>JAOPKB010000009.1 GCA_025517485.1 Natronoglomus mannanivorans | reverse complement strand
AGACGAGATTGAAGCCGTGTTCGTCCGTCCCGAGATCCTCGATCGGATAGCGGAATTCGTGGATTTCCACGCCAGTAATCGTTGGAACCATGCGCATACATCTGGAAGGGAAGGTAATAAGTCCATCCCACGGTCGTCAGTTGTGTCCCTCCGACCGCGATCCATTCAGTGATGGCGCAAGAACGCTCGAATAATACGAACGCTGTTCCACATATCCGAACAAAACCGAGTGTAGTGAGTGTCTCTGTCACGGCTAGTCGATGGGTCACTCGAACGGAAAATATCGAGGGACCCGTTCAGGAATACTGAATGCACACGAGAAAATTGATGCAAATATATTCGCGAACGTCGTTATCGGATTAATACGGTGGCGATTCTCGATCACCGGTGGTCACCCGTTCACCGTTGCACGCCCGACGAAAGAGCGGGACTCGTATCCCTCTCCGGATTTCGAGGTCGGTCTCGCGGCTGGAGCGGCTGAGACCGTTCATACCGGGAACGTACTGCATTCAGCAGATCCATCGGTTCGAGAACGAACGACGCAATGGCTTCACGAGTCGCCACAGGAGAATTACAATCACACGATTGTAATCGAAACTCTCCTGTCGCCACCTCTCTCACATATAGTTCCCGTCGTTACTTTCGTCCAATGACGGTCGGTAGCACGACTCTCTCGGCGACGGTGTTGGCTTCGTACAGTACGAGGGAGATCGCCCGTCGAGACGGTTCTCGAGCGCAATACGCATCGAATTCTCCGTCTAGCCGTCTTCGTGAATTGGCTTTGTGACCACCTCGGATGGTAAAATAACGGAAAACGTACCGCAGTAAGTAACGCTCGTTCCAATATACTGAACGGCTACGAGTAGGTGATGTTCAACTCGATCACGTTGGCCGTTTCGAGCACCTGGTTCGGTAACTCCTCTTCGAAATAGTCGTCTTGCATCCGGTTGACGGGACCGGAGACGCTCACCGCACCGAGGATACGGCCGTCGGTCGCCTGAATCGGCGCTGCGACGCATCGGAGTCCCTCGAGACGTTCCTCGTTGTCGGTCGCGTATCCGCGCGTTCGGACCTCTTCGAGTACCTCCTCGAGTTCCTCCCTCGTTCCCACGGTTCGCTCCGTGGGTTGTGGCAGTTCGCCGTGACCGACGATCTCGTCGACACGGTGGGTGGGGAGGTGAGCCAGAATCGACTTTCCGAGCGCCGTCGCGTGAAGGTCGACCCGAGTGCCGACGTACGAATCGACGCGGACCGCTCGCTCTCCTCTGGCCTGATGGAGGTAGACACCGTGGCCATGTTCCTCGATCAGCAGGTTTCCGAGTTCCCCCGTTTCCTCCGCGAGCCGATCGACTTCGGGCTTGGCGATGTCGTATATTTGCATACAATTCCGGGCGTACGCGCCGAGTTCGAGAAACCGAATGCCGACCGTGTACGTCGTCCCCTCTTTTTTGATGTACTCCTCTTGCTCGAGCGTGCTCAGGTAGTTGTGAATCGTGCTCTTGGGCAACTCGAGGTGATTCGCCAGTTCGGTCACGCCACAGCCGTCTAATTCCTGCAACGCCTCGACGATCGCGAACGTCGTCATCGTGGTCTTCACGGGATTTTTTGCTTTCTCTGGCATCGTTCGAGGACTAGTAGTGTGCTTCGAATATATAATACCTGTTCCAAGTAACTGAACGTAGTTCGAAATCAACTAACTATTGTTCGACAATTTCGGCACGTCTCGTCGATCGGCCGAACCTGATCGCCGATCGGAGATCCGTTTCACGGGACCGGACAGTCGTTCGTCGCTCGAACGACGGCGTATCCCCAGTGACACGCATCGACTCGAGACTCGAGTCTCGAAAGCCTTCGTAGAGAGATCGAACGGTCGCTCGACCCGGGTTTTAATACCAGTGAGGGAGAGGTTCCACTGAGAATGACGTACGACCAGACGTGGAATTCGGTCGGCAGACACCACATTCCCGAGTGGTTCCACGACGAAACGTTCGGAATCTACTTTCACTGGGGGCCGTACTCGGTGCCGGCCTACGGAAACGAGTGGTACCCTCGAGAGATGTATCGCGAAGGGACTGACGTCCACGAGCACCACGTCGAGACCTACGGCGATCCCGCCGAGTACGGCTACCACGAGTTCATCCCCGACTTTCACGGCGAAGCGTTCGACGCCGACGAGTGGGCGACTCTCTGTGCGGAAGCCGGTGCCGACTACGTCGGGATCACCGCCATCCACCACGACGGGTTCGCCCTCTGGGACTCGGACCTGACGGCGTGGAACGCCGTCGAGATGGGCCCCGAACGGGATATCGTCGGGGAGCTAGCCGAAGCGGTTCGCGACCGGGACATGAAGTTCCTCGCGGCGTTCCACCACGCCGCGAACTGGTGGTACTATCCTCGAGACGAGGCCTACCATACGATGGACCCCGACTACGCCGGGCTGTACGGGCCGCCACACGAGGAGGGCGACGAGCCGCCCGAATCCTACGTCGAACGCTGGCGAGACCTCACTGTCGAGGTGATCGACGACTACCGTCCCGACCTGCTCTGGTTTGACTTCGGCTGGGGATCGGATCCTTTCCTCGCACACGACGAGTACCGCCGCGACGTCGTCGCCCACTACTACAACTGCGCCGAAGAGTGGGGAAAGGAGGTCGATATCTGCCACAAAGAACAGCTCCCACCGGGCGTCGGGATCGTCGATCACGAACGCATGCGGGCAGAAGACGTCACGCTCCAGCCGTGGCTCACCGACACCTCGATCGACCGCGCGTCCTGGGGTTACATCGAGAACTCGGACTTCAAATCCGTCGAGACGATGGTAACGGGGTTCGTCGACCGCGTGAGCAAGAACGGCAACACGCTGCTGAACGTCGGTCCGAAACCCGACGGAACGATTCCTGAGGGCGCACTCGAGCGCCTTCGGGCGTTCGGCGACTGGCTCGAGACCAACCGCGAGGCGATGTCGGGGACGCGACCCGGGTGGACGTTCGGCGAGGGACCGACCGACGTCACGTCCGGGGAGTTCGAGGAGGCGACCAGCGTCGCGTTCACCGGCGAGGACGTCCGTTTCCTCCGCGGTACTGACGAGGTGTACGTCGTCTTGCTCGACTGGCCGGACGATGGACTCGTCGAGGTCGAAACGAGCCCGCGGCAACTGCTCTCGGTATCGGGGCACCGACAATCGCGGGACACAGACGCCTCGATCGTCGGCGCTCCCGACGTCGACGTCGCGTTGGACGTCGCCGAGACGGAGAACGGGGGATGGTGGCCTCCCGAGTACGACGACGCACAGACGTCCGTTCTCCAACTGGAACTGCCCGCCGACCCGCCGAACGGGCTGGATCACGCCTACGTTATCCGGCTCGAAGGGTCCCAGGAGTAACCGGATCGGATCTGACGAAGGGACCTTTTTCGGACGAACTCGAGCGAACCATCGGGTGGATCGGCTGCCGTGCTGACGTCTTCCGCCTACCCAAACTATTTATCAGTATTGACCGCAGTACAGCGTGTGCAACCGACGAAACCGGAATCTAGCCGACGGACTATCTGGTATCGAGAGCCGGCGGAGACGTGGGTCGAAGCGCTCCCGGTCGGTAACGGACGGATCGGGGCGATGGTGTTCGGCGATCCGACCGACGAGCGGATTCAGGTGAACGAAGAGACGCTGTGGGCCGGCTCGGAGACCGACCGCATCAATCCCGACGCACGCGAGAACCTCGAGACGGCGCGCGAGTTGTTACTGGACGGCGAGCACGAGAAAGCCGAGCCGATCGTCGAGGAGCATCTCGTCGGCGACCCGATGCGGATCCGTCCGTATCAATCGCTCGCCGATCTCCACGTTCGACACGCCGGCGAGCCCGTAGACGAGTCCCGGCGAGCGCTCGATCTGACGACGGGGATCGCTCGTACCGAATACGAACGGGACGGCGCACTCACCGTCCGCGAACAGTTCGTCTCCACGGCCGACGACGTGTTAGTCGTTCGCGTTAGCGGGGACGAACCCGTATCGACCACGATCTCGATGACGCGACAGCAGGATGCGCGAAGCGGGTGTCGCGGCGAGAACGAGCTCGTGCTTCGCGGGCAAGTGATCGACCTCCCCGACGAAGAGGCTGGCGAGGGCGGACGGGGCGTGGGATTCGAAGCCGTCGTGCGAGTGCTCGACGCCGACTCGGTGACCGCCGACGGCGATCGGCTTCGCGTCGAAGATTCGGACGAATTCACACTGCTACTGGCCGCGGAAACGACGTACGACGGCCGAGATCCGACCGATGCGTGTCGGGACGCACTCGACGTGGCGAGCGAGTACTCGTACGACGACCTCAGGGAGCGACACGTCCGCGAACACCGGCAGTTGTTCGACAGAGTGTCGATCGACCTCGGCGAGTCGGACCCTCGTCCGACCGACGAGCGTCTCGAGGCGGTCGAACGCGACGGCCTCGACCCCGACCTGGCCGCGCTATACTTCCAGTACGGGCGATACCTGCTCCTGACGAGTTCGCACGACTGCCGATTGCCGGCCAATCTGCAGGGGATCTGGAACGGGGAGATGGAACCCGAGTGGGAATCGGACTTCCACCTCAACATCAACCTTCAGATGAACTACTGGCCGGCGCAGGTCTGTAACCTCTCAGAGTGTGTCGACCCGCTCGTCTCGTATCTGGACGACCTCCGCCCGTCGGGGCGACGAACGGCCCGCGAACACTACGGCTGTGACGGGTTCGTCGTCCATCACGCGACGGACGCGTGGGGAACGACGACGCCCGTCTGGAACGGTGCCGTGTGGCCGATGGGCGCCGCGTGGTTGTGTCGGCTCCTCTGGGACCACTACGAGTTCACCGGTGACGAGGCGTTTCTCGAGGAGCAGGCGTATCCGATCATGCGGGAGAGCGCGGTGTTTCTGTTGGACTACCTCGTCGAGAACGACGACGGCTCCCTCGTCACGGTTCCCTCGAACTCACCGGAAAACAGATTCGTGACGCCGTCGGGGTACGAATCGCTGTACTGCGTCTCCCCGACGCTCGACGTCCAGTTGCTCCGGGATCTGTTCGAGCACTGCCTCGAGGCGATGGACGCGGACGCGGTCCCCGAGAGCGACGACGAATTGCGCGCGGAGCTCTCGGACGCTCTCGATCGGCTCCCGCCCCTTCAGACCGGCCGTCACGGACAGCTTCGGGAGTGGCTCCACGAGTACGAGGAAGCCGACCCCGGTCACCGCCACATCTCTCACCTGTACGGGTTCTATCCCAGTGACCAGCTGACGATCCGTCGGACGCCCGAACTGGCCGACGCCGTTCGAACGTCGCTCGAGCGGCGCCTCGAGCACGGGAGCGGAAATACGGGGTGGAGTCGAGCGTGGTTCGTCTCACAGTACGCCCGTCTCGAGGAGGGGACGGCCGCTCACGAACACCTCGAGGAACTACTGGGTACGTACACGACGGCGAACCTGTTCGGCATCCACCCCGACTTCGAGACCGGCGAGCCGATCTTCCAGATCGACGGCAACTTCGGCGGGACGGCCGGAATCGCCGAAATGTTGCTGCAGAGCCACGAGGGCGAGTTGACGATCCTCCCGGCGCTGCCGGAGGAGTGGTCGTCCGGGACGGTCGAGGGACTGCGGGCACGCGGGGGATTCGAGGTGGACGTTCGATGGGACGACGGCGTGCCCGAGTACGTCCACGTTCGATCCGAGGACGGCGGAACCTGCCGCGTTCGAACCGGCGAGGGCGCCGAACTCGAGCGTGTCGAGACGGTCGCTGGAGAGATCGTTTCCTTCGACCAGGACGCGGATCACGTCGTCGCGTTCGAAACCGCGCCGGAAGGAGAGTATCGGTTACAGTACCGATAGCGCACTCGAGGTTCCGACTCGAGTTCGACGTCTATAGTAGCCACTGAAAGTCAATGCACACCTGATCGCACGACTCCTGTGCGATCAGTGTGTGAATAGTTCCAGTTGTTACTATAGTGACACCGGTGACAGCACGGGTACCTCGCGCCAATCGATCACGCCGAGTGGTCCGATGCGAAGACGACCGATCACGCCGAGTGGTCCGGCGTGAAAAGGATCGACCGAGGCGCTATTCCAGATGGGATTCACACCGCCAGATGACGAGGACGAGGCTCACGAGCATCGGGATCAAAATCGAGAAATTCAACAGGAGAGTTACGTAGCTCATCGTCCCACGCTCGACGAACAGCAGCGAGAAAATCGAGAGGACGAATAGGACGACGACCAGCGCGAACCCGGCACGTATCACGTACAGCAACCCACACACGTGGTCCCAGAACCGCTTTCGCCGATCCGCTCTCATCAATCCCATATCAGCAATAGAGACTCGTCCCTCTTAAAATACGGAGATATACGTTCAGACGAACGACGAACGTTCCAACAGGACGGGAGAACCGAACGTACTGTGGGTCACTCGAGGCGGACGGAGACCAGCGTTCGAGTGAAACGTCGACGTGAGAGTCCTGTGCGAGTCACGACCGGCGAACGGCGCCGATAGGCCCGTTTGGGCGTAGAGAGGGCCATCAGCTATCGACGGACCGATTCTCGGATCGATCGCGGAACTGTTCCCGACTACACCACAGAAGGACCGCGGCGATCGTACACAGCGGGATCGTCACGATCGTCACCGATCCGACCGCCGTGCTCGCCATCGTCATCGTATAGCGTTTCCCGACGGCCGCACCGACGCCCGCGATCAGTTGCCACAGCCCGACCAGGAGGACGAAGGGACCGCCGACCGGAACGACGACACTCACGACGAACGCGAGACGGTCGCCGTGCTCGAGGAGGACCGACTCGGTCCACCAGCGTTCGAGGACGGAGACGAACGAGAGAAACGCCGCCTCCGACCCGATCGAGAGTACCATCACGAGACCGATCGCGACGTTGAGGAGGCCCGCACCGAGTACGTGACCGGCGCCGATATAGCGGCTGCGGGACGTCGCAAATCCGGTGTCGATCCGCTCTCTGAGTCCGAGCGCCACCATGGTGACTACGACTCCGGTCTGGTCGGGGGGAGTGCGATCAGCGAGCGCGGTGGGACGAGATACGTTCCCCGGGCCTCTACCGAGATGTAATCGAGTATCCCGTTGTGTTCGGCCTCGACGTCCGTCTCGAGGTGGTCTCCGTTCATCGCCTTTCGGACGTCGACGAAGGCGTCGAGGTCACGTTGTAACGACGTGAAATTGAAGCCGGGGGTTGGTTCGTCGGTCGAGACGGCCTCCGACCGACGCAGGATCAACGGCTCGAACTCGTCGTTTCGGGCCGCCGCCAGTTTCTGGGTGTGGCCGACGACTCCTTCCGTCTCGGCGTGTTCGTGCATCAGTTCGTCCATCTCCCGGGTCAATCCGCTGTCGCTCGCCAGGAACTCACCGACCTCTCCGACGTCGTCTTCCGTGTGTTCGGGGCTGAACATCAGGTGGATTCGATCTTCGTGCTCGAGGTCGTACCACTCGTCCAGATCGAGTCGAAGCTTCGAGATCTGCTGTGTGGTCCCTCCCGCGAACGGGCCCGATTCGATCGCGACGGCGTCTTCGGACGCCTGATTGTCGGCGAACCCCGAGATGAAGCCCATCGCCAGCGGCGACCGGGACGGGATCTCGTCTCGCTCGAGTTCGCGACGCGGAACGCCGGGTCCGATAAATCCGGTGCGTCGGTCCGCGATTTCGAACGCGTCGTCGAGCGTTCCCTCGACGTCGATCCCGTTGAGCGTGTCCAGTTTCCCGAACAGTGCCAGTTCGGTCGACAGCAGGACCTGCGCGTAATCGCTGGTCAACAGTAACGCTGCGTCGTACGAGTCGGCTTTCGACGGCTCCTCGTCGACCGCCTCGAGCACCGATTCGGGCGAGCGGAACGCCGCGGTCGACGGGAGCGGGTCGTCGTACATCTCGAAGTAGTTTCTCGAGTAGCCCATCGTGTAGAGGACGCCCGGCGTATTCGAACCGTCGGGCTGGTAGGGATCGACGCCGCCGTTTCCGCGCTGAAAGGCCCGCTCGAGCGTCGTGAACGCGTCTTCGACGGCCTCGCGATCCGCTTGCGTCGGCGGTGAGTCGCCGACGTAGTTCAGTAACAAAATAAGTTGGTGGTAGGGAAAGATCGTATTTCCGTGCGGGTCACGGGAGAGGTACTCGTTCCACGCGTACTGTCGGTCCGGGACGTTGCCTCCGTCGGCGATTCCGAGCGGGACGTTCGGCGTTCCGTCTTCCTCGAGACACGCGGCCAGCGCCGCGACCCCACCGACCGCGAGCGCGTTCTTGAGCACATCTCGCCTGAAATACCGCGTGACATCCGTGGATTTCGACGAGAACGGACAGGGCATACGGATCGATTGCCCGCCGTCGATGATTAATCTAGCACATAAATTCGGTCGGATTCGAACGAGACGAAATCGTCGCGTTCCTCTCGTCCAAAGGTATATGCGATGGTCTGTCGTGTTCACAGTGTATGCGTACGGAAACGAAAGTCATCGTTCTCGTTCTTCTCCTCGGGTATACTGCGTACGCTGTCGGTGCGGTCGCGATCTCGAGTCTAGGGGCCGGATCGGGATCGGGATCCGGATTCGGAGCCGAACAGGCGGACGATCTCGAGTGGGAACTCGACGAAGCCGACGAAACGGCGCCCGAATTCGAACGAACGATCCAGTTTGCGAACACCAGTGGGGAGTCCGGAATTGACTACGAGAGCTCCTCGAAAGAGGCGCTTCGGGCGACCCAGTCGATGATGAGCGACGCCGGCGTCTACGTGACCGACCACGACGGTGACGGCACTCCGGACGTCCTCCTGGTCGGCGGAGACGAGCCGGTTCTCTTCGAGAACGAGAACGGATCGTTCACCGAGACCGACTCGATCCCGTCGATCGATGGAACGGTTCGATCGGCGCTCGTCTTCGACTACGACGGCGACGGATTAGACGACCTGCTCCTCCTCCGGATGTCCGACACGCCAGTGTTACTCGAGAACCGGGGCGGAGCGTACGACCGGGTCGACGGTGCGTTCGACGTCGAACTCGACGTGCCGATGGGGGCGGCCGCAGCCGATTACACCGGAAACGGGTGTCTCGACGTGTTCGTCGTACAGAACGGTGACTGGAGAGACGAACGGCCGAACGGACTCCGAGAGTACAACGTTTCCGACGGAGCGGACAACGGGAACCGGAATTACCTCTTTCGGGGCACTTGTTCGTCGTTCGAGACGGTGACCGACGGCGGTATCGAGGGGACCCGGTGGAGTCTGGCGACCAGTTTCGTCGATCTGACCGGAGACGGACGGCCGGACATCCACGTCGCGAACGACTTCAATCGGGATATCGTCTATTACAATCAGGGCGACGGAACGTTCGAGCGCGTCGAACTGGGCGATCGAACGAACCGGAACGGGATGTCCTCGACGATCGCCGACGTCGATGGGGACGGTCACCCGGATATCTTCGTCACGAACGTCTGGTTCACGGACAGTATTCAACAACGGCTGGACGACACGACGTTCCGAATTCGAGGGGAAGGGAACAACCTGCTGATCAACAACGGCGATGGGACGTTCGAAGAGCGAGCGGAAACGTACGGCGTCGACCGAGGTGGGTGGGGGTGGGCCGGGGTGGTCGCGGACCTCACCAACGACGGTGAACTCGACCTGTTTCACACCACCCGACACATGACGTTCGAATTCGCCGATCGCCGTTTCAGCGATCGAGAAGTCACGCTGATCCACAAGGCGTATCCGTTCTTCCAGTACCCGGCAGTCTGGGAAGGGACCGGCGACGGCTTCGAGTCGGTCTCCGCGAGGAGTGCCGGATTCGACGTGACGGATGGGCGCGGCGTCGCGGAACTGGACGCGAACGGAAACGGCGCACTCGACCTCCTGGTCGCGAACAACGACGGTGAATTCCACCTGTACGAAAACGAAGGGGCGACCGGAAACGCGGTCGTTCTCGAGTTACAGCGCAACGATACCGTGACTGCGAACGGGGCGTCCGTCGAGATTATCGACGGAGACGAGCGCTACCATCGGTTCGTCCATTCGAACAGCGATTATCTCTCGCAGGGTGACCAGCGCGTTCACGTCGGCGTCGGGGACGCCGATTCGGTAACGGTTCGAGTAACGTGGCCGGACGGGACCAGCTACCGATACGACGACGTGCGGACGAACCGAACGCTCGTCACCGATCCGTCGGGAACGTTCGAGACTCGACCGTAGCGCGACGTTCGAAACGGTTCTCGAGAACCGACGGACGACGGCAGCGACTGGCCGAAACGTAACTGATCGTTTACAATTAGGTTTAAGTCTATACCGGAAATCGTTCTTGGTATGAGGCGGTACATACTTGAACGGACGTTTCAAGCGATACTGACAATTTTCATCGTCGCAACGCTCTCGTTCGTTCTTATCCGGCTGGTACCTGGGAGTCCGGTCGACCAATTACGGGCACAGATGCTCCAATCGGATCAGAGCATGAGCATGGAAGAAGTCAACCGGATCGTCGAGACCTATACCGGCCTCAATCCGGACGCACCGATGTGGGAGCAGTACCTGAACTACATGACGTCGATCCTTCAGGGCGACCTCGGGCGTTCGATCGTCTTCGACGAATCGGTGAATACCATCCTCGCGGGTGCCGTCCCGTGGACGGTCTTCGTCATGAGCGTGTCGCTGTTACTGATCTACAGTCTCGGGATCCTTCTGGGGGCGTTCCTCGCGTACGTCGAGGGAACGCGACTGGACGCGATCGGTTCGTCGGTCGTGACGATACTCACGTCGATCCCCTACTACGTGGCGGCGTTAGTACTGTTGGCAGTACTCGGTTTCAATCTGGGACTATTCCCGACCGGCGGGCGCATCTCTTCGGACGTCACCGTCGGTTTGAACCTCGCGTTCGTCCAGAGCCTCGTGTATCACGCGACGCTCCCGGTACTGTCGATGGTCATCACGGGCCTCGGGATCGCGCTCAGTATGCGTGCGAACAGCATTCAGGTTCTCGGCGAAGATTACCTTCGCGTCGCCCGATTGCGCGGACTGAGCTCCAATCGGATCGTCAGCCGGTACGTCGTCCCCAACGCAGTCCTTCCGATGTACACCGGGATGATGATCTCCATCGGATTCATGTTCGGCGGATCGGTCATCTTAGAACGGATCTTCACGTATCCTGGCGTCGGGTTTTACCTGATCGAGGCGATCGACCGGCGGGATTACACGCTCCTCATGGGTGGATTCCTCGTGATCACGATCGCCGTCGTGATCGGGATCTTCATCGCCGATCTGACCTACGGAAAGATCGATCCTCGAGCCGGCAGCAACGGAAAGCGGGAGGCGTACGGTTACCGCTTGTCGTCGCTGAAGCTGTCGTCGCTGAAACGGCGGTTTTCGAGGTCCGGTGGCTCGGTAGCTGGGAGCGTCGATGGTCGGGACTTCGAGTCGGGGAAGGTCGGTGAAGTTCCGTTCGACGTTCCGGAAGTCGAGGCCGAATCGCGATCGGACAGGTACTCGCAGTTGTTCCAGACGTGGTTCGTCGTTCCGGGGAAGATCCTCTGGTCGGACTGGCGCGGGAAGGTCGGCACCCTGATCGTCCTCGGATTCGTGTTGATGGGAACGGTCGGTGTTCGACTCGTCGATACGCCGAGTCCCGGCGAGCACGAACGCATGGCGGGTCCCTTCCAGAGCCTCTCGTACCCCCTCGGGACGGACATCATGGGACAGGATCTGTTCTCGATTATCGTCCACGCGACGCCGTCGATGTTGCAGATGATTCTGGCCGGGGCCGTTTTCTCGACGGTTATGGCGACGGTCATCGGACTCGTCTCCGGGTACGTCGGCGGTGCGATCGATCGAATCCTGATGACGATCACCGACGTCATGATGACGATTCCGGGTCTTCCGCTGATCATCGTTCTCGCGGCGATCATCGAGCCCCGGAGTCCGTACGTCGTCGGGATCCTTCTGACGATTAACGCGTGGGCCGGTCTCGCTCGCTCGATTCGTTCGCAGGTACTGGTCATCCGCGAGGAGACGTACGTCGAGACCGCCCGAATCATGGGGGTTTCGGTCTCCGACATACTGACTTACGAGGTCTCGCCGAACATCATGCCGTACGTGCTGATCAACTTCATGAACAGCGCCCGAACGGTGATCTTCAGCTCGGTCGGGCTCTACTTCCTCGGCGTGTTCCCGTTCTCCCAGTCCAATTGGGGGATCGTCATGAACGTCGCCCAGCAAAACAACGCGCTCGTCGTGTGGAATCGCTTCCACTGGATACTGGTCCCGATGGTGACGGTCGTCATCATGTCCTACGGGTTGATCCTGCTCTCTCAAGCGTCGGATCAGATCTTCAACCCGCGGCTGAAAGCCAAGCGCCAGGAACAGGCCGAAGGAGAGGACGAACAACAGGATTCGATCGCGACCTCTCCGAAGTCCGGAACGCTGTAACGAGTCGCCCCGGCGACTCGATTTCTCGCCGCCACCGAAGTCGTTCGAGTGTCGATCGTGTGATACTGACTGTTCGTTGATTTTCGTCGGCGATTGTGGGTCGATACGGAATCGATCGTCGTTTTGTCCAGAAGTTATATATATGCGGTCTGTGTGTGTTATTGTATGCCGAGACAGACTGTGGCAACTGGTACAGGGAGTGATGCGAGCGGCATGGACCGACGACAGTATTTGCAATTACTCGGCGTTACTTCGAGTGGCGCGTTTGTAGCGGGATGTATCGGTGGCGATTCCGATGATAACGGGGACGAAAACGGCGACGACGACGGAAACGGGAACGGAAACGGCGGCTCGGGAACCGAGGACGGCGAATACGTCCTTCGATACATCCAGGAGTCGCTCCCGACTGAGGGACAGTTCAACCCGTACAACCCGAACAACCAGCACGGGATATTCTCGGTATTCGACGAACTCGGTGCGTACTCTCCGGCCGAAGACGACTGGCGAGGTATCCTGGCGGACGACTTTTCGATGGACGGGGATACGCTCGAGATAACGCTTCAGGACGACCACCAGTGGCACAACGAAGAGGAGGTCACCGCCGAAGACCTCTACACTAAATATCGCCTCGAGTACTACTTCCAGGCGCCGATCTGGGAGTGGATCGACGATCTCGAAGTGGTCGACGACAAGACCCTCGAGGTACAGTTCACCGAATCCGTAAACGAGTTCGTCGCACTCGCATCGCTTATCCACAACGTCCCCCTGGACACGCCTCGATTCGTCTACGACGAGTATCTGGAGGCGCTCGAAGACGCAGCCGATCAGGACGAAGAAGACGCGGCCGTCAACGACTTGATGCAGTTCGCGTGGAACAAGGACGAAGTGATCGGAAACTCCCCCTGGCGGGTCAATTCCGTCGACGAAAACGGCTCCGAGCTAGAGATCTGGGACGGACACCCGATCTCCGGCGACCTCAATTTCGATCGAATCTCCGTCCCGTACATCACTGCGGAGAACAAAGTCACGGCGATTTTGAACGACGAGGTCGACTACGTGAACGCGGACACGATCGGACCGGATATGCAAGATCAGGTCGCAGAAGACGACGTCATACTTCGATACAACCGTGGATTCGATGGGGTCACGGCATCGGTCGATCACGATCACGAGTGGCTCGGCAGGCGAAACGTGCGGAAAGCACTCGCGTACCTCCTCGACGGCGAACTGATCTCGGCGAATCCGCTTCGAGTCGTCGAGGACAGGTACACGTCCGGACTCGCACTCGACGAAGACAACGTTGCGGACCAGTTACCGAACATCCACGATCAACTGGAACAGTACATCTACGACGAGGAGCAAGCCGCACACTATCTCGAAGAGGAGGGGTTCTATCAGGAAGACGGAACGTGGATGACCCCCGACGACGAGCCGTTTACGATCGAGGGGCCGTGGCCGTCCGCCGGTCCAAATCCCAACCGGGTCGAGGTGATGACCAGATTGCTCAACGATTTCGGTATCGAAACGGAAATTTCGGTGATCGAAGCCGGAACGTGGGGAGCGCGGCTGAGCGAGTGTGATTACGACTTCACGCACGGTTTCTACTTAGACGCCAATCCCTACACCGCGTTCGAAGTCGGGTTCATCGACGGCGTGAATCCACGTCCCACTTGCGGCGAAGAAAAGCGAGAGTACGAGGTCCCCTGGCCGCCGGGAGATATCGACAACGACCTCGAGACCGTAGACGTCTACGACCGTATCGACCAACTGCCGACGGCAACCGGTGACGAAGCCACGGAGTTGATCGAGGAGTTAGCGTGGGTGTTCAACCAGGGACTGCCACAGATCCCGATCATGCGGACCGCACTTCCGATGGCGTTCCGGGCCGATCGATGGAACTGGCCGGAAGAAGACAGCCCGCTGTGGGACTTCCCGTACCCGCCAACGCAGATCCCAACGCTCGGTGAAGTGAGTGCAGACAAGTGACGACGAAGCGATCGACGACCAAGACACACTACAAACTGCTCACACGCTAGCCTCCAAATCAAACGCATGTCTACATCTCACAATCGGACGATCATCGAAACGTCTGACCTGAGCGTCCAGTTCAGGATGGAACGAGGGACGTCGAAAGTCCTCGACGGCATCGATATGAGCGTCTACGACGGAGAGATCATCGGTGTCGTCGGCGAATCTGGGAGTGGCAAGTCTATGTTCGCAGATTCGCTGCTCGATGCCGTCGTCGACCCCGGAGAGGTTACCGGCGACGTAACCTACTATCCGGAGGACGGTGAGGAAGTCGACGTCCTCGAGCTTTCGAAAGACGAGCTGATGGCGCTCCGATGGAACGAAATCTCGATGGTGTTTCAGGGCGCACAGAGTTCGTTCAACCCGACGATCGGGATCCGCGCACATTTCGAGGAAACACTCAAAGCACACGGCCGGAACGTCGAAGAGGGAATGGAACACGCTCGAGATCTGATCTCGGATCTCCACATGGACCCCGAACGCGTCCTCGACTCCTACCCACACGAACTCTCGGGTGGCATGAAACAGCGTACCCTGATCGCGCTCAGTCTCATTCTCGATCCGAACGTGCTCGTGATGGACGAACCGACGGCCGCACTCGACTTGCTGATGCAGCGGTCGATCCTCAGTCTCCTCGACGATATCAAAGACAAGTACGATATCACGATCATCTTCATCACGCACGACTTGCCGCTCGTCGCCGGGTTGGCGGATCGCCTGGCTGTCATGTACGCGTTCAAGTTCGTCGAAATCGGGTTAGCGAACGAGATCATCTCGTCTCCCTCACACCCGTACACGAGAGCGTTGCTGAAGGCGGTTCCAAATATGGATCGGCCGCTGTCGAGCATGGAGCCGATCGAAGGCAGTGCCCCGGACCCGGTGAACATTCCCTCGGGCTGTTCGTATCACCCGCGGTGTCCGATTTCGACCGACGAATGCACGTCGACGGACCCCGGTTTCGAACGGGTCAGCGACACCCACGAGGCGGCCTGTTTCCACTGGGAACGGTCGATGGAGGAGGTCCCGTTCCAACCGCCGGAAGAGGAATCCGTCGGTCTGTCGGCGGATCAGCCACACGACTCGTACGCCGTCACCGAAGGTGACTCGATCATCAGTGTCGAGAATACCAGCGTCCACTTCGAGCAGTCGTCCGGCGGGATAATCGATAGTCTGCTGAACGAACCGAAGACGGTACACGCAGTCGACGACATCGACCTCGACATCTACGACAACGACGTCGTGGTACTCGTCGGCGAGAGCGGCTGTGGAAAGACGACGCTCGGGAAAACGATCATTGGCGTTCAGCGTCCGACCGACGGATCGGTGAAGTATCGAGGGCAGGATATCTGGGACGCGAGGGACAACGTCGGCGACGTCCAGATTCCTTACAGCTACATCCGACGCGCGCTCCAGATCATCCCACAAGATCCAGGGAGTTCACTCAATCCGAACAGGACGGTCGAAGCGAGCCTGTCCGTTCCGCTCAAACAGTGGGCACCGGAACTGTCTACGCAGGACCGAAAGGCCCGCATCCACGGGATGTTAGATCGTGTCGGGATGTCGCCACCGGAAGATTATGCCGGTCGATACCCCCACCAGTTGAGCGGCGGTGAGAAACAGCGGATCGCGCTGATTCGAGCCTTATTGATGAACCCGGACGTGATCCTCGCGGACGAGGCCGTGAGTGCACTCGACGTCTCCCTGCGTGTCGAGATGATGGATCTCATGCTCAAGCTCCAGGAGATGTTCGACACGTCGTATCTGTTCGTCTCGCACAACCTCTCGAATGCGCGGTATCTCGCCGGGAACGCGGACGGCCGCATCGCCGTGATGTACCTCGGGGAGATCGTCGAGATCGGACCCGCCGAATCAGTGATCCAGAACCCCCAGCACCCGTATACGAAGGTTCTGAACTGGTCGACGGCGAATCTCGAGACGGATCCGTCGATCGAAGAACCGCCGGTTCGTGGCATCGACATCCCCGATCCGGTCGATCCCCCATCGGGCTGTCGGTTCCACACGCGATGTCCCGAAGCGCGTGAGACCTGTACGAAGCAGAAACCGGACGCAGTCGGGGCCTCACACTCTGACGATCATCGGGTGAGTTGCTTCCGCAATTACCCGGAGGACCATCCGTACTGGAGCGATCAGGAATTGGCAGCGGACGAATCCGAGTCTGCGGAATCCAGCAAACGTGAAGTGAGCGTCGAATGAGGCGCGTTATCGGTGTATGCGGTGACAGTGCACGCACCACTCGTTGCATCGTTTTTCGCGTTCGTTACCGTTAGGAACCTGCTGAACGAACCCGCACATCCCCACCGACTCGAGCGGTCGTTTCATCTCCGTTCGATGTGTACGAGCAGCACGATCGATCCATCGGTGGCGAGCGACGGTGCAGGCATGAGTCGTTTCTGACTGCTATCCGCACACCCCTTTCGATAAAATCGTGTGCCAGCGAACCGACCAGTTCCTTCGTCTTCGGCTCGACGGAGCGCGTCTCGAGACGTCCTTCGGTCGATAACTGATTCGACAAGTGTCGGTCTGACTTTGGCCACAGTATCTTTTTATCACCAGCGTCCCATTCATCCACGATGAACAGGGAAATCGTTCCAGGGATCAACTGGATTTACGAAGCCGGGCCGGACCGAACAGCGAAATTCGAGCTGGCCGAGCGCCAGCCCGACTGGTACGAACCGGGACGAGAAGCGTATATTCCACAGTGTGCGTACCTCGTCGAGGGAGACGACGAGACGCTTCTGTTCGACACGCTATCGCCGGCAAGCACCGATCAGATCCTCGAGACCGTCGACGACCTCGTCGGGGATCGAGGACTGGACTACCTCGTCGTCTCTCATCCAGACGTTCCGCACGCGGGAAACACGCACGCGATCCTCGAGGAGTATCCCGACGCCACGCTGGTCGCACCGGCGTACGGCAACGACCACGAACTCTACCATCTCGACGATGCTCGAAAGGTTGCAGATGGCGATTCGATCGACCTCGGCGGCCGCGTCGTCGAGTTCCACGAGGCGACGTTCCTCGATGCGCCGGTGTCCATCTGGATGACCGAGCGAGAGACCGAGACGCTGTTCCCTGTCGACTGGATGGGGTTTCCACACCTCGACGAGGAGGCGCTGTTGTTCGTCGACGAACTCGACGGCGAGTTCGACGTGAGTCGCCTCGTCGAGTTCCACGGACGCGTCCTGTTCTGGTACCAGTACGTCGACGTCGCGAAGACGACCGCGGAGATCGACACCCTCGTCGAGACGTTCGATCCGGAGATCATCGCCCCGGCACATGGCCTCGTCATTCGAGAGAACGCGCCGGAATACATGGAACTGATGAAAGATGTGACGAGAGCCATCGACGAACAGGGCCGGATCGGGACTCTGGGTTAATATCATGACTGTCTCAGTAACACCGTCTGTCGAGTGGGTAAGCCAGTGTTATAATCACGGAGAGACGCACGAACACGTCTCGCTGTACCTCGTTCGAGACGGGGACGACGTGATCCTCGTCGATTCCGGCTCCTTCTATCACCGCGAGGCGATTACGAGTGCCGTCGACGATGCGACCGACGGGTGCGGACCCGATGCGATCATCCTGTCGCACTCCGATTACCCCCACGCTGGGAACGTTTCGCCACTCGGTGGCGATACCGAGGACGTCGAACTCGTCGCATCGTCCGGCTCGCCGGAACAGCAGGGGTTGCCGGACGCGAGGAAGTGCAAAATCGGTGGTCGATTGGACGTGACAGGGCGAACCTTCAGCTTCATCGATCCACCACTAGCTGACCGCTCGCACACGACCTGGATTTTCGACCACGGTGACGGCGTTCTCTTCACCGCGGACGGCTTCGGCAACTATCACGAACCGGGCCAGTGTCGGAATCGTTCGAGCGAGTTCGACGGGATGATCTCCACGGAGCAGATTTACGAATACCATCGCGACAACCTCGTCTGGCTTCGATACGTCGCTCCGGAGAAAGTCGAACGCACGCTCGATCGCATCTTCGCGGAATTCGATGTGAACGCGATCGCCCCCGTTCACGGTAATCCGATCGACGGCGACGATATCGACGTGTATCGAGACCGTCTGTATGACGCGATGCGTCGTATCGCGGACGAGTACGAGGTCGACTGATCGATTCGGACTCGATCCGGGAGATTCGAATCGAACGGTGGTTCGGTCATTGTAAACGCGTCACATTCTCCTCGGCGCTCGAATCTTCGTTATTATTAAAGTGTAATACACATATCTCTGTTACACACCCCGTTCATAATTATAAAACAGGAACGTTTCGTTCGAACTATCGTGGACGTATTTTATCCGACATCTGGTAATACCGTATCAGGTAACGAGATACGTCGGTTCCCCGTCGTCGAGCCACGTCTCCAGTTGCGCGGCGACGATACGAGGGCCCTCGAGGACGGCGTCTCGAGTCGATCCCGCGACGTGGGGCGTGAGAACCACCCCGTCACAGTCGAACAGCGGATGGTCGTCGGGCAGTGGTTCCTCCCGAAAGACGTCGAGTGCTGCACCGGCGATCGATCCCGATCGCAGGGCATCGACGAGTGCGTCCTCGTCGACGAGTCCACCTCGAGCGGTGTTGACGAGAATCGCTTCGTCTCGCATCGTCTCGAATTCCTCGGTGCTTATGAGGGACTCGGTCTCGTCGGAGAGTCGGACGTGAAGCGTGATCACGTCGGCGCGAGCGAGCAGCCCGGACAGGTCGTCGGGTTCGGCACCCAGCTCTCGAACCGTTCGGTCGTCGACGTAGGGGTCGTGGACGACGATATCGGCGTCGAATCCCTGGAGTCGTGTGACCACCTCTCGACCGATATTTCCGAATCCGACGACCCCGATCGTGAGAGCGTTGACGTCTCGCGGCAGGCGATCCGGATCGAACACCTGATTCCACTCACCGTTCGCGAGTTCAACGTGGTGAGAGGGGATTTCACGGATTCGCGAGAGGATCATCGACGTCGCGTAGTCGGCCACTGCGTGTTTGTTCCGACCGGGAGCGTGGACGACGTCGACATCGTTAGCGGACGCAGCTTCGACGTCGATGTTCTCGATCCCGCCACGGGCACAGCCGACGATCCGAAGATCGTCGCCGGCCTCGAGGAGTTCGGCGGAAACGGGCGCTTTGTGGACGATCAGGACTTCGACACTGTCGAGCTTTCGTTCGATTGTCGCCGTGTCGTAGCCGCTCGGACCGATCGCTTCCATGTCCATCGTCACGTCTCGGAACGCCGCCGGTGAGAGGTCGCCGTTCCAGTCCATCCGTTCGAACGCCACCCCGCGTTCCGCGAGGAAGTCGGCGGCCTCGTACATGTACTCGCTGGGCTGTTGTGGATCGCCACAGAGCAAACAGGTGACTGTCATCGTCTCGCTAGTCGTGAGTCCCAGCTTTCAAGCTACCCATGTGGGTTCCAAGGCGGTGCGTACACGGTCGAATCGCTCTCGGACGGGCCGGTACTGGGCCGCCCGAGACGGCTCGTACTCCGCTCCGATACCGGCCGCTCGGTCGGCCGCCGCGGAAGCGTCTTCGTAGCTGCCCGCGGCGACACCCGCACAGAGGGCCGCACCTCGAGCACCGACTTCGGTGCTGTCGGGGGTGCTGACGCGGGCGTCTAGGACATTGGCAAAGATCTCACACCAGACGTCGCTCCGGGCGCCGCCGCCGGTCAGTCGGACGTTTGAGAACTCGTCGTCCGGCGCGAGTTCCTGGAGAGCGCCACATTGGGCTATCGCGACGCCCTCGTAGATCGCCCGGAGCATGTGCGACTTCGTGTGGTCCATTCGAAGGCCGTAGAATCCGCCGCGCGCGTTCGGATTCGCCACGGATCCGCGAAGGTAGGGCAAGAAGAGTACGCCGTCCGAACCCGGCGACACGTTCGCGACCGTCTCGTCGTAGAGAGCGTACTCGTCGAGTCCTCGCGCCGTCGCCTCCCGTTGCCAGTCCGCACAGCACTCCTCGACGAACCAGTCGACGCACGCGGCGGCCGAACGGTTGCCGCGGTAGGTCAGCCAGCCATCCAGATACCGCCGCGAAAGACCGGATTCAGTCGCGGGTGCCGGCGACGGTCGAACGCCGATACTCTGCCCCCAGGTGCCGACGATGATAACGCCGTCGCCGGGGCGAGTCGCGCCCGCACCGAACGCGCACGCGCCGACGTCGTGCAGGCCGGTAGCGACGGGGACGCCCGCCGGAAGGCCGGTCTTCGCGGCGGCCTCCGCGGTGATCGTGCCACACGACGCCGTACTCGAGACGACCGGCGGTAACACGTCGGTGCACGCCTCGAGACCGAGTTCCCCGAACACGTCGGACACGTCTGTGTCGTCCCCGCGGGGGAACACGCTCGCTTCCATCTCGTCGGTACACACCCGCCCGGTGAGTCGGTGTCTGACGACGTCCTTGCAAAAGAGCACCCGGTCGATCGCCGCGTAGGTCTCCGGTTCCTCCCGTTTCACCCACGCGAGCAGGCTCAACGGGTCCGCACCGAACGGCTCCCACCCGAGGCTCTCGCGAACGGTCTCGAGCGTCCCGTCGCGCTTCCAGTCGTCGACGATCCCCGCGGCGCGGCTGTCGGTCGACTTGATGCCGCGGCGTGCCGGTTCGCCGTCGGCGTCCAGCGCGTAGAGACCGTGGCCGTGACCGGTGACGCCGACGCCCGCCACCGCCGACGGGCCGACCGCCTCCTTACGGAGGAGACGGTCGACGACGTCGACGACGGCCGCCCAGAGGTCGTCGTGGCGCTGTTCCTCGCGATCGGGTGCGGGAGACACGCCGGGGGTGGCCAGCGACGAGACGGCGATCTCTCGACCCTCGAGATCGAACACCGCCGCCTTCACGTTCGTGAGTCCGGCATCGATACCCACGAGGAGCTGTTCGGTCACGATCGGGCGTACCCGCTCTGTCCGGCACTTCCGGTCAACTCGGCGAGTTCGGCCATCACGTCCGCGAGTCGCGTTCGAACCTCCTCGGCGGCCACGCTGGGATGGAAGTGGGCTTTTTCGGGTGACCAGTCGGACTCCGAGTAGAGCGTCTCACGGCCCGTGACGTCGTCCGGCGGGACGATGGAATCTTCGTGATTGCGGTAGTAATCGAACGCCGTCCGGGTGTACTCGTACTGATACCGAGTGTTCTTGTTGAACTTCCGGACGCCCGCGTCGACGAACGCGCGGACTTGCTCGTCGGTCAGTCCCGAGGAGCCGTGGACGACGAGCGGGACCTCGAGTCCGTGATCTCGGAGCGCGTCGTCGACCGAACGGGCGACGTCGGGGCGAACGTCCAGCTTTCGGTCGGAAGCGACGCCGTGTTGAGTGCCGACGGAGATCGCGAGTAGATCGCACCCGGTTCGGTCGACGAACTCCACGGCACGTTCCGGATCGGTGTAGAACGCGTCGTCGGCGGTCGTCTCGACGCCGCCTTCCTCGCCGGCGACGCGACCGAGTTCGGCCTCGACGAGTATTTCTTGTTCGGCTTCGGAGACGAGTTCGACCGCGTCACGAGTTCGTTCGACGTTTGCTTCGAAGGGCTCTGCCGACGCGTCGACCATCACCGACGACGGGATACCCGACTGGACGCACGCACGGAGGAACTCCTCGTCCTCGTCCTCGTCGTCCGGACGGACGTGATCGATGTTACAGAAGACGCCGACCTCTTTCGACGCGGCCAGTTCCTGAAGGTACGAGCCGAACGCGCGAAGCCCGGCCCGGGGGTCACCGTCGCCGTAAAACTCGGCCGTTTCCTCGTTTATCTGGACGACGAGATCGGATTCGACGCGGTCGGCACCGCGGAGTAGCCCGACGAGAATGTCGAACTGGACGACGTTACTCGCGAAGAAGCCGTACCCGCCGTCTCGCGCATGTCGATACGCTCGCTCGAGATCGTCCCCGTGACAGTATGGCATTCGTTGTGTACGATATCGTCAGGGGCAGTGGTATAGGTATCGTCTGTTCGGTCGGCCTCCGGACGACTCCGATCCCCTCGTCGTCACCCACCGTTGTACACCGTGGTCTGGAACGATCCGAAATATTAAACACTGGAACGCCGTTCAGTGAACCGTGACTGACAGAGAACCACCACTTTCAGCGGCCGAGCGGGAGGAAATCATCGACCTGTACGAGGGTCTTCGCGTCACCGACGTCGTTGACGGACTCGATTACAGCGGGTTCTGGAACGATCTTCACAGCGTCTCGAAGGAGATTGGCCCCCTGTACAGGGACGTCGACTCGTTCTCCCATCGGGTCAGCGGGTTCGCCAACACGCACCGGTTTCTCCCGACGAACAAACCGCGAGATATGCCGAACGACCTGGATTTCGAAACTGCGACGGAGTGGCGAAACGACTGGTACGGGGATCTCTCCGGCGGCCCGTCGGAAGTCCGAGAGCACGACGTTATCGTCGTCGAGGCACACGAACTCGACGTCGGCATCATCGGTTCTGCGAACGCGTTGGCGTGGACGGCAGATGGTGCCAACGGCGTCCTCACGAACGGCGGACCGCGCGACACCGACGAACTCATCAAACAGGGCATTCCCGTCTACTCGAAGGACATCAACAAACCGATCATCCCGGGACGGTGCGAGTTCGACGCCGAACAGATCCCGGTCAACGTCGGCGGCTGTCTGATCCGGCCGGGCGACTTCATCGTCGCCGACGGTGATGGCGTCGTCGTGGTTCCGATCGAGCACGTCGACGACGTCGCAGACGCCGCACGACGCGAGCAGCAAGCGGACCAGGAAATGCGAGCGGAACTCTACGAGAAGGCAGGCCTCGAGCACGACTTTACCCTCGAACAGCCTTCGTCCCGGGAGTAGTCCGTTCGACACCTCGAGACGGCGCGATTGCGTCGCTATTCTATCCCGTTTCGATCGGCGATCGAACCCGACCTCGAGACGGGTCCTCGTTGCGTCGCCGTCGACACTACAGCGGACGCCACCCCTTTGGAGAGCGGTTCAGTCGCTCACACCCCTCGTCGGTGACGACGACGAGATCCTCGAGACGAACGCCGAACTCTCCCTCGACGTAGAGACCTGGTTCGATACTGAATACCATGCCGGGCTCGAGTGTCCGACGGTTTCCGTCTTCGACCGACGGCGGTTCGTGAGCTTCGACGCCGACGCCGTGACCGGTCGCGTGGACGAGTTGTGCCGCGAATCCGTGCTCGCCGATCGTCGACTCGACGATGTGATCGATCGTTTCGACGAGACGCCCCGGCTCGACCGCATCGACACCGGCCTCGAACGCGTCCAGAACGGCGTCGTATGCCGCTTCGAACGACGGTGGGGGATCGCCCGAGAAGACGACCGTTCGAGTCTGATCGCTCGCGTACCCATCGAAAAACGTCCCGAAGTCAAGAATGACGGGATCGCCTGCATCGATCGTTCGATTACCGTGTCGATAGTACGGTCTCGCGGCGTTCGGCCCGGAGGCGACGACTATGTCGAACGAGAGTCGCGTCCCTCCCTTTCGGTGGAGGTGCGCTCGAATAACGGCGGCCAGTTCGGCTTCGGTCATCCCGACCGCCTCCTCACCGAGCGATCGAATTGCTTCGCTCACTTCGTCCGCGATCGTCGCCGACCGTCGAAGCGCGTCGATCTCTCCCCGATCCTTGCGGATCCGTAATTCGGTCGTAATCGGGGAGACGGATTCGAACGTCCCGTCGTCGATGTGTTGTCGAAGAGGTTGGACGACGCCAAACGGCATCCGATCGTCCAGCGCGATCGTCGGGTCGTCGGTGTCGAACGATTCGGCGACACGGATCGCGACCGCTTCGGGGTCGTTCGCGTCGACGACGTCCGTTCGCTGGACTCGAGCGTTCTCGCGGATCTGATCGAGCGACTTGCGCGGCGTGACGAACCACGGCTCTCTCTCCCCCTCGGCCGGGACGACGAACAGGAGATGGCGATCCAGCGGCTCTCCGTAGAATCCCGTCCAGTAGAAGAGGTTCGGCCCTGGGTAGAGCAGCGCCGCGTCGTATCCCCGCTTCCGAAGGTGGTGCTGGAGCGTGGTCAGCCGATCGTCGAGCGCCATAGGACACCATCGAACGTCTCGAGAATAAAACACCCGTTCACGAGATCGGTTCCGGTACCCGGATCCGACTGCGGTGATCACGTACGTCGGTCTACAACCGATCGCACGACGGCTGCGCGGTTGGTGCGAACAGTTTCGCCGAGTCCGAGACCGTCACAGCCGATCACTCCGATACGATTCGTCCGCCGCACTGCTCGGAGGTGATGCCGTCCAGATACCCGAAGAAGGCCTTTTTGCGCGCGGTGTTCGCGTCCCAGCGTACCGGCGGCGACTGGTAGCCGTGCCAGTAGTCGTTTTCCCCGGGATCGAAGTACCCCCACGAGGCCCCGGATTCGACCGCAGCCCGCACGTTACAGTCGGACCCGAACCGGAAGTGATCGTCCTCGTTGAAGACGATCGGCATCGGTTCGTAGGAGGGGCGGTCCCGGACTTCCGCGACCATTTCGCGGATACGATCAGGATCGTCGACGCCGTTTCCGTGAACGAGAACGACGTCCGAGGCCGCGATCACGTCGTCGGTGGGAACGGCTCCGCCGCTGAAGCTGGTTCCGGCGGGATACCGAAATCCGTCTCGCTCTCTCCGTCGAACCCGCTCGATCAACTCGGGGACGTGCTCGGGACCGAGAATCCCGTGATCGTACTCGATATCGCACTCGTTGTTCACCTCGACGATCACGTTGGTGTATTCCCGATCGAGCAGCCACTCGACGGCGTTGTCCAGTGCGGCGACGACGGCATCTTCGTCCTCCAGGACCTCGTCTTGACCGAAGTAGAACAGTCCGACGATCACGACCATCCCGAGTGCGTCCGCACGATCGAGCACCCGGCGAAGCCGATCCATCCACGCCGGTTTCAGGCTTCCGTCGGGGTGATAGGTCGAAACCGTCCACGGCTGTTCGTCGGAGTACCCCTCCGGACTGCCACACTGGAGGTTGACAGTCACCGCCCGCAGACCGTGATCGTTCCATTCGGGCATCGCCGCCAGGAACTCGGCGACGTTCCGATCTGGATCGTACGTTCCCGTGTCGGGGTAGGCCCACCTGTCACGCGTCTCGAGGTTTTCGTCGTCGAACAGTGCCTGAACGGTCCGCGCGTTGAACAGCAACCCCGCTATCGAGTGACCGTCCCACGAACGCCCCTCGTAGGTGGGTCTTCCGTTTATCGTGAACGCTTCTCCGTCGATTCCGACGCGAGTGGAACGGTTCTCGCCGAATTCGGACATACTGGTTCGGTCACGGCGAGCACCTAAAGTGATGAGGTACCGGAAGTCGCGGTGTGTCGAGTTCCCGGACTCGAAAAGATGGTAATCGTACACACCTCCTCTTCGCGGCGCCTCGAGGTCTCGAATTCCCGGGACTCGAGCGGTCCGCGGCGAGCCTCTCGTCACTCGAGTATGATCGAATTCGATAGAGTGTCGGAACCGTCCGAACTCGCGATCGAAGCAGTCCCAGCCCCATTTTCCGCTTTACGAACCCATAGACCGTCTCGTGTTCAACTCGTTCGCATGTATTTGCCGCAGATCGAAGACCTTCATTTCGACGAGGCACCGGCCGTCGACTCGCCGCCCGGACCGAAGTCACGGCGTCTGGTCCGCAAACAACGGGACATCGAGAGCAGCGCCGCACTCTATCCAACCGATATCCCGATCGCGTTCGAAGCGGGGCGTGGGGCGACGTTGAAAGACGTCGACGGGAACCTCTATCTCGACTTCTTCGCCGGTATCGGCGTCTTGAACGTCGGCCACGCGAACCCCTACGTTACGGAGGCGGCGACCGAGCAACTCGAGACGCTCCCGCACTCGCTCGACTTCCCGACGGAGCCACGCCTCGAGTTGATCGAGACGCTCGACGAGATCGCCCCACCCGGATTGCGGGGCAACAACCGCGTCAACTTCGGCGGACCGACGGGAAGCGACGCGGTCGAGGCGACGATCAAACTCGCGAAGTACAACACCGGTAACGACGGACTGATCGCCTTCCGGGGCTCGTTCCACGGCGAAACCTCGGGGGCGTTCAGCCTGACCGCCGATACGAAGTACAAGAAACCCTACACGCCCTTGCTCCCGGAGGTACAACACGCCCGCTACCCCTACCCGTTCCGCGAGGATCGGTCCGACGACGAGCTCGTCGAACTCGCGCTGGAGGAGGTCAAGGAACTCCTCGGCGACCGGTACGGTGCGATGTCGAATCCGGCGGGGGTCTGGGTCGAACCGATTCAGGGTGAGGGGGGAACCGTCGTCCCGCCGAATGGATTCCTGCAGGGACTTCGCGACCTCTGTGACGACTACGACGTCCCGCTCATCGTCGACGAGGTCCAGACCGGCATGGGCCGAACGGGCGAGTGGTGGGGCTCGAACCACTACGACGTGACGCCGGACATCATGCCGATGGCGAAGGCACTCGGCAGCGGACTCCCGCTCTCGGGGACGATGTATTCCGAAGAACTCGACACGTGGGAGCCGGGCGGTCACACCGGAACGTTCCGTGGGTTCAATCCTGCAATGCGCGCGTCGGTGCGATCGATCGAGTACATCCGCCACCACGATCTCCTCGAACACGCGACGAAACTCGGGGCTCGGATCAGAGACCGCCTTCGCGAACTCGAAGCGACCAACCCGCACGTCGGAGACGTTCGCGGCAAGGGTCTGTTCATCGGCGTCGAACTCGTCGACGAAGACGGCAAGCCGGCGCCCGAACTCCTCGCGGACGTTCGGACGACGTGCTACGAGAACGGTGTGCTCGTCTGGGCCGGTGGACGAGACGATAACGTCGTTCGGCTCCTCCCGCCGCTGGTCATGACCGAAGAACAGGCCGATACGGGGATCAGTATCTTGATCGACGCGATCGAAACGTCGACCTCGTGAGTTCGGAATCGATCCAGATCAGAGAGAGGCGCGGCTCCGTCCGTTCGCCCGGACGCCGATCACCCGTAGACCGTCGACGCGATGTCGACGCGGACGAGCGCTTCGGGTGGCTCGCCGTCTTCCTCGAGCGTCGGGTCACGACCGCGGTATCGTTGAAACAGGCGCGTTCGCCCGGCCCAGAGTTCGTCCTCGTCGGTAATGACCTCTGCAGTCCCGAAGAGAACGACGTGCCACTGGCCGTGACCGTTCTCCGATTTCTCGATAGACAGTGATACTTTCGGATTCTCACGAATGTTTTCTAACTTTCGTCCGCCGGTGACGAATTCGATCGTTTCGTTCTCGTAGTAGTACCAGATTGGGGCGACGTGGGGTCGGTCGTCGTGGCTGGTCGCGACGTGAGCCATCTCACGACCCGCTGTCAACAGCGTCTCGACCTCCGATGGGACTCCCTTTTCAGCCATCGCTCCTATACAGGCGGTCCGATTGGATAAGTATTCGTGATACGTGGATCGGTACTGCCTCAAGTGGCCGTCTGGATAGCGCCGGAGTGAGCGACCACCCATCGTGACTCTCTCGGTCACGTCGTTCAGAGGTCGGTCCACGAAGCCTCCAGCGAGATTCGATGAATCGCGGGAGCGTGGACTGCCAACGGTTGTGTCGTGATAGTCGACATCCGGCTCCACGCGGCCGTTGTTGGCTTCACAGAGACGAGTTATCCTTTGCTTGATCGGTGGTAAACACTCTCGTCGGCCACTTTGGCGGGAAAGACAAATGTGATCTGAGAGTGAGATAGCTATACCGACGTTCACGAGAACTGGACTCCCGTGGAGGTATGAATTATTTCGGTTTTTGCGGTCGGAGCAAGCGTCTCGAATCAACACGAATAAGATAATGGACATTATTATTAATGGGTGTTATTGGATTAGAACTGCAATACACATCGAGGCAAATATTGCTCTCGGTGGTACAGCCTTCGGTCGACGAGAGATTCGATATTATTACTGTATTCTGTAATAATTGGTCGAAAAACGATATCTATAGACTCAATTCATCTTAAATAACTATGAACGTGTGCCTATCGATCTTTTATTGCACATAAACACATCACATCATGTCGGTCGGGAATCTACTCGAAACGTCGTTTCGTACAGCGATCATCCGAATTGGTTGCTTCAACAACTCGTGAGTTGATCGTCGAACGAGCGTCAGCGAATCTTGTACAGTTTCTGAATTACTCTGTGCATAGTAATAATAACAATCAACGCAGTGATATTCGGCCGTGAGGGAAAACAGTATCCGAACGGGCAACGGCCACGTGACAGCGATGGGCTGATCACTCTCACTCGAGCACCGTCGGCTTCCGGTTCCAGTCTACATTGACTTCGCCACGTTTCACTCGAGAGGAAGGGCTACGAGAGTCTTTCCGAACTCCTTCTACCGTTCCTTGTTAGTTTAGACAATATTTGTGCTTTAGTTTACTTTATTCAAAACTCATCACACGGTAACTCTGTGGGTTATTTTATCATTTATCGTTAAGGTTATGTGCTACTGTCTGTAACTCGCTGTCATGGCAAGTGATAGCGACCGTGCTGTTGACATTCGTGTTGGAAAGGGGGTCTCACGCCGGAGTGTCATGCAAAAACTCGGGGCCGTTGCAGCAGTGGGCTCACTCAGTGGACTTGCGGGATGCAGTACGCTTCAACGAGACGACGACGACGGAAACGGCGGTGGGGGCGGTAACGGTGGCGGTGGGAACGGTGACGTACCCGAGTACCAGCTCGTCGAACTCAACCCGCCGCCGACGGACCTCAATTTCGGTGAGGAGCCTCCCGAACGCCACATTACGATGGTCACTCACGACGCCAGTACGTCGTTTTTCGATCCGACGATCGCCGGCCTCCACGACGCTGCCAGCCAGGTCGGATGGAGTGCGAACTTCACCGGTCCGTCCAGCGGCTTCAGCGTCGAAGATCAGGTGAGTATCCTCGAGTCGACGGTCGACTCCGGACCGGACGTGATCGCGACCTCGATCGCCGATCCGTCGGCCTACGACAACGTTATCGAGCGCGCGCTCGACAACGACATTCCGATCGTTCTCTACAACACGAACGCGCTCACCCGTGACGAGATGCGTGACAAGTACGGGCAGGCGTTAGCCTACGCCGGGCAGGATCAGGTCGCGGCGGGATACGTCTGTGGACTGGCCATGTTAGAGCGCCTCCCTGACGATGCGGGTCTGGTAACCCCCGGTCTCTCGGACCCCGGTCACGACGCGCTGTCCGCGCGAGCCGACGGGATGGAGATGGCGATCGAAAACGAGGGAGACGGCATCGAACTCACCGAACGACTCAACTACTCCGACGACTCCAACGAGGGGATTTCCAGCGTCGAGAACCACCTCACTGCGAACACCGACGTCGACGGAATCATGGGTGCCGACGCGTACACGTGGTTCATCGGAAACGCGATCGAGAATCAGGACATGGCCGGCGAGGTGACCGCCGGCGGCTTCGACCTCACGAACGAGACGTTAGACCACATCAGTAACGACACGCTCCAGTATACGATCGGGCAGGACCCGTACAGTCAGGGCTACATCCCGACGATCCAGATGTTCGCGTACATGGACCGGGGCATGCCGCCGAAAGATTACCCGACGGGTGCCGAGGTTATCGACACCGAAAACATCGACTTCGCGACGGAGCGATCCGGCGGCTGGGGCGACCTGCGCGAATTCCACGGCACCTAACTCCGATACAGTCCTCGGTCACCTATCTCAACGATTCATACCCATCTATGTCCACACAGGATCCAATACTCCGTACGGAACAGCTCTCGAAACGCTTCGGCAACATCCACGCCGTCCAGGACGTCGACTTCTCCGTTCGTGAGGGGGAGGTGATGGCGCTCGTCGGCGACAACGGCGCCGGCAAGTCGACGCTCATCAAGATGCTCTGTGGCGTCCACAAACCGTCCAATGGTGACATCTATATCCGCGGCGAGAAGGTCTCCTTCGGCGATTACAACGATGCCCGACAGTACGGCATCGAGACGGTCTATCAGGACCTCGCGCTGGCTCCGAGTCAAAGCGTCGCCGCGAACGTCTTCCTCGGCCACGAGCCGACTCGAGGCGGGACCATCGGACGCTGGCTTCGCCTCGTCGACGAGGATCGAATGGTCGCCGAATCGAAAGAGAACCTCGATCGCGTCAAGATCCCCGTCGATCCGGAGGCGATCGTCTCGAACCTCTCCGGTGGACAACAGCAGGCCGTCGCGATCGCCCGCGCGCTCCAGTCCGATCCGGACATCCTCATCATGGACGAGCCGACGAGCGCCCTCTCGATCGAAGGTGCTCGCAACGTCCTTCGCGTCATCGACGACCTCCGAAACCAGGGGTTGACGATCATCCTCATCAGCCACAACATCCGCCACGTTCTGGGTATCGCCGACCGGGTCTCGGTGCTCGCTCAGGGGAAGCTCATGGGTGTCCGTGACACGGATGACGTCACACGAAACGAGGTCATCGCATTGATGATGGGCGCCGAAGACGAATCGGAGTTCGAGGAGTTCGAACTCTCACAGTCGTCGGACGAGGGGACCACAGCATGAGCGACGGGACCGAACCCGCCGCGTCCGACGGCGGTGCAGTCGACAGTCCGGACACGGCGTCTGTGAGCCGGACAAACGACTCGATCTTCGAGAACCTGTTCCGTCGACGCGAAGCCGGCGTGCTGTTCGGCTTTCTCGTCCTGTTCAGCCTCATCGCCCTTTCACGACCGGACATCTTCTTCGACTGGGACTCGATGTCGGGGATCACCGCCCGGTTGCTTCGTCAGACCGCCCCGTACGTCATCATCGGTATCGGGATGACCTACCTCATCATCGGCGGCGAGTTCGACCTCTCGGTCGGGTCCATGTACGCCGTCGGCGGCATCTCGTTCGCGATGTTCCTGAACGATTACCGCCTGACCGTGCCGGTCGCGGTGATCGCCGTCTTGCTCATCGGGGTCATCGTCGGGGTGACCAACGGCGTCATCGTGACGAAAATCGGCGTTCCCTCGCTGATCGTGACGATCGGGATGTTGAGCGTCCTCCGGGGCCTCGCCTACTACCTCACGCCGGGCGGGTCACGACAGACACCCGACCTCGAGTTACTCGGCATATTCGGCGGCCGAACAGTGGTGGGTGGACTCGCGCTCTCCCACCAGATGTTCTGGGCGATCGGGCTCGTGATCGTGTTCGGCTTCCTGCTCCAGAAGACTCGGTTTGGCTATCACGTCTACGCGACCGGTGACGATCAGGAGGCCGCGGAGATGACCGGTATCGACACCGACCGGGTGAAGATACTCAACTTCGTGCTCACCGCGACGCTCGCCGCGTTCGCCGGCATCGTCGGCATCTCCTACTTCGGATCGATGTTCGGCTCGGCCGGGAGCGGCTTCGAGTTGCTCATCATCGCGGCGGTCGTCATCGGCGGCACGAACCTCTTCGGCGGCGAAGGGTCGCTTTCGGGCATGTTCCTCGGATCGCTCGTCATCGGCATCATCCCGGTGTTGCTCGTGTTGAACGGCCTCTCCGTCGAAATTCAGGAGTTCCTCACCGGCGTCGTGATCATCGTCGCCGTCGTGTTGGACATCCTCATCCGCCGCTGACGGCGGAATCGGGGATATCCTTTATGGGTGTGGGGAGAAATACCACACTCGAGTTATGAAGCGTAACGAAGACGGTATTCTGAACGCAGACCTGAGCCACGCGATTGCCAGCATGGGCCACACCGATCTCATCATGGTCGTCGACGCCGGCTATCCGATCCCCGACGACGCCTGGCGGATCGACCTCGCGGTGACACGCGGCGTGCCGTCGCTGTTCGAGGTCCTCGAGGCGGTCCACGGCGAACTCATCCCCGAACGGGTGCTGTACGCCGAGGACGTCCCGGAGATGAACCCGGACATGGACGAGTTCCTCCGGGAGCTCTACGACGGTTCCGCCGCCGACCTCGAGACGATTCCGCACGAAGAGGTCCTCGCGTACGGCTCCGAGGCGAAGGCGATCGTTCGGACCGGCTCGCTCGTCCCGTGGGGGAACGTCGTGATCCAGTGTGGGACCGATCCGAAGCCGTGGTTCGACGGCGAGAACGTGACGATGCCCGAAGAGTATCGGCGGCGGTACGAAGAGATCTACGGCGAATCGCCCTGAGTGTCGACCCGAGTGTGAACCGTGACTGCCGTCGTGATCGAAGTCACCAGGTTTCGTCGACGAGCCGATCGACCGCTCGGCGCTCTGGCAGCCCCGGGACGACCTCCGCCTCCGTCACGGCGAGCGCGCCGGCCGCGCAGGCGAACCGTACGGCCTCGTGGTCCTCGAATCCCTCCGCGAGCGCGACGGCGAGCGCTCCGTTGAACGAGTCGCCCGCGCCGGTCGTGTCGACGACGTCGACTTCCGGCGTCGGAACCCGTTCGACGCCGTCGGCGGTGACGAGAAGTGCACCTGCGCCGCCTCGAGTGAGCACGACCGTTTCGGAGCCGAGTTCGAGCAGGGCGCGGGCGACCGTTTCGTCGTCTGTCACTTCTTCCTCTTTCCCGTCCCCGCCCTCGAGACCCGCGAGCGTCCGCGCCTCGTGTTCGTTCGGTGTGAGATAATCCACGCGCTCGAGTATCGAGCCGGGGAGTTCGCGAGCCGGTGCGGGATTACAGACGACGGTCGTCTCGGCCTCGGCCGCGATTTCGACCGCGGTTCGAACGGGCTCGTCGCCGATCTCGAGCTGGACGAGCAGGACGTCGGCCGACCGAATGGCGGCCGCTCGCGCGCGGACATCGTCCCCGGAGAGTGCGTCGTTGGCCCCCGGCGCGACCGTAATCTCGTTTTCCCCGTCGTCGTCGACGATGACGAAGCCGACGCCGGTGTGTGCGTCGGCACTCCGACCGACACCGCTCGTGTCGATCCCCTCGCGCTCTAGGAGGTCGACGGCGTCGTCGCCGTACCGATCGTCACCGAGCCGGCCGACGAACCGCGAGTCGGCCTCGAGTCGGGCCGCCGCGATCGCCTGATTGGACCCCTTCCCACCGGGACCCTCGCCGAACCCTTCGCCGATGACCGTCTCGCCCGGTCCGGGAAACTCCGGGACCTGCATCGTCAGGCCGACGTTGTAGCTGCCGACGACCGCGACCGACGGCTCGTCTCTAGTACTCCCCATCGCCGGTCCCTCCGGTGACGATCTCGACGCCGCTCGAGGCCCCGAGCAACACGGCTCCGGCGTCGACGAGTTCGTTGGCTCCCTCGAGGGTCTTGATGCCGCCGCTGGCTTTCACCCGCACGTCGTCGGGAACGCGTTCGCGAAGGAACTCGATCCGTTCGACGGTCGCCTTCCCGCCCTCGCCCCAGCCGCTCGAGTTCTTGACGTAGTCGAAGCCGGCGTCGACGGCCATGTCGACGATCCGCTCGGCTTCGTCGTCGGTGAGCGCCCCGAGCTCGAGCATCGCCTTGATCGTCGCGTCGCCGCTGGCCTCGACGAGCAAGTTCATCTCGCGGCGCACCTCGTCGTCTCGGCCCGATTTCACGAAGCCGATGTTCGGCATGACGTCGACCTCCTCGGCACCCGCGGCGATCACGTCGCGGATCGCTCCCGCCTTCGAGAGCGGGCGGTCTCCGCCCATCGGAAAGCCGACGGCGCTACAGACCGTGACGTCGGTTCCCTCGAGGCGCTCTTTCGCCAGCGGAACCCAGCAGGCCTGGATCATCGCGCCGTCGAACCCATACTCGATGCACTCCTCGCACAGTTCCTCGATCCGTTCTTGATCCGCCGTCGGTCGGACTTCAGTATGCTGAATTCGACCGGCAATCTCCTCGGGTGTCTCGGACATGTCTGAACCGTCAGGAGAGACGAGCGGTCGGTGCAAAAGCGTTGGGGTGACCGCACATCCGTCCCGACGGCTCGAGCCCCGCTACGACGTCAGCCGCCGGTGGAGCGTGTAGGCGAGGTAGTAGTCCGACCAGACGAGTTCGTTCCGATCGGCGTATCCCGAGGGGCCGTTGAAACACCCCTCGAGGAGCATGCCGTCGGGTCGGTCGTCGTCGCCTCTGGGCGTGAGGTAGCCGGTGGTCAGGGACTCGAGGATCCGCTCCCCGAAGGCAGCCAGATCCGCGGTCTCGCCCTCTTCGGGAAGCCCGGTGAGCCCGTAGGCGGTGAGCACGGCAGCGCTCGTATCTCGGGGGACGTCCGGTGCGTCGGGGTGTTCGAAGTCCCAGTAGGGGACGAGGTCGTCGGGGACGTTCGATCGGTAGTAGTCGACGGTCCGCTCGAGCGCCTCGAGGTATCGGGGCGCCTCGGTCTCGCGATACGCGCGAGTGAGTCCGGCGATACACCAGCCCTGGCCGCGCGCCCAGCAGGTGTCGTCGGAGTAGGCGAGTTCGTTGTACTGGCGGACGAGGTCGCCCGTGTCGGGGTCGAACTCGGCGTGGTGCCACGTTCGGCCGTCCTCACGGATGTACCAGTCGAGGTGGCGGTCGGCGTGGGAGACGGCGGTATCCCGGTAGACCGGATCGCCGGTCTCCCGGTAGGCCCGCCAGAGCACGGGGAGGGAGGTGTAAATCGCGTCGACGGCACCGAGGACGTCGCCGGAGGGTCCCTCGTCCGAGTCGGGACCGCGGAACTCCGAGGACGGCCCCTCGATCAAGAGCGTCCCCAGCGGGATCTGTCTGGCCCGCTGGTGGTAGAACGCGACCGAGGCGTCGGCCCCCTCGAGACCGAGTTCGCGGTGCTCGCGATCGTCCGTCACGTCGGCGGCCCGGAAACCGGCGTAGTGGAAGTTCATCCCGCAGAACATCGCCTCGCGCACCATTGCGTCGGCGAGAACGTCGGTATGCTCGCGGGCGGCCTCGGCGAACCGCTCGTCGCCGGTGTGGTCGTAGGCGAGCCAGAGCAGGCCGATCCAGTGGCCGCCACACCAGTTGCCGTCGTCGGTCACCTGCCACTTTCCGGTCTCACCGTCGGCCACGTAGGGAAACGCCGCTCCGGTCTCCTCGAGGGTAGTTCCGACGCGGTCGACGACGAGGTCGAACGCCTCGTGTTCGCTTCTGTTGGTCGCGGTCATGGTCAGAGGCTGTGTGCGGTCCACCCGCCGTCGACGTAAATCTCCTCCCCGTGGACGAACGACGCCTCCTCGCTCGCGAGGAAGACGGCGACGTTGCCGATGTCTTCGGGGCGGCCGGCTCGGGGAACGAGCGTGTGCTCGAGTTGCTCCCGGAGGCTCTCGTCGGTCTGGTAGTCCTGGATCGCCGTCTCGATGAAGCCCGGGCAGATCGCGTTGACGTTGACTCCCTCCTCGCCGAGTTCGACCGCGAGGTCCCGCGTGAGGTTGACGACCGCCGCCTTCGCGCTCGCGTACGGCGGACCGCCGCCGCCTTCCGCGGAGTTCACGGAGCCGATGTTGAGGATCGATCCCTCGCTCTCGACGAGGTGTGGGATCGCGAACTTCGCACAGTAGAACGCCCCGTCGAGGTCGACGCCGATGACCCGGTTCCAGTCTTCGACGGTGATCTCCTGTGAGTCGCCCGGGATGTAGATGCCCGCGTTGTTCACGAGCACGTCGATGCCGCCGTACTCCTCGACGGTCGTCTCGACCATGGCCTCGACCGCGTCGGGGTCGCTGACGTCGGTCTCGACGAACGACGCCTCGACGCCGTGGTCCTCCCGCGCGACCTCGTCCGTCGGTCGTGTCACGTCCGTCTCGTACCGTTCGCCTCGCTTGGGTTCGTGGTCGACGTCCGCGACGACGACGTTCGACCCCACTCGTGCGAACGACAGCGCGATCCCGCGACCGATACCGCTCGAGCCGCCGGTGACGATCACCGTCCGGCCCTCGTGCTGGTCACTGTTCACTCGTGTCACCTCTGTCGTGATTCGAGCCACGCCGTCTTAATTGTTGAGTCGGTCCGACGGCGTCTGCTGACGAAGATTTATGCGCATTGTCACCGACTATCACGTGGAGACGACCCAATCATGCGCGACGACATCGACAGTGAGGAACTCGCCCCGGGCGTTCACCGGGTCGAGACGGTAACGGACGGCAAAATACACGGCTATCACGTCCTCGAGGGGCCGACCGGCCCGGTCCTCGTCGATCCGGGATACGTCGACGCCCCGACGACGGTCTACGAACCGTTCCTCGAAGCGCGCGGCTGGGAGCTCTCGGACGTGGGACTCGCGATCGTCACCCACTCCGACGCCGACCACTTCGGCGGCAACCACGAACTGCGCGAACACAGCCCCGGCGTCACGATCGCCGGCCACGAGGCCGACGCCCACTTGATGGAGCGTACGGACCGAATCCTCGAGGAGCGCTACTCCATGTTCGAACCGGACCACGGGATCACCTACGAACAGGACGTCTACGACTGGCTCACCGGGATGATGGGGCCCGACGAGTCGATCGACCTCCGGCTTCGCGGCGGTGAGACGATCCGGGTTCGGGACCGACAGCTGCGGACGCTGCACACGCCCGGACACACGGCGGGACACCTGATGCTGTACGACGCCGCCCACGACCTCGTGATCGGCGCCGACGGGTTCTTCGGACGCGGGCTGTACGACGTCGACGGCGAGTACCTCCAGCCACCGCCGTACTACCTCTCCCCCGAGTACGAGAACACGATCGCCCTCGTCGAGTCGCTCGCACCCGAGACGCTCTCCTTTACCCACTACGAGGTACTCCGCGAAGAGGCGATCGACGAGTTCGTCCAGGAGTCGCTGGACTTCGTCGCGGAGATCGAGACGCTCGCCCTCGAGCTCGTCGACGAACGTGGGCCGATCACGCTCGAGGAAGCGATCGAGGGCGTCGTCGACCGACGGGGGAGCTTCGGACTCGATCTGGACCTCGCGTTCCCCCTGTCGGCTCACTACACGGATCACGTCGACCGCGGGGAGCTCGAGACGGTCGAGAGAGACGGGCGCGTCGCCTGGGTGCGGCCGTAGCGATTGCGGTTCGATTCCTAGTTGTCCTGCCACTCCGGCTCGCGGTCGCTGAAGAACGCGTCCATCCCCTCGACGACGTCGTCCATCGTGAAGATCAGCGTCAGCGCGTCGACCGCCGCCGCCTCGTCCTCGAGGCGGGAGTTGAGGATGCGCTTGATGAGGCGGTTCGACATCGGCGCCGCGCTCGCGACGTGTTCGGCTCGCTCTCGAACCACGTCGTCCAGTTCGTCTGCCGGGACGACCTCGTTGATCAACCCGATGTCGCGGGCCTCCTCGGCGGTGAGTTCGCGGTTCGTGAGCATGAGCTCGCGAGTGCGCTTGAGCCCGATCAGTTCCGGAAATCGGACGAGACCGAGTCCGGGGACGGCGCCGACGAGCGATTCGGGGAGGCGAAACGTCGCCTCCTCGCTCGCGACGGTGACGTCGGGGAGGACGGCGATCTCGCAGCCGCCGCCGTGGGCGAGCCCGTGGACCTTCGAGATCACGGGCGTCTCGATGCGCTCGATCGTGAGGCCACAGGAGAGGATGTGCTTGGCGTACTCCCGGGCCTCGCCGGCGGTATCGAACTCGAAATCCGCGATATCGTCGCCCGAACAGAACGCGCGGCCGTTACCCGCGAGGACGATGGCGCGGACGTCGTCGTCCTCGTCGGCGGCCCGCAGCGAGTCTCTGAGTTCCGACCACGTCTGGACCGCCAACGCGTTCAGTCGGTCGGGTCGGTCGAGGGTGATCGTTACAATCGGTGGCTCCCGCTCGAAGACGAGGTGCTCGACGTCCATAGGAACTCATCGTCGGTTCGGTACATAGATGCATCGGCGAGCGCACCTCGCGGACTCGAGACCGCCGACCGAACACCGGACGAAAGCTACATGCCGCCGAGCGTGCAAGTCAGTACGAATGCCAGTGTCAGCGGGATACTCGTTACCGATACCCGACGGAACGACCACCTACGAGGAGGTTCTAGACGGCTTCGAGTGGGACGTTCCGGAGACGTTCAATCTGGGAACCGTCGTCGAGACGAACGACGATACCCCTCCGGAGACGACCGCGCTCGTCCACGTCGACGACGCCGGCGAGACCCACCGCTTTACTTACGGCGAACTCGAGGCCGCCGCCAGCGCACTCGCCGCTCACCTCTCCGACGCCGGCCTCGAGTCCGGCGACCGGATCGCGCTCTGTTTCCCGCAGTCGCCGGAGCTGCTCGTCGCCCATCTGGCGACGTACCGGATCGGCTGTCTCGCGGTTCCGCTGTCGGTCATCCTCGGGGAGGAATCGCTCTCGTACACGCTCGAGCACAGCGACGCGACGGCGCTGCTCGCCGATGCTCGCGTGTCCGAGCGGTTCGAATCGACGCTGACGGAGTACGACTTCGGCTACGAACTTGCCGTCGAGCTCGGCGGTGTGGATGTAGAGGCAGAAACGGAAGTGGAAACTGAGACTGCTGGCGGAGAGCGGTACACTGGATCCGACCGCCATCTCGGCGGCTACGCCGGGTACGTGGCGTCCGACGGCGAACAGGAGGTCGTCCAGACGGCGCCGGAAGACCCGGCGATCATCGTCTACACCTCCGGCACCTCCGGCAAACCCAAAGGCGTCGTCCAAACTCACCAGTACGTGATCGGCGCGCTCCCGAGCTACCAGTGTTGGTTCCACTGCTTCGAGTCGACCCACCGAGAGCGGGTGTGGACGCCCGCCGAGTGGTCGTGGGCCGGCGCGCTGTTCGACGTCGTCTTCCCCACGCTTGCACTCGGCGGCACCGTCGTCTCCCGGGTTCGGCGCAGCGGCTTCGATCCGGAACGGGCCCTCGAGTTGCTCGAACGCCAGCGCGTCTCGCGGGCGTTCATGCCGCCGACCGCGCTCTGGCAGATCCGACAGCATGCGGATCCGTCGGCCCACGAGCTGGACGCCCTCGAGGTCCTGATGTGCGGCGGCGAGAAGCTGTCGGCGCCGCTGTCTCGGTGGGCGGAACGGGAACTCGACGTGGTCGTCAACGAGTCCTACGGGCAGACCGAGGCCAACGCGTTGATCGGAAACTGCCGGGTGCTGTTCGAGCCCCGGGAGGATTCGATGGGGAAACCGTACCCCGGTCACGAGTGTCGAATCGTCGACGAGGAGTACCGGCCGGTGAAGCCGGGCGAGGTCGGCCAGATCGCCCTCGCGTTACCGGACCCGGTGTTGTTCGATGGCTACTGGAACGACGAGGCGGCGACCGAGGAGTGCTTCGCGGACGGGCTGTACCTGACCGGCGACCTCGCCACGCGGGACGAGGACGGCTACGTCCACTTCGCCGGACGGGCCGACGACCTGATCATCACCGCCGGCTATCGGGTGAGCCCCGCCGAGGTCGAGTCGGCGCTGTGTACCGCTCCCGGCGTCACCGAGGCGGCCGTCGGCGGCGTCCCCGACGAGGAACGAGGACAGCGGATCAAGGCGTACGTGCTTCTCGAGTCCGGCGAGCGTGCCGACGGAGTCGACGAGGACGGCAACACGGACGAATCGACGGCCGACGCGCTTCGCCAGCACGTCCGCGAGCAACTCGGGGCGCACAAAGCGCCTCGAGAGGTGGTCGTCTTGGAGGAACCGCCCCAGACTCGAACCGGCAAACTCGATCGGTCGGCGCTGTTTTCGGACTGACGTAACCGACTGTTAGCATCGGTTCTCGGATCGACGAAATCGACCGTCGGCGCCGGTCCCCGGACCGCGCTACTCCGCCCCGGTCTCCCCGCGCATCTCGCGAACCTCGCCGGGGACCTTCGGTTCGTGGTCCTCGGCGCTCGCGACAGCGGCGTAACACAACTCGAGACTCCGGAGGTTGTTTCGGCCGCTGTTGGCCGGTTCTCGGTCCTCTTCGATCGCCGAGAGGAGTTCGGCCATCGCGCCGTGGAATCCGTCGGGGAACCACGTTCCCTCCAGGTCGGGCGTGGCGTAGCCCTCGGCGGTGTACAGCGTGACGGTCTGTTCCTCGAGGTCGGGACCCTCGCTCACGAGTGTCCCGTCGGTCCCGGCGACGTACGTGCGGTCCTCCGGGCCGAGTTTCGTGTCGGCGTCGAACGACAGCACCGCCTGCGCGCCGTCGTACTCGACGATCGCCCCGCCCATTAGCGGCGGGTCCGCGCGTTGACTCGGCGAGGATTCGTAGGACGCGTACACCCGCTTCGGTTCGGCCGCCCCCATGAAGCAGGTCAGGATATCGAACCAGTGGACCGCGAAGTCGTAGAGGATCGCGTGCTCGATGTCGTTAATTTCGGTGTCGACGATCCAGTTGTGGTTCCAGTCGACGGTGAAGTGAATCCCGTGTGGCTCCCCGATCAGCCCCTCGGCGATCGCGTGGCGCATGTAACTCCAGTGGGGCGCCCAGCGTCCGTTCTGGTTGACCGCGAGGGCCACGCCCTCCTCGGCCGCGAGGTCGACCATTTGCTCGCCGAACTCGAGGTCGACGACGAACGGCTTCTGGCTGAGCACGTGCTTGCCGGCGCGCAACGCGTCTTCGATGATCGGCTCGCGCGCCACCGGATGTGGCAGCAGGTCGACGACGTCGACGTCGTCGCGGGAGAGCACCTCCTGGTAGTCGGTGTAGACGTCGGCGTCCGGGTAGAACTCCTCGCGCCGGTCCTCGGCTTTCTCGCGGGTCCGGTTGCACAGGGCGACGACGTCGTAGCCGGCGTCCCGGTAGGCGGTCAGGTGCTGGTCGCTGATCCCGCCCGTCCCGATCAGGGCGATCGACGGCGCGTACGAGTCCGGGTCGTCCGGCAGATACGGCAGGTCGGGCGCCGACGTCTCCTCGAGGTCTTCGATCTCGGCGATACCGTAGGTCTCCTCGTCGTCGATCTCGGTCCCGTTCTCACGCTCGTCCTCGCTCATCTCAGTCCACCAACTCGACGGTTTCGCCGCGATCCGCGCTCAGGTGTGCGGTGTCGATGATGCGCTGGGCCTCCCGACAGTGCTCGGGATTCAGCGGCGGGAACGCGACCGCCTCGTCGTTCTCGAGGCAGTGGATCAGGTACTGGAGCACGTTCTCGAGGGGTGCCTCGAGCGGATCGACGTCGACCTCGTATCCCTCCGGGTGCTCCTCGTCTTGGACGCGGACCGTCTCCTCGTAGTCGTAGCTGCTGATCGTTCCCTCGCTCCCCACGAGGACGAACCCGCACTTCGGCTGGGGCTGGTGGACCCACGGATCGGTGAACGTCCCCCAGCGCGTCTCGTACTTCGAGAGGCCGGTCTCGTACTTTGCGATCGTCACGCTGTGGGTGTCGACCGGCGACCACTCCGGCGTGTACGTGTCGGTCGTCACTTCGAGCGGGAGCTCGCCGTCGCGGAACCACGTCCCGAGCGTGACGCCGTAACCGAGGTAGTCGTTGAGCGAGCCGCCGCCGCGTTCGGGCTGGTGCCACCACGTCGCGGCGGCCTCGTCGGTGTCCTCGAGGTCCTTCCCCGCGAAGTGCAACTCCCCGGAGTCGGTGTACTCGACCTGCGTGAACCGACCGCTTCCCTTGTTCCCGTCGTAGTAGTGAACCTCGAGGACGTCACCGATCGTCCCCTCGTCGACCAGTTGCTTCGTGGTCCGGTGGCTCTCGTACCACGCCAGCGGCCAGTTGACGGCGAGTTTGCCGCCGCCTTCGGCCATCGCTTCGAGTATTCGATCCGCGTCCTCGACGGACGTCGCGAACGGCTTCTCGAGGATCACGTCCACGCCGTACGGTGCGACCTTCTCCACCCAGTCGGCGTGTTCGGAGGGCACCGGACAGAGGACGACGATATCCGGGTCGGTCTCCTCGAGACAGCGCTCGTGGTCGCGAAAGACCTGGTCGTCGGGGACGCCGAACTCGTCGGCGGTGTCCTCGAGTCCCAGTGTCGCCTCGTCGGGATCCTCGTCGCAGATACCGACGATCTCTGCGTCCGGGTGCGATTCGACTAATCGGAGGTTGTCGCCCATGTGGAAGTGAGCGAAGTTGATACCCGCAACGGTCCAGGTCATAGTATCACGTGGGCCACCATTGTACTGGTATAGTCCCCCACTACATCGTCCGACATCAATGTTACCGTCACCCACGGGCGATACGGATGTACTATCGGCGTCTGCACGAGCCGAGAGACGATACGTCGACTGAGTGTCGCGGTGACCGCTTCGCGTCTCTACGCGGACTGTCGTTTGGAATTACCGAATGATAGTGTATGCCTACTATCAAGAGTGAGAGATGATTACATGTGTATGATTGTAATGGATAACACTACTTCTGCAGACTCTCCGGTGTTCTGTGGCCGACATTCGGTTTCATCAAATATCGATCGCTGTAACGTTCGCATACTGCCGATCGGGAGTCGATTCGCTATCGAGAACAGTGCCAACTCGTTCGAGGGAGCGATCCGTCGTCACGACTGTGGGTACTTGGCTTTGACCTCGATCATTCGCTTGATCTTGGTCAACTGATCGGGGAGTTCCTGCCAGTAGCGGTCTCCTTCGAGGCGATTGACCGGTCCAGCCAGCGCGATCGCACCGAGGAGTGTGTCGTCTCGCTTGATCGGAACGCCGATCCCCCTGAGACCGTCGATGCGTTCCTCGTCGTCGAACGAAATGCCTCGGTCCCGGATCGACTCGAGTTCCTCGAACAGCGCCGCTCGATCCGTAATTGTGTTGTCGGTCCAGACCGGCAATCCCTGCGCGTCGACGATGTCGTGGACGCGGTCCTCCGGGAGTTCCGAGAGGATCGCTTTCCCCGACGCCGTACAGTGTATCGGGAGCTGTACTCCCAGATGCGAATCCATCGCCATCGCGCGCTCACCGGCCCGCTGATAGAGGTACGTCGACCGGCCGTTCCACTCGGTCATCAGGGCGACCAGTTCGCCGGTCTTCTCGGCCAGTTCGTCGGCCCCCTCGCGACCGAGCACGTACAGTTGTTCGCGATCCCGTGCGTATCCGCCCAGTGTGAGTGCGTCCAGACCGATTTCGTACGTCATTCCGTCCCTCGAGACGAGCCCACACTGCTCCAGAGTCGCGAGGTAGCTGTGAATCGTCCCTTTCGAGAGTTCGACGTGCTCCTCGAGGTCGACCAACCGCGCTCCGTCGAGTTCCTTGAGCAACTCGAGGATCCGTGCCGCTCGTTCGATCGACCGAACCGGATTTTTCGCTTCCTTCGGGGCCATCTCGCTTCAGTCTTCGTCGTGTGGTCTCTAAGAGTTTGGCATTGTCGAACGTGTGGGATCGGGTCGCGGTAAACGTCATCGGCCCTGGGATGCCTTCTCCGCTCGTCGATCCGTATTTCACAGCAGCGGAGGGCCCGTTTTGAACGCCGAATCGGTGACCGAGACGACTTCATTAAACATGATCTCCAAATACACAAAAGACCTTTGTAGGGCTCAGTGGTGTAGACGAACAATGCAATACGGTGGCACACAGAATCGTTCTACAGAGGAGTATGTCGACATTACGGACGTTCATCGGGTCGAGTGGCCGACTGAAGGGGGATCAACGCCGGTTTCTGCGCTCGTTACGGCGATCGCTGACCTGAACGGGTGTGACCCGCTGAACTTGCCCCCGTTGAGAGAGCGTATCGATCCCGAAGCACTGAACCGGTTGTTTTCGTCGAACGGTGCGAGCACCGTTGATCACCTCACGTTCTACTACTGTGGGTACGAAGTCGTCGTCCAGCAAACCGAGATTCGACTTCGGACGCCCGGTGGGTCGTAAGTCGATTCGAGCGATCTCTATCAGTCTCGCGGCTGATCCCGTACCGGTCGTCTCGAACCGTTCCCACCGGCTCGACGAGGAGTGGCGATTTCGCCGTCCTCGTACCGTGGTGACCACCACAACCTTTTAGCAGTACTCTCACCTGTATTACACAGTATGCAGGCACTGACAGACGTTACTGTCGCCGATTTCACGCAGCTCATGGCTGGCGGGTGGTCGACACAGAAGCTCGGCGACATGGGTGCGGACGTCATCAAAATCGAACGACCGACGGGCGATGTCCAACGGGAGATGAGCTATCGCGGAACGTTGCTCGACGGGACCGGAATCGGCTACCTGACGATGAACCGGAACAAGCGAAGTGTGGCGCTCGACCTCAAAACCGACGAAGGTCACCGCGCCGCGACGAAGATCGTCGAAGCGGCCGACGTCCTCGTCCACAATTACAGGCCCGGTGTGATGGAACGACTCGGACTGAGTTACGACGACGTCACCGAGTTCAATCCCGAGATCGTCTACGTGGCCATCTCGGGCTACGGATCGTCGGGTCCGTACGCGGACCGACCGGGGCAAGACTTGATCTACCAGGCGATGACCGGGCTGACGAGCTACACCGGCCGGGCCGGTGAGCCACCGACACCGGCCGGGACCGTCGTCATCGACGAACACACGGCGACGCTCGCAGCCATGCACACCGTACAGGCGCTGTATCACAGGGAACGAACCGGCGACGGACAGAAGGTGGAGACGAACTTGCTCAACGCCGCCGTCGACCTCCAGTGTAACGAACTCACGTACTCGATGAACGTGGGTGAGGATTTAGACCGCGGCGAGAAGACACACGGCCATCCGTACCTCTATCCACCGTACGGCATCTATCAAACCGACGACGGCCACGTCGCGATCGGCATGGCACCCCTCGAGACGATCGCCGACACGTTCGAACTCGACTCTCTGGCCGAGTACGACGGCCAGCGGCAACTGTTCGAACACCGCGACGAGATTCACGACGTCATCGAATCCTATACCGAAACCCGCCCGACCGACGACGTCGTCGACGAACTCGTCGCCGCAGACGTCCAGGCGAGTGCAGTCCGCTATCCGACCGAGGTACCGGAGAACCCACAGGTCCAGCACAACGATATGATCCTCGAGCTCGATCATCCGAACGGTGGCACGTTCAAGACGACCGGGATTCCGGTCGACATGTCTTCGTCCGAGCCCGCGGTCGCTCGGTCCCCACCCGGGCTCGGCGCGGACACCCGAGACGTATTGGGCGACTGTGGCTATAGCGACGCCGATATCGACCGACTCGAAGCGAACGACGTGATCCGAGTGGCTGGCGACTCCCGCGAGTAACTCACAGTCCAGCGTCGATTCTTGGACTTCGACGCTCGGATTTCGCTCGGCGTGGTCGACGTGACTCGGCGACCGGTACTGTCCGGTTTGGAACCGCTGCTAATTTTTGTCTGTTGGGAGAGTGGTTCCCTCGTTGTCTGTTGGAGTCGTGCTCTCATCGCTCAACTCTCCACTCACGTTCACCCGCCCGTCCACCTCGGGATCGAGGAAGCGCTACCGTACATCTCGAGGAGATGAACGCACGTTTCGACTCGGTTTCATCGACGTACTCGAGCTGGGTTTTCGATCAGACTCGAAGAGGAGAGCGGGATACTCTGCACCATCGACGAGCTGTTTCGTGTCTGTGAGATTGTCTGTGCGGGTTACTCGAGTCAGACCGTGGCGGTTGAATCGGTGCCTCGAGGTCCGATACTGCGGTCTGCAGAACGGCCTCTGTACACGAGTCCGTGTCCAAATCACACAATATCAGAATCAGTTGCTATTGTCAGTCAATTTGTCTATGGCACCTCGATCCGTTCTCGAACTGACTCAGTTAAATAGTTCTGACTGGACGCTTCCGGAGTGAATATGGTATTACTGAATAATGAATAAAATACACCTATCTACCCTCCGACAATAGGTGTATGTTTTATAATTATGAATCCAGTGGTGTAACAGCAATATGGTTGTTACATTTATTAGTATAAGCGTGTTATTCGATAACAGGGTTAAGAGCCGTTTACAATTACCAAACCCCTGTTCGATTCGAGTCTACTGAATCGAGCCCGAAACAGCCGGTCGACCTTCAACTCACCTGCGATACGCCACTGACTACTCGCTACCGATTACGAAACAGGCTGACGACGCCGTCTTCCACGACGAACGCACTGCGGATGTCCGACCCTCGGTGCGGCTCGTACTGGCCGGTACTCGGCGAACTCGACTTTCGCCGTTCGGTCCCCCTCGTGAATCGAGTCGATCACGGGAACGATCTCCAGATTCAACGAGCGATTCGAAGGACGAACGGTGACGAAAACGGACGACACGATACGCCCCGTCGATCCGAAGACGACGGAACCGGCCGGTTCGCCGGTACACGGTTTTATTTAGGTGTGTCTGTGGATCGGACACACAGTTATCGCTCATGCCTGTCCCTTCACTCGTCTCCGATGGATCGGTCGTACTGGTCGATCGGACGAATCGAACGGAGACGGAACGCCCGCTCGAGTACGCGTTCGACGAACTCTCGAGGTCGATCGACGGCCGAGGCGGATCGATCGATCGCGTCGGATACTGGACGGAGACCGACGCCGAAACCGTTCTCGTCGTCGGCCGAACCGACGAACAAGTCGTCGACTCGCTTCTCGACGAGTCGGTTTCCGAACCCGAGAGTGTCGTCTTTCAGTGGGCGGATACCGGCTCGAGAACCGCGCTCGTCGTCGCCGGAAGCGACACCCGCGGGCTGGTGTACGCGCTTCTCGAGCTCGCAGAGCGAGTCGACGACGGCGGACTCGAAGCGCTGGACGCCGTCGAAAACGTGGTCGAAACACCGGACAACGAGGTTCGTGGTGTGGATCGATTCGTCGCGGGACCACAGGAGGACGAGTGGTTCTTCGACGACGAGTTCTGGCACACGTTCTTCGACCGGTTAGTCCGCGCCCGTTTCAACCGGTTCGTGCTCATCGTCGGATTCGACACTGCGTACTTCTCCCCGCCGTACCCGTTCCTCGTCGACGTACCCGGCTATCCGGACGTCCGCGTCGACGAGACGCTCGACGTCGACCGCGACACCCATCGGGAACGGCTCCGACGGATCGGTGACCTCTGTCACCGCTACGGCCTCGAGTTCGTCTTCGCGACGTGGCAACAGCGTCCCTGGCGCGACGACGACGAGTCACTCGTCCACGGGCTGCCGGCGGACGAAGCTGCCTACGCCGAGTACTGTGCCACCGGAATACGAACGATCGTCGAGGAGTTCCCGGTACTCGACGGCGTCCAGCTCCGGGTCAACTTCGAGTCGGGCGTCGGTGATCGGTCGACCGCGCAGACGTTCTGGCGGGAGCTCGTCGAGGGAATCGCGGCGGCTGCAGACGGGAGGACCGAGCCGCTCGAGCTCGATCTCCGCGCGAAGGGGTTGACCGACGAGATGATCCGTCACGCCCAGGAGACCGGCATCGAGTTGACGGTGTCGACGAAGTACTGGTGTGAGTCGACCGGCCTCCCCTACCACCTCACACAGATGCGACGCGGGGAACTCGAGAACCTCGACGACATGAATCGTCACCGCCGCTACAGCTACTCGAACCTGCTGGAAAAACCGCGCACGTACGATGTGCTGTACAGACTGTGGGCGGCGGGGACGAACCGACTGTTCCTCTGGGGCGACCCGGACTACGCACGCCGGTTCAGTCACAGCACCGATCTCGGCGATTCGAGGGGGTTCGAGGTCGTGACGCCGCTCTGTCTGAAAGGTGGGCGGTTCTTCGTCCAGCGTGACCGAGGCGGCGGCTGGCCGCTCTTCGACGACTCCGACCTGCGCCACTACGAGTGGGAAGACGATCGCTACTGGGCGTGGTACCTGCTGTTCGGACGACTCGGCTACTCGAGGGACACCGATCCCGACGTCTGGGAACGCGCGTTTCGAGCCCGGTTCGACGACGCGGCGACGGACGTTCTGGCAGCGTATCGCGCCGCGAGCAAAGTGCTCCCGCTGCTCACCGCAGCACACCTCACTCGCCATCCGATGCTGATCAACTGGGCGGAACTCGACACCGGCGGCGCGCTCTTTGGCGAACACAACCACAACTCGGCTCTCGGTGACGTGACCTACGCGTCGGCAGAACCGAGTGATCCGGGGCTGTTCTACGCGATCGACGAGTACGTCACGGACGTGATCGCCGAGGAGCTGTCTCACAAATACACGCCCCTGCAGATCGCACGGTGGCTCGAGCGATTCGCACAACGGGCGACCGAAGCGATCGATCGTGCAGCGGAGACACTCGAGGCGCCGAGCGCCGAGTTCACTGCAACTGCGCTCGACGTTCGAATGATCGCGGATCTGGCGACGTACCACGCGTCGAAGACACGTGCGGCGACGGCACTCTGCCATTACGAAGCGACCGATCGCACGCAATCTGTCCAGGACGCCGAGGTGTACATGCGACGGGCGGTCGACGCGTGGGAGTCGCTGGCCGAGCGGGGGGACGGAACTTATCACGATGACCTCGTCTTCGCTCTCGGCGAGGACTCCGCAGACTGTGGCACCTGGGCGGACCGGGTCGAGGAACTGAACGCCGACCTCGACGAACTCGAGACGATGCGTACCGAGGCGAACGCGTCTCGGATCGACCGACCCGCCGGCGTCGTTCCGGAACTGGACAGCGATTCGTCGGTGTCCCCCGCTCGTCCGCGGATCGAACTGGACGTTCCGACGACGTGCCGGGCGGGTACCGAATTGCCGGTCGACGTCCGGACGGACGAATTCGACGAATTCGACGGTATGACGCTCTACTACCGACGGACGAATCAGGCTGTGGGGGCGTTTCAGTCCGTGGAAATGAACCGAACGGCGTGGGGATATCACGCGACGATACCGGCCGAAGAGGTCACGTCCGAGTGGGATATGCTCGTGTACGTCGCGACGGTCGACGACGGGAATACCGTGCTCGTCCCGGGATTGTACCATCCAGACCGTCCCGCTCCGTATCGGATCGTCGACGTACAGTAAGGACGGGGTTCGACGTTCTGTGCTCGGTCAGTCCGTTCTCCGGGAACGCCCGACAGAGCGGTGCCAGCAGGTGTCGACCGATTTCCCTGCCTAAAGAATGAGGAAAACGGTGCGCTTCAGTCCGGATCGGAGATGGGGGTCTCACTCGTCACGGTGCTGGAACGGACTCCAGTCGTAGTGGATAAGCGCACCCAGAATTGCCAACGCGATCAACAGGTGAATCGCAGCGATCTGTGTTATCACGAACGTCGCCGACCCAGATTCGAGATATGGAACGGAGCCCACCAGAACGACGAGCATGACGATACAGACGATAACGAGTCCGCGCCAGAATCCCTGAACGTTACTCATAGATAGAGTACTGTGGTGGCCCCAAATAAATGATCGTGTCTCTCCAACGTGGCGATCGTCGGTCTGTGACGGAGGGCCGAAGAGAGACTGGTAGCACGCCAGTCTGTCCAGCAGCGCTTCCCAGTAGTTCGCCCAGCAACGCTCTCAGCAGACGTGTATGATGTTTACCAGAAACACTAAATGAATCAAGGAGGTGGGTGGAGGTATGACGCCCGAGCCACCGCCGTCGGAGCGAGAAACGATGATACCTCGTCCATCGGTAACGAAGCGACGTTTCCTCAAAACGATGGCTCTCGCTGGTGCGGTCGCCGCCGGACCGGCCAGTACGACCGGCGCCGGCACCTCGAGTTCGCATCGGGAACCCGCCCGGACGGAGATTCGATCGATCGACGGTACTAACGTCGTCTTCCAGTACGACCGTCCGGTCCCGTCCTTCGAGACGTGGCGCCAGGACAACGACTATCGAGAGTACCGCGATCTCGACGGTACGTGGCGGTTCCGGTTCGGCGACGACGGTGTGGATCCCCGCGAGATCGGCGTCGAGGAAGGCTGGTATCGATCGGAGTACGACGATAGCGACTGGAACGACGTAGCGGTCCCGTTGCCCTGGGACCTGCACGAAACGCCGGGATTCGACACCTACGACGGCGACTACTTCGGCGAGGGGACGGCTCATCGGGACGGCTACGCGTGGTATCGGCGGTCGGTCGACGTGCCCGACTCGTGGAACGGAGCAGCCGTCGAGCTCGTCTTCCTCGCGGCCTTCTACAGCGCTCGAGTCTACGTGAACGGGGAGCTGGTCGGCGAACACGAGGGCGGCCATACACCGTTCGCGCTCGACGTCGGTGACCACCTCGAACCGGGAGCGGAAAACGAGCTCGCGGTTCGAGTCTACCGCCGGGAGTGGTTCGAAGACGAGGAAAGCGCGAGCGAACCCGAGGGGATAACGGGCGACTCCGAACTCCCGAACGCGCCCGTCGACTGGTGGCCGTACGCGGGGCTCACACGCGACGTCTACCTCGAGGCGACCGATCCGGTGACCGCGAGCAAACTCCTCGTAGACGCGGCCGACGGCGAGGTGACGATGCGGGCAGTCGTCTACAACGCCGGTGACGAGGCGGGGACGCGCACTCTCGAGTTCGATCCTGGCGAGGGAACCGGCGGGGAGACAGTGACCGAAGAACTCGAGATCGAGGCCGGCGAGACGCGAGTCGTCGAGACCACGGTCGAGATTCCGGATGCGTCGGCGTGGTCGGCTGCGTCGCCGACGACCTACGAGGCCACCGTAACCCTCTCCGACGCCGACGACACCACGGTCCGTGACGGGCTCTCGACCACGTACGGGATGCGTTCGGTGACGATCGAAGACGGTGTTCTGCAGGTCAACGGGGAGCCGGTCTATCTGAAGGGGTTCAACTGGCACGAGGAGACCGGAGCCAGCGGCCGATCGGTCGACGAGTCGGGGTACGACGCGCTCCTCGATCGCGTCCGTGAGGCCAACGCGAACTTCCTGCGGAACAGTCACTACAATCGCCACCCCTACGTCTACGAGTACACCGACGAACACGGCCTGTACGTGATGGACGAGGCCGACAACATGTGGGTCTCTGCCGAACAGCAGGAGGCCCAACTCGAGTACGGACTGTCGTGGGCGCTCGCGGTCACGACAGCCTGGAACCAGTACAACCGGCCGTCGGTCGTCATGTGGTGTACCCAAAACGAGTCCTCGACCGAGGAGGCCGACGTCTACCGCGAATGGCTCGAGGAGATGAAAGACGGCGTCGACGCCGTGGACGGACAGAACCGCCCGGTCACGTGGGCGACGTTCGAGAGTCACGACCCGTCGTTCGACCTGGCTGACGTGGTCGGATTCAACGAGTACTACGGCTACTTCTGGGGTGAAAACGAGGAACTGAGCGGGACCCTCGATAGGCTGTCGTCGGAGTACCCCGACACGCCGATCCTCATCACGGAAAACGGGACGTGGTCCCACGCCCCTCGGGACGGCGATGCGGGCAGTCCGTACGAGTCGGGAACCGAGGCCTGGCAGGCCCGAAACTTCCACGAGCACTGGGTACAGGCCGCCTCGGACGAACGGGCTGACAACGTGGTCGGCTACACGTTCTGGGCGCTCAAAGACTACAAGACGCGCGAGGGGTACAATCGGTTCGACGCGAACGCGGTTTCGACGATGGGAACGATGGACTGGGGGGATTCGGACCTCGAGACGCACGTGGTCTACGACACGATCCGAGACGCCTACGGCGCGTACCCCGATCTGACCGACTTCGAGATCGGAGACGACGGCGAGGAGACTGACGAGAGCGAGAGCGGTGAGAGTGACGACGGTCGCGACGGCGGGGGCGGTGACGACGATGGAGGGACGGCAGACGACACTGCCGACGACTCGGTCCCCGGATTCGGCGTTCTCGGCGGCGCCACCGCTCTCGCTGGAACTGCCTATCTACTCGAACGAAACACGACTGAACGGACGAAGTGAACCGACGTTCGGTGGCTACCGGCGACGACGGGAGAGTACACGCGAGTTGGGGGCGGTAGTCGACCAATAGTCAGACCTTGATTCCAAAACGTACGGGGTGATTGTAACCAGCAACGACCGGGTCGAGCGCTCGAGGGACGAACCCCTGTGAAGGGTATATAGACGATGACATGATCCTGAAGATATAAGTGAGATTGTCACAACGAGTGCGGTATGGGTTATGTTCGCAACCGACTGATACAGGCAGTTGTCACGATGTATGGCGTTATCGTAATCGGATTCTTCACGATACACGCCATGCCTGGAGGGCCCCGAGAGTACCTCCAACGGCAGTTGCGCCAGAACCCGATGCAGTACGGGTTGCCCGAAGATGCGACAGAGCAGGACATCCAGTACTATCTCGACGAGTTTCTCGTGGTTCCGCCGGATCGCACGATCTACGAGGCGTTCTTCGAATACATGATCAATATCCACCAGGGCGATTTCGGCGTCTCGTATATCTACAGTCCGGGAACACCGGTCGTAGAACTGATCGCTGCAGCAGCGCCGTGGACGATATTCATCTCGTCGATTGCGATGGTGTACATGCTGGTGGCAACGATCCTCTTTGGCTCGTTTATGGCCTACTACGAGGGAACGAAGTTCGATATGGGAATGACGATCGGCATGCTGTTCAACGGCGGTATTCCCTACTACATCGTCGCGATTATTCTCCTCTACTTCGTCGGCTACCAGCTGGAGTGGTTCCCGACCGGCGGCCGATACAATACGGAGTACCAGCCGGGATACAATCTGGACTTCATCGGGAGCGCGTTCTACCACGCGGTGCTGCCCTCGCTCTCGTTTATCCTGACCGGATTCGGCGCGTCGGCACTCAGTTTACGTGCTCACGCGATTCGAATTCTAGGAGAAGACTACATCAGAGCGGCTCGGATTCGAGGGCTCTCGTCGTACAAGATCTCGACCCGGTACCTCGCCCGTAACTCCCTGCTCCCGATGTGGACGAGTATCATGATCGGGCTGTCGGGGCTCCTCGGCGGTGCCGTGATCATGGAAACCATCTTCGCGTATCAGGGCATGGGACTGTTGATGTTCGAAGCGACTATCGCTCGAGACTTCCCGCTGTTGACCGCGAACCTGGTCCTCATCACGTTTATGTTCGTTCTCGGAACGATACTCGCCGACCTCACGTACGCACTGATCGACCCGCGAGCGGAACAGGCCAGCATGGGGTAACTATCGATGGCAACTGACGAATCCACTATAGACGCCGACGACTCGACGGTTGGTAACGACGACTCTCCGTTCCACGCGAGAGCCGAGTACGACGCGACCCCCGGTGACGTCGTGTTGGAACTGCTCGACATCTGGGTGTTCACACCGGCCCGAATCCTCTGGAACGATTACCGCGGCCGGTTCGGAATAATTCTCCTCAGTCTCTACATCGCGATGGGGACGGTCGGGACAATCGTTGTCCCCGAACCCGGTATCGGCCAGGGAGACACGCTGATGCAGCCGTTCCAGTCGCTCGAGCATCCGTTGGGGACTGACGGACTCGGTCAGGACATGCTGGGGCTGATGGTCCACGCCACTCCCAATATGTTCCGGATGATCATCGCCGGGGCGGTCTTCGGCGGCGTACTGGGCATCGCGATCGGTCTCATCGCCGGGTACGAGGGTGGGACGCTCGACAAAGTGTTGATGACGATTACGGACTCTGTGGGATCGATTCCCGGCCTTCCCCTGTTGTTGATCCTCGTGGCACTGATCGACCCGTCGAATCCGTATCTGGTCGGGATCATCCTGAACATTCAGGGCTGGACGGGGGCAGCACGTGGAATCCGATCACAGACCTTAGCGATTCGAAAGAAAGAGTACGTCGAGGTCTCGGAGGCGATGGGTGAGTCGAAATCGAACATCCTCTTCAAGGATGCGCTCCCGGAACTCCTCCCGATGATCATATTCGGCTTTTTGGGCGGCGCGACGGGCATCATTCACGCTTCCGTTGGCCTGTACTTCCTCGGTATTCTCCCGTTCGATCACCTGAACTGGGGAGTCGTCCTGAACCACGCCTACCAGCAATCCGGCGCCCTGTACTCGCTGGACGCAGCCCACTGGTTACTGATACCCGCGGTCGTTATCACCGGCATGACAGTCGCATTCGTCATGTTAGCCCAGGCGTTCGACCAGGTGTTCAATCCGAGGGTCAGAGCCAGACACGAAGCCCGAAAACGCAACCGTGAGGACCCGGAGCTCGACGACGACGGTACAGTAACGAGTGAAGACACGACCCAGGTTGGAATTCAGTAATCATGTACGGAGCTACCGAAACTACGACGGAGACGCGCGAACAGTCGAAAGACACCATCATCGAAGTCCGGAACGCGAGCGTCACGTTCGACATGAACCGCGGTCGCGGACGCGTCCTCGATGACGTCGATCTGGACGTCTACCGAGGTGAGACGCTCGGGATCGCCGGAGAGAGTGGGAGCGGAAAGTCCATGTTGGCCTCCGCGTTGCTGGACGCTGTCGAGGATCCCGGAATGTTGACCGGGGACGTTACGTACTACCCGGAGGACGGCGATCCGATCGACATTCTGGAGCTGGACAACTCCGATCTACAGCGGCTTCGCTGGGAGGAGATCGCGATGGTGTTCCAGGGTGCGATGGACTCGTTCAATCCGACGGTCCCGATCAAAGCACACTTCGTAGACACGCTGGAGGCACACAACGCCGACGTCGAAGAGGGACTACAACGCGCTCGGTCGATCATGCACGATCTCAACCTCGATCCCGAGCGGATCCTCGAGGTCGATACCTACCAGCACGAACTGAGCGGGGGCCAACGCCAGCGCATCCTCATCGCGTTGAGTCTCATCCTCGAGCCGGAGCTGCTCGTCCTCGACGAGCCGACGGGGGCGCTCGATCTACTCATGCAGCGGAAGATCCTGAAGCTCTTACACGAGATCAAAGACGACTACAACCTGACGATGCTGATCGTCAGCCACGACCTGCCGATCATCTCGGCCTTCGCGGATCGTGTGGGCGTCATGTACGCCTTCGAACTCGTCGAGAGGGGAGACGTCGAGGACGTGCTCTACAACCCCTCGCATCCGTACACACGGTCACTGCTCAGAGCCACACCGGACCCCCAGACACCGCTCGACGAGATAACGACCGTCGACGGTTCGGCGCCGGACCCCGTGAATATTCCGTCGGGGTGTACGTTCCACCCCCGGTGTCCCGTCGCTGGCGACCGCTGTGAGATCGAAGAGCCCGACATGGTGGAGGTCGACGACGAGACGGAGCACGTCGCGTCGTGTTTCTATCAGGAGGAAGGAAAAGAGGAGATTCCCGCTCCCGTCTCGAAAGAGAGCGGCGACTTCACGTTCGAAGTCGACGATACGTGGTCCCGCCATCCCATCGAGGACCCTATCCTCGAGCTCGAGGACGTCTCGGTTCGCTACAAAGATCCGCCACTGACCGAACGGACGCTGCCGGATTCGATCCTCGAGCGGCTCGACGAGCGGTACGACATCGTCGAACCGCCCGTCCACGCACTCACCGACGTGTCGCTCGAACTCGGTGAGGAAGACGTTCTCGTACTGGTCGGTGAAAGCGGCAGCGGAAAGAGTACCCTGGGACGGACGGCGATCGGTCTGGAGGAACCGACCGAAGGATCGGTGAAGTACGACGGGTACGACGTTCAGGCGGTCGAACGGGGCGAGCATACCGGAGAGATCCTGTTCGAAGACGTCCGGAGGGCGATGCAGATCATCCATCAAGATCCGAGCGCTGCGCTCAACCCCTATCGGACGATTCGTTCGTCGCTCTCCCAACCGCTGAAGCGCTGGCACTCCGATATGGACCTGAACGATCGGCGAGCCCGCATCAAGCAGATGCTCGAGTCGACGGGGATCCGTCCGGCCGAGGAGTACATGGAGCGATACCCCAACGAACTCAGCGGCGGCGAACAACAGCGAGTCTCGATCATCCGCGCGATGCTCATCGAGCCCAACGTGATTCTGTCCGACGAGGTCGTCTCGGCGCTCGACGTCTCCCTCCGGGTCGAACTCATGAACCTCCTGTTGGACATGCAGGACACGTTCAGTACGTCGTATCTCTTCATCTCGCACAACCTCACGAACGCCCGGTACTTCGCCGGGAAGGCGAACGGTCGGATCGCGGTCATGTATCTCGGCCAGATCGTCGAAACCGGACCGATCGACGAGGTTCTGAGCGATCCGAAGCATCCGTACACGAAGATTCTGAAGTGGGCGACGCTTCCGTTAGACCCCGACAGCGCCAGGGAGACGATCATTGAAGAGTCACCGATCGTGACCGAGAAGAGTCCGGATCCGAGAAATCCGCCGAGTGGCTGTTCGTTCCACGAGGCGTGTCCGAAGGCAAGAGAAGCGTGTACGCAAACCCGACCAAAACTCGATTCGGACGGAAATCAGCTCCACCGTGCAGCCTGTTTCCGGGACGATCCAGACCACGAGTACTGGCAGAGTGAACCGCTCCACGGTGAAGAACGGGAAATTCCCGGCGAATAACAACCTATACCCATATCCATGTTCCAATACATCCGATCGATCTTCGCATCGACGTTCGACCACCCAGCAGTTGCCTCGATGTTCGTCGTCGCGATCCTGTTCGCGATCGCAGGCGCTGTGTTCCAGTACGGAACGATCCCGGCGTTCGGCTGGCCACGCGATATGATCGCTGGATTCGTGGGGATCTACGCGGTGTTCTTCGTGATGATCGGGACCGTTGGTTACGCGGTCCTGTTCCTCATGAAGTACATCGCCAGGGCCTGGGATCGGTTCGACCCCGTGGCCTAGGACTGTTTTTCGTCTCTCATCGTCGAACTGTTCTCGATTGCGAACGGAGAGAGGAAAACACCCGGAACGAACACTCGAATCCGACCGTCTCCGAACCGACGAACGAAGTCACCAGAGGATTGAATACTCGTGGCGTCCTCTACCCTCGTGTTTCCATGCGCAACCTGTTGACCTGGATGCTCGGCACGCCCGCTGTCGAAGAGCCGCGCGTCCGGTCACTCGACGACGAAGCGGTCGAGCGGTTGGCCACGCAGGCGCGAGGGGAGACGGTCACGGTCGACGTGTTGACCAACGAGTTCGAACGGTCGAAACAGCCCATCGTCAGCTACCTCGACGACGACGAACGCCCGCAGTACGTTGTCCGCGGCTCGAGTCTCCTGATCACGAACGAAGACGAGGTAGATCGGAACTATCCGACGCGAGAATTACAGGTCGTGATCTCCGACGAGCGGATACTGTTCGTCCTCGGCGGACGAAAGCGCGACGAAGTCTTGACGATTCCACACGAGGACCTAGTCGACGTCTATCTCGACACCGTCAACGAGCCGCGACGGTTTCTGGTCGTCGACGCCGACCACAACGACGACGAGATGACGTTCTTCGCGAAGGTTACGCTCGAACCGGCGGTCGACGAACTTCGAACTGCGATCGAGTATACCCGTCGAACTGCTGGGATCGACGACTGAGATTCGTCAGCTATGTATTCGGTCGCCGGAGACGATCGATAGGTAGGTCAGATCAGCTGTAGTGGCAGCTACGAAGACCCGTCGCTGGTGATCTGTCCCCAGGAGAGCGCAGCCCACAGGCCACTGGGATGGGTCTGAGACCGCACGTGGTCCCAGACGCGGTCATCCGAACCCGGGATCGACCACCGGTCACTCCTATGAAATATCCAGGGAGAGCCGACGAGGAGTTCCAACTCCGGCACCTGATAGTTGTAGATCCACGTACATATCCGCTGGTGTTCCTCCTGTTCGTCCGGGTCGACCGCATGGGACGCTCGGACCGCGTGGTAGAGATACGGCCACTCGATGGTGGCCTCGTTCGGTTCACCGAACGGCGGTGCCTCGACCGTAATCGACCGCAACGCCTCGACCGAATCGAACACGAGCCGGTCGATCCCATCGTCGGCCACGAGCTCCAGTTCGTCCGTGGTTTCGACGGCGCTCCGCACCTCCGACTCGAGATATCCAGAATCCTGAAACCCGGACCCACTGACTATCGATCGGACGTATTCGCCCGTCCGGACCCGGTCGGTACCCGTCGCACTCGGTGTCGACCGAACCCCCTTCGTTCCCACGAAGTACCGTTCGTTACGCTGGGTCTGATAGGACGTCCCCTCGGTGACTTCGTATCCGGTCTCGAGGCCGAAGTCCGCTAACTGTCCCGTTATCAGCAGTGGGAACGTCGGGTCCGACCCTTCGGCTAAAAACTGGAACTCGAACGGCTCGCCGTCGGGGTCGTACCACCGACCGTCCTCGAGCGTGAATCCCGCCCGCTCGAGAAGTTCCTCTGCACGGGACGGGGCGTACTCGTACGTGCGGAGGTTTCCGCGAAACTCAGACGAGAGCACGTGCTGGGGCTGGATATCCGCACCCGGAGTCGAAATCGGATTCGAACTCACGCGGTCGAGGTCCGAGCGGAGCTGTTCCCGGTCGATCGCGTACGCCAACGCCGCCCTGACGTCCCGGTTGCCGAGGTGGCCTGCCGTGTGGTTGGGTAGTACCGTGGTGATCGACCGTTGGGGTCCCTCGAAGGCGTCGTACTCCGTCGGAACCGTCTCGAGGACGTGGTCACTGACCTCGTCTAGCATCGCTCCGTCGACGACGCCGTTCCGAAGATCGAACAGCGTAATGTCCGCTTCGAGTTGATACTTCCAGACGATTTCCTCGAAGTCGACTCGATCCGCAAACGGGTGGGCATCGTTGACTGTGAAGTACACCTGTCCCTCCTCGATCTTTCGGGGGTACCAGAGTCCGCTGAAGGCCGCTTCCCAGCCCGTCTTTTCGTCCTCGTTCTCGCCTTCGGTCTCGTACTCGTCCTCGAGCAAAACCCCCGCTTTGGGGCGATTGTCTTCGGGAATTCCACGGATGTTCGAGTCGACCAACGTTGTGACGCTGTCCCACGTCCGCTCGTCTTCCCAGGGGACGTCGTCGTACGCGTCCCGAAAGGCGTCCCAGAGCCACTGATAGTACGTCGACGGGCGGCGAGCGATCTGGGCGTTGAGAGCGTACAGTGGCGTCGGTCCGCGGTCGAATCGCCCCTCGAGTGTGACCGTGCGATCGTCCCAGGTGATATCGGTGACCGTTTCCCACGGATGCGTTGGAAAGCGATCGCCGTCTCGAATCGCCGGAACGGGCGCGAACCGGGAACTCCCCATCCGGAGCATGTACGCCCAGCGACCGACCTCGTCAGCCGTGAGTGGGTCACCGGTACTCCACTGCAGGTCCGGTCGAAGCGTGATCGAAATCTCGCTTTCGGAGTGGGTAACCTCCTCGGCCAGAACGTACGTTGGCGTCTCCTCGTCCGGGTGGGCCACGAACCCGACGTCGTAGGCGAACGACTCGAGTCGACCGCTCGGATCTCCCGGATCGACGTCGTCGGTGGAGCCGTACAACGACGTGTACCACGTGTTCTCGTCGATATCGTCGGGCCGTCGTCGGAGGTCGTTCGTCGAATCGCCGAGACACCCAGCGATGGTACCGGCCCCGACGGTTCCGAGCCCGGTTAGAAACCGGCGCCGATCCATCCTCGGTCGGGCGCCGGACCGTCTCCCGTCGGAACGCGCCCATCCCTGTTTCATGCTACGGTGTACGCTGCTCGAGTGCGAAAACCTTTTTCCCCGATCCTCGCCCCGGTTTTTCGGTCTTCGCCGGGGTCTTGAAATCCCGTCCCCGCCACCGTTTCACCGTTTCGTGTTCTACCGAGAGACTATCTCTTCCGTGAACAAGGATTAAGTAGTACGTATACGATTATCGTGTACTGATGAGTGCTGGAAGCCAACGAATTATCTGCCGACGCTGTAAGGAAACGATCACTGTCGACGAAGATTCCTGTCCCCACTGTGGCGCGACGGTCAGAGGAATGACTCCGTTCGCTGCTGCCGTCGTGGCGGGCGTGGTCCTCATGGGATCGGTCGTCCTCAACACGGATCTCCTCCCGTTCGGCGTTATCGGACTCCTGTTGGCGGCGGCTGGTGGATACATGATCTACAACCAGCGCCAGCGGATGCAGCGAGCCGGCCAGCGAGCCTGAACACGACCCTCCCCCGTTTTTGAACACGCCTGAGGGTACCGAGTATCGATTGTCGCGTAGTCAGTAGTCGAGTGAAGCCGGTCGTTCGGAGTCGACGAGAGAACTGTCGTGACCCCGGCAGGAACGCCTAGATTCTGATCGCCCAGATCATGAACACCAGTCCGAGTGACATTCCGGCAAGCGCCGCGACCGGATGACCACCACCGCCGACGAGGTACGCACTGTATCCGATAACGCTCGCGGCCAGAACGACGATCAACGTCGCCCCGGCGTGAATCACCTCGCTTCGCCTCGTTTTCGAGTGTCGTCCCATCTGCTCGCCCAGACCGATGGCGTTGTGTCCGAGGTCCCAGGCCATTCCGACGCCGATCGTCGCGATGAGGAGGAACTCGACGGGCGTACCGAATCCGCCGGCAACGAGCACGCCGAGGAACAGACTCGCGGTTCCGAGCGATACCAACCGTCGGCTGGTAGTCGCCCAGAGGCCGCCGGCGATCATCGCGACTCCACCGAGTCCGAGCGGTAACGCGAGCAACGCAAACGGTGCAGTGGTCAGCGCTGCGACGGCTCCGGCAATCGTCGCACCGGTCGCACTCACTTTGGCTGGCGAACGATCCACTGTCACTCGTGTCGGTGTCGTGTCGTCGATCATACTCATACTGCCCACCGCTGTTTTGCACGCTCGAGTTCGAGCCCGAGCATCTCGTCGACGTTCCAGTCGACGACCTGAATCTCACGTTCGCGAAGACTCGCGATACGCATACTTCGCTCGACCCTGGCGAGACGCTGTCCCGGCGTTCGATCGTTCGTCGGATCCGGACTGATGATCGTCACCAGATGTCCCATCAGGTCGAGGCGGCGTGCGACCTCTACCGTGTAATCGTCACACAGCGGCGAGAAGAGCATCACCTGCGCCTCGACGGGCAACTGTCGGAGCACGTGTCGCAACGGGTCGACGTAACTCCCCTCGACGTCCTTCAACTCCGGGGGAAGCGAGGCGAGTGCCGGATGGCGTGCGAACAACTGGCGTGCACGCTCGCTGTGATCGTCTCCCGCACTGGTCGCCAACCAGCACGGAACGGTATCGAAGGCGGCGATTCCGGTGAGATCGCCCCGGTCGAACAGCGCCGTGAATATCTCTGTCCCCGCGTCGACGGCCAGATCGACCGCGTGTCGTCTGCCGGGAGCCGGTGACACGTACGCCGAGTCGCGGGCGTCGAACAGGAGCACGACTTTCGCCGCACGCTCCTGGCGGAAGTCGATCGTCGAGAGTTCGTTCGTCCGCGCGTACCGCTTCCAGTCGATTCGCTTCATCGGATCGCCCTCCTGATACTCGCGCATGGCGAAGAACTCGAGTCCGGATCCGCTGGCCGAGGTCTCCATCTGGCCGGAGAACAGCGACGTCTGCGCACGGAGCGGGGCGTCGGCGATCGTCTGCAACGATGGAACACAGTCCATTTCCGACTCCACGTCGATCGCGGCCTCTCGCTCGACCGAACCGGAGAAATCTCGAGCGACGACGACGAGGGGCCACTCGTGTGTCCCTCGTTCGGCGACGACCGTATACGAGAAGGTCGCCGTCTGGCCCGCGTTGAGTGCGGTAGCCATCCGCGGAGAGCCGTCGACGACTTCCATGGGTCCAGGTACCCGGTCCAGAAGGCGGAGGTCGGGGACGAACGAGTCGCTCGTATTCTCGACGGTGACAGTGACCTCGACCGTCTCCCCGGGCTGGGGCGACTCGTTGCTCAGTTGCCGCTCTACGTCGAGGGCAGTAACCGAGGGAGCACTGCCCGACCGTGCGTATGCAGCTAGTGCAACGCCGACGACACTCACGAGAAGCACGTTGGGGTCGAACGTGAGCATTCCCCAGCCCGCGCCGACGAGCGCGATCGCACTGATCCCGTGCCAGTGGTTCGTCTCGAGGACTCGTCGAGAGGCGACGTTGCCCTTGCGTTCGGCGTCGTCGTCTTCTAACGGGCTCTTGTAACTGGCTGGTAAGAGAGTGATATCGTCTTCTTCACCGTCTATCTTCGAGGTGAATCTCTCGAAGAACCCGCCGGTGTCGTCGGTATCGGTATCGCTGGCATCGTCCGTTTCGTCCGTTTCGGTCGCCGGTTCGATCTCTGCGAGCTTCGTAATCTCGTCGACAGTGATCCGGACCCAACCCTCGTAGGGGTCTTCGTTGTCGCCGAAGAACCTGTTGACGAGACGAGCGGTGAGTGGCTCTTTCGGTGGGTTTCCACCGCTAAAGAAGGCCGCTGCGGTCTCGTTGTCCGTCCACGTCCCCTCTTCGAGTTGGTGGATCGCCTGGGCTTCAGAGCAGTCCTCACGGCGCATAATTACGGCGACCGCTGCCGACGTGAGCCGTTCCTGAATCTGTTCTCGATACTGGAGTGTCCCCTCTCGCAAGTGGGTGAGCCGCCGGAGTGCACGATCAGTCTCGTGTCCCGGTGCCGGCGTCGAGAGGATCGCTTCGACGTTCGGGATGGTCGTCTGTTGGACACCGCTTTTGTACCTGCTTCGGACGATCCACAGCCCGGAGAGGATCGCCAGAAACCCGGCGAACGCGACGATCGCGAACGACGAGGGAAGTTGATGGACGAGCGGTTCGACGACGACGAGTGTCACTGTCCCGATCCCGAAGGCGATCGCTCCGAGGAACAGCACAGTCGTTCGCGTTAGTCTATCAAAGCTCGATGTCGATCGTGTACTCATACTGTATCACCGCCGTTGTCATCTTCGTGTCCCGAGGAATCACCACTCTCATCGTCTGTGGACGTCTCGTCGCTACTGTACTCTGACTCGATCGTCCGGAGGATTTCGATCGCACGGTCCTCACGCTGGTCTACGTCCTTCGCGCCGTAGCGGACCTCGTTGAAGAGTTCGGTGAGTTCTTCGACGTTGTCGGCATCCATACCGACATCGACCGCTGCCTCGGCAAATTCTTCGGCCGTGTACGTATCCGGAGCGTCGACATCGAGTAACCCGGTCATCTCGAGCCACGCCCGGTACACCGAGTTGTCGACGTCGACGTTCCGCTCTTCGATTCGATCCGCCGCTTCGCCGGCCGCCTCGGCGAATCGATCTAACTCCGGTGTGTCGGGGTCGCTCTCTTCCTGCGGGGCCACGGTGTCTTCCTCGTCCGCAGATCGATACATGACCACGGCCGCGCCCACGAGGAGGATCACGAACGATCCGACAACGATCGACGGTGGCAGTTCGCCTGCGGGGATGAGTCCCTCACCCGCCTGACTGCTAGCGAGTCCGGAGCCGCCACCGCCAAACGTGGATCCGCTCACAGTGCAGTCAGTGATCAGGAAATAGACGAACATAACTGGCGGAAGGAGCGTCCAGCCGAACAGTAGCGCGATCGCGAAGTTGAATCGATAGAAAACCAGTGCAGAGAGCACGACGACTCCGAGAATGAAGCCGAGCGCACCGAGCGACGAATCCAGTGACTCCACGCAGGTCGTGAGCGACCCCGAGGCTCCACCGGTCGTTCCTCTCGAGCCGTCGCCCTCTATCTCCGACTCTGACGTCTGTTCTCCTTCGCCGGTTTGGAGCACGTCGTCGACCCCCCGTGGATCGAGAACGGGGCTGTCATCGGCACCGATCGGTTCTGCAGTGGTCAACGTCGCTGCAACCATCCCGAGTCCGGCAATGCATACGATTGCGATTACGATCGGGAGTACGGTAGAACGATCTATACTCATCGTTTCTAGTCGACCCAGTTGGAAAGCACACTATTCACGATCGCAGTACTCCTGCGGTTCGAAGCCATCATCTACATTCGTGAATAAGGAGTGTATTAAACGTTCCCGATGAACGTACTTCGTCGACGCGTTGAAAGTACTCCTTTCGAGCATTTCGTCCGGTGCCGACCGTCGTCGCCGAGAACGGCTATCGCCACCACTGACCGTCACTGCAGACCCGATCGCACGACTGAAACGCGGTTCGGAACGAGTGACACGAGCGAGAACCACCACGTGGCGAACGGTGATCGACGGGAGCCGTGAGCGAGGCCCGCGGAGTGTGCGGTGGGTGTATGACCCGTTTCAGTCACTACGATACTGCTCGTCACGATCGCTCGAAACCACCGCCTGCAGGCGGACTCGAACCGGTCTGGTGGTTCGATTCGGGGATCGATCCCGTCCCAAACATTTATTGCGATCTACTAAGTTCCATTCTTATGATGGAACGGTTGTTGTCACTCCCAGAAACTCAGATCCGGAACCGATTCGATAGCCGTGGATTCAGACTGGAGGTCGTGATGGTGTTCGTGTTCGGACTCGTCGGATCGATCGGCATGCTGTTCTTCTCGTGGCAGGTCTGGTCGATCACTGACAATATGCCCGCGTACACGGAGTTCGAACTTACGGGTGAGGTGGTCGGGCCGATTCTGTTCGTGTTCTTCGTCTGGATTCTGTACACCGTGACGGCACACCTCCTCGCTAATCTGTACGGCGGCCGAGGGCCTATCGTTCGACTGTTTCGGACGTCGGCGTGGGCGATGATTCCGATCGCGCTTTGGCTCTTGCTTAGATCGATCGTCCAGATCTTTCTGTTCTACACGATGGAGTTCCCGTCGAACAGGCAGGAGCTGTCTAATCTCGGCTTCGATATCGAAGAACAGATCGCGTCACTGCTGGAAACAGGACTCGAGGATCTGATCTACGTCGCGACGATTCTCCTCGGAATCGTCTTCGTGGTCTGGAGTTGGAACTATCTCTCCATCGCCGTTCAGGAGTCGAAGGACCTCTCACCGGACGAGGCGAAGAAGGTAGCCGGAGTACCCGCAGGAATCTTGGCCTGCTATCTCCTCTACCTGGTGTTCCAGTGGCAGCCGCTTTTCTGAGAGAACGGATTTCGTTCGAACCGTCGGTCCTCGAGTCCACTCGCACTCGAGGACGATATCGCGCAGACACCCCCTACGTGTTGCATTTTATAATATTTTTCCGTGAATTTATGCGGAAGTTATATATAATGGTCAATGTAACCGTTATCCGTCATGCAGCAGGGAGACGACAATTCAGACTATAGTACAGCCAAGCGGCGACAGGTCCTGAGCGCGCTCGGTCTCGCTGGATCTACGGCTCTTGCAGGATGTATGGGAGGAGACGATGACGACGGCGGCGATACGGATACGGGGGACGATACATCCGGCTCAGACGACGGGGTTCCTGAGCGAGATGGCTCGGACCTCCCGATGATCGATCAGACCTATCACATCCCACACTACGACGAAAACCCACAGGAGACCACACTCTTCTCCGAAGAATGGTGGAACACACCCAGTATCGACTTCCTCCTCACTCCGGTGGGTGGATGGAAACCGATGGCTGCACAGGAACACATCCCCCACATCTTCGAGAACGTCGAAGTGACGGACGACGAGGTGACGGTCACGATCTTCGAGGACGCAGAGTGGAGCGACGGAACCGATATCGTTGCAGAAGATCTCTTCCGATACTTCAAAATATTCGACTCCCTGTGGCAGCCGATTCAACCGGGCGATCGAGCCCTCGACGAGATCCGTGATCCTGTCTCTGCAATCGCACCCCGGCCGGGTGAGTTCTGGCTGGACGATGCGTTCGTCGACAACGGAAAGGAGGCTGTTTTCCGAGGTGGTGACGGGCACTTCCTCGAGAAGTGGACGGAGGAAGGCGTCAAAGAAGCGTTCTACGGACTTCCCGTATTACCTCCACACGATCCGGATATCTACGTCGAAATCGTCGATCGGCTTGAGGAATATCACCGCGAGTACGACACGCCGAGAGAGACGGAAGAACACGAGGAGTGGCGTAATTTCACCATGGACGACGACTGGGATATCGGGCTGGATCACATTACGGCGGGCCCGTTCAAGATCGAGAACGTGACCGACTCCCAGTATATTCTCGAGCGACACGACGGCTATCCTCACGCCGACGAGCTCAACTTCACACGTATCGAGGCGTCCTATCTCGAGGACGACGAGGCACACCGAGCAGCGCTCGTCTCGGACAGCCTCGACTGGACCGACGAGGTGAATATCCCGCAACACGCGCTCGATTCCCTGCCGGATCACGTCGAAGAATTCCAGCACCCGGACTTCGGTGGGATGGGACTCACGGTTCAGGGTCAACACGACGTTCTCGGAGACCCTCGTGTGCGTCAGGCGCTCATGCACATGATCGACCAGGAGATGGCGACCCAGCTCCTGGCGGAATCGATGGTCGACGCCGAACCCATTCACACGCCCGGCATCCAGGGCGGCAACGACGAACTCGTCGACGACGAGTTCGTCGACCAGTTACACACCTACGATCAGGACTACGAGAGAGCCGAAGAACTGCTCGAACGCGCCGGGTTCTCGGAGGAAGGCGGTGACTGGTACACGCCGGATGGCGACCTGTTCCAGTTCGAGATTCACACGGACGAGGACATCCCGGAATTCTTACTCGTCATCGAGGATCAGTTCCGAGAGTTCGGGTTAGAGGTCGGCGTGTCCACGGAAGAGGACGCGGTCTTCGAGGACCGATTCGACAACGCCAACTTCGACATGATGGAGTGGGGATGGGAGGGTGAACAGGAAGACGTCTTCATCGACTTCTTCTGGGCGATCCACTCGGGAATCGTTCGACAACAGCGTGGCTTCTGGTCCCACGACGAAGCAGAGGAGATCGCAGCCGACCGGGACGGACTGACCTATCTCGAATCGGAAGCAGAAGAGGAAGGGGCCTACGCGGACATTCAGGGTGTCGTCGGCGGAAACCTCGTCGACTTCACGATCTCGGCACCCCCGATCGGTGAGTTCGACGGCGAGCCGACTGAGGAGTATCCGGTCGCCGATCACGCGATCAGGTTCGAGTACGGATACACGTTCGACGACGTGGACTACACGTTCGAAGATGCACTCGAAGAGTGCATTTGGGTGTACAACTGGTGGCTCCCGGAGATGCCGATCAGTATGGAGTTCGGCCACGTGTTCCACAACACGCGCGATTGGATCGTTCCGGACCAGTCGTCGGCAGCCCTCTGGCAAGGCTCCTACCAGTTCCTCTCGTCTGGACTCGTCAATGCCGATCCCGACGGCCGTGGTGACACGATCGACTAATTGAGCACGACCCGCTGGCACTATTTTTCTGTTCGCGTGTCTGCCGTACGGTCGAGATCGGCGTCACACAAGTCGTCACTCGTCGAGTTCACTTCCTGGAACACTTCAGTGGCGGGAATTCACTGTTACACGCGGAACTCGGTCAGAATCGATCGTATTCACGGGCGAACCAACACGGAACTAGCTCGACTGCGGACTGTCCGCTCGAGTGTCGACCCACCGATGGTTTCAAATATACAGTGTGTGTGGGTGTGGCATGGTGAACGGTATAGCGGACGTAGAGGTACGTAAGTTGCACACGAGAGATGGCGATCTCGTCGCCACGTTGCATCTCCACCTCAGAGATAGCCTCGAGGACGTGAAAACAGCAGTCGACGTCACTCTCGAGGAGGTGTATTACCAGCGCAACGATCGCGGAACGTCGAAAATCCGCGAGGGGCGATCGAGGGAGGCTACCGTACTCGGCGAGGAACTCCGAGAGCAGGGAGCCGGTGGGCAGACGCTGCACGTAGAGATTCGAGTCCCGGAGGAACTGGCGACTGCTGGGAACTATCGAGATGGCCGCGTGGATACGACACTCACCGTCGAGAAGCCAGACGAGGATCGATCCACGGTTCTCACTGCCGACGGGACCCCGATCTTTCTCGGGGAACCCGAGTTTACGATCGATCCGGACACCGAGTGCCAGCCGATCGACGGATTCGGAGCGTCCGGCGCCTGGTGGGCCCAAAACGTCGGCGGCTGGGAAGACCAGCGAGACTCGATCGCGGATTTCCTGTTCACTCGAGAGAAGGGCATTGGACTCTCGATCTACCGGTACAACGCGATGGGCGGTGTAATGTCGGACATCTCCAACGAGTGGCGCACCGGAGAAACGTACGAGGTCGCCGAACGGGAATACGACTGGAGTCGTGACGAAAATGCCCGCTGGGTTTTGCAGGCCGCGAACGACCGCGGTGTCGAGAACTTCATCCTGTTCACGAAGACGCCGCCGGCGAGGATAACTCGGAACAACAAGACCTACGCCGACCACGGTGTGGACAGTAATCTCGATCCAGAGATGTACGAGCAGTTTGCTCGATATCTGGCCGATATTACGGCTCACTTCCGGCGAGAGGAAGGTATCGAATTCGACTGGGTGAGCCCGATAAACGAACCCGAATGGGACTGGGAGGACGGCACCCAGGAGGGGTCGCCGTACACCGTCGCACAGGTACTCGAGTTGAGCAAGACTATTCTGGCGGTGTTCGACGAAGAGAACGTCCGAGCCGACCTCTTGCTCCCGGAAGCCGGCAGCTGGGACTTCATCTCCGGGAACGGGAGAAACTACGCCGACCGTCTTCTCACGGATCCGGTTCTCGGTGATACCCTGTCCGTCCTGGCTGCCCACTCGTACTGGTCCTCCGACGAAGAGAGAGCCGAGGCGGGTCGGGCGATGGCGACGTACCCGGAAACGCGAATCTGGCAGACGGAGTGGTGTGAGATGGAGCCCGGCAGAGATTTGGGGATGGACTTCGCGCTGGATCTGGTCAACACCGTTCACTCCGATCTGACGATCGCCGGTGCTTCCTCGTGGCAGTTTTGGCTCAGTGTGAGCAAAGTCGATTACACGGACGGCCTGATCTACGTCGACACGGATACGAGAGACGTGACGCCGGCGAAAGCCCTCTGGGCGTTTGGAAATTACACGCGGTTTATCAGGCCGGGTGCGGTGCGAATCGACACCGAATCGAATTACGAACACGCTGGCGACGTGGAGAACAAATCGGGAGTCTCTTTGTCAGCCTATCTCGGACCGGAGAGAGAAGAGCTCGTCATCGTCGCAATCAACGAAGTCGACAGCGAGACCACGGCGACCATCGCCATCGAATCCGAGATGGACCGCCTCGTCTTGACTCCGCATCGAACCTCGCACGAAGAATCGTTAGACGCACTGGACGAGATTACGATCGAATCCACGGGCGACGACGTCCTCGAAGGCAACGTGGAGCTCGCTCCGCGGAGCGTCACGACGTTTACGGGCGTTCTGAGCGACTAGAGCGGGTTTTCATACCCCGGGCCTCGCTCACTGCGCGTGATCGACCGATTCGAACTGGTAGCACTCGAGTGCTGTCGGCTCCGGAACCTCGGCGGATTCGGAATCGCCGCCGTGTTGTGGGTCACGCGCTTCCCAGCGGAGGAGATACTCCGTTTCGTCCGGCGAGTCACCGCTGTCGGTCGCCCAGTTGACGCGCATCTTCGGGTCGGTCGATTCGGTCGTCTCGAGGGTCTCTGGATAGCGATGCCACGGGGAGAACCACTCGGTCGCCTCCAGTGTCTCTTCCTCGAGGATCCACTTCCCGCTGCCGTACTTCGGATGCTCGTAGGTCTGAGAGAGTCGCCCGTCCGGTTCGATTTCGACGCCGCTGAACTGAAGCGGTGTTCCGAGGCTTCCTCTGCCCCCGAAGCTGTATCGGTAGTCCCAATCGCTCGTCTTGTAGACGTTCCAGCCGTGGGACTCACACCGAGCGTTGTAGATCTGCGTGTTTCCGTCCGGATCGAACTTCATGTAGCTCACGACGGCGCGGTCTTGCGTGTCGAAGCCGAGCCGAATCCGCGAGTTCAACAGCCCACCGTACGGCGGGACTGGGTCGATCAACTCGCCTTGATGGAACTCGATCGGGAGTGTGACCGGCTCTCCTCGAGCGGTCTCCCAGTTTCGAAGGTCCCCACTCCTGACGTAGTAGAGGTCGTGATTGGTCTGTGCACCCGGATTGTCGCGCCAACACCAGACGAGGTGGTAGTAGTCGTCCGGTCCCAGCGTCGGTCCCTGCGGGTAGGCGCTCGCCCGATCGCCACCCCGTGTCAGCGGGGTATCGAGCAGGCGGTCCCAGTCGCGGTCGCCGTGGTGGTACACGTTGTAGATCCAGTTACCGGCGCCGCTCCCTCCGTGTCGGTACTTCACGATCAGTTCGTCGTCGGGTCCGCGGAGAAACGAGGGATACGTGGTCCGGTCTTCGTCGCTCCCGACCATCGATTCGACGCGTTCGAACGACGTCACGTCAAGCGGTTCGGTCGTCCGGAAGTAGTTCAGCGGATCGACGTGCATATCGCCGACGAGATGGAGGTGGTCGTCGTCGTCCACCGTGAGCGCGAGCTCATTGTGGTGGTCCCAGACGCTGTTTCGCTGTGTCGACACCTGCGCGAGCGTCCACTCCGTGTCGCCGAGACGGCGATGGCCCGCGGTGATCGACCGGTCGGCCGCGTAGAACGCGACGAACTGGTCCTGCCCGTGGGTATACAGACAGGGACCGGCTGATTGGCCAGTCCACACGTCGGAGATCTCGCTGCAGTCAACCGTCTCGAAGTGCGTGTTCGACGCCATAGACGGTACACTAGCGCCACCTAGGTAATTGTATCGCACAGCCGTACACCGATCGGTCGATGACGAGTTGGTAGCAAGCAGATAGGAACTCCACGGTCGAGTCCAAAACTGTTGTAATCGAGAGTCAGGCGACCTGTGCGTCCTCGGTGACGGTCGGCACGGGGACTTCGTCGAGGATATCCTGGACGACCTCCGCCTTGTCGACGTCGTTGACCTGCGCTTCGGCCGTGAGAACCAGCCGGTGACCGAGTACTGGCTCGGCGATGTTCTTCACGTCGTCCGGGGTCGCGTACTCTCGGCCCTCGATGACCGCTCGAGCGCGGGTACACTCGAAGAGTCGCTGGGTCCCGCGGGGAGAGACGCCGACGCGAACGCGGTGGTCCTCGCGAGTCATCCGGCAGACTTCCCGGATGTAGACGAGCAGATCCTCGCTGGTTCGAATCGTCTCGGCGACTTGCTGGAGCGCCATCACTTCCTCGGCGCTCTCCATCACGCTGCTCGCCGACGGCGTCGAGTCGAGCCGGCCCGCACGACGCTTGAGGATCTCGAGTTCGCCCTCGTCGTTGGGGTAACCGAGGCTGGTCTTGACGTTGAATCGGTCGACCTGCGCTTCGGGCAGCGGGAAGGTCCCTTCCTGCTCGACGGGATTCTGGGTCGCGATGACGAAGAACGGTTCGGGCAGCTGGCGGGTCTCACCCTCGACGGTGACCTGTTTCTCCTGCATCGCTTCGAGCAGCGCGGCCTGGGTCTTCGGCGGCGCGCGGTTGATCTCGTCGGCCAGCACGACGTTGCCGAAGATCGGCCCCGCGTTGAACTCGAACTCGCCCTCGCGCTCGTTGTAGATGTTCGATCCGGAGACGTCGTTTGGCAGCAGGTCCGGCGTGAACTGGATCCGTGTAAAATCCAGGTTGAACGCGCTCGCGAAACTGTTCGCCGTCAGCGTCTTCCCCGTTCCCGGCACGTCCTCGAGGAGAACGTGACCTTCGGCGAGAATGCCGAGCAGGACCGTCTCCAGGAACTCTCGGTCCGCGATAACGGCAGATTGGATCTCCTCGATGACGTCGTTACACCGGGCACTGGCTTCCTCTACGCTAAACTCCGTAACAGCCATGCACACGACCATGCACCCAACTCCCTTATACATAACGATTGAAATACTAGTTGTAGTATATAAGAGCAATATCGCACACAAACCTCTTACCCGAACTAGACTAGCTATCAAATTCCGCAGCAACCACCCAGAGTGGGTGTGATGTCATCCAATAACCACGACTAATTAGCCAATCGGTAGTTTTGAACGTTTTGATCAGAAGCCAGAACAACGTCGACGACGTATGGTTCCGTTTTCTCGATCGAGACCATAGTAAGTGATGAAAATGGGGAGTTTTGAACGTTTTGAGGAAACGTTCATATAGTAGTGGTAGGTTCCTCACTTCCACGAGGAAACGTACAGCGGTCGTGCGGTATCGTCCCTTCGCGGGAGAACGTTACTAAAATTACAATCGTATGGTTGTAATAGATAGTGTCACGGCCAAAAGCGCGTTCTGAGCCATCACCGATCGATGAACTGGTCGGCTCACACGATCTCGACGGTTCGTCCCGGTAGATTACAATCGCATGGTTGCAAAGTCGAATCAGTGTCTGGAAGGCGATTCCTCACGAATCGTCGTCCGCCGATTCTTGATCGTCGGCGAGATGGGTAAGAGCAGCAGCGAGTTCCTCGTCTTCACAACTATCCAACCACTCGAGTCCGAGATACACTAACAGCGGGTAAAACTCCCGCATTTTTTCGAGATCGCGTCCGTGTTGCTGTCTGTACGTGAGTCGTGATTCGGCATACGTCATTTCGACTCGACTTTTTAGCTCGTCGGGGAGGTAAATGAATGTCCCGTTCCACGTTTCTTTCACGTTGTCTACGTCGTCGAACAGCGGCCCAGGATCCGTGGAGGGTTCAGCGAACGTCGTCTGTGTACTGGACTGGCTCCGAAGTCCCCTGTAGAGGTTCGTCATCGCCCCACCTCCTGTTCGAACGGTCGCTCGTCGTCGGGTCGGTTTTGGCTTCCTGATCCGATCCCGCTTGGTTTGGAGTGTTTTGACATAGCAATACCAATAGCCGTATATGTAGTAAATGTTTTGGTAGTTTTGATCGTTTTTGGGGTGTACTATCCTGGGATACCGAGCGTCCCGAGACTCGCGTCACCGAGTTTTCGGAGTCGTTGTGAATGTCGGTCGCGTTCCTCTGCTGATCACAGCGTACAGTAGACGGTTCGAGGATTGCGCGACGGCCACAGATGTCGACGGAACCCGTTTTCACTACTTTGGGTCGTGTGCCGATAAAGAAAATCGCTGCAGGTGGACGGTCCGTGAACTGGTCGCCGGAGCCGGGGACATGTCCGTTACCGTTCCGCAAACGGTCGTAGACCGACCGTGAACGCGTACTTCTGAACGTCGACCCGATACGGATCGAGCGTTACGGGGCCGCAGCTTCCGGACCCCAGTCCACAGTGAGCGTGATCGAGTTCGACCGTAATTCTGTCTCGCCTCGGGAGTTCGTCGTCGTGAGTGGCCGCCTCGAGATCGTCGACCGTGTAGGGGCGAGCGGAGAACTGAAGGTGGTCGTCACCGGACGCGTAGAGTCCGATACCACGCTCGTTCTCGAACGCGACCCACCGCACGTCCGTCCGCGTGCCGTTCTCCTGCGGGTAGACGTACGGCGTGTGTAACTCCTCAACCGATCGAGTGTACTGACCGACGCGGGTCGCTCGATTGCTGTCGGGGTAATTCTCGCCGGGACCCCGACCGTACCACGTCGTTCGGTCGAACTCCCCCGGAAGCACCAGTTCCAGCCCGACTCTGGGAAGCGTCGGTAGGTCTGAGAACTCTCCCTCGGGAATCAACGTCGTCTCGATATCCACGGCTCCTGTCCCCTTGATCGTGTAGGCCTGTTCGAGGCCGAACCCGTGGTCGAAGATCGGCGGTGCGATCCGCCCCTCGACGTCGATCCGAACCGTTCCGTCGACGACCTCGTGTGTGACGTTGTCGACGCGATGCCTGAGTTGATCGAGTCCGTACTCACGCCAGAGAGACGCGAACCCGACGAACCAGGAATCCTCGAGGAGGTCGCCCTCGTGTTCCGCGACGGTTCGCGAGAGCCCTCTGAAGAAGGCGTGTCCGGCCGGTAAGCCATCGTCATTGTCCGTCGGCGCGCGCCAGAAGGTGACGTCGGGTCCGGACTCGATCACCTGGTATCCACGGTACCGCAGCGAATCGACGACACCGAACGTCTCGTCAAAGCGGAGTTCGAACTCCGGCCCGCGGACGACGATGGCGTCGTTCTTGTAATCACACTTGACGTGGGCCGTCTCAGGAACCGTCGTACCGGCTATCGCGTCTTTGTCGACGGTCGGTACGGTCGACAACTCGAACTGGGCGGTCGCGACTTCGTGTCCGGTTGGGGCCCAACTCTCGTCGTTCCCGAGCGAGAACTCCAGATCGAGGAGGTACTCGTGGCCGGCGTCGAACGCGTCAGCGTCGTAGGGTACCCTCACCGTGTCCCGCTTGCCGGCGGGGACGTTCGGGACCTCAAGCCGGCCGCTCTGGATCGCGCGTCCGTCCTCGAGCACGCACCAGTGGCCGTCGATGTGTTCGAGCGAGCGGATGTCGTACCGGTTTTCGATCTCGACAGTTCCCTCCTCGATATCGACGATAGAGGCAGCTATCGGCTCGATGACCTTCTTGTACTCGAGCAAGCCGGGGGACGGAGTCCGGTCCGGAAACACCAGCCCGTTGATGTTGAAGTTGCCGTCGTTCGGCTCGTCGCCGAAGTCCCCGCCGTAGGCGAACCGGTCGCCGTCGGAGGTCTCCTGAGAGAGACCTTGGTCAATCCAGTCCCAGACGAAGCCGCCCTGTAGGCGCTCGTGCGTACGGAACATCTCCCAGTAGTCGGCCAACCCGCCTGGTCCGTTCCCCATCGCGTGTGCGTACTCGCAGAGAACGACCGGGTGATCCGGGTACTCTTGGGGCAGTTCGCTGACCCGTTCGAGGGTCGGATACATCGGGCAAACGATGTCCGAGACCGTCTGTTCCGTGTCGGGTTCGTAGTGGATCGGGCGCGTCGGATCGCGTTCTCGGATAGCCGCCTCCATCGCCGCGAGGTTGCTCCCGAGTCCCGATTCGTTGCCGAGCGACCAGGCGATCACGGACGGGTGATTCTTGTCCCGCTCGACCATCCGTACCGCACGATCTACGTACGCCGTCTCCCACGTCGGATCGTCGCTGACGTGCTCGATCCACTCGGTGAACTTCATACCGTGACACTCGAGGTCGGTCTCGTCGACGACGTACAGCCCGTGGCGGTTACACAGCTCGTAGAACCGAGGATCGTTCGGGTAGTGGGACGTTCGAACCGCGTTGATGTTGTGGCGTTTCATCATCTCGACGTCCTTCCGCATGGACTTGAACGGGACCGCCCGACCGAACTCCGGGTGGTGATCGTGGCGATTCACGCCGCGGATCGTGACCACGTTTCCGTTGACCAGCAGTCGGCCGTCGTCGATCTCAACGGTCCGGAACCCGACGGTGTGGGGCGTGACTGACTCGACCTGGCCAGCCTCGTCGGCCACCGTACACAGGAGCGTATAACAGTGAGGCGTCTCGGCGGTCCACTTCTTCGGGTCGGTGACGTCTGCCTCGAACGAGAGAACCTCGCGGCCCCCGGGCGGAATCGTCACCGACTCGGTGATCGGGTTGTCGAATACGTCACATCCGTCTTCGTCGACCAAGTCGAGCGCTATCGTCCGGGTGACCGGCTCCTCGCGGTAGTTTTCAAGTACCGCCTCGACCGCGAGCTTTGCGTCCCGGTAGCTGTCGTCGAGTTCCGTTCGGATATCCAGATCGGCCGCGTGTACCGGCGGCGCGGCGATCAGCGAGACGTCCCGGAAGATGCCGCTCAGCCACCACATGTCCTGGTCCTCTAAGTAACTCCCGTCGGACCACTGGTAGACCTCCACGCCGACCGTGTTTTCCCCGACGTCGAGATACTCAGTAACGTCGAACTCCGAGGGAAGCCGGCTCCCCTCGCTGTACCCGACGTATTCGCCGTTCACGTGGACGCAAAACGCGGAATCGACGCCTTCGAACCGGAGGAGAAGCTCCCGGTCATCCCACGTCTCCGGCACGCGTACGGTCCGTCGATAGGTCCCTGTCGGATTCTCGGTCGGAACGTTCGGCGGGTCGACCGGGAACGGATAGACGAGATTGGTGTACTGCGGGGAACCGTGGCCCTCGAGTTGCCAGTGCTGGGGAACGGGAAGTCGATCCCAGTCGACCGCCTCGAGCGCAATCTCGTCTGCGAGATCTGGTGACTTCGCTGGCGTTTCGGCGAGGTGGAAGTCCCACGTTCCGTTAAGCAGCATGAACCACGGCGAGCGCGAGCGGTCGCCGCTGAGTGCCGACGCCCGATCCGAGTACGGGAGTACGTACGCCCGTTCTGGCGCACGGTTGCGCCCGACGACATTCGGATCCGCCCAATCTGTGTTCATACCGGGTGAGTCGAGAAGACGAACAAATAGTGTTTGGGTATTGCACGTCTCTTCTCACTTCGACTGCGAATCTTGCGGGCGAACTCGCACCTTCCGCCCGCTTCGAGTGGGACGAACTGCGGACCGATCGACGGTGGGGTCGTGCTACTGTCGTCCGGCCCTCATCGCCCGTCCTCAGGATTCCCGATGCGGTCGATGACACCATCGAGAGGATCCGCGAGTCGATCGGTGCGGCGGCCGAACTCGAGTGTCCGTCGCTGATCGTCACGATGAAAGCCGAAACCCTCAGCTCGTCGGCAGTTTTGATCGGCCCCCGGGCCGTCTGATCCGTCAGTACTGATAACTGCGACTGTGTCAGGCGTACCTACGTCCGGTCTGCTGTTCCTCTGAAAAGGATATGTGAACCGGCAACCCGGTCGCCACACCCACCCAAAGAATAATGACCGACTGCTCGCTCATCACAGACGCCATGGAAGACTGGATCAATCCACGGACAGTCGGTCGTAACCGACTTGCACCGCATACAGACGTTCTCTCCTACCCGAATCTGGATACGGCACGTGCTAGCGACCGCGCGGCGTCACCGTGGTTCCGCTCGCTGAACGGGGAGTGGGCCTTCGATCTCTCACCGACGCCAGCGGACGCGTCGGAAACCTTCGTCGACCCCGAGTTCGACGCCGACGACTGGGACGACATCGAGGTCCCGCTGAACTGGCAGGCAGCCGGCTACGGTGGGCCCCACTACACCAACGTCGTCTACCCGTTCCCGGTCGACCCACCGAACGTCCCAGCCGAGAACCCGACGGGGCGCTACCGCCGGCAGTTCCACGTCGACGAGGCGTGGGACGGCCGCCAGATTCGTCTGCACTTCGAGGGCGTCGACTCGGCCTTTCACCTGTGGGTTAACGGCGAGCGCGTCGGATACAGCGAGGGCGCGCGCCTCCCCACCGAGTTCGACGTCACTGAGTACGTCGGGCCCGGCGAGAACACGATCGCCGTCCGGGTCTACAAGTGGACCAACGGAAGCTACCTCGAGGACCAAGACATGTGGTGGCTCAGCGGTATCTTTCGGGAGGTATACGCCTATGCGGTCCCGGAGACCCACATCGCAGACGTGGACGTCCGAACCGAACTCGACGACGACTACGCGGACGCTCGTCTCGCGACCGCAGTCGACGTGACCAACGACGGGACCTATGCCGAGACCCGGACCGTGACGGCGACGCTCTGGGACGCCGAGGGGACAGCAGTCGCCGAACTCGAGGACACCGTCCGCATCGCGCCCGGCGAGACAGCAACGGTCGACCTCGCCACGACCGTCGCGGATCCCGCCAAATGGACCGCCGAGACCCCAACCTGCTACGACCTGACGATCGCACTGGGCGCGGACGGGGACCGGATCGAGGTCGTCACCGAGACCGTTGGCTTCCGCGAAGTCGAAATCGCGGACGGTCAGTTCCTCGTCAACGGTGAGGCCGTAACGATTCGCGGGGTCAACCGCCACGACTTCCATCCCGACCGAGGGCGTCACGTCCCAATTGACGCGATGCGCGAGGACGTCGAGCTGATGAAACGCCACAACATCAACGCCGTCCGAACGGCCCACTACCCCAACGACTCGCGGTTCTACGACCTCTGTGACGAGTATGGCCTCTACGTGATCGACGAGACCGACATCGAGTGCCACGGCATGGAACTGGCTCCCGAGACTGACCACATCAGCGATGCGGAGGAATGGCAAGCGACTTACCTCGATCGGATGGTCCGGATGGTCGAGCGGGACAAGAACCACCCGAGTGTCGTGATCTGGTCGCTGGGCAACGAGTCCGACTTCGGGTCGAACCACGTCGCGATGGCCGAGGACACCCGCGAGCGAGACCCGACGCGTCCGATCCACTACGAGCCTGACACCGAGCAGGAAGTGTCCGATATCGTCGGGCCGATGTACCCTCCGTGGGACCAGCTCGAAGCGTGGGCTGACGCCAAGGAGTACGACCACCCGGTCATCATGTGCGAGTACGCCCACGCGATGGGTAACGGGCCGGGCAGCCTCAGTGAGTACTGGGACATGATCTACGAGCACGACCGCCTGCAGGGTGGCTTCGTCTGGGACTGGCTCGACCAGGGGCTGCGCCAGACCACCGACGACGGTGAGGAGTGGTTCGCCTACGGCGGGGACTTCGGCGACGAGCCGAACGACGACAACTTCAACATCAACGGGCTGGTCTTCCCCGATCGGACGCCCTCGCCGGGACTGACCGAGTACAAGAAAGTGATCGAGCCGGTAACGTTCGCAGCCGACGACCTGAAGCGAGGGATGATCGTCGTCGAGAACCGCTACGACTTCCGCGACCTCGAGCACCTGACCGCGACCTGGCGCGTCGAGGCCGACGGCGAGGTGGTCGATGGCGGGACCCTCGCACTGCCTGACGTGGCCTCCGGCGAGTGCGAGACCGTCACGGTCCCGCTGGACGACGTCCACCGGCGCGACGCCGAATCCCTGCTGACGATCGAAGTAACTCGCGCGGTCGGGAGCGCGTGGGCCGACGCGGGCCACACCGTCGCGACCGGGCAGTTCGAACTCCCCGAGAGCGGGGAGCCGACGCTGCCGACTCTGGATAACAGACCACTCACCTGCGAGCAGGGTGCGGACGGGATCGTCGTCACAGCCCCCGACTTCGAGTTGACCTTCGACGACACCCACGGCGTCGTCGACTCGCTGACCTACCGTGGGAGCGAGTTGCTCGAAGACGCCCCGCAGGTAGGCCTCTGGCGTGTACCAACCGACAACGACCGCGGACTCCCGCTGGACGGGACACTGCTCTCGCGGCTGACCGAACTCTCGGAAGAGGGTGCAACCCTCGAACCTGGTCAGTTCCGAACGATCGGGTTCGCACAGCTCTGGCGCGAGCACGGGCTGGACAGCCTACAATTCCGCTGTGACAGAGTGCACGTCGACGAGTTGCCTGCGCAGGGCGACTCGGTGAACGTCGACACGACACCCGACTGTGTCGAGATTAGCGTGGAAGGACGGCTCGCACCGCCGATCTTCGACCACGGGTTCTCGGTCGAGCAGGTGTACACGGTCCACGGCGACGGCCGGATCGTGATCGACACGCGCCTCGAACCCGAGAGCGATCTCTCGGTCCTGCCGTCGCTACCGCGGGTCGGCCTCGATTTGACGCTGCCCGGTGACTTCGAGACAGTCACGTGGTACGGACGCGGACCCGGTGAGTCCTACGTCGACAGCAAGCGGTCCTCGCTGGTGGGGCGCTATGAGCGCGACGTAACCGACCTGCACACGCCGTACGTCCGACCGCAGGCCAACGGGACCCGGACGGACGTGCGCTGGGCGACGTTCACCGACGACCGCGGCGTCGGCCTCCAGGTTAGCGGCGACGCACCCCTCGACCTGACGGCCCACCGCTACACGACGACGGACCTCGAGGCGGCTGCCCACGACCACGAATTGCCCGAACGGGACGCGATCTCGGTGTCGCTCGACCACGCCCACTGTGGGCTCGGGACCGGGAGCTGTGGTCCGGCGACGCTGGAGCAGTACAGGGTCGACCCGGACAGCTTCGCGTTCGAGGTGGAACTGCGGCCGTTCGACGAGCAGTAGAACGGTCTTCCTCTTTTTCGCTACTCGCGGCGGTAGTCGAGGGAGACGTCGTCCTACGTCACCTGTGAGTGGCCGCCGCCAACGAGGATGCTCTCACCGGTGACGAACGTCGTGTCGTTCCGCGTGCAGCCAGTAGCGCTGATCATCGTCATCGAGTTGAGTCACGGTTCCGTCGATTGCAACGTGATGCGGCTGGTTTCCAGCTGTCGGCTGTAGATTGGCATTCTGCACCCAATTATGGATCATCGATCTCAACCGTCCGACACCGAATATGTTTAATACATAAACAGTATATGAAAGTGTTAAGACGAATAAATGGTGCTGGATACTCAATCGCATCAGCTCACGTGGTGTCGTCTCACGCTCAACAAAATCAAAAAACATGCGCCCAGTCCTCGAGCGATTCGAGGCCTCCCTCACTCGTAACGGCACCGACGTCGTCGAGTCGATCGATATGGACTACTGCAGTTCACTTCCCACCGCTTTTCACTCCTTCGCGAACCGTCTCTTACTCGTCACATTCGGACGTGGCGGCTGTGTGGTGCGATTTTCGGAGACTCGATCCCGATACTCGAGCAACCGTCACGGACTCGAGTTCGGGGTCTCGGTTCCGTCGTTCTCGTCGCGATCCTGCTGGACGGGCACCGATGCGTCAGACCGGGCTTCGTTCTGTGATTCGCGGAGAGCCCATCCGGACGTATTGTACTGTACTCTGATTGTTTCCACTACCTCTCAGATATATGATTATATACTAGCTACTCGAGCGAGTCGACACCGGTGAATCGCTCGAGCATCCACGCACCTCTTTCAGGGATAGTTACGCAACTCGAGCGCGGTGCGCTCGGGCTAGACGGTTATCGTGTGCCAACACATACCACAACTATGGATTCGACGCTCGACGACATCGAATTTCTCGTCAGTTCGACCCACCGCGTCGGGGTCCTCGAGGCACTGGCGAGGGGTTCGTGTGACCGGGACGATCTTCGCGCCGCGACGGGTGCGTCTTCGCCGACTATGGGCCGGGTCCTCACAGACCTCCAGGAGTATCACTGGATCGAACGAGACGGGGCGACCTACCAGCTGACCGAGCTGGGTGAGTTCGTGGCCGATCAGTTCGGGGACTTCGTAGACGCGATGGCGTACCAACGCCGACTCCGCGAGACCTGGCCGTGGCTCCCACACGAGATCGACGGATTCGGTATCGAGCTGTTCACCGACGTGGTGGTCTCCCAGCCGGGGCCCGGATATCCCTACCAGCCGGTCGAACGGCTCACGGAGCTCATCACAACGACGAGCACGATGCGCGGGTTCGGCATGGCCCTGCTCAAGTCGGGGAATCTCGAGCCGTTCTTCGATCACGTTCTGGATGGCTTGCAGTGTGAATACATCTATCCACCCGACGTTTTCGAAGCGCTCCTCTCGTGGGACGACGAGACGGTCGCGGAGACGGCGACGCGCGCCAACTACGCCGTCTTGTTGCACGACGACCTCCCGCTCGACGACCGATGCGGGATCTGTCTCTTCGACGACCGGGTCAGCATCTGCTGTTACGACGCGGAGACCGGGGCGTTGCAGTCACTCGTCGACACCGATAGCGACGAGATGCGTGCGTGGGCAACGTCGTACTACGACCAGTTCCGAGACGAGGCTCGACCGCTCGACGATGTAGCTGATCTCCGCTCGGCCGAATCGATCCAGTGACGTCCGCCGACGCGGATCGAGCTCGTCACCGATGCTTTCACGGCGTGAAATATTTCACTAGGCATTTATACTTCCACTCGCGGCGTAGCCGAACTCGTGGTGAGCGTTCATGACTGAGTATCCGAGTCAATCGGCCGGTTGGCAGGTCGAACAGCGTGCGTCCGAGGCCTACGAACAGTATCTGGTCCCACCGATCCTCGCACCGTGGGCAGACCGACTGCTCGAGACGTGCGAAATCCACGAGGGAGATCGAGTCCTCGACGTTGCCTGCGGAACCGGCATCGTCGCGCGTCGTATCGCACCCCGGGTCGGTCCCGGTGGGTCCGTTACAGGGCTCGACATCAACGAAGGGATGCTCGACGTGGCGGCGGAAACCGCTGGCGACGTCTCTCCTCCGATCGAGTGGCGACGGGGCGACGCGACCGAGCTTCCGTTCTCCGAGGCGGAGTTCGACGTCGTCTCCTGTCAACAGGCCCTCCAGTTCTTCGAGGACCCTGTCGCTGCGATCGAGGAGATACACCGGGTTCTCGCGCCGAACGGGCGAACGGCACTGAGCGTCTGGCGCCCGCTCGAGTATCAGCCCGCGTACGTCGCGCTGGCTGACGCCCTCGAGCGATACGTCGGTGAGGACGCCGGGGACATGATGCGCTCTCCGTTTCCGGCGTGGGACGGAGCAGACCTCCGGACACTCCTCGAAGACGCAGGGTTCGACAACGTCTCGGTCACCATCGAGATCGGCTCCGTGCGCTATCCGTCCGTCCCGGAGTTCGTTCGCCGCGAGGCGGCTAGCTCACCGCTGGCCGAACCGATTGCGGCCATCGACCGGACGGTGCGAGAGGAACTGATTCACGAGGTCGACGATGCGTTAGACGCGTACGGTGACGACGACGGAATCGTCTCGCCGATGGAATCGTACGTCGTCACCGCAGAGCGCTAGCAGCGCAGGCGACGTTTCCTCTCGAGATGTCCCTCGTATTCAGCACGATCGGGTTAGAAGAGTTCGTCGAGAGGCCGGTCTGCACCGTCTTCGGTCTCGACGGCTTCATCCGGCTCGATAGGGGGCGCATCGAAGAGCCGGCTGCCATCGCGGTCTCGGGCAGCGAGCACGTCGTCGATAATTGCCTCTGTTTCGTCGTCTATCTCTGGAATTCTGAGGGCATCACTCACGTCCTCTGGTAGGTCTGGTCGAGGCGCATTCTGATGCCGTTCGATTTTCTCGGTGAGATAGAGATGTTCCTGAAGGGCACGAAGAACCGGGACGTACCGGAGGTAGCTGTACTCGTCTAAGATGGTGATCCCGTAGCTGGTGAATCCCCAGAACTCTCGCGGATCGTTACGCTCGGCCTCATCTCCACGGTATTTGTACTTCGTCATCACCTGTTTATCGGCGAGACGGTCGAGGTGCTCTCGAATGGTGGATCGATTCTTGGGCACCAGGTATTCGAGCTCGTCGAGTGTCGCCAGATACCGCGGATGCCCAAGCACGGCCTGAATGATGTGGTAGCGGGTTTCTTGCGTGAGGAATTGATGCGCCCGTCGTTGTTTCTCGATCGGCAGGACGTCGTCACCGCCAAATGGGTCTCCCTCGCCGCCGCCCGGATTTCGTGGGCTCCCCACACTATTGCTCATATGTGTCTATTCTGTCTCCACTCATGTGATTGTTATGAGTGGTCTACGGGTTCCACGCAATTCATCAGCGGTCGAGGCGGATACCCCGAGGTCGTTCGAGAGACGTACGTCTCTTGTGATGACGAGAATCTCCGATTCTCGAACCACTTGACCTCGGGGAGGAAGCCGACACTTTGGGATACAACCACGACTCACAACACAGTCAACTCTCCACCCCGTATCCAAATACTAATAATTAAATATCCTCATCTAGTTTAATGAAGTATGGCGGAGGTGGTCAGGAACATCCAAGTCAAACTCAACATTCCCGAGTCACGACACTCGGATGTTGACCAGACCTTCGAGGAGTTCCGCCAAGCCGCCCAACACGCCTCAGACTACGGGTGGAACGACGACCCAGACCACCTCGTCAAAGCCAAAAACAAACTCCACAAAGCCACATACACCGAAGTCCGCGAGCAAACCACTCTCCAATCCAGCCTCGTCCAATCAGCGAGAAACCTCGCCGCCGACGCCTTGTCGAATTGCAAGGACTTGCTCGATGACGATAAGAACACGAGCAAACCAGAGTTCAGAGGCACCGTCATCGTGTACAACGGACGTACCATCACGTACAACGACGACCACGTGACACTCGCCACCACAGGCGACCGCGTGGCCGCCGAGTATGTCCTGCCACACGACGACAAAGGGACGCCGTTCGAGGAGTACTGGAACGAGGATGAGTGGGAGAAGAAAGAGGCCACGCTCCACAAGCGCGATGGCGAATACTACCTCCACGTTGCTGTTGAGAGTGCAGTCGAACCTATTACTGATGAGCAAACCGAGAACGGAGTGGTTCTCGGCGTTGACCTCAACGTGGACGGCTACCTTGCCGTCACCAGCACGGGAGCGTTCCTCGGTAACGCGGACGAACTCACTCACAAACGCGACGAGTACGAACGCCGTCGTGGAAACCTCCAGAAAACAGGAACTCGATCGGCACACCTCACCATCCAGTCAATCGGTGACAGGTTTGCCGAGTGCAGTCGCCATCGCCTGCACGACGTGTCGAACAGCATTGTCCGAGAAGCCGTTGAGAACGACTGTACGCATATCGCGTTCGAGCGGCTAACGTACATTTGGACACGCATCTCGAACACCTCGAAGTTCCAGCAGTGGGCGTTCAGAGAAGTTCAGAGACAGGTTGAGTACAAGGCTGAGAGACACGGAATCGACGTTGAAACCGTCGCTCCTCAGTACACGTCGCAACGATGTAGTCACGGTGAGTGTGGGTTCACCCACGAAGATAACCGCGATGGCGATGAGTTCGAGTGCCTGAAGTGCGCGAAAGAGTTGCACGCGGATTACAACGCGGCGCGGAATGTGGCGTGGCGTTGTGTCCAGAACTGGCTCAAGTCCGGTTCTGGACGGGCTACCAGTCAACTAGCCCTCAAGTCTGGAACGGTGAACGCGAACGGCGATTTCAACGCCTCCGCGTAACAGCGGCAGAGCGGGAGTTCACTGACAAGCCCCGGCCCTTGCGGTCGGGGTTGTTGACACGCCATCTACCGGGCTGCCAACCGGATTTTCGAAGGAATTAGCTCCCCACCACAGAGGGACTATCACGAAGTCGTCCGCTATGTCAGGTGACCCATGACTTCAGTCATGGGCTTCCACTGTGGAGGTTTGGCCCACGCTTCGTTCGTTGTCAAGGGTACCGATTGCACGGCGGAACCACACCGTCTCACACCGGATTTCCCTTCTCGGTGACCTCCCCCTCAAACGGAACCATTCCGTCACATCGGGTTCGACAGTCCTGAGTTTGGGGCTGCCTGACTGTCAGCCCGTGCTGTCGGACACTTATGGCTCAACAGCACTGTATAACGGGAAACAACAGTACGGGTGGCTGTAAGCCTAGTCTGGTTACTTGCTGGTCTCTCACTCGGTCGTTGTCGGTGACTACTCGAGACGTACCCAACAGTGTTCTCTGGTGCCACAGGTGTCCATCGAGGTGATTGATCGCAGCGAGGCCAGTCCTGACGGTAAAATCGCAGACTCTCGCGGTCTGGTTTTCGTCATGAACGTTGTGTTCGTGAACACGAGCTATCGAATCGATAATTCTCGGAATCGGATCGACCCTACCCGTTATCACACAATACACGAATCATGTATTGTATATCGAAAGCAGTCGGAGATTCCGAACGCGCTATCAACGGCTTCATGTCAGTCGCTCAGCTCCTCGAAGAGCCGCGATTGGCTCGCCTCTATACGTACATTCTCCGCGAAGGCGAGGTCACGATTGACGAGGTTGTCGCCGACCTCGAGTTGCCTCGAACGACCGCGTATTCCGACACTGGAACGCTCGTTGACCTCGGAGTACTCAATCGCGACGAAGCGCAGAAAACACACAGATATGCTGCGATTCCGATTTCGCTCACCGCGGACCTCGACGGTGACGAGTACACGATCACCCCGACACTCATCGAGGCAGTTGGTCGTTCACCACGAGATCAGGATCTCGATCTCCTGATCGAAAAGCACGGTATCGGCAAACTCGCTGCTGCAGTGACGTATGCTGTTCCGTACGTCGACGGTAAGATGTCCGAACGAGTTGCAGCTCGTGAACTCGAGCTCAGTCCTGCGTTTGGCATCGCCACCCTTCACGCACTTCGCGAGGTTATCCTGGACATGCGAGCCCACGATCCGTACTTCGAGCAGATTCGGAATGCTCGTGACTATCCACCTGACGAGGACGGGTAGGGCGTTACTCGTGACTGGGTCACTGGGGAAATCGATAGCGTGGATTGCTGACGCAGGGTTCTTCGTCGTCTGTGGTGCTAAGGGTGGTATCACCAGACAACCGGCCGTCATCACTTAGTACCGTCATCTCAGTGAACATATTGAGAGACTGTACGATTTCGTAATTCATCCAATCATGTCACAAGATACCACACCACGAGTTCTCCAGTTATTCAAAATCAGACTCAAGAACAACCCGAACGTCTCTGCGGAGACAGTAGAGACACTACTTCGAGAACAGGGACAGAACGACTTCGGTGACGACGACGAACTCCTGAATGCAGTCGCGGAAACGGTGGGAGACGACGAATGAGTATCCAACTCGAGTCACTCACCGTTCGTGCGTTTCGCGGGGTTCGCGGGGAAGAACGCTTCGAGTTCAACGGCAGAAACGCCGTTGTTGCAGGGCCGAACGGGTCCGGAAAGAGTACAGTCCTTCAGGCGATCGAGTTCCTCCTCACTGGGCACATTTCTGCACTCAGAGGGTCCGGAACCGGCGGGATCAAAACGACCGAACACATTCCGAATCAATACGCGAACCCCGACAATACAGCCGTCGAAGGGACGTTCGCTCTCGAGGGCGAAGACTCGTTTCGAGTCGTCCGAGAGTTCACGAATCGCTCGCGGATGAAGGCCGAACGCCGACCAGAAGCGTTCACTGAACTGGTCACGGCAGCGAATCAGGGGCTCTTGCACCTCTCTCGTGACGAACTTCTGGAGCTAGTTATCACGACGCCAGGTGACCGGAAAGATCAGATTTACCAGCTGATGAACACCGAAGGACTGGACGAGCGCCGTCGACAACTCAAGCGATTGGCGAAAAAAGCGAATCGCGAAGCCTCGACGAACGAGACGCGTTACGAAGACAACCTCCAACAGATCCAAGAGATCGCCGGCGACGAGGTCGTGACGTCCATCGACGGCGAGCCGGAGCTTCGTCCGGTCGCGCTCTGTGACGCCGTGAACGTCCGGCGAGAGCGCGTCGGCGGCGATCCGATCGCGAGTATCGACGCAGTCGAGTCGTTCGAGGAGGGGCTAACATCGCCACTCGATCAGGCATCGAACCCATTACAGCGAGACGACGTCCGTCGACAACTGACTCAACTCGAGGACTGGGTCGACGATGAGAGGACGGCGATAGTTGACGTACTGGACGACCTTCGACAGGAGCTTCGAGCACTGCGTGCTGACGAGGATGCACTCACTGCGCTGGCGGAGCGATCACTCGTCGAGCGGGGCCGTACGCTAGTCGATGCGACGACGCGTGAGTGTCCGCTCTGTGAGAAACCGTGGGGCGAAGGAGAGTTGAACGCCTACCTCGAGAACCGCGCTGACAGACTCGAGCGTATTGAGAGTCGTGTCGAGACGATCGACGGATTGGCGGGAACTGTCCGGCGGGAACTGGATTCGGTCACGGGGACGCTCGATCGGCTGCTCGAAGCGCTCTCGACGGACGAGGTCGAGATCGACCTTCGGCCCTTGGCGCAGTACGGAGAGCGACTCGAAACAGTCGTGCAAGCGGTGGATGGAGATCTCACGGACGATCCGAAAGCGGTGGATCTCGAAACGCTATGCCTTCCGGAGACCCACCAGACCGCCGTCCGCGAAACCCTCACTGAACTCCGTGAGACCGCTGGTGCGCTCCCAGAGCGATCGACGATCGAATCCATGTGGGGCCAGCTACAGACGCTAGATGGTGCGCACAAACGGCTACGAACAGCGGCTACGGAACGGAAGCGATTCGCACGAGCAGCGAACGAGTTCGAGATCGCTCACGAAACGTTCCTCGCGACACGAGACGACGTCCTCGGTGATATCTTCGAAACGATCAGCGATCGGTTCGCGAGCTTTTATCGGGCGGTAAATCCAGACGAAAGCGCGTTCAATCCGACGATCGGACAGACGAACACGGGGGTCGACTTCTCCGTCGAGTTCTTCGATACGGGTGAACACCCACCGAACGCGTTGCACAGTGAGGGGCATCAAGACCTCATGGGCGTCTGCCTCTTTCTGGCACTCGCATCCGAACTCTCTCCGCTCGAGCGGACACCCGTCTTACTGGATGACGTCGTGATGTCCGTCGACGAGGGGCATCGAGAGCAATTCGCGAAAGTATTACGAGACGAGTTCAGCGATCACTTCCAATTCTTGATCGCAACTCACGACGAGACGTGGGTCGGCCAACTCGTCGAAACGGGTGTCGTTCGAGAACAGGAAGTCGTCCGATTCACCGAGTGGACGCCGGATCGAGGGTCGGTTCTCGAAGCAGACCAGATACGATGAGGTGACAGGTGACGGATTACGAGCCTGCCCGCTATTAGGTGTGGGTTCCGTGGACAAGCGTCGTCTTCGGATACACCTCTCGAGGGGGTCTTCGGGTACACCCGCCGACGACCGCTCGAGCGACGGACCAGGTGGTAACGAACCCGTTCGAACGGCAACTGGCGCGGTGTGGTCGGGTGGACGTGAGAGGCTGCTCTCTCTCGAGGGTCAGTCTCGGCTCGTGATCACTTCTGGCCGGGGACGTCGTGTGTCACCGGTCTCTCGTCACGATCGTCGGCTCGAGCCGACGACGTCTCTCCGGGAATGTCGGCGTCCGTCGTGAGAACGAGACGCCGTTCGGTGTACTCGAGTCCGTTCTTCCGTTCGCGCTTCCGTCGGATGGCGAGGCGGTTCTTGGAGAGGTCGAGGATCGCGTCGATGGTTCTCGAGACGAGTTTCTTCGCGTAGGTCTCGCTGGTTCCGGGTTCCTGTCTGCGGATCCAGTGTTTGAGATCGCTCGCCTTGACGTACTCGCGGACGTTCTTGCAACCGTCGTTCCAGGGGTCGTCTCCCGCCGTGGGATCGGTTCTCGCGTTCCAGAGTTTCGCTGCGAGTCTCGAGGGCAGCGAGTTGGTCGTCGAACGGAGCATGTCCTCGTCCATCTTCGCGAGTTGCTGAATCGGGAGGAGATCGGCGTGGGCGAGCGAGACGCTCCCGCCGCGCCCGAGCGGATCGTCGGCGTCCGGGAGGCGGTAGTAGGCGCGGTCGTCGTCCTTGCGGATTCGCTCGAGTCGGCCGCCGTCGGTCTTGAGGTCGTGCTGGTCGACGTTCGTCTCGAGGAGGTGAGCCCCCTTCTCGAGTTCTCGGGCCTGGAGTTCCTCGATCCGTGCCTTGTTCGCGCCCGAGCGATTGATCGCCGCCGTCGTGCGGTTCTCGAGCCGCTCGGTTTCGGACTCGAGTTCGGTGGTTTGGGTCTCGAGTTCGGTGGTCTGCTCTTCCAAGTGGTCGGTTCTCGACTCGAGGTCGTCAGTCTCACACTCGAGTTCGCGAACCCGAGACCGGAGTCGGTCGTTTTCGTCCGTGAGGGAGTCGTTCTCGGTCTCGAGTTCGTCGACGCGCTCGGTCAGGTGGTCGGTTCGCCGGCAGAGCGTCTCGAGTTCTTCTCTCAGTGTCCGAACGACGGCCTCGAGCGAGCGGTCGGTGGACGGCTCACGCGTCTCGGGCTCACTCGGCATCGCGATCACCCCCGTCGTCTCCATCGACGTCTTCGACGTCGGGGTCGCCGTCCTCTGAACTCGAGTTGTCGGACTCGGAGTCCTCCCCCTCGAGCCAGCGCTCGTAGGCCGCCGGCTCGGGACCGAGGACCGTCGTCACGTGGGGGCCGCGCCTGACGACCATCGGGACGCCGTCGTCCGTGACGCCTTTGGTGCCGGTCGACCGATCTTCGTCGTCCGTGCTGTCTGTGCGTTCGTTCGTCGTGTCTGCAGGATCGTCCGTCCGCTCACCGGAATCGCCGGTCGACTCCGCAGTGGACGCCTCCGGCCACTCACACAACCTTCGCCGCGCCCACTCTACCTCCGCTCGAATCTCGCGAAGGTGGCGCACCGCCTCGTGGGGCCGCCCCCGGTCGGCTCGATCGGCCGCTAGATCCTCGAGTAATCGTTTCGCCTGATGGTCGATCACCTCGAGTCGATAGCTGGCGGCGTCGGGGTCGACGTCGTTCGGATGGGTCGGTTCGGTGTCGTTTTCTTCCGAGGCGGGGTCACCGCCGTCGGGGCGAGCTCGAGTATTCCAGTTGTCGGTCGATGCGTGCGGTCGGTCGGGGCTTTCAAGTCCCCGTGAATCGTCGTCGTACATGGCTTCCGTAGCGTAGATACGGGAGCTGTCGCGGATCGGTGCCCAAACACCGGTCCGTTTTCTGATGACCCCTGATCGTTACTCAGGATCAGATGAATATCCCGTTATATAACACAATTATCGCCACCCGTAATAAACTTAGTCACTAATAGGTGATCGATGGATGGTGTAATAGTGACCCAATTCTGATGTATCGACAAACGTAAACATCTAATTAGAAATACTGGACCAATGCGAAAACCTGGCAAATGGATGCAATTGCCGTCTGATGAGCGGATTCTTGAAGTCCTCCATTCGTCGGGTCTAGTCTTGTCGCCTGCAGTCATCGGGAAGAATATCAATAAAAGTCGTGAACAGGTTAACCGGCGTCTCTCTGTTCTCGTCGATTACGGTCTTGTGACACGTGTCGAACGCGGTTACTACGAAATTGCCGATCCTGGGATGCAATATCTCGAGGGAGAGCTTGATGCGAGTGAACTCGAAGCGGACGACGAGTAGCACGATTACGAATCGATGGAGGAATGACCGCTTGCAGTCATCTCACTCAACCGATTTCAGACTGTTACCACTGATAATGGATATGACTGGGACGGTCTGCGGGAAGAACTTCGGGAGGCCGAGGTTCAGCCAGTGATCAAGCACCAGGTGTTCTATCCGCTTGATGTTGCACACACCGCTCGCTACGACGATGACCTCTATTACCGGCAGTCAATCGTTGAGATTGTATTCTTTGCGCTCAAGCAACGGCACGGTAACAAGTTCCGGATACGGGTGTGGTTCGAACAACTCCGAGAACTCATCTTGAGAATGACGGTGAGAAATGCGATTTATCTGATCAGACTGGTTGCCGAAGCGCCCAGACGTCTTCCGTCGGATCGAGTTTATTCGGTTCCTTCCCTCGCTCGGTCAGAATCCCGGTGTGATACAGCATCGCTTTCAGCTGGAACACGGTCGGCGCGTGGTAGATGTTTCCGTCCTCGAGTGCCGGTCGCCGAAGCTCACCGTCTGCGGTCAGAACGCGACTGCGAACGTTCTCGTCTCCGCGAACGAATAACTCCACGGTAAACGACGGGTGAAGCGTGTGCAGGTACGCGACCAGATCGACGAGCGACGGCTCCTCGATACCGTCCTCGTGCATGTGCTGTAACTCTCGCACGAGCAACTCCGTCGCTTCGTAGTCGAACACGACCCGTCGGGCGAGATACCCCCACTCCGGCGCAAGCTCGACGAATCGTTTCCGCGACCGGAACCAGTCCTCGAACTCCTCGAGTGCCGTTTCGACGTCCCCACAGCGCGACTTCGCGAACCGAACGACTTCCTCCCCGAGCGACGTCAATTCGACCGTGAGGCCGTCCTCGATCAGTCCCAGGAACGCCGCTCCGCGTCTCGCGTCGGTCACCGCGTTGACGACCTTGTACTCCGAGAGCACCGTTTCGGTGTCACCGTCGGCGTAGTGTGCGAGCGGATACCCGAGGTAGTTCTTGGGGTGGTTCAATCCGAACGATTTGTTCGCAACACCTTGAGAGCTCGCCTGAAAGCGCACCGCCTTTGCCTCGGACGTCGTCCGGTTGCCGACGACTCGCGGGATCTCGAGTACGTGAACGTCGCCCGCCGAATCGACGCCGAGGACGCCGACGTTCAGCTCTCGTGCGAGCGTTCGATCGGTCTTCGAGATCACCGCTTCCGGAGCCGCGAGGTACACCGCGTTCGCCTCGTGGAGTCGATCGTACGCCTGAACGATGCCGAGTTGCGTATCGACGCCGCCGCTCGTGTATCCTTTCGCTTCGATAGCGATCAGCGGCGGTTCGTCACCGAGTCGCTCGACCGCCAACAGGTCGGACTCGAGATTCCGGACGCCTACCAGATCCGGGTAACCGCTCCCGATCTGGACGTGATTGAACGGTGCCAGATGATCTCGGACGCTCTGCTCGACGGACTGGCCGGGAAGCCACTCCTCCTGGGAGAACTGCGTGTCCGTCACTGCATACGCGGTCGACTCGTCGTCGTCCGGAAACAGCCGTCGTTTCGTGTGGGCGAGGACCTGCGGTTCTGACAGTGATCGAGCCGCACTACTCATAGTGTACCATTCAGTACGGCTCTCAATAATGTTCTGGCAGTTCGGACGTTGTATTCGGGGCTCGGAACGTTGGAGATCTAAGACAAAACCGAGCTCGTGTTCCACGCGTTTGGCCTCGTCAGCCGTGAGACCACTCCGCTGGAGAGACGACCGATACCTCGACCTCGAGTGAGCTGGCCGCCTCGAGGAGCGTTGACACCATTTCGTCGGCCTCCCTAGTCGCCTCGGTCTCGAGTTCGGGGAGTGGCTCCCCGTCTGTCTGCGAAATATCGAACACTGGTGCCGAGCGAAAGCCGACGAGGCCTTTCTCCCACTCGTCAGCTGGCGTTGCATCGTATCCACAGTCGCTTCGGTCGTGCTATGACGGTAGGTTGTCGCACTCAGGGCATTGCTTCGCGATGATCGGCGTCATCGACCTCGTCGACGAGGTCCTCTGCCCACGTCTCGATCGTGGCTGTGCATCTCGTCGTGCCGGGTGTCCGAATCGTCGAACGATTCTCGGGAGCAACTGCTTGTAGTCATTGACTGCGTTGGTGCTTCCTAAAGGGAAGGCCTCCAGCCCTCTCGAGGGGCAATAAACAACACCGGGCGAGACACTACTCTTCGAGAAGTCGTTTCGCACGCCGGTAGATCGGGGCTCCAAGCCAGTCTCGAGTTTCAGCGATGCGCTCGAGTCGGTCTCGAGCGTCCTGACTCTCGAGCACGTCCCGCTTGACGAGTGCCCGAAGAACGATTGGTGAGAGCGCGACCCGTGCAGTCGTCACCTGCTGGAGTTCAGGAAGCGCTCGAAGATCGTCGGTCAGCAGAAATTGGGGTTCACATTCGCGCTCTAGCGTCACACAACTCGCTTCTCCGGAATCGATCCGCGATGACTGAAACTGTTCTCGATCAGTGTCGTGTACAGTAATCAGTGTTCGTTCCTCGAGTACTTGCTGTGCTGCGTTCCCATGTGGATCATCGTAGCCGGCCGTTTCCTCGAGTTCCTCGATGACTGCACTCGTCGTATGAACGTCGAACTCGGTGACTACCAGTTCTACGACCGTAGCCGTCGCGAGCGAAATGAGCGCACTCGTATCAGCGACGATCATCGGCGTCTACAGATCCGCGAGTTCGTCGGCGAGATCTTCACCCTGATCGAGAACGGTCTTCGAGGCACGCACTGCCTCAGCATCCTGTCGACCGACAAATTCCTTCAGAACCTCGAAGCTGAGTTCATCCTCGAGATAGAGTTCTACGATCTCTTCTTTGAAGGCGTCCTCGTCTTCGATCTCGTTTAGGTAGATTCGAAGTGCCTCAGTAACGATTTCAGTCCGATTCTTGTGCGTGATCTTTGCGGCGGCATCGGCCTTCTCGACCAGTTCATCCGGGATCCGGAAATTAACACGAGTCGTACCCATAATTGGTATTGCTGTACGTACATTGTACCCACACAAAAATAAAATTGCCCCCGCTGGTTCCGACACAAGTCGAGTAAGTGGAACGGACTCGAGATGGGCAGTGACTGTCGTAGTGCTCCTGATCGGAAGCCCTCGAGGGGGCAATAACCCCACTGTACGAGAGTTACCCCACAAAACTATGAAATTTTGATTTGTGGGGTAACTTCCATGTCTACTACTGTCCATGCCCACGACTACAGAGACGTCAAGAATATTCTGCAGATCACCGCTGAAGCGGAAACGACGTGCGACAGAAGCGTTCGTGATCCCCTGCAGGTCGATTTCGCGCTGGGTTCGAAACACCCCTTCCGCGTGTCCCCAAGGGGACTGAGCAAAAAAATTACACTACCCCGCCCCTGCCTCCGCGCGAAATCTCCAGTTGAACCACACGAAACGGAGGTGAAAAAGAAGTAAGGATCAATCGATCAGTACAGGTACTTCACATACCGCGTGACTAACCTGCTACAGAACGGGCATAGTTGAGGCGTCACCCTTTGACGTCAGTATGGCAATCAGGTGAGCGGGCTGGGCACTCTTCGGTCGATCTGAAAAAGGACGTCCCGTGGTCATGTATTTCGGCGTAAAGAATCAAGCAGCCGTCTCTGTCAGCCGTGGAGAAGTCATTCCAGTTGTCGTCTTCGGCGTTTCGGACCAGTATACGCAATGGCTCGTCCGGCCAGACACAATCGACGAAAGTCCCATCTAATCCCGAGTCTATCTCGTACGTGTCCTCGTGGACTACCTCGTCCGTACCGTCGAGTTCGATTCTAAGTTCAACCGTGGCGGGCTCGTCACGATCGTTTATGAGGAGGAATCGTTGAAGGGTCGCATAGGAATCACTGAAAGAATCCAAACAGCCCGCCATCAACCCAGATCCGGTGATCGCAGTGAACCCAATGAACTGCCGTCGATCCACAATATTTTGTTGTGTTATTATATACAAGTAAATATCTTCTGGACGGCAGCACCGAAAAGTTCGCACGTGTACTGACCGTGACATTCGCACGAGTTTTATCTGAATAGAACTCCGAGAGTATACGTCCTCGATACAACCGCTTGGGGTCACACGTCTCGAGAATCGGTTTCCCAAATATGAACACGAACTCAAGTCTGCCGTGTTCATATTTCGGTCGTTGCGATGGAAATGAGCGGGATGATCGCCCTGATCGACACCTATCCGGATATCCCATTATAACTGAACACTGCTCGAGTAACCGGAAAATTCGAGGATATCCGGCCCGTGTTCTCTCCCGTAGGTCCGCGCGCTCACAGAGCGCGTCAGACTCTGGGCTTCGATGTCGCGCCCGGAATCGTCAGCGAACCGGTCTGGACGGCGGGAGGCCCGCCACGAACGTAACGATGTCCGTGAGCAAACGGTCTTGCGTCGTCTAGGCCGGTGAGCAAGACTCTCGACAGGCGCATTTGGTTAATCTGCCTCCACGCGACAATCGAAGGAAACGGGAGGACTACGGATGCTCGAGTTGCAGCCTACATCGGAGGCAGTTCCTTCTGCTTAGTATAGGCGGAGAACTGTGCACCCTCCGCGAGCGACCGACGGGAGCGAGCGGGCCGACGACTGACCCGTAGGGGAGAGAGGAGTGCTTTTCATCGAAGTTTTGCCGAGGGCGCGCCGAGGCGCGCCCGCAGCGCAAAAGTTCGGTTTGCAGGTACATCGACCTATTATGCTATTTGTTAACAAAGACCTATATTTTCCCGCGGAGTACAGGGTTCGAGGGACCATGAGTGACATTTCGGTGATTGGCTGCGGGACACTGGGAACCGCTCTCATTGAAACGCTGGCCGAGCAGAACGCCCGCGTAACTATCTGGAATCGAACCCGTGAACGAGCGTTGGCACTAACCGGACCACAGGTAACTGTGGTCGATTCGGTCGACGAGGCAATAGGTCGTAGCCCCGTGACGATCGTGTGTGTCGTCGAATATGACATAACGAAGTCGTTGGTGGAGGGGGCTTCTGGGAGTCTCAACGGAAAGACGATTTGTAGTACCTCGTTTGTGACGCACGAACAGGGACGTCAACTTACCACCCTCATTCAATCACACAACGGTCGATATCTAGATTTGGAGATTCTCGGCTATCCGAGCAATATCGGCATGGAATCCACACTCCTGTATCTATCCGGTGACCGGGATGCATTCGAGGAAGTGCGACCACTGCTGACTACCCTCGGTACTGTGAAATACGTTAGTTCTACCTCTGGAGACGCCTTCATCAGTGGGCTCGCCGTGTTACTTGGATACCTACCGATGGCTGTCGGCATCTTTCAGGGAGCGAAGGTCTGCGAACGTAACGACATCCCGCTGGAGTGGTACACCAAGGAGATTCAAACGATGTATCCACAGCACATCAAACAGTTGATCGAGACGATATCGACCGACCAAGATCCAGCTGATACGGAGAACGTTGAAGCATCGGTGCGTACCTGGGGAGACGGTATCAAAGAGTACGCTGACTACCTCGAATCGGTCGATCTCGATGCAGGGGTCTATCAAGCGTTACACCGCCTGTTTACCGCAGGGATCGAAGCAGGACGTGGCGATCACGATTGGTCGTGCATCGGAGAGATCACTGCGGATCATCCCACCTAACGAAACGGTTGGGTTTGCTACGCGATTTTCGCGCTTCCCGGTGGTCCTCGCTGCGCAGTTCCGTATCGTCGTTGATCTGGACGTCAGTAAACGTCGCCCCGTGCGGTCGACAATTCGTCAGATTCGCGTCGAACAGATTCGTCCGAATGAGAACTGCATGTTCGAGGGTTGCATCGGCGAGGTCGGCATTCTAGAGGTCCGCATCGGTGAGGTTGGCATCTCTAAGGTTCGCGTCAGTGAGGTTAGCATTCCCAAGGTCCGCGTCGGCGAGGTCAGCATCTCTAAGGTTCGCGTCGGTGAGATTACTGTCACGTAATGAGACACGCTTGAGGGAGATTGCATCCCCGAGTTCGAGGTCAGCCAGTTGTGCTCCGTCGAATAATTCGGCGACGGGCAGGTTCTACTCACGTACCTCCGGCGGTACGTGCGCCTGCTGCAACTCCTCGCCAGACTTCGAGACCTCGTCCGGGTCGGCGTGCCAGACGCAATATTCTGCATCGTTCAGCATCTCCCGCCAGCAGCACTGCTGGTGGACTGGGTCGTCATCGAGTTCGTGATCGTCGGGCCATGTGTATCCGCACCGGCCGGGTGGTGAATCAGACATAGATATTATTTCCCATCCCGTCATCACAAATTTATTGATCGATTGCCTCCCCAACGCTGGGAAACTGGGGAGGCTTTGCACCTTTTTCGCACGTTGCTACGCTGAGTTCTACCTGCGATCCTGCATCCGAACCGCTCATAAATCAATCACTTCGGATCAGTGTCCTCGCTGAGCCGAGTCGAGTCGTCACTACTATCTAAAATGAATGGACCAGCCGCCAGTGTCCTGATAGAGATTGTGGCTGTTCGGAGTACGTATACTGAAAATAACGTGTATGGAACCATCCCAACGATGAAAGTGAACCCAACAAACCAGATGATCGAATGAACTCCGAGGATTGAAAATTCTGGTAATAGCCTCGCACTAAGCGAGAGTATCGCATATACAAGATACACAATAACAGGGAAAGAGATGACAAGTAATCCACGGGAAAGGTTCGCCAGTTCTTGCTTGAAATAGAGTGTCTTGAAGTATTCTCGGCCGATCGCGAAGTATTTGAGTGTTGTAAGAAGTTCGTCAATCTTCTTTTGCTGGCTATCGGTGAGTGTTTCTTCGTGTTCAACTCGAAGTTGGCGGATGGCATAGATCTGTCGTGAGTAGTCATACTGAATTCCAGCGAACATCACCTCGGATATTCCAGATGCTTTCTCTAAGCGACCTTCAACGTCTCTCACCTGATTAACGATATCATCCTTTATAATTTCAGTTTGAGAATTAAGCACCAGATTGTCATTTGAGATGCTATTGGAAAGTTCTCGCACATTGCTTCGAATCCCGTCGAAAATCACTTGTAGGAACTCTGCCGGACGGGCTGGACTAACATCTGCATTTGTTTGCTCTCGAACCGAATCACGAAATGAGAACGTCTTATCGAGCTCCTCTTCTTGGTCACCAAGTGCAGTGATATCCTGTGAAAGGACGATTGAGTTCACCGAAAGGGCGATTGACACGAGCAAAATAATCCTACTGAAAAGCGCGATAAGAATCGTCTGAATTACTTGTCCCTCCGTGAACAAGGTCGCAAGTTCGTCCGACCAGACCACACCACTCCCGACGAACCCAAGGCCGACAAGTACCAACGCAGCAACGGAGACGACCCATCTATTTCCGTTGACCAGTATCCACTGCAACAGCGGGTTCGTTTCGACTGACATCAGTCCTGCTTCTGACCCACCCCTTTGCTGTTCGCTTTGTCCAGCAGACTCAGTGTGGGTATTTGTACTCGGCATAGGATAGCCACGACGGCACACGGGAAAACTTATAGTGAATGTCCGACCTGATCAGCGATGGATATTTTTGTTGTACTGAGCGGTCAGCCTACTGTGTTGCTCGCTCTTGGTTTGTGCCACATCGCACTCTGTCTCTTACACGACGCTACGAATACCATCTTAAACTGGTAGGACTTCCAGTGATCAGTTCGCACTCCGAACTAAGCAACAGTTCCCAACATTCATATCTCGAGCAGTTCGCTCCGTCGACTGCGAAGCGTAGTTGGTGAAACACCTGCAACCTTTATAAAGACAGACACTCCGTCGTTCAAGTGTTCGATCGAAAATTTCCAGAACGTAACCGATCGATCCCCACTTCCCGCTCGAGCGAGCCAGTATCTGTATCGATAATGACGTCGACTCCAAAACTCGAGACGTGAACTCTCGGACGGGTCGTTGACGGCGACCGTCTCCTCGAAGACGTCTCAGTGGCGATCCCCGAATCGACCGTCCTCGTCGTCGTCGGTCCGTCGGGAGCGGGGAAATCGTCGTTCCTCAGACTGCTCAATCGCCTCGACGAGCCCACCGAGCGGATGGTGCTCCTCGATGGTGAGGACTACCGAAACATACCCCCGCGAGCTCTCCGCAGACGCGTTGGACTCGTTCCGCAGGATCCCGCGCTCGTCCCCGGAACCGTCTTCGATAACGTCGCTCGTGGCCCGCTTCTCCGAGACGAGACGCACCTCGAAGAATTGCTCGAGCGCCTCGGACTCACCGGCTACGAGGACCGCGACGTCGAGGAACTCTCGGGCGGCGAGAAACAGCGCATCGCGATCGCTCGTACCCTGCTGAATGACCCCGACGTCCTCCTGCTCGACGAACCGACCTCTCACCTCGATTCGGCAGCAGAAGAGCGCGTGGAGACGCTTCTCGTCGATCTCATCCATGAGCTCGATCTCACCGTCGTGATGGTTACCCACGACGAGGATCAGGCGCGGCGGATCGGTGATCGTGTACTGGTCCTTCGGGACGGCCGTCTCGATCGCGTCGGTCCGGTCGAAGAGGTGTTGGCCTGATGGACGCCGTCATCGAAGAGTTCCTCGAACAGTTCGCCGATCCCGTTCTCCTCACGGGGCTCGCACAGGTCGCCGTCGCGGCCGCCCTCGCCGCGCTCGTGGTTGGACTCTCACATCTTCGGGGGCTGACGCTCGAGCGCGAACTTGCCGTCGCCCTCGTCCGGGGGTTGATCCAAATCGTCGCCATGGGATCGATCGTCGGCGTGTTGCTGACGGTGGACTTCGTCTGGAGCGGTGTCATCCTGCTGGGTATGATGATCGGAGCGACGTGGATCTCGAAGAACCGTGGCGAAGGGTTGCCAGGCGTCGTTCGGGTGTCGTTTTTCGCGATCGTCTTCGGATCGGGCCTCGTGATCATCACGATGACGCTCGCCGGTGCAATCGAGGCGACAGTTCGAAACCTCGTTCCTGTTGGAAGTATGATCATCGCGAACGCGATGCAGATCAACTCGCTTGCACTGGATCGGTTCAAAAGCGAGATCGCATCAAACCGGGCAGAGATCGAAGCGGGACTGGCCCTTGGAGCGCCGCCAGCGGCCGTCATCTCCCGACACGTCGAGACGGGGGTCCAAGCGTCGCTCATCCCGGTGATCGACTCACTGAAGAGCCTGGGATGGGTCTGGATTCCGGGAATCATGGCCGGGATGATTCTCGCCGGCGAGAACCCGATCTACGCGGCGCTCTATCAGTTCGTCATTATGGCGATGATTTTCGCCGCTGGCGGGTTGACGAGTATGACAAGCAGCCTGTTGATTGGAAAGTACGTCTTCACCGACGCCGAACAGTTGCGCCGCGTCGAGACCGACTCGAGTAGTTGAACCACCTCGCAGACGTCGGTTGATAGCGCTCTCTTGGACTGGGCGTTCAGCCTTTTGCGTTGATCGTCCATGGTTCGTGCTGCCTTCGCGCCCTGAGGCTCGTTTAGCAGTATACTTATCCCGTACGTAGCCCTATAGTATCGACAGACCCATGGCGATCGTCACCAATCGAAGCAATATGGATTCGACATCGATAGCTGACGATGACGGCGAGGAAGTCCCACTCGGGAGCTTCCTTTACGAGGCGCTGCCGGATTCAGAGATTGACTCAGTCGAGGCGGTTCGCGAACTGCGCGAGCACGAATGACGCTCTTTGTCGATACGAACGTTCTTATTGCAGCGACTGTCGGAGAGCCAGATCGAGGAGCCATCGCTCGTGATTTTCTCGATAGCGATCACGACTTTGCAACGACGCTGCTCAATGTCATGGAGTTTCGGACAGTTCTCACGAAGAAAAAGCACTTCGAGCAAGAACGAGTCGAACGATTACTCGATGGGCTGTTCGATCGGATGGACGTCTACGGGCCCGAAACGGGTGACCTAATCGAAGCGCACGCGCTTCAGCAGGACACACTCCTCTATACGATGGACTGTGTCATTCTCGCAACCGCAAATGAGGTCGGTGCACAACTCGTTACCTTCGATACCGAACTGCTCGAGAATGGTGCACTCTCCCCAGAAGAAATTCTGGAGTAGTCATCTCTGCTTCAGTTCAGACGAAGCGTTTCAATCAAAGTAGCTATTCCGACAGAAGATCCGCAACGTACTGGCCTTCCCAGTCACGACGAGCTTCGATCTCGCGACGACCACGCCGGGTCACCGAGTAGACGTTCGTTCGGCGGTCGGCCTCGCCTTTCTCGAGGAGGCCCTTGTCGACGAGCGTATCCAGATTGGGGTAGAGCCGGCCGTGGTGGATCTCGGATTCGTAGTAGTCGTCGAGTTCGTCTTTGATCGCGAGGCCGTGGGGCTCGTCCAGTCCTGCCGAGACGTACAATAAGTCACGCTGGAAGCCGGTCAAGTCATTCATAGATTTGAATTCGAGAGGAACAATCATAAGAGGCTAACATTATACGACACAGAAGATTCATGCGATCAAAGTATGCTGCTAGATTACCCTATTACAATTGTATGATTAGCTATATTTCTATACCCCTAATTGCTATAACTAATACTTATAGTGAATACTTATAATTATACCTGCAGACGATTCATATAGTAGTGTGTATCAATGGAAAATAGTGTGTGTAGGAAACATACAAAAGACAGCAGTAAAGACACGGCTAACTGTATCACACGGAGAAAGGCACTTAGTCTAGGAATTACGGGAACCGCTCTACTTTCAGTCCCAAACGTAGCAGCGGAACAACAAGATCATCCTAAGAGAGATACGAATCAGGAGCCAATATCAATTGAATCGGAAGTAATTGAAGAAACGGAAACATATGTTCTCAAGCATTACTCAGTTAATGGTGACGAATATTACTTGAGAGAGTATTTTGCCGGCAAAAAGGAGGGAACAATAAGTATTCTTGAACGTTCGGAGATTGAAGAACGCGGAAATGAGTATATAGGTATACAGTCCGTAGACAGAAATTCCGAAATATCCGCCCAATCTGAGAATTGGACGGACTATGTCGTTCGATATGATCGAACAGATAGGACCACATACGAAGTGTGTGCTGATAGCGACTATGGTGCACACAGATGGAAGGGGGCTACCATTGAGCTAGTGAAAGCTGCTCAACAATTGGGATCCGGTGTTTTAGCTATTATCGTTGATGGGCTCCTTGAGCCTCTTGGAATACCTGGTTTAGGAGAAGTCGTCGGCCTCATCGTAGGATGGCTTGCAGGAAGGGCTCAGAGAGAATTCACGTTCGGTGCATTAGATTCCGATGGTTGGTTTGATGTGAAGTATATTAGTGTTCGGAGGTCAACTGGATATGATACGGATCCATTCGACACATCACAGGCTGGCCCCCCTATCCCCGGTTTCCACCTTGGCTGAACTAACAGTCTCATAACTGGTTTATTTTTAACGGGTTTGGTTAGAGTTATTGATCAAAAATGTTAAGCTATTCGACACCAAGATAGAATTATGAAGGACAGACAACAAAGTAACAAGTCTAGCAAATCACCGACTTTGTCATGGTGGGTGAGTACCTATGTATTCGGATATATCGCTATCTTCTCAATCGACTATATCATTGCAGATAGATCATTGCTCCGCCACATTATATTCACTTTTATATTACATAATACTATATATTATAATGTTTATTACAAAGAAAATAGATGATCTTGTGATCTAGAGTTTTGATGAATCGGTAGACGACGGTGATTTTTGGCGAGAAATTACGCCGCACGATGCGATACGCTGGAACGATCACGGCTACAATCTCAAGGACTCTGGCATTGGCGAACCGATTGGACGTCCTTGGAAAGGTACTAAGACAACATAACCCGACGCAGCAATGCGATTCAATAGAGCCGAATTTAGAAACCGGCTACGCCCACCACCGCCCGCGATCGGGGAAGACGACCTGCGACCAGCCCGTCAACGCGATTGAACACCGACCCTGATACCAGTTCTTCGCGACCGCTCTGAATCGGACCCGCTCACCCTCGCGGACCATCGGCTGTCGACTCGCCTTCCAGACCGTGAACTTCGTCATTCCCGTCTCATCCTCGATCAGCCCGACCTGCTGCATGCTCCGGCACGACGGCTCCCAGAGTTCCACGATTTCGCCCTCGATACTGATCTCGCCTCGATCGATCTCCTCGAGGCTCCCGATCGGTACGATCGTCCCTGCTTCGTGGTGCAACTCCTCTTTCATCGCCATCACCGCCTCGAAGATTTCGGCTCCCTCGAGGACACACGTCGCGATCCGTCTCGCGATGACCGCCCTGGTGTAGCCACCGACCGTCTCGGCTGCCAGCCGTCCCGCCTGCTCGTTGACCTGCCCGAGCTCCGCGGGCGACAACTGTTCTCGCGGATCCTGTCGATCCGGATTCAGTGTGGAATCCACGCTCGCCGCTCGCTTCTGGAACTCCCGGTGGCGTTCCTGAACAGCTTCCTCTGCGATTCGTTGCGACCGTCTTTCGCGACCGGACTGCCGTCCGAACGCCGCTCTCGCACTGATCATCTCGAGTTCTTCCTCGCGAGCCCGAATTCGCTCTTCTTGCTCGAGGGTCTTTCCGTAGATCTGATCCGACTGTTCGTCGATCCGCGCATCTGGATGGTTCGCATCTACCTTCGCCTGAATCTCCATCTCGACCGTCGCTCGGAATTCCGGACTCTCGTCGACGACGTTGCCCTCTCGAGTCTCCTCGTTCTCGTACGCCTGTTCATCGACCGAAACCACCTTACTAACTGAGTTTGTACTAGACATTGTAGAACTCCAAAGGCGCTCACTCGGCGTCTTCTTCCGACATCACGACTCTCCAGCCGTGGCTGTCCATCTCGACCAACGTATCCATCTGTGCGCTCTTGCTCGCGCCTTCGCTCGCGTCCCCTGTGGGCGCGAGCGAGAGCGCTCTCAGGAGGTGTCACATCCAGCACCGCGCGCCGTCTCACCGAGCGAAGCGAGGTGAGGCTCGAGGCGCTCACGTAGCGAGTGACTCGGTGACCCGCCCAGAGCTGAAACCAGACGCCCGGCAGGACCCGCACCCACGGCGCGGAAGCCCGCCCGGAATGGTCGGTCGCGAGTGACGCAGAGGGCGGCAGCGACGAGCGGGGCGGGCCGTACACAAACACCTGATCGACCGGATTCGACGCTCGGTGACCCAGCTGACGTCCTGGGAGACTCAGAAAGGGTGAGGCCGTCCTGGTCGTCCCCTAGCCCCGCAAGCACCGCAGAAACGAGGCGCGCAACGTGGATCGTGGGATGCCGAGCGGCCAAGGGCTTTCGTCGTGTTACTCACCCACCAGTCTCAGCTGAAACAGCGGTATCTCGTTGCGAGATGGCGAAGTTATTTAAATATCGGTTCGTAACTACGCAACAGATGCTCACGAAAGGTGAGTTCCGTGCGCTTACCGTCCTCCACGGTGAGCGGACAGTCTCCGACTTTGCAACTCAACTCGAGCGCAGTCTCAGCTACACATCCGAACTCGTCGATCGGCTCGAGGCAACCGGGCTCGTCGAGACGCGTCGGCAAGGCAAAACAAAGCAGGTTCGGCCGTCGGATGCAAGAGCACTCGAAATCCTCACAGACATCACTCAGGAGTACTCTCACATCGAGTGGCCCGAACTGTTGTCGGGCGCGACGCTTCGCGTCCTCTACTATCTCGAGACGCCGCGTGCTGCAACGGACCTTGCACGCCGCGCCGACGTTCATCGGAGTACCGTCCATCGCGCCCTCGATCCACTTCAGCATCGAGGGATTATCTACCAGGCTGAAGACGATGCATATGCACTGAACGAGGGATTCGAACAACTGAGTACGCTTGCTCGAGAACTTGCTCACCACAACCATCGCCAGACCGTCGAACAACATACTGATACCTACACCATATTCTGGGAGTCGCTCGACGAGTTTCTCGTGCAAACTGCCGACGAAATTACTGACGATGATTTCATCCCGACTGGACCAGAGCAGTTCCAGACGTACGACCTGCCCCTCCTGGCACGCGACCGTCGATACTACCTCTATTCGGAGACGACGAGTGACCTCTCGCCAGAGACGCTGTGCTGTCACATGCTCGTGATCGATTCGGGAGCGCGAGCCCAGTCGTACTGCCTGCTCTTGGTCAGTCAGGTCGATATCGACCGTGACGAGCTGCGTGACCAGGCCGTTACGTACGGCGTCGACGACCTCGTCGAGGACCTTCTCGCGTATCTCGACACGAGCGGTGAGCAGCGGACGTCTCGACTTCCCGAGTGGGAGGATTTTCAGGAACTGGCTGCGGACTACGGGGTGACAGCATGAGGGCGCGGTTCGACAGCGCGTACATTCGGTCGGAACTCGAGCGTATCGGCCAACAGCTACACGAACCGCTTACCGTCTTTCTGATTGGCGGTGGTTCGATGGCGTTCCGTGGGCTCAAGGACACGACCAAAGATATCGATCTCATCGTCGCGTCCGGTGCGGATCTGGGACAACTCCAGACAGTACTACTCGAACTGAGATACGATATCGTTCGAGAACCGGACGACGAATACGAAGAGCTCGGTGCTCAGCGAATCCTTGAAAACGATGACGGGTGTCGTATCGACGTCTTCAACCAGCAGGTGATCGATAAACTGGTTCTCTCTGAGGGGATTCGCAAGCGGAGTGAGCGGTATCTCGACTCGGGTAACCTTGTGGTTGAGCTCGTGAGCCCAGAAGATATCTTCCTGTTCAAAACAGTTGCCGGACGGGTGGACGATATCGAGGACATGTTTTCGCTAATGCAGACTGGCCTCGATTTCGACATCGTCGAAGCAGAACTCGCCGCGCAGGTCGAACTCTTAGACCAAGAACTGTTCGTGACCTACGTGAACGAGGCGTTAGCTGATCTCACCGAACAGCACAACGTGAGGACACCCTTGCATAGCCCCGTCGCTGAGATTACAGAGCGCGTCTACGAGGAACTCGAAGCGCTTCACGCCCTTGACGAGCCGAAATCGATGCCCACCCTGCAGCAAGAACTCGAGTACTCCATGGCTGAACTACAGGATATCGTGAATCGTCTCGAGGAAAAAGGCGCTGTCGCAGTATCCGATGATCGCGTTAAGCGTCTTTCAACGACAGTTTGACGGCGGGGACTGGGTCTAGGCCGTAGAGCCTAATTGTATACTGGCGCCAACTCGTCACCATCTACATTTGCACTCACACACCCCGCGATCACCGCGGATCCCACGGCAACAAGTCCCGTTTGAATGAATCGTCTTCGGCCCATGTGTGGCACCCTCACTCACGCCCCTAAAGAACCATTTTCGCGCGTATTTATGGAAACGCTCTTGTGTAGCACATTGTTGATGTAGAGTTGTCTTGCGATTCTATTCTGAGCCGAGCAAGACTAGAACCAGTGTTAGGCGGTCAGGCGATCAGTTTCTGTTCCGCCTCTCCTGGGGCGAATTGCATCAACAATCTTCTACGGAAGAGCGTGAGCGAAGTTATTTGTATCCCCGACCTGGTGCGCATCATTCAAGGAACCTTCCAATGACCTCCTCGACGTCTTCGTCGCTCATGGTGAAATGTACCTGTTCGTCGCTTGGGAGGGAAATAAGGGCGCCTGACCCCGGAGTGAGTAGTATAAGCCCACACAAAATTATGGCAGCGACGATGCTATATGTGGCGCTGAATTGTACCGATTCGTAAAGATCCATGGTTAAAGTATACCTGCTTCCCAACGCATCGTAGGTGTTGTATAGAGTGAAGATTGGAAGCAACAAGAAGAATGTAGTAGATGAGAGGCCATACACGAACACAATTCTCTGTTGAGACGTGAGAGCGCCCTTAATCTCTTGAACGCCAGTGCTGGCATAAGTGCCTCCAGCGCCTATCACTAGATTACCGAAGATACCGATAGCGACGGCAATTGTAATGGTGCTATCCGATGGATTCGGATCGACTAGTAAAACCGACAGCAACACTATTGCGACGCCGGACGTGATCAGAAGTAGACTGCGGCGCTTGTCGATGGAGTCGAACCGTTCGACGCTAATTACGTTCTGATCGAGAAAATGATAGACATAATTGAGTTGGTAGAACGACGACTGGATGGCACCTCGGACCGAAATCTTCCCCGACGTCTTTTCAACGAACTCGTGTTCAACTGTGTCAGGGTCGTCAGTTTCGATCATGTCCCTGTCAGCGACAGTCCCGATAGCAACACCGTCTTCGGGACTGAACCGGTTCCAGATTGCCCAGATAGCGATCCCCCCGGCGGTCAGAAAGGGTGTCGAATCAATCTCGAGGCCAATCCAGAGGATCACCAACCCGGCCACTCCGAACAGTCCCTTCGCAAGTAGTGTGTATTCAAACGTTAAGTTCTGGAAATAAGAGAGGTTATTGAGATTGTAAAATCGCTGGGCCCCCGGTCCGGTATCGATCGCAATTCGGTCAACCGATTCTGTTGTCTCCTGTTCTCCCGGGTCTTGAGGGCGCTCTGCCACTTGCTCCCGCGAATCGGTCTGTCTTCCTTTGTCTTGAGAATCCGTCTGCCTTCGGATCACCTGGGAACCCGTTTGATTTCGTTTCCCCTGGGACTGTGCTTGTCTTTTCGCAATTGGCTCCCCACACTCTGGACAGAAGTTAGGATCATCAACCAGTTCAGTACCGCACTCCGAGCAATAGTTCATTTATGAAGAGTAAATATCTATTCCATTTAAACCTGATGGAAGATGCAGGTAGAATAGTTTCAATTTGAGTTGTTCTATTTTGATTCGATGTAGATATGGTGGTGTATACGTGCCTTCTATCTTGCACGCCACCGAGAACATCTATTGTAACTGGTAGAATGTCCAGCGGTCAGTTCGCAGATGAAACCTCACGTTCAGCGAGGGATGAGCTCACCCGATCCACCACAGATCGGACAGTCGATGGGCGCCCTCCCGGCACCGATGGTCGCTGGAACTGGATCGTGAGTGCAACCGTCGATGGGTTCGTAATACCACTCGATTCCGCCACTATCAGTGTTGGTAGTCGCGGTCATGGCTACTCCTCACGTCCTTCAGGAGGTGAAAAACCACACAAAGTCACGAACGACTCATTCCCCTCCCGGACGAACCGCCTCGCACGGGTCCAGATCGAGTTGCCCTCATCAGCAGTCTCAGCGCCTGTCTCGAGCACCAGTTACGGATTGAGTCTCAAGCGTGGCCATACTAGCGACGCTATTGTTCTCGATACCCTCTCAAGAAGAGCGACGGACTCAGTCGTCCGCTGTGTATGCTCCGTCTCGCTTCCGAACACTCTCGACACGTAAGATGAGGTCTTCGTGTCTCAATCGACAGCCGAGTCGATAGGTTCCGATCCGCAGCTTCTGGAAGGGAGAATTCGTTAGCGGTTCGAGAAAATCAGCAGGCTCACGCCACTCTGACGAGACGACGTCGTCTAACTTAGAGATGATACGCTCCTGAGAGTCCGAGTCTAGCTGCGCAAATTGATCTTCAGCTCGAGGTGAGAACACCCACTCCCAGTCGTCGTTATTCGTCGTTGGTCCCATATTCCGCTTTGATCTCGTCACTCGAGCGGCCCTCTCCCTCGTCAAACTGTGCTTCACTGATCGCAAGATCTTTCCAGAATCCAGCACCCTCGGGATGGTTCACTGATTCACGAAGTGCGTAGCGGATGAACTCACTTCGACTATTGAAGCCACGCTCGCGCCACGTCTCGTCTACAACTTCGCGGAACGACCGTGAAATTCGAAGGTTGATCCGTTCGATCTCGGGGTCGCTGTTGTTGGAACCGGCTTCAGACATACGCTTGTACGTCCGTAGTACACACACAAAACAGTACCGTCGATAATTTTCTGAGCCTGTGCATAATCGAGGTCTGATCAGTTCTGTTCATAATTGGGTTTGACTCCTCATCCCCTTCAGGAGGTGAAAAACCGCACAGAGTCACGAACTACTCATTCCCCTCCCGGACGAACCGCCTCGCACGGTTCCAGATCGAAGCGTCCTCACCATCAGTCTCAGCGCCTGTCTCGAGCTCCGACTGCTGATCAAGTCGCTCGAACTCCTCGAGTTGGTCTTCACAGGCATCAAGTTGCTCCCGAAGCGCCCCGTTATCAGTCTCAAGTTCCTCGAGACGCTCGTTCTTCTGCTCGATCGTGGCCTCGAGATCGGCCACTCGCTCACTCAATAGCTGGTTCTTCTCGGCCAGATAGGCTGCCTGGTCACTGTCAGTGCCGCCAACGGTCTGTCCGGACGACGTTGGTCCATCTCGAGGCTCTCGTTTGGTAGTCTCTTCACTACTCGAGAGGTCGTACACATCGTCCGTATTCGCGATCGCCCGTTCGACCGTCTTCTCGCCGTCGGTCGAGCCATCGCTGTAGTGGACGTCGTCCCACTTCTCTCGAATCAGGCCTGACTGCCGAAAAAGGCGATCCTCTCGAGTGGCGTCTCCACCAGTCCAGAACGCCAGCAGGCAGCACAGCGCCATATCCGCTTCCGACTGGCTCTCGTAACCAGTCGTCGACCCACGCCACAACCGATCGAACTTCTCGCCGTTCGACGCGTTCCGTGCTCGCTCGAGCAGCTCTTCGTCCTCGAGGTCGAGCGTTCCAGAACCCTTCGACAGGCGTCAGTCACCGCACACTCGAGTGCCTGCTCGAGGTCACTCCAAGTTCGATCGTCCGTCGTCGACGCGAAGTCACCGGTCACTGGATTCACCGGAATCTTGGTCTGTTTTCCATCGCGATCTTCCGCTCGCCAACAGAGCCACTGCGCTCGCTCGACGAGCGCAGTCGGCAGTACTTCCGTGTCAAATTCTCTCTGTTCACTCATAGTCACTGACCTCATAACCTGGCTCCGCTCCCATTCCGGAGCCAGAGAAATCACACCCACACCAGCCTCGAGCCATCCACAGGGATCCAACGGGGTAACCCCCTCTATTACTAGTTGGTTTTTGCCGTCGATTTACCCTGACCACCGCCGCCCTCTCGGGATTTTTACCCTGACCGCTCTCAGACGCTGCTTGCATCCCGACGAAAATACCCTGACCACCACTGCCGTCATGCGATTTTTGGGGTTGACTTCGGTTGTCCAGACTCACCCCACCGAAAATGCCCTGACCGGCGGTTCCGTCTGTCGATTTTTCATCAGAAATCCGGTCTCGTTTGAGAGGCAGAGGGTTGCGATGTCCACGCAGGGTGATTTTCCCTTGACCACCGGTTCAGTCATGTGGTTTTGTTCATCGGTAGAATCTTCCGTGACTTATTACGGATCACTCCACCAACTGCTCACCGTCAGTGGTGAGTGTGATCCCGGCGATTAGAACTGTTCGTTCGAGCGAACCAACTACGACTGGACGGTCGGGAGAGAGTATACGAGAATCGGGTACGAACACGAGGAGAGCGACCAGCGCCTGTGGACCAACGACGTCCAACAACCGAAGAGTTTCGTCGGCTGGCGCTACCAGGTCCGGGTAACCGGGCCGCAATTCGGACGGGCTTCGAAACCCGCTCGCTGTCGACGGTCGGTCGGCGACCGAACGGTCGATTCGTCCGGTTTTCGCGGTCAATCGTTCACGGAGAGGGGGTCGCCGATCCGGAGACGCCGTCCGCGATCGGCCGCCGGGATTCGCGCGATGATCGTGACGGTGTAGAAGTGATCGAACGCCGCGGAATCGGCCCACTCGGGGAACGTCGCCTCTCGCTTCCGGACGAACCGTCGCCTGAACTCGGGAAGCGGTTCTCCGGTGTCGGGATCGCGCTGGGGGACGACGCAGCGCCCGCACGGGGTGACGCCTTCGAACGTGACGCCGCCGACCTCGAACGTCGGCGCGTGCTCGCCGACGAATCGATCCTCCCAGAACGCCGGGACGCCCGACACTTCGACGTTCGTCCGAAGTCGCCGCCGCACGCCGTCGACGGTCAACTCGTCGAACCACGAAGCGATCGTCTCGAGCGTCGCGGTGCTGACGACTGACGGTCCCATCTCCCGTCTGTCGACGTACCCCGTCGATCGATCCCGCCGGAGTTCGAGGCCGACGTCGAAGAAGTCACTGAGCCAGCGCGCACACGCCTCCCGCTCGTTCGCGAGGTCGAACCGACGGCTTCGGTTCTCCGGCGTTTCGATCGCCAGTTCGTCCGACGCGGGATCGAAGCTGGTGCGGAGGTCGTGAACCCTGTCCGTTCGTTTCCCGTTGAGAACGTCGCCGTCCGAGTCGAAGAGGGCGAACTCCCGATCGTACTCGAGCGTCCCGCCTTCGAGCACCGATACCTCCTCGAGGTCGATACCGTCGAGGCCCTTGACCGGATATACCCGCAACCGCTCGAGTCGCGCCATGATAGGTGATTTTCGGCGGGTCCGTTAAGCGTTTCCACGAACGAAACCGAGAGGCGATCTCGAGTCCGTCGTTCCTGTCGAGGGATCGCGATCACACTCAGAACGGCGCCTCGGGTTCGTCGTGCACCGGCTCGCTCTCGACGCCGTCAGCCTTCCCGATCAACACCTTGAACTCGCCGGGGTCACGCTGGAGGTACGCCCAGCGAAACGCCGCGCCAGCTTCGGCGTCGAACTGGTGGTACAGCGGTTTGGGGTCGTGGTCGTTCACCAGCACGAACCCGTCGCCTCCAGACAGCTCGTCGTAGGCCGCGAAGATTCGCGCGTGGCGCTGTGCCGGCGGCAGGTCCCGGACGTCCATCTCCTCGACGATCTCGAGTGAGTCTCCCTCGACGGTGATCGAATCGTCGTCTCCCTCCTCGGCTCCCGGTTCCTGCGCGGCATCCTCGGTCTTCGTGATCTGAACGCGACACCGTCCCGGTTCCTGTTCGACGATATCCCAGGTGAACGCGTCACCGTAGCGCTCCCGGAACTCCCCGAGCAGCGGCCTGGGTTCGTGGGGTGCGACGAGCTCCATCGTCTCGCCGGCGGGAATCATCCCGTAGCGGTGGTGGATCGTCGGATGTCGCTCGGCTTTCGGAATCTCGCGGACGTCGTATCTGCTGACGACGTCGTCGGCTCGACCTTCGGAGTCGGCGGTCTTCTCGATCTCGACGCGCCACTCGCCGGCGTCCTGGCGCTCGTAGGACCAACCGACGACGTCGCCGTGCATCGAACGCAGTTCGTGGTACAGCGGCTTCGGATCGTGATCGTTCACGAGGACGAACCCCTCCTCGCCAGCCAACTCGTCGAAGATCTCGAGCAGCACCTCGTGGCGTCGCTGGGGCTTGAGATCCCGGACGTCGATCGATCCGAACTCGCCGCCCTCGAGCGGTCCCGAAACCCGTACCTGCAGTTCTCGGGGCTCGGCATCTGGGTGGGCGTAGGCCCACTCGAGGGTCCGCTCGCGGTCGAGCTGGTAGCGGACCAGGTGCGGGTCGACGTCGTCGTCGGCGACCACCTCGAGCGTCTCTCCGGCGTCTGTGTCGGCGAGTGCGTCGAACAGCACCGCTCGGTGGTCGTCGGCGGCCGTCTCCCGTAAATCGATATCGGTCGTCATGTCTGTACGAGACGATAGCGACGGCGACGGGATGGTCCCTGTCCCGAAAGCATTCGGTCGGGTGTCGGAATCCCCAGCGAACGTCGGCGATCCGGGCCGGTGACACGGTGTCTGCTACCGGCGTCTCGCCCCCCGATCGAGCCGACCCAGACGCGAGAAAATATCAGCGACGTCGAACCGCAGTCCGTCGATCTCGAATGACGCTACGTATTCCGCAACGAGTGTAGACTCAATCCCGGCCCCGGACGCCGATTCCTAACTCGGAGAACGACGGTGTTCGATGAACGGGCTTGCCGCATTTCGAACAGGAGTCCATATCGTCTTTAATATAGGTCGTTCTACAGTTTTGACAAGTGTATAGATCAGTAGATTCCGTTTCGTCTGCTTCCGTTTGCTGCGAGTCGTCCGGTGATTCCACTCCCTTGATTCGGTCTCTCACCTGTCCGACGAGGCCTGATATCATTTGTAGACAATATCACAGCCAATGGCGTTTGCGATAAATGTATTGGACTAGCACGGGTCACGTAAGAGGGACACCGATCGTTGTGAACGCACGTCATCCGTCCCAATTTGGGGATAAAGTCGAAACTCGAACATTTTCGAATAGGACAGGAAGCTGTCTAAACAAGGAACTTATCCGAGCAGAAGGCCTCAACGTGTCTATGAGTGAACGGGCCGAGGCTTCCGAAACGGCGTTCTGGGGAGATGCAGATACCACCGAGGCCCTTCAGTACTATCGCACCCTCGTCGAGACGATCGACGACGGGATCTATCGACTCGACACCGACGACCGCCTCGTCTCGCTCAACGACGCTCTCGTCGAGAGCACCGGGTACACACGTGAAGAACTGCTCGGCGAGCACGTGTCCGTGCTCTTCGGCGACGACAGTGAGGCGATCGAACAGGAGATCGGTCGGCTTCGAGCGAACGCTGGCGACCGAAGCGAGGTACTCGATCTCACCGTGGAGACCGCCGAGGAGGAGCGGATTCACTGTGAAGTACGGATGAACGTGCTCGAGGCGGACGAGACCGTGCAAGGAACACTCGGAATCGTTCGCGAAACTGGCGAACGCAAACGGGCGGAAACTGAAGCCACCGAAGGGACCTTTCGTCGACTGTTCGAGAACGTGCCCGGCAACTATCTCATCGTACAGCCCGAGGACTACGAAATCGTGGCCGTAAGCGATGCGTATCTGGACGCGACGATGACCGAGCGCACAGAGATCATGGGAAAGACGCTGTTCGAAATCTTTCCGAACAATCCCGACGACCCGGCCGAGGGTGTCGGAAACCTGCGCGAATCGCTCGAGAGAGTCGCGGAGACCGGGGAAGCGGACACCATGTCGGTGACGCACTATCCGATCCCCGATCGCGAGTCCGACGGCGACGAGTTCGAGGCGCGCTGGTGGAGTCCGATCAACTCGCCGGTGTTCGACACGACTGGCGAGCTCGACTACATCGTCCACAGCGTCGAGGACATCACGCCGATCGTACAGGAACTCCAGGCGGACGGTGAGCAGGGGACGTTTCAGGAGTCAGACACGGCGGAGTCACAGCTCGAGCCTGAAGGTTCACAGCTCGCATCGGACGTCGTGTTGCGCGGACAGGAGTTTCTCCAACAGGCAAAACGAGAGGCGTACGAACAGCTGCGCGAGAGCGAAGAACGCTTTCGCGTGTTGGTCACCACCACGTCGGACGCGGTGTTCAGTACGAACGCGGATTGGAGTGAGATGCGAAATTTGGAGGGGGCAGATTTCCTTTCGGACACCGACGAGCAACACTCGTCGTGGGTTGAACAGTACATCCCTCCCGAAGACCAGCCGCGGGTTCAGGACGCTATCGACGAAGCCATTCGCACGAAAAGCAGCTTCGAGCTGGAACACCGAGTCGTTCGTGAAGACGGTACGGTCGCCTGGATCGTCTCGCGTGCCACACCACTCGTAGACGAAGACGGCGAAATCACCCGGTGGTTAGGAGCGGCGAACGACGTAACCGAACGGGTCGAACGCGAGCGGTATCTCGAGGATACAAAAGAGCGACTGGAGGCGGCAGCCGAAGCCGGCGCTGTCGGGACCTGGGAGTGGCACATTCCCGACGATCGGATGGTGACCAGTGCTTCTTTCGCCAAGAAGTACGGAATCGATCCCGACGCGGCCACCGAGGGCGTCTCGCTCGATCAGTTCGTCTCGGCCATCCACGACGACGACCGCGAGCGGGTCGAACGAAAGATCGAGGACGCCATCGAATCGGGTGAGGACTACGAAGAAGAGTATCGCGTCTGGAACGCTGACGACGACCTTCGCTGGGTCGTTGCACGCGGTCACGTCGAGTACGGCGACGACGGGACGCCAGTGTCGTTCCCTGGCGCTCTCGCCGATATCACCGAGCGCAAGCAGTTCGAGCGGCGACTCGAGGAGTCCAACGAACGTCTCGAGCAGTTCGCCTACGCTGCCTCACACGACCTCCAAGAGCCCCTGCGAATGGTTACGAGCTATCTCCAGTTGATCGAGCGCCGCTACGCGGACGAGCTCGACGAGGACGGCCAGGAGTTCATCGACTTCGCCGTCGACGGTGCCGACCGGATGTACGACATGATCGAGGGCCTGCTCGAGTATTCACGGGTCGAACGGCGCGGCGATCCCTTCGAGCCGGTCGAACTGGACGCCGTTCTCGCGGATGTTCGCCAGGACCTCGAGATGAAAATCGAAGAGAGCGATGCCACAATCACGGCCGAATCGCTGCCTCGTGTCGAAGGCGATCCGGGGCAGTTACGCCAGGTATTCCAGAACCTGCTCGCCAACGCGGTCGAGTACAGCGACGAGGACCCGCCACAGGTAACTATTTCGGCTGTACGGAACGGTTCCGAGGTACGCATCTCAGTCACCGACGAGGGAATCGGCATCGACCCGGACGATAGAGAGCGTGTCTTCGAACTATTCCAGAGCCTGCACGCCCAGGACGACCACTCGGGATCGGGAACGGGAATCGGCCTTGCACTCTGTCAGCGCATCGTCGAGCGCCACGGCGGCGACATCTGGCTCGAGTCAGAACCCGGCGACGGAGCGACGTTCTCGTTTACGCTCCCTGCTGCAACCGGTGACGAGATCTAAATCCCTTCGACAGGCGATTCGAGGCGAGTGCCTCGGGGTCGAGCCTCGAGGCAGTTCACTGACTGGGTGCGCTCGTCCAGTCAGGAAACAGCTTCCTGCCCGATCTGCGCACCGTACGGAGCGGCCCAGAGCGAGACTGACTCCACGGACCGACTACCACTCACCCGAGCGAACCGAGCACACAACGAGAGACGAGCTCGATGCGTCACAGTTCGTACAGTCGACGGTGCCCTGCCAGTACAGAGGCTCGCAGGGATGGGTCGTGGTCGCAAGCCGTCGACAGGTTCGAAGTCCTCCACAACGTCCGTCACCGGACTTCGAGGAGGAAGCCCCACAGTTGTAATACTCTTCGCCGTCGTCGTCACCCACTTTGACCCCTGGGCCACGGAACCACCCCAAGACGTTATCGAACCGTACGATACGGTGTATGCTGGGTACGCTGCCTTTGGATGGTTACTTGGTCTCGTCATATCGCTAACCGCAGCAACTGCCTATTCCATTCGTCGTTGGGCAGTGGGTTACCGCTCATCTCCGTGACAGCAGTTCGACGTCTCGAGAAAGTCACTCTCATTCCCGATTCCTGCTTACTAGATACTGAGCCAAAGCACTCGTTGAGAGCGGTTATCGCACATTCGTGTCTTCACTACAGCACCTACTGAACCATCGAGAACCCTTCCCAGTCTCGGTATATTCCGATTCCAACGACGAGTAACGCAATACCGACGACAATACCGGCCAGTCCAAACACCACCATTGGACCATCTTGGCGCTCAACAAGCGTCGTCCCACCAACGAGGAGTGCTGAGAGTCCAATCACTCCTGAACTGATACTAAACCGTTCGGACCGATTCATGGGAACGTGTTCTCCCGGACAAATTAGTATCTGTTCACCTGTGAAACCAGACCGACTTCTCGATGAACTCATTGTTCCTCTGCAGTCCGCCGTTTGCAACCACAGAGGACCTCGAGAAGCCGACTACATCGACAGCGCCCGCCACTGGCACCTGAAGGAATTATTCCGCTCGAGCACCGAGAGCCGGTATGCAGCCGACGAAATCGTCTAGGAGCGAGCGTGTGAGGGCCTGGAGCCGAGGCCGACGGGGCGAGTGGCGTGACTGACGACCCCCTCCCGGCCGAACACCGCTCGCCGCTCGCCACGCTCGCTGACGAGGTACTCGCGGGTGTCGGTTACGAGGTGGCGGTCGCCATCGACGCAATCGACGACACGGTTCCCGGCTACGGCGGTCTGTTCGACCCCGAGACCACGCCAGCCGAGTTACGCCGTGCGTTCGAACACCTGCTGGAGTCGGGACTCTCCCGGCCATCCGTTCCCGAGCCGACGAGCGACGCGTTCGTCCTCTACGTCGACGGCAGTTCGCGTGGCAACCCCGGTCCCGCAGGTGCGGGCGCGGTCATCGTGGACGCTGCGGGAGACCACCTCGCACGTCTCGGCCGCCCCGTCGGCTCCCGAACGGGGAACAACACCGCCGAGTACGTCGCCCTCCAGCTCGGGCTCTCCGAACTGCTGGCTCGCTACGAGCCACACAGACTCGAAGTACGCATCGATTCGATGACGGTCATCCGAGACGTCTGGGGTGGCGAAGATCCGACGGAACCGGGCGTCGAGACGTACAGCGAGGCCATCACGGCAGCACTCTCGAGCATCCCCAACCACCAGTACACGCACTTGGCCGACAGCGATCCGAACCCCGCCGACGCACTGGCGACGGTCGGGGCCGATATCGCGGCCTTCGGACCGGGGTAACAGAGTCACGCTGCGTACAACCTGAGAGCTTTAGAAGCTGACACGATCCGCCTGGTGACTCTGCCGTCGCTATTCTCGCCGTTCGTGCTGGATACGACGGACGTACACAGCACAGGGAATCTCGGAACGGTGCTAGGAGACGCCGAGAACTGTCGACACGACGTGTGACATCTGATGGCCGCTGGCCTTCAGCAACCAATAAGGGTAAACCGAGTCCGCGATATAGAGTGACGAGATGAGTCATGATGGGCAACGATCGGTAACCGAGGTGATCGGAGAAGTCACTCGAACGTTGATTCCAACCATCACCGAACAGGAGATGCGACAACGCGTCTGTGAGCAGTTTACAGCATCGTCGGCGTACTCCGTCGCGTGGATCGGATGTTACAATTCAGAGACGGAGGCGGTAATTCCGGCAGCCTCCGCCGGGTTTTCGAAGAACCCGCTCGGTGAGAGCACCACTGAGGCGTCATTCCGACAGGAACTGGCGACCGAGACAGTGCAGAGAGTGGAGGTTACGGTCGGGCAGAATCTCGTCGCCGATCCCCCTCGAGAGGAGTGGCGCGAGCAGGCCCTCGAGCACGGCTATCGGAGTTGCGCGTTCGTTCCCCTCGTTTCCGAAGAGAGGCTGTACGGTGTCTTGCAGCTGGCTACCGACCGGCCACACGGGTTCGGGCCGGCCGAGCGAGAATCGCTCGCGGAGTTAGGGAGAACGATCGCATACGCCTGCGAGGATGCGGAGTCGGCTGCGAACGACGACACTGTGCAAGGGGACGGGCAGACAGAACTGGCGAGAGTGACCGCTGGGACTGCCCAAGAGCGGCGCCTCTACGAGACCATTATCTCCAGTACGCCCGATCTCGTCTACGCGTTCGACCTCGACTACCGCTTCGTCTTCGCCAACGATGCACTGCTGGAAATGTGGGGGCAAACGTATGACGAGTCCATGGGGAAGACCCTGCTGGAAGTCGGCTACGAGCCGTGGCACGCGGAGATGCACGAACGCGAGATCGACGAGGTCGTGGAGACGAAAGAGCCGATCCGCGGTGAGGTCGCCTTCGACCACGCGAAACTCGGCCGCCGAATCTACGACTACATCTTCGCACCGGTACTCGACGACGAGGGTGAAGTCGAGGCGATCGCCGGGACGACACGCGACATCACTGAACGCAAGAAGACCGAAGAGGCGCTACAAAAGAGCGAGGAGCGATTCCGAACGTTGGTCAACGCCAGTTCGGATGGTGTGTATCGCATGAGTCCGGATTGGAGCGAGATGCATCACCTCGAAGGCCAGGGCTTCATGGCCGATACGAACGACCCGACCAGCGATTGGCTCGACAAATACGTGCATCCGGACGACCAAGCACGCGTCGTCGAGGCCATCGACGAAGCGATCCGTACTGAGAGCACCTTCGAGATGGAACACCGGGTAGAGCAGGCCGATGGCAGCGTGGGCTGGACGTTCTCGCGTGCGGTGGCGATGCTAAACGAGGATGGAGACATCGTCGAGTGGATCGGTATGGCGAGCGACATCACTGAGCAGAAAGATCGCGAACGAGAACTCGAGCGAGCGTTGGACTTGCTCGAGAAGACCGAACGCATCGCAGACGTCGGCGGCTGGGCAGTCGACGTGGAGACACAGGACGTGTTCTGGACCGACCACGTTTTCGAGCTGCTGGAGATAGACACCGACCAGGAGCCACCGCTGGAGGAGGCCCTCGACATGTACCACGAGGCCGATCAGCCGAGTGTCGAAGAGGCCATCGAGAACGCGCTCGGCTCCGGTGAGTCCTTTGATATGGAGGCACGGATCCGGACGGACCGTGGCGACGTCCGCTGGATTCGACTGCAAGGCGTTCCGGAGACCGTCGACGGGGAGGTCGTCTCATTCCGTGGAGCCGCCCAAGACATCACCGAACGCACGGAGCGCGAGCGACGGTTAGAGGACCTGGTCGACAAACTCGAGGAGTCCAACGAGCGCTTAGAACAGTTCGCCTACGCCGCCTCTCACGACCTGCAAGAACCTCTGCGGATGGTCTCGTCTTACCTTCGGCTCGTCGAAGACCGGTACGCTGATGCCCTCGACGAGGATGGCCAGGAGTTTCTCGAGTTCGCGGTCGACGGCGCCGACCGCATGCGGGCGATGATCGACGGCCTCCTCGAGTACTCTCGCGTCGACACTCGTGGAGAGTCCCTCGAGGCGGTCGACCTCGACGACGTCTTCGAGGACGTCCATCAGGATCTGCAGGTGAAAATCGCGGAGCACGATGCCCAAATCAGTGCCGAAGAACTCCCCCACACCGTGGGTGATCCAGGGCAACTTCGCCAACTCTTCCAGAATCTGCTGGACAACGCAATCGAGTACAGCGGCGAGGAGCCGCCGAGAGTGCACATCTCTGCCGAGCAGGCCAACGACGGCGACGAGTGGGTGCTCTCAGTTACCGACGAGGGGATCGGCATCGATCCGGAGCAGGCCGACCGGGTGTTCGAGGTGTTCCAGAGTCTCCACAGCCAAGACGAGTACGACGGAACCGGTATCGGCCTCGCACTGTGCGAGCGAATCGTCGACCGCCACGGCGGCGACATCTGGCTCGAGTCAGAACTCGGCGAAGGAGCGACGTTCTCGTTCACGCTTCCCGCCTCGAACGATCGCGAGACGTGAGCACAGTTCCCAAAAGACTAACGGCAGCTTGTGTCGAAGACGGGTCGACATACCCCACTGATAGCTCACTCGCGCACGTAGACTGAAAGCTTAGTGATCGCCGATTCGTCCGCATTGAACTCATAGACATCACAGAACTGAGCGTCGACTGGTTCTCCCTCAACGGTTCCAACCTTTCGTCCTTGGACCACGGACGCCTCTGGAACGTGGATGCGGCGGCTCACCTTGTGTTCGGACTCTTGGGGCGGTTGCTCGTCGACTTTAAACAGCAGGAAATCTTCGATTCCATCTATGTTGCGGACAGGGTGTTCGTGTACGATATCCGGCGCGAAGGCGTCTCGAAGCAAATCTTTGTCTTGGAGATCCATACCATCCAAATAGTGTTCGATTAGTCGATTGCGTTTTTCTTCATTCATACTAGATTAATCACTTGGGGCTAACAGATAGCTCTTGTGGACTCATCATTTCAATGAGGTTTTACCTTCGCATCTGTACGTACTGTATTTTGCCCGGTGATGCAGATACCAACGATACCTGATAGCTCGTCAGCGCTCCGTTCGCAGGGTTCTATTCCGAGTGATGCAGAGAGGGAAACACGAGATAAAGCAGGTCGTCGTGCTGAACTCGTTCTCTGACTGTTACACGACCCTTCTGCCAGTTGCTGGATCGGTTGAGCGGAACGTGCGATGTGCCAACTACTACTCTCACAGCATCTCAAGGAGGCAACAGTAGGTTCCAGTACCACAGGAATCCGGTCACGAGGAGGCCAGAGAGGACGACGAAGCTGTAATGTACCCGCGTTCGCAGCTGCCAGTACGCTTCTTGCCAGACGCGGACCGACAGCACCAGAGCAGCGACAGCAGCAACGGCCCCGACGAGGGGAAGGACGAACAGCAACCGGAACAGGAACGACGGCTCCGTGAACGTGCCCTCGAAGTCGAACGAGAGGTAGACCAGAAAGAGGACAACGAACAGAGAGAAGGCACTGCCCACGAGGTGAGCGGCGAATCTGGCCCGACGTCTCTGGTCCGTCCGAAGTGACTGAAACCACTCACGCCGCGACTCTCCGTCATCGCGCGACGGTGACCAGTGTAGCCAGCCTGACCCGGTACCGAGGAGCGAAACAGCCAGCACGAGGAGGTGAAACTGAATCGATTCGAGCGACGAGATGCACTCGTAGGCGTCTGGACTCCCGCTCATAAACAGATACGCAATCTCCCCGTCCTCTTCTCCGAAGGCCACTTTCTCCCCGGTTTCTACATCCTGGAAGACGAGTGGGCTTGTCTCTACCAGCCGAGTCGTGTCATCGCCATCTTCGAGAAGTAACGCTCCGTCGTCGGCGATGCTCACGTCGATGGTGTCCGCGTTGAGCGTGAGAAAGATACTATCGACCTCGTGTGCTCCACGACGGAGCGACCGGTACGTCCCTTCGAGTTCATCTGCAAGCGTTGGCCTTCCATCAGATTCGGGTGCCGTCACGTCTGGTTCCGGTAGAACCTCCTCGATGATCGTCTCGGGGATCTCGATAACTGGATCCTGTCCGCTGTCGTCGTTGTACGAGAGAAAGAGTCCGAAGCCAAGTTCTGGAACAAGACGCAGCTCGGTCCAGAACGCATCCAGTGGCGTTCCACCGGCGTGACGGATAATTCGGTACGCCCCGTAATACGCTTCCGCAAATCCAAGTGCCATCCCTGCCAGTTCCTCGTGGTGAGTGAACCACTGCTGCTGTATCAACTCGACAGTGTCGGGGTCGAGTACCTGCTCGCCGTCGATCCGGCCGTCGTCGAGATGTAACTGCATGAATCGGGCCATGTCCGCAGCACTCGCCGAGAGCGCTCCGGCGGGCGCGGTACCGAGCCCGGCGAACTTTCCATCACGATCACCACCGTGACCACTCGCGTGTGCCTCGTAGAGATCGGTGGGCAAAGGCTGGTGAAAACTCGCGGTCTCCATTCCTGCAGGCTCCAGCAAGAGCTCGTCCATCGCGTCCGGGAAGGAACTACCCACCACCGAGGCGAGCACCTGTCCGGCGAGTGCAACGCCGTGATTGGAGTACTGTCCGACAGTCCCTGGAGAACGGGTCTGGGCTGGCATCGGGTCAAGATGTTCAGGGAGTGAGCGGCCGTCAGCAGGATTGTCGTACCACATGTTGCGGTTCGTCGGTTCGAACCCGCCGGTGTGTGTCGCCAACTGTGCGAGCGTGACGGGGTCGTCCCACGAGACGAAGTTGTCGTCGAGATACTCGCTGACGGGAACGTCGTCATCGAGTTCGCCACGCCGAAGTAATCGTGCGATTGCCGTCCAGAAGACTGGCTTCGAGACCGACCCGACGCGAAACGGCGTCGTCGGTTCGACTGGCAGTCCCTCCTCGGCGTCTGCTTCCCCGTACCCCTCGGCCATCGTCACCTCGCCGTCCCTGACGACTGCAACTGCTGCTCCGGGAATGTCGTACTCGTCGAGACTCTCCAGTACCAGTTTCTCGACCCGGCTCTCGATATCGTCGGGGACAGTTCTCACAGTGTTCTTCGCTGAGTCGCCACCCAAAGCCGAAGTGGAGTCGCCAGCGGCGGTTCCCATCGCTGCCCCGCCGGCAGCAAGTGTGGTAGTTCCGGCGAGAAACCCCCGGCGAGTAAGTGTCGCGTCACCCCTTACCGGTGGCCCATCTCTCTCTGGCTGTAAACACTGCGTATTGCCTCCTGTCATGGTGTTTTTGTAACCTGTGACAGTATAGATACTTTAATTCACGTGTAGTGAGGGGTGGTTTGCCCGTTTCGGCGTGAAACAAACGATGCCGTCGTGCTGAACTCGTGCTCTATATTCAGCAGATCATTTGTGTCCGTTGCTGATAGTTTCAACAGAGCTGGTCTTTCAGCTCTCAACCAATCGATTCAGATACTGCTGGCTGGGTTGGATTTTTGGGAGTTCCTCTCGGCGGTTCTCACATTTCATCAGAAGAACGGGCAAACAACCACGGGTCAGGTGACCCGAGGCTTTTGTAATTCCCTCAGCCAATGTCGTAACACGATTGGGTGTGAGTCGTGGGTACCCACTCCACTGTGAGATCCGTGAGCGAGAACTCAGATCAGGCTTGTTGTGCTGAGCGGACGCCGACTTCACCGTTTCCACGGACTGTGACGTCGTAGCCTGCATACTGAAACGTGATCTTCGCGACGGTAGAGTCGGATCGCGTCATAAAGAGTTGGTTCAACGCATCCGGATCGATCGCGTCGCCAAGCGGTGGGAGCTCGAGGGGATCGGCGTCACTCGCGGCTGCGACTGCCGAGACGACCGCGAAGACCGGTGTCTCCTCCGACTCACGATCCCACGCTGCCGTGTGCGGCCCGATCGAGTCCTCTGAGAATGCTACCGTATTCGTTTGATCAGTCATCTCCGCCATTACCCGTCCATCCACAAACCGTCATAAAAGCCTTACCAAAATAGCAAGGCATCGACTGGGAATTTCCAATAGTTGTGGGGCAGTGTCGACTCGTACGTTGTAGATCGAACCGTTTTGACATCCACCCACGACTGAAGTCGTGGGATCCCTCTCGTGGGAGTCTCAGTTGTCTGAGTTGGTTCGAGAGAGCGCGGCTCTCTCGTCATCACGAGACGGCGAGCCGTCTCGAACGACCCCGAGAGCGACATTCCCGCGTTCGACGGTACTCTGGTCTGTGTATTCCTCGTTGGCCGTTGTCTCCACCGCGATGGAGGGCGGGTTATGGTGTTCCCGCCACGTGTGATTGTTCCACTCGAGGTACACGGGCCGTGCCATCGGCCCGACTGCGTTGTTCTGCTGTCTCAGGAACGATTCGCTCGCTACGAGGTCGGCGTGTCCCTCGAACCCGCATGGACACGTCAGTGAATCCTCGAGGCGAACAGTCTCCTCGCGTTCACTACACTCGGGACACTCCTGACTCGTCCACGCCTCGGACTCCTCGTTGACCGTGATACCGTACTCTTCACGGACAAGACTGCCTTGGGCGTGGTCGCGGCGATTCGTGCGCTTTCGATACAAGCGGTTGATACGAGTGCTGGACTCGAGTTGGTTTTCGAGGAGTGATTGGTAGTGTGCGATTCGTTCCGTGGTTGCCCGCAACCTCAACGCGGAGACGCTGATTCCGATTCAATCCAAGTTCGTCTTTGAGTTCGGAGCAAATCGGAACTTCGAGACGGGAACGCTCCCCGTATTCGATGGTGTACTGGTCGTTGCGAACGTAGGTTCGGAGGACTCGTCCGTCTTCTTCGTTCCCCCAGTACCCCGGTGGCGACGGTCGTTCATCGACTTTCCCGGCGTGGTACTTCTCGTTACTGCTGAAGAACGACCGCCACGCTTCCGAGTTCTTGCGGATGATTTGCTGGGCAACACTACTACTGAGGACGTCCGTCGCAGTGACCGGCGGGTGGAGAACGCGATCACCGCACTTCTCACGTCGCGAGGAACGTTTTCCGCGAGACGACGTCGATGGTCGTCTCGGAGCCGATAGCCGAGCCACCGACGACCTCCTCGACGCGGAGCACGACATCTTCGGGGCTCGCACACCCGCAGTTGACGAACTCCTCCCATTCGTCGCCGACCGAAACCGGACCGGCGTGGGCTCGACGGAGATATCGCAGGTAGTTCGCCTTCGTCATGTTCTCCTGTAGCCACTCGCTGTCGGCGATCCACCAGTCGTCGGTTTCGTCGGGCTCCGTCTCCGGCGATCGAAACGAGACGACGATCCGGTCGGCCTGGTCCTCGACGGTCGACGGATCGATCGTGTTTACCTCCCGCTCAGACGTTCCCATCAGTCGTCGGCCTCCGCGATACTCGAGTCGGGAGTCTCCGCCGACGCGGGCGCGCCGGTCTCGAGCCACGTTTCGGCGTCCAATGTGGCCATGCTACCCATGCCAGCGGCGGTGACGGCCTGCTGGTAGTTCGGGTCCATCACGTCCCCTGCGGCGAAGACGCCGTCGACCGCAGTCGCCGTCGTCGCCCACGCGTCGGTGTCAGTGGTCTGCACGTAGCCGTCGTCGTCGAGTTCGATCGGCGTCCCCCGCAGGAACTCGGTGTTCGGCGTGTGGCCGATCCCGTAGAACACGCCGCCGACGTCGACCGTCTCCCGATCGACGTCGACGCCGATTGCGGCCTTCTCGCCGGGATAGCCGTCCGGATGAGAGACGAGTGTCGCACCGGTGACGCCTGCCTCCTGCGAGCCGTGGATCGCCTCGAGTTCCGTGTTCCAGCGGAACTCGATGTCCTCGTGATCGCGAGCCCGATCGGCCATGATCTCGGAGGCACGGAGCTCCTCGCGGCGGTGAACGATCGTCACGCTGTCGGCGAACTTCGCGAGGAAGAGCGCCTCTTCCATCGCCGAATCGCCGCCGCCGATGACGAGGACGTCGTCGCCGCGGTGGAACGCGCCGTCGCAGGTCGCACACGTCGAGAGCCCGTAGCCCATCAACTCGTCCTCACCCTCGGCGCCGACCCAGCGAGCGCTCGCACCGCTCGCGACGATCAGTGCACGCGTTCGCAGGACGTCGCCGTCCGACAGTTCGAGTTTGTACGGCCGGCTCTCGAAGCTCACGTCCTCGACGGTGCTGTGGGTGAACTCCGCGCCGAACGCCGTTGCCTGCTCCTTGCCGTTCTGGATCAGCTCCATCCCGCCGATCCCCTCGGGGAAGCCGAGGTAGTTCTCGATATCGGTTGTCAGCGTCAGCTGGCCGCCGGGTTCGGGTCCCTCGAGCACCAGCGGCTCGAGGTCGGCTCGTGCGGCGTAGACGGCCGCCGAGAGGCCGGCGACGCCGGAGCCGACGATCACCACGTCTCGGACGTCCGTCGTCGCGTCAGGTGCCCCGTTCATTCGGTGTATCCCTCGATCAGATCACGGAGTCGGTCTTCCGGCAGTACGCCGGAGTACTGTTCGACCTGCTCGCCGTCCGCGAAGAGGACGAGCGTCGGGACGCCGCGGACGCCGAACGAACCCGCGAGCTGCTGATGGTCGTCGACGTCGACCTTCGCGATCACGGCGTCCGTCGTGCTCGCCAACTGCTCGAGGACGGGCTCGAGCATCTGGCAGGGGCCACACCAGTCGGCGTAGAAGTCCACGAGGACGACGTCGTTCGCGGACGTGACGTCCTCGAGGTGACTTCCGCCGTCGATGGAGACCGGTTCGTCGAACGTTCGATTCGAAGCGTCGTCGCGTGCATTAGTTGCCATCACTACCACGTAGGGGCCAGCACTGTTTAAAGGTTTTGTGTGTAGTGTGCAATACCACACATCCAGATGGATCGGATATCGATGTGGTGGGACGTGTTATAGTATCTAAACCCATCTGAATCGGGAATGTGGGCGTTTTGAAGGTGGTGGAGTTGTGGGTAGTGTACCCACAACTGGAGATGTCTCGAGTCAGGGTTCCACGCATCGAAACACGCGAAGCATCCGACTCACGTCCCGACACATGCCTCGAGCGCCAGGCGAAGGCGAGTTCCGAAAAGGGAACACGGGCGACTGGAAAGATTCGGACGAGGAAGACGAGTCGCGTACCCCGTGATCGACCCTTCGGCCTGCATTGGCCCGCTCTATATCCTCGAAAATTTGGATCGATGTCGGGTGAGGGTGATCCTCTTCAGATTTGCACACACCACTTCTTCCGGTATTCGGCCTCACGAACGTCGAGGAAACGTCTCTCTCTTCTCGATCGAACTCGATTACGAGGTCTGGGAGGATGGAGGTGAACACTCACGGCCACGTAACATCGGCCTCAGACCGTCTCTCGACTCCGAACGTGCTCGAGTCACTGAAATAACCTTTTTCGGTCTCCTTTCGGTAGTACGATACATGGCTACAGATCGACTGGGCGTCGGCTTCGTCGGCGCCGGGTTCATCACTCGAGAGTTTCACGCACCAACGTTTCAACGCATCCGTGACGCCGACGTTGCGGGCGTAATGAATCCGACCGTCAGCAAGGCCGAATCGGTGGCCGACGACTGCCGGACGGCGGGCAGCGGCGATCCCATCGCGACGGACGACGTCCGCGAACTCGTCTCTCACGAGGCCGTCGACGCCGTCTGGATCGCCTCGCCGAATCACACCCGTCTCGAGACAGTCAGGGCCGTCGTCGAAGCGGTCGAACAGGGGCAGGCCGAGCTGGAAGGGATCGCAATCGAGAAACCCCTCGCCCGGACCTACGACGAGGCTCGAGAGATCGTCGATTTGGTCGAGGATACCGATCTCAACCACGCGTATCTGGAGAACCAGGTCCACATGCCGGGCGTCGCGAAAATGAAGGAGTTGCTCTGGGACACCGCAGTGGGATCCGGACGGCCGTATCTCGCTCGCTCAGCCGAGGAGCACTCCGGGCCACATTCGACGTGGTTCTGGGACGGCACCAAACAGGGCGGGGGCGTCCTCAACGACATGATGTGTCACTCTCACAAAGTCAACAAACACCTGCTGTCGCGGCCGGGCGAGGACGACCTGACACCGGTCGCGGTCGACTGTAACATTTCTACCCTGAAATGGGGACGGGACGAGTACGCCGACGAACTCGCCGAGGAGTACGACGTCGACTACCGCGAGTCTCCCTCCGAAGATTACGCTAGCGCGTCGGTGTTCTACGAAACGCCCGACGGTGATCTGGTCGTCGGCGAGGCCACCAACTCGTGGTGTTTCGTCGGCTCGGGCCTCCGGATCACCATCGAACTGCTCGGGCCGGAGTACTCGGGCACCATCAACACGCTCGAATCCGGGACGGACGTCTTCTTCTCCGACAGGGCCGCCGAGGAGGCCGGCTACGTCGTCGAGAAACAGGCCGCCGACCGCGGGTCGATGCCCGTCCTGGCGCGAGAGGGCGCGACCTACGGCTACCTCGACCAGAACGAGCACGTGGTCGAGGCCTTCCGCGCCGGTGAGAACGCCAGCGAGGACCTGACTGACGGGCTGGAAGTCGCCACACTCGTCGCCGCGTCCTATCTCGCTGCCGAACGCGGCGAGCGCGTCACCTTCGACTCGGTCGACCTCGAGGGGTACGTTCCAGAACCCGCACGCGGCGACTTCGAGGCCGGACCCGCCGGCCTCGAGCGCTAATCGCGTCTCAGTACCGCCTTCTGAACCGCCTCTCGAGTACCCCGCTCGGTCGCGAGCGACGTCATCACTGACTAGATCCGGTCCTCGTAGAGCACCGACCAGAACCGGTCCTCGTGGGGCCACGAAGAGTATCCGTGACTTTCACACCATCTCGACCGAAGGCCAGGAGACACGTCCGACCCGTTCGTGAAGGGGGTTATCATAAGTGAAACCGTTGTTTGAGTCAACAGAAACCATTTACGAGTCGAACATGTCGGACGACATATGAACCGCAGAACACTGCTCGCCGGGGCGACCGCCGGGATCGTCGCGCCGTTGACCGGATGTCTTGGTGACCTCGAGGGCTCCGACGATGACGCTGGCACTGTCGGGGACGAGCCGACCGGCGAATGGGTGCAGTTTCAGGCCGACGCCGCACACACCGGCGCCACGACCGCGGCCGGCCCGGACGGCGGAGGGCGGGTACGCTGGTGGAGCGACACGTCTGGGCTCTCCACCGGCCCGGTCATCGAGGACGGAACGGTGTACGTCGGAAGCGGCCTTCGCAACCAGTCGGTCTTCGCGTTCGATCAGACCACCGGCGACCAGCAGTGGCGGGCGCCGATCGGTGACGATATCGAACGGGCGCTTGCGGTCGATGACGGAACCGTCTACGCGTCGGCGGGAGGCGTGTACGCCCTCGACGCAGAGACGGGCGAACAGGAGTGGATGGACCGTGTCGACACCTCGTGGGGACTCGCGTTCGCCGGCGACACCGTCTTCGCCGCTGCGGGCGGAGGCGGCCCCATCGTCGCACTGGAAGCGGAGACCGGCGAGGAGCGCTGGAGCCGCGAGATCCATACGATCACGACACCGTCGGTGGATGGCGGGCGCGTCTTCGCCGTCGGGAACGGCGATCTGATCGCGATCGACGCCGCGACCGGCGAGACCGACTGGACGGAGACGATCGACCGCGCCGGCGGCCCACCCACCGTCGCGGATGGCACGGTCTTCGTCGGAACGCGTAGGAATCTGTTCGCCCACGACGGCGCGACCGGCGAACGCGAGTGGACGCTCGAGGGGAGTTTTCGCGGCACCGACATCGCGACGCTCGACGGGACGCTCTACCTCGCGGGTCGACAGCAAGAGGGTGAGGAGTGGGTATCGCGAGCGCTCGCGGTGGATTCTGCGACCGGGGACGTCGTATGGACCCGGGACGAGAGCGGCCTCGAGGCCGGGAGCGCCGTCGTCACCGAGGAGATCGTCTACGTCGCCACCCGCTACCGCGTGTATGCACTCGATCGTGGGACAGGGGACATCGAGTGGTGGCTCCGATTCCAGTGGCCGGTGAGCAGCCCCGCCGTCGCCGACGGGACCCTGTACGTGAACGTCGGTGGGCGATTGCTGGCGATCGAGTCGGGAGACGGCCGTGCCGGCGTGTGGAAGTCGGATGCAGAGCCGATCCCGGACCGCGGCGCCACTCCGCCGGAACCGAGTTACGCCGGAACCGACTTCTCCTTCGGCGTGGGTGGCTTCGACGTGAGTTCGGACTGGGACGTCACCGTCGACGAGGACGCCCCGGTGGACGTTTCGTTCGCCATCGAGGGGGATTGTGTCGACCGAGACGAGGACGAGGACGGGGCCGTCTCGATCACGCTCGCCGTGAGGAACGACGGTGACGAGACGCTGCGGTTCACCACCGGCGCCCCGGAGCCGTTCGGTATCCTCTCGTTACGCAGTGACGAGCGGCGGATCGTCCCCTGGACGTCGGCCTACGAGGAAAGCGGCCACGTGCACGACACCCCACATCGCGGGATCACCGGCGTCAACAGTATCGCCCTCTCGACGGAAATCCCACCGGGCGAAACGGTGAGCGAAACCTACACGATCTCGGACGAGACCCACGGCATCCAGCCGGGCACCTACGAACTGTCCATCGCGAAAACCCTGTTTCCCGGCGACAGAGGGAACGACCACGACGGCTGGGAGTTCGAGGTGACGGGGTCGGTCGAACTCACAGAGCGCGGAACCGACGCGGGCGATATCGTCCACGATCTCGTCGTCGCCGACGAGGTGAGCCTCCCGGAAGAGTTCGTGGGCCGGTTCACGGTCGACGTCCTCGAACCGGTCACCGACACCCATCCAGGCATGATCGAGGTGACCTTCGAGAACGTCACGGACGAGCGGTCGCTGGTCATGTCGATGCGGCGCTGGCCATTCGGCTCGTACGTCGGCCTCGGACCCGAGGGCCGACGGCTGGTCCTCCTACCTGCGGACACGTACGCGCCGGGGTTCGTCGACCGAACCAACGCCGGCTGGTGGGAGCCGACGTTTCTTCCCCACGAATCGATCGCCCGGGGCCGGAGCACGACGGCGTACGATCCCGGCGAGACGAGCACCCAGCGGTTCGTCGTCACTACCCACCCAGAAACGGACGACCCGCGCGACGGTGATGGCTACGCGTTCGAACAAGGGTTCGGTGACGACGACGTCGACGTGACGTGGGGGTTCGCGCTGTCGACGTTCGACCCGGACGAGTAACGGACGAACGACGATCGGAAGCCACTCTCCGTACAAGTGTGTCGATGTCTCTCGTCGCCATCGGTCGCTCCGAGGGTCACTACGAAGCGACCCCTTCACCCACCGAAGGGCGAGAACCACCACCGCTCGAGTGATCAGGTTCAAATGAAAGACAGGCTAGATCGTCTAGACGGGCACGTTAAAGCGGTCTGTGGGGGAAATCATACAGACGGGCGTGAGGAAGCGTTATATTATCGTGTTGCCAATACTAGTCATGAAATTCGTTGTCAATCTCACTGAGGAGGACCAAATCGAACTGACAAACGTCGAAGCCGCAGTCAGTAATGACGGGCAAATAGAGTTCGTGATCGAAGGAACGATCTCAGACGTCGGTTCTGGAACCCTCGAACCCGTGAATGAGAAAGAAGTTCGACCGGTTGCGGTAACGTTCGAAACGACCTCCTGAACAGATGGGGGACACCCTCAACAGGGAGAACGACCTACTTTAGCAGGACCGTATCACTTCACAAGCAAGGTGAGGGCGTTGACATCCTCCCCGCGCTGAAGGGTGGGCTTTCTCCTTGATTTTCCGTAGCAGCACTCCACATCTCGATTTCGAGGGAGCAATAACGGAACTGCGGACGGAACAAGGAAGCATTCCCGTGCCCGTCCGCGACCTCGTACACGATATCTCTCCTGCCATTTCCAATAGGTGTGTTCCTACACGAGTAACGTTCAGGTAGAAGTCGACGATCCAAGACCGACGCGGGGGCATGCGCTAAAATGCCCCGGTGCTGAGACACTCGAGACGTAAACGGCTCGCACGACTGGCGTACCGTCTTCGATCGGGATCCATCGCTCACCACAACTCACACCAGACTCTCCGGAGGCTCGGATGAGCGGAGATGCCGACCTCGAGAGCTCCGACGAGACACCGGAACAGACGTGTCCGAACTGTGACGAACCGGTCTGTCAGGTGACCGTGAGAGGTCCGTGTGGCTGTCGGATACCCGACGTCGACCGTTAGGCGACGTCGACGCCACCGACACGAATCGTCACCCGAAACCCCCACCTTTCCTGAACGTCTCTACCTGATGAACGGAGAACATGACGGGTTAGTGTTAAGCGGGGTCGTATCGAACACCGTCTCAGAGACGCGATGTCCAATCTCAACGATCCACGACCGCCACTGCCCGAGTGGATTCTCGACGCCTTCGATGTTCTTACAACTCGTGCGACCGACGTGGAAGACTGCAACACGCAGACGATCACTCGAGACGATGCAGTCGACGTCCTCCTCACGGCCGACGAACTCGAACTCGAGCCTGCCGACACGGACTACGTACTCCAGAGACTCCTCGAGCGAGGCTACTTCTACGAGGTCGACGGTGAACTCCGCGTCACGCCGACGGACTAGGACACTGTTTGGAGAACGTGGAGCGACACCTCGAGGATGCACAGATTCGACGTCGAGAACACGGAGCCGGTCGGTATCCGTCAGACGAGGAGTTGGACGTCGGATTCGGCCATATGCTGGAGTGCGGTCGCCGCACCGACGCCGGTCGTCACGCCGTCGTAGAAGTCGTCTTCGTCGTACTCCATCAGGTCGATCGTCATCTGGCAGGCCTGCAGGTCGACGCCGGTCTCGAGTGAGAGGTCGATCAATTCCTCGATAGTGGCGGTGCCGTTCTCGTCGATCTTCTTCTGCATCATTTTGGTGGCCACCGTATCCATTCCGGGGAGGGCGGCGACGGCGTTGGGAACCGGCATGTTCGGGTTGCCGACGGCGCTCAGTTTCAGGTCCGTCGACTTCTCCTCGTGGAGGATGTCGAGCCCCCAGAACGTGTGGAAGACGACGACCTCCCAGCCGAAGGCGGCTGCCGTGCTCGCGAGGATCAGCGGCGGATACGCCATGTCGAAGCTGCCCTGCGTGGCGACGATGGTCATCTTCTTTCGGTCGTCGCCGTCGTCGAGGTCGGCAACCGCCTCCTCGAGTTCCTCGACCCGTTCGCGCAGCGCTCGCACTTCGGCAGCGTCGAACCCGCTTTCGCTGTCGTCGACCGACGACGTGGGGTTGTCCGTGCTCATCGTTCCGTCTTCTTCACGTAGTGGGTATAGACGTCGTCGCCCTCGACCTGCTCGAGGAGTTCGACGCCGTCGGTGCCGTCGGCCCACCCCTGAATATCACTCATGCTACCCGAGTCCGTCGCGACGACCTCGAGGACGTCACCGGCCTCGAGTTCGTCGATCGCTTGCTTTGTCTTCACGATGGGCATCGGGCAGGACTGTCCTTTCACGTCTAGCGTCTCCGTGGTCTGGTATTCCGAACTCATGATTTCTTTCTGTGCTCCGTATTGGAGCTATCGCACAATATAGTCCACTCCCATAAAAGGCCATCGATTATTGCACAATATACGAACATCTGTAAGTTCGTAGATCATCCTGTTATCCCTTCAAACCACAAATAATCCAGTATAGGGCCACATACGAGACTACAGTAGTAGACTATATTGTGTGTTATAGGAAATACTACGCAAAACCCTTAAGTGACAGTAGCCGATACTGGAACGTGTACAACATGGACGACATGGATCTTCCACTACCAGCTGTCGAGGTCGAATCGGTCAGTCCCGACGAGTTGAAGGACCGAATTGACGCGGGTGAGCACGTCACGCTCCTCGACGCCCGCATGGAATCGGAGTACGAGGAGTGGCGAATCGACGGTGAAAACGTCGAGTCGATCAACGTCCCGTACTTCGAATTCCTCGACGACGAAATCGACGACGGCGTTCTTGCACAGATCCCCGACGACCGCAAAATCACGGTTCTCTGTGCGAAGGGTGGCTCGAGTGAGTACGTCGCCGGAACGCTGAAAGAGCGCGGCTACGACGTCAACCACCTCGAGGAGGGGATGAACGGCTGGGCGCGCATCTACGAGGCAGTCGAGGTCGAGCGCTACGACGGCGCGGGAATACTCTACCAGTACCAGCGCCCCTCGAGTGGCTGTCTCGGCTACCTCGTCGTCGACGGCGACGAGGCGGCCGTGATCGACCCGCTACGCGCGTTCACGGAACGATACCTCGAGGACGCCGCGAGACTCGGTGTCGAACTCAAATATGCGATCGACACGCACATCCACGCGGACCACATCTCGGGCGTCCGGACGCTCGTCGACGAGGGCATCGAGGGTGTCGTTCCCGAACCGGCGGTCGACCGCGGCGTCACCGACGCCGACGAGATGACTCTCGCAGCGGACGGCGACGAGTTCCAGATCGGATCGGCGACGATCGAGACCGTCTCCACGCCCGGACACACCTCCGGGATGACCTCGTACCTGATCGACGGCTCACTGCTCGCGACCGGCGACGGCCTGTTCGTCGAGAGCGTCGCTCGGCCCGACCTAGAGGAGGGCGACGAGGGTGCAGAAGACGCTGCCCGGCAGCTCTACGAGTCGCTGCAGGAACGCGTGCTGACCCTGCCCGACGACACGCTGATCGGCGGCGCTCACTTCAGCGATGTGGCCGAGCCAGCCGACGACGGGACCTACACGGCACCGGTCGGCCAGCTCGAGGCGGAGATGGAGGCCCTGAGGATGGCCGAAGACGAGTTCGTCGACCTGATCCTCTCGGACATGCCGCCGCGACCGCCCAACTACGAGGAGATCATCGCGACGAACCTCGGCCAGCAGGAGACCGACGACGAGGAGGCCTTCGAACTCGAGCTCGGCCCGAACAACTGCGCGGCCAGCCAGGAATCGCTGGCGGGTGACTGATCGACGTGATCGAGATCGCAATGTCCGCCGAACTCCTCCCGCTGTCGCTGACCGCCGAGTTGTTCCCCAACGGGATCTCGCGGTACGCCATCGGTGGACTGCTCGTCGGCCTCGGCGCGGTCGTCATCTATCTCGGGACGGGTATCGCCGCCGGCGCGAGCACGTTCCTCGAGTCGACGCTGTCGTACGTCTCGGACCAGTCGCGGTTCCAGCAGTACCGCGGGTCTCGAGACTGGCGCGTCGTGTTTACGCTGGGGATCGTCCTCGGAGCGGCGGTCTACGCCGTCGTCTGGCAGGGTGGGGCGTGGACGACGGACGTCCAGCCCTGGCGACTGCTGCTCGGCGGCGTCCTCGTCGGGATCGGCACCCGAATCGGCAAGGGCTGTACGTCCGGACACGGGGTCTGCGGCGTCGGCTCGGCCTCCAAGACCTCGATCGTCGGCGTGATCACGTTCCTGACGGTCGCGATCGTGACAGCCCAGCTCGTCCAGGCCATGGGGGTGAGTCCGTGAGCGAGACCCTCGCTCCGCTCGCATCTCGGAATAGCGAACGGGGAGGTGACGACCTGTGAGCAGGAACCGCCACCCCCTGTTCATGCCGCTGATCCTCGTTGGCGGCCTGATCTTCGGGTTCGGACTCGCCTACAGCCACATGGCCCGCCCCGAGGTGGTGCTGGACTTCCTCCAGTTCGACGACCTCGGTCTCCTGTTCGTCATGTTCGGGGCGGCGGTCGTCTCGGGCATCGCCTTCGCGGTGATGCCCCGACTCCGTGATCGCGCCCCGTTGACCGGCGACGTCTACGGTCGTCGCCTGAAGTCGCTCGATCGAAACGTCCTGATCGGCGGCGGGATCTTCGGCGTCGGCTGGGGCCTCTCGGGGATCTGTCCCGGGGCGGCCTACGCCAGCCTCGGGATCGGCAACGTCACCATCCTGTGGGCCATCGCCGGCATGTTCGCCGGCGCCTACCTGCAGGGCGTCTGGCGCAGCCAGCGCACCGCGGCCGAGGCGGCCCCGACGGGTGCCGACTAACCCGTCCGAATTTCGTGTGTCGTGTCTCGTAAACTGAAACGGCGGATTTTCGTCTACTGATGGATCCCACAACGATACTGTTGTTTGCCACTGCAGCCGTCGCGAGCCTGTTCATGGCCTGGGTGATCGGTGCCGGCTCGAGCGGCGCGACTCCGTTCGCACCGGCGGTCGGCGCGAACGCGATTTCGACGATGAAGGCGGCGTTTCTCGTCGGCATCCTCGGCTTCGCCGGCGCGGTGACACAGGGCGGGAGCGTCTCAGAAGCCGTCGGTACCGGCCTCATCGATGGCGTCAGCCTGCCGGCCAGCGCCGTCATCGTCGTCCTGCTGATCGGTGCCGGACTGATGGCGGTCGGTATCTACACGGGGTATCCGATCGCGACCGCGTTCACCGTGACCGGGTCCGTCATCGGGGTCGGATTCGCGCTCGGCGGGGATCCGACGTGGTCGAAGTACGCCGAAATCGGCGCGGTGTGGGTGCTCACACCGTTCGTCGGCGGCGGCATCGCCTACGGGATCGCGAGCGTGCTCCCGCGATCGGACGTTCCCGAGGACGTCAGCGTCCCGATACTCGCCGGCATCGTCGGCGTCGTCGTCGCGAACCTCGAGTTCGCGTTTCTCACACCGCTGGGCGGAACGCTCGCGGCTGCCGGAACCGCCGCGGTTCCGATCGACGGTACTGGCGCGACGGCCACGGTCTCGCTCGGACTGGGTGTCCTCACCGCGGCCCTCGTCCGCTGGGATATCCGGCGCGACCGGGCGGGCGGACTGCGACGGTTCCTGCTCTCGCTGGGTGCGCTCGTGGCGTTTTCGGCGGGGGCGAGTCAGGTCGGACTCGCCGTCGGACCGCTGTTCCCGCTGCTCGAGGAGCTATCGATAGCGTCGCCGATCGCGATTCTGTTCGGCGGTGGGCTCGGCATCCTCGTCGGGTCGTGGACGAGCGCGCCGCGAATGATCAAGTCGATCTCCCAAGAGTACGCGTCACTGGGGCCCCGTCGCTCGATCGCGACGCTCGTTCCGTCGTTTCTCATCGCACAGACCGCGGTAGTGCTTGGGGTGCCGGTCTCGTTCAACGAGATCGTCGTGAGTGCTATCGTCGGCAGCGGTGTCGCAGTTACCGGCGGAGCCGGCGTCAGCCCTCGAAAGCTGGGCTACACTGTCGCTGCCTGGATCGGCTCGTTCGTTCTCGCATTCGGACTCGCCTACGGATCGATGCTCCTCCTCGGTCTCTGAGGTCACAGACGGGCGGGATCGTCGACGTCGAATCTCGAGCAGCCCTCGTCGGAAACGATGAGTGCCTACTGTACGAGAGCGCTATCGAACGTTCGGGACGGTGAGACGCGTTCGGCGATCGTTGGGTGATCTCGATTCTCACCCGGTCACCGATAGGGATACTCTCGAGGTGGTGGGCCGCTGTTTCCGCGTCGGACGTAGTTTCGTCGATTTTCGAAGGCGTCGATCCGGTCTCCCCTCTTTCGTCGGTGCTCCGTGACTCACCCGTCGGTGGCGTTCGAATCGTCGCCTGGCACCACCCGATAGGGGCGCATCATGTCGTAATCTTCGTGTTCGACCATGTGGCAGTGCCACATATACGTCCCCGTCTGGTCGTTGAACAGGCCCTCGTACTCCCCGAAGTGAACGATAACGTGGACTACTTCGCCAGGGTCGACGGAGACGACGTCGTTCCAGCCCAGATCGTACGGTTCCGGTGGCTCCAGTGCGTCCGGGTCGACGCCGTCCGTCTCGGAATCGTAGTCGGCAACGGACTGTCGGCCCAGAACCTGAAAGTGGACGAGGTGGAGGTGGATCGGATGGGACATCCCCGTGTTGTTCGCGATACTCCAAACCTCGGTGGTGCCGAGTTCGGGTTCTTCTGTGACGGGGTCCTCCAAGCTATATCCACCCGGCTGGTCTCGCGTCCCGAGCAGGTGTTTCATTCGTCCGTACTCGTCACTCGTGGCGGTGAGCACGAGGTGTCTGTGGGTATCTACCGCATCGGTTGGAATCTCGGGAACCTCGGTCAATTCGTCCGGAATCCGACTGTCGTCTTCGGCGTCGTTCGAATCCGCGACGTCGACGAGCATGACCTCCGGCAACGGCTTCGTCTCCTCACCGCCCGCTCTCCCGCGGTACATCGACGGTGCGTCGTTGTGAAGCAACAGCGTCTCTCCGGCGAAGTCGCTGAAGTCGACGACCAGGTCGGCTCGCTTGCCCGGTCCGATCTCGAGACGCCCATCGAGGCCGACCGGCTCCGCGAGGAGCCCGCCGTCGTTTCCGACCTGGACGAACGACGGACCGTCGTCACCGGTCTCGCCCGACGCCTCGTCGTACTCGAGCAACTCGAGGTCGTAGTACCGGCAGTTCGACCCGTTGAGAATCCGGAACCGATACGTCCGCGGTTCGACCGAAAGCCGCGGCCAGGCTTTCCCGTTGACGACCGGAACGTCGCCGTAGAACTCCGGAACGATGCTCGTCTCGGGATACGACTCGTCGCCGCCTCGATCCTCCGACACGGCCGACGGATAGAACAACGAGCCGTCTTCGTCGAAACTCCGATCCTGTACGACGAGCGGGATTTCGTACTCGCCGTCGGGTAAGCCGAGTTCCCGCTCGCGTTCGCTTCGAAGCAGGTAGAAACCCGCGAGGCCGGCGTAGACGTTGAGTCGCGTGATTCCGATCGCGTGGTCGTGGTACCACAGGGTCGCCGGCGGCTGGTCGTTGACGTAGTAGTAGTCTTTCTTCTCGAAGGCGGGTCCCGTCTCCTGGAAGTCCCGCGTGAACCAACCCTTGGCTTTCCCGTCGCTCTCGGACTCGATGTTCCCGCCGTGGAGGTGGGTGACGGTTCGAACACCGTCGATGTCGTACGGGATCGTGTCGCCGTGAACCGTCGTATCGACGGGCAGGAGGTGGTCGTCGGGCAAGTCGTTCGTCCACCGAACGTAGATCGGCTCTCCCTGTTCGGCTTCGATCGTCGGACCGGGGAACTGGCCGTCGAACCCCCAGACGGTCGTCGGCGGCAGGTCGCTGTGGAGTTCCTGCTCGAACTCGCCCATCTCGATCTCGTAGTGCGGTTGCCCCTCTTTCGTCCCCGTCGGCTCCGCGACGCCCGGCCGAGGGACCTCGTCGACCCACTTCTCGAGCTCCGGTGACGTGTGGGTTGCGACGGTCGCCGGCGGCGTCACCTCCGTCTCTTCGCCGGAGGCAGGCCCATCCGTACGAGAGGGGGTGTCATCTATCGTACAGCCCGCGAGGGCTGAAATACCAGCGACACCCGAGGTCAAAAAGAACGTCCGCCGTGAGAGACGCTTTTCCGAACGGTTGGTGTGTCTGGACACAGATGAGTATTTGAAGAGCCCGCAAATAGTGGGTAGCCAATGTTCCCACTGCGTGGGAAACGGGGGAATATGTTCGCCCGGGAGACGGCTCGAACGACACCGAACAGCGACGAATCGCATCGGAGTTGATCGGTCGTACGTTCGACCCACAGCGACCGGTCGCCCCCACTCCGGTGGCAGGCGTCGAAATCGTGCCTACCGTGTTGTCGTCGGACGTCAGATAATACATATGACACTACTCGAGGACGTCTCGTGTCACGCCGTGGAACTCGACGTACTCGGCCCTCGAGCGACGAATACCTGTATACCGGTGGAATCGAACGACGGGACGCAGTCTCACCGGAAACGGCGTCAAATTACCGTTGTCGTGCTACGACGGCTCGAACTCACCGCGACGAAGTCCCTCCCTGACCGGTGCGTGTTCGGCGTCCGTCGGGGGCGGCGAGACGACGAGCAACGCCTCCAGTCGCTCGCCCTCGTTCGCGTGGATTCCACGGGAGTCGCCGGCGGGGACGACGACGACGTCGCCGGTCTCGACGCTGCGTTCGTCCGCGCCGTCCCTGATGAGGCCGCGGCCCGATTCGACGCGAACGACGAGGTCGCTCTCCGGTGCGTGAACCGGAATGAACTGTCCCGGTTCGAAGTACCCGAAGAGCACTTTGGCCCGGTCACTGCTGTGGAGTGCGTGCGTGGAGAATCGGTCCTCGTCGTAGGCACGTTCGGCGTCGGCGTCGGATGTGACCATGATCGTCTCTCGGCCCGGTGGGCCACGAACGTTGAGCGAAACATATTCGGTTCTCGCTCGGGTGAGGGCCGAGCTACGCTCCCCCCAAACTGACGGATCAACCCGTCGTCCGACGCTCGCTCGCCTTCACGGGCGGTCGAGGCGGATGCCCCGGCCCTCGAGGTCGAGGGTCATCGACAGGTTCCTGTGCCGGAGAACAGTGAGACAGAACGAAACCAGTTCGGAGACGATCAGGAGTGACGTCTTACCACTCGTACCACACGTTCGAAACGGGTCCGATTTCCGTCTCGTTCGAATCCGGAACCGAACGTAAGCCGTTGACGAGTGTCGCTCGGTGCTTCGCCACCGCCGATGAGTAACACGGCGTCGTCGACGTCGTATATCCTGCACAATTCTGCGAAGTCCGAACTATCGGGAAGCGTATTTTGGCCGGTTCAGGCCCTGTATGAGCAATTTGTTCGTCCCTGAATCGGCAGGTCCGGTGGGCCACTGCGACTCGTCGTCTCGTCGGAGCACCGTTTCGTCGGTCGTGAGCGAAGCCGAACTCCGATCGGAACCGGGCTGTCGATCGGGCTCGAGAACCCAGTTGCAGTCGGTCGGCCGACCGCGGTCGACGCCGTATCTCTCGTGTGTCCGAACAGTATGTGAAAACGAGAGCTTAGCGAGTTGAAGCCGAAAGCGGCAGTGTCACGTCTCGCTCTCCGAGCCCCAGGACGGTCTGACCGTACTATCGTAGCCACTGCCACCGCACGACCGGGCGCTCGAGGGGTGCGTGGTTCGGAGCGAGAACCGCGGACAGTGCGATAGTGTGTGTCGGCTCAGTCGTGAGTATCGGACTGCGACGTCCGTTTCGGGTACGGCTCACGTCGGCTCCGAGACAGCGAGAGGGATGTGATCACACCAATATCATTATGGTTCGTCCGGACCAACGTCTCTATAGCATCGCAGGAGACGTGTCCACCAGTGACACCACTACTACCATGAACGAAGTCCCGCCACGGTTACAGACGTTCGACATCGCGGAAACGGACGCCGTCGTACGAGAATACGTGAAAACGGAGTGTCTGGAGCACCCGACGAGAGGCCCCTACATAAAATCACGAGTCCTCTACGAGGGCGTCGAAGACGAAATCGACGACCGGTTTTCACTGGAACTGTTCGGGTTATTTTGTCAAAGCCGGTCGTACCTCGAGAAGTGGTCGAGGGGATACAACGGATCGTACCGGTATCGAATCCTCCGAGAACAGCTCCGGTAACCGTCTGCTGTGCGATGTCGGTTTCCGATGTAGACGACAGTATATAACAATCCGACCAGAGCGAATCTTTATACCACTCCGACCGGTACGACGAGCAATGACCAAACAGACGGCGAAGACCACGCAACGGTCGCTGGACGTGATCGACACGATTCAGAGACTCGGCGGTGCAACGCTGGACGAACTGACCGGCGAACTGGAGATCTCGAGAAGTACGGTCCACCTTCACCTTCAGACGCTTCTCGAAGAAGGGTATCTCACGAAGGAGGGTGCAGTGTATCACATCGGGTTACGGTTCCTCAACCACGGCGAGTATGCACGCTCACGCAAGAAGGCGTACACATTGGCGAAGCGGACTGTGGCGGAACTGTCCGACCGAATCGACGAAGAGGTCGAATTCGTCGTCGAGAACGACAACCGCGGCATTCTCGTCCACGAGTCGTTCCACCCGGACAGCCACTTTCCATCCAAGGAACGACATATCTCTACCGCGCCCAGCTCCGCCGGCATCTACTATTATCTCCACTGCGTCGCGACCGGTAAAGCGATTCTCGCCGAATTACCCGACGAGCGCGTCGAAGCGATACTGGACGACCGGGGACTCCCCAGACAGACGCCCCAGACGATCACGGACCGGGACGACCTCGTGCGAGAACTCGAGGAGATTCGCGATCGAGGCGTTGCGTTCGCCGACGAAGAGTACGTCGACGGTCTTAGAGAGGTCGGGCGACGCGTGAGAGGTCCCGACGGGAGCGTTCTCGGCGCGATCGCCATCATCGGTCCGAAGTATCGGTTCACGGACGACCGATACACGGCCGAGCTGCCGGAGATGCTGACTGAATACGTCGACGACCTCGAGACAGAAATCAGCGACTCGTATCTGGACGATTATCGCTGAGTCGGCGGATCGCTCACGAGTGTCGGCGATCGGTCCGAGCATGCTGTATCGTTATATCCACTCCCGTGTTCGGAACGGAACCGAGAGTTGCATTACATTCGTATGAATGTAATTTTCAGGTGTGAGTCCGAGATCGCACGGCGAGTCGGCGGTGTCTCCGTCGTGCTCGTACTCCAGAAACCCGGCGTCTACAGGCTCTCTCTCTCGTTCGCCGTCGGACGTCGGAGTGCTTCGGCCGTGGTTCGAGCGCGACCGCGGTCCCGTTCGATTACTCGAGGGCAATCGCGCTGTGTTTCGAACGGCCGAGCGATTCGAGAGGCACTCGCTCCGGCGATACCGACGTCGTCTGCCGGTCTTCGCGACGGCGGCGAAGCGTGAGTCGAGTCGTCGACCGAGTAGTGGTCGTCGCTCGAGCGTGCGACAGAATCGTCCATTATGCGCGGACTATTATATACGGCAGAACTGCTCACGTCCCCGCCTCGAGTGGCGACCGTTCCACTGCTCCGACGAACGACTCGAGACGAACGATGCGGACGCGTACGTTACGTAACTCTCCGAAATCGCCTCGAGAGGGCGTCGAGACCGCATCTCTATGGGTGACCGACACCTTGATTACGATTCTTCGCCAACACTCTCATTCACATGGGAATGGGCAACTATGACCAACGTGAGTACGAACGTCGTGAACGAACGATCTCCGAGATCGAATCGGAGTCGGACGACCAGCCGGAGGAGTATCGTGGAAAGATAACGTTCGACGAAGACAGTTCGACCGACGAACTCCTCGAGAACCTTCGGAAAATCAAGGCGGACGAACCGTGAAAGAGGGAACGACCCAGACCAAACGATTTATTTCGATCTGATGGCTACTGCTGGGTATGGAGATCGAAGAGATCCTCAACGGTGACCAGCTCACAGGCCGGCAAGCGGCGATAATCTTCTTCGGATGGCTAACACTGGTGTTGATCGCCGGGGTTATTCTTCTGGTGATCACGAGTGGGTCCATCGGATAGCGGGTCGCACTCGAACGTGTCCTGCGAGTCACTTCACATCTCACGCTCTTCGTCGAACCGTGACGGGCGACGAGACGTTTCGAGCTGTTCGAACCTCTCGGCATGGAAACCGGTATTCACGTCGGTACCGAGTGGCGATCCGTCTCGAGACATTCAAATCAGTCGTCGCGCTACGGAATCGTGTGGAGAAAGACGAGTCACACGAACACGTTGTTCCGGGCAGTGACGACGAACTGAATACGGCGGACGTCCGCGGATACGATTTTCGCGGCGAGTTCGACTTTCACGACCTCATCGCGTCCTACGAGACGACGGGATTTCAGGCGACGCAACTCGCCGAGGCCATCGATATCGCCGAACGAATGCGAGAAGAGGAGGCGACGATTTACCTCACGTTCACGTCGAACATCATCTCTTCGGGGTTGCGTGAGGTCGTTGCGTATCTGGTCCGTGAAGGGTACGTCGACGTGCTCATCACGACGTCTGGATCGCTGACGGAGGACGTCATCAAGACTGCAAAGCCGTTCAAGATGGGGCGGTGGGACGCCGACGAGGCGACACTCCGTGACCGGGGAATCAACCGGCTCGGGAATCTCTTCGTTCCATCCGATCGGTACGTGTGGCTAGAGGAGTACCTCTACGACTTCTTCGAGGAGTTCTTCGCAGACGAGAAGGTGCGGACGCCGACGGCGTTCGCCCGCGAACTCGGTGCGACCCTCGACGACGAGGATTCCGTCTTGAAGCAGGCGGCGGACAACGACGTCCCCGTCTACTGTCCAGCGCTGACGGACGCCGAAGTCGGCAACTTCCTCTACTACTACCGCCAGGGCTACGATTCGGACGTCGGAATCGAGATTCTGGACGACTACGACTCCCTCATCGAGGACGGACTGCTCGCGGATACGACAGGGTTGATCGCCGTCGGCGGCGGCGTGCCAAAACACCACGCGATCATGACGAACTTGTTCCGCGGCGGTGCGGACTACGTCGTCTACATTTCTACGGGTGTGGAGGGAGACGGCTCACTCTCTGGAGCGCCACCGAACGAGGCGGTCTCGTGGGGAAAGATCAAAGACGAGCGAACGAACTACACGCAAGTCGAAGCCGAGGCGACGCTCGTCTTCCCGCTACTAGTCGCGAGCGCGTTCGCGTCGCCGTAGCCACGTAGCCGGCGTCCGGGTCCCGTTCATCGTCCGACCGAGCTTTTCGCTCGAGTGATCATTTCAGCGTGGGCGCGTCGAAGACGCGACACTGCACGAGCCGACCCGATTTCGGTTCCGCCCACCCATAATATCAAGTTGATATATTGTTTTTAGAGTAGAGAGATCTCAGTGTCACACGGGTTCGATCGATCGTTCAGAAGTGGACTCGAAAAACGGATCGACAGTCGACGGACCGAACACAACGAGGTCGCGCCGCGCTCGACGAGAGCGCGATTCAACACGATGATCCCTGCGACTGGCCGGACGCCACCATTCCGGAAACCAACGAATTCAACCACGTCACGCACGATCCGACGCGAACGACAGCAAGTACTCGAGGGGTCTCACTGAACTCCGCGAGAGAGACGACGTCGCCGACGCCGTGTTTTCCGTCGATTCAATGCCGTGGATCGAAGCTGCACTTCACAGTTACGGACTTCGATTCCGATACGAAACACGTGGACAGCATAACACAGTAGAACGTCTCTTTAGGAGATAAAACGCCATTCATATCAGTTCGAAAACCATTCTAGAAACGGGGGATCGAGCAACCGCCGAAACGTAGCTGCAAAGCGACGCGTACTGCTGGAATAAGCTCCGCTGAACACTGCCGTGACGAGAGAAAGAGACCTTATACGATCCGCTGTTCTAAGACGGGCAATGACTTCTCCTTCCCGTTGGGACGGAAACCCGACGATGCAGTCGCCCATCCGACGACAGGAGTTCGTCGCAGATCTCGGTCGTCGGGCGTTCGAAACGGACGATTTGGACGACTTGATCGACTACGCCATCACGGCAGTCGGCGATGCACTCGATGCCGAGTCCGTCGCCGTTCTCGAGGCGGTTCCGGGCGACGACGGATTCCTGCCTCGCGGCGGATACGGAGTAGACGACCGAACGGACACGAGAGAGCCCCGCCGAACGAACGACGGTGATACCGACGACGGCGGGGGAACCGTCCCAACCGGCTCCGGCGTCGACCGTGACTCTGGTCCTAAGTCCGATAGCGGTACGGATACTACTACCACACCACACGAAATCGCGCTGGCGACGGACGAGCCCGTCGTCGTCGATAACCTCGGCGTCGACGACCGATTTCACCCACCGGCGTTTCTCTCCGACGGCTTCAACGGAAGCGCCGTCTGTATCAGTATCGGCTCGTCGGACGGTCCGTGGGGCGTCTTCGCGATCTATACGACGGCGACGGACGCGTTCAGCGACGCCGACGGGACGTTCGTCAGCGCCGTCGCCAACGTCCTCGGCTCGGTCGTCGATCGGGAACGAGCGAACCACCGCAGAGACGTGGAAGCGACGCTCAAGGACAAGATCGTCGAGACGAGTCCGATCGGCATCACGATCGTCGACACCGACGGAGAGATGCGATTTGCCAACGATCGGGCCGAGGAGATCTTCGGTCGGAGCAAAGAGCGGATCAACGAGTTGCGGTTCGACGATCCCGAGTGGGACGAAATCGGGCCCGACGGTCAGCCTCTCTCGATAGAGGAGTTGCCGTTCCCCCGGATCCTCGAATCGGGCGAACCGCTGTTCGATCAGGTCAGCGGTGTCTTGCGTCCGGACGGCCAGCGAGTGTGGATATCTATCAACGGCGCGCCGCTCACCGACGGGCGCAACGAAATAGACGGCGTCGTCTTCGCGATCGAGGACGTCACCGACCGATTCGAGCGCAGTCGAGAACTCGAGCAGTACGAAACAGTCGTCGAAACGGCTCACGAAGGGATCTACGTCCTCGACGAGGAGCGGCGGTTCGAACTGGTCAACGATTCGTTCGCCGACCTGACTGCGTTCTCGCGGGCGGAGCTACGGGGACGACACGCCTCGGCGGTGTTCGGCGAAGAGTTCGCGTCGATCGAGGCCGAACAGTGGAGTGAAGGGACCGAAGACGCGCCTCCGACGTTCGAGGAAACGATCGATGCTGGGCCGGACGAGACCCGGACAGTCGAGAACCGTTTTATCATTCTGGACGAAGATGGGGGTGAAAACCGAATCGGGGTGGTCCGGGACGTCACCGATCAAAACCGGATGGAGGCGGCGCTTCGGGAGAAAGAACGACGCTTTCGGACGCTCAGCGAACACCTCGAGGAGGTCATCTGGTTGACCGACGCGGATCCGTCGGAGTACATTTACGCGAATCCCGCCTACGAGGACGTCTTCGGAGACGACCGCGAGAGTCTGTACGACGACGGCCTCTCGTGGCTCGAGCTCGTCCATTCGGCGGATCGGGACCGAGTTCGCGATACCTACACCGCTTTGCCGGAGACCCCGTTCGACGAGGAGTTTCGGGTCGTCAGACCAGATGGCGAACAGCGGTGGATTCACGCTCGGGCGATTCCGGTCACCGACGAGGAGGGGACGGTCCAACACATCGTCGGGATCGACGCCGACGTCACGGCGCGGAAAGAACGTGAACGCAAACTCGAGAAGTATCGAACGATCATCGAGGCGATCGACGACGGCGTCTACACGGTCGACGACGAGGACCGGTTCACCGTCGTCAACCGGGCGTTCGCCGAACTGACCGACTACGACCGTGAGACGTTACTCGGTGCCCACGAGTCACTCGTCGTCGACGACGAGGTAGTCGACCGCATGCAGGCGGTGGCCGACGAGTCGACCGCGTCGAAACTCGAGACGACGATCGAGACGGCCGACGGTGACGAAATCCCCACCGAGACGGCGGTTACGACACACGTCTCTGACTCCGGAACGCGTCGTCGAATCGGCGTCGTCAGGGACGTCTCCGAGCGACTCGCCTACCAGCGAAAACTCGAGGAGAGCGAACAGCGCTACCGGACGCTGATCGAGAGTTTCCCGAACGGGGCGATCACGATGTTCGACGAGGACCTCCGATACACGTTCGCAGACGGGCAAGTCCTCGAGGAGATCGGCCTGCCGGCCGACGAACTCGAAGGGACGACGATCCACGATCTCTATCCTGACGAACTCGTAACCGAACTCGAGCCGGCGTTCCGGGCCGTCTTCGACGGGGAACCGACCGAGACGGACGTCTCGTTTCTCGATCGATTCTGGAACGTCCACATCGTTCCCGTCAGAGACGACGACGGCGACGTGTTCGCAGGGATGCTCGTCGCGGTCGACGTCACCGAGCGCAACGAATACAAGCGGCGACTCGAAGAATCGAACGAGCGACTCGAGCAGTTCGCCTATGCAGCGAGCCACGATCTGCAAGAACCCCTTCGAATGGTCTCGAGTTACTTGCAACTGCTCGAGCGGCGCTACGGCGACGACCTGGACGAGGACGCGACGGAGTTCGTCGAGTTCGCCGTCGACGGTGCCGAACGAATGACGGAGATGATCGACGGACTGCTCGAATACTCCCGGGTCGATACGCAGGGGGAATCCTTCGAGCCGGTCGATCTCGACGATCTGCTCGAGGACGTCCTCGACGATCTGCAGTTCCGGATCGAGGAGAGTGACGCCCAGATCACGGCGGAATCGCTGCCGACCGTTCGCGGCGACGCCAGCCAGCTCCGACGGGTGTTACAGAACCTCGTCACCAACGCAATCGCGTATAGCGGCGACGAGCCGCCCCGAATTGCGATCGAGGCCGAACGACGCGGACAGCAGTGCGTCCTCTCGGTTCGGGACGAGGGGATCGGGATCGCGCCGGACGATCAGGACCGAATTTTCGACATCTTCCAGCGTCTCCATACGCGTGACGAACACGAGGGGACCGGGATGGGACTGAGCCTCTCTCGACGGATCGTCGAACGTCACGGTGGTCGCATCTGGGTCGAGTCGGAATCCGGCGAGGGAACGACGTTCTCGCTGACGCTTTCGCTCGCGTGAGAGTGTGTTCGAACGAGCGCTGAAATCGAGTGCCGCGAAATCGGACCGACGTTGGCGCGACTGCGACGTCCGGGTCCGTCCATCGGGGCGAAGTCACTGTCGTCGAGTCCGCTGTCGGCAAAAACGTAGTTACGTGCTGTGTTGGTCGATCAATCCTTCGAGCTGTTCTCTCGGTCGGGCGCCGACCATCCGTTCGACCGGCTCGCCGCTGGCGTAGAGGACCAGCGTCGGCACGCCGCGTGCCCCCAGTTGCTGGGCCAGCTGCTGGTGGGCATCGACATCGACTTTCGCAACTGCCGCGTCGGTCTCGGCGGCCAGCGCCTCGATCGTCGGCTCGAGCATCTGGCAGGGACCACACCAGTCGGCGTAACAGTCGACGAGGACGACGTCGTGCTCGCCGACGACCTCGTCGAGGTGGGCCTGTCCCTCGATCGCGATCGGTTTGGATGGCGTCGTCCCAGCGGCGGGAGCGCCTGCACCCTGCTCGCCGCCGCCTTCGAGGCGGTGCTGGAGTTCTCGTTTCTTCCGCTCGCGAATCTGCGCTCGTTCCTCGTCGAGTGAGTCGGTCATTGTGTCGTCGTACGAGCCCACCGCCAATAAATTGTGCGGAATGAACAATACCGTATCGCCGATCGAGGGGACGCGTTCTCGTCCGAGCACAGTTCCCGTGTCCGCGGAGCGACGTCAACGTTTATCCACGACGGCTCAGAATGAGTCGTATGGAGACGACATCGAATTCCGCGTCGCTCGCCGCCGGCCAGTCGGCGAAATCGACCGACCGGCTGGACGTTCGGCGACAAGCGATTTTCGTCGTCCTCACCTTCCTCGGGATGACGAGCGGACTCCTCGGGAGTTGGTTCGGCGCACCCTCGTCGGTCGTCTGGGCCAGTTACGCGGTCGCCTACGTCTTCGGCGGCTGGTACGGGCTCAAAGCGAGTGTCGCCGCGTTACGAGAGCCCGTCGTGGAGATCGACCTCCTGATGATTATCGCCGCACTCGGTGCGCTCTACATCGGCGCTCCGTTCGAGGGAGCGATGTTGCTCTTCCTGTTTTCGCTCTCCGGCGTCCTCGAGGAGTACGCGATCGGCCGGTCGCGAACCGCGATCAAGTCGCTGGTCGAGATGCGGCCAGAGTCGGCGCAGGTGCTTCGCGACGGGACGGAAGCGACGACGCCGATCGAGGACGTCGACGTCGGCGACGTGTTCGTCGTTCGGCCCGGCGAACGGCTGCCACTCGACGGCGTCGTCGAGACCGGCGAGAGCACGATCGATCAATCGTCGCTCACCGGCGAGTCCGTTCCCGTGGCGAAAGAACCCGGCGACGAGGTGTTCAGCGGGACGATCAACGAGACTGGAAGCCTCGAAGTGCGGGTCACTCGAGCGGCCACGGAGTCGGCGATCTCCCGGCTCATCACGATGGTCGAGGAGGCCCAGGAGAAGCGCGCACCGACCCAGCAGCTCATCGACCGCTTCGAACAGCCCTACGTACTGGGCGTCTTCGCGATGACCGCCGTCGCGATTGCACTCCCGCTCTGGCTGCTGAACCACTCGTTCGAGCCGACGTTCTACCGCGCGATGACGCTCATGGTAGCCGCCTCGCCGTGTGCGGTCATCATCTCGACGCCGGCAGCTGTCCTCTCGGCGATCTCCGCCGGCGGCCGACAGGGCGTCCTGTTCAAGGGTGGCGAACACATCGAGACGGCGGGGAACGTCGACGCCATCGCCTTCGACAAGACGGGGACGTTGACCGAAGGCAATACGCGCCTGACCGACGTGACTGCCCGCGAGAGCGGGAGTTCGTTCTCCGCGACCGACGGCGGATCCATCGACAGCGGACTGGCCGCGGACCCCACCGTCGAGGACGGATCGCTGACTGACGACCGACTGTTGGCGCTCGCAGCGGCGGTCCAATCCCGCTCGGAACACCACCTCGCCGAGGCGACCGTCGAGGCCGCCGAGGAGCGGTCGCTCGACGTCCCCGGCGTAAGCGACTTCGAGGCGGTGGTCGGAAAGGGCGTGCACGCGACCGTCGAGGGATGGACGATCCACATCGGGAACCCACGGTACGTCGAAACCGTTCTCGAGGGGCGATCGATCGACGGTCTCGAGGCCGGTCTCGACGCCGTCCGCGAACTCGAAACGAGCGGCAAGACGAGCGTCCTCGTCGTGGGCGAACCCAACGGATCCGACGAACTCGACGAACGCGGAGCCACCGACGAGACCGACGGCTCCGGCCGGCTGTCCGTCCTCGGCTGGCTCGCGTTCACCGACACGATCCGACCTGACGCGCTCGAGATGATCGAAAAACTCCGCGAGCGCGGCGTCGAACAGATCGTCATGTTGACGGGCGACAACGAACGAGTCGCCCAGTACATCGCCGAGGAACTCGGGATCGACGAGGTCTACCCGGAGTTGCTCCCCGAGGAGAAGGTCGAACACATCGAGATGCTACAGGAGCGCCACGAAGCCGTCGCGATGGTCGGCGACGGGGTGAACGACGCCCCCGCACTCGCGACGGCCGACATCAGCGTGGGCATGGGTGGGGCCGGAACCGACGTGGCGCTCGAGACGGCCGACATCGTCCTCATGTCGGACAAACTCGACCGACTCCCCTACGCGTTCGCGCTCAGCAAGGAGACCAAGCGCACCCTGTACGTCAACTTCGCCATCGCGTTCGGCGCGATCGCGATCATGGTCATCGCGATCCTCACGGCGGGGATCCCGCTCCCGGTTGCGGTGGTCGGTCACGAGGGGTCGACCGTCCTCGTCAGCCTGATCGGGTTGCGTCTGCTCCGTTTCGACGGCTGAGGGTCGTGTGATCGTCGTCGGTCGACCCGATGATGCGGTTCTCGACCGGGCTCTCGCCCTGCGAGCCGACGGCAGTGGACTGACGGGGGAGTCGCTGCTCTCGCCCGTTCGATCTCGGCTCATCGAAATTGTACAATATTCACACAACCCGTATACCGACGCGGCCCTCTCTCTGGAAGCAGTAGTTACTCGCCGATGAGGAGACCGATGTCGCGAGTGGTGATGAAGGCCTCAATGGGATCCGGTCACTCGATGGTTCGTTCGAGAAACCGCCGGATAGCCTCGGGACCAGCGGGTGGGAGGTCCACGAAAAGGGGCTCGGGCGACCCGCCGTCCCCGACGTGTGTCGCCTCGTAGACCGACTGGGCGTGAGTCGGGTCTGCTGCGAGCAGGTCCATCGCCACGCGTTCGGACTCGATCGCTTCGATACTCTCGACCCAGACGTGGTTCAGGTCGTGTAACTCGTAGAAGACCGCGTCCACTCCAGCCTCCTCTAGGGCGTCGAAAAACCGGTGGCTGTGTTCCACGTCGACTACCTCGTCGTTGCGGCCGTGCATCAACAGCGTTGGCGGGCTCTCGGGCGTGACGTGCGTGACGGGACTGGCCTGTGCCCACCGCTCGGGGTGCTCGGACTGGGGACCGCCCAGCAACAGCGGAATGAGCCCATCGCTTTCTTCTGTCCCTTCGCTCTCGTCCTCGATGAGCCTGAAGTCGGCGGCGCCGTACCAGCTGACGACGGCCTGTACGGCACCGGATTTCTCGGGTGCGACGGTCTTCTCGACCTCGTCGGCGAAGGCGTCTCCGAGGTCGGTGACGTCGTCGACGACGCCCGCGAGGAGGGCAAGATGCCCACCCGCGGAGGAGCCCCACGCGGCAATTTGGTCGGCGTCGTAGCCGTACTCGTCAGCGTGAGCGCGAAGCCATCGAATGGCGGCTTTCACGTCTACGAAGTGGTCAGGGAAGGTACCCCGTGGAGTGGGATTTGCCGGGTCGTACATCTCTTCGACGGCCGCCCCATCGGGGACCTCCTGGAGGCGGTAGCTGACGCTGGCGATAGCGCAACCCCACTCAGCGGCATACTGCTCGGGATCGGGGATATTCGAGCGCGTCTCCGCAATCCAGCCGCCACCGTGGACGTAGACGACGAGTGGAGGGTTCTCACGTTTCGGTACGTAGAGATCGAGTTTTATCTCACCGGTCTCACGTTCAGCGTAGGTTATTCCCTTCTGGATAGTTAGATCGGCCATTCTATCACGAACGAGATGGTATGACAGTATAAAGTTTGAAAATCGAACCCGGTTCGACCGACAATTCGAGACGGTGCTGGCAGCCACACTAGGCGGACTCGGACCGAGATCTTGTTGATCGGTCCCAACCAGCTCATCGACTCCAGCGTTCACCCTGCTCTTTGGTGTGCGAATCGTTCTACGACACCTTCAACGAATTATCTACGTTTATACGCGGTCGACATGTGTGAATCGGATACAATGGCCCCCCGATCCACCGTTTTTCGGCGGTCAGCACTCACGGTTCGGAGACCATCAAACCGTCGCGAGGAACGCCCGGAGTTTCTCGGTTGCACGCTCTCGCTCGTCCCAGAAGACGCAGTGTCCGGCGTCGTCCACGTGCACGAGTCGCCCGTCCGGGAGGAAGGCAGCGATCTCCCGCTCCCGCTCGCGTTCCGCCTCGTCCGCGTCAGCTTTCAGGATGAGCGTCGGCGCCTCGATATCGACGTACATTTCGGTGGGGTCGAGCAGTCCGCCCTCGAACACGCGGCCAATCTCTGGTCGGAGCCGGTGTCTGGCTTCGGCTACTCGGCGTGCGAGGTCGGCCTGTCCAGACTCGGCGAGTTCCCGAAACATCGTGTCGGCCTCGAGGAGTTCCTCGACGCTGTGTTCCTGCCATCCCGCGATCTGCTCCTCGATATCATCTCTCGGCCCATCCTGGATCACGTCATCGTTGACCCCGTCGACCATCCAGACGGGGTCTTCGAGGATGACGGCTCGGGGCCGGTCTGGTCGACGGGCTGCGGCTTCCGTGACCGTGTCGGCACCCATGGAGTGGCCGAACAGGATTGGGTCTTCAAGCGCGAACGCCTCGAGCAGACCGAGCAGGTCCGCCGCCCGTTCGGGCGCGCCGTACTCCTCGTCGGGGGCGTCGGAACGGCCGTGCCCTCGAGCGTCGTACAGCACGACATCGAACTCGTCTCCGAGTTCACGGGCGAGGTCGAGCCGACAGTACCCGTCGTCGCTGAAGCCGTGGGAGACGACGAACGGCGGACCCGACCCGTGGGTGCGGCAGTAGTGCAACTCGATACCATTCGCCTCGACGAATCCGCGCTCCCAACGTTCCGGGATCTGAGTCTGTCCACTCATTAGGTAGGACCTCGCAAGTGGGGTAAAAAAATCGTCCGGTGGTCGCTGTGTGGGCACGCGTTTGCCCCGTCTTCAGGCGTATCCTCCTTGAGAGTGAGGTTGCAAATGGAGCAGTGAATCACCAGAAAACACTTATCAAAATAATACTATTTGATGTATGTGATGTCTGAATCTGAAACTGAGAAACCGGTACTAAAGTGGTTTGTTATCCCAGCCATACTTACGTTTTTTCTCGTCAATCTCTTCCAAATTAGCCCGCTTCTTTCGGTTTGGACTATATCTATAACTGGCGGTGGGAATCTCCTTTGGGTGATACTCATTCCCACTTATTCTCTGCTTTTAGCGATTCTTGTAGGGATTTGTTGCCTCCATTTTGCTCCTCCGAAGAAACTCGAACAGCCAGTCTAATCTTGTGAGTGATGAAGTCAAAACCGATACATAGATTCCCTGTACTTCCCGTTTGTTTTCTGGGAGAATGGCTCTGTTGAAATCCTCAGAGAGTTACATGTTCGGCTTGTAATTCAACGAGATGAATGCCCTCCCGAAGTCGCAGATTCTCCGGTTTACTGAGAAGGCGATCCATCTGGCACGTCGAGCGGTCTCTCGATACTCCTCGAAGTTCTCTAAACACCGCTACACACTTCCTCAGCACGTTGTTCTGCTGTGTCTCAAAGTTCGGAAGAACACGACCTATCGTGGTCTGCTTGACGAATTAATCGAGATGCCACGCATTCGTCGAGCTCTTGAATTAGCTGAACTTCCTACTGCTTCAACGCTCTGTAAGGCGTTCAACCGGCTTGATATGGCTGTGTGGCGTATCATTTTGACTCTCTCAGCGACGTTACTCCCGACAAGCGGAGTTGTTGGAGTTAATGCGTCAGGGTTCGACCGTAGTCACGCTTCGAAACACTACACAAAACGTGCTGAACTCACGATTCAGCAGCTCAAGGTGACGTTGCTGGTCGATGCGAAGGTGAACGCCATTCTCGATCTACACGTGACGACGACTCGAAAACACGATAGCCAGATTGTTCCGTCGTTGATCAAGCGCAACCCCGAGTGTATCGATATTCTCCTCGGAGACAAAGGCTACGACGATCAGAAAATCAGACGGCTCGCCCGGCAACACGAGGTTCGGCCACTGATTAAGCATCGTGAGTTCACATCACTCCACAAGGCATGGAACGCACGCTTAGACGCTGATCTCTACGGCCAGCGGAGTCAATCCGAGACTGTGAACTCAACGCTCAAGCGAAAGTACGGTGCGTTCGTCCGCTCACGACGGTGGTGGAAGCAATTCCGTGAAGTCACTATCGCCTGTCTCATTCATAATGTAGATCGGTCACTTTGAGTAGTCAAGACAGGAATATACTTGTCGGGCCTCGTTGGGTCCGTTACAAACACCCATCATCAACTTGGAACCAAGAGAGGATATAATATGGAATCATAAGATACCCCCGAAGCGGCCTCACATGGACTGATAGGAGAGAATGGTTCCATTGCCCTTGAGCTGGTACTTGGCCTTATCATAACAGGGTGGGTCTGGTTTGAATTGTGGCAGGGGACTGTTCCTTCTATTGAGTACGGAGTTACTCTTTTGGTTGCCGTGGGCATTGGGCTTGTTCTCGGCATCGTCCTCACGTACGGGGACGAGCAAGGTATCGGTCGCAGGTACGTGGAAAACGACGTCTCCTTTCTACTCATTATGGCGGTTTTCATCGGCATCGGTCTCCTTCTCTTTCCTGAGGGGCTGTCTACCTCTAGCGAGGTCGGTCTCCTTGTACTCGTCTGGTCTGGCGTGGTATCTCGCGCGTTTTTCGTCTATATTAGAAACGCCAATTGACCTTCTAATCGCCTTATTCGTACTCATCAGGAATGGCTGTTTCATGAAATAATATGTCTGAAGAATAGGATTTCAACAGAGCCATATCAACCAGTTCCCGTCTACTTTCACTAACGATACTATTTCCTCTTGAGTTCCATATTCCTCGGTTGTTTCTGAAATGTATACTAGCGCAATATCATCGAAACCTCGATCAATTAAAGGATCAACTATTTCCTCTTCGTTAAGAGTGACCAGTTCTTTAAGTTCTTGTTCACCAATCGCTCTATCCGTTGTTTGAACAATTGCCTCCTTTACATTCACCTCTTTAATATTATATGAATTTAATTCCGTTGCTCGTCTATTATCAATTTGAGTGGAAAAGGGGCATCATCATGGATATATTCCCGCGCAACACTAAGCTCACTGTTGACTAGCGCCATCAGTAATTGTTCTGTAATCTCTTCTGGATCCTGTATTCCGTTCTCATCAACATCACTGGCCCCAGAGATAGCTTCGATACACCCAGAGAGAAGTGAACTAGCCCCTGAAACAACGAATAAATATCGACGGCGATTCATGTGTCTGGGTTAGAAACCATTATAACTACCAACATTAATAACTGTTTCCCGAAACACAGACCTGTATTAGAAAATCCTATTGTCAAATAATGATTTAATATTCGAAATTGCCCCTTGAACAATAGTTGTAAAAATCCAATAAATCTTCAGGATCATCTTGATACCATTCATCGAGTTCTTCGTTACATACCTCTGGCTCATCGCACAAAAAGACTCCACAGTCAGGCGGGGACCACATATATGTGACACGTGAGTTAACGCACTCGTCACTCGTTTTCCGATCACAGAACATACTGTGCACAGCACCTGCCAGGTCGATAATTTCAACAGAGCTTCGGGTCTCGAACCTCTTCATTGGAGGTTCGTGTTTGAGAGGAAGTCAGTAACTTCTCGATTGAATCTCGTCGGATTTTCCAGATTCGATGTGTGGCCGGCACCAGGAATGATACCGGATCGAACATTCGGGATCGCCCGTTCCATGTGCGCGGCGTGAGTGAATACGGATCGGCTTTCGTGCTCCCCGTTCAGTATGAGCGTCGGTACCTGAATAGATGTGAGATCGACACGACGAAAGTCGTAAATTGCACGGAATATCTTGTTGTACTCGGTCGTGTTGAACGACGACATCGTCTCACGGACGTACGAACGAACATCCTCGTCACGCCCAAACCAGTCTTCCCCACGCGTCGCCTCGGCAAGCCAGTACGCCACGTCAACATAACGTGGAGGGCCGAGTAGCCGAACTGTTGCCCGCATCGCCCAACTGGGAAACAACAACCACGTTAGCTTGTCTCGAAGCGTTAACATCGTCGAGACAGCTGTGTCCGCGAGGATCAGCGCACTCAGGTCGTCTCCATATCGGACGGCATACATCTGTGCAATCATTCCACCGAGTGATAGTCCACAGATGATGGGTCGATCAAGTTCGAGTTCTTCGACGAGCGCACGCAGGTCGGACGCAAAGAGTTCGATTGTGTACCGGCGTTCAGCAGAGGGCCCTGTTCGCCCATGCCCGCGAACATCGTAGGTGATTACCTCGTACTTGGTACTGAGCGCATCACGTTGCGGTTTCCACATTCGGCGGTCAGTCCACGCGCCGTGGATACACACTAGGGATTTTCCCTCTCCATGTCGTTCGTAGTACGTATTGATCTCGTTCGTTTGGACTGTCGGCACAGCAATAGATTTGCGTACAACGGTAAGAAAATACCCAACCAGTGTGTGAGACCGAAGTGGAGAACTCGCAGGATTATGGTTCCCAAGGACGGATGCCAACAATAATCAATGGTGGATAACGACCTCCAGTAATGTCAGAATCATTCCCGTGGTTATCACTTGATACCGATGAGGAGGTTGTGTGGTCTGGGCGTCCTCGCCTTCACGTTGTCGGGTGGCTCGCCGTTCCCGCGCTCGCTATCCCGGTTTTGCTTATGGTCGTATGGCCGTCATTGTTGAGTGCGGTTATCGGCGTCACCGTCTGGGCAGCTATCAGTTATCTCGGATACGTGTACGTGACGAACATCGACTACGTCGTCTCAACGAAGTACGTTTACTCGAAATTCGGGATACTCGGGCGTTCCGTTACACAACTCAGCCTGCACAATATTCAGGACACTACCCTCAGCCAGGGGATCTTCGGGACGTATTCGAACTATGGAACGGTTTCGTTCAGCACTGCTGGTGGGGAAGGCACGACGCTTTTGTTTTATTTGATCGATGAGCCGTCAACAGTGAAGTCAACGATTGATCGACAGATCACGAAAGCGCGTAAAGGAACGGAAAACAGAGAAGAACACTCGAGCGAGAGGAATCTCGAGGACCTCCTTTCGGAGCTTCGTGCGACACGAAAAGCCGCTCAGCGAATCGATCAACTGTGTGAGAAGGGAGGTAACCGACTATGAGTGCCAACGAATACGATTGGCTGGTACTCGAATCGGACGAAGAAATACTCTGGTCCGGCGAACCGGAACTGCTCGGATATGCCTGGCTGTTTGCCATGGGAATCGTGTTGATCCCGGTGTTTGGAATCGGAATTGTGATTATTGCCTCGACCTACCTGAGCCTGAAAAACACCGCATACGTGATCACGACCGAGAGTGTTTTTAAAAAGACTGGGATACTCTCTCGGAAGATCACCGACATTGGCCACGAGAATATCCAAGACACCGGGTATAAACAGGGAATTGTTGGCCGATACTATGAATTTGGAACTGTTCAAATCAGCACGGCTGGCGGCAGTGGCGTGGAAATGTCGCTCGCGTACGTACCTGATCCGCTGAACGTCCAATCGCAGCTCGATGGAGTGGCGACCAAGAGATCGTCCGCGGAGGATACTAGCACTCCGGATGGATACGAGCGAGTTCAGATAACGGGTGCCACACTCGATGAACTCATCACAGAAATGCGGGCGACACGAGAGGCACTGGAGTCAATTGAAGAGCGGTTGAACGAGGACTGATCTAACGTAGAGAGGCCCTGATTCGAACACGGTCTTGCACAGATAAGGTATTGTAGCACAGACGTTGTCTATGGCACGAACGATTTTTGGACTCGTGGGAGTCGTCATGGTATTGGTTCCTGAACGGGTTCTGGAGACCGTTGAGCAACTTGCGCTCGAAAATCCTGACGACTGTACCGCACGGAAGTCATCCATCCCCGCAATTCGAGCGGAAGGCGCTCTGTTCGCACTCACGAGTCTCATTGGCGGGAAGGCTCATGCGTGGGTACTCAATTCGATCGGGATTGGTGGGGTCCTTGCGCTACTTTCCCCGAGACAGTCTCTGGACTTCAGCACCCACCTGATGTACGAACGTCCCGAGTCAGTAGAGTGGAAAGACGGATTCATCACCTTCGTTCGGTGCGTGGGCGTACTGTACATTCTCATTGCAGCAACTGCGTTCCGTCGACGCAACCGCGATACCTGAAAAATACCGTACTGACCTCGGTGACATTTCAAAGAGAGCTTGATTGCAGTTGTTCATCGATCCAGACAGAGTGATCGACCCGTCTGCTTGCGTGGGACTGAACACACCATCGGCAAGCAGACATCCCTCCTAGTTACTTCCCATTTAGCGGAGTACCTCGGATTCATCCCAACCTCATCAAGTCGCTTTGTGAAGTACTGAAACTAGATTGAGTGGTGGATATCGACTTGGCTACCGGCTCACACACGACTTTATTACTACATGTGGTATTCTATGAAATTATATCAGTGGATACGAAAAAGATACGCTTGAACATACGGCCCACGCTTGAACTCAGCTTCGCCCTCCACGTGGAATCTTGACGCCAGGTAAGACCTGTCCGGTTTGTCGATATACTCCAGCAAGGAGAATCAGAGCCGCAATAAGGGGGAGGAGTGAGCTAGCGAGGAAAACCGGTTGAAATCCAACCATATCGACCATCGGAAGAGAAATGAGGGGGCCGATTCCGCCGCCAACGTCGCCCAGAACGTTGTTCGTTCCGACTGCGCGCCCCATCCGTTCGTCGGGAGTGAGATCACCGAGCAATGCCATTAACGGTCCGCTCGTTCCACCTTGCCCGGCGCCGACACAAACACAGGCCAGCGTTAGCGTGGTAATTGAGTCTGCATAAGCGAGGAGCACGAACCCGACGAAGGTCAGCCCAAGGAAGCTCACCAGTGTCGGAACCCGCGATTGTCGTTGATCACTCACGTAACCTCCAAAGAACATGAATACACCTGCGATGATCACGGTAATCGCCATGAACACCCCGGAAGTGCCTTGTGCGTTAAACCCGAGAATACCGAGTTCATTCTCGGCCAGAAACAACACGAGTGTCGAGAACAGCACACCGAAATACACGAAGAGTACTGCGAAATTGACGAATCCGACAGTTACTGCTGGCACGCTCACGTCGACGTCCCAGGGCTTCACCGATTCACGTGACTCTTTCTTGACGTGTGTCTCCGGAATCGTTGCATACGCTATGAAACTGGCGAGAAACGCGAAAACCGTGGCAAGCAGGAACGCCGCGACCGTCCCCGAGACTTCGCTGACGATTCCGCCAATGACCATCCCGGTCGGTGCCCCGAATAGGACACCACCCCGGATAAGGCCCATACTGGTGCCCCGGGACCCGTCGTCGCTCACGTCGGCAGCGATGGTATACGCGGTCGCAAAGACCAAGGCACTCCCTACGCCCCACAACAGGCGGGCGAGCATGAACCACGCTTCCGGTGCGGGCGCCACGACAGCGATGACGTACCCGAACGTGGCGACCCCCTGTATGAACATCCCGATGACAAACGGGGTCCGAGTCCCGAGCCGATCAACGAGAATGCCTGCCGGAGCATTGGCAAGTAGGCGTGAAAACCGGTTCGCGCTGAGAATGACACCGACCAAAAACGGTGAGATGCCGAGGATGACGCCCAGATTCGGCAGAATCGGGAAGATGACGCCGCCACCGAAGCCGATGAAAAATGTGCTGAGGATTACAGCACCGATGACGAGGTATTGATCGTCATCACCCTGAATCGTTCGTCGGATTCGGCTCCGTATCGCTCCAATCATTCGTTTGTTTTGACGAGGATATCGTCGATGACGTACTTGTTGAGAGCCTCGCTCACTGCCGCGGGATACGTTTCATCACCTATCGTGAGCCCGCGTGTTCGAGCGCCATCCATCGACGCAAGCACCAATTGGGCGACTACTTCCGGTTCAGCGTCCGCCCGAAACACGCCTTGGGTGATTCCATCACGAACGATTTCCGCGACAGTATCCCGAACGATTGTATCACTTCGCGCGAGGTGTTCACGGAACCGGTCGTTAAACGGAGACTGTGCACGCAACTCAAGCAGTGCGAGATGGAGTGCTTGCCGGTCACCCGCGTCGGCGACGACAACGAACCGTTCGATAAATTCGTCGAGCTTCTTATCTGGAGGTCCTTCGATTGATGCGATATCTTGCTCAAACTCGGAGAGGAGGTAGTCAATAAATGCTATCAACAACTCCTCTTTTGAATCAAAATGATAGTGAAGCAGACCCTTTGATTTCTCGAGCTCGTCGGCGATATTCTGCATCGTTAACGACGCATACCCATGTTCGCACAGAGCCCGGTACGTCGCTTCCATGATCTCTGCATGCGTCTCGGACTGTTCGTCGTTTCCCATCCTTACTGACTAGCCAGTCAGTTTTGAAAATGGTTTTGCTTCCGTCCGAGTGAACTGATCAAAGGATTTCAGCCAGTGGATGTGTGACCTTGGAGAAGGCGTTTGCTAGGCTATACTCATTTTCCAGCTTCGGTTGAACTCTATTTCGACTTCCTCATTCCCCTCGAAATGAAGACTTGATAAACTATTGCCGTATAGCGATTCTTCTCCTAACTACAGATGGATGATTGGGGGTACAATCAGCCGTGATTCACCTCCGTATCATAGTCTGCTTCCATCTCTTCTTTCACATCCTGTTTTGCAGGCTGATCGTGTCCAGCTATCACGTTCTCCGTAGATGGGACGATCGAATTGGACGCCGACAATCCCGTCGAAGAAGCGACAATCGACTCGGAGAGCGTTGTAGAAGGATCGATCGATACTGGCGTAGATCGGTCCTGTTCTCCGGACAGATGGCAAACGTACACATCGTCTGGAGCGGTATCAAGGACTTGGAACCCTCGAGTATACCGACCGTACACATCGATTACGGCGTCGCCGAACGGTAAGACAGTCAATACGCATTTGAGAGTTCAGAGGTTTGTCTCTTTCTTCGACGTTCTGTGGCGACCACATTCAAGTGTCGACGTCCAGCGTGTTCACTGGGCTGATGACTCAGTGAGTCTCGGATGGCACAAAGACGACGATCACGAGGAACTCGGAACGACTCGCTTCCAGCTCGAGTCTGATGACGAGTTATCCCATGAACCTGGTGACCTCGAGGCTGAAGTACCCTTGAGCTTTCTCAAAATCTGTCTTCGTCGTCTGCCAGCAAAACTCGCGCAGACTATTTCAGTTGAAGAGGATGCTGATTGACTCGGTCTGAGTAACCGTGTGGACGGTTTGCTGAGCGATTCCTGAATAACGCCTCGCTTCAAGTCTATACCATATGGATGGACTCGGTCTCGAGACGAACGAGCAGATGCTTCGAGGGCGGCTGACCAATTGTGAGAATCAATTTGAGCAACTTGATCAGCAGTCGGAGCTCGAGACAGACGCTGAGACTGATGGCGAGGACGCTTCGATCTGGAACCGTGCGAGGTGGTTCATCCGAGACGGGAATGAATAGCTCTGTGGCTTCGTGTGGTTTCTCGCCTCCTGAAGGAGGTGAGGAGTAGCCATGACCGCGTCTACCAACACTGATAGTGGCGGAATCGAGTGGTATTACGAACCCATCGACGGTTGCACTCACGATCCAGTTCCAGCAACCATCGGTGCCGGGAGGGCGCCTGTCGACTGTCCGATCTGTGGTGGATCGGGTGAGCTCATCCCTCGCTGAACGTGAGGTTTAATCTGCGAATGTTGCACGAAGGTAGTGATCGCTCAGTGCGGCCGAAGCAGTTGCTGATTGTTTTGACTGCAGTAGCAGGGGGCGAAACTGCACGGAGGATTATTCTGTCTGACACACATACATCTGCTATCGATGAAGACGGCTAACGAGGAGCAAATCGGGATTCTTTGTAAGGGTGATCAGCCGGTCTTCACTGCCGTCGCCAGCCAACTTCGGAAATCGGGATATACCGTTCGGTTCTTTGAGCCGCGATCCGAACTCTCTCCGAGTCACATCGACGATCTTGCTTTGCTCGTCAATAAGCAGGTGTTCCCATTCAATCTCTCCGCTCTCAGGTATGCACGACAAACGGGAACGCCCTTGTGGAACAACCTCGTCGCAACGATGGCGTTGAGTTCACGACTAATTGGGCTACGAGCGCTCGAGGCGGTCGGATTTCGGACTCCTCGACTATCCTTCGAGAAACCCGAGTTTGAGTACGTTGCAAAACCCTACTACATCTGGCATGGCGATCCCGAACTGAACGGCGAGGGAGATTTCTATCAACAGTTGATCCACACGAAGCCTGTCGATTACAAATACTACGCGGTAAACGATGGAACACGAGTCCAGACGGCGGCCAAGCTCGTTACCTCGAAGCTCTATGGCCCCAAACAATTCCTCACTCATGTACGCCCCAGACTGACGCTTACTCGACGTTTGCGTCGTCTCGTCAACCGACTCGATCTCCGGGGCGTTGGGGTTGATCTCGTCAAAGATAACGAAGACCGATACTGGGCCGTAGATGTCAATCTCGCCGCAGGGTACCGGGATAGCGGATTAGAACCCAGTCTCTGTGAGTCGATTAACATGGCTCTTTCCAATCGGTAATCTGAAAATCACCTGTACTGACTGATCGCCACTCTTAGCAAATCGAACTCAACTCATGCAACATTCATTCGGGCCTTCAATTCAGCGCATCAGTTCCAGTACTAATAGGAACTGATAGAGCCAACGGTGATCGGTAAGCACGTGTAGTGTGCGGATGGTTCATCGATTCCGATGTGAAATAAACGGAATTGTCGTGCTGCACTCATCCTCTATACGAACCACAGCGTTCTGTCAAAACACGCTTGCAAAATAGCCAATCGAACGTAGCGGTCCAAGTGAAACCTCGAGCATAGCAGGTCCGCTCAATCCCATTCCGTTGAGCGATCGAAGAGCCGTGATGGTCGGATGCCACTTCTTGCATTCGGTCCACCCCGCTCGCCGCTGCTACCCTCCGCATCACTCGCGACCGACCATTCCGGGCGTGCGGGCGCTCTCCACACCGCGAGCGCCCGTTCCGGGCGTCTGGTTTCGGCGCCAGCGGGTAAGCCCGTCGGTTGCGCCCCTCGCGGGCTTTCGCGTTCCAGCGCTCGGTGGCGCTGGACACGCTCCCGCCGTTCGGGCCGGACGCGAGCGGACTTACTCCGCTGGACGTTCGCTCCGGTTGCATCACCGAGTCACTCGCAAAGCGAGTGCCTCGAACCTCACCTCGCTTCGCTCGGTGAGACGGCGCGCGGTGCTGGTTTGGATGTCGAGTCGTCGGCGTTTCGCGAGCGCCCGTCAGGACGGGCGCAGGCGCTCGCGAAAACGCCTGCTGATCGACCAATGACGGCGAGATTCAAATCGACGGAAGACAGTGGATCGACGTGTGACCAGTGCGGAAGTGACGACGTTCAGGACGTGGTCGTCCCGATCGGCGGCGGTGAGCGGATCCCGGTGACGTACCGATGTCGGAATTGCGGCTATGCGCCGTAGGAGGCACGCGGCGATAGCCGGCTGAGTCGGGGTCTCTTTCTCCGCGATCGATGCGTTACTTCCACCACCGACCCCACCGCCTCCAGGGTCCGGGCTGCTCACGCTGTTGCGCTGCCGGGCTTTCCCTTCAGCTGCCTTTTGATGCCGATTCAGCGGTTCACTTCCGCTGCGCTTGGCAGAGCTATTTACCCCAACGCCGTCTATCCAGCACGTAGCGGATCGCAGAGGAACTCCTCACCTGTCACACGCTTCATTCCTCTGTCTTCGGTGATACCACAATGAGTCAGTCACATTCACGACTCGGAACGTGCCCTCGCTGTGCGACGCCGATACTGGCAGATCAGCTGTTGATCCGCTATACTACGGACGGTGACTCCGCGCTCTGGGCCGACTGTCCGAACTGCAGTGCTGTGGTCCATCCCGAATAACCCACTTCATATGCTCGATCAACTGAAAGGTGTTCTCTCGTGTACTCACTCATCCACTCTCGTCGTGGAGTGTCGATCCTGTGGGACGTCCCTCGAGAAGGATACCGATTCCTGTCCTCACTGTGGGTCGACCGAAATCGCCGAATACGAGATTTCGTAGGGAGCGGACTGCTGTTTTTCTGTGCTTCGAAGATCGAGGCACATTACAAATATGCCCGTGAGTCCACTCGAGATTGCTACACAGTCCATAGAACCACACCAGGAAGGGAACAGGTGCGGAGTAGCCAGTGAATAGAGCAAGTACAGCTCGTGATCATTTTGCTTGTGGAGAACTGCTTTACCGACGGCAATCTATAGCTCGGCTATGGGTGTCTACGTCGACGACGTAACCGAGTTCACTCACACTGAGGAGGATGAGGACGCTGACCGACCGCCGCTCGGCGAACGACTTCGAGGACTGGCCAGCGAACTCGACGTTGATTCCGTTGCTGAGGTTCGTGAACTCCGCGAACGGACATGAGACATTTTCTCGGTACCAATGTGTTCATCAGTGTAGTGACTGACGAACCGGAGACCGGGGCGATCGCGGTTGACGTCCTCGATGGGGTAGGGACCACGACTTTCTCATATCGACGCTGAATCTCATGGAGTTACGGTCAGTCCGTATCAAGATGGAACGTCTCGGGCTATCGCAGTCTGAGGCGATTCAGAACAAAACGGTGGCCTAGGTACTCGAGTACAGGATAGCTGGAATTGTAATCAGAAGTTACCCCACGATGGTTTCTCTATTCGATAGTGTGGGGTAACTATGCAGCTTCGCCAAGTTCCTGAATCTGGTCAGTCAAATGAATACTCGACGATTACGGAGAGTGCCTGGCGATCCGTCTGGATGTTTAAATACGATAGCGAAGCCAACGGTGATATGGGAACTCAGACAAGCTCGAACGAATCCCTCGAGACAGAGTTTCGCAAGCGATTCAAAGCAATTTTCGACGTCGACGAATCTGATGGGTCGTGTATCGCACCACTCATCGCAGGCATCAACGAGTGCCCTCATGGGTGGCCAATAGCTAATTCTTGCCAGCAGACCCCACCACACCAGCCTCCTCGTGGAACTCACGGGGAACTCTGGCTTCGTGACGGCGAACCCGGTGCCTACTCGATACACGTTAGCGATCTCGAGCGAGACATCCTTGCGGCATATCTCGACTTCGCTGATCTGCACGGCCTCGAGGTTCGGTTCACTGCTGCATCGTGGATCAATCCACAGCGAGCCGTCTGTGTCGTCTTCTATCCGCCCGAGTGGCGACCTGAGTAGATTGTCTGTAATATGCCCGTTCGTACGCTGTTCTTGCGTTCGCCAGAGATACGATCTCGAGGTTTCCTGAACACTTCTGCCGAAAGCCTGTTCTCAGACGTGTTTCTGAGTGACCGGAGAGGCTGGTATTCGTTCGCCAATTCTGAGTACTAAACTGGCTTCATCACTTTCGCTCCGCGTGGCTCACCTTTTCTTTGCCCACCCTCGACAGCAACGGGTATGCACTACGCCGACCGACTCGAGGCTAGCCTCTCGAAGGCGATCGTCGACGACCGCGGCGAGCACGGCGCCGACAAGCTCGCGACGATGCTCCTCGAGGCAGACACCACTATCACCTGGTTAGTCGGTCTCCGGTACAACTGCGCGCAAGCGATTCTCTGGCGCCGTCGAGTGATCTTCACTGCACCTGTCTCGCTTGACCAATTCAAGAGTCAGCGACGGGTCAATCCAGAGGGAAAGGAGTTCTACAACCGTGAGGAATTGCTCGAGTGGATCTCCGATCAGACGTGGTCGTGGCTCCATCCGCGGTATCGATGGATACTACAGGGCTCAGAACAGCTGTGGAATGACTAAGAGACAATTGTTCAGAAAATCGAAAAGGTTCGCAATCAGCGAGACCGCTCCAAGTTCATAGAACGATTCTGGGCTGTTTATCGCCCCTCGAGGGGTGAAGGGACGAATAAATCATGCACTCATTTTCACTGTCACTTCATGGACTACAGTATCGCCTGAGTTCGAGACAAACTATGTGTACGTCTCTCTATTCTAGGCCTTGTGGTTTAGCAGTCCGTCGACGATTGACGAGGACACATTAATGAACGTGCCCGACTTCTACTTACGTAGTACCCATGGCTACTGACCGGCGCAGTCCTCCTGTCGACGACACCGAAGAGCTCGCCACTACTATCGGGCTCTACGTCCTCGGTGAAATCTCTCTCGGGAAGGCTGCAGAGCGAACTGGTGTCACCCGCTGGGAGATGGAGGAGCTCCTCTCCGAGGCAGGTGTCGAGGTTCGCCTGGGGCCCCAAAGTATGGAAGACCTCCAAGACGAGGTCGACACAGCACTCGACATCGAATGAGCGAGTCGTTTTCGCGGCCGGTCCTTCTCGACGCGACAGTCTTGAGCAACTTCGCCAGTACAGATTCAGTGACGTGGCTTACGTCGACACTCGAAGGGTTATCGACTGTCCCAGCCGTCGAAATGGAACTTCGACAGGGCCACGAGAAAGGATATGCGTATCTCGCAAACGCACTCGAGGTCATTGACGGTGGTCAAATCACGGTCAATGAGACTGCACCTGAACAACTCGAACAAGCGTATCCAAAGATTCAGAAGCGGTTGGATCCGGGAGAGGCAGAGGCATTCGTCGCTGCCGATACAACAGGTGGAACACTCGTAACCGATGACGGTGCCGCCCGACAACTCGCTTCTGCGTACGAGATCGAACTCACGGGGTCAATCGGATTACTCGTTCGTGGGGTCGTTCGAGAGGACCTCACAATCAAGACCGCCGATGATTGGCTCACAACTTGGATCGACGAACGTAGTTACTATGCGCCAGTTGAGAGCGTTCATGAGGTCCTTCCCGAAGAGTGAGGATGTCAACACGAGGAAGCGAAGAACGAATCGAGTAATCTTGTTGTGGTCAATCATCTCTGACTGATGACAACCTCCACCCCTTTTATTCGGCCATATAGATCATGATCGTTCACTAATGTTTAACCTTCTCGAGTAATTCTCTCCAGTCAACTGATGAAACGGTCGACTCGCCAGAAAGCACGTGATACACAACCAGAGACAGAAGCAGCTGTGCAGGAGGACGTTCAGACCTGTCCTGAATGTGACTCGAGTACTCTCGTTCGAAGTTCGGATGGGAGCGAAGTGAGTTGTGAGAACTGTGGATTGATTCTTGAGGAGGAAATCATCGATCATGGACCAGAGTGGCGGGCCTTCAATCACGCAGAGCGGGAAAGTAAATCCCGTGTGGGGGCGCCGACGACCCAGACGATGCACGATAAGGGATTGACCACCACAATCGATTGGAAGGACAAAGACGCCTACGGACGATCCCTTTCCGCGAAGAAGCGGAACCAGATGGGGCGACTCCGGAAGTGGCAAGAGCGGATTCGGACACAGGATGCTGGCGAGCGAAACCTTCAGTTTGCGCTCTCGGAGGTCGACCGGATGGCCTCCGCCCTGGGTGTCCCCCGATCTGTTCGAGAAGTCGCGAGTGTCCTCTATCGCCGTACACTCGACGAGGATCTCATTCGCGGCCGCTCGATCGAAGGCGTTGCCACAAGTACGCTGTACGCGGCCTGCCGTATGGAGGGGATCCCGCGATCACTGGACGAAGTTTCGACTGTGTCCCGTGTCGAGCGTATGGAAATCGGCCGGACGTACCGGTATATCGCGCAGGAACTCGATCTCGAGATAGAACCCGTCGACCCAAAGAAGTACGTTCCTCGGTTCTGCTCTGAACTCGACCTGTCCGAAGAAGTCCAGTCGAAGGCGAACGAAATCATTGATACGACGGTCGAACAGGGACTGCTCTCTGGAAAATCACCGACCGGCTATGCTGCAGCTGCGATCTATGCGAGCGCTCTTCTCTGTAACGAGAAACAGACGCAGACTGAAGTCGCCGATGTTGCTCAGGTGACCGAGGTTACCATTCGAAATCGATATCAGGAGCAGCTCGACGCACTCGGTATTCATAACTGACTCTCCTCCTTTCGTGGCTTGCAGCTAGTGATCGGCCCGATTCTACTCAGCTTCAACTCAGTTTAAGGTAAAAACCCATGGTGCACTCGAATTCCGTTTCTCGAAATCGACTGCCTCTGTACCGAATCCGAGATGCCCCATGCTGTCCGGCCGTATCGTTTCGTGGCGTTCTTCTCGAGAACCGTCTCATTCCTCATGGCCGGACAATCACTCCGATAATTGCACCACTTGTCCAGTTCACTCAAAGTATGCCGATTGTTCCGACCATCTCATAGTCCATTGCCCATTGCTACCATTCATCAAACAATTTATTATCAATAAGAGTGTAGGTGTCCTTGGCGGGGATCAGTCACTAATTCCACTGTGAAGGCTCAACTTGCGTCGTCACCATCCCTGCCTCGTTTCCAGACACCGAGAGGGGAGTGCCCTCCACCTCTCGATGTCCCATGAGGTCATTTTGGACTCCTCGTTGATCTATGTCCATCGGAGATTACTAAATGATGCCGGTTGATTTATTATCGTAACGCGTGAGAGTTCAATTGACGGGAGTGTTGGCTACCGACCCACCATCTGTAGACAACGTGAGCATCACTCCTCCCGTCAAATCATCAAGATCGAAATAGCCAAGCATTTTTGAGGATCTGTTAGCTCGGGACAATATAAAGCACCATTCTCACCTAATATCGGTCAGGAATATAATGCCTGCCGATATTTACTATCCGAAATCATTAGATATCTGCAATTCAGTGTCTACTATATGGAGAGTAAATAACTGTGAGACTTAGACAACCAACTGACTTCCTCATTCTCGAATCGCTCGAGGAAACAGGCCGAAATGTCGCCACCAATCTCGAATCACACACTGGCAAGAGCCGACAAAATATCAATACTCGACTCCCAGTTCTCGAGGACTACGGTCTTGTCACCAAGATTGGCCCAGCCGAGCGATCCGGCCTCTATGAAATCACCTCACTTGGGAAGGCTGCGCTCATCTACCAAGATCAGTACACGGAGGTCGATGATTTCAAGGCCTTGATCCAAGGGCCTGATACTACGACCACAATCGGGTCTTTAGATCCACAGACCAGTTTCGTCCGAGGGAAAGAAGACAGCACGGACGAGGACTGATCTTCCCCCCCCAATATTCCCTCACGTGATGGCAATCGCACTCGTTGTGGGGACGTCTTGTCACGCGTGAGTGGCGTCGACGGAGCGGTGGCCGAGTCGGATGTCGACGTCGATTTCGTCGTACCAGACGACTGGTCGCTTCGCCCGCCCATCTCGTTCGAATTCAACGAGCCCGTAGTCGACGAGTTCGTTGATTTTGGTGGTCACCTCTGGTGGATGCCGATCGACCATCCGAGCGAGTTCACGGATGCTACTGGGATCGTTCTCAACGATCGCTTTGAGCAACTCAAGGCTGGTCGGTCGGAAGACCCGACCGAAGGTCTCGAGGTTCTCGATCGAGAGGGTCGCGGGTTGTGGGTCGATGTCTTCACCGACGTCGAGAGCCGCCAGCGAGTTTTCGAGATCGCTATGATCCGTCGTAGTGCCAATTTCGACGTGGAGTATTAGGGTCATGATCAGTGAGTTGGTGGATTCGGTGGTTTGGAAACGGTGCAGTGGATGAGCGATCGATTCGTTTCGGTCGTGAAGACGACTACCAGTCAGCTCGTTTTCGGGGGTTCCTCGAGCGCGCCAGCACCTTTCGACCCCACCCTGTTGAGCAATCAGGTAGCCGTTACGGGCGGTTGTTCCTTGTCGTCGACGGCTTACCCCGCTCGCCGCTGTCGTGGCGACGGACGGATTGAGTGATATACTGGACCTTGACTCGAGCATTCTCACTCATTCTAGAACGCTATGTACCGTCTGCGAATGTACCACCGGATAACCTACCAGTTGTGACAGATGTTCTGATCGCCGTGCAAGATACAGGGCGCGAATGTCGCACGTGCTCAGAGCCGATTGTGAAGGGTAGTGCTCGATCAGTGTAGCGTTTCGTCTTGAATGGGACAACAGATGTGTTCAGGACCCGTCAGCGCCGCCAAATATGGCTAGAGGTATCAACAGAAAGAGTACCCCGAACCCGAGTGCGAAAACGACCCGGCGTTCTCGCTGCCCATATGGGTCCGCATCGTTGGCCTTCCAGCTAATCGGTCGGTCAGAATCTCGCGATTGTTTTCGAAGTTCCCGGACTGCCCAGATGACGTAACTGAACAATGAGATTACTACGCAGGCCCACGAACCGAACCCTACAATCAGGATGGGATGGGACAGTGGCATTTCAGCCCCGTCTGGCGACTGCACCGCGAATGCGAAGAGTCCGAAAAACGAGAGAACAAACAGACCCACTCCAGTGGCAGCTATCGTACCAAACACTTGTCCGAGAGTGTCAAACCGAAGACGAGATGTCAATCGCTTGCCCTCGTCGCCGGAGGTGGATTGTTCTTCCATGTAATATTGTTAACTCTCTCAACACTATCGTTAAAGCATTCCGAATAGTATATCGCAGATGAGAAGTCAAATAAGAACTATGTCACAGACACCGTCGCTGTTTCAATATCCGCTCTTCCGTTGGGGAATCGCCGTGCTTAATGCCGTTATGATCGCGGCAATAGGATTTTTCCTCGTCGAAGATGAGACACTCCAGTTGGGTATTTATGTCGTTGCTGCTGCTGGTCTCATACTCACGCCTTTAATATTGAAACGGACAGTCACAGAAGAATAGTCGTGCTTGGTGTGGGACTATATTGCCCATTGAACGCCAGGTGATGACTAGTTTCAATAGACTGAGTACGCACACTTAGTAAGGGGGACAGTTCACCAATTTGGGGTGAAAACAATCGAAATCATCGTGCTGCACTCCCCTCTCTATATTCAGCAAGCGACATTTGACAGAGTTTGGATAGATAGGTAGTCGCTCCGGTAACTACTTGTCCTATACTAAGCAATTGAGTCTTTGCTCGCTCGTTGCGGATTTTATCGAACAATTCCATTTCTCTGTTCGAAGTTACTGTTCTTTGACCTCGAGTTCGAATTGTTTTCCCTCGGTAACGCTATTGAGAACGACGCTCGTATTCGACTCGTTGATATTAGGATCCGTCAATAAGGACTTGATCTGGTCGTTCATCTGATCCGTATCGGTGAACTTGGCGATCGCGATGACGTCGTGATCACCAGTGACCTCGTAGACGGAGACCATCTGTTCGTACTGCTGTAACTTTTCGGTGACGTCTGGAAGCGCGGTCCCCTCGACTTTGAACTGCATCACTGCGGTGACGTCGTAGCCGAGTGCATCGTAGTCCAAGATCGGTGTGTAGCCGTCGATGACTCCCGCCTCCTCGAGATCGGAGAGATGATTCGAAACGGTGGTGACGGAGACGTCGAGTTCTTCGGCGAGATTGCGGAGGCTCGACCGTCCATTATTGAGCAGGGCGTTCACCAGATCTGTATCGAGGGTTTCGTAGGTCATACCGTCGTCAAATCCCGTCAGGTATTAGGTGTTTGTGGAGTTTCACCGTGTGTTCACAAGCTCGAGATTGGTTCACGGATCATCTCTTCGGTGGTGACCAACAGTTGAAAGCCCCTGGAACGCTCGAGTCCCGCGCCTCGCTGTGCTCCTCGCAGGCTGCGGTGCTTACGTCGTCGGGGTTCCTCAAGCGCGCCAGCACCTTTCGATCCCACCCCGTTGAGTGATTGGTGAGCCGTTACGGGCGGTTGATTGTTTTCGTTGACGGCCCGTCCCGCTCGCCGCTGTCGTGGCGACGGACGGATCGAGTGGCACACTGGACCTTGACTCGAGTATTCTCACTCATTCTAGAACGCTATGTGCCGTCTGCGAACGTAACGCTAAGGATTTTATCAGATAGAGATTGTTTTGAGAAAGCCGTACTGAATTCAAAGCGCGAATACAACGGGGTAATTCTCAAAAAGCGCTCACGTATTAGGTGCCGGAAGCGTAAACGAAAACGTCGATCCTTCTTCGGGTTCGGAGTCTACCCAAATTTTGCCCCCATGGCGTTTGACAATTCGTTGGCAGAGTGCGAGGCCGATCCCTGTCCCTTTGTACTCCTCGTGGCTGTGGAGTCGCTGGAACACCTCGAAAATCCGGTCTGCATCTTCTTGATCGATACCGATCCCCGTATCACTGACCGAAATCATCCACTCGTCCTCGTCACGCGTTGCAGAGATTGACACTCGAGGTTTCTGCTCGCCGCTGTACTGGAGCGCGTTTTCCAGCAGGTTCTGGAAGAGTTGGTGGAGTTGGCTGGCGTCACCGCTGACAATTGGGAGCGATTCAGCAGTGATTTCGGCATCGGTTTCGTCGATCCGGAGACCGAGATCTGTCAACACATCGTCCAACACTGCCTCGAGATCGACCGAATCGAAGGACTGTCCTTGTGTTTCGACTCTGGAATACGTAAGTAGTCCCTCGATCATTGCCTCCATCCGTTCGGCACCGTCAACTGCGAACTCGATGAACTCTTTGGCGTCTTCGTCGAGGTCATCGCTATATCGATGCTCGAGCAGTTGTAGATAGCTCGTGACCATCCGTAACGGCTCTTGCAGGTCGTGGGAGGCAATGTAGGCGAACTGCTGGAGGCGCTCGTTGGACTCTTCTAACTGACGCTGATACATGTACCGATCAGTGATGTCGAAATGGGCAACAGCGACGTATCTCTGGTCTCTGTTAGTGAACGATGCTGCCCGCATGAGAAACCACCGCCGTGTGTCGGGAGAGTGGCATGGATATTCAAACTCGAAGAGTTCTCGTTCGCCCGTTAGAATCTCGGATAATCCGGCGGCAGCCGTTTGTGCCGTCTCCGTCTCCGCTTGTCTGGTTATCGTCAGATAGTTGGTTCCGATTGTATCTGGTCGAAGTTCGATGTCATTCGCTTCGCCGAACTTCTGCCATGCGCGATTTGTATACAGGATTGTCCCTTCGTTATCGAGGATTGCAAAGTTGATCGGGAGTGTGTCCACGGCAGCTGGAATAAGAGCCTCTGGCTCCCGGCCATTCATATTCGTCTTCAGTTGATTGATGGTGATAAGATTGTTCCCGTTCTGGTTGCAGGCGACGAAACGTTCTCTGCAGTCAACACGTATTTCTAACCGATCAGGACGTCCAGAATCCGGAAATCGTCAACAAACCTCGCTGGAAGCGAGCCCTCGCGCTCGATCGGGACGGAGAAGCGGTTTACGTGGGTGCTCGATCGAGGCGAACCGTGAAGTACCGCACGAACGCGTGTGAATAAAGCGAATCGAGTGCGCTCAGTCGCGTCGGCATAGTCGAGTGGGATCGCCCAAATGTCCGTTCAGCTGATCACTGCCCGCTTGAATCGGTAGTAGCCGATCGCGAGTGGGACGACGATCCAGGCGGCGATGAATACCCAGGCGAACCACGTCTCGAGGTAAAACGGTACCTCCCCGGCGATCCGATCGGCTGTCGAAATGGTCTCGACCCCAGCGATGTCGACCATCGTCCCCGAAATCACCTCGAGTGGGTTCCAGACGCCGAGACGTTCGACGAAGACGTACCAGGTAGGGAGGTCGTGAGTGCCGGGAAGTTCACGCTCGAGTAGCCAGTAGATCGCCATCGGAACGGCCCACCAGAGCAAGTCAAAAAGCACGTAGATTCCAAGAACTCCAGTGACTGCCTTCGCTCGCGTGGAGACGCTCGCGGAAACGCCGACAGCGAGGGTGACGTAGACCAGTCCCATCAGGATCGAGAAGGCGAGCAGTCCGAGGTAGGTGGTGAGGACGAACCCATCGTAGAGGACGAAGATGACGGCTCCGCCGATCGCGAAGCCGACCACGGTGGGGACGGCGACGACTGCCGCGCGACCGACCGCCTTCCCAAGGAGCACGTCGAGACGGGTAAACGGCAGCCCGAGAAGGAATCGGATGCTTCCCGTCTCACGCTCTTTGACGATGGCTTGGTACCCGACGACCAAACCAATGATCGAGACCATCACCGTCATCGTCGTGAACAGGTAGCTTATCGCGACCTCGAAGTCGGGCGCCGGACCGCCTTCACCGGGAATATAGAGTAACTTTGGGATCGCGGAGATCCCGACGACCGCCACGATCATCAGGGCGGTCAGTACCCAGAGCATCTTCGCACGGCTCGCGTCCGCGAAGTCTTTACGCGCGACGTGTGCCCACCTCATGTGTCGATCATCTCCGAGTTACGTTCGGCTGTTTCGCCAAACGGTGCGTCGTCGTTGGTCAGTGCGGCGAAGAGGTCCTCGAGCGAGGGCTCATCCGAACGAATGTCTTCTACGGTCGCGCCAGCAGCCTCGACAGCGTTGATTACTGCGGCTTTTCGTCCCGAATCGGCGAGGACGGCGATGACGTCAAGCCCGTCGACAATGACGTCACCGACACCGTCGAGTCCTTCAAGTTCAGCCGACATTCCTTCGGGGACGGCGTCAACCGTGAGGACAAGCCTGGCGTCGGCGTCGAATCCGGCTTTCAGCGCGTCGATGGTGTCCTCAGCGACGATTTCTCCGCTCCGCATGATGCCGACGCGGTCACAGATGGCTTCGACCTGCTCCATGATGTGCGAGGAGAAGAAGACAGTCGCGCCACGGTCGTTCTCCTCGCGGATGATCGCTCGCATCTCCCTGGCCCCGTTAGGGTCGAGTCCGCTCGATGGTTCGTCGAGGATGAGGAGGTCAGGTTCGCCCACGAGCGCCATCGCGAGGGCGAGGCGCTGTTTCATCCCCGTCGAGAAACCGCCAGCTTTCCGATTGGCGGCGTCCGTGAGGCTGACCCGTTTGATCAGGTCGTCGGGGTCATCGTCTGCATTCTTCGCGTCGATCGCGAACTCGACGTGTTTGCGGGCCGTCAGGCGACTGTAAACGCCGAAATCCTCCGGGAGGATCCCAATCCGTTGGCGAATCTCGAGGGATTCCTCGACGATGTCGTGGCCGAGGATGGTCCCCGACCCCGCCGTTGGCGGCGTGAAGCCAAGCAGCATGTTGATCGTCGTTGATTTCCCCGCGCCGTTGGGCCCGAGGAAGCCGTAGACCTCGCCCTTGCGTACCTCAAGGTCGAGTCCGTCGACGGCGACGATGTCACCGAACCGTCGTGTGAGGTCGTCCGTTCGTATCGCTGGCATAAATATTCTCTAATTTATTAAAGGGAAACGAGATAAACCCACCCATTCGATGCGGATTCCGCTTGGGACCGTTTAGACGGGGCGTCAGCGTCCGGGAGTAGTTCCGAGACGACAAGTCGGTCGATCATCTGACGAATGGGTTCCGGGGCATACTTTGGGTCAGCGTCTACGGCACCATCATCGCCTAAAAGGAGCCAAGAACCCGCATCAAAAACGGTTGATTCTCGCGTTTCAGCCCGCCTCACGCGCAGTCTCACCATCTCCCTACTCTCTCGACACACCCGGTACAGGTGTCTCTCCACTATCAAACTCAAATCCAGAATAGCCCGCCTCTCAGAGTTCTTAATCGATGTTCTTCTTGGAGACTAGGGATATGACGATCAGCAGATTCGGGCGATAGCCCGCGAGAACGGGATTCGGCCGCTGATCAAACATCGTGAGTTCTCGTCACTGCAGAAAGCTTGGAACGCTCGGTTGGATACTGAACTCTACATCCAACGGAGCCAGAGTGAAACGGTCAACTCTCGACTCAAGCGGAAATACGGTGCATTCGTTCGCTCACGACGCTGGTGGAAGCAGTTTCGTGAACTCGACCTTGCGTGTATCGTCCACAATCTCGACCGAGCCATCTAATGATCAGTACAGAATGATAATATACTCCCATATGGAGGATTAATAATCGGATTGATCGGGCAGTATAAACCAAGCTGCCAAGCCGATAAAGATGCCTATAGCCGGTCCCATCGCCATGATAAACCCATCACTGTAGATTGATCCGATGAAAACCCCGAGGATCATTCCAATAACAATACCGAAGGCCACGCAATAGGCTAGTAATTCATTGTTGCCTAATCCTTCGGTAAATTTGACCATGCCTCTGAATGGAAAACAAGCAGCATATCTCTTCCTGTGAGTGGACTCATCTGAATCCCTCTTCACCTATCGAGATTGGTGTCTGATGCTTTGGTATTGAGTGGCTATGAGAACACCTCCACCAAATGTCACAAAAGAAGGATTTCAACAAGGACAAATAAGGTTAAACAGCTCTGTTGGAATCCTCAGAAGGTGATAGGTTCAGCAACTCCTGCGGTAAGTACAGAGGATACGCTTATCACGAGAAGATACGAAGTTGAAGAACATGTTATCAGGGGAAGAAGAAAGCGATACCCAGAACAAGATGGGTCTGGGGATTGCAGTTGGTGCCGGGGTTGGAGTCGCACTCGGCGTCGCAATGGATGATCTGGCGCTGTGGATCGCTATCGGCATGGCGATGGGAATCGCCCTCGGCGCAGCGTGGAGTCGAACGTAAAACTCTCAGTATGGATCCTACCACATCTTCTCGAGGGCACCGATTCGGATCGGTCGGCGCGTTCGTCGCCGGCCGGGAGGCCCTGACCTTCTTCGCCCTGACGTTGGCACTCTCGTGGGCGGTTTGGCTCCCTGGAGCCCTGGGGTTCGTCGAGTTCGGTTCGTTCACGCTTGCAGTCATCGTCATCGGCGGTTTCGGTCCACTGGTCGCGGCGGCGCTCGTGACGTGGCTGGTCGGAGATTCGCTACGAGTTTGGGCAGGACAGCTGCGACGCTGGCGTGTCCATTACAGCTGGTATCTCGCTGCATTCGTGGTTCCTGTTGTCATTTTTGCGGCCTCGATCGGCGTCTACTCCGCACTCGGCAATCCAGTCGAGCAGGCGGAAGCTCTCCAGCAGATTCCGATATACGTGCTTCCGCTTATCTTCGTTCTCAATATGGTGTTCGTGTTCCTACTGGGTGGCGGGCAAGAGGAACTTGGATGGCGCGGATTCGCACTGCCGCGACTGCTCGACCGATTCAACGCAGTGACTGCGAGCCTCATCATCGGTGCTGTGTGGGCACTTTGGCACCTTCCGTTGTTCGTGATGGAAGGATCAAGCCAATTCAACCAACCGTTCGTTCCCTACGCGACCAGCCTGTTGGCGCTGTCGATAGTGTTTACGTGGCTCTACCGTGGCACCGGATGCAGCGTATTGCTGGCGATGATTCTTCACGCTAGCTACAACAGTGCGACGGTGCTGATTCCGTTCCAGCCGGTCCAGACCGGCGCTATGAGCTGGCTCCTGGCAGCGGTCATCTGGGTGCTCGCACTTGGACTGGTGGCAATCCACGGCCGCGATCTCTGTTCCAGTGATCCCATGGACCGTGAGACTGGGGAAGATCGTTCCCCACCGGCTGCCTGACTGCGTCTCGAATCTCCCGATATATGTCTGAGTGCGGACATCTCTAGGTGGTTTGCATAAATCAACCGAGTACGGTACGAAGAATGGTTACCAGAGCAATGTCTGTCTGTGGACTGATTCGGCGTCGAGATCCTCGTCCAGTGTGGTTCAAACAGTACTGCTCTCGCGGTAACTAAGAAACTGTAGTGAGCGCGTGTTTCACGCAGAAACACATCTGAAGAATGAGGTTTCAATAGAGCCGTTCCACCGTGTACCGCAGTTCGGCTACCGGTCATCAAAGTCTGATCGGCCAGTACCGTCATCCGACTCCTGTTCTGCTTCCAGCTCGGACACGCGCTGCTCAAGCTCATTGATCCGCTCCTGGTCCGGATCCTGTCTATCTGGCTCTGTTGAAATCCTATGAGTTAGACATAATTGGGCACGAAACAGCCGAGAAGTAGATGTGCGAACTGTACTAAGCACTGAATTCTGTTTGTATCTGCTTACAAAGAAGGGTGCGGATTTCGATACTATACTGTGAGCACAATCTCAGAAACTATCATAGCGAATAGGGTACCCAGCAATACTGACGGTGACCAACAGTTGAAAGCCCCTGGCGCGCTCGAGTCCCGCGCCTCGCTGTCGTTCGAGAGAGCAGAGCTCTCTCGTGATGACGAAAGACGCAAAGCGTCTTTCGAACCACGCTCCTCACAAGCTGCGGTGCTTACGTCGTCGGGGTTCCTCGAGTGCGCCAGCCCCTTTCGATCCCACCCTGTTGAGTGATTGGTGAGCCGTTACAGATGGTTGACTGTTTTCGTCGACAGCCCGTCCCGCTCGCCGCTGCCGCCTTCCGCATCACTTGCGACCGACCATTCCGGGCATGCGGGCGCTCTCCGCACCGCGAGCGCCCGTTCCGGGCATCTGGTTTCGGCGCCAGCGGGTAAGCCCGTCGGTTGCGCCCCTCGCGGGCTTTCGCGTTCCAGCGCTCGGTGGCGCTGGACACGATCCCGCTGTCCGGGCCGGACACGAGCGGGCTTATCCCGCTGGACGTTCGCTCCGGGCGTGTCGGCGGCGCGGTTCTGGTTGTCCCATCTCCTGAGGGCGCTCTCGCTCGCGCCCACAGGGGACGCGAGCGAAGGCGCGAGCGAGAGCGCACAGATGGAAGAGTTGGTCGAGGTGGACAGCCACGGCTGGAGAGTCGTGGTGTCGGAAGAAGACGCCGAGTGAGCGCCTTCGGATTAAGATCGCAATGTCTAGTAGCAACTCAGTCAGTAAGGTGGTTTCGGTCGATGAACAAGCGTACGAGAACGAGGAGACTCGAGCGGACGACGTCGACGAGAGTCCGGAGTTCCGGGCGACGGTCGAGATGGAGATTCAGGCGAAGGTGGACGCGAATCATCCAGACGCACGGATCGAAGAACGGTCGGATCGGATCTACGGAAAGACCCTCGAGCAAGAAGAGCGAATTCGGGCTCGAGAGGAAGAACTCGAGGCGATCAGTGCGAGAGCGGCGTTCGGACGGCAGGCTGGTCGCGAACGGCGATCGCGACGGGTCGCAGAGGAAGCCGTCCAGGAGCGCCATAGAGAGTTCCAGAAGCGGGCGGCGAGCGTGGATTCAGAGTTTGAGCTGGATCGGCAGGATCCTCGAGAGCAGCTGTCGCCGGCGGAGCTCGGGCAGGTCAACGAGCAGGCGGGGCGGTTGGCAGCCGAGACGGTCGGTGGCTACACTAGAGCGGTCATCGCGAGACGGATCGCGACGCGTGTCCTCGAGGGGACGGAAATCTTCGAGGCGGTGATGGCGACGAAAGACGAGTTGCACCACGAAGCGGGGACGATCGTACCGATCGGGTGCCTCGAGGAGATCGATCGTGGCGAGGTGAGCGTCGAGGGCGAAATTGTGGAACTCTGGGAACCGTCGTGCCGGAGCATGCAACAGGTCGGGCTGATCGAAGACGGGACGGGGATGACGAAGTTCACGAGTTGGAAGGCGAGCCGGCAGCCGATGGTCCGCGAAGGTGAGCGGGTAAGATTCAGAGCGGTCGCGAAGAACTGGTATCAGGGTCGGTGCTCGATTGCACTCACAGGCTGGTCGGAGGTCGTCTTCCCCGATCGCGGTCGGTGGTGGGCGTAGCCGGTCATAGCCTCCTTTTTTTGCTGGTGTGTTGGGTCACCTCCGCCTCCCGCCACCTCCACGTTCCGGACTGCTCACGGCCACGAGCCGTTCGCAGTCGGGCTTTCGCACCGATTACTTCTGATTCGTCCCTGATCTCAAGTCTGTCTGATCGTTACCCCACAATTTTGGCCTTTTCAATCGTAATGAGACAGCGTTTATCCCGAATGAGGCTGAAACTACGGTGCAGACGATTGCTCCCTCGTGATTGTCTCATTGCTGGCTGAAAAGACCAATTTGGAAAACACAGCCCTGTGGGGTAACCTTCACCTGAATGTGCCTCTGCTCGAGAACGATGACTGTGACTTGTTGTAGGGAGAATCATAGTGCGAAGATATCCGTGGAAAGGCTGATTAGTTGTCCTGTGTGGTGCGAGCTTGCACCTCACCGTTTCCACGAACTGTGACATCGTAGCCTGCACACTGGAACGTGAGCTTTGCGACGGTAGATTCAGATCGCCCCGTGAATAGTTCGTTTAGCGCATCAGGATTGATTGCTCTACCGAGCGGCGGGAGCTTGAGGGGATCGGCTCCGCTTGCCTCTGTAACTGCCGAGACGACCGCAAACACCGGTGTATCCTCTGAATCGCGCTCCCACTCTGTCGTGCAGGGTTCAATCGAGTTCTCTGAGAATTTACTGTATCCGTTTGGTCAGTTAGCATCAAAAATCTACTAATAGACAGAGTTTCAGCAAATGAATTGGATTGCTTCTCATTGGAACTGAATTTTGAAAAATCGTGTTGCCAGTTGATAGTAGTGATTTTGGTTGGCTATCGACTGCCAGTCGCTGGATATCGATTTCTGTGATCCGAATAATTCGAGCTGTCGGACAGCATCACTTGGCGATAATCTATACTCATCGGCGATCGCCATACCGAGTGCCAGGAAGCTGATCTCTGGAACGAAGCTCTGTTGAGTAATTTTCATCAAGGGTGGCTTTCTGCCGCAATAGATTGTCAAGCCACATTATGTCCGTGCAGTTGATCAGGTAATCTCGGAGATCACACATCTGAGGCACTCCCACAGCCCGTCGTCTAGTTCTCGATACGCGTCCTCGTTGTCGGTGCTTCCGTTGTCTAATCAAATTATAAACACTACTTTTATGATAAGCTGATTCAAAATATCATGAAGAATGACTGAACAGCAAAAGGACAAAGTCAAACACGTTTGTATTTACCAGTGTCATCCACAAGCCGACGATCCTTGGTGGGAACTGTATGAAGAAATATCAGCTGATGAATTAGATGAGTATGAAAATACGAAAAATATTGTCCGGGGATTCATGGGGAAATTAGAAAAAAAGCAGTATATGGACTCCTCAATTAAGAATGCCCGAAAACACGATTTTGAGGAGCTAGAAACACAATCTACTCTTAACAAACTTTCTACTTTTCACCTGAATAATGAAGAATCTACTTCGAAAACTTCTGAAAGTGGGGACGAAACTGAGACCGACGAAGCAGGGGAAGACTCCTTGAATGAAGAGGACAACCTGAATGAGGACTTTGCTGATCAGGCAGACCCTTTGATAAATAAATATGAAAAAGCTGCTAATAGTGTTGATTGCTTTCTACTATTCGTTGAATATTCATGGGAAAGTGACCGGTTTGAATCTGAGAACCGACTTATGATTGTTCAACTACCTCTTAGAGAGGATGTCTTCATTCCTGGAGAAGATGCTGAAGAGGATGACGATGAAAAGACCGAGGAACTATTCTCCAATCTACAGGATGCGTTTGATGATACGTTAAAAAAGTCTATATTGTACCCTTATCAGGAACTAGCGAATGACTCCGAATCTAATACCAAGGATAGTTCTGAAAAAGAAACTAATGAGGAAGAGGATTCTGATGAAGATGAGGCTGACTCAGATGCAGAGACACTTGGAGTTTCATATCTTTATCAGAGAAATGGTCAGGCTCAATACTGGTATGAATTTCTCGATTTACAGGGTGTCGATCATAAAGATGAGATATTAGCAGAACAACGCGTAGAGATTTTGAAACAGATGAAGGATGATGATATTGACGATGAGGATGTAGAAGATCCATTTGCAGAAATCGATTCCCTAGCTGATATAGACTACGATGAATTATCAGATGATATTGACCAATATTGGGATAGTGGTATAGTCGTAAAAATTGGAAATTTCAAGATACAAGGACTTACTGTGGGTCAAGTTCTTGAACGTGATCCAATTAAATTCTACGAAAATGACGATACTGGTGAAATATTCACTGTCATAAGAGGCCAAAAACCATCATTTCGGCCTGTTGGAAAAGGGACTTATCGTCAGTCAGCAACTGATGAAGAGGATGCAGATGTGACTGTTGACATACCTGTTTTCCCAGAACTTTCGGAGTATGAAGATATAAACAATATATTAAATGATGAATAATATATCATTTCTAATCGATCTACAGGAAGCGTATTTAGAGGAAGGAAAATGGAGTCTCAATAACATCTCAATTACAGATCAACCAATACATAATTTAGACAGAGTCGATTTCAAGTCCATAACAGAAAGGGTAGCTGACAAATCAGGGTGGTTTAGAAACTTTAAACTCAGTATTCCTGCCCCATCGAACTATGAAACAGATACTTCTCTCCTATATTTTCAGAATGGAGTATACTTTAAGCGTGAGGGGATAGATATGCTGCTCTCCGATAATGAGCAAAGTAGTTCTGATTGGGCAGGCCGAATCTCTGACTGCTTTTCAGAAGGAAATTACCAAGACGGTGTCGATTTGATATATGAAGCATTTGACATTTCTAACGAGAATGAGTTACTGTTCTCTATAGTAGTGAAAAAGACAAATATTATTGGAGATTTGTTTGATGAAAACAACCTAGAATCGGGTGGCTCCTCCCCACAGTTTTGGACTAGTAAGAAAACCCTCAACCAGTGGATTGACAAGAATAATGCTGAAAGTATAATCAACTCTCAATTCAACAGTACCATCACGCCCTATCATTGTTTCTTAGATGATTGTGGCATTATTGAAAGTGAATATATGGGTTTCATATCTGTACAGTCGTTATTGAATAATAGTGCCGTCCACTCTCCCACTGATTGCCAGGCAAATTATCGAAATGAACATGAGGTGTTAACTGAGATATTCGATGAGACAGATTTCAATCCACCTACAATTTCACCACTTGTATTTGATAACCCTATTCTGCGTGAGATATATAGACCTATTTTTATTTCGGCAGCAATATCCTGTTTAGCTACTAGTCACTCTATTGATGGAAACCACTTTGAAGCAGAGACTAAGACAGACCGTCACCATGCAGCCAGCCAACTCAATCTCGGTGACTTAGGCACCGATACAATGGAAGAAAACAATTTTCCAGAACTATACGAATTATTGGAGGAAGTGCTTCACCCAGATGGGCCGTCTTCTCTTACTCATTGGCATCGATCAGTTGCTACTCATTGTTCGTCCTTTACTGAAATCCCTAAAAAGCATCGTGAGATCAATCACTATTATGGCTTTCTCAGAGAAGAAAATGCAAAAAAAGAGTTGGATCAACTCCAAAACACGATCGAGGAAGCGTTCGAACTAACAAGAACTGTTGCAACCTCGCTTTCAGAAGCCTCTCAATCGCTAACCTCCGACCTCCAAAAAATAATCATCACACTTCTAGCAGCTATTGTGACTAATTTTGTTTTGATTCTTCGTTATTCTGATCTCTCTATCCTTGCCCCATTTAGTATCTCAGCGATCGCAGGAATTCTCATTTTTTATTTCCCTGTAATACAAAACGAGATTGAGGAAACTCAGGCAGTAATGGAGAATCGTACTGGTGATTTTATTGTTTATCTTTCAGAGATTCGTAGTCACGTGGGCACGCGGGTTTTTGATCTTGATAAGATTGAGGATCAACACGAAATTCATCTCAGAACTGCTTATAAATCCTTAGAGAACGCAAAACACACAACAAGTAAGATCTACCACATTATGGTTTTCATTTGGGCTATTATCATTTTTTATAGCCTAATTGTAATAACTGAATGGAATCCCGCTGGACTTACGGCATTCCTTAGTAGTTTAGATATACAGACGACATCAATTGAAAACGTTGGGGCAATAAAATTAACATTAATATCTTCAGCGATTCCATCACTCTGGCTTCTATATAAGCTCAGGAATCACTTCAAAATTTCAGAGGCTGACTTCTGGCCCCGCTCCTTGGGTGCATCTCCTTCAGCCGATGATACTGAAATCACCTTCCCTGAGATTCGAAAAGAATCAGTCAAACCAGATGAGGTCAATATCGACTTATTTGAAGATATAACACCCCGACATTATTTTGAATATTGCCCTATCTTGTTAGTTATCCTTTTGACCTTTATATCATTGGCAGGGATTATAGCTCTATACTATATAATATAAACACTGTGAAGGGATAACCAGTGCTCCGTACGGAATCATGGAAAGGGGCGCTATGGTTCTCGGTTTGTCGGTTGTCTCTGTCATTGTCCGTCCAATCACGATTTGACATAAAAGGCTTGTCAAAACAACAAGATATCTATTGGAAATGCCCGATAGGTGCAAAACATATCTCTATGAGAATCGTGTATCTACAGACGCTATGATTTATCAGAGAGAGAATTTGTCATCATCGTGTTTAAGTCATTTCAGAACCGATATCTGATATGTACGACTTGACTGGCTTCCAGCGCGATCTCCTGTACGTCTCAGTAGGCCTGGACGAACCTCACGGCCTCGCGATTAAAGACGAACTCGACGACTACTACGAATCTGAGATTCACCACGGACGGCTCTATCCGAATCTGGATACGCTCGTCGACAAGGGCCTCCTCGAGAAGGGCGAGGCCGATCGGCGGACGAACGTCTACTCGGTGACCCGGCGTGGTCGCCGCGAGATCGAAGCTCGACGTGAGTGGGAAGACCAGTACGTCGACGAACTCTTGTAAGATCACCCATACTGAATCAGAAATGGCTGAGAAGGAAAATGGAACGGAAGAGAACGTCCCTCCTCCCATCGAGACTGATTTTGAGCCGGAATCAGATCTCATAGACCGCTATGAACGGATGGTACAGACGCAGGTGGAGACGCTAAATGGGATCGATGACAAGGCCGCAACGACGATGCGAGTAGTTGCGCTATTACTCGGCGTCCTTCTCACAGTACTCACATTGATTCTCGATGTCGATGGGATCACCCTCTCTCGAGAGTCCGGGCTTGCAATTTTGTGGTTAGCAATTGGTCTCTGTTCACTGTTGTTCTCGCTGGGATTCTCAGTCTACACATATCTGAGCAGTCGGTTCCTCCACGGTCCCTCAGAGGATCTGGGTCGTGTGCTAGCTGAACACCATGTTGAAGTTGAGGATTATCGGTCTCATCTCCTTCGCGGGTACGCGACTGCGATCGAACAAAATCGTCACGTCGTTCGCACAAACTCGAGACGGTTCCGAAATTGCCTGTTGGCACTGATGTATGGGATCCTTGGTGTAAGCCTTGGACTCGCGTTATTAGTGATCTCGATCCCGTTCTGGGGAGAGATCGTTGTCACAATAGTCGTTTCACTCGTAACGGGGGGACTCTCAGTGCATTTCACTCGCGAAGGTTATTTGACGCTCCCACACAATGAGTAATGCATGAGTAGCGAACAGAAGGAGACCGTCCGACTTGCGGACACGGACGCTGCAATAGAGGACGACGATGGGAACAGTCGTGCTCGGATGTCGAGTCTCAGTAAGAGTGGCGGTGATGATGACGAAGACGAATAGAACGTCACGAACTCGACCGTCGAATCGACGCTAGTCCGGTTAATCCCCACCGTCTCTCGTTCACAGCTGGCAGTCATCTCTCTCGAGTGCGTGCTCAGTATCACAGACGCAGAGTACCGATCGACTCAGACTGCGTGAATCACCAGAAGGGCTATCTCACATCTCGTGCTTCTTTAAACTATCCGAGATGTGTGAACAGCGTGGGACAGAGAAGGTATCCGCGATCTGTTCTGACTGTGGGGCACTCTATCCAGCCTTGCGTCTTCCTGATGGGGAACTCACACGGGTGAGCAACATTTCGTTCTGTCAGTGTGGGTGCGACTCGTTTCTCGAACTGACTGAGGACAGCTGACCATATCTAGCTGTGGATGTTCATACTGATCACTCCCGTCCCTAGTTGACCTCCCTTGAATCACATCGAACTCGAGCGACATTTCTCCAAGAAAATGGACTAATCCGTCGGCTCCGTCACACGGAGCTCGTCGTCGACTTCATAGAAATAGCCGCGCTCGAGGAGTCTCTTCAGGACGTAGTCTGTGTCTTCAGGCTCGAGGGTGAGGTCGTCAGTCGTGAGAAGGATGTCGACTGCGTTGTCTCGAGTGATCGCCTGTGTGTTGCAATCGTCCTCGACGTCGGTCGCGTGAGTTACGAGAATATCGTAGGCTTCGAGAATCCACTCGGGGAGTGGCGGCCGTGGATCGGTGAGATTAGACATCGCAGCTCTAGGCCAGTATTCGGCATGAACGTGCTTAACACTAACCCGTCTTCTCCGTGCCAGCTGTTGGACTGCCCGAGAAAGGTGGTGGTGGTTTCGAGTGAGACTATTCACGCAGGCGGTGTCGCCTAGCGGTCCACGTTTGGAATTCGACAGCCACAGGGACCGAAGACACGATCACTTGGTCCTCGAACGGTCACCTGAAAGACCGGCTCGCCGCAGTTCGGACACGTATGATTCGGTGTCTCGTAGGACACCTCGAGGTCGGAACCCTCACTCATTTGTGCCTCCGGACCGTCTGTAATCGGTTCTGTTGAGCGATGGATCTCGGTCGTGAACGATACGCCAGTCGTGCGAGACGTTTATGTCTCGAGAGAATCAATGCAAACATGGCTTCAAGCTGCTCGCTTGGAAGCCACGTCTCGGGTGCTCCAACACCCGGGACATTTCAGCGCATGCCCCCTGCGTCCGTTTTGGATCGGTGACTTCCAGCTGAATGTTACTTCTGTAGGAACATATACCTATTGGAAATAGCTACCATCGGTAGCGGGCTGAGCTCTGTCTCGGATACTCGAGAAGGGTGTTGTACCTACTGTCGTCAGTTGTTTCGTTGCTTGCCAGTATTGGTTTGTGATGTCGTACAGTGTGTCGACGACTCGTGGGCTTGCAGTTGTTCTCGAGAGTGATTGTAACCAGAACTCTCGAGCGGTGGTGTTTCTCGCCCCTTACTGGGTGAAGGGGCTGCTCCGGTGTGCCCTGTGGAGTGAACGATGGCAACGAGAGAGATCTACACGACGACGTTCGACGAAGACGTACAGACGACAACCGAGTGCCCGGACTGCGACGGCAGTGTTCGAACAGCGACTGGTGAAACGATCTGCGAGAAGTGTGGCCTCGTCCTCGAGGACACCCAGCTTGATCGTGGTCCTAACTGGAATCGATACGACGAGCAGACCGAGAAACGAACTGGTGCACCATTGACGCCGACACGCCACGATCGTGGACTCTCGACCGAGATCGGTCGGTATCAAGACGGGAATGGAAACTCACTCTCGAGTCGGAAGCGCCGGCAACTGAATCGACTCCGTCGCGAACAGTCCCGTGCTCGGTGGCAATCGAAGGCCGAACGAAATCTCGGCTACGGACTTGGCGAAGTCAGACGACTCTCGAGTAGTCTCGGATTTGGCGAGAGTCTTCGCGACCAGGCCTGTGTGCTGTTCCGGCGAGCCCATGCTGAATCGCTATGTATCGGTCGATCACTCGAGGCGGTGGCGGCAGCCAGCGTCTACGCAGCGTGCCGGTGTACAGGGCTGGGACGGTCACGAACGGAGGTTGCAGCACGTGCTCGTTGTGATCTAGGACGACTCACTAACGCGTACAACACCATGAACTGCGAACTCGAGTTACCGGCACAGCCAGTGTCGGCGATCGATCGGATTTCGAAACTGGCGACTGAACTCGAGGTCTCTGAACGCGTTCGTCGACGAGCACTCGAGCTTGCACAGGCGGCGACTGAGGCGGGAATTACGGTTGGACGTCAGCCAAGTGGGGTTGCGGCTGGCTGTCTGTATCTGGCAACTGAACGATGTGGCCTGTGTCTTTCGCAGCGAGAGATCGCTACTGTGGCAGGTGTCTCGCCGACCACGCTTCGAAGTCGACGGGACGAACTGCTCGAGATATGAATGTTGGGAACTGTTGCTCAGTTCGGAGTGTGTATCGGTCATCGGTGCCTACGTAGATGAGGAATTCCTCATCTAATTTTCAGTCCAATCTCTACCTCTGGATAGTCGTCCCGTACATCAAACCACTTGTTCGGGTTGATTACCGTGTCGTCAGTCAATAACTCATGATTTTCGCTGAGACCGAATTGTTCTCCAACGTACTCTTTGTACTGATAGTAATCCTGCGGGAGCCCTACCGAGTGCGTTTCGTGGTGTGGAGTTCCGGGATACCAATAAAATTCACCACAGACTATACACTCGATCTGTCCGACTTTGCTTTCTCCAACGGTCTCTACCATAACACTCTCATAGATCACTCGTATTATTAATGTATTCCAGAATCTCTCTCGGTGCTGCATCCAGCCTCCGTATCGAGCGTTTTCTGGTGACACGGTGTTTCCGGGATCTCACTCGAGAGAGCCACTCTCCTCCTTTTATTCAACCACCCCAGACTGATCACCGCTCTCGGTTTACGTTCAATACTAAGCAGAAGGAACTGCCTCCGATGTAGGCTGCAACCCGAGCATCCGCAGTCCTCCCGTTTCCTTCGAGTGTCGCGCGTAGGCAGATTAAACAAATCTGCCTGTCGGGAGTCTTGCTCACCGGCCTGGACGACGCGAGGCCGGTTGCTCACGGACGTTGTTGCGTTCGCGGCGGGCCTCCCGCCGTCCAGACCGCTTCGCTGGCGATTCCGGGCGCGACATCGAAGCCCAGAGTCCGACGCGCTCGCAAGCGAGCGCACGGACCTACGGGAGACGACGTCTTCCCACCTCCCTCCAGTCGTCTCTCTTGCGCGTGACTTCGTGGCACAACCTGCCGGCGGGAGCGACTTCCCGCGCGAACCGCCCGCGCGGGTCCCGTCTCCCAGCCGGCAGGCGTGCCCACTCCGTCCCGCTCTGCGGAGACGGCTCGCCGTTCGACGGCCGTGACTGCGGGCCCCAGCCCGCCGACTCGTCGAGTCGCCGCGCTGGCGCTCCTCGCTGACGGACGTCGAACCCTGCGCCGCCCACGGGGTTTCCCACAAACGTGTCCGTTTGATCGAGACCAGAGTCGCTCCCCTTGAAGTGGTCGGTACAGCGTTTGCCCGCGCCGAGGGCGCGGTATGCCGCTGAACTGCGAGGCATCTCGTCTCACCCCGCGCCAGCCAGCGGACTCCTCGTCTGATGACGAGGTTCCGCTGCCTTTCGGGGGATCGTCGAGACGACCGACATCAAGGGGAGCGCCTCGAAACTGCCGGGTGAACTTGCGTCGGGTCGGGCGGCGGCTGTCCGGACTGGCGTGAGGGAGGATCCTATCATGTCTATCGACGATAGCAGATCGATCAGTGGCATCGCTCGGAACCAACAGGCAGTCAGCGTCGACGGCTCGCTCGAGGGGATCTTCGAGCCGGATGGGTCGTTGCGGCCGGCGACGCGGATCGTAGAGACGGGTGGCGAGAAGTCGCTGGAAGCGTGGCTTGAGGCAGTCGCGCCGGATCGGTTGGCGACGATCGACGAGCGGGTGGACGAGTTACCCGCGACGCGGGCGGAGTTGATCTCGCACCACGTGGAGAAGATCCTCGAGGAGACCGAGGCGGAAGGGCGAGCCGTCGAATCGATGGCCGAGCTCGAGACACCGACGCTCGTGATCACCTACCATCAGCGCGAGCGAGGACCGATCGTGGCCGAATCGACGGGTGGTGACCTAGTTGGTTCGACGGTGGACTGCCCGAAGTGTGGAGAGACGGTCGAAACGCGGACTGAACTGAAGCAACTGCGGTCGGCTGACGAGGCGGAAACCCGGATCCATCACGGCACCTGTGGGTGCACGTGGCGGGAAGACGACTGAGCGAAGCCCTCTTTTTATTGGTGTGTTGCGGTCACCGCCACCTCCCACCACCTCCACGGTCCGGACTGCTCACGGCCACGGGCCGTTGCGCGGTCGGGCTTTCGCCTCGAGCCAGGGAGTTCGCACAAGGGTGGCCTAATACTGGGACTACTCACGTGGCCAATCTGATTGCTTCCGTGAAACACTGAGAGCATACAGTGGTACGAGGTGCGTGATTTGTGTGAGTCGTTCGAAACGTACGAACCACTTCAGCACGCTCTGCGAGGAACAAATTGTGAGGAAGCGTCGGTTCGTCCTCGAGCGAGCGTCGTGGCACGATGCACGCTTTCAGAACGGAACGCCCGTCGAGATCAAGAGTACGATGGTCGAACACGCCGATGGCCAGCCGGGGAACTTCAAGATCTATCGCGAGTACCACGATCGCCTTCGCTGGGCTGACGGCTGGTACTGTTTCGTCTACCGTCCGCACGGTCGATCGGGTTGTACGGTGCTAAAGGATCGGATGGTCAAAGCCTCGAATCTCCCGCTCCTCCGATGGCACGGTGGCGGGGATCACCGTGGGACTCAACAGGCGAAAATAGCAATCGGCGACGTGTTTTAATTCTCGTTTCTCGAGATTATCATCCGCTATTGGTGTTATTGGCTGGCCGACAAGTATATTTGTCCAACGTTCTGACTCCCAAACGGGAGAGGCCGACCCACCACCCACCATATCCGATTGACACCCAGATCACACTGGCTGTTCCTCTCCCAGGCATTTCCTCGAGGCTCCCTCGATTCGAAAGCGGCGAGTCTATCGATCGATATCAGGCTCAGTTCAATCTATTTGCGGTCTTCGAGAATAATCACGAGCGCTTGCATCGTATCCCCATTCGATCGCAATTCTTCTACTTGTTTTTTGACTTCAGAAGAGATGGCATCACGTCGTAGAAACTCTGAGATGAGTTTTTCCGTTTCCTCCTCGTACCATTCCTTGTTAACCCCACGCATAGTTGCTGTTGAGAATCAGTATGTTAAATTTCTACCGGCCATCATCCTTTGATTCGAATGTTGGATGTGTATTAGAATACAGTGAGAGTCCACGGAATCCCCGCTGTGGTTTAATTTCACCACTGAAGCTATTCGTCACCTTTTCTCGTCACGGTGAGTGACGTCTCGAGGTCGAAGGAAACGGCTCGAGTCGAGAGTATCTCGGCGATCTCTCGACGTTGCTTCCGAGTCAGGTCGTACGCTCGAGGACACGGCGAGCGGCGTTGACCAGCTGGTCGACGTCTTCGCAAGCGAACGCGACGGCGCTCGATCGATTACAGTCATAGAAGTTCGCGGCCTTCTCGATCGCGTCGTATCTCCATTCGTTCCCGTCGTCCGTTCGGATTCGAACCGAGCCTGGTGTCTGGTTGCGAGCCATGCTCGTGAACACGAGCCGGATATCCTAGAATTCTCCGGTTACTCGAGCGGTGTTCCGTTATAAAGGGGGTGTCCGGGTGGGTGTCGATCGGGGCGGTCGTCCCGCCCATGCCCATCGCGACGACCGGAATATGAACACGGCCGACTCGCGTTCGTGTTCATATTCGGGAAACCGATTCTCGAGACGTGCAACCCCTTGGGGGAAGAGATTCGAAATACCATGCTACGATAATGACCCAAATCACTCAAGACTTCGAAAGGAAAATCTATCTATAATCATCAAGGCGAAATCTTTGAGACAGTTCATCAATAGATTCACTCGATTCATTAATGGGTAAGAGATCGATTGAATCGATTGTATGCAAGTGGTTCATTATTAGGTTCCTGTATTGATCTGAGTCCCTGGAGTACTCTTCACATCTCTCAAGCATACATAGAACAATTACTTCTGAATACTGATTTGCGATAGTTTCATGAGAGAAGTACAAATCAAAGTGCAACTTGAATACCTGATAGCTTATATCTCGTTTGAAGGAACCCGGAATGTCATCACAAGTTAATATCTGCTTATGGAATTCTACAAGGCAGCGAATGCTGCTTTTTATGATGTCGCCATTTTCATGATTTGGAGCGACATTTTCAAGTCCAATTCTCACCTCGCTAGTTTCTCTATGAGATAGTCGAATCCATTTGACTAGTATACTGCTTATTTCTTTTAGAAGATATGCATAATCATTAGGGAACTCATGGTTCCGTTTTGACTCATCTATGATCTTGAAATTAGAGCATATTCTCTTACTGAATGTAGACAAATAATATAACCACATATGCCATTCAATATGTTGATAGAGCGATTCAGTCACCATTATGTCAAAGAAACGGATTCCTACAAAAATTGGGTCACGGAACCTTGATTCATCATGGCCATATTTAAACATACCTTGATGATTGTTATATTCATCATGGTCTTTTCGGCGCTGTCTCTGAATATTCTCTTTTACGCTATCTGCAATTGGATTGTAAACTGCGACATCTTTTGCAACATTACAGTCAGAAAATAAAGCAGATAATAATCGGTTCTCTTCTTCAATTCTATACCGTTTGCCTTCTCCAAAGCGGTTATTCTTTATTTCTTGGTACAATGTACTGTTTATATCGCTGTGTAATGAGCGGATATAAATATCTACGAATTCACTTTTGTCAAAATCCTCAATCTCGTCAGGAATCAGATTAACTCCCAAATCTGGATTATTCATTGCAATTGGGCCACAATGAGTCTCGTTTAGTAAGATAATCTCCACTTCTGTGCTAATACGTCTAATTTGTTCCTTTTCAATATTGGTAATATCTATTATAATGGAATATATTAAACACATGAGTATATCATAGATCTCAAGGTTCGTTGGTTTCCTGGGGTCTATTGATTGATTGACTGGGTATTCGTCATTACTATCCAAATTCATTAATTCCTCTAATTCTTCGGTTGTAAGGCTATCAAAATCTATTGCTGGAGAACCTGCTTCCTCTAATATTGAGGCTACGTCGTCCTCAAATAATTCCTCGTATTGTGTTCCCAGAAGTAACTCTAATTCAGTGTCTAATAGACTGCGTTCGTATTTTATCAAGTCAGAATGGTCAGGGTCAATCAACCCGTCTAGAGCTGGGTTCAGGAATTCTTCATAATCTGTATCTAATATATTAATAGAGGGTAGACCCCTCTTTTTGTCAGAATATTGTAGGTCATAACGCCAGATCCTGACTAATGAATCATTATCAGATGAATTGACACGGCGGAGTACTTCAATACGGGCATCATCATTATGGTGGAATATAGTGTTATAATTATCCTCGATTAGCAATGATAGATCTGAATACTCTCTATTATGGGTTAGACGTCTCAATTCATCAATAAATGCGTCTCCGTCCCTTATCCTCGCGGGTTCAGATATGAAAATTAAATAAAAACCAAGAACCGATGTGAATGCTAATGTGATTTGCAAAGCATCAATGGCAAATAAACTAGGTATTTGGCGTCCTAGTATTGCCATTTCAGTATATAGTTCTGATTCAGAAATATATCTCTTTGAAAGATATAGTAGTGATATGAGGAAAAATACAAAGGAAACAAGGAATATTGACCACTGATCAATGGAGTATCGAACTCTAACTTGCTTATGTTCCGGTAATGCGGAATAAACTGCAATCATTGCAGCAAAGATTGTGAAGACTAAAACTTCAGCCATATTCACTCCTTTGAAGATAATCTATAAAACAGGAGGGGGTATTTCATGTAGTGACTATCTCATATGAGGTATAGGCACTAAGGAAGACTCTTAACGGATCAAACAAAGTTTCAGACGAACCTCTGTTTTATGTGCTTCAACTGGAGATCTGCTGTGCGGAGGCAGGACGGGGGCGGTGTAATTTTACGCTCAGTCCCCTTGGGGACACGCGGAAGGGACGTTTCTGCGTAGCTGAACTTCTGGTTTGCTGTTGGCGAACTCGAGTACCACCGTTTTCGCTGATCCGCTCCCAAGGGGACCAAGACTCGACCCTGAATCATCTCATCTGGTGCTGGGTCTCTGGAGTCGCTGAAGCATGGACTTCCAAGTTACTCCACAAATTGAACTCTCTCAGCCTCGTGGGGTAACTTCTCTTGATCGGTGTTGTTTATCACCCCCTCGAGAGGGCCGGAGGGGGCTTCCCAACAGGAAGCCCGCTTCAGCCAATGACTACGAGCAGTTGCTCCCGGGAATCGTTCGACGATTCGGACACCCGGCACGACGAGATGCACAGCACGATCGAAACGTGGGCCGAAGACCTCGTTGACGAGGTCAACGACGCCGTCTCGAGCGAACAGTTTCAGGAGTGGCTCGACATCCAGAGTCACTTCCACGACTACTCACATCGAAACACGCTCCTGATCACTCGCCAGTGTCCGCATGCGACACGTGTCGCCGGCTATCGGACGTGGCTACAGGAATTCGACCGGCACGTGAAAGAGGGCGAGACGGCGATCTGGATCTGGGCGCCGATCATTGCGAAGCAATGTCCCGAGTGTAGGAACTCGCCGTCGTACCACGACCGAAGCGACTGTGGATACGATAAAACGCCAGTTGAGGAGTGGGAGAGGGGACTCGTCGGTTTTCGCCCGGCACCAGTGTTCGATATCTCGCAGACAGACGGAGAGCCACTCCCCGAACTCGAGACCGAGGCAACTGGGGAAGCCGATGAGCTGGTGCCAGCGCTCCTCGAGGCGGCCAGCTCACTTGAGGTCGAGGTATCGGTCGTTGCTCCAGCGGAGTGGTCTCACGGTAATGCTAAGGGTGTCTGTGAGTACCGTCGTTCTGACCAGCGACCACTGGTCGAGGTTCGCAATCGTGAGAACCGAGCTGACCTCGCGGTGACGCTCGTCCACGAGTACGCTCACGCACTCTTGCACGGTGGCATCGACGACGAGGCTGAACGCTCGAAACGTGAACTCGAGGCGGAAGCAGTCGGCTACATCGTCGGTCGGTACTTCGGGCTGGATACAAGCGGCTCGGCATTCTACCTCGCATCGTGGCATGGTGAGGGGACAGAGGCGATCCTCGATCGACTCGAGCGGATCAGTTCGACGGCGGAAGAGATTATCGACATCGTCGACGGAGTGATGGAGTGAGAATGAGGGACAGTTCGACATCTTATGATCGAGATCTTCTACTCGTGATCGTTGAGGTGCTCAAAGAGGAGGGTTTCAGGCGTGATGAGTACCAACTGCAGAGAGTAGTTGACGTTGATGCGCTTGAGCAGGGATCGCTGTGTCCTGATCTCCGACGATGCGCCATCCGTTCGGTGGTGGTATCGAAAACTCCACACTCACCTCTGGGTCGTATTTCCGCACGCTCGACGGGATCGCCGTTGATACTGACGGACAACCGCTCGAGGACGTAAAGTATATTGTCGCGATGAGCGATCTCCCGACTGTCGGGCCAGTCGCAGACGATGGGACGTTTACCGTCTACACGCTTCGCTCGAGTTGCGATAATTTCGTTCTAGTTGTCGATTCCGGACGGAAGGGTATCGATTATACCTGGTATACGCCAATCGACGTGGAGATCGGTCCGACCGATGATAACGTCGTACTCGTCTTCGAACCTCGCAAGCTAAACGGGTTGTTCCTTAGTCGGTAATTCATTGGCAGCTAACTTTTATGTTTGTTAGCAACATCAACCGTGTTAATAGCCAATATGGGAAGTAATCCACCTGTGAATCCTGTTTTTCATGATGAAGAGTTTTGGCTGAAAATCAGTGTAGACTATCCTGAAGCTCTAGAGGAGGCTGGCGAGAATGCTTCCTCTCTGCCTGAGAAGTTACTAGGTAGATTTCTTCGAGGGAAGCGGAAAGTAGTCTCGAATAAGTATGATTCGGTGAAAGATTTCAAGAGAGAAGTCAAGGAGAGCGGAGACGCTGAAGGTATCATATTTTCTATTTATGTGGAGTCCCTCTGGATGAAGAACTGGAGCGAGGGGGTGGAGTTTGAACATGTAGATGGGACAGTAGATGATTTGGTGGATAAGCTAGACGAGGATACAGATTACCAAGATGTGAATGAGACATTCGGAGTCATTTGGCCAACGACACGTCAGATACGTCGGAAGAAGGAGGAGGGCGAAGTGATTGGTGTTCGTTCAGATGAGACTGAACCAGTCGTGGTGAAGAAAGACGAGGATTCTATTATGGTTCGCGCGTCCTCTGCGAGGCTGAAATCAACAACTCGTGATTTGCGGGATACTGAGGAGATCGTAGAAGTGGAGCCAGAGTCTGAGGCTGTGGAAATATCTCCGAATATTCAGGGGTTCCTCTCGAATACTGATAGTGATTTTGAGGTTATTGGTGTGAAATTCAACGACTCTGAGTTACCCGAGCGGTCACGAATTAGAGTCAAACATGAACGGAGTATTGTGGAGGACTTAGGAGTTCTTAGTGAGGTGAACATAATCTCAACCGAGGGTGTATCGGCGATACAGAAGATCTATTTGAGGGATACGCGGTTTGGTGGAAAGTATCGGGTTAAGCTGAATCATGCTGATGAGGGGTTCCGGTTTGAGTTGGTAGCTCCTGAGAAACTGCAGCGAGAGCGAGAGCGGTTCAAGAATCGATTCAAACAAGAAACTGGCGTCAGTTTTGGGGTGGAGTATGAATACGGGTCGCAAAATCAGCGGCATCTGTTCAATCGTGTTTTGTCGGGTGATGGTGGCGCGTATGATCGCTATTTCGATGAGCTGGATGAAGATTTGAGGCGGTACGCTGAGGAGTTTACTGACGCGACGTATCAGACGCAGAAGCTCTGCTTTGAGTGTCGGGAGGCTGTTTCAGATTCTCTGGAGGTGTGTAGCCGGTGTGGTTCGACTGATTTTTCTGACTCGTTTGAGCAGGTTGATATTTCGATAAATGAGAGTCGGGTTGCATATCATGTGAATGCAGTTCTGGAAGAGAGGGAGCCGGTTCTTTCGGACTTTGAGATTTCGAGGTGGAGCGTCGAACAGAGGGAGATGAATTCACGTGATATTGTCCGGTCGGATTTTACATCAACTGCGTTTGAAGAGCGGGGGAGTCCGGATTCTACTCGGCATGAGGTGTTTTTCGTTCCGCAGGGGAATCAGATTCAACCGAGGCAGATCAACAACTATCTGCTGAAGTGTGTGTATGTGACGTATGGTGAGTCTGCGGTTGATGATTACGAAGGGTTTGGGCGCATTTCTCTCTATGAGTTACTAACTACTGAGAACCCTGAAAAGTTGGTCGGGAAGTCGATTCACGATGCGGTGATGGGCATGCAAGTGCGAACGTTCAGCAAGGCTAACGAGGCATTCGATGTAGCAGAAGATTATCTGAGGCTTGTGTCTGAACACGGGTACAGTGGGGATACGAGTGAGTTGGAGGAGTACTATAATCCAGATATGCCGGATTATTTCGAGAAGCACGTATTCTATTTGCTCAAGGGATTGTTTGTGCAGACTGAGAGGTGGGGGCGGCATACAAAGAGGGAAGCTGATGCGCTCTTGGTGGTGCCTCGACCTGGTTCTCGGAAGGCGTATGCAGCTAAGGTGGACCCGAAGCTGTCTCATTCGGATGATGGATATCCGTTAGGGACGAGTGGGGAGGACCAGGTTTCACGGTATATGACGAATGGTCAGAGTGCGAATGCTTTGAGGTCAAAAACGGGGCGGGAACAGCCTGATGCGCTTGTTTTGGTTTCGCAGAATTTCAACTCGGATAGGTTTGCGTTGCGGTCGCGTGGAGTGCAAGAACGGTTGGAGAATGGTAGTGATGATTATGAGCCTGATCTGGTGTTTATGGAGTATGAGGCTCTTGTTGAGTTGTATCAGTTGGAGTTAGATTATCATAGGGCGTTGGATAATCCGGATGTGAAGCGGCGGTTCCGGGAGCTTGTGATTGAGGAGTTGCAGAATGTGTCATATACACATGGGGCGAAGTTTGTTCATTTTGATGGTAGGTCGGTCAAGACTGTGAGGGATGGGTTGTTAGCGGAAGCAAAGGCTCATGATATAGACCCGGTTAGGACGTATTCTCAATCGGATGAGTAGGTAGGTGGGTTTTGGAGTGTTATAACATTTAGTGGTTGCAGGCGGTGCGTGTTAAGTTGCGAACGACACGAAACGTTCACGGGATGAATCCACCACCTCAACAGC
>JAOPKB010000008.1 GCA_025517485.1 Natronoglomus mannanivorans | reverse complement strand
CCCTGAAACACCCAAATCCAATTTCCAAAATTCACTTCGGATTAGGCCAGTTATGATGAGTGGATTTACTATCCCCACCGCTGTACGGTCATCCCAACCGATGGATCACACGCAGAACCGGCCTACTCCCAGGGGAATGGCCTTCGAAACGGTTCGAAGCGATTACCTCCGCACGCTTTCCGATACCTCGGCCAACAACATGCGTCCAGTCCTCGAGCGCTTCGAGACCTCCCTCACGCACAACGGGACCGACGTCGTCGAATCGATCGACGTCTACGATTGTCGTCGATATGCCTCGAGTCTCGCCGACGACGAAGAGGCGGGCGATATCGCGGCGTCGACAGCGCACACCTACTTCGACTACGTTGCCGGCTTCCTCGGCTACTGTGTTCGAGAAGGGCTCTTGGATACGAATCCCGCTCGCAAGAATCAGGCGACCGAGAACCTTCCAGAGGATCGCGGTGAACGCGAGCGCCAGTTCTGGGATCCGGCGGATCGCCAGCAGCTGTTCCAGTTCGTCGATCGACGCGTCGATTCCGCGCTCGAGCCGCCACGAGTACCGTCACAGATCCTCGAGCGACGGATGCGCGACCGCGCGATCGTGTACGTTCTCGGAAAGACTGGCGTCCGTGGTGCGGAGGTATTCGCCGTCTCCGGTGACGAGACTAGGAACGGGCTGCGATGGTCCGACGTGAACCTCGAGGACGGCGTGCTCCGTGTCCTCGGAAAATCTCGAAACATCGAGGCCGCACCGCTCCCGTCGCGACCTCGAGTGGCACTTTCACGGTGGCAGGACGTCCTCGAGCCGCCGACGGACGAATGGCCGGTGTTTCCGAGTGATCACGCCCCGTCGAAGTACGCACAGTTTCGAGAGGGCCTCGAAGGCGACCACTCCGAGTCGACGATCGAGACACTCCTCTCGAATAACGACGTCGACGAACTGCTTCGCGAATACGAGGTGCCGCCGCCGTCGATATCGACAGCTGGCGCTCGACGAGTGATGCAGCGACTCTGTGAGGACGCGGAAATCGGGCTCGGAGAGGATGAGGAATATCTCAAACCACACGGTGCACGGCGAGCTCTCGGTGACGAACTGTACCGGGAGAATCCGACGACTGCACAGACGGCCCTTCGTCACAAGTCCATCGAGACGACGAAAGCGGCCTATTCGGATATCGAGACGGGTGAGTTGAACGACGCGATCGACGCCCTCGAGGAGTAGTTTCGCAATCTTGTGCTTGTGCTTGTGCTAGTAGATTATTAGAAGATGACCTCGCAGTTCCAAGGTTTGTGGTTGAGAATGTACCCGACACCTATAAATAAACCATATAACGCACTATGTTTGGCGATGATAGCAAATTCTTAGCCAATGTCGTTACCTTGCTCGACAATAACTTGGTCCCGTCACAAACTCGTCTAGAGTTCGCCTATACGAGTGACGGCGTAGCGTACGGCCGCGTCGATCTCGATAAAGACCACGAGCGATTAGCCCGCGAACAACGAACACTCGCTCGGAAAGAGGAAGGCTCGAACAACTACGAGAAACAACGCGTCAAAGTCGCCCGTGTGAAATGCCGCATCCGCCGCCGAGTGCTCGACTATCAGCGCAAACTCGCGCTCATCCTTGTCTCCGAGTACGACTTAATTGTCGTCGAGGATTTGAGCGTGAAGGAAATGCTGGAAGGCGAGCAAAGCGCGAAGAACAAGCAGGACGTCGCATGGGCGCAGTTCCGGCAAATCCTCACCCACGCGGCGAACAAACACGGCGTCCACGTCGTCCCGGTCGACGCGCGGGGCACAACGATTCAGTGTTCAGGCTGTGACACGAGCGTGTGGAAGCCCATCTGGGTTCGAGAACACTCCTGCCCGACGTGTGGACTGGAAGTTGACCGGGACCAGAACGCCAGTTGGAACGTCTTGCAAGATGGCGTCGAGTTGGTGAACGCTGGTGAGGCTGACGCGGATACGGAGTCGTTTGGGTGCTTTAAAGCGGCGTATCTAGGCAATGGACTGGCCGAAGTAACGCCTGCGGAGACTGCGACCGCTGTGCTCGCGAACGGTGGTTCTTTTGAACCACTTGAAGTGAGTGCAAGTCGCGTCGTCGAGTCAGGAAGTCCCATGCGCGAGCAGGGAAGCCCCACCCTCAACGAGCGAGCCACGGTAGTCGTGGCGAGCGAGTAGGGTGGGGTAGTTCACGAAGTGGCGACCGCGACGATCCGACGGGAGGTACCGGTTTTATTCGTTTTGTCGACCAAAATATAGTATGAGTGATTATTCGAACCTCGACTCCGATCGATCACTAGACGGGTCGGACACGATGGATACTGAATCACGTACGTTTCCAGATACCGAGCGTCGCCGGTTGTTGGCCGCGATGGGAAGTGCAGGGGCAGTCGTTCTCGCTGGCTGTCTGGACGACGAGAACGATACCGACGAGGATGGCGATGGAGAAGAGATCTCACACGTCGTCGCGTTCCTCAAGCAAGACGAGAGAATCGAAGTCGACGCCCCGGAAGACGAAGCACTGCTGTACCCGGCTCTCGACGCCGGTGTAGACATTCCATACTCGTGTGAAGCAGGTCGGTGTGGGGAGTGCACTGCGAAGTACGACGGGGATGCCAACGAGGTGGTCAGTCACGACGGTAACGAATACCTCGACGATGATCAGATCGAAGACGGCTGGGTGCTGACCTGCGTCGCGTACCCCAGCGACGATTCCGAACTCGAAGTCGTTCATCCAGACGACATGTGACGGAAACACACGCTGGAAAGCACGAATCAGATTCACTCGAGGCTCGAGTAGGGTGTATCACTATTGCACTCGGGGCCGTAGGTTATCACGAACCGATCACAAATGGGAGAACCACACGATCATCGCGTACTCGTTCCGGTCGATGTCCTCGGCGGTCAGAGCGTTCCCGAAACGATCGTCGAGACGTTCGCATCGATCCCGGTCGTCGTCCTCGGCTATCACGAAATTCCCGACCAGACTGTGCCTGATCAGGCGCGTGCAGAACACGAGCAACAGGCTCAGGCAGAACTCGAAGAACTCCGGACGATGTTCGAAACGGCCGGCTGTGAAGTCACCACTCGACTCGTGTTCACACACGACCGGTTCAAAACGTTCGAACGCGTCGCGCTCGAACTGGACTGTGATGCCGTCCTGATACCGAATCCGGCACCGATTCTCGAGCGAATCCTCGTCGCCATTCGTGGCGACACCAACGTCGATTATATCGCACGACTGGTTGCGACGGTACTCGCCGGGACGGAGATCGACGTGACACTCTTTCACGTTGCCTCGAGCGACGAGAGTCGAGAACGAGGACGGGAGTTGCTCGAGACAGCAGCGTCGACGCTCGTCGAACAGGGGGTCGAACGCGACCGTATCGATATCGAGATCGTCGCGGGAGCGCCGACGGATGCCATTTTCGAGGCAGCGAGCGATCACGACCTGATCGTCGCCGGTGAGAGTCGTCCGTCGATTCGTCGCCTGATCTTTCGCGATCGTGCCGAACGGATCGCCAAACGAACGGTCGATCCAGTTCTCGTGATTCGGGGAGCGTATCTCGAGTCGAATGCGGCGAAAGCGAACGACGAGCCAACGGAGTCATCGTAGCGTGCTGGGCAGGATGAGACAGAGCGATCCGGTGTTCACCCGGGTGAGGAGACCCAGAGACGGGAGGTGCTGAATCCATTGTCGTGTCGTGGATTGGGGTCCGTCGGTCCCAGAGGGACCAAAATTCGATGAACACGTCGAAACGATTCACCCCGTGAGTTCTTACGCACAGTTGTGGAAGTCACGCGCGTGATGTTCGACACAGTTCTCGTTCCGACAGATGGGAGTCCCGTCGCGGAGACAGCCGGTGAGTACGGCTGCAGACTGGCTGAACGATTCGATGCGGACCTCCACGTCGTTCACGTCGAGGAAGATGAAGAGGGTGGATTCTTCGAACGCGAACGTGAGAACGACGACGAATCCGGCGAACGAGCAGTTGCGACGATCGCCGAGATCGCAACAGAACGGGCCATCGACGTGACACGGGCTATACTCGAACCGGAACAGGAGATCCATCGCGAAATTCTCGAGTACGCGACGGCGAACGACGTCGACTGTCTCGTCATGGGCACCCACGGACGAAGCGGACTCGATCGGTATCTCGTCGGGAGCGTCGCCGAACAGACTCTTCGGGAGTCTCCCGTTCCAGTCGTCACCGTCCACGAAGGGACCGACGTCGGGGCCGATTTCGACCGTGTGTTGATCCCGACCGATGGGAGCGCCAGTGCGATGGCTGCCGCCGAGGACGCGATCGAACTCGCAGTCGAGACCGGTGCACGGATCCACGTCGTTCACGTGAGCGACCGCAGTCCCATCGGAGAATCGTCGGCAACGTACGACGTATCGGACCCAGACGTTTCAGTCGGTGTAACGGCCGTCGACGACGTTCTGGATCGCACTCGAGAGGCAGGGCTGGAGTCGGTAGACGTCTCGATACCGAGTGGCAGAGTGGACCAGGCTATTCTTGCGGTCGCGGCCGAACACGACGTCGACTGTCTCGTCATGGGCACCCACGGACGGACTGGGATCAGACGATATCTTCTCGGAAGCACGACCGAACGTGTCGTCCGGTTCGCGAGCGTGCCGGTATTCGCAGTGAGGGCACCTCGAGGAGAGACGATTCCGGTCGAGTATCTCGATTACGCGACCGTCGACGAGCAGGGATGGGCAGCCGACGACGCTGATCTCTTCGAGAAGGCAGACGCGGCCAGTCTCGACAGTAGTGCACATGGAACGCTCGAGGTTGGACGGGACGAGTACGTTCTCGACGCAGCCGAAGCGGAAGGGAACGACTGGCCGTTTCACTGCCGAGCGGGTGGGTGCGTAAACTGCGTCGTCATCGTTACGGAGGGTGAGATCGAGATGGACGTACAACGAAGCCTCTCGGACCAAGAGGTCGACGAAGAGAACCTTCGACTGACGTGTGTCGGAACGCCGGCTAGTGAGTCGATCAAACTGATCTACAACGCCAAACATCTCGACTCGCTACGAGATCGTGTCGTGTAGCAACCGGCGATCAGTCTCCCTCGAACCACCTGCGATTCGGGTCGGCGGAGACGTCCAGTTGCTGCAATACTGGTGATACATTTATGAGTGCCGTTAGCATGCGTCGGAACGCAATCCCATGCTCGATCACTATCAACTCGCCCAGATCACGCTCGGTCTCACGGTCGTCGTCGCAGTATCGGGATTCGTTATTCTCGGGAACCGATACGGCTACGGACCGGCAGGACAGTGGCGGTCGATCAATCGCTGGTTACACACGATTCTCGGCGTTCTGCTGGTCGTATTCATGTTCCTGACGTACTTCGTCACACCTCCGGACACGCTCTTTTGGGTGCGCTGATGTCACACGTTTCACTCGTCGGAATAGTCGAATCAGCAGTGCCGACACGGCCACAGTGCCCAGTGAACCGTCGACAGCCGATGGACTCCTGTCCGCGTGGTTCCACGACGTGTACGGTACTCGAAACGCGAGCGGTGCGAAACGAGAGACAGTACAGACACAGCTGTCGGCATCCAATTATATGTAACTGAACGGTGTATGTTAACGTATGACGGTGTCATCACTCACGGACGAACTCGAGGACGAACTGATCAGTGTCTGTCGAACGACGATCGGTGACGGCCTTCGAAGTCTCACGTACTTCACGGCCAACGGCCACGAGCAACTCTATCTTCGGTCCGACCTCGAACGCGACGCCGACCTCGAGCGATTCGTCGCGAACGAACGGCTCGGATTCACGTCACAGCAGACGTACGGTGACTCCGAACTCGGAGAGTACGAGTTCACGATCCGTGTTTTCGAATGGGGATACGTGACACGGGTTATCGTCGGCGACCACGGCGTCTACGTGACGACCGATCCATTACCCATGGACGAATTTCACGAAGTAGCGACCGCGATCAGAACCGTTCTCGAGGGAGACGATAGCTGAGCCGCTCGAGGACGGGTCGCTCTCGGCGGTATGAGAGCCGGTCGCTCCACATCGAGACGTGATCTCTCGGTTGCGACGGTCCGACGAGAGGTGCCAACGATTATCACGAGGTGTGTGGACTAATCGACGTAATGACCGAAACGACGTTCGGGTACGTAACCGCCGAGAACCTGCCGCTGTTTACGGATCTCTACGAGTTGCGGATGATGCAGGGATACTACAATCAGGAACACAACCCGAAGGCGACGTTCAGCCTGTTCGTCCGTGACCTACCACCCAACCGGGGATACATGGTCGCCGCGGGCCTCGAGCAGGCGATCCACTACATCGAGACCCTCTCGTTCGGGGAACGCACGCTCGAGTTCCTGAACGAGCACGGATTCGACGAGGAGTTCCTGTCGCACCTCGCGGAGCTGGCGTTCACCGGCGAAGTGCGTGCGATGCCGGAGGGCACGCTCGCGTTCGCGAACGAGCCGCTGCTCGAGGTGACCGCACCGATCATGCAGGCGCAACTCCTCGAGACCGTCCTAATCAATCAGATCGGGTTCCAGTCACTCATTGCAACGAAGGCGAGTCGGATGCGAGACGTGATCGACCGCGAGGGCGACGGCCAGCAGCTCGTCGACTTCGGATCGCGACGAGCCCACGGCACAGATGCCGGCATGAAGGCCGCACGAGCCGCGTACATCGGCGGCTTCGACGGCACATCGAACGTCGCCGCCGGTGAAGCGTTCGGGGTTCCAATCTCCGGAACGATGGCGCACTCGTGGATCCAGAGCTTCGAACACGAACGCGAAGCGTTCGAGACCTTCGTCGACGAGTACGGCGACGAGAGCGTCCTCCTGATCGATACGTACGATACGGTCAACGGGGCGACCGTCGCCGCCGACGTCGCAGAGACGAACGACGTCGATCTCCGCGGGGTTCGCCTCGATTCCGGAGATCTCGCGGCACTCTCGAGATCGGTCGACGAGGTTCTTCCCGGCGTCGATCAGTTCATCTCTTCGGGGGTCGACGAGTACGCGATCCACGAGTTCTTCGAGCGCGACGGCGTCGGCGCGGGATTCGGTCCGGGGACTGCGCTGGTGACGAGTACGGACGCCCCGAAAGTCGAGGGCGTCTACAAACTCGTAGCAGTCGAACGCGACGGACGGATGGAGCCGACGATGAAACTCTCGACGGGGAAAGTGACCTATCCCGGAGCGAAACGCGTCCGTCGGCTCGAATCCGACGGCCAGTACGCTGGCGACGTCGTCGGGCTTCGCGGCGAACAACTCCCCGGAGATTCCGGGGAGGACGTACTCCAGACCGTCATCGAGGGTGGCGATCGTGTTCTCGAACTTCCGGATGTCGAGACGATTCGAACGACCGCGAGTACACATCGGCAGAAACTCCCCGAAAGACACCGTCGACTCGACGACCCCGAACCGTACGACGTTCGGATCGGTGATCGGCTTCAGTCGGAGACCAGCGAACTCGAGCGAGCACTCGAGTCTCGAATCCGAGACGAATGATAGGGTCGGTTGTAACGATTTACCGATCGATCGCAGCAGTGTCTCGCGATTGCGGGTGCACTGACTTCCAACCGACTCTATGACGCTTTCTATGACATCCACGGATGTGTAAGTTTGCCTTGACGGACAGACCGTTTCATGTACATCACCGGGAATGGACGCCCCGAATATATAATCAGCTTAACTATACAGCAGGACAACCACTACTGATGGCCGCATACGATCACGTATGGCAGAGATAGAGACGGATGTGCAGTCGTCACTACGTGCAATCGTCAGATATACGCCGAACGGACCGGAAATCGTGGAGACGACCGATACCATTTCCGAGGAAAACGGGGCGGACGCCTCGACACTCGAGTTGTTTCGGGCCGTTACAGATTTTCGATTCGATGGGACACCGTTCGGTCGTCACGAAGTCTCGATCCATCGCTTCGATGATATCCTCGTCGTCCACGTTCCCGACGGTGAGAACGCCGGCGTCGTTGCGACGTTTGAGCCAGATGCGGACGGCCTCAATTCTCCGATCGACCATCTGCTCGAGTTCCTTCGGGATCGATACTGAATCACGACAGGAGTCCAGGTGACGATCCTGGGACCACACTCGATTTTGCTCGTTGCACGCTGAGTCTGTATACTATCGGACAGAAGTCACTGAACACTCGGTCGTGAATCATCGGCTGTCACCCCGGGACGGCCGATTGAAGGTGACCGATGTGTGAATCGTTCTGTCCGGTAGTAGAGTACTGGTATACCGTTCCGTCCGACGGCATCTGATACGATCAGTGAAAGAAGAAGTCGAAATCAGAACGGTGTGAACAGCGATGTTACCACGCCGAGGACGAACATTCCGACAATGATGACGACGATAAACGCGAAGATGTATCCGAACGCCAGAGCGACGCCTCGGTAGTTTCGCGGTTTACCGACCAGCCAGCCGGCGATCATCACGTACACTGGGAGCATGATAACCCCAAAGATCACGTACAGTCCGAGGTGGATCGTTTCGTGAGCCACGTCAGTTCACCTCCTCTGGGTCGAGTTCGACCATTGGAATTACTTTCGATGCGACCAGAAATCCGAAGCCGGCCAGGAAGATTGTCCCGATGAACAGCCACCACTCGACGAGCGTCGGTGAGTAGCTCCCCGTCGGGTAGAGGTTCGTCAGTGGCGGTGCAGTCGGGAACATGAGACCTTCCACGACGAACATCACTTTCTTGTTCAAGATCGTAATCGAGAGGATCACCGAGACCCCGACCAGCGCCGGGATAGAGAAGAACTGCTCGGGCCAACCGATCATGACGAACAACGCGACGACGGAGACGACGAGACCGATAACGGCTAGCCAGAAGAAGGACAGTTCCAGCATCGCGGTCGTGAGTGCACCAATGTTCGTTGGGGCGGCGTAGACGCCAGTCAGAATGTCGTGCATCGTGAACCAGATCGTCGCCAGCGCGAGGAACGCGAGGACGATCGCGAGGTCGCGGAAGATCCGCTCGTCGATAACGTCGTCCCAGTCGTATGCCCACCTGAATATCGCGGTGATGACGATGACACCTGCGAGTGCGCTGGTGAGTGATTCCGTGAGCATTGCTGCACCCGCAGCAGCACCGAACCACCCCGGTTGGGCGGCAATGAGGCTGAACAGCCACGGGACAACGCCCCCAGAAAGCAACGGGACGAGCGCCAGGATCGCAACCGCAAGCCACCAGAGAATTTGCTCGATCTTCTCGTCTTCACTAGTGGAGTACCCGAGCGTGAGCAGCACATAAAGCGGAGAGAAATGGACAGGGAGCCTGTCACGGAAGGCCGCGATCTCCGCCCTGAGCGAGAGGGTCAGATACGTCAGACTGAGCACGAGGTACAGCGATATTACCGCAATATCCCAGGCCAGCGGCGAGTGATGGACGGTCGCCGGCCACCAGATAATCGTGTTGAAAATCCTGTCCGGCCGGCCCATACTCAACACGATATTCGTCGCTGCCATACTCAGTGCGAGTACCGTCAGCACTTCCGACACTCGAGCGATCGGGGCGAATCGGTCGACGTTGATAACGCGCACAGCAGCCGAGATAGCGATACCACCGTGTGCGAGGCCGATCCACCACACGAACCCGCCGATGTACAGTCCCCAGGGAACCCCACCGGAGATACCCCAGTCACCGATTCCCGTCGCCGCCCAGACGCCAACGTTGAGCTGGTAGACCCATGCGACCAGAAACAGGATCGTTGTGAGTACAAACACTGCGAGGAGCGCATAGAACCGTCTCGAGGTATTCTCTAACGGGTAGAGTACCCTGTCCTCGAGGACTCCAGTGCTCATCAGTCGTCACCTCCGTCCTCGGCGAGCGTCTCTAACCCAACATCTTCGTAGGTGTAGGGTCCATCGACTGGTTTCGCTTCGTTCGAGGGCTCGTTCCCGAGATAGACGATGTTCGGTTCGTTCCCCTGCTGCTCGAGTAACTTGAATCGGGTTTCCTCGTCGTTCTCTCGCAGATATTCCCGTGGGTCACTTTCAGAATCGTTCATGTCTCCGAAGTGGATCGCGTCGACAGGGCAGTCGTCCTCACAGGCAGTCGTGCCCCGTTGGGCGGAGTCGTCCTGTCGGTGAACGCAGAACGTACACTTGCCCATGACGCCTGCTGGTGGTGGGCCGCCGACATGCCGGTCGTTCTGATCTGTCTCCGAACCAAAGAAGCCGGGTGACTTCTCGGTCGGTTCGTTCTTCCCGAGGAAGTTGACGCCGTACGGACAGGCGACCTCGCAGTACTTACACCCGATACACCGGTCATAATCGGTGACAACGATGCCGTCTTCCTCACGTTTGAATCGCGATTGGGTCGGGCAAACGTACGTGCAAGAGGGCTCCGAGCAGTGTTGACACGGTCGAGGCATCTGGCCTGCCCTGGTCTCGCCATACTCGTCTTCCTCGTAGCGGAAGACGTGCATCCACTGGGCACCGCGGTCGGTATTATTCTCCTCCTTACAGGCTTCAGAGCACTTCAAGCAGGCGATACACTGGTCGGTGTCGATCACCATTCCCATCTGGACCTCGTTGTCGCCACCATCACCATCAGTCGCACTAGCGGACCCACCAGCATCCTGGTCGAGACAGCCAGCAACGCTCGCAGTCGCACCCGTCGCGGCCAATCCACCGATCGCCTTCATCAGCCCTCGACGAGAGGAAAGTCCGCTCCCCTCGACCGCAGGAACGCCCGGAAGTGCGTTCCCATCTCCGCCCCTCGTCGCCTCGAGTGGTGTGCTTTTGGTCGGTCGTTCGTCGATTCCGAACTCCGCTTTGATTGCCTCGTGGTGTTTGTCGTGGAACTCTGCCTCGGTGAGTTCTCCACGCGCAAGACGCATCGCGTCACGGGACATCTCGACACCGAGTTCTACATCGAAATCGACCGTTTCGAGTTTCTCTTCGGCGTGTGCTTCCCACTCCTCGTCGAGATCGCCGGTCGTCCATCCCTGTCCGAGGTCTGGCATCTCGGGGCCCTGATCACTCGAATCACCGATCGTCTCGGTGCATTTCCCACTCCCACAGGCACAGCCTCCCGTGCCACAGGCGCAGTTCCCATCATCGCAGGAACACGCCGATGGTTCGATCTCGGAAGTCATGTCGATACCCTCATCATGAGTAACAGTCCGGTCGGGTTTGGGGTAGGATTGCGTCTTAAAAGTACAGGAGTTTATATACACCCCTGATAGCAGACGAGGGTCAGTGAAACCGTTCTCACACATGGAATTGTCCGCTATGGTTAAAAACTGCTGTATACTCCAGACCAATTTGAATCCTCTCGAAGCAACGAGTAAGAAGTATGACCGAGGACTCCCGAGACAGAGCGAACGACGATCTCGACGACGCCGTGAATCTGGCGACTGATGAAACCAGACGCGTTCTGGCGGGCGAACCGACACTTCCAGAGCGAACACCTGGGACCCTTCGGCGCCGGTTTTTGAAAGCCATGGGCGCGACGGCAGTGATGGGAGCGAGCGCTGGCTGTCTTGGTCTCTTTAGTGATGATCCAGAGGCAGCAGGAACTGCGGACGACACTGTCGACTATTCAGAGATAGAGGAGTTTAAGCTCGACTGGATCCCGAAACAGATCATCAAGAATCTGAACGTTCAGGTGGCGTTTAACGACGAGAACGTCTTCTATCGATTCAATTGGGAACAACCAGATGCCGGCGGCTGGTATCACGACTACATCGTCTACGAGGATGGCGAGTGGACGCGCTACGCCAACCCAGATCCGTGGGTTGCCGACAGAGATCACGAGGATCATACCGGGTTCTACGAAGATCGCGTCACGTTCTTGCTCGGCGATGGGACTGTCAAGGGGTTCGAGAACTTCGGTGGGTGGATGACCGTGCACATGGGAGTCCGTGACCTCCCGGGTGAGGGAACCGCCGAAGAAGTCGAGAACCATCCACATCTGGGTGACGACCACCTCGGCCGGAACGACGTTCGAAAGTTTATCCCACAGTCACGAACAGGAGAGTGGTGGGAAAATCCGTGGGACGACATTCGACCGCAGGAGGAACTCGACGAAATGCTCGAGAACGGGGAGTTCGTCGAGCTCGCCATGTTTCGATCACATCGAAGTGGTCCGTTAGGGTACGGAACCGACCACCACGTCCTCGACTACCGTCACGGTGACGAGGGCCAGGACACGTTCGGATCCCAGGGTTGGGACGAAGAGACTGGGCCCGAGTATATGTACGATCCAGAAATTATCGAGGATGGCGCACTCGATATCGAGGGGCTTCGCAATGCAGAGTACCCCCACGACGTGTTCTTCGACGAGCAAGACGAGTGGGTCGGCGACGATGATCCCTACTACATCCACGAGGACTGGCTCGTCGAGTTCGATCCCAGCGTCGCCGAGTGGGAGGGTGCCGCGATCCCTCGCCGGCCGCTCCGCGAACCTGACGGAAGTGCCGGTGACTACCACCTCAACAGTCGCTGGGAAGACGGTGAGTGGACTGTCGAGATGTGGCGGGCACTCGATACAGGTAACGTCGATAACAAAGTCATGGAGGAAGGCGGTGTCTACGATTGGATGCCGGCAGTCCACCATGGCTTCAATTCACGATGGCACTGGGTCGCCTATCCGTACAAACTCGGTCTCGGTCGGGGGACCGATGCGGACGTCCATGCTGAACGGTTTTCCGGTGACGAACCCGACTGGGAGGACGTGACGACACACACGCTGCCATTGATCTATCCTGGACAGGTCGACTGGACGTGGCTTATCAGCACGGAACACCGCGGCTATATTCCGACACGGAACGACGAGATGTCGATCTGGGACGTCCACGAGAATCCGAGGCGCATGGCTGCGATGGTGCTCGGGAAAGAGGTCGGTGAAGACCCTCGGCGGTGATTGCAGATGCCTCCCGAGTTCGGAGCGATCGCGTGCGTCGACATATCTGCGCTTCGAGCGGAAGAGCAGACTGCGGGTTCGCGCTCACAGACCCAGTGGTGCGTCAGTACGTTCCGTAATCGGTTGATCGAACGAGATGGTCTGGAGGAAGTCGTTGGTATCGAAACTGACGAGATACTCGAGGCATACGTCCGTGGATCTGGGCCGAAACCGATCGACGAGCTCCGAGACGAGTTCGATTGCGATATCGACAGCGTAGCGTCCGTGGGTGGCACTCACAGTTCCGATGGAGGGATGACGGCCAAAACTGCTGAAGTGGTCGTCGGACGTGACGCCGTCGACCGTCTCTTCGCTCGCGCAGCGAGCGTCTGCGAAACCGACGGGACAGGAACGAGACCGATCGGACGTGTTCGTGAGGCGTACCGCCAGTCCCGTCGAGCTGGGACACTCTCGGGGCCGCTAGCACGAATCGTCAGGCGAGCAGTTCTCGTGGAGTGGCGCGTTCAGGCGGGAGAGTCTCCCGGAGCGGTCGTCAACCGAGAACGCGAGCGACTCGTGGGCGACCTCGACGAGACACCACAGATGGTCGTTCTCGAGGCCGTTCACAGAACCATCGAAGACGTCACGCAACGCGAGGTCGAACAGGCACGCCAGATGCTTTCGACGGTCGATCGACTGAGCCCCGAACAAGAACGGACTCTCGAGGGATTCGCGATAAGCCTGGCTGACCATCTCGTCACCGAACGTATCGCGTGGTTCCTCGAGCAGGCTGGCTCGAACGAGATGGATGAGTGTTCGGAGAACTCAGATGCTCAGGTTACGCGAATGGCCGAGTCTCTGGATGGGATCCAACAGTTATTCGGTCCTGACAAGTGTGACCGCGAGTACGATCCCACCCTCTCGAAAGAACGGGCGAGTACCCCTGTCGAGGGACGGTTGTGACACGGTCGAGACTCCTTCGAAGCCGGTTGCCGGGAGCAGTGCTCGTCGGTATCGGGCTCGGTCTGATCGCCAATCCGACGTATATGAGTTCACTGACGATCTATCCGGGGACAAGCTGGGGATTTCTTCCGCTGTTTCACGCTGCGTTCTCCGCGCTCGGATTGCTTGCGGTCTGGACGGGGTGGTTCACACTTCGACATGGCCCACGCGTGCCGTCGACACGCCAATTGATCGCTATTGCGGCGATCACGGTCGTCGCCGTTCCGCTGTACGGCATCGGAATCCTCGTGGCATTCGGGAGCCACGGACCGATCCTCGAAAACTACGGCATCAAGCGGGCGTTCGTCGCATCACTGGCTGGGGCCGCGTTCGTCGTGGGCTGTGGACTCTCGAGTCGTCGATACCGGATCGTCCTGCTCGGGTTCGCTGTCCCGCTCGTTCCACTTGGACTCGTCATCCTCAAGTGGCGTTCAGGTGCGCTACTGGGACCTGTCGTCGACATATACTTCCTTGCGACAGCCGCACCCGTTCTCGAGATCCCATATCTGGGGTCGATGCTCCTCCTCGCTTCAGGAGCACTCGGTGTCTGGATCGGGCGTCCTACGAGCGCAAAGACGACCGAATCGAAGCGTCACAATTTCACGTAGACCAACTGTCAGACCTGCGTTGATCGTCGCCGTGATGAGAACGAATCCATTCGGTATCGAGCCAGATCGGTTCCGATAGTACCACTGAAAGTCAGTGCACACCCGATCGCACGATGGCTGTGCGATCAGTGTGTAAACAGTTTCAGTTGTTACTATAGTCTCGAGGCGGTTCATAGCGATTCGCGTCCTGACCCGTAGATTTTGATGGCGAAACCGACACACTGTGTCAGAGACGGCGGCAGACACGATACGGTTGGAGACGCGAATCCCTATCAGTTATCCCGGGGTTGCTCGGCGTACTCGTTCGAACACGGACCGACGTCACGATTCGAAGATCGATCTATCGGTCGAACCGTTCCGATGACGGACGATTTCGAAGGTATCGACAGTCTCTTCGAGACACTCGAGCAGGTAGCGCTGGCCTTCGAGGCTCTGCTTGGCTGCCTCCCCGTTCGTTACATCGACGAGGATTTCGAATTGGGTTGTGTTTGTCTGCTCGTCTCGAAACACACGTAACTGCGTTACGTTCTCGTCGTCGATCCACTCGAGCGCCCAGTTGATAAGCCACCTCTCGTGGATGCACACGTCTGTCGAAAGCGTGTAGGAGAGTTCGTATCTCTGGTCGGTCATCTCGAGGTCACCCAGCCACCATGCACAGGCCACCAACCGGTCGTGTGGCCACGTCGATAACAGGTCACGAACAGTTCTAAGAGACAACTGGAGATGAGTGTCATCCTCCATACTACATGGGTTTTTGAACAGCACGGCTATCGAGACCCGATCACTCTGACGCCAGTGATCGGATCAGGATCAACTCAACGGCGTTGAGCCGTTGTGACACCGCAGATCGAGAGATATCGAGGCAGTCCGCGAGTCCCTCAAGGTCGGTCTGTCGTGGCCGGTCGTAGTAACCCTGATTGACGGCGAGTTCGACGGCTTCGCGTTGCTTATCCGTTATCGCTGTCGCGTCGATCAGGAACTGTCTGTCATCGGGATTAGTACCATTCGTGAGCCGCTCGAGACGAACCGTCGCGTCAATATCTCTCAGGGCTGAAACGATGTCGGTGAGTCGCTCTCGGTCGGTAACGACGACCGAAAGAACGAGCGCACCGTCACGAACGGATTCAATGGAGAACACACACTCGAATTCAGAGATGGTTGAGCAGATGCAACCCGACTCGATCTCAGTAGACACGAGCAAGCTTTGTGGTGTCGTGTCCGGGACATCGTCGGTTGTCACTTCGCTGTGGCACGACCGACAACCGCTCTCACCGATCGAGAACGTTTGGGAGACACCCGTCGCGTTAGGCCCCTCCTGAATGACCGGACAATTCAAATCCGTAGGGGGTTCGATAAGCAGCGTGGCCCGAATCGGTTCCGAGTCCGCGTCTTGTGGTGACGGGGTGGGCGGTGTGGCCATACGAATGGGTCGACAGTGCAGCGGGGTATAGATGGAGGCGGATTCCTACTGGGTGGGAATGAGACAATTCCATCAGTTACACAGAGATTAGCTGATCAGCAGCATTGAGATGCATTGATTCAGAGTCTACTGGGTACGGTGAGCGAGGATTCACAGCGGACGAGCATGGCTCCCAGAGTGCTTTCATACTACCGAGTATTACTCGTTCTCGACCGTCCCAATCCTCGAGACCTTGGTGACAGCGTCGACGTGGACGTTCCCAGTGCCTGACTCGCTTTCGACCGGCACGATCCACGACGCACTCGTTCGATACGGTTCCTCGAGAATCCGCGGGTTCTCGTGATCGGCATCGTCATCAACGAGCGCCTGAAGCGCAATCTCCTCAGCATGCGAGGCGTCAGTAACCGCAATCAGTACGAGCGATGAGGCGCGAGCAGCACTCGACGCGTTCGAAAAACGGGCCACCCACGTATCGATTCCTGCAGTCGAAACCACGATCGAGACGGGAACCCATATCAGGCCATTCTTTCGTACAGTACGGCGAACGATATCGACCTCGTCGTCATGCGGACCCACGGAAGGACCGGTATCCCTCGAGACCTTCTTGGAAGCGTGACGGAAAACGTGATCCGGACGTCTGCACTGCCAGTACTGTCCGTTAGAGAGGCGAAGTGACGATCCGTTCGAGTATGGGGGAGTTCGCCGGCAGTTTCTCTGGACGATGTAGCCTCGAGCGCCACTGCGTGTCGTCATCGGGAGATGGTCGCATGCTCACCCTCCACGACGCGATCGACTTCCTCGCGGTTGACGAGCGCGACGTCGCCGGGAATCGTTCGCTTGAGTGCAGCCGTCGCCCCGCCGTACTCGAGGGCCGTCCCGAGGTCGGCGCCGTCCAGTCGACGGGCGAGAAAGCCACCGACGAACGCGTCTCCGGTGCCGATCGGTGCGACCGTCTCCGTCTCGAAGGCCGGTCGGTCGACGACCTCGTCGTCCCCGGCGGCCACCGCGCCGTCCGCACCGCACGTGATCACGACCGTCTCGAACCCCCATCTGTCAGCGAGCGCCGTGGCGACCTCCGCCGGTTCACCCGCCTCTCCCAGAACGTTCCGGGCGTCTCGAGCCGGCGTGATGAGGACGTCGATCAGCGGGAAGTACGTCTCGAGCGTCTCGCGTGCCGTCGTGTCAGACCACAGCTTGCTCCGGTAGTTCACGTCGAAGGCGGTTCGGACGTCCGCGTCTCGTGCGGTCTCCAGGAGCTCACCCACCGTTCGCTCGAGCGTCGACGAGAGGGCGGGCGTGATTCCGGACGTGAGGAACAGTTTCGCGTCTCGAATCGTCTCAGTGGGCAGTTCGTCCGCAGTTGCGGTCGTCACCGCCGCGTCGGCGCGGTCGTAGACGACGTCGGTTCCGCGCGGGGCACCGGCGACCTCGAGGTAGTAGGTTCCCTGCCGTCCCGAGTCGGCCCAGACGACGTCGACGTCCAGCCCGCACCGACGCAAATCGGAGACGACGTGCCGACCGAGTGGCGAGTTCGGAAGTTTGGAGATCCAGACGGCATCCGCCCCGAGTCGGGTCGCAGCGACCCCAGCGTTGCTTTCGGCGCCGCCGGGATACACGTCGAACGACCCGGCGGTTTCCAGACGAGTGTGCCGTGGTGGCGACAGTCGAAGCATCGTCTCACCGAACGTGACGAGGTCTCCCATAGGTCGATGGTCAACCGCGGTCGGCATAAGGGGCGAGGGGTACCAGCGGCGAACGTCGCGCCCGACGTTCCGTCGGTCGGCCGCCACTGTCAGCGCTCACGTGTTCGTGTCGAACTCGGGTGGCAACCCCTGATGCTTGATCCCCGTCCACTCGTCGATTCGGAACTCGTAGACGGTGACGTCTCCCGAGAGGGTCGCCGATTCGAAGATCTCCGGCCGCCACGCACCGTTTGCGATCTCCTCGAGTTCGTCCCACTCCGTTTCGGGAACGGCCGTGATCGTCCCCGTCATACGAACGCTCTCCCAGGTGTACATCGTGTCGACCTGGAAAACCAGAAAGCTCGCGGTGTCAGCCGCCTCGCTCGAGGTCGCTTTTCGGCTGCGAGACCCGAGGAGGTAGGTGAAGTAGAGTCGTCGGTCCCCGTCGTAGCCGTACGACATCGGGAGAAGGTAGGGTGGCCCCTCCTCGGGAAGGCCGAGTACACCCATCTTCCGGGTCGACAGGAACGTGTGTATTTCGTCGTCGTTCATTTCGACCAGTCCGTAGTCCTGTAACTCGTCGACAGACATCAGATATCTACTGGGAGTATCGGGACGGAGTGAGAAAAATCCCCACTCTCCTGAAACGAATCGACGCGCCCCGATCTATCCGCCGACCCCGCTATCCCGATGTCGAATCGTCCTCCGGGTAGAACTCGGCGTGTGCCTCGAGCACGTCGATCTTCGGCGGTGCTCGGTGGCGAACGACGAACACGTCGTAGGACTCCTCCGCAGCGAGATGGACGCCAACGCTGGTCAGCGGCGTCACGACGCGGCCGACGTTGTCGCTTCCGAGGAAGACGATACTCGGATCACACTCGAGCACTAGCCGCTCGATGTGGTCGGCGATCTCCGCTTCGGGCGGAAACTCCCGTATCCGTTCGTACTCGAACGTCGCCGACGGCGCTATCGTTTCGACCTGATCGCGGAGGGTTTCGACGAGCGACTCGACGTCGAACTGTTCGCCGTCCTCGATCCACCCCTTCTCTCTCGCGTATCGTTTTCGTTCGGGGACGACGGTCACGGCCGTGACGTCCTCCTCGAGCACGGTAGCGAACTCCACGGCCCTGACGAGCGCTGCTTCTGCGAGTTCCGATCCATCGAATGGCACGACGAACGTCATACGACCGTTCTCACCGCCAGTGCAGTTAACTTCGAGGGAAGAGTGACCACCTTCGCGTTCGAGTTCGCACTCGTGTTCGAGTCCGGGTTCGAGGCTGACGACGAAAGCGAGATCGCCAGTCTCACTCGAGTGTCGGCCTGTCGAGAACCTCGGACACGAGATATCGGCGCACGGTTCGGCGAGACTCAGTTGGTCTCCGGTCCGCCTCACGTTCCGCGATACCGGGTGGGTACGTACGGAAGCAGTGCCGTCGGAAGTAACCGAACGAGACGTTCGGCGACACCGGCGAGGGGCTTTCGCACCACTGCGTATCCGCCAGAGACGACGACGAGCGAGAGCGCGACGGCGCCGACGAATCCGTCGGCGATCACGATCACGGGGATCCCGGCAGAGACTGCGAGCAGCAGATCCTCCGGCGCGCCGTCGTAGCGGACCAACCGACGTGGTCGGATCCACCGTCCGTGGTAGTGGCTGTAGACCGCTCGATCCGACCTCCCTTCCCACGGACGCAACTCGAGACCGCCCCCGAAGACGTCGGCTACGGCGTGTAGCGCTGCCCCAGCGAGGCCGACGGCGAGTGCGACAGTCACCGGTGACGGTTCGACGAGGGCGGCTGCGAGCGCCGGAATCGTCGCGACTGTGGCGTAGACGGGAAAGTGCAACGTCTTTCGGTGCCCGGTGTAGAGATCGAGGTCCGGGGTCGCCCCGCCGACGAGCCCCGCCACGAACGCGATCGGTGCAAATTCCGGGGCGACCGCTAATACGGGAAGAGCGAGCATCATCCCCCACAGCGCGTGCGTCGTCGCCATCATTGTGACCTCTCGTAAGCGACGGATCCATATACGTGTTTCCTGTGCGTGGGATTATTACACGGACGAGCCGACGGATCGATCGATAACGCGCTCGAGCGGCCCGAACGAACGCACGTGAAGCAGACGGACGATTCACCAGCGATTCCCTCGTCGCCGAACGGAGGCATCTGTTACGGTCTCACGTGCCATGGCTCCGAGCGTCAATACGACCAGTCAAACGAATCGATTCAATCGGTGTGTAAATCGTTCGATCGGCGCTGTTAGATACCTATGACAGTTGATCCGGCCAGTGTGGCCACCATCGTCCACATCACCCCCTAACTGAACTGCCATCGGTAGCGAGCACGGATCGTATCACCGGTAGTGTCCGAATTGAATCATGGTAATAAAGTAATACTTGGTTCTGTTTCGTCGATTAGAATCACAGGCATATGTTTGTAATGGTGAAGGACAGATGAGGAACATATTCGGAGAGAGCTAGTTGTTGACAGGAAACGATCACTTACTGCCGGGCGAGCGAACGGATACGTGTCAGTAGTTACCGGTACGTAGCGTCGGTCTCGGTTCGATCGTTCAAACTCGTCCGTATTCGATGGAGTACGGATTCCGTACAGACCGATCACGTTTGGGAGGTCATCGACGTCACCGAAGCGTTCACCGTCGAAATCGGCCGAGACGACGCCAGGTCGGAGAATAATCGGTAGGAGCGGACGATCAGTAACGCGGTCGGACCGTCGCTCCGGTAACATCCTCAGACGAGAGCATCGGTGACGCCGCCGACGAGTCCGTGCCCGGGGTTCCTCTCGATGGGTCCGGATCATCCGCCGGAGCGTCTGTGATCTGTTCGCACGACGCAACGACACTCTTTGTTCGGTCACTCGAGTTCGCGAGACGATATTCTCGAGTGTGGTTCGATGATCTGTTTCCAATCGACCGAACGTGTCAGCACGGATCGTGCCGTCGAGAGACAACGCGAGTGAGGCCGGGATCACCCGACGAAGGTGGCGAGCGCGAGGGCAAACAGGAGGGCATGCCAGACGACCACCGACGCCGCGATCCTCGGGTCCATGGGCGGAAGAGGAGGGTTTCGAAACATGGCGTCGTATACGAACACGATCGCGACGAGCGACCCGAGAAAGAGGCCGACAGAGAGGCTGAGAGTCGTTACTGACGCGAGGAGGACACCGCCCAGAACACTCCCCGCGATGGCCGCGAGGATCGTGTCGTAGTAGTCGACCATTTGCCGTCGCCTCTGTGTAGTCCTTCTATCTCGACCGAAAAAAGCACCATACTAATTCCCACGGGCCGGGTGCGTCGTCCGGAGGCGAGTTCACCGACCGAGTGGACGAGACGACCGGCCTGTGGCTCCCCTCCCGAGCGACGGCGATGAACACTCGGTCACGGTTCGCCGATCACTCCCCAACGATAGTCAGCGGACGACTCCCGTGTGAATTGTCCTATCCGTCGGGACTCAGATCTGACACAAGTGCGGCGGTCGTTCACCGACGTCGGTACGTGAACGTCACCCGGCCCGCCGTCGCCAGACGTACGCCACGAGAAAGACGATGGCAAGAGCGAGACCAGCGATCTCGTAGGGCCGCTCGTGGAACGCGAGAATCGACGCCGCGACGAACAACGAGCCGGCCAAAACGGCGTATCCAGTAGCACCGTCACTCGTCTTCGTCGATTCGACTGGTCGAGTTCGAACGACGAGTTCACCCCGCTCGAGTTGGCCGAAGACGTGGTCGAACCTAGCGGGCATCCTCGCGACGACCGGAGCCGACGCGCGGAGGTCGTCCCGTAGCTCTTCGAAGAGTGTCTCGAGTTCCCCTCGGATAAATCCGTAGTCGACGAGGAACTCGCGGGTGACTGCGATGAAGTCGAATTCGGGATCGAGCGTCCGACAGACCCCTTCTCCGACGGTTCCGACGCGGACGAGCAACATCACGTCCGGCGGAATCCGGAAGGGGAAGTCGTGTAGCATTGAGAGTAGTTCGGTGATAATGAGCCGCCAAGTGATCACGGATCGTCCTTCGAGGTTCTCGATCACCAGTTCGAGGACCTGACGGACGGCGACACGATCGACGCTCGGTTCGAGGACGTCGAGCGCGATGAGTGTGTTCAACAGGCTGTCGACGTCTCGATGGACGAGCGATCGGTAGAGGCTCACGATGTCTGCTTGCTCGTTCGGATCGAGGCGCTCGCTCATCCCGAAATCGTAGATGACGAGCCGACCGTCCGCGGTTACTGTGAGGTTTCCGGGGTGAGGATCGGCGTGAAAGACACCATCGACGAGTCCCATCTTGAGGTACGTCCGTGCGATCAGTCGAGCGATATTTGATTGGTCGACGCCACGGGCCTCGAGAGCATCCTCGTCTGTGACTTTCGCGCCCGTAACGTACTCCATCGCGAGGACCCGTTCCGACGTGAGGTCTTCGTGAACCGCCGGCACGACGATTCGATCGTCGTCGTCGAAGTTCTCGCGAATTTCGAGCATCATCTGTGCCTCGCGCTCGAAGTCGAGTTCGTCGAGAATGATTTCCTCGAAATCGTCAGCGACGTTTTCGAGCGAGTACCGTTGGCGCTCGTCTGCGAACACCACGAGTATCGGCACGAGTGCCCTGATGACCCGTAGGTCACGTTTGATCTCCCGCACGATGTTGGGGCGTCGAACCTTCAGGGCGATCCGCTCGTTCCCGTGTTCGACAGTGTAGACGAACGCGAGGGAACCGCCGGCGATCGGCTCGAGCGTCGAGAGATCGAGTTCATCACTCAGTACCTCCTCGAGAACTGTTCGGGGATCGCCACCCGAATCCTCAGGAACTTCGTCTTGCAGCGTCGCGAATACGTCGGTGTACGTCGGTGGAACGACGTCAGGTCGCGTCGATAGTACCTGTCCGACCTTGACGAACGCTGGACCGAGTTCGAGCATCGTCTCGGTCATCCGTTCGGCCCGGCGTCGATGGGCGTCCTCCGTGACTTGCCGTGGCGGCCCGACGAAGAGAAACCGCCGCCGATCCCGCAGGAAGGCGATTGCGAACGGTAGAAATCGAAGGGCTACCTGAAGATAGCGGCTGTAGAACCCGTTCATCGGTATCGAAGTCGAGATCGAGATCGGAATCGAAGGCAACTCGGATGCCGAGTGATGTTGAGACCGTTCATATTGACGCCTTTGAACGACAGAAGGAATATACTTCCGCTCTGCGTCCTGAATTCAGAGGTGTCGACGACACGACGACCGAACCCGTGTTCCGCGGTCGTTCTCGACGATAGTCACTCGAGAGGTCGATCTCTCGAAGTATTGTGGGAGGGATTCTTTGGTGTCGGCGTCGTCTCTTGGATCGAGATGTACGAGACAGTACTGGTTCCGGTCGACGGGAGCCCGGAAGCGGACGGTGCGGTCGCGCACGCCATCGCACTGGCTCGAGTCGACGGCGGAACCGTCCACGCGTTTTCGGTCATCGAGTCCGAGGGCGAACTCGGAACAGAACGACCAGAGGCGGCGTATCGATTCTCGGAACCTCGCGGTCGACAGGCGACTGCGCAAGTCGCAGACCTGGCCGGCGACGCCGGCGTCGACGTCGTCCGGCACGTCCGAGAAGGGATCCCATATCAGGAGATAACCGCATACGTCGACGAGTTCGACGTCGACTTGATCGTCATGGGAACCCGTGGGGCAGCGGCTGCCGACAGAACCCGACTCGGGAGTACGGCCGAACGCGTGATCACGTTCGCCGACGTCCCGGTCGTGACGGTTCGGCTGACAGAGGACGCCATCACGGACGCCGAGCACGTCTCGATCGAGCGAATCGTCGTCCCGACCGACGGAAGCGACGCCGCCGAACGAGCCGCCGAGGTGGGACTCGATCTCGCCGAATTCGTCGACGCTCGTGTCGACGTCGTCTACGTCGTCGATCGGACGATTTACGACCTCGAGGACGCTCCACGGAGTATCATCGGTCTCCTGAGAGAGGGAGGACGGAACGCCATCGAGGCGGTCGAACGGGACGCACGCGATCGCGGTCTGACGGTGAGGACAGAGGTGTTGCGCGGCGTTCCCGAGACAGAACTCCGCGCCTACGCCGACGGTGTCGACGCCGACCTGCTCGCGATGGGCACGCGGGGACGTGGGGCGACTGGCGATCGACTGCTCGGCAGTACGACCGCTCGAGTCGTTCGGCGGGCCGACCGGCCAGTACTGACGGTCAACAGTTCCCGATGAGACGGCCTCTCATCAGTACGTATCCACTCCCCTCTCGAACGCGTGCATGTGCACCACAATCGCAGTCCAGACGGATTCTCGACGAACTCCCTTTATCCGGGTCCGCGGTGTAACACGCGTGAGCATCGAACGAGACTATGAGGACGAACGACGACACGTGAAGGGCGTAACGACGACCCCGAAACCACCGGGACCGATCGCTCGGGTGTCTCGTCCGAAAGCGGCCGCCCGCGACTGGTACGACGTGTTCAGTACGTACTACAACACGGTTGCCGACCCGTTCGAAGCCCCGGCGCGGAACGCGGGGCTCGAGTTGCTCGACGCCACACCAGGTGAACGCGTCCTCGACGTCGGCTGTGGGACCGGAAACGCCCTCGTCGCGCTCGCACGTGCCGTCGGTGCGAATGGGACCGCTGTCGGAATCGATCTCGCGGAAGGGATGTGCCGCGCGTCACGGCGAGCGCTCACAGACGCTGGTCTCGAGTGGGGTGTTGTGGTCGAAGGCGATGCGGCGACCACGCCGTTTCGGAAGAACACCTTCGACGCGCTCTTCGCGAGTTTCGTCCTCGAACTCTTCGATACACCCGAGATCCTGACCGTTCTCGACGAGTGGCGCCGCGTCCTCGATCCGGGTGGCCGACTCTGCGTCGTCTCGTTGTCTCGCCGCGGAGGTGGGCCGTATACACGGTTGTACGAGACGGTTCACGATCTGGTACCGACGTACGTCGATTGCCGACCGATTTACGTCCGAGAGACCCTTCTCGAGGCCGGGTTTCGAATCGTGGACGAACGGGAGGAGACTGCCTGGCAGCTGCCCGTCGAAGTCGTTCACTGTCGAATCACGTAGCGATTGTACTCCGGACGACTGCGTCGATGAGACTGAAAGCGATCCACTCCGTTATGGGGAACCCCGAACCAGCGTTACTGTGCGCGGGGATCGACGGACGACCTGCTCTGCGACTGACCCCGTGATAAGTCGGGCCGCGAGCGACCGTCCGTGGCTGCCCATGACGATCTGGTCGTAGCCGTTCTCCTCGGCAAAATCGACGATCCCGGCTGCCGGTTTCCCGGCGACAGTCGCCGTCTCGATCGTCGAGCCGCTGTCGTCGGCTACCGATTTTGCCGAGTCGAGAATCTCTTCGGCACGGCCCTCGAGAGTCTCGACGATTTCCTCGAGATACGTCCCTTCGACAGCCTCATGTGACCGGTCGAACGGAAGCGAGACCACGTTGAGTACGGTGTGGGTTCCATTCGGGAACGCCTCGAGTGCGTACGCAAGTGCACCTTCAGCTTGCTCGGAGCCGTCTACTGGGACCAGAATCTTGCCGGGAAGGTCACGCTCGCGAACCGCCGCTGATGGTTCGGGGACGACCGTCGTCGAAACGGGCGCACGGCGGACGATCGCTTCGCTCACGCGACCGAGAAACGGGTGCGTAAGCGACGTCTCACTGTGGCTTCCCAGCACGACGTGGTCGACGTCGTGTTCGGTGACGACCGAGAGAATCTCCGCGTGTGGCGTTCCGGTCCGAAGGAAGGTCTGGAGTTCGCGATCGTATTCGTGATCGGCCGCCCGATCGACTGCGCGATCGAGAACGTTCTCTCCGTGCTCTTCGGCGCGATCGGTCGGCGATTCTGTCGATCCGACGGTTGCGGTATGATCGTGAGTGATATCGACGACGTAGAGCGCGGTCACTGACGCGTCGGGAAACGATGTGAGACTGTACTCTAGAGCGGCGAATCCGTAGTCCGATCCGTCGATCGGAACGAGGACGTGTTGTGGCATGATATACTCCGTATGACGAGCGACGGTGTCGACTCGTCCACCTTCCTGTCCCACGCCGCTAAATATAAATGAACAGTGAGGAGTCGGACCTCGAGAGACGACGTCGTCTACTGGTGACCGGGTTATTTCTCGCTTCGGATGGTTCGGTAGTACTATGACGGGGCTCCGATGGGTACAACTGTCCGAGAACGAACGGAACGAGTTTTTGAGTAACGGTGGAACCGGCGTGCTCTCGTTTGCGACGGGCGCAGACGAGCCGCCGGCTTCGTTACCGGTCTCGTACGGCTACTTCGCGGACGAAGGCGTCTTCTACTTTCGTCTGTCGTTCCCACCGGGGAGCCAGAAGGAAGACGTGATCGACAATCAAGCGTCGTTCGTCACGTACGAGCAACGCGACGACGGGTGGCGAAGCGTCGTCGCGACCGGCACCCTCGAGGAGGTCGACGGCCTCCCGTACGAATCAGGCGTCGTACAGGGAATGTGGGCGGTCGAGATTCCGACGGTCGACGTCTTCGATCGACCGCGGGACGAGATCACGTTCCACGACTTCTGCCTCGATCCAGAAACGCTGACCGGGCGAAAAGACGTCTCGTGAGTCGCAGACGGTTCGCTGTACCGACGTACCAGTGTACCGCCAGACGGTCGCAGATGCGACGGAATGGACTGCCAATAGGCCGTATCGAACGGCGGCGGTCGTCTCTCACTCGTCCTCTGGTACGCGCTCGGTGAGCACCGGTGCCGGCGCGGTCCGCAAGACCCGTTCGGTGACGCTCCCCAGCAGGTATCGGTCGAGACCGCTGTGTCCGTGCGTTCCCATAACGAGCAGGTCCATCCCCTCGTCCTCGGCGTAGCTCGAGATCGCCCGATGAGCCGCCCCGAACTCGACTGTGGTCTGCACATCGAGTCCCTCGTCGGCCGCCGTCTCTGCCGCCTTCTCGAGGGCGGTTTTCGCGTTGGCCTCGAGCCGGTCGGTTACCATGGCGGCGCTCGCGTCGAACGCGTACGGGGAGAGATCGACGACGGAGAGGAGATGGAGACTGGCCCCGTACTCGATCGCGAGTTCGATTCCGCGATCGATCGCCAGTTCGGCGTGCTCGCTCCCGTCGGTCGGTACGAGGATTCGCTCGAACGGGTAGACCTCGTGAACGTCGTCGCTGGCTCGAACGACGAGAACGGGGACGGGGGCGTCCCGAACGACACCCTCCGCGACGCTTCCGAGGACGAACCGTCCGAGTCCCTGCCGCCCGTGTGAGCCCATACAGATCACGTCGACGTCGTTCGCCGTGGCGTACTCGAGGATTTGCTCGCGCGGCTCGCCCTGAATGACGTCGCTGACGACGGTAACGTCGGTGTCACTCGTGCGGTCGCGAGCAGCAGAGAGCGCCTCTTCACCCGTCCGGCCGGTCGCGTCGATGGCTTCGTCGTCGCCCTCGTCGGGATCGCGCACGTAGAGCAGGTGAACGGTCGCGTCGGTTCCGATCGCGATCTGCGTCACGAGCTCGAGTGCGGCCGTGGCGGGACCGCTGCCGTCGAACGGGACCAGGAATCGATCGAACATACGAGAAATTCGGTCGCCAGCTACTTACGCCTATCAGCTGTCGTCTAGTGTCCGGACATCGAACGGAAGGTGAGCCCACTGCCCGATTTCGCGAACCGCTGGGACCCGGTCTCTGAGACTCCCGAACGGCAGTACTGAACACCCAATCGCGACTCCAATCGTCGCCTGCGCCGACGACCGATCGAGTGCGACTGATGTACGAATAGTGTCGTCTAGGCGTGAAAATCACGCTAATCCCGCTCGGACGGTCAGGACGGGAACGGGGGCTTCGCACACGACGCGTTGGGAGACGCTTCCGATGACGAGGCGCTCGAGTCCGGATCGACTCTCCGTTCCGATGACGACGAGATCGACATCGTGGTCACTCGCGTAGGCGACGAGTGTCTCGTGCGGAAGGCCTCGTTCGACCGCGCTCACTGCGTTCACACCACGTTCTGTCGCACGAGTGGTAATCTCCGCCGTCGATTCTTCGCTGACACGTTCGAATTCGTCGAGCACGACGCGCATGTGAGAGTGAGTGTCGTCGACGACGGACACCGCGTGGACGGTGGCGCCGTACGCCTCCGCGAGGTCGAGTCCTCGATCGATCGCTGCGTCTGCACCCGGGCGGCCGTCCGTCGCGACGAGGATATCGTCGAACGCCCGGGGCACACTCGTTACGGACGCGTTTACGGTGAGAGTCGGGCATCGGGCATCACGAAGCACGCTCGTCGCCACGCTTCCCATGATCCACCGTCGAATCCCCGTTCGACCGTGAGTACCGACGACGACGAGGTCGACCTCGTTCTCGTCTGCATACGCGAGCAGTTCGCGACTCGGACGTCCAGCGCGAACGGCCGTGACGACGTCGACGTCCCGATCGATCGCATCGGCTTCGATCGCGTCGACGAAGTGTCGACAGTCGTCGCGTCTCTCCTCGGATACCGACTCGAGATCGCCGTCGTCGGCAGTTTCGACGACCGAAACGGCGTGTATCGTCGCGTCGAACGTCTTCGCGACCGCGAGACCCTGTTCGGCTGATAATGTCGCGAGATCACTTCCGTCAGTCGCGACGAGAATCTCTTGAAACATCTAGTTATCTACGATACCGATGTATTTGAATGGGTGACGTCACGTCGAAGCGGCCCCTCGGAGGTGATCTCGAGTCCGTAGCCACGTCGGAGCGACCGATCCCGGCAATTCGGGGTTCCCGTTCGTGACACATCAGGAGTCGTCGGTACTCCACCCACTGGCGAACCGACGACCGGTCGCGATCAATCCCACACGGGAGAGCGCCCGAGACAATAGAGGAAACTCACCCAACCGACGAAGAGGCCGGCGAGGATCAACAAAAAATCGAGGAGTGACGTTCCGAACACCACGTCGACAGCGACTCCGATACTCAACAACGTGAGACTCACGAATATCCCGACGTGACAGACTTGTTCTGTGGTTGTCATAGTGGTTCCGAATACTGATCTCGCTGGCAACCGGCCAGTCGTCGTCCGTTTCTGGGAGACAGTGACGACCGACGGCGTTACCCGTGGGTGCTCCCGGTGACGACGACGGGCCGATCGGTTTCTGATCGAAGCAATCCCGATCCGCGGTACTCCTTCGGGGACGACCGATCACCACAATTCGTCACGTTCCGTCGGCGCTCGTCGACTTCGATTCTATCGCTTTCGCTGATTCTACCTCGTGGTCCTGCTCCGACTCCGGCTCCGACTTCGACTGGGGCCCACCGCCAGTCTGGGCTTCCTCGGCATCACCCCAGCCACCGGCGTCGACCACTTCGAACAGCTTTCGCCAGTTCTCGTCGTCCCGACTTTCCGGAAGCTGATCTCGCAACTGCTGGAAGTCGGACAGCGGGACCTGCGTACGTACGAGGTCGATAACGACTCGAGCGTGGTATGCTGCCGTCGACGGGTCCGTTTGCTCGATTTCGCTGACCCGAGAGACGAACTCCGTCCAATCGAACCGTTGACCGTGATCGTAGACGGCGCCGGTCAGGTACCAGCGGATCTCCATCGGGAGCGAGGCTGCGAGATCCTCGGCAGCTCCCTCCGGGATTCGCTGTCCCAACGTCATGAGCGTCGCGCGGATCGCTCGTACCGTCTCTCCGGTACCTGGGAGCTCGAGTCGGTGCTGGACCTGACCGGTAAATTCGTCGAAGTTCATGGTCGCTCAGGGGTCCCACGACGCGCGGCAGTATAAATACACTACCCGAGACGGAACCGCGTGGCGTCTCGCCGATTCTCGAGCCCATCTTCGCCTCGAGGTGTTCTGACGCGTTCCGGCGTACGTGTACGACGCAAGTCTTCGATGGACGCCTTCTCGAGGTGGCCGTTTACGGCACTCGATACCGTACGGAACGTGGTAAACACGTTCGTCGACGATCTCGTGGCGGTTCTCGAGCGGGACGTCTTCGGTAGTCCGGACGCCGGGATACGGATCCGTGAGATAGAGTCCTTGTGACATATTAACAGAGGAGACGAGTACGCGACTGTCGTCGGAATCGTGCTCCTCGTCGGCTTCGTCAGTGTCGTGGGATGAGTGACTGTCTGAAGACGACATACCAGTGAGGTCGAACGTCCAAACCGACGACTACGCTACCGAGCAACAGTCGACGAGAGTTCGGTCGTGACGACTCGATCGAGGCGAAGGTTCACCTCCGACGATGGTGTACCTCTCGTAATGAACGACCGCCGGCAAGACACCGAGAGAAACGACGAGAATCGAATTCGACCCGAAGAAATCGTCGACTCGATACGCACTGCACCGAAACCCGTCGTAAACACGCGATACCTCGCCGACCGGTTCGGCGTCTCGTTAGAGGAGATGTTCCGGGAACTCGACTCGCTGGCAGCCGATGGAGTCGTCGAAAAACTCGAGGTTAGTGGCTATCTCCACCTGTGGGAACTGTCTCGCGAGACCGACCTCGGAGACGATTCGGAGTCCGCGTAGTTCGTCGGTTCGCACGAACGCCGTCTCCGACGAGATCGGTTCCGGGGGATGCGACGATAGCGGCCGACATGAACGGGATGGGTGATCTCGAGGAGTCCGCCGGGGGAGCAACGCATCCGGTGTCGAGTGCAACTTTCGAGAAACGGGGGAGGCTGCAGTGGACGTGAGAACCGCTCTCGCGTCGATTCCGGACGAACGCGACAGTACCCGGGCGTGCACGGCGGGAAGGAAGATACTGGCACCTAGCCGAGCAGTCCGCTCCGTGACGTCACGGTCAGTCGAGGCGACGATCCGACGCTCGAGGCCGGGCCCGTCGACGTGTAGAGAACGATAACTGTCACGACCGGCGTGAAGAGCCTCAATGAATTATGTCACCACGAATCGTGCGACCCGGTATGCTGAACGGGAAGGTCGCGATAATCTTCGGTGGATCGACGGGTATCGGGAAGGCCATTGCAGCTGCGTACGTCGACGAGGGCGCAGATGTTGTCATCGCCAGCCGAGGCGAAGAGACGGGGACGGCCACCGCCGAAGAGATCGGTTGCGAGTTCGAACAGTGTGACGTCTGCGAGTACGATCAGGTCGAGGCACTCGTCGAGAACGTCGTCGACGACTACGGCGCTCTCGATATCATCGTCAACGGCGCGGGGATCGGGAGTACCTCCGGACTCGAAGAAATGTCGCTCACGGAGTGGCACGACGTCATCGAAACCAACCTCGGCGGAATGATGCACGGCTCGAAAGCCGCACTCCCGCACCTCCTCGAGTCCCAGGGTTGTATCATCAATATCGAATCGATCTACGGACTGCGCGGGGGGAAGGGTGCCACAGCCTACTCCGCAGCGAAGGGGGGAACCGTCAACCTCACACAACAGGTCGCCGTCGATTACGCCTCCGAGGGCGTCCGCGTCAACGGAATCTGTCCCGGGTTCGTCAGAACGCCGATGACCGAAGATTTGCTCGAGGACGATCGGTTCTACGAGTTTATCAGGACGAGAACGCCGATGGACCGAGCCGCCGAACCCGAGGAGATCGCACCACTCGCAGTGTTTCTCGCCTCGGACGGTGCGTCCTACATCACCGGTGCGAACATCCCCGTCGACGGTGGGTGGACCGCCTTCTAACGGGAGAATCACGCCGAAGCGCTCGGCCTGCTCGCCGTCCGCGACGAGCGCGAGTGTCGGGACGCCTCGAACGCCGTAGGCTCCGGCGAACTGGGGTGCTCACAGACGCCGACGCCGACCGTCGCGACCGTCGACTCGAGCGACGCTACCGCCCGATCGACCGAAAATCGTGAGCCACGTCAGGCGTCTTCGATCCGCTCGAGCGCCTCGTCGAACCGTTCCGGTGGCTGGGCGCCGACGAGCGTGCCGGCTGCGTCGGTGTCCGGATCGAAGACGACGAACGTCGGAGTCCCCGAAATTCCGAACGACCGCGCTTGCTCTGCGTCCGACGTGATGTCGTCTTCGAATGCATCCCACTGGTCGTCGAGACACGCCTCGAGGGCGTCGGCGTCGACGCCGGAAACCGAGCGCGTGATTTCGACGAGGTTGTCCGCCGATGCCCACCCCGAGTTTCGCTCCCCCTGTTCGTCGAAGACCGCCGTGTGCCAGTCCCAGTACACCGACGGGTCGGCGTCGCGAACCCGGTCCCACACGCATCTCGAGGCGACTGCGGCAGCCATCGAGTCCGAACCGAAGTAGGGCAACGGAACGAACACGATTCGAACCGTCCCGGGCTCGACGTGGTCTCGGACGAGATCGGGAAGCGTGTCCCGCTCGAACTGCTCGCAGAACGGACACTGAAAGTCCGTCCAGTAGTAGATCTCGATCGATGCGTCGGGCGACCCCACGATCGGTTTTCCGGTCAGGTCGACGCCGAGATCCGAAGTCTCGTCACTCGAGTGTGACTTCTCCCACGACTAAAGTCGTGGGCTTCCCTCACAGAGGGTGAGGCCCACGTCTTCCGGGGAGTTCGCAGGTTCCATCTCACCGTTGGTTCCTTCGAGTACGACCTGCGTTTCGGGCTGAGCCACAACAGCCCCCACCGTCGATAGCGGGCTCTGAATGTCCTTACCGACGGCTCGTTTGCCAATGTTCGTCGCGCCGTTCTTGTCGCCGTTATCGTCCAACCCGCACTCGTGACACTCGACTCGACCCTGCACCTCACGGCTCGTGTTCTGCGAGCCACATCGCCAGCACGTCACAGACGTGTCGTACTCTGACACTGGGATGCACTCCCGTCCGTCGAGATGGGACTTGTACGTGAGGATATTCGCCATCTTCGCATACGGCATCTTGTGGGTCTTGTCGTTCACGTACCGTCCCTCGTCGTTGTCGAAGCGCAACCCGGTCATATCACCGAATACGATGACGGCGTTTCGCTCACGAGCGCGAGCGATGAGTTCGTTCGCCACCTGATGCAACTCGTGTTCAACCGTCTGGGATTCCTTGTTACCGAGGCGTTCGATGACCTGCGCTCCCGAGCGAACCTTTGCCTTCCCGATGGACTTGCGGAGTTGCTTGTAGTGTTCACGGACACGCCGGACTTCAGCACCGTGGAACTGTGTGTCGCGGTCGGAGAGGAACGCGCTGACGGCTATCCACTTCGCACCCATATCGACGGCGAGAACATCGTCGTATTCGTCTGCGATGGCCACAGACCGCTTGCAGACGAGATGAACGTACCACTCGCCGTCCCGATAGACGAGTTCCGAGTCACGGATGTACTCATCGGTGAGCAGGTGCGTGTCTTTCTCGGGGACGTGAACGGGCACCCAGATGCTATCTCCTCGGTCTCGATCGGGATTGTAGATTGGGAGTTTGAACCACCACGACGAGAGGACGGTGTCCTCATCGTGTTCGATGGTGATGCAGTCATTGCGGAGGACGACGGGTTGTTCGGTGTCCTCGCGCGGATTCTTGTTCGACCGGACTTTCCCCGCCTGTTGTTTGGTGGCGGAGTAGAGATTCGCCTCGTCACCGTGAACGGCGTCTTGGAACGCCGTGTACTCGCGTTCGATGAGGCGGGCTTTCCGCTCGGTGAGCGAGTGGAGCTTGACACGTACTGTGGTAGTGACTTCGCGGTGCATCGTTATCGCCCTGTCTGTGCTTCGATGTACTCCTCGATGGTCTGACTTGACACTTCACCCGCCGAGGAGACGAAGTACGACCGTGTCCACAGCGATGGGAGGCCGAAGTCAAACTCGTCGCGGAGGTTCCGCGAGGTGTAGCCCTTGACCTGTTGGATGATTTTGTTCGGTGAGAGTTTCGGGTTGCCCGTGATGAACACGTGGACGTGGTCGGGCTGGATTGCCAGTCGGAGGATGTCGAGGCCGAGTTCGTCGGCTTTCTCCTCGATGAGGTGTTCGAGTCGGTCGGCAACCTCGTTCGTCAGCACCGGTTTACGGTATTTGGGACACCACACGAAGTGGTAGTGGAGGTTGTGAACCGACGTTCGTTCTCGACTATACCCGCGTGGCATACTGTTAGATAGACACCAATCTATATTAGGTGTTATGCTTCCATCAACCCTCGGTCGGCTATCGAGGGTGGATTGTGTCGTGTTTGGTCGGATTCATCCCACGACTTCAGTCGTGGGCTTTCTCCTCGAATTTCTGTAATATAGATCGGCGATCAGGCCGTCTCGATCAGGACGTGCCACTCCTCGTCGTCATCGTCATTGTCCTCGTCCGTGCGCTCACGGCACTCCGTCTCGTAGGTGAAACCGCGAGCCTCGAGCACCTCGTACAGCGGTTTTGGTTCGAAGCCGGCGACGAGTCGCAGTTGGCCGTCGTCGTCTAACGAGCCGAGAGCGCTCATGATATCGCCGAACGGTGGACCGTCGATCGTGCGGACGTCGAGGAGCTGTTCGGATGAGGGCTGGTTTTCGTTCTGGTTCCGGTTCTGATCCGAATTCTGGTTCTGGTTCTGGGACATCAGTAATGGGTTCGACACTCGAGCGGTTGGTCGTTGTCGTGAACGTGTTCGGATACGGTAGTAGCCCTTTCGGTGATTCCCAGCCGAACGGATTCGGCTCTAGCTGTTAGTACCCGCCGACCGAACCTGTTCGTATGGCCCAGGCAACACTCGCGATTACCATGCCAGAACAGGTGTGGGTCCAGCAAGTATCGACGGCCCATCCCGAAGCGACGATCCGCGTCATCGCCGCGGTTCCCGGCTCGGACTCCGGATTCGCACTGATCCGGATCGCCGGCCCCGACGTCCCGTCGGTCATCGAAGACATGGAAGACCACCCCCAGATCACGGAACTCTCCCTCGCCCAGTGGAGCGAGAACGAGGCGACGATCCACTTCGAGACTACCGCGCCGCTCTTGCTGTTCTCCTCGCGTGACTCGGGGATGCCGATCGAACTCCCCGTCGAGATTCAGGACGGCGAGGCGATGGTCGAGGTCACCGGCTCTCGCGAACGCCTCTCCGAGCTCGCGGAACAGCTCGACTTCTTCGGGTTACAGTACCGGATCGAACACATCCGCGAACGACTCCACGACAGTCAACTGCTCTCGGAACGCCAGCAAGAGATCGTCGTCGAAGCCGTCAGGCAGGGCTACTACGACACGCCGCGACAGTGTTCGCTCACCGAACTCGCCGACCATCTCGAGATCGCGAAGTCGACCTGCAGCGAGACGCTCCACCGCGCCGAAGAAGGGATCGTCAAGGAGTTCGTGGGAGATCTCCCGAACGTCGAGGAGGAGCCACTCGAGGACGTCGCGGCGACGCCTTCGAATTAGACGTCAGCACGCGGCGCCAGAACCAACAGTGCGGTACTCTTCTCGAGCGCTTCCGGCGAGACGTCCTGATTGCCGTCGAACCTGACGACCTCGCCTGCGGTCACGTCGTGTTCGTCCTCGCCGAGGGTGACCGACAGGTGTCCCTCGAGCAAGTGCAGGACGATCTGCCGGTCGGGGTGTTGGTGTGGTGGGACGATCTCACCGGCGTCGAGGGTGAGCCTGATCGTCTGGGGCTCGCCCTCGAACACCCGCGCGTGTGGTGATCCCTCGAGGGCCTCGAGGGTAGTGCGTTCGGTCGGTGTGACGGGGAGTTCGGATTCGGTATTGGCAGTCATACGGTTCGTCGTCGGCGCTCGCGCCGGAAGGGGCTTGAGCCGAACCGGTTCGGCCTGCTGTAGTGGTCGGGTTCTCGCCTTCGAACTCGAACTCGTACTCGCACCGACGTGTGCTCTCGTACTCGAGTTCGAACTCGAGTTCGAGGTCGCGAGACAGCTGTCGGCTTTCGGTCGCTGATAGCGTCGATCGCAAAAGGAATGGATACACCGCACGCCGGTCGTCGGCCGTCTCGGCCGCTGGTAGCGGTGACCCGCTGTGCGGTGGTGGCGCCGAGGGAACTCGGCAGGTATGTCTTTCCGACGCGTCTCCAAGTGACCTGTCCCGAACGTATTCGGGCGGGTTCCCAGACGGTGGAAATCAGCGCTACGGTTCAATTAAGAGGGGTACTGAGGACCAGATAGAGGTCCCAATAATGACGACAACCGACCGAAGCCGACGAACCTTCCTGAAAGCATCGGGCGCAACACTGACTCTCGCATTAGTCGCTGGCTGTCTCGGTGGCGACGACGACGATTCGTCCGGGAACGGCGGGAACGGTGACGGCAACGGTGACGACGGCAACGGCGACGCCGGCAACGGCGAGGAGTACGACTTCGACGGCTGGTTCGACGACGTCGGCTACTACGACGGCGTCCACGACATGACCGGCGAGAGCGAGGTCACGGTGATGAACGGTACCGGCTCGGCCGGCTACGAGTACGATCCGGCGGCGATCAAAGTCGATCCCGGGACGACCGTCGTCTGGGAGTGGACCGGCGCCGGCGGTGGCCACACCGTCACCGCCGAAGAGGGTGACTTCGACAGCGGCATGCTCACCGGCGAGGGCGAAACGTTCGAACACACCTTCGACGAGGAAGGCGTCTACACGTACTACTGTGAACCCCACCGGAACATGGGCCAGAAGGGGGCTGTGGTCGTCGAATGACGATCCACGGCCGCTGGTATCGTTCGAGTTCGCGACCGGCACGTGTGCTGGTACGTGAGCGCGAGCGCGAGCGTAAACGCGCTTCTACCTCGAGCCACGCTGTTTCGCGCGAACCGAACTGCCCGAACGAACACGGTGGTGTTTCGACGATATGAGCACAGACGAATCCACATCGAACGTAGACGCAGACGCCGAACCCGAACCGGAACCATCGGTCGTCGACGACCTCCACACCGACGAGTGGGAGTCGGAGATGCAAGCGTTACTCGAGGACGGCGACTACGACGCCGAACTCGGCCTCGAGATGGCCAAAGACGCCCAGCGGCTGGTCGCCGGTGAGTTAGACGAAGCCGACTTCTACGAGCGCTATCACGAGGCCGTGATCGACGAGTTCGGGGTCGACGACCGACCGATCGCCGAGGCGATCGAAGACGCCGACGGCGACCGCGACCGGTTCATGAAATCGCTCGAGGAACTCGAGAACGGCGAACTCGATCGCCGCGAGGCGATGAAGAAGATGGGTGCGGCCGGACTCTTCCTCGGACTCGGCACCTGGGCGACCAAAGAGAACGCCGAGGGCGGTCCCGACGCGGCGTCGGTTGCCGGCGACGGCGAGCAAGGAGAGGGCAAACAGTACGGGATGGTCATCGACCTCGAGAAGTGTGACGGCTGTCTCGCCTGCGTCGTCGCGTGTAGTCAGGAGAACAACACCTCCGCGGGAGCCAACTGGATGTACGTCTTCACCTACGAGGACGGCCACCAGGAGGAGGAGAACTACCTCGTCCGAACCTGCCAGCACTGCAGTGATGCACCCTGTGAGAAGGTGTGTCCGACCACGGCTCGCCACAAGCGAACCGAAGACGGACTCGTGCTCACCGACTACGACGTCTGTATCGGCTGTCGGTACTGTCAGGTCGCCTGCCCGTACGGAGTCAACTACTTCCAGTGGGGCGAACCTGATACACCCGAATCGGAACTCGACTACGACCACGTCTACGACGGCCGCGACCGGCGCGTCGACAGCCGTCCGCCGAAGGGCGTCATGGGCAAGTGTACCATGTGCCCCTCGCGTCAGGACGGCAAGATGGGCGAGGACAAGGTCGGGACGACCGCCTGCGAGGACGCCTGTTCGATGGACGCGATCCATTTCGGCGACATGAACGACGACGAAAGCGATCCGAACCAGTACCTCGAGCAAGTAAGAGAAGAAAACCCCAACGACCGCGAGGACTACCCGAACCGGGCCGGAGACACCGTCTCGACGTTCCGGCTACTCGAAGAACTGGGGACGGACCCGAACGTCGTCTTCGTGGGTAACGAACCCGGCCCGAACGCGAAGCAAGTCGAGGGACCGGTCAAATACGAGGAGATCGGTGAGGTCGACCGCCGGAAGGAAGTCCTCGACGACGGGACGTTCGCCGGAGGTGTCTCACCGTGAGCACGGACACCGACACGCCCTCGGAGGCCGACATTCTTCGGCCGATCCGCTCCACCTCGAAGGCCTACTACGCACTGCTGGCGGTCGTCTCGGTGGCGATCGGTCTCTTTCTCGTCGGCTGGGGACTCCAGCTTCGCGACGGGATGATCGTCACGAACCTCGCCGACTGGGGCTCCGGCGGCGGCGTCACCTGGGGCCTGTACATCGGCGCGTTCATCTGGTGGGTCGGGATCGCCCACGGCGGGATCATCCTGTCGGCGGCGGTTCGCCTGCTCGGGATGGACCGCTACAAACCGGTCGCCCGACTCGCGGAGTTGCTGACGATCGCCGGGTTGACGGCTGCAGGACTGTACATCATCATCCACGTCGGCCGCCCGGACCGCATCGTCACCAGCATCCTGCTGAACTACAACGAGACGATTCACACGTCGCCGCTGGTCTGGGACGTCACCGTCATCACGCTGTACTTCGTGATGACCGCGACCTACCTCGGACTCACGCTCCGATACGATATTACGCGCCTACGCGATCAGCTTCCCGACCGGTTCGAGCCGCTCTACCGTCTGATGACGATCGGCTACACCGAGAAGGAAGACGAGGTCGTCGAGCGGATGGTCTGGTGGCTCGCACTGGGGATCATCATCCTCGCGCCACTGTTGCTCCACGGCGGCGTCATCCCGTGGCTGTTCGCTCTGATCCCGTCGATGCCCGGCTGGTTCGGCGCGATTCAGGGCCCGCAGTTCCTGACCATCGCCCTCACGTCGGCGATCGGCGGCGTGTTGATCATCTCCTACGCCTTCCGGAAGGCCTACGGCTGGGACCACATCATCACCGACGACGTCTTCCGCGGGTTGCTCCTCTGGCTGGGGTTCTTCTCGCTGTTGTTCCTGTGGTTGCAACTCCAGCAGATCATGAGCGGCGTCTTCGCCGCCCCGATCGACCAGACCTACGCGACAGACGCCAAACTCTCCCACCCGGTCTACTGGATCGCGATGGGACTCGTCGCCACCACGCTCGCGTACATCTTCGCACAGACGCTTCGCCCGTCGCTGTTTAGCCTTCGGCGGAGCGTCCTCGCGGGCGGGTTGATCCTCACCGCGACCCTCCTCGAGAAGATCTTCTTCGTCGTCGAGGGACTGATGTACCCGACGTTCGGTCTCTACGACGCCGTCCCGGGGTCGTACTTCCCGAGCGTGATCGAGATGATCTCGATCGTCGGCACGATCGGTATCGTCACGCTGTTCTTCATGGTCGTGGCGAAGGTGGTTCCGGTCGTCGAATTGCACGCGATCGAAGAGCACGGCGATCACGACCACGAAGGCGACGGCGAACGCGAATACGAGTTCGACGACGCCACCGAAGAACCGACTGACGACCACACGACCGAAGCAAACCCGGAGGTAAACGCATGATTCAGGGACCCGGAACGTGGCTCATCTTCGGCATCATTCTGGTGCCGGTGTACGTCGTGATCGCCGCGTGGTTCCTCGGCGAACCGCGCGATACGAAGACCGCAGTGCTCGGGCTCGGCTACCTCGTCGGCCTGACGACGTTGCTGTGGCTCGGGATGTTCATCAAGACGGTGGTGATCGATCTCGCGTTCTTCTAGCCCGTCGGAGTCGTTCCCGCTCTCGACTCCGTCTCCGCCCTCGCCCCCGTTCCGTTCCCGTCCCCGCGCACCGCTTTCGAACGAATAGACATCCCCGACCCAACCCCACCAATGACACCAACCGAATCCCAACTCCGCGACCGACTCAGTGACATCGAAGACCCATCGATCGGTGACGACATCGTCTCGCTCGGCCTCGTCAACGACGTGACGATCGACGACGAGACGAACACGGCGACCATCTCGCTCGCCTTCAACTCGCCGTACGCACCGGCCGAGATGACGATCGGCAACCGCATCCGCGACGCCGTCGCCGACCTCGACGGCGACCTCGAGGCCGACCTCCGCGCCAACGTCGACGCTGAACACGGCTTCGACGAAGAGATCATGCCCCGCGTCCGAAACGTCATCGCCGTCTCGAGTGGCAAAGGCGGCGTCGGCAAGACGACCGTCGCGGCCAATCTCGCGGCCGGACTCGAGCGAATGGGTGCCATGGTCGGCATCCTCGATTCCGACATTCACGGCCCGAACGTGCCCCGGATCCTCCCCATCGAGGGCGAGCCGGGCGTGACGCCCAACGACGAACTCGTCCCGCCCCGGTCGGACGGCGTCCGCGTGATGAGCATGGGCTTTCTGACGAAGAACGCCGACGATCCCGCCATCCTCCGGGGGCCGATGGTCAACAACATCATGACCCAGTTCCTCCAGGAAGTCGAGTGGGGCGTCCTCGACTACCTGATCGTCGACCTGCCACCGGGAACCGGCGACGCCACCCTGAACCTGCTGCAGACGATGCCCGTCGCCGGTGCGGTGATCGTGACGACGCCCCAGCAGATGGCCGTCGACGACACCCGAAAAGGGCTCAGAATGTTCCAGGAACACGACACGCCGATCCTGGGCGTCGTCGAGAACATGTCCACCTTCCAGTGTCCGGGCTGTGAGGACGAACACGACCTCTTCGGCCGCGACGGCGGCGACGACATCAGCGCGGACTACGACGTGCCGTTGCTCGGCAAACTGCCGCTTCACCCCGACTTCGGCGCCGAAGACGCCGACGGCCCCGTCGTTAAAGACGACGAGAGCCCCGTCCAGGAGTCGATGGCCGACCTCGTCGAGGGGATCGCCGACCGAATCGGCGAGGTCAACCGCCGAAAAGTGGCCGACGCCTCGAGCGTCCCGGAGGCCGATCCCGTCCCGACGGAAGTCAGTCAACCGTAGGCTGTCGGTCGCGCGGCTCTCGAGTCGAACTGCATCACATCACTTGCACCGACTCGATCTCGGCAACGACCGTCCCGAGACGTATTCACTCGAACCGACGGTAACGTAATATCCGTCGTCCGAGTATCGGGTATCGAGACGAAATGATCGAACAGCAGGCCGAACGACTGTGGACGTACGAGGAACCGCTTCGATTCTTTGGGTTCGAAATCGGCCGCATCATGTCCGTCATTCGCCTCTCGAGCGGTGGGCTCTTCGTTCAATCACCGGCCGCGCTGACGACCGACCTCCGATCGGCGCTCGATGATCTGGGTGAGGGTCGGTTCGTCGCCTCGGCGAGCAAGCTCCACGGTCACCTGTATATGGAACAGTACAGAGACGCCTATCCCGACGCCGAGTTGCTGGCCGCGCCCGGACTCCCCGCTCGTCGACCCGATCTGCGGTTCGACCAGCTACTCGGGGAGACGCCGGATCCACGGTGGGCTCCGGACATCGATCAGGTCGCGATCGCCGGGAACCGATGGCTAACCGAGCTGGCGTACTTTCATCGGCCGAGTCGGACTGTGATCCTCGGAGACGTCGGCTACCATATCGGAGAGCAGAGTCCGCTGAAAACCCGGCTCATGGCGCGTGTGTTCGGTGTGTACAAGCAGGTCGGTCCGACCGTCGACTACCGGCTCACGATCAAGAACAGAGCGACGCTTCGTCGTGCCGTACAGGACGTCCTCTCGTGGGACTTCGATCGAGTCGTTCCGGGACACGGAGAGATCGTCGAAACCGGCGGCAAACGGGCAGTGATCGACGGGTTCGACTGGTTGCTCTAATCGCAACTGTCGGGATCAGTGAGGTGCTCGAGTCGAGCGTGAGTCCGTCGGCCCCGGTACGCTCGTGGTCTCTATATGTCTCCGTGTGGTTGACACACGCATGGGAACAGATCGGACGGAACACGCCGAACGCGACGCGCCGAGCGAGCAGTGGCGCGAGTATCGGGGCGCGCCGACGGGGACCGACCTCGAGTGTGTGGGCTGGCGACAGGAAGCCGCGCTCAGAATGCTGAACAACAATCTGGACCCGGCGGTCGCGGAGAAGCCCGAAGAGCTGGTCGTCTACGGCGGGACCGGCCGGGCCGCGCGGTCGTGGGACGCCTACGACGCGATCCTCGCGGAGCTGCGAACGCTGGCCGACGACGAGACGCTGCTGGTCCAGTCGGGGAAACCGGTCGGTCGGTTTCCGACCCACGAGCGCGCACCTCGCGTGCTCATCGCGAACTCCAATCTGGTCGGCAAGTGGGACACCTGGGAGCACTTCCACGAACTCGAGGCGAAGGGCAAGATCATGTACGGCCAGATGACCGCCGGCTCGTGGGCCTACATCGGGACCCAGGGGATCATCCAGGGGACCTTCGAGACGCTCGCCGAACTCGCATGCCAGCACTACGGTAGCTCCGGGAGCGACGAGTCGACGGGCTCGAAGGGAGACGACGGGGGCGATCAGGACGACGAAAATGAGACCGGCGCGGACCTCGCCGGGAAGATCGTCGCCACCGCAGGACTGGGCGGAATGGGCGGCGCGCAACCGCTCGCCGTCACGATGAATCGCGGTGTCTGCATCGCCGCGGAGGTCGACGAGGCGCGGATCGATCGGCGGATCGAGACGGGCTACTGCATGGAGAGTGTCGACGACATCGACGAGGCGATCGAACGGGCCGAGGAAGCGGCGACGGCGCAGGAGCCCTACAGCGTCGGCGTCCACGCCAACGCCGCGGACTTCCTCGAGCACCTGCTCGAGCGGGGGTTCGTCCCGGACGTCGTCACCGACCAGACGAGCGCCCACGACGCCCTCGGGGGGTACTACCCGGCCGGGTACACCGTCGCGGAGGCCGACCAGTTGCGGGAGGAAGCGCCCGAGCGGTACCGCGAGGAGAGCCTCGAGACGATGGAGCGCCACGTCGACGCGATCCTCGAGTTACAGGAGCGCGGTGCCATCGCCTTCGAGTACGGGAACAATATCCGCGGGCAGGTGCGGGAGTATCGCGACCGGAGCGACGCAGACGCGGCTTCGTCGAACCCGTGGCCCGTTTCCGGGACCGACCCTGAGGACCGCGGGGCGTTCGACTTCCCGGGGTTCGTCCCCGCCTACATCCGCCCGCAGTTCTGTCGCGGGAAGGGACCGTTCCGGTGGGTCGCGCTGTCGGGCGACCCCGAGGACATCTACCGGACCGACGACGCCGTCCTCGAGTTGTTCCCCGAGAAGGATCACCTCCGGCGCTGGATCGAACTCGCACAGGAGCAAGTGCAGTTCCAGGGGTTGCCGAGTCGGGTCTGCTGGCTGGGGTACAGCGCCGGCGAAGCGCCGGAGGCGTCTCGAGCGGGAGGCGGGGAAGCCGACGGCGGCGAGGCCGAGGGTGATGGTGACGGTAAGGGCAACACCGAAGCACTGACCGAACGCGCCCGCTTCGCTCTCCGGATCAACGACCTGGTCGCCGACGGCGAGATCGCCGCGCCGATCGTCGTCACTCGAGACCACCTCGACGCGGGCAGCGTCGCGAGCCCCAATCGCGAGACCGAGGCCATGAAAGACGGTACCGACGCCGTCGCCGACTGGCCGATTCTCAATGCCTTGCTCACCTGCGCCGCCGGCGCCGACATCGTCAGCGTCCACGACGGCGGCGGCGTCGGCATCGGGAACGCGATCCACGCCAACAACCACGTCGTCCTCGACGGCTCCGACCTCGCCGCGGAGAAGGCGCGGGCTGTCTTCACCGCCGACCCCGGAATGGGCGTGATCCGACACGCCGACGCCGGTTACGAGGACGCACTCGAGGAAGCCCGGCAGTCGAACGTGACGATTCCGATGCGATCGACGGGTGAGAACGGAGAATGACCGCGAACCCGTTCGACGACGAGACGCCGTTCGTCCGGCCTGAGTGGGACGACGAGGGTGCGGGTGGAGAGGGCAGCAAGGACGGCTGGCGCGGCCCGTCCGGCGACCCGAACGACCGACAGTTCGGCGACGTAATCGAACCGATTGACCCGGAAGCGGCAGACGAGACCGACGCCGTACTGGTCGGTGAACCCTACGACGGCGCCGTGATCGGTCGTCGCGGTGCACGGTACGCACCCACCGCGATCCGTCACTCGCTCGCCGGCGTGAAGACAGCTCACCTGCGACGCGGCGATCCATCCGACCAGTCCGGTGTCCGGATCGGCGACCTCGGGGATATCCGAGTGCTCGAGAGGGACGGACTCGATAGCGATGGCGTCGACGACGTCAGTGACGACGACGACGGCGACGACGATTACAGCGGACAGGACGTCGCAAGCGTCCAGAAACACGTGAAACGAATCGCACGGCGGGTCCACGACCTCGAGACGCTCCCGGTGTTCATTGGGGGCGACAACTCCCTGACGTACGGGAACGTCGCACCGCTGCTCGAGTCCGGAGACGACCGCGTCGGCGTCGTCAACCTGGACGCCCACCTGGACTGCCGGGAAGTACGCGAGAGTCCGACGAGCGGGACGCCGTACCGACAGCTGCTATCCGACGGCCTCGACACGTACGTCGCCGTGGGGGCTCGACACTTCGAGACCTCGAGTGCGTACGTGGACTACGTCGAGGACCGAGGCGGGACGATCGTCCCGGCGAACGCGTTCGGGGCTGGGCTCGAGGCGGTCGTCGACGCGGTTCGAAGCGCCGTCGCGGACGTCGACACCCTCTACGTGAGCGTCGACTGCGACGTGCTCGATGCGGCGGCGGCGCCGGGCGTCAGCGCACCGACGCCGGGCGGACTCACGACCCGCGAACTGTTCGGCTTCGTCGGCTCGATCGCCGCCGACGGGCGGCTGGCGGGTCTCGAGGTCGTCGAGTGTTCGCCGCCCCGAGACGAGGGGAATCGGACCGTCGACGCGGCGGCGCGGACGATCTCCCATGCACTGTGGGGCTATCTAGAGGAAAATCGATGAGTTACAGTATTATCCACGACGCGAGCGAACTGGTTATCGGACCGGCGAACCGTGCAGCGAAGACACCGTCGGACGACCCCACCGTAGAGTCTCCCGACGCCGACGGATCCCCGGACCCGCCCGACCACCCGGTCGTCGAGACCGAATCGGACGCCGCAATCGTCCTCGAGAACGGGCGGGTCGTCACGACAGGACCGAGCGAGGAGATCGGGCGCGAGTACCCGATCGAGAACGCCGAGACGGCCGTCGACGCGAGTGGCAAGTGCGTACTCCCGGGGTTCGTCGACTGTCACACGCACGCGCTGTTCGCCGGCGACCGTTCCGACGAGTTCGAGGCCAAGCTTGCAGGAAAGTCCTATCAGGAGATCCTCGCCGAAGGCGGAGGCATCCTTCGAACCGTCCGCCACGTCCGGGAGACGTCCGAGGACTACCTCGTCGAGAGCCTCCGCGAGCACCTCGAGACGATGCTCGCACACGGGACGACGACGGTCGAGGTCAAGTCCGGCTACGGGCTGGACACCGACACCGAGTTGAAGATGCTCTCGGCGATCGAGCGAGCGGGCGAGGACCACCCCGTCGACGTCGTTCCGACGTTCATGGGCGCGCACGCAGTTCCCGAGGGGGTCGACGCCGACGCGTACACGGATACCGTCGTCGACGAACAGCTCCCGGCGGTCGCCGAGCAGGGCATCGCGGAGTTCTGCGACGTCTTCTGCGAGGAGGACGTCTTCTCGGTCGCACAGTCCCGCCGGATCCTCGAGGCGGGTGTCGAACACGGACTGAAACCGAAGATCCACGCCGACGAGTTCGTCCGACTGGGTGGCACACGGCTCGCCGCGGAGCTGTCCGCTGCCAGCGCCGACCACCTGTTGCAGTCGACCGACGACGACGTCGATGCGCTCCTCGAGGCCGACGTGACACCGGTCTTGCTTCCGGGGACCGCGTTCGGTCTCGGCGGCGAGTACCCCGATCTCTCCCCCTACCGCGAGCACGGCGTGATTCCGGCGGTCGCGACCGACTTCAACCCGAACTGCCACGCCCGCAGTCTCGGGTTCGCGGCGACGCTCGCCTGCGTCGGGATGGGAATGACGCCCGCCGAAGCGATCCTCGGGATCACGTCTCGCGGCGCGGCCGCGCTCGACCGCGACGAAGGGGTAGGAACGCTCGAGGCGGGCGCGCCGGCGGATCTGGTCGTGATCGACGGGCCGTCGTATCGACACCTTCCATACACCTACGACGTCAACGTCGTCGAGACGGTCCTCAAAGACGGCGCGGTCGTCGTCGGCTGAGAGGGAACGCTCGAGGTGTCCCCGGGCCCGACTCGGGACCGGACCCCAGCGTAAGTGCCCCCCAGAGTTAACCACTGTACCGGTGTAGAGCGTTTGCTATGCCCGATCCGAATCCCGACGACGAGCACCCCTCGAGACGGAACAGCCTGCGATCGACCGTCGAAGACGGCGGCGTCGCCCTCGGCGTCCTCGACGACCTCTACAGTCCGGCGATGGTCGAGATATACGGCGACCTCGGGTTCGACTTCGTCTGGCACGACCTCGAGCACGCCGGTCCGGCACCGACCGACGCCGAGGCGCTCGGGAACCTGCTCCGCGCGGCCGACGCCGTCGGCACCGAACTCCTCGTCCGCATCCCGTCTCCGGATCCGGCGACGATCCACAAGGCGCTCGATACGGGCGTGCGGAACCTCTTCGTCTCGCGCGTCGAGACGGCCGAGCAGGTTCGCCGCGCGGTCGAGGCCGCTCACTTCACCTACGACGGCGAACCCGGCGGCCGCGGTCTGGCCAACCCGCGAGCGAGTCGGTGGGGTCAGGCCGACGACTACGCGGCCGTCGAGGACCGCGAACCGATGATCGGCGTCACGATCGAGGAGCCGACGGCGGTCGAGGCGATCGACGACATCCTCGCCGTCCCGGAACTGGACTTCGTCTTCCTCGGACCGCTCGACCTCTCCGTCTCCGTCGGCGCACCGGGCGAGGTCGACCACCCCGACGTGCAGGAGGCCGTCGAGACGGCGGTATCGGCGGCTCGAGACGAGGACGTGGTCGTCGGCGGGCTCGGATTCGGCGAGGACGACGTCGCCCGAAAAATCGACGATGGCTATCAGATCCTCCACGTCGGCAGTACGACCGGCGCCGCGAGGGCATCACTCGAATCCTGGCCCGAGGAGTTCGGTGATCGGTGATTCGTAGTCGAGTCCGAAGGTCGATACCAGCCGTACTCGTCCACTGGCGCGTGCTACAGGACGTGAAACGTCGTTCCACCACAGGGACAGCCCTCTCGAGAACCGATCGGAAGCACGTTACCGTCTTCCGACTGGAAGACGGCGTACGCCTTCCCACAGTCCTCACAGACGCCAGCGGCTTTGGTTGTCGAATCCGATTCCATAGCAGAGAGAGGAAGCAAGTATATATAACGAAATGCGCAGCCAAACTGGAATGTCGTGTGTGATCTAGAGGGTGGACAATCTACCACTCGACGAGCGCCCGCGTCCCGTGGAACCAGACGAGGATCACGAGGAAGGTCCCGACGCCCGTCAACGCGAACGCACCGCCGAGGTAGAAGACGGAAGCCATGCTCACTTCAGTCATCAACCAGCCGCCCAGCAACGGCGCGATCACGCTGCCCGGCCGCCAGACGAGTTCTCGGATCCCGAAACTCGAGGCGACACCGCCGTCTTCGGTCCCCTCGTCGGCGAACAGCGCCATACTCGCGGGCTCGCGGAAGCTGTCGGCGACGCCGAGCAGTCCCGAGAGTGCGACGAGGGGAACGAACGCGGGTGAGACGTCGCCGAACACGGAAATCTGCTGGGGGATCGTCTCGACGAACGGAGCGCTGGCTCCGGCGAGGAAACCAGGGACGCCGATCACGATCGAGGACGGCGCGCCCAGCGCGGTTCCGATCGCCGGTGAGAACGGGACGAGCAACGCGACCAGCCCGTAGGCACCGCCGCCGGCGAAGACGAACAGCGCGCGGCCGTAGCCGTCCGAGAGGCGGCCGGTGAAGGGCTGACAGCACATGTTGGTGAATTTCTCGGCGGTGACGGTGAGTGCGACCGCGAGGCCGCCGTAGGCGAGTCCGCCGTAAACCGCAGTGCCCGCGAAGATCGGCACCCACGTCCGCACGAGAGTCACTGAAAACGCGTACTGGAACCGGAAACTGGACAGCGTCAGGATCTTCCGGTTGAGTGCGAGATCGCTGAACGGAAACCCCTCGACGCGGGTCTCGTCGGCCTCGAGGTATCGAAACGTGCCGAGCCAGGCGACGACCATGATACAGACGATGATCGTGAAGATCGGACCGAAGCCGAACACCTCGTAGAGGGCACCGGCACCGAGGCTGCCGAAGATCGAGGCGGAGAAACTCGCGGCGTTGGCCTTCCCGATGTAATTCGCACGCGTACCGGTCTTGGCGATCTGGCCGACTAGTGAGAGCGTCATCAGTCCCGTCCCGGTGACCGCGATCCCCTGCAGCGCCCGAATGAGGATGAACGACGCACTCGAGTCGACGATCGGGAAGAGCGCGTAGACGACGGCGCCGAGGCCGACGACGATCAACAGGACGGTTCGCTTGTCGAAGCGATCGCCGGCCCACGCGAGGGGGATCACGGCGAAGGTTTGTGCGATCGTGAACCCGGACGTGTACATCCCGATGATGAACCCTGCGCTGATCGTCACACCGAGAACGGTCGTCCCGCTGGGATCGAGTTCGTTGATGTAGTAGGGAAGGAGTGTAATGAGAGTGATGAAGCCGAATCCTTCCGCAAACCGCGTCAAATAGAGCGCCCAGAACTGTGGTCGGTCGTCGTTCACGGAGATGAGTGTCGTGAGCCGACAAAAGTGCCTTTCGAATCGAAAGTGAAGACGAAACCGATTCGTTGCTGGGTGTGGACGGCTCGAACCGAGGGAGTGCCCGTCGACCAAACCACGGCTCGAGAGGTTTCTCGTCGGACACGGCAGGATTCGAGACCCGTCTCTGCATCCGTTACAACGATACGCGTGTAACAGAACTCGTCGAAACGGGAGACGATCAGATACTCAGTCGTCACTCGAGTTCCTGTGTAAGGGAGTACTGACGGCAGAAATCGGCTGTCACACGGCAGGCTGCAACTCCTCATATCCCACCGCTTGGGATTCCCCGTCTTCAGGTGAAGGAAGATGTCGATCTGTGGATGGTCAACGGCGATTCGAACACAATCATCCTCGATTACTGCACTCGGCGGGATGAGGACCGCACCGAACGAGTCTCGAGGCATCCCGTCGGAGCAGCGACCTCGCGGACGCTTCTGCATCGTCGAGCGTACTGCACACCACCGAGCGTGTGGTCGTGCGCGGTTTCGATACCACCCCTGCTGTTCTCACACGTCGGTTCGAGATCGGATCCGACACCGAAAAGCGACTGCGGACCTTACCGCCGTTGGGCGACTGCCTCGAGTTGGGTCGGGTTCGCAGACGGCGACACACACGTTCCTCGAGAGAGGACTGCTGCGGTGAGAGCTCGCACTCGAAGAGATCTGAGACTCAGGGAAGAGCGATTCGGCGTCGACCGCGGTGTTCGTTCGGCTACTACCGGTACAATAGTCGTGATAGGTCCAATAGGTGCAAATTGTGCAATAGGTGAATGAGGTCCCGCTGATCGAGGGGACTCGAGTACGAGAGGGCGTCCCGATCAGACGCTACGTTCCCGCGTGGGGCTACGCCCGCCGTTCGACCTCGTCGAACAGGGCGACGACGTTCCGTTCGATCTCGTCACGGATCGCACGGACTCGCTCGAACGACTTTCCGTCGGGATCCTCGAGCGCCCAGTCACGGATGTCGACGTCGTCTTCGACTTCGTCGACGTCCAGCGTCGAACAGCCCATCGTCGCGACGTAATCGCAGGATCGGAGTTCTTCGGTCGTGATCTTCCGAGGGATACGCCCCGAGAGGTCGACTCCGGCGTCGTCCATCGCGTCGACGACGCCCTCGTGAACCTGGTCGGCGGGCTGCGTGCCGCCGGTCAGGATTTCGACGTCGGTCTCGAGGTCGCGTCGTTCCCGCTCGCGCTCTGCGAACGCGGTGGACATCTGGGATCGGCCGGCGTTCTGTACGCACACGAAGGCGAGACGAATCGGATCGGGTGAAGTTGAGTCAGTTGTCATGGTTTGTGTCTGTATCTGTGTCTACGTCCGTGTCAGTCGAATCTCCGTTCTGGATCGCGGATCAGTCGTCAGTGCTGGGATCGGGGGGTTCGGTATCGATCGGCGCGACGTCCTCGAGGCGGCCGGTCTCGTAGCCGGCCCAATCGAACCGCTCCTGGAAGTAGATGGCGACGTGGACGAGTGCGAGCAAGACGGGAACCTCGATCAGCGGGCCGACGACGGTCGCGAACGCGACGCCGGAACCGACACCGAAGACGGCGACGGCGACGGCGATCGCGAGTTCGAAGTTGTTCGACGCGGCGGTGAAGCCGATCGCGGTCGTCGTCGAGTAATCCGCGCCGATGCCCCGTCCCATCGCGAAACTCACGAGGAACATCACGACGAAGTAGATCGTCAGCGGCACCGCGAGCCACAGGACGTCGGTCGGCCGGGCGACGATGTTGTCACCCTGCGTGGCGAACATGACGATCACGGTAAACAGCAAGGCCAGCAGCGTGATGGGACTGATCGTCGGGACGAACGTCTCCTCGTACCACTCCTCGCCCCTGGCTCTGACCCCACCGAAGCGGGTGAGGATGCCGCCAGCGAAGGGGATCCCGAGGAAGATCGCGATCGCCCAGAACACCTGTGCGATGGTGATGTCGAACGCGTCGATGCCGGCGACCATCGCGTCCAGTCCGAGGATCGGCGGGAGGACGAGCGCGAAGAACCAGATGTACACCCCGTAGGTGACGATCTGGAAGACGCTGTTGAACGCGACCAGGCCGGCCGCGTACTCGCTCGAGCCGTCGGCGAGGTCGTTCCAGACCAGCACCATCGCGATACAGCGGGCCATCCCGATGAAGATCAATCCGAGGAAGTACTCGGGACGGGCGGGGAACCACGGGACGGCGCCGCTGAAGAAGATCACCGCCAGCGCGAACATGAGTGTCGGGCCGATGAGCCAGTTCTGGAGCAGGCTGAGACTGAGGACGCGCCACTGGCTGAACACCCGCGGCAGTTGCCCGTAGTTGACCTTCGCCAACGGCGGGTACATCATGGCGATCAGGCCGATCTCGACGAGGTAGTACTCTCGAATCGGATCGACGACCGACGGTGCGACGTAACCCAGTCCGACGCCGACGGCCATCGCGGCGAAGATCCAGACGGTCAGGTACTTGTCGAGGAAGTCCATCGATCGCGGGTCGCCACAGTTCGGACAGTCACAGTCCGGTCCGTGGTCGTGATCGCTCATCGTATGAACACCCGTTCAACGGCTTCCGATCGCGTTCGAGGCGGCGTCTCCCCGAGAACGGAGCGAGGATCGTGGTCAGTCGGTCGTCGAAATGTCACCACGTTCCGACGATCGTCGCGTGATCGGGTACGCCCAGTGCCGAGTCGAGCACTGCCGTTCGACTCGCTGGTGGCGGATTCGGGTATCCCGATCCGATTCTCCAGCGTCGATTGATCCATGACTCATTTGAACAACTGCTCATACATAAACCTGATTATCCGGCAATCGTCCCGATCAGAGACGTCAGTATCTAGGCGAGAACTACGGGGACAGCGGTGACGGAGTCACCGCGAGCCGTCGAGAACAGTGAGGAGGGTGCTCGCTCGAGTCGTCGCTCGATACTTCCGCCACCGGCCGTCCTTTCGTTTCGTCACGAGGCCGGCGTCGACGAGAGCCGAGAGCGCGTGGCTGACGGCACTGTCGCTGACCGCGACGAGCGGCGTGATTTCACAGACGCACAGTTCGTCGTCCGCTTCGACTAACAGGCGGACGAGTCGATACCGCGTCTCGTTACCGAGCGCCGAGAGCGTCTGTACGTCCTCCGAAATAACGTCTTCGTGGAGTACCGTCTCGAGATCGTCGAGTTCCGCGAGTCGCTCCTGAAGGTCCTCGTTTCGACACTCGCCGAGCTCGTCCTCGAGATAGCGGCGGAGTCGATCGGCTGTTTCTGACACTGCCCGGTAGTTGTGCGTTCGCTCAAATAAGCGTTCCGACGAGCGATCGTCCGGAATCGTAGGTCGGGGAGTCGAGGACGTGCGCCTCGGTCTTCTGACGATATATCGATGGAAAATGTATGTGTGACCAGTAACGTTGTGAAGACGCTCGAGGAACCCGCGTCTTTCGCTGAGAACCCACTACACGCCGTGAGGGCTATTCGAGGACGATTGCTCGAGCGACGTGTTCGATTCCGGAGACTGCAAGGATCGATCCGACGGGGAGTATCCAGAACATTCCGTAAATCGCGAGCGAGCTATCCGCACTGCCAGACAGTTCGACGGACACCGCGTAGCCGGCGATGCCGACGAACAGCACGAACGGGGAGAGATAGCCGTATCGGACCAAGAGGTACGTCGGGAGGCTCCCGAGCAGGAGTTGCCCGCCAGTGATCCAGACGACGTAGAACAGCAACTGCGGGGTCGACGACGCGTCGAACTGGTAACCGCCGAGTGCGGCGAGTGCATACATCCCGAGCGTGTATCCCGCTCCGACGGCGAGGGCGACACCCATCGAGTGATGAGTCGACGAAAAGTGAGTCGAGATCGACATTTGTTACAGCGTCGTCACGTACCCTTTCGTTCGTTTCGGTTCTCTATCAAACCGTCCGGTGTCGAGTAGCCTTGGACGAGAGAGAGAGAGTATAGGACGAAAAAACCAAAGTCTCGCCGTTCACGACGGGTACTTCGTCGTGGTCCGTCCGGCCGACCCGAAGCGAGACGCTCACCGCTCACTCGATTACGCCGTCGATCGTTCGGCCGCACCGAATCGACACGTGTAACAAACGGTGGTGATCCATCATCCGATGGAAACGACGATCGTAATCACCGCAGTTACGCCGAGGCCAACGAGTAACAGGAGGTAGTTCGCAGTCGGATTCGCGGCTCGAGTGAGTGAAAGCGTGTAGTGGCGGTCCGAAAGTGGACGGAACGGTCGGATTCCCATCGGCGTGATGACATCGGCGAGAAGGTGCGAGTAGATCGAGAGGGTTCCGACGACGAATACGAACGCAGCGGTCGCCCTATCGACAGTGAAAGCCGAGTAGTTACCGACGAGAGTCGCGATTGCTGCAAGGAGTGTTCCCACGAGGAGTCCGAAGAGGACTGTGTGAGTCGCCCCTCGGTGTTCGGTCCCGGGGAGGTACTGATCGCAGTCGGGAACCGTCGAGAGGGAAACACAAACGACGGCCCCAATTACTGCGAGCGTCCCGTCTCCCACGACGGATACGGTGGCCCCGAGCGGGGCATACACGAGCAGGGCGGCCCCGAAATGCCCGAACTTGTACATGTGCCGCCCTCTTCGAGAACCGGATATAAAAATCGCACCAGTCTCGTATAGGCGTACTGAATCGATAGCAACCACAACCGTCGCCGGATCTGACGGACGATCGGAATCACTTCGTTTTCGGGACCGTAGTTACTGTTCTGTTCGTCACGAGTATCGAACCAGAACCCTGACAAACATAGACATCCCCTTACACACGTACGTCTGTAACGATCATTGTCAAGCAACCGTACTGTAGCTACCGAACGTCGACGTCCTTCTGGTCGGATGACGGCAGCGAGGACCACACTTTCGGCAGCGAGATCGCAAACGTCGAGCCGCCCGGCAGCTGGACTTTGCGTTCGAACGGATCGCCGTTGGGAATGGTGTTAGTACCGGTCTCGATTTCGGTCTCGGCATCAATATCGCTATCAGTAGATGAGTTGGTCATCGTTCTCGACCATGTAGAGCGTTCGAGCGGCGATGTTCACTGCGTGATCGCCGACCCGTTCGATATCCCGAATCGTGAGCAACGTCCGCGAGACGTCCTCGAAGATATCGTCGTCGCCGAGATCGCGCTCGAGGAGGTCGCGAACGACGGCTTCGTTGGCCTGCTCGCACAACGCGTCGATGTCGTCGTCCATGGCGTCGATGGAGTGCGTTCGCGCCGCGTCGTCGGCCTCGTAGGCACCCATCGCTTCCTCGACCATCTCGACCGTCTCGGTTCCGATCTGAGTGACGTCGATGTTCGGATAGCGCTCTCGCCGGTCTCGCCCGCCCTGCTGGGCGTACGCACCCAGGTTCGTCGCGAGATCCGCGATCCGTTCGAGATCGGTGATGATCTTGAACGAGGCGGCGATAAATCGCAGATCGCCCGCCACCGGTTGCTGGAGCGCCAGCAGGTCGATACAGTCCCGTTCGAGCTCGAGGTACAGCTGGTTAATCTCGTGATCGCCGGTGACGATCATCTCGGCGAGTTCTTCGTCGCCCTCCTCTAAGGCCCGCAATGCCTGTCGGAATCGGTCACAGACGAGGTCGCTCATCGCGACGACGTTCGCTCGCAGCGCCTCGAGTTGGTGCTGGTATTCGTTTCGTGGCATGTTGTTGTGTCTCTGGTTAGCCGAATTTACCGGTGATGTAGTCCTCGACGCGGTCGTGGTCGGGATTCTCGAAAATCTCGTTCGTATCGCCGAACTCGACGAGTTCACCGCCGGTGAGGAAAACCGCGGTCTTGTTCGAGATGCGAGCCGCCTGCTGCATGTTGTGGGTGACGATGACGACGGTGTACTCCTCGGCGAGCTCCTCGATGAGGTCCTCGACTTTCGAAGTCGCGACCGGATCGAGCGCGCTCGCGGGTTCGTCCATGAGGATGACCTCGGGATCCGGGGCGATGGCACGGGCGATGCAGAGTCGCTGTTGCTGGCCGCCGGAGAGCTCGAGGCCCGATTCGTCGAGGCGGTCCTCGACTTCGTTCCACAGCGCGGCGTTTTTTAACGCGCGTTCGACCCGCTCGTCGATGTCAACGTCGTCGGTCGTCCCCTGAACCTCGAGGCCGTAGGCAACGTTGTCGAAGATGCTCTTGGGGAACGGGTTGGGTTTCTGGAAGACCATGCCGATCTTTCGGCGCAAGGCGACGGGATCGACGTCGTCGTCGTAGACGTTCTTCCCGTGGAAATAGAGTTCGCCCTCGACGCGGGCGACGTCGATCAAGTCGTTCATGCGGTTGATCGAGCGCAGGAACGTCGACTTCCCGCAGCCGGAGGGGCCGATGAGCGCCGTCACCTTTCGTTCGGGAATCGCCATATCGATGCTCCGGAGTGCCCGATCGTCGCCGTAGTAGACGTTCAGGTCACTCGCTCGGAGTACGGTCTCGTCCGGTCGAGTAGAACGGTTGTCGCACGATTCTGTTTCAGTGGCGGTTTGAATCATTGGACGTGACATTGTTACAGTTCCCTCTCGTACCTGTTACGGAGGAAGACGGCGACGGCGTTCATCGTCAGCATGAACGCCAGCAGGACTACGATCCCCAATGCGGCGAGATGGTGAAAGTGGGGTTGTGGTTGGGCCGCCCAGACGTAAATCTGGGACGGCATCGCGCTGAACGAATCGAGCGGTCCAGGCGGTCGTCGTGCAGTGAACAGAATACCGACCATGATGAGCGGTGCCGTCTCTCCAATCGCGCGAGCGAGGGCGAGGATCGTCCCGGTGAGGATCCCCGGAATCGCGGCCGGAAGAACCACCTGCCGAATCGTTTGCCACTGGGTCGCACCAGTCGCGTACGACCCGTTTCGCAGTCCATCCGGAACCGCTCTGAGCGCTTCCTGCGTTGAGACGATGATGATCGGGACGATCAAGAGTGCGAGTGCAATCGCCCCTGCGAGCAGGATCGATCCGGTTCCGAAGCCGTTGACGACCGCCGCCAGTACGAGGAGTCCGTAGACGACTGACGGAACCCCGGCGAGGTTCGCGAGATTCGCTTCGATCAACCGTGTGATTCGCGTGTCGGGAGCGTACTCCTCGAGATAAATCGCCGACCCGACGCCGACGACGAACGCCATTACAGCTGTCAGGGCCATCAACCAGACGGATGCTACGATCGCGGCGTAGAAGCCGGCATCTTCCGGATCTCGTCGTCCGCCTTCGGTAAGAAATTGGCCGATGTTGATGTCAAACTCGACGATGCCGATCCCCGCCTCGTAGGCGACGTCGGCGAGCAGAAAGACCAGCACGACGACACCGAACAGCGACGCAGTGAAACAGATCCCGAGGAAGAGTTTGTTCTTCAGTTTCTCCCACTGGAGGTCAGCGCTTCCGAATAGCTCGTCGTCTATTTTCGTACTCATTGGTACTCCTCCCGATATCGGCGTTTGATCCAGTCGTTGAGCAGATTCATCGTCAGCGTCATCACGAACAGAACCAGTCCGACGGCGAACAGGCTCTGATACTCGACGGTGCCGACGGCGGACTCACCGCGCGCCATCGACACCATGTACGCGGTCATCGTCATGATCTCGTCGAACGGATTTCCGGTGATCTGGGCCTGAAAGCCCGCAGCCAGCGTGACAGCCATCGTCTCACCGATCGCCCGTGACACAGCGAGGATATACGAGGCGAAGACTCCAGAGATCGACGCAGGGAGCACGACCTTCGTCGAGACGTCGAACTTCGTTGCACCGAGGGCATACGCCCCGTTTCGGAGCTCGTCGGGAACGGAGCTCATCGCGTCTTCACTGATCGAGGACACCATCGGGATCGTCATGATTCCGACGACGATACAGCCTGCGAGCATATTGTACCGACCCACGTGGTGTCCGAAAAGGTTCCCCAGCGGACTGATAAACAACGGTGTGATGAACGAAATCGCGAAGAAACCGTAAACGATCGTCGGAATTCCTGCGAGCACCTCGAGAGTCGGTTTGAGCTTCGATCGGACGGCCGGACTGGCGTACTCCGAAAGGTAGATTGCCGTCGCCGTCCCTATTGGGATCGAGACGAACGCAGCACCGACGGTGATCGCGAGCGTGCCGTAGACGATCGGGAGGACTCCGTGAGCGGGTCGGGCGTGATCGGGTGCCCAGCGTGTCCCCGTGAGGAACTCGCTAAACGATACCTGCTGTTCGAAAGTGACTCCCAGAATGGCGTCGTGCAACGTAACGCCGTAGAAGTAACTGAACGCGTTGTCGATCAACACTGCAAAAATGGCGACCGTCGTAATGACAGTGACACTCGCACAGGTAAACAGGAGTCGTCTAGCGTGTCGATTGCGGATACGATCCGCTCGAGCGACGTCTCCTGTGATTGCCGAGTCGTTGGGTGAGTCGGTACTCATGTCCGGGTCACCAGTTAGACGTCCGGCTGAATCTCGACTCGGTCTTCGACACCGAGGTCTTCGAGTACCTCAGTGAGTTCTTCGTGATTCTCCTGTGGGACGTCCGGCGGTGACGCGTAAAATCCTTCCTGTGGCGCGAAGTCACGCTGGCCGTTGAAGTAGAACCTCGCGAACGAACCGATCAGGTTGGGACGGTCCTCGAGCGAGTAGTGACTGAGGAAGATATACAGCGGTCGTGCCAGCGGCGAGTAGAGACCGTCTTCGATATTGTCACCGGTCGGGTAGTAGAACTCGCCGTCGACGTCGCTCTCGACAGGAACGGCCTCAATCGGCTGATCGTCTTCAATCGCACGAAGGTACCCGAGACCACCCCAGCCGAAGGCGTACTCGTTGTTGGCGACGGCATCCATGATCTCGTTGGTCTGACTCGTTGCCGAGTAATCGTCACGAATGAGTCCCACTTCACCGATGATGTTCGCTGTAAAGTAATCGAACGTCCCCGAAGCGGAGTCTCGAGCGTGAAGGTGGATCTCCTCGTCGGGATACTCGTCTCGAATGTCACTCCACAGCTGAACGTCGGATTCGTACTCCCAGACGGTCTTGAGTTCGTCGAGAGTGATCTCCTCGAGCCAGTCGTTGTCAGCGTGCTTGACGACGGCGAGTCCATCCGTACCGACCTCGTAATAGCTGTAGTCGACATCGTTCGCTTCGGCCTGATCGATTTCGTCCTCGGAGATCATCCGACTCGCACTCTGGACATCGGAGTTCCCCTGAGTGAACTCGGAGAATCCGGCGCCGGTCCCCTGGGGATCAACGTCGACGGAAGCGTCCGGGTACTCGTCCATGAAGGTTTCACCGGCTCGATCCGTGATCGGGGCAACCGTATTCGATCCGGTCGCGATGATCGTTCCGGAGATGCCACCGTTATCGTCCCCGTTTCCACTGCTCCCATTCCCACCGTTTCCGTCATCGTCATCGCCGCCGAGACAGCCTGCAAAGGCCAATGCACCTGCGACACCGGTGGTCTGAACGAATCTCCGCCGCGATACGAACGTGGACGTACTGCCGTTCGATGGGGTGTGTGCCATCACCTGAATGGCGGCACGGATCTATTAAGTACGCTTATAATAGATATACGGACTAATCACGTCCGGTATGGATCTCAGGAGAGCGCTATAGCGATCTATATACCAGTCAGAGACACTGCGCCAGAATCGCGTACGCGACCGCATTATCGGAAGGTTCTACCGGCCGAAGACGGTGGAGTACGGATCGAACGGAATCCGTATAGATCACTCAATATCACAACTAGCAGCGGCTTTGTATGCGACTCGTGTGAATGCTGATACGGTGTTACACAGCACTGAACTCATCATGTACGGATCCGCCAGCAGTCCCGACGATGACACGGCCCGCGACCACATTTCGACGACCGACTGGGAACCCGAACGGCCGGCGACACCGGCACTCGAGGCCGTGGTCGTCCGGTACGAGAACCAGCCCGATCGCTGTACCATCTCGCCGACGAACTGTTCGGACGAATCGAAGCGGACCACGTGGCTGTCGGCGGATATCGAGTCGTTCGTCCGACTCGACGATATGCGGTGAGAGACCCCGTATCGGCGTTCCTGTTGGCCGTACAGGAGTTCGTTCGACAGCGAGGCGGATCGCGCCGCGTCGAACCCAGCGTTTACACGAACCTCGAGAAAACGCACTCGAGCTCGAGGCTCAGGCGGCGTCGACCGTCCCGTCGGGTCGGACCGTCAGAACGGGAACGGGGGCCGTCTGAACGACTTTGTTAGTGACGCTTCCGACGACCATCCGCTCGAATCCGCTGCGACCGGCGGTTCCCATGACGATCATATCAGCGTCGATCTCCGCCGCGTAGTCGGCGATTTCCTTCGCGGGCGTGCCGCTTCGAACGACGACTTCCGCCTCGAGGCCGTCCGCCTCGGCCGCGTCCGCGAGGTCGGTGGCCCACTCGGTCGCCACGTCGACGAGGTCCTCTTTCGTTTTCGGCGGTGGGCCACCGACCGACGAGAGGTGAGTTAGTTTCGTATCGCCGACGGCGAGAATATGAACAGTTGCGCCCATCTTTTCGGCGATTTCGAATCCAACTTCGGCAGCATTTTCGGCGTATTCGCTCCCGTCTGTTGGTATAATAATCGTATTTCCCATCATTTGTGTTTCGTATATTCATACGACAGAACAAACGTATAATCTTTACTGTTGCCGTGGTTTTCTCACCCAATGTCTGTTAGACGCCCGTTCCGGTACTTTTCCGGAGGCGAGGTGGTCGATGAGCCAGTTCCATCAACCACTGCCCGAGTCGACGCTGGCGACGAGCTGTACCGATCGAGAAGGGAGATTACCTATTGTACCTATTGTACCTATTGTTCCAATGTCACCGATTGTAGCCACGATATCTTCGATTATCGCCCACAAATCACACGTTACACCGATCGTTCGTTCGACCGCCCAGTAAATATTGTCCCCCAATTTGACCCATCCGTTTGGATAGATGTGCCGGTATTTAACAGAAATAGTATAAACACATAGGTTCGACTACTTCGATGTCGAACGCGATATCGAAGCGCCATCGATGGTCTCGGGTTCGTGGGATGGGATCCCATCATCGCTATCGTCGAAGACCGGTATATCGTGTGTTTCGGACCGCCACACCGGAATGGAACCGAGTAGACGGACGATCGTTCGACGAACAGGCAATCGATTCGATCAACTGAAAGAGGTTCGAGGTCAGAGGGGTTGAAGAGAGGCCCAGTCCCCCAGACGCCGGTACAGACGAGCCGCCGAGTGTCACTGATCTGTATCAGCGATCAGTTTCCAGAACCCGGAGACAAACGGTCGACCGTATCCTCGAGAGAGGAGTACCCTCAAATGTTCTATATACCGTTCATACCGACAGTAATCGCAATAACACCGAAGGACTCGTGGAACGAGCACGAGAGATCCGTAACGGTTGACAGCGCGATCGACGAACCGAGGACGACGGCCAGACGAGCGTGCTCGTCTCCCGATCGGACTTCGACTGCCTGGCCGTTCGCCCACAGACACTATTCTGGCGTCGGCTACGAGGACCGACTACTCGAGTTCGAGGGGGTCACCCGCCTCGATCGTCCCATCGCGAACGATCCGAGCCCGCAGCCCGCCCCGGTGAGTCAGTGCCTCCGTGAGCCCCCGCTTGGATAGCAGCCGTTCGAGATACGAACACGGCTCACAGAGCTCTTCACCGACGCAGACGGCGTCACCGATCCGGAACCGCTCCCCGACGAGGTGGTTCAACGCGACGCCCTCGGTCGTGACGTTTCGTCGGTGGGAACCCGACTCGAGCGAAATGTCGTACTCGCGTTCGATCGCGGTCACCGCCTCCCGTTCGATGAGTGTGAGATCGCAGCCGTCCCGGTCGGAAAACGTCCCATCCTCGCGGAAGTACCGATCGCCGCGCAAGCCGCGTTCGGCCACCGCGTCAACTCGATCGACCCTCTCGACGGCCCCACCCTGTTCGGGTGCGATGTGGATCTCGTGGACGACGCCGCGCATACGGCCTCTCGTCCGCACGCTCTCTTGAACACATCGGTCGACGGTGTATTCACTGGGCCGTTCACTCGGTCGCGAACCGCCTATCGATACCTCCCGATCCCGACCGCCAGTTCGCCGGTGATTCGATGCCATCCGTTCTGGGGGCCGAACAACTGGCCGCTCGAAGAGTCGCGGTACTCGTTTCCGGTCCAGCCACCGGTGAACCACTCGTTTCGGCCGGAGAGCCGCGTGTGGACGGTTACTTCGGTCTCGTCGTCGGTGTCGTAAGACGCGTACACGACGCTGTCGTACTCGAAACAGCGATGTGAATCGCCGACTGTCCACCGGCAGTCGATCTCCCGCCGATCGGACTGCGGGGAGAGCAACGGCTCGCCGTCGAACGGGTCGGCAGTCTCGATTTCTTCAGTTGCGGGAAGTGAGACCGCGAAGCGGAAGTCGCCGTCGTGGCTGGTTCCCATCTCCGGATCGTCGGGATCGTATTCCTCCGGGGGGATCCACTCGGACCAGCCCATCGAATCGTTCTGAACGTCACGGTAGTGGACCGTCGTCACCTCGATCCGGTCGGCCGAAATCGACAGCATCGATCCGCGCTCCGTCTCGACCAGTTCGTACGTGAAGTCGACCGGGTCGACCGGCTCGGGATCGTGCCCTTCCGGGACCAGTACGTAACGGTTCGACTGGACCGTCTCGACGAAGTGATCGCCGAGTTCCGACGACCCGTTTTCGACCGGGACCGGCGCGTAGATGGTGACGTCTTCGAGCGTCTCGTCCATCGTGACAGTAACCTCGTACTCGTACTCGTAGGTACGCTCCGCGGTTTCCGAGATCCGATCCTGTCCGATGACGAACAGGCCGCCGACTACGAGTCCGAACGCGAGCGCGACAGCGATGCCGGCGAAACCGACGTGGCGCCAGTTCACCGTGCTCTCAGTGTCCCGGGTGAGGTACAGATACCCGAGAACTGCGACCGCAACGCCGCCAACAGCGCCGGCCGGGAGTCCGACCAGCGACGACGGCCAAACGAAGGGGTCGAGCGCAGTGGTCACCGCGAACGCGACGACCGCGAACGTGCCGATACCGGCGAGGAGGCCGGCGACGACCGCGGTCGGAGATCGTGTGCGGACGCCACCGGTCGTCCCGGTACTGACCGGATGGCGGGGTCGGTTGCCGGCGCCGGCCCGTCGACGTTCGGCCGCGAGCAAGCCGACGAGGCAACCACCGATACCCGCCACGAGAATCTGGCCAGCGGCCGTCGCGAACGCCAGTACCCCACTGACGGCGAGAACTTCGAACGGAGCGCCCGCGATCGGGACCTCGCCGAACCGAACGAACCCGATCGCCTCGGTCGCGACGACGCCGATCACAGCGACGAAACCGCCCGCAACCGAGCCGGCGATGGCACCTCGTTTCGCGCCATCGCGCTCGAGGTACCCCGCAACTCCGCCACCAACCAGCGGTGCGACGAACAGAAGAACCGGCACGAAGCCGAGGACGATCCCGACCGCAGCACCGAACGCCCCGTTTCGGAGCGTTCGACGAGAGACAGAAGCCATGGGGAGAGTCAGTGCGAACTCCTCTTAACACCGTAGCAAATTCTCCAATCGAACACGTCGGTCGCGAACAACTGAGACACACATGACAACAGCACGAGAGCGTCAGACGACGAGACCGACTGAAATCCCGGTTCGTCGTCCTGTGGAGACAGTGACCCGGTGCCGAACGAGATGGCACGCGAGTATCCGCCGCCGATCACGGCTCACAGTACAACGACAGCCCGTGTTTGACACACTGAATTTGCATCGGTTCGTCGTACGTGATCGAGACGCACTCGATCGCTTTCGCGTACGTCGTTACACCCGTCGACGGTTCCTGAGGAACAGGTTCGATCAACCCGGCTTCGACGAGCGTCTCGACCTTTCTGTAGGCCGTCGTCGTCGGGATCTCACAGGCGTCGGAGATCTCTTTGACCGTCGCCGGCTCGTCGACGAAGAAAAAGATGTCTCGAGCGCCGTCGTCGGAGAGCGTGTCGACGATCAGGTCCGGGTTACAGTGACGGCGCTGGTCCTCGGCTTTCAGATTGCACGGAATCGATCGGTCTGTCGAGAGCGCCATAGCTAGCACTTGGTGACCGACTGATATACGATCACACATCCACTCCCGTTCGGTGGGAACGAGTGGCAACGATGATATGCGTTCAGTTCCGCAGAGTAGAGTCACCCGATGTATAGACGAACGGCCGGCCGACGGCGGTCGTCTCGACATCGGTTTCAATCGCTATCAGTGTGAGTCGTAATCCACTCGTTCACCCGTCGGGCGGTCGTTTCGACCGTCCGCTCCGTCGTGTCGATCATCGTAAACGCGTCCCGGTCCGCCTCGTTCTTGAACCACCGGTTGAATTCGACTTGCTCGGTGATGTCGTCCTCGCTCATATCGTACTGATTGGGATGTTCCGCCGACGATCGCGCCCGGAGTCGTCGCTTCTGTTCGTCGTCGTCACAGACGAGTGCGAGGTAATGAACCGACGAAAACCACTCGAGTTCCGAGTGGGGTTCGAGATTCGCAGGCACGCCGAAGCCGCCGCCGAACAGCACCGGCGGGCGGTTCGACTGGGCGACGTCGCGACAGAGTCGGAGCCACGTTCGAAAGTACCAGTCGAGTTCGTCCCAGAACCCCTCTCGCCACAGCGTGTCAGAGTCGAGAAATACGACGTCCTCGCGGGTTCCGCTGAGTTCTCTCAACACGGTCGATTTCCCGGTCCCGCTCGCGCCGCTGACGATCAACAGAGGCTCTCGATTGATCGACACCCGACGACCGCAGTTCGGACACACCACCGCTGACGCCGCCGCGTCGACCTCGTAGCTCCCACCACACTCCGGACATCCGTCGAACACACCGTGTAGAGAGGGACAATCCGACATAAATACCGACGCTCGTTCCCACACTCCCGGGACCGGCAGCGAATCTTTTGTTCGAAGAGCCCCTCGAGGACAGTATATGAAACACGTTCTGGTCCCAATCGACGGCTCGGAGCCCGCGTGGAAGGCGCTGGATCACGCGGCTTCGGTCTTTGCGGGTGGTCGAATCACCGTTCTCCACGTCGTCGACCCGGCGGCAGGTATGTACACGGGAGTAGACGGCGGCTACTTCGACACCGAGGCGTTCGAGCGGGCGAAAGATCGCGGCGAAGACCTCTGTGAACGGGCAAGTGAACGCCTTCGAGACGACGACCTCGAGGGGATCGATCTCGCGACCGCCGTCGAAGCCGGTCGGCCGGCGCGAACCATCGTCGAGTACGTGTCCGAACACGACGTCGATCACGTCGTCATGGGGAGTCGCGGACGCACCGGCGTCTCACGGATGTTGCTCGGCAGCGTCGCCGAAACGGTGACGCGTCGGTCACCCGTTCCGGTCACGATCGTCCGGTGATCGGCCCGTGTGCACGACTCACGTGCGTTTTCCGATCCACCCCAGTCGCGTTGAGACTGAGACGTCGACCAGTGAGACGAACTGCTGTCGGTCAGTTCCGGTGTACCGCGGGCCCACAGTAGGACGCCGGGGGGGTCAGTACAGCAAGCCGTCCGAACGGGGACGAGTCGCAGACGTCGATCCGGGATTGCCCACTCGAGTAGCGGATAGTATGAATAGTTACGATACTATGTAGTGTGCCGTCACAGCGCTTAATTGACAATCCGTTGAAAGCCGACGTATGTCGCAGCGAACTCGATCCCCGCGACGGTCCGACACCGGACAGGTATCGAACGACTCCCTCCTCGGACGGCGACGCGTATTGCACGCCGGTTCGGTGGCGGCGTTGACCGCCGTCGCCGGCTGTCTCTCAGACAGCGACGACGATTCGAACACCGGAAACGGTGATTCGAGCGCCGCCACTGAGGGCGACCCAGACGAGAACGACTCAGATACCGATCCCGAATCAGACGAGGACGACTCCGAACCGGACCGGGACGTCGGTCCCCTCGACGTGGTCGACACGTATCTCGAGGCCGCCGCGGACGGAGACACGGACGCGATCGACGAGGTGATGCACAGTTCGAGCCCGCTCAATCCGGCGGACTGGGAAGAAGAAGGGTGGGAGTTTCGGGGTGGTGACGGCGAAACGATCGACTCGGACGAGTACGAGACCGAAATCCTGACCGAAGACGGAACGGTCGACGACATTTTCGACCTCGAGACCGCCGCGTTCTGGTTCGACGAGGACGAACTCGAGGCGGAGATCGGCGACGAGGAGATCGCGCTGGTCGAACTCGAGGAGGACGTCGAGGCCGCCGAGACGGACGGGAGCGAGGCCGGTACCAGTCTCTGGGTGTTGGTCACCGAAGCCGACGAGTGGCGCGTCCTCATCATGGGCGAGGAAGACGACACGCCCGACGACCTCGAAGCGGCGTTCGAACCGGAGATTATCGACGAAGCGGCGGACGTCGTCGAGGAGGTCGACTGGGACTTCGAGCAGGCAGATCAGGGGCAAGGCCAGGGTCGAGACGGTGAAGACGAAAACGGAAACGAGAACGAAGACGAAGACGAAGACGGACTCTTCGACGACCTCGAGTGGGCGCAGGTCGTCCTGACCGACGATCCCGGGCTCGAGGCCGACAGGGTCGTGATCGAGTCGACGATCGAGGGCTCTGAGTTCGAAATCTACGGTGACGACTCGAATGCGTGGGCGAATTCGTACGCGAACATCACGTTCGATCCGGACGGAGACCAGATCGTCGTGACAGCCGTCCAGAATGGCGACGAGACGGTCGTCCACCGCGAACACTACGAACCGGAGTCCGGAAACGACGGCGATAGTAGCCACTGAACGTCACTGCACAGCGGATCGTACGACTGCAGCGCGGTTCGGAGAGCGCGGTTCGGAGCGAGTGAACCGAGCGAGAACCGCGAAGAGGCGACCGGTGACCGGCGGGAACCGTGAGCGAGAACCGCGGACTGTGCGATCAGTGTGAATCGTTTCGGCTGTTACTATAACTCACGAATAGAGTGTCGAACCGGGCGTTCGAGAACCCTACATCGTGTACAGTTCGGACAGGAGACCTCATCCGAAGGTGGTAACGGCAGACCTCACTGATCGATTGCGAAGGTTTTTATTTCCAGTCTCGAACTCTCTACTAGCAGATTCGTCACCGGGTTCCACGCATTTGATCGGGACGACGACAGTCGGTCCACTAACTGGGTATTCCTACAGTGTCGTTCCATCGACTCGGTGACATAAATTGCAAGCGCAACTGTCCAGTTGACCATCCAGAACGTATCTATGAGCGATCACGATAATACAACCTTACACGACCGAGTCACGGCCGAAGTCCCTCCAGAGCTAGACGTTACCGACGTTCAGTACGAGGGTCCCGACCTCGTCATCTATACGAATACACCCCGCGAGTTCGCGAAAGACGGCGACATTCTCAGCACGCTCGCACGCACCCTTCGCAAACGGGTTACGATTCGACCGGCGCCGGGGACACAGTCGAGTCCGTCGGAGGCGGAGGCGAAGATCCACGAAATCGTTCCCGACGACGCGGGGATCCAGAATCTCGACTTCCACTCGACGGTCGGCGAAGTCCTCATCGAAGCCAAGAAACCGGGACTGGTCATCGGAAGCTACGGACAGACCCTTCGGGAGATCACACAGGCGATCGGCTGGAACGCAGAGGTCATCCGCACGCCGCCGATCGAGTCGTCGACGGTCGAGAACGTCCGGAACTTCCTCACACAGGAACGAGACGAACGCCGCGAGTTCCTCGAGCGCGTCGGCGAACAGATCCACGGCGAGCCGACCAAGGACGTCGACTGGGTCCGAGTCACGACCCTCGGTTGCTGTCGCGAAGTCGGCCGCGCGAGTTTTCTCATTCACACGCCGAACACCAAAATCCTCGTCGACTGCGGGGACAAACCCGGTGCCGAAGGCGAGGTCCCCTACCTTCACGTTCCGGAAGCGGCGCCGCTCAACTCGATCGACGCCGTCGTCCTGACTCACGCCCACCTCGACCACAGCGCGTTACTCCCACTGCTGTTCAAGTACGGCTACGACGGCCCGATCTACACGACCGAGCCAACCCGAGATCTCATGGGCCTGCTGACGCTGGATTACCTCTCGGTCGCCTCGAAAGAGGGACGAACGCCGCCGTACTCGAGCGAGCAGGTTCGCAAAGCGATCAAGCGGACGATTCCCGTGAAGTACGGCGACGTCACCGACATCGCGCCGGACATCAAGCTGACGATGCACAACGCAGGTCACATCCTCGGAAGCGCCGTCTCTCACTTCCACGTCGGGAACGGGTTCTACAACATCGTCTTCTCCGGAGACATCCACTACGAGCCGACGCGGCTGTTCAACGGTGCCGTCAACGACTTCCCGCGCGCGGAGGCGATGATCATGGAGTCGACCTACGGCCGGCGCAACGACTACCAGACCGACACCGACGAAAGCGAGCAACGAGTCCACGAGATAATCAACGAAACTTACGAGCAAGACGGGACCACCGTCATTCCTGCCTTCGCTGTCGGGCGCTCACAGGAACTCATGCTCGTTCTCGAAGAGGCGATGCGAGAGGGCGACATTCCGACGATGCCGATCTACCTCGACGGGATGATCCGGGAGGCGACGGCCATCCACACGGCCTATCCCGAATACCTCCGAGACGGCCTTCGACAGCGTATCCTCCACGAGGACGAGAACCCGTTCCTGGCCGACCAGTTCCAGCAAGTCGACGGTGGACAGGAGATGCGCGAGGAGATCGCCAGCGACGACCCGTCGATCATCCTCTCGACCTCCGGGATGGTCACCGGCGGCCCGATCATGTCCTGGCTCGAGTTGCTCGGACCCGATGCGGACAACACGCTGCTGTTCGTCGGCTATCAGGCCGAAGGGACACTCGGACGACGGATCGAGAGCGGTCGAACGGAGGTCTCGCTCAACGGGCGGGGCAACGCGGACCGGCTCACGCTCGCCTGTCGGATCGAATCCGTCAGCGGCTTCTCCGGTCACGCGGACCGGGCCGGCCTCGAGGAGTTCGTCGGCGAGATGAACCCGCGACCGGAAACCATTCTCTGTGTCCACGGCGATGATCAGGCGACAGATCAGCTCTCTTCCGCACTGTACCAGAAGTACAACGTTCGGACCTACCAGCCCAAGAACCTCGAGACGTTCCGGTTCCCGTAGTCCGGTAGCGAGGGTCGTCTCGCCCGGCCGGCCTGCGGTTTCGAATCAGGACCGCGATCGGTCATGTGGGCATCCCTGTATATCACTCACGCTCAAACTGTAATAGAACGGGGGTCGAGCGGATAATATTCACGGAGAGGAATCGAACGCGGTCTAGATTACCAGAATGTAGGCGAGAATGCCCCGTCCGCAACGAGCGAGGCGAAGCCGAGCGAGGAGGATGGGAGAGTTCACAGACTTATGGCTATAACAGAGGACGCTCCGAGAGAACGGGTCGAAAACGAGCGACGGCCGGTCGCTAGCGTGTCGGCGTGATCGCGTGTGGCCGAGCGACTCGGCGGCCGTCTTTAGACGATCTGAATGATGTTGCCGTTGCGCGTGACGTGGAGGTCACGGCCCATCGTGTACCCCTGATTGGACGCGAGGTCGACGTATCCCGAGAGCCCTTTGAGGTTCTGGTGGGCGGGAATGATGTGCTGGGGCTGGAGTGCGTCGAGCATCTTGTAGTGGCCTTCCTGACAGAGGTGGCCGGAGACGTGGATGTCGTCGTAGACGCGGGCGCCCTGCATACCGAGTAGCTTCTCGGCCTGGTAGCGCTGGCCCTCGTTGGTCGGCTCGGGAATGACGCGAGCGGAGAAGACGACCTTGTCGCCGTTGTCCAGTTCGTAGGGCGTCTCGCCGCGGGCCATCCGCGTGAGCATCGCGCGCGGTTCGCCCTGATGGCCCGTGACGACGGGCAGGAAGTTCTCCTTGCCCTCGTTCATGATCCGCTCGAACGACTGGTCGACCGAATTTCGATGCCCGAACATTCCGAGGTCGTCGGGGAACTCGACGAAGTCGAGTCGTTCCGCGGTCCCGGAGTACTTCTCCATCGATCGACCCAGCAAGACCGGCTGGCGGCCGATATCCTTCGCGAACTCGACGAGGCTCTTCACGCGGGCGATATGTGAGGAGAAGGTGGTGGCGACGATGCCGCCGTCGTAGTCCTCCATGCTGTAGAGGACGTCCCGGAGATGCTCTCGAGCGACGTTCTCGGAGGGAGTGCGCCCCTTCTTGTTCGCGTTGGTACAGTCCTCGATGTAACAGAGGACGCCTTCGCCCTCGCGGCCGATCTCACGGAACCGCTTCATGTCGATCGGGTCGCCGAGGACCGGCGTGTGGTCCATGCGTTTGTCCAGTCCGTAGACGACCGCACCCTCCGGCGTGTGGAGTACCGGGTTGATCGCGTCGATGATCGAGTGGGTCACGTTCACGAACTCGAGGTCGACCTGTCCGCTGTCGCCGATGGACATCGTCCCGCCGGGGTCCATCTTGACCAGGTCGTTACCGGAGTCGAACTTCTGTTCGTCCTGCAGTTCCTGTTTGACGAGTTCGATCGTAAACGGCGTCGCGACGATCGGGGCGTCGTACCGGTGGGCCAGTTTCGAAATGGCACCGATGTGGTCTAGGTGCCCGTGGGTCGGGACGATCGCCTGCACGTCGCCCTCGAGGTCGGACATGACCCGGTCGTCCGGGATCGCGCCCATGTCGATCAGATCCAGGCTGTGCATCCCTTCCGTTCGGATGTTGTCGTGAATGAGGACCTTCGACAGGTTCAGCCCCATGTCGAAGATCACGATGTCGTCACCCGCACGGACAGCAGTCATCTGTCGGCCGACTTCCTCGTATCCGCCAATAGTTGCAATTTCGATTTCCATTGTGTGCGCCGATCAGAGCGGTCCAAACGCACAGTACTGCAACCGATTGGCGACAGTATGCGGACCGACGTCGCCGCAGTGGACGAGTGATTCGTCCACGTCGTCGACGGACAGTCCCAACCCGTGCGAAGGACAGCGCGTCTTTCGGTTGTCTGTACAGTGATCCTTCGACCCTATATACTCCCGGGTTCGTTCGTCGCGCTTCCCTTGCGACCGACGCGTGTCGGCTTCGTCCAAAGAGTGTACGTTCCCCCACAGCAGAGTTAAATTTTTAGTTTTAGTTAAGAATTATAAATGGATGTCCCGAACGTGTGTATATGACAGCGAGCGATTCGCGAAGCAGGCGCGAGCGGAACCGGGAAGCGGACGACAGCAGTGGGTTCACGCGACGGCGAGCGCTGGCGGTGCTCGGCTCCGGACTGGTCGCCGGACACGTCGCGACCACCGCCAGTGCTGACGGCCACGAAGCCGACGTCTGGGAGGAGAGTGGAACGTGGCACGCGGAGGCCCACGGATCACAGGTGCACAGCGGGGGCGATATGTTCGCCGCGATCCAGTCTGCCATCGACGGCCTCTCGAGCGGACGCAGTTCGAAAGAGACCGTGATCGTGTGGGATGGCGGCTCCGCCGACGGTCAGATCACGCTCCCGAGTTACACAGTTCTCGACGTCCGTGGAACGATCAGTCACTCCGGCGGGACTCCGGTCTACGCCGACGGCGCGCACGCGATCGAGATCCCCAACTACTCGGTGACGGGAAGCCCCGGGATGGGGATGCGCCTGCAACGGTGTTCCGACGTCGTCCTCGGGAATATCTCGGTAGCGGGCGCCGGAATCGGAATCCGCATCGACAACGCCTACGAGACGGGCAACGCCGTGACGACCGAGAACGTCCGACTCGACTTTGCATACGTCGAAGGCACCGGTTCCCACGGCGTCGAAACCTACGGCGTCGACGACATCGACATCGGAACCGTCCAGGCGAGAGATACGGGCGGCTGTGGCTTGCTATTGAACGACACGAGCAACGCGACCGTCGATTACGTCGACGCCGTCCGGGCGAACGAAGGCGGCGGTTACGCGGGCTTTCGATGCGCCAACGACGCCGGACCGAACGTTCACGTGAACCGAGTGCGCTCGATCGACTGCGGCCGCGGCGTCTTCACCGTCTCGGGGAGTCACGGGATCACGATCGAGGAGGTCTACCTCGAGGGGAACGGCGGCAATCTCATTCAGGACACCCGGAACGTGGAAGTCAACGGCGGCACCGTCGTCGACAACGGCGGCGAGGGCTTTCGCATCGACTCGCGGAGTTCGAACCAGCATCCCCACACCCGGGACGTCACGATCCGGAACGTCGGGATCTACGGACACAGCTACGGCGTCCGCGAGACCGGTCCGGACACCGAGCACAACGCAATCCTCGACAACGACTTCTGTAACAACGGGACCGACGTCGAGACGTACGCCTCGAGTACGACCGTCAGCGACAATACCTACTGTGAGGGCGAGCCCGGAGACGACCCCGGTCCCGCCGACCCCGACGATATCGAAGACCCTGACGACCCCGAACCGTGCGAGCCGTCGTCGATCGACCCCTACCTGAACGTCGATGGCGGAGACTGGCAGAACACCGGCGAGATCACCATCGAGGGTGGCTCGAGCGTCGAGTTCGGTCCCCACCCACACGACAGCGGTTCGTGGACCTGGGATGGCCCCGGCGTCTCCTCGAGTTCCCGCGAAATCGTGGTGACACCGACCGAGACCAGCACGTACACCGCGACCCACACGAACGAGTGCGGTGAGACGTCGACCGAGGAGTACGTCGTTCACGTCGAGGGCGGCGGTGACGAGGACGACGGTAACGAGGACGGATCCCAGGACCTCGACGGCGACGGGCTCTACCGAGACGTCGACGGGAACGGCGAATTCGGCGTCAACGACGTTGTGACGCTCTTCGAGGATCTCGAGGAGCCGTACGTCACAGACAATCCCGAGCGGTTCGACTTCACGGGCAACGGGCAGGTGACGGTGAGCGACGTCGTCGACCTCTTCGAACAGCTCTAGGGTCAGTCCGAACCGTCCGACCGATCCCCGCTGGCGAGAAACGAGTGGCGGTTCGACCGGACGGCCGACGAGGACACCGCGAGCGAGACATCGCCAACGACGATATCGAGCCGTGCAACTACTCGGTGTCGGGTGCCTGCACCGTCAGGACGGGCGCGGGCGCAGTGCGAAGGACCCGTTCCGTAACGCTTCCGAGCAGGTATCGATCGAGACCGCTCCGACCGTGGGTCCCCATGATCAGGAGATCCGCGTCGTTGTCGGCGGCGTAGGACGTGATCCCCCGGTGGATCGACCCGAACACTGTCGTCGAGACGACATCGTCGACGCCACGATCCGTCGCCCGCTGGGCAGCATCGTCGACGATGCGTGCAGCACCGTCCTCGAGTCGATCTACCCGGAGGTCGACCTGCGGTTCGAGTCCCATCGGCGAGACGTCGATCACCGAAACGACGTGCAGCGTCGCGTCGAACTTCGTCGCAGCCTCGATTCCCACCTCGATGGCGAGCTCGGCGTGCTCGCTGTCGTCGATCGGGACGACGATCGTCTCGTAGGGAAGCTGTGTCCGGACGTCGTCGTCCCCTCGAACCACGAGAACCGGGACGTCGGCCGTCCGAACGACGTGTTCAGTGACGCTCCCGAGGACGAACCGACCGATTCCCGTGCGGCCGTGTGTCCCCATGACGATGGCGTCGATATCTTCTTCGCGTGCGTAAGCGGGTATCTCCTCGAGTGGGTCGCCGCGTCGAACGTCGTCGATCACGGAGACACCGTCGGCACGAGCCCACCCACTCGCGTCCTCGAGGACGTTTTCGGGCTCGTCGGGCGCTTCGACGACGTGGAGAACGTGGACCGTTGCCTCGAGTATCGCCGCGAGTCTTACGCCGTACTCGAGTGCGGCTGTCGCCGGTCCGCTGCCGTCTGTCGGGACGAGGATTCGGTCGTACATACGTTCAAATAGACCGGGCGGAGGTGTAGGTGTGGTGACGATTCCCGGGATATGAGAAGCGAACAGAAAGCACGAACGGGGCGATCCACTGGGCGTGAATCGAGGCTCGTGAGCATCGAACGGCAGTGCAAACTCGATTGCACGATAGTCGTGCGGTTAAGGTGTAAAGAGGTACAACCGGTACGACACCACTCGTCGAGCCGGCCGAGGAATATTTGTCAGTTCACGGTGAATCAACGAGACAGATGGTCGAACACGACGTGGTCACCACCGATGGGATCCGCCGTCGAATCGAGTGGACGGTCCCACGAATACTAACCGTCGTACTGGGGACGATGACGAGTGCAATTCACTTTTACGTCGGTGTGACGACCGGAGAGAGCCACTTTATCGTGCTCGGCGTCGGGTTGCTCGCGGGTGCGCTCGTCTTCTATACGCGATTCTGGAACGCGGCGTTCTATCTCGTCGGGGCGATCTACGTGAGCGTGCTGCTGTCGATCTGGGTACTAGCCGGTATGCCACAGTTTCTCCTCGGTGTCGTCGATGCCGCCGTTCAGGTCGCACTCGTCGTGACGTTTTTCTACCTCTTCGTGACGACCCCGGAGTCGACGACCGAAGAGGGATAGCTATCGCCTAGAGCCCGGTTTCGTCCTCGATAGAGAGACGAGCGATCACTTCGTGCGCCTCGAGACTGGGCTCGAAGTCGGGATGCGATGCGTTCAACCGCTCACCTCTCACTCTCCTTCTCGCCTCTCACTTCTCGCCTCTCGGCGAACGAGAGCCAAGATCGTCCTTTATCCGGTCCGATACCCTAGAGGACGTGACCGACCGTGATTCCCAGTCCCAACAGATTCGGACGTTCCGCGAGCCCAGCGGTGAGGTATGACGAGTGCGATAGTGGCGGCGACGAAAATAGCCGACGAGGCAGCCCATGAGCGCCGCCGACGTCTCGGTGCCTCGAGCGTACGTCTTCACGTCCATCCTGACGATCGTCCTCGCGGGAATCGCGACGCTCGTCGGACTGTTCGTTCCGGGATTCTACCGCGACGCACCGGTCTTACTGCCACAGATCTACGGACAGGATCTGCTGACACTGTTCGTGGCTCTTCCCGTCTTCGCCGGATCGCTGTACTACGCCGCTCGAGGATCCATACGAGGATACGTCGTCTGGCTCGGTGTCGACGGCTACCTGTTGTACACCTATGCGTCGTACGCGTTCATGACCGCGTTCAACGAACTGTATCTGGTCTACACGACGCTGCTGTGGCTGACGCTACTGACGTTCGTCGGTGGACTGGTCCGACTCGACGCCGCCGAACTGAAACGAGCCGCGGGTGACCTGTCCGTCCGGCCGTACGTCGCCTTCCAGCTCCTGCTGGTAGTGTTGGTCGCGTTCGTGTGGCTCGCGGAAGTGGTGCCCGCAATTCTCGCGAGAACGGTGCCGCCGAGCATCGCCGAGGCCGCGCTCCCGACGTCCGTCATCTACTCGCTCGATCTGGGTGTCGTTCTCCCCGCGTTCGCGCTCTCGGCGTACTGGCTCCGAAAACGTCGGGCGTGGGGGTACGCGTTCACCGCCGTCCTCCTCGTGAAGGCCGCGACGCTGGGGCTGGCCGTACTGACGATGGCCGTCTTCATGTTTCGTGATGGAGACGTCGTTCCGATGCCCATGCTCGTTATCTTCGGTCTGGTGACGGCCTCGAGTCTCGCGCTGCTGGCACAGTTTTTGCGTTCGATCGGGTCTGCAAGCGTCAACGGGTGAGACGTGACCGTCGGTACAGAGACAGCAAGTGAGGACGGTCACGTCGGCGGTAACGGGCGTTCGTTCCCGCGGCGAAGATGCAACGGCCCCCACCAGAGCACGACGACAACGACGAGAGCGATCGTTGCAACGGTCTGGTACACCTGCGCCTCGGATGAGAGCTCGAGGAGTTGCCCGGTCGCGTTGGCGAGAAAGTGAAAGACGATCGCGGCGAGAACGCTGCGTTCCGTGTTGTTGTACAGCCACGTGTACAATACGGCGGCGGTGACCGTCGCCAGTGCGTATTGGGCGAGATCGGGCGTGAAGTCCCAGCTCCCGAAATAGCCGACCATCAGGAATAGCGGGGCGTGCCACGCCGCCCACGCGACGCCGAGGACCAGACTGGCCGTCAACGCACTCCAGCGCAACTGGAGGCGATCGAGCCAGTACCCGCGCCAGCCGATCTCTTCGTGCAGTGGGCCGAGCAGGAAGATTACCGCCAGCGTCCCCAGCAGCGCGACCGGATCGGCGAGCAGGTCCACCAGTGGCGCTGCGCTCATCGGCTGTGTCGTCCCGTCGGCCATCGCGGCGCCGGCAGCGACCAGCGCGAGTGCGGGCCAGAGTATCAGTGAGAGAACGGCCCAGCGGATCGGTATCCGTCTCACGTCGACGAGCCGCCGCCCCAAGTCCGCGAGCCCGGCTCGGCCGCCGACCTGCCACGACATGACGACGCCACCGAGCGTGACGCCGAGCCCGCCGACGACCAGAAAGACGATTCCGGGAAACCGGAAGGCGTGCCAGCCGAAGGCGATCGGAACGCTCCACCAGAGCCATGTCCAGCCGTGAGAGAACAACAGAAATCCCCAGACGTCGAATCCTCGCGACGTCTCGAGATTTCCGCGGGGGTCATCGGCTCGTTTCACCGCCATAGTTAGACACTGATCGCAGAGTGTTCCTTGTTCTCATGCCCCATAGATCTCGGTCACCACGTATCCCAGTACCGGATACGACGCACCGAGCTTGCGTTCGATGGCGAGTGGGGCGAATGGCACGTCAGTGCACTGTCGGTAGCCCAGTTTCGCGGACTGTCGAGAGCGACACGAACGACAAACGGGGAGACTCAATCCGCGACTGATTGGAGTTAGGACAGCCCTCGTGACCGGCGGCCCAGATCACGACCCACCGCTTAGCCTATCTCTCGAGACGAGCCCGAACGCGCTCGGCGGTATCGCGAAGGAGGACCGAATCGTCGGTGAACACCTCGATCGCAACGGTGCCATCGAACCCCTCGAGGTGGTCGGCGACGAGTTCGTAGTCGATCTCGCCGGCGCCGATCGGAAGGTGGGTGTCGCCCCTGCTCCGGACGTCGTGGACGTGCAGGTGCGAGACGAGGTCACCGTAGCGCGAGCAAAACCGGTCGACGCCGTCGTCGCCGTCTTCCGCGTAGGCGTGTCCGACGTCGAAACAGACCGACGTCCCCGATTCCCGTGCGAGATCGCCCAGCACGGTCAACGGGTAGCCGCGTTTCTGGTGGCCGACGTTCTCGACGACGACCTCGACACCCGCCTCCGTACCCGCTGCAGCGATTTTCTCGAGTTGGGCGGCGAATATCGGACGCTGGTCGGTATCGTGTGGGTTTCGTGCCGTGCCGTGGATAACTGCCTTTCTCGCACCGACCGACCCCGCCCACTCGAGGAGCCGAGTCTGGTAGTCGACGATCGCCTCGTTGATCTCGGGAACGGGCGTCGCGACGACCTGTCTGAACGGCAGGTGGACGCAGAGTTCCGTCTCGGTTCGCTCCAGCGCGGCGTGAAGGCGGTCCTCGTCGATCGAATCCACGTCTGCGGCCCCCTCACCGATCGAGAGTTCGGCGAACGAAACACCCGAAACGTCCGACACGGTCGCGTCCAGTCGGTCGAGGGAGTCCCCGACCGTGAGTCCGAGTTCCATGTCGACGAATGGCTTCGAGAGCACTTCAAAGTCGTCACCGGATCCGCTTCGGTCAGGGGACGATAGACGACGATGAGATCCGGGAGTACACCGCGGAAGGGAGTTCGGAGGACCCGTCGGAGAAATCGAACGCTATAGTAACAGGTGAAACGATGTACACACCCATCGCACAGTCCGCGGTTCTCGCTCGGTTCACTCGCTCCGAACCGCGCTACAGTCGTGCGATCGGGTGTGCAGTGGCGTTCAGTGGCGACGATTGCTGAGGAAGGTCGTGAAGAGAGCGGAGCGAGCGAACGCCGGCAATTACGGTAGCCGCACCGACCGAGAGGATCGGCGTATCCGTCCCGTCACTCGGACGTCATCCCTTCGGCTCGGGTTCCGGAAGCTCGTACGTCACACCGGTCGCCTCACTCGAGCGATCCCACAGTCGACGGGCCGTCTCGCGGTCGTAGGACCGATCCGACGAGGCCTGTCGCTCGGGCGAGCCACGCATGTTCGCTACGCCGTCGGGCCCGTAGTAAGCACCGCCCTCGACGTCGGGTGCAGTCGCCGCGTACAGCGTCGGGAGCGCCCCTCGCTCGGCGGACTGGGCGATCACGGCGTTCAGGACCCACATCACCGCTTTCCGAAGGGGCTGGCCGCGCTGTTCGGGGCCACGAGACTGCAATCGAGTATCCGCGTAGCCCGGGTGGACCGCGACGCTTTCGGCGTTCGCGTCCGCGGTCAGCAGTCGCCGTTCGAGTTCGTACGCGAACAGCACGTTCGCGAGTTTCGACTGGGCGTAGGCGTCCCACGGATCGTAGGACGTCTCGTGGTGGAGGTCCTCGAAGTCGATCTCACCGCGTTCGTGCATCCCGCTCGAGACGGTGACGATCCGCGACTGCCCCGCCTCGTCGATCCCCAGGGACTCGAGCAACAGACCCGTCAGCGCGAAGTGCCCGAGGTGGTTGACGCCGAACTGCGTCTCGAAACCGTCCTCGGTCTCCGATCGCGGGATCGCCATCACGCCCGCGTTGTTGACGAGCACGTCGATCTCGTCGTCCGCGAGGCGCTCTGTGAACGCCCGGATCGACTCGAGGTTCCCGAGGTCACACGCCTCGATACGGAGATCGGCGTCGGAGACGTCCGAACGGATCTCCCGAGCTGCCTGCTCGCCGCGGTCGGTGCTCCGGCAGGCCATGATCACGCTCGCTCCCGTTCGTGCGAGTTCGCGGGCCGTCTCGAAGCCGATACCGCTGTTGGCGCCCGTAACGACGGCCGTTCGGCCGCGTTGCTCAGGAATGTCGTTTGCAGTCCAGCTCATACCAGCGGTACTGTCCGAACGCCCCTAAGTGTGGCCGTTACTGCGAGGAGGGGCGTCGTCAGTGGAACCGAGGCCCACAGCGAGATTCGAGAGAGAGATCGACCGATCTCGAGGTCTCTCTTCTCCCCCTTCTCAGGGGCGACAGCCTCAAAGCTGTTTTGCAGACTACCCCCAGCTGGGACCTACCAACAACGGATATCCCTCTGGCGGGTGACGTTCGAGTATGGACGTCACCGATATCGTCGACCGGGAGTTCGACACGTACGACGAGACGACGGCGGTTTCGAAACTTCGCGGCGCGTTCGACGACTCGAGTCGGAAGGCGCTCGTAATCACTCGAGACGGTAGGTTCGAGGGACTTGTCACCCGACGGGACGTCCTCTCGTCGCACGAGAAGACCTCGCGCAAGGCACGATCGCTCGTTCGACCCGTCCCGACGATCGGCCCCGACGAGGACATCCGCGAGGTCGCCCGGCTCATGATCGCCGGCGACACGAACGTGCTGCCAGTCCTCGACGGCGACGAACTCGTCGGTCTCGTTCGGGCGGACGACCTGCTCCGGCGCGTTCAGGCCTCTCTCGCGATACTCGAGGCCGGAGACGTGATTACGACCGACGTCGTTTCGATCGAACCGGACGAGTCGCTCGGCCGTGCGCTCTCGACGTTCCGTACCGAACGCATCAGGCACCTCCCGGTCGTCTCCAGCGAAGACGGGGCCGACGTCGTCGGAATCGTGAGTCTGTCCGACGTCCTCGAGTTCGTCACGAGGGAACTGCAGCGCTCGCAGGGTGGGAACGCGGACGCACAGTCACGAACGGCTGCGAGCAGCGGTGGCAGCCACGGTGGCTTCGGCGCACGCGAGGGCGAGAGCGCCGACCTGCTCGCGTTGCCGGTACGCAACGTGATGGTCGAGGCGCTCGGAACGACACGAGCCGAAGAATCACTCGACGAGGTCCTCGAGACGATGTTCGAGTTCGGCGGCTCCTCGGCGATCGTCCTCGACGAAGACGGCTCGCTCGCGGGGATCGTCACGAAGACCGACATGCTCGAATCGCTGACCTGGTCCGAGGAACGACAGCTTCCGATACAGGTGTTCGGCACCGACCTGATGGCGGAGACGACTCGCGACGGACTCGCGGAGCGAATCGAGGACGTCACTCGTAAGTACCGGGACATGCGCCTCCTCGAGGCGAAGGTCCACTTCCAGGAGCACACGGAACGGCTTCGAGGGACGCCGCTCGTACTCGCCCGCGTTCGCCTCTACACCGACAGAGGGCTCTTCATCGCGTCCGGTGAGGGCTACGGCGACAGACACGCGTTCTCGCTCGCACTCAACGCGGTCGAGCGACAGATCCTCGAGGGGAAAACCGACGGTCGAACCAAGAAATCGGCAACCGATTCGGAGCTCGCGAAGATGTACGGCTGGGTGTTGAGCGACTGAGACGGTGGTTCTCGTCCAGCGGTCGGCCGTCCCCACTCCGTCGAACTGAACTCAGAGGAGACCGGATCGTTCGCCCCGATCCGACCTCGAGCGAAAAGGGATAGTAATACGGAACGAACACAGCATTCAAAATACAGAGCGCATATATGAGTTCCAACACACAACACGACGGCGGAACGCTCCTCGTCCCGATCGCGAACCCGGAGACGGCGGATCGGCAACTGGATACGGCGATCGACATCGCGGCCGATCGGTCGTATCGAATCCTTCTGGTCTACGTCCTCGACGTTCCCTCACAGCTCTCCCTCGAGGACGGGCGTCGATACCTGCTCGAGGACGAAGACGAGGAGTTACTCGCGGAAGCCGCAGAGCGGGTCGAATCTCACGGCATTCCCGTCGATCAGCGAATCCGTATCGCCCGCGGCGTCGCGACGGGCATCACCGGGGCTATCGAAAAGTACGATATCGACGCGGTATTGCTCGGGTGGCGTGGCAGACCGCCACGGCAGGACATCGTTCTGGGGAACCACCTCGACAGGGTCCTGCGAGACGCCGAGTGCGACGTCCTCGTCAAGCGGATCAAGACACCGACACCGGAGACCGTCGACTCGGTGCTCGTCCCGGTCGCCGGCGGCCCGCACGATGGACTAGCTGCCGAGACGGCGGGCGCGATCGCTCGGCACAACGACGCCACGGTCACCCTCCTGCACGTCCTCGATCCGGACGATCCCGAACTGGATGAGGACGCCGCAGAGACACTCCTGGCCGAAACCGCGGCCACGCTCGAGGGCGTCCGGTCGATCAGCCACGACGTGGTTGAAAGCGACGACGTCGCGGGAACGATCACCGACTGGACGACCGAACACGACGTGACGATACTCGGCGTCTCTCGAGGTGGCCTCGTCCAGCGAAAGCTCCTCGGAACCATCTCCGAGGCAGTGGGCAGACACGCCGCCGGGACGGTCGTCCTGACGAAGCGTTACGACCCGATCCCGTCGCGACTTCGACGGCTGCTCTCGTGACGCTAGGGCGTCATCACCACCTTGATGCAGTCGTCTTCTTTGTTGTTGAACGTCTCGTACATTTCGGGCCCGTCCTCGAGTGAGACCTGATGGGAGATGACGAACGACGGATCGATGTCCCCGTCTTCGATCTTCTCCAGCAGCGGGTTGAGGTAGCGCTGGACGTGGGTCTGGCCGGTTTTCACCGTCAGGGCTTTGTTCATCAGCGCGCCGAAGGGGACGTTGTCCACGTCCCCGAGGTAGACGCCGGGCACCGACAGCGTGCCACCTTTTCGGCAGCATTTGATCGCCTCCCGAAGCACGACCGGTCGGTCGTCCTCGACGCCGACGCCCTGTTTCAGCCGGTCCGAAACACCCCTGAGACCGGTGCCGTGGGCCTCCGTTCCGACCGCGTCGATACACCGATCCGGTCCGCGACCGCCGGTCATCTCCATCAATCGGTCGTAGACGTCTTCGTGCTCGAAATTGATCGTCTCCGCGTCTCCGTTGCGTTCGGCCATCTCCAGTCGTTCTGTCACCCGGTCGATCGCGACCACCTGGTTCGCACCGAACATCCAGGCGCTCTGGATGGCGAACTGTCCGACCGGTCCACAGCCCCAGACCGCGACCGTATCGTCGTCTTCGATCTCCGCGTTCTCGGCGGCCATGTACCCCGTCGGGAAGATATCGGAGAGGAACAGTACTTGCTCGTCCGGCAGGTCGGCGTCGACTTTGACCGGACCGACGTCGGCGTGGGGCACCCGAAGGTACTCCGCCTGTCCGCCGGCGTAGCCGCCGAGGACGTGCGAGAACCCGAACAGACCGGCCGGCGAATGACCCATCTCCTTGCTGGCGAGTTCGGCGTTCGGGTTCGTGTTGTCACAGAGCGAGTACAGATCTTGTTCACAGAACCAACACGAACCGCAGCTGATCGTGAAGGGAACGACGACGCGGTCACCGACCTCGAGTCGGTCGACTTCGCTTCCAACCTCGACGACTTCGCCCATCGGCTCGTGGCCCAGTATGTCGCCCTCCCGCATTCCCGGCATGAAGTCGTTGTAGAGGTGGAGATCGGAGCCACAGATGGCGGTCGCCGTGATCTCGAGTATCGCATCGGTCGGATCGACGATCTCGGGTCGGGGCACCTCCTCGACACGAACGTCTTTTTCGCCGTGCCAGGTGAGTGCCCTCATCGGTTTCCTCCACCGTTTTCGGCCCGGTTCGTCTCGGTTCCCTCGCCCGTGTTACTTCGTCCCATTGATAACCCTCGTGGCAAGTCACACTCAAGATACAACTAAAGCTGCACCCTGCCTGTGCAAGAGGCGTGATCCGATTCCTCGAGGTCGTTCGGACAGCCGACTGTCGGTTGCGGTTCCAACTATCGAGATTGGCGAACGAGTGGACGGGAGAAAAGCGACAGAGAGAGAGAGAGAGAGACGAACAGTCCGCACTAGGCGGAATCGTCGATCTCGAGTTCGAACTGTTTCGCTTCGGAAACGCTGTTGAGAACGATGCTCGTGTTGGACTCGTTGATATCGGGGTCCGTGAGCAAGGTCTTGATCTGGGCGTTCATCTGGTCGGTGTCGGTGAACTTGGCGACGGCGATGATATCGTGATCGCCAGTGACCTCGTAGACGGAGACCATCTGTTGGTACTGCTGTAACTTCTCCGTGATCTTGGGCAATGCGTTACCGTCGACTTTGAGTTGCATGACTGCGGTCACGTCGTATCCGAGCGCGTCGTAGTCGACGATCGGTGCGTACCCCTCGATCGCACCGGCATCCTCGAGATCGGAGAGGTGGTTCGAGACGGTGGTGACGGAGACATCCAGTTCTTCCGCAATATTTCGGAGACTGGCACGACCGTCGTCCAGCAGCGCGTTTACCAGTTCGGTATCGAGGTGTTCGTAGCTCACTACCGTTCTCAAGTCACGTCGGGTATTAGGTGTTTACGGAGATGGCTGTCGAGAGTAGACAGTCGTACACGAGACGAGAGTCGAAGCCACCCCATCTACAGAATAACGGTTACAAACGCTTACGAACGTCGACGACGCTCGAGGACGAGTTCGACGATCCGTTCGGGTTCTTCCACTGCGAGCGAGAGCACGGCATCGTGGATCTCCCGTTTCTCCTCGTCCCGGACACCTTCCTTCCGGAGTTCGGGAACGACGGAGATGCCGACCGCGTCTTCGAACTCGTCCCACGTTTCACCGCGTGCGTACAGCGGCCGCTGGCGGACCTCAGAGTACTCGAACGGCGGACCAGCGATGTCGTCGGTCGACTCGTCTCGAGTCTCGTCCGTCGTCTCTGCCGACGGGGAGTCAGTCGATCGAGTCGGTTCGTCCGTCTGCTCCGGTGACGGGGTGGCTACTGTGTCGTCGACCGTCGTCTCGGAGGAGTCTCCATCGGAGCCGTCGTCGTCGATCCCACCCAGATCGTCGAACGGATTATCACTCATCGCTCGACGCCTCCGTTCGAGACAATCGCGGCCAGTTCTTCGAAGTTCTCGAGTTGCTCGTTTTCGGGATCGTAATCCAATAGCGGCTGGTGTTCCTTGAGCGACTTCGAGAGCGCCGCACTGTATCTCACACCCGGCTTCGGCGGCCGCATCTCTCCGCGGTCGATCGCGTCGAACTCCTCGCCCGTAATCCGCGCGAAGTTCGGAACTTTCCCCTGTGTCGCCTCGGCCGTGTTCAGGTTCTCGAGGAGTTCGCGGTCTTCGGTCCGCTGGTCGATCCGCTCGCGAAGTTTGTTCGGAACCAGAGCGAGCACGTCGATATCGATGTACTCCTGTGCGGGTTTGATGAGCCGTTCCATCGTTCGCTTGTAGCCGCCGATCGAACTCGACCCCGGCTCGAGGGGGATCAGTACGTTCCCGGTCGCGACCAGCGCGTTGTTGTTGAGCATGCCGGGATAGGCGGGGCAGTCGAACACGATGTAATCGTATCGCTCGCCCAAGAGTGGGTCGACGATCTTCGACTTGACCCGTGCCGATCCCTGCAGTGCACCGGCGAGGTCTTTCTCGACGTCCTCGAGGGTGTCCGACGACGGGAGGAGATCGAAGTCGAACTCCGTCTCGCGGATCAGATCGTCGACGGTTGCGTCACCCTGATCGAGGACCACGTCGCCGAGGTTCGTCTCACCGCGGTAGGCCTCACCAAATCCGAGGCCGTTCGTCGCGTGTCCGTTCGGGTCGAGGTCCGCGAACAACACGCTGCCGCGTTCGGTGAGCTGGCGCGCGAGATTCATCGAGATCGTTGATTTGCCGACGCCACCTTTCAGGATGACCACGCTTACGGCACGTGGTGTTTCGTTTGTTGGGGCCATTGTGAGATCGTTCCAGCAGTGCAGTAGGGCAATAGGAACCTATTGTCCCTCAGGCACTCGTATCAGTGAACGTGAGAGTCATCTCACGTGGACGGCTTAAATCTACCGCAGGTAGCTACCTGAGTTGCAATAGGTGGAATAGGTAGGCCAGTTGGTTCAGCTGAGGTAGGTTAATTGGGGCCGTTTTGCCGGTCCAAATACGGCAGTTCGGAGGCGTACACGGCGACAGATCCCCATAGGCACCTCAGGTGAAATAGGCACCTCAGCTGAAGTAGGTGCCAGTGGATCACAGGTGAGCATCCGATACAATCGGGAATCGCTCGTCGAACTGCCGCGATAGATTCGGTGACCGCGGAGCCAGTACCGCACGAGACTGGCGCAAAGACGAACACGGATACCGGCCACGGCGTCTTCGCGTACGCGAGATATCTCACGTTCACGACAACCGATCGAACACATCCACCCAATAGCCGACGATTGAATCGCTCGAGTGAGGTACTCGAGGTACGATAGGTACCTGAGGTAAATGAGGTACTCGAGGGACAATAACTGCCTCAACGAGCTCGGTAGCAGTTTCGATAGCAGCATGCAGTTTCGTGAGTGAAAGAGGAGGCAGGTACTCGAGGGGAGAGAGCGACCCCAGATAGAATAGGCACCTCAGATAGGATAGCTACCTGAGCTGAGGTAGGTAGATGTAGGTAGTGGACGTTCTAGAACTCGTTCGACCTCCTCCTGTGAGACGGCAGCACAGTGCTCGGTTTCGGCTTCGAGTCGACCGGACCGGTACAGAAGGGAGGATAGGTACCTGAGCCACCACAGGAGTTCGACAACGGCGGGCAAAACACGGAGTACATTAGCTGGGAGAAAGAACGGAATAGGTACCTGAGGTGAATGGTAGTGAGAACAGAACTCGACGATTCCGACATCGCGAGACGACCGGAGAGACGAACGGGACCGAAGGAATCATTGAGAATAGGTAGACCAGGTACAATAAAAGAAGTTGGCACGAGAGGAGACGAGTCGCACGAGTCCGAAGCGAATGACCAGTGAAAGGCGTTCGACCAGCGAGGCTACAAAGTTGACCTGATCCAGCTACCCGACTCGAGTTACCAAGTTCAGCTGATCTACCCATTTCGCCTATCACAACTACTTCACCTATTGATCCTATTGCACCTATTACACATATTGGAGTTGGTAGAGTAGTGGTGACATCCTCCCACGACTAACGTCGTGGGCTTCCCACGCCCACCAACGGGCAGTTCGTTGGTCTCTGAGGGTTTCCGACCCGACGTGCCGATGGGAGTGCCACGCCCCCGTTACCCCTATCCCGTGAAGGACTTGGAGTTACCTGATTGTTTAACGTCGGTCTGGTCGTCCGAAGGCTTACTTTTTGATGAGGCAAACACCAAGTCAACTGCCAGTTTTCGGACAGTCAATTACGATGGGGTACCATCGCAACGACAACTACGGATACGTAGTGTGAGAAATCATACTTTTCGGTTTCAGTGGTTGTGAACCGTGCGGCGATTCATCCTACGACTTCAGTCGTGGGTTTTCTCGCCTAATCTCTATAAATCGAGTAATCGGAGGGTGACAGCCACCGGGTACCGTCCGATTGCGGAGACGAGTGCGCGACAACTCGAGGTCGCCTACCACGGCGGGAAATATTTGCGAACAGAAGTTGTGCGAAAGGAGACTCGCTCGAGAGACGGAATACAGTGGAGGACAAGTTCACTTTCACCCCGCTTGGCGAGCTCTTAACCTCGATCCATGCCTTCGATAGCTATGGCAATCGAGTACCGCGAACGGGCCGATGGGGGACCCGTCACAATCGCAACCGCGTGCCCGTACTGTGACCAGCCGATCCGGGAACAACAATCGCTCGCAGATCACATCCGAAGTGGTTGTCCGGCGCGAACGTAGTGTACCGCGATCGGCCGACGTCGAACCGTCTATCGGCCCCAGACCGGTACAGTACGGTCGATTGTGGTGAAACTCGTCCACGTGGAAACGCTGCAAATCGGCACCAGTGCAAGAATGCGACCTCCGTTCTACCGCTTCGAAGAGAGTATGGGGCGGCCTATCACCGAGTACACAAAGTCGTGCGGGGGGTGTGTATCGGTGTTCAATAGCTACTATACCACGATAGATGAACGTCCACACGAGTTCGACGTCACCGACAGCTCGTGTTCGAGCGCCGATGAGTGACACCGAATCTCACCATTCAAATGGGTTCACGACCGGAACGCTGAATTACCGACGAACCGAATTCACGACCAGGCAGATGCGCGACGAGATACCAGACGACCGTTCGATCATCCTCTTCGACGGCGTCTGCAACCTCTGTAACGGGTTCGTACAGTTCGTCGTTCCGCGAGATCCAGAGGGGCAGTTCCACTTCGCGTCACTCCAGTCCGACGTCGGACAAGCGCTGCTGGCCGACCACGACCTCCCGACCGACGAACTCGAGTCCGTCGTCCTGATCGACGGCGAGGACAGTTACGTGAAGTCGGCGGCGGTCGTTCGGGTTCTCGCCTCACTCGGCGGCGTCTATACCCTGTTCTCGCCGTTTCGATACCTTCCCCGTCCGATCCGGGACCTGGGATACGATCTCGTCGCCGCGAACCGATATCGGTTGTTCGGCAAGAAAGAGCAGTGCCAACTCCCCTCCCAATCCGAATCCGCGGAGATGCGTGCTCGGTTTCTCGAGTGAGCGATCTGTTCCCGATCGACGACGACACCCACAGAGATAACCCGGCCGTTCTCACGTCCTAGCTTTCGAAAGTGACAGGGAGGAAGATAGTGATAGAAGAGCGGTAGCGGTGTGCAGGGGTTCGAAAGAGCGGGAGAGTGAACGTAGAAAGAAGAGTCAACGTGGAAAGAAGAGTCAACGTAGAAAGAAGAGTCAACGGCAGGAGAAGCACGAACGGTAGCAGACAGAAGCAGGCGACAGCAATAGCTACAGCGATAGCGACGATCTGCAACTGATCGCTATCGACGTGTACGATCGGCCGTCAGCCTCACTCCGCGGAGAGCAACTCGTCGACGTACTGGTCCTCCCAGTCGCGTCGTGCTTCGACCTCACGGCGGCCGCGCCGTGTCACCGCGTAGACGTTCGTTCGGCGATCCATCTCGCCTTTCTCGAGCAGTCCTTTGTCGACTAACGTATCGAGGTTCGGATACAGCCGTCCGTGATGGATTTCTGACTCGTAGTAGTCGTCGAGTTCGTCTTTGATCGCCAGCCCGTGTGGCTCGTCTAGTCCCGCTGCCACGTACAATAAGTCACGCTGGAATCCGGTTAAATCGTACATACCAGCCCTTACGAAGAATTGTGCAATAAGGGTGTGGAAAGCGGATGATCAGATCGGGTGGGGAGTCACTCGAATCGTGACACGTCCTCGAAGAGTACGAGAGAATCGAAGTCGAAGGACCGCCTCGAGACTGTACACCGGCGGCTGCACTTCGATCGTCTCCGAGACGTTCGCTCATCGATCGTTCGGGGGATTTCGATCGCCGCTTCGTCCTCGCGAATCGTGACCGGAGCTGACGTCATCACGTCCTCGACCGAATCGACGCAACGTTTCGGACTCGAGTGTCTCGCCGACATCGGCGAACGTGCTATCCACACCGGTCGAGACGACGTCCCGGGTCGAGGTCACTAACCGGCACGGTTCGGAGTAGCGTACAGGAAACTCGGTGTACAAGCGCGGACTCGTACTCGAACGGTCGTTACTCGCTCTTGCGCCTCGAGAACTGGAAAATGCGAAAGCGGGTGAAAAGACGTCCGAGAGGATCCGGACCGAGAGCCAATCAGGTGTCCCGATACCCGTCGAGGTGGACTGCTGGTATCGGTTTTATGCACGTCGACGGGGTGTAACACGACGTGTGCGTCCTGTGAACAGTAAACAAGAAGGAAAACGAGAACGGAAACGAGGGCGAGGAGACGAGCGGTATCGTCCGTCAGATCCGATCCTCGCAGCGATCGGGGAGACACCGATAGTGCCGTACGAGGATCCCGCGATCGACGGCTCGATTCACGTCAAGTGTGAGTTCGACAATCCGACCGGATCGATGAAAGATCGGATCGCTTACGGGATGATAACCGAACTCGAGTCCGAAGGTGTGCTGTCACCGGGAGAGCTGATCGTCGAGGCGTCATCGGGAAATACGGCGGGTGCAGTCGCGCTAGTGGCGAACCGACTCGGGTACGAAGCGGTTATCACGGCACCGGACGGGACCAGTCCACAGAAACTGGGCTACGTAGAGGCGTTCGGGGCGGAGCTGGTTTCGTGTCCCGACGTGGATGCCGACGACGAGCGCCACTATCGGGCGACGGCCGAGCGGATCGCCGACGAACGCGGCGGCGTGTTGCTGGATCAGTACTCCAATCAGGCGAATCCGGCGGTCCACGCCGCGTGGACCGGACCGGAGCTCACCGACCAGTGTCCCGAGGTGACCCACGTCGTCGCCCCCATGGGGACCGGAGGAACGATGTCGGGGATCGCGAAACACGTCAAAGCGTACGACGACTCGGTGACGACCGTCGGCGTGGACGCGGTGCAGTCGAACATCAGTACGGCCTTCTCGGGTGCGGAGAGTGGCCCCTACGAGACGGCGGTCGAGGGACTCGGACAGGACGAAAAATTACCGACGATGTGGTTCGACTACGTCGACGAGGTCCGAAGCGTCAGCGACGAAGCCGCGTTCGCCCACGCTCGACGCGGCGCTCGAGAGGGTGGACTGCTGGTCGGCCCCTCCTCGGGTGCGGCGTTGTCGGTCGCGCGCGAAATCGCGAGTGTAGACTCCGATGCAGTCGTCGTGACGATCGCCTGCGACGGCGGCGAACAGTACTTCGACACCGTCTTCGACGACGAGTGGCTGGCCGAGCGAGGCGTCGACGTCGACTGAGTGGCCGTCGGTGACATCCTCCCACCCTTCAGAGCGAATCCTCTCGTGTCGCCCTGTTGAATTATGCAAGACAGTTCCAATCCACGTCTCACGTCGGTTTCCACGACTATCGGTACCCGCGAACGCGCTCACTCGAGCACGTCGACTATCCGCTCGGCACTGAACCGGATCACGTCCGTCGCCGGCGCGTCGATCTCCCCCTCGAACTCCTCGAGCGCCGCTCTCGCGTCCTGATCGTCCTCGATTCCGGAGGTGTTGAGCGAACCGGCGACGACCGGCGGCGTCTCGAAGAGTGGGTCGGTGACGGCGCGGTGGGCCTCGAAGTAGGCGTCGATCGGCGGGATGTCGAACGCTTCCCAGCCGCGAAATCCCTCCCGGGTGGCGTGGTGGCAGAACACGATTCCGTCGGGCATCGCGCCATGGAGCAGGGCGATCGTATCGGCGGCGTACGCTGGGTGGATGATCGACGCCTGACCCTCGATTACGAGGAGGTCGAACTCCTCGGCGGCCTCGTGGACGAGTTGTTCGACGAACCCTGCGGTGAAGTCCGCGGGCGTGCGGTCGATGCAGACCCCGCGGCCGGTAACGGCGATACCCGTCTGTCCCGTCGCGACCGCGCCGGCGTCGATCCCGCGCTCGCGTGCGGCCTCGACCAGTTCCATCGTGGTCGTCATCTTTCCCTGCCGGCAGTCGGTGCCGGCGGTGAGGAGGACCTGTGCGTCGACCTCGTGAGCCGTTCCGTTCGCGATTACCGTCTCCGCCGGCGGGTGGCGAAGTTCGTGAATTGTCGCGTCGTTCTCCTCGGCGACCGTGCTGAACGCCGGATCGTCGCTGAGGCGCCGATGGAGCCCCGAGAGAACGTCCCAGCCGTTCGCGAGTGCGGCCCGAATGTCCTCTCGCTGGAGTTCGGTGAGCGTCCCGTCACTGGGTCGTTCCGCGATCAGCAGCGAATCCGTCGGTTCCGAAACGTCGGCGACGCGCTCGACGATCGGAACGTCCGGAAGCGTCGGCAGATAGTCACCGCTTGACTCACCGGCGTGGTTGTGGTCGACGATACCGGTGAACTCGTAGTCGCCGTACCGCATGACGCCTTTCATCATCTTCCCTTCGTCGGGGAACCAGTCGTGTGCGAGGACGGCCATTCGCTCGCCGAACCGATCTGTCGCGCGCATACGGGTTCTACTCCGGTATCGAGGATAATCCTTGGTACACCGGAACCGAACGGTCCGGCGTTCGATTACGGGTTCGACGCGTCTCCATCCCAACTATGTCCCATGGCTGAGAGAGAGAAACAGAAACAGAAACAGAAACTCGAGTTCGGCGGGGGACGAAGAGCCGAGAGCAACAGGGCTTTCGTCGTCCGCGGAAAGGAAAAACTGAAGCGGTATGACCACGGAGGACAGAGGTCACGAGCGGGATGTCGGCCGCGACGCCGAGCACGTCGAGCAAGCCGTCATCGACTCGATCGGCGCCCTCGGCAACCGTCAGCGCCTCGAGATCCTCCTGGCACTGGCCGAAGCCGAGTGGGACCACCGAACGAACGGCTACGTGCTGTCGTTTACGGAACTCTACGACGCGGTCGAGGGCACGAGCACCTCACAGTTTTCCTACCACCTCGAGAAACTCGTCGGTCGATTCGTCGACGAAACCGAGGACGGCTACCGGCTGACCGATACCGGTGGGAGACTCGTTCGCGCCATCTTCTCCGGCGTCTACGAACGGCCGTCGGCGTTCGAACCGATCGATCTCGAGGGCGCGTGTCTCGCGTGTGACTCGACGGCGCTCGTCGGCGCCTGTCGAGACGACGGGTTCGTCGTGACGTGTGCCGACTGCGAGGCGACGCTCGTCACCGACTACCTCCCGAGAAGCCAGACGCGGTCTCGAACCCCCGCGGAGATCGCCGAGAGCACGGGTTGTCGGATCTGGAGCACCGTCGTCCTCGTCCGAGGTGGCGTCTGCCCGGAGTGTTACAGCCGCGTCGATTCGACCGTCGAATCGGCGGAACTGGGCAATCGGTCGTTCTATACGAGCGCCAGCACCTGCCGGGAGTGCCGGTTCACGATTCACCTGCCGGTCGAAGTCCCCGTCGCGTTTCATCCGGCTGCCATCGGATTCTGCTGGGAGCACGACATCTCCCTGTTCGACGTGCCGATCTGGGAACTGTTCGGCTCCATCCAGTCGGGGACGCTGTCGACGACCGTCCTCTCCGAGTCACCGTTCGAGGCGACGGTCGAGATTCGCTGTGACGGCGAAACGCTGGCACTCGAGGTGGACGATTCACTGACCGTACGGGCGATCGAGCGACTCGAGCGGTGATCGGCGCGGGGGTCGATAGGCTATGAGCGGGTCGTCCGCTCACGTCTGCGGTCATCGCCGGACAGTTGACGGCCGTGCCCCCTGATAAACAGCCACACACGATCGCAAAATCCATTTCGAACACGACCAACAGTGAGCTATGGACGGTCGACTCCGCTCGGCCTTCGAGACCGCGTTTCCCGATCAGGAGGTCACAAACGTGGGGTCGACGGGCCCCTCCTGGAACGAACGGAATCGAACGGTCGAGGTCGAGTTCACCGACGGGAAGACGGTCTACCTGAAGGTCGCACTCGACGGTGACGGCTCCCGAATCGCCCGCGAGCGAGCGGTGATCGGCTACGTCGGTGCGACCGACTCGGTGCCCGTCCCGAAAGTGCTGTCCAGTGATCCCGACGGACCGGTCCCGTACCTCGTGACCGAACCGGTCACCGGACAGCCGTTCCTCGACTCGTGGACGGGTGCGAACACCGAAGAACGGGCGACACTCGCTCGGCAGGTCGGACGAAGTCTTGCCAGCCTACACGATCGGTGGTTCGACGACCACGGACACGTCGTCGACGGCGGCGCAGACGGGCTCGAACTCCGAACGGGGTCGTGGACGGACGTCCTCGTCGACACGATCGGGGAGATGCGAGGGCTCGCTCCCGCCGACCGCTTCGATCACCACTTCGACGAGGTGATCGCGGCCGTCGAAGAAAATCGGGAGTTACTGGACGACGCACCGGCCGCGTTGCTCCACGGAGACCCCGCGAAACCGAACTGTTTTCTCGACGATGGGGAGGTCGGATTGCTCGACTGGGAGATCGCTCACGTCGGTGATCCGGCTCGAGACCTCCATCGCGTGCGAGACCAGCAGATCGACTCGCTCCGTACCGACGGCCCCGAGCGGCTCGTGACCGCACTTTACGAGGGGTATCGCGATTGGGCGGGCGACCTTCCGGACGGTTTCGAAGAGCGACGCCCCGTCTACGAGGCCGTCAGGCACCTCGGAACGTCCGGCTTCTTCGAACGGGTGGTCGAGTACGTCGACGAATCGCCCGACGAACTCGAGCGGTGGGTCCAAGCGGAGATGGACCGACGGCTCGCCGAACTGTAATGTCTCTCGCGGGAGACTCGAGTGTCGAAACGCCAGTGATCCAGATCGTGTCGTCGTCCAATTCTGTTTCCGTTCTGTTAAGAAGCGGTAAACAGTCCGCCCTCGAGGACAGGGAGCGGTTTCTGAATCGTATACGAACACCCATTGAGGAGACTCAGAGACCGTTTTCTCAGTAGTGCGATTTTCTCACTCAAACAAATTTGAGTAATGAGTCTGCCAATATATAATATTTTTAACAACATTTATCCCGTGGCGGGGGCTTTTCCCACCATGAGTATCACTGAAAACGTCGTTCGTCGACGACACGCGAGGCTGGAGGAGTGACGATGGCTGCAATCGAACTCACCGGACTGACCAAACGCTTCGACGACGTCGTCGCCGTCGACGACCTCGATCTCACGATCGAAGACGGGGAGATTTTCGGCTTTCTCGGCCCGAACGGAGCCGGAAAGTCCACGACGATCGACATCCTTCTCGACTTCATCCGACCGACGGAGGGGACCGCAACCGTGGTCGGCCACGACGCACAGGCAGAGAGCCTCGCCGTCCGACAGCGGATCGGCGTCCTCCCCGACGCCTACCACACCTACGACCGGCTCACCGGTCGCCAGCACGTCGAGTTCGTCGTCGAGTCGAAAGCGACCGAGGCCGAAACCGACGTCGACGCCCTCCTCGAGCGAGTCGGCATCCTCGAGGCGGCCGACCGGAAGTCCGGCGGCTACTCGAAAGGAATGCGCCAGCGGCTCGTACTCGCGATGGCGCTGGTCGGCGATCCCGACCTCCTGATTCTGGACGAGCCCTCCACCGGACTCGACCCGAACGGCGCCCGCGAGATGCGCGAGATCATCCAGCAGGAAAACGAACGCGGCACGACCGTCTTCTTCTCGAGTCACATCATGGAACAGGTCGAGGCGATCTGTGACCGGGTGGCGATCATCAACCGCGGTCGACTGGTCGCCGTGGACACGGTAGACGGGCTCCGCGGCTCGACCGAAATCGGGACGACGCTCCATGTCTCGACTGCGGGCGTCGACGAGGCCGCCCTCGAGACCGTGCGGGGATTCGACGGCGTGGCCGGCGTGTCGGTCGACGGCGAGCGGCTTCGGGTGACGCTGAGCGGCGGTGGCCCGTTGAAGTTCGAGGTTCTGAAGGCCCTCGACGGGGCCGGCGTCTCGATCGAGGACTTCGAGATCGAGGAGTCGTCCCTCGAGGATCTGTTCGTGCGGTACACGACTGACGAACAGGAGGTCCGCGCATGAGCTGGCCCGCCGTCGCGAAGAAGGACTTTCGGGACGCCGTCCAGTCTCGTGCACTGTGGGCGCTGGTCGGGGTGTTCGTCGTCGTCTCGACGCTCATGTCGTACGCGTACGTGGAACTCCCCGACTTCTTCGGCGGGCCAACGGGACCGTCGGTCGCCGGACTGATCTTCTTCATGGCCGGCTCGGTCAGCCTGTTTATCACCCTGACAGCGATCGTCGTCTGTTACAAGGCCATCGCGGGTGAGCGCGAGCTCGGGAGCATCAAGTTACTCCTGGCGTTGCCACACACACGGGGCGAGGTCCTCCTCGGGAAAGTCATCGGCCGAGCGGCCGTCCTCGCCGTCGCGGTCGCGATCGGACTCGGCGTCGGCTTCGGTGTCGGTTTCGCGTTACTCGGTACGATCGACGTCGTCTCGCTCGTCCTGTTCCTGATCGTCACCCTGCTTTTCACCGCCGTCTTCGCCGCGATCGTCGTCTCGCTGTCCGCGACGACCGGATCGACCGCTCGAGCGACGACGCTCGCGCTCGGGTTCTTCGTCGTGTTCGAACTGCTCTGGGATTTCGCGCCGCTGGCCGTCGTCTACGTCACGAACGGCTTTTCGTTGCCCCAGCAGATGCCCGACTGGGTCTTCCTCGTCTCCCAGCTCCCGCCGACGTCGGCGTACTTCTCGACGCTCGTCGCAGTGTTACCCGACCTCGCGTCCGAAGCCGGAGCCGAGACGGGTGCTGGTGGTATCGATGCGGTCTACGCGACCCCCGAAATCGGCATCGTCGTGCTCGCGTTCTGGCTCGTCGTGCCACTCGCTGTCGGCTACTACCGGTTCACGAGTGCTGATCTCTAGGTTCTCCCGCGGTCCAGCGACGGAAAGCCCCGTGAGAAGCCCATAGACGTCTTCCGTCAGCGGAAATTCTGTGGGAGGGTGTCACCAGACGGGATATCTCTTGTGGTGATATCGAACACTGAAACTGTCCGCGCATTGATTACCGGTCCCTGCGTAGCCGATACCGTACCCGGGTCAGCTCCGATCCCGACCGTGGCCATCCCCCACATCTCATTCCCCCGGCCACGGTCCACCCGGATACTGTTTTGCAAACTGGAGACGACGCTCTCGAGTCGTGAACGATGGGTCCACAGAAAACTGAATGTCAGTGGTGGTTGGCAGCAGTACAGGCGATGTGCGTCGCCTGCGATTTCCCTGTCAGGATGGGGAACAATCGGACGGAGCGGTGATCGGATGTCTGGCAAGACAGTAACTCCCGTCGACTGTTACGTCACACGCCATCCCTGCCACCTTAGTGTACACCGTCGAGATACTTACTCTCTCTCCCAAAACAGTTTGGTAATCACGACAGTTTCGTTACACAACATGCCGCGATCGCCCGAGAGAGACCGACTGTAATCCGTTTTTGAAGGGGTGGTACTCGAGAGTGCTCAGACGAGAGAGTCGATTCCGATCCGACGTCGGTTCGTTCATCGACGGTCGTACAACAGCAGTGAGAGTAGCCACTGAACGTCACTGCACAGCTGATCGCACGACTGCAGCGCGGTTCGGAGAGCGCGGTTCGGAGCGAGTGAAACGAGCCAGAACCGCGGCAGAGCGAACGGTGACCCCTGGGAACCGTGAGTGAAACGAGCGAGAACCGCGGACTGTGCGATCAATGTGTACATCGTTTCAGCTGTTACTAGAGGCGATGGCGATAGCCGGTGACGGATTCACGATCGGAGACCGGTGGTGGGTACTCACGGGATTTCGTAGTGGGCGATCTCGTCAGAGCCACACTCCGGACAGGAATCGGTGTGCCTGTCGACGGACGTCCCACAGGACCGACACTCGAACACGACAGTCGGCGAGCGGGTACCTGCGAAGACGCGCTTGACACGGTCGAACATAGTGGAAGGTGAGATACTGAAAACGCTAGTCGAGGAACACCACTGGTCGAGAGCCCGGAGACGCCGTCCACGCAGTCGATCGGTCGATCGCCCCGTTCCGAAGGCGCAGTTGCGGCGTCGGTACCGGAATCTCGTCCCGGGAGCCGGCTCCACGGGCTGGATGTGAGTGGTGCATCGGTTCGTTTGATCTGAGACAGTGGGTAGTCGCGTGTGACGAGGGACTGGCGTATCCCCTCGCTCGGAGAGTCGGTGCGAACTAATAAATAGCTCCGCCAAGCGGAGTGAAAGTGAAACCGAACGCGAATTCGCGAGGGGACTCACACGAAATCTCGGGTCGACTCGAGGTCTGACTGTCCTCTTATAGCAACACACAGGACAGGTGATCACTTACGGGAGTGACGGCGAGAGTGGCGGCCAACGGTATGGATCGAGCGCGAACGTACGCTGGAGATATGCGATGGGGATGGGAGTGTCCCCGATGTAAGACGGACGTGACGGTGACCAGAAACCGCGACTCGGAGACGTTCGAGTGGCGGTGTCCGTCGGAGACGTGTCCCGCCGTCGGATTCGGATTTACGTCCCGACGCCGGGCGCGGCTCGGACTGCTGGAGTATCGCGAGCGATATCAGGAGACCTATCGGTAGGCGGGATCGAAGCCGGAGACGAAATCGAAACCGGATCGAACTCGAAAGCGACGGGACTCGCCTCGAGTCGGTCCGTCGGTGAGAGGTCGTAGAATCCGGGTACTCGAGAGTCCATATCGCTCGATTTTGCGTTACAGTGTTTAGTTTGTATGGGTATCCAAAGCGAGAAAAGAGCGACTCGCGGCGAGATCGGTACCGAAGATATCGTATAGCACCATGTGATTTACCCCTCACACAGTATCGCCGACTGCTCATACCAGCGAGGGGACGCAAACGCTGAAAGCCAAAACCGGACAATAGAACCACGAATACACAGGCCGAACCCTTGTCCGCCCGGATCGAGGAGAGAGCACATGGACTCGAAACGACCCGACGTCCGGTTGGACGAAGAACCCGAGGAAGACGGCGTCGTGACCGGACGCGACGACGAGAAGGGAGATCGGTCGCTCGTTTCGAGACTCGTCGGATTCTTCAAACGGTAAGAGACGACAAAACGGCCGGAACGCCGGTCTCGAGTCCCCGCTCGTAGCGTTCGAAATCGCGGAAACGGGCGACGAAACTTTCGTTCTCACTCGCCATCGCCGCCCAGCACGTCGTCGATCCGATCCGCCGTCTCACCGGCCTGAATGTTCGAATACGCGGCGTGCGTGGTCTCGATCGATTTGTGCCGGAGCGCCGACTGTGCGTCTTCGGCCCGCCCCTCCGAGTAGAAGGTGTGGCCGAGGCCGCGGCGAGCGCCGTGGGGTTTGAGGTACTCGCCGTCGATCTCAAGGTCGAAACGCGTACAGAGACGCTTCATGACGCTGCGCGCACCGTTCGTCGAGATCGACGGCGGAGCGATCCCGTGGTCGCGAAGCAGGTCGTCGACGTCGCCGTTCTCGAGGAGTCGGTCGATTCGGTTCTCGGAATAATCTTCCTGCAGACCGTCTCGAACGGCCCGGTGGAGCGACGCGGCGTGTCGGGACGGGAAGATCGGCCACTCGTCGGTCGGCGGTTCGAGGACGGCCCGATACCGCCGGAGGGCGCGTGCAGCCCGCGACGGAAGGGGGGCGTGTTCAGTCTCTCGAGACTTCCCCAGGACCTCGAGCGAGTTCGCCTCGAAGTCGATATCCGCCCACGTGGCCCCGTTGCGCCGGTCGTCGCGAGGTTCGGAGAACACTTCGGCCCCGCGAACGCCCGACAGCGCGAGGAGGGTCACGATCGCCCGATCGCGCATGCGAATCCGGAGGATCGAATCCGGAGCGACGGGGTGCTCGAGGGCGCTGTCGACCTGCTGGTCGGCGTAACGCAAGAGAGCGTCCCGTTTGCCGGCCGTCCAGAACTGTTGTGGGCCAGTTCCGTCGTCTTCCGGCAGGGGTTCGACGGCCCGGTTCGTCATCGCGGGGTTCGTGTCGAGCTGTTCGTCTCGGACGGCGAAGCTCAGGAACGCCCGAACGAACGAGTAGTACGTCCGTGCGGTCGATCCGGCGAACTCTCCGGCGTCGACCCGTTCGGCGAGGTGAAACGCGTACTCGCGACAGCACTTCGGGTCGATCGACGCGAAGTCGTCGGCGTTTCTCCGAGCGAGCCACTCGCGCCACGACTCGAGGGCGTAGGCCATGTTCTCGGCGCTGGTCTCCGCCTGTCGCGTATTGAGGTAGTCGTCGATACACCGCTCGAGGGTCTTTTCCCCGGGGTTAGCGCCCGTCGATCCGGTTTCCATCGTCTCGGCTTCGTGTACAGCGGCGACCCTAGTAAAGGTACTGTGCATAATGGGGATTATGCACAGTGAGTTCGATTCGAGGGGTTCGGCCGCATTCGGGACATTCGAGTGCTGAGGGTGTTGAATTCGGCCCCATGAATCTCATAGTGATATATAGAATTGTGGAGCTGAGTACGAGACGACTGGGCGTTCAACGGACGTATAATGGCTCGTTTCAGACGAATTGGCGACCGTGAGAGCGGATACGAGCGTCAGAAGTGTGAGGAGCGTGTCCGCCACGTGATTGCACTCGAGGGCGAAGGTGCCGTACTGTGCGGGTTCGGGCGTCTATCACCGTGTGATCAAATAGTGTCGTCGGGGTCGTGGGCGTCTCTCATCCGCCGGGCTTCGACGGCATACTGCTCTCGTTGGTCTGGATCCGTGACCGCTCCGAGATTGTCAGGGTCGGCCTCGACGGCTGCTGTCGTGTCTCGAACGTCGGTAAAAGAAGTGAGGGCCCGCTCCTTGCGGAAGTACTGCTCGCCGTCCGTGGTGGCATATATTAGAATAATGATGTTCTGTTCGTCGTCCGAGTACGTTCGCTCGACGAGCCAGACACGAACGCCGTCACTGGAATCGGCAGCCATAGTGGTCGGTTCGGGTTCGAGGGAGAAGTGATTGGTGGACGGGTGACATCTATCGGAGCTGTCGAACGAGGTATACGCAGGCACACGACGCTCCACGTCTCGCCCGTAACCGAGAGCACTGATCCATCGTTCGGTGGATCTGTCTCGATCCTTCCCGACGTGAGCTCACGCGTCGGTCAGAAACCGGGGGCTTGTATGTGCCACCCCCGGTCACTTCACGCGGGTTACCGATAGTACGGCTATGTCGGTCAGACCACCCACGAAAGCCGCCCTGCGCGAACTCGGGAAGGGACTGTTCCTCGACCCCACCGACGAGGAACTCGAGTTCTTCGCGGAGATGGTCGAGCAGCGACTCGAGGCATACGAGACGGTCATGTCCTACGATCCGGAGCCGCGGCTGGGTGGGGCCGAGAACCGCCAACGGAGTTCGGGGAGACGGGTCCCGAGCGACGCGGATCCGCACAACGCGTGGATGACGGCGTGTCACGTCGGCGGCGACGAGGGAGGCGATCTCGACGGCTGGGAGATCGCGATCAAGGACAACGTCTGCGTCGCCGGCGTCGAGATGACCTGTGGCTCGCAGGTCGTCGAGGGCTACGTTCCGAACCGCGACGCGACCGTCGTCACGCGACTGCTCGAGGCTGGTGCGGATATCGTGGGCAAAACGAACATGGACGACATGGCGATGACGAAGACGGGCCACAGCGCGTTCGGGCCGATCCTCAACCCACACGACGAGGAGTATCTCGCGGGCGGCTCGAGCGGCGGGAGTGCGGTCGCCGTCGCGACCGGCGACGTCGACGCGGCGATCGGCTCCGATCAGGGTGGTAGCGTCCGGATTCCCGCGGCACTCTGTGGGATCGTCGGCCACAAGCCGACGTACGAACTCGTCCCCTACACCGGCTGTATCGGAATCGAGCACGCGATCGACCATCCCGGACCGATGGGTCCCGACGTCGAGAGCGTCGCCCGCGTCCTGTCGGCGATCGCCGGTAGCAACGAACGAGACCTGCGGTCGCACGCGCCGGTCCCCGTCGAGCGCTACGAGGACGCACTGGACGGCGAGATCGCCGATCTCTCGATCGGCGTCCTGAAAGAGGGGTTCGAACGGCCGAATTCGGAGGAGGCGGTTCTGAAACGGTCGAGAGAGGCGATCGACCGCCTCGCGAACCAGGCCGAGTCGGTCGAGGAGGTTTCCGTCCCGATGCACGCCGACGCGGGCGACATTCACTCGGTCTGTACGTCGGAAGGACTGCTGGACGCGATAACCGGCGAGGGACTCGGACACGGGTGGAAGGCGTGGTACAACCTGTCGTGGATCGAATCGTTCGGCAAGTTTCGGCGGGCCCAGAGCGACGACTTCCCAGCCATGCTCAAACTGCTGTTGCTTTTGGGCGCGTACACGAACAGCGAGTACCACTCGCGGTACTACGCCCACGGCATGAATCTCGTCGTGGAACTCACTGAGCGCTACGACGAGGCGCTCGAGGAGTACGACCTGCTCGCGATGCCGACCACGGTTGGAACAGCCCCCGAACACCGGCCGGACCGAACCCAGTACGACCGCATGCGCCAGTCCGACGTCGTCGACAATACGACGCCGTTCAACAGAACCGGTCATCCGGGCGTCTCCGTCCCGATTGGAGACGTCGACGGACTCCCCGTCGGACTCATGCTCGTGGGCTCTCGTTTCGACGATGCGACGGTGTTGAACGCGGCCTACGCGCTCGAGTCAGAGTTCTCGGGCGAATAGAACGGAGAACGGCAGACCGGGCTCACGATCTGTACCCGCTGTTGCACGGGCAAGTGCAATCTTTGTCCGCGTTCCGGCCGTGTTCGCGCCCGATGAGTGATTCACATGTGAACCCGAAGAATGTCGAGGACCAGGTGATCGTGATCACCGGCGCGTCGTCAGGGATCGGACTCACGACCGCGCGGATGGCCGCCGACCGCGGCGCGAACATCGTGGCCGCCGCCCGGAGCGAGGACGCGTTACGGGAGTTGACCGACGAGATCAGGGCCGAGGGCGGCGAGGCGGAGTACGTCGTCGCCGACGTAAGCAAACGGGAGGACGTCCGCGAGATCGCACAGATAGCTGAGAACGCCTTCGGCGGATTCGACACGTGGGTCAACGGCGCGGCCGTCTCCATCTACGGCAAACTCGAGGAGGTGCCGGTCGAGGAGATGCGCCAGCAGTTCGACACCAACGTCTGGGGGCTGCTGTACGGGTCGCTCGAGGCGGCTGCACACTTCGAGGAGACCGATCGCGGGGGCACGGTCGTCAACATCGGGAGCATCGTCTCCGATCGGGCCATGATCGAGCAGGGAAGCTACTCGGCGTCCAAACACGCCGTCAAGGGCTTCACCGATGCCCTCCGCATGGAACTCGAGGACGAGGGTGCGCCGGTCTCCGTGACGCTCGTCAAACCGAGCGCGATCGACACGCCGTATCCACAGCACGCGAAGAACTATATGGACGAGGAAGCGACGCTCCCGCCGCCGGTCTACGCGCCGGAGACGGTCGCCCGGACGATCCTCCACGCCGCAGAACACCCCGAACGGGAGGTGACCGTCGGCGTCGGCGGCAAGAACATGGTCCTGCTGGGCCGCACCGCCTCGAGTCTGATGAATACGATCATGGAGACGGTCTTCGCCCGCCAGCAGCGAAAAGACAGTCCAGCACAGCCGCGCGAGGAACACGGGCTCGACGAACCCTCCGGAGAACTCGAGGAACGGGGCGGGTACGAGGGCCACGTCGCCGAGTCGAGTCTCTACACCAGGATTCGACAGGGACGGATCCCGAAGGCGGCCGTCGTCGGTCTCGCCGGGACCGCGCTGTACGCGGGGTACCGGGCGATTCGCAGTCGAGATCGAGACGAGCGGACCGGTCGAACTGGCGACGAGGAGACCGATACCCATCGATCGCGGACGGAGCGTCTTTCGATCGCCGGACGGTAGTACGGTCTCGAGGAGTGGAACGATAGGTTCGTCACGTTGCTCGTCCTGTCGGTCCTCGCCGCATCGGGATTCGCGACGGCTCTCGACTCGATCGGAGGTGGTTCGAACGATTCGCAAAAACCGACAATCTTCCTCAGAGCTAGTACGCCCCGACGGGTTTTCGTCCGTGGACCGGGTATTAGCCACCCATGTCCGAGGACCACCCAGATGTCGACGACCGAACGACCATCCGACCCGGACGAAACTTCGAACAGGAGTACCGCCTCGACGCGAGCGAAGCAGGCGAGTTCCTGATCCAGCTCGGCGAACAGCTCCGCGACGGCGACGAACTCACCATCACCGGCGAGGAGTGGGAACTTCCGTTCGCGTTCGGCGAACCGATCGAACTCGAGCTCGACTTCGACGGAGTGGGCGAGCCGGAACTCGAGATCGAACTCGAGCTTCCCGGCCGGACCGACGACGAAGCGCCGGACGTCTCTTGATCCGGTGGCGACACTCGGCATTCGACACTCGAGACCCCGACCCAACTCGAGCGACTCGAGACCGACTGTTCGGACCGAGATCCACCGTTCGGGAGACCACCAGCCCACGAATCGACCGAAGCGGAAAGGAAGGTCAGATTCCACACAGTTAAGCCGCTGGCTCTGCCTCTCGAGGTATGAGCAAAATCGCACTCCAGCTGTACAGTATCGATGCGGTCGACGACGACACCGCGACCAAGGTCGAGACCGTCGGCGAGACCGGCTTCGACGGCGTCGAGTTCGCGGGCATCGACGGCGACGTCGACGATGTCGGCGCCGCACTCGAGGACAACAACGTCAAAGCGCCCAGCGCCCACGTCGGACTCGACGCCCTCGAGGACGACCTCGCGGGGACGGTCGACACCTATCGCTCGCTCGGCGTCACGGACCTCGTCGTTCCCTACCTCCCGCCGGAGGCGTTCGAATCCCACGAGGCCGTCGAGGAGACCGCCGACCGGCTCTCTGCGGTCGCCGACGAACTCGAGGACGACCTCACGCTGCACTACCACAACCACGACCACGAGTTCGTCGACGTCGACGGTCAGCCGGCGATGGAACACCTGATCGAACTGACGGCGGACCTCGAGATCGAGCCCGATCTGGGCTGGGTCGGCGTCGCGGGGGACGACCCGGTCGACTTCCTCGAGCGCCACGCCGATCGGATCTCGCTGGTCCACGTCAAAGACTACGAGGAGGGCGGCCAGCCCGTCGAGGGCGGCACCGGCGACCTCGATATCGAGGCCGTCGCCGAGGTCGCGGCCGACAACGGGATGGAGTGGTTGATCTACGAGCACGAGGAGCGTCAGGATTCCTACGAGACCGCCCGAAACGGTGTCGACTACCTCGAGCCGTACAGGTAGCGCCGCTGTCAGAGCGATTTCGAATCGGTTTTTTGATCGGCTCCAAGTCGGGTTTTTCGTGGCGTACGTACTCGAGTGAAGGGGGGTCGACGGGTGGGTGAAGGTGAGAGCGAGAGCGAGGGCGAGGACGAAGTTGAAAGCGAAAGCGAGAGCGAGATAGGAGAGCGAAGAGGGCTAGCGGTCGGAACCCGAACGAGGCAACCGAAGCAGTTCGTCGCCGTCGGCGTCCGTGACCACGAATCGATCGTCCTCGAGCGCGAGCTGGGGCGGTCGGTCCCAGGCGGCGTCCCGGTCGGCCGTCGCCGCGGTCACGCCCGAGACGAGCCAGTGCGTGCCGGGGTCGTGCGTCGCGGTCAACGTCGGCACGATCGTCCGGGGAGCCACCAGGTTCGTGTTGGGATCCTGCGTGATCGCCGTTCCCTCTCGACTGCCACGGAGCGAGCGAATCCCACTGGTTCCCGCCGGGTACCGGACCAGTGCGCCGTCCTCGCCCTCCTCGTGGCTGTGGCGGTCGGGCTGGTCGTCACCGGTCTTGTCGACTGGGAACCCGCCCTCGGCGCTGTGGAGTTGGCGGCCGGTCGATAGGCGGTGGACGCGCACGTGCCACGGCGAGGCCGGGACGAGCCACGTCTCGACGGTGACGTCGTCCCACGGCTCCCACCGCGAGCGGAGGGTCGTTCCCTCGACGCTCGCGTCGGTAACCGAGAGTCGCGACCGGTAGGTGGAGCCGTCCGCGCTCAGCGCGAGGGAGCTGTCGTGGCCCGCGCCGTCGATCCCCGGTGCTCGGCTGCGGACGCTGAACCCGAACTGCGTGGAGTAGGCGAACTTGGTGTACTTCTCGAGGTAGTGGCTGTTCTGGCCGGCGGTGAGCGCGTAGTGGTGGCCCGCCTCCTCGTCCCGGCAGATGGCCATCTTCGGGGCCTCCTGGACGGTCAGGTCGGCCGTCTCCGACAGCGGCCGTTCGTCGGCTCGCCAGAACGGGTGCTCCTGCGACAGGGCCAGCGGGATGAACGCCTTCATCCCCCAGTAGGGCGAACTCGGCGAGTTGTACGATTCGCTCACCTTCAGGCTCGGATACCGGTAGCCGATCGAGAGAACGCCGCCGTCGGTGAAGATCGGCTGGTCGGCCCACCAGCGGAGGTTTCGAAACCAGAGGCCTTTGATCTCGCCCCACGAGAGGTCGTACGCCTCGATATCGACATCGGCGAACGCTAGCCCGCCCCAGAACGCGGCCTGAGCGAAGCGGTACGTGAGGCTGCGGCCGTAGGGGAGTCCGGCGCCATCCGCCGCGAACCAGTGTCTGTGTTCGGCGGCGAACTGCGCCGCGCGCTCGCGAAACCGCGCCGCTCGCTCCGGGTCGTCGTCCCCGGCGACGGCCGCGTAGACGAGCCCGTAGAAGTGCATCGCCCACGGAATGTAGTAGTCAGACGGCCGCTCGCCGGCCGGTCCGTCGGCGTACCAGCCGTCCTCGAGGTAGTAGCTCTCGAGTTCGTCTAGCGTCTCCTGGGTCAGGTCCCAGTCGTGGTCCGCGCCGACCGCCCGGAGCCCGAGGTTCACCACGACCCGGAAGAACAGCCAGTTGCAGTCGTGGAGCGACGCCTCGTTGATCTGGGACAGCCACGCGACGAGGTTCTCCCTATCAGAGGCCTCGAGCGGGTCCCAGAGTTCCTCGGGAGCGAGGGCCAAGCCGAGGCCGATCGCGGCCATCTCGACGTGTTTCTGGGAGTAGTCGGGCGCCTCTCCCCAGTACTCCGGATGGTCGGGATCGACTCCGTTGGCCAGCCCGGTCCGGTACGACGACCAGCCGTCGAACGCGTCGTCGCCGCCGGCCGCGAGCGGGACGAGCCCCCACAGCGGCCGTGAGAAGCCCTCGAGTTCGGCGGCGGAATCGGGAAAGTGAGCGCCGCGCGCGTCGGGTTTCATTCGCGCTCGGCCAGGACTGAAGTGGGTCTCGAGCGGGTCGAACAGGTCGACGACCGCCCGCTGGGCGTCCGACCGCGTTTCGAGGGGGTTGTCCGCGAGTGGATTCATAGCAGAGACGCTCTCGGAGATCCCAATAAATCTTGGTCTCGGCGACGGTGTCGCAGGGTTCGATCGCGGACTCGAACGGATCGCTGGCGGGAGGTGGTTCGCTATCGAAGCGTGGATTACGCCGGAGACGGCGCGAAATCGTCCCAGACCGACGCGAGTTCCCAGACGGTCCCGTCGTCGACGGACGCCCCGTCCGTCGAAATCGCGATGCCGGTACTGTCGGCGCGCGTCGGATACACGCGACTCGTGAGACAGGCCCGTTCGTCGGCGTACACTTCGACGACGGATCGGTCGACGAAACAGCGAACCGTCACGGGATCAGCCGTCGGTTCGAAGTGAGCCGTCTGCTCGTGCGTTTCGACGGCCGGATCGTCGGACGAGCGGCTCCGGTCGACGGTCACCGTCCCGCGGTCGGGATCGACGCGGACGACGGTCTCCTCGAGTCCGTCGGGTGAGCGGAGCACACTCAGAGAGGCTGTACTCGGCTCAGTCCCCGTGTCAGTTTCGGACACCGTCGCGACGAGTTCGATTGTCTCGCTCCGGGGCTGGTCGACGAAGACGGTGCCGTCTTCAGGGCCGACGGCAGGTAGCTCGTACTCGAGTTCCCGCAACCGGCGAACCTCGTCGACGGGCGCCGTTCGAAGTCGCCCGTCCTCGTCCAGCGAGAGCTCCCGCGGGAGCGCCATCAGCCCGGACCAGCCGGCCGCTCGCTGGGCGGGTTCGGCTCTGGCCTCCTCGACCCAGCCCACGAGCACGATTCGACCCGATTCGTCGACGAACGGCTGCGGCGCGTAGAAGTCGCCGGCATCGAGTATCCCCTCCCTGCGAGGCTCGAAGCGCTCGTCGGCGTACGAACCGACGTAGTACCTGACCGCTCGAGTCGGGAGCAGGGAGCCGAGCATGAGGTACTGATCTCGATTCTGGTTCCAGCTCCGACTCTGGCTCCGGCCCTGATCCCCACCTCGACCTCGGCCTCGACCGCCGAGCGCCACCAGCGCCGGACACTCCCACATGACGTCCGGGCGGTCGTCGACGAACACGGCACCCCGGTACTCCCACTCGCGGAGGTCCGAGGATCGGTACAGGAGCACCCGGCTATCGGACTCGGTGGCCGCGCCGACGACCATCGACCAGCCGTCGCCCTCGCGCCAGACGAACGGATCGCGGAAGTCGAAGCGGTCGACGCCTGGCGGCGGCGTTTCGACGACGGGATTGACCGACGGCTTCTCCCACCGACGGAACGTCTCGTCGCCGATCGCGAGACACTGCCGGGCGCGGTCGTCGTCGATACCGGTGTAGACGAGGGTCGGCACACCGTCGTCGTCGACGGCACAGCCCGAGAAGCAGCCGTCAGCGTCTACGTTCGGGGAATCCGGCTCGAGTGCGATCGGCTCGTCCGTCCAGTGGAGGAGGTCCTCGCTTCGAGCGTGGCCCCAGTGGATATCGCCCCAGACGGGTTCGGCCGGATTGTGCTGGTAGAAGAGGTGGTAGGTGCCGTCGAACTGGATCAGGCCGTTCGGGTCGTTGAGCCAGTTCGTGGGCGGGGCGAAGTGGTACGCCGGTCGATGTGGTCCGCCAGCCAGAGCGGTTCGTTCGTCGGTGGGGTCGTAGGGTGCGCCCATAGCGAGATGCCACGGCTCGAGTCGTCTTATTCTGGGCGGTTTCGACGGAGCGGGGCGTCACCGAACGTTGCACGGGCGAGAAAACGACCTTCAGGACCCCTCGAGAATAAAAGGAATGGGTATGAGAATTACAGTGCTACGTTTGTAATGGAAATACCGTTTTTACCGTGATATCCTCGAGTACGGGCGATGTGTCTGTCGTTTCGGTCGAGGATGTGATAGAGAGTGTAACGACTGAACCGATTTACACACCGACCGCACAGCCGTCGTGCGATCGATGGGTGGGTCGTTTCGAGTGTCGATAAGCTACTCGTCTCATCGATCCGAACGAATCACGACAGCCTCTCCGATCCCTGCCAGAGTCAAACGTTTCGAAAAGTCAAAATTATCCGGGCGAACGTCCTTCGATCAAGAGCATTAGTGGATTTTATCCCACATATTGGCCCGATACCCAAACGTTTATGCTCCAACGAGATGAACGACTATCCGTCCCCACGATCCGCGACATAGCCCCGAGGAATCAACCGCTGGGGACGTCACCCACATCAGCACCTGTGGTCAACTGGCTATCACCCAATTTTTCCCTCGATATCCCGTCGATCAGACGTGAGCTGGAAGTCCCCGTACAGTTACAGCCGACAGCGTCGCGATCGAACACGACTGTCGATCCCACGAGAGCGACCGTCGGCGTGGAAATCGTTTCAGTCGCGACGAGACCGATCACTGCCGATGATATCGACTCGATGGTCGAGGAGAGGAGTCGTTCCGCTCGAGTCAGTCCGTGTTTTTATGTATGATCGTGATGATCACGAGCTATGACTCGTCCCCTGCTCGTCGATACGGACCCCGGCTGCGACGACGCCCTCGCGATCCTGCTGGCCCTCGAGCACGCCGATCTCGAGGTCGTCGGGCTGACGACGGTCCACGGCAACGCGTCAATCGACGCGACGACGCACAACGCTCGCTCGATCCTCGAGTTGCTCGAGCGACCCGACGTGCCGGTCTCCCGTGGTGCCGAGCTCCCGCTGATCAGCCCGCTCGAGACCGCCGAACACATCCACGGGGTCGACGGAATCCGCGGCGACCTCCCCGAACCGAGTCCCGCGACCCGTCCCGCCGACACCCACGCGGCGCAGTTCATCGTCGAGCAGGCCCGAGCCTACGAGGGCGAGCTCACGATCGCGGCGATCGGCCCGCTCACCAACGTCGCGCTGGCGCTGGCGATCGAACCCAAGCTACCGGCCCTGCTCGACGAACTGATCGTCATGGGCGGGGCCGCCTTCGCGCCGGGCAACGTCACGCCGCTCGCGGAGGCCAACTTCCACTCCGATCCGGAGGCCGCCCACCGGGTCGTCCGCGACGGCGACCCGATCGTCGTCGGGCTCGACGTCACCAGACGGGCGACGCTTCCTGCGGCGTGGATCGAGGGACTCCCCCGGGGCGGCCCGCTGGGACGCTCGATCTACGAGTGGGCCACCTACTACACTGAGGAGATCCTCGAGCGCTACGACCTCGAGACCGCCGCGATCCACGACGCGCTGGTGATCGCCCAGCTGATCGACGAGGAGGTTCTCGAGGTCGAACCGCACTTCATGGAGGTCGGGATCGACTCCGAACTCGACCGCGGCGCGTTAGTCTGTGACCCCCACGGCGTGACGGGTGAGCGCCCGAACGGCCGGGTCGCCGTCGACGTCGACGTCGATCGGTATCGCGAACTCGTGATTGAGGCTGTCGAGGGGGTGCTATAGTAGCCACTGAACGTCACTGCACACCTGATCGTACGACAGCAGCGCGGTTCGGGGAGCGCGGTTCTCGCTCGTTTCACTCGCTCCGAACCGCGGCAGAGCGAACGGTGATCCCTGGGAACCGTGAGTGAACATCGTGAGCGAGAATCGCTGACTGTGCGATCAGTGTGTAAACCGTTTCAACGGTTACTATAGAAGTGGAGTGATACACAGAGAGACAGACGAAACTTCGACGGTGAGGGATCAGATCTCCTCGATACCCCACAAGTCGACAGAAATACTCGAGAGAGTATCCAGTACATTTATCACCGATCCGAAACGGTATGTCAGTATGGACGACAGGACAGATGGTAATATCCAACGGCGCCGGATTTTGAAGGCTCTGGGAACCGCCGGCACGGTCGCGATCGCCGGCTGTCTGGGCGGCGGAGACGACGATTCCGGTGGGACTGAAACGGAGGGAACGGAGACGGAAACGGAAACGGAGACCGAGGGCGAATCCGACGACGATTCGACGGAGACGAGCATTCGGTTCGTCCACGACACGCACTTTCACGGATTGATGGGCAACTCCGAGGAGGCATTGAATATCGCGAACTACTTCGGCCTCGTCGAAGCGCTGTACGAGGACGCGGACAACGCGTTCGCCGTCGGCAACGGCGACGACCTCCACATGTCCGTCGAATCCACCGTCTTCGACGGCGAACACATGACGACGATGCTCAACGAGAGTCCCGTCTCGTACAACGCCATCGGGAACCACGAGTTCGACAACGGACCGGAGAGTTTCCGCGAGAACGTCGCACAAAGCGAGTTTACCTGGCTGAGCGCGAACCTGATCGACGAGCGAACCGACGACGTCTTCGGCGCCGAGGAGGGCGCCGCCCGCTACGCCGTCGAGGAGGTCGACGGCATCCAGATCGGGTTCACCGGGCTGGCACCGGCGGACACCGACGAGGTGACCTCGGTCGGCGACCACGTCGAGGTGCTCGAACCCACCGAAGCAGCGGAGTCCGTCGTCGCGGACCTCGAGGACGAGGGCGCCGAGATCGTCGTCTTGCTCTCCCACCTCGCGAGTCCAGTCGCGGAGGACCTCGTCGCAGAGGTCGACGGATTCGACGTCGTCGTCGGCGACCACGCCGCGTTCGTCGCAGAGGAGCCGATCGAGGTCGACGACACGGTGCTCTCGTTCGTCGGCGACGAGTTCGATTACGTCGGCCAGCTCGACGTCGACATCGCCGACGGCGACGTGACGGAGTACGACTTCGAACTGCACGACCTCGAAGAACTCGTCGAAGACGGCGAGGTCGACCCCCACGAGGAGATCGAGGAGTTACTGGTGGGATACGAGGAGGAACTCGACGACGAACTCGGCGAGGTGATCGGCGAGACGGCGGTCGATCTGGACGTCCGCACGGACACCGTCCGTAGCGAAGAGTCGAACTTCGGCAACTGGCTCACCGACATCATGGTCGACGACGTCGACGCCGACGTGGCGATTCAAAACGGCGGCAGCATCCGCAGCGATCAGGTGTACGAAGCCGGCGACCTCACCCGGCGGATGGTCGTCGACATCCTGCCGTTTCCCAACTCCGTCGTGAAACTCGAGGTGACCGGCGACCAGTTACGCGAAGCCCTCGAACACGGCGTCAGTGCGGTCGAGGACGGCCACGGGCGGTTCCCGCAGGTCAGCGGCATCTCCTACGCGTACGACCCCGACGCGCCGGAGGGAGACCGCATCGAAGCGGTCACCGTCGGTGACGAGGACCTCGTGGCCGATGGGACCTACGAACTCGCGACCAACGACTTCCTCATGGGCGGTGGCGACGGCTACGACGTGTTCACCGAGGCGACGGTCCTGCGCTCGGAGGACGAGGGAACGATGCAGTCTGCGCTCGCGATCAACGCGATCGAAGCGCAGGGAACCATCTCGCCCGAACTCGAGGGGCGGATCGACGTTCGCTGAGCGGTCGAGCGGCGCAGCGACCTCACAGCCCAGGGTTTCGATCCGTTCGACTGACAGAAAAGTGAGCGGAGCGGAAACCGCGACGGTGGTTCGGCGAGACGGGCGGAACGGAGAAACGAATTGTAGCCGAACCGAAACTATTATTCACGATCGCTGTCAGGAGAGGGTATGGAAATCTCTCGACGGCACGTCCTCGGACTCGCCGCCGGGAGTGCAGTCACCGGAACGGGCGTCCTCGGCTATCGTCACTGGCGTCGCGACGAGGATCTGCTCCAGTTCGGCGAGGAGGTCAGCGAGGACGTTCGAACGCGGTGTCGCCGAGTCGAGCGGCGGCTCCCCGAGATCGTGAGAGTGTCGATTTCGGAGCCCGTGTCCGTCCAGTTCGTCGAGTTCGAGTCGGAGGCCGAATCTGGGGGCGAGTCGGAGGGAGAGACCGGGAACGGTACCGGAACCGAAAACGAGGTCGAAGACGAAACCGACGAGGACGGCACACTCACCCACCCGGCCGATCGGATCGACCGCGCTCTCGAACACGTCCGACACGTCACGAACCTCGACTTCCCGCCGCTGCTCGCACAACCGGCGGGTTCGTTCAATCGCAGTTCCCGCGTGCTCTCACTGGTCGACCCCGAGACGGTCGACCGCTCGGGACTGCCGGACGGAATCTCGATCGACGAGGACGAAATCGTCGGCGAACCGCTGATCGCCCACGAGTTGACCCACGCCATCCAGGGCGAGCGCTTCGACGGGTACGAACCCGCCGACGGATCGACGGCGGCCGCCCAGGCCAGACGGAGCGTTACCGAGGGGACGGCGGATTACGTCGCCGGACGCTACAGAGCGACCTGTCTGGACGGTGCGTTCGACCCGTGTGTTCACCGCGCCCCGTTCGACCCGGAGTGGATACCGCTGGCTGCGCTCGCGAACGGCCACCAGCAGTACGTGAACGGGCGGCTCTTCGTCCACGCCGTCGTCGAACACCGCGGCTGGGAGGCCGTCTGGGACCTCCATCGTTCGCTTCCGGCGACGACCGTCGAGATCGCGTTTCCCGAGCAGTTTCTCGCCGAGTCCCACTCGCTCGAGTCGGCCACCCTCGAATCCGAGTTCGAGTCGGGGCCGACTCACTCGGCCTCGAGCGACTGGCTCGAGCTCGAAACCGATCGACTCGGCGCGTTCGAACTGTACACGAAACTGTTCGCGCTCGGGCTCGTCTCACCGACCGACGACGAGGCCGCAGCCGAACCGCTGGCGGCCGAGCGGACGAGTTACGAGTGGGGCTATCGCTCTGACCTCCTCCGCGGATTTCGCGGCGATCGGATCACCGTCTACGGCTACGTCGACGAGCTGGATCGACTCGGTGCCTGCTGGCGGACGGCGTGGCAGGACGTAGCCGACGCGGAGGCGATCGCCGGCGCGGTCGAACGGGGATACGACGACCACGGTAACCCCGACGACGGCGGCTGGTACCTCGACGGCGCGTTTCACACCCTCGAGCAGGCGGATACGACGGTGACGTTCGGAATGGGACCGACGCCCGCGGCGGTTCGGGACGGAATCGGTGTGGGAAGGACTGAGAGGTGACGGAGCCGACGCCGGCTATCCGAGCGCGAGCACTCGCTCGCTCGGGTCGTCATCGGCGTCGGGGCCCCACGGCCCGACGCGAACGACGATCGCACCCTCGAGGACGGCTGGCCCGCCGACGACGACGTCGGGCAGCGAGACGGACCACGCCTCGGTGTAGTCGGTCGAGTCGAGTGCAGTGAGTCGGTCGGAGCCGGAGCCGGTCACGTAGATACGGTGGCGACCGACGGAGAGTTCGTCGACGGGTTCGGTCGTGTCCACGAACGCGATTCGGTCCTCCGTTCTCGAGTCGACGACGGCGATGCCGGCGTCCGTCCCGGCGAGCAGTCGGTCCTCGTCCTGCGCCAACGCGGTCATCGACTCGCCGACGTCGACCCGCCAGTCACGGTCGCCCGACCGGTCGACCGCCAGAAGCCCGCCGTCGCCGGTTCCGAGAACGATGTGCTCGTCGGTCACCAGCGGCGCGGTCGCGAAGCGGTCGTCGAACCTGACGTTCCAGCGGCGGTCGCCGGTCGCGGGATCGAGTGCGAACAGGTGCTCGCCGACGGTAAACGTGACCACGTCCCCGGCGACCCCGAGGCCGCTCGGCGGATCGACCGTTTCGAACGTCCAGCGTTCGCTACCGTCCTCGAGGTCGAGCGCGCGAACCCACGGCGTCGAAAAGCCCGAGAGATAGACGGTCCCGTTTCGAAACGTCGGGACGGGACTCATCGTGTCCGGAGCGGCGGTCGTCCACAGCTCTTGGGTCGTCTCGACGTCGCGGCCAACGAGTTCGACATCCGTTCGGTCGTCCGCGAGATCGCGTGCCAGACAGGACGTCTCGCCGTCCGATCCCAGCAGGAACTCGGTCGCGCCGTCGATCGGCGTCGCGGTCGTTCGTTCGCCGGTCGCTGCCTCGAGAGTACCCGTCTCCCGATCCTCGGGTGCGTACTCGTAGACGAGACTGTCGAGGACGAGCGGGTCGACCGGCAGCCGGTTGCCGACGGACCGTTCCCACTCGATCGACGGTTCGGTCTCCGGGCCGGAGGCGGTCGTTCGTCGGGTGTTTGCCGGCGTCGCGCCGTGCATCTGCCACGCACCGTCGATTCGCTCGGTCGCGCGGTCGGTTCGTGGATCGTCGTCGGTCGACGTCGGTAGCGACGAGGCACAACCTGCGAGAGCGGCGACGGCGCTCGAGGCGAGCGTACAGAGCGCGGCCCGTCTGGACGTCCGTCTCACGGTCGCTCACCCGGTTCGGGCCGCGTCCGTACGGTTCGTGTCATCAGTACTGTTCGAGATAGTGTCAGGTACACTAATAGATATCGGGACGAGAATAGACCGACTCGAAATAGGAACCGCTCCTCAACAGATCTGCCAGCCGCCGTCGACGTGAATCAGTTCGCCGGTGATATACTGGGCGGCATCGCTGGCCAGAAAGAGATACGCCCCCGCGACGTCGTTGGGCGTGCCGGCCCGACCCAGCGGCACCGGTTTGAGGAGGTCGTCGTCGGCCACGCGCTCTTTCGCTTGCTGGCTCCACCCCTCGGTGAACTCCGTCGCGATCTGGCCGGGTGCGACGCCGTTAACCCGGATATCGTACTCCGAGAACTCGAGGGCGGCCCCTCGAGTGATCATCCGAACGGAGCCCTTCGAGGAGTCGTACTGGACCTGCCCGTGCTGGGAGAGGTTCGAACTGATCGAGGCCGTGTTGACGATGACGCCGGGATCGTCGCGTTCGATCATGTCAGCTGCGGCCGCCTGCGTTCCGAAGAAGACGCCCTTCGAGTTGACCTCGTGGATGCGGTCGAACTCCTCGGGGGTGACCTCGAGCATCGGTTTCGGGAGCTGCAGGCCGGCGTTGTTGACCATGATATCGACGCCGCCGTAGTCGTGGGCTCGGTCGACCAGCGCCTCGATGGCGTCGGCGTCGGTGACGTCGGTTTCGACGTACTCGGCGGTACCGCCGTGGTCGGTGATCGCCTCGTCGGTGGGTACGTCGGCGTCTTTCGGGTCGTGGTCGATGTCGCCGTTGATGACGGTCGCACCGTTCTCGGCGAACCGAAGCGCGACTTCCCGGCCGATGCCGGAGGTCGCCCCGGTCACGATCACCGTCGACCCGTCGTAGTCGTACGTTGGGGTTGGCATACACTGTCATTCACTCGTCGCGATAAAAATACCGGCGGTCGCTCGAGGGAAGTAGAGCGCAGAGGAAGTCGGTGAGCGGCGAGCTCAGGAGTCAAGGTGAAACGGAAGTCGGGAATCGGGGAGCAGAGAGGAGAGGAGAGGAGAGATCGCTTATTCGTCGGACTCGTAGTGCTCACCGGCGGACGACGGCATCCGCGTCCGGCCGATGAACGCGAGGACGACGACGACGGCGACGTACGGGATGATCCCGATGAGCGTCGAAGAGACGTCGTAGCCCGCAATCTGCTGGAGCTGGATCTGGAGCGCGTCGAGGCCGGCGAAGAGGAACGAGGCGAGAAACGCTCCGACCGGGTTGTAGTTGCCGATCAGGTACGCCGTCAGCCCGATCCAGCCGCGGCCGTCGACCATCGTCTCGCCGCTGCCGACGAACTGGCCGACGTTGAGCGCCAGGCCGGCGCCACCGATGCCACAGAAGACACCGGAGAGAACGACGCCGGCGTACCGCACCTTTCGGACGGAGACACCGGCCGTGTCGAGAGTCTTGGGGTCCTCGCCGCTGGCTTCGATCCACTTGCCGAACGTCGTCCGGTTGAGGACGTACCACGCCAGCGGGACGGCGACGATCAGCATGAACACCGGGGGCGTGGCGACGAACAGTCGGCCGATCGACGGCAGATCGGAGAGGATCGGGATCGAGACCGTCGAGAACGTCACGAAGCTCGGGCTGTTGACGTTCTCCCAGACGATGATGCTGGCGAACGGCGCGAGTCCGAGCGCGATCAGCCAGACGGCGAGACCGGCGATCACCTGATCGGCCTTGAACTCGATGCAGACGATCGCGAACAGTAACGCGACGAACGCGCTGGCGATCACCGCGATACCGAAGGCCGACCAGATCACCCAGATCGCGGTCGTCTCCGGAAGGAAGTGCAGCGTTACGATCGCCGTGAACGCACCGATGATGAGCAGTCCCTCGAGGCCGATGTTGATCACGCCTGCCTTCTCGGAGAAGATACCGCCGATCGCGGCGAAGGCGATGGGGACGGTGAGTCGGAACGCCGAGGCGAGGTACGAGGCGGTGATAACTCCGGAGACGTCGGTGACGGTCTGTCGGCCGCCGGGAACGACGGTCACGACGATGGTGAGGGCGGCCAACAGGAGCACAACCAACGTGAGCGCTCGCCGGTGGTCACGGACGAACCGGGGGAGGACGTCGGCGTCGCTCATCGACGCTCACCTCCGTCGGTCGCCACCGGCTCCGGGTCGCTGCCGAAGTCGTAGTACTTGCCGAGCATGCGGAAGAACTCGGGCATGGCGACGAAGAGGATGATCAGCCCGCGGAGGACGACCACGAGTTCGCCGGGAACGCCGAGTGCGAAGTCCACGGCGAAACTGCCACTCTTCAAGCCGCCGAAGAGGAGCGCCGCCGGAACGACGCCGATCGGGTTGTTCCCCGCGAGCACCGAGACGGCGATCCCGTCGAACCCGAGCGCCGGCATCCCGGTCTGCCAGCGATAGTGGACCATCATCACGTACACTGCGCCGGCGATGCCGCCGAGTGCGCCCGACAGCGACATGCTCGTGACGACGTTTCGCTTGGCGTCGACGCCGCTGTACTCCGCGGCGCTCTCCTGGAGGCCGCTGGTTCGCAGTTCGTAGCCGAGGACGGTCCGGTCGTAGAGCAGGTAGATCGCGACGGCGACGAGCAAGGCACCGACGAGGGCGATCACCGAGAACCGCGAGCCGTCGATCGTGGGCGGAAGGCGAGCGACCGAGGGGACCGGTACCGTCTGGACCGACCCCGTTCCCGGGTCGCCGAGGTGCTCCGAGACGAGGTAGAAGGCGAGACCCGTCGCGACGAAGTTGAGCATGATCGTCGTGATCACCTCGTTCGCGTCGGCGTAGGCTTTCATCGCGCCGGGGATGAATCCCCAGAAGCCGCCGACGATCGCCCCGACGACGAGACCGAGCGGAATCGCCACCAGCATACCGATGATACTGTCGGGGAGCACCGACCCGAGCGGGACGAGCGCGAGACCGGTCGCTAACGCACCCAGAACCATCTGTCCCTGCGTTCCGACGTTGAACAGGCCCGCCCGGAACGCGACGGCGACGGAGAGTCCCGTAAAGAGGAGCAACGTCGTCTCCTGAAGCGTCCGTGCGAGGTTCGCCGTCGACCCGAAGGCCCCCTCGAGCATCGTCCAGTAGACCTGAGCAGGGTTGTAACAGCTCTCGCCGAGCAGTGGAATGTAGAGCACCGGTTGTCGGCACGTCGCGACGAATCCGGAGACGAAGACGAGGATGCCGCCGACGATGACGGCGAACACGAGCGCGGCGAGGCTGATCGCCATCCGCTGGGCGGCCGAGGCGTTGACCAGCCAGTCGAGAGTCTGGCGACCGCGGTCGCGCCAGTCACCGCCGCGGCCGCGGTCGGCGTCGCTAGAACCGCCACTCCCGCCGCTTTCGGTCTCTCCGTCGTCGCCGTTCCCGCCTTCACCGCTACTCATGGCTCCCCCCGGCCCGAACACGGGCCGCGTCGACGTCCAGCCCGGACGGTCGTTCGCCGGCCATCAACAGCCCGAGGTCCTCTTCGCTCACCTCGTCGGGGTCGACGACGGCGACGATCTCGCCGTCGTACATCACCCCGATTCGATCCGAGAGCTGCTGTATCTCCTCGAGTTTCGAGGAGATCAACAGGATCGCCGTCTCCTCCGTTTTGAGGTCTAACAGCCGGTTGTGGATGAACTCGATGCTGCCGATGTCGACGCCGCGGGTCGGCTGGGCGGCGACCAGCAGCGACGGATCGCGTTCGATTTCGCGACCGACGATGAACTTCTGCTGGTTCCCGCCGGAGAGCGAGACGGCCTCGGCGCCTGGATCTGCGGGTCGGACGTCGTACTCGTCGATCACGTCGTCGACGTACTGGCGGGTGTATCCCCAGTCGATCTGCAGGCCGTCGGAGAACCCGGGCAGACGCTGTGAGCCGAGGACACCGTTTCGAAGGAGGTCGTACTCCATGACGAGACTCCGTTTCTGTCGATCCTCCGCGACGTAGGACATTCCGGCCTCGATCCGTTCGCGTCTGGACCAGTCGGTGATCGGGTCTCCGTGGAGTTCGATTCTCCCACCCTCGGGCAGTCGGAGACCAGTTACGGCCTCGATCAGTTCCGACTGGCCGTTGCCGTCGACGCCTGCGAGGCCGAAAATCTCGCCCGAGTGAACCGTGAAGTCGACGCCGTCGACCGCTCGCACACCTCGGTCGTCGTCGACGGTGAGGTCGGTCGTCTCGAGGACGACCTCGCCGTACTCCGAGGACTGGCGTTCGACCTCGAGGAGGACGTCGCGGCCGACCATCATCCGTGCGAGTTCCTCGCGGTCGGCTGATTCGGCGGGCAGAGTCCCGACGAGTTCACCGTCCCGGAGGACGCTGATCTCGTCGGCGACCGACAGCGCCTCGCCGAGTTTGTGCGTGATGAAGACGATCGTCTTGCCCTGAGCGATCAGTTCCTCGAAGACCTCGAAGAGGGCCTCGACCTCCTGGGGGGTCAACACCGCCGTCGGCTCGTCGAAGATCAGGATGTCCGCGCCCCGATAGAGCGTCTTCAGGATCTCGACGCGCTGTTGTTCGCCGACGCTGATCTCCTCGATCCGTTCGGTGGGATCGATGTCGAATCCGTAGCGGTCGGCGAGGTCGCCGGTCGCTTCGACCGCCGCCCGTTCGTCGGTGAGGAGGCCACCGAGCTTCGTGGGCTCGTTCCCGAGGACGACGTTCTCCGCGACGGTCATCGTATCGACCAGCATGAAGTGCTGGTGGATCATCCCGATCCCGACGTCGATGGCGTCGCGCGGGCTCTCGAACGCACGCGGCTGGCCGTCGACGAAGACGGTCCCCTCCGTCGGTTCGTAGAGCCCGTAGATGACGTTCATCAGCGTCGTCTTCCCGGCACCGTTCTCGCCGACGAGCGCGTGAATCGTCCCTCGCTCGACAGTAAAATCGATGTCGTCGTTGGCCACCACCCCCGGAAATCGTTTTGTAATGCCGTCTAACCGCACGGCGGCCGACTCGGACTCGGTCTGGCTCATCGTCCTATCCAATTCGGCTACGGGATCATGTTTCTTCGGGAACGTCGATATCGCCGTCGATAATACCCTCTCGAGACTCTACGAGTGCGTCGGTGATCTCCTCGGGAAGTTCGCCCTCGAAGTCCTGGCCGACGACCGCCTCGACGCCGTCTTCCTCGAGGCCGAGATCCTCGACGGACCCGCCTTCGAAGTCGTCGTCGACGACCGATTCGATCGACTCGTAGACGGCCGTGTTGACTCGCTTTACCATACTCGCGACGATGACGTCGCTGAAGCCCTCGGCGCTGATCGACTGGTCGTCGTCGACGCCGATGGCGTAGCGCTCTGCGGACTGGGCGGCCTCGAAGACGCCGCCACCGGTCGCGCCGGCGGCGTGGAAGACGATGTCCGCACCGTTGTCGTACATCGTCGTCGCGATCTCCTGACCGGTACCCGGATCGTCCCAGCTGCCGGCGTAGGCCGTCGACACCTCGATATCCTCGTCGGCGTACTCCGCGCCCGCGATGTAGCCGGCCTCGAAACGGTCGATGATGGCGGTCTCCTCGCCGCCGACGAAGCCGATGTGTGGGTCCTCCGACGCCGTCGACGCGCCGCCGTGGTCGAACTCCATCGTCGTGAGCAGTCCCGCGAGGTGGCCGACCTGGAACGAGCCCTCGTGCTCGCGGAAGACGTAGTTGTCGACGTTCTCGACCAGGTCGCCGTCCTCGGTCTCGGCGACGGCGTCGACGAGGACGAACTGCTGGTCGCTGAACTCCTGGGCGTTCTGGACCAGGTCAGTCACGTGGTCGAAGCCGATACAGCAGACGAGGTCGTACTCGTCGCTGCCAGCGAATTCGCGCTGGTAGTCGTTCATGTCGGCCGGACTGTCCGGTTCGGCGTTCTGATACGAAATCCCGAAATCCGCTTCGGCCTGTTCGACCCCGTTGTGAGCCATGTCGTTGAACGACTCGTCGCCGAGGCCACCGCTCGAGTAGACCATTCCAACGTTGATGTCCTCACCGGACTCGTCTCCATTATCGCCGATCACACACCCTGCGAGGCCGACCGTTGCCCCGACACCGAGCGACGCCACGAACGTTCGTCGATCCATATCCGTAGCACTCGAGTCTGCAAACATATATGTTGGGATCAGTAGTCGTCCGTTCACTGGACGAACGACTATAAAAACCGAGATGGGGAAACGTTCGACCGAAGATTACGCCGAACGGTGTGGATCCTCGTACTCGAAGAGGTCGAGCATCATCCGTTCGAATCGATCCCCGTCGACGGACTCGACGACCCGCGTCTTCGCCTCGCCGTCACCAATTCCGAGTTCGTCCACTAGACTGTAGCCCCGTGTCATCCCCTCGCGGTCGTCGACCTCGACGTAGTAAGTGCCAGCCTCCTCGACGATATCGGGCTCGAGCAGCGTCGCGAGCGTCATCGAGTCGGGCTGGGTGGTCACGTCCGCGCCGAGGGCGTCGTGTTCGGACTCGGCGTTGAACTCGCGGACCGCGTCGGTGATCGTCGTGAAGAACTCCGCCAGCGGCGTGTCGATTTCCGCCACTTCGGCGAAGACCGATTCGTCGAACAGCGAGTCCCGGACCGTCACGCCCCAGTCGACCAGCGTCGTCTCGAAGGCCTCGAGGACGATCCGGGCGGCGTCGGGGTCGACCCAGAAGTTGTACTCCGCTGCGGGGGTGAAGTTGCCGAGCGTGTTCACCGCGCCGCCCATGATCCAGACGTCCGCGAGCAGGTCGGGAAGGTCGGGTTCGCGCTGGAAGGCGAGCGCGAGGTTCGTTAGCGGGGCGATACAGGCGACCGTGATCTCGCCGGGGTTCTCGCGGGCCGTACGGACGATGTAGTCGACGGCGTGTTCGTCGGCGGAGGGAATGCCGGTGTCCGGAAAGAGCTCGCCGCCGAGACCACCCTCTCCGTGGACGTATTCGGCGAACTCGTGGTCCTTCAATAGAGGTGATCGCGCGCCCTCGTAGACCGGGACGTCCTCGGCGACGCCAGCGAGATCCAGCGTGTACTTCGCGTTCTCGACCTGATAATCGAACGGGACGTTGCCCGCGCCGATGGTCACACCCTCGAGGTCGACGCGGTCGGAGAGTGCCGCGAGCAGGATCGCTTGCGTGTCGTCGCCGGCCGTGTCGGTATCGAGAACGAGGCGTCTGGATGCGTTCGACATGGGTGGACGGTTCCGGATCGGGAGTCAAATAGCTTGCCTCCGACGGCGAGTTTGCGTCGTCGGGGGAGTCCGTCTTCTCGAATCGAGGACGACGGGCGAATGTGAGCGAATTTAAGGGCTAGCGTCCAGTCGAGTCCCGTATGAAGCGCGTAGTTAGCACGGACAACGCACCCGCGGCGGTCGGCGCGTACAGTCAGGCGACCACGAACGGCGACCTCGTCTTCACCGCCGGCCAGATTCCGATGACGCCCGACGGCGACCTGCTGGCCGACGAACCGATCGCCGTCCAGACCGAACAGTCACTCGCGAACATCGAGGGAATTCTCGCCGAGGAGGGTCTCGAGACGAGCGACGTCCTGAAGGTCACCGTCTTCCTCGACGACATCGACGACTTCGAGGAGATGAACGAGACCTACGGCGAGTTCTTCGACGACGAACCGCCCGCCCGCAGCGCCCTCGAGGTGGCGAACCTACCCAAGGGCGTCGGCGTCGAAATCGAAGCGATCGCCTCGAGTGAGTGATCGGGTGGGAATTGGCATCGATAGCGACGACTGACGACCGACAGTGCTGAGACGTACCCTCGATATTGGGTTCGAGTACAGGCGAAAAGTGTCGCGCAGTATTTTTGAACGCCGTTGAACACGATCGCTCACCACGACAGTACCAACTGCTCTTTCACAGTGATCACACAGTCCGCGGTTCGCGTTCACACTGGACCTCGAACCGTGTTTCTGTCGCGTGGTCTGGTGGCACGACTTTCAGTGGCTACGATAGGCGTCAAATTCGACGATCATCGTCGAGACGCTACTGTTCAATCATCTGCAGTAACAGTAGCTTTCGTGTACTCGTCGAGTTTCTCGATGACGTCGTCCAGCGGCGTTACGTCAGCGTACTTCATGCTCATGTCGAACAGCGACATCTCGTGTGAGATGATCGATCGGTCGGCAACGCACTCCGGTGGCACGATGACGTTGAAGTTGCTCGATTGGCCGTCGACGACAGTGCCTCTGACGCAGCCACTGGTAGTCATACCGGTGACGATCAGCGTATCGATATCGTAATAGTGGAGCATGTTTCCGACGTGCGTGTCGAAAAACGAACTTGCACGCGGTTTCGGGAGGACGACGTCGTCCTCCTCGGGTTCGAGTTCCGGTGCGATTGTGTCGAGTTTGTCGTTCCACTCGGCACGCTCTGCTTCGGGCTTCTGGCTCTCCCCGCTCGACGTCTTCGTGGTTCCGTGATAGTCGTCAGGGTACGTGCCGGGTGCGGTCGGCGTCACGTAGAATACCGGAACGTCCGCCTCTCGTGCTGCATCGAGCAGTTCGGCGTTCGCCTCGACACACGGCTCGCCGACCTCGGGCCGTTCCTCGGTAAACGCGAGCGTCATATCGACCACGAGGACCGCAGGAGTGTCTCCCCACCCGATCTTCCGCGACTGTCCGTCGGTCTCGAAGTACTCGAGATCCGAATCTGGGACGACGTCTGGAACGTAGTTCTCCGCCTTCAGGTCTGCTAGGTTTTGACCCATGATTGGTGAACAGAAACCTAATTTAAAAAGCTCACGCTTAGTGAGAGTTAGGTACTATGTATGCCTAGAAGAGGCGCATAATTAGAGAGATAGTCCGCATGCACCACCTCAAAGATTGAGATCCCCATAATATATCCCCATCTATTACACCATATTAAAGCCACAGATGTGCTTCGTATTCCACAAGAAGTAACTAAAGAGCGAAGAGATGATCGTCGGCTCTAATCGCTCATCACTATGGCAACCACTGAATTGAGGAACACTGATCGCACAACGTTGGTTTGACAAATAACCATCAATTTTATTATCAGTATCGCGTGAGGTCAATCTCGAGTAATCGTTCGTATCGGCAGACTTTCCCCTCAACGTCGGCGAAACTCGAGAGAGGAGAGAAAACCACGATAGTGCGAACGATCGGTTCGGTACGGTGAGTTCGACGGCAAAGAAAGACGGATCGAAATCAGTCAGCTGGCATCGGTTCCATCGCCTCGAGCGTCTCGAGGACGTCTTCGAGCGGTGTGACGTCGGCGTACTTCATGTCCATATCGAACAACGACATGTTGTGTGAACTGATCGACCGATCGGCCACGCATTCGACGGGAACGACGATTCTGAAGTTGCTCGATTTCCCGTCGACGACAGTCGCTCTGACACAGCCACTGGTGGTCATACCGGTAACGATCAGCGTGTCGATATCATAGTAGTGAAGCAGGTTCGAGAGATGGGTATCGAAGAACGAACTCGGTGCTGGCTTCTCGATGACGACTTCGTCTTCGGCCGGGGCGATGGGGGCCGCGATGGCGTTTCCAGCCGAGGAGTAGATACGACGACGCTCCTCGCTCAATTCGGTTTCCTCTGAGGACGTGGTTCGATACTCGTCGGGGAGCGTTCCATCACTGATCGGAGTCGTGTAAAAGACCGGGACCCCAGTCTCACGAGCCGTAGTGAGCAGTCGTTCGTTAGCTTCGACTGCCGCCTGACCGGTGTCCGACCGTCCAGTGATATACTCGCCGTCGACGAACGCTTCAGTCATATCGACGATGAGAAGTGCAGGGTTGTCCCCCCAGCCAGTGCGCTTATCTGTACCACTCTTTGCGAAGTACTCGAGGTCAGTATCACTCACGTAGTCGGGTACGAAGTGATTTTCTCGTATGGTTTCACCCATGACCTGTCCAAATCAAAGTGAGTGATAACCGTTCCGTCCATATCGTATTAGGTTGTTCGATAGTCATTGTGTACTTGAGCGGAGAACGAGATCTGAGCGGGTTAAATCCTCCCCAGAGAGGGTGAATATTGAGGTCGTTCTAGATAAGCGTGCGTACGGTTTGTGGCTACACCTCGGTTTCGTCGACAGACAACTATTGACGACATAGCATTAAACAACTAGAAGTGTACACGGGAATCCCGAATCGCTTGTCCAGAATGTATAAGTAATAGTTTCGTATTGTCCATATCGAGATATGATGGAAAGAGATTCGGTTGCAGCGGACGTTCGAAGGCGAAGATTTATGCGATACGTGGGTGGAACTGCTGCAGCTGGAACCGCATTCCTCGCGGGATGTGTGGGGAGCGATAGTGAGGGAGACGATGGCACTGAAGGGGAAAACGGCGATGATGACGACGGTGGAAACGAGGACCAGGGGTTACTATCGGAGGTCGAAATTATCCTCAGTTCCGCGGGAGCCGATACGGTCGACCCGCACCAATCGGCGGGTATTCCCCCATCGTCGGTGACGACGAATTCGTACGAAGGACTGCTCGCACGAGGTCCGACAGGAGAGATTGAACCGCGTCTTGCCACCGACTGGTACCGCGTCGAACCCGGCCAGTACCGGTTCGAACTCCGAGAAGGTGTGCAGTGGCACGAGGGTGGAGAACTGACTGCGGAGGACGTTCAGTACAGCATTCGGCGAATCATCGACGACGACGTGGATATTACGTCCGATAGACAAGGTCACGTTATCGGTATCGAAGACGTAGAGATCGTCGACGAGTACACGGTAGATCTCGTATCCGATGGGTTGAACACCGCAATCGAAACTTCAACTGCGTCCTATCTCGGGGTCGTGATTCTCAACAAGGAATGGGTCGAGGGTAACGATCTCGAGACCGTAAACACCGAGATGAACGGAACCGGCCCCTACAAGCTCGTGGATTTCGTCGAGGAGGATTACGCCGTGTTCGAGCCGTTCGACGAGTACTGGGGCGATCCGCCGGAGTTCGACGAAGTAACCTACACAGGAGTGACCGAGAGTGCGACGCGGGTCAACCAGCTCCTCGCAGGGGAAGTTCACTTGATCGAAACGTTACCACCAGCCGACGTCGGCAGAGTCAGGGAGGAGTCCGACTTATCCGTCACTTCACGGCCGAGTTCACGGGTAGTCCACGGGGTCATGGACATCACTGTCGAACCGTGGGATAGCAAGGAGTTCCGGCAAGCGATGAACTACGCCGTGAACAACGAGGAGTACATCGAGAACGTGATGCAAGGCTTCGGAACCGTCTCCACCCAACCTGCTCTCCCGGAAATGTTCGGCTACAATCCAGACCTCGATCCATATCCGTACGACCCGGAACGTGCGGCAGAACTCGTCGAGGAGAGCGGGCACGCTGGCATCGAACTCGAGTTCAGCTTCGGCGTCGGACGGATGTTACTGGACACCGAGTTCGTAACGGCAGTCGCAGGTTACATCGACGACCTTCCGAACGTCTCCTGCGAAGTGAACGAACTCGATCTGACGACGTTCGGGACGCTGTGGAACGATCAGCACGATCCCGACGAAATGGACTTCTTCGCCGTCGGCTACGGTCATCCATCGTACGATGCCTCCCAGACGTTTCAGGCGATCGTTCTCGACGATCGCGTTGGTCGGTTCGGTAAAGTCGAGAGCGAAGAGAAAGACGAGATCCAGAGCCTCATCGACCAAGCGGCCAATACCGAAGATCCAGACGACCGTGAAGCGCTCTTACAGGAGGCAAATACGATCGCACGCGAGGAAGCAGTCTGGCTGTTCCTCCACCAACAAGAGAGTGTCTACGGCATCAACGAGGCCTTCGACTGGGAACCCCGGAACGACGAACTCATGACCACCGTCGGCTCGGGTCCTGCAGAATAACGGAGTGCGATAACGATGCGTATTTCGATACTATGAAAGAGGTACTCACATTCCTCGCTCGACGTTCGATACAGGGAATATTCGTCGTCTGGGGTGTAATCACGACGGTCTTCCTGTTTCGAGTTATTTCGCCGACGAACCCCGCACAGTTGATGGCACCCGACGACGCGAGCCCGGAACTCGTCCGGCAAATCGAAGAAGATCTCGGACTGACCGAACCCATCTTCGTTCAGTACGTAAACTACGTGATCGGTGTCGTGCAGGGAGATCTCGGGTTTTCGTACATGACGAATACGCCGGTACTCCGCCGGATACTACACGCGCTACCGGGAACCCTAGAACTAGCTGTCGCTGCACTGCTCTTTGCCGTGATCGTGTCGATTCCCCTCGGGATATTCAGTGCGATGTACCGGGGGACGAAGATAGATTCGACATCGAATCTCGTCTCGCTGGGCGGTGTCAGCACACCGAACTTCTGGCTCGCGATAATGATGGTATTGTTCATCTCCGTACAGTTCGGGCTGTTACCGACCAGTGGAAGGCCCATTGGACTGGGGGAAGCAACCGGACTTCTCGTTTTTCAAGGGGATTTCGGTGGCCTCTCGTCGTGGGTCGCCCACATGATCCTCCCGACGATCGCACTCGGAACGTACTTTATGGCACTGCTCTTCCGACTGACGCGAAATGGCGTCCTCGAGGAGATGGGAAAGGAGTACATCCTCGCTGCACGCGGGAAAGGGCTCCCAGAACCGCTACTCATGTATCGATACGTCCTTCGGAATAGCCTCACACCGGTGGTAACCGTAACGGGGTTGCAACTCGGAGGCCTCATCGGTGGATCGGTCGTCGTCGAGTCGGTGTTCGCCTGGCCGGGACTCGGAACGTTGTTCATCAGGTCACTGAACGTCTCTGACTGGCCGATGATGCAGGGAATTCTGATCCTCGTCGGTGCAGGATACGTCCTGACCAACATTGCCGTCGACTTCGTCAACGCGAAATTGAATCCGCAAGTGGACCTCGCATGATATCAGACAGAACTCGAACGTCACTGAAAAAAGAACTTCGGTCGAACGCCGTTGCGACGATAGGCGTGATACTACTGTTGAGTATGATAGTCATGGCGCTGTTCGCACCGATGCTCGCACCGCACGATCCGACCGATCAGGATAGTTCTCGAAACCACCAGCCGCCGGTATTCTTCGGTGGGGAAGAGGAAGAAACGACACGAATGATCGACGGTGAAATTCGGACGGTGACCGAATCGAACGTGGGTTCGATGACGCATCCGCTAGGAACCGACAGTAACGGACGAGACGTGCTCTCGCGTACGATATACGGCGCAAGAACGTCCATTCTCGTCGCATTCAGTGCGATGCTCGTCTCCCTCGTCGTCGGCACGACCGTCGGAATGGTGTCCGGATATTACGGCGGAAATACGGATACCGTGTTGATGCGGTTCGTCGATATCGTCCTCGCGTTTCCAGCACTTCTGATCACCCTCGCAATGATTGGTGTATTTGGGAGCGTAAACGTCGATATACCCGATCCACTGGTAGTAAGCGGTCTCGTCAGCGGCCGACCAACCCATTTGACGGTACCGATCACGATCACACTCGCGATCTCCAGTGTGATCTGGGTATGGATCGCCCGTGTCGCCCGTGGTGAGGCGATCGCAGCCAAAAACGAAGAGTACGTGATAGCAGCGCGAACGATGGGAATGAGTAACTGGAAGATCATCTGGAAGCACGTCCTTCCCAACTCGATAACGCCGATTCTGGTCCTCGCAACGATTCAGGTCGCGTCCATCATCATCATCGAGAGTTCGCTCTCGTTTCTCGGGTTCTCGGGGACGAACCTCTCGTGGGGATACGATATCGCGGCCGGGAGAGATTATCTCGGAACGTCGTGGTGGCTGTCGACGGTTCCAGGTCTGTTTATCGTCGTGACAGTGGTCGGGATCAATCTCCTCGGTGACTTACTTAGAGATGCTCTCGATCCGGGAATACAGCGGGGTGGACTATGACGCCGAAAATCCTCAAAGTTCGTGATCTTACGACCCGGTTTTTCACCGATGCTGGTCAGGTGAACGCTGTCTCCGGCCTCAACTTCGATCTCGGTCAAGGAGAAGTCCTCGCAGTGGTCGGCGAGAGCGGGAGCGGCAAGAGTGTCACCGGATTGTCTCTGATGGACTTGATCGAAGCGCCTGGTGAAATCACAGATGGTGAGATTTGGTTCCGTTCACCCCAGCTCGCTGACGAGCTGGGCGGACAAAAAGAAAAAGAAAAAGAGGTAGTTGATGGCGAGTACGTCAATGTACGTGCCGTTTCACCGGCTATCCGACAATCTCTCTGTGGGACCGAGTTCGGCATGATATTTCAGGATCCAGGAGCAGCGTTCAATCCTTCGTTGACGGTCGGCGAACAGATCGCTGAAGCAGTAGAGTGCAACAAGCGTCTGGATCGCGGCGACACGTACGGACTCCTCGACTTGATTCGAGATATCCTCTCACCGAAATCGTCGTTCGTCTCGAGCGAGAGCTACGAACGGGCGATCGAACTGCTCGATCGAGTAGATATTCCCGATCCGATCGATCGGGTCGACGAGTATCCGCATCAGTTCAGCGGTGGGATGCTCCAGCGAGCGATGGTCGCACAGGCACTCGCTTCTGATCCGACTGTACTGATCGCCGACGAACCGACGACAGGGCTCGACGTGACGATTCAGGCGGGAATCGTCGACCTGCTCCGGGAGCTACGAGTCGAGACGGGAATGAGTATCCTGATTATCACACACAATCTCGGCGTCGTCTCGGAAATCGCAGACAGAACAGCCGTCATGTACGCGGGTGAACTGTTCGAAGTCGGTCCAACGCCACAAGTATTCGAACGGCCCGCGAACCCGTACACCGATGGGCTCCTCGGGTCCTTGCCCGATTTCGACGATCCGAACGCAAGAATCGAGCCGATTCCGGGAAACGTACCCAACCTGTTAGCCCACGAGATGCCGTCCGGGTGTTCGTTTGCAGATCGGTGCCCGAAGGCAACCGAGGAGTGTGCAGAGATAAATCCGCCACTCGAGGACCTCACGGAAGGCGACGATCATCGAGTCGCGTGCCTCCACGCAGAGACGACGAGGCGGGTAGCAGAGTTGTCCGTTGAGAGCCCAATACGAGCAGATTCCCGAGTAGATAGTGGTGTTACCAATGAGTGAGAGAACGAGTCCCGAGCGACAGAGACGAAATCGTACTGCTCCAGATACCGAGAACGAAGACGAGGGAGAGAAGACGAGGTCAGAATCGGTTACACCGCTTCTGCGAATCGAGGACCTGCGCAAACACTACGTCGACAAACAGGGAGTGGCAGAGTGGGTTCTGTCGAAGGACCCCGGGCGGGTACGTGCTGTCGACGGTGTTTCGTTCGAGGTCGATCGTGGAGAAACCGTCGGAATCGTCGGTGAGTCAGGGTGCGGAAAATCGACGCTTGCACGAACGATTCTGGGGTTACACGAACCGACGGACGGCTACATCGAGTTCGCCGGAAAGGACGTACACGAACAGATCGCCAGCGATCGGAAACGATTCGCGCGGCGAGCACAGATCGTGTTTCAGGATCCGTCTTCGTGTCTCGATCCGCGAATGACTCTCCGTGAAATCGTTCGTGAACCCCTCGATATCCATCAGGTCGGTGCAAAAGCTCATCGAAACGAGAAAGTTACAGAACTCGTCGAACGAGTCGGTCTCTCTACCGATCAACTCGAGCGGTACGCACACGAGTTCTCCGGCGGCCAACGCCAGCGTATTGGGATCGCTCGGGCTCTCGCGTTGGATCCGGAACTGATCGTCCTCGACGAACCAACGAGTGCGCTCGACGTCAGCGTACAGGCACAGATCCTCAATCTATTATCTGAACTACAGGAAGAGTTCAACTTGACGTATCTGTTCATCTCACACGATCTTTCAGTAATACGGTACCTGTGTGATCGGGTCGTCGTTATGTATCTCGGACAGGTTGCCGAAACCGGGCCGGTGGATGCCGTCTTCGAACGACCTGCACATCCCTACACGAAGATACTTCTCGAGAGCGTCCCGGGGGCCAGAAACCGAATCGGTGAGGAGGCGATCAAATCAGATATCCCATCACCGAGAAATCCACCGCGTGGATGTCGATTCCATACCCGTTGTCCAGTCGTCCTTCCGCCAAGCAAGTACGGAATGGAGTTCGAACAGGACGCGTGGCAAGGAATCTTCGAGTATAAGCTCCGTCTCCGCTCCGGCCGCCTCGGTCGCGAGAGGGCCACAGAACTTGCTGAGTTGACCGACAACGATGGAAACGAGGAAACAACGGCAAAGGAAGCCGTGAGAGACTCGTGCTCGATACCACGAGTACTGTCCGACAGTACCGCAGAGGAACTTCTCGACCAAAGTCTCAGTGCGTTGGTCGATGGTGATTCGGAGATGGCTCTGAAGATTATGAACGCTGATTTCGAATCCCCCTGTGAGCAAGAACGTCCAGCTGTCGTCGATATCGATATCGATACTGACCATCGGGCAGCCTGTCTGCGAGCAAGCGACGAAGAAGGCGAGCAATGAGTCACGGAGAGCTCAAACGATCACTCGAAGAGAGGGGGAGAACGCTTACAGAGTGGAAGCGGTTCGTTCGTCTCGGATGGCCGATTTCAGTTCAGTCGTTCGTTCGTACGGGAATGAGAACGACAGACGTTATCGTCGCAGGAATATTCGGTCCGGCTGCGATTGCGGCACTCGGCCTTTCGAATCTGTACACTCGACTCGCTCTGTACACTGGCATCGGAATCGGCACCGGCTCGCTCGCATTGGCCAGTCAGGACACTGGTAGTGGTGCAGATGCGAACCGCGATCAGGCTGTGACACAGGCCCTCCTGATCGGCTTCGTCGTCGGGATACCGTTCACACTGTTCGCCTTCCTGTTCAGCGAACAGGCGTTACTGGTATTCGGTGCCCCGAACGAAGTCATCGTAACCGGGGCACCGTACCTCTTGCTCGTCCTCGGAACTGCACCCTTTCGTCACATCGTACTCATCGGAGAGAAATCGTTGCAAGGAACGGGTGACACGATGACACCGATGTACATTCGTGGTGGAGCAAATGTCGTAAATATCGTTGGAACGGTGATCCTCGGGCTCGGAGTCGGCCCCGTCCCGCAATTCGAAGTGATCGGTATCGGCCTCGCGACTGCTGGCTCGAATATCCTCGCCGCGATTGCGGTCGTACTGGTGTTTACAACCAGTTGGTCTGAGGTGAACCTCGTCAGACCGACGGACTTCACGATCGCAAAACAGATCGTCTCTATTTCGATTCCCCGTACCGTAGAAGGACTCTCGACGACAGCTGCGAGTTTCCCGCTCGAAGCGATCTTGATCACGTTCGGTGTCGAAGTGTACGCAGCATACACGGTCGGCCAGCAGGTACGATCTCAGTTGACCGGGCCGTTCGCGAGAAGTTACGGGGTGCTGGGAAGCATTCTGACGGGGCAGGCGATCGGCGAAAAGCGAATCGAGGATGCACACTTCAGCACCGCTGCACTGACGCTCTTTGCGTGCCTGACTATCGGAGTGCTTTCGATCGTTATGATCGTCGGGAACGAATTTTTCGCGAGCGTCTTCTCAGACGATCCAGTAACAGCAGCGGCTGCTCAAACGTTCATCATAGCGTTCGCCATCGCGTCACCGCTCGAGGCATTGTTCAGGTCGTATTCGGGGATCTTGCAAGGAGCGGGGGAAACGACGAAACCGTTCATTGCCGAGCTCACTGGGGTATTCGGTCTACTTCTGGGTATTACGTACGTCGGTGGGATTCTCCTAGAGGGTGGCGTTGTCTTCGTATACGTGGCAATAATCAGTTATAACGTCTGGCGGTTCGGCCTCATTTACTTCTGGTACAATCAGGACTTCTGGATCGAGAACGCGCTCCGTCAACTCGAAGTGCGAGGCAGTATCAAATCAGACTAAAGCCATTTTTTCGAGAACCACATATCAGCCACGATCGATAACGAGAGATCGACGTGATCACTGTATGATAACCAGTGAACGACAGTGGAACCACTCACACGGCTCGAGGTGCATCGTGAGCGAGACAGAGACTGTGCGGTCGGACCTGCATCGACTACGAAGGAACGAGCCACTCGATCAAGTATCTGGTGTCTGATGATCCGCTACTGCTCGAGGCCGTTTACGAGAGGTGAACATAGTCACAGAATCTGTAACAACCGTATTTGTGTTACAAACCTCGGGTCGTGTGAAGAGAGAGCGCCCCACACGAATCGTACGACGTCTGCGAACGAGTAACAATCCCGTGTGAAGTAATACCAGGCTCGAAACACTCGAGTTTTCCAGAGATGAACGACGTTTCCAGCGGAGGCAAACCGAGACGTGAAAGTACGAGAGCGACGGACACGGCCTACAGCGAGGTCGAATTAATCTCGATGATGTTCACGCTTCGCATGATCATATCGGGCAGTTCCCGCTGGAACCGTTCCTCGTCCAGCCGACTGGAGGGGCCGATGATACTCAGGGCACCGAGGACGGACCCGTCCTGATCCTTGATCGGCGCTCCCACGCCGACCAGCCCGTGAATCGTCTCCTGTTCGTTGAACGCGAGTCCTCGTTTCCGGACCTCCTCGAGTTGTTCGAAGAGCGTCTCTCGATCCGTGATCGTGTGTTCGGTCTGTTTAGTGAGTCCCCGCTGGTCGATGATCGCTTCGACTCGCTCTCGCGGAAGGTGGGCCAGAATCGCTTTTCCGACCGCTGTGTGATGGAGCTCGCTTCTGTGGCCGACGTACAGTGGCGTCTGGACGGCCTGATCGCCGTAGGCGACGTAGAGACAGACACCCATGCCGTGTTCTTCCACGGTAAACAGTGCCATCTCGTCGCTCTTCTCGGCCAGTTTGTCGACTTCCGTCTTGGCGAGTTCGAGGATGGGGACGCGAGAGGTCGCCTGGTGAGAGACGTCGATGAAGCGAAGACCGAGGTGGTACCGATCGTCCTCGTCTTTGACGACGTAATCGTTCTCCTCAAGTGTGACGAGGTGGTTGTAGACGGTGCCCTTCGAGACGCCGATCTCCGTCGCGATCTCGGTGACGCCGGCGATTCCGCGCTCGCGAAGCGTGTCGATGATGTCGAGGGTCGTCTGTACCGCCTGAATCCGTTTTCGATCGTTCGGCGGGTCCGCCGCGGAAGGCATAGATTGGTATGTGTGATCACACCCCTTAAGTGTTCAGGTGTGCTAAACAGCGTTCCCGTCGTTCGTGATAGATCGCGAGACAGCACGGGACAACAGAGAGGGCAATTGTGTCGACCCACCGACGACGTCGAACGCTCAGCGACTCGAGGAGGCGTTACGCGGAAACGTCTTCATCGTCCGCTCGAGCGCCTCGATCTGTGCGTCCGTCCCCAGATGGTCGTGCTCGCGGTACAACTCGAGGAGGTCATCGGGATCGACGTAGAGGTAGGGGCCGATCGACGCCGTCCGCGCCAATGGGTCTCGACCGCGCGCGTCGACGGGGCGCTGGGCCGGCCAGTCGTCCGAGAGCTGGGAGACGAGCCAGCGGTCGAGTGTCGCGCGTAACTCGGCCGTCTTCTCGGGGTTCGATTCGACGAGATTACGGGTCGTGTGTGGATCTGACTCGAGGTCGTGCAGGAGCTCGAGGCCGTCGGTGGGGAGCTCCGGATCGTTGTAGAGGCCGGGAGAGGAGAAGACGCCCGGATGCATGAGCCGGATGTACAACCACTTCCCCCGGTAGACGGCCCGGCCGTAGGTGTAGATCCCCTGCTCCGAGACGAGAAAGTCGCGTCCCTCGAAGGGGTCGCCGCGAAGCGCCGGCGTGAACGCTTCGGCGTCCCAGCCGGCGGGGATCGGAACGTCAGCGAGGTCGCAGATCGTCGGGACGAGATCGAACTGATAGACTAGTGTGTCGGTGCTGGATCCTGCGATGGTCGCTGTGCCAGCGTCATCGGAACTAGTATCAACGCCATTACTATCACTATCATCACTACTAGCACCAGCACCATCACAATCACCACCCACGTCGTCGGTCACACCCGGCCAGGAGACGATCAGCGGCACCTGCTGACACGCCGGGTGCGGGAAGGCGTGTTCCGCGTAGATGCCGTGCTCGCCGAACGCCTCGCCGTGGTCTGCGGTGACGACGACTGCGGTCTCCTCGCGGATTCCGTTGCGGTCGAGCGTCTCGAGAAGCGTCGCAATCTCGCCGTCGACGCGACGGATACTGGCGTCGTAGCCGTCGACGAACTGTTCGACGTCGTCGCGGTCGGTCACCGACTCCGGCATCGGCCAGTCGTAGAAGTCCAGCCAGTCCGGGCCGTACTGGGAGGTATCCGGCCACAGATCGGCACAGCGGACGCCGGTCATCCCCTGCTGGTCGTCGATCGCGTCTTGGTCGGGCCACGCCGGAGCGGGGCCGGAGTCACGAACCGGGTCGACGAACTCCTCGATCCCGAGGTAGGGGTGGTGGACGTCCCAGTAGTTGACGTGGAGCAGCCAGTCCTCGTCGTCCGCGTGGCGCTCGAGCCACGACTGGGCGACCGGCGTGACGTCCGAGCAGTCCTCGGTCGCGGGCCCGCCCGCCGTCGCCGTCGGGGTGATCGACTCCTGAAAGGAGGCGCTGAAGTGGTGAGCGAGGTGACGCTGGGAGAACTGGCTCACGGAGGCGGTGTAGACGCCGTGTTCGGCGAGGTGACGGAACGCCAGCATGCGATCTGCGTCGGGGTCGTGGCCGTCGCCGGGTTCGTCGTAGTTCTGTCCCTCGCCGTGATGGGTCACCACCCCCGAGTTGAGGCCGTGACGGCAGGTCGCGAGCGCGGTCCGACTCGGGAGACACGGCGCGTCGGAGACGAAACACCGATCGAACCGAACCCCGCGCTCGGCGATGGCGTCGATCGTCGGCGACGTGTTCCGGTCGTAGCCGTAACAGCCCAAGTGGTCCGGTCGCAGCGAGTCGATATCGACGAGGAGGATCTTCATAGGTTAGCGTGCCCTCACGGTTTCAATTCGGTCTCCCCCTCGAGCCCCTCGACGGCGACCCACTCGCCGGTCTCGGCCGACTCGTAGACCGCGTCGAGGACCCGGAGGACGGTCAGGGCGTCCTCGAGATCGGCCGGAACGCGGACGTCCGCGGAGACGCGGGCGTCGAGGAACTGCTGCATAAAGTCGAGCCCGTAGCCGCCGCCGTAGCCCGGCGTCGGCTCGTAGTCGTAGGTGAGATACCGGCGGGGCGCGCTCGCGTACTCGTCGCGACAGGACTCGAGTTCGACGGTCGTCTCGTCGTCGAAGCCGAAGTAATCGCCCATCGGGTCCCACGAGACTCGCCCGTCCATCCCGGTGATCGAGAGTTCGGTGTCGTAGCGGCCCTCCCGCAGGTAGTAACCACACTGCAGCGAGCCGATCGCCCCCGAGGCCAGTTCGAACTGGACGACGGCGCCGTCCTCGACGTCGACGGCCGGCGTACCGTGGGTCAGACTCGCGTTGACCCGAACGACGTCGTCCGCGAGGATCCACGGAAGGAGGTCGATCCAGTGAATGCCGAGCCACTGGACGATCCCGCCGCGACTCGCCGCTTGTTCGAAGAGGTAGTGGTCGGCCTCGCGGTAGGCCAACTGCGACGCAATGAAGCGTGCGTCGACCGATCGGACGTCGCCGAAGAAGCCCGTCGCGGCACGGTTGCGAAGTTCCTGCGCGGCCGGGTGACCCCGCCAGGTGTACGAGACGCCGACGGTCGCGTCCGAATCGTCGATCGACTCGAGGAGTTCCTCGAGTTCGGCGGCGGTTCTGGCGGCCGGTTTCTCGGTGTAGACGTCGATCCCGCGGTCGACCGCCGCCTCGATCACCGCGGGCGTGTCGCGGTTCGAGAGGGAGATCCAGACGATATCCGGGTCCTCCTCGTCGAGTAGTTCCACCGGATCGGTGTAGACCGGGACGTCGCCGAGTCCGCTGACGCCGTCGACGTCGAAGTGCTCGTCCGGTTCGCACGCGGCCGTTACCGAAACCGGGAGTTCGGCGAGGGTCGCCAGGTACGGTTCCGTGTGGTGGTGATTCAATCCGACGTAGCCGACTGTGGGTGTATGTGTGGGCTCTCTTGCGGTCATAGTCATCGAAGTTCGGGGATGATCTCCTCTCCGAGTCGCTCGAGACACCGGAGCGTGGTGTCTTGGGGCTGGCCGGGGAACTGCACCCGGAAGACGACGTGGTCGACGCCCATGTCTTCGTAGGTGCGGAGGGTCTCGATACACTCCTCGGGGTCGCCGATAACGAACTTTTCGGCCAGTTCGTCGTAGTCGACTTCGACCTCGTGTTCGTCCATGTACGTCTGGCCCCAGCGGGCGTACATCCGGTACAGTTTCAGCAGATACGGTTCGATCGTCTCGCGAGCCTCCTCGAGGCTGTCCGCGACGAAGCAGTCGCGCATCAGGACGACGTCGTTGTCCGCACGATCCATCCCGAACTCCTCGAGGCTATCCTCGTAGACGCCGATCTGTCGTTCCAGATCGTCGGGTGTCGACGAGGCGCTGGCGATCCATGCGTCGCCGCGGTAGGCCGCGCGCTTGATCGCGATGTCGGCGTGGCCGCCGATCCAGACGGGCAACTCGCCGCGCGGGCGCGGGCTGACGAACACGTCGTCGAACTGCCAGTGGTCGCCGTCGTGCGTGACGCTGTCCTCCGACCAGAGGCGCTTGAGCAGGGAGAGCGACTCCATGAACATCGGGACTCGGTCGTCCAGCGAAACGCCGAAGGGCTCGAGTTCGCGCTCGCGGTAGCCGATCGCCGCGCCAAAGCGCATCCGACCGCCCGAAAGGCGGTCGATCATCGCGACTTTCTCGGCGAGGTGAACCGGATTGTACAGCGCTGGGAGCATCGCCATCGTCGCCAGCTCGAGGGTATCGGTTCGCGCGGCGAGCGCGGCGAGGGTCGTCAGCGGCTCCGTGACGCCCTCGTCGTGAACGTGGCGTTCGCCGATCGAGACCGAGTCGAAGCCGGTTTCTTCCATCAGTTCGACCTGTTCGTAGAGGTCGGTCACCTCGAAATCGCCGTCCGGCGTATAGTACTGGTTGAGGAAGACGCCGAACTGCATGGTCATAGAGCGGCCACCCGGTTCGACAGGAGGGACACCTCCCAGACGTCGATCGGCGCGATCGTGTCGTCGAGAACGCCAAGCGTCGGCGTCGAATCGTCTGCGGTCGTACAGCTGCAAACGTGCATTACCCATTCGATAGCAGTGAGAGGATATAATAGTGCGGGGCTGGCGGCCGGCGGCGAACCCACACCGAGCGACAGCCGACAGTATAAGTGGCTGGGCGAAGCGATTGCGGGCATGGACCGACCGACGATCACGGGTCGCCCGGCCGCGACAGCCGGCCGTTTCGGGACCGACGACGATGGACGACGTTGTAGCGAAATACCGTCGAAGACGGGAGCGAGAACCGCACCTCTCGGAGGTGAGACGGAGTGAACCTCGGGCTCTGCACCATCGCGTTGCAAGAAGAGTCGATCGAGGACGCGCTGGCGACCGCCGCCGACGCCGGCTACGACGGCGTCGAACTCTGGGGAAAAGACCACGTCGGCGCTCCCGAGCGATGTCACGAGATCCGGGAAACCGCCGCCGAACTGGGCCTCGAGATTCCCGTCTACGGCTCGTACCTGCGACCCGGGACGCCCGAGTACGACGAGGAAGTCGAGACGGAACTCGAGAGAGCGGAGACACTCGGCGCGTCCCTGATCCGCGTGTGGGCCGGCCAGGAGGAGTACCAGGACGCGACCGACGACCACTGGGCGGACGTCGTACGCGACACGACCGACCTCGCCGACCGGGCCGCCGACCGCGGGTTCGGGGTCACCGTCGAGAAACACGAGGGGACAGTGACCAACACGGAAGCGGGCGCTCGAGAACTGATCGAGGGCGTCGACCGGGAGAACTGCGGGCTCAACTGGCAGCCGCTATTCGAGTTCGACGCCGAGACGATCCTCGAGGAGGCCCGATCGCTCGCCCCGCTCTCGAACAACGTCCACCTGCAGGCGGTCGCCGAACACGGCGACTCGTGGCACGACCGCTCGCTCCTCGAAGACGCCTACTTCGACGTTCCGGCAATTCTCGAGGCCTTCGCCGAGACCGGCTTCGACGGCTACGTCGAGGTGGAGTTCGTCACCGACGATCTCGAGGTCGAAGCGGCGATCGAACGCGACCGGGAGTTCCTCGCGTCGGTCGTCGGGGTCGACGGAGAGCGGTGAGAAGAGGTCGTCTCTCAGATACGTCGCGTCCACAGCTTTAAGCCACGAGTCGACGAGGAAACAGGGAGATGCGAATCCTCGTGACCTACCCGGACGTTCCGCGGCGCGATTTCCTCTTTTCGGCCGACGTCGTAGCCCGACTCGAGTCCCTCGGCGACGTAGACTGGAACGAGCGGACCGACCAGTTTACGCCCGTCGAACTGAGTGATCGACTTCGCGACGTCGACGTCTGCGTCACCGGCTGGGGCTGTCCGACGCTCTCGGCGGACGTCCTCGACGGAGCCGACGCGGGAGACGGAACCAGAGACCGAGACGGAGCCGATGCGCTCGAACTCGTGACCCACGTCGGCGGGAGCGTCGCGTCGGTCGCCTCGCCGGCCCTGTACGAACGCGGAATTCCGGTCTGCAGTGCCAATCACGTCATGGCACCGTTCGTCGCCGAAGGGATCCTCGCGTACGCGCTGGCGGGATTGCGCGACGTCGTCGGCTTCGACGCGGCCCTCGCCGACGGCGAGTGGCCCGACGGGATGGCGCGCTCCGAGAGCCTGTTCGGGGCGAAAATCGGCTTCGTCGGCCTGGGGAGCGTCGGCCGCGAACTGCTGGCGTTGCTCGAGCCGTTCGAGCCGACGGTCGACGTGTACGACCCCTACGTCGCCGAGGACGAACTGGCGGACTTCGAGTTCGCGGCCCTGACCGACCTCGAGACGGCGCTCTCGTCGGAGGTCGTCTCCGTGCACGCCTCGAAGACCCCCGAGACGATCCACTTGCTCGACGGAGAGGCCCTCGCGACGGTTCCCGACGGCGGTCTGCTCGTGAACGCGGCTCGCGGTGCCATCGTCGACGAAGCCGCGCTCGTGGCCGAACTCGAGACGGGGCGGATTTCGGCCGCCCTCGACGTCTACGAGACGGAGCCACTGCCCGACTCGAGCCCGCTCCGGGATCTGGACAACGCCGTTCTCGGTCCCCACGTCGCCGGCGCACCGACCCGCCATCGATTGGCGGAAGCCGCCGTCGAGGAGGTCGAACGGTTCGCGGCCGGGGAGTCGCTCCAACACGACGTCCCCCGGGAGCGATACGAACTGATGACCAGAGACTGGCTCGAGGCGTCGTGAGGTGAGACGGAGATGACCGCGACGATGGAGATCCGACGGCTCGCCGAAACCGACGTCCCGGACGCGACGAGACTCTCGACACAGGCCGGCTGGAACCAGACGGGTGAGGACTGGCGTCGACTGCTCGCACTCGCGCCCGAGGGCTGTTTCGGCGGCTGGATCGGCGGGGAACTGGTCGCCACCGGAACGGTGGTGACCTACGGCGGGGCGGTCAGCTGGATCGGGATGATTCTGGTCGCAAAGCGCCACCGCCGCAACGGCTACGGGAGCGAGATGTTCGAGCACGTCCGTGGACTGGCCGAACGGCGCGGGACGGCCGTCGGCCTCGACGCGACCGACGCGGGCAGAGAGGTCTATCGCCGCGAGGGCTTCGTGGACGTCACACCCATCGAGCGGTGGAGCGGCAGACTCGAGGCCCCGGGAAACACGCCGCTCGAGGACGCGACGGCGTGTTCGGTCGATATGACGACGGCGCGTGCCGACGAGATCGACGCCATCTGCTCGCTCGATCGGCGAGCATGTGGGGTCGATCGGGGCGACCTCCTCGGACACCTGCTCGGAACGGAGGGCGTGACCGGGTTCGTCGCTCGAGACGAGGGCGAAGAGAGGAGCGAGATTCGGGGGTACGCCCTCGTCCGACCGGGTCGCGAACACCGTCACGTCGGGCCGGTGGTCGCGTCGTCTCGAGCGGCGACGGCCGCCATGCTCACCGCCATCGCCGAGACCGTCGGATCCGTCGACGGTGCCGAACTCGACGTTCTGATCGACCTCCTCCGAACGGAACGCGACGGCGACCTTCTGGAGAGAGCCGGACTGGTGCGTCAACGCCGGCTCACACGGATGGCCTCTCGGGAGCCGACGCCGCTTCTCGTCGGCGACGACGTCGTGGCTGGGGCCGGTTTCGAACTCGGGTGACGGCGAGAAGGCGGTCGAGCGCAGACAGCAGTTCGCGGAGGAACGGCGAAGGGAGAACACCGCTCATCGCATGCTTTATGCGCTGGCCCTCGAAAGACTGCACGTGATCCGTACCCATGTCTGAGAAGCCGTCGATCTACGACGAACTCGGTGTGCCGACCGTCGTCAACGCCGCGAGTACGAAAACTCGAATCGGGGGGAGTCTCATCCGCCCCGAAGCCGTCGAGGCGATGTCTCGAGCGGCGGAGTCGTTCGTCCGTATCTCCGATCTCGAGGCCCGCGCGAGCGAACTCATCTCGGAGGTGACGGGCGCCGAGGCCGGCTACGTCGCCAGCGGGGCGGCCGCGTGTCTCGCCCTCGGAACGGCCGCCTGTATCGCGGGCGACGACCTCGGGAGGATGAACCGCCTGCCCCACGCCGACGGGGGGAACGAGGTCATCATGCCGCGGACCCACCGTAACGGCTACGACCACGCGTTGCGCCTCGCCGGTGCCGAGATCGTCGACGTCGGAAACAACGACAACCACCTTGGAACCGGGTCGACGAACACGGAGCTGTGGGAGATCGAGGACGCGATCACCGAGGACACGGCCGCGATCGGCTACATGCAGAAATCGTACTCACAGCCGGAGCTGAGCGACGTCTGTGACGTCGCCCACGCCCACGACGTGCCAGTGATCGTCGACGCCGCCGCCGAACTGCCACCCAAGCGAAACCTCACGCGGTTCGTCGAGGAGGGAGCGGACCTCGTCGTCTACAGCGGCGGGAAAGCAATTCGTGGACCCCAGTCGACCGGTATCCTCGCCGGCAAGCGCGAGTACATCGAGTCCGCGGCCATGCAACACCTCGATATGCACGTCGCCGAGGAAGTCTGGGAACCCCCAGCGGACCTGATCGACTTGGAGCGCTTCGGCGGCGTCCCCCGCCAGGGAATCGGCCGGCCGCTCAAGGTCGGCAAGGAAGAACTCGCTGGAATCATCCGTGCTCTCGAGTTGTTCGTCGATGAGGACCACGACGCGCTGGCCGACGAGTGGGCCGACCGCGCCGAACTGATGGCGGACGGATTTCGCGAGGAGTCGAGCCTCTCGATCACCGTGACGGAAGGAGAGAAGACTGCCGTCGCACCGGAGGTGTTCGTCCGTCTCGACGCCGAGGTCGCCGGTATCGACGCCGAAACGCTCGTCGGCGAGTTGCGACGGGAGGACCCGCGCGTGTTCGTCGGCCCGGACCACCTCCACGAGTCAGCGTTCACCGTGAATCCGATGTGTCTCACCGACGAGGAAGCCGAGTACGTCGTCGAACGCGTGCGCTCGTACCTCGAGTGAGACAGCGGGGATTCTCCACGTCGATCGTCGTCTCCGTTCTCGGACCTCGTGGGTTTCGACGTTCGTCGAGCGTCTAGCATCCAGCGTCCAGAGGCCGAAGGCTGATCACAGTCCACGAACAGCGGTACTCCTATACGATACGAGAGAAAATACCCAGTAATGACCGACCACATCACGCGGGCGGGCCTCACGATGGATCTCCGGGCTCTCGGGCTCAAGTCCGGCGACGAACTCGTCGTTCACGGGTCGCTCTCGAGTCTCGGCCGGGTCGAGGGGGGCGCGGAGACAGTCGTCGACGCTTTGCTCGACGTCGCCGGCGACAAGGGAACCGTCGTCGCGCCGACGTTCACCTCCGGACTCGCCGAAGAGGAGCCGTTCGATCCCGAGCAGACGCCGTCTCAGACGGGTGCGATAACGGAGGCGCTGCGGACGCGAGAAGACGCGGTCCGGAGCGAACATCCCACTCACTCCGTCGCCGCCATCGGTCCGTCCGCGTCGTCGCTCACCAGAAATCACGCGTACGATCGCTCGCTCGGACGGAACAGTCCGCTCCACCGACTCGCAAAGCACGGCGGCCAGATCCTCCTTCTCGGCGTCGGCCACGACCGAAACTCCTCGATTCACGTCGCCGAAGCGCTCGCCAGCCTCCCCTACCGGACGGGGACGAAGGAAGTACAGGTACTCGGCGACGACGGTACTGCGACGACCGTCGACGTCTCCCGCGTCGGCTGTGGCCGCGGGTTCCCGGTCCTCGAGCCGGTCGCCGAGCGAGCCGATCTCCTCACGCACGGCAACGTCGGCCAGGCACCAGCCCAGTTGATGGACGGCGAGGACATCCTCCGTGTCGCGTACGAACTCGTCAAGAAAAAGCCCGGAGCACTGCTGTGTGACGATCCGGACTGCTGGTGGTGTCCAGAAGCGAGAGCGGTTCTCGAAGCGGAGAGTGAGAAGGTAGGTGGAGAGGGACAGGAGAGCTAACGGCGGTCGGTGTCGCCCGATTGGAGACGAAAAGAGACGAGAGGAGACGATACTGTGAGAGTCGGTGTGCGAACGGAGGGACAGGCACGAGTACGAGTCCGAAGACGAAGGCGAAGACGAAGACATCGACCGACCGGCCACGCCCCACAGACGAAAAACGCCTCAGTTCGAACGCGACGAACTCGAGGAACGCGCCGGAAGCGACGAACACCCGCCCTCACTGCCATCACCACCATCACCGAGCGACCCGACCGTCACGTCGCCGTCGGCGACGATTCGCGTGCCGGAGACGTCGATCGACGCGTCGTCGACCGTGCCGGCGACACCGGTGAGGTGGAGGCCGTCCCTGTTCGCGCCAGTCTGGCGAAGACAGAGGTTCTCGATGGCGACGTCACGGCCCGTGACGGTGACCGCCGGACCGTCACCCGCGTCGCCGACGATGGAGACGTTCTCGAGGGTGAGCAGGCCCTCGGCGGCGTGGACGCGAACGACGTCCGAGCCGTCCGCGTCGAACTCGAAGCGGCAGTCCTCGACGGTGATCGGGCCAGCCTGACTCTGGTCGGTGTAGACCCCCATCCCACGGGGATGGTCACAGGTGACGTCGATGTCCTGCAGGTAGCCGTCGAAGTCGTACCAGAGCCAGACGGCGCGGCTGGCGAGGCCGCCCCACGGGAGCACCGGCACTTCGTCCCGTTCGATGACGACCGTGCAGTGTTTCGCGTAGCTGCCCGCGGTCCCGAGCCGGATCGCCGAGACGTTGTTGTTCCGGAAGGTACAGTGTTCGACGCGGACGCTCCCGTCGCCGGGGCCCGGCCCAGAGCCGTAGATGCCGTTGTCCGAGAACTGCGAGAACGTTGACTCCTCGATCAGGAGGTCGCCCTCGTGGAGTTCGTTCACCCAGCAGCCGACCTTTCGGTGGTAGGGAATACTCCCGTCGGGGGCCTGAACGTTCGAGACGCGGGCCGTCCCGTCGGAATCGAGCGCGCCGACGATGATCGCCGCCGCCCCCTCGAGGGCCTCGGCGGGCGAATCGACCGGTTCCGCCGGGCCGTCACCGACGCCATCGACGGCGACGTCGCGGACGACGAGCTCTTCCTCGGCGACGACGGACACGCCGGTCGAGGTGTGGTGGCCGGTCTGGTCGATGCGGACGTTCTCGAGGCGAACCCGCTCGCCCCACAACGTCAGGATCGGTTCGTGGGTCCCCTGCGTCGGGCGGAGAGTGACGTCGCCGTGACCGACGAGTGCGACGTTCGACACCTCCTCGCTTTCTGCGCCCTCCCCGAATCGCCACCGTTCGAACCCCTCGTCGGCGATCCAGTAGGTCCCCTCCGGAAGGTCGATTCGAACGTCGTCGAGCGCGACGGCCTCGGCGAGCGCGTCGTCGATCGGTGCCTCGCCGGTGTCGTCCGCGCCGAAGTCGTCGACGAGATCGACGACGGAGCGGTACTCGTCCGCGGGCGTTGCCGCCGTAACGGCCGAGAACCCCGCGACCGCCGCGGCGGTTCCGGCCGTCGCGCGGAGGAATCCGCGTCTGGTCGGCCCGATCGTCGAACGCGGGTTGTTCCGAACATCAGCGTCGGCACCAGTATCAGAATCAGCATCAGCATCGACATCAGCGCCGGCACTGAGATCAGCACTAGCACTAGCTCCCCGGTCCGCATCGTTCGGTCGTCCGTCTGGCCCTCGAGTCATGATCTGGGCGGGCGGACACAGCCACCTGTTATCAACTTGCTGTTGTCGAAAATAACCGCTCGAGTGAGTGTCTTCGCGTGTGACGGAACTCGGGTGCGCCGGCCGGAGCGAGAAGCCCTAGAACGGAAACAGCAGCTCCTCGTGTTCGGGCGTCATCGTCCCACCGTACTCACACTCCTGGAACGCCTCGGCGTACTGGACCGCCGAGCCGTGTTCTTCGCCGTAGCGGTCGATCAGCCCGTCTCGGAACCGGTCGGCGACCGCCTCGAAGTCGCCAGATCGGGTCTCGACGAGCCACTCGCGGCGGTCGTCCTCGTCCTCGGGCACCTCGTCGAGAATGTTCTGGTTGAAGGGCAGCCACTCGTACATCTGAGAGGTGTGCTGGTGGAGCATGTCGAACTTCGACTCGATCACGTCGTCGATGTCGACGGCGACGTCGGGCTCGAGCGGGTACGGTTTCTGGAAGTCGTCGTGCATGTAGCAGATGATCGGGTTGTAATCGAGGTGGGGCGTGTCCGGACAGATCGCGGGCACGGTCACCATGTAGGCGGCGTCTTGGACGAGGTCGGAGCCGTAGCGGTGGTCCGGGTGGTAATCGTTAGGTCGGTGACAGAGCACGAGGTCGGGTTCGTACTCGCGGATCAACCGGATCACCTTGTTTCGGTTCTCGATGGTCGGCTCGAGTTTCCCCTCGATGATGTCGAGCGACTCGAACTCGATGCCGATCTGATCCGCCGCGGCCTGGCCTTCGGCGCGACGGGTGCGCGTGAGCTCGAGGCCGCCGATCTCGTGGTGGCCGGCCTCGCCGTTGGTCAGCGAGACGAATTTGACATTGTCGCCGCGGTCGGCCCACTTCTTTGCGGTTCCGCCGGTTTTGATGTCGCAGTCGTCGATGTGCGCGCCGATGACGAGGACGTTGATCGGTCCGTCGGCTAGGTCGTCGATGGCAGCCGTTGACATGGTCGGTGCAGAGTTTCGGGGCGAGGGAATTAACCGTTGCGCCTCCGGCGGTGTGTGAGCGGGTTGGTCTCGATCCGGTTTTTCGAGCTCTCTCCCGTTCTCGAACCCGTCCTCGAGCTGGCACCCACAGACGGTACGCAGACCCATCAACCGCGGAGAACTAGAGTTAATTGGCTCGCACTGAAAGGTGTGAACGATCGACACACTATGACAGCGACAGCAGGCGTCACCGTCTACGATCCGGAGCGAAGTTACGAGGGGTACACACTCCTCGCAGAAACGTACCAGTTTCCGGAAGACGCACCCGACGGGAAGGGGAAGATATACCTGATCGACATGGAGGGCGAACCCGTCCACCGGTGGGAGACCGACACCGCCGTCCAGTCGTTCTGTCACCTGCTTCCCGACGGGAACCTCCTCTACCCGACTCGAGACCGATCCGACATCATGGAGGCCGGGGTTCGCGAACTCGATCCCGCGAGCGAGGTCGTCTGGTCCTACCACTGCCGGATCGATCACGACTTCCAGATCAAAGACGACGGGAACCTGTTGTTGCACACGATCGACGACCACATGGTCCCCGAGATCGGCCCCGAACTGATCCGAAACCCCTACATCGTCGAAATCGACCGCGAGAAGAACCTCCACTGGGAGTGGCGCGGCGAGGACCACTACGACGATCTCCGCGAACAGCTCTCCGCCGAGGACTGGGCGTACGTCGAAGAGCGGATCGAGAGCGAGTTCGGGTTCGACTGGGCACACAACAACACCCTCCAGCTGATCCCGCCGAACGAGACCGCCCAGACGGAGCGCGAGGACGGCGGCCCGGTCCGGTTCGAACCGGGAAACATCGTCTTCTCCTACCGGAGCATCGACGTCGTCGGCGTCATCGACTACCCCAGCGGCGAGATCGTCTGGGCGTGGGGACCGGGCGAACTCGACGGCCAGCACCTCCCGCACGTCCTCGAGAACGGCAACCTCCTGATCTTCGACAACGGGACCGAACGCGGCTGGTCGCGCGTGCTCGAGCTCGACCCGTTGACCGAGGAGATCGTCTGGGAGTACACCGGCTCGCCGAAAGAGGACTTCTTCAGCATCTACATCGCCGGCGCTCGACGCCTCCCCAACGGCAACACGCTGATCTGCGAGGGCTGGAAGGCCCGCTGTTTCGAGGTCACGCCCGACGGCGAGATCGTCTGGGACTTCGTCAGCCCGTTCGGCGAGGAGGGGTCGATGGGGAACATCTACCGGTGTCAGCGCTACTCGCCCGAGTACGTCGAGCCGTTGCTCGAGTCGATCTAAATTGGGGTCGAGGAGAGCGGAGAGCGAAACGGAAAACGGAAAACGAGCACTCGAGGACCGAACCGACGGCTCCGACAACCCTCGTCGCTATTGCAGCGAATGCTGTGACCGAGCCGACGGACAGTTCCCGCGTTCGTGGAGGTTGCGAACGGTCACGTCGCTGTCGTCGTCCGCGACGATTGCCTGGCCGGTGACGTCGATGCTGGCGTTTCGAATCGAGCCGGTCGCGTTCGTGAGACTGATCCCGTCTCTGTTTTCGCCGGTTTGAGAGACACAGCAGTTCTTCACGTCGATCTCGGCGTTGCCGAGGACCAGCGCGGTTCCGTCGGCCGCGTCGCCGGTGACGCTCACGTTCTTCGCCGAGAGGCGCTCGACGCCCGGATCGGCGAACCGGATGGCGGTCGCACCGTCGTTGTTCAGCTCGAATCGGCAGTTTTTCACCTCGAGGGCCACGTCTTGCGTTCCGTCGCTGTGGTCGAGGATGCCCTGTCCTGCGGGGTGGTCGTGAACGACGTCGACGTTCTCGAAGGAGCCGTCGAACTCGTACCAGACCCAGCCGGCGCGACTCGTGATCGCTCCCCACGGCGTCGCCGGAATCTCGCCAGCCTCGGTGACGACCGTACAGTTTTTCGCGTAGCTGCCGGGGGTTCCCAGACGGATCGCGGAAACGTTGTTGTTCTCGAAGTAGCAGTTCTCGACGCGGACGCTCCCACCACCACCTAGTGGCGGTCCCTGACCCGGCGGCGAGCCGTAGATCGCGTTGTCCGAGAAGTTCGAGAACTCGCAGCGATTGAAGAGAAGATCCCCCGCGTGCAGGAAGTTGACCCAGACCGCTCCCTTTCGGCTGTACGATTCGACGCCGTCCGGCGCGCGGACGTTCTCGATCAGGCCCGTCCCGTCCTCCTCGAGAATCCCGGGGATGAGACAATGCGGGTCGTCGGGAATGCGCTCGTCGCCCGGAGCGGGGACTTCGACGTAGTCACCCGTCACCTTGCCGTCGTAGTGGACGTCGCGGACGAGGAGCCTGTCCTCGGCGACGGCCGTGATGCCGGTCGAGGTGTCGTGGGCGGTCTGATCTACCGTGAAGTTCTCGATTCGGAGGTCCCGGCCCCAGAGGGTGAGGACGTTGTGTCGCCCGCCGTCGGGTGGCGTGAGCGTGACGTTCCCGTCGCCGACGAGGGCGAGGTCGCCGACGCGTCCTTCTTCCTCGCCGGTTCCGAAGTCCCAGCGGGCGAACCCGTCCCCGCCGGGCCCGTTCTCGATCAGGTACTCGCCGTCCGGGAAGACCACCTTGACGCTATCGTACTCGACAGCCTCGGCGAGCGCGTCGTTGATCGGCTCCTCGCCGGTCGGGTCGGCACCGAGGTCGTCGACGATGTCGAGGACGACGTCGTACTCTGGATCGCTTCCGACCGCGGCCCCACTCACACCGCTCGAGAGTCCGAACCCGGCCGTGACCGCCGCTGCTCCGGCAGCGCCCCGAAGGAACTGGCGTCTGTTCGGGGTCTGTGACCGCCGGCGGCTCTCGCCTCGATCTCGGTTCGACTGACTGTCCGTTACGTGTGACTTACGTGGCATGCTACCAGTTAGCGCAACAGTGTGTTCGCATATAAAGATATTGTACTGGTAATTACCATTTTGATTGATACTCACTCGAGTGTGAAAAGCGCCTCGAGAGGACGAACTGAAATGTGGAGTCCAGCCAGCGGGCCGAGCTGATCGAATCCCATCTCGTGTGCCGAGTTCCGCAGTTCGGCGCGGTTCGAAGATCGACGGGCACGATCCGAGTTCGTAGCGAGTCTCGAGATGGACCAGTCGTCGAGAAGACGGGACGGGACGAGACGAGCGAAACGAGTGAAGGTAGAATTATATGCTCGGCCAGACAGGTGACGGGTATGTCGGACCGCCCAAACATCCTGTTCGTGATGACTGACCAGCATCGCGGCGACTGCATCGGCGCAGATCCCGATTCGCCGCGGGACGGCGACGGCCGCTCACTCGTACACACGCCGAACATCGACAGTTTCGTCGGAAACGGCGCGCTGTTCACGCGAGCGTACACGCCGGCACCGTCGTGTATCCCGGCACGGCGGTCGCTCCTGACGGGCCAGACGCCCGCGACCAACGGCGCACCCGGTTGGGTGACCACGCCCTGGGAGTTCGAACACACCCTTCCTGGAGAGCTCCGCGACGCCGGCTACCAGACCAAACTCGCGGGCAAGATCCACTCGATCCCGCCCCGGAACCACGTCGGCTTCGAGAGCATGGACCAACACGAGGCGCTGTGGAACCACCCCAACGACGACTACACGCAGTGGCTCGAGCGAGAGAGCGACGGCAAGTACGACGAGCTCTCGACCGGGCTCGGGCGCAACTCCTGGGACCCGCGGCCGTGGCACCGCGATGAGTACGAGCACCCGACGAACTGGACGACCCAGCGGGCGCTGGACTTCCTCGACGAGCGCGACGAGACCCGGCCGTTCTTCCTCAACCTCTCGTACGTCCGCCCGCACACGCCGTTCGACCCGCCCCAGGCCTACTGGGACATGTACGTCGATCGCGACACGCCCGATCCCTACATGGGCGACTGGGTCGACGACGTCCACGGCGACAAGATTCCGGAGTATCCCGCGATCGACGCCTGGCTGGCCGACCTCCCCCCGACGATCGTCCACCGCGCTCGAGCGGCCTACTACGGCCTGATCACCCACATCGACCAGCAGCTCAAACGCGTCTTCGACAAGCTCATGACGATCGGCGAGCTCGAGAACACCTTCGTCGTGTTCTGCTCGGACCACGGCGAGATGCTCGGCGACCACCACATGTGGCGCAAGTCCTACGCCTACGAGGGGTCGGCTCGCGTCCCCCTCCTGGTGCAGTTCCCCGAGTCGATGGAGGCCCCACGGCAACAGCTCATCGACCGACCGGTCGGCCTCGAGGACCTCATGCCGACGCTGCTCTCGGTCGCGGACGTCGAGGTTCCCGAGACCGTCGAGGGGCGGAACCTGTTGGACCTGATCGAGGACCCCGACCGCGAGGACTGGCGCGAGTGGTACCACGGCGAGCACGCCGCCGGCAGTTACGACCCCGAAAACGGCTGTCAGTACCTGATCGACGGGACGATGAAGTACGTCTGGAACCCCGTCACCGGGCGCGAACTGCTGTTCGACCTCGACGAAGACCCCGGTGAGGAGCGAGATCTGACGACCGACAGCGCCTACGCCGAGGACCTCGAGCGCGGCCGAGAAGCGATGATCGACCGCCTCTCGGGTCGTTCCGAGGGGTTCGTCGAGGACGGCCAGCTCTCACCGACCGATGCAGGGCCGGAGGACGTCGGCGATCCGGACGACTGCGCCTCGAGTAGTTGAGGGGTCGTTCGGTTCGTCCCGTGACCTCGGCACAGTCGGTCGACTCGAGTTTCGATCGGTCTTTCGGTGGAATTCGAACGGGAGAGTGAGAGCGCGGGATCGCGAGAGACTGAAAGAACGCGAGACGACGAGCGGAACCGAGAGCCGAGGATCAACGACACTGAGTGTCGCCGAATCCGACCGCTGCGAAGCTATTTGGTGTTATGTGAGCATACGGACACGTGGATCAGGACCATGCGCAGGAGGCAGTACCTCGCAACGGCAGGAGCAGGTATCGGTGGGCTGGTCGGGGTGACGACGAGCGTGAGCGCCACACAGCTAGAGGTGTCGATTCAGGAAACCAACGCACCCGTCCTCGCGGGTGACGTCTTCGTCGCGTGGGTGAGCGTCTTCAACCGCGGGTCGTACGGATCACAAGAGCTCCGACTGCTCACCGGCGACGACGTCCTCGACACGGAGACGATCGAAGTTCCCGGCGGCGAGAGCTATCCCGTTCCGGTCGAACTCGCTTACGAGACCTACCCGGTCGAGCAGAACGTCCGGTTCCCGATCACCGTCGAGTGTGACGACGACAGTGCGACCGAGGAGGTCTCGGTGGTAACCGAACCGGACGGCGAACTCACGGTCGACCTCTTCGACGTCAACGATCCCGTCGCGGCCGGCGAGGTCATGCGGGCCCGCGTCCACGTCGAGAACACCGGCACCGTCGCCCAGACGCAGGACGTCCAGCTCGTCACCGGCGACGAGGTCGTCGACGCGGAGACCCAGACGGTCGCGGACAACCACACGTACCAGTTCTCGCTCTCATACGAGACCCACCCCGTCCAGCAGGACGTCCGGTTCCCGCTGACCGTCCGGACCGGCGACGACAGCGACACGCAGGAGGTCGAGGTGTACGCCGACGCCGAGAGTGCGTTTTCGGTCTCGATCGACCGGACCAACGACCCCGTCGAGGGAACCGAGGTTCTCGAGGTGTGGGCTCGAGTCCGAAACGAGGGGGACGCGGCCGACTCGGAGACGGTCGAGCTCGTCTCCGGCGGGGACGTGATGGACAGTTCGTCCGTCCAGCTCGACGCCGGCCAGTACACCGACGTCCGGCTCACCTTCCAGACCTACGACACCCAGCAGGACGTCGAGTTCCCCGTGACCGTGCGAACCGGCGACGACAGCGACGCCGAACAGGTCGTCGTGTACGCGCGGTGAGTAGTGGTGATTCGGTCGTTCCGGTCGCAGTCGGGTGGGTTTTTGCTCGAGTCGATATCAGTGTCCGACGGTCGACCGGCGAAGCAGCGTCTGCCCGACCGCCACAGCTAAACCGTTCCCTCGAGACCGATACCTATGGTACAGACAGCCATACAGCTGTTCACGCTCGCAGACGTCGACGAACCGCTGCCAGACATCGTCGCCCGCGTCGGTGAGACGACGTTCGACGCCGTCGAGTTCTACGACGCACACTTCGACGCGCTCGCGGACGACGAGACTCGATCGCAGACGCACACCGCACTCGAGGACGGCGATCTCGAGGTAGCGGGTGCACACGTGAGCGTCGATCGACTCGAGTCCGGGTTCGAGGAACTCGTCTCGATCTGCCACGAGATCGGGTGTTCGACGCTGGTCATCCCGACCTACGAGCCGGAGGCGTTCGCGACGCGTGAGGGCGTCGAGGGCGCCGCGGATCGGATCGCCGGGTTGGCGGCCGATCTCGAGAGCCACGATATCGAGCTACTCTATCACAACCACACGTTCGAGTTCGGGAGCGTCGATAGCGAGGTCGCGTTCGAGCGATTCGTCGATCACGCCGACGGCCGGTTTGGATTCGAACCCGACGTCGGCCTCGCGACCCACGCGGGCTACGACGCCCTCGAACTGCTCGAGCAGGTCGCCGGAGCGGCGCCGATCGTCCACCTGACCGATACGGTGCCAGGGGAGGACGAGAAACTCCACGCCGACGTCGGCGAGGGCGTCGTCGATATCGAGGCGTGTGCAGACCGGGCCGCCGCGAACGGCGCCGACTGGATCGTCTGCGAGAACGGGCGGACGACGGACGCGCTGGCGTCGCTCGAGCACGGCAGCGAGGCGTTCGCCGAGTTGCGCGAGCGGGCGTCGAACTGAGCGGCCGTTCGGGTTCGGGGCGGCCACGCCCGCTCGAGTTGCGATCGACCGGTGTTCGAGAACGGGATCCGAGTTCGAGCGGGGAGCGGATGTGGCGCGAGCACCCTGTTCCGACTCGAACTCGAGTTCAGTGCCGGGCGTATTACACAGATTCGAGGAGCAAGCCTACGACTTCAGTCGTGGGAGTGGTCACGCGACGTCGAGGTCGTAGTTCGCCTCGATCTCCGCAGCCTGTTCCTCGCGGCCTTCGCTGCGGAGGTACTCGGCATACGGGCCGAGGTGACCACGGGCGTGCAACGGCCCGCCCTCGCGGATGGTATCCCACATCGGATCGACGATCCCGTCAGGCGTTTCGGGATTACCGCCGTTCTCCCCGCGGGCGGCCTCGAGCAGTCGGTCGTCGTGCCAGCGCTGAAGGATCGACAGCCCCCTCGCGGTCACGTCGGGGCGCTCGGCCGAGAGATCCGTCGTCTGGTGGGGATCGGTCGCGACGTCGAACAGCATCACGTCGTCGAACGCCGGCTTGCCGCCGTCGTGGTAGGTGCGGACGAGCAGCCAGTCGTCCCACCGCGCCGCGCGCTGGCAGGCCCAGGCGCCCTGGCTGACGACCAGCGATTCTCGACCCGCGCGCTCGCCGTCGGTGAGAGAGGGTGCGAACGATCGCCCGTCCCATCCCGCCGGCGGCTCCGCGCCGACGAGTTCGCTCACGGTCGGTGCGAGGTCGATCTGGTAGTGGAGGTCCTCGTCGACCCCCGGCTCCACCTCGGGGCCGGAGACGATCAGCGGGACCCGACAGGTCGCCTGATCGGCACACTGGTGGTCGCCGTAGACGTTGAACTCGCCCAGCGCCTCACCGTGGTCCGCGCTGACGACGATCAGCGTCTCCTCGAACACGCCCTGCTCTCGCAGCAGGTCGCAGATTTTCCCGACGTGGTCGTCCATGAAGCGGATGCCGGTGTCGTAGCCGTCGACCCAGGTTTCGAAATCCTCGCGGTCGGCGATCTCCTCGGGCATCCGTTCGAGGTTCCACGAGCCGCTCCAGTCGAAACTCGCGCTCTCGGGGTTGAACGCACTGTGGGGCCCGTAGCTCTCGTAGTGGTCCCGAATGGTCTCCTCGTCGGGCCACTCCGGTGCCGGGTCGTCTTCGAACGGGTTGCCGTACTCGAGGGGCGTGTTGTACTCCGTGTGCGGGTCCCAGAAGTTGACGTGGAGGAACCAGTCGTCGTCGGCGGCGTTGACCTCGAGCCACTCCTCGGCGTAGGGGTAGATGTCCGCCGCGTGGGCGTGGCTGTCACGCGGGTCGTGGAACTCGGCGAATCCCTCGAGGACCTGCCAGGTGTCGTGACGGGAGGGGAACGGACTCACCGTCGCGGTGTGGATACCGTGCTCGGCGAGGACGGTCATCCACGAGCGGAATTTCTCGGGGTAGTTGAACCCGCGCTGGCGGCCGTACCGGCGGGGATCGCCGTTCAGGCCGCCGTGGTTGACGACGCCCGTGTGTATCCCGAAGCGACTGAGAAACAGTGCGGTTCGGGAGGGTCCACACGGGGCGTCCGAGGCGTAGTAGTTCGTGAACCGCCGTCCGTCCGAGGCGAGCGCGTCGACGTTCGGTGACGTGTCCCGGTGGTAGCCGTAACAGCCGAGGTGGTCCGGACGCAGCGAATCGACGTCGATGTACAGAATGCGCATAGTCGGTTCGATGGATTGTGCGGAGTATAATAAATGTCCGTGCGAGAACGCTCGAGAGCGGGTCGGCGACGGTCGATGCGGCGACTTGGTGTCTCGGCGGCCCGGCGACCTGGCGACCGTCGGGCCACGAGCCGCGAACGGACGGCGGATGGCACGTGAACACACACATTTATAATCCAGTTCGCACTCTCTAGCGACGATCAATGCCAGAGCTAGCTATCGACGGCGGTCCGGAAGCCGCCGCTGACCTCGAGGTTCCGGAGTGGCCACAGGTGAACGAGTCGAGTCGACGGTACGTCGAGGAGTGCCTCGAGAGCGGCCGCTGGTGTCGAACCACGACCGACGGCGACGGCTTCTGTGACAGACTCGAGGCGGCGTTCGCCGACTATCACGACGCGGACCACGCCATCGCCGTCAGCAACGGGACGACGGCGATCGAGCTCGCCTTGCGGGCCTGTGGCGTCCAGCCGGGCGACGAAGTGATCGTCCCCTCCTACTCGTTCATCGCGAGCGCGAGTGCGATCCCCTGCGTCGGGGCCGTTCCGCGGTTCGTCGACACCGACGTCGAGACGTACAACATCGACCCCGACCACTTAGAGGAGGTCATCACCGAGAAGACGGTCGGCATCGTCGGTGTCCACTTCGCGGGCTACCCGATGGACATGGACCGGCTGCTGCCGATCGTCGAGGAGAACGACCTGTTCCTGATCGAGGATTCGGCCCACGCCCAGGGATCGGAGTGGCGCGGCGAGAAGATCGGCACCTTCGGCGACTTCGGGACGTTCTCGTTTCAGGAATCGAAATCCCTCCCCAGCGGCGAAGGCGGGATCGTCACCACCGACGACCCCGTACTCGCCGACCGGGCGCGAACCATGGCCAACATCGGCCGTCGACAGGGTGAGACCGGCTACTACTTCTACTATCTGGCGTCGAACCGCCGGCTCTCGGAGCTGCAGGCTGGGCTCGCACTCGGCCAACTCGAGACACTCGACGAGGAGAACCGCATTCGCGAGGCGCGCGAGGAACTCCTGCTCGAGGAACTCGAGTCGATCGACGGCATCGAGACGAAACCGCGAGACGATCGAATTACCGCCCGCGGCTACTGTATCGAGAACTTCCGGTACGACTCGGCGGCGTTCGGCGGGCTCTCACGGGATCGGTTCCTCGAGGCGTTGCGAGCCGAAGGAGTACCGGTGAGCGACGGCTACGAGATGCCGCTGTACCGCCAGCCCGCCTTCTTCCGCAACGAGGTCGGTCGGTTCCTCCCGACAGGGACCGAGATTCCGGACTACCCGAACCACCACCTTCCCGGTGCCGAGGAGATCTGCGAGACGAACGTCACCTACAGTCACAGGCTCCTGCTCGCCGAGGAGGAAGGGATCCGAGCAGTCGGAGCCGCGATCCGCAAAATTCAGGATAACGTCGACGAGTTGCTCGAGTAGGCGTTCGTCTCCTGCTTGCGAACGGAGTCCGTGAACGACGGCCGTCGGGTGGGGACTATGCTGTCGAATACAGAACGACGAGCGAGTCCGTCAGTACCTCGACGAATCCACCGAACGGTTACAACCGCCAGTAGACGCTTCCCCGAGACGTCGGCAACGCGTTCCGCCCGGAGACTTACGAGTCGAACGGGTGAGAGCCGCTCGGCGACGGGCAGTTCCCGCGGGCCGGGAGTTCTCGAACGGAGACGTCGCTGTCGGCGTCTGCGACGATCGAGTCTCCGGTGACGTCGATGCGAGCGTTTCGGATCGAACCGGTGACGTTCTCGAGACTGACGCCGTCCCTGTTCTCGCCGGTCTGGGAGAGACAGAGGTTCTTCGCGTCGACCTCGCAGTTACCCAGGTCGATCGCGGCGCCGTCGCCGGCCTCGCCCGTGACGCTCACGTTCTTCATCGCGAGGGTGTCGACCCCCGGATAGCCGAACCGGACCGCGTTCGAGCCGTCGTTGTTCAGCTCGAACCGGCAGTTTTTCACCTCGAGCGAGAGGTCTCTCGTGTCGTCGTGGTGGTCGAGGATCCCCTCGCCGTTGGGATGGTCGTGGATGACGTCGATGTTCTCGTAGACGCCGTCGAAGTTGTACCAGACCCAGCCGGCGCGACTCGTGATCGCACCCCACGGGTTCGGCGGGATTTCACCCTCCTCGGTGACGACGGTGCAGTTCTTCGCGTAGCTGCCGGGCGTTCCCAGTCGAATCGCGGTGACGTTGTTGTTCTTGAAGAAGCTGTTCTCGACGCGGACGGAACCGCCGCCAGCCCCGGGTTGCCCCGGCGGCGAGCCGTAGAGCGCGTTGTCCGACACCCCTTGGATCGAACAGCGATCGAAGAGAATATCGCCGGCGTGGTCCGGGAAGATCCACACCGCGGTGTGATCGGTGAAATCCGTCGAGCCGTCCGGAATGTGGAGGTTTTCGACCAGCGCCGTTCCGTCCGGGTCGGTCACAGCCGGTCCGACTTTGGTCAGCGCGCCCGGCGTGTCGGAGACGCCCTCGAACGTGACGTCCCGGATGACCAGGTGCTGCTCACACTTGTGGGAGAGCCCGACCGCCGTGTCGTCGGCCGTCTCGTCGATCCGGAAGCCTTCGATGTGGACGCTGTCACCCCAGATCGCGAAGATGAAGTCGTCGATATCCGAACTGGGTCGGAGCGTCACGTCCCCCTCGCCGACGAGTGCGACGTTCGACACCCGTTCGCCTTCGATTCCGTCGCCGAAGTCCCAGCGGTGGATCCCGTTTTCGGCGATATAGTAGGTTCCCTCGGGGAAGATCACCTTCGTGTCGTCCGTCAACGCCTCGTGGAGGGCGTCGTTGATCGGTTCTTCTCCGGTCGGATCGGCACCGAAATCCTCGACGATGTCGACGACGGTTCCGTACTCGCTCGAGGCACCGCTGACGGTCGCGCTCCCGGCGACGCCGGCGACGAGGCCCCCGGCGGCCATCGAGAGACAGGTTCGGCGAGAGATCCGGTTTCGGTCTCCCGTTCGTGACGGTTCTGACTTGGTCGGTCGGTCGCTAGTCGCATCGCTCGAACGGACGCGAGAGTTTCTATCGGTCATCTTGTGTACCGTGTTACCAGTATACAAACGTGACTATAAAGGTTAGTGGAAATATCAGTTGGTTACAATTAGAGATCTATCCTCGATCCACTCCTCGACTGATCACTCCGTTCTCGTGACGGACTGTCGCCGTCCTCTCGAGTCTCGTACGGCCGGACGCGAACTCGGCTACCGTGTGCCGGAGTCACAATCCATTACTCGAGGGACCGCGAAGACCGCCTATGACGCGAACCGCACTGCAGACGCACACGCTTCGCCCGCTCGAGGAACCCATCGACCGGAAACTCGACCGCGCCGTCGACGCCGGCTACGAGGGTGTCCAATTCACCCCCGATCTCGGACACACGACGCCCGCGAACCTCCTCGAACAGGTACGAGCGCGAGAGCTCGAGATCGCGGGCTGTCACGTCGATCGCGAACTGCTCGAGGACGACTACGAGGAGGCGATCGAAATCTACCGGACGCTCGACTGTTCGGCGCTCGTGATCTCGAGTTACGATCCCGAGGCGTTCGAGAGCGAGGCGGGGATCGAGAGAGCGGTCTCCCACCTCTCCGAACTGGCCGACCGGCTCGCCGAGGACGGCTTCACGTTGCACTACCACAATCACTACTTCGAGTTTACCGATCTCGGCGATCGGACGGGATACGAGGTCTTCGCGGACCTGAGCGACGGTGCGATCGCTCTCGAGGTCGACACCGGACTCGCCTTCTACGGCGGCGCGGACCCCGCCGCGCTGATCGACCGCTACGCCGACCGGATCGATCTGGTGCACCTGACCGACACGATTCCGGGATCGGACGAGACGGTCCACGCGGAACTCGGTTCGGGCGAAGTGGACCTCCGGGCGTGTGTCGAGTGGAGCGCCGCTGCCAACGTCGAGTGGCTCATCTACGAGAACGGCCGCACCGACGATCCGGCGACGTCGATCGTGGACGCGATAGACGTGATGAGCGAGTTACTCGAGTCCTGACCGTTCAGGTTGCACTCACTCGTACTCGCAAGTGACTCGAGCGGCGACGTCGGTGTCGGCACCCGGATTCCGCTCGGAGCAAGACGAGACCATTCGCGGAGAACTGTTCGAGCGAAACGACTCCACGTTGGGAGTCGATGTGAGAAACTCGAGAGACGCGAAGGCGACTACTCGAAGAGGAGATCGTAGTTCGAATCGATCTCGACGATCGTCCCGTCGCGAATGGACCGCTCGGCGCCGATCGCAATTGCGGCGGCTTTCTTTGCGTCCGTCGGCGTCGCAGGTGGCGCCTCCTCACCTCGGACACACCGCAAGAAGTTGCGCAACTGGACGTAATCGCCGCCGCCGTGGCCGCCCGGGAAGCCGGTCGCTTCGAACGTCTCACGCCGACGCCGGGTGTACAGCTTCCAGGCGTTCGAGCCGTCCGGGACGCCCTCGAGAATTCCCTCCGTCCCCCGGAACACGTAATCTCGGTACCCCCTGTACTCGGGGTTCTGCTCGCCGTAGGGGGCGTACAGGCACAGGTCCAAACTGGCGCGAACGCCGCTGTCGTACTCGACGATCACGACGGCGTGGTCGTTCACGTCGGTGTTCTCGGTGAAGACGTGCTGGCCGCCGAAGGCGCAGACGCGAGTCGGGTCTCCGTCGACCAGCCAGTTCATCAGGTCGAAGTCGTGGCAGTTCTTCTCGAGCAGCGACCCGCCGCTCTCGGCCTGGGTGTAGTAGTGGCCGTCCGGAAACGGCATCCGCACCTCGCGACAGGAGATCATCCCCAGCTCACCGATCACGTCCGCCTCGAGGAGGTCCGCGAGTCGACGGTAGGAGGGATGCGATCGCATGTTGAACGCGACGTAGAAGACGCCGTCCGAACGAGAGGCGAGCGCCACCAGTTCGTCGTGGTCCTCGAGCGTCGTCGCGAGCGGTTTTTCACAGAGGACGTCCACACCGCGCTCGAGCAACGGGCGAACGACGTCGAGGTGGGTGTGATTCGGCGACGAGACGACGACGGCGTCGTACTCGCCCTCCTCGAGGAACCGTTCGTAGGCGTCGAACGCGCGGGGTTCGTCGCGGTCGTCGGCTCCGGCACCGTCCCCGCACTCGAGACACAGCGCGACGGTCGTCGCCCGAGCCTCCTCGTCGGGATCGAACACCGCGGTCACGGTCGGCCGCAGATCCGAGACGTCCTCGACCCAGTCCGGTCGGGTTCCCGCGTACGTCTCGTACAGCGGCTGTGGGTGATCCAGCAACCGGTCGTCCGGGTTCTGTCCCAAGTACTCCTGGTCCCGGAGTCGGAACAGCTCGCGAACGTGCGTCCGCGCTCGCCGGCCGGCACCGACGAGTCCGATGCTGGTCTCTCGAGGGTGGGAACTGGATGGTGACACGGGAGAACACTCGAGTCGTCGGTACTTCAAGATAGGGATCCAGTCCACTCTCGATGGACAGGAACGACCGAGCCGCGAGTGGTGATGCGAACTCGAGCGTGGCCGAAGCGGGCACTCGCGCTCGAACGAGATCGAAGCGTGCGATTGTGCTCGAGCGTGACCGAGACTCGAGAACGCCGACCCAGCTACTCGAGCTCGTACTCGATCTCGACCGGCATCCCGGTCTCCGCCGACTCGTAAGCGGCCTCGACTACTCGAGTCTCCCGGACGCCGTCCTCGCCGGGGATCGCGGGCTCGCTTCCGTCGCGGACGGCGTCGACGAAGTCGCGAACCAGGTACTCGTTCATATCCGTCCCCCAGTAGATCGACTCCATCCCGGGATCGTCGCCCGTATCGCGGGTCTCGGTGAACGTCTGGTCGAAGCAGTCCACCTCGAGGACGCCCTCGGTGCCGATCAGCCGCATCGTGACGTCGCCCCAGAAGTCCCACGAGTCGGGCTGGCGCCAGGAGCCGTCGTGACTGACGATCGTGCCGTCCGCGAGTTCCATCGAGAGGACGTCGATATCCTCGACCGCGATGTCCGAGAAGTGAGTGCCCGTCTCGGTGTAAACCTCCGTCACCTCCTGTCCGGTGAGCCAGCGGGCGAGATCGACCACGTGCACGGAGTGATCCATAATCGCTCCACCGCCGCTGCGATCGGGATCGGTAAACCAGGTGCCGCCGGCCATCCGCTGGAGCAGGTTCGTCCCGACGATCGCCTGCAACTCGCCGACAGCGCCGTCCTCGAGGGCCGCCTTCGCCTGTCGGATCGGCTCGCTGAAGCGGACCGGCATGGCGACTGCGAGCGTGACGCCCGCGTCCTCGCAGACGTCGACCAGTTCGCCGGCCTCGGCGGCGGTCGGCGCGAGCGGTTTCTCACAGAGGACGTCGACGCCCGCGTCGGCGGCGGCTCGAACCCACTCGCCGTGGTCGACGTTCGCGGCGCAGACGACTCCCGCATCGATCCGCTCGAGAACCTCGTCCGTCGAGCCGTACTCGAGTCCGTGTTCGTCGGCGAACTCCCGGCCGCGCTCGTCGTCCTCGTCCGCGACGGCGACGACGTCGGCGCCGTCGATCTCGCCCACGGCGGAGACGTACTCGTGACAGTGCGGGTGGGCCGTCGAGAGGACGCCCAGTCGGATCGTCATCGGTCGCTCACCTCCGCGGGCGCGACGGGCTCGCCGCGTTCGGCCGACTCGATCGCCGCGAGCGAGAGGCGCATCGACTCGATCCCCTCCTCGACGGAGACCAGCGGCTCCGAGCCCGTCTCGAGACAGTCGAGGAAGTGCTCGAGCTGTCGGTAGTAGCCGTCCTTTCGAAGCGGGAGGTCGTCGCCGACGGGATCGCGGGGGGCGCTCGTGGCCTCCATCCCGTAGTGTTCGATCGGGGCCACCTCGTCGATGTCGTACTCGATGTGGCCCTCGTCGCCGGCGATCTCGAAGGCTTCGGTGAACGGGATCGTCGGCACTTCGATCCACCACGCCTCGACGTGGCCGACCGCGCCGCTCTCGAAGCGCACCAGCGAGTGGGACACCTCGCTGGTTCCCTCTCGGGACCAGTCGGTGTGTCGGGTGAACACGTGCTCAACGTCCCCCAGCAGCCAGCGGAGGTAGTCGAAGTCGTGGATCGCGAGGTCCAGCAGGACGCCGCCGCTTTTCTCCACATCGTCGAACCAGCCGCGAGCGCCCTCGTAGCCGAATGCCCGCTTCGTACGGGCGACGCCCGGCTCACCGACTGCACCGTCGTCGACGCGCGCTTTGGCCTCGGCGTACTGCGGGAAAAAGCGGACGGCGTGGGCCGTCATGAACGTGATTCCTGACGCTTCGACGGCCTCGCGGATCGCGCGAGCGTCCTCGAGGGTTCGCGCCAGCGGTTTCTCGCAGATGACGTCGATCCCCCGTTCGGCGACGTCGGCAACGATCTCGCGGTGTGTGTGCGTCGGCGTCAGGACCGCCACCGCGTCGACGGCTTCGTTCGCACAGAGTTGCTCGTGGTCGGCGTAGGCGGTCGCGGACGGGACTCGCTCGTCGACGAACGATTCGGCGGAGCTGGGGGAGGCGACGGCGACGACGTCGGCGCCGTCGATGGCGTCGATCCGGTCGGCGTACACGCCGGCCATCCCTCCGGCTCCGACGAGTGCAATTCGTGTCATGAACGACCGATGGACGGCCACTCTCATAGTAGTTTCCTCGGTCACGTCGGTTTCACGCGTGTCTGGACGGCTGTGACGACGGGGTGAGCGAAACCGAATCGGTGGGCGAGTCGACGGTGACGAGCGAAATCGGAACGAGAACTGGAACTGGAACTGCAGTGAAGTCAAATCAGTTCGACAACCGACCGACTGCAGCCGCCGATTACGGCCGCAAAACCGCCTTGTTCACGCCGTCACGTCGTTCGCGAACGGTCTCGAGCGCCTCCTCGTAGTCGGCCAAGTCGAACTCGTGGGTGACGACGTTGTCGACCGTGAGGTCACCCCGGCGGAACAGTTCGATGGTCTCCTGGGTGGCGTTGGCCGACGTCACGCCGCCGACGACCGTGAGCTCGTTCAACACGATGGGATCGGGATCGATCTCCTTGCGCTGGCCGAAGACGCCGGTGAGGACGACGGTCCCCTGCTTGGCCGTACTCTGCAGACACGTGTCGACGACGTCTCCCGCACCCGCGGCTTCGACGCAGATGTCCACGCCGCGGCCGTCGGTGTACTCGAGCAACGTCTCGACCGGGTCTTCCTCCCGGACGTTGATCGTGTAATCGGCGCCGAGGCGTTCGCCGGCCTCGAGGCGCTCGTCTCGAGTCCCCGTGAGGACGATATCCCGCACGCCCTGTGCGCGGAGCAACTGGACGCCGAACAGGCCGAGTGCGCCCGGGCCGAGCACGGCCGCGGTGTCGTCGAACGACGTCGAGGCGCGCTTCATCGCGTGGAGCGTACAGCCCGCAGAGTCGATCTGGCAAGCCTCGAGGTCGGTGACGTCGTCGGGGATCGGCGTGAGCGTGTACGCCGGCCAGGTGGCGTACTCGCGGTAGCCGCCGTCGAGCGAGAAGCCGACCTCCCGGACGTCGTCGCACTGGTAGTAGCGGCCGTCGCGACACGGGGCACAGGTTCCGCAATAGAGGAAGCCGTGGAGTGCGACGCGATCGCCGACCGAAAGCTCGCCGTCGACATCCGCGCCGAGTTCGACGACCTCGGCGCAGACCTCGTGGCCGAGGACGACTGGGTAGTCGGTCCACGGCGGGCCCTCGCCCTCGATGAGGCCGATATCGCTTCCGCAGATCCCGACCGCACGGACGCGGACGAGCACCTCGCCCGGTTCGGGCTCGGGGATCTCGCGGTCTTCCATCCACGCCGAACCGGTGCCGTCGGTGACGACCGCCTGCTGGGTCCGGTTGCCCGTGTTCGAACCGCTCATACGGTCGCGATGACCTCGATTTCGACGCCGATGTCGATTGGCAGCTCCGAGACCTGAACCGCGCTCCGGGCCGGGAACGGCTCGCTCATGTACTCGGCGTACACCTCGTTGACGTCCTCGTAGTCGTCCATATCCGTCACGAACACCGTCGCCTTCACGACGTTTTCGAGGGAGCTGTCGGCCGCCTCGAGCACCGCGGCGACGTTCTCGAGGGTCCGCTCGGTCTGTTCGCGGATGTCCTCACCGACGATGTCGCCGCTGTCGGGGTCGACGGGTCCCTGTCCGGAGACGAAGATGCGGTCGCCGTCGCGGATGCCCTGAGAGTACGGTCCGATCGCTGCCGGTGCGTCGTCTGTCTGGATCTCGTCCATGGGTGGGAGGTCGTCCCACGATCGGTTAATTGTACCGATAGGGTGTCGTCGTCTGGTTCACCGCGGTTGGGCTCGATAACGGAAAAACTGAAACCTATTTGTGCGTCTGCCTGCCAACGTATCCCATGGACCTGCTAGCGATCGTCGCACACCCCGACGACGCGGAGATCTTCTGCGGTGGAACGCTCGCGAAACACGCTGCCCGCGGCGACGACGTCACGATCGCCTACATGACCCGCGGCGAGTTCGGCGGCTTCGACACCACGCAAGCGGAAGTCGCCGAGACGCGGGAGGCGGAAGCCCGCGCCGCCGCGAACGTCCTCGGCGCCGACGTCACCTTCCTCGACCACCGGGACGGCCGCATCACCTACTCCCTCGAGCACCGCCTCGAGATCGTCGATCTCCTCCGAGAGTACGACCCGGACCTCGTGCTCACCCACTTCGCCGACGACATGCACCCCGACCACCGGACCACCTCGAGACTCGTGACCGACGCCTACTACATGGCGTCGCTTCCCTTGCTCGAGACCGCCGCCGAACCGACGGATCCGGACAACGTCTACTACTTCGGGAAGCCGACGTCGTCGTTCGAGCCGACGGTGATCGTCGACGTGAGCGAGTTCCAGGAGACCAAAGAGGAAGCCGCACTCTGTCACGAATCGCAGGTCGCGTGGCTCGAAGAACACGGCGGCGTCGACGCGGAGTTCAGCGACTTCGTCGAGAGCATGCGGGCGACGGGACACACGCTCGGTCGACAGGCCGGGGCGACGTATGCGGAAGGGTTTACGCAGTTACACGAGACGTCAGTAGAGTACCTCGAGTGATCGAGTGAGTCCGCTCGGAGAAACGGAGAGACCCCGTAGCCAGATCTGAAGGCCATTTTTCGAGAGGAGAGGAGAGGAAAAGAAACCCAGCGACGAACCGGCCGTCAAAACTCGCCGCTTCGACATCGACGAATCGTGTACCCCAGCGTCACGAGAAAGCCGGTTATGAGCACCACGTTGATCACCATGATCTGTGAGGTCCCCGGTTCGGGCGAAGTCAGAAACAGCGACAGCCCGACGAAAACCAGCAACACGACGTTCAGTCCGAACAGAATCCCCCAGAGTGGGATCACCGAACACATCACCTCCCAGAACCGTTCTGACATCGTAGGCTACTCGAGGGAGCGGATCACCGTAAACCTGTTCCTGCCGAGGGGGCAGTGTGAGTGTTGGTGTCAGTCGCCCGCCGCCTCGGATTCGGAGGTGGCGTCGTCGGCCCCTGCCCCTGCCTCATCGGACTCGGACTCGGGTTCGTCCGTGATCTCCGGACTCTCCCAGTACTCGTGGTCCTCGAGCACGCGGAAACAGCGTGTCGACTGGGTCTCAGTGACCTCGAACGTGTCGGGTGCTGTCGTCGCGCAGGTCTCGTGGGCCTCGGGACAGCGGGTGTGGAACCGACAGCCGCTGGGTGGGTTGACCGGGTCCGGAATGTCGATCTTCCGGATTGGCATCTGATCGGTGCGACCGATCGACTGGAAGTCGGGCGTCGCCCACCGCAGTGCCTTGGTGTAGGGATGCTGTGGGTTCTCCGCGATCTCCTTCGCGGAGCCGATCTCGACCAGTTCGCCGAGGTACATCACGCCGATGCGCCCGCCGACTTTCTCGGTGATGTACCGGGCGTTCGAGAAGTCGTGGGAGATGAACAGAAACGACGTGTTGAACTGAGCCTGCAGTTCGTGCAGGAGGTCCATCATTTCGATACGCAGGGAGACGTCGAGCGCCGAGATCGCCTCGTCGGCGAGGATCAGGTCGGGGTTCATCAACAGCGCGCGGATGAGCGCGACGCGCTGTTTCTCGCCGCCCGACAGCTGGTGTGGGTAGCGGTAGGCGTAGTCGTCGGGCGGCGCCATCCCGACGCGCTCTAACATTCCCAGAATACGGGCAATTCGGTCCGGTTTCGAGAGGTGCTTTTGCCACTTCTTGAGCGGCGACTCGAGGATGGTGAGCACCTTCCGGTTCGGGTTGAGCGCACTTCCCGGATCCTGGTGGATGATCTGGAGGGCCTGTCGGATGTCCCGGTGGGGAATTTCGATCTCACCGCGGCCGTCTTTGGCCTCCCAGATGTCCTGTCCGCGGTACTCGACGCTGCCGCCGGTGGGGCGTTGAAGGCCGATGGCGGTCTTACCGAGCGTCGTCTTGCCGCAGCCGCTCTCGCCGACCAGTGCGATCACTTCGTTCTCGTGGATGTCGAGCGAGACGCCGTCGACGGCGTTGACGGTGTCCGGTTCCGAGAACATGTCGAGGAAGCCAGTCGATTGCTCGAAGTGAACCTCGACGTCCTGCATCGAGAGGACGACGTCGTCGTCGGTCGAACTCATTAGTTGTTCACCCCCGTTCCCGCGCCAGCATCGGAGTCAGCGTCGGAGTGAGAGTCACCCGGCTGCTGGGGCAACGTGAACGGAATGGCGTCGGCGGCCTGTTCCCAGTGGAAACACTTCGCTTCGTGATCGTGGCGAACCGAGTGATAGTCAGGATCGACCTCCCGACACTGTTCGGTCGCCAGCGGACACCGCGGGTGATACGAACAGCCCTCTGGAACGTCGACCGGGTCCGGCGCCGACCCCGAGATCGGCCGCATCTCCTCGATCGGCGTACTCATGTTGGGCGTCGCGTTGAGCAGCGACCGCGTGTACGGATGCGAGGCGTTCTGCAGGATTTCCTCCGCCGGCGCGACCTCGATGAACTCGAAGGCGTACATCACGGCGAGTCTGTCGGCCAGTTCGGCGACCAGCGGCAGGTCGTGAGTGATGAAGATGAGCGTGATCTCGTACTTCTCTTTGATCTCGTGGAGCAACTGCAGGATCGACCGCTGCATCAGCAAGTCGAGTGCGGCCGTCGGCTCGTCCATCACGAGCACCTTCGGCTGGAGCACCATGCTGAGCGCGATGAGCGCCCGTTGTTTCATGCCGCCCGACAGCTCGTGGGGGTGAGCGTCGAGGACGCGGTCGGGGTCGAGATAGAGGTCCGAGAGCAGTTCCCGCGCTCGAGCCATCCCCTCCTCGTAGTTCTCGTTGTGGGCGTCGATGGTCTCCTCGAAGTGCCCGCGCATGTTCATCGTCGGGTTGAACGAACTCATCGCGCCCTGGAACACCATCGAAATCTCCGCCCAGCGGTACTTCTTGAGTTCCCTCGTCGAGAGTCCGAGGATGTCGACGGACTCCTCGGGAGTCGGGTGGTACGTGATCGAGCCGTCGATCACGCCGGGGTCGACGACGGCGTCGAGAAGCGCCGACGCGAACATCGACTTGCCGCTGCCGCTCTCGCCGACGATCCCGAGTATTTCTTTCCGCTCGATATCCATGTTGACGCCGTCGAGAACGCGCGATGCGCCGCGCTCCATGTCGAACGTCACGGAGGTGTTGCGGACCGAGAGGATCGGATCTGCGACGTCGACGTCGGTGTCTGTGACTTGCGTCGGTGATTCGTTTGTCGTCATGGGTTACAGTCCTCCTCGATTGTACTGCTCGTTCGACGTCGATTCCTCGTCTTCGCCGTCGGCGTCCGAGTCGCCACCGCCAGTGTGTTTGGCGTGCCGGGCTCGGATTCGTGGGTTGAAGATCCGATCGAGTCCCTGACCGAGTAACAACAGTCCCAGCGACAGGATGACGATCGTCACCATGGGCGCGTAGAACCAGTGGAACAGATCGGGTCTGTACACACCACCCTGCCCGTAGGCGGTCTGTAACATCATTCCCCAGTTGGGCCCGGTGTTGGGCAGCAATCCGAGGAAGTACAACCCGACCGCCATCATGATCACGTTTCGCGCCGTCGTGACGAAGTTCACGACGATCAGCGGCATGACGTTCGGGAGGATGTCCTTGACGAGAATCGCCGGGACGGCGATGCCGATAGTCCGTGAGGCCTCCACGTAGGACTCGTGGCGCAGCTTCAGGACCTCCGACCGGAGCGCGCGTGCGAATCCGGCCCAGGCGTTGACCACGACGATGATCCCGATCATCCAAGGACTGCTCGGATCGAGGATCGCCGCGAGGACGACCACGAGCGGGAGCCCGGGAATCGTCATCATGATGTCTGCGACGGCCATCATGAACCGATCGACGGAGCCGCCCTTGTATCCGGAGAACACGCCCCAGAAGACAGCCATCCCCATCGAGAACAGCGCACCGGCGAACATCATCTCGAGCATGGCCGGCGTCGCGTGGACGAGCTCGCTGAGGATGTCACGGCCCATACTGTCGGTGCCGAGCGGATGGGCCCACGTCTCGAACGGACGGAGGAGTATCTCTCCGTCGTCGGCGAACGATCGATCGACGTACCAGACGCCGACGGTGCCGATGAGGACGAAGGCGAACGTGATCAAGAATCCGAGCTTAGCACGCCAGTCGTTCCAGAGAATCTTCCCCGGCGCGACGATCATCGAGTCGAGGACCATCCGGTAGCGCTCCGAACGTGTCTGTTCGACGTCGGAGACGATGTCGAACGGCGACTGCGACGGGTCACGTGAGACGCTGCCGCCGTCGGTCTCGGCCCGCGTCCACTCGTCGAAGCGCTCGTCGGTGGCGTCGCCGGTCGTGCTGTCGGTACCGCCGTCGTCGTCGTTAGAAGGCTTCACGATCACCACTCCCCGCTCGGGGATCGACGTATCCGTACGTGAGATCGGCGATGTAGACGCCGATGATCACACCCGCGGTGATGAAGAGGAACGTCCCCATCATCAACGGATAGTCACGGGCACTTATCGCTCGGTACATGAAGTATCCCACGCCGGGATACTGGAAGATCTGCTCTAAGATGATGGAGCTCCCGAACAGCGAGCCGAGAGAGATCATCATCGACGTGTACATCGGCAACACTGCGTTGCGGGCGACGTACCGGAGCGCGATCCGGCGCTGGGAGAGCGCCCGAAGCCGAGCGACCCTGAGGTAGTCTTCCCCCAGAATCTGGATCGCGTTCCCGCGCATTGCGAGCGCGGTCGCACCGAACCCGGCGAGGGTGAGCGAGGCGATCGGCAAGGCCCCGTGGTGCATCACACTCGAGATGAACTCCCAGTTGAACCCTTCCTCGACCCCGCGACCGTAGTGGCCGCTCGTCGGGAACCACTCGAGGTTGTATCCGAGGTACCAGAGCAGGACCACGGCGATCACGTAGAACGGAACTGACGTGAGCAGGATGGAGACGGTCGACCAGGAGACGTCGAAGCGACTGCCCTCGACGTAGGCCATGAACGCGCCCATGCTGATGCCGATGAGGTAGATGAGGATCATCGAGATGATCGAGACGAAGATCGTCCACGGCATCGCGTTGCCGAGGATCTCGGCGACCGGGTCGTTGTACCACATCGACTCGCCCAGGTTCCCCTGAAGCGTGTTCGCCATGTACGTGAGGTACTGTTGCCAGAGCGGTTCCTGCGGGTTGATCGACGAAAATCGTTCGACCTCGGCTGCGATCTCTCCCGGTGCCTGTCCGGCGGCGGCCATCTGTGACTGGATGTAGTCCAGTGGACCGCCCGGCATGAGACGGATCATCGCGAACGTGAGCGAGATCACGACGAAAAACGTCACGACGGCCATCGCGGTGCGTTTGATGAAGTACTGTGTCGAAACCATGTCTTACAGTGGTTGTGAACGCCGTGTACCCGTCCGTGTGTTCGTACTCGTCCCCGTACTGAGACTGAGACCGAGACTGGTACCGGTATCGGTAGTGGTGCACTCGATCGAGCCGCTCGATCGAGGCGGTCGACTCCTCGAACCTATCATGCTAATTTAGCAATTCCCCCATCGGCTTATAATTTGTGTTCATATTGTTCAGAGACTGGCCATAGAATATCGAAGACGATACGCTAACGGTCCGGAAAAGACGACAGTTCCGGGACGCGACTAGTAGTCGAACTCGCTCTCGCGTTTGGCCGAGATCGCGCCGATCTGCGGGAGCGAGTACGTAAACGGCATGAGGCCCGCGAGCGGGTCCTCGCCGTAGTCGTTGGGGTAGTTCCATCGTTCGGTCATGTACCAGCCGTAGACGCCGGCCGAGCCGGGGAGTTTGGGCACCGTCTGGTTGAACGTCCACGAGAGCGTCTCGCTGATCTCGGTGATGCGCTCGTCGTCGACGGTCTGCTCGAGTTCGTCGACCAGTTCGACCGGATCGACCTCGATGGTGTCGCTGCTGTCCGGTTCGCCGATCGGCGGCACCTCGAGGCCGGGTTCGCCGTACGGTTCCTGCAGGTAGTAGGAGAACGGTTCTTCCTCCTGGTTCTCGCCGTCGTAGCGTTTCCAGGTGAGGTCCCAGCCGTTGACGACGTTCTCGAAGCCGATGAAGCCCCGCGAGAGTTCGTAGTCGAGTTGCGGGATGGTCTGGCCGAAGAACGTCGTCCCTTCGATGACGTTGACGTTCGATTCGATCCCGAACTGGGTCAGGTTCGATGCGGCGTACTCCATGCCGTCGATCTGCCACTGGACCGTCGACGGTGCCGCCCAGTCGACCTCGAAAGCCTCGCCGTCGGGCTTGTACCACTGGCCGTCGTCCTTCTGGAGGCCGGCGTCCTCGAGGAGTTCCTCGGCGCGGGCCTCGTCCTGTTCGTAGGTCTGGAGGCCGTCGAGGAATTCCTCGGAGAGGTAGGGGTCGCGCATCGGCGGCGACGTGCCGCTGAACATGCGGTCGATGTAGCCGTACTCGCCGTGATACTGGTTGCTGATGCCCTCGAAGTTGAGGATGTGTGCGAAGGCCTTCCGGACGCGGGCGTCGCGCCACATGTCCGCGTGTTCGCCGTCGACCCAGTTGAAGACGAACGAGTCCGTCCACCCGGAGACGATCGGGTTGAAGTCCGCGAAGTCGGGGAACTCCTGGAGGTCGCTCTCGGAGGTGATCTCGAAGCCGTCACCGCCGTCGAGGTCGCCCGTGCGGCCGGCTTGACTGAGCGACTGTCGGTCGCCGAAGAGCTGGTGGAACTGCGAGTCGAAGTTCAGTTCGTCGGGGTAGTCCGAGAGGTCGATCTCGTCGTAGTTGTCCTCGAGGTTCTGCTGGATCTCGGCCATCGGGTAGTCGTCGTACTTCTCCATGAAGACCCCCTGTGTGCCGATATCCGAGAACTCGAACGGTCCGGACGCGTACGGTTCCGGATCGCGAAGGTTGAACGAGCCCAGATCCTCGAGAACGTCGTTGATCTCGTCGTCGGAAGTGGCGTCTTCGAGTCGCTCGTCGTACTCGCCGAAGTGTTCCTCGTGGTGGGAGAACGTCCCCGAGAGGAGATCGTTCTGGATGATGATCGGGTTGTACACGCGGTCGAATTCGACGACTGCCGTCCTGTCGTCCTCGACGTAGATGTCCTCGGGGTCTTCGATGTAGTTCTCCGGCATCACGGAGAAGCCACTGGACCAGGGTGCGTACCAGCCGATCCGCAGTCGACGGACGAAGTCCTCCGCCGTGACCTGATCGCCGTTGTGCCAGGTGAGACCGTCGAGGATCTCGACGGTCATCTGCTCGGGTTCGATCTCCCAGTCGCTGAGTCCGACTGGATAGAACGTCCCGTGCGTTCGCGATTCGGTGACGGTTTGGGTGAACACCGCGTGAGTGAGGTCCCACTCCGGTGCGAGTGTCGTGTTGTGTGGGTTGAACTGAACGTCTTCCTGGGAACCGAGGTGGGTGGTGACGAACTCGTCTCGCACGAGCGGGTCGTCCCCGTTGCCGTTGCCGTCTCCGTTCCCGTTGCCATTGCCATTGCCGTTACCGTTGCCGTCGTCATCGTCTCCCCCGAAACAACCAGCCAGCATACCGGCAGCACCCGCTCCGGTAAGCGCCAGCCATTTACGTCGATTAATTGTGTTGGATTCCGCCGAGTCGATAGACTCGGGAATCTTGCTAGATTTTCGCATGGGTGTTACGGTGTAATGGTGTTAATCGGCTATATTAAAGCTTCCTGTTCGTGTGAGCCAAATGATCATACTGTCTGTTTCGGAAGCAGGTATCCTCGAGACGAAACGTCGAGGACGGAGTCCGAAGCGAGAGTGAGTTCCTCAATGGCCAAACCGGCCGAGCGCCCAGAAGATCGCGTAGACGACCACGGTAATACCGCAGATGATAATACCGGCAGCCGCCGATACACCGGCTTCGGTCCCCCGTCCGACGAGTTCGAAGAGCCAACCGAGCGCGATCAACGAGATCCCGAATACCAGCGGATAGAAGACGACCGCGTAGTCGCTTACGAGGTCACCGACCGTGCTCTCACTCGAGTTCGGATCAGTCACTGTTTCTGTCGCCATGCATATGAGAGGCAGTCACACCCACATAACTGTTTTCACGAGTCGGCCGCGCCGAGAGACGGCACCGAGCGATACGAAACACCCGGGGCGGTCACGGCGGGGGACTCGAGAGCACGACCCCGACGATAACTCCCGGAGCGAGACCAATATGGCTCGTCACGGCGGATACGAACGCGGGACGCGGCCTCGTGCATAGTCTATGCGACACCAGTCCGTTCAATTGTCGAGAGAATTTTTAGGCCGAAATTGCGAGAATGAAACCGCAATGTATACGAGCGTGGCTTGTGCACAGTAGCCTAATGATCGCGAGATTAGCCACCGATCCACAGGCATTCGTCGATCGACAGTCGAAGTACCCCGGGATCGGAACACAGAGCCTCCTCGCTCTGGCCGTCGGTATTGCGTTCTCCCTCCAGCACGTCGGGAACTACGTGCTCCTCGGCGAAGAACTCCAGCACGTCAACCAGGTCATCTGGGTCCAGACCGTCGTCAACCTCCTGATTCCGTTCGCCCTCTGGGGCGTCGTGACGATCGGGATCTACTTCATCGCCAGATTCTTCGAGGGCTACTTCCCGCCGGAATTGCTCTTCCGACTCACCGGGTGGGGGCTCGCGCCGCTGATCGGCGCCGGACTCGTCCAGAGCGCCGGACTGCTGTACGCACTCCGTGACGCGACGCCGCCGGCAGAGCCGTCCTTTTCCGCCTTCGAGTTCCAGCAGGCGTCCTACAACGCGTACACGGACGCGGCGCTCTCGGAGCCGGCATTCCTCGTCGGAACGGTGCTCGCGATCCCGTTCGTCCTCTACAGCGGCTACCTCTGGGCGCTCGTCGTCGAACGAATCAGCGACGTCGACATGCGAGAAGCGCTCTACATTAGCGCGGTGCCGACGCTCGTCTGTCTGCTCTGGATCGCCTCCCCGCTCGTCCTGTAAGGTCTCCAAACCGGTTTCGTTTCTACTCGCACGCGAACTGAACACCGGACGGTCGGCGACCGAGAGTCGGATCTAGCCTGAAACACGGACTACCGAACGGGAAAAACTGTGACCGCACTTACCACTCGAGGACGACACCCATCGCGTCGGTCCGGTCGGCGAGCAACGTCTCGTAGAGTCCGGGCGCCTCCGTGACGGATTCACGGTGACTGACCAGCGACTCGACCTCGAGGGAACCGTCGGCGACGTACTCGAAAAAGAGCCCCGCGTGACGGTGCTGGGTCCACGGATTTGCGGGCGTCGCGACCGACGGATGCGAGGAGTTGTGCGCGCCGACGATGGTGTAACTCGGCGAGTTACAGTGGTCGTGAAAGTCGAAGGACGTCTCCCCGCGCGGGCTGCTCAACACGACGAACCGCCCCTGCTCGCGCAACACCTCGAGTTCGTCGGTGATGACGTCCGGATTGCCCGTCACCTCGAAGACCACGTCCGCGAGCGAGCCGCCGGTGGCCTCGCGGACGACCGCCTCGGCGTCGTCTTCGAGCGGGTTCGCGCCAGTGACACCGGGTGCGTCGGGCAGGTACTCGAGGCGCGACTGGGCGACGTCGAGCCCGACGACGGGGCGAGCGCCGGCGGCCTGCGAGACGCGGACGGCGAGTTGGCCGAGCAATCCGAGTCCGTAGACCCCCGCGTGTTCGCCCCAGGTGAGATCGCTGCGCCGGACGCCGTTCATGACGATCTCGGCGATGGTGAAGAAGACCGCCTCGTCGTCGCTCACGCCGTCGGGAATAGGGCGACACGCCTCGGCGTCCGAACAGACGTACGCCGCGTGAGAGCCGTAGGTTGCGACCCGCTGGCCCTCCTCGACGCCCTCGACGTCCGCGCCGGTCTCGACGACCGTTCCCACGTTGTTGTAACCCGGCGTGAACGGATACTCGATGTGATCGTCCCACGCCGACCCCGGCGGGACGTCCCCCGAGAGGACGGTGAGTTCCGTCCCGGTGCTCACGAGCGTCCGATCCGTGCTGATCAGTACCTGGTCCGATCCCGGCTCCGGGATCGCGCGATTCTCGATTTCGACCGTCTCGACGTCGGTGAAGACGACGGTCGGGTTCTCCGTGTGTGTGTCTGTCTGTGTCATGTGTATTGTATCGGATTCGACTCCGCCTCCTCAGTTCACCCGCTCGACCTCGTACCCGTGCTCGGTGATCTGCTCTCGAATGGCGTCGGCGTGACCGCGACCGCTCGTCTCGACGACGAACTCGAGAAACGCCTGGCCAACGTCGAGTCGGTCGTCCGACCGCACGTGGTCGACGGCCCGGATGTTGGCACCCAGCTCCGCGATGATCCCCGAGAGCTCCTGCATCACGCCCGGTTCGTCCCGAATCCGCACCTCGAGTCGGATGTGCTGGCTGCGGGCCGTGAGCTCGTAGGTCAGGAGCGTATCGAGCATCGTGAGATCGAGGTTTCCCCCCGAGAGGACGGCGACGGCCGTCTCGTCGGCGACGTCGATCCGTCCGCTCAACAGCGCGGCTACGGGGGCCGCGCCGGCGCCCTCGACGAGTTGTTTCGCCCGCTCGAGCAAGACGAGGATGCCGTGGGCGAGTTCCTCGTCGGTCACCGTCACGACCTCGTCGACGTGGGCGTCGATCAACTCGAAGGTCAGCGCCGAGATGCCGCCGGTCGCGATGCCGTCCGCGATGGTGGTTCCTTCCTCGAGCGATTGCGGACGCCCCTTCTGGAGGCTATCGGGCACCGTCGCCACCGACTCGGCCTGCACGCCGATCAGTCGAACGTCGGGTCTGGCCGCCGCGAGCGCGGCACCCATCCCGCCGATCAGGCCGCCGCCGCCGATGGGGACGATCACCGTCTCCATCTCCGGGACGTCCTCGACGAGCTCGAGCGCGACGGTGCCGTTGCCCGCGACGATCTCGGGATCGTCGAAGGCGTGGACGAACTCCGTCTCCGCGCGATCGGCGAGCGTTCGCGCGTGCTCGACGGCGGCCCGAAAGTCGATCCCCTCGAGGACGACCTCGGCGCCGTAGCCGCGCGTGGCGTCGATCTTCGTCTGCGGGGCGTTCTTCGGCATCACGATCGTCGCGGGGAGGCCGGTCTTGCGGGCGGCCAGTGCGACACCCTGTGCGTGGTTGCCGGCGCTTGCGGCCACGACGTGTTCGACGTCGTCGCGAGCTGCGAGGGTCTGGAGCCTGTTGTAGGCCCCGCGGGGTTTGAACGAGCCGGTGCGCTGGAGGTGTTCCATCTTGAGTCGGACGTCGCCGTCGACCGTTCGGCTGAGCGAGCGGCTGGTCTCGACTGGCGTTCGCTGGACGATCGAGTCGTCGTCGAACCGCTCGGCTGCCGCTCGAACGTCACTCGCCGTGACTCGAGGTCCCGAATCGTCGTCCGGATCCGCGTTCGTGTTCGTGTTCGTGTTACCCATCTCGATCCTCGCCTCCGTCTCCGTCTCCGTCTCTATGTTCACCAGCGGCTTCGGTTTCGGACCCGTCCTGCAGCCGGCTGTACCGTCTCTCGGAGTCGCCGTCGGGCGGACGACGACGATGCTGACCGTCACTCGAGGGGCCGATGTACGGGAGCCGCATGGGAACAGAACACACACCAGCGACTATAGCTGTTTTCCTTCGGAGTGCTCTCGTCGGGTCGAACCGGTGGTCCAACCCAGGACGTCCGGGATGAGCGAATACATTTATCTTTCCTGCCCGTCTCGCAACCGAAACAGAGCATGATTCGCACCGCAATCCAGCTACAGACGTTCCGGTCTCTCCCCGAGACCCTCCCGGAGACGATCTCCCGGGTCGGCACCACGGCGCTCGAGGGCGTCGAGTTGCCCGCACTGAACGGGACGCCACCGGCCGACGTCGCCGACGCGCTCGAGGAGACGGATCTCGACGTCGTCGCCGCACACGTCTCCCTCGAGGAACTCGAAACCGAGTACGAGACCGTCCTCGAGGCGTACGAGACGATCGACTGTTCACGGCTGGTCGTCAAACGAGACGACGACGGCGCGTTCGACTCGGTCGACGACGTCGACGCGACCGCACAACGGCTCTCGACGCTCGCGAGCCGGCTTGCCGACGACGGGTTCGAGTTGCTGTATCACAACGGGACCGCGGAGTTCGCGTCGCTCGAGGGTGGATCCGACGGGGAGTTCGACGTCGAATCCGGATCAGAACTCGACTCTCAGCCCGAGATCGAACCCGAACCCGAACCCGAAACGGCCTACGACGCGTTCGTCACAGCCACCGACGAGGCCGTCGGGTTCGAACTCGATACGGGACTCGCGACGTACGCAGGTGTCGATCCGTCGGTCGTCCTCGCGCGCCACCCCGGTCGAATCCCGGTCGTCCACCTCACGGACGCCGTCGCGGGCGGCGAGGCCACGCGACGGGTGGAACTCGGTGCCGGCGAACTCGCAGTCGAGAACTGCGTCGAGACGGCCCGCGAGGCCGGCGTGGAGTGGCTCGTCTACGAACACGTCCGGACCAGCGATCCGCTGGATTCGCTGACCCACGCCGCGACAAAGCTGCCGATGCTCTCGGAGAGAAGCCTCTCGGATTCCCATCCGGACCCGGCGTCGACCGACTGAACACCCTGTTTTCGGCGAGACAGTCTTCATATCGACCCACCGACAAGCTCGAGGACGCCCTCCCTGAACTCGACGATCGCCTCGGGTGCGATCTTCATCGTCCGCACCTCGTAGCCGACGTTCTCGAGGTCGGCCAGCCGGGGAACGTACCCCACGTAATCGGTGGCGTACCCCGCCAGCACGAGCGTCTCGACAGCCGCGCGCTTCCTGAACTCGAGGCCGTGACGGGCGAGGACCTCGCCCGGCAACCCGACGATCCCCAGCTCGCCGATCTCGACGTACGGAATCCGGTTCGGCAAACAGCGAGCGTCCCACTCGGCGATGGCGAGCAGTTCCTCGGCGTACCGCCGGTCCCAGTTCAGTTTCTCGTAGCCCACCTCGTCGCCTCGCTCCTCGAGCGCGGCGAGTCGGTCCTCGAGATCGGCGACGTGTCCGCGGATCGTCTCGGCCGACGGCGTCTCCTTGAGCGGGAAGCGGACGTCGACCGCGTCGAGACGAACGGGCGCGCGCTCGAGTTTCGTACTCGATTCGGCGTCCTCGAGTGCCCGGCAGACGGCGTCGCCGACACGAGTGCCGACGCGGTCCATGAGGTCGTAGACGTCCTCGCCCGAGCGGTCGGGATCCATTCCTCGCGGGTTAATGTCGCCCGCCGCGCCGTTGAGAAACAGGACCGTCGCGCCGTCGCGTTCGGCCTCGACGTGCTCTCGTGTGTATCCCGGCCAGTCGGCCGACAGCAGCGTTTCATCGCCGGTCGTACAGACCGGATGGCACGCGAAGTTGTAGACGACCGTCTCCGTACCGGATTCGGTTTCGACCAGCAGCGCGGTCACGTCGGGATCGACCGGGCCGTGGGGGACCCTGACGTTGCCGCCGACGCCGCCCGCGGCCCGTCGGTTCTGCTGGACGCCGTCCTCCCGTGCGTTCCCGACCCGGATCGTCGCTGGCTCGATCCGGTCGGCCGCGCGCCCGACCGCCTCGACGATCCCCTCGGTGATTTCTGCGACGGTCTCCGAGACGTCCGTCTCGGCTCGCAACGGCGGGCTGATATCGAGTGCGCGGGCGGGGACGTACGGCCCGGCGTGGGTGTGCGTCGCCGCGAGGAGGAGTTCGTCGAGGTCGACTCCGTCGGCCGCGAGCATTCGCTCGACGGTTCGCGTGAGCTCTCGAGAGACGTTCAACAGGTCGACGGAGACGAGCGCGACCGTGACGGCGCCGTCCTCGAGGACTAGCGCCGTCGCGAAGAGGGGGTCGTGAACGCCGCTCGAGCGTCCCTCGCGCGCCCCGTAGCCGCTCATCTCGACGGGGTCGCCAGGGGTGATGTCGACCGACGCCGTGCCGGTTCGCAGCCGCGCTTCGTGGTCGTGGATCATCGTCTACGCGTCCTCCGGACCCCGGTACATCGAGGTGGCTCGAGGGCAGTCGTCGATCATAGTCGACCGTTGGCAGGGAGTCGCATAATTGTTTGTCCCCAGGCGACTCGAGAGAGCGGCGCTCGCCGATCCGGCCATCGACGTCGAGTGCACTTGAGACGCGTTAGCGAAGCACTTATCATCGCAGAAACGGAGTTCCTGTGTAATGTCCAGAGGTTTGCCAACTGTCTCGAGCGACCGGACGATCGACCGATCCGAAGCGCTCGTCGACCGAGCGTCAGAACTCGTCCCGGGAATCTCCCAGACCGGCAGCAAAACGCCGACGCAGTTCGTCCAGGGCGTCTCGCCGACGCACATCGAACGCGCGAAGGGGAGTCGCCTGTGGGACGTCGACGGGAACGAATACGTCGACTGCAACGCGGCGCTGGGTCCGATTCTCCTCGGTCACAACTATCCGGCTGTCACGGAGGCGGTCACCGAACAGCTCCAGGACGGGACGATGTTCACGATGGAACACCCCCTCCACGTCGAGGTCGCGGAACTGCTCGCCGAGGTCGTCCCCTGCGCCGAGATGGTGAAGTTCGCCAAGAGCGGCAACGACGTGACGACGCTGGCGGCGAAAGTCGCCCGCGCACACACCGGCCGCGACGTGATCGCCACGCAGGGCTACCACGGCTGGCCCGACGTCTGGATGGCCGACAACGAGAACCTGAACGCCGGCATCCCCGACGCCGTCGGCGACTACACCGAGTCCTTCGAGTACAACGACATCGAGAGCGTCGAGCGAATCTTCGAGGACCACCCCGACGACGTCGCCGCCATCGTGACGACGCCGGTCAACCTCGAGGAACCCGAAGACGGCTTCTTGGAGGAGCTGCGCGATCTCGCCGACCGCGAGGGCGCCGTGCTGGTGTTCGACGAGGTGCTGACCGGGTTCCGGTTCGCCATCGGCGGCGCCCAAGAGTACTTCGGCGTCACCCCGGATCTGGCGTGTTTCGCGAAGGCGATGGCCAACGGCTACCCCATCTCCGCGCTGGCCGGTTCGCGAGAGGTGATGGGCGTCATGAACGACGACGACTTCTTCTACTCGATGACCTACGCGGGCGACGCCGCCTCGCTGGCGGCAGCGAAAGCGGCGATCACCGTCCAGCGCGAGGAGGACGTCCACGGACACATCGCCGAGAAAGGGGCGGCATTAATGGAAGGCTACAACGATCTCGCCGCCGAACTCGAGCTTGCAGACGTCACCCGAGCGGAGGGGTTCCCGGCCCGGTTCTCGATCGGCTTCGACGACGATATCGGAACGGGCGCGCCGACCGAAGACGAGGACGGATCCGGCGGCCGACTCGTCCGCAGTCTGTTCATGCAGGAGGCCCACCGGCGCGGCGTCCTCTACACCGGCTCACACCTCCCGACGTACAGCCACACCGACCAGGACGTCGAGTTCACGCTCGAGGTCTACCGCGAGTGTCTCGAGGTCGTTTCGGAGGCCCTCGAGGCGGGCGACGTCGCCGAGCGGCTAGAGGGAGACCTCGTCGGCGCGACGCTGCGAGAGCGAACCGGCGAGAACGACTGAGTCGACTCTCACTCTTTTCGAAGGCGAAACGCGTCGTCGTCGATCCGCGTTGTCACCGGAGAGACGGACGGTGCAGCCGAACGCCAGAGATCCACAAACACACATTTAATAGCCGGGCGGAACACGGTGGTATCCATGGCGACGGATCGAGAGAGCGACGATACCCGGACCGCCCCCGAATGGGCGGTCGGCACAGCGACGGTCGACATCACCCCCGACCCGGCGGACCCACACCACCTCATCGGCTTCAGCGCCCGCGACGGGACGATGGACGGCGTCGAATCGACCATCCACGCGCGGGCGATCGCCCTCGAGGACCGGACGGGACGGCGACTCGTCGTCCTCTCGTTCGAACTGCTGTTCCTCTTCGAGAGCCAGCGCGAGTTCTTAGAGCGCGAGTGCGTCCAGCGGTGGGACCTCGAGCCCGAGTCCCTGTTCGTCGTGCCGAGTCACACCCACTACGGCCCGGACTACGACGTCCACCGCGAAGGGCTCCAGGAGGAGTACGACCGCGACGAGGAGCTCGTCGCATCCTATCGAGAATCGGTCGATCGGACGTTACTCGAGGTCGTCGGGGAAGCGCTCGAGGACCTCGAACCCGCCTCGCTGTCGTACAACTACGCGCAGTGTGCGATCGCGCTGAACCGACGCCGGCCCCACGAGGAGGGGATCGGATTCGACCCGCGGCCCGACGGTCCGGTCGACCACGACCTGCCCGTGCTCACCGCCGAAACTGACGACGGGACGACGAAGGCGATCCTCTTTGGCTACGCCTGCCACCCCACCGTCGGCATGTCCCACAACGAGGTCAGCGGCGACTGGCCGGGGTACGCGATGGACCACTTGGAGGAGTCCTATCCGGAGGCGACGGCCGTCTTCGTCATCGGCTGTGCGGGCGACCAGAAGGCCTACCCGCAGGGGACGCGCGAACTCGTGAAACAGCACGCGCAAACGGCGGCGACCGCGGTCGAGCGGGCGCTGGTCACCGAGTCTCGACCGGTTCGGGGGCCGCTGAAGCTGACGGCCGACGAGATTGCGCTCGAGATCGAGAATCCGGTCGACGGGAACGAGCGTGAAAATAGGGACGTGACCGACGGCGTCGGCAAGACGGTCACCGACCACCGACCGTACCCGATTCAGGCCGTCGGCTTCGGGACCGATCTGACGATCCTCTCGCTGTCGGGCGAGGTCGTCGCCGACTTTTCCCTCCAGCTGAAGGAAACCCTCGCCTCTCCGCTGTGGGTCGCAGCCTACGCGAACAACACCGGCTACCTCCCGACGAAGCGGATCCTCGCCGAGGGCGGCTACGAGTCCTGGCAGTCCTTCGAGAACGGGCTCTACGCCCCGACGACCGAAGAGAGCATCCTGACGAAAGCCACGGCCCTGGCCGAACGCGTCGGTGCCCGACGGAGGGACGCATGAACGGAAACGGAAACGGGAGCAGGAACGGGAACGGGAGCGGGAGCGAGCGCGGACTCCGCGGGACGACCGGCCCCCGCATCTCGACGGACTTCGCCTACCGCGGAATCGAGACTGCAATCCTCGAGAACGAGGCCCTGCGCGTGATGGTACTGACCGGCAAGGGCGGCGATATCGTCGAGTTCCGCGACAAGCGCACGGACGTCGACGTCCTCTGGCGAACTCCCCACGAGTGGACGCCGCCGCGCGAGCGCTACGTCCCGACCGCCTCGGAGACGGCCTGGAACGAACACTACCCGGGCGGCTGGCAGGTCAACCTCCCCGTCGCCGGCGGCGGCTGGGAGATCGACGGCAGCGCCTACGGCATCCACGGCGAGAGCGCCCTGCTCCCCTGGGACGCCGAGGTCGTCCGCGACGATAGCGAGGCGGTGACGCTCCGGCTGACCGTCGACCTCGTCCGGTATCCGTTCTCCGTCGAGCGCGAACTGACCCTCCCCGCCGGCGAATCCCGACTCGAGATCGACGAGTCGGTGACGAACCTCGGCGAGGTCCCCCTCGAGTACGTCTGGCAACAGCACGTCACGCTCGGACGACCGCTGCTGTCGGCCGACGCGCGGCTGGACTTCCCCAGCGCCACCGGCGTCAACGCCGAGTACGGTGCGGACTTCCCGAACGCGCGACTCGAGGGCGACGCGACCTACGACTGGCCACACTCCCCGGGTCGAGACGGCGGCACCGTCGACCTCCGCGAGATTCCTGGTCCCGACTCGACGATCCACGACCAGTCGTTCCTCGTCGACCTCGAGGAGGGCTGGTACGCGCTGACCAACCCCGATCTGGACCTCGGGTTCGCGCTTACCTTCCCGCTCGATCCCTTCGAGTGCGTCTGGTACTGGCAAGCGCTCGGCGGCTACCACGAGTCGCCGTGGTTCAACCGCAACTACAACGTCGGCCTCGAGCCGACGACCGCCTACCCCGGCGGCGACGTCCCCGACGCACAGCGGGCGAACGGGACGATGAAGGAAATCGAGCCCGGCGAGACGATCGACGCGTCGTTCACGGCAACGACATACGGCGGCCTCGAGTCGGTTTCGTCGGTCGACGAGGACGGGACGGTCGAGGGCGAAAACGGAAGCGGGAACGAGAGCGAGTAGACGCCACAGGTTCTGAAAATCGATTTTCGACCGACTACGACTCGAGCAACTCCAGTACGTTCTCGCTGCGAACGCGATCCTTCTCGTCTTCGCTGACCGGGAGGTGTTTCGTGTAGTTGTAGGTGGACTCGAACGTCTTGAACGGCAGTTGCGGACCCATCACGAGGTGGTCGACGCCGATTTCCTCTGCGATCTGGCGGCCCTGGGTCTGGGTCCAGTAACAGAACAGGTCGTCGACGACGAGCAGCGTCTTCCCCGTCCGGACGGTGTTGTTGAGCCAGACGTCCTGTCGATCGACGGTCGTCGTCTCCCGGATGATTCGGCCGCCCGAGGACCACGCGCCGGCGACGACGACGTCGGTCTCGGGGACCGCCAGCAGGAGATCGATCACATCGTCGATCTTCCCGTCGCTATCGCGCCAGTGGTTGGCCTGCCCCATCCCGTCGAAGTGACGGAGGAAGACGCGTGGGTGTCGACCGCGCTGGTCCTCGAGGGCCGGCACGAGCATCGCCGGAACGTCGAGGTCGGCGCAAGCGCGGAGCAGCTCCTTCGCTTCGGGCGCGTCGATCTCGTAGTCGTGATACGCGGGTAACAGCCGGACGCCCTGCATGTCGAGGTCCTCGACACAGCGGCGGAGGTCGTCCTCCCAGCCGGGGAACGTCGGATCGATCGTCGCGAACGGGATCAGCCGATCCTCGTAGCCTGCGACGTCCTCGAGGAGTTCGCGGTTTCCGTGCTGTGGGTTTCGGTAGAAGACCGAGCCGAGCGAGGAGACGATCGCCTGGTCGACGCCCTTGTGATCCATCGTCTCGACCAGTTGCTCGGCGGACGAGTCGAACGGGTAAAACGGCCACTGACCCACGTAGGCGTTGGCGTCGACGATGTGCTCCTCGCGTGGCTCCGCAAGCGCCTCGAATCGCTTCCGTGCGTCCTCGATCCGAGATTCGCGCTCGTCGGGCTCGAGTCGGTTCTCGACGCCGTCGTGGAGCAGGTGTTCGAAGTTGTACGCGATCTGTGCCTTGTCTTCCGCCGGCAGGTCGGCGCCGTCGAGTTTGCCCGCACACACCGAGAGCCAGGTGTCGGTCCCGAAGAGGAGTCGGTCGACGCCGAGGGTTTCGGCGGCGAGTTCGATCTGGCCGACCTCGCAGTTGCTCCCGCTCAAGTCGAGATAGACGTTGTCGTGGTCGGCGATGTTCCTGATGCGGTGCTCCCAGTTGCCGCCGGCGCTGATGTGCGCCGAGATCAGTTTCAGGTCGGGGTACCGGCTCGCGAGTTCGACCACGTCCTCCGAGCGCGCCTCGCTCGGACGCTCGGTCGGGTACGGTTCCTCGTTTTGCATCACGTGGGCGATGATCGGGACGTCCATGTCGACGGCCGCCTCGGCGATTGGCTCGAACTCGGGATCGGTGATGTTGACCTCCGTCCCGATGAAGTGGTGTTTGAATCCGACGAGTCCGTCCTCCTCGACGGCCCGTCTGAACTCCTCGACGGCGTCGTCTCCCCACCCGGGGTGGGCCCGCGCCCAGCCGTAGAAGAGATCCGGGTGTTCGTCGGTGAACGCGGCGACGTCCCTGTTGTGCTCGCGACACTCCTCGACGCTCTCCCCGAGTTCGCCGATGAGACAGGTTCGGTCGATTCCGAGGACGTCCGCCTCCTGGCGGAACTGTTCGGCGCGTTCGGCCCGCCGTTCCGGTGTCGAAACGTCCTGCGTCCAGACGTGAAAGTGGCAATCGATCATGCGATGAGATGCCAATGACCGACGGCGGACTTATAGCTTGTGCGATGAGTGTCCCGAATCGGCGGTAGCGTACTGGTGGTCGCTCGAGCACGGGCGCGACCGCTCAGGTCGACAGTCACAGAAGGGAGATGGTGTTCGGTTTCTAGAAAAACGCAAGACTGCGGGACGATCGCTTCGCTGGATTTATATCTCGGTACGGAAAGCGTCGTCTATGGAAGACCGAGAGTTATCACGCCGACGGTTCGGTATCGGAGCGACGACAGTGCTCAGCCTGGCGCTTGCGGGCTGTACCGACAGCGGTCCGGGGAACGGCGACGACGACGAAGACGACACCGGGAACGGAGACGAGAACGGAAACGGCGCCGATGACGAGAACGAAACAGCGGACGAGAACGGCGACGACGATGGAGAGGAAGACGACGACACTGACGCTGAAGACGAGGCCGACGACGCGAACGGCGACCCGACGCTGTCGATCCTCCTCGAGAACGAAGACGGCGAACCGGTCTCCTCGAACGTGGCGCTCGAGATCGACCCCCAACACCGAGCGATCACCTACCAGTTCAGCGAGGACATCGAAGATGGACGGATCGTCCAGGACGGCGTCGAGGGACTCACCGTCGAAGGCGGCGAGTACGTCATCACCGTCGAGAGTCTCGCAGACGAGTTCGAACCCGTCGAGGAGACGGTGACCGTCGAGGACGAAGACGAGGAGGTGACGATCACGCTCGAGGGTGCGACGGGCGACGACGAGGCTGAAGCGGACGAGGAGAACGGTGGCGAAGATGGAGACGGTGACGACGAAAACGGTGAGGATGAAAACGGCGAGGGAGACGACGATACAGACGAAGAAGACGACAACGACGAGTAACCCGACTCACTTTCGAAGCGGACGAAATTGAGAGAGCGGAGAACTGAGAGCGACCCCAACGCGAGACGAACTGAGAGCGAACACAGCTCAGTAGTACGGGCGGTACGCCTCGAGAAACTCCTGCCCGTCGACGGCGTACTCCGAGAGGACCCGACACTCCGGCGTGATCGGCCGGTCGTGCTCGAGGGCGGCGACGACGCCGAGGAGGAGTGTCGCGGCGTCGAACACGCGCTCGCTCGGGTCGATCTCTCCGGCGACGACGTCGAGGAACGTATCGATGTACGCCCGGTACATGTCGGTCATGTCGGCTGGACTGCTGCCGACGTCGACGGCAGTCGTTCGATTGCCGAGACTGAGAAACGAGAACCGGTCTTCGTCGCCCGGGCTGTCGAGTCGAAGGGTCGCGTACGTGCCATCGGTGAAGACCACGTTGACGGTCTGACCGGGATCGTCGGCCGGCGAAACGCACGCCCACGGAGAGTCGACGATTCGACAGACGGTATCGACGAGGTGGACGCCGTAGTAGAACGGGTCGTTGTAGCCGACACAGTACAGCGTCCGGTCGTCGGACTCGATTTCGGTCGTCCGGACCGCGGAGTGGTACGGTACTGCCGATCCCCCGAAGAACGGCGTCCCATCGGCGGCCGCCTCGAGGGCTCGGATATCCGCGAGATTCCCGGCGATCGGTTTGTCGATCATCGTCGGTACCCCACGTTCGAGGAACGGAACGGCGAGTTCGCGATGCGTGTCCCAGTCGACGGTGAGGACCATGACGGCGTCGACGTGCTCGGCTAACTCGAGCGGGTCGTCGTACCGGGTCACTCCGTGAGTGTCGCAGTAGTTCTGTGTGTACGATTCGCTTCGAACGGCTCCCCCATCCCATACCGCAGTGAGCTCCGCGGACGGGTGTCCAGCCAGCGTGTCGGCGAACGCCTCGGCGTGACTGGTATCTAATCCGACGATGCCTATATCGACCATCTACTACCCAGTCACGCCCTCGGATACTTATACTTTGATCAGGAACTGAGGCAAGTGTTCTCCCAGCCATCGTAAACAGCGAAACTGACCACCAGAGGGAGTGAAACGGGCGAGAGAGGATCGACGAGGGCGACTGGCACTCCCTCCCGACCGGCGGAACCAGGTTCGCGGGTCGCTATCCGGAAACCGACTGTGTTTTCTCTGGTAAAACGGCCTCTATCGCTCGTCCGTTCGACGGGAGGAGTGAGTGGCGATTCAAACGACGATGGAACGAGCGCGAAAACAGATTACACGATAGAACGTACCACATCGAACGTACCGTCACAGAACCCGAGACGTGTCTCCGTTTACCCAGAGTAAACGGTTTTTACAGCGTGTCCCTCACGGCGAGAGCCACCAGATCGGTCCTCGCCACGTGAGGACGACTGCTGGAGTCTCGGTTTCGTCCAGTCGATCGTGTCTCGAGGAGCGAATTGTGGACGGATGTCTCGAAAGTGGTCCTTCTGAAGGCCAGTTTCCCCCATCGGAAGTGTGTAGTCGACTGGTTTCGACCCAAAGCAGTCGACTCGAGCCGAGTGTAGCCATGGTAACAGAAAACATACTGCAAGTCAACCGGTACCAATCCTGTTTCCTACTGGTGAACGGGAGAGAATCGAAATATTCAGACTGGTTGGAGAGGGGAAAAACAATGTTTTTACCCTCGCTCTGTCCACACTCTATTCATGGAACGACAGCAGAGAGCTACGGAGTCGTGTGGATGTAAAGTCGGAAGAATGATCGACGCGTACGAACTCGCGGTATCGAACCAGCAGCTAATCGAGTGGTGGACCGCTGACGACGCCAAGGAGAGCCTCCGCGATATTGCCGACTACTTCAATCAGGATTTACTGCGTACCGAACTCCGACGTAACGGGTACAGTCCTCTCGACGGAGAAATCGAGAACGTCCACCGTCTGCTGACCGACGACGACGTGAGTCGCGGAATGGAGACACAGACCCGGAAACGACTCGAACGCCAGGGGATCGACGTCGAGTCGCTGACCGACGACTTCGTCTCCTACCAGTCGATCTATCGGCACTTAAACGAGTGTCTGGGAACGGAGTACACCAAGAAGACCCAGACCGCCGAGAGTAGACGCCAGACTGGCAAAGAGCGGATTTTCGCCCTCGAGAACCGTACCGAGACGGTGACGGTCGATACGCTCTCCCAGTTGGTCGATCACGATGCGCTCGCACTCGAGGAGTTCGACGTTCTCGTCGACGTGTCGGTGACCTGCCTTCACTGCCATCGCCAGCACACTATCGACGAACTGATCGAGAACGAAGGCTGTCAGTGCCGACAGTCACAGAATCTGTAACAAACATACACTTGTTACAATGAACGAACGGGCGGATTCGACAGTCGTTCGCCTGTAACAGCTGTACATGTGTTACGGTCGGAGACGGTGGAGCGAACAATGCACCGAGACATCCGATCGGAGAGTTGCACTACGTACTGGTTACCGACGTCTGCAGTACTTCGAACGTCGAACATCGAATAGTGCACATACATAACAGCAGTCAAGTACTATTCAAAGACACCACGTATGATGATATGTCTGTATGAGAATGTGAAAGAGACACATATTGAGACAGTTGGTGCAGAGGTTCCCACATTAATCGATGAATGGTGAGTTATTCTTGGGACAGGAACCCTACTCGAGTGGTGGAGGGGCAAAGAGGTGAGAAAAAAGAAATATGTCGTGGCAATAGAAAATAGGCACCTATTTTAGCTATTGTACAGGAAAGGGCCACTGTTGTACGTCAGAAGAGATGAGACAAACGTATCGAGATGGTGTTAGATTTGAGAACAGGAGTAGGAGGGAGAATACTTTGATATAGAGGTATAATATAAATCTGGTACTTCTACGAGATTCTGGAGATATGAGACTGATCAGAGACCGATAACCGGACAGATCGTATCACAAAATATCTGCTTTGACCGCCGGAATCGAGCGGGCGCTCCTCAGCCGAACAGTGAATCACAGATGTCACCTGTCGGGAGGAGCAGTACGAGGTGGAACTCCAACGGTTACACCGGGACGGACAGACTGCAGCCGTCTCGAGATCCGTTACTTTCGATTCCGAACGGCAGACAGAGTGGTGTCGGAAGACGACCTCTCGGTTGGGTGAAACACGGCGCGCGATCACTGCGCGACAGCCGGCAACGTGAACAAAAATGTCGATCCATCGCCCGGCTCGGAGTCGACCCAGACGCGTCCACCGTGGCGCTCGACGATTCGACGGACGAGCGCGAGTCCGATCCCGGTTCCCGGATGTTCGTCGGCGGTGTGCAACCGCTGGAAGACCTCGAAGATCCGCTCGGCGTCGTCGTGCTCGATGCCGATCCCCTCGTCGTGGACGGACACCACCCAGCTCGAACCATCCCGTTCGGCCTCGATCGTGATTCGAGGCGGGTCGTCGCCGCGATACTCGATCGCGTTGGAGAGGAGATTCTGAAAGACCTGCCGTAACTGATCGCTGTCACCCCGAACACGGGGCAGTGACTCGGCTTCGATCTCGGCGGCCGAATCGTCGATCTTCAGCTGTAAGTCTTCGAGGACGTCCTCGAGGATCCGATTCAGGTCGACCGGCTCGAGAGGCGCTCCCTGTGTCTCGACACGAGAGTACTCCAGTAGGCCGTCGATCATCGTTCGCATCCGTTCGGCACCGTCGACGGCGAATTCGACGAACTCTCGTCCGTCGTCGTCGAGTGTCTCGCCGTAGCGACGGTCGAGTGACTGCAGGTAAACCGACAGAAATGGTGTAGACCGATCGAAGAAATCGTCGAAGAAGGAGTGGAAACAGGGTGTGAGGTTCTACGTCAAATTATCGAGTCGGCTATCGCGGAGGACGGACTTCAACACGATATCGGTGTCCTGGACGAGTCGGTGTTCGAGATAGCTTCCCTGTCCACGTCCGCCACCGGTTCGCGTCGACTCGACGACACCGAGGAAGGCCTGTTCTTTGAGCAACTCGTACACCCGATGTTCGCTGAGAACGCTCGCCTCGAGTCGTTCGGTGGTCCGTTTGTACCGTTCGTAAATCTGGCTGGTCGAGAACTCCTCTTCGGCGTGTTCCTCGGTGAGCATCGCCAGCGAGTACAGGATGAACTTGACCTGGGTCGTCGATCCACGAAGCAGTTCTTCGAATCGGTCGATTTCAGCCCACTCCTGGGCGTCACGCACGTGTTTCTCCTGAACCAGATCGACTCCCTGTCGTTCGGCGAGTTCGCCGGCGTGGCGAAGGATCTCGATCGCCTTCCGTGCGTCACCGTGTTCCTGTGCTGCGAACGCTGCAGTGAGCGGGATAACGTCCTCGGTGAGCACGTCGTCGCGGAACGCGTCCCGACGATGGTTCATAATCTCGCGCAATTGGTTTGCGTCGTAAGGCTGGAAGACGAACTCCTCCTCGCGAAGGCTGCTTTTGACCCGCTCGTTGAGCTCGTCCCGATACTCGATCTTGTTACTGATCGCGATGATCCCGAGGTGGCAATCGGCCTTCCCGGACTCGCGCGCACGTGAAAGTTGCATGAGAACGTCGTCGTCCTCGAGACGATCGACCTCGTCGAGAACGATGATAACCGCGTCGTACACCTCGTCGAGGATCTCCCAGAGATAGTCGTAGTACTCTCCGCTGCCGATACCGGAGCGGGGGATATCGAATCCGGTGTTCGCGCTTTCGTTGAGAGATCGCGTGATCGATCGTGCGACGCGAGTCTGGGTGTTGTGCTGTGCGCAGTCGACGTACACCGTTCCGACGGCGACACCCTGCGCTTCGGCTGCTCTGCGGGCACGTTCGGTTACGTGCTGGGCGACGAGTGATTTACCGGTTCCCGTCTTCCCGTAGATCATCGTGTTGTTCGGCGGTTGCTGTTGAACGATCGGGCGAAGTTCCGTCGCGACGGCTTCGATCTCCTCGTCGCGGCCGACGATCCGCGTACTCTCCGGGACGTGGCCGACTTTGAGCAACTCCTTGCGCGTGAAAATATGACCGTGTGACGTATCCTCGTCGAAGTTGAACAACGGATCCTCCGAGGGATCCTCGAGTCGTTCGTCGAAATCGGAGAGTTGGGTCGACTCGTCGGCCATGTATACGCCAACAACACGCTACCAGTACTTATGTTTGTTCTTCCTCAACCAGAGTGTATTTCAGCCGGGAAGAGTGTACAGAACCGGCAGAGAGACGATATCATATCAATGTAGTATCGACCGCGAACAAAGTGTATTGGTGGTCGTGTGGAGTCGTCTCTTGTGTCCTGAAAGAACGAGTGTGCTGAGAATCCGATCGACGAACGTGCAAACCCTACTCACACCCCTCATCCAAAGTGAAAGTGCGTAAACGAAAGCACTAGGAGGCCGATGACGGGCACCCCTCGTCCAAAGTGTAACTGTCGAAACGATGAGACGGGAAACAATCGGCGGACACCCCTCGTCAAGAGTACAACGACGCCACCGTCGGCCAGTTTCCTTCGACCGGACTACACCGTTTTCGAGGAAAGCATCCCGCCGTTCACAGCGGGTGTGAATATCGACGTTCATCACGCCGTTACGACGTCGAATCCCGAACGGTAGGAAGCGGTGGTCGAGCGAGCGGCAGGTATTCGTTCGATAGTGAAACAGGAGCTTCCATCGTCGATTGTGGTAGTTCTGATCGTTTCCATCGATCCCTTCACTCCTCGTCGTTTTCTTCCGTTCCCTGATGTCGCATTCACCACCGGTAGTCGTTGCAGGAGACGACCACTGTTCGAGGACCCACACCCCTCATCCAGAGTGTAATAGCATCGATGATGTATCACCCGAGTATAGTCGACGTGGCCGCCCCATATTTGGATCGAGCCACAGATTTGGGTTGGGGCACACACACCCCTCGTCCAGAGTGTATTGCTGCGAGAGAGGGGGCGGGGGAGAGAGCTGGCGATGGGTCGAGGAGAGGACCAGTTACTGAAGAGAACAGAAACGATAGAGATGAGAAGGGGCAGATAGCTGGGAGGTGACACACCAGTAGAGAAAGCCTCGAGACACCGTTTAGGTGGTTTTGACGGTGACCACATAGAGTCACCCCAGAGAGTAAATGCCGTCACGTCTCAGACATTTCTAGATGTTCTCTCCTCCTTTCTCCCTAGATATTCTTCTAGTTATAGACACTCTTATAGACACTCTTCTAATGTAAACATCCATACAAATAATCCTCAACTACTCAGCACTAATCTAGTGGTTTTATAATAGCTGCAGACCAAAAGTCCTCCAAGTGCATTCGAAATAATAGAGGAGACGAAGGCGGCATTCGTCAGCTTCCTGCCGAACTACACCTACGATGTCCCGTCACTCCCCTGTGGCTTTTTCTCTTCTTTCTGGTTTTCTTCGCTGTTTCAGGCCCTGTGGATCCAAAATATGGATTTTCTCGGTGGCTCTAAACCCCCGTTTCGACTGGAACCCTCCCCACCTTCGTAGCAATACACTCTGGACGAGGGGTGTGTGTGTTCCCTCTTCTCCGACTTCCTGTGGTTCTTTTTTCTCACCTTCGTTACCCTCCCCTCATCCCTTCCCATCTGCCCACCCATCTCCTCTCATCTTCTTCACTACCATTCTCGAGCCTGGCTACACGCATGCCCATCGAACTGCCGATCGCGTGATGGGAGAGAACGACTGAAACTTAATCAAATATTTCTGCCGGTCTCGCCTGTTGTTCATCCACATCTCGTCACGTCCCTTCAGAGAAATTCAGAGAAAGGGACTCTCCCCAACTGGGAATTAATCACAGTATACTAGCCTCCTCGCTCGCTCACGCCACCCAAATACTTTAGTGACCACGCTTATCCCCACGATGTCCTACTCTAGTACTATTCAATGGCCGTACCTCGCCAGCGAAATGTAAATATATTAGTCGTCGAATCCGACCCTGATGACGCACAGCTATTTCGCGACTCCTTCGCTGACAGCGAGTCTGTCAATCAGGTCTACGTCACTTCGAGTGGGAACGACGCACTAGACTACGTGTATCAACGCGGCGAACACGACACTGCTCCTCGCCCGAATCTCGTCGTTCTCGATCCACAGCTTCCAGAGTCCCGACCCAGTGGCTACGATGTCCTCTCTGAACTCAAATCGGAACCGAAACTGAGCCAGATTCCCGTCATCGTTCTCACGAGTTCGGATGCGGAAACAGACCTGTTACGGTCGTACAACCTACACGCCAACGCCTATCTCAGAAAACCGGACGACCCAGACTCGTTCGACGAACTCATCGATTCGTTCAAGCGGTTCTGGCTGTCCGCAGTTAGACTCCCACCCGCTTGATCGCTTCCCCTTTCACTCATCACCACTCTTGCCGGTCGTCGTGAGTGTTCTTTCGCCTCCTGATTCGGCACTGAATCCTCGATATTTATGTTGAAACTGACTCTCTCACCGAACGAAATATGTCCGTTGCCAGAATCCTCCGCGGGCTCGTTCAGACCGTCGTCACGTTCGCCGTCCTCATCGTTCTCGCTATCCTCGCCTTCTACGTTACTGTCTTCGTCGTTTCGACAGGGGCAAGGCTGGCAAACTACGATCCCAGCGGTGATTTCGTCGTTCTAGCGGCGTCACTGTTAGTTGTTGCAGCACTCTTAGGTGGCATTCCATTGGGGCGTACCACGCAGCAACACCAACAGAACCAGGACGAGCCGTCTCGAGGCTTCGAGTAGCGATTTGGGTCTGCCCACGGAGTCTGGAACTAGCTCGCTTGGCGGCGAGACGACCGACTGCTGTGACGGAGTCTCGAGGTCTGCCCGGAGAGACCAAAGAGACCAGACCGACCGGACCGATCGGACAGACCAGAAAGCCTCGTTTATTGCACTCGAGTACGTACCCCTGTCAATGAGACTGCAATCGATCGGGGACGCTGGTCCGGTGCTAACCTGGTGGGTTTTTCAGTCGGTACGGGGGGTCGGTCGTGGCCGATAACTCGAGTCAGTCGAACCCGACCACTGAGCGGTGTGATTTCTGTGGACGGGAACTCTCCGGTCGTTCAGATCCAGTCGAAGACGACTCTCGTTCAGCCGACGACACCGAACCGAAGCTGTTCTGCTCGAGCGGTTGTCGAGACGTTCAGGCCACGCTCGGGGACGGTGAATTCGAACCACCGGCCGTTCCCGATCCGGTCGAGAGCGAGAGACGTATCGACGTTCGTAGTAGTTCCGATTCCGAGTCCGGTCTTGATTCTGAGTCCGGACCTGGTCTTGGTCTTGATTCCGATTCCGATTCCGATTCGAATTTCAATTCTGCTTCCGCCGACAGTCGAGACGATGGTCTCGAGTCCGCGTCTGTAAGCGAGGACGAGAGCGGGGACGAGTCCGAGAGCACGCACGAAGAGCGAGTTCGAGAGCAAGCGCGGCCACAGGACCAGGATCAGCATCAAGACCTGGATCAGGTACAGGACCAGGATCAGAACCGAGACGAAGGTGAAAACGGGGACGGGCACACAGTCACACCCACTCGAACGTTCCTCCGGATCGATGGCATGCACTCTGCGACGTGTGAGATGTTCCTCGAGTCGATCGCCACCGATCAGGACGGCGTCACCGCCGCGGAGGCGAGTTACGTCACCGAGTCGATCCGGGTCGACTACGACGGAAATCGACTCTCGAAGTCCGACCTTCGGGACGCGTTGAGTACGGTCGGCTACACCGCGTATCTCCGCGACGACGCCGTCGGTGCCGAGGCCGATGGAAATGCGACGACATCGACGGGAACGACACGTCGATCGCGAGAGATGTCCGGACTTCGCAAACGAAGATCCGACGACATGATGGACGCACGGTACATTCTTGGCGTCGTCTTCGGGGCGTTCCTGATGGTTCCGTACGTCGCCTTGCTGTATCCATCCCACCTCGCGGCGCTGTACAGCGGCGGTCCGTTACAGCACTTCGAGGGATCGTTCGTCGACGGCGGTGGCCTGCTGTTCATGCGCGTGTACTTCGTCCTGACGGGAATCGTCCTCTACTTCACCGGGATGCCCCTGTTGCGGGGCGCGTACGTCAGTCTGAAGATGCGGCGACCGAACACGAATCTCCTCGCCGCGATCACGATCGTCAGCGCCTACCTCTACAGCACGGTCGCCATCGTCGTCGGTTACGGCGACATCTACTACGACCTGGTACTCGTGATCGCCGCCCTCGTGATGGGCGCAATCTTCTACGAATCGTCGATCAAACAGCGCGCGATGGACCGACTCACGGAACTCACGATCTCCCAGGTCGACAGCGCGAGACGCTACGACGCGGACGGGACGACGACCGACGTCGACGTCGGCGACCTCGAGTCCGGTGATCGCGTCCTCGTCCGGCAGGGCGAACGGATTCCGGTCGACGGCGTCCTCGCGGACGGCGGCTGTACGGTCGACGAGGCGGTCGTGACGGGAGAGTCCCTCCCGGTCTCCAAGCGTGCGGGTGACGACGTCGTCGGCGGCTCGGTCGTCACGGCCGACGCGGCCGTCGTGCGAGTCGGCGATCGAACCTCGAGCAGTATCGACCGGCTCACGACGACCGTCTGGAACCTCCAGAGTGCAGATCACGGGATTCAGCGACGCGCCGATCGGCTCGCCGGGACGGTCACACCGGTCATCGTCGCTGGTGCTGCCCTCGTCGGTGTGATCGCGTTCGCGCTTGGCACTGGTCTCACTGGCTCCGTGCTGGCGTCGCTTGCCGTCCTCGTCGTCGCCTGCCCGTGGGCGCTCGGCTTCGCGACGCCGCTGTCGATCGCGACGAGTATCGAGGCCGCGATGGAACGCGGGATCGTCGTCTTCGACGAGACCGTCTTCGAACGCCTCCGGGATATCGACGTCGTCGTCTTCGACAAGACCGGAACCCTGACGCGGGGACAGATGGACGTCCTCGAGGCCGATGGCCCCGACGATTTGCTCGCCGCTGCGGGGGTCCTCGAGCGTCGGGCGTCACACCCTGCTGCCGACGCGATCGTCTCCGCGTTCGGCAGACCAGCGACGCGGGCGGAACCCGACGACGACACGATTCGAGCGACTGGGGATGGAGGGACGATCGGTGGAGCCGATTCGTCTCGAGTGCAGAGCCAGACACAGGAGTCGGATCGACTCACCGACTTCGAGAGTCACTCGAACGGCGTCGAAGGCACCGTCGACGGGGAGCGAATCCTCGTCGGCCACCCCGATCTCTTCGCCGAACGGGGCTGGTCGATCGACGACTCGATCCAAACACGGGTCCTCGAGGCTCGCGGTTTCGGTCGATTACCGATCGTCGTCGGTCGTGACGGCCACGCCGAGGGAGTCATCGTCGTCGGAGACGAACCGCGCGAGGGATGGGAGGAGACCGTCACACGACTCCACGATCGCGGTATCGACGTAATCGTCCTGACCGGTGACGACGAGGAGGCGACCGACTTCTTCAGCCGCCAGGCCGCCGTCGAACACGTGTTCGCGGGCGTCCCGCCGGCCGGGAAAACGGCGACGATTCGTCGGCTGCGAGCCGACAATCAGGTGACGATGGTCGGTGACGGAACGAACGACGCACCCGCGATCGCCGAGGCAGACCTCGGCATCTCGCTCGGGAGCGGCACCGCACTGGCGTCCGACGCCGCCGATATCGCGATCGCCGACGACGACCTCGAGGCCGTCGAGACGGCGTTCGATCTGGCCAGTGCGGCTCGGCGCCGCGTCGAGCAGAATACCAGACTGGCTCTGGTCTACAACGTCATCGCGATCCCGATCGCGCTCGTGGGACTACTGAACCCCCTGTTCGCGACCGCCGCGGTCGCCGTGAGTGCGCTCCTCGTCGCGGCGAACTCTTCGCGACGGTTGCTCGAGGAGTAGCGCCCTCGCCGTTTTGTCGTCGCGTTCCGTCGTCTCTCACCCGCTCGGTTTCGTCCATCGCTCGCGTTCTTATCCCCGTCGACGATGGGGTCGCGTGACGCCAGTTCTCTGTCGGAAACGTACATCGGAAATCGTCGATCCGAGTCAGCGTGTCGATCGTTTGCTGAACTGCGATCGGCCAATCGACCGGGATCGTTCGCCGCCAGACCGCGATCGTGCGGTCTCGAGAACTGGTCGTCTATCGTCTCCAGTCACCACGGGGCAGCGAGGTTCGGTGTAGTGACCGGACAACCCGCTACGGTTGTCGACACTCTCACTGTCCCGATAGATCGGTCGGCGATCCGTTTTCCCGTGTAAGGGCTCCCTACTCCCTCTGTTCTCTCACCGAGTGGATTCTGGATCCGTGCGCACCGCCTCGAGTCCCGACGAGACATGGTGGAGGAGTCGTTCGATCCGAGTGCGGTCGACTTCCCACCAGTCGGTACAGTGGTGATACTCGGCGAGTACGTCCTGTATCGCTTCGAGTTGCACTGCGGTAAAACGAGTGTCGCCGGCCTCGAGTGTTTCGAACGCCTCGCAGAGCTCGAGCGGTGGCGGGTCGCCTCCGATTCCGACTTTTCCCCGCGAGGCCCGTTCGATCCGGTGACAGAGCACGTGGTGGAGCGTCCACTGTTCGGCGGGCGGAACCGAGAGCGTGATCGAACGAGGTAGACGTGAAGACGACATGCTTTGGCTCCAGACGGGATACGTCTGTGACGAGAATAAGGGTTGCTAGCACGAATCACGGTTGCCCAACAACTCGACCGGTTGTCGGTTCACTGTGTTCGACGAGCCGCGCGCCCTTGGTCGACTCTCTTAGAAGTCGACGTACTGGGACTCCCACTCACGTCGCTCGTGAATGCGTGCTTCGCCGGCGTCCGTGATCGCGTAGTAGTTGGTCCGTCGGTCGAGTTGCCCTTTCTCGACGAGTTCCTTGTTGACCAAGGTGTCGAGATTCGGATAGAGTCGACCGTGATTGATATCGGAATCGTAGTAGTTCTCGGCTTCTTCTTTCACTGATTGGCCAGACGGTTGGTCGGCACCTGCGATGACGTACAGCAGGTCTCGCTGAAACCCGGTCAGATCCTCCATATTTCAACCACACGTACAAAGCACCTGAGCGACTATTTGTTATCCATCTCGTACACGCTGTTCGCACGGCGTACCGGCCTCGAGCGTGTTAATTACCTCACAATTGATACACTGGTTCGACCGACACGTCTGGGACTTCGATACGAGAACGAACGAGGATCAGTCCGGTCACATGTGACTCGAAGTGACACCGTCCTCAGCGTTGGACAGGCGGTCGATACCGGTGTGGGCTCACGGTCGCTCAGTCGAGTTCAGTTGGTCGACCGTCGGTCCAGATACGACAAGAGGGCAAATCGATCACCGGTCTCGGCCGTCTCGACGTAGTAGGCCGCACAGAGATTGCCGAGCGCTAGCGCCGCTTCCCAGTTCCACCCGCGCGCTCGTGCTATCGCGATGCGGGCACTGAACCGATCACCGGCGCCCGTTCGTCGTCGCGTTCTCTCGACCTCGATGTTGGGAACGGTGATCACGTTCACAGGATCGAGCTCACGCTCACGCTCGTGTTCGCGTTCGCGCTCGTACTCGGATCCCGACTGTCGCTCGGATTCCATCTCTCTTTCCAGTTCTGTCTCCGTCTCCGTCTCAGTGTCAGTGTTGTCTTCGGCTGTCGCAACGATCGCCCTCTCGGACGCATGCAGGACGACACCCGAGATTCCGGTTACCTCCCGCACCCCGGCGAGTCGTTCGCGGTCGGTCTCCGCCTCGATACCGGCAGCTTCGACGGTGTACTCGAATTCTGCGGGGCTGACGCTGTAGACGACGTCGAACGCCGACTCGAGTTCGCCGAGTGTCGTGAGCAGTTCCGAGACGGCTACTCGAGGTCGGTTTTTCACTGGTCCTGGATCGAGAACGAACGTTCCTCCTTCGCTCGCCCCGCCCGTTTCGCCCGTTTCGTCTGTCTCGTCCGCCTCGCCTGCGAGTTCGGCAAGTTCGGCGAGCGCAGCCGTCACCCCTTCGAGCGACGCCCAGTTCCCACAGCAGACGACGTCGGCCGATAGCAGGTCCCACGATGGGGACCGTGCGGCCCGAAGATCGGCCAGCGACCAGCTGTCGAGGTCGGACGACGTCCGAGAGATGACGAGATCGTCGTCGTCGAACGGGTAGACATCGATTCGTGCCGGTTCTCCCATCGACAGCGTTTCGAACGGAAGTCCGTCGAACACCGGATCGTCGAGGTGACCGACGACCGTCTTCTCTCCGCCGAGTGCGTGGGCCTGAACGGCCATATTGGTCGCCTGACCACCCGGTTCCCGCGAATCGCGTTCGATCGGAATCGACGTGAGATCGTCGCAGGCGATGCATTCGCCGAAGGTTTTACGGTCGGTAATTCGCTCGCCGTGCTCGTCGAACACACTGTAGTAGGTGTCGACGCTCCCGTCGGGGAACGCCGTCACTCGCAGTTCGATGTCGTCGGTGAACCGGTCGACGAGCTCACCGTATCCCATATCGAATACAGCGAGCACACGGCCAAAAGCCACCTGTTTGCAATACGCCGTTGCTCGAGTAGCCGGTCCCCCGAGTATCGACCGCGTTCCGTTTTCTGTCGATCACCGCCCAACGAAGCTGTTCGGACACCGATCTACAGCCATCGTTCGACCAGCATACTCCGGGAATCAGTAGCGACGATACACTCTGGATCAGGGGTGCGCTTTCACTCTTGAGCGGGGGTGCCTCGGTTGACGCGGCCAGTGTGACCGCCTTCCCGCTCACTCGCGTCGAACACAGCCCAGTCCCACACTTTCGATCGGTAGGCTGTCTATTTGTCGATGGCTCGAGTCGAATCTCTCACCCGACGTCGTGTTCCGACTCGTGAACGCGATCCGCTGTCGCTGTACCCTTTTCGACGAACTCGACGTTCGTCGATAGTGACACCGACTCCACTGGGGAGGGACCGATCGCTGGTGAGTAGGCACTCGTTTACGTTCTGAATAGCAACGAGAGGAGTTTGCGTTCGGCGGTCCGCAGATGCTGGAAGAACGTCGACGGCGTGACGTCGAGTTCGTCCGCGAGTTCTTCGCCGGATTTCTTGCGTGGCCAGTCGTAGTATCCTCGCATATAGGCCAACATGAGAACCTCGTGTTGACGGGTCGTGAGCATATGTACGGTCATCTCCCGAAGCTCGTGGCACTGAAACTGCGGCATGGAACGGTCGTTCTGTCGGCGAGCAACCATTTCCATCGACGGATACGCATCTTGAAATCGGTCGATAACCGTACTCGCAGAGTATCCTGCTGGGATCTCGGCAACGATGTGGGCGACGCCGTCTTCACTCCCCAGTTCCGTCGGAATGGCACCCGCGTCAGTCAAGCTAACGACGAAAAACTCCCCTGACCCGCTGATCCGAAATTCGACGATCAGACTGTCGTCGCTCTCACTGACCACTCGCGCGTCGTATCCATCGTAGCCGCGAGCGAACTCGAGGATTTCGTCCGAGGAGGCACCGGTAATCCGTTGGAAGACCGTGTAGGCGTCGTCGCTCCGTGGAAGTATCTGCAGGAGTTCCGCTTTACAGCCCGTTTCCGCCGAAAGCGCGGCCAACGGGTACTGTTGATCGTCGACCAGGAACTCGACTTCGACTGTCTGGTCCGTGGCGGCTCCGTGGGACGAGCTCACATCCGAGGAGAGGAGACCGACAGGTTTACGTATTGCCGTCCAATACGCGCGTGCGATTCACACAATAATCTCACTCTTTATACCTCACCGTTCCTCGAGGTCGAAATAATCGCTCCTCTCGTGGAGGCACGCACATAATTGATTTAACCGTTCGCGAAGAATCGTCGAGATATCGATGGTTTCGTCCCGGTCTCCGTGGCTGTTGTCCCTCCTGCTCGGGAGTGCCTTACTCTCGACGATCGTCTTTCACGCCCGCTTCGTCCCCAGATTCTTTCCCGACGATCTGTTCACCACATCGCTTTTCCTGTTCGCTGGATGGGCTACTTTCGCGCTCGTTTTCTACGTTCTCGGCCGTCTTTTCTCGGAACCCGGACCGATTCCGAGTATGCGTTCCGGGGATATCGGCACCGCCGTCTTTCTCGTCTCGCTGTTGCTCAGTCTGTTTCTCGATACGCTCGGATTCACGTTCGAGGCCGTCCTCGAGGCGCACGTTCTCCCTGCACTCGGCGTCTACGTCGGCCTGGCCCTGATCGGCTGGTCGATCGGCCAACGGACGAAGGCGATCAATCAGATCTCGACTAGCGACTGAGTCGTGTCGCCAGTTACCGTCGCTGGTAGAGCGACCACGGACCGGCTGGCGAGGACGATGCCAACTGACTCCAATCGGCAGTCTCTGTCACTGCTCTTCGGACCGGTGCTTCGCGATCAACACCTGAATATCACCGAACCGAATCACGTGATCGGCGACGCTCCCGACTGCCATCCGGTGGATTCCACCACGGCCTCGCGTTCCCATCACGATCAGATCTGCGCCGATCTCTTCACCGTACTCGAGGATCTCCGTCTCCGGTGGCCCCTCACGAACGACCGTCGTCACCTCGAGATCGTACGCCTGAGCGCGCTCGGCGATTCGTGAGACGAATCGTTCGGCCTGTCCGTGGATTGCCTCTTTTGCGTTCGTGGAATCGCCTGGCAACCGAATATCGCTCAGTGGTCCAGTTTCGGCGACACAGATAACGTGAACGGTCGCGTCGTGGTGGCTCGCGAGCTCGAAACCAGTCTCGGCGGCGGACTCGGCGTACTCGCTGCCGTCGGTCGGAATGAGGATCGTCTCGAACACGAGTGATCATTCGACGCCACAGTACGTGAAACCACTCGCTGTTTCCCGGTAGCTGGTCGACGGCTTCGAACTTCAGACGGGACAACGGGAACGTCACTCGAGGGACGCTGCTCTCCCGTCCTTAGAGTAATCGATTGGTGCAAAACCGTACCATGGTAGCGGGTTCCGATGGTAGACTCGTTCGACGGCC
>JAOPKB010000007.1 GCA_025517485.1 Natronoglomus mannanivorans | reverse complement strand
ATCTACTCAAACTACCGACTGAACCTGTAACTTACTAAGGATTTCAACAGAGCCGACGCGGTTGAACCACACCAACGAGATCGTCCGCAAGATCAATCGGGCGGTCGCACAGGCGTCGACGCGCCAGGAGATCGAGTCCGCAGTCTGTGAACGGCTCACCGATACGGACCGGTACCTGTTCGCGTGGATGGCGTCGACGGACACGGAGCCGCCAGCGCCGTCGAACTGGGCAGGCGTCGACGCGACGTACATCGATCGGATTCGAGACGACGGCACGAACGCACCCGAAGTGACGCTGATTCGGGACGCGATCGATGCCGGTTCGGTTCGGATCGTTCGCAACGTTCTCGACGACGGGGGGTGGGAGAGCCGGCGGAAAGAGGCACTCACGTACGGCTTTCAGACCGTCCTTACCGTGCCACTGATCGACGGTGAACGAAGCTACGGCGCGCTCGTCGTCCACGCCGCACAGGCGGATGCGATCAACGAGAGCGAACGTGACGTCCTCGCGGAACTCGGCGAAACGATCGGTCACGCGATCAAATCCGTCGAACGGACCCGTGCCCTCCTGACCGACAATCGTCTCGAACTCGAGTTTACCTGCAGCGATTCGCGGCTCCTGCTCAATCGGCTGTCGGCGAACGTCGACGGCCCCGTCACCCTCGAGGGATTGATCGACAGAGACGAGGAGACGGTCGTCTTCTTCGTGAGCCTCTCGGAGCCATCGGTCGAAGAACTCGTGGGGCTCGTCGAACGTTGGGCGTCGGTCGAGACGGTCTCGGTCGTCTCGGACAACGAGGACAGTGCCCTGTTCGAGATTACAGGAACGTCGACGGCGTTCATCGACGTCCTGCGGGAGAACGACGCACGCCTGCGCGCGGCGACCGCGGTCGATGGCGAGACGGAACTGGTGTTAGATATCCCCCAGCGCGTCGATACCCGCTCGCTCGTCGAGGCGATCCGGGAGGGGTATCCGGAGACGGAACTCAGCGCCAAGCGTGAGACGACCACGACCCGATCCTCACGCCGACTCGAGGCCCAGCTCGAGGATCGGTTGACCGGTCGACAGTTCGAAGCGCTGCAGGCAGCCCACTACAGTGGCTTCTTCGATTGGCCCAGAGAGAGCACCGGCGAGGATCTCGCCGCAGCGCTCGATATCGCCCCGCCGACCTACCACTATCACCTGCGTGCGGCCGAACGAAAGCTCGTGACGATGGTGTTCGACGAGCACTCTAATTAATTAGTACCCATTACGAACGATGGCTAAACAGTTCGGAAGTATACTTAACCCCCCGGCGGCCATACCCATAGTTGGCGATCTGAGACAGACTGTCGCCACCCCCCCCCCCCAATCCCCCCACCCCAATTTTGCTGTTGGATCGTACTTGATCAGTCGTACGGATACGGCCGGAGATTCCGACTCGAGCAGTGGTTCGACTCGAGTGACTGTCAGCGGCGAGTAGCGAACGAAGACCGACATGGAAGCGACGCTCGACGAGATCCGTTTTCGGGACCAGTATCACTCGTGTTCACTCCCACTCGAGCCACTCGAGTTCCCAGCCGCGCCGGGATTCGGCACGTTTCTGGGCGAACTCGACGTCCTCGCGAGCCATCCGGTTTCGTTCGATCGCACCCGATTGCTCGCCGTCGACCAGAAGTGGATCGAACGAGACCGCGTCGTACCGCTCTCGGGAGCCGTCCGCCGAGACGGCCTCGAGGTGCTGACGGGTCGTCCCGCAGGGAAAGATCAGCTGGCCGTCGGCGGTTAGTTGGTCGACGAGCGCCTGGGGTGGGTCGACCGCCGCCGCTTCGACGAGGATGCGGTCGAACGGCGCGTACTCGGGGAGTCCGCGAGCACCGTCGCGACAGTCGACGAGTACGCCCTCGTAGCCGGCTCGAGCGAGGTTGTCACGGGCCTCGTAGACGACCGGGCGGGCGATATCGACGGCGTGAACGTTCGTCTCGCCGACGAGTTCGGCGATCACGGCGGCGGTGTAACCGACGCCGACGCCGACGACGAGGACGGTATCGCCCGCTCGTGGATCGAGTGCCTGAACGACTCGAGCGGCGACGCTCGGCGAGAGAACACGGGTTCCGAGGTATTCGTGGTCGCGGTCTGCGTAGGCCGTCCGATCGTCCGGGACGAACTCGTGACGAGGGACGTCACGCATCGCGACGCCCACGTCGTCGTTCTCGAGGACGGCTTTGGACTCGTGCTCGAGTCCGTCGACCATGTCCTCTCGCAGTACCGCAGGGTCCATAGGTGGGGTATCGCTCCGACGGTAATCAATGGCGCGCTTGCGCGGATGGCGTCTCCGCCGGACACTATTGTGCTCCCGTCGGGCAGTATCGAGAAGAACGTCGCGGCTGAAACGGTGCGTCGGTCGTCGAGTTCTCGGGTGCACTACGCCCGTTCGATCCGCACCGACTGCGGACCTCGCTATCCGCGCATCTCCACGAAGCGAACGGCCCCGTGTTCGCTTCGCTCGAGTGTGCCATCCTCGCGCTTGTGAACGCGGACGAGCGTCTGGCGTCCCGTTCCGACGGGTGCGAGTAGCGAGCCGCCGGGCCGGAGTTGGTCGACGAGCGGGTCGGGTACCTCGGCGGCCCCGCAGGTGAGGTAGATCGCGTCGAACGGTGCGTGTTCGGGCCATCCCCGACGACCGTCACCGACTCGGATTCGGACGTCCTCGAACCCGATGTCGTCGAGTCGCTCGCGGGCTCTGGCGGCGAGGTCGTCGCTGTACTCGACGCTGAAACAGTTCGAGGGGCCGACGAGTTCGGCAGTGACGGCGGCGTGATAGCCACAGCCAGTGCCGATCTCTAACACATCGTCACCGGGCCGGAGAGCCAGCAGTTCGGCCATGATCGCGACCATGTGCGGCGCGCTGATCGTCTGGTCGTCGCCGATCGGCAACGGCCGGTCTTCGTAGGCGCTGTCTCGACGCCCCGGTGGGACGAACGCGTGACGTGGGACCGAGTCGAGTGCCTCGAGGACGCGGTCGTCGTCGATGCGAGTGCTCGCGAGTCGGTCGACCATTCGTTCCCGGTCGTGCTGGCGCTCGGTGGTCATGGATCTGTGATGAGTAGCGGTGTTTCGAGACGAGGGGTACGGACGACAGACGACAGCCTACCAGGCCGACCAGGCAGTGCTCGTCTCGTCCCAGGCGTAGACACGTTTGGTGTCCTTGGCAAAGACCATGTCGCCGGGCTGTTCGAACCGGTCGCGTCGGTAGCCGGTGGCATCGCCACGGACGACGACGGCGTCGATCTCGAACTTGTCGTCGCCGAACTCCTCGACCGATCCGACCTCGAGTTCGTAGTCGCCGGGGACGTAGATCGTCACGCTTCGGCTGTCCTCCCGTCGGCCGTCTTGAGGGTGGATCGTCACGTCGACGGAGACGTTGTCGATCTCGCGGGTCCAGACGGTCTCGATCTCGTCGGCCGGTGCCTCGTCGGTACGGCGATGCTCGTCCATCTCGAGGCTGGTGACGCGGACGGTCGTCAGCACCTCGTCGGTCTCGAGGAGGAACTCGTCGCCGGTCTCGACGATCTCGTCTTCGGGCGTGTTGACGTTCGCGGTGAAGGACTCACCGTCCTGTGAGACGACGACGTCGAGAGTGACTTCGCGCTCGCGTTCGGGCTGGATCTTGTGGACGTGGGCGCACTCGCTACAGCGGACGGTGATGGTCCCGCTGCCCGTCGAGAGGGTCTCGTGGACCGTCTCGAGCTCCGGCGAACACGCCGGGCACGGGGTCGGGATTCGGTCCGGAATCTCGTTCATACGACGGTATTCACGCTACGAGCGTAAAAGGCGATTGGACGCGGTCTCCGGTCTACTTCGTTGCCGACCGACGATCACTCCGCCCGCGGAAGTTCCACTTCCTCCCCGTCGGCGTACACCGTCGGCGCCCGAACGATCCCGTCGAGGTGAATCGGCGCCTCGGTCTCGCCGCCGATACCCGCGTTGTCGCCGATCGCGATGTGAATCGTGCCGGCCGCCTTCTCGTCGAGCAACACGCTGCCGACGAGTTCCGTGACGGCGACGTTCGTTCCGATGCCAAGTTCCGCGAGGTTGTAGGCGGCGTCACCGGCCTCCTCGGCAGCCGTTTCGACGGTCTCGCGAATCTCGTCGTCGGAGATGTAGGTGACGAGTCCGTCTTCGACGTCGAAGGTGAGTTCCTGTCCGTCCTCGAGCAGTCCGTGCGGACGCATCGTCCCGTCGACGACGAACCGGCCGTCGGCGGTCTCGGGACTGACGAACACCTCGCCCGCGGGGAGGTTCGAGAAGGATCCGGCGTCCTGTACCGCTCCGGTATCGTCGTACCACTCGCGGTCGCCGAAAGAGAACGTGATGTCGGTCCCGCGGTCGGTCGTAACCCTGATCTCCTCGGCGCCGGCGACGCGCTCGAGCATGCGCTCGCACTCCTCGTAAATGCGGTCGTAGTCGGCGTCGAGTCCCGCGACGAACACCTCCTCGGTGATGCCCGGGAGCGTAGCGCCGCGGACGCCGGCCTCGGTCGCCTCGGATCGCGCACGTGTGTGACTGATACTCTTCGTGGTGGGTGCCAGAAAGGCGTCGGCCCCGCTCATGGCGGCGGCGACGGGTTCGGGTGGCTCGCCGCCGTGGGTTCCACCCGGCGGATATCGGATGATGGTGGCGTCGTCGGTGATTTCGCTGGCGACCTCGTAGAGCGCCCGTCCGATCGGTTCGCGCCTGTCGTCGGTGACGACGACACACGATTCGTCGGCCTGAAGGTCGAGACACTGCTCGACTGCCGTCCGCGCTGGCCCCTGCAGTTCTCGGTCTATATCCGTCATAGGTCGACGTCCGTCCAGCGACGGATTAGGTTTTCTCATCGCGGGCCGTCGAACTCACTCTTCGTCGTCCGGCCAAAGCATCCGCCGAAGGGCGTCGTGACCTCGCTTTCGGGAGGTGCCCTTCGAGATACGGACCCCCTCGAACTCGAACTTAGACTCGAGTTCGAGTTCGAGCGCCGTCGCCTCTCGTCTGTCGTTTTCGGCCGCGGCGGCCGCTGCCTCGATGTTGTCCATATTATAGGCGAGCCACGTCAGCGGTGCGAGCAGCGCCGTCAAAAGGACGAACGACGCGACGACGGTGAGGGTGCTGACGGGGAGCGTCCCGACGGCGATGCCGACTACGAAGTAGACGAACGCATCGATCACGAACAGGACGGTGATCGTGACGAGCACGTCGTTGATCGCCGTGACCTCCGCGTTGTGCTCGATCCACGCCCCGTAGCTTCGGACGAGCGTCGATTCGAACGCCTGACCGTCGGCGAGCGCCGCCTCGAGTGCAGGTCGGTCGACGCCGCCTCGAAGGTTCGACGCCGTGTACGTGACCCCGGCGATGGCCGTCGAGGCGAGCAGGAGAAGGCCGCCGACCGCGGTGTGGAGGTTGACGAACGATGCAACGTCGAGGGCCGTCTGTCCGAGCACTGACAGCGCCGTGACGAAGACGCCGATGATCAGGAGATTGGCCTTCAGGATCTCGATCGCCTTGTTGTCGATCTCTCTGAGGCGTTGAACTTGGTACTCGAAGGTCGCCCGGGCTTCCTCGAGGGCGAGTACCGAGGGGTCGGCGTGGCTCGCCGGTTCAGTGGTGGCGACCGCAGTCGTCCCGTCCGAATCGTGCGACACTGCAAATCGCTGCGCAGTCGAGACCCAAGAAGGTAGTGGATCGGTAGGCGAACAATCGAGCGATACCGCCGGACAACGCCCAGTAGCCACTCGATCGCGTCTCACGGATCGCCACCTGCGACGACCGCTCGAGCTCGAATACGATCGACGCGCAAACGGCGATAGCCGGTAGTATCAGAACACCCGACAGTTCGTCCGCGCTTGCACTCACTCCCGATCGAGCACGTCGATCGCGATCAGCGACTCACCGGTGAGCGCGGCGACGTAGGCACCGCCGGCGATCGAGACGTGCGAGAAGTCGTCTTCGGAGAGGCCGTACATCGGGATCGCCCGCGAGGTGTCGCCGCCGCCGACGACCGAGAAGCAGTCGGTCTCGGCGATGGCCTCGAGGACGCCCACAGTACCGTCAGAAAAGCGCTCGTCCTCGAAGACGCCGAGTGCGCCCTTCACGAAGACGGCTTCGGACTCGGAGACGAGGTCGGCGTAGGTCTCGGTCGTGTTAGAGCCGACGTCGAGGAACGAGGTCTCCTTCGTGGCGCCGTCGACGCTGATTTCGCCGCGGTCGCCATCGTCGTCCTCGTAGGCGAGGTCGACTGCGAGGGTGAGTCGATCTCCGTAGGTCTCGAGGATCTCCTCGATCGTCTCCCGGTGGCTCTCCCACTGATCGTCGAAGAAGTCCGTTCCTTCGACGTCGTAGCCGACGTCGTGGCCGGCCGCGCGCAAGAACAGTTCGCCGACGATACCGCCCAGACAGAACCGGTCGACGCCGTCGACGCGTTCGATGACCGGGATGAGGTCCTCCGCTTTGGTTCCGCCGAGAACCATCGTGACCGGACCGTCGAATTCCTTGTCCTGAATCGCGGAGTTCGCGGTATACTCGGTCTCCATGACGCGACCCGCGTAGGCGTCCATCACGAGCGGGAAGCCGACCAGCGAGGCGTGGGCGCGGTGGGCCGCCGAGTAGGCGTCGTTGACGTAGGCATCGAACTCCGGAGCCAGCGTTTGCACGAGGTCGCTTTCGGCGTGTTCTGCGGGGTCTTTCTCCGGTAATTCGTCGTCACACATCCGGACGTTCTCGAGGAGGAGGACCTCCCCGCCCTCGAGGTCGCGGATCGCCTCGAGTGCTTCCTCGCCGTCTGTATCCGGGACGAACGAGACCTCTCGTCCGATGTGGTCGGCGAGGATGTCGGCGTGCTGGTCGAGCGAGACGAAGGAATCTCGGCCGGGTCGACCCTGATGAGCCAACACGGCGACGGCGTGGCCGTCGTCGAGCAGTTCGGAGAGCGTGTCGGCGTGGCGCTGGAATCGGCGATTGTCCTGGACGACGCCGTCTTCGACCGGTGCGTTGAGATCGAAGCGGACGAGGAGTTTCTGGCCGCTCTCGAGGTCGTCGATCGTGGTGAACATGGTATCCTGTAAGTGGCGCGGGGAGTTGCTTAAAAGGGAGTGATCCGCGAATCGGACGGCGAAGCCGAGAATCCAGTCCTACTGCGCTGTGGCGGCTTCCTCGACCTCGGACTCGGCGACGAGGTACGTCGCGAGGTCGAGCATCCGACTCGAGAACCCGTACTCGTTGTCGTACCAGGTCAGGACCTTCACGAGGCCGTCCTCGAGGGACATCGTCGACTCGAGGTCGACGTAGGAGGAAAACGGCAGTCCGAGGATGTCCCGAGAGACGATCTCGTCGTCGGTGTAGCCGAGGACGCCGGCGAGTTCGTCGTCGGCGGCGTTCCGGAAGGCCTCGTTGACCTCCTCGCTCGTGACGTCCTCGCCGAGGTCGACGGTGAGGTCGGTGACAGAACCGCTCGGGACGGGGACGCGGATCGCCATGCCGTCGAGTTTGCCCTCGAGTTGCGGGAGCACTTCGGTTGTGGCGATCGCGGCGCCGGTGGAGGTCGGAATGATGTTCTCGGCGGCGGCGCGTCCGCGTCGGGTCTTGGCCTGCGGGCCGTCGATCAGGCTCTGGGTTCCGGTGTAAGCGTGGACCGTCGTCAGGAGGCCAGATTCGATACCGAACTCCTCGTCGAGCACCTTCGCGACGGGGGCGACGCTGTTTGTCGTACAGGAGGCGTTCGAGACGACGTCCTCGCCGTCGTACTCGTCGTGGTTGACGCCGTAGACGATCGTCAGAACGTCCTTCTCGCCTTTCGGCGGCGCGGAGATGACGACCTTGTCGGCACCGGCCTCGAGGTGCTGGGCGGCGTCGTCGTAGGTCCGAAAGAGTCCCGTCGCCTCGAAGGCGACGTCGACGTCGAGGTCGCCCCACGGGAGGTTCGAGGGATCGCGCTCGGAACAGATCCGGATCTCGTGGCCCTGTACCGTGAGGGTGTCATCCTCGAGGGAGACGTCGTCGAGGCGACCGGCGACGGAGTCGTACTTCAGGAGGTACTCCATGTCCTCGTCGTTCATCACGTCGTTGATGGCGACGATTTCGACGGCGTCGTTCTCGAGCGATGCCCGGAGAACGTTTCGCCCGATACGACCGAATCCGTTGAGACCGACCCGTACTGGCTCCTCGAGATTGCCATCCGTGTAAGAATGTTCACTCATGTGTGAGTAATCGGGACGCGCGGTAAAGTATTTTACCGACTTGCATCGGTCGAAGAACTGGAATCTCGATGGAAACGTCACGGTGAGAAGCCGTTCACTGTCGCTGACGGGTCCTCGTTCTGGCACCCCTTCCCTACACCCTAATATAATATTCCATACCTAATACTCGGACGCCACTTCGGACCTCGAGCCTGCCGCTGTACGTGGGTTTGTCCCTAAGTAACTCAATTGCGAGTTAACATCTATCAGAATATCCGAAAGAACTATGCGTGGGGCCATTGCAGTAGGATCCGTATGATACGGGTCGGCATCAACGGATACGGGACCATCGGCAAACGCGTCGCGGACGCCGTTCGTGCACAACCGGACATGGAAGTCTGCGGCGTCGGAAAGGTGCGTCCCGACTACGTGGCCGTCAACGCCGCCGAAGCGGGCTACCCGCTCTACGCTATCGACGGCGAGTACGCAGCGCAGTTCCACGAGGCGGCGATCGAGGTCGCCGGAACCGTCGACGAACTCGTCGCAGAGAGCGACGTGATGATCGACGCGACGCCCGCCGGCATCGGTGCGGAGAACCGACCGCTCTACGAACGCCACGACACCCCCGCACTGTTTCAGGGCGGCGAAGACGCCACCGTCGCCGAAGTCAGCTTCAACTCGCGGGCGAACTTCGAGGAGGCTGCCGACGCCGACTACGCCCGCGTCGTCTCCTGTAACACGACCGGCCTCTCCCGGCTCGTCGCACCGCTCTCCGAGACCTGCGGCATCGAGAAGGTCCGCGCGACGCTCGTCCGCCGCGGCGGCGACCCCGACCAGACGTCACGAGGACCGATCAACGACGTCCTCCCGGACCCGGTGACGATCCCCTCCCACCACGGCCCCGACGTCCAGACCGTCTTCCCCGAACTCTCGGTCGAGACGATCGGCCTGACGGTCCCGACCACGATGATGCACGTCCACGCCGTCAACGTCACCTTGGAGTCCGAACCGGACGACGAAGCGGAGATTCGAGACCTCCTCGCGGCGGAGGACCGGATCCTGCTGATACCGGGGTACGCCAACATGGACGGCACCGGCGCGCTCAAGGACATGGCTCTCGACGCCGGCCGACCGCGTGGGGACATCTGGGAGAACGCCGTCTGGGAGGAGTCGGTCACGCTCAGCGGCCGTGATCTCTACTGTCTCCAAGCGATCCACCAGGAGTCGGACGTCGTGCCGGAGAACGTCGACGCGGTGCGAGCGCTCACCGGCCACCTCTCCGGGGCGGAGAGTCGTGCGCTGACGAACGAGACGCTCGGGATCGGATTCGAACGCTTCCAGACGCGTCGCGAGCAGGCAGCGGACCGGACCGCGGCAGACTGAGACAGAGACAGAGAGAGGTTCAAATTCAGATTCAGACCCGGATTCAGACCCAGACCCAGACTCAGACTGGAACCGGGACTGAGAGTCAGACTAAGAAGGAGGAGGCCGCCACTGGCTGTGACCTCCGCCGGTATCGACCCGAGAATTCCAGCGACAGCGGATCGGCGACAACCAACGGGAGTGTGTGGTTCACCCAGTTGTAACGAGGAACAGGTTTTTGCGTCATCCGTTCGTACCCCTGAGCATGCGCCGAGACGACCGCGACGAGCCCTTCGATGATCTCTTCCGGGAGATCGAGCGGATGATGAACGACATGATGAACGGCGCCGACGTGAACTTCGAGTCCAAAGCGGGTGCCGACGCCGGCTTCGGCGCAGATACTCACGTCGACGTCCACGACACCGACGAGGAGATCCGCGTCATCGCCGACCTCCCCGGCGTCGAAAAGAAGAACATCGAACTCGAGTGCGACGGGAAGACGCTCACGATTTCCGCCCAGAGCGAACACCGCGAGTACGACGAACGAATTTCGCTCCCCCGCCGGGTCAACGAACACACCGCCAACGCCACCTACAACAACGGCGTCCTCGAAGTCGTCTTCGAACCCGCCGACCAGTCCTCGGGGATCAGTCTCGAGTAGGAAGGACCGACGGTTGCGCTCTCGGTTTTCGTTCTTTCACGACTCGCGAGCCACGGCTTCGGGTTCCGAATCGGTGAAAACGATGGACCCTGATGGACCCGACGGTCGACTCACGACGACCGTCACCGGACCGTGACTACGATCGAGTCTCGGCGGTCGACCGGATCGCCGCCGCCAGCCGATCGTAGAAATCCGGCTCGTACTTCGTCGCCGTATCGATCGTCGGGCGCGCGTTCGTCTCGTTGACGACGACGCGGTCGTCTGTCACCAGTAGATCGACACCGAGAAACGAAATCTCGAGTTCGGCCGCGACCGATTCGGCGATCTCCTGCCACGCCGCGGGGAGTTCGACGCCGGTCGCACTCGCCCCGCGGTGGACGTTGTGTTTCCACTGCCCGTTCGCCCGCGCGCTGTCCGGCAGCGCTCGCTCGACGGCCCCGACGTACTCTCCCTCGAGAACCATCACGCGATAATCCGTCGCCTCGGGAAGGTACTCCTGGACCAGAAACGACTTGTCGCCGGTCGCGTGGTAGTCGTGGACCAACGAGAGGTAATCACAGATCCCCAGAAACGAGTCCAGATCGTGTGCCTTCGCGACGCCGACCCCGCGAGTCGTCGAGTTCGGTTTCACGACGACCGGCGGCTCGAACTCCTCGTACACCGCGCGCAACTCGGCTTCCTCGACCTGATTCGAGACGAAGACCGAGTCGGGAACGGGAAGTGACGCGCGCTCGAGGCTGGCGATCACGCCGCCCTTGTTTCTCGAGGTGAGGACCGCGTCTCGACCGTTGACCCAGGGAACCTCGAGTAACGCGTCGGCGACACCACCCTCCATCAGCCGCCCGGGATAGACGAAGCCGACGTCGTAATCGTCGGACTCCCAGGGCGGCTCGGTGAGCGAAATCGCCCGCTCACGTACGGGAACGTGATGGCACCGAACGCCGCGTTCGGAAAGCGGCTCACGCATCCGCTCGAACGTCTCCTCTCGATTGGCAACCGCGAGATCGATCATGCTCGTCGCTGGGGTCGCAGGGGAGAAAAAGGTGCTCGCACGCCGGCGGGGCGATAGGACCAACTGAAACGGTTTACACACCGGTCGCACAGTCTGCGGTTCTCGCTCGTTTCACTCGCTCACGGTTCCCGCCGGTCACCGTTCGCCTCTCCGCGGTTCTCGCTCGTTACACTCGCTCCGAACCGCACTCTCCGAACCGCGCTGCCGTCGTGCGGTCGGGTGTGTACTGACTGTCAGCGGCGACGGGACTCGTCGACTGCCCCCACCCACACGTCGTACTCCTCCCGGCTGAACGGCCCATCGAAAGAGACGGTCTCGGTCGCCCCCGCCGCCAACTCGAGGGATATCCGCTCGTCCGTCGTCTCCCCGTTCGGCGAGGTGAGCTCGACCTCGACGAGCCCGTCTTCACCCTCGTTGTGGACGTCCGCCTCGACGCTCCCAACGTGGACCGTGAAATAGTACGCGTCGTACCCATTCGGGGAGACGTCGTCGAACGAAACCTCGCGTCGTTCGTCCACCTCGAAGGTCATCAGGGACACTCGGGCGGGCGCGCCGGCCGAGAGAACGCTCTCGTCGTCACCCGTCGCCTCGAGGAGGTAGAGTGAAATCGCCGCCTCGCCCGTGTCGCCGGCGTTTTCGAAGGTCGCAGCGAATTCGAGGTCGGAATCCGCGTCGTCGATCGATTCGACGGTTGGCATGCCGCCGCCAGCGTCAGTGTCAACGTCGCCGTTATCGTCGACCCGTTCGACTGCCGGGACGCGAACGTCCTCGACGACCGGTTCCGGTGGCTCGTCGTCACTGTCGTCCTCCGCGGGGTCGACGGCGACACACCCGGAGATCGACGAGACGAGGAGGCACCCCGCACCGACGAGAACACGACGACGCTCCATACGTCCCACGCCGCTGGGGCCGTTCGTTATTCTTTCGGCTGGGAGACAGCTGTCGTTCGAACTCGAGGACGAGACGGAGACGAAGATCACGATGCGATTCCGGGACTCGAGCGGTCACCCCGTGTGCACTCGTCGGACAACGACACGTCGACTTCTGACGGTCCATCGACGAGGTGTCGACACCACCCCCGTTGTCGTCGCAATCGCTCGGCGGACGGTGGACGGTAAAAAAAACAGCGTCTGCGTCGAGAGGCCTACGCGATCAGCTGTTCTTCGCCCCGTTCGACGACGATCCGACACGGCGGCGAAATCTTGTTGTACGCGCGACGAAGCGCGTCTTTGGCGAAATCGGCGTCGTCGAGGTCACACCAGATCGTAAAGAGCTGGTCTCCTCGCTGCACACGGGCGGCGGTGCCGACGATCTTTCCGAACGACTGGCGCATCCCGTCGGAGACACGGTCCGCACCGGCACCGGTCGCCTGCTTGTTCTCCCGGATGACGTGGTGGGGGAACTTACGAAGGATCATCTTGTAGTTACCCTCGCCAGCGTTTTTCAACATGTGGCGGTTGGCAGAGAGGCGCGAGGCCTCGAGGGAGCCGTGACGGAGCTGACACGTCTCGTCGACGATCAGGCTGATCTGAACGGGATACTCGTCGGGGTCAGCCCTGATATCGCCCATCTTGTGCTGTGCGATCTTCGAACCTGGGATACCAGTAATGTACTCGCGGCGTGTGTAGGCCGGTTTACTGATCTCCCGATACATGGAGGCGGGTTTGTCAGCCATGGTTGTAGTTACTTATGAAGAGGGAAGCCTACCGAGCGGATAAAGCCTTCGAACCGTCGATATCGTCTCCCGCCGACACCGGCTGGGCGACTCGAGTCGTCTGAACTCGAATTGGTCCGTAAAACAGTGAACGAAAACGGCGAAAACGGCAACCCCACCCCCGTGGGAAATCGGACCGGACTGCGACGGCCTCAGTTGATCGTGACGTACTGATCGTCGGTCTTTTCGACGAGGTCGCTACTCGAGAGGGAGTTCAGCACACTCAGAACGTCTATTTTCTTCATCGCCAGCGTCCGGTTGAGATCGTCGACCGTCGCACCGTCGGTCGCATCGAGGTAGAGGTACACTAGTTTTGCCTGTGGGGAACAGAGGGTGTCGGGAAGGGGGGTGACCTGTTTCGAGGAGAGTTGCTGTTGCATCATCGTATCTACACGAACACGACGGAGCAATATAAATCTATGCTGCAGACGATGCATATTCGCTAATCAGTACCCATGTGATTATATGGATATAGTGAGGCAGTGACAGGCAGAACAGCACGACCGAATTCACCGACGACCAGTCGTTCGGACGTCGAAACCGTCGAACAGATAGTGAATTGCTGGGCGAACAGTAGCTACACTGGGCTTCCACGAAATCGTATATAAGACTAACCCCAGTGACATGTTACCACGACGGTCACGAGACTGGCTGAGAGAGTCGTCGAAATGGCCGGACCGACGGCCGAAACAGACGAGCAGCGCGTTTAAGACGGTTCCACCGGTATCGTTCCGTATGAAGAGTTTCCGGATTGGGTCGCTGTTCGGCATTCCGATCAAGCTCGACCTGACGTTCTTACTCGTCTTGCCACTGTTCGCGTATCTCATCGGCATTCAGATCGAACCGACCACGAATATTCTCAACGAGATCTGGGGAGCTGGAATCTCGGCCGACGCACTGACGGGCGGAATGACGCCGTGGATCCTCGGCACGATCGCGGCAATCGGTCTCTTCGTCGGCGTCGTCTGTCACGAACTCGGTCACTCCCTGACCGCTCAACGGTACGGTTTCCCGATCGAATCGATCACCCTCTGGTTGTTCGGCGGTATCGCCGCGTTCTCGGAGATGCCCGAAGACTGGCGCCAAGAGTTCAACATCGCCCTCGCCGGTCCGATCGTCAGTGTTCTCGTCGGGATCCTCTCGTACGTCGCCTTCGTCGTCTCCCCCGACGTCTTGAGTGGCGTCGTGACAGCCGAAACGCTCGACGGAATCCGCTTCGTCCTCGGCTACCTCGCCGTCCTGAACGTGGCCCTCGCGGTCTTCAACATGGTTCCCGCGTTCCCGATGGACGGCGGCCGAGTCCTTCGTGCCCTCCTCGCCCGCTCGCAACCGTACGCGAGAGCGACCCAGCAAGCCGCCACCGTCGGGAAAATCTTCGCCGTCCTGATGGGTCTGTTCGGACTGCTCGTGATGAACTGGCTCCTCGTCGGAATCGCGCTGTTCGTCTACATCGGCGCCTCGAGTGAGTCCCAACAGGTGACGATGAAAGCCGCGTTCCAGGGTGTCACCGTCAGCGACATCATGACCCCTGCGAAGGACCTCCACACCGTTACGACCAACACCAGCGTCGCCGAACTCGTCCAGCGAATGTTCAGCGAACGACACACCGGCTACCCCGTCCTCGAGAACGGTCGGCTCGTCGGCCTCGTCACGCTGTCGGACGCCCGCGAGATCAAACCGGTCGAACGCGACGCCTACACCGTCGACGAGGTTATGTCGACGGATCTGAAGACGATCTCGCCGGACTCGGACGCGATGACCGCGATCGAGCGCATGCAACGGGACGATATCGGACGACTGCTCGTCGTCGACGGTGGATCGAATCAGGGGATGGAAACTGCACAGGACTATCAAGAACAGGACCTCGTTGGCCTCATCTCGAGAACGGACGTCATGACGGCGTTCAATATCATCCAGAAGAGCGGCGCGATGGACGTGATGAGCGACCGAGAGCGCCAGCCCGCAGACTGAAGGCTGGACCGAACGGACATATTACTCGACGACGATCACTCGTTGGCCAGCACCATCTTCATTTCATTTCAACTCCCTGCTGGTGTTGCCCACCCGAACTCGTTCTGATCCTCACCTGATCTCGAGACACCGATCGTCTCCAGAAGCGTCGCCGCCGAAATCCGCCCGAACTCCGCCTTTCTGTGACAGGGAAGACAGAGGGAAACGACGTTCTCGAGGACGTGTGCGTCCGTCTTCTCGTACTCCTCGGACGCGACGAAGGCGCGAACGGGGACGATGTGGTGAACGTCGGGATTTCGGCCAAGTTCGTCGCTGGTCGTACCGCAGTGGACACACTGGTAGTCGTCTCGCTCGAGGGCGGCCTCCCTGACGGCGGCCCAGCCCTTGCCGTAGGTCTCGTTTCCGCCGCCGGCCCAGTTGGGATGGCCCTCGCCGGTGAACTCCTCGGAGAGCCACTGGCCGCGACAATCCTCGCTACAGCAGACGACCTCGTGGACGTTGCTGGGATATCGCTCGACCGAGTCACTGCAGACGTCGCAGTCGACGGTGACTTTACCGCCGTTCCAGCGGGGATGGTCGGCACCCTCGAGTTCCGGTGGGTCCCGCCACGATTCGTTCTCGACGCACGAGGGACAGTACAACCCTTCTTTCGCGGATGGATAGTATTCGAACGACTCCCCACACAGTTTACACGAGGTCTCTTCTTTGGCGTTTCCGTAGCTCGAATCCGGTGATTTGGTGGGTGTGAAACCGATTTTTCGGCACGCTTCGGAACAGTATTTCTTCTCGTACCGGGCGTAGAACTGTGTCTCACACTGAGCACACGTCTTGTTCGGGACTCGCGTACCGTGCTCGGAAAGATGATGTTCTCTCCGTTCGGTCCTGGTGAGAAATTCCTCGTCACACGTCGGGCAGTGTAACATCGTCGGATTTCCAGTCGGCATCCTATATAAAAATACGACGGTCAGGAAGCCCCGATTTCGAATGACGGGTTTTGGAATCTAACGTGCCACTGGATATGAGTTAAGAAATGGGTGAAGAAATCCAGTCCGGGTGCGAGAATCGAACCCGCGTCTCAGCCTCCACAAGGCTGAAGGATAACCACTACCCCAACCCGGACGCGCTTGCAACCAAACGTAAGCGAGGTGTACGTGAAATACGTTACGACTTGTACGACAGACCCCCGCGCTTGCCTGGTAATTGTGCCCACAGCACACGCTGATGTCCGACACGCATACCGTCCATCCGCATCGCTTTTGCCCATCCCGCCAGTAGATCACCCAACGCGTGGCCATCACCGACAAAATCTACGTCAAGAATCACCAGCAACTCGCCTCTCAACTCGAGACCTCGATTCCGAAAGGGGCGTTCAAAGGTGCGACCCTCGACATCCTCTTTCAGGGCGAGGGCCTCGAGAAGTTAGACGACGCGACCCGAGACCGGGTGCTGGACTTCGCTCAGGACTTCCTCGATTGCGACTGCGACAACAACCCCTACTGTGGCTGTCCCGAGCGGAAGTTCATGCGGTACCTACTCGAGTTGCGCGCACAAGGGCTCGGTCCGGACGCCATCGTCGACGTGATGAGCGACGACTACATGCTCTACGCCTATCCCGGCGACGTGCTCTCGTTTCTCGACGATGCAGTGCGGACCCTCGAGGCAGCCGAGGGGCTGGCCCGAGTCGACGGGGCGTCGGAGAAACACGAGGAGATTCGGCGGGTAAAGCGGGATCTGGCGAAGTAGAGGGGAGTCGAACGTACAGGACTCGAGATCAACGGAGCTGATACGGTTCGCTCTCGTCTCCCTCGCCGTCGTCTAAGTCGTCGAGCAAGAGCACTTCGTCTTCTTCGTCCTCGAGTCGGTCGCGAAGGTCGTTGACGTAGGTCTTGTGCTCCTCGAGTTGCTCGCGGAGGTGTTCGGTCTCGAGTTCGAGGCGTTCGTGTTCGCGAAGGAAGCTCTTGGGAACCTCGACGGTCGGGGGGAAGGTCGGCTCCGATTCCTGTTCGCCGTTTCCGGACCCGGCGTCCTCGAGTTCTTCCTCCGGGACGACGGCGACCTGTCCGTCGTGTTCGACCAGCAAGTCGACGTAGTCGCGGAACACGGCGGACAACGAGATATCGCGCTCTTCGGCGATGTCCTGGAGCGCCTCGAACGCGTCCTCGTTCACCCGGAACGAGATCGTCTTGTTCTTGTTGCCCATTTCCTGTATAGTGGGCCGTCGGCGTACTTAACAGTTAGTCAGACGGACGTGTGGGTTCCGAACGGAGAGCGAGTGTTGGCAGCCGCTCACGTCGCGTGGACGGGCGCGCAAAAAACGGAGCCGATCGTGAGGTGGTGGTTGGTGGTTTCGATCGGTGGTGGGTTTGCGATCGATCGTTCGAGTTCGAATTCGAAAGTCGTCGGAGTCGAATTCGAATTCGAACTCAGACCGACGCTTGGGCTTCCGTATCGACGTCCTCGAGACTCTCGAGAGCCTGAATCACATCTCGACGGTAGTTTTCGACGGGCGAGTCGTACCGTTCGCGAGCCATCTGGGCGTACTCGTTGCCGGGTGCCGTACTCGCCCCTTCGGGAGCTTCTTGCTCGGCGTCCCACTCCTCGAAGGCTTCGATGCGATCGAGGGTGCGTTCTGCGGTTTCGACGACCCAGCGGTCGCGAGTGTCGTCGTCGACGATGGCGATCGTCTCCGGTCGGACCGAGACGTTGACGCTGCCGTCGTCGGTCTCGTAGGTCCGCGGTTTGCCGACGATGGCGACGTACGCCGGCGGTTCGGTGTCCCGGAGCACCGAGGCGGCTTCGGGCTGGTACTGGCCGGCGTAGACGAAGAACGTCCCCGTCGGGTCGACGACGCGGCCGCGCCAGTACTCGCTCTCGTCGCCGACGTCCTCGGTCTCGGTTAAGGTGCCGACGATGAACACGCGGTTCGCGCGGTCGCCGGTCGGCAAGAGTGCGTAGTTCGGTGCGCGTTCGTCGTCGCTCTCCTTGAAGGAGTACGTCGAATCGTTGAATTCGGAGGCGAAGACGCGACGTGCGACTTCGCGGGTGAGTTGTGCCTGACTCATGTTACATCGACCTCGCTTTGATCAGCAGGGCTTCCGCATCGACCGGCCCGTCGAGTTCCTCGACGTTGTCCGCGAGGACGTAGCGGCCGAAGGTCGGTCCCTCGATGCGGTAGTAAGTGCCGACGATCTTCTCGATGATTTCGTCGGCGACGACGGTCGTGTCCAGCGCGTCCATCGCCATGTCTTTCGCTTCCTCGAGGCTGATTCCGGTCAGCTCCTCGGTGGCGTCCTTGTCGAAGATGACCTCGTGGGCGTCGATCCCGTCGTCGAGGACGCCCTTGATGCGGAGGTCGAACTCGCCTTCGACTTCGCCGTGTTCGTTACAGCGGCCGTTCTGGAGCACGCGCGTGCAGTCGTCTTTCGGACAGCGCTTGATCAGCCCGCTGCCGCTTTGCATGTCCACCAGCGCACCCTCGACTTCGGAGGTGTCGTCGCCGACCTCGAGTTCCTCGTCGAGTTCTTCGACGACGGTCGTGCTGTTGAGTTTGACCGAGTACCGACCCTGGTACTCGTCGGTGACGACGTTCTGTAAGCTGTAGACGCCGCCTTCCTCGAGTGATGGGAGGTCGGATTTGGCCCACTTGGTGAACTTGATCGTCCCTGTGGGGTCGCCCAGCAGACCCACCTGCGCGATGGAGTCGCTGCGGGGCTCCCAGAGTTCGATGACCTTCGCGGTGAGGTCGATCCACTGTTCTGGTTCGTCGACGTCCTCGACGTTCGCCGCTTCGCTGCCGCCGCCGGCGATGTCCTCGCGCTCGAGGCCCGCCTCCTCGAGGTAGTGGTTGGTGACGCTGCGCCGGGCCTCGTCCATGGGAACTTTGTACTCGTCGACGAGGGTGGTCAGGCGCTGCTCGACGTCGTCGATATCGACGTCGAGGTGGTCCGAAAACTGGTCGTGTATGTCGTCCGCGTGTTGTCGTACGTCGCTCATTGTGTCACGCCTCCGCCTGTGTATCAATGGGAGGCATGTCGAACTTCGCGCCCGATGGTATTTAAAGCTCCGGGACCGGAGTGAAAGTGAATTCGGGGGCGGCAAAAACCGATCGACTGCGAGACGGTTCGACGGCCGGTTTCGGTACCGAGTGAAACTGAACGAGTGCCATCGAGCGGCGGTGACTCGCGTGAAGAGGTGAGTACGACAGCGACACGAGATGGCGACGAACCTATGAGTGAAGCAACCGTAGGCGAGAGTAATGGCAGACCGGCGACGACTCGAGCGACTCCTCCGCACGACGCTACAGGAGGCGGGCCAGCAGTACGAGGAGTTTCGTCGTTCGACGGACAGACAGCTCGACGACGCTCGAGCGGCGTACGTGTCCGCGAAGAACGTGAGTGGGCTTCCGACCGACGAAGAGGGTCGAGCGAAGATCGTCTGTCGGCGACACGCCGAACGACGAGCAGCGCTGTTGGACGACGAGTGGCGGCCGGCGTGTTACGAATCCGGCCATCCCGATTGCGAGGGGTGCGCCGAAGACGTTCGCGAGGGACGGATCGAGACCTGGTGAGTCGGTCGAGTGCACCGGTTCGTGCGATCTCCAGTGTTGTTCTCCTGAGAATGGTACATTCATCCACTCGCGAGACCGATCAGTTCCTCGTCGATCACGCGCCACATCACAACTAATTATTCTTTAAGGATTAGGCTTATATACGATACGAATGTTTGTTTCTAGCCGTGAAAGAATTCAGCACCAAGTCGATATCCGGTGATACTGGGACGAACATCCAGAATTGTGCTGTGCGGTCGGACGACACCTTCCTCACGAGCGAAGCCGCCGCTGCAGACGTCGGTGCGAACGTCATCTCGTCCATCGAAACTGCCGTCGAAGAGGCTGGCGCAGACGGCGTCATCGTCGCGATGAGCGGTGGAATCGACTCGACGCTGACGACCGCACTGGCGATCGAGGCGCTCGGAAACGATCGCGTGGTCGGACTGGGGCTTCCCTGCAACAAATCGGACGCGCTCGACGTCAACGACGCTCGAACGATCGCGAAGGGCATGGGAATCGAGTATCGGGAAGTCCACCTGCGGCCGCTCGTCGGGCTGTTCACGGACACGATTGCGCCCGCAATCGGGCCGCACGAGACGTCGACGGACGCAGGACCACCCTCGAACTCGAACGCCAACTCGCGTCCGGAATCCGAGTCGGGAGCGGAATCGGCGTTCGAATCCGAGCCCGGTACTGGTTCTAACTCCGGCGTCGGCCCGATCGAGGAACGGCGAGCGATCGGCAACCTCGTCGCTCGACTGCGGATGTGCTGTCTCTACTACGCGGCCAACCGCTCGTCGCATCTCGTTCTGGGCACCGCCAACCGGTCGGAGCGGCTGCTCGGCTACTTCACGAAGTACGGCGACGGCGCTGCGGATCTGTACCCGATCGGCGACCTCTACAAGACGGAAGTGCGCGCGCTCGCCAAACACCTCGGACTCCCCAAACGGATCGTCGGCAAGGAACCGACCGCCGGGTTCTGGGCCAGCCAGACCGACGCGGACGAACTCGGCGCCTCTTACGACGAAATCGATCCGTTCCTCGAGCGACTCGTCGACCGAAACGAAGACGTCGAGACGGCCGCCCAGAACGTCCGGCTCGACTACGAGACCGCTCGAGAGATCGCCGACCGATACAGACGGACCCAGCACAAACGGATGCCAACGTCGACGCCCGGTGTCGGCGGTCGGTAGTCGGTTCGATCCGACGAGCCGTCCCGTCGAACCGCCTCAGACGCTCCGCATCGACCCGCCGTCGATCGGAATCGACGCACCGTTGACGTAGCTCGCACGCTCACTCGAGAGGAACGCGACGACGTCACCCAGCTCCCGCGGGTCGCCGATCCGGTCGACCGGAATGTCGCTCGCCATCTCGGCGAGCCCCTGTTCGTAGTCGTCGTACGTGCCGTCCTCGACGCGAGCCTCGACCAGTTCTTCGATTCGAGGTGTCTCGACCGTTCCCGGGAGCACCGCGTTCGCGCGGATCTCCGGGGCGAACTCCCGCGAGATCGTCTTCACGAGCCCGATGACGCTCCGCCGGACCGAGTTCGAGAGCATGAGGCCGTCGATGACCTCCTGGACCGACTTCGAAGTGATACAGACGATGCTACCCGCGTCCGACTCGAGGAGGTGCGGGTGGGCGTTCTCGATCGTCCAGACGAGACTCATCACCAGCTGGTCGTAGGCCTCGTACCACTGGCGCTCGGTCGTCTCGAGGAAGGTCGTACTCGGCGGGCCGCCGGCGCTCGTGACGAGGTGATCGAGGCCGCCGAACTCTGCGACCGTCGCTTCGACCAGCGCCTCGACCTCGTCGGGGTCGGTCACGTCGGTCGGGTGCGCGAGGACCGCACCGCCGTCGTCGCCCGTGGCGTCTTCGATCTGTGCCTTCGCGTCGGCCAGTCGATCCTCGTCGCGACCGCAGATCGCGACGTCGACGCCCTCGTCCGCGAGCGCGGTCGCGCTCGCCAGACCAAGACCGCTCGAGCTTGCCGTCACGAGTGCACTGTTACCGTCGAGTTCGAGTTCCATGCGCGACCCAACGGACGCGGTGTACAAATCTTCCGGGGACAGGGGCAAGGGGCAAGCGACCGTCCGGAGACGGCGGCGGGAGACGATCCGATCAGGGTCTGGTCAGGAGTTCGTGTGTCGACCTACTCCGACCGACGCACACGAACTCCCCCTTCAGCGGTGACGCCGACGACGAAGTCAGCGGCGACCTGCCGACCACTTACCGCGTCACCCGCCCCGTCGCTTATCACCTTCATCAGGTCTGGCGCGGTGTGCTTTACTTTGACGCCGGCCTCGTCGCACGCGTCGTAGACTTGTCCGGGAACGTCGTAGAGATCCGTTCCCGCCGAGATGCGGACCCGGACCGGCGCCTGCAACGCTTCGGCGAACGCGACCGTCTCGTGGGCCTTGCGAACGTTATCACGAGCGCTCCCCTCGATCGAGGAGACGTTCGCTCGAGAGGTGCCGAGCCGGTCGGCGATGGCGGCCTGGGAGAGTCCGCGTTCGCGAAACGCGAGGACCTGCGCCTGTCGCCGTGTGAGGACGCTCGCCTCGGGATCGAACCCGATCTCCTCGAGCAGGGTTTCGGCGTCGTCGATCACGAGGAGTGCCTCCGAGCGGTCACGGACTGCGTCGCGACTCCCGTCCCGTTCACGTACATGCCTACACGTGGCTTCGGCGGCCTCAAAGCTTCCACGGTCGTCCTCACGAGACCAGCAGGATAGATCCAATGGGAACGGGTGACCCTGTCCTGTTACCGTGGTCGAGTGACGAAACGAAAACGGCCCAACGGACCAAAGAGAGGAAGAGAGGAAGAGAGGAAAAACAGCGATGGCTCGCGTCGAGACTGTCCAGTCGTTCGCGCGGCGATCAGGAGCCCCAGAAGTTCTCGCGACTGCCGAGACGTTCGCGCTGGAGGGACGATCTGGTCTCCTCTTCTTCCTCACCATCGCCGTCGTCTTCGTCTGTGGCCTCCTCATCGGCGCTGCTGTCGGCGTCGTCCGAGTCCGAGTCCGCGTCCCCTTCTGGGTCCTCTCCATCCATCGGAAGTCGCTCGAGTTCCTCGGCACGAGCGTGATTGCTGTGGACCCGCGTAATCTCGACGCGAGCGCGGGCGTCGGGCAGGATACCGTCGACCATCACGATGAAGCCGTCGTCGGTGCGGCCGACACCGGCGCCGCTCTCGTGGATGTCCTCGACGTCGACGACGACCTCCTCGCCGGGCTTGACCGGCTGGGTCTTGAGGTCCTGAATCGGCTGGCTGTAGTGGTTACACCACTCCTTGCCACCGCGGTCTCCGTAGTGTTGACACCCCATCCCGGGGATGTGCTCTGAGAAGCTCGGACAGTCGTCGGCGAGTGGACAGTCTGCCATGCCGTGTACTACCCGTGGAACCGTTAAACCGCTTGCGGAACGGTTAAGCGATTCGTGGACGGGAGCCTCGAGTCTCGACGAGTACCCTGGCATACCGGTGTCGCGAGTCGCCGTCGGACTCGAGAAAGAAAACAACTGTACGCACACGAATTCGAATTTTGGAAACGTTTAGGGGGCACGCGACCGCAATTGTCGATGATGAAAGTTCTCGTTACGGTCAAAGAGGTAGCGACCGTCGAAGACGAGTTCGAGATCGAGGGCACCGCGATCGACGAGCGGTACCTCGGCGCCGATCTCAACGAGTGGGACGACTACGCCATCGAAGAGGCCGTCCAGATCGCCGAAGCGATCGGCGAGGACGAGGTCGACGTCGTCACGGTGACCATCGGCCCCGAAGACTGCGAGCAAACCATCCGTCAGGCGCTCGCTAAAGGGGCCGACCGCGCGATCCGCGTCTGGGACGACACCCTCGAGGACGCCGACCTGCTCGACGTCGGTGCCAAGACCGCGATACTCGAGGCCGTCGTCGAGGATGAGGACCCCGATCTCGTCCTCAGCGGCGTTCAATCCGGCGACGACAGCTTCATGGCGACCGGCGTCTCGCTGGCCGACGCCGTCGACTTCCAGTGGGCCGCCGTCGTCAACAGCCTCGATCTCGACGTGGAGGGAGACACCGCATCGGTTCGACGCGAACTCGAGGGCGGCGTCGAGGAACTCACCGACGTCTCCCTTCCCGCGGTGTTGACCATCCAGACGGGGATCAACGAACCGCGGTACGCGAGCCTGCGCGGGATTCGGATGGCCCAGCGCAAGGAGCTCACAGTGCAGCGTTTGGCGGATCTCGGGCTCGACTCGAGCGTCGTCGAAGGCGACTTGCGACTGACCGGGATGTCCGTGCCCGAAAGCGAGAGCGACGCGACGGTCTTCGCGGGCGGCCCCGAGGAGACCGCCAGCGAACTCGCGGCGATTCTTCGCGAGAAGGGGGTGGGACAATGACGGACGTCCTCGCGATCGCGGACCACCGACGGGGCGAACTCCGCGACGTCAGCTACGAACTCGTCTCCGCCGGGCGGGACCTCGCCGACGCGACCGGCGGCGACCTCCACCTCGCGGTCATCAGCGGCACCGTCGACGCCTTCGCCGAGAAACTGAACCGCGAGGGCGTCGACGTCGTCCACACCGTCGACTACGGCGAGGAGTTCAACCACGACGTTTACACGCAGGCCATCGTGCAGCTCTGTGACGAGGTCTCCCCGCAGTTCCTGCTCGCACCCAACAGCGTCAACGGACTCGATTACGCGCCCGCCGTCGCGAACCGACTCGACCTGCCGCTCGTGACCGACACCGTCGATCTCGAGGTCGACGGCGACACGCTCGTCGCGACCCGCGAGATGTACGGCGGCAAAGTCGAGACGACCGTCGAACTCACCGGCGAGCGCGCCGCCGTCACGATCCGCGGCGCGGAGTGGCCCGGCGCCAGCGGGACTGGCGAGGCCACGATCGAGGCCTTCGACGCGACGATCGACGAGGACGCGATCGGCTCCTCGGTCACGGGGTTCGAGGAGGTCGCCGGCGGCGACGTCGACATCGGCGACGCCGACGTCCTCGTCAGCGTCGGTCGCGGGATCGAAGAGGAGGAGAACCTCGAGTTGATCCACGAGCTGGCCGACGCGCTCGGGGCGACCGTCTCCTCGTCGCGACCGATCGTCGACGCCGGCTGGCTGCCCAAGAACCGGCAGGTCGGCCAGTCGGGGAAGGTCGTCACGCCCGACGTCTACATCGCGATCGGCATCTCGGGTGCGGTCCAACACGTGGCAGGTATGAAGGGGTCGGATACGATCGTCGCGATCAACACGGACCCGAACGCCCCGATCATGGACATCGCGGATTACGCGATCCACGACGACCTCTTCGACGTGGTGCCGGCGTTGATCGGGGAGTTCCAGTAACTGACCGCGAACGCAGTGAGCGGCTTTTTGGTCCAGATTTTTGCGCGAGGAGTGAGCGAGCGCGGCGAGCGAACTCGAGCGGAAAAAGGTGGTCGCACGTGGTGCCGGCGTTGATCGAGGAGTTCCAGTAACTGACCGCGAACGCAGTGAGCGGCTTTTTGATCCAGATTTTTGCGCGAGGAGTGAGCGAGCGCGGCGAGCGACTGTGGTCTCTTCGAGGGAAATGAGCGCAGGTCGGCGAGCGCGAAATTACTGCGCTGTGCCCGCGTCGACGACCCGACCGAGAAAGAGGACGATATCGGTCGGCCGATCGCGGATCGCGAACAGGAACGGCCGATCGACGACCATCTCGAACGGATCCGCGGGGGCCGACTCGTCGCCGATGACGACGGCCGTCGCGGCCGCGGCCTCCGTTCCGTCCTCGTCGACGGTGATAGAGGCGTCGTGGTAGACGTCGTGGACGAAGAGGTTCTCTCCCGTCTCCGCGACGTCGGCGATTCCCGAGAAGTCCGCGTCGTTCGGGTCGAACGGGATCGGCATTCCCAGCTCCGAGAGGATCTCCTCGAGTGCGAACCCGGCGTCGAACTCGAACGTCGGGAGGTGAATCGCCCCCTCTCGAGGCTCGAGTTCGCTCGTGAAGTCGTCGAACCGGTCGACGTCGAGGCTCGACTCGAGGGTCTCGAACTCGCCTTCGGCGGGGAGCACCACAATCATGCCGACGTCGTCGCCGACGTAGGGGAGTTCGATCACCTGGTGACCGTCGACCTCGGCGTAGGGGAACGACTCCGACTGGCGCATGATCGGTACGTCCGCAGTCGACCCGTCGAGGGCGGTGAACGGTCGATCCTCGGTCTGAGCCTCGTCGAACTGGTTCGCCCAGGAGGCCCGGAAGTAGATCGCGTTCGTCAACACCAGCCGCACGAGATGGGTGATCGATCCCTCGGGAAGCAACTCGTCGATCCTGTCTTCGGTCTGGGCTTCGACCCACTCGTTGATCGTCTCGCGGGCACCCTCCGGATCGGCGACGAAATCGACCTCCCGCAAGCCAGCGCCGTAGTGATTCTCGAGCGTCGCGAGGTACGCCTCGCGGAACGGGTACTCTGCCTGCCCCCAGACTGCGTTGACGGCGTTCAGTTGGAAGGGGTCGCCGTCGTCGTCCCCAGCGACGTCGCCGTCGTCTCCGCCAGTCTGGCTCCGGGTGTCCAGTTCCGCAGCGAGCGCCTCGATCGTCTCGTGGAGGTCGTCACCGAGCGTGTAGTGCAACGTGTCGGCCATCTGCTCTGCAGTGTCACCGCGGGCACCCGCGTAGGTCATCGCGAGCGCGACCGAGATGCTGTGGGGCGAACAGAAGAGGTTCTCGCCCGGTTCGGTCGCGGCGAGTTCGTCGTAGAACTCGAAGGCGAATCGCCGGTTCTCTCGAGCGAGTTCGGCGAGTGCGTCGGCGGCGGCTGGATCGCCGCCGTCGTTGTCGCTGTCGCTGTCGTCACCATTCCCGTCACTGTCGGAATCGTCGTCATCACCATCACCGTCACCATCGTCATCGTCTGCCAGACACCCGGCGAGCGTCGAGGAGGTCGCGAGCGCGCCGACGAGCGCCAGCACACGGCGACGATCGATCGAGTGGTGGCGGCGTGGTTCGAGAGTCATAGCGTACACTTCGTCGGAGCGGGTGAATCCCTTTGGGAAAGTCAAATACCCCTTTCACCTTGTCGACGACGGTGCACAGCGACGGACCGCTCGAGGCCCGAGCGAAAAGACGCCGGATCGTCAGCTACTTTTCGTCCCCTTCCCAAGCGCTGGCAATGGAACTTCTCGAGCGCCGTCGGGCGCTGATCGAAGAGCGTCTGATCGCCGTCGTCGACGGCGTCGAACCGGAGGCGCTCAGCGAGGAGGTTCGCCACGTCGCCCTCTCCGGCGGCAAGCGGGTTCGGCCGACGGTGACGGTTCTGGCCTGCGAAACCGTCGGCGGAACGGCCGAGGACGCAGTCGACTTCGGAGTCGGGATCGAACTCGTCCACAGCGCCTCGCTCGTCGTCGACGACATCATCGACCGCTCCGAACTCCGACGCGGCACGACTAGTGCGTGGGCCGAGTACGGCCACGGCCCGGCGATCATCACGAGCGACGGCCTGCTCGGCGAGGCGTTCGCGCTCTTCTCGGCCGATCCGAAGGCGACCCAGGTCGTCGCCGAGGCGATGGTCGAACTCGGCGTCGGCGAAGCGACCGAACTCTCCGCCCAACCGAAAAACGAGGAGGAGTACATGACCCTCGCTCGCCGCAAAACCGGCGCGCTGTTCCGGGCCGCGGCCGAACTCGGCGCCATCGCCGCCGACTCGGACGCGCTCACCGTCGAAGCTCTCGGCGAGTACGCCGAACGCGTCGGCGTCGCCTTCCAGATCCGCGACGACGTCTTAGACGCCGTCGCCGACCCCGAGTCACTCGGCAAGCCGACCGGCCACGACGCCGCACTCGAGCGTCCGTCCGTCGTCCAGGTGACCGATCTCACGCCCGAGGAAGCCAACGAGCGCGCCCGCGCGGAAGCCGATCGGGCGATCGACGCCTTAGAGCGCGTCGACGTCGCGAACACGGACGCGCGAGACTACCTGCTCGAGTTGGCGGAGTTCGTCGTCGAACGCGAGCGGTGAGCGGCGAGCGGCGAAACCGCAGTCAGCGAGATGACCGCGACATCGTCAGGCGCCCTCGACCTGTCGCGTCCCATCGGAGAGTCGTGATTCCGCGACGGCGAACGCCAGCGTACTCACGATTCCCAAGAGCGTGCCGGCCGTGAGCATCGTCGCGAGGTAGGATAGCTCGCCTACGTTCAGAAAGTAAGCGCTCACGCCGTGGAGGACCATCGCCATCGCGATGACGTAGAACGGCGCGTTGAGGTAGCGCCACTCGAGCGTGCCGGCGATGTACTCGTCGGTGATCTGTCCCAGGCTGGTCGTGACGCCGGCGGCGGCGAACCACTGGACGGCCCCGTAGACCAGCGCCGCGAGGACGACCGGCGCGTCCTCGGTTCCGGCACCGGCGGAGACGTCGAACGCCTCGAGGGTGTTGACGCCGTTGACGCCACCGAGGACGAGGAGCGCGGCGGCGACGACGTAGGCGATGAGCGTCATCCGACCGGCGTACAGCGACCGCCGGGCGCGTTCGACGCTCTCGTCGATGCGGTCCCCGAGTGCGAGGCCGCGCGAGATGAGGTAAAAGCCCAGCAGCGCGGAGGTCGTCCCCAGCACGAGACCCGGGAGTTCGAAGACGGCGCCGAGCAGCGCGAGCGGGTAGATCAACAGGAGAATTCCCATCGGAATCAGGATCGTCCCTCGAGTCTCGGGATCGTCGAGGACCTGCTTGAACGTGTAGTACATCGACTCCAAGTTCTGGGCCTGGCGGACGACGACCCGGCGGACGCCGTCGATGGGGACGCGAGAGCGGATCACCGGCAGGACGGACTCGTCCTGTGCGCCGTCGGTGATGACCAGCGCGGTGACGTCCTCGCCCGTCGAGAGGCTCGCGAGGACGGTATCGACCTCGTCGCCGACCTCGCGGTTGGCGCTGACGTCGCCCTCTTCGTTGCCGGTGACGACGGCGACCTCGACGCTCTCGTCGCGACTGTCGAGGTCGTCGTAGACGTGCAGTCCCTGAAAGATGACGTTGACGTCGCTGTCTTCGGGATCGGCAGTCGCGAGCGCGACGGCGGCTTCCTCGACGGGGTCGCGGCCGATAACCGGCGTCGAGAAGCCGGTCTTCCGGCCGAGGTCGTCGTCGAGGTCGACACACAGGACCAGCAGCATCAGTCGATCCTTTGCGCGCGCTGTATTTCCCTTTTCTGGGACGACGGAACGAGTGACCGACCTCCACGGAACGGAGAGTGGATACGAACGGACCCGAACACGACAATCAGAGATCGATACGAACACGCCAGTCAATTCGCCCCCTCTGATCGCGTCTCGAGAACGGGAACCGGGAACCGGGAACCGGGAACAGGGCACCCGGATCGCGATCACTAATCGGACGCGGCGGGTTCGGACGCAGTCGACGAACGATCACACAGTCGTTCGACGGTCGGCTCGAGCGCGTCGAATCCCTCGGCAGGGACGATCGTCCCCGTCTGGAGGTCGTACGCGACGAGATCGTGGTCGGCGAGTCGCGGAAGATGATTGTGGACCAGCGCGATACGGACGCGTCGGCGTGCGTCCGCCGGAACCGATCCGTCGACCACTCCGATCTCTCGTGCGGTGAGTTCGACCGTCAGGACCTCGAGATTCAGACGGTCGTGCTCACACAACAGTGACAGCAGGTGTCGGCGTCGTGGTGCGGCAAGCAGATCGTATCGACGGTCGCGTTTCGGGAGCTGGGAGGCGGTCATCGCAGTCGAAACGTGGGAGAGAGAACGAGACAATCCTGATGCCTACGTTGGTAGGGATCCAGCCGCCGGTCGGAGTCGACACTGTCGGTCGTGACCACTGGGAGGACTCGCCGAGACCGCCTGAAGAGTCTACCTCGTCGACGGACGGAAGACGGCATAGCCGTAGCCGATGCCGACCGCGAGTCCGTAGCAGCCGACGAAAAACGGCCCCCAGTAGACCCACAGCGAGAGCCCCGGCGAGATCGTGTTTCCGATCGCCGTTCCGACGACGTAGACCAGGTATCCCGGGAGGGCCAGTGGCGTCATCCACGAGGTCTCGAGGACGCCGGCGACGAACGGAACTACCAGCAGAGCGTACGCCGTGAGCGTGGGTAGGCCCCAGAGGAGTCGGCGAAACGAGGTGGGAATCGGCAGTGAGAGGAGCCCTGAGGGAGAGCCAGACACGGATTCCTCTCCGGCTCCCGTCATCGGATATCCTCCCGCTCGAGTAGGCCGTGGCGCTCGAGTATCGTCGCGGTCGCCAGTCTGGTGAGTTCGTTCATCGCCGCCCGATCGAGCAGGAATTCGGTCGTCTCGAAGAGGTACGCAGTCGCGTCGAGGTCGCGGTAGGCCTTCTGGAAGAGCAACGATCCGGACATCGACCCGGCGACCGCAGTGAATCGATGCAGCGGCATGTACCACGGGACGCCGACGTCGTCGAGGTGGGCCGCGATCGCGTCACCGTCGGCGCCCGGCGAGTGGAAGATCGCCTGACCGACGTACGACGGGTGGACGCCGTAGATTCCGAGCGACCGGTGGAGGTCGAGGACGACGTCGGGTCGGTGTCGTTCGACGGCGTCCCAGAGACCGCGTGCGAGGTCGCTCGTGGGCTCTCCGTCGGCCGGAAAGTGTCGGTTGAGGTCGCCGTCGGTCCCTTCCCGCGTGTCGTGTTCGACCGCGACGCGGTTCGTCTCCGGAACCACGACGAGCGTGCCCGCGTCGGGGTGCCACCCGGTCGCCTCACGGGCGACGTCGATCCCGTTCCGTTCGTCACCGTGGACGCCACCGAAGACCATCGCCGTCGGGCCGTCCGCAGGAGCGTCGATCTCGTACAGCGGCGTCTCGTGGTCGGTCCCCGGGAGGATCACCTCGGTTCTGACGGTGGCTTCACCGGCGTTTCCGGGGTCTCGAGCGGCCTCGAGCAGGTCGTCGTCACCTGGCGGTCGGGTGAGCCGTCCGGTGACGGCGGTCCCTGCGAGGACGCTGCCAGCGGCAAGAACGTGCCGTCGTCTCATTTGTCGGGACGACCAGACGCTCCCTAATGCGTGTTGCTGTTCGTTCGGATGGCGGTTTCGGAGACGCCGACGACAGACAACGACCCACACACGCCGTCGAAACCCGGTTCGCTTATTCCGCTGGAACCGCTCAGTGTGAGTAACTGATGATCTCCAAGGGCTGTGAGCAGTGTGCCAAAGGTGGCAAGATGGTGCTGTTCGTCTACGGTTACTGCGACCAGCGGGACTGCTTTTACTGCCCACTCGGGGAGAATCGCAAGAACGTCACCGACGTCTACGCGAACGAACGCCTCGTCGAATCCGACGAGGACGTCCTCACCGAAGCCCACCGGATGGACGCCCTCGGCACCTCGATCACGGGCGGAGAACCACAGGAAGCCCTCGAGCGAACCTGTCACTACCTCTCCTTGCTCAAAGACGAGTTCGGCGAGGACCACCACACCCACCTCTACACCGGTATCACCGGCGGCCGCGAGAACATGCGCCGGCTCTCGGAGGCCGGTCTCGACGAGATTCGCTTCCACCCGCCGTTCGAACAGTGGGGCGACCTCCACGGCACCGAGTGGGAGGACATCCTCTACATCGCCCAGGAGGAAGGGTTGACACCCGCGTTCGAGATCCCCGGCATCCGCGCCGAGGAGGAGTTCCTCGACTTCCTGGACGAAGGTGCCGCCGAGTTCTGTAACGTCAACGAGTTCGAGATGAGCGACGGCAACTACCGCCGAATGCAAGAACAGGGCTTCGAACTCAAAGAGGGCCACATGAGCGCCGTCGAGGGCTCACGGGAGGACATCCTCGAGGTGATGGGAGATCACGAACGCGTCTACTTCTGTACCTCCGTCTTCAAGGACGCCGCCCAGCACCGCCGTCGCCTCAAGCGCATGGCCCGCAACGTCCGCCGAGAGTTCGACGACATCACTGACGATGGCACGCTCGTCTACGGCAAGACCCGAACGAGTCCGCAGCTGCTCGATGAACTCGGCGTTCCCGAAGAGTTCTACACCGTCAAGACGAACCACGTCGAGGTCGCCTGGTGGCTCCTAGAGGAGATGATCGAAGAGGGGGATCTCGAGGAGGGCGAGATCGTCGAGCAGTATCCGACTTACGACGGACAGGTCGTCGAACGGACGCCGCTGGTATAGTATCGGCTCGCGAGCGGAACCGTGTCCGAAATGAACGTCTAGTTCGGTGTATTTCCTTCGAGCGGTTGCGTCGGGTGGTGTCCGATGCACACCGAGGACGAGGACGAGGTCGACGTGTGAGAATCGAGTTCGAGTCGCGGACGGTCGTAAGAAAAAACCGAGAAACCGATCGCGTCAGTCGATTTCGGTCGGATCGACTTCGGGATGCGTGATGAGGTTCTCACGGCCAATCCGGAGCTTCTCGATCTCCTCGTCGTCGTCCATCTTCGAGAGCAGTTGCGAGACTTTCGCGTTCGACCAGCCGGTCTCTTTGACGATCGACGCCTGCTTCATCCGACCGCCGTTCTGACGAAGCAACCGGTGAACTCGCTCCTCGTCGCTCAGGAGTTCGAGGTCGACGTCGTCGTCGGGGAGGTCGTCGTCGGTTTCGTCGTACGTCGTCGTCGTTTCGGTTTCTGTACCCGTACCTGTGTTCGTCCCTGAACCATCCCCGGTCGCTGCCACGGCACCCGCCCCAGCGGCCTCGCTCGTGGCATCCGCGCCCGCTGTGGACGCCCCAGCTGTGAGTGTTTCAGCGCCCGTCGACTCGACTCCGCTGGCACCGCCGTTCGCCTCCGAATCCGTCGTCGACCGACTCGCTACGAAGTACCCCCCTGCACCGACGAGTACGAGCAAGACCAGCAAGCCGAACCCGAGTGTGGCCTGCGAGAGGATCGAGCTACCCTCGTCCGGCGTTTGGGGGAGCGGTGCTCCCTCGAGATAGGTCACGCTGAACTCGGCCGTGTCGAACTCGTGTGGGCCGTTCCAGACGAGTTTGCCGTCGGTGAGCGAGTGATCGTGGTCGTCGTATCCGTAGTTCGGCGGCCGTTCGATCACGAGCCGCTGACTGTCGACGAGCCGTGGAAACCACGTGCTGTCGTCGGACGTGAAGACGTCACCGAGATAGATCCGGTTTCCGTCCTTCTCGGTGAAGTTCGTCCACGTGAACGAGTACGAGATGATGCCGACCTTCGGATCGTTGCCGACGTCGATGTTGGTGCCGGTGCCGTCGACGTCGTCGTCCGGTTCGATTTCACCGTCCGTCTCGAGTGCCATCTCGCTTTGATTGACGATTCGTGGATCGTCCCAGCTGGCGTTGGTGAGTTCCATCTGGCGGTCGACGCCGTCCTGGGCGATCGACCGGAAGCGCTCGAACGTCTCGCGGTCGTAACCGATGTCGCGGTCGCCGCTGGTGACGGCATCTGCGAACGCTCGGAAGTCCTCGACGTCGTCGTCGTCCTCGAGGAGGTAGCGACTTTCGACGGTCCACTCGGCGTTCCCGTCGGCGGTGAGCCGTATCGTAAACACCTGCTGGGGATCAGCGGGTTGGGGTTGGGGTTGGGGTGCCTGTTGGGACTGGAGGGAGGGGTGTAACTGGCCGTCAGGCTGGCTGTCGGCCGCGGCGGGCGCGGAGGACGTGGCGGACGCCGACGATGCTCCGATTACCCCCACGGGAGAGACGAGGAGGAGGGCAACGAGGGTAAGTGTGAGGGCGGTCGATAACCGCATACGTACCAACCGGTGGACACCCGAGGGAAAAAACCCTTTCCATCCTAAAATAAAACATTAATACGGGCTTTGAACGGTCTCAGCGACGCTCCGCGGAGATAGGGATTGACATATAATTTCGAGTGGTTTTTGTACCCTGACTCGAAATAGTTGGGGAGATGAACAACGCGGCCCCCGCCCTCCTCGCGTTGCTTCTCGTGTTCGCACTCCCGATGGCGGCCGTCGCCAGTGCCGAGACGACGGACACGAGTGCAGAGACGAACCTGAAGACGGTTGCAGCGAGTGATCCGATCACGGCGGACAATACGACCAATCGGCTCTCACTCGACGGAGAGATTCGAAGCGAACACACACCGGTGAGCCCGGACTTCGGAACGACACTGGCCACACGAGACGTGGCGATGCAGACCGAGTACAGGACCTACCGGTTCGAAGCCGAGTTCGAGAACGGAACCGCCGAGGAGCGAGGCGCGCTGGTAGAGGCCGAACACGACTGGATCAGAGAGCGAATCGCCGACCTGAGCGAGCGCGAACGGACAGCCGTCAGCGCACACGCGAACGGAACGCTCTCCGACGACGAGTTCCTCCACACGCTCGTCCTCGTTTCCGCCGAGGCAGCCGAACTCGAAACTCACCTCGACACGCTCGACAGTCACGCGTCGATCGAAGAGAAACCCGAAGAGGCAGCCCTCGACATGCATCAGAGCCCAGTTCGAGATCGTCTCGCAGCGTTCATGAGCGGAGAACGGTCGTCGACTCGGTCGGCGGACACCGTGCTGATTCAGACCACCGACACTGGGATGGCGATCTCGATGACCGGACGGATCGAATACGTGAGCGAAGTATCACAGTACAGTAACCGTGATACGACCGCTCCGAACCAGTTCGAGAGTTTCTCGAGTGCACACGATCACGTAACAGCGTTGTATCCGTGGACCTTCGGCGAAGCGAGTACCGGGTTCGAAGCGTTAGATCTCGCCGAGAGCCAACTGTACGGATTCACCGTTCCCCACGAGCACGGAGAGCTCACGACCTACCTCGACGGTGGAACGGGAGACATCTTCTACGAGACACAGGTGCTTCGGCAGGACCAACTTCCGATCGAACAGTACGGTGAGACGTGGACTGACGGCGCCGTCGAACTCGCGATCAACCGAACGCCGGCGAACGGACCGATCGAGGTGAAGACCACCGAGGAAGAGACGGGCGAGCCGGTCAGAGCGACCGTTCTCGTCGACGGGACGATCGTCGGTGAGACCGGACAAAGTGGCACGCTGTGGGTGAGCCCGCCCCAGAACGATTACGAAATCGCAGTGCAGACGGCCGAAACGACGATACACGCGAACGTCTCCGCCCACCCTGTTGGGAACGAACGATAACAGTAGAGATCGATCGGACGGCAGTTGTGCAACGAGTGTGTGTGTGTGTGAACCGGGTCAGGTCGTCCGATAGTTAGGGTCGAGTTCAAATTCAAGTTCAAGTTCAAGTACGAAGCCGAGACCAACATCCTCGTGTCTCGAGTGCTCGAGCGAGTACGAGGACGCCCACGACCCCGCGCCGTCAGTCCGGTCGTCGGAACCCTCCTGCTGATCGCGTTGACGATCTGTCTGGCTGCCGTCGTCGCAGTTGGAATCGGGTTCGGCCCCGGCGCGGCAGCGTTGTCGACGCCACCGACTGCGACGTTCGAGCTCACCGTCGACGCGGACGAGCAGGAGATCAGCCTCCAGCACGTCGCGGGAGAGACGATCGACGTCAGAGAGCTACGGGTTCACGTGACAGTGGAGGACGAGCCGCTGGCCGAGCAGCCGCCGGTGCCCTTTTTCTCCGAGAACGGCTTTCGAGGCGGGCCGGACGGACCGTTCAACGAGCGAGCGGATCCGCAGTGGTCGGTGGGTGAAACGGCGAGCGTCACCGTTGCGGGAACGAATTCGCCGTCGATCGACACTGGAGACGAAGTGAGCGTGACGCTCGCCGTCGACGGACAGACAGTTGCGACACTCGAGACGGAGGCGACCTAGCGGAGAAGGGGAGACCGGGGGAAACAGAGAGAAGGGACAGAAGACCGATGAGCAGCGAAAACGATCACTCGGGAGCGCGGCCGATAGTCGTGATGGCGACGTCGGGGCTGTAGGATGGCCCCATGAACGTGTGTTTGACGTCCTCGAAGCCGGCCGTCTTGAACATTCGGTCGGCCTCGTACTCGTCGTAAAAGAGCATGATCGCGTCGGCGAGTTTCTGCGTAATCGTGTTCTCGGGATTGGTCGGTCCGACGACGAGGACCTGTCCGCCGGGTTTGAGCACGCGGCGGAACTCTCGGAGGGTGCGGACGGGATCCGGCCAGTACTCGATCGACCCCGACGACCAGACGACGTCGAAGGTGTCCGTCGCGAACGGGAGCCGTTCGGCGTCACCCCGGTGGAAGGCGACCGGGCCTCGCTTTCCGAACTTCGCGTACGCCTTCTCGAGTTGGTGCTCGCTCTGGTCGAGGGCGTAAACGGTGTCGACGTGCTCGAGCAGGCCCGCGGTTCCGAAACCGGTCCCACAGCCGACGTCCAGAACCATCGCCTCCTCGGGGTCGGGGAAGTCGAGCAGGGAGAGGGCGTCGGCGCGCATCTCCTCGTTCCAGATGAAGGGATTGATCCGGTCGTAGACCGTCGAGAGGTACTTGTAGAACACCCGGGCTCGTGTCTTGTTCTCGAGAATACCCATTGTCTGAGAAAGTTTTCCCGAAGGCAATAGGTCTGCTGTTCTGTCCCGGCCAACGTGGGGAAGTCACCGAAAAGCGCGGTGTTCGCGACCACTCGTCTGAAACGGAGACGCGCATCACTTTCGCAACTACCATATACACGCCTTTGCAAACGTTTGCTTGCTTAGAGTATGCCGAGGCCAGAGGTTCTCGAACGAATACAGTCGGCAGAAGAGGAAGCCGACGAGATCGTCGCATTGGCAGAGAATGACCGCGACGAGCGAATAGCCGAGGCCCGGGAACGCGCCGAGGAGATTCGCACGGACGCGGAAGCGGAGGCACGAGATCTCAAAGAACGCCGCCTCGAAGAGGCGCGCGATGAGATCGACGCAGAGTGCGAACGTGTCCTCCGTGAAGGAGAACAGGAACGCGAGGCGCTTGCAGAACGCGCCGAGCGTCGGGTCGACGAGGTAACGGAGTACGTCGTCGAACTGTTCCAGGAGGACGTACATGCTCAGACCTGAACGGATGAGCAAGGTCTCGGTGACCGGATCCAAGGGCGTCATGCCCACGGTCATCGAGACGGTTCACGAACTGAACCTGCTTCACCTCTCGGATTACGACGGCTCCTGGCAGGGGTTCGACAACGGCGACCCGATCGAGGGTGCCGAGGACGCCTCCGGAGAGCTCGTCACCGTTCGCGCACTCGAGAGTACGCTGAATCTCGACGCCGACGAGGCGGATTCGGTTCCGGACTCGAGTGCGATCGAAAGCGACTGGCGCGAGCGCCTCGAGCGCGTTCGAACCAGAATCAACGAGCTCGACGACCAGCGTGGCGAGGTTCGCGAGGAACTGCGTCAGGTCGAAGAGCGGATCGACCGTATCGAGCCGTTCGCCGAGCTGGGGATCGACCTCGACTTGCTGACGGGCTACGACTCGGTCGACGTGCTGGTCGGCGAGGGAAGCGTCGCGGACGTCGAGGCCGCCCTCGCGGCAGCCGACGAGGTCCGCGCCTACGAGACGTTCACCGGCGGTGACGTCGTTGCGATCGTCGCTGCACCCGCCGACGGCGTCGACGACGAGGGACTGATCGACGACGCGCTCGTCGGCCAGGAGTTCACGCGACACGCGTTACCGGACACCGACCAGAGTCCGACCGCGTACGTCGACGAGCTCACTCGCCGCAAACACGAACTCGAGAGCGATATCGAGGAGATCGATACGGAACTCGAGGAGATCAAACGCGAGGAGGGCAGCTTCCTGCTGGCTCTCGAAGAGAAACTGACCATCGAGGTACAGCGGGCCGAAGCCCCGCTCCAGTTTGCCACCACCGAGCGAGCGTTCGTCGCCGAAGGGTGGATCCCGAGCGAGTACTACGACGAGTTCGTCACCGCGCTTTCGGACGCAGTCGGTGACAGCGTCGAAATCGAAGAAATCGAGCGGGCAGAGTACGACCGCCACGGAGCGCCGACTCATGCAGCGCCGGTACCCGACGAGGGTGGGCCGGCCGTCGATACCGAGACGGACGAGGACGCAGAGTCCGAGTCCGAATCCGAACCGCAGAAGGCAGCGACCGACGGCGGACAGAAACAGGGACAGAGTCACGCGCAGGCGGGCGCAGCCGGCGGTAGCGGTGCGGTCACGATGGACGACGAACCGCCGGTCGTCCTCGACAACCTCCGACCAGCCAGACCGTTCGAGATGATGGTCAAGATGGTCAGCCAGCCGAAGTACAGCGAACTCGACCCGACGCTGTTGATATTCCTGACCTACCCGTTCGCGTTCGGGTTCATGATCGGGGACATCGGCTACGGGATCCTGTACATGGCGATGGGCTACGTGGCCTATCAGTTCGATTCGGACGCGATGAAGGCGATCGGGACGATCGGGCTCTGGGCCGGTGCGTTTACCACCGTGTTCGGATACCTGTACGACGACATCTTCGGCGTCCACATGGCCGATCTCGGTCTCGAGTGGCTCCCGCTCGCAGGATCGCTGACGAAGGGGCTGCAGGCGACCGAGTGGGCGATGCTGTGGATCGTCCTGTCGCTCGTCTTCGGTCTGATCCACCTCAACCTCGGACTGATCGTGGGGTTCGTCAACGAACTCAGTCACGGACTGAAAGCCGCGATGTACGAGAAAGGCTCGTGGATTCTGACGATGAACGGGCTGTTCATCTGGATCTTCAGTCTACATCTGGTCGACGAAAAACCCGGGTTCATCGTCGGTGAGGAGAGTATGTTCGCCGAGTTCCTCGGGTTCACCGGCCTCCCGGAGGTCGTCGGCATCGTCGGACTCGTAGCACTCGTCGTCGGCTTCGTCATGGTCGGCATCGGCGAGGGAATCGCCGGACTGTTCGAGTGGCCCGCCTGGGCGTTCGGACACGTCCTCTCGTACCTCCGGATGGTCGCCGTCTTGCTCGCGAAGGGTGGGATGGCGTTCGCAGTGAACCTCCTGGTCTTCGGTGGCTACAGCGACGAAACCGGGTACACCGCGTTCAACCTCCCGACGTACGACGTCGCGGGGTACGAACAGGACTTCGTTGGCCTGGTCCACATGGACCCGGTCTGGATCGGGATCCCGCTCGCAATCGTCGTGTTCGTGCTGGGGCACATCCTCGTGCTCCTGCTCGGAATCACGGCGGCGGGCATCCAGATGCTCCGCCTCGAGTACGTGGAGTTCTTCCAGAAGTTCTACGAGGGCGGTGGCGAGGAGTACGAACCATTCGGACACGACAGCGCAGGAACACAGACACGATCGCAGACTGCAGACTGACGTAGGGTGACCACCCTACCGTCTGCCTGCTAACGGCGACCGAACCACGACCGAGACGGGGCTATGAGACTGTGTCATGTCCCAAATATGTATGTTTTTAGGTAGCTTTTCATCCTGCTACTTGGTGTCACAGCCGCGGGAATTCAGTTGATGCGGCGTTAGTATGTCGAATTCTTTCAGAAGTTTTATGGGGGGAGCGTGGACAGATACGAACCGTTAGGGGACGATCGAAGTCAGACCCAACGTAACCGATTCACCCATGTTCGAACTAATGGACGTTATGGTAGATGTGGCACTGCAGACAGAAGAAAACGGCGGCCCGGTCCTCAGCGATCACGGTGCAGCCGCACTCGGTGTCGGGCTCGCAGCGCTCGCAGCAGGATACGCAGAACGCGGTATCGGTGCTGCATCCGTCGGTGCGATCGCCGAGGATCGAGACATGTTCGTGCCGGGGATCGTCATGACGGTGCTGCCGGAAACACTCGTCATTTTCGGGATCGTCGTCATCTTCTTGATGCCTTAGGCACCCCTCCTTCTTTACAATGAGTTTGGACACAGTCGTTGAGGACATTCGAGAGGAAGCCCACGCGCGTGCGGAGGACATCCGTACCGAGGGCGAAGCGCGCGCCGAGGAGATCGAATCGGCAGCCGAGGCAGACGCCGACGAGATCCTCGAGTCCGCAGAGCGCGAAGTGGAGCGAGAGATCGAGCAGCTTCGTGAACAGCGGCTCTCCAGTGCGAAACTGGAGGCGAAACAACAGCGCCTCGAGGCGCGCCGTGACGTCCTCTCGCAGGTTCGCGAGCAGGTCGAATCCGAAGTGGCCGACCTCGAGGGAGAAACCCGCGAGGAACTCACCCGGACGCTACTGGACGCTGCGAGCGTCGAGTTCGACGACGGAGAGGACGTACACGTCTACGGTCGCAGCGAAGACGAGGAGCTCCTCTCGTCGATCCTCGAGGGCTACGCCGGCTACGAGTACGCCGGCACGTACAACTGTCTCGGCGGTGTCGTCGTCGAGAGCGACCAGTCGCGGGTTCGAGTCAACAACACGTTCGACTCGGTACTCGAGGACGTCTGGGAAGACAATCTCCGCGAGATCAGTAACAGGCTCTTCGAGCAATGAGTGCAGGCGCCTCAAATCCGGAATACGTCAACGCCCGCGTTCGAGCACGGCGAGCGAAGCTGTTCGCCGACGAGGACTACCGCAAGCTGATCCGGATGGGGCCGAGCGAGATCGCACGGTTCATGGAGGAGACGGAGTACGAACGCGAGATCAACGCACTCGGGACGCGCTTTTCGGGCGTCGACCTGATCGAATACGCGTTAAACCGGAACCTCGCGAAGCACTTCGACGACCTGCTGGACTGGTCGCAGGGTCGAATCTACGACCTGATCGCCCGGTACCTCCGGAAGTTCGACGTCTGGAACATCAAGACGATCATCCGCGGGATCTACACCGAGACTCCCGCAGAGGAGATCCGTACCGACCTCATCCGCGCCGGTGAACTTCCCGACCGGACACTCGATCGCCTGCTCGAGGTCGACGAGATCGAAGACGCGATCGATATTCTGTCCGGAACGCTCTTTTACGCGCCGCTTTCGGTAGCGTACGAGGAGTACGAGGAGACTGGCGTGTTGGTCCCGCTCGAGAACGCCCTCGACCGGGAATTCTACGAGCACTTGCTCGACGGACTCGGCCGCCCCCAGGAGGGGCCGGAAGCGATGTACGTCGAGTTCCTGCAGGCCGAGATCGACTTCCGGAACGCCCGGAACGCGCTCCGTCTCGCACGGAGTGGTGCGGACCTCGACCCGGCCGAATACTACATCGAGGGCGGCGTTCTGTTCACACGGTCGGAACTGAACCGACTGGTGGCCGACTACGACGAACTCGTCGACCACATCGCGGACAATCGCCGCTACGGAGATCGCCTCAGTAGTGCACTGACGCGACTGCGCGATGCGGACAGCCTCATCGCCTTCGAACACGCGATCGACGCGGCACTGCTCGAGTACGCCGACAGGCTTTCGAGTATCTATCCCGTATCGGTTTCAGCGGTGTTCTCGTTTATTCTCGCGAAAGAACGAGAAGTCGAGAACATTCGTGCGATCGCCCGTGGCCGGGAAGTCGGCCTCTCGGAGAGCGAAATCGAAGACGAACTGGTGATCCTATGAGCCGGAGTCAAAGTCAGGAAATCGCCGTCGTCGGCAGCCCGGAGTTCACGACTGGATTCCGACTCGCCGGCGTCAGACGGTTCGAGAACATCCCGGACGACGAAAAGTCCGAGGACTTAGACGACGCCGTCACCAACGTCATCGACGACGAGGGTGTCGGTATCGTCATCATGCACGACGGCGATCTCGAGTATCTCTCGCGAAACGTGCGACAGACCGTCGAGACGAGCGTCGAACCGGTCGTCGTCACGATCGGCAGCGGAACCGGTGGCGGCGGCTTGCGCGATCAGATTAAACGCGCGATCGGGATCGACCTGATGGACGAAGAAGAGGAAACGGAAGATCAAGAGTAACACTATGAGTCAGGCACAAGACACCGAGACCGTTCAAGAAGACGGTATCATCAACAGCGTGAGCGGTCCCGTCGTGACCGCCGCGGACCTCGACGCCCGGATGAACGACGTCGTCTACGTCGGCGACGAAGGGCTGATGGGAGAGGTCATCGAAATCGAAGGGAACCTGACCACGATTCAGGTATACGAAGAAACCTCCGGCGTCGGCCCCGGCGAACCCGTCGAGAACACGGGCGAACCGCTCTCGGTCGACCTCGGACCCGGCATGCTGGACTCCATCTACGACGGTGTTCAGCGACCGCTCGACGTCCTCGAGCAGAAGATGGGATCGGCGTTCCTCGACCGGGGCGTCGACGCACCCGGTATCGACCTCGAGAAGACCTGGGAGTTCACTCCCGAGGTCTCCGAGGGCGAGACGGTCGAACCCGGTGACGTCGTCGGGACGGTCCCCGAGACGGTCACCATCGAGCACAAAGTGATGGTGCCACCGGACTACGAAGGCGGCGAGGTCGTCTCCGTCGAGGAGGGATCGTTCTCCGTCGAGGAGACGGTCGTCGAACTCTCCACTGGCGAAGAGATCTCGATGCACCAAGAGTGGCCGGTCCGTGAAGCCCGACCCGCCGGCGAGAAGATGACGCCGACCGATCCGCTGGTGACGGGCCAGCGCATCCAGGACGGCCTCTTCCCGCTCGCGAAGGGTGGGACCGCGGCGATTCCCGGCCCCTTTGGCTCCGGAAAGACCGTCACCCAGCAGCAACTCGCGAAGTGGTCCGACGCCGACATCGTCGTCTACATCGGCTGTGGCGAGCGCGGCAACGAGATGACGGAAGTCATCGAGGACTTCCCGGAACTGCCGGACCCACAGACCGGGAACCCGCTGATGGCACGGACGTGTCTTATCGCAAATACGTCCAACATGCCGGTCGCAGCGCGTGAATCCTGTATCTACACGGGGATCACGATCGCAGAGTACTACCGCGACATGGGCTACGACGTCGCGCTGATGGCCGACTCCACCTCACGGTGGGCAGAGGCGATGCGTGAGATTTCCTCGCGTCTCGAGGAGATGCCCGGCGAAGAGGGATACCCAGCGTATCTCGCAGCGTCGCTCTCGGAGTTCTACGAGCGTGCGGGGCTGTTCCAGCTGTTCAACGGCGGCGTGGGTTCGATCTCGGTCGTCGGTGCGGTCTCGCCACCCGGTGGCGACTTCTCCGAGCCGGTCACCCAGAACACCCTGCGGATCGTCAAGACCTTCTGGGCGCTGGACTCCGACCTGGCCGAGAAACGTCACTTCCCGTCGATCAACTGGAACGAGTCCTACTCGCTGTACTCACAGCAGTTGGATCCGTGGTACCGCGAGAACGTCGCACAGGACTATCCGGAAGTCCGCCAGTGGGCGGTCGACGTCTTGGACGAGGAAGCAGAACTCCAGGAGATCGTGCAACTCGTCGGGAAGGACGCCCTCCCCGAAGACCAGCAGCTGACCCTAGAAGTCTCGCGATACATTCGTGAGGCGTGGCTCCAGCAGGACGCGTTCAACGACACGGACACCTACTGTGAGCCGGAGAAAACGTATCGGATGCTCCAGGCGATCAAGACGTTCAACGACGAAGCGTTCAACGCGCTCGAGGCCGGCGTCCCCGTCGAGGAGATCTCGAACATCGACGCCGCCCCGCAGCTCAACCGGATGGGCGTCGCCGAGGAGTGGAACGAGTTCATCGACGACCTCGAGAACTCCATCGAAGAGCAGATCAGGGAGCTGTACTGAACCATGAAAGAATACCAGACAATTACGGAAATCAGCGGTCCGCTGGTGTTCGCCGAGGTCGACGAGCCGATCGGCTACGACGAGATCGTCGAAATCGAGACCCCTCAGGGCGACACCTTGCGCGGACAGGTACTGGAGTCGAGCGATGGGCTCGTCTCGATCCAGGTGTTCGAAGGTACCGGCGGTATCGACCGAAACGCGTCCGTCCGCTTCTTGGGCGAGACGATGAAGATGCCTGTCACCGAGGACCTCCTCGGACGGGTACTGGACGGGTCGGGGAACCCGATCGACGGCGGCCCCGACATCGTTCCGGAAGAACGCCAGGACATCGTCGGCGCGGCGATCAACCCCTACTCCCGGGAGTACCCCGAGGAGTTCATTCAGACGGGTGTCAGCGCCATCGACGGCATGAACACCCTCGTCCGGGGCCAGAAGCTCCCGATCTTCTCGGGATCCGGACTTCCGCACAACGACCTCGCACTCCAGATCGCCCGACAGGCGACCGTTCCAGAGGAAGAAGAGGGCGGCGAAGAGGGCTCTGAGTTCGCGGTCATCTTCGGAGCGATGGGGATCACCGCCGAGGAGGCCAACGAGTTCATGGACGACTTCGAACGCACTGGCGCACTCGAGCGCTCGGTCGTCTTCATGAACCTCGCGGACGACCCCGCAGTCGAGCGGACGGTCACGCCGCGGATGGCGCTGACGACGGCAGAGTACCTCGCCTTCGAGAAGGATTACCACGTGCTGGTGATCCTGACGGACATGACCAACTACTGTGAGGCACTGCGCGAGATCGGTGCCGCACGTGAGGAGGTTCCGGGCCGGCGTGGCTACCCCGGATACATGTACACCGACCTGGCCCAGCTCTACGAACGGGCGGGTCGGATCGAAGGTCGTGATGGATCGGTCACGCAGATTCCGATCCTCACGATGCCCGGCGACGACGACACGCACCCGATTCCCGACCTGACCGGCTACATTACCGAGGGCCAGATCATGATGGATCGGGACCTCAACAGTCAGGGGATCGAGCCACCGATCAACGTCTCGCCCAGCCTCTCGCGGCTGATGGACGACGGGATCGGCGAGGGACTGACGCGTGGCGACCACGCGGACGTCAAAGACCAGCTGTTCGCCGCCTACGCGGAGGGGAAAGACCTGCGTGACCTCGTGAACATCGTCGGTCGCGAGGCGCTCTCGGAGACGGACAACAAGTACCTCGACTTCGCCGACCGATTCGAGGAAGAGTTCGTCCAGCAGGGTAACGACACCAACCGAACGATCGACGAAACCCTCGAGATCGGCTGGGACCTGCTCTCGATGCTGCCCAAAGAGCAGCTCAACCGTATCGACGAGGATCTCATCGAAGAACACTACCGCGAAGACGAAGGCGAAAGCGAGACGGTCGAAGCGACGGCCGACTGATCGCGGACGCGTTCCGTCTCTTCTCCGAGTCTTCCATTTTCAGTCGTTTCTCTCTGTCTACTGCTCGCTCGACGCTACCGACCGGTTTCGTCCGCAGCGCTCGCGTCGTCTCGCTCGCGATACCGCGCCACCATTCGAGCACCGCCGTACGCACTGACCAGGACGCCGGCAGCCAGACCTGGCCACGGCGTATCGTAGTGAACGCTCGTCAGCGTCGCACCGAGATTTCCGATACCGGACGCGAAGACGACGACGAGTACGTCGTGCCTGTCGACGGTTAGCATTCGAACGCCTCGCTTGAGTGGTCGGCACTCGTCATCGGTCCCACCCGGAATCGCGGTCGTTCGCCCGCTCGTCCCGTCTCTCTCGGTCTGACTGGCGAGAGCGTCTTCGCTCGCCTTCGCCCTCGCACTCGCCCTCGAGATCGAGTCCACCCCGTTCTCTCGCCTCGCGTTCGGCGGTTTCGCGGTCGACGATCCGCGGATTCGACGTCTCCTCGCGGATCAGCGCGTAGAGGGCGAGCGGGGCGCCGAGGGCGAGCAGGAGGAAGACGACGATCACTGCAGCGTCACTCACGGATCGGTCACGTCCATCACGTCGATCCGAGAACAAAAGATTGTTGTCATCTCCCCGAGAGACCGACGGTATGAATCGAGTGGACGACTCGAGCGAGCGCGGCTGTCCGAAGTGCGGGCATACGGAGACGGAGATCGACGACATCTCGACGACCGGATCGGGCCTCTCGAAGTACTTCGACATCCAGAACCGGCGGTTCAGAGTCGTCTCGTGTACGAATTGTGGTTACGCCGAACTCTACAAGAGCTCCTCGAGCGGGGATCTAGTGGATCTCTTTCTCGGCTGAGTTGCCCGTAGAACGTGACCGCGACGAAGCGAGGGTGCGTTACTCGTCTTCGGCTTCGTCTTCGACTTCGTGGAAGTCGTTGTCCGTCGACGGCTCGGGTTCGGGCGCGGTCGCCAGGCCGCTGTCCGGCTGCTCCAGCGTGTACGATCGATCACGTGGAGAACGGTAGTGTTTCTCTATCAGTGGACACCCAGTGGACGGGTCGAGAAGGACAGCGGTACAGATTCGACGACCCGAGTGTTCGAGCGGTCCCAGTCCGAATCCGACCTGCGTCGACGTCGGTCCCCCCGAGAAAGTCGATAAGCCGGACACACGATTACAGCCCGTCGACGGACGAGTACGCGAACCGAATCGCCCTGCGCTCACCGATCGAGAAGCCAGGTGAGCAACAGCGCCGCCAGCACCAACACGACGACGACGATCGTCTGCTGGGCACTGACGCCCGTGAACGCGGCGTAGGCGACGACACCGACAGCCGATGCGACGGCGAGCGATCCAGCCGTATGTGCCAGTTCGACTCGCCACGTCGACGCCGCTCGACCGAGCTGGGTACCGACGCCGATAGCGTGTTGGCCGGCATCCCAGGCGACGATGGCCGACGCGACGGCGACGAGTAGATGGACTGGGTCGACACCGGCGATCCCGGCGACGGTCGCCCCGGCGAACAGGAACGAGGCAGCGACCGCATGCGCCCGTCGAGAGCCGGATTGGACGGCGACTGGTATCGCCACTGCACCGACCGCGGCCAACACCGCGCCGTGGAGGACGCCCACGAGCGAACCGACGGTGACCAGCGCGGCGACCGCAGCGAGACCGGTGCCGACGGACGATGGGGTTGGGTCGAACGTCGCCGGTTCCCCGCTCACGCCGACCACCGCCGTTTCGTCCGGGCGACCGCCTGCTCGAGTGACGTCCCGTGAGTCCAGTCGACGACCGGGATGCCTCGGCTGCGAACGGAGGTGACGCGGAGCGCTCGGTCGATCCGGGCGAGTTGGTGTCCGGGCGAGTCGTCGGTCGTCGGATCCGGGCTGATCACGGTTACCCGCTGGCGACGAGCGTCGAGTCGGATAGTCGTCTGGGCGACGTAATCGTCGCAGAGCGGGCTGAACACGATGATCTGGGCGTCCTCAGAAACTCGTTTGTGAAGCGCTTGGCGAAACGATTGCGTGTCGAAGGAGTCGGTCGGCGAAATCGGTGAGAACGCGTCGTGTGTCGCGAGTGCGTTCCGGATTCTGACACGGTGGTCGTCAGCCCGCGCCGGCGGGATCCAGCAGCCGTGGGGCGACATCGCCATCAATCCGACGCCGTGGCCCGCCGAAAACAGTGACGCGGCGGCGGTTCGGGCGGCTTCGACGCTTCGCTCGAGTGCGGATTGGGATCCAGATGGTGTGTTCGAGTCCGGATCCGGATCCGGGTCTAGGTCCGACCCAGATTCGGATTCGAATGCAGATACCGACCGCACACCCGCCGATCGATACGTACTCGCTCGTGCGTCGACGAGCAAGACGACCGACGCGGCGCGTTCGGTACGGTACTCGACGGTCGCCAGTTCACCGGTTCTCGCGGTTCGGTTCCAGTCGATTCGGTTGAATGCGTCGCCACGTCGATACTCACGGACGGCGGAGAACTCGATTCCCGGACCGTCGGTCTCCGAGGTCACACGACCCGTGTAGCGGGTGAGCTGTGAGCGAACTGGAATCGAGACCGGATCGGCCGGTAACCGCGGTGTACAGGAAACCGACGTCGTCGCTTCGACGGCAGTGGTACGTTCGGTCGCGCCGCTGGCGTCGCGTGCGACGACGAGAGCGGGATCGAACACGTGGTCGCCACGCGTCGCTTCGATCGCGTACGTGAATTCCGTCTCGCCACCGGAACGGAGTACCGTCCCGTGTCTCGGCGACCCCTCGACGACCGACACGCTCGACGGAACACCGTCGATCACTCGGCAATCGAAGATCGGACGCGAAGCATCGTTTCGGACGCGGACGGTTATCCGGACGACGTCGCCCGGTTCCGGGTCCGGATCGCTCACTGTTCGGTCGATCGAGAGCGACGACGGCGGCGGGGCCGTCACTCGCCCGTACGCGGTGAAAGCAAGTCCGAGTGCACTGGCGAGTAACAACGACGGTGTCGTGAGTATCAATCCGAGGCCGAGCGCGATCAGTGCGAAGACGGTGACGCCGTACCACCGCCTGGTCTTTCGCTCTCGAGTTTCACCGACGGCGATCGCGTTCTCGGACGGATCGTGCGTTCCGTCGAGCAGGCCGGTGACGCGAGCGGTGTGGGGAATGCTGTATGACATTGGTCGATTGGAATCGCTATCTCGCTCCGGTCGTCGCCTCGCTGACGATGCGGGCCAGTTCGTCGGTCACCCGACTGACGCGGTGTTCGAACGACGACTCCTCACGCACCGTCTCGGTGACCCACTCGGAGACCCCCGAATCGGGTTTCGAGGTCGTCTCCGACGCCGTGAAAAACGAGCCAGCGACCGGATCGGTGGTCCAGTCACCGCTCTCGAGCGCTCGCTCGGCGTCGGCTCGAGTGAGCTGGCGGTACTGCTCGAGAACGTCGACGGCAGTTTCACGGAGGTCGTTGGAGACGGCCTCGCGATAGTGATCTCGCTGGTATCGCGGCGCGATGAGTGTCGCCGGGCGGACCGAGGCCAGTCGCTGGTCGAACTCGTCACCGGGTGTCGGCGTAGACCGGATTCGCTCGCGCTCTATCGACCGTGTCTCACCAGCGTTCGTGTTGATCCAGGTGATCGCGGTATCGCCACCCGCGGCGAGCGCCAGCACGCCAAGACCCGTCAGCGCGGCCCCGGAAATCGAGACACCTGGGTCGAGGCCTGGTATGGCCACGAACCCGAGTCCGAGCACACCGAGTCCGGCCGCGACCGCGAAACTGATTGGACGGGCCTTCATTCGTCGTCTCCCCCCGTGTCGTCCGTCGCTCGGTGTGCCAGCGTAAGGGCGTACTGCTCGCGGTCCGGCGTCGGAACACCGCCTCCGTATCGGACGTCCTCGAAGAGATCGGTGAGTTCTCGAACCGGGCGTTCGTCGATACCCGACTCGACGGCCCGATCGGCGGTTTCCGTCGGCGTCTCGGTCGATCGCCTCGAGTCGTCGACGGCGTCGACAACCGAGACCCACGCTCGATACACGTCGTTCGACACTGCCTCGTGGGACAGAGAGTACGAGTCTGGGTCCCCAGTAGCGGCCGTCACGGCAGTCTGCCTCCCGTCGTCAGAATGCAACCCGACTGGTGGATCACCACCAACCACTGACCCGAGTCGGTTCGAGATCGTCTCACGGCTGAGGAAGACGACGATGACGACACCGAGAGCACACACTAGCATAACCCCTGCCTCGAACGGGAACTGACTGACTGCTTCGAGGTCGACGTGTCCGCCACCGGACGAAGAGGTCGCCACGCCAAAGGACGAGTCCCCATCCTGGCCGAAGGTCGGGCCGTCTGTCGACACCCGTCCGTCGGAACCCTGTCCGCTACCCCGGATCAGACCGACGAGATACGGACCGGCGATGAGAGCGACGACGAGGTGGGTGTAGACGAACAACACGACCAGAAACCGAAACGTCGAGAGGAGGGCGGCGAGGCCATCGCGGTAGAGATAGTAGAGACAGGCGACGACGAACACCGTAACCAGCGAAAGGATCGGAATCGTCCACACGAAGTGAAACAGAACGCTGGGCACGATATCGGCTGCTTCGGGTGCCCGACTCATCGCATCGGGGACCCCGCTCGAGGCAGCCGTCGGGTTACCATCGCCGGTCTCCGAGCCACTGGACTGGGTCGAATCGATCGCACCAGCGGCGACTGCGAGAGCCAACACGCCGACTCCACCGGCGAGTCCGGTCTGTAACGTGTGTCGATTCATCTCACGTGTGTCCCTGTGTAACAATAGTGTACCTGTCAGTGTATTATTCTTTGCGTCGTCACGACGGCGGTTCGTGGTTCGGAGTCGGGTACTACCTGAAACGATTTGTACACCCATCGCACAATCCGCAGGTCTCGATCACAGTGTTCGCTCACGGTTCCCCAGTCACCGTTTCTCGCTTCGCGGCTCCCGCTCGTTTCACTCGCTCCGAACTGCACTCTCCGAACTGCGCTCCAGTCGTTCGATCTGGTGTCCGCGGCTCAGTGGCTGCTGTAACCGTCTCGCTCGCCGCACCCGTTCGACCCGACGCAGACGACTCGAGTCACCCGGTTTCGAACGCAGTCAGACCGGAGTCAACTGTAAACAGTTATCCGACTGCGGGCGTTAGCCCCCCACAAGATGGCCAAGGACGTCAAGCCAACCCGCAAGAACCTCATGGCGATCGAGGATCGGATCGATCTCTCCGAGCGGGGCCACGGCACACTCGAGAAGAAACGCGACGGGCTGATCATGGAGTTCATGGACATCCTCGACAAGGCCCAGGACGTTCGCGGGGAACTCTCCGACGACTACGAGCAAGCCCAGAAGAAGATCAACATGGCCCGTGCGATGGAGGGTGACGTCGCCGTCCGCGGCGCCGCAGCGGCACTTCAGGAACACCCAGAGATCACCACCGAATCGAAGAACATCATGGGTGTCGTCGTGCCCCAGATCGAGTCCTCGCGCGTGAGCAAGAGCCTCGACCAGCGTGGCTACGGGATCATGGGATCGTCCGCACGGATCGACGAGGCTGCCGAGGCCTACGAGGACCTCCTCGAGAGCATCATTCTCGCCGCCGAAGTCGAGACGGCGATGAAGAAGATGCTCCGCGAGATCGAGACGACCAAGCGCCGCGTCAACGCCCTCGAGTTCAAGCTCCTGCCGGAACTCTACGAGAACCAGGAGTACATCGAGCAGAAACTCGAAGAACAGGAACGGGAGGAGACCTTCCGCCTGAAGAAGATCAAAGAGAAGAAAGAAGCGGAGGAGAAAGCGGAGAAAGCAGAGCAAGAAGCCGCGGAGGCGGCAGCCAGCGCCGACGAAGCCGTCAGCGGTGACGAACTCGAACAGTCCACCGCCGGCGGTCTTCCGGGCGGCGACTGACCCACAGCACTATATTCCGCTCTCGGTTTCGTCCTCGTATGATCTGTTCACACTGTGATCGCCCGACAGTCGATTTTGCCGTTCCCGAAGCGTACCGTGAGTGCGTCCCGGACACGGCGACGGCAACGATGGCGTCGATCTGTACGCACTGTCTGACAGTGCGGTCGATCGAGGCGTCTGGGGCGGGATCCGAATCTGAGGCCGAATCCGAGGCCGGGTCCGAATTCGAACTCGAACAGACGTCCGACGACAGCCCTAGCACCGACAACGACCCGAACTTCACACGCGTGAGCACCGGCTTTCCTCCCGGCGGGGCGGCGATCCCGTTCGCCTTGCTGCTCGGCAACTGTTCTTCGCTCGCGACGAACCGCCCCGCGATCGAAACGCTGCTCGAGGATCTCGAGCGAAAGGGGACTGACCCACTCCTCGCGATCGATCGATTGGTCGCGGAGCCACCCGACGACCTCGAGCCGGCGATCGACCTCGAGCGGCGACAGCAGCAACTCGAGGGGTTGTTCTACTGAGCGACGGAGAGCGCGAGCCCAACGACGAGTTCGACTCCGAATCCGACTCACTCCGGCGGCTCGAGCCGTGACGAACGCGTTCTGTACCGCCGGAAGACGTCGTCCGCCCACTCGAGAGCCGCCTGTGTGTCGTTCTGGATGACGCCCCTGACTGCCCCGCTGTCGCCGTGGACGACGACGAACGCTCGCGAACACGACGGCGTCTCGACGATTCCGAGACCGTAAGGAAGAGTCGAGATCGAGTACATATCGAAGTGGCCATCACACAGCACGTCTCGCATCTGCTGGGCGTGATTCTCGAGTAAGAAGGCGGCGAGTTCCTCGGTGAAGATCGCTTCGGCGTCGAGTTGGCCCGCGGTCGTCAGCTCGTAGAGCCGGTCGCGCAGACGGGGCAACCGCTGGGCCGTCGCGAAACCGCGGAACCGATCGGCCTCCTCGAGGAGGTCGACGACTGCGCCGATCGGTTCGTTCGGGGCGTGTGGTTTCGGCTGGGTGACGGACGCACCGACCAGTAGATCGACGGACATCGGTGCTTCCGGTGGGATATCTGTGAGTATCTCGCTGCAGTCGGTGATCGCACCGAGGGACTCGAGGCGACGGCGGTACTCTGACAGCGCGAGACGACCGGCAGCGGTGAGTCGGAAGGCGCCGCTACAGCGCTCGACGAACTCGACGGACTCGAGTTCCCGTATCCCCCGATCGATCGTCGACCGAGAGACCGACAGTTCGGCGACGAGATCTCGTTTGTACCGGGACCCGTTCTCGAGACACGACAGCAGGTCGTGTCGTCGTGAGAGTGTCTGGAGAACGTCGCGGTCCGAACTCGGAGACGTCATCGGGACTAATTATCCTTCGATTCATGTTACGATACTAAAAGCACCACGGTACTGGACTGGGACTCGAACTGAGTCTGGATCGATCGAACGGCCCGCTCGGTCTAGACGCCGGTCGAGTACCGGAGGATGCCTGCGACGCCGCCGAAGGCGTTGTAGAGCTGTTCGCCCTTCTCGAAGTCAGTCGAGATGAACTTGGTCTCGGTGCCGCGCTGTTCGGCGATTTCGATGAGGTGGTCGATGGCGTCCTCGCGGTCGTCGTCGGTCGCTTCGACCTCGTTGCCACACTCGGTGCAGGTGTGAGTCGGCGTCGACTTGCGTCGGTCGATCATCTCGTGTTCGGTCGCACCACACTCCTCGCAGTTGTAGGTGACGGCGTCCTTACGGAGGTCTTCGCTGATCAGGAGCCGGTCGACGGAGCCCATTATGAGGTTTCGGCGGGTCTGCTCGAACCCGTATGTCGCGCGTTCGCCAGCGTGGAGTTGCTTGAAGAAGGTCTCCATCTCGTTTTTGTCCTGCATCACCTCGGCGTCGGCCAGCGCGTCCTCAGCGTTGTCGACGAGGTCCTTCAGGCCGGACTCGTCGGTGTAGGCGACGTCGAACTTCCCGAGGACCTTGTCCTGAATCTCGTGGTGGAGGTAGTCGCCGTCTAAGAACTCGTCTTTGGTAGGCGAGGGGCCGCCGACGAGGATACCGTCGAGTTCGTGGCGCTTGGCGACGAACAGGTCGTTCGCCATCCCCGCGACCTCCTGGTAGAAGTTGTCGATGGCCTCGAGTCGGAGCCGGGCGAAACGCTGGGCGGACTGGCCACCCTTCCGCTGCTTGCCGGGGACGAGCGAGGAGGCGGACTTGACGGGTTCGATCCGTTTGCCCTTGAGCCAGCCGACGTTGGCCTCGCGGCGATCGAGGACGATGAGGCCGTAGAGGCCCTGGTCGGCGAGCATGTGCTCGAGTGGCTCGATCAGGAAATCCGAGTCACAGTGATAGCGGAAGGACTCGACGGGCTGGGGCGGACTCTCGAGGGCGCGGGTGATCATCTCGGTCTGGCCGCCGCCGGAGTCGACGGCACCGGAGAAGATCACCAGTCCGTTTTCCGGCGGAAAGGTACTGTAGTATCGGAGTCGGTCCTTGATGCTCGTCAGCGCGTCCTGTACGTTGGTTCGGGTCTGTTTGGACTTGATGTTCGCCGCTTCGGAGTGTTCTTGGGTGACGTGGGCGACGACATCGCTGATCTGGCGATCCTCGGGGATGTAGATCGTGACCAGTTGCGTCCCCGACCCTTCGAAGTTCTCGAGTTCCTCGATGACCTTCCGGAACTCGTATTTCTTCCGGTCGGATTGCTCCTGTCCCTGCTCGCCCTCCTGACTCATTGGGTGTATAAAACGGTGCTGTGGCTAAGTATCCTTTGACACGCACACGGGGTGGCGCCGACAACCGTTCGAAAATGCTCTCGTGTTGGCACCCGAAAACGGGACGAGACGATTTAAGGTGGTCCCGCTACACTGTCCGCGTAATAACCGAGTATGTCTGATCAGACGGTCTACGCTATCGCGAGCGGTAAAGGCGGCGTCGGGAAGACGACGACGACGGTGAACCTCGGGACGGCGCTCGCGCAGGCGGGCAAACGGGTTGCCATCGTCGACGTCGATCTCGGCATGGCGAACCTCGCCGGGTTCGTCAGTCTCAACGCCGATTCGACCACCCTCCACGACGTGCTGGCGGGCAACGCATCGATCGAAGACGCGACGTACAAACTCGCGGACAACATCGTCGCCGTCCCGAGCGGCACCGGTCTCGACGACTACGCGGAGACGTCCCCCGAAGGGCTACGCGAGGCAATCGAAGCGCTCCGTGAGAACTTCGACTACGTCCTGCTGGACGTCGGCGCCGGCGTCAGCCACGAAACCGTCCTCCCGCTGGGCCTCGCCGACAGCGTGCTCCTCATTACGACCCCCGAACCCGCTTCCGTCCACGACGCGAAGAAGACTCTCGAACTCACCGACCGCGCCGGTGGCAGCGTCGAGGGACTGATCATCACCCGCACGCGACCGACGGGGGACGTCTCCTACGACGAGATCGCCGCCCGACTCGAGACCCCGTTGCTCGTCGCGGTCCCGGACGATCCCGTCGTCCGCGACAGCGTCTACGCCGGGACGCCGCTCGTAGTCCACGACGCCGACAGTCCGGCCGCAGTCGCGTACCGACATCTCGCCGCGACACTCGCGGATCTCGAGGTTCCCACGAGGACGCCGGCGGAAGCGATCGCCGAGCGTTCACAGCCGACGAACGAGACGGCGAATCGAACGGATAGAGAGACGGAGAGCGGAGGACCAGCGGCCAACGACGAAACCGAAGACGAAGGCGCAGGCGAAAGCGAGGACGAAGACGAGGCGGACACAGGAACCGCCTCTCACGACGACGTCTCGAGTGCAATCACGGAAGCGGAGTCGGATCCGAACTAGGTTCTACTGCGACGTTTCGGACCAGAAGAGTCGTCGGGAGCCGATTTCACCGACCGATCTACATCGACCGCGGCGCAGCCACGCCCAGAATCGAGAGCGCGTTCGCGACCGTGTGTCTCGAGGCGGCCACGAGCGCGAGTCGTGCCTCCTGGAGATCGGCGTCGACGTCGTCGGAGAGGACCTGACACTCCCGGTAGAAGGTGTTGAACCGATCGGCGAACTCGCGGGTGTAGGTCGCGATCTGATGGGGTTCGAGATCGTCGGCCGCTTCCTCGACGACTGCCGGGAAGCGGGCGATAGTCTCGAGGAGGTCCCGTTCTGCGGGCGTCTCGAGGAGCGTGGCGTCGACGTCCGTCTCGATCGTTCCGTCGACGCCGAACCCGGACTCTTCCAGAATCCCACAACATCGCGCGTGCACGTACTGGACGTAGGGGGCCGACTGGGCCTCGAAGTCGAGTGCCTGATCCCACTGGAAGGTGATCGCCTTGGTTGGCTGTTTCGAGACGATGTCGTAGCGGACCGCGCCGATGCCGACCTGGTGGGCGATACGTTCGATGTCGTCTTCCTGAAGGTCGTCGTCGCGGATTCGATCGTCGAGTCGATCCTCGACCTCGTCGCGGGCGCGGTCGATCGCCTCGTCGAGGAGGTCGTCTAAGTCGACGCCGGTGCCCCGACGGGTGGACATCTTCCCTTCCGGCAGGTTGACGTAGGAGTAGAGCACCTGCCTGAGTTGGTCGGTGTCGTTACCCAGCAACTCGAGTGTCGTGCGAAGCTGTCTGGCCTGCAGTTTGTGGTCCTCACCGAGCACCGTTACCGCGCGGTCGTAGTTGTCGAACTTCCACTCGTGGTGAGCCAGGTCGCGCGTCGGATACAGGGAGGTGTCGTCCGACCGCAGGAAGACCAGATTCTTGTCGATGCCGTGGTCGTCGAGTTCCAGTTGCCAGGCATCCTCCTCGTAGACGGCCTCGTCGAGTTCCTTCAGTCGGGCGACGAGGTCGTCGGTCGCGCCGTTTCGCATGAATCGCGTCTCCTTGACGAACTCGTCGAACTCGGCGGGGAGACGCTCGAGACACTCCTTCATTCCGCCGAGAACCTGATCGACGACCTCGCTGACGCGCTCGTAGGTCTCCTCGTCGCCCGCCTCGAGCCCCTGCATGATGGCGTCGATCTCGGCTTCGGCGGCCTCGACCTCCTCGTCGGAGGCGTTCTCGAGGAACCGGTTCCCCTTGCGGTAGTAGCGTACGAGGTCGTACTCGATGCGCTCGCGGGCGGGGTCGTCCTCGAGATCGTCCTCGTCGAAGGTCTCGTAAGCCCACGTGAAGACGGCCATCTGACGGCCGGCGTCGTTGACGTAGTAGTGGCGGGACACGTCGTAGCCCGCGAAGTCGAGGACGTTCGCGACGGCGTCCCCGATGATCGGGTTGCGAGCGCGGCCGACGTGGACCGGTCCCGTCGGGTTGGCGCTGGTGTGCTCGACGACGACCGACTGGTCGCGGTCCTCGAGGGTGCCGTAGTCGGCTGCCGTGGCCGCTCCGAGTGTCGTCTCGAAGTAGGCGTCGCTGGGCAGGAAGTTGAGGTATGGCCCCTGCGTCTCGACGCGCGAGACGTAGGTCAACTCGTCGAGGTCGATTTCGTCGGCGAGCTGGGCGGCGACCTGTGGGGGCGCGGCGCCGGCCTCGCCGGCCAGTCGAAACGCGACGCTCGAGGCCAGCACGCTCGCGACGTCGTCCGGCGGCTCTTCGATGCCGAGGTCGTCTGTCGGGTACTCGAGGGCGACGAGCGCGTCCTCGAGTGCAGTCTCGACCTCCGTACGGAGAGAGAGGAACATCGTATACCCGCCCGTATTCAGGCCGAGAGTAAAGGAATGTCGGGTTTCGTCGTCGGAATCGACGGGGTCGGTTTCGCGTCCGACGCCTCGAGCGGCGAGAGAGACGCCACGACGCCTTCGACAGTTCACTCGTCCACTTACGCGTCGTCACGACGTCCGACGGGAGAAGGTGTACTATTTTCTACCACCACGAGGTAATTTATTAATTATATTATAGAGAAATATTTATGGAGAGGAGTGGAGGTTTACGGTGTACATGGAACGTACTCAGCAACGATCGATCGATCGACGGAGTATACTGAAGGCGGTCGGCGGCATTGCAGCAACCACAGCGATCGGGAGTTCGATGACCGGGACAGCCTTCGCAGGTCACGACGACGAGGAGTATCGAGGGATTCGGGTCAATCAGGTCGGATACCCGCTCGACGGTGGGAAGCGGGCGATTCTCACGTCACAGGCCATGGACGTCGAGAGCGTCACCTCGTTCGAGATCGTCGACGCGGACACCGGAGAGACCGTCGATCAGGGCAGCCTCTCCGCTGCGATGGACGACGAGTTCGGGACGAATCACACCGTCAAGTGGGCCGACTTTACCGAACTGGACGAGCCCGGGGAGTACCGCATCGTCGCGGGCGACGAGGAATCGTATCCCTTCAGGGTCGACGAAGCCAGCGCAGTCTACGCCGAACTGCTCCGCGACGTCGGTCGCCTCTACACGCTCAAACGATCCAAGACGCACATCGACGACCCCTACACCGGTCTCGACATCGGACCCGGCCACGGCCAGGACGAGGAAGCGATCGTCGCGGAACCGGCCGACGGCGCCGCGGACTTTCTGGCCGAGGAGGACGTCTCCCCCGGCGACACGATCGACGTCTCCGCCGGCTGGTACGACGCCGGCGACTACGGGAAGTACGTCAACCCACAGGCCATCACCGTCGCCCAGTTGCTGCTGGCCTACGAGCGAAACCCCGAAGCGTTCCACGTCGGCCAGTTCTACATCCCCGACAGCGTCGACGACCCGAACGTCGGCGAGATGCCGGACGTCCTAGTCGAGAGCAAGTACGCCCTGCGCTTTTTGGAACAGATGCAACGCTCGAGCGGCGCACTGTTCTACAAGGTCGCCGGGAACGAGTCGTTCCCGCCGATGGACGTCGCACCCGAAGAGGACGACCAGGAACGCTACGTCTTCGGTCACTCCTCGGCTGGAACGGCCCACGCCTGCGGAGCGTTCGCGATGGCCGCCCGCGTTTACGAGGACCACGACCCCGCGTTCGCACAAGAGATGCTCGAGTGCGCCGAAGCGGCCTGGGAGTGGCTCAGCGACGACGAGAACGCGGATCTCGTCTGGGAGCAATCCAGAAATCAGGACGAGGGATCGGGCGCGTACGGACGCGCGGGTTTCGACGAGCCGGATCGCTACTGGGCCGCCGCGGAGTTGCTGCGGACGACTGGCGACGACAGTTACGATCAGTGGATTCAGGACACGGATCTGAGCTGGGACGGCTTCGACGGTGCCGCCGAGGTACCGGGCGACGTCGAGGGACCGATCGACTGGAACAACCCGGTCGGGCTCGGCCAGTACGCCTACTATCAGGCCGGAGGCGCTCTCGGCGGCACTGGGCAGGACGACGAGGGGTCGGCAGCCGCGGGCCTCACGAGCCCCTTCTGGGTCGGGCAACGATACGTCGGAGATCCTGCCGCCGACGTTCACGACGTCTACACGACCGGCGTCTACGACTTCTACTGGGGCCACCTCAAGTCCGGTATCTCCCGTGGCGTACAGGGACTGTGGGCCAAAGAGGTCTACGAGGATTCGGTCGATTACAGCCCCCACTGGTACACCGACGAGGAGTTCTCGGACACGATCGCCGGACCGCTTCACCACGCGCTGGGTCGCAGCGCGACGGGCCACTCCTTCGTCACCGGTCACGGCGAGAAATCCGCGACGAAGCCCCACGACCGGATCGTCCAGAGCACCGACACGCTCATTCCCGGCATGCTCGTCGGTGGCGGCCACAACAACGTGTTCCCCGAAGACGGCGTCGACGACGGCGACTGTACGTCGGATCACATCGAAGGCGAGGACCTCTCGCACCTCATGTCCTACGTCGACGAGCACTGCTCGTACGCGACAAACGAGTGGGCGATCAACTACACCGCCCCGCTGTTCATGATGCTCGCCGAAATCGTCGGGGAGATCGACGAGACGCCCGAACCGGAGCTGGCCGACAGCGGGCCGAGCGGCCCGACGGCACCGGCCGATCAGTGGACCAACGAGGTCACCGAAACGAGCATCGAAATGGGCTGGGATTCGGTCGCCGAGGCCGACACCTACCGCGTCTATCTCGACGGCACCCTCGAGGAAGAGACGTCGGCGACGACGGCGACGATCACGGGCCTCGAGGCCGGCACCACGTACGAGATCGGTCTCTCGACGGTCGTCAGCGGTGAGGAATCCGACGTCGTGACGACGGCAGTAACGACGCAGACCGACGGCGACGGACCGCCGTCGATCGACGGCTACGAGCCCGCCGACACCACGGGTGATGGGCTCTACAACGATATTACGGGAAGCGGACAGACGACCACGACCGACGTCAACGTCTTCTTCGAGAACGTCGACGAGCCAGGCGTCGCCGACTATCCACAGTACTACGATTTCGATGGCAACGGACAGGTGAGTGTGACAGACGTCGTCGAACTGTTCGAGTCGATCTAGGCGACTCGAGGTCGCGACACCCTATCTTGGTCGCGAATCTGACAGCGATTCGAATCGCGAATCACAGATTCACCTGATGGATCGACCACTGGGGAGGACGGAGGTCCTCAACAGAGTTCGTGAGAGACCGACACGCCATCGTGATCGGTAATCGTCACGGAGACCCACTTGTTGCAGCCCTCGCCCAGTGCGTCGTACTCGAGGACGGTCGGCTCTTCGTCAGAATCCGTCCGGTCGACGGTAATGCGGTATCGACCGGACTCGAGGATTTCGGGTTCGGTCTCGGTTTCGGTCGGACCGAGCGTGTACGTTTCGTCGAAAACCACGTCGCTGTCGTCGGTTTTGGCCCCGGTCCCGGCCCCGGTTTCGGTCTCAGTCTCAGTCTCGGTCTCGGTCTCGGTCTCGGTTTCGAACGAAATCGAGAGCCGCACCGTCTCCGAAGATTCGTTGAGCAATCGGAGGTCGATTCGGTCTGCCGTCTCGGATCCCTGAAAGGTGTCGAGACAGCCGGCAACCGAGACCGTCGAGAGTGCTGTGAGTCCGCAGTACTGTCGTCGGGAGAGAGCGAGAGAACGAGAACGGAATCGGGATCGGAATCGAGACGAGGACTGTCCGTCGGTGCAGTCGTTCCGGACGGAGCGTGTCTTCCTGTTCATCGCTCGTGTTTCGTTTTGGGATTTTCTCCTGTAACCGCCGACTGGGGCAAGGTCACTCGAGCCATCACAGCGTCTTCAATCCGCTTCCCGTCAGCGGAACGACGACGTCGTCGTCGTCCTCCAACACCCCCTCCTCGCGGTACCGCCGGAGCGCTGCGGGGGCGACCGCGCAGGTCGGTTCGACGTAAAATCCGTTCCGATGGAGGGTATCGAGGGCGGTCTCGATCGGGTCGGATCCGAGCGCGATCGCGTCGCCGTCGGTCGCATCGACCGCGTCGAGGATCTGGGTGCCGCGGGCGGGTTCAGCGATCTGGATTCCGTCGGCGATCTCGGTCTCGTCGTCGTCTTCGACGTCGGTCTCGCCGCCGAGCGCGCTCACGATCGGGGCGTAACCGGCGGTCTGCGCACCGAGGAGGCGGGGCATCCGGTCGACGATACCGGCCTCGTTGAGCAAGGAAAAGCCGCGGTAGGCACCCAGAAAGAGCGTCCCGTGACCGATCGGGAGCACGACGGCGTCGGGGACGGTCCAGCCTCGCTGGGCGGCGACCTCGAACGCGAAGGTCATCGTCCCGGCGTAGAAGGCGGGGTTCCAAGCGTGACTCGCGTACCAGCCCTCGCCCGACTCGACGGCGTCGATACACGCCGTCGTCACGTCCTCTCGAGTCCCCTCGATTCGGATCGGTCTGGCACCTGTCCGCTGGATCGCCATCAGTTTCGACTGCTTGACGTCCGCTGGTACGTAGATGTCCGCCTCGAGGCCGGCACGGGCGGCGTACGTCGCGATTGCGGCGCCGGCGTTCCCCGAGGAATCCTCGATCACCTTGTCGACGCCGAGTTCCACGGCTCGCGAGAGCGTCGTCGTCGCCCCGCGGTCCTTGAACGAACCCGTCGGAAAGACGTACTCGAGTTTGAACGCGGCGTTCCATTCGGGGGCGTCGACTATCGGGGTGAACCCCTCGTCGAACGAGACGCGTTTCTCGATCGGGAGGAACTCGAAGAACGTCCACAGGCCGTCCGTCGTGTCGAGCTGGGCCAGCGGACGCGGGTTCCCCTCCGGGTGCGGTCGGTCGACGAACTCGAGTGCGTGGCCGCAAGAACAGCGCCACGGTTCGTCGGGGCCGGGGTCGTAGTCGGTTCCACAGTCGGGACAGGTGAGAGCGGTAGGCATCGGAGATCGGTATTGTGTCTGTCTATCGTGTGTCGTGTGTCGCGTGTCGTGTCGCAGTCCGGTCGTCGTGCTGTCGTCGTCCGTCTCGTCCGGAATCGAGGGTACTGGTACTCCCGATCGGTTCTCGTTCGAGCGCCGTCAGTAGGTGTCGATGTCGGTACCGACGGAACAGACGTACTCGCCGGTCGCGACCTGTGGCAACCGGCGGGTTCGCCAGAGGATGCCGTCACTGTCGGCCGTGATTTCGGCTTTCGTCTCGCCGAAGGGGGTCGTCACCTCGAAGAGCGTCTCGCCGGTACTGACCCGCTGTCCGAGTTCGCGCTCGAAGGTCACGAGACCGCCGACGGGCGAGCCGTACTGGTCGAAGCCGCTCGCTCGCGTCTGGCGCTCGTAGTCGCTGTCTCCGTCGAGGAAGCCGTAGTGAGTGAGGACGTTGAAGACGCCGGAGACACCCTTCTCGATGCTGGTTTCGTCCCAGCCGACGGCCCCGCCGAGTTCGGGATCGATCGTCGGGATGCCGTCGTCCGGCCCGGCTCGCGCGAGCTGGCCGTCCGGCCCTTTCTGATCTAAGATGTAGCCACAGCCGAAGACCTTCGCCAGTTCCAGACACTCCTCGTGCATCCGGTGGCGTTTCCCACAGCGGACGCGGACCTCGTCGATCATCCGACTGGTCGACCCCTGGTGGAGGTCGACGATCAGGTCCGCCCGCGTGGCCGCCTCGAACGTCGCGTGAGCGATCCGTTCGCTCGAGGTCCCGTTCTCGTTGCCGGGATAGGTTCGGTTCATCTTCGTGTCGTCGATCGGGTTTCGGTGTTCGGCGACCTGAAACGCGTGGTAGTTGACGATGCCGACTACCAGAATCGTTCCCGAAATCTCGGCCGGGTCGAGTCGCGGGACGACCCGCTGGACGACACCGACCCCGTTCAATTCGTCACCGTCGCTGACGGCCTGCATGTAGAGCGTCTGTCCCGGCTCTGCGCCGTTGATCACGGCGACCGGAAGCCCGAACGAGCTGCCGTCTCGAGTCTCGCCGACTTCGAGACGGCCCGTGTCGATCTCGCCGGGGTCCGCGTCCGCCGTTCCGAGCCTCGTCATTATCACCGTCGATGGGCGCACCCGCCTTTACTGTTCGGGGTTTTCGCCGGCAGTGGATGGCAGTTAGTGGCAATGGGCCGGGAACCGAATCGACCAGCGCGAGCAGCGGTGTCCACTACCGCGAGCCGAACGACAAAGAGCCTCGAGTGAGCACTGATGGGTATGAGCCTCGAGACGGGAGCGGACGGAACGGAGGAGGCCGATCCGTTCGACGCATTCCGCCAGTTTTTCGCCCTCGAGCGGGACGTGATCGTCCTCTCGCTGGCGATGTTCGCGTTCAGCCTCGGCTTCCAGATGACCAGTCGGTACATGGCCGAGTACATGTCCGCGCTGGGCGCGACGGCGCTGGTAATCGGGATCTTCGGCACCTTCGGGAACGTCATCAGCGCCGTCTACCCCTATCCGGGGGGTGCGATATCGGATCGGATCGGATCGCGGTACGCGCTGACGGCGTTCGGGCTGCTCTCGACGATCGGCTTCACGATCTGGTTCGCGGCACCCTGGCTGACCGACGTCGCCGTCGGCCCGACGTCGCTGGCGATCGTCGCGATCTTCGTCGGACTCGTCTTCTCGCAGGCCTGGAAGTCCTTCGGACTGGGTGCCTCCTTCGCCATCGTCAAACAGGCGGTCCCGCCGTCGAAACTGGCTGCCGGATTCGCCAGCACCGAGACCTTCCGTCGAACCGCGTTCCTCGTCGGCCCGCTGATCGCCGCGGCGCTGTTCTACCCGTTCGGCTCCGGTGCCAGCGACGTCGAACTCGCCTTTCAACTGATCCTCGTCGTCGCCATCGTCTTCGGCGTCGTCGGCACCCTCGTCCAGCACTTTCTGTACGACTCGAGCGACGACAGCTTCGGCAAGGAGTTCGGCGGGCTCTCCCAGATCAAACGGGATCTCACGGAGATGCCCTCCGAGCTCCACCCGCTGCTCGTCGGTGACACCCTCGTGCGCTTCGCAAACGGCATGGTCTACATCTTCTTCGTCCTCGTCGTCACGCAGGTCCTCGAGGTCGGGCTCTCCGTGTCCCTGCCGGCCGTCGGCACCCTCGAACTCAGCCCGCAGTCGTACTTCGGTATCTTGCTCGGCCTCGAGATGCTCGTCGCGCTGTTGCTCATGATCCCGGCGGCGAAAATCGCCGAGCGCGTCGGGTTGAAACCGGTCGTCGCGCTCGGTTTCGCGGTGTACGCGGTCTTCCCGATCCTGTTGATCAACGCGCCCGAGAGCGCGGCAGTGCTGGCGATTCTGTTCGCGTTCTCCGGCCTGCGCTTCGCGGGATTGCCCGCGCACAAGGCACTCATCGTCGGTCCCGCGGAGATGGGTGCCGGCGGCCGGGTGACGGGGACGTACTACCTCCTGCGGAACCTGATCGTCATCCCCTCCGCGGCGCTGGGCGGGCTCATCTGGGGTGGGTTCTCGAATCCGCTGACCGGAGAAACGATCTTCGCGGGCGATCCGACGCTCGCGTTCGCCATCGCGACGGTCATCGGGCTCGTGGGAACAGGTTACTTCCTGGCGTTCGGCGAGGAGTTCGAAGCCTATCAATAGCCGTCACGTGGTGACGACGGGTCTTCACTGGCGGGCGAGGCGATTGTGGCCCACGCCTCGAGTCGCATTACAGTGTCGCGAACCGGATCAGCAACAGAGCGTCTTCTGTGACGGTCGCCACAAGCGTTTCCTCGAGGCGAGCGAGCAAACGATATCGTTCGAATCGCCCTACAGCGTCGTGTCCACGTCCACCCGCTCGCCGGTCCGAGCCGCCTCGTAGGCGGCTTCGGTCAACGCGGTCGCGTAGAAGGCGTTCCGGGCCGTCGCGGGCGGTTCCTCCCCGTTTCGAACCGCCTGCACGAACGCGTCGACCTTCTCGTAGGAGGAGAGGTCGTCCGCGATCGGATCGTGTTCGGTTCCGTCGGCGTCGGTGACGGTGACCTCGCGGTGGTCCCACCCCTCGCCGGAGATTACGTGCCGGCCCTCGTCACCGCGGACGGCGATCCGTTCGGTGACGTCCGGCGCATCGCCGGAGACGGTAATACTCGCGACCACCCCACCGTCGAATCGCACCGTCAACGCCGCCTGCACGTCGATCCGCTCTGCGTCGTCGGCGAACACCATTTCGGCGGTCACGTGCGTCGGTTCCTCGTCGACCATCCAGACGATGGCGTCGAGCAGGTGACTCCCGCTGTCGTAGAGCTGGCCGCCGCCGCTGAGCGCCGGATCGACTCGCCAGGTCCCCTCGACGTTCTCGAGCCAGTTCTGGGTGAGTTCCGCGGTCACGAGTTTCGGCTCGAGTTCGCCGCCGACGACCGCGTCGCGAACCGCGGCGTAAGCCGGGTGGACGTGGCGCTGGTAGCCCACCATCAACACCCGATCGCTCGCATCGCTCTCCCGGACGAGTTCCGCCGCCTGCCCGACGCCGATCGTCAGCGGCTTCTCACAGAAGACGTGCAGGTCGGCCTCGAGCGCGGCGAGGATGTGATCGTGGTGGAGCGCGTGCGGGGAGGAGATCTGGACGGCGTCTAACTCCTCTTCGGCTAGCATCGCATCGTACTCCTCGTACTGGTGGTCAGGGGCAACCTCGAGCGTCTCGCCGGCTTCGGCCCGGTTCGCGTCCGAGATATCGGTGATGGCGACGACCGCCGTGTCCGGATTCTCGTGGAACTGGGTCGCGATGTGTGTTCCCCAGCCACCGGTACCGACGATTCCCGTCCGCAGTGGGTCAGACATATACGACGGCTATCGGCACCCAGGCTATAGAAGGTTCGCCGACCTCTCCGGCAGTGAATTCGAAGAGAACGGTGAATCCGGGTTCAGTCTCGAGGCCGAGCCCTGATCTGGTCCGGATTCACAGTCGTGACCGTGGTCGCGTTCGCGTGTGGCCGAATCCGGATTCGTACTTGCATCGCGTCCAGAACGACGAAAATCGAACGACTCCGTCCGAAAACACCTTGATCGATGGCTCCGAGAACGGCGTATGGTTTCGTCTACGGAAAGTCTCCAGATACTGCTCGTTCTCGGGGTCGCCGCGGCGTTCGCAGCGCTCGTCTACTTCCTCTTTCGAGGTCTCCAGCAGGACCACGAAACCGGCGAGTACCACTTCACGTGGGCGGTCGGAATCGTCGCGCTGTTCCTGCTCGGCTTCGCTCCCGGGATCGTCGGCTTCGGCCTCTATCTGACGGTCGAACGCGGCTATCCGATCCATTGGCTGGTCGTCTGTCTTCTCGTCGTCTTCGTCGTACTCGCGATTCTCGGGCTGGGCGTCTACAGCACCTCGACGACGACCGTCGTCAGCGACGAATCGCCCGCGTGGATCGGAATTTGATGGTCTCGAGAGGAGGTGAAGTGAAGTGAGGTGGAGTTGCGTTGCGTTGAGTGAGGTGAGAAGAGGCGAGACCGAACGAGAAAAACAAGAAAAACAGAGACGGCGAACGACTCGGAACGACGATATTCGACGCGATTTTGTACGCTCGGTCGCTACTCCCGCGCGTGCCCGACGATCACCACGATCTCGATCACGGTCTCGACCCCGATCCCGATCCCGAGCGCCCACCCACGGCCCACGTCCTCGAGGCCCTCGAGGTCAAGCGCAACGCGGCGATCGGCCTCGGGACGGGCGTCGCGTTCGCCGTGATCCTGTTCGTCCTCTTCGTCGTCCCCGGCCCAACGCGGGCGGAGCCGATCTACTACGTCGGACTCGCGTTCGTCGCCGCGGTGACGATCGGCGGCTCGATCGCGGTCCTGCTGACGATTCGGTCGGCAGTCAAGCTCTCGCGGGAACTCGAGGACGCAGACGAAAACGACGCCGAGTCGACAAAAACACGCTGACTGGATTCCCTTCGCCCGCCGAATTAGACGAGTTCCTCGAGACGCTCGGCTCCCGATCGGGTCCCCTTGGCCAGCACGATATCGCCCGCGTGGAGTTGCGTGTTCGGGCCGGGCTGGATCTCCCACTCGTCGTCGTCCACGCTCGGCGAACCGAGCGGGCGACGGACGGCGATAATTCGCATCCCCGTATCGGTCCGTACCGTCTGCTCACCCAGCGTCGTGCCGTCGAGCGTGCTTCCCTCGCCGACCGTGAGTCGGACGATGACTTCGTCGCTCTCGAAGACCGCTTCGGCGACGACCGGGTGGGTTCCCAGTCCGCGCAAGACGCCCTCGCTGATCTCGAGGGCGGCGTCGCTGATCACTTCCGTACTTCCCGCGAGGTGGACCAGCCCGCGGAGGTCGACCGGATCGTCCATCCGCTTTGCCGACCGGAGCGTCCACGCCTCGAACCGGGACTCGAGCTGGTCGACCTCGGCTTCCAACGCGGCGACTTCCTCGGCGAGGTCGGAGCTGTTGAACAACACCGCGCCGTAGGCGAGGTCGACGGCGAGTTCGCTCATGTTCTTCATGAGGACGATGGCGTCGACCGCTCGCTCGAGGTCGTCGATACCGGGTTCGACGGGGTCGGGAGTCGGATATGGTGAACCCGAGACCGTCTCGTAAACCGGCGCGAGGTTCTCCTCGGAACCCCGTATGAGCACGACGTCACCCGTCTCGATGATCGTCTCGCGGTTCGGATTGAGCAACCACTCACCCTGCCGGCGAATCGCGATGACTCGAACGCCGGTCTCGGTCTCGAGATTGATGGCACCTAGCGTCTGACCGGTAAACCGGGACTCGCCTTCGACGGTCGCCCGGACGACCGATTCGACGGCTTCCGGCAGCGCGGTTCGCATCGCGTCTGGAAGACCGATCTCTTCGAGGACGACCTTGGCGATGTCGCCGGCGGCGTCGGAGATCTTCTCGGCGGCGCCGACGACGCCCAGCACCGGCGCCAGCTGCTCGGCGTCGTCGGTCGTCCGAGCGGCCATCAGCAGGCTCATCCGTGCCTGCAACTGGAGAATGTCCATCCGCTCTTCGAGTGCAAGGACCTCCTCTGCGACCTCTTCGCTTCCGAACAACACTGCCGAGTACGACAGGTCGATCAGTAACTCAGCAGTATCTTTCATCTCCGCGAGTACCTCCTTGACGCTGACGGGACGGTACTCGACGTCGCGAGCGTCCATACGAGTGGCTTGCGGGGCCGACGAGAAAAACGTTACCGAGACGGAGGGTCGACCGTACGTGGCTTCGGCGGTCGAATCGTCTCGATGCGAGGCCGGCGGTGTTTCGATTCCGGTTCGGATTGCGTTTTGGTCCTCGAGACGTCGATATCTGGCCGAAAAACGGGTTGAAACCGCCGTTTCAACGGGAGACCGCCGATCGCGGAGATGGAATCGTCGATTCGAACATTCGTGTTAACCGCCGACGAACGGCTTCGTCGTTCACCCGTCCGAGCCGGAAGAAACTGACACATCGGTCGTGAAGACCGTCATGAGAAGGCAAACGACAATACTTTTCCATCGGCACCCGAAATCCAGAGTATGGCTGACGACCTCAAGAGAGGGCTGGAGGGAGTGCTGGTTGCCGAATCCGAGCTCAGCTCGATCGATGGTGACGCGGGTCGGTTGATCTATCGCGGCTACACCATCGAAGACCTCGCCCGGAACGCCAGTTACGAGGAAGTGTTGTACTTGCTCTGGCACGGTCACCTTCCGAACGAAGACGACCTCGCAGCGTTCACCGACTCGATGACCGCCGAGCGAGCGATCGACGACGAGATCCTCGAGACCGTCCGGGCGCTCGCGGACGCCGACGAAGAGCCGATGGCCGCACTGCGGACGGTCGTCTCGCACCTCTCGGCGTACGATCCCGACGCCGACGCGGACCCCACGGACCGCGAGGCGAACCTGCGCAAGGGCCGGCGGATCACGGCGAAGATGCCGACGATCCTCGCCGCCTTCGAACGCGCCCGCCGCGGCGACCAGTTCGTCCCCCCGCGTGAGGACCTCGGTCACGCCGAGAACTTCCTCTACATGTTGAACGGCGAGGAACCCGACGAGGTCCTCGCCGAGACGTTCGATCAGGCGCTCGTGCTCCACGCCGACCACGGCCTGAACGCCTCGACGTTCGCCGCGATGGTCACCTCGAGTACGCTCTCGGACCTGCACGCGTCGATCACGAGCGCGATCGGGACCCTGAGTGGCAGCCTCCACGGCGGCGCAAACCAGGACGTCATGGAGATGCTCAAGGAGGTCGACGACGCGAAGATGGAGCCCGTCGACTGGGTCATCGACGCCATCGACGAGGGTCGGCGCGTTCCCGGTTTCGGCCACCGCGTCTACAACGTCAAAGACCCGCGTGCGAAGATCCTCGGCGAGAAGTCGGAAGCCCTCGGTGAGGCCGCTGGCGACCTCAAGTGGTACGAGATGAGCGTCGCGATCGAAGAGTACCTCCACGAAGAGAAAGGACTCGCCCCGAACGTCGACTTCTACTCTGCCTCGACGTACTACCAGATGGGAATCCCGATCGACATCTACACGCCCATCTTCGCCATGTCCCGTGCCGGCGGCTGGATCGCCCACGTTCTCGAGCAGTACGAGGACAACCGCCTGATCCGCCCCCGTTCGCGCTACGTCGGCCCCGAGGACCAGGAGTTCGTCCCGCTCGAGGACCGCTGACGACACGAATCGATTCGGAGCAACGTCCGGAGATCGTCTTCGGACGCGGCTCGGGTCTCATTGCGATTCGAATACACTTGTCGAGTGCAGGTTACCTTTCGGCAACGATCTTTATCCCGTTCGTCCCCCTCGAGTGTCGTGATGCCCAAACCGATACACGTGCTAATCGCCGTCGGTGCGGGTGAGGGGAGGGGGACAGACCAGCAAGCGACGGACGTCAACACGCTCGAGAACTGGGAGGACTGTACCGTGACGGTCGTCGACGATCTCGAGAGGGCAATCGAGGAGATTGCAAACGGAGTGGATTGTCTCGTCGTCGATCACGATCCACCGGCCATCGACGGACTCGAAGTGACGGCGGCCGTTCGTGACCGGGTCTCAGGGCTGCCGGTCGTCCTCTGGCCGACGGCGGGCAGCGAGTCGCTCGCGAGTGCAGCGTTCGCCGCCGGTGTCGACGACTACCTCCCGCGAACCGCCGACTCACAGGCGACAGCGCTCGTGAATCGAGTTCGGAGCGTCGTCGCGAGCAGTACTCGGATAGCACCGTCGGAGTCCGATTCGATCGTCGCGGACAGTCCGGGAATGCTCGCCTCGCTATTGGATACGATTCCGCGCTGGGTGTCGATTTTCTTCAAGGACCGACAGGGACGTCACGTGGCGGTCAACGAACACCGACTCGATCGACTCTCCGAGACACCGCACATCGAAACGCCCGACGAACAGGTCCTCCACTCGCGCGAAGATATCCTCGGAAAGACCGACTTCGATCTCTACCCGACTGAACACGCGATTTGGACGCGTCGGGACGAACAGCGAATCATGCGGACAGAAACGCCGGTCGTCAATCAAAAAGAGCACGTCGAAGATCCGATCGGACGGGACACATACATGTCCGTAACGAAAGCACCGTGGTACGATACCGAGGGGAGCGTCTGCGGGATTGTCGGGATCGCTGTCGACATCAGCGACCGAGTCCACCGCGAACTCGAACTCGAGCGCCAGAACGAACGCCTCGACCGCTTCGCAGGGGCCGTTTCACACGACCTTCGCAACCCGCTGACGGTCGCCTGTGGCTCGCTCTTGCTTGCGATGGAGGAGCTCGATCCGGACGACGAAACCGAAGCGTACAGCCGCCTCGAAGACGTCGAGTACTCCCTCGATCGAATCGACGAACTCGTCGACGACATGCTGGTGCTGGCTCGACAGGGAAAGACCGCCGACCGTCCCGAGCCGACGTCGCTGTATACCGTCGCCGAGGAGGCGTGGCGGACCGTCGACGCCGACGGCGGGCAACTGGTCTGCGAGGAAGGGCTGACCGTGGTCGCAGATCCCGAGCGACTCCGAACGGCACTCGAGAACCTGTTTCGGAACAGTGTCGAACATGGTTCGACAGGCAGTGAGCACGAACCGCGTTCCGACGACGCCGTCGAACACGGGCCCACGAACTCGTCGTCCGACGAGTCTCGTGTGGGTGTAGACGAACCGTCCGCCACCGAGACCGAGACCGTCACCGTCACCGTCGGTCCGCTGGACGACCACGGGTTCTACGTCGCCGACGATGGGCCAGGGATTCCGGCCGACGAACGCGAGGCGGTGTTCGATCACGGCTACTCGACTGCCGAGACGGGGACCGGGTTCGGACTCGCGATCGTCGAGGAGATCGCTAACGCTCATGGCTGGTCGATCGAGGTCACCGAATCGATCGACGGCGGCGCACGGTTCGAGTGGACCGGTGTCGCCGTCGTCGATGCGGAACCACAGAACTGAACCGTGACGTCGCTCGGACTCGGGCTCTAGCTCGAGTTGGCGCTACGCGATGGGGTTCGACCATCGAAACGACTCGGGTCGACTCGAGGCCGCACGACGCGATCAGGACAGTTCCCGAACGAGCCACGAGATCCCGCCACCGGCAAGCAGGAGGACGGCGAGGTTGAACGCCGCCCGCATGATCGGCTGATACTCCGACGCGATCCAGAGGTCGATCGCGGCGCCCACGCTCGAGTAGAACTGGACGAGGGCGACGACCGCGAGCATCGAGAGGACCGCGAGGGCGGCCCAGGCGAGGTACTGGCGGACGGGGCCCCCGTCTTCGGCGGCCGTGTTTCGGGTAGGTAGGTCGTCCGCGTTGGGTTCGGCGGCGATTTCGTGTTCAGGTTCGGGTTCGGACTCGAGTTCGGCTTCTGGTTCTGCTATCGTGTCAGTCATGTGTTTGTCTCCCTCCGTCGTCGTGCGATCACACCGATCGCGAGCAGCGACCCGACGGCGGCGACGGCGCCGAATCCGGGCTGGCCGTCGTCGCCGTCTTCGGCATCGTCGTAGTCAGTGCCACCTCTTGAAGTGGGACCGGATTCGGAAGTCGTCCCGTCGAAGTCGCTCACCTCGAGGCCGCCCGCCGTGTCACTAGTATCGATCGTCAGATTTCCGGGACCGAGATTCGCGGGCGCGCGGCTCGTCGCCACGATCGTCTCGTCGGTCCAGAGGATCGCGTCGAGCGAGTAGTCGTACCCCTGCGGGACCGTCAGGTCGACCGACGGCGTCGTGGTCGAACCGGGTTCGACCGTCCCGACGTCGACGGTCGCTGAATCGGCGACGACGTTCGAGGTGTCCTGTCGGGCCGTCACCTCGAGTCTCAGCTCGTCCTCGACATCGTCGCCGGTGTTCGTGAGGGACGTCGAGACGTCGAGGGTGACGCGGTCGGCGTCGTCGTCGGTCGAGTCGACGGCGTAACTGACCGCGGGGAGGTCGGTTCCGAAGCGGTGGAACTCCACGCTCGTGTCGGCGTAGGCGGGCGTGAGGTGCTCGACGCCCTCGACGCGGCGGTCGGTCGAGACGGTCCGAGTGCCGCCCTCGTAGACGATCGTTTCGATCCGGTAGTCGCTCTCGCGCGGGACGGTGACGTCGCCCCGGACGAGCCGTTCGGTTTCGTCTTCGAGAACAGGTGCCTCGAGTTCGCGGGTGTCCTCGACGAGTCCGGTGTTCGTATCGGTCGCGCGGTGGACGACGGTGACGTTCTCGACGGGGTTTCCGCGGTGGGTGAGGTAGGTGTCGACGGTCAGCGTGGCGCTCGCGCCGGTGACCTCGTCGGCGGCGATCGTGACCTCAGCGATCGAGACGTCGCCGGGGTGCTCGACGGCCGACTCGGTGTCGGATTCGGCGGGGTCGGCGACGGCCCCTGGGAGGACGAGGGCACCGAGCACACCGACCGCGACGACGGCTAGTGCGGCGGCGACGAGGACCAACTCGCGTTTCATGTCGGTGAAACTCGAACAAACTGATAAATACTTTGTGTAGTTTCGGGCGGAAAATAGTCCGTCTCGGTTCGGGAGGGGTACTCAAGCGTCTGTGAACGGAAAATGAGGGGGACTCGAGTCGAACTGGCGGCGGCCAGTTTGCACTCGATTGATGAAACGTCCAGTACGGACGGTTTACGGTCCGTTCGAGAGAGAGAGGGAAAGTAGTTACTGACGCGGGGATCGATTCGGTTGGTATCAAAACCGGTACGCCGTGAATAGACGGGTCCGAGAGATGGACAACTCGAGAACGCGGTGGGGTCGGTACTTACAGGTCAGAACTCCGGAAACGGAGATACCCGAGGCCGAGAGAGAGAGAGGAGAATCCATCCGAAGAGAACGGCAACGGCGAACTCGGGGTAGAAATAATACGGAGCGGTTGCCGGTATCGGACTCAGCAAGGGGAGGCCAGCGAGATCCGGAATGACGCCAATAGCAGCGCGTTGGTAGGCGACGACGGGGTTTACGCTGTTCCATAGCAGGCCCCACTCCGGAAGTCTTTCGGGAAGTTGGAATCCGTTGCGCACATATTCAGCCGAGTACGGAACGATCGCCCAGAACTGAAAGACGAAACAGGCGGACACGACGACTGCACTGGCGCTGGCTCTGGTCGGGGAGAGAGACGCAGCAGAAATCCCGACGGCGATAGCGACGAATACGGCGGATAACAGCATCGTGAGGGCGAACAGGCCGACTATCGAGTGGATTCCTTCGACGCCGATTTGAACCGCCGTTATCGTACCGCTGACGATCGCCATCGAGAGGATCGCGCCGCTCATCAGCGCGGTTCGACCGACGAAAGAGCCCACGACGAGATCGAGCCGTGCGTAGGGTAATCCGAGTACGACTTTGATCGAACCCGATTGTCGCTTGCGTGCGATCACGTCGCTCGTAACCATCACCGCGACAAATGGAACGAGGACCGCGAGAATCGGGAAGAGGAGTCCCGAAAGACCCGCTTCGAGCAGGTGTCTGCCCGACCGGCGATACAGATGGCTGTAGGCTCCGCTGAAGACACCACCGACCACCATGAAGAGTGCAACAGTGGTCGTTAGTTGCCATGATTACGTACATTCTTCCGAGACATAAACGTCTCGAACGAGCCGAGTATCGCACTCGAGACCAACAGGACGGACGCATCCACTCGCCAGCGGCCACGATTCGTCGAGGACGACCATGAGCGGCGAGTCGCCTTCGGACTCGAGCGAGCCTCATTCTGATTCCGAGGCCGAGCCCGACTTCGCCGAATCAGCAAACACCGAATCCCGAACCCCACCCGAGTGTCCGCGGTGTAGTCGGCCGGTGACGGCCGTCACCGTCTGCGGGCCGGAGGACGCGCAGGCGGCACCCTATGGCTGTCGACTTCATCCCGGAGAACTCGAGCGGTCGTAGGGACTCCTCGAGCAGTTTTCAGTCGATGGCCGTTCAATCGCTAGAATCGGGATCGACGTCCGCATCCGGCACGCTCCCGCGCTCTTGCATCATCCGCTCGGCCTTCTCCGCCCAGCCGCCGTACTGGTAGCCGGCGACGACCACGAGCAGCGACCAGACGTAGTGGGCGACGATCCCGATACAGATGCCGAAGACGCCGTATCCGAGCGGGATCGCCAGCACGTACGAGAGCCCGAGGTAGAAGATCGCCAGCGCGCTGATCCGGGCGATCAACGGTGTGACCGTGTCACCGGCCCCCTGGAGTGCGCCCGCGATGATGATGTACGAGACCAGAAACGGCGCGCCGACGCCGTAGGCCTGTGCGAACGCCGCCGCGTGGGCGACCGTCTCGGGATCGTCCGTGAAGATTTCGACGAACTGGTAGGCGAAGAGCGCGAGCACGAGACCGATGACGCCGACCGTCGCGAGCCCGAGGCCGGTGATGGCCCAGCCCGAAAACCGCGCCTCGTCGGGATCTCCCTCACCGAGTCGCTGGCCGACGACGATGCTCGCGGCGACGTTGTACCCCCGCGAGAGCGGACCGGTGATCTGCTGGTAGAGCCGACGGCCGACCTGGTAGGCCGCGTTGACCTCGGTTCCGAGCAACAGTAGCAACGAGTTGAACGGGAAGTCGATCACCGTCGCCAGCAGCCCTTCGGTGACTCGCGGCGCGCTGACGACCAGCAACTGTTTCGCGATGACCAGCTGGCGCGGTCGGACGAGCGACCCCTGTCGATACGGACTGGCGATAATGGCGACGAGAGCTACCGCCGTATAGACGTTCGCGACCGCGGTCGCGATTCCGACGCCGACGATCTCGAGTTGGGGTGCACCGAAGAGACCGAGGCCGAGGATCACGGAGCCGCCGGCGTTGAGCACGTTCGCGGCGACGTTGACGTACATCGGCGTCCGGGTATCGCCGGTTCCCTGCAGCGAGCGAGCGGCGATGAGGCCGACGTGGCGGGCCGGCGCCGTCGCCATGATGATCGCCAGATAGGTCCCACCCATCTGGGCGACCTCGGCGTTTGCTCCGAGGAATGCGATCGACTCCCGACCGAGAAAGTAGCCGAAGAACACGAACGGAATCCCCGCGAGCGCCCCGAGACACAGCGCCTGCGTGATCGCCTCGTCTCGAGTCGCCGTCGCGTCGGCGCCCGTGTCCTGACTCGAGAGAGCGATCGCACCACCGCCAAGGCCGAGTCCGATCCGCAGGGGGAGGCGTGCGTAGAGGTCTGCGAGGCCGATGGCGGCGATCGCGGCGGGTGAAAAGAGGCCGGTGACGATGATGTCGACGGTGCGCATCAGCGTTCGCGTCGTCTGCTCGGCCATGATCGGCCACGAGAGCGCCAGCACGCGCTTCCAGATCGCGAGAACGCGAGCGCGGACGGCGGTAGTGTCGGGACCGCCGACGGAATCGGCCATACGAATCGAAACTCGCTCGGCCGTGTTTACGCTAGCGATAGGAGCAAGCGAGTGGCGCCCGTGGCACCAGCCATGCAGGTCTTCGTCTACGGAACGCTCACGGATCCGGATCGGGCCGCAGCCGTACTCGAGGCAGACACCCACCAATTCGCCGGTCGAGCGACCCTCGAGGGACTCCACCGCGTCGAGGGACAGTATCCGACGCTCGCACCCGGCGGCAGCGTCGAGGGCCGACTCCTCGAGGTCGACGAAGCGGGACTCGAGGCGCTCGACGCCTACGAGGGTGTCGACCGCGGGTTGTACGTCCGATGTGCGGTTCCGCGAGCGGACGAGGCGGGGTCGGTCTGGACCTACATTGGAGATCCGTCCCGGCTCGGCCTCGAGGAACGGGTATCGTGGCCGGGTGAGGGACCGTTTCGAAGCCGTGTCGAGAGTGTCATCGAGAAAACAACAACCGTGCGAATGGATCACGAATGACGGGTGTCGTACTTCTGTCTGACATCAGTTTCAGGTCGCTTCAGTCGGGCGATTTCACTTTCGCTCTGGGTGCATGAGATTTATATACCCCGCGTTCCCCTGTACAGTCGCACGTCACACGCCGTGCATCCTGTATTCCCTGTCGTGCTGCCTCACCCGGCAGCACAATTCCTTACACCACCCAGCGAGTAGTCGAAGACATGCTCGAGTACGCGGACGTTCTCTCGGCACGAGAACGTGTAAGTGAGACGTCACGTCATACCCCATTGGAACATTCGTATACATACTCCGACATGACCGGAGCGGACGTCAACCTGAAACTGGAGAACTTCCAGCGCACCGGGGCGTTCAAGATCCGCGGTGCGACGAACCGGATCGCGACGCTCTCGGCGACCGAGAAAGAGGCCGGCGTCGTCACCGCCAGCGCGGGAAACCACGCGCAAGGTGTCGCGCTCGCGGCGACACGGGTCGGCGTCGACGCGACGATCGTCATGCCGGAGAACGCGCCGATCTCGAAGGTCAAGGCGACCGAGAGCTACGGTGCCCAGGTCGTCCTCGACGGCCGCGACTACGCCGAGGCCGCCGACCGCGCCCACGAAATCGAACGTGAGGAGGGACGGACGTACGTCCACGCCTTCGACGACGAGTACGTGATGGCCGGACAGGGGACCATCGGCCTCGAGATCCTCGAGGACTGCCCCGACGTCCAGACGGTCGTCGTTCCGATCGGCGGCGGCGGTCTCATCAGCGGGATCGCGACAGCGATCAAAGCCGAGCATCCGGACGTCCGAGTGATCGGCGTGCAAGCCGAGGGCGCCTCGAGCGCCGCGTCCTCGCTCGAGAAGGGCGAACGGATCACCCTCGACGCCGTCGACACGATGGCCGACGGGATCGCCACCCGGAGCATCGGCGAGGGGACGTTCGCGGTGATCGAAGAACGCGTCGACGAGGTCGTCACCGTCTCGGACCCCGAGATCGCGATGGCCGTCGTCTACCTGCTCGAGCGCTCGAAGACGCTCGTCGAGGGGGCTGGTGCGGTTCCGCTGGCCGCGCTCCTCTTCGAGAAGTTCGACGTCGAAGCAGGGGAGACGGTCGTCCCGGTCATCTCCGGCGGCAACATTGATCTCAACACGCTCACGACGGTCGTCATGCGCGGGCTCGTCGAGACGGGTCGGTACCTGAAGATTCGGACCGTCCTCAAAGACCGTCCCGGAGCGCTCGAGGATCTACTCGCAGTTCTGTCGGCCTACCGGGCGAACATCTACGCGATCCAGCACGACCGCACCTCTCGAGACATTGGGATGAGCGACACCGAAGTCGAAATCGACCTCGAGACGCGCGGTCACGAGCACGTCGCCGAGTTGATCGACGCGATGGAAGAGCGGGGGTACGCGGTCGACGTGCTGGTGTAGGTGAGAAGAAGGTCACTCGACGACCGACCGATCGATCCCGTAGCGGATCGTCAAGAACTGCTGTCCGAAGAGCCACATCTCGTGGGTCGCGACGAGCGTCGGATCGATCGTCGTCGCCGTCGGTGCCGTCGGTGAGCCGAAGGCGTTCGGCGGCCAGACACGAAACGACTGGGCCATCGGCAGGCGAAACGCACCCAGCGGTGTCACGAGGTAGAGACCGCCGTCGCCCGGGCCCGGGTCGCGGGTGGTGAATTCGACGCCGTCGACGTCGGTGTCGATGTCCAAGTCAGAGTCGGAGTCAGCACCGATATGAAAACGACGATCGACGTCGGCGCTCGAGGACATCCGCTCGGGTCGCAACACCGTCGAGAGGTTCGACCACGGTAACGGCACCGCGACGTTGGCGTAGGTCACGCCGTCGCGGTCGTGGGTCGCGTAAACGGCAACGAACACCGCGTGCCCGCGGTCGGGATCGGTTCGGGTCCACACCCGCGAACCACGAGGATCGGCCGTGGGAACGACACCGGCAATCTCGCTCTCGAGGCGTCGAACACGGCCATTTCGACCGGGTAGATTCAACTGTTCGAGACGGCTCGTCACGAACGCGGCGAGCCACGCCCCCGCTCGAAAGCCGCGGTGCCAGTGGGTCTCGTAGACGAGGTCGTACTCGGTGGTCCGCTCGTAGAATCGCCGAATCTCGGGGTGGACCGCACTCGAGTCGAAGCCGTCCCGGTCGTAGACCGCGAAGTCGTCGAGCTCTCCCAGCGCTGAGTCGCCCTCGAAGCCACGGCGGGACGCCCAGTCGGCGCCGATTCGTCCGCGGGCGAAGAGCGGACAGAACGGGATGTCGTCGGCGTCGACGTCCACGCGCCTCGAGACGGCCGATCGAACGAACACGAGAACGACGACGATACAGCCCACGGCCAGCGCGGCCCAGCGTCGGTTCATCGTCGGTGCTAAGGCCGCTGGTGATTTGTGTTCGGTGGTCGAAGTCGAGTCCGACGGAACTCGGCCGGTGTCGCGTTTCCCACACCGGTACCGGCCGCACCGCGTTTCGCCAGTGTTTAGGTCGCGTCGCATCGACACACGACGTATCCGTGTCACTGCCACCGCGACTCAAATCGGCGCTCCTGTGGGGGGCCGTCGGCTTCATGTCCTTTCTCGTGCTCGTCCAGGGCTACGCCCTCCTCGAGGAGCCACTCGTGTCGATCACACAGGGATTCGTGGTCGCTCTCACCGTCGGCGTGGGGACTGCGGGTGCAGCCTACGTTCTCGAGTATCGAATCGCCGCGTGGGCCGCTCGGAGACGGCGGTCGTGAGTCACGTTCACACGTTCACAGGTCGAACAGCACGTCAGGACTCGCACGCTGCTCGACGACGTCGATCGACTCGATTCCGACGAGCATCGGCGGCAGATCGTCGATATCCGTCTTCTCTCGCTCGTACTCGACCGTGACGACGCTGTCCTCCTCGAGGAGGGTGTCCCAGTCGCCGAGGTGGAAACAGACGGCTCGCGGCTCGCCGTACTGGTGGTCGACGGCGTCGAAGTCGCGTCCGAACACGAGACGACTACCGATGGTGCTGACGTGCAACCGGGAGACGGTGTGAAGGTCGCTCATGAGTGCTGTGGGTTCTGGCCGCGGGATTGGATATAAACGTGCGGTCGGATCACGGGTACTCGTCTTCGAGTGGCCCGTGGGGACGCGGAACACGACCTCGAGGCCTTCGAAATAGTTAAACGACCGACCCGGCTATGGTCGTGTGAGCCAGGATGGCCGAACGGTAAGGCGCACGCCTGGAAAGCGTGTTCCCTTTCGGGATTCAGGGTTCAAATCCCTGTCCTGGCGTATTCTGTCGCGAGTAATCCACGAGCGCCAGATACCCGTCTCGACGTCTGTTTCCGAGAACAGCCCTCGAGCGGCAGGTCCCTGTCCTGACGGGTTGCGAGACGACGCACTCGAGAGCGAGGTGAGTTCGAGGAGGTGCCTCTCGAACACACCCTGTGGCTGTCGACACGTGTTCGAAGGGTGAACCAGACGGTCCTCGACGACCGAACGTGGTCGACGAGATGTCAGTGAAAAGACTATCGAGGCGAAGAAATCAGTTCGTCATCGGAAGGAGTGGCGATTAACCGTTATGGACCCTCAGAGGAAGCGGAGGGATTAGATATCAGGACGAAACAGCCCTAATCGTGACGAAACGAAAGCTGTGGCTGGGCGCGGCGTTCCTGTTCGTCGCCGGTGACGGAATGGCGATGCAGAGCCGCGGCGCCTTGCTCTCGAGTTTCGAAGCCACGTTCGGCGTCTCCGAGAGCCTCCTGGGACTCGTCGCGCCCGCGGGGACGCTCGGGTTCGTCCTCGCGATCGTCATCGTCGGGCTGGCGGCGGGCCGGCTAAACGTCAGGATTACGCTCCTGCTGGGCGCCGTCGCCATGGCGGTCACGATGCTCGCGATCGTCGTCGCGCCGTTGTACACGGTGTTTCTGTTGGCGTTGCTGGCACAGGGAGCCGCAGCGGGCGTCTTCCGCGGGCTGGATCGACCCGTCCTGAGCCACATCTATCCCGACCGTCTCGGGCGGATCTTCGTGCTCTACGCGCTCGCGTGGTCGATCGGTGCCGTCAGCGGGCCGCTGCTGGTCAGTGCCGTCCTCCGGTTCACCGAGTGGCAGGTGACCTACGTCCTGCTCGCGGTGTGGTTCCTGCCGGTGATCGCGATCCTCCTGACCCTCGACGCGCCGACAGGGTGGGACGAGACCGAACTCGACAGATCGGCGCTAAAGGGGCTTCTCGAGAAGCCGGCGATTCGCGGAGCGTTGCTCGGGATGGCGCTGGTCGGTGGGATCGAAGGGGCGATCTTCACGTGGCTGCCCTACTACGCCGGCACCTTCCTCGAGCGTGATCTGGCGAACGCGTCGCTGTCAGTCTTTCTCCTCGCGTACGTTCCCGGGCGGTACATCTACTCGCGGCTGGTCGAGACGGGTGCGTACCTGAGTATCTCGCTGGTGACTGCGGGACTGGCGATTCCGACGATCGCGATCGCGTTGAGCGGGGCGGTCGGGCGCTGGATGCTGGTCGCGATCTTCGCGACCGGTGTCCTGCTCTCGTCGCTGTTTCCGATGTTGTCGGCTTACGGCGTCGAAGCGGCGCCGTCGTATAGCGGTCCCGTGAGCGCGCTCACGACGGCGGCGACCTATCTTGGGATCGCCACCGTTCCGACGGTGATGGGCGTCGTCGCCGAACTGTACAGTATCCAGGACGCGATGTGGATTCCGGTCGGGTTGACGGTCGTGCTCGTCGCCGTAATCGGAACGACGCGGGTGCGGTCGACAGTCTGAGCGAAGCGACGAAATGCACCCGTTCGAGAAGATAAAACCTTATTTTTCTAACTGATAGCATTCGCATATGCCTGCTCGCGACCCGGATACTGACGCTCGTTCGAGTTCGAGATCGATCTCGGCGAGACGACGGAATCTACTCGCCGGTATCGGCGTCGTCGGCCTCGCAGGAGTCGGAACCGCGTCCGGCTACCGACTCCTCTCGACGGAACACGACACCGTCGATTCGAAACGAACGCTCGCCGTCGACGACGAGTTCGATCTCGAGGACGTCGACCTCGAGCCCGCCGGCGAGGACAGCCACGGAAGCGACGTGGTTTCCCAGGAGTGTGACCCGAACCCCGAGACGTACGTCTCGAGGAATCACACCGCGAACCTCACGTTGATCGATGCGTGGAACGAGCGATACCGGATCTGGGGAGAGAGAAATGCGAGTGCTGACGACGGTGACGACAACGACAGCCGCGAGAGAGACGAGAACGGCGTGTTCGTCCAGAACTCCGTCGTCGTCGACAAGGCGTCGGAACGCGTCGACGGCTCGTACCTGTACGGAGTGCGACTCCACTCGATGGCTCACGTCGAGAGCGGGCGAGTGACCCGACACCGGCTCCAGCGAATGGAAAACGAACTCGCCGTCGATCCCGAAATCGAGATTCGGTCGGTGCTGCCGTCCGAACCGATCCGGCCCGAGGACGGCGTGTGTACGCTGACGCTCCTTCGCGAACTCCCAAGCGGTTGGCCGGTCGGCTACGAACGGAGCTGGTGGGTCGACGAGGGGCGGATCGAAACCGACCACGACGAAGACGACGACCGCGTGACCCTCTCGTTCGACGGCGACGTGTCCCACGCCGTCGGGATGGAAGGCTACCTCGAGCTTCGAACCGACCGGCCGCTGTCGGCGTTCGACGACCCGTTCGAGTGGACGATTCGCGGCGAGGGAACTCGCAGGGGCTGGTAGCGCATCAGGGAGAGGACTCCACCGGACGCCAGACCGCTACTGGCGCATCTCCATCGGCGTATCGGTCGAGAGCCAGCACTCGGCGTTGTCGGGATCGCGCAACTCGAGCCGGCCGTCTTTGCACACCAGCAGTTCGTAGTCGTTCTCCATCGTGGGTCGTCTCGTGGTTCAGGAAGATCCGGTATGGTAACGTCCCGCCTACCGCGAGGTGTGGTCGTCGGTAGGGACGACGTAACGTCCGTTTCGAGCGTTACAGCGACGAGACCGAATCGCGTCAGCGCAGCCGTTTTGCCCACCGGGAGCGTACGACCCGTATGTGCGGCCGTTACACACTCTTCGTCGAGCAGACGGACCTCGAGGAGCGCTTCGACGCTCGCTTCGCCGACTCGTTCGCGCCACGGTACAACATGGCGCCGGGCCAGCGCTTGCCCGTGATCACGAACGACGAGCCCGAGACGATCCAGCGCCTCGAGTGGGGGCTGGTGCCGTCGTGGGCCGACGACGACACGGGAGGGATCGTCAACGCGCGTGCGGAGACAGTACACGAAAAACCGAGTTTCCGGGCGGCGTACGAACGGCGTCGGTGTCTGGTGCTCGCGGACGGGTTCTACGAGTGGGCCGAGACGAGTGCGGGGAAACAACCCTACCGGGTCGCCTTCGAGGACGACCGGCCGTTCGCGCTGGCGGGGCTGTGGGAACGGTGGGAACCAGAAGAACCGGAGACCGCCCAGACGGGACTCGAGGCGTTCGGCGGTGGCGATTCCGACGCGTCCGAAGCGGATTCCGACGAACTGGACGTGCTCGAGACCTTCACGATCCTCACGACGGAGCCCAACGACCTCGTCGCCGACCTCCACCATCGGATGGCGGTGATCCTCGACCCCGAGCGCGAACAGGAGTGGCTCACTGCGGACGATCCCCGGGAGTTACTCGAGCCCTACCCCGAAGACGAACTGCGAGCGTATCCGGTTTCGACGGCGGTCAACAGTCCGGCCAACGACGAGCCATCGCTGGTCGAACCAGTCCAAACCTGATCCCACGTTCCACTATCGAATGCACTTAAAGATGACGTCGACCGATATTCGACCTCCGAGTAGGATGGGTGATAACAACCCACACAAAATGCAGTGTACCACCGCGTAGTACAGTGGTTTCTCGAGTCCCCTGTAGACTTCTCGACGAGTGTTCGATCCGAGAATATGAATAGATTTATGTAGAAGGACAATCATAGACTCGTTTGACTATGAGCCAGCGAATGCAGCAGGGACAGCCGATGATCGTGATGAGCGAGGACTCCCAACGCGTCAAAGATCAGGACGCCCAGGACTACAACATCAGTGCAGCCCGTGCAGTCGCGGAGTCCGTCCGCTCGACACTCGGTCCGAAAGGGATGGACAAGATGCTCGTCGACTCGATGGGATCGGTCACCATCACCAACGACGGCGTCACCATCCTCCAGGAGATGGACATCGACAACCCGACGGCCGAGATGATCATCGAGGTCGCCGAGACCCAGGAGGACGAGGCTGGCGACGGCACCACGACCGCCGTCTCCATCGCGGGCGAACTCCTCAAAAACGCCGAGGAACTCCTCGAACAGGACATCCACCCGACGGCCATCATCAAGGGCTTCCACATGGCCAGCGAGCAGGCTCGTGAGGAGATCGAGAACATCGCCGAGAACATCGACACCGACGACGAAGAACTCATCCGAAAGACCGCCGAGACGTCGATGACCGGCAAGGGCGCCGAGGTCAACAAAGAACACCTCGCCCAGCTCATCGTCGACGCCATCCGCGGCGTCACCGTCGAGAACGCCGAGGGCGAGAACGTCGTCGACCTCGAGTTCCTCAACATCGAGACCCAGACGGGCCGCTCGGTCGGCGAGTCCGAACTCCTCGAGGGTGGCATCATCGACAAGGACCCCGCCCACGACAACATGCCGAGCTCCGTCGAGGACGCGAAGATCCTCCTGCTCAACGACCCGATCGAGGTCGAAGAGGCCGACGTCGACACCGAAGTCAACGTCACCGACCCGAGCCAGCTCCAGCAGTTCCTCGACCGCGAGGAGAAACAGCTCAAGGACAAGGTCCAGCACATCGTCGACACCGGCGCCGACGTCGTCTTCTGTCAGAAGGGCATCGACGACCTCGCCCAGCACTACCTCGCCAAAGAGGGTATTCTGGCGGTCCGCCGAGTCAAGAAGTCCGACCTCCAGTTCCTCGCGGAAGTCGTCAGCGCACCGATCGTCTCGGACCTCGAGAGCGCGACCGAGGAGAGCCTCGGTTTCGGCTCGGTCACCCGTGACGACGAGGACGACCTGTTCTACGTCGAGGGCGAAGACTCCCACGGCGTCACCCTCCTGCTTCGTGGCTCGACCGACCACGTCGTCGACGAACTCGAGCGCGGCGTCAACGACGCACTCGACGTCGTCGCACAGACCGTCTCCGACGGCCGCGTCCTCGCGGGCGGCGGTGCGATCGAAGTCGAGCTCGCCAGCCGTCTGCGTGACTACGCCGACTCCGTCTCCGGCCGCGAGCAGCTGGCCGTCGAAGCCTTCGCCGACTCGCTCGAGCTCGTCCCACGCGTGCTCGCCGAGAACGCGGGTCTCGACTCCATCGACACGCTGGTCGACCTCCGTGCGGCCCACGAGAGCGGCGACCAGCGCGCCGGTTTGAACGTCTTCTCCGGCGACGTCGAGGACACCTTCGAGGCAGGCATCGTCGAGCCGGCCCACGCCAAAGAGCAGGCCGTGACCTCTGCGACCGAGGCCGCGAACCTCGTGCTCAAAATCGACGACATCATCTCCGCCGGCGACCTGTCGACGGACAAGGGCGGCGACGAAGCCGGCGGCCCCGGTGGCGCCCCCGGCGGCATGGGCGGCATGGGCGGCGGCATGGGCGGCATGATGTAAGCGCGGCTCAGGCTCACATCCCACCCACACCGCCGATACCGTCGAATCGCTCGCGAACGACCGATGCCGTTTTCGTTCCCGTTCCGGTCCCCCGTTCCTAACTCGGCGAGAGACGTCTCCGGATGTCGGTTCGAACCTACTCGAGCGACGGCCTCGAATTTCGCGGCCGATCCGAAACCCGGTCAACTGACTCGTTCGAACGCGAACCGGCACAGCTCGACGCAACCGTCCGGGGTCCAGAGGATGGCAGTAACGAGGCGACAACTCCGCTCTGAAAAACGGGAAGCCTGTCGAAGAAGCCGGTCGTATCGGCGACCACGGTCGCTACGAAGAACTGCTCGAGTGTGACGGACGGTGCGTGACGTCGTGGAGGGCTCGGGTCAGGTCGGGAGACGGCTCTCTCGAGGCGTTTACTGGCGGTGAAATGGAGAATCGAGTTCGAGTTGAAGTTCGAAGTCCTGGTGGGTCCCCACCCGTTTGCTGTCGACGACTACTCGTCGTTGAGCGACAACTCGAACTGTTCGTTCTCGGTGACGGCGTTGAGCACGACGCTCGTGTTCGACTCCTTGATATCGGGATCGGTGAGCAACGTCTTGATCTGCTCGTTCATCCCATCGGTATCAGTGAATTTACCGACTGCGATCACGTCGTAATCTCCTGTTACCTCGTAGACGGAGGTCATCTGACGGTGTTCGCGGAGGCTGTCGGTGATGTCCGGAAGCGCGTTCCCCTCGACTTTGAGCTGGATGACGGCGGTGACGTCGTACCCCAACGAATCGTAGTCCACGCGCGGGGTGTATCCTTGAATAACGCCCTGATCTTCGAGATCGGAAAGGTGGTTCGAGACAGTCGTTACTGAAACGTCGAGTTCCTCTGCGAGGCTGCGAAGACTCGCTCGGCCGTCGCCGAGAAGTGCATTCACCAACTTCGCATCGAGATTTTCGTACGTCATCAACTCAACCCTCACACTCCACCCATTAGAACTTTACGAATATCCAATTTCGTAGGAGGCAGAGAAGAATTGCTCGGAACAGTAGGACTTTAGTAGTGGGGATACTCGGATAGACCGACGAGAAAGATGACAAGCGGAAATCTCACTTCCACAGAAGAAGCGGTGTTAGACGAAATCGAGGAGGAGGGCGTCGACTTCCTCCGTCTGCAGTTTACCGACATTCTCGGGACGGTCAAGAACGTCGCAGTGCCTGCTCGGCAGGCAGAGAAGGCGTTCACCGAAGGAATCTACTTCGACGGCTCCTCAATCGAGGGCTTCGTCCGAATTCAGGAATCGGACATGCGTCTCAAACCCGACCCCGAGACGTTCGCGGTTCTTCCCTGGAGAAACAACGAGGAGAGTGCCGCCGGCCGAATGATCTGTGACGTTATCAACACCTCGACGGGCGAACCGTTCGAGGGTGACCCACGCTACGTCCTCAAGAAGGCACTCGAGCGTGCCGACGAGATGGGCTACACGGTCAACGCCGCCCCCGAGCCGGAGTTCTTCCTGTTCGAGGAAGACGAGGACGGCCGCGCGACGACGAAGACCAACGACGCCGGTGGCTACTTCGACCTCGCACCGAAAGACCTCGCACAGGACGTCCGCCGTGACATCATCTACGGCCTCGAGGACATGGGCTTCGAGATCGAAGCCAGCCACCACGAAGTCGCTCAGGGCCAACACGAGATCAACTTCGAGTACGACGACGCACTGACGACAGCCGACAACGTCGGCACCTTCCGTACGGTCGTTCGCGCCATCGCGGCCCAGCACGACCTCCACGCGACGTTCATGCCCAAGCCGATCCCGCGAGTCAACGGCTCGGGGATGCACACTCACCTCTCGCTGTTCGACGAGGACGGGAACAACGCGTTCCACGACGGCGACGACGAGTTCGATCTCTCGGATACCGCACACTCGTTCCTCGCAGGGATCCTCGAGCACGCGCCGGCGATCACGGCCGTCTCGAACCCGACCGTCAACAGCTACAAACGTCTGGTCCCCGGCTACGAGGCACCCGTCTACGTCGCCTGGTCCGACCGCAACCGCTCGGCACTGATCCGCAAACCGGCCGCTCGCGTCCCGGCCGCCTCCCGCATCGAGGCTCGCTTCCCCGACCCATCGTGTAACGCCTACCTCGCCTTCGCGGCCCTCATTCAGGCCGGACTCGACGGTATCGAGCAGGGCCTCGAGGCACCCGACCCGGTTCGCGAGAACATCTACGAGTTCGACGAGCAGAAACGCGAAGAGTACGGTATCGAGACCCTGCCGACGAACCTCGGCGAGGCCGTCGACGCCCTCGAGGAGGACGAAGTCATCTACAGCGCACTCGGCGAACACATCGGCCCCAAGTTCGTCGAAGCCAAGACCCAGGAGTTCGATGATTACCTGGTCGACGTCTCCGACTGGGAACTCGACCGGTACCTCGAGACGTTCTAATCGGACGGCAGCTGGCTGATATCCCTCTTCTCGCCGTATTTTTCCGTTTTCAGTGACCTGCGTTGCGTGTGGACTGTCGGTAACGGCCGTCGTGAACGACACGGAGACGATCTTCCGGCCGTCGCGAAGAAGCCCGACGTATATTGATGTTCGGCGACGACAGGAGTACGACGGCGATGACGTTCACGACGAGTGAAGACCCGAAGCGTCCGACCGTATTCGTCCTCGAGATGATCGCGTTACTGTTCGTGCCGTCGCTCGTTATGGGGGTCGGACTCGCTGCAGTGAGTGGGCCGGAAAACTTCCTCCCGGGGCTCGCACTCGGAGCCATCGTCGGCATCGGAGCGGCGAAGCTCAGAAACGAGATTCGTGGGGCGCGTCTCGGAGATACCGGGGAGTGACTGTTGCTTACAGAACGATTCGAAGAGAGGAATGGCAGCGAGACGTCCCGGTCACTCCGACGAAGACGCCGATGTCGACGACATCGACGGGGAGACACCCGACTGCTCCGGAGCTGACGATGCGAGCCACGCCGGTAATCCGACGACGACACCACCGGAGACCGTCCCGACCAGCAACCAGACGAGCAATCCGTCGACGACCGTGAGCACGAACGCGACGATGGCGAGGATGGACACGCCGACGAACGCTCGAGTGACGCTTCGAACGGTCGACGATGGTGTAGGCGGCGGGTTGATGGTACGCCAGACGACCAGTGCGCCGATCGAGGCCCCGGTGAGTGCAACGGCATTGGGGCGGTCACCGACGAAGAAGGCGAGGACACCGAGTACTGTAGCGAGGGCGAACGCGACCGAACCCATGCGGTGTGAGTGAGACCGTCTCTCAGTAGCAGTAGCAGGAGCGACGTCGGAATCAGCAACGGCGTCTGTTACCCACTGCAGAACGAACAGGATCGCGACGAGATAGCAGCAACCGATAGCGACGCCGACGACGACGTCGATCGGGTAGTGGACACCGACTGCGATGCGGGAGAACGCGACGAGAACGATCACCACACCGGCGACGAGCAGGCGGCGACGGCGTGTACTGACGTCGCTCTCGAGAGCGAGCATCGCCCAGATGATCGTGCCAGCGATCGCGTGACCGCTCGGAAAACTCGTCGTCCCGATTTCGACGGCCGGCGCGTACAAGCGTGCAGCAAGTGCCGGCAGTGTCTCCGGTGGGATCGCCGGTCCGACGCCGGGTCTCGAGACGGAAAACGCACCCTTGAAACCGACCATGACCGCGTACCCGCCCATGACGATGGCGATCCACGGAGCGAACCGGTACCGGTCTCCGAACCAGTAGGCAGTGACGACCGTAGGTGCGACGAACCACACGCTCCCGAGGTAGGAGAGGAAGGCGAAGACGAACGCCGTCCACTCCGGAAAGACGTCGCGAACGGCTTCGACGACTGCCGGATCGAACCACATGCATCCGTCAGTTCATCAGTGAGGGTCGTATACGTGTCGGTTCGTATGAGTGAATACTGTTCTAACACGATGGGAGGGAACGGAACGTCGAGTCGGAAGAGACAGAGAGCGCGATTCGAAACGGTCGGCCACCGATCGAACGGGGTGTCTGAGAAATACGACGGACGAGATGGGGCGGGACGGGACAGAACGGAAAGGGACGAGACGGACGGCCAAACTCTACAATCAGGACCGCCACTCGCCGATACTGTTTCGAAGCCGTCCGGGAAGTCCAAGTACCGACAGCCCTGCACCGAACAGCACCATCAGGGCGTAGACGCCGAGCGTCGAGGTCCAGATGACGAACATCATGAGGACGGCCCAGCCGCCGCTGAGGAAGTAGAAGGCCGCGATCGACATGGCGGTGCCGTACAGTAACACGAGATACGGCCCCCAGCCACGGGCGTGACCGCGGCGGGTGTGACGACGAACGTAGCGTTTGAGTTCCGACTCGAGAGACTCCCGTTTGACTGTTCGGCGTTCGACACCCGCTTCGACGGACTCGAGGTCGTCACGTAGGCGTTCGATCTCTTCGCGAAGCGCTTCGGCGTCGTGGGCACGGTCGCGTGTTCTGGCGCTCTGGGCGACTCGAGCCTGAGTGTGTCCGTGCTCGTTCGTTCGATTGGACTCGGGCTCGGATTCAGATTCGGATTCGGATTCGGACTCGGACCCGAACTCGGATTCAGGTTCACGTTCGCGTTCGCGTTCGCGCTCACGCTCACGTTCTCGGTCCGCCGGCTCCTCGTCAGGTCCCGTGGCGTCGTCAGTCATCGCTCCTGTCGAAACCTGTCGCGCGCCGGGACTTTGTAGCTGCCGGTCCATGTCACGGCCGGCAAGAACGGCGTTCAAGACGGCCCCCAGAACGACCAGTAGCGAGCCGACGTACAGCCAGGTGAGGACGAGAAAGACGGCACCCAGTGCACCGTAGAGGACGTAGGTGCCCGCGAAACTCGCGTAGACGCCGAAAACACGGCCAAGAACCGTCCACCCGGCCGCTGCGAACGCGGCACCGGGGAGGGCTTCGACGACGTCGACGTTGGAGTTTGGGAACACGACATAGAGCGGCAAGAAGACGACCAACACCGTCAGAAAGACGAAAAACGGAGTGATCACGGTGATAATCCCCTCCGTCGCGGCCGCGAGGATCGTCTCGGCGCCGGCGACGGCGAGTATCCCCAGCGTGATCGCGACGGCGACGATTCCCGCGTTCCGAAAACTCCGGAGGAACGAGGTCTCCGCGAGGGTTCCGTAAATTTCGGAGAAGGCCCTGTCGAGACCCCGTAACACGCGCGATCCACTCCAGACGAGACCAACGACGCCCAGCAGCGTCGCCCCGCCGCGACCTGATTCCTCGGTGAGCGCCTCGGCGAACAACTGCTGGGCGCTGGGTGTCAAAATACCGCTGGCCGATTCGGTCACCTGTCTGGCGAACTCCTCACCGCCGAACACCGTCGCTGCCACGAACCCGAGGATCACGATCGGAATCAACGAGAAGAAGGCGTAGAAGGCGACGCCTGCAGCCAGCAACGTCAATTGTTTGCGCTGGGCGACTCGAGCCACGTGACGGAAGACACGGAGACCGTCCCGATAGCGTTCCATATCCCGCTATACGGACTGTAGGCGCAAATACGGTCGTGTGATCTACGAGTGTTGCGAACCAGTCTTTTTGTCGGTTCGATTCGAGGTTTCGCTATGAACACACCGCGCTGTCCGGACTGTGGCGTGACCATGGAATCGACGGCCGTCCGCTCGAGCGACGGATTCGGACTCACGATCAACACTGGGAAACGCAGCGGGTTACTGGGAAAACTTGGCGTCGGATCGACGACGAAACTCGAGGGAGCTTGCTGTCCCGGGTGCGGACTGGTCCGGTTGTACGCGGACCTCGAGGAGTGAGCGGCGGATCGAAGGAAGCGGCGGCGAGCGTACAAACAACGGCTATCCCGTCAGATTCCCCTCCGTCGCCGCGCGAATCTCGTCGACGCTCGCGTTCGTCTTGAACGTCGTCCCGCTGTAGTGAGCCGTCGAGGCCTCGTAGCCCGCGTCCCGGAGATCCGCCAGAAAGTCCGCCATCGAGTTCGCGGGCAGGCCCCACTGCTTGCAGAGCTTGTGCTGGTCGTAGTGGGTCGGCTCGTCGAGTTCGGCCTCGAGATCCGCGAGCAGCCGGTCGATCTTCGTCGCCGTCTCGAACGAGTCTGGGACGGCTTCGCGGACGTCCGCGACGAACGCCCGATCGCAGACGGGGCCGATCCACAGCGGCCCCGCGACGAGGATGCGCTCGCCGCCACAGTGAGGACAGGACTCGAGGGGATCGGCGATCAGGCCTCGCGAGGGCTCCCGATAGAGGCAGTCCTCGCAGTGAGAGACGTAGCCGAGCGTCTCGATCGCGGCGTCTGCGGCGGTGGCCTTGTGCTCGAGCTCGAGGTAGGTGCGAACGTAGTGACTCGTCGCGTGGGTGAGAATCGGTGTGACGCCGACGTCGAAGCGGGCGGCCGAGCGTGCGAGCGCCGAGCAGAGGATGCGAACGCCCATTTCGGGGTGGTACTCGGTGTTGCGCGGGACCGCCGAGTACGATCGGATGCCGCTGTTGAGGTGGGCGCCACAGAGCGGAGCGGTGTCAGTCGCGGTGACGCAGACGAGGTCGCGGCAGTTCGAGAAGGCCGCGTCGGCGTAGGGCATCGGTGTCCCGAAGGGATCGAGGTCGATCACGTCGAACGGCTTCTCGTGCATCAGGGCGTTGGCGTTGCGGCGGACCACGGACGCGTCGCAGTCGTTTCGCTCGCAGTTCTCGCGGGCGAGTTCGACCGCCTCCTCGTCGCGGTCACAGCAGGTCACGTCCCAGCCGTCGGCGGCAGCCCGGATCCCGCGGATACCGCTGGCGGTCATCGCGTCGAGGTACGACTCGGCGCGGGGCTCACGCTCGCGATACGCACGCAAGAGCGCGATCGTTAGATCCCGATTCAGTTCCTGTCGCGGGTTGTAAAACACCGACGCCTCGACACCCTCCGTCGACTCTGCGGGGACCTCGAGGTCGATCCCGCCCTCCGTAACGCGCATACTCGGTGTCGGCGGGCGAGTGCGAAAAACGGCGTGGTCTGGTCTCGGTCGGAGAGGGGTGTCGGAGGGAAAACGAAGAACCGAGAACCGAATGAACGAACCAAACCGACTTTACAGTTCGGCACAGAGTCCCGACCGTGTCCGAGGCGAACTCCGGGTCCGGATCCGACCCCGTCGACCGATGGCAGGCCGCCCTCGAGGAGGCCGGCGAGCTGACGCCCGAGATCGTCGGGCAGATCTCGCGGCTCCACGGTGACCGCGGGGTTCGGGCGATCGAGGCCGTCGCCGAAGGCAGAGTGAAGGTCTATCGCGATTTCACCGTCGTCGTCGGTTACGAGGACGAGTACGTCGTCGAAGGGAAGGGCTGTACCTGCAAGGACAGCGAGTACAACCTCGATCCGGAGGATCCGACGGAGCTGTGCTGGCACGTCCTCGCCGTCGCGATCGGTCGACGGGTGGGTCACGTCGACTACCACGATATGTGGTACTCCGAGGTTCGAGAGTTTCTGTAGCCCGAAATAACCGTTTTCGCGAGTGGCACGTTCGTCTCGCGATTGGACGTCGCCGAACAGTAACTTATTCGACTGGTACCGACAGTCTTCTACAGACACATGCACGCCGAGAACCCGATCCTGCCGGGCTTTCACCCCGACCCGAGCATCTGTCGCGTCGGCGAAGACTACTTCCTCGCGACGAGTTCCTTCGAATACTTCCCTGGCGTCCCCCTGTTTCACAGCCGGAACCTCGTCGACTGGGAGCCGATCGGTCACGCACTGACGCGAGACGATCAGCTGCCACTCGAGACGGCCGACTCCTCGAAGGGCGTCTTCGCCCCGACGCTGCGCCACCACGACGGCACCTTCTACCTAATCACGACGAACGTCTCCGCCGGTGGCCACTTCGTCGTGACCGCCGACGACCCGCGCGGAGAGTGGTCCGATCCGACCTGGATCGACGCCCCAGGAATCGATCCGGATCTGTTCTGGGACGACCGTGGCGACGGCGACCCCACCGTCTACGTCACCTACCGCGGCGGGCCGGACGGGATCGAACAAGCCGAAGTCGACCTCGAGACGGGCGCGCTCGGCGAGCCCCGACAGCTCTGTAACCGACTGGAAGGCGACTACACGGAGGCACCCCACCTCTACGAGATCGACGGCACCTACTACCTGCTGGTCGCGGAGGGCGGAACCCACACCAAGCACATGGTCTCCGTGGCGCGCGCCGACGATCCGACCGGACCGTTCGAGAGCCATCCCGACAACCCAGTACTGAGCCATCGGAACGTCAGCGGCATGTTCAACCCCATACAGGCGACCGGCCACGGCGACCTCGTGCAGGCTCACGACGGCTCCTGGTGGCTCGTCTTCCTCGGCATCCGAAAACACGGCGGCCATCCCGGCTGGCACCACCTCGGCCGCGAGACGTTTCTGGCACCCGTCGAGTGGAACGAGGGGTGGCCGGTCGTCAACGGCGGCGAGCCGGTAGAGCTAGACCTCGAGGTCGATCTCGACGTCGAGACGGCGAGCCCGAGTCCGGAGCCGAGCGCCGACCTCGAGGCCGACAGTCGCTGGGAGACGCGAGATCCGTTCGCAGGCGACGAACTCGGCCCGGAGTGGAACTACCGGCACAATCCCGAACGCGACCGCTACGAACTCGCGGACGGTACTGGCGCGCTCGTTCTCCACGGGAGCCCCGCCACGCTCGAGGACGAGCAGCCGACGTTCGTCGGTCGTCGCCAGCAACACTTCGACTGTCTGGCCCGAACGCGGCTGGCGTTCGATCCCGATCCCGACGTCGATGTCGACGAGGAAGCGGGGCTGACGGTCCTCTACGACGACAGCCATCACTACGACCTCGGGGTCGTCCGTCGGGGCGACGACGGCGAGCGACGGGCGATCGTTCGCCAGCGCGTCGGTGACATCGAAGAGATAACCGCCGAGACGGCGCTGCCGGATGGTCCCGTCGACCTCGTCTGTGAGGCGACGACCGAGACGTATCGGTTCGCTCTCGAGTCTGCAGTCGATAGCGCCGAACCCGAACGCGAAACCCTCACGACGGCACCGACCAAATACCTCGCGACGGAGGTCGCCGGTGGGTTTACCGGCGTCTACGTCGGTCTGTACGCGACCGGTCACGGCGAGCCCTGCGAGACGCCCGCCCGATTCGAGTCCTTCGAGTATCGATCGACCGAATCCGAAGCGAAAGCGGAAGGAGAAATGGAAGCGACGACGGAGTAACTGGCGACTCGAACACTCGAAGCCCGTCAGAGCGAAAAAACCGGACGATCTACTCCTCGGCGCAGATCTCCACGAAGTTCCGTAGAATCTGCAACCCCGTCTCGCCGCTTTTCTCCGGGTGGAACTGCGTTCCGAAGACGTTGCCCGCCTCGTTGGCGACGATCGAGGGAAACTCGAGGTCGTAGTCAGTCGTCGCGACGGCTGCACCTTCGTCGTCGGGGACGGCGTAGTAGGAGTGGACGAAGTAAGCGTACTGGCCGTCGACACCAGCCACGAGGGGATGGTCGCGCTCGACTTGCAGCTCGTTCCAGCCCATGTGGGGCACCTTCTGACCCTGAGCGAACCGGACGTTCGTTCCGGGGACCAGGTCCAGTCCCTGCACAGCCGCGTCACCGTCAGTCTCTCCCTCTTCGCTGGTCGTCAGAAGCATCTGCATACCGAGACAGATGCCGAACAGGGGCTGGCCACGGTCGGCGACCGCGAGGAGGTCGTCACGGATCGAATCGGCGTTCTCGATCCCCTCGCGGAAGGCGCCGACGCCGGGGAGGACGACGCCGTCAGCCTCGACGAAAGCGTCGGGATCGTCCGAGATCGTTACCTCGGAACCCGCGCGTTCGAGACCGCGCGTGACACTCCGAAGGTTTCCGAGGCCGTAGTCGACGACGACCACCGACGCGAGCGTTTCGTCGGGCGGCGAGGAGACGGACTGATGGCTCATACCGGGGGGAGGGGTCTCGAGGCCAAGTGACTTTTCGTTTGGGCCAGTACTGCCGTAGCGTCACAGATTCACTCGAATCGACTCGAGGCTACCGAGTACAGTCGGCCCGTCAGATCTCCGCGAGGATAGTTTCAGAGATGAAACGCGTGAACGATCCTCGAGAGACCACGCGGACGTTCACGTTCATCGAAGAAGCCCCGACGGCAAGTACTCGTTTATTGTATTATGGAAGTGTATGGAGTTTCGGGACCACGTTTGGTCGCTCAGAACGGAAAGTCAACCACCATCAACATACATGAGAACAATTATATGGATAGGCGTCCAGTAATACAGTAACTAACGAAACTATGAGCTCCACTCACGCGCCTGTCGGAGACGAAACGGGCACCGAATCCGGGAGATCTGCAACGTTCGAACACGTCGTTGTGAACGACGACGGGGCGACCGAGTGTACGATCTTTCCCAGCAGCTGTGACGACGAGGAGATCGTGACGCACTGGCTGACGGCCAAACGGGGGTCGTTCGTCGACCTCGCGTCCATGCAGTGATCGTTCTGACCGAGTTCGTTCTCTAAAATTCGCCGAGTCGCGACTGGCCACCGCTGCCATCGGTCGCCTCGTTCGAGACGCCCGCGAGGTCGGCCGCCGTCTGGATCGTTTCCTCGAACGTCGACGACTGACTGCGATCGTAGAGCGTCGCCGCGGGGTGGACACAGATCAACACCCGCCGCGGCGTGCCGTCGATACGAACCTCCTCGACGGTTCCCGCTTCCTTCGTCACTGCAGCCGAGCGCCCGAGCAGGTGCTCGGTCGGCACCTTGCCCAGCGTGACGATGACGTCCGGATCGAGCAGTTCGATCTCGGCCTCGAGGTAGCTCCGACAGTTCTGAAGTTCCGTCTTGTTGGGATCGCGATTCTCCGGCGGACGACACCGGACGCAGTTGGTGATCCGGACAGTCTCGCGGTCCAGTCCGACGGTTCGTAACTGATCGTCTAACACGGAGCCGCTGCGGCCGACGAACGGTTCGCCCTGACTGTCTTCCTGTGCCCCCGGTCCCTCGCCGACGAAGAGGACGTCCGCGTCCTCGGGTCCGGTCCCGTTGACGATCTGACTTCGTGACTCGACGAGTTCGGGACAGCGCTCACAGGCGGAGACCTCGAGGCCGTCCATCCGCTCTTTGTCGGCGTCTGGATCCGTGTTCGGATCCCCGTCGGTATCCGTTCCCATACCCGTGACTCCGGCGGACGGCTACTACGTTTTTCGGGACGCAGTTGCCGGGCGGGGTGTCAGTCGGTTTCCGTCTCCGTCCCCCCGTCAGTTCCCGTCAGTTCCCGTCTCCCGACCCCGTGCCCGCTCGAGTGCGGCCCTCACGGACGTAGGCGTCCCCGGCACGCGCCGCGAACCGGGCGACCCGAAGCGGTTCCGGTCGACCACCCTCGGGCGTGAACGCGCGGACGACCTCGGCCGCCTCGTCGTCTGCGAGGCCGACCGCTCGGACGTACACCGTTTCGTCGTTGACCGCAACGGCTCGTCGCGGCGGCAAGTCACGATACAACTCGAGACGGCACTCGAGGGCCTCGCCGGAAAAGGCGTCGCGAAGACCGCTCTCGAGGCCGTCGCTGGCCTCGAAGGTGACGGCGATCACCGGCCGGTCGACTCGTCGGGCGATTCGCTTCAGGTCGAGAACGTTGTACCACGCCGGGGCGACGGCACCGAGGAGGACGTACCGGACGTCCTCGCGCTCGAGGTCGGAGACCAGCGAGCCGACGGCATCGGTCGCGTCCGTCCCGCCGACGGTACAGGACCCGAAGGTGAGGCCGTCGACGACTCGACTGGCTCGAACGACCGCGCCCGCGAGCGTGCTGGTGGTCGTCGTGTTCGTGTCCATGTCCGCACGATCCGACTGCTCGGAATAGGACTCGGCGATACCCAGCGCCCTGACGCCGGGTTTCACGCCGATCAGTTCTCCGGTGGCTGTTCCCGGTCCTGGTCCTGTCCGGGACCGTCTTTGATCTCCTTGAGACGATCGATCAGTTCGTCACTCGAGGCACCGTTCTCGAATTCGATCGATCCTCTGTGAGCGTTCTCTTCCGACTGAACTGCGTCCTCGTCGTCAAAATCAGCGTCGAGGTCCTGCTGTTCGGATTCGTCGTAGCTTCCGAATCCCATACAGGACATCATCCGGTCTCGAGCGAAAAAAATCCTCGGGCCGCTCAGCGGTCGTCGACACGACAGCTGTACAGTGTACACCACAGACGACATCCCGCATCCCACCGGCGGTCACCACCGTTTTGCCCACGGCGCTCGAGGTGGCAAGTAGAGCCAGAGCCATGGCAGTCATCAACGTCACCGACGACGCCGAGACGTTCACCTGTAACGCCTATCTCACGACCGACGGACGACCGACGCTCGTCGACGCCGGATCGATGGACGGCGTCGTCGACGTCGTCCGCGAGCACACCGACGCGCTCGAGGCGGTCGTCCTCACCCACCAACACGGCGATCACGTCGCCGAACTCGAGGCCGTCCACGACGCGTTCGGCCCGGACCTCGAGGTCTACGCTTACGCGGACCACCCCCTGCGGACCGAGGCGATCGAGGACGGCGACACCGTCACCATCGGCGACGAAGCGTTTGACGTCGTCTACACCCCTGGCCACGCCGACGACCACATTTCGCTAGTTTCGGCGTCGACGCTGTACAGCGGCGACGTCGTCGTCCACGACGACGGCGCGTTCGACTACGGGAGCTTCGGCCGCACGGACATGGCGGGCCAATCTCGAGAGACGCTCATCGAGAGTATCCAGCGTCTGCTCCAGCGCATGCCTGAAGGCGTCGAACACATGTACGCCGGCCACGGCGACGTCTTCCACGGGGGCGTGCGAGACGTCGTGCAGACGGCACTCGAGCGAGCCGAAAAGCGGGAGCCGAAGTATCCCGACGAGTAGGGTGAACGGTCGGTCGGACCCAGCCGACGACTACCGGCCGGTTTCTCACTCCCGCGCGGAATCAGTCGCGGTCGTGTCGATGCCGAACACCGCGTTACAGCCACAGAATCCGGTCCATACGTTGAACAGCAATCCAGCTCCCGCGACAGCTGCGGTGAGAGCAGTGACGCGTCGGTCGTCGCCGTCGCGGAACGCTGCGACGGCGACGACGACGAGCCAGATTCCGAGGACGGCCCTGACGATTCGGTCGAGACCACCGACGTTCTGTGGAAGAACCATACGAGCGACTCCCACACCAACTGACAAAGAAGTGTCGAGTCGACCGATCCGTGTCGGACGGGTTCGACGACGACAGCGTGACGGCTGTCGAACCGATCAGTCGTCGCTCGGTGTCGCCGGTTTTCCGTCGGGGTCTGCCTCCGAACTCAAGCCCGAATCCGACGAGTCCGGCAGCCAGTCGTCGAGATTCTCGGCGACGTAGTCCTTCCCACCCCAGCCGAGTGCGATCCCGACTGCGAGCGCGAACGCCAATCCGGCCGCGAGCGCGAACGTCTCGGCGAACGTGTAGAGGATGGTCACGTTGACACCTAACGTATCGAGACCGATGACGACGACGACGAACGAGAGAAACGCCTTCGTTACGGCACCCGCAAGCGGCGCGTACGACGAGTCACCGACGACCTCCGATTCCCGGACGGCGGTCGCCACGTAGTCGGCGACGAAGAAGCCGACGGCCAGAATGAGAAGTCCCGCGGCGAACGACGGGACGTATCCGATGACGCTCTCGAACCACCCGGTTACCGTCTGGAAGCCCAGATACTCCGCCGCACCGAACGCCGCCAACAGGACGATGTAGTACTTGACGAGGACGCCCACCGCGTCGGCGACGGCACCCGGCCGATCCGGGAACAACACGCCCAGTGGTGTCTCCGTGACCTTCTCGTCGGCGTGAGCTCGCTGTGCAATCCGCCTGACGACCGGTTCGAGTTTCGACCCGAGGACGTAGCCCACGAGCAGGATGACCAGCCCGATGATCAGGTCCGGCAGGAACGCGAAGAAGTCGACGACCGCCGACTCGAGTTCCATCCGGATTCGACCGGCGACCAGCGGTGTCTCCCTCATCGTCGCCCTCCGTTCTGCAGTTCGTTCTTACTGTCGATCACATTCCGTGTCGTTTTAATCCCCATACGCCTCAATCACAAACATAGGATGTTTAATACTTTTGATCGCTCTGGACGATCGGTCCCGAGAGTCGCATTCTCGTGAAAGACAGCGAACGCACACCAGTACACTACCTCATCGGCCGGGATAGAGTACCGACTGAAACGAGGTCCATACCGATCGTACGACGGCTACAGATCAGGTGTGCATCGACAGTCAGTAGCGACTAGCGGTCTCGCCAGAACAACCGAGAATCACTGATCAGTGACGAACAGGAGAGAAAGGAACGGAAAGAAACGAGTGCGGTTCGAATCGGCGACGGAACTGGCCGACTCGAGCGAGACTGGGCCGACGGTACCGATCAGGTACTGCGGGCTTCCTTCGCCTTCGGGCGAAGTTTGGCGTAGCCGCACTTTCGGCAGCTGTCGGCTCCCTTCGGGTTACGGGCGTTACAGCGCATGCAGATGTGCTTCTCGAGGGTTCGCTTTTCCGCGGCGTCGAAACTGGCCATACCTACCACTGCGCGGTCGGAGAGTTAAGCCTGATGGTCTTCGACGCTCGAGCGGATCTCACTCTCACTCTCACTCTCACTCCTCGGCCAGATACTCTTCCTGAACGGCGACGACCTCGCTCGAGTCCCCGCATTCGGCGTACCGCCGCAGCGGTTCCTCGTTGAGCGTCAGGAAGGTCTCGCCCCACCGAAACGGCTCGAGGAGGAGCTCCGCGTGCTCGCGTTCGTCGAAGATCACCAGCGCCGCGGCGAGCGCCTCGGCGGTCGTCAGCTGGAACGGGCGGCCGTAGTTGACCGGATTGGCAGCGACGAGGAAGGGCAGCGCTCGGTGGACGCCGTTCATCGAGAAGGAGGCCTCCTCGGCCGACTCCCACGAGCAGTCGAGAGCGACCAGCGTCCCGAGTCCGTCCGCGGCGTCGGCCGGCGATAGCGCCTGCTCGGCGTGGGGGTTGAGAACGACGCCGTAGGGAACGGCGTTCATCCGCCGATGGAGGATCGCGCGATCGAAGCGCTCGAGGCGGCGTGCCGTGCACTTGTCGGGATCGTCGTCGCCTTCGTAGTAGACGTGGACGGCGGTGTCGAGCGCGTCGGTATCCGGAGATTCCACGCGAGGAGGTACGGACGGCCTCGAGAAAAGGGATTCGTTGGCGACTGTGAAAGGAGTGGGACGCGATCTGTTCGAACTCGTGGGTTACGCATCAGATTCAGAGCTCAGAGTTCCGTGAAGACCTCGTACTCACCGTCGTCGATCGCGTAGATCGTGAACGGCTCGGACTGCTCACCGGGCATGCCCGGCGATCCCGATGGCATCTCCGGGAGCGCGATGCCGTCGATCGACGGCTCGTCGTCGAACAACAGCGCGATTGCTTCGACGGGAACGTGACCCTCGACGACGTAGCCGTCGAGTTCGAGTGTGTGACAGCTCCCGAGTTGGGCGGGAACGCCGAACTCCCGTTTGACCGCGGCGATATCGTCCGGAACGGTTACGTCGAGGTCGGTCTCGAGGTGCTCCTCGAGGTACGACGCGTACACTTCACAGCAGTCGCAACCGGGCGCGCTGTACTGGGTGGCGCTGGCGACGGCGAGCGAGTCGTCGGTCTCCCACTGGCTGTCGTCGGTCCCGCCGAGACAGCCCGCGAGCGACATCGAGAGGGCAACCGATGCGCCCCCCGCCAACAGTGCTCGTCGACTCCACGTGGAACTAGAACTAAAAGTGGATTCGGATTCGGACCTAGACCCGAACTGAGGATCGGACATATCGTGAACTCTGTGATAGAGCAGTATCCCCGTTGTGGTCGTTCCAGCGAACGGGGAATCGTCCCGATCACTGCCGACTCGAGCTCACTCGCCTTCGTGGATCGTCTCACCGCGGTTGAGTCGTGCGGCGATGGTGAACGTCTGCTCGGCTTCGCGTCGGGTCGGGAAGTGAGCGGCCATGTAGCGGGCGGTCGCGATCATCGGGACGCGCTGGCGGCGGCCGACAGCGTTCTCGCTCTGGCTCTCGGCCTCACCGCTGGCGAGGTCGAACGCCCGAAACGCGGCCTCGAGGTTCTGTAGGGTGTGAAAGCCCGCGTCCTCCCGGAGCAGCCCGTGGCCGAGCGTTCGTTTCAACTCGTCGGGGTCGCCGCCGCAGTCGAAGAACTCCCCAACGAGCCGACCCGCCTCGTTCACCTCGCCCTCTTCGTCGAACGTCTCGAGGAGGTCCTCACGGATCGTCTCGGGATCGCGGCCGGTGTCGTTCTCGCCGGGTTCGGGGATCGGCGCTGGCGGCGTGTTGAGAAAGCGATCGAGGTAGACGTTGATCGCGGCGTCGAAGACGCCCCGATAGAGTTCGACCGCGTCCGTCCGACGGGCGAACTGGCGGACCGCGTTGGCGTAGGTGAACGTGTGGTGGACGGTGTTCCAGTCGGAAAATTCGTTGGCGGTCCCGAACTGAGCGACGCGGGTGGCCGCGGCCGCGAGGACCTGTGTCGCGAGTTCCTCAGGCGTCGCGCCCTCGTGAACGGCGGCCGCCAGCGCGTCGACGATCGCCTCAGGGTCGTCGCCGAGCAGCGTCGACTGGAGGTCTGCGGGCGGTTCCCACGTCCGCTCTGATCCCGCCGCTGCCAGTTCCTCGAGCCCGTTCGTCGCCGAGATATCGCCGCCGTAGACGTCCTCGAGCAGGACGACGAGGTCGATCGGCTGGCGCCACGACGACTGTTCGTCGCTGCGGGCGGCGGTGGCCAGCGGGTCGACGAGGCTCGCCAGCGCGTCGTCGGCGTGATCCCAGCCGACGTGCTCGAGCGATTCGAACGCCTTGTTCGCGAAGTCGAGGGCGTGGCCGGTCGAGAGGTACGGATGGTCGGTCGCGGCGGCGACGACGAGTTCGGCGACCTCGGCGTCGGAGCAATCGGCGGCGACGGCGGTTCGCAGACACCGCTCTGCGCCGTCGGAATCGCGGACTTCGACGCAGTCGCGGAACCAGCGTTTCAACCGGTCGAATTCCACGTCGGTCGTCGCGAACGACGGCTGATCGAAGTTCGGCGGCTCGCTCGCACAGTCGCTGGCCACGTGGCGCACGCCCGTGTACAGCGCCCGTTTGCGATCCGTCTCCTCGAGGTCGTCGATCACGTTCGCCATGCAGCCGAGGATCGTGAGCCCGGAGCTCCAGCCCATCTCTCGGTACCGGGTTCCGAACTCGACGGTCGCCGCCATCGGCTCCTGGTAGGGGACGTCGGCGTCGAGCAATCCGATCGTCGACTTGGCGACAACCAGCCGCAGGTTCTCCTCGAGGCCGGTCTCGAGGCGGTCGGCCCAGTGTTCGGCCGGCGGCAGGTCTCGTGGCGGATCCGGATCGACGTACACCGAACCGTCGCGGACGTCGACGGGGTAGGTCTGGACGTCGTCGGCCCACGGATCGAAGGTGTCGCCACAGGAGAGTTCGAAGCGAGCGTGGTGCCAGTGGCAGGTGAGAATGCCGTCGTCGACGCTCCCCTCGTGCAAGGGAAAGCCCATGTGCGGACAGCGGTTGTCGACCGCTCGAATCTCACCCTCGTGGTGGAACAGCGCGATCGCGGCCCCGTTTGCCGAGACGAGTTCGCGGCCCGATTCCTCGAGGGACTCGAGGTCGGCGACCTCCACGAACCCTGTGTCGTGTGTTGCCATAGTTCTCGATTCGACGACGGAACACTAAACGGTTCGCTAAAGTCCATTTTTGCAATTTGTTTGAGATGTCGAAGTCACGATAACTCGGAGCTCCGCTTCGGTGGCGTCGGTGAGACCACAGTATTTCTGTAGCCCGCTTTCGAACGGAGACCATGGCGGGTTCTGTGGATGGCGATGGCGACGGCGGCGATGAAGACAGCGCGGAATCGCTCGTCCGAGCGTACTACCGGGCGCTCGACGACCACGAGTACGGGACACTCGAGTCGCTCCTCGAACCGGCGTTCACGCAGCGCCGACCCGACCGGACGTTCGAGGACCGCGAGGCCTTCGTTCGGTTCATGCGCGAGGACCGACCGATGACCGACACGAGCCACGAGGTGCTCGCGGTGATCGTCGGCAGTGGCGACGGAGACGAGAACGGAGCCGAAAACCGCGTCGCAGTACAGGGCCGCCTCCTTGACGGGTCGGGCGACGCGGTGTTTCGATTCGCGGACGTGTTCACGCTAGAGGATGGACGAATCAGGCGGCTCGAGACCTATACGCAGTGAAAAGCGCTGCTGCCGTGAAGCGACTGCAACTCAGGCCGAACAGTTGTTCGGCCCCAACTCGAGTTCGACGCGATCCTCGGGCGGTTCCTCGACGACCCCCCGATTCAGTTCGATGATCTCCTCGTAGTTCGCGGGCTTTTCGCCCGGATTGGCGAGTCGGTCGACGAACTCGTCTTCCTCGAGGCCGAGGACGTCGATTCCCGTCCTCGCCGCGTGGATCGTCGTCGCGATCGCCTCGCCCGGCGAACCGTGTTCGAACTCGCCGTCGGCCCTGACGGAGACGTGACCTGGTAACACGACGACGCTCTCGGGTTCGGCGAGGATCGTCCGGTGGAGCGTCTCGTAGAGCATGTGTGCGCCCTGCTCCCCCTCGTCTGCTCCGAACTCGAGTTCCGTCCGACCGGTCGAGTCGACGTGGAGCGTATCCGCCGTCAGGAGCGCGCTGTCGCCGACGAGCAGGTTGATCATCTCGCTGGTGTGCCCCGGCGCAGCGAGGGCCTTCACCTCGAGGTCACCCACCTCGAGGACCTCGTTGCGAGCGAGCGATGTGTACTCGTAGGCGAGGTCGCGGTCGGCGGCGCGCTCTCCCATGTAGTAGGGAACGTTCATCTCCTCGGCGAGTGCGCGCCCGCCCGAGAGGTGGTCGGCGTGGACGTGAGTGTCGACGACGCCCGTAATGGTGAGGTCGTGTTCCTCGGCACCGATCTTGTACTCGTCCGTATCGTCGGTGGGGTCGACGACGATTGCCTCGCCCGTCTCCGGGCAGCCGACGACGTAGCCCAGACAGCCCTTGGCGCGGCGCTGGACCTGCACGATCGTCAGCTCGTCGGAGGCGAGCTCGTCTGCGAACTCACCTTCGCTTCCCAGCGAAACGTGGTCGTACACCCCGCTCCAGTCTTTCATCCCGCCCTCGACCGCCTGCACGTCGTACTCGTCGGTCGCGGACTCGAGTTGCGTCGCGAAGTTCCCCGAGGAGATCCCTTTCGCACAGATGGTGACGATGCGGTCGGTCTCGGCACCGTTGTCGTCGACGAACTCGTGGAACTCCTCGAGTTTCCCGTCGAGTTCCTCCTCCGGTCCGAACGGGAAGTTCAGTGCGCCGCGGACGTGCCACGCCTCGAAGCTCTCTTCGGGTCGCGTGTCGACGAGGACGAACGCCTCGTCGTCGTCTTGCATCTCGGCGAGTCGCTCGGCGGTGAGCGTGGTGACCATAGGCGACGTAGGCTCTCAGAGGGGAAAATCCCACGGGCGGCGTTCGCAATTTGCGAACCGAGCCGGAGCCCCGTCCCGAGCGAGGTGACGACGGTCGGCGGGTCGACGGCGACAACGTCGGTACCACCTCGAACGGGACTCCGGGCTCGGCAACGGCTCACGCAGCCGAAACGAGGACGTGAGACGGACCGCGGAGGATCGCGATCACGACCACGGGCACGGTGCCACCTCCATCACGGCTTCCGGAGCGACGAACGCGTCGTCGTCCTCGAGGACGACCACGCCGTCGAACGAGACGTACTCGATCGTCCACGTCAGCGATTCCGATCGCCCGTCGGCAGTCTCGAGGGCGACGTCGTAGGTCCCGTACTCGTCTGTGACCGGGAATCGCGGGCCCTCGTACGCCGTCACGTCGGGGTCGAGTTCGATACTCTCCTCCTCGAGCAGCACCTCGTCGCCGTCTGCTGGCGTCACCGTGACCGAAACCGTGAGTTCGTCGTCCGTCGCGTTCCGGAACGCGAGTTCCTCGGGAGCGGACTTCGTCGGTATCGTCTCCTCGAGTCGGAAGACCGTCGTCTCGCCCTCTTCCTCGATCTCGGCGGCGTAGTAGGTGTCGTCGACCTCGAGCGAGACAGCCTCGACGTCGATCGCCTGCGCGTAGTACAGTTCGCCGTCGGTTTCGTACGCGCCGTCCTCGAGGGCCGCGTCGACCTCGGCGGCGACGTCGGCGGGGAGTTCGTTGTACCAGACGACGGTTCGATCGCACTGTTCGTCAGTTCTGTCGGCCGAGTTATCATCCGATTCGTCACCGTTCCCGTCGGAACCAGATCCGTTCGTCGGCCCGTTTTCGGTCTCGGTGGACCCGTCGTCGTCGCCGTCACCACCGCCCGCGTCCGGTGTCCACTCGGAGTCGTCCGCCAAACAGCCGGCGAGATTCGAGGCGGCCGTCGCGGACCCGATCGCAGCGAGGAGGGAGCGTCGCTTCATACCCACTCGTCGCTCGCGGTGGGGTAAGTGTCTTCAGGAAGGTGAAACGACCGTTTGAGTCAGCGGTTCGTGTCGGACGGCCATCGATTCCGCCGAGCGACGCTACCTCACGATCCGCCCTCGCCCGCACCCAGCGCGCTCTCGCCAACCTTCTCGTGGCCCTCGATGACCTCCTGACCGCCCATGTACGGTCGCAGCGCGTCGGGAACCGTCACCGTCCCGTCCTCGTTCTGGTAGTACTCGAGGACGGCGACCATCACCCGCGGGATCGCGACTCCCGAAGCGTTCAGCGTGTGGAGGTACTCCGCCGACTCGTGGTGTTCCGGCCGGTACTGGATGCCGGCGCGCCGAGCCTGGAACTCCTCGAAGTTCGACGCCGAGGAGACCTCGAGCCAGCGGCCGCCCTCCTCGGGGCCGTCCATGTCGTCGCCGGGCGCCCAGACCTCGATGTCGTAGGTCTTCGCGCTCGCGAAGGTGAGGTCGCCGGTACAGAGTTCGAGGATGCGGTAGGGGAGCCCCAACCGCTGGAGGACCTCTTCGGCCTCCTCGAGGAGACCCTCGAGTCGGTCGTAGCTCTCTTCGGGCTCGACGAAGTTCACCAGCTCGACCTTGTTGAACTGGTGAACCCGGACGATCCCGCGCGTCTCGGTCCCGTGCTCACCCGCCTCACGCCGGAAGTTGGGAGTGTAGGCCTGATGTTTCAACGGGAGGTCCTCGCGGAGGAGGATCTCGTCGGCGTACATGTTCGTCACGGGCACTTCGGCGGTCGGACAGAGCCAGAGGTCGTCGTCCTCGTAGGCCTCCTCGTTGCTCCCACCGAGACGGTACGCGTCGTCGGCGAACTTGGGAAGCTGACCGGTACCCCGCATCGAATCGCTGGTGACCGGAACCGGCGGGAAGACGTCGACGTACTCCTGCTCGCGGTGGACGTCGAGCATGAACTGGATCAGCGCGTGCTCGAGACGTGCGCCGTCACCCTTCAGGAAGTAAAAGCCCGAGCCCGTCGTCTTCGCGCCGCGGGCCTCGTCGATGATGTCCAGCTCCTCGCCGAGGTCGTAGTGGGGCGTCACCTCTGCTGGGAGTTCCCGCAGGTCGTCGAACCCCCAGCGACGCTGTTCGACGTTGTCGTCCTCGTCCTCGCCGACCGGCACGCTCTCGTGGGGCACCTGCGGGAACTCGAGTAAGGCCTCCTCGAGGTCGCCCTCGAGGCGTGCGGCCTCCTCCTCGATGTTCTCGATCTCGGCTTTCAACGAGCTGGACTCCTCGATGGCTTCCTGAGCCTCGTCGTCCTTTCCCGCCTGTTTGAGTTCGCCGATGCGCGAGCTGACCTCGTTGCGCTCGCGTCGCAGGTCGTCGCCGCGGGCCTTGCGGTCGCGCCACTTCTCGTCGAGTGCGAGCACTTCCTCGAGGTCGACGCCGGCTCCCCGATTCTCGAGAGCCTCGCGTACCTCGTCGGTGTGCTCGCGCAGGTAGTTCCGGTCGAGCATTCGTGTGCCGTCGTTCACTGTGACGCGAGAAAACCGTGTCGGAAGTGTGTGATAGCACACCGTAGGGAAATCCACGGGACGACGCCGACGGCACGGATCCAGAACTGAAAGCGAAAGCGAAACCGAAAGCAGTTTCTTGAAACGACATTCGAAATTGATCGCAACTGTTCGAGGTTTCGTCGTGGCAAAAACAGGGCCGAAAATCGTTACTTAGGTGATCCCGTGCGTGGGCTCGGTCATGTCGGTCGTTCGATCCCTGCTCAGACGATCACCCGTTCAGGCGCGGCGTCGCGCACTCGTGAAGACGGTGTTGTACCGCGTCTTCATGGTCTGTATCACAGTCGTCGTCGCCTGGTTGGTCACCGGAAGTACCGGCGAAGCACTGAGTATCGGACTCGCGACGAACCTCCTGAAGACGTGTACCTACTACGGATACGAGCGAGTGTGGGATCACGTCTCCTGGGGCGTTTGACTCCGGTCTCGCGTTCGGTCTCGAGAGATCGACCGAAACCACGACCGAACGGCCGGACTCACCGCGTGATCCACAGCACGAACCACGAGAGCGCCCCGATCAGCTGTCCGAAGACGGCGAGTCCGAAGAAGAATCCGGTGTTCGACACGACGAATCCGAGTGGCTCGGCACCGAGTTCGTAGAGAAGCATCCCCTCCTCCCAGAACGAGATTCCGTAAGCCGTTCGAACGCCCGAAAAGAGGATCGTGCCGAGGATCGAGTACGCGATCACCGACGCCGACAGGAGTTCGACCCACGTTCGAAAGCGAGACGGCGAAGACGAATTCTCGAAACTCGTGTTCGGAGTGAAACGAGTTCGGTAGTAGCCGAGTGCTGTATAGCCCGGCGGAAACCCGGCGATCAGCAAGACGAATGGAAACGACGTCGCTAGAAACGTGAATCCGTATCCGAGGAACCCGCCGATCCCCGACGGCTCACCACCGGTCGCTGCCAGAGCGACGGTGAGGCCGACTACCAGAAGAACGCCTGCGAGTGTACAGCCCCAGTAGAGCAACCAGACGAGCGTTCGCGTTTCGAGTGACACCTCGTCGTCCGTCGGTGTCGATCGTGTGATCGGAACGCTCATTCTACCGAACAGTACGAACGATGACATTAAATCGTATCGATCGACAGTGTCGATTCACTCGGACCTGAATCGATGGCACACGCTAGCGGTTCGACAGCGAACGCGAGCCGAAAGACACCGCAACACCTCGTTTCGACTCGACCACACCACTTTCGTGATCGAGTTCGAAGGGCCACTATGACACACGTTCTCGTTCCCGTCGACGACTCCGAACCCGCGAGTGCAGCCCTCGAGTTCGCCTGTGAGCAGTATCCAGACGGCCGATTCACGTTGCTGTACGTCGTCGACCCGATGATCGACTACGCCCGCGAACGCGCGTATCCGGGCTACGCAACCGGAGACGATCCCCACGGAAACGAACGCGAGAAGGGCGAGGCAGTCCTCGAGTCGCTTCGAGAGACCGTCCCGACGGAGATCGACGTCGAAACCGTCCTCGAGGTCGGTGCGCCGGCTCGGGCGATCGTTCGCTACGCGGAGAACGACGACGTCGAGACGATCGTGATCGGGAGTCACGGACGGGATGGGTCTGCGCGATATCTACTGGGGAGTGTGGCCGAAACGGTCGTTCGGCGCTCGCCGGAGTCGGTGCCGGTGACGGTCGTCAAGTGACAGTAGACGGCTGGCGACCTCCGAGAGCGTCGGAACCCTCGAATGACACCCGATCAGAACAGGACGGATGCGAGTGCCCACGCGACCCCGATCGCGACGAGCGAGAGACAGAGATTCCCGCCTGCGGCGGCGACGGCGAGTCGGCGATTCCCCGTTTCCCACAACTGGACGGTCTCGACAGAAAACGAGGAGAACGTGGTGAACGAGCCACAGATCCCGATTCCGAGGAACTGTATCGTCGAATCGCCCCAGCCAGCGAACACCGCGACTGCGAAGACGAAACTGCCGACGACGTTGACCGTGAGCGTCGCCGTCGGGAAGGCCCGGTCTTTCCCTGCGTTCGCAACCTGGGTGTACACCCAGTGGCGAAGAACCGCGCCGATCGCCCCACCCGTGCCGACGACGTGGGCCGGTTCCGGATCCAGATCGAGGTCGAGACCGAGACCGAAACCGAGGCCGAAACCGGGATCGAACGCGATCCCGCTTCCCTCGAGGGCGCCCACCAGAACGCAGCAAACAGCGACCAGTGTCTCGAGTGCGGGAGCGAAGACTGACGATTCGAAACCGATCACACCGACGCACCTCCGCGTAGCCGCCGGGAGAGCGCACGACTCGCCAGGACGCCGGCGAAGCCCAACCCGTAGTTACCGACGACGATGGCGACGAACCAGACCGGACTCGCCGCGAGGGCGGTCTGGACGGCGAACGTACTGTAGGTCGTCAGCGAGGAGAGAAAGCCCGTCGTAAAGACGATACGGGACTGCCGGTCGACGATCCCCGTGTACTGGGCCTCGTAGAGCAAGAACCCTAGCACGAAGCTGCCGACGACGTTGACCAGCAAGACGGCACCGATCTCCGAAAAGAGACCGAGTGCGAAAAAGCGCAAGTTCGCGCCGGCGAAGCCGCCGATACCGATCAGTGCGAGCGTCTCGAGTCGAGCGAGTGGATTGGAACGAGAGGTGTCGGTTGTCATAGTCGGCTGACTGGGATACAGGGACCGTCAGCCGGCGTCTCCGGCGGTTGGGTCGGGCGGGCCCTATCGCCTCGAGTACGGTCGGATACTCACAGGGGCCCAATGAGGGTTGCGGAAGTCGTCGGCGTCTCGAGTCCGGCGACTGCGGAAGTCGGCGACGCCTCGAGCGGTCGTTGGAACCGAATCCCGAAATATCGGCGAAGGGAAAGGACAATGGCCGTCGAAACCGTTGTACGGGTATGGACCGCGATACTCGTATCGAAGTCAGGGAAGTCATGTCGACGCCACTCGAGACGGTTTCGTCCGGCGCGACGGTCGAGGAAGCCACGAAACAGATGCGTGAGAAGGACATCAACGCGCTCGTCGTGACGACGCAGCCGCCGTCGATCGTCACCAGTACGGACGTTCTCGACGCCGTCGCGGCAGGTAAGGACCCCGGCGAAGTGACGGTCGCCGACGTGATGACCGAGTCGGTCGAGACCGTTCCGCCGGATCTCCTGTTAGAAGAGGTCGCCGCCATGATGACCACGTTCGGTATCAAACACCTTCCAGTCGCCGAAGACGACTACATCGGGATGATCTCCTCGACCGACATCGCTGCCCAGCTGGGCTGACGAACTGAATCACCAGCTCGACCGAGAGCCGAGAGACGGAACTACGAGCTCGATCGAGAGTGGCGAACAGCCGAGTCATCGGGACACCGGGACACCGACCACTCGAGGTCGCGCAGTAGCGCCACTGAATCGGGAGCCGGAGGTCGGAGCCGGGAGCCGGGAGTCGAGTGTCGTCCCGCCGCGACCGATCAATCGCTCTCGACGAACTCGAGTTCGATCCTCGGCTCGAGGTCGAGTTCCACGCTCGCGAGCGTGCCGTAGGCGCGGCGAAGACGCTCGGAGAGCGCCTGATGGGAGATATCGAGTTCGACCGCGAGCTCCTGCATCGAGATACGTCGCGGAATTTCGAAGTAGCCGTGTTCGACGGCTGCGACGATCGATTCGTACTGGTGGGGCGTGAGTCCGATCTCGACCGAGGAGTGTTCGGTCAGGTCGTAGATCTTGCCGACCTCGACGGCGAGGTCGCGCTCTCGAAGGCGCTCGTAGGCCTCGCTCAGGTGCTCACGGTCGGGGTAGCGGACCCGGAGGACCCACGTTCCGTTCGCTGCCTTTGCGCTGAGCAGGGTCCCCTGCGGAGCGACGAACAGGTCGACGATAGCACAGACTTCGTCGGTGAACGCGATGTCGTAGAGCCAGCGCTCGTCGTTCGTCGTGACGTGTTCGTAGTCGTCGACGGAGGGGTCGTCCGCGAGCGCGTCCTCGATTTCGGATCGATTCGGGCCAGTGAGCCAGATACCGGACCGATCGGACTCGACGACCCGTTCCAGTTCGCCGGTGAGAGAGGGGTGGGCCTCGAGTGTCGATCCCAGCGCGGTGTCGGTCGCGGGAAGTCGAAAGGCTGCGATCGTTGCCATACTGTCTTGGAGGAATTCCGCGGAGATAACGGCTCCTACAGGCCGAAAAGAGCGTTTGGACGTGACAGTCTACGAGGCGGAGACGATCGGCGAGGCGACGGTGGACGACGACTCCGGAGACGAGCGGCAGGCGGGGAATCCACAGGACCCACGGACCCACGGACCCACGAACCGACCCCGACGCCAGCATTTATCCGCCACGCCGACGCGCTACCGGTATGGGAGTCGGAGACGTCCGCGAGATCACGATCGGCGACTGCACCGACCTGTACTACGTCGACACTGGCATGTACGAGACTGACGAGTACGGCGCGGTCTACATCCTCGACGACGACCGCCCCGCGCTCGTCGAAACCGGTATCGGGACGAACCACGACCTGATCCTCGCGGCCCTCGAGGCGGTCGGCATCGATCGCGAGGCTCTCGAGGTGATCGCCGTCTCGCATATCCACCTCGATCACGCGGGTGGCGCCGGATTCCTCGCCGAAGCGTGCCCCAACGCCGAGGTGTACGTGTCCGGAATCGGCGCACCACATCTGATCGATCCCTCGAGACTCGTCGCGGGGACGAAGGAGGCCGTCGGCGACCAGTGGGAGTTCTACACGGAACCGAAGCCGGTTCCGGAGGATCGAATCACCGAGATCGAGGACGGAGAGACGATCGACCTGGGAGAACACGAACTCCGCGTGCACGAGGCACCCGGCCACGCCCCTCACCAGGTCGTCTTCGAGGACCCGGCCAACGACGCGGTCTTCACGGCCGACGCCGCCGGCATCTGGGTTCCGTCCGTCGAACGGCTCGAGGAGACGAGTCCGCCCCCGCAGTTCGATCTCGAGGACTGTCTCGCAGACGTCGAGATGCTACAGGACCTCGACCGGAGCGTCCTCCTGTACACCCACTTCGGGCCGCGCAGGACGGGCGAGGCGCTCGAGGCCTACGAGACGGTCCTCACCGACTGGGTCGAAGCGGTCGAGAGAAAACGCGTGAAACTGGCCGACGACGGGTCGGTGGTCGAGCACTTCGCCGAGGCGACGGAGATGGCCGACGTCTGGGGCGAACGGAAAGCGACGGCGGAGACGGCGATGAACGTCCGCGGTGTGCTCGCGTATCTCGATCGGCGGGAGTGACCGTCTCTTCACTCTTCGCTCTCCGCTCTTCGCTCGCTTGCGGCCGCTCGTCGGCGGAGTGAGACTGCGCCCCGAGCACAGTGATTGACATCCACCCCGCTCAGAAGGCGGGCTTTCTTCTCGCATCCGTGAGCGGAGAGTCGAGCGCGCTCACAGCCGCTGCTCGTTGGATCGGTGGTCGACGGCGAACGCAGTCGACTCGTAGACGATCGCGACCAGCGCGGCGACTGCGACGAGGCCGCCGAGTACGGCGACGACCCAGCTGTTGTCGACGACGAGCGACGTGCTATACCACGTCACGAGACCGACTGCGAGGGCGGTCGTGATGGCGACGACGAGATGGCGAGCGAAGACCAGTCGTCGCCCGCCGTGACGGAGCGCCGCCAACCCGTGAAGTCGCAACGCCGCCGCCTCCGCGGCGAGCTGAAGTCCAATGAGGAGTGCGAACGCAGGAGCCGCCAGCAGCCACAGATCCGAGGCCCCCAGACTCTCGACGACGGGCTCGAGGACGCTGACGAAGAAACTCGAGAGGACGAACGTCGACGGAACGGCGACCAGAACGACGGCTCCGAGGGAGACCGCCGCGACGAGCGCCCGGGTCCGCGTTTCTGAATCCAGATCCGGGGCCATACTCGACAGCAAGGCCGAGTAGACGAAAAGGTGTTACGGTAGCGACAGTATCCCAGACGGTGGCGAGAAATCAATAGAGGACGCCGGACGACAACGGTACGCTGACGAACACGTGATAAACCGGCACTTGTTGGTAACCGACGAGCGGACGAACGGCTCGATTCGACTGATCGGCTTTTGCGTCCGGATTCACCGACTAATATGGAGAATATCGAATATTCGCGACGGTAAACCGAAATTCTTGCAGAGTGAGTTCCCTCACGTTTTATCGTTCACGAGGTACTGTCACACGAATATGAACTGGTGGGATGCCGAACAGGAGTACACCGACGACGTCATCGGACAGACCACACTCGGACGGCTGTTCGAAGATAGTGCCGAGCGCCACAGCAACCGGCCAGCACAGCGATACAAGGGCGGCATCTACGATCGATCGCTCACCGATTCGGTCCTCGCGGGCGCCCAACACGGCGAATTCTGCGCCATCTCCTACCTCGAGATGCGCGATATCGTCCGTAATCTCGCCGCCGGATTCCGCGACCTCGGCCTCGAGAACGGCGACCGCGTCGGCATCTTCGCGAACACGCGCATGGAGTGGGCGCAGTCGGACTTCGCGCTCCTCGCCGCGGGGGCCGTCGTCACCACCGTCTACACGGGCTCTTCGAAGGATCAGGTCCGATACCTCCTCGACGACTCCGGCGCCGACGCCGTCGTCGTCGAGGACGAGGACTTACTCGAGCGGGTGCTCGCCGTCGAAGACGACCTCGACCTCGAGTTCGTCGTCTCGATGGATCAGCTCTCGCCGTCAGGCCCGTACAGCGAGCGGGAGGACATTTACACGCTCGCGGACGTCTACGACCGCGGCGAGGAGGTGTTCGACCTCGAGACCTACGAGGGGTGGCTCGACGAGCCGCGGCTGGACGACCTCGCGAGCCTGATCTACACGAGCGGTACCACCGGGAAACCGAAGGGGGTCAAGCTCACCCACGGGAACTTCCGATCGAACGTCAACCAGGTCCGCAAGCGGTACGCCCCGCGACCGGACAAGCCAAACGACCTGCCGTCGATTACCGAGGAGACGGTGACGGTCTCGTTTCTCCCGCTGGCGCACGTCTTCGAGCGGCTGGCGGGACACTTCCTGATGTTCGCCAGCGGTGCGTCCGTGGCCTACGCGGAGAGTCCGGACACGCTACAGGAGGACTTCAGCGCCGTCGGGCCGACGTCGGCGACGAGCGTTCCACGGGTCTACGAGAAGATCTACGACGCGATCCGCGAGCAGGCCAGCGAGTCGGGGGTCAAACAGCGGATCTTCGAGTGGGCGACCGACGTCGGCCGGGCGTACCACGAGGCCGACTCGCCGGGCCCAGCCCTGCGTGGAAAGCGGGCGGTCGCCGACAAACTCGTCTTCGCGCAGGTCCGAGAGGCACTCGGCGGGAACATCGAGATGTTGATCAGCGGCGGCGGCAGCCTCTCGAAGGAACTGGGGACGCTCTACCACGGGATGGGACTCCCCATCTACGAGGGATACGGGCTGACCGAGACGTCACCCGTCGTGGCGGCCAACCCCGCCGAGGAGCCGAAGGTCGGGACGATCGGGCCAGCGGTCGTCGACATGGAACTTCGGATCGACGAGTCGGCCGTCGATCAGGAGACGTTCGACGACCCCGGCGAGGTCGGCGAACTCCTCCTCAAGGGACCGAACGTGACCGACGGCTACTGGAACAAACCCGGCGCGACCGAGCGCTCGTTCACCGAAGATGGATGGTTCCGTACGGGCGACATCGTCCACCTGCGACCCGACGACTACATCGAGTTTCGCGAGCGCTCGAAACAGCTCATGGTACTCTCGACCGGAAAGAACGTCGCACCCGCACCGATCGAGGACGCTTTCGCCGCCAGCGAGGTCGTCGAACAGTGTATGGTCGTCGGCGACGGCGAGAAGTTCGTCGGCGCGCTGATCGTCCCCAACACGGACCACCTGCGCTCGTGGGCCGACGAGGAGGGAATCGACCTCCCGGAGGACCCCGAGGCGATGTGTGCCGACGAGCGCGTCCGAGAGCACGTGCAAGCGGAGGTCGACCGGGTCAACGAGAACTTCGAGACCTACGAGACGATCAAGCAGTTCCAGTTGATCCCACAGGAGTTCACCGAGGAAAACGAGATGCTCACGCCGACGATGAAGAAGAAACGGCGGGTCATCCTGGACCGGTTCGAGGACAGAGTCGAGGAGATCTACGCCGAGGCGTAGACAGCGGTCGCCGTTTGTTCGTTCGACTGTCCGTTCGTCCGTTCGCTCCTCGTACCGTTAATCGGACTCGTACTCACGCTCACGCTCACGCTCACGTTCACGTTCGAGTTCTCGGTCCAGTTCGTTCTGTACGTGATCGTCGGCAATCGAGTTCGAGCCCGATTCCACGCCCGAGTCGTCGAGAGACCGACCCTCTGTCTCGAGCAATCGCTCGAGTTTCCGTTCGAACTCCGCTTCGGAGAGTTCGCCGGCGGCGTATCGTCGTCGGAGGGTTTCCAGCGGGTCCGTCGGTGTCGTGGTCTCGGCACTGGTCGCGTGTCCGGGGTCGACGGTGGCCGCTGCGCCGGTCTCGGTCTCGGTGTCTGCCGGCCGCGTGAGAAAGTAGTACGTCGGTGCGACGATGAACCAGCCGAGGATGAGCGATGTCATCGCGAGGAACTCGAAAAATGGGCCGAAGAAGAACTCGTGGGCGACGAGAAAGAGCGTACACACCCCCAGCGAGAGCGAGAGGATCAAGCCGAGCATCGACGTTCTGTCGAGGCGCCCCATACTCGATCGTACAGGCGTCAGTACAAAAACATATCGTGATTCGGTTCGTGTCATCAGTTCGCGATCGTGACAGTGACCGCGACCGCGACTGTGGCGAAACGTGACAAGACGAAATCGTTCCCTACAATCCGAGGACGACCCAGACGACACCGAAGAGGATCAGGACGCCGGTGATGTCACAGACGTTCGTGACCACGGGAATGGTCGTGTCGTCGGGGTCGTAGCCCAGTCGGTACGAGGCGTAGACCGACACCGAACTGACGATGACGACCCACGTCGCGAGCAACATGCCACTGACGATCGTGATGATCAACAGCGGCACGAGTCCGAGCGTTCCACCGAGGGCGCGGCCGATCCCCCACGAGGCGAATCCAAGGAGGACGAACACGGTCGCCGCGAGACCGTAGACCGCACCGACGTTCGCCCGAACGTTCGGATTGGCAGGCGAGAACTCGAGGGTCCCGAGGTGCAACTGGGTCGACATCCGCGCACACATGATCGAGCCGAGGTTCCCTGCCGTGCCGATCATCACCGGGACGAGGACGAGCAGGGAGGGGTTCTCGAGGAGTTGGTCCTCGAAGCTCTCGAGGACGGTTCCCGATCCCATCTGGAGCGCCGAGAGGGCGACCAAGAGCGGTACGAGTGTCGTGACGATGTTGGAGATTGCCCACTCGTCGACGAAGGCATCGGAGAGTGGGGGGTCGTCTGGGGCCGAGTCTGACTCGAGGTCTGGGTTCGGGTCCGAGTCCGGGTCCGGGTCAGGCCCCGGATTCGTTCCCGACCGACCACTCACAGTACCACCCCCGTGATGGCCACCGCGACCAGCAGGAAGATCACGCCGAAGACGTCACCGACGGTCGTCACGACGGGGCCGATAACGTTGTCCGGGTCCAGACCTCGACGATACCCCTTGAACATCACGGTCAGCAACACGCCCAGCATCGTGAACGCACTCAGGAAACCGGCGATCGTGAGGATGAGCACGAGCTCGAGGAGACTCCCCGATCGGCCGAGCGCGAGCAAGACGACGTAGGCGAGGACGGCGATGAAGACGGAGACGACCATTCCGTTGATGAAAGAGGCGAGCACCGCGTTCCGAAGGCGGCCGTTCCACTCGAAGGACGGTTCGATCAACCCCTGGTGGAGACCGCTCGAGAGCCGAGCACCGAGCGAGCCGTAGACGCCGCCTCGAGTCGCGAGAAACGCAGGCAGGAGCAACAGGAGACCGGGAACGCTTTCGATCCCGTTGCGCATCGTCTCGGTCCCGAGCAGGGTGCCAGCGAACAGCCCTGCGACCAGGCTGACGAGAATGACGGGCAACGCCTGCCGGTAGACGTCGAAAGCGGTATCGTACCCACGCATAGTGACTCCGTTCGCACACCGGTCTGATAACGGTTCGGACCTCGGCTCGTGGCGGGAAAAGTCAGTATAAACACACAATAGTTATCGTTGACTGTATTCATCACGAACTATGTCACGTACTCGCAGGATCGGGATTACGGGGACGGGTGGCCTCGGGATGCACCTCGGACGAGAATTCGGCGGAGTCGAGGGTGCCGAGATCGCCGCTATCGCGGACATCAGCGACGAAAATCGCACTAGCGCAGGCGAAGCGTTCGACGTCCCCGGGGCCCACCGGTACGAGGACCACGAGACCATGCTCGAGGAAGCCGACCTCGACGGGGTCGCGATCGCGACTCCTCATACGCTACACTACGAACAGACGGTCGCCGCACTCGAGCGTGGAATCGACACGCTCTGTGAGAAACCGCTCTGTACGGATATCGACGACGCGATGGATCTGGCGGTGCGAGCCGAAGCGAGCGATACCGTTCTGATGGTCGGCTATCAGCGCCACCTCGATCCGGCGTTCAAGGCGGCCAGGGACGCGCTCGAGACGCGCGTCGGTGAGCCGGCCTACATCACCGCCGAGATCACGCAGAATTGGCTTTCAGAACAGGAGGGGACGTGGCGAACGAACCCCGATCTCTCCGGCGGTGGCCAGCTGTACGACACGGGCAGTCACCTTCTGGACGTCGTGCTCTGGACGACCGGATTGACGCCGGTCGCGGTCGACGCCCAGATGCACTTCCACGACGAGGCCGAACGCGTCGACACTCACGCTGCGCTCAACGTTACCTTCGAGAACGGTGCGGTCGCCAGTATCTCCGTGTCGGGTGATACCCACCGCACCCACGAACACCTCCACGTGTGGGGCGAGAAGGGCGGTTTCTACGTCGACGGACAGGAGTGGGACGCTCCCGAACTCGCCTTCATCGACGACTCGAACGACTACTATCGACCACACCTCGACCGGTGGAACGCCGGAAACAAGGCCGAAGTGTTCGTCGATCTCATCGTCAACGGCGGTACGCCCCCGTCGACCGCCCGCGACGCGCTGACCGTCACCGCCGTCACCGAAGCGGCCTATGAATCCACTCGAACGGGTGAGACGGTCGAACTCGACCTCGAGTACGAACGGGAGGCACTGGAACAAGGGCAGCTGCAATCGACGAACTGAGACCGACCGCGACCGTTCGCCTCAATCCTCGCCGGGGAGAATGTCGCCCAGCGAGGCTCCGATGGCCATCCCGGTGAAGACGACCGACACCTGACAGAGGTGGAGCCACGGCTCGTCCCAGGTGACGCGACCCCACATCGTCATCAACACTGCCGACGTGGTGAACGCGATCGCGAGCACCCAGACCGGCCGTCTCGGGATCAGACCGAAGTAGGGGTTGTGGATCTGGACCTCCTGAAACTTCGCGACGTAGAGGATGCCGACGACCAGCAGCGTCGCGAAGACGAGATTCCCGACGAAAAAGAGCGGGTTCGTCGAGAGAAACTCGCCGATATCCAGCACGCCGTCCTCGACGAGCATCGGTAGTCCGATGACGACGCTCCCGACGAACGCCTCCGCCTTGTCCTTGCGGGTGAACTGCGTGATCACCGAACCGAAGACGCCGTTGTGCGAGAGGCGGTGGACCAGCCGCATCGCCTTGCGAACCTCGTCCTGTTCGGCCGGCGCGTCGACCGTCTCCTCGAGACTCTCGAGGTGGTCGAGGACGTCGTCGATCGTCGTTTCCGTGGGGAGGTCCTCTCCCTCTCCCTCCCCATCTCCGGACGTCGGTTTCGACCCCGCTTCCGACCCGGTATCCGTCCCTGACATACCGATGCCTCACAGGTCGAGTGGATAAAACCCGCCGACACGCGTTCACAGTGTGGAGCCGTGTCTCACTCCCCGCCGGCTTCGTACCGATCGAGCGTCCGCGCCGCGTATCGATACCCCGCGAACCCAACGCTCCCGGCGAGGAGGACCGTGACAACGACGGCGAACGCGGGCCCGTAGATCGGGAGCGTGGGAAGTTCGCTCGGGTTCGCGTTTCCACTACCAATCGCGGCGAAACCGGCGAAGGCGGGCGTCGAGAGGAGGCTCATCGCGAACAGATACCCGACCATCGCGTACAGTTCGGGCGGGGAGAGCGAGGCCGCCGTCGGTCCCTTCAGGTTCGGGAGGAACGACCCGATCCCGAGTGAGACGCCGACGCCGCCGACCGTGAGCGCGACCGCGACCACGACGAGCGCGGCGAGTTGGCCGACCGAGTAGCCGGTCACCGAACCCGCGACGATGGCGACGGTGACGGCGGTCGGAACGCCGGGGACGAGTGCAGCCACGGCGTGACCCCGAAGAACCGACCGTCGACCGGTCGGCGTCGTGAGGATCGCCGGCAGCGCGATCCGTTCGTTACCGATCGGATTGAGCGTCGTCCCCAGACCGACGGCCGCGGCCGCGTACAGGGTCACGAGAACGGGAACGAGTTGCGGCCACTGTATGGCGACGTTGGCGGTCGCCGGTCCGACGATCGCGAACGGCAGGACGACGAAGACCAGTGCGTTCGGTGACCGCCGGATCCGACGCCAGGTCGCCCGCGTGACCGCCATCGTCGGCCGCGAGAGGACGTGCCCGAGAGTGGTCTCGAGTGGGGACTGGACGCTCGAGTCTGTCGCCGTGGATGCTGTCGATTCGGTGTCGACACCGTTCGTTTCGGTCGTGGGTGTGTGCGACCGGTCGTCGCGTTCGTGTTCGTGACTGTGATCGTGATCGTGATCGACCTCCGCGAACCAGAGCACGCGAGCCGACACGACGACGACGGCCAGTGCGGCGGCCAGCGACACACCCGATCCGACGGTCGCGACGACGCCGTAGGCGAGGGTCGCGTCGACGCCGGCTGTCGTGACCAACAGCAGGTCGCCGTACCAGCCAAGCGGCGTTCGGGCCAGTGCGCCACCCGCGGTTCTGCTGGCGACGAGGCCGACGAACGTGACGAACAGGGCGACGAATCCGACTGCGTTTCGCGATCGGTACAGTCGCGGGGAGCCCCGGATCGCGGCGCGGGTCCCGATCCCGATCGCGGTACCGATGACGAGGCCGGTCGCGACGATCACGAGCGAACCGAACAGGACGCCGACGAGCACCACAGGCTGGCCGGTCCCGGCGGCGAAGGCCAGCGAGCCCGCGACCGCGACGGGGACGACGAACCACGAACTCTCGAGGAGTTCGTCGCCGAGAACGCCGAGAATCGCCGTCGGAAGCGGGACGGCCGTCAGGAGTTCGACGGGCGGTGAGTCCCAGTCCTCGCTGGTCGTCGCCGAGAGCCCGGCGAGCCCGGCGATCACGACGAGCGCGATCGCCGCGATTTCGCGTGCCCTGACGAGGACCCGGTCCGGTTCATCGGCGACCAGCGTCCCGTAGTGGAATGCACCCGGTTCGGGCCAGAACGCCTCGTAGTAGGGGATCGGGAGCGAGCCGACGACGAAGAGCGTGCCGACCGCAGCGCCGAGAAAGACCGCGAGACCCAGCTGCGGATGGTCACGCCGTCGGCGCAGTTCGACGCGGTGGCGGACCGCGGCGACGAGGGCGATCGTCGCCGCCCGTCTCATGCGGTCGGCTCTGACTCCGTCTCTGCGTACTCCGTCTCGTCGGTCACCGCGAGGAAGACGTCCTCGAGGCTGCCCTCCTCGCCGGTTTCGGCCCGGTGTTTCAGCGTGTCGGGGGCACCCTCGGCGACGAGTCGGCCGTTGTGCAACACGCCGATCGTGTCCGCGAGTTCGTCGACGACGGGGAGGATGTGTGTCGAGAGGAAGATGGTCATCTCCTGATCCGCGAGGTCGGCGATCGTGTTTCGCATCGTTCGGGCCGCCCGTGGATCGAGGCCGCTGGTTGGCTCGTCGAGAAACGCCACCGTGGGTTCGTGGAGGACCGCCTGAATCACGCCGACCTTCTGGCGCATCCCCTTCGAGTAGGCGTCGATACGCTTGTCCGCGTCTTCCAGCAAGTCGAAGCGCTCGAGCATGTCGTCGATTCGCTCGGACGCCTCCTCGCTCGGGAGGTCGCGGAGACCGGCGACGTACTCGAGTTGTTCTCGCCCCGTGAGTTCGTCGTAGATCGGCGGGTCCTCGGGCAGATAGCCGATATGTGGCGTGACCGCGTCTCGGTCCTCGATCGAGTGGCCGGCGACGGTCGCGCTCCCGGAGGTCGGGCGGGTCAGCGTCGTCAGGATCCGCATCGTCGTCGTCTTCCCGGCACCGTTGGGACCGAGGAAGCCGTAGACGGTCCCGCGATCGATCTCGAGTGAGAGATCGCTGACGGCGGTCTCGTCGCCGTAGCGTTTCGTGAGGCCGACGGTTTCGATGGCGAGATCACTCATTGGGTCTCGATTTGTTGTCCAACCATAATAATCGTGTCTCTCCGTGTCGTGGAGCGAACGCGAGTGGACAGTCAGTTCGGGGGTAAGACGAGCGAAACGGCCGAAAACGAACGGAATCGGCGACGAGACGGCAATTCTGTGATTTCCCCGCGAATCGAGAGGGGGAGAGAACAGTTCGGCAGGTTTATGATTTGTTGCAGAACTGTTGGCGCATGGACAGACGCCACTACCTCGCGACGGGGGCGACGGTGCTCGGCGCTGGCCTCGCGGGCTGTTTCAACACCAGCGACGAGGAACACGCTCGAAGCGCGGTCGACGGGATCGAGACCGAACTCGGCGTCGACCTGTGGGACCTCGAGGACGACACGTTCGTCGTCGATTTCTACACGTCCCGTGACCGGCGAGCCGACATTCGAGTCGTCGCAACGGCGTACGCCGAGTCCGTCGCCGACGGGTTCGACCACGACGCGGCCGGCTGGGCCGTCGACGAGGACGACGGCGAACCCGTCTACTCGTTCGACATCGACCTCGAGTGGGCCCAGGCGTTCAACGGCGGCGAACGCTCCGAAGACGAATATCTCGACAGAATCGAAGAGACGATCGAGAACGAGTGATTCGAGAGTGTGTTTTCGGATCGAGCGCACGCACGAACTCGAACGGCGGACTCGAGTGCGAGAGCGAAAGCGGGGACGAGAACGAAAACGAAAACGAGACAGTAGCGTACTGTGACCGGCTCGCTGGAAGCCGACTCTCTACAGCGCCTTCACCCAGCCGGGAACCGCGGCCATCCCGTCTTTGTCCTCCCAGCCAGTTCGCTCGAGGTCAGTGAACTCGAAGCCGAAGGTGTCCTCGAGCGCGGAAATGTCGGCGCTGTAGCCGACCTCGTTGAACCACTCACACATGACCGTAAACTCCTCGCCGAAGGTGTCGTAGGCCTCCTCGATCGGGACGTGGGAGGCCTCGACGTCGACGCCGGTAATCTCGGAGAGCGCGTCGGCCGCCTCCTCGAGAGTCTTCTCGTCACCGGCGAGTTCGAACCGCTCGCCGACGAACGTCTCGGGATTCTCGAAAGCGACCGCCGCCGCCCGTCCGACGTCGTCGACGTCGACCATCTGGAGCGCGACGCCCTCCTCGAGGGGCAAGGCGAGCGTCCCCTCTAGAATGTCCTCGGCGAAGGCCTCGAAGTTCTGGAGGAAGAACACGGGCTGGAGCACCGTCAGGGGAAGCTCGAGGTCCTGTGCGTACTGCTCGATCTCCCAGGCGGAGTCGAAGTGAGGGACGCCGGTCTCTTTTTCGTGGCTGCCGACGCCGCTGAAGACGAACTGCTCGACTCCCTCGTCGCTCGCGACGTCCGCGAGGTTCTGTCCTTGCTGGACCTGCGCGTCGTAGCCTTGCGTCCAGAAATTGGTGACCGCGAACACCGCGTCCGCGTCGGCGACGGGGTCGCGCAGCGACTCCGGCTCGTCCAGGTCACCCTCGACCATCGTCACGCCGCGCTCCTCGAGGTCCCGAGCGGCCTCGCTTTCGGTGTCTCGGGTCAGCCCGCGAACGTCGAATTCGGTCTCCGCCTCGAGGAGGTGATCGACGACCGCACCGCCCTGATTGCCGGTCGCGCCGGTGACGAGGACGCTCGTGACGTCGGCGGACACGTCAGTTCACCCCTCCCGTGAGAGCGCGGTTTGCAGACGAGGCGAGCGAGTTCGAGTCGGCACAGCGATTCAGTTGCATTACGTTACCAGGTTCGTATTCGAACCTATATACCCGTTTGGCGACACGAGCGACACTACGTAACATCGGTGTTATCGGGATTGGAAGAATCGTTCAGTCGGTTCGTGACGACTCGAGGTGCCGGTACGGAGACGGGGGAGAGGAGAGAAAAGGAACTGAAGGGAAGGGAAGGGAAGGGAAGGGAAAGGAGAGGAAAGGAAAGAGAGAAGACCCCGAATCAGGCGATTTCGTCGAGCGCTGCCTGAAACGCCCGGAAGATCCCGTCGCGGTCGACGTCTCGAGCGACCCGGATCGGGTGTCGAGTCGGGTCCCGGCTCCAGGTCTGGTCGTCGGTGAGCACCGGGCTCGCGGTCAGGTGGCTCGGCACCAGCGACGGGTCCGCCACCCACGCGACGGCGGCGAGGTCCCACACCTCCTTGCCCCACCACGGGCGATCCGCACCACCGTAATCGGCGACCGTCTCGTAGAGGTAGGTGCCAAGCGACGAGTGGCCTTCGAGACGGGCCGAGAGTTCGGGAACGGTCGTCTTCACGTGCTCGGCGACGTTCTTGCACGGGATCTGGACGAGCGGGACGCCGGAGCCGAAGAGCACGCGAGCGGCGTGGAGGTCCTGCGAGAGGTTGAACTCCGCGGCAGTGTGCCACTCGTGGGGATGCCCACCGAGCCAGACGACCACGATCTCCTCGCGGATCGAGGGCTCGAGAAGGAGTGCCGAGGCGACGGTGACCGGACAGCCGATGGCGACGACGTACAGGAGGTCCTCGTGTTCCCGCGCTCGCTCGACGAGATCGCGGGCTGCGGGACTCTCCACGGGCTCGTCCGGCCCGGAGAGATACGACTCCGATCCCTCGAAGACGAACCCGTCGGGAGCCGGGGCAGTCGATGCCCGCTCGAGGAGCCGTTCGAGTTCGGCCACGCTCTTTCGCATGCCGTCAGCGGGGCCCGACGACCGGTCGTTGTCGAACGGAGCAGCGTACAGCGCCTCGACCTCGAGAGTGGGTTCGCCCAGCGCGTAGACGACCGCGAACTGGTCGTCGATCTCGTTGTACGCGTCGGTATCGAGAACCATTCGGACGGTGTCGGCCGCCGGCTCGAGGCGGTCGACGAGGGTGGAATCGGGGAGGGACGGCGTCGGAACTGGCATGGGACAACTGCGGCAAGAATCGTGATATACCTGTTCACTGCGGCGATTCGGGCGGCCACTACGAATCGGTCGCGACGCTGTTGACGGTCAGCACCGATCCGGAATCGTGAACGAAAACGTCGCCCCCTCGCCAGGGTCGGAGTCGACCCAGATGCGCCCGCCGTGGCGCTCGACGATCTTCTTACAGAGCGCCAGCCCGATGCCGGTCCCCGACACACCGCTCCCGCGGTCGCCGAGTCGCTGGAAGACCTCGAAGATCCGATCCTGATCCTCGGGATCGATTCCGGGCCCGTCGTCTGCGACGTGGAACACCCACTCGTCGCCGTGCGCCTCGGCGTCGATCTCGATCTTCGGATTCCCCTCGCAGTACTTGATCGCGTTCGAGACGAGGTTCTGGAACACCTGCTCGAGTTGGTTGTCGTCGGCGAGGACCGTCGGCAGGTCACCCACGGCGACATCGACCTCGGCGTCGGCCTCCTCGAGTTGTACCTGCAGATTCGCCAGCGCGTTTTCGACGACGCTCCCGACGGCGGTCGGCTCTAGCGGCTCACCCTGCGTATCGACCCGAGAGTAGGTGAGCAGCCCGTCGATCATCGCCCGCATCCGGTCGGCGCCGTCGACGGCGAACTCGATGAAGTCGGTTGCGTCCTCGTCGAGATCCTCGGCGTAGCGCCGTTCGAGGAGCCCGAGATAACTCGAGATCATCCGCAGCGGCTCCTGTAAGTCGTGGGAGGCGGCGTAGGCGAACTGCTCGAGGCGCTCGTTGGACTCCTCGAGTTCGTCGACGGTCGCGTTGAGTCGGTCTTCGTACTCCGTCCGCTCGATCGCGGTCGCGAGGACGGTCGCGATACTCTGGACGAAGTCGACGTCGTGGTCGGCGAACTCGCGGGTGTCGGTGCTGTGAACGCCGAGAATCCCCCACGGATCGTCCGGTGGACCGATGGTCACGCTGATTCCGCTGCGGACGTCGTGGTCGGTCAACAGCGCCGGACCGCCGAACCGAGAGTCGGTCTCGAGGTCTTCGACGACGACCGGCTGGTCGGTGCTCAGCGTGTAACCGGCCTGGGAATCCGCCGCCGTCGCGGAGACGGTCGCCTCGCCGACGATTCCGTCGGTCCAGCCGTAGCCCTCCCTGACCAGCAGCGCTTCGTGGTCGGAATCGAGCTCGAGGACCTTGCAGTACTCGGCGTCGAGGGCGGCGGCGACCAGTTCCGTCGCCTTCGTGAGCAGATCGTCGACGTCGGCGGACTCCAAAGCGTGACGACCGAGATACGCGACCGTCTCGAGTTGGGCGACTTTCGCCGAGAGGTCTCGTTCGGTCTGCTTTCGCAACGAGATGTCCCGAAACAGTCCGACGAAATAGTGCTCGCCGTCGTAGGTGAAGTCGTTCAGCGAGACGCCCAGCGGAACCTCGTGGCCCTCCTTGTGCTGACCGGGTAACTCGACGTAGGTCCAGTTGATGTGGCGCTCGCCGGTCTCGAGGTAGCGCTGGAGCGCCGTGAGGTGGGTCTCCCGGAGGCGTTCGGGGATGATCTTGACCTTGCTATCCCCGACCAGTTCCTCGGATTCGAAGCCGAGGATCCGTTCGACGGCCGGGTTGGCGTACTGGATGTCGCTGTCCGTATCGAGGACGATGATCCCGTCGGGCAGCGCTTCCGCGAGGGCGGCGAACGTCTTGCCGTAAGTGAGCGAGGTGTCGGCGGTCGGTGACTCGGCCAGCGGCGACCGCTGGACGAGCCCGACGAGATCGACGGCCGAGTCGTCGCGGTCGGCCGCCGCTGCTCGACGGAGGTGGAGCGTACAGGAGACCAGACGATCGGTCGCCGTCCGGAGTTCACACTGGGTCGTCACCGGTTCGAATCCGTCCGTATCGTCACCGAACGACTCGAGTGGCGACGCTGCTCCGTCGGCGAGCAGCGCCGAAAACTGCCGTCCGAGAAGCGCCGACTGTGCGTGTCCGGTCAACGACGTAAACGCGTCGTTGACGGCGAGTAGCTCACCCGAGGACGTCGCACGAAAACTCCCGATACCCGCTTGTGCTAGGAGCGGGTCCGCGTGCACGGAGCGGGCCGAGGACGGCTGTCCTGCTCGAGGGGGCGACGAATCGGACGGACCGGAATCCATCGGCAGTATTCAGCCCGTGACGAAAATAAGGGCACTGGTTGCGACTCGAGTCGGACCCGAACGGATAAGGAGAGATACGATCAGTATTCGGGGCGGGCACAATAGTTATTGATTTGTCAGACGAATCCACTGTCGATGGAACGTTCACTGTCGATAGAACACCTCCCCGTCGTCGAACGCGTCGAGATTGCCGGCGGCTCACCGACCGTCTTCCTTCGACCCCGCCACTATCGGGCCGTGACGAGCATCGCCGAGCGACTCGACGCCGTGCTCGGCCTCCCGGTGACGCTCCAGGTGAGCGAGGTAGCCGACGTCCTCGAGTGGACGAGAGACGTCTTCGGCATCGACGTCGTCGCCAGCGCGAGTCTCGTCGGGCTCGCCAGCTGGTTCGCACGCGGCAAGGTGGCGCTCCAACGGCACTTCACCGCGAAAGAGGTCGGAACAGTCAGGATGGGACCGATCACGGCGTATGGCTCTCGAGCGCGATCTCGAGAGCTCCTCGAGTGATCACGTCGACGGCGGGACCGTGTCAGCCGACCTCGAACTCGAACTCGAACTCGATCGCCGCACCCTGTCGTAACCATCTTTGTCTCGCTCGAGCGCGATTCGCTCTCGCTCGCAAAACCTGTCCGGCGAGAGCGTCGCTCTCGCTGACCTTCGCTCGCTTCCCTCGCGAAGAGGCCAAAAGGCCAACAACAACCGTCTCAGTCGACCTCGAACTCGATCGCCGCACCTTGTCCGAAGCCAACACAGAGCGTCGCCAGTCCGCGACCGCCGCCGCGATTGAGGAGTTCGTGGATCAGCGTCACCGGCAATCGAGCGCCGGAGGCCCCGAGCGGATGGCCGAGCGCGATCGCACCGCCGTTGACGTTGAACGTCTCCTCGTCGATGCCGAGTTCGTCGCGGGCGTACACCGACTGGCTCGCGAACGCCTCGTTCAACTCTACGAGATCGTAGTCGTCGATCTCGCGACCGGTGCGCTCGAGCAGTCCTCGCGTCGCCGGAACCGGACCGATCCCCATGACGGTCGGATCGACGCCGCGGACCTCGTTCGAACCGACTTCGGCGAGTATCTCGAGGCCGTGTTCTTCGGCGAACGCCTCGCTCGTGACGAGGACGGCCGCGGCCCCGTCGGAGATCTGGGAGGCGTTGCCCGGCGTCACCGTTCCCTCGGACTTGAACACCGTCGGAAGCCCGGCGAGGGTCTCGAGGTCGGTGTCGCGACGGATCCCCTCGTCCTCGTCGACGACGCCGTCCTCGGTCTCGATGGGAACGATCTGGTCGTCGAACCGGCCTTCGTCGGTCGCCGCGGCGGCTCGCTGGTGGCTCCGGAGAGCGTACTCGTCCTGGCGCTCCCGGGAGACGTCGTACTCCTCGGCGACCTTCTCGGCGGTCATCCCCATCTGGAGTTCGCCGACGTTGTACTCGGTCGCCAGCTGCGGGTGGAGGTAGGCGTGACTGTCACCCATCGGGACTCGAGACATGTTCTCGACGCCGCCGGCGATGATGCACTCGCGCTGGCCGGCGCGGATGGCGTCGGCGGCGGAGATGATCGCCTGCATCGAGGAGGCACACCAGCGGTTGATCGTCGTCCCCGGAACCTCCTCGCCGAGTTCCGAGAGCAACGAGATGACCCGCGCTAGGTTGTTGTCCTGTTCCTCGCGTTGCTGGGCGCAGCCCCACATCAGGTCGTCGACGTGCTCGCCGTCGAGCCCCGTCTCGGTGAGGATGTGGTTCACCAGTGGAATCGAGAGGTCTTCACTCCGCACGTCGGCGAAGACACCGTCTTCTTTCCCCTGTGGCGTCCGGACTGCCTGCGCGACGACCGGTGTCTGAAGCTGAGCCATACACTGACACAGGGCCGTCAGAACCATAAATGACCGTCAAACTGCAGGTGACTCGAGAGGGGTTTACGGTCGATAGCGATAGACGCGACCGACTCGAGGACGGTATCTGACTCGGTGAAATGACTGTTTGAGCTAGGGGAACCCCCTTGATATCGGCCTGTGAGTATCCACTCGATGACGACGACGTTCACTCCCAATCGACGATTGGTCGCGGTCGCCTTGGTGGCCCTCCTCGTCGGCTCCGCGATCGGGCTCGCGGCCGGTGGCGTGATCGACGCGCCCACCGCGACGGCCGACGATCCGAATCCGGACGACGACGGTGACGACCCGACTGTCTCCGGCGACGACACGGACGACGACCGCGATCCCAGTATCGATCGCTTCGACTCGAGTGCAGCCTTCGCCTCGTACCTGCGCGACGCGGGGTCCTCGACGAACTACCTCGGCGGTGGTCTCGATCAGGGGGCTGTCGCCGTCGACCGGATGGACGGTGTAGCCGTCGAGGAGGACGTCGCGATGGAAGCCGAAGAGAGCGCCGAGGTCGGAACAGGAACGGGAGCGACGAGCGGAGACGGTGACGCAGGTAGTACTGGCGGCCCGGACCGCTACTCCGAAACCAACGTTCAGGAGGCGGCCCTCGACGAACCGGACATCCTGAAAACCGATGGACGGACGATCTACTACGCCGATCGAAACCGGTACGATAGGCACGGCGACACGCACGTCGTCGACGCCTCGGAGCCGACGACCCCGTCGAAGATCGCCGAGATCCCGACGAACGGCGAACTGCTGCTCACTGAGGACACGGTCGTCTCCTTCGCACGCGACCGCCTCCACGGCTACGACGTGAGCGACCCGTCCGAACCCGAACAGACGTGGAGTACGGGACTCGACGGCCACGTCGAGACCGCGCGACTCGCCGACGGGGACCTGTACCTCGTCGTCGCGGATCGCGCCGACCCCGGCGACCCGTGCCCGCTCGAACCCCTCGGGAACGACGGTCCCGAAGTCGCGTGCACCGACGTCCACTACCCGACCGAGCAGACCGACGCCGACACGGTCTACACGACGATGCGCGTCGACCCCGCGACGGGCGAGGTCGAAGACCGCGTCAGCTTCCTCGGCTCCGCGCGGACGACCGCGACCTACGTCTCCGAGAACGCGGTCTACCTGACCTACGCCGATTCCCCGTCGCAGGCCGAACTGCGACTCGAGTTCCTCCTCACCGACGGCCGAGAACTCCTCGACGAGGACACGGTCGAGCGCCTCGAGCGCCTCGAATCGTACGACATCTCCGATCGGGCGAAACGGATCGAGATCGACGCGATCCTCCGGGAGTGGCGCAGCGGCTTCGACCGCGAGGAACGACGCAGCGTCGAGCGCGAGTTCGAGGAGGCCTGGACGTCCTACGCCGAAGAACACATGCGCCAGTTCACCCGGACCGGCGTCGTGAAAGTCGACATCGACGGCGACCTCGCGGTCTCGGCCGCCGGCTCGGTCCCCGGCACGCCGCTCAACCAGTGGTCGATGGACGAACACGACGGTCACCTCCGCATCGCGACGACGGTCCGCGCGCCGGCCGTCGACTCCGAGAACGACCTCTACGTTCTCGACGGCGACCTCGAGACGGTCGGCGAGGTCGTCGGGATGGGCGTCGACGAGCGCATCTACTCGGTGCGTTACGAGGGCGATACCGCCTACGTCGTCACCTTCCGCGAGATCGATCCGTTCCACGTGATCGACGTCTCCGATCCCGGAAATCCGGAACTGCAGGGCGAACTCAAGCTCCCCGGCTTCTCGACGTATATGCATCCGCTGGGTGAGGATCGCGTGCTCGGCATCGGCGAGGAACGCGGCAACGTGAAGGCCGTGATCTTCGACGCCTCCGATCCCGAGAACCCCGTCGTCGAAGACGATGCCGTGCTCGACGACCGCTGGTCCGCAGTTCGGGACTCGCACAACGCCTTCCTCATCGACGAGCGCCACGGGGTGTTCTTCCTCCCCGGCAGCGACGGCGGCCACGTCTTCGCTTACGAGGACGGTCTCGAGCGCGTGACGACCGTCGAAACCGACGGACCCGCGCTGCGTGCGATGTACCTCGAGGACTACCTCTACGTCTTCGGCGAGGCGGAACTCGTCGTCGTCGACGAGACGACGTGGGAAGAAGAGACCTACCTCGACCTGCGCGAGGACTGACGCCATCGGCTGCCGACTGTTGGGTCCCGGCCGGCGGCTCACCCGTCGCAGACACGGCAATTCTTTTGCCCGGTGGTTGGCAAGGGCGTACTATGCCAGACGACGCGTCGACGCCGCCCGTCGAGTCCAGGTCCGAAGCCGAGACCGAACGCGAACGCGAACGCGAACCTGAACCTGAACCTGAACACGAGTCCGAATCTAACTCTGACTCCGAGTCCGACACCGATACCGACTCCGCATCCACCTCCACAGAGACGTCCGAGAACACCGGCTCGAGTGTCGCCGCCGAGACCGGCGACGACCGAACGCCGGCGGACGAGCGCGATACCGACGGATCGAACGACGAAGCCGACGAAACGAACGCGAACGGACCGATGCCGGGCGTCCCGGACCCCGACGCCGTCGACGAAGAAGACGAGGTCCCCGAAGACGTCCAGAAGTACGCCCGCTTCCAGAAGATGGATGGCGCCCAGTACGACCGGGTCAACGAATTCCTTCGCGATCGGACCTACGTCACCGCCCGCGAGTGGGCGATCGCCCGCCTCTGTTCGGACTTTCGCACGGAGACCGGCGTCGAGATGACCAAGATCGGCGAGAACCTGCCCGAACTCGTCCCCTTCATGACCGATACCTACTCGCCACAGGCCGTCAATCAGGCCCGATCGTCCTTCGAGGACAAGATCCGAAAATCCGGCGCGACCTTCCTCTACGGCGCGATGTGTGACTTCTTCACCGCCGAGGAACTCGACGACGTAATGTACGAGGCGACGGAGGTCGCCAAGTTCCTGCTGGAAGTCGAGGGCGTCGACCTCTCCGTCGAGGAGGAACTCGAGGCCGAAGAACGCATCTCGAGTGTGATGCGCGAGGTTCGCGAGGCGAGCCAGGAGCTACGCGAGGAAGAGGATCTCTCGGAATAGCCCACCCGTCGAATCGCCGGGATTTCGATCTGCCGTCGGTTCGACTGACACCGCACGCCCGGAGACGGCGACGCTAGGTTCGTCCAGCGGGCTCGAGGCCGGCTCACCGGGACGGGTTCTCCACCGCGTACTCGAACCCGACCCGAGACGGTCCGACGAGCGCCGGTTCGAACGGTCGTTCTCGATCTACGGTCGCGCTCGAAGCAGAGACGCCGGCTCGAGCGTGAGTCGTTGCGTCTTTTTTGCAGTTCCGACGTCTATTTCGCCTCGTCGGATGCCGAGGTATCCGAATTCGCGTCGCCGTCATCGGGAACGAACAGCGACGGCTCGTCGTGGGCGAAAGTGACCCACTGGTCGACCGAGAGCCGACGGACGTGAACCGGGAGCTCGCCGTTCTCGAGTGCGGTGGTGACGAGTTCCCGTGTACGCGGCCGACGGTAGTACAGCGGGATCACGACGGCCGTCTCGGCGGTCTCGTCGAGTTCGACCGCGAGGACGAAGACGGTCTCGCCGGCGGTGTGATAGAAGACCTCGGATGTCTCGAACGCGACCGACTCGTCCTCGACGAGCGATTCGACGGCCTCGTACTCGCTGTCCGGGACGAGTACGCTGAATCCGAAGCGTTCGTGGTCGGGGACGTCGACGGGAGTGACGTCACCCGGCTGGACGTCGATCACGTCCCAGCCGTCGTCGCGGTACTCGTCGGCGACTGCCCCAGCTTCCTCGAGAAACGCCGACCAGGACTCGGCGTCCGGGCCATCCATCGGAATCGGATCGGGGCCGCGTTCACTCATCGGTCCCCTCCGAGCGACTGTGACTAACGAGAGACATACTCGATTCGAACGGCCAACGGTCTGGAGGAAAAGCGTTGCCCCGCAGTGGTCGTCAGCGAAACCACGGGAGTCCGTATCCGTGTGCCAGGACCGTCTCGAGGGTCGCGACGGCGAGGATGCCGAGCATCCCGCCGGCAGCGAGGCTGTTCACTAGCCCATCCGGGGGCGACAGCACGGCGAGCCCCGCCCAGACCACGACGAAGAAGAAAACGAGCACGACCGCGCGACCCGCGTACCCGATCAACCGAAACCACGCGCCAGCCTGCGCACCGATCGACGAGGCGGCGAGTGGCCGGACTACGACTGTGGACACGAGAAATCCGGCGACCAGCCAGCCCCAGAAAATCGTCTCGGCAAGGAAGAGCTGAAACACGATCAAGACCGTCACGACCACCGTCAGTACGAGCTCACGACGGCTCGGCGCGTCGTCCGACAACCAGTCGAACGGGTTACTCGAGGGCATCGACAAATCAGCAATCCGATCCGGACGGGATAATAATTTCGACGTGTCTAATAGGTTCGAAAAGGAGGGAATGTGGACTGGTGACTTCCACGTACCACGCTCACACGGACACAGAGCCGATTACCGGTCGACGCACTCGAGCGTCGGCGTCACGTCGCCGACCAGTTCGTCCTCGAGCGCCGCCACGACCCGATCGGGATCGGACGGCCCGCCGGCTGCGGCGACGCTGCCGACCGAACTGGGATCGAACGGTACCTCGAGTGCATCGTAGACGGCCTCGAGAACGCCTGCGAGTTCCGAACGGTGGTCGACGACGAGGATCCCGGAGACGAGCGCGGCGTCGGTGCGGACCCGCTGGGCGAGGCCGGCGAGTTTGCGCTCGGAGCCACCGGTTCCGTCCTCACCACCGCGCCCGTCCGCGAGACTGGCCGACAGCGAGTGCGACCCCGGACAGAAGGAGTCGAGCGGCTCTCCGCGCGTCGTTTCGACGCCGAGGCGGTCGAGTGCTCGCTCGAGGTCGCGGGTGAGTCGATCGTACCGGTCACCGATTCCCCGCCGACTGTCGTCGACCGGCTCCGCGCGGGCGACGGCGACCGTCGTCTCGCCGTCGAAGGCGACCGCCCGACCGCCGACGCTGCGCTCGACCGGCGGGAACCCGTGCTCGCTGGCGGCCGCTCGAGCGCGGTCGTACCCCTCGAAGCGGGCGTCGCGGCGGCCGAAGGCGACCTGTCGGTGGGGGATCCAGACGCGGACCGCCGTCTCGCCGGTCGCCGCGAGCGAGCACATGCGTTCGCTCACCTCGCCGTCGGTCGCGATCGTGGGCGCTCGACCCCGGAACAGGCGCATAGACTGGCTCCGAGTTCGACCCGACGTGCCTAAACACGCTCGGCCTCGAGTAGTGATGATGGCCGATGGGAAGCGAGTGGACGGTGGCCCGACGGAGGACTGCCTCGGGACCGACCACGGCAACGGCGTCACGCTCGAGGCGTCGATCCTGAACCGGTACGACCGCTTCTCGCTGTACAACTCGCCGTATCCCGCTCACGACGAGGGGTGTGCGATCGATCTGTATCCGTCAGATGATGGGGACGTCGCCCCCGCCCCTGCCCCCGTCTCCGGCACCGTCCTCGAGACGAAGACCGTCCGCGCACCGCCGAAACCGTACGCGCCCGAACACGACCACCTGCTCCTCATCGAGTGTTCGGCTCCCGCCAGCATCGCGGGGCTGGTCGCGCGAATCCTCCACGTCGATCCCGTCGTCGAACCCGGCGAGACGGTCACGATCGGCGACCCGCTGGGAACGCTGGTCCACGCCGGTTTCTTCGCCCCCTGGGTCGACGACCACCTCCACGTCGGCTTCCGGAGACCCGAACAGAACCACCACCGTGCCGTGGGATCGCTGCCGGTGGAACTCGCGGTCGACGTCCGACCGCTCGCGTGGGACGGCTGTGGTACGGTCGTCGAGACGGGGGAGACGTACGCCGTGCTGGATTCGCCGGCGCATCCGAATCCCGGAGAGTTCGCCGGCATCGCCGCCGACGGCGGCGGGGTGCTGGACGGTGGATTGGCACACTACGACGGCGGCGGACTCCTCGGTGGAGGCGATAGCGCGGACGGGCCGACGGCAGTCGCGCTCAACGGAGAGCGGATCGGTACGGCGACCGGACGGACCGTCGCGTGGGACGACGTCGTCGTCACCGCGAACGGAGAGCCCATTACCGGAATATCGCTGTTTTGCGCTCGAGACGCCGACTTCGGGGCGAAGCTGGTCTGTCCGGAACGGTCGCTCGAGTGCGGGCAGGACGTGCAGGTTCGGGTTCGGACGGGCTCGGAGGAGATGGAGAGCGCGCTCGAGTGAACGGAGAGCGAAACGAGACTGGGTCGAGTACGGCGAGCGCAATCGATCAGAGAACGTCTCTTTACCGACGATTCGATCGACGTGAGTGACTCTAGTCCTCCTGCAACGTCTCTCCGTCCACCACTCGCCCGACGAACAGCGGCGTCTCCGTCGGCCGGTCGCGAATGTAGAAGAGGAACGGCCGGTCGACGACCATCTCGACGTGGTCCGGCGGCGCGCTCTCGGCCATAATGACGGCCGTCGCCGCCGCGGCTTCGGTGCCGAGTTCGTCCACCTCGACGAAACTCTGGTGGACGATGTCGTCGACGAACAGACCACCGGACCCGTCCATCCCACTGAAATCTGCGCCGCCGCCGAACGCTCGCTCCATCCCGAGTTCCTGCATCGTCTCGACGAGACTGAACTCGGACTCGATGCCGAACGTTGGGAGGGTGAGATCGACTATCGCTGTCGACGCCTCCTCGAGCATCGTCGCGAGCCGATCGACCGTAAACTCGTTTTCGAAGGCCTCGAACTCGCCCTCCGCGGGGAGGATCACGACCATGCTGGTGTCGCGGTTCGCGTAGGGCAGTTCGACCAGCTGGTGGCCATCGATCTCGGCGTAGGAGAGTTTCGTCGACTGGAACATCATCGGGACTTCGCTCTCGGTGCCGTCGAGGGCGGTGAACGTCCCCGACTCGGTATCCTCCTCGGAGAACGGGTACTCCCACTTCCCGACGAAGTAGATCGCGTTCGTCAGGACGAGTTTCGTCGCCGCGTCGATCGATCCCTCCGGCAGGAGGTCCTCGATCCGGTCGTTCGTCTGTGCCTCGACCCACTCGTTGATCTGCTGGCGGGCTTCCTCTGGACTGCCCGAGAAGTCGACCAGTTCCATGCCGGCACCGTAGTAGGCCTCGAGCAGCTCGAGATACTCCTCGCTGAAGCCGTAGCCGTCCTGACCCCAGACGGCGTTGGCGGTCGTAAACTCGAAGGCGGGGCCGTCGTCTTCGTTCTCGTCCTCGTCCTCGTTTTCCTCTCCCCACGCGTTCGCGACCTCCTGTCCGTCCTCGTTTCGCCGGGCGAACTCCGCCTCGAGCGCGCCGAAGGCGGGATGCAGGTCGTCCTGACCGAGTTCGTACCGGAGCGCGTCGGCCATCTCTGTGGCGGTCTCCCTGCGAGCGCCGGCGTAGGTCATCGCGAGCGCGACGGAGACGCTGTAGGGCGAGTAAAAGAGGTTCTCGTCGGGTGCCTCGGTCCGGAGCTGGGCGAGCAGATCCAGCGAGAAGTCGACGTTGCCACGGACCTGGCGGGCAAGCGACTCCTCGTCGATCTCGGGGTCGGTGGCCAGCTCGAGGGTCGGGAACGCGGGGACGTCGTAATCGTCGAAGCCGGTCTCGTCGGTGTCTCCGGGATCGGATTCGGTTTCGGTCTCGGTACTGGTGTCGTCTCCCGTCCCGTCGTCGTTCGGGTCGGACTCGGAATCGCCGCTCAAACACCCGGCCGCACCGGCGAGCAACGCGCCCGTCAGTGCGAGGACGGTGCGTCGATCGGAGGTCGTTCGCATGGATCGACGTTCCGCGAGGCCCCGTAAACTCTTTCTGCAGGGTAAAACGGCTGTTTCAGTTACGGGCTCGAGGGAGCGCAGTGTCGTGTGTCCGTGGAATCGCCTCGAGGCCGCGGCGTTTCGTTCCGTCCCCTCTCGCCTCGTGTCGTCCCATCTCACCTCGAGCCGACCGTTTCTCACGTGCTAGTCTTATGGTAGCACACACCATACACATCGTATGGCCAACGATTCGTTTCTCTTCGGCGGTCCGCTCGTCGGACTCGCGATCGGAGCCTTGGTGATGGTGTTCGGAATCTTTCAGGGAGGGTTGAACCCAATCACGCTGTTCGGTGGGGTCATCGGGGCGGCGAGTATCGTGTTGCTCTCGTACGCCGTGTTTCAGGCCTCCGGGTAAGCGTCGCCGAAAACGGCTACGAGGGAGAGCCAACTCGTGTGAATCGTACGACGGGACGACGGATGAGGGACGATGGACGACGGACGACGACCGTCCGCCCCGCAACAAACTCCGTTCAACGGGTCGATTCGGACAAGCGCTGGACACAAACCGCTGGCTCGCACAGTAGAGATATGACCGACGAGTCCAGTGCTGGTTCCGACTCGGAGTCCGAACCCGAGAACGCAACCGAGTTCGACTCCCTCGAGTCGTTCCTCCAAGAGTACATCGACGAGTACCACGAGTTCCTCTCGTGGCTGGGGACGACCGTCGAGGACGTCGGCCCTGGAACGATGGCGATGACGATCCCCTACGACGAGAAGTTGACCAACACGCGACCGGGCGCGAACGGCGATCGGAAACCCGACATCCACGGCGGGATCGCTGCGACGCTCGTCGACACCGCCGGCGGACTCGCGCTCAGGACCGAACTCGAGAAACCGCTCACAGGGAGTATCGCGACGATCAATCTGAACGTAAACTACCTGCGGCCGGCGACGGGGGATCTGACGGCGACCGCCAGCGTGGTGCGAGCGGGCTCGAGCGTCGGCGTCAGCGAGATCACCGTCGAGAGTACGACCAACGGCGAGACGGAGATCGTCGCGATCGGACAGGGTGCGTATCGAATGTTTCGCGAGGAGTGAGCGATCGGCGGGAGGCGGTGAGTCGGTGAGCGAGAGGCGGTGAGTCGAGACCCAGCGTGCGGTGATCGAAGCCGTGCGACACAGACACTCACGCAGGCACAGATGCTGGAAGCGTCGTTCTCGAGACGAACATCTTCGACGAACTTCCCGACCCGTGGGAACGACAGCGAGGCCTATTTCTGGGTCGTTCCAACCCCGACGTAGCGACCGGCACCGGGCGAATAGCCGGTGGCCGGATCGAAACGCACACCAGAGAACCAGACCGATGACCCCCACACCACCTACCGACGCGACAGCGGACGACCGTGACAGCGAGACAGCAGCCGACACCGACGACCACCTCATTCCGCGACTGGGGCTCCCTCGGCGCGACTTCATCAAGGCCGGCGCCGCGGTCGGCGCGATGGGAACGCTCGCCGGTTGTACGGGACTGCTCGACAATAACGGCGACGGCGTCGCCAGCGCGTCCGACGTCGACGCCTCCGTTCCGCCGGGCGAACTCGACGAGTACTACGCGTTCCTCTCGGGTGGCCACTCGGGAGACGTCCGCGTCTACGGCGTCCCCTCGATGCGCCAGATCATGCGGATTCCGGTGTTCAACTACGAGAGCGCCCGCGGCTACGGCCACGACGACGAGACTCGAGAGATGTTGGAGTCGGCGGGCGACTACACCTGGGGAGACGCCCACCACCCGCGCGTCAGCCAGACGGACAACGACTACGACGGCCGCTGGGTGTTCATCAACGACAAGGCCAACGGACGGATGGCCCGAATCAACCTAAAGTACTTCGAGACCGACGCCATCGTCGACATTCCCAACACGCAGGGTGTCCACGGGGCGTGTGCACGACTCCCCGACACGGACCTCATCTTCGGCGTCGGCGAGTACCGCGTCCCGATCCCCAACGACGGGCGGAATCTCGACGACCCCGACGCCTACGAGTCGGTGCTCACCGCGATCGAACCCGAGTCGATGAACGTCGTCTGGCAGGTCCGTGTCGACGGCAACCTCGACAACGGCGACGGCGGGAAGAACGGCCGCTGGTTCTTCGCGACCGACTACAACAGCGACGGTGCCGTGACCGAGTCGGAGATGGCCCGCCCTGACACCGATTACCTGAAAGCCTTCGACACGATCGCCATCGAGGAGGCCGTCGAGAACGGCGAGTACGAGGAGATAAACGGCGTCCCCGTCGTCGACGGGACGACCGAGAGCCCGCTCAATCAGGGCGACCGCCCGCTCGTCCACTACGTCGACGTCCCGAAGAGCCCCCACGGCGTGAGCGTCACGCCGGACGGCACCTACGCGATCGTCAGCGGGAAACTCGATCCGACGTGTACGGTCGTCGAGATCGACCGATTCGACGAGGTCGACGACCCCAACGACGTGATCGTCGGCCAGCCACTCGTCGGTGGCGGCCCGCTACACACGGCCTACGACGGCCGCGGCCACGCGTACACGACGCTGTTCGTCGACTCGCAGGTCGTCAAGTGGGACATCGAGGCGGCCGTCGACGCCGAACGGCGCTCCGAAGACCCCATCATCGAGAAGATCGACGTCCACTACAACCCCGGTCACCTGATCGCCGCCGAATCGTACACGGCCGACCCACAGGGCGACTGGCTGATCTCGCTCAACAAACTCTCGAAGGACCGGTTCCTCCCCGTTGGCCCGGTCCACCCCGAGAACGACCAGCTGATCTACATCGGTGACGACGACGCGGGAATGCAACTGGTCAAGGACACACCGGCCTACCCCGAACCCCACGACGCGTCGATGGTCCACCGGTCGAAGATCGATCCCGAACCGGTGTACGACCCCGAGGACCTCGAGACGGAGTACGTCGACGTCGACGATACCGAGGTGATCCGCGAGGACGGCCGCGTCCACATCAAGATGACTTCCCAGCGCAACGAGTTCGGGTTCCACGACGTCACCGTCCAGGAGGGCGACGAGGTGACGATCACGACGACGAACATCGAGACCACGAGCGACCTCCTGCACTCGCTTGCGATCCCGCAGTACGACATCAACGTCAAGCTGGCGCCACAGGAGACCCGCGAGGTGACGTTTACGGCCGACAAACCCGGCGTCTACTGGATGTACTGTGCGTACTTCTGCAGCGCACTCCACCTCGAGATGCGCTCGCGGCTGCTCGTCGAACCGGAGGAGTGAGCCACGATGACCGAGTCTCGCCTCGCGCGGTTTCGCCAGCTTCGACGCGCCCTCCCACTGCTAGCCGCAGGACTGCTCCTGAGCGCGCTCGCGGTGCCGATGTGGCGAATCACGCTGACCGCGCCGCAGTATCCCGGCACCGAGTTGCTCGTCGAGCTCTACGCCTATCCGCGACTCGAGGGAGACGTCCGGGAGGTACACATGCTCAACAAGTACGTCGGGTTCTACTACCCGGACCCGGTGTTCGTCGATCCGAACTTCCCGGTCGAGGACGCCTCGATCGCCGTTCCGGAGTGGCTCCTCGGGCCGATCGCGTTCGTCGCGATCGCAGCGACGGGCGTCTTCGTCGCGCTCGCACCGACGGCCCGGAAGCTCAAGCTGGGGCTGACCTGCCAACTCGCCGGGACGGTCGCCGTCTTCGCCGGCATGTTCGCCGTGATCCAGTACCGGCTCTACCAGGCCGGTCACTCGCTGGACCCGGACGCGCCGATGGTCATCGTCGACGAGTTCACGCCGCCACTCCTGGGAAGCTACGAGGTCGCGAACATCAGCGGGTTCGCCTGGTTCGGTCCCGGTGGCTACCTCACCGCGGCGGCGCTCGTGTTGCTCGTCGTCGCCTACGGCTGCCGTGACTCCACGGCAACCGTCGGCGACGTGCCGGCGCTCGTCCGCGAGCGGGCCGGGACGGTTCGCCGACGAATCGAGCGAACGACCGAGGAGGGCGACAGAACGGAACCGAACGAGAGTCCACGTCCGTCCTCGGACCGAGCCGTCGCCGCGAGCGACGACACCGAAACATCCGGCGGTGATTTACGATGAGAGAGGGCTGGTTCGCCGTCGCCGCCGTCGTCGTCCTCGTCGTCTCGCTCGCCGGCGTCGCAGTCGCGATGACCGAGGAGAACGACGACGAGCACTGGACGCCCGACGTCCCGGACGTCGACGCCACGGAGGCGCCGACCGAACCCGGCGTCGCGACCGTCGACGACCGCGAGTTCGACAGCGTTCAGCACGCCATCGATGCCACAGATCCCGGGGACACGGTCGTCCTCGAGGGTCGGTTCGACGAACGCGTCATCGTCGACACACCGGACGTGGCGCTCGTCGCTGCCGGGCCGGAAACCGCACTGATCGACGGCGGCGGCGAGGGGACCGTCCTCACGCTCGCCGCCGAGAACGTGACCGTCGAAGACGTCTGGATTCGCGAGTCGGGCTCCGACCGCGGGAACGAAGACGCCGGCGTGCTCGTCGGCGGCGCGGGGTCGACGCTCTCGGGCCTGCAGCTGACCGACGTCACCTTCGGCGTCTGGGTCGACGGCGTCGAGGACGTGACCGTCGAGGAGACGACGATCGCCGGCCGCGAGGCAGTCCAGACCCTCGCCCAGCGGGGCAATGGCATCCACCTCTGGGAGGCCGACGGTGCCGTCGTCCGCGACAACCACATCACGACCGCTCGAGACGGGATCTACTACTCGTGGTCTTCGAACGTCGTCGCCGAGAACAACACCATGTGGGACCTCCGCTACGGCGTCCACTACATGTACTCTAACGATAACCGACTCGAGGGTAACGTCGCCTTCGACAACGACGTCGGCTTCGCGCTGATGGTCTCGGCGAACCTGACGATCGCGAACAACACGGCGATCGGCAACGACGGGACGAGCGGTCACGGCATCCTCGTCAAGGATATCGACCGCAGCGAGGTCCGCGACAACACCCTCGTCGCGAACGGCAACGGGCTCTACGTCTACAACGCACAGGACAACCGGCTCGCGGACAACCTGATCCTCGAGAACGACGTCGGAATCCACATCACGGCCGGCACGCAGGGCGAGACCGTCGTCGGCAACAGTTTCATCGAGAACGGACAGGCGGCGCTCGCGACGACGAACGCGCAGGTCGCCTGGAACGACTCCGAGCGGGGCAACTACTGGTCGGACGCTCGCACCGTCGATCGCGACGGCGACGGGACGAGCGAGATCCGCCACCAGCCCGCCGGGAGCCTCGAAGCGCTGATTCACGCGGAACCGCGAGCCGGCGTGTTCGCCGAGAGCCCGGCGTTCGACACCGTCCGACTGGCCGAGAGTTCGTTCCCGGTCGTCGAGTCGCCGGGCGCCGTCGACCACCGCCCGCTCGCGAACCCACCTCACGAGGACTGGAGGTCCTACTATGAAAATCACGATCACTGACGTACACAAACGCTACGGCGACGTCGTCGCCCTCGACGGTCCCTCGTTCGAGGTGCCCACGGGGTCGACGTTCGGCGTCCTCGGGACGAACGGCGCGGGAAAATCGACCCTGTTCGGGCTGCTGGTCGGCCACGACACCCCCGACTCGGGACGGATCGAAGTCGGCGGCCTCGACGTCGAGGAGGCCGGTCACCGGGTCCGCGAACGAGTCGGGTTCCTACCCGAACACACGGGGTTCCCGGACGCGATGACCGGTCGGGAGGTTCTCGAAGTCAACGCCCGAATTCGAGGACTCGAGGACCGCGCCGACCGCGTCGACGAGTGTCTCGCGCTCGTCGGTCTGTCGGCGGCCGCCGACCGCGCTGTCTCCGGCTACTCCAACGGAATGGGTCGCCGGCTCGGTCTGGCGGCAGCCCTGCTCTCGCAGCCGCCAGTGCTCGTCCTCGACGAACCGACCGCGGGCCTCGATCCTCGTGGGGTAGCGACGTTCCACCGGATCGTCGAACGAATCGACCGCGAGACCGACGCCACGGTCGTTCTCTCCTCGCACGTGCTGGGGGAGGTCGAACGGCTCTGCGACGAGGTCGTCGTCCTCGACGACGGACGGCTACGTGCGGCCGGCCCGGTCGACGAACTGTGTGCGGCGACCTCCGAGGAGGTTACCGTCAGTCTTCGTCCCACGGGTGACCGCGACCGCGAGACCCTGCTCGAGGCCGTCTCCTCGTGGGGGTCGGTCGAGAACGGCGAGCGGACGATCGACGTCCGCTGTCCGCGAGACGACGCACTCGAGTTCGTCACCTCGCTCGAGGACGACCTGATCGAACGGTTCGAGGTCCGTGAGGCGGGTCTCGAGGCGGCGTTTCACGAGGCGATCGAGGGGTCGTTCGAAGCCGGAGACGAGGGCGAAACCGGCTCGGCGGACGAACTCGAGGCCGACGTCGCGGAGACTCGAGAGGTCACATCATGACGAAACAGACCCAGGACCCGATTCCGGACGGCGGCTACGAGGTGGGGATGGTGGGATCCGAGACGACCGCGGAGGCAGAAACGGAGACGGAGACGAACACAAACACGAACACGTCGTTCGTATCGGCCGCAAAAGACGGCCTCCGACAGACGGTCGTCCTCGCCGAGACGGAGTACCGGCTGGCGGTTCGCGGGCGGTGGGCGATCGCGCTCACCGCAATCTTCGCCGCGTTCGCGCTCGGACTGACGACGTTCAGCGGTGCGAACGTGAGTCCCGACGGGTTCGACCGGACGGTCGCGAGTCTCGCAGTGCTGGCGGGGTATCTCGCCCCGCTGGTCGCGCTCGCGTTCGGTTACGACGCGATCGTCGGCCGCGAGGAGAGTGGCTGGCTCCGGGCGTTGTTCGCCCTGCCGGTTTCTCGATCGTGGATCGTCCTCGGGACGGTCCTGGGTCGCGGAATCGTCCTCGCGAGCGCGACCGTCGTCGGGTTCGGAATCGCCGGCGGCTTCCTGCTGTGGGAGTTCGGACTGGCCGGGTTCGAGACCTACGTCGGGTTCGTACTCGCCACGGCGGCGCTCGGGCTCGCGTTCCTCGCGATCGCCGTCTTGCTGTCGACGGTTGCCCGCGAGAAGACCCACGCGCTCGGTCTCTCCCTGCTCGCGTGGGCGTGGTTCGTGCTCGTCCACGACCTGCTCGCCCTCGGTGTCATCGCCGCGTTCTCGCTGCCCGACGCGGTGCTGTCGGCGATGTTGCTCGCGAACCCGGCGAGCGTCTTCCGGGCGCTGGTCCTCGGCTCGCTCGGCGCCGGTGGCGACGCCGGTTTTGCATCGGCACTGGCCGATGTCGGCCTCTCGACTGTCCCGCTGGTCGCCGCACTGCTCGCGTGGGCCGTCGTTCCGATCGCCGTCGCCGCGATCGTGATCCGCCGCCGCCGCGTCTGACCCGTATCGCGCTGTACCCGTCTTCCCCTCCCTCTCCCCCGTTTGACTCCGATGACACCCACCTCACCCACTCACCACACGACACCGGACCGTACCGCGAACCGACTCGAGACCGACTGTGTCGACTCCCGCTCACGGCGGCGCTTCCTGTTCGGCGTCGCGGTCGCGTCGACGGCCGGGCTCGCCGGCTGTGTCGGCGACGAGAGCGACGACGCAACCACCATCCCCACCGACCCGGTCGCGCTGACCGGCGGCCTCGACTGTGACGCCTGTGGAATGGTGATCGAGGAACACTACGGCCCCGCCGGACAGGCCATCTACGCCGACGGTGAACCGACGGATCGGGAGGGACCCGCCCGGTTCGACAGCGTGACCGAACTCCTCGTCTCCCTCGAGGATGCCGACGCTCGCGGGTGGGAGCTGCGCGCCGTCTTCGTCACCGACTACTCGAGGGTCGACTACGAGCTCGAAACACGCGACGGGACGACGTACGTCTCGACGCACGCCGAGGCAGACGCCTTCGCGGACGTCGCCGCGGTTCGGTTCGTCGCCGACAGCGACGTTCACGGCTCGATGGGGCCGGACCACGTCCCGTTCTCCGAATCGGAAGACGCCGAGGCGTTCGCCGACGAACACGGCGGGTCGGTCCTCGAGTGGGGCGACCTCTGGAATCGATGAGACGATCCCATCCGACCGTCACTCGAACACGAGATCCTCGCTCTCCGTGACCTCGCCGAACAGCCACTCGGCGTGCTCTAAGGCGTACTCCTTGTGATCGTCCTCGATCGCTCCGATGCAGTCTTCGACCAGAAGCGGTCGGAAATCCCGCAGACCGGCGCTGCCGCCGGTGTGTAGCACGCAGACGTTCGCGAGCGTCCCACAGAGGACCAGATCCCGAATCCCACGCGCCTCCAGCCAGCCCTCGAGTTGCGTCTCGTAGAAGGCGTCGTAGGTGTGTTTCTCGACGACGAGATCCTCCTCGCGGACGTCGAGTTCCTCGACGATTTCGGCGTCCCACGATCCCTCGAGGACGTGCTCGCCCCACTGCTCGAACTCGTCGTAGTAGTGGGCGTCGTCGAACTGTTCGGGTGGGTGGACGTCTCGAGTGTAGACGACCTGCACGCCGGCCTCGCGGGCGCGTTCTACGAGATCCGCGACCGGATCGACGACGGCCTCGCTACCGGGCGCGTAGAGGCTCCCGTCGGGGTGACAGAACCCGTTTTGCATGTCGACGACGACGATGGCGGTGCGATCCGGTGTCAGCGAGAGTGACGTGGACATACGCGAGGGTACGAACTACCGGTGAAAAAATACATCGACGACAGAAGTTGTTAATGTGCCCGGACCAATAGTTCGACGTAGCTAGCAATGAAGAGAACACGAGCGTCAGTTCTCGCACTACTACTCGTCGTCTCGATGGTTGCCATGCCGCTGTCGGCGGCCGGCGCCGTCGGGACGAGTCCGATGACAGACCACACAGACACCGTGACGGGCCAGTCCGTGCCGATGTCGGTCACGGCACAAGAGGACGACGACCGCCCCGACGATCCGACGACGACGGACACGATCGGCTACGTCGAGGGCTACTGGTACGACGACGACCTGCCCGTCGACGACCGCGACGACGCCGTCCTCGAGGACGACGAACTCGACGCCGTCGTCTACCGATCGATGGCTCGCGTCGAGGTCATCCGCGAGCGCACGTTCGACCGCGAGGTCGACGTCGACGTCCGGACTCGCGAGGCGGTCCGCGAGGAGACCATCGCTGACTTCGAGGACGTCACCGAGGCCGAACGGCTCCACCAGAACGTCCGCTTCGAGGCCCTGTTCATGGTCGACCGCGAAACCGACGCCGTCGACGAATTCGCCGCGCTGTACAGCGACGCCGTCGGCGGCTACTACGATCCGGAGACCGAGGAGATCGTCGTCGTCTCGGATTCCCCCGAGACGCCCGAACTCGACGAGGTGATCCTGGGCCACGAACTGCTTCACGCCCTGCAGGACCAGTACTTCGACCTCGAGAGCTACGAGCGGGCGACCCGTGATCAGGCGACCGCCGAAGAGGGGCTCATCGAGGGCGACGCCGTCACGGTCGAACGCGAGTACGCACAGCGCTGTGAGGGCGAGTGGGACTGCGTGCTTCCATCGGGTACCCCCCAGCAGCCGCCGGAACTCAACTGGGGTATTTACTTCACCATCTTCCAGCCATACGACGACGGTCCGGCGTACGTCGAGTACCTCTACGAACAGGGTGGCTGGGACGCCGTCGACGCCGCCTTCGACGAGCCGCCAGCGAGCGCATCCGACGTGATGTACCCCGAGGAAGACCGCGAACCTGCAGAGATCGAAATCGAGGACCGCTCGAGTGACCGCTGGGAACGCGTCGAGATCGAGGACGGACCGGATTACGCCTCGTTCGGCGAGGGTGCGATGGCGACGATGCTGGCTGCCGGTGCGTTCGACGACACCGGTCAGTCGGTCGTCAGCACCGAGGAGTTCCTCTCGTTCGACTTTGGCGGTGGGATCGACGAGATTCACTACTCCCAGCCCTACACCGACGGCTGGAACGGTGACAGACTGGTGACGTACACGACCGACGAAGCGACCGTCGACGAGAGCGGCTACGTCTGGGAGACGGAGTGGCTCGACGACGGCGAGGCCGAGCAGTTCGTCGACGGCTACCTGCAGTTGCTCGAGGTAAACGGCGGCGAACCGGTCGACGACCGACAGGATACCGTCGTCATCGACGACGAGGACGGGTTCCCCGGCGCGTACTACGTCGACCACGACGACACGACGGTGACGATCGTCCGCGCACCGAGCGTCGACGAACTCGAAGAGATTCGGGAGGGAGCCGCACCCGACGGTGAGGATACCCTCGAGGCGGGCGTGAGCTGGCAGGGACAGGGAGAGTCGGACGAGGCCGGCGACGAAGAGACGGACACAGACGGTGAAGACGATGCCGACGCGAGCGCGGACGACACCGACGACACGGACACGGATACGGACGAACTCCCCGGGTTCGGTATCGGTGGAGCACTCCTCGCGGTGCTCGTCGGCACACTGGCGCTGGCACTGCGGCGGGGATGAACGAACCCTGATCACCCGGCGGCAACCGACCGCGCGAAAACGAACCATAGTTCTGACGAGGACACAAGCGCTTTTTCTCCTCGCTCCAATGTCCGCTCGTGCGCCGTTTCACGCTGTTCGTCGTCCTCGCCCTCGTGACCGTGCTCGCCGTTCTCGCGGGCTGTCTCGCCCTTCCGACCGGCGACACGGATTCGTCGATCACGCTCGAGCCGAAACCGCTCGATTCGGACCGACCGCTCGGGGAGGTCGACGACTACACCGCGAACGACACCTTCGACCTCGACTCGAGTGAGGGACTCACCACGGCCGAACTCGAGGCGGTCAAGTACCGGTCGATGGCCCGGATCGAAGTCGTTCGCGGCCTGCAGTTTCAGGAGGACGTCGGTCTCGAGATCGTCAGTCGAGACCAGTACCGCGAGGAGAACCCGTGGGCCAGAGACGCGGCCGGTCCGTACACGAACGAACTGTGGCGCGCGGGGTTCGTCGTCGACGGCGAGACGGAGTTCAGTGACGAGCTCGGCGAGCTGTACGGCGGCTCCGTGCAGGGCTACTACTCGAGCGGTCGGATCGTCCTCGTCACCGACGAGGTCGACAGCGTGACCGTCGATCGCGACACGCTGGTCCACGAGCTGGTCCACGCCCTGCAAGACCAGCACTTCGGACTGGCCCGCAGCGCGACGACCATCGACGAACAGCGAGCCGAGAGCGGGTTAGTCGAGGGCGAAGCGAACTACGTGCCCTCCCTGTACGACCAGCGGTGTGGGACGTGGGAGTGTCTCCCACACCTCGAGCGAGAGCCCGGTGTCGGGTCCCAGCAGTCGTTCAACGTCGGCCTCTACCTCTCGATTTACGCGCCCTACGCGGAGGGACCGACGTTCGTCCAGCACCTTCACGAGCGAGGGGGTCACGGGAGTGCGAACGAGAGTGTCGGTGAGGGTGCGAACGCGAACGCGAGTGAAACCAGCGAGTGGGCAGCCGTCGACGCCGCCTTCGAGAACCGACCGACGAGTACCGAACAGATCGTCCACCCCGAACGGTATCCCGACGTACAGCCGGTCGACGTTCCCATCGAGGATCGCTCCGGATCGGAGTGGGAACCGTTCACGAAAGGCGGTGAGAACGGTGGCGAACTGCGGACCGAAACCGTCGGTGAGGCGACGCTGTTCGCGACCCTCTTCGCCAACGGGGTCCTCGACAGATCGATCACGGCGGGCGGGACCGAACTCTCGCCGTACAACTACTCGCACCCGGTCACCGACGGCTGGGCCGGAGACACGCTCGTCGTCTACCACGACGGCGACGAGGACCGGACCGGCCACGTCTGGCGACTGGCCTGGAAATCGGAGGGCGACGCCACCCAGTTCGAAGACGCCTATCGCGACCTCCTCGAGCGACACGACGCCGAGCAGGTTTCGGAAGACACCTACCGCGTGCCCGACGAGAGCGGCTTCGCCGGCGCCTACCGCGTCACGAACGAGGGTGAGCACGTGACGGTCGTCGGCGGGCCAACAGTCGACGCCCTCGAGGAGATTCACGACGGAGAGACGGGGCCGGCTCCGTCGGCGATCACGCCGATCGAGCACTCGACGAGCGGACCCACAGTCCCTGCGACCGGCTGACGACCGTCCGAACGACAGACAAGCGTACCTTTTTCGCCCTCCACCGGAAAGCGAAGGTATGACGAATCCGTTCGGAACCGTCTCACCGGCAGCGATCCTCGAGGGCCGGGCGACGGACGCCTACTTCGAACGCACCCGGACGACCCTCGAGCACGCGGGAAAGAATCCCCACGTCGTCGCCGAAGTGACCGCCGACCAGTTCCCCACGGGGAGCTTCGAAGTGTTCACCGGCGTCGCGGACGTCGTGACACTGTTCGAGGGTCGCGCCGTCGACATCGACGCACTGCCGGATGGCCAGCTGTTCGACGGCGGCCCCGTCCTCCGGATCGAGGGCTCGTACCTCGACTTCGCGGAGCTCGAAACGTCGCTACTCGGCTTTCTCTCGCAACCGAGTGGCTTCGCGACGGCCGCCCTCGAGGCGCGTCGCGCCGCGCCGGAGTCGCTCGTTCTCTCGTTCGGCGCTCGCCACGTCCACCCGTCGATCACGTCGACCGTCGAGCGGGCCGCGTTGCTCGCCGGCCTCGACGGCATCTCCCACGTCGCCGCCGGCGAAATCCTCGGTCGCGAGCCCGGTGGGACGATGCCCCACGCGCTCATGTTCTGTTTCGGCGAGGGCAACCAGCCCGCGGCCTGGGAGGCCTTCGACGAGGCCGTCGCCGAAGACGTCCCACGAATCGCACTCGTCGACACCTTCTGGGACGAGAAATCGGAGAGCCTGCTCGCGGCCGACACCCTCGGCGACGACTTAGACGGCGTCCGAATCGACACGACGAGTTCGCGTCGCGGCGACTTCCGACACATCGTTCGCGAGGTGCGCTGGGAACTCGACGAACGAGGCTACGAGGACGTCGACATCTTCTGTAGCGGCGGTCTCGGTCCAGCGGAACTTCGAGAACTGCGCGACGTCGCCGACGGCTTCGGCGTCGGCAGCGCGATCACGAGCGCCGACGGCGTCGACTTCAGCCTCGATATCGTCGAAATCAGCGAGGGATCGGACGATCCCTCGAGCGGTCGGACGCAGTCCGACGACGACGGTGACGAGGGCGACCCCATCTCGAAACGAGGCAAGCTCTCGGGAGTGAAAGAGGTCTACCGCACCCCCGATGGCGGGCACGAGGTCGCGCTCCGAGAGCAGGACGGCCCCGACGGCGACCGGCTTCTCGAGCCTCTCGTCCGCGATGGCGAGATCGTTCGCGAGTTCGACCTCGAGGCGGCGTCCGAGCGGTGTCTGGCAGACGCGGAGGCTGTCGGATTCGGAGCGGACGATCGATAAGCCGGACGCTGCTCTCACGAGTCCGATCGGTCGGCGGGCGACAACCGTCGACGTGTGGAGAGTTTTCTTTCCAAACAATTAATTTCGTAACCAATGACGAGTCCGTAGATGCAGACTCGAGACGATAGCCCGTTGCACGTGCTCTATATCGGCGCCGACCAGGACAGCACACGATCGGGAGCGGCGGGAATCGAACGGACCTGTGACCACCTGTCGACCGTGGCCGCCTCATCTCGAGCGGACGGTCTCAAAACGCTTCGAACACGAGAAATCGCCTGTGTCGCGTACGAGTGTGACTCACGGGGAGGAGATGACGGCGAGTTCGAGTTCGAGTTCGAGTTCGAGTCCGACTCCGGGTTCGAATCCGAATCCACACTCGAGTTCGTCGACGCGGTCCACGAACGAAAACCACACGTCCCGGTCGTCCTCGTGGCTCGAGACGCGGGGTCGGAAGCGCTGGCCGTCGAGGCGTTCAGACGGGGCGTCGCCGACTACGTGCGGGCGGGTGGCGAGGTGGAGTCACCGTGGTCGACCCTCGTCGATCGGATCGACGACGCGATCGAACGGTCGCGGGTCGAACGGAATCGACGGCGGTCCGTGGCCGTCGTCGAAAACGGTTCGGATCTCGTCTGTGCCGTCGACGACGACGGCGTGTTCACCTTCGCCGCTCCTTCCGTCGAGGAAGTACTCGGGTACACGCCATCGGAGCTGCTCGATGAACGCGGCCTCGAGTTCGTCCATCCCGAGGATCGAGATGCAGTCCGAGAGACGGTGCGGAAACTCGTCGAGAACCCGACGTGGGTGCCGACTGCCGAGTTTCGCGTGAAGTGTGCCGACGGACGGTGGACCGTGATCGAAGCCACCTGTCACAATCACCTCGACGAGCCGACGATCGCTGAAATCACCGTCGTCGGCCACGAGGGCGACGACGAGACCGAAGGGCAGTGTCAGCTCCGCGCACTACACGAGACGACGCGTCGGCTCATGAACGCCCGAACCCGTCAGGAGATCGCCGATATCACGACCGAGGCGGCACGGAACGTCCTCAGGCTGCCGGTCAACGGCGTGTACTTCCACGACGAGACGGGCGATCGCCTCGTCCCGGCCGCGGTAACACGCCACGGCGAGGAGCTGTTCGACGAGTTCCCAATGGTCGAACGGGACGACGGGAACGTCTGGAGGGCCTTTCGGACTGGTCGACCACAGGTGTACGACGACGTGACGACCGATTCCAACGCGTCAACCCCGGAGACGTCGATCAGAAGCGAACTCGTCCTCCCGCTGGGCGACCACGGCGTGTTCGTCGCCGGCTCGATCGACGTCGCCGACTTCGAGGACCGAACCGTCTCGCTGGCGAACGTCCTCGCGGCGAACGTCGAACGAGCGCTCGACCGAGCCTCCCGCCAAGACGAACTGAAAGCCCGCGAACGAACGCTCGCCGCACAGAACGAACGACTCGAACGATTCTCCAGCATCGTCGCTCACGACCTTCAGAGCCCGTTGGCCGTCGTCTCCGGCAATCTCGATCTCGCGAGGACCGAATCCGACGACGCCGACCGATACCTCGCCGAAGCCGCCCGTACCCTCGAGCGAATGCAACGGATCATCGACGACCTGCTGTGGCTCGCACGGGAAGGGCGAGAGATCGGGTCCGTGACGACGGTCGAACTGAGCCGAGTCACGCGGTTCGCGTGGGGTCACGTCGATACCGAAGCTGCCACGCTCGAAAACACACAGATTCCGAACGTTCAGTTTCAGGCGGACGAAGATCGGACCGTCCAGTTACTCGAGAACCTGTTCCGGAACGCTGTGGAACACGGGTCCACCAGCCGTTCGGAATCACGCGACGATTCCGAAACCAGTGTCGACCACGACCGCACGAGCGCTCGGCCAGAGGCCGACGACCCCCTCGAGTACAGCCCCAGTGACGGCGACGTCACCGTTCGAGTCGATGCGGGCGACGACTGGTTCGCCGTCGAAGACACGGGCCCGGGCGTTCCGGAACCGAAACGAGACGCCATCTTCGATACCGGCTACTCGACGTCAGCCGACGGCACCGGGTACGGCCTCTCGATCGTCGAGACGATCGTGACCGCCCACGGCTGGGAGATCGACGTCACGGACGGTGTCGACGGCGGCGCGCGGTTCGAAATTACGGGCATCGACTCGCTCGAGTGGGGAGTCGAGGCAGCGCCTCAGAGCGAAAGCGAAAACAAAAGCGAGAGAGACGACGATTCAGAGACAGACGACGAGTGAAGACAGACGGCCCAGCGCACTCGAGACAACAAAGGTGCGAAATCAGAGAACGGTTGCGCGGAGATGGCTCGCGACGGGGGTCGAAAGACAGTACCAGTGACGAGCGGTGAAGGCACTCACCCAGCCAGTACGACGACAACAACAGTCGGTACTAAAACCTCGAATCGAGGTGGAACGAACCAGCGAGTGCCGAGCCGAACGCAGTTGCGTCGAACCTCCTAGAGCTGTTCGACGCTCCCGTCGGCTTCGCGCTCGCGGAAGACCTGGCCCTCGAAGAGCGTGACGATGACCTCGTCGTCTTGCCACGCGGTCGGCGGGAGGCCAGCCTTCCGGCAGGTGCGGTCGAGGTACTCGTGTTCGCTCCAGCCGTTCTCGACGGGGACTGTCGGGTAGAGCCAGCCGCTCTGGCCGTTCCCATCGACGGCGACACCGTGGGTACCGAGTTCGAGGTCGGCGATCGGGTCGTCGGTCAGAACGACGTTTCGAACAACGCAGACCGAGACGGTGAGATTCGACAGTTCCGACGGTGTAACCTCGGAGCCACAGGAATCGTCGCTCGCAGCTTCGATAGCCGCGTCGACGATGACGTGACCGAGCTGTTCGCCGGTGCGATAGCCGCCGGCACAGCCACGGAGGCTGCCACGCCCGCGGGTAGACTCGAGTCGGACGAACGCGCCGGTTCGCTCGTAGAACGCGTCGCGCATGCTGCCGGGGTGTTCTCGTTGGCCGTGTCGTACGTAGGATTCGACGGATTCGCGCGCGAGTTCGACCGCGCGTGCGCCGTCTTCGTAGGAGATGTCGACGCCCTGTCGCTGGGACATACGGATGTACATGGAACTACCTGACCTAAAACGCTTCCATTCAGAGTGACCGACTATTTAGTCTCACCGAGAGACTTAACCCGGAACCGCGACTAGGGAGAGACGGGAGAGAGAGCCCGGCTGCCGCGGTGGGCGTACCGGCGACGGTACGCCTACACAACGTGGGCCGACCCCTCGGGTCGGCTCACGCTCGCGAGGAAAGTCCCCCCACCGTTCGGGCGGGTGACCGGGCGCAAGTCCGGAGCGGGAGACCGCTGGCTCTGGAACAGAAACGACACGTCTCGGCCCGACCGATGATGCGTGCGACCCCGACCGCGAGGAAGGGAAGCTAACCCGCAGAGGGCACGGTGATTCGACCATCCTCATGGTGGATCACTGCCTCGAGACGGCTCGACACGAGTCGCCGCGAGGAGGGTGTGAGTGTGCTCGTGGTTCGAGACCGCGAACCGCGCGAAACGAGACGGCAGACGCCGTCGAAGATGGCGCGGTCACAGACACACCGACGGCCGAGGATCGATGGAACGGCGAACCCTCACCGGTGCAAGTTCGCGTCGCTGGTAGCCCGAAAATACCGCGGCCGTCACCGTTCGTGGTGACGGCTGCGGGCGACGCGAACGCTCAGCCGAATGCCGGGACGAACAGAAGGGGGCTTACTCCTCTCGCCCGTATTTCGTGTTGAGTGACGACGCCGTCTCGAGTACGTGTTCGAATGCGAGTATGGATTCGAGAAGGCGAGACGAAGCGAGACTTACGCGAAACGAGTATCCTATCGACGTGTCTGGCACCCACAGGGAACCGAGTACCGTTCCATGGGGCCTTTGACGCAGACGCCGACGGTCGGCCGCCCGCAGCTCGGACACGGCTCGAGAAAGTCCGACTCGAGCGCGTCAGTCGTGTCGTCCGGGTTCGTATTGCTCATCTGGTCCTCCAGGTGCGTGTAATCGAGGGTACTCTATGGCTGCGAGAGGGCCGTACACGATTCGCTGGTCTCGGGTATGTCCGTACCCGTAACACGGTAGTGTCTGCCCCCGCACCCGTTTGAATTCTCCCCGTTCACCGTACTAATTACGCGATCATGTTTTATAACTATCGAATTCGGAGAGATATAATCGAGGGCCGAGTGCTGAACGACTCGAAAAACACGGATCGAAAGCGAGAGAGGAGGTTGTCACGGTCGTACCAGCCGAATCAGGGGATTTTCTGTGGGTGGCCACAGAAACGCAGCGCGTTTCTGATGGGCTACACGAGAGCATCACTCGTGATTTGGAGTCACAAAGACATCCTGACGGAGTGTCACGCGAGCAGTCGCGAGCGTGACGCACGTCAGTCGAGAACGATGGGAGCGTCCTGACGGAGATTCGAACTCGCGAAGACGTTTCGGGCGTGGGGCACAAAGCGCCGTTCCGGGCTGCAACTTACCTGCTCAAATACCCGCATAAGAATTGTCGCCGACGCGAACGCCTCGCGCTGCTCGGTGTTGTTGTGTCGGTGAAAACGTCCTGACGGAGTTTCACGCGAGCAGTCGCGAGCGTGAAGCACGTCAGGGCGAGAACGGAGTGAGCGTCCTGACGGAGATTTGAACTCCGGTCCCTGGCTCCGCAAGCCAAGAGGATAGTCCACTACCCTACCAGGACTCAACTCAACGTAGAGCAGTGTCTCTTAAATCCCTTTCGAAACCCGCGTCGTGCCCTCTGGCGATTTTCCGCCGGAGACCGAATTCAGCGACTGAGTTCGTCCACAGAATCCGGTCTCCCGAAAACGATCAAGCTGAAAGTAACGTTTCACCAATCATAAGGTGTTTGATACGTGAGCCCCTAAGAAGGGTATGAAACGACGTCTCGTGCTCACTCGAGTCGGTTCTATTGCCGGCTTCGGTGTACTCGCGGGTTGTGTAGACAGGGCCGGTAACGCTGGGAACGGCGATCCCGGATCCGGTAGTAACGGAGACGGTAACGGGGAGACGACCGGACCAGCAGACGACGATGGGAGTACCACGGAGCCGGTGACCGACACCACGATCGAGACGCTCGAGACCGCCTGTGGGAGGACCAGCGAGGCGACGATCGACGTCGATCTCGAGGCCAGACGGGCGACGATCACTGGCTCCGTTCGCGCACCGAACCCGTGTCACGAGGCCGTGCTGGTGGGAGTGGTCGCCGAGAACGGAACGGTTACCGTGACGATCGGCGTCGAGAGCGACGGCGAGGACGTCTGCATGGAGTGTACCGGGCGCGTCGACTACGAGGCGACGATCACCGTCGGCACGCAGCCGCCGGCTGTGCTGGTTGTCGACCACGAACACCTCGAGGAGACGAACGAGGTAGCCCGTCTCGAACTCGACGTCGACGAGGAGTAGACAGAGGGAGACGACTCGAACGGGGACCGCCAGTGAAAAGAAGGACGCGACGAGTCGAGAGAGTATCGATCGTCCGGTGAATATGGAGGAGACGAACACGAACGAGCGAGACGAAAGCGTACGGGGACTGCTTCGGCGACGGGCGCGTTCACGTTCACGAAAACGAAAACGAGGGCGCGCGAGCGAGCCACGATACCGGAGGGTGTGAGCGTGAACGACAACGACCGCTCGATCGTCGGTTTCACGATGATCGGTCACGCGATGGTCCACACCTACGAGCTGTCGATCCCGATCCTGATGACCATCTGGCTGCTCGAGTTCTCGACGACGGCCGCGACGCTGGGGTACGTCGTCACGATCGGGTACGGACTCTTCGGCGTCGGGGCGCTTCCCGGCGGAATTCTCGTCGACCGCTACGGCTCGCGCGCGTTGATCTGTGCCTGTCTCGCCGGCATGGGCCTCTCCTTTCTCCTCGTGAGTCTCACACCGGGAATCCTCGCACTGGCCGTCGCGCTGGGGATCTGGGGAATCGCCGCGAGCGTCTACCACCCTGCGGGGCTCACGCTGATCAGCAACGGCGTCCGAGACCGCGGCGCGGGCTTTGCGTACCACGGAATGGCCGGGAACATCGGGATCGCACTCGGGCCGCTCGCGACTGCCCTGTTGCTGGTGGCGTTCGACTGGCGACTCGTGGCGGCTGCCCTCGCGATTCCGTCGCTGGCCGCCGCAGCTGCCGGGCTGGTGATTAAATTCGACGAGACGGCAGCCGTCGAATCTGTCGGCATCCCCGATGGCGGCGAGCGTGAGGACGGAGGGGACGGTGGCGGAGAGAGACGGGACGGGAGCGAGAACGAAAGCGAAGACCGCGACGCCACACGGTCACCGACCAGCGCCGACTCGCTGGCCGGTCTGGCCGCCGAAACGCGTCGACTCTTCACGGTCGCCTTCCTCACGGTGTTCGTCGTCGTCACGTTCAGCGGGCTCTACTACCGCGGCGTCCTGACGTTCCTACCCGACCTGCTGGGAAATTTCCTCGAGACCGCAGTCGGTGACTCACAGCTGTTGTTCGACCCGGAGAGCCCGATGGCCGAGGAGTTCGACCTCGCACAGTACCTCTACGTCGGGCTTTTGGTCGTCGGCATCGCCGGCCAGTACGTCGGTGGCAGGCTCGTCGACGCGGTCGAACCCGACCGCGGGCTCGCCGTCGTCTTCGTCGCTCTCGTCGTCATCGCGCTGGTGTTCGTCCCGACGGCCCAGGCCGGCCTCTGGCCGCTGCTGGCCGTGAGCGTCGTGCTCGGGTTCGTCCTCTTCGCACTACAGCCGCTCGAGCAGGCGACGATCGCGAAGTATTCGAGACCGGACACGCGGGGGCTGTCCTTCGGTTACACCTACCTCGCGATCTTCGGGATCGGCGCACTCGGAGCGGCGATCGTCGGCACCGTCCTCACCTACGCGTCGCCGTCGGTAATGTTCGTCGTCCTCGCCGGGTTCGCAGGGGTCGCCTGCCTGCTCGCGCTCTCGCTGGGTCGACGGGACGATCCGGGGGAGTGGTAACTCGACCATCCGTCTTTCGAACGCCCGGCGTACGGTTTATACCCGAAGCCGAACCAACGCACTGCTATGCAGCCGACAGGCCGAATCGACGGCGAGCAATCGGGGCGAAGAGACACGCTTATGCGCGACGTGTTCGTGGACGAGACTAGATTATGAGCGACATCGAGGGGATCTACGAGGACCTCGAGGCCGACGTCTCTCTCGAGGAGTTTCGCGAGGCCGTCGAGGAGAAGGTCGAACAGATGGGCGGACTCGCGGACGAGGAGACGGCGGCGATGCTGATCGCTCACGAGGTCGGCGAGAGCGAGGTCAACGGCGTCGCGGACGTCGAACCGGGCATGGAGGAAGTGAAGTTCGTCGCCAAGGTCGTGAGCATCGACGAGTTACGGACGTTCGAGCGCGACGGCGAGCAGGACGACGGCCGCGTCGTCAACGTCGAGGTCGCCGACGAGACCGGTTCGTTGCGGGCGTCCTTCTGGGACGAACACGCCGAAGCCGCCGTCAACGAACTCGAGGAGGGGCAAGTCCTGCGGATCGTCGGCCGGCCCAAGGAGGGTTTCAGCGGCGTCGAGGTCAGCGTCGACGACGTCGAACCGGACGACGACGTGGAGATCGACGTGCAGGTGTCGGACACCTACACCGTCGAGGATCTCTCGCTGGGGCTCTCGAACGTCAACCTCGTCGGACTGATTCTGGACACCGACTCCGTACGCACCTTCGACCGCGACGACGGCTCCGAGGGAAAGGTCTCGAACCTCACGCTGGGCGACGCGACTGGACGAATTCGCGTCACGCTGTGGGACGAACAGGCCGATCAGGCCGAGGAACTCGAGGCCGGAACCACCGTCGAAGTCATCGACGGCTACGTCCGCGAACGCGACGGCGACCTCGAACTCCACCTGGGTAACCGCGGCGCGATCGAGGAGGTCGACGAGGACGTCGAGTACGTCCCCGAGAGCACGCCCATCGAGAGCCTCGAGATCGACCAGACGGTCGACCTCGCGGGCGTCGTCCGCTCGGCGGATCCCAAACGGACTTTCGACCGCGACGACGGCTCCGAGGGACAGGTTCGAAACATCCGCATTCAGGACGCGACAGGCGACATTCGGGTCGCGATGTGGGGCGACAAGGCGGATCTCGATATCGGCCCCGGCGACGAAGTCGCACTGGCCGACGTCGAGATTCAAGACGGCTGGCAGGACGACCTCGAGGCCTCCGCGGGCTGGCGGTCGACGATCACGGTTCTCGAGTCGGATGTCGGCGACGGTGGGGCGGGATCGGGGTCGAGCGCCAGCGACTCGAGCGGCGACAACGCGGGGCTGTCCGCGTTCGGAGGGGACGGCGACGGACCGGGTGCTGACGATACTGAAAACGAGGGTGAGGGAGAGAGTGAGAGCGGGAGTGAGACACAGACAGAAGAACAAGACCAGGACCCCACCGACGGCGAGGAACTCGAGTTCACCGGCGTCGTCGTGCAGGCGGGCGACCCGGTCGTCCTCGACGACGGCGAGACGACGATGAGCGTCGAGACGTCCGCCGACGTCGGCCTCGGCGAGGAGATCACTGCCCGCGGAGTCGTCCGCGACGGCCGCCTCGAGGCCAGCGACGTGTTCTGAGCGCGCGACACGTTCGATAGCGGCGTCTAGGAAAAGCGTTAAGGGGGTCAACTGCCGGTATCAACGTATGAACGTCGAGCTACCGTTCGCGCCGGTGGACACGATTATCCGCCGGAACGCGGGCAACCTCCGGGTGAGCGCCGACGCGTCGAAGGAACTCGCGAGACGGATCCAAGAACACGGCGCCACACTCGCCGAAACCGCCGCCGAACGGGCGACGACAGACGGACGGAAGACGCTGATGGCCGAGGACTTCGGCGTCGAGGCGACGATCGACAAGGACGCCCTCGAGCTCCCGGTCGCGCCGATCGACCGGATCGCTCGCATCGATATCGACGACCGGTATCGCGTCTCGATGGACGCACGCGTCGCGCTCGCGGACATCCTCGAGGACTACGCCGACAACGTCGCCCGTGCGGCGGCGATCCTGGCTCACCACGCCGATCGCCGGACGATCACGGCCGACGATATCGAGACCTACTTCACGCTGTTCGAGTGAGAGTGAGTATTCGATGCGATTCGGCTACAGCGACGTGTGTCTCGAACACGACCCCGGGGCCCGGCACCCAGAGACGCCGGACCGTCTGCGGGCGATTCGAGAGGGACTGAAACGCAAACACGGCGTCGAGTACGTCGACGCCGACCCCGCGTCGATCGACACCATCGCGGCCGTCCACGACCGGGAGTATCTCGAGTCGGTCCGGGAGTTCTGTGCCGACGGCGGCGGCGAGTGGGACCCCGACACGAGTGCCGTCGAGGAGACGTGGGATGCGCTGTCCAAGAGCGCAGGGCTGGCCTGCTGGGCCGCCGACGCCGCACTCGAGGGGGCCGACGGCCGACGGACGCCGTTCTCGCTGGGTCGACCGCCGGGCCACCACGCCGTCTACGACGACGCGATGGGCTTCTGTTTCGCGAACAACGTCGCGGTCGCCGCCCAACACGCGATGGATTCGAACGATGCGGTCGAGCGAGTCGCGATCGTCGACTGGGACGTCCACCACGGAAACGGCACGCAGGATCTCTTCTACGACCGCGGGGACGTCTTCGTCGTCTCGTTGCACGAGGACGGACTCTACCCGGGCACCGGACACGCCGACGAGGTCGGTGAGGGTGACGGCGAGGGGACGACCATGAACCTCCCGATGCCCGCCGGTTCCGACGACGTCGACTATCTGGCGGCGTTCGACGACCTGATCGATCCCGCACTCGAGGCGTTCGACCCCGATCTCCTGCTCGTGAGTGCCGGGTTCGACGCGCACCGACACGATCCGATCTCGCGAGTCCGCCTCTCGACGGAGGCCTACGCGCTCATGACCGACCGAATGCGGACGGTCGCCGACGACGTCGGTGCCGCGCTGGCGCTGGTCCTCGAAGGTGGGTACGGACTCGAGGTGCTGGCCGACAGTATCTCGCTGGTCCACGAGACGTTCGACGGGCGAGCGCCGATGGAGCCCGAGGACGACGGAATCAGCGACGACGCCGCCGACGTCCTCAAGGAGGTCGCCGAGGCCCACGGACAGGATCTGGAGTACGACCGCTCGGAGTGAGAGGTCGGTCTCGTTTCGAGCCAGTTTTCGAGAGAGCCAGTCGTCGGACGTCGAGGAGCAGACAAGCGACGGACGAGGGGCTCGACAAGCGAGCGGGCGAACGAGAAACGACCGAGTGGCAGACACACTACGGCCGCGGGTCGAAGTACCGTGCCAGTTCGACGGCCAGCGCCTCGCTCGCGAGGAGTGCCGTGAGTTCCTCGCCGACGAGTAGCTCGTAACCGTCCTCGAGGGCCGTCTCGACGTGTGCACCGAGTCCGACGTCGAAGAGACGATCGCTCTCGAGGAACTCCCGTGCGGTCGTGAACTCGCGCTCGCGTTCGACGACGTAGCGATCGCCGTCGACGAACGGGCCGTAGGCGTCGGGGTCGTCGACGTAGGCCTCGAAGAAGCCCTCCGCGTGTGCGCGAACGTGAATCGGCGGCCCGTCGTGGCGTTCGACCGCCGGCCGCTGGGCGACGGCGAGTTCGACGAAGACGACGGCGTCGTCGCCGGCGAACGTCGCCGCGCGCAAGACGTCGAAGTCACGATCCTCGAGACCACTTCGGATCCCCGCCAGCGACTTGCGAAGCTGAGGATAGAGTTGATCGTCGACGAGGTCGGGAGCAGGAAAACGGAGCGCGATTGGCGTCGTCTCGCGGTGCTCGAGGTGATCGCGGAGGTCGGCTGTCGAAAGTGGGTCCGGTTCCCACGCGTCGGGGTCGAACAGTTCAGCTCGAGGGTCAGCGAGAACGTCGCGGGCGTAGTGCTGGAGCCGGGCGACGTTGTCGGACGAGAGTACGGCGGCGACGTTGCGTTCGGGATCGGTGGGATCGATGACGACGAGCGGATCGTCGAACGTCGCTCGACCGTGATCTTCCGGATCGAGGTGGACCGGCGGCTGCCAGTCGGCGGCGGCCTCGAGAAACGGGCGGAAGCCGCCGTACTCACAGACGAGCAGTTCGGTGAGGTAGCCGCTGAACCCCCGTGTTCGGAGGTTGCTGCCGTAGACGCCGATTCCCTTCAGGAATCCCTTGGTGAGCCGGACTTCGCTCGCGAGCTCGTCGTCGAGACGGGCCTCGAGGTACTGGGTGTGAAACGGTGTGCGGTCGACGGCCGAACGGATTTTCGTGGCGTCGTCGACTCGAAAACAGGGGACGACGTCGACGTCGAACCCGTCGAACTCGCCTTTGACGTAGGGGTGCTCGGCGTACTCCTCGTGGCCCTCCGGGAGGGTCGCGTGGCCGACCTCGAGGCCGTACTCCTCTAGGGTCTCGCGGTCGAGGTCGGTCGGGAATCGGACGAAGACGTCGATGTCACGGTCGCCGCTGATCCAGGTGTCTCTGGCGGTCGAGCCGACCCGGAGGACGTCCGCCTCGGGACACCGGTCGGTTGCCGCGTCCGCCGCGCGATTCGCGAGTGCGGCGGCGACCTGCTCGAGTGTCGCCCGTTCCTCGGCGTCGGGGTCGATCCGGTCGTGGACGCGGGAGACGACCCGTTCGAAGTCCTCGGCGGTGGCTTCGTCCTGCGCTGTGTTCTCGGATCCGCCGGCGCCCTCGTCCTCGTCGGCCATAGACGACCTGTACTCGAGCGGGGCGTGAAAGCGTGTCGAAGCGCGGCGCTCCTCGAGGAGAGGGAGTGTGCGAGTCGCTGACTCGCTAACGGCCTGACGGCGGGTGAAAACGAAAGCCCTATCAAATGCACCCGACAACACGAAGGTGAGCCGAAGTAGCTCAGTTGGTAGAGCACCTCGCTGTTAACGAGGCGGTCCCAGGTTCGAGTCCTGGCTTCGGCGCCTTCTCGCGATTTTACACGACAGAGCGACAGTACTCGTCGCGAAAATCGACGTTCACGTGCAGTCTGCGATGCTGTCAGAATCTACTGTGAGCCACGAGACGCCGCGTGAACCGTCGCTACGACTCCTGTAACTGTCCGACCGAATCCAGAGGCACCAGCGAGTAGTCGACCGTCCGGACGTCCTCGACCGACCGCACCTGACCGACGAACCGGGAGATGACCTCGAGGTCGGCCTCGAGGACGAACAGTTCCAGACAGTAGTCGTCGACGTGACCGTGCAGGGTCGAGGCGACGTGTTCCTCGTGGTCGTGGCGCAGCTGGGTGAGACGACGCTCGACGCTCTGCGTTCCGAAATCGTAGAGGACGGAGACGATACCGGCGAGTTCACGATCCTCGAGGCGATCGTTCTCGAACTCTCCGAAGAGGATGCGAGCACTTTCACGAACGACCTCGCTTCGACCGGTGTAATCGTGCTCGGCGGCGAGATCGTCGAGTCGCTCGATCAGGTCAGCGGGCATCGAGACGCTAACGACAGGCATATAATAACCACCTCTATTAGAATAATAATAGTTGTTATTTGCTTCGCTCGGAGTACGTAATAACTAGTATTTATATAGGCTGTTATCATAGTGGTATCGAACGATGAGTGACGACCGCATCCCGGTAACCGTTCTGAGTGGTAGCCTCGGCGCAGGCAAGACGACCGTTCTCAACCACGTCCTGACAGCCGACCACGGCCTCGAGGTCGCCGTCGTCGTCAACGATATGGGCGAGGTCAACGTCGACGCCGAACACGTGGCCCAGCAGTCCGATCTGGGCGGCGACGAGGAGATTATCGAACTCTCCAACGGCTGTATCTGCTGTCGACTGCGCGGCGACATGCTCGAGGAGGTCGGCCGACTGGCCGAGCGTCGAGACTTCGACTACCTGCTCGTCGAGTCTTCGGGAATCTCCGAGCCGGTCCCCGTCGCCCAGACGTTCGCACTCGGGTTCGAGGACGCCGACTTCGATCCGACGGACACCTACCGACTCGACACGATGGTCACCGTCGTCAACGCCCACAGCTTTCGGGAGTCGTTCGACTCCGGTGCGGCGCTCACCGAGGACGTGACCGCCGACGCCGGCCGGGTTCCCGAGGAGGTGCTCCTCGACCAGATCGAGTTCTGCGACGTCATGCTGGTGAACAAGTGCGACCTCGTCTCCGAGGACGCACTCGAGGAGATCGAAGCGGTCCTCGGGCGACTCCAGCCCCGGGCGAAGCGGCTCCGAACCGAACACGGGAACGTCGATCCCGCCGAGATCCTCGGCACCGACCGCTTCGACTTCGAGGAAGCCCAGGGGTCGGCGGGTTGGAAACACGAACTTCAACACGACCACCACCACGACCCCCAGGAAGAACACGGGGTCACCTCGTTCGTCTACGAGCGCGACCGGCCGTTCCACCCCCAGCGGATCGCCGCCCTCCTCCCGGAGCTGCCCGACCAGATCGTGCGCGCGAAGGGGTTCTTTTGGAGTGCGGGCCGTGAAGACGTCGCGATGGGAATCGACAAGGCCGGGACGTCCGTTCGAGCCGGTCCGTCGGGCCAGTGGATCGCGACGCTTCCCGAGGCCCAGCGGCAACAGTACTTCGCCGCCCGCCCCGGATTGAAAGAGGACTGGGACGATCAGTGGGGCGATCGAATGACGCGGCTGGTCTTCATCGGCCGCGAGTTCGAGGCCGACGGCCTGATCGAACGGCTGGACGACTGTCTGCTCACCGACGCGGAGATGGACGAAGACTGGGGCGCGTACTCGGACCCGTTCGAACCGGAAGCCCAACGTGAACTCGCGATCACGAACGACTAGAACTAGAAATGGCGATCCCAGTCACCATCCTCTGTGGCGGTCTCGGGGCAGGCAAGACGACGCTGCTCTCGAATCTGCTCGAGAGTGAGAGCGAACGCGAATCACGGGACATCGCGGTCCTCGTCAACGACGTCGGCGAGGTCAACGTCGACGCGAACCTCGTCGAGGCCCGGACCGACCTCGCGGGCGGAGACGAACTCGTCGCCCTCGAGAACGGCTGTATCTGCTGTAGTCTCGGTGGCGAGCTCTCGCGGTCGGTGATCCAGCTCTGGAAGGAGTACGACTTCGACGCGCTCGTCGTCGAAGCCTCCGGCGTGGGCGAGCCCGAACCGATCGCCCAACAGTTCGTCCGCGGGCCGGCCGGCGGCCCCTACGATCTCGACACGGTCGTGACGGTCGTCGACGCCCGCCAGTTCACCGAGACGTTCGTCGACGACCGGGCTGGAACCCCCCAACGGCAGGGCCCCGACGAGACCGGCAGCCGTCCCCTCGCGGATCTCTGGCTCGAACAGATCGAGTTCTGCGACCTGTTGGTGGTGAACAAATGCGACCTCGTCAGCGACGAGGAACGTGAGCGAGCAGTGGCAGTCCTCGAGACCCTCCAGCCACGTGCGGAGATCCTGACAACCGAGTACAGCGCGCTCGAGCCCGATCAGGTCCTCGAGACCGGACTGTTCGATCCGGCGGCTGCGCGGGAGTCGGCGGGATGGAAGCAGGCGATCGAGGCGGCCGCAGGTGAGGGTGATGGTCACGACGACCACGATCACGGTCACGACCATACCGAGTCGACCACGGACGACCACGACCACGACCATGATCACGACGAACACACCCACGACCACGACCACGACCACCCACCCGAACGCTACGGCATCGAAACCGAGACGTACCACCGGGTCCGCCCGTTTCACCCCGAACGGTTCACGGCTCTCCTCGAGGACCTCCCCGACGGCCTCGTCCGCGCCAAGGGCCTGTGCTGGGTCGCCGGGCGCGAACGCCAAGCGCTGACGATGAGTTTCGCGGGAACGGAGACGACCCTCGAGGTCACCGGACGGTGGGTCGCCAGTTTCTCCGAGGAGCGCCAGGAGACCTTCCGGCAGGGCCAGCCGGACCTCCAGTGGGACGAGGAGTGGGGCGACCGCGAGAGTCGCCTCGCGATCATCGGACGAAACCTCTCGATGGATGCGTTGATTGCCCGACTCGACGACTGTCTACTCACCGACGAGGAGATGGACGACGACTGGTCGACCTACGAGACCGAAAACCCGACGCCGACGGCGATGGGACAGACCGTGACAATCGCGGTCTCGAGTGGCCACTCGAACCGAACGGATTGAACCGACGGTCGGGGAGCTATTTCACTCTCGAGCGACGAGGGAGAGTCATGTCCACAGACGACACCGATACTGAGACACCGAGCGATGCAGGCGACCGGCGGACCACCGACGACCACGGCCACGATATTATCGATCCGCTCTACGTCGGCATCGTCACCGTCTCGACGTCTCGAGCCAGTGAGAGAGATCCCGAGGACCCCGGCGGCGACACCATCCAGGAGATTTTCGAAGACGCGGGCCACGAAGTACAGGCCCGCGAACTCGTCCGGGACGATTATGGAGCGATCCGTACAGCGGTCCGGAGTCTCGTCGCTCGGCGAGAGATCGACGTCGTCGTCACAACCGGTGGAACGGGCGTCACCGCGGACGACGTCTCGCCGGAGGCGACCTCGGCGCTGTTCGAACGCGAACTCCCAGGCTTCGGCGAACTCTTCCGGTCGCTCTCGTGGGAGGAAGTCGGGACGCGGGCGATGGCCTCCAGAGCGACGGCAGGAATCGCCGCGAATACGCCGGTGTTCTGTCTGCCCGGGAGTACGAACGCGGTCCGAACGGCCTGCGAACGACTCATCGTCCCCGAAGCACCGCACCTCGCGGGACTGGCGACGAGCCATCGGACCGACGCGACCGATCAGACGCTCTCGGCGTATCAGTCGAAGTAGACGAACCGAGACGGCTCGTTCTCGTCCCGTCTCGAACGAGCTCCCATCTATAATAGTAATAATATCTTGTGTGAGATAGTAACAACTATTATCGAAGAGGGCCCAGTTAATAACAGATGTACAACCGACGTGATCGGCGAACCGCACTGGGAAGCGTTCCCGACGGCCTCGAGCGCTTCATCGACCGTTTCGGTAATGGAGATCGAGTTGGCTCACTCGAGGAGGGCGGCGAGTTCGACGAGAGTCAGCGACGCGTCGTGGAAGCTGGCATCGCCCCGTCGCTATCTGCTGGCGAGTCCACGCTCGCTCGTCACGCGGACAGCGGCGTCGAGATCCATCCGATCGACACGCGGATCAACTGGTGTCGGTTCTCGCGGCGCAGACCGGGAGGTGCCTGATCGTGGCGACTGGACTCGAGTGTCAACGAGAACAAGAGCGAGACCGCGGCGGTGACGACGCGACCCGAACCGCGGCCATCGACTTCGCTGCCACCTGGGAGAGACTCGCTGACACCGGCGCTCTCGACTGCTGGACACCCGACGAGGACCGTGCCTACTGGCGCGAGCACGCCGACAGCTACGGCGAACGCTTTCCGGACGGGTCCGGTTCGAGTCCGGAACCGGAAGCACTCGAGACGATTCGGTCGGCCGTGAGCGAAGACGATTCGGTCCTCGAACTCGGTCCCGGAACCGGCCGCTACACCGTCGAGATCGCGCCACTGGTCGATCGGGTGACCGCCGTCGACTACTCTCAGGCGATGCTCGATCAGCTCCGGGAGAGGCTGGAGGCTGCAGACATCACGAACGTCGACACCGTCTCCGGCCGCTGGCCGACCGTCGACGTCGCCCCCCACGACGTGGTCGTGACGGCGTGGACGATGTACTCCCAGCGTGAGGTCGCACGCGCACTCGAGGCGCTCGTTACGGCGACCCGGAAGACACTGGTCGTCGTCGACGGGCTCGGCGCGGTCCCGCCCCACTCACGCCACCTCGCCGAGATCCGGGGTGAAGAACGGACAGGGCAGGCATCACGCGTGCTCCTCCTGGCTGGCGTCCTCGAAGAACTCGACGTACACGCCGATTACAGCGTCGAGCCTGCGGTTCGCGAGCACATCGACGTATCACCCGAAGCGATCGCTCGAGGACTCGTGGGATCCGACGTGGACGATGCGACGGTGACCGAACTCGTCGCCCGACTCGAGCCCGATCTCGAGCGGGTCGAGAGAGAAGAGCAGACGTATGAGACGAGCGACGACGGTACCAGTACCGACGATCGCTGGCGATACCGCTACGAAATCCCGGCGGGCATCCTCTGTTGGCACCGACCGGAATTGGAGACAGAACACACCAGATGACACCAGAACAGACGACAGCGAAGACGACTGCATCGACGACCGAATCACCCGCCGACGTCGCCATCGTCGGCGGTGGTCCTGCCGGCTGCTCGGCCGGCGTCTTCACCGCACGGGCGGGCCTCGAGACCGTCCTCTTCGAACACGAACGCTCCTCCTTGCTGAAGTCGGCCCACCTCGAGAACTACCTCGGCTTTCCGCTGGGAATCCAGCCGGCTCAGTTTCTCGACCTCGCGCGCGAGCACGCGACGGAAGCCGGCTGTCGGTACCGTCGTGAGGCGGTCGTGAACGTGTGGCTCGAAGGGAGCGAAGAAAGACGAGAGCCAGAGGGGACGAGACAAGCAGCGACAGAACGCGGAGAACCGGCCAGCGAACGGACGTTCGTCCTCGAAACCGACGGTGGCGTCGGGGGAACCGAACCCAGTCGCTACCGTGCCAACCGCCTGCTCGTCGCCTCGTGGGCCCACACGGACTGTCTCGAGTCCCTGCCCGTCACTCGTGAACCGGAGGAACCGGGACCGGTGATGGTGCTCCCGACCGATGGAGACGGCCGAACCGACTGCGAGGGGGTGTACGCGGCGGGGCGGATCACCAGTCAACACCACCAGACGATCGTCAACGCTGGCCACGGTGCTCACGTCGCGTTGACACTGATCCGAGACGACCGGCCGGAGTACTACAACGACTGGGTCGTCCCGGAGGGGTACTACGCTCGCTACGACCGCGAGGTTCCCGACGGTGTCGAAGAGATTTCGATCGCAGAACGCAGCCGTCGGAAGGCGAAGGGGATCGAACGAATGGCTGCAGTCTTCAACGACGAATCAGTGAAAGATTGTTAACACACCCATCTCGATTCACAGGATTTGGTAACGAGAGAACGTTATTACACAACAGGAAATCGGGTGCTAACAGGCTTTATGGCGTCTGCAACCGTGGTTTCTGTTGCTATGTGCCACTGCTTCGAAGACGTGACCGAACTGTCCGCCGACGAACGAGAAGAGATCGTCGAGTCCCACACGCGTGCGGAACTCGAGGCCGAACTGGACGACGACGAGTTGTCGACGCTTGGCCTCGCAGCGTAGACCGGGTTCCGTTTGTACACCGTTACCGTTTTTTCTCGAGCGAATCGGAGAGTAAGCGTTAACTATCACGCCCGGGTTCGTCCGATTGCAGGCGGGCCCTTAGCTCAGTCTGGTTAGAGCGCTCGGCTCATAACCGAGTGGTCAATGGTTCGAATCCGTTAGGGCCCACTCGAAAAGAACCCGAAGTGTGACCGAATCGTATTCGGTCATTCTTGGACACCTGAGCGGGTCGAGAACCCAATTCTCCTATTCGGAAACGGAGGTGTTTGAACCGGAACCGAACCAGTCACTGGTTCCGGGTCGCCGCCGTCTTTCGAAATTCGTGTTCGAAATGGGGTGATCTACGTGAGTCTCGAGGAGTTGCGACAACACCTCGAGTACACCAAGTGCCGTCGTCAGGGCCGATATCCGTGCAGCGTTCGTCCCATTAGCTCGTTCGGATTCGCGAGATTGCCCCTCGCTTGTAGCCTCTCAGATCTGACGTCCTCTCACGACGAAAGTCGTGGACTTTCGCGCTGTATCTGTGCAATACAGCGCCAGTCGCTCAGGGAGAATCAATGCTGACGGTGACGTTCTCGGACTCGTCGATCACGATGTGGATCGTTTCGTCCGGGAAATCGGACGCCTCGTCAGTCAAAGGTTGGCCGTCGATATCGACACGAACCCACATCTGTCGCGGTGGACCATCACTGACCGCAACTGCATCATCGTACTCTGTCGTCTCGTCGCTCGCCATCGTAACTTCCTGAGCGAAATACGTCGTGTTTCCCGGTTGACCTCGATACGAACTCCCCAATTCAACCGCGACAGTGTGGTCACGAGAGCTATTATTCTTGAGTACCAGCGGGCGGTACTCTTGTCGACCGATGGTACAGCCAGAGACGCCGATAGTACTCGTAGAAAGGAATCCGATAGCAAATGTACGGCGATTCATAGATGTACGTGTAAATAGGCGTACGAATCGCTTGTGAGAAAAAACGGCCGTTTCTGGTCAGGATTGTCAGAATCCAGCGACGGAATCTGTGTCCGGACTTACTGAGACTCGACATGCCAGCCGATGACGGCGACCGTGGCACTACCGAGAGTTCGAAGTAACCCGACGCTCGCTCGAGTCTGGCCCATCGAGCGTCGTTCATACCTCGAGGGCAACACGTGTGGGCAGTTGGGGGACACAGTTGTCGGTTCGTCCGTCGCGACGGGAGGGTAACCACCTACTCGGAAAGGTCGCCACGGCCCCGTCAGCCTTCCACGCCAGTGCTCGAGTCGGTCGCGTACGGGCTCAGACCCGAAACCGTGGTTTCGAGAACGAGTTCCATCGACTCGAGTCTCAGCGCAGTCCCGGAAGAATATATTTTCAGTGGTGGAAAAATCAAATGCGCTCCAAATTCTATTTATGAGGTAGCAAATAATGATTAAGGTAGTCCAACACTGACGAAGTGGAACTCGGACGATCAGCTATGAACGGGAGCAATCGAGAGTCAGAACAGAGCACAGAGACGAAAACGACCGACAAGAGCGACCGGACAGTCCCGCTATCACGGCGAGGCTTCCTTCGGACGAGTGCCGCTACAGGTGTGAGTGCCCTCGCACTCGGTGCGAGCGGGCTCGCAGCCGGACAGGACGCCGAGGCGTGCGAGCTCTGGGACGAAATCGAGGTCGGCGGTGGCGATTTCATCCTCTTCAACAACAAGTGGGGGATGGAAGACTCGGAGCAGTGTATCTGGCGCAACGACGACGGGAGTTACGGATACGACTTCACCGCAGTCGGCAGCGGGATCAACTATCCGCAGGTGTTCCTCGGGACCAGACCGTGGGGTGAAGACACCGGTGTGCCGGAGTTCCCCATCGAACGCGGCGATGTCGACGAACTGGTGATGGAGTTCGACGTCGACGTGAACATCTCGGGCGGGGAGTGGAACCTGGCCGAAGAGTGGTGGCTGATGGACGGTCAGCCGGATCCGGAGAACGCGCCGGACACACACGAGATCATGCTGGTGCTCGACTCGGAGAACCACAGCCACGGCGGCGTCATCGAGCACGACGTGTTTACCGACCAGTTCGGGAACTCGATCGATTACTGGGCGAGACCCGGCGGCGGAACCGACGCCGACTTCCACGTCTTCCGACTCGCCGAGCCATCGACCACGGGCCGGGTCGATCTTAAACCCATCCTCGAGTTCATGACGGACCGACAGGGTGTCAGCGAGGACTTGTTGCTCTCCGGGATCGAACTCGGGAACGAGTACTGGGCTGGGACCCAGGGCGATGTCACGTACAACCAGTTCGACGTGACGATCAACGGGACGACCTACACCAGCGGCAGCGACGCCGGTTCCGGCGGGCCCACCACACCCACGGCGCCGGCCAATCAGTGGACCAACGAGGTCACCGAAACGAGCATCGAAATTGGCTGGGATTCAGTCGCCGAAGCCGACGCCTACCGCATCTATCTCGACGGCACCCTCGAGGAAGAGACCTCGTCGACGACGGCGACGATCACGGGGCTCAGTCCCGACACGAGCTACGAAATCGGGATCGCTGCGGTCGCCAACGGCGACGCGTCGGACGTGGTGACGACGACAGTGAACACCGACGCTGGCGACGATCCGGATGGGCCACCGTCGATCGACGGCACCCAGCCCGCGGACACGACCGGTGACGGACTGCACAACGACTTCACCGGCAGCGGGCAGACGACGACGACGGACGTGAACGTCTTCTTCGAGAACGTGGACAACCCGGACGTCGCCGACTACCCGCAGTACTACGACTTCGACGGCAACGGGCAGGTGAGTGTCACCGACGTCGTCGAACTCTTCGAATCGATCTGAACGCTGAGTGACTCGATACGGAACGATCGCTTCGCGAGTCGATGGAGGCGGGTGTGGCGGTCGTGTCGTCGACCGGCCCGACCGCCTATCAGAGAGTGCCAATGACGAGACAACGATGAACGAACAGCACCAGCAGTCTGACCGACGTACAGCACCGACGACCGAGAACGAAACGAATCCGAACGGCGAGCGTGGCCGGGCGCGAACCGTGTCCCGTCGGCGGCTGCTGAAAGCCACAGCCGTTGGGAGCGCGAGTGCACTCGCGTTCGGTGTCGGTGCCGGTGCCAGCAGTGGAACCGTCGCCGGCCAGACCGTCGTCGAGGAACGGTGTGGCTCCACCGACCACCTCACTGTCGGTGACGGAAACGGCGTCCTGATCAACAACGACTGGAGTACCTCGCAAGTACCACAGGAGCCCCACATGTGCGTGTTTCGCAACGACGACGGGAGTTACGGCTGGGAGTGGGAACGCGGAGAGACCGACGCCTGTCCCGAGGATTGCCCCGACTATCCGGAGGTCCTGATCGGTAACAAGCCCTGGTCGTCCTCGTCACAGACACACCTGTTTCCGACGCAGATCGGTGACGTCGACGAACTGGCTGTCGACCTGGATATCGACAACGGCGCCTCCGGCGAGGAGTGGAATCTAGCTCTCGAGTGGTGGTACACCGACACCCAGCCGCCGATCGGCGGCGGCGATCCGACACACGAGATTATGCTGATCCTCGAGAAGAGCGACAGCCACACGAAGGGAGAATCGATCGAAGACGGGGCGATTACGGACAGCTACGGGAACGTCATCGATCACTGGGAACACGTCACCGACCGCCTGGAGTGGAGCTTTCACATCTTCAAACTCGCCGCCAACGAGGTGCCGAGCAACGTCGATCTGCGCTCGATTCTCGACTACCTCGACGAGTACGACGACGATCCGGACGGCTTCCCGCCGGACCGCTGGATGACCGGCATCGAGATCGGAAACGAGACCTGGGATCACAGCGAGGGGCGAACGACTGTCCACGACTTCGACGTCCGGCTGAACGGAGAGACCGCCACGACCGGCGTCGACAGCGAGTTCACCGAAGATCCCGTCGAGACGACACCGACCGCCCCCTCGAATCTCGAGGTAACAAGCCGAACGGAGACGTCGGTTTCGGTCATGTGGGACGCCTCGAGTGACGGTGAGACCGAGGCCGAGGTCGAGGTCGACCACTACGTCGTCTCCGTCGACGGACTAGAAGACGGCGAGCAACTCGCTTCGGATACGACGAGCACCACGGTTTCGGGGCTCTCACCCGACACCACCTACGAAATCGCCGTGACAGCAGTCGACGATGCTGGGAACGAGTCCAGCGAGAGCACCGTCTCGGTGAGGACCGACGGCGACGACCCCGAGGAGCCGCCGGCGATCGACGGCAACACGCCCCAAGACACGACCGGGGATGGTCGCTACAACGACGTCACCGGGAGCGGTCAGACGACGACGACGGACGTGAACGTCTTCTTCGAGCACGTCGACGATCCTGCCGTCACCGACTATCCGGAGTACTACGACTTCACCGGGAACGACCGAGTGAGCGTCAGCGACGTCGTCGAACTCTTCGAGAGTATCTGAAGGGAGTAAGTCACTCGAAGACTCGAGGACGAGCGTGGGCCCGATTGTGAGAGCCTGCCATCAGCCGACACCACCAAGTCCCGACTCGTCGAAATGCCGTCCGTGAGGAACCAATGACGACGGTCGTCTGTGTGGTCGGTCCGAGCGACACCGGAAAGACCACCCTGATCGAATCGCTCGTCGCCCGACTTCGAACGCACGGACGGGTCGCGACGGTGAAATCGATCCACCACGATATCGAAATCGACACGCCGGGAAAGGACACGTACCGCCATCGCGAGGCAGGCGCGGAGACGGTCGTCGGGATCACACCCTCGCGGACGTTCCGGATCGACGAACGGGGTAAACGCGACGGCGAATCGAAGCGGGAGACGGCGATCCTCGAGAAGACCGTCGACGACCTCGTCGCCGAGGGCTACGAGTACGTGCTCGTCGAGGGCTTTCACCGCGCCCCGTATCCGAAGATCCACCTCGGTGATCGCGAGGGGATCACACCGCCGGTCGTCGCTCGCGGTGTGGGTGCGTCGGATATCGACGTCGACGACCTCGTCGATCGATTGCTCGAGGGTGTGGGTGACGGGTGTGGACACGAATACTAACACTGACACGAACTCGACCAGCCCCGTCGGTTTTGTGGGTCGCAGTCGAAGGTGTGTGTATGAGTGATCACGATCACGGGAACGAGGACGAGACCAGGACAGACACAGACACCGACACCGAGATCGACCCCGCCACACTGCTCCCCAGCGACCGGATGCGACAGCAGGCACTCGAGGGCGAGGTCACACAGATTCACCGCGGACAGCAGTACGCGACGGAGGGCGCAACGTTCACGATCGACGGGACGACCTTCGGCGTCGTCGAAGTTCGCGAACGGACGCTCGGCGAGTTGACCGATGCGGATGCCCGCGCGGAGGGTGTCGAAGATCTGGAGGCGTACAGGGAACTCCTCGAGCGCGCTCACGATCACTTCGAGTGGGACGACGAGTCCGACGTCGTCTTGCATCGGTTCGAGCAGCGGTCGGAGTGAAAACTGACGGCGTGGTCACAGTAGCGGTTGCACTCGAATGACTGGACCGTCGGCCGGCGAACTCGGTCCACGGTGAATATGCGACCCGCGAAAAAAGCTCACGCACTCATTCCACGTAGGAATGAGAAGGCATCTGATCGAGGTTACTCGTCAGCGGTTTCGTCCGCGTCCGTGTCGTTGTCCTCGTCTTCGTCATCGTCGCCGATTTCGTCGTCGTCCGTGTCGTCTTCGTCGTCCGCGTCCGCGTCCGCGTCCGTGTCGTCGTCTGCATCGTTTTCGTCGTCTTCGTCACCCATTCCGTCGTCGTCCGTGTCGTCCTCGTCGTCTTCGAATTCGTCCTCTTCTTCGTCTTCGTCCTCGAACCCGTCGTCTTCGTCGTCATCACCGTTCAGTCCACCGTCTCCATCGTCCCCAGCACCGATTTCGTCGTCACCGTTCCCGAGGTCGTCCCCGCCGTCTTCGAGACCGTCCTCACCGTTTTCTTCGTCGTCCATACAACCCGCGAGGCCGACGACCAGGCCGGCGCCGGTGAGCTTCGCGAATCGCCGTCTGCTGAGTGAGTGTTCTGGCATTGTGCCAGTCACAGGTCCACCGGACGAGCCTATAACTGGAAAGCAACGTTGAATATCTTGGATCGAATTACGTTCGATTAGCCGAACTTTCGGCGCAGTAGTAGGAACCAAACCGAACTGTTGCAGCGCGATCGTCGATCGACAGTGAGTCTTCGAACGACGCACGTCAGGTCCTCGGCCGCGGAAGACTAGGCGAGAGTCGGAACGGCCACGTGGTCGGTTGTATCCCTGCCCCTCAGGCGTGAAACAGTCCAAACGATCACTGTTGATCGTCCACGACGCGTGCAACAATATCGTTTCACGACCGTCTCTCGAAATCCGGCACCGAAGGGACAAATCGAGAGCGGATCGGTGTGAAGTTCACATCCGAGCAAGCCGATCCGATCGACGGATTATCAAACGGCAACTCGTTCACACGGAGGCATATAGAGCCGCACTCGACAGAGACTTCTATGGCTCCCTCCACCGTCACCGATCGACAACGGCTCCCGACACGACTCGTTCACGACTCGAGCGCGAATCGATTGGCCGTCGTCGTCGACGTCCTCCCGGCGACCGTCGACGACCTGACAGTCACTGTCGGATCGACACAACTTCGCGTCACCTGTGAGCTACCTGATGAGTATTACGAGCGAACGATCGTGCCACCGCGACGACACAGGTTTACCGACGAACGGAAAGCAATTTACAACAACGGGGTACTCAGTGTGTCTATTGGGACAGTTCGGTGGCGCGACCAACGCGTGACTCTGACGAGATGAAACGCGGTTGAACGGAACAGTCGGGAGAAACATCAACGATCAGGACACATTCACCATTCTTAATACGTATATGTCCGTAGATGGGGACATGTACGATCTGACCGGCTTCCAGCGAGACCTGTTGTACGTGACCGTCGGACTGGACGAACCACACGGGCTGGCGATCAAAGACGAACTCGAGAACTACTACGAGTCCGAGATCCACCACGGCCGCCTCTACCCGAACCTCGACACGCTGGTCGACAAGGGACTGCTCGAGAAAGGGGTGGCTGACCGCCGAACGAACGTCTACTCCGTGACTCGACGCGGGCGTCGCGAGGTCGAAGCCCGTCGCGAGTGGGAGTCCCAGTACGTCGACGAGCTGCTGTCGTAGACCGCTGTTTTCGACGCGGTAGTTGCGTCCGTCTCTCAACTGATCCGAAGATACAGGATCGCAATACCGAGGACGAGGAGCAAGAGCCCCCACCACAGCGAGTCGTAGGGGAGGACCTTGAGGATCAGCGTGACGATACCCGAAGAGATCAGGGACCAGCCGAGGGTCGTTTGATACGCCATACCTCTCGTAGGGCCCCCAGTTCAGTAGGTGTTGGGGGACGATCAGATATCGGAACGACGTCGGTGACGAGACGGTCGAACTGGCTGAGTGATCGAGTTGCTCGAGTAGTGAATAATAGTCGTCTCAGGCACGTAAGAGACGCCTCTCACGGGTGAGTGGGTTAAAATGAAAAAGTGTTACTGAAACCGGTCAGATAGCGCGAACCGCCTTAAAGGCGGGTGACGTTGGTTGCCCGGGGGCCCTTGGGGGCCTGTTCGATGTCGAATTCGATCTCTGTGCCTTCTTCGAGGTCCGGACCGCCAACGTCTTCCATGTGGAAGAAAACGTCGTCGTCTGCGTCGTCCGTCTCAATGAAACCGTAGCCGCCTGTGTCGTTGAAGAAATCAACGTTGCCTTTCGCCATTGCGACTAAAGACAGTCGCGTTGCACGGATAAGGGTTCCGAAGGGGCTGTCCCCGCGACAACGGCACACACGACTGGGATGGATCGGTGTCATACGACCCTCGAGAGTGCCATCGACGCGATCGAACGGGCGATCCACGGTCGACGGACGGGGAATCGACGCCTCGAACGGAGGACAAAGAGAGAGACGATAACCGGACACGAGAAGCGATCGGTTCGGAGAGATGATCGAGAGGTGGCCATAGTCCGACTCGAGTGCACCCTGGATAGCATCGTTTACGTAGGTCCGCTGGGAACGCCGCGTGCATGGATCAAACTCAGCCTCGCGGAACGCCGACGGTGACACAGGTCGCGCTCATCGGCCTGTTCGTCACGGCGCTCGTGACGGCGCAGTTGACGGCGTCGAAGATACTGGCGTTCGAGTTGCCGGTCGCGATCCCGGTAACGGGAACGGACCTCATCCTCCCGGGAGCAGCGCTCGCGTACGCGCTCACGTTCTTCGCGAGTGACTGTTACTCGGAACTGTACGGCCGGAAAGCGGCTCAGGTCGTGGTCAACGTCGCGTTCGCGATGAACTTCGTCGTACTCGTGTTGGTGTGGTCGACGATCGCGGCCCCGGCAGCACCGACGAGCATCGATCCCGCCACGTTCGAATCGGTCCTCGGTGCCTCGACGAACATCGTCGCCGGCAGCCTGCTCGCCTACGTCGTCAGCCAGAACTGGGACGTGATCGTCTTCCACCGCATTCGCGAGTACACCGACGGCGAGGCCCTCTGGCTGCGAAACCTCGCCTCGACGGCGAGCAGTCAGGCCATCGACACCGTCATCTTCGTCACGGTCGCGTTCTCGATCGCCCCGCAGGTCTTCGGCGTCGGTTTCCAGATGGGTGCTGGCGACCTCGCCGCGCTCATCGTTGGCCAGTACCTCCTGAAACTCGCGATCGCCGTTGTCGACACGCCGTTCGTCTACGCGGTCGTCGGGTTCGTCCGCTCGCGTGAGGACGTCGACACCGCCAGCGTTGGCGTGCGCGAGTAAGTTCCGATCTCCAACCTCCCTTGTTACTCGGGGTTCAGAGACTCGCAGTCACACGAGTCCAGCGTCGAAGGAAACCTTCACAAACAGTTTCGAGCCAGCGCACAGCGTGTGACCGAATCCATCTCCCATCGTGTAGTGTCAATCGTATTGATCACAAGAATCTAATAGGAACGAGGCGACCGACGAATATGGTCCCCGAACTGACACGGCGCCGACTCCTCGGTGGGGTCGCCGTCACGGGTGTCGGCGGTGGCGTCGCAATGGCACCGCGAACGTGGTACCCGAACCCGGTCGTCGATCGCATGATCGGCTACCGGCGGCTCCCGGACACTGACACGCAACCAGCTCCACCGGAATCGACCATTAGGGAAGGCCTCGAGAGCCTCGAGAGACACCTCGAGGAGGCCGAGACGCTCTGGAAGGGAGTCGACACCGACCGTGACGACCTCCCGGATGCCGCACGAATGGGGCCGACACTCCTCGGGGACGCCACCGACCGCTATCAGGAACTCCGCGAGTCGAACCCGGACCGGCGCGCGCTGGCCAATCTTCGAGTGGCCCACGGGTACGCGGGATACGCGATCGGTGCGGGCCGAGTCGTCCGCGGGGAGACCGACGCACAGGGGCTCGTCGACCGCGGTGAAGAGATTCGATCGGAGATCGCCGCCCTCCGCGAGACGATCGAGTACCGTGGCGAGAACCCGGCGACCGACGTCGCCACCCTCTACTGGATCGAGCGACCGCTACACTTCGCGCGACTCAACAGTCACCGAAGCGGGATGTACATGGGTGGCGTCGCTCCCGCCGAGGCCTACCAAGACTACGATATCCCGCGAACGTGGGAGGCACACCTGCAGGCCGACGTTCACGTCCTCGAGTCTCGACACGCCTACCGTGAGTACGAGAGCGGCGGTGGCGGGGACGGCGACACCTTCGACTCAGGCCTCGAGACGCTGTTCGAGCGCTTCGACGAGGAGGTCGAAGCGACCCGCCAGAGCGACGAGGAGCGGAAGGAACTGCGCGAGACACTCGCCGAAGGAGCGTACCGCCACGCACGGTATCAGTGCTGGCAGTTCACTCACGGAAGCCTCGAGACGGTCTCCGACGGCGGACCGACGGGTGGACTCGACCTCCTACAGACGGTCCGTCACGCACGAAACGTCCTGAAACTGCGAGCGTATCCCGATGCTGTCGAGCGATTCGTGTTCGACGAGGGGGAACGTATCGACCCCGCACTCGTCTATCGAGAGGAGAAACGGGCCGCAACACGAGCGCGCGAGCTCGTCGAAGCGCACGACACGCCGCTGTTTCGACTCCTCGTCGACGACGCGATACGATTGCTCCGCTTCGGTGATCTCGGACTGCCAGACGACGACCGGGCACGGGCACGGGCGGATGCGTACGCCTACTATCTGGTCGGACACACCCAGTTGCGCCACGCGAGTGACGTCTACGAGACGATGCTGGCGGCCCTCGAGTAGTCTCGGGTCCAGTTCTGGTCCCGGTCTCGGACTCAGCTCCGGAGCCGAGGAATTTATCCACCGGCCTCGAGAGAAACGGATATGGACGAACGCGTACACGAACACGCCGAGATCCTCGTCGACTGGAGCGCTCGAGTCGAATCGGGCGACAACGTCGTACTGTCGATCGGGCCCGACGCCCACGAGCTCGCGGTCGCAGTCGCCGAGCAGTTGGGTGAGCGGGGAGCGAACCTGCTCGCGACCTACAGTTCGGGCGAGATTCAGCGGGCCTACCTGCAGGCCCACGACGGCGACTTCGAGACGGACCCCGCACACGATCTCGCGCTCGCGCGCGAGGCGGACGTCTTCCTCTCGCTCGGCGGCGGCCGAAACACGAGTGCGACGGCCGACGTCCCCGGCAAGAAACGGCAGGCCTACCGGAAAGCTCGCCAGGAGATCCGCGAATCCCGGTACGACTCCCGCTGGGTCTCGACAGTCCACCCGACGCGGTCGCTCGCCCAGCAGGCGAACATGGCCTACGAGGAGTACCAGGACTTCGCCTACAGTGCCATCATCCGCGACTGGGAGGCCCTCGCCGACGAGATGGCTCAGATGAAGGAGTTACTCGACGAGGGCAGCGAGGTTCGGCTCGTCTCGAGCGAGACCGACCTCACGATGTCCATCGAGGGCCGAACGGCAGTCAACAGCGCCGCCTCGGTCGCCTACGACTCCCACAACCTCCCCAGCGGCGAGGTCTTCACCGCGCCCGCGGACACGGAGGGGACGGTCCACTTCGACGTCCCGATGACCATCCAGGGCGAACGTGTCCAGGACGTCCGCCTCGAGTTCGAGGCCGGCGAGGTCGTCGATTACGCGGCCGGTCAGGGAGAGGCCGTGATCGAGGAGACCCTCGAGACCGACGCGGGTGCGCGCCGATTGGGCGAGCTGGGAATCGGGATGAACCGTGGCATCGACCGCTACACGGACACGATCCTCTTCGACGAGAAGATGGGCGATACGGTCCACCTCGCATTGGGTCGGGCCTACGACGCCTGTCTCCCCGAGGGCGAGTCGGGCAACGAGTCGGCGGTCCACGTCGACATGATCACTGACGTGAGCGAGGATTCGCGACTCGAGATCGACGGCCGGGTCGTCCAGCGAAACGGACGGTTCGAGTGGGAAGACGGGTTCGAGTCGTAACCAGTATCGAGTGTCTGAACTCGGTATGCGGTGGTTACGACGGCTCAACAGCCGCATTCTTCGCGGAAGGAGCTTCATAATAATATAGCGATCTCGTGTGGGTTCTGGTACCGCCAGACCGGTGGCGGCCAATGACCGGTCGGAGTGGCTGAGACGCGTGCCTGTGCCTGTGCCTGTGTCTGTGCTTACACCGCCACTCGTCCCAATCCGCGGTTGTCTGTCCGCCCGCCGGAGGCGGTAGTATCCGGCCGCAGTGTTCTCCTCGGTGGGACATCCTGTCCCGTCCCACCGATCCTATCCGTTCGATTTACCGAGAGAACCGTTTGTGTCGAGTGAGCTACAGGACAGAGCCGAAGGCTCGAATGCGAGAGTGCGGGAGGGGAAAGGCGGAAACAGAAACCGGAACGGAACGAAACCAGTACCAGAACCAGAACCAGAACCAGAATCGACGGGGAGAGGAACAGGAATATCCACTTCCAGCACGAATCGATCGACAGCATGCGCGACCCTCTCCGGGCTGGTATCGCCATCTACAACGACGGCTACTACCACGCCGCCCACGACGCCTGGGAAGCCCGCTGGCTCGAGTGCGAGTCCGGGACACCCGACGAACGCCTGCTGCACGGACTCATCCAGTTCACGGCGGCGATCTATCACGCTCACAACGGCAACTGGGAGGGCGCCACCGGGCTCGCAGAGAGCGCCGGCGACTACCTCGCGGGTCTCCCCACAGAGTACCGCGACGTCGCTCTCGAGCCCGTCCGAACGCTCCTCGAGACCCTCGCGAGCGATCCCGAGGTGGTCGAACGCCGTCCACCGCTTCCACTCGAACACGAGGGGACGATGCCCGGACTCGCGGATCTCTCACTGGCTGCGACGACGATCGCCGCACCGATCCTCGCCGAGGATCTCGGCTTCGACGAGGAGCCGATCGAACGGGCGATCGAGTACGCAAAAACGGATCTCGAGGCGGGCCGCGACGACAGTCGATTCGTCTCGCTGGTGGTCGACTTCGTCCGCGAGGCGGACCATCGCGGGATCGTCTATCAGCGGTTGACGGGGCACGTAGAACGGCGAACCGCGAAAGAACGAGACGTCGAAGGACTGTTCTGATCGCGTCGTCTTCGGAGTGGGTCGCACGCGGGTGTTCGCCCTGCGCAGTCTCCTCGCAACGCGGACTCGTCGCTCAGTCGTGGTGGGCGGAGTTGTCCCGGGGTTCGTACCCGAGCACCGCTCGAGCGCGCTCGAGCGAGTAGTACTTTCGGTCGTTGTCGGAGATGCCGTAGACGATCTCGTAGCCGTAGTCGGCGCGGATACAGCGATCGAAGAGGTGTGCACAGTCGCGGTAGGAGAGCCACATCGCCTGTCCGCGTTCGTAGTCGATCGGCGGATGCCCCTTGGTGAGGTTGCCGATGCGCACGCAGACGACCGACAGATCGTGTTCGTCGTGGTAGTATCGGCCGAGGGTCTCGCCGGCGGCCTTGGAAACGCCGTAGAGGTTCCCCGGACGGGGAAGTTCGGAGCCGTCGAGTCGATACTGGTCGTGGGGACGGTACAGATCGGGGACGCGCTCGGGCGTCTCGTAGGCGCCGACGGCGTGGTTCGAGGAGGCGAACGCGACCTTCTCGACGCCGGCGTCGACGGCGGCCTCGTAGACGGTCTGAGCGCCGTCGATGTTGTTCGTGAGGACGCTGTCCCACGGCGCTTCCGGACGGGGGTCGCCCGCGAGGTGGATGACGGCGTCGATACCGTCCATCGCCTCGCGGACGGCCTCGCTGTCGGTGATGTCCGCGACGACGAACTCCCCCGGGAGCTCCTCGGTCGGCGGATCGCGATCGAGCAATCGCCACTCGTACTCGTCTGCGAGGTCGGCGAGGATCGCTTGCCCGACGCGCCCCGCAGCCCCTGTGAGCAGGACCGACTGTGCCATTCTGTTCTCGTTGGGCCTGAAGGTAACCGACGATAAGTAACGTGCGATTCCGATCGACAGGGACACGACGAAGACGTGTCGAATCGTATCGAGTACCGATTCTCGATGGCCCCCTCACGACGACCCACGGCCACCACAACGACCTTCCCCCCTCCGAACCAGCCACAGACATGGACGCGACAAACGCCGAAGTGGCCTGCTTCGAAGCGGGCATCAAGTTCGGATCGCTCTACCACCAGTTCGCGGGCACCCCCGTCTCTCCCGAGAGCGCACCCGGCCTCGCTCGAGCGATGGAAGAGGCAATCGAGAACCAGCCCCACTGTCAGTCGGTGACCGTCGACGTCCGCGAGGACGTACTCGCAGCGGCCTGCCAGCACGGCTACACCGAGATGACCGGCGAGTTCGTGGAAGTCGAGATCGTCGTCGACCACGACGACTGCGAGGTCGTTACCCGAATGGAGATGGAAGAGGGCTATCCGCGGATGCGGGTCGTCTCCGTCGAACGGTGAGCCGGTTCGTGCCGAGCCGCTCGATATCGATCCTCGAGTCGCATCCCATCGAACGGGACGCGTAGACTCTCGCCTCGACACCGATTTTGGGGGAGGCCACGAAGCGAAACGTGAGCGAGATGAATCGATTCGTACTCGAGAACCCGTGGCTCTTTGGGGCAGTGACGGTCGCCACCTGGATCGTCGTCTATACACTCGCCGGATCGGTTTTCGGCGAGCCGTCGCTTCGCAGGTCGCTGTTTCCAGCGACCGCCGGCGGCATTGCGTCGGCGACGGTACTCTACTACGTGGCGAAGAACCACCAGTGACGCCGGTGAGTTCGGTATCACTGTCCACCAACACTTCGACAGTGCCAGCAGAGGACGACCGACCGACGACTGGTAGTCGACGGCTGGAAGTCGACAAACACTGAGACAGTTGGCTGTAACGTTGTGCCAGCGTCCCCGCCGACGGTTCGCGATTGGGCTGGAATGACGGAGAGTAGACCGTACGAACCGCCACCAGAGACGACGACATCCCTTTCGAAATTTCACAGCTAATTCGTCAGTACCGGGCCGCTCGAGCCGTATTTCACTTTCACTTTCGGGCTATCTTTTAACCCCACCGGGCGTGAAGGACGTGACATGAGCCAGACGGCACTCGACAACGACGAACTGTTCGGCGAAGCGGCCAACGAGATGCGTGAGGACGTCGAAGCATCGCTCGCGGAGGCCTGGGACGCCCTGCCCGAATCCGACGACGTCTGGGAGACCGACGCCGACAACGTGCTGGGCGTGCTCAACGGCCTGAAATCCGCCCTCGACGCCGGCGACGCCGAGGACCACCTCCGCGACGCGAAGAAGTGGTTCACGATGGGCCAGCGCGCCGACGCCTTCGACGACGCCGACGACCTCGAGGCGGAGATCGAAGCCATCGAGGAGGCCATCGAGGACATCTCTGCGGCCGGCGAGCAGGTCGGCGAACTCACCGCCACGATTCCGGCGCTCCGTGGGACACTCGAGGAGGCGGGTGTCGACGAGAGCGAAGCAGAGGACGAAGACGAAGAGTAACCCCACCGACCGCGACCGGTCACCCCCGTCGGTCAGGTTCCGAGACGTCTCGAGTCGCAACCGCCTCGAGAAGCCCAACGAGTGCAGCGACCGACTCGTCGAACAGTTCACGCCCTCGCTCGGCGTCGCCGGCTGCCGGGTCACCGACGACGCCGTTCTCCGAAAATTCCGCCGAATCGTGGGCCAGATTCGTCCGACTCACCCACTCACCCCAGCTCGCAGCGGCGCCCTCACGGGCGTCTTCGATCCGGTTCTCGCGGACGAGTTCTGGGAAGAGGTATCGAAGGAGTGCCGTCTCGAGCGGGCCGCCGTGGCCCATGTCGTCGGCGTCGATCGCGTCGAACCACGTGAAGGAGACGGCGTAGGCGTCGTCGTGGCGGGAGATCGTACCGGTGACCTCCCGCAGGGCGTCGACGTTGCCGCCGTGGCCGTTTACGAGGACGACCCGGTCGAACCCGTGGGAGGCGAGACTCCCGACGGCTTCGCGGACGTAGCGCCGAAACGTCTCGGGGGAGACCCACATCGTCCCGGGGAAGTGGCGGTGTTCCTCGGCGACGCCGATCGGAATCGTCGGTGAGCGAACGGGGTCGCCGTCGAATCGATCGGCACCTGCCTCGGCGATCGCCTCGGCGAGGAGGGCGTCGGTTCCGAGCGGAGCGTGGGGCCCGTGCTGTTCCGTGCTGCCGACGGGGACGAGCGCGAGGTCGGTCTCGCTGTCGGCGACGTCGGTCCACGTGACCGAAGAGAGGTTCATGACGCAGTGCACCCGTCGAGACGGTATGAAACCCACGGCTACGCCGGCGGAGACCGCTCTCGATGGCCCCGTGTACTGCCCGCGAGCTCTACTCTCACCCCTGGTCTCCCATCGACAGTGACGAGGTATCCAGAGCGGAACTGGGAATCGACTGCGTGTTTCCCAGAGCCGAACGAGACAGGGGATTTCGCTGGAAGTGAGCCAAGAACGGTGACAGTGGCCTCTCGAGAGAGGACATCGAACTCGTCGAGACGCCCAACTCGTTCTCGTCGGAAAAGTCACCAGCACCGATATCACGTAATCGACGTGTCAGCCTCGTTCTCCGGAGAATCCGAACGGTCCACGAAGACGACGGTGAGTTAGTAGTGTTCTTCAGAACGGAACGAAGATATGTCATCATACGTTGATTTGTGGCGTAGAATCGATGGTTCGTCGACGGCATCGAGGTGATCGGCGAACTCCGGGTCAGAGATCGAGCCATCGAAATAACCGCCTCTAGGACCTCTCGTGGGTGATTTCGACACGGCATTCGATGTGAAAAAGGAGTTGGGTCGAGTGTAGAGAGTGGTTCTCCAGCACCGAACATTCATAAAATTTATTCTACAATTACCCTAATAATTGTAAAGTGGAGAGGGAATATACCGTGGCGATGGAGCATGAGAGAAAATAGACGAACGTTCCTGCGAACGATCGGGGCGATCGGTATCGGATCGGCCGTAGCCACCGGAAGTACAACCGCACAGTCGAGCGACGAGACGGAAGTAGTGACACTCGAGAACGTTGGGGTCGACTCCCCGAGTTCCGAACTCGCCCCCGACGACGGGTTCGCCGACACCAGCTGGATCGCCGACGAGGAGTTCGTCGTCCTCCGAGTGACGAACCTCGACGCCACCGGTGAGGGCTCGCTCAAGTGGGCTCTCGAGGTCAACCTGGGAGACATCGGCTTGGAGGAGGGCGCGCCGCGGCTGATCGTCTTCGAAGTCGGTGGCGTCATCGACCTCGACGGCGAAGACATTCAGGCCGAACGCAAGAACGTCTACGTCGCCGGCCAGACAGCGCCGGAGCCGGGAATCACGATCATCCGATCGGACAAACCCGGTGTGGAGTTCGACGAGGAGAACCAGTTCGTCCAGCACATCCGGTCGATGCCGGGCGATCAGACCAGCGACGCTGCTGACGCGATGGTCGCCGGCGACAACGGGTTCAACATCGTCTTCGATCACTGTTCGGTCTTCTTCGGCACCGAGGAATCGATGTCGGTCAACGCTGGCAGCGACAGCGAGGACATCACCTTCAGTAACAACATGATCGCCCTCCCGCTGTTCGATGCGCCGGTCCACAGCGACTCGACACGGGCGTACGGGACGCTGTTCGGCAACGGGATGGACACGGGAGCGCTTCTGGGGAATCTCTACGCGCACACGTGGAGCCGTAATCCTCGACTCAAGGGTGGAACGGAGGCGATGGTCGCCAACAACGTCTGGTACAACTTCGAGCGCGGGATGCGTATCGGTGACGATCAGGACGATCCCAACTACGTCAACATGGTGGGCAACCGCCACATCGCGGGCGAAGCGGCCGATTTCGACCGACCGATCGTCTATACCCAACACGACGAGAGCGACCCGCCGATCCACCTCTACCTCGCGGACAACGAGTACGACGACGGCTACACGCTCGTCGACGAGGACGACGAGTTCGTCTTCGAGGACGAACCGATCGACGAGTACTGGCCCGACACCTTCTCTCCGATGGACGGCGACCCGCTCGAGCACGCCCTCTCGAACGTCGGAGCGCGACCCGCCGAGCGGATCGACCTCGAGGAACAGGTGCTCGCGGACGTCCAGAACGGCACCGGTGAGATCATCGACAGTCAGGACGAAGTCGGCGGCTACCCCGACCTCCCGTCGACTACTCGCGAACTCGAGATCCCCGACGGCGACATCACCGATTGGCTGATCCAACACACCAGAGCCGTCGAACTCGGCGAGGAACCGCCGAACGGCGGCAACGGCGAACCGGAGCCCCAGCCCCAGCCACCGTCGGCTCCGACGGGGCTCGCCTCACCAGCACAGTCGACGACCGGTTTCGACATCGAATGGACTGCCGCCGAGCCCGGTGACGAACCGATCGGCAGTTACTCGGTCTCCGTCGACGGCACGGTCCTCGAGACCGTCGACTCGGGGACGACGTCGACGACGCTGACAGGTCTCGATCCCGGGACGACTTACACGGTCGGCGTCGTGGCCGTCGATACCGATGGCAACGAGTCACAGGAAGTGACGATCCAGGTCGAGACCGAGTCCGACGAGACGCCCGGCGAACCCGGTGTCCCAACCGGGCTCGAGGTCGTCTCCACGGGCGAAACGTCGGTCGAGATTGCCTGGAACGACGACGTACACGCCGTCGAATACGTCGTCTCCGTCGACGGGTCGGTCGACCAGGAGACGACTGCGAGCGCTGCGACCGTCACGGGACTCACAGCCGACACCAGCTACGAGATTGGCGTTAGTGCCGTCGGCGAGGATGGCACCGAAACCGATGCTGCGACGATCACTGTCACTACGGACGAAGCGGACGACGACCCCGTCGACGCCATCGCCGAAATCGGCCCGTCTGCAACCAGTGTCGAAGCCGGAGAGTTCGTTTCCTTCCAAGTCGTCGATACATCCGGGAACACCAACTGGATCACTGACCTCGCGTGGGACCTCGGCGACGGGACCACTGCGGAAGGGTGGTGGGTCGGCCACGCGTACGACGAACCCGGAAACTACGTCGTCGCCCTGACCGCGACGAACGACGAGGGCGACCAGACCACCGTCGACGTAACGATCACCGTCTCCTGATCCGCCGGGACGGGATTTCCGTCGATCCACGGTACCAACTGACGAGATGTGGCGTCGCCATCGGGCCGCGAGTACAGAATCCACGACCCACCAGACCACAGTAGTCGTGACCGGTTCACTGGATTGGGACTGTGAGTAACCAGAGAGGGTGTGTTTTTCACACATATTAATAAATTTTAAGTTGTTTGTGTCGCAATATAGTGTGGTATGCGACAAGAGAGACGGACGTTCTTACAGACGGTCGGCGCAGCAGGCATCGGTTCGCTCGCACTCGGTGGAAACGCGAGCGCACAATCGGACGATGTCGAGGTCATCACTCTCGAGAACGTCGGTGCGGAGTCCCCGAGTTCGGAGTTCGCGCCGGACGACGGCTTCGCGGATCTCGGATGGCTCACCGAGGGGCCACTCGCAGTCGTTCGCGTGACGAGCCTCGACAGCGACGGCGAGGGGTCGTTCAAGTGGGCTATCCAGGCCGACGACGACGAACTCGGCATCGAGGACGTCGGACGGCGGATCATCGTCTTCGAGGTCGGCGGCGTCATCGACCTCGGCGGGGAGGACCGCTGGACGCGAGTCACGAACGAGAAGACGTACGTCGCGGGGCAGACGGCACCCTCACCGGGGATCACACTCATCCGTGGCGGAATCAACGTCAGCGCGGACGACTGCGTGATACAACACATCCGGGTCTGTGGCGGCCACGCCGGTCACGAAGGCGACGCCAACTGGCATCCCGACTCGCGGACGGACGACGACTCCGAGAATATCGTCTGGGACCACTGTACGAGCGTCTGGGGACTCGAACAGACGCTCTCGGTGGGCTACGACACGGTCGACACGACGTTTACCAACAACCTCATCGCCGAGGGACTCAACGAGATCGCCCATCGAGATCCGCCCCGAGGGTACGGAACGCTCGTCGGCGACCGGGCCGAGAACGTCACGCTAGCTGGCAACGTCTGGGCGCACAACCGCAGTCGCAACCCGCGGCTGAAAAACGACTCGCAGAGTGCGGTCGTGAACAACGTTCTCTACAACTACGACTGGGGTCCGACGCTCGACGACTCGACGGTCGCGACCATCGAGGGCAACGCTTTCCTGCGGCCCGTCTCGGATAATCCGGCCGTTCGCGGCGACGGACAGGTTCACGTGGCGGACAACTACACCGACGGTGATGTGTCGCTCTACGACGGAGACCTCCAGCACCACGACGACCGCTTGCTCTGGCCCGAGTCCCTCGACGCCCTACCGTCGTCGGACGTCCTCGAGCACAACCTCGCGAACGTAGGTGCCCGTCCCGCCGAACGTATCGCGGTCGAAGAGCGGATTCTGCAGGACGTCGCAGAGGGAACGGGCGACTGGGTCGACCACGAAGCGGAGGGTGGTGGCTACCCAGATTTCGAGGGGACGACTAGAGAGATCGATTCCCTCGAGGGAGACATCACCGACTGGCTGAGCCAGCACACGAGAGCCGTCGAACTGGGTGAGGATCCACCGGGCGAAGACCCGGGGACCGAGTCACCAGCGATCGACGGCACCCAGACCGCGGATACGACCGGTGACGGACTGCACAACGACTTTACCGGCAGTGGCTCGACGACGACCACGGACGTGAACGTCTTCTTCGAAAACGTGGACAATCCGGACGTCGCCGACTACCCGCAGTACTACGACTTCGACGGCAACGGTGCCGTGAGCGTCACCGACGTCGTCGAACTCTTCGAACGTCTTTGACATCCTCCCCGCCCTGAAGGGCGAGGATTCCCGACCGCGTTGGAATATTGTGGTTTACGACGTAGCCTGTTCTCGCGGTGCGAAGCAACCGCTCTCTGAATCGAACAGGTACACCGAAGGCTGTGCCAACCAGCCGTTACTCCTATCTCCCCCATCACTGGCGAGACTCGGAGATACTTTCTGCCGAATATTCTCAGCACTGTTCACATCCGCGTTCGCCACCGTATCACACTCATCGCAGACATACAGTCCGCGTTCAACACGGTTCGCATCACGCTTCCGATCGCAACACGAACACGACTTCGACGTATCACGCTCGGACACTTGCTCGACCGTGATACCCTCCATCTCTGCCTTGTAGGTCAGCAAGTCGGTGAAGCGGTCAAACGCCCATAAGTGCAGGTCGAGGTTGCCATGCTTGCCCCAGTTCTTTGACTCGCCGTTCTCCTCGTCCTCGCGGATACCGGAGAGGTCGCCAATCACGATGGTTCCAACTCCCTCCTCAACACATCGCTGGACGATGTGTTTTGAGAGTGTATGGAAGTAGTGGGTGCGGCGACCCGACTTCTTCTGATTCAACCATGTGGCCTGCTCGGAGTCCAAATCGTCACAGCGGGCAATCCGTTTGCTGAAGTAGTAGTCGTCCTGCTTCAGGCAATTCAGCGGATACAACTCACTGTAACCGTCTTCGTAGGCGAGAGCGGCGAAATTGTTGATACCGAGGTCCACACCAACGGTCTTCTCACCGGGTGCTTCGGCAACTTCTATTTGGACTTTACACACGAAATGGAGTTCCCATTCGTCGCCCGTCCAGACCGCTCGAACTTGTTGAACGCTTTCTACGGCAGAGAGGTCAACATCCGGGCGAGTCTGGTACTCACAGAGGATGAAGTCTGACCAATTCTCCTTGAGGTTCGACCCCTTGGAGAGTCGGACGCGGTTGTACTTCGTGTCGAGTTTGAAGCCCTTGTTCTTGAATGTGACCGTTGATCGTGGGTGTTCGTCGTTGTGTTTGCGGTAGCCGGGCGGGTTTGCGTTCGTGTCTCCGTTGCGTCGTTTGCCGTACCAGCCGTTGAACGCCTCAGCGAGTTCTTGAAGGACTCGCTGACTTGACTGAGAATGCAGGTCATCGTAGCGGTCGTGGCTCTTGAGGTAGGCGGTGAGTTCGTCGTGTTCTGGAATGTAGTCAATTTCGTCCCAGACGCGACTGCACGTCCACCGTCCGACGTTCCAGAGTTTCGAGGCTGAGAACCCGAGCGAATCGAGGTCATCGCATACCTGTGGCTGGTTCCGTATGGAAGCAGTGTAGGTGCGGGTGACGACCTGTTTCGCCATACGTAACCTATGTAGGAATAGTCACTTGAAGGTATGGATGACGTAGCGTGGAATATCCTGCCGGGTCATCGAACGGTGGTTGGTGAAGGGTAGTGTCGGATGCATCCCCGCCCTGAAGGGCGAGGCTTTTCCTTGCATTTCCGTAAGGCGTTCGGGCCACAGATCGTGGATTTGACTGTTCGACGGATCGGTTCCGTCGAGTCGGCGGTTGTTCGAACCGACCCGCTCGAGTCGACCCGAACGACTCGCGGTCGACACCAGCGACGAAATCGCCGCCAGCGACGTCGGCGAAGACCGTTCCCAGGCCGCATCGTGGCGGTCAGCGTGACTATCGAGGAGTGACGATGACGACCACGGTCACAGCACCACCGGAGTGAGCAATTGCTGGGGTGGCCATTATGTACACGGCCGTCGATTCTCGTCGCGTGGAACTAGTTCGCGGGACGGTGATCCTCGAGGGGATCCACGACGTCCTTCCGGAGTGGGCCGCACTCTTCATGGCGGCCGTCACTCATCTCGGCGACATCTGGTTTCTCCTGATCGTCGCCATCGGAGCGTCGTGGGCACTCGAGGACGAGCGGGGTCGAGCGCAGGGTCCCTGGCCGCTCGCCGTCGTCGTCGGTGGGCTCGCCCTCCTGAGCGCGCTCAAGTACGCCTTCGGAATGCCGCGTCCAGAACTGGCGCTGCTCCCCGTCGAGCAGGCGCCGTCGGTGCTTCGGCCGTGGTACGAGACCGCGGGGACGACCGGCGGCTACGCCTTCCCGAGTGGCCACGCCCTCGGGACGACCGTCACCTTCGGCTTACTCGCCGGCGTCCTCGATATCGGAACTCGTCGCCAGCGAATCGCGGCGGCGGCGACAGTCGTCGGACTCGTCAGTTTCTCACGACTCGCACTCGGCGTCCACTACCCGATCGACGTCGTTGCCGGCGTCCTCGTCGGCGCGGCCTATCTCGCCGCGGTCTGGTGGCTGCTCGAGCGAACGAAGGCGGTCGTCGATCGAACGACGGTCACACTCGCGGTGGCGACGGCGCTCGGCGTCGTGGCGGCGATCGCCAGTGGCGGCGCACAGTCGGTCCTCCAGTTGCTCGCGCTGACCGCCGGCGCGTTCGTCGTCTGGGTGAGTCGGACTCGGCCGTGGAGCCAGAGCCGGGCCCACAACGAAAACGACCGCTGGCGTCGACGAGTGCCCTCCGTCGGCAGTATGGAGGGGGAGGGACGGACCGTCCACACCGGCCTCTTCGTCCCTACAGTCGTCCTCATCGGGACGGGAACAGTACTGACCGACTCCGCCGCCATCGTCGCTCCGCTGTTCGGACTCGGCGTCGCGACAGTCCTCCTCTCGAAGGCCTCGAAAGACCCCTCACTCGAGTGACGTGGGCCTCCGCCGTAGACGATCACGTCTCGGCACGCACAAACATGGTCAAACGGTATCCGGCTGTTCGACGAACACTCTCGTATGACCGACGATAACCGCACACTCGGCGTCGAACTGGGCGATCTCGGCGACAAGCTTCAAGAGCACGACTATCCGGCGACGCAGGACGAGCTCATGGAGGAGTACGGCGACGAGGAGATCGAGATGGCCGAAGAGACAGCGACGTTCGAGGAACTCGTCGGTCCGCTCAATCAGGAGGAGTACGAATCCTACGGCGACGTCGAACAGGCGATCATGAACATGGTCGGCGACGAGGCGATCGGGCGGAAGAACTACAGCGATCGGACACCGCCCGCGATGGGCGAGGAACGCCAAGACGAGGGCGCTCCCGGGCAAGAGGCCGAGGACAAGGAGTCCTTCTGAAGAATTTCGAGGGGAACGATCAGTCGTTTCCGGCTTCGGTTCTGGCCTGTCGGCGCTGGGCGCGCTCGATGAACTCCTGTGGTAACTCGTCGATCTCGCCAGCCTGTACACCCCAGAGGTGGGCGTAGAGCCCGTCGTTCTCGAGGAGTTCGTCGTGGGCCCCTCGTTCGACGATCTCCCCGCCCTCTAAGACGACGATCTGGTCTGCGTCCCTGATCGTCGAGAGCCGGTGGGCGATGGCGAAGGTCGTCCGATCCTCGGTGAGGCGGTCGATCGACCGCTGGATGAGCATCTCCGTCTCGGTGTCGACGTCGCTGGTCGCCTCGTCTAAGATGAGGATGTCGGGGTCCTTGAGAATCGCGCGGGCGATGGCGACTCGCTGGCGCTGGCCACCCGAGAGTTTCACGCCGCGTTCGCCGACCATCGTGTCGTACCCCTCCGGTAAGTTCTCGATGAAGTCGTGTGCTTCGGCGGCTTTGGCGGCCGCGACGACCTCCTCCTCGTCGGCCTCGAAGGTCCCGTAGGTGATGTTCTCCTCGACGGTCCCGTAGAAGAGATAGGACTCCTGGCCGACGTAGCCCATCGACTGGCGGAGACTCGGCAGGGAGACGTTCCGGATGTCCTGCCCGTCGATCCGGATCGCCCCCTCGTCGATGTCGTGGAGTCGAAGCAGGAGTTTGAGCACCGTCGACTTCCCCGCACCCGTCGGCCCGACGAGCGCGATCGTCTCGCCGCCCGGCACGTCGAAGGAGACGTCCTCGATGATCGTCTCCTCGTCGCTGTAGCCGAAGGTGACGTGGTCGTACTCGACGTGACCCTCCGTGACCTCGAGCGGTTCTGCACCGGCGTCCTCCTCGATGCGCCCCGTCTCGTCCATCAGGCCGAAGATCCGCTCGCTCGAGGCCTCTGCGCGCTGGTACATGTTGATGACTTGTCCGAACTGGGCCATCGGCCAGACGAGTTGCTGGGTCAGGAGGATGAACGTCGCGAACTCCCCGACGCCGAGCGTGCCGGTGAACGGACCGGGTGCACCGGCGAACACCCAGTACCCGCCCACGAGGAAGGTGAGCACGAACCCGATGCCGGAAATGACCTGCAGCCCCGGGAAGAACTTGATCCGGAGGTTGATCGCCCCCCAGTTGGTGTCGTAGTACTTCCGGGAGACGTCGTCGACGCGGTCGGACTCGTAGGTCTCGGTGTTGCTCGCCTTGATCACCTGAATGCCGCCGAGGTTGTTCTCGAGTCGGGAGTTGACCTTCCCGACCGAAGAGCGGACGGCGGCGTACTTCGGCTGGATCTTCTTGACGAAGATGTAGGTGAACGCGGCGATCAGCGGAACGGGAGCGATCGAGACGAGCGCGAGTTGTGGGTTGATCGTAAAGAGGACCGCACCGACCCCGAGAACCATCACGCCCAGCCGGAACGCGGAGTTGAGTCCGTCGTTGAGGAATCGCTCGAGTTGGTTGACGTCGTTCGAGAGGATAGACATCATTTCGCCGGTCTGCTTATCGGCGAAGAAGTCCATGTCCAGCCGTTGCATCTTGTCGTAGGTGTCGGTTCGCACGTCGTGTTGGATGTCCTGTGCGAACGAGTTGAACCCCCAGTTGCGAATCCAGTGAAACGCCGCGCCGATAAGAAACGAGAGCGCGATGATCACGACGGTCAGTGCGAACTGCTCGGTCTGATCCGTCGGCAACCACGCGTCCGGCACGAACCGGATGCTAAAGGGCTGGGACTCGAGGAAGATCGCGTCGATGGCGACCCCGAGCAAGATCGGTGGAATCAGATCGAGTAGCCGTGCCAGTACGCTGCCGGTGATGCCGGCGAAGACGGAAAACCAGTAGGGACGACCGTACTCGAAGATCAGCCGCTTCATCGGGCTGTCGATATTTTCCCGTTGTTCTTCGAACGGGTCGTCTTCCTCCCAGTCGACACTACTCATTACACTCGCCTGAATGGACGGTCAGCAATAAACATTTCCTACGAATCGAAATACAGTGCTCGAGCCGACAGTTCACGCAGTGGACCGATCGCTCGTCGCGGGGATCGTCACGGCGGACGAGGACGGCCGACACTGCCAGCTACCGCGTCTCGTCGATCACTAGCTCGTCCCCGACCTCCAGTCCCGTCTCGTTCGCGTAGCCCCCCGGTACCTCGAGGACCCACTTGGCCCGCCCGGAGTACTGGAGGTCCTCGCCGTCCTCGCCCGGCTCGGGCGCTCGCGCGTGGTGAATCGTAGTTATCTCGCCGTCGCTTCCGACGAAGACGATATCGATATCGAAATCCATGTCTCGCATGACGTACGTCCGGTCACCCTCACTCCGGTGGACGAACAGCATCCCCTCGCCGGTCTCGAGCGACTCGTGATCGCTCAATCCGACGTAGCGCTCGCGGTAGGTGTCGGCGACTTCGGCGTCGATTTCGGCTTTGGTCGTTCCGTCGTCGCCGACGATCCGGACCTCGGCACGATCGTCGGTCCACGGAGCCGGGAGGACGCTCGCCTCGACGAGCACGAAGCCGACGAGCAAGGCGAGTGCGAGGGCCAGAAGGAGTTTCGACGCCCGTTCGAGGGTCACCATCGGATGGATGGGACGTGTGACTCGAGAAGGTAAAGGTTATTCGGACGGACCGGCTTCGTTCGAATACGGGCTCGTGGTCTAGCTGGTTATGACGCGGCCTTTACAAGGCCGAGGTCGGTGGTTCGAACCCGCCCGAGCCCACTACGATTCTACGACGAACGGACGTGAGGAGTGGATCGTAGCGCGAGCGGCGGGTTGAACTACGGAACGAGCGAACGGTAGTGAGGGAAGTTCAGGTGGTTCGAACCCGCCCGAGCCCATATTTCTGCCGCGAACAAATTCGTGAGCGCCAGCACTGTGATTCGAGCGGCGGGTTGAACCAGGGAGCAGCTTCGCTGCGACCGTAGTTCGAACCCGCCCGATCCTGTCATTGCTGGCACGGATACGTCCGTAAGCGACAACCACCGAGACCTGAAGAACGAACTCGAGCGCGCGAACGGGCACAGCTCGGCAGTGTGAGAACCGACTCGAGAGACTGGAGTCGAACTCGAGACGAACAAAGAGGGGTCGACGGGGGATATATCGACCTCTTCGTTCGCGGTCGTTCACGACTCGAATCGGGTCCAAGCCGTCACTACGGCCGGACAGCGCAGGTGTGACGTGTGAAAACAGTCGGCAGACGACCGAACAAAAGTCGGCGAAACCACGAGTAAGCGCCACCACCAATCAGAGACTATACGTCGGTCACTCGAGCGTGGACGGACTAGTCAGGGCTTGAGACGGGAGACGTTCTCGCGAATCTGACCGATGAGCCCCTCGTTAGAGTCGGCGTGAAGCGCCGTGTGGAGCGTCGAGTTCTTCGGCTCGTCGAGGACCACGAGTTGGAGGTAGGGCTCGAGTTGGCCGAAGTTCTCCGAGAGGATGACGGTGTGGTTGTCCTCGTCGTGGTCGACGACGCCGGCGTCGTCGAGTTTCGGGACGTGACACTGCACCGAGGAGACGTAGACGCTCTTGTACTCGTTTTTCGCGACGTCGTCCGGTGGGACGTCGTGTTCCCAGCCGGCGACCTGTTCGGCCAGTTCCGAGAGTTCGATCGGGTCTTCGTGGCCGCGAAGCGCGTACAGGAGATAGCGCCGGCGGCGGTTGGCCAGGAGTTCCAGGATCGTGTCTGCGGTGAGATCCTCCGGTTTCTCACTCGTGGTAAGCGCTTCCATAACGTAATATTACTCACCGGAGCGGAAAAGCGTGTCTTGAATATCCGTAAATCCAACACACGGCGGCCGGACGTATGCTCTTACTGAACGTGTAGCGAACGGGCCAATGAGATGTTAGTGGTGCTGGGTGTTCGTCGTTGGGACTGACTACTGACCGTCAGACGGCGGTCGGCATTCGAAATGCTTTTTTGTACCATCGACCGAAGTTCGGGTAAGCCGCCTTAGCTCAGACTGGGAGAGCACTCGACTGAAGATCGAGCTGTCCCCGGTTCAAATCCGGGAGGCGGCATTTCTCTCGCGAACAACTTCGTGAGCGAGAGAGATCTATCCGAACGGATTTGAACTAGACTGTGGTTCTGCGAGTGAAGCGAGCAGGTTCTCAGGCGTAGTTCACAATCCGGGAGGCGGCATCCCAATTTTACGCGATTCTCACTCGAGAGGTTACTGAACTCGACTGAAGATCGAACTGTCCCCGTTCCCGCGAGCGAAGCGATCGGGAAGTCAAAAGACGAGCGCCAGCGCGTCTTTCGGAAGTTCACAATCCGGGAGGCGGCATTTCTCTCGCGAACAATACGTGAGCGAGAGAGATCTATCCGAACGGATTTGAACTAGACTGAGGTTCTGCGCTTCACGCAGGCTCTCAGGCGTAGTTCACAATCCGGGAGGCGGCATTACACTCACGGTTCGAATGCCTGCGAGCGTAGCGTACGCGCAGCAGGTGTGCCAGCCAGTTACCCTACCCTCTCGAAGCGCGTTGTTCCGGCGGACGGATTTCGTTTATTTCAACCGAAGCCGTCAACCCGCTCGGCAAGCGCGTCCATCATCTCCCACAGAAGTCCGGTCACTGAGCGAGCGCCGAACGAGACTGGTTCGTACGTGTACGCTTCGTTCGTGTCCTCCCGTTTCTGATAGTGGAGCAACCCGTCCACGTGCGGGTTCGGTTCACAATGAAACCCGCAGTCGAGTCCGTTTGACTCACTGTAATGAAGGGTGTAGTACGCCCGAATCGGCGTTCGCATCCAGGTGTCGTTCCCACGGTCGGACACTTCAGGACCAGGCGTTGGATCTGGGACCCACGTTACCCGAAGCGACGCCGTCGCTGTAGCGCGACCGAACCACGACGGGTTGAGCACAGCTCGTAGTTCCCGATACTCGTTGGGCGGTTTCCCTTCGACGGATCGAACAGCGGGATGTCGTACCAACTCGCCCCGTAACTCGCGCAAGATGCGATGACGATCCCGCCCCGAATTCGCTCCTCCATCGGAGCGAACACGTTCCCCGCGGGGATCAGGACGGGAGTGAGTGTTTCGGTGACCGTCGGTGTTGGGTGTGTCCCGTTCGCCCGTCATACCGTAATCGACGACGGGTCCGACGTCCAGATATCGTAGTTCTCGATGGCGTCCTGCACGAGCGAAAGCCGATACTGGGCGAGTTCCCAGTCGCTCGCAACCCGTACGAACTCGTACGCTTCCTCGGCGGAAACGTCGTCAGCAGCCGCTCGTTCACGCAATGTATCTGGCGAATCGGCATCGTACTCCGCCTTCCAGACCGTCATTTCGTTTTTCAACTCGGCAGCCGTCTCCGAAAGTTCTTGCTTCGTCATCTCTCGAAGTAACTCTCGAACATCCCGAAGTCGGGTGTACAGTGGGTCCGGATAGTAGCGACGGGTACCGTCGTTCTCGGTCACCGTTACGACGCCGAGATCAATGAGCCGGTGCAGGTGATCCCGTGCCGTATTCGGAGAGACGACAGCCTCCTCGGCAATCCACGGGGCGGGCTGCGGCTCCGAGAGTGTCATGGTGACCGACTTCACCCGATCGAACGCCGACGCGTGCTCCTTCCATGTCCCTACCCACTCGGGTTCGTCGTTGGACGTCTCTTCGGGTGACATACGTGACAGTATTCGCTCGAACGTAATAGTGCTATTCCTCCGCAAATTATTGCGTTCCATTCGACACCGAGTGCTCCCCCAACATGAAACGGATAATTTTCGGAGCCATCGATGCGCTCGCTGGTCGCAATAGTGACATCCTCCCACGACTGAAGTCGTGGGTTTTCACCTAATTTATATAAAACGTTTCAAATGCTGGGAGGCGGCACTTCTCGTGGCGAACAACTTCGTGAGCCACGAATGTGCAATCCGGAGGGCGGTATCCGGCTTTGACGCGATTTACTCTCGAATGAATATAGTACAAGTATATAGATTTATTTGCGTTAAATTCACAGTCAGGGTCATGTCTAACGAACGACCACTGATAACGCGTCGCCAGTGTCTCGCGGGGTCTGTCGTCTCGTTCGGGGGAGTGGCGGGCTGTCTGGGGCTTCTCGACGCCGATGATGAGTCCGAATCACCTGTAGATGACGAGGCCGACGACGCCACGACGCCCGACGAGTCCAGCGATAGTGGGCCATTACAGGTAAACGGGATCGAACACGTAGCCGGCGAACGGACGGTCGAAGTCACCCTGACCGTCGAGAACACCGGGGAGGAGGCCCGGCAGGCCGACCTCGTCGTGGCGTTGTCACACACGGAAGCCGAGGGCTTGATCGGCCGCGATCGACCGATACTTCTGGCGGGCGGGTTCGAGCGCGAGATCGTCCTCGTGTTCCGGCCGCAATTCCTCGGAGGCGACGGCGTCGACAGTCCGGAGGAGGGGGAGTTTCGCTTCGAGGCACACTTCGAGAACGTCGAGATCAGCGAGGACTACCCGGGACTCGTGACGCCGTCCGATCGGTCCGCGATCGACGGCGGGAACGCGTGGCCGGGTGTCGCGTACGATTCGGGCGCGAGCGCTTTCAATCCGGGGACGAAGGCGCCTCGCGCTGCACCGACGTCGGCCTGGACTGCGTCGGATGTGGAGTACGCCCACCGTGCGTCGGGGCCGGTCTTCGCGGACGGAACTGTCGTCACCGGTCGCGATGTCCGGGCGCTGTCCGTCGCAGACGGAGGCGAGCAGTGGGTCCACGACGGGCCCGTACGAACCAGCACCCTCGCTGCCGGCGAGGACATCGTCGCGTTCGGCACGCCGGAGGATTTCCGCGCTCTCGAGGCAGATACCGGGGAGGTCCGCTGGACCGTCCCCTCCGGTGGCGACATCTGGGATGGAAGCCCGACCATCGCCGACAGTCGAGTCTATACGTCGAACGGCCAGCTCCACGCGATCGACGTGGCCTCGGGAGAGGAACTCTGGACGGCAGATACCGGAGGATCACTGACGGGGCCGCCGCCGGTCGCCGACGGTGTCGTCGTCTCGGGTGGCGATCCGCTTCGCGCAATCGACGCCGAGGAGGGGACGGTCCGATGGGCGGTCTCCGGGGCCGAACCGATCACCGCCGCGGCCGTCGCCTTCGACACCGTCTTCGCGCTCACCGACTCCCAGTTGATCGCACTCGATCTGGCCGAAGGGCGGACGCGCTGGTTCGCGCCCGGGCCGTTCCAGGCGGGACGGATCTGCGTCGGGAACGGATCGGTGTACGCACAACGTTCCGGTGACTACCGAATGGTCTCGATCGATGCCGCGAACGGCGACGTCGAGTGGGAGTCCGGAGGGACCGACGGCGTGCTCGGCCCGCCGTCGGCGTCGGACGGCGTGCTGGTCGTCGTCAGTGAGATGGGCACGCTCTACGGGTTCGATACGGAAACGGGCGAGGAACTGTGGTCGACGAACGTCCCGTCGGGCGTTCCGGGGTCGCTGGCAATGGCGGACGGCGTCGCTTATTTCAACGAGCCGAACGGGCCGTTGCGCGCGCTGACAGCGGACGAGTGAACACCTGCGACGACGTCGGATCGGCGAGTGGCCTCCGATCCCGTACTCGGAACCCGCTGTGGAACTCGACACGAATCGTGACCGAAACGGCGACGGTCGGTGGTCGACGGCCGAGTTCAGATTCCTCGAGGACGACCAGTACGAGCATCAGAGTCCAGTTGACGGTCGGTTCGACGCCGCAATATCTCACTCGAGAAGTGAATAGTGAGCCCCTGACTGGAATCGCAACCCTCTCGTGGAGCTCCTGCCGACTGGGACTCGTGTACGGGCTGGTTCGAGGCTGCGGATACGTCGCCTTGCTATTGACACCTGTCGCCTTGCTCGGAAGCGCCTTGCTCGCACCGAGAGACGCTTCGGCTGGGATCGTCGGCCTCGAGGTTGGAATCGGAATCGCTCTCGCCGGCGGACTCGCCGCGGTGGCAGAACGCGAGCGAGCGCTCGGGCGACTGCACGTGGACGCCGCCGAGTTCGACCGCGCTGACGTAGTCGACGTGCTCGCAGTCGTCGCCGGCGCTCTGTTCGCGTACGTGCTGAGCGTCCACGCCGGTCTTGGACCGGTACTCGGCTCCGCGTTCGTCGGACTCGTCGCCGGACTCGGTGCAGACGACCTCGACGGCCCGGTCTACTGCGGGTCGTTCGTCGGCATGACGTCGCCGACACTGTTCCCGTCCGCGGCGTATCTCGTGGGAGCGGGGCTCGTCGCCGGCCTCGCCTACGTCGCGACACGGGGGACGTTCGTCGGAATGGGCGGAAAGCTCGGCACAATCGCGCTGTTCGGCTGTGCGACAGCGGTCGTACTGGCAGGTGTCGACTACGGCGTCGAGAGCGCACTGCAATGGGACAGCGCACGCGTCGTCGTTCCGGCGGCAGTCGTCGGGGCCGTTTCGACCGTCGTCCTGAGCGTCCGCCTCGAACTCGGAGCGGTCGTCGGATCCGCGTTCGTCGGGCTCGTCGCGGGGATCGCGTTCCCAACCCTCCTCCCGGAGCTTGGCGAAACAGTGGCCGCCGTCGCGTTCTGTGCATCGTTCGTCGGGATGTCGTCGACCGGTCGATTACGGGGCGAGGCCCACGTCGCACTTGCCGGCTGTCTGTGCGGACTCGTCTTCATCGTAGTGACCCCCGCCTTCGTCGGAGCCGGCGGGAAACTCGGGACGGTCGCGTTCGTCTCCTGTGTCACCGTGTCTGGTATCAGGGTACTGTCCGAGATGCTGATCGCTCGCTCGGTCTGAGAGTGAGGAGTGAACTCCTCGCGTTCGCGTTCGAGTTCGAGTTCGAGTTCGCGTTCCTGTGTTACCGGTCTCGGTACGATTCGGCTTCGACTTCGACGGCGACTTCGTTCCGCCGAAGGAAGGGAAGCGTCCACGGAGCGTCGTATCCCAGAAAGAACGGCTCTCCACCGACGGGGACCGCTGCCCGTTCGAGAGCCTCCAGCAGTCGTTCGCTCTCGCGGGCGACGCGATCGTCGGTGGGACGCCAGGAGAACCGACGGACAGCGAGCGTTCGCTTCGGAACGGAAACGAGCTCGAGATCGGCCTCGGTCGGTTCCGGAGCCGAGTCGATGTCGTACGCTGCGGGAAGATAAAACGCCATTCGGACCGCCGACTCGGTACGACCTGTTTCGATTTCGACCGGCGCAGTCATCGGGATTCGCTCCCCTCGAGTCGTCGGTTCGGCGGGTACACTCGTTCCAACTGGCGGTCCGCGTCCATCGACTTCGACGGGTGCGGTCATCGAAATCCGCTCGTCACCGACGTTTGCGCCGGTGATGTATCGGAACAGGCGGCCGAACGCCTCCCGCTCGGACGAGGCGTCCGTCCGGACGAGGACCGTCGACGGATACCGACGGAGTTCGACGTCGCCGACCGTTGCGACGGTCTCGTACGGGACGGTTGCGGTCGTCCGACGCTGATAGAGGTTCCAGGCACTCACGGCAGCGACGACACTTCCCGCAACGCCGAGGGCGATGGTAGATGAACGGACCATACGTAGCAATTCGGGAAGCACGGGCCTAACCCTTCCTCCGGCACGAACGCCGAACCACAGTACCGACCGCGTTCAGTTCGTTCCGGGTTTCCTGAACGAAGTTGCGATAGTAAGGGACGATCGAGATATGCCGTGGAAGCCACTATATGGTATGACATTCACACACCTAACTCGTCTGGAAGACTTCGGAACCCGATCGCTGGTGATCCACGCGGTCATGGCTGTCACGTTCGTCGGTGCGATTCTGGCGGGGCTGTTCGTCGGTGGAGAGCTGGGGACGGTCTCGTTCGTTGCACTGCTCAACCTCACCGCCGGATTGTGGATCGCACAGTCGATCCACTCGCTCGGGAACGTCGCGACCGACGACGAGTACAGCGGTGTCGTGAACGAACTGCTTGACACCGACACCGAGACCGGGACAGGAACTGGGACCGACACCGATACCGAGAGCACGTTCGACACCGGTCGATTCGGCCGCTTGCTCGCACTCATCGGAGCCGTGACGACGGTATCGCTGCTGACTTCGGCACAGGTCCTCGCCGGAGCGGTGTTCTCGATCGCCATCGTGGCCGTCGGCACCGTTGCACTCATAACCGCGATGATCGGGTTCCTCATCGCGCTGGGCGCGTCCTACGACGAATCCCAGACCCGAACGACCACGAAGATAGAGCAGTACACGGACACCGTCGACACCGATGGTGTCTCGGTAAACGAGTGAGACACGCTCGGGTGGAATCCACGATCGAGACGCGTCGCCGGTCGTCCGATGCGGCCCGTCCTCGAAACGAACCGACTCGAGGTTCTGCAGCGATCCTCGACGGTGTTCGTGCAGTCGGACGATCGACGTTCAGTACGTGAAACAGGGGATTTTCGGCCGGTTCGATTAGCTCCGGATAGCGCGACGCATCGCCCGGGTCCGGGTCGTATTCGAACGTGACCACTGGGAACGGGACAACGAAACGAGACGTCGAACCGCTCGAACGGCCGTCTGGCCGTCGAAGAGAGACGAGACGGGAGACGACGGAATCCGTTCGCGCGGCCGACGACAGAAAGCGAGAGTCGAACCCCACCGCGAGCGGCGAACGGTCCCGACACATATCAGCAAATCAGGCGGTGTGGCCGGGATTAATGGGTGAATCCGGCGTTGTTGTAATATATGACATCTATTTCCATGAAAGACGTGAGCAAGTACTTCGATGGGGGAAATACCGTCGCGAACTACCGTCTGAATCTCGAGGTCGACGACGGGGAGTTTCTCGTCATGCTGGGGCCCTCGGGCTGTGGGAAGACGACGGCGCTACGGCTCATCGCGGGGCTCGAGCAGCCCTCGGAGGGGGCGATCTACTTCGGCGACGAGCGGGTCGACGGGCGCTCGCCCAGCGACCGGAACGTGGCGATGGTCTTCCAGAACTACGCGCTGTATCCGCACATGACAGTCGCCCAGAACATCGGCTATCCGTTGAAGGTCCGCGGGGTACCGCCCGACAATCGAGACCGGAAGATCGAGGAGGTGACGGAGTTGCTCCACATCGAAGATCAGGTCGACAAGAAACCGGGAGCGCTGAGCGGTGGCCAGCGCCAACGAGTAGCGCTCGCGCGCGCCATCATCAGGGAGCCGTCGGTGTTCTTGCTCGACGAGCCGCTGTCGAACCTGGACGCGAAGCTTCGCCAGGAGATGCGGATCGAGTTGAAACGCCTCCAGAACGAGCTCGACATCACGACGGTCTACGTGACCCACAACCAGGAGGAGGCGATGGGGATGGCCGATACGGTCGCGGTCATGAACCAGGGGACGATCCAGCAGCTCGCACCGCCGCTCGAGCTGTACGAACGGCCCCGGACGGCGTGGGTCGCCCGGTTCATCGGATCGCCGCCGATGAACCTGTTTCGAGGGACCCGCCGAAACGGATCGATCGACATCGGCGAGGCGGGAACCGTCGAGCTGGACGGCGTGATGAGCGAGGAAGCCGCCGTGGAAGCGGAGGGCGGAGGGCGGGGCCAGGACGACGCGAGTGCGGCCAGCGTGTTGACGACAGACGCACGCGGTGACGTCGAACTCGGCGTTCGGCCGGAAGACCTCGGCGTCTCCACGACGCGGCCGACGTCTGGAAACGCGATCGAGGGAACGGTCGACACCGTCGAGCCGATGGGCGAGTACATCCTCGTTAACGTCTCCGTCAACGACCAGATCGTGAACGCGAAAATGTCGGACGGGCTCGTCTCGCGGGGCGACCGAATCTACCTGACGTTCGACGACGACGACGCCTACCTGTACGACGACAACGGCGAGCTGGTCGCCTGAACGACGAAACCGAGAGACAGGTGATTCCATGAGCTTACGAGATCACATCGATTCCCTCACCGTCGACCGCGACCGGGACGTAGACACAGGCGTGGACCGCGAGAAGGCGGTCGCGATAGCGGTGTTCCTGATTCCCGGGTTGACCCTCTTCGGAATTTTCTCCGTCGGGCCGATCGTCTACTCGGCGATCGGGAGTTTCTACGCGTGGGACACGTTTACGATGGAGAACTTCGTCGGGCTGGACAACTGGGTTCGCTCGCTGACCGATCCTCTCATCGTCCATTGGGCGAATATGCAGGAGTTGCGGTATCCGATGGGGGCGCTCACGCACAACCTCCTCTGGGTCGTCCTTCACGTGCCCGCGAGCACGTTCTTCGGGCTCGCACTGGCGTTGCTGTTCGCCGACCTGAAAGGGCGGCGAATCCTCCGCTCGATGGTGTTCGCGGGCTTTACCGTCCCGCCGATCGTCATCGGACTGGTCCTCATGTTCATCTACGACCCCCAGGCCGGGATCTTCAACGAGTTGCTCCGGGTGGTGGGACAGGAACAATGGGTCCGAAACTGGACGCAATCTCCACAGGTTGCGATCTACGCCCTCATCGCGGGTGGAATCTGGGTTCACACCGGATTCAGCATGTTGCTGTACAGTTCGGCGCTGTCGGCCATCGATCCGTCCCTGATCGAGTCGGCCAAAGTCGACGGCGCCAACGCGTGGCAACGGTTCTGGGACATCGTCTGGCCGCTGGTCAAGCCGGTGACAGCCGTGGTCGTCATCATGGGGATCATCTGGGTGATGCGGATGTTCGACATCGTCTACGCCGCCGGGGGCGCTGCAGGCGGGCCGAATCACGCGTACTCGGTGCTGGGTATCGAGGTGTATCGGGCCGCGTTCCGGCCGGAAATCGACTACGGGATGGCGATGGTCGTCGCGCTGATTCAACTGTTCATCGTCGCCCCGCTCGCGCTGTACATCGCTCGAATGAACTGATCACACATGACCGAAGACGACTCCCCCCAATCCCGTGCCGGGACCGACCGTGACGACGACACTGAAGCACAGCCCGACGGCGGCCGATACCTGTCGGTCAAAGAGATACCCGAGACGGCACCGACGACCGATCGCACGTGGCAGACGCGACTCGTCGACGCCGTCCCCACGAAGCGACGGGCGCTCACGTACGTCGTCGCGATCACCGTCGCCGTCCTCTGGATCGTCCCCTTCATCGGCCTGTTCATGGCGTCGCTGCGCCCCCTCTCGGAGATCATCGGCGGCTGGTGGCACGTCGAGGGAATGACGATCACGCTCGAGAACTACTACCAGGCGTGGAACTACAGCACCGCCCCGATGGGGCGAGCGCTACGTAACACGTTCATCGTCACGATCCCGGCGGTGCTGGTCGTAATGCTCCTCGGCGTGATGGCGGCGTACCCCTTCGCACGGTTCGAGTTCCCGCTAAAGACGACGCTGTTCTTCCTGATCCTACTCGTCATGGCTGCACCGCCGGAACTCGTCGCGATGGGCAACTACAACTCCCTCCAGGAGATCGGGCTGTTCGACACGTACATGGGGCTGATACTGATCCACATCGGCTGGGGACTCGGGTGGGTCGTGCTGTTCCTTCGGAACTACCTGCTCGGCATCCCGGAGGAACTCGAGGAGGCCGCGCGTATCGACGGCGCCTCGCGGTATCAGATCTTCCGGACGATCATTCTCCCGCTCTCGACGCCTGCGCTTGTGTCGGTGGCAGTCATTCAGTTCACCTGGGTCTGGAACGCCTTCTTCTTCCCGCTGGTGTTCATGCGCTCACCGGAACTCTACCTCGCCCCGCAGGTCCTCCCGCTGATGCGCGGGCGCGTGCAAGTCGAGTGGGGGATGATCGCCGCCGGCTCGATTATGACGATGGCTGTCCCGGTGATCCTGTTCCTGGTGCTCGAGCGGTACTACAAGCGCGGGATGGTCGCGGCCGTCGCGGATTGATTCTCCTCTTCTCGTCTTCGAGCGACCATCTTGTCCCAGTAGCGGAGTAATTGTATTCGGACTGTCCCTGAAACTGAGTCGCGTGAACTACCCCACCCTACTCGCTCGCCACGACTGCCGTGGCTCGCTCGTTGAG
>JAOPKB010000006.1 GCA_025517485.1 Natronoglomus mannanivorans | reverse complement strand
TCACACCGGGCTCGAGTGATACCTCGGTGTGATCGATTCCGCCGATGTTCTCGGCAGAAACGTCGACTGTAGTTTCGGCGACGTCGGAGAGAGACATACTTTGTAGAAGTCTCTATGCGACTATAAATGTTGATTATCTGCTCTGCACTTATTTCGAAAAATAGATGTGTCACTCTAGTATTAAATGTGAAGGCGATTATCTGGTGTTGCAATCAGGGCAACATACATCAGTTTGGTATCAGACTGACCGTCTGGTTTGCTACTTCCCCAATAGTTTTAGAGCGGTCGCCCCTCGAGACTGGGTGAGATGCGAATCGAATTAGATCGACACGACGACACGGTTGGATCGTCAGCCGCTGGTACCCATCTCGGGCAGCTGTCGGCGCTTTCCAGACGGTCGAGTTCACTCGAGGTGTGTACGTTCCGTAATGGTTGACAGAAAAGATCTCTTCAAAGAAGAACGAGAGCAAGTCGAGTGGCCGATGCTCCGGCTGTTCAAGGAGTACGGGCGGCGCTATCCGATTCCGGCGGGGATCGCCCTCGCATCGAACATGTTGTCGCCGCTTCTTACCCTCATTCCTGCGTACCTTCTCGCACTCGCGATCGACTCCCTGTTCACTCAGGAGACGGAGTTCGGCCTGCCGCTGGTCCCCGACGCCTGGCTTCCGACCGAACTCAGAGAGCAGTTGATACTCGTCTTCGCGATGTTGCTCGCCGTCTACACGCTGACGACGCTGCTGACGTGGGCTGGAAGCTGGGGGTGGGCGCTGTTCGCCGAACACGTCCAGCACTCGCTACGAACCGACGTCTACGACAGGATGCAACACCTCGGAATGGACTTCTTCTCGGACAAGCAGACGGGGGAGATCATGGCCATCCTCTCGAGCGACGTCAACCGACTCGAGGGCTTTCTCAACGGCTGGGTCGGCCAGATCCTCAACATCGTGATGATGGTCATCGGCGTGACCGCAGTCATGCTGTGGTTCAACTGGCAGCTCGCGCTCGTCGCGCTGGCGCCGGCGCCGCTACTGTTGTTGATCAGCTACAAGTTCATCCAGAAGGTCAAGCCGAAGTACCGGGAGGCGCGGTCGACGTTCGGCGAACTCGCCTCGCGTCTCGAGAACAACGTCAGCGGGATCACGGTCGTGAAGTCGTTCACGACCGAGACGTTCGAGTCCGACCGCGTCACCGACTCCTCGCAAGAGCACATGGACGCGCGCTGGGCTGCCCGACGATGGGGCGTCCGGTTCGGGCCGTCGCTGACGTTCATCACCGGCGCCGGGTTCGCGACGGTGTTGTTCGTCGGTGGCTGGTGGCTGTTGTTCGGTGCACCGCTGTTCTTCACGGGAGCGCTCACCGTCGGTGTGCTCGTCATGTTCCTCCAGTACACGCGGATGATCCAGCAGCCGATGACCCAGGCCGGACAGTTGCTCAACAACTACCAGCGAGTAAAGGCCTCGGCCGAACGCGTATTCGTCCTGATGGACTACCCGCCGAGTATCTCCGAGAAGGAGGACGCGGTCGACCTCGAGAACACGCGAGGCCGCGTGGAGTACGACGACGTGACGTTCTCCTACCCCGACGGCGAACAGGCGCTGACCGACGTGGACTTCGAGGCCGAACCTGGCGAACTGATCGGCCTCGTCGGCCCCACGGGGTCGGGGAAGTCGACGACGATGAAGCTCCTCATGCGCTTTTACGACGTCGAGACGGGTGCCGTTCGAATCGACGGCCACGACGTCCGCGACCTCTCTCTGGAGAGTCTGCGCAGTTCGATCGGCTACGTCAATCAGGACCCGTTCCTATTCACCGGGACGATCGGCGAGAACATCGCCTACGGGATGGACGTCACCGAGGACGAACTCGTCGCCGCGGCCAAGCGCGCTCACGCCCACGAGTTCATCACGGAACTCGAGGACGGCTACGACACGGAGGTCGGCCAGCGCGGGGACAAGCTCTCGGGCGGCCAGCGCCAGCGGATCGCGATCGCTCGAGCGATCCTCAAAGATCCCGAGATCATCGTCTTGGACGAGGCGACGAGCCACGTCGACAACGAGACGGAGGTCGTCATCCAGCGGAGTCTCGAGGAGTTGATCGCCGATCGGACGACGTTCGCGATCGCTCACCGACTCTCGACGGTTCGGGACGCCGACACCATCCTCGTTCTCGAAGACGGTGCGATCGCCGAGCGCGGAACGCACGAAGAGTTACTCGACGAAGACGGTCTCTACGCGAACCTCTGGCGGGTACAAGTCGGCGAAGTCGACGCGCTCCCGGAAGAGTTCATCGCCGACGCGGCGATGCGGGATCGGTAGTGATCGGCGGAAAAATGTAAACCGGACCGGTATCGTCTCTTTTTCCGTTCGTCTCCACGCTCGAGGGACACGTGTGGTCGGCGCGTCGGTCTCGTATTCGATATCGATTATCGAGCCGCTATCGACCTCGACGACCGGCCCCGAGAGCCCAAAAAACCGCTCTGGTGTTGCTGCGTTACTGCGAGCGCGACTGCGTCTCCGAGAGGTGATCCAGCGGCAGTTGCCCGCCCGGATACAGCGTCGACGTCGCCAGCCGCTTGGGCTGTTCCAGCGGGGTGCCATCGGTAGGTACCTCGAGACTGAGTTCTTCGTTTCCGAACACGTGCGCCGTGTCCTCGTCTTCCTCGAGGATGACGACCTGTTCCGTGCCCGTTCCCAGCAGGTCGCCGTGGACGAGGTAGCCGTCGACGGGGAAGGTCACGACCGGGTCCAGGTGCCCGTCGTAGAGCGTCGGATTCGTCCCGCCGCCTCGGCGCCAGGCCAGAATGTAGTCCAGATCGCCGTCGTCCCATCCGGTCATGGGTTCGATGATGGTCACCCAGCCGCCTGGGTCACGATTCTCCTTACAGAGCGAATTCCCGTCTCGATCGACGAGGAAGATGCCATCTCGTCCCGTCCGGTCGCGAGACCCGCGAACGATACGGTCGAGACCCGCGATCTGGAGGCCCGACACGTCACGTCGGTAGTTCCCCGGCGCGATGTGCTGGACCTCCCGCGGGTCCCTGTGACGCCAGTGCTCGTCGCCGTGCTGGTCGTAGACGTACAGTCCGCCCTCGCCGATCGCGATCTGGGGCTCGCCGTCGCCGTTCAGATCGGTCACCCAGATGCAGTCTGCGTGTTCGTCGATGTCCTCGCAGGACCAGCGTTTCGTGCCGTCGGACTCGAGAAAATCGTAGCCGGCCATCACTTCGTCCCGTCCGTCGCCGTCGAAGTCGTACGCCCACGGATAGTGGCCGGTGTTCCCCTCGTGGGTCCACAGCAGGTCGAAGTCCTCGTCCATCGCCCACACCTGACTGTAGCGATCTTTCAGGATGACGTCGCCTCGATAGTCGTCGCCGCCGGTCAGGTTGGCGGGCACGATACAGTCGTGAGCGTCCGGGTTCGGCAGTTCGTGCTCGCGCTCGAGTTCGCCGGTCCGCCCGTCGAGCACCCGAAAGCGGTCGTCCATCACGCAGACGACCTCGTTTCGACCGTCGCCGTCGATGTCCCAGATCTGCGCCGGGAAGTCCGCGCCGTGGCCGCCGCCTTTCGGGTCCGGCTCGCCGACCTGCCAGCGGACGGTTCCGTCGAGATCGATCGCGGTCAGTGAATGTACCTGATGGGGATCGTACGTGGCGTTGATGTCGTCGCTCTGGACGAACAGGAGTTCCATCCGCCCGTCGCCGGTCAGGTCGCCCAGCAGTATCTTCGGGCGTCCGCCTGCGGGGCTCGTGTCGATGGTCCCGAGCGAAACCGGGGCCGTCGATCCGTCACTCATACTGTTCCCTCCGGGTTCGAGTGTCGGTTCAGGTTCGAATCGAATTCGGGTGCCGACGCTGGTCGGCGGTGACCGGTCGCGATAATTGAAGTCAGCATTCTGGTAGTCTGCGTGTGGATACTCGCTCCGCCATGAAATATCATTAGGTACGTAACCTGTCTATTTTGCCGGAAGTCACCCACCAGTGAACCTCGATACGAGTAACTCGCCGAACTCGAGAGACGCCAGAACGACGGTTTCGTTCGTGTCCGTGATCACTCGGTCGTCATCGTCACGTAGCCCTCGAAGTTCAAGATCACTTGTTGAGCGACGTTCCCGAAGATTACCTTGCCGGTCGGAGAGCGATTCTGTCCGACGATGAAGACGTGATCACAGTCGGTGTCCGCTGCGACCTCGAGGATCGTGTCGGCGCGCGCCCCCTCCTCGAAGACTGCCGCGATCGCGGAGATCGTCACCTCGTCTCTGACCCCGTCATCGAAATCGGCTAGTACGTCGTTGGCGATCTCCTCGGCGTCGTTTCGCGCCGCGGTGAGAATCGCGTCCGACCGATAGGAACTGTCCTCGACCGAGCGGATCGCGTCGAGGGTCTCGATCGCCTCGTCGAACTCGTCCGTCGAGACGAGCGACAGGACGTACAGCTCGGCGTCGGTTCCGGCGGCGTAGTCGACGGCTTCGCGAAGCAGGTCTCGGTGTCCCTCCGTATCCTCCAGTACGACGAGTCCGTTCTTCATTGGTCCAAAACGGATCGTTCGGAATATAAATCTATCGGCGAGCCGAGAACTGGGAGTCGCTCGGAGACAGCACGTCGACGATCGACCATCACTGCTCGACCGTCATCGCTCTCAGACCTGCGTGAACGTCCACCGCTGGTGAGAGCCGCCGTTGTCCTCCCACTGCTGGACGTTCGCCCCCTCGTCGCTCGAGGCCGCCTCGACTTCCGCAAGCTTGCCGCTGTTCACTGACTCGATCGCGTACTCGCCGGCAGCATCCTCCCAGACGTACCACCGCTGGTTGGCGCCGCCGCCGTCTTCCCACTGGATGATGTCGGCCCCGTCGTCGCTCGAGGCGCCGTCGACGTCCATCACTTTGCCGCTGTGAGCGTTCTCGAAGCGGTACTCTCCACCGCCGACGTCTTCGACGTACCACTCCTGGCAGGCGTGACCGGTGTCCGACCACTGCTGGATGTTGTCGCCGTCGCTCGTTCCCGCGGCGTCGACTTCCAGGTACTGGCCGCTGTTGGCGTTGGTCACCCGGTAGGTGCCGGTCGAAATCGAACCACCGCCGGAGCCGCCGTCGCCACAGGAGGAGTTGCCGCTGACGGTCGTACTCGAGGCGTAGGTCTCGATATCGGTTCCGTTGTCACAGAAGTCGTTGTCCGTGATCGCGTTGTGCTCCGTGTCCGGCCCGGTCTCGTAGACGCCGTAGTCGTTGCCCTCGATCTGGAGGTACTCGATCGTGACGTCTCGCGTGTGGTGGTGGTCGTCGGAACTCCGAGAGTCGATCCGGATCCCTTCGCCCGCGTTGTCCGTGATCGAGCCGCCGCTGATCGTCGTGTTCCGCGTGTCCTGAATCAGCGCGCCGGCCCCACAGCCCTCGACGGAGACGTTCGAGATCGAGATACCGTGACTGCCGGAGACGGTGAAGATCCCGCGCCCGCAGTCGACTGCGTCGACCCGATCGACCGTGATGTCCGGTCCGGCGTCGTTCGCACACCGAAAGCCCGCGTAGCCGCCGCCCTCGTCCGCGCGGGTCGCGTCGACGTGATCGACGGTCGCGTACGCGGTATCGTTGAGCAACAGGCCACAGCCGCCCGTGTCGTAGGTCTCGACGGTTCCGATGTCGATGTCGTCGACGCCGTAGGTCTCGACTGCGTGCGTGCTCGAGCCGGAGACGTACGCGTAGTTGAGCGAGACGTTCTGGGTCCGACCGCCGTCGCGGTCGTCGATCCGGATCCCGAGGCCGCTCGAGAGGTCCATGTTCACGTTCCCGATCGTGACGTCCGAACAGCTCCGAACGAAGATCCCGTAGCGGGGATTGCCCGTGACGTTCAATCTGGGTATCTCGATCGATTCGACGCTTCTGGCCCGAACCGGGATGATCCACGGCTCGCCGCTGTCGTCGACGTCGATCGACCCCGGAACGTCCAGAACCGTGTAACTCGGAAGGTCGACCGCCTTCGCGCTCGAGGCCGAACCCGTGTAGCCGGAGGCGTCGACGCGAACCGTCTCCTTGGTGGTCCGACCCGTCGTGAGGCTGTCGACGGCCGCCTGAATTGCGGCGATGAAGTCACCGCCAGCGTAGACGGTCGAGCCGCCGTTCTCGGCGACGAAGTCGCTGCCGCTCTCGTAGACGATCGCATCGTGATCGTCGGCGGAGACGGTCCCGACCCCGCCAGTAACCAGTCCTGCGCCGAGGACGCCCAGCGCTCGCCGTCTCGTGAGCGACGTGACGGTCCGTGAGCCAGTGTCTATCTCTTCGCTATGCCGTTCGCTATCGTCTGACAAGTCACTCCTTGTCATAGTCACTAATTCACGTACTATTATTTATAACTTTTTAATATAAAAGTTTGGTCGGAAAGTCGGTTACAATCGTTGATTTGTAGAGCTCACTCTCCCTTCGTTCGTCGTCTCTTGCGTCGATCGCTCTCGGAGTATTATATGTAGAAATAGCCAATGGCTCTCGGGAGATCGAAGCCACGTCGGAGAGCAGAAACGAACGGGGTCGTGATCGCTCTCTCGAGTGCTCGATTGACAACCGACGCCAGAACAGCGTTCCCGAAGTGTCGCTAAAAACCGGGCAACTCCGCCGTGAGACGTTCAGTCGCCGCGGTGGACCGAGACCGAGAGCCCATCGATCACGTCGCCGGCTGCGACCGCGAGGTCGAACGGCTCGAGTTCCGGACCGCCGAGACGCCAGTCGATCGACTCCTCGTCGGTCTGACCGCCCTCGCCCTCGACCGTCACCTCGTTACTCGTGAAGTTACAGAGCCACGTGACCCCGTCACGGACGGTCGCACGGACACCGTCCGGCAGTGTCGCGGCGTGTGGGATCTCTGCTCGCTCGAGCAACGCGCCGATCAGTTCGTCGCCGAGGTCGGCTTCGGGCTGGACGCCGCAGTAGACGACCGTGCCGTCGCCAACGGTGTTTCGAACGGCAGCCGTCTTCCCGGCGGTGACGCCCTCGCTCGTGTACTCGAGGATCGGCTCGGCCTCGGTCGGGTTCAGCCACTCGGCCCACGTGCGGTAGGGAAGGTCGTCGTCAGCACCGTCCCCGTCGACCGGCGCGACGGTTGTCTCGAGGTGCTCGGGTGCGGACTCGTGTTGGTCGACGGTCGCACCGACGAGCTCCGCGAGCGGGCCAGGCTGTGGTGCGGGTCGGAACTTGTTGTACTCGTCTTTGACGCCCGTTCGCGGGCCGAACAGGAGCTGTCCGCCGGACTCGGCGTACTCGGTCAGGTGGTCGGCGAGATCCGCCGTCAGCAGGTGCAGCGCAGGGGCGACTACCGCCTCGTACTCCTCGAGGTCGCTCTCGGGATGAACGATATCGACGGAGACGCCGCGAGCCCGCAGCGGCCGGTAGAACGACTGGAGCAACGCCCAGTAGTCGAAGTCCGGCGCGTGTTCTTGGCCCGCGATCGCCCAGATGTTCTCGTAATCGTTGAGGATCGCGACCGGGGCGTCCGTGGACTCGAGGCCGTCGCTGTCGTCAGCGTTCGCTCCACCCTCGATCTCGAGAAGTTCCCCGGCGGCCGTCTGCGCGTCGTGATAGCCGCGATCGGCCGACCCGTCCTGCTTTCGGAGGCCGGCGTGGTACTGTTCCTGGGCCTCGAGACAGCGCCGCCAGCGGAAGTAGACGACGGCGTCGGCGCCGTGGGCGGTCGCGTGGTGGGCCCACAACCGCATCGCGCCCTCGGCCGGTTGCGCGGAGTGAGGCGGCCAGTTGACGTCGCCCGGCTGTTGTTCCATCACCCAGAAGGGTTTCCCGAGGATGCTACGATAGACGTCGTGGTTGAACGAGAGCAGGTCGGGATTGCCGGCGCGGAGTTCGTCGTGGCTCGACTCGCCGGCCTCTTGAACGTGGCCGGTCGGGTAGGAGTCCCACGAGACGAGATCGAGATCCTCACCCATCTCGTAGATGTCGATCGACGGGAAGAGGTTCATGAAGTTGTGGGTGACGAACCAGTCGTCGTTGTACTCCTCGAGCAAGTCCGTCTGCAGCCGATTGTACTCGATGATACTGTCGCTGGTGAACCGTCGGAAGTCGAGGGCGTACGACGGGTGGTCCTGCGCCGGCGTCGGTTTCGGGACGTCGACGTCCTCGATGGCGTCGTACTGCTGGCTCCAGAAGGTCGTCCCCCAGGCCTCGTTGAGTTCGTCGGCGTCCGCGTAGCGCTCGTCGAGCCAGTCGCGGAAGGCGTCGGCGCAGTCCTCGCAGTAACAGTCGGCGGTGCCGTGACAGCCGTACTCGTTGTCGGTCTGCCAGCCGACGACACGCGGATCGTCGGCGTAGTGGTCGGCCATCTCGCGGACGACGCGTTCGGTCTCCTCCCGGTAGGCCGGCGAGTTGAAACAGTAGTGTCGGCGGCTGCCGGCATGTTTGACCGTCCCGTCGCGGTCGCGCTGGAGGATATCCGGGCGCTCGTCGACGAGCCACCGCGGCGGCGACGCTGTCGGCGTACACAGGACCGCCTTCATTCCGTGGTCGTCGATCAGCTCGACCGCCTCGTCGAGCCACTCGAAGTCGAACTCGCCGCGTTCGGGCTCGAGGACGGCCCACGAGAACTCAGCCATCCGGACGTACTCGATGCCCGCTTCGGCCATCTGTTCGACGTCTCGCTCCCAGCGCTCGCTGGGCCAGTGCTCCGGAAAGTAACACACTCCGATAGACATTAGCTGTGCGTTCGGACCAGCACTTGTAAACGTTGCCGATGTGTCTTGACGACGGATTCACGTTCGGCGAACGGCGTCGAATCGCCGTCACACTCGACCTACGATGTCGAACCGCCGTCACTCGACGACCGTCGTCTCGGTTCCGTGCTCGTCGAGCCAGTCCCAGTCGATCTCGACGCCCATTCCGGGACCGTCGGGCACCGTTACGTGACCGTCCTCGACGCGGTCGATCTGCTCCGTATACCCCCAGCTATTGGTCTGAGAGAGGTCGACGTGGGGGTGGAGCAACCCGTGTTCGAAGTAGGTCGCGTTCGTGATCGTCGCCAGCAACTGGAGATGTTCGGGCCCGCCGAGGTGGGGCTCGACGTCGATCCCCGCCGTTTCGGCCGTGTGGACGGCCTTGAGCGCACCCGTGATCCCGCCACCCAAAAGCGCGTCGACGCGGGCGATGTCCAGCGCGTCCTGCTCGAGGTGGTTGAACAGGCCGAACGGCTCGGTCCGGGAGTGCTCGAGGCCGAGCAGCGGGGTGTCGAGTTCGGCCGCGAGTCGGCGCATCGCGTAGATACTGTCGCCAGTCTCCCGGAGGGGGTCCTCGTACCAGGTGAACTCGAGCTCGTCGAGAACCCGCCCTACGCGGAGGGCGTCGGTGTAGGACTGGTAGGTGCTCGAGGGGTCGAGCATGAGGTCCATCTCGTCCCCAACGCGGTCGGCGACCGCCCGGCAGGCCTCGATGTCGCGGTCGGGCTCGCCCAGCGGGTGGAGTTTGAACGCGGGATACCCCTGCTCGAGACACTCCTCGGCGAAGTCGGCGTACGTTTCGGGGGTGTCGAGTTCCGGGTTTCCGGACATGGTGGAGGCGTAGGCGGGGATGCGCTCCCGACGCCGGCCGCCGAGGAGTTCGGCGACCGAAGCGCCGTAGTGTTTGCCCGCGAGGTCCCACAGCGCGATGTCGATCGGCCCGAGGCCCATGTGCCCGCTGTGACGGAGGATCCGCCGGAGGTTCCACCAGATCTCTTCGCGCTCGAGCGGGTCCCGACCGAGCAGGAAGGTCCCCGCCGCCTCCTCGATCTGGGCGGCGACCTGTTTCGCGTAGAAGGTGCTCCGACAGTAGCCCTCGAGGCCGGTGTCCGTCCGAATCACGAGGACGAAGCCGGAGTGCGTCGCCGTGCTCCCGGGGTCGTAGACCGCCTCACCGTCGGGACGTGTGCCGATATCGTCGATCTCGTCTTCGAACCAGTGAAACTCGAGTTCGCTGATCTCCATGTCTCGTTTGGTTTCGTCCGTCGAACCATAAAGACGCGTATCAATTACACACAGACGGGTGTGTGAACCGGCTGCGAACGATCATCCTCGATACAATTACATTCGAGTCCGAAAACGAGAATCACGCACGCGCTGCGGTACGATCTAGTCACCGTGGCAACCCGTTCCCATGGCCGCCCGTCATCGAAACCTGCCGTCGACGCCGGTGGCCACACAACACTGATAGTCCCGCTCACCGTGGTCGAGACACGATGTCGAGACCGGACTTCACGGGCGTGATTCCTGCCGTCGTAACGCCGTTCACCGCCGACGAGGCGGTCGACTATGAAAGCCTCCGGACCCAACTCGAGGGGCTGGCCGCGGGCGGCTGTCACGGCGCGATGCTCTTCGGCTTCGCCGGCGAGTTCTACAAGCTGACCGACGACGAACGCGAGGAGATCGTCCGCGTCGCCGTCGACGCCGCGAGCGAGGTCGACCTCCCGCTGTACGCCTCCGTGACCGATCAGGCAACGAGCGTCGCGGTCGACCGAGCACGGCGCTTCGAGGACCTCGGCGTCGACGGGCTGATGGGGTTGCCGCCGTTCGTCGTCGACCCCGGTGCGGACGACCTCTACGCGCACATCGAGCGCATCGGCGAGGCCGTCTCCGTGCCGGTGATGGTCCAGTACGCCCCCGATAACACGGGCGTTCACGTCGCCCCCGAGACCTTCGTCGAACTGAGCGAGGACGTGCCGAACGTGAACCGGTACAAGATCGAGTGCACGCCGACGGGACCGTACGTCACCGACCTGCTCGAGGCGGCCCCCGAGGGGATCGAGGTCGTCGTCGGCAACGGCGGCCAGCGACTGATCGACGCCCTCGACCGCGGCGCGACGGGCGTCATCCCCGGCGGCGGCGTCCACGAGGTCTACGTCGAGTTGCTCGAGCGCTACGAGCGCGGCGACCGGGACGGGGCGAGAGAACTCCACGCCGAACTGCTTCCGTTTCTGGGACACATCGGCGAGGCCGGCCTCGAGTCGTTCATCCGCTACGAGAAGCGCGTGCTGGCGGAGCGTGGGCTTATCGACGGGACGGCGTCTCGAGCGCCGGCGGCCGAGGGCGACGAGCGAGCGGATCGACTGTTCGAGGAGTTGGCCGAGCCGTTGCTCGAGCGCTGTCGGTGACTCGAATCACAAACGGTTTGGGATCAGACGCGACAGTCCTCGGGAGTGATCCACGACGACATCGCGTTCCACAACGTCGCCGAGCTGCACGAGACGGCCGACGGCGGGCGTCTCCTCCAGCGCGTCCCCGAACACGTCCGCGAACACCTGAACGAGGATGCACGGAAGCGAATGCGAGTCCCCGCGGCCGGTGAACTCCAGTTCGTCACCGACGACGAGACGGTTCGACTCGTCCTCTCGTCGCCGGACGGACCGGCCACGGCGGTTCCGTTCTGGGGGCCGTTTCAGGCCGGAGAACCGGTGACGATCGGAACCGAGCCCGAGCCGGTGGCGCTCACCTACCCCGATGCCCTCGCCGAGATCGGTCCCGAGGCGTTCGCGGACCAATCCATCTCGCCGCGTGTGTGGCGTCTCCGACTCGGCTACGACGTTCCTCCGATCCGGTATCACGGCGTCGAGGGCGACGTTCGACCGCCCCGGTCCGACGAGCTACCGGACCGACGGCTCCTCACCTACGGGACGTCCATCACCGACGGCGCGAGCGCGACGCGGGACCACCTCACCTACCCGGCCCAGGCTGGCCGACGGTTGGGCGCCGACGTCTACAACCTCGGCTCCGCCGGCTCCGCCTACTGCGAACCCGAAATCGCGGACTTCATCGCGAGCCAGGAGTGGGACGTCGCGACCCTCGCGATCTCCGTGAACATGCTCGGCGACGGCTTCTCCATCGAGACCTTCCGCGAGCGAGCTACCTACATGCTCGAGACCGTCGCCGACGCCCACCCCGACGACCCGGTGGTCGCGATTACGCTCTTCCCGCTGTTCGCCGACTTCGAGGCGAGTCTGATCGGCGACGACTGGCAGGCGACCCCTGAAGAGTACCGCGAGACGCTCCGGGAGGTCGTCGCCGACGTCGGACGGGATAACCTCCACCTCCTTGAGGGGCCGGAGCTGCTGGCCGACGTCGGCGGGCACACGGCCGACGTGATCCACCCCGGCGACAACGGGATGATCCGGATGGGCGAGAACCTTGCGGCGGCGCTCGAGCCGTTGCTCGAATAGCGGACGTTCTCGGCGACGGCTCTCGAGGAACGGACGGCGGGTTCTGTCCCTGATTCGGTCGTTCTCTCGGGTCGCGATCGATCGTCCTCGTGGACCATACCGCGTCGACACATCTTTTATCGCCCCTCCGAAACGTCACGGTAATGCAGACGATTCCACTGGCCGGACCCTGGGAGCTTCGTCTCGATCCCGACGACGCTGACGACGACTGGACGGACGTCTCGAGCGACGGCACTATCTACCTCCCGGGGACGACCGACGAGTACGGCTACGGCGAGGAAACCGACGAACGAACCAGAGCGCACCTCGCTCGAACGCACCGATACGAAGGTGCGGCCTGGTACCGACGAACCGTGACGATCCCCGACTCGTGGGATCGAAAACGCGTCACCCTCACCCTCGAGCGGACCCGCGAGACCGAGCTGTGGATCGACGGCGAGCGCGTCGGCTCCCGGGAGTGTCTGAGCACGCCTCACGTCTACGACGTCACTGACGAAATCTCCCCCGGCGAGTGTTCTGTCATCCTCCGGGTGGACAACGACGCCGACTCGATGGATCGCGCTGGAATCAACCGATCGCACGCGAAGACCGAACACACGCAAACCAACTGGAACGGCGCGATCGGCGACCTCCGACTCGAGGCCACCGATCCGGTCTGGATCGAGGACGTCCGGACGTTCCCGCACGCGAGCGAGCAGGAAGTGGGACTGGAGGTAACTCTCGGCAACGTCACGGGTGGCGAACTCGAGGGGACGGTGACGACGGCCACACGGAGCGTGAACACCGACGAGACCCACGCCGTTGCGCCCAGCGAGCACGCCGTAACGCTCGAGGGTGGCGACGAGCGAACGACCGTCGGACTCACCTACGACCTCGGGCCGGACGCGCTCACCTGGGACGAGTTCTCGCCGGCGGTGTACGAACTGGACGTTTCGCTGGCTGTGGACGGGAACGAAACCGGTCACGAGAACGGCTTCGACCACGAGCTCACGACCACGTTCGGCCTGCGAGACTTCGAGGCCGACGGCACGCAGTTCTCGATCAACGACACGACGATCTTCCTCCGCGGTCGGACCGACTGCTGCGTGTTCCCCGACACGGCCTACCCGCCGACGTCGACCGCCGAGTGGGTCGAGCACATGGAGACCGCGAAGGCCTACGGCATCAACCACTACCGCTTTCACAGCTGGTGTCCGCCGGAGGCGGCCTTCGAGGCCGCCGACCGCGTGGGGATCTACATGCAACCGGAGCTCTCGCAGTGGGACAACAGCGACTCGCTGGTCGGCGACGACTACGAGTACTTCCGCGGCGAGGCCGAGCGAATCCTCGACGCCTACGGTAACCACCCTTCGTTCGTCATGTTCACCCTCGGCAACGAGAATCAGGGCGACGAGGAGCGGATGAACGAACTGGTTCGCCACTGCCGCGATCGCGACGACCGCCGGCTGTACGCCTACGGCGCGAACAACTTCCTCTCCTCGCCCCATCCCGGCGCCGACGACGACTTCTTCATCACCGCGAACGTGCCGAACGATCCCGACGCCAGCCACTGGGACGTCGAGCGGACGCCCATCCGCGGCACCGGACACATCAACGACGAACCGCCGTCGACGACGACCGAGTACAGCGAGAAACTCGAGCCTTACGACCTCCCAGTTATCGGCCACGAGATCGGGCAGTTCCAGATCTATCCGGATTACGACGAGAAACGCAAGTACACCGGCGTCCTCGAGGCCCGCAGTTTCGAACGGTTCGAGCAGTCGCTGGCCGACCACTACATGGAGGGGTCCGACACGGACTTTCAGGCGGCTTCCGGCGCGCTCTCGATAACCTGCTACCGCGAGGAGATCGAAGCGGCGTTCCGGACGCCCGGCTTCGGCGGCTTCCAGCTCCTCGGACTCGACGACTTCCCGGGACAGGGGACCGCCCTCGTCGGCATCATCGACTCGTACATGGAGTCGAAGGGCCTGATCGAACCCTACGAGTGGCGCCGGTTCTGTTCCGCGCGGGTCCCGCTCCTCCTGTTCGACCAGTACACCTGGACGACGAGCGAGGACTTCGAGGCCGAGGCGCAACTCGCGAACTACGGCCCCGACGAGATCGCCGGGACGACGCCGGTCTGGTCGATCACCGCCGACGACGGGACGACGATCGACGCGGGCGAGCTTTCCACGCAGGACGTCCCGCAGGGTGAACTGGCCTCGCTCGGCACGCTCGAGGCGTCGCTCGCGGACGTCGACGCGCCGGCCCGACTCGAGGTCGAACTCGCCTTCGAATCCGCGGACGCCGACGACGCGGAACTGCGGACGTCGTATCCGATCTGGGTGTATCCCTCCTCGGAGTCCGAGTCCGAGCCCGGATCGCCAACCACCGAACCCGACACCACCCCCGACTCCGACGTCGACTCCCCGCTCGAGGACGTCACCGTCGCCAACCGGTTCGACGAGGACACCCGGGAGCTGCTCGACGAGGGCGAGACGGTCCTCTTGCTCCCGGAACCGAGCGCGCTTCGGTACTCCCTCGAGGGGTCCTTCCAGCCGGACTTCTGGAACTACGAAATCTTCAAGCGAAACGGCAAGCCCGGTACCCTCGGCGTCCTGTTCGATTCGGACCACCCGCTGTTCGAGTCGTTCCCGACCGACGACCACGCCGACTGGCAGTGGTGGCGGTTGCTGCGTCACTCGCGACCGATCGTTTTCGACGACGCGCCCGCCGAGTTCGAGCCGACACTGCAGGTGATCGACACCATCTACCGGAACCACAAACTCGGCGTCTACGTCGAGACGGCCGTCGGCGACGGGAAACTCGCGGTCTGTACGCTCGACCTGTCGGATGGAAACGCACCCGAAGTCCGCCAGTTCCGGGCCAGCCTCGCGTCCTACCTCGCCTCCGAGGCGTTCGATCCGGAACCAGCCATCTCGACGGGCGTCCTCGACAGTTTGCTGAACGCCGGGCAGGCGGACGACCGGGCGTACGGCGACGACGCCGGTGCGTGGGTCGAGTACGAGTAACCGACCGAGCGCACTCGAGACCCGAATCGCGGCCGTCTGTCACCACCGGATGGCGTCTTTTCAACTATCTAAGTCGACTGCTCGTTCGCTCTCGGCCCCCCGTTCATCGTGAGACTCGTGTCACTCGTTCACAGCCGATGCACGTCGGGTTAGCGCTAACAACGAAATACTCGGTCGTGATAGCTCGTCCGTCAATAGCGGATCCTCGATTCGCCGATCGACGGTCCGCCGTCCAGTAATTACAAACGTACGGTTGTAATACCACATTCGATATGCAGCCATCGATTCCAGCAGCTTCGGACGTACCCATCAGTAACCTCTGGCATGACAGCCCATACCGTGTGTTCGGACTCGATGGGGCCCTCGAGTCGCCGTCGAACGCCCACTCGACACTGTCCGATGTTACCGGACGAATCCACTCGATCGATAGTTGACGATTCCGAACGTCCGCCGTCGACGATCGACGGTTTCGGCTGTGAATCGCTCATCCGATAGCGCTAAGGGTCGTTCGGGACAGGAGACAGTATGGGCTCGAGTACTTACGACTTCTCCGAGGAAACGGTTATCGTAACCGGTGGCAGTTCCGGCATCGGTCGCGCCGTCGCCCGCCGATTCGGCGAGAGCGGCGCGACGGTGATCGTCGCGGACATCGACGAGACACCGAAAGACCCGGACGACTCCGTCCCGACCCACGAAGCGATTCGAGACGCCGGCGGGAGGGCGACCTTCGTCGAGACGGACGTCAGCGACCCGACCGCCCTCGAGTCGGTCGTCGAAGGCGCCCGCGAGTTCGGCGGCGTCGACGTCATGGTGAACAACGCGGGGATCTTTCGAGGCGGGCCGCTGCTCGACCTCGACGTCGAGACGTTCGATAGGGTGTACGCGACGAACGCACGGAGCGTCTTCGTGGGGTGTCAGGCCGCGGCTGCGGACATGATCGACCGCGGTGTGGAGGGACGCATCGTCAACACGGCCTCGATCAGTTCCGAGTACGCCCAGCCCAACCACATCGCCTACGACCCCTCGAAGGCCGCCGTGATGATGCTCACTCGAGTAGCCGCTCTCGAGCTCACTCATCACGACATTCGGGTCAACGCGGTCGCACCGGGTGGCGTCACGACCCAGATCGGTGCCGAAGACGACGGCTCGCGGGTTCCCGAGGAGGAGCGGATCAGCAAGGACAATCCGATGGGACGGCGAGCGTCGCCCGACGAACTCGCCGGTTCGTACCTCTATCTGGCCAGCGACGACGCGTCGTTCGTCACCGGCCACATGCTCTACGTCGACGGGGGACACGCGATTTACTGAGTCGACGTCGGCCGAGACTCACGTATCCGCGTCCGTGTCCGGCTCCGAACCCGAAAGTAGCTGCTTGACCGTCCCGTAGGCCGCCTTTGGTCGACGGTACTCCCCGACGATTCCCTTGTTGTTCTTCGACTTCGGACGTCCCATCGGATCGCGACTCGTCCGCGTATCGCAGAACTGCCAGATGGTGAATCCAGCCAACTCGTCGTCGCCCAGCAACACGGGGAGTACCGTCTCGAAGAACTCCGTCTGATAGGTCTCGCTCCACTTGCCCCGCTCCCAGGTTCGTTCGCCTTCGACCGCCCCGGCGCCGAACTCCGAGACGACGACTGGCATCTCGTGGTCGGCTTTCACCCGCTCGAGAAAGCCCGTCCACTGGTCGGCCGACACCCGTTCGTCGGTGTACCACCCGTAGTAGCCGTTGACGCAGGCGAAGTCGCAGTGTGCGAGACAGCGGTCCTCGCCCCGGTCGACCCACTCGTTGTACGAGGCGAGGGTCACGAGCCGGGAGTCGTCGGCGTCGCGAGCCGTCTCGGCCAATCGTTCGGTCGCCTCGGCGACCCCTTCCTGTTCGTTCGCGCACTCGTTCGTGAGACTCCAGGCGAACACCGACGGATGGTGACGGTCGCGTGAGATCATCTCCTCGAGGGTCGTGACGCCGCGCTCGAGCAGGTCCTCGCGGGCGAAGTCCTCGGCGTCGAAGTGCCAGTAGGGAATCTCCTCGATAACGAGCACGCCGGCCTCGTCGCACAGATCGAGGAACCGGGGATGATTGGGGTAGTGAGATCCCCGGATGCAGTTCATCCCCGCCTCTCGAATCCGCGCGAGGTCCTCGCGCATGATCCGCAGCGGCTGGGCTGGCCCCCACTCCGGGTGGTCCTCGTGGCGGTTGACCCCCCGGAGGTCGACCGGGTCGCCGTTGAGCAGGATGTCGCGACCGTCGACGGCGAGCTCGCGAAAGCCGATTCGATCGCGTCGGTCGTCGACCACCTCGCCGTCGACCTCGAGCGCGACGTGGACGTCGTGAAGCGTCGGCTCCTCGAGCGTCCAGCGCTCGACCGACGGGACGTCGAACTCGAGGCCGTACGTCTCCCCGCCGGCGGGCACCGTCACCGTCTCGCGTGCGGTCGTCTCGCCGACGGTCACCGCGACGGTTCGTTCGGCGTCGTCGTCGAGGTTCGCGACGTGGACGTCCGCTCGAATTCGCGCCGTCTCCCCGCCGTCCTCTTCCGACCCGCCGCCGCTCTCACTCACTCCGAGATCATATTGGAGGTCGAACCCCTCGACGAAGACATCCGGGACGGTCTCGAGGACCACCTCTCGCGTAATCCCACCGTAGTCGAACCAGTCGGTTTCGGGGAGCGGGATCGTCGTCTCAGAGCGCCCGTTTTCTGCGCGGACGACGAGTTCGTGCTCGCCGGCCGCGAGGTCCTCGGCGACGAACTCGAAGGGCGTGTAGCCCCCCGAGTGTTCGACCCGCTCCTCGCCGTCGAGATAGACCGTCGCCTCGTGGGAGACGGCCAGAAACCTGATGCGGACGGATTCCGATTCCGGGAGCGAGAACGTCCGGCGGTACCACGCCGGTCCGTGGTGGTCGTAGTACTCCGGCAACGCGTTCCACGCGCAGGGAACCGGGACGGTATCGGCGTCCGCGGGGAACGCCTCGGGCATCGAGTCCGTGTTCGGGGGCTCGGTCGTGAATTCCCACGTCCCGTCGAGCGTCCGCTGCTGTCGCGTCGTCGTCGTCTCGAATCGGCGGTGCATATCACTTCAGACCGCACCGAGCACAAAAAGCTGTGGGTCGGGTCGCCGCTTCACGTCCGCTCGTGCCCACATTCACACTCACACTCACTCGAGTCCGACAGTGTGTGAACCCGCAGCGAGCTCGAGGACGACGTGCCCGTCCTCGCGTGTGATCGACTGAACCGCTTCGGGTCGGTCGTCGGTGTCGTCCTCGTCCGGTCGAACGCGTCGGCCGTCGACGGCGACCGAGACGGAGTCAGTACCGTCTCCGTCCTCCTCGTTATCGTGGCCGCCTCCGTCGGCTGGCAGTCGGAGTCGAGCGCGCAGGTTCCACGGGACGTCGACCGTCAATTCGTACCCGTCCGCCGTCCGTTCCCAGCGCGAGCCCACCTCGCCGGCGGGCGTCTCGAGCGACCCCGACACCCACTCGAGGTCGGCGACGAACGCCGGTTCGATCTCAATCGTGCGCTCTTCGGGCAGGGCCTCAGAGACCTCGAGTCCGGCCAGCGAGTCGAAGAACCACTCGGAGACGTAGGTAAACGGCGAGTGGTTCAGCGAGTTCATCCGGGAGCCGATGTGTTCGTCGCTGTCGCTGTCCCAGCGTTCCCACACTGTGGTCGCGCCCTGCCGGAGCATGTACACCCAGCCGGGGAACTCGGGCTGGCTGGCGACGCGATAGGCGAGGTCGGCGTAGCCGTACTCGGTGAGCGCGCCCAGTAGTGCCCGCGTGCCGAGAAAGCCCGTTCGGAGCTGTCCGTCGGCCGCTCGAACTCGCTCTGCGAGGCTGGCGGCGACCTCGTCGGCGCGATCCTCGGAAACCATCCCGAAGAACAGCGGGACCGCACACGCCGCCTGCGTTCCGGGCCCGTACGTGAATTCCGTCTCGTCGAAGTAGCGGTCGTCGAACGCGGCGGCGATCGCATCCGCCCGCTCGCGGTGGCGTGTCGCGTCGTCGTCGCAGCCGAGGACGGCGGCGATCTCGCTCAGGACGTCCGTGATCCTGTAGTAGTAGGCGTTCGTGAACAGGCCAGTCGGCTCTCCGACCCGACCATCGGCGTTCTCGAGGGCCAGCCAGTCGCCGTAACACGTGTGTTCCTCGGGAAGGAGTCCGGATTCGTCTTCGTTCCCGTCCCCGCCATCATCACCGCCCGCGGCGACCTCGTGGTAGTACTCGACGTACCGCGTCAGATTCTCGTAGCGCTCTGCGAGCACCCGCTCGTTCCCCGAGAAGCAGTAGACGTGCCAGGGGACGGTGATTCTCGAGGCCGTCCACGACGGGCCGATGTTCGCGGGCGTACTCCCGAAGGGGACCTTGCTAGGGAGGTAGCCGTGTCGCGACTGGGCGTCGTCGTGATCGCGCGACCACTTCTCGTGGACGTGACCGGCGTCGAAGTTGTACAGCAGCGCGCGCGCCGCGAGGTGTCCGTCCCCGGTGAACCCCTGCCGTTCGTCGCGCTGTGGACAGTCCGTCGGCACGCTGTGGACGTTGGTCCGCAACCCCCACCGGGCGTTGCGCTGGACCGCCGTGAGGTCCTCGTCCGAGCAGGCGAACGAGCCGACGTCGTCCATCGCCGTGTGGACGACCTTCGAGCGGACGTCCGCCGCCCGCAGGTCGCCGGGGTAGCCCTCGATCTGGGCGTACCGGTAACCGTGGTAGGTAAAGCGCGGCTCGTAGGTCTCGACGCCGTTCTCGCTCTCACTGCCGCCCACAACGTACCGATCCGTCGTCTCGGCGGTCCGGAGGTCGACCGTCCGGAGCCCGCCGTCCTCGTCGAGCGCTTCCGCGTGGCGGACCGCGATCTCGTCTCCCCGGTCACCGCCGCGAACCGTCAGCTCGAGCCAGCCCGTGTGATTCTGTCCGAAGTCGAGGATGGGGCCGTCCTCGTGGTCGTAGATGTCGACCGGCTCGAGGCTCTCCGCGACGGCGATCGGCCGCGTTTGCTGGGGGTACAGTGTCCCGTCGGGACCGTCGACGACGGTGGCGGGCACCCAGTCGGCGGTGTCGCGTTCGCTCGCGTCGCGTTCGCCGTGATCGCTGGGTTCGTCGCTCCCACGCCGATCGTCGAAACCGGGTTCGGCCCACCCCTCTCGCTCGAGTCTCCCGTCGTACGTCTCCCCGTCGTAGATGTCGTTCGCGACGATCGGACTCGCCGTCGCCGCCCACGAGTCGTCGGTTCCAAACTCGCGCGTCGTCCCGTCTTCGTACTCGACGGTACCAGAGAGCAGCGCCCGCGGCGAGCCGAAGGCGTTCCACTGGCGCGCTCCCTTCCCGAACCAGCCCCGTCCCAGCCAGAGTCCGACGGCGTTCCGGCCTTCCTCGAGTCGGTCATCGACCTCATAGGTTCGATAGCACACGCGCTCGTCGTAGTCGGTCCAGGCGGGATCGAGCGCGCCGTCGCCGATCCGCTCGCCGTTGATGTACAGTTCGCCGTATCCGAGCGCCGCGACGTGGAGACGCGCGGTCGCAACCGGTTTCTCGAGGTCGATCTCCGTCCGGAAGAGTGGCGACGTACTGGCCATCTCGGAGGCGTAGGTGCCGTTCGTGATGTGTGTGCGTCCCCAACCGTCTCCCTCTCGTTCGACGCTCGAGGAGGCCGTGACGGGACGCTCGAGGGCGATATCCGTCCCATCCTCGTCGCGGACGGCGAGCGCCGCGAGCGCGAACGCGGCCCACGTCCGCTGTTCCTCGCGAAGTCGGTCGTCTCGGGGCTCGTACGTTGGAAGCGCCGTCACGGTAACCCGAACGTAGCGGGCGCTCGCGGTCTCGACGTCGTGGGAAACCGGTTCGCGACCCGGGTCCTCGAGCTCGGCGTCGGTGCGGTCGACGAGTGTTTGAGAATCGGTGAACGACGCATCGTTCGACGCCTCGATGCGGTACCGCTCGGGAAAGCCGAAGCCGACGGGGCCGTCGGCGACCGTCGAATCGTGGTAGCTGTCCTCCGTGTCCAGCGCCGACAGCGGCCGGCCGTCCGGCGTCGTCGGGCCGCCGAAGGGCTCCGCCGGGTAGAGGTCGACCCGCTCGACGGTTCGCTCCTTTCCGAGATCGACCTGCACCCACTCCGAATCCGTCCGCGACGATCGCCACTGACTCCGGTAGCCGTTCGAATCGCCGGGCTCCGGCTGGTGGGCGATCCACCGGCCGTGAGAGAGGGTCGTTGGCGCCGTTCCGAACGACGCGGGGTCGGCGAACGCCGTTGCGTCTCCCTCGTCGTTCCACACACGGACCGTCCACCAGTACCGCGAGTCGGGCGCCAGTTGAGGGCCGTTGTACGCGACGTTTGTGGTTCGAGAGGAGTCGACCCGCCCGGTGTCCCACAGGAGGTCTCTCGACTCGAGGGCCTCGCGTGACCGCGCGAGAAGGAGCCGGTACGCCGACTGTTCGGTTCCCCACGATGGATCGTCGATGCGCCACGAGAACCGCGGCGGGTCAGCTCGTGGAAGGGCGGTCGGATTCGATCGGTCGTTCACTCGGAGGGCCGTCGGTCGCACGTGTCCTGTCACCAGTTGTCACCTGTTAGTCGACCGTGAAGGCGAATGGTCGGAAAGCTCTATTGGATCGTCGAGGGGCGGTGAGGGCGGGCTGATCGTCCCGTCGCGCGAACGAAGACAGGAAACGGTTATATGCTCACGTTCCCGCCTGTGGTCTATGACCGACGACGAACCGTCGTGTTGCTCGCCTGCGCGGGACGACTCGGCAACCGCCTCGAGCGGTCGATCGGCCGCCTCGAACAACCCGACACCGACTGCGGACGCCGGGCGGGAGACGTCCGGCGGCGAAACCACGACGCCCGACACCAGCCGAATGCGCCGACTCCCCAGCGGGAGCTTTCGAATGGGAACCGACTCCGACGTCGGCTTCGAGGAGGACGGCGAGGGGCCGGCACGCGAGGTCGTCGTCGATCCGTTCAGTGTCGGGATCCACGCCGTGACGAACGCGGAGTTCTACCAGTTCGTCCGGGAGACCGGCTACACCACCGACGCTGAACGCTACGGCTGGTCGTTCGTCTTCGAGGACTTCCTCTCGACCGAGGCCCGCGAGCACGTCGTCGGGAACGCCGGCGGCGCCGACTGGTGGGTCGGCGTCGAGGGTGCGACCTGGTTCCAACCCGAAGGCCCCGACTCGACGGTCAAAGACCGGCTCGACCACCCCGTCGTCCACGTCTCCTGGAACGACGCGGTCGCCTACTGCGAGTGGGCGGGAACCCGCCTCCCCACCGAAGCCGAGTGGGAGTACGCCGCCCGCGGCGGCCGCGAGGGGTCCCGGTTTCCCTGGGGCGACGACCTCGAGCCCGGCGGCGAACACCGGTGTAACGTCTGGCAGGGGGGGTTTCCCGACCGCGATACGGGCGAGGACGGTTACCGGGGAACGGCGCCGGTGGACGCCTTCGAACCCAACGGGTACGGACTCTACAACCCCGTCGGAAACGTCTGGGAGTGGTGTGCCGACGGGTTCGATCCGGCGTATCACGAGACGACGGCGGCGGAGAACCCACTCGGTTCCGCCGGTGGTGAAGACGGCGAGAGCACTGACGACAGTCTCCGCTCCATGCGCGGCGGCTCCTACCTCTGTCACGAGTCGTGGTGCAACCGCTATCGGGTCGCCGCCCGGAGCAAGAACACGGCCGACAGTTCGACCGGAAACATCGGCTTTCGGTGTGTCGTCGACGGCTGAACGGGCGCTCTCACGTCGACGGAGACCGACGTCGTCGCGTCGTGTCTTCCTCTGCCGGCGCCCTCGCCTTTTTGGGGTCGGCCGCGTATGCCCGAGGTATGTCTTCGACCGACGACACCCCCAACGTGGTGGTCTTCTTTACCGACCAGCAACGCTGGGACACCGCCGGCTGTTACGGCAGTCCGATGGACCTCACGCCGACGCTCGACGCGATGGCCGAACGGGGCACCCGCCTCGAGCAGTGCGTCTCCTCGAACCCTGTCTGTGGCCCGCAACGCGCGTCCCTGCAGACGGGTCAGTACCCGACGGAGTGCGACCTCCACCACAACCTCATGAGTGGTGAGGCGGACTCCCCGATCGAGGACGCGACGACGCTCGCGGACGTGTTCAACGACGCCGGCTACCAGACGGGCTACGTCGGCAAGTGGCACCTCGCGAACACGCGCCTCGAGCCCGTCCCCGAGCGCCTTCGCGGGGGGTACGAGGACTACTGGATCGCCGCAGACGCCTTAGAGCACACCTCCCACGCCTACGAGGGGACGCTCTACGACGGCGACTGCGAGCCGGTCGAGTTCGAGGACCGGTACAGAGTGGACTTCCTGACCGACTGCGCCGAGCGGTTCCTCATCGAGGAGCGCGACGAGGACGACCCCTTCTTCCTCTTTCTGTCCCACCTCGAGCCCCACCACCAGAACGACCGCGACACCTACGACGCCCCCGACGGCTACGCCGAGGAGTACGCCAATCCGTGGGTCCCGCCCGACCTCGAGGGCCGGCCCGGCGACTGGTTCGAGGAACTGCCGGACTACTACGGCTGCTGTCGCCGTCTCGACGAGAACCTCGCGCGAGTGCTCGAGGCTCTCGAAAGCGAAGGCATCGCCGACGAGACGATCGTCCTGTTCACCTCCGACCACGGCTGTCACTTCCGCACTCGCAATCGGGAGTACAAACGCTCCTGTCACGAGTCCTCGATCCGCGTCCCCGCGGTCTTTCAGGGCCCCGGCTTCGACGGCGGCGGCGTCGTCGAAGAAGTGACCAGCTTGCTCGACGTGCCGGCGACGCTGCTCGAGGCGGCCGGACTCGAGGTTCCAGAGTCGTTTCAGGGCGAGAGCGTGCGGCCGCTCGCGGGCGAGCGGGACGAGGCGAACGAGGCGTGGACGGACGACGCACTGGTCCAGGTCAGCGAGTCGGCCGTCGAGCGAACCCTCCGGACCGACCGCTGGACCTACTCCGTCTACGACCCCGACGGCGATCCGATCGAGGATCCCGCCAGCGACGAGTACAGAGAGCGCTACCTCTACGACCTGCGAGCCGATCCCCACCAGGAAGTGAACCTCGTCGGTCGCGAAGACTACCGTGAGATCACTGAGGAGTTGCGCGAACGGCTTCGAGAACGGATCCTCGAATACGAGGGAAGCGAGGTCGAGATCCGGGCGGCCGAGTATCCCGCCTGAGCCGCGTCCAGTCTCCGACCGGTGAATGATCTTTCCCGTCTGATTCCCGACGACGCCAGAGCCCCTCGCGGTCGGTGCAGGGAACGGGAGCGAATCGAACCGTCTCCACGGAAACGGTTTTACGTGACGCATGAGACCTGCTATCACGAAGGGCCGTACAATGAGTGAGAGACGCGAGATCACGGACCGATTGGGTCGACGTCGATTCCTCGGCGGTGCCGCGATCGGAGCGACGCTGGCAGCGGGTTGTCTCGGCGGGGACGACCCGACTGACGACCAGGAGGATTCTGATATGAACGACGATACCGAGAACGATTCCGACGAATCAAGTTCGGACGACACCCCCTCGCGTCGAATGGAGGCGCTGGATCGCGGCCTCGTAGCGGTCGCGGTCGAAGACGGAGTGCTGGTCCGCTGGCGCCTGTTCGGCACCGACCCCGAGGGGGTCGCGTTCGACGTCTATCGCGACGAGGAGCGCGTCACCGAGTCGCCGATCGTCTCCAGTACGAACTACCTCGATCCCGACGGGACGATCGACGCCGAATACGCGGTGGCCCCGGTCGAGAACGGCGCCGAGGGAGAGCAGTCGGATGCGGTCGGCGTCTGGGCGCAGAACTACCTCGAGATTCCGCTCGAGAAACCCGCGGACACGACCAACGCCGACGGCGAGGACGTGGAGTACCACGCGAACGACGCCGCCCCGTCCGATCTCACCGGCGACGGCAGCTACGACCTCGTGTTGAAGTGGTCCCCGAGCGACGCGAAGGACAACGCCCACGAAGGGCACACGAGCAACGTCTACCTCGACGGGTACACGCTCGAGGGCGAGCAGCTGTGGCGGATCGACCTCGGGCCGAACGTCCGGGCCGGCGCCCACTACACCCCGTTTCAGGCGTACGACTACGACGGCGACGGTATCGCAGAGGTCGCCGTGCGAACGAGCGACGGGGCGACCGACGCCGCCGGCACCGTCATCGGCGACTCCGAGGCCGACCACGCCAACGCGGACGGGCGGATCACCGAGGGCCCGGAGTTCCTGACTGTCTTCGACGGCGAAACGGGCGAACTCCTCGATTCCGTGGACTTCTCGCCGCCGCGAGGGGATGTCTGCCGGTGGGGCGACTGCTACGGCAACCGTGCCGACCGGTTTCTCGCGGGGACCGCCTACCTCGACGGGGCGCACCCGAGCCTCGTGATGGCGCGGGGCTACTACGAGAAGACGATGCTGACCGCGTACGACTTCCGCGACGGCGAGCTCGAGGAGCGCTGGACCTTCGACAGTGACGAGGCAGGCCCGGCGTACGAGGGGCAGGGCAATCACAGCCTGAGCGTGGCCGACGTCGACGGCGACGGCAAGGACGAGATCGTCTACGGCGCGATGGTCGTCGACCACGACGGCACGGGGCTGTACTCGACGGAGTGGAACCACGGCGACGCTCTCCACGTCGGTGACTTCCTCCCCGACCGGGAGGGCCTCGAGGTCTTCCAGCCCCACGAGTGGGGTCCTCGCGGGGCGACCCTGCGTGACGCCGAGACGGGCGAGGAGCTGTGGAGCGAGCCGTCCAACGAGGACGTCGGCAGGGGGATGATCGCCGACGTCGATCCGAACTACGAGGGTGCCGAGATGTGGGCCTCCCACGGAGTCGGCTTCTGGTCGAGCGACGGCGAGCACCTCGGCCCGGAACTGCACTCGATCAACTTCGGGGTCTGGTGGACCGGCGACCGCCAGCGCGAACTCCTCGACCACGACTGGCACGACACGTACGGGATCGGGAAGATCGAGAAGTGGAATCCTGAGGCGGGCGAACTCGAGACGCTCGTGCGCTTCGAGGGGACGCGCTCGAACAACTGGACGAAGGGGAATCCATGTCTCTCCGGGGACATCCTCGGGGACTGGCGCGAGGAGGTCGTCTGGCGCACCGAGGACAGTTCGGCGCTGCGGCTGTACGCGACCACCCACGAGACCGACCACCGCATGCCCACCCTGATGCACGATCCGCAGTATCGAACGGCGATGGCCTGGCAGAACGTCGCGTACAACCAGCCGCCCCACCCGAGTTTCTTCCTCGGCGAGGGGATGGACACGCCCCCGACTCCCGATATCTCGCTCGTGGACGCGGCCGACGACTGAGAACGCGCGTCTCGAGTCCCTCGCGATCGAATCGTTTGTACGACACTCACTCGTGGCGGGATCGCTCGACAAGCCTCTTCCGCCTGAATCCCCGACCGTCGTTCACTCGGTCTCGATGCTGTGGACCGTCAGATCGGCGTACTCGCCGACGAACGGCGACATCTGTCGGAACCCGATCTTCCCGCCGCCCAGCGCCGGGCCCGTGGACTCGTCGTCGGTCCAGTGGAACACCTCGAGGTCGTCGACGTAGAAGGCGACCTCGGGGCCGGACTTGACGACCGTGATCGGGTACGGCGGCTTCGCGTCGCGGACGTTCGGAATCGGATCGCCGCCCTCGGCGACGAGGTGAAAGCCGTGGCTCTTGCGGAGGTTGATCGTCTGGAACTCCCGCTCGTCCCACGGTTCGCCGTGGAAGTTCCGGCGGTAGTAGGAGGCGTGGAGCGCGTCGATGTCGCCGGAGTGGTACTCCGGATAGTCGCCCGTCCGGTCGGCGAGACTCGAGTCGAGAACGTCCTCGCCGTCGCGGCCTTTCGCGGCGAAAAACAGCATGCACAGGCCCGGTTCGGCGACCGGCCAGAAGTCCCACGAGATCGCGATATCGTCGGGGAACTCCTCGGGACACCAGAAGACGAAGTGGGGAACGTCGACCTCGTCGGGGCCGTGCACGCTCTCGAGGCGGAGTTGGCCACGCGGGAACGTCGTCGCGGCGTCGCCCTCGAGGACGAACGCCTCGACGTCTGCCGGTTCTGCGAGCGGGTTCTCGTACAACAGATCTGTAGTGTGATACTTCATTGGCGCGGTACGGTTCTGGGTCGGCGCACAAATAATTCCGGATTTGACGGTGTCTGAGACGAACGGATAGCCACCCCCCCCCCCCCCCCTGCTCGAACAGGTACAGCCGTATTCGAGGCGTATCCGAACGATTAAACCGTCCATCCACGACGGTATCGGCATGTCCACGTTCGTACTCGCACACTTTCGAACCGAGGCGGAGGCGCTTCACTACGCGATCAGCGACGACGGCTACGAGTGGGAGTCGCTCAACGACGGCGAGGCGATCCTGTGGAGCGACGTCGGCGCCGAGAGCATCCGCGATCCCTTTCTGATCGAGGACCGAGACGGCACCTACCACCTCCTCGGAACGGATGGCTGGTGGAGCGAAAACGTCGTTCACGCGACCTCCGAGGACTTAGTCGAGTGGTCCGATCCGGAACTCGTCCCGGTGATGGGCGACGTCCCCGGCGTGCGGAACACGTGGGCGCCCGAGTGTTTCTACGACCGGGAGGCGGACGTCTACCGGCTCGTCTGGTCGTCGACGGTCGATCCGAACGGAGAGGGAGATTCAGAGGCGGACACTGACGCCCTCGACCACCGCATCTGGACCTGTTCGACGCCGGACTTCGAGAGCTTCAGCGCACCCTCCTGTCTGTTCGACCCCGGATACAACGTCATCGACGCCTGCGTCGTCCGCCACGACGGCGAGTACCTGATGGCGTTCAAAGACGAGCGCGGCGAGAACACCGTCGACACCGACCACAAGGACGTTCGCCTCGCGCGAGCACCCGTCGGAGGCGGCCCGTTCGCCGACGTCACGGAACCCGTGACGCCCGCGCCGGTCGAAGGGCCGACCCTGTTCCACAACGGCGAGGAGTGGCTCATGCTCTACGACCACTTCATCGAGGGCCACTACGGTGCGTCCCGGAGCGACGACGCTCGACACTGGGAGGTCTGTGACTCGGCGATGACGTTCCCGGAGGGACTGCGCCACGGCGACGTCCTCGAGGTCTCGGACGCGGTCGGTGAAGAGCTTCGAGAGGCGTTCTAACGCGGATATTCGACGGAGAATTGGGGGGATCTCGTGTTTGGGCGCGAGCGACTCGAGGCCGAGCGGGTACGTATTTAGTCCCGTGTTCGAAACGTGTCACCATGACAGACACCGACCCCACGTCGCACGCACTCTGGTACGACGAGCCGGCCGCGGAGTGGATCGACGCGCTCCCGATCGGGAACGGTCGACTCGGTGGGATGGTCCACGGCGGGCTCGAGTCCGAACGGATCCAGTGTAACGAGGAGACCCTCTGGGCGGGCGGTCACGAGGAGAAAGTCGCCGAGGGGGCGAACGAACATCTCGAGGAGATCCGCCAACTGTGTTTCGACGGCGAGTTCGAGGCGGCCCAGCGGCTGTGCAACGAACACATGCAGGGGGACCCACCGGGAATCCGCCCGTATCAGCCGTTCTGTGACCTCCTGATCGACCAGCCCGGCCACGAGGAGGCGACCGACTACCGCCGCGAACTCGACCTCCGGGAGGGCGTTGTGCGGGTCGAATACGAGGTGGACGGCGCCCGCTACACGCGGGAGTACTTCGCTTCCGCACCGGACGACGTAGTGGTGGTCCGCCTCGAGTGTGAGACACCGGGCGGAATCGACGCCGCATTCCGCCTCGACCGCGAGCGGGAGGCGCGTACGGGTGTGGTCGATCGGGACGCGATGACGCTCGAGCGTGAGTCGCCCCCCGACGACGAGGGCGAACTCGTCCTCCGGGGACAGGTGCTCGATCTGCCGAACACGGCGGACACTTATCAGGGTGAGGGTGGCTGGGGACTGCAGTTCGAGGGTCGGGCAGTCGTTCGCGCCGACGGCGAGGACGCGAGCGTCGGTTCCGGATCCGACACCGAGGACGAGTGGCACCAGGGATCAGAGTCGGAGTCGGCCGTGATCGTCGAGGACGCCGACGCGGTGACGGTGCTGTTCGCCGCCGCGACGAGTTTCGACGGGGACGGCCTCATCGGTTCGACGGATTCGAGCGATCCAACTGACTCAACCGGTTCACCCGACTCGACTGCCCCAATCGACTCGGCCAGCGCGACCGATCCCACAGTTGCCTGCACGGAGACCCTCGAGGCCGTGGCCGAGCGCACCGACGAGGAACTACGTGAGCGCCACGTCGCGGACCACCGATCGTACTTCGACCGCGTCTCGCTCGAGCTGGGCGAACCGGTCGACGCACCGACGGACGAGCGCCTCGCAGCGGTGAAAGCCGGCGAGCGGGACCCTCACCTCACGCAGCTGTACTTCCAGTACGGACGCTACCTCCTGCTTGGCAGTTCGCGACCGGGGACGCTGCCCGCGAACCTCCAGGGCATCTGGAACGAGGAGTACGAACCGGCGTGGCACGCCTGTTACACCCTCGACGTCAACCTCGAGATGAACTACTGGCACGCGGAGGTGGCGAACCTGCCCGAGTGTGCCGATCCGCTCATCGACTTCGTCGATTCGATGCGCGAATCCGGTCGGGAGACGGTCCGTGAGTACTACGACTGCGAGGGCTTTGCCGCCCACATCGACAGCGACCTGTGGCGGACGACAGTCCAGACCGTCGACGCCCACTGGGGCCACTGGCCGATGGCGGCCGCGTGGCTGTGTCAGAACCTCTGGGAGCACTACGCCTTCTCCGGTGATCGCGAGGATGTAGAGCGCATTTACCCTGTTCTCAAAGAGGCGGCCGTGTTCCTCCTCGACTACCTCGTCGAGCATCCCACCGAGGACTGGCTCGTCACCGCCCCTTCCGCCTCGCCGGAGAACCAGTTTCGCACCGAGGACGGACAGGAGGCGACGACCTGCGTCATGCCGACGATGGATATCCAGCTGCTCACCGACCTGTTCTCCCACTGTCTCGAGGCCGCCGACACCTTAGAGCGTGATCGGGACTTCGCCGACGACCTCGAGGACGCCCTCGAACAGCTCCCACCGATACAGATCGGCGAACACGGCCAGATTCAGGAGTGGCTCGAGGACTACGAGGAGGTGAATCCGGGCCACCGTCACGTCTCCCACCTCTTCGGCTGCTATCCGGCGGACCAGATCTCGCCTCGAGAGACGCCCGAGTTGGCTGCGGCGGCGCGAACGACCCTCGAGCGCCGACTCGAGCACGGCGGCGGCCACACCGGCTGGAGTTGCGCGTGGATCATCAGCCTGTTCGCCAGACTCGAGGACGGCGAGCGAGCGTACGACTTCGTCCGCACCCTGTTCACCGATTCGACCTACGACAACCTCTTCGACGCCCACCCGCCGTTCCAGATCGACGGCAACTTCGGTGGCTGTGCGGGCATCGCCGAGATGCTCCTGCAGAGCCACGCCGACGAGGTCCACCTCCTCCCGGCGCTCCCCGACGCCTGGCCAGACGGCAGCGTCGAAGGGCTGCGCGCCCGCGGCGGTCTCGAGGTCGACCTCTCGTGGACCGAGGGGGGACTCGAGTCGGCGACCGTTCGTGCGAGTCGCGACGGCGAGAGACAGGTCCGGGTCCGAACTGACACACCCGTCGACACCGTCCTCGAGAACGGCGACGCGATCGCGTTCGATCGGCCCGAAGACGGCGTCGTCGCGTTCGAGGCGTGTGCTGGATCCGAGTACAGACTCGTACTCGAGTAGTGGGCCCGAACGCAACCACTAAGGGTGTCAGCCGACCACCGGACCATATGCGAGCAGCGAGATACCACGGCGAAGACGACTTGCGCGTCGAAGACGTCCCGGAGCCGACGGTCGCAGCCGACGAGGTGCTCGTCGATCTCCGCGCCGCGAGCCTCTGTGGCAGCGACGTCAATTACCTCACGGGGAAGACCGATCCCGCGACCGACCCCATCACGCTCGGCCACGAGGGTGCCGGCGTCGTCGAAGCGGTTGGCGAAAGCGTCGAGTCGGTCTCGGTCGGCGATCGGGTCGCGATTCACTACATCCGTTCGTGTGGGACCTGTCGTCCCTGCTCGAGCGGTCACGACAACCAGTGTCGAAATCGGGAATCGATCGGCCACCACGTCGACGGCACCTTCGCGGAGTACATCGCAGTTCCCGAGCGTGCACTCGTCGCGCTTCCCGACGGAATACCCTTCGGCGTGGGTTCGATCGCCGGTTGCGCCGTCGCGACCGGCTATCACGCCGTCCAACGGGCCGAGGTCAGCCCCGGTGACGCGGTCGTCGTCTTCGGTGCCGGCGGCGTCGGCCTTCACGCGGTTCTCTGGGCCGACCACGTCGGCGCGGCCACGGTGATCGCCGTCGATCTCGACGACCATCAGCTCGAGGCTGCCGCCGAGTACGGCGCCGACGTGACGCTCAATCCCGAACGCGACGACGTTCAGGAGCGTATCCTGGCGGAAACTGACGGCTGGGCCGCCGACTCGGCCATCGAGTGTTCCGGATCGGCGGTCGCGATGGAGGGAGCGATCGAGGCGATCGACGGCCGGAACGGCTACGAGTCGGGAACCGTCGTGAGCGTCGGCATCCAGACCGAGGACATCGCCGTGGGATTCGGCGACGTTCGGGAGGGCCAACTGCGCGTCGTCGGCGACCACCTGCGTTCGGAACTCCAGGACATCGTTCGCCTGCTCGAGACCGAGGCGGTCGACGTTTCGCCGTCGATCACCCACGAGATTACGCTCGAGGAGATTCAAGACGGTGTCGACCTCGTGCTCGAGGGTGACGAACGAGTCGGACGGGTCGTGATCGACACGACCAGCGCCTGAGACGACGTCGGCCGCGGTGAGCGAGGGAGAAACGGAACGGCGACAGTTGTCCGCGGCCGCCTCAGAATCGCATTGCCTGGGGTGTCGTCCACGACTGGCTCGAGACCGAGCGGTCCACCGGGTTCGTGGAGGTCGGGTCCGTCGAACGGAACGGTCAGCGACTCGTGTCTCCGCGGTCAGTACCCGTTGGAAAAATAGCCGCGCCGATCGGTGATCGAGTCGTTACTCGAGGATCTGGATCTCGTCGAGCAATCCCGAACCGCGAGTGCCGACACCGCCACCGGTGACATCCGGATCGAGACCGGTGACCGTGTGTTGTGCCAGCTGTTCCCCATCGGGGTCGTTGAGCGTCACGGTCATCTCGGTGCCGTCGGCGGCCCAGTCGACGACGATCTCGTAGAACACGTTCGCCTCGAGTGCGCCCTGCGAGTCTCCAACGAGTTCTTCCCCGGTGTGGAAGTTGTAGATCTGGAATCGGAAGTCGTCCTCGCCGCTTCGCCACAGGCGAGCGAAGTAGTAATTGTCTAGGTCCCACGCGCCCCAGGCGAACCCGGCGTTTCCGGTTTCGGTCGACTGGATTCCAACCTTGGCAGAGAAGGTCGTCCCGGCCGCCGGATACCGATCCAATCCATCGAAGGACATGATCCGCTCACCTTCGGGTCCGTCGACGGTGGACTTCAGACTGTACTCTCCGTGGGCGACCGGCTCCGCGTCGGTCACTTCGTAGGAACCGGTGGCACCCTCGTAGGATCCGTCGAGTTCGCCGGCCTCGAACGAGTCGACGATGCCTGGGCTCGAGTCGTGGTCGAACTCCGGAACCTCTTCGCCTTCGTCTTCATCCTCGCCGTCGTCCGCGCTCTCCTCGCGACCGATGAGCGCCTGGGGCTGGTCGACGATGTAGTCGACCTCGAGATCCTCGCCGGGGTCGGTCCCCCACTCGAGGACGAGATCCCAGCCGCTGCCGTTGTACTCGAAGCGATGTTCGTAGGAGAAGGCGGCGTCCGGCGTCTCGACCACGGTCGCGCGCAACTCGAGGGAGGCACCGCCGTCGCCCGCCACGTCCTCGACGGTGGCGGCGGGAGAGTCGCCCGACTCGAGGGTAACCGTTCCCGAGGCGATCCCGTCGCCGACGTTGTCACGAACGATGGTACTCGTGGGTTCGACGTTGATGCCCCCGTCGACGCCGCTGTCGCGGACGTCGTTGTTGACGAGCCGAACGTTGCTCGTGTCCGGGCCGTCGCGTGGCCCCTCGGTCACGTTGATGCCGTAGGGCATCTCGGGTTCCTCGCGTTCGTCGACGATTCGAAGGTTCGAGACGGAGACCCCCTGGGCGGGTCGGTGCTGGTCCGAGGAGCGGGAGTCGATTCGAACGCCTTCGTCGCCGGTGTTCTTGACGACGCCGCCGTTGATCGAGACGTTCTCGCCGTCCTGGATCAGGATACCGTGGGAGGTCGTCCCGTCGATGTTGACGCTGTTTACCGTCGCGTTCGAGGACTCGGAGACGGTGAACACGCCGCGAGCGCAGTTGCGGGCGACGACCTGTCCACAGGTGACGTCCGAACAGCCGTTCGCGAGGCGGAACGCGGCGTAGCCGCCGCCGACGTCGATGTCCTTGCCGACGACCTCGCCGACGGTGGCGTCCTGCGTATCGTTGAGCAACACGCCGCACCCGCTCGCCGTCCCGTTGGCGATGACCTGGCCAATCTGGATGCGGTCGACCGAGTAGGTCTCGAAGGCGTGACCGGCGACGTTCTCGAAGTAGGCGCTGTCGACCTGAATGTCCGTACACCGGACCGCGTCGTCGCCTCGGCCGTCGGCGAACCCGTCGATGCGGACGCCACCACCGATCGAATCGATGTAACTCTCCTCTGGCATCCGGACGTCGATGTGCCCGAACGTGACGTTCCAGACGTTCCGGAACCAGAACGCCGACCGCGGGTTCCCGACGATCTGGACGCGCGGGATTTCGATCTCCTCGGCGTTCAGTGCTCGAAGCGGTCTGATCAGCGCCTCGTCCTCGTCCTCGACGTGGATCGTCCCCCGGAAGTCGAGGATGGTGTAACTCGGGATATCGATCGCCAGCACGTCGCCGTCCCACTCGTGGGGGCCCATCGTCCCCGAGCAGGCGACGACGACTTTCTCCTTCGTGGTGCGGCCGTCGGTCAAACTGTCCAGTGCCGACTGGACGGCGTCAGTGAACTCGTCGCCGCTGTACAGCGTCTCGTCGCGATCGTCCGCGTGATACGCGCCGTCCTCGTCCTGCCAGACGATCGCGTCGGCGTCTCGAGCGGCCGTCTGGACGTGGTCGACCTCGAGCGCGTGCAAATTCGACAGATCGTGTCCCTGCGCGTCGACGTGCTGGTTCCACTTCCGTGTCGACGAATTTCGGGTATCGCCGTGATCGGCGCTCGCCGAGCCCGCCATCGCAGCGCCGACACTTCCGACGCCGAGTAACGCCAGTGCCGTTCGTCGGGTTAGTGTCAGTCCGCCGTCCGGACCGTCCTCTCCACCGTCTGGTAAGCTAGGGGGTGCCATACCACGACAATCAAGAACCCACATAATAATTCTACTGGAACGTACTTTCGAGCTATCGTGACAGTCGCTGGAACAATGGTATGATCTCCGACACGCCTGTCCACTTACGTCAATGTTCGCGGATGAAAGAGTCCCGAGGGTGTCACAGAAAATTCATACCTGGTGTCATGTTGTGGTGCTTGTTCTACGCACCTCCTAACTGATGTTCGCCTGCGGTTGATCGACAATGTAGTCGAGTTCGAGGTCCTCGCCCGGATCAGTCCTCCATTCGATGACCAGCTCCCACTCTTGACCGGTGTACTCGAAGTAGTGGTCCCACGCGAACGCAGCCGCCGAATCCGTCGCTGCACTCGCACGCAACTCGAGCGTCGCCGCGTGATGGTCAGCGACTCCCTCGATACGGGCAGCGGGATCCGCACTGGACTCGAGCGTCGTGGTCCCGGATGCGACCCCATCGCCGACGTTCCCACTCACGACGGTCGTCGGTGAGTCGACGTGAATGAGGTCCTCGGTGCCGCCGTCACGAACGTCGTTGTTGACGATACGTCCGTTAGTTCCCGTGAACTGAATGGCGTGTGTCTGCGTGCGTTCGTTTGCTGGACGATCGTCGACGATCCGAAGGTTGCTCACGGAGATGCAGTCTCCGTACGAGATGAATCCTTCCTCGTCGACGTTCTTCACGAGACCACCCTGAATGGTGACGTTTTCGACGCCATCGACGGCGATGCCGCGATTGCGTGCGCCGACGATGTTCACTTCGCCGATCGTGACGTCGTTCGAATCGGTCGTGATGTGGATACCACGCGGAGCGTCCCGGCTGACGACCTGTCCGACCGAGACGTTTCGACACCCGTTCGCACACCGGAACGTCGCGTAACGCGTCGTCGACTCAGGGTTGTGTCCAATGACGCTGTTGACTGTCGCATCGCGCGTATCGTTCAGGATCACGGCACAGCCCTCGACGCCGTCGACGAGAACCTGACCGATCTGTACGCGATCGACGCCGTACGTTTCGACGGAGTGCTGGGTTCCGTTCTCGATGTATGCGGAATTGAGTTGGACGTCAGTCGTACGACCGGCCGCCGCTCGATCGTCGATCCTGATTGCGTCGTTGGCGTTCGAATCCGCTGCGAATCGGACGTCGATGTGACCGAGTTTGACGTTCGAACAACTCAGGACACGAATCGCCATCCACGGGCCGCCTCGGACGTTCAACCGTGGAATCTCGATATTTTCGACGTTTTGAGCCCGGACCACGACGTCGTTCGAGTGCTCGCCGGGCTCGTATTCGACGTCGATCGTCGCCGGAACGTCGAGGACGGTATGACTCGGCAGTTCGATCGTCTTCCGTTCGTCGGGCTCGTTCGACACTGTTCCAGAGGAGACGACGAGGACTTTTTCCTTCGTCGTGCGGCCCTCAGTGAGACTGTCGACGGCCGCTTGCGTCACCTCCATCACGCCTTCGCCGCTCTCGACGTGACCGTCGCGACTGTCCGCGTGGAACGTTCCCGCTTCGTCCTTCCAGACGATGACGTCCGCATCACGAGCAGCTGTGAAGACGTGCTCGACGTCGATCGAGTGGAGATCGAACAGATCGTGATCGTTCGCGTTAACGTTCTGATTCCACGGGCGAACCTCGTCGCTTCCATCACCGTGGTCGGCCGCACTCGAACCGGTCATCGCTGCACCGATACTGCCGACACCGAGCAGTGCGAGCGCCGTTCGCCGTGTTAACTTCAGTCCCTCTTCAGTGGCTGTCTGTGGTCCGGTAGTTGGTGGGTCCTGTGTACCCATGGCATGGGAGACAATAACGCCCTCAATAAAGATATTGGAATAGGAAATTCCCGATCGACATTCTTTATCGGAATAGATCCGTCGTCTTCTGACGACATCGACTCCACTCACGAAGTTCTCTCCAAGACGCCGCCCCTACCGGTCAGAATATGCCGCAATCGCTCCCACATGGACATCGTCCAGTCGAGAACGGAACTCCGTCCTCACTCGTCGGGTCGAAGCGGCACGCAGATGCTGTACGTATCCGCCGGCCACGGCGGATGAGCGGGCAGATCCGCCGGCCCGTCGACCGACGCCAACTCCTCCTCGCGGTACTCGAGGATCGCGAAGAACAGGTGAGTCGCGACGCCGTCCTCGACGAGCACCTGTGCGCGCTCTAAGTTGGCGAACGTCCGCTCGCTGCCGTCGTCGTACACGAGGACGAGTTCGCGGTCGCCAGTCGTCCGGTGGGGGTAGGCCTCCGGCGGGTCGCTGACGGTCCACTCGACGCCGTCAGGCGAGGTCGCGTGGAAACCGCCGTAGCTGTCGACGTATCCCTCGTGGCTCGTGTGGTGGGCCTGCATATCCTTGACGACGGCGTGGTAGCGCTCGTCGGGCTTCGAGTACCAGACTGCGTGGTCCTCGAGCGGCCGTAACACGTTCTTCTCGACGAGGCGGTAGCCATCGGTGTCCGACCAGTGGTCGGCTTCGTAGACGCTCATCTCGAAGTTGCCGTCGCGGACGAACACCTTCGCACCGCCGTCTTCGCGGACGACCGGCACCGCGTTCGTCTCGTCGGGGATGACGATGCCGTGCTTTTCCCAGGGGCCCGTCGGCGAGGGGGCGCTCGCGAGACCGACCGAACAGCCGGTCCGTTCCGCGCTGTAAGGGCCTTCGGGGCCGGGACGCGGACCGTCGTAGGCACAGCCGTAGTAGTAGAGCAGGTAGGTGACGTCGCCGTCTTCCTCGACGCGGACGATCGAGGGATTGTGCGACATGCGGTCCCAGTCTCCCTCTTCACCGGGTGAAACGACGACGTCGGCGAACTCGTAGGGTCCCTCCGGTGTCGGCGAGGTCGCCCGCACGATGGACGAGTTCGTGGTCCACCCCGGCGAGAACGGCACGTCCTTGGACCACCGGGAGGAGAACATGTGGTACTGGCCGTCCTCGCCGGGAACGACCGACGACCCCCAGATCCAGTAGTCGTCCATCGCGAAGCCGCCGTCGGTCGGCGCGGGCTCGAGTCGATCGGCGAACGCCTGACTGTGGGTTGGTGGCATGGCTCGAACGAGACACGCACGCACTATGAACGCTTCGAGTGGAGGCGTCGTCGTCGCCGACCGAACAGTTCGCCTCGGCTACGAACGGCGAGTTCCGAGAAACCGCCCCCAGACGGCCCAACGCTTACTCCTCGTCGGACGATTCCGGGAGGAGGTCTCCCGGATGGTCGGGGTAGTCGCCACCGCGCACGCCGTCGAGGCGTCTGAAGGGGGACGCCGCGAGCGAGTCGTTCCCGAGGGCCTCGCGAAACTCTCGCTCCTGCAGGTGCTCGACGGCCGCATTACGAAGTCGCGCGGCGACCTCGGGGCGATCCTCTCGCAACTGGGTCGTCTCGTCGGGATCGGTCGCGACGTCGAACAGCTGCTCGCGGCCGCCGTTGGCCATGTAGACGTACTTCCAGTCGCCTTCCCGGACCATCATCGTGAAGTTCGGCGGCATCGAGGGCTGCTCGTGGTAGGCGAACAGCCGCTGGCGGGGCTCGGCGTCGCCCGCCACCATCCCGACGAGGTCGATACCGTCGCGATAGTCGGGGTCGCCGGCTGCGGTGGTCGCGACGCCGAACAGGTCGAGCAGCGAGACGAGCTCGTCGTTCGTCTCCCCCGCGGGGAGACGACCCGGCCAGGACAGCAGGAAGGGCACGCGGACGGACGCCTCGAAGGCTGCCGTCTTCTGCCAGCCGTGGTGGTCGCCCAGCAACTCGCCGTGATCGGAGACGAAGCAGAGCACCGTGTTCTCGAGTTCGTCCGCGGCTTCGAGGGCGTCGAGAATGCGACCGATCTGGCGGTCGACGTGAGTGATCATCCCGTAGTAGTGGGCCCTGATGGTTCGCGCCGTCGGGTCGGAGATCGCGTCCTCGCGCTCGTTCCAGAAGCTCCGGTTGTTCTTCGGGATCATCTCGTCCATGTGATCGAGGTCGCGGTCCTCTCGAACCGGGTTCGCCAGCAGATCGGGATTGTACATCCGGTCGTACGGTTCGGGCGGGGCGAACGGCAGGTGTGGCCACATGAACGAGGCCATCCCGAAGAAGGGGCGGTCGTCGTCCTCGCGGAGCTGCTCGACGGTTCGATCGGCGACCCAGGAGGCGAACGTCTCGTCCGCGGGGAGCTGATTCGTCTGGGGCAGGAGGTGCACGGCGTCTTTCCGACCGAGGGCCGTCGAGAGCTCGTTCCCGGTGTCCTCTTCGTAGACCTCTCGGCGCAGGTGGACGTCGTAGCCCAGCTCGAGGTCGTACGGCGTCGTGTGGAACTTGCCGACGCCGAACGTGCGGTATCCCCGGTTCCCCATCGCCCGCGCGAGGAACGGTCCGCAGCGGTCCTCGAGGTGCGCCCCGTCGCGCTTGTCGTTGCCGAGGTAGCCCGTCCGGATCGGTTCGCACCCGGTCCGGATGCTGTGGCGGGCCGGGACGCAGATCGGCGCCGGAGTGTAGGCGTTCGTGAAGGAGACACCACTGTCGGCGATCCGGTCGAGATTTGGCGTATGGATCTGTGAGTTCCCCAGCGCACCGATCGTATCGAAGCGCTGCTGGTCGGTCATCACGACGAGGACGTTCGGCCGATCGGACGACATAACTCCGGAGACGAACCGGTCCGAGTTATGTGTTCGGGAGCCTGCAGATCAGTCCGTCTCGTACTCGGGGAGGTCCTCGAACGGCGGGACGTCGACGAGGTAGAGGTTGCTCGAGCCGTCGTACCGGTTCGAATCGAACAGGACCTGCGAGCCGTCGGGACTGAACCGCGAGTGAGGGTGTGGACTCTCGGGTCTCCAGTCGACGGTCGCGAGGCTGCGCGGGCCCTCGTAGGATTCGCTCTCCTCGTCCCACCGGTAGAGCAGGTTGTGGGCCACGCCGGTGAAAGAGCCGTCACAGACGAGCAACTCGGGTGAGTTGGCGTGGGTGTGGGTCAGCGCGTACACCTCGTCGGGCAGGTCGGTTTCGCGATGGTCGGTGTCGTCGTAGCGTGCGCTCCCGATGAACGGTTCGGGGTCGTCGACCCGGTCGCGACCCTGCGGATCGCGCAGCGACCCGTGGTAGCCGATCCGTTCGCCGTCGGCCATCCAGTACTCGTGACCGACGCCGCCCTCCTCGGGTACCTCGCGGATCTTCCAGGTCTCGCCGGTCTCTGCGTCGGCCACCCAGATCCGGTGGTCGACGCCGTCCCACGGCCCCTCCTGGCAGAAGATGAAGATCCCTGGGTCCGTCGGCGAGGCGTTGACGTGGCTGCTCGCCCACCGCTCTTCCTCGTGGATCAGCTCCGGCTCACGATCGCCATCGCTCCCGTCGGTCGGAATCGCGAAGATCTGAATGTGGGGTTCGGCCGCCATCATCTCGTCCATCCACTGCTCCTCGCCGGGCAGGTCGACGTCCTCGGTGATCGCCGCGTAGACGACGCTCCCGTCGGCGTTGACGTCCATCGACCCGCGGTTGTACCCCTCCGGCGCCTCGTAGATGACGTCGGTCACCCGCAGTCGATCGAGGTCGAAGCGGACGAGCCGACCGTCGACCCAGAAGTACGCGTCCGACGTCTCGTGGTGGATCGAGGTCCCGCCCTCGAACCCCTCGAGATCCGTCACCTGCGTGATCAGGCCGGACTCGAGGTCGATCGAGTACAGCTGGCGGCTGTCGCTGCGGTCCGACCGAAACAGGAGTCGCCGTCCGTCGTCGTACCAGCCGTCCTCGGTGAAGTACAGGTGGTAATCGTCCGCGCCGGGATAGCTCGTCAGCCGGGTGACGCGCGCACCGGTGTTCGGGTCGTCGTACTCCGCCCACTCGGCGGGCCAGTTGCGGCCTGCTTTCGGTCCTTGCGGTATCGTGTCCGTGTCCATGTCTGTCATTGACGTTGTAGATAGTTCGTCTCGAGCAAGATAGTTAACCGCTCGCATCCCGGCGAGCGGGGTCGGTATCGGTTTCGGTGATCAATCCTCGAGGCGTACGCCCTCGATTAGCCGCGGACACCGTAATCTTGATACGATGTACCACCAACTCCTCCAACGAAATGGACGTCGAGGGATACAGACTCGCCGACCGTCCCCCGTCGGTTGCACACGTCTGCCATCGGACGCTCCGGTCGCCCCACTCGTCGCTATCGAGGTGTGTTACGATTGGCTGACGGCGGACGCCGCACGAAACGGGTGCGCTCGGACTCGACTCCGGGCCCGAATCCGAACGACTCGAGTCGGACTGTTTCGATCTCGAGTAGTACACCGCCGCAGTCCCCGAAATCCGTCGCCAGCTCCAGCAGTCTCGCGCAGCATCGACGGCAGGTGGAGACGGTGCTCGGCGAGCACGTCCAACGGCTAATCGACCCAGTCGCCACTCGAGCAATCGAGACGGGCGATTCCCGTCGGCGCCCAGCCGGTGATCGGTCCGCGTGACCGCGACCCTCGATCCGGCCGCGCGGAGACGTCAACTCGCAGTGCTGGTCGTTATCGCGATCAGCCACATCACTGCGGGGGCCCTGTTCGGGACGTCGGTCGCCTACTACATTGGCCTCGAGGGGTCGCCGTTTCTCGTCTCGCTGGCCTTCGCCGTCTTCTCGCTCGGACTGCTGGTGTTCGCTCCGGTCTGGGGTGCGATCGCGGACATCACCGGTCGCCGAAAAGCCGTCGTCGTGGGAACCTCCCTTGGAACGGTGCTCGCCATCGCCCCGCTGACCGTGGCGAACCCGGTGTGGCTCGAGATCGCCTCCCGCGGACTGTTCGCCGTGTTCGTCGCGGGCTTTCAGTCGACGATGTTGACGATCGTCAGCGAATCGGGCGGAACCCACGGCCGCGGGCGAGCGATCGGCTTCTACACCAGCGCGGAGTCGGTCGGCGACATCGTCGGCCAGCTGCTCGTCGGCTACCTGCTGGGGTTGCTCTTCCCGAACCAGCTCTACCTCGTCATCGTCGTCGTCGGACTCGTCTCGACGGCGCTGGCACTACTGATCACGGATCCGACGCCGGCCCCCGACGAGCCGGCGACGATAGAACGCTTCCGCGGGGAGTTCCGGCGGCGCTTCGCGCCGCGATCGGTTCGCAGCGGCTTCCCGGACGGCCACGGCCTCGGCTGGCTCTACGTCGGGCTCTTCCTGCGAAACATGACCCAGAAGGGCGTGTCGGCGGTGATCCCGGTCTATCTCACCCAGACTGTCGGGCTCACCGAGTTCCTGATGGGCGCCGTCCTCGCGGTCAGCCCGACGATCCGGACGGTCGCGATGTACGGCTTCGGCCGCCTGTCCGATGCCATCGGTCGCAAGCACCTCATCGTTCTCGGGATCGGCGGCGCGGCCGGGCAAGCACTCTTGCTCGTCGGAGCGACGATTCCAACCGCGTTCTCCGCTCGACTCGGGCTCAGCGCGCTCGCGTTCGTCGTCCACGCGGTCACCTTCTCGGCGCTGACGATCGGGACGATCGCCTTCATCAGCGACGTCGCGCCGCTCGAGCGCGAATCTGAGCTGATCGGCCTCCGGTCGACCGCCCGTGGCGCGGGCGGCGTCGTCGGGCCGCTCGTGGTGGGTGCGCTGGCGACGCTCACCGACTATCCGACGTCGTTCGTCGTCATCAGCACCGTCTCGATCGTTGCGACGGTGCTCGTGGCGACGAGAGTCACGGAGAGTTACGAGGGGCGGGACGATCCCGAGGTGGCTTCAGCGGAGCCCTCGGAGTGACGGGCGGAAATGGACGGGAGCGGAGGTCGTCGCCGAGATGGCGGGGCCACGAACGAACCGGAGAACGCCACCACATCAGGTATCTCTAAGTATCCCCGTCACCCGATGGTGGGCATGGCGACAGAGCACGATCGAGAGCCGAGCACGCTCCGCGCCGGCTTTCGATCCCCGCCGGCGACCGAGTACGGCAACGTCCCGTTCTGGTGGTGGGACGGCGACGAACTGAGCGAGGACCGGATCACCGAACAGCTCGAGACCCTCAAAGAGAAGGGCGTCGAGGCGGTCTGCTTCGAACAGAAGTACCCCCACGGCTCCCCCGAGGGGCCCCAGACACCGTACTTCTCCGAGGAGTGGTGGGAGTACATGGCCCACACGGTCGCCGAGTGCGACCGGCTGGGCATGGCGCTGTGGATCCACGACCTGACCTACCACCACAGCCCACCCCAGTGGAAGCGCTACTGGCAGAACCACGTCGAGGACGAGATCGACGATCACCCCGAGTTCCAGGGCCACGTCCTCGACCGCGTCTCCGCGGACGTCGAGGCCGGCGAGACGGCCGCACTCGAGTTCCCCGAGTCGTTCACGCCGCTGTCGATCGCGGCGTATCCGGTCGCGGCCGACGACAGTGACCGATCCGCCGACGACGAGCGACTCGACCTCGAGAACGCAATCGACCTCGAGGCCGAATCCGGCTATGAGTGCGGCGAGGAGGTCGCGGAGGGCGGGTTCGAGTGGACCGCACCGAACGCCGACGCGAACTCCGAGGCCGAAACGTACCACGTCGCCGCCATCGGCTACCGTCCCGAGGGGCTGTGTCGGACGACTCGAGACGTCGTCGACCGCATCCTCGAACTCCACTACGGCGAGTACGTCAAGCGGTTCGGTGACGACCTCGGCGATCCCATCGTCGGCACCTTTCAGGACGAACTCTACATCCTGCAGGGAACGATCCCCTGCGACGAGCGCGTCGTCGACCGCTACCGGGCCGAGTGGGGCGAGGACCCCGAATCGAAGCTGATCGCGCTGTTCGAGGACTGCGGGCCCGAAACGCGCGCCGTCCGGACGCGTTACTACGACGTGGTCGTGACGGTGCTCGAGGAGAACTGGTTCCGACCCCTCCACGAGTGGCACGAGCGCAGAGGGTTGCGGTTCGCCCACGACAACTGGGGTCGAAACGATCTCACGGAGCACGCGACCGAGTACGGCGACTACATGCGGACGATGCGGTGGTTCCAGGAGCCGGGCTACGACGACGGCGGCGCCTTCGAGGGCGTCGGCACGCGCAACTTCTTCGACGGGAAACTGGCGTCGTCGATCGCGGCCTGTTACGACCGGGACCGCGTCTGGGGCGAGTTGCTCCACACGACCGGCTGGGGGTTCCCGCTCGACCTCCACTTCGCGGCGATCGCGGAGAACGCCTGCTACGGCCTCGACCATTACAACAAACACGGCCTCTACTACGCGACCCTCGGCGGTTGGTACGAACACGCGCCGCCGGACACCCACTTCCGCCAGCCCTACTGGGAGCAGATGGACGCGTTCAACGACGCCGTCACCCGGCTCATGTACCTCTGTAGCCAGGGCGAGACGGTCGTCGACCTCGCAATGGTCTACCCGATCACGTCCGTCCAGGCCCACCGACTGGCCGGCGGCGACATCGAGGTCGACGGCCCGGGCGGCCACCACCAGCCCGAACTCGAGGACGAGGCTACCGAGATCGACGAGCGCACGCGAGAGATCGCCGAGGACCTCTACACCGGCGTCGGCGACCTGCTGTTCGTCGATCGCGAGACGCTGCGGGACGGCCACGTCGCGAACGGTCAGCTCGCCGTCGCCGGCCGGACGACCGACGTCCTCGTCCTCGGGCCCGTGAGCACCGTCCGACGGGACGTCCTCGAGACCGCGGCCGACCTCGTCGACGATGGCGGGACAGTGCTCTCGATCGGTCGACTCCCGACGGCGACGGTCGAAGCCGGCGCGGACGACGAGCGCCTCGAGGCGCTGCTCGAGCGGATCTTCGGCGACGGGCTCGAGCGGTGGCGAGACGGGTCCGGATCCGACGAGCAGATCGTCTCCGAACGCGGCGACGGCGTCGCCATCCTCGCCGACGAGGTCGACGGCCTCGCGTCCGTCCTCGACCGGTACGTCGACCGCGACGTCCACGCCCCCGACGACGTCTACCACATCCACCAGCGGGTCGACGATCAGGACATCTACCTCCTGTTGAACACCTGTGACGAGGCGCGGACGCTCGAGATCGACCTCCGGGCGGCCGGTCGTCCGGAGCGATGGGACGTGCAGAGTGGGACGGTCGAACCGATCTACGCCTTCGACCAGCAAGGCGAGTACACGACGCTCGAACTCGAGTTCGCGCCCCACGAGTTCCACGTGCTCGGATTCGACGGCGGGAGTGCGATCGGCGCGAGCGTCACCGAGACGACACTCGAGGCGATCGCGGGCCTCGAAACTGACGACGGGATCCGCGTCTCCGGCTACGCGGCTGAGTCGGGAACCCACGAGGCGACCGTCGACGTCGGGAGTGAGGTCCGCGCAGCCGAGAGCGAGTCCGTCGACGTCCCCGATCCCGTGGCACTCGAGGACGGCTGGACGTTCGAACTCGAACCGACGCTCGACAATCGGTGGGGCGACGTCCGCTACCCCGCGAGCGAGGACTCGATCGGCGCCGAGGTCAAGGAGTTCGAGCACCGGTCGGAACACGCAGGCTCCGGCGAACGGACCGACGGCCTCGAAGCGGGATGGCACGAGTCGGCGGCCGGTTCCGAGTCGAGCGACGGCTGGGAATCCACTCGAGTCACCTACGGTCCCTACTTCTGGAGTCGAACTGGCGAGGCGGACCCCGACACGGTAGCGACGCCGCCCGAATCGGTCGACGGCTGGGAGCCCTACGAGTTCTCGACCGAGATCGGTAAACCGGGCACCCACCCCGACGACCACGGGTTCAACGGCGTGCTGAGCGACGACTTCCTCGTCGCCGGGGACGAGCCGACCCACTTCTGGACCACCGTTTCCGGGACCGGCGAGCGCGTCGCCTGCCACCACGGCGCCGGCATCGACGCCCTCCTGGTCGACGGCGAGCGCGTTCCCGTCGCAGCCGACGAACCCGGGACACTCGAGGTCGACCTCCCGGCCGGGTCGACGCCGGTACAGGTACAGATCGTAGTCGAACCCGAGACCCAGACGCACGTCGTCTTCGAGCCGCTGCCGGCGACCGCCCGCGAGCGAGACATGTCGTACGTGCCGCGGCTTCGCTGGTTCCACGAGGACGGTGAGGGCGAGAGCGAGGGCGAAACCGAACCCGCCCTCGCGTTCGACGCCTTCCCGTGGCTCTCCGAGCGCGTCGACTGGTTCCGCTTCGAGGCGCCGGTCGGCGCGACCGGCTTCTCGCTCCCGGTCGCGGGCGACCTGCGCGTCTGGATCGACGGCGAGGAACGCGACGTGAGCGACGACCACGTCGACCTCGAGACTCCCCTCGAGGGGCCGGCGACCGTGATCGTCCGCAGCGAGGCCGCCGGCGCCCCCGGCGGCGCGCGGTGGGACGGTCCCGTCGAGTTCGAGACGGCCCCCGTCGAAGTCGCGACCGGCGACTGGTGCGATCTCGGCCTGCAGGAGTACTCGGGAATCGGCGTCTACCGGCGGACGCTCGCGGTTTCCGATCTCGACCTCGATCTCGAGGCTGGCGACCGCCTCGTCCTCGACCTCGGCGATGTCGGCGTCTCCGCAGCCGTCCTCGCCGACGGCGAGCGCGTCGGCACGGTCTTCTCGGAACCGTACGATGTCGACCTGACCGACGCGGCGACCGACGCCGACGGGGAACCGCTGGACGACCTCTCTCTCGAGGTGCGGGTCGCGAACACGATCGCGAACCACTTCGCGGCCGAGACGCCGACGCGCTACGCCTACGAGGGCCAGCGCCGCTCTGGCCTGTTCGGTCCCGTGGAACTCCGGACCGAACGCGGCGTCACGATCGCGCTCGAGGACTGAGCGGGTCCCTCCTTCGCGTTATCGTCCCTCTCCCCGCTTACTCTTACTTCGACGGCGTCCGCTCGAGAACCGCTACCGACGCCGGCGGCATCGCGACCTCGAGGGCAGAGCCGTCGCCGGTCTCGATCGTCTCGATTTCGTAGCTCTCACCCTCACCGCCCCGCACGAACGGATCGCCGTCCGCGGCGGCGTAGAGGCGACCCTCGAGCGCCTGCACCTCGACGCCGTCCTGGAACTCGATCGCGACCGTCGCCGCCTGCTCGAGCGATCCGTTCGCGAGGACCGTCACTAGCTGCGGATCCGGCCCGTCCGTCCCGACCGTCACCGCGTCGATCAGGGGGAGCTCCCCCTCGGGGATCGAGACGCCGGTCGCCGGCCGCTCGCGGATCGGGCTCCCCGACACGGCGGTCTCGAGGAGGTACCACTCCTCGTCGGTTTCGTCCATTGCACCCGCGACCATCGCGAAGAAACGAGCGCCGAGGTGGTCGGCCGACCCGCCGCGGGGGGAGGGGTGGACGTACCCCGAGAAATCCGTCCAGTGGGCGAGGTCGACGTCTTCGCCGTTGCGCAAGAGTGAGCAGAGTGCGCGGGCCGCGAAGACGGCGTGGGCCATCGTTCCGCGGGCCGCGAGCGGCCATCCCTCCTCGATCGCGTTCGCCCGTAGCCCCCACTCGCCGAAGGTGAGCCGGAGGTCCTCGACGCCGTGGTTGGCCGCGAGCGCGCGCACCTCGTCGAACATGTCGTCCCAGGAAGCGGGGTCGTTGATCAGGCACTCGACGTAGCCAAGCGGCGTCTCGTCGTTCGCCTCGAGCCACGCCTCCCGTGCGCCCGGTTCGCTCGTGTGGGAGCTGATCCCCTCGGTGTAGCGGTGGACGTCGAGGCCGTCGATCGCCTCGGCGGCCCCCTCGAAGAGGCGCTCGTTCCAGACCGGCGGTTCGCCGCCCTCGGCGGGGAGCGTGACGCCCTCGCAGGTGCCGTCGTGGACGTGCGTGAACCAGGGGTCGATCCCGCAGGCGTCGACCTCGATCTCGGGATCGACCGCGCACATCGCCTCGCGGTACTCGCGGTAGCGTTCGGCGTAGTCGTCGGCGTCGGTGCGGCCGATCTGCCAGTGGCCCCAGACCTCGTTGCCGACGCCCCAGTAGGTGACGTCCCAGGGCTCCTCGTAGCCGTGTTCGGCCCGCAGCGCCCCGTACTCGGTGTCCGTGTCGCCGTTGACGTACTCGACCCACGCGGCGGCTTCCTCGGGACCCGCGGCCGACCAGACGGGGACCGTGAGGTAGGGTTCGGCGTCCACGAGGTCACAAAAGCGCAGCCACTCGTTCGTCCCGAGGGAGTTCTGGTCGAGGCCGCCCCAGTTGGCCACCGGAACGACCGGGCGCTCGGACACCGGTCCGACGCCGTTTCGCCACCGATATTGGCTGGCGTAGTTGCCGCCCGGCCACCGGAGGGTCGTCACGTCGGCCTGCCGAAGCGCGTCCACCGTCTCCGGGTTGAACTTGCCCTCGACGGCGTCCCCCGGAACGAGCGTCACCCAGTCGACGTCGAGGGTCCCCTCGCCGGCCGCCGTGATCGTCAAGACCACCACCCCGTAGCGGGGGTCCGCGTACCGCTCTGGGCTCTCCGCCTCGAGCGTCAGCGCGACCTCGTGGCGCACCCACCCGTTCGAGACGGGAACGCGCTCGCGTGCGAGCGCGTCACCTTCGGGCGTCTCGAGGGCGACGGCGCACTCGGAGACGTCGCCTCGGACGGAGAGACCGACCTCGAACGAGGACGCTCTGCGGTCCGGGAGGGCGAGGCGCTGACCGACGCCGCCCTCGCCCTCGCCGTCGAGGTCGACTCGCTGGTAGCGCGACTCGACCGGCCCCGACGGCTCGAGTCGGTGACCCTCCGGTACCTCGACACCCTCGACGAGCGCGTCTTCCTCGCAGTGGTCCCGGCCGCGGACACCACCGACGGGCCGCTCGAGGTGCACGTCGCCGGCGACCGTCGCGAGCTCCCAGGGATAGGCGACGCCCTCGGGGGATTCGACGTCGGCGAAGGGACCGCCCGCCCGGTCGCTCGAGGCGTTCCACACGTCGAACGTGCCGTTGGTAACGTAGTTCTCGACCACGCCCGGATACATCGCGCCGCCGATGTGCTCGGCGAACCGTCCGAACAGGTTCGGATCGATCGTCCACGCTCCCGCTCGATCGGCCGCGACGTCGATCCGAACCGGACGCTCGTTCGCTTCGGTCATACGCCGACATACGTACCGACCGCGAAATAGCTTCGGGCGGGCGGCATCGCTCGACGCGGCCCCGTTCGAGGACCCCGGTGCCCCCTTCGCGGTCCGAATTCGTCACAAGCGTTTATGTGATTTACGTGCCTATGAGATACTATGAACCTGCAATTCTGGAAAGGGATCATGATCGTCTGCGTCCTCTTGTTGCTGTTTCTCGGCGCGTCGGTCGCGTTCGTCGAGACCGATTCGGCGACGTTCGTCATCACCGTCCTCGCCGCGATTCACCTCCTCGCAGCGATGGCGATCATCAGTTCGTTCTTCTACTTCGACTGGGACCCGTTCGATCCGTTCCGGCCGGACTGAGCGGCTTCGGATACGATGGTGATCCGTCTCGAGACCGGTCTCGAAACCGACCGCTCGTGACGTGTCCCGTCAAGTGATCGCTTTCTCGAGTCACTCGGACGCGTAACCGACAGCAAAAGAGAAACAGCCGGCCGATCAGAAAACGACCGAGGGGTACACCCACGGTCACGATGGCGGCTGGACTCGATCAGTCCTCAGCCGGATCGCGGAACGTGAACAGCTGGTTGTTACTGCCGGACGGCGTCCAGTGGCGCAGATCCGCACCCGGATCTGGATCGACCTCCCAGACGTCGACCGCGAGGTCGGCGTGTGCCGGCTCGAGCGTGTAGGCCACGTCGCTTCGCGGAACGGCCTCGAATCGCTGGTACTCTGCATCCTCCCACGTGCCCAGCACGAGGTTCGTTCCCGTCCCCGTCTCGCCGTCCTCGGCCTCGAGCACGAGGTCCTCGCCACCGGCCGCGTCGATCCGGTAGGTACCGTCCTCGAGTTCCGTCACTTCCCACAGTTGTTCGTCGGCCTCGCCGACGGTCTCGTTGTAGACGTTCGCACCGTCCGCGAGTCCGTCCTCGTCGTCGACGCTCATCACGATATCGTCGTCGTTGAGTTCCGAGGACACGCGGTAGGTCCCCTCCGTGAGGTCGTCGACCAGTTCGGTCTCCTGTCCGGCGTCGCCCGTCCCGAGGTTCGCTCGCGGGTTGTCGACGACGTACTGGACGTCGACGTCTTCCTCTGGGTCGTGTTTCCACTCGAAGTGGAGATCCCACGCCTCGCTGTCGGCGTTCCAGACGAAGTAGTGATCGTACGCGAACGTCGCGCCCGACGCCTCGACGGGGTCAGCCCGGAGCGACGGCTGCTGATAGCCGAACGGACTGACGTCCTCGACGGTCGCGGCGGGATCGGCGCCGCCCTCGAGCGTGACGGTCCCGACCGCGAGACCGCCGCCGTGGTTGTTGTGGAGGATCGTCTCGTCGGCGTCGACGCGGATGTTCTGCTCGGTTCCGCCCTCGCGGACGTCGCAGTTGAGGATACGGACGTTCGACGTCTGATCGCCGGAGACGTAGATGCCGTAAGACTGCTCGCGTTCGTCCTCCGGTCGGTCGTCGTAGGTCCGGAGGTTGCTGATCGTGACGCCATTGCTCGGTTCGTGGCCGAAGTCGTTTCGCGAGTGGATGCGGACGGCCTCCCAGTCGCAGTTCTTGACCACGCCGCCGTTGATTGTAAAGTTCTGACAGTCCTCGATGAAGACACCGGCGAACATCTCGGAGATGTTTACCTCGCCGATCGTGATGTTGTGCGAGCCGGAGACGCCGAAGACCCCGCGTGCACCCCCACGGCAGATGACCTGCCCGACGGTGATGTCGTGGGCGTCGTTAGCGGCACGGAAGGCGGCGTAGCCTCCGGATTCGCCCTCCTCCTCGCGGTAGTCGATGTCCTCGCCGACGATCGCCCCGACCGTGGCGTCCGTCGTGTCGTTGAGCAACACGCCGGCGCCGGTGAAGGTCCGTCGCGCGATGACCTGCCCGACCTGAATGCGATCGACCGCGTACGTCTCGAAGGCGTGGTGGGTCGTGTTCTCGACGTAAACGCTGCCGAACTGGATGTCCTCACAGCGGATCGTGTCCTCGCCGCGACCGTAGGCGAAGCCGTCGATCCGGATCCCGCTTCCCTCGCCGTCCTCGTCGACCCGGAGGTCGACGTGGCCGACTGTGAGGTTGGAGACGCTCCGGAAGAAGAACGGACTCGACCAGGTGCCCTCGACGGACAGCCGGGGGATCTCGATGTTCTCAGCGTCGAGCGCTCGCAGCGCGGTCGTGGACGTATCGTCCACGTAGATGGTGCCCCGAAGGTCGAGGATCGTGTTACTGGGGACGTCGATCGCCGCGTCGTCGTCCTCCCAGTGGCCGCCCTCCGGCGGGGTCGCCGTCCCGGAACAGGTGACGACGACGGTCTCTTTCGTGGTTCGGCCATCGGTGAGGCTGTCGAGTGCCGTCTGGACCGCTTCGGTGAAGTCCCCGCCGCTGTACAGCGTGTCCTCGTCGTCGTCGACGTGGTAGGTCCCCTCGTCGTCCTCCCAGACGAGCGCGTCGGCGTCTCGAGCGTTCGTGTGGACGTGTCCGACCTCGAGTGCGTGCAAATTCGACAAATCGTGGCCCTGAGCGTCGATGTGCTGGTTCCACTTGCGCGTCGACGCGTCACCGGCGTCGGTGTGGTCCGCACTCGCCGACCCGGACAGCGCGGCCCCGACGGTCCCGGCACCCAGCGCCGCCAGCGCCGTTCGCCGTGTCAGCGACAGTCCCTCTCCCGCACTCTCCGCTCCGTCGTCTGATGGCTCGTGTCTCGCCATAACATGCGAATGGGAAACACGGGACATAATCTTATTGGAAGGGGAAATTTAGTACCCGCCCAACTGTAGAGAAATTAATTAATTCTGGTCAATAGCTATCCGTGTCGGCTACGAGTTCAGCCGATGACCGACGCTGGCGCTCTCGGTAGCATCGTCGCGAGGGGATCGCGCTACCGTCGATCGACGACCCCAAAACGCGGTCGTCCCGGAGCCGTGCCGATATCTTTTACTGACCCGCTCGTCGTGGGACATACGAGCTTACGATGGCAACCCAACAGCCCACAGATCTACGAACCGAGTACGCGTCGAACCCGCTCGGGATCGACGAACCGGCCCCCGACCTCCGCTGGCAGGTCGAAACCGATCGGACAGGTGCCCGACAGACGGCGTTTCGAGTCCTCGTCGCCTCGAGCGAAGCCAAACTCGACGACGACGCCGCCGACGTCTGGGACACCGGGAAACGCGAGTCCGACCGTCCCGCAGTCACCTACGACGGGCCAACCCTCGAGGCCGGGACGGACTACTACTGGAAAGTTCGGGTCTGGGACGGCGAGACCGAAAGCGAGTGGAGCGAGCCGGCGATGTGGGGGATGGGACTGGCGGCGGACGACTGGGAGGCGTCGTGGATCCGCCGGCCCGGCGAAGCCGACGGCGAGTTCGAGCGCGGCCAGTTCTCCTACGTCCGTCGCGAATTCTCCCTCGAGGGGGAGGTCGAGCGAGCGCGCGCGTACGTCGCCGCCTGCCACCAGTACGAACTCTCGGTCAACGGCCGGCAGGTCGACCGTGGACAGTCCTTCTCCTACCCCGACTACCACTACTACAAGACCGTCGACGTGACCGACGCCTTAGAGGCCGGCGAGAACGCCGTCGGCGGGCTGTTCACGTGGAACGGCGAGGGGCAGGGTCGGCCGACCGCAGAGCCCGGGTTCATCTGCCAGCTCCACGTCGAACTCGCGGACGGTTCCGAGCGGACCGTCGTCACCGACGAGAACTGGCAGCTTCGCGAGGCGGAGTGGGACGAGGACGCCCCGATCCGCAACGGCGAGATCGCGGACCCTGTCGAGATCATCGACGGCCGCGAGGTGCCCTTCGGCTGGGACGAGCCGGGATTCGACGACGCCGACTGGGACTCCGCGGCGGTCGTCGGCGTCCACCCGACCGATCCGTGGGAGCGACTGATCACCCAGGAGCGCGAGGTCGTCGGCTCGTGGGTCGAACCCGAATCCGTCACCGAACTCGAGTCCGGATCGCTCGTCTTCGACTTCGGACGGGTCTACTCCGGTTTGCCCGTGGTCAACTTCGAGGACGGTACCGAAGGCCACCGCGTCGACATGCTGGCGGGCTACCTCCTAGAAGAGGACGGCACGGTCGACGACGAGGAGGGGACCCAGTGGACCGACATGCGCTACGGGTACGTTCAGCGCGAGGGGAGGTGTACTTTCATCCCCTTCAACTACCTCGGGGTGCGCTACTTCCAGATCGACGACCCCGGCGAGGACCTCGGCCTCGAGGACGTCTCGCTGTGGGCGCTTCGCAACGAGGTGCCGGACGAGCACGCGGCGACGTTCGACTCCTCGAACGAAACGGTCGATGCGGTCTTCGAACTCGCTCGCCACTCGGTGCTCTACGGCAGTCAGGAGCAGTTCATCGACACGCCGACCCGCGAGAAGGGCCAGTTCCTGATGGACGCCTTCAACATCTCGCGGGCGACCAACCGCGCGTTCGACGAGCGGACGTTGACCCGGCAGGCGGTCGAGGAGTTCGTTCGTTCGCACTACCGGTACTGGGAGGAAGAGGGGCGGCTGAACGCGGTCTATCCGAACGGCGACGGCAAGCGGGACATTCCGGACTTTACCGAAGCTTTCGCCGAGTGGGTCTGGCGGTACTACCGGACCTCGGGCGATCGAGGGATCCTCGAGACCGCCTACCCCGTCGTCCAGGCCGTCGCCGACTACGTCGACCGAAACATCGACGACGAGACCGGCCTCGTCACGAACCTCTCGGGCGGCGAGGGCGGACCCTACCACGAGGGGATCGTCGACTGGCCCCCGGAGATGCGCTACGGCTACGACCGCGACTGGCCGGCGCGAACGACGGTCAACGTCCTCGGAACGAGCGCCTTCGGCCGCGCGGCCGACATCGCGGCGGAACTCGACCGACCCGACGACGAGGTCGAGGGCTACCGCGAGCGACAAGAGACACTCGAGGCCGCGATCAACGAGCACCTGCTCGTCGACGGCCGCTACGTCGACGGCTGCGACGCCGAGAGTGCGAGCGACCACGCCTCCCAGCACGCCAACGCGTTCCCGCTCGCGTTCGGCCTGGTCCCCGACGAGGCCGTCGACGAGATCGCCGACTACGTCGCCGACCAGGGGATGCGGATGGGGCCGATGATGGTCCCGTGGCTGTGTGAAGCCCTCGAGACGACCGATCGAATCGACACGCTAGTCGACCTGCTGACCGACGCCGAATCGGACGGCTGGGCGAACATCCTCGCACAGGACGGCACCTTCACCTGGGAGACCTGGCACTGCCGCTCGCCCGAACTACCTGACGACCACCGCAAAAACCGCAGCGAGTCCCACGCGATGGGTGCGACGGTCCTGGTGAGCATCCAGCGGGCGCTACTGGGCGTCCGATTCCGCGATCTCGAGGCCGCTCACGTCGAGATTCGGCCGCCAGCCAGCGGGCTCTCCTCGGCGTCGGGGACGGTCCCGACGGAACGAGGAACGGTCGACGTGTCCTGGGAGCGGGCGGGCGACGGCGCGCTCTCCGTGGACGTCACGGTCCCGTGGAACACCGACGGGACGGTCTCACTTCCGGTAGCCGACGGTCACGCAACGCTCACCGTCGACGGCGACACCGTCTGGACGGCCGACGGAACCGAGGCGCGCCCGGACGGTGTCGTGGCCGTCGAACGGGGGACGGACCGCGTCGACGTCGACGTCGAACCCGGGCGTTACCAGTTCGTCCTCGAGTAACGACGTATTCGGTCGTTACGACCGAACCCGTTTCTGATCGATCGTCCGACCGTCGTCTCGCTTTCGAACGGACGTTCGATAGCGACGAGACGCTCTCTCCATCTGGCAGTAGCGGACGGTTACCACTGGATCCGTCTCGATTCTCCGGCGCCGGTACGTAATCTGATCGTGTCGGCCTCACCTGTGAATTGTTCACACGGGACTGTCCGCCGAGACCGGACGGCGTTTCGGCCGAATACAGTACCAGTGCCAGCCTCGACCGGAGATTCGGTTTTCAGTCGCTCATTCGACGAGAGACGACACGGAACGGTGGTTTCGGGACCGACAGCTCCGAAACGAGATGTGTCGTCACGACCTATCGTATTCAGCATTTACAATCGTATGAATGTAATCGCCTGGTTGTTTGTTCCACATTCGATAGTGACATACAAATTCTGGGTGTTCGGTTATGCCGGACGCAGTCGTCTCGGATAGAGAGTCAGAATCGCCGACAGCAGCCACTCTCCGAACGGTGGGATACCGGTATTTGCAGTCGGTTCACGTCTCGAGTACCGTCGAGAGACGACCACGTCGTTCGCCATCCGTCTCGGATCCGCCTCCAGTCGAGAACCAGGCGCTGTGGAGAGAATCGGGCGCAGTCCACGAGGACGGCCAGGTTCTCGAGGTGTGAGTGACGTACTCGCCTCGGGTCGGCGTCTGTCCCACGTCGGGTTCGTTGCCGTCGGTCTCGAGCAGTTCGGTACATGGGAGAACGACCGCCGATCGGGTCAAAAACAGTCGTTTGCGGGGTCCGCTTCGCCGAGAAGTCGATCTGCGGTCAGCGATCCGAGGTAATTACAGTTCTTCGAACGCCAACATCTGGGCCTCCGCACCGTCGAACGGCCACTGGAGGATGTCTTCGCCCGGCTGGGCTGCGTCACCGTCGAGGACCATCTCGATCTCGCTGTTGACGTTCGTGAGGACGTAGCCGTCCGACGAACCGATGTCGAGCGACCAGAGCTGGTGATCCTCCTCTTCCCACTCGTCGACTACGACGGTCGCACCCTCCTCGGTGCTCGCGTCGTCGACCTGCAGGACGTACCCGCTGTGAGCGGCTTCGATGCGGTGGATCGCGTCCTCCTCGTCGACGACCTCGACGTTCCACTGCTGGAACTCCTCGTCCTCCCACTCCTGTTGTTCGACGTTCGCACCGGCGTCTTCCGAGCCACCCTCGACGCCGACCGGGAGCTCACTGAAGAGAACGTCGATACGGTAGGTTCCCTCGTCCATCGTCACTGGGGGCACCTCGTCGTCGGCGAGCGCACCCTCGAGTTCGAGCGAGACCTCCGTGTCCTCGCCGTCGAACTCGAACTCCTCTTCGACCGGTTCGAAGTCGTCGAACCGATCGTCGAGCACATCGAACTCGTCCTCGTCGATCGGCTCGACAGTGATGTCGTAGGTCCCCTCGTCCCAGTTGTACGTCGCGACGCCGTCTTCGATCTCGTCCGTTTCGCTTACCCGACCGTAGTAATTCCGTCTGAACACGAACCCGCTGTCCTGCTGGTCGATTTCCAGACTGAATCCCTGCGAGACCGGGTCGCCGTTCTCGTTTTCGAAGGCCACGGAGAGTTCGGGTGGTTCGATGTCGAGGAGGTCGTCTTCCTCCTCGTCTCCGTTCTCCGCTTCGCCGTTTTCTTCGTCGCCGTTCTCGTCGCTCTGGTTGTCCGCACCACTACTCGCTTCGTCGTCCGTTTCCGACCCGTCGTCTCCACTAATGCATCCGGCGAGTGAAACACTCAACGTGCTCGCGAGTCCGATTCCGAACTGACGGCGGCTGGGGCTCAACTTTCCCATACTCGTACGTCTACGGATAGACGGATAAAACGATGACGATCGTATCCCCTCTTTGACACGATGGGGAGTGATACCAATGTACAGGAAAGCCATGAGAAACCAAACCAAATCGCGTACTCGAGTTCGATAGTTGAGAGGTTCCCTAGCCCCAAGGTATATGAGAGACGGTGACAATGTGGTATTGCTGTACATTATCAGTATACCTCGGATGGACGTCACGAGTGGGTTCGACCACACGGTCGAACGTACGAAGCCGTTCTGCCCGGTATCCGGTACAGTGATTTAAAGGGGATATACAATGAAGCAGATCGTCCAAACAGGTCCAGAGTCAGTCGAAGTGCAAGACGGAGAACGACCAGAACCCGATCCTGGAGAGGTACTCGTCCGCGTCCACTCTGCGGGACTCTGCGGGAGCGATGCACACGCCTACAAGTACGAAGGCGGCTACGAGTGGATTCCGATTCCACGGATCATGGGCCACGAGTACTCCGGTGAAATCGTCGAGGTCGGCGCGGACGTGACGACGTTCGAACCGGGTGACCGGATCGTCGAGGAACCGATCCACCACTGCGGGGAGTGTTTTCAGTGCAAGAACGGGCAGGAGAACGTCTGCCAGAACTTTTCGATCACGGGAATGCACCGGGACGGAGCGTACGCGGATTACACCGTCGTCGACCCCCACCACCTCCACCCGATTCCCGACGGCGTCCCGCTGGCACACGCCGCCATCACGGAACCGACGAGTATCGCGACCCGCGCGGTGTTCTCACGGTCGGCCGTCACGCCCGGCGATACCGTCCTCGTCGAAGGACCCGGTCCCATCGGCGTACTCGTCGCCGCTATCGCCGACTCGATGGGCGCCAACGTCCTCGTCTCCGGCCTCGCGAAGGACGCCGTCTCCCGACTGCCACAGCTCGAGAAGATGGGGATCGACACGATCGATATCGAGTCGAGCGCCCTCGAGGACGCCGTCGACGCTCGAACCGACGGCATCGGCTTCGACGTCGTCTTCGACACGACGGGACACCGCACCGGCGTCGAAACCGGTATCGACGTCGTTCGGAAGGGCGGACAGGTCGTCGTCGTCGGCCTCCCGGGCGAACCGAGCGATCTGTTCATGACGCCGATCGTCCGCGGCGAGATCGACCTCACTACCTCTTACGGCTCGACCTGGTCGAACTTCGAACAGGCACTTCGGCTGATGGAGAACGGGACGATCGACGCCGACGAAATCGTTTCGACGTCCTACTCCGCGTCGGATCCCGCGACGGCGTTCGAGGCCTTTCTGAACTCCGAAGTCATCAAGCCGGTGTTCCGCTTCGACGGCGACTGACGTCGAATCGAAGGCGAGACACGTGCTCGAGCGGATTCTCGGCGCCCGTCGAGCGAACTCGATCCGGGAGGGGACTGTCGTCCCGCCAGTACTCGGACTCGAAGATGTGGATACAGTGTCGATGTGTGTATAGCCTCGATTATAATTGTAGGTACGATTATAGCGACCCGTCGTATTCCGGCAGTTCCTCGAACGGCGGGAGTTCGACGAGGAACACGTCGTTGGACCCGTCGTACCGATTCGAGTCGAAGACGACTCCCGACCCGTCGGGGAGGAGCCGCGAGTGGGGGTGGGGACTCGCCGCACCCCAGTCGTGGGTCGCGAGCAGACGCGGTCCCTCGTACTCGCCCGCCTCCTCGTCGTATCGGTACAGCAGGTTACACGGGATGTCCGGGCTTCCGTCGGTGACCAGCAGCTCCGGGGTGTTCGAGTGCGTGTGCGTTCCACCCTCCGGAATCTCGGTCTCGAGGTGATCCGTGTCGTCGTATCGCGCGCTTCCGGCGAACGCTCGACGATTCCCGTCCGAATCGCGCTCCCAGCCGTGGTAGCCGACCCGTTCGCCGTCCGCGAGCCAGTACTCGTGACCGACGCCTCCCTCGCCGGGCATCTCGCGGACCGTCCACGTCTCGCCCGTCTCGCTGTCGAGGACCCAGATTCGATTGTCGACCCGGCCCCACGGCCCCTCCTCGCAGTAGGTCAAGAGTTCCGGCCGCGTCGGCGACGGGTTGACGTGTCCGATCCACCGATCGTCCTCCACGAGCGTTTCGACCTCGCCACCGTCGGTCGGAATCGAGAGCACCTTCGAGTGGGGACCCAGCTCGAACTTTTCGGTCATCCAGTCGTCTCCGGTTCGGTCGCGGACGTCCTCGACGATCGAGACGATCACGTTCGCGCCGTCGGCGGAGACCCCCGGAATCTTTCCGTGATAGCCCGACGGCTTCTCGTACAGCGACCGCACGGAGAGGGTCTCGAGGTCGATCGCGACCATGTGATCGCCGCTCCAGCGATAGACCGCCTCGCCGTTTTCAACGATCGCCGGTCGGCTCGAGGTCCCCGCCTCCACTGCCGGAACGTCGCTGAGCTGGGTGAGCAGCCCGGTCTCCAGATCGATCGAGAACACCTGTGAGTCGCCGGTTCGGTCCGACGACACCACCATGCGGCGACCGTCGTCGTACAGACACGGCTCCGTGAAGTACGGATGGAGGCTCCCGGCGCCGGGATACCCCGTCAGCCGACGGACCGTCGCGCCGGTGTTCGGATCGTCGTACACGTCTCCTTCCGAGGGCCAGTGGCTCCCCGCTCGAGCACCCTGTGAGATATTCTCAGTCATACAAACCACCACTCCGCTCGGTCGTATACCTGTGCGTGTCTCGGAAATCGCTGCCGCGTCTCTCGAATCTCGTCTCGCTGGGTCAGTAGACCGAAACCCACACGACCGCTCGAGTTACTCGGCGTTCGGATCGTGGTAGACGGGCAGCGTCGTGACGTCGTCGGGGACGTCGACGAGGAAGACGTCGTTGTCCGGCCCCGCCCGGTCGGCCCCGAACACGACCGTCGAGCCATCGGGGCTGAACCGCGAGTGGGGATGCGGGCTGTCCTCGCCCCACGCGTGGCTCGCGAGCTTTCGGGGTTCGCGGTACTCGCCGTCCTCGTCGCGTTCGTACAGCAGGATGTACTGGGCCTTCGTATCGTCACCGTCGCAGACGAACCGCTCGCGCGTGTTCGAGTGACAGTGGGTTCGACGGACCGGAATCTTCGTCTCCTCTCGATCCGTGTCGTCGTAGCGGATCGTCCCGTGAAAACTGTTCTCGGGAGTCCGCTCGCCGTGCCAGCCGTGGTAGCCGACGTACTCGCCGTCTGCCAGCCAGTACTCGTGTCCCACGGCGGTCTCCTCGTCGGTCTCCCGAAGCCGGTAGGTCTCGCCGGTCTCGAGGTTCGCGACGTGAATGCGGTTGTCGACGTGGTCCCACGGCCCCTCGTGGCAATAGGTGAGCAGTTCGGGTCGGGTCGGCGAGGCGTTGACGTGGCTGATCCAGTACTCCTCGCCGTGGACCAGCTCGAGGTCGTCGTCGCCCTCGATCTCTGCGGTGAAAATCGCGCTTTGGGGGTAGGTCTCGTGGATCCCCGCGTGACCCTCGCCGTCGGTCTGTTCGCCGACCGAGACGAGCAGCCGCTCGTCGTCGGCCAGCACGTCGTCGACGCCGAAGTTGTAGCCGTCGTAGCCGTCGGGTTTCTCGACGACGGGACGGACGTCGAGGGTGTGCAGATCGAGCCCGACGATTACGTCGTTGTCGTACGCGCTCCCCTCGAAGCTGTAGGCGAAGTACACCTCGTCGGTGCGCTCGTTGACCCGCGTCGACCCGTTGACGTCCTGTGGCAGGTCGGTCAGCTGGGTCAACTGGCCGGTCTCGAGATCGATCGAGAACAGGTCCCACTCGCCCTCACGAACCGATCGCAACAGCAGTCGGCGGCCGTCGTCGTACCAGCCGTTGGCCGTGAAGTAGAGGTGGTGGTCCTGTGCGCCCGGCTGGGTCGTGAGCTGGCGGACGCGAGCGCCGGTGCCCGGATCGACGTACTCCTCGAGTTCCGGCGTCCAGTGTCGGCCGGCTTTCGGTCCCTGACGGAGATCGTGCTCGTACGCGTCGTGATCGGAAGTCACGGCAGATTCCTTCGGGGTTGCGATATTAAACGTTCGGGACGACGAGTGTTTCGCCGGGTGTGAAAGCGAGTCGAATCGTCGCGACGGATTGGCGGCCGTCGCTGCGAGCGGGTAGCGTGATCGGAGCTCCGGTGTCGAAAACTCGGTCGGTCGGGTTCGGGCGTCTGGCGATGGGAACTCGCCGCGTCAGTTGGCGTGCGGTGCGATGTTGTCTCTGACCTCGGAGATCTGCTTGACGGCGAAGATCAGGCCGTAGCCGAGTATTCCGAGCAGGGACGTGACGATGGCGTAGACGCCGAAGAAGCCGGCGGCGACGCCGCTGGTGGTAACGATCTGTGTGATCACTCCGAGACCGGCGAAGACGCCGGCTGCGATGAACAGCGAGGCCAGTAACGGGTGTTCGAAGCGCGAGTACAGTGCCGATGTGATGTATTTCATTGGTAATCGTGGTATTTCGTCTCTAGGCTATTAATTGTATTCGGTCGGTTGTGTTATTGCCCGGGAATATCGTGTTCCTCGCCGTGGAGCGGTTCGCTCTGCCAGTACTCGTGGGTGGAATCCTCACGGAAACACGCCGAGAGATGGTCCGGCGACCCCTCCTCGGACATCAGTTCCGGATTCTCGCGTGTACAGGCCTCGCGCGCCTTCGGACAGCTCTGGTGGAACCGACAGCCCGACGGCGGGTTCGACGGGTCGGGTGCCTCTTCGGTCATCACTGGTGACGGCTCGGTGAGGGTCTCTCGAGCCTCGACCGGATCGAGGGGCAACGACGCCCACCGGAGGATCTGCGTGTACGGGTGTTTCGGATTCTCGATGACCTCCTCGGGTGTCCCGATCTCGACGATCTCGCCGAGGTAGACGACCGCGATCTTCCCGTCGGTCCGCTCGGCGAAGTACCGGGCGTTGGTCAGGTTGTGCGAGATGAAAATGTAGGACGTCTGGAACATCTCCTGGAGGTCGACGAGCAGATCCATGATGTCGATCCGCAAGGAGACGTCGAGGGCACTGACGACCTCGTCTGCGAGGATCACGTCGGGTTCGACGAGCATCGCACGGATGATCGCGACCCGCTGTTTCTCCCCGCCGGAGAGTTCGTGTGGATACCGATCCATGTAGTCCTCCGCCGGCGTGACGCCCGTCGTCCGAAGCATCGAGAGAATGCGCTCGTTCCGGTCGTTCACGTCGAGGTCCGGGAACCAGAGTTTCAGCGGTTCTGCGAGCGTCGCCCGAATCGTCCGGTAGGGGTTCAACGCAGCGTTGGAGTCCTGGTGGACGATCTGGAGCGCCCGCCTGACGTCCTCGAAGTAGAGTTCGCCGCTGTGACGGCCGGACTCGACGTCCTGTATGTCGTAGCCACGGTACTTGACGGAACCTTCGGTCGGTTCCTGCACCCCGATCGCAGTCCGTCCGAGAGTGGTCTTTCCGCTGCCACTCTCACCCAGAAGGACGAGGACGTCCTCCTCGCCGAGGTCGATCGAGACGTCGTTGACCGCCTGAACCGGGTCCTCGCCGAGGTCGAAGCGATCGATGATGCTCTGGGGCAGCGCCTGTTCGATCAGCGGTTCCTCCTTGAACTCGACGGAGACGTTCTCGAGTGAGACGACGGGTTCGCCGTTGTCTTCGACGCCGCTCGAGAGCGTGTTGGCGCTGGCGGTACTGGTACTGGTACTGGTACTCTCGGGACTGCTGGTCTCGCTGGAACTGGTATCGTCGTCGTCTGTACTCATCGGTCCTCACCTCCAGACAGTGGAATATCGATCTCACGTTTGGCCTTCTCAGGGTAGAAACAGGCCACTTGCTGGTCGTCTTCGAACGTCAGTAGCTCCGGTTCCTCGATCTCACACCGGTCGTCCGAGATCGGACAGCGAGGGTGGTACGAACACCCCGACGGAATGTTGATCGGGTCCGGACTCGAGCCGTCGACGGTGTCGATATCCTCGATCGCCATGTCGAGCGTCGGCGTCGAGCGGATCAACGCTCTGGTGTATGGATGCGCGCCGTGTCGCATGACGTCCTCGGTTTCGCCGAGTTCGACGAAGTCGAAGGCGTACATCACGCCGAGGCGATCCGCGAACCCGGAGACGACCGGCAGGTCGTGGGTGATGAACACGAGCGTGAGGTCGTACTCGTCTTTGATGTCGTGGAGCAATCGGAGGATCGATCGCTGCATCAGCAAGTCCAGCGCCGCCGTCGGCTCGTCGAGGACGATGACCTCCGGCTCCAGTAGCAGGCTCAACGCGAGCAAGACACGCTGGCGTTGCCCGCCGCTCAGTTCGTGCTGATAGGTGTTGAGGACCCGCTCGGGATCGAGGTTGAGGTCTCGCATGACCTCGCGAGTTCGTTCCATCCCCTCCTCTTTGTCCTCGTTGTGTGCCTCGAGGGTCTCCTCGAAGTGGGATTTGACCGGTTTCGTCGGGTTGAACGAACTCATCGCCCCCTGGAACACCGTCGCGATCTCCCGCCAGCGAACCCGCTTGAGGTCACTCGTTCCTAACTCGAGGAGGTCGACGGGATCGCCGTTCTCGGGATAGTAGGTGATCTCGCCGCTCAACTGGCCGGGGTCTTCGACGGCGTTGAGCAGCGAGGAGGCGAAGACCGACTTCCCGCAGCCACTTTCGCCGACGATGCCGAGCGTTTCACCGCGATAGATGTCGATGTTGATGTCGTCCATGACCCGCGCCTGTCCACGACCCATTCGGAACGTGACGTTCGCGTCGCGAACTTCGAGGATCGGGTCCTGCGTGGACCGGGTGTCCGACACCGTAGATTCTGATGTTTCGAACATGTGTTATGTTGTGTTATGGAGTGTGTTGATCTGTGTAGTTCGTGTTCACGACGGTCAGTCACCGAGCTGGTTGGCGATCGAGTCGACGCCGCCGTCGTCGTCGCCGTCTCTCGGATCGTCGTCCTCCTTGTTTCGCTTGCGTGCCTGGTGTCTGGCCCGCACTCGCGGATTGAACACCTGGTCGAACGCCTGTGCCAGGAGCGTCAACCCGAAGGTCATCCCGGTAATCGTGACGATCGGCACGAGCAACCAGTGTGCCGCGTCGATGTTGTAGAGGGCACCGGATCCCCTGTACGCGTCGTTCAACACGACACCCCAGTTCTGGTTCGTGAAGGGGAGGATCCCGAGGAAGTACAGCCCGACGGAGGCGTGAATGACGCCGGTCGCGCCGTTCATAAAGCCCATCGTGATGAACGGGAGCATCTCCGGCAAGACGTCCTTGGTGAGCACGCTCGAGGTCGGCTGTCCCATCGTCTTCGAGGCCTCGACGTACTCTTTCTTCCGGAGCGGGAGCACCTGCGATCGGATCGCACGTGCGAGTCCGGTCCAGCCCTGGATGTTGAGGATGATCCCGATGAGCCACGGGTTCGTCGGCTCGATGAGCGCGGCCAGGATGAGCAACAGGGGCAGCCCCGGAATGGACATCATAGTGTCGGTGATCGTCATGAGGATCTTGTCCGTGTTGCCCCCCATGTATCCCGAGATGAGACCGACGACGACGCCCATCGCGTTGCCGAAGATCGCGCCCGCGATCATCATCTTGAACATCGCCGGCGTCGAGTGGACCATCAGGCCGAGCAGGTCCTGTCCGTACGAGGTGGTTCCGAGCGGATAGGCGAGCGATTCGAACGGTCCGACCAGTGCTGGACCCTGATTGAAGCTCGGCACTTCGATGAAGAGCGTGCCGACCGTTCCCATCAGGACGTAGATCGTGACGATGATGATCCCGATACGCCCACGGTAATCGTCCCAGAGGACCCGCATCGGTGCGATCATCCAGGACTCGATCATCTGCTGGTAGACGTCTGCGGTCGTCGCCTCGTACTCCGCTCGAGCCTGGAACGGTGATGATTCGTCGTCGCCGCGTGGTGTGTCTTCAGTTGCCATCTGTGATTACCCCATACTGGACTGCTCTGCTCGTGGATCGATCAGTGCGTACGTGAAGTCAGCGACGAGCGTCGCGATCACGAACAGGATCGTAACGACGATGAGATTCGCCGTGAGCAAGGGGAAGTCCCGCATCACGGTCGCTTGATACATCAACATCCCCATACCCGGGTACGCGAAGATCTCTTCCAGAATGACCGTTCCGCCGAGCATGCCACCGAACCCGATGATGATCCCCGTGTACATCGGGAGGATCGCGTTCCGTGCGAGATATCGGGTCGAAATCTTGTACGAGGAGAGTCCTCGAAGCTCCGCGACGCGGATGTAGTCCGACCCCAGAATCCGAATCGAGTTCGCCCGCATCGAGAGTGCCTGTCCGCCAAAGCCCGTGATGATCAACGACGCGACGGGAAGTGCAGCGTGGTAGAAGATACCCTGAATGAACGGCAGATTGAATCCGGGATTCGTCGACGTGTCGAATCGCCCCCCAGTCGGGAACCACCCGAGCTGGTAGGCCCCGAAGTACAGCAAGACGATCGCTGCGATGTAGAACGGAACCGCGCTATTGAGGATGACCGTCACGGTCATTCCAACGTCGAATCGGGATCCCTCGTAGTATGCCATCAACGAACCGAGGATGATTCCGACGACCAGCCCGTAGACCAGTGCAACAGACGCGAGGAAGATACTCCACGGTGCCGCCTCGAGAATGAGCGCGACGTTCGATGCACCGGGATCGACGATGATCGAGTGGCCGAGATTACCCTGCAGTGCACCCAGCATATAGGTCAGATACGCCTCCCACAGCGGCTGGTCCGGCGGAACGAGCATCTGCTCTTGTAACACCTGATTTATCTGCTCGAACGTCGGATTCGGCGGCAGACCGAACGCCGTCGGATTACTGTTTATCTGTGATCTGATCGCAGATTCCGGTCCACCGGGCATCAGTTGGATGGCGACGAAGCCTAACGTAACGATGCTATATATTGTAATAATGGCTTGGATGAGGCGATTCCGTAGATATCCCATACGTAACAGGGAATGGAATCGACACGCTAAAAACTTAATGGTCATCGATAGCACAACGAACGATCACACAGCTGAGAGAATGCGAGTATGCGATCGTTTCGCCGGTCGAAGAAGTTCGCTGCTCCGATCCACTACCCTACGCGACGTCCCACGACGGGCTTCGATCGACCACACGAACGTTCGACAGCGTGAGCGCGTCGGGGTCGTAGTCACCGGTCGGCTGGTTCAGCGAGTCTCGAGGCTGGCCACCGGTCTTCGCGAGCGTCGCCCGCACCAGAACGACCGACTCGCCCCACGACCGTTCGGCCGGCCCAAGCGAGTCCCGACGCGCTGTCGGCCAGGTCACGTTCAACGGGATCAGCGTCCGTTCGGATTCGTCGGTCACCGATTCGTACCGGAACGTCAGTGAAACGTCGTCACCGGCGGAAAACGGCGGCGACTGGACCAGATAGGTACAGAGGCCAGTGAGCCGTTCGTGAAGTTCTCGATCCGATGGCAGCGTCATGTGTGCTCGAGGCGTCTGTACGGTCGTGTTCGTGGTCTCGTTACCGCTCGGTGCTCTTGTCGGCGGGGGAGCGGTCACCGTCCCCGGGTGTTCGAATCGCCGGATCTTCGTTTCCTCCCTCCTCCCCGTCCTCCCGTCTTCTCTCCGACGGCTCTCGAGACAACTCGTCACCTCACTGCTTCGGTGAGTTCCAGGGGAACCACGTCGACGACTCCCGTTCGGCGTCACGGAGTTCGTGCGGGTCGGCCAGCCCGGCCGAGATGACGATCATTCGTTCGTACCGCTGGCCGAGCATCCACGCGACGATGAACCCGGACGCGAGGACGAACTCCCACCGCGGGATCGCGGCCTGGATCGGTTCGAAGATCGCGATCGCGACGAAGATCGTGAGAACGATCATGTGAAGCAAGCGGTTGCCCAGCATCTGCCGACGAGTCATCGGTATCGCCCCCATCTGACCACTGATCGACTGCGTTGAATACAGAAACAGTTCATTACGATCACTCTCGCTGACTCGCTTGCTCGAGTCGCTGGCGTTTCTCGTAGATGAAGAACCCACCGATGGCGATGGCGACGACGCCGACTACACCGAACGCCAACAGGTCGTCCGGATTCAGTACCGTGGCCCCGATCAGTAACACACCGAGGGCGATCGCGACGTAGTACGGTACCTGTCCCCGCAACGAGGTCCCACAGTGGGGACACGCGCTGTTCTCGACGTCGATCGTTTCCTTGCAGTTTCGACAGACGATCTGTGTCTCTTTCGCACCCATTACAGTAGACAAGCGCAGGAACGTTACTTAATCTTTTATGCCAGCACTGAACGATGGCCGTCTCTCGACGAATCGCTCGGTCGAGAGCGGCGACAATCGAGTCGGAACGAAAATAGAAAGAAGAGACCGACGTCGAAAACAAACACGAACTCGAAACCGAAACGAAACCCGTCTCGAACTCAGGCGACCTGTGCGTCCTCGGTGACGGTCGGCACCGGCACCTCGTCGAGGATATCCTGGACGACCTCCGCCTTGTCGACATCGTTGACCTGCGCTTCTGCCGTCAGGACGAGTCGGTGTCCGAGCACCGGCTCGGCGATGTTCTTCACGTCGTCCGGCGTTGCGTACTCTCGGCCCTCGATGACGGCGCGGGCGCGTGTACACTCGAAGAGTCGCTGGGTCCCGCGGGGAGAGACGCCGACGCGAACGCGGTGGTCCTCGCGGGTCATCCGGCAGACTTCCCGGATGTAGACGAGCAGATCCTCGCTGGTCCGAATCGTCTCGGCGACTTGCTGGAGCGCCATCACTTCCTCGGCGCTCTCCATCACGCTGCTCGCTGACGGCGTCGAGTCGAGACGACCCGCACGGCGCTTGAGGATCTCGAGTTCACCCTCGTCGTTGGGGTAACCGAGGCTGGTCTTGACGTTGAATCGGTCGACCTGCGCTTCGGGCAGCGGGAAGGTCCCCTCCTGTTCGACGGGATTCTGGGTCGCGATGACGAAGAACGGTTCGGGCAGCTGGCGGGTCTCACCCTCGACGGTGACCTGTTTCTCCTGCATCGCTTCGAGTAGTGCCGCCTGCGTCTTCGGCGGTGCGCGGTTGATCTCGTCGGCCAAGACGACGTTGCCGAAGATCGGCCCTGCGTTGAACTCGAACTCGCCCTCGCGCTCGTTGTAGATGTTCGACCCGGAGACGTCGTTGGGCAACAGGTCCGGCGTGAACTGGATCCGTGTGAAATCCAGGTTGAACGCGCTCGCGAAACTGTTCGCCGTCAGCGTCTTCCCCGTTCCCGGCACGTCCTCGAGGAGGACGTGGCCTTCGGCGAGAATGCCGAGCAAGACCGTCTCCAGAAACTCACGGTCCGCGATGACCGCAGATTGGATCTCCTCGATGACGTCGTTACACCGTTCACTGGCTTCCTCTACGCTAAACTCCGTGACAGCCATGCCCAAACCGTCGCACCGTATGCTCTTAGGAGTGACGGTTCATGATCCGTGACCGATACGTCTCTCTGATCTGCCAAATCCACTACAGGCGTCCGGTATGCACCTCGTAACGGCCGAACATGAGTCTCGGTTTCGAAGAGGGGCGGTCGTAGCCGTGTCTCGAGCGTAGCCGAAGCGAGCCCGCAACTGGCGAGGGCAGAACGACTGCGAATCCGCGACACGTTCGTCCGCTCGAGAGATCGAGAACGGTGTCACGGGACGACAGTGAGAGCCGTGGTACCGACACAAAGGTGAGTACGGACGGTTCGAGAGAGAATAGAATCGATCGAGAGCCGATCAGGTCCGCAGCGCCCAGGCGAAGAAGACGACCGCGACCAGCAACAAGATGAGCGCGGAGACCGGGCGGCCACCGCCGGCGGTGGCGAAGACGAGGTAGCCGATCGCAGCGGAGATCGCCGCGACCATCGCACTCAGCGACGCGTGGACGATCTCGTTTCGCTGGGTCTTGCTGTGACTGCCGACCTGTTCGCCGAGACCGATCGCGTGCTGACCGAGGTCCCACGCGAGCAGCGTGCCGATCATACTGATCAACAGCACCTCCGCCGGTGTTCCGAACCCGCCGGCGACGAGCACCGACAGGAACAATCCAGCGGCTCCGAGGGTCACGCGGGCTCGACTCGGTTCGCCGAACAGCCCACTGGCGAGGATCGCGAGCCCGCCGAAGCCGAGCGGCACCGCCAGCACCGCAAACGGCGCGCTGGTCAGTGCGGCGATCAGTGCCGCAGCGACCGCCGCCAGACTGCTCACCCGCGTCGGGGAGTGATCGACGTCGACTGCCTCGAGATTCTGTGTCGGTGTTTGGGTACTCATACTGCCCACCTCTTTTCGGCGCGATCGAGCTCGAGCCCGAGCGTCGCGTCGTAGTTCCAGTTCACGACGCGGATGCCGCGTTCGCGAAGTTCGTTCACTCGCATGTTCCGTTCGACGCGGGCCAGTCGCTGTCCGACCGTTCGATCCGCGGTCGGGTTGGGACTGATGATCGTCACCAGGTGGCCCGCCGAATCCAGCCGCCGTGCGACTTCCGCCGTGTAGTCGTCACACAGCGGCGAGAACATCATGATCTGTGAGCCCGGCGAGAGCTGCTGTCGGACGTGGTTCATCGGGTCGACGTAGTGACCCTCGGTCTCCGACTTCGTCGGCGGAATCGTCGACAGCGCCGGGTGGCTGGTGAAGATCCGCCGCGCCCGTTCCTCGTGGCCGTCGCCGGCGCTCGGACCGAGCCAACACGGAACCGTGTCGAACGCCGCCAGTCCGACCAGATCGCCCCGGTCGGCCAGCGCCGTGAAGATCTCCGTCGCCGCGGCGACGCTCCGATCGACGGCGTGTTGGTCACCCGGCGTCGGCGAGACGTACGCCGAATCACGGCCGTCGAACAGGAGCACGACGTTCGCCGCGCGCTCGAGTCGGAAGTCGATCGTCGCGAGCTCGCCGGTTCGAGCGTGGCGTTTCCAGTCGATTCGGTTCATCGGGTCGCCCTCGCGGTACTCCCGGACCGCGAAGAACTCGAGGCCGGAGCCACCGATGGCGGTGTCGACCTGTCCGGAGTACAGCGACGTCTGCGAGCGCACCGGCATGTCGCTGACCGTCTTCAGCGGCGGGACACACTGGATCGACGCGTCGACTTGCACGAGCGCCTCGCGTTCGATCGATCCCGAGAAGTCACGGGCGACGACCTGCACCGGCCACTCGTGGCTGCCGCGTTCGGCGACGAAGGTGTAGGTGAACGTCGCCTGCGATCCCGGCCGCAGGGCGGTCGCGAGTCGCGGCGAGCCGTCGACGACACGGATCGGTTCCGGAACGGCGTCGATCAGCCGAAGGTCCGAGAGGAACGCGTCTCCGCCGTTGCGGACGGTGACGGTCACCTCGACCGGTTCGCCCGGATCCGGCTGGTCGTTGCTCAGGTGACGGTCGATCTCGAGGGCCGTCAGGTCGGGAGCCGTTCCCATGCGGGCGTAGGCCGCGAAGCCGATCGCGACGACGCTGATGAGCAACACCGCGGGCGTGAAGGTGATGATCCCCCAGCCTGCCGCGACGAGCCCGAACGCCGTGATCCCGCGCCAGTGTCCGGTCTCGACGACGTTCGCGTAGAGAACGCCATCGGCGACGCGCTCTGCGTCGTCGTACTCGCCGGAACTCCGGTAGTTCGTCCCTCGCGTGGACGGCGGATCGGTGATCGTCGACGAGGAGAGACCGAGTCGGGCACGGAGCCCAGTATCCTCTTCGGTCTGTGGGACCGTCGTCGGGTCCTCCGCCGAGCCCATATCCGCGCGCTCGACGATCGCGTCGACGGCCGCCTCGACCCACTGTTCGTAGGGGGTGTCGCCGGAGCCGAACTTCCGCTCCATGAACGACTGGCGTGGCGGGCTGCCACCCGAGAAAAAGGACGCCGCGACCGAATCGTCCGTCCACGTGCCGTTCTCTAGATGCTGAATCGCCTCCTCACGCGAGCAGTTCTCGCGCTGGCTGACGACGGCGACTGCGACCTCACCCAGACGCTTCTGGATCTGCTCTTTGTACTCGATCGTCCCTTCCCGAAGCTCCGTGAGCTGGTAGAGTGCACTATCGATGTCGTGTCCCGGCGTCGGCGTCGACATCGGATACTCGATGTCGAGAACGGTCGTCGACTCGACACCGCCACGGTACCGTGCGCGAAACATCCACAGCCCCAGTACGAACGCGATGGCCCCGAAGAGGCCGACGAACGCGAAACTCGAGGGAAGACTATCGACCAGCGGCTGGACGACGACGATCGCGGCGACGCCGAGTGCGAACGCGACGATCCCGATGACCGCCATGGCTCGCCGCGAGAGGTCGTCGAGCGACGATGCGGCGCTCATCGGTCGGTCACCTCGCCGTCCTCGTTATCGTTGCCGTTGTCGTCGTCGTTCTCGCCAACATCGTCGGTGTCTGTACTGTTCGTGTCCGTTTCCGTTTCCGTCTCTGTCTCTGTCTCGAGTTCGTCCTGAGTCTCATTCGTCTCCTGAGCGCTGTACTGTGATTCGATCGTTCGCAGGATCTCGATCGCACGGTCCTCTCTGGCTGCGGCGTCCTTGCCGCCGTAGCGGACCTCGTTGAACAGCTCCGTGAGCTCCGAGACGTCGGACTCGGCCATGCCGAGGTCGATCGCGGCGTCTGCGAACTCACCGGCCGAGTAGGTCTCGGGCCGGTCGACGTTGAGGAGCCCGGTCATCTCGAGCCAGGCTCTGTAGACGGTGTTGTCCACGTCGGCGTTGTGCTCTTCGATCCGGTCGGCCGCCTTTCCGGCCGCTTCCGCGAACTGATCGAGTTCCGGTTCGTCGACTCCCTCGTCCTGAGAGATGACGACCTCGTCCTCACCGGTCGATCGGTAGAGCGCGACGGCTGCGACGACGAAGACGCCGCCGACCAGCAGACCCAGCGCCCACGGCGGAACGGCTCCGACCGGAACGAGAGCGCCACCACCACTGCCATCGGGCGCGAAGCTTCCGCCAGCGAGCGGCCCGCTCCCGCTCGGTCCACAGTCGGTCACGAGGAAGTATACCAGCATAACCGGTGGGAGTAACGTCCACCCGGCTAACATCGACATCGAGAAGTTGAACCGATAGTAGATGAGTCCGACGATCGCCATGAATCCGACGACCACGCCGAGTATTCCACTGGTTCCGTCCAGTACCTCGACACAGGTCGTCATCGTCATTCGTTCGGTCGCACCTCCACCACCCGGTTCGTCACTGACATCCGGGCCCCCCGAGTCGTTGTCGATATCGACCTCACCGCCCGGCGATGGCGGGACGAAGAGGTCCTGCTCGTCGTCAGCACCGATCGGATCGGCCGTCGTGAGCGTCGCTGCGGCCATCGCGATGCCGGCAATACAGAGTACTGCCACGACGACGGTGAGTACGCCACGACTGCTACTAGGTCGTTTCATACGAATCTGGCTATGATCTTTCCGACGGAGAGACACCGAAGCTCAGTTCGCAGTAGTCGATTGTCACTACGGCTGGCAGACCATATCATGCTACGATGAAGGTAGTCTCATATGTATAAATCTTTTCCGATGTAACAACTTCACGGAGACTCTCTCGAGGCGTCCAGTCGTCGAAATCCCCGCCTAGTCGGACGGTTTATAGGACCGCGAGCGGATTCTCGCGTATGTCCACTCCCCTCACGTCGACTCCGTCGTCGCCAGCTCCGGTCTCGACCGTAAATCACGTATTAGCACTCGATTACCAGCCAATTTCGAGACGATGACCGACGGTACCGACCCCGCGGCCGGCCCTGTCCGCCCCGAGACGTCCGAGCTCTTCTCGTCGTGGACTGACCCCGATAGCGGCGTCGAGAGCCACCTCCTCGAGGCCGACTCGCTCGGACTCGGCCCCACCGAAACCGTTCCGTCACCGCTCCCGAACGCGACGACCGACGGGCGGCTCTACTGGGTGTTCAGCGACGTCACCGAGGACTCGTGGACGCTGACGGCCATCGACCTCGAGTCGGAGACGGCCCACCGCGTCGCATCGCTCGACCGCTCGGCACCACTGCCCGCGATCGATCCGGCGACGGGAACGGTCCACGTTCTCGTCGACGGCTCACTCGAGACCTACACGCCGCGGCTGACCGGCGGCGACGACGGACGCATCGAGCGCACTCGATCGATCGACGCCGCCATCCTCGAGGACGCCGTCGCCGGACTCTCTCGATCCGCAAACGGCGATCGGATCGGCTTCGTCGTCGACGACGGGGAGACCCGCCGTATCGCCTCGATCTACCTCCCCGACGGCGAGGTCGATATCTGGCACTCGGGCACCGTCGGGTGTGACGTCGTCCAGTTCAGTCCGACGGACCCAACAGTGATATTGTTCGCACGTGAGGCGTCCACGACCACGACCACGGCCGACGCGTGGCTCGCACGTGAGGGGCTCGGATCGCGGCCGCTGGGTCCACAGCTCCCGGATCGACACCGGGCGTACTGGTGGCGTCCCGACGGCAGCGGTCTCTGGTACGTCGAGCCCGGCTCGGGCGTCGGCGTCCTCGACCTCGAGATCGGGCACCGACGGATCGTCTGGGAGCAGCCTGTGCGAACCGCCCACGCGACACACGACGGGGAGACGATCGCTGCCGCGGTCGTCAGTGAGGATCGAACCGCCGTTCGGGTGACCGACGGGCGGTCGACGGTCGACGTGGTTTCGCCGCGCAAATACTCCGGTGACCAGCCGTGGCACCCACACCCGACCTTCCTCGTCGGCGATTCGTATCTGGGTTACACGACCTTCGTTCGTGACCGGCCGACGTTCGCCGTGACGCCGCTGTCAGAGCTGTGAGCGAGCGGCGACACGCTCGCTATCTGCTTCGCGCTGGATCCGACCGTATCCGAGGGCAGCCCAGAGCCCGCTCGAGTGCAGTCCACCTCCGGTCTGGTCCCACACGGAGTCCTCGGCGTCGGGAACGTGCCAGCCGTCCGTCCGGTGGACGATCTGTGGGCGCTGGACGGTAAGCTCGAGTTTCGGCACCTGATAGTTGTAGATCCACGTACAGATCCGGGCGTGCTCGAGTTTCTCTTCGGCGTCGTCCGCGGCGACGACCATCGTGGCGTGATAGAGGTACGACCACTCCCGGAGGTCGCCATCGGGTTCGCCGAGCGGTGGCGCGTCGACGGTGAGCGACCGGAGTACGTCGGTATCCTCGGCCGTGAGGTGGCCGTCACCCGACTCACTCGAAGACTCGTCCCACTCGAGGTCGTCCAGTCGATCGAACTCCCGCCCCAGATACACCGACTGGGGAGCACTGTCCCTGTAGGTGGGGCGACGGACGATATCCGCCGTTCGGATCCGCTCGAGGCCGGCGGCGTTCGGGTTCGAGTGGACGTCCCTGGTCGCGGCGAAGTAGCCGTAGTCCAACCGATCCTGGTAGGTGGTCTCCTCGACGGCGATGTAGTCGGCGTCGATCCCGAACGCTTGGAGCTGGCTGGCGACCGAGCGCTCGAGCGGCGAGTCTGTGATCGTCGTCAGAAGCTCGAGTTCGAACGGTTCACCCTCGGGCGTCAGCCAGGTGTCACCGTCTCGGGTGAAGTCGGCACGAGAGAGCAGTTCGCGGGCCCGCTCTCGATCGTACTCGTACGGTCGCAGCGTCTCGCGCAACGCCGGTGGGGCCCATCGATCGGGGTGGAGATCCGCACCCGGAATCGAGACGGGAGTGTCCGTCACCGGATTGAGGTTCTCCACGAGCTGGTTCCGATCGATGGCGTACTGCAGGGCGGCCCTGACGTCTCGCTCCCAGAGGTGGTAGGCCCCGTGGTTGACCGCCAGCGCCGTCAGGGTCTCGGGCGGCCCCGGAAACGAATCGAATCCCGAGGGAATGTCCGCGAGAACGGTCTCGGTGATATCGGCGCGCATCGCCCCGTCGACGTCGCCGGACTGGACGGCCCGGAGGGGTCCGTTCGGATCGTCGGCGAACGTCCAGACCACCTCGTCGTAGTTCACTCGATCCGCGAACGGATGGCGCTCGTTGACCCGAAAGTGGAGGTTCCCCGCGTCTCGCCGGTAGGGGTACCAGAGACCGCTGAACGCCGCCTCCCAGCCCTCGCCATCGTACTCCTCCTCGAGGTGGATGCCAGCGTCGGGACCGTTCCGTCCCGTGACGTCCCAGATCCCCTCGAGAGCGTCGACGACTGCCTGCCGCGTCTCCTCGCTCTCCCACGGATCGTCCTCGTACGCTCGGCGAAAGTCGTCCCAGTAGCCCTCGTAGTACCGTTTCGGCCGACTCCCGAGGTACGTGTTCAGGAAGAACAGAGGGCTCTCGACGGACTCGAACTCGCCGGTCACGGTCACCGTTCGCTCGTCCCACTCGACGTCCGTGATCGCGTCCCAGGCCGACCCCGGTTCGGTCTCCCCGTCCCGAATCTCGGGAACGGGCGCCATCCACGGCGACCCCGCTCGATACATGGTGAGCCACCGACCGACGTCCGCGCCGGTGAGAGGGTCACCCGTGCTCCACTCGAGGCCCTCTCTGAGCGTGATCGAGACGGTGTGGTTCGTCTCCTCGAACGACTCTGCGAGGACGAACTCCGGCTCGCCCGTCTCCGGGTCGAACACGAATCCGACGTCGAACGCGAACGAACCGAGCCGTCCGCTGGGTGTGCCCAGGTCGAGTTCCTCGATGTTCCCGTAGACCATCGTTTGCCACACCTCTCCGTCGACGTCGAGGTCCTGTGTGCCGTTTTCCTGATCGTCGACACAGCCTGCGACTCCTGAGAGGCCACCCGCTGCGAGCACACCGAGCAGGCGGCGGCGACTGACCGTCGACTCGTGTCCGCCCGTCGGGGCGGCCAGCGAGCGTCCGTCTCGAGTTCGGGAGCCGTTCATTCTGGACCGGAGATAGGAGATTGGTTATTAAGCCTCTTGTGCTCTCGCGGGGCGCTCGCGGCGCCCGTGATCGCCGAGATAGCCGCGGCTCACTCGTCGGCTCGCCGGTCTGCTGACTCCGTTTCTTCCTCCACCGGATCCGGATCCGAGGATGCCTCGACGAACGCGAGGGCCTCGCGAACGTGCTCCGGATTCATGTTCAGTGTAACGTCCGCAAAGAACGTCATCAACGCGTCGTCGCGTTCGGATTCGGCGATGATGTACTGCTTGGTCGATTCGTCGTCCAGATAGATCTCTTCGACATCTTCGTGTGGAATCTCCCACAGCTCGTCGCTGCGTCGCCCACCCATGACGAACAACAGTCGCTGATCCGAGATCACGACCTGTAGCTCCCGGGACGGATGCTTTCTGGCGAGCGAACCCTCTGCGTCGCTGATCAGGAGATCCCCGCCACGGAAGACGTACGCCGGTTGTTCGTCTGCCTCGAGATACGCGGTGAGCGGATAGGCGCTCCTGTCGTGGTCGTTCGAGAGGACGGCGGGTGTGAGCTGGTCACTTCTGGCCTGTGCTGCGAGTTCGTCGGCGTCGACGTCGGCATCGGCGTCCTTCCCGGACGCCTTCCCAACACGACCCGCTGGCTCCGACCGGCCGAACAACCAGGAGACGAGCCCGAGGATCATAGCTACGTTCACAGTATCGACCGATCCCAATCAATGTATCGCGTCGTGTGGGTTCGTCGGTGCAAACTCGAGATGGTGACGTGCGCGTGCTCGTCTAGATCATGGCGACCTTCCAAACATTTATGTAGATGTCGGCAGCAGATTGCGTCATGTTTCGCCAAGTCGCAGCATACATGGACAACAAAATAGAGCGGCGCCTCGACCGTCGTGGGTTCAGCCTCGAGGCGGTCCTCGTGTTCGTCTGTGGCCTTCTAGGGTCGATCGGATTCGCGTACATCTGGATGACGGCGGCCGACGAGATGGGTGACGTCGGTGACAGCCTCACCTACGAGTTCCTCGCGTCGGCGATTGCGCCGGTCCTCCTCCTGTTCGGACTCTGGATCTGGTACACGGTCGGCGCTCACCTCCTCGCGAGTCACTACCGCGGACGAGGGCCGATCATCCGCCTGCTCAGAACGACGGCGTGGGCGCTCATCCCGATCGGCATCTGGTATCTCATCCGCTCGGCCGTGATCATCGCCCTGTTCTACACCGTCGAGATTCCCGAGAACCCCTCGCAGGAAGCGCCCGGTATCGGCGCGAGCGCGACCCACGACTACATCCTGGGTCTCGGTCTCGAGGACCCGATCTACATCGGGACGTTGCTCCTCGGCGTCCTCTTTACCGCCTGGAGCGGCTATCTCCTCTCGACGGCAGTCCAGCGCTCGAAGAACATCGAGCAAGACGACGCTCGAAAGGTTGCGGGCATCCTGTCGGGTGTCTTCGCGCTCTATCTCGTCTGGAGCGCACTCGGCTACGCCGGAATCGCCTGAAGCTCACGTCGTCGCTTCTTCCATACCCGACATCGGCCTCGACGGCCGAGAGAACGATGTCCCACTGTTTTGCTCCCGAGTACTGCTGTCATCGGACTCGTTCGCTCGAGCGAACGATTCGCGACGGAGAACGATCCCTCACCGAAAACGGAGTCGAGTCACGTCGAGAGCGAGCGGTCCGTCGCCGAATCGGTGAATCGAGAGCCAGCGCCGGCAACGGCCGAGTCTGGATCGCTCCGGGTAACGGAAAAGACTAACTGACGACCACCGAACAGTGGACGTAGAATGTTACACACCGCGATCATCGGAATGGGGGGGTTCGGGACCAATCTCGCACGCCGAGTGACCGACCATCCCGACGCCACTATCGCCGCTGCCGTCGACGTCAATCCGGACAACCTCGAGCGAGCGGCGGGGACGTTCGATCTCGACGACGAAATTCTGTTCACCGACGCCGCGGAGATGTACGCTGAATCGACGCTCGACGCGGTCGTCATCGCGACGCCGCCGGCGTTTCACCGCCAGCAGATTCAGGACGCGTTCGATCGAGGGCTACACGTCCTCTGTGAGAAACCCGTCGTGATCGACCTCGAGGAGGCCCACGAGATCGCAGCCCTCGCCGAGAGTTCGGATCTAACGTTGATGGCGGGCTATCAACGCCACCTCGATCCGGCGTTCCGTGAAGGATACCGGCGGTGGCACGAGGGCGACGCCGAACCGACGTTCATCACCGGCGAGCTCACACAGGACTGGTCGGCGCACTTCGAGAGCGGGACGAACTGGCGAACCGATCCCGAGATCGGCGGTCGCGGGCACCTCTTCAGCGTCGGCACGCACGTCGTCGAATCGATCCTCTGGATGACCGGACTCACGCCGACACACGTCGCCGCCGAGATGGAGTTCTACGACGACGAGGAGTGGATCGACATGCAGTCGTCGCTCACGGTTCGGTTCGACAACGGATCGATCGCCTCGCTCGCGGACTCGGCAGCCGTCGCGACCGAGCGAGAGCGGATCCGGATCTGGGATGAAAACGGCGCGCTGCAACTCAACGCCAGAGACTGGGGCCGACCGACGCTGACGGAACTCGACACCGAAGGAACCGAAACCGTCCGTGAGGTCGACCACGAAGGAGCCGAGGGCAAGTTCGAAGCGTTCGCTCGAGCGATCGAAACCGGCGAGGAACCACCGGCGACGGTCGACGACGTCCTCCGCGTGACCGCCCTCCTCGACGCCGCCTACGAATCGGCTCGGACCGGCGAACGAGTGGCCGTCGACCTCGAGACGACGTCGTTGTAATCGTCGGTATAATTGTAATTGTAATCGTGATTGGCCGTTCCGTTTTCAGTTCGATCACCGACCGAGTATGACACGAGTACACGGCACAGTGTAGTGTAGTACTCTGATCGCAGGGCACGAACTCGAGAGAGACGGGGACTGGTCCGTCAATAACCGTGAGAATAACCGGTAGTATTAGCCGGTTTCGGGTGGCAGTTCCGTCGTACGAACTGCTTTCGGTCGGCGACGTCGTCCCACTACTCGTCCGTGAGAGAGAACGTATCAGAGCAGAATTCCAGTCACAATCACTTGCTGACGGTTACACACGTACGGCTGTAACCTGCACTTTCGATGGAGTTAATCACTCGAATACAGTCTTCGACGAGCGTGTTTCGTCGTGAGTCGCCAGTGAGTCGTCCATTGCAGTCGCGTTCGTTCGTCCCGTCTCCGGCAGTGAACAGCGACGTCCCATCGCATCGCCATCGGGAACCGGGCTCGGATTTACAGCCCAGGCTCAGTCGAGACGATTCGCGATGCCGGCAGCAAAAAATTTGTCGGGTCGGCTCCGCATCGATACGGAGTCACTCTCGTCATCGCCGAACAGTGTCGAACCCGTCGTCGGATTCAGACCGTTCGGTTAGTGCTGTCCGTCGGGGTCGGCCTGAATCTCGCCGCGGTTCATCAGTCGGAAGGTCGAGCCGGGGCCGCTGTCGACCCAATCGGCGTCGTCGTCGGAGACGATCCAGTCACGGTGGTTCTGGAACGCGACACCGTGCGTGAGCGTGAGCGGCATCATCGTGAGGTTGTAGTTGTACACCCAGATCAGCGACTGCATGATCTCCTCACGTCGGTCGATGTCGACGTTCTCTTCCCACTCGAGGTCGAGACTGACGACCGGGTACTCCTGCATCTCGCCGTCGGGTTCGCCGATCGGCGGTGCCTCCTTGGTGAAGACCTCGGTCTGTTCACGGCGGAACCCTTCGATGTTGTTCGTCCAGTCGTACTCTTCGTTCGTGATGTTGTCGTGCTCGTCGATCCAATTATGGACCTGGTCCTCGTCGAAGAGTCCCCACATTCGGCGTCGGGCACTCTGCTGGAGTCCACGGAACCACTTGCCCTGTACGTACCCGACCCAGGTTTCGACGACGACTTCGAAGTCGCCAGTGTCCTTGCGTTCCTGGACGATCGCGTCCTCTTCGCTCAGGAGTTCGACCTCGATCCCGAAGTCGCTGAGCTGACTTTCGACGGTCCGCTCGACGGTCGGCGTATCCGAGTCGGTCAGCAACTGGAAGCCAAAGCGGTTGCCGTCGGGATCGTACCACTCGCCGTCCTCTCGGGTGAATCCCTCTTCTTCGAGGTATTCGACTGCCTGCTCCTCGTCGTGGTCGTACATGAACATCGAGTCGTACAGATCGTCGTCGATCCACTGGCCGGCGTCGACCGCGTGTGCACCGACGGGATCTGTGAGCGGACTCGAGGCGAACCCGTGCTGGTTCTGGGAGATCAGTTCCGTATCGAGGGCGTGCAAGAGCGCACGGCGGACGTTGATCCGACCCAGAAGCGGGTGATTGCCCTGGGGCACGAGGATCGTCTCCTCGAACGCGAGGTCGTCCAGAGCGTGTGCCTGAACGTTGTCCGGGAACTGCGTGATGATGTTCTCGGGCGGCGTCTGGCCGGTCACCTGCAGACCGGGGTCGTTGTCGAGGTTGTCGCTCTGGAGGGACGCCCAGGTGGCGTCCTGGCTGGTCTGGACGAGCAGTTCGACCTGATCGAAGTTGAGGTTGTCGGCGTGGAAGTGGTGCTCGTTCGGCTCGAGGAGGATGCTGTCCTCGCGGACCTCCGCGACCTGCCAGGCACCGGAGACGCGAATCTCCGTCGGGTCCGGAATGTCGCGTTCGTCGACCAGTTCGTCGGAGATCTCCTGGGCCGTTTCGGCTCCTTCTTCCGACCACGGATCGTCGACTTCGTCCCGCATTCGCTCGAGGGCGGGTTCGTAGATTCGAGAGTCGGCGTACACCTCTCCCTGCGTCGGATGCGTCAGGAAGGACTCGGCGTACTGCTCCATGTAGAAGTCGTCGAACCAGCCCTCTTCGCTGATCAGACGACCGGTCTGGCCTTCGAATTCGACGTCGGTGACCGCCTGGAAGACGCTCTCCGGGCCACCCTGTTCTGCGATCTGTTCGGGGGACTCGGGACGGAGGTACAGGTCGTGTTCGTACCGCATGAAGACGTCCGCTGCGGTGATCTGTTCACCGTCGCTCCAGTAGGCGTCGTCGCGGAGCTCGACCCAGAACTCGTTTGCGTCCCAGCCCCAGTCTACCGCGACCTGAGGCTCGAGTTCGCCCTCGGAGTTGTGGAACGCCAGCATATCGAGACAGTAGCCGTACATCGAGCGCGGCCACGAGTCACGGAACCCGAGGATCCCCCAGTCGAAGTCCGACGGAGGATCGCCGATGTAGCTCGTGAACGTCGCGTCGACCTGTTCGTCGGTCGAGCCGTTTCCGTTACCGTTCCCACCGTTTCCGTTACCGTTCCCACCGTTTCCGTCACCGTTTCCGTTATCATCGCCCATACACCCGGCCACGCCGAGCGCACCAGTCGCACCAACCGTCGCAAGTAGCTTGCGTCGGCTGAGGTTCTCCCGCGAAGTATTCGAACCACTGCTATCTTTCATCATGAAATGATACAGATACAGTCGACGTTCCACATACTTATACTTTTTGGAGTGTGTCGAAACGACTGATAGTTTCGCCGAACAGTTGTGTCTGACATATCGTCTTCGTAGACACGGTATACCATCACACTGTTGTTAGTAGTTTCGATCTCCACAACGGGAGACGGAGTCCAGAAACGGCGACTCGCTCGAGCCGGCAAATCGAGCGTAACCCGGTCGAAAAACGATCGGCGTGACGGCGAGACCTACAGCGCTTCCTTCCACTTCGTCGAACAACCCATCGGTGCGACCGTCTCGGTCGGATACTCCTCGCCGGCGAGAACGGCGTCGATCGCGTCGCGAACGTACTGCTCGGTCACGTCCTCACCCTCCCGGTCGTCGTCGATCGCACCCTCGTACACGAGCGCGTGGTCCTCGTCGAAGACGAACGTGTGGGGCGTACACTGGGCACCGTAGGCCTCCGCGACCGACTGTGATTCGTCGCGCAGGTACGGGAAGTTGAAGTCCTCGAGGTCGGCGCGAACGTTCATGTGCTCGAAGGAGTCTTCGGGGTTGAACTCCGCACCGCCAGCGTGTTCTTCGACGGCGTTGTTGGCGTTGATCGCGACGACGTCAGCGTCGTCGTAGTCGGCCTGAATCGCCTTGATCCGGTCCTCGTAGGCGATCGCCGTCGGGCAGTGGTTGCAGGTGAACACGACCACGAGCGCGCTCGCGTCGAAATCGGAGAGCGCGTAGGTCTCGTAATCGACCGTGGCGTAGCCGTCACCGGTGACGCCCGGTAGTTCGAAGTCTGGAGCCGTTTCGCCGCTCTCGAGTGGATCTGGATCCATACCGGGTGAAGTGTCGATGGCGTCTTGTAACTATGGGAAGGGGCGAACTCGTCAGTGAGTGTGATCGAATCATCCCGTGGCTGACTCGATCACCGGGTACGACCCAGTATCTCTTGAACTACTCGAAGATGTAACGCGTGTCGCGAAAGATGTGACCGAGCGTCGTACTACGACCCGAACGACGATTTCGATAGTACGTCCAGCCGTGGATACAGTCCAATACTCACGCATAGATACGACGAGTAGAAGAGACGGTCCGTTGACCGGCTCCCGTGACAAGGGTCCATGTTAGACGGCACGTGGGCGAACGAATCGACCGAAAACGGACTCACGTTGATGCGGCGGAAGCGCTGGCGTTACTCGGCGCGACGGTCGGCGCGTCGATGACCGGTTCGGCAGCCGACGTCCACGGCGATGGGAACGATCAGATCCGGTCGGGAACCAGAACGCCGACGCGGGCTCGAGCTCCTCATCGTCCGTGGATAACGGACGACCGATCTCGTTTCAACCCTCGAGAAAGTGAGAGAACGTGTCCTGTCCGAACCTGCTTCGAACGCACAGAACCGGTCATACGACCCGTAAAGCGCCCTTTCAGTCGGAATGATCACCGTGAGAGGCTCGAATACCGTTCGAGATATCGACCGGTATCGAGGGCGATTCGCTCGGTCCAGCGGAGCGACATGCGAACCTGACGTGTCTGTCCGCTCATACCGGATACTCCCAACCCCTCTCTTTCTTGGGGTTTACAATCATATGGTCGTAATTTAATGTGTGGTAACTTCCCACATCGTGCCGTTGCTTCAATTTTTCCCACAGTGATTTAGAGAAGACTGGCTCGAAAACCGGCAAAATCACCACCTCCGCTGCGACGGCGACGATCCCGGATCGGCGATTCTGGACGAATTACCACCGTTCGGTAATGACGGACGCAGTTGTACCACCGGTTACTCGACGGTGTTCGTTCCCGTTTCGATTCGGCGACGTCTCGCCGACCGTCGTGGCGTCCCTGACCCCGCACGCTTATCGTTGCGGCTCCGAAATGCCCGCGTGATGAGTTCATCTCACTCTCGTTCCGGGCCCCACGACGATTCGTCGCTCGTCCGGCGACTCGAGGAGACGTTTTACGACGACGATTTCGCTTCGATCCCCGATCGCGAGTTCGACGTCACCGAGTACGGTGCGGTCGGTGACGGCGAAACGCGGTGTACCGACGCGATCCAGTCGGCGATCGACGCGGCTGCCGATGCGGGCGGCGGCGTCGTTACCGTCCCGGAAGGGACCTACCGATCGGGAGCGCTCTTTCTCGCATCCGACGTGGAACTGCATCTCGACGGCGGAGCAACGCTCCGGGCGATCCAGGACGACGACGCGTATCCGACGACGCAGACGCGCGTCGCCGGCATCGAGATGGAGTGGCCCGCGGCACTGCTCACCGTCTCCGACTGCGAGAACGTCCGAATCACGGGCGAGGGGACTATCGACGGCAACGGCGAGTACTGGTGGCGGAAGTTCAACGACATGCGCGGGGAGTACGAGGAACGCGGACTGCGCTGGGCCGTCGACTACGACTGCGAGCGGGTTCGACCGCTCGTCGTCTACGACTCCACCGACGTCCGCCTCTCGGAGTTTACCGTAAAACGGCAGGGATTCTGGGCGGTCACGATGACCTACAGCGAGCGCGTCCACGTCGACGGCGTGACCGTCCGCGGCAACGTCGGCGGCTACGGGCCGAGTACCGACGGCATCAACACCGACTCCTCTCGAGACGTCCTCGTCGAGCACTGCGACGTCGACGGAAACGACGACTGTCTCTGTATCAAGGCCGGTCGCGACGCCGACGGACTGCGCGTCGACCGTCCCACGGAGAACGTGGTCTATCGCCACTGCGTCACGCGGGAGGGCGGTGGGCTGGTGACGATCGGCAGCGAGACGTCCGGGGGCGTCCGCAACCTCGAGGTCTACGATATCCGGGGAGAGGGAACCAACACCGGCATCCGGTTCAAGTCGGCGAAGGTTCGGGGCGGGCTGATCGAAAACGTCTGGTTCCACGACCTCGAGATGGACGGCGTCCGCACCGTCTTCGAGTGGAACCTGAACTGGCATCCCGATTACAGCTACCCGACGATTCCCGAGGACGTTCCGGAGTCGGAGTACCGCGACCACTGGGAGGTGCTGACCGAACCCGTCGAACCCCCAAAGCGCGGCGTGCCGGAGTTTCGCGACATTACGGTCACGGATCTCACCGCCACGAACACCGAGGGAGCGGTCTGGGACGTCACCGGCTACCCGGAGCACCCGATCGCCGACGTCCGCTTCGAAAACGTCACGGTCGACGCCCCGACGGTCGGCGCGATCGAACACGCGACCGACTGGACGATGAACGACGTCACGGTCCGTGTGACGGGATCGGAGACGAACGGGGAGAGCGCCGAGGAGACACTCGAGCAGCGAAACTGTCGGAACGTCGAGCGCCCGAGCGTCCGGCGGTCGTGAGCTGACGCCGTCGGACCGTCTCTTCACCCGCCATCCGAGTACCCTAAAACTATTAGTAGTCGAACTCCGCACGTTTCAGTAGTGCGAACCGACTACGATAACGTGTAAACAATGAAGACAATAGTTCAGACTGGGCCGCGGTCGATCGAAATCAGCGAACGTGAGAAACCGGTTCCCGACGACGACGAGGTACTCGTCCGCGTCCACTACGCCGGCCTCTGTGGAAGCGACGCTCACGCGTACACGTACGAAGACGGCTACGAGTGGATCCCCATTCCACGGATCATGGGCCACGAGTACTCCGGCGAGGTCGCCGCCGTCGGCGACGACGTCACCGAGTTCGCCGTCGGCGACCCCGTCGTCGAAGAGCCGATCCACGACTGCGGAACCTGTTTCCAGTGCAAGAACGGCCAGGAGAACGTCTGCCAGAACTTCGAGATAACGGGGATGCACACGGACGGGGCCTACGCCGAGTACACAGCCGTCAAGCCAGCCGATCTCCACCACATTCCGGCGGATCTGCCGCTCCAGCAGGCGAGTATCACCGAACCGCTGAGCATCGCGACGCGTGCGGTCTTCACCCGATCGGACGTGACGCCCGGCGATACGGTGCTGGTCGAAGGCCCCGGTCCGATCGGCGTGCTCGTCGCCGCCGTCGCGGATTCGATGGGTGCGAACGTCGTCGTTTCGGGATTGGGCAAGGACGGCGCCTACCGACTCCCGCTGGTCGAAGACCTCGGAATCGACACGGTCAACGTCGGATCGACCGACCTCGAGGACGTCGTCGACGAGCGAACCGACGGCATCGGCTTCGACGTCGTCTTCGACACGACAGGTCACCAGAGCGGCGTCGAAATGGCCGTCGAACACGTCCGCAAGGGCGGCCAGGTCGTCGTCGTCGGCCTCCCCGGAGACACGAGCGACCTCTTCATGACGCCGATCGTCCGCGGCGAGATCGAGGTCACGACCTCCTACGGCTCGACATGGACGAACTTCGAGCAGGCGCTTCGGGTCATGGCAAACGACGCGATCGACGTCGACACGATCGTCGACACGTCGTTCAGCGTCGACGATCCCACGGCGGCGTTCGAGGCGTTTCTCGACTCCGAGACGTGCAAGCCGGTCTTCTCCTTCGTAGACGTTTGAACGATCTCGTCGGTCGCTGTCTTCTCGCCGCGATTTCGACCCGCTCACTCGAGATCAGTCTCTCGATTCTCGATCCTTCGTCCGACCAGATTGGCGGTGAAGTGGAGACACAGTCGAGAACCGATAGGTGAGAGCGTTTATAGTACGACACGAGGGAAAGAGTGGGAAACCGGTATCATTATAGATGCACAAACAGATGACTTGCAAAGAGGTAATGTATAGTGTTCCCCAGTATCAGAGCGGCCGTCGGTCACCAGACACGTTCTTCGGTATAGATATATGACGACTGATGAACCCGCATCAAAGAATCGAATTCAGGCGGTCGAGAACGCATTCGAAGTCGTCGAAGCGGTTCAACGATCTAATGGCAGTAGTGCGAGTTATATCGGCGAGAAGTTAGACATTCCCCGAAGCACTGCCTATATTTATCTCAAAACGCTGTCTGATCTGGGATATCTAAAAAAGAAGGGCAGCAAGTACCACGTTGGTGTCAAGTTTTTGAAACACGGCGGATATGCGAGACAGAACGTCGAGATTTATCAGATAGCCAGACACGAAATCGATAAAATGGCGGAGGAAGCACAGGCGGTCGCAACGATCGGGTGTGAGGACGATGGCCTGCGTGCACTCCTCTATCGAACGGAATCCGGCGAAGCCGTCTCCGACAATCCGCCAACTGGAGAGTATACGGAGATGCACTGGACCGCACTCGGAAAGGCACTGCTAGCGCAGAAATCCGACGCGGAGATCGAAGCGGTGGTGGATCGATACGGACTCCCGAAGGGCACCGAACAGACTCACACGGAATTGGATTCCCTGATGGAAGACATAGAACAGGTTCGGTCCAGAGGGTACTCGATCGAGGACAACGAGCGATCCAGCGGTGTGAAAGCGATCGCAACGCCGGTCGCGATCCACGACGAACTGTTCGATAATATCGCGATCTCCATTGCGGGCCCGACGTCGAAGTTCACCGAAGACAGAATCGAGAACGAGCTTTCGACACTGCTTCAGGAGACTGCCAACGTAATCGAGCTGAAAAAGCAATATTACTCGTGAGAGATGCTTTCCGGCCGTCCACGTTTGCAACGTTCGAGTGAACGGAGATACTGGGTGTTCGCGTCCTTCTTTCTTCCACTTCTGTACAGCTAACTGCCAAGGCTCGAGACAGATGCTCGTTAGCTGAGTGTGGTGAGAACGTCGGGACCCTGTCCTTCGATCCGTACAGAGTAACCCTCACGGTCGATTTTACCGCTCGAGAGTCGAGGCCAGTTCGGCGAATTCGGTGAATTACGACATCCATACTAACGGATACCGTCGAAACACGGCTGTATGTGACTCGTGGTATTATCGCGGGTAGAGAGGGAACGAAAACACGAATCCACAACTATCGATCCCGCGTCTTCAAAATAGTTTGAGAAAAGGGAAGTACCATATACTATCACTTAAAGGAAATATTTGAAGACGTTATACTGTGTCTATTTCTTGGATTGAGAAATGGGTCACGCTGTCGAAATTCAGTCGAGATTTGTTTCCGCTGTCGAGGAGAAATAGAGCGGTAACGACGTCAGATTGCTCGAAGGATCTTGTAGATGATCTCTAACAAAGAAGTTGTAGTCAGTGAAGAGGAGATACAGAGGGAGAGACCACAATCGTCCAAGATCTATAGGTATTTATGTTGGTTGTCGACCTAGATGGTGATTTTATTGATAGTGGAAAGAAGGTGGCAATGTTTTATCAGACATATGTAACGAGAGTTGTGTATCTCATCAGAGACTTCTCGTGGTGATCGATCGATGCAAAACTATCTGAATTTTTATTACTACACAATACTAGTAGTTCTTCGGGATCGAAGCGAGTACTGAAATCGAGTTGTCGTCCGTTCATCTTTTCTACACTCGAACCTAGATCCTGTATTCCTCGAGTCGGTCTTCATCGACGGAAATTCCCAGACCCGGCTTCTGTGGGACCGAGAGGATTCCATCGTCGATGTCGAACGGCGTCTCGAGGATGTCCTGTCGAAGCGGATTCTCACTGCGGTCGAATTCGAACAGGAGCGGTTCGGGTGCCATATCGGGTGCGTGAGGGTAATCGGGCAGGCTCGCGGCGAACTGAAGTGCAGCTGCGGTGCCGACGCCGCTATTCCAGACGTGCGGGCGGACCAGTACGTTCTCCGTCGCGGCCAGTTTCGCGAGGAAGCGAGCTTCCGAGAACCCCCCGCACTGACCGAGATTTGGTTGGATAATATCGACCAGGCGCTCGTCGATGAGTTCTTTGAAGTCGAACCGACCGAAGTGTGCTTCGCCGGCGGCGAGCGGAACGTCCACGTGCCGTTTGATCTCCCGATATCCGGAGACGTTCTCCGGCGGGACGGGCTCTTCGACCCACGTGAGATCGAACTCGCTGAGAGCCTGTATCGACTTGATCGCCTGTCGCGGCGTGTAATTGCCGTTGTAATCGACCATCAGGTGGGCGTCGTCCCCGAGAATCTCCCTGGCGACGGAAACCCGACGATAATCGTCCTCGAGGTTCCGCCCGATCTTTATCTTCGCTGCAGTGAAGCCCTCGCTCTTCGCCTCCTCCATCGGTTCGGCGGGATCCTGATCCCACTCCGTAATGTACATCGTCGAGGCGTAGGGAACGACAGAGTCCGTCGTCTGTCCCGAGAGCAGCGTGTGGACGGGTTCGCCGACCTGTTTGCCCCGAACGTCCCACATCGCGGTCTCGACGCCCGTCAATGCACACTGTGTGAACGCCTGGCGTCCGACGTGGTAGCCGCCGATATCACCCGTGTAGACTCGTTCCGCGAGCGACTCGGCCGCACTCGGTGAGAGTCCGACGACGGCGTCCGCGAAGACGTCCTCGACGAGGGCGGCGACGGCGCGCGGGGAGGCGAACGCTTCACCCCATCCAACCGTCCCGTCGTCGGTTTCGATTCGGACCAGTGTCGTCGATCGTGAGTCGGTCATCCCTCGTGTCCCACCGAACGATCGACCGTCCTGCAGCGTGTGAGTGAGCGGTATCGCTTCGACTGACCTAATAGCCATACGATAGCCACTCCGAAATGCTCATATTTAGATGTGGTCTCTTGGGACCGACGCCGCTTGGAAGCGGATCTCGAGCGATAAAACCGTAAAAATCGCGCTGGACAGGTCAAACTCTGGTGTCTTCGAAATCCTCGCACGACCGGTCGGTGGACTCCATCGGGTGTTAACAATATTAGACACGCCCGATACTGCCGTCGCACAGGCTATCGATGCACACCTGATCGAACGAGGAAGGGGTGGCTCGAGGCACAACGTGAGGGGAGCCACGGACAGTACGAACGGTGTGTATATCGTTCTAGTGTTACGATAGGCCCCGCGTCACACCGAGCGAGGGCGGACTACAGTACTTGGAGATGGGACTCTCTGCATCGACAATACTGTTGAACGACAAAGTGAGACACCCGGTACAACTCTGGGGCTGCGATGGTGGTATGAATTACAAGCATACGATTGTAATTCGATCGGCGAGAGGATGACATCGTGTGGCGTGGTGGGGAGTCAGCCCTCGAGTTCGGGATTCGGTACGGAACACGTCCGCGAGTTGGTCGTCAATATTGTTGGATTCTCGGGTGATGAAGTCCGACCACGCGCGGAAGGGAGCCAAGCGACTCGTTCTGACACACCCGCCAGTGAGTCCGGAGGGCGGGTCCGAGAGATGAGATCGGACTCGACACGAGACCCGATGATGCAGGGATTTCACGTCGGGCCAAGCGACGGAGTCACCGCGAGCGTAAGCGACGGAAGTGTTAACTCGACAGACCGGATACGAGCGTTCATGACCGATTCTGTCGCACTTCGATGGCTCGAGGACAGTCCGGCGATACCGACCGGTGTGAGGTGGGGTGTTCCCTGGGAAGCGGGCGTCCTGTCTCGAGACGATACGATCGAGGCACGCGATGGGACCGGCGCCGTCGTCCCGGTCCAGAGTTGGCCGACGGCGTACTGGCCGGACGGGAGCGTCAAGTGGACCGGTCACGCGGCGAGCTTCGACGCCGACGCACCCGACGAACTCGAGATCTCGAGAGAGAACGACGAGTCGAAGACGGACGAGGAGAAGTCGATCGACGAACGATCGACCGAGACACTGGTAACGGAGGAGACGGACGAGTACGTGGAGATCGATACTGGCCAGATAGTCTGTCGCATCAACCGACGTGGAGCGCCCGTTATTCGAGAGGTCTCGAGAGACGGGCACACGATCTGTACGGACGGGTCGCTCGTCTGCATCCGCGAATCCCGTCGCGAGGAGTCGGGGCGTCGCATCTACGAAGAGGAACGGTTCGAGGGCCGCGTCGACGACGTCACTATCGAACGCGCGGGGGAAATCCACGCAGTCCTAAAAGTCGAGGGAACCCACGTAAGAGCCGACGAACACGGCGGTGATCGGTCCTGGCTCCCGTTTACGTTGTACCTCTCCTTCGACGCCGGATCACACGCGATCCGGGCCACCCACACGTTCGTCTTCGACGGCGAGCCCGAACGCGATTTCATCACGGGACTGGGATTCACCGTCGACGTGCCGATGTCCGGCCCGGGGTACAATCGACACGTCCGGTTCTCGGGTGACGACGGCGTGTTCCGCGAGCCCGCACGATTGTTGCCTCCGAGATACATCGACACCGATCCCGACCTGTACGAGCGACACGTCGCGGGGGAGTCGTTGGATCCCCGAACGGACGGCGACGACGACTGGGCGAACCTGATCGAAGACATGACTCCCTGGGACGACTTCAAGCTCGTCCAGAACTCGCCGGACCACTACGTGATCGAGAAGCGCGCAGGGGAGAAGTACCGCTGGATAGACGCCGCACACGGGGACCGATCGTCGGGACTGGCGTTCGCCGGTGACAGCGGCGGGGGCGTCGCCGTGGGGCTCGAGGATTTCTGGGAGAAGTATCCCTCTTCGCTCGGCGTGACCGACGTGCTGGAAGACGAAGCGGCGGTTCAGGCGTGGTTCTGGTCTCCCGACGGCGAACCGATGGACCTGCGGCAGTACGACGAACCGGGACGGAACACGAACGGGGCGGCGTACGGCGGCCTCGACGAGGAGCGGAGCACGCCCTACGGGATCGCCAACACCAGCGAACTGACGCTCTTTTGCTTCGACGGCGTTCCCGACCAGCGGACGCTACAGGACTGTGCGGACGAAACCCAGTCCCCGTCGTTGTTGGTCTGTGACCCCAAACACTACCACGACGTGAACGCGTTCGGAAACTGGAGCCTCGAGAACCGAGAGACGCCGGAGCGGGCCTGGCTCGAGGCACAACTCGACGGTGCCATCGAGTTCTACCAGGACGAGATCGAACGGCGGCGATGGTACGGGTTCTGGGACTACGGAGACATTATGCACTCGTACGACCCCGTCCGCCACCAGTGGCGCTACGACGTCGGCGGCTACGCGTGGCAGAACACCGAACAGGTTCCGACGATGTGGTTCTGGTACGCGTTCCTCCGGTCGGGTCGGGCGGACATCTTCCGCATGGCCGAGGCCCAGACCCGCCACACCAGTGACGTCGACGTCTACCACGAGGGGCCGCTCGCGGGTCTGGGAACCCGGCACAACGTCCTCCACTGGGGCGGTAGCTGCAAGGAAGCCCGGATCAGCATGGCCGGCCACCACCGGTTCTACTACTACCTGACCGGCGGCGACGAGCGCCTCGGCGACGTCTTTCGGGAGGTCCGCGACGCCGATTTCGCGACCCTCGAGTTGGACCCGATGCGAAATCACATCGAGGACGACGACCACCCCACGCACGCCCGGATCGCACCGGAGTGGCTCTCGTACTCCGCAAACTGGATGACGGAGTGGGAACGGTTCGAATCCGAGGCGTACCGCGAGAAGATACTGACCGGTATCGAGTGCATCGAGGACATGCCGCTGCGGATGTTCTCCGGCTCGACGTTCGGTTACGACCCGGAAACCGGCGAACTCTCTCACATCGGCGACGGCAACTACGGCTACACCTTCCTCCACTGCATGGGCGGCCCCCAGCTCTGGCCGGAACTCGCCGAGCTGATCGACGACGACGAGTGGGAAGAGATGCTCGCCGAGACCGGTCTCCTGTACGTCGACAGGGAGGAACGGACCGACCGGCTCCCGGACGAGGTGGCGAGCAAACTGGACAAACTGCCGATGTACGCGGCCAACATGGGCGGGTTCGCCGCCGACCGCTGGGACGACGACCGACTCGCCGAGATGTCGTGGGAGCTGTTGCTGGACGAGGAACGGAGGCGCGTTCACCTCCCGATGGAGACGAGAACGGTCGAGGGCGAGTACCTCCACCCCGTCGAGGAACTCCCCGCCGTCAAGACGAACCTCGTGTCGATCTGGTCGCTGAACGTCATCGCGTGTCTCGAGTACATCGGCGACCAGCTGCCGGTGCGACGGTCGGACGACTAGCCGTCTCCGAATCGCGATTCCGGCGGCGTTTCTCTCGTGTGGAGTGGATCCGCACTTCGGGTAGTGCGCGCGTCGACAGCTACCGAGCGCTCCCTGTGCCGACGTAACGGACTCGCGGAGACGGGGGCAGGCTGTGCTTCATTACGAACGACCACTGGACCGATTACCGGCGACTGTTCACACAGCCGAACCCGTAACGGTCGACGCAGCGCACAGGGAAAACGGCCGCAGTTTTCGGGCACTCCGTCGAGGGGAGCGACACTCGAGTCACGGTATGCGGAGAGCCACTCGAGGATCGAACCGGTGGACTTCGAGCGATATATACAAATACTGCGTTCCCAATAACTGCATAGATCACCACGTTCCGTTCATGAGCGACTCTTCACACACATCCGAAACCGATAGCCGGGAAACGTACAGCGTAAACCCCGATTGGCGCGTCCACGTCGGCGATTCCGAGGGTGCGGCGAAACCCGACTTCGACGACGCTGAGTGGGAGCAGGTCAGTTTACCCCACGCGTGGAACGAAGACGAAGCGTTCCGCGAGGACATCTACGGACTGTCCACCGGGATTGCGTGGTACCGGAAGACGTTCACCCTCCCGGAGGGTGCGACGGACGGGAAAACCTTCGTCGAATTCGAGGGCGTTCGACAGGCCGCCGAGGTGTACTGCAACGGCGAGTTCCTCGGCCGACACGAGAACGGCGTTATGGCGTTCGGGTTCGACCTCACTGACCTCGTAGAGTCCGGTGAGAACGTGCTCGCAGTCCGGGTCGACAACGACTGGGAGTACGAGGAGGCGTCGACCGGCGAGACCTACCAGTGGGCCGACCACAACTTCAACGCGAACTACGGCGGGATCACGAAGAACGTGAAACTCCACGTGACCGACCGACTCTACCAGACGTTGCCGCTGTACTCCTGGCTGGGGACGACCGGCGTCTACGTGTACGCCGAAGACATCGACGTCGACGCCGGCACGGCGACGATCAACGCGGAGTCCGAGGTCCGCAACGAATACGCCCGAGAGTGCTCGGTCGGGTACGAGGTCGAAGTCCGGGATCCGAACGGGGAGACCGTCGCCGAGTTCGACGAAAACGAGCGCTCGGTCCCGCCCGGGGCGACGGTCACGCTGGACGCGGCCGCCAAAGTCGACGACCTCGAGTTCTGGAGCTGGGGGTACGGCTACCTCTACGACGTCGAGACGCGGCTGACGGTCGACGGCGAGGCCGTCGATTCCGTCACGACCCGGACGGGGTTCCGGAAGACGAACTTCGAGAACGGCCGGATCGAACTCAACGATCGCACGCTCCAGCTGAAAGGCTACGCACAGCGCACGACCAACGAGTGGCCCGCGATCGGACGCAGCGTCCCGGCCTGGCTCAGCGACTTTTCGAACGGGATGATGGTCGAGGGGAACGCGAACGTCGTGCGGTGGATGCACGTCACGCCCTGGAAACAGGACGTGGAGTCCTGTGACCGCGTCGGGCTGATCCAGCTTCTGCCAGCGGGCGACGCCGAGAGCGACGTCGACGGACGCCAGTGGGAACAGCGCGTCGAACTCATGCGCGACGCGATCGTGTACAACCGGAACAACCCGAGCGTGCTGTTCTACGAGGGCGGCAACGAGGTCATCAGCGAAGCGCACATGAACGAACTGATCCGGCTTCGCGATCGATTCGACCCCCACGGCGGCCGTGCGATGGGGTGTCGCGAGATGCTCGACAGCGACATCGCGGAGTGGGGCGGCGAGATGCTCTACGTCAACAAGAGCGCGGACAAGCCGATGTTCGCCACCGAGTACAACCGAAGCGAGGCGTCGCGTCGGTACTGGGACGAGCACTCGCCGCCGTACCACGAGGACGGCAGCGGCGAGGGCGAGGGCGAGAGCTACAACCAGAACCAGGACACGTTCGCCGTCGAGGACGTCGAGCGCTGGTACGAGTACTGGCGTGAACGCCCCGGCACCGGTCGACGCGTCAGTTCCGGCGGCCAGAACATCATCTTCAGCGACACGAACACGCACTACCGCGGCGAGGACAACTACCGCCGCAGCGGCGAAGTGGACCCGATGCGGCTCCCCAAGGACGCCTTCTTCGCCCACCAGGCCATCTGGGATGGCTGGGTCGAACCCGAGACTCATCACGCCACCATACTCGGGCACTGGAACTATGACGAGGAAACGATGAGGGACGTGACTGTCGTCTCCAGCGTTGAGTCTGTCGAGTTGTTCTGTAATGGCGAATCACTGGGCAGAGGAAAGCGTTCCAGTCGCTTTCTCTTCACGTTCCAAGACGTGGCGTTCGAACCCGGCGAACTCCGGGCAGTCGGTTATGACACCGACGGCGAGCAGGTTTGTGAGACTACTGAAGAGACGGTGGGCGAGCCGGTGGCACTGGATCTGACCACCCGCACCGCACCGACGGGATGGCGGGCGGACGGTCATGATCTCGCGCTCGTCGAGGTGGAAGTCGTAGATGCCAAGGGGTGTCGTCATCCCCTCGCATTCGACGAGGTGTCCTTCGAACTCGACGGGCCGGCAGAGTGGCGAGGCGGCATTGCTGACGGACCGCAGAATCACATCCTCGACATGGACCTCCCCGTAGAGTTGGGCGTCAACCGCGTACTCCTGCGCTCAACGCGTGAGGCGGGCGACGTAACGGTGACCGTACGCGCAGATGGTCTCGACTCCGAGACGGTCGAACTAGAGACCAAACCAATCGATGTCGAGGGAGGCCTGACGCCATACGAACCCGGCGAAGACCTCCCCTCGAAGCTCGACCGCGGGCCGACCCCGGACAGACCCGCGTACAACTCTACGCGCCTCCCCCTGTACATCGATAGTGTCACCTCCGGGTCCAATCAAGTCGACGCCAAGAACGCCATCGACGATAACGAACTGAGCAGTTGGAAAAGTGTGGGTGATCGGGAACAGGCATGGATTCGGTTTGACCTCGGCGGAGAGCGATCCATTGAGGAAGTACGATTGAAAGTCGCTGGTCACCGCACGACAGAGTATCCCATCCGGGTCGCAGTTGATGGACAGGAAGTATGGGATGGAACGGTCGGGCATACGCTTGCATATGATCATATCTCCTTCGACCCGACAGAGGGTCGCAGTGTGACTGTCGCCCTTGAAGGAGTGACCTACGCCGAGGATCCGTTCGGAGAGATTGTCGAAATAACTGGTGAGAAACATCAGTCCGATCGGGAAAGCGGTCGTAGTCAGCTCGAATTACTAGAGGTAGAGCTGTACGGTCCGTCGTCCTAAATCCAAACAGGTCGATACGGAAGGGGATCCGAACGTGACGCTTCAGTGGATCTCCGAACTAATCTTGGATCTCAACGAGACGTATCGTCGAGCCTGATGGCTGTTGCGCATATCGCGCTCAACCGGGCTAACGGGTACATGTAACGATGGATGGCAGAAACGTCCTACTCAGCCACGAATCGAACGCAAGACTCTGCCTTGCGTTCGCGGTTCTGGAACCGACAGTTCCGTTCCAAATCGAGGTCCCGTAGCATACAGGTTAAAATTCCGAACGCAATATTTATTGGTTATGAGTATGATTGATTGGACGAGGATCTAGCCTATGGATAACAATAGCCACGATGGAAGTCAGAGAGAGGTGTCCTTCGGAAGGCGGACGCTCCTTTCGGCCGTATCTGGCGTCGCCCTCGGTGCGGCGCTCCCGGTTGGGACCGTGACAGCAGACGACGACAGTGACGACGCGACAGTGGGTCCGCTCACGCCACAGCCCGCGACAGCAGGCGACGGTGACGTGCGTTCGATGAACGGAACGTGGGAGTTCACGCTCTCGTCGTCCATCGACGACCAGCGCACCGAGTGGCGCGAGGAGGAGGTCCCCGGACAGTGGGGGTACGACGACGGAGGGCCAGACGAGTGGTATCCCCCGGAGGGGCAACTGGGATGGTACCGCCGAGAACTCGAGGCTCCCGAGGGCGACGGTGAACGACTCATTCTCCGGTTCGACGCGGTGTACAGCGAAGCGTGGGTGTACCTCAACGGAGCCGAAGTCGGCCACCACGTCGGCGGCTACACGCCCTTCGAGATCGACGTCACCGACTACATCGAGGAGGGAACGAACGTACTCTCGGTCGGCGTCTCCCAGGCGTCGGCGTCGGACGACATGGCCTGGGGGAACGTTACCGGCGGGATCCCGAGGGACGTGACGCTCGTCTCGGTCCCCGAGGTTCACGTCGCTGACTACGACGTTCGCACCCACCTGAAGGGGGCGTCAGCGACCGTTGACGTCGAGACGAGAGTCGAAAACGCGAGCGGAGCGGTCGTCGACGCGACACTGGATGTGACGCTCTCGGACCCGAGCGGTGAGACGGTCGCAACCGCGGAACACTCGCTCTCCTCGTTGACGGGCGACTCCTGGGAACCCTCGACAACGCTCGAAGTGGCTGACCCACAGACGTGGAACCCGGAGGATCCGCAGCTTTACACCCTCGAACTCGACCTCCGCACCGGGGATTCAACCGAGCGGGTGACCCAGCGCGTCGGCATTCGAGAGATCGAAGTCGCGGGGAACGAACTCCTGCTCAACGGCGAGGCGGTGACGCTACGGGGGGTGAACTGGGAGGAAATTCATCTCCCCGAGCACGGCCACGCGGTCCCGCCGGAACTCACTCGCGAGGACGCTCGCCGGCTGAAGGAGGCGAACGTCAACTACGTTCGGACGGCCCATCACCCGACCTCGGAGCCGTTTCTCGACGCCTGCGACGAACTCGGACTCGTCGTTGAACTCGAAGCGCCACACACGTTCGTCGGACGCGGTAGGGAACTCCATCCGGAGGTGGCGGTCTCCCAGACCGTTGAGACGGTCGAACGTGACAAGAACCGGACCTCGGTCTGTATCTGGTCGATCGCGAACGAGTCCGAGTGGTACGACGCCTTCGAGACCGCCGGCCAGCTGACAAAGGAGATCGATCCGACGCGACCGACGAAATTCAGCTACGATAACTACGACCCCGAAGATCCCTGGAACGACGTCTTCGACCTCCGTTCTCAACACTACCCCGAGCTGCGCTCGGGTTCGACGATCGACGAGTACGACGACATCGACGAGCCAATCATGTTCGGTGAGTACGCTCACACCTACAATTACAACGGCCGGGAGCTGGCGACCGACCCCGGACTCCGCGACCAGTGGGGGATCCCCATGGAGCGGATCTGGGCGCTCTGCCGGGCCGGCGACTCGGTCGCCGGCGCTGCTATCTGGGCCGGCGGCGATCACTTAGAGCGGTGGGGCGAGTACCGCTGGGGGCTGCTCGATCGCTACCGACGGCCGCGCCCCGAGTACTGGCACGTCAAGAAGGTCTACTCGCCGGTTCAGGTCGTCGAGACGGAGTGGCTCGGCAACGGCAACGCCCTCCGACTGACTCTCGAGAACCAGCACGAGTTCGTGGACCTCGCCGATCGCTCGATCGAGTTCGAAGGGGCCCGGAGCTCCGGAAATCGCCCGATCGAGGCAGCACCGGGCGAGCGTGTGACGCTGACGGTCCCGGTGGCCGACGACCGGCTGGAACTCACGGTCACCCACCCGCGGGGCCACACGGTCGAGCACGCCGTTTTCACCGCCGACTCGCCGGAGTCCGGGAACGATCTGGCACCGACGGGAACGGCGCTCGAAACTGACGAGGAAACGGTGTGGACGACCGAGGGCGCACAGCTGTCGGTCGATCGGAACACCGGAAGCGTCGAGATCCTGCCGGAGGACGGGCAGGAACCGCCCGTCGTGGTCGGGGGGCCGGAGTTAGCCCTGTCACCGACCGAGTCAGAGGCGAGCTGGGATGGACCGACGATCGACCATCGTCCCGACGACCGGACGGTCACCGACGTACGGGTCGTCGAGAACGGAGAAGCCGTCGCGATCGACGTCGAGTACGCGGTCGCGACCGGAACGTTCGTCCTCCGACCCCTCGACGGCGGGGTCGAAGTCGAGTACGAGTTCATGCTCGAGGAAGCACTCGATGTCCGCGAGGCCGGCGTCGCGCTCCCGGTCAGAGACGACCTGACGACGCTGTCGTGGCGTCGGGAGAGCCAGTGGAGCACCTACCCCGAGGACCACATCGGGCGGACCGAAGGGACGGCCGTGGCCTTCCCCAGTGGGACCCGGCCGGACCACGAGGATATCCGCCTCTACAGCGACCGGCCCTGGAAGGACGACGCGACGAGCCGCGGCTCTAATGACTTCCGGGGGACGAAGCGGAACGTCTACACTGCGGCCCTGGTGGACGACGACGGCACCGGCGTGCACGTCCACTCCGACGGCGACCACCACGTCCGCACCCAGGTTCGGTCTGAGTCCGTCGACCTGATCGCGCTCGATCGCTCGCTGTCGGGGACCAACCCCTTCGACTGGATGAACCGCCAGCCGGTCCTCGGGGAGGAGCCGACCATCGAGGCGGGTGAGACCGTCAGCGGGAGCGCGACGTTCGAGATCAGTGGGTCAGACTGACGGCTGGCTCGCTCCTCGTCACGGCCGCCGTAGGCGGCGCCGACGGCGTTCCGTCCCGCCTCGTCGTAGGGGCGCAGGTCCATCGGTTCGGCGTCGGGCGACCAGAACTACGCTCGAACCCTCGCCTCGTCGGCCAGCACATCAGTCGTCTCAAGCGATGAAGGATACGTCTCCCTGCAGCAGTCGAGCGATCGCGGTGATCACATCGAACTCTGGACGTTCCGTAGCGAGTGATCGATCTGAGTCACTCGATACAACGGGACTAGCCAGTCACAAACGGACGAATCTTCTTCGATATTTCCACAGGATATTTCCGTCATGGACAATTATAAGTATCCTCCGTTTGAGTTCCGTGGTATGGTGACTCGTGACTCAGCGGAGAGAGAAGAGCAACGTACGGACGACGATTTGACATTTACCCGACGGACCGCATTGGGATTGCTGGGCGTTGGCGGGGCAAGCGCGATGCTGTCCGGGTCGGCAACGGCTTCCCACGACGGCGCGGACACCGACGAGGTCCGACCGTGGAATCAACACGTCGACGCACAGACCCACGACCTGCGCAACCTGCACGCGATCGATGTCGGGCACGTCCACACTGCCGCAAGGGACGCGGACGTCGTCGTCTGGAAGGACGAGGACGGCGTCTTTCACGCGGACAGCGCGGACGAACAGGTGGCGAGCGGCGACGACGTGATCGACGTGACTCAGGCCGCAGTCGACAGCCTCACCGAGGGACGCGACTGGAAGGAGAAGGTCGCGGTCGTCTCTCCTGGAACCGTCGGGCCGGTCGACGAGATGCACGCGGTCAACGTTCCGAGTTACACGGTTCTGGACTATCTGGCACCGATAACGATCGAGGACGAAGGCGAGGCGTGGGTCATTCCGGTCCGCGCGAGAAACGCCCACCACGTGGAGGTGCCGAACCTCACGATTCGAGGCACGGCTCGGTACGGAATCATCATGAACAGCGTCTCGAACGTGTCCCTCGGCAACGTCGAGATGGAGATGGACGGTGGCGGGTTCGGGATCCGTATCGACGACAGCGGGAGCGACGGTCGGTCGTCCGACGTACAAGTCGATCGAATCTACGCCGAGAACGTGGACAATCACGTGTTCGAGACCCGCGGCGTCGACCGAGTGCAGGTCAATCAGGTGCTCGCCAAGAACGTCTCGGGGTGTACCGTGTTGTTCAACGAATCGTCCGACGCGACCGTCAACAGTATCGTCGAATACAGTCCGGACCCCCCGAACGAGTCGAGATACGCCACCTTCCGAACGACCTACCAACAGGGTCGAGTCGCAGTCGGAAATATCGTGAGCCACGACGCAAAACGGGGACTCCACCTTCACACCGGGTCCGGCGAGCTCGTCATCGGCAACGTCTACGTCGAGGGCGCCAGAAATCGGGGCGCCGTGCTCAGCGGCCCGCCGAACGCCGTGTTGAACGGCGGCGTCATCAAGAACGTCACCGGCAAGGCGATCGACCTCTACACCATCTCCGATCCCACTCGAGAACCGGAGCGGGCCGCTGACGGCGTCGTCATCAGTAACTTCCGGATCACCGACGACCGACCCGAGGAGGACCGCGACCAGACCCACGCGATCCACGAAACCGGGAACGCGATGAACAACCGAATCGTCAACAACGACGTCCGTGACGGCGGGACCGAGGCCCTCCTCGAGATCGACACGGAGACGTCGGTAATCCGGGACAACGTCGGCGACGGCGTCGATTCGGGGACGGTCACCCTCGAGTCGGGAGCCGAACCCGCGGCGCGCGTCGAAGGCGTCAGCCAGAACAGGGACGTGACGCTCGACCTCCGGGCGAAAACGTTCGAGGGACCGTCGGCGTCGTTCGCGTGGGACCACTACTTCGAGTACGACGGCGAGGCCGAACAGTGGGATCTGATCGTCGAGTGGCGTACCGACCCCGGCGAGGACGTCGAACTCGATTACATCATCGATCGGCCACAGGCGAACCTCGGGCGGTATCCGGGCGAACCATCTTTCGACGGACCCGACGACGCGATTCAGGGACCAGTAGAGGAGGGAAGATACCGGCTGGCTGCGGTCCACAGCGAGTACTCGCTGACGGTCGAAGGAGCTTCGACCGGATCCGGATCGAACGTCGTACAGGACGAGTGGGGCGGCGCCGATCACCAGCGATGGGACGTCGTCGAACTGGACGAGTACGACGGCCAGTTCCGCCTCGAGAGCGTCGATACCGGTCTCGTCTTGGAAGTCGAGGACGGCTCGGAAGAGAACGGTGCCAACGTGCAGGTGGGCGAGTGGACCGGCGACGCCCACCAGCGGTTCACCGTCGAGGAGGAGCATCTCGGCGAGTACGCCGTGCGAGCGGTCCACAGCGATCAGGGTCTGAACGTGGAAGGATCGAGCGGAGCCCCCGGTGCGAACGTGCTTCAGTGGCCCTTCGGCGGCGATCAGAACGAACTCTGGATGTTCGTCGAGGAGTGATTCGGACGGGAAACGTTTCTCACCAGTAGTCTCCCGACGCGGTTCTCCGTATCGACTCCTCGTTCACCGCCGTTACCGGCGGTTGCACCGTTCGTCAATCGAGTATCGATTTTTCAAGTGGGTGTACGATTGGTAACAGTGAACTGAACTCGTCGACCACTCGTGCTCGAGTACTCGTCGGTGTCGACGAATGATTTAACACCCACGACGCGAAACGGTGGCCCAAGATGGCAAACGTGACTGCCGCCGTAATCGGAACTGGACCGGAACCCGACAACATCGTCTGGGGTGAGAGCGCGGCGATGGCCTACCAGCACGGAAAGGCCTACAGCGATCTCTCCGACTGCGACCTCGTCGCCTGCGCGGACATCGTCCGCGAGAACGCCGCGGACTTCGCCGCGGAGTTCGACATCGACGACGAGAACGTCTTCGAGGATCACCTCGAGATGCTCCGTGCAATCGAACCGGACGTCGTCAGCATCGCGACGCCAGTCCCGACGCACGCCGACCTGGTGGTCACCAGCGCCGAGACCGGTATTCCGGGTGCGATCCACTGCGAGAAACCGATGGCACACACCTGGAGCGGCTCGAAGCGGATGGTCGAGGCCGCCCACGAACACGACGTTCAGCTGACGTTCAACCACCAGCGTCGATTCCACCCTACCTGGCAGAAAGCCTCGAGCCTGCTCGAGGACGGCGTCATCGGTGAGCTTGAGCGCGTCGAGATCGGCGGCAAGAACCTCTACGACTTCGGGTCGCATCTCTTCGACCTCTGTAATCACTTCGCGGGCGAACGCGGGGCCGAGTGGGTCATGGGCCAGATCCACTACACCGAAGAGGACGTCCGCTACGGCGTCCACAACGAGAACCACGGGCTCGCGTCGTGGTCGTACGACAACGGGGTTCACGGGATCGCCTCGACCGGCTACGGATCCGGCGCCGACGTGATCGGTGCTAGCCAGCGCCTCGTCGGCAGCGAGGGGATAATCGAGATCCAGCCCGACGGCGTCGACGCCGACGTCCGCTACCGCAACGAGGAGACCGGCGGCTGGGAGTCGTTCGAACTCGAGGGCGCGTTCGCGATCGGCCGCGCGATCGAGCACGTCTGTGAGTGTCTCGAGTCCGGCGAACAACCCGTTCTCTCGGGCGATCACGCGCTCCGAGCGACCGAGATCATCTTCGCCGTGTGGGAATCCGCCCGGCAACGTTCGCGGATCGACCTTCCGCTCGAGGCCGAGGGGAACGCGTTGACCGAACTGGTGGACGCGGGTGAGCTCTCGCCGGTCGACACGAGTTGAACGATCACGAGACGATCGTCGATTATCCTAGCGATCCCAGTGAGTGACGATGGCCCGTGAACCGATCACTCGAGGCGAACCGGTTCGCCCGTCTCGGCTGACTCGTAGATCGCCTCGATGATGGCGACGGCCTTGCGAGCCTCCGTCGCGTCGAGCGGATACGGGTCGTTCGAGGAACACGCCTCGAGAAACGCCTCGACGTTCCGGCGGTGGTTCGAGTAGTCGATGGCCATCGGATCCGCTGCGCCGCCGCTCGAGTCGCTCTCGTCGCCGAAGCGCTCGCGGAGTTCCTCGTCCTCGTCGCGCTCGTCGCGAAACCGCCACGTAACCAGTTCGTCCTCGAGGACCTCCGCCGTGCCCTCGCGTCCGGCGAGTTGAATGCGCCGAAGCGATCCCGGGTACATCGACGTCGCCCCGAGGAACTGACCGAGCGTGCCGTCGCGGTAGCGACAGATGGCGACCGCCGTGTCCTCGACTTCCATGAGCGAGTCGTCGTGGGCCAGCCGATCGGTGTAGGCGATCACCTCTTCGACCGGATTCTCGTCGGGCTCGAGGTCCATCGTGGCGCCGGCGAGCCACTGGGTCGCGTCGATGCCGTGGATCGACTGGTTCATCAGCGCGCCGCCGCCGTCGAGTTCCCGTGTCCCCTGCCAAGCGCCGTCGTAGTAGTCGTCCTCGCGCCACCACGGGACGTAGGCGTTGGCGACCGACAGACTGCCGAAGCGGTCGGCGGCGGCCGCGTCGTGGACCCGCTGGAAGAGCGGCTTGAACCGCTGCTGGAAGACGCCGCCGAGGGTGATGTCCGCCTCGTCGGCCGCCTCCATCATCCGATCGATGCGCTCGGTCGTGATCTCGAGGGGTTTCTCACAGAGGACGTCGATCCCGTGGTCGGCGGCCGCCAGTGTCGGCTCGAGGTGAGCCCCACTGGGCGTACAGACGATCAAGACGTCCGGCGCAGACTCCTCGAGCATGGTCTCCGTGTCCTCGTACCAATCGCAGTCGTGTTCGGTCGCGAACTCCCTCCCCTTCGACGCCGTTCGACACGAACCGGCGACGAGCGTTGCGCCGTCGACGTCCGCAATCGACAGCGCGTGCATCTCGGCGACGGCACCGACCCCGGCGATCGCGATTCGATGTGTCTCGCTTGTTTCGTTCATTTCGTTCGCGAGATTCGGCGGTATCTGTTAAATATATGTCGACGACGGACACGTACCCGATCGAGCGACGCCGTCGAGTCGGCTGAACCGCCGTAGCAGAAGATTGATTGTGGTTGTCTCTGTCAGTGGGACTGATGACAGACTCCGAATTCGTACTCAGCGGGTTCGCCGACGAGATCGGCCCCGACCTCGAGGAACAACTCGACGTGCTCGAGTCCCTCGGGATCGAGCACCTCGACCTCCGCGGCGTCGAGGAGACGAACGTCCTCGACTTCTCGGACGAACAGGTCGAGCGGATCAGGGATGCACTCGACGCCCGCGGGATCGGCGTCACCTCGATCGGATCGCCGATCGGCAAGATCGACGTGACAGACGACTTCGAACCCCACCTCGAACGGTTCGAGACGGCCATCGAGATGGCGAAGGCGTTCGACACGGAGTACATCCGGCTGTTCTCCTACTACATCCCCGAGGGCGACGAGCCGGCCACCCACCGCGAGGAAGTGCTTCGGCGCATGCGCGCAAAGGTCGACCGCGCCGAAGAGGAAGGGATCACGCTGCTCCACGAGAACGAGAAGGATATCTACGGCGACACGCCCGAGCGGTGCCGAGACCTGCTCACAACGATCGACTCGCCGAACTTTCGGGCGATCTTCGATCCCGCGAATTTCCTCGAGATCGGCGTCACGGCCTACCCGGACGCCCTGTTGCAGGTGATCGAGTACGTCGAACAACTCCACATCAAGGACGCGACGTTCGGCGAGCGCGGGGATATCGCACCCGCCGGCGAGGGCGACGGCCGGATCCCGGAGACGCTCGAGGCGTTCAAGAACCGCGGGTTCGAGGGGCCTGCGTCGCTCGAACCGCACCTGACCGTCGCCGGGCCGATGAGCGGCTACAGCGGCCCCGAAGGCTACGAGGTCGCAGCCGACGCCCTCAGGGAGTGTCTCGAGGCGGTCGACGCGACGTACAGGTAGTGCCCTCGGATACACCCACTCCGGTCGAACGCGGCGGTGCCAGCGACGATGGGTTTCGTCGTAGATCCGCCGACTGACGAAACCACCGTTCTCGTCTGACCGCTGAATGGTGTACGCTCACCAGTAGTCGTTGGACCACTATTTCTCGTCAGAAATCAGATGTGCTGTCGGATGTCGAAACCGTCGAACACGGTTAGTAGTTGAATTCTGTCAATACGGCCAGCCAATAGTTTTGTGTGATTACTACACGACTCAAGGATCCAGGACTGGTCTCGAGGTCACGGTTTCGGGACGGCGAGAGATCCCTCCAACAGGCACTTCCGACAGCGACTGACCGAGGAACACGACCTCTCCGACAGAGAGTTTTCGTCGGTAGCGACGGGTATTAAACTCGGTTCACACAGTCTGGACTGGACAGTTAGTTCGGCTACGAGGCCGAAACACGTTCGAAGAGTCGTTTCGTTTCGAACGGATGAGAGACTCCCGTTCCTGTAACTAGTTGGTTAGCGATAGGAGGGTAGTAGAGTGTATAGTGTCCAATACATGAATATCTCTCATGGAGGTATGTCGAATCAGCCATATTTTCTAGGATTCCGCAGAGATGTGAAATTCGGTCGTGGTGAACGGCAGTTCCGTTTTGTTAGAGTGTCTCGAAGAAGTGCTGAGCAAAGGACGACACGCGTCAACCTCGGTAGAAGGGACCAGCAATCGACCGCCCGGAGAGCAATTGCCATCCGAGCGACCGACGACGGTCAACTCATGAACAACCGTCGTCCGGCCCGCTCGTGGCGCATTCCCATTACTTCGGCGGCGGGTGCGAAGGCACCCATATCCTCGAGCGAGTCGTCGAGATGGCGCGCACAAGTCGCCTCGAGTTCTGGGAGCAACGCCTCGAGAACCGCCTGAATCTCGGTGTGACCGAATCGACCGAGTCGCTGTGCGGCACCGAGCAACCCGACGACGAACGAGTAGGCCTGCGCCTGACACGCCTGTTCGCGCTCGAGGCCCTTCTGCTGGGCCAGGACGCCGAAGACGACGGCGTAGTGCCCCACGGTTTCCCCGCATTCGATGGCGTCGGTGTACGCGTGCACGTGGTCCTCAAGTGGGTTGGATTCCGGATCGTCAGTCGTGGGTTCGGCGTCGAATTCGCGTTCGGACCTGAATCCGGATTCGAATCCAGCGCCAACTCCGCTGATACCGTCTTCCGACAGCAGCAGTTCACAGAGCTGGGTCCCGGCTTTCGTCGAACTCTCACGGAACTCGCGTGGCATGGTGACGGCGTGCAGTCGCTCGTCGACCGCGAGGAGGGCCTCGAGATCGCCGCGTTCACTCGCCGCGTGAGCGTTCGCGACGGCGATCGTGTCACAGGGACCGACGATCCGCTCGAGGTACGCCGAGAGCACCGCCTGCAGGTCCTCGGCGTCCTCGATCACGCCCTCGTTGACGTACTGCTCGATCCCGTAGGAGGCGGTGAAGGAGCCGACGGGGAGAAACGAGTCTGAGAGCCGGAGGGCGGCCAGGAAGTTGGTGTCAGTGGTCATGGTCGTGGTCGTGATGGTGGTGGTCGTGCTCGTGATGAGCGTGCTCGTCGTGGCTGTGGTCGTGGTCCGCATGACTGTGACCGTGCTCGCGCTCTGCCCCACCCTCGCTGGCCCGATCGTGTTGATGTTCGTGGTCGAGTTCGTAATCGTGATCGACTCCACTATCGGCGACGAACAGCTCCGCAGCCACCGTCTCCGCTCGACACGACGCGTCCGGAAGCACGTCCCGGATCACGCGCTCGACGATGTGGCGATCCGCCGCGAGCGGCACGTACACCGTTCTATCGTCCACCGCGAGATCCCAGTGCTGGTTCCCGACGTGGTGGCCCAATTCGACCGCGAGCGCCGTCGTCTCGAGCGACGGCGAGGGCAGCTCGACCGCGATCACCTCGCGGGGCTCGAGTGCGACTACGATCATCCGGTCGTCCTCGCACGCGAGTACGTCCCCCGCCGACAGCGCCGGCCGGTCGACGACGATTCCGAGGTCGGTTCCGGCGTCGGTCTCCACGCGAAGCCGCGAGCGCTTGCGCTCGGTCTCGTCGAGGACGACCCGTTCGAGCGTGTCGCGTGCTGCGTGTTCCTCGCGGAGACCGGCGAGTCGGTCGTCGGTGTGGACGTTGCCGACGATGCCGTCGATTCGATCCATCAGTATCGCCGGTCGGCTGGTGCGCCGACCCCGAGCGTCGTTCGTCTGGTCTCGTCCCACGCCTCGCGGATCGCGCTCGTCACGTCCGCCTCCCGCGTGCCGAGCACCCGAACGACGACGCCGGCGTCGTACGCGAGGGTCGAGACGCCGGCGTGGATACCTTGTGCCTTTGCCTGTGCCTGTTCGTCTCGCTCTCGACCCTCGTCGGATTCGCCCGTCGTCTCCGCCGATCCGGACGACTCGACTGCCTCGAGTCGGTCGTGGATCCGATCGGCGACGTCATCGACTGGCTCGCCGGGTGCGAAGACGTACAACGTGCCGACGACCTCGTACTCGCCGACGCTCGCGGGGTCGCGGGGCTCTCGCTGGGCCGGCCGCAAATCGACGGTATCCGCACAGACTAATCGTCCGTCGTGACGGGCTTCGACCCGCGTCTGATAGTGGTCGAACCCGAACGCCTCGTGGTCGCTCAACCCGTCCGGAACGAGGACGTCGCCGACGATCACGACGGCGTCGTCGGCCAGCTCGACCGACAACGTCTGGAGACACCGCGAATCCTCGTTGAGGATCGTCGGGCCCGGCAGATACTCGAGGTACGCGCCGGATCCGGCCCGGAGGTCGGCGTCGAGGTGAGCGTAGTTGGCCTTCATGCTGTGGACCTTCGTCGCCCCCTGGGTCGTCACGTGCGCTCGAGCGCCCGAGCGGGCGTCGATCTCGATCCGGTGGCGATCACCCTGGGCGGCCCCGCCCGTCGGTTCCTGGGCGACGAGAGTCGTCAGCCCCGGTACCGGATCGGTCGCGAGCGTGCCCGTCAGGTGGTAGGGGACCTTGACGTGGTCGTAGGTCAGTCGCGTCTCGCCTCCCTCGTCGCCCGAGCCCTCGCGGGCGAGTGTGGCCTCGAGGACGCCGCTCTTTCCGGGGCCGGCCGCCGGCGCCTGTGGCAGTGCTTCGTCGCCGTAGGCCTCGAAGGCGGGCGGGATCGACGGTCGGCCGGTTCGCTTTCTCCCGTCCGCCTCGGTTCTGGAACACCCGCTCACGCGAACAGCACCCGTTCGGTGTGTTCGAAGACCTCGTCGATCCCCTCCTCGGCCTTGCAGTCGGTGAAGACGTAGGGGTCGCCGCCGCGGACCTCCTGGGTGTCTTCGTCGATCACCTCGAGGTCGGCGTCGACGTGTGGTGCGAGGTCGGTCTTGTTGATCACCAGCAGGTCGGCCTGTGTGACGCCCGGTCCGCGTTTTCGGGGGATGTCCTCGCCCTCCGCGACGGAGATGACGAAGACGAAGTAGTCGGCCAACTCCGGGTTGAAGGTCGCGGCGAGGTTGTCGCCGCCGCTCTCGATCAGGACGACGTCCAGGTCGGGGTTGCGTTCGGTGAATTCGTCGATCGCCGCGAGGTTCATCGAGGGGTCCTCCCGGATCCCAGTATGGGGACAGGCGCCGGTCTCGACGCCGCGGACGAGATCCTCGGGGATGGTGTCGGCGAAGGACTCTCGGAGGACGTTGGCGTCCTCCTGGGTCATGATGTCGTTGGCGATGACGCCGACCTCGTAGTCCTCCGCGAGGAGTTTCGGGACGAGCCGTTTCACGAGCGAGGTCTTCCCGGAGCCGACGGGGCCGCCGATGCCGATCTTGGCGACGTCTCGGTAGCCCATTATTCACCCTCCTCCGCGGGGAGTGTCGGCGCGGACGCCGAGTCCGGCTTCGGCTCCGGCTCCGTCCCGGCCCCGCTCTCGTCGCGCTCGAGTTGCTCGCGGGAGTCGGCCCGGATCGGCTCGTGGACGGTGACGAGTTTCGTCCCGTCGGGGAAGACCGGCTCGATCTGGACCATGTCGATCATCTCGGGGACGCCGTCCATAACGTCCTCGCGGGTCAGCAACTGGGTGGCCTCCGCGCGGATCTCCGAGACCGACCAACCGTCGCGGGCGCGCTCGCAGATCCAGTCGGAGACGTACGCGACCGATTCGGGGTGGTTCAGTTTCACGCCGCGCGCCTTGCGTCGACGCGCGAGTTCGGCGGCCATGAAGACCGTCAGCCGCTCCATTTCCTTCGGAGAGAGGTTCATGCGTCTCCCTCCGATGTCGCTGCCGGTTCCGTCGTCTGAGTGAGTATCGTTTCGGTCATCGTTAGAGCATGTACCGCTGTGCGAGTGCGATCTCCTCGGCCGGTTCGCACGTGACCGGTTCGCCGTCGATCGAGACCTCGAACGTCTGGGCGTCGATCTCGATGTCGTCCGGACAGGCGTCGTTGTGCAGCATGTCCGACTTCTGGACGTCTCGCGTGTCGCTGACCGCTCGGACCGGCGAATCGAGCCCGTACTCCTCGCCGACGCCGCGTTCCGCGGCGGCCTCGCTCACGAACGTGAGACTCAGGCCGTGTTTTGCCTTCCCCATCGCACCCGCTCTCGGGCGCTGGATCACCGGCTCGCAGGTCATCAGCGAGCCGTTGGCCTCGCCCATCTGGCTCCAGACGGGGAAGCCGCCTTTGATCACCATCCGCGGCTTGATCCCGAAGGAGGCGGGGTCCCACAGCGCGATGTCGGCGAGCTTGCCCGGCTCGAGCGAGCCGACGTAGTCGTCGATCCCCGCGGTGATCGCGGGGTTGAGCGTGTACTTAGCGACGTAGCGCCGGATGCGATGGTTGTCGGCGTCGGTCCCCTCGTCTTCGGGGAGCGGGCCGCGCTGGCGTTTCATCTTATCTGCCGTCTGCCAGGTGCGACAGACGACTTCCGCCATCCGCCCCATCGCCTGCGAGTCGGAGGTCATCATCGAGATCGCGCCCGTGTCGTGGAGGACGTCCTCGGCAGCGATCGTCTCCGATCGGATCCGCGACTCGGCGAAGGCGACGTCCTCGGGGACGTCGGGGTTGAGGTGGTGACAGACCATCACCATGTCCAGGTGCTCGTCGAACGTGTTGGTCGTGTACGGCATCGACGGGTTCGTCGACGAGGGGAGCATGTGCTGATGGCCGACCAACTCGAGGACGTCCGGCGCGTGGCCGCCGCCGGCACCCTCGATGTGGAAGGTGTGGATCGTCCGCCCGTCGATGGCGTCGAAGGTGTCCTCGACGAAGCCCGACTCGTTCAAGGTGTCCGTGTGGATGCAGACCTGCACGTCCGCCTCGTCCGCCACCTCGAGACAGGTGTCGATCGCTTTCGGCGTCGACCCCCAGTCCTCGTGGAGTTTTAGGCCACAGACGCCGGCTTCGATCTGCTCGTGGAGGGCCTCGGGGTGGCTCGCGTTCCCCTTGCCGTAGAACCCGACGTTCACGGGCCACTCCTCGGCGGCCTCGAGGAACTTCCGGACGTTCCGCGGGCCCGTCGTACAGGTCGTCGCGCCGCCGCCGTAGCCGCCGCCGAACATCGTCGTGATACCGCTGGCCAGCGCGTGCTCGAAGAGCTGCGGGCTGTTGAAGTGGACGTGAATGTCCAGTGCACCGGGTGTCGCGATCAGACCGTCGGCCGGAACGGTGTCTGTGCTCGGCCCGATGATCATGTCGACGCCGTCCATGGTGTCCGGGTTACCCGCCTTCCCGACGCCGACGATCTCCCCGTCGCGAACGCCGATGTCTCCCTTCTGGACGCCGAGAACGGGGTCGACGATCACGACGTTCGTGAAGGCCCAGTCGAGCGCCTCAGACTGGGTGGCCCGTGCCTGCATCCCCATCCCGTCGCGCATCGTCTTCCCGCCGCCGAAGACCGCCTCGTCGCCGTAGGTCGCGTGGTCGGTCTCGATCTTCGCGAGCAGGCTGGTGTCACCTAGGCGAAGTCGGTCGCCGGTCGTCGGCCCGAACAGGTCGGTGTACTCCCGCCGCGAGAGCTCTCGGCTCACGAGACGTACCCCTCCTCGGCCGCGCGCTCGAGCGCCCGTTCTTTCACGTCTTCGTCGTCGAGGTGGCCCTCGACCAGCCCGCCCATGCCGTAGACGGTGCGGTCGCCGCCGATCGCGACGAGATCGACCTCGCGTTCACACCCCGGCTCGAAGCGGACGGCCGTCCCGGCGGGAATGTCCAGACGCATCCCGTAGGCCGCTTCGCGGTCGAACTCGAGGCCAGGGTTGACTTCGAAGAAGTGAAAGTGAGAGCCGACCTGAGCCGGTCGGTCGCCCGTGTTCTCGACGGTGACGGTCGTCGTCGGTCGGCCTTCGTTGATCGTGATCGGGTCGTCCGCGGGCAGTATCTCGCCCGGCGTGCCGTCGATCACGGAAGATCACATCCCCGATCGAATCGGTCGGTCGTGTCCATGGCTACTACCTTGACAATAGTATGTAAGTGCGTTTCTTTTGGAGACATTCTGGCGCCAACACGCGGATTAATAACGTCGATGTGTTCGTCTGACGGATAAATCACGACGATCAAGAAATACGCGACAACGTTCGTCGAGATTCACGTTTTCGGTCAATATCTGCCGTCAAAGTCGGCGAATCTCGAAATTCGTTTCGAGCATCTCGGTTCGGTTCCGCTCGATCCGACTGTCCGACAGCAGGATGTGGACGTCGTTCCCCGGTATCGGGTCGTCTCTGGGCCGTACAGTCGGTTTCGAACCGACTCGAGGACGTAATCGAGCGCGACGAGCCGGTTGTGGCGGCGGGTTTTCGAAACCGATCAGTTCGAACCAGCAACGCTGTCGACACCGGAGCGTCCAGACGAACGTGTGTACGAATGTCTACTGCAAAACGAGACGAAAAGCCACAGTCGTCTGATTCGGTCGAAGTGCGCGTGAGCCGTTCTGGACCGAAACCGGCGACGTTGGATCCCTGAAAGTGGCAATACATATGACTGTTAGTTATTCGATCACGGGATGTGGTAGTTCCCAGTCATTTCTTCGCCTACATCTCTTGACGAATGTCTACTATAGAGAGTTAAATCAAATATCTGGACAGAATATTAGGGTGTGTTACCCTCTATTTCCCGTATAAGTCTGAGTATACACAGGGGAGGAAACAGTACATACCGGTACGAACCCTTTTATATTGGACTTGTTTTCACCGCTGTGTACGAAATGAGTTCGATGCTCGCACACAAATCGGCTGCTTCGCACAACAATTGTCTACTATACGGGTCGGAACTGGTCGGTTCGGAGGTGTCTGCGGATGAGTGAACGTCGCTTCTCCCGCCGACGAGCCCTCGCGACCGGTCTCTCTGGAGTCGGCGTCGCGCTCGCCGGCTGTCTGGCGGAAGAAGACGACGGAAACGGGAGCGGAAACGGCGGCAACGGTGAAACGACCGGCACGACCGACGACGACGCGCCGACAGTCGGCATCCTCGAGAACCGGACCGGAAACCTCGCGCTTGAGGGGACCTCCAAACACCAGGCGTCGCTGCTCGCGATCGAGGAGATCAACGAGAACGGCGGTGTCCTGGGCGAGGAAGTCGAGGTGTTCGACCCCGACCCGCGTTCGGACAACCAGCGCTACACGGAACTGACCCAGGAGGCGATCCGTGACGAGGAAGTCGACGCCCTCTGGGCGGCGTACTCGAGTGCGGCTCGGGAGACGATCCGCCCGCTGATCAACCAGCACGACCAGCTGTACTTCTACACGACCCAGTACGAGGGCGGCGTCTGCGACAAGACGACGTTCCCGGTCGGCGCGACGGCCCGCCAGCAACTCGGCGCGGTCGTGCCGTACCTGATCGAGGAGTACGGCGAGCGGATCTACATCATCGCCGCGGACTACAACTTCGGCCAGCTCTCCGGGGAGTGGGTCAACATCCTCGCTGAAGAGGAGGGCGCCGAAATCGTCGGCGAGGAGTATATCCCGCTCGAGAGTTCGTCGTTCAGTTCGACGATCAACAACATTCAGGGGGAGGATCCGGACTTCATCATGTCCATGCTGGTCGGCGGCAACCACGCGGCCTTCTACCAGGAGCGGGCGGCGAACGACCTCGACATTCCGATCGGGTCGTCGACGACGATGGCCCAGGGGTACGAACACCTGCGTCTCGACCCGCCGGCGCTGACCGACATGTACGTCGGCGTCAACTACATGCAGGAGCTCCAGACCGACGCGAGCCAGGAGTTCGTCGACGCGTTCTACGAGAAGTTCCCCGATGCCGAGTACATCAACCAGGAGGCTCAGAACAACTACTTCTCGGTCTACATGTGGAAGGAGGCCGTCGAACGCGCCGGCACCTTCGACCAGGAGGCCGTCATCGAGGAACTCGAGTCCGGAATCGAAGTCGACGCGCCGGAGGGGCCGATCGAACTCGATCCGGCGACCCACCACATGACCCACCACATGCGTGTGGCTCACGCCGACGAGAACCACGAGATTACGTTCGACGGCGAACAGTACATCGAACCGACGTTCCTCCACGACGCCGGCTGTGACCTGACCGTCGAATCGGAACAGACGCAGTACGAACCGAGCGACGTCTACGAGTGATAGCATGGGACCGTACGAACTGCTGAGTCTGTTCTTCCAGTTCCTCGACAGCTTCGCGTTTCTCGTGCTCGCGACCGTCGGACTGGCCATCATCTTCGGCATGATGGGCGTCATCAACCTCGCTCACGGCGAGTTCATCCTCGTCGGCGCGTACGCGACGACGCTGAGTTTCCACTCGCTGGCCGATCTCGGCGTCCCGCTGGCGTTGCCGATCGCCATGGTCGTGGGCGTCCTCGTGACGATGGTCTTCGGACTCGTCCTCGAGGTGACGGTCATGCGTCGGCTGTACGGACGGTTGCTCGACTCGATGGTCGCGACGTGGGCGATCAGTTTGATCATGATCCAGCTCCTCCGGATTCAGTTCGGAAACTCGATCGACAACATCGCCATTCCCGGTGGCAACGTGAGCTTCGGCCCCTATACGAACCCGTACTACGAACTGTTCCTGGTCGGTGCCGCGATCGCTGTCCTCATCGGCCTCTACTGGCTGTTCACCCGAACCGACTTCGGGATGCGTGCACGAGCGACGATTCAGGACAAAGAGACGGCCCGAAGCATGGGTGTCGATACCGACCGCATGTACATGACGACGTTCGTGATCGGGTCGGGCCTCGCCGGGCTGACCGGTGCGCTGTACGCGCCGATGCAATCGATGTCTCCCGAGGCGGGAACCGGATTCCTCGTCGAGGCGTTCGTCACCGTCGTCGTCGGCGGGACGTCGGTCATCGTCGGAACCTTGCTGGCCAGCGGATTGCTCGGACTCCCGAAAGCCGGCTTCGAGTACGCGTTCAACAGCCAGCTCATCGGGCAGGTCGCGATGCTCGTCGTCGCGATCGTCGCGATCCGCCTCATGCCGAGTGGCATAACCGGACTCGTCGAGAGCTGGCGCCAGTCACGGAGGGAATCGAATGACTAACACGGTACTCGAGCGGCTCCGCGCCCCGTTCGAAGGCCCGAACACGACGGGGAACTCGACGGCCTTCTGGGTCGTTCTGGCCCTCGGCGTCGTCGGCCTGCTGGCCTATCCGAGCATCGCATCGGGCGGTGCCGCCGAGAACATGTCCCAGTACCTCGCCTACGCGTTCCTGGCGTTGAGCCTCTGTTTCATCTGGGGCTACTGTGGCATCCTGAGTTTCGGTCAGGTCGCGTTCTTCGGCGTCGCCGGCTACACGTTCGGCATCGTCGCGATCAACATCGGCTCCTACACCGGCATCTCACTCGCGGTGGTCGTCGCCCTGTTCGTCGCGACGGCGTTCGCGGCGATCCTCGGCTACTTCATGTTCTACGGGGGCGTCCGCGACGTCTACGTGACGATCATCACGCTGGTCGTCGCCGTCATCTTACACCGGTTCATGGGACAGACCGCCGGCTCGGAGTGGGCGGTCGGCGACGCCCGCCTCGGCGGCTACAACGGGATGGTCGGCGTCCCCAACGACGCGATCGGATTCGGCTCCGTCGGGATCGACATGACCGGCACGGGCCTCTACTACATCATGGTTGGGACCCTCCTCGCGACCTACCTCGGATTGCGCGCACTCGTCAACAGCCAGTTCGGCTACGCGATGGTCGCGACTCGAGAGGACGAGGACCGAACGGCGATGTTCGGCTACAACACCGAGTTCATCAAGCTGGCGACGTTCACGTTCGGCGGCACGCTCGCCGGACTCAGCGGCGTCCTCTACATGTTCTACAGCCCCGGTGGCTACATCAATCCGGACGTGTTCTCGGTCAGCGCCGCCGCGTTACCCGTCATCTGGGTCAGCATCGGCGGCCGAAAGTCGCTGATCGGCGCGATCAGCGCGGCACTCGTCATCCAGTGGTTCAACAACCGGATCGACGGCTGGCTCTCGACCGGCTTCGAGCTCCCGGCACTGACACCGTCGCTCGAGCTCACGACGACGACCGTCGTCCCCGGCAACGAGTGGTCGCTCGTGATCATCGGCTCGGTACTGCTGTTCGTCATCCTCGTGATGCCGGAGGGTGTCGCACCGCGAATCGAATCCACGGTGCATCGAGTCCTCGAGCGACTCGAGCGTCGCCGTGAGCAACGATCGCAGTCCGCGGACGTAGAAGCGGAGACTGAGACGGAGGTACCAGAGTAATGGCGACGAGCGACCCCACTATCAAAACGACCCAGGCAGTCGACGAAACGGGCGAGGGATCCAGCCGGATCCTCCAGACGCGCGGATTGACCAAACGGTTCGGCGGCCTCACCGCCATCGACGACGTCGACTTCGCGGTCGATGCCGGCGAACTGCGCTGTCTCATCGGCCCCAACGGCGCCGGCAAGAGCACGTTCCTCAAACTGCTCACCGGCCGCCACGATCCAAGCGCCGGTGCGATCTACTACAACGGGGCGGAGCTCACCGATCTCCCTCCCTACAAACGGATCGATCGCGGGATCAGTATCAAGTTTCAGGTCCCGAGCGTCTATCCGGACCTCACGGTCGAGGAGAACCTGCGAATCCCGCTTCAGCGAGTCGCCTCGAAGGCAGAGTTCGAGGAGCGGACGATCGAGACCCTCGAGCAGTTCGACTTGCTCGAGGAGATCGATACCACCGCAGCGAACCTCTCGCACGGCCAGCAACAGCGTCTCGAGATCGGGATGGCGATGACCCTCGAGCCGGATCTCATGTTGCTCGACGAACCGGTCGCCGGCCTGTCGGTCGAGGAGACCGAGGAGATCGCGGAGTTGCTGGTCGAGCTCAACGACGAGGACGTCGCGTTCATCGTCATCGAGCACGACATCGACTTCGTGGCGTCGATCGCCGACCGAGTCACGGTGTTACATCAGGGCGACATCTTCACCGAGGGGACGATCGAGGACGTCCGGTCGGACCCCGAAGTCAAGAAGATCTACCTGGGGGAGGACCACTGATGCTCACCGTCGAGAACCTCGCCGTCTCGTACGGGAACACGCCCGTACTTCGGGATATCAACATTACCGTCGAGGAGGGAGAGATCGTCGGCATCGTCGGGAAGAACGGCGTCGGCAAGACGACCCTGATCAAGGCGATCATGGGACTTCTCGAGGCCGACGGCGGGACGGTCCGTTTCCGGGGTGAAACCGTGACCAACCCGTCCGGTCATCGGTTCGAGGGGACCCCGGTCGAGTCGCTCGCCGACACCGTCGAGCAGAGCGCGAGCGCCAGGGGGCCGGGCAGTGGCGTCCTCGACACACTGGTCGGCCCCGCACCGGACGTCCCGGCGAACGGCCGGGCGACCCGCGGCATGGGATACATTCCGCAGGGACGGGACGTCTTCCCCGAACTCTCCGTCGAGGAGAACCTCCGGATGGGGGAGACGATCAACGCGGCCGACGACGACCCGCTGTACGACGTCGTCTACGACTACTTCCCGATCTTAGAAGAGCGGGCCACCCAGGACGCCGGAACGCTGAGCGGCGGCCAACAGCAGATGCTCGCGATCGGTCGTGCGCTCGTCGGCAATCCCGATCTCCTCTTGCTCGACGAGCCCTCCGAGGGGATCCAGCCGTCGATCGTCCAGCAGATCACCGAGGACCTCACCCGGATCAACGACGAGTTGGGGATCACGATCCTCTTCGTCGAACAGAACCTGCAGGTGATCCAGAACCTCGCGACGCGGTGTTACGCGATCGACAAGGGAACCATCGTCGACGAACTCGGACCCGCCGATCTCGACTCTCGAGAGACGCTCGCCGAGTATCTCGCCGTGTGACTCGAGGCGGTCTCAGACGGCGAACGGGTCTCTTCGTCAGGATCGAACGCCGACGGCTCACGCGTCCTCCGCGAACTCCGTCCAGCGAGTCATGTGGGGGACGGCGTGCATCTCCGGTCCGGTCGTCTCGGTTCGCTGTCCGAAGACGTACTCCTTGTGGTAGATCGGGACGAGGACAGCGGCGTCCATAACGCGCCGTTGGACCTCGCGGTAGGCGTCGTGTTTCGTCGCTTCGTCGAGGGCCCGGTCGCCTCGCTCGATGAGTTCGTCGACCTCGGGTCCGAGATTGTAGAGTCCGGTTCCCTCTCCCTCGTACAGTTCGGCGTTGTCGCCACCCTCGGAGTGAAACTGGAGGTAAAGGAGATAATCGGCGGCCCCGTTGATCGAGCCGAGTTCGATGATGGTGAGATTCGACTCGCGTTTCTGTTCGACGTCGTAGAACGAGGCGCTCTCGAACTGTCTGATCGTCGTCGACACGCCGACCGCCTCGAAGTTGTCCTGCATCCGTGCGGCGATCAGTTGTTCGTGTTGGCTCTCGCTGCTCACGTGAATCTCGAGTGTCTCGCCGTCGTACCCCGACGAGGCGACGAGCTCGCGCGCACGATCCATATCCGGTCCGTAGGTCGGGAGGTCATCGTGTGCCGACCACGGAATCATCGGTGAGTAGGGCCCCTTCGCCGGTTCGCCGATTCCGTCGAGGATGGCGTCGACGATCGCCGCCTGATCGGTCGCGTAGTTCAGGGCGCGTCGGAGGTCCGCGTCGTCCGTCGGTGAATTGTAGAGGTTCATCATCGCCAGCCCCGTCCGCGGCTCCTGTCGAGTCCGCACCACGATGTCGTCGTTGGCGTCCAGCAGGTCGTAATCCTGACGAGGGATTTCGAAGGAAGCGTCGATGTCCCCTGCCTGTAGATTGAGCGACCGCGTCGTCGGATCGAGGATGCCCTCGAACGTCAGTTCCTCGAGTTGTGGCTCCTCGCCCCAGTAGTCGTCGAACGCGACCGTTCGAAGCGGGTCGCCGAGTTCGACGGTCGGGGCTTCGAACGGACCGGTTCCGATGGGCCGGTCGTACTCGTCGGGGTACTGAATACCGAAGAGCGGGTGACTGAGCGTTCCCGCGAGGGCGCCGAACCGCTCGACAGTTTCGACCTGTAACGTTCGGTCGTCGAGGGCGGTGAAGCTGTCCTCGGTCACCTTCGCCCAGCCCAGCGGTCGGTCGGCGAGCAGCGCGGACAACGACTGTGCGACCAGTTCGCTAGTCAGTTCGGTGCCGTCGTGGAACTGGACGTCCTCGCGGAGGGTGAACTCCCAGGTGAGGTCGTCGACGGCCTCCCAGTCGGTCGCCAGCCAGGGTTCGATGGTCGAGAAGTCGTGGGAGGACGCCGTCAGCGTCTCGTGTATCGGCGTGTAGTAGGGGGTCACGTCGCCGTACGTTCCCCAGTTACCGCCAGTCGGGCTCGAGTGGAGTGCGACCGTCTTCTCTGCGTTCGCTTCGTCACTGCTGAGACAGCCGGCGACGCCGAGCATCGTTCCACCTGCCAGTCCGGTGAGTAACTGTCGTCGAGAGTGTGTCCGTTGCATCAGTATTACTAAAAAATAATCTTGTGGTATTAAATGCTGCTATAGTAGATCTCATTCTTAATAACCAGTCCCTCGAGAACTCCGGCCTCGGTTCATCCTGTCTCGACGGGAACCTCGTTCCATCGACTGACTGTTCTCTGATCAGAATCCGTTCTGTACCGGTGAGAGGTAACCGGTGAGAGACAATACGCGGCGTTCGGTCGAATCGCTCGGGTTCGTTCCCGTCTCGATGTCGATACTGGGGAAACCCAGATAGTTCTCGAGAGACGCACAGTGACCGAGTGAGGATTTGCCACGGTCGAGGAGAGACGTCTCGCGGTCGCTTCGGGCGGTCTGCTGTCACGGTGTACCGGTGCAATCGCAGGACGGTCACGAGTACACCAAAAATGACCGACAGCGGTCCGTATCAGACCGTGAACACGCCGGTTTCACAGTCGGCCCGTCGCCGACGATCGCTCTGTTGGGCGGATCGTCGCTGCCACCTGTCAGAGGCCTCGTCAGTTTGTATCGTGATATCGTGGTGTCCCGAGCGCGTGGCCGGACACGCTGTCCCGCCGTCTCAGGAGGAGTTGGGGACGTCGGGCGATTCGGAGTCGGGCGAGTCGGTCGTCGATCGCTCCGCCACGGACTCGGCGAAGTGACACCGCGACCGCGCCTCGCCCACCCGAGTAACCGCCGGATCCTCGGCCTCACACTCCGGTTCGGCCATCGGACAGCGCGTGTGGAACGCACACCCGCCGGGTCGGTTCACCGGACTCGGAATCTCGCCCGCGAGCGCTCGTGCCGTTTCACTCCCGGTCACCGACGGAATCGCGTCGTACAGCGCCTTCGTGTAGGGATGGCTCGGCCGGTCACACAGCGTCTCGGCCGGCCCCCGTTCGACGACCCGCCCGAGGTACGTGACGAGCACGCGGTCTGCGAGGTGGGTGACGACGTCCAAATCGTGTGAGATTACGACGGTCGTCAGCCCGAGTCGATCCCGCATGTCCGCTAAGAGGTTCAGGATCTTCGCTCGAATCGAGACGTCGAGACCGCTGACGGGTTCGTCGAGCACGAGCAGGCGCGGCTCGAGTGCGATAGCGCGGGCGATGGCGACCCGCTGGAGTTGGCCACCCGAGAGCTGGTGTGGTCGCCGCTGAGCGTACTCGGGTGCCAACTCCACGAGTTCGAGCAGTTCCTCGATCCGCCGTTCGCGGCGGTCCTCGTCCCAGCCGGCTTCCACGAGCGGTTCGGCGATCGCTTCCGCCACGGTCAGACGCGGATTGATGCTCGATCTGGCGTCCTGAAAGACGACGCCGACGTCGGCCAGTTGTTCGCGCGTCCGTTCGTCGACGGATCCGACCGACGTCCCGTCGAGGCGGACCTCGCCGTCGGTCGGCTCCTCGAGTCCCGTCAACAGCCGGACGATCGTCGACTTGCCGCTGCCGCTCTCGCCGACGATCCCGACGGTCTCTCCAGGCTCGACCGCGAGATCGACGCCGTCGACCGCCCGGAGGAGTTGCCGTCCGGACCGGAGCCGCTCGAGCGTCGAGTCGGTCGTATCGTAGGTCTTCGAGACGCCCTCGAGTTCGAGTACGGGGTGTTCGTGGGGGTCGGTATCGGGATCGATACCGTCGCCATCGAACGCGAGCAACCGGGGGACGACACCCTCCCTCGAAGCGTGACCGGAGACCGTCGTCTCACCGTCGTCAGACTCCGTCCGTCGCCGGACTCGATCGAGTTCGCCACAGGCGACACGGCGATCGTCACCGACGTCGACGACCGGCGGATCGACCGTCCGACACTCGTCGACGGCGTGGTCACACCGCGAGGCGAACGGACAGCCGGGCTCGGAACCGAACCGGTCGGGGACGAGGCCGTCGATCGCCGACAGGCGCGAGCCGTGGTCGTCGGCCTCGATCAGACACTCGAGCAGTCCACGCGTGTACGGGTGAGACGGCTCGGTGAGGACGCGGTCGGTCGGCCCGGCCTCCATCACCTCACCGCCGTAGAGCACCACGACCCGGTCGCAGGTCTCGGCGACGACGCCGAGATCGTGGGTGATCAGGAGAACCGCAGTTCCGAACGTTTCGCGCAGCTCACGGAGCCGCTCGAGGATCTGGGCCTGCGTCGTGGTGTCGAGTGCGGTCGTCGGCTCGTCAGCGATCAGCAAGTCAGGTTGTGCGGCCAGTGCGATCGCGAGCATCACTCGTTGGCGCATGCCGCCGGAGAACTCGTGTGGGTAATCGTCGATCCGATCGCCCGGATCCGCGATACCGACCTGTTCCATCAGCTCGATCGCTCGCTCGCGATAGCCGGACCACTCGGATCGGCTTCGAAACAGGGGCACACCCAAGTACTCGAGCAGCCGCTGTCGATCGGGATCGGCGTGGACCTTCAGTGACTCCTGGATCTGCTCGCCGACGGTGAAGACGGGATTCAACGTCGTGTTTGGATCCTGAAAGACCATCGAGATCGACGTTCCGCGGAGCCGTCGGCGAGTGGCGGGACTCGCGTCGGTGAGCTCCGTTCCGTCGAAGGTGATCGACCCCTCGACGATCTCGCCGGGCGACTCGAGGCCGATAATCGATCGGCCCGTAACGGACTTGCCGCTGCCGCTCTCGCCGACGATGCCGACGATCTCGCCTTCTCCGACGGTAAACGAGGCGCCGTCGACGGCGCGGACGGTTCCCTCGTCCGTCCGGAAGTGGGTGTGCAGGTTCTCGACGTCGAGCAGTGGATCGGACGCCACGGTCACACCTCCTCCAGACGCGATTGCTGGCGCGGGTCGAGCAAGTCCCGGAGCCCGTCGCCGAGCAGGTTGAATCCGAGGACGGTGAGAACGATCGCGACGCCCGGTGCGTTGACGAGCCACCACGCGCTCCGGAGGTAGTTGCGGCCGCCGGCGAGCATCGTCCCCCACTCGGGGGTCGGCGGCTGTGCTCCCAGTCCGATAAACGAGAGACCGGCGGTCGCGAGCACGACGGTGCCGAGGTTCAGCGTCGCGAGGACGATCACCGGGTTGATCACGTTCGGCAGCAGGTGGCGTCTCGCGATCCGCCGCGGTGGCGTGCCGACCAGTTTCGCCGCGTGGACGTACTCACGTTCTTTCACGGAGAGGACACTGCCGCGGACGACGCGAGCGTAGGTCGCCCAACCGACCACCGCCAGCGCGAGCATGACGTTCCGGAGGCTCGGACCGAGGATCCCCGCGACGACCAGTGCGAGGACGAGTCCGGGGAACGCGAGCTGGACGTCGACCAGACGCATCAGCGCCTCGTCGACCCATCCTCCGGCGTAGCCCGCGACGAGGCCGACCGTCGTCCCGATCACGACCCGGATCGCCGTTACGGCGATGGCGATTCCCAGTGAGATGCGCGCGCCGTAGACGAGTCGCGTCATGACGTCCCGGCCGAGCTGATCGGTCCCGAGCGGATGTGCCAGCGAGGGCGATTGCAACCGGTTGGCCAGCTCCTGTGTAGTCGGATCGTACGGCGTCAGAACGGGGCCGACGATCGCGACGGCAGCGAGTCCCGTCACGATCAGCGCACCCGCCAGCGTGAGTGGGTTCCCCCGCAGCTCGGATCGGACGCGCTCGAGAACAGACCGGTCGACCGATCCAGGTGCCTGCGTGGATGTTCCCGTTTCCGAACTCACGCGCTGACACCCCCGTTACGACGGTGCGGACAGACGGCGTCGCTCACGCGGAGACACCTCCGAGCCGGATTCGCGGATCGAGGTAGCGATACGAGAGGTCGACGAGCAGGTTCGTCAGGACGAACGCTACCGCCGTAACCAGGACGACACCCTGCACGACGGGATAGTCCCGCGCGAAGATCGCGTCGACCAGCAGCGTGCCGAGTCCCGGTCGCTGGAAGACGATCTCGATCACGACCGCGCCGTTCAACACGAAGCCGAACTGGAGGCCGACGACGGTCACGACCGGTATCAACGCGTTTCGAAGGGCGTGCTTGTAGATCACGATCCGCTCGCCCAGTCCCTTCGATCGGACTGCATCGACGTACGCGCGATCGAGCTCCTCGAGCATCGCCGTCCGCACGAGTCGGGTGACGATCGCCGCCATTCCGGTCCCCAACGCGACGGCGGGCAAGACGAGGTTCTCGAGCCCGCCACTCCCGGAGACCGGGAAGAGCCCGAGGTGCAGCGAGAAGACGATGATGAGGAGGTAACCGAGCCAGAAGTTGGGCATCGAGACGCCGACGAGCGCGCCGAGTTGGCAGGCGACGTCGAGGCGTTCGCCCCGGTGAATCGCACTCAAAACGCCCGTCGGGATCGCAATGAGCAGGGCGACGACCATGGCGGCGACCGCGAGTTCGACCGTCGCCGGCGCGTGCTGGACGATCATCTCACTCACCGGCCGATCGCTGTAGTACGACTGGCCGATGTCACCCTGAAAAACGCCAGCCACCCAGTCGACGTACTGGAGCGGTATCGGGTCGTTCAGACCGTGTTCCGCCCGGAAGGCGTCGACGGCCTCCTGGGACGGCTGCTGGTCGGTCTGCTGGATAAGGACCGTCTCCGCGGGATCGCCGGGAGTGAGGTAGATCAGCCCGAACGTGAGGACGGAGACCCCGAAGAGGACGATCAGGGCGGTCGCCAGCCGATAGGCGAGGAAGTTCGTCGAGATCATGACCCGTTCCCGTCCTCCGTTCGACGTTCATCTCCGTTTGCATCGACGGTGACCCTCGAGAGGTCGAGCGAGCCGTTCGTTGCGACGGAGTCGGGACGGCGGTGACGGTGGCGGTTGTGGTGGTGGCGGTATCCGCCAGTCATCGACCGCCCCTCGTAATATCGCTCCAGTCGACCATCTTGTCGATCGGGTGAAGATCGATACCGTCGACGCCGGCCCGCGTGGCAACCGTGTAGGAGAGGTAACTGATCGGGATACAGACTGCCTCGTCCATAATGTGGACTTGCGCCGCCCGGTAGGCCTCGTCGGTCACCGTCTCGTCGCGGCTCTGGTAGGCGGTCTCGATCAGTTCGTCGACCGTCTCACCGGGGTTGTAGAGGCCGGTCCCCTCGGCGTCGTACAGCTGTACGTTTCTAATGCCTTCGGAGTGGAAGTTCTCGAACATGATGTAGTCGGCCGCCGCGCTGTTCGATCCCGACGTCCGGAGCCCCAGGTGTGCGTTCCCCTCCTGAACGAAGTCGCCGTAGGAGGCGCCGTCGATCACTCGAAGCTCCGTCTCGACGCCGATGGTCGAGAACGCCCCCGCCACGCTCTCCGCGATCAACTCGCCGTTGACGATGTCGCTATCGACGGCGAATAGCAGTTCCTCGCCGTCGTAAGCCGAGTCGTCGACCAGCTGGCGGGCACGATCCCGGTCGCGGTCGTAACTCGGCAGTTCGTCGTGGGCGCCCCACCCGACGGCCGGCGAGATCGGACCTCGAGCGGGGCCGTCGACTCCCTCGAGCACGGTGTCGACGAGTTCTGACTGTGAAACGGCGTAGTTGAGCGCCCGCCGCAGCGTACGGTCGTCCGTCGGAGCTCGATAGAGGTTACACGGAACGAACAGCGTTCGTGGTGATTGCTGGGAGAGGACGGTGAGATCCGAGTCGTCCCGCATCGACTCGATCTCTCCACGAGGCGGATTGAAGATCACGTCGACGTCGCTCGACTCGAGCGAGAGCGCACGGGTCATCGGATCGTCGACGACCTCGAACGTGAGCGATTCCTCGATCGGGTCGCCCCAGTAGTCGTCGAACGGTGTCGTCTCGACGGCGGTGCCACGATCGACCGAATCGACCTGCAGCGGTCCCGTCCCGATCGTGCCGAGTTCGTCGTCGGTGCTCTCGGGGTGTTGGACGCACACCATGTTGTGCGCGATCGTGCCGGGAAACGCCGCGAAGGGGTCGGTCGTCTCGAACTCGACCGTGTGGTCGTCGACCGCGACGACGTTCTCCGGTGTGAGGTGGAGCCACCCGTAGACGAAGTCCCCGCGTTCGAACAGCCGTTCGAACGACCAGACGACGTCCTCGGCCGTCATCGTCTCGCCGTTGTGAAAGCGGACGTCTTCGCGAAGTGTGAACTCCCAAGTCGTCTCGTCGATCGCCTCCCAGTCGGTCGCCAGCCACGGGTTCGGCTCCATCGACTCGGAGGCCCACACCAGCGGTTCGACGACCGACGTGAAGTACGGCGTCACGTACCCGTAGGTGTCCCACGAATCCGCCGTCGGGTCCGCCTCGAGTGCGATCGAGATCGGCGTAGCGTTCTCCGAGCTATCGGTCGAACTCGTGAGACAGCCGGCTCCGATCGTCAGTCCCGCGCCGATCGTTCCCGCCAGTACCGCCCGTCGTGAGTGAGCCTCGTCGACCCACCGCTCGTCGCTCCCAGTCATACAATCTCAGTTGCTCTTTTGAAAGTGGAGTTGTTAATATTGTGTTCTCGGTTGGTCGAAAACGATCGGCCAGTTCGGCTGGAACGCGTCTTCCTCACGACTCCACCACCGTTTCGTGCTGAGACGCCCCTCGTCCGTATCCGAGCGATACCTCGAAGCCAGAACCGATAGCGATAGAGACAGCATTCCACCGTCTCGCCCGTCCCGTTCTGGATTCAATTACGCAGGCCCCACTATCGATCCAGCGGCCCAATTCAGTCGTTCTCGGAGCGCTCCGTCGGAGAACGTCTCGAACACCTCGTCGCTGTCGTATCGATAGCTGTGTAATCACGTGTTAATATAGCTTCCAGCTTTAACAATAAGCTTTACTATAATAGAGCTCAAGTTTAATAACACAGGTCGATTGCTCGAGTCGGAACGACCGGTTACGAGGGACGTGGTACACGAGATCCGACGACTAACAGACGTTACAAACAACAGATGGACCTCGAAACGAACTGCTGGACGGCCGTCGACGAACTGAATCCAACGATTGCACTGCTTCCCGTCGGAAGCACGGAGCAACACGGGCCACACGCACCGGTCGGGACCGATACGACCATCGCCCGAGAAATCGCTGCAGAAGCCGACCGGAACACCGCCCTCGAGTCACTCGTCCTGCCAGCGGTTCCGGTCGGGGTCGCTCCCTACCACGCCACCTTCCCCGGCACCCTGACGGTGACCGCCGAGACGCTTCGACGGTACGTTCGGGAGATCGTCTGCTCGCTCACCGACTCGAGTATCGAGACGGTGATTCTGGTAAACGGTCACGGTGGAAACGGACAGACACTCGCGGAAATCGCACGAACGTGTACGCAAACGACGTCACTCGACGTCTACTCGTGGGAGTGGATGCGAGCGCTCGAGGACGATGTGGGACACGCGGGCGAACTCGAGACGTCACTTCTGCTGGCGCTCTGTCCCGAGACGGTTGGAGAGCCGGCTGCCGGTGACGCGACTGCGTGGAACGATACCGTCGATGGCGGTGTAGTACATCACTTCACCGACGGATTCAGTGAGAACGGTGCAGTCGGAGATGCGACGGACTCCTCGGCGAGGCAGGGAGCGGACGTCTTCGAAACGGTCACCGGTGCACTCGTCTCGTTTCTCGAGCGCGTCGGTTCGAAGTCGTCGTCTCGATAGCGAGTCGCCCCGGATCTAGTCGGTGTCCCGGTACCATCTCCTGCGCTCGGTGGGTTCTTAATAATATAGTATTCTAAGTTAATAACTATTATTACCCTCTTCTCTTTATTGATAACAGAATGCCTGAGAACACGCTTTCACGGCGGACGCTACTCCGGACGTCTGGCGCGCTTGCAGCAGTAACGGCCGCTGGCTGTCTCGGCAGTGAAGACGAGGAGAACACGATCCGTATCGGCTCTCCGTGGACGCCGGATTCGCTCGACCCACTCACCGGCGGCTCGTATCTCAAACGGATGGGGATCACCGAGACACTCATCGACGCGGATTACGACGCCGAGATCGCACCGGGGCTGGCGACGTCGTGGTCGACCGACGACGCCACGACGTGGACGTTCGAGTTGAAACCGGACGTCTCGTTTCACGACGGGTCGACCCTCGACAGCGAGGCCGTCGCCGGCTCGCTCGAGCGTGCAGTCGACAGCCCCGGACTGGCGGATCTGCCGATCGTCGATATCCGTACGCCGGCGGAGAGACGGCTCGAAATCGAGTTAGAGCGACCGTTCACACCGTTGCTCGCTCACCTGACGCGCCCCGAAACCGCAATATTACAGCCGACGGCGATCGACGACGACGGTGTCGACGAACCCGTTTCGACTGGGCCGTTCGCCTTCGATTCGTGGACGCCGGAAACGAGCGTGACCGCGGTCAAACACGACGCGTATCACGGACCGGAACCGTCCCTCGAGACCGTCGTCTACGAGGGAATCCACGACAGCAACACGCGGTTGCTCAAACTCCAGAACGGCGAACTCGATATGGCGCGTATTCTCTCGGCGTCGACGATCGACACGCTCGAGTCCGACGAGGAGCTCGCGGCCCACACCTATCCAATCCCGCGCTCTCGGTACGTCGTCTTCGATACCGACTCCGAGCCGTTCGACGACGTCCGCGTCAGGCGGGCGGTGCTCCACGCGATCGATCGCGAGGAAGTAACCGACACGTTACTCGACGGCGAGACCGACGTCGCTCTCGGTCCGTTTCCGTCGTCGGTTACCCACTGGGCGAACGAGGATCTCGAGCCCTACGAGTTCGATCCCGACACTGCAGCGTCGCTGCTGGCCGACGCAGGCTGGGAAACCGAATCCAGCGGTGCTGTCCGACGGCGCGATGGAACCCCACTGGAGATCGACATCTGGACGTACAGTTCTCGCCCGGTGTTGCCACAGATCGCGACGGTGATCCAAGAGCAGTTGCGCACGGTTGGAATCGACGTCAGCGTCGCGACGATGGAACCGGGGGCGATCACGGAGCGGACCCAGAGTGGAGAGTTCGACGCGTTCATCTGGTCGAACTCGGTCCTCTGGTATCCAGATCCCGACCGACTCGCCGATTTCTTCCACTCGACGGAGACGGTGATGCACAGCGGATACGACAACCCGGCGGTCGATCGCCTGCTCGAGACCGGTCGGGAAACAGTCGACAGAGACGAGCGAAAGCAACTGTACGACGAGATTCAGGAGATCGTTCACGAAGACCTCCCGATCGCGTTTCTGACCGACTACACGAATGTACACGGGACGACGGCGGACGTAGACGGCTACCGGCCACACCCGATCGAGTCGACGTACGGTCTCGAGTCCGTGTCCATCTGACGGCGAGAGGACGACCGACCGCCGGCCAACGAACCCCGATCGAACCGCCCTACCCGCTCACTGTCCACCGGTCACGATTTCGAATCGGGCACCACCGTCGGCCCCCTCGAGAACGTCGATCCGCCACCCGTGAGCGTCGACGACGTCACTCACGATCGCGAGACCGAATCCGGTACCGTCCTCGCTCGTCGTGTGTCCGCGTTCGAACACCAGCTCTCGAGACGACACGGGGATGCCGTCGCCATCGTCTTCGACAGCGAACCCGCGGTCGGGATCGGCGTCGAGGTGCGTGATCCGAACCGTGACTGGCGACTCGTTGTGCTCGACGGCGTTTCGAAAGAGGTTCTCGAACACGTGGAGCAACTGATCTCGGTCGCCGACGACCGTCCAGTCGTCGTCGAGGTCACATTCGAGGGTGATATCCTCGGTTCGCATCGTCTCCCAGACGTCCTCGGCGACCGACCCGATCGAGACCGGTGACGGTTCCTCGAGGGTCGTCCCAGTTCGGGCCATCGTCAGCAGGTTCGTGATCATCTTCTCGATCCGATCGTGAGCCGCGTGGATCGCCTGGAAATCGTCTTCGCTGGCGGACTTTTCGGCGAATCGGGTGTAAGTCTTCGCGATGCCGAGCGGGGTTCTGAGGTCGTGGCTGATCACACCTGCGAACTCGTCTAGGCGCTGGTTCGTCCGCTCGAGTTCTCGCTCTCGATCGTTGCGTTCGGTGACGTCGCGGGAGTTGATGACGATCCCGTCGACGATGTCGTTTTGGAGGAGGTCGACAGCGACCCCCTCGAGGACGACCCAGGAGCCGTCGCGGTGACGGACCCGGTACTCGAACCGCGTTTCAGTGGCGGAGTCGGAGAGGAGGGTCGTGAAGCCGTCGATCGAATCGGAGTGGTCCGCTCCGTGTACGAGGTCGAACAGCGACTCGCCGACGAGGTCACTGGGACGGTAACCGAGAACGGTTCGGACGGACGGACTGGCGTAGGTGACGATGCCGTTTTCGTCGACGACCGTGACGACGTCGGAGACGTTCTCGATGAGCGCCTGAAAGCGTTTCTCGGCCCGACGCTGATCGGTGACGTCTCTGAGCGTCAACACGCTGCCGTCGGTCCGTTCGTCACCGACGACCGAGACGCTCGCATCGACGATCGTGCCGTTTCTGGTGATCGTCAACTCCTGTGTCTCCCCATCGAGAAGTGGTCGACACTCCGGGAGGACGGCGTCGATCGGATTGCCGATACCCTCGTCGTGGCCGAGCAGCGCTCGAGCCGCCGGATTGAGGTCGACGACGCGCCGTTTGTGGTCGACGACGAGGTAGCCGTCGCGCATTCCCTCGATGACGCTGTCGCGAGCGATCGGGACGAGGTCGAGCCAGCGATATCGGGAGAGTGCGATCGCGATCAAGATTCCGGTCGCACCGAAGCCCCACACGGAGTAGTTGATCGCGGTCGTCCCGTTGTGGGCGAACACGTTTGCCGCACCCGGGATCAACGGCGCCAGCACGACCAGTCTCGCTTGCTTGTGGTAGACGCCGCTTCCTCTGGCGTCGAGATACTCGAGGAAGAAGGCGTAGATTCCGGCCCCCGAGAGACCCCAGTTGTAGAGGACGTACACCCAGTAGACCGGATTCTGGTACTCCTCGACCGGGAGGAGGACTTCCGTGAACTGCATCGGGTCGTGCATCAGTCCGTGCGCCGGATTCGTCCAGGTCAGCACGATCCATCCGGCGGTCACGAGGTAAATCGTCCCCAGACGCCGGGCCTCGAGCCAGTTCTCTCGACCGGTGTACGCCATCGCGAAGTGGAACAGCCCGGTCGACATGACGACCGCACCCGAATCGACTGTCTTCGCCAGAACGAAGCCGACAGCGGGGTCGGTTTCGACGAGGAGGAACCCCTGCGGGATCGTCCACAGGGCGATTCCAGTGAAGAACGTGGCGAGCGGAAGCACGTCCCGTTTCGGACGCGTCCGAAGGACGACGACGGCGAGCGCGAGGTTCAAGAGCCCAACGCAGACGAGAGAGATCGCGTGAATCGCGGTGAATTCCTGAACCACGTGCGCTGTAAGGAAGGGGGGTGTGATATGTGTTGTGTCGCCGAGGATCGTAGATGGGACTCGAGGACTGCAATTGCTCTCCCCAAGTAGCAGCCTCCGAAAATCCCTTCGTAGCTCTACCTTGTGACCAGAAGTACTTAAAGGATCGACCGATCGCGTTCTGCACTCGACGAGCCCGAGCAGTCCCGTCTTCGAGCACGACTCGATTTCTCACTCGTTCTCACGCCTCGAGGCTGGAATCGAAGACGAGAGGGTCGCTATCTTTTTGTATCATCTGAATTGTCTTTCACGAAATGACGATGAAGGGCGTCGTCCCGAGTAGCCTCGTTGGGAGTGTCGTATTCGTCGGCGGAAACGGATTTCTTCCGTCGACACTCGCGCTCCTGCTGGCGATTGGCGTGACGGTCTGGTTACTCCGGGACGAAGGGATCTACGGCCACTACGCGGTGGCGACGGCGTTCGTCTATCTCGTCGTCTGGGTGGCAACGCGCATCGGGATCGTTTCGAGCGGATTACTGCCGATCGAGGAGCTAGCACTAGTTCTGTTCGGTGGCTTCGGGTTGTGCTACGGTGGGCTCCAACTACTGCTTCAGAGAGCCGCGACGTCCGCTCGAGGCGTCTCGTTGGTCGGATACCTCGGGAAGATCGGTGGCGCTCTCGTCGGTGCGGTCACCGTCGCGGCGATCGCGTGGCAAGCCAGAAAGATCGTGAGCGTCCAGAGTTTCGCGACGGTCGGACTGGTCCCGGCGGCACTTCTCAACACGACGTTTCGATACACGGACTTCGGCATCGTTACCGAAACGGTCGTCGCGATCACGTCGTTCGCGACGATCGGATTCGTCCTCGCGGCCGCGTTTCTCGCGGACTCGGTGAGTCACGCCGTCTCCGGAGTGAGACACGTCCGTGATGGTCAGGAGACGACCGACCAACACACCGTCCTCGAGCCGAATGCCTTTCGAACGCTTCCCGACGGACAGTTCCTCGAGATCGTAGATTCGCTCGCCTGCGCTGCACACGATACCGTCCACTGGCTGTCACCGGACGACGACTGCAACGCAGTCGTGTACGGCCAGTCCGGAACGATCGACGAACTCGTCATCGGGAGACGGGCCAGAACACTCCCGGATCGACAGGACCGATTCGAGCGAGAGCTCATGCGAGATATCGAAAGCGCCGTCGATCAGCTCGGTCACGTTCCGACTCGAGTCTGTTTCGTGACCGACGTCGTACTCGACGATCGATTTCTCTGCTCGCTCCAGTACCAGGGGCTGGATATCGTCGATGCGATCGCGTTGCATCGAATGAGTGTCGGGAACACGCCGTAACCCAAGCGCTCGGAACGCACCGACACCCGGTCGTGTTCCTCGCCGGGTCGACCGGCCAGTTCGATCCGCGGCCACCCTCTCGATGTGGATTCCGAACGTCTACGACGTCTTACAGAAATTCGAGGAGAAAGCTCACGATCGAGTCGTTGGAGGAGCCACGTCGGCGTGGCGGTCAAAAGATCCGGCACTCCGTGGAGGGAATAGCACAATCGTTTTTACGGTCGTTCGCATACTCCAATCACGGGGCACGTTAACATGAAACATCATAGGCGGAATTCACCGATCGGCGATATCGCGTATCTAACCCGATCCGAACATCGCGTCCCGACACTCGTTGCGCTGACCGAACGACCCCGGAGTCGCTCTGAACTCTGTGAGTTGACCGGGGTTTCGTCGTCTACAATACGACGGACGTTAGATCAATTCGAAGACCGGAGCTGGATCCAGAAAGAGGGATACCAGTTCGCGGCAACGAGTCTGGGGGAGAAGATCGCCTCCGGAATGGAGGACCTGATCGAACGAGTCGAAACCGAACGGACGTTACGTGACGTTTGGCACTGGCTTCCGGACGATGTGATCGAATTCACGATCGAGACGAGTTCGGAGACGACGGTGACCGTCGCTGACCACGACGCGCCGTACCGTCCGATCGGACGATTCAGATCGCTGCTCCAGAAGGCCGATCGGTTTCGGTTCCTCGGAGTCGATCTCGCCTTGCTCGAGCCCTGTCGGGAAGAGTTCCGTCAGCGGATCCTCGACGGAATGCAGGCCGAAATCGTTAATCCACCAAACGCTGCCAGATACATTCTCTCGACGTACCCCGAACTCTGCGCTGATATCCTCGAGAGCGGAAATCTGAATCCACTCGTCCACGACGATGTGCCGCCGTACGGGCTCAGTTTCTTCGACGATCGAATCGCCGTGAACGACTACGATCCCGACAGAGCAGGGGTGGAGGTACTCATCGACACCGACACACCGGCGGCACAGGAGTGGGCAGAATCGGTGTACACCACGTACAAAGCCGAGGCTCGACCGCTCGAACACCAACGAATCATCGAATGACGGTTCGCCGACGAGGTGTCGGCTCACGTGTCTGATCGGTCGTTTTTCATCAATTTCCGAGGGATGGTGACCAGAACAGTTGAAAGAGGGACGTCCACGTCACATCCGTTGCTGAATTCAGCTGCTGACGCTTCTGCAACGGCTGCAAAACAGAGCTTTCCCTGCCGAAACGGCACGAAATAGCTACAACAGTCTCCACTTCGTACGCTCGCTTGCAGGGGTGAGGTGAAAAACCATGTCAAATGAACGAACAACCCACGGAATAGACCTCGAAACACTCGAGGGGTTCGCCGAACACGCATCTGAACAGCCCGACGCAGTGCAGCTCGGCCTCGGGGCCTCCGCGACCTACGAGGGGACGTGCGCCCACAGCCTGGCGAAGATCGATAGTTACGAACTCGGGGGCGAAACGATCGCCCGCGAGACACGCGAGTATACCCTTCCCTACGGCGGCTGGAAGGAGGTGTTGGACGCCGGTGGATGGATCGGCGCGACCGACCGGATGGAACCGGTCGAAGTCGCACTGTCGGCGCTGGCCGCCTGTATCAACGTCGGAATCAGCATCAATGCCGTCGCGAACGGCGTTGACATCGAGCAACTCCAGACTCGCGTGCGGACCGATTTCGATCCGGCAGTCCTCTTCGGTCTCGAGGAGCTCAAGGAGTCCGACTCGGTCTTCGAGAACGTGACCGCGGAGATCGAGATCGACGGTGAAGACCTCGACAAGGACCTCGTCGACGAGTGGGCACGGCGGGCACCAGTCTACACGCTCGTCTCGCTCGCACAGGACGTCGATATGACCATCAATACGCCTGTCGAGGTGGCGGGCGACGACTAACAGGTGTTCAAAATGAGCCAATCACTCGATACGGACAAACTCGAACGGGAGGTCAAGTCGATGTACCGTGACGTCGCGGAGTCCGCCGACGGGGCGTTTCACTTCGAGACGGGCAGAGACCTCGCCGAACGCCTCGGCTACGAATCGGATACCCTCACATACGTTCCCGACGAGGCGATCGACTCGTTCGCAGGCGTCGGGTACTACTTCGAGATGGCGGATCTCGAATCACGCGAGGACGTGCTCGATCTCGGCAGCGGCTCCGGGATGGACGCCTTCTATGCCGCGATGAACGTCACCGAGACCGGATCGGTAACCGGCGTGGACATGACGACCGAGCAGGTCGAGAAGGCCAACGACCTCGCCGCGAACAACGGCTTCCACAACGTCAGCTTCCGACAGGGCTACATCGAGGAGCTCCCGTTCGAGGACGAATCGTTCGACGCCGTGATCTCGAACGGCGTGATCAATCTCTCGGCAGCGAAAGACCGAGTGTTCGAGGAGGCACACCGCGTGTTGCGGCCGGGCGGACGACTCGCACTATCGGACATCATCAGCGAACAGCAAATGCCCGAGAGCATCAAGAACGACGCGGACCTCTGGGCAGCCTGTATCGGTGGTGCCGAACAGGTCGATAGCTACACGTCGCTCGTCGAAACTGCCGGCTTCGACCTCGTGGAGGTTCGGGAGAACACCGAATACGAGTTCATCTCCGACCGGGCGACGAACGCGTGTCAGAAGTACGGCGTGAAGAGTATCTCCCTCGGTGCTCGCAAACAGGACAAGACATGACCAACGAAACGACTCTGTTCGACGGGATTTCACGAAGATCCGTGATGAAAGCGAGCGCGGTCGGAGCGGGAGCGCTCGCAACGAGTGCCACCGCAAACCGCACGGGACGACACCGACGACGAGGCTGGTGCTGATGAGAACGCCGAGAGCGACGTCGATGAACCCGACGGCTTCGACGTCGAGGTCGTCGGAGAGCACGTGACCTTCCCCGACGAGGTGGGTGCAACGTTTACGCTCATGTTCGGCGACGATGACGGCGATGGAGACGACGGTACCATGGGTTCACATCACACCTTAGACGATACGTCAACGATCGTCGTCGCCGACGTGAACTGGGAGCCAGGCGGCACCTCAGGGTGGCACCGTCACCCGGGATCCGCACTCGTCAACATCGTCGAAGGGGAACTCGAAATCACCTGGGAACGGGACTGCATTACCCGTACGTACACGGCAGGTGAGGGCTTCTTCGACCCCGGTGAAGTCCACAATGCAGACAACCTGAGCGACGAGGAGGGTGCGCGAGCGTACGTGGTCTTCCTCGGCATCGGCATCCCCGATGGAGAGCCCGCGACGGAATGGGTCGAGCCAGTGGAGTGTTGATCACGAAGGCCCGTCCACTGGCCCCTTCACGTACGCAGAAATATCGGGAACGAGGCAGAGACATCGGTAGTGTCTAGGTAGGATGTTTTGAGAAGTGAGCAGGTCGTAGAGTCGGTTTGGCACGCAGCTCGAAGACCTGTTCAGCAAGAGCGACGCGATGGGATTTGATGAGTCTCGGGAGCAGAACGCTCAGCGTTCTGAGGACGGCGAAACCGTCACGGGTCGGCATTAGTAAGATATCTATCAAAATAAATGGCGGTCGGTATTGGTCGTATGATACAATAGACTCGGACTCACGGTTGATTCTCGATGCCGCAATCTTCGGACAACGGGACACCGATCCAGCCGCTGCGTTTCTACACCGATTAACCGAGAAACCCGATCTCTCCGACGCCGAGTTTTTCGTCGAGAACTACGGCTATCTGACTCCTATCTCTCGGTTATGGTTGAGCGAACAGCTCGACTGCGTCGAACGAAACCTGATCGAAAAGTGGTTTCATCCCCTGAAGGTTCGGGGTGACCGCTTCCACAACTCGTCGGTAGGCAGTCGAGCGGGCGCCAGAAATCGTATTGAACATTTTTTACATTACTACAAGACACAACGATCGTACCAATCACTCAACTGACAGTCGCCAGCGGCGGTGCTAAACTAGATAGTGACTGTGAACTATTCCTGTCGTTTCCATAGTCATTATAGTATATTAAAATGATGTATACAATCGGGGAGGGACCTTATACATCAGCGGCAACTACCATCGAGCGCTCGAGCGACTGCAGATCGTCGACAACAGTGAATCGCCTCGAGGGAGCCACCTCGAACACCGCGATGATCGTCGACGGGACAGGCGGTGTCGGACGCGCGACGAATCCCGGGAGCGATCGAGCACGCGACGCCTACGAGTCACTCGCGTCGTCGAATCACCCGTTCCCGACTTCGACCTGTCGTGACCGCCGTCGAAGCCACGCACGGGTCCCGCCGTTAGGGACGTTCAGCGTGTGCGTGTTGACTTCGTAGTCGGGATAGCCGCCGACCTCCGTTTGACTGTCGATCCAGTCACCCTCTCGCTCGCGAATCTGCTGGACGAGTCGCTCCTCGTAGGGAGTTCGGTCGGCCGGTCTGGCACCAGCGTTGCCCAGATTGTGTTCGAGGACGTCGTCCGACGGGATCGGCTCGAGTCCCTCGGGCCACAGCGGTCGGTCCTCGAGTTGCGTGACGTCGTCGTGGACCATCGCCACGTCCGAATCCGTGTCGTTGTCGTGGACGTACGCGTCCGGCGAATCGCCGTTTCGGCTGAAGACGTTCGGGACGTCCGTCGTGGGCCTGAGGTAGGCGTTGCCGACGATACTCGCGATCGTCGAATCGTCCATCCAAGTCCCGTCGTCGAAGTGGTAGATGACGTTGTTGACGACCACGCTCTCCGTCCCGGCTTTCAGCCGCGGGTTCCGGTCTTTGTTGTGCGCCCAGATATTTCCGGCGAGCGTGACGTTCTTCGCGCGATCACCGATCAGCGACCCGTAGGCACGTGCACCCTTCTCGTGGACCGAATCGTACAGTCCTTCTGCGACGATGTTGTTGGTGAACGTCGTGTCGACGGTGTCGTATCCGACCGAGAGCGTCTGTTCGATCCCCCAGGCCGTCGTGCAGTGATCCCAGACGTTGTTTCTCGTGTCGTCACCCGTTCTGCTGTCGGGGATCCAGTCTGCGTCGTCCCGACCCGCGTCGCCGGCGAAGAAACGCAGGTGCTGGATCACGCAGTCGTCAGCCTGCACGTTGACCCCGCCGCGAACGAAGGCGATACCCGGTGACGGCGCCGTCTGGCCGGCCAGGTAGCACCTGTCTTTCGTGATCGGTGTCCAGCGCTCCTCGCCGCCGAGATCGATCACGCCGCTGGTCTCGAAGACCACCAGTCGCTCGTGGTCGACGTCGATCGCCCGCTCGAACTGCTCGAGCGTCGGCTCGGTGATCGTGACGACCGGCGTCTCGTCGTCGAGCCACGGCGCGGGGTCGGCGAACCCATCGTCCGGATCGAACGCCGATTTCGAGGCCGGTGCGTTCGCCGCCGATCGTCCACTGGACGTGCTCTCGGTGACCAACAGGTCGTCGTCGCTGGTGACGGGTCCGAAGGCATCGGTTTCGACGACCACCCGATGGTCGTAGATCCGTCGCCCCGTCAATCCGCTCAGTTCGAGAGCGAATTCGCCGGGTTCCGTGAGCGTCTGCCGGTCGTCGGCCGCAGTCCACTCCGCCTGTGGGACTTCCCGATACTCGACGGACACCGTCGCCGAGTCCGCCGTACCGAGGGTGAGCAGTTCACCGCGTACCGTCCCAGCGTTCGCCGTCACGTCGACCGGATCGTCGAGCGTGACGACTCGCGTCTCGAACGCGACGAGGAGGCTGGGGATCGCCCCCCAGACGTCGGACTCGACGACCGCCCGGAACTCGTAGCTCGTCTGCGGAGAGAGGCCGTCGACGTCGTGGCTGAACGTACCCGGTTCCTCGAGGGTCTGTGAGTCCGTCGTCGTCCACTCGGTGTCGGAGGTCGCCCGATACTCGAAGTACCCCTCCGCCGAATCGGCCTCGCCGAGGGTCGGCAGTTCACCGCGGAGCGTCGCCGACGTCGGCGCCACGTTCGTCGGCTCGTGGACGTCGACGAACGGCAGCCACTTGGCGAGCAAGTACGACTCGAGTCGCTGACGCTCGGCCGTCGAGAGCTCGCGATCGAAATAGAGCAGTTCCGCGATATCGCCGTCGAGCAGTCGATCCGCACCGCCGGCCGTGGCACCGATAACCGTCCGGTCGTCGGGATCTCCGGACGCCTCGTACTCGCCGCTGGCCACCTCTCCGCCGCCGACGCGAAGCTTCGTTTCGGTCTCGTCCCAGTGTGCGCCGATCAAGTTGGGGCCCGCCTCGACGGAGCCGCCGACGATGACGTCCTCGTTCCCACCCTCCTTTCCGAGTGCGAACGCGGCCTCGCCGTCGTTGATCGTGAACGACGTGTTGTGACTGCTGGACAACCAGCCACCGGTCGCGCCATCGATGTCCGGCGAGGCGAGCCAGAGATGGCTTATATCGTCGGTGTCCGAGGGGTCCAGAAGGGCGACGAGCTCGCCGCTCTCGAGGTCGCCGAGCACGTCGTCTCCCAGTGGCGCCCAGAGATAGCCGGTCTCACCGTCGAACCGAACGCTCGGGCCGATCCCCGCGAAACCGTCCTCGAGATAGGACGGGCGATGCTCGGGCTCGTCCTGCCAGGCGTCGTTGCCCGCACCGCTTTCGTCCGGCCACGTTTCGACGTCTCCACCGTCGCCCAACTCGAGTGCCGACGCATCGTACCAGCCGACCAGCCCGTCCAGATCGTCGGGGGAGAACGCTGGGTCCTCCTCGGCGATCGCACTGCTGCTCGACGAGACGAGTAGTGTGGAACCGATACTCGCTGCACCGACCGTTTCGAGAAACGTCCGCCTATCGTGTGACATGAGTTCTGTAACCACAGACAACTGCCATTGGCTATTATATATACGTATTTTATTTTTGTTGAATGTTGAATGGTGATGAATATACACGTCGGCGACCGTTTCGGATACACCGTCTCGAAACGCCGTGAAAACGGCAATCGACTGTCCGTCTCAGTCGAACGCGGGGATAACTTCCTCGCCGAACAGTCGGATCTGGTCTTCGACGAGGTCCTTTGACATTCCCGAGTGGTGGAAGCGAAGCGCGAGCTGGTCCAGCGGGAACCGCTCTTGCATTGCTTCGATCTGCTCGATGATCTGGTCGGGCGTCCCGTAGATAAAGCGGTCGTCCGCGAGTTCCTCGAAGTCCTCGACCGAGTCGGCGGTCATCAGTGGGTGGGAGAACTCCCCGCCGTACTCCTCGAGGTAGGTTTCGTGGAGGTACTGTTTGCGCTCCATGACCTCCGCCTCGGTTTCGGCGATGACGGCCTCGCGCATCAGGGGATGGTCGATCTCGTCCCACTCCTGATCGCTGTCCTCGATGTGTTTTTGCTGGAGTTCTTTGCGGTCCTCGACGATGCCGAGGTCGGCGACGACGCCGGGAACCCAGGCGTCGGAGAATTTGACCGACCGGCCGATCTGTTTGTCACCCCAGCCGCCGATCCACAGCGGCGGGCGCGGGTCCTGGACGGTCTCGGGAAGTGGTTCCCAGTCTTCGACCTCGAAGAACGGACACTCGAAGCTGATCGGCTCGTCGGCCTCGAAGAACTCCTCGATGAAGCGCAGCCCCTCGATCATCCGCCCGGCGCGTTCGTCCATCGGAACGCCGAAGGCGTCGAACTCCTTCTCGACGTAGCCCAGCCCGACACCCAGGGTGAGGCGGCCGTCCGAGATGTTGTCTAGCATCGCCGCCCGCTGGGCGACGTGTAGCGGGTGATACAGCGGCAAAATGAGGACCGACGTGACTAACTCGAGGTCCTCGGTGCCTTCGGCGATACTCGTCAGTCGAGTCAGCGGGGAGGGCCAGTAGTTGTCGCCCTCGGTGGCCTGGTGGTCGTTGACCCAGCAGGTTTCGAAGCCGACGTCTTCGGCCAACTGACACTGTTCGACGACGCCGGTCCACCGGTCGCCGCCCTCGATGGGGAAGATTCCGAATTGCATGGAATATACGTCAAAAATCGGTCAGGATCTACTTACCTCTTGCGTTATGGTGACAACAATAGTAGTTGTATGTTAATATACAGTCGTCCTACGACCGAGTAGCCATACTGGTCGGCGACTCGAGAGCTGACTTCAGGTCACATCGAGTCAAGAGTCCATCACGTCGTAGTGAGAGGCACAGATCACGGATGCAATTGATGCCCTCGAAAGACCGTCACGAGATGGGCCACGGCGTCCGGCCCAATGACGGAGACGAGACGTCGAGAGAACCGACAACCTAGAGCGCCTCACGAACGCGAGAACGTCCCACGAACACGGACTGGTGGGTTCGAATATCGGTTTTCACAGGGGGTGGGTCCGCATTCGTGGGTAGGATCGTGGTCGATCACCCACTCGCGATCCGATCAGTTCGGCGGTTCCTCGCCGAGTTCGACGGCTCTGGTGTGTTGGATCAGCCAGTCGGTGATGTCGCCGTCGGGAATCTCGAGTTCGCGGGTAGTCGACGGGAGGTCGGGGTAGCCGCCGACCTCGTCCTGGCTGTCGATGATCTCACCGGTGCCGTTCTGGACGTCCGCGAGCACCTGCTCTTCGAGGTCGATCCGTTCGGCGGGTCGGGCACCGGCGTTCGAGAGGGCGTGCTCGAGCGGGTCGCCGTCCATCGGGGAGAAGTTGTCGGGCCAGTACTCGTCGATCGGTTCGTCCTCGATTTCCCAGACGTCGTCCTCGTCGATGAGGGTGTAGCCGTCGTCGTACTCGTTGTCCGCGAGGTAGATGTGGATCGGTGGGTCGCTTTCGTCGTGTTCGGTGTAGACGATCGGCTGGTCGAAGTCAGCCGCCTCACCAGCGATGTAGCGGTTGCCGACGGAGTTGACGTAGTTGGGGTCGTCCTGATCGTCGCCGATACGCATTCCGTTCTCGAAGTTGTACCAGACGTTGTTGGCGACCATCGCCTCCGTTCCACCCTTGAGTCGAGGGTTGCGACTCCACGTGTGTGCGTAGAGGTTCCCGAGGATCGCCCCTCTATCCATTCCGTTACCGAACAGCGTCCCGTAGGCCCGCGTCGGGTCGGAGTGGACGGGTGCGTCGAACAGCGGCAGCGCCATAATGTTGTTACTGAAGGTGATGTCCGCACTGTCACTGCCAGCGTTGACAGACATCGACTCCTCGGTGCCGAAGAAGACCGAACAGTGGTCGAAACAGACGTTGTAGGCGTTGTCGCCGGCGACCATCGCGTCGGCAGCGTCGCTTGTCTGATCGCCCGGCATCGACCGAATGTGCTGGACGAACTGGTTCGCCTCGTCGAACTCCACGCCCGGTTTGTCCGATCGAATGATCGTGATCCCCGGCGGCGGGGCGGTCTGGCCTGCAACGTAGATGTTCTTGCGCGAGTCGCCGTCGATGTCGGTGTTCTGGAGGTCGATGACGCCGCCGACCTCGAAGACGATCAGCCGGGACGCCCCCTCTTCTAGACCGATGTCCCCCAGATTGGACTCGATAGCCCACTTGAGCGATCCCTCGCCGGTGGCGTCGAGGTTGGTCACCCGAAGGACCACGAACTCCTCGTCGGCAATCCAGCTGGTGTCGGCGAACCCGTCGTTGGGGGCGAGTTCGGAACTCGGTGAGTTGGCCCCGATGTTACCGACCGTTACCCGCCCTTCGGCGACCGGGTCTCGCTCCTCGGTCGTGAACGTCTCGACGGACCCCTCGCGGACATCGCCGTCGATCTCTACGACCGCGCGGAACTCGTGGTCGGCCTGACTCGAGAGAGAGCCCACGGTCCGGCTGAACGTCCCGCTGGACGTTCTCGTCTCCGGGTCGGTTGCGGCCCACTCGTCGTCGCCGACTTCGCGGTACTCGAAGGAGACGGCAGCCGAGGATGCACCGCCGAGGTCCACGGATCCGTTCAATGTCGCCGACTCGCCCGTCACGGCCGTCGCGGAATCCGTCGAAACGACCGGGTCCGCTTCCGGCGTCGTGAACGTAATCGGTTCACCGATGTCGGTGTCGCCGTCGTCGGCCACGGCCGCCGCCCGCACCTCGTACTCGGTCTCGGGAGTCAATCCGGTCATCGTCACGACGAACTCCTCGCCGGACTCGAGGGTTTGTCTGTCGCTTTCGATCCAGTCACTCGCACCGACCTCGCGAATCTCGGCGAACACCTCGGCGGACGTGGCGTGCCCGCCGACGTCCTCGAGGAAAGCCGTGAGCGTCGCCGAAGACGGAGAGACGTTCGAAATGTCGCCAGTGTGGACGATGGGATCGGAGTCAGGGCCGAGCGTAGTGGCGGTAATAGCCAGCCCATCGTCGGACTGTCCGTCCGTACCGACGGCGACCGCACGGATCTCGTACTCGGTCTCGTGGTCGAGACCGTCGATCTGCCGACTGAACGAACCGGCCGACGACAGCGATTCGATGGCCGTCTCCTGCCAGGTCGACGCACCCACTCGACGGTACTCGAAGCCGACGACAACCGAGTCGCTGTTCCCCATCGCCTCGAGTGTGCCGTGTGCGGTTACCGTCGTTTCGCCGACGTCGGTGGGCTGGTCGGTCAGGACCAGCGGGTCGACGTCGATCGGGTCGCCGCCGGTGTCGGTGACGCTTCCTGCAACGTCGACGTCGCCGACGTCCTGGTTGTGTGTCGGCTCGACGCCCGTCAGACTCGAGAATTCCGTCGCACAGAGGGTCCCGGGGCTGGCACTCGTGACCGCGAGACCCAGGAATCCGTCGTCGGAGAGATCGATTTCGTCTTCGGTGAGCTCGACGATGAGCGTCCAGTCGTCCGGGCTCTGGGCCCCGTAGGCTCGAATCGTGTCACCGGTGCGGACCAGCCGCTGCCAGTAGACGTCGAGTGTCCCACCGTCGACCGCCGTGAGATCCTCGCCCAGATCCGAGGTAGTACTCCCGGCGTCGGCGCCGGTCTCGGGTCGCCAGCTGACGGAGGTGTCGTTGCCCGGCGTGGTCCGAACCATCGCGTTCGTCGCGTCGTCCTCGAGTGACTCCCGGACCATCAGACCGGACTTCGCCCAGCCGTCAGTGTCTTCCTGGTCGTCGACGTGGACGACGGCGTCGAAGTCCCCGCTCACCTCGGTGAAGTAGTAGTGGAACTCGTCGGCGTCGTTCCAGATGTCTTCGCCGGCCCCCTCGACCGTGACGATCCCCGGTTCCGACGGTTCGTCGGTCGTGAAGGTGGTCGTCGATCCGGTGTCCGAGACGTCGTCGGCGACCGCAACCGCACGGAACTCGTACTCCGTGTCGGCGGAGAGCCCGGTGACGTCCGCGTCGAACGAGCCGGCCGAAGACAGCGTCTGACCGTCCGTTTCGTTCCACGCACTCGTTGCACGCTCGCGATATTCGAAGTGAACCGTCGCCGAGTCGACGTCTTCGAGCACGTCGAGACTGCCCGAGAGCGTCGCCGAATCGGTCGTCACGGCCGACGCCGAGCCGGTCGAGACAGAGACAGCTGGATCCGGATCTGGAGTCGGGTCGGTCTCGACGGAGACGTTGCCGGCGACCTCGACGAGACCGACGTCGTCGTTGTAGGCCGGCTCGACGCCCGCGAGCTCCGAGAATTCGGCCTCACAGAGCGTCCCCGGGTTGTGACTGGTGACCGCGAGCCCCAGCGACACGGAGTCCCCGAGCGAGACCTCCCCACTCGACAGCTCCGCAACGAGCGTCCACTCGTCACCATCAGTCGACACGTACGCCGATAGCGTATCACCCTCTCGAACGAGACGCTGCCAGTCGGCGTCGACCGTCCCGCCGCTGACCTCACGCTGGGCTTCCCCGCCATCCGAGGTCGTACTCACAGTGTCCACACTGGCACTCGAGCGCCACTGGACCGACGTATCGTGGCCCGGCGTCGTACGGATCATGACGTTGGCCGTGTCGGCCGCCAGTCCATCTCGAGCCATCAATCCGGCTTTCGCCCAGTCACTCGTGTCTTCGATCGAGTCGACTCTCACGACCGCGTCGAAGTCTCCCTCGACGTCGTCGAAGTAGTAGTGGAAGGCGTCGGCATCGTTCCAGATGTCCTCGCCGGCACCGTTGATCGTGACGTCCGATGCCGGCTCCGGAGCTGGCTCGGCCTCGACAGAGACGCTGCCAGCGACCTCGACGTCGCCCACGTCGTCGCTGTACGTGGGTTCGACACCCGAGAGCGCCGAGAATTCGGCCTCACAGAGCATCCCCGGGTTGTGACTGGTGACCGCGAGCCCCAGCGACACGGTGTCCTCGAGCGAGACCTCCCCACTCGACAGCTCCGCAACGAGCGTCCACTCGTCGCCATCACTCGACGCGTACGCCGATAGCGTATCACCCTCTCGAACGAGGCGCTGCCAGTCGGCGTCGATCGTCCCACCGGCGACCTCACTCTGGGCTTCCCCGCCATCCGAGGTGGTGCTTACGGCGTCCGCACCGGCACTCGAGCGCCACTGGACTGACGTATCGTGACCCGGCGTCGTACGGATCATGGCGTTCGCCGCGCCGGCTGCGAGTCCGTCTCGAACCATCAATCCGGCTTTCGCCCAGTCGCTCGTGGCTTCGATCGAGTCGACTCTCACGACCGCGTCGAAGTCGCCCTCGACGTCGTCGAAGTAGTAGTGGAAGGCGTCGGCGTCGTTCCAGATGTCCTCGCCGGCACCGTCGATCGTAATCCCTGTATCGACCGTTGCACCGACGTGTTTCGTTGCCACGACCGTACCGAGGCTCCCTGCACCGACCGTTCGAAGGAACGTCCGTCTATTGTGTTGCATTCGTAACCTCCAGTATAAATTCTGACTCGGGATGTTATAAATATTTTCTAGGTTTAAAAATACAATATACTTGTATGCAGAATTAAATCGGTGGAGACTTCAGGATCGGAATCGGCGGTGATCGAATCACACGGGCGTTAGTACCCGGAGCAGGCGTTTAGGAGAGCGACCGACTCGGACCCGAGTAGCAGGGGGCCGTTCGTGCAACGATAGACTATTTTCGTGCGAGCAAAGGACAGTGCCATTCGGCAAACGGGAACGTGGCCTCCGTATCGGTGACCGAGCACACGCGTCGACTCGAGGGCCGATCAGCCCCTCGAGTACCGAGTACGAGTGTCACGACGGGCGGGGACCGCCGTCGCGAGGACGGTTCCTCGGGATTTACTCGTCGAGTGGTCGATCACCTTTGAACAGCCGGTACTCACGGTCCTCTGCCTGCGATACGACGAATTTGCTCCGCCGATAGCGAACTCGAACCCGAACCAGCTGGCCCGTCGATACGTACACGGTTCCCGACCACCGAAATATTACACGCGTACGGCTGTAAACTCGGGGCGTCTCGATCGCTGCAATCGTTTCGTAACGAATGCGAAACGGTCGTTCGAAGCCGTGAAACGAACGTCTCACTCGAACGGACGACAGATCGCTGGAAGCGGTCACCAACGAGCGAGAGCCGATCGTCGCCGGATCGACCGAGGATCTCGAACCGTGATTCTGGGACAAAGTGCGAATAGTGGTGGCACGAAATGACGAGCGAGTTCCCCCTGAGAGGAATAATTCGTTCGGGAGAGGGGAACATCCGACGGCCGGACGACCACGCCGAGCAGCGGGAAACCGCTCGCCGAGGGTTGTGAGCACACACTGTCAGCGCGGTACAGGGAATGCAATCGTCCTCTATCGGGGGAACGACTTATATTATTCCCGAGTGTCACGTGAAACATGACGCTCACGCCGGACGGACGATCGGGGCGCACCATCCGATCAGTACAAATCGCGTTCAACATCATCGAAACCCTCCAGGAGCGAGATCGTATCGGCGTGACCGAACTCGCCGACGAGCTCGGTCACTCCAAGAGTACGGTCCATAGCCACCTTCAGACGCTCGAAGAGCGCAAGATTATCGTCCGTGACGGAGACGGCTACCGATTGAGTCTGCGGATTCTCGACATGGCGGCGGACGTTCGCGATCAGGTCGGCAACTACGACGTAATCCAGGACGAAGTCGAGGCGCTGGCGGCCGAAACCGGCGAGATCGCCCAGTTCGGACTGGAAGAACACGGGCAGGTGTCCTACCTCTACAAGGCCACCGGCGAGAGGGCGGTCGTGACGGCCTCCCAAGTCGGGATGCAACAGCCGATGTACTCGACGTCACTCGGAAAGACGATCCTCGCGTACCTCCCGCCCGAGCGAACCGAGGAGATCGTCCGCAACACCGAGTTCGAGCAAATCACGTCCCAGACGATCACCGGTCCCGAGGAACTCTACGACGAACTCGAGGAGATTTCCGAACGCGGCTACGGGATCGACGACGAGGAGAACATCGAGGGTCTGCGGTGTGTCGCCGCCCCTGTTCGAAACGAGGAGACGATCCTCGGGGCAGTCAGCATCACCGGCCCCTCGAGTCGGTTCACCGACGACCGAATCCACGACGAACTCCCCGAGTACGTCACGCGTGCGGCGAACGTCATCGAACTCAATACCAAGTTCTCGTAGTTCTCGTCGTTTTTGTGCTCCCAGTGACCTCGTCTACGTCACCCTCGACGTTTCTTGACGGAATCGTATCGACGACACAGTGGCGCTGCAGAAGGCACAGACGTGCGTAGGGACGTACAACCGACGTCACGACTGCCAGCGAGACTCGAGACGAACCGACTCGGGCATCCGTGTGAAGTCGACCGAGTAAGTCACGAGGGCTCGTGTGAGCCAGACTCTCGTTCCCCGTCGACGAGACTGGCGATATCGTCGTCCAGTTGGCCGTACAGTTCCTCGGCCCGTCGCTCGTCGTCGGCGGAGAGCGGTCGGATCGGTTCGCGGACCTCGCCGCCGTAGAGGCCGGCTAACTCGAGGCCCTTCTTGACCGCTGAGACGCTCACTGCACCGGCGATCTCGTTGTTCTCGCCGCACTCGTCGCGGAAGTTCTGATAGGGGAGACAGGCGTTTCGGAGCGCACGGGCGCGTTCCCAGTCACCCGCCGAGAGGGCGTCGAACAACGCCAGTCCGATCTCGGGGCGAAAGTTACTGACGCCGGCGGAGAAGCCCTCGGCACCCTCGGCCCAGAAGGAGAGTGCGAACGGCTCCGCGAGACCGTCGACCCAGACGACGTCGTCGTCGCCAGCGGCGATACCGGCACCGAGTTTGACCGCGTCCGCTAGCGCGTACTTGATGCCGACGACGCCGTCGATCCGGGTGAGGTCGCCGAGGTACTCCACCGACGGGTCGAAACCGCGGACGTAAGGCACGAGTGGCCGGTCGGTGACGGCGGCGAGTTCGCGGTAGTACTCGAGGAGACCCCGCTCGTGGAGGTACGTGTGGTCTGGCGGCATGATCATCATGGCGTCGGCACCGATGCGTTCGTAGTTCCGAACGAGTTCCGTCGCGTCGGCCGTGCTCCCGCCGACGCCGGCGAGGACACACGCGTCCTCGGGGAGCGCGTCGACGCTCGTCTCGGCGACGGCGATCCGTTCCTCCTGAGAGAGCGAGTGATATTCGCTGATATTCGCGGTCGCGAGAAACGTTCGGATCCCCTCCCCGTAGAGCGTCCGTGCGTTGTCCTCGAGTTTCGAATGCTCGATCTCGAGATCGGCGTCGAACGGTGTCAGGAGACCCACCGCGACGCCGCGGAGGTGATCCTGAACCGCTTCCGTGGACAATGGCATATGTTACACCGTCCCGCGCGGATAGCATAAAGCCATCGCCTGTTGACGAGTTTTGAACGAACGGCATGCCCGCACTGGGGCGGGTCGGTCCGCGTTCGACCGCAGCGAGAACTCGCTGCGAAGCCGAGCGGCTGCTCGGCTCTGCCGACGGCGTCTCGGTATCCGGACGTCCGGACCTGAAAATCGACTGCGACAGACCTGAGCCGTCGCAGGTGAACGAAAAACGCGAACGTGAGTGAGAACGGGGAGTGAGGAGAGCGTGAATCTCCTCGAGGTCGATCTTTGGTGTGTTCGTCGAATTTGTCGTAAAACCAAGGACCCATCAATTTAATACCACTCTCCAGGTAGGTGTTCGTACGGCAATGGACGTTCTGGTTACTGGTGCCTACGGACGCTGCGGAACCGCCATCATCGACCACCTCCACGACCACGAGGGGTACGACTTTACCTACTACAACCGATCGGATCGGCCGGACGAGCACCCCTACGGCGGCTACGAAACCGTCGTCGGCGACGTCGCCGACTTCGAGACGCTCCGGGAGGCCTGCGAGGGTCGCGACGCGGTCGTCCACCTCGCAGCCTATCCCGACACGGACGGCAACTGGGGCGACGTCCTCGAACCCAACGTCATCGGGATGTACAACGTTCTCGAGGCCGCCCGCGACGCCGAGGTCGAATCGATCGTCTTCGGGTCGACGAACCACGTGATGGGAATGTACGAGGTCGAACACGCGCCGGAACTCTATTCGCCGGGGTACGGACTCGTGCTCGATCACACGGACCCCGTCCGCCCCGACTCGCTGTACGGGGCCTCCAAGAGCTTCGGTGAGGACCTCGGCCGGTACTACGTCGAGAACGACGAGTATCCTCAACGGTTCTACGCGCTGCGGATCTGCACCGTCAACATGCCCGAGTACGACCACCCCTACGGGGACGCCGAATCGGGCGTCGACGACGGCGACTTCGAGCGGGGCAGCGACGAGTACGAACGGTGGGTCGCCCGGATGAAGGCAACCTGGCAGTCCCGGCGGGACTTCGCCCACGAGATCGACTGCTGTCTGCGAGACGACACCGTCGAGTTCGATATCTTCAGCGGCGTCAGCGCGAACCGGCGTCGGTGGTACGACCTCGAACACGCGCGGACGGTCATCGGCTACGAGCCCCAAGACGATGCCGAGGAGTGGGACGCACCGCCGGAGTAGCCAGACACCATCGAAGACCGAAAGCCGTTCTTTCGGGATGCTGTGTCACGCCATCGACCCCAACCGATTTATATTGGAGTTCCGTATCGGTCTGATAATGGGTACCGCACAACGTGAGTCGAACGGAAGCACTGGCCGAATTCTTACCGCGTTCGACGCGTTCCGAAGCACTCCCTCGAACTTCATCCTCGCGCTCGGTCTCGTCCTCTTCGTCGTCGGGGCACTCGTGCTCCGAGTCGGCGTCTGGGCGGCGATACTCGGAGTCTGGGGCTGTGCACTCATCCTCCTCGGGGTCGGCATTCGCACGACCGTCTGGTTGATTCGTCGATAGCGACGCGTCACCTGCGACCGTTCTCCGTGCTGAACGTCACGATTCCGGCTCCGAACCCCCTCTCGAGTCCGTCTCTCGATCCACGCGAGGCCCGTCCGACTCCGATCGCCGCTGAAGTTGAGACACGTTTCGCGCACCGGGCCGGCGCTCGAGGTCGATTCCCTCGACCTTTCGAATCGTGAACTCCCCGAGAACGTTGGTTTCACAGCCCTCCTCGAGGTGGCCGCCGACGGTCCGTTCGCCGTCGAAGGCCGTGATGTGGAGGTGGGGTTCGCCGTCCGCGACGATCCCGTTGACGTTCGTCACCTCCCACGCGCCCTCGAGTTCCAGCTCGACGTTGCGGTCGGCTTGCTCCTCGGGGAGGTCCGTTCGGTCCACGTAGTGGATGTTGAGCGTGCTGAGCGTCGCGATTCCCGAGACGACGACGCCCGTGTCGACGTCGTGGGCCTCGCAGGCCTCGACAATCGACTCGAGGACGAGGTCGCCTCGGTCCAGTCGTACGAACACGTGTCCGTCTTCGGATTCGAACGTTTCCATCGTCGGTCCAGAGTGGACCGGCCGGCGGGATAAAGGTTGACCTCGTTCTCGGATCGATCCCGCTGGCGAAAGCGATCGGCTCGACCGATTCTACCGGCCGGATACTGCGGGCGATCCACGTGATCGACGAGAGCGGGCTACTCGAGGACGGTCACACAGACCGGCTTCGGAACCGCTGTCTCCGCGACGGCCTCGAGTTCACCCGACTCGGGATCGACGGCCATCGTGACGACGCTCTCGCCGTGCTGGTTTCCGACGAGAAGCGCGTGTCCGGCCGGATCGATTCCGAAGGTTCGTGGGGTCTCACCGCGGGTCGACTCGTGGTCGATTGGTCGCAGGCGGCCGCTCGCGTCGTCGATCGCGAAACTCGCGACGCTGTCGTGACCGCGGTTGGTAACGTAGGCCCACCGGCCCGAGGGATGGACGTGGATATCCGAGGCCGCGTTCTCGCCGTCGAACTCGGGGTGTAGCGTACTCACGGTATCGATCGTCTCGAGTGCACCGGTCTCCCGATCGCACTCGAGTGCGGTCACCGTCGAGTCGAGTTCGCCGACGACGTACGCGAACCGGCCGTCGGGGTGGAAAGCGAGGTGTCGCGGACCAGCGCCGTCGTGGACGTGAGTCGCGGGCGGATCGGCCGGTCGGAGCCGTCCACGCTCGAAATCGGGACGGTAGATCGCGATCCGGTCGGTCCCGAGATCGGGGACGTAGATGAACTGGTTCGCCGGTCCAGGCCCGAGTCCGGTTCCAGAGGCGACGAAGTGGGGGTGCGGAGCCGCCTGCCGGTCCGGATCGGATCCCGTCCCATCGTGCTCGACCACGTCACAGGCCGCCTCGAGACGGCCGTCGTCGCCGATCGGAAACATCGCGACGGTGCCGCCGCGATAGTTCGCGGCGTAGACGTACCGTCCATCGCCGTCGACGCTGACGTAACAGGGGCCGGTACCTTCGCTCGAGCGACGGTCGAGGAGATCGACGTCGCCAGTCGTCCCGTCGAACCGGAACGCCGACACCGTCCCGCCGTCGATCCGCTCGACGGCGTAGAGCGTGTTTCCGTCGGGACCGATCGCCAGAAACGACGGGTTATCGACGGGTGTAGTGGTGACGTGAGTCAGGTGTCCAGACGCCCGGTCCAGACGGTAGCCGTGGACGGCGCCGTCTTCGTCGCCGGCACCCGAGGCGATCACCACCAGTGGCGAGTCGGAGCGAGCGGATCGTGAACGGGAGTGCTGATCGGTCACGAGCGGTCGTACGGTCTCGAGTGACCTTGGTGTACCGGTACCGGTACTGGTCGCTCGACGTCTCGTCGCGAACCTACCGCCCGTCGCGAACCGCCTCGAGATCGACCCACTCGCCGCGTTCGACCGACTCCTGTGCGGCGAACACGATATCGAGGGCCTTTCTGGCCTCTCGTGGCGGCACCATCGGCTCGCCTCCCTCGAGAAGCGCCTGCACGAAGTCCCGGACCTGACCCTCGATCTCCGGTCCCAATTCGAAGTCGTAGGCCGTCGTGTCCGCATCGACCGGTCCGTCGAGCGTCTCGAACGATTCGAACTCGTCGTCACCCTGTCGCCACTCGATCGTCCCCTCGGTACCGTGGAGTTGCACCGTGATCGGTCGCTGCGGATAGACTGCCGTACTCGCCGTAATCTGGCCGCGAGCGCCGTTCTCGAAGACGACGCTCGCGACCGCCGTGTCGGGAGCGTCGACGTCGTGGTGACAGGTCTCGAGATCCGCGGCAATCCGTTCGACGTCGCCGACGATCCACTGGAGGAGGTCGATCCCGTGGAGCGCCTGCGTGAGGAGGATTCCGCCGTCGAGATCGCTCGAGCCGTGCCAGCCCTCGTAGTAGGAGGCGGTCCGGTACCACTTGACCTGCACGTCGGCGAGGACGACGTCACCGAGTCGACCGTCGGCGACCGCCTCGCGGGCCAGTCGCGGCCCGCCCAGCGTCCGACGGTTGAAGATCCCGGCGAGCGTGACGTCTTCGCGCTCGCAGGCCTCGATCATCCGGTCGACGCGCTCGGGCGTGATATCGAGCGGTTTCTCACAGAGGATGTCGACGCCGGTCTCCGCCAGCGCCGTGACGACGTCGGCGTGGGTCCCGTTGGGCGTACAGACGCTCACCGCGTCCAGCTCCGCGTCGACCGCCATCTCCGCCGGATCGAGGTACCACGCGACGTCGTGGGCCGTCGCGAACTCGCGGGCGATCTCCTCGTCGACGTCCGCGCAAGCGACGAGCGTCGCGTCCGCGGTCTCCTCGACTGCCGCTGCGTGCGTCGTTCCCATGCCGGCACAGCCGACCACACCGTATCGAAGGGGTTCGTCTCCCATCACTACCGTGACTCGGCGGTACCGAGTTAGAGGTTTGGGTCCAACTCGAGACCGATTACCCTCGAGAAACGGGGGGCTGCGACGAGGAGATTGCGTCGCTTCCGCCGGAACGCGTACGCTCAAGTATCGACGGTCAGTAACTCACTGTAACGATGTGTGCACAACTCTCGAACGCGGTCGCGGTCGTCACCGGCGGCGGTGCCGGGATCGGCGAGGCGACCTGTCTGAGACTCGCCGAAGAGGGCACCGCGGTCGTCGCCGTCGACGTCGACGGTGAGGCAGCCGAGGAGACGGCCGCGACGATCGAAGACCGATTCGGCGAGGACGCCCAGACTCTCGGCCTCGAGGCCGACGTCGCCGACGAGTCGGCGGTCGAATCGATGGCAGAGCGGGTCGTCGATCGGTTCGGACGCGTCGACGTGCTCGTGAACAACGCTGCGATCCGCGTCGACCCGCGACCCGTGACCGAGGCCGACGAGGAGAGCTGGGACCGAATTCTCGGCGTGAACCTCGAGGGAGCGGCCTTCTGTGCGAAACACCTCGTTCCGCACATGCCGGAGGGTGGAGCGGTCGTCAACGTGGCCTCGAACGGCGCCGCGGTCGGGAGACCAAACTGGTCGCAGTACGACGCCACGAAGGGGGCGCTCGTCTCGATGACCAAAGACATGGCCTGCGACCACGCGCCCGACGGGATCCGGGTGAACGCCGTCTCGCCGGGCTGGGTCATCACCGACCACCACCTGCCCGACGACGAGGCCGAGGCCCGGTCGTTCTTCGCGGAAAAGACCACTCCTCACGAAGACGGACCGGGGATCCTCAAGCGCGCCGCCGAACCGCGGGAAGTCGCCGACGCGATTCGCTTTCTGGCCTCCGAGGAGGCCTCGTTCGTCACCGGGACGAACCTGGAAGTCGACGGCGGCCTGGCCGCCGTAGGGAAGGGCCTCGAGTGGGACTCGTTCTCGTCGTCCTGACCGGCTCACGACGGCGGGTGAAGACGAGGACGGCGCGCCGCTCGAGAGGGGACAGATCTCGAAAAGGCGAGCGTTCGAATCCGGTGGACGGGCGAGATCAGTCCCCGCCGTCGGTGATCGACGGACTGTTCCAGTACTCGTGGTGGTCGTCGGTTCGGAAGCAGGCCGCCTCGTGGTACGCGGCGGCCGAGGCCTCGTTCGGTTCCGGGTGTTCTCTCGTACAGACCTCGCGGGCCTCGGGACAGCGGGTGTGGTACCGACAGCCGCTGGGTGGATCCGTCGGATCCGGAACGTCGATCTCGCGAATCGGCGACTCGCCGCCCATGCCGCCGCCCTCGAAGTCGGGTTCGGGCGTCGCCCAACGCAGCGCCTGCGTGTAGGGGTGTTGTGGATCGTGGATGATCTCCTCCGGACGGCCGATCTCGACCAATTCGCCGAGGTAGACCACGCCGATTCGACCGCCCGTCTTCTCCGCGATATAGCGGGCGTTCGAGAGGTCGTGGGAGACGAACAGGTACGACGTGTCGAACTGTTCTTGCAGTTCGATCATCAGGTCCATCATCTCCACGCGCAGGGAGACGTCGAGCGCGCTCACCGGCTCGTCGGCCAGGATGAGGTCGGGGTTCATCAACATCGCCCGGATCAGGGCAACACGCTGTTGCTCGCCGCCCGAGAGCTGGTGGGGATAGCGGTCGATGTAGTCTTCCGCCGGCGACATTCCGACGTGCTCGAGCAGGCTGACGATCCGTGACTTCCTGTCGTTGCCGTCCAGTTCGGGGTTCCAGCGCTTGAGGGGAACCTCGAGGCTCGTCCCGACCCGACGGTGGGCGTTGAGCGCACTACCGGGGTCCTGATGGACGATCTGGAGCGCGCGGCGGACGGTGTCGAACGACATCGTCCCGTCGCCGCCGGATCGTTTCAGGTCCCAGATGTCCTGGCCCCTGTACTTCACCGCGCCATCGGTCGGCTCCTGGAGGCCGACCGCAGTCTTGCCGAAGGTGGTCTTCCCGCAGCCGGACTCGCCGACGAGGACGACGACGTCGTTCTCGTAGATGTCCAGCGAGATGCCGTCGACCGCCTGCACGGTATCGGGTTCGGAAAAGAAGTCGAGGAAGCTGCCTTCCGTCTCGAAGTGGACCTCGACGTCCTCCATCGAGACGAGCGGGTCGGCCGTCCGAGAGGGTCCTGGCGCACTGTCGATCGCGTCGATCCCCTCGACGTCCCACTCCTCGGTCATCGGGATCGTCTCGGGTGCGTCCTCCCAGTAGTGACAGTTAGCGACGTGGTCGCCGGCGTCCGAGTTCGGAATCGAGGTCGCATCCGAGTCCGGGCTCAGGTCCGAATCGGAATCGGAACCCGTGACCGAGACCGATGAATCCGAGACGGAGTACGCTTCGGGATCGACCTCTACGCACTGTTCGTCGGCGAGCGGACAGCGCAGGTGGAACGAACAGCCCGAGGGGACGTTCACGGGGTCCGGCGCCGATCCTTCGATCGGCCGCATCGCCTCGATCGGCGAGGCGAGGTTCGGCGTCGACTTGAGCAGGAGTCTGGTGTAGGGGTGTGAGGCGTGCTGGAGGATTTCCTCGGTCGGCCCGAGTTCGACGAACTCGAAGGCGTACATGACCGCGATCCGATCGGCGAGGTCGGCGACCAGCGGCAGGTCGTGGGTAATAAAGAGGATCGTGAGATCGTACTCCTCCTTGATCTCCTCGATCAGCGAGACGATCGACCGCTGCATCAGCAAGTCCAGTGCGGCCGTCGGCTCGTCCATCACCAGCACGTCCGGTTCGAGGATGAGGCTGAGCGCGATGAGCGTGCGCTGTTTCATCCCACCGGAGAGTTCGTGGGGGTAGGAGTCGAGGACGCGCTCGGGATCCATGTACAGATCCGAGATGAGCCCTCTGGCTCGCTCCATTCCTTCGTCGACGTCGTAGTCGTGAGCCGAGAGCGTCTCGACGAAGTGAGTGTCGATCTTTCGGACGGGGTTGAACGAACTCATCGCCCCCTGAAAGACCATCGCGATCTCCTCCCAGCGGAACGTCCGGAGTTCGTTCGTGGTCAATCCGAGCACGTCGATCGGGTCGCCGGCCTCCGGGCGGTAGGTGATCGAACCGTCGAGAATGCCGGGTTCGACGACTGCGTCGAGCATCGCCGAGGCGAGCATCGACTTGCCGCTGCCGCTCTCGCCGACCACACCGAATATTTCGTTGCGCTCGAGATCGAGGCTCACATCGTCGAGCACGCGCGATTCACCGCGTTCCATACCGAATCTGACGGTGGCGTTCCGGATCTCTACGACCGGATCGGCCGCCGTCGGATCGTCGAGTGAGGTAGATTGTGATGTCGTCATCGTGTATCTGTATCAGGCAGCTCCGATCATCGGTTCCGAGTCGTCGTCGCTGTCGGGGTCGACCTCCTCGAGTTGAGACTCGGCGAATTTCTTCTCGTGGCGAGCTCGAACGCGGGGGTTGAAGACGCGGTCGAGCGACTGGCCGAGGAGGATCAGTCCGATCGAAATGCCGACGATCGCGACCATCGGCACCAGAAACCAGTGTAATGCGCCGGTCCGGTAGTGGGCGCCGCCGCTGTAGGCCAGATCGAGCGTCACGCCCCAGTTGTGGTTACTGAACGGCAACACGCCGAGGAAGTAGAGGCCGGCCGCCGAGAAGATGACGCGGCGGGCGGCGTTGGTCAGATTGATGATCACGAACGGCATCAGGTGCGGGACGATGTCCCTGAAGACGATCTGATGGCTAGGGACGCCCATCGACCGAGCCGCCTCGGTAAAGGGCTCCTGACGGAGCGTCAGCACCTGCGATCGGATCGCTCGCGCGAGTCCGCCCCACGACGCGATCGTCAGGAGCACGCCGATCAGGTACGGGTTCCCGTGGATCGGCAACATCAACGCGAGCACCATCACGGTCGGAAGGCCGGGGAGGTTGATGAAGACGTCCGTGATCGAACTCAACACGGTGTCGACGACGCCGCCCTTGTAGCCGGCGATCCCGCCGACGACCGTTCCGAGGGTGACGGTGAACAGCCCGCCGGCCAGAATCATCTTGAGCATCTCGCTGGTCGAGTGGACGACCGACGCGAACAGGTCACGACCCATGTCGTCGGTTCCGAGCGGGTACTCCCAGGTCTCGAACGGCTGTGCCAGCGCCGGTCCTTCCGTCACGTACGTCGGCTCGATCAGGTAGACGCCGATCGTCCCCATGAACACGTAGAACAACACGATCGTGAAGCCGATCTGTGCGCGCCAATCGCGTTTGATGATCGAGATCGGCGCGTAGACGTACGTGTCGTACAGCTTCCGGAGACGGTCGCGTCGGGTCTCCTCGTACTCGGAGACGACCTCGAACGGCGAGTTCACGGTACCGCCGTCGGGGATCGCACTCACGGCCGACTCGTGGGATTTCTCCGCTCGCCCCGGATCGGTCCGATCCCGGTCGCTCGCGGTCATCTGTCGGTCCCTCCTCGAGTCCGAACTCGAGTGCGAGTGCGAACGCGACCATCGTGTTGGATCGTTCGTACCCGGCTGTCGTCGGTGATCGGTGGTGTGTCAGTCATCAGTCTCGAGTGGCTGGCGCCGAATCGCTGTCGGGGCGAACCGACCGCGACGGCGAGAGGCCGCGATCGGCACGCGGCGCCCGTTCGAACGCCGTCTCCTTGGTCAGTACGAGTCACTGTTCTGTCCTCCTGCGCGGGGGTCGACCCACGAGTACGTCATGTCCGCGATGAGCAGTGCGATCACGACGGCGATCGTAATGAGTACGAACCCGCCCATCATTAGCGGGTAGTCGCGCTGATTGAACGCCTCGTAGAGCAACAGTCCGAGACCGCGATAGTTGAACACGTACTCGAGGACGATCGAGCCGCCGAACATCTCACCGATGCTGATCAGCAACGTGGTGTACATCGGCAAGACGGCGTTACGAGCGACGTACTGCGTCGATATCGTGTAATCGGAGAGTCCCCGGAGGCGAGCGACGCGCAGGTAATCGGATCCGAGGACCCGAATGCTGTTCCCGCGCATCCCGAGCGACGCGACGCCGGAGGCGACGAGCATCGAGAGAACCGGGAGTGTGGCGTGATACAGTATGCCTCGGATGTACGTGATATTGAACCCTGCCTCGACGCCGGTCGGCTGGCGTCCCCCGGACGGGAAGATCCCCCAGCGGTAGGACGCGAAGATCAACAGGAGGATGGCGAGCACGTAGAACGGAATCGAGCCCATGAGGACGGCCCACGAGGTCAGGCCGACGTCCAGTTTGCCGCCCTCCCAGTAGGCCATCAGCGCACCTGCTGCGATCCCGATGAAGAAACTGATGAAGATGGACCAGCTCAGGACGAACAACGTCCACGGCAGCGCCGCCGCGAGGAGGTCGACGACCGGCTCGTTGTGAAATACCGACGTCCCCAGATCACCCTGCAGCGTGTTGAGCACGTACTCGACGTACGCCGTGTGGATCGGTTTGTCCGGATCGAGGCTCAACCGAAGTTCGACGAGTTCTCGAGCGCGTGCTGGACTCATCCCCTGTTGTTCGAACCGCACCATCATCGCCCCCATCGCGTTTCCCGGCATCAACCGAATCATCGCGAAAGAGAGCGTGATAACAGCCCACACAGTAAACAGTGCCTGTGCGAGGCGTCTCAGTCGCCAGCCTATCGTAACCATGGTAGAGGTATGCGTGCTATTGGACAACGTACCTAATTAATGTATCTACTCGTGAACTGTCCGCGATCGGGTTGTTGAGAGATTTGTACCACGAAGTATCCGCACATTGTGGAACCCTAAAACCGAGAGCTGTCAGAAACGTGTATCGAGTACTCGGTCGTGAGTACTCGGTCGTCGACGGACTCGAACCGGCACTCAGAACGGATCCCAGCCCGTATAGAGGACGAGAAGGGCGGCCACGAACGTGAGGACTGTCGGGACGAGCGTCAGCGTCGCGACGACGTACGCGCCGGTTCCGGGGTCGACGAAGAGAAACGTGAAGGCGAGCAAGAGGAGGATCAACACGTCGACCCCCACGACCGTTCGAGACGCGGATCGAAGTATGCCCATCGAACAGTATTTCGTCGAGAGAGTTAATAAGCGTTGTACAAGTCGAGTGTCAGGACTGAGACGGAAGACGGCCAAAAAACGAAACGGCTCGAGTGGCAGGTTGATAGCAGTTGTTCGGTGACGGCGGTGCTCGAGTCTGAAGCCGAGCCCGGGCGAGACGACTGGCGCACTACGGCTGGTATCGAATGCCGCTTCCCTCCATCTTCGGTGCGACGTACAGCGCGTCGTCGACGCCGTTGTAGATCTCCTCGCGAACGTCGAGTTCCCAGTTCGCCGTGTCGATGGCACCGGCGTCGGGTTGCCAGAGGACCTCGAACTCGGGGAGGTGCTGGTTCCACCACCACATCAGTTCCTGGTGGTACTCCTCGTCGTCCTCGTTTTGCATCCAGCTGTTGATGTGCTCTTCGACGTTGATCGTCTTCGTCCCGCTGGAGCCGTCGGGGTCGCCGACCGGCATCGGGATTTCGACCTCGGGGTCGAAATGTGAGATCGACTGGATCCAGTCTGGAACCAGGTCCAGCGCCCACATCGCGAAGATCCCGTTCGCCGAGGAGCCGTCGGGCATGATGTCGAACTCGCCGGCCATCCGGCGTTCGTCGAACGTCGCGTCGTCGAACGTCTCTTGGACGGTTTCGATACCGAAATCCTGCAGATTCTGGCTCAGCACCTGAATGTGCTGGTCCTGCTCGCCGTTCATGAACATGACCTCGAACCGATCCCCGTCGGGGTCGTACCACTCACCGTCCTCGAGCGTGTAGCCTTCTTCCTCGAGGAGTTCGGTTGCGCGATCCGTGTCGTTTTCCCCGTACAGGGTGAACTCCTCCCCGATATCGATCCCCGAGATCTGTCCGCCCTCCTGCTCGAGGACCGCGTGCGGAACGCGACACGGCGGATACTCGAAGAGGACTTTCTCGCCTTGCAGCAACTGCTCGGCCTGTTGGCGGTCGTAGATGTGGGCGACCGCCTTGCGAACGTTCTGGTTCTCGAACGGCGTGTCCCAGCCCTCGACCTCGTACCCGCAGTTGAACGTGAACAGGTTATTGGCGGATCGGCCCTCCCGGAACAGTTCGACGGTGTCGGGAAGCTGGTTCATCTGATCGTCCTCCATCGGGAACTGGCTGTGTGCGGCGTCGATCTGGCCGCTATTGAGCGCCTGAAAGACCTGATCCTGATCGCTGTACACCTGCAACGAGAACTCGGTGTGGTTGATCGAGTCCGCGTTCGGGTGATCCTCGTACTTCTCGAGGATGATCTCGTTGTCGCCGACGTCGGCGACCTGGAACGGCCCGTTCCCGATCGGATCGTCGGTGATCGACGGATACGGCGTGCTCGTGATCTCCTCGATAGCGGTCTCGGAGTCGTCGCCGCTGACGAGGGCCTCGTGCCACTCGCTCCACTGGTCGTCGTCGTGTTTCGTGAAGACCCCGCGCCCGATGAGGTCGTGGAAGATCCCGATCGAGTTCTGGATGGCGAAGGTCTCCGAAAGCGGGTTCCGGAGGTTGACCCGGACGAACTGGTCGTCGACCGCCTCGACGGACTCCATGACGTGGCCCGATTCGTCGCCTTCCGCTGCCTCTTCGGCGAGTGCCATCTCGATCTCGGCCTGCATCGTCCAGTCTTCCGCGACGAACGTGTCCCCGTTGTGCCACGTCCACTCGTCGCTGAGCTCGGCCTCGAGGGTCGTGTCGTCGGTCATCTCCCAGCTCTCGGCGATGAGCGGGTACGCCTCGTTGCTCGCCGGACTGAAGATCGCTAGCTTGTCGAAGACCGCAGCACCCGGATGCCAGGCGCCGGATTCGCTGGGATTCCACGGATTGAAGTGACGATTCGCTGGGTTAGTACCGACCGGGTCGAACACCCTGAATCGTTCGTCGTGGACACCGTCATCCGTACCGTTGCCCCCATCGCCGTTCCCGTCGCCGTTCCCTCCGTCGTCATCGCCATCGTCACCGAAACAGCCCGCGAGCAGCGTCACACCACCCACACCGCCAGCAGCGATGAACGATCGTCTGGTACTCTTCACCCTATGCCTGTTGGTAGAACGTGGCATAGGTACACAATATAGCGGATAATATATATGATTATCCATTAAATAGATGATACTAATTCGCGTGGAGGCGATTTCAGACGAATAGTGGACTCGAGGGGAACGGCCGTCGACGTCCAGAGCAGACGCCACACCGTGCACGCTGATCGTATCGCGACTCGAACTCGTTTCAGCCAGTACCGAGGGTATCGACGGCCCTATAGTAGCCACTGAAAGTCAATGCACGACTGCTGTGCGATCAGTGTGTACGTAGTTTCAGCTGTTACTATAGCGAGTACCCTCGGACAGCCCAGCGAGTTTCACATCGGGACGGTCTTCGGTTCTCGATACAGACGAACCGACCACTACGGCGGCGACACGGCGTCCGTTCGCGGATGCGTGCGTGTCTATCGATCACTCCACGAGCGATACGTTCCCCACAGGAGAACATGGCCCAGCGGATGCATGACAGTCCTATGGATGTAAAGCATTCAGATCGTCTGAACCGAATAACCGGAATCGGCGAATTGTCAACGGTTATATTGAGGGGAACGTTTCGACATTCCATCGTATCCGGGAGGAGGGTTCGTTCCCTACAGAGGAACGATGGGGCACGATCAATCGTGTAGATCCTGCGTGAACCGACGCTGCTCTCCTGTGCCCTTCCAGAAAGGATCGTTCGACGAGAAAAACGGACCCAACCGCATCTTCGTGTGAAAGCGGTCACTCCGAAGTCTCGAGCGTGAGCGTGATTTCTTCCGTGACGTCGACGGACTGCGCTATGGAACCGTGGTTGCCAGCGAGAGAGACTCGGCCCGACCCGCACGCTCGCAGGAACGGCGATGATTCCGATCCGGACGCCGACAGCGCACAGCTGCGAACGCGGGCCTCGTCGACGTTCTCGAGGTCGATCGCCGGCTCGTCACCGGCGTGCTCGAGGCGGACGTCGTCGAACGAGACGGCGTCGGTCTCTGCGATGCGTAGCGCGGGACCGTCCGGCGTTCGAACGGTGACGTCGGTAAAGGAGACGTCCGCGATCGACTTACAAAACAGGGCGTGTTCCTGATCGTATCCGTCGGCCATCGCCGGCGAGAGGTCGGTCGCCTCGAGCGACCGGGTCGCGTCGATTCGGACGTTCGAAAAGGAGAGTCCCTCGAATCGCTGCTCGGGCAGTCCGGCGAAGAAACCCGCGCTCTCGACCTCGCGAGCGGTAATGTCGTGGAAGTGAACGTTTCGGACCAGCGGCGTTCCGTCGTCGACCGGTTCGGGTTCGCTGTCGATGTCGGTGAAGTAGTAGCCGTTGATCACGAACGGACAGGCGACTCGTCGCATGACGATGGTGTCAAAGCGCAAATCCTCGACGACGCCGCCGCGGTCACGCTGGGTCTTGATTCGCACGCCGCGGTCGGTGTCCGTGAACGTGCAGTTCGAGACGGTCACGTCGCGGACGTCGCCGGACATCTCGCTGCCGATCACGACGCCGCCGTGACCTGCCTCGACCGTACAGTTGGTGACCGTGATCCGTGCGGCCGGCCGGCCGATCTCGCGACCCTCGGCGTTCTTGCCCGACTTGATGCAGATCGCGTCGTCGCCCGCGTTGATGTACGTGTCGCTGACCCGGACGTACTGCGAAGAGTCGATATCGATCCCGTCGCCGTTGGGCGCATCTGCCGGGTTCTCGACGTTGACGTCGTGGATCGTGACGTTCTCGGAGTAGACGACGTGGGTGTTCCAGAACGGCGAGTTCCGGAGCGTGACCCCGGAGACGCTGACGTTCGTCGACTCGTGAATCTGGAATAGCGGCGGCCGCAACGTGAAGGAACTGACGTCGTCGGCCTTGCCGTTTCGCTCGTCGAACTCCGCCAGTCGGTCCCGAAGGCCCGCTGGGAGCTCCGCCTCGGAACAGTCGAGGAAGTCCCACCAGTACTCGCCGCCGCCGTCGATTGTCCCCCGCCCGGTAATCGCCACGTTCTCGGCGTCGGTGACCCACAGACAGGGATGGAACCCGGCCTGTTCCCAGCCCTCCCACCGGCTCTCGACCGTCGGAAAGGCCTCGTAGTCGCCGACGAATCGGATCGTCGCGCCCGCCTCGAGGTGGAGCGTCGTATCGTCGCCGACCGAGAGCGGCGCGGTGAGGTAGTCGCCGGGCGGGACGAGGACCGTTCCGCCGGCGTCGGCGCACTCCTCGAGTGCGGACTGGATCGCGTCGGTGTCGCGGGTCGTTCCGTCACCGGTCGCGCCGAACTCGCGAACGTCGAATCGAGCACCTGAAGTCGTTTGCATCACTCGAGTATTTCGGAGTGCAGAAATAAACGTTGTGACGGCGGCGGATCGCGCTCGGTCTGTCGTCCCGACTGCCCGGTTCCCCACCTTCTCACACCACAACTTATCTGACTCCGCTACACCTCACCTCACCTCACCTCACTCCCAGGGAAACGCGTACGACGGATCGTTCGCGAAACGCTCGAGGTTCGCGTCGATCGAGACGCGAGTGCCACTCGGCAGCGCCACGTGAATCGCACTCGATTCCGGCCTGCGTTCATCGCTCTCGCCGTCAGTTCGAACGGCCGTGAACTCGTGCTCGCCGTACGCGCCCGCCTGAACCACCAGTTCGCGATCCTGTCCCCCGCAGTTGACGAGCGTCAACTCGATGCCGTCGTCGTCGACCCGCTCGACCAGCGCGGCGACGCCCGGCGGAAGGCCGGGACGCTCGCGCTCGGGATCGAAGTGTCGAACCTGCGCCATCACCAATCCGCCGTAGTAGACCGGTTGCGGGGCACCCATCGTGAGCTGTAACAGGCCCCGGTGGAAGACCGGGTTCCGGTCGCGGAGATAGTCCTCGTCGACGTCCGCGGGCGCTCCGCCTTCTTCCCGCAGGATCTCGAGTTGCTGGTCGACCTGCATCCGGTTCGCCTCGAGGATCCGCTCGGGATACTGGGGGAACTCGCCCTCGAGGTACGCGAGCCAGGCGTACTCGCTACCGGCACCGTGTTTGTCGGAGGCGCGGGGATCGACCCGCGTCCAGTCGCGTTTGCCCCAATCGCGGAGTCGCCGAACGCGGTCGCGGTCCTCCTCAGAGAGCGACATGTACCACAGGTGGAAGACGTAGGGGTCGTCTTTCAACGGCTGGAACTCGTACCAACCATCTCGCCACAGCACTTCGCCGTCGTCCTCTGTGAGCACGCCCGAGGCGTCGTAGTGGTAGTCGCCGGGGTCGCCGTACTTGTGGGGGATGTAGAGGGTGTCGTGGACCGGGTCCTCGCTCACTGCGATCCCCTGGTCGATCAGGACGTCGAGTTGCGACCGCGGAAACAAGAGATGGTCGCGATTGCCGGTGAGCAAGACGGCGTTCTCTGCAGCCACGGTGGGTCCGATACCGACGTAGTGGTAGCCGCCCCACGACCAGCCGTAGTAGCCGCCGTGCCACGCGCCGTCCGTGTACTCGCCGATCTCGCCCGATCGACCGACGTTGTCCGGGATTATCCCACCGTTCTCGGCGGTGCGCTCGCGCCAGGCCTCGAGGTAGTCCGTCACCCACTCTCTGTACCGGCTGTCGCCGGTGTGGAGGTAGGCGTTGGTCACGAGGCTCGTCACGTTGAGATTCAGCGGAATATCCCCCTTCGAACAGCGCTCGTCGAGCACCTCGAACAGCCGATTCTCGTTCTCCGAGTCGAGCAGGTCGGCGGCCTCCTCGAACTCGAGGTCTCGCCAGGGGAGGCCGTGGCGCGCCCAGCGGTAGTCGGCGCCGTAGGGGTGGTGCTCGTAGGCCGAGAAGTCACAGAAGTCGGGGCCCATGCTTCCACTCATCGGCCCGCGAACGAGGCGCTTCTCGACGTCGTAGTTGCCGGTCTCGTCGTCGACGTACAGACCGGCGAATCTCTCCGCGCGCTCGAGGACGGTCTCGTCCTCCGGCGCGGCCAGACCCATGTTGTAGGTGTAGAGGTTACCCTCGCCCAGGTGGAACCAGTCACGACACTGCTCGAACTCGTCGACGACCATCGAATGACCGAACGGCGTCTCGGTCTCGCTTCCCCGCCGAAGCGCCCCCTCGTAGACCTCGCGTGCGTGCTCAAGGAGTCGCTCGTCGCCACCCATCGCGTACACCAGCGGCCAGTTGTAAAATCCCTCCACGACGTCGTCGAAGCCGTCGACCCCGACGTGGTCCGCGGGCGGCCAGAGCGGTTCGCCGTCCGCGCCGACGTACTCCGCGACGAACCGGTCGACAGCGTCCGCGAACAGGTCGAACAGCGCCCGCTGCGTGTTGGCCCAGTCGGGTGGTCGTGTCGCTGGCGTCTGCGCTTCGATTTCGAACTCGAACTCGAACATACTCGCTAGGGGGACGGTCTCACTGATCAATATTTGGGTCCCAACGCAACGCTCCGGTAGAGTGGAGCCACACGTCAGACGAACTTGACGCCGAGATCGACGAATCCCTCGTTCTGCTGGGCGAGCGTGATGAGAAACGGGGTGATCGCTTCCACCGCGGCCGCGTTCGAGAGCGGCCCCGCGTCGACGGCGCGAATCCCGTCCAGTTCGGAGACGACGTCGATAACGACCTCCTTCGCAGCGCTCGAGTCGCCGACGACCGGCGTGTCGATCTCGATCCGCTCGTCGAGATTCGCGATCCGTGCGCCCGGAACGTTCGCAAACGCCCCCACGACCGGAACGTCATCGGGTGCCGTCTCGACGACCAGTTCGGTGACGCTCCCGGCCGGCGGCGGGTTGTATCTGACGCCGTCGTCGTGACCGGACATCCCCACGGCCGGGCTGACCAGCACGGTCTCCGAATCCAGCGCCGGCTCGATCGCCTCGACCGTCTCGGTCACGTAGTACGGCGGCACCGACAGCACGACGACCGTCGCCTCGGCGGCGGCGGACTCGTTCGTCGCGGCATCCATCCGGCGGTCGACGTCGTGTCGGCGAAGTTCTCGACGATAGGCTTCTGCGCACTCGCTCGCCTTCCGCTGGTCTCTCGAGCCGATCGTCAGTTCGAAACCAGTGTCTCGTCCGAGTCGGAGCGCGAGCCCTTCGCCTAGCTCTCCGGTACCGCCGACGAGTGCAATTCGCATGGGTATTAGTTGTTTATCCATCACTATTACGGCTTCGGTTTCGGTACCGATATCTGGTGGAAGCGGCCGATACGACGCCGAAATCAGCGACTTCGACTCGAGTCGTCGTTCGCGACCTAGGATTCGTGACGAGCGCGACAGTGTGACTGCTCGAGACGTTCTGTTCCCCACGAGGGAACGCGAGAAGCGGGTCGAACAGAGAGAAGGGGGAACGTGGCGCGAGCCAAATTGCATTCGAACCGGACGGGGCGTATGTATTACAAGCCTATGTATGTGATAGGAACAGGTGCCGGGAAGAAACGGACAATCGAATCGTACTGGTTTCTCCGGACCATCATCGAGTCGCAATACCGTGACTGATGATGAAACACAGTATTCAGTATCTCTTTCCAAATACTCTATTTCGAATACTGTTTCTATTTCTGTGAGGTTCGTCAAGCGACTGCAGCCAGTGATTCGTAGCGGGAGTCACACTGATCGACAGCCGGGCGTCGACCGACGTCCAGGTCATCCCACGTCCGATACGGCGCTTGTCAGCCTCGAGCGGACACCGGACCGACAATACGCCTCTCGAATCCAGAATCGGGGTAGACATAGAACGGTTGAATTGGCCGGATAACTGTCCGTTTGGAGCGTCGTTCCAAGAACGAAACGAGAAACGAATGAACGACGCTCGTCGGCAGGAGAATCGCGAGTGCAGAAACGAACGACGGTGAACCGATGGGACCCTAAATATATTTCAAGAGATACATAGCCATAACTATCAGTATACGCATAGATAAAGGTACTAATATATAACCACGGGATCGGCACCTCACTCGAGGACGTCCAGACTAAACTCCGGGAACGAACACCCACGCTCGAGTCGTTCGCGGTTGCAGAGTACCAGAGACTGGATAGAGGGATGCAACCACGTACAGAAGGCGACGCTACATCGACGCCCGTGTCACGTCGTCGGAGGAAGTCAGACAGTCTCGTATGCGGACACGACCGCTCTCGAGACACTGCCAGCCTGTCGGTTCGCCAACCGGAGGGATTATTCACTATCCAACGAGTGTTCGGATATGGATGTCGTACAGCGCGTTCACATCGTCCCGCTCGGCTACGAGTTCGATCGGATCCTCGAGCCGATCAGGAACCAGCGGGCGGACCTCGTCTATCTCCTGACGGACGACGGTCACATGGTATCGAGCGCCGACTACCACGAGGAGTTACTGGCCGGACTCGAGTCGACCGCCCGACGCGTCGAAACCAAGCCGTGTGATCTCGCGGACGTGTACGCCGTCCTCGGCGAGGTGACGACGCTCGCAGCGAAACACGCCGGCGACGACGTTCGCGTCAACGTCTCCGGCGCCGGGACGACGGCGGCGATCGGCGCGACGATGGCGTGTATGGACGTGGCAACGGACGCGACGCCGTACTACGTCGAACCCGAGTCCTACACCGTCGAGGGATCGGCGGAGCCGGTCTCGGCGGGCGTCGAGGAGACCGTCGAACTGCCCTCGTATCCGATCGAGTCACCCACCCGGGATCAGATCGCGATCATGACGTTTCTCGCGGACCCGGTCGAACACGACGAGCGGTTCCGGACGACCGACCCGAAGAAGAAAGACCTCATCGCGTACGCCGAATCGGAGGGACTCTCCTTTCTCGCGGATCGACCGAACACGACCGAGAAGGGGAAGTTCAGGGTACTGCGAACTAAGATCATCGAACCGCTCGAGCGGGACGGCTACGTGACCGAACGGAAGGTCGGCCGGCGCCACCTGGTCGAGTTGACCGAGCAGGGGGAGAACGCCTGTCGGGCGTTCGCACACAAGTTGCGCTACGGTGATTCCGACGGGTCGTAACGATCGACCACGAGCGAGCCTCACTCTTCCTTCGCGGACGTTTCGACAAGCAATGGCGGAACCTCACTCCTCGTGAACCGCCGCGTACAGCTCGACGCCCAGCCGAGCCATCTCGAGGTCCGCCTCCAGTCGCTGCAGGTGCGCCCGAAGTTCCGCTTCGTCGATCCGGTCGAGAGGCAGGGTTGCGAGTGCGGCCAGCGACGGATCGACGTCGGCGAAGACCGACCCCGACAGCCGGGGGCCGTTGGCGCGATCGTTCTCGATCGCAGCCAGGATCTCGTGACCCGCGACGATGGCGCGACGGAGAGCCCTGATCTCCTCGTCCGGTGCCGGCGAGCAGATGCTGTACTCGAGCATCGCCTCCGCGTGGGCGACGGTCGCCAGGTCCAGCTCGACGTCGCCGGCGAGTCGGCTGCAGGCGTCCTCGCGGTCGATCTCGCCGCGTTGCGTCCGCCGCCAGGCGATACGAACTGCTGCGAGGGCGGTCGCCGAGCGACCGCACTGCCGAACGATGTCGTCGTCGCTCGTCTCGAGGATCACGTTGGCGACGGGAACTGCGTCGGTTGCCTCGAGTCGGGCTGCGATGGTCTCGACGGACGTCTCGGATTCCCGGGCGGGAAGGTCGTTCTGAGCCATACTCGACCATAGTCCCGGGACGGAATTATCAACTTCGGAGATAGTGATTATACAAATGATACTATCGGTACTATTGGGAGTATCGAACACTGTCGAGATTGGAATCGACCGTCGAATCGAGCGGTCGGGATGCCATCAGCTCCGACGAGCGCGCGAGTGGACAGCGGAACCCCCACTGCGAGAGCGGTCAGGACTCCTCGTCGACCAGTCCCGCGACCAGTTCCGAGACGAACTCCATCTCGTCTTCGTTGATCCCGTGACCCATCCCCTCGTAGATACGCGTGGTCACGTCCGCGCCGAGTTCCTCGAGGACGGTCGCCGTCTCGTGAACCCGTTCTTCGGGAATGTGCGGGTCGACGTCGCTGCAGCCGAGGAAGGCGGGTGTATCCGCCAGCGTGTCACCGTCGGCGTCGTCGACGTACTCCTCGAGGTCGACGATCTCGCCGATGAGCCCGCCGCTAAGCGCGATCAGCCCGCCGTACCGGGTCGGATTCCGTGCGACGAACTCGCTGGCGAGACACGCTCCCTGCGAGAACCCGAGGACGGCGACCCGCTCGGTCGGAATCCCCGCCTCGTTCGCCGTCTCGACGGCGTCACCGACGGCCTGCAGTCCGGAAGTTCGCCCCGGTTCGTTCGACTCGACGGGTGCGAGAAACGAGTTCGGATACCACGTGTTCCGCGCGGCCTGGGGCGCGAGAAACGCCACACCGTGGTGGTGGAACTCGTCGGCCATTCCAACGATACTCCGCGCGGTCGCCCCGCGGCCGTGAACGAGGACGACCGCGGCCTCGGCGACCTCTAGGGGTGCGCCGGCCGTGACGAGTTGCTGGTCCTGGTGTGGGCCGTCCATCTCAGTTCACCCCCTCCGTTCGTTCGATCGACCGATCGACTTCGAGCGCCGGCAACCGCTCCTCGAGTGACTCCCGGTCGTCCTCGAGCCACGGTGGCAGTTTCAGTTCGGTTCCCAACTCGGCGACGCGCTCGTCGCGGTCGAATCCCGGTCCGTCCGTCGCGATCTCGAAGAGGATCCTGCCGGGTTCCCGGAAGTAGATCGAGCGGAAGTACTGTCGGTCCTTCTGAGGAGTTACCTGGAGTCCGGCCTCGGCGAGACGGTCGTGCCACGCCTCCTGCGTCTCGTCGTCGGCCGTTCGGAATGCCACGTGGTGGACCGTGCCGACGCCCTGCCGGCCGCGGTCGCCGTCCGGACGGTCGAGCAGGTCGACCACCGCCGCGCGGTCGTCAGCGGCGCGGAACCGGGTCCGCTCGCCCGCCGTCCCGACTCGCTCGTAGCCCAGCGTCTCGAGGACGTCGCCAGTCGCGTCGGGGTTCAGCGAATCGAGCGTCACGCCGTGGAAGCCGCGGATCGCGTGTTCGGCTGGGACCGGGCCGCCGTCCCACGGCTCGATATCGCTCTCGCCGGTGACGAGTTCCAGAGGCTGACCGTCGTGGTCGCGAAACGGGACGACCGTCTCCCCGAAGCGCTCGATCGGGTCGTCGACGTCGACGGCGTCGCTCGACTCGAGGCGATCGATCCAGTACTCGACCGACCCCTGGGGAATCACGAACGCAGTCGCACTCGTCTGTCCCCGGCCGACGCGCCCGCCGCTGGCGCCCTCGAACGGGAAGAACGTCACGACCGTCCCCGGCGACCCGACCTCGTCGCCGTAGTAGAGGTGGTAGGTCCCCGGATCGTCGAAGTTGACGGTCCGCTTGACGAGGCGCAGGCCCAGAACGTCGGTGTAGACGTCGACGTTCGCCTGCGGATCGCTCGAGATGGCGGTGACGTGGTGGAGGCCGTCAGTTCGAAGGGGCGGACTCGTGTTCGAACTCATGCGAACCGCCCTCCCGACCGGAGCTGTGATCGTAGTTGCATTATGTTACTACCTTGCGCTCGGCCGTATATAGCCCTTTGTCGACTCGAGTGATACCAGCTATCGTCAGTGTTACCGGGCGAGTTCTGGCTCGGTTCCGGGAGTCCAGTCCAGTTCAGTTCCCCGTCGGAAGCCGGCCGGCTCGAGCGAGGACGGCCATCCCGACGGCGATGAGGGCGACGAAGAGGGCGTAGGCGTGAAAGACGTCCGTATAACTGAGTCCCGCCTGTGCGAGGAGGCCGACGGCCACGCTCCCGGGCGCCTGAATGAGCATCATCGTCGCGCTGAAGCCGGAGTAGGCGCTGGCGCGGTTCTCGTCGGGGAGGGTGTCGAGCAGGTAGGCGTCAGCGACCGGAAACAGACAGTGGACGATCAGTCCCATCGCGATCGAGACGACGGCGATCGCGAGGATTCCGTCGACGGCGGTGAACGCGAGCAGACAGACGACGAATCCGAGGAGCGTCGAGATCAGCAAGGAGAGGTAAGAGAACCGATCAGCGAGTCGGCCGGCCACGAGGAACGAGGGTACTCCGGCGGCGAAGGTAACCGTCAGGAGGGTGGTCGCCATTCCCGGGGAGATCTCTTTGACCTCCCCGAGATAGGTGACGTAGAAGTTGAACACGCCCTGCCAGACGAAGCCCGTGAACCCGACGAAGACGATGCCAGCGGCGATCAGCCGCCACTGGGCCCGGATCGCCCCCAGCAGGTCGCGGTCGTCGGCGCCGGCGTCGGGCAGTTCGGCTCGACGAACCGCGACGGCGAAGACGCCGGTCACGACGAGCGCGAGGACGGCGAGCGCGCCGAAGGCGATCCGCCAGGAGCCGAGTACGATCGCGCCAGCGACGAGAAACGGCGCGGTGACGGCGGCGATTTGGGAGAACATCCCCCGGATACCGACGGCGAGGCCGACGCGCTCGGGATACAGTTCGCTCACGAGCGGGTTGGCCGCGATGAAGAAGACGCCCGACGCGAGTCCGACGAGGAGTGCGCCGACGATCGTGACCGTGATTCCGGGCGAGAGTGCGGTGAACGCCGCCGCCGCCGAAAGCGAGAGCCCCATCCCGAGGATGACCCGATGGCGGCTGACGATCGTGAGCAAATACCCCGTCGGGAGGCGGGGCAAGGCGCTGCCGACCCAGACGGCCGTCGCCGCCAGTCCCGCGGTCGCCGGGCTGATCCCCGTCCGAATGAAGAAGTCGACCAGCGGTGCGAACGCGATCCGGCCGAAGTTCACCAGAAACGAGAAGACGCAGATCGAGACGAAGACGCCGGATCGACCCGACAGCCTCGAGGCAGTCGTTTCACTCATGACCGGGGGTGACACCTCGAACACGAGCGAGAGCGAAACGGGGGTAGAGACGACGTCCCTCGACGGTGTCGAAACACTCGCGTCTCCGAACGGGAGTCGACGATACCGGTCGTGTGCGCCACGTCTACCGGTCCACGCTTCCCGGATTTGAAACTCCCGTTTTCGCTCGAGGACCACCCGTGTTCAGACCCCACGCGATCCATCAATTGCCTTCGAATCTGAACCGAGCGAGCCGAGCCCCTTCGATAGTCCACTATTTTGCGACTCACGAACGGTGACGCTCCGTCGTCCGAGATCGACGCGGACACGGGTATCCGGGTCCCGCTTCCGACTCGAGACGACCGGCGGTTGCGAATGTGGGGAAACGAGTACCGTCCGAAAGTGACGTGAAAAGCCACCGATCGAATGTTTCTAGATACGATACAGTAAATAACAGGAATTGTATATTTATGATGTATGGATGTTTTACGTATATGCTTGATATGAATTTGATATCGTATCCAGTATAACTCTCGAGTGGCTGTTTACGAGTTGTAGTAAGACACTTGTAGACTGCCGATCAAACCAATTCGAATCACACATGTGAAATAATAACTGTGTGCAGAAATGATATGTTCGGCAATATACCGAATAGGAGGCGTCTCTAAAGAAAACAGCGAGAGTTCCACGGGTCACCTGACCCGTGGGTGAATCGCGTACGCTCGCCTACTGTTCCGTCTCCTCGATGTACCGACGAACCACATCTTCGGAAACTGCACCAGTCGTCCCGATGTAGTATTCATCCTTCCACAGACCGCTTCCCCAGAAGTACTGCTGTTTGATTTCAGGGTGACGCTTGAGAATCGTTCGTCCCGAGTATCCCTTGAATTGTTTCGCTATCTCGGCAGGACTCCATTTCGGGTCGGCCTCCACGAACAAGTGAACGTGGTCGATGGCAATCTCCATCGACACGATCTCGTGACCGAACCGTTCGGCAGTTCCTCGGAACAACTCTGCAAGTTCGTCTCGGACTAACTCCAACATCCCGTGTCGATACTAAGCGGAGCGAAGCCCCGCGAGGTACGCAAAGCTTCGCTTTGCTTGACTTCGGACACCACACGAAATGGTACTTACACAAACTAATCGAATGTGCATGACTCCTGTACTCTCCCATCCTAATCCCTACTTTTATTATCACTTGATACGATAGTCAAGGTATGGGTATCGAAGAGGTCACGAAGACCGCACGCACTCGACTCTGCATCGAGTCTGGGGAGCGGTCGTGGCTCAAAAATGCCCGTTACACTGCACGAGACATCGCCAACGACACTCTCGAACTCAAGCAACAAGGCTACAACCGCACTGAGATTCAGAAGGAAGTTGACCGCGAGGACTTCCTTCGGAACAACAAGTGCGCAGTCGTCGGGAAAGCCCTGCACGCGTGGGACTCCTACAAAGAACTCCTCGACTGGTGGTACGACCAAGACGACACCAACGTCGGCAAACCGTCGCCACCGGCCACAGACAAGAAAGGAGCCTACCCACCCGTTATGGCACACACCGAGGGCTACCGCCTCACCTACAACGACGAGACTGAACGCGTGGAATTCCGTGTCAGTCCGAAGCCATACAAGAAGGTGAACGGACACCTTCGAGGGCGACCGGACGACCTCTCGTTGATTGAGAAAGCCCTGACTGAAGAAGAGTGGTCGTTGGGGCAGGCCGAACTTCTGTACCGAGATGGCGTGTATTACCTACACGTTACGGTCAAAACAGAAGTCAAAGTACCTGAACCAGAAGATGCTGACACGCTCATCGGCGTGGACATCAACGAGCGTAACATCGCACTCACCGCTCTTACCCGTGAGACGATGGACACGCTCGGAACTCTCGTGCTTGATTACGGTTCTGTGAAAGCCGAACGCCAACGCTACCATACCATTACGAAACGCTGTCAAGAACACGGCCAACACTCCATCCACCACCAACTCGGAGAGAAAGAAGAACGTTACACTGAGTGGATTCTTCACCGGCTCTCCCGAGTCGTAGTGGAGTTCGCTCAACAGTTCTCGAATCCAGTCATCGTGTTCGAGGACTTGAGTGGGATTCGAGACGCCATCAAGTACGGCACGTACATGAATCGCCGTCTGCACAAACTACCGTTCCACAAGTTCGAGCAACAGGTTCGATACAAAGCGACGTGGAACCAGATTCCGTGTGAGACGGTCGAGTCGCCGTACAATTCGAAGGCGTGTTCGTGCTGTGGGCACCGTGGCTACCGTCAGGGGAGACGGTTCTGCTGTACGAACGATTCGTGTGACGTTCAACAAGACCACGCTGACCGGAACGCGAGCGTGAATGTGGCGTGGCGAGCGTGGGCGAAACACGCTGGCATCGACGTTGAATCGGTTAATTACCGGACTCGCAAAACCCAACCATTTGTTCGGAAGGTGAGCCTGTCTGGGTCGGGGCGCTCTGTAAACCGCCCAACCTCATCCCGCGAAATCGCTTCGCGTGGAGTGCTCACGACATAGGCTGAGGGAACAAGAAAAGCCACGGGTCACCAGACCCGTGGTCGTTTACCAGTCGTACTGTTTGCTTCGCTTCAGCAAGAACTGAGGAGACGAGAAGGTCGGTGCCAGTGTGCATCCGGTCACGACTGTGTGAGCGGCATATGAATAGTGACAGTTTCTCGATGGTATTCGACCCGTTTCGGAGAGAGTGCACACAAAAACGCGGGACTGCACACTGACAACAGTCTCTCGACACCGCACCGTCGGCTGGCAGGAGATTTATCCCTCCCACCACCAATCAAACGGTATGAAGACACGAACGGGTGCCACCGACGGAGCGTTCTGGGGGGACGCAGCGGACGACGTGGCACTCAACCGGTATCGAACGCTGGTCACTGCAATCGGCGATGGAATCTTTCAGCTCGATACCGATGGCCGTTTCGTCGCAGTCAACGACATCGTCGTCGAGACGACCGGCTACACGCGCGACGACCTCCTCGGAAAGCACGTCTCGTTCGTTCTCGAGGACGAGGGTGAGGGCGAATTCGCCGAGAGTGAAGACAGCGTTGGCGGGGACGATAACAGAGACGCCGACAGCCCCGAGCGGCTCGAAGCGGGACCCGAGGACGCCGTAACCCTCGATCGCACGATAGCGACTGCCGACGGGAGGACGATACCCTGTGAACTTCGGCTCGCTCCGTTCGTCGACGAGCCCGCCGCCGAAGACGGGGGCGAAAGCGGGAGTCGGGGAACGATCGGAACCGTTCGAGTACACTCGAACTCGGAACCGGCCCAGAGCTCGGAGACAACAGCGTCGGAGCAGGCGTCCTACGAGACGATCACGACCGTCCTCGACGAGGCCAACATCGGCGTCGTCGTCCTCGACGAGGCACTCGAGGTCGCGTGGATCGACGAGACGATCGAGGAGTACCTCGGACTCGAACGCGAGTCGGTCGTCGGCCGGGACAAACGGACGGTCGTCGAGGAGACGCTGAAAGATCGGTTCGTCGACCCCGAATCGTTCGCCGAGACCCTCCTGTCGTCGTACGACGACGGCAGCTACGTCGATCGCCTCGAGTGTCGGATCAGCGGGAACGACGACCTCGAGGATCGGTGGCTCGAGTACCAGAGCAAACCGATCGAATCGGGAGCGTACGCCGGCGGACGGGTGGAACTCTACTACGACATTACCGATCGAAAGCAGTCCGAAGGTGCCCTTCAAGAGAGTCAGGCGGAGTTCTCCTCGCTGGTCGACGCCGTCGAGGAGTACGCGATCTTTCGGCTGGATTCTGCGGGCCACGTCGTCAGCTGGAACAGGGGCGCACAGCAGATCAAAGGCTACGCTCGCGAGGAGATCCTCGGCGAGCACTTCTCGAGGTTTTACACCGAGTCCGACCGGGCGGCGGACGTTCCCGAAACGAACCTCGAGACTGCGACCGAGAACGGCTCCGTCGAGGACGAAGGGTGGCGTGTCAGGAACGACGGCACGCAGTTCTGGGCGAACGTCACGATCACGGCGATTCGGGACGACGACGGAACCCTCCAGGGGTATCTGAAGGTGACTCGTGATATGACCGATCGGTGGGAGCGCGAGCAGGAACTCGAGAGCGAACTCGAGCGCATCCTCGGACGGATCTCCGACGCGTTCTACGCGGTCGACGACGAGTTTCGGTTCACGCACGTCAACGAACGTGCCGAGGAACTCCTCCAGCATCCGAAGGACGAACTGCTCGGCGAGCAGCTTTGGGACGTGTTTCCCGATCTCGTCGATCTCGACGAAGTCTGGGACGCGTTCCACACGGCCCTGGAAACCCAGGATCCGACCAGCTACGAACTCTACTACGACACGCTCGACTTCTGGGTCGAGGCGAACCTGTATCCCTCCGAGACCGGGATCTCAGTGTACTTTCGGGACGTCACCGAACGCAAGGAGCGCCAGCAGGCCCTCGAGGAGTCCGAGCAGCGCTATCGAACCCTCGCCGAGCACTTCCCGAACGGGATCGTCACGCTGTTCGACCACGACCTCACGTACACGCTGGCAGCGGGACAGGGCTTCGAAAGGATGCCGCTGGAGCCGGCCGATCTCGAGGGGAAACGCTTCACCGACGTCTGGCCCGAGGAGACGAGCAACACGCTCGAACCCGTGTTTCGGGCCGCGCTCGCCGGCGAAGAACGGTCGGTCGAACTCGCGTACGCGGGTCGGGAGTGGGTACTTCACGCGGTTCCGATCACCGACAGCAGGGGAGACGTCTTCACTGGAGTGACGATGGCCCACGACATCACCGAACGCAAGGAAAACCAGCGCAAACTCGAGGAGACGGTCGCACAACTCGAGGAGTCGAACAAACGGCTCGAGCAGTTCGCCTACGCCGCGAGTCACGACTTACAGGAACCGCTGCGAATGGTCTCGAGTTACCTCCAGCTCGTCGAACGCCGCTACGCCGACGAACTCGACGCGGACGGGGAGGAGTTCCTCGAGTACGCCGTCGACGGCGCCGATCGGATGCGAGAGATGATCGAGGGATTGCTCACGTACTCGCGTGTCGAAACGCACGGGGCGCCGATCGAACCGGTCGAACTCGACACGATCTTCGAAGACACCCTCGAAGATCTCCAGCTCCGGATCGAGGAGACCAACGCCGAGGTTACAGTCAACGACCTTCCCCGTGTCGAGGGTGACGCCAGCCAGATCCGGCAGGTCTTCCAGAACCTCCTGAGTAACGCGATCACCTACAGCGGCGACGAATCGCCGCGGATTCACGTCGATGCCGAGTCTCGAGGGAGTGAACGCGAACGCGGTGGGGAGTGGATAATCTCGGTCCACGACGAGGGAGTCGGGATCGACCCCGACGAGCAAGACCGCGTGTTCGAGGTCTTCCAGCGCCTTCACAGTCGCGACGAGCACTCGGGTACTGGTATCGGTCTCGCACTCTGTCAACGCATCGTCGAGCGCCACGGCGGCGAGATGTGGGTCGACTCCGCTCCTGGTGAAGGAGCGACGTTCTCGTTTACGCTTCCTGCTGCGCGAACGCGGTGAACTCGGAGACGAGTGGACGCGACGAGACGTGATCGGCGACCCGGATTCGGACACCGCCCCCGTTCGAACGACTGTCGACTGTGGGAGACACTTCGGAACTACCGAGAGCCGAGACGTCGGTTCGGTCGACGAACGGTGCTCCGTGTCGAGTGTCGTCACTCGAGTCGGCCGCGAACATCGCTCGATACTCGATACCGACGAACCGACGGAACGTCACCAGACCGACGTGGCGAGGAGAACCGTCGCTACCGAGACGACCCCGAGTCCCAGCCCGACGGCTGCCTCGAGCGGGGACAGGTCCTCGATTTTGAGCGCAACCGGTACTCGGAGAACGGGGATGACGAGCAGTGGTGCGAACCGGAAGTCCATGAACGCCAGATACACGAACACGGCGGTCGGGAAGATGACGCCACCGGAGAGGTCGAGGACGAACCGTGCCGGGAGCCAGAGGGCGACGGCGGTCGCGGCCACGAGCGCCCAGTGCTGGACGAACACCGGCCAGCCGTTCTGGTTCCAGAGCAGGTAGATCGTCCCGGCGACGACGAACAACAGCATCCCCTGGATCTCGTTGACGGTCCCGTCTTCGATCGCCAAGAACGGCTGGTATTCGACGATCATCGCACCCAGCCATCCGCCGAGTGCAATCGCGAGTGCGGCGAGGAGGTGGAGTTCCAGCGAGCCAGCGGACTCGCGAAGCCACCCGAGATAGACGATAAAGGGAAACAGGATCGGGAGAAGGAATCGTGGCTGCGTCGCGTAATCGAACAGTTTGAGATAGTCCAGTGTCGGCAGTGAGGCGGATACTTTCTCTGCGATCGTCATGAGTTCATTCGACTCGTCGAAGGTTGAATTAATAAAACTACGGAAAGTTCGGAGAGTTAGTGTGTCGGTTGTTCACACGTTAGACGATCGAAAAAGCTGTCGAAACTCGAGGGAAAGCAATCGTGTGACCCAGTGATCCGGTCGCTGTCGACCGGCAACGGCGATGACGGTGAACGTTCACCTGGCTTTACAATCGGTCGTCGAATTATCACACACGATGGGAACAGTCGAGTCGTTGTTCTACACGTATCTGTACGGGGAGTGGGAGTCACTGACACGCTGGGCGTGGATCTACGTCCATTCGTCGATTTTGCTCGCAACTGCGCTCGTCGGATTCACCTTCGCGCGTGGCGAGTACGTGTTGACGCTGCTTGTGCTGCCGTTTCCGCTCGTCTACCTCTACAAGCGATACGAGAAGGCGAGATCGTACACCGTTCAGTCCGAAATACCCCCGTGAGGCGTCCGAGACGCGATCAATCGTCGTCGGGAACCGCAGCCGAAGCCGTCGCCACGACCGAACCGGGGGCGTACCGGTCCCAGACCGCCAGAAGACTGGGCTGGAGGTAGACGGTCGCGAGGAACGAGTAGACGATTCCGAGGGCGAGAACGAACCCGAAGTGTCGAAGGGCGGGCAGCAGCGAGAACGCCAACACGCCGAATCCGATCGCCGTCGTGACGGCACTGCTCATCAACGCACTCCCGGTCCCGAGTACCGTCCGCCGTAACGCCGCAGTGGCGTCTGCGCCACCCTCGCGTTCCTGCCAATAGCGCTCGCTGACGTGGATCGCGTAATCGATACCGATCCCGACGGTGATGCTCCCGACCATCGCCGTGATGAGACTGATCGGGATCCCGAGTAGCGCCATCGTTCCGAACAGCCACGTGACGCTGAGGACCACGGGAACGAGCGTGAGTGCACCGAGCGTCGCGCTCCCCTTGGTTACCCGAAAGACGATCGCGAGGATCGACAGAATGACGACGATCGTGATCGTCAGACTCTCGATCAGCGTCGTCGAGAGACGGTCGTTGAGTTCCTCCTCGACGACAGACTCACCGGTTCCGACCGCCCGGAGATCGTCGGCGCCGTCGATCGCGCCCGCGGCGTCGAAGACCGGACCGACGGCCTCGGACCGATCGGCGGCCCCGTCCGTCGCGATCCGGAGTTGCATCGCAGTGTACCCGCCGTCGGTCCGATCGAGACTCTCGGCTGCACGGTCGGGTGCCGCCTCGTAGAACGCGTCGTAGACGGTCTCGAGGTCTCGGTCGGGAATCGCGTCACCGGAGGTATCCGCCGCCGCGAACGTGTCGTTGAACGCCGGATCCTCTTCGGCGACCGCACGCATCTCGGACAGGGGCGTGACGATCTCCGGCTCGCCGGTGGGGGATTCGTACACTGCGTCCGATCGCGCTGCCGTGCGCTCGGCGTCGTCCACGCGTTCGAGCGTCCCCGGCGCGGTCACGTTCCCCTCGACGAAGACGAACCCCTGCCGATCCGGCGACTGGAACGTCGAGTAGATGTACGCTCGATCGTCCTTGAGCGCGTACTCGCTGGGCTCGAGCGCGTCGGGGACGTTCTCGACCCATTCGGGCGGGTTGTCACCCATGAACAGCTCCTGTTCGGCCGACATCTCGAGGTGGGTCGCCCCGTAGGCGCCACCGGCGGTCACGAGGAGCGCGACGACGAGCAAGACGACCGGTGCGCGGGACGCGATCACCGCGCCACCCTCGAGGAGACGTCGCACGCGCCCGTCTGCTCCGGGTAGCGAGGGCGTCCGGTCCCACCCACGACCGTCGAGAAGCGACGCGAGTTCGCACTTGAGCGCGGGGACGAACACGCCGAAGACGAGGAGAGTGAAGACGATGCCGATGGCGGTGACCACGCCGAAGTCCTGAAGATCCCCGAGCGGGCTCGTGTAGTTGGAGAGGAAGCCGACGATCGTCGTCACGGTGACCAGTCCGAGCGCGGGGCCGACGCGGACGATCGATCGCGTCATCGCCGGTCGCACGCCATCGTCCAATCGGTGACGCTCTTCCCGATACCGCATGATAACGTGGAGTGCGAAGTCCACCGACAGTCCGATGAGGAGTATCGGTACGGCGATCATCACCGGATTGAACGCGATGGCGAGCCAGCCCATCGTCCCCATCGTCCAGACGAGCGTCGCGACGATACCGACGAGCCCCAGCAGGACGTCGGTGGGGTCGCGGTAGGCCAGCGACAGCGCGATCAGAACGAAGGCGAGAGCGAGTGGCCCCAGCGTCGTGAAGCTGTCCTCCATGACGATATCCTGCTCGTAGTTGACCATCCCGCGGCCGTAGACGGCGTAGCTCTCGTTGTCCGGTTGCTCAGCCGCGATCGATCGGGAGATCGCTTGAGCCGACGAGACGTTTTCGGAGATCTCCGCCGCGGCGCTGATCTGACTGTCGGTCTCCTGGGTCAGGATCATCAGCCGACCGTCCGCCGCGGACGAACCGGGCTCGTAGCTCTCGGGCAGCAGTTGATACGCCACACGGGTCGCCTCCGAGTTGCTGTCGGGATCGAGGATTTCCTCGACGATCTCCGCCACCTCCGAATCGTTCGTCGACTCCAGGTGCTCGATCTGTTCGTCGAGCGACGGGGACTCCCACTCGTCCCGTGAGACGTTCGCGTCGACCAGTCCCTCGGTTTCGTTCCATCCCGCGATCGTAGCCCCGTCTAGTTGCCCCCTGCGGTCGGCCGCGATCGCTGCCCGAGCGACGAGGTTTTCGATACCGAACACCGGATCATCGGCGACGAACGTCTCCTCGACCGTCCGGTTGTCGTGCAGTGCCCGCTGGTACTCGAGCGTCCGCACTAGTGCCTCTCTCGAGAGGACGTTCTCCTCGTCGCTGCTCACCGCGATCACCGCCGTCGTCGTATTCTCCTCCCGGTCGGTGAACCGATCCTGAATCTCGGCGTTGGCCTCGGCGACCGGCGAGTCGTCCGAGAGGCCGCCGACCGCTGCAGTGTCTTCGATCTGTGCCAATCCGGGTGCCAGTCCCGCCGTCACGAGCAACATGACGACGATGAGAACCCGACTGTGGTCGGTCACGAACGTCGCGACGGAATCGATCCAGGTCATCACTGACACCTCGAGCCTTCCGGATCGAACCGACGACAACCGTGGAAATCGACTCGAACGAACGGTCCGTGAGACGACCCGCTCGTGTCGAGATCGTTCCGGCAACCGGGTAACGACGATGCCTTCGACTCTTCTGCCATTACTATTAGTTGTAACAGGTCAGTTATTTAAATCCGCTGGGATCGGGGCGTGAGGAAGATAGCAACCGAGGAGTTTCTGGGGTGGCCAGCGATTCCCACAGTGTTCGGTCGAGAGATCAGTCCACCAGCGCTCTCGTCCGCTGAATTTCAGGAGTATATCATAGATCGAAAAAATAACTAATCCAATAGTATTAAATAGTCGATCTATAAATTATTCTCCTACAGGACAATGATTAAACAATACGGAGAAGTCGTCACTTCGAGCGGCGAGCTCGCCGGCCTCGGATTGGCGCTATCGTGGAGAAGTGTGGCAAATTTCAGCGTTGGTGAGTGTACGAATGGGGGCTGTGCGGCGTAGACGTCCCGGACAGGACCTCTTCGGCCTGTTCGTCAGTTGTAGTCTCTATCTGGTCGTCAACTCCGTGCTCATACTCGTCATCTCGGCGTTGTTCGTCGGCGGAAAACCGTTCGATGCCGGGGTCGGGATCCTAACACTGTGTTCACTCACGGCGTTCGTCTACATCACGGATCGACTACTCGTGACAGACGAAGACCGAATCAACAATCCCGACCGGACGGCACTGGTCGAGGAGTACGACACGGAGTTACTGGCCGTAGCCGTCCTCCTGTTCGTGCTGTTCGAACTCTCGATACTCACGACGGCAGTCACACCCGACGCGTTCGGGCTACTGACGCTCGCACTCGGCCACGTCCCGCTGGCAGTGTTGGCCGTCTACGACAAAATCAAGACGGCGACCATTCCGCTGGACTCGCTGGCTGTCGCGTTCGCGTGGGCGTACCAGATCGTGTATATCTTCGTGTTCATCGCCGCCACTCCGCTCGACGTCTTCGACAGCGTCGTGCTCTTCGGCTGCTGGTTCCTGATCGTCTTCGCTGGATTAGAGATGCGAAACGTCGGAGACATCGAGGGTGACCGCGAGGCAGGCAAAGTGACGTTCGCCTGCGTTCTGGGCGCGCGGGTGACGAAGCGACTCGGGATCGCCCTGAAGACGATCGGGGCACTCGTTTTGACCAGCGTCTCGGGGAGCCTCCTCGTATTTGGACTCCTCCTCGTCCACCTGCTGTCGCTTCGATTCTACCGGACGCTCGAGGCCATCTTCCGGTATCAGTCTCCGAGAGCCGACGCGGTCGAGGCGTCACCGTCGGATTAGTCGCGGACTCGTTCGTCCCCGCTCCCCCGCGGGACTGATCGTCCTCAACCGGACGCCTGAGCGTACAGACCTAGCGCCCTGAGCACTGCCGCCTGCGTCGTTGCAACGGTGCTATATCCGGGCCCACCGAAGTTGTACATTACGCGATGGACGTCCCAGGAACCGTCCGACCGCTGGGTTCGGACCAGATAGTCCACGGCCTCTCGAACCGCAGCGTGATCCGGTGACACGCCGGCGTACAACAGCGCTTGCAGCGCCCACCCCGTCTGGGTCGGTGTCGAGTCCGCACGCCGATACTCGGCGTCTCCGGGCGTCGAACTCGTGGGATCGTATCTGGTGTCTTCACCCCAGCCACCGTCCGCGTTCTGCCGGTCGATCAGCGAACTGGCGGCCGCCGTAATCACCTCCCGGTCTTCGCCAACACCGACCCGATCGAACCCAGCCAGTACCCGGGCCGTCCCGTACGTAAAGCCCTGCGCCCAGACGGCGAGCCACATGCCGTTGTCGGCCCTGGCATCCTCGAGGTACGCGACGGCGTCGCGAACCGCCTCGCTGTCGTCGACCGCGTACCCCCGTTTGCCCAATGCCTCGAGTGCGCCGCCGGTCACGTCGGGACACGGAACGTGCCCGAAGAGGATCCGAAAGAGGCCGTCGTCGATCTCGGATCGAATCTCGTCGGCGACGGACTCCTCGAGTGCGTCGAAGTCCGTCGTGTACGCGGACCAGCTTCCGTCCCGGTTTTGAACGTCGAGGAGAAATTCCGTCTGCTCCTCGAGCGGAGAGTCGAGAACGTCCGAGAGCGCGCAGATCGCGACGGCAGTGTCGTCCCAATCGGAGAACACCGCTGGCATGTATCCCCACCCCGTACCGTGGTGACGTCTGTACGGCGCCGGTTCCCGTTCGAGTTTCGTATCGACGGGATTCGCCTCCAGCTGTGGGGTACGTGCCTGATAGAGCCACCGAGCAGCGTCGCGAACGAGCGGGTCCGCCGTGGACATACCGGATTCGAACAGCGCCTCCATCACCAGTCCCGTATCCCAAACCGGCAACCGCCAGATCTCGACGCGCCCCTCGTGGGTGAGTCGGTGATCGGCGATCCAGTCGACCGGATGGCCGATCGTGTCCCCGTCCGGGTCGTATCCCAGTTCGGCGAGGGCGAACGCACCGAATATCGTCGTCGTCGACGTGTTCCACGCACCGTTCGTGAGTCGACGGCTCAGAAGTATCTGCTCGAACGCGTCGACCAGTTGCCGGTCGTCCTCGTCGAACGAGCCCTCTCGAGCCGTCGCTCCGATCAAGAAATACGCAGAGAACGGACCGGTGTAAATCGGCCGGCACATGTTCTCTCGAGCCGAGATCGTTCGCCCGTCGAACGCCCGTGTAAACGACAGCATCCGACCGATCTCGAGTGGCCGTTCGTCCGGAAAGAGGTCAGCGAAGGAGTGGCGGTCGGACATCGCAGCGTACAGGAGTCGCATCCTGAACCGGCCGGACAGTCCGACATCCGATTCTGCTTGCTCCTCGGGGGGAAGCAACGAGTGGCCGCGCTCGTCGATCTCCGCCCGAACGTCGTCGATTACCTCCCGGTACGCGTGCTCGTCGATCGATTCCAGGAGTAAGCGGCCGCCGAAGTTCGTCACGGGATCGCCCCAGCCACCGTTCGGTGACCGCTGCTCGAGCAGGTACGAGAGACATCGATCCCGTGTCCCCTCACGGTTCCCGATTCGCTCCAGCAAAAGCGCGTAGTACACGGTGTATCGATAGTCACCGTATTCGTCGTACCGAACCGCCGTATCCCAGTGAGCGAAGGTGTCGTCCGTCACTGAGTCCCGGAGGAACGACCGCGAGCCCTCGATCGCTCGACCGACTAGATCGCCGTCACCTCCATCGTGAACACCGTTGCCCCCATCTTGACCACCCTCGTCCTGACTCCCGGTCGCCGTGCCGACGACCGAGAACGGGACAGCCATCGACGCGCCACCGAGAACCGTTCGTCTCGTAATTAAACGTCTCATCGAGTGATTTTCACGATGTATTCTGTATTAATAAATCCGGCGAGAAGGATTGAACGGAGGTATTCAGGCCGGCAACGAACGGACTGAACGACTGCTCACTCACTCCCGGCCGGAGATCACCCTCGAGCGCGTCACGAGCGAGAACGGGAGACGAGAGAACGGGGCAGGGAACTGCCAAACCGACCTACCGGCGACGGACAGTCCCACGGTGTTCCGTCTTCGGACGGAGCGTCATCGACGGCGTGAACTCGACCGCTCCATCGACGTCGACCTCGAGGTCGACGTGGCCGACCATCTGGGCCAGCGCGATCGTCATCTCCTCTCGAGCGACTTTCTTGCCGGGGCAAAACCGGGGACCGCCGCTGAAGGGAAAATACGCGAACTGGGGACGGTCGACGTCTCGCTCCCACCGAGACGGGTCGAAGGATTCGGGGTCGCTCCAGAACCGGTCGTCACGTTGGGGGACCCACTGTGGCATGATGAACTGCGCCCGCTCCGGAAAGTCGTATTCGCCGATGGTGACCGGTTCGGTCGCCTGTCGATTGACGCCGACGGTGGGTGGGTACAGTCTGAGCGTCTCCGAGAGGACGTTTCGAGTCAGCGTCAACTCGTCGACGTCGGCGGCGGAGAGTCGCCCTTCCGACGCGACCGATTCGAACTCGGCGACGAGCGACCGACGCACCGACGGGTGGGCAGCCAACAGTCGCCAGGCGTGTGTGAGCGTCCCGCCGGGCGAGGACGTCCCAGCGAGCAACAGGCCGACCAGGTTGTGCTTGACCTCCCGTTCCGAGAGCACGCCGCGGTCGCTCGCCTCGAGCAAGACGGAACAGACGTCGTCTCCGTACTCGGTTCGGCGCTGATGTGCGATGCACTCGGCGACGTACTCGTCTAGAGCCCGAACCTTCCGCTCGAACCGACGATCGGTCGGTGTCGGAACCCAGTCGGGCAGGTAGCGGCCGATCCGTCGGAAGTTCGCGCGATCGATGAGTGAGTCGGACGCCGCGATGATCACGTCTTCGTCGCCGCGAACGTCGATTCCGAGGAGCGTGTCTGCGAGCATACGCATCGTCACGAGTCGCATTTCCCGATGGAGGTCGAACGTCTCGCCGTCCTCCCAAGCCTCGACGGACGTGGTTATCTCCGAGATCATACGTCCGCGGTACGTCTCGACGGTATCACCCGTAAACACTGGATTGATCGCCTTCCGACGTCGCTCCCAGTCGCTTCCAGTCGACGTGTTCACCGCGTGGTCCGTAATTCCCTCGAAGCTCTCACGCTGTGCGGGACCGATCGTGAAACTCCCGTGTTTTTTCACCAGAATCTCCTGAATGTACGACGGGCCTGTTACCAGGTAAAACGACTGGCCCGGATACTCGAGCCGGACGATGTCGCCCTGTTCCCCCCACTTCTCGATCGCTGCGATCGGATCGCGCGCGTACTCGAGTCCGTGCCCCAGAAACGGCATCCCGTTCGGGGTGTGAGGTGATTCCTCACTTGACATTGTTGTGTATTTATTATATCTATATATAAATTATTCTATCGTGAGATTCGGATAGAAGGCGCCGAAGGAGACGAGCCACGACGACGAAGTGCACGAAAGTGGGACGCGGAGACAGCGGGCAGTCGGCGGCCGAGACCGGAGAGTGAGCGTCAGGGACGATCGACCGTCGTGACACGTCCGTCGGCAGTAGCACTTCGCGATTCGGCGCCGACCTCGAGGTCGCCGTCTTCGTCGACGACGATCATATTCGCCGTTCCGAACGAGCCGCCGAGGCCGACGTCGTGGCCGCGGTCCTCGAGGTCGTCGATCACGTCCGAGGGGAACTCGGACTCCATCTCGAGAGTGTTGCCGACGTCGTAGGGGTACTGCGTGGACGGGAACGCGGTGGTCTCGAATCGGGGGCGGTCGATCGCCGCCTGGGCGTCGAGGCCGAACTCGGCGACGTGGACGAACTGCTGGGTCTGTCCCTGTGGTTGCGTATCCACACCGGTGTTGCCGCCCAGGATGTACGGTTGGCCGTCGCGAGTCGCCATGTAGGGATTGGACGTGTGGCGGACCTTGTAGCCGGGCGTGAGCCGGTTCGGATCGTCGTCGTCGACCGCGAGCATCCGCATGCGGTTGTTGAGGTGGATGCCGGTGTCGCCGATCACCTGGAACTGCGCGCCCAGACTGGTCGTCACGGCAGCCGCGTTCCCGTCGCCGTCGACGACGTGGAACGTCGTCGTGTGATCGGCGTCGGTGTCCCCGAAGAGCGATTCGGACAGCCCGGAGTCGAGGGGCCACTCCATCACCTCGTCCATCTCGATCCGGTCGCGCTGGCTCGCCGCGTACTCGTCGTCCAGCAGCTCGGCGACGGGAACGTCGACCCGGTCGGGGTCGCCCACGTGGTGGTACCGATCCGCGAACGCGAGTTTCAACGCCTCGGTAACGACGTGGACGGCGTCGGCGTCGTCCGGCTCTATGTCGGACAGATCGTACTCTTTGAGGACGTTCAACGCCAGCAACTGCGTGATCCCCTGACTGTTCGGCGGGTTCTGGTAGACCCGAACGGCGTCGTCTTCGTCGTACTCGATCGAGATCGGCTCGACGATCTCGGCTTCGAACTCCTGGAAGTCCGAGAGCGTCAGGGAGCCGTCGTGTTCCTCGGAGAAGTCGACGATCGCCTCGGCGATCGGCCCACGATAGAAGTGATCTCTGGCCGCCTGAACCGCCTCGGTTCGGCCCTCCTCGCGGTGATCGTCGTACGCCTCGGCGAGTGACTCGAAGGTGTCGGCCATGTCCTCCTGATAGATCGTGTCGCCTTCCTCGAAGAGTTCACCGTCGGGCATGTATATCTCCGCCGCGTCGGGCCGTTCCTCGATTCGACCCTCGCGCCGCCCGAGCCAGTTTTCCATCCCCGGACTGACCGGGTAGCCCGCTCGAGCGACGTCTACCGCCGGCGACAGGACCGCCTCGAGATCCAGTCGCCCGTACCGATCGAGCCAGAGCATCCACCCGTCCCAGGCGCCGGGAACGATCGACTGGTGCATGCCGTGATCACCAGCACGCGCTTCGTAGTCCTCGGGCGTCGCTTCCGATCCGACGGGTCCGACACCGTCGACGCTGGTGACCTCCTCGGACTCGGAATCGTAGTACAGCGCCCAGGTGCCACCGCCGAGCGCCGAGGAGAACCAGGGTTCGACGACGCTGAGCGAGCAGGCGACGGCGACGGCGGCGGCCGTCCCGCCTTCGGCGAGGACCTCGAGGCCCGCGTCGGTCGCGAGGTGATGTTGAGAGACGACCGCGACGGCGTCGGAGTCGGAATCGGAATCGGAACCGTCCTGTCCCTCCGTCGCTCTCGAGCGTCCGGTGTGCCAAGGGACGCCCGCGATGCCGGCTCCGGTACTCCCGAGCAGAAACGCTCGACGGGTGACGGGTGTGACCATCGGGCAGTGTACGGGGATCGAAAGTAAAGTGGTTGGGGGGACATCTGAAAGCCTCCGAAGTTCTCGCTCGAGACGGAGTCAGGATCAGATCCCCAGGATCTCTCGTGCCTGTTCGGGCGTCGCGACCGGCCGACCCAGTTCGTCGGCGAGTCGGGCGACGCGTTCGACGAGTTGCGCGTTGCTCGTCGCGAGTTCTCCCTTCCGGTAGTAGACGTTGTCCTCGAGACCCACGCGGACGTGACCGCCGAAGAGGATTCCCATCGTCGCGAACGGGAGCTGGTGGCGGCCGAACCCGAGGGTGTTGAACTGCGCCGCCTCGGGGAGGTTGTCGATCGCGTTCAGGAAGTTCCCCGGCCGGGGCCGGGTCAGCGTTCCGGGACCGAAAATGAGCGTCGCGTACACCGGCTCGGCGAGGTCGCGGCGCTCGAGCAGCCCGAACACCTCGTTTAGATGGCCGTCGTTGAACACCTCGAGTTCGGGTTTGATCCCCCGGTCGACCATCTCCTCGTGAAGCGAGTCGACCAGTCCGCGGGTGTTCTCGCTGGTCAGGTGCTCGTACCGGTTCAACGGCCCCATGTCCAGAGAGGCCATCTCCGGCGGGGGGTCGGTCCGGAGCGGGAGGTGCCGGTCCGCGTCCGGGGCGGCCGTCCCGCCGGTCGAGTGCTGGACGACGATATCGTCGGCGTGTGCTCGAACGGCGTCGTCGATCGCCTGGAACCGCTCGGTCGCAAAGGAGCGCTCACCGTTCGGTTTCCGGGCGTGGAGGTGGACGACCGAGGCACCGGCCGCCTCGGCTGCGGCCGCTGCTCGACCGATCTCTTCGGGAGTCTCCGGAAGGTTCGGATTCGCCTCCTTGCCGTGAACGCCGCCGGTCAGCGCCGCAGTGACGATCAGCGGCTCGCCGGCGAGGTACCGGTCGTAGCTCATCGGTCGTCGCCCTCCTCGGACGCCGTCTCTCCGTCGTTCTCATGGGATTCCGTCTCTCCGTCTCCCTTACCGCGTCGGTCGCTCCCGGCGTGCTCGAGGTAGATCTCGCAATCGCGGTCGTGGACGAGATCGTACCGGTCGTTGCAGATATCGGCGCGCATCGCCTGGACGAACCGGTCGGCTGCCGTACAGTACGCCCGCGGCTCGTCGAAGCCGTCTTCCCCCTCCTTTCTTTCCGCACTCTCCCCACCGGCCGACCCACGTCGATACTCGAGGAACGGACAGACCATACCTGTCGTTCCGTCCGGAGGGTGTTAACGATTCGTGAGCACGGCCGTGCGGGAGACGCTCGCGTGAGGGGGAGACTCGAGTGCCACAGGAGAGAGCTCACGCAGGCCGGACGTCGAGCGATCGGCCTGCGTAGTGCGTCGAGGGACGCGTTTCGCGACAACCGGAGGATGTCTCGTGGGTCCGGTCTACCGTTCGTTCTCGAGAGGGTAGAAAATGACATTTGGAAGGTGTTTTTTGGGTATCATATGCTAAAAATCACATCAGAGTGTATCGACTGCAGTGACGTGATTTCGTCTCGAGAACGAGACTCGTAACAACGATCGCCCTCTGAATCGGAGAATAGTGGCTTCAGTCGAGGGAAACACAGTGAGTGATCGTGCCGACGGCGACAGTAAAAAGGAACCTGTTCGAGTTCACGATATGCTAATCATATCCCATCCTGCGGAAAGGTATTGTCCATTATTTCGAGAAGTGGTCAATCGGTAGTCAAATGTTCACCGAGATGTATTACTGGGTGAATTATCCCATACGACTACGGGAAGAACAGTTGCCAGCCATACATGATAGGTACGTATACTATATTGCTGTATTATATGATGTCGATTCTCCTATACGTTCACAGAAACGGAACTATTCGACCGGTGTATATACACAGAGTCGATCAGTTCCGACTGAAGGAGAGAGTGGAGTCGAACGGCCACCATCCCCGATCACGGATCGCGAGGTGAACCTGTGCGACGACACCCAGTAATGGAAGTTCTAACAGCGGCCCGATGACCAGCGCCAGCGGGATGAGCGGTTCGTGTGGAAACGCCACGACGGCGATTGCCAGCGCCGTCGGGGAGTTGCGTGAGAGGATCGTGTTGTTGAAACAGACCATCTCGTCGTAGGAAAACGACAGCAGTCGGCCCATGCCGAAGCCGAGACCGAGGTTGATCGCGTAGAAGACGATGACGGGAACGGCGAGGAGGGCGAGCAGTTCTGGATTGTCGAGAACGATCTCACCCTGGGAGGCGAACATCGCCCCGATCGCGAGGCTCAGAAAGACGATCTGGAGCGGACTCAACGTCGGCAGGAACCGACGTGTGAACCAGCGCTCCCCCTTCACTCGAGTCACGCCCCAGCGAGCGAGTCCACCGAGCACGAGCGGCACGACGAGCACGAGCGCGACGCTTTCGAGCAATACACCCAGCGGCAAGTCGACGACTGTCCCCGCGAACGCGTACAGATACACCGGCAGCAAGATCAGTTGTAACACGAGGTTGTACGGCAGGATAGAGGTTGCGAGCGGAACGTCCCCGTCCGCGATATCGGTGAAGACGAGATACCAGTCCGTACACGGTGTGACCAGTAGCATGACGAGCCCGACCCAGAGTGCCGGATGATCGCGAAGGAAGACCGCACCGAGGAGAACGGCCATCAGTGGGTTCCAGACGAAGTTGATCAGCAGACTCGAGCCGACGACACGACGGTTTCCGAACGCAGAGCGGAGCCGAGAGAGCGGGATGGCGGCGAACGCGGCGAACAGCATGACCATCAAAAACGGCAGGATGAGTCGATCGGCGACGCCAGCAACGCCGGAGACCTGACTGAGCGCGAGTCCCCCGACGATGGCGACGAGGACGAACGCCGTCTGGTACTTCTCGACGAACTCCATCTGATCGGGCGTTGCGTCCGTATCGGCTTAAGAGGTGGTTTTCACGACACACGGCCACCGCTCGAGACGAGCGCGCCAGTGCTGTCCGACCGACGTGAACAGACACCCGTTCGGTGAGTCGATTCGATACCGTCGACGTACATACTCTGTTACACTCCTACGGGTGTAATATAGATGAGAGCGAATTTATGACAGTTGAAAGTAACGTATGGCTGATCGAACGATCGCGCCGAGAGTCGTCCGAATGGGGTCACTGTCACCCAGCGTCGACCGCGACGAGACAGACGAGCACAGAGACCACCTCCTGAAGGACATCCTCACGCAACTCGTCGACCGAATTCCGTGATGTCGGTTCGTGCTGACGTCGTCGATCGCGAAACTCTCGAATACCGGAATATTACCGTCGATCCGACGTCATCGCAGCAGCGATGTCGTCCGTCTCGAGGATAGCCGCAAACTCCCCCTCGAGGTGTGCAAGTGCACTCCGGTGGACCAGCGACGGCGAGAACCGTTCGCCGTCGAACGTCCGCTCGAACGTCGCCGTCGCGTCCGCCACGACCACGACGTCGAACCCGCGGTTTTCGGCCATCCGCGTCGTCGTCGAGACGCAGTGGTCGGTCGTCAATCCACAGACGACGAGCGTTTCGGATCCCCGCTCGCGAAGCCACGCCTCGAGTCCCGTGTCGACGAACGCCCCGTTGACTCGTTTGACGAACTCCCCTTCGCCGGCCAGCGGCTCGAGGTCGGGCTTGAACCGGAAGCCCGGCCGGTCGCCGCGAAGCGGGGAATCGGGTTCCGTCGAATCGTGGCGAACGTGGACGACCGGTAACTCGAACTCGCGCCACGTCTCGAGCAGTCGCGTTGCGTTCGTTTCCGCATCCGGGTTGTTTCGGGTTCCCCAACCGGGCTCGTCGAATCCACGCTGGAAGTCGACGAGAACGAGAACCGGATCGGTGGCGTCGAGTTCTGGCTCGCCAGTACCGTCGAACATTGTGATCGTCATCGTACTAGCTGGTCGGCGTTCCCGGACGATCGAGTTCGATCGTCACCGACGAGCAGGTCCGACTTCGGATGCTCGCGGGTGACGGTGATCGGACACGTCGTCGGCGCCGCGTCCTCGTCTTCCCGGAGCATGTACTGGACCCACTCCCGGTCGCCGTCGACCCCCCAGTCACCGAGGTCGGCGTGCGGGCAGACACCGTCGTAGTCCTCGAGACGGCCCTGTATCACCTCGCGGGCGTGTTGGCCGGCCGCCGTGTCGGCGGTGACGTTCAGCCCCTCGAACAAGGCCCGCGGCTGGAAGGTGATTTCGAGACCGATCGGGCAGTACCGACTCTCGTAGGTGTCGTAGAACGGCGCCCGACACGTCGGGAACATCGGTTCCCCGCCGAAACAGAACTCCCAGTAGGGATCGTCGGGATCGGTCGGGATGTCGGCGGGCCACGGCTCGGGATCGTGGACGTGGAGAAACTGGAGGACGTGCCAGAGGGCGTCGTGATACGCCGCTTCCGACAGTGGCCGAGCGGGCGGTGCGAAGAACGTGACCAGCGACGCGCGCTCGCTGTGGTCCCGATACGACTCGAGGTACTCGAGAAGCGTCGAGCCGAGCTCGAGCAAGGCGTCTTTATCGCTCATCGAGGGGACGGCCGTGTACAGCGGCTCCCCGTCTCGGACCGACTCCGCGCCGAAGTAACAGGGAAAGGGGCTACCGTTTCGCTCCCCGAGGAGGCCGTCACGAAACGTCTCCCAGTGGCTCGCGACCCAGTCAGGGGTCTCACCGGCTTCGACTCGTCGATGTAACGTTTCCTGGTCGAGTAACGATTGAACCCCAGGCTCGTTCATTTGCCGAAGTTCGGAACTGAATCTATATAAAAACTCGGACAGAGGCCGATTCAGTACTCGGAGTGAAGTACCCCACCGACTCGATGGGCCACCGATGGCAGGAATACGGAAAACGGTGAAGCGACGAACGATCGAAGCAGTAGCCGATCCACGAGCAAGCGGATCTGTCCGTGAACGAGATCGTCGAGTTGGCTCGAGAAGGAATTATAGGTACTTGGTGAATCAGAGAATTTATGAGATGGTTGAGATAGTTATGAGTCCAATCGAAGACGCGGTCACCGACTGTGAGGACGGCCAGTACTGCCGTCGAAAACCGTATCTACGAAGCCGTGATGGAGCCCGATAGAGGTCCGTCGGACGCCCTCTAATCGACTTAGAGAGTTCGAACACCAAATTTGTTCGACAACGGTCGGTCCGGAAATCAGTAAATCGATATCCGCCCACCGTCCGGTCGCGGTCGATTGTGTCGAAACCGGTGGAGGAACTTTCGTTAGAGATGACAAGTCAGGTTAGAAGGCTACGATACTATTTGAAATTATTGAGGACATCTATTCGAAACGACGTCGGGTTACCGCTCCGCCAGCGGTCCAGTGACTCGAGTGGCGAGAAGGAGAACGTCGATCACAAGCGATCGCGAGCCGTCGGGCGACCAAATAGCGTCGACGCTTCAGTAGCGACTGATATTATCCGTGTGAACGGCGTACGGGTTCGCATGACCGATCCGGAGACGCCGACCGACGATCCCTCGTTCCGATTCGAGTACGACCCGGCCATCCTCAGGGCCGGCCCCGGCTGTGTCGACGACCTCGAGACCGAACTCGCCACACAGGGATTCGACCGCGCACTCGTCGTCTGCGGGTCGACGGTCGGGAGCACACCGGCGGTAATCGATCCGGTGACGGAGGGCCTCGGCGACCGACTCGCGGGCGTCTTCGCGGAGACGACGCCCGAAAAACGCCTCGAGACCGCCGTCGACGGCCTCGAGCGCATGCGGGCAGTCGAAGCGGACGTCCTCGTGAGTCTGGGCGGCGGAAGCAGTCTCGATACGGCGAAGGTCATTAGCGTCCTCGCCGCGTCCAATCGCTCTCCCGACGTTCTCGGGCGGGAACTCGCTGACACCGGGACGATCGCCGTTCCCGACGACGGACTCCCGCCGATCGTCGCGATCCCCACGACGCTGGCCGGCGCCGATCTCTCGATGGTCGCCGGCGTCACCGCCTCGCCGTCGTCCGGACTGGTCGACGAGGAGGCGAGCGGCGGCGTCGGCGACCCGCAGTTGATGCCCGCGGCGGTGTTCGCCGACCCGGAACTGGTCGCGACGACCCCGCGCTCGGTCCTCGCCGCGTCGGCAATGAACGGGTTCGACAAGGGGATCGAAACCCTCTACGCCCGCAACGCGACGCCGATCACCGACGCGACGGCGATTCGTGGGCTCGAGAAACTACACGAGGGGCTGCTGGCGTTCGGTCGTGGCTCCGACGACGACGAGACCTTCGGGACCCTCGTCGAGGGCATCCTCCTGGTCCAGTACGGCATCTCGAGGCCGAGCGGGTCGACGCTCTCGATCGTCCACGCCTTCGGCCACGGACTCACCCGAACGTACGACGTCCAGCAGGGCGCGGCCCACGCGATCGTCGCCCCAGCCGTCCTCGAGTACCTCTTCGAGCACGTCGACGGACGACGCGAGCTGCTCGCCGAGGCACTGGAAGTGTCGGAGGCCGCAGAGCCGGCGGAAGCGATCGTCGACGCGGTCGACAATATTGGGGACGCGCTCGGGCTTCCCTCGCGTTTGCGAGACGTCGACGGCCCCGACCGGAGCGAGTTTCCGGACGTCGCCGAGGCGATTCTGGCCGACGGGATGATGGAGAACGCACCGGCAGGTCTCGAGTCGACGAGCGAAGAGATCGAGGGCGTGCTCGAGCGGGCGTGGTAGCGGACAAAGGGTGATGGACTCGAGGTGATGACAGGGAAATCGCTTACTATCGGACACTGGAGGAGTCTGCGTGGATTACGGATGCCAGTCCTGCGATTACTCGTGGATTGTAGGTTTCAAAATAGTATACGAGTGTGATTTTCAGTAATTTTGTGATATAAGTGCCAATGTCTATCAAACTTCCCAAACTGTTTGGGACAAATGCTTATCAGCAAATGCTGTCATTCTCGATTGTCTATGTCCTCCTCCATTCCCTTGTCTGAGACAGGACGCACCACGATCGAACGAATCTGCAACCTGCTTCCCGTGATTTCCCCGCCGAACTCGTCTGCGGAACACAGCGACACGCCAGTACCAGAAGAGTCGCCCACTGAGGAAAGGGGTCCGGAGTTCCTCTCTCGAGAGGAGCGCGTATTGCACATCCTCGAGACACAAGGCGGACGAATCTGGCAAGCTGACGTCGTCTCTCACACGGGCTGGTCGAAATCGACGGCGAGTCGGGTGCTGTCCGAGATGGAAGCGTCGGAAGAGATCCGGCGAGTTCGGGTTGGACGACAGAAGGTGGTCTGTTTGCCGGAAACGACACGCCAATCAGCGACCGATTCTCACGAAGCAGCCGTAGTGGAGTGACTTGCCCCACCCAACTCGCTCCCTCCGGTCACTCGTCGAGAGAGGGCCTAACGACTTAATTCAGGTGAACGGCATCAGAACGGAGATTCTCGTTCTCTATCCTTCTTACGAGAACCGGAGTTCCGGTCTCTGCTGGAGTGAACAGACGAACAACGATCACGGTGAGCTGTGCTCGACGTACCGTAATGAGCATTTGCACGTCCGCGATCGGTCGGCCTTTTTCATCGACGTATTCGCGCCGAGCGGTTCGCTTGGGGCGAGCCCGAGGTGGAAAAAGTTCGTTTTTTGTACTGACCGCGAGTGTTGCGGCTGTATCCGAATCTCGAGGTCACCCCGTTCTCTTCTGAGAAGGAAAAGCGAGCAGCGCCACCGAGTCAGGGTGTCAATCGGTAGCAGACGATGCGAACACTGAAATGACGACCGCGCGACCACGGTGCTATGAGCGAAGAGCAGGCCGTCGAATCGGTCGACGATCCGGTCACGGTACCCTCGCTGACGACCGATCTCCGCGAACTGGGTCTCGAGGCGGGCGACACGGTACTCGTCCACTCGTCACTGAGCGCACTAGGATGGGTCTGTGGCGGTCCACCGGCGGTCGTCGACGCCTTACAGGAGGTCGTAACGGAGACGGGGACGGTCGCGATGCCGACGCACTCCGGTGACTACTCCGATCCCGCTGACTGGTCAAACCCGCCGGTGCCGGACGAGTGGGAGGTGACGATCCGGGAGACGATGCCGCCGTACCGACCCGCGGTCACGCCGACCCGGGTGGGGGCGGTCCCGGAGTGTTTCCGCACCTACCCGGAGACCCACCGCAGCGACCATCCCACCGTCTCCTTCACCGCGTGGGGGGCCGAGGCCGAGACGGTCGTCGCCGACCACGAACTCGACTCCCGACTCGGAGAGGGCTCTCCGCTGGCACGGCTGTACGAACTGGACGCCGACGTCCTCTTTCTGGGCGTCGGCCACGACACCAACACGTCGTTACACCTCGCCGAGAACCGGGCCGACATCCCGATCGAGACGGTGACCGGCGGCGCACCGATCCTCGTCGACGGCGACCGGAAGTGGGTCGAGTTCGAGAACATAGAGGAGGACACCGACGACTTCGCCGACCTCGGGGCGGCGTTCGAACGGGAGATCGGACTCACCGAGGGACAGGTCGGTGCGGGAACGGCCAAACTGATGGACCAGCGAGCACTCGTGGACTTCGCCGTCGAGTGGCTCGAGGCGAATCGCTGAGCCGCCCCAGTTTTCCGACGGATCCTCGACATCGACGGCGTTCCACGACGAGCTCGGGAAGAAATCACGATTTCGGAAATCGTGATTTCCATAATCGAAACGATCTTGTGCGAGCCGCGACAACGACTCCTATGGACGAGTTCGTCGATCGGGAGCGAGAACTCGAGCAGCTCACGGCGTGTTACGAGTCGGATCGGGCCGAGTTCGTCGTTCTCTACGGACGACGACGGCTCGGGAAGAGCGAACTCGCCCGGCAGACGATCGCCGATCGCGACGACGCGGTCTACTATCAGGCGATCGAGTCGACGGCCCAGAACCAACTCGAGCAGTTCGTCGAGACGGTCACCGCCGCGTTCCCCGAGCTTCGGAACGTGCGCCGAGACTGGGAAGTGCTGCTCGAGGAACTCGGCGAGCGAAACGCGATCGTTATCGTCGACGAGTTTCCCTTCCTCGTCGAGGAGGACGAGTCGATCCCGTCCCGGATCCAGCGTGTCTGGGATACAAAACTGAAGGAGACCGGGATGACGCTCGTCCTGATCGGCTCGTCGATCAGCGTCATGGAGGAGAAAGTCCTCTCGGGTGGAAGCCCGCTGTACGGCCGTCGAACGGCGACGATCGATCTGGGCCCGCTGTCGGCGGGGACCGTGCGAGCGTTCGTTCCGAACGACGACGACGAAGCGGCGGTCGAGACGTGGGCGATCTACGGCGGCACGCCCTATTATCTCCAGACGATCGACCCGGATCGGTCGGTCGCGGAGAACGTACAGGAGTCGATCCTCTCCGAGCGAGGGTTGCTGTACTCGGAGCCGGAGTTCCTGCTTCGAACGGAGCTTCGACAGCCCAACACCTACTTCAGCATCCTCCGCGCGATGGCCCACGGTCGACGGACGCCGAACGAAATCGCGGGGATGGCCGGCGTCGACTCGCAGTCGCTCAGCACCTACGTACAGAAGCTCCGCCGTCTTCGGCTCGTCGAGCGACACATTCCCGTGACGGAATCGCCGACAGCGTCCAAGCGCGGCCGATACCGGATCGCAGCGCCGCTGTTCCGATTCTGGTTTCGTTTCGTGTATGGCAACCAGGACCAACTCCGACTGCTGGACGAGGACGCGTACGACGAACTCGTCGCCCCCGAACTCGCGGATTACGTCAGTCCGCTCTTCGAACGGCTGTGTCAGCAGGCGCTGCCGGAGCTCGTCGAGCGTCGATTCCGCAACGTCGGTCAGTGGTGGTTCAAAGAACACGAACTGGACGTCCTCGGGTTGACGGACGCCGGGCTGGTCGCCGGAGAGTGCAAGTTCACCTCGACGCCGGTGAGCGAAGGCGTCCTCTCGAACCTCGAGCGGACCGCCGAACACGTGCGGTGGTCGGACGAGCCCGCGGACGGAACGACCCAGTACGTCCTGTTCAGCCGATCCGGGTACACCGCCGACCTCGAGCGACAGGCAGAAAGGCGCGAGGACGTCTCGCTGTTCGACGTTTCGGACGTGCTGGACGCCGGTTCGTCGTGAACGGGCGCTCGAGTCGTCGGGCCAGTCTGGACGAAAGTCGTTTCTGAAAGGTATAGAACGCTGGCACCCGTTCGGTCGAACACGAACACGAACACTATGAGCGAAGACATCCCCGCAGTCACGCAGGAGACGCCGCCCGGCCCCGACGGACTACCGTTCGTCGGCACCCAGCTCACGTTTCTGCGCGATCCCTACGGCTTCATGACGCGAATGGCTCGAGAGTACGGCGACGTCGTCGCTTGGGAGAACCCCGACGGGATGGTCTACCAGCTCAACCATCCCGACCAGATCGAACACGTACTCGTCCAGCACAACGAGAACTACATCAAAGGCGAGAACTTCCAGAACATCCTCGGACCGATGACCGGCAACGGCATCCTCAACAGCGAGGGCGCGGTCTGGCGGCGCAATAGGCACCTGATCCAGCCGGCGTTCCACCCCGAGCGCATTCGGAACTACGCGACGATGATGACCGACTTCACCGAGGAGATGCTCGAGACGTGGAACGACGGCGAGACGCGCTCGATCCACGACGACATGATGGGCGTGACCCTCCAGATCGTCGCCCGCGCGCTCTTCGGCGTCGATATCGACGACCAGATCAACACGGTCGGCGCGTCGCTCGAGACGTTCATGGAGTCGACCGAGCGGCTCTCGAACTTCGTGCTCCCGCCGAGCGTGCCGACGCCGTCGCGGCGACGAATCGCGAACGCCCGGGAGTCCCTCGACGAGGTCGTCTACCAGTTGATCGAGGAGCGACGGACGAACCCAACGGAACACGACGTCATCTCGCGGCTGCTCGAGGTGACCGACGAGCAGGGGAACGCGATGTCGACCGAGCAGATACGCGACGAGGTCGTGACGCTGTTGCTGGCCGGCCACGAGACGACGGCGCTGTCGCTGACGCTGACAGCCTATCTCCTCGCGCAGTATCCCGACGTTGAAGAGCGCCTCGTCGCGGAACTCGACGAGGTTCTGGGCGGCGAACCGCCGACGATGGAGGATCTGTCGGAACTCACCTACACCGAGCAGGTTGTCAAAGAATCGATGCGACTGTACCCGCCGGTGCCCGGCATCGTCCGCGAACCCGTCAAGCCGGACATCGTCGGCGGCTATCGGATCCCGGCCGGCGCGACGGTTCGGATGCACCAGTGGGTCGTCCACCGCGACCCGCGGTGGTACGACGACCCGCTGGCCTTCCGCCCGGAGCGCTGGGCCGACGACCTCGAGGCGGAGCTGCCGAAACTGGCGTACTTTCCGTTCGCCGCAGGTCCGCGCCGGTGTATCGGCGATCGCTTCGCGATGCTCGAGGCCCGACTCCTGCTCGCGACGATCTACCAGCAGTACCACCTCGAACTCGAACCCGGCACGGAGCTGGACCTGATGGCGACGATCACCGCCCGACCGAAAGACGAGATTCCGATGACCGTGCGTCGGCGGTAGCAGTTCCGTTCGTCGGCGGTAGCAGTTCCGGTCGTCGACGTCGAAGCGGCTGCAACCCCTACCTCGCCAGATACCCGCCGTCGATCGCCAGCGCTTCACCCGACGTGAACGTGGCGTCGTCGGAACACAGCCACAGCACCGCGTCGGCGATTTCCGCCGGCGTCCCGAGTCGCTCGAGGCCGTGTCGTCGCTCGATCTCCTCGCGGATCGTCTCGTCGGATAACATCCCCGCCTCCTCGAGCATCGGCGTCTCGACGAATCCCGGACAGACCGCGTTGATCCGGACGCCCTCGGTGCCGTACTCGAGGGCGGCGGTCTTCGTGAGCCCCAGCACACCGTGTTTCGCCGCCGTGTAGGCCGAGGCGGTTTCGAAGCCGACCTTGCCGAGGATCGACGCCATGTTGACGATCGCGCCGCCGTCGTCCTGCTCGTTCATCTGTCGGATCTCGTGACGGAGACACTGCCAGACGCCGGTCAGGTTGATGTCGATCACGCGCTGCCAGTTCTCTTCGGGCAGGTCGGCGGTCAGTTCCTGTTGCCCACCGATGCCGGCATTGTTGACGGCGTAGTCCAGACTCCCGTACTCCTCGACGGCGGTCGAGACCATCTCCTCGACCTGATCTGACTCGGTGACGTCGACCTCGACGAAGGTCGCCTCGGCGTCGCTTTCATTCTCGATCAACTCGACGGTCTCCTCGCCTCCCTCGCGGTCGACGTCGGCGACGACCACGTCGACGCCGCGGTTCGCGAACTCGAGGCCGGTCTGTCGGCCGATTCCCGAGCCCCCGCCCGTGACGGCGACGGCGTCGCCGGAAAACTGTGTCATGGTTCGGACTGGAATACGTGACGCGATGTGTTATTTGTTAGCGTACTTCGACGAGAACTGAACTGTTTTCGCTCAGGAACGACCCGCCGCTCGAGGCCCACTGTAACGGTCACTCGACGTCGTCTACCGCCGGCAGCGCCACCGAGAACGTCGACCCCTCACCCGGTTCCGAGTCGACCCGAATTTTCCCGCCGTGGCGTTCGACGATCCGCTTGCAGAGGGCCAGTCCGATGCCCGTACCCGCGTGTTCGTCGTGCGTGTGGAGGCGCTGGAACACCTCGAAGACCCGCTCCCGGTCGTCGGGGTCGATCCCGATCCCCTCGTCTCGAACCGAGACGAGCCACGTGTCTCCGTCGCGGTCAGCCGAGACGGCAACGGCGGGTGGCTCGTCACCGCTGTACTCGATCGCGTTCGAGAGGAGGTTCTGGAACACCTGTCGCAACTGACCGGCGTCGCCGTGAACGGTCGGCAGCGAGTCGACCGTGACGTCGGCGTCCTGTTCGGCAATTCGAACCTGCAGATCCGATCGGACGTCCTCGAGAACCTCCTCGAGGTCGACTGGTTCGAACGAATCACCACGGGTCTCGACGCGGGAGTACTCCAGCAAGCCGTCGATCATCTCCCGCATTCGATCGGCACCGTCGATGGCGTAGTCGAGGAACTCCTGACCGTCCCCGTCCTCTCCCAGCTCCGAACCGTAACGCTGGTCGATCAACTGGAGGTAACTCGAGACCATCCGCAAGGGTTCCTGTAAGTCGTGGCTGGCGGCGTAGGCGAACTGCTCGAGGCGTTCGTTCGACTCCTCGAGTTTGCGCTGGCTCTCCTTGCGTTCGGTGACGTCCCTGAAGTAGACGGAGAGACCCGTTTCGGACGGGTAGACGTTGAACTCGAGCCAGAGATCGTGAGCGTCGTCGTACGTCTCGAAACTAACCGGTTGCTGGGAGGCCATCGCCTCCTCGAAGCGTTCCTGAAAGATCGGGTCGACATCGGGGTACTCGTCCCATACACGGCTGCCGAGCAACGATTCACGGGGCCGGTTCAGCAGTTCGCTCGCACGGTCGTTGAGGTGCGTGAATCGCCACTCGTCGTCGAGCGCGTAGAAGGCGTCCGAGACCCGACCGAGGATCTCGCTCAACTCGGTCTCGAGTTCGCTCTTGCGGCGTTCGAGCCGGCGTTCGTGTTCTTTGAGCGCCGTGATGTCTTCGCCGGCGGTGATGACCCGCTCGAGCGTGCCGTCGGTTGTGAATACGGGGGTGGCGTTGACCGAGAGCCAGGTCCGCTCACCCGTCGACCGCTCGATCACGAGCTCTTCGTCGAGAACCGGCTCACCGGTGTCTCTGACACGCGCTGACGGCAACTCGTCCGGTTCGAGTCGGTCGCCGGTGGCGTCCACGATCTTCGGGGCGTCAGTCTCCAGCTCCCCGAAAATTTCCGCTTCCGTCAGTCCGAGAGCCTCCTGTGCCCGCTGGTTCGCCAGCAGCGTCTCGCCGTCGGCGTCTTCGACCGCGATCGCGACCGGTGCCGTCTGCAACAGCTGTTCGGTCTGGGCGCGTTCGCGCTCGAGCGTTCGTTCGTGAGAGAGTCGGTCGAAGGTTACCTCCAGACTCGAGGCGACGATCTTCGCGAGCGTCAGATCGCCGTCGTCGAAGGCGTCGTGTTCCCGGGAGCCGATGATGAGGATCCCGTGTGCGCCGACCGGGAGGATGATCTCGCTTCGGATCGGCGTTTCGGGATTGTAGATGTCGGGAACGGTTCTGACGTCGTCGTAGATCGCCGGCTCCCCGGACTCGAAGACGCGCCAGGCGATTCCCTCGCCCGGCGCGAACGTCGGGAGGTCGCCGAACAGCGTCTCGGCCGCGTCGGACCAAGCGACCGGCCGGAGTTCCTCCGAGCCCTCGTCGTAGCGGAAGAAGCCGTTGATTTCGAGATCGAGGATGGTCGAGATATGCGCCGACGCCTGCTCGGCGACCGCCTCGTGTGTCGTTCCCTCGAGCCACTCGCGGACGGCCTCGTTGAGTCGGCGCAACTGGGTGGCACGTCGGTGTCGATCGGTGATGTCGTAGTAGAGTTCGACTCGCCCACCCGCGTAGGGGCCCGACTCGATCGGTTTGCTCCGGTGCTCGAGCCAGCGTTCCTCGCGGCCGTCGTCGAGGTCGGGGGTGACGTGACACTCGAAGCGCTCGACGTAGCTGTTGTCCTCGTAGGTGGCGACGACGGTCTCTTCGAAGGTCTCAGGATCGGCGACGGCGTTCCGGATCGTCTCGTCGATCAGCGCTCGTTTGTCTCGACCGAGAACGGCCGCTCGATCGAGACCGAAGTACCGTTCGGTAGCCTCGTTGATCCACGAGACGTCGAACTCGTTGTCGAGGACGAAGACACCGACGTCGGCCTCCTCGAGGACCGCGGCGATCGATTCGAAGGATTCGGGCGATTCGGGCGATTCGAGTGACTCGGACGATTCGGACGGCTCGGACGGTGAGCGTGACGCCGACTCCCGTCGCCGATCGGCGTCGTCGACGCGAACGATGCCGATGGAACCGCCGTTTCGCTCGTGGTTCTCGCGACCGCGTTCGGCTCGCTCTCCATCTGTCTGTCCATCGCCGTCTCGGACCGGAGCTGGGGCCGGAACGCGGTCGAGACGGAGGTCACAGGGAACCGACGCGCCGCTCGCGATCGTAATCGTCGCAGCAATCTCGAGTGACCCACCTGCAGCGACAGTCGCCTCGGCGTCAGTATCGTCACGGCCACCGTCGACAATGCGACTCTCGAGACGTTCGACGTCCCGATCCGCGAACAGGAGAGAGACCGGCTCTCCGAGGAGGTCGTTCCGGGCGTATCCAGTCAGTTCGAGCAACGTGTGATCGATCGCGACGAATCGATCGTCGGCGTCGAGCTGGAAGACCCCGCCCTCGACGGCGTCGACGAGCGTCCGGTAGTACTGAAGTGCCAGCCGGTCGTCGCCGTCTGCCCAGAACGTCGTTTCCGCCGACCCTACCCGTTCGCTCATTGGAAGATGGTGGCCGGTCGGCCAGATAAGTCCAACGTTCGGACGGTCGGAGTGGAACGTCTACGGATCCATACGTGGGGAGGCGGAGCGGGACACCGGTAGAGACGATTACAGGAGCGAGTCGGTCAAGCGGAGCCAGTTCGTGACCGACGCGTCTCGACGACCGGGCCACCGCGACAGCGACTGCGGATACTAGTCGTCGTCCATCATTCCTTCGAGTCCGAGCTGGAAGCAAAAGATGCCGACGAGGACGAACGGCAGAGCCAGATACAGATTCGCCGTCGGCACCGAGGCCATCGGCGTCGCGTCCGGGAAGACGAGAAAGAGGACGACACCGAGAGAGAGGGCGCTGATCAACAGCGCCAGTTCGGCCTCGGTACTGTCACCGGCCCGCCCTTTCTCATTCATGCGTCTCACCCCGTGTTCGGGACTCGAAGCGAGCGACGACGTGTGTTTCGGTCGATTTCGTCGGAGAGCGGCGATACTGTGGACGTCTGTGTCCGATTCCAGTAAACGACGTCATGAATCTATATCGGCCATACGACGGTCGTCACTATCGTTCATCGCCGGATACGAACTGTACGTTCTGCCTTCGTGACCCGAGGTCGGAGCCGAATCCTGACCTCGAGAAACCGCTCGCGCCGAACCGGAGCTGTCCGACGTTCCTGTCCGACACTGTCGTTCGAACCACGAGCAGCGAATCGGCGTCGCTCGAGGGCGATCGATCGACCGTTCGGTCGGCTCGACCGTCAGCTCCAGTCGGGAACGATAAACAAGCTCTGAGAGATACAAATGACAGTTATGAATGTATAATGGAATTCGAATGGTATGACGAACGATGTTCGACAGAGTGATCAGCCACAGACACACTCGGAAGACGGTTGTATGGTCTGGTTACCAGCGCAAACGAGGTTTCGATCGAATTGTCGAGCGCCGGGATCGAGAACTGACTCGTGAATAGCGAAAGCGAACAGGTGCGGGAATCACCGAAACATTCGGCGGTAGTGTAGATATTTCGTTCCAGTGAACTCGTTCGAGGACGACGACCCAGTAGTGTTTCTTTTTATACCTGATTCGATAAATATCTGTTAAGATATATGAGAAAAGCGCGGTGGCGACGACTGCCACGACAGAAACGATCGAGTATGGCTACCGCCTCGATTGGCCGCCGTCTCGAGGACGACTCCGGAGGGGGTTCACGTCGCTCGAATCCAGACGAGCAGTTCACCGGGATCTCGATTGTCCCAGAGATAGTACGGAACGGCCGTAATCGACGCCGTTCGACTCGAGGCCTCGTCGTCGGGACGATAGAGACGCCCCTCCCACTCCTCGAGGTCTGGAACGGTTGCCTCGCCGTCTATGGTGACGGCTCCCTCGAGCAGCTCCTCGCGGAAACTCGCGTCGAACGTCGTTTCGGGATCGATCCGATACTGTCCCAGCGGTCGCTCGTGGTCGACCCCCTCGAGACAGTAGACCAGCGGGCCGCGCGTAAGCGCGACGCGGCCGCGGTTGTCCTCGACTGCGGGATGGCTCCGGACGGGGACGACGCGCTGTTCGAACGTCGCGTCGATCCGGTCGTCGTCCCACTCGCGGTCGAGCTCGACGTAGCCGTCGTCGGGAACGGAGACCGGCTCGCCGTTCACGCTGACCGACGCCTCCTCACACCAGTCGGGGACGCGGAGCGAGACGGTGAACGCGGTCGGCTCCGCCGGCTGCACGTCGATCCGCACGTCCTCGTCCCACGGATAGTCGGTGGTCTGGACGATATCGACCGCGATACCGTCGACCGTTACCGTTCCCTCGCTGCCGAGGTACTGGTTGATATACAGACAGTTATCGCCCGTCGCGTAAATGTAGCGCTCGAGAGAGGCGAGCAGCCTGGCGACGTTCGGCGGACAACACGCACAGTGAAACCAGCCCTGACGGTGGTGGTCGCCGGCGCTCTCGAGGCGGTTGTCGTAGAAGAACTCGGTGCCGTCGAGGGAGACCCCGGCGAGAAAGCCGTTGTACAGCGTCCGCTCGATCAGGTCCGCGTACCGGGCTTTCCCCGTGAGTTCGAACAGCCGCTGGCTCCAGAAGATGCTCCCGATCGCCGCGCAGGTCTCGGCGTAGGCGGTGTCGTTGGGCAGGTCGTAGTCCTCGGTAAAGCGTTCCCCGTACTCGCTCGAGCCGATCCCCCCGGTGACGTACATGCGTTTCTCGGTCATGTTCTCCCAGAGGGACTCGAGGTGGTCGATTAGCTCCTCGTCGCCGGTTTCAGCGGCGAGATCCGCGACGCCGGTGTAGTAGTACATCGCACGCACGGAGTGGCCCTCGACGGCCTCCTGGTCGAAAAACGGCGCGTGGGCCTGTGCGTAGCTGCCGTCGTACTCGCCGTCCTCGTAGAAGACGTCGCGGGCGCCCTCGACGATTCCACCCCCGTCGGGGTCGTAGCCGGCGATCTCCTCGACGTGCTCGAACTCCCACTCGAGGCGGTCGTCGTGGCCTCTGAGCTCGACGAAGTAGCGAGCGAGGTCGACGTATCGCTGCTCGTCCGTGACGCGAGCCAGCTTCACGAGCGCGAGTTCGATCTCTTCGTGGCCCGGAACGCCGTCGACCTCGCTGTCGAAGACCGAATCGATGTGGTCTGCCAGTCGCGTTGCAACCTCGAGCAGCGACGACTCGCCGGTCGCCCGGTGGTGGGCGACGGCCGCCTCGATCAGGTGGCCCGCACAGTACAGCTCGTGCATCATGTTGAGGTTCGTCCACTTCTTCTCGGGTTCCTCGAGCGTGAAGTAGGTGTTCAGGTAGCCGTCGGCTTCCTGTGCGGCGGCGACGAGCTCGATCACCTCGTCGACACGTCGACGGAGGTCGGCGTCGTCGTGAGTCGCGAGGACGTAGCTGGCCGCCTCGAGCCACTTGTAGGCGTCCGAATCGGCGAACCACATCCCCTCGAATCCACCGTCGGCCCCCTCGGCGGCCCGTCGGAAGTTCTCGAGGCAGTCGCTCTCTTCGAGCTGGTCGTACTGGTACTCGATGGTCACCTCGCGGTTGTTCTCGAGTCGTGGATTCCAGAACTCGTCGTCGATCGTCACGTCGGTCACTGCCAGTGACACAGCGTGCTGGGTATCCGTCATCGTCTAGCAACTCAGAATCCACGGGGATAACGGTTCCGTCGGCGGAAATCCGTCGTGATCATCGCTCACGTCGATTTCGATTGAATTCGCCGTCCATGCGGCCCGAGGTGACGATCGAGCGACAATAGTTATGGGACAGGGAAGTCGAATAGAACAGCTGAGGGCGTCGGCCAGTGAGAGAGAATGACAATCATCGGATAACACTCCTAAGGTTGTAATCCTTTGTAACGATCGTGATAGTCTATGATTATAGAGAGTCGCGAAACGAGACGCTCCGACGGACGGTCCGATCCACCGGTCGACGAAGCGGCGAGTCGAACGAGCGACGCGACACGTTCAGTAGCTGCTAGGTGTTCATCGGGGCTGAATCGGAGTCTGAACTGCCAGTGTGAGGACCGACGGCTCACAGATCCTCGTCGACGTACTCCGCCGCCAACAGTGACAGCGCCCCGATCGTCAGTGTCGGGTTCATCGCCCCGCCGGTCGTGAACACGCTGCTCGAGGCGATCGTGAGATTCTCGATATCGTGGGTTCGAAGTCGGGCGTCGACGACGCTCGTCTCCGGGTCCGCCCCCATCCGTGTCGTCCCCATCGGATGACGGGCAGCACCCGGATTGTGGGGATCGGTCTGGCCCGTGATGCGCGCACCCATCTCGTTGAAGATTCGGCGTTGAATCCGCTGTGCGTAGCGCATCGTTTCGATCGCGTGATCGCCGACGCTCCAGACGATCTCGGGGACGGGGTTGCCGTGATCGTCGGTCCGCGAGGTGTCTAACTGGACGCGGTTCTCCTCGCGGGGCAACTGCTCGACCAGTGCACCGATCCGGAGACTGTTCCCCGATCCCCGTCGAATCGCACCGACGAGATCGTCACCCCACGACCCGTCGCGTAACGCGATCTCGACCGGCGCGGGCTCTGCGTTGTTGATGAACTCGAGTTTGAGACTCCCCGGCGTCGAATCGTCGTGGTCGTAGAACTGGTGGCACTCGCTGGTCATGAACCCGACGTGATTCTGCCGTGTCTCCTCCATGAGGAGGGCGTCGGTCCCGGCGAAGGGATGTTCCATGAGATAGCGGCCGACGGCTCCCGAGGAGTTGGCGAGCCCGTCGGGATACTCGTCGGACTCGGAGAGCAAGAGCAATCGCGGCGTCTCGATGGCTCCACAGGCCAGCACGACCTGTCTGGCCTCCTGCCGGTGGGTCTCTCCGTCCGGCGTGGCGTACTCGACAGCCTCGAGTCGCTCCCCACTTTCGTCGTGTACGAGACGCTGAACCGGTGCTCGGTCGATCACGCGCGCCCCCTCGGCCTCGGCTTTCGCGACGTGAACCTCGGCCGTGTACTTCGCGCCCGACGGACAGACCGGATCGCACGTCCCGTAGCCGACGCACTGGCTGCGTCCGTCGTAGGCCTCGCTGTTGCGCGCCTGCGGGATCGAGTGCATCGTGATCTCGAGAGCCTCACAGGCCGCCTCGAACAGCGAGTCGGCGTAACTCGGCGGGAACGCGTCCATCGGGAACGGCGACTCGCGGGGCGGTTCGAACGGGTTGTCCGCGGCCCCCGCGACGCCCATCTCCCGCTCGACCGCGGCGTAGTAGGGCCGAAGGTCGTCGTAGGAGATCGGCCAATCCTCGCCCAGACCGTAGCGAGAGTCCATCTCGAAGTCCTTCTCGTGGTATCGCGGAACGAGGCCGAGCCAGTGGAGCGTCGTTCCCCCGACCCCCTTGACTCGAGTCGTGTTCAGCGGGTAGTGAAGCTCCCCGGTCGAGGCGTAGGCGTCTCGATCCCCGCCCATCTCCCAGACGTCGACCCAGTCGAAGGCTGGCCGGAGGAACCGCTCCATCCGCCGCAGTCGATCCTCGAACGAGAACCGCGGCCCGGCCTCGAGGACCACCACGTCGTGGCCTCGCTCGGCCAGCGAGTACGCGGCCAGCGCGCCGGCCGGGCCGGAACCGACGACGCAGACGTCGACGCGTTCGGACGGCGAGCGGTCGACCTCGTCGGTGACGGAGGTCGCGGTCAGCAGGACGCTCACGCGTCGGGACCCCGCCGATACGAGTCGAGACCGCCGCCGTGACCGGGCGGGTTCTCGTGGCCGACGAGTTCGCCGCCGGTCGGCGAGGTGAAAAGCGCGTACAGCAGTTCGTTGACGAGGTAGTACCGGATCCGCTCGACGTCCGAGCCCTCCGGATTCGGCTGGGCGTTCTGGACCCCGAGCTCGCGCAAGACGGCGTCGCGGTCCTCGGGCGACAGGTCGACGAACGAATCGCCGAACTCGTCGCTCGCGTATCCCTCGAGGTGGGCGAGCGCCTGAACGGTCCGTTCCTCGTGTGTCTCGTCGTCCTCGAGGCGGCCGACGACGTAGGTTTCGACGAACTCGTCGATGCCGGAGACCTCGGAGGGGTAGACGACCGCCGCGAGTGCGATCATCGTGTCGATCGGATCGTCCGGGCTCGTCTCGCTGTCGATCGATCCGTCGCCGAACGCGTCCGACCGGTAGAGGGCGACGCCACCCGTCCCGATGCCGACTGCGGCCAGCGCCGCGATGGCATCACGTCGAGAGAGTTCCATGGGCCAGTGTACTCCGTCGACGGCGTGCGTTCTCTCCAAGGTGCGATTCTCCTTCTGCAGTCGGGCGCGAATCCGAACCCGAATTCGAATTCGAACTCGAACCCGAACTCGAGACAGCCACTCCAGCACTCACATGCGCCCAGGCCCTCGACGGGCCGGTCGGTGTCGTTCGGGTCACAGTCGTTGTCGGTCTCGTGATCGTCGGTATACGTGTTCTCGGAATCGAAGTCGTCATCGTGGTTGTTACTGTCATAGATCCTCGTCGATGTACTCCGCAGCCATTAGCGACAGCGCGCCGATCGTCAGTGTCGGGTTCATCGCTCCGCCGGTCGTGAACACGCTGCTCGAGGCGATCGTGAGGTTCTCGAGGTCGTGCGTTCGAAGCCGGGCGTCGACGACACTCGTCTCCGGGTCCGCCCCCATTCTGGTCGTTCCCATCGGGTGACTTCCCGACGCGGGACGGCGCGGGTCCGTACTCCAGGTGACACGAGCGCCCATCGTCTCTAAAATGTCGTGCTGGACCTCGAGCGCCGCCTCGGCGGTCTCGATCGCGTGATCGCCGACGCTCCAGTGTACCTCGGGGACGGGGTTGCCGTGATCGTCGGTCTGGGAGGTGTCGAGGGTCACCCGGTTTTCCTCCCTCGGAAGCTGTTCGACCAGCGCTTCGGTGCCGATGTGCCCGGTCACCTCCGTCGACACGTCCGAGACGAGGCTGTCGCCCCAGTCGCCACTCGAAAGCGCCGCCTCGACGGGCGACGGCCCGGCGTAGTTTAGAAAGCCGACGTGGAAGCTCCCCGGCGTCGGCTCCTCGTGGTCGTAGAACTGGTGGGTTCCGGACGTCGAGAAGCCGACGTGGTGCTGTCGCGTCGATTCGGACGCGATGCCGAATGCCATGACCAGCGGGTGGTCCATGAGATAGCGGCCGACGGCTCCCGAGGAGTTGGCGAGCCCGTCCGGATACTCGTCGGACTCGGAGAGCAACAGGACACGCGGCGTCTCGATGGCTCCGCAGGCCAGCACGACCTGTCTGGCCTCCTGTCTGTGGGTCTCTCCATCCGGCGTGGCGTACTCGACGGCCTCGAGTCGCTCGGTGCTCGCGTCGTGCTCGAGGCGTTGCACCGGCGCTCGGTCGATCACGCGCGCCCCCTCGGCCTCGGCTTTCGCGACGTGGACGTCAGCGCTGTACTTCGCTCCGGACGGACAGACCGGGATGCACGTCCCGTAGCCGACGCAGGGGCTCCGGTCGTCGTAGCGTTCGCTGTTGCGCGCCTGCGGAATCGAGTGGACCGTGATGTCGAGTTCCTCGCAGGCTTCGACGAGCAGCGAATCCGAGTGACTCGGCGAGAAGCCGTCCATCGGAAACGGCGACTCGCGGGGCGGTTCGAACGGGTTGTCCTCGACTCCCGCGACGCCCAGCTCCCGTTCGACCGCGGCGTAGTAGGGCCGAAGGTCGTCGTAGGAGATCGGCCAGTCCTCGCCCAGACCGTAGCGAGAGTCCATCTCGAAGTCCTTCTCGTGGTATCTCGGCACGTAGCCGAGCCAGTGCAGCGTCGTCCCGCCGACCCCCTTGACGCGAACGTCGTTCAACGGATAGTCCAGCGGACCGGTCGAGGCGTAGGCGTCGCGGTCGCCGCCCATCTCCCAGACCTCGAGGCCGTCGTGGGCCGGTCGCAGTGAGTACTCCATCCGCCGCAGGCGATCCTCGAACGAGAACCGCGGCCCGGCCTCGAGGATCACGACGTCGTGACCCCGCTCGGCCAGCGAGTACGCGGCCAGCGCACCGGCCGGCCCGGCGCCGACCACGCAGACGTCGACGCGTTCGGACGGCGAGCGGTCGACCTCGTCGGTCGCCATCAACCGGTCACCCGCCGGCGGACTCGAAGCCGCGGATACCGCGTCTCCCTCGAGACATAATCGTGCTGTCGAATCACGGTCGGATTTGGTGAGAAACCATCATGAACGTTTCGGAGAGTTGAGTGGGGCGACCGAACACTCCGAGAGATCAGCGATCGGAGAGGGCGACGAACCGAGCGATCAGGTCGCCCCGAGGTCGTCGACGAGCGCCGCGAGGATCGCGTCCCCAACGGGGTTGTCGGTATCGCCGGTCAGACGGAACGTACACGCGGCGACCGTCCCCTCACCGAATTCGCGGGCACAGACCGCCGCCGACCAGTTGGCTAGCCAGCCCTCCACGTACCCGACGTGGACCTCGTCTCGCTCTCGGTCGACGTCGGCGACGACGTCGTAGGGATAACACCCCTCGAGTTCCCAGCCGGGAACGGTGTCGACGTACTCCGCGAGCACGTCGCTGTCGCGGTAGAACAGACACGCGACGAGGTTCCAACTCTCCTTCTCGGGGAGATCGCGATAGTCGAAGAACTGCTCGTCGGCCATCGCGCCGCTCTCGGTCGGCACGACCAGCGCCGTGCCGCCGTCTTCGACGTACGCTCGCGCCTCGTCGTCGGGGTCGGTGAGGATCGCGACGTCGGCCGCCTCGAGCGAGTCGACGACGTCGAAACCGGCACCGGCGGACGAGAGGGCCGCGGCGATCGGCTCCGTCGCCGCGTACACCGCGACGTCACCACCACCGTCACCGCTCGCGACGTCCGGAACGACGGTGACCGGTTCCTCGTTCGACGCGAGGTCCGCCAGCGAGACGGCGAGTTCGTCCGTCGTGACTCCTTCGACGGCATCCGCGGGCACCTCGAGCGAGATCGCCCCCTCGAGGCGTTCGGTTCCGAATCCCTCGAGCGCGACCGGGACGGTCCCCGACCGGCCGAAGGCGTGCCACTCGAGTTCGTCGTCGATCGCGTCGGTCGTGTCGTTGACGACGACCAGATCCGCCTCGAGCGTCTCCCCGGGGCGGAGCGTGTGGGTCTCACAGTCGACCCGGACGAGGACGTCACTGTTGATCCGGGCGAAGTCGTCGTGGAACGCCTTCTCCTCGCGACGGTAGTCGAGGATGCCGTTGAACTCCCACTCGATGTCAGAGAACTCCGTGATCACGTAGCCCGCCACGCCCTCGTGGACCCGCATCTGCTCGATGACGTCCTTGATCGACCGGTACTCGCGCCACTGCCACTCCTCTGCGAGCGCGCTCCAGTCCTCGAAGACCTCCGAGAGCGTCGAGTCCGCGAACCGGTCGCGGTAGCCCGCGGGCCGCTTGAGCCCCTCCGCGAGGAACTCGTGGTCGAACCACGGCGGTCGGTCGCCGTAGAACTCCTCGATCGCCGGCGTATCGCACATCCCCCAGGTCCCGAACTCGGAGACGATCAGCGGCGCGTCCTCGGGATCGGTCATCGTCGCCCCGTAGTTGTCCGCGGGCGAAGACGTGATCTCCTCGAGGTCGTCCGCCCACGCCTCGGCCCGGTCGGGGCTGACGAAGTAGCGGTGGTAGTCGTTGAGATCCGTCGCGACGTGGGCCCAACCGGAGTTGTCACAGACGATCCGCGTCGGATCCCGTGCTTTCGTCTCCTCGTACAGGTCGGCGAGGTACTCCTGTTTGTCCTCGTCCTCCCAGAGGGAGGTCTCCTCGTCTAATCCCTGCGGGTTGCCGATCCCCCACTCCTCGTTGTAGAGGCTCCAGACGATTACGCTCGGCCGGTTGTAATCTCGCCGGATCATCCCCTCGAGCTGGTCGCGAACCTCGCGTTTCGAGCGTTCGGTGTGGACGGTCGGATTGGCGGGCTCCTCCCAGACGAGCAACCCCTGACGGTCGGCCTGCTCCAGAAAGTCGGGGTGGGCCGGCTTGATGTGCTTTCGCAGCAGGTTGAAGCCGAGTTCCTTCGCGATGCGGACCTCGCGCTCGAAGAGGTCGTCGCTGAACGGCCGATAGAGCGTCTTCGGGTACAGTCCCTGATCGAGCGCCCCGCGCATGTAGTAGGGCTCGCCGTTCAAGAAGAGCCGACCGTCGCGCGTTTCGATACTGCGCATTCCGAAGTAGTCCTCGTCCCGGTCGACGACCGACCCCTCGACCTCGAGTTCGACGCCGACGTCGTACAGGACCGGGTTCTCCGGCGACCAGTACTCGGCCTCGTCGATCGCGAGCGTCGCCGTCGCCGAGCCGTCGGCGTCGACGGTCGCGTCGGTACGGGCGACCGTTTCGTCGTCTCGCGTGACCTCGATATCGATCGTCGCGGTCTGACCCGTCTCCGAATCAGCGTCGACTCCGACCACGTCGACGTCCACACGCGCGGTATCGTCCTCGAGATTCGGCGTCACCTCGATCCCGCTCACGCGACGCTCGGGAACGATCTCGAGAGAGACGTCCTGCCAGATGCCGCTGATTCGGTGGTACCACGGCTCACCTTGCTTGCCGTGGGGGATCTCACTGACGTCCTCGGGATCGACGACCTCGAGGACGATCTCGTTCTCGCCGCTGGTGATCGCGTCGGTTGCATCGAGTTCGAACGGGAGGTAGCCGCCGCGGTTCGAGCCGATCTCCTCGCCGTTGACCCAGACCGTCGTCTCGTAGTCGACGGCACCGAACCGGAGGCGAACGCGCTCGCGTTCCGCCGGTTCGACGGAGACCGTTCGTCGGTACCACGCCGTGCCCGTGTAATCGCGATACTCCTCGAGTTCCTGCCAGGCGTGGGGAACGTCGACCGTTCGAGCTCGAGTTCGAGCGTGATCGGGCCAGTCGCCCGGGCCGTCCCAGCCCTCCTCGCGCCCGTCGTCGTCGGGGTCGGTCACGAACTGCCACGGTCCGTTCAGCGAGATGGAATCTCTATAGTCACCGGTTACTCGTCGTGTCATGCCTGCTGAGGAAACTGTTCTCGTTCGAAATACTTGGTGTTTGCTCCTGTTTCCCGACACGATACTCGAAGTCGGGTGAACGTGATGCCGTGTACTGGCGCTGGTGACCTCGAGGAGTCGTTCGTCGCGGGAGTTCGACGGAGAGTGAGAGTAACCGTCGAAGAGAGCTATCTCAGACGCTGTCCACGCTCGCGACCTGCTTGGCCTCGAGCATGATGTTCTTCGACGTCTCGCCGTCGAAGAGGTGGATGTCCGTCGGATCGAACGTCACGTGAACCCGAGAGCCCTCCTCGGGTTTGACGTCGCCGGGGACGCGAACGGTACACTCGAGGTCGCCGATGTCGATGTAGACGTAATTGTCGCTGCCGACCGGTTCCAACACGGCGACTTCCGCTTCGATCGCGTTCTCCACACCCGGTTCCGAGAGTTTGATGTGTTCCGGTCTAACCCCCAGAACGAGTGATTCGCTTTGCATTCGTTCCTGAATGCGGTTCGCGAGGTCGCCGGGAAGGTCGTACGTGAACGCACCGCCGGTGAGCGTCGTCCCGTGGAGCTCGACATCGAAGAAGTTCATCGACGGACTCCCGATGAAGTCCGCGACGAACCGGTTGACCGGTTCGTGATACACGTTCTCGGGCGTTCCGACCTGCTGGAGTTCGCCGTGATTGAGGATCACGACGCGGTCGCTCATCGTCAGCGCCTCCTCTTGATCGTGTGTGACGTAGATCGTCGTGGTCTCGAGGTCCTCCTGAAGTCGTTGCAACTCGATACGCATGTGCGTCCGGAGTTTGGCGTCGAGGTTCGAGAGGGGCTCGTCCATCAGGAACACGTCCGGTTCCCTGACGATCGCCCGACCGGTCGCGACGCGTTGCTGTTGCCCGCCGGAGAGCTGGCTCGGTTTGTCCTCCAGTAGATCTTCGATCCCCATCATTTCGGCGGCATCCATGATCCGGCGCTCGATCTCGTCGTCCGAGAGATCGGTCGTCAACTTGAGGCCGTAGGACATGTTCTTCCGGACACTCATGTGCGGATAGAGCGCGTAGTTCTGGAAGACCATCGCGACGCCCCGATTCTGCGGCGCAACGTTGTTGACCCGTCGATCACCGATGTGGAGGTTCCCGCCCGTGATGTCCTCCAGTCCGGCGACCATCCGCAGCAACGTCGATTTTCCCGACCCCGAGGGTCCGACGATCGTGACGAACTCGCCGTCTTCGATATCGAGGGTACAGCCATCGACGGCGACGATCTCGTCGTCGTACACCTTTCTGACCTCGTCAAATCGTACACTGCTCATATGCTAGACTATCGTAAGCATACATCCAATCCAACATATACCTTACGCATCTTCCATTATCGTTCCATACAATCCGCGGTCGAATTTAGAGTCCGGAAAACGAGTCGACTCTCAGTCCCGATCCGGGATTACTAACAGGTGGAAGGTGAACGCGATCGCGGCGAACAGGAGCACGAACCCGATCGTGAGCGCTGCCGTGACGACGAACACGAGCAGCGTCACGATACCGGTCGTCAACGCCAGCGTCGGGTGCGAGACCACCCACAGATAGCCACGCTTGATCGCCGTCCCGGCCCACACACCCCGGGACAGCCAGACGAACGTCGGGATGAGAACGAGGACGGAGAACGCGGCCGCGTACAGGCTTCCGATCGCCAACACTGCCGCGAGCGCCGATTCCGTGGTCAAAAACTCGAGGGTGAAAGCCAGCGTACCGATGGCGAACATCGTCGGAAAGACGCTGCAAACGAGCGACGGAACGAACTGCTTCCGGGCGGTACGAAGCGCGTGGCGACGGTCGAGTCGCTGGTCCTCGAGCACGCTGGTAATCCCCGCGTAGGCGCCGACCGTCGCCGGGCCGATCGTTATCAGTGGGAGGGAAGCGACGAACCAGCAGACGCTGATCAGGACGAGCGTCGACGAGTGATCGTAGACGCTGTGTTTCGTCGTCGTAATCGACGCTCCGAGGCGGTCGACGTCCGATTTGGATGAGATAGACATCACCTTGAGTGGAAGTGAGTGGAGAGGAGACGGTTATCCGACGGTTCCCTGCATCTGTACTGCCTCGACGAGTTGCTTCTGCAGGAGAAGGAACACGATGAACAGTGGCAGCGACGCGAACAGCGCGGAGGCCATGATCAACCCGGGCTGCTGGGCCGTCATCGTGTCCTGCAAGACGACCAGTCCGATCGGAAGCGTGTACATCGATTCCTCCTGCAGGAGGATCAACGGCCAGAGGAACGCGTTCCACGTCCAGATGAAGATGAACAGCCCAAGGGCCGTCAGTGCGGATTTCATCATCGGCAGGATGAGCCGGGTGTAGATCTGGAACGTCGAGAAGCCGTCGATCCGGGCCGATTCCTCGATCTCGTCCGGGAAGTCCTTGAAGAACTGAACGAGCATGAAGACCCCGATCGGGCCGGCGATGACCGGCAGCATGACCCCCAGGTAAGAGTTGAGCAGGCCGAGTTCGACGATGATCTGGTAGACCGGAATCAGGTTGACGATCCCCGGAACCATGAAACTCGCGACGATCACCGAGAACACGACTCGCTTGCCCGGCCAGTTGAGTCGGGTCAGCGAGTAGGCGATCATCGAATCGACGAGCAAAACCGCGAGCGTCGCGCCACCGGCGATGATGATGGTGTTGATCGTCCATCGAATGATCGGCGTTCCTTCGAACAGGAACGAGTACCACTGGAACGTGATCTCGCGGGGGATTAGATACGGTTCAGCCGCGAACAACTGCCAGCGGGGCTGGAACCCTCTCGAGATCATCCACAGGTACGGAATGATAAAGAGGAGTGCAGCCCCATACAGTCCGGCGTAGAGTGCGATCTTCCGAAAAAAGAGGTTTCTGGCGTCTTGATTCTCGAACGTCTCCCCGTTGCGAATGTCGTTGAGGAATGATTTCGTACTCATTGTTATTCGTTCTCCGATAGCACGTAGTAGTTGACGACCGACACGGTGATCAGGATGAGAAACAGCACGTACCCGATAGCCGCGGCGTAACCGAAGTCACGCCCCGCGAAGCCGGTCGTGTACAGGTACATTACGATCGTGTGCGTCGAGAAACGAGGCCCGCCGTCGGTCATGATGTACGGCTGCCCGAACACCTGGAATGAGCCGACGAACGTGATAATCACGACGAAGATCAGTGGATTTCGCATCTGCGGGATCGTAATGTCTCGCATCATTCGGTAACTACTCGCTCCGTCGAGTTTTGCCGCTTCGTACAGCCGGTCGGGCACGTTCTGTCGAGCAGCGAGCAGGATGATGAAGTTGAACGCGATCGACCACCAGACCGTCGCGACGGCGATCGAAACCATCGCCCACGTCGGATCGATCAGGAACCGGGGTGGATCCTCCATCACGAACCCGAGCCAGTACCGGATGAATCCGCCTTCACCCGCGAACAACTCCACCCAGATGAGGGAGACGACGGCGACCGTGAGGATGTACGGGCTGAAGAAGATGGTCCGGAGGAGCGTCTGTCCCTTCACGTTCCGGTTGACTCCAAGCGCGAGTAACAGTGCGAGTATCACCAGCGGTGGGACAGTGAGAATCACGAACCAGACCGTATTCCAGAGCGCTTCCCAGAACCGAGGGTCGTTAACGAGCGTCTGGTAGTTTCCGAGCCCGATGAACTCCGATTGTTCCGGGTTGAGCGCATCCCAGTCGTACAGGCTCATGTAGAACCCGTACAGCAACGGGAACAGCATGAATCCGACGAACGCGATGAGGTACGGAAGCGCGAACAGGATTCCTTCCGCGGATTCACGCCGATCGTACTCGTCGACCATCTCCTGCCACCACAGGTTGAGCGCCTGTCGCGGTCCTTCGGTTCTCATCGCAGCGATTAGGTCAAGCATGTCCTATCTCACCTCGCATTCATCCGAACGGCAAGTGTTCGATTCATTGTACTGTGTTATGACGTAATTCGTCGTCCATCGAATTGATTGTGTGGTTTACTCCCATGCCGGACTGTACCATGGTTATTGGATAATCTGATCGATTGATTATAAACGTTACCGTTGGGAGGGGGGTTCGTTCGGCGCCGATCAACCGAAAACGGTCCGCCCTCCACGATCAATTTGCGATGTCGAGACTAGCTGAAGATATCTCGGCATCGCTGTTCGGCCTCGTCGAGCGCCTCCTGAGCGTCTTGCTGGCCATATCTGACGGCCTCGAGAGACTGGTAGATCGCCTCGGAGTACTCGTCGGTGTTCTGCGTGGCCGGCCAGTAGTACAGCTCCTCGTTGTCCGCGATGTCCTGGAAGGTGTGCAGCGAGTAGTCCCACGCCTCGCGCTCACGGAGTTCGTCCGAGCCGAGGGCCTCGGTAGTCGCCGCGAGGTGACCCGCTTCCGCGCTCCAGTCGACTGCACGCTCTTGGGTCATGTACTCGAAGAACTCGCCGATACCTTCCAGTTCCTCCTCACTGTGATCGCTCTGTGGAACGATGAGGTTGTGGCTGTCGCACATCGTCCAGTCTTCTTCTTTCCCCGGGGCGAGCGACAGGTCGTAGGTACCCCAGTCGAAGTCGAGTTCTTCTCCGCCACCCTCTCGGAATCGCGACCACGCCCACGTCCCGTCGACGACGGCACCGAAGTCGCCCTCGACGAACGATGGCCAACTGTTGTCGTCCTCGGTCGGCGTCCAATCGCGTTCGACCGCCTCCCGAAGGGGTTCAGTGACCGCGACGCCGTCTTCGTTGTTGAAGTTCGGCTCCCAGTTACCTTCTTCTCCCTCGATGACTTCGTGACCTCGAGACCGGAGCCAGCCGCCCCACGATCGGCAGATGTGCATGCCGGTCCCGTAATCGAATGCGTAGTAGCCGGCGTCGACGATCGCGTCGTTCGCCTCGGCGAACTCCTCCCAGTTGCTCGGCGGATCTTCCGGATCGAGTCCGGCCTCCTCGTAGATCTCCTTGTTGTAGTAGGCTGCCGCCATATGGGTGTCGAGGGGTGCACCGTAGTGTTGGCCCTCGTACTCCACGCTGTCGACGATCTGGTCGACGTACGGATCGTAATCCACGTAGTCGTCGAGCGGCGTCAGGTTGTCGAGGAACGGAACGATCTGGGAGCTGTGGGAGAACCCGATATCCGGGGCCTCGTCGGCGGTCATCGCGGTGAACAGCTGGTCGTAGTACTCGTCCCACGGAACGCGAGTGACCTCGACCGCCACGTTGTCCGACTGCGCGTTGAAGTCTTCGACCATCGCCTCGAACGGATCGCCGTCCCCACCGGTCAACAGCGAATCGAGGCGTAGGATGACGTCGGCATCACCCTCGTCTACCTCGACGCCACCCTCGAGGTCCTCTTCGCCGGCTTCGGGTTCGTCGTCGTCACCGAATCCGGGGAGACTGCCCACACAACCCGCCAGTCCCACTGCACCCGTGACGCCGACACCCTGAAGGAATCGTCGTCGGTTGTTCAGACGGCTACGGACCGGTCGGTCGGTATACTGTCGGCTCGAACCCTCATCTGTCGGGGAATCACCCTGCATGGTCATACATCACATACGAACAATATATATATAGATTATGTCTCGTTTGGAGTCACTTTACGGAAAGTTGAACGCAGAGTGACGATGCACCTATGTTGACCCACCACACGATTGTCGGTCCCGAAGGAAAGACGAAACGCCACCGGAGTCGGCGAATCCTCGAGTTCAGCCGTGCCACTGTCGAGCCACTCTCGTTTTCGAGTGCGGAACGGGGATTTAACACGAGTGGCATCCCAGAGCGTGTATGAAGCGAAGACGGCTGCTCGGACAGCTCTGTGGAGCATCGACGATCGGTGCTCTCGCAGGATGTACGGGTACGGTGTTCGGGGACGACACGTACCGAAACCCGGTATACGAACCGATCCTGGCCGATCCGTCGGTCGTCCGAACCGAGGACGGGACCTATTACGCGTACGGAACGGAAGACGACTGGGGCGACTGCGAGGGTGCGCGAATCGCCCCGATCGTCCGCTCGGAGAACCTGGTCGACTGGGAGTACGTCGGCGAAGCCTTCGAGAGGAAACCCGACTGGAAGAACCTGGGATTCATCTGGGCACCCGACGTCGTCCGGTACCGCAACCGGTACTACCTCTACTACTCCTACTCCGAATGGGGCGACGAAAACCCCGGGATCGGCGTCGCGACCGCAGACGACCCGATCGGCCCCTTCGAGGATCACGGCAAACTGTTCTCGAGCGAGGAGATCGGCGTCGAAAACTCGATCGACCCGGTGTTTCACGTCCACGAGGAAACACCGTACCTGATCTGGGGGAGCTTTCACGGGATCTACGGCGTGGAACTGACCGAGGACGGTCTCGGCTGGGTGGATGACACCCGATTCCACGTGGCCGGTGACGCCTACGAGGCACCGTATCTCCTCGAGCGCGAGGGGTACTACTACCTGTTCGTGACGACCGGCTCCTGCTGTGAGGGCCACTCGAGCACCTACGAACTCGAGGTCGGCAGAGCGGAGTCGTTCGACGGACCGTACGAAAACCAGGACGGAGACGACCTCCGGACCATCGACGCCTGGAACAGCGGCGACCCGATCGTCTCCGCGAGCGATCGGTTCGCCGGCCCGGGCCACAACTCGACGATCGCCGACGAATCGGGAACGGAGTGGCTCCTCTATCACGCCTACGACACGACCGCTAACGAATACGAGTGCGACGACTTTCCCCGCCGCTCGCTCCTGCTCGACCGAATCGAGTGGGAAGAGGGCTGGCCGACGGTCGACGACGGAACGCCGAGCGAGGAAGCGACCGTTCCGGACGTCGACGCCTGAAATCTGAAACCGCGTGCCGTGTCGTCGTCCGCACGTCACCCCGTCGCGTCCGCTCGCTCGAACGCGATCACGAGAGCGGGAGTGGGAGCGGGAGCGGAAGTTCGACGCGAACGAGCGACGGCGACTCGACCGGGACGTCGAGGCTTCCCTCCGAGACGAAGACGGAGACAGTCCGAGTACTCGGAGCGACGTTGTCGGGCGGTTCGACGCTGTTTTCCCGTAAAAGGCGCCCCCGGCGAGTGTCGCTACCGTCGCGGTCGTTCCGACGTCGTCCGCCACCGCGAGGTCGCTCAGGTCCAGCGCTACGAACTCGGGGACCGCCGCAGCGAGTCGAACGGCGAGGGCGAGAACGACGACGAGCGCGTCGTCCGGCTTCGAATCGGGACGTTACGACAGGCGACGGTGCCGATCTCGACCGGCGGCTGACCGCGATTCCGGGACAGCCGATACCAATCGTACCCCTGTGTTTCTCATTGGGAAATGGCGTTGTAAGGTGTTATTACTCTCACAGTCCTACGAGTGTAAGACCGGACGTTTTCACTGAACTCCAGAATCGCGTAAATCCACCAGTCTGGCCGTCGAGTAATGTGTTTCTTCACGAGAAACACCAACCATTAGTAACAGTATTCTAATGTTATATTCGTGGTTTGTGGGGTGAAATCACTGCTGTATCGAGCATTCGTCGAGTGGAACCCACATTACGAGCCGAATTACGAGGGCCGGATCAGTCGGAGCGAGGTGATCCGCCCGTCGTCGCGGTAATATCGTATTACCACTAGCGATTGGAGAGTTCGATTTCGATCGATTTGCCCGCCGAAACGAGCAGTGGGGCGACGTCCGATTCGAGCCGCCGAGCGTTCAGACTGCGATCGGTACCGATCACTTCGATCGCGGCGATCGCGTAGTCCCGCTCGTCTCGAATCGGGACAGCGATGCTGCGGAGTCCGTCGTCGGTTCGGTTCTGACCGACGGTGTGACGATGTCCCTCGAGCATCCCCGCGCTGTAATCGACCACGTCACGCGCGTCTCGATCGACGACGAGTCGCTGATCTCGAGCCGTCTCCAGTTCGGTGAACAGCGTCTGCCGGTCGACGTCGACGTCGGCGGCGGCGAGCACCGCCTCTACCTCCTCAGGTGGACGATACGAGAGCAACGCCTTGCCGGCGGCGCAACTGTGTATCGGGATCCGATCCCCGTCTTCGACGGTGCCACGGGAGCAGTCGCGACCGCGAGTCCGATACAGAGACACCGCGTCACCGTCCTCCTCGACGACGAGCGACGCCACTTCACCGGTCTTCTCCGCGAGCGCCTCCAGCTCCGGTCGAGCGATCCGATAAACGTCGTGACGGTTCACGATCCGTTGTCCGAACTGGAAGAAGCGAAGTGACAGCGAGTACGTCCCCTCGGTCTCGGACTTCGTCACGAACCCGAGGTGCCGAAGCGTGTCGAGGTACTTGTAGACGGAACTCTTGGCGATCCCCGTTCGCCGAGACAGTTCGGTCACGCCCAGTTCGCCGCTTTGCTCCATCGCCTCGAGTATCTCGAACGTCTTCGAGACGGATTTGACGTGGTGTTTCGGCGGGCCCATCGGTGGTCCCAGTAGAGACCCTGCCGACAAAACGGTTCGTATCGCGACCGTCCCGACGACCGCAGACCGGTCCGGTCGACTGTCGACTGAAGATTTAACCCCCTCCTGTGGGAGAGACAGGTATGAACCGAGGAAATCCCGTCCGGGATTCGCGCTCGCTCGACGGCGCGTGGACGTTCGCCCTCGACCCGAACGACGTCGGGCTCGAGGAAGGGTGGCACGAAGGGGCCGAGGCCTGGCCGGCCGACGCGAAAGCCGTCGATGTGCCACACACCTGGCAGGAAGACGAGGAGCAGCGGGAGTACACCGGAACCGCGTGGTACCGGCGCACGGTCCACCTCGAGGAAGACGAGATCGGCGACCGACGGACGGTCGTCGAATTCGGCGCCGTCGACTACGAGACGACCGTCTGGGTCAACGGGCAGACGGTCGGCGACAACCGCGGCGGCTACCTCCCGTTCGAACTGGACGTGACCGAAGCGGTCACCGCCGGCGAGAACTCGATCGTCGTCTCCGTCTTCGATCCCGACGACCTCTCGGAAATTCCCCACGGCAAACAGGGCGATCCGTGGTACACGCGCGTGAGCGGCATCTGGCAGTCGGTCTCCCTTCGCTTTCGGCCGACCACCCACGTAACTCGAGCGTCCGTCACGCCCGATCTCGAGACGGATTCGGCGTTCGTCGACATCGAAATCGAATCGGGAGCCGACGAACGTGAACCGGGAGACGTCCACGTCGAGGCTCGGGCGGTACGAAACGGAGAGGCCGTCGCGATCGATTCGCGGACCGTCGCCGAGGAAACGGACCTCCTCTTAGCGTTCGACGACGCCCAGTACTGGTCTCCCGATTCACCGGTGCTGTACGACCTCGAGGTCACGCTGACGGCAGGTGGAGAGACGATCGACCGATACGAGGACTCCTTCGGCATGCGGTCGATCGAACGGGACGGTGACCAGTTCCTGCTGAACGGGGAGCCGATACGGCTTCGAGGCGTCCTCGAACAGGGATACTATCCCGAGACGTTGTATCGTCCACCCGATCCCGAACAGTTCGACCGAGAAATCGCAGTCGCGAAAGAACTGGGGTTCAACCTCGTTCGCAAACACGTGAAGCCGGCGCACCCGGAATTCCTCCGCAGTGCCGATCGAAACGGGATCCTCGTCTGGGAGGAGCCCGCCAATCCGCTCCGCGACACGGATCGCTCGAGAGACGAAGTCAAGACCCAGCTTCGAGATCTCGTCGAGCGAGACTACAACCGACCGAGCGTCGTCGTCTGGAGTCTCTACAACGAGGAGTGGGGAATCGGACACTACGACACCGAGGAGACCCTCTGGACCGACGAAACGAAACAGACGTATCTCGCATCGCTGGTGCAGTCGGTCCGCGAGTGGGACGCCACCCGCCTCGTCTGTGATAACTCCGGGTGGGCCCACGTCGACACGGACGTGAACGACTATCACCGGTACTACGTGAGTCCCGACAGGGCGACGGAGTGGGACGAATGTCTGACACACCTGCTCCACCACAGGGGCGACAACTTCGCCACGCGACGCTGGGCCGACCCTGACCCTGACCCAGATCCCAACCCCGATCCCGACTCCGATTCCGAATCCGACCCGCCTGTGATGATCTCCGAGTTCGGAACGTGGGCGATGAGCGATCCCACCGCCAACGTCGGACGCGACGGCGGAGACCCCCACTGGTACTCACACGACTTTCTCGTCGACCGAATGAAACGACCGAGCGGCGTCGAAGAACGGTTCACCGACACGGATCTCGAGGACGTATTCGGGTCGCTCGACGCGCTCAGCGAGTGCTGGTGCGACCGCGCGATGACGTCGATCGAACACGTCCTCGGCGAGATACGCAAACGCGACGAGATTGCCGGGTTCGTCATGACCCAACTCAGCGACGTCGAGTGGGAGTTCAACGGTCTGCTCGATTACGCGCGGAACGAAAAGTCGTTTCACGACGACTTCGCCGCGATAAACGACGACGTCGTCGTCGTAACCGCACTCGATTCGCACGTCTCCTGGGGCGGCGAGAATCGCCATCTCGAGGTTTCCATCGTCAACGACACGGGCGATCCGATCGACGGAGACGTCGAGTGGCGATTCGGTGACGCGGGCGGCCGACGGTCGGTGACGATACCGCCTCACTCGGTAGAAACACTGGAGCCGGTCGAGATCGCGATCCCGTCGGTCGAAACGGCCCGAACCGAATCCGTCGTCGCCCGCCTCGAGTCCGTCACGTCGACGGGAGAGACACTCGACCGTGACCGCGAACGCGAACGTGACCACGAACTCGAGCGCAAGGCGACGGAACCAGTAACCGTCGTTCCCCAGCAGAGACGAGCGACCGCCGACGTGACGATTTTCGCACGAGGAGTGCTGGCCGCTCGGCTCGCGGAACTCGGGTTCGACGTCACGCATACGCTCACGGACGACGTAAATCTGGCGTTCACGGCGAACGTAACCGACCGCGTGACGAACTTCGTGGCCGACGGCGGAACCGTCGTTCAGGTGCCGGACCGACGAGGCGAGATGGCCGCCAACGAGTTCTTCGAGTTCCGATCCCTGCCGCCAACCGAGAGCTGGACCATGGCGGCATCGCTTCTCTACCAGAACTCGACGCTCCTCGACGGAATCTGTTCGACACCCCACCTCGGCTGGGAGTTCGAGGACGCGTACCCACGCAGCGTCGTCACGAACGTGAACCTCACGACGGATACCGTACACGTCGGATACGTCGAGGGGTGGCTCGCCGAGTGGAGCAGTCCGCTCCTCGAACGGACCACCGAGAACGGGCGGATCGTTGCCTGTGCGTTTCCGGTCCGAACGGCCGTCCTGTCGCACCCGGTACTGACGACACTCGTCATCCGGTTGATCGGACGATCGATCGACGACTAACGACCGCCAGTTCGGGGTGTCGACAGTGGTCGCCTCCACCGAAGCAAACACACAGAATCGCACATCGCGACGAACTCGAGAACGGTCCCACGACAGTGTTGGTTCGGCGTGTCTCGAATCGTATAGTTTACATGGGTGCCGACGAAACGCATACCAGTGCATGACAGACGCACGCATTACAGTCCACAAGGAGGCGGGCATCGATCGGATCGCACCCGAAGTTCACGGTCACTTCTCGGAACATCTCGGCCGATGTATCTACGAAGGGATCTGGAACAGCGATAGCGCCGACGAGGACGGATTCCGTGAGGACGTCGTCTCCCTCCTCGACGACCTCGAGCTCCCAGTCCTGCGATGGCCCGGCGGCTGTTTCGCCGACGATTACCACTGGGAGGACGGCATCGGCCCACAGGAAGAGCGACCCCGCCGCCGAAACCTCTTCTGGGCACAGGGTCCCGAAGAGGTTCCCGAGGAATCCAACGCCTTCGGAACCGACGAGTTCCTCCAACTCTGCGAACGTATCGGCACGGAGCCGTACCTCGCTGCCAACGTCGGCTCGGGCGACCCGCAGGAAGCCGCCGACTGGGTCGAGTACTGTAACTACGACGGAGACACCGAACTCGCAGACCGACGCAGAGAGAACGGCCACGAAGAGCCCTACGGCGTGAAATACTGGGGCCTGGGCAACGAAAACTGGGGCTGTGGCGGACAGATGACGCCCGAACAGTACGCCCGAGAGTACCGCCGATTCGCGACCTACGTCGGCACCATGGACAACCTGATGCTCGACCACGAACTCGAGCTCATCGCCTGTGGCTTCGAGGGCCACGAGTGGAACCGCCGCTTCATGGAGGAGATCGGCGGCTCCTCCTGGGGCAGTGACTTCCCACTGGACCACCTCACGCTCCACCACTACTACGGCCGTACGATGTCCGTCGAAGAAGCCGACGAGGACAAGTACGACCGCTTCCTCGCCGACGCCCTCGAGATGGAGACACACATCGAGAAGATCGCCGCCGCGATCAACGCGGTCGCGACGACCCGCGACATCGGCGTCATCATCGACGAGTGGGGCGCCTGGCACACCGAAGCGACGGCCGACAACGGACTCGAACAGCCGGGGAACGTTCTCGACGCACTCTCCGCAGCGGCCGTCCTCGACATCTTCAACCACCACAGCGACGTCGTGACGATGACCAACATCGCACAGACCGTCAACGTCCTCCAGTGTCTCGTCGAAACCGATGCCGACGACGCCTGGGCGCGTCCAACCTACCACGTCTTCGACTTGTACGCCCCACACAAGGGCAACGAGGCCGTTCAGACGTCGGTCGACACACCCGCTCGCGAACTCGACGACGACCGCGAACTCCCGTTCGTCGGTGCCTCCGCGTCGACGACCGACGATGAGACGTACGTCACCGTCACCAACCTCGACTGTCTCGACGACCACACCGTCGAGATCAACCTCGAGGGGACGACGCCGGACGCCGACGCGATCGACGCGAACCTCCTGTTCGCGGACAACGAACCGGACACGGCGGTCACCGCCGACAACGCAGACGAGTTCACCGCCGAGGACCTCGAGGTTTCGGTCGACAACGACGGGACGCTCTCGGTCGAACTCCCACCGGCGACGGTAGCCGGACTCTCCATCCAGTAGGCGGTTCGTTCGAAATGGACACACGATCTCTCATTTTCGAACGCGGCGACTGACCCTCAATGGCTACTATCGGTGAAAGAGAGTACAGGCCGAAAAGCGGGCGATCCTGTCCGGCAGTGGCGTATCGTTCCCCGTTCTGTAACGCTACGAGCTCGAGCGTAACGGGTAGCGGAATGACGGTCTTTGTGTCGTATAACGCAGTGAACCGAATGCACAGCAGAACAGCAATCTCGAAATGCAGAATTTTCGAATACGCTCGAACGAATCAACGTCGAAGAGGACCGATCGAATCCGGCCCACCCTAACCATCATTCCTACCCAGAGAGTCGTTGCACAGCAATCAGGGATTTAGTCCGCTTGCGAGAACATACGCATTACATACCTACGAACGTAATCAACATCATAGATTGTGGACGTCTGGCGGCGAAGTATCCCCGGTGGGCCCACAACGGTCGAACGTCTCCGTTTCACGAGACAACAACGAACATCCCAGTTAGGGATCACTCCAAAATTAGCGATCCGGAAACAGCTGAAATACGTCATCGGGGTACGTGTTCCGTGGGAACGAGAGTCGCCCCCGAACGTCTCTGCAGACCCGATCGCACGGTTGCGAGACGATCATCGTGCAACGATAGTAGCCATCGGCCGTCACTGCGCACCTGTTCGCACGACTGCAATACGGTTCGGAGCGAGTGAACCGAGCGAGAACCACGAAGAGACGAACGGTAACCGGCAAGCACCGTGAGCGAGAATCGTGGACTGTACGGTCAGTGTGTGAACAGTTTCAGCTATTGCTAGAGTCCCAATTGGGACTGTAGTTACTCTGGCGACATTCGAACAACTAGCCAGTAACTATAGGTATCTCTCCTTCATACGACCGAACGTTCGAATGACGGTTCAGAAACGACGACAGTCCGAAACGAACGTGAGCGGTCGACGGGATCAGTGACGATGCGAATCGAACCTCGCCTTACACCCGAAGAGCTCGAGACACACGAGTTCGGATACTCAGTCTTCGATATCGGCCGTCACTCGGTCATCGTCCAGGACCGAACCGTCGACTACGTATTCGTCGCACTGATCCTGACAGCCGTACTTCTCACGACGTATGTCGTTCTCTCACTCGCGACAGTTCTTTTCAGTGGGCTCCTCGAGAGCGTACTCACCACACCCGTCGCGAGTTACATGCTACCCACACAGTGAACGTGTGACCAGTGCGATAATAGACGGAATAGGTTACCATCAGTTTTTGATGTTTGACATAGACAAAGAAGTGGTAGATATTCGAATAGGCAGACGTGTAACTCAGTTCGATATCGATACCGAGAGCTCGAGTCTACCTTTCAGTCGATCAGAATCAGTCAGACCGTTGGGCCTCGGGCATCTTCGGAACCATCCAGGTCGTCGTCCGACAATCGATGTACGTCACGATGTCGGTGATCGTTACAAAACAGGCGAGTCAAATGATTCAGTACGACTCTCACAAAACGTACGATAACACCGGATCGTCTCGTACGACAGCCATCAATTCGATCACAGAACGAGACCAGTATAAATTGTCACTCACCGCCCCGTACGGCTAAAACAGCCCGCTCACGCTGCTACACTGAAGTATACGGCAATTCTCTGATTGATATGCAAATCATCTCGATAGAATTGCCAAATCAACCGTTCGGTATCGACGAATCACACGTCGACAGTCAGCAATTCGTGGGACCGACTTTGAAACAGTTCACGACGGATCGTCCCCTTACGTACGTCACGAACGGACTAAACGTCTCTCGACGAACGGTTCGAAACAGTGAGTCGGTCTCGACGAGCAGTACAACTGCCCTGTGGGATGGAATCCCCCTTCGTGTCGATTCGACGAACTTCGGACGGCGAACGTTGAATCGCGAACGAGACCGTATTTATGAAATGAGTGCTCGAAGAGCGCTCGCGCTCCCCGAACGAAACGAACCCACCAGAGAGCACTGCCGCTCTCG
>JAOPKB010000005.1 GCA_025517485.1 Natronoglomus mannanivorans | reverse complement strand
CCTCAACGAGCGAGCCACGGCAGTCGTGGCGAGCGAGTAGGGTGGGGTAGTTCACACTCCCCATCGTGGACGATTCCAGTCTCTGAATTTCAGACGGGCAGTCTCACTCTCACTCGTCCTCGAGCGTCCGCGCGAGCGCCACGTACGTCAGACCGAGCGCGAAACTCAGGAGTGCGCCGGTGAGGACCAGCAAGGCGGCGAGCGAGTGAGTGAAGAAGAGTCGAGCGATCGCGTAGACGACGAGGCCGACGACGGGTGCGGCGCCGAGGCCGAGAAAGATGCCGCCGACGAACCACGTCTGGCCGGCCGTGCGTTCGAGTTCCTCCTTCGAGAGGTCACCGGAAGACACAGTCGAACGTTCGAGTGAAGGGACAAATCGATTCGGTCTCGAGCCGACCGGAGTCACGAAGTTTATTAGCTCGTGGTATCACCTAGTGATCAATGACCAGGACCCAGCTACAGGCGGCTCGCGACGGCACGATTACCTCCGCGATGGAGCGGATCGCGCACCGAGAGAACTGTGACCCCGAGTTCGTCCGCGATCAGGTCGCCGACGGACAGGCCGTGATCCCGGCGAACGTCCACCACGACGCCCTCGATCCGATGATCATCGGCCGCGAGTTCTCGACGAAGGTCAACGCCAACATCGGTAACAGCGAGACCACGAGCGACCTCGAGGAGGAACTCGAGAAACTCCACACGGCGGTCCATCACGGCGCGGACACGGTGATGGACCTCGGAACGGGAAGCGACCTCGACCGGATCCGCGAGGCCAACGTCGCGCACTCGCCGGTACCGATCGGGACGGTTCCGCTGTACGAGGCGGTCAAGCGCGCGGGGAGCCCCGAGGACCTCACGACGGACGTGCTCCTCGAGGTTATCGAAAAGCAAGCCGAGCAGGGTATCGACTACATGACGATCCACGCCGGGATCTTACTCGAGCACCTCGCGCTCACCGAGGACCGGAAGACGGGGATCGTCTCTCGTGGTGGGTCGATCATGGCGAAGTGGATGGAAGCCCACGGCGAGCAGAACCCGCTGTTTCAGGTCTACGACGAAATATGTGAGATCTTCGCCGAGCACGACGTGACCTTCAGCCTCGGCGATAGCCTGCGGCCGGGCTGTATCGCCGACGCCTGTGACGACGCGCAGTACGCCGAGTTGGACACGCTCGGCGAGTTGACGAGGATCGGCTGGGACCACGGCGTGCAGGTCATGGTCGAGGGACCGGGCCACGTTCCGATGGATCGGATCGCAGAGAACGTCGAGCGCCAGCAGGAGGTCTGTGACGGCGCGCCGTTCTACGTCCTCGGCCCGCTGGTCACCGACATCGCACCCGGCTACGACCACATCACCAGCGCGATCGGCGCCGCCATGGCCGCTCAGGAGGGTGCCGCGATGCTCTGTTATGTCACCCCAAAAGAGCACCTCGGCCTCCCCGAGAAACAAGACGTCCGCGACGGACTCGCCGCCTACCGCATCGCTGCCCACGCCGGCGACGTCGCCAACGGCATGCCCGGCGCTCGAGACTGGGACGACGCGCTCTCGGAGGCCCGGTACGCCTTCGACTGGACTGAGCAGTTCGAACTCGCACTCGACCCCGAACGCGCCCGGTCGTTCCACGATCAGACGCTGCCCGGCGACAACTACAAGGAGGCGCGTTTCTGTTCGATGTGTGGCGTCGAGTTCTGTTCGATGCGGATCGACCAGGACGCCCGCGAAGCCAGCGACGACGGCGAGTTGAAGGAACTGAAACGGGAGACCGACCTCGAGTCCTCGTCCGCCGCCGAGGTGAACCGACCGCCGGTCGGTACCCACGACACCAGCGCCGTCTCCCCGGTGGCAGATCTCGACGGCGTCGACCTCGAACGGGAGTACCCGAAGGCGGACGACTGACGGATCGATCGACGGCGGGCGTCTCGAGTCTCGAGGGGAGAGGTCGATTCACTCTTTCGATATCGAGACCGCGACGACAGCATCCCCACTGCGGTGGATTGATGGGCCGCCCTCCCGAGGCGGAGATATGAACGGAGACAGGGAGACGGTCCGTGTTCGACAACTCGACGCGTTCACGACGGAACCGCTGGCGGGGAACCCCGCTGGTGTCGTTCCCGACGCGACGGGACTCGCGGACGACCAGCTGCAGGCCATCGCTCGCGAGATGGCCGTCAGCGAGACCGCGTTTCTTTTCGAGAACGACACCGACAGCGACGCTGACCGCCGAATCCGATACTTCACCCCCACTCAGGAGATCGACCTCTGTGGTCACGCGACGATCGCCGCGTTCGCCCACCTCCACGAGGACGGCGCGGTCGAGACGGGAACCACCACGCTCGAGACGAACGTCGGCACCCTCGAGATCACCGTCTCCGCCGACGGCACGGTCTGGATGAGCCAGGAGAGCCCCCAGATCCGAGAGGTCGAACTCGAGTACGACCGACTCGCGGACGCGCTCGGCGTCGACGCGGCGGCGCTGGAAGGCGCCAGCGCCGACCTGCCGCTCGCGGTCTCCTCGACCGGCGCGCCGGCGGTGATGGCGCCGATCACGTACCTCTCGGACGTCGGGAGCGCCGACCCCGACCTATCGGCCATCGAGGCGATCACGGACGACCTCGACGCGATCGGAATCTACCTCTTCACCTTCGACGCTCTCGAGGCCGACTCGACGCTCCACGGCCGGTTCTTCGCGCCGGGTGCGGGCGTCCCCGAGGACCCGGTTACCGGGACCGCGAGCGGCGCCGTCGCTGCGTACCTCGATCGGTTCGGTGCCTTCGACGAATTCCCCGAGGAGGTACGACTCGAGCAGGGCCACTACGTCGACCGTCCGGGAATCGTTCGCGTGCGTCTCGAGGACGGTGCGGTTCGCGTCGGCGGTCGTGCGCTCACCACGCTCGAAGGAACGATGGTCGTTCCCGATACAGAGGAAGACGAGATTCTCGAGGCCTGACGGTCAATCGCGATCGGGCGATGCTGGTGACTCAGAGGGGTCCAGCGGATCCGCTGGCTCCGTGGACGCGCTCGGACGGTTCGCAGCCGTCGTGGATGACGTCTTCGGAGCGGCTGCCGAACTCGATTTCCTCCGAGGCGTCTGCGATTCAGTCTCTGCCTCAGACTTGGACACCACACCCTCGTCGAACGACGCCGTAGACTCGGTACGCTCGAGTTTCTGGGCGGTTCGACGCGTCTCCTCGAGTTCGGTGTGCAGTTCCGAGAGGCGGTCGTCGAGTGCTTCGACAACCTCGGCTGTAACCCGATTCGTATCGACACGCCTCGCTGCGACACGCCCGGACGCACGGGGCATCGTCACGAACGAATTTATATGGCACGGGACAATCATTTGTGTGTCATACTGTCTCGAAGTCAGGAAAACGTTCACTCACTCTGGAGTTGTTTGTTGTCAGATTTATTCACAAACTTCATTACCCAGACCGTGGTTACCACCGATACAGATGGCAGTACTCTGGCTGGACGAGATCGACGCCACCGATCTCGAGGCCGTCGGCGGTAAAGGTGCATCCCTGGGCGAATTGACGGGAGCCGGACTCCCGGTGCCGCCCGGGTTCGTCGTCACTGCGGATACCTATCGTTCGTTCATCGAAGCAGCCGGCATCGACGAGGAGTTGTTCGAGGCCGTCGACGTCGACGTCGACGACTCGAGCGCCCTCGCGACGGCGGCCGACCGGGCCCAGGAACTCATCCTCGAGACGCCGTTTCCCGAGGACCTTCGGGCGGAGATTCTCGGCACCTATCGACAGATGGGCGAGGAAGAGGCAGAGGCGTTCGTCGCCGTCCGCTCGTCGGCGACGGCCGAGGACCTCCCCGACGCCTCCTTCGCTGGCCAACAGGAGACGTTCCTGAACGTGACCGGAGACGACCTCTTAGAGCGCGTTCGGGAGTGTTGGGCCTCGCTGTTCACTCAGCGGGCGATCTACTACCGTCAGGAGCAGGGCTTCGATCACGAACTGGTGAACATCGCGGTCGTCGTCCAGCGGATGGTCGACGCCGAGAAGTCGGGTGTCATGTTCACGAGCCATCCCTCGACCGGCGACCCGACGATGATCGTCGAGGCCGCGTGGGGACTGGGCGAAGCCGTGGTCTCCGGTGCGGTCTCGCCGGACAACTACGTGATCGACCGCGAGGATCGATCCGTCGACGTCACCGTCGCCGACAAGAAGCTGATGCACGTCAAAAGTGAGAGCGGCGAGACGGTCGAACGCGAGGTCTCGGAGGAAAAACGCACCGAACGCGTACTCTCCGACGACGAACTCGTTCGCCTGATCGAACTCGGCGAACGGGTCGAAGACCACTACGAGACGCCCCAGGACGTCGAGTGGGCGATGGCCGACGGCGAGGACTTCATGCTCCAGTCACGGCCGATCACGACGATCAGCGAGTCGACGGCGTCGGCCGACGAGCCACTCGAGTCCGTCGAATCGGACGTGACCGAGCGAGTCTGTGGTGGCGGGACAGAGGTTCAGAGCCAACGTAAGAGCAAGAGCGTCACCGACGGAAGCGGGAGCGTCCAGACTACTGGTACTGGCGGAGGACAGACGGACCCACAGCGGACCACTGGAAGCGGAAACGACTCCGGCGACCGACTCACCGACGGCCTCGGCTCGAGTCCGGGGACGGCGACCGGCGCCGCCCGGATCGTCACGAAACTCGACGAACTCGACAAGGTCGGCGAGGGCGACATCATCGTCACCGAGATGACGATGCCCGACATGGTGCCCGCGATGAAACGCGCCTCGGGGATCATCACCGACGAGGGCGGCATGACCAGCCACGCCGCGATCGTCTCCCGGGAGCTCGGCGTCCCCGCTGTCGTCGGCACGACGAACGCGACGAGCGTCTTAGAGGACGGCCAGGTCGTCACGATCGACGGTGACCGAGGCTCGATCGTCGAGGGTGACGACGGCGCGGACGACCAGCGCGAACCCGTCGAAGAGGTCCGTCCGCAGTCGCCGGTCAAGCCGATGACAGCGACCGAGGTCAAGGTGAACGTCTCCATCCCCGAGGCCGCACAGCGGGCGGCTGCGACGGGCGCTGATGGCGTCGGCCTCCTGCGGATCGAGCACATGATCCTCTCGTTGAACAGGACGCCGGAGGCGTTCATCGAGGAAGAGGGCGTCGACGCGTACGTCTCCGAACTCGTCGACGGGATCCGAACCGTCGCCGACGAGTTCTACCCCCGTCCCGTCCGTGTGCGAACGCTCGACGCGCCGACCGACGAGTTCCGCCAGCTCGAGGGCGGCGCGGACGAACCGGAGGAACACAATCCGATGCTCGGCTACCGTGGGATCCGTCGCAGCCTCGATAAACCCGACGTGTTCGCCCACGAACTCTCGGCGTTTCGCCGGTTGTACGACATGGGCTACGACAACGTCGAAATCATGTTCCCGCTCGTGACCGACGCCGAGGACGTCCACCGGGCGAAGCGCCACCTCCGGGAAGCGGGAATCGACCCCGACAAGCGGACGTGGGGCGTGATGGTCGAGACGCCTGCGTCGGCGCTGGGAATCGAGGAGTTAGCGCAGTCGGGGATCGACTTCGCCTCCTTCGGGACGAACGACCTCACCCAGTACACCCTCGCCGTCGACCGGAACAACGAGCACGTCGCCGACCGGTTCGACGAACTCCACCCCGCCGTCCTTCGATTGATCGGCGACGTAATCGAGACCTGCCGGGAACACGACGTCGACACCAGTATCTGCGGACAGGCGGGATCCAAGCCCGAGATGGTCCAGTTCCTCGTCGACGAAGGCGTGAGTTCGATCTCCGCGAACATCGACGCCGTCCGTGACGTCCAACACGAAGTCAAACGAGTCGAACAGAAGTTGTTGCTCGACTCGGTTCGATAGGACGAGGAAGGCCGATTTCGGTTTTCGGGTTCCGATCCTCACGACCGACGCAGCGCCCCACTCCTCCGGTTCGGACTCGCCCGAGATGTCGGATCGAAGAACAGTACTTTTGAGAGATAGTTCAGTCAGATTGAATAGTCATCGGGACCGACTACTGGTATGGCCGGGCCACCTCGATCTCACTCGTCGCTGACGACCGACCTGCATCGGCTGCTCGAGCAGTACACGCCCAACGGCGCCGGTGGTCGTCTCCTGTTCGCACTCGTCTCGGGTTCTGCCGCCGGATTTTTCCTCTGGGCGAGCGTCGTCGTCTTCGTCGTCGCGTCGGGTCTTTCCTGGGCGATCGGGACCGCCCTCTTCGCCACGATCGCGCTCCTCTCCAGCCTCCTTACGGTCGTCGTTCTCTGGCCGATCTACCTCGCTGCGATCGATCAGATCGAGTCTGCGGCGGACTACGGAAGACCGATCGCCAACGGATCGGTCGACGGACACGACAGAACCGACGACACCGGCACCGATACTGACACGGACGATCCAATCGAGGTCCTCAAACAACGATACGCGACCGGGGAACTCTCGGAAGCGGAGTTCGAGCACCGACTCGACAGGTTGTACGAGGCCGACGAACGAAGACCCGACCGAACCGACGATCAGGAATTCGAGACCGTACTCGACGATCTCGAGCGGAACTGACGGAACAGAGACGAACCGATACCGCCAGTTCGTCCGGAATCGCATTGGTCGTCTCTCTCACGAGGATCACTATCGATTTCGGAACGATGGACGGATCGTCCTCGTTCCGAGACCGTTTCGTGAGAACCAGCCTCAGTTTGGAAAAGACGCGAGCCGTCTCGACGAATCGAGACGCGAGGACGAGTATAAAAACTCCAGACGGTGTTGACAGTGGTGTCTGGTGAGCAACAGGGTGTAACGGTCGTCTCAGTTACAGTGATTGGTTCGGATCACCCCCAGTATCGTCTTCGAAACCATCTCCTTCTATTTCAGTGAGATCGTCCGTGTCGTCGCTCCGCCCCGCGACGAGGACGGTGAGTCCTCCGGCACGAGTCGTTGCAACGAACGTCCGTCTCGATCGATCGACCATGCGAGCGAGAGGTATCCGGAAATTGTATATAACGATTTCGACGATTGTCTCGAATTTAGACGAATTGTCTATCACTCAAGCGTACTTAACTCGGATCTAGAACGAATTTCGGCGTCCTCGTTTTGATCGATACCGAAGTCGTCGTCTCGAGTAGATTTTCGGCTCTGAACCCAGTCGTAAATGTCGCGCGCGGATCGGGCTGGATCCGGACGCAGGGATCGAACGAGAACGAATCGAAGCCACCAGACAGGTTCACGGTCGATTTCTCACGGTTCTTCCTGCGAAAGAACACAACCACTAAACCGCTGAGCGCCCATTGACGTGATATGCAGGCCGAGCCGCAGGCGTTCGACCGGGTCCTCTCCTCGATGTGTACGGAGCCCCACCCGGCAGCGCGCGAGGCGGCCGAACGGTTTCTCGCGACGAATCCCGGTGATCCCGCAACCTACCCGACCGTCGCCGACCTCGAGGAGGAAGCCGTCTCCCGACTCGGCGACCTCGTCGGACTCGACGACCCGACGGGCTACGTCGCGAGCGGCGGTACGGAGGCGAACATTCAGGCGGTCCGCATCGCCCGCGACCGCACAGGACGAGAGTCGGCGAACGTCGTCATGCCCGAGTCGGGTCACTTCAGTTTCCAGAAGGCCGCGGACGTCCTCGGCATCGAGTTGCGGATCGTCCCGGTCGACGACGAGTTGCGAGCCGACCTCGAGGCCGTCCGCGAGTGCGTCGACGAGAACACCGCGCTGGTCGTCGGCGTCGCGGGGACGACCGAGTACGGCCGCGTCGACCCGATTCCGGAACTGGGGGAAATCGCCCGCGAGGTCGACGCCTTGCTCCACGTCGACGCCGCCTGGGGCGGGTTCGTCCTTCCGTTTACCGACCACGAGTGGCGGTTCGATCACGCGCCGGTCGACACGATGACCGTCGACCCGCACAAGATGGGACAGGCGGCGGTCCCCGCCGGCGGACTGCTCGTTCGCGAGGAGTCGCTGCTCGACACGCTCGCGATCGACACGCCCTACCTCGAGTCGACTTCGCAGGCGACGCTCACCGGCACGCGGTCGGGTGCCGGCGTCGCGAGCGCGGTCGCCGCGCTCCGAGAGCTGTGGCCGGACGGCTACCGGACGCAGTACGTCCGCTCCCAGCGAAACGCCGAGTGGCTGGCCGACGCCTTCGCCCAGCGTGGGTACGACGTCGTCGACCCCGAACTGCCGCTGGTCGCCGTCTCGATCCCCGAACGTCTGTTCTACGATCTGCGTGAGGAGGGCTGGCGGATCTCTCGGACGGGGTCGGGCGAGCTTCGGATCGTCTGTATGCCCCACGTGACGCGAGCGATGCTCGAGTCGTTCGTCGCCGACGTCGACCGACTCGCCAAGCCGGCGAGCGCGGCGGTGGCGACGAACGACTGAGTGCGAGGCGACTCGAGGGGCCGAGGACTGAGAGCCGAAAATCGATAACTGAGAATCGAGAGCCGAGAACCGACTCGTTTTTCCAATCGCCTTTCGAGAGGGGCAGTAGAGGCAGATAGAGATGGCAATGGACACGCTCGACTACGCAGCGGTCGTCGGATTCGCCGGCCTCGTGATCGCGACCAGATTTCTCGAGGGTGTCATCGTCGCGGCCGCGCTGGGCGGGTTCGTCCTCTCGCTGTCGCTGTGGCGACTCCACGCCGGTCGGCCCTGGGAGGCGCTGGGGTGGCTCGTGTGGGTCGGAACCGCGGTCATTTTGGCGCTCGGCCCGGCGGGCCGACCCGTGCTCCTCGTCGCGTTCATCGGGTCGATGCTGCTCGGCGTCGGGTTGTTGTTCGGCGGACGCATGGACCTACTTCCGGATATCTGGACGCTCGAGTGAGAATAGGGTGAACGCGCCTCTCCAACGACGGAACCGATGTCTCTCACGGGAGGACGGTGTAGGCCTCGAGAACGAAGCGATAAACGATGGGTGTTCGTGGACGGACCGGGACCGATTCACGACGGTTCGACCGTCCACTTCGCCGCTTCCGCAGGCGTTTTTCCCCGCCGAATGGAACCCGCACACATGGAGTACACCACCCTCGGAAGCACGGGAACGACGGTCTCGAGACTCTGCTTTGGCACCTGGCGCTTCGCCAAGGAGTCGGGCGGCGTCGTCGAGACCGACCGCGAGGAGGCCCACGAACTCCTCGACGCCTGCTGGGACCACGGCATCAACTTCATCGACACCGCCAACGTCTACGGCGATCCCAACGGCACCAGCGAGGAGTACATCGGCGAGTGGCTCGCAGACCACGACCGCGAGGACGTCGTCATCGCCTCGAAGGTCTACTTTCCCTTCAACGGCTGGGGCGAACCCGGACCCAACGACTCCGGACTCGGCCGCAAGCACATCCGCGCCCAGATCGAAGGGACCCTCGACCGGCTCGGCACCGACTATATCGACCTCTACTACATCCACCGCTGGGACGAGGACACGCCGATCCGAGAGACCATGCGCACGCTCACCGACCTCGTCGAGGAGGGGAAAGTCAACTACCTCGGCGCCTCGAGCATGGCCGCCTGGCAGTTGACGAAGGCGCTGTGGACCAGCGACGTCGACGGCCTCGAGCGCTTCGACGTCACCCAGCCGATGGTCAACGCGGTCACGTACGACGAGGTCGCAGACTACCTCGACGTCTGTGGCGATCAGGACCTCGCCGTCTGTCCGTACTCACCGCTGCAGGGCGGCTTTCTCACCGGCAAGTACGAGCGCATCGACGAGGACGATCCGAGCAAAGTCGAGGCGCCCGACGGCTCCCGTGGTAGCCTCAACGATACCTTCGGCGACTGGTACGTCGACGAGACCGCCTGGGACGTCCTCGCAGCCGTCGAGTCCGTCGCCGACGAACTCGAGGCGACGCCGGCGCAGGTGTCCCTGCGCTGGCTCATGGAGCAAGACGACTTCACCTGTGTTCCGATCGTCGGCGCCCGGACGACCGACCAGCTCGCGGACAACGTAGGCAGCGTCGAACTCGACCTCTCCGAGGAGCAGTTCGTACGGATCGAGGAGGCTCGGCAGGGCGAATCCGACGCGTAGACGAGGTCGGCGAACACCGTACTCGAGTCGTCGACAGGCCGATTTTGTCTCTGTTTTCAGCTCCGTCCCCGAACACCGGGTCGACGATCACCGCTCACAGCACGAGCGCGTCGACTAACACCGCGACGAGCACCGCACCCAAGAAGGCGTTCGAGGCGTGGAACGACCGGAAGGCGGCGGCTTCGGTCTGCTCGAAGTGGAGTTGCACGGCCGCCCAGAGGAAGATCCCGCCGAAGACGACGACGGTGCCGGCGTAGAGCGTGCCGAGGTCGGTAATCCAGGCGAGGGCGATCGTTCCCAGCAGCGTCGCGCCGATGTAGTAGACGATGTGTTTTCGGGTAACCGTCTCGCCGCGGACGACGGGCATCATGGGGAAGCCGCCGCGGGCGTAGTCGTCCTGATAGGCCAGCGCGAGGTTGTAGAAGTGCGCCGGCGTCCAGAGGAAGATGACGCCCGCCAGCGCCAGCGCTGGGAGGCCGATCTCGTTGGTCACGGCGGCCCAGCCGATGAGCGCGGGCAGCGCCCCCGCCGCTCCGCCGAGAACGGTGTTCTGGACCGTGTTCGGTTTGAGCAACAGCGTGTAGACGACGCTGTAAAAGAGGATCGCCGCCAACCCGAGCGCTGCAGCCAGTGCGTTGATCGTCAGGAACGCGGTCATCGAGGCCGCGGTGAGAAAGAGCCCGAAGATCACCGCGTTTCGGACCGGGATCAACTCGGTCGCGAGCGGTCGGTCGGCGGTGCGGGACATTCGCTGGTCGACGTCGCGCTCTAAGACGTGATTGAACGTCCCCGAAGCACCGATTGCGAGGACGCCGCCGCCGAGAGTGGCGACGATCGTCTGAGCGTCGAGCGAGGGGCCTGCCGCCAGCGCCATTCCAGCGGCGGCGACGAGACAGAGCAGCCACATGAGGCGTGGCTTCATCATCTTGAAGTAGGCGAACGCGGTGAGCCGTGTGCGAGCCAGCAGACTGGAGGGAAGCGTTCGTGGAGCCGACGTGCCGGACTCGTCATCGATCGTTCCCTCGATCGGTTCCGGCGAGCGCTCGAGCATGTCGGTTTCGTCCTCGGCACCGGTCGTGAGCTCGAGGTCCCAGGCGAGTGCGAGGACGATCGCACTGAAGATGGTGATGCCGAGAGTGAGGTGGAGCCCGGGAACGATTGCTGCCGGTCCGTTCGTCGCTGTCAACGCGCCGACGGCGACCTGCACGACGTAGAGGCCGAGTGCGCCGACGAGCGCGAAGCGGACGCGTGTCGACGTTCCGAGGACGAGTGCTGCGACGGTCGAGGCGGCGACCAGGAGACCGACGACGACGGCCGCCAAGCGATGCCCCCACGCGATCGCGAGTTCGGTCTGGCTCAGCGGATCGATGGGAGTGTGACAGGTCGGCCACGTCGAACAGGCCGCCGCCGCGTCGGTGAGCGAGGTAGTGGCACCGACGATCAAGAGCAGGTAGACGCCGACCGCAGTCGCTGCGAGCAACCCCGAAAAACGCGTCCGTGTCCCGAGTCGTCGGGCGGTATCTGACGGTGCCACGGTATCTAGGTGAACGTTCGACTCGGCGTATTTAGCACCGGCGGTTTCACGCTGAACGGGATAAGCTGGCGACCGTGGACTCTGCTGGAGGACGGGTCGGCGAACGGTGCCGTACTGGGCCAGGTTCGGTAGCCACGACCGCTCGAGTACGTCGAAGTCGAAATCGGCGGTCGAATGCCTACCGTTCCGTCTCGTTACACGCCGCGATGATGACCTTCGGGTCGTCGATCAATCGGTTCTCCATGTAGTTGCCCTTCCCCTTGCCGGCCCACTTGCGTTCCTGATCGATGATCGAGAGGAACTCGAGTTCAGAGAGGATGTCGCGGACACGACGGAGTTTCAGGTGCTCGGAACCCTCCTGTTCGCAGACGTTCTTGTACATCTCGTAGATATCGGTCGACGGAATCCCCTCCTCGTCGGACTGTTGGGCGAGAAATGCCATCGCCTGAAGGACCATCTTCGCGTGGCTCGGACTCTTGCTGATGAGTTCGGCGAGTCGACTCGTCTCCTCGCGTTCGTGTGCCTGGTCGACGCAGGCTTCGGTCACCGTCGACTCACCCTCCTCTTCGGCGATTTCCCCGGCGAATCGGAAGATGTCGATCGCCTTTCGCGCGTCGCCGTGTTCGCGCGCCGAGAGCGCAGCCACACGCGGAATGACCGCATCCTCGAGCACATCAGGATGTCGTCGGACTCGATCTTGTCGACTTCGTCGAGGATCACCAGCGCGACGTCGTAGCGGTCGTCGACGATGTTCCAGAGGCGACGGTAGTACTCGGAGGTACTGAGCCCGGAGTGGGGAATCGTGACGTCGGTTTCGGCGGGCTCGTTCAATTGGTGGCCGACGGACTGGATGGCCTGCGTCTCCGTGGAATCCTGCAGACAGTCGACGTACGCGACGCCGACCGTGACGTCGTTGGTCGACGCGCGTTCGGTGGCCTGCTGGGTGATGAACTTCGAGCACAGTGATTTCCCGGTTCCCGTCTTGCCGTACACCAGGACGTTGTTCGGCGTGTTGCCTCGCGTCGCCGGTTTGATCGCGTTCGCGAGGTTCGTGAGTTCGGTCTGACGACCGATGATGCGGTCGCTATCGGGAAGGTGGCTCACCTGCAGGAGCTCCTTGTTCTGGAAGATTTCGTCCCCGCTCCCGAAGTAGTCGATCGAATCCGACATCGTAGTCCTCCGACCCTCTGTCGCACTGTCTCTTAAGCGTTCGGAACCGGAGTGCCGCTGTATATGGTGTGATTCTCGAGAGAGATGGGCTCTCACACGGGTATCTTCCCCCGGAGTGCCGCTGTATCAGATCCTCTCGACCCCACGTTGCCGCTGTAAGCGCGGCAGACGACCCCGGAGTGCCGCTGTATGGACTCACTTCGTTCTGCTCACCCCCGTTTTGCTTGCGAATTGTAATTGTACACCCCGGAGTGCCGCTGTATGTGATCTATACTGCAGTATACGGGTCTGAAAGACGTAATACGCACCCCTCGTTGCCGCTGTATCGGGGGGACACAGACCCCGGAGTGCCGCTGTATGGATCCGACTGGGTATCCATCCGAAACGGGCGTCGAGACGAGAGAGTACGATGACGTTCGGTCGAGATCACACGGACCGATTCGGACAGCACGGGACACACCAGGTTGGACGTACCACGTGAGCGCACCAGACACGAACGGAATCGACGAGACGATCGAGAGTGGACGAAAAGAGTTGCGGCGAAACCCGGAGCATGTCTTCGTCTCGAGCAGCTCAACTGGGTTCGACGCCGACCGAACCCATCTGCGTGCGACGCACTTAGTGATCGGTGACACACATTCAGCATATAATACTTTTGATGGAGTCTGGAATATCTCACTCTACTTCGTTCCGTTGTCTCGACCATATGGGGCGGAAGTCGGCAACAGAGCCTCTCTCACAGACTCATACAGCGGCACTCCGGGGTGTGTCTACTGCGTCTCGATCCTGTAACAATGATCGAAGTTCGACAACTTTGTGGACATATATCGTTCATGTTTGTCCGATATCGATCCTTGAGAAATGCGTGCCAGCTTTCGAAGACGAGAATGATTGTGCGAACAATCGCCGGCGACCGGTAACCGAGACAGTCTGCTGGCTTGGCCTACCAGGAGGTCACGGTCACGTCGCGCAACGGCCGTGCGAGCGGAATCTCGACCTGTCCGCCTGTGTTGTGCGAGAGGTAGAGGGCAATGATAATCTCGAGCGAACGGATCGCCTCCTGACCGGTCGAACCGTTTTCGGCCTCACCCGCGAGCACGTCGACGATGTGGCTGGCGGCGTTGGCGAACGCCCGCTGGTAATCGTCCTCCCAGGTCCACGCGCCCTCGATTCCCGGTAGCGACTCTTCGATGTGGTCACCGTCCTCGAGTCGCCAGTAGCGCCACTCGCCGTCGTCGTTGTTCATATAGAGTTTACCTTTCGAGCCGATGATGTTGAACGTCATCGAGGAGGTCTCCCGCGGCAGGGTACAGTCGATGGTGACGAACGAGCCGTCGTCCATCACGACGAAGCCGCCGCCGCCCGAATCGTCGACCTGCTGGCCCGCCTCGAGGCTGTCGACGGCCTCGTTTTCGCCTGTGATGTGGCCGGCGACGGTCTCGGCGCGTGCGTCGAGCAGGTAGACGAGCGTGTCGAGTAGGTGCGTCGAGTTACGAAGCAGTTCCATGCGGAACTGCGTGCTCACCGACTGGATCTCCCCGAGCAGGTTCTCCTCCTGGATCAGCGTGCGCAACTGCTGGAGTTTGTCCGTGAACCGAAAGGAGTGGTTGACGACCAGTTCCGTCCCGGTCTCCTCACAGACGCGGATCATCTCCTCGGCGGCGGTCACCTGCGAGGCGATGGGTTTCTCACACCAGATCACCGACGGCTCGGCCGCCGACCGGGCGGCGTCGATGACGTGCTCGTGGTGGAGGTACGACGGCGTACAGACCGAGATCACGTCGAGATCCTCGGCCGCGAGCATCGCCTCGTGGCCGACGTACCGTCGCTCTTCGGGAATCTCCCACGCCGTCCCGAAGCGCTCGAGTTTCTCCTCGTCGACGTCGGCGACGGCGACGAGGTCGATCTCTTCCTGAGCGTCGTAGCCGCCGGCGTGGCTGGCTTCGATCTTCTTGCGTCCGATGTCCTCCTCGTCGTGCATGCCGAGGATGCCCATTCCTGCGATGCCTCCAGTTCCGATGATTCCTGCAGTATACGTCATATATCGTTCAATTATCTGTTATTCGTAGACGTGGACCGAACCGGTCTGATTGTCTTCGATGTAGTCCCAGTCGTACTCGACGCCGAGGCCGGGGCCGTCGGGGACTTCGATTCGGCCCTCGTCGTCAATGGTGTCGATCATATCGGAGTAGTCGCCCTCGTAGACCGGCGGCTGGGTGTTCTGACACTCGGGGTGGACCAGGGCGAGTTCGTAGTAGTTCGTGTTGCGCGTCGCTGCAATACACTGGCGCTGGGCCGGCCCCGGCGCGTGGAACTCGACGTCCAATCCGAACGCCTCGGCGGTGCGGACGACCTTCATCGCGCCCGTAATTCCCGCGTCGTACTCGGGATCGGCGCGGACGAAGTCCGTCGCGCCGTTGGCGATGAAGTCCGCGTGGGGCTCCAAGCCGCGGACGTGCTCGGTCTGCAAAATGGGCGTCTCGAGGTGGTCGCCGAGTTTCTTGTGGCCGTGCTGGGAGATGCCGCCGTCGCGGTAGGGGTCTTCGTACCAGAAGAAGTTCTGTTCGTCGAGGGCTTTCCCGACTTTCAGTGCGTCGGCGAAGGTTTCGTACTCGCAGGCGGGGTCGAACATGAGGTCCATTTCGTCGCCGACGCGTTCGCCGACGGCGTGGACGGAGTCGATCTCGCGCTGGATGTTGCGGCTGTCGTCGCCGCCGCCCCAGCCGTGGATCTTGTAGCCCGTGTACCCCATCTCGAGACACTGTTCACCGAAGTCGGCGAAAGCCTCCGCTGAATCGAGGCCGCCGTTTTCGTCGCCGTGATAGGTCGAGGCGTAGGCGGGAATCTTCGTTCGGTAGGTCCCGAGCAATTCGTGAATCGGTGCGTCGTAGTACTTGCCGGCGAAGTCCCAGAGGGCGATGTCGACGGGGCCGATGCCCATGCGGTCGTACTTGCGGAGGGCGCGTTTGATCTCGCTCCAGTGTTTTTCGCGTTCAAATGGGTTCTTGCCGATGAGGTAGTCGGCGAACATGTTGAGCTGGGCGGCGCCCGGCGAATTCCCGCCGACGTACTCGCCGGTCACGCCGGTGTCGGTGTGGACTTTGATGCCGAAGAGTTTCCGCCAAGTGGTCTCCCCCGGCTCGTAGACGAGATTGAAACCGTTCGCGTCCGTTCCGACGTCCTCGAGTGGATATCGAAACTCGCGACTCTCGATACGGGTAATTGTCGGATCCATACCACGACAACCAGACGGAGCCGTAATAAACCTCCTCACTGCAGTCGTTCGGTTTTTCCCGTTCGAACGATTCCGGACCGCTGGGTGAGACAGCTGATGGGAATACGGGTTCTGTCTGGACCACGACGGGGTACAGAAGCGACCGATCTTCGTCCCCGACGTACTTCGTTCGATCGCGCATTTCTCGACTACTTCCTCTCTACCAGCGCTCGTGACACGAGACAACGTTCCGATCTGGTACGTGAGAACGAGAGAAAGAGCAGGAACAGGAACGGGAACGGGAACGGACCAACAAGAACGGACGAACGAGAGGATCGTGTCTCACACTCGAGAAACCCTTACAACAAGCGTTTTGTCCGCGGCGGTCGTCGCACAGGCCATGCGCCGTGTCCGATTTCGTGACCCCGCAGGAACTGTCCGTCAGGGAGAGTGGACCGACGATGGCATCATCTTCGGCTCCGACACCTACGAACCGACCGACGAAGCGATCGACGTCCTGGCTCCGACGGAACCGAGCAAGATCGTCTGCGTCGGCTTGAACTACGCCGACCACGCCGCCGAGTCGAACATGGAGATTCCGGACCGGCCGCTCCTGTTCTTGAAGCCGCCGAACACCCTCTCGAGCCACGGCGACACCGTCACGCTGCCTGCCGGCAAAGAGCGCGTCGACTTCGAAGCCGAGATCGCGATCGTCATCGGCGAGCAGTGCCGGGACGTCGACGCCGAGGACGCGATGTCCGTCGTGGAGGGCTTTACCTGCCTCAACGACATCTCCAACCGGGACGACCAGGAGATCGAACAGAACTGGATCCGCGGCAAGGCCTTCGACAACTCCGCCCCCGTCGGCCCCGTCGTCGCTACCCCGGACGAAGTCCCGGAAGACGCGTCCGTCGAACTCCGCGTCAACGGCGAGACCCGACAATCGTCCTCGCGATCGGAGTGGATCTTCTCGCTGCCCGAACTGATCGAAGAGATTACCACCTACATGACGCTCGAGCCGGGCGACCTGATCTCGACGGGGACGCCAGCCGGCGTTGGCCCCCTCGAGGACGGCGACACCGTCGAACTCGAGGTCGAAGGTGTGGGAACGCTCGAGCATTCGGTCCGAGAAGCCTGAGTCGTCGGTTCTCGCCGCTGCGTTGTCTTGGACCGCCGAAATCACACTCGAGCAGTGGCATTCGGTGAGCGCTCGCCAGCCCGGTGGCCAGGTCCGCTGCCCTCGACGGGAAGCTCGAATCGTCGACTCGACGATGCGGTCGTGATACGGGTTCCGAGGACTACATCGACGGCCCGGCGCGCTCGATGGCGAACGAGGTGACGCCGTGGACTTCCGCTCGACAGGGTGTCCCGTTGGCGACCGACTGCACGTACTCTGCGAGGTCGTCGACGGACGCCGTTCGCGCGTCGACGTCGATATCCGCGCCGACCGCCTCGAGTGTCCGTTCGGTCGCACTGACTTTGACGACGGGTGCGATCGGATGACCGGTCGGGATGCCGTCGCCGGTCACGTGGACGATCAGGTGCGCGCCGGCGGCGACGAGCGCGGTCGCCGCTTCCTCGAATCGCGAGGAGGAATCGACGAGCGCGAGTCCGGTGTCGGCGCGGGGCGATTCGCCGTACTCGAGTAGTTCGTCGACGGGTGCATCGCCCCACGCTCTGGTCGCCGCCTCGAAGGATCGCTCGCCGACCTGTCTGCGAACGCGAGGTGCTCTCGCCGGTCCGCTCCGGGCGGCGGCCAGCAGCTCGTCGAGATCCGCGTCGATTCGCTCTCTTGCGTCTTCGGGGTGAGCACTGACTCGCTCCGTGCCGGCGGCGACGACCCGACCGCCGGCCGCCAGCACTCGATCGGCGAACTCGCCGACGAGCGGATCGGCGGTCTCGACCGTGGGGTCCTCCAGATCCGTGCTGACGATGCCGATAGTGAGGTCAGTGAGATTGATGTCACTGGTCTCGACGCTCTCTCCAGCCCGAAGCTCTTCTGCGGCCTCGATTCCGCGTTCGATACAGGCTTCCGTCCCGCCGACGCCCTGAATCGAGAGTTCGCGGACCGGAACGCCTCGATCCTCGAGCGCGTCGGCGACGGTGTCGCTCTGGACGTGCTCGCAACCGAGCCCGACGACGACGGTTCCCGCGACGTTCGGGTGTGCACCCATCGCGATCAGCGTCCGCTCGGTCAGGTCGTTGTCGCGACCGATCTGTCCGCAGCCGTTGTCGTGCGGGGTGGCGACACAGCCCTCGACTGCGTCGGCGATTTGTTCGGCGACCGTATGCGAGCAGACGACCGAAGGCAGTATCAGGACGTTGTCCCGGATTCCACGGCGATTGCCTTCGTCGGCCGCCGTCTCGCGTGCAGTGTGTGCTTCAGTTTCGCCTTCGCGTGCGTTCTCGCTCTCACCCCGACTCCGACTCCGCCGCTCGCTCTGACTCTCGCTCATCGCCGCCCCTCCGCTTTCCCGCGGGCACTGTCACAGTTGTGCGTGTGAACCCACTCGCCGGGCTCGATCGGTTCGGTCGCGACGCCGATGACCTCGCCGTACTTTCTGACCTCGTCGCCGGGGTCGTGGGCCGTGAGCGCGACCTTGTGACCGAACGGTACCGCTTCGGTCACCTCGAGTTCGCTATCCGTGACGACGTCGCCAGCCTCGGCATCCTCGAGGACCGTAACGACCGTATCGCTCTCGTCGAGTTCGACCGAGGGCCGTCGGGTTCCAGTTGCCTCAGTTTCGGTGTCGGTGTCGGCACTGGCCGCTGTCTCGGCCTCGGCACCCGTTTCGGATTCCGTCACGACCGGCTCACCTCCTCGGAACCGACCGTCTCGCCATCTCCCTCGCCGTCGAAGTACCCCAGTTCGTTGGGCTGGAGTTCGTTGATCGCGAACTCCCGGAGTCCGCGCACTTCGGCCGCCGTCGGCCGGCCGCTGGCCGTCTCGAGGACGGTCTCGTAGATCCGCTCGCCGACGTCCTCGAGGTCGTCGCCCGTGACGATTGTGCTGGCGTTGACGTCCATGTTCGACGCCATCCGATCCCAGGTCTGGGGGTTGCCACAGACCTTGATGACGGGGGCGATCGGGTTGCCGGTCGTACTCCCGCGCCCGGTGGTGAAGATCACGAGCTGTGCACCGCCGGCGACCTTTCCGGTGACGCTCTCGATGTCGTAACCGGGCGTATCCATCAGGACGAGCCCGCCGCCGACGGGGAGGTCCGACCCGTAGGGAACGATATCCTGTACGGGCGTCGTGCCACCTTTCGAGATGGCGCCGAGGCTCTTCTCCTCGATGGTGGTCAGGCCACCCTCCTGATTGCCGGGACTGGGCTGGGCACCCCGGAGGTCCGCACCCATCAGTTCGGCCGTCGCCTCTCGCCGGTCGACGTACGCGAGCAGTTTCTCGCGGACCTCGCTGTCGGCACAGCGTTCCGCGAGGATGTGCTCGGCGCCGATGAACTCCGGCGTCTCGCTGAACGTCGCGGTGCCGCCGGCGTCGACGAGTCGGTCGCAGGCGTTCCCGACCGAGGGGTTCGCCGCCAGCCCGCTGGTCGCGTCGCTGCCGCCGCACTCGACGCCCAGAACCAGTTCGGAGACATCCGCCGACTCGCGGCGGGCATCGGCCGTCTCCGCGGCGAGGTCGTCGACGAGTTCGACGCCCGTTTCGACCGCCGCGGCGGTCCCACCGCACTCGCGGACCGACAGTATTTCGACCGGTCGTCCGGCCGCGGCGACGGCGTCGGCGATCCCTTCACCGTCGACCCGCTCGGTCCCCAGCTCGACGAGCACGGCGCCCGCCACGTTCGGGTTCGTCGCGACGCCCTCGAGAACGCGTCTCGTCTGCTCGAGCGTCGCATCCGGAGCGTCCGCGGACAGCTGATGTGGCGTCGCGTGAGCCCGTTCTGGCCCCTCACGTGCGATCCGCGTCGCGACGGCACTGACCGCGACCGAGAGCGGTACGACGGCGACGATGTTTCGGATACCGATCCGACCGTCAGGTCGACGATACCCGTCGAATGTATCCATATCGTCTGCTACCTGCGGACACGTCGATATAACTGTTGTGTGGTTCTCCGAATCGTGAGTCCGCATGGGACTCGAGAGATCGTTCCACGGCCGCCGCTATCGAATCGTCGCACGATGGTCGCTGGTGGCGACTTACATCCCCATATCGTCGGCCGCGTCGGGGATCGGCAACTCGTGTGGCGAGACCGCCAGTAACTCACCGACGTGGTCGAGCGCCATATCGAAGCCGTAGTAGCGCTCGAGTTCGTCGCCGTCGGCGGTCGGTCGCACTTTGAGCATCGCGTAGCCGTCGAGGTTCTGGGCGATCGCCGCAGTTCGGCCGTCCCGATCGAACGCGAGGAGCCGTTCCGCGTCGGTTTCCGTGTACGTCGCCGTGACGGTGTCCGTCTCGGCGCGGTTGCTGTCGGTGTCAGTGTCAGCGTTGGCGTCGGTGCCGGTCTCGAGGCCGCGATCGGAATCGGCACCGTCAGTATCGGCGTCGGTGTCGGTCATACTCGAGCGTTCGGTCCGAGGAAAGCCAAAGTATCGGTTCCTGTGCGACGGGTCGATTCCAGTCGGCTTTGGTGGATTCTCTTCTGTCAGCCTCCGGATCGATATCACTTTGCTCCCGGATTCGCGAGTACAGATTGTGCGACGAGCAGGGGCGGACGGGGTGTCGATGGACGACCAGCGCCTGCTCGAGACGTTTCGGCTCACTCGGCTCGTCGCGGTGCAGTGGACGATCGTCTCGACGATCGGATTGGTTCTCTGTGCGTCGGTTTTCGGGGCGATGTACACGCTTCTGACCGGCGCTTCCCTGCAACCGATCACCGTGACGGTTTCGACGCCTCTCGAGATGGCAACCACGATCGCCGTCGTCGCAGCGGTGGTCGGCATCGTCGTCCTCGTCCACGAATTGATCCACGGCGTGTGTATGGGCCGCTACGGTACTCGGGCGGAGTACGGTGTCGGCATCGCCTACTTCGTCCTGCCCTACGCCTACGCCAGAAGCGAGGGGGCGAACTACACCCGTAATCAGATGCTCGTCGTCTTGCTCGCACCGCTGGTCGTCATCTCGCTTGGCGGCCTCCTCGCGCTGGTAGTCACCGACTCCACGTTGGTACTCGTCGTTCTGGCGGCCAACGCCGCCGGTTCGATCGGCGACTGCTGGATGGCCGCGCTGCTCTTGCAGTACTCCTCGAGCGTTCGCGTGACGGAACTGCCCGACGGCCGGGCCGGGTTCGGCGTCTACGGCTCCCCGGCGGAGCGAGCGATTCGCCTGGAGTCCGCCAACGCGGTCGCGACATTTTTGTACGGATCCGTGGGAACGTTCGGCACGATCGTCGTCACCCTGTTCGTCGCCGTGCTCGGTTCGCTCGCGTTCGGCTCCGGGAATCTCGTGATCGGCGACCCCGACCGCCTGTGGTTTCTCTTTCAGCACGAACTGCACCCGAACGGACCCGGTGCGACCGTCGAAGTCGGGGTTCCGCTCGCCCTCACGGTCTCGTCGATCGGCGGCCTCGTCGCCGTCCTCGGGTCGTCGGTTCGCCGACGGCTCGAGGAGTCCTGACCCGACGTCCGTCGAAACCACAATACTCGAGACCGCCCGGCCACTACCGACGCCCATGACGAAGTGGCTCCAGAGCGGCCGGCGGCGGGACATCTGCGTGCTCCTCGCGGCCGATCCCGAACTCCACGGCCAGCAGTTGAAGTCCAGACTCGAGTCTCACTACGACGATCGGATCGAGCCGAAGGCCTTCTACGGTACGCTGTCGGCGCTCGTAGACACGGGATTCGTCGAGAAGCGGACCGAGGGAATTCACGACGTGTACGCGCTCACGGAGGCGGGCGAGCGGCGGGTGCGCGAGCACTACGCGTGGATGGGGGAGTGTCTCAAACTCGAGGGCGAGGGCGAGGACGAAGACGAGAGTGAGAGAGGGGAAGAGAGCGAGGGCGCAGACGAAAGCGAGTCTGCGACGTCCACCTGATCGACCCACGACTCTCAGGATCATCATCTCCGAACACCCAGCGTATCACCGGCGACTGACTCCCGTCGTATCGCCGGTCGTGGCTCCCATCGTGGGGCGGAACCGTAGTCAGACATACCGTGCGGCGAATCGTCGGAGTTCGGCGGCGCGGTCGTCGCGTTCTTCCGGCGTGGCGTCTCGATACCATAGAGGGAGGCAGGCCATCGCGTCGACGCGACAGGGAAGTCGATACAGGACCAGCCGTTCACGCGCGGTTCTGTCGAGCGACCAGTCGGTCCGCGCATCGGCGTACGCCGTCAGGAAGATATCGCGAAGCGTTGCGGTTCGAATATCGTTACCGACGACGGGTTTCAGGAGGTGGAATTCCGCCTTCGCGAGATTGTAGACTGGATCGCCTGCCAGCAGGTTCGCCCAGTCGAGCACCGCCCGCGTTCGGCCAGTCTCCGGCTCGAGAAGCAGATTACCGTACCGGTAATCCCAGTGGCAGTACCTCGGTGGATCGGGTTCCGGAAGACGCGGAACGGAGTCACGGAGGAACGCACGGAGGTCGGGGACGAGGTCCGCGAACCGATCGGCGTCGTCGGCGAGTTCGGGGAACCATCCCCCGTCGGCGATCGCGTCGAGCGTCTCCTCGCAGTCGGCCAGCAACCAGTCGCGGAAGTCGTCGTGTCGCGGGTGGTCGTCGGTGTCCAGAACTGCGAGGTCACCGTCGTGGACGCCGACGCGACCGACACTGGGTATCGGACCAAGCTCGTGCAACTCCGCGAGGTTCCGCCCGGCCTCTCGGAGGACCCGCTCGCGTCCCAGAGGCGAGAGATCGCCCGACCGATTCTCGTAGTTTTCGCCCTCGACGTGTTCAATCAGGTAGAAGGGCGCGGGATACTCCTCGTGGTAGTCACAGTACCCGAAGACGTCGGGGACGGGGATCGACGTCTCTCGACTGACCAGCTCGAGAAATCTGGGTTCCGAGCGGGCGATCGTCGGGGCGACGAAGTCCGCCGTCGTCGCTTTGAGAACGACGTCCCGCGCGCGGTCGCCAGCGGATGGCCGTACAGAGAGCATGGCGACGAAATCGGTCCCGTGAGGACTGCGTTCGATGGCATCGACGGACCACTCCGGCTGAAGCGTCGCGACCATCCCCCGTACGTCGACGTCGGTGAGCACCCCGACCTCCGCCGCCGCTGAATCGCCAGTCATGGTTTTTGCTATCGTGAGACGGACAGTAATCTTCTGGTACGGTTACGTCGACCGGCCACTGGAGTATCCGATCGTCGAGCGGTCACTCGAGCAACTGATCCCCAATCGTATTCCGCAGGACCTCGCTCGTCCCCTCGTAGATCTCGTTGAGTTTGGCGTCGCGGTAGAACCGCTCGGCGGGGAAGTCCTTCGTGTAGCCGTAGCCGCCGTGGATCTGGATGCCCTCGTTGGCGACCTCTCGAGAGACCTCGCTGGCGTAGAGTTTGGCCTGTGCGGCCTCCTTGATGTAGTCTTCGCCGCGGATCTTGTTGTCCGCGGCCTTGTGCATGAGCAGCTTCGCGGCCTGGATCTTGGTGTCCATGTCCGCCAGCTTGTGTTTGATCGACTGGAACTCGCCGATGGGCTGGCCGAACTGCTCGCGCTCGCCGGCGTACGCTCGAGCCTCCTCGAAGGCCGCACGAGCGATGCCGACGCCCCGGGCGGCGATGGTGATCCGGCCGCCGTTGAGCGTCTTGAGCGCCTGGACGAACCCCCGTCCCTCGTCGCCGAGGCGGCGCTCCTCGGGGAGTCGGAGGCCGTCGAACCGCAACTCGGCAGTCGGACAGCCCTTGTCGCCGAGTTTCTCCTCGGTTCCTTCCACGTAGAAGCCGTCGTCCTCCTCGGGGCGGACGATAAACGACGAGATGCCCCTGTTACCCGCCTCGGGGTCGGTCTTCGCGAAGAGGATCACCGTGTCCGCGACGGAGCCGTTCGAGATCCAGAGTTTGCCGCCGTCGACCACGTACTCGCCGTCCTCGAGCGTCGCGGTCGTCTCCATGGCGGGGACGTCGCTGCCCGCACCCGCTTCCGAGAGGGCGAACGCGCCGATGTCCGCTCCCTCCGCGAGGGGCGTCAGGTACTCTTCTTTCTGGTCTTCGTCGCCGAACTCGTAGATCATGTTCCCCGCCAGCGAGATGTGCGCGGCGACGACCGTTCCTAGGCCGCCCGAGCCCCGGGAGATCTCCTCGAGGCCGAGTGCGTAGGAGTGGTAGTCGAGGCCGGCACCGCCGTACTCCTCGGGGAAGGGCATTCCCATGAGGCCGAGATCGGCCATCTCGCTCACGAGATCGCGGGGAAACTCGTCTTCGTGGTCGATCTCGCCCGCGACGGGGACGATCTCCTCGTCGACGAACTCGGCGACCATCTCTCGGATCTGGGTTTGCTCGGGAGAGAGCGTGAAGTCCATACTCGGATATGGATGCGTCGGACCGTTATAGTGACGGATGGAACGACCCGACCGGCCCTCGCTGTGCCCGGCCGCTCACGCGACGGTCGATTTGCCACGCCAAGGGTTTTCTATGGGCATAGTGTACACCAGCGCATGCCAACGTACGCCTCACTCGTCGATGCGGGCGACCGTGACGTACAGAACGCACAGGAACTGGCAGCGATCTGGGGAGAGATTCGGACCGAGTTCGAAGACCACGAAGCCGAACTCGTCGATTCGTACGCGGTTCTGGGCCAACACGACTTTCTCATCACGTTCGAGGTCCCCGACAGTGACGCAGCGTTCAAGGCGGCGCTCACGCTTCGACGACACGATCTCACAGCCCAGACGATGGAGATCGCCGATACCGACGAGTTCGCACAGCTCACCGACGATATCTGAGCTGGAGTCGTCTCTCGTGGCCGTCTAGCGCAATTGCTACCCACTGGAGAACCGTCCGAACGCAGTCAGGGCGTGACCGCTCCGTCCTCGACACGCCGCAGTCGAATACTCGCCGTCGTTCCCCCCTCGTCGCTCGAGATCTCGAGGTCGCCGTAGGCGTCGACGATCCAGCGGACGACCCAGAGCCCGAGCCCACTGCCGTGGACCAGCGGTGACTCCATCCGGCCGTTCAGGGCCTCGAGTTCCGACTCGGGGATCCCCGGACCGTCGTCCTCGATCCGGATCTCCGCCCGTTCGGTCGTCGTCGAGCGGATCGTGACGGTGATCTGGGTCGGATACACGGCAGTCCCGGTGTGGACGACGGCGTTCTCGAGGAGTTCGTACACCGCCGTCCCCAGCAGTTCGTTGCCGTATATCTCGAGTTCGGACGGAACGTTCGTCTCGACGGAGACGTCGTCTGGGTGCTCGTCGACGAGTTTCGCGACCGCCTGTTCGACCGTCCGGGTGACGTCGAGGCGCTCGATATCGGGTGCGCCGTCGGAGTCGAGCAACTGCTGGATATCCCGCGCTTTCGTTCCGAGCCGTGTGACCCGATGTGCGACCCGTTCGACGACCTCGAGGTGCTCTCTGACCGCCGGTTGTGCGTCTTGGATCGCGAGGTCGATCCGACCCGAGATCACGTTCATCTCGTTGCGGATGTTGTGGCGCAAGACGCGCGTGAGAACCTGTAACTGTTCGCGCCGTTTGTTCCCGGTGACGTCGAGGATGAACCCCTCGACGAACTCGAGGTTGCCGTGTTCGTCGTAGACTCCCTCACCGATGTCTCGAACCCACCGCTGGGTTTCGTCGTTCGTGACGACGCGGTAGGTAACGTCGAAGCGAGTCCCCTCGTCGATGGCCAGCTGTTTCTGTTGTGTCGTCGTCTCCCGGTCGTCGGGATAGACGATCGACTGCAAGGAGACGTCGCCCGACTCGAACTCGCGGGCACTGTACCCCGTCAATTCGTCGGCACCGCTGCTGACGAACGTGACCGACTCGGTCTCGCGCCAGTCACCGTGGTCGGAATCGTGTTCGACTTCACTTTCGGGGTCAGACCTGTCCTCACGTTCGGATCCACGGCCGCGTTCACGGTCGCTCTCCAGCCCACTGTACCGGTAGACGACACCAGGGAGGTTCTCGATGAGGGTTGCTTGCTCCCGGTTTCGCATCTCTAATTGGCGGGTGCGCCGCTCGAGTACCGACCGGGCGTGCTCGAGTTTGCGTTCGCGACGTCGCATCGCGGTCACGTCCTCTGCGACGACGAGCCGACCGGTCAGTTTCCCGCTGTCGTCGTGGAACGGGGAGAGCAAGAGGACGTAGTGGCGGCGCTCGCCGTCGACCGGACACGTCACCTCGGTTGCACACGACTCGCGGCGGTCGCGGGCGAACAGCGCGTCCAGTGGCGTCCCGACGACCGTTTCGAACTCGTCGTCGACGACGGACTCGAGTCCCGTTTCCAAGTCGAGCATCGTGTCTCTCTCGTCGATTTCTCCGGGAGCCACGCGTTCACGGTCAGTACCGGCCGCTGTCGTGTGCGCAGGTTCCCGCTCGGGGCCCGTGGCGACGTCTCCACTCGGGTGGTCGGTACCGCCGACCGGTTCGTCGACCCCGCAACCGTCCGTGACGTGACACGACTCCTCTCGAGCGGGCAGGGGTGTCGCTTCCAGCTGGGTATGAACGTCGGAACCGAGCGCGTCTGACTGGGTGTCTGCCGTGAGAATCGGGAGTGCTGCCTCGTTGCAGTCGACGATCCTGTCCTCGATATCGAGGACGATCACGCCGTCGCGCATCTCCTCGACGACGCGCTCGCGGGCGATCGGGACCAGATCGAGCAGGTCGTATCGATACATCGCCCACGCGAAGGCGACCGTCGAAATCGAGAGTCCGAACGTGGTGTACTCGACGGTCGTGACACCGAAGACGTAGAGGACGCTCCCGATCCACGGAACGATCGCGGCGAGGACGATGATCGCCGCTTGATCGCGGTAGATCGTCCAGTTCCGGCGGGCGAAGCGGACGATCCATCCGATCGCGACCGCCATCAGCACGTAAATGTACGCGACGTGGGCCCAGAACCAGCGGCCGTACTCGAACACGAGGATCTCTGCCCCACCGACTGTCTCGAGTCGTTCGCCGGCGCGGACCAGTCCGTGTGCGTCGTTCGTGAACACCAGTGCGAGGGTTATCGCCGCGGGAACGACGATGGCGACCGGAATCGGTTGTCGGAGCCACCGATCGTTCGACGTGTAGCGGGCGGCGAACACGACGTAGCCGACGACGGTGACGAGCACGAACAGAAAGCGAAAATCGTTCCAGAGGAGTTTCGTCTCGAGGTCGGTACTCGCGATCTGGAGCGCGTAGACGGTCGACCAGCCGACGATCCCGATCACCGTAATCCCCAGTGCGACCGAACTTCGAGAGGTCCGTGCCCGCCAGATCACGACGGCGAGAACGAGACTCACCAACACGGCGGCAATTTGTGGAAAGAGATGAGACGTCAGCTGCCAACTCATTCAGTTGGTGTGGATAAAAAACTCACTTGATATAACACTACCTGACCGTCGTTCGTTCTGCCCGACCTTGAACGGTCTCAGCATCTGCTTGCGATCGGTCAGGAGCGGCCTTTGTGGGTTTTGAACCGATTACACGTTCGGAAGCACGAATGCGAACGTGAACGGTTCATTCCAAAAAATATCGATCGAACGAGACATCTGTGAGGCAGTTACAGCGACGACTCGAGAGGCCCGCAGAGACGGCCCTCGGATCATCGTCCGCTGGCCGCTGGCCTGTTCCCGTGATTACCGCACCTTCTCGCCGAGTTCGGCGTCGCCGTGGGTCGTCAGCAGGTCGGCTTCCTCACCGGCTGCGAGGACCATGCCGTTAGATTCGACACCGAACAGTTCGGCGGGCTCCATGTTCGCCAGCAGGACGACTTTCGTCCCGGGTAGCGCGTCGAGATCGTGAAGCTGTTTGATGCCCGCGACGACCTGGCGCGTTTCGAACCCGATATCGACCTCGAGGCGTGCGAGGTCGTCTGCACCCTCGATTCCCTCCGCCGTCTCGATTTGCCCGACGCGAATGTCGAGGTCCTGGAAGTCGTCGAAGCCGATGCGGTCCTCGAGGAGCGGTTCGAGGTCGTCGGTGTCCGCATCTGCACTCGCAGTCGTACCGTCGTCTTCGTCTGTCATAGACTCGGATTGGCCCTCGTCGGTGTCGTCGCTTTCGGTTTCGTCCGTCGCAGTACTCGATTCCGACCCTGACCCCGACGCGGACTCCTCGATCCGCGCCTCGAGTTGCGTCTCGAGTTCGTCGACGCGGTCGTTTTCGATCTTTTCGAACAGTTCGCTCGGCTCTTCGAAGTATCGTGGCGGGGTCTCGAGGGCGTCCTCGATGTGGGCGTCGTGGACGCTGCCGTCCTCGCCGAGTTGCGTCCAGAGCGCCTCGGCTTTGCCGGGCGTGATCGGTTCGCCGAGGACGGCGACGGCCTTCGCGAGCTGGACACAGTCGCGGATGACCTGTGCGGCGGCCTCCGGATCGTCGTCGGTGAGCTTCCAGGGCTCGTTGCGCTGGATGTACTCGTTGCCGAACTGGGCGAGACGGGTCGTGGCCTGTCCGACGCCACGGAGGTCGTAGCCGTTGACGCTGTCGCGAACCTCGCCGATGGCACCCTCGATGCGTTCGCTGACTTCCTCAGAGACCTCGACCTCGGGGGTTCCCTCGTAGTTCCGGTAGGCGAACAGCAGGCTGCGGTAGAGGAAGTTGCCGACCGTCCCCACCAGCTCGCCGTTGACTTTCTCCTGGAAGGCCGACCACGAGAAGTCGACGTCCTGTTGGAGGCCGCCGGTCGTCGTCAGGTAGTATCGCAGCAAGTCGGGGTGAAAGCCTTCTGCGAGGTACTCTTTCGCCCAGATCGCGCGATTTCGACTGGTCGAGAGGCCCTTGCCATTGATCGTGATGAAGCCCGTCGCCGCAACTCCCCGCGGGGCGTTGTAGTCGGCTGCCTCGAGCATCGCGGGCCAGAAGATGGTGTGGTGCTGGATGATGTCCCGGCCGATGACGTGGACGATCTCGCCGTCACCCTTCCAGACTTGCTCCCAGTCGTACTCGTCGCTCCCGACGCGCTCGGAGTACTGTTTCGTACTCGAGACGTACTCGATCGGCGCGTCGACCCAGACGTAGAGGACGAGGTCGTCGCCGTCCTCGTCTTCCGTCCCGGGATAGTCGATCCCCCAGTCCATGTCGCGGGTGATACACCAGTCCTGAAGGCCGTCCTCGATCCACTGGCGGGGCTGATTGCGCGCGTTCGAGGTCCCCTCGAGGCCGTCTAAGAACTCGGTGAGGTAGTCGGCGAACTCGGAGACGCGGAAGAACTTGTGCGTGCGCTCGCGGTACTCCGCGGGGTTGCCGGTCCGGACGCTCGTCGGGTTCTCGATCTCGCCGGGCTCTAAGTGGCGCTGACAGCCCTCGTCGCACTCGTCCCCGCGAGCTTTCTCCCCGCAGTAGGGACAGGTGCCCTCGACGTACCGGTCGGGGAGGTACTGGTCGGCCGCAGGGTCGTAGGCGACCTGAATCTCCTTCTCGTAGATGTACCCCTCGTCGTCCAGCGTGCGGACGATCTCGCGGGTCAACTCGGTGTTCGTCTCGTCGTGAGTGTGGCCGTAGTTGTCGAAGTCGACGGCGAACTTCGGGAACGTCTCCGCGTACTGTTCGTGCCACTCGAGGGCGAACTCCTCTGGGTCGACGCCTCGTTCTTCGGCGTTGACGGCGACCGGTGTGCCGTGCATATCGGAGCCGCAGACGTACGCCGTCTGCTGTCCAAGTGTTCGTAAAGCGCGGGCGAACGCGTCCGCGCCGATGTACCCTCGCAGGTGACCGATGTGGAGGTCGCCGTTGGCGTAGGGCAACCCACAGGTCACGACTGCGAGCTCGTCCGTCGGAAACTCGTCGTGGCTCATGATCGTTGTGTCTCGGTGGCGGGCGTAAAACCCGCCGGTTTTCGGTCGGTCGTTCGGTACTGTGGTTGCAGACCGCTGGGCGTGTCTGAACCTCTGTCTGTCTCTGTCGGAGTCGAGAACTCGAGGCGAATCGAGTCCCGTCGAACCCGTTCGGTTCGGTCGGGTTCGATTCCAGTCCGGGTTTCCTCGCCACAGCGGGGCCGTATGACCGGCGTATCCGTGGCAGTCCTCCCGTCGACGGCGCTATCGCTGCGTTCGCATAGAACGAGTGTCGTGAGCAGCGATGGCCGAAATCACGGCTTCGAATACACACGTCGTATACAAAAATGTACCTCCGGCTCGATGCACGTTCACTCGGCCCACGCCCGCCGTAGACACCACAGCTGTCACCGGCTACGACTGCTCTGGCGCTGGTCAAACACGGCCAGTGGATCGACGAAACCGGACCCGTCTCGGCCGAGACCGTGACGAGACGGTGTTGGTGTCACGTCGTGGCCGAACCCGGTTCGCTCGAACTCGATCAGGAGTTCTACGTCGTCGGCGACGAGGACCGTCTGCTCCAGTTGTTCGAGGACCTCTTTCGGAACGCTGCCCTCCACGGCGGATCGAACACGACGGTCAGGATCGGACCCCTCGAGGACTGGTTCGGGTTCTACGTCGAAGACGACGGACCGGGGATCTCTGCGGACGAACGCGAGCAGGTGTTCGAGTCGGGCTATACCACCTCGGCGAAGGGAACCGGGTTTGGAATCCCGATCATCGAAGTGATCGCCGAAGCCCATGGGTGGGACGTTCGACTTACCGACGGGCGAACCGGCTGCGCGCAGTTCGAGTTCGTCGGCGTCGACTTCTACGATCCGACCTGATCGATCGCCGGAGACCGTCGGTCTCGAGCTCGGTCCGGTCGGCCGCCGTCCGCTCGTCCTCTTCGCTCTCGCGAAGCCTTTTCCCGCTCACCGTGGGAATACCCCTATGAGTTCCGTAGATAGCCCCCGCGAATCGTGGGCGACGCGTCTCGGATTCATCTTCGCCGCGGTCGGCTCGGCGGTCGGACTCGGTAACGTCTGGCGATTCCCCTTCCAGGTCGGACAGGAGGGCGGCGGCGCGTTCCTGTTGATCTACCTGCTGTTCATCGTCCTCGTCGGGTTCCCCGCGATGCTCGTCGAGTTCGTCGCCGGTCGGTACACCGAACGAAACCCCGTCGGCGCACTGAAGCAACTCGGAACGGGCCTCTGGGAGTACGTCGGCTGGATCTTCGTCGTGACCGGCTTCGTCATCCTCTCGTACTACAGCGTCGTCGCCGGTTGGACGATTCGCTACGCCGTTCTCGGCCTTCAGGACGGCTATCTCGCCGACGTCGAGGCCGCCGAAGCCCAGTTTGTCTCCCTCGCTGTCGGCCTCGAGGCCATCCTTTTGCACGCGCTCTTCATGGCCGTCGTCGTCACGGTCGTCGCCTTCGGCGTCGAACGCGGCATCGAACTCGCGGTGAAGGTCCTCGTTCCTGCGATCATCGTCATCGCGGTCGGGATGGCGATCTACGCGTTCACCCTCGAGGGGGCGGGCGAGGCCTACACCTACTACCTCGCACCCGACCTCGAGGTGCTGGCCGACGACTGGCGGAGTATCGTTCCCGCCGCGGCCGGACAGGCCTTCTTCACGCTCTCGTTGGGGATGGGGGTGATGCTCACCTACGCTTCATACCTGCAAGAAGACCGCAACCTTGCGACCGACAGCGCGATCATCATCGGCTTCGACACCGCGATCGCGTTCATCGTCGGCCTCATCGTCTTCCCCGTTCTCTTCACCGCGGGCGTCGACCCCGCAGCCCCCGGTCCGGGTGCGATCTTCGTCTCCCTCGCAGCCGCCTTCGGTGATCTCACGCTAGGCTGGCTCGTCGGCGCGGTCTTCTTCGCCACCGTCGCCGTCGCCGCGCTCTCGAGTGCGATCAGTCTCCTCGAAGTCCTCGTCTCGTACCTGATCGACGAACGCGGGATCGGTCGCGTGCCCGCGACGGTCGCCCTCGGTGGGGGGCTGTTCGTACTCGGGATTCCGTCAGCGCTCGACCTCGTCTTGCTCGATCTCTTCGACGGCTTCGCAGACCAGATCCTGCTGGTTCTGGGCGGTCTCCTCCTGTCGGTCCTCGTCGGCTGGCGTCGCTCCGACCTCGCGATCACGGAACTCGAGTTGGGGATCGGCGACCTCGGTCCATACGGCGACGCCTGGATCTGGGCCGTCCGTATCCCCGTCATCGCCGCGTTGCTCGTCGCACTCACGCTCGGAATCCTGGGATACATCGAGTTCCTGCAGGACGACTTCTGGCCGTGGGTACAGGAACTGTAGTGGATGGTCTCCCGGGAGACCCGTCCGCCCTCTCGGTTCGACTCCGACGTTCGCACCCGTGTTCGACTCCGTTCTCTGCACCCCTTCCTCACACCTCAGACGGCGTCGGGTCGCCCGGTCAGTCGCTCGTCGGCCCGCTCGAGACGGTCGGCGACGGACCGATACGCCTCGACCGCCTGCGCGTCTGCTGCGTGGTCGCGAACGGGCGTCCACCGCGCCTGCGCGTCGGCGACCGCCGCCTGCCTCTCGACGAGTGTCACCTCGACGCCGAGTGCCCGGCCGAAGCGGTCGGCGATCGGTCCGTGTCGTTCGGGGTCGGCTCTGTTCAAGACGGCGGCGGCGACGGGAGTTCGAAGTTTCTGAGCGAGCTCTGCGGTTCGAACCGCGTCGACCATCGCTACTCTGTCGGGCGTCGTGACGAGCACCGTGAGGTCGGCACTCTGGAGTTCGACGCCGACGTCACGAGCGAGCCCCGCCGGACAGTCGACGACGACGCGCCCCCACGTCCGTTCGACGCGCTCGAGTACTCGACCGAGGTCCTCGAGTCTCGACGCACGCGCACCGCAGAGCGTCCGACCGCAGGGCAGTAGTGTAACTGGGCCGACCTCCTCGACCGCGTCGGTCGGTTCGACACGACCCGCGAGGACGTCGTGGAGGTCCGGCCCGGTGCCGGGTGGCAGGTCGGCCGTCGCGAGATCGGCGTCGACGACGACCGCGTCGAGTTCGCGGCCCAGATTCCACGCAGTCGTCGACTTGCCGACACCGCCTTTCCCTCCTGCAACGGCGACGATCATGGCTCGCGCTCTAACACCTCGCTCGTCGGCGACCAGTCGTCGAGGTCGGCGAGTACCATCGGGGTCGGTCGACTGTCGTCGGCTTCGTCCTGACGCTGGCGCTCACTCGAGGCGATTTCGACGAGGGAGTCGGCCTGTGGGGCCGGGTCCGTGACCGGACTCGCGAAGCCGACGCCACGACTTCGACCCGGTCGGATCGTCGCCTCCCAGACGCCGTCGTCGACGTCCCATCGCGGGTCGACGACGCCGTTGCGCTGTGGCGGCCAGACGGGTCCCTCGAGTGTCGTCTGCAAGCGAACCGTCTGCGGTGTCGAGTGGGTGTTCGTGAGCACCACCCGAACCGTGGTGACGTCGTTCGTCCGTTCGACCTCCGTCTCGACTGTCACCATCGTGATCGGCCTCGTCTCATTGTGACTGAAGGTGGGTTCGCACGTCGACGTCTGATTCGACTCGAGCGTGTCGTTCGCCGTCAGTATCGGAATCTGGCCCGGGATCGACACGACTCAAATCGGCCGGGTGTGCCAACAGCCAGAGCCGGTCACCCGCTCGCAACGTCTCGTTGTCCGCGGGGAGTGCGAGCACCTCGTCGTCGCGGTCGACGACGAGCACCCGACCCGGGAGCCAGCCGGCGAACTCGCCGGCGAGCGGTCCGTCGGGATCGACGGTCATCGCGACGACCGTCTCGTCGGCCGTCCGAAGCGTCGACGCGAACTCGTAGCCGTCGGTCTGTTCGTCGGGACGGGTGACCAGTCGGTAGCGTTCGTCGGCCGAGAGCGTCGAAACGTGATCGACGTCGACGACCACGGTGGCGACCGATCCACTAGTCGTCCGTAGTGTCCCCGTTGCGACCAGTCGGCTCTGCGCTCCGGTCGTCCAGATCTCGACGGGGTCGCCGAGGCTCGCGTTCGGAGACGGATCGGCGGTGATCGCCATTCCGACCGTCTTCGGCGGGAGCATCGACCCCAACTCGGACGAGCGGTCGCCGACGACGAGGCGTTCGACGGTGCCGTCTTCGGCGATCGTGACGGCAGCGTTTCCGACGCCGTAGTCGCCTTCGACGTGACGTTCGATCCGGTCTCGTCGCTCCGTCCTCGAGAGACCGTGCGGGAGCCTGACGGTCTCTCCGGCGAGTGCCCGCCGGACCGACGGATCGACCGATCGATAGCCGTCCGCATCTTCGATCGTCTCGGGCAACCCGACGGCGGTGGCGAGTCGTGCCGATCGAACGGCTGTTCCCGCCTCGCCGTCCGCGTCGATCCGAGGGAGACCGGACACCTGACGAGCGATCCGATCACCGAGCCGACTGCCGGCCGCCGCGACGGCACCGGCGATCAGAAACGTCGTGAGTACGTAACCGGCGCTGGCCTGATGGTCGAGTGGAACGGTCGCGACGACGGCTCCCGTCACGAATGCGGTATACGACAGGTAGCCGGCGACCACCGAGAGTCCGGTCAGCACCGACATACCAGCCGGCGGTGCCCGGGTCGTCGTCCAGCGATAACTACTCGCGACGACCAGGCTGACGACCGCCGCCAGCGATCCAGTGCCGACGATGCCGATCGCGGCGTTTTCGAGCACGTCGACGGGGACGATCTCAGTCATCGTTCGCTCCCTCCCGAGAACCGACGACGAAGGCTCTGTCTACGCTCGTCGTGATTTCCTCGTTGGGCGCGAACTGCCACTGCTCGTCGCTGCACACGCCCAGCGTCTCCGCGGGATCGATCGACTCTCCGTCAGCCACCTCGACTGCAGTCACGGGCTCGCCGGCGTCCTCGAGAAGCGTCGCGGCTTCGAACTCGTGGTTGTCACCGCTCGGGAGCACGACGAGACGGTGTGTGGATGCCTCGAGCAGCGCTCCGGCGTCGGCCGTCTCGACTGCGACCGTGAGCTGGCCGACCCCACCATCGAAGCCAGTGTGGGCGTGGCGACGGTCGGTCGCCCGCTCGAACCTGTTCTCGTTCTCGTTATCGTGGCCAGGACTGTCGCTCTCGGTGCCGACCGCGAGTACCTCACCGCGGACACCCCGTCCCCGAGCGCTGATCGCGACGCTATCGCCGCGCTCGATTCCGGTCGGCAGGAGTCCGGAAACGGTCACGGCCCGCGTTCCCTCCGAGAGCGTCGTCGCGACCCCCTTGGCCGGCGGCGCGGCGGTGACCGTCGCCCGCCCGCGGCCGTCGACGGAGACGTCGACCTGCGAGAGATCGTACGCGGTCCGGAGACGCTGTGCGAGCCGTCGCTCTAGTTCGACGAGCTGGAGGTCCGCCGGGAATCGCCAGGAGCCGTCCTCGAGAGAGGTTCGTAACTCGGGTGACAGCGGTGGATAGCCCTCGAACTCTCGAATCGCGCCGGTCGGGCGGATCGTCACCTGCCCCATCGCGTCGACGGCGTCGACCGCATCGGCCGAGAGGGCCTGCCCTCTGACTGTCGGAAACGTCCGATCGTGTGGGAGCTCGCGAGCGATCTGAGTGCCGTGGCTCGTCGCGACGACACCGATCAAACCCGCGACGGTCGACGCCATCGTGAGTCGAGTCAGCTCGGAGCGTCCCGCGTTCGGGTCGAAGATACCGATTGCGACACCGGTCCCGATCGCACCCGCAATCGTGGCGAGAGTGCCGATGGGGACGAGGATGGAGACGGGAACGGACACCGATCGATCCCCGACCAGTCCGACACCGATGGCACCGACTCCGACCACCAGTGCAGGGACGAACTCGGTCAACAACCCGTACGCGATGCCGATCAACGACTCGTACGGAATGTTGCCCATTCGCTCACCCTCCGTCCGCCGGTTCCGGCGGGGATTCGATCGGTCCGACGGAGCTGCGCTCGCCGAACTCGAGTGCGATCGTCTCGGTGAACGAGGCGTCCGGTCGGTACTTGGGCACTGACAGGTAGTGTTCGACGTCGGTGCCGATCCCGGGTGCGACGGTCTCGAGTTCGAACACCGCATCGGCGGCGCGAAGCGTCGCCGATCGGTTCGGTATCTCCTCGAGACAGTGCAGGATCGCGAGCCCGCCGGTTTCGGCGATCCGCTCGGTGAGTTCGTCGAGAAACGAGACGTACGCGGATCGATCCCGTCGCTCGAGGTCGTCGATCGAATCGACGATCAGGTTGGCCGAGTTCGGAAGCTTCCCGATCAGATCGACGATCTCTTCGAGCGCACCCTCGTCGGCGACGTGTCTGATCGTGGGCGGACTCGAGCCGACGGAGGAGGACTCGATCGCCCGACGAACGCTCTTTCGTGAGCGTTCCGTCGAGAGGTACAGCGTCCCTCGGACGTCCGTCGCCCGGTAGAGGACGTGTTCGGCCTGACTCGCGGGATCGGCGACGAGCGCGACGACGGACCCCGGTGGAAGCCCGCCGCCGAGTCGGTGATCGATTTCTGTGGTCCCGATCGGGAGTCGATCCCCGGCGTACGCCGGGGACGCTCGATCCGTCGGAGACTGTGTAACGAGGCGCTCGACGATGTCGTCGAACGCGTCGTCGACCTCGCCGTCTTCCGCTGGCGAGGGACGTTCGGGAACGCACCCGAGCAGCGGAACGCCCTCCCAGCGGGTCGCACGGTCCGGAACCTCCGAACACTGGTTCAGGACGGCGCCGTAGACGGGAACACCGAGCCGGCGAGCCATCTCGATGGTCATCTCCGCGGCCTCGAGACTCCGGTCAGTGTGGGTGGTGACAACGATCACGCCTGCGGCCTGCGACAGCGGGTCGACGACGTCCGGCCCGGCGCCGGAGGGACAGTCGATCAGCACCTGTACGCCATCGGCGTCGAGAGACTCTCCGAGCGAGCCGTACTCGAACGTCTGTGCCGACGTCGGTGCGGGAACGATGCCGACGTTCGGGACACGAGGATGTTGCTGTGCGAGCTCTCGAACGTCGGTCTCCGACCCGAGGGTGGCGACCGTCGGCGTCCGGTCGAGGTCCACCATCACGTGGAGGTTCGGGAGCTGTCTGTCCGCGTCGATCGCGAGCGCTGGCGTGTCCGCACGGGCGAACGCCTCGGCGAGTCCGAGGGTGACCGTAGACTTGCCACACCCGCCTTTCGCCCCGGCGATAGCAATCATATCGCTAGTGGCCCCGTCATCCCTTTTGAACTTGCAGACGATCTGAATCCGAATTCGGAGGGCGGATCCGGACCCCAGACGGGTTCGTTCGGCCCGAAAAACAGTTTCGTGACGAATCAGCACCGGACGATGGCTCGACCGCACACCGTCACTCGCGGATATCAGTCCTGTGAGCCGCGGGTCGCCCAGTCGCCGTAGAGAAACGAGCGCTCGTACCCTGCTCCGGTCACCGCCTCGCCGACGATCACCATCGCCGAGGCGCGGTGGCCCGCCTCCGCGAGTCGGTCGCCGATCGTCGCGATCGTCCCGACGATCACGTCCTCGTCGGGCCAGGAGGCGTGGTAGACGACGGCGACGGGCGTCTCGGGCTCGTGGCCGTCCTCGAGCAGTCGGTCCATCGTCTCGCCGACGGCGTGGGTTCCGAGGTAGATGCAGGTCGTGACGTCGCCCATCCCGACGAACTCGGAGATGTGGTCCTCCTCGGCGCTGAGGGTCTTCCCCTGCGGCCGGGTGAACGCGACGTGATTGGCGACTTCGTTGAGCGTGAGCTGCGTTCGAAGCGACGCGCTCGCGGCGAACGCGGACGTGACGCCGGGAACGAGGTACGTCGGCACGTCCTCGTGTTCTAAGGCGTCCATCTGCTCGAGCGCCGCGCCGTAGATCGCGGGATCGCCGCTGTGGAGTCGGACGACGCTGTCGCCGTCCTCGTATGCATCTCGCATCAGCGGAATCAGTTCCTCGAGGTCCTTCCCGATCGAATTCACGAGTTCTGCGTCGTCGCAGTAGGCCTCGAGCACCTCGCTGTTGACCAGCGAGCCGGCGTGAACGACGAGGTCCGCGTCCTCGAGCAGTTCTGTTCCAGTGACGGTCAGGAGTCCGGGATCGCCCGGGCCGGCGCCGACGAAGGGAATCCCCTTCTGGTCGTCGCCCGCGCTGTACTCGCGGATGCGGTCGTCGAGGTCCGCGCGTCGTCGCTCGCCCTGTGCGTCGATCGCCGTCTGTGGATCGGTTTCGTCGGTCATTCTCGCTCGTCGTCGCTCGCGCTTTCGTCGTCGTTCGGGTCCACCGCCGAATCCCCGTCCTGCGTGAACACTGCCGTCGCCGACTCGACCTCGAGGTCACGCCTTTCGGCGTAGGCGAGCGTGTAGTAGTCCCGGTCTGCGAGTTCGGACGGATCGTCGGTCACCAGCGTCTCGCCCTGTTCCATGAACAGCCGGCGGCCGTAGGTCACGTCGTAGCCCGCGTCGAGGAGTCCTTCGTGGGTCGCCGGCGCGTCGGTCACCTTGAACAGGATCATTCGGTCAGGGCCCGTGGGGGCCGTTCCGTCGGCGGCCTCCCGCAACGAGAGTCCCGCGCCCGCCTCGATTTCGACGCCGAGGGCGGTCGCGAACGCCGTCACCGCGCTGACGCCGGGGACGATCTCGAGATCCACGTCCGGGTGAAAGGCCTCGAGCGTCCGACGCAGATGGCCGAACGTCGAGTAGACGTTCGGATCGCCGAGCGTGACGAAGGCGACGTCACCCTCGCGTGCGTTCGGGGCGATCTCGGCTGCAGCCGCTTTCCAGGCGGTTCGCAGCGTCTCCTCGTCTCTGGTCATCGGGAACTCGAGGTCACCGATCCTCTCCTCGGGAACGTGCTCGAGGGCGACCGATCGGGAGAGACGACCGGGTGAGTAGACGACGTCGGCGTTCTCGAGGACGCGCTTTCCGCGGACGGTCACGAGGTCGGACTCGCCGGGGCCGAGTCCGACACCGTAGAGGGTCACGTCTCGACACCCCCTGCGCCTGGTTCGTCGGTAGTATCGCGCTCGCGTTTCCCATCACTCTCGCCTGCGCTCCCGACCAGCATGTAGACCGGATTGTCCGAATCGAAACTCGTCGCACCGGCGAGCTCGTAGCCGTGGCTCACCTGAAACTGGACGACCTCTTCGAGAATGTCCCGTTCGCGAAACGCCTCGGTCGCTCGTCCGGCGACCTCGAGTCGGGAGACGTTCATTACGATTCGGTCGACACCCGTCTCGACGGCGTGATCGAGGACGCCCTCGAAGTTCCGACTCCCGCCGAGAAAGAGCGCGTCGGCGTCGTCGGGGAGTCCGTCGGGCGCTTGCGCGTTTCGAAGCGTGACGTCGGCTGCGAGATCGTCGTTGGCCGCGAGGTTCTTCTCGGTCGTCTCCAGCCGTTCGGCCTTCCGCTCGAGGGCGGTCACTCGGCCGGCTCGCCGTGCGGCTTCGATCGTTACGGCACCCGTACAGGAGCCGACCTCGACGAAGTGATCTTCGGGTCCCAACGCGAGTTTCGAAGCGAGGACGGCCCGCACCTCCGATTTGGTCGGCCCCGCCCTCGCGTCGTGTGGTAGCGCGATCGGTTTCATCGTCCGGTGGAACAGATGCTGCTCGTAAAGCAATTTTGGTTGGGATAGGACAAGCTGCTTTGTGGTCGCGTACTGGGAATCGAACCGGACCGATCGATCGGCGGCGTCCCACACCTTCTTTGGGCCCGCCCGCCTGCGATCAGGCATGCACTATCTCGTCGGAACCGACTCCGTCCACACGACGGCGGCGGCCTGTGATTACCTCGCCGAGCGCGCGACGGACGCGGATACCGTGACGGTCGTAGCAGTCGTTTTACCGGACGCCGACGAACTCTCGAGGCGAGACGGCGAGGAAGCGCTCACCGTCGCTCCCGTCCGACTTGCCACCGTCGGAACCGTCGAGACGGAGGTTCTCGAGGGCGAACCGGCCGAAACGATACTCGAGACTGCCGCGGATGTCGACGCGGACGAGATCGTCGTTGGGGCACGAAGCGGGGCACCCGACACGCCCGTCGGCCTCGGCTCGACCGCCGCCTCGATCCTCACCGACGCCGATCGGCCCGTCGTGGTGGTTCCCCTGCCCGAATTGTAGCTCGGTAGAACGCATCCGAGTGTTCTACGCGAACGACTCGAGGAACCGGTCGAACGCCCCACTTTCGGGGTGGACGTGCGCGTAGGTGCCGAGCGACTCGTACTCGAGGAGTCCGTCGTGGTCGCCGTCGATGCCGTCCCCGCGGACGGTCTCGAAGGCGAAGCGAGCATCGCGTTCGTCGTCGATGGACGCACGCGAGTAGTGGAACTCGTGGCCCCGAAGTCGGGTCCCGGAGCTCGCGGTTGGCCCGTCGGCGACCGCCTCGAGTTCGACGTGGTTCAGCGCCTGATACCGGTCGTGCATTTCGACGGTGGCCGGAAGGATCCCGGCCATCTCGTGGGTCTCGCCGTCGACCGTCATCAGCGACTCCGACATGGCCATCAGGCCGCCGCACTCGCCGACGACAGGGAGTCCCTCGCTCGCCCGACGTCCCAGTTCCGCGAGCGTGTCGGTCGACTCGAGGTCGGCCGCGTGCAGTTCCGGGTAGCCGCCGGGAAGGTAGACGCCGTCGCACTCCGGAACGGGGTCGCCGGCGACCGGCGAGAACGTGCGAACGTCGGCACGCTCGCGAAACCGTTCGACCGTCGCCGGATACCGGAAACAGAAGGCGGCGTCGCTGGCGATTGCGATCGTGGCGTCGACGGACCGGGTCGGTTCGGCCGGCGTCTCCGGTCCGGGCGGTTCGCTCGCGACCGCCGCCAGTCGGTCCGCGTCGATCGACGCTGCAGCGTCTTCCAGCGCCGCGTTCGGCAGTGTCGCTTCCGTGCCCATCTCGAGGCCGAGGTGTCGGTCGGGAATCTCGAGGTCCGTGTTCGGTGGGATCCGGCCGAAGTACGTGAGGTCATCCGGAAGTGCATCGCGGATCCCCTGCTCGTGGCGGCCGCCGTGGGCGCGCTGGGCGACGATTCCCGCGACCTCGATATCACGGCCGATCGTCTCGGCGTAGCGCTGGAACCCGAGCGCCGTCGCCGCGACGCTCTCCATGCCCGCGCTGGCGTCGATCACGAGGACGACCGGCAGCTCGAGTGCCTCGGCGACCATCGCCGTCGAGGAGCCGTCGCCGTCGTACAGGCCCATCACGCCCTCGACGACGCAGATGTCGCCCTCGCCGCGGTGGTAGTTGCGTCTCACTCCCGCTTCGCCACAGAGCCACAGATCGAGCGTTCTCGAGGGGCGTCCCGCGACCGCCTCGTGGTGACTCGGGTCGATGAAGTCGGGGCCGGCTTTGGCCGGCTGGACCTCGTAGCTCGCGGCCTCGAGGGCCCGAATAATCGACAGCGTCGCGACCGTTTTCCCGACGCCGGAACTGACGCCGCCGAGGACGAATCCCTTCATGGTGCATCCTCGGTTTCGCTGTCGCTTCTCATCTCCATTTCGTCCTCCGTCTCGTCCATCACGTCCTCTCCAACGGAATTTCGCCGTCGAACGGCGAGCACCGACAGATCGGAGAAGGGCGTGTTCTCCCGGCCGTCACCACCACCACGGTCGGCTAATTCCGCGAGCGTAAATCGATGGATCGCCTCGTCCTCGTGCGTCAATTTCTCGAGAACCAGCGCCTCGAGAGCCGGATCCCCACCTCGCTCGAGCAAGAACGCGGCGATATCGCCGGGCATCAGATCGAACGGCCGCGGGAGTACCAGCAAGTGTCGATCGCCGACCGCTCGAGCGAGGCGCTCGAGGTCCGCCGTCACGGAACCGCTCTTGTGTAACGTGACGAACTCGGTGTCCTCCATCGGCGTCCGGGCTCGGCTGGCAGCCATCTGAAGCGAGGAGATGCCGGGCACGACGCGCACTGGGACACTGGAATCTGTGCGTGCAATAGCAGCCTGCACCTTCCCGACGAACTGGTAGCCCGAGTGGTTCGGGTCGCCCATCAGGACCGCCGTTCCGCGCTCGCCGTCGGCGACGCGCTCGGCGAACGTCTCGAGTGCGTCGGCTTCGTCCCGGTACCCGCAGGTCAGCAGGTCAGCGTCGGTTCGGTCGGCCACGAACTCGACGACCGTCGCGAAGCCGACGACGACGTCCGCCTCGCGGATCGCCCGCTCGCCCCGCGGCGTGAGGTACTCGAGGTTGCCGGGGCCGATACCGACGGCGTAGACTGGGTCGTCCGTTCCGACGGTTTCACCGTCTCCGCCTCGCTGCCCCTCCGGCGCAGCGCCCTCCTCGTCGATATCGGGCTCCGGTGTTCCGGCGGCAACGGTCGCCGGATCCGGCCCGGAATCGAGGTCGTAACCGTCGCTCATGCGTCCTCCGGGGATGCGCGTTCACCAGCGGTGCGGTTTAACTCGAACTCGAGATCGCCCGTCCGAGCGTCGCTCGCGACGTGGATCAGTTCGTTGGTCAGCGCCGCCGCGAGCCCGCTGCCGCCGCGGCGGCCGACGTTCGTGATCGCGGGCACGTCGTACTCTTCACTGATCTCGCGGATGCGCTGACGGCTCTCCTCGGCCTTGACGAAACCGACGGGGGTCGCGACGATCGCGGCGGGCCGAGTTCCGTTCTCGATGCAGTCCGCGAGGGCGAACGCGGCGGTCGGTGCGTTCCCCACGACGGCGATCGCGCCCTCGTAGGTACCCCGTTTGTCCAACTCGAGCACCGAGGCCGCGGTCCGGGTCATCCCCGTCTCCTTGGCCAGTTCGGTCCCGTTCCCGATCGCCTTTCGCACCTCGCAGTTGTGTCCCCGGCCGGTGATTCCCGCCTTTGCCATCGTGATGTCGGTCACGATGTCGCACTCGTCGAGGACCGCTCGAGCGCCGGCGCGAACGGGCGCGTCCTCGTCGTCGCCGAGTTCGTCGCTCCCGGTGAACTCGAGCAGGTGCTGGAACTCGATGTCACCCATCGAGTGGACCGACTTCTGTCGGACGCGATCCGCGAGCGTCTCGTCCGGCACGAACTGTCGGACGATGTCCATGCTCGTCTCGGCGATCTCCATCGCGTTCTGCGTGGTCGCGCCGAGGTCGGCGTACTCCTGATCGATCCCTCGCTCTAGGTCGGTCTGCTCCCTGCGGTCAGTCATCGGTTCTCACCCCCACGACCTCGTTGGTCGTCCGCGCCTCGAGATCGCCGTCGACCTCGAGGTTCAGATCGCGCAGTCGGTCGACCGTTTCGCGATCGGCGTCCCACAGCTCACGGTCGACGGCCTCGAGCAGCGTGTCGGTGATCGACTCGAGCGCCCACGGGTTGACCTCTCGCATCCACTCCTGGCGGTCCTCGTCGAAGGCGAACGTGTCGGCGACGTCCTCCCAGAGTCGATCGCTCACGACGCCCGTCGTCGCGTCCCACCCGAGCGTCACGTCGACCGTCGTCGACAGGTCGCCTGCACCTTTGTAGCCGTGTTCTTCCATGGACTCGAGCCAGTCTGGGTTCAACACGCGGGCACGCATCGCCTTGCGGACCTTCTCCTCGTTGGTGTAGACGGAGACGTCGTCCGGATCGGAGGAGTCGCCGACGTAGGAGGCGGGTTCCTCGCCGGCGATCTCCGAGACCGCACTGATGAACCCGCCGTGGAAGGCGTACCAGTCCGAGGAGTCGAACTCGTCCTGTTCCATCGTGTCCTCGATCTTCACGGTGGCTTCGACCGACGAGAGCCGGCGTTCGAAGGATGCGTGGGCGTCCGAGACACGCCCTCTCGAGCCCATCGCGTAGCCGCCCCACTGGACGTACACCTCGGCGAGATCCGACCGGTCGTCCCAGTTACCCTCGTCGACTGCCTTGTTCGTTCCCGCGCCGTAGCCGCCGGGACGGGTAGTGAACACGCGGTGTTTGGCCGCCGTCTCCGCGTCGTCGGGATCGAGTCCCTCGTCCTCTCGCAAGCGTTCGGCTTCCTCCTCGACGTGTTTCTTCACGAAGTTCTGTTCGTGGGGCTCCTCGAGATCTAACACGGCCTCGACGGCGTCGTGAATCACGCCCGCCGCGGCGGGGAACGCGTCCCGGAAGAGCCCCGAGACGCGCGTGGTCACGTCGATTCTGGGCCGACCCAGATCGTCGAGCGGAATCGGTTCCACGTCGTCGATCCGGCCGGCGTCGGTCCACTGCGGTTCGACGCCCATCAGCGCGAGCACCTGTGCGATCGTTTCGCCGCGGGTGCGGACGGTCGGGGTTCCCCAGGCGACGACGCCGATCTCCTCGGGGTACGCCTCGTGTTCGGCGTGGTGGCGCTCGAGGACGCCTTCGGCAACCTCCCGGCCCACCTGCCAGGCTGCCTTCGCGGGTACCTTTCGGGGGTCGAGCGTGTAGAAGTTCCGCGCGGTCGGAAGCAAGTCGACGCCGCCTCGAGTCGGCGCGCCCGACCCGCCGGGCGGCACGTACTCGCCCGAAAGGGCGTCCGCCGTCCGAGGAATCTCGTCTTCGGCTCCCTGTACTCGTGGCTGGGCCTCCTCACAGATGTACGCCAGCACCTCCCGAAGGTCGTCGTGAGCACCCGACGTCGCTCGGCCGTCGCCGATCGTCTCGAGGTCGACGATCAGGAGGTTGACGTTCACCTCGTCGTCGGGGTCGGCTTCGCGCTCCGACGCCGGAATATCGAACTCGTGGTCGGCGAGCGTCTCGATCAGATCGACGCTGGTCTCGTAGACCTCGTCGGCCGCTTCGGCGTAGGTCATCCCGAGGGCCTCGTCGTACTCCCCGGGCGACTCGAGCATCGTCTCGTAATCCACACCGAGCGCGCCGGCCACGCTCTTTCGCAGACTCGGCGCGCCAGGGTTCTCGAGGCGCGTGAGTGCGACCAGGTACTCGATCAGGCGCTCGCCTTCGGGCGGTTCGCCCATCGTGTGCAGCCCGAGTCGGATCTGCGTGGTCTTCACGTCGGTGAGGTACTCGTGGATGCGTTCGACGAGGTCGTCGATCTCGAACTCGTCTCCTTTCACCTTACCTTCCGCGAGCGTCGAGCCTGCCTCGTCTCGCGGGTCGCTTCGCTCCCCGCTCGACCGTTCCGAGACGCGTGGCGTCTCGCCGTCTGGACCGCGGACGTCGACTCTTTCACTGATTTCTCCCGAAACACCCAACTCGACCGCGAGGTCGAGCTCTTCGACCGTCTCGCGGATCAGCGACTCGAGGTGCTCACCGTCGTCGGCACGGGCGTCTTCCATCCCGGCTTCGCGATACTGGTTCGCGAGGTCCTCGAGTTCCGCCAGTTCGTCGTAGGTCCCCGCGTTTCGCATGACGGGTGTGAGGTAGTCGACGATCGCGGCGTACGAGCGCCGTTTCGCCTGCGTCCCCTCACCTGGGTTGTTCACGATGTAGGGGTAGACGTTCGGAATATCGTCGATCAACTGGTCGGGCGCGCTCGCGCCGTTCAGGCCGACCGTCTTGCCGGGGAGCCACTCGAGGCTGCCGTGCGTACCCAGATGCACGACGGCGTCGGCCTCGAACGCTTCGCGCAGCCAGCCGTAGAAGGCGTAGTAGTCGTGGGGCGGCTGCAGGTCGGAGTCGTGGTAGACCTTCGAGGGGTCCATCCCGAACCCGCGTGGCGGCTGGACGGTGACGAGGACGTTCCCGAACTCGACACCGGGGATCGCGAACGGGCGATCGGGAACCTCGCCCCACTCCTCGACGACGTTCTCCTGAAACCGCTCGTCCGCGTCCGAGAACCAGGACTCGTAGCGCTCGCTCGAGACGACGTCGACGCTCAACTCGCGGACGTCCTCGGGGGCGACCCAGCGATCCTCGAGCGTGAGCTGTGCGGTGAGTTTCTCGACGAGCGACTGGCCGCTCTCGGGGAGTGAGTCTCCGAGGTCGTAGTTTCGAGCATCGAGCTCCTCGAGCAGATTGACTGTCGACTCGGGCGAATCGAGGCCGAACGCCGTGCCGATCCCGTCGTCGCTCGGCGGGTAGTTGTGGAGCACGACGGCAACGCGTTTCTCCCCGTTGGGCGTGTGGCGCAGTTGGGCCCAGTTGACCGCCAGCCGCGCGGCGTGATCGACCCGATCCTCGATCGGGAAGTGCTGTTTCGGCGCGCTGCCGATGCCCGACTCGTCGTTCATTCGCTCTTTCCCCGAGATGGGGTGGGTGATGACGTTTCCATCGAACTCTGGGAGTGCGACCGAGAGCGCGAGTTCGAAGCCCATCACGCCGGTGTCGCTGGCCTCGTAGCGCGACCGAGAGCGCATCGTCGTGATCGTCTGGAGGACGGGGACGCCGAGGCGGTCGAGAAAGACCTCCTCTGCACCGGTACCTTCGTCGTTAGCACTCCGTCCACGTTCGTCCATCGACAGCGAGAACATGAACGAGGAGCAGACGGCGTCGACGATCGGATCGCCCAACTCGTCGAGCAGCCATTGGTCGGTCACCCACTCGGCGTCTCGCGGCTTTGCCGCTCGACTGTTCGAGACGTCGTCCGACGTCTCGCTATCTTCTTGCTCCGCAGTGTCGGTCGCCGGATTACAGAAGATCGGCAACGCGTTCGCTCCCTCGGCCTCGAGCGCTCGGACCTGCGCGTCGACGTAGCGGGTGTTCTCGTGAGTCCAGTGGGACTCGTAGAACCAGACGGCGACCGTCGGCCGGTCCGGGTCGAAGGTCTCGAGGAGGTCCGCGTACTCGATTCCGGGATGGTCGGGGTGGTAGACGCCCTCCGTCGGAAGCTGTTTCGGGGCGTCGTACGCGTCTTCGCCGCTTCCGGCACTGTCGCCGTCACTCCCGTCTCCGTACTCGCTCGCCAGGTATCGACACAGGTTCTCGAGGTTGATCGTCCCGCCTTTCTCGAGGTAGTCGTACGCCGTCTCCCGAATTCCCTCCGAAGCGGTCGTATCCTCGACGGCGTAGGCGTCGCCGGTAGCCTTGACGACCAGCGGAACGCCCGCTGCCGCCAGCCGACCGGTCACGTACTCGTAGCCCGGCATGCTGTCCTCGGCGCCGTGAAGCCAGCAGACCACGGCGGTCGCGTCCTCGAGTTCCTCGGTGAACGTCTCGATCGCAGCCTCGTCTTCGAGATCCGATTCGGAACGGACGACCAGGTCGATTCCCTCGAGCCGATCGGCCGCTCGTTGAATCGATCCCAGTTCGTTCTCCGTCGCGGTGTAGAGTCCGACCCTCGTCATTTTTTAAACCCTCGTTGTATTAGCACAAGTATGGTTGCAAATCCCGGGGGCAAAAAAGTGTCGTCAGTCCCCTTCCCGGCCATCGTCGGGCAGGCGGAGTGCAAACGGGTGCTGCTGGCGGTCGCCGCGAACGACGCTCTGAGTGGTGCACTGTTGGTCGGCGAGAAGGGAACCGCGAAGTCGACGGCGGTTCGGGCACTGGTCGATCTCTTGCCCGAACAACGCGCTATCGCGGACTGTCCGTACAGCTGTCCGCCCGACGAGCCGGCGGCTCAGTGTTCCGACTGCCGAGAACGCGAGGACCCGCCGGTCGAGACGAGACCGACGCCGCTAGTGACGCTGCCGCTGGGCGCGACTCGAGATCGCGTCGTCGGAACGCTCTCGGTCGCGGACGCGCTGGCGGGCGAGGCCGATTTCGATCCCGGGCTACTCGCTCGAGCCAACCGCGGCATCCTCTACGTCGACGAGGTGAACCTCCTCGCGGACCACCTCGTGGACGTCCTCCTCGACGCGGCCGCGAGCGGGACGAACACAGTCGAACGCGACGGTGTCAGCCGCTCCCATCCAGCCGAATTCACGCTGATCGGGACGATGAACCCCGAAGAGGGCGACCTCCGCCCGCAGCTTCGCGACCGGTTCGACCTCCAGGCGACCGTCACCGGCGCCTCGGATCTCGAAGACCGCGTCGAGATCATCGATCGGGCGCTCGAGCGGCCAGCCGGCGACGGCCGTGGTCCCGACGGCGGGTACGAAGACGACCTCGCGAGCCTCGAGACGAGACTCGAGCGCGCCCGAACCGCGATCGACGACGACGCGGTCGACCTCCTTCGCGAACACAAAACCGATATCGCCGCACTCTGTCTCGAGGCGGGTGTCGACGGCCACCGCGGCGACATCGCGACCGCCCGAACGGCGATCACGGTCGCCGCCCTCGACGGGCGAACGCGGGTCCTCGAGGGCGACGTTCGCGAAGCGGCTTCCTACACGCTTCCGCACCGACTGCAAAGCACACCGTTCGAAGAGTCGGCGAACCTCGAAGACGTTCTCGAGGAGCACTTCGACGGTGGTGATCGCGAGTCGACGGACGACGTCGAATGGGAGGGGAATCAGGGGGACGAGACTTCGAAAGAGGGGCAAGACGAGGGATCGAGAGAGAGGGGAGACGAGGGCTCGAAAAAGGGAGGAGACGACGGTGACGACCGGTCTGCAAACGAGCCAGCCAAGGAGCGGTCCGAATCGTCCACAGCAACCGACTCTCGAGACGACACTGGTGCCGACGAGACGGAACGGCCACCCCGCAGTGAACACGCCGCTCGAGGACAGTCCACCGGTGATCCCGGACCGGCGCCTGCCGCCGGCGACGACGCGGTGCCCGAACCGGAGCAAGGCGACGGAGCGGCGACTGGGGCGGCGAATTCTGACGGCGATGGTGTGAGAGAAAGAGCGGACGCGGATCGTTCGGACGACGCCGAGCCAGCGACACCCGTCATTCCGGGCCAGCGACGACCGGAGATCGGCGAGGCGACTGCACCGTCGGTCGACGCGGACGGCGCGACGAATCCGAACGGAGACGGGGACGGGACAGAAGGTGGATCACAGACTCGAGCGTCCGGCGTCGAATCCGAAATCGGTCAGGGTCGCGGCGCTCGCATCCGTACCGAACCTGCGATCGAGGGCGATACCATCGACGCTGCGGCCTCGATCCGCACCGCCGCGACGCGAGGGCACAGACGCGTCGAACCCGACGATCTCAGGCGGTCGGTTCGGGAACGAGCGACCGCGGCGACGGTCGTCTTCGCCGTCGACGCCAGCGCCTCGATGCGGTCCGCAATGGGCACCGCGAAGGGTGTCGTCCTCGAGTACCTCAGGGAGAGCTACGAGAACCGCGACGAAGTCGCCGTCGTCGCCTTCGCCGGCGAGGACAGCGAGGTCCTGTTGCCGCCGACCACCAGCGTCTCGCTCGCCGCGCGCCACCTCAAGGAACTCCCGACCGGCGACCGGACACCCCTCCCCGAGGGCCTCGAGACCGCCGAACGAGTGCTCGAGCGGGCCGAGAGCGACCTCGAGGTCGTCGTTCTCGTGACCGACGGGCGGGCGAACGTCGCTCAGTGCGAGGACGGCGACGGAACTGAAAGCCCCACGGCGGCGACCCGCCGGGCCGCTCGCTCACTCGCGAAACGGGATGCACACGTCGTGATCGTCGACGCGGGCGACGACAGCAGAGCGGGCGTCACCGAGCTGATCGCCGCCGAAACCGACGCCGATGTCGTTGGACTGTCGGCACTCTCGCTCGAGACTGTCGCGTCGGCGGTCGACGAGGCGGACGACGGCTCGAGTGGGAATTGATCGACGGTCGATCGTCACTCGTCCCCAGCTCGCCCGTCCACGATTCCGTCGTCGCCGACGACCAACACCGGAACCGGGGACAGGCGAACGAGCGCGTCGGCCGTGCTGCCCAGCAGCACCCGTCGAAACGCCGATCGGCCCTGCGAACCGACGACGACGAGATCGATCCCCTGATCCTCGACGTACGACAGGATTTCCTCGTGTGGAACGCCCGTTCGAAGCGCCGTTTCGACTGCGACGGTCGCCTCCTGGGCCGTCGACTCGACGGACTCGAGTGCGGCGTCCGCGTCGGCTCGCAACCGTGTTTCGACTTCGTCAGGATCGACGATCGCGTTGTCGTACTCAGTTCGCGTCTCGACGACCGCCAGCCCGTAGAGTGGAACCTCGAGTCGGGCTGCGAGTTCGATTCCGTGGTCGACGGCGACGGCCGACGCCTCGCTTCCATCGGTGGCGACGAGTACCGAATCGTACATACGCTATCGACGACAGGGCTCGGTAAAGGTGCTCGCGTGTATTCGCCTCCAGGGCGCCCGATTTCGATCACTCACCCGATTCCGCCGCCCCCAGTACCGCGACCACGTTCTGGACGTAGCGCATGCTCGTTCCGATCGCCATCACGGCGTCCATCAGCGCCTGCTGGCTCGCCTCGTCGGGATAGATGCGGTACTCGATCTGGAGCGTTTCGGCGTACTCGATCGGACTCGAGGTCCCCTCCTCGTCCAGAAAGGTGTAAAAGCCCGGCGTCGCGGCGAGCATCGGCCCGATGTAGCTGAGGAGTTCGCCGCGTTGCTGGTCGTCACGCAGGAGTGCCTTCGTTCGGTCCGTGTCGAACCCGTTCCGACCGACGACGCGGATCGGTCCCCACGTCCCCTCCTTGATGAGGTGGATCGGGAGCGTCGAGAGCTGGAGTTCGAAGTTGAACTCGGTCTCCTCACTCGAACTCGAACTCGAGTGGCTGGTCACGTTTTGGACGACGCCGTCGTCGATCCAATGGCGCACCTGTTCGTCGCTGACGTGAGTCGTCATGGGGGTCCTTCCACGGACGGATGCAAAAAGGTGTCAGCGTCTGCGTCAGCGTTGGCGCGAACCGTCGAGCGCGACAGGCGCGCCGCAGTCGGCACTCTCGTAAATCGCGTCGATCGCTCGCATATTAGCGACCGTCTCCGTCCGATCGATCGGCGGTTCGCTCCCACGCTCGGCTGCATCCACGAACGCCTCGACCTCGAGTCGGTAGGCGTCTTCGGGGTCGAACGTCTCTGTCGTCTCCTCGCCGTCGACGCTGTAGGTGATCGAGACCTCCGTGTCGGGACCGGGATTGAAGACGTTCTCGGCCTCGAGCCAGCCGTTCTCGGCGTCGACGCAGTAGTGCTGACGGTGCTGGGTGTCGAACCCGGACCGGATCTGTGCGTGCGCGCCCGAATCGTCGTACTCGAACTGGGCGACGAGGTCCGTGTCGACGCCGCACTCTCGCGTATCCAGCGCGTGGGCGTGGATTCGAGCGGGCTCGCCGAGAAACCCGCGGGTCGCGCTGACGGCGTAACAGCCCACGTCCATCAGACTCCCGCCCGCGAGCTGCGGGGAGAGACGGATGTCGTCGGGATCGCCGCGCAGGGAGAAGGTGAACGTCGACTCCACCGATCGGACCGTCGAGAGGTCCTCGCGGACGATCTCCCGCGCTCGCTCTGTTCGCGGGTGGAACTGGTACATGAACGCCTCCATCAGCGTGACGCCGGCGTCCGCACAGTAGTCGAACAGCGCCGTCGCCGCGCTGGCGTCGACGGTCAGCGGCTTCTCACAGAGGACGTCGAGTCCCGCGTCCGCCGCCCGGCGGGTCCACTCGGCGTGCAGCGCGTTCGGGAGCGGATTGTAGACCGCGTCGATATCCGCCTCGAGGAGTTCCTCGTAGCTGCCGTAGCTGGTCGGGATTTCGAGGTCGTCGGCGAACTCCCGGGCGGTTTCCTCGTCGCGGGAGGCGACGGCGACGACTTCGTGGTCGGTCTTCCGAATGGCGGGGATCACGGCCCGTCGGCCGATATCCGCCGTGCTGAGGATGCCGAATCGCATACGGACACGTCTTCGCCCACGGCTATTAACACCCGGTACGAAAGCGAGCGATGCCGAGTTCGGGACCGGTTCCGTCGAGACGCGACGATTCGGACGACCGTCGTAAAGTGATCGCTCATTCGAGACGCGATGCTACCACTTCTTCCGCCAGTTCATTAGAAGCCAAAAGCCGACCACTATCGAGAGAACCGGGAGCGCCAATCCTTGCAAAGAGATCGCACCGATCGAGAGAAACGTTATACCGAACAGCAGATACAGAAGCGCAGTGGCGGTATCACTGATCATCGATTGTATAATATCTTAGGTGTCTAATACAAAATATTTGCGTTGGATAAGAATATGGGTCGTCCTGAATCCGTAACTGGTTCCAGCTGAAGCAGTGAAAAGATGAGGACGGTTCGGTAGTCCTCGAGTACCGCAATACTGGAGACGAGAGGACCAACTGCGACGCCGCTACTCCCCGTAGGCCATCGTCGAGAACGTCGCGTTCTCGGCCTGCCGGGAATCCTGCCGCTCGAACTGGACGACCAGCGGTTCGTTACACTCGAGGACCACGGCGTAGTCCTCGTCCAGTGGCGGTGCGTAAGGGTCGATCAGGTCGTTGATTCGGACGTGACGGACACGCTTGGCGGCGACGGTGAGCAGGTACGGGCCGGCCTCGCGGCCGTTGGCGTAGGAAAGCGTGATCTCGACGGTCGATAGCTTCTCGCCGGCGTTGAGCAGGCAGAGCGTATCGTTGCTGACCATCTCCGGTTCCGGGCCGGTGCTGTCGGCGGGGACGTGGCCGGCGGGTATCACCCACTCGGTGTCGCCGACCGGCTGCTCGTCGTCGGATACGTGCTCGTTCTCGTCGGTCATGTGTTCGCTCCCTCCGCTTGCTCTTCCTCTTCCTCATCTTCGTCGTCCGTTTGCTCTCCCTCCGTCTTCGTCTCCGTCCCCGACTCCCCACTCTCCGGCTCGAGTGGCGACCGATCCTCGTCCCCCTCGAGCAATTCGGTCAGATAGTCGCTCATGAACACGCCCTCCGGGTCCATCTCGCGTCGGATCTTCTGAAAGCGATCCCACTCCGGGTACAGCTCTCGCAGCTCCCCGGCGCGGCGAGTGTGGCGTTTCCCCCAGTGAGGTCGGCCGTCGTACCGCCTGAAGATCTCCTCGATGTCCTCGAAGTACTCGGTGTACTCGAGAGAGGCGTTCTGGATGATCCCCATCGTCACCGTCTCGCGGCCGTAGTCGGCGGAGATGTACGTGTCGTCGGCGGCGACGGTCCGTCGGAGCACCCGCCAGCCGGCGTCGGCGCGCCACTCCTCGCGGATGCGGTCGCGGACCTCGAGAAAGCACGCTTCGGCCTCGTCGGCGGGGACGGCGTACTCCATCTCCTCGAATTGGCGGGCCATCTCGTTGTGTTCCGGGATGAGCTGGTTCCACCAGTCGGTCTCCCGCTGGACCAGCGAGGCGTACGCCAGGTCCTCGTGGTCAGTGCCGCCGCCCGGCCCGTTGAGCAGTCGGAGTTTGACCTCGTCCGACCGGGGGTACCAGTAGAAGTCGAAGTTGCGGTTCTCCTGCTCTAGGTCCTCGATGTGGTCGCGACACTGCTCGAAGGTCGTACAGTACTCCCGGCGCTCGAGTTTGTACGCGGGGACGAGGTCGAGTTCGAGTTCGGTGAAGATGCCGAGCGTGCCCAGGGACACTCGAGCGGCGTCCAGAAACTCCGGGTCCTCGTCGGCGTCGAACTCGCGGATCTCGCCGGTGCCGGTGACCATTCGACCGCCCCGAAGCGTGGTCGCGAGGTTACCGAATTCCGTGCCGGTTCCGTGGGTTCCGGTGCCGAACGCGCCGGCGACCGTCTGCATCGAGACGTCGCCGAGGTTCGGCATCGCGAGGTTCACCGATTGGACCTCCAGGGCGGCCTCCTCGAGGGTCGTTCCGCCGAGGATTGTCGCCGTGTTCGCCTCGCTGTCGTGGTCGACCATCCCGGTCATCTTCTCGAGGGAGACGAGCAGGTCGTCGGTTTCGACGACCGGGGTCCACGAGTGGCCGGCGCCGACGACCCGGACCGTTCGGCCTTCCTCGGCGCACGTCTGGACGACCTCCTGGACCTGTTCTTCGGTTTCGGGCTTCGCGATCCCCTCGGGGGTGAACGTGAGGTTTCCGGACCAGTTCGCCCACTCCTCGACGGATTCGGTCGGGACGGTCTCGTCTCCGTCTCCGTCTCTGTTTCCACCCCCGCCCGTCCCGTCGTCCTCCTCGGCCGCCATCAGGAATCGCCCGCGTGTGCGATCGTACTCAGGAGGGCGTTCTCGGCCTGTCGTGAGTCCAGCCGCGTCTGCTGGCAGACGACCGGCACGTCCGACTCGATCACGCAGGCGAACGGCGTCCCCTTCGGGATTTCCTCGGGGTCCTCGAGCCCGTTGAACCGGATATGTTTGGTCCGATTGGCGGGAACCGTCTCCTCGTAGGGGCCGACCGGTTCCCGGTCGGTGAAGAACACCTCGAGTTCGACGGTCGCCTCCTCGTCGCCGGCGTTGAGAATACAGACGGTATCGTGGCTGGTCAGTTCGGGTTCGGGGCCGGTACTCTCCTCGGGGATGTAGCCGTCGGCGATCGCCCAGCGTTGTTTTCCGATCACGGAAGTCACCTGTCTGGCACTCTCACCGAACGCGGGGATAAAGCCGGGCCCTGTGTGGAAAAGCCCCGGTTCGGCTCCGACTCGATCGGACGAGTGACGAGAGAACCTAGATCACGAACGACGCTCACTGCACGTCTCGCAGCGTCCGCCGGACGGACTCGCGAACGAACGTCTCCGGGTCCACCTCGCCGTCGTACGGCTGCCCGTTCAGTCGTAGGACGTGACTGTCGTCCTCGAGCAACGAGACGACGTCGCTCGTCGACAGTCGATGCGGCTGTCGAACCGTCGTCCCGTTCAACTGGTAGGCGTCGTATGCACAGTCGTCGATGAACCGCGAGACGCTGCCAATCCGGTGGAAGTCCGTCAACTGGTAGTACACGAAGAGGTCGTGTTCGTCCGCGCTGGTGGACACCACGTCGAGGCGCTGGGGAATCGCCCCGCCATCACGACGGACGATTGGGTGTGCCGGATTGCCGACGAACCGAACGGTGGATCGGTCGTCGATCTCCGTCAACCGAACTGCTTCGACGAGCGGGTGACCCTGTAAGAGCGTCTTCGTCAGCCGAACGACGTGATCCGGTGACACTGCGTTCTCGAGGATGGCCCCTGCGAAGGCACCGCGTCGAACCAACTCGAGGCCGGCCGTCAGAATCGCCGACCCGGAGAGGACGAACGTCTTCACACCGACATCGTCGACTTCCGCCGGGTCGAGCACTCCGTCCCGGCACTCGATCCCATCGCTCGAGAGGGGGAGATCACAGTACAGGAAGTCGAGATCCGACTCGAGCGTGCGCGCTACGTCGCGTTTCGACGGCTGCTCGAGGACGGTGATCCGACCTGGCTCGAGCCGATGTGTCGGTGCCGTGTCGTCGATCGTTTGCCTTACGCGATCGCCTCGGGGATGGCTGTCCGTGACGTACGTGATTTCTGCATCGGCGATCTCTGAAAGGCTGTAAGATAACGCGTTTTCGAACGCCTCCCGGCGTATACAGCTCGCATTCGCGGGGAGTTTTGTGTCCGTGTCCGTATCCGTTCCCGTCTCTATACCCACGTCTGTCCCACTGCCGGTATAGCACGTCAGAATGGGTGAACGAGACTGCGGAGCGGATTCGGTGCGGTTGCGATCGAGCACTCGATCCGTCGGTGCTCGCTGTCGTGCGTTCGTTTCCGTCCCCGTCGTCGAATCCCATCCCGTCGCTGTCCTGGGACCCGTCTTCGCCGTCGATACTGACGTTTCCGAGGGTGTCGGAGCGGCCGGTACCGTCGTCTCTTCTGTCCCATCGTCGACGTGGACCTTCGACAGCACGTTGAGAAGAGCCGGCAGCAGCTCCACGTCTTCCGGACGGGGCTGCAAGACCGCGGTCATCGGCCACCGCGGGACGTACGGCTCGAGCAGCGACGGCGACACTTCGAGGTACTCGAGGAGCTGCGCCGAAATCGACTCCTCGTAGAGGTTCGGCGGATAGAACGGGAGGTGGGGGGCGAGTTCGTCGTACTCGTACCGTGGTCCCGAGAGGTAGCCGTCGGCTCGAGTCAGTGAATCCAGTAGTAGACACGTCTCCAGGAGCTCGTCGACGGTCTCCTCGAGTGACCGAGCGTCGGTCTCCAGCGGTTCGACGTACCCGTTCTCGAGACGGAGTTCCGGCCGATCGCCGACCTCGACGTCGGCGCCGAGGTAGAACACGAGCGGGGCGACCCGATAGACGTCCGCGTAGGTCGCCGGTACCGAGATCGTCACGCCGGTCTCCGGGCGCGACAGTTCGGGCGGGATCTCGAGGCGGTCGCCCCGTTCGATCGCCGGGGGATGACCGCGAAGCGTGGGCCAGGACCGCTCACAGGAGTACTCCTTGATCGACGAGCCGAGGTACGCCAGCGCCTCGAGCATCGCCTCCGGCTCGTCCGGGACCGTGATCGTCGTCTGCGGTCGTGTGTGAAACGATCGGGCACCGATCGAGACCTGCGTCGGTTCGTCGAAGGTGAACTCGAGCGGGGCGTCGCCGCTCTCGGATTCTCGATGGACGCCGGTGAACGTCGCGTCGTCGATCCGGAGGTAGCCGTTTACGGTCCCCTGTATATTGACGAAATAGGTCCCCCTCGGCAACTCCCACGGCGTCGTCGTGAACTCCCCGAGGTGTTCCCCGTCGGCGTTCCACAGGGCCGTCCCGTGGTAGGCATCGGCGTGCAGTTCCGACACGGTGACCGTGATCGCGTTGTCGACCGGAAACATGAACAGGTCCGTCAGCGCCGGCTGTGGGTCCAGTTCGTCGGGAGCGGTTGCACAGAGCTGGAGATCCTGCTCCTCTAACTCGTCGCGGACGTGGATCGTCTCCGGTCCGACGTCGAAAGAGATCAGCGGATGCGCGCCAATCCCAGTGGTCATAGTTACCGGACAAAATACCCCGGATACTATACGCGTACCGGTTCGGAAGCAACTGCGACCCGATCGCTCGCCCGCGAACGGAGCCGAAGCGCGGCTCGTGACGATTCGTCAACCGCTTTCTCCGAATCGTGGAGACCGGATCAATATCCCTTTGACCCCCCTCTCCCGTTATTCGGTGACCAGTGTGATATGACGGGAGAGGATTCAGCTACCGACGGCTCGGGAGGGAGGGACGAACTCGAGTACGGGATCGACGAACAACCGCCGCTGGACGAATCGGTCGTACTCGGCGTGCAACACTACCTGACGATGGTCGGGGCGAACATCGCAGTGCCGCTCATCCTCGCGGAAGCGATGGAGATGCCCGCAGACGTGGCGGTGCAGTTCGTCGGGACGTTCTTCGTCGTCTCCGGGATCGCGACGCTCGCACAGACGACGTTCGGGAACCGATATCCGATCGTACAGGGCGCACCGTTCTCGATGCTCGCACCGGCGCTCGCGATCATCGGCGCCATGGGAACCGGTGTCGTCGATGGTGCCGACTGGCAGACGGCGCTGGTCCAGCTCCAGGGCGCGATCATCGTCGCCGCGACCGTGCAGGTCGCGCTGGGTTACTTCGGACTGGTCGGCAAACTCCGGCGCTTTCTCTCTCCGGTCGTCATCGCGCCGACGATCGCACTCATCGGGCTAGCGCTGTTCGACGTCGGTCAGATCACGTCGACGGACCAGAACTGGTGGCTGCTCGGACTCACGCTCGGACTCATCCTGCTGTTCTCCCAGTATCTCGACGTCAAGCGCAAGGCGTTTCGGCTCTATCCCGTGATTCTGGCGATCTCCATCGCCTGGCTCGTCGCTGCCGGACTCTCCGCGGGAAACGTCCTCGTCGACGGCCAGCCGGGATACGTCCCGCTCGAGGACGTCACCGATGCGTCGCTGATCTTGCCCATCCATCCGTTCCAGTGGGGAGTCCCCGAGATCACGACCGCGTTCGTCGTCGGCATGTTCGCAGGCGTGCTCGCCTCGATCGTCGAGAGTATCGGCGACTACTACGCCGTCGCGAACCTGACCGGCTCGGCGGCACCCAGCGAAAAGCGCATCAATCACGGGATCGGGATGGAGGGCCTGATGAACGTCTTCTCCGGGATTATGGGAACCGGCGGCTCGACGTCCTACTCGGAGAACATCGGCGCGATCGGTCTCACCGGCGTCGCCTCGAGATACGTGGTTCAGGTCGGTGCCGTCGTCATGTTGGTCGCCGGCTTCATTGGCTACTTCGGTCAGTTGATCGTGACGATCCCGGACCCGATCATCGGCGGGCTGTTCATCGCGATGTTCGGCCAGATCGTCGCCGTGGGCCTCTCGAACCTCAAGCACGTCGATCTCGACTCCTCGCGGAACGTGTTCATCATCGGCTTCGCGATGTTCGTCGGGCTGGCGATCCCCGAGTATATGGCGAACGTCGGCGATGTCGGAACGTTCCAGGAGATTTTAGGCGGTGTCGCCGTGCTCGGTCCCGTCCTGAGCGAGCCGCTTTTCGCCGACACGCTCTTCGTGATCGGCTCGACGGGCATGGCGGTCGGCGGCCTCGCAGCGCTCTTCCTCGACAACACGATTCCGGGCACTCGAGAGGAACGCGGGCTCGCAGAGTGGGAACGGCTCACCGAAGACGAGTCCGAGTTCGAGACGTTCTGGGAACGGTGGACCGGACCTGATCGCGAGGAGTGAGCCTCGAGCGGTCGGTGACGACTCCGATTTCGGTTCCCGCCTTCGAGGTTGACTTCGACTCCGACTTTAACTCCGACTTCGAATCCGAATCCGGACACGCATTTTCGACGGGAGAACGCGAACGGGCCGGTAGCGACATAAACCGCTGGCGAACGGGTCGGAGACGAACACCCCGATGGAACTCCCCGTCTCAGACGACATGGTGCTCGAGCAGTCGCGACTGCCCCCGCCGCAATCGTTCGCTCACCGCCTGATCCGAAATCTCGAGTTCGGCCGCCAGTTCGCCGAGCGTCGCTCCACGGGGGACGTCGAAGAACCCGTTCTCGTAGGCAACCTGGAGCGCCTCTCGCTGTCTCGGCGTCACGACGTCGTCACCGTGGCTCGTCTGCACGCCGTCGGAGAGTCGGTGGAGATCGAAGGTAACGCCGTTTTCCTCGAGGAAGTCGTGGTACGTCGCGACGGTGTCCCGATCGGGAAATCGCATCCGAATCTCCCACCGACCGTTCGAGCCGTGGCTCTCGAGAAGGACTGCGCCGAGATTCGTCCACTCGCGGTAGGCGTCGATGACGGTCGTCTCTGGGTCGTCTGCGTCTCGACTTCGACTTCGACTTTGACTTCGCTGAATCCGATAGAGAACCCGATCACCGATCTGCTCGTACCGTTCGACGTCCGCGATCGTCTCGTCTCGAGTTAACCCGGCTTCGAGCTCGTCGACTGCAACCCCCTGCATCCAGTAGAACGTGATTGGCTGATCGGGATCGAGCGCGTACTGACGCTCGAGGTCGATCTCGAGGTCCGGAAACGCCTCGAGTGTCGGCCCGAGAGCGAGCTTCCGAGAGGAAGCTTCGAATTCTGCGATAAGGCTCATACGTGCTGTCCACAACGGAGGTGTAAAACAGTTGAGGCCAGTTACAGTTCCGAGATCTGGTCTCGCTCTCAGGCGTCGTTCGCGGCTTCGACCGTCTCGCGGACGGCGTCGACACCTTCGTCGTGGGCGAGGTTCCCGACGACGATGACGTCGGCGTGGGTAGCCATCCGGTGTGCGGAGTCGTAGTCGTGGATGCCGCCGCCGTAGAACAGCGTCGACTCCGAGACGGCGTTACTGGCGGCTTCGACGACGTCGACGTCACCGTACATGCCGGAGTACTCGACGTAGACGATCTCCTGTCCGAACATTCGTTCGGCGACGGTCGCATAGGAGGCGACGTCCTCGGCGGAGATCTCGCAGTCGGCTTCGGTCAGCACTGCGACGTCGGCATCCGGATTCATCACGATGTAGGCTTCCGTCCAGGTCCGGTCCCAGTCGAGGTCGCCGTCGATTCGGACCCACTCCTTGTGCGCGCCGGTGATCCAGAACGGCGAGCCGGCGTTGAACACCGTCGGAATGAGGTAGCCGTCGAGCGCGTCGTCCTCGACGACGACGCTCGGGTCCGACGGTTCCTGATAGAGCGGGACGTCGTGTTCGGCGCAGGCTTCGATCACGGCGGCCATGTTCTCTTCGGTCATGCCCATCGTGCCGCCGATCTCGATAGCGTCGGTGCCCGTCGCGAGGAGATCGCCGTAGGTGACGTCGTCGGGGAGGTCCTTGTCCGGGTCCAGCTTCAGGATGTGGTTCCAGTCAGCCCATGGCGCAGTCATACCGCTCCGTTTCTCGGTACTCGGCAAAAGCCCTGCGAAAATACCTGTCCCCTCGTGGACACGATCTCGAGGTGTCGATCTGCTCCGCCTATAGATTCTAGATCCCCTGTCCCATCAGGTGACTTCGCAACACGTCGGCCTCCTTGTTCCCCGCGGTCGTGTTCACCAGCACGATCGTCTCGCTCCCGTCGAATTCGCCGCGTTCGGCGAGGTCCCAGACGGCGCTCGGGGCCGCTCCCGGACTGGGTGCCACCTCGAGTCCCTCGCCGTTCGCCACGGCGACGGCGGCCTCGAGGATCGCCCTATCTTCAGTGGCGACGGCGCCACCGTCGCTCTCGCGGATCGCCTCGAGCGCCAGCTTTCCGCCCGCGGGATCGGGAATCTCGATGTCGCCACAGATCGTGTCCGGGTGCTCGACGGGCTCGTGTTCCGTCCGGCCGTCGTCGAACGCCTCGACGATCGGTGCACAGCCCGCGGCCTGTGCGGCGTACAGGGCCGGGACCTCGTTGATCAACCCCAGTTCGCGGAACTCGCGGGCTCCCTTGTACAGTCCGGCGAGTCCCAGTCCGGTCCCGGTCGGAACGACGATCGCGTCCGGGACCTCCCACTCGAGTCCCTCGACGATCTCGTAGAACAGCGTCTTCGCGCCCTCGAGTCGGTAGGGGGTGTCGAACGCGCCGAGTGGGTGCCAGTCGTCGTGTTCGGCCAGCGCCTCCTCGTAGGCGTCCTCGGCCGCACCCATACGGCCGCCGACGACGGACATATCCCCGCCGTGGACGTTCACCATCGCCTTGTTCGTAAAGCCAGATCGGGAGGGGACGAAGACGTGAGACTCGAGGTCGGCGCGGCCGGCGTAGGCGGCGGCCGATTGGCCGTCGTTGCCCGTCGAGGCGAGGGCGACGTCGGTCGCGTCCCGCCGGAGGGCGTCGGTCACGGCGACCGACTGGCCGCGGTCGGCGATCGATCCGGTTGGATTCCGGCCCTCGTCTTTGATCAGCACGCGGTCGACGCCCAGTTCGTCGGCCAGTTTCGAACACTCGACCAGCGCCGTCGCCCCCTCGTCGGTCGTCACCGCGGAGTCGCGGGCGAACGGGAGCAACTCCTCGTAGCGCCACAGCGAATCGAAGGGACGGGACTCGAGTTCCGCGCGGTCGAGGTCGATCGCCTCGAGGTCGTACGTCGCCTCGAGGATGCCGTCGCAGTCCGGACATCGGCGAGCGTCCGTTTCGTCGGGTCCGTCGACGCCGCTCTCACTCTCACTCTCACTCTCACTCTCACTCTCACTCTCGTTCTCGTACTCGCAGTCGACGCACTCGAGGCCGGAAAACGCGTCCGTCGTGGTCATACGCGGGGGTTTCGGCCCCGCGGACAAAACGCCTGCCATCGGCGCTCGAGTCGGTCGTCGACGTCCGAATTCGAACTCCGCCTCAGCGGCCGATCACAGCAACCGCCGACACTCTCCAAGCGGCGGAAACCAGAGCGTCTCGCCTGCCGTATCGTCTCGGACGCCGGGATGGAAGACGTCGGCGTCGACCACCAGCGGTGACTGGAAGTCTCGCCCGCGCATGCCGTTGACCGTCGAACCGGGCGCGATCCGAGTGAACGCCGGGAGCACGAGCACGTCGGCCCCGTCGTAGGCGTCCGGTCCGTAGAGGAAACACGGTCGCTTTCGACCCTCGATCGACAGCGCCGGATGATCGTGACCGACGACGTACCGCTCGGCCGACGCCTCGGGCGGTTCGTGGCCGTGGCAGACGACCGTCTCGCCGTCAGCGAGTCGGTATTCGGGGACTGTTTCGCCGTCGTAGGCTTCCACACTCTCGAGCATGGTGTCGTGATTCCCCGGCGTGACGACAAGCGTCGCGTCGGCGACGGCCGCCACAAACGACGATAGCGACTCCTCGACGCCGCGGGGAACCCGCGAGAACGAGTGCAACAGGTCGCCGGCGACGACGACCGTCTCTAATTCGGGTCCACACCGCTCGAGCAACTCCCGAAGACGCTCGATGACGTCCGTCCCGTCTCCAAGGGGGGCCTCGACGTTCGCCGCTTCGCCGCGGCCGAAGTGGGTGTCGGCGAGGACGAGCGTCGCCGCGTCGGGAACGTAGACGGCACGCTCGAGCGGCGTGAACGGGAGCGAGACGTCGACGTCGGTCACGGTCGGTCGGCGGGTTGGTCGCTTCCCACGTCCGTCCCCTCGCCGTCGGCTCGAACCGGCTGTGAGTCTCCGTCACTAACGGGCTGGGCCCCAACCGCCTCCGCCAGATCGTACTCGGTCCCGGTCAGGACGAAGAGTGCTTCCTCCAGCGGTTCGAGGACCTCCGGGAGGACCTTGATGACGAGGTAGGTGATCCCGATCAGCGCAAAGATCGACAGCGTCTGGGCGATGAAGTTGTGCGCGACGAGGAAGGAAGTACGTTCGGGCACCGACCCCATCCACTCCGTCGTGACGTAGATCAGCGGGTCGTACTGGAACCAGCCGTGGGGAGTCGCGAGACCGACGAAGACGTTCCGGAAGAGGTTGAGAATCCAGATAATGCCGACGGCCAGTGCGAAGGCGGCGAGCTTTCGCCGGAGCGGTGCCGCGACGGCGGCGATCAGGCCGCCGAAGATGGACATGCTCCCGATCCCGGTACACGCGAGGACGATGTACGTGGTCCGTCCGGTCGCGGTCTCGTCCGGATCGAAGTCGAAGCGGCTCAGATAGCCGTTCGATCCCTCGTTCAGCCCGGGACTCGAGCCCAGCAACTCCATCCCGAAGTGCGTCTGTGCCGCGGTCGTCTCGATCAACCACGTCCGGAAGACTGGGACGGTCTCCGCCGGCAGGTAGATCAGTCCCATGAATGCGACCGCGTTCGAGAGGACTAACAACGACGTCCGTCCCCGGACGAGCAGGTAGCCGGTGTACAGACACAGCGGCAGCGCCGCGATACTCAGGATCGTCTGGAGCGGACTCTGGGCCTCGTAGAAGAAGTGGGGGGCGACCCAGAGCCAGAAGACGCCGAACAGCGCCCACCCGCCGGCCGCGAGATACGTTGCGCCGTCGGTCACGCCCCGCCACTGGAGAGCCATCGCGAGGAGAAACGTTCCGATGACGATCCAGCCCATGACGTCCGAAACCGCGAGCGTGTAAAAGTCGGGAAGCGACAGGGGAACCGTGACTGTGGCCGCCTCGAACGCTTCTGAAGTGCCCTCGAGGGCACTCGAGGACACCGACGGAGGGGCAGTCGACGCGGAAAGAGACGACATACTCACTATCCGAGGTGATGGACGCACGGGCTATCAACTTGACGCCTTTCTACCCAGTCAGCAAAACGCGCCGAGCGGGTGTTCTGACGGGATACTAGCGGAAATTTCGCCACCTATCTCGGATCCCGGATCCGTTCCGATCCGAGATCGGCCACCGATCGGTGTCGCACTTCGAGCGACGGTCACCGACGACGACGCCGGGATCGACCGAAGAGGAGGACAGCCCGAGTCTCCTCGAGGGGGAACCTCGTCCAGTGTCGAGAACGGGGCGAACCCCAACGCGGATACCGACTTCACACGCCTGCTGCAGTCACCTGACCGGTTCGAAGACCGCGTACCTTTTTGCCCTCCTCTCGAGAAGACCGGTATATGGTCGACGTCCTCGACAACAAGCGGGCCGCGACGCGGTTTCGAATCCTCGTCGAGATCGCCGAGCGCCAGCCCGCGGTGAGCCAAGGGGAGATCGCCGACGAAGTGGGTGTGACGAGTCAGGCGGTCAGCGAGTACATCCGCGAACTCGTCGAGGACGGCTTCGTCGACAAGGAAGGTCGCTCGCGCTATCGCGTCACCAACGAAGGCGTCGACTGGCTCTTTCAGGCGTCCGACGACGTCCGCCGGTTCGCCGACCACGTCACCGAAGACATCCTCGACGCAATGAGCGAGGACGCCTACATCGCGACCGACGACATCGAGGAAGGCGACACCGTCTCCTTGACCGTCGAAGACGGCCTCCTCCACGCCAGTCCCGGGAGCGAGGGGCCCGCAACCGGCGTCGCGACGACCGACGCCGCCGCCGGCACCGACGTCGGCGTCACGAGTTTCGAGGGCGTCATCGATCTCGAGCCCGGCTCCGTCACCGTCTTGCAGATCCCGGCGGTTCGCTCCGGCGGCAGTCGCGCCGTCGATAGCAACACCGTCGTTGGTGTCTGTGCGGACGCCGATCTGGTCGCCGCCGCCGGCATCGAAGCCATCGTCGCCCTCGAGGAGGCCGACATCGACCCCGATGTCACGTTCGCCGTCGGCGACGTCGCCGCCGATGCCGCCGAACGCGGTCTCGACGTAACCGTCCTCGCGACGACCGACGCCGTCGGCCGCGTCACGGACGTCCTCCGGGACGGCGACGTCTCCTACGAAGTGCTCGAGTCTCGAGACTGACGCTGCGTTTCCCACCGCGACTCGAGGATTCGCTCGGTTCCCGGAAGCAAGCGCTCCGGCGGTTCGGCGACCCACGCGGCTCCGTTCATCTCTCCCGGTTGGATCGATATCGTTCCGTCGACGTATCGACCCGTGAAAAACGCCCTGAGCGCGTGGAGTCGCTCCGGTGAGTCGCCGTCGCCGGTCGTCACGTCGTGGCGACAGAACGCGAGTCCGGTGAGTTCGCAGTCGATCCCCGTCTCCTCGAGGACCTCTCGAACCGCCGCGTCCGCGAACGATTCGTCCTCTTCCAGTCCACCACCGGGGAGACCCCAACGATCCTCACCCCGAGGTAGAACGAGCAGGACGCGTTTCCGTTCCGGCCCGTCGACGCTCATCGTCGGCGTCAGTTCGTGGGTCTCCTCGGGCGGTCTTCGAACCAGCACGTACGCGCTCCCGACGTACCCGTCTCTCGAGGCGGTCACCCACGAGCGGAACTCGTCCTCGGAGACCGTCCACCGACCCTGCCGAATCGGGACGTCCCCGTACGACTCCTGCAGTCGTTCCGTTCGACGCTCGACGGTCGTCTCGTTGATGTCCACCGTCATACAACGTCGGTCGAGGGGGACTGGGGTCAAGACGCTTACTCTCGTGACTCGTGGCCTGTGAACTGCCTATTGTAACACTCGAGAGTCGAAGAACGAGAGTCGTCGTCGACTGTCGACGACCGAACACCACCCACAGTCAATCGGCGTGCTCTTTGGCCGTCACGTACGCTTCCTGGAGCTGCCGGAACGACTCCTCGTCGCCGCCGTGGTCGGGGTGGACGTCCTTGACGCGGTCGCGATAGGCCGACTTGATCTCGGATCGACTCGCCGTTCTCGGAAGGCCGAGTGACTCGTAGGCGATTCGAACGGTCTCTTGAAAGTCCGTCGCGTCGGTCCGAATCTCCGGAACCTCGAACGGGAGCCGTCGTCCGAGGTGGCGACCCGGCATCTCGTGTTCGACGAGGATGACGACCGTCTCCGTCGTATTCTGGATTCGGAAGAACGCGTGGGCGTCGAAGGTGACGGCCACGTCCCGTTCGGGCAGGTAGAAGGCCACCGAGGTCCCGGCGACGGGGTGATCCTCCGCGTAGCGCTCGCCGATCTCCCGGAGGTAGTCGCGGATCTCCGTTCGTCGGCGATCCTCTCCCGAGTACGTACGCGGTTCCGTACCGTATCGACTCGGGAACCAGCGCTCGCCGACGACGAACAGCCCCGCGGCGAACACCGTAAAGAGGCCACCGAGGACCAACCCGGCGAGAACCGACGGCGGAATCGACTCCACGACGTTCGCACTCGCAGACACGGGAGAGTGTAGGCGGTCGTCGCTAAAGAATCACTCGCTGGCGTCGTCTCACCACGGACAGCCAGTTGGACAGAAAGCGTCGGGACCGCTCACCCGATATATCGCAGATCGTCGTCGCTGGGGACGTCCATCGCCTGTTGCTGTTGTTCCATCTCCTGGATCTTCCCGATGACGTCTTCCATCTCGTCGGCACGCTCGTCGAGCGAGTCGTACTCGAGTTCGAAGCCCAGGCGGTCCTCGAGCACCTCGAGGACTGCACGTGCACTCTTGGGATCGACGAGGTAGCCGCTGGTCTCGCCCATCAGACAGACGCCCTGGAATCCGCGACGGGTTCCCAGACCGAGCAGGAGGCCGCTGACGCCGACGATGCCGCCGGCGGGTTCGTCCTCGCGGAACTCGACGCCGAGTTCCTCGAGTTCCTCGACGAGTGGTTCCTCGTTGACCGCGCCGAGGACGGCGTACTCGTCGATGAGTTCGCCGGTCGGGACGCCGCCGAGGGCGTACACCTCCTCGGCGCCGAACTCCTCGGCGATATCGAGGAACGCATCCGTGAGAACGTAGTGGCCGTCATTGGTCTGGGCCTGGTGGTCGCCGGTCAGAACGAGCAGGTCTCGTCCGTCGGGCACTTCGACCGCGTAGAGTTCCGCACACGTCAGTTCCGTGACGCCGTCTTCAACGGTGACCTGTGGGGGAAACTCCCGCGAGTAGAGCCGTCGAACGAGCGTGCTCTGTTCGTCGAGTTCCTCTAACACGTGCTCTGCGGCGAGTTTGCCGACGTGACCGACGCCGGGCAGTCCCTCGACGAGGACGGGGTCGTCGAGGGATACCTCCGCGACTGCGTCGATGTCGAGTTCGTCCATATGCCCTACTCGCGATTGCGATACTTAAGAGCGCGTCGGTACTCGCCGTGGGGATCGGTTGGATCGAACGGTGCAGGGGCGGTGTTCTCGCTGTCGGCACCGCACTCCGGACAGGTTTCAGAAAGCGTGTACACCGGTCGGTCGTGAACGTCGTGCCACGCCGAACAGACCCGAATGTCGGATTTCATGCCGGATAATTGCTATTACGACTACGGCTGTTACTACTCGTCGTCGCTCCGCCGTTCACGGTGGTACTCGCCCTCGCCACCTTCCGATTCGATGGCGGTGACGGCACGACCCGCACTCTCTTCGAGTGCCGACTCGGCGGTCTTGTAGTTCGGCGCCTGAACCTTGATGCGGTACTCGGGAGCACCGACGTAGGTGACCTCGAGTTCGACGCCCTCAGGAATGTCGCCGTTGCCCTCGGCGGCCTTGAGCGCCTCGCGGATGCCGTCGACGCCGGCCTCCGAGGCGTTCTCGAGGTCGACGTAGCCGGTGACGTTGACGTAGGGAACCGAGACGTTCTCGCGGGCGGTTTCGACGATTGCGTCGACGTCCGACTCGGAGAGATCGGTGCCCTCGAGGGCTTCGTCGCCGTGGATCGCGGCCTCTTTGAAGCTGTCGTAGAGGCTGCCGTGTGCGCCGAGGAGTTCGTCGGTGATCTCGACGTACCGGTCGTCCTCGAGGTCCTCGCCGAAGGCCAGTTCCATCCAGTTGTCTGCTTTCTGCTCGTTTTTCCACTCCTGGATTTTGTCCGATCGCTGGTGGTCGTTGACGTCTTTCAGCGAGAGGTCGATCTGCTGGGAGGACGTGTCGACTTCGAGCACTTTGCAAACGGCGATCTGACCCTCACGGACGTGGTCGCGGACGTTCTTGATCCAGCCGCTGGCGACTTCGGAGATGTGGATCAGACCGCGTTTGTCCTGATACTCCTCGAGGTCGACGAAGACGCCGAAGTCTTCGATTTCGTCGATCTTGCCGACGACGAGTTCACCGGGGTCAGGCCAGCCGCTGTATTTCATTGTGTTGGGGCTCGTGATTCGACCGTTTCGACGATTTCGTGTTCGATCTCGGCGTTGCCGCCGGTCGGTCGCGCGAGCGTCGTGCCGCAGACGGCACACGCGACTTCCGTGGAGGCCTTGCCGAAGACGACCTGTTCGTTCTCACAGTCACTACAGCGGACGAGATAGAAATTTCCTGCCATGAATTTACTCCTGGAACTCGAGTCGGCCGGCGCGCCATCCCTGACGAAGGTGGGCTTTGCCACACTCGCCACAGCGGTACTTGAGGTTGGTCTTCTTGGTTGGTTTGTCGCCACCGGGCACCTTCGAGAAACGACCGGCGTTTCCGATGACCGCTTTGTTGCGGCGGGTGCGGCGAGCGTCCCACTTCATCCCCGAGGAACGGCCTCGGCGAACTTTCTCGACTTCGTGTTCGTGGTGTTCGTTGCAATGCGGGCAATACGTGTTAAACCGACGTGGCATCTGCATGGGTAACTCTTGGAGAGGAGTTGGATACCCCCGCTTAAAACCCGTTTGGTTTCTCGTTCGGGGACGGCGCGGAGCCGGCGTTCGAGACGGTTGGGGTATCACGTCGGCGCTCGAACGAGCGGGGTCTGGCGACGAATCAGCCTTCGAAGCGCTTAATTCCCCATCGTCCGAACCGACGGCCATGAAACGGCTCATCATCCACGGGGATCCGGGCATCCGAAAGGACGCTGTCATCGAATACGACGGTGAGGAGCTGACTTGCTTCGGTATCAACCGCAACGGGGAGTGGCACGGCCCCGAGCGCGTCCAGCTCTGGTGTACCGTCGGTGACGAGAGCGAACGCGAGGACTACCAGAAACGAAACTACGTCCCCCACTTCATGGACGTCGACCGTGCCGACGCCGAGGAGATCGAAGTCCTCAGCGAGAAAGGCGCACTCGAGGTCTGACGTCTGCGCGCTGTTCGGCTCTTTTTACGTTTTCACGTTCTCACGGTCACGTTCACGCTCACGCTCGAATTTCGTCTCCCGTCTCTCAATTTCGATTTCGATTTCGAGTACCGCTCACCGGCCTCAGTTCCTCGCTCCGACCTCGTAGATTCGCACCTCGCCGAACTCGGCGGCCACCTCGAGTGTCGGATCACCGTCGAGGTCGGCCAGCTCGTACCAGGCTCGTTCGTTCGGGCCGACGTAGACGTACCGGACATCGTACTGGGCGAGAACGGCTCCCCGTTCCTCGTCGCTCCCCTCGAAGACGGTTTCGGCGTGCCCGACGCGCTCCCAGTAGGGCTCCTCGCCGTGATAGTCTGCCGAGTGGGTCCAGCCGGCCAGCGTCGGCAGTCCGGAGAACGTCGACGCGCCGCTGACAGCTCGGGAGGGCGGTGGTGCACCGGATGCGTCACTCGAGCCGTAGGTGTGTCTCGGCGGCGTCGGTGCCTCGACGATGCGCGGCTGGCCCTCGCGGTCGGCGAGCCAGTCGAAGGCCGCGGCCTCGTCGGGTGCCGTCGCCCGGATCTCCTCGCGCACGTCCAGTGAGAGCGAGTGGGTGTCCTGTCCGTCGACGTGATCGGCGAGAGCCAGCCCGCCGTACAACGACAGGCCGGCGAGGAGGACCAGAACGAGTACAGTGGCCGTTCGAGATGTGGATGTCGCAGTGTCGGCACCGGCCGTGGTGTCCACGGCCGATTCGGTGCTGACCTCGGAACTGCCTGACCTCGAGCCGCAGTCGGTATCCGCGTTCCCCGTCGCCGTTGTGGTCGATATCGATCCAGTTCGAACTCGCCCACGCTCGTCGGCTGCTTGGGCCGCCGCGGGCCACGACCGCCCTTCGAGGATCGACGCTAGAGCGACTCCTGCGGCCAACGACCAGAATACCCAGACGTGGACGTAGGTCTTGAATACCGTATTCAGCCGTCCCGGGCCGGCCTGTTCGGAGAGGTAGAGTACCTCGACGGTCGCGACGAGTCCAGCGCCAGCGACGAACAGCAGTGTCTCGTAACCACCCCGCCCGCGTCGGATCACGTACCAGCCGACTGCGACGACCGGGACGACGAAGAGAAACGAGAGTGCGTCGTGGAACCAGAGCAACGCGACCAGCAGCGTCGTCAGCGCGATCGTCGAATCACGAATCGTCTCCGGACCGGGGTCGACTCTCGAGGCCAGATACCAGCAGGCGACCAGCAAGAACGCGCCGTGGACGAGCAGGAACCTGATCGGGTCGCTGCGGTCGGCGACGAGTGCGATCGTTCGCCCGCCAGTGCTGGCCGCGCCGGTGAAGAACGGAAGAACGAACAGGACTCCCGCGAGGGCGACGCCACCGACGAGTCCGCCGGCGACCGCGGGACGGACGAGTTCGGCCGAGAGCGGGAGAGCAGGTGAACCACGCTCGAGACGCCGCTCGATGGCATCGTTCATCCGCCGGGGGAGCACCGACCACGGGGTCGCCGGCGCGAGCGCGAGCGTGAGCCACGTCAGCCCCAGCACGGTCGGGAAGTCCCACGTGTTGACGACGGCGAGCCAGCCCGCGAGGATCGGCATCGCGACGAACGCGAGCAGTCGCCGTCGCCAGCGTTGGCCGACGGGGGTCAGCCAGTATTCGTAGAGGACGCCGACGGCGAGCAACAGGAACGGGAGCGAGAGCATGTGCGCGTGGAGATCGCCGTTGAGGAACGCGAAGAGCGGAAATTCGTTGATCGTTCCCGGGATCACGCGGCTGGCGTCCCAGTAGCTGAACGCCTCGCGGCCGACAGCGACTGTCTCGACCCCGTTTCGGGTGAGCGGGATGCCGAACGCGTCGGCCAGCGAGTGACCGCCGGGGAGAAGCCAGGCGAGTACCCGGACGGGCGTCGCGAGGTTGCTCGCAATGCCGACCAGAAAAGCGGCGAGAAGACCGGCCCGAACGTGAGAGAGGCCCCTGTCGCCGGCAACGGCTCCGGCGAGGCCGTAGACGGCGCTGACGAGGGTCGCGTACGTGCCCGCGAGCGCGAGATTGTAGGTGTACGCCGGCGGGGTCGCGGTGAGCTGGCCGAGCAAGGCGGCGACGAGGTGACCGCCGTAGTAGTATCGAACCCGCTCGCCGGCGAACCAGGGGTCTTCGGGTGGAATCGTCTCGGTTCGTGAGAGGCTGTTCAACAACCCGTAGTCGAGGTACTTTTCGCCGCCGATCGCGACGACGCTCGGGTCGATTGCGCGAACGCCGACGAGGAAGACGAAGGCGGCGGTAAAGACCGTCGCCACCTCTGCATACCGTCGCCAGTCGACGACGACGTCACGGCGGATCGCAGTTATCGACCCACCGGCCAGCACGAGGAGGGCGAGCCCGAGTGCCGGGAGGCCGAAGGCGAGACGACCGACCCAGTAGCCGACGACGCCGATCGTGGTGAGTGCGACCGGGATCGCGAGACCGGCACCCCGGTCGTCCAACCGCGGGAAGATGGTACCCGCGACGGGAACCGAAAGCGCGCCGAGCGCGAGAAAGACGGCGAGCCAGACGAGCGCGTACCCACCGTCGGGAAGCATTACACGAACGAACCGAGTCCTGCATCAAACGTGTTTGGGTTCGACGGCCCCGTCGTGACACCGATATCATAGATGTCTCGAGGGAATCGAATCGACCGACGACGGCCGAGCGAACTGCCGACAGAACGCTTTTATGCGATCCGAAGGAGGGATAGACACGAATGACTCGGACGGTCGGTCTCGTCGTCCCCGCCTATCGACCGGACGTCGACACGCTCTCGACGTACGTCGAGGCACTCGCGGCTCACGTCGACCCGGAACCGACGGTGATCCGGATCGAACTCGACGCCGCCACCGACGAGACCGAACGCGCTCTCGAGACGCTGTCGACGTCGGCTCCCGTCCCAGTGACGATCAACGCCGTCGCCCGTCGCCGCGGGAAAGGTGCCGCGATCACCGCGGGGTTCGAAGCACTCGAGACGGACGTGCGTGCGTTCGCCGACGCCGATGGAAGTACGCCTGCGTCGTCGGTCAGGGACGTTATCGAGGCGGTCGTCGAGGGACGAGCGAACCTCGCGGCCGGCTCGCGTCGCCATCCGGATGCCGTCGTCGAGAGCCACCAGAGTTTCGCCCGGAAGCGTCTGGGCGACGTCTTCGCCTGGACCGCGAGTCGGGTGCTCGACGTCTCGCTGTACGACTATCAGTGCGGAGCGAAAGCCATCGATAGCGAGACCTGGGCGGCCGTTCGAACGCACCTGTGTGAACCCGGATTCGCGTGGGATATCGAACTGATCGCGCTCACCCACGCTCTGGGGTATCGAGTGCTCGAGGTACCCGTAACGTGGGAAGACGACCCGCGATCGACCGTCTCCCCGATCGGGACGTCGATCGAACTCGGACTGTCGCTGTGTCGGTCGCGCCATCGCGCGAAACACATCCGTGGGGACCGCGTCCACACCGCAATCGCGAATCGACGCTCACAACCGGCGACACTGCTCGAGCGGTTCGTCCGTGATTCCACGTCGGATTCCTGTGAGGAACGATGAACGACGAACGACGAACGACGAACGATGAACGATGAGTGAGTCGTTTCTCGAGACGGTTCGAACGCGCCTCGAGGCGCTGTACTCGGTTCGACTCGGCCAGTTCGCCTCGGTCGGGCTCGTCGGTGCGGCCGTGGACAACCTCGCACTGTTCGCGCTCGTCGAACTCACCGTGTTGGGACCGGTCGTCGCGAAGGTGATCGCCTGGGAACTGGCGATTATCGTGATCTTCGTGATCAACGAGCGCTGGACGTTTTCGGACTTCGGGAGCACCGACGTCGACGCGATCGGACGGCGATTCTTGCGGTCGAACGTGGTCCGAGCGGGTGGCTTTCTCGTCACGCTGTCGGTTCTGACCGGCCTCGTGTACGGCTTCGGTGTCTGGTACATGGCGGCGAACGTCGTCGGGATTGGTGTCGGCTTCTTCGTCAACTACAGTCTCGAGAGTCTCTACACCTGGCAGGTCCAACACGACGAACGGTAGAAACCCGCATACGGTAGCCGAATCACAACCCTTAACTAGTGCACCGGGTTATGAAGTGATAGCGGGATGGGATAGCCAGGAGATTCCGGCGGGCTCATAACCCGCAGATCGGTAGTTCAAATCTACCTCCCGCTATACTTTTGCCGAAATCGACTTCACGAACGGCGAGTATAGCACGGTGGCGAACCGTCCTGGGGGCTCGACCTCGGCCTCGGGGCGTTCACCGTCTCTCCCTATCGATTCGAACCCCGTTACTACACCGTCGATCTACAGATGAACGAGGAGCGTGCCCCCGAGGCGGTTCACTCGAGAACGAGGGTCGTCGGCGATTCGGCTTGAGAGAAAGACGAGGACCCACGAACGTCCCTGTTCAAAACGAAACTGTCGTCGATTCGTCAGACGATATACACACCCGAAATTCTCGGAAAACGAGTTACAGATCTCTTATCTATCGGGGTTGTACTTCCGGATCACAATCTATATACTTGTTTGGTTTCATCACTGGGTAATGCCTTCCGCTGGACCGTCTTTCCTTTCTCGACGGGCAGTTCTCGCGGCCACCAGTGGTGGAATCGCTGCCATCGCCGGCTGTACGACTGACGACGGATCCGGCGCGAACGGAAATGAGAACGGGAACGGGACCGAGACCGAAACCGGAACTGATCCCGACCCCACCGAACAACACGACCGTGAGATCCAGACGGAGTGGATTCAGGCAGTCCCGATGGAGGCGAGCAACCTGAGTCCGTACTGGGTCAACGATTACGCGTCCTCGCTTCGGATCGGCCTCCACCTCGACGGTGCTTACACCTTAGACGAGAACGGCGACTTCTACAGCCTCTGGGTCGACGACTACGAGAACCGGGGCAACGATACCTACGCGTTCACGCTCCGCGACTCCCTCGAGTGGGGCGGTGACTACGGCGCGATGACCGCCGACGACTGGGTCTGGTTCTACCACAACGTGATCGACACCGACGAAAACTGGGTGGGATACCTCGGGCGGGACGACTGGCGCAACGTCGAATCGGTCGACGCCGAAGACCGGCACACGTTCGTCGTCGAACTCGAGCAGTCCGACCCGCTGTTCGTCAAGCGACCGACGATGTGGGGAACGTCGATTCTGCCCCGGGCCCTGACCGAGCCGTACTATCAGGACTGGCAGGACGGTGACGACGGGGCTGGTGAGGCGTTGAATACCGCCGACGAAGTTCTCGAGTTCCGGTACGCAGGAAACCTCGGCCCCTACGAGTTCGAGCGCCGAGACCTCGAGGACCGCTACGTCGGGACCCGAAACGACGACTATTATCGTCAGGGGACCGAGCCGGACGCCGACGATTGGGCCGACGCTCCCTACTTCGATCGGTACGTCATTCGCGTTCTGCCTACCCAGAGCACTCGTCTCTCCGAGTTTCGGTCGGGCGGACTTACCTACACTGAACTGCCCGCCGACCAAGCACAGTCGTTCGAGGACGACGACGATATCACGGTCGTTTCCACACCGACACCGTTCAACAGGATCACCGTGTACAACCAGCGTGCAAACGGCTGGGAACCGCTTCGGAATCGCCGTGTCCGGCAGGCGTTGAGTATGGCGATCGACAAGCGGACAGTCGTCGACCACATCTTCGACGGGAACGCGGAAACCGCCCACACGTTTCAACCGACCTACTCCGAGTTTTACGACGATTCACACGTCACGCCGTTCGGCGACGGCGAGAGTTACGACCCCGAGCAAGCACGGTCGTTGCTGGCCGAGGAACTCTCCGGCGAGTACGGCTACGACGGCGACACCCTCCTCGGTCCGGAGGGGACGCAGGTCCAGCTCGATCTGGTATACCAGACCGGCGAAACGGTCTACGAGGATACCGGTCGCTACATCGCCGACGCACTGGACGAGCTGGGGATCGCGGTCGACCAGCGAGCGACGCCAGCGGACGTCCTGTTCGAACGATACGCCGAACAGGAAGACGACAGCGGCAACGCGGTCTTCAACGCTGGCGATCGTGACGAGTACACGAGTAGCGACGACTGGGACCTCATGTGGTCGATCAGTCTCAACACCTTCCCCTATTCGCCGGGCAGCAACGCACCGGTGTTCACCCAGGGCGGCTCGTTCAATTTCTTCGGATACGTTCCAGAAGACGACCTCGAGGGGCTGTTTTCGGATGCGATGAGCGCGGACGACCTCGAGACACAGCAGGACCGATTCGCGGAGATTTTCGGAATCTTGAGCCGCGACCAACCGTTTAACTTCATGCTCTTCGACAACAGGGTGCACGGGTATCAGCGGGAAGTCGTCCACACCGAGTCAGTCTCCCCCTCCTGGGGATACAAGAACCAGACCTTCTGGGCGACTGAGGGCCTTCACGACTGAGTCTCGCTGATCGACGCCACCGCGTGTCAACGGATATAACCGTCGAGAACGCGATCGGTTCGACGAGGCGAGTGGCACGTACGTGACTGTCCCAGACCGTTCGTCTACGGTCTGCGAGGCAACGTCACGTAGACGGCAGAACAAAGAGAGAGATGGCGGTGGGGCGACGGAGACGGCGGTAGGGCCACGGAGATGGCGATAGGACGGCAGGACGGTGGGGTGACCCTGTCGGTCGGACGGGGACACGAGTACGAGCACGAATACGGGTACGAGCACGAGCATGAGTACGAAATCGGGCATGACGCGATACGTCGGCTGGCGGCTCCTCTGGGCAGTGGTCGCGACGTGGTTCGTCCTGACCGTCACGTTCGGTATCCTATCGGCGTCACCGAATCCGGAGACTAGTCAGGCCGCATGGGAGGCCGCCCAGAGCGGCGGTGATCCGACCGAGACTCGAGCAATCCTCGAGCAGCGACGTGGTGAGGGGAGTTCGCTCTCCGAGCAGTACGTCGACTACATGGTCTCGATGGCTACCTTCGACTGGGGCGAATCGTTCACCTACAACGAACCCGTCACCGCGGTGATCGCCGACGCATGGGTGTACTCCGCGATGACCGTCATCCCGGCGACCGTCCTCGCGGTGGTCCTCGGTTTCGCCATCGGACTCTACTCGGCGACCCACCAGTACACGAAAACCGACTACGCGGCGACGTTCGTCGCCTTCTTCGGGATCAGCATTCCCAACTTCTGGTTCGCGATCGTCCTCATCCTGGTGTTCGGCGAACTGCTGGGGCTCACACCGATCAGTTACGACAGCGAGGTCCCCTTCTGGTCGCTCGCGCATCTGTCGTCTCTGATCCTGCCGATCACCGTCCTCGCGACGGCGGCGATCGCCTCCGAGATGCGCTACGCTCGGGCAGAAGCGCTCGAGTACGTCGGTGCGGCGTGGGTCAAGACGGCTCGATCGAAGGGGCTCAGCGAGTTGCAGGTGACGGTACGGCACGTGTTCCGACCGGCAATGGTGCCCCTGATCACGATCCTGATCGCCGACTTCGTGGGGATCATCTTCGCGACGGCGTACGTCGTCGAGGTGATCTTCGGCATTCCGGGGCTGGGGTACGTGAGCTATCAGGCGCTAGTGCGGATGGACACGCCGCTCGTGCTCGCGACGACGCTGATTCCGGTCTTTCTGACGATCGTCGCGAACCTGTGTCAAGACGTGGCGTACACGATGCTCGATCCGCGAATCGACTACGAGGGGCGGTCTCGATGATCGGGGGCAGGGGCGGTGCTGGGACCGGGAGTGGGTCCGAAAACGAGGGTGAGGCCGACGGCGAGAGTGGAGTTGGAACGGCGACTGCGACTGGTACTGATACCTCCACCCTCACTGCCACCGACACCGACGGTCCCACCTTCGACACCGTCGACTGGACGGCCTACGAGGACCGCCGACGCCTCACCCGACGGGAGCTCGCGACCGCCTGTTCGCTGTGTCTGTACGTGGTGCTATGGGCGTACGATTTCAGTACTCGCTCGAGCCACGAGCCACTGTTCGGGTTCGGGTTCGGGCTCTCGGGGGTAGGACTGACGCCGACGAACGTCGACTGGCTGTTCGGGTTGACGCTGCTGGTCGGCTTCTGGGGCGTCGTCGTGCCGCTGTGGGCGAACCCACGGCTGACACGGTACTACTGGCGGCGGATCAGGCGAAATACGGTTGCGGTCGCGAGTCTCGTGTTTCTGGCCATCGTCTTCGTCCTCGGACTCGTCGGACCGTTCGTCCTCGGCTATCCACAGGCCCAGTGGGAACTCGGGCACGTCCCGCCGGTCGGATTCGGTGGCACGTGGGCGCATCCGTTCGGAACGACGCGAAACGGCGAAGACCTCCTCGCGATCACCGTCGTCGGGATGCGGGTGAGCATGCAGGTCGGTCTCGTCGCGACGGCGATCAGCATCGGGCTCTCGACGGTCGTCGGGACGACGGCGGCGTTCGTCGGCGGCCGGATCGACGACGTCCTGATGCGAGTCGTCGATCTCGTCATGACCTTCCCGTCGTTCTTTCTCGTTCTCTTCTTGGTCTACGTCTACGGCGGGAACCTGTTCGTGTTGATCCTCATTCTGGCGGTCACGACCTGGGGCGGACAGGCGCGACTGATCAGGAGCGAAGCCCTCCAGCGAAGTACGGCGACGTACATCACAGCCGCCGAGGCCGCGGGTGCGAGTCGCTGGTCTATCATCCGACGCCACGTCGTTCCCAACGTCTCGAACACGATCATCACCGCAGCGACGCTGTCGATTCCCGTTTTGATCCTCTACGAGGCTGTCGTCGCCTTCCTCGGCTTCGGCGATCCCGCCGTCTGGTCGTGGGGTCGGATCATCGCGGACGGCCAGAGCGAACTCGCGACCGCCTGGTGGGTGTCGACGATTCCCGGACTCTTTCTCTTTCTGACCGTTCTCGCGTTCAACTTCCTCGGCGACGCGTTGCGGGATGCACTCGACCCGCGACACGAGGTCGACCGACCTCGATAGCTCGCAAATCCCGTCGTACGATGGTACTCCGCCTCTCACTTCCACTCCCCCGCAGCCCGTGTGAAGCGTGATTCACAGAACGGCTATTGTAAATACCCGTGTAGTCCGGTTCGTGAACGCAACAGTCATCGGATCCCAACTGGGAGACGAAGGGAAAGGCGGCGTCGTCGATCTATTCAGCGAAGACGCGGACGTCGTCGTCCGGTATCAGGGTGGTGACAACGCCGGTCATACGGTCGTCCACGACGGTGAAGAGTACAAGCTGCGTCTCATCCCCAGCGGCGTTATTCGGGGGAAGACCGGCGTCCTCGGCAACGGCTGCGTCCTGAACCTCGAGACACTGTTCGACGAGATCGAGACGCTTCGAACGCGAGGACTAAATCCTGACGTTCGCGTCTCCAGTCGCGCACACGTCGTCTTTCCGTATCACCGGGTGTTAGACCGAGCCGAAGAGACGTCGAAGACCGACGAGGATCAGGCGGTCGGGACGACCGGGAACGGCATCGGGCCAGCCTACGAGGACAAAGCGGGTCGCCGCGGAATCCGGGTCGGAGAACTGTTAGACGAGACGGTTCTCCGCGACCGTCTCGAGTACACCGTCCCGAAAAAGCGCCGACTCGCCGAAGACATCTTCGACGTCGACACCGGGATCGAATTCGACGTCGATCACCTCTTCGAGACGTTCCGAGCGTTCGGAGACCGGCTCGAGAGCGAGGGGATGATCGTCAATGCGGGTTCCGTTCTCACCGAAATGGCCCGTGACGGAGCGAACGTCCTCTTCGAGGGCGCTCAGGGGACGCACATCGACGTCGACCACGGAAACTATCCGTTCGTCACGTCGTCGAACCCGACCGCCGGGGGTGCGATAACCGGGACCGGCGTCGACCCATCCGCGGTTGCGGACGGCCAAATTATCGGCGTGGTGAAAGCCTACCTCTCTCGAGTCGGGAGCGGTCCGATGCCGACCGAGTTGAGCGAGGAATCGGCCTCGAGAGTTCGAGAGGAGGTCGGTGGATTCGGCACCGTCACGGGCCGCCCTCGTCGGATCGGGTGGCTGGACGTGCCGATGCTCCGGCACGCGGCTCGAGTGAACGGATTCACCGGAATCGTGCTCAATCACGTCGACGCGCTCGGGGGCTTCGAGGAGCTGAAGGTCTGTGAGGCCTACGAACTCGACGGTGAGAGGGTGACCGACGTTCCGTCGACGACGGCGGCGTGGGCCAGGTGTACGCCCGAGTACAGAACTGTCGAGACGTGGTCGGATAGAGACTGGAGTGAAATACGGGACGACGGCTACGATGCGCTTCCCGACGCCGCGCGAACGTACGTCGATTACGTGAGCACGGAACTCGGCGTCCCCGTGTACGCGGTCGGCATCGGACCGGGCCGAGACGAGACGATCGTCCGACGGCACCCGTTCGATTCGTCCGAGGATTGAAAAGCGCCGGAAACAGTCTCTCAACCAGTACGCAACACAACGATGTCCGACGAAGAACTCGACCAGGAGACTGCGTTCTCGCTACTCGCCGACGACACCCGCGTCCGGATCATACGGGAGCTGGGACGGGCGACTGCGTCACCCGAAACGGGGATTCCGACGCTCCCCTACGCCGAGCTCAAATCTCGTGTCGATATCCGTGACTCTGGCCGCTTCAACTACCACCTGAAGAAATTGGTCGGGAACTACGTCGCCAAGGAGGACGACGGGTACCGGCTTCGGTGGCCGGGGATGGTTCTCTACCGGACGATCGTCGCAGGGTTGCTCACCGACAACGTCGAATCCACGATCGAGAGATTCGCCGTCGGAACGGATTGTCACCGGTGCGGAGACTCCATCGAAGCCCATCTGTACGAGACGCTGTTTAGGGTTCGGTGTCCCTCCTGTGACGCGAATTATACGGATATCTACTTTCCGTCCCACGGACTCCGCGACCGGAGCGAAGACGAACTGCTTCGGGCGGTTCATCGACGGAGCAGAACGATGCTGGACGCGACGACGTCCGGCCAGTGTCCGTGGTGTGCCAGCGAGGTAACCGCCGACATCCACGCCGGTGACGGCTCACTCCCTTCGCTTCACGACACCCGTGACTTCGACGCCTACGTCGTCTACCACTGTACCGACTGTACGGGGTTTCAATACATGCCCATCTCTCAGGTGTTACTCTACCATCCCGTCACGATCTCCTTCTACTACGACCACGGAACGGACCTCACGGCCGTCCCCGAGTGGACACTCGAGTGGGCAGTCACCGGCCGGACCACGACCGTTCTCGACACCGACCCGTGGCGGTTTTCGGTCCGGATCCCACTCGAGGACGAGGAACTCGTCGTCGAACTCGACGAGGAACTCGAGGTCGTCGATTCGGCGATTACGGCTCGAGATCGGTGACGAGTGATTCCATCGCACGAACACCGGGAGCGCGGACGATGCGTCCCGAACGCTCGCTGTGGGATGGACCTCTCCGAAAAAACACTACCTGCCCTAGTCGTCGCCGTCTTCGTCGACGATCACGACCTCACCGTCGACGACGTCGACGTTGATCAGCGTCTTGACGTGGTACCCGGCGTCTTCGACTTTGTTCTCGCCACCCGACTTCTTGATGACCGCGACGGTGTCGATCACTTCGGCCCCGATCTCGTCGAGCGCCTCGAGCACCGCGGCGAGGGTCCCGCCGGTCGAGAGCACGTCGTCGAGGACGAGCACGCGCTCGCCCTCGCGGACGTCGTTGATGTACATCTCGTTCTCCGAGTAGCCGGTCTGCTGGGAGATGGCGACCTCGTCCTCGAGGCCGTACTCGCGCTTGCGGATCACGGTGAGCGGAATGTCGGTCATCAGCGAGACTGCAGTGGAGATGTGGATGCCCATCGCTGCGGGTGTGACGATCCGGTCGACCTCCTCGAGTTCGGCCTTGCGGATGATGCGGATGACGATCTCCCGGAGGAGAGTGGGATCGAGTTTGGGAACGCCATCACTGATCGGGTGGACGAAGTAGTGATAGCCGTTCTTCTCGATAATGGGAGCCTCGAGCAACGACTGCTTCAACTGGTCCATGTCGTGGGTCGTGCGCTAACCGAGTAAAAGCTGACGATACGACCGGCAGTTCCGTCCGTGCAGTCCCAGAACGTGGACGTGTCGGGGTATTTGCCAGTTCGCACGATCTGCTCAATCGTCCGCGCTGTAACTCAACTCCGGGGGCTGCTCGCCGTGGCCGAGTCGCATGTTTCGTTCGTAGTAAATGTGTGCGGCTGCGGTGGCCGTGAACGTCACGGCAATCACCGTCATCCAGGTCAGATCCGATAGGTTCGTCAGCGGATACACCTCGCCCCAGAGGGCCGCGACGAGTGCACAACTGATCGCCCCCAGCGAGAGGTAGAGTTCCCGCCAGGCGAACTCTCGACCGGGGACGATCTCGAGATAGATACTGATATCCTGCGTTCGGGTGGTCGACTCGATGATCCCCCGGTCCGAATCGAACGAGAGAATACCCGATTCGTCCATCTTGGGAAGGTGTGTCTGCTGGAGTGTCGTGTACACTCGCTTGCGCTGTGCCGGTGTCACCTCCTCGAGCGTCGTCTCGTACTCCCAGGCGGCGACTTGCTGGGCGAGGTCGCCAAGCTCCACTGCTCGACCGTCCTGTTTGAGATACTGGAGGACGTACCGGCGGCGCTGATTGCGGAGTACCTCGAAGATTTCACCCTTCGGAAGCGCTTCTGCCCCTGCGGGACCGTTCAACATCGTTCGTCACCTCGATCGAGATCTCTCCGATCCCTGGTCGATACCGATCTCCGACCCATTAATTCGTCGCAGGTACGCATCCTATATAACTCTCGTGACCGATTGGAGAGAATACCTGTTTATCGAGCTGACAGTCATCTTCGAAGGAAAGTCGAAACAAAGTCGACGTCGATGGCCGGCGACGAACGTTACTCGAGGACGACGGCCAGCGACGCGGCGATCTCCGCGGCGAGTCCGTCTTTCGATCCCGTGTAGCGTGCCGCGTCGTTCGCGTGGACCAGCAACGCCGCCGTCTCCTCGCTCCCCATCACGCTCGCGTCGTTGGCGACCACGAACGCGAGACCGGCCCGCTCTAGGGTCTCTCTGGCCGCCTCGATCATCGCCCCGTCGTCGCCGCTCGTCTCGGCCTTGAAGCCGACGATCGGGAGGTCCGGATGGCGATCCCGGATCTCGTCGATCAGTTTGGGCGTCGGGCCGAACTCGAGGGTGAGTTCCTGGCCCGAGCGAATCTTCTCGGGGCTGGCCTCGAGGGTGTAGTCGCCGATCGCCGCCGCGGAGACGAGCGCGTCGGCCGTCGCACAGACCTCCGCGGTCGCCTCGAGCATCTCGGCCGCGCTTTCGACTTGCCGGACGACGGCGTAGGGGATCTCGGAGCCGACGGGAATCGAGGTTCCCTGAGCGATCGGATGCGGGCCGACGACGCCGTGGACCAGCGTGACTGTCGCCCCACGGACGTAACAGGCCCGCGCGATCGCCCGTCCCATCTTCCCCGACGAACGGTTGGTCAACACCCGAATCGGGTCGATCGCCTCGCTGGTCGCCCCGGTCGTGACGACGACGTGTTCGCCCGCCAGCGGCCGGTCGCCGGCCGCCCGCGCGACGTCACAGACGATCGCCTCCTCGGTGGCAATCTTGGCCTTCCCCTCCTCGACGCGCGGATCGACGAACGCCACTCCCCAGGACTCGACGCGCTCGATCGCCTCGAGCACTCCCGGATGGTCGTACATCGGTTCGTGCATCGCGGGCGCGATCACGACCGGTGTGTCGGCCCCGAGCGCCGTCGTCGCGCAGGTGGTGACGGGCGTGTCGTCGACGGCGCCGGCGATCTTTCCGACGGTGTTCGCGGTGGCGGGGGCGATCAGAAAGACGTCGGCCCACCCGTCGGTCCCGCACAGTTCGACGTGTTCGACTCGGCCAGTGATCTCCGTGACGACGTCCGATTCGGTCGCGAACTCGAGCGCCCACGGGTGGACGATCCCCTGGGCGCTCCCGGTCATCACCGCACGAACCGTGGCTCCGCGTCGGCGAAGTTCGTGTGCGAGTTCGACCGTCTTCACCGCGGCGATCGACCCCGTGACGCCGAGCGCGACGTTGACTCCCTCGAGCATTCGACTACACGTACGGTCGTCATCGGTTTACAGTTACGGAAAGTCCACGGCTCGAAGGTGTCACGGTCGGTCGGCGCGAGCGGACCCGACCGCCCCGATCGACGCTATCGTCGGCCCGCGACCAACTCGAGTCCCGCCGGCAGTCGCTCGGCCTCGAGCGCCGCCTGCCGGTACAGCAACGCCGCGTCCGCGAGCGCCACGATCCACTCGTCGTCGGACGCCTCGTTGATCTCGCCGAAAGTCGATTCGACCCGCCGGTCACCGGTGTCGATACGGTCTCGGATTCCTGCCAGCAGGTGGCGGGCCAGCGGCTTATCGCCGTCCGCCTCGAGCCGTTTTCCGACTGCATCGGCCGCCCGCTCCTTCGCGGCGAGGGCGTCCTCGCCCGTCGTGTCGAACGCCGAGGCGAGGTCGCTCGAGGGATGGCCGTATCCCGTCGCCGGAACGTCGGTGAACGCCTCGAGCGTGTTCGCGCGAGCGTACTCCTCGGTGGCGGCGCGAACTGCCAGTGCACGATCTCCCACGCTGGCGGCTCCAGCCCCGTCAGTACGTGGCTGAGAGAACGACCGCGCTTGGAATGCGTAGGTCAGGCGGTCGTCGTCGTACTCGAACTCGGTCGCTTCGAGTATCGTCTCGGTCGCGTCGGTGAGCGCGCGGTATCGTTCCTCGAACCGATCGTCGAGCTCCTCGCCGTCGACGACCGCGGCGAACCGTTCGGCGTCCGCGAGGGATCCGCGAGCGTGCGCCAGATAGCCGACCGACGACGACGGGTAGCCCTCGAGGCGTTCGCTCGCCCAGTCGATACGGGTTCGGGCGTCCTCGAGAGCCTCGTCGGCCGCCGCGTACTGGACGACCGATTCCGAGACGCTGTCGGCGCGGTAGGCGATTTCCGTCCCGTCGGCCCGGCTCTCGAGGGCGTCGACCTCCTCGCGAACCTCGTCGACTACCAGTTCGCCTCGATCCGCTTCTATCGTGGCTAGCGCCCGGCCGGCCTCGACGAGACCGCGGCGAAGTCGATCGAGCAGCCGTTCGCGCTCCCGGTTGGAGTCGGATTCGACGGCGTCCGGATCGGTCTCCTCGAGCGTGTCGACTGCCCTCGAGAGGGTCGTTGCCGGCGGCTCGTCGTGTGCCGAGCGGGCGTTCCGGGCCTCGTCGACGAGGGTCTCGAGGTCGGCGTGTGCACTCTCGAGATGCGACTCGGTGACGACGACCGCACCGGCTGGGTCCGGAACGTCGACCTCGAGCGTCGAACGGAGGGCGTCGCGATCGGCCCAGCGGGAGAGCCGACGGCGCTGGTGGACGCCGACGAGGCCGCCGAATCCGGTGAGCCCACCGGCGGCGATAAGGAGGGAGCGACGGCGCATTCGTCTGCAGGTGATCTATCTGACAGAATAAGTCTTTTCGTCGATACGACGCTCGACGGTGTTCGGCGTCGCCCTCGAGGGGCCGCACGGAGAGCCTCGAGACGGTCGCTGCCCGACTATCGATTGTCGGCGATCGATCGACCGACCTGCACGAGCAAGAGGAGACTCAGGACGACCATCACGGCCTGTGAGACGGCGGCACCCGGTCGGTCGACGTCGCCGCCGGTCGCGAGCGTGACGACGTCGGAGACGCCCATCGCGCTGCCAGCGATCCCGAGCAGTGCCAGCAGTCCGAGTCCGTATACCGCCACTTCTCGTCTCCCGGCGTCGCGGCCGAGTCGGCCGAGGACGACGAAGAGGATCCCGAAGAACGAGGGGATGAGGGCGGTCATGCTGGCGAAATCGGTCATCACGTAGGCGGCGACGCCGAGGATCACCAGTATCGTTCCGACGACGATCCCCGCGGTGTAGGTCTGCTCGTCAGTCGCACTCGCAGTCGTAGTCGCGCTCATATCAGTTCGATTGAGGTCCCAGGTGAGTATACGTTTCCCTTCTCCCGGCGCACGCGACCTCGAATCGCCCTCGGTCTCGGGCCGAGTCTCGCTTCGATCGCGACCTCACTCCGTCTCTCCGCTCGGATATATTGCCGGTTCGTCGCCTTACTCCGTCTCTCCGCTCGGATATATTGCCGGTTCGTCGCCTTACTCCGTCTCGACACTCGGGTGCATCGTCGGTTCGTCGTCGAACGGCCCGGCGAGCCACTCGCGCATCGTCTCGCGGGCCCGTTCGTCGCGCTCGAGTCGTTCCTCGTCGTCGATCTCCTCGCAGCCGGGTGGCACCTCGCGGTCGCGGCCGGTGAAGTAGCCCTCCGGCGCGACCCAGTCGTGGTAGAACGCGGCGTCGGAGTCGTGAATCGCCGCGAGGCCGACTTTCGCGCCGTGGCCCGCAGCGACGATCGTCTGGTGGGGCTCGCCGGCGATTCGGCCCGCAGCGTAGACGCCGTCGACCGCCGTTCGGCCACCGTCGTCGACGCGGACCATGTACTTGCTGCCGCGCTGTTCCCGGCCGACGTCCAGCGGCGTGAGCCACTCGCTGTCCGACCAGGAGGCCGCGATCAGACGGCGGGCCTCGAGCGGCTCGCCGCCTTCCGTGTCGACCCGAAAGCCCGCCTCGAGGTCGGTGTCGTCGATCGGTTCGGCGCTCGTCACGTGCCCGAGTTCGAACTTACAGCCGGCGCTTTTAGCCTGTTCGCGGGCCATCCGCAGGTACAGGCGGGCGTCGATACCGTCGGGAAAGCCGGGGTAGTTCTCGAGGCTGGCGTTGCGCGCGAGGATGGATTCGCCGCCGTCGACGACGAGCGTATCCAGTCCTGCGCGAGCGGTGAAGATGCCGGCGGCGAGTCCGGAGACGCCGCCACCGACGATGAGTACGTCTCTCATGGTGTGTTCGCCACTTGCCGCGGGTGGCTATTCAACTCTCCCAATCCAGCACTCGAGGAACGGGCGGCGATTCGGGCCGCAACCAGCGACTGGAACGACCGGCCAGCGGCCGGCAACGCCGTGGATAGCAAATCTTACCTTCGACTCGCTGTATAGCCGAGGCGTGGACAGAATCGTCGTCAGTACGGTCGTCTACCGGTCGCCCGAGGAGGTCTTTCCGTATCTGGAGTCGTTCACACGCTATCCACGCTACACGGAGCACCTGCAGTCGGTCATCGAACGCGGACAGGGAACGGTGGGCCCGCGATACGACCTCACGCTCACTTGGTGGAAACTCAGCTACACGGCCAACTCGGAGGTCGTCGACATCAGTCCGCCGGACTCACTCGAGTGGCGCCTGTTGACGGATCTCGACGCCGAAGGCGTGTGGCGCGTCGAACCCGAACCCGAGTCGGCGCCGCCGGACGAGGAGACGGCGAGTCGGATCTACTTCGAAGCGACCTACGACCCGCACTCGGCCGACGAGGACGCACTCAGCCTGCCGCGGTTCGTCTCGCTGAGTTGGGTCGTTCGGAAAGTCCAGCCGCGGCTCCTGAAGGAAGCGAAGCGGGTCGTCACGCGCCTCGTCGCGGACATCGAAGGGGAGACTCGCGACGTGGAGTTGACGGTTCACGAGTCGCCGTAGTCCGACGACGAACGCTCCTCACGACGTTCGGATAGTAATTCACTTACCCATCGATGAAAAATTACGGATAGTATGTCACGGGTGACTCGATCGTGCGCGTAATCGTCGTCGGCGCCGGTGAAGTCGGCTCGAACATCGCCGCCAGCCTCGCCGACGAACACGACGTCGTCGTGATCGATCAGGACGCCGACCGGGTCGACTCGATCACGTACTCCCTCGACGTTCTCACCATCCACGGCGACGGCACCTCCCTCGACGTCCTCGAGGACGCCGGCATCGACGACGCCGACATGGTGATCGCGAGCACCGACAGTGACGAGACGAACATCGTCATCTGTGGAACTGCGAAAACGGTCGACGATCCGTTCACGATCGCCCGCGTCAAGAAGACGGACTTCCTGCGGACCTGGGAACACTCGAACGGCGCCTTCGGCGTCGATTTCATGGTCTGTACGGACCTCCACACTGCTGAGACGATGGTCCGTATCGCCGGCCTGCCCGGTGCCCACGACGTCGATACGTTCGCGGGCGGACAGGTCCACATGGCCGAGTTCGAGGTCGGCGCGGATAGCCCGATCGCCGGCGAAACCGTCTCCGACGCCGACCGCTTCGAATCGCTGACCTTCGCTGCACTCATCCGGCCGGACGACATCATCATCCCCCGCGGGGATACCGTCATCCAGTCGGGCGACAACGTCGTCGTCATCGGCAGCGCAGAGAGCGTCCGTGGCTTCGCCGGTTCGTTGACCCCCGAACCGACCCTCGAGGAGGCCAACGAAATCGTCATCGTCGGCGGCGGCGAAATCGGCTACCAGACCGCTCGCCTGTTCGAAGCGGAGGGGCTCTCGCCGCGACTGGTCGAGCGCGACCACGACCGGGCTCGCCAGATCGCCGAGCGCCTCCCGAACACGCTCGTCCTCGAGAGCGACGCGACGGACATCGACTTTCTCGTCCGCGAACACGTCGACGAGAGCGACATCGTCATCGCCGCACTCGACAGCGACGAAAAGAACCTCCTGGTGAGTCTGCTGGCAAAGCGGATCGGTGTCGACCGAACCGTCGCAGTGGTCGAGTTCGGCGACTATGTCGATCTCTTCGAGACGGTCGGCGTCGACGTCGCCGTCAATCCACGGGTCGTCACCGCCGAGGAGATCACTCGCTTTACGCGCAAGGAGACCACCGAGAACGTCGCGATCCTCGAGTCCGACCGAGCCGAAGTCCTCGAGATCGAGGTCGATCACGACAGTTTGCTCTTCGGAAACCGGATCATGGACGCGATGCGAGAGCTTCCCGACGGTATCGTCATCGGCGCGATCACGCGCGACGGGGAGTTGATCACGCCCCGTGGGGAGACCGTCGTGGAACTGCGAGATCACGTGGTCGTCTTCGTCGACACCGCAGTGCTCGACGAGGTTACCTCGGCACTGTGAGCGGTGAGCGGTAATCGTTTCGAGTTTCGGGTCTCTACGTTTCACTCACTAGTCACTGGTCTCGAGTCGCTGCACTGAGTGTCCTGTCAACGCTACCATCGACAGCGACGGCGAGAAGAAAGCGAGTCCGAAACGCGGTGAAACGAGTTGTCGGTGATACAGACCCCTGCTCACTCCGGTGATGCGCCGCCGTAGCGCATGAAGAAGTAGACGAGTGACAGCGTCGAGAGCATGCCGGCGACGGTCGCGATGATGAGCGTCCACGCGGCGTCGGGCACGAGTTCGACCGGACCGGACGCCATCTGACCCGCGTCGGGGTCGACGGTGATCGTGCCGTCCATCCCGGGGTGGGGATCACAGGTGTACGCGTAGTCGCCTTCTGCATCGAAGGTGTGCTCGTACTCGCCGCTGTCTTGCAATTCGACGTGGCCTTCCCAGTCGGCCCCGTCCGGTTGATCCGTGGGATTGACGTTGTGCTGAGCACTACCTTCCCAGACCCACTGAACCGTCGTTCCGGGTTCGATCGCGAGGTCTTCCGGTTCGTAGTAGTTGTCGCCGACGGCGACGGTCTCGGTTCCGCCACCACCGTTTTCGGCGTCACCGTTGCCCTCACCGTTCTCGCCGTCGGCTTCCTCGTCGCCGTTCTCCTCTTCCTCGCCGTTCTCTCCGTTCGCGTCTTCCTCACCGTTCTCGTCGTCTTCCTGGGCCATCGCCGTCGCACTCGCGCCTACTGTCGCCGCCGCACCGGCGGTCCCGACCAGAAACCCCCGGCGTGAGAGTGATTCGTCGTCCTCGAGTGGGTTCATGGGCGATGGTTAGAAACGCCCGGTACTGAAATCTTCGATTCTGTCGTTCGCCGTCGGTAGCCGATCGCAAATCGAGAAAGTGCCGAGAGAGTGGTATCAAACCCTCGAGAACCCCCTCTATCGAAATCGAACGGTTTCGTCTCGAGCGACGTCGACTGCAAGAATCGAGACACGATTCGATCCGCCGGAGATCAGAGCGTGTAGTCGTACTCGCCGTCCTCGCTCACGAGCACCGCCTCGAGCAGGTCGATCACGCTCGCGACGTCGTCGGCGTGGGCGGTCTCGGTCGCGGTGTGGAGGTATCGCGTCGGCACCGAGATCGCACCGACGGGTTTCGCGCCGTGGGTGTGCTGGAACCCCGCGGTGTCGGTCCCGCCGGCGGGCAGGATCTCGAACTGGTGGTCGATCCCCTCCTCCTCGGCGACGGCTTTCATCCGGCGGTGGACCTTCGGGCTCGTGATCACGCTCGAGTCTTTGAGTTTGATGGCGGCGCCGTCGCCCAGTGTCGTGACGTACTCGCCGGCATCGAAGCCGGGAACGTCGTTGGCGACGGTGACGTCGAGTGCGATCGCGAGATCAGGGTCGATATCGACGCCGAGTGCACGGGCGCCACGGAGGCCGACTTCCTCCTGAACGGTCGCACAGAAGTGGATCGTCACGTCCGGGTCGTCGATCCGGCGGGCGACCTCGAGCATGGCGAACAGACAGATTCGATCGTCGAGGGCTTTCCCCGTGATCGTGTCGCCGACGCGTTCGGTGTACTGGTCGATCGTGACGAGGTCACCCGGTGAGACGCGCTCTTCGACCTCGTCTTTCGGTAATCCGAGGTCGATCGCGACGTCCTCGACTTTCGGGGTCTTCTCGCGCTCGCTCTCGTCTAACGTGTGGGGCGGCGGCGAGCCGATGACGCCGGGGAGGTCGCCGTCTTCGGTGTGGACCGTCACTCGCTGGGCTTTCAGGACGCGCGCGTCCCAGCCGCCGAGCGGATCGACCTCGAGAAAGCCGCTGCCGTCGTCTTTTCCCTCGACGTGGCGGACCATAAATCCGATCTCGTCCATGTGTGCGGCGACGGCCACGGAGTAGTCCGAGTCCGACTCTCCCTCGAGCGTGCCGACGACGTTTCCCATCGCGTCCGAGCGAATTCGGTCGACCGACTCTTCGAACTCGGCTTCGACGAGGCCGCGAATCCGGTCTTCGTAGCCGGGGGCGCCGCTGGTCTCCGTGAGTTCCGTGAGGAGATCCATATCGAACTCGAACGCTGGTGTAGACATAGCCCTCCGTCAGGCGGCGACGACGATAAACGTACGGAAATCTGTCGTCTTTCGCCGTCATCTGAACGCGAACTGCACCAATGTGTATCAGGAAATACCCGATCGTACACAACACTGTATACACTTGTGCAGATTACTGAATGCTACTCCATGGGTACCCACTCGAATCGCAATACGGATCGGCGATCGAGGCCTCGAGTCGGCAGTACAATTAAGCACGTCGGACCCGATTCGTGGGTATGAGCGAGGTACGTGTCGCCGGCGTCGGGCTCACTCCGTTCGGGAACACCCCCGAACGGACGGGCCGCGATCTCTTCGCGGAAGCGAGTGCCGCCGCGTTCGACGACGGCGACGTCCCACGAACGGACGTCGAAGGCGTCTTCTACGGCAACTTTATGGGGGAACTGGCCGAGCATCAGGGCCATCAGGGGCCCCTGATGGCCGAAGCAGCGGGCGTTCACGCACCCGCGACCCGGTACGAAGCCGCCTGCGCCTCGAGCGGCGCGGCCGTCCGCGAGGCCGTCAAACGGATTCGAACGGGGGAGAACGACGTGTTGCTGGTCGGCGGCGCCGAACGCATGACGAACCTTGGGACTGCGGGCGCGACCGAAGCGCTCGCGATCGCCGCCGACGACCTCTGGGAAGTCCGCTCGGGAATGACCTTCCCCGGAGCCTACGCCCTGATGGCTCAGGCGTACTTCCGGGAGTTCGGCGGCGACCACGAGGATCTGGCCCACATCGCCGTCAAAAATCACGAGAACGCCCTCCCCAACGAGAAGGCCCAGTATCAGCGCGCGATCACGGTCGAGGACGTCATCGAGGCCCCGACGGTCTCCACGCCGCTTGGCCTCTACGACTCCTGTCCGATCTCCGACGGTGCCAGCACGGTCGTGCTCGTCAGCGACGAGTACGCTCGAGACCACGGCCTCGACGCTCCAGTCGCCATTACGGGGACCGGACAGGGTGGCGACCGGATGGCGTTACAGGACCGAGAGTACCTCGCCCGATCGCCGGCGGCCCGCATCGCGGGTGAGGAGGCCTACGCCGACGCCGGCTGCTCGCCCGAGGACGTCGACGTCGCCGAGGTCCACGACTGTTTCACCATCGCCGAGGTGCTCGCGATCGAAGCGCTCGACCTCGAACCCGTCGGCGAGGGGATTACGGCCGCTCGAGACGGGCGGACGATCGCGGACGGCGACCGTCCGATCAACCTCTCGGGCGGGCTGAAGGCGAAAGGTCACCCCGTCGGTGCGACCGGTGCCTCCCAGATCGTGGAGTTGACGCAACTGCTGCGCGGCGATCACGTCAACAGCGAGTTCGTCTCGGACGCGACGGTCGGAGTCGCACACAACGCGGGTGGGACGGTCGCGAGTGCGCTGGTTCACGTGTTGGAGGTGGTCGAATGAGCGAACGCAGCGAGCGAATTCGAGTACGCCGGAGCCTCGGTCTGGATCCGGAGGTGGACGAATGAGCGACCCCGACGGCATCGCCGACGCCGGTTTCGACGACTGGCTCGACGCCCTCGCGGAGGGCGAGGCGTACTTCCTCGAGTGTGCCGACGGACACGGCTCGCTCCCGCCGCGACGGGTGTGTCCGACCTGCGGTGAGACGAGTCTCGAGGAGCGACCACTGCCGGAGACGGGAACCCTCGAGACGGTCACGATCACGCACGTCCCGACGCCGTCGTTCGAGAACGACGCGCCCTTCGCGCTCGCGGTCGCGGACTTCGGTCCCGTTCGGCTGACCGGACAGGTCGTCGGGATGGACCTCGAGGACGTCGAGCCGGGACTGACGGTGCGTCCCGACGTCGGCGTCTCGGAGACGACGGGAGAGCGGCTGCTCGTGTTTCGTTCGCAGTAACCGGACAGTCGAGATTGTACTTCAGAAATTACACTCGCAGTAACCGGACAGTCGAGGGAGTCCGTCGGAAATCGGTCGGACGCCGAACTGTAAGCTGAATCCGATTCCGGACTGCTACTCGTAGTCGATCCGCGGCAGTTCCGCCGTGAGGTACTCGACGAACTTCTCGGGATGTTCCGCGTGGGGAAGCTGCGTCGCGTAGTCGATGACGACCAGATCGAGGTCTGCCGCCTCCGCGAGCGTTCGTCCGTCTCGTAACGGAACGAGTTCGGCGTCGCGGCCCCAGACGAGCGTCACCGGCACCTCGAGGGCGGCGAGTTCGGTCTGGAAATCGAATTCGTCGTCGGGGTCGAGCGTGCCGGCAGTAAAGGACGCTGGCGCGTAGCGGGCGCCGGGTTGGTGGGCGCTATGCCATGCGTATTCGACTTCCTCCCCGTCGACGCTCGAGGCGTCGTAGTAGCCGTCACGATCGAGGAAAAAGCGGATCGAGGGTTTCGCCGAGAGCAGGTTGAACAGCGCCGTGCCGACGAGCGGCGTTCGGAGAAGCGTTCGGACCCAGGGACGGGCCTCGGTCGTCTCCGCGGTCGGACAGATGAGGACGAGACGCTCGAGCTCGGCGTCGTCGGCCGCAGCCGCAGCGAAGGCGCCGGTCAGCGAGGAGGCGACGACGATCGGCTCGTCGGCCTCGTCGCGGGTGAAGTCGCGGACGAACTCCTCGTAGAGGGCCGACGAGTACACCAGCGGCGGTCGGTCCGAACGGCCGAATCCCGGGAGATCGACCGCGATGACGTGGAACCGCTCGGCGAGGATCTCGAAGACCGGCTCGAACTCGTAGCTGCTCGCGGCGGCGTTGATGCCGTGGAACAACACCATGTCCGGATCGCTCGGATCGCCCGCCACGGTGTAGGAGACGTCCATTCCCCGCCAGCGGTACGTTCGCTCGACGCCGGGCAAGGGGTTCTCGAGGTCGCGCGAGCGTCTGCTGAGCAGTCGGTTGCCGACGGCTGCGGCGCCGATGGCGCCGACTGCGCCGCCGAGGACTGTTCGGAGGTTCATACCCCGCGTTCGGTGGGGACGAACTTAGTGCTGGGGCTTTCGGCCGAAACCGGCTGGCAGCGGGTGGCTGACGAGTCGTCGGAGCGACGCTCACCGAACGTCCTCGAACGCCGTCCGCACCGTCCGAAACACGCCCTCGGGGGACAGCGTGTGGGTGTCCACCACGAGATCGTAAACTGAAGGATCGTCGATCTCGAGTCCGTAGTACGACCGATAGCGCTCGGCTTCGCTGCGTTCGCGTGCTCGGAGCTCCGCAACGGTCTCGGACCGATCGTCGATCCGAGCCGCTCGGACCTCGACCGGGGCGACGAGGCCGACAGCGAGGGTCGCTCGGCCGTCCGCGTGCCAGCCCGCGAGGCGAGACTCGACGAGCAATCCGCGGCTCCTGGTCTCCGAGGAGCGCCGCCCCGCGAGGTGCGCGTCGATCTCGCCCTCGAGTCGGTCGTCGAGTTCCCGGTCGATGCGATCGTCGGTTTCGGCCAGCCTCGAGAACTCGGGGAGCTCCATTTCGTACTCGGCGGCCATGGTACGGAAGACGTCGCCGCCGTTGAGACGCTCGAGGTCGAATTCGTCGGCGAGCCGTTCGGCGAGCGTCGAGGTGCCGCTAGCCGGCGGCCCGGAGACGGTGACCAGCAGTGGGCTGTCGCTCATTTTCCGTGGGTTTTCGGGCCGCGAATATAACGGTATTCCACCGGCCTCGTGAAGCGCTCGCAGCGATGTCTGCTCGAGTCGGCTATCGTCGGGTATCCGTGCTCCCGTCCGAACTCGAGTCGCGTTCGAGCGGGGTTCGATCGATCTCGGCCAGACACGCCTCGAGCGGGTCGAGAATCTCGTCGACCACCGTGTACGGATCGGTCTCGCCGTCCCGGACGGCCTCGGCGAGGACCTCGACGCTGCCGCGAGCCTCGAGTTCCGCGGCGAGTAAGTCGTGGACGTCCTCGCGGAGGACCGTCCGAATCTCCTCGGCGTAGCGCTGTCGGGCCTTCACGTCGCGTTCGCCCGAGCGCTCGAGGTAGGTCTGGTGATCTGCGAGCGCGCCTACGAGGTCGTCGACGCCGGTGCCGTCGGTGGCGACGGTCTCGAGGATGGGCGGGGTCCAGTGGTCGGGGGTGGTGTCGACAGCGTCTGATTTCGAATCGGCTGGGTCCCCATCTGCCACACTCGAGTCGCTGTGACCTGCGGTGTCGTGGTCGTGATGATGGTGGCCGGACTGACCCCTCGAACTACCGCCACCGAACCCGCCTCTCTCACCGAGTTCGATCATCTCGAGTAACTCCTGGACCGTCCGGTCGGCGCCGTCGCGGTCTGCCTTGTTGACCACGAAGACGTCGGCGATCTCGAGGATACCCGCCTTGAGAGTCTGGACGGCGTCGCCCGAGCCCGGCGGAACGAGGACGGCGACCGTGTCGGCGGTGCGGACGACGTCGATCTCGTTCTGGCCGGCGCCGACGGTCTCGACGATGACCTTGTCCTTGCCGAAGGCGTCCATCGCTTTGACGGCGTCGGCGGTGGCCGTCGAGAGCCCGCCGAGGGTCCCGCGGGCGCTCATCGACCGGACGAAGACGTCCATGTCGCCGATCGTCGAGGCCATCCGAATGCGATCACCGAGGACGGCACCGCCGGTGAAAGGCGAAGAGGGATCGATCGCGATGATTCCGACGGTGTCACCCTGCTCGCGGTAGGTCTCGGCCAGTTTGTCCACCAGCGTCGACTTCCCCGCCCCCGGACTGCCGGTGATCCCGATCACGTCCGCGTTTCCGGTGTGTTCGTAGAGCGCGGAGACGAGCGCTCGGTAGCCCGGTGCGCGGTTCTCGATCTTCGAGATCGTCCGTGCGAGCGCGCGGTGGTCGCCCTCGAGGAGGCGCTCGAGGAGTTCGTCGTGGACGTCAGTTGCGGTTTCGGTCGCAGATCCAGTCGTCTCGGCGTCGCCGTCCCCGTCGTCCGTATCCTCGGCGGTCATCGTTGCGGCGCGTTCTCGCGGACGAACTCGACGGTCTCCTCCATGGAGGTGCCGGGACCGAAGACGGCGGCGACGCCCGCGTCCATCAGTTCGGGCCGGTCTTCCTCGGGAATGACGCCGCCGACGAGGACGAGTGTATCCTCCTTGGCTCCGTATCCCTCGAGCCCGTCCATGATCTTCGGGACGAGCGTGTTGTGGGCCCCCGAGAGGATCGAGATGCCGAGGACGTCGACGTCCTCCTGGACGGCGGCCTGCACGATCTCCTCGGGTGCCTTGTGGAGCCCGGAGTAGATGACCTCGAAGCCGGCGTCACGGAACGCGCGGGCGATGACGTGTGCGCCGCGGTCGTGACCGTCGAGGCCGACTTTGGCGACGAGACACCGGATCGACGTCCCTTCCTGTTCGCTGCTCATACGGATCACTTCCCCGTCCGTCCGTTTGGCTTTAACGGAGGTTCCCTACGGTGTCTCGAGATCGGCGAGCCGTTCGAATCGTCACGCCGCGTTCCGTGCCGTCGACCGGGATCCGACGCGACCGTCAGGGCTGCGATACCCCGGTCGGATCACAGTTCGACTCGAGTCCCCGTCTCGCTCGACTCGTACACCGCCTCGGCGGTCCGGACGTCGGTGAGGCCGTGTCGACCGTCGGGCTCGAGATCCATCTCCGTCAGCACCGCCGTCGCGAAGTAGTCGAACTCCTCGGTGACTTCGTTCGGCGCCGCCGCGTCGACGACCGTCCGGCCGCCGTCGGTCTCGACCGTAATCCGGCGTTCGTCGTCGACCCCGAAGATCGAGTCGACGACGATCCGGCCCTCCGTGCCGGTGACCGCGAACCGACTCGCGCTCGCCGCGTTGAAACTCGCCGTACAGGAGGCGGTGACGGCGTCGGGGAACTCGAGCTGGAAGGCGACGTGTTCGTCGACGCCGTCGAACGCCGGCTGGGTCGCGTGGCTCGTCGCCCGGACCGCGACCGGGTCGGCGTCCAGCACGTACCGCGCAGTGTTCATCGGATAGACGCCGATGTCCATCAGCGCGCCGCCGCCGGCGAGGTCGGAGTCGATTCGCCACTGATCCGGCCCACCCTGCTCGAGGAGGCGAAAGGAGAACTCGCCGTGAACCTGCACGGGGTCGCCGACGACGCCGTCGTCGATCAGTCGGCGCACCCAGCGCACCGATCGCGCGGTCTGCATGCGATAGGCGGTCATCAGGGAGACGCCAGCGTCCTCGCAGACCGCGACGAGCCGCTCTGCGCGGTCGGCGGTCGCCTCGAGCGGTTTCTCACAGAGGACGTCCTTCTCGAGTTCGGCGGCCGTCTCGACGTGGGGGAGATGAAGCGCGTTCGGCGTCACGACGTAGACGGCGTCGTAGGCGTCCGCACCGACCCCGTCGGCGTACTCGTCGTAGGTTAGCGCGTACGCGGCGTCGAACTCGTCGGCGACCCGGTCGGCCTTCTCGGGCGAGCCGCTCACGACCGCCGTCGTCTCGCAGTAGTCGGAATCGGCGATCGCGGGCAGTGCCGTGTTCCGGGCGAAGCCGCCGAGCCCCACGACCGCGAACCGAAGCGGTGCGTCCTCGACGGTTCGGTCCCAGTCGCGCTCGAATCGCGTTGGAATGTCCAGTTCCATGCCGGGAGATTCACCGTTCGACACTTAAATAACCGGGTGCGGTTTCCGAGTTGCGTCCCGAAGAGCGCCTCGGAAACGCGGAGGTGCATCGAAAATTCAGCGGCCTGCGAAGTCGGATTCGAGATCCGTGACCCGATAGGTCGGGATACCTACACCTACCTTTATATTTCAGGTTTGTGTGTCAATCTCGTACGAGATGGTAACAAGTGAACAACGAGAACGGCTCACGAACTTCCACAGTGCCCTGCTCAACGACGTCACCGACGAGATGGGGATCAAAGACAACGTAATCCCCTGTACGCGGATCGAATCGTTGTGGGCCCGCGAGCCGGTGGTCGGCACCGCGCACACGTCCCAGCGCGTCGAGATCGGGTACGAGAAGGAGGGCGACGACGACGACGAGGAGGGCTCGGAGTTCTTCGACTACCTCGAGGCCACCGAGCCGGGCGATTTCGTCGTGATGGCCGCACCGAAGGATACGGAGGTCGGACTCTGGGGCGAACTGCTGAGTTCGATCGTGCAGGAAAACGGCGCGGAAGGGGCGCTCATCGACGGACCGACGCGGGATTCGCGACTGATCGAGCGACACGAGTTTCCGGTCTGGGCCGACGGCCACAGCGCGATCGAGTCGTTCGGCCGCGTCGCATTTCAGGAGTACGGCGTCCCCGTCGAGGTCCACGGCGTGACGATCGACCCCGGCGACGTCGTGTTCGCCGACTACGAGTCGATCGTCGTCATCGATCCCGACGTCCTCGAGCAGGTGATCGAGGAAGGGGAGGCGGAGTTGGAGACCGAGAACAAGGTTCGATCCGACATTCGGGACGGCGACAGCGTCTACGAGGTCTGGGATCGGTACGGGACGCTCTAGGTGGGATGAGAGATGACAATGACGAGAGACACTCCGGAGATGGGAAGCGACGTACGTGACGTGACGATCACCGACGTGCAGACGACGCGGATCGGGGAGACGTTCGAGTGGACGCTCGTCCGGATCTACACGGACGCCGGCGTGACCGGGACCGGCGAGATGGTCCTCGGGCCGAAAGCGGACGCGTACGTCGACTACGCGAAGAACATTATCGTGGGCAAGAACCCGGTCGACATCGACGCCCGCTGTACAGAGCTGTTCGACTTCCTCTCCTATCAGGGCGGGATCAACGGCGTCGGCGTGACGGCAATCTCGGGGATCGACGTCGCACTCCACGACCTGGCCGGAAAGCTGCTCGATGTGCCCGCATACCAGCTTCTCGGCGGCAAACACCGTGACGACGTCCGGGTCTACTGTGACGTTCACGCGGGCGACCACCTCCACGAGGCCGACGGCGAGGCAGACGAGGATCCCTACGATCCCGAGGCGTACGCCGCGGCCGCCGAGGAGGTCGTCGGAGAAGGATGGGACGCGATCAAGTTCGACCTCGACACGCCGGACAAACACGTCATCGACCGGCGGAACAAACACCTGAACGCGCGGGCGGTCGACTTCCGTGCGTCGATCGTCGAGGCCGTCACGGAGCAGGTCGGCGACCGCGCCGACGTCGCCTTCGACTGCCACTGGAGCTGGACCGGCGACACGGTCCGTCGGCTGGCGAGCGCCGTCGAGGCGTACGACGTCTGGTGGCTCGAGGATACCGTCCCGCCGGAGAACCACGACGTCCAGGAGTACGTCACCCACAACACGGACACCACGATCGCCGCCGGCGAGAACATCTACCGGGTCGAGGGCGCGCGCCAACTGATCGAGAACCAGGGACTGGACGTCATCCATCCGGACGTACCGAAGAACGGCGGCATGCTCGAGACGAAGAAGATCGCGAACATGGCGAAAGCCTACTACATCCCCCTCGCGTTGCACAACGTCGCCTCGCCCGTCGGCACGATGGCCAGCGCCCACGTCGCGGCCGCCGCGTCGAACTTCCTCGCGCTCGAATATCACGCCCGCGACGTCGACTGGTGGGACGACGTCGTCGACGAATCGATCCTCGAGCCGGGTCGAATCGAGGTTCCGGACGAGCCCGGCCTCGGCGTCGAGGTGGACCTCGACGTGGTCGAAGCGCACATGAAAGACGGTGAGGAGTTGTTTGACGAGGCGTAAGCCGGTGTCTGCCTCGAGGCCGACCGTTTTGGCTTCCACTTTTCGCCCGGATCGCCGCTCGAGTCGTCCGCCATCCCTTTCTCCTCGTCGCCGTCTCGGTCGGCGACCGCGACGCGCTCCCGGGACGAGTTGGCGCCAGATCCGCCGCGCCGAGTTCGCGAGCGCCGACGGTCACGACGGCAACCACGTTCGAAACGCGTTCTGACGAACGTTTGTTTTCGGCTCCGGAGCGTCGATCGGGGATGCAAGACGTCGATACCGCCCGTTCAGCCGAATCGACGGCACCCGAACGACTGTCTCGAGCACCGACACATTTGATAACCAGTATGGTCTCGTGAGAGAAACTCCACCGAACCAAAGGCTAAAGAGCGAAACGACCGAACATTCTGTCAATGACTATCGTTCGTCTATTGCGGAGGGATCTCTCGTGGGCGTCGAGATAAAAGAGACCGGGGTCTCCGACGCCGAGTTCGAGGAGATGAAACAGTTCGTCTTCGAGTACCTCGCGGCCAGCGTCGAGAAAGAGAGCGAAGGCGGCCGGATGCGCTGGTACCCGTGGCACTCCGCGGAGTACCGCCACAACCACATCCTCAACGTCGTCGGCCTCGCCGAGCGCATCGCGCGCAAGGAAGGCGCCGACATCGACGTCACGCGCGTCGCCGCGCTCTTTCACGACGTCGCGAAACTCGAGGCCGACCAGGAGTTACACGCCGAAGCCGGTGCTCGCGTCGCCAGAGAGTACCTGCAGTCTCGCGGCGAGTTCCCCGAATCGTTCGTCTCACAGGTGTGTCGCGCGATCGAACAACACTCCTATCAGGGCGACCTCGAGGACGTCTCGTTGGAGACTCAGTGTCTCATCGAGGCCGACCTGCTGGACAAGATCGGCGCCAACGGAACGGCGCTGATGTTGCTCCGGATGGGGTACGAGGCTCGCACGCACATGGAGTCCGATCAGATGGTCGACCGGGTGCTAGACCGCGGCCTCAAAGCGGCCAATCGCGTCGAGAGCGACACCGCTGAGAGCATCGCCCACCAGCGACTCAAGCGCGTACGCTGGTTCCGCGAGTGGCTCGAGGAGGAGATCGCCGAGATGGGTGGCCGGGAGACCGACAGACCGTAGACGGGATTCCGGATGTGGAACGACCGCGGATCGAGTGAGGTGACGGAACGGGCGGCGATGACCGCGGAGACGAAACCGGTACCGACGACGCAGCACCCTCTCGTCTCCACGACTCCCGCGATGGGTCCGACTCACCTCGTGCGGCTACTGGCGTGAGAAGACAGTGTCGTCGGTCCGAGACTGTGCCGGTGTACCCACCGCGGCGACGCGACCCAGCATCGAGACAGCAGTGACAGCAGACACCGACACAGAGAATGGGACCCTTACCTGAGGACCAACTCGAGACTGCCGTCGAGAGAGCGCTCGAGTCGGGGAGGGACGTCTCCCCGCCGTACCGAATCTACACGCTGTTCGACGATTATCCGCCAGCTCCAGCACTCTACGTCGAATTCGAGGTGGCCGACGACGAGACGACAATCCCGCTGATCGTTCACAACATCCGATACTACGAACTGGGGATGGCACAGTGGAACGTCGGCGTCGTGGAACTCATCGTCCTGAACGAACTCCACGAGTTGACCCACTGGGCGATGACCGACGACGAGCGGACGGCGTTAGACGAACGGAGTCGCCGGCAGGGGCGTGCCGACGGCTACTGGCTCAATCCAGCGCTGCTCGAGATTATCGACTGGCTCCCCGCCGACTACCGGACGGTCCTCGAGCGAGAGCCGTCGCTGTCGGTGTGGCGCCGGATCCGTCTCTCGGTTCGACGATGGTGGCAGCGGGTGCGCGGCCGGCTGTGGGGTCGGTGAGTCTGTCCCGATGCGGATCGGAGGGGCACGGGCGCACGAAGCGAACACTCGAGACAGCCGACGGTCGCCACGTATTCAGCATAACACAAGGTGGAGCCTCCGACCTCAAGGAGTGAGGCGCATATGCGCCGAAGGAGTAGGGTGGGGTAGTTTACGGAGTGCCTTCGGGTGTGTGACGCCGGTCGATCTCGGAAGCGAGGGGCTCGCCGTCCTCGACGTGAGATTCGAGCAGTCGGGCGATCCGTTCGGACGCGTTTCCGTCGCCGTAGGGCTGGGGCTTGTTCTCGAGGCGATACTCGGTCTCGAGCGCCGCTTCGATCGGTTCTCGGTGGGGGCCGACGATGACGTTCCAGCCACAGGAGACCGTCGCCTTCCACTCGGTTTCCTCGCGGAGGGTCGCACAGGGGGTGTCGAGGAAGAACGCTTCTTTCTGGACGCCGCCGGAGTCGGTCGCGATCCGTTCTGCGGCGTCGAGCAGCCGGACGAAGTCGAGGTAGCCGACGGGATCGATGACCTCGAGTTCGGACGTCGCTCGCTCCCAGAGTCCGTACTCGCGGAGACAGCTGACGGTCCGTGGATGAGCGGGAAACACGACCGGGAGCGGGGCGTTCGCCAGTCCGTCGAGAATCGCCGCCAGATTGGATCGGTCGTCGGTGTTGCTCGCGCGGTGGACGGTCGTGAGGATGAACTCGTCGGGTTCCAGCCCGTGAGTCTCGAGGATCGTCGACGTTTCGCGCGCCCGTTCGCGGGCTTTTAGGATGGCGTCGTACATCACGTCCCCCGTGAAGTACACGTCGTCGGTGATTCCTTCCGCCTCGAGGTTTTCGATCGCCCGTTCACACGGGACGAACGACACGTCCGACAGGTGGTCGGTCGCGACGCGGTTGACCTCTTCGGGCATCTCACGGTTGTAACTTCGAAGTCCGCCCTCGATGTGGACGAGCGTGACGTCGGCTTTCGACCCGATGACCGCTCCCGCGAGCGTCGAGTTCGTGTCGCCGTACAGCAAGAGTACGTCGGGCGAGGTTCGCTCGACGATCTCTTCGATTCCGGCGATCATGTCGGCGGTCTGCTGGCCGTGGCTGTCGGATCCGACGCCGAGATTGTAATCGGGCTCGGGGATTCCGAGCTCGTCGAAAAACACGTCGGACAACTCTTCGTCGTAGTGTTGGCCCGTATGGACGAGAACCTCCTCACATCGCTTTCGCAGTGCGGGTGTGACGACCGACGCCTTGACGAACTGCGGTCTGGCACCGACGATCGAGCAGACGTTCATCTCAGGCGAACACCTCCCGTTCCTCGACCTGAGAACCGGCTGGTTCGTGTCTCGCGGCCGTCAACGCGAGTTCGGTGAGTAACTCCGTAAGATCGACCATCTCGGTCGCCTCGACGTACTCGTCGCGGCGTTGTGTCCACTCTTCTTCGATCGACTCGCGCCCGAGAAGCTCTCGTGCGCGGTCGAGAACGTGTTCGAACTCGACGCAGTTGCAGATCAGGTCGTTCGCCTCGAGTTCGACGAAGTTCCCCATATCGGACTCGCCGACGAACGAGTTCGATCGAATTGCTGGGGTCCCCAGCAGTGCTGCTTCCGTGACCATCGTCTGCGTATCGGCGACCAGCAGGTTCGCCTCGGCGAGCGCGTCGTGAATGCGTGCCGGGTGGAGATCGAACGGGTCGGCGTCGATATCGTCGAAATCGAACGTTCCGCCTTCGTCGGAGACGAAAACCGTCGCGTACGTCGAGAGCGTCTCGAGTAACCGTCGGCGTTGATCGTCGGTGAAGCCGGACTTTCCGACGTCGTGGTGCGATCCGAAGGCGTTGAGCCTGACGATCACGTACGGTTCGTCCTGCTCGATGCCTAACTTCTCTCGCACGTCGCAGGTCGGTTCGAAGACGTCCGGATGGAGGTATGCGGACTCTTTGAATCCCTTGAACCGGTAGTGGTTCTTGCCGAGGTCCTTCTGAAACGCGTCCGGCGTCAGGAACGTATTCACGAAGGGACGGGAGATACTGTGATCGATCGACGTCGGCTCGGTGTCGAGAACCAGCGTCACCGGCGTCCCCGTGATCGCGCCGGCGTGTGCAGCGTACGCACCGACTCCGAAAACCCAGTCCGGATCGTATCTCCGTGTAATCCGGAAGATGTTGAGATACTGCGTGGGTAGCTCTCGAAACAGGGAGAACTTCGTCGTGTCGCACTTCCCGTATATTTCGTAGGGAAGATCGTGATACTCGAGTAACGCCTCGGTGCACCCGTACTCTCGACCCAGTACGAGCACGTCGTGGCCCTGGGCTTGCAGCTGGTCGATCGTGTGCTTGTAGAGGTGGACGTGTGCCGGCGTATTCGTGAAAAACAGGTACTTCATTATCCGCTCCCCCTCGAGGACCGGCGCGTGGCCGAGAGTGACGTGAGAGATCCTATTCCCCCTCCACAGCCGCTCTGGCGGTCGTTCAGGACCCCCTTTCGTGTGAACGAATCACCGACAGTGGCTTCGTTTGACCACCGCGGAGACAGTTGTTCTACTTGATGACGCATGACATTCACGACTGATAGTTATATGGTTATTGTTATGAGTTGGCTGTCAACGTGCCCCACAGATTATGACAACGATACCGAAGGTCGTCCTCGGGAAGAAGAGTCGAACCGACGGCCCGCGCAACAGCGTCTCGAACGAAGTGTCAACCGATAATATTTGATTTCTGTCCGTTATGCCGGGGCTTACAGTCGGTCGATATGCCGTCACTCCTCGAGACGACCACGTGAGAACGGCGAACACGCACTCACCTCTCCATGTGCACTTTACCGTTTTCATCGGGAGTCCACGTCGCTCAGACACGTCAGGAACTACCGGGACGCCGAGAGGGTTTTTCTCCCGTCCCGTGCTAACCACCCACATAAAGGTCGACCGTCAACTCGTCCTCGAGACCGACCGAGACGACGCGACCGTCGGAGACACTGTCACTGTCCGCGTGCGAGACGACTGGAACAGACCAGTAGAAGGTGCGACGATACGAACCGGGAGAGGCGAGCACAGAACGGACGAATCGGGACGGTGTCGACTCACGTTTCGCGAACCCGGATTCTGGACGCTGGTCGCAGTCAAACCGTCGACCGACCGCGTCGCCTACGAACCGGGGAGACTGCTCTTGCGGGTCGCTTCCGGGAGTTCGTCGCCTCGAGTCGTCCGGTGACCGCTAGAGGAATCCGGTGAGACCGAGCCAGCAAAACAACAGACCGAAGCCCGCGAGGACGAGCCCGCTGGCAACCGCGACGGCCGGCGCGAAGGCGTCGATTCGGCGGCCGACGGTGACGAGCGTCGCCGGGTAGGCGACGATCCAGATTACGATGCCCCCGAAGAAGCCAAGCAGGAGTGCTGGGCTGCCGGTCTCGACGGCCAGCGAGCCGACGGCCCGCTCGAGTGCGGGCGCGTGGTCGGTCACTACGAGCGTTCCCGGTCGCACCAGTCCGACGCCGGCCGTGAGCCAGAAGGTGAGCTGGTAGGGGTTGGTCAACGAGAGGGCGAACGCCTTCTGGAAGCCCGTCGCAGTGTCCGCGACCGACCCGGACGTGAACGACGAGCCCGTCGCCTCGCCGACGGCGTCGGCCGCGAACAGGAGCATCAGGAGGCCGCCGACGAGAAAGAGAGCGGACTCGAGCGTCGCGTAGCGGCTGACGATGGTGGCGACGCCGAGTACCGTGAGTCCGAAGAAGACGACGTCCGCGAGCATCGCACCGACGCCGGTCCGAAAGCCGGCGGTCCATCCCCGATTGACGCTCTCCTCGGCGATGACGGCGTTCATCGGTCCCGGCGGTGCGGCGAGTGCGAGCCCGAAGACGACCCCGACGGTGAGCGTGGTAAGCGACGAGAGCACGGATTCAGTCTCGAGTCGACGGCGGGTGGTGAAAAACGCAGCGAGTCGTGCGTCCTCGAGCGTCGCTGGTGAACGTGAACGGGTTCCAAATAGGGACTGACGGCACGATAGGCGGGACGGATGTCGATTCTGCTCCCAGCCTCCCGTAACCGAGGCGTCGCTCTCTCACAATCCGAAAACTACGGTGTCCCACACTCACTCGCGTCGCTCGAGCACCTCGAGTGAACCTCCACAACGGACAAACCGAACGGAAATACCCCCGATCCCGTCGTCCCCCTGTTCGCGAATCGACTCTCCCCTGTACTCACTTCTCGAATGCCGTCCCATCGGCTTCGGCCTCGGGGCCGTCCAGTTGACGGGCGATCTCGAGAAACGGCTCGAGGTCGTCGGCGCGTGGTGTCGGCGTCACGACCTTCTCGTCGGTGTCGTACTCGACGAAACCGTAATCGTCGAGTTTCGGAAGCGTCGCGTGGACCAGGTCGATGAGTGTGTCCTCCATCGAATCCCGCGAAATGCCGTCTGCCGTCGTTTCGGTCTCCCACGCCGTGACCGTCGTTGCGACCGTGTCGACCATCGTCGTGCCGCCGTGGTCGACCAGGTAGTACAGAACGTACCGCGATCGAGTCGTTGCGAGGACGTCGAACAGTGCGTCGGGTGAGAGATCGAGCGCGTTTCCGTCGCCATCCCGGTCACCGTCCGCCGGCCCATCCGGCGGAACTGGTAATCGGGTGTCGAGGCCAACGTCGGGACAACTCGTCTGTGAATCGTGGTTCGATGGGGTCATAGTTGGGTGTGGGTGTGGGACAGGAGAATCGGTGTCCAAACGTCGGATAGCAGCGGCCGATCGTCGGACTGGATCGACCGACGACCGCCACCGTGGGGAACGGACACCAAGGACGTACCATCACCGTACCGTATAGAACCTCTCCATCCAAATAAATCCACTGAACGACCATTACGTTTATGATCGTATATGTTTCGCAGAGGCAGACAGGCGGTTGCCGAGGCCGATTCTCACGGTTTTCTCTCGAGAACGAATCGCATGCTGATGCGTTCGAGACGGCTCACACCTTCGTTCAGGCTTTCGCCTGCCAGCTCCGCACGCGATCCGCGCTGATACCGTCGACGTCCGCAGCGACCGAGTCTGGGTCGGCGTCGGTCAGATCGTCCAAACTCTCGATTCCGGCGGCGGCGAGTTTCTCGACGGTCTTCGCGCCGACGCCCTCGAGCGACTCGAGGTCTGAGCCGCTCTCGCTCTCGCGGGCCTGAAACTCCTGATAGTTACAGATCGGACAGCCCAGTTCCCAGGGCTCGTCGCCGCTGTGGACCAGCAGTTCGGGCAGGTCGTGTTCCTCACACCGCTCGTCGGTGACCTCGATCTCGCCGCGTCGCGGCAGCGGGAGCGAGTACTCGCAGTCGGGATAGCGTGTACAGCCCACCAGACGCGAACCGCTCTGGAGGGTCTTGACCGCGAGTTCGCCGTCGTGCTCGTCGCCGCAGTCGGGACACTCGCCCAGTATCGGCCCCTCGCCGGCTTCCTCAGCCTTACAGAGCGGACAGCCGTGGACGAACGTCTGTCGACCCGCGAGCATCTTCACCTCGTGTAGCTCGTGATCCTCGCAGGTTTCCTCGAGAATGAGCGGCTTGCCCGTCGAGGGAAGCGGAATCGTGTGCTCGCAGTCGGGGTAGCCGTCGCAGCCGACGAAGTACGAGCCGTATCGACTCCGCCGGACCAGCAGGTCCTCGCCGCACTCGGGACACGGCCCGAGACGCTTGTCGTCTTTGAGCGACTTCCGGATGTGGTCGCCGATCTCCTCGCGGGAGTCGGCCAGTTCCGCGAAGATATCCTCGAGCATCTCGCGAGACTCGCCGGTGACGTCCTCGAGGGTCGCCTCGCCGCTCGCGATAGCGTCCATATCCGCCTCGAGCTGGGCGGTCATCTCCTCGCTGACGACGCGGTCGGCGTAGTTCTCGGCGGCCTCGACGACGGCCATCGCCAGCCGGGTTGGCCGCGGCGGATCACTCTCGACGTAGCCGCGATCGTAGAGTTTCTCGATGGTCTCGTGTCGTGTCGACTTCGTACCAATTCCCATGCTCTCCATGGTCTCGATGAGCCGAGATTGGCCGTAGCGACGGGGTGGCTGCGTTTGCTTCTCCTCGAGTTCGATGTCAGTTAGGGAAAGCGTCTCGCCCTCAGTGACGTCGGGCACGTAGTTCTCCGTCGTCGAGAAGTACGGGTACACCGCGTGATAGCCGGGTTCGACCAGTCGCTTGCCGTTCGCCTTCAGCGAGCGGTCGGCCGCTTCGGCGACGACGCGCAGGTGCTCCCAGACCGCGTCTTCGGCGACGGTCGCGTAGAAGCGTCTGACCACGAGTTCGAAGACCTCCCACTCGTCGTCGGAGACGTCGCCGCGGGTGGGGATCTCGCCGGTCGGGTGGATCGGCGGGTGGTCGGTCGTCTCCTCGTCGCCCTCCGTCGGACGGATCTCGTCGGCCTCGAGTAGGTCTTCGGCGTCCTCACCCAGCGTGGGGTGGCCGACGAAGTCGTCGAGCAGGACCTCGGGGTCGAGATCGTCCGGGTAGACGGTGTTGTCCGTCCGCGGGTAGGTGATGTACCCCGCCGTGTACAGGTCTTCGGCGATCGACATCGCGCGTTTGGCCGAGTAGCCGATCGCGCTGGCCGCGCGGATGAACTGCGTGGTGTTGAACGGCGCCGGTGGCGCGTCCGTCCGGGTACGTCGGTTGACGTCGACGACCGTCGCCTCCGAGGTACTCGAGAGGTCCTCGAACGCCGCCTCGGCGTCCGCCTCGTCCCAGACGCGTTCGGCCTCGTTGTCCTCCTCGTCGAGGTAGAAGTACTGGGCGTCGAAAGACTCCGCGTCGTCGTCGGCCTTGGTGAGGTCGACGAACAGCTCCCAGTAGTCTTCGGGGTCGAACGCCTCGATCTCGCGCTCGCGGTCGACGAGCAGTTTGAGCGTCGGCGACTGGACTCGCCCGACGGAGATGAAGTCGTTGCCGAGCTGGCCCGCAGAGAGCGAGAGGAATCGCGTGAGCGCGGCCCCCCAGATCAGGTCGATAATCTGGCGAGCCTCGCCGGCGGCCGCGAGATCGAAGTCGAGTTCTTCGGGTTCGGCGAAGGCGTTCGTGACCTCGTTTTCGGTGATCGAAGAGAATCGAACCCGACGGATGGGGATCTCCTCGTTGACGTCGCGAACGATCTCGTAGGCTTCTTTGCCGATCAGTTCACCCTCGCGGTCGTAGTCGGTCGCGATAGTCGCTATTTCGGCTTGCCGCGACAGAATGCGTAGCGTGGCGACGATGTTCTCCTTCGTCGCCTCTTTTTCGATAGTCGCGTCGATCAGTTCCGCGGGCTCGACGTCACGCCAATCGGAGTACTCCGGGGGAAAGTCCACGCCGACGACGTGACCCGACAGCCCGACACAGCGCTTGCCGCCCCACTCGTAGACGTTCACGCCGTTCTCGCGTGTCGCGTCCATCGATCCGCCGCTCAGAATATCTGCGATCCGCCGTGCAGCGTTGTCCTTCTCGGTAATAATCAGCTCCACGGCGGTTCACCTCCCGCTACTCGAGACTCGATCATCGTCGCTCGCTACGCCGGTTACTCGGATAACCCTTTCGCCCAGAATCGATGGACGGCGCGGGTGTGCGCGCGCTCTGACGCGAGCGCGTGACGGAGTCACTGACTCTGAGGGCAGTGACCGTGCGGAAAAACCGTTCGAGTGGCGAACGGTGATCGGTAATCGAAACACGAAACGAGAATCAGGACTGTGCCGATGCTCAGAGTGGAACCGGTTTGGGCTCCTTGCAGGGTCGACGCGTCACGAGATGCCCGCAGTCCGGGCAACGAAACTGGACCTCGTCACCGTGCCGGGACTCGTCCCAGTCACCGGTGATCGGACTGTCGTGACCGCACTCCTGACAGTAAAGGACCATCTTTCGGCCGTCGGTCGGCGAGTGTGGAGGGCTCATAACCGAACCTCGGAGTTCGGGCGGTAAAAGCGATTCGCATATGGATGTATGTGGTATTAATTAGTATGTTAGTGGGTCGTATTCTCACGGACTACTTAAGACAGGGATTGAATGTCCAATAATTCGACAGACAGTGACACACAGGTGTCGTCCAACGGCGACCGGAATCACATCGAGAGCTTTCTCGGAAGTGGTGTGTTCGGCGACACCCAGCGCTTTGCCTTCGAGTCTGAACGACGTTCGGACGTCGTCGCGACGCGGCGCTGGGAGTTCTCTCACGGGACTCACCTCGGCTATCGTCGGTCCGACCGACTCGAGTAAAAAAGCGGTATCAGTAACACGAGGAAGACGGTCCCCATCGCGGCGATCGCGAGCCAGATCGCCGCGATCGTGGTCTCGTTGAGATAGCCGGCGAGCTCTAGAACCCACAGGAGGCTGTAGACGCCGGCGACGGTCAGGCACGTAATGTAGAGTCGCAACCCGTAGCCGACGATGTAGTAGAGGTGTGTCTTCGTGGGTGTCTGGACGCCGAACATGGATCGCTCACCCGCTGGCCGGCCGTGGTGACGACGGTCTCCCTCGCTGTCTCTGCATTGTCGATAGCACCTCGCTCCGAGAAGGTAACAGTATCGACCATTTCGATCCGCGGACTCAGTCGATCGACTGGAGACTGTGCTCCTGATCTGCGTCGTTCTAATGGGGTGACGAGAGTCCGATTCCGTGTTCGTCGCGTCAGTCTCCGTGTTCGCTATCGGTCCCGATCGTCCGCCGATCGGTGTTCTCGACGAGGTCTCGAAAGGCCGCTCCCGAAAGCGCACACTCGTAGGCCGGCTTGTACATCATGTTCGCTCCACCCGCCACGACCGAGAACGCCTCGGCGATCGACTCCCGAAGGTAGTACTGCGCCCGCTGGTTTCCCTCCTTGACGTAGTAGTCGCTGAGCCGAATCGGATCCCGCTCGAACAATCCGCCCGGCGCACGGCCGTCGACGATCACGACCGACTTTTCGGCGTGGTACAGTTCCCCCTCACGTGCCCGCTTCGCGTGTGCGTTCGTCGAATACGTTTCGAGAACCCGTTCGCGCTCCTCGACGTCCATCGCTGGCGTGAGTTCGACGACTGCTTCCACCGTAAAGTACCCGATCAGGTATCGGTGGGCACGATCTCCGGTCGGTCGTCGCAACCCCGCGTAGAAACCCACGGCGTCACCGGGCTCGAGCGAGCGCAACGCTCGCACGTAGCCCGGCCGATGCTCGCCGTAGGTGAGCGCCTCGAAGTTCGGATCACGGTGAAGCGGCCAGGACTCGAGTGCCGTGCCGGTCACCGTCCCCAGTTCGTCGTCACCCGGCCGCGGCCGGATCCGTGTCGTCAGATCCGCCGCGACGCCCTCCCCGTGTCGGAGCGGCCACGATCCCAGTGTCGCCGTCTCGCGCGTGTCGCGGGTCTTCTCCGGGATCGGAACGTACTCGAACCGCCCGTCGTCGTACAGCGGTGCGAGCGCACCGACGTTCGTACTGTCGGCACCGATTCCGGCTAAAACGGCCGTCATACTCCAGATCGGGCGTCCTCGAGGATAAGTTCAGTGATGCCGTCGCCGCGGTGACCGACGGCTCACGATAGCAGGCACGGCGACGACAAAATGCGGGGACCCCACAGTCCGGTCAGTTTCGGATGCCGGGTGCAGGTTTTTGTATCGGTCTCGAGTGAATTACGCTATCGACTAACTGGACGGCTCGTCCGCGGCTACATTTCCATGAGGCCTTCGTAGGTGGCCGTCCAGTTGCAGTCGTCACAGGCGAAGTCGCGGGATCGCTTTCCGAGGCCGATGTTCTCCGAACCGCACTTTCGGCAGGCAGTCACGGTGGGCATACTACGACATTAGTTGTACTGGTTTATAAAACTCCGTTAACTACAGTTCGAGTCCTTCTTTCCTCGACGAGGGACCACAAATGACGACTGGGTCGGGCCAGTTATCTGCCCGGCTTATAATGTGATGAGATGTCCAGCCGACCTTTTTTAGTCTGTTATGTACAATGATTAGGTATATATGGATCCCGTTAGTGTGATTCCACTGGACCCGGTGTGGATCGCGATTACAGCGATCGTCGTCTTCTTCGTCGTCGCACTTCTGAGCGGTTATTTCATGCAATTGAAAGCCTATTCGATCGCTGAGACGAAAAACTCCGACTCGAGCTACGGCAACAACTGAAACCGGTTACACATAGATTACCCAGGAGTCGTGCGATCGGACGTCGATCGACGGTCAGTACGATCCTCGGCTGGACGGACCGTCCGAACTCGAATCGAGATCACCGCTACCTGCACTCCTCGAGGATCAACTCCAACGCGTGGCTGATATTCTCGTCCGCCCGATACTGCTCTACTCGCCGCTCGACGTCGGGCGATACGGCGTCTTGTTGTAGAAATTCCTCGACGAGTCTCTCCATCTCTTTCTCGCACCGATCCCTGTTACTCACCACCATGTCAATCTATTGCTGGCTCTCGACGAGGTAAATATCTACTGGCCGACACCAGTTGGGCCAGCGAGGACGGTGATCTGTCGGTTCGGTGGTCGCTCGACTGTCACACTCGAGTCGATTCCTGTAAAGGTCTCCTCGTCGTCAGACACGACTCACCACCGACGACCCACCCCTCACGAATCCAGACTGATTCCCTCGCGCGATCGCTCCCCGATGAGTCAGGGTCTCTCGAACCAGATACGATCAGTCGGCCATCGAATTCGTGGCCGGCTGCTTTTTCGTTTCGGCCGTGGGAGTCGACTCGGAGACACGAACGGCTCCAGAACTGTCGACGCGAACCGTATATCCACGGTAGTCGAATGCGACCGTTCCACGGCTGTCGGTCTCGTCGCGGTCCGACGAACGGAACAGTCCATCGAGCGCTTCGGTATCGACGACAGCGTGAAGCGGTGGGTCGAGTGCTGTCGGGTCGGTATCCTCCAGCGTCGCGACTTTCTGGGCAACACGATGACTCACTGATTCTCTCTCCGGCATGGACGGTCGTGTCACGGACTCGCACAAAAGTGTTGGGAATCCGAAAGACGGGCGTCAGCTATCCGTCTGACAGCCACCCGCGAGACACCGTATTGGGGGAGCCGGTTCACCGTCGGACGGGACTTTCGCTCGAGTCCCGATTTCGAGAGCGACGGTTCTGCGGGACCTATTTCCACCGTACTCGCGTATACTCGGTATGGCCACCAAGTCACCAGTCTACTGCCCGGTGTGCAACGAGACGATGGACCCCGGCGAAGAGCTCGAACACCACCTGGTCTACGAACACAGGCCACGCGAATTGGCCAAGCAGATCGCCTCCGAGTGGGAAGCACAAGAATCCGGTGACGAGTCGTAGTCGCGTTTCTCTCAGTTATCTTTCGACCCGCTCGAGGAGTGCGTATTGGATCCGGACCTCACGACCGCTGCGGTACGTTGATCTGCGCCCGGCCGACGGCCAAGACGCACCCGTCACGCCGACTACCCCCCGAATATACTGTTGACTGCGTGGTAATATCTCAAAGGCGACATCTGGATTTTCGGGAGCCTCAGGGGGTCGAGAGTCTCACAGTTGAACACTTAGAGAATTCGGAGTGGGACCGCCGAGAGTCGAACTCGGGTCCTACGGACCCCATCCGCAGAGGATACCACTACCCCACGGTCCCGTACGAAATTCGAAGGGTGTATTCGGTTTAAGGGTGTCGTTTCGGTTTCGCGGAAATCCCTCGTCCCCGTCACGGCCTCGAGTCGCTGGCGACTGGCGACGATAGGCACACGAGTCAGGCGAACAGCGGTGCTGGCTCCTCCCTGCCTTCGAGCGAACCGACGAACTCGACTGAATCGCCGATCCCCGCATCGCCCTCGAGTCGTGCCAGCACACGCGCCTCGCCGAGGTCGATTACAGCGACGCGATAGCTGCCGCCGTCGAATCCCGCCGGAGCGACGGCGATCGTCGTCTCGCTGTAGACGACGCCCTTGGTGGGAAGCGAGACGGTCTCGAGACCTCGCGATCCACAGCGGCCACACGCGGCTTTCGGGGCGGCCGTCTCGTGGCCGCACGCTGTGCATCGCTGGCCCAGCAACTCACCGTCCTCGAGCGCCGACGCCCACTCGTCGTAGCTGAGGGGAGCGCTCGCTCGGCTCTCGTCGGCGCTCATGTCGCACCCTCCAGAATCGTGACGACGGTCGTCGCGGCGTCCCCACCGAGATTGTGTGCGAGTGCGCGTTCGGCACCCTCGACTTGCCGGTCGCCAGCGTCGCCACGGAGCTGTTCGGTCAGTTCGACCAGTTGAGCGACGCCCGTCGCACCGATCGGGTGGCCCTTCGCCTTCAACCCGCCGCTCGGGTTAACGGGAATTCGACCCTCGAGTGCGGTGAGTCCTTCCACAGCGGCGCGGCCACCTTCACCGTCTTCGACGAGGTCGAGCGCCTCGATGGCGAGGACCTCCGCGCCGGTAAAGCAGTCGTGGACCTCGACGACGTCCAGGTCGTCGGGGCCGGTCCCCGCGGCCTCGTAGGCCTGGCTCGCAGCGTCGCGGGCCGACTGGGTCGCCGTCAGATCGGCTTTGTCGGCCAGCGGGATCACATCCGTCGCGTGACCGATGCCCGCGACGCCGACCGGATCGCCGTCGAGTGTCCCCGCGATCTCGTCGTTGGTGACGACGACGGCCGCCGCACCGTCGGAGAACGGACAGCAGTCCATCAGGCGAAACGGCGAGGCGACGACGGGACCCTCGAGGACGTCCTCGACTGTGATCTCCTTGCCGAACTGCGCCCGTGGGTTCAGGGTGCCGTGGCGGTGGTTCTTCACTGCGACGGCGGCGAGTTCCTCCTCGGTGGTTCCGTACTCGTGCATGTGTCTCGTGGTGAGCAGTCCGAAGACGCCGGGAAACGTTAGCCCCGTCGGCTGTTCGTACTGTCGGTGGGCCGCACTCGCGAAGATCGACGTCATCTCGGGCGTATCGAGACCCGTCGTGGGCGTACAGCGTTCGACCCCGCCGACGAGGACGACGTCGTGGTCGCCCGCTTCGACCGCCCGAACGGCGTGTTTGAACGCGTTCGAGGAGGTTGCACAGGCATCCTCGTAGCGCTGGCACGGAACACCGGCGATCCCGACGTGTGTCGCCAGCGTTGGTGCCAGATGCGTGTCGCGTTCGGTCTGGCCGCCCATCGCGTTCCCGAGGTAGAAGGCGTCGATGTCGACCCCCTCGACCCCCGCGTCGTCGAACGCCTCGAACGCGGCGTCGGCGAACAGTTCGGGGAGTGGCCTGTCGTGGACGCCGAACTCGGTCATGCCGATTCCGACGACCCGTGCGTCTGTCATGTGTGCACACAGACCGTGAGCGGTGAAAAGCAGTGTGAAACTCGAGACAACGGTGTCAGTGTGCACTCGATCCCCGAGCTTCGAGCGCTTTCGGTCTTGGTTCCGTTCCGATTCGATCGTTATATCGATTCACGAACAGCGAGAGACGCTGACGTACCACGAGAACAGGTCTCAGACCAGCACGCGCTCGAGTTCGACGACCGTCCCCTCACTCGCGTCCGGGTCGCCGACCAGCCGCCCGAGACAGACCGCCGCGTCGTTTGGCGTGTAACAGGCCACCAGCGCCCCGCGGTCGACGTCGTCGGCCGCGATGACGCCGGGTGCGTACACCTGTGCCCCGTGGGCGACCTCACGTGCGGCGCTCTCGGCGATCGTCACCGACGGGATGTGCTCGAGCGCGCGTTCGGCCGGTTCGACGACCTCTGAGAGGAGCTCTGGATCGCCGTCCTCGGCCCAGAACGCCAGCGCGTCGAGGAAGTCGTGGGCGGTGTAGAGCGTACGATCGTCGAACGGGTCCGTCGCGGTCCGCCGGAGGTGACCCATGTGAGCACCCGTTCCGAGCGCGAGTCCGAGATCGTGACAGAGTTTTCGGACGTAGGTACCGCTCTCACAGCGCATGCGAAGCAGTACCTGGCGGTCGGTCGTCTCGAGGACGTCCAGTTCGTATATCTCGCGGACGCGAAGGCGACGCGAGACGGCGCTCTTTCGGGGCGGCTTCTGGTAGATCGGTCCCTCGAACTCCGCGACGACTGATTCGACGTCGCTGGGAACAGGTCCGTGACACTCGAGGACAGCGACGTACTCCTTGCCTCCCTCCAGAAAGACCGGCGCGAGTCGGGTCGCATCGCCGAGCATGATCGGCAGACAGCCGGTAACTTTCGGATCGAGTGTACCAGCGTGGGCCGCCCTGTCGATCGAGGCCTCTGCACCTGCGGTCTCGAGGGTGTCGGCGACGGCGTCGCGGATCCAGCCGCTGACCTGATGCGAGGAGGGGCCGGGCGGTTTGTCGAGGTTGACGACGCCGAACGTCAGGCGTTCGGCGGGTGATCGATCCGCCGGTGGGCCGCGAAGCGTCATCAGAAGTCGTACTCGACGTCGTCGACCGGATATTTGCCCTCGTCACCGGCCGCGTCGTACTCCTCGACGGCGGTCACGAGCATGTCGAGGACGGCGTCGGGTTCCCAGCGGGCGGTGTTCACCGACAGGTCGTAGATCTTCAGGTCCTCGATGTCGATCCCGTAGTACTCCTGATACCGCTGGGCCTCGCTGGCCTCGCGGGCACGAGTCTCCTCGGTCGCCCGGTCGGGATCTTTGTCCTCGCGGTCGGCGATCCGCTCGCCGCGAACGCTGGCCGGGGCGTCGAGCCAGAACCGGAAGTCCGCGTGTTCGCCAGCGAGCCATCCCGCGAGGCGAGACTCGAGGACCAGATCGTCGCGTTCGCGTGCGATCTCGCGCAGTCGCCGGTCGAGATCACGGTCGATCTCTTCGTTCTCTTCGGCGAGTTTGTTGAACTCGAGTGGCGTATAGTCGCGTTCGTCGGCCAACTGGCGAAAGATGTCGCCACCGCTGACGTGCTCGAGGTCGAAGGTATCGGCGAGCAACGCCGCGGTGGTGCTCTTCCCGCTGCCAGGCGGGCCGGAGACAGTAAGGAGCATATTCGAGAGTCGAGGCGGGTGGTAAAATGGGTTTTGAAACGGTCGAACGGGGACTGGACCAAAATCGGGGTCAGAATCGAGGCTGGAATCGGGCTTCCGGCAGAACCGATCCGATCAGCCAGTCGGCGTCATGTCGATGTTGATCGACTTCCGGAGCAGCTGGGTGAAACCCATCGAGCACAGGAAGTACCAGACGATCCACGCTTGCATCGGTCCGATGATCCCGTAATCCCAGGTGATCTGGCCGGCGATCGGCATGACGACCTCGTTTTCGATACCAGTGATGTTCCCATCCCGAATCTTCCAGTACATCCAGAGGAACAGCGGGATGGTAAAGAGCATGATCCAGACCATCGGTCTGAACTGCTCTTTGAACATTCCCAGATTGTCGGCCATCGCCTCCATCTGTTCTTCCTGAACTCGTTGCATTTCGTTGTCCAGTCGCTCGAGTTCGGCCTCGTCTGCGCCGCGTTCTTTCGCTTCTTTCTTGCGCTCTTGGACGTCCTTGCGCTTGTCCTGCATCCCCTTCATCCGTTCTTGGTACTTGGCGATGCGGTCCATGTTCATCAGGTTCGCCTGCAGGAGCGTCGAGTAGAGACCGGTGAGCATCGCGACCGAGAGGATCACCGCGTAAAACGGCAGGGCGGTGTCCAACGGCGCTAACGCGATGTCGATCGTGCTCCCGACGAGGCTTCGAACCGAGTCGAACCAGTAGCCGACCATCAGGAGGAGGGAGGCCAGTCCTGCCATCTTGTCCCACTGGGACCACTTCGATGCTTCCTCGTCGATTTCGACGTCGGGCGTCTCGTCGGCGTCACCATCGAGCGCCTCGTCGAACGCCTCGCGGTCGTCGATCCTGAAGCCCTCTTCGCCGTCGATCAGCACCCCTTTCTCGATGATTCGACCCCACTGGCCACTCGAGAGGTCGTCCCGGACGTCCGCCCACTCGACCTCGCCGCCGTTCTCGTCGGCAGCGCTCCGAATGGACTCGAGTGCCTCGAGCATCGAGGAGTCCTCACGAACGAGGGCGTCGATCTTCTCCGCTGTACGCGTCATCTATCTCGAGGCTAGGTCACGTCCGGTATACAAGTGTTTATCTTCGGTTGCCACGGTCGATTCACAGCACGCCCCGAAATGGGTTACCACCGGTCGTCGACTGGCCTGTCGAACCGAGCTGGTACCGGACGGGACGCGAACGGCCGGTTTCACAACCGCCGGTGTGAGATAAACGAACGTGAACGATCGATTCGACCGGAGGTGGATCGGCCACTCCTGTCGATATCAATGAAAATCAGCACGAAGAGAGAGTTTGGAACGAACACGTGTCTCACTATCGACGGGGAGTGGTGGGTCGAGATAAACGGTGGCGAACGGTCGGGACGGACGGTCGTCTTGATATGGCTGATCGAACGTTTCGTGTGTATGAATCCGGGGAGCCGTCAGATAGGTGATCGGTAATGGGTTGGGGCTCTCGGAAACGAGATGCCGGTCGGGGTGGGGACCGGAGTCGAAGTCGAGACCGAGATCGGGACCGAGTACACCATCGGGGACAAACCGCCGTTCTCGGTATCGTCCTGTTGATCGGAGTGGTCGCGATTAGCAGCCTCGGGATCTTGCTCGTCGCCAGCGAGACGACGGATCAGATCCAGGAGCAAAGCGAACGGGAACGGGTCGAAGGGGCCTTCGTCGAACTGAGCACGGTCATGGCGTCGTCCTCGACGAACGACGACATCTCACAGACGATGGACCTCGCCGCAGGCCAACAGGGCGCAGTCGCCAAGAAAGACACCGGCTGGATCAGCGTGGTGGCCAACGAGAGCGAACTCATCAACGAATCGATCGGGACGATCGAATACGAGGGAGACGACGGTACTCGGATCGCCTATCAGGCAGGCGGTGTCTGGCGTGAAACCGGGAACCAGACCCAGATGGTGTCCGCGCCACCGATTCACTACGATCCTACGACTGAAACGTTCTCGTTCCCGATCGTGACCGTCGGTGGCGAACAGACGCTGGGGTCGGGTGACGTCGCGATCGGACACAATCGAACGCAAACCTTCCGGAACGCCAGCGTGGTCGAGGATAGCAGCGTCACGATCACGGTCAAAAGCGAGTACTACCGCGGCTGGGAGGGCTACTTCGCACGGCAAGCCGGCGCGCCAGTTATTCAGGACGTCGATCACGACAATCAGACCGTGACGGTTCGACTGGGGCACCTCGATATCGATGGCGCGTTCGACTCGGGAATGGTCCTCTCCGGCGGTGTCGGTGAAGGCGGTAATCCCGGTATCGACGAAGACGACTACACGCCGGGGTCCTTGCCGGAGATCAACTCCGTTATCGACGAGATGGTGACCCTGTTTGAAGACGAGGAGGAACACCTCGGGACGGTCGACGGTACCAGTCAGAACGGGGAACTCACGAGCGGAACGTACTTTGCGGACGAGGTCGACCTCGAGGAGGACCTCACGGTTAACCTCGAGGACGGAAACGTCACGCTGGTCGTCGACGGGAATATTTCGGTTACTGGTGGCGATCTCGTCGTCGAAAACTGGGATCAGCCGGACGAGAATCACACCCTGAAGATTTACTCGACAGGTCACCTCGACGTCGCGAGTCAGGAGATGTGCGTCGATCCGTGTGATGGGACAGTCAACGCCGAACAGTTGCAAGTGTACGGCACCTCCGATATGCACGTGAGTATCGGTACAGGGGATAGCCCGTTCGAGGGCATCATCTACGCGCCGAGAGACGACGAGTTCGAAGGGCCGAACGAGGTGCATGGGACAGGTGGCTGTGACGCGCAAGTCTGCATGCAGTCGAACATCGAGTTTCGCGGTTCCGTCATCGCCTCCTCGGTTCACTTCCAGGGAGGGGGTGGAAGCATTGACTTCGAACACGACCCGAAACTCGCAAATGTTCATCCTGATATCGAACCGGAAGGATTCGACCTCCCTCCACAGCTCACCTACCTCAATATCTTCCACCACGAGGTCGACGTCGAGAACAATTAACTCGATGTGACGACGACTGATTGTTCGAGTAGTCATTTAGCATTGTAATCTTTTGTCACGGAATACCGTTAGAATCCATTATATCACCGAGCCCCGCAATCTATTAAACCAAAACAGTTGGGGAATTATCACCAGTAAATTAATTATAGTCAGTGGATAATGATTTTAGTAATGAAAATCATGGGTAGGGGACAGTCAGAAATACTTGCAATCGTCTTACTCCTTGGGATTGTGCTCGTCTCTGCGGTAACTGTTGTTGTCGTCGGATCTTCAGCGCTAACGTCAATTGAAGATCAGTCGTCCATCGAACAAGATCGAAATGAGATGCGATCAGTCTCTCATAACATAGATAATTCAATTCATTCCGATGGTTCTTTTTCGTTATCTAATATGGAGGAGGAATATGAGGTCACGAGTGGTGCAAATGTTACTATTTCTATCGGAGAGAGAGAAGAAATTACGTATGATACGGGTCGCTTAATTCACAACGATATAATCTACGAAGGTGGCATAATTATCGATGGCGGACATATGACTAGTGGGCCAGATCATATTCACGAAAACCAATCTACATTTATCCAGTTACCTGCACTCGAATATGAGAAGGGGGATAAATTCAATGGCGAAATAAATCATCTAAGAACAGAGAGACCAGTTCCAATTCATGCAGAGACTGTTGAGATAGTAATCGAGAGTGAGTATTACGAACATTGGTATAATCACTTTGAGGATCTGAATGCAAATGTCACAAAAGACGAGAGTGCTAAGGCTGTTCATGTGTTATTTGACCATGGGCAAAATTCTACTACAGATTATTCCATGAACCTCGGTCTATCTAATGAAAACAGCATCAAGTGGAATGACTTTCCAAACTTCCATATGGATAGCTATGACTCCACGAAAGGCCCCTATGATGAAAACACTAATAAAAATGATGATGCCATAGTCGCTGTTGACGCTGCAATTAGTGGAGGCGGCCAAGGAAGTGTGCTTGATGGCACATTACTGTCTTCTGGGAATATTAACACACATCCTAATTTTCAGGTCAATGAAGAGCGTCCAAATGAACATATTGATTCCCCGGTTCCAACGACCAGTCTAATGCGCACTTCTAATGGAGTACAGTATGAGGGAGGTGATTTTGATGGAGGAATTTACTATACAGAAGATAAAACCCCTTTTAATCAGGACGTTATCTCGGTTAACGACAATTCTGTGTTAATTGTTGATGGAGACCTAGAGTTAGATGATGTAGAGATTGAAGCTTTTGCAGGATTTGAAATTCATATTCACGGTTCACTCACTATGACAGGAACGGATACTAAGGTTATGACTCCTAACGAAAATGCAGCAGAACGAATTACGTTCTTTGTGGAAGAGAATATCATCATTGAAGGAGACAGTGGGGCTGGTCACGGTACAGGAAACGGTCAACCTGCAACTGGGCCAGAGTTCACTGGATTGCTTCACGCTAGTAATGCAAGTGTTGATCTTGAAGGCAAACTCACCGTATATGGTGCGATGGTGGTTGATGACATAAATGGGCAGCAAGTGAATGACCATTTGAATCTTCACTATGACGAGAATCTCAAGGGGAAGTCACCATACGCAGCATCCAGACATAGCGGAGTTGGTATATATGATCCCTTTGCTGAATATCACGGGACAGAACACTCTGGTGATCTGGATGTGACTAATTGGAACCAAAACGAAAATCTACTCGTAAATGGTGATGCGACAATTGACGGACACTCCACCGTTAACGGCAATCTGCTTGTTGATGGTGAGGCACTAATTGAAAACCTCAATTTCAACGGTGGTCCACGAGATCTATCTGTTCGTGATGAGCTCACACTCAGAAATGGGGTTGTCCCAGGAGATCTTTGGGTTGATGATGATGCGTATCTTGATGGATCAACTGTTCGAGGGGATGTATTCGTAGATGGTGATTTCAATGTTTCTGGAGGGGTTCTTGAAGGGGATGTGTACGTAACCGGTGACGTAGAACTCAATCTTGATTCAAATATGCATGGGGAGGTTCACGCGCTAGGTGATGTGACAATTAGTGGTGAACCAGTTGATAGTTCAGTCTATGTCGCTGGTGATGCAAACCTCAATAACTCTGAAATTGATGGTAATCTTCACGCATTTGGTGAGATAACCTGTAGTGGTGATTATATCATTAACGGTCAAATATTCACAAATAGCGAAGAAAACATCAACAACTGTGATGATACTGATATTGGTACTGGTGATCCTATCCCACCACAGGTACCAACCGGACCAGAACCATTAGATGAGCCATCTATTGGGAATTCATCACACTACTTTGATATTCGAATCGCCCACCTTGAAGTTGAATGAGACTCTTCTTGCAGATAATCGACTCTGATATATTCGTACTTTGTCACAATTAGGAGTGCGATAGTGATTGCTACGACAAAAGCTCACGGTAATCATTGACTGGAGTACGCGACGTAAACCCGATCGGCCATTTCAAGACGACAATAATTCACTGTATATTTATGTAAGAATAATTAATATACAGATTCAAAGCTGAAGTCGACAATACCTAAAAGGAAAATGTCCGCCTCCTATACCGTGTCTTCAATCGTCGCCTTCACATCCGCCCACACCTCGCCGGGCGACTGCTCGCCGTCGACGACCTCGAGTACACCTTCCTCCTCGTAATGCTCGATCACCGGCTCCGTACTCTCTCGGTAGACTCGAAGCCGCTCTTTGACCGTCTCCTCGGTGTCGTCGTCGCGTTGAACCAGTCGCTCCTCGACGTCCTCGTCCTCCGGCGGATTGTACTCGAGGTGATAGATATCGCCGGTCTCGGGGTCCATCCGACGACCGGTCAGGCGATGAACGAGTTCGCCCTCGCCGACCTCCAGTTGTAAGACGACGTCGAGGTCAGTCATGTCCTCGAGTTCTTCGGCCTGCTCGAGATTGCGGGGATAGCCGTCGAGGACGAAGCCACCGGCCTGACTCAGGGCCTCTTCGACGATGGCGTTGACGACAGCGTCGGGGACGAGTTCGCCCTGATCCATGTACTCGCGCGGGGTGTCGTACTCGGTGTCCATGTCGCTGATGTCCATGTCCTTGTTCGCGCGGAGCGCGTCGCCGGTGGTCACGTGCTCGATGTCGAAGTGATCGGCCATGCGCGCGCTCTGTGTCCCTTTGCCGGCTCCCGGTGCCCCGAGGATGAGAATCCGTGGCTGTGAGTCTGCCATACCCTCACGTTGACCGCCGTCACATAAAGGCTTAAAGAAAGGCGGCCGACGAACGGTGTATGGGACAGACTCGATTCGACGCGGTCGATCCGGCCGATCGTCGAACGCTGTTCGTCGACGCGATCATCGCCCACCGCGAGCGGGCCAGTCCGTTCCTCACACTCGAGGTCGATCCGGCTACACTCGAGGGTGAGGGGGAGAGCGAAAGCGACGACGGGGACGAGAGCGCGGGCGAAGACGCTCCGGACCCCGAACTCGGGATCCCGTGGCTCCAGTTCAGTGAGGATCTCGTCAATCTCGATTGCACCGACGAGGAACTCGAGGCGCTCAAGTCACTGCTCGAGGAGTATCCGGCGTTCACGATCGACGAACTCACGAGACCGGAGGACGCGGAGGGGATCAACGTGCAGGTGAGCGCGCGGGCGGACGCGAATCGAATAGCCGACTTTCTCGACGCAGTCTTCCAGCAGGTGTACGGTCTCGGCGAGGAGTTTCGCGTGTGGGTCGTCGCCGTCTAGCAGGTATCGAAAAACGCGGGGTGGGTCGTCTTCGTTCGGTGTGCTCGTTTTCACGCGGTTTACCCTTCCTCCCGCGCTCCGTTCTTCCGAACACTCGAGAGAGCGCACGGAACGGCGACTATTCGATCGTCAGACTCCCGTCACCGCTTGCACCCTCCTCACCTTCTTTCCACTCGAGTTCGAACTCGACGCTGAGCTCCGCTGGGCCACCGCTCGAGGAGGTTTCGCGTTCGGCTTTGATTTCGAACGTCGGCCGGCCGGGGGGTGACATCGTGACGTGTTGGTCGGCTGCCTCGAGGGAGAGCTCTTCGTCGGACTCGAGGCGATCGGCGACGGTGCGAAGGTACGAAGCGATTTCGGCGCGATCCATCGATTGCTCGAACTTGAACAGGACTTCTTCGGGCATACAGTTCTCTACGTCCGTCGGGCATATGAACAGTTCGACGAGGGTCCGACCGTGTCTCGTCGCAACCGATGGTCCGCGGATAGGGCGGTAACCGAGTACAGCGAACGGGCCGATCGCCGTAACTCGGACTCGAGGCTGTCGTTCTCGAGCACCCCCGAACGTTCACGAGGGGCCAACGAGAGAGTCGATCGCGTTTCACGACCGTCCGTTCCGATAGCCGCTCGAGGTTGGCGGCCTCGAGTTCCGCGTTCGATCGGCCGGCCGGGTCAAGTCGGGCGAAACGTGGGTCGTTCGACGATCAGAACGGCTAACAATCCGTTGTCACTAGTACGGCACCAGAACGATAAACAAAAGGTGGGTCGGCCGAAGGTCCACCTAGAGGCTCGGACGTGGGGGCCATCGACCGTCGGTCGCTGATCGGCGAACGAAAAAACCGGCGCACACTCCCCGACGAGGCGGTTGTCGTCGGGGCGTTTCCAAATAGATAAGTGGCCCCAGCAAGCATCGTCCGATATAAAAGCGGACTACAAACGAGGTGAATACAATCTTCAGCGCATTTCCGACTCCGATGCCGTTGCAAACGCGTGCCGAAGTGTTCGAGCAGATCTTCATTATCTTCCTCGGACTCGGCACACTCGTCGGGATCATCGTCGTCTCGTACACCTTGTACAACGCGTACAAGTATCGTGACAGCGAGGGTCCGACGGACGACGAGGACGTACCAACGCTCGGGGAGTTACCGACAGGTGGAAAGGGCGGGAAAAAGCTGTTCGTATCGTTCGGTTTGAGTGCGATCATCGTCCTCGGTCTGGTCCTCTGGACGTACACGTGGCTGATCTACGTCGAGACGGGCCCCGAAGGCGACAACCCCGGTGAGGACGCACTCGAGGTCGACGTCGAGGGACAGGCGTTCTCCTGGACCTTCGCGTACGAAAACGGCGTCGAGACGTCGTCGGCCGACCAGGGAATGGTCGTCCCCGAGGACACGGCAATTTGGGTGAACGTGACCTCAACTGACGTCTGGCACGCGTTCGGCATCCCCGAGCAACGGGTGAAAGCCGACGCGATTCCGGGCGAATCCGACGTGACCTGGTTCGCCACTGATCCACTCGAAGAGGGTGACGGTGACCAGGTCGTCTACGAGGACGGTATCGAGTGCTTCGAACTCTGCGGTGCGGGCCACTCCAACATGAAAAGCGACATCACCGTGATGGAAGAGGAGGCCTTCGAAGAGTGGTTAGCGGAGGAAGAAGCTGCGATGGAAGAGGAAGAGGAAGAAGATGAAGCGGAAGACGACGCAAACGGAGACGAAGATGACGACGCAAACGACGAGGGAGGTGACGCCTGATGGCTGATGACTTCCCGCCGATGACGTCGATCAAGCGCTGGCTCGTGACGACTAACCACAAGGACGTCGGTATCCTCTACCTCGTAACGGCGATGTTCTTCCTCCTGTTCGGAGGGATTCTCGCGCTTCTCTTCCGTGTCCAGCTGTGGTCGTCCGGATACTCGATCCTCTCGGACAGCGGCTTCAACCAGTCCGTCTCGATGCACGGACTCCTGATGGTGTTCTGGTTCCTGTCGCCGATCGCGTCCGGCTTCGCGAACTACCTCGTCCCCCTGCAGATCGGAGCCAAAGACCTCGCGTTCCCGCGACTGAACGCACTGAGCTACTGGCTCTACCTCTTCTCGGGGATTCTCATCGGAATCTCGTTCTTCCAGGGCGGCACGTTCGCCGGCGGGTGGACGATGTACGCTCCGCTGAACGTACCGATGTACACACCCGCGATCGAGGCGACCACGGGTGGGAACGCGACCATCCTCGCGTTGACCATGTTCGTCGTCTCGATCACTCTCGGGACGGTGAACTTCCTCACGACCATCCACCGCTCGCGTGCGGAAGGCATGGGACTGTGGAACATGCCGCTTTTCACCTGGTCGTGGCTCCTGACCGTCTGGATGATGCTGTTTGCCTTCGCAGCACTGCTGGCTGCACTGCTGTTGCTGGCGACCGACCGCATCCTCCTGACGCAGTACTTCGCGACCGATCAGGGGTCGAGCCTGCTGTGGGCACACATCTTCTGGTTCTTCGGTCACCCGGAGGTGTACATCGTCTTCTTCCCCGCGTTAGGGATCATGTTCGAGACGTTCCAGACGTTCACCGGTCGACGACTGGTCGGTCGAAAGTGGGTCATCATCGCGATGGTCCTCGTGGCCGTCCAGTCGTTCCTCGTCTGGATGCACCACATGTTCTTGACGACCATCAATCTCGAGATCAAGACCCTCTTTATGGCGACGACGATCGGGATCTCGTTGCCGTTCGACCTGATGGTCTTCGCGTTGATCTACACGATGGTCAAAGGGCGGGTTCGGTTTACCACGCCGTTCCTGTTCAGTCTGGGTGCGCTCGTATTGTTCATCCTGGGCGGTATCACCGGGGTCTTCCTCGGTGCCGTCGTCCTCGACTACGAGTTCCGTGGCACCTACTGGGTCGTCGCTCACTTCCACTACGTGATGGTCTCGGGTGTGACAGCGTTGGTCGCCGGTCTCTACTACTGGTGGCCAAAGATCAGCGGGAAGATGTACAACGAGACCCTCGGGAAGATCCACTTCGCGGTCTACTTCGTCGGGTTCAACCTGCTTTACTTCCCGATGTTCCTCGCCTGGGATACGCCACGGCGTGTCTTCCACTACCAGGAAGGAATGGAGATCTGGCACCAGATGGCGACCGTCGGTGCGTTCGTCTTCGGGTTCTCGTTCCTGATCATGTTCTACACGTTCGGGAAGAGCCTGGTCAGCGGCCCGGACGCCCCGGACAATCCGTGGGAGTTCGCCCGCACAGCAGAGTGGGCGATCCCCTCGCCGCCACCGCTCGAGAACTGGCCCGGTCGTCCCTCCTATCGAAGCGGCCACCTCGAGTTCGTCGACGACGCGGCCGAAGCGGCTGCGGCGACCGACGGCGGGACTGCGACGGGGACCGACCTCGCACGGGCCGACCACGGTCACGGCCACGAACTGGACACCCACGAGCACGAGGAAGAACACGCAGATCACGCCAGTATCTGGCCGCTGGGAATCGGACTCGGTGTGTTCGTGCTCTTCGTCGGACTCGGTGGGATGACGTCGTCGGTTGCAGCGCTGATCGAGTCGCTCGATCCGGCCTACGCCGAGGCGGCAGGACTCGATGGTGAGTTCAGCTACCTCTACTCGGGTATCACGCTGCTGGGCCTCGCGATTCTCACGTACGTGTTGTTCCAGTTCGGCCTCGAAGAGTTCAACGCCCCCGAGATGGCCATCGCCGAACGCTGGCCGTTCGAGAACGTCGGTAACACGAAACTCGGCGTCTGGATCTTCTTGGCCTCGGACGTCGTCGTCTTCGGCGCAGCGATCGGTGCGTACGTGTTCATGCGGATCTACGCCGGCTGGCACACCTGGGGTCCGGTTCCCGACCACACCTGGGCCGGCCTGCTCAACACGTACATCCTGCTCACCTCGAGTTTCACCGTCATCCTCGCGCTGGTGATGGCCGAACGCGGGAACAAGAAGGGCTTGCTCGCGACACTCGGCGCGACGCTCGTACTCGGACTGACGTTCATGGGCGTCAAGACCTGGGAGTGGTCCGACAAGTTCGCTCAGGAAGACTTCTGGTTCAGCGGGATCGAGTACTCGCTGTACTACGTGACGACCGGTCTCCACGGGCTGCACGTCCTGCTCGGACTGTTCCTCGCGTCGTTCATGATCTTCCGGATCGTTACGATCGACGCCTACCTCGAGGATTCACGGCCAGTGGAGTTCTTCGGCCTCTACTGGCACTTCGTGGACATCGTCTGGGTTATCCTCTTCCCGCTGTTCTACCTGATGTAGGCGGCGGGGTCTTTTGAGGGCGGTTGCGGTTTTGTTGCGTTTTGTTTTTGGGTTCGACAACGTGTTCACCAGTCAGTACTGGGCTCGAGGCAGCCAGTCTCGACGATCTGGTTCTCACGATTCGTCTTTCGTCTCGTGACCGGCGTCGTAGCCAGTGGACCGATCGTCTGTCTCGACGATCTGGTTCGGTCGGGCCGACTCGAGGATGTCTCGGTCGGATTGGCTCGTTATCGAGCGTCTCGGCTCGAGATATAACGGTCGGGTCGACGAGGTCGCGTGGTCGACGATCGGGCTGTGCGACCGGCAAAACGAGTACACAGGCCGTGGTCGACGACGAGTCAGGACGTGGACAGAGACAGGTACAAGAGCAGTTCCGAACGTCACAGTAGACGAACTCGAGTCACCGGCGACTCGTCGATATCGACTCGTCAGATTCCGTCTCGCCGACCGAGGAATACGAGTCTGACTACCACGACAGCCACGGCACCGACCGCACCGCCCACGCCGAGTCCCGGTGACTGTTCCGATCCGCTCGTCTCGCCCGATGCCGTTCCGTACTCCCCTTCTTCGACTCGCTCGAGGGTCACGTCGTGGGTCACCGTCGCGCCAGCAGGCACCGTGATTTCCGTCTCGGTACCGACGTACCCGGTTGCGTCGACAGCGACAGTCGTCGAGCCGGGCGCAGTCGTGAGCGCGTACGATCCTGTCGTGTCCGTCGTGGTGGACTCCCCGCCGGCGGTAACTGTCGCGTCCGGGACCGCCGTTCCGGACGCGTCGGTCACCCGCCCCTCGAGTCGCGCGCTGGCGACGCGATCGGTCGCGGCTTTCGCGTCGACGATCCCCTGGCCGTATCGCGTGCTGGGTTCGGAATCGACGCCGTCTGGATACCAGGTCGTCTCGAGCAGCGCTCTCTCGAGATCTGCCGGTGATTGGTCGACACTGGCCGACTGCGCGAGGGCGACGACGCCCGCGACGTGGGGTGTGGCCATCGACGTTCCGGAGATGTGTCGGTACTCGCCGTCGGGGATCGCGCTCTCGACGGCGACACCGGGGGCGACGACGGTCGGGACGACGTACGTCGAGGGCCACTCGCTGGGTGGGTCGTTCCACGCGGTGTCGGTCTCGATTACTTCCCCGCCGGAGAACGGCGGGACTTCCCACTCGGCGGTCGTCGCACCGACGGCGATCGAGTCGTAGACGTTCGCCGGCGAGGAGGAGACGTCCTCTCCGTCGTTGCCGACGGCGGCGACGACCACGACACCGGCCTCCTTGGCGTTCCGGACCGGCTCGATCAGGCGGTCGTCGGTGCCGGCCGAACCGAGGCTCATGCTGACGACATCCGCGTCGTGCTCGAGTGCCCACTCCATGCCCGCGACGAGCTGGGCGAACGTCCCTCCCTCCTCCGAGAGCACCTGTCCGTGCATGAGGTCGACATCGGGAGCGACGCCGAGGTAGCGCCCGGTCGCGTTCTGTCCGGCCAGGAGGCTACTGACGGCAGTTCCGTGGGTCCCGCTGTCGTGTGGCGTCGATCCGAGGTCCTGTGTCCCGTCCGGTTCGAACGCCGCCCAGCCGCCGGGATAGGTCGGATCGGTCGGATCGTCGGTCCAGAGCTCGAGGTCCGGGTGTGAGACGTCGATTCCCGTATCGAGGACGGCGACTCGAACGCCCGCGCCGCGGGTGTCGTACTCGCGCCAGACCTCGGGTGCGTTGAGCTGGGCTGGTGGTTGGGTCGTCTCGTAGCGGGGATTCGGTGTCGGTTCGTGGGGAGTGTCCTCGTCTTCGTTCCCGTTTTCGCTCTCGCCTTCACCGTCGCTCGTCTCCGGCAATAGCTCCGGCTCTGGCACCGCCACCTCGAAGTTTCGATGAACGTCGACGACGTCGTCGAACCGCTCGAGTCCCGCCGGGTCGACCCGATCGAGGTCGACCTCGAGCACGACGGCGTTGGTGAGCCAGAACTGCTGTTGGACGTGGACGCCCGGCGTCGTGTTCGCGTACTCGAGGACGTCTCCCTGTGTCTGCTCGGCCTGATCCTCGAGTATCGCCTCGGTTTCGTCGTCGGTCGCCGACTGTGAGACGTCGGCTTCCTCGAGGCGGACGACGAGTTCGACGGTGCCGGTCGCGTCCTCGAGGTCGGCAGTGATCGACGTCGACGTCAGTTCGTCGGTGTCGACTCCGCCGTCGAGTGCAGCGCCAGCCTCGGTTCTCGGCTCGACTGTGCCAGCGTTTTCCAGTCCACTGCCAGCCACGGGTGTCACGAGTGCGAGACAACAACAGACGACGGCGAGAATCGCCAGCAGTCGGTCGACGGAGAGAGCGCGCGCGAGTTGCGACGACGCCGAGCGAAACATATAGTCCCACGTGAGAAGTCACGCGATAAAGAGATTCTGGGAGACACGAACGTCGACGACCGACGTGTTGTCCGGGGGTCTCACGTGCCTGATCGAGCAGGCGAGTACACGGCGTCTGCGGACGCCGAAGACGGGCAGAAATCTGTCCGACAGGATCTGGAGAACGAGCGTGGCGAGCGTCTCGACCGAAGACCGGACCGTGAAGGACGATTCCGATCGCGGGTCGGCGAGATTCGTCTCAGTGATCGAGTTCCTCGAGAACCGTTTCGGCGGCTGCTTCCGACGATTCGGGTCCGCGAGCGGTGATGAGATCGCCGTCGACGGTGACGCTGGTGTCGGCGTCGAGTTCGGCGTCCCAGTTGCCGCCTGCGGTTTCGACCTCGTCTTCGACCCAGTAGGGGAGTTTTCGACCGTCGGGAATCAGTCCCTGATCGTCGACGATCTCTTCTTCCCAGGCGTTGGGGAAGCCAGTGACGTCGCGGCCGTTGACGAGGAACGCGCCGTGGCGGTCACGAGTGAACGCCAGAATGCCGACGGCGTGACAGACCACCAGTGCTTTGCCGTCGTCACCTTCGACCGCCTCGCGAAGCAGTGTCCGGGCGTGGTAGTCCTGATTGATGTCCCACTCGGTGCCGTGACCACCGGGGAAGACCACGAGGTCGTAATCCTCGGCGTGGGCGTCGGCGACCGCGACCGGATCGTTGAGTCGGTCGTCCGAGGCGTGGACCTCCTCGACGTGGGCAGCCGTCTCCGCCCCGACCTCGTCGGGATCGAGCGACATCTCGTCGATCACCGGCGGCGACCCCGTCGGTGTCGCGACCGTGATCTCGATCCCCGCATCCGAGAACGCCTCGAGTGGCGCGATGCACTCTTCTCCCCAGTACCCCTCCTCGCTGACGACGAACAGCGCCTTCGTCATACCCGAATCTACGACTGTCGGCGGTAAAAATCCTCGCCGGAACGTGCCGGGAGCCGCGGTCGACTCGACAACCGACCAGTGTGACGGCTACATTTCGTGCAGTCTCACTTCGTCGTCCGAGATCGACTCGACGTTGTCTTCGTCGAGCATGTACGTCTCCTCGTCGGAGTCACCCCACCCGAGTTTGGATTTGATCGAATCCGCCATTCCTGGATCGGGATCGACGTGGACCGCACCGCCTTCGACGCTCTGGATCATTCCGATCTCCTCACCGTTCGCGTTGACTACTCGTTTCCCTTCGTCGTCGTCCGTGAATGTAGCGCACATACACTGCGATGTCAGTACAGAACGGTGTATAACTACCACAGGCATATGCTGGCCGAACGGAAGCCGCCGACGAAACGCTCCGTCGTCGAATCCCCTGCTCAGAGTTCGGTCTCGAGGACGTATCCCCACTTCTCGTACGATCGCGTCTCGTAGAACTCGTGGACCTCCTCTTTCGCCAGCGGCGATGCCAGCGCGACGTACTCACAGCCTCGGTCGCTCGCCCACCGTTCGACGAACTCGAGCAGCGCCGTTCCGTGGCCCTCACCGCGCCGTGGTTCGTCGACGACGAGGTCGTACAGCCACGCGTGTGTGGTGTGATGGAGCAGTTCGCACTCGAGGACGCCGGCGAAGCCGACCAGTTCGTCGCCGTCGAACCGGCCGAACAGGTGGTAGCCTTCCGTAGCGGTCCACTCGAGGACTTCGTCCGGTTCGCGATCGGTCCAGAGCTGTCGAAGGAGCGCGACCGCGTCGGGACGTTCGTCGGCTTCCAGTTTCCGGGTCTCCATATCGAGAACCGAGTGGCGGCGTCTGAAAAGCGTTCACGATGCATGATATCGTAGACCGAACACAACGGGTGACGGTTCACGCTCGAGATCGGTCACAACGAGAGACCGTCAGGACGCCCGTGAGTGTGTTTTATTGGCGTTCGGACAGTCAGTAGGAGAGAATCGCTATGAGAGACAGAGACCGAGACAGGACGAGAGACGGGGCAAACGAGCGAGGAAGACCCAACCCGTTTCAGGGACTCGAGGATCTCTTCGAGCAGATGAGCCGCCAGTTCGAGACCGCGGCGCGATCCTGGGAGACGAACACCGGCAGCGAGTTCGGGAACAGTTTCGACCTCTCGATCGGCGAATCGGTCAACGGCCTCGATCTCGCCGAGGGAGACGACGAGTTCGTCGTCACGGTCGACGTTCCCGGCTACGAGACCGACGATGTCGAGGTTCGCCTGTTGGGTTCGAACGACGTCCTTCACATCGACGGCGAACGAAAACGCGAGCACGACGCGGACGACGACCAGTTCATTCGTCGTGAGCGACGCGAACACTCGTTCAGTCGGCAGGTCCAGCTCCCACAACCGGTCGACGACGAGGACGTCAGCGCCCGGCTCAACAACGGCGTGTTGACGGTCAGGCTCGGCAAACGCGAACCCGACGACTCACACAGTATCGAGATCGAGTAGCGGTCGATCGCATCGAGCCCATTCGCTCAGTACTGGTGTTCGGGGTCCTCGTCGCTATCGAGGTGGAGCGTGTCGAAGAACCGACGGGTGAGTCGCGTCGAGACGAACGAGAGCAGTTCGTCTTCGTCGTCGGCCTCGTCGGCGAACAGTCCGAGTTCGATCCGCCCACCGGCCATGTCGTGGTGACCGCCGGCGCTGCCCAGTCCGCCGTAGGCGTCCTCGAGGGTCTCTCCCATGTGGACTCGCGGGTCGATCGAGCGGCCACTCATGCGGATAGTTCCGTTGACGACGCCGTAGACGAGCACCGTATCGACACCCTCGAGGTTGAGCAGGTAATCGGCGGCCTGTGGAAGCGCGTCGGTTTCGGTGGTCCGATCGACGCTCGCGACCAGCGACGAGCCCCGTCGCTCTCGAGTCGTGATCGCCCGCCCGATCGCGTCGATCGTCGCCGGCGAGAAGGCGGTCCCGTACAGTTGTTCGAGTACCTCGAGGTCGGCATCTGGGTAGACCGCGAGGGCGGCTTCGTACTCGCGGGCGGTCGGCTCGCGGATGAAATCGAGTCGTTCACGGTGGAGCGCGAACAGGAGTGCCGAGGCGAGTCGAGGTGTCATCGGGACGTCGAGATCGAGGAGGTACTCGACGAAAATCGTGGCCGTCGCTCCGTACTCTGTCCGAACGTCGGCGAACTGGGCGTCGGGGACCTTCGTCGGATGGTGATCGACGATGATCGACGGCTCGAGTGACGGCGGTGCCTCCGTGTTCCCGCCCGGCTGTGAGTGATCGACGAACGCGACACAACCTGCGTCCTCTATCGCACCCTCGCCACCGAACTCGTCGACCTCGTCGAACGGAACGACGTCGATCTCGAGCATATTGACGAACGCGCGATTTTGCTGGTGGGAAATCTCCCCGCCGTAGACGATCAGGATCTCTTCGACGTCGCGGGATCGGGCGATCCGCTCGAGTGCGAGTGCACTCGCGAGACAGTCCGGATCGGGATTGTCGTGGCAGACGATCACCAGCGCGCTCGCATCGTCCAGAACTGACGCGAGCGTCTCGGCGCGAGACATACTCGAGGGCTACGGGCAGGAACGGCTTGAACCCCGTGACGGAATTCGGTTCGTGAGAGACCGCACACGACGGCGAAACCGGACTGAGAACTGAGCTGAAACGGGACCGACCAACGTCTCTACGGTGGACTCACTCCTGGTCTTCGACCGTAATCGAGACCTCGGCGATCAACGGGGTCGCGATGTGGGTTCCCGTCCCGACCTGTGCGACGAGGTCGTAGTCGCCCGGCTCGAGGTCGAGTTCGACCGAGGACGAGCCACCACCGAAGTGGTTGTAGCCGTCCTCGTTCGGGATGAGGTCGCCGACGTCGACCGGCTCGTGGTCGACGAGAACGTGGTGATGACCCGCGTTCTGATGTGTCTGATTGGCTCGCTCGATCTCGAAGTCGGCTCCATCGACCTCGAGGTCGAACGAGACCGGACTCGAGACCGTCTCACCGTCTTCGATACCGACGAACTCGAGCGTCGCCGTCTCGACGTCGACGGTCACTTCGTCGGTCATCGGCAGGGCCCGGTGCTGGCCGTCACCGACCTGGAGGACGAGGTCGTGCTCGCCGGGCTCGAGGTCGAGGACCGTCTCGATCGAGCCGTCGCCGAAGTGGTTGTAGCCGTCCTCGCTCGGAATCGGGTCGCCTTCCGCGACCGGCTCGTGGTCGACCAGAACGTGGAAGTGTCCGGCCCCGTCGTTGACGCCCTCCTCGACGGCCTCGATCTCGAGGTTCTCTGCCACCATCGAGAGATAGACGCCACCAGAGACGGTGTCGCCGTCCGTCGGTTCGATAAACGAGACCGACGCGTCCTCGTCGTAATCGATGAACGCGGACTCGTCCTCCGCTCCGTTTTCGTCGGTGTCGTTCCCGTCGTCGGTGTCGTTCCCGTCGTCGGTACCGTTCCCGTCGTCGGTACCGTTCCCGTCGTCGTCGTCACCAGCAGTACAGCCGGCGAGACTCGTGAGGGCCGCCGCTCCCGATACCGTGAGAACCGTTCGCCGCGTCGGATCGGTTTCCATAGCCGATGGCTATCACGAACGGGTACAAAATCTGTTCGGTACGCGAGAATTGTCAGGATCGATGACGATATCTCGCTGCTGGCGCGACCGACAGGAGTACGAGGGTGCCTCCGAGGGACGCCAGTCGCCTCGCCTCGAGAGATGGGCACCATCGTCAGGCGGCCGTCCGCTCCGACTCGGGGAACTCCCACGTGAGCATCCCGGCGAACAACAGGACGAACGCCGCCGGCAAGAGGAAGATCCACAGCGCGGCTTGCCAGAACCCCAGCAAGAAGAGTCCGGCGCCACCGCCGACCAGTAGCCGACTGTCGTCGAGGACTGCGCCGACTCCACCGACGAGTGCGAGCACGGCCAGAAGTGCGAAAAACGCCGCTCGCGTCCTCGAGTAGCCCGGTTCGGAGAGCGTCCACAGCAATCCGACCGTCACGTACGCGGTTGCGAGGACGGCGATGCCACGTGTCGCGGTGGCCCAGCGGGGTTCGGAACGTCCCATACGTCTTCGTTCACGGCTCTCGGCATCAATCCTTGGATTTCCAACACGTTCGAGTCGCCATCGTCTGACCGTCCTAATATCGACCTGAGTGAGCCCGTGAAGGGACTTCAGTCACCGACCGGTCAACGCCTCGCTCGCCGGCGCGAACGAGATCTTCGTTCCCAGTCCTTCTTCGAGCGCTCGTTCGTACAGCATGTACGCCCCGGCGACCGTCTCGATACCGGTCCCGCCGCTGTCGAAGACGGTGAGTTCGTCCGCGCTCGTTCGACCGGAGGCCTCGCCGGCGACGACCTCGCCGAGTTCGGCGTGGACGTGGTCTTCGGTGACGGCTCCCGCCTCGAGCGCCGCCAGAAACGATCCCGCGTCGCTGGTCGCACGTTTTCGCAGGTCCGGGACGTAAGTCGCCCGTTCGATCGTCGCTACGTCGAGTTCTCGTTTCTTCGGGTGGTACTGGCCCATCGCTGTGACGTGCGTCCCGGGCTCGAGGTCGTCGCAGGCGACCACGGGATCGCTCGCCGTCGTCGCCGTGATCACGACGTCCGCACCCGAGACGGCTGCGGTACTCGAGCCGACGGCCTCGACGCTGGCCTCGAGTTCCTCGTCGAATTCGTCGGCGAACGCCTCGCGGTTCTCTCGAGTCGGTGAGTAGACGCGGACGTCGGTAAACTCGCGGACGGTGGCCGTCGTCCGGAGCTGGCCGCGAGCCTGCGCGCCGCTGCCGATGACGGCGAGTGTCGTGGCGTCCTCGCGAGCGAGGGTGTCGACGGCGACGGCGCCGGCTGCGCCGGTTTTGAAGGGGTTCATCGAGGCGCCGTCGAGCAACGCCAGCGGCTCGCCGCTCTCGGCGTCGAACAGCGGTGTCATGAACCAGGCGTCACCGGCACCGAAGCCAGCGGCGTACATGTAGCCGCCCATCACACTGGTGTCGGGGAGGAGTGCGGCGTAGTTGGTGAGCATGCCGCCGGGATCCGATCGCACGAACGTCTGTCGGGGTTCGGCGGGTGCGCCCTCGCCGCGCTGGCGGTAGCCCTCGCGGACCGCGTCGACGTACGCCGCAGGCGGTGCCAGATCGGACACGTCGTCACTGGTGAGAAACAGTGTCTCGGTCATAGAAGAGCAGACGGGCGGAAGAACAAAAAGAGCGGGGAGAGCGAAAGTGAGAGTGAAAGATTCAGTCAGCGTTGAGCGGCGGTCGCTGTGTCCGGGTATCCTCGCGACCGTCGACGGGTGCGTTGACGAACATCGCGTGGCCGATGAGGCCGATGGCGATGATGGCACCGAACGGAACGGCTGTTGTCAGGGAGATACCGACGACGGTGAGTGCAGCGGTGATGCCGACCAGTGCGACCGGGATAAGCCCAAGAACAATGTCGTAATATCCAGCCATAATCTATCTCATAGTATGACGAATAGGTATATAAGCATTTCCCATAATCGGCTGATACTGGACCTGTCGCTAATCTGTATTCACCACACTGGATTCTCATAACTTATGGGTTACTTATTAGTCCGTATTTCTCGAGAAGACTATCACGAGATCGTGCCGGAACGTAGCAAGAATGTGTTATTATTTGAGAACCCCAAAGTGTTAATCACAAGACTACGGCGTGTTGTACGTGTACTGAATGGGATATTTCCTTCTAAAATTCATAATTATCTACTATCCAGTCTCGAGTCGGTCTTCGATCCCAATTTACGAGATCTGATATATCTGTGGACTTCTGGAACGAGAGTGACTGTGACAGTGGAGTCAGAGACAGTACAGCGTGCACGGATTACACAGAGTCAAGGAGAAAGCCCACGACTTCAGTCGTGGGTCGATGTCGAAGGAGACCGTAGAGCCCACCAGACCGGACACAGTCTCACCACTCGTACTTCAGCGCCGTTTCCTCGGTCGCCCGAACCGCCGCGTACGCCTCAACGTGCTTCGAGGACTGACGCGACGGCGACGCGCCAACCCACGAGAACGAGTAGTCCGAGTCCGGTCAAGACGAGATTGAACGGCCAGGTCGAGCCACCGTCGAACAGTCCCGACGACCGGAGAATCAAGCCGACGTTGGCCGCGGCCAGCCACCCGATCGCTGTCACTCGTGCCGCTCGAGTCGGCGTCGTCAGCGTCTCGGTTCTGTATACGCCCGCGAGCGCGGCGATCGGAACCCAGGCGACGACGAACGGAACCGCCGTCGTGAGAGCTGTGACGGGCTCTGCAAACGGATTCGTCCCGTGTTCGCGGACACCGATCAGGACGAGCGTCACGAGCAGCCCTACGTCGACGAGTCCGACCACCGGGACGCGTCGGTCTCCTGCGATGGAAGCCACGTATCCGGTCGCTTCGGACTCCGTCGAACCGTCTATTCCCATACGTTCGTCTCGCGACTACGAGCGCTTGATTGTCCCGGTTTGCCGTAACCCAGTGCTCGAGTAGTTGTCCAGCGACTCTCGGTCGACGCGCGAGGTCGACGCGAGATCGAGAGATCGTCGAAGACACCGCTCGAGAGTCGAGACAGAGAACACGATATCCGGAACTCGAGAGTCGAGGCTCGAGGCTCGAGGCTCGAGGAGACGACATCGGGCGACAGGAGAGGAGGAACCTCGGCGACTGGCGTCGCCGGGGTCGTCCAACGGACAGCACGTCGGGTGCGAGGTATCCCTCCTCGCACTCCTATACCACGTCCGTCTACGTACTTTGTTAGCATCCCCATTCTCGTTCGCGAACGGTGACTCTCTCGACCGTGTCTCCAGCCTCGACGTGCCAATCGACTATTACCGGCACGTCGAAGACGGGACGCGACGCCGGCTGGCGAGGAGTGGTCGGCGGTCGGGCCAGGTGGCTGGACCCGGCGACGCCGCCGTCGCTGTGTGATCGGCCCGAGAGCGAGACCGGTAGATTCCGCATTGATGTAAGGCAGGACTAATGTAGGTCGACTACGTACGATTCGATCGATGGCAGTGGCAGACGACCGACGTGAAGGCTGTGACGGCTGCGGACGGACCGTCCCGCTCGAGGACCTGACGGCGGTGTCGATGCCCGATGGAGACTCGCTCGCGTGCTGTCCCGACTGTGAGCCCCACGCTCGAGAGGCTGCCCGGAAACTCTCCTCGCTCGACCAGCAACGAGGGACGTGTGACGGCTGTAACGATACGTTTCGACAGACCGACCTCGAAGACGCCGTGTTGACGGACGGAACGGTCATCACGTGCTGCCCGGACTGTCTCACGGAGGTTCCCGGCTACAGCGACGGAGGAACCAATACGTCGGTCTCGAACGAATCGACCGGCGCGGATACGACCGAACTCGCCACGCGTCGCAACCTCTGTAGTCAGTGCCACGAGTGGGTGAGCGTCGAGTTGTTCCACGTGACGACGATCGACGGGCGGACCGAGGAGCTGTGTCCGGACTGTAAAGACGCGGCCGAAGAGAGAGGAATCGTCAACGACGTCAAGCTCAGAAAAGCCGAGGCGCGGGAGGTCCTCGACGTCGACGCGGACGCCTCGGAAGCGGAGATCCGATCGGCGTTCCTCCAGCAGATCAAACACGCCCACCCGGATCGGAAGAGCGGGAGTCGTTCAGCGTTCAAACTCGTCAAAGAGGCCTACGACCGGCTTCAGTAACTGACCCTCGAACGGACCGGTAGGGACAACGATTGGGCCGTGTCGATACGAAACTATATTCCGCCTTCTCGCCGGACGAACCCGATCGTCGCCGGATCGAAGTAGTACGTCGACTCACAGACCTCACAGGACACGTCGAGGAGCTGGCCGTGTTCGTATCGCTTCCACAGCTTCGTCTGGCCCTCCTCGAGTTCGAGGGTGACCGGATGGCCACAGTCGGCCAGCGTACAGGGAAACCGGATGTACCAGTTGGGAACCGAGAGCGCGCCAAGCGGTGCGAGCTCCGCACGAAGCCGACAGAGCAGGTTGAACACCGTAAACGAGAGGTTCTCCCGATCGAGCGTGACCCCCTCGATCTCGGTAACGAAGCCACCGCGGAGGTCGCCGCTCTCGTACAGCGGGAGCACGGGAATCCCCTTCGCGAGGGCGTAGCCGATCTCCTGGTTGATCCACTGACTCTTCGCCGACTCTGCGGTGAGGACGGCGACGACGAGGTCACTGTTCGCGAGTCGGCCCTCGAGGCGTTTCCGGCTTCGCCCGGATTCGACCTCTTCGAGTGCGATGTGGACGCCGAAGGGGAAGTTCTTGACCGTGGAGAACAGCTCCTGTACCAGTTCGAGATCTGCGGGTGCGTGCGAGACGAAGATCTGTTCTCCGGTCATTCGTCTTCTACAGAACAGTCAATTCGTTATTAATGTAACTGAACGACATCGGAGCATCAACGGCCTGAATCAAAAGCTGCTAGTCGTTATTCGATCGATAGTCGAAATAGGAATTTCCTATAGTTATTAACTCCGGTCCGAGTTCAATTACAGCGGCTCGACGAGTGCCTCGAGTGCGGCTCTTGGATCGTCGGCTTTGGCGACGCCACTCGCGAGTAACACACCTTCGGCACCGAGTTCTCGGGCTGCCACGACGTCCTCGCCAGTCGAGATTCCGGCCCCACAGAGCACCGAAACGTCCTCGCCGGCCGCTGCGGCAGCGTCGACGGCGTCCTCGACGACGTCCGGATCGGCCTGACTCACCGGCGTCCCGGTTCCGATCAGTTTCGGCGGTTCGACGGCGACCGCGTCGGGGCCGAGCGCCGCGGCGGCACCGATCTGTGCCGGGTTGTTCGCACAGACGATCGTCTCGAGGTCGGCACGGCGGGCCGCCTCGAGGGAGCCGTCGATATCGGCCAGTCGGAGCCGGCGTTCGGAGTGGTTGAGGAGCGTCCCGACCGCACCCGCCTCACTGACGGTTTCGGCGAGGGCGTGGCCGGTGTTGCTGCCGTGCTCGATCGGGTCGACGTGCTGGGCCCAGGTCTCGACGCCGGTCTCTGCGACGCGCTCGAGGTGGGCGGCTTGTGGTGCGACGGCGATCCGTGCTGTCGTCGTTTCGTCGACCTCCCGTGCGGCGGTCGCGACGGCGATCGGATCACACGGGTACGTCTTGAGGTTGATGAGGACGAGCATATCGGATACCGCAGGCGCGTACCGGAAATAGGTTTCGAGTATTGCAAATCCTGTCGACGTCTCTGTCTCTTCCTCTGTCTCCCGATCACGAACACTCCCCCACGAAAAACAGCGACCATAGAGTAGCACGACAACTCGGCGAGCAAACGGGTCTCGACGGTCGGTCGGCGCTCAGTCCTTTCGCTTGACGACGTCACCGAGGGTGTAACTCCCGCTCGAGGAGCCACCGCTCCACTCCGTGTCCTCCGCGGAGCCGCCACCGCCGGAGAGGCTGATGTCGAGGAACCGTTCGAGTTTCGACTGGACCCGATCGCTCGGCAGCGTATCACCGCGCTCGAGTTTGCGGATGAGACTCGCCTTCTCGTTGAGTTCGTTCGCGAGATCAGATTGGCTGAGCCCTTCCTGTTCGCGAGCGCGACGGATTCGGTCGTCGTAGTCGGTCACGATCTCGTCCATGTCGTCGAACATATCCGAGCGACGCGACCGACTGGAAGAGCTCGAACTCGAACTGGCACTCGCACCAGGGGATTGCCCGCCGCTCGAGCTACCGGAGGAATTGCCGTTCGAACTCGAGGAACTCGTCGAATACTTCGTCGAGGTACTCGAACTCGAGGTGGTTTTCACTTCAGTGCCGAAGTCGGTGCAGTCCGAACAGACATCCAACTTCGCGCCCTCGACCTTGATCGTCTTCGGGGACGACGTCTCGGCGCCACACATCTCGCACTGGACCATGCCCGGTTCTATATCGCGGCGAGTGATAAAGGATGCGGCGCGTTCTCACTTGTCCAGTGCACGCCAGGAGTAGAAAAAGCGCTGGAGTGCGGTCAGGTGACCGACGACAGCGAGGAAGACGAGGAGCCAGCCAACGATCGTGAACCCGGCGTAGACGCCGTCGATCGGGTACGCGAGGAAGCCGACGATCCCGATGATCGCGAGTCGATCGGCCCGGCCGACGAGGCCGCCGTAGACCCGATCGAGGCCGACCGCCTGTGCTTGCGTTCCGAGGTAAGAGGTCATTACGACGCCGGTGACGGCCGCGAAGCCGAGCACGAAGTCCTCGACACCGGCCGCGAGGCCGCCGATGACGACGATGTCTGCGTACCGGTCGAGGACGTGATCTAACAGGTCGCCGCCGGCGGAGGCGACCTCCTGCTCGCGAGCCAGCGCCCCGTCGACGATGTCGAGCCAGCCGTTGAGGAAGACCAGCGTCGCGGCGGCGACGTACCAGACCCGGTCCTCGACGCCGCCGGCGTAGAACGCGATGGCCGCGGCGATTGCCATCCCGAACGCCAGTACGCTCACCCCGTTGGGCGTCATCCCCATCCTGTCGAACCCCTTCACGAACGGGTCGAGAAACCCGGACACGTAGGGGCGGAGTTGATCGAGCGTCATGTCAGGTACTCCACGAAGTCGACCGTCCCTGCACTCGGTTCGCGGTCACCTCGACAGACTGCCGCGAGTTCGCCCGCGACGGCCGCCGGTTCGCGATCGGTCGTATCGATCTCGTACACCGACTCGAGGCCGTGATTCTCGACCGCCTCGGCGAGGACGACGTCGAGCGCTTCGCTCTCGGCGTTCTCTCGTGCCTTGGCCTCGGATTCGCCCCGCTCGCGAAGTCGACTCTCGAGCGTGGCGGGGCTACAGCGCAACACTGCGACGCGGTCTGCCTCGAGGTGGTGTGCGAGGTGCGATTCGATGAGGACGTCGTCACGCCCCTCGAGGCGCTCGCCGAGCGCGTCGAGGTCGGCGACGACGCTGTTGCGGTCCTCGTCGACTGCGGTGTACAGCTCGTCGTCCTCGATTAGTTCGTTGAGGTGGACGACCTCGAGGTCGATGGTGGAGTCGTTCTCGGGTTCGGATTCGGACTCGGACCCGGAATCGGAATCCCGGCCACCGCTTTCGAGGTACCTCGTCGCGGTCGTCTTTCCCGTCCCCGGTGTTCCGGTGACGGCGACTCTCACTGGTCGGTCACCTCGGGCTGGTTGTCGCGTGTGTCGCTCGCGTCCGTTTCGGTCTCACCATTACCATCAGCATCGGCATCGGACTCGAACTCGAACTCTGACCCACCGAACCCGTCGGCGAGCACCGCGTTGAGCGTCTCGACGGCACGTTCGGTCTCGGCTTCGGTCCCACAGGTGATCCGGATACACTCCGGCAAGCCGAAGCTCGTACAGTCACGGACGATGACGCCGCGGGCTTGCATCTCCTCGGCGACGGCGCTCGCGTCACCGACCGCGAGGAGGACGAAGTTCCCCTCGCTCTCCCAGACCCGTGCGTTCGCACGCGCTTCGATGTACTCCCGCGCGGCGGTCGTCGTCTCGACGGTCCGGGCGACGTGTTCGTCGTCCTCGAGGGCCGCGAGACCGGCGTTGCAGGCGATCTCGCTCGCCGCAAACGGCGTATTTACGCGTGCGTAGGCGTCCGCCCACTCACCGGGCACGACCGCGTAGCCCAGCCGAAGCCCGGCGAGACCGTACGCCTTCGAGAACGTCCGCAGGACGGCGACGTCGTCTCGAGGCTCGAACCCGTTTCGACCCTCGATCAGCGCCAGCGCGCTGTCGGTATCTGCGAACTCGCCGTAGGCCTCGTCGACGACGACGAGCGTCTCTTCGTCGGTTTCCTCGGCGATCTCCTCGACGTCCGCGAGTGCGATCGTCGATCCAGACGGGTTGTGCGGGCTGGTGAGGTAGACGATTCGTTCGCCGTCGTAGGCCTCGAGGACCGTCTCCGCGTCCTGTGCGAAGTCGTCCGCTCTCGAGAGGGTGTACTCCCGAACGTCGCCGTGGTGGTAGCGCGCGCTCATGCCGTAGTAGGCGAATCCGGGCGCCGGAACGAGGACGTCGTCGTCGGGCTCGAGGACGGCCCGCGAGAGGTAGTCGATCGCGCCGTCGCCGCCGTTGGCGAGCCAGACTTGCACCGGGGCGACGTCCCAGCGGTCTGCGATCGCGTCGGTGAGGTCGGCGTGGGCCGCTTTCGGGTAGGAACTGACGCCGTCGGCGGTGTCGCGGATCGCGACGATCGCGGACGGTGCCGGCCCGTGTGGGTTCTCGTTCGACGCGAGTTTGATGAACTCCTCGGGATCGCGCCCGAGTTCGCGGGCGACTTCTTCGATGCCTCGACCCGCCTCGTATGCGACGTGGTCGGACAGGTCGCGTGGTTGCATACGCCAATCGTTTTGCCGACGGGTATTAAGGATGCTCACCTCGAGTGGGTCGTCGATACGGTAGGCGGACCCAAACACACGGAACTGGTCGGGTAAACTCGCTTACGCGACCCGTCTGTCGAACTGGCGCGTCGCGACGTCTCGGACGAGTTGGCGCTCGAGGTCTCCGGTTCGGCGGTCCTCAACCAGTGAAACGACGTCGTCGCGACGGTCCCACTCGATCAACTGCGCGTCCTCGAGTTTTGGGAGGTGAACGTGTCTGAGCGCCGTCTGGATCTCGCTCTTTTGCTCGCCCTCTCCGGTTCGATTTCGGTTTTCGTTTCGCGTCTCCCGCCGATCCACTGCTCCCTCGTCGATCTCGTCGTCCTCTCTTTCGAACTCCCGCTCGAGCTCGGTGATTTTCCTCGCGAGGGTTTCGACCGCCGTTCGGTCCGAGCGGTAGAGGACGACGACCACCAGCTGTCGTCGAGACGCAGCCAACGCGTCGAAGACCGCGTCCAAGTATCCGCCGGGTGACTCGGACTCGGCAGACGACTGACTCGAACGGACTGGACGCCGCTTTCCCATATATAATGAGAGTCGCGGGATGTCGTTGCTCTTCGGCATTATCGCTCAAGGTGCTTTAAGTCACCTCGCCAGATCACCCAAACGGCGTCACACGGGATCGACCGAGCGCCCTCTTCGCTACTGGGACCCCTGCAACTCGAGAACCCGTTCGAGCGTCTCCGCATCCTCGGGGCCTTTGTCCTCGCGGACGCCGAGAAATCGCGGGAATCGGAGGGCGTAGCCCGCCGAGTACGTCGGCGAGGACTGAATCTCCTCGTAGCCGACTTCGAAGACGACCGCGGGCTCGAGTTCGACCGTCTGTCCCTCCTCCGTCCGGATGTGTGCCTCGAGGCGGTCGGTGAGTTCGGCGAGGCGCTCGTCGGTGATCCCCGTCGCGACCTTCCCGATCGTCTCGAAACTGTCGCCGTCCCGGACCGAGAGGAGAAACGTTCCGAGGAACGTCGCCCGGCGACCTTCGCCCCACTCCGCGCCCGTGACGACCAGATCGAGCGTCTCCACGTCGGGTTTGCGCTTGAGCCAGTGTTTGCCGCGCCGTCCCGGCGAGTACGCCGAGTCGGGGTCTTTGAGCATGATCCCCTCGTGGCCCGACTCGAGAGCGTCGGCGTCGATCTCCTCGATTTTCGCCGTGTCGTCGGTGAGCCAGAGCGTCGAGAGCCCCTCGTCCGAGAGCAGCGACTCGAGTCGAGCGTGGCGGTCGACCAGCGGCTCGTCCAGCAGGTCCTCGCCCGCGACGTGCAGACAGTCGAAGAAGACCGGTTCCACGGCGACGTCCTCGCGAGCTTTCGCCACGTCGTGTTTTCGCCGGAAGCGCCGCAGCACCTCCTGAAACGGGAGCGGATCGCCCGCGTCGTCGACGGCGACGACCTCCCCGTCGAGGATCACCGGTTCCTCGAGGTGCTCCGCGGCGAACTCGACGACTTCGGGGAGCGCGTCGGTGACGTTCTCCATGTTCCGCGAGAAGACGGTCGTCTCCGCTCCGTCGTAGTGTAACTGGACGCGAGCGCCGTCGTACTTCCACTCGACGGCCGCCTCCTCCCACGACTCGAGGGCGTCGGTGACGGTGCCCGCCTGTGCGAGCATCGCCTGGACGGGACGGCCGATCTCGAGGTCCAGCGCGTCCAGTCCCTCGAGTCCCTCCTCGCGGGCGACGACCGCGACCCGACCGTAGTCGTTCGAGACCTGCAGCGCCCGTTCGACGCGGTCGACCGGGACGTCGAAGGCGGCCGCGATCGCGTCGCGGACCGTCCCCTCGCCGACGCCGATACGCATCTCCGAGAGGACGATCCGGGCGAGATAGCACGCCTCCTCGCTCGAACAGCGGTTGAACAGCGAGAACAGCAAGTCGACCTTGCGGTCCTGACTGCCGCTTCCCTCGGCGGTCGCGAGGTCGACCAGCGTCTCGTGGACCTCGCGGACAGTGAGGTCGTTCGCACTGCCGCCGCCGGTGAACGCACCCAGTCCCTGTTGACCGCCGAACTCGTACCCCGCTGCGACCGCGCCGATCTCACCGACCTCGGCGAGGTCGTCTTCGACGTCCGCCGCGCTCACGTTCTGGCCCGCCGCGCGGGCGATCGCTTCGTAACACGACCGGGGACCGATATCCAGCGTCGTCGAGTCCCACGCCGGGAAGACCCGTCCCTGGACGAATCGAGCGAGGATCGCGAGGTCGTCGTCCGCGTCACCCGCGTCCTCGAAGAGGTCGGTGACGAGATCCACGATCTCGAGGTCGGCTGGCTCGGCTTCGATCTCGGCGGCGTGGGTAGCGAAGGCGGCGAACTCCATCGACGTGATGTAGGTCTCGAGTGCCGTTTAAGTATTGTGAGAGCCGTGCTCGGGAGCGGCCGCGGGCGGGTAGCCGTCGGACGGAGAGGAGGAGAAACGAAAGTGAGTTCGATAGCGAGAGTGAGCGCGAACGACGGATCACCCGATATTCTGCACGTCGCTCTCGATCTCCTGGATTCCGAGCGTCGTGATCCGGTAGTAGGTCAGCCGGCCGTCCGCGCCGTCGGGCGTCGGCGCCTCCGCGACGAGGTTCGCGTCGAGAAGCGCGCGAAGGTGGTGTTGAAGCCCGTTGTCGTTGAGTCCGGTCGCGGTCGCGAGTTGTTTTCGCGGCAGGCGCTCGCGCTCGTAGAGCAGGTAACAGAGCCCGTAGCGGACGGGATCGGCCAGCGCCTTCTTTCGGGCGATCTGTGCCTCGAGCGAGTCGATCGTCTCCGCGAACAGTTGCGTCTCGACGTACTCCTCGAGGCCTCCTCGTTCTGGCTCCGACGGGCGATCGGGTGGTGTTTCGACGGCCATCTCGAGTGGTCCTTCGGGCTCGGACCATATTAGAGTAGTGGTTTTTAATTAATTTGGTTGTCAGTAACGCTCGTCACTCGAGTCAGCACCTATTTATCGGTTCGATTGAATCTCCAATTAATGACCGACCGTCGATTCGGGCTCGAGTACAACGGTCGTCCGATCTTCGAGTACGTCGAGGAGAACGCGCCGTCGCCGTCGTACCTCTCCGCGAACGACGACTTCTACGTCTACGTGGTGACATCCTCCCCGCCGTGAACGGCGGGGCTTCCCCTACACAGGGAATCCGGTCTGGCAGGTTTCAGTCCGAGTAGGCCGCGAGCGTCATCTGCGAGGATTTCTCGCTCGTCTCGCGGTGGACTGTGGCGCTGTCACTGGCGCTCCCATTCCGTGGCGAGTCATTGCGTTCCGGTTCCCAAGGAACGCTCTCTCCCCACGGATCTACACGACCGGCGATGTTCGCCGCCGCGTTGATATCTGCGTGGAACTCTGTCACGTGGCAGTCGTCGTTCGTACACTTGAACTCGGCTTGTTGATTCCGGCGACCGAGGCGGCCGCACGCGTGACACGTCTGCGAGGTGTACGCCGCGTTGACGTACTCGACCGGAATCCCGTCTTCGGTTGCCTTGTCTTTGATTCGTCCCTGAAGCCGGGCAAACGCCCACGCGTGCAAGCGTCGGTTCATGAACTTGCCGTAGTCGAGTCGTTCGCGGATGTACGACAAGTCCTCGAGTACAATCACCGGATCCTCGAAGGAATCAGCGTACTCGACAGCACGTCGAGACACCTTCTCGACGATATCGGTCAAGGCGTTCTGATAGTGGTTGAAGCGTTTGTCCACACGCCATTCTGCGGCGTCACGTTCCTGAAGACGTTTCAGCGTCGTGTACATCTCTTTGCGGAGGTGTCGCGCTCGACTGCCACTTTCGAGCATCGGTTTCCGTGGTACGTCGCGCTTGAGGGCACAGCCCGTGATCAGCGCGCTCTCACCTACGTCAAAACCGATGTACGTCGGATCGTCTGGTTCGGTCGACGAATCGACCGAAAACTCGACGGTGACGTGCAACTCCCACGACGTTCGGTGACGCTGCAAGCGGAGTTCGCCCGCTTTCGCGTCGTCGTTCAGTAGGTCGAAACAGAGCGATTCCTGTTCAGGGTTGATCCGAAGTGGAATCCAGAAGTTCGTCCCACGACCGGGTTGTGGGGCCTGCCAGACAAAGCCGTATTCGCGCTCGTCCGAGTGATCGAATTTCGCGGCTCGGTTGACGAGTCGAAGCGGGTGCTCGTCGTCGAGTTCGTGGGCATTGTACGTCTTCCGGAGCTTCGGGACGTACGATTTGAGCGCGTCTTTGGCCTGATACGGCAGGTCGTAGGGCGTCACAATGTCATTGACGGCAGACATCGTGTCCGCCCGAGCGTCGAATGCGTCGTGGAGTGCATCTCGGTAGGTGTCCAAGAGACGCTGCAGGCGTTGCTCTTTGCCCGCGGTGGGTGTGGCGAGCGTGGCCTGCAGCGTTTTCGTCACCGTATCGGACACATGCTTAGATATACCTTAGACAAAATTAAATGTAACGAAGTGCAAGAATGACCTGTGACAAACATCAATTTCGAGGTAGATGACGGCCAGTACGAACAGTTGAAAGAGACAAAGAACCGCCACGGGCTGACCTGGAAGGGGATGATGCTCTACGCGCAAGAGCAGTTGGATTCCAAGAGAGGCGACTGATCGGTGGACTGCGTAGTCAAGTGACGCGATTCCCCACCCGGCCTAAAGGCCAGGGTTCCCTCGCTATTTAAAGATGGGACCGTACACCGCGTTCAACGCGGCGTACGCTTACGACGATGCGGACGAACTCCGGTCCCCGTACTTCGGCGATCCGCTCTTCGATCCCGACGAACACGTCACCGACGACGGGAGAGGCGATATCGAGCGAGCGCTCGCGGACGTCTGTGCAGATCTCCGAGAGGAAATCGGCGTTCGCGCGTTCATCGCGACCGACATTGACATTCCGACGAAACGGCAGGTCGAGGAGACGGGCCTCGACGAACCGGGGATGACGCCGCTCGACCAGTCCGTCGAGCTCGCGGCCGTGAGCGACGCCGTCATGTTCGTCTTCACGGCGGCCGGGCTGACGACCGGCGTCGGCAGCGAAGTCGGCGCCGTCCTCGGCGAGTTCAACCTTCGCTGGAAGGATCCGGCCGACGAACGGAAGCCACGGCCGCGACTCAGGTTGTTCTGCGGGCCGAGTTTCGGGAGCGCCAGCATCGACGAGATTACGCCCGCCTACGGCGTCGACCGGATCGAATTCGAGACGCGTGAAGACCTCCTCGCGAAGGCCCAACAGTTCTTGGTCAACGTCGAGCGCGGCGCCCAGCGGAACGGCTGGCCGATCTATCGGCCGCCCGTGACGGCGTCCGAGACCGATCGAAAAAGATGAACCGAGAGTGAGCGTCGTCGATGCGCTCACCGGCGGTCACGGCTGCTACTGGAGACTGCGTCGACGTCCTGAATCCAGTTACCCGCTCTGTTCGACGGAGTTGCTGGCGTCCTGATTGATGGACTGTTCGATGGTCCCCTCACCGATAACGGATGCGCTTTGCACACCGATGTTACTGGCGTCCTGGTCTGCGGTCTGTCGGACTGGCGACTCACCCTCGGAGTCTGCCGTCTGTCCGGCGAGGTTACTGGCGTCCTGATCGATCACCTGAATCACCGAGCTGTTCTCGGCCTGTGCGGTCTGTTCGCCGGCGTTGCTCGCGTCCTGGTTGGTCGTCTGTTCGGTCCCTTCCTGTGCAGTCACCGGCCCGGCGAAGCCGGCGAGCATGCCGACTGCCACGACGACGATTACAATCGTTGTCAGTGTTCTCTTCATAGTGGTGGGAGACTGCGTGAAGCCCTCATTCGGCCAAGCGTACTAAAACTAGCCATTGGAAATAGCGAGAGACAATACGCCTCGAGTTCAGGTCACCTGTCCTGACGGCGGGGTGGAACTCGATAACCGCCGGCTCGCTTTCGATTTCGGTACGGTCGGGAGAGACAGGCCTCGGAAGAGAGACAACTCGGCCGACCGGTCGTGGTGATCGCTACCGAACGGCCCTGTACCCGAAGGATTATTTGTCACGTCTACAGAGGAACACTATGAGCGTTGGAAACGGGGAATTCCGTCTCGAGGACATGTCACCGGTGACGTTGACGTTCGTCATCGCACTCGTTTCAGCCGGCGTCCTCGTCTTCGGCATGTTCGTCGTCTGGACGGTTCACTTCGTCCCGGGAGTCATTATATTCGCGCTCGGCGCGCTCGGCGTCCTCGGAAGTCCCTTACTCGGGCTCTTCGTCTGGTGGGCCTACCAGAAGTACGATATCGGTTCCTGAGCGAGTCTTTCAGTTTCAGTTTCAGTTTCTCGCCGGCGGCTGCTACTTGCGGTATTCTTTCGAGTGACGACCACGGCGGTGGCGAGCGCGCGATCGACGAGCGGTCCGACAACTCTCGTCACGAGAGACGTGCATTCAAGTCCGTCGGGGGAGCACTGGCGAGCATGGCAGAGGAGGAACTGGCAGCGCGGGTCGAAGACGTCCTCGCAGTCGACGCCGAGGAGTTCCAACACCGCGTCGCGGACGACGCCGAGGTGATCAAAGAGGGGCTCAGAGACGGCGTGTTCGACAACCCGCAGGCGATCGTCGGCCTCGAGTACGAGTTCTACGCGGTCGACGCCGACGGGTGCGCCCTGCGTCGCGTTCCCCGACGGCTGCTCGAGCTCATCGGGTTCGAGAAGGAACTGGGGCTTCACAACGCCGAGATGACGACCAGTCCGCAGCCGTTGAACGCCTACGGGCTGGCCGCCCAGGAGTCGGAGGTCAAAGCGCGCCTGCAGACCGCCCTCGACGTGACCCGGACCGAACGCATGCGGCTGGTGAGCGACGGTCTCTGGACGATTCCGCCCGAGGGGGAGACCGCGAGCCAGTACGTCACCGACAGCGTCGAGCGGTCGGTCACGGTGGCGGGGAGAGACGGAGCCAGTGACAAAGACGAAACCGACACGGAGCGTCTCGTCCGCGTCGCGACGAACATGAGTTCGTCGGCGCGCTACCACGCGATGGCGAACACCGACCGTGCGAAGTCCGCGGGGATGCGGATCGTCGCGCCGAACGTCACGCTCTCGGCCGACACCGTCATGCCGGAGAGCCTCATCACGTCGATCCAGCCACACTATCAGGTCGCCCACGCGAGGGATCTCCCCGACTACTTCAACTACGCACTCCGAATCGCCGGCCCGCTGCTGGCCCTCGGGGTGAACACGCCGTTTTTCCCACCCGACCTCTACGACGAGGACGCGACCGCCGAGGACGTCCTCCGCGACGCGTGGATGGAACACCGGATCAGCGTCTTCGAGACCGTCCTCAATCCGCCCGGAGCCGGAATCGGCAAAGTTCGCTTCCCGCGAGACCTCGAGACGACCGAACAGGCAGTCGATCGGATCGTCGACGACGACACGTTCGTCCCGATGCCCGTCGATTCCGGCGGGCGATTCGACGACCAGTTCGCTCACTTCCGGCGCAAACACGGCACCTACTGGCGGTGGGTCCGCCCGGTCTTCGGCGGACCGACCCGATCCGCGGCCAACGCCAGAATCGAGTTCCGTCCCATTCCCGCACAGCCGACGGTTCGGGACTCCATCGCGTTTCAGGCCGCCTTCGCCGGCCTCCTCGAGAGTATGACCCGTCTCGAGCACCCGGTGGCGGAACTGGACTGGGAACTCTCACAGGAGAACTTCTACGCGGCGATGCGAGACGGCCTCTCGGCGAACCTGACCTGGATCACCAACGATGGCCAGGAAACGACCGACGCCGAGGCAATCTACGAGGATCTGCTGGCCCACGCCGAGGACGGCCTGACCAATCGCGGCCTGTCCGACGAGGACGCCGCGAAGTACCTCTATCCGCTTCAGCGTCGGGTCAGGCAGGGTGTCACCCCCGCGGCCTGGAAGTACCGTGAGGTCCAACGCCGGCTCGACGACGGCGCGAGTCTGGCCGAAGCGATCACCGCGATGCAACGGGGTTACGTCGACCGACAGCGCGAGACGCTGCTCGAGGGGAGTTTCGCCGACTGGATCGGCGACGAGCGGGCGCTCGAGGATCGGTGATCGGTTTCGACCCGGATTCCGGTCTCCGATCGGAGAAATCGACCCGCACGGTGGCCGCAAGTAATTAAGTCCCCCCGCCGGTAGGTGGCCGTATGGTTACGTTTCTCTCCGGGGGCACCGGGACGCCGAAGCTCTTGGACGGTGCTGCCGCCGCGTTTTCGCCGGAGGAGACCACGGTCGTCGCGAACACCGGCGACGACGTGGAGATCGGGGGGCTCCTCGTGTCGCCGGACGTCGACACGCTCATTTTCCAGGGTGGTGGCGTACTCGACCGACAGCGATGGTGGGGAATCCGCGACGACACGCACCGGACGCACGCGGCATTGAACGACATCGCATCGGCCGCGGATCTGCCGGACGGGCCGCAGTACCTGTCGGAGGATCGCCAGACTGAGGGCCGGGAGATCGCGCGCTGGCGTCGCTTTTCGGGGATTGCGGAGTTCATGACGATCGGCGACCGCGATCGCGCCCTTCACATCACCCGGACGAGCCTGCTCGATCAGGGCCACACTCTCTCGGAGGCGACCGACCGTTTGGCCGACGGCTTCGGTCTCACGATCGATCTCCTCCCGATGAGCGACGATCCGGTCGCCAGCCTCGTCCACACCGACGAGGGGATGATGCACTTTCAGGAGTTCTGGGTCGGACGCGAGGGCGAACCCGACGTCGAGAACGTCGAGTTTCGGGGCTCCTCGCACGCCGAACCCGCACCGGGCGTCCTCGAGGCGCTCGAGGGCGTGGTCGTCATCGGGCCGTCGAATCCGGTGACGAGCATCGGGCCGATGCTCGCACTTCCCGGCGTCGCCAGCGCGCTCCAGGAGACGACCGTCGTCGCGGTCTCGCCGTTCCTCGGCGACGACGCCTTCTCGGGACCCGCCGGAAAACTCATGGAGGCGGTCGGTGCCGAGCCGAACACGTCCGGACTGGCGACGGCCTACCCGTTCGCCGACGCGTTCGTCGTCGACGAGCGCGATAGCACCGAGTTCTCCCGACCAACCTTCCGAACGGATATTACGATCGACAACCGATCGGATGCCAGCCGAATCGTGCAGACGGTCGCTAACGCGATCGAGCAGGTCTCTTGATCCCGACTCGAGTCCGGAGTGGATACGACTATGACGCTGCGGACGACTACAACGACGATGAAGAGAAGACGGAGACGAAAATAACATGACCGAACTTACGTTCACACCGCGACTCGCACTCTCGAGTCTCAGCGGCGAGTCCGACGCCGAGTGGGCTCGTGCCGGTGAGGAGTACGCCGGCGCCGCAGTCCTCGGCGGAATCGCACTCGACTCTCGGTCCCGCGAGGCCGCCCGCGAACTCCTCGAGCGGGAGCGCTCCGAGTTTCTCCCCGCGGATCCGATCGCGTTTATCGACCGCCAGCTCGCGGCTCTCGAGGACGCCCCGATCACCGCCGGGTTCAACGTTCGCTCGGCGACGGTCGACCCGATCGCCGAAGCGGCCCGCGTCTGTCGCGACCGCGGAGCGTTCGTCGAGATCAACGCTCACTGTCGGCAGGCGGAACTGTGTGCAGCCGGCTGCGGCGAGACGCTCCTTCGGGACACGCCACGATTGTGTGAGTACGCCGAGGCGGCGGCCGAGACGGGTGCGACGGTGGGTGTCAAGGTCCGCGCGGAGGTTCCGGGCGTCGATCTGCCGACTCTCGCTCGAGCGCTCGCGGACGCCGGTGCGACCTACGTCCACGTCGACGCGATGGACTCCGAATCCGTCGTCGCCGACGTGGTCGCGGCGACCGGGTCCGACCTGTTCGTGATCGCCAACAACGGCGTCCGCGATGCCGAGACCGTTCGCGAGTACCGCGCACATGGCGCCGACGCCGTCAGCGTGGGCCGGCCGAGCGACGATCCGACCGTCCTCGAGCGCGTTCGTGTGGCGGTAGACCGGGAGTTCGACGAAGAGCCGACGAGAGCGCGACCACAATCGTAACTCTCCTCACCGAGAGCCTCGAACCGAGCACAAACACATGCGAACTCCCGCCCAGAACGCCGAACTGGCACTCCTGCTCGAAGTCTGTGGCACGCCCAAACCGGGGAACGTCGATCGTCGCCGCGACCTCGAGGACCTCCGGTTCGAGCACTTCCTCGCGGGTGCCGTCGGTGCACAGGACGGGCTCCGAATGGCCGGTCACGGCGCCGCGGTGGGGGCGGCGTTCGAGCGAGCTGTAAGCGGGATGGCCGCCCAGCAGGGTGGCAACACGCAGTTCGGCGCGTTGTTGCTCTTGATTCCGCTCGTCCGCGCCGCTCGAGAGGACCTCTCACAGCCGGTCGTCGAGAGTGTCGTCGAGGAGACGACCGTCGCCGACGCCGCCGACTTCTATCGCGCCTTCGAGCACGTCGACGTCTTCGTCGACGAGCCGCCCGAGGACCTCGAGGCGCTGGACGTCCGCCGCGGCGCCGACGCGATTCCGACGCTCGAGGAGCGCGGCGTCACCCTGTACGACGTGATGGAGGGGAGCGTCCCCGGCGATGACGTCGCCCGCGAGTGGGTTCGAGGTTTCGAACGGTCGTTTCGAGCCGCCGAGTCGATCGCGAACGGGTCGGGGCCATTGCCCGACCGGGCAGCCGAAACGTTCCTCGCGCTGCTGGCCGAGCGCCTTGATACGCTCGTCGTCAAGCGCCACGGCGAGGCCGTCGCGAAGGAGGTCACCGAACGAGCCGCCGATCTTCACGACCACGGAGCGTTCGAAACCGACCGCGACGCGATCGAGGAGTTCGCGGACGAACTCGTCGACCGCGGTGTGAACCCGGGGACGACCGCGGATGTAACGGCCGCCGGATTGTTCGTCGCCCTCGAGCGAGGCGTCGTCGAGTTATGACCGGAGACCCCGGCGGAGTCGGTAAGGACGAGGGGGACGGGAACGGAGACGGAGACGAATCGTGGCCCGTCACCCTCGAGGGCGTCACGGAGACCGTCGTGACGACGCTCGGACCGAACGGACGCTGGAACGCGGCGGCACTCGGACTATTTGCAGGTGAGGTGGGCCACGGAGACGAAGACGGTCACGACGAGCGAGACGACGAGAACGCGGGAACACAGCGACCGATCACGGCGACGACGTGGGGAAACACGCGGACACGCCGGAACTTCCATCGCACCGGTGAGGGATACGTCCAGTTCACTGTCGACCCCCTCGCGTTCGTCGACGCTGCGCTCTCGATTACCGAACTCGAGACGGACCCGATCCTCGAGTCGACCAATGCCTGGGTTCGAGTCTCCGTCGACCGGGTCGACGCCGGAACCGAGAACGGCACCGAGTGGGAGCGGTGGGAACTCACACCGCTCGAGAGTCGCGTCCTCGAGCGCCGGGTGCCGACGGTCTCGCGCGGGTTCGGCGCCGTCGTCGAGGCGACCGTCGCGGCCTCCCGGCTGGACGTCGCGGGCTACGACGACGAGCGATTGCTCGAGCGGCTCGCGTACTGCGAATCGGTCGTCGAGCGGGCCGGTAGCGATCGCGAGCGCGAAGCCATCGAGCGCGTGCGGACGTACTCGGCGTGGGGCGAGTCCGACTCGAGTGAGAACGAATCACTTTAGGGTTCGCTCGGGAAAATAGTCCACATGGCAATCAAACCCGCCTACGTCAAGAAGACCGGGAACCTCCTCTTGGAGCGGTACCCAGAGGCGTTCACGACCGATTTCGAACAGAACAAAGACAGCGTCACCAAGCTGACGAACATCGAATCCAAGGGCGTCCGCAACCGAATCGCGGGCTACGTCACGCGAAAGAAGGGCGCGCAGATTCCGGCGTAGACTGGTTCTTCCGTCTCGGTAGGTCTTGATCGCTCGAGTGTCGACTCCTCAGTATTCAGCTTTCAACCTCCAGCGTCGAGTCCCGCCTATCGGTCACGAAGCGACCGCCGGCCCCCGGGTCCGAGTCACTGAACTCGAAGAGAGCGACCGGCGTCAGCCCTCGAGGCGTTCGTCGTAGACGAGTTCTCGTTCCCGATACACGATGTAGACGACCCGAGGCACCTCATCGACGGCGATTGTCGTCGTATCGCCTTCGGAGACCGTCTCGTGGTCGTCCCAGCCAGTCGGCTCGTCGGTCGCCGGATCGACCATCACGTCGACGTCGTCGGCATCGAACTCGTCACCGCCCGTGTGTTCGACGGTAACCGTCCCCTCGTCGGCGTCGTATTCGACGTCGAAAGACGCGTGGGGGACGACGACGTGGTCGGCCACCTCTCTGGGCTCGTCCGGGGCGACCCACTCGACGACGAGTTCCGTTCCGGGCGCAATCGAGCCGAGACCGACCTCGTCGTCGGCCTCGAGCGTCTCGTGGTCGTCGGCCGGCTGGACGCTCGTCTCCCCGTCGTCGGCGAGGATCCGGAACTCCTCGGCGTCGCGCTCGAGTTCGTGACGGTAGACGGCGACGAGTTCGTCCTCGCGGTGGTCGAACGTGAACGCGTATCTGGGTTCGGGGACGAGTTGGAATATCGGCCGGTGGACGTGGGCGTGGCGATCGCTCGCCGAGTCCGTCTCTGGCGCGAGCATCACGGTCACCCGGTCCTCGATCCCGACGTTCTCGACGACGACGCTGTCGCCGTCGGTCAGCGTGTCGTAGGCGTCCTCGAAGAGAGTCTCCGTCTCACCGCTGGCGGCGTGATCTCCGCGATGATGGACGCCGAGTCGACCGGGGTCGGCCTCGCGGGCACCGACGTACACGAGTTCGACTTCATCGCGGTCGATATCGTAGCTCCCCTCGATCGATTCCGCGCCGGTTACAGCTCGACCGAGGCCGTACTCGCGGGCGCCGTCGTCGCCTCCGGTCCAGACCAGTTCGACGCTCCTGAACGGCTCGACGTCGACGGTGAGCGTGTCCGCTCGCTCGAACGTCTCGTACTCCTCGGCCGGCTGGACAGCTGCCGGTTCGTCGTCGATCCGTAACTCGAGGTCGGCCGCATCGACCGTATCGCCGTCGCGGTGCTCGACGGCCAGCGTGCCGTCGGTATCGTCGTACTCCGTGTGAACGGTAATACGCGGCCGAACGAGGTGATTTGCGATCTCGATCGGCTCGTCGGGCTCGAGCCACTCGACGGTCACCCGCGATCCGATCGGAACCTCGCCGAGTTCGATCTCGGTACCGGGTGTGAGCGTCTCGTGGTCGTCGTCGAGCTGGAAGTCCGCCGACTCGTCGTCGACCAGGACGCGGAACTCGTCGGCGTCGCGTTCTTCCTCGTCGTGATAGTACCCCGTCAGCCCGCCCTCTCGGTGGCTGTGGAGTGCGAATCGCGGTGGAGAGGCGCGGACGGTCGCGAGTCTGCGCCGAATTCCGTTCTGCCCGGCATCGACGTCGAGCTCGAGCGTCACACGATCGCCGACCTCGACGTTCTCGACGGTGACGCTGTCGCCGGCGGTGAGCACGTCGAACGCGTCGGCGAACTGCTCGAGTTCGTCCGAGTCGACCGTTCCATCGTCTTTCCGATGGCCCAACGCGAGGAGGTCGGGGTCTGCCTCGCGTTCGCCGGTGTAGGTAAACTCGGCGGTGGCGTCGTCGAGGTCGTACGCCGTCTCGAAGGCGTCTCCCCCGACGAGGACGGAGGCGTAGTCGTCGTAGACGTTCGCCTCCTCGTCGACCCAGCGGAGTTCGAGATACGCCAGCGGGCCGGTGTCGACGCTGAGCGCGTCACCGACGCCGAACGTCTCGTACTCCTCGGCCGGCTGGACGGCCGCCAGTTCGCCGTCGTGGAACAGCTCGAGCTGGGCGGTGTCGATCGATTCGCCGTCGACGTGCTCGAACGTGACGGTACCCGCATTGCCGTCGACGTCCGTCCGAATGTCCGCGTCGGGAGAGGCGTCCCAGTCTCTCTGCGGCGGCGCTTCGACGAGGGTCTCGACGTGGACGACGTCTTCGTCCCGGTCGACGTCCGTCTCGACGATTTCGCCGTATTCGATCACGTCCAGCACCGCCTCGATCGCCTCGTCGTCGAGTTCGGCGTCCGCGCCGGGGAACAGCAGGTATTCGTTCTCGGCCGTCCCCTCGATGTCCATAGGGCGGGTCTCGAATCCGGCGCCGATCGCCCGCAGCGTGCCGTCCTCGAGGGCCGAAAATACCTCGTCGACGGCGGTGATGAAGTAGACCGGACTCGAGGTGTCCAGACGCGTGAGCGTCTCGACGACCGGATCGGCTGTGAGGATGCTCTCCGTCTCTCCCCTGGCGGCGTCGACGCCCGTCTCGACGACCGACGTCCGAACGTCGTCGTCGCCGCCAGCGAAGAGGACGCGGCCGTCCTCGCTCGCGAACGCCAGGTCACCGTCGTCACCGACGTGCCAGTCGTCGTCTTCCGCGATCGTCGTGCCCAACTCGACGCGGTCGAACGACCCGACGGCCGTCCCGATGCCGTGTCGGTTCCCGTCCGGGATGACGGTCACGGTCGTCGCGACCTCCTCGGGGTCGACGTCGCTGTCGCGGAGTTGCCGGAGCACCTGCTCGGCCTCCGGGCCGTGTTCGGTTTCGCCATCGTTACTGTCGTCAGAGAGGGGCGTGAACACGAACCCCTCGTAGCCCACCTCGACGGCCGATTCCGGCGGGACGACCTCGAGGGCCCATTCGACGTCTTCCGGGAGGTCGTCGATTGCCGTCCCGTCGTTGGTCACCGCTTCGTCTGACTCGGACTCCGAATCACCGGACTCGTTGGCCGTCGACTCGCCGTCGGGATCGGACTCCGACCCGCTCGCGAGACAACCGGCGATCGACGCGACGGTTACTACACTGCCAGCTACGAACTGTCGCCTGGAGGGCGGTTGCATACATTCCATTCCTCATCACAACAGCGATAAAAACCTTATGTATTTCTAATATTACCGTCGCCGTCTCGAGCTGAAAACGACAACTCACTCGAGGCGTCACCGGCAACGCTGGAGGGTACCTGAACGAATAGGAGGCTCGATTCCGAGGGTTCGGTATGGACCGACGAGCACTCGGAACGACAGGCTGGGACGTTACGGAGATCGGCCTCGGGACGTGGAACATCGGCTCCGACTGGGGCGAGGTCTCCGAAGAAGAAGGACGTGCGGCCGTTCGCGCCGCGCTCGACAGTGGAATCGACTTCCTCGACACCGCGGACGTCTACGGCGACGGCCGGAGCGAGCGCCTCATCGCGGAGGTGCTGGCAGACCACGACGCAGAGCCCGTCGTCGCGACCAAGGCCGGCCGCCGACTCGATCCGCACACGACCGACCGCTACACGCACGAGAACCTCGAGCGATTCGTCGATCGGAGCCTCGAGAACCTCGAGATGGACACGCTCGATCTCCTGCAACTGCACTGCCCGCCGACTGACGCCTACTACCAGCCCGAGACGTTCGATGCCCTCGAGTCGCTGGTCGAAGCGGGCAAGATTGCCCACTACGGCGCCAGCGTCGAGCGCGTAGAGGAGGGGCTGAAAGCCATCGAGTACCCCGGCGTCGAGACGATTCAGATCATCGTCAACCCGTTCCGCCAGCGGCCGACCGAACTCTTCTTCCGGGAGGCCGAACGCCGCGACGTCGGCGTCATCGTGCGCGTCCCGCTCGCGTCGGGACTGCTGACGGGGAACCTCGACGCGGATACCGAGTTCCCCGAGGACGATCATCGAAACTACAACCGCGACGGCGACGCCTTCGACGTCGGCGAGACGTTCGCGGGCGTTCCCTACGACGTCGGCCTCGAGGCCGTCGACGAACTTCGGCCGACGGTCCCCGAGGAGTGGACGATGGCCCAGTTCACGCTGCGGTGGATCCTCGACCACGACGCGGTTTCCACGGTCATCCCGGGATCGACCAGCCCGGACCACATCGAGCAGAACGTCGAGGCGGCCGGCCTGCGGGAACTGACCGAGGACGAACGCGACGACGTCGAGGCGGTCTACGGCGAGTACGTTCGCGAGCACGTCCACCACCGCTGGTAACCGCGATCGCTCGAGTTCTCACATGTTCGATTAGGAGAGATTTTTTCGAAAGTAAATCCAAACGATTTTGCGGGCTGACTTCCCATGCCCGACAATGACAGTACAAGTTGGCGTACTCGGTGCCACCGGCGCCGTCGGACAGCGACTGATTCAGCTCCTCGAGCCACACCCGGACTTCGAAATCGCCGCCCTCACCGCGAGCGATTCCAGCGCCGGCCACGCCTACCGCGACGTCGCCAAGTGGCGCGTCGACACGCCGATCCCGGCGGAGATTGCCGAGATGACCGTCCACGCGACGACGCCCGAGGCCATTCCGGACGACGTCGACCTCCTCTTCTCCTCGCTCCCCTCGAGCGTCGGCGCGAAGGTCGAACCACCGTTTTGCGAGGCCGGCTACGTCGTCTCCTCGAACTCTTCGAACTCGCGGATGGCCGAGGACGTCCCCCTCGTGATCCCCGAGGTCAACGCCGAACACCTCGACTTGCTCGAGGTCCAGCGCGACGAACGCGGCTGGGACGGCGCGCTCGTGAAGAACCCGAACTGCTCGACGATCACCTTCGTCCCCACGCTCGCCGCCCTCGCCGCGGCCGGCTTCACCCTCGAGGAAGTCCACGTCGCCACCCTGCAGGCCGTCTCCGGGGCGGGCTACGACGGCGTCTCTTCGATGGAGATCATCGACAACGCCATCCCACACATCGGCAGCGAAGAGGAGAAACTCGAGACCGAATCCCGCAAACTACTGGGAACCTTCGACGGTGCCGAACTCACCCACGACGGCGTCGAGGTCGCGGCCTCCTGTAACCGTATCCCGACGCTGGACGGCCACCTCGAGAACGTGTGGGTCGAAGCCGAGGAGGAACTCACGCCGGCGGACGCCGCAGACGCAATGGCCGAGTTCCCGGCGCTCGACCTCCCGTCTTCGCCGGACCCGCTGATCCACGTTTTCGAGGACCCCAGTCGCCCACAGCCGCGTCTCGACCGGAACCTGGGCGACGGAATGGCGATCGCCGCCGGCGGCATCCGCGAATCGACGTTCGGACTGCAGTACAACTGTCTGGCACACAACACGATCCGCGGCGCCGCGGGTGCCAGCGTGTTGAACGGGGAACTACTGCTCGAAAACGGCTACCTCTAGTCCGGTCGCAACGGTCACCGTCTCGACTCGGTGTTTTCCGCGTTTCTCAATCGGCGTCTTCGATTTCGACTTCCGGCAAGCTGACCACTGGCACGGAGGCCTCCTTGACTAACTTCAGCGCGACGTCGCCGGTGAGGAGTTCGGCCAACCGGTTCGACTCCCGGGGGACGAAGACGACGCCGTCGGCGTTCAACTCCCCGGCGGCGTCGAAGATCGTCTCCACGATATCCGTCCCGTAGAGTATCTCGGTCTCGACGGTTCCGTCGCTCACCTCGAGCGGCCCTCGAGCCGCCTCGAAGACGTCTGCGGCGTACTCCTCGCTCTGTTCGACAGACGTCTTGTCCGGTGCGCCGCCGGCCTTTTCGACGACGTAGACGACGACTGCACGGCCGCCTGGCGCCAGTCGTGGTGCGAGCGCTCGCGCGGTTCGCTCCCCGTCGTTCGGATCGGCCGCCGGGACGACGACCGTGCCGTCGAAGGTCAACGTCATCGGCTCACCTCCGGTCGGATACTGGACTGCCTCTCGCTCTCTCGTTCGTATTCGACTGCGCATGCGTTCATTTCTCTCGTGTCGATATTTGGACGCCACCCGGATAAGTTTGCACCGACAGCAGCGACGACTGCTCGTTCGAACGGTGGTGGGTGCCAGCTGCTCCAGGCTGTGCCAGCATCGATCTCGATCGGGGTCTGGCGACACATCTCGAGGAAAGAACGGATGGACTCGATCGAAGGGCGGGGGTGAAAGACCACACGTCGAACGATCGCGGGTTGCGTTCGCCGGCACGGTCGACTTCGGTCCGGTCGAGGAGTGTTCGAGTATGCCGAGCGACCGTCTGCCACCGCTCTCGGTGCTCGTCGTGGGGATTGTCGTCGGATTCTTCGTCGCTGCCGGCCTCCAGCTGTGGGGTCCAGAGTGGCACGGTGGCATCGTGCTCGGACTCGTCGCCGCCGTCGCGGGCGGAGCGATGCTCTCGGCTTCCCGCTGGCTCGAGCGAGTCGAGTGACGAAATTCCATCGACACGGCCCCGACGGAGGGCCTACAGCGACACTTGGTTCTCGAGGTCGTCGGTCGATCCCGTCTCTCGGACGCGTTCGGCGTTTCGCGCGACGATGTCGGCCAGCCGCTCGTAGTACTGTGGCGTGTGCCCGGCGTTGTGGGGCGTGATCTGGACGTTCGAGAACGTCCAGAGGGGATGCTCCGGCGGGAGCGGTTCCGGATCGGTCACGTCCAGCGAGGCCCCGCGGATCCAGTTCGACCGAAGCGCGCCGACGAGCGCGTCGGTGTCGACGACGGGGCCGCGGGCGACGTTGACGAGGACCGCGTCCGGGCGAATCGTGACGAACGCGTCCTCGTCGATCAACCCTCGGGTCTCCTCCGTGAGCGGGCAGGCGAGGACGAGGTAATCCGTCTTCGCGAGCGCCTCGTGGACCCCCTCCTCGTCGAAGCCGTACACCTCGTCGGTCGGCCCGCCCTTCTCCGGGCTGTAGCGGACACCGATCGTCTCGACGCCGAAGGGCTCGAGACGGTCGACGACGGCCTGCCCAATTGCACCCATACCGACGACGGTCACGGTCGAACCCTGCAACTCGTGGGCCTGGTAGTGGCGCCACTCCCGTCGGCGTTGCCGGCGTGCACCGACGTGAAACCGCCGGGTGAACGAGAGGATCGCTCCCAGCACGTGCTCGCCGATGTTCGGCCCGTGGACGCCCGAGGCGTTGGTGACCGTGACCCCGCGCTCGCGGAGCCGGTCGAGTGGCAGGTGACCGGTCCCCGCGTACGCACACGCGAAGACCTCGAGATCCTCGGCGGCCTCGAGTAACTCCTCCTCGAGGACCATCCCGGTGACGAACGAGTGGTCGGCGATCAGCTCGCGCTCCTCGGCCGGGGTTCGGGCGAGCGTGACGGTGTGGTCGGGGAGTCGCTCGCGGATGGCCGCGGCGTACTGTTCGACCGGAATCCCGTGGGTTCCTTTCCTGAGGACCAGAATCTCGTCGTCGACGGTCATATCCCTATCCTCGCGGAGCGATCCCAAGAAAGCTGGGCATTCGGCAGTGTGGCTCACAGGGATCCACGACGGCGGAGAGATTTTGCTCTCCGTTGCCGTTGCCGTCGACGTCCTCGTCTCATCCTCGGTACTGAAATCTCTTGGTCGGACGTCGTTGTCGCCGACTGTCGGAAGTCGCTCGTCGTCGACCGAGACGAATTGCCAGCGCGTGGCTCACCGCGAAGACGGCTCCGTCAATCGAGAGGATATATCCATTATCATCGTCCGTCGAACGGACGATTCACGAGACGAGTTCGTGGTAGTTGCGCTGTAGCACAACGGCCGTAGGCTTTTATACTGCACCGACTCGAGCAGTTTGCAGTGGTACTCGAGCAGTCGACGCTTCAGATCGCGTATACGGTGTCGGTCGTTACGTCGCTCGCCCTGTGTTGGATCCTGTGGCACCACCGGCGGAAGACAGGTGCCGTTGTGTTGCTTTGTTACATCTTTGCTGGCGTCGTCTGGTCCGCTACTCAGCTCGCCAATATCACGATCGACGATCCCGCAGTCTCTCTCGCACTCCTTCGGATCTGGTTTCTCGGCATCGCGTTCGGTTCCGTGGCGCTGTTCGTCTTCGCACTCCAGTACACGGGACGGGAACAGTATCTCGGTTCGACGACCTACCTCGCGTTGTCGATATATCCGGTCTACCTCTTCCTCTTCGTGTTCGTCGATCCCGGCGAGTACTTCTTCGAGACGATCGAGTCGGACCCCACGACGGTGTTGGGCATCGTCCCCGAGTACGGAATCGCGATCGTACCCCACCTGATAGCCGCCTATTCACTGACCGCCGTGTCCGTCCTCATGTTCGTCGACATGTACTACCGCACCCCCTCGCTGTATCGAGGGCAGAGTCTGGCCGTTATCGGTGGGTCGTTGCTCCCGGCCGCCGGAACGCTCCCGCTGGTTTTCGGCCTCGTCGAGTTCGATCCGGCGCCGATCGTCATTCCGATCGCGAGCGGCCTGTTTACGGTCGCGATCGTCCGCTATCGGCTGATCGATCTCGTTCCGATCGCGCGCGATCGAGTTCTGGAAACCGTCAACGACGGCGTCTTCGTTATCGACAGGGGTGATCGACTCGTCGACGTCAACCCCGAAGGCCGACGAATTCTACGTACTGTCGATACCGGCGATCAGAACTACATCGGTCGAAACTTCAGATCACTGCTCGAAGAGACGGACCTGCAACAGCAGTACGACGCCATCACAGCCAGTCGTGAAGAGACGACGTTCGAAGTCTCGATCGGAACGAGTCACTTGCAGGTGACGGTGACACCGATCGACGACGGCCACGACCGCCACGTCGGCTGGCTGGCGATCGTTCACGACGTCACCGAGCGAAAACGCCACGAAGACCGACTCGAGCGTCAGAACGAGCGCCTCGACCAGTTTGCCAGCCTCGTTTCCCACGACCTGCGCAATCCCCTGACCGTCGCCAACGGCTACCTAGAACTCGCTCGCGAGACTGACGACGCCGACGATCACCTCGAGGAGGTCGCACAGGCCCACGAGCGAATGGAGACGATCATCGACGACGTCCTCACGATCGCCAGGGAGGGAGCCGACGTCACCGATCCCGAGCCGGTCGACCTCGAGGCACTCGCCGAGCGGGCCTGGAACGGCGTCGCGACCGGTGACGCGACCCTCGACGTTCACTCGAGTGCGTCGATCCGTGCGGATCCCGACCGTCTGCAACGCTTGCTCGAGAACCTCTTTCGAAACGCCGTAGAACACGGTTCCACGAGCAGCCAGAACGCAGTCCGTTCTGACGACGACCGCACGGACTCGAGAGCGGTTGCCGTCGAGTCGGGGCTCGTCGTCAGGGTCGGTATCGATCGGGACGAGAGCGCGACAGGACTGACACTGTTCGTCGCCGATACCGGTCCCGGGATCCCACCCGATCAGCGCGAGCAGGTCTTCGAGGCGGGCTACACGACCGACGACGACGGGACCGGGTTCGGCCTCAGTATCGTCGCCGAGATCGCACGGGCACACGGCTGGTCAGTCAGGGCAACCGAAAGCGAAAGCGAGAGCGGCGGGGCCAGGTTCGAATTCGGCGGCGTCGAGCCAGTTCCGGAGGAGTGACTCGGCCCGGAGTCGACTCGAGTCGGACGGGAGTTTACACACCTCCCTGTCCGCTACGAAAACGTATTCCGACATCCACGTGGAAGCGTTCCTACGGTTCGAGATGGGAGCCGACACGGAGGTCGACGCCGAGTCAGACGCCGGATCCGAATCGATCCCCTGGCGCTCGAGCGCGCTGTACGTCATTCTCTCGAGTTCGTTGATGGGCGTCATGGGCGTCTCGTTGATCAGTCCCGTCCTGCCGGAGCTGCGGGCGGCGTTCGAGCTCTCGGACGCGCAAGTCGGCCTCGTGATCACCGTCTACACGCTGCCGGGGGTCTTCCTGACCCCCTTCATCGGACTGCTCGCCGACCGGATCGGCCGCCGTCGGGTCATCATCCCGCTGCTGTTCATCTTCGGGATCGGCGGTGCGGGGATCGCCTTCGCGAGCAGTTTCACGGAAGTGCTCGCGCTTCGATTCCTCCAGGGAATCGGCGCCAGCGCTCTGGTCACCCTCGCGGTGACGCTGATCGGCGACTTCTACGACGGCGCCCAGCGCAACGCGGTGATGGGCTTCAACGGCAGTATGCTCGGCACCGGCGCAGCGCTGTACCCGCTCGTCGGCGGCGCGCTCGGTGGGATTCGCTGGAGCGTGCCGTTTCTCTTCTTCGGGATCGGCATCTTCGTCGGTATCGTCGCCGCCGTCGCACTCGAAGAACCCGAGGCCGACCCGCCCTCGAGCGTGGGTGTCTACCTCGGGCGACTGCGCGACGTCGCCGTCCTCCCCGAGGCGATCGCGATCTTCAGTGCGATCTTCGTCGTCTTCTTCGTCTTCTACGGCGCAGTTCAGACCGCGTTACCGTTGCTTATGAGCGACGAGTTCGACCTCTCCTCGAGTCAGATCGGGCTGATCCTGGCGATGGTCTCGGTCGCCAGTGCGACCGTCTCCTCCCTGTACGGTCGGATCTCCCAGTGGCGGACCGCGCCCGAACTGGTCGCGCTGGGGTTCGTCGCCTACGGCACCAGTCTGCTCGGCGTCTGGCTCGCCCCCTCACCGGTGTTCGTCGGGGTGTCGCTGCTCGCGTTCGGCGTCGGCTTCGGGATCGTGATGCCGTCGATCGACACGACCGTCGTGACGCTCGTCTCGAGCGAGCTTCGCGCGGGGATGATGGGGATGCGAACCAGTATGCTCCGACTCGGACAGACCCTCGGACCGGTCGCGTTCACGTTCATCGCGGACGCCGGGTTCGAGACCTCGAGTGGCGGCTACCGGGTGTTGCTGGTCGTCTCCGGCGTGATCGTGCTGCTCTCGGGTGTCGGTGGGTATCTGTTGCTCCGGCGGTAAGCTGGATCACGAAACAAGAGCGAGACGACTCTACTCGGCCTCGGTTCGAGTCTCAGTCGGCCGCCGGCGCTTCCGGCCGGTAGGACCGACTGACGACCTTCCATCGATCCGTCGAGAACCGGTAGTAGACGACCGCGGCGGGCACGACCGTCTCGAGCATGAGCGCGGCGTAGAGGCCGGCGATCCCGAGTGCGGGGATCGTCCCGAGGAACGGAATCGTGACCGCGGTCGTCCCCAGGAAGGCGGCCGGGAGCGCGAACCCGTACAGTCCGAGGAGCCGGCCATACAGCGGCCAACGGGTGTCGCCGCTGGCGTTGAGCGGTCCGGAGGCGGCGCCGTTCAACCCGTTGAAGATCACGCTGATCGTCGCCACTTGTACGAAGACTGTCGTCAGCGCGAGCGAGTCACCCGGCTCGACGAACACCGCGGCGATCGGCTCCGCGAAGGAGAACACCGCCGCCGCGATCACGAGGTAGACCACGAGCGTGATCCGGAGGATGTCGTCGCCGTAGGCGCCCGCTTCCAGCTCGTCGCCCTTGCCGAGTTCCTGGCCAACGAGGCTGCTCGAGGCCAGATTGAGTCCCCAGTTCGGGGTGTCCATCAGTCCGCGAACCCGCTGGGCGACGATGAACGCGGCGACGACCTCGGGGCCGAAGACGGCGATGATGGCGAGGAGGGGAAACTGCGCCGTCGACCAGGTGAGGTTGGTGAAGATGATCGGCGTCGAAATCTCGACGAGGTCCCGTGTGAGACTCCGGTCGAAGTACGGTCCTGCCAGCGAAACGGTGACGGGGAAGCGACCGACGAAAGGAACCCGTCCACCGAGGAAGCCGTAGACGAACAACCCCGTGACGAGGACGTTCGCGAGGACGGAACCGAGGGCGGCACCGGCGACGCCCCACCCGAGCCCGAAGATGAACACCGCGTTGAACGCGATATTGGCGACGGCACCGCTGCCGCGGACGATCATCGCGGCGTAGGAGTCGTCGACGCCGACGAGCGTTCGGCTCCCGATCAGGTTGAGGTCGATGAAGATCGTCCCGACGCTCATCACCTGTAGGTAGGTCGCCCCGTGGGTGTGCATCACGGGATCGGTCGCGATGAGGCCGATCAGTTCGTGGGGGAACAGGAAGAAGACGACCGTCAGCGGGAGCGTGAGCAACAACGTCACCCAGACGCTCTGCTTGACGACGAGGTCGAGTTCGCCGTACTGCTCGGCACCGAAACGCTGGGAGACGAGCGCGATCGTCCCACCGGCGATGCCGCCGCCGAGCGTCCCGGCGAGGTAGGCGAACGGCGTCGCGAGACCGATCCCCGCAACCGCACCCGAACCCAGTACCGCACCGACCATCGCCAGGTCCGCGACCGACTTCGACATCCGCGCGATCCCCGTGACGATCCGCGGCCACGCCAGCTCCGTCGTCCGCTCGGCGCGGTGGGCGTCGACGTATCCCGCTCGAGCGAGGAGCATTCCCACGTACCACAACACCCCCTCGACCGGGTTACGCAGGACTCTCGAGAGGAAGCGAACGACAGCACGGGGGATGCGGGCGGAACGTGACATTACGATTCGAAACTAACCATACTCATTGGGGGAGCGAGGATATTCATTTCGGTTCGAAACCTCTTGTCGGCGTGGTACCACGATGCACGTCCCGTAGTAGCCCACTGTCACGAACTCGAGAGGTATCAGGCAGTTTAATACGGGCCGCTGAGTCCCCACGGAGTATGGGTAGAGAACGCGTTGACGTCGCGATCGTCGGCGGCGGCCCCGCGGGCGCTTCTGCGGCCGAACAGGCCGCGGCCCACGGCGCCGAGACGGTGCTCTTCGAACAGGGAGTGCCACGCGAGGACCGCGACGGACTCGGACCGGATTCGACGGACGCTGCGGGGATGCTCGACTACTGGATCGACATTATGGAGTTCGACTACGAGGAGATCCCCGACGAGGTCGTCCTCCAGGAACTCGACGCAGTCGACTTCGTCGGCCCCTCGACGAGCGTCGAGATGACGACGACGGGGATCGAGGCCTCGTATTCGAAGTTCGGCTACACGTTCCACCGCGCACGCATGGACGATTGGCTCTACGAGCGCGCCGCCGACGCCGGGGCAGACCTCCGCGTGGGAACCAGCGTCTCGAACCTCGAGACCGACCTCTCGGGATCGACGCCGACACACACGCTCACGCTCGCCTCCGGCGACGAGATCGAAACTGATCACGTCGTCCTCGCAGACGGCCCCCAGCGACGGATCACGCTGAACGCACTCGATCAGTTCATGCCCGATGGAACGAGCGTCTCCGAGTACCTCTCGCCGCCGACGGCGAACCACATCGCCTACCAGGAGTACCGCGAGTTCCCCGAGGAACTGTTCGAGAAGAACCGCCTCAAGTTCTGGTGGGGGTACATGCCCGGCGAGACCGCCTATCCGTGGGTGTTCCCCAACGACGGCACCGTCGCCCGCGTCGGGCTGACGATGCCTATCGGGATGTCCCTCGAGGACGTCGCCCACCCCGAATCGTACAAACTCCTGAAACCGACGGACGAGCGGATTCCCGCCGGCTCGGAGTACGTCCGCCGCCTGCTCGAACTCGAGTACGGCGACGAGTACGATATCGAGGAGGACTTCCCGGTCGTCGAAGACCGCGGAAAGTCCAAGGGGACCGAGACGTACCCGATCTCCTCGACCCGACCGATCGAGTCGCCGGTCGACGCGAACATCGCCGTCGCCGGCGGCGCGATGGGGACGACCTCGGCGTTCCACGAGGGCGGCTACCACGTTGCCGTCCGCACGGGCAAGATCGCCGGTCGGCTCGCGGCGACGGACGGGATCGAACACTACAACGACGTCTGGAAGCGTGCGATCGGCGACGAGATCCTGCGGAACGTCACCTTCGCCGATATCGTCGCCGACTACGAGCCGGACGACTGGGATCGGGTGTTCGACATCGTCTCCGGCATGACCGGCTCGGAATCGTCGGGGTCGCTTCTCGGTAAGAAGTACTCTGCGGGCGTCGGTGCGACGAAGATTCTCGCACAGTACAAGAAACGAAAGTACAGCTACCGGAACGGCAAGTACGTCCAGCTCCGGGAAGACGAGTACGAGTACGAATCCGGAAACTGAACACGATCAGGTCGACGACGTCTTCTTTTTCCACTTTCTCACCCTCGAGTCACTACTGCACAACCGATCACACGAGAGGCTCTACTGCACAACCGATCACACGAGAGGCACAGTACACGTTCGAATTCGTCGTACGGGTACGGATAGAGCCCTAGCCGCTCAGCGGTCGTGTGTGTCGAGTGGGTGCCAGAAATGCGTAGCGGACGGCCGTCGATTCACTAGTTCGGGTCGCTGACGAACGCGAGCACCTCGTCGACGAAACGGTCTGGTGCAGTGAGCATCGCCTCGTGGCCCTGCCCGTCGAAGGTGACTATCCGGCTGTTCGGAAGCGCGTCGTCGACAGGTACCGTGGCATCTCTCAAGAGTGGCGGACTTTCGCTGCCGGACAACAGTACGGTCGGCGTCGTCACAGTCGCGAATCGGGCGGCATCGAACTCGTACTCGGCGACCGCTTGCACGCTGCGAGGCCACACGTGAGCCGCGTCGACCAGATCCTGCCAGTCTGGTGCCGAGCGTTGTGCATCGATTTCCTCCGGCGAGGATTGGGCGACTCGTTCGAGGAATAAAACGAGTACCTCCTCGTTCTCGCCGTCGTCCAGTAACCGTTTCATTTCCTCGAGCACCTCGTCGGAGACGAGTTCGTGATCGCCGACCGAAATCGGCGGTTCGTACAGGACGAGCCCGCGCAGATTGTCGGTTCGAAGAGCCGCCTCCAGCGACAAGAGTGCTCCGGAGGAATGCCCGCAAAGCGTCACCGGATCGTCGATCGAATCGACGACCGCAGCGACGTCCTCGAACTCCCGCTCGAGTTCGTAGTCGGCAGCATCGCCGCTCTCGCCGAGACCCCGACAGTCCATCGCGTAGACCGTACAGTGTTCCCCAAAGGCGGAACGGACTTCGGACAGGTCCCAGAATCGGTGATCACAGGCACCCCCGTGAACGAGCACGAGTGGTGGTCCGCTCCCCATCCGCTCGAAGGCGATCTCGGTCCCGTCCGCTGACGTAGCCGTCTCCATCTCTGGTGGTGTTGGGTCGGCCATGGAATCACTATCGTCCCTCTACGGAACACGATCGCATAGCGTCATCTCACGACAAATCTGCACGAACTGACCAGAATTCACTATCTGACTGCGGACTACCTTCGACAGGGTGACTTGTCGATGAACGGTATGTGCGGTGTCTCTCGCCCGACTCCCCGTCGAACGACGAAACAGTTGGAGCCCAGTACAAACGAGCCCCGGTGTGTGCTACAGATCCCAAGCGACACCGACGAGTCGCTTTCGGTCGTCGCCGTGAGTGAGTGATCGGCGAACGAACTATGGCGTATCGTGTGAATTCTTCACGGGACTATGTCGATACTACACACCGACGCCGTCGATCACATCCTCTCGTCGACCGTTCCCCACGACGACCCGATCCTCGAGGAGATGGAAGCACAAGCCGACCGTGACGGATTTCCGACGATCGGCCACGAGGTGGGATCGTTCCTTCGACTCTGTGCGCGACTCACGGGTGCTCGGTCGGTCTTCGAGTTCGGATCTGGCTACGGCTACTCCGCCTACTGGGTCGCACCCGCACTCGGAGCGGACGGGCAAATCGTCCTCACCGAAGTCGACGAGGCGGAACTCGAGCAGGCGCGGGAGTACTTCGAGCGAGGCGGCTACGCCGACCGAGCCGTCTTCGAGGCGGGTGACGCCCTCGAGGTGATCGAACGATACGACGGCCCGTTCGATCTGGTTCTTATCGATCACGAGAACCACCGCTACGTCGACGGGTTCGAGGCCGTCCGCGAGAAGGTCGCGCCGGGGGGCGTCGTCGTCGCCGACAACGTGCTCAATTCAGGAACGGAGATGACACCCCGAGATCTGGACGCGTTTCTGACCGGCGGCGCATCCGCGGACGCTGGATCGACCCTCGAGGGCGTCACCGAGTACTACGAGCGCGTTCGCGACGACCCCGAATTCGAGACGACCGTCGTTCCGGTCGGCGAGGGACTGTTCGCGTCGGTTCGAACGTCGTAACTTCCCATAACAGCGACCGAGGGGAAACCATAATCCTCTGCTCTCCCGTCGTCTCGAGTGTGCCACTGGAGTACACACATTCCCCGGTCACCGTCGCGGGGAAAACGGCAGTCGTTATCGGGGCGACCAGCGGAATCGGACGCGCGATCGCACTCGGCTTCGCCGAGGACGGTGCGGACGTCGTCGCGACCTCACGGTCGGCCGACCGCGTCGAACGAACGGCCAGAGAACTGCGCGAGCGCGGCGCCGACACCCTCGAGATCACCTGTGACGTCACGGAACGCGAGGACATCGTCGACTTGCGCGAGGCCGTCCTCGAGGCGTTCGGAGGTATCGACGTGCTGGTCTACTCGCCCAGCTATATCGCCCGCGAGACCGTCCTCGAGGTCACCGACGAGCAGTGGGAGGACGTCTTCGACGTCCAGCTCAAGGGGGCTTACCGCGTGACCCAGCTGTTCGCCCGCGAGATGGACGAGGGTGCGATCGTCCACATCGCCTCGGCCTCCGCGGAGACGGCGATTCCCAACCTCGCGGCGTACTCGACGGCGAAAGGCGGGATCGACGCGTTCACTCGCGTCGCAGCCGAGGAACTCGGTCCGGAGATTCGCGTCAACGCCATCCGCCCGGGATTCGTCGTCACCGAGCAGACCCAGGGGACCTACACCGACGGCGAACCCCGCTTCGAGACGATCAAAGATCGGACGACACAGGGACGACTCGGCCGCCCCGAGGAGATGGTCGGCGCGGTCATCTACCTCGCGAGCGACGCCGCCAGCTACACGACCGGTGAGATCGTCACCGTCGACGACGGGTTCATCGCGGCGACGTTCGACGAGTGATGGCGTCCGTTTGACAGGAACGGTGTGGCGTGGGTGACGATAGTCGATACTCGCGACCGAGACTCGAGAGCGTCCAAAAACTCCGACTCTGACCCCGACTCACTCCAACTCGAGCGCCCCGGACGCGTACCGGATCTCACAGCGCCCCTCGTCGACGAACGTGGAGGTCAGCTGGAGCAGTTCCGAGCCGTCTCGAGTCGGGAGCAGCGGGGTGGTCCAGCCGACCGTCCGCTGCTCGACGACGAGTTCGTCGTCGAACCACAGCGGTGCGGAGACCGGCGTCCACGAGCCGAAGTCCTCGAAGTCGGTCGTGGCGAGGAGCGTCCGTCCGCTTCCTGATGCCCGCCCACCGTCTCGGTCGCGCAGCGTCTTCCCCGAGACGAGAACGGTCCCGTCGTCGCCGCCCGCGGGCGTCCACGCGACGTACGGGCCGTTCGTCAACTGGTGCCCGTCCGCGGTCCGGACCGGCGACCCGATTACTGCTGGGTCGCCCCACGACGTGCCGTCCGGCGACGTCTCGATAAAGACGCCGCCGTCGTACGTCGGCCCGACGATCTCGTACACCATCGCGTAGCGTCCGTCGGGCAGCGTCGTCACGATGGGCATCCCTGGGCGATCCTCACTGTTCGGGATGGCCACGTCGAGTACCTGTTCGTCCCACGTCCGGCCGCCGTCGTGGGAGACGCGGTGACCGATACACTGGTCGTATCCCTTCTCGCTGTGGCGTTCGTCGGCGAAGTAACAGACGAGATTGCCGTCGGCGTCGAGGGCGAACTCCGGTTCCCAGACCGGCGTCGCACCGACCCCCGGGGCGGCTCTCCCGCCGGTCGCGACCGTGCTCACGAACGACCACGTTCGCCCGTGGTCCTCGCTCGCGTAGACGTCGATCTTCGTCCGCGACCGGTCGGCGGGAATCGAGTTCCCCGCCGCCAGCACCGTCCCCGCCGGCCAGGGGCCGATCGGCTCGGGAAGCTCGAACAGGACCGGCTGGTATCGCAGTCCCCAGTCGTTTTGGGTGTCGTGAATTTCGGCGAACTGTGACCAGCTCTCTCCACCGTCGGTGCTGCGATAGATCGGAAAGTACGGCTGCGGTGCGTACTCCTCGTCGGCACTCCGATAGTGCTCGAACGTCGCGAGCAGCGTCTCACTATCTCCTTCTCTCTCCCCCTTCGACTCCCACTCGTCGTAATCCAGTCGCACGACGCGAGGATACATCGCACCGGCTCCCGGCGTTCCCGGCGGCGGCGTGTAAAGTGGCACACCCTCCCGAGTTCGGTCACCGGGGACGTCGTCGGTGGTCATCTCGAGTCCCCCGATTCCGGTACGGACGATTCCACCCGGACGGGTCGGTCGCGGCCGTCGATTCCGTTCGGAGCGGTTGCGTTCATCTCGAAGCGTGTGTCAGATAGTGGGAGGACGCCACATAGCTTCGGGTGCTTTCGGGGTGGCCCTCGAGACGCCGTGGACAGGCGATTTTCGACGCCGTCTCGTCTCCGTATTCGACGCAAAACCGTGTCTCGAGTCTCGAGGGAACAGCTAAGTAAATCGTTCAGGTAGGCGATCTATGGGAACGACGACCTACGATTTTGCCGACGAGACGGTGATCGTGACCGGCGGGACATCGGGAATCGGCCGCGAGGTCGCTCGGCGCTTCGGCGAGGCGGGCGCGACGGTGATCGTCGCGGACATCCGCGAACAGCCCAAGGAAGACGATGAGTCGGCACCGACCCACGAACTCGTCGAGGACGCCGGTGGTCGAGCGACGTTCGTCGAGACGGACGTCTCGGACCCCGACGACGTGGGTGCGGTCGTCGAGGCCGCCAGGGAGTTCGGCGGCGTCGACGTGATGGTCAACAACGCCGCGATCTACCGCCACGGAACGCTGCTCGAGACCGACGCCGACGCGTTCGATCAGGTACTCGCGATCAACGTCCGCGGCGTCTTCGCCGGCTGTCGCGCCGCCGCCAGGGACATGCTCGATCGCGGGGAGCCGGGCAGTATCGTCAACACGGCCTCGATCAGCTCCGAGTACGCACAGATCGGCCACACGATGTACGACGCCTCGAAGGGTGCGGTCATGATGCTCACCCGCGTCGCGGCCTTAGAGTTGGCACGGTACGACGTCCGGGTCAACGCCGTCGCCCCGGGGATCATCGAGACCACGTTCGGCTCCGGTAATCCGGACTTCGAGCGGACCGTCGGCGACGGGTTCATCCTCGAGGACGCGGAGTTGCCCGACCTCGACGCACAGGAGATCGAGACGGACATCCCGATGGGACGACGCGGGTCGACCGAGGACGTCGCCGGCTCGTACCTGTTTCTGGCTTCCGACGACGCGGCCTACGTCACCGGTCACCTGCTGTACGTCGACGGCGGCTACCAGATCATCTGAGCGGGGTCGGTGTGTCGCGGTCGCGGTCGACGTCGTGATCACAACGCGGATGCGGTCACGACCCCGTCCGCACTTGTGTTCGCGTTTACCGTACCTTCTCCGCGCACACACAGTCACCGCGAGTGCGGAACAACGATTTCAGTCTTCGGGAGAATCACCGGTATGCGCCGCCGCCTCCCTCCCCTCCTAACGGCCCTTACCCTGTCGGTGCTCCTCGTGGGCATCCTCGCGCTCTCCACCACGGTCACAGCCCAGTCAGAGAACCGCGCTCTCGTCGACGGCCTCGAGTCACAGTTGCTCACCGTCGCGATTCCGATCGCACTCGCCGTTCTCGGCGCGTTCGCCTACGCCGTCGTTCGATTTCGTGTGCCCGACGAGCGGGCGTCGGCGGACGATGGCAGTGGATTGGACGCGAGAACGGGGCCGGAACTCGGACCCGGCCCGACACTCGAGATTTCCTGGACGCTCGCGGCCGCGGTCGTCCTGCTGTTCGTCGGTATCGCCAGCTACTCGGTGCTCGCGAGCCCCTACGTCTCTCCCGACCAGTCCGTCGAGGTCGACGGGTCGGAAGAACAGGACGGACTCGAGAGCCTCGACGCCGGCGACGACACGGACGTGTACGTCCGGGCCTCCCAGTGGGACTGGAACGCGTCGTATCCCGACGCCGAGGTGACGACCCGAAACGAGATCGTGATCCCCGCCGACGAGAACGTCACGATCTGGCTGACCAGCGACGATGTCGTCCACTCGCTGCTCGTCCCCGAACTCGCGGTCAGACAGGACGCGATCCCCGGCGAGTACACCCGGGTCCGGACCGTCGCGTCCGAACCCGGCGAGTACGACGTCCGGTGTACCGAGTTCTGTGGTTCTGGCCACGCGGGGATGACGGGGACGGTCGTCGTCCTCGAGTCCGACGCGTACGAGGCGTGGCTGTCGGCGCAAGATGGTGACGGTGACGACGACAGTGGGTACAAAAACGAAAGCGAAAACGACGCGAACGCGACGGCGTTTCTCGAGTCCGACGCTGGGTGAGCAATCTCGGTTTCGACGAAGATTGAACCGGACGACTGCGACGTGACTTCTCCCACGACTAAAGTCGTGGGCTTCCCTCACTGAGGGTTAGGCCCACGTCGTCTGGGGAGTTCGCAGGTTCCATCTCACCGTTAGTTCCCTTGAGTACGACCTGCGTTTCGGGCTGAGCCACAGCAGCCCCCACCGTCGATAGCGGGCTCGTGATGTCCTTACCGACGGCTCGTTTGCCGATGTTCGTCGCGCCATTCTTGTCGCCGTTGTCGTCCAGTCCACAATCGTGACACTCAACACGGCCCTGCACCTCACGGCTCGTGTTCTGTGACCCACACCGCCAGCACGTCCGCGAGGTGTCGTACTCTTTGACCGGAAGGCACTCTCGACCGTCGAGGTGGGCCTTGTACGTGAGGATGTTCGCCATCTTCGCATACGGCATCTTGTGGGTCTTGTCGTTCACGTACCGTCCCTCGTCGTTGTCGAAGCGCAACCCCGTCATATCACCGAACACGATGACTGCGTTGCGTTCTCGGGCGCGAGCGACGAGTTCGTTCGCTACCTGATGCAACTCGTGTTCAACCGTTCGGGATTCCTTGTCACCGATACGTTCGATAACCTGCGCTCCCGAACGAACCTTCGCCTTCCCGATGGACTTGCGAAGTTGCTTGTAGTGTTCGCGGACGCGCCGGACTTCTGCGCCGTGGAACTGCGTGTCTCGGTCGGAGAGGAACGTGCTGACGGCTATCCACTTTGCACCCATATCGACGGCGAGAACGTCATCGTACTCGTCTGCGACGGCCACAGACCGCTTGCAGGCGAGGTGGACGTACCACTCGCCGTCCCGGTGAACGAGTTCCGAATCGCGGATGCACTCGTCGGTGAGTAGGTGCGTGTCCTTCTCGGGGACGCGAACGGGCACCCAGATGCTATCCCCGCGTTCCTTCTCAGAGTTATAGACGGGGAGTTTGAACCACCACGACGAGAGAACTGTATCCTCGTCGTGTTCGATGGTGATACAGTCGTTGCGGAGGACGACGGGTTGTTCGGTGTCCGCTCGCGGGTTCTTGTTCGATTTGACTTTCCCCGCCTGTTGCTTGGTGGCGGAGTAGAGGTTCGCGTTGCCATCACCGTGAACGGCCTCTTGGAACGCGCCGTACTCGCGTTCAACAAGTCGGGCTTTCCGCTCGGTGAGCGAGTGGAGTTTGACCCGTACCGTGGTGGTGACTTCGCGATGCATCTTATCGACCAGTCTGTGCTTCAATGTACTCCTCGATGGTCTGACTCGAGACTTCTCCTGCGCTGGAGACGAAGTACGAGCGCGTCCACATCGACGGGAGGCCGAAGTTGAACTCCTCACGGAGGTTCCGCGAGGTGTAGCCCTTGACCTGTTGGATGATTTTGTTCGGTGAGAGTTTCGGGTTGCCCGTGATGAACACGTGGACGTGGTCGGGCTGGATTGCCAGTCGGAGGATGTCGAGGCCGAGTTCGTCGGCTTTCTCCTCGATTCTGTGTAACACCGACGAGAAAGCGTTTTGAGTCCGTACGCCCTAGCTCCCGTGCGTGCCTTCAGTCCCCGGCCGAGCCTACCCACTCGGGTGCGATGACAGCACGGCGAACCCGGGCGCGCGACAGTCGTTTGCGGTTGCAGTTGCAGTTACGGTTGCGGTCGTGGTTCCCTCAGGAACCACACGGTAAAGACGTGGCCAGTGGGCCACGCACTCGACGGCTGACGCCGTCTCACAAGTCGCGGTCACTGGACCGCGCACCGCCTGGCACGAGGGTTAGCCGACCGACGCGGCACGCCGCCACGGGATGAGGTCGGACGTTAGTGTTCCGGGCGATATCCTTTCGAGTACGTGACGAAGCGTATCCTCAGAGACGTCTACTGACGCGTCCGGTGGAGTCCGCTCGAGCCAGGTACCCAGGGCCGACAGTATCCACAGCAGTCTCGGCGGGCGCCTGGAGCCGAACGAGCGACCGAATTGGGAGACGACTCGAGTCGAACCCCCGAATCCGGCTGTGGGTGGCTCACACGACCCATACTGACGCCCGGAGCACAAGCGATTTACTGTCGATTTTCCAAACAATCAGTGATGCACGCCGACCAGATCGACCCGCAGGCGCGAGAGGCAGTCGAACGGCAGGACCGATTTCCACTCCCGCACAGCCGCCGCGGGGTGAAGCTCCTCCGTCTCGTCACGCGGCCGGCAATGTGGCTCCAGAACCGGAACCCGCCGGGTGTCGGTGCGACCGTCGACCGAACGATTCCGGGACCCGCGGGTGAGATCGACGCCCGCCTCTATCTCCCGGACGCGGACGGCCCCTTCCCGACGATCGTGTTCTTCCACGGGGGCGGATTCGTCCTCGGAAGCCTCGAGACCCACGACTGGCTCTGCCGGCATCTCACGCGAGAGAGTGGCTGTGCCGTCCTCTCGATCGATTACCGACTCGCTCCGGAGCACCCCTTCCCCGCGGCGGTCGAGGACGCGTCCGCCGCCGTCGAGTGGGCCGCTGGGAATCCGGACGCGATCTACGGAACCGGAGAGGTCGCGGTTGCGGGAGACTCCGCGGGTGGAAATCTCGCCGCCGTCAGCGCCCTCATGGCCGCCGAGCGCGACGGTCCGGAGATCGCCCGTCAGACCCTCCTGTACCCCGCTGTCGGCATCGAAGAGGACCAGCAGTCCGTCCGAGAGCACACCGGTATCGTCCTCAGTGAAGCGGATATGGAGTGGTTCGACCACTGCTACTACCGAAACGAGATCCACAAACGGAACCCGTACGCCGATCCGACGAACGCCGCCGACGTCTCCGGGGTCGCCCCTGCGACGGTCGTCACCGCCGGGTTCGACCCGCTCCGCGACGGCGGCAAAGCGTACGCCGAACAGCTCGTCCGTAACGGCGTTCCCACGCGCTACGAGAACTACGACGACATGGTCCACGGGTTCATGACGCTCCGCGACGTCGACCGAGCTCTCGAGGCGATCGCGGACGTCGCCGACGACCTCGCGGACGCGCTCGGCGAGGACTGATACCGGCGGCTGTCACTGTTCGTCGTTTCGTCGAGACAGTCCGGCGACGCACCGTGCTGACACAGTGATAGCGAACGCCCACGACTTCAGTCGATGAAGGAAGGAAGGTACGATCACTGTTTCTGGAGATACAGCTCCAGTTCGTCGACGACGTGATCGATAAAGTCGTCTTTGACTCGACCTTGCCACGCGACGAGATCCTCGGCACGTGGTGAATGGACTGCCCACGGCGAGACGAACGACTCGCGAGGGACGCCACCGACCTCCCACACCTCGGACTCGAGCGCCAGGGAATCAGCGTATTCCGTCGTCGAGATGGCGACGGCGATGTACTGTTCGCGATCGAACGGGTGGGTGTCGTTGTTGACGATCAGCCACGGGCGTTGTCTGTCAGTTCCCAGTTTGAACGGATCAGCACTCCGAACGACGTCACCACGTTCCGGCTGCATCTATCGATCGTCTCGTTCGCTTGGATGAGGCATATCCGGTGCAGCGGACTCCCACTCAGTCGCGTCGATTCCACCGTCTTCCTCGTCGAGTCTCTCGGTCGTGGTGTGGAGATCGTAGGCACCAGTCACCCGTTCCAGGTCGTCCGTTATCGCCCAATACTCTCCTTTGTGGCGGACGAGATCCCGATCCTTCAGTCTCGAGAGGGCAGTCCCCACGGTATTCGAATCTTCGTCGATTCCGGTCGCGATCTCCGACCGAGTGAACGCCTGCTCTCGGTACCTGTAGAGATAGGCGAGTACCTGCTCCGGAACACTCGGCTCTCGTGGTAGTTCTCCGGACTCGAAGTCGTCGATACTCACCGGCATACGACGTGATTCGAGTGCTAACGTAATTAATGTACTGCTGTACTCCATGTACGTTCCGTACTCGCCGGCGAGAGGATCACGACACGCCCGGGTCCCGTTTTCCGTCTGACCGACGGCCCCCTACACCCGCTCGATCACGTCCTCGGCGAACCGCGTGAGTTCGCGTTCGGGCTCGTCGCCGGCCGTCGACACGAGGACGTGATCGACGCCCAGATCCTCGAGTTCTCGGAAGTACTCGGCGAACCACTCGCTGCCGGCGCGGTAGCCGAGGTGGATCGGTTCGGGACCGGCGTCGGAGTCGTCCGCGAGTTCCGTGCGGACGGCCATCGCGTACGGCTTCTCGCCCCCGGCGTCGCGCCAGTCGGCGAGGTACGACTCGAGGGTGTCCATCGGCAGGTGATAGAAGAACCAGCCGTCGCCGTGCTCGCCGATCCACTCGACCGACTGACGGGCGTGGCCGGTCGGCAACAGGGGAATCGTCTCCGTTGTTGGCTTCGGAACGAGGTCGAGCTCGCCCTCGAGCGACCCCCATTGGGAGTCGAGTTCGGGGAAGTCCTCGCGCCAGACGGTTCGGAGGACGTCCACGTGTTCGCGAAACGCCTCGCCGCGCGTCTCGGCGTCGACGTCGAACGCCGGGAACTCGGGATCGCGGTCGCCGGTCGCGACGCCCATCACGAGCCGACCGTCGGAGAGTCGGTCGACCGAGGCTGCGCTCTTCGCGACGTGGAGCGGGTGGCGCAGCGGGAGGACGACACTGGCCGTTCCGAGCGCGATCTCCGAGGTGTGGGCGGCGACGTGGCTGAGCCACGGCCACGTGTCGAACGTCTGTCCCGCGTCGCCAAAGCGGGGCCAGTACAGCGGGACGTCGCGAGCCCACAGGGCGTCGAACCCCACTGACTCCGCGTGGGCCGCCAGTTCCATCTCCTCGTCGACGGGTGGTCGCGACTCGCTGCGTCTCGTGAGTGGGAATCCCGTGCCGAACGTGAGTCGGTCGGTGTCGAACAGCTGCCGGTAGCCGGCGTTTTCGTGGCCGTCTGTCACAGATCACGGTCCGGTCCGGACGCCCATGTGGACTGCGGTTCCCGGTGGGGATGTCACCCGTAACTTCGTCGGTACTGCGTCCAGAGCGCTGCAGCCACCGTAAAGTCCTCCGCGCTGGCGTAACCGCGCTTGACGTAGGGCTCCCCCTCGACCGTGAGCACCTCGAGGAAGTTTCCGTACGGACGCAACACGCCCTCGACGCGCTCGACCTCCCGTCGAGCCCGCTCCTCGAGACCGTAGCGCTGGAGACCGATCGCGTACATGAAGCTGTTCCACGGCCAGACGTGGTAGTGGTAGTCCGTGTGGAGGAGGAAAAAGAGGTGGACGTCGTCGGTGGAGAACGGCCGGTCGCGCATACGGAGTCCGGCCTCGGTCTCGAGGCGATCGAGCGACGTTGCGATCCGTTCGGCGCGGTCGTCACCGACGAGTCCGAAGTACAGCGGAACGACGTTAGCGTCGCACGCGAGCGTCGCCGAGTCGCGTGATTCGGCGAAGTAGCTGCCGGTCCACAGCCGATCTAGCCCGTCGCGAACGGCAGTCGAGTGGCCCGTGTAGGTCGTCTCGATGTCGGCGGCCTCGAGGCGTTCGATCGCGGCGAGCAACAGGGCGGTGTTGTACGCCTCGCGGGGCCCCTCCGCCGAGTCCCACCAGGAGCTGCCGTTGCCCGTCACGACCCCGTCTTCCTCGTCGAAGAACTTCCGCCGGTGAAGCGCGGCGAGGTCGGCCAGCGCGTCGGTGTCGACGGCGGTGTTGCCCTCGAGACCGCCGGACTCCGCGAGCAGGATCACGAGCGCGGGGAAGGTGTCGACCCCCTCCCCCGGCGTCGCAGCGTTGTACTCGCCGTGGAAGTCGGTGTAGAAGACATCCGAGAGTTGCTCGAGGAGCCAGACGCCGGTCTTTCGGACGGTCTCGTCGAACCCCATCGCCGCGAGCCCCGGCGCGGAAAAACAGAGGTCGCGCGGCCAGACGCCGTAGAAGTGTCCGCCCGCCTCGAATCCGCGGTCGGCACGCTCTGCGAGGATCGATTCGGCGGCCTCCTCGAGCGTGCCTCGATTTCGATAGCCGTGGCGTCGTTTCTCGGTGTAGTGGCGGAGTCGCCTGTAGAGTTCCCGAGCGTAGTAGGAGAGCTCCGGCCCCAGTTCCATATCGATTCCAGGGACGGAACGCGTATATCGTACTCGGCTGCAGGAGTCGAGTCCGGGTACGGTTTCTCGAGTCTCAGGTTCAGTACTGGACGGGAACGCCGGTGGCAATGGGAGAGACGGTGAGGACGATACCGCGGACGAGCACGCTTAGCCCCGAAATACCAGCACGCTCTCGGCCGGTCGCATCGTGTCCATCGCCTCAGCCCACGTCGGCTCGACGGGTCGTTCGCGAACGTCGACGAGCTCGAGGGGCTCGAACAGTCGCTGGTAGGTCTCGAGCGAGCGTGGCCAGATGTGGTCGTCGGCCGGCGGCCGGAGTCGCTCACAGCAGACGGCGAGGCCATCCGGCGAGAGGACACGGCGGAGTTCCGTGGCCGATTCGCGGATCACCTCGTCGGGCACGTGCTGGAGGACAGTCCACGTGACGAGCAGATCGAACGAATCGTCGGGGAACGGGATCGAATCCGCTCGAGCGGGGACGAACTCGAGTCCGGCCTCGGGTTCGGTTTCAGCGCCGCACTCGCTATCGATATCGCCGTACTGTTCGACCGCCCTCTCGAGGGCGTCCTCGTCGGGATCGACCCCGACGTGATCCTCGCTGTACTCGGCGATCCACGGCGAGAGGCGGCCGTAGCCACACCCGACCTCGATGGATCGCTCCGGCGTCCCCTCGAGGTGGTCGTCGAGGACGCTTCCCAACCCGGCGACCTCGTGGTAGAGATTCGAGGCGAACTCGGGTCGGGTTCGCGGACTCGAGGCGTAGCCGCCCGGTTCGAACTGGACGACGTCGCCGCGGCGTCGCCACTCCGGTCCCCAGTTCGACGACGGGATCAGGAGGCCGACCACGTACCGGGGGATCTTGTCGGGTCGGTTGAGTCCGCGTTCGATCAGTCCGAGTGCGTCGACCATCGCTTGCTCTGGACTCCGTCGACCACTTCCAAAGGTAGCTGGCCGGCGATTGCACTGTCGGTCGCGAAAAACCGCTTTCGAACGGAGCCGTGACTAGGGTCCGTGAATGTCCTCGTCTTTGTCCTCGTTTTCCTCGCTCAGTTCGTCTTCGTCGATACTCCCGTTGCTCCCGGTATCCGTCTCGAGATCGGTTTCGTCCTGTCCGAACTGATCGTCATCCGATTCGTCCGACGATTCGTCACTCATTTCCTCGTCGCCTGCCCCCGTGTCGGTCTCGTCCTGACGGTCGGCAGTGGCTCCTCCGACAGATTCGGGCTCACCGGACTCGGGTGCGCCGGTGACGTGAACGTCTAACTGTTCGTCGGTGTCGAGCGGTGTGTCTCCGGACTCGTCGTCGCCGTCGTTCTCACTCGCACTCTCGTCGGAAATCGGCACGCGCTCGGACAGCGTCGATCCGATCTCGTCGGCGATCTCGCTGGCGTCGATTCCCGACTCTGACTCGCTCTCGAGTGGATCGCCACCGTCGTCGCTCGTTCCCGGTGCGTCGCTGACTCCCTGATCCCCCTCGAGTGGGTCCCACTCGTTCTCGTCTCCGTCTTCGCTCTCGCTCGCCGTGCGCTGGCGAAGACCGACTGCGAGCAGGCCGGCGCCAGCGATCGCCTGCAAAATCGCTCGCCCGGGGCGGTGACGAAGCTGTTTCATGGCACCGTAGAGAAGCAACCCACCGCCCGCGATGGGGAACGTACCGCTTTCGAAGCCGCCTGTCACTCTCGAAGCGAGCGACGTCACGTGCGATGGATCGATCGCGTCGGTGCCCTCGTCTGTGAGGCGGTTCAGTGCATCCAGTCTCTCCGTCGATTCTGTGTGTTCCTTGGTCATCGGTATCCCTCGTCGGTAACGGCGCTGAATTCGACTCCGGGACTGTACTACGCGCTCCGGACGGTTGAAGTTTGGACTGGCATATACACTGCTCACGGACACCGACCAGAGCCGAACACGCGAGCGAAACGACGCTGTGTCCCGATGGTGCTCGAGTTCGGACGGAACTGCGAGTACCTGTCCCACCACAGTTCTCGTGGCTCGGCGAGGAAACGTCCACAGCCCTATCGATCCCGAATTTAGGGTGATTCGAACTCGAGGTCGGACTCCGAGTCGGAGTCGAGCCGATGAAGAATCGTCGGGAGATCGATCGCGATCGTCGACTGATCGACGTGGGCGGTCGCTCGCGGGTCCGGATCGCTATCTTCGAGGAGCACCTGAATCGCGGTCATGCCGGCGTTGGTCGCACCGAAGATATCGGCTTCGACCTCGTCGCCGACGTAGACCGCTTCGGTCGGGTCAACGTCAAGTTCATGGAGTATCGCCTGAAAGGCCCGTTCGTCGGGTTTGCCGGCGGCGAGTTCGCCGGTGACGAGTGCAGCGTCGAAGGCGCGTTCCCACCCTAGCGTGGCGATCTTGTCACGCTGGGCGCGGACGGGGCCGTTCGTGAGGAGGCCGACCCGGTACTCACTGCGGAGGTCGTCGAGCATTCCTTCGACGCCCGCCAAGGGTGTGAGCGCCTCGGCGATCGTCTCACGATAAGCCGTCGCTACCGCTTCGGGGGAGGCGTCGGTCTCCCGGTCTGCGAGAAGGTCCTCGAAGATGGGTTCGCGGCTCTCGCGCGTCAGGTTGCGCCGGTGGGCCTCGAGATACTCCTCGCGGGTGAGTGCGGGAGCACCTGCGGCCTGTGTGGCTTCGGTGAGAATGGTTTCACGATCACGTTCGGGTACCGCCAGGGTATAATCCAGGTCGAAGACGACCGCCCGTGGCATAGGTGTGCAAGGGACCTCGAGGGATTTGAAGTTACCTGTTCTGGGAGGCGATTGGAGTGAGCGATGTCAGGGAACGCGTGTGCCGTGTTCGTTCGTGGACGCCGAACACGGCTGTCGTCGTTTCGCACACCATTCTACACGTATCGGTCGATCGCGATCGATCGGTTCGAGACCGTCTCGGAGATGACTATAACAGTAGTTGGTAACACGCTTTCTTTATTCAGTTCGCGACATGAAAATGAGTAAGCGTCTCAGAAGGCTTCGAGATCGCTAACTGGCCACCAATGCAACACCAGAATCGAGTTGAATCGGGCGAGAAAAATACAGAAGTGAGAATAAATAAAGAAATTACATTACCAACAACTGATAAACGGGCACGGAATCGACGGCCACACCATTATCCGACAGAGTGTGGTAGCGAGTGTCACTACAACGATGATACGCGAGGACGCAGTTCACGACGAGCGATGTCGTTCGACGGGTCTGGGACCGATCGATCACGGTGAGAACGAGATCCGACGCAGAACGGTCGGTGTCAGTGTCGGTGAGAAACGATGAGGATCTCGAGAATACTCGCCGGTGAGCGGTCGACTCCCAGAGCGCTCCCCAACTTCGATTCGACGACCGTCTTCGTTCGTGCGGCGGTACGATACCTTCGAGGTGAGGACTTCCCCGCTCTCGGGATGTTTCACCCGAAACTCACCGGGGTCGCGCCGGTGCTCAACCACCTTCCCCGGAACGTGCGGACGTCCATATACACCTGGGGCGGCGCCAACGAGGGCGTCCCACCGGACTCTCTGGGCGACGTCGACGTCGAACGGTTCCGCGAGTGGGTCGTCGACCAGTATCCCGAACGCGGCTATCCCGCAGTGATGATCGGCTCGAGCAATGGCGCGGCGGTCCACCTCGCTGCCTTACTGGGGATTCCGTGGCTCCCGCAGACGTTCCTCGTTCCCGTTCGTCGGTCGATGGGTCCCGACGAGATTCGCGAGGATATTCGATGGGGCGACGAGCACGTGGAACCGTTCCTCGAGGCCAATCCGGATATCTCGGTCCACCAGATGCACGACCCGAATCAGGATCGGCTGATGGTCCGGAAGCTGGGCTACTTCCGGACGAAGGTTCGGACGCTGGGCGAGGCCTACGAGGAGTTCCTCGAGACGGTCCTCGAACCCGGCGGGACGATCGTCACCCTCGAGTGTGAGTACGACTGGCCGGCGATCGACGTGGGCGAGCGCCACAGCTTCCAGCTCGGCGGGCTCGGCGGGCTCGAACCGGAGGAGTACTACGAGGGCAGCGACCGGATCGCCTCGTTTCTCGCCGAGCAGGGGGCGGTGAATCGGCGGTGGAACGTCCCGGAACCCGACGGCCGGATCCCCGAGGCGGAGTGGGGATTCGACCACCACCTCCGCGAGGACGTCGAACGGGTCGTCGACGAGCGTGACTACGACCTGCGGCGGCTCTCCTTCGACGATCCGCGGGACCTGAGCCCGTTCGTCGCCGACCGCTATCGGGAACGATATCGCGAGCGAAACCGATCGACCGAGCGCCTGTTCGCCCAGTCGTTCGCGCTGGTCGAACCCTGGTGGACGATCAGGACCGGCTCGATTCCCTACTGGACCGCGTTCAACACCCAGCCGGACGCCCAGTTCCTCGAGGAGTACCTCGAGGACGCCGACCCCTACGACGAGGTTCGAGCGAACCTGTTCTCTCACGGCGTCGAATCGGCTGGACTGGCATCGGTGGATCGGTGGCAGGAGGTTCTCGAGCACGCCACCGACCGACGCGGGTTCGTGGGCGTCGATACGGACGCGTTTCCGTACGACCTCGAGTCGCAGTTTCGATATCACAGCGACATTCCGGAGACGATCGACGCTCGCCACTCGCATCCGCCGTCGCTGTCGTTCGAGCGGTTCGACGAGATCGCCGACGACGTCGCCAGCGAGTACTCGATCGAGTGGGAAGAGGAGTGAACAGCTGTATCCGGAGCAGTTCGGCGAGTGGCCCGGCTACGAGGACGACGAACCCTACCCCGAGATTCCGGCGGGCGAACGGCTGTTCGACCGGATGGAACTGGCGAGGATCGTCACCGGCGATCGGTGACAGCACTAGAGGGGGGCTCGTGACGTCTTCGAGAGACGGTAAACGACAGTTTGTAGCGCCCGCGCGCTAACGTTCGCGTATGGACCAGCAGGGGTTCGTCCGTCTCGCGATCGTCGCACTGGGGATCGTCGTCGCGAGTTTCGTCGTCCTCGGGCTGAGCAGGCTGGTCGTCGGCTACCGGACCGCACAGGTGATCGCCGCGCCGATCGGCCTCCTCGGATTCGGTCTGGTCTGCTACCTGTTCGTACGGGCGACGCTCTCCGCCGTCGGTCTCTGGAAGATCGACGGCGAGGAACCGGAGACGTCGCGATGACCTCGAGTGCGCCGACCGAGACGAAAGACGAACCGGGACGAGACGCGACTCGGGACAGAAACCGTTTTTCGACACCCCGCCCAATCACCCGCTATGACAATCGACGTGACGGAACTCGCCGAACTCGGACCTGGCGATCGCCGTGGACTCTTCGAGCGCGACGCCGGCATCGACGCGGTTCGAGCCGACGTCTGCGACATCGTCGACCGCGTCCGCGAGGAAGGCGACGTCGCCGTCCGCGAGTTCACTCGAGAGTTCGACGGCGTCGACGTCGGCAACCTCGAGATCACCGATCAGGCCGAGCGCGCCTACGAGACGCTCGACAAAGAGACGCTCGAGGCGATCGAAGCCGCCGCGGCCAACGTCCGCGAGTTCCACGAGGCGCAGGTGCCCGAGGACTGGCACGAGGAGTTCTCGACGGGCCGGGAGCTCGGCCGCCGGTTCCGACCGATCGAACGCGCCGGCGTCTACGTCCCCGGCGGCACTGCCGCCTATCCCTCGAGTGCGATTATGGGGATCGTTCCGGCGACCGTCGCGGGCGTCGAACACGTTTCGGTCGTCACCCCGCCGGCCGACGAGTTGAACCCGGTGACGCTGGCCGCGATCCACGCCGCCGGGGCGGACGCGGTCTACAGCGTCGGCGGCGCACAGGGGATCGCCGCGCTGGCCTACGGCACCGAGTCGATCACGCGCGTCCAGAAGATCGTCGGTCCGGGGAGCAAGTGGGTGACAGCGGCGAAGGCCGAAGTCCGGGGTGACGTGGAGATCGACTTCCTCGCGGGGCCGAGCGAAGCGGTCGTGATCGCAGACGAGACGGCGAATCCCGAGTTCGTCGCCGCGGAACTGCTCGCACAGGCCGAACACGATCCGAACTCACCCGTCGTAGCCGTCACCGACGACACCGAGACGGCCGACGCGATCGCTCGAGCGGTCGACGAGCAGGTCGGCGAGCGCGAACGAGCGGAGATCATCCGTGACGCGCTCGCGAACGACGCCAGCGGAATCTTCCACACGCGCTCGATGAGCGAGGCGATCCTCTTCACCGAGGAGTACGCCCCCGAACACCTCGCGATCGTCGCGGACGACGACGAGTCGATTCTGGAGCGTATCGACAGCGCAGGTAGCGTCTTTCTGGGGCCCCAGACGCCGATCGCCGCGGGCGACTACGCCAGCGGCACGAACCACGTTCTCCCGACCAACGGTCTCCCGAAGGTGACCGGCGGCCTCTCCGTCGAGACCTTCCTGCGGGCGACGACGGTCCAGCGGCTCTCTGCGGACGGACTCGACGAACTGGCGGGGACGATCACGACCCTCGCCGAAGCCGAGGGGCTCGAGGCTCACGCCGAGAGTGTCCGGATTCGGACGGACGCCGAGAAGTCGAACGACGACGCAGCGGAGTGAGAACGGAATCTGGGACGACCCATCGACCCATCGGCCCATCGGCGTCAACGTTAACATCGTTGCGACCAGAAGGGATGGTATGAGCACGGACAGCATGGAGGGTGGCGAGACCCGCCCCCGAATCGAGGTGACCGAGGACGCCGCCGAGCGGGCACTCGCTCTCCTCTCCGAGGAGGGACTCGACGTCGGCGAAGCGGGACTACGCCTGTTCGTCCAGCAGGGCGGCTGTGCGGGCCTCTCCTACGGGATGCGCTTCGACGACGAACCAGAAGAGGACGACACGGTCTACGAACACCACGATCTGCGCGTCTTCGTCGATCCGGCCAGTCTGAAGTACATCGAGGGGAGCGTCCTCGACTACGAGAGCGGCCTCCAGGCCGAAGGATTCAACGTCGAGAACCCGAACGTCGTCAGCGAGTGCGGCTGTGGCGAGTCGTTCCGGACGTAGGTTCAACACCGAGGTTCGGTCCGACGGACGGTTCGCAATCGACTGTTCTTCACAACGGCCTGCTCACGTCTGCCTCGATCGACTGGCACGTATCGCGGGATCACTGACACCTGAACGACCGCCTGGTGACCTCGAGTTCGTCACCTCCTCTCGATACCGCGATCGACGGATCGATTATTCCATCTCACGATAACTACTTTTAATTAACCCTGGTCGGGAATGTTATGGACGAATATGTCGTGGAACACCCGAATCCTGTCGTTCGCCGTCGTGATCGTCCTCCTCGGCGGATCGGTCTGGGGGCTCGGCCTCGCAACCGACGTCTCGAGTCTTCCCGCACAGTCGACGGTCGAACTGGCAGGTGATGGAACCGAACAGAACCCGTACGTCGTAACCGACGTCGACGAGTTACAGTCGGTTACCAGCGACCGGTCGGCCCATTACGAACTCGAGGCGGACGTCGACGCGAGTGAACTCGCGGAGTCGTTCGACCCGATCGGCGACGAGAGTGCACCCTTTACTGGTTCCTTCGACGGGAACGGACACACGATCACCGGAGTGACGGTCGACGAACCGACAGACCGGAACGTCGGCCTATTCGGCGTCGTCGAGGACGGCGTTATCGAAGACGTTCGCCTCGAGCGTGTCGACGTGACGGGTGACGAACGAGTCGGGGCACTCGTTGGTCTGAACGCGGGCGAGGTGCGGGCGGCCAGCGCGAGCGGGACCGTAACCGGGACGAACGACGTTGGCGGCCTCGTCGGCGTCGCCAGCGGTGACGTGACCGAATCCGCGGCTGACGTCACCGTCGACGGCTCGAGCGTCGTCGGCGGCCTCGTCGGCTTCAACGAGTGTGGTCCGATCTCGGATTCGTGGGCGAGCGGCGACGTCGTCGGCGACGAGGAAGTCGGCGGACTGGTCGGCGAGAACCACTGTACGATCACTCGATCGTACGCTGTCGGTGAGGTGAGTGGGGCAACCGACGTCGGCGGAGCGATCGGCACGCACGTGTCCGGAAGCGTCGCCGATACTTACTGGGACGTCGAGACGACCGGCCACTCGGACTCGGCGGCAGGAACCGGTCTCACGACCGACGAACTGCGCGGACAGAACGCGGCGGAACTGGACGGATTCGACTTCCAGACGACGTGGCAGACGACCGATGACTATCCGATCCTCGAGTGGCAAGACGACACCCGATCCGACGACGGGGAACTCGATATCGAGATCGACGGCAACGTTCCACAGGACCTCGACGGTGATGGCCTCTACGAGGACGTCAACGGCGACGGAGAGTTCAGTCTGACCGACGTCGTCGTCCTGTTCGAACACCTCGAGGAGCCGGTCGTCACGGAGAACGTCGCTGCGTTCGATTTCGCCGGAACGGGCGACGTCAGTGTGACGGACGTCGTTGCGTTGTTCGAGAGCCTGTAGGGCTCTCGGGTCGGTGAGTCTTCGACTCGAACTGTTCGAATCTCCGTACGTGAGTCGAGGACGACTCGCGTCCGTTGCCACGATATATACGGATATAGTAGACAAAATTTAATTCAGAGGATCCAGTTATACATCCTATGGCACGTCTCACGCGGCGGCAACTGCTCGGCGCGTCCGGACTCGTCGGACTCACTGGCTCACTCAGTGCGATCGGAGCCGGAGCAAGTAGGTCAAGCGCAAGCCAACACGAGTCAGATCTCCGTGATGCGGGCTGGCGACCCGCAACCGGATCCCCACTGGACGCGTCGGTAACGACGACCCAGGTCATGAGCGACCTCGAGATTCCCTGGGATCTCGAGTTCGCGGGCGACGATGCGTTTCTCACCGAGCGTGCCGGCCGTGTCCACCGGATCGATACCGACGCGCTCACGAGTGGTGACGACGTCCACTCGGGTTCCATCGACGTCCTGTTCGACGGCGACCTTCCCGATCTCGAGGTCGTCGGCGACGGTGGCGTCCTCGGCGTCACAGCCCATCCGTCGTATCCGAATCCGCGATCGATTTTCGTCTACTACACTGCCGACGACGGCGACCTCCACAATCGCGTGGTACGGTACGATCTCGACACAGCACAACTCACGACGCTCGTCGACGACATCCCGTCAGCGGAGATTCACCAGGGTGGCCGACTCGAGGTTGGGCCGGACGGCTACCTCTGGGTGACGATCGGCGACGCCGTCGACGACTACGCGGCCGATCACGTCGCGATCACGCAGGATCCGGGTTCTCGCCTCGGCGTCGTATTCCGACTTACGCTCGATGGGGAGCCGGCCCCCGACAACCCGGAGATCGGTCCCGACGCCGATCCACGGGCGTACGCCTACGGGTTCCGAAATCCACAGGGACTCGCGTTCACGCCTGACGACGAAGCCGTACTCGTCGAGCACGGCCCGGTCGCTCGCGACGAAGTGTTCGTTCTCTGTCCGGGCGCGAACTACGGCTGGGGGATCGCCCGCGGCGGGCCGGACGACCCCGACTGGGACTCCTATACTGCGTACGACGAATTCGCCCCGCCGGTCGTCCATACGGGGCACGAAGAGAGCGACGAGACGTGGGATCCGATCGACACCTGGGCGCCGTCGGGTGCGACGTTCTACACCGACGACGCGATTCCCGAGTACCACAATCGCGTGCTCGTCGCCGGACTCCGCGGGCAGGCGGTGTTCGCGATCTCGCTGTATCCCAGCGGCGTGGATCGACCGTCTTACCCCGACGGGGTCCGGTACGACGACGACTGGCTCGACGGCCGCTACGACGTGACGGTCCATCGGCTGTTCGAACAGGAGTACGGTCGACTTCGTCACGTCGAACAGGGCCCCGACGGATCCGTCTTCGTGCTGACCTCGAACCGACAGGACTGGACGCCACCCGGGTATCCGGCCGACGACGACGATCGGATCGTTCGTCTCGACCCCGTCTGACCTCGAGATCGTCGACTGCGAGCGGACCGGCTGTGGCTGTCAGTACCGTTCCGGCTGTGGTGTCAGTCTCGTCGTCCGATCCAAAACGGTCGTGGTCGCGTCTGTCTGTGCGTTCGACCGGAGAACCGACCTGTCTCAGTCCTCGAGTCGGAACGCGACGGTGACTTCGGCCTGGTACTCTCGATCCTCGACAGAGGCGATCTCGACGCCGAGTTCGTCTACTTCGACCCAGTGGACGTTGTTGAGCGTCTCAGTCGCGCGGTCGATCGCGTCGTCCGCGGCGGCGTCGAAGCTCTCGGGACTCGTACCGATCAGTGTGATCTTCTTGAAGACCATGAGTGGGACACTACGTCACACGCATCCTTAAACGTGGGTACGGAGGAGACAGTTCGGTCGCCACTCTGGACCCTCTCGACCCGTCGTTCGTCGAGCTGGGAGACGAGATTCGGGAACCGCTCCGGAACACCGTCCGGATCGACGACGACGAGATCTGTGTCGAACTGCTCGAGCGCTCGGGTCTCGATATCGCGAGCGGATTCTCGCTGGAGGGGTCTTCAGGATCGACTGTACGAGACGACCGGCACCCGGAGACCGTTCTCTTCGTCGTGACTGCGCAGATGAGGTCCGAAAACCGATGGGGCCGGCGTCGACCCCGACGTGGGTATCGAGGCGACGTACCGGACGCTTCGCTGCCTACGCCGTCACTGTCGGCCCCGGCGGTGCGCGCTCTACCTCGTAATCGTCGCCGTCGACGACGATGATCGCCCACTCGTAGTTGGGGTCCGTATAGCGAAGCCGTTGCTCGAGGTCGTCCGCGTCCTCGCGTGTGGCGACGAAACAGCGGAACTCTCCCGATTCCGACGGAAGGTCGTCCGTCTCGAGGACGGTACTGACGTGGACGACCTTCCACTCTCGTTCGGCTCGAAATTCGGGACCGGTACCTTCGACAGTGTAACCGAGCTCTGCGAAAATCGACCTGGCCTGCTCGACGAGTCGCATGTTAACAGGACCCATTCACTACCGAGTACGACGGCATCCATGATAAAGGTTGTCACCCTACCAGTGAAAGTCGGAATGTAGTGGACGAACGGTCCCTCTCGAGCGATCGTGGTCGACGAACTGTCTGTTCTACGGCGGCTCGTGGACGATTATTCGTGGGCGGCGTCCCACTCGGTTGGTTTCCTGAAGTTGCCACACTGATTACACTGGATCCGACCCATCGAATCCATTGCATTGTCGAAACTCTCACAGTTCGCACAGAACCAGCCGTAGCGGGTGGTCCGGTCGGGTGTCTGGTAGGCGGCGAAAAACGGCCCCTTCGACCCTCTGTCGCCGTTCGTCCGTGAGACGTAGACGGTGTCACCGTCTTCGGTCGACTTCTCGTCCATGCGGCGTCGTACTCGCTGTACGAGTAAAGGGCTATCTTCTCGTGGCCGAACGGCGTCTCGAAGCGGACACCCGAACGGGGCCGGTGAGTCCAGACGAAGCGATTCGAACGCAGCGTGACGACCGGCCTACCACTGCTGTCGGAGGCCACCAGTCCAACACGACGTTCGGAAACCGTCGCGTTTGGAACTCGGGACCGTCTCCCGACGAATGTCGATCCAATGACCATGGAGAGGATAAGACGCAACAACTGAAAGGTTTACCCGCCCCGACCACGTTCGCTTGCGTGATGACGCTGGTCGTGGTCCCCGTTCGGTACCCCCTGTCGGATCACTCGCGACACACCCTCGAACGAGCGATCGAGGTCGCCCGCGAGCGTGATGCCGCTCTCACTATCTTGCATGTGAATCTCTACCAAAACGGAAAGAAAGTGACGCGAACCGATCTCAAACGGACGGTCGAGCGATCGTTCGGCCGCCTCGAGAACGTCCGCTACGTGGTCCGAACTGGGTTTCTCGTCGAGGAGAGTATTCTCGACGAGGTGGCCGCTGAAGAGGCGGACATCGTCGTGATCGGCCACAAACAGGCGAGTCGCTGGCGGCGGATCCTCCAGCGGTTTACCGACAATCCGAATATCGATCGATATCTGCGCAATCACCTCGAGTGCGAGGTCATTACCGTCGAGGGCGCGTCGGCCTAGTTCTCGTCGTCCGAATTGGCCGATCTCGAGTCGGGAGACGAACCGGATGCGACCGTAACCTGTGCCGCCCCGCTGGTCTCGTCGAACACGTGGTGGGTGTGCGGGTAGGCGATTTCGATCCCCTCGTCGGCGTACCGCGTTCGAATTCGTTCTTGAATGGCGGATCTCGCGGCGAGGAGCTTGTACGGGTGTTTAACCCAGACCCGGAGGGTCAGGAGAACGCCGCTATCGGCGTACTCGTCGACGTAGCACTTCGGTGCTGCGGGATAGCGCGCGCTTCCGATTCGAATATCCGGCCCGCCAGAGATGACGTCGTCGACGTTTCGGGCCGCTCGCTCGGCGAGTTGGCGAGCCCTCGAGACGTCGCTTTCGTAGGTAACCTCGAACTGAACCGTCTCTCTGGTTCGTTCGTCTTCGGCGGAGAAATTGACGACGTCGCGTTCTCGAATCGAGGAGTTAGGAATGACGATGAAGGTGTTGTCGAGCGTGAAAATCTTGGTGTAACGGATCGTGATGTCCTCGACGAAACCGCGCTGGTCGGCGTCGACGATCTCGATCATGTCGCCGATCTCGTACGGCCGATCGGCGAGGACGAACAGGCCGTTGACGAAACTCCCGACCAGCGGCGCGAGAATGACACCGACGATGGCCGAGATGACCGTCACCGAAAGCAGGAGTTCGAACCCGTCGAAGATGATGCTCGCGACGATCAAGAGCGTGAAGAAGAGCACTGCCGCGCGAACTGCTCGGAGGACGGTTCGCGTGACGCTCGGACGCTCGATCCGCTGGGCGACCGTCCGGCCGACGACCCGGACGATCACCTTCGAGAGGTACCAGCCGATGGCCAGAATCACGAGGACGAGCAGGAGCTCACCGAGCTCGTCCGGAACCATGCCGGGAATCATCTCCTCGACTCGCTCGGGAACCAGCTCGTCGCCGACCGTCACCGTCTCGTTATTTTGCGAGCCGTCATCCGATGGACTCTCACCGTCCTGCAAGAGACCCCAGCGCATGAACATCTACTCAAAGGCGCGGTGGTTAAGGGTTCCGCAACTGCGAGGCCGGCGATCGGTACCACACACCGGAACGACGGCTGTACGGTTCAGTCAGAAGGTCGCGTTCGTCACAGTCTACCGGTGTCTTCACGACTCGAGACGTCCCGGCTTCCCGGCATCATACGGGAGAACGCAAAGCGTGCGGCTTGGTATCACGTTCGCTTGGCGTACGGCCTCGGTGACTCGAACGTTCGAGCCCTCGAGAGTTCGAGAGCCAGTCTAGGCCCAGATCAGGGCGTAGAGGAAGGTGAACATGAAGTAGGTCAGAAAGACCGAGACGGCCGCCTTGGCGTGGAACGTGAACAGGTCGAACTCCTCGTCGTCTCGCTCTTCGTCGAACCGTTCGCGTTCGGCGTCGGTACACTCGTCGGCGTGTCGAACACCGATGTGGAACGTTCCCAGACGCTCGGTTCGGAACGGACGGTCACAGTACGGACACCGCATTGCGGGTGTTTCCCCGTCGGGAATGTCGTACTCGACTGTGGTGATCTGTTCGCCGTAGGTGTCGGTGCGTGCGGGGAGTGTTTTCGTGTGCATTTGTGTGCGTGTGCGTGTATGTTCGTGTTTCTACATCAGCCTGGAACGTACGCCGCGGGCATATCCGGCAGCGCTTGCAGCCACAGACTCACCATCGTAAAGCAGATCATGACGGCGACGAACGGGTACTGGCTCCGAATCGACTGGAGTTTGCCGGGGAACAACTCGAACGCGACGGTGTGGGCCACCCAGACGGCGAGGACGTGTCCGAGCAGGATGCCGGCGATCTCGACGTAGCCGAACCACGGTGTGAGCCCGAGCACCGTCGGATTCACCGGCGCCGACAGCGGCGTGAGCAGCGAATCGACCAGCGACGGCCACAGCGAGATCGAGAACCCGACGAAGTGTGCGAAGTGATATCCTGCGGCGATCGCGAACAGCGGTGGAGCGAACCGGATCGCCAGATACCGCTGGGAGACGTACGTTTCCGCGCGGGCGCGAGTGAGTCCCGCAGCGATCCAGTACACCCAGCAAAAGGCGACGAAGCCGACCAGAAGCAGTCCGAGGTACACCAGCGCCGGTGGGAGTCCGAGACCGACCAGGGCCTCGACCGTCCAGACGCCGGGTGGGGTGACGACGAAGCCGCTGTAGGTCAGCTCCCAGACCAACACGATGGCGAACGCGGCACCCGACAGATCCGTGAGAACGTCGTCGTCGCTCAACCGCGCACCCGGTGGACGAAGCGTGAGCCCGTCGTCGGTTCGCTGGATCGGGGCGACCGAGCCGTAACACCGAAACCAGACCGAGAGCGGGTCCGCCTTGCGAAACCAGACCGCTGGCGTGAACACGACTGCACCTGCGATCGTGAAGGCGGTGTACCCCAGGATGGCGATGGAGAGCGCACGCGGGGAACTACTCAGCGGTGCGATGAGTTCGATCCAGATGAGCACCAACAGTGCGCCGACGGCGGGCCACGAGGCGAGGCGATCGGGGTAGGTGGCGAACCCGTTCGGGACGACGCCGGCGATCCGCCGCCAGGGGTTGAGCGCCGGCCACGGATTCCCGACGGTGTACGCGAACATCGTCAGTAGTGCTCGAGCGCCGACGAACGTCACGAGAACGGCCGCGCTCACCTGCCCGATCTGCGGACCGACGAACCCGATCGCGACGACGAACACGAGGCCGACGACACCCAGCGTCCCCAACAGGAGCTCGCCGATCTGCCGACCGCTCGCGATCGACGCCTCGCGTGCGCTGTCGTGATAGCTGTCGATGAACTCGCGGTCGGTGACCAGCATCGTGAGCAGCGCGACTGCCCCGACGGTGCCGCCGCCGCTCGCGAGGTAGAGCCACGTTGGGACTGCGATATCGCCTCGAGAGTCCGTGAGTCCGACGGCGACGTTGCTCGCGGCTGCGATGCCGACGCCGGTCAGCGACAACGCTGCGATCGCTGCGACGGCGAGTCCAAGCCGACGGACGGCGGTCGAACGCCCCCACATTGCTTGTCGCGGTAGATGGACTGGACGCTCATCTACATGTCGTTCTCGAGCCGTCGACGGGTGGCTGGCGAGGCCATTGAGGAAGCTATAAGTGAGCGTCACCCGGATAGCCGACTAATGGCGAGTGTTCGGACGTACACGATCATCTACGTCGTATTGCTAGTGCTGGGGACTGGCAAGTTCGTCTTCTTCTCGTTCGACCAGTACTTCACCTACTGGATGGCGATGGGGGGGACACTTATCCTCGCAATCATCAAGTCGGCGCTCATCATGGGCTACTACCAGCACCTGTTTCACGAACCGCGGTCGATCAGCTATCTGATGGGCATCGCCGTGTTCATGGTCTTCCTGCTCACGATCGCAGCCGGCTACTCGATTCAGTGAATCGGTCGGTCGATTCCGGTTTCGATCGAACGAGGGCGTGACGACTACGAGGCTGGTCCCACAGTCGAGGTTCTCGCGATAGCCGAGACGGCTCGAGGTGTACTTTTTCGTCCCCCGTGATAGGAGCTAGTCGCACGTATTCGTATTCGTATTCGTGTTCGTGTTCGTGTTCGTGTTCTGCTCCACACCCACACACTCATCCACCCGTGACTGTTCGGACTCCCTGTCTCACCCGTCAGTGACTGTCGGTAGCTGGGCTGGATCGGCCGTGAGTCGTGGGTCGTGAGTTGTGAGCGCCGATACTCGACGATCGATAGCGTATCCCGAGCGTAGTGTATCCGACAGTGACTCGAGTAGGGGGAGGGGAGAAGAGAAGGAGGATCTGCGTTCGGTAAGTACCACACCGCCTCAGCGGGGACTGACTCCGAGCTCCGCGAGTAGAACCCGTCGCGTCTCTCCCGCCCGCAGAGGGCGAGACGGTGCACTTGTAGCTCGTGGCTGAAGGGGAACGAAAACGAGCACGAGTACGAGTACGAAAGACGAGAACTATCGCGACCAAAACACCGTTCTCGAGAACACGAGACGAACCGATTCGAAAGACCAGTCGAGCCGTCTCAGGCCATCAAGAGCGCGGCGACGACGGCGATCAACAGCAACACACCGATCGCAACCGACGCGACTGCCACGCCAGCGGCCGTATAACCGACTCGGTCTCGAGCCGAGAAGTACGCGCCGAAGAAGACGAACCCGAGAAGGAGTGCCCCCAGAAGTCCGAGGACGGCCATCTCGATGAGGGAGCTGTCGATACCCATTCCCTCGGGAAGTCCCTCGATCATCAGGACGGCACCGGCGAGGAGCGCGACCGCCAGCAGGATGAACGAGACCGTCCACGTTACGGGATTGGATGCGATCGTCACGATTCGACCCGAGTCCGGACCGGCTCGCCCCGACCACTCGGCGAAACCGCTTCGACTACCGGCGTGTCCGCTCGGTGTCGCTCGTTGGCCACTTCGACTGATCGCGGTTGCGACGGCGATCAGGAGCAAGCCCATCAGGAGTGTGCTTAGCAGGTAAATCTCTGGCATGGAACCGCCTCTTTGCTCACGCTTGTTGCTTCGTCCATATATAACCTACACTTGTGGATTTTTGGCCGTACAGATGCGATCGGGCAGCGCTAACACGGTACACTGTCCGTTTCGGTTGGACTCTCCGTGAACGGTCGTCGACGTTTTCGGGAAACGACCCGTCTGCACAGTACCGAAAACGAGAGACGATTCCGGGCCGGTCAGAGTAGAACGCAGGCGGTCCGCAGTCGTCTCGCGGATGTCGCTGGAAACATCGTCCCAAAAGAGAGACGGCGAACTGACTAGTCTCGCTTACCGGACGCGATGAACGTCACTGGACGGTCCATATCGAACGCCCCGTAGATCATCGTGGTACCCGACTCGCCGACCGCACTCGAGACCGCACTGTCGTCGAACTGCACCCGCAGTTGATCGCCGTCGACTGAGACGCTCTGGGCTGCGATCGATTCCCGTTCGACGTCCGTTCCGGTGATCGGGAGTCCGATCGGTGCGTATCGGGACAGTCGGACCGAGTCGTGATCGACGTCCTCGAGGCTCACGCCCACGTTCTCGTCGGTGAGCGAGAGGGTGACGGAACCATCTTCAAAGTTCGGTGACATGTGAAGTATCGCCGGAATCGGTTTCGTGTCGTCTCCAGCCTGGAAGTTGTCGTAGTAGACGTCACTGACGACCGCTTCCATGAGCCGACCGTTTCCGATAGAGGCCGCGAGGACCTCCGTGTTTCCGCCGAAACGACTGACGACGTTTCGGAACGTCTCCTGCTGAGCGAGGGAAGCGATCCGCTCTTCGATCGCCTCCGTCGTCGTCTGGACCAGTTCGGATTCGACGTCGATCTCGTCGGCGGGGACCTCGACCGACCGCCATCCGTCCTCGTTCAGTTCCGAGGAGACGTCTCGAGTCCGCCACTCCCCGACTGCGCCTTCGTCGAGCGTCCGATACGCGACGTGGTAGCTCTCTCGCTGCCCTCGTCGCTGACGGAGGATCAAGAAGACTTCGTCAGGGCTCGCGTGGCCGTGTGCCTCTCCCGTGTAGTAATCGTACGTGAGCAGACCCGACTGGTTCAATCGACCGAGCTGGAAGTCGGCGTCCCGAAGGTCGACGGTCGTACAGACGTAGTCTCGCGTTTGCTCTCCGCCCGATGTGATGTGGACGGCACCGTCCCGGTCGCTCGAGGGCCCCCCGAGTCGCATGCGATTGTCGAACTGCATGCTCATATCGACGTCACAGATCAGCGCCGCGTTCATTCGTTCGGCGTCGCTGACTGTCGCATCCGCTCGATCGTCGTTCGACTTCGAGTGATCGTCCGCGAGTACCGTCGATCCGGATACTCCCGTTCCGACGAGTGCTGTGCCGGCTGCCCCTCTGAGGAACCATCGTCGAGTTCGCTTCCCACTGGAATTTGGTGTCATCGTGCGGTCATCGTCTCGAGAACGGATTGGAAAAACGAGGACCATCGTTACGGGACATATGATCACATTATATCATATCGTCGAACGTGAGTTTTCTCGTTCGATAATTCTACTCGAAACCACCAGAAACGTGTCTCCACCGGGCCCTCGACCTCTAATTCGTCGTTTATCCGCTACCCACGACACAACATTCAATTGTCTGTATGAGTATCTAACGGCAATAACCAACGGCTAGACAACATCACCGTTCGTCTCTGTACAGCGGGTACCGACTGTCTCGAGACGATTTCACGGATTCGGTCTCCGGATTCGATCGCCGTGATACCGGTCGGCACACAGTCACCGTGATCTTCACTCGACGACGTCGACCGGTCGACCAGCACGCTCGAGTTCTGATTCAGCGACCGACCGGCACGTATCGCGCAATCGTGAGTCGAACGTACGTGAGCCCGGGCATTCCATCACGATACCAGACCACGATCATGAGGAAGAACAGCCCGAGTTGTGCCCACTCGTAGCCCCCCATCGAATATCGCAAGAACCCGTCGAGGATACCGCCGACGGACTCGTACTCCGGCTGCTCGAGGACGGGCCAGAAGAGGAACGTGAGTTCGGAGACGCCGTTCGTCGCGACGCTCGGCGGAATATCGGCGAGGAGATGAGAGACGTGACCGAGGACGAACGGCGTTCCGAGTTCGACTCGGTCGAACCGGAGCGCGAGCACGTACACGGCCGGGATCAACACCATCGCGAAGAACACCGAGTGCCCGAGCGTCCGCCCACCGGGGAGGACGCCCAGCGACCAGCCGAGCGGTTTGTCGATCAGGTCGGGAAACTGCGAGCCGACGGCGAGTGCGATCACCGGCAGCGCACGTGGCGGGCGGGCGTATCGTCGGTGCGTATAGAGGGTGTACAGCAGGTACGCGACGGCGAGGTGTCCCCAGGGCCACATCTGTACCGGCCCTTCTCGAGGTGAGGGGATAGACGCTTCGACATCGGTTGCACGCTGTGTTCCGTTTCTGCTGACCGCCGGGTTTCGTTTCCTCGGAGATCGAACGCCAACCGCTTCGCTCTCGTTCGGTTCTCTCTCAGGCATCGAACTGACTCTTTTCGGACTGTCGTTTTGCACTAGATTTAGGTACCTCGACTGTGCGTAGTAACACGATGGCAACCCAGCGCCGAATGCAGTTCGTCCACGGACAGGTCGCGTGGATGCTCGCGACAGTGCTCGGACTGTCGCTGCTGGGATCGCTTTCGTACGAACTCTTCTTCGTCTGCTCGTTGATCGGCCTCCTCGTCGTGACCGAGCTGACGGCGCCGTTTACCGTGCGGCCGGAGTGGCGCAGACGGCTGAAGTGGCTCATCCTCGCCGGTCTGTGTGGATTCGCCTACATCGTCGGCCGTCGCATCCTCGAGATGTTGCCACCGGAGGTGATTCCGTGGTGATCCCCGCCGGACCGATTCGAGTACCGCCACTGGCACTACCACTAGTACTACCAAGGAGACGGGGGAGACGTCGATGAGCTGGTACGACGGACTCCTCGACGACCGCGGGATCGACTGGCCACGTGCAGTACTGCTCGGAGTCGGGCTCGCGGTCGTCCTCGCAGTCGGCGTCGTCGCCACCACATCGACGGCAGCGTTCAACCCGTACAACCCATCGTGGGATGGCTCGAGTGACCTGCGCGATCAACTCGAAAACGAGACCGGCGTCGAATCCGACCTCCTGCGTGAGACGACCCGATACGAGGAGGTCGACGCCGAGGGAACGACCGTGTTCGTCGTGGCTCCCGAAGCATCCTACAGCGAGGCGGATGCGGCGAGCGTTCGCGAGTTCGTCGAGGACGGTGGCAGACTCGTCGTCTTCGAGAACGTCGGCGACGCCGGCAACGACTTGCTCGCCGACGTCGGTGCTGAAGCCCGTGTCGACGGCCGAATCCTTCGCGACGAGTATCACCACGCCAACGGACCGACGATGCCGATCGCGACCGGCGTACAGGAGCACTCGCTGACGACCGACGTCGAGCAGTTGACACTCAACTACGCGACGGCTGTCGAGCCGAACACGGCGAGCGTGCTCGTCACGACGAGTTCGCTCGCGACGCTCGGCGATTCCGCCCACCCACTCGACGCGACTGCCTACCCGGTCGCGACCGCCGAGGGTGTCGGTGCGGGGACCGTCGTCGTCGTCGGCGACCCGAGTCTTACGATCAATGCAATGATCGACCAACCGGACAACGCAGACTTCCTTCGCGACCTCTACGTGGATTCGGACCGGGTCCTACTCGACGTCACCCACGCGAGCGAGATACCGCCGCTCACCGCCGCGGTACTGGCGGTCCGTGACACGCCACTCCTGCAACTGACGCTGGGTGGTGCCGGAATCGCCGCCGTCGGACTCTGGTCGTCCGGACTCCTGGGGCCGACACTCGAGCGCGCTCGTCGCTGGCGGTCGGATGGTCGCGTTCGGAGTCGAGAGACGAGCGGAACGATGGAGAGAGGGACGAAGACGGAGACGGAGACGGAGACGGAGACGGAGACGGAGACGGAGAGAGAGCTGACGATAACGACTGATACCGCACTCGGGGGGACGATCGCCGATCCCGGACTCTCCCGGTCCGAACGAGCCGAGTTCCTCCGCGATCACCACCCCGAGTGGGAGGAAGAGCGCGTCCAGCGTGCTCTCGAGGCGACTGCCCGGACCGAGAACCGACTCGAGACCGGACGCGGATGATCACGAGCACACGATTCAGACGCAGAGACAGAGATGGAGACAGACTCGGACTCGGATGCAGAGACAGAGACAGAGATACAGACACAGACACCCGTGAAACAACACACCATCGGCGGGGCGTTCGATCCCGCCACTGACGGCACTCGTATCGTGGACACGACCGAAACGGACTGCGCCGACGGCCAGCGGTCCGGTGTAATCGCCTGGTGGTTCCGATGAGTGGGAGTGACCCATCGGTCGACGGCGAACCGGGGCCGGGACCGGGGTCGGGCTCGCTCGGATCCGACCCGGAAGCCGTCTACGGCGCATTACGCGCGGAGATGGAACAGGTTCTCGTCGGGAACGAGGCGGCTATCGAGCACCTGACGATCGCACTCCTGACGCGCGGTCACCTCCTGATCGAAGGCGTCCCCGGTGTCGCGAAGACGACGCTCGCGAACCTCTTCGCACGGACGACCAGTCTCGAGTATCGCCGAATCCAGATGACGCCGGACATCCTGCCGGCCGATATCACCGGCACGCACGTCTACAGCGAGGAGACAGGGGCGTTTTCCATCCAGCGTGGCCCCATCTTCGCCAACTTGGTCGTCGCCGACGAGATCAACCGCGCGACGCCGAAGACGCAGTCGGCGCTGCTCGAGGCGATGCAGGAGCGCCGCGTCACCATCGAGGGGGAGACCCTCGCCTTGCCGAGGCCGTTCATGGTCGTCGCTACGCAGAACCCGATCGAGATGGAGGGCGTGTTCGCGCTTCCGGAGGCCCAGCGTGATCGCTTCCAGTTCAAACTCACGATCGACGTTCCCAGCCGCGACCACGAACGAGAACTGATCGACCGGTTCGACGACGATCCCGAACTCGGACCCGACGACGTCTCGCAGGTCGTCGATATCGGCGACATCCTCACCTCGCGGGAGACGGTCTCGATGGTTCACGTCGCACCGGCGGTCAAAGCGTACATCGTCGACATCGTCGACGCGACGCGGTCCCATCCGGACGTCGCTTACGGGGCCTCTCCGCGGGCGACACTCGCCTTTCTCGACGGGGCGAAAGCCCGTGCGGCTATCCGCGGTCGCGAGTACGTGATCCCCGACGACGTCAAGGCGCTGGCCGAACCCGTCTTGGTCCATCGACTCGTCAGAAGTACCGACGCCGAGTTGGGCGACGTGGCGCCGGTCGAGGTCGTCGACGACGTCGTCGACAGGATCGATCCCCCGGGAGCGGCCGACGTGAGTACCGAACCGGTGGAGAGTGGGGCCGACGATGACTCCATACCCGACCCATCACAGTCGTGATCGACGCGTCGTCGCGGCTCTGTTTCGCTACTGTTCTCGGTTTTCATCCACCCATCGACAGGTAATCAGCCAGTCCGCTCGATCGTCACCGCGGGCGACCTCGAGTTCCACTGGCGTGTCCAGCCCGACAGCTAGCCCGACGGCGAGAAACGAGGCGATGGGGTGGTCGAACCGATCGACGGCACCGAACGCGCTACCCGAAACCGCGACCGTCAGGCGCCCGTCTTCGGTGTCGACGTCGGGTGTCGCACGCTGGGCGAGTTCGAACTGTTCGACGATGGCGTCGGTGAGCTGGTTCGAAAGCGGCGTTGGATCGGTCGCCAGATCGGTAGCGAGCGTTCGCTCGAACTCCTCGAAGAGGCCGGCCCCGGTCGCCTCGAGAACGAGTCCGCGCTGATTCCCCTCCGTGACGATGGGGGCCGTGAGGTCGTCTGGGTAGTCGTACTCGAGGTACTGTGGGACGAACAGACGTGCGGGGATGGTTCCGTTGCCGGGGAGGTAGATGCGGTCCTCTCGGAGTCCGAGTTCGGAGACGAGCGCGGCTTCGTTGGTCGCGGCCGCGCCGTAGACGCGCTCGCCGACCTCGGCGGCGACGAACTGGCCCGGTGTGAGATAGTACGTGAGGAGCCCGCCGAACAGTCCCGTCCCGGCGAGTGCGAACAGGACCTGTCGACCGTCGGGAAACAAGATTCCGCCGGCGATGGCGATGGTACCGAGGACAGTGAGACCGAGGGCCGTGCGTCGGTACCGTGTCTGGCGGGCCTGTGCGTACTCCGAACGGAGTCGTCGGTTCTCCTCGACGAGCAGTTCGAGCTGGGCTGTGGCCTCGACCTCGCCGACTGTCGGTCCTCGAGTGTCGGGTTTCGTGTCGTCGACTGGTGGTGTGGTGTCGGTGTGGGTGGGGGTTGTCGCTGTCCCTGTGTCTGTGTCTGTGTCTGTCTTTGTCTCTGTACCTCTACCAGCACCAGCGCCAGTCCTCGAATCTGGATCGAAATCGTTCGTACTCATTGTCGTATTCGTCCTCGTGTGTTGTGTCCGGTTGTCGTCTGTCGGTCCGTGCCGGAACCCGGATCGGCAGATTCGACGGATTCGGCGGCTTCCGAGACGAGACCGAGTCGTACGAGTTCGTATCGATGGAGCCCGTACACGGCCAGGCAGCCGACACCGACGAGAGCGACCGCCGCGACCCAGAGGGGTTGAGTCTGGGTTTGCGTCTCGAGTGTGACCCAGGCCGTTCCTGCGAGCACGAGAGTTGCCACGATGGCGACGGACGCGAACCGAATGGGGCGTGACGTTCGAATCGCAGCGACGAGAAGCATCGCCAGAAACACGGTCTCGGCGAGAACGAACGAGAGAGGATCGATCCCGTCGGGAAACAGCGCCATGAGGACGACGTGGCCAACTGCGATCGCGTAGGGAGTGCCGAAGATGTACCAGACGAGCGCAGTGAGCACGCCGCCCAGACCGACGAGCGCGATCGGGTCGACAGACGGGCCGAGGCTCGCGAGCAGACTCACGCGTGACCACCCGAGTGGGAGCGTGAGTGTGCAGGTGAACGTGGACGACGTGGAGCGCCGTCGTCGTCGGCTCGGCGACTCGCCAGCAGGCTCGAGAGTCGATCGTCGGGACCGACTTCGAGAGCGACGACGCGGTCCATCGCGGCGAGGTCACGGCGCAGTTCCTCGAAGTCGAGATACCGGTCGTACGCCCGGTCGATATCCGCGACGCCACCGGCTTCGTAGAGCACGGTCGGTGTAAGCATGACCGTAACACGGTTCCCGTTTCGTCGGGCCAGTTCGACGGCCTCGCGGAGTTCGTCCGGTGCGGAGTCGTCGGTGAAAATGAGCGTCAGGATCGAGCCGCGGGTGTTCGTGTGAGCCATCTGTACCGCTCCGGAGAGGGGGTCAGATTCGAGACGTTCGTCGTAAGTTCGCTGTTCGGCGTAGAACGGCCGGAGCGCGGTCGCGAATGCGCTCTCGTCCTCGTCCTCGCTCTCACCTTCGAACGCGACCGTTGTGTGTCTTCGCCGGAAACCGGCCGCGGTCGGTCGCCGATAGTGGTCCACGTCGGTGGCGGTCCACTCCGGCATCCGATCCGGTGCAGTCGGCTCGAGTTCGAGGAGTTGTCGGCGGATCGCCGCGTACTGTTCTGGTGTCGACAGCGGATCGATGCGGTGGGTGACGCCGTCGTCACCGACCGTCAGGAGGCCGATCGGGTCGTCGGACTGTCGTGTACTCGCCATCGTCGCGAGTGCGGCCTCCCGGAGGTACGCGAGTTTGGTCTCTGCTCGCGGCCCCATTCCGAGTGCCGTCCGATGGTCGACCACGAACAGTGTTCGGCGGTCGGTCTCGGTCTCGTACTCCCGGACGTGTGGCGTCCCGAGTCGAGCAGTCGCCTTCCAGTCGATCCGATCGGCCGTGTCACCGGGGACGTACTCCCGCAGTTCCGTCGGCTGGAGTCCGGATCCGGATCGGTGGGTTCGGTGTGCACCGTAGGCCGTCGACACTCGCGTTCCACCCTCGCCAACGTGGACGAGTCCCGTCCCTCGCGGTTCGACCGTGACCGTCGCCGTCTCGCCCACAGTGAGCGTCTCTCGAAACCAGCCGTCGGTCACCGTCATCGTCGCGTCGTCGAACTGATAGCGACCCGTCGTCGGCCAGGCGACGTCGGCCGTCAACTCGACGCTGGTCGTTGCCGACTCCGCACCGGCCGAGACGACGAGTGGGACGGTCGCTCTGGCGCCAGTCGGGAGTCCGGCCCGAACGTCGAACGCGAGCGGTGTCGCCTCTTCGAGCGTCGCTGTGAGCGTTACCGGAACGGTCTCACCCGTCCGAACGCTGGTCCGAGCGGGCGATTGCGCGATCGAGATCGACTCGACCGTTCGCTCGAGCTCGGCCAGAAATAGCGCCTGTCGTGCGAGCAACCAGCCCCCGACGAGTGCGCTCCCGACGAGTGCGATCGGTTGCGTGAAGACGACTGCGAGCGCCGCGAGGAGGATGGCGACGATTCCAACTCCCCACGATCGACGCTCCAGATACATAATATTATCTCGTAGCCTAGCTTTTTCAAGCTACTGGTTAGCGACGGTAATCGGGCGGGGATCGTCGGGTCGGACGTGGGGGACTGTCGCGGACTGTGGCGACGACACGGTCACAGCAGTAGAAATCGAACTTATAACGGTTGTATTTTTAGCACACAGATAAATACTTTTGTTCGATGGCGGAGAACGAACGGTCGTGAATCCCTCCGCTGGTGACGTGGTCGTTCTCGTGACGATGCTCGGCTGGGTGTTGATCGCAGCGACCGGTGGTTCGATCGCGGCGTCGACGGCCGAACAGGCCGCTTTCGACGACGGCAATGTCGATGTCGATGTGGACGTCGACGATCCCAACCCAGCGTTTGCCGTCCAGGCGGACCCAGACGAGACGAATACGAGCGACCGCCACTTGAATCCCGACGAGTACCGAGAGAGCGGCAACCTCGGGGAACTCGAGACGCAACTGACGTCGTGGCTCGTCGAGCAACTTCGCGAAGGTGCGGCCGAGTTAGCCGAGGGCGAGCACGAGACCGCTCACGAGCGCGTCGACGAGCAGTACGAGGAGCGACTCGAGCAGTACGTCGAAATCGCCAGTGAGACGGCGGGCGAGCACCACGGGAGTGTGTTCGAGGCTGCCGGCACCGAGCAAGCGCGGCTGACGACAGCGGTTTCGGAGTACGAGACCGCCAAGGCCGACTACGACGCCTCCCTCGAGAGCGGTGATCAGCGCCACGCCCACGATCTGGCGCGTGAGCTCGATACCCTCGCCGGAGAGATCGAGAACGCGAGTCTCCGCCTCCACGAACAGTACGACGATCTCGAAGCGGGGACGGAAGTGGACCTCTCGGCGGCCGACACGGCGATCGAGGCCGTCGTCGACGACGTTCGAACTGACCAGCGCGAAATCCGTGACGTCCAGTTCGTCGAGACCGAGCTGACGATCGCATCCGAGGCCGGTTCCGATCAAATTTCGTTTCGCGACCCCCTCGAGACGTCCGGGACGTTGCGAACCGTAGACGGCGAGCCGATCGCGAACGAGACGATTCGATTCGAGATCGGCCCCCAGAACGAGACGGTGCACACCGAAACCGCAGCCGACGGCTCGTTCGACCTCACGTATCGGCCGACGGCCGTCCCACTGTCGACGACGGAGCTCGTCGTTCGGTACGTTCCCGAGCCGGGTTCTCCTCACCTCGAGACCGAGACGAGCGTCGACGTCACCGTGTCGGCGGTCGAGCCGACCGTGACGATCAGAGAGCGTCCCGACGAAGTCTCTCTCGGAGACGAGATGACGGTGTCCGGAACGCTCGCAGTCGGGGACGTTCCCGTCGACGGCGTTTCGCTCGTGGTTACACTCGACGACCAGCGACTCGAGACGGTCGACGTGTCGAACGGCTCGTTCGAGGAGTCGATGCTCGTTCCAGTGTCGGTCGAAAACGGCGAGCAGGATCTCGCCGTGTTCCTGTCTTTCGACGATCAGAACCGGGCACTGTCGGAGACGGCCGCGGTCGAACCGACGACCGTCCTCGAGACGGAAAGCGAGCTGTTGATGCGGGCAACACGGACGGACAACGAGACGGTGTTAGTCGAGGGCTGGCTCGGACCGGCCGTCGGAGAGAGCGAGGGAGTCGCCGACCAACCCGTCGAGATCCGCCTCGAGAACGCGACTGCCGAAACCGTGTGGACCGGTGAAGACGGGACGTTCGAGAGCTCGGTGGCGATTCCTCACTCTGCGGACGGCGGCGACCGTCGAGTGCGAGCCAGCTACGCTGGAACCGACGCGAATCTCGCACCCGCACGGGCCGAAACGACCGCGCCGGCCACGGACACTGCCGGAGTCACACCCGGATCGGTGATTCAGTCGATTCCGTTCTGGGCCTGGATCGGTGCGGGGCTTCTCGTGACGGTGGCGATCGTACTCGGTGGTCGACGGTATCGACAGTCCGACGCCGACGCCGATTCGCCGTTCTCCGGTCGTGACGGCGAGGGAGTGACGACCGGGGGCGAACCGGAGCAGCCGAGTCTCGAGTCGCCACCGTCGTCCTCGTCTTCGGCTCCGTCGGCTTCGGCCTCAGCCTCAGCTTCGACCGCTCCATCACCGGCACACATCCGAGCGCGACTCGAGGAGGCCACGGACCACCTCTCGGACGGAGCCCCGGACGCGACAGTCGAGTGTTGTTACGAGGCCGTTCGATGGGACCTCGAGACGCGAATCGACCACGAGAGCGAGGGGAGTCAGACCCACTGGGAGTTCTACCGACGCTACCGGGATCATCCGGTGAGTGACCTCGAGGAACTGGACACGCTGCGGACGATCACCGACGCGTACGAACGAGCCGTGTTCGACCGACGTGGAAATACCACGAGCGACGCAGAGCGAGTTCTCGAGCACGCACGCCACGTCTGCAGCGTCGAGATCGAAGACTCAGACCGAGACCAGCTCGCAGCGGAGTGACGAGAGTCGCAGGTCGTTACGATCGGAAATCGAGAATCGGTACGACGACCGACTGATTTTTATTTGAGGGGTTCGATCGAAGGATTAATGGTCGAGACGTCATCACTGAGACTGTTGTTTCCTCGGCCCCTGCGCGAACTCCCCGCCGACCTCGCTGCGCTGCTCGCGGTCGTCGTCGCCACCAACGTCACCGTCTTCGTCCCAGTACTCAGGGAGACGCCACTCCGGATCCTCTTTGGACTGGCGTTCGTCCTCTTCGTGCCGGGGTACGCGTTCGTCGCCGCGCTCTTTCCGGATGCGGGTGAGTCATCCGCTACTGGGACTGAGAATTCCGACCGAGCCGACGCTGACCCGTGGACCGACTCGACGCGGACGGGCCTCGACGGTCTCGAGCGGATCGCCCTCTCGCTTGGCCTGAGTATCGCGATCGTTCCGCTGGTCGTCCTCGTGCTGAATTTCACGCCCTGGGGGATTCGACTGGTTCCGATCGCAATCGCGCTGAACGGGGTGACGCTCGTGTCGATCGCGATCGCCGCCGCGAGACGGCAAAACCTCCCTCAGGACGAACGGTTTCGGGTTCCCTATCGGGCGTGGATCGCTGCCGGTCGCAGTGAGGTTCTGGGATCGAACACGCGGGCTGACGCCGCCCTGAACGTCGTCCTCGTACTGTCGATCCTGCTCGCCGTGGGTGCCGTTGGCTATGCCATCGCCGTCCCACAGCCCGGCGAGCAGTTCTCGGCGGTGTACGTACTGACCGAAGACGACGACGGCTCGCTCGTGGCTGGCGACTTTCCAACCGAGTTAGAACCCGGAGAGAGCGTGGAATTGATCCTCGGAATCGACAACAACGAACATCGAACGACGGAGTATACGGTCGTCGCCGTCGAACAGGACGTCGAGATCGACGGCAACGAGACGATCGTCCACGAGCAACGGGAACTCGAGCGACTCGAGACAGAGCTCTCTCACGACGAAACCTGGCACCATCCTTTCGACCTCGAGCCGACGATAGTCGGAGAGAACGTCCGGATCGCGTGGCTTCTGTATCCCGAGGACGTTCCCGACGAGCCGTCGATCGAGAACACCGAGTATTACGCGCATCTATGGATAACTGTCGACGAATCCGATTGATTCAGGAACAATTCAACAGTTCTAGATCCGGTCTGCGAACACCCTGAAATAACATTCGTCGTTCATGTAATTCAAACACCAAAACTTGAAGAGGTTCTAGGGTGGGTGTATAGCTATGTCTACCAGGGGCCTCACAGCAGTCGTCTTGGCTGCGGGGGAAGGAACGCGACTGCGACCGCTGACGAGTAACCGACCGAAACCGATGCTGCCGGCGGCGACGAAGCCGATTCTCGAGCACGTCTTCGACCAGTTGATCGACAGCGGGATCACGGATATCACCGTCGTCGTCGGCTACGGTCGAAACCGCGTGCAGGCGCACTTCGGGCCGACGTATCGAAACGTCCCGCTGACCTACGTCACACAGGAGAAACAGCTCGGAACCGGTCACGCGCTGCTGGCCGCCGAGTCGTCCGTCGACGGTCCGTTTCTGGTCCTCTACGGGGACCAACTCGTCGGTAGTCGACTCATCGACGACGTCAGCAACACACACGATGCCAGTGACGATGCCGTCGCGACGCTCGGCCTCGTCCAGCGATCGGACGTGGCGGGGTACGGCGGCGTCATTCTGGACGACGAGACCGGTCGCGTCTCTGATCTCGTCGAGGATCCGACGGACGACCGAAACTACCGCCTCAACGCAGGCGTCTACATCGTCGAACAGGACATCTTCGACGCGATCCGCGCAGCGAAACCGCGAACCGGTGAACACTCGTTCGTCGACGGCATTTCGGAACTCCTGAAGTCGGGGAGAGACGTCCGTGGCGTCGTCTCGGACGGCGTCTGGGTCGACGCGACGTATCCGTGGGACCTGCTGGACGTCTCGTTCGAACTGTTCGAGGAGGGGATCGTCGATGGCGAGCGCTCGTCGGCGATCAGCGAGTCGGCGACGATCCACGACTCGGCCGTAATCCGCGAACCGGTCGTCATCGACGACGACTGTGAGATTGGCCCCGGCGCAGTCGTCGGCCCGTCGGTCTGTCTCGGCGCGAACGTGACGGTTGGGTCGGGCGCGGTCGTCGAACGCAGTGTCATCGACGCGGACACACGGATCGGCCAGAACGGGACCGTTATCGGCTGTGTCACCGGCGTCGGTGTGACGGTCGGTCCCGGGACGACGATCCCTGGCGGTCCCGGCGACGTTCGCGTCGGCGATCGCGTCTTCGAAGACGAAGACCTCGGTGCGTTGCTGGCCGATCGGGTCCACGACCAGGGCGGAAACACGTACGTTCCGGGTGCGATCGTCGGCTCCGATACCGTCGTCGAAGCAGGTGCTACCGTCCGTGGCACCGTCTCGGAGGGAACGGAGGTGCGATCCTGATGTGTGGAATCATTGGTTACACCGGTGGCAGGTCGCACGCACCCGACGACGGAGACGTCCTCGACGTCCTGATGACCGGACTCTCCGGACTCGAGTATCGCGGCTACGACTCCGCCGGCGTCGCGCTGGCGGATTCGTCGCTGTCGGTTCACAAACGCCAGGGGGAGGTCTCCGCACTCGAGGACGCCCTCCCCGACGGCAGCGTCGGCGGTCGGGCCGGCATCGGCCACACACGCTGGAGTACCCACGGCCCGCCCTCGGACGCCAACGCACATCCACACACGGACTGTACGGGGACCGTCGCAGTCGTCCACAACGGCATCATCGAGAACTACCAGGTGCTCCGTGAAGAACTCGAGACGGCCGGCCACACGTTCGAGAGCGAGACGGATACCGAAGTGATCCCACACCTGATCGAGGACGCACTCGAGGCGGGTGCCGACCGCGAATCTGCGTTTCGGCGCGCAGTCAACCAACTCGAGGGGAGTTACGCTGTGGCTGCGGTGTTCTGTGAGAGCGAGACGGTGTACGCAGCGCGCCACGAGTCGCCGCTGGTGCTGGGAATCGGTGAGGATGGGCACTATCTGGCGAGTGACGTCCCCGCGTTCATCGAGTACACGGATCGAGTCATCTATCTGGACGACGGCGAGTTCGCGACCGTCTCGCCGTCGGGTGTCGTCGTCACCGACGATGAGGGGACGGTCGTGGAGACGTCGATCGAGACCATCGAGTGGGACCCCGAGGACGCCGGTAAGAGCGGCTACGACCACTATATGCTCAAGGAGATCTACGAGCAACCCCAGGCGATCCGCAAGTGTTTGCGCGAGCGCGTCAACGAGATGGAAGGGACGATCACGGTGGACGATCTGGCGGACCTCGAATCCTCGGGCCCGGTCCAGTTCGTCGCCTGTGGCACTTCCTATCACGCGGCGCTGTACGGTGCACAGTTGCTTCGCGAGCGTGGCATTCCGGCCCAGTGTTTTCTGGCCAGCGAGTACGACGTCGATTCGATTCCGGTCAGCGAGGAGACGCTGGTCGTCGGCGTGACACAGAGCGGCGAGACCGCCGACACCATGAGCGCGCTCCGCGGGGCGAACCGAGTCGGGGCGACGACCGTCGCCCTGACGAACGTCGTCGGGAGTTCGGCTGCCCGGGAGTGTGACCACGCGATGTACATCCGGGCCGGGCCGGAGATCGGCGTCGCCGCGACGAAGACCTTCGCGAGCCAGCAGGTCGCACTGGCGCTGTTCTCGAGTGTGATCTCCGGCGAGTGTTCACAGGCGTTCGTCGAAGCGTTGCGCGACCTGCCCGATCAGGTCCAGTCAGTCCTGGACAACTCGACGGCACGCGAGGTCGCACAGACCTACGAGGACGCAGACGCGTACTTCTTCATCGGCCGCGGATACAACGCGCCGGTCGCACTCGAGGGCGCGTTGAAGATGAAAGAGATCACGTACAAACACGCAGAAGGGTTCGCGGCGGGAGAGTTGAAACACGGCCCGCTCGCACTGGTGACCGATCGAACACCCGTGTTCGCGATGGTCAGCGACGACGGGACGGCCGCGAAAACCCTCGGCAACGTCAAGGAAGTCGAAGCCAGAGACGCACCCGTCGTCGCCGTCACCGACTCGCGTGAGACGGTCGACCAATACGCAGACTTCGTCCTCGAGGTCCCCGAGACCCACCCCGTGTTGATGCCCATTCTGGCGAACATCCAGTTACAATTGGTCTCCTACTGGATCGCGAATCGACTAGGGCGGTCGATCGACAAGCCACGAAATCTGGCGAAAAGTGTGACTGTCGAGTAAAGCGGAATCGGCGTCCGGATCTCGTGTGGCGGCTTTTTTGTGATCGACTGTTTCTGGCTCTGGTCTCGATGTCGATCAATCTGAATGGCCGTCTCGGCGTAGGTCAGTCCGAATAGCGTCGTGCGATGGGCGTCTCTCCTCGAGAGACGACAGTCTCTCACCGATTCGAAACGCACACCGGCGCGAGTTCCGGAACGACGCCGGTACAGACTCGAGTCGTCCGGTCTCGAGTGTGCGTCTCGTCGCTTGCTGTATGGGTATGCAGATGTGTCTGTCTGTCGTGTGAGTTGTCCACACCCGTCTCACCGTTTCTCGTTGTTCCCGGGCTCCCGGACGGTCATCTGTCTGGATGCTTCTGTCTCGAACCGTCGTCATCGGTGTTCTGACCCAGTCGGGACTCCTCGAGGAGTGTTCGGCAAAAAGTGGTATCGTTCGTTCGACGACTCGAACGTCGAGAGTCGGGAGTCGAGAGTCGAACTCGAAACGACTTACGAGTTGTCAGTCGTCCGAGCTCGCAGTGCGATCGCACCCAGGAGGGCGACGATCGCGACGAGTGCACCGAATCCGGGGAGGCCGTCGTCGTCGCCGTCGTCGTCTTCGGCAACGACGGTCAGCGTTCCGGCGCTTGCACCGTCGACTGCAACGTCGTACTCACCGGCGTCGTCGAACGTCTCGGTGAACGTCACCGATTCGGACTCGCCGCCGTCGACTGTGACGTCCTGTTCTGCGACGACGTCACCGTCGACGAGGAGTTCAGCCGTGTGCGTACCGGATTCCTCTCCGGTGTTCGTGACCGTCGCCGTGACGTGGACCGAATCGCCGGCAGCGATTTCGCTCTCACTCAGTGCGGCGTCACTGACGTCGAAGGCAGCCGGTTCGGGTTCCGGCTCCGGCTCGACGACAGTTAGCGTGCCGGCCGAGGCGCCACTAACTGCGATATCGTAGGATCCCGCGTCGTTGAACGTTCGCGTGAACGTCACCGTGTCCGAGGCGCCAGCTTTGAGCTCGACGTCCCGTTCTTCGACGACGTCGCCGTCGACGGTGAGGGCGACTGCGTACGTGCCGGCTTCGTCGCCAGTGTTGGTGACCGTTGCCGAGACGTCGACGGAGTCACCGACTTCGATCTCGGAGGCGCTCAGCGACGCGTCGGAGACGTCGAACTTGTCTTTCTTGTCGCCGTCGTCGTCACCCGGTGGGGTCGGTGATGGGCTCCAACCGCCACCGCCACCGCTCGAGTCGTCGTCATCGTCTTCTTCGATGATTCCGGTTGAGGTCGCCATGTCACCGCTCTCGTTAACTGCGACGTGGACCCAGCGGTAGTCCGTTTCGTCCCAGTCCTCGAGGGTTTCGACAGTGACCGTCGTATTAGCTTCGTCCGTGACGATCGTACTTGCGGAGGCGTCCAGAACGGTGTCGCCTCGTTCGAGGGTGAACGTTCCGCTCTCACGGTCTACGAGTTCCAGAAGGGTATAACTGTATGTCTCACCGTCTTTGACGACTTCGAAGGAGATGTCGCCCAGTTCGACGGAGATTTCGTCACCATCCTCGAAGTAGTCCTCGTCCAACAGATCCTCGAGTTGAGTCTCGAGCGTGTCTTCGTCCATCTCGAGGGTGACCGTTTCGTCACCAACCGTGAAAGTGACTTCCTCCACGTCGTCGAACGCCTCGTGGCTCAGGAGATTCGAGAGAATCGAGTCGACTGCTTCAGGGTCATCCTCGAAGGTGAAATTCCCATTGAGGTCACCGATTTCGGAGTTGACAATGATCTCGTCACTTTCGTAACTGATCGTCGTATTCGAATCAGTGAACGTCGATTCGTCGTAGAGCAAAACTGTGTGACCGAAGTTGTCACCGGTCAGGTTAGTTTTGATATCGAACTCGGCATCGTCACCAGGTTCGATTTCGTCCGGTGCGGTGACGTCCGACGGACTGTGCTGGACGAGTAGACCTTCGACACCGAAGACCGTTGTTTCTTCCTCAACGACGAGATTTCCGTCGTTGACGCTTACTCCTGTATCGTCGTCATAGGTTGCACCGAACACGACGTACTGCCCTGGTTCGGCGTCTTCGAATACGATATCAGGGTTAGCAAGGTCTCCGTCGTTGAGTGTGCTATCGTGAATCTCTTCGAATGTCGCGTTGTCGTTCAGTGCACGGACTGCCTCTTCTCGGTCATCGAACGAATCGATCGCCTCGAAAAGGTCCATTGCGCCGCCTTCGTCAATGGATGCAGCGATGAAACGCACGTCCTCGTTCAGTGGGGCCCCCGGACGGTCAGTGTACTCGAACGAGATATTCCCTGACTCGAATACCGCTAGTTCTTCGTACGTGTCAACAGTGACTGAACGGTGCTCGAATTCGACATTTTGATTTTCGATAACGGTCACACCGTCACTCGTGTTCGCCCGCAGAGTTAGTGCTGCACTTCGATCGACAGTAATAGATGCATTCTCGGTTGCATCGATCGTTTGTTCCCCTGATACACTCGCTGAAGTTGTTGCCCCAGCAGTCCCCGCTACCGGAGCGAGTATGAGGAGCATAACCATCACCACGATGGCAATCGTTCTAGACATAGGATAGAAGTTCACCCAGACTTAGTTATTCTTTTCCCTTTATACCTTGTTTCCCCCCGTGAAACATCATCCACCGAGACCCGCGTAGCCCGCTGAATTTGCTGGTTTATCTGATGATAAGAATATTTCACAACGACGCTTAAGAAGATGAATTATCTTGTTATCATATATGTCGAGTGGGTATTGTTATACCGAAACGGTTAATTTTCCCAACAGAAAAGTTGAGGGTGTTCAGTGTGCTACTGAAAAACGACATAACTCTATTAACCCTAAATACACCTTATTAAATATTCAGTTACTCCACCAATGCCCTCCACAAAAACCCCAATCCAGAACGGTTCGAGAATCGTATCTGCTACGTTGGTAGTTCTCATCTCTATCACGCTCACGATAACACTTATTTCAGCAGGAACTGCTTTCGCCACTAGTGATGATTACGACGTAAGTGTTCCCGGTGCACTCGAGACACCAGAACAAACGACATCGTTCGAAGGAAACGATTATACTGTGACCGGACTCGCTGAACTCACACCCGGTGAATCACTGACCGCCTCTGTTACTGTTCCCGATAGTGAAGATTATACACTCGAATTGATTACGAGCAATACTCAAAGAGAGGCTGCAAGGGAAGGATCTGGCTCTGGGTCGGTTACATTCGACACATCGTCACTCGAATTTGGAAGCTATGTACTCGCTCTCGAGGTCGATGGTGACTACGTCGATGCCTTCCCCGTTGTGATCAACGGGTACGACATCTCACTTGAGCACGCCTCGGAGTTCCATCCGGATCACGAGTACGACGTAACCGTCACTGTCTCGGAAACGACCGCTAGTGACGCGCCGGACGCTGTCGAAGTCGCCGTCTGGAACGAGGATACGGCAGAACGCATCCCCGCACAGCAGACCGGCGACGGAACGTACCAGGCGTCGGTTTCGGATCTCGACGAAGGGTCGTACAACGTCTACGCAGTCGCACAGGGTGACGAAGAATTCCGCGGCGAGCCGGAAATCCTCGGTGTGGGCCACGGGAGTTCACTCGAGGTGACCTCGTCGGCCAGTACGCCCGAACCACCGGCGAACGGCGGTGACGACGGTGGCGACGTGACCGAGACCGAGACGCCGACGGAAACGGACTCCGAGAACGCGACGGAAACAGAAACGCCGACCGACGACGGCACGGCGACCGAAGAGACGTCTGATTCGGAGTCGACTGAAACCGAGACCGAGACCGAGACCGAAACGGAGACCGAACAGAACGTCGTGACGCCGAATCAGGTGACCGAGACCGAAACGGACACAGACGATGGCGACGATTCACAGCCGGTGATGGCAGTCCCGATTCTCGCAGCGGTACTCCTCCTCGTCACGCTCGGCCTTCGAGCGACGACTCGACGGTCGTCCTGACGGCGACCGGACGTTGCGGTCCGATGATTCACTCACTTTCGAGCAATTTTCTATCGGTTCGCGAACACATACGATACGAATATATGCCTCTTCGTGGGAGTTGTGGATAGCTAAATGAGCGAGCATATCCGCCGTGCCGAGCAGGCGTTAATCGACCAGTTCGGAGACAGTGACGAGGAGATCGGGATCGCCTCCGCACCGGGACGAGTCAACCTCATCGGTGGCCACACGGACTACAACGAAGGGTTCGTCCTTCCGGCGGCGATCGACCGACGAACGGTGATCGTGGGGCGACCACGGGACGACGACGTGGTGAACCTCTACTCGCTGTCGCTGGACGAGCAGCGATCGATCTCACTCGAGGACCGTGATCGCGACGGCGAAACGAACTGGTCCGATTACGTCATCGGGGTGTTCGACCGCCTCGTCGAGCGCGGCTACGAGCCCGGTGGCATGGACCTCGCGATCGCGGGGAACGTCCCGATCGGGGCGGGTGTCAGTTCCTCGGCGGCACTCGAGGTCGCCGCGGCGACTGCGATCGACTCGATCGCCGGCCTCGGACTCCCGAAGGAGGAAATCGCGAAGACCGCCTGGGAAGCTGAGACGCAGTTCGTTGGCGTCGGCTGCGGAATCATGGACCAGTTCGCTGCGACGTTCAGCGAGGCCGACAGCGCGCTCTTTCTGGACTGTCGGTCGGAGACGTTCGACCTCGTCCCCGTCGATTCGGAGCGCGCCCGGATCCTCGTCGTGGATACGGGCGTCCAGCACGACCTCGTCGAGGACGGGCACAACGAGCGGGTTCGCCAGTGCCAGGAGGGTGTCGAGGCGTTCGATCGCCTCGCGGACGAGTCGGTGTCGTCGCTACGAGACGTCTCAGCCGAGTTGTTCGACGAATACGCGGACGACCTGCCCGAGACCATTCGGAAACGGTGCCGACACGTGCTCGCGGAGAACGAGCGCGTGAAAGAGGCCGTCGAGGCCCTCGAAAGCGGTGACCTCGAGACGGTCGGTGCGTTGATGTGTGCCTCACACGAGAGCTTGCGCGACGATTACGAGACGAGCTGTGACGAACTCGATCTCGTGGTCGAGCTCGCCACCGAGCACGATGGTGTGCTGGGCGCTCGAATGACCGGTTCCGGCTTCGGGGGTAGTGTGGTCAGTCTCGTCGACCCCGACGCGGTCGACGACGTCGAGGAGACGATTCGCACCGCCTATCGAGCGGAGACCGGGATCGACCCCGAAATCTACGTGTGCGAACCCGCCGCCGGTGCGACCGAGGTTCCCCTCGAGGCGGACATCGACGTGCGCTCCGATTGAGGAGGCCAGCACTGCCGACGGCCCCATCCCATCGGATTGTTGCCATACCGACTCACCCCCTCGAGATTCGCCATCGACTGACCGACAATCGTGAACTATTACTCGTTGCCGATGAAGTGACGGCGCATGGAGAAGCGTGAAGTCGAAAACGAGAACGGGAATCGTCTTATTTACTACGAGTTCGACGACGAAGCGACCGAGACAACCGACGACGGAGAAGGTGAGGCCTGACATGTCGGAGAGACGATGGAATCCGATCTTACAGGAGTGGACCGTCACGGCGACTCACCGACAGGCACGGACGTTCAAGCCCCCCGAAGATTACTGTCCGTTCTGTCCGTCCCACGAATCCGGTCACCCGACGGCGATCACCGAGGACGACTACGACATCGCAGTCGTCGAGAACGGGTTTCCCTCCCTCCAGCGTAACCCGCCGGCGCCCGCGATCGAGAGTGAGGGCGAGGACGACCTCTTCGCAGTCGGCCCCGCATCGGGAATCTGTGAGGTCGTCCTCTTCACGTCCGACCACGACGGCGTGCTCTCGGAACAACCGGTGTCGCAGTTTCACAAACTCGTGCAGGTCTGGCAGGATCGCTACCGCGAACTCGGGAGCGAAGACGACATCGAGTACGTGTTCACGTTCGAGAACAAGGGCGAGGAGATGGGCGTCACCCTCCAGCACCCTCACGGCCAGATCTACGCCTACCCCTTCGTCCCGCCGCTGATCGAGCGAGAACTCGAGTCCAGTGCCGAGCACGTCGCCGAGACGGGCGAGTGTCTGTTCTGTGCGGTCTGCGACCGCGAGCAGCGAGACGGTGAGCGAATCGTCGTGCAGAACGACTCCTTTACCGCCGTCGTCCCATTCTTCGCTCGCTACGCCTACGAGGTCCACGTCTACGCGAACGACCACCGCCCCTCGATCGACGACCTCGACGCGGCCGAACAGCGGGACCTGGCCTCGATTTTGAAGCGCCTGCTCGTCGCCTACGACTCGCTGTTCGACGCCGAGTTCGACGAGTTCCCGTACGTGATGTCCACTCACCAGCAGCCGACCGACGGCTCACACGAGGACGCTGCACACTTCCACCTCGAGTTCTACCCGCCCTACCGAACCGCGGAGAAACTGAAGTACCTCGCCGGAAGCGAACGCGGCGCGGGAACCTACATCAACAACACGCTCCCCGAGGAGTCGGCGGCGGCGCTCCGCGAGGTCGCACCCGAGTCGGCCGACCTCGAGTAGGAGTGGTCGTCGGCGGGCGTAGATTTCTGGCCGTCCGTCGACGGCTCTCGACAACCAGAATAGACAAATAGTGGCAAACGGTGTATCCAACGTACATGAAAGCAGTCGTCCTCGCTGCTGGGAAGGGAACCCGGCTTCGGCCGTTGACGGAAGACAAACCGAAAGGGATGGTCGAAGTCGACGGGAAACCGATTCTGACACACTGTCTCGACCGACTCGTCGACCTCGGTGCGACCGAGTTCGTCGTCGTCGTCGGCTATCTCAAAGAGAAGATCATCGAACACTACGGCGACGAGTACCGGGGCGTCGGGATTACGTACTGCCACCAGCGCGAACAGCAGGGACTCGCACACGCGCTGTTGACCGTCGAAGAGCACATCGACGACGACTTCATGCTCATCCTCGGCGACAACGTCTTCGAGGCCAATCTCGAGGACGTCGTCCGTCGTCAACAGGAAGACCGCGCGGACGCGGCGTTCCTCGTCGAGGAAGTCCCGTGGGAGGACGCCTCTCGGTACGGCGTCTGCGATACGAACAAGTACGGCGAGATCACTGACGTCGTCGAGAAACCCGACGACCCGCCGTCGAACCTCGTCATGACCGGCTTCTACACGTTCTCGCCGGCGATCTTCCCGGCGTGTGAACTCGTCCAGCCATCCAATCGCGGGGAATACGAGATCAGCGAAGCGATCGACCTGCTGATCCAGAGCGGGCGAACGATCGACGCGATCGCACTCGAGGGGTGGCGGATGGACATCGGCTACCCAGAGGACCGCGACGAGGCCGAACAGCGACTGCAGGACGCCGATGCGGAAGCGGTCGTGACCGATTCGGACTAGGTACGGGTCTCGAGTACCGGGTCTCGATATTCGCTTTCTCGGTCAGTGACCGCGGTTTTAAAACCGGTTTCGCGTGGCTTCCTCTCGAGTCGATGTATTCGTCAACACGATCGGTTCGTACACTGGAGTTGTTGATTTCCCTCCGAAACCGGTGAAAAGACGCGACGTGAGTACATCCGAGCTTTCGGTACCTTCGAATCGGGACTTACTATTCAAAACTAAACCCCATCTCAATTATTTTATTTTGATTATATCTGTACATATCCTGCGAGTGGTCAAGAATATCCTCTATTCACCGAATGGATATTAAGAACAATGAGAAGTTATATACGTTTCAGACATGATTTCAATCCATTCAATCTCCAATATGTATAGATCAGAGCAACAAAGTGGAAGGGATAACCGATCATTGTCGCCAGTCGTCGGGTTGATACTGCTCGTCGGTATCGTCGCCCTCGGGTCGGCACTCATCTTCGTCTACGGAGTCTCGATGTCGGACGAAGTCAAGGAACAATCCAACGTCGAACACGCAAAACTGTCGATTTCGCAGGTCGATCAGTGCATTTCGACAGCGACGCTCAGTGGCGACAGAGGCCTGACCTGTGACGTCGAGAAGTACGACGTCGTCGACGACGGGGAACTCGAGGTGATGATCAACGACGAGCCGGACTGTTCTGCGAGCGCGACGCTCGGGACCCTCTCACGTGACGTCGATGGAACCGTCTTCGGCTATCAGGCGGGTGGTCGATTCCAGCAGACCGAGTCCGGAAGTACAGTCATTTCGGAGCCCGATATCACCTACTCCAGACAGACAATCGACGGCGAAGAGACGATGCTGCTCGATATCTCGCTCGTCAACGTCACGGGGACCGCCGACGGGACGACTGTTAGACGGACCGGTACCGACCGCGCCGACTTCGGCGCCTGTGTCGGCGATCGACCGGTCGAAAGCATGACGATGTACGTCAACGGTTCGACCTTCCACGATGCCTGGACCGGCTTCCTCGAGAGCGAGTTCGGGGAAGACAACGTGGAATCGACGGCGGATTCGATCGAAGTCTCCGCTCGGTTGGGTCAGGTTCGCTCAGCCGACGGGTACATCAACGTCGATCCGATCGTCTACGGCGGCCTCTACTCCAGCAAGGACCTGACCGTTCCGAACAACGATAATTTGGTCGTACAAACGACCACCGGGCAACGAGACTGGTTCGTCACTAACGGCGACCTCGAGACACAGCCGAACACGCACGTCGACGCCGACGTCGTCGCGACACGCTCGCTCCAGCGTGGACAGGGAGGGGGCGGTAATCCGCCGACGATCACCGGCGACGTCTATTACGGCGGGACCGACAACTGGCAGGGAGATGTCGAGACGACGCACATCCCTGCTCTCCAGTCGGTCGACGACATTCCGTCGATCGACTCCGATGTCGAGGCGGCACACGACCGACTCGAGGGGTCGGAGTCGATCGACGGATCGACCGTTACCGCCGGCGCGTACGTCGGGACTCACTCGAGTCTGGACGACGTCGAAACGATCGATACGTCCGATGGCGACGTTCACATCGGCGTCACCACCGACGGATGGGCACGGCTCGAGGATCTCACGATCGTTGGCGACGGACGGGTGACTCTCTCTCTCGACGGTGGGGACCTCGAGTTCACGGGGTCCACTGGCGGTGACGACGCCGATCAGCTGTGGGTTTACGGAACACAGGGTACGGGTGTGACGATCGCGGACGAGTTCACGGGTGTCGTCTACAAACCCGGTGCCGGCGGTTCGGACGTAAAACTCGACGACGGGGTCAGCGTTACTGGGACGGTTGTCGGCCCGTTGGTACTGTCCGGTAATGGCGGTTCAGGTTCGCCTAGCGATTATTCGATTACCTTCGATGAGTCGCTGCGGACCCACGCGTTACTCGACACGTCGAACGGAGACGTCGAAGTAAACATCGTCGGAGACGAGATCGACCCGAGCGAGTTCGATGCTGCGACGCTCTCGGTCGTCGACCAGCAGGTCGCGCAGGATCACGTGGTCGAGAACACCTCGACGATCAGGAAGCCGCTCGACGTCACGTTCGTGCTGGACCGGTCCGGTTCGATGGACGACTCGTGTTACCTTCCAGTTTTTGATGAGTGTCTCATTGGATCTTCTGGAAACGATCCCGACGGATTGCGAGTCGATGCGGCGAAAAACTTTATCGGTCAGATGAACGAGTCGATTGGAGATCGAGCTGGCGTCGTCGAGTTCGATCACGCGGCGGAAGAGCTACATCCACTCGATGGAAATTTCGCGGCCGTCAACGAGAGTGTAGAGGCTAACGCAGACGGTGCAACGAACATCTCTGCCGGTATCGATCTTGCTCTCGACGAGCAGGAGTATCGCGATGAGGAAAACGCAGAACGAGTCATCGTCCTCCTGAGTGACGGCGAAAACGATGCAGGCGGCTCGCCGCCAAAAGAAACGCTCGACGACATGACGCTCGATCAGGCGGAACGAGCAGCCGAGAATAACATCACGATCCACACGATCGGACTCGGCGACGAAATCGACGAGGATCTCCTACCCGTCGTCGCCGATCTGACCGGCGGACAGTACCACCACGTCGACAACGCGGACGGACTCGAGGAAATCTTCGAGAACGTTAGTCAGGACGTCACCGACGGTCGTGAGCGCGTCATCGAGAACAAGGACGTCGAGACGACAGTCGGTGACACCGAAATCACCGAAGACGAGCAGGAGCTGGATCCGAATGAGACGATCTCCTTGCGCGTCGACGCCTACGGCTGCGACGGCTACGATCCGACCGGCTCGACGGTGACCGACGACGATGGAATGGACTTCGAATACGTCGATTGCGAGGAGCGCGATGAAGACAGCGTCACCGAGGTCGACAAAACGACCAGCGTCCACGATTACGGCGTCTACACCGACGGCGATACCGTCCCCCAAGCCCACTATCTCGGAGACGACAAAGGGTGGTGGCAGGACGACTTCGAGGGAACGCTCCAGGATCGAGGTCTCGCGAGCGGTGGGACATTCGATCTCGAGAGTGGACAGGCGATTATCGTCGTCCAGTTCGAGGGTGGCGACTGTGCACCCGAAGAGACCTGTGAAGAACCGTTCGGTTACGTGATCTACTTGTTCGAGGGAAGCGCCGACGACGAACTCACGGTCAACCCACCGGACGATCACGGAACGGCGAACACCGCCTCGAACACGTACGTGATCAACATCGTCGAAACCGAAATCGGGGTCGGAGACGACTGAGCGGTACAGGGAGAGAGACAAGACGCGATCGCCAGTCCGTTGCGAGCGCGAGGACGTTTGGAATCGATTTCGTCGACCGAACCAACGTCAAGCGACTCGAGTCCGGAGCGCCATCCTTTTACTCGGCAGTGCAGTCGTGAGGGTGTGGGACGATATCAACCGGGCCAGCACGACTCGTTCATCAAGTGTGACACGCCGAGATGCGGGGCGAGCAACGCTCCCGAAGGATCGCCGGAGTACGACGCCGACTGTTGGCGGTGTGGCGAATCCCTGGGCGGGAAACCCGAACCGGGTGACGAGGTCGTCGTCGATATCGTCGACGAGAAACACGACGGGACGCTCGTCTGCAAGACCGATGGCGGGTTCGTCCTCTTCCTCGAAGCGGAGGTCGCGACGATCGAGGCGATGGTCCGCGTCACCTCTGTCGACGAAACTCACGGACAGGCGGAACTCGTCGATACGGACCCGTAGCCACCACGGTCCGCCCGGAGATCGAACGGATCGACGGTTCGGACGTCCTCGAACGACCGAGACTCACTTCGAGTCGGTCCTCTCGAGGGCCACGCGGGATTGACGAACCCAGCTGTTCGATTCGAACGATGCGTTCAACGTGTCTCGCTGCCACGTACAGGGTGCGTCGTCGATACTCTCGAGGGAGATTTGCTTCGGAGTGATCTCGGTGACCCAGTACGCTGAATCAGACGACTCGGCGTACAAGCCGTCCCCGACGACCAGTTCGCTGACCGACTCGACGAGGCGCGAGTCGACCGAGAATCCGGCGGTCATGCTGTTGTGATTGCATATCGTCGGCAGTTCGGATCCCGTTTTCGGTTGGTATCACTATCACAGTCAGTCTCTCGTGCTCGAGCGTTCACGTTCGAATTTCGAAGAACGCGGTCGGGATCCGAGCGTGGTTCACGTCTCGAGACGGCGTCTGTGGAGAGTTCCTCGAAGCCGGGACGGAACCGGCTACGTCCTCGTTGTCGTCCTCGAGTGACTCGGTTACCTGGTCACAGGGAGTCCTAGTCCGCGACCGATCCCGTGGTAGTCATGTCACTCTGGGAGGCCCACAGATCCGCGTAGGTGCCTTCGGTGTCGACGAGGTCGTCGTGGGTGCCCGTCTCGATGATCTCTCCCTCGTCCATGACGACGATCCGATCCGCGTCGCGGATCGTCGACAGACGGTGGGCGATGATGAACGCCGTCCGGTCGTTGCAGATGCGATCGAGGTTCTCCTGGATGAGCTCTTCCGTCTCGGTGTCGACGTCGCTGGTCGCCTCGTCGAGGATGACGATCGACGGGTCGTTGAGCAGCGTCCGTGCGATCGAGAGGCGCTGACGCTGCCCGCCCGAGAGCTTGACGCCACGCTCACCGACCTGCGTATCGTATCCCTCGGGGAGGTCGCAGATGAACTCGTGAGCGCCGGCGTCTCGAGCGGCCTGCTCGATTCGGCGCTGGTTCTCTCTGGAAACACCACCATCGTCACTATCACTATCACCCCCGCCCTCGAGAACCGCCCAGAACAGCTCTCGGTCGCCGTAGGCGATGTTCTGGCGGATCGTGCCGGAGAACATGTACGGGTCCTGTTCGACGACGCCGATCTCGTCTCGAAGCCCCTCGAGGTCGTACTCGCGGACGTCGATGCCGTCGATCTCGACGGCGCCGTCGTTGACGTCGTGGAGTCGCGGCAACAACTTGAGTAGCGTCGACTTCCCCGAACCGCTGGTCCCGGCCAGGCCGATCGTTTTCCCGGCGGGGACCGAGAGGTCGACGCCGGTGAGGACCTCGTCGTCGACGCCCGAATAGCTGAATCTGACGTCGTCGACGTCGATCCGCCCGTCGATATCGTCCGGGTCCACGCCGTCTTCGGGGGCGTCGATCGACGGCTGGGTTCCGAGAATGCCGAAGACGCGTTCGGCGCTCGACATCGTCTTCTGCCACTTGTTCGCAGTCTTCCCGATCCGGGTCATCGGGCCGTCGAGTTCGCGCAGGTACATGAAGAAGACGACGAAGGTACCGGCGGTGAGCGTGCCGGCGACGACCGACCGACCGCCGAAGAAGAGGACGGTGACGAACATCAGGCCGACGAACAGCCGGAGCGAGGAGAAGAACACGCGCCGGATCCTGATCGCCGAGATCTTCTCGTTGCGGTAGTCCATGCTCCGGTCGTCGACCCGCTTGCTCTCGACGTCGTAACGGTCGAAGGTCTTGATGATCGCAGCGCCGCCGAGGTTGTTCGCCAGCTGCGTGTTCAACTCGGCGACCAGTTCGCGGATACGCTTGTACTTGGGTTCGATCCACGTGATGAACTTGCCAGTCGCCAGCGCAATCAGTATCATCGGGATCAGGATCAACGGCGCGAATTCGGGTGCCTTCAACAGCAGGTACGCCCCGACGAGCGAGAAGATGACGATCGCGCGGATGATCTGGCGGATCTCGGTGTTGAAGAACTGCTCGAGGCGGTTGATGTCGCTGTTGAGAATCGCCATCATCCCACCGGTCTCGTGGTCGTTGTAGAACTCCATCGAGAGCCGCTGCATGTGGTTGTACGTGTCGTGTCGAAGGTCGTGTTGGACCTTCTGGGCGGTCGTCTGGAAGAAGTATCGCGAGGCGAAGTGACCGAGCGCCTGTAAGCTGTAGCCGACGATTCCGATGACGACCAGTGACTGCAAGAGCGCGAGCCGGGCCTCGGTCGCTTCCTGTGCGATGACCTCGTTCGTGACCAGCCCGAGTTGGGCCAGCTCCGCTGGTTCGCCCGGCGCTTCGATGACTCGGTCGAGTGCGGCCGCGACGAGCAGCGCCGGGAGCAGTCGGAGCGCCCGGTTGATGACCGCCGAGACGGTCCCGACCGAGAGCGCCCGCCAGTAAGGCGTGGCGTATCTGAAGAGGTTCATCATCGGATGGCCGTCGACGTTCTCGCGAACGTCTTCGAATCCGCCGTGTTTGTCGGGAGCCATGTCGTTCCCCGGCCTTCCGGTCTCCGCGTTTATAACCCGTCGAGAAGGGGCAACCCCCTTACGGAGGGGAAGGCTGAAGAGGCTATTTAAGGGGTTTACCCGAAGTAAATCCTCGTTTCGGACCGCGGGGGGAGACCGCCGACCGTCGATTGTCGGTCGTCGATTCTCGCTCGCCCGTTCTCGGTCGTCGATCTCCGATTCGAAGCTCGAGGAGCCCTCACCCCCGATCTGTCGAAGTCGGTGAACAATGATTAACTACCCGAGCGTGAAAGGGCCAACCCGAGGGACCAGAGATCGTGTGTACCGGAGCCCATCGCTCACCGACCGCCGACCAGCCGCCGTCGATCGACGGATCGCCACCGAGCGTGAAACTGGTGTACAAAACGCTCGAGTACGAAGGACCGCTCACCCAGAAACAACTCGTCGAACAGACGAATCTCGCACGGCCGACCGTCAGTAACGCGCTATCGGAACTCGAAAGAGACGGCCTCGTGAGCGAACGATTCTACGTGCAGGACGCTCGTCAACGGCTGTACGTCCTCGAGACGGACGGGTAACGGGGCCGACAGCGTCGACAGCATCTGTCCGTCCAGCTCGTCGCGTCGATCGCCGACGTCCTCGAGGTGGACCGAGTTCCGTTGTGATTCCGAGACAGAGACCCCATCAGCATCGCCGAACTCGAGGCCACATCACGCGCTGTTCGACAGCAGCCCCACTGAGCGAGGACTCCAACGGACGGTCGGACGTGTGGTCTCCAACGGACGGTCGGACGTGTGGTCGAGATCGACCTGAGGAGCTACGCTTCGAGGCGGTCGTCGAGCGTCTTCATCCGTCGACGGAGTTCGGCGTAGGCCTCGACCCCTTCCAGGTGCTCGCGTGAATAGACGGACTCGAGCAACGACCGTCTGGCCGCCAGCGACGCTCGTTCGCGTCGCTCGGGGGACTCGCCGCGTCGTCGGAGCTGGGCGTCGATGGCGTCGAGTGCGGTCTCGCGAACGATCGGTTTGCGACGGACGTCGTCGAACGTGAGCGAGAGCAGGTCGAACCCGGGACGGTCGCCGACCAGCGCGACGGTGCGACAGTCGTCTCTGACGGCCCCGAGGAGTTCACCGGAGTCGACTCCCGGGAGTCCCTCGTCGTAGACGACGACATCGACGTCGCCGTCGAGTCGCGCCTCGAGTTCCTCGCCGTTGTGTGCGCGCACGGTCGTGTAGCGGTCGGCCAGCCACTCCCCGTACATGGCCGTAATCCGACGATCGGCGTCCGCGAGCAGGATCGTCGGGGTCGCCGTCTCGAGGTGGCGCTGGCCCCACGTCGAGAGTGCCTCGAAGACGGCGTCCATCTCGCTGCCGGCCTCGGTGAGGTCGTACTCGACTCGAAGCGGCGACTCGCTGACGACCGTTCGCTCGACCAGTCCGGCGTTTTGTAACGCCTCGAGTGCCGCCGACAGCACTTTGCCGGAGACGTCGGGGATCGCTTCGAGGAGGGCGTTGAAGCCCAACGGACCGCGCTGGCACAGGACGACCACGACCACTGGATGCCACTTGTTCGAGAGCAACGACAGTGCATCGAGGGCGACTCGCTTCGACGGCGGAACGTCGACCTCGCGATCAGTCATGTGGTGACTTCGCTGGCGGGATAGTATAGCTGTTCGGGGTCGAGACGGTCGGATCGGCCCGATCGGTGGACCGCTCTCCACGCGAGCGCTCTTCGCGACCGACCCTCGGTGAGAGACCGTAACAAATAGCACACTCCACTCGAGATGATCTGTACATGTGTTCCTCGACCGACGTCGAACTGTTGCTCGTCGAGGACAACGCGGACGACGCCCGATTCGTCGAACGGTTGATCCACGAACACCAGTCGACCCAGCGTGCACAGGGCAGCGACCGACTGATCGAGATTCGATCGATCGACCACGTCGATCGGCTCGCCGACGCGACCGACCGAATCGGAACCGGCCCACCGGACGTCGTCCTCCTCGATCTGTTGCTTCCAGATAGCGCCGGCCTCGAGACGGTCGAGTCGATGGTCGAACGGGCACCGACGGTCCCAATCGTCGTCCTGACCGGTCAGGACGGCGGCGACATCGGTGCCGAAGCGATCCGCAGTGGCGCACAGGACTACCTCGTCAAGGGAACGATCACCGGCGATTTGCTGTTCCGAACGCTTCGGTACGCGATCGAACGGGCTGGCACGCAGCGCGAACTCGTCGATCGAAACCACCGGCTCACGCTGTTGAATCGGATCGTCCGGACGGACATCCGAAACGACGTCAGCATGATCGTCGGCTGGGGCGATCAGCTCCGCGACCGAGTCGATCCGGCCGACAGGCAGGCACTCGAGTGGCTGTTAGACGCCTCTCATCACGCACTCGAACTCACCGACACCGCTGCGGAACTGATGGACGTCCTCGATGGCGACCCCGAGGTCCACCTCGAGTCGTGTGATCTGACGGCCATTCTCGACGCGGAGATCGAGCGCCTCCGACGGGACGATGCCGTCGACGTCACCGTCGAACGGCTCGGCTCGGTGGACCAGCCGGTGACCGTCGCCGCATCACCGATGCTCGGTTCGGTGTTCAAACACCTCCTCTCGAACGCCGCCGTCCACACCGACCGCGCCAGAGCCGAGGTGACCGTCACCGTGGAACTGACGAGCGATCGCGTGACGGTGAACATCGCAGACGACGGCGTCGGGATCCCCGACTCACAGAAGGCGCTCCTCGCCGACCCCGAGGCCAGATCCGACGGCGAGTCGGTGATGGGTGCGGGACTCTACCTCGTCACGACCGTCCTCGAGGAGTTCGGCGGTGAACTCGTCTTCGACGACAACTACCCGCGTGGGACGGTCGTTTCAGTAACTCTTGACAGGTTGACATCTACCAGTCCGTAGCAGGAATTTCGTTCGAGGTTGTCATCACACGAGCGTCGGACGACGATATCCTCGGTACCCGATAATGGCCACAAGTGATAGTTACTGGGAGATGTATACTCTACTGGGGGATGACACAGTGAGATTGAGACAGCCGACGGATTTCCGTATCCTCGAGGCGCTCGAGGAACACGGTCGAAACGTCGCGTCGAATCTGGCTACGCATACCGAAAAGAGCCGAAAGAACATCAACACACGGCTGCCGGTTCTCGAGGATTACGGCCTCGTCAGGAAGATCGGGCCGGCAGATCGATCGGGATTGTACGAGATAACGTCGCTGGGAAAGTCGGCGCTCGTCTACCGAGATCAGTACGACGCGGTCGACGATTTCGAGTCGTTGATTCGTGACCCGAACGGCGCCTTCGCTCGCTCCGATGGCGACGAAGACGGCGAGACGAACTGAGCGGACCGGCGGCCGACCACGCCGAGTCTCACTCGAGTGGTCGTTTCGTGCCGGTTTTCGGTCACGGGTGTCTCCGTCGGCAGACGGAGCAGGCCGGGTGTCTCGATATCTGACCCCGAAACGCTTGATGAAGTGGCGAGGAGAACCTCACCGTCGACAGGAGGATCTCGATCAGAAATCAGGCAATAGCGATCGGTACACAGAGAAACGGTATCCGGACACGCGGATTACTGTTCGGTCGAGCGATCCCGTCGCTCCGCTTGACGGTCGTCAGCTTCCGACGGTGGACCGTCCCGATCGATAGTCGAGAACACCTCCGCAGCGTCGCGCGAGGACGACGTCGCAGCATCCTCAGAGGACTGTTCCGGTCGATCGCTCGATTCCGAGTCAGGGCCGTCTGAACTGGCTATGGTCGTTTGGTTCGAATCGGTATCGACGTCGGCGTCGGTCTCGAATTCGTCGAGCCTCGAGGAGAGCGTCGACGCCTGTTGGGAGAGATTACTGATCGACTGGGAGACTTCCGTGAGTGCGGTGGTCTGTTCTTCACCGGCGGCAACGACGGTTTCGGCCTCGGCGGTAGTTTCCTCGGAAATCGTCGTCGCCTGATCGACCATCGAGACGACCTCCTGGGTCGAGGCCGACTGCTGTTCGGTCGCCGCGGAAATCTCTTGAACGCCTTCGCTCGTTTCGGTGGCGTACGCCGAGATTTCCTCGAGCGCGTCGACGGTGTTCTCGATCGCATCTCGGTAATGGGAGATCCGCTCGCTCGTGCGTCTGACTTCGTCAGTCGTTTGGTCGGTCTCCGCTTTGATGATCTCGATCCGTTCCTCGATGTCTTCGGCGGCGCTTTTGGTCTCCGCTGCGAGGTCTTTGACCTCGGATGCGACGACGGAGAAACCCTGTTCGGACTCGTCCGAGCGAGTGGCTTCGATGTTGGCGTTCAACGCCAGCATGTTCGTCTGGTTGGCCACCTCACTGATGAACTCGACCAGTTCGTCGATCTGGGCGATTTCGGCCTCGAGCGATTCGATCGCGTCGACGGCCCGTTCGGACTCGGCCTCGACCTCGTTCATCCCCTCGATCGCCTCGTTCGCGACTTCTCGACCCGCCCTCCCGGTCTCTGCGGTTCGTTCGGCGAGGTCGGCGACGTTGTTCGACGAGGCGGCGATCTGCTCAGTCGTCGTCGAGAGATTGTTCATCTCCTGGTTGACCTCCTGTAAACTCTCGTTTTGTTGCTCGGCACCGGCGGAGATCTCCTCGATCGATTCGGTCATCTGTACACTCGCCGTATGAACCTCCTCCGTACTCGCCGTAACCTCCTCACTCGAGGCCGCGACTTCGCCGGCGAACCGGGACAGTTGATCGACGGTCTCTTCGATCTCCGCGGTCATCCGGTTGAACTCGACGGCGATTTCGGACATCGCCTCGTTCTGACTCTCGGGATCCATCCGCTGGGTGAGATCGCCATCACCACACGCTTGCATCACGTCCGAGTACTCCGCCGCTTTCTCCTCGAGGTGGTCGTTGATGTACTCGGTTCGGTTTCGCGCCTCCTCTACCTCCTGGATCTGTTCGCGAAGCGAGACGCGCATGTTGTCGAACGCCCCGTACAGCTGGCCGATCTCGTCGGTCCGACTGGTCTCCAGTTCCGCATCGAGGTTCCCCGACTCGAGTTCCGACGCGCGCTCGGCCAATTGCGTGATCGGTCGGGTCGTGTTACGCCCGATCACGACGCCGACGACGCCGAGTCCGAGCATCGAGAGAACCACCAGCGCGAACACGGACTGGGTGATGTCGTCCTGAAGCGCGTAGGCTGCGTCCGCGGGGACGTGAGTCATGATGACCCAGTCCGTTCCCGGAATCGGGGCGTACCCCATCGTCATCGTTTCACCACCCATCACCATTTCCATGTAATCCGTCTCGCCCATGAGTCCCATTTCGACGGCCATCGAACCGACGCCGTACTCGTCTTCTGGACCCATGTTCTGGGTATTAATCTCGTCCCGGTGGCTCATCACGACCGTCCCCCGGTCGTCGACGATGTGCGTGAACGAACCGTCCGTCGCGGAGGGCCGTTCGAGTCTCTCGACTTGCGTTTCGAGATCGACGACCAGAACGATCGCCCGGTCGGATTCGTCCGGAACCTGACTGACGAACGCGACGGAGTTCGTCTCCGTCGTCGGATCCACGTACGGGTGAGTCACTCGCGTTTGACGCGAGTTCTCGAAGGAGAGACCCTCAGCCGCCCACTCGACGTCGGCGTCTCGATAGTCGGCGTTGGTCGCGCTTCCATCCGTGCTCGCGAGGACCGTCTGTTCTCCCGTATCGTAGTAGTGAATTCCCGCGACGGAGGCAGCGGCATCCTGGTGTTCGGACCGGAGATACGACTCGATTTCCGTGAGGTCCCCACTGGCGACAGGACCCGACTCCGAGATGTATCGCGTGTTCTCTCGAGTCCGGTCGACCCACTCGCCGACGGTGTTCGCCTGAAGCGTCGTCGACTGTGTCATCTCCTCTTTGGTACTCTCCTCGAGCGCTGTTCCGGTCTGAACGTAGATGATCCCCCCAACTGCTGCGATAAGCAGTAGGATACACAAGAACAGCACACCCAGTTTCCTCGAAAAACTCCCCCGTAGCGCCGTGATCGGTGACGCTGAAAAACCATCCCTCATCTTTGCTGGAGTCAATACAGTACTGGATTAAATAATTACCCGTCAATAGACGGGATCGTGAGGTTCGTGACATGTTTCTCTGCAGTTTCTTCAGACTTGTTCGGTGGGTTCCGATTTACGTCTTCTATTAGGGATTTTAATCGAACCATTCACGTCACTCGTATGTCGAACCTGTTACAGGAATTGTCCGAATCCCACATCCGTCTGGCTCGTGTCGTGTTTCGTAGACTAGAGTGTGGTGTCTACTTCACGAGCGGAAGGCAGTAGTTGACGAATCGTATGGGATCATGTACTATTCGAAACTTCAGATAACCGTCCACGCAGTCCGCTGCTCTATTCCGAATGGTTGTGTTCACTCTCTCTAAAATATATTTCTAGTGCCTCTAATTTGGTTATAATATGATTGTTGCCAAACTATATTACATTGGGATACAATTTCCGATTGAGATGACTGTCAATATATCGAGAAGGAAGCTGTTAGCCGCAGGGGGAACGGCTAGCCTTCTCGGAGTCATGGGGGTATCAGGTGCGGTGACCATGGAGGAGGGATCGTCTCCCGAACTCGAGAAGTACGTCCAATCGCTGCCGATTCCAGAGGAGCGAGAACCCGATAGCAGACGAGGGGGTGTCGATTATCACGAAGTCAAGATTCAGGAGGCCGAGCACAGTTTCCATCCGAATCTCGACGACACCACGATCTGGGGATTCGACGGCCAGTTCCCAGGCCCGATCATCGCGGGTCGGCGCGGAAAGCCGCTGGCGGTCGAAGTCGACATCAGCCAGCTTCCGGACGATCACCTGTTCGAGGTCGACGAGCGTATCGACGGGACCACACCAGAGAACTACGTCGGCTACGACGGTGAAGTCCCGGAAGTGCGCAACTCCACTCACTTTCACGGACTCAACGTCCCGCCCGAGAGCGACGGCCAGGCCGACATGTGGATCTCCCCCGACGGGGTCGAGGGTCCTCGACGCGCCAGGGACGTTCAGGTGCTTCCGAACCGTCAGTCTCGGCTAACGTCGACGTATCACGATCACACACGAGGGCTGACCCGACTCAACAACTACGCTGGGCTGGTCGGTCCCTACTACATCCGAAGTCCGGAGGAAAAGCGACTGAACCTGCCGGACGGCGAGTACGACATCCCGCTCGTTCTGGCGGATCGATCGTTCGACGAGGACGGTTCACTCCAGTATCCAGACGAGTTCATGGCGGACGTCAGCGGCGACGTCGCAACCGTCAACGGGGCTGCGTGGCCCACTCTCGAGGTCGAACCCCGAAAGTACCGTTTCCGAATCATCAACGCCTCGAACGCGCGGACGTTCGATCTCGGACTCGCCTCGGAGCTCGAGGACGAGGACGGACACGAACACGATGGGGAGGACGGACACGAACACGATGGGGAGGACGGACATGATCACGGTCACGATCACGGTGACGAAGACGTTCCAACCCTCTATCAGATCTCACCCGGTCACGGGTTCCTCGAGGAGGTCGTCTCGATCGGTCACGGTGGAGACCTCCATTCGCTTGTGATGTCTCCGTTCGAGCGAGCGGACGTTATCGTCGACTTCTCCGAGTACGCCGGCGAGACGTTCACCCTCACCAACGATGCCGAGTTCCCGTACGCGGGTGGCATGGATATGGACCATGGCGGCCACGGTGACGACGATGGCATGGACCACGACGATGGCATGGACCACGACGATGGCATGGACCATGATGACGGTATGGACCACGACGATGGCATGGACCATGATGACGGTATGGACCACGACGATGGCATGGACCACGACGATGGCATGGACCACGACGATGGCATGGACCACGACGATGGCATGGACCACGACGATGGCATGGACCATGATGACGGTATGGACCACGACGACGGTATGGGCCATGGCGACGTGGACCATCCACAACTCCCCGAGATCATGCAGATCCAGGTGGCTGACGAAGTCGAGCGGCCGGACACCAGCGCCGACCCGACCGAGTTGACGCTTCCGGACCGCAACGGGCCAGACCCGGACGACGCGGAGATAACACGGGAGATCACTATGGGAATGGGCGAGGACGAGCACGGACTCATGGTTCACACGCTGAACGACAAACACTGGGGTGACTCCGTCGACATCAAACCGAAACTCGGATCGACCGAGATCTGGGAACTCGTAAACGACGACCATCATACCCATCCCATTCACCTCCACCTCGTCGAGTTCAGGGTCATCGATCGCGAACGTCACGACGACCACGACGAGATGGACGGCATGGAAGACGGCATGGACGAGGGTGACATGGACCACCCGACGGGCCCCCTCCCGAACGAACGAGGTGGCAAAGACGTCGTCCGGGTCGATCCGGGCGAAACCGTCCGAATCGCCGTGCAGTTCGGGGACTTCCCCGGAAAATTCCCGTTCCACTGTCACGTTCTCGAACACGAAGAACACGATATGATGCGTCCCTTCGAGGTCGTCGGAGAGAACGGGACCAACAAACCCGGACGTGGTCGTTCTGGTAAACCCGGACGCGGTCGTTCTGGTAAACCCGGACGCGGTCGTTCTGGTAAACCCGGACGTGGTCGTTCCGGTAAACCCGGACGCGGTCGTTCCGGTAAACCCGGACGTGGTCGATGATAACTCTCTGACCGAACAACGGTGCAGGAGATACTACCGACCGTTAGAACCTACCCATCGCCGCCGTGAGGGTGCTTCTCTTTCTATTAACGGTTCGGCGACAGTTTCTGCTCATTCATTTCGGTTCGTCAGTACAATTCAAGAACCGTCTACTTGCTCCAGACGTGCCAGCGACGTCACTGGCTTCGATTCCCCCACAAACTGACGTTCGGAAACGACGGCGACCGCCCCTCGAGCACGCAACGCCTGCGTGGAGACGAACACGACCGTCTCTCGAGGTTCGATTCCCGCCACCGTCTCGAAGACGGGCACCGGAACCGCGACGGTTCCCGTCGCGTCCGGTACCGACGTCCCGGCAACCGTCAGTTCGGGGTGCGTGTCGATCACGTCTCGAGTACGGCTGAGGACGGCTACCGTGCCGTCCTCGTGGGTTCCCCAGACGGCCGGCTCGTCGACAGTCACGATGCTATCCGACTCGAGGGACTCGGGGACCGTGAGCTGGCCCCGTCTCGAGATCGTCCGTCGGTCCATCCCGTGAGACGCCATCTCTCCTCTCTATGTCAAACACCCGCATAAAACCCGGTCCTCTCTCCTCGTTGTCGTTTCATTCACAGCGTATGATTCGTCGTCGGTACTGGAAACTTATTTCGGACGTCCGGAGAACATTTCGTTTTTGGGCACTCTCGAGTGTCTCGAACGGTTTCGATCGGAGTCTCGACATTCGGGTGTCCACGCGGCTCTCGGACCGTGCTGTCAGATGTTTCCAATACTAATGGCAGTGTGTCGGACTGGCTGTGGTGTCCCGACAGACCCAGACTGGGCCACACTCCGACTCGGAATCGGTTATCGACCACTCGAGACTCGGTCGAACGGCGACTACGCACCTCGACGCTGGCGGAGAGAGAGTCCGATCGCGAGGATCGCTCCCAGCGCGGCGATGATACCGAACCCAGCCATGTCGTCGTCGCCGGATTCCGACCCACTCTCGTCGTCTGTCGGCGAATCAGTGGACGCATCCGTCGATTCGCCGTCGTCTGCCGAGTCGTCCACCTCAGCTTCGACGACCGTCAGCGTGGTCACGGACTCGTCGTCGGCTATCTGAACGACGAGTTCGTACTCGTCCGGGGTCGCGGGCGCCGTCACGTCGACGGCGACGACGTCCGTCGATCCACCGTCGATTTCGACGGCCGCTGTCTCGTAAACGGTCCCGTCGAGTGAGACGGAACCAGTTACCGTTCCGGCGTCCCCGCCGACGTTCTCGACCGGGACGCCGACCGAGACGTTCTCACCGGCGACGACCTCGTCGGGAACGTCGATCGCGCCGAGTTCGAAGGCTGCCGGGTCGTCACCCTCGCCCTCACTCTCGCTGGCGTCCTCGGGTGCAGGCGGCGGGAGGAATCCGCCGCCGGGGGCGCCGGCGACGTCGACGACCAGTCCGTCGGCGTTCTCGACGACGTACTGGCGGTGGTCGAGAGAGGCCACGTCGCCAACGTCGGTGACTGCGAGTTCGACAGTTCCCTCGGTCTGGCCGGTGAGCGTGACGTCGAGAAGATCGATTTCGGCCGCTGGCTCGTGAACGGCGTCGAGCAACGCGACCGTAACCGTCATCGTCGATCCGTTCTCGCTGACGTCGGTGGCAACCATCGGTCCGTCCGCACCCTCGGCGTGGACCGAGACGTTGTGCAGGGTTACCACGTCGCTCTCGTTGGCCGCGAGTGTGAACTCATAGGCGCTGAGACCGCCGTCGGCACCGGTCATCGAGACGGTCGCGTTCACGTCCTGTCCCTCGTCGATCTGTTCTGGTCCCGTCACTGCGAACGCTCCCTCGAGGTCGGTCACCGTCACGGCGGCTCCACCACGGTGGCCGACGTCGTACTCGTCGACGTCGAGATCCGTCAGTTCGCGGACCGCGACGACATCGAGGTCTGCCTCGCCGACGGCCTGCCCGGCCACCGCCACGTCGAAGAGTTCGATCTCGTCGGCCGGCTCGTGTGTCGCGTCCAGCAACGCGACGGTAACCGTGAGCTCCGAGCCGTCGTCCGCCCGTTCGACCTCCGTGAGCGGGGCGTTGTCCCCGTCGCCAGCGTGAACCTCGACGTCATCGAGCGTGGCGACGGACGCGTCACTCGAGGTTACGGTTACTTCGTACGTGCTGATCCCGTTTTCGGCGCCTTCGGCGACGACCGTCGCGTTCGTCGTCGTCCCGGCCTGGACCGACTGGGATTCGAGTATCGTGACGTCGACGCTCGAATCGGTCGCGTCGGCGACCGCAGTGGCGGCGCCGACCTGCGCCGCTGTGAGAGCCGCGACCCCGAATAGGAGACCGATCACGACGAGTGCGAGAACGAGAGCGTATCGCCATCGGAGTCGCGGTCGGGTGTGTCGTCTCGAGCGATCGTTCGTTCGTATCATCGCTCAGGCCTCCGTCAATTGCACGTAGAGTGCTTGCACGTCGGAAACGCCGACTGTGCCGTTCCCAGCGAAGTCGAACGCGTACGCGTGATCCTGTACCACCTCTGAATCGCGATTGTCGTAGAGGACCTGTACGTCGGAGACGGTCAGCGCTCCGTCACCGTTGAGATCGTCGTACAGGCCGTCACCGGTCGTGTCCTGTGGTGGGTTGTCACTGGTGCCGATCGGTGGCGGTCCATCCGGTGGGCGGACGACGACCGAGACCGTTCGCTCGTCGTCTGCCGTTCTAACGGTGATGGCGTAGGAATCGAGGTGGTCCTCGTTGGTCGGCCACTCGAGGCTCACCGTCTCGGTCTCTGCAGGATTCAGTTCGAGCGGGTCGTCCTCGATCGACTCTCCGTCGACCTCGAGCGTGACGTCCTGTACGCCGGCTTCCGCCCCGACGTTCTCGACCGCCGCGTTCACCACGACCGACTCACCCTGATCGACACTCTCGGGGGCTTCGAGGTCGGCGAGGTGGAAGAACGCACTCTCGTACTCGAGTGTGACGTCGACCGTCTCGGTTGCGTTCGACTCGAGCGTCGCCGTCGACGTACCGGGAGCGTATCCGTCGGCCGTGACGTCGACGGTGTACTCGCCAGGGGTGAGGTCTGCGAACGTGTAGGTCCCCGCAGCGGTCGTCGTCGTTTGGCTGACTACGGCGCCGTCACTATCCTGGAGGACCACCGTCGCATCCGCGATCGGTTCAGTGTGGATATCGTCCACGATAGTTCCCTTGAGGTCGCCGCCGGGAACGGTGAGGTCGAGTTCCTCGACAGTGCCGGCCGTCCACGTGGCAGTTTCTTCGACGGCCATGTCGTCGACGGTGAAGGTGATCGTCTTTCCGTCGTCTTCGTTGGCCCCGTCGACGAGGAAGGGATCGGACGAAGTACCGTACTCGCCGCTCGTGACGGTCGTCGTGGCCCGCGGTTCGCCGTCGACGACGGCGGTGACGGTCGCGCCGTTGGGTGCCGGTTCGCCGGCGACCGTGGCGGTGCCGTAGAACGCTGCTGACTCGGTCTCGGACTCGGCGCGGTCGGTCACGTAATCGACGGCGTTCGTGAGTACGGCATCTGCTTCGTTGGTGTAGAAGTCGTTGCTGACGAACTGCGTTCGACCGAGCGACGATGCGAGAACGGTGTTCGTCTCCTCGTCAACGGCGAGAGCGGGGCCGGCGATCCCCTCGTATTGATCGCCGACCGACGCGATCACGGTGAACGACGTCCCCTCGAACCAGGTATGATCTCCAACTGGTTCGTCGTGGATATCGAATCGATCTCCCCGGTCCATTCCCTCGACGATCGGGTGAGTCGATTCGACTTCGTAGTAGACTGGCGGTGCTTCGTTAATGTTCTCGTTCCAGCCTGTCGGATCACCAGTTTCCGCAGCAAAGACCGGTATTCCGTTCGCATCGGGTCCCCACTGGTCGAGATAGACGACGCCGACGTCCGACGGTTCGGTCTGCGAGACGAACGCTTCGGCGTTGGTTTCGTCGATGTTCTGGACGACGTACGAATCGTAATCGGTCGCGTCGAGTGCTGTATCAGAACTGATGACTCGAACGTCAGTGTTCTCGGGAACCGCTGCTTCGAGTACCTCGGAGATCTCTTCGCCGTAACTCCCGTCGTCGACGATGCCGATACGTGTCACCTCCTCGTACACCGAGGTGGGGCCCGTATCGAGGATCTTCTCGTCGTCCCCTGCACTGAACGTATGATTGAGTGAGAGCTCGCCGCTCGTGTCCGGAGTCGTGTCGACGGTGACCGTGACGAGACCGCTGTGCGTGTCGAACGCGATCGATTCTCCGAACTCCCGTTCGACCCCATCGACGGTGAGAGTGGCGTCCGACTCGTCGTAGGTTCCCTCGAGTTCGACGATAAACTCCTCGAGCTGGGCCACTTCGATCGAAGTCCTGATCTCGTCACCGCCTTCCGCAATGTGATATTGATCCGCGAAGACGGCTGCATCGAGGCCCGCCTCGAGGGTGACGTCGTGGGTCGTCACCTCGTTCTCCACGACGCTGACCGTTTCCTGATCGGCGACGTATCCGAACGCGTCGACGGTTACGGTCTGCTCACCGGGCACTGCGTAAAGTTCGTAGGCCCCGTTCTCGTCGGTCATCGTGCGTATCCCGTCCGCAGACGTGACCGTTCCGTCCTCGATCGGAGTTCCTTCGCCGTCGGTGACGGTTCCTGCGATGGCGCTGTTGGCAACAGCGAGTTCGGTCGCCGCGTAGGCGTCGATGATCCCGTGGCCGTACCGAACGTCTTGGGCGTCAGGTTCTCCGTCGGGTTTCCAAGCGCTCGCCTCGAGACTCTCCAGGATCGTTTCCGGTTCTGCGCTGCCACCCGAGGCGCTGAGCATTAGTGCAACCGTCCCGGAAACGTGCGGCGTTGCCATCGACGTCCCAGGCATCCAGTCGTAGCCTCCTCCGGGAACCGAGCTCTTGATATCCACTCCCGGAGCGGCGACATCGGGAACGATGTACGTCTCGGGCCAGTGTTCGGGCGGATCGTCCCACGCGTCATCGGTGATGACCTCTTCACCACCCGAAAATTCCGCGATATTCGAATCCTGATCGGAGGCACCGACTGCGAAGGAATCGTACAAATTCGCCGGGGATCCCGTCGTTCCCTCACCGAGGTTCCCTGCGGCGGCAACGACGAGTACGTCTGCGTCGTGGGCGTTCTGAACGCCATCGAGGAGCAGATCGCTGTATTCGTCAGTACCGAGGCTCAGACTGATGACGTCAGCATCGGATTGGATTGCCCATTCCATGCCGCTCATCACCTGCGCAGTGTCGCCGCCATCGTCACCGAGCACCTTGCCGTGCAGCAGCGTCGCCTCCGGTGCGACGCCGATATATTCGCCAGAAGCGTCACCGCCGGTCACCGTCCCGGAGACGTGTGTTCCGTGGCCGTGATTGTCGTGTGGGTCACTCGAAACCATCTCCCCGTTACCGTCGAACTCCGCCCAGTTCTCCTGTGAGATGTCGATATCCGGATGATCGGGATCGACGCCCGTATCGAGAACTGCAACGTTCACTCCCTCACCTTTCGTCCCGTAGACGTCCCAGACCTGTGGTGCGTTGATCTGCTCGAGTCCGTACGTCGTCTGCGAGGTCGGCTCGTACTCGGTCGTTTGGACACTCGAGTCCGTTCTCGTCGTGTGCACGGGTACAGTCTCGGGCTCCGGAAGCCGAACCTCGTGATTCGCGTGGACGCCCGCAACACCCTCGAGTCGGGCGAATCGCTCGAGGTCGTACGTCTCGGTATCGACACTCACGAGCAGGGCGTTCGAGATCCAAAAGCGGTTTTCGAGTTCGATCCCGTCGGTCGTCTCGATATATCGCTCGAACGGCTCCTGCGTGGTGGCTGCGTGTGATCGTAACGCGCTCACACCGTCGTGGCTCCGTGCGAGAACCGTCTCGTCGACGCCCTCGAGTCGGAGCAGTACCTCGACCGTGCCGTCACTGGTCTCGAGTTCGGTATCCAGGGGTGCTGGGTCGGCGCTGGTCGCCGGAACCAGCGAACCCGATGTCGCGTCCGTTCCGTCCGTCGCCCCGCCGATTCCGATCGGCGCAAACAGCGAGATGATCAGCAGAAAGACCAGCACGACGGCTGTTTTCGACCGCCCATCGCGCGGCGTCTCAGTCATTGCTCGGACGTGTACTCCGATCTGTTATAAAAGATTCCTTCGAAGATGAATTTCTTGGATTACGACCAATACAAATGCCTATCGGCCGATTCAGAATTAGATAGTAGAATGTCGGATATGTGATTGTTAGGCGGGGTGTTCGATTCGAGTGTTCTCGACCAACTGTGAGTACACGGCCATGCAGGACATCGCGCGACGGTGCCCGCTCGAGTCGGTGGCATCCGTCACCTCTAATCGGACTCGAGCAGCTGCTGTTCGACTGTCGTGCTTACCTGAATTGAGGCGCTAAGGCCCCTTCCTCAACGAGCGACCGAAGGGAGTGAGTAGGGAGGGGATACAGCGCCGCACGAGTATCAAACACGTCCGACGCTCGGCCCACAGGCCCACGCAATCGCAACCCTTATTTGTGTAGTTTGTGTATATTGTGGCGTGGCAACGCGCAAGAACATCTCTATCCGCGACGACCAAGCCGAGTGGGTCGAGGAGAACCACCTCAACCTCTCGTCGTTCGTCCAAGAGAAACTTGACGAACTCATCGAAGAACGCTCGTGAACTACAA
>JAOPKB010000046.1 GCA_025517485.1 Natronoglomus mannanivorans | reverse complement strand
CGAACTTCAACTACTACCAGCCGGGATTCGAGGGCCAGTTCGGCCATCCGGACTTCGAACCCACGCACCCTCACGACGACGAGGGCGGACCCGGTCAGGAGTACGTCGACTTCATGAACGCGAAGCACCGCGAACTGATCCGCAAGTACGACCCGGACATGCTGTGGTTCGACGTCCCGACGAAACACAGCGACGAAGTCCGCGCGAAGGAATTGATCGCTGAGTACTACAACCGGGCGGCCGAGCGGGGCGCGGAAGTCGTGGTCAACGATCGCGCCTCGACGGACGCGATCGGTCCCACGATCGATATCGAGAGCGACCGGTGGGACGGAGAGGAGTTCCACGGCGACTTCATCACCCCCGAGTACGCCTCGTTCGACGAAATCCGCGAGGAGAAGTGGGAGGCGTGTCGCGGAATCGGTCACTCCTTCGGCTACAACCAGGTCGAGGAGGACGACGATCACCTCTCGCCCGGCGAGCTCGTCCGTTCGTTCGTCGACATCGTCTCGAAGAACGGGAACCTCCTGCTCAACGTCGGACCGCGGGCCGACGGGACGATCCCCGAACTGCAGCGCTCGCGCCTCGAGGCACTGGGCGAGTGGCTCTCGATCAACGGCGACGCCATCTTCGCGAGCCGGCCGTGGACCGTCGCCGAGGACGACGAAAGCGACGTCGAGGTGCGTTACACCTGGCGCGACGGCGACTGCTACGCGGTCGCCCTCGAGTGGCCCGGCGAGGAACTCTCG
>JAOPKB010000045.1 GCA_025517485.1 Natronoglomus mannanivorans | reverse complement strand
ACGACGTACTGCGCCTTGTCGCTCCCCAGCCACAACACGGCGTTCGCGAGGTCGGACGGCTCGCCGAGACGACCCAGCGGCAGTTCCGATCCCAGTTCCTCGAGGACGTCCGCCACCGACCGATCGGGGTCGTCCTCGGCGATCATCCGCGCTTCCTTCTCGAGTTGGTAGGTCCGGGTGACGTCCGTCGAGATGGCGTTCATACGGATGCCGTGGTGGGCGAGGTCGTGGGCCATCCGCCAGGTGAGCCCGTTGATCGACGTCTTCGAGATGCCGTAGAGACCGCGCCCGCCGGCGCGTCTGTCCCCGGTCTGGCTGCTGTGGTTGACGATCGCCCCCTCGATATCGTTCTCGATCATGTGTTGGGCGACCAGCTTCGAGGCGTAGAACTGCGACCTGACGTTCACGTTCATCGTGTACTCCCAGTCCTCGAGCGAGGCCTCGACCATCGACTCCTCTCGAGGCCAGACGGCGGCGTTGTTGACCAGGAGGTCGATCTCTCCGAACTCGTCGATCGCCGTCGTCACGAGCTCTTCGATCCCCTCGGGCGACCCCACGTCCGCGGCGACGCCGACGACGTTTCCGTCTGCATCCGCCTCGAGTTCCGCGACCGTCTCCTCGACCGCCGACTCGGTTCGTGAGTTGATCGCGACGTTCGCTCCCGCGTCGACGAGCGCTTTCGCGATTCCGCGCCCGATCCCTTTCGTCGACCCGGTGACGATCGCCGATTCTCCGGTGTAATCGTAGCTCGTATAGCCAGCCATGAGATGATGTGATCGTGGACGAGACATAAATCTACGTGTCACCGAAACGGATTCGGCCACCGCATCGACCGCCGTCCTCGTCGTCCGAGGG
>JAOPKB010000044.1 GCA_025517485.1 Natronoglomus mannanivorans | reverse complement strand
AGTACAGCGACAATCCCGAGTGCGAGGCGTGGGAGCGCGAGGTCGGCGAGTACAAGCGCAGCGGCGTCGAAACCGACGACGCGGAAATCCCGACGATGGACCACGTCTGGTCGCTCGAGGACGCAAGCGAGTAACGCGTGCTCGGTTCTCGTTTCTCGTTTCGCGTCTTCGCTCGACCGCCGCCTCTCCTCTCTATTTCCGTCTCTCGGCTTCTAGCGACGCATAGCCTTATGAGGCACTCGCTCGAATGACTCGAGTGTGACAGATCGAGGAGATTCGCGAGCTCGGATTCGAGAAACTTCAGTTGATGTTCCTCGACTTCCCGGAAACGGGCGGCACGGAACTGTTCGCCGACGAAGTGATGCCGCAGTTCGACTGATCGGCTGATGGCCGCTTTTCTTCGGAGCGGTCGTCAGTCGCCGTTCCGAAAGTCCCGTGAAATCCTACCAAGAGGTTACGGTCACGTCGCGCAGCGGCCGCGCGAGCGGAATCTCGACCTGTCCGCTGGTGTTGTCCGAGAGGTAGAGGGCGATGATGATCTCGAGCGATCGGGTCGCCTCCTGGCCGGTCGAACCATTCTCGGCGTCGCCCGTGAGCACGTCAACGATGTGGCTGGCGGCGTTGACGAACGCCCGCTGGTAGTCGTCCTCCCAGGTCCACGCGCCCTCAATGCCCGGTAGGGGCTCTTCGACGTGGTCGCCATCCTCAAGTCGCCAGTAGCGCCACTCGCCGTCGTCGTTGTTCATATAGAGTTTGCCCTTCGAGCCGATGAGGTTGAACGTCATCGAGGAGGTTTCCCGAGGAAGCGTGCAGTCGACGGTGACGAACGTGCCGTCGTCCATCACGACGAAGCCGCCACCGCCCGAATCGTCGACCTGCTGGCCCGCCTCGAGGCTGTCGACGGCCTCGTTCTCGCCGGTGATGTGGCCGGCGACGG
>JAOPKB010000043.1 GCA_025517485.1 Natronoglomus mannanivorans | reverse complement strand
TGTAGTAGGGATACCACTCGGCGTACGGCGAGGCGTTCTCGCCGCCGATTTCGGCATCCGGCGGTGCCCAGGCGGGGACCGAGTAGACGCCCCAATGGATGAAGATCCCGAGTTTTGCGTCGTGAAACCACTCCGGCACGGAATGGGAGTCCAGCGACTCCCACGACGGTTCGAACGTCGACATACTGCACGTATCCCGACCCAGTATCAAATAGATTGTGACGGGCGCGTGTCGTTTGTGGCAGAGAGCGCTCGGAAGCCCGTCTCGAGCAGGTGGCCGAAGAGACGACTATCGACGCGGACGACGACCCGTCCGCCGGAACTCAGCCGTCGAACGAAACGCCGTACTCGTCTTTGGCCGCCGGATCGATTCGATACCCGTGCCCGGGGCGGTCGGGCAGGACGACCTCGCCGTCCTCGATCGTCGGCGGGTTCTCGAGAAGGGGTGCGATGTCGTACTCGGGAATGTACTCGACGATCTTCCCGTTCGGAGCGGCGCTGGCGACGTGCGCGCTGATCGCGTAGTAGAAGTGCGGAGCGAAGGGAACGTTGTGTCGGTGAGCAAGCGTCGCGATCTCCCGAAGCCCGCTGATACCGCCGGCGCGGATCAGGTCGGGTTGGGCGACGTCGATCCCCCGCGACTCGAGGAGGGGGAGGAACTGTTCGGGCCGGTTGAGCATTTCGCCGGTCGCCAGGGGCGGTCGAATCCGATCCACGAGGCGGCGATGCCCCTGTATGTCGAACTGGGAGATCGGCTCTTCGATCCAGTCGATCCCGTGAGCGTCCAGCGCGTCGACGGTGCGAATCGCTTCGTTGACGGACCACGCCTGATTCGCGTCGGTGAAGATCTCGACGTCGGGGCCGACGGCGTCGCGGATCGTCCGCACGCGTTCGGCGTCTTCGGCGGGCGACCGATTCCCGACTTTGGTCTTCACGGCGTCGAATCCGTCGTCGACGTACTCGCCGTGGAGAGCCGCCAGCTCGCCGACCTCGTGGGTCGCGTCCATCGAGGAGGCGTACGCCTGCACCCGTCCGGTTTCCCCGCCGAGAAATCGATACAGCGGTTGGCCGGCGGCCTGGGCCTTAATGTCCCAGAGCGCGACGTCGATTGCACTCCGCGGCCAGGCCGACATTCCCAACT
>JAOPKB010000042.1 GCA_025517485.1 Natronoglomus mannanivorans | reverse complement strand
TTTAGCTGAATTGAGGCGCTAAGCCCCCTTCCTCAGCGAGCACCGACCGAACGGGAGGTGCGAGCAGGGAGGGGATACAGCGCCGCACGATTCTCAGACACAATTCGGTGACAGGCTTGTAGGCCCACGCAATCGAAACATTTTCACAGTAGGATAGTCCATTATTGGATGAACCTAATGGAGTACGATCTCGACTCGGGAGCGCACTCGACGTACTCCCTGCACTACCACCTGCTACTCACCACGAAGTATCGGCGCGGAGTGCTAACCGAGGAGCGAACCCAATTCATCCACGAGGTCATCAGCGGGTTCACGGACAACTACGGTGTCGAATTGACGAACCTCGACGGCGAGGACGACCACGTACACATCCTGTTCCGAGCGAAACCAACCACAGACCTCGCGAAGTTCATCAACACGGTCAAAGGCGCAACCGCCCGCCGTATCCGCAACGAGTACGCCGACGAACTGAAGACCGACCTGTGGGGCGACTCGTTCTGGAACGACTCGTACTGCCTCATCTCGACAGGGCAGGTGTCGCTGGATGTGCTGAAACAGTACGTCGAGAACCAGCGTGAGTAACGGATGTACTACGCCTACAGGAACCGTCTCAAACCGTCCGACGCCCACCGCGAGGAGTTGGACCGCCACCGAGACATTTGTAGACAACTGTACAACCACACACTCTACCGCCTCAACGAGTATCAAGACGAACACGGCGAACTGCCATCCATGACCTCTCTCCGGTCGGAGCTACCCGCTCTCAAAAAGTGGTGGGACGACCTCTCAGACGTATACTCGAAGGTTCTCCAAACCATCGTCGAACGTCTGTTCGACAACCTCAACGGCCTCTCCAAACTCAAAGAGAACGGCTACGGCGTCGGTCAACTCAAGTGGAAGCCACCACGCGAATTCCGTAGTTTCACGTACAATCAGTCTGGCTTCAAGCTCGACAAGAAGGGCGGTCAGACTGTCCTGTCCCTCTCGAAACTCGCGGACATCCCGATTCGGCTCCACCGCACCATCCCCGACGACGCGACACTCAAGCAGGTCACAGTCAAGAAGGAACCGACGGGCGAGTGGTTCGCCACGTTCGGCGTCGAAATGGACCGCGAACCGCCCGAACCACCCGAGAATCCCGAGAAGTGCGTCGGGATCGACGTAGGGATTCTCAAGTACGCTCACGACACCGATGGGACAGCTGTCGGGTCGCTCGCCCTCTCCGACGAGCGTGAACGCTTAGAACGGGAGCAACGGAAGCTCTCGCGGAAGCAACACGGGTCGAACAATTACGAGAAGCAACGGCGTCGCGTCGCGGAGTGTCACGCCGACCTTCGACGGAAGCGCCGCGACTTTTTGCACAAGCTTTCGAACTACTACGCGAGAGAGTACGATCTCGTAGCCGTCGAAGACCTGAACGTGAAGGGAATGATGGAATCGCCGTCGAACAGCCGCAACACCGCCTCCGCGGCGTGGCGAACGTTCCTCTCGTTGCTCGAATACAAGTGCGAGCGCGAGGGGACGCACTTCGTGGCGGTCAATCCGAAGTGGACGACCAAAGAGTGTGCGTCCTGCGGCGTTTCGACGGAGAAGCCGTTGTGGGTCCGTGAACACTCCTGTCCTGCCTGCGGATTTGAGGCGGACAGGGACGCGAACGCGGCGTGGAACATTCTTTCTCGCGGCCTCGAAGATGTAGGAGTGGGATACTCCGAATCAACGCCTGTGGAGACTGCGCTCCCTGTGGATACGCCTGTATCTGCAAAGCGCGTCGTGGAAGCAGGAAGCCCCACCCTCAAGGAGCGAACGGCGTCAGCCGTGAGCGAGTAGGGTGGGGTAGTTCACGT
>JAOPKB010000041.1 GCA_025517485.1 Natronoglomus mannanivorans | reverse complement strand
AAGTCCGGATGGCCGAACTGGCCCTCGAATCCCGGCTGGTAGTAGTTGAAGTTCGAGTGGTTCGAGGGTGCGAATCGGAGATCACGCTCTCGAACGGCTTCGCAGAGTTCGCCGACGATGTCGCGTTCGGGCCCCATCTCGGCAGCGTTGTACTTCGTGTAGTGGCTGTCCCACAGCGGGAATCCGTCGTGATGTTCCCCGGTCAGCACGACGTAGCCCGCGCCGACGTCGGCGAAGAGGTCGGCCCACGCCTCGGGGTCCCAGTTCTCTGCGGTGAAGTCGTCGACGAAATCCCCGTACTCGACGTCCTCGCCGTAGGTTTCCCGATGGTACTCCCGGGTAGGCGAGTCCTCTTCGTACATGTAGTAGGGATACCACTCGGCGTACGGCGAGGCGTTCTCGCCGCCGATTTCGGCGTCGGGCGGCGCCCAGGCGGGGACCGAGTAGACGCCCCAGTGGATGAAGATCCCGAGTTTTGAATCGTGATACCACTCCGGCACGGAATGAGAGTCTAGCGACTCCCACGACGGTTCGAACTCCGACATACTCCAAATACCTCTCTCGAGTAACAAATAGATTTTTGATGAGTATCTGTGACTTGCGCCGGAAAGGACCGTTCTAGAGATTCGAGACGGATTTGCGAGCGGGTGATGCAGTGTTTCGCCGGTAGAGTTCTACGGAAGCGAGCCGACGACGGTGTCGAGTGCGGCCTCGTCAGAGAAGGTGGGTGTGTGACGACGGCCAGCGAACGACGACGACCTCGTTCGGCGATTCGCGCTCTTCGTGAGGAACGGAGACGGCGAGTTCCCGACCGTCGTAGGTGTACGCGAGTTCGCTATGGGTTCGAAGCGATCGGACGGAGACTGGCTCCGGGACGTCGGTGACGACCACGTCCTCGTCGGTTCCTTCGAGCACGTGCAGGTACCAGATCCCGTTTCGACGAGTAATCGGGATGTCCGCCCGCTCCGGCCACGGGCCAGCATCGACGTCAGCGACGGCCGGTTCGCTGTGACACATCCACCGCTCGAGGTTCTCGAGTTGTTCGTACGCACCGTCGGGGAGGGATCCGTTGGAGCGAGGTCCAACGTTGAGCAGCATGTTGCCGCCCCTTCCAACGGTCGTCGCGAGTCGAGGGAGGAGCCAGGAGAGGTCACGATACTCCTCCTCCTCGTGATACGACCACGCGGGAGACGCCCAGAGCTGACAGATTTCCCACGGCTTGTCGAGCGGGCGTTCGGGAAGTTCGTTCTCTGGGGTGTAATAGTCCCCGAGCACGTCGTATCCGTGCGTTCGGCCGTTGATCACCAGCTCGGGATTCGCCGACCACGCCATCTCGTAGATCGCTTCCAGACGGTGGTCGAGGCTCTCCGGCCAGATCGGGAGGTCGAACCAGAGCAGATCGATCCCGTAGTCAGTCACCAGTTCTTCGACCTGCGCTTTCGTATCCCGATAGTACGACTCGAAGGAGACGAGTTCCTCCTCAGTGAGCGACGGCGGCTCGCCGTACTCGGTCGAAGCCGTCGAGAACGCGTCCGGGTTCGCGGCCACCAAGTCGGCGTGCTCGACCGGCCGCGGGAAGTCGGGATGGTGCCAGTCCGGTAACGAGAAGTAGAGTCCCGCTTTCAGTCCCTGACGTCGGCACGCGTCGACGAACTCGCCGACGAGATCTCGTCCCTCGAGGTGTTCGCCGACGCCGAAATCGCCGTGGTCCGTCGGCCAGAGCGCGAATCCGTCGTGGTGCTTCGCCGTCAGAACCGCGTACTCCATCCCCGCTCGCCTCGCAGCGGCGAGCCAGCGGTCCGGATCGTAAGCATCGGGATCGAAATCGTCGGCGAGCGCCCAGTACTCCTCGGCGTCCATCTCGGTTCCCGGGAGATCCTCGACGACTTTATTGGGATCGTCGGCGTCGGTCCACGGTTTGTCCCGTACGAGCCCCCAGGAAATCTCCACGTCGCCGGCGACGCTCGAGAGTCCCCAGTGGACGAACAGCCCCAGACTTGCCTCGGTGAACCATCGAAGTCGGCGCTCGTCAGTATCGGAATGCATGCGTGTGGTTGTCTTGCTACGGCACGATAATAATTCCCACTGGAGCAACGACAACGGTGGCCGTCCAGCGATCTTTCGTTCGGATCGGTCGTACTCGAAGGATCAATCGAACGAAACGCCGTACTCGTCTTTGGCCGCCGGATCGATTCGATACCCGTGGCCGGGACGGTCGGGCAGGACGACCTCGCCGTCCTCGATCGTCGGCGGGTTCTCGAGGAGGGGTGCGATATCGTACTCGGGGATGTACTCGACGATCTTCCCGTGGAGGCCCGCCAGCTCGTCGATTTCGTGAGTCGCATCCATCGAAGAGGCGTACGCCCGCACCCGTCCGGTTTCCCCGCCGAGAAGTCGATACAGCGGTTGGCCGGCGGCCTGCGCCTGGATGTCCCAGAGCGCGACGTCGATTGCACTCCGCGGCCAGGCCGACATTCCCAACTCGCCGTAGTAGATGGTCTGACGCCTGAGATCCCGCACGATCTCCTCGAGGGCGAACGGGTTCCGTCCGAGCAGGTGCTCTCGAAACTGCGAGTCGACGAACCGCGAGAGGAGGTCCGGTCCGAATCCGAGCGATCCCATCCACCCCGTCCCCGTGTATCCCTCGTCGGTCTCGAGTTCGACGACGATCCAGTAGACGTCGGTGATCGAGAGCCGGGAGTCGCCGACCGTTCGGCCGATTGGGACGCGAAGCGGAGTCGTCTCGACGGCAGTGATCTCCATACCCAGTACGGGAGACGAACTGGGTGATAAATCCTGGTCGTTCCGTCGACGATCCCGATCGTGAGCGACCGCCCTCGGACGACGAGGACGGCGGTCGATGCGGTGGCCGAATCCGTTTCGGTGACA
>JAOPKB010000040.1 GCA_025517485.1 Natronoglomus mannanivorans | reverse complement strand
AACCGACGGGCTTACCCGCTGGCGCCGAAACCAGACGCCCGGAACGGGCGCTCGCAGTGTGGAGAGCGCCCGCACGCCCGGAATGGTCGGTCGCGAGTGACACGGAAGGCGGCAGCGGCGAGCGGGGCGGGCCGTCGACGAAAAGGGACATCCGTCCGTAACGACTACCCAATCACTCAACGCGGGTGGGATCGAAAGGGGCTGGCGCGCTCGAGGAACCCCGACGACGTCCTCGCGAACACGTGAGCGAGGGGGCAGCGAGGCGCGGGACTCGAGCGTGCCAGGGGCTTTCAGCTGTTGGTCACCGCCGGAGGTGATCCCTCAAACAATAGTAATCCTCGAAGTTTCTACTCACAGTTCTCGTCGCGATCTCGGAAACCACCGGAAAGAGCCTGTCTCTGCCAGCCAATCCTGTAAAGACTTCCAGATTCGACTCTAGTCTCGAGCCTTGTGAACGCACGGTGAAACTCCACAAACACCTAATACCTGACGGGATTTGACGACGGTATGACCTACGAAACCCTCGATACAGATCTGGTGAACGCCCTGCTCAATAATGGACGGTCGAGCCTCCGCAATCTCGCCGAAGAACTCGACGTCTCCGTCACCACCGTTTCGAATCATCTCTCCGATCTCGAGGAGACAGGAGTCATCGATGGCTATACACCGATTCTCGACTATGCTGCACTCGGCTACGACGTCACCGCAGTAATGCAGCTCAAAGTCGAGGGAACCGCTCTTCCAGAAGTCACCGAGAAGTTACAGCAGTACGAACAGATGGTCTCCGTCTACGAGGTCACTGGTAATCACGACATCATCGCGGTCGCCAAGTTCACCGATACGGATCAGATGAACGACCAGATCAAGTCCTTGTTGACGGATCCCAATATCAACGAGTCGAATACGAGCGTCGTTCTCAATAGCGTTACCGAGGGAAAACAATTCGAACTCGAGGTCGAAGAGCAGTAACTTCGAACGGAGAAATAGAAATTGTTCGATGAGAGCCACAACGAGCGGACGAGAGACTCAATTGCTTAGTATAGGGTAGGAAGGTAGCGGAGAAGCAATCGATCTCACCTGTATTGTCAGGAACTGGCTGTTAAATAGAGAGGATGGGTTCAGTAACTCATCATGCTAGACTTTTAATTTGAACCTCAGCGTGGGTGACAGGGTCGATATCCGTTATTCTGGAGGATGACTGTAGGCTCTGTCATTCGTCGGTTTCAATAAGAAAGAGCGGGTCGTATAGAGACCACGGTGACCGTGGAATGTCAAAGCCAAAAGACGTCGATTCATACATAGCCAATGCGGATACAGAAGCCCGTCCAACACTGGAAGAACTCCGCGAGATAATCAAATCAACTGTTCCAGAAGCCAAGGAAGAAATTAGCTACAACGTGCCGTTCTATACGTTTCATGGCACTCACGTTGGAATTAGCGCAGCCAAAAACCACGCTACATTCGGCATTGGTGCCGACACACTTCAGAGTGAAGATCGAAAAATGCTCGAAGAAAAGGGGTACAAAACCGGAAAAGAAACCATACAAATCAGATACGACCAAGCGGTGCCAACTACAGAGATAACCCAGCTTCTGGAAGAGAAAGCGGAAGAAGCCAAAAAAGCACAGTAACCGAGACGGTGCTATTCAAAGGATCGGGGGTGATCGCATCTCGCCATAGTGACCAACGTAGTACTCTCCACTTGAATACGGCTCAGTGGTTCATTCGCACGTGCACTAAGCAAAGTCCTCGTCCGACTGTACGTGCAATCTCGAACAGAGATGATTTGCTTAGTATAGGGGATTCACTTATTAGTGCAGATGGCGTATCGCTTCTGAATGCCTGAAGAAGTCCTGTTCAAGTCAGAAACCGACCAAACCCGAGAAGAAATCGCATCGTATCTTCGCCGTGTCGCTGATAAGCTCGAACAGGGAGAGGCGGTCACGCTCAAATCTGGCTCTGAGTCCGTGACGATGGAGCCGCCAGCCCGCCCGACGTTCGAGGTCAAAGCCGAACGTGAGGGGCCAGTTGACGGGCCCGGAGAATTGAGTATCGAGTTCGAACTTGAATGGGACGAGAACGGGAGTGAGGAAAGTGGTGAGAGCGGGCAGTTAGAAATCGAGTGATAGGTTCGCAGACGGGATATAGCATTCCAGGATGAGTAAGAATACTCGAGTCACAACCTCCTCATCCGACCAAGCCAAGCACTCACCGAGGGATGAGTTCTCCCGACGCGCCACAGGTCAGACAGTCGACGGGCGCCCGACCCGCGCAGAGGGTTGCAGGGATCGGGTCGTGATCGCAGCCGTCGACAGGTTCAGTGTACCACTCGATGCGTCCGTCGCCAGCGCGGGTGTTCGCGGGCATGTTCGAACCCGTCCCGCGAACCGGAGTAGTTCTTCGCCCCCTTGTGGGGTGACCCTGGGAACCGCTCGGTCGTGACCGAGCGGCGACGGATTACCCGGTTCGCGGAAGCCGGTGAGTGCCCGCGACACACCACCGCGGCTGGCTGACGGCGAGACGTGCATCTGAACTCGAGACGGCCCGTCACGGTCAGATCCCGAAGGCACGATGGCGGCTGGCAGCCGACCGGGCAGACCAGTGTGTGGGAGAGATCACCCTCGTGTGCAGACTGCGCAACAGAGGGCTCTATCTGATGGACTGAAGGGAGAACAGCGTCTAGGCAGACAAGACTGACGAGTACTCGGGTCGCCATTCAGGCGAATAGAAGACGACACAGATGCCTCAATATGGATCGTGCCACGACGGAGCCCGTAATCCGAACCTCGAGACCAGACAGATCTGCGAACGCGAGACAATCAGCGAGGGCGTCGCGCTCGAAATCGTGGATATGCATCGAGAACACACCGGGTTCGCCATCGCGAAGCCAGAGTTCACAGTGAGCTCCGTGAGGTGGGAGGTGTGGTGGCGTCTGCTGGATATCTGATCGCGGCGACCCGTGAGGGCACTCATCGACACCAGCGATTAGTGATGCGATGCACGATCCATCGGGCTCGTTAACGTCGAAAATGACGGTAAACCGCTCGCGAAACTGCGTCTCGAGGGACCAATTCGCGTTCCTGTGACGGGTAATATTACCATTGGCCACATTATCGTCTTTAAACTCTTAGATGAGACGGCAGGCACTCAGATGTGACTGTCAAAACGGTAGTTCCTCCACTGTCAACACCAATTTGGGTGGCTTGAAGCTGCAGAGTCTATTGTGCCAGTGGAGTTACCCCACGGACTCGAATTAGAGAACAAGCGTGGGGTAACTATCGATCGTGTTCTTAGCCAAACCGTCCTCACGGTTACTCAGACCGAGTCAATCAGCTTCCTCTTCAACTGAAATGTCTGCGCGAGTTTTGCTGGCAGACGATGAAGGCAGGTTTCGAGAAAGCTTAGGGGTGCTTCAGCCTCGAGATCACTAGGTTCATGGACTAACTCGTCACCAGACTCGAGCTGGAAGTGAGTCGTTCCGAGTTCTTCGTGATCGTCGTCTTTGTGCCATCCGAGACTCACTGAGTCATCAGCCCAGTGAA
>JAOPKB010000004.1 GCA_025517485.1 Natronoglomus mannanivorans | reverse complement strand
TACGACCGCGAAGCGTCGAGAGGTTGTCGTACAACCGCTGAACGACCTTCTGAAGAACTTTCGAGTGAACTTGTTTCAGGTCGTTCCACCACTTCTTGAGGCTCGGCAGGAGCTTCTGTTCGGAGTATGCCGAGGTGTCGTCGGTGCGGTTGAGTCGGTGGAGGAAGTGATTGTAGACCTGTCTACAGGTATCGACAGTCCATGCTAACTGTTCTGCGAGGGCGTCGGACGGTCGGAGTCGATACCTGTAGTTGTAGTTCACGAGCGTTCTTCGATGAGTTCGTCAAGTTTCTCTTGGACGAACGAGGACAGACTCAGGTGGTTCTCCTGAATCCACTCCTCTTGGTCGTCGCGGATAGATATGGTCTTGCGCGTTGCCACACCATAAGTTATGCAAACTGCGTACTAAACAGTTGCGATTGCGTGGGCCTGTGGGCCGAGCGACGAACGTGTTTGAGAACTGTGCGGCGCTGTATCCCCTCCCTATTCGCTCCCTTCGGTCGCTCGTTGAGGAAGGGGCCTTAGCGCCTCAAATCAGGTAAAACCGATCACTCGCTCGCACCCGCACCGGTCCGCAGGTGGTGAAACACGTACGTCTGAGCGTAGCCCGCGTACTGCCCGCCAAAGCGCTCGCGGATCGCTCGGGACGTAGTGGCGTAGTTCCCCCGGTCGCAGTCGGGGTAGTGGTCCTCGATCGCCGACTTGATCCAGGTGTCGAGTGGGACGGCCTCGTCGAAGCCGAGCGCGAACAGGAGCACGCAATCGGCGACCTTGTCGCCGACGCCGACGAACCGCGTGAGATACTCGCGAGCCTCCTCGTAGGGGAGGTCACGAGCCTCTTCGGGGTGGGCCTCGCCGCCCGCGACCATCTCCGCGGTCCGGACGACGTAGGGAGCACGATAGCCGAGCCCGAGCTCGCGGAGTTCGGCCTCGGTCGCCGTCGCCAGTTGCTCGGGTCGCGGGAAGGCGTGGTAGGTCTCGCCGTCGAAGGCGAGCTCGTCGCCGTACTCGAGGGCGAGTGTCGACACCATGTCGTGAATTCGCTTGACCCGCATCTGGGCCGAGCAGATAAAGGAGATCAGACAGCCGAACGCAGGATCCTCGACCAACCGCATGCCGCGGTGACAGTCGTAGGCCTCCCGGATCAGCGACTCCGCCGGTGCGTCGGCGGCGATCGCCTCGAGATCGTCGTCGAGTTTGAGGAGTCGGCGGACGTGGGGGTCGGCGTCGGTCGTCGACTGCCACTCGAGGTGACCGTCGCGCTGGCGGACGCGAACGACGTCACCGGTGTCGGGAATCGTCGTGGCGTACCAGGCGTCGGGATTGCGCTCACCCGTGTACATCGCGTCGTCCTCGCGCTGCCAGAGATACGTCTGGCCGCTCTCGAGGGTGAGATAACAGTCCAGTCCGCCCGAGAGGTCGTCGATCGGGATCGCACCGGTTTCCATCGGTTCGGTCTGGCGCGAGCGTGGACTTTTGCCTTTCGTTTGGTGTCAGGGGACGCCCATCCCGCGATTTCGGACGCACGAGACCGTCTCGAGGCGGGTGAATCGGGTTCCAGTTCCTCGAGGGCGAACCTTCATACTGCAGGCGAGTGTACATTCGGCCATGAACTGCAGGGTTGTCGTCGAGGCTGCCGTGCCGGTGTTCGACGTCGAGACGGAGGACGAGGCAATCCGCATCGCGATCTCGAAGACGGGCGAGATGCTGAACCCTGACCTGAACTACGTCGAGATCAACATGGGCGAGCGAACCTCCCCATCGGGCGAGGAACTCCCGCCAGCGTTTATCGCCGCCGACGAAGCGCTCGTCGCACTCGAACTCGAGATGACCGTGTTCAACGTCGAGCGCGAGGAACACGCCTCCCGGATCGCCCGCAAGGAAATTGGACAGCGCCTCGAGAACATCCCACTGGAGGTTCTTACGGTCGAGGTGCTCGAGGACGAAGACGAGGAGGACGAGGAAAGCGAGAGTGAAAGCGAGAACGAAGACGGGGACCAGAGCGTGAACCAGAACGAGAACGAAAACGAAAACGAAAACGAGGCTCACGGAGACGACGACGCGGACGACGTCTTACCCGAATTCGAGGATCTCCTCGAGTAATCGATCGGTCTCTGGACGCTGTTGTCTGGTCGAAGCGAGTCGAACGGTCAGAAAACGACCGCGTGAAAGACAGCGCCAGAAAGAGTAACAGAGAGAAACCGAATCTTGTCAGTACGAGTCGGTGCTTCGGTGTGGGGTTGTAACAGTGATTTAGTCTGCGGTCGCGGCGACTGCTTCCTGTTCCCCCTCTCGCATGTGTTCAGTGATTCCCCCGGCGAGTGCAAAAACAGCGGCTTTGTGGTCGGTCTTCGATTTGTGGATGGATGTCGGTCGAATCCCACGCGACTCGTATTCCTCGAGTGAAATCGGACAGTCGTCCCACGCTGCACACTGATTGGATACCTCCGCCAGAAGGCCGTGAAGGTGAATGAGCTCCTGCTTCTTCATAACCATGCAGTCCTACCCACCGCAGGGTTATATTATTATCTTGAGTCGCGTTAACATGCGCCCTATCGTAGATGCCGTGTGTGTTCCCAATCCAGACATGTTTAGCTCGATTCGTAGGCACTGCCAAACGGACGACTGCACGGTAGAAACAGGATCCTACGGAAATTAATACGCTGTTAATCTACTGATTTTGAGGGTTCGTTGATAGAGATATAGAACGTCTCGTTGACGGTGAGAATCGACAGTGGAACGACTACGCGATGTGCACAGCCGTGATCAAAACGGCGATGGAAAATCCGATGTTGCTAGCCCAGTTGTTTCAGGGCTCGGAGATCTCGATCGGTCCGCATGAACTCCGAGGTGTGCCGAGACGCGTGACAGTTCGGACAGTGATACATCTCCGCAGCGTCGGGAAGTGCGCCAGGGGAAACCTGCCAATCTTTGGTACACTCCGGACACAATAGTTGCACAGTCGCCTCGTCCATGGTATGGGCTTTCACACCAGTGTTGAAAAACCTTGTCGCACTGCTCGTCGAGCCGACAAGTGTCGAGCGAGGCCAGCGAAATTACTCACTGAGACGAGAATACAGGGAAAAGAGGAGACCGCAGCGCGGTCGCCGAACGGTAATCGAAGACATTCGTCAGCGCTCTTAGACCGCCGCCGTTTCCGACGCCTCGAGCAGTTCCTTGTACCGATTTCGGATCGTCACTTCGGAGATACTGGCGACACCCGACACTTCGTTCTGGGTCACCTTCTCGTTGGTTAGCAGTGCAGCCGCGTAGACCGCCGCTGCAGCGAGCCCAACGGGAGACTTCCCGCTGTGAACGCCCTGTTTCCGCGCGCTCTCGAGGAGTTCGCGGGCCATGCGCTCGGTCTCGTCCGAGAGGTCGAGGTCGCTGACGAACCGTGGCAGGTAGTGTTCCGGATCGGCGGGCTTGACCTCGAGGCTGAGCTGTCGGACGATGTAGCGGTAGGTCCGGGTCAGTTCCATCTTGTCGACGCGGCTCACGCTCGAGATTTCGTCGAGGCTGCGGGGAGTCCCGGCCTGTCGGGCCGCAGCGTACAGCGACGCCGTCGCGACGCCCTCGATCGAGCGTCCGGGGAGGAGGTCCTCCTCGAGTGCGCGACGGTAGATGACGCTGGCGGTCTCGCGGACGTTCTCCGGGAGGCCGAGCGCGCTGGCCATCCGGTCGATCTCACCGAGGGCCTGCTTCAGGTTGCGCTCCTTGGAGTCACGGGTTCGGAAGCGCTCGTTCCAGGTGCGAAGCCGCTGCATCTTCTGGCGCTGGCGACTCGAGAGTGCCTTCCCGTAGGCGTCTTTGTCCTGCCAGCCGATGTTCGTCGACAGGCCCTGGTCGTGCATCATGTTCGTCGTTGGGGCACCGACGCGGCTCTTCTTGTCCTTCTCTGCGGAGTCGAAGGCGCGCCACTCGGGGCCGCGGTCGATCTCGTCCTCTTCGACGACGAGCCCACAGTTGTCACAGACGGTCTCTGCGTGCTCGGAATCGGAGACGAGTCGGCCGCCACACTCCGGGCAGTGCTCCTGTTCGCTGGTTCGGGCGCTCGATTCGTCCGCCTCGGTTTCTGTCTCGCGTTCCTGTTCTCGCTCTGACTCGCCAGTGTAGGTCCGGGTAATTGTATCTGTCATAGTGGATCGTGGGTTACTCGAGGCTCCCGGGTGGGGAAACCAGAAGAAAACCCGGTCGCCTCTGCTAACGTATAGTAAGCCCGAAAGGCATATAAAGGTTTCGCTCTACTAATAAACGTTCCGGACAATTAGATATGAACGTTTCGGCCGTCGTCAACTCGTGCAGTTCGAGGACAGGAGGGATAGTAAACGAACGATCATAACTGTTACGGCATCAATCGATAGAACGGATCGTTCTGCCAGACCTGTAGGTCGGCTCCGAACTCGAGCCAGCTGACTACCGGATTGCGACATTTTATCACGGTAATGTGTAATACACCACCTAATGACAACAGACGTGAGCGCCGTTCGGGACGTCGAAATCACCGACGTACAGACCGCGACCGTCGCCGGAAACTTCGACTGGACGCTCGTTCGGCTCTACACGGACGCCGGCGTCACCGGAACCGGAGAAGCCTACTGGGGAGCGGGAGTCGTCGACGTGATCGAGCGTCTCAAACCGACACTCGTCGGGAGAAACCCCTGCAATATCGACCGGCTGTTCACCGACATGCTGAACATCCTTTCCGGCGAGGGATCGATCGGCGGCACCCCTGTGACGGCGATTTCGGGTATCGAAATCGCCCTCCACGACCTCGTCGGGAAGCTCTACGGGATCCCCGCCCACCAGTTACTCGGCGGTACCTACCGAGAGGAGGTCCGGGTGTACTGTGACTGTCACGCCGGCGAACACCTGCGCGGCGACGCGACGGCCGACGAGTCCACCGATCCGTACACACCGGAGGCGTTCGCCGACGCCGCCGAGGCGGTGATCGAGGAAGACGGCTTCGATGCGCTCAAGTTCGACCTCGACGCCTCGAAACGGCTCGAGGACGACGCCTACAACCGTCACCTCGACGACGAGGCGATCGCGTACAAAGCCGACGTCGTCCGCGCGGTCACCGAACGGATCGGCGATCGGGCCAACGTCGCCTTCGACTGTCACTGGCGATACGCCGGCGACAGCGCGATTCGGCTCGCGGAAGCGATCGAACCCTACGACGTCTGGTGGCTCGAAGATCCCGTCCCCCCGGAGAACCACGACGTCCAAGGCGAGGTGACCCGACGCACCGAGACGACGATCGCGACCGGCGAGAACGTCTACCGCAAACACGGCGTGCGCCAGCTCGTCGAGGAGCAGGCCGTCGACATCATCCAGCCCGACATGCCGAAGGTCGGCGGCATGCGCGAGACCCGCAAGATCGCGGATATGGCCGATACCTACTACATGCCGGTCTGTCTGCACAACGTCTCCTCGCCGATCGGGACGATGGCCAGCGTCCACGTCGCGGCCGCCTCGCCGACGTTTCTCGCCCTCGAGTTCCACGCACGAGACGTCGAGTGGTGGGGTGACCTCGTCGAGGAGACGATCCTCGAGGACGGTCGGATCGCCGTGCCGAACGGCCCCGGCCTCGGCGTGACCCTCGACCACGATGCTATCGAGGCGCACCTGAAAGAGGGAGAGGAGATGTTCGATGACGTGTGAACGCCATCACGCACGCTGAGCGTTTCTCAGCGCTGTTTGAGGGGCGAAAACGCTCGTGTATTCACCGGGTCAGCGATGGTCGAGACGGCGTACCCGTACCCGTTCTCGAGTCACCGATCCTTCGACACTTCGATTCACGCTTCGGAACCGGCGCTACACCGTAAAGAGATGCCCCTCCGTCGGCACGTCGAACAACCCGACCCGGGCCCCCGCGTCGAGCCACGCATGTCCGTACGAGAACGACGCGAGCGCGTTCACGAGGTCGTCGTCCTCGCGGAAGTGACGCCCGTCCTCGAGGTACGAACGCGCCATCTCGTAACACTCGTCGGCGGCGTCGGCCATCGGCGTTCCCTCGGGGGGTGCGACCTCGGCTTCCGCGAGTGCCTCCGCGAGTAACTCCCCGTACCGATCCGTCTTCTCCTCGAGCTCCGCAGCCATACTCGGATGTCGGGGACGGCGGCCGTAAGTGCGTCGTCTGATCGGTTGCACTCGGCCGGCTTCGTTGCAGTCGGTCGACCGGACGTTATGCGGTGTATACGTTTCAGGGAGATCGTCGTACGATCGGCGATGCGATTGATCCAGGTGCTCGTCCCGACGGAGTGTCGAGACGACGCGCTCTCGTTTCTCGACGAGGAGGGGATCGACTACGTCTGCACCGACGAGATCAGCGCGCACGAAGACGCCGAACTCGTCTCCGTCCCGGTTCCGACACAGGCGGTCGAGCACATCCTGACGTCGTTGCGTGAGGTGGGGATCGACGACCAGTTCATCGTCGTCTCCTCGATCGAAACCGCCCGGACGCCCAATATGGACGCACTCGAGGAGCGGTTCGTCAGTGGCGGCGAAGAGGGCGACAACATCGCCCGCGAGGAGATCCGGACGCGCGCGCTGAACATGACGCCCGGTAGGGTAACCTACTACACGATGACGGTGCTGAGCGCGATCGTCGCGACGGCCGGGCTCTTGCTGGATTCGCCGGCGATCGTCGTCGGATCGATGGTCATCGCCCCGCAGGTCAGTGCGGCGCTGACCGGGACCGTCGGACTCGTCATCACAGACCGCGAGATGGTTCGAGACGGGCTCTGGTCGCTGCTGTCCGGACTCGTCGTCGCGATCGTCGGTGCGTTCGTCTTCGCTTGGCTCGTCCGGGCCAGCGGCGTCGTCCCGGGGACCGTCGACGTCGCGGCGATCGCACAGGTCCAAAACCGGATCTCGCCGGGCGTCCTCGCGATCGTCGTCGGCATCAGCGCCGGGGCGGCCGGGGCGTTCGGCCTCGCGACGGCCCTCCCGGTGTCGCTGGTCGGTGTCATGATCGCCGTCGCGCTCATCCCCGCCGCGGCCGCCGTCGGAATCGGTCTCGCCTGGAGCTCGACCGGGGTCGCCCTCGGGGCGTTCGCCCTCGTCGTCGTCAACGCCGTCTCCATCCTCCTGTCGGGACTCGTCGTCTTCTGGTACCTCGGGTACCGGCCGACCGACTGGACCCGCGGCGACCTCCGTGCGAACCTCACCAGACGGCGACTGCAGAGCGCGGTCGTCGTCACACTCGTGGCCGGGGCCGTCCTCCTCGCCGGCGGGTTCGTCCTCGCCCAGCACGTCGCCTTCGAAAACGAGGTCAACGACGAAGTCCGGACGGTGCTGGCCGACGAGGACTACGACGACCTCGAGCTCGTCAGCGTCCAGAGCGAGTTCGAAGACGGCGGACTGGTCCGCGAAGAGACGGGCGTCACGGTCGTCGTTCGCCGGCCGGCCGACGTCGCCTATCCCGACCTCGCGGCGACGCTCGAGGACAGCCTCGAGGAGCGAACGGATCGGCCAATCGACGTCGTCGTCGAGTTCGTCGAGCGCTCGACGACCGAGGGCGAGTTCCTCGCGTGAGGGCGCTGTATCCATACCGAGACGCGGACCGACACGCAGACGCACGGGGAATCCAGACACGATCGTTGCAGAGAACGCAAGGCGTTTAGGCGGCCTGTCCGAAGTGTTAGTCATGAGCGAGCAGCCTCGAGTCGAAATCTACACCAAAGAGGACTGTCCGTACTGCGAGAACGCCAAGGACCTCTTCGACGCGAAGGGAGTCGAGTACGAGACCTACAACGTCACCGGCGACGACGAGTTGTTCGAGGAGATGATGGAACGATCGGGGGGACGCAAGACCGCTCCCGAAGTGTTCATCGACGACGAACTCATCGGCGGCTGGGACGATACCAGCGCGCTCGACGAGACCGGCGAACTCGACGAGAAACTCGGCATCGCCACGGACGACGACGAGGTCGAACACCGGAAACTCGTCATCGCGGGTACCGGCATCGCCGGGCTCACCGCGGCAATCTACGCCGGCCGGTCGAACAACGCCCCCCTCGTGATCGAGGGCGACGAACCCGGCGGCCAGTTGACCCTGACGACCGACGTCGCCAACTACCCCGGCTTCCCCGAGGGCATCAGCGGCCCCGAACTGGTCAACAACATGAAAGAGCAGGCCCGCCAGTTCGGCGCCGAACTGAAAAACGGCATTATCGAGACCGTCGACGCCTCGAGTCGCCCGTTCCGTATCGAACTGACCAACGGCGACGTCTACACTGCAGACGCCGTCATCGCCGCCTCCGGGGCGAGCGCCAGAACGTTGGGAATCCCCGGCGAGGACGAACTCATGGGCTACGGCCTCTCGACGTGTGCGACCTGTGACGGCGCGTTCTTCCGCGACGAGGACATGCTCGTCGTCGGCGGCGGCGACGCCGCCATGGAGGAAGCCACGTTCCTGACGAAGTTCGCCGACACCGTCTACATCGCCCACCGCCGCGAGGAGTTCCGCGCAGAGGACTACTGGATCGACCGCGTCATGGAACACGTCGAAGCGGGCGACATCGAGATCATGAAAAACACCGAAGTGACCGAGATCCACGGCTCCCAGGAAGCGGGCGTCGACTACGTCACGCTCGTCGAAAACGACAAGGGCCACCCGACCGACCGCCTCGACGATCCCGAAACCGACGAGTTCGAGTTCGACGTCGGCGCCGTCTTCTTCGCCATCGGTCACACCCCCAACACCGACTACCTCGAGGGAACGGGCGTCCAGATGGACGAGGAAGGCTACCTGCGGACCCAGGGCGGCGACGGCGGTGGACAAACGGAAACTGACGTCCCCGGCATCTTCGGCGCCGGCGACGTCGTCGACTTCCACTACCAGCAGGCCGTCACCGCGGCCGGCATGGGCTCGAAGGCTGCCATCGACGCCGACGAGTACCTCGAAGACCTCGAGCGCGCCGAGACGGCCGAGGAAGAAGAGATCGCAGCAGCCGACGACTAAGCTTCGGTTCGACTGCCTCTCGAGGGTGCAAGACCTCGAGGCGTGGTCTTTTGTGTTCTGTTCTGTGGTCTGTGCTGTTTTCTGTTCTGTTTTCAGCTACACGCACACGCACGCTCGCTCTACAACACACGTATGCACAAGCACGCACGCTCACTCCGCAACCAACGACAGCCGGTCGATATTCGTCGGCTGAACCCGTTCGTTCGCCGGTTCGTCGACGTCCAACTCGAGATACTCGCGCTTGATATCGACGACCGTCCCCGTGATCCTGTTTTCCGTCTCGAGGTTCTGTACGTCGTGGTACAGCTCGACCCGGTCGCCGATATCGGCGAACTCGCGGAGAAGAGCGGTGGCTTCCTCGGTGTCGACACCGTCGGGCATGTCGAGTTCGGGCATGACTCAGTGTACGGTGTCGACTCTTTTGAAGCGTGGCCGGGCACTCGCATGGCGGTCGGTCGCCGGTGGCCGACTCGAGGGAAAGAAGAGAACGGGCAGGAGAAACCGCCGAACGACGATTACGACTCGACGTTCGGAACGAACTGGCCCGTTTCACGGTAGACGCCACCGAGGAGGATCACCGCGGCGATCACCGGGAGAATCGCACACGCGAGGTAGACGTGCCAAAAGCCCACGACCTCGAGCAACGGCAGCGAGACGATCGGTCCGAGTCCGCCGCCGATATCGCCGAACACGTTGTTCGTCCCGACGGCACGCCCCATCTGTTCGTCGGGCGTGAGATCCGCTAACAGCGCCATCAACGGCCCGCTCGTGCCGCCCTGTCCGGACCCGATGAACAGACAGGCGACCGTCAACGTCGCGATCGAATCCGCTCGAGCGAGCAGGAGGAAGCCGACGAACGTCGCCGCCAGAAAGCAAAGCAGCGTCGGGACGCGTGACTGCCGGCGATCGCTCACGTAGCCGCCGACGAACATGAACGCGCCGGCGGCGATCACGGTAATCGCCATGAAGATACCGGAGGTCCCCTGTGCGTCGAATCCCAGCACGCCTAGGTTGTTCTCGTCGAGAAAGAGAACGAGCGTCGCGAACAGCGCGCCGATGTAGACGAAGAGCACGGAAAAGTTCACGAGGCCGACCGTCACGGCGGGGAGGCTCGTGTTGACGTCCCACGGTTTGACCGACTGGTGGGAGTCCCCCTCGACGTGGGTCTCTGGGATCAGGACGTATGCGATCAGACTCGCGAGAAACGCAAAGGCCGTGGCGACGGCGAAGGCGACGGCCGTTCCCCACAGTTCGCTCACGATTCCACCGAGGACGACACCCGCAGGGAACCCGAACAGGACACCGCCTCTGATCAACCCCATGTTCGCCCCACGCGACCCGCCGTCGCTGACGTCCGCGGCGATCGTGTACGCCGTCGCGAAGACGAGGGCGCTGCCGACGCCCCAGAGGATTCGTGCGGAAAGAAACCACGCCTCGGGAAACGGCGCCAGAACGGCGATCAGGTAGCCGAACGTTGCGAACGCCTGAATGAACATCCCCACGATAAACGGTTTCCTCGTCCCGATTCGATCGACGAGGACGCCCGCAGGCGCGTTCGCGAACAGCCGTGAAAACCGATTCGCGCTCAGGATCACCCCGACGAGAAACGGCGAGATACCGAGTAGCACACCGAGATTCGGGAGGATCGGAAAGATCACGCCACCGCCGAAGCCGATGAAGAACGTACTGAGGATGACCGCACCGACGACGACGGACTGGTCGCTGAGGACGTTACGAACACGGTCGGCAACTCCGTCGACGACACGCCGGAGACGCGAACCTGATGGTGTCAATACGACCTCGACCTCCTGGTCCCGGAAGCGAGGCCCAGCCGTGACCGGATACACGGACGACGGTCTCCCGTAGCACTCGAGAGAGTGTCGTTCCGGGAGAATTCATCGGACTGCCCGGTCGCGTCTCGGGCGTTCGACTCCATGTGACTGACTGGTTGGTCAGAACCGATCAAAAGCGTTTGGATCTCGGTGGTTCGCGCCGAACTGCCAGCACAGTCCGCCGGTCGGTAGCGGCGAGAACGGATCGGAACGTGTCGTTATCGGCGTGCCCTCGCGAGCACGGCGACGACGAGTGCAGCGACCGCCACGAGGACGCCGAATCCGGGCATCTGGCTCGCACTCGCACTCTCGTCTTCGTCTACGTCTCCGTCATCGTCATCCGCGTTCTCGGTGGCCGTTTCTGTTTCTGTCTCTGTCTCGGTTTCCGCCTCCGTCTCGGTTTCGGTCTCCTCGTCGGACCCGTCGTCCGTCTCCGTCTCGGTCTCCGTTTCAGTGCTGTCACCGGTCTCGGATTCGGTCTCCTCGACGTCAGGGTAGGCATCTTCCGGTGGATCGAGCTGGAGGACGATCACGACCTGTCCGTGGGAGTCACCTTCCGCGTAGGTCCAGCCGCCACCCGCTTCCTCGTAGGATTCGGCTGCTTTGATCGGGTCGATGTCCGTATCCCACGTGTCCTGGATCTGGATGTAACCGACGACCTCGATCCAGTCGGCGTGCTCGCCGTCGATCTGCGGTTCGTCGTAGCCGACGTAGCCGCCGTCCTCGGGCATGCCGTGGATCTCGATACAGTGGGAATCCATGTAGCCGTCACCCTGCGGGAGATCCGACGTCCCAAACTGGTCGGAATCGAGCGGTCGGTCGTAGTGTTCGGTCAGGGGGAGATCGACCGTCATCGGCCCCGCGTAGGAGTGCCAGTCGATCGAATCACTGGTCGGGACCGTCACGGTCGTGTCCGGAACGGTCTCGCCGACGATCGTCTCACCCTCTTCGTTGAGCAGCGTGACGCAGATCTTTCCGGATCCCTCTCCAAGGTACGGGCTTCGATATCGATCGCGCGGATTCGTGTAACTGATCCAGCGTCTGTCGGCGGCGATCGCCTCGAAGTACTCGTCGCCGCGCTCGGGTGCCTCCTCTACGTACTCGTCTTCGATCGGCGGCTGTGGGTTCCGGACGTCCGCATCCGCGTCCGCACCTGCGTTCGCGTTCGCACCAGTCTCGGAGGACGTGTCGCTCTCCTCGTCCGCTTCGTCTTCCTCGTCGTCCTCACTCTGGACCGAAATCGACTGGATGGCGTCGACATCTGCGGTATCGATCACAGCTGGCGTCGGAGCCGACGTCGAACCAGTGTCTGCGGCGGCACCCGCCGTAGCGAGTCCGCCCACCAGTATACACAGCCCGACAGCGATCAACACAGCGGTTCGTCCCGTGAGTCGTGATGTTCCGTTTGACATAGCTATCGCTCATCGTGGGCGTTATCCCGTCTCGAGCCGCCGAACGGCTCTCGAGAGCCGTCTGTGCGGTCGTCAGACCCGGTTCGGGTCGTGCTGGAAGCGGATCCAGCACGCAACCGGCGTCTTCGCCGCTGTGACAGTCTCTCGTGGGCAACAGACCACTTGCTCTGACTGTACCGAACTCGTGTATGTAGCTATGATCTGAGTACCAGTTCGTAGGGGACAGATACGTCTCACGGGTCAGACGGTAGCGAGTCGATAGCCCTGTCGTTGCAGTCGGTAGGAGCGGATTACGGGTGGGCTCGAGGGAGTTTCGGGATGGGACTCGAGAGTCTTTGGATGGTACCGGAGTGGGTCACGGGGATACTCGAGGCGAAGAGGTGGGTCTCGAGAACGGCGGAAGAGGAGGGAATGGGCAGCGAGGAGACGGCGTTCGTGGGGACAGCCGCGGTCGAGAGTCGGGAGGACTCGAGTCGTCCGCGTTACTCGTGTGGGTTCTGTGTCCGGCTCCGTCTCGAGGGTCGTCTCGATTTCGGCCTCAGTCTCGATTGACCGGCTCGGTTCGGTCGCCAATCTCGCAGGGTTGTGTGACAGTTCGCAGGCTCGGAAGTGGTGGGTGTGACTCGAGGGATGGAAACTGCTGGTGGGTCGAGTCAGGTATCGTCGTTATTGATATCGAAAAGTGAGCGCAATGCGGAGCGCTACCGCTGTGGAGTGTAGCGTCGATAAAAGGAAATGAATCGCAGGGCCGAACTCGAGTCCGTTCGAGTTCAGTGGTTGTCTGAGAGAGTTCGCTGCTTAGTTCTGGCGGCGGAGTGCCAGCATTGCGGCAGCGAGGAGTGCGACGATTGCGACAGCGACGCCGAAGCCGGGCTGGCCATCGTCGTCGTCAGAGTCGTCGGAGTCATCCGAGTCGTCCGCCGTGGAGTCGTCAGAGTCGTCAGAGTCGTCGGACTCGTCAGGCGTCTCGGTGTCTTCGTCCTTGTCGTCCGCTTCGACAGTCAGCGTGCCGGAGTCGGAGAGGTCGTAGTCGTCGACCGAGACGGACCAGTCGTAGTCACCAGCGTCGAGTTCGCTGACGGTGAACGTTTCGGAGGCAGAGGAGTCAGCGCCGATCGTGAGTTCTGCGTCCTCAGTTTCACCGGCGAATTCGAATTCGACGGTCGTCGTGACTTCCTCGTCCTTGTTGTTCGTCAGCGTGACACCGAACTCGGCGTCCTCGCCGACCTTGACGTCACTTGGTGCGTCAACAGCAAGCTCGAGGTCGTCTTTCTCGTCGGTGGTGTCTTCGCCAGCGTCAACGATGACACCGGTGGTTTCGAATCGGTCTGGAGCCGAGATCCGGACGTCGCGGACCTCTTCACCAGCCTCGTATTCGCTGAGGTCGAACGAAGCAGAGATCGTACCATCATCGGAGACGGACGATGCCTGCTCGTAGACATCCGTACCGACTCGGAGGCGGTAGTCAGCATCCGTGCCGGGTGCGATGTTCGTCTCAGCGTTGATCTCGGATTCGGCGCTGTTCGAGATCTGGAGACGGTCGTCGTCGTCAACGTCGCCTACGAATTCAACGTTACGCTCTTCGACGTCGAATTCCGTGGAGACACTCTCATCGTCGCCATCGTCGTCGAGGAGCTTGTTGTCCTCAGCCGACACGGTGAACGATGCGTTCCAGGTCTGGCCGTCTGCAAACGTTGCGTCAGTACCGATGTCGTCGACGACATCAGTGTTGAAGATCACGTAGAACTTGTCGCTCTTGTCAGTGTCTACGTGGATCTGGTAGTCGCTGTCGTCCAGGTCAGTGATATCGAAGTTCTGTTCCTGGCCGAATGGACCAACGCCCTCGAGTTCGTACTCGAGTGCAAGACCCTTGTCGTCAGCGTCCCAGTTACCATCATCATCGAGGAGGTAGCCGTAGATACCGGAGGCTTCGACCTCAGTGATCAGGTAGTCGTCCTGAGCAACGTAGTCACGCTCGGTAGACTCGTTGAGGAAGTCCTGAGCATCATCGGTGATGCTGAGGTCCTGGGGAGCCACGTGCGTGGAGATGTCGTCAGTCGATCGGTCGTTGATCGTCAGGAATGCAGCGTCCGTCTCGTCCTCTCGGTCATCGTCTTCGAACACTTCAAGCTCGTATTCGAGGACAGGGAGAGGCTCGCCGCCAAGACGGTTGAAGTTAGCGGTAACGGTACCGATCTCGTCACCATCCTCGTCAACGGCGTGGACTGCTTCGTCAGCGTCCTCGTCGAGGAGGTACGTGTTCACGACGAGCGTCACGTTGTCGTCCTCATCAACACCCGTAATGTCGATCGTGCCGATCACGTCGCCATCGTGGGTCATGTTGATGTAAGCGTTCTCAGCTTCCGCGATGGTCATGTCAATGTCGACTTCGTCACCGATAATTCCCTGGTAGGAACTCGAGTCGAAGCTGACGAGAGCGTCAGACTCCTCCTCAACGGTGATGCTGGTGGTGTACTCAGCCGTCGTGTCAGTTACATCGACGGTGAAGTTGTATTCACCGAGATCCTGACCATCGAAGTCAACTGCCCATTCGTCACCGAGATCGGCGTTCGAGAGCGTCACGACGCCGTTCTCGTCGTCATCTTCGTCAGCGACGACATCAGTGCCGTCTTCGGCGTCGAAGATCTCTGCGAGAGTGTCTTCGTCGAGTGCGTCACCGTCGAGTTCAGCCGTCACGTCGAGCGTAACGGTGTCCTCGCGGTTGTCCTCTTCGAAGACGAGGTCAGCGACGGAGCCCTCGCCAGCGTCCTCGACGGTGTCAGGGCTGAATTCGAATTCAACTTCCTGAACGTCGAACCAGAGAGTGGCCGAGCGCTCGTTATCGTTGTCACCCTCGGCTTCGAGGTGGTATGGGCCGTCGAAGTCCTCAGTGAGGTCCGATTCGAGCGTCACCGAGTCACCACTTGCTTGAAGTGTGGTGAGACGCTCACGGTCATCGTCTCCCTGAGTACCAGAGTAGACACGAACTGCATCAACGGAAGTGTGGTCAGTGCCAGCTGCGATATCTGTTATTTCGATCTCTTCACCTGCCCAGAAGTCGGTGTCCGAATCCCAACTGTTCCAGGCTTCATCTCGGTCCTGTGCGGCTGCTCCGCCCACAAGCGCAGTGGACATCGCGACCACAGAGAGGACCATAAGCGCGGCAAGGAACAGCGCGCGTCCCTTTTCGCGGTAAGTCGTGTTGTCTGTCATTGTTGTGTTGTGTGTGTTTCGGTGGCAACAGTATCTTTCCTGCCACAACACATCGTTAGGATGCGTTGGGCCCTACTTACTACTGTCACCCTGGGTAGGGGTACACTACAACCCGAGAACCCATTTATATAAATGCTTTGTGGTGACCCAAGTGGTGTGTGAGCTAGTCTCAACACCCTCTGTGTGGCGATTTACCCCTATATCAATCCAAACTATGTGCAGCCCCGATCGTGGATCACTACTTAAAGAACGCGCCCGATTCGTCGTTCGGAAGCTAAATAAAAGAAACACAGACTCTCACGAAAGACAGAACGAGAAACTCGAGATTACACGCATTCACCCCGAAATACTCGCTCGAGAACTCGAGTAATCCCTCCTTATTACCGAAATTCGGGCTCGTCAGCCGTTCTGAAAACCGATCGAATCGAATCTGCGCGTGAGATGGAGTGCTCGAGGGGCGTCAGTGGGGAGCTCGCTTGGGCACTGTGGCGATGGGGTTCGGATCGAGTCTCGCCAGACGGGTTCGGGTCGATCACTCGTCGAGTGCACTCGAGTTTGCACGGCTACCTCGAGTCCCTTCTGAACCCGTAGCTGCAACTAGAACTGAAACCGACACAGATTGGTCCGGTGGTGAGGTCGCTCGAGAGTCGAGGGTACCGACTGCGCCCACACGCGTAAGAACTATAGAGGGTTCTCGGCGCAATCGTCCTCGTCACCATCCGTTCCTTCCAATCTGTTGCAGTAGATATAAGTCACTAACTACTGAATATTACGATGGAAGTCACGTACTCCGAAGGCGGGGGCACGCATCGAAATGCCCCGGGTGGTAGGACACCCGAGACGTGGCTTCCAAGCGACCTGCTTGAAGCCATGTTTGCATTGCTTCTACCGAGACATAAACGTCTCGCACGACAGTCGAACCGACCACGATCACAACCAGCACCCGCTCACCCGGACGAGCGCCCGCTGTACATCACGCTCGGCCCACAGATCCCGGGCCGGAGGGTCGAATGAGTAGCCGATCCGATCGTAGAACGGCGCCCAGCGAGGATGCGACTGACAATCTGACCGACACTGACCTCCTCCAGAACACCGACACGCTTGAAAACGAACCCGACCTCGAGAAATCGGACGCGAGAACCGGAGCCGACGCGGAAACCGAACCCACGGGTCCCACCTGCCCGCGCTGTGGCACTCGACTCGTCGCGACTACCACGACCGGGCCGACCACTCACTACGGCTCGCCCTGTGGCTGTCGGCTTCGGTCGACTGACCTCGAGTTCGAGTGAGCATCGACGACCGACGATCGACGACCGACAACCGACGACCGCACGAACGGCAGTCACGAAACCACCACCTGCGATCCCCCATTTTTCGCGCGATTGACCGCCGACGACCGACCAGTGCTCGGACAGGCCACCGTACGCTCACCGATGAACGTCCCGTAGTCGGTCGTCGACCCAATCGAAGACGGCGAAGAGAACGTCGAGATGGTGGTGATCCTCCTCGCACTCACCTTCGTCACCACCGATCGGCGACGGCTCGACACCCGCACCGCCATCGGGCGGTGGATGAAAGTGCGCTCGCGGCGCCTCCGGTCTCGGGTGCCGATCCCAGCGACACTGCCAGCTCTCGAGCTCGCCCGTCGACGGTCCCTGCTCGAGGTAGTGTACCGAGTAGTCTCCACCCTCGAACCACCGAACATCCAGACGGGCGCTCGTCACTGTGCTCGGATACTGTGTCGCATCGAGTCGCAGTTCGAGGTGGCGAGGCGACACCGAATCCGGCCGAAAGCGCCACTCGCAGACGAGCGGATGCGACCCGGCCCGACGGCCGAGTACCTCGAGCGTCGTCGTATCGAGCGGTCCGCTGGGACGTTCGTCTTCGGGGCGGTCAGTCACAGTCTACACCTGCACGCGATCGTCGCCGAACGATTCCGCCCGCTGGAGCGCTCGCTGGACGAGCGTCAGATCCCGACGAACCGTCCGCCACTCCGTCAGGTCGTCCCACCGATCGTGGATCGCGTCGTGGTCGTCGACCGATTCGTCGGTGACGACGACGGCGTCCGGAGCCGGGACACCGTAGGCGTCCTGAAACGCGCGATCGGTCTCGAGGAGGTCGTCCAACCGCTCCCGGAGATCATTCGGATCGTGCTCACGGGCGAGTGTCTCCACGCGTTTCCACCGAAAATACGACTGATTTCGCCGGTAGCGTACGGGCCGCTCACCGGACTGGGTGGCGATCCCCATCTCGACCAGTTGCTCGAGGGCCTGCCGCGCTCCGTTCTCCGAACACGATGCCCGGTCGGCGAACTGTTGTGCGGTTGTTGGCTCGGTCGTTCCGGCCAACACGTCGTAAACGCGCTGAAAGGTGGTTCGATCCGCCTCCCAGCGATCCCGGGCGTTCCGAGCGGGCGAACTCTCGTCGGTCATACGGATTCCTACGCGTTCGAGGATCATATATCTTCAGCAAAGAACAGATATCTGTGTTCGTCTCGAGACGACGAGTCGATGTTGGAGGGGGGGTCTGCGAAAGAAAACGAGATTCACACCGTTCGATAGTCACGTCGTCACGGAAGATTGGACGACCCGCTCGCTCGTTCGCGATCACTGCACCGCTCGACTATTGCCACTTCGTGTCCGTCCTGGCCCGTCGTGACCGCGTATCGTGCGCCCACCAGTACCTGTTTCCACTCGAGTGTCGCTTCGCTCACCACACTCTCGGTAAAACCTGCACCAAAAACCTCGCTCGACGACCGATCTACCGCTCGATCACTTCGATCTCGTGGCCGTCCTGATCCTTCGTGAACGCGTATCGGTTGTCACAGGACTCGGGATCGCGATAGTCCTCGCTCTCGCGAGTCATGAGCGCCTCCCAGTCGTCTTGGAGATCGTCGACGCGAACGGCCACGTGACCCCAGGCGTCGCCGAGGTCGTAACTGCGCCCGTCGTAGTTGTAGGTGAGCTCGATAGCCATCTCCTCGCGGGCGGCGTCCTCGGGCGTCATGAAGTAGTTCGCGAACGTATCCGCTTCCCAGCGACCGGTGTGTTCGTACTCGAACTTCCGGGTCCAGTAGCCCAGTGCTTCGTCGGCGTCTTCGACGCGGATCATCGTGTGATCGATCGACCAGCGAGCGCCGAAGTCGCGTTCGACGATCTCGATCTCGTGGCCGTCCGGGTCCTTGACGAACGCGTAGCCGGGGTTCTCCTCGGGCGGGCGGTAGTCCTCGACCCCGTTGTCCATCAGTTCGGCGTAGGCCTCCTCGACGTCCTCGACGCGAACCGCGATGTGACCCCAGCCGTCGCCCATCTCGTAGCTGCGGTCGTCGTGATTGTAGGTCAACTCGAGGGTGGCGCCGTCCTCGTGTTTGTCCTCCGGGCCGAGGTGGACGTTAGTGAAGGTGTCGGCGTCCCAGCGGCCGTGTTCGACGTAACCGAAGTTGTCCTCGTAGAACGACTGGGCTTCCTCGAGGTCTTCGACGCGCATCATGACGTGGTCGAGCGTCGCGTGCATGTAGAATGATGATGGACGCTGGTCTCAAAAGGATAGCGAAGGCGGCGGTCTGGGTTCGGGTTTGGGTCAGGGTCAGGATCTCGAAGTCGACACCGACCAGTGGCTGTCGTGGGGTTCGATCGGATGTCCCGTGACGGTCACGGCGGCAGTATTCGATTCGAGGGTCGGTCACGCTCGAGAACGAGAGCGAGAGGCAGAACCAGAACCAAGAACAGGAACAGGAACAAAAACAGCGGCAGACTCCCGAACGGTCACGCGGCTTCTTCGCGCTCGGATCGCTCGCGGATGACCTCTCGTAACTCCTCTGCGTTGCGCATCTCCGCGAGTTCCTCGCGTTCGATGAGAGCGGTGCCGTCGACCGACTCCCGTTTCGCTCGGTCGACGAAGTACACCGACCGCGTTCGCGCGACCTGCCCGATCGAGCTCATGATCCGGGCGCGTTTCTCCGCCGCCTTCGTGAACTCGGAGTTGCCGGTGAGGACCACGTCCTCGCCGCTTCGGTCGTCCTCGTCCTCGCTGACCGCCTTGAACGGCGACCGAAGCGTCGGATGGACTCGGAAGCCGGCTCGAGTGAGCACCGTCAACACCTCCTCGTCGTCCGGGTCGGCGTCGGGGTCGTCCGGCGTCGGATCGGTTTCGTGGACCTCGTCTGCCCCCTCGAGGACGTCGACCGGGCTGGTCAGTGGAGCCTCGAACAGGTTCTCGAGGGCCATCGCGACCTCGATAGAGGCGTTCATCCCGTCTTCGTACTTCGAGACGGTTCGCCGGGAGACGCCGAGTTCGTTCGCCAACTGGCCGAGACTCCACTCGCGGTCTTCGCGTTCGTCGGCAAGCATGTCGCCGTCGATGTTGACGTAGAGGCCGCCGGGCGCGGCGTAGATCAGCGGTGGGACGTTCTCGATGAACAGGTTGTAGGCGGTGTCTGGACTGAACACCGGGACGCCGTGACGGAAGTAGACTACGTCGGGTTTGAGGTCCTCGTCACGGCTGCGCAGCCCGATGACCAGCGGCGTCGCCCGCAGGTACGAACCGAGCCGGCGCATCTCGTGGCCGGTCGCCTCGTTGAACGCGTCGATGTTGCCGAGAATCTTGACGAGAACTAGGTCGTCACCACGCCGAGCGGCCACGTCGAAGCTCTTGGGACGGATGGCACACCGGTCGCTCACCGTGAAGCCAGCGTCCTCGAGCATCGCGGTGACGTTTCCGACCAGTGCGGACCGGGACATAGGGGGATGTAAGTCGCTCCTGATATATGAAGGTTCCCCCAGTTATGCCAGAGTGCAGTCTTGCGATTTCCGCCGATATCACCGGTACTCTTATATGGCATCTCTCGACGAAACGAAACGTCGTCGGCACCTCCCGAAACTCGTTACTCCGTCGACTCGCAAGGGGGAGCCATGACCGTCGTCGGGATCGACGATACGGACTCGAGGGAGTTCGGGATGTGTACGACCTACGTCGCGACGCGGGTCGCCGAGCGATTGCGCCAGACGAGTGCCACGGTCGAACGACTCCTCCTGATCCGACTCAACCCCGCCGTCGAGTACAAGACTCGGGGCAACGCCGCGCTCGCGATCCACACCGACTGTGATCCAGACGTCGCCTTCGACATCGCGCGCGAGGAACTCGAGGCGAACGCGGAGACGGCCGACGACGGGACGAATCCGGGGCTCGTAGTAGCTGACCACGAGCCCGCAGCGGCGCCGGATTCGGTCCGCGAATTCGCGCGGGCTGCGGTTCGCGAGCACCTCGAGATCGCCGACGCAGAGCGCATCCTCGAGCGCGTCGGCTATCGCCACTGGGGGGCTGGCAACGGTCGCGGTCGGATCGGTGCGCTGGCGGCGGTCGGGAGCTGGGACGGTGTGGGGCCGGGAGCGGAGGCCGGACGAACCGCCGACTGGACCTACGAGTACATCTCCTACCGGGAGCCCGACCGGTGGGGGACGCCCAGAACCGTCGACCACGAGTCGGTCTTCGAGGCGGCCGACGCCGACTATCCTGACGTCTGGGATACCGTCGACCGCGGCGAAGACGAGACGGTCTGTGTCCCGCACACGCCGGGGCCGATCCTCCACGGGATTCGCGGCGACGACCCCGACGCGGTTCGGGCCGTCGCGGACCGAATCGAGAGCGAGCCGGTCGCGGACGCACAGCTGTTCGTCACGAATCAGGGAACCGACGCCCACCTCAGGACGGGGGCGGGGACGGGGACGGATACGCTCGAGGACGTCCAGGACGGTCACGCCTACCGGGTCGACGGTACGGTCGGTTCCGACCCCGAGACGCGACGGGGCGGGCACGTGTTCTTCACGCTGATCGAGGGCGAGACCGAGGGTGAGGGTGAAGGTGAAGGTGAAGGTGAAGGTGAAGGTGACACCCAACTCGAGTGCGCCGCCTTCGAACCGACCAAACGCTTTCGCGACCGAGTTCGCGCGCTCCGTGCGGGCGATCGGATCACCGTCTGTGGGGAGTCGGCCCGCGGAACGCTCAAACTCGAGAAGTTCGCTGTTCGAGAGCTCGTGACGACCGAGCGCGTGACACCCGTCTGCGAGGACTGCGGTCGAACGATGGAGAGCGCCGGCCGAAACCAGGGGTATCGGTGCCGTGATTGTGAGACGAGTGCCGCCGAGCGAGACGAGGTGCCCCTCGAGCGCGACCTCGACACCGGCTGGTACGAGGTGCCGCCGTGTGCGCGTCGCCACATCGCGAAACCACTGGTTCGCGGCGGGTTCGACGGACCGGTCCATCCGGAACGGTGACGACGCCGCTCGAGTATTTTCGGGTTCGCCTTCGGTCGAGGGTTCGAGGGGGACGTCCGGAGTTTCGATGAGAACGCGTCGCCTTCAGCGCGAGGTGACCGTCAGGGAAGACTCACGCCGTGTCTCGCCAGAAAGTCGTTCACTTGCTTGATCTCGATCGGGCTGCCGATGATCCGGCAGTACTCCTCGTTCTCGTCGAAGATCGTCACGGTGAACTCGTCGTCGAGTTGCGTCTCGAGGCCACACAGGGCTTGCTGGGGCAGAATTATTTGCGTGCTGTCACGCAGACTCGACGGATCCGGCATCGTACGACAGGACGATGTGTTGCCCGAGGTATATGTGTGTCGAAGTTCCTTTGCAATGGTAACTGATTAAAATATTGCCATCTGTTCCGAGAACCGAGACGTCGCTCTCTCGCCCCATCCAAAACGACAGCGAACCGAATAGTTTTGTGTTCGCTACCCGTCGTCGTTCGTATATGGTGTCGTCCACTACCGAACGAAACTCGGAGGGTGATCGCTGATGGTGCAGTCGGTCACTCGAGTCCCGCTGGTCGTCGCCCGAACGGAGTTCCGACGGACGCTTCGCGTCGTCGCCGGTGATCGGACGAAAGTGCTCATGTTGGCGGCGGTCGCGCTGCTCGCTCTCGGGCCGATGACCGCCGTCGGAACGTGGGGGCTCTCGGTCGCCGGCGAACGGGTGGCCGCGGGCAGCGTCGACGTCTTCGGTGTGACGATCCCCGAGATTCTGACCGGCGTGAGCGCACTCGTCTGGCTCGGACTCACATTGATGGCGACGCTGCGGACGACGACGGCCGTCGCCGACCTCGACGAACCGGCGTGTCTGTTGCTCTCGACGTCGCTTCCAAACGTCGTCGTCGGCCTGATCGGCGCCGAAGTGGTTCGATTTACGAGCTGGCTGCTGGTCCCAGTTCTCGTGCTCTCCGGTGCGTTCGCCTACGGTGCGGGAACGGCTTTGCCCGTCATCTTCGCGCTCGTCCTGTTCGCACTGGTCGTCCCGAGTGCGCTCTCCGTCGGCTTCGTGCTCGGAATCTGGATCCGCCACCTGATCACCGTCTACGAACCGATCGCCCGGTATCGAACGCCGTTGTTCGTCCTCGTCGGGATCGTCTACTTCGGTGCGATCGCGACGGGTCGGTTCGAGACCGTCACCGTCGTCTTGTTCGAAACGCTGGGCGACAGCCCGCTCGGGTGGCCCGGTCACATCCTGTTGCTCGGGATTCCGAACGTCTCTCCGACGACGATTCCGCTCGTCGGCGCGTTCGTCGGGACGGCAGCCGTAACCGTGCTGGCAGTGGCCCTCGGCGTCGCCTCCGCCCGAATCCACTGGTACGCGGACCCGGCCCGAACCGACGATGACGACGACGCCGCCGCCGAGCGGTCCTCGGACCGCCTCGGCAACCTGCTCTCCTACGGCCTCGAGCGACCGGTCCGGACGGTTACGGTGACCGCGATCCGCCGGACGAAACGCGCGCCGGTCCGGCTCCTGTACGTCGCGTATCCGCTGTTCGGGGCGTTCTACATCGTTCAGGACATCGTCCAGACGGGAACGATCTCGTCGTTCGTTGCGGTCGTCTGTTGTCTCTACGTCGTCTGGGGTTCGGGCGTGGTGTTCACGCTCAACCCGCTCGGTGACCTGGGTCGGGCACTCCCTGCAGTGTTGACGTCGACGGTGTCCGGTCGGCGGGCGACGACGGGACTGGTCGCCGCTGGGGCGCTCGTGGCCGCCCCGATCGCGATCGTCGTCAGCCTCGTCGTCGGCGTCGCCAGCCCGCTCTCGCTTCGAGACACCGGATTCCTGCTGGTCGGAACCGTCCTCGGAACGATCGCCGCACCGGCGCTCGCCACCGGCGTCGGCACGGTGTTCCCCCGGTTCGGGAGCGTCAAAGTCACGAACAACCGCGAGGCCGTCATGCCGAGCAAGACGGCGTTCGCGGTCTACACGGCCGCGATCGCGGTTCCAGTGGTGGCCGCCGCAGTCCTGTACGCCGACGCCTCGGAACCGCTGGCGGCGGTCGCGACGGCGATTCTCTCACTCGCTCCGTGGTTCGATCTGACCGTCCCCGCGACCCTGTTCGCGAGACTCTCGTGGATCGCCCTTCCCGTCGGCCTCCTCGCGCCGATCGTCTCCGCGCTGTACGCCGCCGAGCGGTTCGACCGGTACCGTCTCGAGTAGCAGCCGAGTCGATCGGCTCGGGCTCACCGGCGGTGTCGGGGGTTCGGTGCAGCCGCATGGAAAGTGTTTTTCGGGACGGGCAGTTGGGTCTAGGCAAATGGGCCTGGAGGAGGAGATCGACGACATCGAAGAGGAAATCGCCAGCACGCCCTACAACAAGTCGACGGAGGCCCACATCGGTCGCCTCAAAGCGAAACTCGCCGAGAAAAAAGAGAAACTCGAGAACCAGTCCTCGGCGGGTGGCGGCACCGGCTACGACGTCGAGAAAACGGGCGACGCGACGGTGGCGCTGGTCGGCTTTCCGAGCGTCGGCAAGTCCTCGTTGTTGAACTCGTTGACCAACGCCGAAAGCGAGACCGGCGACTACGAGTTCACGACGCTGGACGTCAACCCCGGGATGCTCAAACACCGAGGGGCGAACATTCAGCTGCTCGACGTGCCCGGTCTGATTCAGGGTGCGGCGACCGGCAAGGGTGACGGCAAGCAGGTGCTGGCCGTCGTCCGCAACGCCGACCTGATCATGTTCGTGCTCTCGGTGTTCGAGATCGAACAGTACGACCGGCTCCAGGAGGAACTCTACAACATCAAGATCCGGGTCGACCAGCAGCCCCCGCGAGTGACCGTCCGACCGAAGATCAAAGACGGCATCAAAGTCACCTCGAGCGCCGAGCAGGACTTAGACGAGGACACGATCAAGCAGGTCCTGCGCGAGCGCGGCTACGTCAACGCCGACCTCAACCTCGGCGAGAAGGTCGACATCGACCGGCTCGTCGACGGGCTGATGGAAAACAGGGAGTACATCCCGTCGATCACCTGCGTCAACAAGGTCGACCTCATCAATCCGGACTACAAGGAGACCGTCGACGAGCAACTGCGCGAACGCGGGCTCGATCCCGAGGAGGTGACGTTCATCAGCGCCGAGGAGGAGCGAGGACTCGAGGCGTTGAAGGATCGTCTCTGGAATAATCTGGACCTCATCCGGGTCTACATGGACAAACCCGGACGCGGCGTCGACCGGGAAGAGCCGCTGATGCTCGAGAAGGGCTCGACCATCGAGGACGCCGTCGATAAACTCGGCGGCGAGTTCAAAGAGCGGTTCCGGTTCGCCCGCGTCTCCGGGCCGAGTGCGACCCACGACAAACAGCAGGTCGGCGACCAGCACGTCCTCGAGGACGAGGACGTGTTGAAGTTGATTCTCCGCCGATGACGGTTCGACGGCGTCCCTCCGGCGGCCGGTTCGACCGACATCGATGAGCCCCCGCACACGCCAACTCCTCGAGCGGGCTCGAGCGGTCGTCGGGTTCGGTGGCGACGACAGTAACGCCGCCGATCCGCCGGGTGACGACGAGGGGGCCGACCGCATCTGGCTGCTGGGCTGGTGGCTCGCGCTCCTCGCACCGCTCGTCGTCCCCTGGGTCGTCGTCCGGACGACGTCGGCGACGCTGGTCTTTCCGTGGGGCATGGTGACCGTCGAGAGCTGGCACGTCGTCTCCCTGCCCGGCTATCTGGACGCGACACACGGGCTGCCTCGATATCTCCGGATGTGGCCGTTCGGAGCGCTCTGTTATGCACTCACGCTCGCGTGGGCGGCTGGCGAGCGGATCGGTGCCGACCAGCGCGTGACGGCTGGACTGCTCGTGTTAGCCGCGATTACGGCCGCGTGGATGGCGTCGGGACTCGGCGTCGACCCGAACCGGACGGCGATCCCGCTGGGCTCGATTCTCCTGTTCGCGCTCGCGGTGTGGGCGTACGTCCGAGCCTGACTCGGGTATTCGATTCGCCAGCAGCGACCGAGACTCGGCTCTCTCACTCGAGACCCCCGCTCCCCCGACTGCTCGGATTCACGCTGTCTCGATCCCGGTAAATTCGAATCGAGCGCCCTCCCGGTCGCTCTCGGCGACGACACACGTCCATCGGTGAGCGATCGCGACCGCACGGACGATCGCCAGACCGAGCCCGGTCTTCTCCGGGTCGGTGGTGTATCCCGCCTCGAATACGTTCTCACGCCGGTTTTTCGGGATACCAGGACCGTCGTCGGTGACGTAGAATCCGGAGACATCACCATCGTCGCGGTCGTCGGTGGACGGACCGGTGAGCGAGCCGACCTCGACGTGGACGATCTGACCGCCCTCGCTCCCATCGCCGGGCCGCACTCGACGTGTCGAAGCGTGCTCGAGACTGTTGCGAAAGAGGTTCTCGAACAGCAAGCGAAGTTGCTGTTCGTCGGCGCGTATCTGCAGGTCTCGAGCGATCGTGAGCTCGGCCAGTTCGGTCGGGAGGTCCTCCCAGACCGATTCCGTGACCGCGGCCAGCGAGACGAAACCGGTCTCCTGATCGACGAGATCGACCTGCGTGGTCGAGAGCGTGTTCGCGACGATCCGCTCCATTCGCTCGAGTTCCTCGTCGACGACGTCGAGCAGCGAGGGCGCTCCGTTCGAGCGGGCGGTGTCGAGATACTCCTTGGCGATGGTCAGCGGATTTCGGAGGTCGTGAGCGATGATGCTGACGAACTGTTGGACCTGCTGCTTTTCACGCTGTAACTCCCGCTCGAGTTCCTTTCGCTCGGTGATCTCTCTCGCGTTGATGACGTACCCGTCGATCGGCGACTCGGTCCGGTTGGATCCGTGTGCCTCGAGCCAGACCCAGTCGTCGTCGGCGGTTCGAAACCGGAACTCGGCCCGCTGCGTGACGATCTCTGGGTCTTCGACCATCTCCCGGTAGAGTGTGTAGACCTCGGCGCGGTCGTGTGGATGGATGTAAGAAAACGCCGAGTTCCCGAGCAAATCGTCCGGCTCGTAGCCGAGAATCCGCGTCACGGAGGGACTATAATGGAGAAACACGCCGTTTTCGTCCGCGACGGCGATCAGGTCTGCCGAACACTGGACGACCGTCTGGTACTCTTCGACGGTGTCGAACTCCATACCACTACGTCGCCGTCCTACATGATTAATCCACGGAAACCGGTGCCTCGAGTGGTGAACCTACACCGGTATCGGCCGTCGGGTACAGAATGCGAGGAGAACTCCCCCAAAGGCGATTTGCGAAGCGCCGTTACTGGCTCTCGGAGCGCTCTTTAACCTGTTCGACGAGGTCGCTGGCAGCGACGCGTTTCTCGCCGATCACCGCTCCGACGAGTGCGCCGATGGCCCCACCGGTGCTCGCGGCGTTTCGGTTGAACAGCCCACCGATCGCCGCCCCAGCGGCAGCACCCATCGCTGCATATCGTGCACGACTCAACGTCCGTTTGAGATTAGATCCCATATGTCTCCTCACGTGGTTTTCTCGGATAAATATACTCCTCTCGAGTTCTCACGGCCGCGTACACCGGCGGCGCTCATCTTTATTATCGAATCCCTACTCGAGACCCACATGGACCCCTCTCGTCGACGTCTCCTGATGGGGCTGGGAACGGGGGTGCTGGCCGGTTTCGCGGGATGTACCGACGTGTCGCTCGTGGATGACGATGCCGAACCGCTCCCGGTCGACGAACCCGAGGCGGGCTGTCCGGACGGGCGAACGGACGCCAAGGACTTCTTCGACGAGCGGTTGATCGCGGTCGAATCCGACGAGTACACGGATTCGGTGCTGACGTTCTCGAGTGTGACACCCGCCGCGGTTCTCGAGAACGCGGACCTGTTCGCGGTCGACTTGCGGCGACCGGAGCGACTCGCGGACCGAATCACAGTTCCGATGGACGAGATCGATCGCGTAACGCACGTGACGCCGCCAGGAGACGGTGTGTGGCCGCTGTACGTCGTGTTCGAGACGCCGGTCGACCGCGAGGAGTGGGAACGGCGGTTCGTGACCGAACTGCAACCCCCGGATCCGAACCAGCCGTTCATCGTGTCACCCGAAGCGCGCCCGGACTATCGCGACTATACGCGGTTCCACATGCCCTCGCTTCGCGTGATCGATCTGGTCGCCTACGACGACGACCACATCGTCGTCGGACCCGCTGCGGAGGAACCCGTCGAGTCCACTTCCAAAGACCGCGTCGAACGATTGCTCGATCTGGAAGCCGGCGAGGGACGTCCCCATCACTGTCTGTACGCGGACGTTCGCGAACTGGTGACGTGGATTCCGGTTGCGAACGCCATCCGATGTTGGTTCCGGACGACCGACGATCCGTTTCCCGAGGACCACCGCCGTGGGCCCGCCGGAGCCCGCGCCAGCGCGTTGACCGTCGACGTTCGAGACGCGAGCGATGACGACGCGACCGACGAAGACCGAGCCGTCGACGAAACGCAGTTCGACCTCGCGTTCACGACCGTGTTTCGAGCGAACGAGGTCGATACGGCCGCCGTCGACGCGTACGTCGACCGACAGTGGACCGAGACGCGTGGACTCGGCTTCGAGGACCCGTCGGTCGACCGCGACGGACGGGTCGTGACGGTCTCCGAGACGCGTCTGCGCTCCGAGATGACACGATAGACGCGACATCCTCGTTCGAAGTGCCGTCTATCGCGTCCGATCTCCCGCGGGATCTTTCGGCACGACGTACGCCGTTCGGTCGTCCGGTCGCGACCGGGCGAACGACTGCGACGGTCCAGTAGCGGGTTCGTAAGAAAGAGAGGGGAACGAGACCACATTCTCGAGCGAGATACCGAATTACATTTTGGAATGTGTCCTGTCCCACGAATGACTTTTTGTTTTTGAAACCGAGTACTCGGACATGGGAGAGAACTATTGCCGGAACTGCGGAACCCAACTCGATCCCGATGCGCGGTTTTGTTCCGAGTGTGGGACGGAAGTTGCGGAGGACACGACGGCCGGATTCGAGTCCGGATCCGAATCGGCAGTCGACACGTACGGTGATTCGATCAACCGATTCGAGCGAGGGACACGTACTGAGGGAGACACGACGTTTGCAGCGCTCACGCACATCCTCGCGTTGGTGACGTGGGTGATCGGTCCACTGATCGTCCTCGTCGTGACCGAAGACGAGTTCGTCGAGGAGAACGCTCGAAACGCGTTAAACTGGCAGATCGCGTTCACGGTGTACATGCTCGTCTCGTTCGTACTGTTGTTCCTCTTCGTCGGCATCGTCTTCTTGCTCGTCCTTCCGGTCGTCGACGTGATCCTCTGTATCGTCGCAGCGGTCAAGGCGAGCGAGGGAGATGCGTGGCGATACCCGCTCACGCCGTCTCTGGTCTGAATAGTCCGTCTTTCGATCCCTCTCGGCGTTCGGGATCGGGCTGTGACTCGAAGTCGAAGTCGAAATCGGGCTCGAGACAAACACTGCGCCGTGAGCGACTGCAACCCTACGCGCCGCCGTAGGTCTCTTCTAAGTACTCGACGATATCGTCGCTCTCGGCCATTCCTTCGACGTCGTGGGCCTCGTCGGAGATGACGGGGACGCCGGTCTGGCCGCTGACTTCCTCGACCTGTGTTCGCTCGCCGTGTGATCGCGGGACCTCGATGGTGTCGTACTCGAGCTCGAGGTCGTCGAGTTTCGTCCGGACCTTTGCACAGAACGGGCAGCCGGGCAGTTCGTAGAAGGTGATGTCTGCCATGGTCAGATGTACGAAAGGAAGCCGTATGAGCCCTGCGGTCGGCCGAGCGATTGCCGGAACGCCTGACGACGACCGAACGAGAATGGGAAACACAAAGAAAGTCAGCGGAACTGACGGATCGTTAGAACGCCAGCATTCCCGCGTCGGCGGCGAAGTACGCGATGAAGTAGAGGACGAACGAAATCGCCAGCAGCCACTGGCCGATCGAGACGTCCTCCCGGTCGCCCATCGCGGCTTTGATCAGCGGATAGCTGATGATTCCTGCGGCGAGTCCGTTCGAGATCGAGGCGGTCAGTGGCATGATCGTGATCGTGAGCCCACCGGCGATCGCCCAGGCAGGATCCTGCCAGTCGATGTCGGCGACGCCCTGGAGCATGATGATCCCGACGACGACGAGCGCGAGGTAGGTGGCGTACTGGGGAACGAGCGACATCAGCGGCACGACCAGTAAGGCGAGGAAGAACAGGCCACCGACGACGAGCGCGGTGAATCCGGTTCGGCCGCCCTCTTCGATCCCGGTCGAGGATTCGATGTAGGTCGTCACCGTCGACGTCCCGATCGCCGACCCGACGGTGGTCCCGACTGCGTCGGCCATCAGCGGCTTCTCGATCTCGGGCAGGTCACCATCCTCGTCGAGGAAGCCGCCGATCTGGGAGACCCCGATGAGCGTTCCGGCGGTGTCGAAGAAGTCCACGAAGAAGAACGTGAACACGACGAGCACGAAGACGAGCGGATCCTCGGCGACCATCCCGAATCCGTCGAGGAAGCCGTAGAACAGCGGGGTGAAGTCGTACTGGGCCGAGGTGACCATCGAAACGAGACCCTCGTCCGAGACACGGTCGTATGCACCAGGCGGCGTGAGTTCGTCAGGCGAAACGAGGCCGACGAGTGTCAGAACCCACCCCGCAACGGCCGTCGTCACGATTCCGATGACGATCGAGCCTCGAATACCGCGAGCCCAGAGCACGAACGTCAGCGCCAGTCCGACGAGTGAGAGAGCAGCGATGGGGCTCATCGCGACGTTTCCGAGTTCGATGAGCGTTCCGGCAGGGAATCCATCCTCGTCCACGTACGGAACGACGAGTTCCATCTCCTGCAAGCCGAGAAAGAGCAAGAAGACACCGATACCCGCACCGACGGCGAACTTCACCGGCTCGGGAAACAGTTCGATGATGTACCGACGCGCGCCGACGGCGGTCAACAGGATGAAGATGATCCCCTCGACGAACACCGCGACCAGTGCGACCTCCCAGGGAACACCGAGCCCGATGACGACCGTATAGGCGAAGAAGGCGTTCAATCCCATTCCGGGTGCGAGCCCGAAGGGCCTGTTCGCGTAGAAGGCCATGACGAGGATCGCGACGATCGACGCGAGGATCGTCGCGACGGCGATCATCTGCTGGACCTGTGTCTGGCTGTATCCATCGATCTGGATCGCGTCGGCCAGTATGAACGGATTCACCACGATGATGTACGACATCGCCAGGAACGTCGTCAACCCGGCGAGCAACTCCACCTCGAGGCTCGTTCCGTGTTCGTCGAACCCGAAGTACTCCGCGAGCGTGTCGGTAACCCCCATGTTGGACGTTCGAGCATTGCGATACCGATTATTTAAATGTATCCGTCCGTCGATCGGCGGATCGATGCACAGATGTGCACAGTTAGTTGTCAGGATCGATGTGAGTCCGCTCCACGGACCACTCGAAGACTCCGAGTGATCGGTACTCGAGCGGTCCGGTGTCGCTCGGTCTGACCTTGCAACGGGACGAACGTATTTCACCGAGGGCCACGTACGCATACCGCATGAAGTTCGTCATCGTGGGATACGGCCGGGTCGGGTCGCGAACGGCGCGCATTCTCGAGGGAGAGGGACACGACGTGGTCGTCGTCGACAACGACTACGACCGGGTCAAACGCGCGGAGACCGACGGCTTCGAGACCTATCAGGGCGACGGCGACGACGAGGACGTCCTGCTCGAGGCGGGAATCGACACCGCCGACGCCATCGGTTCGTTCACCCCCGATCTCAACGTCAACTTCGCGGCGTGTATGGTCGGCAAACACCACGGCTGTCGGACGGTGTTGCGGATCGACGAGGACTACCGCGAGGACATCTACGAGAAGTACGCAGCGGACGTCGACGACATCATCTATCCCGAGCGGCTGGGTGCGGCGGGGGCCAAGACCGCGATGCTCGGTGGGGACTTCAACGTCGTCGCCGATCTGGCGGCGAACCTCCAGCTCACCGTAATCGAGATTCGTGACGGCTCGCCCGCGATCGGCAAGCGAATGAGCGAACTCGATCTTCCCGAGCATGCGCGGGTCTACGCCCACGGTCGCGCACACGAATCGTTGACGATTCCGCTGCCGGGAACGGAACTCGAGGTCGGAGACGAGGTCGCGCTCATCGCCGAAACCGAGCGCGTCGACGACGTTCGGTCGGCGCTGCTTCCGACGACGGCGTAGGGTGGACTGCGCGTGTGATCGGTTCGAATCGAGTTTTCGTTCGGATTCAGATTCGAGTGTGAATTCGGATTCGAAGACTGAGGAACTCGAGAAGCGATAGTAACAACTGAAACTATTTACACACTGATTGCACAGGAGTCGTGCGATCAGGTGTGCATTGACTTTCAGTGGCTACTATAGCCGTACAGCTTCGACCCGTCGGTAGTGGTGAACACTCGTCGTCAGCCTCGAGATGGTGGTGGTGTGTCAGGCGCGCATGGGGAAGGATGGGATCGAAAGTATTGATGCGCGCCTGCTCAGTGCATCGAACTGATAGAACATAAAAGTGCGTCAGACAGTCACGCACTCACGACTGTGGTCGACAACGCGAGCGTGACTCGACTCACTCGTCCCGGTCCGTCCGGAAGACGAGCACGTGCTGGTGGACCATCGAGGGGACGAACGAGAACGGGTAGCCGTAGACGTGGAGGTCTTTCGTCGGATCGTACCAGACGAGATCCGCCTTCAGCGAGACCGGTGCAGCGTCGTCGATCGCTCGAGCGAGGTCCGCCGAGAGGAACTCGTAGGACTGCTCGCGGTACATGTCACCGATGAAGACGACGATGTACCCGCCCGGTTTCACGGCGGTCGCGAACCGTGCGAACTTCTCGGCCATATCCGCGAGCCACTCGGCTTTCGTCTGTGAGTTGGCATCGTCCGCGTCACCGGTCTCGATGCGTTCGTCCGTCGAATCGTCGGTGGGTTCGGTGGCAGTCCCAGCCTCACCTTCAGCCCCATCCTCACCGTCGTCCGCCTCGGCGTCGGCGTCGACGTCGACGTCGAACACCCCTAACTTGCTCGCTCGAGTCTCGCGTTCGTTTCGCGTCTGCTCGAGTTCGTCCATGTTCCAGTAGGGGACGTCCGTCAGAAGGAGGTCCACCGTTTCGTCGTCGAGGTCCTCGATCAGGTCGGCGCAGTCGCCGTGGCGCAGCTCCTGGGCGGAAAGCGGCGGCTCCCCACGAGCGCGTCGCTCCTCGTTCTCGCGCTCGAGCACCTCCTCGTAGATCTCGATCCAGCGTTCGGTTCGCTCGAAGCCGATCGCGTGTCGGAGGCCGGTTCCCTCGTGTTCGCAGAAACTCGCGCCCAGAAGCGTGCCGCCGACGCCGGCGAACGGATCGAGGACGGTGTCCCCGACCTTGCTGAAGCGGCCGATCAGTTCGGCACAGAGTCGGGGCGGCTTCTGGCCGCCGTGTTCGCTGCGGAGATCGTGCTGGACGGCCGGCGGGTACCCCTCGGGGATCACCGACTTGGTGGCGAACTTCCACTCCTTGCCGGTGAGGTCGTTGACCGCGTTGCGCTCGTCGTAGATGCCCCGCCCCTCGAGGTAGGTCTGGTGCTCTGCGAGGTCGTCCGTGTCGACGACCTCGCCGTCCTCGACCGGGAGGGATTCGTCTCGAGCGCGGTCGGCGTCGAAGGAGCCGTCGTCGTCGGTGAAGAGACGGCTCTGACGGTGATGGCCGCCGTCATCGTCGTCTGCCGTTTTCGTGTCGCTTCGAGACGCCACGTTCGCCGCATCGTCGCCCCCGTCGTCGACCATACTCCGAGGTGTTCATCCCGACGGTATAAGCGCTGGCGTCTTCGTGCGAATCCTCGAGTGAGAGTGTGAGTGTGAGTTCGGTTCCGGTGGCCCTTTCCACGTCGGCGACGACGAACGAAGACGATGGTCATCGCCGACGTCGCCACGGTACTCGTCTCGATCGTCGCCCTCTGGCTCGGCGCTCGCTGGCTGGTCGCGGCGGCCTCGAGACTCGCGAGTGCGGTCGGCGTCTCGGCGCTGATCGTCGGCCTCACCGTCGTCGCCTTCGGCACGTCAGCGCCGGAGTTCGCGGTGACGATCGAGGCCGCACTGGCGGACCGGGCGGACGTCTCGGTCGGCAACGTCGTCGGCTCGAACGTGTTCAACCTCGGCGTAATCCTCGGCGGTGTCGCGATCGTCCATCCGTTCCGGACGACCGACTCGCTCGTCCGTCGCGACGCCGTCGTGATGGCCGGAATCACCGTGCTCGCGCTCGCGTTCCTCGCGAACGCCGCGATCTCGCGACTCGAGGGAGTCGTCCTCTGTCTACTGTTGGTGGCGTATCTCGGCGGACTGGTCGTGGCCGCTCGCGGTGAGATCCGTACGGAGGAAGAGAAAGAGGGTGAAACCACCGTCCCCAGCGACGACTCGACTCGAACACTCGGGTCCGATACCGCCGACACCGAGACGTCAGTCACGACCACGGAGACAGTCGACTGGCTCGACGTCCCGAAACTGCTCGTCGGCCTCGTGCTCGTCGTCGTGGGCGGCCGACTGCTCGTCGGGGCGGCGACCGATCTCGCACAGACCGTCGGCGTCTCGGAGTGGATCATCGGCGTCACGATCGTCGCCGCTGGCACCTCCGTTCCGGAACTGGTGACCTCGCTCGTCGCCGCTCGCGACGGCGACGTCGGGATCGCTGCAGGCAACGTCGTCGGCTCGAACGTGTTCAACCTCCTCGGTGTCCTCGGAATCGCCGCTGTGATTCGCCCGATGACCGTCGCGACCGACGCGCTGGTCGGCCTCGTCTGGCTGTTCGTACTGACGGTGATCGCCACCGCACTACTCGCGACGGGACGACGACTGACCCGACTCGAGGGGATCGCACTCGTCGGGTTCGTCGCCGTCTACTGGGTGGTGGCGCTCGGCTAGAAGACGCTCGTGAGGCCAGTAACATCGGTGTCACCGAGACGTCTTACGTCCGCCGGCCTAATTTCGGTCTATGAACATGCTCGTCGACGGCGAGTGGCGAACCGATGCACACGAATTGACCGACGACGAGGGCTCGTTCCAGCGCGGGGAGACGACGTTCAGAGACGAGATCAGCGACGACCCCGACGCGCGGTTCCAGCCCGAGGCCGACCGATACCACCTCTACGTCTCCGCCGCCTGTCCGTGGGCCCACCGGACTCTGGTCGTGCGAGCGCTGAAGGGACTCGAGGACGCCATCTCGGTCTCGGTCGTCGATCCCTACCGCGGCGAGGACGGCTGGCAGTTCACGCCCGAGAAGGAGGGGTGTACGCCCGACCACCTGCACGGTGTCGACTACCTCCGGGAACTCTACGTGCGCGCGGATCCGGACGCCACCTGTCGGGTAACGGTGCCCGTTCTCTGGGATCGGACGGAAGACACGATCGTCAACAACGAGTCCGAGGAGATCATCCGGATGCTGGATACCGAATTCGACGAGATCGCCACTCGAGACGTCGATCTCTATCCGGAAGGCTACCGCGAGGACGTCGACCGCATCATCGACGAGATCTATGAGCCGATCAACAACGGTGTCTACCGGGCTGGATTCGCGACGAAACAGGAGCCCTACGACGAGGCGATCGACGACCTCTTCGACGCGTTAGATCGCTGGGACGAGGTGCTCGCCGACCAGCGATACCTCGCAGGCGACCGCCTGACCGAGGCCGACGTCTGTCTGTTCACCACGCTCGTCCGATTCGACAACGTCTATCACACGCACTTCATGTGTAACGTCCAGTACGTCCGCGAGTACGAGAACCTCTGGCCGTACCTGCGAGACCTCTATCAGACGGGTGTCGCAGACCGACAGGAGGGGACGGCGGACGAACGAACGGGGAGCGACGCGACCCGTGAGTCCGGCGTCGCACGAACGGTGAACATGGACCACATCAAAGAACACTACTACACCACGCACCCGGACGTGAACCCACACGGCATCGTCGCCCGCGGCCCCGACCTCGCACTCGAGGCACCGCACGACCGCGACGAGCTGCCGGGTGGGCCGCCCGCTGCGCTCTCGTCGACCGGCGTAAACGCGGACGACTGATCGCGGTCGTCGGTCGCCTCGCTCTCGGCTCTGTCTCTCGAAGAACGAATCGAAATCGACGTCCTACGTCGACTTCGCTCTCGCCCACTGGTAGTTACACAGGTTACAGCCGAACTCGAGGCGTCGCGGCTGTTCTTCGATCCAGACGTCGTCGTCGCCGCAGTTCGGACACGCCTTCTCGAGTTTCGATGCCATAGCGAGGATTAGTCATCGACGATTATTAACTTCATGGTCGATTCGACTCCACGACCGACCGCGGGTGCGAGAGGCCGAACGGACAACGAGCGAGGGCGGCAGCGCCACGAACCTCGACACCCGCGCAACTGATCAGCGATTACGTCCGTCAACCGATTGGACCCGAACGGTGACCGATCCATCGTTCGTGACGGTCACCCGGTAGCCGTTGAACTCGAACACCACTTCGATCGGGACCGGGGCTCGATCGCCCGACCGACAGAGAGCATCGAGGGCGTCCGGATCGATCACGTCGTTGAGCACGTCGTAGTTCGGCGGTGCGAGATCCGTCGGTGCGATTCCTTCCAGTGTCGCGATTCTGTCGATCACTTCTCGGGAGGGGTCCGGGTAACTCATACCCGACGATCACGATCAGTGATACAAATTCACTGTCGACGTTCAACCCGAATTACGGCCACTTATTCGATTTTCAACCCAAGTGTTTCCGGATTTAACACTGTTCAATCGTCGTGAAGGTTGATAACTTGGACGGCGACCACTCGAGAGCGTTCGAGTAGCGAAGTCCACCCACGTCGGAGAACAGCACCCCCGGAGACTCGAGTCGGGCAGACGACCGCTCACCCACCCTCCTCGTCGAGCACCGCCGCCGAGTTATCCCGCGGCCGGTAGTCGATCTCGAGTGTCGTCTCCGTCAGCGAGAGGAACCGATCGTCGTTATCCGACACACCGTGGGCGGTAACGAGCGTCCCCTCGAGCGGTTCCGTCGCCGCGGCGTCGATCAGTCGCTCGCAGTCGTCGGGACTGAGCCACATCGCGCGAGCGTACCGTTCGCCCGCACCGTCGCGCTGGTCGATCTCCTCTCGGAGTTCGTCCGCCGAGAGCAGCCAGCCGATCCGCAGGTTCACCACCTCGAGACCGTGACGATCGGCGTAGTAACTACCCATCGCTTCGCCGAGGACCTTCGTGATGCCATAGTAGCTGTCCGGACGGGTGGGGTCGTCCGGACGGATCGCCGTCGGCCGCCCCTGTGTCGACTCCGGGCGAATCGGCGAGGCCACGTTCGGCATGTTGACCGCGTGGTTCGAACTCGCGTAGACGACTCGCTGGAGGTCGTTCTCGCGGGCCGCCTCGAAGGCGTTGTAGACGCCCTCGACGTTCGGCCCCGACAACGCGTCCCAGTCGGCCGCCGGCGAGGGGTTGGCCGCGAGGTGGATCAGGACGTCCTGTCCCTCGAGTGCCTCGTGGAACGCGTCCCGGTCTTCGATCTCCAGAATCTCGCTCTCGAGGTCGTCGTGTTCTCTGTGCGTGAACAGCGTCACTTCGTCTTCGTCCGCGTCGGAGAACGCCTCGATCGCCTGCCGACCGACGCTACCGGCCGCGCCGGTGATCGCGATGTTCGTCATGTTCGCACCCACCACGACACGACGCAAATAGGTCGTGTGTGCAACTGATGGTGACGATTCGTAGCGATCGGTCTGAACGCCACAGCCGAGCGTCGGAAACACGACGTACAGAGAGCCGACGATGGACAGAAACGACGACCGGACATTGGTCGACGCGAGACTGGTGTGGGACTGACACCGACCCGCCCCGACCCGTATCGACCGGCAACGTCCACACCGAGCCACAACGGCCGACAACGACCGATACTGGCATACTCCTCGAGTCTGATACACCACCCATGGAACAGATCGAGCGCTTCGTGGAGATCGACGCGCCGCCGACGGTGGTCTGGCAGATCCTACTCGAGTTCGACGCCTACCCGGAGTGGAACCCGTTCGTCACCGCGATCGAGGGAAAACCGATCGAGGGCGAGGAACTACGGGTTCGCATCGAGCCGCCGGACTCGCGGGGCATGACGTTCGAACCCGAAGTCGTCGCCGCCGAGCCCAACGAACGGTTCGCCTGGCTGGGTCGTCTCGGCGTCCCGTTCGTCTTCGACGGCTACCACGAGTTCCACCTCGAGCCGATCGGCGAGGAGGGAGAACGAACGCGGCTGCTCCAGCGGGAGACGTTCCGCGGGGCACTCGTCCCACTCCTGTTCGATCGGGAGAGCATCAGGGCCGGGTTCGACGCGATGAACGCCGCGATCAAAGCGCGTGCAGAGGAAGCGAACGTCGCCGCGTGACTGTACGGTGGCGAAAGCGATCGCCGGAAAATTAGAGTAACGTCCGAAGTTCCTCGAGCGACTCGATCTCGTGAGTCGGTCGCTCGGGCAGCTCGTAACCCTCGCGGTGGGGTCGTTGGATGTACGCCGAGTCGATCTCACAGGCGTTGGCTGCCGTAATGTCCACGCGGCTATCACCGACGTAGAGGGGGTTCTCGACGCCCATCTCGTCGATCGCGCGCTCGAGGTAGTACGGCGTCGGTTTCTTCCGTTCGATCCCGTCGACCGTCGGTTCGCGACCGTACCATGGATCGAAGCCGTACTCGTCGAGGCCGAAGTGGTCGACGATCGTCTCGATGGTCTCGTGTTGATTGTTGCTCACGATCGCCCGCGGGACCGGCAGCGACTCGAGCGAGTCGACGTCGTCGTAGAGCGTCTTGCGACCGGCGCGAATCTCCTCGGCCTGAACCTCGATCGCCGCACGTTCGCGGGCCTCCCAGAGCGCCGTCGCCTCGACGCCGTGGCCGGCTGCGATCTCGTGCAGTGCGTCGACGGTCGGGCTCAACAGGGTGTCGACGTGATCGTCGGCCGGACTCGAGACGCCGACGTCGTCGAAGGCGGTGTGGATCGCCCGCCGGAGGGCGTCGTGGTCGGTCGGCGTCGTCAGTACGCCGTCGTTGTCGAAGACGACTGCGTCGTATCGCATTCGGTCGAAAATACGTGGCCGATCCTTTTCCTCGTTTCGCCCGGCCGTCTCTCGAGCAACTCACGACCGCTCGAGTGGGATCGACTCGACGGCCCCCTTGCGAGCAACCCACGACGAAACCCTCCGCAAGTTCAAGTGTGAACACGGGACCACTCCCGACACATGGACGATAGTGTGCACGGTGACGAACTCGTTACCACAGCCGAGTTCGGATCCTCGGGTGGACGAAGATCCGAACTGCCAGCCGACGACCGTTCGACGACACCGACGACCACCGCCGCTCACCGAAACCATGGGACATAGAGCACTCGTCGCCTACGAACGACCGGACCACCTCTACGACCTCCGGTACAGCCACTGGGGCGGTGACGACCTCGCGCTCGCGACGTCGCTCACCAGAGAGACGCCACTCGCCCGCGGGACGGTCGACTCGGACGTACTCGCCGACGCCGTCTCCCTCGAGCGGGTGCTCTCTGACTACCTCGATCCCTGCGTTCACGAGGCGCTCTACCTCGTCACCGAGGGTTTCGCGGTGACGCCCTACCGCGTCTGCTGGCTCGAGTGGGGTGACGGCCGCGAGGAGGGCCGCGGCGCGATCGTCAGAGTCGACCCCGGCAGCGACGACCTGGCGCTCAGAACCTGGTTTCGTGCGACGAAGACCGCGATGGCCGACATCGTCGAGATGGGCGCGCTCTCGAGACGCGCCGCCCAATCGTACCTCGAGGCGCGAGTCTGTGAAGACGAAGACGGACGGCCCTACACCTACGGAACCGATCCGGACGACGACCCGAACCGGCGACGGATCGACGCGCGTGATTACTGGCCCGAAGAGTAGCGCTACCGGACTACTCCACCCAGCGCGCGTCAGCCAGCGTCCGCTGGACGACGTCGTTGCCGACCGCCTCCGCGAGCGTCTCGAAGCCGGCGCGTTCGGTCCGGTCTGCGGCGTCGGCGACCAGTCGCGAGACGATGAACTCCGGCGTCGACCGGCCGACGGTACCGAAGCGGGGCTGATAGTCCACCTGTAACTCGAGGTCCGGATTCAGCCCCTCCGCGAAGATGCCGTCGACGCGGGCCTCCTCGGGCAGCGGTTCCAGGTCGTCCGCGAGGTGGGTGACGAACACGCCCAGCGCGTCGCGGCCGACGGTCAGCGTCACCAGCCCGTGAAGCAGGTCCGCCGCGCTGCCGGGTTCGGTGATCGCCTCGAACTCGTCGACCAGCATCAGCGTCCGGCCGCCACTCGAGAGCGGCGGCACGATCGACCGCAGGGTGGACTCGAGGACGCCCGCGTTGAAACTGGCGTGACGGCGGTGGAAGACGAGCGCGTCGACCGGCGTCACCTCGGCACGGTCGGCGGGAACCGGAAGCCCCATCGACGCCAGCAGGACGACCTGACAGAGCGTCTCGAGCAGCGTCGTCTTCCCGCCGCTGTTGGCCCCCGTGAGGACGGCGACGCGGTCGCCCTCTGGAACGTCCGCGACGTCGTGGTCGCCCAGCGCGTACGTGATCGGCTGGACGGACTCGCCGTCGCGGGCGGCGACCGTGAGGTTTCGCGCGCCGACGACGGAGACGGCGGCCTGCCGTCCGTCCTGTGCGTGCTGGGCGGTCGACCCGTTCGCGGCGCGTGGTCCCTCGCTATCCACGAAGACCGGGCGCGTACAGTCGTACGCCAGCGCGAACCGCGCCAACGAGAGGTGAAAGGCGATCTCGTCGACCGCCGAGACGGCCCGGGAGACGTCCTCGCTCGCGGCCTCGAGGGTCGCCTCGAACTCGCTCGCGACGGTTTCTTCGCGCTCGTCGACGGCTTCCCGGAGGTCCGATCGAAGTCCCCGGAGCGTCCCGCCGACGAAGTCCGTCGCGTCGGCGGCGTCGGTCGGCATCGCCTCCCGAACTTGGTCGACGGTGACCTGCGTCTCCGAGAGCAGTCGGTCCTCGAACGCATCACGAAACCCCTGCACGTCGTGGACGCCCTCCGAGCGGAGGTCCTCGATGACCTCGAGGGCGTTGGCGTCCATGTCCTCGATCGCGCCCAGCGCCGTCCGGAGGCGATCGAGTTCGTCGTCCGCGCCCTCGCGGACGCGATTCCGGTTCCGACCGTCGCCGGAGAACGCCGACAGCGCCGCACTCGCCTCCGCGAGCGTCTCTCGGTCGAGATCGGTGATCGTCTCGAACGGCCCGGAGTCGACGCCCGCCTCGAGCAAGGCGAGGGCGGTTTCGACGGCGGCGTGTTCGCTGCCGTCGCGGTCGTCGTACCGGTCGTAGGCGTCGAGAACGGCGTCACGGTCCTCGGTAGGCAAGTCGTCCCAGACGTCGCGGGCGGCCAGCACCGAGTCGAGGCGCTCGTCCATCGCCTCGCGGTCGGTCAACGGCGTGAGCACGCGGATGCGGTCGGCGGCGCGATCAGTGACCGCGTGTTCGACCGCCAGATCCAGCAGTTCCTTGTACGCCGCGCGTGCGTCGCTCGTTGCCAGCGTGTCCATGCCGGCACCGCCGGTCGCACGCCGGAGGATTCGCGTCGCCCGTCCTCTGGGAAGGCCAGCGTCGGCGAGCGCGCGGACGTCACCGCTCTCGATGGCCCGGATCGCCCGCTCGGCACCGAGTTCCTCGACCAGCGTCTCGCGCGTCTTCGGACCGACACCCCAGTACTCCTCGAGTCGCATAGCCGATAGTTCGAGGGGAGTGTCTTGAAGACTGTGGGTGTCGGCGTCCGCGGGCTGGCGTCACAGTCGCCGTCCACCCCACGACCCGAACCCGACACCGTTTTTTACAGCCCGTTTGAACACTCACCGATGACGACACGAGCGCCGAACCCCCGACTCGACCTCGAGCGTCGCTCCTATCGCTACTATCGGAACGCGGTCGAACGCCACTGGGACCCCCACGAGATCGACCTCTCGACCGACCGGGAGGCCATCGCTGCCCTCCCCGACCCCGAGTTCGAGGGTCTCCGACGGACGCTCGCACTCTTCGGTGCCGGCGAGGAGGCCGTCACCGAGGACCTCGTCCCTCTCGCCTCGGTCCTCGAGAACGTCACCGATCAGCTCTACGTCAGCACCCAACTCTACGACGAGGCCAAACACGCCGATTACTTCGAGCGCTACTGGGACACCGTGATCACGCCGGAGGAACGCCGACGCGGGCTCGAGCCCACGAGTCCGACCGACGAGCGGTGGTTTCCGGCCGCGTACGTGGAACTCCTCGAGCGCAACGAGCGAGCGATGCATCGATTGCTCACAGAAGATACGCTCGAGAACCGGGCCAAGGCGTACTGCCACTACCACCTGACGATCGAGGGGATCCTCGCACAGACGGGTTATTACAGCGTCCAGGCGGAGTTCACTCGCGAGGCCGCCCCGTCGATGCCGGGGCTCGTGGAAGGGTTTTCACGGATTCGGGAGGACGAAGGCCGCCACGTGGGATTCGGGATGTGGAAACTGAAGACCCTCGTCCACGGCCGCGGCGTCGATCCCGAACTGATCGAGGAGACGGTCGCGGAACTCGCCGACCTCGCGACGGGTGTCGTGAGCGAGGCGACCGTCGACGACAGCGGGTCCGTCGGGGCGAAACTCACCGCGTACGCGACACGAAAACACGCCGAGCGGATGGACCAGATTCTCGACGACTCGACGGCGTTTCCGAGCGTCGACGAACTCGTCAGTCTCGAATCGAAGTGAATCACCCCGCCCTCAAGGGGCGGGGCTTCCCGTTTCTACGACGTGACTTGCAGACACTCGCTGGAAACCAGCGGTGTCCGTAGCGGTCACAGTCTCCACGGGTCGTTCGAAAGGCGCTCCGCGCCTTTCGTGATCACGAGAGAGCAGAGCTCTCTCGAACGACGTTGATTCGGGCCATCCCAGCCCTAATTCAGAAAATCCTCTCTGCAACACGTTCATCGCCGTCGCAAAATCGCACGCGATTTTGCTGCCCGTCAGACTACGTCTGACGACCGCGTTCGCATCCCTATCCGTCTCGAACCCACACGCTGGACACGAGTGTTCACGAACCCAGATGGGCTTCGCTGTCTCCACTCCACACGACGCACACTCCTTCGTCGTTCCACGAGGTTCGACTTGTACAACGTGAGTGCCGTACAAATCACCCTTGTATTCGAGCAGAGTGATGAACTGTCCCCACGCTGCATCCTGCTTGTTCCGAGCGTTCCCATCCGCCTGAAGCATTCCAGCTACGTCGAGGTCTTCAACAAACACAGCGTCATAGGTCTTGACGAGCCACGTCGTCAACTTATGCTGGTAGTCCAGTACTTTGCGTCGAATCTTTCGCTTCACTTTGGCGACTTTCCGGCGCTGTTTCTCGTAGTTGTTCGACCTGTGTTCTTTCCGCGAGAGTTTTCGTTGCTCGCGGCGCAATCGCTCGGATTCGTCTTCGAGGTCGAGCCAATCCACGGTCTTCCCGTCGCTGGTGTGGATGTAGTTCAGGATACCAAGGTCGATTCCCACACTGTTGCTCGCGTCAAGCGTGTCCAACGCGGGCTTCTCGGGAACGTGTTCGTCGTCGGTTTCGAGACTGAACGAGACGAACCACTCGCCAGTCCGCTCCTTTTTGAGCGTGACTTCTTTGATGGTGGCGTGGTCGGGGAGTGGGCGGTGGTAGCGGATTTTCACCCAGCCGATTTTGCTGAAGCGCACGTAGGCGTATCCGTCTCGGCCCCTTTTGTTATCGAGGTCGAAGCCTGACTGGTTGTACGTGACGCTTCGATACTCGGTTGGGGATTGGCGCTTGAGCCACCCGACGTTGTGCCCCTTTTCTTTTTTCTTGCGAAGGTTGGAGAGGTTGCGGTGGAAGCGTGCGACGGTAGCTTGTGCGGCTTTCGAATGAAGTTCTGAAAACACCGACCATCGACGCTTCCACTCGGGAAGTTTGTTATTCTGCTGGTATTCGCTCGGCTTGTCGTCTTCGGGACTGTTCGTGTAGTCCCATCGGACGTGGTTGTAGAGTTGGCGATGAACGTTGATGTGATGTTCGGCAGCCGCCGCTACCTCGTCGCTCGGGTAAGCGTGGTAACGGTGGCTGTGCTCCATCGCTGTCTACGTGTTGGGAATTTGTCTACTTAATGATTTGTATCAGAGCTGCCTATCGGATTCATCCCCGAGGTCAAGTGGTTCGAGAATCGGGGATTCTCGTCATCACGAGAGACATACGTCTCTCGAACGACCTCGGGGTATTCTCCTGTACCGCTGATAAATAGGGTGGGACCGAGGACGACGGAACGGTGACACCGATACCGATACCGACAGGGGAAGTCGTCACTCGGGCGTGTGAAACCGGGCGGGGGCGGGACCCGCCCGTGTGTGAGAGACATGAGCTAACTCGAAGCGGGGGCGAGTCCACTTCTGAGCGATCCGGGAACGAACGCACGGCAAATGGCCGGTCAGCGCGTCGTGGTCTGCGCCGAGCGTTCACCCGACGGGGCGTTTCATCCCCGCGTGTCAACGGAAGGCGAGTCTCACCCTTTGTTATGCATCTACTTCGTTGACAGTAGCCACTCGAGAACGCAGACAGGGACCGCATACGAGACGCCTAGAAATTGCCTACGGTGACTGCCCGTGATCGCGTTTTCGACGGAAAGGGAAGTGTGACGGTCGAAATCGGGGTCGAAATGATCTCGAGAGGAGACTCGAGATCACAGTTGAGCGCGGGTTCGGAGGTCGAGATCGGCGCGTCGAGGTCGAAAACGAACTGTCCGCCGTTCGGTCGAGTACCGGGTTCGACGCTGACACCGACTCCGACGCTGACTCTGATTCCGATCTGACTCCGACGCCTACGCGAGCGTTCGCTCGACGTACTCGAGGATGTTGGCCGATTCGGACATCGTCACGCCGCGGTCCTCGTCGACCAGAACGGGGACGCCACGCTGGCCCGAGACGCGCTTGACCTCGTTTCGATCCGAGTGCATCGCATCGGTCCAGACGCTCTCGTACTCGACGTCGAGTTCGTCGAGGCGGTCGGCGACCTTCTCGCAGTACGGACAGCCGTCGAGTTCGTACAGGGTAATCGACATACAGGCCCTTCGAGGGCCACCAACTACAAAGAACCGGTGGCGGCGGGAGACGCCGGTTTCCTGTCTCTCGTTTGGAAGTCGTCGTCCGCCCGTCGAACAGTGTGGAGTTCGGTCTCGAGACGGAGTCGAACGAAAGCGGGTTCGTCGTGCCGGAAGACGAGACTGCGAAAACCGAGACACCAGATCACCCTCTCCTCGAGGCAGCCGAGCGACGGGACGGCCCACGAGCCGATCGAGTGCTCAGAGCCTGTCGACGGCCGAATAAATTGGACCCTTCGCCGAGGTAACCGAGGTAAAACTCGTCCTGAGATCGCCTCTGGGCTGGGAACCGAACCCGTCGATTACCGGCGATAGCCGTCCGTACTCCGGCGGTTATGTGCAGCTTATCTCGAGATTCGACCGGCCGATGTTCGTTCGCGACCGACGCGGGGGTGAACGGACGGTAACCGGTCCCACACGGACGGTAAGTCAGCCATAGCATACAGCCCCACAGCGTTACCAGCCGGATAACTACTACCGGTGCAGGTGACCGCTGTTGTATGATCGAATGCACCAAGTGCGAGACCCCGCAGTTCCTGCAGATCACCCAGAGCCGCGTCTACTTCGAAGACGGCGAGATGATCAACGAGATCTCCGAGACCTACGAGTGTACGCTCTGCGGTGGGACCGGGATGTACACCTACACCGAAGACGAGGAAGAGACCGCCGTCAGCGGCGACGTCCAGCTCACCAAAGAGCGTCCAAAACACGCCTGACGCGGCCAACCCTGTGGGCACGGCCACGGCCACGGCCACGGCTACGGGGTACACAATTCTGACGACCGGTCACTCGAGTGCGGTCGTGGCCCGTGGCTAGCACGAGTCGTGGGCTGTCCCCCGCCCCCGCTCCCGCTGGCGACTCGTCCATCGCTGACCGTTCGTCTGTTCGTCTCCCTGGCTCTACGCGGTCTCGTCGTCCTGTTCTCGTTCGTGCTCTCGTTCTCGCTCTCGTTCGTGTTCTTGCTCCCCACCTCGAGATGCGCCCTCGTCCTCGTCCTCGACGGGCGGGGTGATCGAAATCGTCGGCTCTGCGTCTTCGCTTTCGCCGTCGCCTTCTCCGTGCTCGGTGCCGTCATCCGCTCCGGCTCCCGCCACGTCGTGATCTCTGAGTCGCCGCCTGCTCGAGGAACTCGAGTTGGGTGTGGAGCCGACGCCGACCCGGTCTCTGTCCTCGTGTTCGACCCCACTCGTGACGTGATCTCGATGACCGTACTGGCGCCTCGCGACCGCCGCGTTCCGTCGACTGGTGTCCCACTCCTCGAACAGGCCGTAGTCGGTCATCGTCTCCATCCCCGCGATCGCCGCCGTGAGTTTGACCCCCACGAGCGGAATCTCGGCAACCGAGATGATGACGTCGGCACGGAGGACCGCACCGTCCCGAAGGATCACGTCGAGGAGATCGACCAGCGCGTCCTCGTCTTTCGTCGGCCTCATCGGTCGTGTGTCGAGTGCGGATTCGACGTGTGATTGTCTTCGGTCCCGGTACTGTTCTCGGCCACGGTCCTCTCTCCGAGGCCGTCCCGGTCTGCAGGGGCGTCAGCGTCACCGCCGGATGCACCTCCACTATCACGTCCACTACTATCGCCGAGTTCCGGCGCGAACGTGTACGGCGGCCACGGGCCGGTGAATCGCACCTCGATCCCCTGCTCGGCCGCCACGTCGTCTAACACCGACCCGACCGCGCTCTCCTCGTCCTCGTGAGCGAGCAGGGTGAGCCGACACAGCGTCTCTTTGTCGTCGTCACCGTCTCCGGCGTCGTCACCGAGCGTCGCCGTCGGCGTCCGCTCGAGTTCGTGGACCTCGCGTGCGTGTTCCGAGAGCCGATCGCGAAGATCGTCGGCCAGTACCGCGCGTTTGTTCGCCCGAACTTCCTTCGCGCGGCTTTCGTACTGCTTCTCGAGCAAGAATCCGGCTCCGTCACCGGCCTCGTCGATCCGCTCGCGAAGGCTCGCGAGTTCGTCGTCCAGCTCGGCGAGCGTCGAGTCGTCGATCGGGTCCGTTCTGACGACTTCGACCCTGTACTCCCAGTGGTCGGCCAGCGAGTCGAGAACCGTCTCCAGCGTCTCGAACTCGCTTCGAATCCACTCGCGAACGCCGTCGTCGTCGCCCCGAAGGATCGTGTCGAACTGGAAGGGCAGCGGCGTTCCGAACGCCTGGCCGGCGTCGTCGACGACCGACTGGTGGCGGACGAGCCAACGCCGGATCCGCGAGAAGTCCGCGGAGTCGTAGATCTCGTCACATTCGTGGACGACCGCGCCGATTCCGTCGACGGTGACGACCGAGACGGGTTCGCCCTCGACGCCGGTGGTCTCGAAGTCGACGTTGCTATCGTCGTCACCGCCGGGAACCGAGACCAGACAGTAGATGTACCGGCCCTCGTCGATCTCCGGCTGTTCGCCCTCCGACAGGCCGTCGTTCTCGCGGGATGGGGGGCTATCCGACCTCTCCCCGTCCGACGGTCCACTGTCACTCTCACTTTCACTCCGACTCCCACTCGAGTGGGCGTTCGAACTCGGGTTCTGCTCGGGGCTCATCGCTCGTCACCTCCAGGCTCGTCGAACACCGAGTAGCCCGGCCGCTGGCCGGGGGCCGACTCCTCGTCGAGACGGTCGATCATGTCCGAGACGAGGCCGTCGAGGTCGCCCCGAAGGTTCTCGACACCGTCTTCGATCTCCTGATCTTCTTTCAGTTGCTCGATCTCCTCCTCGATCGCGGCGAGTTGCTGACCGAGTCGCTCGATCTCCTCGTCGGTGAGTGCTCCCGACTCCATCCGGCGAACCGCCTCGCGCTCGAGGGCGTCGACTAGCAGTTCGACGACCGTCACGACGAGTGTCATGACGCCGTCGGCTGCTTCCTCGCCGTCGATGTCGATCGTCGTCATTGGCTTCCCTCCGTTTCGGCTGTGGCCGTTTCTTCGTCTTCGTTCTGATCCGAATCCGAATCCTGACCCTGATCCTGATCGTCGGACTCCGACTCCGACTCCGACTCCGAGTCGTCCGTTTCGTCTTCGTCCTCGCCGACATCCAGTGGCCCGTCGTCGAAGACGTCGATATCGCCGCTGTTGGGTTGGTCTGGATCGGGGCGCGCACCGAGTCGTTCGGAACCGCGATCGGCGGTGTCGTCGGTTCCGTCGTCTCCACCTTCGAGTTCCTCTTCACCCTCTTCACCATCCTCACGACCGAACTCTCCCTCCTCGGCGGTGACGTTGACACCTCGAGTCGGGTCGACCGGCGGCCGCCGTCCGTCGTACTCCTCGGCGAGTTCCGGCTCGCCGGCCGCCTCGGCGACCCGGCGCATGTCGGTTCCCTCGGGGAACTCGAGGCCGTACTTGGCCGCCGTCTCGAAGGAGGCAAGGGCGGCACGGACCTGGATACCGAGCAGTTGCGTGTCGCCGACGGAGACGGCGATGTCGGCGTTGAGGACGACGCCCTTGTCGAGGAGCATCTCGACGACTTCGGCGAGGTCGGCTTTCTGTCTACTCGGCTGGAAATCATCGACCATCGGTCTCACCTCCCGAGTGGGTGTCGGCTCCAGATTCGGCGTCGGTTCCCGACCCGGACCCGGACCCGGACCCAGATCCAGATCCAGATCCAGACCGCCGCTTCTCGAGTTCCTGCTCGAACCGCGGCCCGTAAATCCGGCGTCGGTTCGGTGCCGTCGAGTGACGCGTCTCCCGGGGTACCGTCGAGTACCGGACCGTGCTGGGCACGTCCGCACGCTCGATCGGCATCGTCGACGCCGCCGTCGGGTTCCGGGAGTTGGTCCCCCGGTCGGTGCGACGCATCTTCTCCCGGTTGAACTCGTAGAGCTGCTGGAACTTCTCGTGGGTCAGCAACAGCGCGTCGCGGAACTCGTCGATTCCCTGAAGTGCCTGCTGTTGGATCATCGTCTGATAGGCCTGCGTGTCTTCGGCACTCAGACCGAACTCGTCGCCGTCCATGAGATCCATCGATCCGAACTCGTCGGCTGCGGCGTCCGCGAGGTCGTCGCCGACGTCGTCGAGCATGCCATCGTCGTCTCCGACGAGCCCGTCACCGTCCTCATCGTCGTCAGCCATCTCCGAGACCGACGACGCGGCCTCCTCGAGCAGACTCCCGTCCTCGCTCTCCGCTGCGACGTCGTCGACGGAGTCCTCGAGATCGCGTTTGGCCCGCCACAGTTCGCGAACGTTCGCGGCGTCCCAGAGGTTCGTCAGGCTGATCGCACGGATCAGGTGTCGGAGCTTGAGGACATCGTCGGATTCTCCCTCCCGAATCGCGTCGGGAATCTCGCCGACCTGAATCGCCTTGAGCACCTCGCTCATGTCGATCGCGTCGGGAAGTTCAGTGAAGTCGATCGCCTCGAGTAAGTCCTCGGCTTCGTCGGCGACGTCCGCCAGCGTTCCGACGTTCCCGACGAGCGTTTCGATTTGATCGTTATCGAGTATCTCGAGGATGTCGCCATCGCCGTCGTCGTCGAGATCGAAGTCGAGATCCTCGAGGTTCGTCAGGGCTTCTTCCGCGTCGTCGAGGAGTGTCTCGAGGTCGTCGCTCATCTGTCGTCCTCCGTATCGGGATCCTCGCCCGCGTTCGTCTCCGCGTCCTCGGGCTCGTCTGTCGTCTCCGACTCCGATTCCGTCCCGGACGCTCCCTCGACGTTCATCGAACCGGCGTCCGAATCCGCTTGCGAATCGGGAGTGACGGTAACGGTCAAAATCCCGTTTCGAACCGCCGCTTCGGCCGACGACTCCGCCCAGGGGACCGAAACCCGCTCGATCGCTCGATTGTCGACGCCGACGACGAGTGTCCCGTCGTCGAAGCCGACGGTGATATCGTCGGGGTCGACGCCGGAGAGGTCGGCAGTGACGACCAGTTCGTCGTCCAGTGTTCGAGTCGTCACGCGGTGGTCTGCGTTGGCTTCGTTTCGCCGGCGAGTTCGGCGTCGGTCCGAAGACCGGTCCGGCTCGGATCGGCGAACGTCGTGGTGGCCCCGGCCCTGATCGCGGTCACGGCCCCGGTCACCGGCACCGGCACCGCTCCCGCCGACGAGATCGTCGAGCCCGGTCCGGATCGAGATGTCGTAGTCGAAACTGGACCGGTGTTCTCGTTTTCGGCGGTCGGGGTCGGGATCGGGATCGGGATCGGAGCCGGAATCGGCGTCTGCAGCGCCAGACCCCGGTCTCGGTCTGGACCCAGGGCTGGAGTTGGTGGCCGAACTGGACGAAAACTCGTCTAGTCGATCGAGGGCAGTCAGCAGGCTCGTGAGCCACGACCCTCGCTCGTCACCACCGTCGTCGGGCGGTCGGTTCTCCCACCGGTCGTCGTCGGACCGGTCGTCGTTCGGGTCGTCCGTATCGTCAGGGAATCGGTCACTCATAGTCAGTATCAGTCTCAGGATTTTATCTCCACACGGCCACTCGCCAGTTCCTCGTGAACTTCACGAGCGATTTCGATCTCTTCTTCGAGTCGTTCCTTCTCGCGTTCGTACTCCTCCTCCGAGCGCTCGCCGAGTTCGTACAGCAACTGGTTCTCTTTGAGTTCGTCCTCGAGGCCCTCGAGATCGTACAGCTCGTCGAGCGCGATCGTGTGCAGGGCATCGATGATGCCGACGAACGGTCGAAACAGGAGGTCGTCGAGGATGAACATTGTATTATTGGGCTCCGATGTGGACGTCGACGAAACTGTACGGTGCGAACGGACCCGTGTACTGGACCAGCAGGTCGTCGTGTACGTCCTCGAACCGGGCGATCGCCTCGTCGAACGCCTCGCGGTCCTCGCTCTCGACGAGATACGAGCGGTTCAAAACGAGTCGGTCGCTGAACAGGTCGCTCTCGGTCGAGTCGACGGCCAGCGGTTCGAGTTCGTCCGCGACGGCCGCTTCGATCGCCTCGCGGTCGACGTCGGCGTCCTCCTCGCGGACGAGTTTGAGGCCGAGTTCGACGGTCCCCTCGATATCGTTCACCGTCCGTCTGAACGCCGGCCGCGCCCCTCGAAGGACGTTCTTGAGCGCGCGCTCGTTCTCGAAAACCATCCCGAAGCGCATCGGAACGATCGTCCGACCGTCGCCGTACTCCATGATCTCGCGGAGGACGTCGTCGTGGCGCTGGGCGTCCTCGTCGGTCTGTTCGGGTTCGGTCTCCTCGATGTCGGAGACGACAGCCGCGAGCCGTCGGTGAGAGACGGTGTAGATCCGGTCTGCACCCGCGACGGCGTCGGTCTCGAACTCGAGGTCGTCACTGGCCCTGATGACGCCGTAGACGTAGTAGTTGCTCACCTCGGGGTCACCCCTGTTACCGGTCGACTCTTGTCGTGACTCTCGCGACGCTGATTGTGCACATCGGCCCTACCTGATACGCGCGCATAAATGGATAGCTTGGTCAATAATCTGACTCGTTTTCCGACCCCGGTAAACGAGCGACTGATTCGGAGTAGTCGGCGAATACTATTACACATGTCACGTATTGTTTATAATTCCGGACTGTCGAGCGCGCTGGCGGTACACCGGTTGCGACACGCGTCGCTTGGTCGTCACCGTTCCTGACGGTGCTGCTTGCAGCAGCAGCGTGAACCGTGATACGGGTCCGGAGTCCACAACCAAGTGCATCTACAATGGCAAACCAACGAAGACCCGACTCCTCGAGTCTCGCGGAAGTCCTGGACCGAGTCCTCGACAAGGGCGTCGTCATCGACGTCTGGGCACGAATCTCGGTCGTCGGGATCGAACTCCTGACCATCGAGGCCCGTGTCGTCGTCGCCTCCGTGGACACGTTCCTCCACTACGCGGAGGAGATATCCAAGATCGAGCAGGCGAGTGCCGAAGGCGACCTCGAGGAACTCGAGGAACTCAAGGTCGAAACCCGACCAGAATCGTCGCCGCAGTCGGCAACCGAATAAGCTGCCGTCGCCACGACGATACGACTACGATCTTCAACTTCAACCTCACCTCATTTCATGGCCAACGATTCGTCCTCGCGTGAGCGCAAAGTCCGTGGGAAAAAGATCAGAAGCGATCGAGAAGCGAAGGAGCGCCGCCGCGCGAAGAAGAATCTCTCCACGAACGGACAGAAACGGGCTCAGAGCCAGAATCAGCGTGGAGCAGACGGCCCGCTCTCCGACCCGAGCGACGTCGTTCCCGAGCCGTTCGTCTCGACCGAACAGATCGAAGGGCTCCAGAACCGAATCAACGGCTGGCTCGATGCGGACCAGCCCGTCCACCTCATCGGTCCGACCGGCTGTGGGAAGACGGCGCTGGCGCTCTCCGCTGCGGCACAGCGGGGCCGACCCGTCGTCTTCATCAACGGCGACGAAGCCGTCGACACCGCGGCACTCGTCGGCCAACATGCCGGCGGTGAGCGCTACAAGGAGGACGATCGGTACGTCAGTGGCGTCCACAAACAGACGGAGGTCGTTCGCGAACGCTGGGTCGACAACCCGCTGTCGGTCGCCGCCCGCGAGGGCGCGACGCTCGTCTACAACGAGTTCTCGCGCAGCAATCCCGTCGCCCACAACGTCCTGCTGTCGGTGTTCGAAGAGGGCGTTCTGGAGCGACCGGGCAAACGCGGCGACGACCGACAGATCGACGTCCACCCGGAGTTCCGGGCGATCCTCACCTCGAACAGCGTGGAGTACGCCGGCGTCCACGAACCCCAGGACGCGCTCCTCGATCGAGTCGTCGGCGTCAACGTCGACTTCTACGACGAGGAGACCGAACGCGAGATCGTCGGCGCACACGTCGACCTCTCGCCCGACCGCATCGAACAGATCGTCGCCGCCACGCGTGCACTGCGCGAGCAACTCGACGTCGTCGTCGGGACTCGAGCGGCGATCACGGCGGCGAAGGGGATCGCGATATTCGACGGGAGTGACGGCGACGACGACATCGAAGCCGACCGCCTCGTGGACGTCTTCACGGACGTCCTCTCGCCGAAGGTGGTCGGCGAAGGCGACGTGAAAGACCTTCGAAACGACATCGAGAGCACTCTGTGACCGACTAACGACACACCGAACGACGCAGGTCCATGGCCCAAGCCGACACACAAGATACCCAACGAAGCGAACGATGCAAGGCGCTCACAGCGGACGGTGAGCGGTGTTCGCGGCCAGCCCAGGAAAACGATTTTTGCTACCAACACGACGAGAGTGATCCAACTGTGAGTGAAACTGAAACGGAGACCGCAGACGGGGAACAAGAACAGCAACAGCAACAACAGCAAGCGAGTCAGGAAGAGACGACAGATCCGGAGGACGTCGACGTTGAAGAAGTCGAGATCGACGCCGACGACGACCGGATCGAGGGTGTCCTGGCGATCCGCCGAACCGTCCAATCGACGGCCGGAGAACTGATCGGCCACACGTTCGACGGTGTCAGCGAGATCACCGCGACCGAAGAGGGCTGGCAGGCAGTCGTCGAAGTGATCGAACGCCGGGCCGTCCCCGACACGCAGGACATCATCGGCCGATATACGATCGAACTCGACGAAGACGGCGTCGTCAAGGGGTATCGTCGACGGGACCGATACCGACGCGGCGATACGGCAGCCTTCGACGAGTGATGATCGCCGCCGGTGCTCGCGACATCGCAATGCACCGGTTGCGAACACCACCGAATGCCCCCGACGGAGAACCCACTCGCCGAGCCGAGTGTCTCGATCCGGAGATCGGTGGATCGACCGCCGGAGTCCACCGCTCCGTGACAGCAGTCACTCGCTTACACCGCAGTCACAACAACGTACAGTGTGTTCAGCAATCGATACCCAACTGACTCAGTGAACGGCACCACTGTCGCTCGTGTTGGTGAAAACGGAACCGAAACGAGAACTCGATGTCGAGCAGGAACGCAGTCGTAGTCGTAATCACGATCACGATCAGTCGTCGGCAGGAACTGCAACTGCCCGCTGTGACTCGTCTTCTTCGACCCCGTCGTCTTCGAACAAGCGCGCCTCCACGTCGGGCGCGAGTTCGTTGACGATCGATCGTCCGTCCTGCTCGCGAACGACGAGTCCGTCGTCCTCGAGCGTCGACAGGTGGTGAGAGACCGTGCTGGGGTCGCGATCGAGCGCCGTCGCGAGGGTCCCGTTGTTCGCCCGACCGTGGTCTGCGAGCGCCTCGAGAACATCACGCTTTGCCGGTTCGGCGAGCGCGGCGTGGAGTTCGACGTCACCCTCGCCAGCGGGGACGTATCGGCGCTTCCCGTGAACCTTCACCGAGGTCACCAGTCCCTCGTCCTCGAGGACGCGAACGTGGTGGCGGACCGTCGATAGCGGGACGTCACTCGTCTCGCTCACTGCGGAGAGATACGCACCGGGGTCGTCCTCGATCGTCTCGTAGATCACACGTCTCCGATCGTTCTCGAGCGGGTCCGAGTCGTCGTAGCGGCTGTATTTGAAGACCGAAATCGACAGGAACTCCCACGGCAGGTTCACCAGAATCGGGCGGAGATGGCGGAGCCAGAAGAACTGAACGAGGAAGCTCAGATTCGCGAGGAGCCCCGTCCCTGCACTGGCCCCGGCCCCGGCACCGGCACTGGCTGCACCCGCACTCCCCGCGCTGGTCGCGGCCCCGGCCCCGGAGAGCGTCACGGCACCCATCGCCCCGACGAGAGCGGCGTCCGTCGCGCTCGATCCGCGGTCAGATCCACTGGTTCGAATCTGGAACTCCGGTTCCTCGTGCGTGTTCGCGCTGGTTGTGGTGGCCGAGCTGGAACTGGTAGTCGAACTGGAACTGGAACCCGAACTCGAGGCCGAGGCCGAAGCCGAGGACGAGGACGAAGTCGAACTGGACGCCGACTCGTTTCCAGACCGATCGGAGTCGTCGGTCTCACTCGACTCGTCGCCGAATATGGCAGCAATTGCCGACTCGTTCAGTTGGCCGTTCGTATCGACGGTCGTCGTGACCAGCTCGTCTCTGTCGACGTGACTCGAGTGAGCGGCTCGCGTGTGCGCGTTGCCGTTACCGACTCTGGCGGTCGCGTTCCCGTTGGTCCGAACGACGCTGGTCTCGCCATTGAGCTGTGCGACTGTGACGGTCGTGTTGGCGTTGGCCTGTGCGACCCTCGCGGCCATCGATCGTGTGGCCGCGTTTTCGCTGGGATGAGCACTGGCATTGGAATTAACACTGGCACTGGCACTGGCACTGGCACCGGCAGTAGACCGAACACTGGTTTCACTGGTTGAAACGGCCAGCGCCGTGCCGTTTCCGGTCGTACTGTTGGCGTCGACCGTGACGTTCGTCGCCGCACGTACCATTGCACCGTGTTCGGACGTCACGTTCCGGTCTTCGAGGGACGTATTCACACCGAGTTCCCGTTCATCCATCGAAACCTCGAGCGATTCGTTCGCCCCGTCGACCGTCGCATCGAGGGCGTCAGTCGTCACCGAGTCGGACACAGTGGTCGCTTTCGTGGCTGCGTGCTCGAGGCCGGTTTCCCGCGACTCGTTCTCGGTATCGTCGTTTTCGGTACCGTCGTTCTCGACGCCGTCGTCCGAACCGGTGGTATTTGCGACGGTATCGAGGGTTTCCTCGACTGTTTCGATTCCGTCACCGGCGCTGTCGTTATCTTCGGAACCGTTCCCCTCACCGACACCCTCACGGTCCCCAGCGACGTCGTCGGCCGCGGAGTGGACCTCGTCGGCGTGGGCTGCATCCTCGCTCTGGTTCGCAGTGAACGTGGGTGTGGTCTCGGGCGCGCCGTCCCCGTTGCCGGTATCGTTGCTGTTGGCGTTGTTAGCGGCGCTACCATTGTTGGCACTGTTGTCGTTACCGTTGCTGGCACCGGTACCGTCGCTGACGTCGGAAACGAGAGTCCCGTTCTCGCCCACCTCGACGTGTCCCTCACTCGTCGATTCGGTGTGGAGTTGCTCGGAGACGTTTACGGCGGCATCCACGTTCTCCACTAGATCGTCTTCCACCCCATTATCTGTCACGTTCACCACGCCATCGGACGGCGTGATCGCACCCGTGGTACCCGCACCAACCGCTAAACACAGTATCACGGCGGTAAGACACGCGAGTGCGCGTATCGGCATCGACGGTGCCATAGCTGAGTCGCTTCTCCCTACCAGATGAGAGCATAATACATTTTCCGTATCGTGAGAGTCATGTAAGTTGAACAGAACTCGAGACGAACCGGCGACGAAGACAGCAGTTATTTCCACGTCCGAGAGCCAGTAGTGGGTATGGATCCGGCGCTTGGTCCTCCCGACGCCATGGCCGACAAACGCGAGGAGCTGACGCCGATGATGCGCCAGTACTTCGACCTCTGTACGCGCTACGACAACGCGATCGTCCTCTTTCAAGTCGGCGACTTCTACGAGAGCTTCTGCGACGCCGCCGAACGCTGTGCACGAGTCCTCGAGATCACGCTCACCAGCCGCGAGGACTCCACCGGCGAGTACCCGATGGCCGGCATCCCGGTCGACAGCGCCGCCTCCTACATCGAGGAACTGCTCGAGGCGGGCTACCGGGTCGCCGTCGCCGACCAGATCGAAGAACCCGCCGAGACGTCGGGTGTCGTCGAACGCGCGGTCACGCGGGTCATCACGCCGGGGACGCTCACCGAAGACGAGCTACTCGCCAGCGACGACAACAACTTCGTCGCGGCGATCGCCCGCGACGGGGCGAACGAGACCGAAAGCGGTGATACCGACGACCCCGACACCCTCGCCCTCGCCCTCCTCGACGTCTCGACCGGCGACTTCCTCACGACCAGTTCGACCTCGCGGGAGACGGTCGCCGACGAGGTGAGTCGATTCACACCCTCGGAAGCGGTACTCGGTCCCGAGGTCTCTCGAGAACTGGTCCCGCAGGGCTGTATGGTGACACCGTACGACGAGACGACCTTCGAGTACGACCCCGCCGCCGAACGGGTCCGCGAGTACTTCGGCGATCCGGACGCCCTGCTCGCGAGCGAGGCGGAAATCCGGGCGTGTGGCGCGTTGCTCTCCTACGCCGAGTACGCTCGAGGCGGGGCGTCCGGTCCCTCCGAGTCCGAGGCCAAGTCCGACGCAGACGCAGATGAAACCGACGCCGACGAAACCGAAACAGACGCGACGGACGACAGCACCCGCCTCGAGTACCTCACACACCTCCGACGGTACGACCCGCGGGAGTACCTCCTGCTCGACGCCGTCGCCCTCCGAAGTCTCGAGCTGTTCGAACCGCGGACGGTCCACGGCCACGAAGAAGCCACGCTCGTCGGCGTCCTCGACGAAACCGCGAGCGCGCTCGGCGGTCGGAAACTCAGAGACTGGCTCCGCCGACCGCTGCTCGAACCCGCCGAAATCGAGGCCAGACACGACGCCGTCGAGGAACTGACGCGGGCGGTCCAGACCCGGGAGCGACTCCACGACCAGTTGAGCGGAATCTACGACCTCGAGCGACTCATCGGACGCATCTCCCGCGAGCGAGCCAACGCTCGCGACCTGCGATCGTTACAGAACACCCTCGCACTCGTTCCCGACGTTCGAGACCTCCTCGCAGACGCCGAGAGTGACCGATTGCAGGAACTCCACGACACGCTCGATCCGCTCGCGGACGTCCGAGAGCTCCTCGAGCGGTCGATCGTCGAGGACCCGCCGGTCGAGATTACCGAGGGCGGGATTATCGCGGAGGGGTACGACGATGACCTCGATCGCCTCCGCGAGACCGCCCGCGACGGCAAGCAGTGGATCGACGACCTGGAGGAACGCGAACGCGAGCGGACGGGGATCGGCTCGCTGAAGGTCGGCTACACCTCGGTCCACGGCTACTACATCGAGGTGACGAACCCGAACCTCGAGGCCGTCCCCGAGAACTACGAGCGTCGGCAAACGCTCAAAAACTCCGAGCGGTTCGTCACGCCCGAGTTGCGCGAGCGCGAGGACGAGATCGTCCGGGCCGAAGGTCGTGCGGACGAACGGGAGTACGACATCTTCTGTGAGGTCCGGCGGCAGGTCGCCGACGAGGTCGAACGCGTGCAGGCGCTCGCGGAGGCGCTGGCGACACTGGACGCGCTCGTCTCCTTAGCGACCGTCGCCGCCCAGTACGACTACTGCCGGCCGGAGATCCTCGAGCGCGGCCTCGAGCGTCAGTGTCACGACCTCGCGATCGAGGGCGGACGCCATCCGGTCGTCGAGCGCACCCAGGAGTCGTTCGTCCCCAACGACGCCCGCTTCGACGAGGACCGCCGGCTCGCGGTGATCACGGGGCCGAACATGTCCGGAAAGTCGACCTACATGCGCCAGGTCGCGCTGATCGTCCTCATGGCGCAGGTCGGGAGTTTCGTCCCCGCCCGGAGCGCCACGATTGCACCGCTCGACCGGATCTTCACCCGCGTCGGTGCCAGCGACGACATCGCGGGCGGGCGCTCGACGTTCATGGTCGAGATGGACGAACTGGCGACGATCCTGCGGGAGGCCGACGGCCGCTCGCTCGTGTTGTTGGACGAGGTCGGTCGCGGGACCTCCACGGCCGACGGCCTCGCTATCGCCCAGGCGATCGCCGAACACCTCCACGACGAGGTCGGCGCGACGACGCTCTTCGCGACCCACCACCACCCGCTGACCGAGCTCGCCGACGACCTCGAGCGGGCGTTCACGCTCCACTTCGAGGCGGGCCAAGAAGCGGGCGAGGTCGTCTTCCACCACGAGATCGAACCCGGGGCGGCCGAGGGTTCCTACGGGATCGAGGTCGCGACAGCGGCGGGCGTTCCCGACGACGTCGTGGAACGCTCGCGGGAACTCGTGGCGGCGAACGCGACGACCGAGGTTTCGCAGGCGGAACTCGACGACCTCGAGTCCGAGGGTGCTGGAGAGTCGACGGCGACCGTGGGAGCCGCGAACACGGCGACGGCAGACGGCGGTGACGACCCGACCGACGTCGCCGCCGAACTCCGCGCGCTCGATCTGGCGCATCTGACGCCCGTCGAGGCGCTCACGGAACTGGACCGGTTGAAGCGGTTGCTCGAGAAGTGAGCACTCTCTGAATGTGAGAGCCACGCACACCCCGACAATCACTTTGAGGAGTCGTCCCGACCGCGACACATGGACCAGTCCACCGACGGATATCGAGCACCGTTCGCGGAATTTTACGATCAGCAGGTCGCGTCGAGCGAACGCGAGGACGTCGACTTCTACACGACTCTCGCTCGAGAAACTGCTGGACCGGTGCTCGAACTGGCCTGTGGGACCGGACGCGTCTATCTCGAATTGCTGCGTGCCGGCGTCGATGCGGACGGGCTCGACGTCTCCGAAGATGCGCTCGCGGTTCTTCGCGAGAACGCTACGGAAGCGGACGCGGACCTCGTGCCGTCGGTCCGGCGAGCGGACATGGCCGACTTCGCGGTCGATCGGGAGTACGAACTCGTGATATGCCCGTTCAACGCCGTCCAGCACCTGCGACCCCTCGAAAAGCAGCAGTCCGCTCTCGAGTGTATCCACGACGCGCTCGCCCCCGGCGGGCAGTTCGTCTTCGACGTCTTCGTTCCGAGTTTCGACGTGATCTGTGAAACCTACGGGGAGTGGACCGAACGAGCCGTGGAGTACCGGGACGAACCGCACGTGTTCAGAACCCGGACCAGCGTGATCGACGAAGTCGAACAGCAGTTCACCGTCGAAAACGAGCTCCGCGATTCGGACGGCGCGCTCGTATTCTCGGAGAGCCAGCGACTGACGATGCTCCCCAAACGTGAAGTCCAGTTGCTGGCCCGCTCGTCGTCGTTTGCGGACTGGCGGGTAACGGGCGACTTCGGCGGCGAACCGCTCGCGGACGGCGATTCGATACAGGTCTGGACCCTCGAGAAGGGCAGCTAACCGCCCGCGATCACGACTCGGCCGTCGGCTCGAGCGCGACGAACTCCAGCCCATCGCGCTCGAGCAGACGCTTCGCCCGCTCGGTCACCGAGGGCGCGACGAGAACCCCGCGGATCGCGGCGTCGGCGTGGAGGTCGCGCTCTAAGGCGTCGATGTACCGTCGAAGCTGTCCGACGGCGTCGGGACCGACGCGGCGGCGCTTGAGTTCGACGACCACCGTTCGGCCGTCGGCGTCCTCGCCGTAGATGTCGACGGCGCCGGCGGGCGTCTCGCGCTCTGTCGCAAGCGGCGTGAATCCCGGCTCGAGGAGAGCGGGTTCGTCGAGAATTCGTGCCTTGAGATCCGCTTCGGTGCCGGAGAGGGAGAGTTCGCTCGGATCGGTGACGGTGAACGTCGAGACCTGCATAATGTGTTCGAAGGTGATCAGCAACCGCTCTTCGGGCGTCGAGCGGAGGCTTCGCATGCAGAGGGCGTTCCCGTCACCGGCATCGCCGCTCGCTTCCGCGCCGTCTTCGCTTCCGTCCTCATCCTCGAGAAACACCTCGTGATCACACCCCGGCGGCTGCCAGTTGACCGGCTGCTGACCCTCGTCGGTGTGGACCAGGGCCGCGCCGTCGGGTTTGAACATCACGTGGCGCTCGCCAGCCTCGAGTCGGCTGGTCGCCCGCCCGTCGTAATCGACCGTGCAGCGCCCGAAGACGGTCACGAGCGCCTCGCGGTCGAATCCGGCGGCGATCGTCTCTCGGGCGGCCTCGGGCGTCGGTTCCTGCAGGGTCAAGACCTGCGTTTCCTGCTCGCTGCTCGTCACATCTCGAGAGAGGACGTGGGACAGTATAAGGGGACCGACACGGGGAGAATCGGAGACGAGGAGCCGCCGACTCGAGCCGGGTTCGACGGCGCTCGACGGGCACGGTGAGCAATCGGAGGGTGTATCAGTTTCGACCCGTGTGTACGACACGAAAATGGAGAACCTCCGCAATCGACGACGGTTTCTGCAACTCGCCGGGACAGGTGCGGCAGCTTCGATCGCCGGCTGTTCCAGTCTCGGACTGGACGACGGACAGGACGGGAACGGTGACGGCGACGATGGGAACGGCGCAGACGAGGACGGCGAGTTCGAGGCCACGGACGTTCCCGACTCGGCGCTGACCGCAGTGACCCAGGCCGACCAGGAGGCACTGCAGGAACGTCAAGCCGAGCTCGCCCAGCAGGTGGAAGACGGAGACCTCAGCGAACAGGAATACAACCAGGAGATCCAACAGGAGCAACTCGAGTTGACCACCGAAGCGACGGCTGAACTCGAGAGCGACCTCGAGGAGACCGACGGACTGTCGGTGGAAGGAACGATCGGTGAAGCTGGTGCCGTCCTGGTCGACGGAGATGCCGAGGCGATGCGGACCGCGCTCAACGACGGCGTGATGAGTGCGCTGGTCCCGGGCGAGGAGTTCGCGGCGGTCGAACAACAGATGCAAATGCAACAGCAAATGGAGGCCCAAGCCGAGGCTGAAGCCGAAGGAGACGACGACGAGTAAACAAACCGCACGATCGACACTGGTCGACTCGAATCTAGTTGGGTTTCACGCTCTTATTCGACCGTACACGTTCATTCGACCGAAAACGGACTCTCACGCTCGGTCCAGTTCCATCCCGGAAGTCGTTCCTGAAACCCCGCCGCGAGTGCGGCCTCGAGGTCGTCGAGACCCGCGTTCTCGTCGTCATCACCGTGGGTGTGAACGTCCGCGTAGTGAAACGTCGCTTCGCCGAGCGTCCGCAACGGTTGGGTGCCGGCGATAGTCGCGGCGAGCTCACGCCCGAGGATCTCGTCGACGACGAACCCCGGATAGTCGTCTTCGACGTCGAGATCGCGGAGAAGCGCGACCAGTGCGGCGACGTTGACGGCGAGGTCGCCATCGGCGAAGACGGCGTCGACCTCGCGACGGTAGGCGTCGTGGGTCACGTGATCGACGTCGGTCTCGAAGACTGCGCCGAGTTCGTCGCGAACGTCGTTGAGCAGCGGGACCACGGTCTCGCTTCGGGAACGGACCCAATCGCGTTCGGCGGCGACGCGGGCCGGTGTGAGTCGCATACGGGTCGTACGTGGCCGGTGATCCTCACTTTTGCGAAGGCTTTTATACCACGCAAGGAATAGCACCGGGTAAGCGGGTTCTCCCTGGAATTGTCCCGCACGGACCAGGCACTAACGACCTGGGAGCGTGCTGTCACGGCACGGACTATATCACACGATGATCCGGGATTGGACACGATACGTGGTGAAGACTGTGTGGCCCTCGCTGTCGCTGTCGATGCTGCTGGGTCCCACATTCGAGCGCCGACGTGGATTCGAACGCGAATGCAAACGCGAACTCGGTCCCGGACTCGGGGGTGGATTCGGTTCAGCAGTCGACGGGGACTGTCGGTTCTGTCAATTCCCCCGCAACCGCTCCGATACCCGACCTCGAGGCCGCTCTCAGATCGGGACAGTGGTCCCGTCTCTGGAGCCCCAACCCGGACTCAACACGTGTGACAGTGGACCCGACGTGACGAACGACGCGTCCCCCGATGGGCGAGTCCACGCGAGCATCTGGCGATTATGAGCACTGTAGAGCAGCAACTCGACGAACTGGAAGCAAAGATCACCGACGAGCTACCGGCCGATATCTCGGTCTCCTCGGTGAAGTACGAAGGCCCCGAACTGGTCGTCTATACGCGCGATCCGAAGAAGTTCGCCCAGCAGGGGGACCTCATTCGGCAACTCGCGAGCAAACTCCGGAAACGAATTACCGTCCGGCCGGACCCGAGCGTCCTCGCCCAGCCCGAACAGGCCCGCGAGGAGATCATGAACGTGATCCCCGAAGAGGCAGGCGTCACGGACCTCGACTTCCACGCCGACACTGGCGAGGTCGTCATCGAAGCCCAGAAACCGGGTATGGTCATCGGTCGTCACGGATCGACGCTCCGAGAGATTACCAAGAGCGTCGGCTGGACACCCGAAGTCGTCCGGACGCCGCCGATCGAGTCCTCGACCGTCTCGAACGTCCGAAACTTCCTCAAACAGGAACGTGACGACCGCCGAGACATTCTCGAGCGCGTCGGTCGACAGATCCACCGCGAGGAAATGTCCGACGACGAGTACGTCCGGATCACGACGCTCGGCTGCTGTCGCGAGGTCGGACGGGCTTCCTTCATCCTGTCGACACCCGAGACGCGCATCCTGATCGACTGCGGCGACAAACCCGGTGCGGAAGGCGAGGTACCGTACCTCCACATCCCCGAAGCACTGGGCGCGGGCGCGCAGAATATCGACGCCGTGGTGTTGACCCACGCTCACCTCGACCACTCCGCCCTCATTCCCCTCCTGTTCAAGTACGGTTACGACGGCCCGATCTACTGTACCGAGCCGACGCGAGACCTCATGGGCCTGCTGACGCTCGACTACCTCGACGTCGCAGCCAAGGAGGGCCGGGCACCTCCCTACGAGTCCGAGATGGTCCGCGAGGCGATCAAACACTGCATCCCGCTCGAGTACGGCGACGTCACCGACATCGCACCCGACGTCAAGCTCACCTTCCACAACGCGGGTCACATCCTCGGTTCGGCCGTCTCTCACTTCCACATCGGTGATGGCCTCTACAACGTCGCGTTCTCCGGCGACATCCACTACGAGGACACGCGCCTGTTCAACGGCGCGACCAACGACTTCCCACGGGTAGAGACGCTCGTGATGGAGTCGACCTACGGCGGGCGCAACGACTACCAGACCGATCAGGCGGACTCCGAGGAGAAACTCAAGGAGATCATCCAGGAGACCTACGATCGGGGCGGGAAAGTACTGATCCCCGCTTTCGCCGTCGGCCGCTCCCAGGAGATCATGCTCGTCTTAGAAGAGGCGATGCGAAGCGGCGACATTCCGTCGATGCCCGTCCACCTAGACGGGATGATCTGGGAGGCGACCGCGATCCACACCACCTATCCGGAGTACCTGCGTGACGACCTCCGCGATCGGATCTTCCACGAGGACGCGAACCCCTTCCTCGCAGAGGAGTTCAACCACATCGACGGCGGTGAAGAGGAGCGACAGGAGGTCGCCGACGGCGACCCCTGCATCATCCTCTCGACGTCCGGAATGGTCACCGGCGGTCCGATCATGTCCTGGCTCGGCCACGTCGGCCCCGACCCGGACTCGACGATGGTCTTCGTCGGCTACCAGGCACAGGGAACCCTCGGTCGACGCATCCAGAGTGGCTGGGACGAGATTCCCACGAGCGACGTGGGCAGCCGAGGCGCCAACGGGAACGGCGGACGGGGCACCCTCCAGCTCAACCTCGACGTCGAAACCGTCGACGGCTTCTCCGGCCACGCCGACCGTGCCGGCCTGATGGACTTCGTGAAGACGATGAACCCCCGCCCCGAGAAGGTCCTCTGTGTCCACGGTGACGAACGGTCGACACAGGACCTCTCGAGTGCGCTCTACCACGAGTTCAACATGCGGACGTTCGCGCCGAAGAATCTCGAGACGTTCCGGTTCCTATAGGACCACTGTCTCTGTCTCTGTCGTCGTCGCTCGCTGTTACCGTCTCTGTCGTCGTTGCTCGCTGTTACCGTCTCTGTCTCATCGCCGTCACTGTCACGGTACGTCTCTGTCTCCGTCGCCGTCACTACCACCCCTCCTCCTCGCGTTCGCACAAATCACCTCTCGAGAGCCACGCTGGACCGAACAGTCTCGGGTGGCATCCGTCCGATCGAGCGCTGGCGATCGACATCGTGAATCATCTCTTGTCCTCGAGCGACCCTTCCTGTAAGAACGATCACGTCCGAACGCACGCCCGCGACTGGCGCATTCGCGGCGGCTCACGACGAGTCCAGAGAGAACGAGTAAATCCCGTCTCTCGAGCCGACGAACGCCGAATCACCGTCGACGACGACGTTGCTGATCCGTCCGTCGACGGTGGCCGTCCACGTGATTTCGCCATCGGGATCGACTCGAGAGAGACCGGTATCGTCCGTTTGGACGAAAATCGAGTGGTCGTCACCGTCACTGGTACTTTCTCCGTCCGTGACGACCTGAATCGACTGTATCGGGTCGTCCTCGTTCTCGTCCTCGCCCCCGCCCCCGCCCTCGTCCTCGTCGATCGGAACGCTCCAGCGTTCGCTCCCGTCTTCGGCCTCGAGGGCGGACAGTTGGTCCGTACCAATGTACGTGCGGTCGTCATGGAAATCGATGGCGACGCGATCGGTGTTAGACACGGTCCACAGTTCGTCGCCGTCCTCGAGGGCGAACGCGTGGATATCGTACTGGTGTTCGACGAACACGCGGCCGGCTTCGATCCCCTGGATCCATCGGTTGTGGTCGAAGTCGACACGCCAACGTTCGTCGCCGTCGTCGACGGCGACTGCAGCCAGTCCGTCGCGGTCCGTGAGATACGCCACGCCGTCGACGACCGTCGCGTCGCGGATTCGGTCGTCCGGGTCGCCGTAGCGCCACAGTACGCTGCCGTCGGCTGGATCGAGGGCTACGAGTTGTCCGGTCGCGACGAGGACGGCGTCGGTGACGCCGACGACGGTGAGTTCGGCTGGATGGTCGCCAGTGAGGTCGTCGGTCCTCCAGCGTATCGTCCCGTCGTTTGTATCGAACGCACGAACGACGCCGTCGTCGCTACCGGCGTAGACGACGTCCTCGTCGCCGTCGACGATCGGTCGCCCGTAGACGCTACCCACGTCGCGAGTCCACCGTTCGGTGCCGTCGAACTCGAGGGCGTACAGTTCGCCGGAGCCGTCGCCGATGGCGTCAGTGCCGAAGCCGAAGTAGAGTGCGTCGGCGACCGTGAACGAGGTGAACATCGTGTATCCGCCGCTCTGTCCGTAGGTCCACTTCTGGTTCCCCGTCTCGACGTCGAGGCCGAAGACGCCGCCGTCGCCGTCCTCGTCGTCGAAGTGTTCGCGACCGAATACTGTCCCGTGTGCGACGGTGTCGATCGTTCCGCCGACGTCGTGGCTCCACACGGGTTCGGCGATGTCGGTCGTGTCACCGGTCTCGGTAGCGTCGTCGGTCGCCCCTCCGGTACTGTCGTTCGTCTCGGTCTCAGTGTTCGTGTCTCCCGCTCCCGCTCCGGGTTCGGGTTCGCTCGCGTCCAGACACCCGCTTCCCAGCCCCGCACCGAGTACACCGGCGACGGCCATCCGAGCGAGCACGTCTCGTCTGTTCATACGTTGGTCTCCAGTACCACCACAGAAAAAGTCAATTCAGGCTGAAAGGTTCGTTTCACCTACTTCGATCGCTCGATCTCATCCACTCGGTCGCTCTCACGGTGCTTTCAAATTGTGCACGACCTCGAGTCGGTCCACCACCTCGGCGGTCTCCGAAATCGCCGCCTCGATCAGCTCGCTGTCCTTGTAGGCACCGGGTGCTTCGTCGGTCGGAACGACGCTCGAGTGGATTTCCTGAGTGGCTAACTCCTCACGGATCTCGTCGGCATCGAACTCCTCGTTCGCCTGCGTGCGGCTCATCACCCGACCGGCGCCGTGGGCGACCGAGTAGTTCCACTCGGGATTGGACTTCCCCTCGCAGACGAGGATTCCGTCGCGCATGTTGAACGGGACGATCACCCGTTCGCCCTCGTAAGATCGGGTCGCACCCTTACGGATGACGTGGTCGCGAAAGTCGACGAAGTTGTGCGTCGACGTGATCTCGTCTTCGATCTCGACGTCGAGGACGTCTGCGACCGCGCTGGTCATCACCTGTCGACTCTCCGCGGCGTAGCGCTGGCAGAAGATCATGTCGATCAGGTAGCCCGCCGCCGCCTCGCCCGTGAGGTAATCGAGTGGCGAGCCACCCGCCTCGGCGTCGGGCTCGGGAACCGCCGCCTTCAACTCGTCGCTGATTCGCTCGATCTCGCTCGGGTCCGTCTCGAGGAACTCCGCCTTCAACGCCTCGTAGTTCACGAAATCACGCCCTTGTCCGCCCTGGAGCCACTCGAGGAGGGCGTCGTCCGAGACGGACTCGAGGTCGAAGTTCAGGTATCGCTCGGGATACTGCGAGAGGTGCTCGCGGGCGCGGTCGGCGCGACCGTCGTGGATCCGGTTGGCTCGGTCCTGCCAGTAGGCGCAGGTGTTGGCACCCAGCCCGCGGCTCCCCGAGTGGACGACGACCCAGTAGTCGCCGGTCTCGACGCTCCGGCCGATCTCGACGAAGTGGTTCCCGGCGCCGAGCGTCCCGACACTGCTGATCCCCGTCCGCGTGCTGAAGTACGAACTCATTCGCCCCGCTCGCTCCTCGCAGAGCCGTTTGAAGTAGTCGATATCGTAGCCGCCCTCGGCGAGGAACCGCCTCATTTCGGGGACGTAACCGCCGTCGGCGGCGTCGACGAACGACGCGAGGGTCTCGTTCACTCGTTCCCACGGAAAGTCGTCGTTGACGTGGTAGTAGTCACGCTCGGGCGCCTGCAGGCCCTCGGGCCCGAAGCCCATCGGAATCCGAGCGCGGATGGCATCGTCGAGTTCTTCGCCCTCGAGAGGGAGTTTGGGGCCGAGACAGGCGGCTTCCATGCCACAGCCGATGTCGACGCCGATCACGTTGGGAACGACGCGCTCGCCAAGCGGCATGGTGAACCCGATCACGCTGCCTTTCCCCTGATGGGTGTCGGGCATGATTCGGATCGGTCCCTCGAAGGCCTCGTGGGCCGCCATCCGACGAATCTGCTCGAGACACTCCGCCTCGACTCCGTCCGTCTCGATACCCATGATCCGGGTGTCGGGTACGTCCTCGAGTTCGGTCATTCAGTCGGTCGTAAGCAGGTCCCGTATAAAATTCTGCGCGTGCTGTGAAACGGATTCACACGAAGATAGCTACGATTAACACCCGATTTGGGATCTACCTACCCATATATGTGTTAATTTGAGTTCTTCAATGTGTCCGAATGACTTTTGGTCACTGTACAGAAATGAAGAACGAATGGCGTCTTGCGAACCTCCCTCGAATCGATCGACAACCACGGATCGGGCGCAGTGGCTCTCGGGTGAGAGGGCGGGATGTAATCGCGAGCATCCCGGTTCTCGAGGCGTGTCTCCGGTGATGGCGACAGCCTTGCTGTTGTTGCTCGTCCTCGCACTGGCGGCAGTTATTTTCCTCATGTTTTCGGGCGTTAGTGACGATATCAATCCGGGTGCACTCGCAGGATTCGAGTTCGACGAAGAGCCAGGGCAGGGACTGGAAGTCGAGCTAGTGTCGGTCCAGCGCGGTTCTGAGTTCTATCTCGTGGATGGAACGGGATCGCGGATAGACGGGACGACGATGGATCAGGCCGGTGATCGAGTGCATATCGACGTCCCCTGTAACGACGACCTCGAGGGGTCGGTCCGCGTGCTCGGCGTGAACGACGGAAAAGAGAACGTAGTCACGAACCGCGAGCTGACGACCGTCGGAGTGTCGTTCGACGATTCGTGGCAGTACAGTGGATTCGACGACCGTATTCGGGGACTGGACGCACATGGAGACTACGTGTTCGCGGGCTCGTACGACGATGATTCAGACGGGAAAATAAAGGCGGTCTACCGAGAGAACGAGACGGTCGCGTGGACCGTCACGGCGGCGAACTCCGTTCGGCCGGTGACCTACGACGAACGAGAAGACGTGCTCTACGCGGGGACAGGATACGAAGATCCGGTCCTGTACGCCCTCGATCCCGAGAGTGGGTCTGTGTATCACGAAATCGATTTCGACGAGCACGGAAACATTGCGGTCGACTCGGAACGACACGATATCCGTGATATCGAACTTCTCGGCGATCACATCTACGTCAGTACACAGAAAGGGGACGACGAAGGACAGATCATCCGCTTCGATCGAGGAACGGATCTCGGCTCCCCGACGAGTGCGGATATCCTGACCCTTGGCAGTCCGGTCAACGGACTCACGTCGGACGACAACGGCAAGATCTACGCAGCGTTGCAGAACGACACCGTCCAGAAGTACAACCCGGACCTGACACGCGAGTGGACCGACACCCGAACGCACGCAGGAAGTGGCGGGCAGTGGGGTGTGACATCGATCCGAACGAGTCCGGATGGAACGGCACTCTACTCCGCAGCGGATGGCGGTGACGTCGTCAGAACGAACCTCGATTACGGACCAATGGACGACGAAGACGACTTTGTGGATTGGCGATACGAAATGGACGCGGACAAGTGGGGACTACAGGTCGATGGGAGCGGGAACGTATACGTCGGCAACGGGGCCGCTGAACTGCACCGAATCGCTCCGACTGGCTGTCTGGTCTGGGAGTACAATTTCGACGGCGCTGGACTCGACGACGCGAGCGTCGACGAGATCGCGATCGACGAAAATGGAAATATCTACGCAGGTGACGAGGGAGATCCGACGCTCGTGAGAATCGGGCAGACTACGGATTGAAACCGGGAGAGATCCACTCTCGAGACGAAACAGTCGTCGGAACGGAGGGTGTGCGGTGAACACGTGTTCTACCAGAATAGCCAACAGTGGGGCCGATCGATCGCAATTTCAGGTCCGATAACCGCTCTCCGAGACCAATCGTCTTGGACGACAGAGACTACTCCGGCGCGTCCGCCGGATCGACGACCTCACCAGTCTCGGGATAGACGCCGACCTGGTCACAGAGATCGGCCATCGGACACGCCTCGGGATCCTCGAGACACGCGGGTTTGCGCGCCGTGCAGTACTCGCGACCGAACTGGATCGTCGCGGTGTGCCCGAAGCCGCACTTCTCCGCCGGTAGCTCCCGCTCGAGGACCTCCCTGACCAGTTCGTGGTCGGCGTCTTTCGGTGCGATGCCGAGCCGACGGTAGATCCGGTGGACGTGCGTATCGACGGGGAAGACGCCCGATCGACCGCCCGCAAAGAGGAGGACGCAGTCCGCAGTTTTGGGCCCGACGCCCCGAACCTCGAGGAGCGTCTCGCGCACGTCGGCCGGTTCGCCATCCCTGACGAACGAATCGAAGGCGGCGGCGGAGCCGAACTCATCGAGGACCCACTCGGCGGTCGCGACGATGACCTCGGACTTCTGGTTGTAGAGGCCGGCGGAGCTGATCGTCTCGGCGAGCGTGGGCTGGTCGGCGGCGGCGAGCGCTTCGGCGAGGTCCGCGTTGGGGCTATTGTACCGCCCCATCAACTCGTCGTGGGCCGGCTGGCTCGCCTTGTCGCTCGTGTTCTGGCTCAGAATCGTCCGGACGAGACAGGTGAAGGCGTCCTGGCCCCCGTAGGTCTTCTGCCAGTACAACTCGCCGAGGCGGTCGACGACGGCCTCCGTACGCGTATCCGCCGTCGCCGGATCGAACTCGGCCGCGATACCGCCACCGTCGACCCCGCCGCTGATGTTCTCGGCGGGTTCGGAGTCGTCGCTCATGTCGTGGCCTCGAGTACGTACTGAGACGGCAAAACGGTGGTGACAGGTTACAGGGTTGCCACTGACCAGTGGCGACCGATCGGTCTCGGCCTCACTCGACCGTAATCCTCACCGTCACGTCAGCACCGTCCGCGAGTGTGTCGACGAGTTCCCGATCGAATCCCTCCGCGGCGAACTCGGCGCCGACGACGACCGTCCGGTTGTCGACGTAGTCGCTCGTCCGACCCACCGCACTTCGCTCGTTCGTGAACTCGAGGTCCGGATCGCCCCGTCCCGAGACGGTCGCCTCGTGGCCGTCGATCTCGAGCGCCACGGTGATCGTCGCCGTCTCGTCCCGGCAGGCGTCGACGAATTCGGGGTCGAAGTCCGCCGGTGCGCGGTCGGCGTCGATCGCGAGGATGCAGTCGCCGGCGGGTGTAAGATAGTCGTCGGTCGTCACCTCGAAGGTGCTCGCGTGTTCGGCACTGACGTTTTCGTGGCCGCGAGCGTGAATGACTTCCTCCAGTTCTTCCATACCCGTAGCGGTACGTGGCCTGACGGAAAACGGACGCGAATGTCGTCGAAATTGTTCGAATTGTTCGGTCCTCTCCGGGCCCGGAGCGATCGACGCGCGCAGTCAGCTCGCCGAAGACGTCGAGGGAGGTCGCTGTGCCCGTTCGTGTTCCCGTCGGTGTGCCTCGAGATCGAAGTAGGTTTTCAGGACGACCAGCAGGCCGACGGCACCGGCGGGAGAGCCGGCCAGTTCGATGGGAATCCCGGCGAAGACGATCGTTACGTGGAGGACGAACGACCGGTGGAGCGGTTCGCCCATCAGTGTGACCGGGCCGTTGCGCTCGTACTCCCGCGCGCCGAGATACTTGATCCGGTAGGAGACGGCGTGAGAGACGGTAAAGCCGACCGCCGCGACGGCGACGACGGACGGGGATGCGACCTCGAGACTGGGGTACTCGTTGGGCAAGCCGTACAGCACGAACACGCCGTGGAAGAGCCAGAAGACCATATAGAACTGGACGAACTGGGAGACGATCCGTCGGTTCGACGTTCCGACGAGGTCCGTCAGTGACTTCGTTTCGCTCTCTCCGAACCCACTGAATTCCCACTCCGGGAGTTCGTCAGGGTCGTCCTCGCCTTCGGCGCGGCGGATCTTTGCGACGTACGCGGCCCCGAGGACGCCGCTTTCGAGCCAGTAGATAACGAGGATCGAGTGGAGGGTCCAGCCGAAACCGACGACGCCGACCAGCGGGACGAGGTTCGCGAGGACGAGTCCCACGATTGCCATCCGTGAGTCGGTCCGCGAGGAGTGCACGGAGTGGAGTACACAACCCCGACTATTAATCCATCCGTCACGTTGGTGGGCCGGAACGAACGCTGTCACGTTCGCGGGTCGGAACCACCCTACTGATCGAAGCCGTCAGCACGGATCGCCGCAGGGATGTGAGCGCGACAGGATTGGCGTCGTTCTCACCGACGACGTGAGCGAGACGGTTCCGCCGATCATCCGCTGGTCCGATACCCGTCGCGAAACGCTCGAACGGTCGCCCCGAGAACGTTGCCGACGACGACGAGAAACAGGAGGACGAATCCGGCGCCCCACTCCGCAGTCGGCGACGCCGACGGCAGTGCGACACTGGCCAGGACGACGAGGACGCCAGCGACGACCGAAAGCGCGGCCAGCCCCAACCGAGTCGCGGAGTCGCCGTCGCGCGACAGGAGGTACTGTGGGAGTCCGATCCCGACGACGAGATAGACGGCGAATCCGACCGGCGTGCCGGCGAAGGCCGTCGCGTAACTGTCGGTGAGCAGGCCGACCGTTCCGGCGGTCAGTATCGCCAAGAGCAGACTCGCGCCGACGACGACTGATTCTTTCATATCACTCCCAGTCAGAACGGTGAGAAAACGATTCCGGTCGAAACGATGCGCTGACGCGGCGAGACGGTGAGAGAGCGAGAGAAGGGAGGGGGGGGGGAGAACCGGCGAGACGTGAGTTCGAAACCGAAAACTCGAGGCGTCGGACTGAAATGGCGTCTGGACTATCGACGGCCGCTCAGAGTAAACTGGCGCCGTCGAACTCGCCGCGACTGTACTCGATGTCCATCAGATCGAGGATCGTCGGTGCGATGTCGAAGAGGTCGGCGTCGTCGATCGTCGCGTTCGGATCGTCGATGTACAGCGACGTGTCGTCGAAGCTGTGCATCCCGTTTCGTGGTCCCGTGTCGAAGACCGTCGATTCGCCTTTGAAGCCGGCCTTGAAGTCAAATCCGTTGGCGGGAATGGCGACCAGATCGGGCGCGATTTCGTCGTGTTCGCCGCGGAAGGCGTCTTCTTTCTCGACGACGCGGTCGACGACCTTCCGGCCGTCTGGCCCTTTGAGGCCCTCGAGCATCTCCTTGAGTTCCTGACGGACGTCGTCGTACTGCTCTTCGGTGACGACCCCGCGAGGCTCTCGGCCCTCGAGGTTGATGTAGAAGCGACCGGGGATGAACGAGTATGCCCGGGTTTCGTTGGAGATATCGCCGAGTTCCTCCGGTTCGTCGGTGTCGAAGGAGAGCCAGCCCTGTTCGGCGAGCCAGGCGTTGAAGTGGACCTCGTAGTCCAGCGAGGTGAAGCCGTGGTCGGAAGCGACGATGAGCGTCGTGTCCTCGGGTAGCGACTCGCGCAGGCGACCGATGTAGTCGTCGACCTTGCGGTAGAACTCGAGGAACTCGTCTTTGTACTCGCCGTCGCGTTCGTAGTCTTTGAACAGGAAGTGGTTGACCCGGTCGGTGGTCATGAAGACGCCGAAGAACAGGTCCCAGTCGTCCTCCTCGATGTAGTGTTTGAACGCCTCGAATCGGGCGTCGACCGTGTCGTGGGCGTCTTCGATGAACGCCGATTTGTCCTCCTGGTGGCCCAGTTTCGGATTGACGTCGATCTTGTACCCCATCTCGTCTAAGGTGTCACGGACGTCGTCGGGATAGGCGGCCTTGTCGAGGTCGGGAGAGAGAAAGCCCGAGACCATTCGCTGGACGTTTCGCTGTGGCGGGAACGTGACGGGGACGTTCATCACCGTCGCGCGGCGACCCTCGTTCTGGACGCGATCCCAGACGCGAGCGGCCTGAACCTCTCGGCCCATCGGCACGTACGTATCGTAGGTTCCCACCTCGCGATCCTGAAACCCGTAGACGCCGGTCTCGCCGGGATTCATCCCCGTCGTCAACGACGGCCAGCAGGCGCTGGATTCCGGCGGGACGATACTCGAGATCTCCGCCGCGGTTCCGTCGTCGGCGATGGCCGCGAGGTTCGGAAACGCCTCGCGGTTCTCAGAGAGCAGACTGTACGGCACGCCGTCGATCCCAATGAACGCGACCCGGGGATCGCCATCACCCCGTAATCGATCGAACAGACCCATGCCTCCGGGTAGTTCGACCGGATACAAGAAGGTTCGTTTCGAGACACTGTTTTCGAGAGATAGCGACAGTGGTTTGGTCGTCGGTCACTCGAGGGCGACGGCGGCGCTCTCGAGGCCGGTTCAGAGTCCCGCTACCGGAAACACGCCGTCGGGGCGACACCTATTACTCGCGAGGCGGTGGAGCCTCCCACGTGAACGAGAGTCCGAACCACAGCGATACCTTCGACATCGGTGGCGAACTGACCGTCGACCGCGTCGGCTTCGGTGCGATGAGCCTCGCCGGATCGGGGAACATGGGCTGGCCCGACGACGTCTCCCACGCCAGAACCGTCCTCGAGCGTGCCCTCGAGCTGGGCGTCGACTTCGTCGACACCGCCGACATGTACGGCAACGGCTCGAGCGAGTCGATCGTCGGCGAGGTCGTCGGCGACGACGACGATGTCGCGGTCGCCACCAAGGGTGCGATCATGAAACAACCCGACGCGAATACGGTCGTCAACGGTGACCCGGCGTACCTGAAAAACGCCGCGCTCCGCAGCCGGGTTCGGCTCCGAACCGAGACGATCGACCTCTACTACTACCACTTCCCGGACGAGGACGTCCCGTTCGAGGACTCGGTGACGGCGCTGTCGGAACTACAGGACGACGGCGTGATCGAGCACGTCGGCCTCAGCAACGTGAGCGTCGATCAGATCGAACGCGCCCGCGAGATCACCGACGTGGCGGCCGTTCAAAACCGCTACAACGTCGCCGACCGCGAACACGAGGACGTCCTCGAGTACTGCGAGGACCACGATATCGCGTTCGTCGCCTACTCGCCGATGGCCAAAGCCGATCTCGACGAACGCAGTGACGTACTCGACGAGATCGCCGACGCCCACGACGCGACTCGCTATCAGATCGCGCTCGCCTGGCTGCTCGCCCGGTCGCCGAACGTCCTCCCGATCCCCGGGACGGCGAATCTCGAGCACCTCGCGGACAACGTCGCCGCAGCCGAGATCGAACTCACCGACGAGGAGTATACGCGGTTGAGCGAGTGAGAAGACGGCTCGAGAAGAGCTGCTGACTACAGTTCGTCGGCTCGGTCGTCTTTTGCGTCTGCGTCGTCTGCGTCGTCTACATCTTCGACGTCTTCGTCGGGATCGAACTCGTCGAACTCGATGAATCGCTCGTGGACGACCTCGGCGACGAGCCGGCCACCCTCGACGGTCCACTCGAGTCGGTCACCCGGCTCGAGGTCGAGTTCTGAACGGACGGCTGGTGGGATCGTCACCGAGTACTCGTCGTCGATGGTCGTGTCGGCGTGATCGGAGTCCATATAGCAACTGCTTCGTCCTGATAGTAATAGTCCCCCGTTTGAGTTGCAATTAGGGGCGGGGACGTTCGACCGACGTCTCGCTGTCCGTTGCGAGCGGGAACGGTCAGTCGCCGCGACGTCCGGGCGCGTCGGGATCGAAATTCGTCGGAACGACGGTGAGGTGTGCCACTCCGAGGTCGGCACTGTCCTGCTCGCTCGTGACGTCCGTCGATCGGGTCGTATTGTCGGGGGCCATACCGATTCAGCGTACCACCCAGACGCCATTAAAATTACCCATGCGCATAATGTATGTGTCCGGTGTGTGCGCATAACCACCACGAATCGGATAGATCGGGAACCGAGAGAAGAGTCGGAGTCGACGTCGATCGTGATCGCCTTTACTCGAAGTGTTCGTCGTAGAGATCCTGTGCGTGTTCGATCGCGTCCATCGCGGCCTGCTTGTCCTCCCAGCCCTGAGTCTCGACTTCCTTGCCCTCCTCTAAGTTCTTGTAGGTCTCGAAGAACTCGTCGATCTCGTCGAGGGTCTGCTGGGGAATGTCCTCGAGGTCCTGAATGTGATCGTAACGGGGGTCCTCGATCGGGACGGCGATGACCTTGTCGTCCTGTTCGCCGTCGTCGTCCATCTTCATCATGGCGACGGGACGGGCTTCGATGACACAGCCTGGGAACGTCTGGTCTTCGACGAGTACGAGCACGTCGAAGGGGTCCTCGTCGTCGTAGTAGCTCTGTGGGATGAAACCGTAGTCGGAGGGGTAGTGGACGTTCGAGTGAAGCACACGGTCGAGCATCACGCCCGGAATGTCCTTGTCGTACTCGTACTTGTTGCGCTCACCTTTGAGACACTCGACGACGGCGTAGATCTCCTCAGGCGGGTTCGGTCCTGTCTCGAGGTCTTCCCAGAGATTCGTCATGCGTCTGTGTGTCTGCGGTCGATCAAAAAGTACTTTCGTAATCGAGTGTCAGGTTGTAGATGACGGCTGCCACGCATCCGACCGACACGATCCGTCACCAAACAGGCACCGAAACGGTCGCTCTCACGGTATGCCGCACCGGGCAAACGATAACGGAACGCACGAAACGAACGAATAGTTGGCAAGTCTTAAATAGTTTGGTGACATTTAGACGACCATGTCAGAGGCACAATCAATCACCGGCAGCGCAAGTATCGCACGCGATTTGACCGCATTCCAGAACAACATCCTCGTTATTCTCGCGAAAGAACCCATGTACGGGCTCGCGATCAAGCGAGAGCTCGAGGAGTACTACGGAACCGAAGTCAACCACGGCCGACTCTACCCGAACCTCGACGAGCTCGTCGACCTCGACCTCATCGAGAAGAGCGAACTGGACAAGCGAACGAACCAGTACTCGCTGACCGACGACGGCTACGAGGCCGTTCTCGACCAGATCAACTGGACGCTCTCGAAGGTCGTTACCGACGACGACCGTGCCGACGAGATCCGTGATCTCGTCGACGAGAACTACTGAGTAAAGTAGCAACCGACACGGACGACAGACGACTACTGAACCACGAATTCGGGCACCGGTTCACCGGCCGTCTCGAAGACGAGTCCGATCGATTCCTCGATCACGGCTCGCTGTTCTTCGGACGACCACACGTTTCGCACGTAATACTCCTCGAGGAACTCCGCTATCTCGCTCGTCGTCGCCGAGTCCATCCGCCGAGCGTAGTGGTTACCCATGAAGTCGGCGAACGCGTCGGCGTTGTCGCCGTGTGCGTCGCCGTGTTCCGCCCGGATCGTCTCGACGAGCGACCGGTTGTCCGCGTCGACCGCCTCCCAGTCGTCGGGATCACCCGCACCCTCGAGTCGGACCTCGATCGCGCGCGAGACGTCGTCGATACGGTCGGTTCGGATGACCCCTTCGTCGCTGTCGTGCCACTCCTCGGGGTGTAAGACGAGCACGTCGCCCGTCGACTCCTCACGGACGCGTGCCGTGAAGTCGTGGTCCTCGAGGATAGTCGATCGACGGTCACGGTACGACGCTTCCTCTCGATCGACGATCGCCTGTCGCGCGAGCCGCGTCAGTCGTTCGGCCTCCTCGATGGTTCCCTCGGGGAGTTCATCGGTCTCGGTCTCGACACCGTCGCCATCCTCGGTCCCGTCGCTCGCGTCTGCAGGATTCAGGTCACTCATAGCGGTCGATAGCGACGGTAGTCGATTCGGCTGCTTTGCACTGTCGGTTGTACCCTCGCGGCCCGACACTGAACGATTCGTTCCCGATCCCAGAACTGATCCGATCGACGAAAGAACCGACTCGAGAGGGCGTCTCAGGCCTGGTCCATCGCCTCGTTAGCCAGCGCGTCCGCCCGGTCGTTGACCTCTCGAGGGACGTGTTCGAGGGTCCACTCCTCGAACGCCGACAGCAACTCGAGAGTGGTCACCCGCTTCTCCCGGAGTTCAGGGTTGTTGGTATCGTACTCGCCGCGGACCTGTTTGACGATCAGTTCCGAGTCGCCGCGGACGTGGACCTCGTCGTACCCGTAGTCGCCTGCGGCCTCGAGGGCGGCGATCAACGCCTCGTACTCGGCCTGGTTGTTCGTCGCGCGTCCGATCGTGTCGCTGCCCTCCGCGACGATTCCCTCGCTCGTGACGATCACCCAGCCGATCCCCGCCGGACCGGGATTGCCGCGCGCGCCACCGTCGAAGTAGACGTGTGCGCGACCGCCACCCTCCCGGAGCAACGCCTCGAGGTCGCGCGGACGCTCGCCCTGAATCACCACCTTGTCGTCGTAGGCGACCGCCGTCGCGCCGCCGCGGCTCGCGCGCCAGCGTTCGTGGTCGGTGTTGCCGGATTCGACGGCGACACCGGCGTTTTCGAGGCGCTCACGGGCGACAGCAGCGTCACACTGGATAACCGGCATGCGTCGCACAGGTCATTCCAAACCAAGTAAAACCTTTGCGGTTTCGATCCGAAAACAGGAGGGAGAGGTGGTTCAACCGGTCAGTATCGGCGAATGAGCGTCAGACGTAGAAAACCCTTCCCAAGGATTTATATAGTTTGATGATACTACTATAAAAGTGCGATGACACGGTCCACCCGCCAGCGGGAGCGAATGCGCGAGACGGACGAGGACGAGTCCGAGGAACAAGAAGGGGTACGTGCCTGCCCCGAATGTGAATCGGACAACCTCGTGAAGGACTCCGACCGGGGTGAGCTCATCTGTGAAGACTGTGGGCTCGTCGTGGAAGAAGAAAAGATCGACCCCGGTCCAGAGTGGCGGGCGTTCAACCACCAGGAACGACAGGAGAAATCCCGTGTCGGTGCCCCGACCACGCAGACGATGCACGACAAGGGGCTGACGACGACGATCGACTGGAAGGACAAAGACGCCTACGGTCGGTCGATCTCCTCGAAAAAGCGCAGTCAGATGCACCGACTGCGAAAGTGGCAAGAACGTATCCGTACCAAGGATGCAGGGGAACGCAACCTGCAGTTCGCGCTATCCGAAATCGATCGGATGGCCTCCGCACTCGGCGTCCCACGATCGGTTCGCGAGGTCGCGTCGGTAATCTACCGGCGTGCGCTCAAAGAGGACCTGATCCGTGGTCGATCGATCGAAGGCGTCGCGACGTCGGCGCTGTACGCCGCCTGTCGAAAGGAGGGCATCCCGCGCAGTCTCGAAGAAATCTCGGAAGTATCCCGCGTCGAACGCAAAGAAATCGGTCGCACGTATCGATACATCTCGCAGGAACTCGGCCTCGAGATGAAACCCGTCGACCCGAAGAAGTACGTCCCGCGGTTCTGTTCTGAACTCGAACTCTCCGAAGAAGTCCAGACGAAGGCCAACGAAATCATCGAGAAGACGGCCGAGGAAGGACTCCTCTCGGGCAAATCTCCGACCGGATACGCGGCTGCCGCGATCTACGCCGCCTCGCTGCTCTGTAACGAGAAGAAGACCCAGCGAGAGGTCGCCGACGTCGCACAAGTGACGGAAGTGACCATTCGGAACCGATATCAGGAACAGATCGAAGCGATGGGCATTCACGGCTAACGCCGAATTCGGCTTCAGATTCGGACTCACGTCCACTATTCTTTCGCGGTCGAACCGTCTCGAGGTGAGCGGCTGCACTTGTCGTCTCGAGTCCGAATCGAACCCGAATTCGAAGATTCCATCTCCCATCTTCGAACCTCGACCATTCGGCACACTGACAGCCTCGAGACGAACATTCAAATCCGCACCACTCTTAGCTCGAGTCGATGCGTCTCGACGAGTACTTCGAGGATATAGAGCCCGACGAGGAGGCCGAGCGGCGCCGCCTCGCTCGGGAGAAGTCCTACGCGATCACGGACCACCTCGAGGACTTCGAGCGGAAGTTCGACGACGCCCTGAGCGGCGACACCCTCGTCGGCTCGACCGCCCCGTCGATCTTCGTCGGGCGGTCGAACTACCCCGACATTCCGGTCGGGCTCCTCTCGCCCGTCGGCGACGAGGACGAGGCCGCCGACTACGTCACGGACGGGAACTGGTACCGGCAGGGGTACGCCATCGACGACGTGCTCCAGCGCCGGACCGGCCTCCTGAACTCGAGCAAGCGAGCCAACGTGGACTCGCCGGGGATCGCCAGTCGGCTGGCACCCTCCGTGCAAGACGTCTGGGACGGCTTCGTCGGCGTCCAGCGCGAGGTCGCGATCGCGGACCGGCCCGTCGATCTCGAGATCGGCCTCGACGGGAAACCGGATCTGGGCCTCGATTCGGGGACCGACGTCGCCACGCCGCGGGGCCCGCGCGCGAACGCCCGCTCGGCGGACCTCACGGAGAACCCCCACGTTCCGCGAGCGGTAAAGAAGACCTTAGAAGACGACGACTGGCAGGCACAGGGGGCGATGACCTACCTCTACCGGCGAGGCTTCGACGTCTACGAGATCAACTCGATCCTCTCTGCGGGCGCGCTCGGCGAGGCTGCCCAGCGCCGACTCGTCCCAACGCGGTGGTCGATCACGGCCGTCGACGACACCGTCGGCCAGTTCCTCCGGGGGCGGATCCGTAACGCCCCCAGCATCGACGAGGTCCAGGTCTGGGAGAACGAGTACATGGGCAACCGCTACTGGGTCCTGCTCGCGCCGGGCAACTGGGAGTTCGAACTCGTCGAGATGAAAGCCCCCGGCAGCATCTGGAACCCCGATCCGAGCGGGGAGATCTGGATGGCCAGTGCCTCGGAAGGGTACGAGGGGCGCTCGAGTTACGTCGAAGAGACCGCGGGAGCCTACTACGCGGCCCGCCTCGGCGTCTTGGAGCACCTCGAGTCGATCGGTCGACAGGCGAAGTGTCTGGTCCTCCGCGAGGTGAGCGACGACTACTGGGCGCCGGTCGGCGTCTGGCAAGTGAGAGAGAGCGTCCGCAACGCTTTCGACGGCGAGTACGGCGAGGCGGAGACGTTCCACGGGGCCGTGAAAGCGGTGACGACGCAGTTGCCGGTCTCCCACCAGCGCCTCCGGCGGAAGTCCGAGCTCGCGGCGGGCGTGCAGGCGAATCTATCGGCGTTCGGTTCCGGGAACGACTGATACCGTCGAATCTCTGTATCGATTCGTTCCCCTACCTCTCCACCCTCCCTCCCACAACGTGTCGGAAGAGATACAGACCTTCGGCAAGAGGATTCTCGTATGTTCGTCGTCTCTCTCGCCTTCGTTCCGGTCCCCGGTGGCCCGGAGCTACTCGTCATCGGTGGGATTCGCCTCTACCGGAATCGGAACGGAGGGTCCGCACGTGAGCGAGAACTCGAGCAGCGGGTCGAGGACCTCGAGCGGCAAGTCGAGTCACTGCAGTCCGACGACGAGTGACGCGGGTTTCGAAGCGACGAACACTACCGACTGACGGTATCCGGATCGGTGATCGGAGGTTGTTCCTGTTCCTGCCCTGCTGACCCGCCGATCCCACTCGAGGAACCAGCACTCGAGTGAGCCTCCCCGAAGACCGTCACGGCCGCTTTGAACACCGCGAGTAACACGGGACCCAGAAAGAGACCCATGATCCCCAGCAGGTAGATCCCGCCGATGACGCCGATCAGGACGACTGCAGGGTGGAGCCCGGAGTCGTGGTCGACGAAGATCGCCCGCAGGTAGTTGTCCACCAGCGAGAGGACGGTCACCCCGTAGAGTGCGAGTGCGACCGCCTGGACCGGGTCGCCCGCGACGAACAGGTAGGCTACCGCCGGCCCCCAGACCAGCCAGACGCCGACGATCGGCATGAACGAGACGACGATCATGATGACCGTCCAGAAGACGACGTTCGAGACACCGAAGAGGTAGAGGCCGATCCCGCCCAGAACCCCCTCGATGAGCGCGACGAGCACGTGGCTCTTGATCACCGCCCACGTCACGATGTCGATCTCGGTGAACAGCGCCTCCTGTACCTCCTCGTCGAGCGGCGCGACGGCTCGAACCCACTCGACGAACGTCTCGCCGTCGACGAGAAGGTAGTACAACAGGAAGATGAGCACCATCACGCCGACGCTCATCCTGATCGTCGCGTCGAGCAAGCCGACCAGTTCGAGCAGGAACGTCTCGAGCGAGGTCGCCATCACCCGTTCGGCTTCCTCGAGGAGGACAGTTTCGACGGCCTCGAGCTGCTCGCCGTCGAGTCCCACGTCGTGGATCATCACGTCACGGACCGTTTCGACCAGCGCGACCTGATCGAGGTCGGTCAGAAAGGACGCGACCGTCTGGAGGACGACGATCGAGATGAGAAGCAACGGAACGACGACACCGACGACGGCGAGGGCAGTCAGCAGCGTCGCCGAAACCCGCGGGCCGACGACAGGCTCGAGTCTGTCCTGAACCGGTGTGAGCACGAACGCGAGCAACGCGGCAGCCACGACGTACTGGAGGAGAGGCGAGACCATCAGGGCGGCAATCGCGCCGAGTATCACGACCGTCAGCGCGAAGAACGCGGTTCGAACGTCCATACGTCACTCTGTCGCTATCGTGACCTAAACGTTGGCGTTCGTGACTGTTATTGATGGTAATAATTCTGGGTGGAAACGAAGGAGTGATCCGAGTTCCAGTGATGTGTTCGCGGCGACAGCGTTTGCGTCCACAGCCACGGTGACGGTGACGGTCAGGATCACCGGGACACCTCGTCACGCGAGACGGTCGACGAGGAATCGGCGCCGACTCAGAGTGACGAAAAGGCGTCGTCGACCATCGCGCTCGTCTCGTCGACGATCGCCTGCCACTCCTCGTCGTCGGGTGCGATCCCGAGTAGACGAGCGATCTTCATGATCGAGACGTGGTAGACGACCTGTCGGCCGGGTTCTTCCTCCCAAACGATGACGTTACAGGGAAAGAGCCCACCCATCTCTTTCGTGACGTCGAGGACGCGGTCGGCTATCTCTGGGTTGCAGGCACCCAGAACGTAGTAGGGATCGCGGTCGGCGTCGACTTTCTCGTTGAGCAGTTCTGACGGCGAGAACTCGACCGGGACGCCGAACCCGGCGTCGGTAAAGACCTCGCGGGCGTGTTCGATCGCCTCGTCGTGATCCATCTCGAGGACGGTGCGGTACTCGCCGTAGTCTTCGGGGTCGATCTGGCTGGGGTCGATCGGGAGTGACATGGCAATAGCTGTTCGTTCGTGGCCTCGAGGGATAAATCGAGGTGTCGAGGAACGGGAGAGAGAGTAGAGTCACGTCGAGGGCTTTCGGTGGCTACAGCGGAATCGGCACCCACTCGAGGTGTCGCAACGCGAACGTCGGATCGAACAGCGGATCGTGGAGGACGAGCCAGTCCAGCAGGACGAGGCCGGCGCCGTGTGCGACGACGGAGGGGAGAATCGAGTTCGACTTGTAGTCGACGGCACCGAAGAGGACGTCCGTCGGTCCCGACAGCAAGAACTCGATCGGCGGCTTGCCCATGTGGTGGAACATGTAGACGACCGGACTGATGAAAACCGCCTTGAATCCGATGTCCTTTACGCCGACACAGAGCAGGCCGCGATAGTACGTTTCGGTCGCTAACGCGAGGAAGAAGAGTGCCAACGCGTGGGGCACGAACTCCCCGGGTGCGGCCGAGGTCTCCCAAATCGGGTAGAACTCCCGAATCGTCGGGAGCGTCGATCCCACGAGATAGAACGGTAACACGAACAGCGAGAGCAAGACGGCATTACGGATCGCGACACGATTGATCCGCCAGCCGATGCGCTTGCCGTGGGTCAACGCCAGCGCCAGCGGCCCCGCAAAAAGGAAGAGTCCGTCGTACAGCAGTCGGTTGAACAGCCCCGACTGAACGAGGTTCGTCCAGAGAACAGTTATTAACGCACCGACCAAAAGCGATCGCTGAACCCACGTCAGACCGGCGAGCCGAGCGCGGAGTCGGTGGAATCCGGACCGGACATCGGACGCGGTACCAGTCCCACTTCCGTCCGTCACCACGGCTACCTATCGGTCTGCGGTCGGAACCGGGCCGGTTCCCACGACCTCGCGGACGTGTGTCTCGAACTCCTGATGGCGTTCGAAGTAGGTCTGGTCGATCTCGGCGATCACGGCCGAGAGCTCTCGTGGGCCCTCCGGCGTCCGGATGACACTGTTTCCCTCGAGGCGGTCGATCTCGCTGGCTTCGATCGGCCAGGTCAGTCGGGAGGTCACTCGAGCGAGTGGTGCACCCTCGACGGGCGTGGAGTCACCGAGTTCCACAGCAGGTTCCGAGTCGTCTTCCTCGTCGCTCATGAATCCGGCTTTGCGAGCGTATCGATTCAACCTTTCGCTTCCGATCAGTCCATGAATTACTCGATTACCTGATATTTTGTCTGACGTACTGTTTTGTGGCCCGAGTCCGAACGACTCAGGCATGACCAGCCTGACGGACGTCTACGAAGGAAACGCGCGGGAGGTGTCGAGCTACCGCCGACTGTACGCGGGGACGGCACTCGTGCTGGCCGGCGCGATTCTCGCCATCCTGGGCGTCGTCGTGGCGACGACCGACGTCTTCGCGGCTCGCGTCGGCGACGATCTCGGCCCGATCAAGTGGGCCGGGATTCTCGCCGGGATCGGCGTTCCAGCGGCGCTCGTCGGTGTCTTCACCGTCCTTCCGGCCGGCCGCCGTGTGCGTGCTGCTGCCGCGATCGGCTCGAGTCTCTGCGTGCTCGGTGTCGCGCTCTTCTGGCACGCCTATCCCGCACACTGGCGCGGCCACGGCGACGACCTGACCGCGCTCGTCTCCGCCGTCTACCTGCTCGGCCTGTTCATCGCGGTGTGGTGTCTGTTCACCGGCATCGTCACCTTCAAGACCCGAAACGATCCGGGTGGGATGCTCGAGATGAACGTCACGCGTCGCAACGAGACGAAAGTGGTGGAAGTCGAGAACGACGATGCGGGCGGCATGGGCGGTGTCGGCTTCCTCGGCGGGACGCCAGACGGTGAGGTGGAGACGCAGACGAACCAAGCACAGACACAGACACAGACGCAGACACAGAGCCAGCAGGCAACGGACACGCGACCCCGGTCACCGATGGCCGGAACGCCGACCAGCGACGGCGGCTCGGCCGCCTCGGATATCTCCTCGCCGCTGGACGGCCCGAGTGCGGGTCGGGACGCAGAGATCGTCGATCCGCCGACGGAGCCACAGCCACGGAAAGAGCAAGCCGACCAGTACTGTGGCAACTGCACACACTTCCAGTACGTCCGGTCGTCGTCGGGGATGCAACCGTACTGCGCTCGCCACGACGAGGTCATGGACGATATGGACGCCTGTCAGGAGTGGACGCCGAATCGACAGTCATAGCGCGAGGAAGTCGTTCTCGACCGGTCCCGTTCGTCAGTTCTCACGGGCGCTTCTCGCTTTTCGGTCCTCGCTTCTCACGTCACACACAATCGGTCACCGACACGTTCACAGTCACACTCACTTCCCTCGAGACTCCCAGCCGAACACATCCGGAAGCTCGCCGAATCCGCCTCCCGAGTACCGATACGCCTCCCAGCCGACGGTGCTGGCACCCTCGAGATCGCTCTCGCTGTCGCCGACCATCGCGTACTCCGCTGCCGGCAGCTCCGCCTCGAGTGCCTCGAAGGGGGCCGGGTCGGGCTTGTGTGCTCCGACGTCGTAGGAGGCGACGACGGCGTCGAAGTACTCCTCGAGACCGGCCGCGCGGAGCTTGGTGAGTTGCCACTCCCGAACGCCGTTGGTGAGGACGCCGAGCGCGTAGCCGTCCTCGGAGAGGCGCTCGAGGTCTGCCGTCACGTTTGCGGGCGGACGACACAGCTTCGCTTCGTGTCTCCTGAGCGAGTCGGTGAGCGACTCGGCGTCGGCGTCGACGTCGATGTCGTCGAACGCACCGTAGATCGGATCAGGTTCACACGCCCGAAACCGCTCGGTAAAGGCGTCGAAGTAGGCCTCGAGGGTCTCGTCGGTCGGCTGGGTACCTGCCGCCGCAATCGCGTCGGCGAGGACGGCGTCGTACGGTCGGTCGAACGCCAGCAGCGTTCCGTCGAGGTCGAAGACGATGGCTCGCATACGACCGTGTTCTCACCGGACCGGAAAAGTATCTGCGTGGTTTGTTATCGCGGTGCAGTTCCAAGCTCCCCCTCGAGAACCGGTGATTACAGCCCCATCGCCTGTCGACCAAGCTCGAGACCCAGTTGCGGAATCCGGTAGATGATCAATCCAGCGAGGACGAGTTCCGCGCCGGTGACGACGACCGTCACGAGGTCCGCTCGTTTGCTCGAGACAGTGACGCCGATTGGAAGTCCGAACTCCTTCTTCCAGACCGGATAGAACAGGGCGATACCGCGCTTGCTCCCGGCCACGTCGAGGACGTAGTGGGTCAAGATACCGATCCAGACGTACTCGAGATTGCCGAAGAAGTACGGAAACGCGAGGAATCCGGCGAGAATCGGCAGGTTGTGCAGCGTCTTGCGGTGGCGGCCAAAGGCCGTGTCGACGTCGGGAAACAGTGCGCCGAGGACGACCGGAACGCCGATCTCGATAATCTTCGCGAACGTCACCTCGGTCCCCGCCGGCTCGAGCAGGTACCCCAGTCCGATCGCCAGCAGCGCCGCGTTGAGCACGTGACCCTTCTTGTTCATCTATCGACCCCTCGTCAGTCGAGGATTGAATAGTTTTCCTCCGAGGACTGTCTCGATCTTCGAAACGCGACTCACGGTGGAGATTCGCCGAATGATCCCAAATGAAACCACGCCTCGGGCCGAAAAACGGCGCCAAACTCGAGTGAGAGAGAAACAGACGCTCACGTCTCGAGATCGAACGCGAGACACTCCTCGCCAGCCGTCAACGCGCGCTCCCAGTTCGTCCCGCCTCGAGCGTCGGGCAACGGCGTCGGCGGATCGGGTTCGGAGGCCGGTTCCTCGTCGCCGATCGGACGATGCCACCACTGGACGTCGTGCCACTCCTCGAGCATGTAGCCCGCGTCCGGAAAGACGCCGATCCGTTCGAACCCCATCCGTTCGTGAAAGCGGGCGCTCTCGGGATTCGGAACCGTCGAGGCGGCGTAGGCGCCCTGGTAGCCCTGACGCTCGAGAATCTCGAGCAGCGACGTGTACAGCCCCGTCGCCACGCCGGAGCGGCGAGCGTCGTCGGCGACGTACACCGAGAGCTCGACGACCCATCGGTAGGCCGGCATCGATCGCAACGAACCGGCTTTCGCGTAGCCGACGACCTCGCCGTCGCGTTCGCAGACGAGCCAGGGATAGGTCTCGAGGGTCGACTCGATCCGTTCGGCCGTCTCGGCCTCCGTCGGTGGCGTCTCCTCGAAGGTGATCGGCGTCGATTCGACGAACGGGGTGTAGATCGACCGGATCGACGCGGCGTCTGCGGGTGTCGCGAGGCGGATTCGGCTGTCCGGGTTGGGATTCGTGCTCTGGTCCGTATCCGTATCCGTTCCTGTACCCACTCCCATGCGTAGGAACCGCCCGCGGGCATCAATACCTCTTGCGATCGATCCGCCCGCGGGCATCAATACCTCTTGCGATCGATCCGCCCGCGGGCATCAATACCTCTTGCGATCGATCCGCGGCTACCGCGGCGAGGGCGACGATCACGGGTTCGAGCGACCGAGTGTTACTCTCGCTCGCGTTCGTGCTCGCGTTGGCCTTCGAGTTCACGCAAGAGTTCCTCGAGTGCCTGCTCGACGGTCTGGGCTCGCACCGCCGCGCGGTCGCCCTCGAACTCGTAGCGGGAGACGGTCGCGTACGAGGACTCGCTGCCCCACGGGCCGGCGTAGGCGACGCCGATGTAGACGGTTCCGACGGGTGCCCCCTCTTTCCCGCCAGTGGGACCCGCGACGCCGGTTACCGACACGCCCCAGTCTACGTCCGCGACGTCGCGGACGCCGCGAGCCATCTCGCGGGCGACCGGCTCGGAGACCGCCCCGTGTTCGTCCAGCGCCTCGCGACTCACGCCGAGGTGGTGGCGTTTGGCGTCGTAGGCGTAGGTCGTCAGCCCGCTGTCGAAGTAGTCGCTGGCACCCGGGACCGCCGTAATCGCGGCACCAACGAGGCCGCCGGTACACGATTCGGCGACGGCGAGGGTGTCACCGGCGTCCCGGAGCGCGTCGGCGACGTCCATCGGAAGGTCGCGGTCGATGTCGTCGTTCATGTCTCGAGAGAAGCGTCCCTGCTCCGTCAAAGGCGCGGTTGCAAGCGCTTCGATCACCGTCACCTACCAACCCACCGAACGAGACCCACGGCGAAAGAACCACGGCGCGGGCCCGCCCACACCCTCGCATGAAGTACGAGACGCCGCTTTTCTTCCACGTCATGCGCTACGCGGTACAGGCCGACCGTGACGTGATCGACATGGTCAGCGGAAACCCCGACTGGGAGCCGCCGGAAGCTCTGCGCGAGGGGTTACACGAGTACGCCGACCTCGAGAGCGACCAGTTCCAGTACCCGCCCAGCGACGGCCTCCTCGAGTTGCGCGAGGAGATCGCCGCCCGCCGCGGCGTCGACCGCGAGCAGGTGATCGTCACCAACGGTGCCGGGGAAGCCAATTACCTCGCGATGGCCCGCGCGCTCGAGCGCGATTTGGGGTCGGAGGTGCTGCTCACCGACCCGGTCTACCCCTACTACCCGGGGAAGACGACCATGCTCGGCGGCACCCAGCGGTTCGTCGAGACGGCCGAAGACGGCCAGCTCGAGCCGGCCGCGGTCCGCGAGGCAGCCAGCGAGGAGACGGCCTGTATCGTCGTTAACACGCCGAACAACCCGACCGGGGCGGTGTACCCCGAGGAGACGATGGCGGAGCTGGTCGCCATCGCCGAGGAGTGCGACGCGATCCTGGTCAGCGACGAGGTCTACGATCACTACGACCTCTCGGGGGAGTTTGCGAGCGCGCTCGCGACCGAGTCGGATCACCGGATCGTCACCAACGCCTTCTCGAAGTCGCTGGCGATCACCGGATTTCGCGTCGGCTACGCGATCTTCCCGCCCGAACTGGTCGAAAACGCCAAGAGCCGCCACATGCTGGTCAACGTCGCCGGCAGCCGCCCCGCCCAGTACGCCGTCGCCCACGCGCTCTTCGAGACCGGTCCCGAGTACTACGAGGCCAACCGGGAGCTGCTGGCCGAGCGCGTCGACACCTTCACCGACGCCCTCGACGCCGCCGGCGCCGAGTACACCCGTCCCGACGGCGCCTTCTACGTAATGGCGCGATTCGACGGCTATCCGGGAACCCTCGAGAACGTCGAGCGACTGATCGACGAGGCCGGCGTCGCGGGGATGCCCGGCGAGGCCTTTGGCTCCTCGCGGGAGGCGTGGCTCCGGTTCGCGCTGGTCACACCGCGCGTCGAGGAGGCGGCCCAGCGGCTGGCGGCGTACTTCGAGTGACGGCAGCGACTGTCGGCTCGAGCGACTGTTCGACCACTCACAGTACCCATCTCGAGTGACACTCAGTCATAAAAGACGAACACCTGCAGGCGAATATACTCGAGAATCGCTCGCTAGCGGGTAGCCATGTCGGATTTCGCAGATATCGTCGAAACTGGATTCGGAGCGGCCGTCCTCGCGTTCGGGGTCGTCGCCGGGATCGCAGTGTACTCGACCGGATCGATCGAGACGCTTCCGGACACAGTCGACCGGTTCACGGCGGCGCTTTCGATGACGTTCCTCCCGGCACTCTCGCTGGCCGCGTGGCCGAACCTCGTCGCCGGCGGCGCCGGACTCGGGTCGGCGTGGAAACTCGAGGAGACGACACAGCTCCGGATCGCGGCGTTCGTCGCCGTCTACGTGTTCCTCGCGGTGGTGCTCCACTCGCTTTTGTGATCGGTTTCGTCCGGACCTCGAGCGTGTCCACGAGTGGGTGCGGTTCACGTTCTGTCCGCTAGTCCCGATCGTATCCCACCCCGAGTGCGACACCGATCGCGACACCCATCGGCAGCCAGAGTGCTATATTGTCCGTCGCAAGACCGATGGAAGTGCCGATTGCGACGCCAATCGCGATACCAACACCCATCCCACTCCCATCCGTTCCATCGCCGTTCGACTCGTCCATATCACGTAATTGACCGTCTCGGTAATATCTACATCGAGAAAAGAGACAAATATTTGTCCAATCGGCGAACACGCGATAACATGGCACACCGGTTCGAGGAAGAGTATCCGTGGGCGACCGTCGAACGCCGTATCGAGACGTGGATCGACGAGAGCGGTTGTCCGGGTGCGAGCGTCGCCGTCGTCGACGGGACGAAACCGGTGTCGGCGTACGAAGCCGGGTTCGGTGTACGCCGCCTCGAGCCGGACGCACCGGCGACACCGGAGACGCTCTACGGAGTCGGTTCCGTGACGAAGCCGATAACCGCGACGGCCGTTCTGACACTGGTCGACGCGGGAGAGATCTCGCTCGACGACCCGGTCGTCGACTACGTCCCCTATTTCGAGGACGTACCCGGCGAGGCGATCACTGTCCACGAACTCCTCTCGCACACGTCAGGTATGCCAGACGACGATATGGCGTCGGTGCTTCTCGGCGAGGGGAGCGACGCGGGGGCGTCGATCGACGGCTGGGACGACTTTCGATCGTACGTCGACGGCGCGTCGACGCAGCGCCGGCTCGACCGAGAGCGGTGTCTCTATTACAACTCCGGATACGCGATACTCGCTCGACTCGTCGAGACCGTTTCCGGACGGTCGTTCGCCGAGTTCGTCGATCGGGCGGTGTTCGAACCGCTCGAGATGGACGACGCAACCTTCGACGTCGGGGTGCTCGACGATCGGTCGCGAGACGTCATGACGCCGTATCATCGCGACGACGAGGCCGATGACGGATTTCGAAGCGGGACGTTGCCGAACGGTCCCGTGTTCGAAGGACCCGGCGGATTGCTGGCACCCGTCACGGATCTCTCGGCGTTCCTGGCGGCACAGATCGGCGGCGGCCCACACCTCGCGGATCGTCTCCGGGAGCGCGCGTACGATCCGGTGGGCACGTACAGGCGACTGGTCGGCGACACGACGTACGGCTACGGATACGGATGGGAGAGCCGACCGTTCGGCTCCGACACGTTGATCGGCCACGGCGGGGGGACGGGCGTTTCAGGCGGGTACATCGGGTTCCTCAGAGAGCGGGGTCTCGGGATCGCGATCGGGTGCAATACCCATCCGTCCGTCTCACCGGCCACCCTCGCGGTGGAGGTCCTCGCGATCCTCACCGACCGTGACCCCGCGTCCGTAGTCCCCGAGAGAGCAATCGAGCGCTCGGCGACGGAACTGGCCGGACGATACGAATCCTACGGCGGGGTTCACACCGCGACGGTCGAGTGGACGGGCGCCGGGCTCGAGGTCGAGTTCGGAGCGTCGATGGGAGGCGGCGCACTCGAGTTCGCTCCGACCTCGCTGGATCCCGACGAGTACGAGTTCGCTACCGTCGAGGGTGACGGAACCCGGCTGGCGGCGACGTTCTTCGTCGGAGACGAACGCGTGGAACTGCTCTTCGACCAGCTCCTGCTGGAACGCGTCGACGGTCGTTACGGCGAGGGAGACGACAGCGAGGGAGACGAGACGTAGCTCGAGAAAACCGTCCGAGGAAAAGCAGAGAGGAGAAACGGGGAGACGAGACGGGGGACAAACGAGCGCGCCTACCGAAGCGTTCCAGTCCACTCGCAATCGCGACACGCGAACAGTCCGGCGCCGTTGATCGTCTCGCCGCCGCAGTCTGGACAGGCCGTCGAGCCGACCGCGTCGTGCGGTGTCTGCTCGCGATCGTCGTCGGCAGCGGCGCTCGAGTCGTTCCTGACCGAGCGGAGAACGCCACGGGCCGACGCGACGGGAAGTGGGGCGCCGACACGCTCGGAACCCTCTTCGTAGGGGAAGAGTTCGCGCGTCGGTTCGGTTTCGGTTTCGGTCGTCAGTTCGGGCTCGGATTCAGTCGTCGCTTCTGGTTCGTTCGTTCGGGTCGCGGATTCGAGATCTGGTTGCATAATCGGGGGTCGGTCGAACGCACCACCTGGTTCACTGTTCGACTCGAGCGGGAGAACCACGATCCTGTAGTTAATACTATCCATTGAACGGATTAGCCAGTATCAGGGAGTCCCCCACTGCCTAGGTGTGTATAAGGGCCACACCGAGACTCGGACTCGACCTCGCGTTCCCCACCGAGCGGGACCGACGAATACTCGTGTCCGGACGGGGAAGCGTCGATCATGAGTGGACTCGACGTCGAACCGGTCGACGAGGCGGAGTCGAACGGAAGCGAGGCCGACGACAACACGATCGAGGTGACGCCGACGGACTCCGTCGAGGAACGCCAAACCGTCGACGTCGATCCATCGACGGAGGACGTCGATGGGCCGGAGTACGTCCTCTACGGCGGGAAAGGTGGCGTCGGAAAGACGACGATGGCTGCTGCGACGGCCCTAGACAGCGCACGCCGTGGCGCCACCACGCTCGTCGTCTCGACCGATCCCGCCCACTCGCTGTCGGACACCTACGAGACCGACGTCCCGGCGAATCCGGAGCGAATCCGCGACGACTGCCCGCTCTGGGCGGCCGAAATCGACCCCGACGCCGCTCTCGAGGAGGGGCAGGCCGCCTTCGCCGCCGAGGGCGGCGGTCTGGGCGGACTCGGTGACATGCTCGGTGAAGACGCCCCGATGGACGCGCTCTTTGGCGGTGCAATGCCCGGCGCGGACGAGGCCGCCGCGATGCAACTCTTACTCGAGTACATGGACGACCCGCGATTCGACCGCGTCGTCGTCGACACCGCGCCGACGGGCCACACCCTCCGCCTGCTCGAACTCCCCGAGATCATGGACACGATGATGGGCCGGATCATCTCCTTTCGCCAGCGGATCGGCGGGATGATCGACGGCGTCAAGGGGATGTTCGGCGGCGAGATTCCCGAGGAAGGCGGCGAGGATCTCGAGGATCTGGAGGTGCTCCGCGAGCGCATCGAGCGTCTGCGGGCGGCGCTGCGCGATCCCCAGCGGACGGACTTCCGGATCGTCATGGTTCCCGAGGAGATGAGCGTCTTCGAGTCCAAGCGCCTGCGCCAGCAACTCGAGAAGTTCGAGATTCCGATCGGGACCGTCGTCGTCAACCAGGTGATGGAGCCGCTGGCGGACGTCACCGACGACGTTCAAGGCGAGTTCCTGAGCCCGAATCTCGACGACTGTGCGTTCTGTCAGCGCCGCTGGGACGTCCAGCAGAAGGCCCTCGCGGAGGCACAGGATCTCTTCCGCGGGACCGACGTCCGGCGGGTGCCGCTGTTCGCAGAAGAGGTTCGCGGGGAGACGATGCTCGAGGTCGTGGCAGCCTGTTTGCGGTAGCCGCCGCGGACTGTTTCGAACGCTGGCTCGTCTTCGATTTCGGTTCACTCTCGCTCGAGAAGCGATTTCTCGTCTTCGTCCGTACTCTCTTCCTCGAGCGCCGTCGATCGTTCGCTCCCCTCGAAAGGCGATCTGGATTCGAGGGCGTCGTCGTGTCTTCCGGACAGTTCGTCGGTCGCACACTCGAGACAGTAGTGGTTGTAGTCGACCGACGCCGTGTAGACCGGGACGCCGGCGAGGGCGTACTCCTCGCGGTAGCGCCGGACCATCCCGCGCTCGACACGGGAGTCACAGGAGACACACCGCTCCAGACAGCGCTCGTCCGGTCGGACGACTCGCTGGTCGACGGTTCGGACGGTGCCGAACCGTGATATCTTGTGGCGACGGTTCAATCGGCGACGCAAACTGGGGTTGACGAACACGCCGAACGCGACGAAGACGAGCCCGAGCACGAAGGCGACCGTCGAGAAGAGAAGGGCCGAGAAGCCAATTCCGTGCCCGGCAGCCGCCGACGGAGGACCCAGAACAGAGATGGCGAGTCCCAGTCCGACGAGCAGCCATCCGGCGATCCCGTAGAGGATTTCGGAGACGGTGTCCGCGAGCGCGACGACGGGAGAGTCGTCGGAGTGGGAGGGACGATCGGACATTACTCTCGTTTCCCCCGTTTCAAAAATAAACGTTTGCACCCAACGATGGAGAGCGATCGGCAGCAATCGCGGATCCAATCAGTTCGCTCGAGACGGTCCGCGAAGGTTTCGAGTTCGAGCACTCGAGTGCGTTCACGAGGCTCAGACGAGTTTTCGCAAGAGCCCGTACGCCGCGTCGCGAACGGTGTCCGGCAGGTATCGCGCGTAGATGCCGAACTGGGCGACGGCACCGACGGGGTAGCGAGCCGGCGGTTCGACACAGGTGCTGACTTGCAGAATGGCCGTCGCGACCTCCTCGGGGTCGACCGCGAGCGGCCCGCCACCACCGATCAACTGTGCGTCGTCGTAGAGCTCGTACAGCTCCTCGTATGCCGGCGTCCGGTTCTCGTCCGGCAGTTCGTCGTCGACGCGGTCGACGAAACTCGTGTCGACCGGGCCCGGCTCGACGACCACGACGTCGATGTCGAACTCCTCGACCTCCCCGCGAAGCGAGTCGCTCATCGCCTCGAGAGCGAACTTCGTCCCCGAGTACGCCCCCGTGCCGGGGAACGCGACGCGCCCGAGCACGCTCGAGATATTGATGATCCGTCCCTTCCCCTGGGCTCGCATGTGGGGTAACGCGGCCCGAGTGAGTCGGTGCGGGCCGTAGACGTTGACGTCGAACTGCCGGTGGAGGTCGTTCATCGAGACGTCCTCGAGGGGCCCCATCTGGGCGTAGCCGGCGTTGTTCACCACGCAGTCGATCGCGCCGCCGAGTTCGACGGTCCGTTCGACGGTGCGGGCGACTTGGTCCGGATCGGTGACGTCGAGTTCGTGGGTCACGCAGCCGGCCTCGGCGAGGTCGGCGATATCGTCGGTGTTGCGGGCGGTGGCGACGACACGCCACTCCTCCTCCAAGAAGGCCTGAGCGGTCGCCCGACCGATTCCGGACGAACAGCCCGTGATGAGGACGCACTTCTTGCGAGTGTAGTCGTCCGTGTCGGCGCCGGATTCCGTGCGTTCGTCACGCGCGCCGGTGGTGGTCGTACTCGTGTCGACGGTCGTCTCGGTACCGGCACCGGCATCGGGGCCGCTCCCGGACGAAACGCTCGAGTTACTCGCGTCCTGTGTTCCGGCTCCGCCGTCGGTTACGGCAGTCGGTTCCGCGTCGCCGTCCTCGTCGGTACCCTCGGCATCCTCGACGATGGTCATGCGAGATTCGTTCGAGCGACGACACCTAAGTACCGACGGTTTTTCGCGCTCGCTGGAGTGTTCGGTGCGCTGTCTCGAGTCTTCACTCGCGAGTCGACCCTCAGCGATCTCGTCGGGTGATCGACCGGAACCGATTCGACCTCGACTCACTCCCCGCCGTCGACGACCTCCCCTTTCGCCTCGGTCGCGTAGCTGTCGGCCAGTCGAACCGGCTCCGGCAGTTTGTACCCCTCCGAGAGCGCGAGGACGACTTCAGCGGCGGTCTCGGGACCGACGCGGTGGCCGGGGCTGACGTACAGCGGGTTGACGTACCGACTCGAGGACTCGTACTGCTTGGTCTGGACCGCGTATCCGAGCAGGGTGCCCTCGGGAGCGTCGACCCGATCGGTCGCCTCGATCGGTATCGTGGTCCCCGCCGGCAGGTTCTCGAGATCCTCGCGAGGCGACCCGCAGAGCAGGCTCTTCGCGACGCCGATACTCGGCACGTCGCGGACGACGCCCATGTGGGTCGCGATACCCGCCTGCCGGAAGTGAATGCGGCCGCTGCCGTCGAAGAGATAGAGGTCGGGCTCGACGGACAGTTCCTCGAGCGCGTCGAGGATCGGTCGTCCTTCGCGAAAGGAGAGGAGCCCGGGGATGTAGGGGATCTCGAGGGGCGTGACAGCGAAGACGCGCTCGATCACCTCGCCGGCTTGCATGGCGACGACGGCGCTGAGGGCGCGGTCGTCGGTGCCGCCGTCTTCGTCACCGGAGTCGTCCGAATCCAGCAGAAACGACTGGTCGACGCCAGCGACGATCGGCGGCTCGCCGCCGGTGGACGTGGCGGCGAGCGGATTCGAGAGCGTCTCGGGCTCGAGCGGCGGGTCGTCGTCAGCGAAGACGGCGACGTCGGCGATCTCGCGCTGGAGGGTCTCCATCTCCCCGCGCGAGAGCGTGGCGTCGGGTGCGAGGTCGGGGCGCGGTGTCATCATCGGCGGTAGGAGACGCGCGAAAATCAGTGGCGGGGTTCGGAGAGACGCTGGTTGTGAGTTCGTGGAGTCAGGTCAGAACGGTCCGCGACCGCGTCCGGGGCCGCCAGGACCGCCCGGGCCGCCGGGGCCACCGGGACCGCCGCCCAGCTGGAACTGGTTCGGGGTTCGAACGTTCCGGGTCCGCCTGATGTACTCGCCGTACGCGAGGCCGACGAGGAGCCCGACGAGGTGGGCCGCGTGGGCGATCCCACCGCCGCCGGCAGCGCCGCCGCCGATGAAAGCGAGGCTGATGAGCGCGGTCCCGACCGTGAGCAACCAGAGCGGGACTGGCAGAACGAAGTACAGGTACACCTTGAGGTTCGGGTTCAGCACCGTCAGCACACCCATAATCGCGAGTGCGGCACCGCTAGCACCGAGAACGCCGGCAGCCATTGGTCCGACGTCACCCTGGAAGATACTGATGCCGACCTGACTGAGCCCGGCCAGCGCACCGCTGACGAGAAAGAGGATTCCGAAGTTCCGCGAGCCAGCGTAGCGCTCGACGAGCGGCCCGAAGAAGAAAATGACGATGCTGTTGAACGCGATGTGCATGAGGCCGCCGTGGGAGAAGATCGACGTGAACCACGTCCAGACGTACTCGGGATTGGACGGCGTGAGCACGAAGATCGACCGCCACGTCTGATACGACTCGAAGGTCATACCCAGAGAGCCAACCGGCGTCAGAACGAGTCGAGTGACGAACTGCAGGAGGAACGTCGCCCACATGAGCGTCAGAAACAGGTACGTCATGTTCCCCCGGAAGTACGCCAGCGGTCCGCCCGTCCCCATATCGAACGGGAGTTTCGACGTGATACTCGAGGCTCTCGACGTCCCCGTGTCGTTCACGCTGTCGTCGAACCCGCTGTCGAACACGCCGGAGGGATCGTTCCAGTTCTGCAGTCCCGTACAATTGTGGTTCTCGGGCAACCGGTGATCCCCACAGTAGGTTCCCCCGCAGTGCCGACAGTTGTACGGCATGTTTTCGTCTTTCCCACACACGTCGCACTTGGCCATTGGCCGGGGGTATGTGGTCGACTGCTATGGGGTTTGGGGTTCTCTCGCTCGAGTCACGTCGCCGCAACCGGGCTACGGCGTGGGGGACGTACATTTTTCCCGCCCGAACCCGCAGTTCGAGACATGAAAGCGTACGAGCGCAAGCAGCTGCTCGAGCGCGTCGAGCGCGAGGGGGCGACGGTCGGCGCCGACATCCCAGACCGGATCGAGGTTCAGGGCGAGGAGATCGATCTCCGGGAGTTCGTCTTCGAGATCAAGCGCCGCGACACGATCCCCGCCGGCGAACGCGAGCGCGTCGAGCGAGCGAAGAAGAACCTGCGACGCGAACGGCTCCAACGCGTCCAGCGGATCGAGGAGGGCGACGTCACTCGCGAGGAGGGCGAGGAACTCGCCGGGACCATTATCGGCATCGACCGGGCGCTCAACGCCCTCCAGAGTCTCGGGCCGACGGACTTAGAACGCGAGCAACAGGCCCAGCAGGCCGCCGACACGAAACGCTGGATGGGCTTCCTGAAGAAGGCGCTCGGTCGCGACGACGACGCCGCCGCCCGGAGGGGACGATAACGATGACGCGAGCGACCAACGCCGAACTCGCCGCCCGCTTCGAGGAGTTCGCGGACCTCCTCGAGGCCGACGACGTCGAGTACAAACCCCGCGCCTACCGCCGGGCGGCCGACGCGATCAAGGCCCACCCCGCCCCCCTCGCGGACCTCGTCGAGCGCGGCGACGAGGCGGCACTCGACGACGTCGAAGGCGTCGGCGACGCCATCTCCTCGAAGATCGTCGAGTACGTCGAGACGGGCGAAATCGAGGAACTCGAGGAGCTACGCGAGGAGTTGCCGGTCGACATCGTCGCCCTGACGCGAGTCGAAGGCGTCGGCCCTAAGACCGTGGGCACGCTCTACCGCGAACTCGACGTTCGGAATCTCGACGACCTCGAGGCCGCCGCCGAAGCCGGCGAGATCCAGGACGTGAAGGGCTTCGGCGCGAAAACCGAGGAGAACATCCTCGAGAACGTCGAGTTCGCGCGAACCATCGGCGAGCGCCAGTTGCTCGGCGAGGCGCGGCCGCTGGCCGACGACGTCCTCGCGTACCTCGAGTCCCTCGAGTCCGTCGAGCGCTGTGCGGTCGCCGGCTCGATTCGCCGGTGGCGTGAGACGATCGGCGACGTGGACGTCCTCGTCTCGAGCGACTCGAGCGAGGTAGTCGTCGAGGGGTTCGTCGACTGGAACTCCGTCGACGACGAGATCGAGTCCGGCCCGGAGAAGGCGAGCGTCCGCGTCGGCGACGTGCGCGTCGACCTGCGTGTCGTGGTTCCCGAGGAGTTCGGTTCCGCGTTGCAGTACTTTACGGGGAGCAAGGATCACAACGTCCGTCTTCGCAACTACGCGATCGACCGCGGGATGAAGTTGAACGAGTACGGGGCGTTCGACGTCAGTGCGGTCGAGGACCCCGACGCCGACCAGCGCGTCGGCGACCGCGTCGCCGGCGAGACGGAGGAGGGGATGTACGAAGCGCTGGGCCTCCCGTGGATCCCGCCCGAGTTGCGCGAAGACCGCGGGGAGATCGCGGCAGCCGCAGAAAACAACCTCCCGGACCTGCTCACCCGCGAGGACGTCCGCGGCGACCTCCACACCCACACCGAGTGGTCCGACGGCAACAACACGATCGACGAGATGGTCGCTGGCGCCGAAGAACAGGGCTACGACTACTACGCGATCGCCGACCACGCCGAGGGCCCCGGTATCGTCGGCGGCGTCGGCCTCTCGGACACGGAGATCTTAGAGCAAGTCGAGGCGATCCGCGAGGTGAACGCCGCCAGCGAGGTCGAGGTACTCGCGGGGATCGAGGCGAACGTCGACGCCGACGGGGAGATCGGCCTCACGGACGCCGTCGTCGAGGAACTCGACGTCATCGTCGCCTCGCCACACAGCGCTCTCGACCAGAGCTCCGAGGAGGCGACCGAGCGCCTGCTCACCGCGATCGAGAACCCCGCGGTGGACATCCTCGGCCACCCCAGCGGTCGGCTACTCAACCAGCGTGAGGGGCTCTCGTTCGATGCTGCGACCCTCGGACAGGCAGCTGCGGAACACGGAACTGCCCTCGAGGTCAACGCTAATCCCCACCGGCTCGACCTCTGGGGCAGTGCCGTCCAAGCCGCCATAGAAGAGGGGGCGACGATCGCCGTCAACACGGACGCGCATCGACCCGCGACCCTCGAGTTCGTTCGCTGGGGCGTCCACACCGCTCGCCGAGGGTGGGCGGAGCCCGCGGACGTGCTCAACGCGTGGGACCTCGAGGAGTTGCGCGCGTTCTTGCACTGAGCTCCGTTTCCGAAACCAGACACACACACGAACCATGCCCTTCCTCGTCGACGTCATGTGCGGCGGTCTCGTCTCCTACCTTCGAATGTGCGGCTACGATACCGCCTACGCCGGCGATCGAGACCTCGAGGCCGACGACGAGGTGCTCGTGGCCGCCCGCAGTGAAGAACGGACGATCGTCACGCGGGACGTCGACCTCGCCGCGCGGGCCGAGAGCGCGATCCTCCTCGAATCACGCGAAACCGAGGCGCAACTGGCGGAACTCGAGACTGCGGGCGTCGCGCTCGAACTCGCCGACGAGCCGAGCCGCTGTGGTCGGTGTAACGGACGACTCGAGCGCGTGACCGACACACCGGCCTCGATACCCGAGTACGCACCCGATCCCGACGAGGAGCGAATCTGGCAGTGTGGCGACTGCGACCAGTGGTTCTGGACCGGCAGTCACTGGGATCGGGTTCGAGAGACGCTCGCTCGAGTCAGGGGCCGAGACGAAGACGCGGCTGGAAAGGATCGTGGGACGGACGCTGACGCGGACGAACCCGACCGTCAGTAGACGGAGACGTCGTCGAACTTCCCGTCGTAGGCGATGTGGTGGGGATGGGTCGCTTCGATCCCCTGAAGGAAGAGCCGGTCGACCTTCTCCCAGGAGTTCTCCCAGCAGAGGTGTCCGAGTTCGCGCGCCGTCGTCTTCCAACGAGTGAATCCGGTGTCGTAGATGACCCGCCGCGCGGCTCCCTCACGCAGAGCGGTCACGAGATCGTCTGCGGAGTCGATCCCGAGGTCGGCGTCGAACGCAGTGTAGGAAACGCCGACGGTTCCCGGCAGGTGTGCGTACGAGGAGGTAAACGGCGGATACTCGAACAGCTTGGCGATCTCGCGAGCCCGTCGGTTGTGCGACGGGAGGTGCTTCGGATTGTAAATCTCGACGGCGTCGACGGTGTCGCGGTAGTGGCGCAGGTCGGACTCGGTGAGGCTGACGTTCAGAAATTCCGGATGCGGCGCGAGGACGGCGGCATCCTGTCGCTCGAATTCGGCCATCGCGGCCTCGAGCGAGATGAAGTCCGGGACGCGATCCGCGAGGCCGATCGCGAGGACGTGTTTGCGCTCGCGCCACGACCCCGTAAAGACCTCGCGGGCGGGGATAACGAGTAACTCGTCGCTCGAGTAGCGCTCGGCCCGGGCCCGAATCTCGGGAAGTCGTGTGAAGTGCGGTGCGTAGACGATAGCGTCGAGACCGGCTGCGATCGCTCGCTCGACGACACGGTCAGTCAGCACCTTGACGTGTAGGTCGACCCGGAACTCCTCGCTGGCAGTCACGGCTGTGCCTTTCGAGACTGGAGAGTTATGAATTCTGATTTGGTGATCCATCCATACACGTCGAATAGATGACTGTTTTGGCGGACACGGTCCTCGAGAACGGCGTCGGGCCGCGGAGATCAGAGATCGGCGAAAAGACCTTTAGGCTCCCCAATCGATTCACCCGCAGGGATGCCCTGGGAATGTGGAATCGACGGCTGCGGGTCGGTCTTCGACGACGTCGAGTCGGCGATCGTCCACCAGGCGTCGAAACACGAGCGACTCGAGTGTAAAGTGTGCGGAACCGTCGTTCCGGACGGCTATCTCGCGATCCGCCACGCGTTCACCGAACACAGCCGCGCCGAGTACGTCCGCGCCTACGGGGCCAGTTCCGAGGACGTCCGCCAACGTGAGGACCTCATAGAGGAGGTCGAGTCGGTTGCGGATATGAGTGCAGTTGCCACGGAATTGAAGCAGTGAGTGCGGTCGCGGGTGTTCTTCTCGTCGAACGTCGGTTTCTCGAGTGACTGCAGTGTCGCTGCAATCGGAGCCGGCTCGCGTCATGCCATCTCACGAGAGGTGCTGAGGATCATCCACGACGAGCGCGAGTCGGTTCCCCGCGAGGACGGCGACGGCACGTCTCGGAACTGCGACCACGCAACACGCTCTCGAGGTGCTCTCGAAACCGCACAAAAGTGAGAAAAACCTAGCGTTCTTCCGAGTCGAGGACGCGGATCTGGTCGCCACGAACCGTCACGGGAATTGGAACCGTCGCCTCGTAGAGTTCGACGGTCACCTGATCTTTGCCCTCGTCGATGCGCTGGACCTGGGCTTTCTCGCCTTTGAACGGGCCGGCGATGAGTTCGACGATGTCGCCTTCGGCGATCCCCTCGACGTCCGGTTTGGGCGAGAGGAAGTGTTCGACCTCCGAGATGTCACTCTCGCCGGGAACGATACTGCGGGCGTGGGGAATGTCCTCGAGTACGCGTTCGATCACGGCATTGTTGTCGGCTTCGACCATCACGTAGGAGGTCAGCGAGTCCGGCGCCAGCGCGGCGTGGACCTCAGGCTCCTCGCGGTTGATGATCATGTCGGCGACGGTGCGCTCCTGACTCGCGGTGGTTTTGACGGCGTAGATCGCCATCAGAACCCACCTGTGAACAGGCCCATCGTGACACCGATCAGGAAGCCGATGAAGCCGACGAGCAGAATGCCTGCGCCGGCGATCTTCGACACCTGAACGAATTCCTCTTGCGAGGGTGTCGTCGCCATCTTCAACACCCGAACGTACGAGGTCAGATCGTACGGAACGTCCATTGTTATCTGTCTCTTTGCAACGCGGGACCTTTTATCTGTCTTTCTGTTGGCCGTCGCGTCGACTCGAGCGACCGGTCTCGAGCTCGAAGCCGAAACCCGACGTTGCGAGTGACGGCCGACGACCCAAACACGCGGAGGCTAAAGCCCGATCAGAGACTATGGCAGAAGATGACACCGACCGCGCCGACGAGTACGAGGCCGAACGCGAGGCGGAGATCGAAGACGAACTCGAGCGCGTCGACCGCGACCCCGAGGAGGTCGACGAAGGCGACGGTGATCTGGGCACGCAGAACGCGCCGCGAGCCGACGAGGAGGAGATCGCGGACGGCGAGGCAATAGACGAGGACGACCTCGAGCGCGACTGAGACCGGGCGCACCCCGTCGCGACCGTGTCTGTAATCTCCGTCGGAGACGATCACTTCGTTCCCAACTGGTCACCGAAATCGAGTCCCGTGAACGGACACGACGAGTTCACGGAGGTTGTCTCGACACTGGACCTGAATCTGAGCGGCTCGCCGAGTTCACGGTCGGTCACGCTCGTCGCTCTTCGACGGCGTCGCCCTCGACCCGGTCCGACATCAGTGCGCATGCCTATCGCTTAACTGAATTCGGGTGGTACGATGTCTACGACCATATCGGCCGAAGACGAACCGACAGCAGATCCGGAGCGGATCCGACCGAACCCAGACCCTGAACCCGAACTCAGAGACCATGGACACGGAGTTCAAACCACTCGACGACTACGGCGTAATCGGCAACGACGAACGAGTCGCGCTCGTCGGTGCGGACGGCTCGATCGACTGGCTGTGTTTCCCCCACCTCGAGGATTCGAGCGTCTTCGCGGCGATCCTCGACACCGAGAAAGGTGGCCGATTCGCCGTCGAACCACAGGCGGAGTACGACTCGAGCCAGGCCTACGTCGACCGGACGAACGTCCTCGAGACGACCGTCGAGACCGAGTCCGGAACGGCGACGATGACGGACCTCATGCCGGTGCGAATGGCGGACGAACCCTACCCCCACGAGCGGTTTCAACACGCGGTGTATCGAAAGCTCGAGGGAGCGTCGGGCTCGGTTTCGTTCGACGTCTGTTTCGAGCCGCGGTTCGACTACGCGAGAGCGGAGACGAGTCTCGAGATCGAGACCGGCGAGGAGGGAGACGACGAGGGCAAAATCGTCGCCAGCGGCGACGGCGAGCGACTCCACCTCCACCACCACGGCGACCTCGAGTTCGAGCTCGAATCGGACGACGACGGACCACGAGCGACCGGCACCGTCACCCTCGAGGAGGGCGACACCTGCTGGCTCTCCGTACAACACGACCACTCCGTTCGGCTGTCGCCCGAGGAGTGCGAGACCGTCCTCGAGGGAACGGTCGACTACTGGCGGGAGTGGCTCGACGAGTGCGAGGCGTCCGCGGGGTCGCTCTTCGAGTTCGACGAGGCGTACACCGACGCACTGATCCGCTCTGCGCTCGTCCTCAAACTCCTCATCCACGAGGAGACGGGCTCGATCTGTGCCGCGCCGACGACGTCGATCCCGGAGGTCGTCGGCGAGGACCTGAACTGGGACTACCGGTACAACTGGATCCGCGACGCGAAGTTCTCGATACAGGCGCTGTACAACGTCGGCCAGGAGCGAGAGGCCCGACAGTACTTCGAGTGGTTCCGAAACATCGGACACACCGAACCCGAGGAGATCCAGCCGCTGTACGGCCTCCACGGCGAGACCGACATCGGAGAGGAGACGCTGGACCACCTCTCGGGCTATCGTGACTCGGAGCCGGTCCGAATCGGAAACGCCGCCGCAACCCAGGAGCAACACGACATCTACGGGACGATCGTTCAGGGAGTCTACGAGACGGTCCGCTACGAGAACGGACTCACCGACGAAGACTGGGACTCGATCTGCGCGCTCGCGAACCGCGTCTGCGAGATCTGGGACGAACCCGACGCCGGCATCTGGGAGTTTCGCGACGATCACCGCCACTACGTCCACTCGAAGCTACTGTGCTGGGTCGCCCTCGACCGCGGAATCCAACTCGCGACCGACTACGACTACGAGGGCCCCCTCGAGCGCTGGGAACGCGAACGCGAGGCGATCAGAGAGGACATCCTCGAACACGGCTACGACGAGGACCTCGAGAGCTTCGTCCAGCACTACGATACCGACGACGCGCTGGACGCGACGGTGCTGTTGATCCCGATCTACGACTTCCTGCCGGCCGATGACCACCGCGTGCAGGGGACGATCGACACCGTCCTCGAGGAGATGACGACCGACGACGGACTCGTCTTCCGGTTCGTCGACAGCGAGGCCCGACCCGACGAGCCGACCGCGTTCGGTCTCTGTTCGTTCTGGCTCGTCGACGCGCTCGTTCTCTCAGGGCGCGTCGATGAGGCCGAAGAGATCTTCACGAACGTCCTCGAGTACGCGACCCCGCTGGGATTGCTCTCGGAGATGATCGACCCCGACACCGGCGAGCTGCTGGGGAACTTCCCGCAGGCGTTCAGCCACATCGGACTGCTCAACAGCGCGCTCTATCTGGCGAGCGCGAACGAGGAGGTCGGTGACCTCCCGCCGGAGGAACTCGGTGAGGGAGACGGAGCGAACGCGCCGCTGTTTCGGCGTCACGGTTCGGAGTAAAAGCGACGAAAGCGCGTGGCTCGACGAGTCTTACGCCTCGTCGAACGGCGCTGAACACGGTTCAGCGAGCTCGATGAAGCTCAGGCTTCATCGAACACCGCAAATCGGAGATTTGCTGGCTCGACGAGTCTTACGCCTCGTCGAACAACGTCTCACCGTCGACCATGTGCTCTTCGACGGCGTCCATGTCGAGGGTGACGCCGAGTCCCGGCTCCTCGGGGATCTCGATGTAACCGTCCTCGATGACGTCCTCTTCGACGAGGTCCTCCCACCAGCCCAGCTGGTAGCTGTGGTACTCCACTGCCAGCGAGTTCGGCACCGCCGCGCCGACGTGGGCGCTTGCGACCGTCGCGACCGGCGAGGCGACGTTGTGCATCGCGACCGGCACGTAGTACATGTCCGCGAGATCGGCGATCTTCTGGGTCTCGCGCATCCCGCCGACCTTCGGCATGTCGGGCGCGATGATGTCGACCGCTTGCTCTTCGAGGAGCCGGCGCTGACCGTGCTTTCGGTAGACGTTCTCGCCGACCGTGATCGGCGTCGTCGTCGACCGCGTGACCTCCCGCTGGACGTCGTGGTTCTCCGGCGGGACGGGGTCCTCGAGCCACCAGATGTCGTACTCCTCTAGGCGCTCGGCGAGGCGTTTCGCGCTGCCGGCGGAGAAGGTCCAGTGACAGTCGAAGGCGACGTCGGCCCGGGAGCCGACTCGCTCGGTGACCGCCTCGACGATGCTCGCTTTGTGCTCGATTTCGATGTCGCGCAGGTGGCGGTTCGCACGATCTTTCTCGTGGCCCGACGGCACGTCGAGGTCGAACTTCAGCGCGTCGTAGCCGAGTTCGTCGACGACGCGTTCGGCCTCGTCGGCACAGGCGATGGGATCTGCCTCGTCGGCGGTGTGACAGTCGCAGTAGACGCGCATCTCGTCGCGGTACTTCCCGCCCAGCAGCTGGTAGGCCGGCAGGTCGACGATCTTGCCCGCGAGGTCGTGGAGGGCGATTTCGATGCCGGAGATCGCGGTGATAGTGACGCCCGCGATCGAGCCCTCGCCAGACATCTTCTGGACGAGGTGTTCGGTCAGTCGGTCGATATCCAGCGGGTTCTCTCCCTGCAAGAACGGCTTCATCCGCTCGGTGAGTTCCGGAACCCCTGCGCCCCAGTAGGCTTCACCGGTGCCGACGATACCGGCGTCGGTGTAGATTCGGACGAGCGTCCACGGGAAGTTGCCGTCGACCATCGTCGTCTGGATGTCCGTGATCTCGATGTCGCGGCCGCCGCCGCGTTCTCGGGTGACGTTCATCGTCTCCGCCGAGAGGTCTCGCATCGTGTACTCGGCGTTCGGATCGTGTAGTTCGGAGTAATCGACTCCCATACGAAAATATTGACTCACCTAGTAGTAAAAGGTTAAGTTATCCGCCCGACGGAGTTCGTAGATGGACCCGGCTGTCAGTACCAATCAGTCGTCACGATGGGTCCGAATCGCTCCCAGTGTGTGATATCACGCCGCATGCCTCCTTGAAACCCCCAGTAACCGAACCGGACAGTACGACTGGAGTGAACGACCGTGCTCTTGTATCCGCGCTGCATCGACGCTCCCCGAGGACGAGTGTAGCACCGCTGTGCCAAGCTACCACCCCCGAAAAGAGCTCGAACTGGCGACGAGCGCCATCTCTTCGCCTCTTGATTTTTCGACGCAGCTGACAGCAGAATAGCAAGATTTAGTGTTGCCCGGGCACCTCCTTCCAGTTGCTGTCAGGTCATGCCTATCGCGGTTCTCACCGAACCGTCTCCGGACAGCACGAATGGGGTGACTCGAGCGGGACCGATCGCGTGACACCGTAACTCCGGCGCCGAACCGGTGCCGGCCAGACAGGTCGCTCGAGTCCACGCCGCTTTTTCACTGATGGCCGACCAGTTCGTCCACCAGCTCCGCAGCCGAGACCTCGAAGCCACCGACCTGTGCGAACCGTTCGGAGCGGCCGCTGTCGTCGCACGTCACACCGAATTCCGCGGCGATATCGGCAACCGATCGATCGCCGACCGACGCGATCACGGCCGCGGTCTCGCCGTCGTCACGGTGGCCCACGACCACGACGACGTCTGCGTCGACGGCGTCGGATTCGACCACCTCACGAACACCCGCTCGAAGGAACTCCAGTGGGACGTCCGAACACGACGTCACGAGCCAGCGCGACCCGTCCCGATCGACCGACTTCGCACGCTCGAGTCGTGTCTCGAGCAAAGAGCGACGCGTCGCCGTCAGTTCGGTCCGAAGCGATTCCGTCTCGGACTGCAGTCGCGCGATTGCGTCGGGAACCGCCTCGATACCGACGCCGAGCGCGCGCTTCGTGGCGAACGTCGCTCGTTTCTCGGTTTCGCGGCGCTCGATCGCCCGCGGGCCGACGGCGAACTCGACGCGAGTCACGCCGTCAGCGGGGCTCGACCAGTCGAGAACGGTCACCGGCCCGATTTCGCGCGTGTTTCTGACGTGTGTTCCACCGCACGCGGCGACGTCCCACGGGTTTCGCGAGCCGTTGGCGTCGTTGTCGTCTTCGGCCCCGATCGTGACGACTCTGACGCGCCCGCTCGAGACCGCTCCGTCTTCGGTCGTCTCGTTGAACGCGATCCCCTCGCGCTCGCGAGCCTTCGCGACGGGAACCGTCTCCCAGGAGACCGGGCGCGACTCCCAGACGGCCCGATTGACCAGCCGATCGAGTTCGACCAGCGTCTCGTCGTCGATCGTCGTGGGTGCCTCGAGATCGACGCGCACCGTCTCGTCGCCGATGTCGAAGCCGGCGTAGCCGAGAGTGTCGTCTCCAACCTCGGTGTCCTCACCGTCGTCGGCAGACGCACACAATCGTCTGGCAGCCCCATACAGCACGTGACTGGCGGTGTGTGCCCGCATACAGTACATTCGATACGACCAGTCGATCGAACACAGGACGCGGTGACCCGCCCGAAATCGAGGTTCCTCGGCCAGAACGTGGACGTGTTCGCCGTCGACCCGCTGGACGTCCTCGACGGCGACGTCACCGATCGAGCCGCAATCTGCCGGCTGGCCGCCACCCTCTGCGTAGAAGAAGGTCGTCTCGAGCCAGACTCGTCGTCCGTCGACGGCCGACACGCCGGTTTCGAACCGCGTCGTGTAGGGCTCGTCGGCCGCCCGTTGTCCGCTCATCGCTCTCACTGTGTGGGCAGTTGATAAAAGTCTGCTCGCCGTTGGCGGTGGAGCGTTCGGTCGAAACCTCACTCCGCCAGTTCCACGTCGAGGACGTCCTCGAGTGCGCTGATGAGCCCGCCGCCGACACCAGCTTGCGTCGCCCGTCCCTGTTCGATCGCCAGCAGGTCGGCCTCGGGAACCTCGAGTTCCTCGGCGAGTTCCTCTCGCTGGTAGCCTGCCTCCCGTCGAGCCTCGACGAGCACGTCGCCGTAGCCGGAGACGAGGTAGGGCAACGGATCGTCGTCGTAACTCGTCCCCTCTTTCTCCCAGTGTTCGGAGTCGCCGTCCCAGATCGGGTTCGCCTTCGCGGTGTTCTGGGCGGCCCGCTTTCGCCGGTCGGCTCCGTCCTGGGCGTGGGCACCGCCCGAGTTGCCCGACGAACTGCCACGCCGTTTCCGGCTCTTGGTCTGGGTATCTCCGTGGGTAGCACAGTCGGAACAGACCTCGAGTTCGGCGCCGGCGACCGTCGTCGTCCGCAGTGAGTCGCTCTCGGCACCACAGAGTTCGCAGGTTGTTCCGCCGCCACCCGACGAGGAACCCGTCGAGTATTTGGCCATACGGACGGTTGGACGCTGGGACATTTGAATACACCGCTCCGGGCGCTCCGAGCGTGTCGTCGAGACTGCATCGAGAGAGTGCGAGATAACGGCCGTCTTTCGGGGGACTGTGGTCGGTATGCGAACCCGAACCAACCGGGCGCCTAAAGCGAAACCCATATCAAAGGACTCCGACTACTCATAGTTGCAGCAAAGACAAGCACGCGAGCGTGGGTAGCCAAGCCAGGCCAACGGCGCAGCGTTGAGGGCGCTGTCCCGTAGGGGTCCGCCGGTTCAAATCCGGTCCCACGCATCGCACAGGTGGACGGTCTCCACCGAACGTGGCGAACACTCGCCACACGACGATGCAGGTGATCTCCCTTCGCGGACATCACCCACGCATAACTTTCCGGAACCAACACTCCCGAGGAGCACCACCGCTCGGCGCTTCTCGAGTGTTCTTCGTCGTCTTCTATTCGTTCGAGCGGATGCGCTTTCTCTCTCGAGTCCGGACTCGAGGTGTCGCGTATCTCGTTTCCCGGTCTTGTATTCCGTTTCGAATACGTCGAGGAGAGGTCTCAGGACGTCTCGTCCGCGTCCTCGTCCGTATCGCCGTTATCGTCGTCATCGTCGCCGACCTCATCCTCGATCGTGTCCGCCGTATCCTCGCCCGTCCGGTTCTCCTCGTCCGGGTCGGCTGGATGGTTGACACCCCCTTCGTCCTCCGCATCCGCCTCGTCACCGTCGTCGACCGGATCGCCCGGTCCACCGTCACCACACCCGGCGAGGCCAACAGCGACTCCAGCACCGACGAGTTGCGTGAACCGGCGTCTCGTAGTCGAATCAGTCATGCCCGTCTCTATCGGCGACACCCCGATAACGGATTGGCTTGTTCTCGCAACTTCCGGCCCCGCCTCATCGTCACCAGCTCGAGTCGACGAACACGCCGTCGGCGCCGACGAGTGCGACCAGCGCCGCCTCGAGTCGTGAATCGACCGTCCAGGCGTTCACCGCGAGTCCGTGACGGTGCGCGCGCGGGACGATTACGGTTCGGAAACAGAGGTCCGCTCGCGGATGGACCGCGACACAGTCGAGCGCGGCGGCGGTCTCCAGCGGAGCGCGTGCCGATGGCGTGGTCGTCCGGAACACGTACGCGAGCGGAATCGCCTCGTCGCGGGCCCGAACCTCGGCCAGCGCGTCGGCGTCGAACGAGGAGAGCAGCACCTCGCCGCCGTGGTCCTCGAGCGCCTCGAGCACGTCGGCCGCGAGTCCGCGTTCTTTGAGTTCGACGTTGAGCAGGACGTCGTCGGGAACGACGGCCAGGACGTCCTCGAGTCGAGCGACCGTCGCACCGTCGGCGACTTCGAGCTCGCGGAGCGTCTCCCAGTCGGTCTCGTCGACGCGTCGATCGGCGCCGGTCAGGCGCTCGAGCGTCTCGTCGTGGACGCAGACCAACTCGCCGGAGCCACAGCGACGGACGTCGATTTCGACGGCATCCGCTCTCGAGGCGGCGAACCGGACGCCCTCGACGGTGTTCTCGGGGACCTCGTTCGCGAACCCGCGGTGGGCGAATATCGTTCGCGATCGAAGTCTGGAGCGAGCGTGAGCGACGGCGAGCGCGAGAGCCGACAGCGCGACCGCACCGAACGCGAGAGCGCGAGTGAGACGAGAAGACGTCATCGTCGCGTGGAGTCGCGGCGCTGTCGGTCGTCGACGGTCTCGAGAGACGCGATCTGACAGGTCGGTGGCCGGCGATCCACGTCGATAGGGGCGAGTTCTAACTGCATCGACCGACGATTCTCGAGGGACGGGCTTAGTGGTTGGTCCCGAAACTGTTCGAGAGCGAACAGAGTGAAAGAGAACCCACGTCGGTTACATCATCGAGAGTCGTGACTCGGCGTCGAACAGCCGGAAATCGAAAGGAGAGGGGATGTCGCCCCGTCGGGTCGAAACCACGACGCGCCGTCCGGATCGCTCGGTGTCTCTCACGTTCACGCTCACACGCCGGTCGCGCAACGAGATGGAATGTGACGTCGGCCAGCGACTCGCATCTCGAGACGAGACCATCCGAGGCCTCCAGAACGGAGGCACTTCGACTACATCTGCAGGCGGGATGGGTTCCATGCCGGATGCTGCAAGCAGTGAGGGGAGTCGAGACGGGAGTGAGGAGGGCGACGACGGTGAAGACAGAAACGACGGTGAAGACCGAGGACTGACACTGAGACGAAGAGAGAAATCACTTTCTTCGCTCACACGAACACTCGAGCATGACTGCGATCCAGAAAGAGCACGTGCCGATGCTGACCGGGCTACTGAGCGTCGTCTCGCTCGCGGTCGTGTTCGGCGCGGCCGGCGGAGTGATTCCGCAGTCGGCCGTCCCGACACCGCCGGAGCGGGTCCTCGAGACGATTCCACACGTCAACGCGGTCCTCAGCCTCACTGCGATCGCGACGATCGGGCTCGGCTGGTGGTGGATTCGCCGCGGAAACGTCGATCGCCATCGACAGGCGATGGTGCTCTCGTTTGCTCTGTTCGGGACGTTTCTCGTCCTCTATCTCTATCGGCTGGTCTCACTCGGCGGCCCAGCGTCGTTTCCGGGGCCGGCGGCGGTCGAACAGTTCGTCTACCTGCCCGTCCTCGCGATCCACATCCTACTGGCCGTAATCTGCATTCCGCTGGTGTACTACGCGCTGTTGCTCGCGGCGACCCACACCGTGGGTGAGCTCGCACGGACGCGCCACGCCGCGGTCGGTCGAATCGCGGCGACGCTCTGGCTCGTCTCGTTCGCACTCGGCGTCGTCGTCTACGCGATGCTGTATCACGTCTACTGACTTACTGACCGCTCTCGATCGGGATCTCGACGCGGTGAAGACACAGAAAACGGAGAGCACTCGAGAACGCAGATCGCCTCAGTCGTCCGCCGGAATCGTCCCCTCACCGACCGCTGGCCGGTCGACCGCGCGGTCGGTCTCCTCCCCCTCGATGTCGTAGGGATACTCGCCGGTGACACAGCCCATACAGAGATCGATGCGGTCGCTCTCGAGGACGTCGGCGACGGAGTCCGTCGAGAGGTACGCCAGACTGTCGGCTTCGATCGTCTCGGCGATTTCGTCGACCGACTTGTCGGCGGCGATCAGTTCGTCTCGGGTCGCCATGTCGATTCCCATATAACATGGGGCGACGATCGGCGGTGCACCGATTCGCATGTGGACCTCCTCGGCGCCGCAGTCTTTGAGCAACTGGACTAACTGCGTCGAGGTCGTTCCGCGGACGATCGAGTCGTCGATCAGCGTAACCGTCTTCCCTTCGACCGTCGACTTGATGGGATTCAACTTCAGGCGCACGGCCCGCTCGCGCTCGTCCTGAGTCGGCATGATGAACGTCCGGCCGACGTAACGGTTCTTCATCAGTCCCTCCGCGAACTCGACGCCGTCGTCGTGTTCGTCGCGCTCCTCGCCGTCCGGCGTCGTCTCGCTCGCGGCGTCGGCGTAGCCCGAGGCGAACGCACGGCCGGAGTCGGGCACCGGCATCACGACGTCCGACTCGACGCCGCTTTCCTCCCAGAGTTTGCGTCCGAGGTTCCGACGGACCTCGTAGACCAGACTGTCGTCGATGATCGAGTCCGGCCGCGCGAAGTAGACGTGTTCGAAAAAGCAGTGGGCCGTGTTCTCGAGTTCTACCAGCTGGTAGGAGTCGAACCCCTGTCCGTCCTCCTGGAGGACGACGAGTTCGCCCGGCCGGACGTCACGGACGAGTTCGCCGTCTAAGGTATCGATCGCGGCCGACTCCGAAGCGAGGATGTAGCCGTCCTCGAGTTTGCCGATACACAGCGGTCGGTTGCCCTGCGGGTCGCGGACGCCCATGACGGTGTCGTCGTGCATGATCGTCAGCGAGTAGGAGCCGTGGATACGCTGCATGGTTCGCTTGACCGCCCGGACGAGGTCGGCGTCGAGCAGGTTGCGTGCGAGGTCGTGGGCGATGGCCTCCGTGTCGCCGTCGCTCGTGAAGGCGTGACCCATCCCGGCGAGTTCGTCGCGTATCTCGTCGGCGTTGACGAGGTTTCCGTTGTGCGAGAGGCCGAGCGAGCCGCTCTTGAACGAGACGGAAAACGGCTGGGCACAGGAGGAGTCGACGCTGCCCGCGGTGGGGTAGCGAACGTGACCGATCCCCGCCGCGCCGTTGAGCTGGTCGAGGTCGTCCTCGTCGAAGACGTCGCCGACCAGACCCATGTCCACGTGGCTGTGTTGCTGGAAGCCATCGTGGGTGATGATCCCCGCAGACTCCTGACCGCGGTGCTGGAGCGCGTAGAGGCCATAGTACAACGGTCGCGCCGCGTTTCGACCGTCGAGTGAGACGCCGACCACGCCACACTTCTCGGTCATTCCGGTTCGCTGAGGACTCGGTCCCCGCCCGTTTCTCATGTAAACCTGTAGCGAGCCGAACCGATAAAAATCTCCTTGTTTGTGCTTCCTTCTGCATTCCAATGGAAAAGAGTATGCACGAACGTGAACAACTTCGCTGTTTCACGCCTCTGTCGGTAAGAGCGACCCGAACGGCGATGGGTCGATCAGCAGTCAGGTGGAGACACGAGAGTGAAAAACGACGACAGCCGTCGCTCGCGGGTGGAAAACGGTTCGAGAAGAACGACAGATTGCCAGTTCAGTTGTCGCCGGTCTTGCCCTGCCAGGCGTAGCTGCGGCGTTTGGCCGATTTGCCGAAGCCACACGCCGCACACTCTTTCGTCCGCACGTGGTAGGATTTCTCGCCACATCGGCGGCATTTGACGTGGGTCGTCTTGTTCTTCTTTCCTTGGCTCGGGGTTCCTGCACCAGTCATGGAGTGATCGAAACGACGTTATCGCCGCGTATAATCGTTGTGTCTTCGACCGGCGACTCCTCTTCGATGCTCGTCTCGATCGGGATCGAGACGTCCTCCAAGACGAGGTTCATGTGCTGATCGTACCCCGTCAGGTCACCGACGTATTCGTCGCCGCTTTTCAGTCGCACCGTGACGCGTTCGCCGAGCGACGCCTCGAGGACGTCAAGCGGTCGTCCACTCATACGACACACCGCAAGTGACGCACACTTAATCGTACCGGTCGTCGCGTCGGATTCAGGTCAATTGAAACGGATATGACGGCCGAACAGCCGATTAGGGGGAAACGGTTGCCGGTTCTCGCGTCGAACCGGGTGAGAGCCGGCTCGGTTCGACACAGGACTGTGAAATCGGCTGGAACCGATCGGCGACGGACACCCGCATCCACCTCGCACCCGACGGGAGCCAACCAAACGGCTAAGTGTCCGGTCGGTGACTGTCGACCTATGGGATCTAAGAAGTTCACCTTCATCGAGTTGCACCTCGACGGCGACACACAGTTCGGTCCGAAAGCGATCGGCGAGGCGATGCCCATGCTGGGCACCGAAGCCGAAGAGATCGACGTCGGCGACGACGAAGACGAAGCCGCCGGCGCGGCCGACGAGGACGACTCGAGTGGCAAACCGATCGCCGCGATCGTCGGTCTCGTTCTGTTCGTCGGCGCCGCAATTGCCTTCAAGAAGCTCCGCGGCGGCGAGGACGACGAGGCTGACGAACTCGAGGAACGCGACGAGCCGGACGTCATCGTCAACTGACCGAGGTTCGAGCCACTCTCGAGCGACGACGATACCCCTGATTTTTCGAAGCCGCGACCCGTCGAACGGTGGCTCCGTCCTCGAGTGACGACGCTCGACGACCCAGGAGGGATAGTCGCCACTGAACGTCACTGCACACCAGATCGCACGACAACAGCGCGGTTCGGGTTCGGAGTGAACATCGTGAGCGAGAACCGTGGACTGTGCGATCAGTGTGTGAATAGTGTCAGCTGTTACGATAGCAACATCGTCACCGTTTCGTCCAGTGTCCGTTCGTGTCCAGCCGCTTCGTCTCTGTGTCGTCCTATTCCGGGGACGGAACGGCGAATCCACGATCCGAAACTCGACCGAACGCTTTTGGCCCGCCTCCCCATATCTCCCGACGTGAATCTCTATCGTAGCGCCCGGGCCGTTGCTGGGGCGTCCGGCGAGCACGCCATCGACTGGCAAGCCGCCACCGAGGCCGCCAAGGCTTCGACGGATCCCGGATCGATCTCGCTCGAACCCGGCGAGCGCGAAGCCTACGCGGACGACGCTCGCGACGCCCGCGACGGCGTCGGTGCCGTGGCCGGCTTCGAGTTCGAACTGCCGAACACGATCGAGATCCAGAACCGCCATCACTGGATCGACGCCAACGTCGAGACGTTCGAACGGGTAATGGCACCCATCGAATCCCACACCGGCGTCTTCCCCGGCGTCGCCCGGACGATCAACACCGGCACGATGGGCGTCTTGCTCGCGTTCCTCGGCCGCAACGTCCTCGGCCAGTACGACCCGCTCTTGCTGGCGGACACACCCGCCGAAGACCACGCCCTCTACTTCGTCCGGCCGAACATCCTGAACGCCGCCGAGATGCTCGACGTCGACTACGATCGCTTCCGGCGCTGGATCGCCTTCCACGAGGTGACCCACGCCGCCGAGTTCGCCGCCGCTCCCTGGCTGTCGACTCACCTCGAGAACCGGATGCAAGACGGCATCGACACGCTCGCCGAGGGCTCGTTCGACCGGGGGGCGTTTCGCGATCTGGACGCCGCCATGACCGTCGTCGAGGGCTACGCCGAACTCCTGATGGACCACGCCTTCGACGACGAGTACGAGGACCTTCGACGAAAACTCGACGCGCGTCGACAGGGCCGCGGGCCGCTCCAACAGCTGTTCCGACGCCTGCTCGGTCTCGGACTCAAACGCCGACAGTACGAACGCGGGAAAGCCTTCTTCGAACACGTCGCGTCCGCCCGTGGGCTCGAGGCCGCCGGTGCGGTCTGGAAACACCCGGATAACCTGCCGACACACGACGAACTCGATGCGCCAGGTGTCTGGCTCCAGCGCGTCGATCCGTAGCCGATTCCGTTTCTCGTTTTTCGTGTTCGGCTCTCGTCGCCGTCGTCTCCCACCTCGAGGCTGTCAGACGATCGTGTGAACAGAGACGGCCAGTGACGAATCCGATCTGCGACACGCACCCGGTCTACCCGGCAATCCACGACAGATACCACACGAGGAGTCCGCCGGCGAGCAAGCCGCCGAGCGTCGCCAGCCCCAGCACCGGCGGGGAGGCGTCTCCCTGTAACGCGGTGAGTCCACCAGAAACACCGACGAGCAGGACGAACCCGATCTTCAGCTTCGTTCGCCCGCCGTCGTCACCACCGCCGCGACCGGACGGCCGTGAGCGTCTCGAGCCTGCCATCGATTACAGCTCCTGTGGTGCGCTGACGTGCATCGATTGGAACAGCCACTCCGAGCCTCGATCCTGAGCCTGACCCAGACTCTGCCCCTCTCGCGTGAGCGTTCCGCTCCAGCGGGTCTCGAAGCTGTGGTGGTCGTCGTCTCCGGCGTTCTCGCCATCGGTATCGTCACCGTCGCCACTCACAGTCCACTCGAGGGTCACGTCGTCGGCGAACCACGCCAGGTCGTCACGCTCGTCGACGGTGAGGCGGTGACTCTCGACGGTCCAGTCCTCGGTCGTCTCGGTCTGCTCGCGCAAGGCGTCGCGGACCGCCTCGCCGCCGAACAGCGACTCGCTGATCCCGAACTTGACGGTCGACTCGTCGTCGACGAAGAACGGAAACAGCGGGTCACCCCGGCGAAGGGCGTCGTAGTAGTCACGGACTGCGTCTTCGGCGCTCATGGCTGTGCAATCGGACTCGGCGAGTAAAGGCTCACTGAATCGCAGCGTCTGCCGGCAACCGGTGAAAAGCGAGAACCGATCGGATCACATAAAGCCGCGATCGACCTCGTCGGTCTCGATCAGGTCGTCGAGTTCCGACGAGAGGAGTTTCTCGGCCTCCTCGAACCGATCCGAGAGATCGTCGAGTTCGTCGGGTCGGTCGTACTGATCGTACGCCATCGGCCCGAACGCGGGGCTCTCGAGGGCGTCCATCATATCGTCGAACATATCACCCGGCGTCGTCGGGGCGTCCGCGTGGGCTTTGACGACCTCCTCGAGTCTGGTGGCCTGTTGTTTCGCGTGGTCCTCGTCCTCGGGCGGCGAGCGGACGGCGAAACGGCCGCCCTCGTTGCGTTCGGGCATGAACGACCCGATCTCGTCGTCGAGCTTTCGAGCGACCTGCGTCCCGACGCCGCGGACCTCGAAGGGGTTCTTCGCGTACGTCTTCAGGAAGAAGACGCCAGCGCGGGGATGGCCGAGGTACATATCCTCGCCGACGCCGCCGGCTCGGTCGCCCGCGACCGCTCGCCAGCCGTCCGGATCGACGTCTCGGTCGGTGACGTCCTCGAGTATGTCCTGCCACTCACGAATCCGCATACCCGGAGATTTCGAGGCCAGTAGAAAGAACGTATCGGTCGTGGCGAATGCCGTCGACAGTGACCGGAGTGTAACCGAGTGTGACCGAACCAAAAGGGCTACGAGGGGGGCCCCGACACGACAGGTAAGCACTGACTGATCACGATCAATGTCCACTCGAAACCGTCTCTCGTTCGCCGAACTGTTTCTCGCGACGCCCGTCACGAGTACGCTTCTTACACTCGGTCCGCTCGTCCTGGCACTCGGCCAACTCGTGAACAGCTACGTCAACGGCTTCTCACCGGTCATCGCGGTCGCGTTCGCCCTCGTGATGGTCGCGTTCGCCGTCGTCGCGACGAGCCACCACGCCGCCGAACACCGGTTACAGCAACTCGAGGCGACCGTGGCCCCGGAAACGCGATAGCCGTCGAAACCGTTCTTCGACGACGTCACCGAATTTCTTCGCGCCGTCTCAGCCGGCGACGTCACGATCCGACATGACCGCCCGCGCCTCGCGGGCTTCGTAGGCGTTGTACCCCGCCAGCAACGCGACGAGAAGTCCCGAGACCGCCGTGCTCCAGAAGAGCGCGCCGACCATCCCGATGAGGGCCGTGGCGACGATCAGCCAGATTCCGAGGACGGTCACCAGCGAGGCGACGCCGATGCTCAGCGGAACGTCGTTGTTGAGTCGGTAGTAGTTGTATCCCGCCGCGAGGAATATCACCGCCCCCACCAGCACGTTGTTCCAGAGCGACGCCTCGCCGACCTCGAGGACGAGCACCGAGAGGGCCACCCAGGCACCGATCGCGGTGATGATTCCGCTGACGACTGGGGTGTTCCGTCGCCGTTCCTCGTTGGCGATACGGTTGGAGTCGTCGCGCGGATCCCGGTCGGGGTCGGGGTCGCGGTCCGAGCCCGACGCCGAGGTCCGATCAGAGTCGGATCCGAAGCCCGTTCCGCTCTCGATGTCGGTGGGTGTTCGAACTTCGGAATCGGAATCGGAGCCGGAGTCGGAAGCACCGCCGGAATCGCGATCGGACCCCGCTCCGTCGTCGGGATTCGGCTCTGACATAGTGTCCGATTCGTTCGGCCGAGTCGGATAAAAGCGACCGCGACCGTTCCACGCTCGTATCGATCGTTGTCCGAGTAATCCGTAGTTACATGACAGTGATGGGCCACGTCGACAGCCCTCTCGAGCGACAGCGTTTTTCACCATCCACCACTTCACCACACTCGTGAACGTACGTGGAACCGTCGCCGGCAGTGTCGAGGTTCGAACGGTATCGACGAGTTACGGCGAGAGCGACCTCGCGGAAGTACCCGTGCAACTCACGGACGTAACGTCGACCGACGGTTCACAGGAAGCGTGCGACCAGACGACACTCGAGGCGAGTGACGGACCGGCCCGAGAGAGAACAGCGGAGCTAGAAACGCAAACGAAAGCGGAACTCGAGACACTGACCACAGTCACGATCACTTGCTGGGGTAAGTGGGCCGAGTCGGCCGACCTGCTCGAGCCGGGCATGGAGATTCTGGTCACCGAGGCCGAGGAACGCGAGTACCAGGGCGAACAACAGTACTCGACGACCGGCGACTCCTACGTCGTCGTCGAGCCGGACTTTCTGGTGAACGTCACCGACATCCGGAGCTGGGTCGAGTGTCCGCGGCTGTACTACTTGAACAAACTCTCGGGCGTGCCGCTGAACTACCCCGTGACGAAAGGGACCCTCGTCCACGAGGTCTTCGGCGACCTCCTGCGCGGACAGGACCTCGAGGCGTCGATCGAAGAGCGGATCGACGAGCGCGGGCTCGAGCTCGGCCTGCTCGGTGAGTCTCCGAAATCGGTCGCGGAGGACGTTCGACAGAACGCTGCGGCGATCGAGGGGTGGCTCGAGCAGGGGCGTTTGACCGAGGACGAGAAGTCGGGCGACGAGGACGGAAACGAGTCCTTCGCGCCCGCGGAGAGCGAATGGCGCTCCGAACAGCTGCTCATCAGCGAGACGTTCGGCATTCGGGGCCGGGCCGACGCCATCCGCCGCGGCGCGCCGGTCGAGCTCAAAACCGGGAAGAACCTCAAGAAGGAGCCACGGTTCAAGGACAAGGTGCAGGCCGCCTGCTACGCGCTCTTGCTCGAGGAACACGGTGGCTCGGTCGACACCGGCACCTTACTGTACACGAAGAACTCGGCGCTCGACCGCAACGAGGAGACCGGCGACCTCACCCCGGCGAAGGACTTCTCGATGGGGAGCGGCCTCCTGAAGTTCGTCGTCCGCCTGCGCAACGAAATCGCGGCGATGGAGTTCGACGACGGCGTCCCGACGGGCCACGAGGGCAACGCCAAGTGCGAGTACTGCTTCGAACGCGACACTTGCATGGTCGTCTCGGGCCGGCTGGATCAGGAGTCCAAAGCCGGCCAGATCGGCACGGCCCTCCCCGCCGAAGAACGCGAGTACTTCGACCGGATCTACCGCGCGATCGAGGAAGAACGCCGCGAGGTCCACCGCGAGTACGCCAAACTCTGGGAGCAGGACGCCGAGGAACGCGCCGAGGACGACCGCGCCCTGATCGACCTCGAGTTCCTCGAGAAACGCGAACTCGAGGGCGGTCGCTGGGAGCTTCGCGCCCGCCAGCGCTCGCCCGCCACCTCGAAGATCCGAGAGGGAGACCTCGTGCTCGCGAGCGACGGCCATCCGGTTCGCGGCGAGGCAGAACTCGCTCGGATCGAGCGGTTCGGCGACGAGCGCGCGGAACGGAACTCTGCAAACGACTCGAGTGGTCCCCAGCCGCAGGAACTCGTCCTCACGGCCGACGAACCCGTCGAGGTGACCCGACTCGACATCTACCCGTCGGAGCTCACCACCGACCGTCTGCTTACCGCCCTCCACGACGCCCTCCTGAAGGGCAGCGAGCGACGAAAGGACGTCTTGTTCGGACGTGCTGATCCGGCGTTCGAGGACACCGAAGAGGTGTTCATCGACAACAACGAACGCCAGAACGAGGCCGTCACGAAGGCGGTGACCGCCGAAGACTGCGCACTCATTCACGGCCCGCCGGGTACCGGGAAGACGTACACGATCGCCCGCGCTATCCGCGCGATGGTCGAGCGCGGCGACCGGGTCCTGCTGTCGGCGTTTACCAACCGCGCCGTCGACAACGCACTCGAGGCGCTTCGCGAGCAGGGATTCACGGACTTCATCCGCGTCGGAACCGAGAGTGGCGTCCGCGAGGATATGCTATCCCATCGCCTCGAGCGCTCCGGCGACCCCGAGGAGCGACTCGCGGAGTTAGAAGAGGCACAGGTGGTCGCCGCGACGACTGCGACCTGTGGCTCGCGAACGATGAAAGAACAGTCCTTCGACGTGGCACTGGTCGACGAGGCCGCCCAGCTCACCGAACCCGGCACGTACGCGGCGATCAACCTCGCCGAGCGGTTCGCCCTCGTCGGCGACCACGAACAGCTGCCGCCGGTGGTACGCGCGGAGAACGAACTCTCGGAGTCGCTGTTCGAGCGACTCGTCGAGCTGTACCCCGACGCCGGCGTCATGCTCGACCGCCAGTACCGCATGAACCAGCGCATTCAGGTCTTCGCCTCCCGGGAGTTCTACGACGGCGAACTCCGGCCCGCGACGCCCGAGGTAGCGGGGCGTACGCTCGAGGACCTCGAGGGCGTTTCTCAGGACGACCTTCCCGAACCCCTCCGCGATCCCGTCTCCTTCGTCGACGTTGCCGGCGACGCGAGTCAGTACACCGACAGCGAGGAAGCCGCCCGAATCGCCGGGTTGATCGAGACCTACGAGGCGGCCGGCGTCGAACGCGAGTCGATCGGCGTCATCGCCCCCTTCCGCGCGCAGGTGTCCGAGATCGGGAATCACGTCCCGAGTGACGTCGCCGTCGACACCGTCGACCGCTTCCAGGGCTCGAGCAAGGAGGTCATCATCGTCTCCTTCGTCGCGACCGGAGACCTCGAGGGACCGATCTTCGAGGACTACCGGCGGATCAACGTCGCGCTGACCCGGCCCAAGCGGGCGCTGGTTCTCGTCGGCGACCGGCGGGCCCTCGAGAGCGATCCGGTGTACGAGCGGATGCTCGAGTGGGCGGATCGGTGAACGCGAGCGAGCGAAGAGCGAACGCGAGCACGAACGTGAATACGAACGCCGCCGACCGGCAACTATTACTCGTCGCTGGCGACACTCGGAGACGATCCGATGCGACTGACCGACACGAGTAGGGTGATTCGAGAGAGCGTCCCCGCCGAGGTAGTCGAGATTGCAGCGCTGGTCACCGAACTCGGCAACCCCTCACTGTTGATGTTCGTCCTCGCAGTGGTGTTCTGGCTTCGACCATCGCGCCGGCGTGAGACCGCACTCGTCGTCAGCTATGCGATCGCCGGACTCGCAGTTCTGCTCACGCTCGAGACGCTCTTGAGTATGCCCCGGCCGCCCGAAGAGCTGTTCCGAATCCCACAAGACCCCGACGATTACGGCTTCCCCAGCGGCCACGCCTTCGCCGCGGCCGTCGTCTACGGCGGGCTGTTCTCGGCGTTCGTGGTCGGTCGCGATCGCTCTCTGGCACGGAATCGAGGACAGACGGCCCTGGCCGGAATCGGCGCTTCGCTCCTGATCGCCCTCGTCTCGCTCTCGCGGGTCGTCCTCGGCGTCCACTACCTCGGCGACGTGATCGTCGGTGCCGGACTCGGCATCGCGTTCGTCCTCGTGATGAAGTACGCGACCGCGGGCGACCCCCGACGCGGATTCGCGATCGGACTCGTTCTGGCGATTCCGGCAGTCGCCGTCACCGGTGGCACACCGAACGCCGTGCTCGCCCTCGGCGGTTCGATCGGCGGCCTCTTCGGCTCGAGTCGGCTCTCGGTCCTTCCCGACCTTCGGTCGCGACTCGAGGGCGCCCTCCTCGTTGCGATCGGCGGTAGCGTGGTCGGTGCGCTCACGGCACTCGAGGCCGTCGTGGCTGCGTTCGCGCCCGCAGTCGTCGTCCTGTACGCCGTCGTCGTCTGCTGGATCCTCTTCGCTCCCGCGATCGTCGGTCGACTCGGGAGTGAGGTACTCGAAGGGGCGACGCGTCTGTCCCCGTAGTCGGCCTCGAGCCCGAGCCGTCGACCGATTCGAGATCCGCTCTCGGGTCGGGTTTCGTGCGGCCAACGCGTGCAGGGCCAACCACTATTGAGCCGCGAAGCGGGTATTCCCACGTGAAATCAGTCTTCCACCTCATCACCGACGACCCAGACGAACAGCAGACGGCGCTCACCATCGCGAAGAACCTCACGGAGGACGACTCCGTCGATATCGACGACGTCGTGGTCGTCGCTCAGGCGGGCGGCATCGAACCGTTCACGGCCGACGGCGAGGGCAGCGACGAGGTTCGTTCGCTGCTCGAGGAGGGCATCTCCTTTCGGGCCTGTAGTAACACGCTCGAGTTGAAGGACCTCGAGGAGTCGGACCTCGTCGACGGCGTCGAGACCGTTTCGTCGGGGGCCGGTGAACTGACGCGACTGCAGAGCGAGGGGTACGCCTACATTCGGCCGTAACTGTCTCGATCAGTGGGCGGCGATCCGGAGGCACAGACACAGGCACACGACCACCGACCGCGACTCCTTTTCCCCTGCGACGGCGAACACCACCCATGAAACTCCCGCTCGGAACCGGAACGATCGATCTGGATCTCCCCGAGTGCGACGTCACCGTCGCCGAACCGTCGGGTGCCGAACCGGTCGACGTCCGCGAGGCTGCGACGACAGCGCTCTCCGACCCGCACGGCCCGCCGCTGTCCGAACGGGTCGAGCCCGCGGACGACGTCGCGATCGTCGTCACTGACCTCACGCGAGCCGTTCCGGACGACCTGCTACTCGAGGCCTTCCTCGAGGAACTCGCCGGTTGCGGCGTCGGTCGCGAGCAGGTGACCGTCGTGGTCGGCCTCGGACTACACCGACCGATGACCGACGACGAACTCGAGATTATGCTCGGCCCGCACGCAGACCTCGCGGTGAACCACGACCCGACTGCGGTCGTCGAGGTGGGTACCGTCGACGGCTGTCCGGTCGAGATCGGCGAACCGGTCGCGGCCGCGGATACGGTCCTCTCGACCGGCGTCGTGGAACCCCACCAGTACGCGGGTTTCAGCGGCGGCGCGAAGACCGTCGTCGTCGGCGCCGGCAGCGAGTCGCTGATCCGGTACACCCACGGACCCGAGGTGCTCTCGAGGGAAGGTGTCCGGCTGGGTCGAATCGACGACAATCCCTTCCGAAACATCCTCGACCGCGCGGGCGACCTCGCCGGCGTCGACGTCTGTCTCAACCTGACCCACGGCCCCGACGGCGTCCTCGGCGTGAGCGCCGGCGACCACCGGCCGGTCGTTTCGGAACTCGCCGACGTCGCTCGAGACGCGCTCTCGGTTTCGGTTCCGCCCACTGACGAGTACGACGCCGTCGTCACCGGCGTCGGCGCACCGAAGGACGCGAACCTCTACCAGGCGACCCGTGCGGCGACGTACGTCGCGCTCGGCGATCGGAACCCGCTTGGCGAGGACGGACGGCTCGTCGTTCCCGCCGCGCTGCCCGAGGGAGTCGGCGACGGGACCGGCGAACGGCGCTTCTACGACCGGCTTCGGACCGCCAGCGACGCCGACGCACTCTACCGCGAGATGCTCGAGGGGTACGAACCCGGCGCACAGCGGGCGTTCGTCGTGGCGCGGGTCCTCCGCGAACACGAGGTGACCGTCACGAACAGCGCCGCGCCGGGCCTCGTCGAGGAGTGTCTGATGCGCGCCGAGCCGACGGTCGCAGACGCCGTCTCCGCGGGGAGCAACGTGCTGGTCGTCCCGGACGCGCTGAACACGCTGCTGGTCGATGCCGACGGCGACGGAGCGTGAACGATTCGATTCGGCACGATTCGACTCGACTCAACAGCCGCCGGCGTCGACCGTTTATCCGCCTCGCCGTGGTTGAACACCCATGCTCGAGCGTCTCGGACGAGATCGGCTGCGGCCCCGACCCAGCGGTCGAGCAGTCGTGTGGCTCGTCGCGGCAATCGCACTCGTCTCGATCGGAACCGGCGTGGCCGCGATCGTCACCGAACCGACGCTCGGTACGACCGGGACGCTCGGCGAACTGCAGGCGGTAGCCGAGTTCAGCGGCACCGTCGTCGGCTTCGCACTGCTGGTCACCGCGTGGGGGATGCGCCGAGGTTACCGACTCGCGTACGTCGCCGCGGCGGTCCTCGTCTTCCTCTCGGCCGCCCACGGCGTCGTCCAGTCGCGGCTCCTGTCGGTCCCGCTGGTGGTCGTCTCGGTTGGCGGCCTCGTCGTCCTCGTGTTCACCAGCGAACGTTTCACCCGCTCGAGTTCGCTCACCCTCGACGCGACGCAACTCGGCGCGCTGATCGCGATCGTCGGCGTCTTCTGTTACGGCACTGCCGGAGCCTACGCGCTCCGCGCCGAGTTCACTGGCGTCGAGACCGTCGTCGACGCCGTCTACTTCACGCTCGTCACTGCGAGCACGGTCGGCTACGGCGACGTCCACCCGACGAACGATGGTGCGCGGCTGTTCGCCATCTCGCTGGTCATCCTCGGTCCGGCGACCGTCGCCGTCGCCGTGGGGAGTCTGTTCGGCCCCGCGATCGACCGACGACTCTCTCGGACCGGAAGCCGGGTGGCGGACCGACCGACCGACCGGGCCGCCCGCGTCGTCGTCCTCGGCTACGACGAGACGACCGCTCGCTTCGTGAGGGCACTGGCGGCCAACGCGACGATCCTCGTCGTGACACCCGACGACGACGTCGCGAGCCGATTCGAGCGGAACAGAACTGGAGACGACGACGTTGCGGTTCTCGTCGGCGATCCGACCGACGAATCGACGCTCGAGCAGGCAGACCTCGAGACCGCAACTGCCGTCCTCGTCGCGACGGGCGACGACGCGCAGAACAGTTACACGGTGCTCGCCGCCCGCGAGGCCACGGACGCTCGTCTCGTCGTGGTGACCGAGGACGGCCGAACCGACGCACTCGAGCGGGCCGGAGCGGACGTCGCCATCGATCCCGACGCGCTACTCGTGGATGCGGTCGTGGGGGCGACGCTCGAGGGTGAGAACGTGGCGGCAGAGTGGTGACGGTGAAGGAGAGATGGCGGGGAAACAGCAAGACAGACGCGACGGACGCGATCAGTCCGTCTCTTCGTCTGCCGCCGCCCACAGTGGATAGAGGTCGTCCTCGACGTGTTCGGTGATCGCCTCGCCGTCGAGGTGGAGGGCGAATCCGGATCGGGCTTCGTCACCGCCACCGGTGTCGCTTCCATCCTCACGATTGTCGGTCACCTCCCCGATCACCGCCCCCTCGAGACCGGCCGCCTCGAGTGCGTCAAGCGTCTCCTCGACCGCCTCAGCCGGCACGGTGGCGAGCAACGACCCGGAGCCGAAGATCCGGAGGGGATCGACGCCCGCCGCCCCACAGAGCGCGCGGGTCTCCTCGCGGATCGGCACCGCGTCACGGTCGACCTCGAGTCGGACGTCCGAGGCCCGCGCCAGTTCGACCAACCCGGCGACGACGCCGCCCTCGGTGGGATCGTGCATCGCCGTCGCGTACTCGCGAAGGACGCGTGCGTCGGGGACGACGCTGATCTCCTCGAAGAACGACCGGGCGCGCTCGCAGGTTTCCTCGGAGACGTCGAGGTCGGCGCCGAAATCCGCCGCGAGGATGGCGGTGCCCTCGAGCCCCGCCGCCTTCGTCAGGATCACGCGATCGCCGGGTTCGGCGCCGCCGGTCGGGACGAACGAGTCGGTCGCGCCCATTGCGGTCAACGAGAGCAGCGGGCGCTCTAGGGTGTCGACGTACTCGGAGTGACCGCCGACGATGGTCGCCCCTACCTCGCGGGCGGCGGCGTCGAGATCGGCGGTGATCGCCTCGAGGACGTCGCTCTCGGTGCCGGTGGGAAGTAAGAGAACGACGGTGAGCCAGCGTGGGTCCGCACCGGAGGCCGCGACGTCGTTGCAGGCGATGTGGACGCCCAGTGTGCCGACCTGCGAGGCCGCCAGCGAGATCGGGTCGGAACTCACGACCAGCGTCCCGCCGGGCCAGTCGATCGCGGCGGCGTCTTCGCCGTCCGCCGGTCCCTGAATCACCGTCTCGTCGGTCTCGCCGGTCCGACCGAACACGTGCGTAAGGAGATCGTCCGGACTCACCTTGCCGGGCATACGCGAATGTGTGTCGATCGGTGGTTTGTAGCTGTCGAAGCGTGCAGGGTCGTCACTCGAGCGACAGCCTTCGATTGCGATCCGGAATTGGCTACCGATCCGACATGACGTCGATCACGACGTGCGCCTCGCCGACGCGACTCGTCGTCGGTCGACCGACGTGGGTCAGGTACTGGCCGAGATCGAGCTCGCGATGGTGGACCAGCGTGAGGCGTCCGTTCGGCTCGAGAACGCGAGCGATCCCCGCCAAGAGGTCCGAGAGAACGTCGCTTCCGGCATGTGTCGGCGGGTTACAGAGTACCCGGTCGAAGGACCGGTCGAAAACGCCTGCGAGGCAATCGGCGGTCACCACGGTCCCGTCGACGCCGGATTCGCGGAGACTTCGTTCTGCACACCGGGTAGCGACCCGATCGTCGTCCGCGAGCCACACCTCGCAGTCGGCGGTCTTCGCGGCGTAGACCCCGATCGGACCGTAGCCACAACAGAGATCGAGAACACGCTCGCCGTCGTCGATCTCGCAGGTCTCGAGCAGCAACCGCGTCCCGTCGTCCAGTCCCGAGGCGGCGAAGAGGCCGGGAACCGTCACGAGCGAGAGCGACGTTCCGTCGACCGTCGGCGTGAGTGTCCGGGGCGTCACGTACGTCGGTCGATCGACCGTCTCCGGACACGTCGCCTCGAGGAGGGACACGCCGTCTCGCTGGGCCACCCGCTCGACGTTCGCTGTGAGTTCGGCGAGGCGGGATTCGTACCGGGAGAGCCCACACCGGTTGGAGGCCGCGAGGTACAGTCGACCGCCGGGACGAAGCCTCGAAAGCGCCCCAACGAGGCGCTGACTGCCGATCGACAGCGGCGTGTATGGCTTCGGAGCGTATGCGATGGTGTCGAACGACCGAGAGAGTGTCGAGAGCTCTGCAACCAGCGAAACGGATGCCGCGACGTCGTTAGCACGAGCGTTCCGTCGACACAGCGCGGCGGCGCGAGCGCTCGATTCGGTCATCTCGACCGAGTCAGCGATCGCCGCGAGGACGACGCCGACCGTCCCGTAGTTCGCTTCGGGACAACAGAGGTCGCCGAGATCGTGATCGACGTCCCAGAGCGCCTCGAGTAGCAGGAGCTCGGAGTCTCGAAACGCGCGTTTGGAGTGAACGCCGTCGGCGGTCCGGAACCGGTAGGTCGACCGAGCGTCCGCGACTCGAGCCTCGAGTGCGAGGTCGTACTCGGTTTCGTCCTCACCCTCGCCAGCGTTCGACGGGGTGGTCATCGATCCGGCCCCCCATGGATCTGAAAGACAGTGCGTCCCCAGAATCGCGTCTCGAGCGATTCGGCGAGGCGATCGGTTAGTTGGTAGCGATACGGACGTGTCGTCGCGGTAGTGTACATTGACGTGGAGTCTGGAACTCGAAATGGTCGAGAGACGAGACAGCCCACGCCCTACGGGGCGCGCTCGAGACCGAGAAAAACGGCTCACGCACGACTATCCGCAGGGCGTGGAACCGGGTGCCAAAAGCGTGACGTCTCGACGGGGAAACGACCGATCGCGATTCCGGCCGCGTCCTCGAGACGCCCACAGTTGGCGAGCCAGCCGACCTGATCCACCGCGACGCGCTGTCAGCGACGAGTCGAGTTCGACCGGGAGGTCGTCGTCAATGTATCACGGTCGTTCAACCAGTCGTGACAAAAATCTACCGTCTTTCGATCCTCGCGGTGATGAGGAAAAACTGCGAACAGCGTATTGGGGTATTTTATTCAGTACTTCTTGTGTGTACTAATGTTGTCGAATGGGCGAACGACACCTCTACTCGCGGTCTAAGAAGACAGATCGTTCCACGATGTACTCACGATCGCCCAAGAAGCACGTCCACACGCGATTCCACATCCAGCGCTCCACGAACTGGCGGTACTGTATCTCGCCTCCCGATCGTAGTCTCGTCACTCGTTACTGACCGCTCCGGAGAGCCCCGCCAGCGACTCCTCGCCGATTTCCTCGAGCACGTGCTCGTGGAACGCCTGCAGGGCGGCGCTCTCGTCTTCGGCGAGGACGACGTCGCTAGCCGAGAGCGTCGCGAGACCGAAGGCCCGCGGCGTCGGCGAGTCCAGCAGGTGTCGGCTCACCTCGAGGTCGCCCGCGGCCATCGCCCCGACGATGCCCTCGATTTCGGCGACGTTCAGTTTGTCCTCGAGGATCTCGCGGTAGGTCTCCTCGATCACGGCGAACTCCTCGAGATCCTCGGCGAAGCCCAGCAGCATCTCGCTGGATACCTGCTGTTCGCTCGCGGACTTCTCGTAGCCCTTGTAGCGTTTGAGGATCATCAGCGAGCGCGTGGCGTTGATCCGGAAGTACCGCTGGAGGAGGTCCGTTCCGGAGAGGGCGTTCCGGAGTTTATCGCGGACGTCCTCCGGTCGAAGATCCTCGAGGATCCCCTCGAGGTCGACCTTTCGGTTCAGCGGCATCGAGAGGACGAAGCCGTTGTCGGCGACGGCGACCTGGACGTTGGCGGTCGCCTCCTGAGCGCACTCGTAGGCCAGCAGTCGCGAGAGCCCGTCGTTGACCTTCCGGCCGTACGCCGAGTGGACGTAGTAGTGACGTTCGTACTCCTGGCGGTCGCGCTCGACCTCGACGACGAGCCGGGAGTCGGTCGAGACGCTCTCGGGACCGGCGTACCGCAGCTGGTAGTCGAACAGCCGCGCGAGCGCCCGGACGCTGTCGTCGTCTAGGGGCAGCTCCCGGAGCCACGCCCGGACCGCCGGCGGGCCGCCCGACTCGTAGCGCTCGAGGAGTTCGCGCTGGAAGGCGAGGATCTCACAGCCCAGATCGTACGACAGCGGGAGGCGCTCGGAGTACCACGACGGAACCGTCGGCCGCGCGCTCGTTCGATCGACGTACACCTTCGATCCCCGCCGGTACCGGTACTCGAAGTGGTCCCCGCCGAGGACGAAGACGTCGCCCTTCTCGAGGGTGTCGAGGTAGCTCTCGTCGAGTTGGCCGACCCACTCGTTGCTCCCGCGGGTCGAGACGTCGCAGGTAAAGGAGTCGGGGATGGTCCCGATGTTGGTCATGTAGATCACGCGGGCGAGTCGGCCGCGTTTGCCGATCAGGGGTTCGCCAACGGGGAACGACTCGTGGTGGTGCTCACCGTTGGGCGGATCGTTCTCGTCGCGCCAGACCTTCGCGTAGACGTTTCGGTCCTCGAGGCCGGCGTAGTCGGCGGTCAGATAGCGCATGAGCTGTTCGAAGTCGTCCTCGCCGTAGTTCCGGTAGGGGTAGGCCCGCCGGAGGATCGCCTTCACCTCGGACTCGGGGCGGATCTCGGCGATCGCCATCCCGTAGACGTGCTGGGCGGCGACGTCTTGTGCGTTCTCCGGGATCGACACCGAATCGACGAACCCCTCCTCTGCCTTCTTGAGCATCACCGCACACTCGACGAGTTCGTCCCGGTCGAGTGCGATCACCCGACCCGTCACCGTCTGGCCGACGCGGTGGCCCGCGCGGCCGACCCGCTGGAGCAGTGCGGCGACGGACTTCGGGGAGCCGACCTGCACGACGAGATCCACGTGGGGCATGTCGATCCCCAACTCGAGGGAGGTCGAGGAGGTGACGACCTCGAGATCGCCGTCTTTCAGCCGGGATTCGATCCCCTGGCGGACCTCCTTCGAGAGGCTGCCGTGGTGACAGCCGGAGTTGTCCTCGTCGTACTCGTCGAAGCGCTCCCGGAGGTTGTGCAGGACTCGTTCGGCGCCCGACCGTGTGTTCGTGAAGACGAGGGTGTTGGTGTGGTCCTGAATGTGCTCGTGGAGCATGTGGTAGAACCGGTCCTGGACGATATCTCGGGAGGTGTTGATCAGGTCGTCGGTCGGGCACTCGAGCTCGAGGTCGAACTCGCGGGCGAAGCGGGCGTCGACGAGCTCGTAGTCGCGCGTTTGATCGCCGGGATCGCTCGACTCGCGGGTCGCTTCGCTTCCCGCTCCTCTTTCCGAGGCGCGTGGCGCCTCGCGTGGCTCACGGGTCGCTTCGCTCCCCGTTCGCTCGTCCGCGGTGCGTGGCACCGCGCCTGGCTCGCGACTCACGCTGTTCTCCGTCTGCTCGCGAGCCTCTAGCTCGCTCGCATGGTTCGAGGGACGGTTTTCGTCCCTCGCTACTCGCCCATCCGAGGCGCGTGGCGCCTCGCACTGCCCCACCAGAAACTCCGCCACCCGCGACAGCGGCTCGATCGTCGCCGAACACCCGATCCGCGTGAACTCCTCGTGGGTCAACGCCGCCAGTCGCTCGAGGCTCACCGCCATGTGCGTTCCCCGTTTCCCGCCGGCCAGCGAGTGGATCTCGTCGACGATGACGTACTCCACAGTCCGAAGTTTCTCCCTGAATTTGGGGGAGTTCAACAGGATCGCTAGCGTCTCCGGCGTCGTGTTCAGAATGTGAGGCGTCTCCGCGAGCATCTTCTGGCGGTCGCTCGAGGACGTGTCGCCGTGGCGGATGGCGTGGCGGATCTCGCCGACGTCCTCGCCACGTTCCTCGAGGATCGACGTGATTCCCTCGAGGGGTACCTCGAGGTTGCGGTGGATGTCGTTGGCCAGCGACTTCAGCGGCGAGATGTACAGACAGTAGACGGAGTTCTCGAGGCCGTCGTCGTTTCGATCCCGCCGGTAGAGTTCGTCGATAATCGACGTGAACGACGCGAGCGTGTTGTGAAGGTACACGCCGCCGCGCCCACCGACGAAGTTGTGTGTGTCCGGAACACTGAGATCGACGATCCGACCGCTGTAGTGTGCTGTCTCGTTCGATTCGACGGTGACCCAGGCGACGTTTCGATTCAGTCTGTCGTCGATCATCGCCGCGAGTTCGCGCGTCGTCTCGTCAGACGGGAGCGACTTGAGTTTCGTAGACAGCGTTTCCAGTGCCCGTTCCGTGAGGTAACCGCTTCGTCTGGCGACTTCGTAGATGGTGCCGAACTCGGCGTTGAACGCCCGATCGTTCTCGAAGTACGTCGACAGCGCTCGAATATCCCGATAGTCGAACGCGTGTCGTCCGATGTGGTTGCCGTTACCCTGTCTTGACGCGTGCGCTCTCAATTCGTCGACGGTGGGGTGGACGAGCGAACACTCCGACAGGAGCGTGGATAGATTCTCGACCCCGCGAACGGTGAGCGAGTGATACTCTCGTCGCGTCTGCTCGTCCGTGTTCGTCGCGTATTTCTCTCGGCGACCGCGAGCAGGGAGGATTCCGAACGAGAGCAAGAGGTACGTCACCTGCTCTATCTTCAACTCGTTGGCCTGCACGAGGCGGACTTCGTCGGACCGGATTTCGGCCTCTAGCGACAAAAACGTCGAGAGGAACGACCGTTTGATCGGTTTCGACGCGTTCAGTACCCAGTTCGGCAGCGGTACGTCGCGTCCCGGACCGGATTCGATATCCAACAGTTCTGAGAAGAACACGGAAAACGCCGTGTTGGGAATAATGTAGTCGATCTCCGTCTTCCGCTCGAATTCGACACCGAACTGATCTCGCATCGTTTCCATTGCCTGTTCGAGTAGTCCAGTCCAATTTTTCTGTGAGATTGTCACGAACGTGCCCCGGTCGTACTCACCGATCAAGCCCTCCGCGAGGACGAAGGCAGCAAGGTCTGCGAGATCGGAATCGAGCGTCGTCGGGTAGCGAAAGCGGGAAACGCGACCGTTATCGGTTTTGACGAGTACGTCACCGGGCTCGAGCGGCGTACACTCCGTCCGAAGCAACGCGAGGAACTCTTCGGCACGGTACTCGGTTTCGCCAGTCACCAGCTTCCAGACGGACGAAACGCTGATAGACAGGCGATCCGCCACGTCCGGCAGCGAGAGACCTGCGAGTGCCATTGCGAGCCACCGCTCTGACTCGTCGAACACCGAGATCGGCGCTTCGTCTTCGAGACGAGCGACGACGCGATCCGACTCCGCTTCGGTCGCGACGAGCGGGAACTCCGAGCGAAGCCGATCCAGAGCAGCACAGACGTCGAGGTCGATCGCCCGTTCGGGGAGTTCGATACGAGTCGGGATACCGATCCGATCGCCGGCTTCGATGGTACTCGCCGACCGCCATTCGGGTCCAGACGACGTCTCGACGAGCAGCGGATGATCCGGTGTGACTTCGACCTCTCTCCCGTACGACGTTCGAATTCGATGGAGGGGACCGTCGTAACGCTCCGAATACACCATCGATTGACGGAGCGTCAGCTCGTCTTCGTCGAGCGAGTACGCCTCGACCGAACTCGTGTGTAGCTCTCCATCCTCGTCGACGTCCGCGACTTTTCGCTGCCGACGTTCGAGGAGATCGTTCGCCCGAAGAACCGTCGCTTCCCCGTCGTCCTGGACGATCATCGGTGTGTCCGGTTTGACACACTTTCCGCTCCCGGTCGGCGCCGCAATCAGCGTGTTCGTCCCCTCGTGAATCTTCGGGATCGCCCCTCGCTGTGGCGGCGTGAAGAAGCCGCCGTTCTCGGGAACGAACTCGCCGAACTCCCGGAGCCACCACTCCTGCACTGCGGGCTCGAGCAACTCGAAGACGTCCCAGTCCTCGACGGCGTCGGGGTCGAACTCGAACGGCAGTTGCTCGTCGGAAATCGGCAGACCGCTCCCATCCATTGGCGGTACCTGGGTGCGAGCGGGTAAGAGGGTTTGGCCACCGGAGTGAAAGTGAAAGGGAGCGAGTGCCGGGGTCGAAGCATCGATCGAGGGACGAGACAGCAGTCCACCGTCGACGAAAGAACTATCCCGAGCCGTCAGCCATCTCACAGTATGACGATGTACGCGGATCGGCCGTCGTCGACGCCGCTCGTGGATCGATGGGGCGACGACGAGGGCGTCAGCTGGATCGCACACCCCGCCGAGGAGGGTCAGCGAGCGAGCCACGCCGTCCGATGCGAGGAGGGCGTCTGGATCGTCGACCCGCTCGAGGCCCGCGGCGTCCACGAAGCGATCACGGAGCTGGGACCGGTCGCCGGCGTCGCCGTCCTCTCGAGTTGGCACGCCCGCGACGCCGGCGAATTCGCTCGCCGGTACGACGTCCCCGTCTCCCTCCCAACGTGGATGACACGAGTCGAAGCGCGGGTCGACGCGCCGGTCGAACGCTACGAACGGACGCTCGGGGAGTCGGGGATTCACGTCTCGCTGTCCAACCCGCTTCCGACCTGGCGCGAGGGGATCGCCTACCGGGAATCGGACGGGACGCTCCTCGTCCCGGAGTCGGCGGGCACTGCAGCGCCCTTCCTCGTGGGCGACGAGCGACTGGGACTCGAGCTCTCCCGACGACTCCGACCGCCGCGAGTGTCACTGGCCGGACTCGAGCCGGAGCGAGTGCTGGTCGGTCACGGACCGCCCGTCTACGAGGACGCCACGGCGGCACTCGACGAGGCGCTCGCGACCGCGAGACGTCGGTTTCCGCGCGCCCTCGTCGAACACGGGCCGGACTCCGTTCGGAGCGTGCTCGAGGCCGTCAGAAAGTAGGGTCGTAGTCGGCCCGCAGCGGACCCGATCACGCTTTGGCCGAATCCATCGACGAACGCAGACACTACGTTTATCCCCTCCGGGCCGGTCGATTCGACCATGCGCGTCACGTTTCTCGGCACCGGAAGCGCGATGCCGACCGGCGAACGCTTTCAGACGGGGATCCTCGTTCAAGAAGACGGGCGGACGCTGCTGATCGATTGTGGCTCCGGCGTTCTCCATCGACTCCAGCAGTCGGGCGTCGGCTACGAGGCGGTGTCGACCGTCTTGCTGACCCACCACCACTTAGACCACGTCGCCGACCTCCTTCCGCTGATGAAAGCTCGCTGGCTCGCCGGCGAGGATCACCTCGAGATCGTCGGCCCGCGCGGGACGAAAGGGCTAGTCGACGGTCTCCTCGAGGTCCACGAGTACATGCAGGGCAAACTCGAGTTGCAGGTCCGGGAGGTCGTCGCCGGCGAGTTCTCGGTCGGCGGGTTCGACGTGGCGGCCTACGAGACCCGCCACTCGCTGCGCTGTCTGGCCTATCGCTTCGACGATCGGTTCACGTTCAGCGGCGACAGCGAGGCGTTCGCGGGGCTCGCAAACTTCGCTGACGGCTCGGCGATCCTCCTCCACGACTGTTCGTTCCCCGACGACGTCGACGTCTCGAACCATCCGACCCCCTCACAGCTGGGCGTGGAGTTGGCCGACGTCGAGATCGGCCGCGTCTATCTCACTCACCTCTATCCCCACACCGACGGGCGTCACGCCGAAATGCGAGACTCCATCACCGCGCACTACGATGGCGACGTCCGGTTCGCCGAAGACCTGCAGACCGTCTCGATCGAGTGAAAAACGGTCTCCGACACTCGAGACCGGCGAAATCCACCGTTCGTTCCCGTTCGAACGTCCAGTAACGATCAGTCTCGGATGTTTGTAAGTAGGAGGCTAACAACAAGTATATGAACGCCCCTTTGTTAGGATCGTAACAACAGAAATGATACGATCGACAGAGTCGGCAGTGTGGAGAGGTGACATCCGGTGAGCCTTCCGGACCGTCTCGCTGCGACGATCACGGAACACACGAAAATCGTCCTCGTCGTCTTGCTTCTCACGACCGCGCTCGTCGGTGCCGGCGCGACGATGGTCGACGACGACTCCTCGCTCGACCAGTTCGAGAGCGATTCACCCGAGGGCGAAGCCGCTGAGTACATCACCGAGAACTTCGTCGTCGACGACGCCGAGAATACGACGAGCGTACAGCTGTTCGTCAGAGGGAACGGTGACAACGTTCTCAGACAGGACTCGATCGTCTCCTCGCTCGAGTTCCAACAGGAGATCAAGGACAACGAGTCGATCAACGCGACGCTCGCCGCAGACGATCCGATCTTCGGCGTCGAGAACGTCATCGCCACGAGCGTCGTCCGCGGCCAGCAAGCCGAGGAACTCGGCCAGCGTGGCGCCGAACTCGAGGCCAGAGGAGAGCAACTCAACGAGACGGCAGGCCACCTGCAGGCGTCGCTCGAAGAAGCTGGCGAACTCCAGCGGGAGTACGAACAGCTGAACGTCTCCTACGAACAGGGCGAAGTCAGCGACGAGGAGTACCAGCAACAGGCCGGAGAGATCGAAGCCGGATTCGACCGGGTGTTCGAGGAGGCGACGGCGGACCTCGACGACGACCAGACCGCACAGTTCGACCGAGCGATGTCGAACGTCCGATCGCTCAACGCCGAGCTCGTACAGAACCAGCTCGCCTTCGAGGCCGGCGAGATCAGCGAGGAAGAGTACGAACAGGAGGAGGCTGCGATTCAGGAGGAACTCGAGACGGTCTTCACTGAGGGGACCTCGGGCGTCCTCGCCGACGAGTACGACGAACTCCAAGAAGAGAGCGAAGCGCTCGAGGAAGAGCAAGAAGAGCTCCAGTCGGCCGGCCAACCGTCGCTCGACGAGCAGATCGAGGCCGTCGAAGCGCTCGACGAAGAGGAGTACGAGTCGATCCTCGAGGACACGCTCTCGGACGACGAGGGAGACAACGTGGCGCTCCAGTTCATGCCGTCGTCGTACGATCCGGGGAGTACGACCGCCGACGCCCGGATGGCGTTCGTCACCCAGCTGACCGACGGGAACGGCGGGATGGAAGAGATGGGTGAAGCCGACGACCGGATCGTCCAGAGCCAGCTCGATCTTCGAACGCTCGCGAATGCGCAAGATCAGGACTACGTCGTCTTCGGCTTCGGGGTCATCTCCGACGAAATCGACCGATCGATGGCCGACAGTCTCGCGATCGTCGGGCCGCTCGCACTGATCTTCGTCGTGCTCGCACTGATGGTCGCCTACCGCGACCCGCTCGACATCGTTCTCGGTGTCGCGGGAATCATCGCCGTCCTGATCTGGACGTTCGGCTTCATGGGGTGGGCCGGGATCTCGTTCAACCAGATGTTCGTCGCGGTTCCAGTCCTGTTGATCGGGCTCTCGATCGACTACGCGATACACGTCTTCATGCGCCACCGTGAGCAACGCGAGTCAGAAGGCGTCACCAGCGACGTTCGCGGCTCGATGACCGTCGCACTCGCCGGCGTCGGCGTCGCGCTCGTCTGGGTGACCGCGACGACCATCATTGGCTTCCTCTCGAATCTCGTCAGTCCGATCGCCCCCATCCGCGAGTTCGGGGTCGTCAGTTCCGTCGGAATCTTCGCCGCACTGGTCGTCTTCGGCGCGCTCGTCCCCGCAGCCAAGATCGAGATCGATTCGTTCCTCGAGTCTCGGGGCTTCGATCGTCGCAAGCGCGCGTTCGGGACCGGTGGCGGCCGGTTCAGTGACGTGCTTTCGGTCGGCTCCGTCGCCGCCCGCAAAGCGCCGCTGATCGTCATCGTCGCCGTCCTCTTGCTGACCGCAGGCGGCGTCTACGGCGCGAGTCAGGTCGATACCAGCTTCGACGAGGAGGACTTCCTCGCGGATAACCCACCGGAGTGGACCCAGCACCTCGGACCGCTGGCCCCTGGTGAGTACCAGGCCAAATCCGACCTCCAGTTCGTCAACGACAACTTCCAGCGCGAGGACGCACAGGCACAGATCCTCGTCAGGGGTGACGTGGCAGATGCGGAGACCCTCGAACGGATCAATCAGTCCCAGACCGAGGCCGTCGACAGGGAAAACGGCGTCATCTACGTCCTCCCCAACGGGGACGCCGACGTCCAGAGCCCGCTGTCGGTGATGGAACGAGTCGCCGCCGAGAACGAGTCGTTCAACGCGTCGTTCCAGCTCGCAGACACCAACGACAACGGCGTTCCTGACCGAAACATCGGGACGCTGTACGACGAGCTCTTCGACGCAGACCACGCGGCCGCCAGCGAGGTCGTTCACCGAACCGACGACGGCGACTACGAGGCCGTTCGAATGATCGTCGGCGTGCAGGGCAGTGCCACGGCCGGCGAGACCACCGAGGAGATGCGGACGGTGGCCGGAACGATCGACGACGACGGCACCGATAGCCGATGGACGGCGATCGCGACCGGCGACCCGATCATCAACTACATCGTCGAACAGGACCTGCTGAACACGGTCCTCGAGAGCCTGCTGATCACGCTCGTCGCCGTGTTCGCGTTCCTGACGATCTCCTACTGGGCGACGGGGAACAGCGCCTCGCTGGGCGCGGTCACCCTGCTCCCGGTAGCGTTCGCGGTCAGCTGGATCCTCGGGACGATGTATCTCCTGGGAATGCCCTTCAACGTCCTGACGGGGATGATCACCAGCCTCACCATCGGTCTCGGCGTGGCCTACAGCATCCACATCAGCGCCCGCTACACGCTCGAGCTAGACCGACAGGGCAGCGTCTGGGACGCGATGCACACGACCGTCACCGGGACCGGCGGTGCACTGCTTGGCAGTGCGGCGACGACCGTCGGCGGCTTCGGCGTGCTCTCGTTCGCGATCTTGCCCGCCTTGCGACAGTTCGGGATCATCACCGCGCTGACGATCACCTACGCGTTCCTCGCGAGCGTCGTCGTCCTGCCGACGCTGCTCGTGCTCTGGACGCGGTACTTCGGTCCGGACGTCTCGTTTGCGTCCCAGACCGAGAGCCGCGCCCAGCCCGCGAGCGACGGTGGTGTGAGAACGGATACGGACGGTGAATCCGACGAATGAGCACCGATCAGACCGACGCCGTCGAGGCCTTCGAGGGGCTCGGGCTCACCAGCTACGAGGCGAAGGTGTTCATCGCCCTCCAGCAACTGGGCTCGGGAACCGCCCGGGACGTCGCCCGCGTGGTCGACGTCCCGCGGTCGCAGGTCTACAGCGTCGCCGAGAGTCTCGAGGAACGCGGCCTCCTCGAGGTCCAGCAGTCGAGTCCGATCCGGTACCGACCGGTGAGCGTCGACGAAGCGCGCGAGACCCTGCGCGAACGGTTCGAGAACGAACAGGAACGCGCCTTCGAGTACGTCGAAACGGTCCGTGAGGAGCCGAACGGCGAGGAAGAACAGGAGGACATCTGGACCGTCCGCGGGCGAACCCGGGTCGACGATCGAGCCGTCGACATCCTCTCGAACGCCGAGGAACAGATCGTCTTCGGGACGCGGCTCCCGGAACTGCTCACCGAGGAGATCGAGCGAACGCTCGAGGAACGCGCTGCAAGCGGCGTCGACGTCATGGGCGTCAGCCGCGAACCGGTGATCCGGTCACAGCTCGACGATCTCGAGGGCGTCTCGAGTTTCTCGCCGCCGGACCACCGGACGGACGACGAGCGCTCCGGACGGATCGTGATCGTCGACGACGACAGCGTGTTGTTGAGCGTCGTCGACGACGACGGGACCGAGACGGCGATCTGGAGTGCCGGTTCGCTGTTCGCGTCCGTGCTGATTCAGTTGATCGAAGCGAACGCCGAAGCGCCGATGCGGTGAGCTGAGCTCGCCTGTCGACGGTCGGATACCGGTTCAGTTCGGGTCGGTTCAGCTCAGTATTCATCTGCTCCACTCTCGACGTCTCAATCACCGACTGCCCACAGTGACGGCGAGGCCCGACCCCGAAGACGACCGGAGCTGCCGGAGCCGTCGAACGAGGCCAGTGACAGTCAGTAGTGAGTCACTGTTGGGGAAAAATTTTCATCGCTGTTCTCGCTACGGGTAGGCGTGGAGTCCCCGTTCGATATTCTGGAGATCGATGCAGCTGCAGACGACGCGGAGATCGAAAGCGCGTACCGACGGCGGGTGAAAGAAGCCCACCCGGACCACGGCGGTTCCGCCGCGGAGTTTCGACGAGTGCAAGCGGCCTACGAGGAACTCTCCTCGGGCGCTCGGCGAAGCGAGTGGATCGGGAGACACGGGTACGAAACCGAAGACGTCGAAGGAACGGCCGCGGACGAGACGGATCGGTACGAACAGGAGTCCGCTCGCGTCGAGTACCTCAACTACGAGGTGCTCGACGACCGCGGCTGGGACCTCGAGGACGACGACCTGTTCGAGAAGGCAGCCGACGCGACGCTCGCCACGGGAGATTACGGTCGATTCCTGGTCGAGCCGAACGAAACCGTCCTCGAGGCCGCCGAGAACCGCGGGTTCGCGTGGCCGTACGCCTGTCGCGGCGGTGCGTGTGCGAACTGTGCGGTGGTCGTGACGGAGGGAGAAATGTCGGCTCCCGTCAATCACATTTTGCCCGCGGAGATGATCGACCGCGGGGTCAGACTCTCCTGTGTCGGCACGCCGATCACGGACGAGCTAAACGTCGTCTACAACGTCAAACACCTGCCGGACCTCGACGAACTCCGGTTACCGCCTCGTCCGTTCGAGCAAGCACAGGTCGACGATTAGCGTCGACTGTCGGTTTCGACCGCAGTACCCGACGACAGACTACTCGAGTCGGTACCGTAACAGGGCCGCCACGCCGCCCAGATTCGACAACTGTTGTCCCGGCGGGAACTCGCTCGAGAACACCGTGACCTCGCCGCCTTTCTGCTCGGTCGTCCGGACGAGCTGGTTCACGTCGAGCCCCCACTCACCGTCGGGACCGCGTTCCTGACGAAGCTTGTCGTCGAGAATCAGTAGGCGTTCGATCGCGCCGTACTCCGCGGCTTGTTGGACCTGTTCGGGGCCGTAGGCGGCTTTCGCGCCCTCGGCCATTCGCTTCGTGAGTTCGTCGATGTACTCCGCTTCGGACTCGATGCGGGTCTCCTGCTGGACGTCCGCGACCGCGCCGCGTTTCAGAACCTCGTGGACGCCGCGATCGCCGACGCCCGACGTGTCGACCATCGTGATCTGGTCGGCGACTTGCGAGTGGTTCTGCTCTAAGTACTTGTAGGCGTCTTGCTTCGTGAACCCGGGACCGGCGAGGATGATCGCGTCGACGTCCATGCGCTCGAGTACCTGCCCGAGTTCCGCGAACAGCTCCGAGCGCTCGCGGGCGAACTCGCCCTTGCCGGTCGGCCCGGTGAGTGTCGCCCGTTCCTCGGTGCCGTACTGGGCGACCGTGTGGACGTGGGCCTGCCCCTCCTCGACGGTCGCGATCGCGACGTCGGGATTCTCGGTCGCCTCCTCGGCCTCCTCGAGTCGGGCCTCCTGATCCGGTTTGAACCGCTTTTCGATCGAGAGCTCCTCGCGTTCCTCGACGTTGAGCGTGTGGTGAAAGCCGAGCTGGTCCTCCCGGGAGCAGGCGACGATCTCGCCGCCGACTCGGAGTCGGTTAGCGAACTTGTGGAACTCGATGGTGTCGACGGCGATGGCGACCCACATAGGCTCGCGCTCGCCGCCGGTGTCGCGCATCTGCTCGTCGTTGCGCTGGATCCGCCGGGTCGTGTCGCCGGCGACGCGGTCGCCGGGCTCGAGGACGTACTGGAGGTGCCAGAGATCGTCCAGACTCTCGGGGACGACCGTGAGACGTTCACGACCACCCTCGACGCGCTCCCGGTCTTTGATCTGCATGCGTAGCCATTTCCGGGGGAGGAGTAAGTGCGTGACGGAACGTCGGGACTGACGGCTCTGAGGGGTCGATGTCGATGCCGACGTCGAAGAGAGAGCAGGAGCGAAGCGAGGAGTCGGACGGGGGAGACCGACTCTCGCCACCCATGATGTTCGGAGAGGGGACGCCAATCCGTCGGGGGTGCCTCTGTGACAAATGGGGCGAACTACCGCTGAACGTTCCAGGTCCAGTGGGGGTGTCAGCGGTAATTCAATCTAAGGGGACATACGGCAAAAGGTTCAAGCCAAAACTATTTGGACCCAGTCGTCCCCCGAACGTAGCAGTCGTGACTCCCGACGAGTGTTGAATACACCGATCAGTACCGAAGGGTGAAAGAGAAACGAACGACCGGGAGCGATCCGCTCAGTCGGTTTCCTGTGCATCGAGCGCCGACGGACTATCAGCCGATCCGTCGGCTGTCGTCGACTGTTTCGACGGGACGGGCAACCCGAACGCGAGAAAGATCATGAACGCGATAAACGCGAGTCCTGCGAGAACGACGACCGCAGTGATCGCGACGGTCGGTTCGACTGGCAGGAACGCACCGATCAGTGCTATATCAGACATGTCGTGAGTGTCACCTCTCGGCAGAACGTTGCCGACAGCGGGTCATGAGTATTTCTGTCTCGAGTCGCGTGTGTGAAACGATAACAGGAGTGACACTGGACTGGCGATTCGGTTCGGCTCGACTCGGTGGATACTGTTCGATACGCTCCGTCCCGACGAGGATCACCCGCGAAACCGCCGTCAGTCGTCGGCGATCCGACTCCCGCCCGGCGGGAGGAAGTGCTGAATCCGGTCGGGGCTGGCGATCTTGCGAACGAACGACTCGTCGGTGAACCGCTCTCGTAACCGACGGTAGATCCGCTTGCCGGCGTCTGCCTGCGCGAACCGGCCGGGTTCGACGCGGATCGTCGTCACCGCCTCGTTCTCGACCGCCGACGGTGGGCCTCCGATGACGCGAGTGTAGGGCTCACACTGGATCCCGACGGCGACGCCGACCGGCGTGTCGTCCAGATAGGTCCGGTCGCCACGAACCGCGAATCCGCCTTTCTCGAGGTACTCGCCGCTCTCGGGGGTCTTCGAGACCTGATCTGACTCGACGACGTAGACGTCGCCCGCGTAGCGGCCGTCCTTCCAGACCGAGGAGTAGGAGACGGCGAACTGGGCGGCCTCTTCGATGCTCGAGTCGGGAATCTCGATGTCGCTCGAGGACGCCTCGCTGGGATCGGTGGCCTTCAAGACCGTCACGGGACCGCCATGGGCCTGCGTGTGGAGGACCTTGTCGCCGCGCTCGAGATACTTCTTCACTAACTCCTCGTTCTGGTCGGCGTTGCGCCCGCCGATGACGAGGAAGTCGTCGCTCGTGTGGAACCAGCGAAAGCGTTCGTACCACTGTTCGTTCGTCCGAATGGGAACGGAGGATTCGTTGAGCCAGTCGCGTTTGGGTTCGTCCTCGTCACCCTCGTCGTCCTCGTCGCCCTCGTCGTCTCCGTCGTCGGCCTCCCACTCGTCGCGTCGACGTTCGATCTCCGCGAGTTCCTCGCGGGTGTCCTCGATCGCCGCCAGCGCACCCTCTTTTTTCTCCGCGATGCGTTTGGCCTCGGTGTAGAGGCGATCGGCGTTCTTCTCGACGCCGTCGGTGGCGACGAGCGGGACGTGTTCGCCGTCGATCTCGACGGTGACGATTCCCTCGCTCCCGTCGACGTCGACGACGGCCTCGGCGGCCTCGATACCTCGCTCTTTGCCCTCCTCGAATCGCTCGGCGATCTCGTCCCACGGCGTATCGTCGTCGCGGGCGCGCTGGACCGTCGAGAGGATGTCGTCGACAAGTCCGTAATTGGCGTACAGCAACTCGGCTCGTTCGCGTTCAGCCTCGGCCTGCTGCTCGAACCCCTCGATCGCCCCCTCCTGCTGATCGATGATCCGCTGGTGTTTGGCGATCTGCTCCTCGAAGTCCGGCGTCTGGTCGGTCGGGTCCGTTTCCTCGCTCGAATCCGAGAGTTCGAGTCGGAAGAAGTAGTCGTCCAGCGCCGCCGTGAACGTCTCGAACGGTTCCGCGGCGAGTTCGGTCCGCTCCTCGAGCGGGAACGGCGTCACGTCGACGACGCGAGTTGGCGTGTCGGTCCCATCCTCCTCCCCCTCTTCGCCGTCATCGTCGTCACCACCCTCGAGATAGAGTCGCGGCTCGAAGTTCCCGTTCCGGAGATCGATCGCGAGCCGGTCGATCGCCTCGTAGAGCCGGTCGTACTCGTCTTCGCCGGCGTCTTCGATGTCCATCGCCTTCTCGACACCCGCACGAGTACAGAGCTCTTCGGCGTAGAGACCCCCGAAGTTGAGCTGGGTCGCCAGCGTGCGCACGACGTCCGTATCGGAGTCGTCCATCTCGTGGTCGAAGACCTCCCGCGAGACGGTCAGCGGGTTGAGCCGCGAGTCGGGGAACTCGTAACGAGAGCCGGGAACGACCGTCCGGGACTTCAGGCGGACGGTCTCGAGACAGTCGATGACCTCGTACTCCCCGTCGGTGATCGCGATGTTGCCCTGTCCGAACAGCTCGGCGATAATTCTCGTCGTCCCGTCCTCGCGCTCGAAGACGAACTCGAGGATGCGGTCGAACTCGAACTGTTCGACGCCGGCGAAGTCGGCCCCCGAGAGCCGGTTGCGAAGCATCATCGCGAACTGCGGCGGGCGGCCGGGAGCGTCGGGGACGCGCTCGGGAGCGACGGTGTGTGCGCGTTTTCGTTCGCCGACTTCGATCAGCAGTTCGACGCGCCCGCGATCGAAGTCGCGCATCTTCAGCCGCAGGAGATCGTCGCCGTAGAGATAGGCCTTGTCGACCTTCGACCCCTCGTAGGTCCCGAATTCCCGAACGAGGGCAGCGAGGTCGACGCTGGTGAGTTCCCGCTTTGGATCCATACGTACACTGCCCGGTCCGATCAAAAAGGCGTGTCGCTCTGGTAGAGGCGAGAGCGACGGAACACACTGCGCCGCCGATGCAGTACCTTTAGGCGACTGAGTCGAGACCGGCTACGTAATGGTCTCTCTTCTCGAGGTGATGGGTATCGCCCTCCTCGCGGGCTGTGCGACCGGTCTCGGCGCGCTCCCGACGCTTGTGACCGACAGGGTGAGCCACCGCGTCTACGACGGCGCACTCGGTCTCGCCGCCGGAATCATGGTCGGCGCGGCCGTCTTCGCGCTCGTCGTCCCCGGCCTCGAGCTGGGGTCGCCCTACGAGGTCGTCGCCGGCGTTCTGCTCGGCGGCGGCTTCCTACTCGCAGCCAACGCCGTCCTTCCGCACGTCCACCTCAAGTTCCGCGGCCAGCGTCTCGAAGGGACCGCGGCTGTGTCCGGATCGCGTCTCGAGGTGTCTCCGCTGGCGGAGCGAGCTGCCGGAGGCGATAGTGAGGGTAAGAGTCGTAGCGAGAGCGGAGACGACGACCACGAACGCGACCACCAACGCGATCACGACCACGACACGGACACCGAAACACGACAGGAGGACCTCCGCCGAGCCGCGCTCGTCGGCAGCGCGGTCACGATCCACAACGTGCCCGAAGGACTCGCCGTGGGCATCGCCTTCGCCAGTGGCGAGACGGGGCTCGGACTCGCGATCGCCACGGCCATCGCCGTCCAGAACGTCCCCGACGGCTTCGCGATGGCCGTCCCCGCGGTTCGTGCGGGCGTCTCGAAGCCGAAGACGATCCTCTACACCACGCTCTCGGGTGGCGTTCCGGAACCGATCGCCGCTGCAGCGGGCTTCGCACTCGTCGGCGTCGTCTCCGGGCTCTTCCCGATCGCCGCCGGCTTCGCCGCGGGCGCGATGATCGCCGTCGTCTTCCGCGAACTGGTCCCCTCGAGTCACGGCCACGGGTACGCCGACACCGCCACGGCGACGTTCGTCTGTGGATTCGCGATCATGCTCGTCGTCGATACCGTCCTGGTCGTCTGATCCGCGTTTGCGCACCGTCGGTGAGGATCGCGAGCGAAGTTCACCTGTGTATCCAGTGGCAATAGCTATTTGGCCTCCGGGCGCTGGTATCGATTATGTCCGGGGGGATATCGGTCCTGCACGTCGACGACGATCCGGCGCTGCTCGACCTGACAGCAACGTTTCTGGAACGCGAACACGACGAAATTACCGTCACGACAGCAACGAGTGCACCCGACGCGGTCGCACAAGTTGCAGACGAGACGGTCGACTGTATCGTCAGCGACTACGAGATGCCCGATCTGGACGGCCTCGAGTTCCTCGAGACCGTTCGAGGCGAGGGATACGAACTACCGTTCATCCTCTTTACGGGGAAGGGAAGCGAAGAGATCGCCAGCGAAGCGATCTCCGCCGGCGTCACGGATTACCTCCAGAAACAGCCGGGAACGGAACAGTACGCGATGCTCGCCAACCGAATCGAAAACGCCGTCGACCGCCAGCGGGCCCAGATGGCCCAGACCGAAAGCGAACAACGGTATCGACGTCTCGTCGACCGACTCCCGATCGGCATCGTCGTCCACCGCGAGGGGACACTCGTCTACGTGAACGATGCCGCCGCAGCGATCGTCGACGCGGCTCCCGACGACCTCGAGGGACGACCGGCCCTCTCGTGTGTCGCGCCGGACGATCGGAATCGGGTCGCCGACCGAATCGAGAACGTGAGCTGTGGTGAGACACCCCAACACTGGATCGAGTTCGATCTCGATATCGATCTCCAACTCGAGTCCGGGCTCGGGTCCGATCCCAATCTCGAACCGACGGCGGATCGTCGTCCCGTCGAAGCGATCGGAACTCCAATCAGGTTCGACGGCGAGCCGGCCGTCCAGGTCATTCTGCGGGACCTGAGCGAGCAACGACGGAACGAGCGCACTCGTCGACGCCTCGAGGCGATCGTCGAATCGCTCGCCGATGGCGCACTCGTCGTCGACGACGGGACGATCGTCGACGTGACCGACGGACTCGCCGCGGCAGTCGGCTCCGAACGAAGCGCACTGATCGGACGGCCTTGGACGGCGATCGTCGACGAGTCGACCGACGACGACACGCTCGCGTCGCTCGAGCAGTTCGTCTCCGACGCCAGTACCGATACCGAGAGCGATCCAGTGTCGGCCGACAGCTCGCTCGTCCTCGGAACGGGTGGTTCACCGGCCGACGCGCGACTCGAGCTTCGACCGCTCGATGATCCTCGACTCGCGTCTGAACTCTTCGGTATCGTGTACGTCTCGGGACAGCGATCGAGTTGAGAACGGTGACGTCGTAGTCGGCCGACGAGGTCCGCCCAGAGTTCCGGACAGAGAGTACGCCGAGACGCGGCGAGCGCTCGCTTAGAATCGAGACGTCGATTTCGAACTCGAACTCGAACTCGAAACCGCTGTCGTCGTGGGGGTTCCGACAGCGGTACCGACGTCCGTCGGCGGACGTTAATTCCCCCACAACAGGGATAAAATTTTCGCGTTTGGGAAGGTGTCGGGAGGGACGAGGCGAGCCGATCAGAGACGCTTGCTCACGTACGGCCCGTCCTGATGATAGCCGAGTTTGTTCCGATAGTACTCCCGAGCGCCGATTCCCGAGATGACGCTCAGTTTGTCGTATCCCGCGTCGGCCGCGAGTTTTTCGGCGCGGGCCATCAGCCGACGACCGTAGCCGCTGTGCTGGTGCTGGCCGCTCTCGCTTTCCTCACCAACGGTAACTTCGGTCCCGTAGACGTGCAGCTCTCGGACGAGCGCAGCGTTCTCGAGTTCGGGTCGCACCGGCGTATTCGGGAACCGCAACCGACAGAACCCGACCAGGAGGTCCTTCTCGAAGTCCTCGAACGAGATGAAGTGTTCCGTGCCGCCACAGACCTCGTAGGTCATCACGTCGAGTTCGACGTTCTCGGGTTCCTCGTCGTTCATCCCGGCTTCGCGACACCGGACGCAGTCGCAGGTCCAGCCGTGGTCGTCCATGCGCTGTCGGGCCAGCTGGCGCAGGTTCGACTTCCAGACGCCGGCGTCGATGAAGTCCGCCGGAATGTCCCGCTGGACGCGCTGGAGGCGGGTGTAACGGGGGATCATCGACTTGATCTCCGCGACGAGTTCGGCGGCTTCCTCGTTGGTCAACGGGTCGTACTCGCCCTGGTGCCACCAGTCGTAGGTCGCCGTCCCGCGGACGATCAGCGTCGGATAGATCTTCAGATAGTCGGGACGCCACTGTTCGTTCTCGAAGAGTTCTCGAAAGTCCTCGAGACACATCTCCATGCTCATTCCGGGCTGGCCGGGCATCATGTGGAAGCCGACCTTGAACGCCGAGTCGCGCAGGCGACGGTTGGCGTCGATCGACTCCTTGACGCCGTGACCGCGGTGCATCTCCCGGTTGATCCGCTCGTAGGTGGTCTGAACGCCGACCTCTACCTTTGTCCCGCCGAGGTCGAGCATCCGGTCGATCTGTTCGGGGTCACACCAGTCGGGTTTGGTCTCGAAGGTCGTCCCGATGTTTCGGACGTCCGCGGTCTCGTTTTCGGCGATCACGTCCTCGAGATACTTCCACTCGTACTCCTCGGGGTCCTCCGCGAAACTGACGCCCTCGGCGGGTTCGGGTTCCTTGTCGACGTCGTAATCGTTCATCGCCTCGAGGGCTCGCTTGACGAACCACTCCTGATAGTCGTGACTGCGAGCGGTCATCGTCCCGCCCATCAGGATGAGTTCGGCCTTGTCGACGGGGTGGCCGATCTCCCGGAGTTGCTCGAGTCGAAGTGTGACCTGTCCGTAGGGATCGTAGTCGTTCTGGACGCCGCGGGCGGCGGCGGGTTCCTCCCCGGTGTAACTCTGCGAGGAGGAGAACTCGGAGTCGGGACCTCCGGGACAGTACAGACACTTCCCGTGGGGGCACCGTTCCGGACTGGTCATGATCGCGATCGGCGAGACCCCCGACGCCGTCCGCACTGGCTTGCGCTGGAGTACCGCCTCGAGTTCCTCGCGGCGCTCCTGTGGTGCGTAGTCGAGGATCTCGGAGTTCTTCGGCACTTTCGGTGCCGAGTGCTCCGAACAGGCCTCGAGTTTGGCACTCTCGACGTCGTCCTTCTCGATCTCGCCCGCGAGGATTCGATCGACGAGGGTCTCACAGACTCGCTCGAATGCCTCGGTTTCCGTTGGGTCCGGGGTCTCGGTGCTCATTCCGCGTTAGCCGCTAGTGGTCGATTCCGGCGAATAAGGGTGTCGCTCTGTCGGCCTCGAAGACGACTCGAGAGTGAAGCCGAGACGGAACGCGAACGGTCGACCGATACGGACACCGTCGGCTCACTCGTCGACCACGTCGAGCTCGATCGGCTCTCCCGTCTCCCACTCGAGGTCGCCGTCGTGGCGCAACTGGAAGGTAACTGCGGCCGTTCCCGGAGACGCACCGTGAAGATGCACGTGATCGCCGTGAGACTCCGTCTCGAGAATCCCGGTATCGTCCGCGACGCGAGCGTCGAACTGGTACGCGTCCTCACCGAGCTTGACCTCGTCACCATCGTCGTCTTCGAAGTCGGCACCGACAGAGAGGTGTTCTCCCACGGCTACTGACGGGAGTGCGCCGTGCCAGTGGCCGTGGTAGTCGGCGACCGATTCGTCAGCGTTTCGGTCGAAGAGTACGAGCGTGTACGCTCCGTCGTGGTCGTGGTCGTCGTCGCGTCCGAGACAGCCGCCGACTCCCAGGATCGCCGAGGTGGCGACGAGACCCAGACCGAATCGCCGTCGCGTCGTCCGTTTCGTCATTAATCATCCGTCCTTTCGCTAGGACTGGTTTCGGTGCTTGGATAGTGGCAAACGTCGTACGATCTCGAGTCAGTTCGCACGGCCTCGTCGACGATCGCGACGTGTCCCGCTCGCTTCGAGCCCACTCGTCGGCGTTCGTTCTGGTCGCCGTCTCGAGCGACCGCTCGGGGACACCGGCCACGCGCTGGGCCGATCATCGCGCCGACGGAGCGTCACGGCACCAGCCGGTAGAACCGGAAGAAGAAGTGCTCGATCGGGAGCACCTCCACCGTCTCGAATCCTGCGTCGGTCGCGTACGCTCGCAGCGTCGACTCGCGCATGACCGTTCCCGTCTCCGCCGACGGACGGTCGGCCATGCCAGCTGGCAGGCAGTGCAAGACGCTGAATCCGTACAATAGCGCTTCGATCTCGTTTCCCTGCGGCGTGAACGTCTCGCTCGTCCGTTCGTCGACGACCAGAACGGTCCCGTCCTCGCCGACGAGCCGTCGCATCGTCTCGAGTACGCCGACCGGATCGGAGAGGTCGTGGACGCACTCCAGAGCCATCGCGAGGTCGTACTCGCCGTCGCGTCCGGTCTCGAGGTCGGCCGCGTCGCGGTGGTGGAACCGAACCCGATCCTCGAGCCCGTCGTCGATCGCGTTCTCGCGTGCGCGTTCGATCGACGCCCGGTCGAGATCGACCCCGTCGACGGTTACGTCGGGGTAGTGGCGGGCGAGGCCGATACTGGACCAGCCGTGGCCACAGCCGATATCCGCGACGCGCCCACCCTCGCGGAGGCGCGCGTCGACGTCGGGAATCGACGCCAGCCAGTCGGGGCCGAGCTGGTGGAGGAATCCGGGACGGTTCATCGCGGCCTGTCCCTCGCGTAGCGGATCGCCGTAGGCCTCGAACGGGACGCCGCCGCCGGTTCGGAACGCCTCGAGGACGTCCTCGATCGGCCGGCCGACGCCGACGACGAGACTCGCGATCGGCGCGAGATAGTTCTCGCTGTCGGGGTCACAGAACACCTCGACGGCGCTCTCGGGCAGATCGTATCGGCGGTCGTCACCGCTGGCCGCCGGATTCTCACACTCGAGGAGCCCGACGACGGTTCCGTGCTCGAGCCACTCGCGGGCGTAGCGCTCGTTGGTCTCCGTCTCGGCGGCCAGTTCGGCCGCGGTGATCGGACCCGACCGCCAGAGCGCGTCGTAGTACCCGAGTCGATGGCCGACGTAGATCGCGTCCATCGTCAGCGTGTGTTCCGCGGCCTCGAGCAGCGACTCGAGGACGGCGTCGGTCGCTTCCTGATTTCGGTCGGGGTGTGTGGTCGTTCCCATAGGTGAGGAGAGGATTCGAATCGACCTATACGTAATTTCTGAGCGCCGTCTCGGGTGGTGAGACGCGTTTCAGTTCGTGAGACATGGTTATCGTACTGCGAGGCGTACGTATGGTAACACACCACACACAATACACACCATGGACCACACGATATTCGACGAGCTGCTCCAGTACGAACTGCAACTCGGGCGGGAGAACGAGCGACAGGAGTGGTCCGAACGCAGCCCCGACACGGACGAACTGCTCGATGTGATTCGTCACGGTCCGCTCCTCCGGGCGCTGCTCTCGAGTCCACTGGACCGTCGTGATCTCGAGACCGCCCTCGGCGTGTCGCGGGCGACGGCTCACCGAATGGTTCGCTGGCTCGAGGAGACGGGCTACGGCGAGCGCGTCGACGACCGATACCGGTTGACGGGGCTCGGAACGGTGGTCGCGTACGGCGTGCTTCGGTTTGCACGCTACGTCGAGACGGCTGCCCGGCTCGACCCGCTCTTCGAGTACGTCTGTGAGGATCACCGCGAGTTCGTCGTCGAACCGTTCTCGGACGCGACGGTCACCGTCGCGACGCCCGCGGATCCGTACGCCCCGGTCGCTCGCGTGTTGGCTCTCATCGACGGAAGCGAGAGCCTCCGCGGGGTCAACGTCACCAACATGCTCCCGCCGACCGGTGACGACTCGATCGGCGGACTGTTCGACGATCGGCGAGTGGAACTCGTCGCACTCGCCGAGTCGGTAGACCGGCTGCAGAGAGTGGGTGGAACGCAGTTCGAGGAAGCACTCGCCGACGAGCGATTGACCGTGTGTACCAGAGACCGCGTTCCCTACGGACTCGTGATCGTCGACGACCGCGTGGGAATCGGGGGTTACGACGAGACGACCGGAACGCTACGCGTGTTCGTCGACACCGACGCGGCGACGGCTCGCGAGTGGGTCACACGAACGTTCGAGACGCTTCGATCAGATTCGGTACCGGTAGAATCGTAGAATCGGCAGCGAACGTCGGGTACTGCAACGATCCGAACGACCGGCGTCACTCGTATTCGTGTTCGTACTCACGATCACGTTTCCGTTCGCGTTCGCGTCCGTACTCGGACACCCTCCCTTCGGAATCGGGTTCACGCTCGCGTCGCTCGCGCTCTTCCCGTCCGCTTCGAACCCACTCGTCGGCGTTCTCGAGCGTGTCCGTCTCGAGCAATCGCTCCAGTTTGCGTTCGAACTGGTCGTCGGTCAGATCGCCGCGGGCGTACCGGTCGCGGAGGGTCTCGAGGGCGTCTCGATTGCGAGACGGTGCCGTCGGTGCCGATTCCGGTGCGGACGTCGCCCTCGAGTCGTCGTGCGATGGGGTGTCCGACCCAGTCTTCGATTCTGCGGTCGATTCCTCGCCCCACCAGTCGTCCTCCGACTCCTCACCCCACCAGTCGTCCCACCACTCCCGTCTGTCCTCCTCGTCGCCGTACAGCAACGCAACGACCGGGACGACGACGATGTAGCCGAACAGCAAGGCCCCCAGCCACCACGACTGCCCGGAGAGCAGTGCGGCGAGCCAGACACCGGTCACCACGGTCGACGCGATCTCCGTGGCGTTCTCGCGCAACCGCGTCGCCGGATCGTCGCTCATATGTCACACTGCGAAGGTCACAGGGAAAGTTGTTTCTCTCGACTCTCGACGGTGGAGCAGCCGAGATTTCACTCGTCGGATTGTCGGTGTCTACAGAACAGCAGGAACTGGTGGTCGGTTCTACGCGAGCGTCTCGCTGAGCGCTTCGAGTGCGGCCTCGAGGACGGCATCGCGCTCGCCGGTGAGGAACTCGACGTGACCGTCGCGGCCACCGACGACACGGGTCCCGGCGTCCGGAACGGCTTCGGCGATGGACTCGCCGAGCGCACGGACGTCGACGGGCTCGGTCGCGCGGACGTGGAGTTCGTCGTCGTCCAGTCCGACCGTGACGAACGTCCCCTCGTCGCGTTCGCGACGGAACAGCGCATCGAGCAGGAGTTCGGTCGGCGGGAAGTCGAACCGATGCGTGAACGCGTCGGTGTCGAGGACGGCGACGGAGAGGTCACCGGCCGACCGCGTCACCAGGTTCTGGCGGGCGGTCTCGAGTTCGGTCTCGAGTTTGTCCCGGAACTGCTCGGAGACGTGGCCGGCGAGGTCGCCGCTGTCGTCGAACAGCAAGTCGATGACGAGTTCGCGCTTGTCGCTGTAAGACTGGTAGTGGGCCTCGAGCGCGACGGCTTCGCGGCGTTCGGAGACCGCGGTCTCGTCGTAGCCAGCCTCGGTGGCGATCTCGGTGTAGGCGTCGGGAGCCGCCTCCCAGTAACTGACTGCGGGCAGGTGTGTGAGGTCCGCACGGACGTCGTCGTTGACGTGGGCGGCGACGTTCGCGGCGAGCGCACTCGAGGTGACGTCCGAGACGTCGGCGTCGACCAGCGAGGGACTGACGGCGACGGAGACGGCGTCTGCGATCTCGGCGTCGGCGCGACTGTCGTCGATCACCAGTCGATCCGCATCGTAGAGTTCGAGCAAGTCGTAGCCGTCCGTGGATTCGACGGTTGCACCGGCGTCGACGAGGATGACGAGCGGAAGCTGTTCGCCGTGTCGGTCACGGGCTTGCAACATCGAGGTGACGTCGCCGGTCGCGGCGTCCATGTCGTAGACCTGGCCGTCGAGCGGACGGCGCTCGAAGTAGTGGTACTCGGCGTCGTCGCGGGTGTGTTTCTCCCGGATGAGCGGGAGGACGGCGCGTTCGATCGCGGCGCCGGCGACGTAGCCGTCGGCGGTCGCGCTGTGGCGGACGACGATCGGGCGCGCTTCCATCACCGCACGGCGGACGGTCGTCGCGGCCTCGACGATCTCGTCGTGGACGGCGTCGACGGCGTCGTGGTCGGCCAGCAAGTCGACGCTGTCCGGACGCGCTTCCTGTTCGATCGCGTCCGCGAGTCGCGTCTCGACGGTCTCGTGCTCGTCACCGTCGAGGATCTCGAGCGTCTCGGTCTCGACTTGCAGGTCGCCGTGGCGTTTCTCGACTTCGCCCTCGAGGGCGACGAGGTCCTCGACCTCGACGTCGGGATAGGCGCGAACGCCGGCTTCCTCGAATGCGGCACATTCGACGGTTCCGGTCTCGTCACGGAGTTCGAACACCGTGGGGCCGCTGGTCTGTCGAACGCTCGTGATCTCGCCCTCGAGTCGGACGATGGCGCCGACTTGCTCGAGGAGCGTGTCGACGGTGGTCCGGTTGAGCGCGGGCTCGGTTTCGGTTTCGATGCCCGGATCGGCCTGCGCGTCAGCGTCGGTATCCGTGCCCTCCGTTGGCTCTGTTGGCTCGGGTTCGGAGTCGGATCCGGACTCAGCGTACTGCTGTGCGCCGCCGGCCGTCTTGTCGCCACCGTTGGCGACCGGTTCGTCGGCAGCGGGTTCGTTCGAGGCGGTGTCGGACTGGCTCTGACTCGAGTCGGTGGAGCCAGTCTCGGCCTCGGCCTCGTCCCCGCTTTCGTCGGCCTCTTCCGGGAACTGCTCCCCGTCGGGCGTATCGATCAGCTTGCCGCGGAACTCGCGTTCGCGCTGGCGGATCGACCAGCCGAGGTCGACGTTGCCGTTGTCTCTGACGTCCAATACCTGTACGTAGACCGCGTCGCCTTCGTCCCAGTCGAGACTCTCGAGGCGTCGGTCGAGTTCGCTTCGGTGCAACAAGCCGGTGACGTGGTCGCCGATGTCGACGAAGACGCCGAAGTCGGCGTAGCCGTCGACGGTCCCCCGGTAGTAGCGCTCGGGAGTGAGCTGTGAGGGAGACGTGCCGTCGAATTCGAAGAGGACGTCCTCCTCGTGACTCTTGCAGACCAAGCCGTCAACTGGCTTGCCGCAGATGATACAGTTACCCATCTATTCGACACAAGCAGTTTCGCCCTAAAACGGTTGTCGAAACGCGCTGACGAGGAGTATCGACGACAATCTCGCTCTCGAAACGTACAGAGACGGGAGAAGAAGGCCCATATCGGCAGATTCTTCCCGCCATCCCCGAACGTGAAAGGCGAATGATATCGAGTTCGGCTGCCGTCGGTTCGAATCGATCGTTCGATCGCCGATCCGTTCTCGTTCGGACTGTCGGCTGTCCCGATCGAGGCGTCCGACGGACCCGACACACTGACCGACAGCCCACAATATATACTGTCGGTCTCGAAAGTGTGGCCAGATGAACGCGCTGATCGTGGCCGACGACCTCACCGGCGCGATGGATACCGGACACCAGTTCGCCGCCAGCGGACTCGAGACGACCGTCCGGATCTCGAGACGGCCGCCCGACGCTGACGAAAACGTTGACGCACGATGGCAACACGAGGGCGATACCGACCGCCAGACTCCGACCGCGACCGCAGCCGTGGTCGCCGTCACCACCGAAACCCGGTACGCCGACGCCCCGACGGCCCGTGAACGGGTGGTGCGCGCGGTGTCGGTCGCCGACGCCGACGAGTCGACGCTCGTCTACAAGAAGGTCGATTCGACGCTCCGCGGAAACGTCGTCGCGGAACTCGAGGCGACGATCGACGCGACGGACGCCGCGCTGGCCGTTGTCGCTCCGGCGTTTCCGGCCGCCGGTCGCGTGACGCGAGACGGGATTCACACCGTCGACGGCGTCCCCCTCTCGGAGACCGAGTACGCAGACGACGAGAACGGACCGACGACTGCACACCTCCCGACGCTGTTGGCGGCGTCGCGGTACCCGGTCGACCACGTTCCCCTCGAGGACGTCTCGAACGGGGTAGAAGCGCTCGCCGCAGTCGTCCGAGATGCAGCCGGGCGAGAGGGGGCGCGCGTTCTGTCGTTCGACGCGACTCGCTCGAGCCACCTCGCGGCGATCGCCGACGCGGCGGCCCGCTGTGACGAACGCGTCGTCTACGCGGGCAGCGGTGGGCTTGCGAGATACGTCACCGTTCCCGGAGACGGCCGTGAAACCGACGCTCGACGGGGGAGGAAGCTGGCGAGCGCTCCGAACACTACCCGCAAAACCGGCGCGCTCGGGATCGTCGGCAGCGTCAACGACCGCACGCTGGCCCAACTCGATCGGGTTCCCGACGCGACGGTCATCGCTCTCGAGCCAAGCGACGTCCTCGAGTCACCAACGACAGCGGGCCAGGAGGCGGGGACACGCGCCGGTAAGCGACTCGCAGCGGGCGAGATCGCGGTCCTCACCGGCGCACGGTCGAACCCGGATCTCGAGGAGACACTCGAGATCGGACGCCGCGAGGGGCTCGATCGGAGTCAGGTTCGAGTGCGCGTGAAACGGGCGCTGGCCCGCGCTGGGCGCGCAGCGGTCGACGTCCAGCCACCAGCGGGCCTGTTCTCGACCGGCGGCGACGTCACGGTCGCCGTCTGCGAGGCGCTCGAGGCCTCGTCGGTCGCGTTGACCGGCGAAGAGATCGAGGACGGCATTCCAGTGGGTCGTCTGGAGACCGGACCGATTGCGGGAACGACGATCGTCACGAAAGCGGGCGGCTTCGGCGGCGAGTCGGCAATCGTTAACAGTCTGAGCCGCCTTCGGGAGGACGACAGACAGTAACATGGACGTGGACACACACACCGTCGCCATTACGATGGGCGATCCGGCCGGAATCGGCGCGGAGATCATCGCGAAGGGATACCCGAAACTCCTCGCGGACGACCGCGTGCGACCGGTCGTGATCGGCGATGCGGCCGTCCTGCGCGCTGCGATCGAGAACTGCGGGCTCGCGGGCGAACGTCGGGTCGTCGCGGTCGATTCCGTCGACGAAGCAGTCACGGATGCAGACGCGATCCCGGTTCTCGACCTCGCGAACGTCGATCCCGAGAGCCTCGAGTACGGCGTGGTCCGCGAGGCCTACGGGCAGGCGAGTCTCGAGTACGTCGAGCGGGCGATCGAACTCGCACGGGAGGGATCGATCGACGCGATCACGACCGCGCCGATCAACAAGCAGGCGACGAAACGCGCCGGCAGCGAGTACGCCGGGCACACGGGGATGCTCGCCGACTACACCGGCACGGAGTCGTACTCGATGATGCTGATCGAAGGCGACCTGCGGGTAACTCACGTGAGCACGCACGTTCCACTTCGAGAGGCCTGTGACCTCGTCACGACCGACTCGGTCCTCGAGACGATCCGGGTGACCGACGACGCGCTGGTCGAACTCGGCGTCGACGAGCCGACGATCGGCGTCGCGGGGCTGAACCCCCACGCCAGCGACGGCGGGGTCCTCGGCGAGACGGAAGCCCGGGAGATCGAACCCGCCGTCGTCGCGGCACGCGAGGAGGGGATCGATGCCCGCGGTCCGGAGTCGCCCGACACGGTCTACGTCGCGGCCGCCCGTGGTGCGTACGACTGCGTGGTCTCGATGTACCACGACCAGGGACACATTCCGATCAAGATGCTCGGGTTCTCGGGTGGGGGCGATGGCAGTGAGGGTGATGGTGACGGCGAAAACGGCGAGTCGAATACGAACGCGGACGCGACCGTCAGCGGCGTCAACGTCACCGTCGGCCTCCCGATACTCCGAACCAGCGTCGACCACGGGACCGCTTTCGACATCGCCGGCGAGGGAATCGCCTCCGAACGCAGTCTGCTCCAGGCGGTGTCGGTCGCGACCGACATGGCCGCCCGGCGAGGTGCGCGATGACCGAGTTCGACGTCCCGTCGGCAGCGGCGTTGCAGGCGGCGACCGACGCCACCCTCGAGGACCTCCCGCGAGTTGCGGTCGCGAGACGGCACCGAGAGCCGGAGACGGTCGACGACGTGGCCGCGGCGACGCGGAGCGCGATCGACGATATCACCGGCCTCGAGGACCTCGAACCGGGCTCGTCGGTCGCGATCACCGCCGGAAGCCGCGGGATTCACGACATGCCGAACGTGCTCGAGACGACCGTTTCGGTGCTTCAGGACCGCGGTCTCGAGCCGTTCGTCGTCGCCGCAATGGGAAGCCACGGCGGGGCCACGGCGGCGGGCCAGCGCGAGACGCTCGCGGCGCTCGGCGTCACCGAAGCGTCGCTCGGCTGCGAGATTCGGACCTCCATGACCGTCGACCAAGTCGGGAGCGACACCCTCGAGCGGCCGGTGTACGCCGCACAGGATGCGACCGACGCCGACGCGATCCTGTTGGCGAACCGGGTCAAACCCCACACCGACTTCACGGGCCCCGTCGAGAGCGGGCTCTGCAAGATGGCCGTCGTCGGGCTCGGGAAACACCGCGGCGCCGAGTCACTTCACAACGCTGGGCTCGCCGGAGACTTCAGCGAGGTCATCCGGGAACGCGCCGCGATCCTGTTCTCGGCGCTCCCGATCGTCGGCGGTGTCGCCCTGATCGAAAACGCCCGCGACCGCGCCGCACACATCGAGGGGGTCGCCGCCGACCGGATCCTCGAGCGCGAACCCGAACTCCTCGAGCGAGCCCGCGAGACGTTACCGACGCTGCCGGTCGACGACCTCGATCTGCTCGTCCTCGACGAACTGGGCAAGGACGTCAGCGGCACCGGGATGGACACCAACGTCGTCGGGCGGATGCAGTTCCACGGCGAGAGCGAACCCGACCGGCCCGCGATCACGCGAATCTACGCACGATCGATAACCCCGGCCTCGCACGGCAACGCACTCGGCATCGGCCTGGCGGATTTCGTCCACCGGGACGTCCTCGAGGAGCTCGCTCTCGAGGACATGTACGTCAACATCGTCACCAGCGGCGAGCCGAATCGGGCGAAACTGCCGTTCGTCGTTCCGGACGACGAGACGGCGCTGTTGCTCTCGTGTTCGACGACCGGCGTCGACGACCCCGGAGACCTGCGATTCGCCCGTATCCAGAATACGATGCATCCGGACGAACTGGTCGTCTCCGAGCCGGTCGCACGCGACCTCCGAGATCGTCCCGACGTCACCGTCGGCGAGTTGCGTCCGCTCGCAGTGATCGATGGGCGATTGGCCGAGGCGCCGTACGCGAGTGGTACCGAAACCGACGATACCGGCTGACGGCGTCTATCTTCGCCGAGCTACTCGAAAACCGGCGAATCGTCCTCGAGCGCCTCTACGTCCCTCATAATCTTGCGAACGTCCTCCGGAAAGAGCGCGACCTGTACCTCGTTGCCGTCGTCGTCCTCGAAGACGAGTTTGACGCGTTTGTCACCGAACTCGCGGGCCTCGGCCTCCTCGACGTCGAACAGTTTGACCGACGCCGATTTGGTCGCCGGGCCGACGTTCTTGAACGCGCCGTCTTTGAGCTCGAGCATGAACTGGTCGATATCCAGTGTGAGCATACCGGATCTTCGCGTGTCGGCGATAAAGGTCGTCGGGTCGTCGAGAGCGATGGACGGAATCGCTCTCGACTCGATTCGACGAGAGATCGTCTCCGTTGCGTGTGACAGACGGGGCGAAAAAGCGGGCAATACGTCCGGGTGACAGTACGTTTTAGTATATAAGGTGAGTAGGGACGAACGGTTATGCAACTCACCTGGCACGGTCACTCGACGTGGTCAGTTACTGTCGGAGAAACGGACCTGTTGATCGACCCGTTCTTCGACAACCCGAAGACGGACCTCGAGCCGTCGGACGTCGACACGCCGGACTACGTGTTGCTCACGCACGGCCACGCGGACCACATCGCCGACGCGGGCGCCTTCTCGGAGGCGACGCTCGTCGCGACGCCGGAACTCGTCTCGTACTGTCAGGAGGAGTTCGGCTACGAGGACGCCGTCGGCGGCATGGGCATGAACATCGGCGGAACGGTCGAGTGCGGGGACGCCTACGTCACCATGCACCGCGCCGACCACACCAACGGCATCATGACCGAGTACGACGGCAGCGCCGGCATGCCCGCCGGCTTCGTTATCTCGGATACGGAGCCGTCCGAGGTCGCAAACGACGAGGACAGCACGACCTTCTATCACGCCGGCGACACCGGCCTCATGACCGAGATGATCGACGTCATCGCCTCCTTCCTCGAGCCCGACGCGGCTGCACTCCCGATCGGCGATCACTTCACGATGGGGCCGTGGCAGGCCGCCATCGCCATCGACTGGCTCGACGTCGACCACGCCTTCCCGATGCACTACGATACGTTCCCGCCCATCGAACAGGATCCCGAGGAGTTCGCCGAGAAGGTCTCGGACGCCGGCAGTGACGCCGACGTCCACGTCCTCGAGGGCGACGAGTCGTTCGAGCTGTCGTCGTAGCGCCGTCCGAGATCGACCTTTTTTGGACCGTTACTGGCGACTATCGACCGGAAGGACAACCGAACGGGCGGCGAGCGAAGAGCACAACGGAAAACACGGCCGGCAGGACGACACGCCGGGACGCGAGCGATCACTGTGACTGGGGCTGGGACGGAGACGAGGACGAGGACGAGGACGAGGACTGAGACCACGACTCACGAGAACCACGCTCGAATCCGGGCGAGGAGGCTCGGCTTCTCTCGGTCGCTCTCGAGTGTCCACCCCGCCTTCTCCGCGGCTTCGGTGATCGGGATAAACTCCCAGCCGGTGTGCTCGGCGATCCGCCGGTCTTCCGTCCCCGCGCCGACGAACACGTGTCGCTCCGTCTCGGTCTCCCGTCTGATCTCCGAACTCGCGAGCCACTTGTCGCGACCGTCGAGGTCGAAATCCGGTTCGAGGTCGTGTTCTCGCACGTAGGACTCGACGGCGTCGGTGTCGTTCGAGATGACGCCGACGTAGCGACTCCACTCTCGAGCGTCGGCGAACACCGCGCTCGGATCTGCGAGTCGCTCGAGCGCCGAGAGTTCGAACGCGAGTGTCATCCCTTCACCGACCGTGATCGCCGAGTTCGACATGTGGTATCACACCCTATGGTGACTCCGCCGTCGACGGACAAAAACGCTCGGTCGAACCTGTGAGCGGGCGTGACGGTCGGATGCGACTGAGCGAGTCGAACGGAAGGCGATGCCAGCCAGAATTGTGACGGTGACCAACGTTTACGCACCTCCCCGTTGACGGTCCGAACGCAATGGCGAAAGAAGTCACCACCGTCTCCGAGGAGGGATTCAGTTCGACGAACGAGATCCGCGATTTCGAGTCGACGATCGACGCCACGGGTGAGGAGGGCCCGGACACGCTCGAGGCGCTGCTCGCGGCCTACAGCTCCTGTTACGTCCCCGCCCTGCGCGTCGGCGGCCAGCAGCGCGACGTCGAGGAGCTCGGCACGATCGAGATCGACGTCTCGGGCGAGCTCAACGACGACGACAAGCTCGAGTCGATCAGCTTCGATATCCGCGTCGAAGAAGACGTCGACGAGGAGAAGGGCCAGCAGATCGTCGACCGTGCGTTCGAGCTGTGTAAGGTCCACGACGCGCTGAAGGACAGTCTGCACGCCGAGACGAGTTTCGAAGGCGGCGCGGTCTAGTTCCGGCGTCCGCCGCTGAACCGACCGATTCGGTCGAATCGTTTTCGCGTTTCGACGTCGATCGCAGCACCGACGCCGGGTTTCGTTCGGCGGTTCGATGGGTCGGTGATGGGTGACGACACCGCCTCTCCCGTGAAACGTCGTCGACATCGCCAGCTGTGCGAACGTCGGTGCGAACGTCGAGCAGTGGATCGGTCGACGAGCGCGACAGTGGGACGAAGGTGTATGTGTCTCGTTGACGTATAACACCCATGGCTAACGAGGGAGAGACGGTCGGGTCCGTTCCGTTGCAGCGTCGGGGGACCGTCGACTACATGCGGATGGCTGGCCGGCGCAGCGTCGTTCACGGACTCGTCGAGTTCGACGTGACCGAAGCCAGACAGCGCATTCGAACACTGGAAACGAAGACGGGAGAGAAACCCTCGTTCACCGCGTTTCTCGTCGTCTGTCTCGCTCGCGCTCTCGAAGACCATCCACACGTGCAGGCCTATCGCGACTGGCGTGGACGACTCGTTCAGTTCGAGGACGTCGACGTGAACGTGCTCGTCGAACGGCAGATCGGAGGGTCCCACGTCGGCGTTCCACACGTGATCAGGGGAGCGAATCGGCGATCACTCGAGTCGGTTCACGACGAAATCCGGACGGCTCAGACGGATCCGGACGATAGACGGCAGACGCGAGTGGCGTCTCTGGGGCTCCGACTCCCGGGGCCGGTTCGGCGGCTGCTGTGGCGGCTGCCACAGGTCTCTCCTCGTCACTGGAAACGCGTGGCGGGCACCGTCGCCGTAACCGCCGTCGGGATGTTCGGCACGGGTGGCGGCTGGGGGATCAGTCCGACGAACTACACACTCCAGTTGACGGTCGGCGGGATCGATCGGAAGCCGGGTCTCGTCGACGGAGAGATCGAACCTCGAGAGTACCTCAGCCTCACGGTGACGGTCGACCACGACGTCGTCGACGGCGCGCCCGCTGCGCGATTCGTCCAGCGATTGAGAGAACTCGTCGAAGCGGGGTACGGATTGGAGGCGGAACTCGAGACGTGACATCCGACCGCGACTTCAGTCGTGGGTTCTCCCATATTCGTGTGCTCTTCGACAGTCATGCGGGCGACATCGGGGAGATCGGCAGTGAATTGAGCGATTCCGACTGAATTATATTTTCGACCAGAAGACATTTTATAGAGCGGTCGGTGAGCAGAATATGGACCGCCGCTCACTCCTTCTCGGTGTCGCACTCGCCCTTCCCGCCTCGAGCGCAGGGTGTCTCGATGGGACGGGACAGGACGACCCGACAGCGTCTCCTGATGGTCGAGCGGACAGTGCGAACGATACCCCCTCGATCACGGAAACGCCTACGGACGACGAATCGAAGCGAAGTTCGACACCGTTGGAGCAGTCTACCAGGGATCACTCGATCTATGTAGAAAACCAAACTGACCAGTCACGGTGTACGTCCGTCATCGTTGAGGCAGATGAGCCCATCGTGGACGACTCGTATCTTGTGAACGGTGGAGAAGGACTCGAGTTTGCCGACGTTCTCACCGGAGATCGTGCGACAATTCGAATCGAAACGGACGGATACGACCACCAGATCCCGTGGACGAGTGGCGATTGTCCCCACGAGGGGAGCGACTATCGATCGGTCGCAGTTCAGATTACTGACAGCGGAATCGAATCCGCTGTCGACCAGTGTGATGCGATTGTCGCAGGGCCGTACGATGACCTGACGGATGCACCAGATGCAAAACTGTGTGATTCGTCCTCCACAACGACGGAGGAGTGAACGGAGTTGAAGAGGACGTTCCAGGGGTGACCGGCCCCCAGAGGATCGTTTTCTGATATTTCAGCCCGATAGCGGCCCGCGTTACGCGGATCCTTGCACTAAGCGCGAGTTTCACAGGCAATCTCGAACACGGAATTGACAACGATCGACTTCCAGCGGTGAACCCTGCAGACGAAACCGCTTTTCGGGGAAAACCCTGATACCCTCGCTTCGCAAACGTTCTGGTATGAGCGACAACTCGTGGACCGACCGGATCGTCGGCGAGCGGATGACCGTCGATCAGGAGTTCAACTCCCGCATCGCCAACTCCCGCTTTACGAGCCAGGAGTGGAGTCTCATCATGACCGCCACGGAGTTCGAGATCGAGAACCCCGAGGACCCCGATGCCGCACGCATCGTCGCCAACACCGAGAAGATCGAGCAGATACTGCCCGAACTCGAGAACGTCCGCTCGCAGGTGGGTGCGATGGGCGGCCAGACCCAGGGGTCGGGAGCCGGATCGGGGTCGGGGTCGGGCGGCATCGTCGACTCGCTCAAGGGCGCACTCGGCATGGGCAGCGGCGGTGGCTCCTACGACGAGGAACGCGAGGCTGCCGAGACCCTCACACGGGAGTACGCCGAGGAACTACAGGCAAAACTCGAGTCCAACGGTCGCTGGGATTCAGTGCGTGAGGCTGCCGCCGAGAGTTGAGCGCGGAACACGGGACTGGAGAGTTCTCGAGAACTGGTATCGAGACCACGATCGAATCGACGACGCTACCGATCCTCAATCACCGGCGTGGAACATCGTATACTCGCTGGCCTCGTAGATGTTGATCAGTTCAGTAACGAGCTCGTCGTAGGATTCGTCGTCGACGCGGAGCGCGTCGAGCCGTTCGACGGTCTCTTCCTCGAGTTCGAGTTCGACCGTGGACATACCTGCGTCTTCGGTCCGGATCGCCATAAACGACAGGGGGTCGGAGAGCTGTCGCCACCGAGTGTACGGCTTCGCTCACTGCGTCGACACAAGTCACAGCACCTTTAGGGTCACCCGACCAGATGTGGGTATGGCAGACGACTCCGTCGAGACGATCACGTTCACCATCGAATCGGAGACCGGCGACACCGACGACGTTACCATCCCGGCGTCGCTGATCGAACTCCTCTCGGAAGGCGATCAGTCACCGACCGAAGCCGTCGGTGACATCACGCTTCTCTCCTTCGCGAGCCGTGCACACCACCTCGTCCACCACGGCGAAGGAGTCGAAGGCGACGTCGAGGACGCAGAAGCAGAAATCATGGACCAGTTCGAAGAGCGCTTCGGCGTGACCTTCGGCGAGGCGACCGGTCACCAGCACTGATCGGCGGTCCGAGATCCGACAACAGGGTTCTCGAATCAGCGTTCAGACAGACAACGACGACCTCGCTCGTCTTCTGATTCGCTCGTTTTTGTGTCCGTATCGACCAGACGAGAACACTCGAGGCAAAATCCGTCCCTCGAGTCACGAATCGTCCGCAGGACCCCACCGGTCTGGCCGGACACCGAAAGACAGTGACCGGCTCGAACCGTGCGTTCGTCCACTTAGACGGTCACGATCGGACGGACAAACGTGGACTCGAAAGACTCGAGCTATGCTGCACCGTTAGCTTCCTCAGCAGGTTGCTCCTCGCCGGAATTCTGATCGGGTGTCTCGGGTTCAGGAGTATCCGCCGGCGTCGGTGTCTCCGGGTCCGGTTCGAGGATCGATACCGTCGCCGTCGCACTCTCGTCTTCGGTCTCGACCGTCTGCGTCGACGATCCCGTCGCCCCCTCCGGAATCACCGCACTGAACGTCACCTGCACCGCCTCGTCGCCGGCCAGCGTCACGTCGGTCGACTGGGCGAGCGCGCCGTCGACGAAGTGTGACACCGATGTCGTGTCCTCGAGGTCGCCCTCGTTCTCGATCGTCGCCGTGACTGAAATCTCCTCGCCAGGTTCGGCGCTCTCCGGTGCCGAGACGTCGGTGACGGCGAAGAACGCCGGTTCGGCGGCTTCTTCGATCGTCACCTGCGTCCCGTCGCTATCGTTCTCGCTGGCGATCTCGGCGGTGTACTCACCGGCGTCACCCTCGCTCGTTTCGTCGACCAGCGTCAGCGACTCGCTTTCCCCGGGCTCGAGACTTACCTGTGTCCCGTCGACGACGGTGCCGTCGAGTGCGAGCGTGATCTCCTGGGAATCGCCGTCGCCGCCGACGTTCTCGAGATTCGCGCTGACCTCGAGGGTTTCACCCTCTTCGACTGGCGAGTTCGTTCCCGTGATGTCGACGGTGAACTCGGCCGGTTCGGTCGGCGCGATCTCGCCTGCAGTGTCGGTCGCGACCGAGATCGGCTCGTCGTAGCCGTGGTCCTCGAGGCCGACCTCCCAGACGAGCTGCTCGTCGTCGGACTCGGGCGTCCAGTCGACGGTGAACGTCTCTTCGCCGACCTCGAGTTCGTCGGGTGGCTGGTCGGCGGTCGTCCCCTCGACGAACGCGCTCGAGACGAAGACCGGTGCGTCGTTGGGGTTCTCGTAGCCGAAGGTCACCTCGATCCCGTCTTCGTCCTCACCGTCGACGGGGACCGCGTCCACGACGGAGAGATCGGGGAGTTCGGGTCGGACCTGATCGATGCACTCCGCGCCGTCGGGATTGGTGTGGGTCTCGCCGAACAGCCCGTCCTCGTCCTCGAACTCGACGCCCTGCAGGATCGACTGGGTGCCGGCGTCGGTCTCACCGAAGGAGCCTTGCTCGGCGATCTGGACGACGCGCGTCCCGTCGTCGCGTTCCCAGGCGTCGTTCTCCGCTCCGATCTGGAGGATCGTCGCGTTCTCGCCGTCGGCGAACTCGTCCCACGGGATCTGGGGGACCGAGACGACGTTGCCGAAGCCTTCCGGCGCGTAGAAGTCCTGCGTGTACCGCACCTGACTCACGTCACCGGTTATCTCCGCGGCCGTGCAGTTGAGAAACTCGACGGCGGGTTCCGCCGGCGGCTCCGGTTCGACGGTCACCACGGCGTCGTCGGCGACCGGTTCGTCGTCGGCGAGAGACGGCTCGTCCGCCGTGCCCTCGCTCTCGACGAACTCGAACACGTCGTTTCCGGTCGTCTCCTCGTGGACGACCGCGACGAGCGTGTGTTCACCGTCCTCGAGTTCCTCTACGTCGAATTCGGCGCCCGGCACGCTCTCCTCGTCGAAGAGGTCGACGGTGACGTTCTCGTGTTCGCCATCCTCCGCGTCCTCGGTGCCCACGTCGACCGCGTCCGGATCGAGGAAGTCGGAGACGCCGAGGACCGCATCGGTCGCATCGGCGTCGACGACGACGTCGTCCGTCTCCGCGTCCTCGAGCACGCTGTCGTCGTAGATCGCGACGAAGCCGCCCTCGGGAATGCCGACGGACTCGACGGTGACGGCGGTCCCGTCGGACTCCTGGTCTTCGAAGACCACGGTCGCCGGTTCGGTCTCGACGTCGACCTCGAGCGTGTACTCGATCGTCTCGCTCGCCAGTGGATCGGCGTCCGTTTCGTCCTCACCGTCGGTATCCGCGCCGTTTTCGGCCTCACCGTCGACTGCAATCTCCCCGTCGGCCGCTTCGACCGTCACTTCGACGGTCCTGTTCTCCTCGATCGGCGGCTCGAGCTCGAGCGTATGGTTCTCGATCGTCTCGCCGGCGTCGAAGACCTCGCTCTCGGTGCGTTCGTCGTCGTATTCGGCCGCGACGACGTAACTGACCGAGGCGTTGGCCTCGTCAACCGTGAGCGTGGTTCCGTTGCCCGCCTGATCGGAGACGTTCAGCGTTCCTTCGGGTTCGAGCTCCGGATCGTCCTCGAGCGTATACTCGATCGACTCCGTCACCAGTTCCTCGGCCTCGTCCTCGGGCTCCGCACCGGCCTCGTCATCGTTGGCGTCAACGCCGTCACCGGCCGCGACGACCGAAACGTCGACGGTCGTGTTCTCCTCGATCGGCGGCTCGAGTTCGAACGTGTGGTTCTCGATCGTCTCGCCGGCGTCGAAGGTCTCGCTCTCGACGCGTTCGTCCTCGTATTCAGCGGCGAGATAGTAGTCGACCGAGGCGTTGGCTTCGTCGACCATCAGTGTAGTTCCGTCGCCGGTCTGGTCGGTGACGGAGAGGTTCGCTTCGGGTTCCGGTTCCGGCTCCGGTTCGTCTTCGACCTCGTCCTCGTCCTCGAGCGTCACCAGCGCACTATCCAAAACCGGCACGCCGCCCTCGCCGACGTACAGATCGTCGTCCGCGCCGTCACTCTCGACGTACTGGAACGTCTCGTCGCCGGTCGTATCGAAGTGTGCCATCGCGACCAGCGTCGCGTTCTCCGCGAGCGGTTCGTCGAGTTCGATCTCGACGTCTTCGTGCTCGCCGGGCTCGAGGTACGCCGAGACGCCGCGGACGCTCTCGAGGGGCTCCCCTTCGAGGACGCCCGAATCGTAGACCGCGACGAAGCCGCCCTCGGAGAGATCGGCCGCGTCGACGACGACGGTGTCGCCGTCGCTCGTCTGCTCGCTGAGCGCCACCGTCGCTTCGCCCTCTCGCTCCTCGGTTTCCTGAGCTTTCTCCGCGGCGTCCTCGTCCGCGTAGGCATCGATCTCCGCCTCGTCGTCGATCTCCTGTTCGACCACGTAGACCGTCGTGTCGGTCGCGGTCGCCTCGGAGAGTTGCTGGAGCTGCGTGACACTGATCCGCTGGTGCTGGACCTGTTTCGCGGTTGCCTGCGAGGAGCCCTTCGCCGCCGACTGGATCTGGGTCACCGACGCGGTCTGGTGCTGGGAGAGCGAGCCCCGTGCGGCACCCTCCGCGAGCACCTGTACCTGGACGACGTTGACGACCTGAATCTGGGTCACCGACCCCTCACCGGCACCGCGGGCGGCCGCCTGAATCTGTTCGACCTCGACGACCTGCTCTTGGACTGCCATTCCGACAGCCCCCTTCGCCGCGCCGACGGCCGCGGACTGGGTCTGGACGACCGAGACCTCCTGCGTCTGGACGAGCACGCCGCCTGCGCTCCCTTCAGCGGCAGCCTGAATCTGCTCGACCGTCGCCTCCTGACTCTGATAGATCGACCCCTTCGCCGCGCCGAAGGAGGCCTCCTGAATCTGCGTGATCGTGATCTTCTGAATCTGCGTGATCGAGATCCGCTGGAGCTGCACCAACGAACCCTTGCCGCCGCCGCGGGCGGCCGCCTGCGTCTGCTCGACGGTCACCTCCTGGCGCTGGTCGAGCGCCCCGCCGGCGGCACCCATCGCCGCTTTCTGAGTCTGTTTGATCGTCACTCGCTGGTACTGCTCGATCTCGACGCGCTGTTCCTGTTCGACCTCGACGCGTTGGTCTTGCTCGAGAGTCGCGCCGTCGAGCGCACCGGCGGCGGCCCCGGCCGCCGCGTGCTGGACGTGCTCGATCGTGATCCGCTGGCGCTGTTCGACCGAGATCTTCTGGTACTGTTCGATGGCTCCGTAGGCCGCACCCTGTGCAGCCTCCTGAGTCTTGCCGACCTTCTTCGTCTCCTTGGCGGCCGCCTCGTGGGCGGCACCTGCGGCGGCCCCGTGGCTCGCCATCTGGACCTGCTCGACAGTTACCTGCTGTTTCTGTGTCTGGGCGATCGCACCGTGGCTCGCGCCCCACGACGCGCTCTGCATCTGGGTCGCGTTGGCGCTCTGGTGCTGAGTCAGTGCCCCACCGGAGGCACCGCCGACGGCGGCCTGCACCTGCGAGACGTTGACGTCCTGTTCCTGGACGAGCGTGCCGTGGGTTGCACCCTTGACCGCCGACTGGACCTGTTCGACCTCCGCCTCCTGGTGCTGGGCGACGCTCTCGAGAGCCCCCTCGACGGCCGCTGTGCGCTGTTCTTGGCTCACGTCGACGCCCTGGGACTGGACGAGTTCGATCCCCTCGTCGACGCCCTGTTCGACCGCGTCTTCGTGTTCTTGAGACAGCGACGCCGCCGGGTTGCTCGAGGTCGACTCGAGTTGGACGAGCCCGAGGTCGAGGTCGTCTGATGCTGACGCGTCCGCCGACGTGGAAGCTGACGCGACACCCTCGCCTTCGACCTCGCTTTCGAGCACATCGTCCCCATCGCCGTCGTCGCTCCCGAGGGCGCCGAGTCCCCCACCCGACAGCAGCGGGAAGGCGACGATACTCGAGATCATCCCGACGGCGACGAGCGTCGTGAGAAGGGCTGCGCTCCGGTTCATCGCGATCGTCCTCGTCCTGATCCTCGTCTCCGTCGCGATATCGTTCGTGTCGATCCCACCAGAGTCCGTCGCCATCCGAATCGAAAGCTGACCGGTACCATTCGTTCACGTGAGCCGCGTCGATTCGGTCCATAAGGTGAGTCGGTCGTTTCGGTTAGAAAAACAGAGATAATCACTGATTATGGACAGACAGCACATCAGACACACTCTCAGTTCTCGATCGTACGTCGCCGTACCCGGTCTCGAGACACGTTCTCGAGACACTGATCGACTCGCCGTCGACTGCCACACGAACTGACAGGAAGTGAGGTCTTAGATCCGTTCGACTCGAGGTCAGTGTGGACGGGTCGTCGTCTCGACCTCGTTCGTAAACCGAAGGTTCATCGTGGTTTACGAAACAGGTCGTCGTATGAACACGGAGAACGAACACGAATCGGTCGATCTCGTCGACGGCACCGTCGTCCGTCAGTTCGCCCGCGCTGCACTGCTTGCAGCACTGATGGGCGCTGCCGCGCTCGTAACGATCCCGTACCCGTTGTCACCGGCGCCGGTGACGCTTCAGGTTCTGGTCGTCTTCCTCGCCGGACTGTATCTCGGGCCGCTCTGGGGAGGGGCTTCGATCGTCCTGTATCTGGCCGCCGGCGCAGCCGGTGCACCGGTGTTTTCCAACATGACCGGCGGACCCGGCGTCCTGCTCTCGGAACCGACCGCGGGCTTCCTCTGGGCGTTCCCGATCGGCGCACTGGTCGTCGGGCTCGTCGTCCACCGCGGACTCACGCTCCGCGATCCCGCCGACGTCCCGCTCCCGATCGTCGTCGTCGGCCTTACCGCCGGACTGATCCTCATCTACGCCGGCGGCACGAGTTGGTTCGCCTGGCTCATCGGGACGAGCCTCTCCGAGGCGGCCGTCACCGTCGCGATCCCGTTTGTTCCCGCCGACCTCCTCAAGCTGGCCGCCGCGGTCGTCATCGTCCGGTCGGGAACGATCGACACGGTGTGATCGTCCGTGATCGAGTTCGATAGCGTCACGTACGGATTCGACGACGTCCCCGTCCTCGAGGACGTCTCCCTGACGCTGGCGGACGGCGAGTTCGTCGTCCTCGCGGGCGCCAACGGCAGCGGAAAGACGACGCTGTTGCGCCACTGCAACGGCCTCATCGAGCCGGACTCGGGAACGGTGCTGGTCGACGGCCGCTCCGTCGCTGAACACCCTATCGCCGCCCGCTCGAGCGTCGGAATGGTGTTCCAGCACCCCCGCGATCAGTTCGTCGCCGCGACCGTCGGCGCCGACGTCGCCTTCGGCCCCGAGAACCTCGGGCTGGCACGCGAGGAGATCGAACGACGGGTCGACGCCGCCCTCGAGGCGGTGAACCTATCCGGTCGGGACGGGGAGCGGATCGATACACTGTCGGGCGGCGAGCAGTCGCGGGTCGCCATCGCCGGCGCGCTGGCCATGGAACCCACGCACCTCGTCCTCGACGAACCGTTCACCGGGCTCGACGACCCCGCCCGACGGTCCGTCCTCGAACGACTCGAGGCCCTCTCCCGGTCGGGAACCGGCATCGTCGTCGCGACCCACGACCTCCGGGACGTCGTCGGACTCGCCGACCGCGTGATCGCGATGCGAGACGGGCACGTCGCGGTCGACGCGCCGCCGGAGCGAGCGCTCGAAGGCCTCGAGTCGTTCGGTATCCGTGTCCCAAAACTGAAAGCGTGTGACACAGGTGAGCGGTGAGACCGTGAGAGAGCACGAACGGGAGCGACCACGACACAGATATTGACACCGATATGCTGACCTACGAACCCGACGACACGCTCGCCCACCGACTCGACCCGCGCTCGAAGCTCGCCGTCCAGATCGGGTTCGCGATCGCCGCGCTCGCACACACGACGCCGGCAGGGCTGGTCGCGTCTACTCTCCTGGCCGGCGCGATTCTCGTCACGACGCGCGTCCCCCTGTGGCGAACGCTGTGGGCCTATCGCTTCGCGCTCGTCGTGCTCGCCGCCGGGCCGCTCGTCACGATGGTCTCGCTGGGATCGCCGTGGGTCGAGCCGAGCGATGGAGTCGGGCCCGCGCTGGCGAGCTACCGCGCGCTGCTCGTCCTCCTCGTGAGCGCCGCGTACGTCCGCTCGACCCCGATCCGCGACTCGAGAGCCGCGATCCAGCGAACGATTCCGGGGAAACCGGGTCGGCTGCTCAGCACTGGTGTTGCGCTCGTCTTCCGGTTCCTCCCGGTTCTTCAGCGCGATCTGCGGACGATCCGCGATGCGATGGCCGCACGGCTGGGGACCGAACGGTCGGCGCTCGAGCGAGCGAGCACGATCGGGATCCTCGGGCTGTCGCGGGCGTTTACCCGTGCGGATCGGCTCGCGCTCGCGATGCAGGCGCGATGTTTCTCGTGGAACCCGACGCTCCCGCACCTCTCGTTTTCGCGACTCGACGTGCCGGCGTTCGTGCTGGCGAGTGCACTGGTGCTGTCGCTTCTGGTGTAGATCGCTGTAGAACCGGCCTGTCGAACCCGGCGTTCCGACTCGTTCTCGCCTCGCGCTCTCGTTCTCGTTTTCGTTCCCACCTCTACCCTCGCTCTCGATCGACCTACCAGGGCTCGTCCTTGAGCCCCAGCTGGTAGGCGATCATATTCGTCCCGACGTGGAGAACCGGCGTGATGATCACGATGACGGCGATCACGCCCAGCGTGAAGGTCTCGAGGAACCAGTCGGGTGCGACGAGGAAGGCGAGCAAGAGGGAGACGACGACGAAATCCAGCTGGTCGACGCCGGGGAACGCGGCCCCGCGTTCGCGACCCGTGCGGCGTTTGAGAAACGAGGCGGTGATGTCCCCGAGCATGGCGCCGAACGGAAGCGCGACGACGACCGCGAGCGGAAACGTCGGGAGATCGACGCTGAGCGCACTGCCCACGTCGCCCGCGACCGCGTTGAGCCCGAGCGCGAGGGCTGCGCCCACCGCAGTTCCGACGGCGGTCCCCCGCCAGGTCTTCCCGTCCCCGAGGACGCGCTTTCCGTTCCACGTCCGGCCGCCGTCGATCGGTCTCCCGCCGCCGGCGAGCACCGCCGCGTTGTTCGGGACGTAGGCGGGCAACATCACCCAGAACGCGAGCACGACTGTCTCGAGTACTGCCATATCGGGGCGAACGGTCCCGCCGGTCTTAACGAGGGGTGGTTCGATTCCGGCGACGGCTTCGACCGGTCGCCGCCCCTCCCGCTCGGCGTGAGTCTCCGCTTCCGAATCACGAACGCCCTTGTCTCTGGCACTCGAAGTGTTCGGTATGCTTCCACCCATCGCGAACCGGTTCGTCGCGGGGGAGACGCCGGCGGAGACCGTCGAACACGTCCGCCGGCTCAACGACCGCGACGTCAAGGCGCTGGTCAACCTGCTCGGCGAACACTACGACGACCGCGAGCCCGCCGCCGCCGACGCTGCCGCCTACCACACGCTGATCGACGACATCGCCGACGCCGACCTCGAGGCCGCCGTCTCGGTCAAACCCTCCCAGCTCGGTCTCGACCTCGGCGAGACGGTCTTCCGTGAGTTTCTCGACGAGCTCGTCGACCACGCCGCCGACCGCGACGTCTTCGTCTGGATCGACATGGAAGATCACACGACGACCGACGTCACGCTCGAGGCCTACGAGGAACTGGCACGCGCACACGAGGGGGGTGTCGGCGTCTGCGTGCAGGCGAACCTGAAGCGGACCCGTGCGGACGTCGAACGGCTCGCGGACGTTCCCGGAAAGGTCCGGTTCGTCAAAGGTGCCTATGACGAGCCCGCGTCGATCGCCTACAAAGACAAAGCCGAGGTCAACCGGGAGTACAAGGACCTCCTCGCGTACGCCTTCGAACACTTCGAGGGGGGTATCGCGGTCGGCAGCCACGACCCCGAGATGATCGACCACGCGATCGCGTGCCACGACGAACACGGGACGCCCTTCGAGATCCAGATGCTGATGGGCGTCCGCGAGGACGCCCAGTACGACCTCGCTGACGAGTACGAGGTCTGGCAGTACGTCCCCTACGGAAATCGCTGGAAGTCGTACTTCTACCGGCGGGTGATGGAACGAAAGGAGAACCTCTGGTTCGCCGTGCGAGCGATCCTCGGGCGCTAACGCGATGAAGGAAGGGGAAGGAAAAGGGAAGGGCTCATAATCCCGTGGTGTGAGTCTGAGCACATGACCTCGTGGAAACGGGACTTCGCCAGCGGCCTCGTCGTCCTCGGTCCCATCCTCGTTACCCTCTACATCATCTACTGGCTGTACGGATTCATTGCGGGCGTGACGCCGGGCGTTATCTTCGAAGCCGAATCACTCGAGTGGCTCATCACCGGAACGGGCGAACAGTCCCAGCAGGCTCGCGAGCACCTCGCCCAGTTCCTCCGCGTCGTCGTCATCCTCACCGTCTTCGTCATCCTCACGTTCTCGATTGGCTACCTGATGCGGACGACCGTCGGCGGGCTGGTCGAACGGATGGTCGACGATATCGCAAACCGCGTTCCCGGCCTCCGGGTCGTCTACAACGCCTCGAAGATGGCCGCCGAGACGGCCTTCGGCGAACAGGACTCGCTGCAAACCCCGGTCAAACTCGAGACGTGGAACGGGCTTCGAATGACCGCGTTCAAGACCGGCAAGACGGCCGACGACGGCCGCGAAGTGCTCTTCCTCCCGACCTCGCCAAACATCACGACCGGGTTCGTCATCGAGGTCGAATCCGAGCGGATCACCGAACTCGACGAGGACGTCGAGGAAGCGCTCACTCGAGTCCTGAGCGCCGGATTCGGCGACGCAGAGCGCAACAAACGCGGAATGGACGCCGGCGTCCCCATCGACGTGATCGACGACCGCGCCGCGAAAGAACAGGACGACGACTGAGGGCGGCCTTTCGCTTTGTGCCGTTGCTCGAGAGTGCAAGTGAGAGTGAGTCAAATCGGACAGGTGTTGTGTCCCGTTTTCAACGGCCGAACGCCGCGCAAAAGGCTGGTAGCGCTAGATGTAGGTGAACCACTCGTCGTACTCGTCGGTGCGGCGCTCGACGACCTCGAAGAACTTCTGCTGGATCTCCTCGGTGACCGGACCGCGAGAACCGTTCCCGATTTCGACGTTGTCGACTTTCCGGATGGGCGTGACCTCCGCGGCGGAGCCGGTGAAGAACAGCTCGTCGGCCGTGTTGAGCTCGCCTCGAGAGAGCGAGGCCGTATCGTTGACCGTGTAACCCAGATCACGGGCGATCTCGATAACCGAATCGCGAGTGATGCCGTCGAGGATGGATTCGGAGAGGCCGGGCGTGTAGATCACGTCGTCACGGACGAGGAAGATGTTCTCGCCGGGGCCTTCGGCGACGTTACCCTCCTTGTTGAGGACGATCGCTTCGGCGTAGCCGTTGCGGCGAGCTTCTTCGCCAGCGAGCAGGCTGTTGACGTACAGTCCCGTCGTCTTCGCGTTCGTCGGAATCTGACTCGAGGCGTGTTTCCGCCACGAGGAGACCATGACCTCGATGCCGTTCTCGAGGGCGTCCTCGCCGAGGTACGCGCCCCACGGCCAGACGGCGATGGCGGTGCGGGTCGGACAGTCACCCGGCGCCACGCCCAGCGAATCGTAGCCGTAGAAGGCGATCGGGCGGATGTAACACGACTCGAGGTTCTGGCGCTCGATGAGCTCGAGGGTGGCCTCGGTAATCTCCTCGGGAGTGTGATCGATCTCCATCTCGTACGGTTTCGCGGACTGGAAGAGCCGCTCGACGTGTTCGTCCCAGCGGAAAAGTGCGGGGCCTTCTTCGGTGTCGTAACAGCGTGCGCCCTCGAAGACGCCGGTGCCGTAGTGGAGTCCGTGACTGAGGACGTGAATCTGTGCGTCCTCCCAGTCGACGAACTCGCCGTCCATCCAGATCGTGTCGACGTCCATCTCGTCGAATCCCATACGCGGGAGTGACGAACGCCTGTGTAATGAACGTTCGCGATCCGTGTCAGTGTGTCTCTCGACGCTGCCGTCGAGTGACTGGTGTTACCTGCCACCGGTCACCTATCACCTGTCAATCCAGCCGACCGCCGATCTCGCTGCCCTCGAGATAGACGAGATCGTGTCGATCGGCGTACGCGCGGGCGTCGGCGGGCGTCAGTTCGCCGCCGGTCTCGTCGTCGAGCATCTCGCAGACGACGACCGCGGGCGGGAGGTCGGCGGCCGCCGCGAGCGCCAACCCGAGTTCGGTGTGGCCCTCCCGCTGGGCGAGCAGGTCGGGGGCGGCCCTGAGCAGGTGGACGTGGCCGGGAACGCGAAACTCGTCGGCGAAGTCCGTCTCCTCGGGCGCTGTGGCCGCCTCGGCTAACGCGGTGATCGTCAGCGAGCGGTCGGCGTCCGTGATTCCCGTGTAGGTGTCGCGGTGGTTGACCGTCAGCGAGAACGACGCACGGTCGTCGTAGCCAAGCTCGTGGCCGCCCGCGGCGGGATGGTCGACCGCCTCCTCGTAGAAAGGGAGGTCGAACGCCGACGCAACCTCGTCGGAGAGGGCGACACAGACCAGCCCGCCGGCGTCGTTTCGCATACGGGCGACCGCGTCCGGCGTGACCGCCCCGGCGGGGTAGATCAGGTCCGTCTCCCCCTCGCGGTCGGCTGCGTCGTGGACCAGTACCGGCTCACCCGCCTGCAGGGCCTCGAGTGCGTCCTCGAGCGTGGTCGCGTCCGCGTCGTGTTCGGTGCGTGCCCGTCGTCCGGTCATGTTAGTTGTCTCCGACATAGATCGTCACGTGATCGCCGTCCGCGAGGTCGAGGGTGTCACGAAGTTTTTCGGGTGCGATGACCTCGAGTTGGTCGTCGTCGTGGTGGGTCCGTTCGGGGGCGATGGTGTGTGCGCCCTCGTAGGTCTCGCCATCGGCGGTTTCGATCGTCGCGGGGTGACAGACCGCGGGGCCGTAGGTCCGCTCGTCGTCCTCCCAGCCGTCGATCGGGATCGGATCGAACGAGGAAACGGCGCTACGTCGACGGACGCTGTCCGCGCGGAGATCGACGTTGAGCGTGCCGGGGAACGGCTCGTAGCCCAGCCGGTCGTCGAACTGGGCGCTGTAGCCCGGCAGGGAGATGTAGTGGCGTCCCTCGCCCATCCCGCTGGTGACGGTCCCCTCGAGTTCGACCTCGGAGTCGGCCTCGAAGATCCGTCGGTAGTCCTCGTACTCGGATCGGAGTGCGCGTTCGCCGTCGTCGGTGATCGTGATCCACTGGCCGTCACTGACGGTGTCGCGGTCGATCAACTCGGCGCTCTCGAGTCGCTGGAGTCGTCGGGATGCAGTCTGGTTCGACGCCTCGAGGCGGTCGGCGAGTTCCGAACAGGATATTTTGACGTCGCCGTCGAGACTTCCCTCGAGGGCGAGCAGCTTGAGCACGGCGAGTTCGTCGTAGCCGACGGCCGCCGCCGCAGTCACTGGCATAACTGACGGTTCGATCGGGCGACGTATAAGCGTACCGGATATGGGATGCGTAGCAGAATTGTTACGGCCACGGCGACGAGTCAAATCGCGTACTGCAACGTCCGCGAGCGGGTGGAAAAAGCCACCGGTTGGCTGAGCGGAGTCGGCTATCTGTGAGGAGATCGGAGACGACCGGCTACAGCGTCCGCTCGAGATACTCGTCGATCCGCGCGATACGGGCAGGATCGTCGGTCCAGAACCCGTCCCAGATCCGAGACTCCGTCTCGAGAGCGAGGAGTGCGGCGCCACGCGCGTTCCCGTCGCAACCGTTCTCCCCGGGATCACGGTCGGGACGAAACACGACGAACCAGGCGTCTCGGTAGTCGTCACTGTCGCCAGCGTGGACGATACACTCGAGATCACTGGGGACCGAATCCGCCACACCGTAGACGTGGAGTGCGAGATCGGTCGCCGCGAGCGACTCGTAGACCGCTCGAGTCCCGATCTCGTCGTCGATCCGAGAGAGGTACTGGAACGACGACCGAAGCGTCCCCGAACCGGCCTCCCACGCGAGCTGTTCGATGTACCGTGAGACGACGATCAACAGGAGTTTCTCCTTGTGCGCCAGCGGATAGCCGCGTAACGTGAGCCGCGTGTCGTCGAGCCCCGCGAGGACGTCGGGTAATTCGACGTCACCGAGTCCCTGTGTCCCAGTCACGTACAGATCGGAGTTGACCGCCAGCAAATGCTCGTAGAGAGCCGCCAGTGGCGACACCGCGACGACGGTCTCGTCCTCGAGCAAGAGGACGATGTCGTCGTCGGTTGGGCGGTCGAGTTCGGACTCGAGTGACGGATCGACGTCGAACGCGAACTCGAAATCGGCGATGTCGGCGTCGATATCGAGATTAACGTCTATCGACGATTCTCCGACGCTCTCTTCGAGTAACGCCCCGAGTGGTCCCGACGCCTGATCGCCGACGACGGCGAGCGTGTGGTCGGCGCGATCGACCTCCTCGAGGAACGTCGTGAGTGTCACGTTTCTGTCGACCGTACGAAAATCGCGTGTATAAGTGTTCTCGCCGAGCCGTCGATCCGATCGTCTCGAAGCGGCTCGACTCGAGTCCGAAATCCGGATCGATGGATCGGTACTCGGACCGCCTATCCGATACTGCTCAGTCGCCGGTGACCGGGTCGCGCGCCCAGAACTCGCTGTCCTTCTTGAGTTTGGGAACCCAGGTGTCGCTGGTCCTCGAGAGCAAGGCGACCCGTGAGGCAGGGACGTCCTTGAGCTCGGTGTGCTCGGGCATGTACTCCTGAATCTCTTCGGCGAACGCAACGACCTCCTCGTGGTCGGGCATCGACGACCGGTCGAGCCGGCCTCGAGAGTGGCCGATGTGCATGTACGCTTTGAGTTCGACGAAGTCGGGGTCGGCCCGCTGGTAGAAGGCGGCGTACCAGTCCGGATCGCGCATGTTCTCGCCCTTGACGAGCGTCGTCCGCAGGACCGTTCTGGTCTCTTCCTTTTCGGCGAGGACGTCCATCGTCTCGACGAGTCGCTCCCAGGCGTCGTCCTCCATGGCCTTGACGACCTGATCGAAGGTGTAGCGCTCGGGGGCGTCGACGCTGATGTACAGCTGTGTGGGGTCACACTCCCGGATCACGTCGGGGTGGGTCCCGTTGGAGACGAGGAAGGTGGTGATGTCCCGGTCGTGGAAGGCCTCGATGAGTTCCGGCAGGTAGGGGTAGAGCGTCGGTTCGCCGTCCAGCGAGATGGCGACGTGGCGGGGTTCCATCGACTGGTCAAACACCTCGCGGGGAACTTCCTCGTTGCCGCCGAAGCCCGAGAGGAGTTTCTTCTGAAGATCGATCGAGGCATCGACCACGGCTTCGGGATCGTCCCACTCGACGTCGTCCATCTCGTAGGCGTGACCGTTGTGATCGCGCCAGCAGAAGACACAGCGTTCGTTACACCGCACGACAGGAGTCATCTGGATACAGCGGTGGGACTCGATCCCGTAGTAGATGTTCTTGTAACACTTGCCCTCGCCGCGTAAGGCGTTGGCCGTCCAGCCGCAGGTCTGGGCCGCCGTGTGGTTCTCGCTGTGGTAGTTCGGACTCGAGACCTGGGTCGGGCCGGAGTCGCCGTCGCCGTCCCCCTCGTCCCGTTCGGCGTCGGTACCCGATCCAGCACCGGAATCGGCGGAGTTGCTCATGTTGCCCCCGCTTGGACGGGGGCGGACAAAAGACGTGTGGTGTCGAGCGTATTTCCGTTCCGTCTGGGCGCCGTCTTTCGCGTCTCTACTCCGCGTCCTCTCGAGAGAACTCGCGGCTCAGCGATCGTCGAAGAATCCGAACTCCTCGCCGCTCCGATCGATGTACCGGTTCTCGAGCACCTCGCTGACGGTTCGCCCGAGTTCGTCGAGTTCCTCCTCGATCCCCTCGGCGTCGACCTCCTCGAGCGTCTCGTCGGACGCCGAGAGCGTCCCCGATTCCGGGAGCGTCGGCGCGCGGTACCCGACGTCCGCCGCGGACGGGTTCCAGTAGAAGTCGAACTCGTCGATCAATCCCAGGTCGAGTACGAGCTGGAACTCCTCCTCTCCCATGTACGTCTGCTCGCGCCACTCGTCGAACGCGTCCGCCCACGCCCCCTCCCGCAAGAACTCGGCGAGCGCCTCGCGGGGGGCGGTGTCGCCCGTCCAGTCTTCCGGCTCGTCGACGGCGTCGTAATCGCCCGGATCCTGCGGGGCGCGAATCGTCGGCGGCTCGGGTATCTCGACGTCGAGTGTCATGGGTCCCTCTACGACCGACGCGGGTATGGGACTTTCTCCCATCGAGTCGGGGCGACGCGGCGACACTCGACGGCGGGACAACGTTCGATGGTGCGACGACGCGAAATCACTCAGACGCGCTCTTTGCCCGCGTCGGACGACGGTTCCGACGACTCCCCGCTCGAGCCGGTCGACTCGAGTGTCTTCCCGCCGCCGGCCGAGTCGTTCGGCAACCAGCCTGGATCGGCCGGATCGTCCTCCTCGGTCGACACCTCCCGCTCGAAGGTGTACAATACGAGTCCGGTGTTGGACGTCATGATGACCCCCGTCATCGGTGCGGTTGGAACGAACAGGTACAGCGCCAGTCCGACCGCGGCTGCTCCGGACGCGACCGCGGCCCACAGTCGCGGCCGTCCCATCTCGATCCGTCTGGCGTCCCAGTAGACGATCGCGAACAGGGCGGTGATGCCAGCTACCCCGAGAGCGGCGACCGTGGTCGACGTCACCGATACCATATGGACACCTCGGTCGGTCGAAGGAAAAGCGTTCTGAGTGACGAACGGCCATCGTTCGTAGCCAGCGGACCGCCAGCCCCTCGTTCGTTCGCGACATCGAGTCATCGGCGCTCTCGAGGACGAATCGGAGTCCGCCAGAGGATGACCGAACGAGAATCCGACAGGGAAGGTCACGTTTTTGTTGACGGCCGGTGGATCGACTCCCACGTCGGGCAACCACGAGTGTCACATCTGCAGCGACGCGTTCGACTCGAAACGAGAACTCGAGGAACACGCGCTCCAAGAAAACGAAGTCGAACTCGACGTGTAGCGAGGCGGATCGCGACGCGCGTATCCGTACCCCGTGAACTTTCTCGTTACGCCTCCAAGCGTGAGTATGGACCTGCAGGATCGACAGTCGACGGACGACCGGTCGAAAATCGATCCGACACGAGTGGATCCGTTCGAGCACGGGATCGATCGCCGGCGCGTGCTGCGGTCGTCGGCCGTCGCGAGCGGAGCGGCGCTGGCCGGTTGTCTCGGAAGCGACGGAGACGAGTACAGTGACAGCGACGGTGACGAGAGCGACGCCGAGCGCGCTCCGACGGTGTACGTCTTCAACAACGGCGACCGGACGCTCAGCATTATCGACGCCGAGGCCGACGAACTGGTCGAAACCGTCTTCATCGACACCACCGCGTCGTTTCCGGCCAATCAGTACGGGACGGGTGCCGACTCGGAGTACGATCTCCTCTGGCTCAACGTCTCCGGCGGCGTCAGAGCCCTCGCACAACACACGCTCGAGGAAGTCGCTTCGGTGGAGACCGGGTTCGGGCCCAACTATCCGAATCTGTCGCCGGACGGAGACCACCTCGTCGTCGCCGCGGGCGGAACGACGACGCTGGATCCCGATCCCGACCCCGATCCCGACGACTCGGACGACAACGACCACGTCATCGTTCGCGTCGACGCGAACCCGGAGAGCGACACGTTCGGCGAGGTAACCGGCGAGATCGAAACCGGCTACACCGGCCCCTGTGACGCTACCTTCGGTCCCGACGGCGAGTACGAGTACGAGTACGTCTACGTCCCCGAAATCGCGACCGAAACCCTCCGGGTCCTCAGCGTCGACCCCTTCGAAACCGTCGCGGAGGTCGACGTCGGCGAGCCGACGGGTGACGGACACGTCCTGCCGTTCATGGCCACCGCGAGTTTCGACGGTGACGTACTGCTCGTCGAGAACGGCGAAGGCACACTCGGATCGAACCCGGACGTCCCACGGGAGGGATCGGAGAGCATCTGGGACGTCTCCGATCCCGAATCGCCGACCGAACTCGAGCGGATCACTCGCGACGACGGCCTCCCTGCGATGCCGATCACCAGCGAAGTCGGCCCGGACACCGAGGCGGCGTACCTGTTCACCCCGGACGCGGAGGCGGTGACGGTGATCGATCTCGAGGACCGAGCGGTCGATCGGGTACTCGACGTCGGCGGAACGTCGATTTCGGGTGCCTGGGGACCGAATCGTGAGAAACTGTACGTTCCGGTCCAGACCGCCAACCACGTCGCCGTGATCGACCACGCCGAACGCGAGGTCGTAACGACGATCGACACCGGGGAGTCGCCAACGGGTGCCGTCGGCGGAACGGTTCGACCGAAGACGGACGCGACCCAGCGTCTCCGAAGTTCGCTGGCCAGTCTCGGCGTCGATATCGGCGACCAGGAGGCGACGTTCTGTCCCGAGGACAACTGCTACTGTGGCTGATCACACGCGAACTCGACGCCGACGGCCGATCTCGAGGATCAGAGGTCGGCCGTCCGCCTCGGATTGAGTCGGCACAACACGTTTTCCACCCGCGTTCGTAGATCCGGTATGACGACCGACGAGGACACCACCGCATCGACGGTTACGGTTTCGTACCGGCCCGCGACCGAGCGCGTACGACAGGAACTGCAGACGCCGAGCTATCGCGGCTATCTTCGGAAAACGCGGGGCGGTCGCGTCGCCGTCGGCGACGAGTGGTCGGAGTTCGTCAGCTGCGGCTGTGGCACGACCGAGGACGTCGAGCTCCGTGTCGAACGCGTCGATGGAGGGTCGGCGATCGGGACGGAAACCGCGTTCGAGTTCGTCTCCCGGACGGGGCCCCGAACGTAACGTCCGCTCGAACACCACCACGAATCGAACGTCGTCCGACGACCGTCGTCACCGTTTCCGATCTCAGTCTCGAGACCGACCCCGAACCCGCTCGAGGACCCCCAGCGTCCCGTCGGCGTGGACGTCCTCGAGCACTTCGTCTGCTGCCTCTGTCGCCGCGTCGTCGGCGTTCGCGACCGCGAAGCTTCTCCCGACGACCTCGAACGTGGAGACGTCGTTGATCGAGTCGCCAACCGCGACGGCATCCTCGAGATCGATGCCGACTGCTTCGGCCATCGCCAGAACCCCCTGCCCCTTGTTTATCGTCGGGTCCTTCAGGTGGTAGGCGTAGCCCGTATCGATCACCTCGAGGCCGTAGTCGTCGGCGATCTCCTCGAGCGGCTCGAGGGGCATCTCGAGGTTGACGGCGATCTCGGTCTCCCGCCAGCGGTTGACGGTGTCGTCGGCTCCCCAGCCGGGGCCGTAGCCCGCGGCGCGGTACTCCGCCATGACGTTCTGTGCGGCCGCGCGGTCGGCGGTGAAGGTGACGTCGTCGCCGGTATAGACGACGCCGCCGTTCTCGGCGACGACGAGTTCGGGAATCGCCAGGAAGTGACAGAGGGCGATCGGATAGGGGAAGGCCTTCCCGGTCGCGACGACGACGGGGGCGTCCCACTCGTGGAGCGGGTCGAAGATTCGGGGGTCGATCCCCCAGCCTTCGGGGCGGGTGAGCGTGCCGTCGATGTCGAGGATCAGCGGCGGGTCGGTCGTCATGCACAGGTGTTCGAAGCCGGTGTTCTAAACGACCGTGGTTCTGGAAGACTGCGCGTCCTGTGGCTCTGTGGCCCCTTCGACCGGTCGCGGGAGGTCGTCGGTCGGCGCTAGTTCACCGCTTGTGAGCGACGAGCGAGACGCTCTTGACCCCGTACGTTTGACACGCGTTCGCCGCCTGATCGGAGATGAACTGGTACTGGGGATTCTCCCTGAGCTCGACTGCCTCGAATCCCGCTCGTTCGACCATCTCACGGTAGCCGTCGATTTGCTCCGCGCCGCCGATGCACGCCGCCCAGAGGTCGGCGTTCGATTTGATCCGCTCTGGCATCTGGGTCTCGCTGATGATGTCCGAGAGTACGAGTCGCCCACCCGGCTTGAGCACGCGGTACGCTTCCGCGAACACCCGATCCTTCTCAGCCGAGAGGTTGATCACCCCGTTCGAGATGACCGCGTCGAACGACTCGTCGTCGAACGGGAGGGATTCGATGTGACCGCGTCGCACGCGGACGTTGTGAAATCCACCCTCCTTCGCGAGTCGCCGTGCGTTCTCGATCTGCTCGTCAGTCATGTCCACGCCCGTGACCGAACCCGTCTCGGTCACGTGTAAGGCGGCGACGAACATGTCCATCCCCGAACCGCTGCCGAGGTCCAGAACCGTCTCTCGTGGCTCGAGTTCGGCCAGATCGAAGTGATGTCCCACTCCCGCGAACGAATCAATCGCCGCTTGCGGGACGTACTCGAGATCCGCGGTGTCGTAGCCGAGGCGCTCTACGAGGTCTTGGCCCATCTCGAAGTGAAACTCCCCGTCCGGTGTTTCGGCGACGTTCCGGTACACCGACTTGACTTCACGCTCGAGTTTGTCGACGTCGAGTGATTTGCTCACGACGACCACCCTACCGCGAGCCCGGATTCGGGTTCGACTGGGATGTCGTTCGCGATGGTTGTCACCCTCGTTACGTTTCTGGATTGATAGCCGTCTCCTCTATTTCGTATTGTCATCGTCTGTTCCTCCTGTAAACAGCGTGCAGACACGTCGTCGGCACCCGTCTCGGTAGGGCGGTTCCCCGTGGAGTCTGACGCGGTACCGAAACATGTAGGCATCTAGTGATGGATGTCCACAATCTGGGCCCTTTGCGGACGGTGACCGAAACTCATCGACTGGGCCCACTGCAACCAGTGACCGAAACCCATCGGCTGCAACGAACGGTTGTCCCCGTCGCCGGGATGGTTCTGATCTCGAGCGTTAATGGCGAGAGTGATTCGGATCTCGAATGTCGGTGACGGGCACCCGCGATGGAAGGCGCCTTCGTACAGACTGCTGTCGGTCAGTTCGATCGTAACAGCTGAAACTATGTACACACCGATCGCACAGCAGTCGTGCGATCAGGGGTTGGTACAAATACGCACGCACGAGCAATATTCGTATTCGTACTCACCGACCGTGGAACGATCTCTGTCAAACTTCCTCGTCTCTCGCCCACCCTCGAGCGCACGCGACGGCCTCCGACCAGCGTTCGTAGCGCCTGTCGGCGAGTCGCTGTTCCATCTCGGGGTCGAACTCGCGGTCGACCCGCCAGTTCTCGCGCAGTTCCTCGAGGTCGCTCCAGTACCCCACGGCCAGCCCCGCGGCGTAGGCCGACCCAAGCGCCGTGGTCTCGTCGACCTCCGGGCGGACGATTTGCGTACCGATGACGTCCGACTGCAGTTGGCACAGAAAGTTGTTCTTTACCGCGCCGCCGTCGACTCGCAAACTACTGATCTCGATGCCCGAATCCGCTTCCATCGCCTCGGCGACGTCTCTGGTCTGGTAGGCGATCGCTTCGAGGGTCGCACGGACGATGTGCTCTCTTCGGGTGCCACGGGTCATCCCGACGATCGTCCCTCGGGCGCGCTGGTCCCAGTGGGGAGCGCCCAGCCCCGTGAAAGCCGGCACCACGTAGACGCCGTCCGTCGAGTCGACGCTGCGGGCGAGCGCCTCCGTTTCAGCGGGGTCGTCGATCAGCGTCACGTCCTCCAGCCACTCGATCGCCGCGCCGGTGACGAAGATCGAGCCCTCGAGGGCGTACTGGACGGGGTCGCCCGAGCGCTGGAAGCCGATCGTCGTGAGCAGCCCGTGCTCGCTCTCGACGGCCTCCTCGCCGGTGTTCAACAGGAAGAACGACCCCGTTCCGTAGGTGTTCTTCGCGCTGCCAGCGTCGAAACAGGCCTGGCCGAAGAGCGCGGCCTGCTGGTCGCCGAGTGCGCCCGCGACGGGGACCTCGGTACCGAGGAAGCCGTCGGGGTCGGTGCTCCCGTAGGTCGCCTCGTCGCTCGAGGGACGTACTTCGGGGAGCATCGCGCGCGGGATCGAGAACTCCTCGAGCAGGTCGTCGTCCCACTCGAGGTCGTGGATGTCGTACAGCATCGTCCGCGAGGCGTTGGTGACCTCGGTGACGTGCTCGCCGGTGAGGTTGTAGATCAGCCAGCTGTCGATCGTCCCGAACAGCACCTCGCCTCGCTCGGCGCGGGTCCGGACGTCGTCCGGCCGACTGCGCTCGAGTTTGATCGGGTCCGCATTGTCGAGCAGCCACTCGGCTTTCGTCGCCGCGAAGTAGGCGTCGGGCTGGAGCCCCGTCGTCTCGCGAATCGGTTCGTCGAGCCCCTCGGCCTCGAGTGTCTCCACGCGGTCGGTCGTCCGCCGGTCCTGCCAGACGATGGCGTTGTAGACCGGCGTTCCCGAGGCGGCGTCCCACAGCACCGTCGTCTCGCGCTGGTTGGTGACGCCGATGGCCTCGAGCTGGGCCGCGTCGACGTCGCCCTCGGCGAGTGCCGTCGTGATCACCGACTTCGTGTTCTCCCAGATCTCGACGGGGTCGTGTTCGACCCAGCCGGGTTCGGGGTAGATCTGTTCGTGGGTTTCGTAGGCGCTCGAGACGACCTGTCCGTCGTGGTCGAAGACCATGAAGCGGGTGCCGGTCGTCCCCTGATCGATCGCGCCGACGTAGGTGAGATCGGTCACGGTCTCACCCGCTCTCCTCGCTGACGAACGGTCTTCGCTGGCGACCATATCGGTCCCTACTACTGCAAAAACCGGCATAAGCGTTGGTGACGATGTGGTCGTCTGCTGGACGCCGGATGACGACAGGGCAACGACACGACCCCCGACGACAGCGTAAAGGCCCACGCTCCCGTCACTCCGACAACGGAATGGCACACGACACGGAGGTCCTCGTCCTCGGCGGCGGCTCGACCGGCTGTGGCATCGCCCGCGACCTGGCGACCCGCGGCCTCGGGGTGACGCTTCTCGAGCGCGGGAACCTCACCCACGGCACGACCGGGCGGATGCACGGCCTGTTACACAGCGGTGGGCGCTACGCGGTGTCGGATCAGGCCAGTGCGAGAGAGTGTATCGAGGAGAATCGCGTCCTCCGTGAGATCGCGGGCCACTGCGTCGAGGAGACCGGCGGACTGTTCGTCCAGCGTCCCGAGGACCCCGACGAGTACTTCCGGGAGAAGTTACAGGGGTGTCGAGAGTGCGACATCCCCGCGACAGTCCTCTCAGGGGCGGAGGCCCGCGAGATCGAGCCCTACCTCACGAACGACATCGAGCGCGCGATTCAGGTACCCGACGGCGCGGTCGACCCGTTCCGACTCTGTGTCGCAAACGCAATCGACGCCGAACGCCACGGCGCGCGAATCGAGACTCACGCCGAGGTGATCGACCTGCTGCGCGAGGGTGACGACGTCTACGGCGCCGTCGTTCGCCACGAGTCCGGGCCGGGAAAGCAAGCACACGCCCGACCCGGCACGACCGAGGAGATCACCGCCGACTACGTCGTCAACGCCACCGGCGCCTGGGCCGGCCAGATCGGTGCGATGGCCGACCTCGAGATCGCCGTCCGCCCCTCGAAGGGCGTCATGACGATCATGAACGTCCGGCAGGTCGACACCGTGATCAACCGCTGTCGGCCGAAGGGTGACGCGGACATCATCGTCCCCCACGAGACGACCGCAATCCTCGGAACGACGGACGACGAGGTGAGCGATCCCGACGACTACCCCGAAGAGCAGTGGGAGGTCGACCTCCTGATCGACACGCTCTCGGAACTCGTGCCGATCCTCCGGGACGCGCGCACCATTCGCTCGTTCTGGGGCGTCCGCCCGCTGTACGAACCGCCCGGCACCGGCACCGAGGACCCGACGGACATCACGCGCGATTTCTTCCTGTTAGACCACGCCGAGCGCGACGGCGTCGACGGGATGACGAGCATCGTCGGCGGCAAGTTCACCACCTACCGGCTGATGGCCGAGCAGATCTCCGATCACGTCTGCGAGAAACTCGGCGTGCGCGGGTCCTGTACAACCGCCGAGGAACCGCTGCCGGGCAGCGAGAACCTCGAGACTCTGCTGGCGGGAATGGACGACTTCGGCCTCCGGTCGCCGATCGCCCGCCGGAGCGCGAAGCGGCTGGGCAGTCGGTCCCAGGAGGTGCTCGAGACCGACGAGCCGAACCCGGTGATCTGCGCCTGTGAGGGTGTCACGCGGGCGGAAATTCGAGACGCAATCTCGCAGTCCGGCACGGACTTGAACGGCGTCCGCATCCGGACGCGGGCGTCGATGGGCAACTGTCAGGGCGGCTTTTGCTGTCACGCGATGGCAAACGAGCTGTCGCCGGAGTACGAGGAACCCGCCGTTCGAGCGGCTCTGGACGAACTGTTTCAGGAACGCTGGAAGGGCGAGCGCCACGCCCTCTGGGGCGAACAGCTCTCGCAGGCGATGTTGAACTACGCGCTGCACGCGACGACGATGAACCGAGATCGAGATCCGGCAGCGCGCTCGAGCGCTCTCGAGGGACGGGGAGAGGACGATGGAGAGACGACAGCGGCCGAATCGATCGACTACGGCGCGTTCGACGCCGGTCGCGGACGCTCGGCTGAATCGGCACGCGAGCGGATAGCCGACGGCAGGGCGGACGCCCCCTCGAGACGACGGGACGGAGGCGCAGATGGCGATTGAGGACGACGTACTCGTGATCGGCGGCGGCCTCGCCGGCGTCACGGCGGCGCTTTCGGCGGCCGAACACGGCGACCGCGTTCGTCTGATCTCCTACAAACAGAGCACGCTGCGCCACGCCAGCGGGCTGATCGACGTGCTGGGCTACGCGCCCGATAGGGGCGAGGGCGAGAGCAGAGAGGGAGACGGAAGAAGCGAGGGTCCGCTCTCCGACCCCTTCGATGCGATCCCCGACCTTCCGACGGGCCACCCTTACGAGCGCGTCGGCCTCGAACGAGTCCGCGAGGCGTTGCTCTTTTTCGACGCGATCGTCGGCGACGCCTACGAGGGAGGACATACCCCGTCCAACGCGCTCGTGCCGACCGTCAGCGGGACGGTGAAACCGACCGCGCGCTACCCCGCGAGCGTGGCACCCGGACTCGCCAGTGACGCTCGATCCACGCTGCTGGTCGGCTTCGAGACGATGCCCGAGTTCGACGCTCCGCTTTCGGCGGCCCACCTGCGGGCCGCGGACGTCCCCTTCCCGGTTCGAGGCGCGACGATCTCCTTCCCCGGCGAACTGCGCGACGACGCCAAACGCACGCGCTACGCCCACATCCTCGACTGGGACGAGTCCGTCGACACCGGTACCGGTGCCGGGAGCGCTCCCGGACGCGCCGTCCTCGCGGAGACGATTCGACCGCACCTCGAGCGCGAGGCTCGACTCGGACTTCCGGCAGTCCTCGGCGAAGAGAACACCGGCGTCGTCCGGCGCGACCTCGAGGAACGGCTCGGCGTCGACGTCTTCGAGATCCCGATGGGGCCGCCGAGTCTGCCCGGAATGCGACTCGAGGACCTGCTGTACGGCGCACTCGAGGAGCACGGCGTCCGCGTGACGACCGGTGTCCCCGTCGTCGGCTGTGAGGCGAGCGACGGCGGTCGACGAGTCGATCACGTCCTCGTCGATCGGAAGGGGCAGGAGGTTCCCTATCGGGCCGACGAGTACGTCCTCGCGACGGGCGGGCTCGTCGGGAAGGGCGTTCGGTCCTCGCGCGACGGAGTCACCGAACCGATCTTCGACTGTCACGTCCCTCACCCCGAAGACCGATACGACTGGTTCGTCGACGACGCCTTCGGCGACCAGCCGTTCGCTCGCTTCGGCGTCGCGGTCGACCGCGAGTTGCGGCCGCTGGACGCCCGCGAAAAGCCGGAGTTCGAGAATCTGCGCGCGGCGGGTGGGGTGCTCGGCGGGTACGACTACGCAGCCGAGAAGTCCGGCAGCGGCGTCTCGCTGGCGACGGGGTACGTCGCCGGGCGTCGAGCCGGCAAAGAGGTACGAAGATGAGCGACTACGACCAGCGATCGGCGATCCGGACGATCGAGGTGATTCGATGAGTGATAGTGAACCAGACCGACCGACGGACGACCACGTACCGGACGACGAGTTCGAGCCAGTGCAGGTCTTCCCCGACGCCGAGGAGATGGACCTGCGACCGGGCGCGGACAACTGCTACAAGTGCTCGACCTGCGACACCAACTGCCCCGTCGCCGAGGTCGACGACGAGTTCCCCGGGCCCAAGTTCCAGGGCCCCGAACAGTGGCGGCTGAAACGCGGCGATGATACGGATATCGACCCTTCGATCACCAAGTGCTCGAACTGCATGCGCTGTGATCACGCCTGTCCCTCCGAAGTCCCCCTCTCGCAGATGCACAACACGGCCCGGGGAGAGTACGTCGAAGAGCACCTGAACAAACGCTCCCTCGAGTACGTCCGCAACCGGATCCTCTCGAACTACGGGACGATGGCCCGCATCGGGAGCAAAGTACCCCGACTCACCAACTTCGTGATGGGGCTGTCGGTAACGAAGTGGGTCAACGATCGCGTGCTGGGAATCACGAGCGAGCGGGAGTTCCCCAAGTTCGCCACCGAGACCTTCCGGGAGTGGTGGGACGAGCGAGGCGGGGCGGCGGCCTCGAGAGAGCGAGCGCGGGAGGCGCGAGCGACGAGCGGGAGTGAGAGTGAGAGTGAGAGTGAGAGTGAGAACGAAAGAAAGAGCGAAGACAAACGCGTCGCCTACTTTCACGGCGACTACGCCAACTACAACACCCCGGAGGTGGCGAAAGCCATGGTCCGCGTCTTCGAGACATTCGGTTACGAAGTCTGCGTACCCGATCAGCGATGCTCGGGAACGCCGATGTTCGCCAACGGGATGCTCGACGACGCACGCCGCGCCGCCAGATTCAACGTCGATACCTTCCGCGAGCTCGTCGACGACGGCTACGACGTGATCTGTTCGTGCACCTCCTGTTCGATGGCGCTGCGCCAGGAGTACCCCGAACTCTTCGACTTCGAGGGCACCGAGACCGTCGCGGCGAACACCTACGACGCCCTCGAGTACCTCCGGATTCACGAGGATCTCGAGGCCGAACTCGCTGGTTCGGACGTCGACGCTCCGGACTTCGCCTACCACACACCTTGTCACGCACGCAATCAGGGTCTCGACGGACAGACTCTCGAGGTCGTCGACGCGATCGGCGGCGTCGAGGCCCACGACGTCGGTGACTCGTGTTCGGGTATCTCGGGCACCTACGGCTGGAAGACCGAACACTACGAGACGTCGATGGCGATCGGTGAGGAGATGTTCCAGCACATGGATAGCGCCGACGCCGACACCGGCCTCACCGAGTGTCCGACCTGTGCGATGCAGATGGAACACGGCACCGGCTACGAGATCCGCCATCCACTGGAGGTCCTCGAGGCGGCGCTGTCGACGGATGTCAGCCCAGACCAGTAGCGAGTAAGAGGTCGAGAGGTGAACAGGCCCTCCACGGGATCGTGGACAGGTATCTGGCACTCGTCTCCGGATTCATGATTTCTATCCCCGATTGTATAAGATAACAATATCATGAGAGGGATTTTTTCCGGTATATGCACAGCAGTAATCTCCGGTTAGTTTTTGGTGGTTGGAACGAGTAACAGTGGTACCAAGGGAACGAGGAATGGCTATCGAATTTGACGGGACGGCGGACCCCACAGGACTCGAGATGTACGATCCGATCGAGCAGCGACGGCTGCACGTCCGCACGCCGATGCCGGTCTCTCCAGAATCGGTGACGGACGACCAGTTCTGTTTTCCAGTGGACACCGCGTGTTCGGTCGAGACGGATTCGCTGGTGTTCGACCAGCGATATTTCGTCGATATTCACGACGAGAGCGGACAATCGAACCGCAGCCTCGAGGCGGGTGAAACCGCGACACTCGAGGGCGAGACGCAGTTCATCGGCCTGAGTGGACCGATCAGAGTCTACTGTCGCGTGACCGCACCGGGCCGGATCGAGACGGGAATCAACTCGATTCACATCACCTTCGACGAAGCGACGTCCGTCGCGATCGGTGCCCGGTCGTTACACGAACAACCGGCGGCGACGATTCGGGCACCCGACGATCCGGAGGCGATGATGCACGCAGTATCGGCGATGTCGTCGGCGCTCAAGACGACCTCGCCGGAGCGAGCGTGGCCGTCGTTACGCGGTCATCCTCCATTGATCGAACGCGGGACAGACCTCGAGATTCCGTCCACGCTGGAGCGACCCGAGACGGATATCGCGATCGAAATCCCACCGACGTACAGGAATCTCTACACTGTCTCACCGCTTGCGTTTTATCTCGGTGCCGAGATCCGGTCGGGGACCGAACCGACGATCGTCACCGATCTCGCGACGTACGACCTCGGGGTCGAAACACGACTCGAGGACGACGTGGCGCGCACGCTCAAGCACATCTTTCTGCTGGACTGCCTCGTTCGCACGGAGGGGCTGTATCGCGACGACCTCCACGAACGGGCGGCACTCGAAGAGGAACTCCCGTTCAACCTCTGGGAGACGTATCACGCACCACTCTCCGAGCAACTCGAGCGCTATCTATCCGTTCCGTTCGACCTCGTCGAACCACATGTTCCGCGGTGGCCGCTGACGGCTCACGTTCCTTCGACACCCGACGGAATCGAACTCCTACCGTTTATCGTCAACGAACTCGGAATCGTCCGGGAACCGCGTGGAGAGCGGCTCGAAACCGACGCCAGCCCCCAGCAGTTGTCCAGCGAATCTGGAGCGGCACAATTCGTCCGCTCGGCAGAGGTTCATCGATCGCCGGTATTCACGCCCGGTGACGACGACGAATTGAATTTCGTCGAACCGGCAGTCAGTGACGAGTCGATCGAACACGCTTGGTTCGGAACACAGGTCCCGCGCGGTGCATCGAAAGCGACGATCGAAGCCTACCAGAATCAACTATCACGACGCGCGCGAAACGAGTCGATCGAGATCCTCCTGATCTGTAACGACGCGCGGATGATCGAAGAACACGACGTTCTCGACGAGGCCTACGGGACTCGAGAGACGCTTCCCTTCGACGTCCGCTCGGAGTTCGGCGTTTCGGCCGAGCAACTCACGTCACTGCTAACGGAGGGTGGCTACGACTTCCTCCACTACATCGGGCACGCGACCCCGGACGGTCTCGAGTGCTCGGACGGCCACCTCGACGTGCGGTCACTCTCGTCGATCGATCTCGGCGTGTTCTTTCTCAACGCGTGTCAATCCTACGAACAGGGGCTCGCGATGGCCCAGCGCGGCGCGTTCGGCGGTGTCGGAACGCTCGGCGACATCGTCAACGAACACGCCGTCGAAATCGGCGAGACGATGGCTCGACTGTTGAATCTCGGCTTCCCGTTACGAGCCGCACTCGAACTCGCTCGAGAGACGACGATTCTCGGCGACCAGTATCTCATCGTCGGGGACGGATCCGCGGATATCGCACAGTCAGACGGTGGCTCTCCGACCGCACTGACCATCGACAAGATGAGGGACGGTCACGAACTGGTGCTTCGGTCGTATCCGACGAAGGAGTTCCGAGTTGGTTCTGTCAACAATCCAAACATTCAAACGAGTACAAACTTCCATCTGACACCCGGTGAAACGGCCATCTCTGAAGTCGACGATGCCGAACTGAACGATTACTTGACGTGGACGAAAGGACCAGTGATTAATCAGGGTACGATCAAGTGGAACGACGGCTTCAAACCTACTGATCTGTTCTAATCTCGATTTTAAAATCCGTCCGAGTTACAATTAGCAGCAGTCGACCTTTGGTATAATTCTGACCTGTTCAAGGTCCGACCCGCGTACACTGGCACCCACCAGCGACCGTACCTGCCTGGCCGAGTAGCAGCATAACCATGAAGATGCCGCCGAGCAGTCGTGGGTGCGATGCGAGGAAGTTCTTGATGTCGTCTTTGTCTGCCATCACACAACAATGATTATTGCCAATGGTTATTAATCTATCTAAAAATTCCTGAAATATTGTATGATAATTGTATATTCACATAGAACGACTGGGACGACCTGTCCTGAATCGGATGGGTATTCGGTAAGCGATCGACGATGGTCCTTGAAATTTTTCCCTAGTCAGACGCGTACTCCAGATCGTCCGTATACCGATCGACGAGCAACACCGCCCCACAGCCGACGACACCGGCGACGACGGCGATCTCGAGCGATCCAGCCGCAGTGTCGCCGAGGTTGTCGGCAACCTCGACGACTGGGAGTCGAAGCGCGCCGACCATTAGGCTCACGAGGAAGACGAGCGTCGCCCCGCGGTAACGGTCCAGCGCTCGGCTCACGAGGTGTGCCATAGAGAACAACCCGATGACGGCACCGATCCCGAAGACCCCAACCGTCGTGCCGGACTCGATCACCGGCGTCAGCGAACCCCCGTTGAGGATGCCGATCGCGCCATCGACGAACTCGCTCAACACGCCCGTGAGATACTCGTACTGCCCGAGCACGAGCAAGAAGAACGCTCCCGAAACGCCGGGAAGGACCATCGCACAGATCGCGATCGCGCCCGCGACGAAGATCATCAGGGGTCCGTGGGAGGCGTTCGCCGCCGTCGCCCCGGTGATCAGAAACGCGATCGCCGCGCCCGCGATACCGACGGCGACTCGTTGGGGCGTCCACACGGGAATCTCCAGATAGAGCACGATCGCCGAGGCTGCGATCAACCCGAAGAAGAAGCCGTACGTCGGAACCGGATACGTCGTCACCGCTCCGTGCATGAGCCGCGAGAGGACGACGATCGCCGAGACGACACCCAACCCGAGTGCGATCAGAAAGGCGACGTCCATCCGCTCTACGGCGTCCACCAGTGCTGCGCGCCCGTCGGCCTCGTGGACCCGGAGCGCCGGTTGCAGTTCACGCGGGTCGAGTGCCGTGATCGCCCGGATCAGCCGGTCGTAGATACCGACGATGAGTGCGATCGTCGCCCCGGAGACGCCCGGCACGACGTCGGCTGCACCCATCGAGAATCCCTTACAATACACGACGAGAAGCTCTCGCATCGCTGGATGTGTATTCCGGGTGCCGGTAAAAGCGTTCTCACTGTCGTCGGTCAGCGGATTCGACGGGCCGCTATTCGTCCGTCTCGTTCGCGTCCGCGTCTTCGATATCCACGTCCTCGTCGTCGAACTCCGTCTCCTCGGCCATCTCGTCACCGTCAGGTTCCTCGTCTGGGTCCTCGATCGGCTCGTCTTCGTCATCCTCGAACTCCTCGAGTGTGACGTCGACCGTCTCGCCGTCGATCACTGCCGTCTCGGGGACGTCGGTCTCGCCCGAGTAGTGAATCTCGAGCTCGTCGTCGTCGCCCTCCGTCCCGATAGCGACGGTGTAGTCGTCGACCGCGACAACACTACTGTTCGTGTAGCCGTCCTCGGTCCCAAGTTCGTCGTTCGTCGCGTACGGAACCGTCAGTTCGAACGACCCGTCGTCGGCGAGTTCGACCTCCTGCGTGTAGGTGAACGTCCGTCCGGGATCGGTCTCGAGGTCGACCTGTGCGTAGACGGTCGCGTCGTCGACGCTCTCGTCGACACTGCCAGTGATCGTCGCTCCCTCGACACGCTCGAACGTCTTCACGGAGGACGTGACGTGGACGTCGTAGAAGAACTGTGTCTGGCTGACGGGCACGATCTGGTCGAGCATTCGGGACTGGTCGACCTGCATCTGGTACTGTTGTGTCTCGTTCGACCACGACCCCTCCATGCCTAACTGCTCCAGTCGGACCGACTCGAAGGGCGCACTCTGTATTCCCCGTTGGGTCATCGTTCCGAAGCCACCGACGGCCGCATAGTCGTCGGTCTCGTGGACCAGCCGATAGTGCTCGAGGTCGTTCGCGTCCTCTAAGTACAGCGAGGCGACCATCGACTCCTCGTAGTTCTGGTTCGGTGCTTGCAGCTCGATGTCGTCGTTTCCGATCGCGTACTGACCCGTGCCAGCGTACGTCCCGTCGGGGTCGCTCCACTGCGTGATCGCACCGAACTTCCCGCCGACCATCTTGTGATCGATCATTACGTACCGCATCTCCTCGTGGGAGTCGATTCCGTCACCGACGATGGCCTCGAGTTCCTCGTCGGTCTGGTCTCCCGACTCACCTTCGGCGATCGCGTCCATGATCAACTCGCCGCGGTCCTCGGACTGTGCGACGAGGAACGACGAGGCGGATCTGGCGTTCGACTGGAACGGGTTCGTGTGGGGGATCCGTTCACCCTGAACCGTTATCAGGTGGCCGTAGTCCCACCACGACATGACGCCGTAGGAACCCTCGGGATAGTCGTAATCACCGTCCTCCGGATAGTCGTAGGTGCCGTAGTACTCGAGTTCGTCGTCGTAGCCGGCACCCGCCCAGTCACCCGGCTCGGGACTGTTACCCTGCAGCCAGTGGTTGGCTTCCTCCCAAGCCATCGCGTCGTCACTCGGATAGGCGTGATCGCCACGTTCCCAGGCCGTCACGTTCGCAACCGGCGGCAGCAGCGGCGCGAACAAGAGTAACACGACCATGAGAAGGACGATGATCTGGTAGGTCTCGACCTCTCTGAGGCGTGTGACGCTTCCCTCGAGATTGAACAATCGAACGAGGTCGGCGACGAACACCGCGTTGACGACGGCGACGGCGAGCACGAGGTAGTAGGCGAATCGGACCTGTGTCGCTGCCATGCTGATCAGGAACAGCGACCAGACGATGACCAGCGTGTACTCCGTGCGGTACTCACGCCCGAGGAACGGGCGGGCGACGAGGAAGGCGAGGCCGACGAGCATGGTGTAAAAGGCCATGCCGAACTCGTCGAAGACGTGCTGTGGGAAGTTGCCCGGCGGCCGGGCTTCGGCGATCGTTGCTGCACCCATACCGGGATCGAGCGGGAGGAGACGGCTCGTGAGGTTCCCGACCAGTGTCCTGTAGAGGTCCGGCACGACGAGTGCCATCGCGACGAACGACACGACGATCATGCCACCGATAGCAACGGGGTAGTATCGTCGATCGACGCCGAAACTGTTCCACTGACGAGCGAACCAGGCCATGAAGAGACAGCCGGCAGCGACGAGTGCCGCTGTTGCCGGCTGGAGATAGCCGAAACTCGTAACGCTCGTGCCGGGTTCCTCGATCAACAATGTCGTGACGAGTGCCGTCACGCCGAGACTGATTACACCGACGAATGCGACGTGGTCTGGCGAAACACCACGAACGTAATCGAGACAGAGCTGGACGGTGAAAAACACCGCGAAGATGCCGATCAGGACGACACCCGGTGGCCACGTCCAGATGTACAGCGAGAGTGCGATCCCTGCGAGAACACTGTACAGTGTTGGTTTTCGAAGTGTGTCCCAGTCACTGTCGACGACCAGTTCGTAGATCGGCTTATCGCGTTCTGCTGCGCGCAAGGCGACCATCATCGCGAGGACTGCAGTCGCCATGAAGAGTACCTCCGCAACGTGGTGCTGGAGTTGACCGGTGGTCGTCCGGTAGAAGAACGTCCCCGGCACGAGTGCGAGCAAGAGAATAGAGATGATTCCGCCGAACGTCCCGCCGAGACGACGGCCGATAAAGAAGACCGGAATCGCGACGAGGGCGGCCATCACGGGAACGGCGATCAGTGAGACGGCGTAGAGCGTCTCCGTCGAGGGATCGCCGAGTCCGACGATCATCGCAACGGTGACGATAATCTGGTCGAAGAGGGTCCCGAACTGGCCGACGTACCGACCAGTCGGAAAACTCGTCCAGATTTCGTACGGCATCGTATTCGGATAGTTCTCGGCCGTCCACTGAACCGTCCGCCAGTGGTACCACGAGTCGATGGCCGCGAGTTGTGGGGTGCCGTCCTCGGTGACGAACCGTCCGTACGACCGCAACCGCGACAGTAGCATGAAGAGCACCACGGCCCCGATTATGGGAATGTGGTACCAGTCCTCCCACGTCTCGAGGAAAGACGTCTCCGAAGACTCCTCGACACGCTCCGTGTCAGTACTCATTAGGTTCCACCAGAAGCAAATAGGGAATAAGCCTTGTCATCTATTCGTCAGGCGTTCAGATCCGGTCTCGAAATACCCTCACGTGTGTGACTTTCTCGAGTGGATATTGTTGAGTGGGGCTCTCGAGACCGGATCAGAACTGCTCTCCGAACAGGTGAAGGACAAGGCTTATTCGCCGTTCGTGGCAATCGGCTGTCGATGAAGGTCTCCGTCGTCATCTGTACGTACGCGATGGAGCGCTACGACGTCTTCTCGGAGTGCGTCGACAGTGTTCTCGCACAGACTTACGACCCCCTCGAGACCGTGATCGTCGTCGACGGCAACGACCCGGTCTTCGAACGCGTCCGTGAGGACTTCGGGGGACACGACGACGTCGTCCTCCACTGCAACGACGAGAATCAGGGGATTTCCTACAGTCGGACCCGCGGTGCCGAGCTCGCTTCCGGAGACGTCGTGGCGTTTATCGACGACGACGCCGTCGCCGAAGAGGACTGGGTGGCGGAGTTGGCTCGAGTGTACGACGAGAGCGATGCGATCGCTGTCGGTGGTCACGTCGCACCCGACTGGGTAACCGAGAAGCCCGACTTCTTTCCGGCGGAGTTTTACTGGCTGGTCGGGTGTGACGAGCGTGGCATGGGCGAACACATGGAAGAGTTGCGGAACACGTACGGCTCGAACATCTCGTTTCGGCGTGACGTGTTCTTGAACGTCGGTGGATACGACGAGAACACCGGTCGAAAAGGCGACCGACACATCCAGGCCCACGAAGCACCTGTCTGCATCCGGATGGCGAACAAGTACGGCAAGGGTGTGATCTACAACACCGACGCCGTAGTTCACCACAAACTGTTCGACTACCGTGGGGACTTTCGGTGGTTGGTCTTTCGGTCGTTCTGGCAGGGCTATTCGAAGCGGATCATGGATCTCCTGTTGCCCGAGGCTGCAGGCGACAAGAATCAGTATCTAAAGCAGTTGCTGCTCGAGTTCGTTCCGATGCGACTGAAGGACCTCCTGCGAGAGCCGTCACTACCGAAGACGAAACAGCTCGTGGCGATTTTCGTCTTCACTGCCGCTGTCGGTTCTGGCTATCTCTATGGACTCCTTCAGGCCTCGGAGTCACTCGTCCGAACTGAGGAAGAAACGACTGTACATTGACCGATGGGTTGTCTCGAGTACGGAACCACGATCAATCGGTGAGGTTACCGCTCGAGTTGTGGTATCTCTCCGAGTGACTCGTCCTCGCTCGAGCGTCGATACCGAAGGTACTCGCGAACATATCCAAGACCGCGGACACCGGTAAGCGATCGTGAGAGCGTGCCGAAGGCGAGACGATCTTTGAACGGCAGTTCGGGATCCGGGGACTTGACACCCGTCGGGCTGGGCGGATTTCCGGGTGTTCCGTAGCGTTCGGGATGATACCGCTGCAGTTGACAGAGCCCGCGTCCGACACGGATATCCTTCTTGATGTGCTCGGGCAGCGTATTTCTGGTCGGGTGATACATTGTCACATCGTTGGCGAAGTGCACGTCGTATCCCGCTTCGTGGACCCGATTACCGAACTCCTTGTCCCCGCCAGAAATGAGACGGTGATCGAACAGACCAACGTCTTCGAAGACATCCCGGCGGACGAAGAGACAACAGGTCGGAGCAAAATGCTGGTGTTCGAGGTACTGTTCGACCGGAAAACCGGTGTGACGATCGTAACGGGATGGAAGCGGAGGGTCCTCGGGAGGGGTCAGTTCGACGTTACAGCCCATGTAGTCTGCCCCAGTTGACTGGAACGTGTCGAGAGCAGACTCGAGCCAGTCTTTGAGGACAGTCATGTCGGCGTCGACGAAGGCGAGGATGTCACTCGAAGCGTTTCGAATGCCAGTATTGCGAGCGGCATACGACGATTGAATGTGCGTTTCCTCGAGTCCAGTTACTGATTCCCAGTTAGATTCTAGCGCTGTAATGACGTCAGCAGTATTGTCGCTCGAATTGTTATCGACCAGTAATAATTCACAATCCGTCGTTTGTTCTGACTGCAGGATCGATGTCACCGTCGTACGAAGGCCCTGTGGGTCGTTATAAACTGGAATTATAATAGAGACGTTCATGTCTATTTTGATGGATTTACTGAAGATAACCGAGGTCCTCAAGTCGATTTTCCACACTCGAATTAATCGGTTCTTCCTCCACCAACAGACGTTTTTCAGTCGTGACTTTTTCGAGAATGTCGTTGACGTACTTCCGCTGGCCTTTTCCAAGAGAATAGCTGTTTTGAGCGTCTTCGATCTGGATATGGACCGTTGTGTCACCTTTCACTGCATGTTTTTCTACGCCCCTTTCGTTTCTCGTATAAACGGCATGCCATGGACCGAAGTATTTTTTTCGTTCACGTTCTGGAATTGGAAGTTCGTCTCCCGGTGGTTCAACTCTATATGTCGAAGATAGTACTGGTTCATCACTCCTAAACGAGGGATCTTCCCCTGTAATAACCTCGGTAACAAACGACGGAAATTGCGTTAGAGATACGGGGTCTGTGATGCGAGAGCCCAATTCATCGTTTGGAAGATGTACGATAAGAGGCACGTGCGTTAGTTCTTCCGCAATTCCCCAATTGTGATCAATCAATCGAACTCGTCGATCCAGTCTGCTTCGCTCTCCAAATCCCTCACCATGGTCGCTCGTGACGACGAGAATTGTATTTTCAAGCGAACCTCTTCGTTTGAGTTCACCAACAAGTCTCGAAAAAATAGAGTCCAATTGCCTGATGCAGCCATCATATAACGCCTCGAGAGCCTGTAATTGCCACCACGGTCGTTCGTTTAGAAACTGCCGAACGAGGGGTCCATTTATTTCTTTGTGAATTGAACGGAGCTGGTCACCACCCCATTGATCATACTGTGAATCGGGTAAGTAGGGGTAATGTGCATCCATCAAATTAAGACAGACAGCCCAAGGACCGTTTCGCTCTGCTGTCCAATCGAGAAACGAGTCAACATAATCGTCCCCGTGAGAACCATCCACAGATGGACCTTTCATTCTTCGAACTTGCTCACTGAACCCATTGTACAATGAGTGGATTGGTTGATCATGCCGGAGGCAATGTCGAATATACTCAATTTTTCCAGTAGTACCAGGCAAGTCATTAGGAGTCAATCCGCTCTGAAATGGATAGCGTGACGTTTGAGGACCCGTTACGTGACCAAAGGCTTCATGCAAATTTGAAGATTCTGTGAGAACAACGTTCGAAGTGAATAGACCCGTTTCGTACCCAAAATTGTCTGCCAACGATTCCCATATCGTGGCCCCCTGTTGGATGTGAGCAGTATGCTTAGAGGCACCGTGTGAAGCGACGTGATGCCCGGTAAATATACTGACGTGACTAGCAATGCTATGAATACTTGGTGCTCGTGCCTGAGTATATACACAAGCACCTTCGGAAAAAGAATCTATGTTTGGGGTGGTTTCGTTCATAGATCCATACAAACTCATATTTTTTGCTCGAACACTATCGAGGACGAGTAGGAGTACATTAGGCGCGTCCATACACTCGAAACTCACTACAATGACAATAAGACTTCTCTACAGATCCAATCCACTACACAAATATACTTTTAGATATGTATCAGTTATATGTAACAAGTGATGTTTGAGAGAAAATAGTTGCATCGTCTCTCTGTGACAATAGACAGATATAGTTTCAGGCTTTGAGTATTCGAGTGTGAAATGGATCTCTTTCGCCAGGCATCACGTAAAGTACACCGTGACGGAGCCAACGCATTCCTTTCGGAGGTCCACGAAGAGATCGTTCGTGAGAAGGTTCTCCGGCGATACATCGACGCGAACGTAAATTATGAGCGAGACACAGTTACTGTCGCGGATCTAACTACGAATGCTGAACAGTTCTCTCTCGAGGACAGTATCGAACCGCGGGTTACCCAGATACCGCCGAAACAGTCCAACGAATCGGTCGCGGACGTCCCAGACCGTTCTTTCCCAACTCAGCAGTGTGGAATTCTCCGTGATGCGACAGTCCTCGCACCCGCAGGCCTCGTTCGTTCCCCGAATGGACAATACGTCGCCGACTCAGTAGGACCGATAAACCTCACAACCCGTCGTGTTAGTGTTTCGCTCTCCATGTTTGGCTACGAGTTCGGGATTAATCAGCTTCGTAAAACGTTGTCTGCTGGTCAGCGGAAGGAAAACGCTGCTGTCACAGTAGACGAAGCGATCGTACTCATGCCCCTCTGGCCGAACTATTTTCACTGGACGGTCGAGGGACTTCTCAAACTCCATTGGCTCGAGCGGTACGTCAAACAGACGAACACAACCCCGACGATTCTCGTCCCCGAGAATCTTTCGAGTTGGATGCGTGAGTCTCTCACTTTACTCGGATACGATTCGGAGGATTGTCTGGCAGTCGGGACCGCTCGAACGCAGGTGAACCGGTTACTGGTCCCGTCACAACCAGAACCGATCATCGAACATACCCGATGGCTCCGGAACCAAATGCTGGATGCCGTCGATAGTCCACGGAAGGGTGCCCGTATCTATATTTCGCGGCGAAACGCAACCAAAAGACAGGTCGTAAACGAGGAGAGCGTGAGCAACGCTCTTCAACGATTGGGATTCGAGACATACGCGCTCGAAGAGCTCTCCGTCGAAGAGCAGGTCGAACTGTTCTCGGATGCCGAAGTCGTCGTCGGCCCTCACGGAGCCGGGCTCGCGAATCTCGTTTATGCAGACGATCCGTTGGTCGTCGAACTGTTCGGCCGAAAGCGTCTCAATACGTATCACCGACTCGCAACAGCACTCGGATTCGAGTACGAACCCGTGTACTGCGACTCTCGAGGGACAGATTTAGTCGTCGATAGTGAGGAACTTACCGAAAGGCTATCTGATCACATTAATATGTGATATCTATAATAATCAAATGGATGTAGAGAAGGCTGTATCAGACAGAGAAACGAGCGAATAATCGTCGGTTCGATATCAGAGCGGTTTTACTACTGACGCAAGAAACCCCTATCAGAAAGCGACGGTATGAAACATCAATTTTGGCGTGCATATTCTATTTATCAACAAAACGGACCCATTGACCTCTACAGAGCGATCAAACGCTTTATCGTATCTGGGTCACTTCGTGACGAAGTCCTCAACTTATTACCAAAGACAGAGCTCTGTCTTCGTTACTACATTCGATTAGGACACACGGTCTATCCGTCGAGATTCACCGATGCAGATCCTTTCAAAATTCTCTGGATTGATCCGGACGAGATTATATATGATGTGTCTGATTCCGACATTCCCATTCGGTTTGGGAAAGTGTATAACGGTGACTGGGATCAAACAGAGTCGAGATTTACTGACCGCACAGTCTACCGAACCATGAAAAGACATTTTATTAACGGTGAATCTTGGGAGAACACAGACTATTACGAGCAGAAACGAAAACAGCTCGAAGCTGGGAAGTCTGTGAGAGGGTGTGCTTCTGTTGAGGATCTTCCAGACTACTTTGCTCGTTTCGATAAACTCTACGAGTCGCTCAGAGAAGAGGGATACAAGTCACAACGAACGTTGATCCGCGAAGCGCCAAACGAAACAATCCGACAGAATCTCGATGCACCGATACCAGCATTGAACGAAATCGGACTCTGTATTGGTCGAGACGGGTCACTTCTTCGGGGGTATCGAGGCGAACATCGGCTTGCAATTGCGAAACTCGCAGACGTTGATTCGGTGGCCGTTCAAATACTCGTCCGTCACCGTGGCTGGCAGTCAATTCGGAACAAAATTCGAAATGAAGAATCGATAACTGAAGTGTCCGATGATGCGCAAAAGTCCCTCGGTCACCCAGATATCGATAATCACCTATGAACCAACTAGAGGGTTGTAATTCGCTCAGACAGAGAGGAAACGTAAACGATAAAGTCAAGACAAAATCACATCAATCAGACGGACAGTAGTGAACTATATACTCAATTAAAGATGCGACTTGGACAAACCTCCGTCATCTACTTCATCTCGAAAATCATCGGTTCCTTCCTCGGTTTTCTCGCAACGATCTACTTCGCTCGAGTACTCGGAGAGGACGTCCTCGGGTACTATAGTGTCGTTCTCGCACTCGTATCCTGGTTCGCAATTGCTGGAGAGGTTGGGTTTTCTGGGGCGATTACGAAACGCGTCAGTGAGGGTACGGAACGTGATACATACATCAGTACGGGGGCTGCTGCTCTCGGTACGCTTTTGGTCGTCGTTGCCCTAATTGTCTTCATTTTCCGAAATCAAATCAACACGTACGTCGGTGTTCGGACTGCCGAGTACGTCGTACTCCTCGTTGCCGCTAGCCTCTTTATCTCGCTCGTCAACGCGTCACTCAAAGGATCGCATCTGGTTCACGTGTATGCTGTTCTCTCGACGGTAAAACAAGCTGGAAGGGCACTCCTACAGATTGGTCTCGTAATCGTCGGATTCGAACTGGCAGGGATGCTCGTTGGCTACGCGCTGGGCAGTCTCCTCGTCGGATTTCTCGGTCTACTGTATCTCAAACCGAGCCCAAAACGACCAACGGTCGAACACTTCCACAGCCTCTTCGATTATGCAAAATTCTCCTGGGTCGGAAGCGTCCGAAAGGAAACGTTCAGTAACATCGACATTCTCGTTCTCGGATTGTTCGTCTCTCCAGGACTGGTCGGTGTATACTACGTCTCCTACAAAATCGGGAGCTTCCTGAATACGTTCGGTGCCGCGGTCAGTACGACACTCTTTCCAGAGATGAGTAAACTCTCCGCAGAGGACGATCCTGCTGCCGTTTCAGGTCTCGTCGAGGATGCCCTTTCCTACGGAGGATTGATTCTCATTCCAGGCCTTATCGGAGGGCTGGTCGTCGGCGATCGAATCCTCTTGATCTACGGTGACGGATTCGAGATTGGAGTTGAAGTGCTCGCTATTTTACTTTTCGCGATCCTCGTGTACACGTACACGAAACAGCTTCTCAACACCCTCAATGCGATCGACAGACCAGACCTTGCCTTCCGTGCAAACGGTGCCTTCATCGTTGCGAACGTCGTTCTCAACGTTGTTCTCGTCTACGAATTCGGTTGGGTAGGTGCGGCAGTTGCGACGACTATCTCCGCGGCAGTCGGTCTCGTTATCGCGTTCCACTACGTTCGCGTACTCGTTCCCTTCACCGTTCCGTACGCCGAAGTCACTCGGCAGTGGTTCGCTGCGATCTGTATGGGTCTGGCCGTCTACGGGCTCCGTGAAGTCGGCGAAACGTACTGGGTTGCAACGTACAACGAAGTGTTCGTCGTCCTTCTCGTGAGCGTCGGTGCTGTCGCATACTTTGCTACGTTATTCGTCATTTCGAGTACATTCCGAACCACAGTTACGAACAACCTCCCATTCGATGTACCATTCATCTAGTAATCGAGACACGGATCATCGGATGGATTAGGGCGTCTACGCTGACGACGAGTGGTACATAAACTGCTACCCTCGAGCGACACCAGTAAACCGATCGTCGATATCCGACCCACTACGGTCTACACTCGCTCCAAACCCAAAACCATCTAACACCTCCCTGCCGTCTTCGCACACATGAACGTCTCCATTATCGGCAGCGGCTACGTCGGAACGACTATCGCGGCCTGTCTCGCGGACATCGGCCACGAGGTCGTCAACGTCGAGATCGACGAGAGTATCGTCGAGACGATCAACGCGGGCGAGGCCCCGATCCACGAGGCCGGCCTCGAGGAGCGCATCGCCGAGCATGCGGGCACTCGCCTCCGTGCGACGACGGACTACGATGCCGTCGTCGACACAGACGTCACCCTCCTCTGTCTCCCCACACCCCAGAAAGACGACGGCAGCCTCGATCTCGCGATCATGCGTGCGGCCTCGGAGTCCCTCGGGGACGCCCTCGCGGCCAAAGACGGCGACCACCTCGTGGTCGTCAAGAGTACGGTCCTCCCCGGCACCACCGAGGAGGTCGTCGGGCCGATCGTCGAAGAACACTCGGGCAAACGCGTCGGCGAGGACCTCGAGCTGGCCATGAACCCGGAGTTCCTCCGGATGGGTACCGCAGTGCAGGACTTCCTCGAGCCCGACAAACTCGTCCTCGGGACGACGAGCGACGCGGCAGCCGACACCCTCCGGGAACTCTACGCGCCGATCCTCGAGAACCCAGACACGCACCTCGTCGAGACCGACGTTCGCGAGGCCGAGCTCATCAAGTACGCGAACAACGCGTTCCTGGCGGCGAAGGTCTCACTGGTGAACGAACTCGGGAACGTCTCCAAGGCTTACGGCGCGGACGCCTACGAGGTACTCGAGGCGGTCGGCCTCGACGACCGAATCTCCGACCGGTTCCTCCGCTCGGGACTGGGCTGGGGCGGATCGTGTTTCCCCAAGGACGTCAACGCCATCCGTGCCGGTGCCCGCGAGCAGGGGTACGAGCCCGAACTGCTGGACGCCGTCGTCGAGGTCAACGACAAACAGCCCCGGCAACTGGTCGCCCTCCTCGCCGATCACGTCGACCTCGAGGGGGCTCGCATCGCAGTGCTGGGTCTCTCGTTCAAGCCGGGGACCGACGACATCCGCAAGTCGCGAGCGCTCGAGGTGATCGACTCCCTCCGTGCACACGACGCCGACGTGGTCGCCTACGATCCGGTCGCGATGGACACCGTCCGAGAGACGTATCCCGACCTCGAGATCGAGTACGCCGACTCCCCGGCAGCGGCCCTCGAGAACGCCGACAGTGCGGTCGTCGCGACCGACTGGCCCGAGTTCGACGATCTCTCCTTCGACGGGATGGCCCGGCGAGTCGTCGTCGACGGTCGTCGAATCGACGTCGACGAGGACGTGCTCGAGGTGTACGAGGGGTTGACCTGGTAACGTAACGTGATGTGACGTAACGTGACGAGGTCCAGATCCGACCCCATCCGGTTGCTCATATACGTGCCAATCGTTGATCAGTACCCTTTTCCACGCCGGGCGTCCACACCGGGATAATGGACGATGACGCGATTCGCGGGGCCTCGTTCCTCCGGACCGACGGAGCCGTCACCATCGGTGACGAGACCCACGAGATCGCACCATCTTCGGTCTGTGTTCTGGTTCCGACGCTGAACGAAGCGGCGACGATCGGCGACGTCATCGACGGCTTCGCGGAGTACGGCTACACGAACGTGCTGGTCGTCGACGGCGACTCCGACGACGACACGCGTGAACTCGCTCGCGACCACGGTGCCCGCGTCCTCACCCAGTCGGGTGCCGGAAAGGGACAGGCCGTCCGCGAGGCCCTCGAGTACGTCGACGTTCCCTACGTGCTCATGGTCGACGGCGACGGCACCTACGACCCCGCCGACGCCGACCGGATGCTCGAGCCGCTCACCCGCGGGTACGAACACGTGATCGGCAACCGCTTCGCGGACATGGACGACGACGCGATGCGCCGGCTCAACGGCTTCGGAAACCGGATGATAAACGGGGCCTTCCGCTTCATCCACGGGCACGATTACGACGACATTCTCTCGGGGTATCGAGCGTTCACGACCGAGTCGTTCCGCCGGCTTTCGCTCTCCTCGGACGGCTTCACGATCGAGACGGAACTGGCCGTCGAGTGCGTCAAACACGACGTCGACACGACGGTGGTTCCGATCAGTTACGCCGCGCGACCGGACGATTCGGAGACGAACCTCCACCCGGTCTGGGACGGCGGGACGATCGTTCTCACGCTGTACTCGCTGGCGAAGACGAACAACCCGCTGTTTTACTTCGGCAGTCTCGGCGCCGTCAGCGTCGTCTCCGGACTGGGCGTCGCAGCATACGTCCTCTCGCAGTGGATCTGGTACAGCGAGGGCCACGAGATCATGGCGCTGGTGTCGGCGGCCGGCATCCTGCTGGGCGTCCAGCTCCTGATGTTCGGCGTCCTCTCGGACATGATCGTCTCCTTACACCGCGAACAGCGCCGCCGCCTCGAGCGGATCACCCGCGAATCGTCTCGTGACCGTGGTCGGGAACGGGAACGAGAACGTCGTGACAGTCCGGGCGAGCGAACGAACAGTCACGATCACGACCACGGACGAACGTCGGAAATCGAGGCGGATTCGAGTTCGAGTTCGAGTTCGGGCTCGAGTGCGGATCCAGAGTCGGAGTGAGAACGGGAGTTCGTATCGATCGTTCGATTCCCGACTCTCGGTTCCTGACGCCCGGTTCTCGCCTGCAAACCCTCTGAACGGGTTCGAAGCGCGCGAAATGGATCAAAACGGTAAAAAAGAACGAACCTGCTGGACGACGCCGTTCGAGTGGCGTTTCCGGTAGTCCTCGAACGCGGGGTGGAGCGCGTTCAGCAGTTCCTGTCGGCTCTCGAATCGATCCTGACTGACCTCGGCGAGGATCTCACCCAGTGCGACGGTATTCCCGTGGACGTCGTACGGAATCTGTTCGGTTCCCAGGTGGGCCGCGACGTCGTCGCTCGAGGCTGGAAACGAGAGGTTGGCTCGTCTGAGCCGTGCGTCGACGGCGGCGATTCCGAATTCGATACTTTCGGGCTCGTCGTCGTCCCCGTTCGATGGTGGCCGGACTCCCATGTGTACGTCTATAGGTCCCGGTGTGAAAGTCGCTACGGACGCGTTCCGAACACGTCCCTCGAACGCCCCGGCGACGTCCGCCGATCGTCGACAACCATATCAGGCTTCCGACGTACGTATCGACCATGACCGAGTATACCACAGTGTCCATTCCGAAAGACCTCGCAGCGCGCGTCGAAGAGACGATCGAAGGAACGAGTTTCCAGAGCACGAGCGATCTCGTCAGATTTCTCCTGCGGAGTATCGTCATCCAGCACCAGCGAACCGGTGAACTCACCGAGGCGGAGTTCGAGGAGATCACCGAGCAGCTGAAGGGACTGGGCTATCTCGACTGAGTTTCAGTTTCGGTTTCGGTTTCAGTTGGAGCCACAGCGACGATTTCCCGCTCAGTCACCCAGCTCTCGATTTCACACGCATGGCTCTCGCCGTTCCAGTGTCGTCCAGTAAGTGAACGTGCGAGACACGAGTTTCGTCTCGGGTCCCAGCTCTCGGCTCTCGAGCCCCGCAATTCGACCCTCGACCCTCGATCCTCACGAGTCGACACTCAAGACAGCGTCTCTCGGGGCGGTTCCGCGTCGACGACCTCGAGCGGGTGCCGTGTCCCGGCTCGATCGAAGACACCGAACGAGTCCTCGTCGTCTCCCCATGGCGGAACGGCGACGAAGATCACCTGTGCGAGGTCGTCTTTCTTCGAAACCTCGAGTTCGCCGACGGGATGGGAGACGAACCGGCCCTGAATCTGGCGAGCGGGTGTCGAGAGATCGACGCCGAAGACGGCGTTGACGGAGTTGCCAGGGTCGGGGAGGAAGAAGTCGGTGAACACCGGCGTCTCCGGCGGGATATCCGCTGCGTCGGCACCGGTAAGCTCCGCTGCCGGTGTGACAGAGAGGCCGGTCGTCACTTCGTTCGGGTCCGCGTCGCTGGCGAGGTCGAGGAGAACGTCGACGAGACCGCGCGTTACGTAGACCACGACGAACGTACGGGCTCTGAGGTGTTAGGTGTATTCCCGGTGTCTTCAGGCCGAGGTCGTCGGTCGGAGACCGACAGTCAGAACGGAAGGAACATGCGCAACGATTTCGCGTACAGCCGCGGCATCCGCGACCGCGATCCCTCGAGTGCGTCCCGAAGCGCGGCCCGCGCGTCGGTCTGGACACCGGATCCGTGACCGACGAGCACACGCTCTACGTCGACGTCCGGATCCGACGCGAACGCATCGAGCGCCTCGCGTGGCGGAAACGCTCGCCGTGCGGGGTGGACGCCGAGTCGCTCATCGCCGGCGAGGAAGTACTCGCTCGCACCGACGGATTCGGGGACCAGAAGCGTCCCGCGGTCGGGATCGTACAGCGCGACTTCCTTCCAGACGCGGCCCTTTTTCACCACGTGGGCCTCGAGACCGGTGTCGGAGAGTTCGGCGCCAAAGCGGGCGACGGGCGTCTCCTCGGGTAACTCCTCGGCGACGCCGTCGAACCAGTCGGGGAGGTAGACGGGAACGTTGTGGCGGTCGGCGATCCGCGCAGCGTCGCGTGTGTGCTGGGCGAAGCAGACGACGACGCCCCTGACGTCGCCGAACTCGGCGAGCAGTTCGTCGAGACCCTCGGCGTCGACCGGGTCGACGAGCCAGACTTCGCTGTCGATCTCGAGGGCGTGACTCGCTCGTCGCATCGTCTCGTCGGGGTGGGCGAGCCAGCCGACGCCGTTCTCGAAGCGGTCGATCTCTCGGAGGCCGGTCGCTCGGTCGTCGATGCGAAGTGCCATGGTCCGGTCTTCGGTCGGGAGTCGTATAAACGCAGTCACGTGTCCTCTCTCGGTCTTCGATCACACGTATCGTTATCACCACTCCTCGAGTACACTCCCAGACACATGCTCACCGGCCTGTCCTGGCTTGCACTCGAGGTCAAGTCACTCGCGGCTGCACGGTCGTTCTACGAGGGGGTACTCGAGTTACCGGTGCGATCGGCGGGAGCCGAGCGCACGGGAGCGAACACCGACGAGACGCACACCGCGAACGAAGTCGTCTTCGCGGCGGGCGACACCGACCTCGTCTGCCGTCGTCCCACCGGCGTCCCCCGCGGCGGCCTCCACACCCACTTCGCGTTCTCGATTCCCGCAGCGGAGTACGACGACTGGTGGACTCGCCTCACCGAGGCGTTCGGATACGACCTCGAGGAGTTCCGGTTCGGGTCGGCGAAATCGCTGTACCTGTACGATCCGGACGGAAACTGCGTCGAACTCGGACAGGGAGACGTTGCGGGTCCGGGCATCGACGGCATCTTCGAGGTCGTCCTCGAGGTCGAGTCGCTCGCACGCGCCGAATCGTTCTACGCCGCGTTAGGGTTCGAGACCGTCGATCGCGGCGACGATCGCCGGCGGGTGCGCATGGACGGCCCGATGGCACTCGAGCTCTGGGAACCGCAGTTAGGGATCGCCGACGGTCGCGGGGGCGTCCACGTCGATCTGGGATTCGAGGTCGACGACCTCGAGGATGTCGTGTCGGCAGTCGACGACCGCGCGCGATCGCTCGAGCGACGCGAGAAACGGGTCGTGGTCCGCGATCCGGACGGCCACCACCTCACGTTTCGGTCGGTGACCGGTTGATCGTCTCGGTGCTCGTAGTCGAGTCGCTCGCGGCGCGTTCGGATCGCTCGAGACCGTCTCCGAGCGATGGGGTCGAGACAAATACGAGACGAATACGAAACGAGACGAAACGAGCGGCCCTCGAGACCGAGCCGACACTCGCGGTTTCGCGAAATTGCACCGAGAAGAATCGAGACCGTCGCTCTACAGTCGACCGGTATCGACCTCGACACCCGGCGGCGAGACGACCAGAAATCCACGGAAGTGAACCAGATTCCCGCCCGATTCTTTGATATCGCGGGCGAAACCCCTCGCGCGTTCGTTGACGTCGCCCTCGACACAGAGGACGAGCACGTTTCCGCTCGCGATCGTCTCGAGCCACTCTTCGTCCGGCGTGGTTCCGTCGAGGACGCCGAGAACGACGTCGCCCTCGAGGTCGATCTCCTCGTCGATGTGTTCCTCGACCGCCCTGAGATCGAGGTCGAACTTGCTCATGTGCCGTCGGTCGAAGCGAGACGAGAAAAACGTTCGCCTCGCTCGGCGTCGGCGGGTGGACTCGAACGTCGGCTCGAGACGCCGCGTCCGAACGTCGCGTTCGAGGTGCGAACGCGGCGGTTCAGCGTCGGCCGTCCCCGTCGGTCACTCCTGCGGGAACTCCTTGCGGAACCCGCGGAACTCCGTTCGATGGGCCTCCTCGTCCGCCAGAATGGTAACCGCGACGTCTTCGGTCACCGGATCGTTCGCTTCTTCGGCGGCCTCGATCAGCGATCGGTAGGTCTCGATCGCGTCTTCCTCGGCCTCTAAGACGCCGTCGATGACCGACTGCACGTCGGTCGTGTCCTCGGGCGGCTGGAGATTCGCCTGGCGCGCTTCGAACGCCTCCGAACCCGGCGGCGACTCGTCGAGTTGCTTCAACCGGTTGCCGAGTATGCGCGCGTGCTCGAGTTCCTCCTCCACGTCGACGTCGAGGCTCTCTTTGACCTCCTCGGCGTGGACACCGTCGAGGACGATCGCGTTAGTCATGTAGTTCATCACGGTCTCGAGTTCGTCGGTGTAGGCTTTCGTCAGAAGCTCTTTGATCTCGTCGGATGTCATGCATCCGTGTTACCACAGCCGCGCGTATAACACTGACACGCGTGTTCGCAGGCCGAATTCGGGACGTCCCTGCTGTCATCGTTGGGGCGACGCGCTCTCGACGGACCGCCGTCGCTCCACTATCGACACAACGAACGTCCACTCGAGGGTGCGCGCGAGCGGGAAGATCGGTCAATTCCACAGATTCGGGCCGAGATTTGCGATACCATTGGCTACTGTCCAGTCGGCCGAACCGAATCCATCCGTATTGTATAAGGAGATACCAGCACCCCTTAGGTCGTTGGTGTCGTGCGGTTTCTCGTTCGGGCCGTCGTCGGTTCGGTTCCTCGTCGTCGATCGGCACTCCGACAGCGCCAGTTTTATATACGACGTCGCCCCTCGATTTGGATACAATGTCGACACCACACGACAGCTCTGAGACCCCTCAGGGCGGTCGAGTTCTTCCAGGGCACGTTAGACTCCACTGAAGAAATCCAGACTGCACGTGTCTTCGATACGACGCTCCGGGACGGCGAACAGTCGCCCGGAACGTCGTTTTCCTACGACGACAAGCGCGAAATCGCCGCGATCTTAGACGAGATGGGAACCCACGTCATCGAGGCTGGCTTCCCCGTCAACTCGGACGCGGAGTTCGAAGCGGTTCGCGATATCGCCGAGAGTACGTCTACGACCACCTGCGGGTTAGCCCGCGTGGTCGAAGGCGACATCGAGGCGGCGCTTGATTCCGGCGTCGAACTGGTTCACGTCTTCGTGAGCACCAGCGACGTCCAGATCGAAGATTCGATGCACTCGACTCGAGAAGATGTAGTACAGCGCGCAGTCGAGTCGGTCGAACGCGTCAAAGACGCGGGCGTAGAGTGTATGTTCTCGCCCATGGACGCGACGCGGACGGACGAGCCCTTCCTGATCGAGGTGATCGAAGCGGTCTCGGATGCCGGCACCGACTGGATCAACATTCCGGACACCTGCGGCGTCGCTACCCCGCGGCGGTTCTACGACCTGATCGAGAAGGTCTGTGCACACACCGACGCGCGGATCGACGTCCACACCCACGACGACTTCGGGCTGGCGACCGCGAACGCGCTTTCGGGTATCGAAGCCGGTGCCGACCAAGCACAGGTTTCGGTCAACTCGATCGGCGAGCGCGCGGGTAACGCCGCCTACGAGGAGTACGTCATGGCCGTCGAGTCGCTCTATCAGGGCGATACCGGCATCGACACGACCCGGATCACGGAACTCTCCGAGATCGTCGCCGAGAAGAGCGGCGTCGCGACGCCCTCGAACAAACCGGTCGTCGGATCGAACGCGTTCTCCCACGAAAGCGGCATTCACGCCGCCGGCGTCATCGAGAACGCCGACACGTTCGAGCCGGGCGTCATGACCCCCGAGATGGTCGGCGCCGAACGCCGACTCGTGCTGGGCAAACACACCGGGACCCACTCGGTGCGCGAACGCCTGCGCGATCGCGGCTTCGACCCGACCGACGAGGAGGTCCGCGCGGTCACCCGCCGGGTCAAGGACTTCGGTGCCGAGAAGCGTCAGGTCACGGTCAACGACCTAGAGCGCTTCGCGGAGGACGAGGATATCTCGCGGCAGTCCGAGACGGAGGAGGTGCGCGCCTGACTATGCGCGCCTCGTTTGCTTCCGGCGGTGAGCACCGGCTGGCGGGTTCGTCGGGTTCGTGCAAGGTTCGCCAGCCACGCAAGAATTATATGTCTCGGGATTCCTACCGAGACAGTAATGATGGAACGCGACTCCGCTCCGGCCGCCGAAACCGGCAGCGCCGCGTTCGTGCCGCTCGTTATTGTAGGGGCCTTCTAGCCCCTTCACTAGTACCTCCTCGATTCGAATCCGCATCGTTTTCAGAGCGAGTAGCCGGCTCCAGACCGGACAGGCACACGAGCACGAACAGCCACACAATGACACGAACCCGAACCAGAACCAGAACCCGAACTACCCGAGCACAGAGTAACCGACGGCGCACGACCGCGCCGGGAGGGACCTGATGAGCGAACGAGCTGCGGTTTCCCCTCCGGACGAGCAAGACGACGAACAAGAACAGGCCGAACAGCGAGAACAGCCGGCGGCATCCACAGAAACGGAGCCCCAGCCGGTTACGACCGGCGCACAGTCGGTCATCCGCGCGCTGGAGAACGTCGGCGTCGAGTACGCCTTCGGCGTGCAAGGCGGGGCGATCATGCCCGTCTACGACGCCCTCTACGACTCCGAGATCACGCACGTGACGATGGCCCACGAACAGGGCGCATCCCACGCGGCCGACGCCTACGGGATCGTCTCCGGCGAACCGGGCGTCTGCCTCGCGACGTCGGGGCCGGGGGCGACGAACCTCGTCACCGGCATCGCCGACGCGGACATGGACTCGGATCCGATGATCGCGCTGACCGGGCAGGTTCCCACGGAGATGGTCGGCAACGACGCCTTCCAGGAGACCGACACCACCGGCGTCACGACGCCGATCACGAAGGCCAACACCTTCAGTTCCCACGCCGACACGGTCGGCGACGACGTCGGCGAGGCGTTCGCGCTGGCGAACACCGGCCGACCGGGCCCGACGCTGGTCGACCTGCCCAAAGACGTCACGCTTTCGGAAACCGACCGCGAGCCGGCCGAAGCCACAGTTCCCGACACCTACGAGGTCCAAGAGCGCGCCGACGACGAGATCGTCCGCGCGGCCGCGCGCCGAATCGAAGACTCCCAGCGCCCGGCCTTGCTGCTGGGCGGCGGCGTCATCAAAGGCGACGCGAGCGAGGCGTGTCGAGAGTTCGCGACCGAACACGAGATTCCGGTCGTGACGACGATGCCCGGCATCGGCTCGTTCCCCGAGGACCACGAACTCGCGATGGAGATGGCCGGCATGCACGGCACCGGCTACGCCAACATGGCGATCACCCACTGCGACACGCTGATCGGGATCGGCACCCGATTCGACGACCGACTCACCGGCGGCATCGAGACGTTCGCGCCCGACGCGGAACTGATCCACATCGACATCGACCCCGCCGAGATCTCGAAGAACATCCACGCGGAGTACCCGCTGGTCGGCGACGCTGCAACCGTCGTCGAGCAGTTAGACGAGGAAATGGAGCACTCGCCACAGGCCAAGAAGTGGCGCGCACAGTGCCAGCAGTGGAAGTCCGAGTATCCGATGGCCTACGACACACCCGAGGACGAACCGGTCAAACCGCAGTTCGTCGTCGAGGCGTTAGACGAGGCCACGAGCGATCGCGCGATCGTGACGACCGGCGTCGGCCAACACCAGATGTGGGCCTGCCAGTACTGGACCTACACCGAACCCCGGACGTGGGTCTCGAGTCACGGTCTCGGGACGATGGGCTACGGCTTCCCGGCCGCCGTCGGCGCTCGACTCGCGGCCGACGACGATCAAGAAGTGATCTGCGTCGAGGGCGACGGCTCGTTCCTGATGACGATGCAGGAACTGGCGGTCGCCGTCCGCGAACACTTAGACATCACCGTCGTCGTGCTCAACAACGAGTACATCGGGATGGTCCGCCAGTGGCAAGACGCCTTCTTCGAGGGCCGACACTCCGCCTCGGAGTACCACTGGTGTCCGGAGTTCGACACCCTCGCCGAGGCGTTCGGTGCGAAAGGCTTCCGGATCGACGAGTACGACGAGGTTGCAGACACCGTCGAAGCGGCGCTGGCCTACGACGGACCGTCCGTGATCGACGCCCACATCGACCCGCAGGCGAACGTCTACCCGATGGTTCCCAGCGGCGGCGACAACGGACAGTTCGCACTCTCGGAGGATCAACTATGACCCGCAGACGAACGAGTTCGACCGACTGCACACGAACCGCAGGGTGGTTCGCATGACGCAAGGACTCGAGGGACCCGCCCCCGAAGACCGACCGAAACCCCAGGGCCGGCGCAACGCCCAGGGGATCCGAATCGATCCCGAGGTCGAAGCCGAACCAGCGGTTCGGAGGACGGTGATCTCGGCGCTCGTGAAACACGAACCCGGCGTGCTCTCGGACGTCTCGGGGCTGTTCTCGAGACGGCAGTTCAACATCGAGAGCCTCACTGTCGGGCCGACCGAAGACGACGACCGCGCCCGCATCACGCTGGTCATCGAAGAGCACGAGCCCGGCATCGAGCAGGCCAAAAAGCAGCTGCGAAAGCTCGTGCCGGTCATCTCGGTGCGCGAACTCGCGCCGGACGCGATGCGTCGGGAGCTCATGCTGATCAAAGTGAACGCGACGCGACCGGATCAGGTCGCCGCCGTCGCGGAGATGTACGACGGCCAGACCGTCGACGCGAGCCCCGAGACGGTCACCGTTCAGGTGACCGGCAGCCGCCAGAAGATCGAGGCGGCGGTCGAGACGTTCGAGCAGTTCGGTATCCGGGAGATTTCCCGGACCGGAACCACCGCGCTCGCCCGCGGTAACGAGGAGACAGCGGCCACGAACGGACCGGCGTCGGAATCGACGCCCGAGTACACGGAAGACGGAACACCTACACACCCCCAGACAACACCTTCAGACGATGACTGACGAATTCACCACCCAGATCTACTACGAAGACGACGTAGACGAATCGTACCTCGAGAATACCACCGTTGCCGTCCTCGGCTACGGGAGCCAGGGTCACGCCCACGCGCTCAATATGAAAGAGAGCGGGGTCGACGTGCTCGTCGGCCTGCGCGAGAACTCATCCTCGCGGAAAGCCGCCGAAGAGGAAGGCCTCGAGGTCGGCACGCCCGCCGAAGTGGCCGCACAGGCGGAGATCATCTCCGTACTGGTTCCGGACACCGTCCAGCCCGCAGTCTACGAGGAGATCGAACCGCACTTAGAGGAGGGTGACACGCTCCAGTTCGCCCACGGGCTGAACATCCACTACAACCAGATCACCCCGCCAGAGCACGTCGACGTGACGATGGTCGCACCGAAGAGCCCAGGTCACCTCGTTCGACGGAACTACGTCAACGACGAGGGGACGCCCGGCTTGCTGGCCGTCTATCAGGACACCACCGGCGACGCGGTCCAACGCGGTCTCGCCTACGCGAAGGCGATCGGCTGCGCTCGCGCAGGCGTCCTCGAGACGACCTTCCAGGAGGAAGTCGAGACGGACCTCTTCGGCGAGCAGGTCGTCCTCTGTGGCGGCGTCACCTCGCTGGTAAAACACGGCTACGAGACGCTCGTCGACGCCGGCTACAGCCCCGAGGCAGCGTACTTCGAGTGTATGAACGAGCTGAAGCTGATCGTCGACCTGATGTACGAGGGTGGGCTCAGCGAGATGTGGGATTCCGTAAGCGACACTGCGGAGTACGGCGGTCTCACCCGCGGCGACCGCGTCATCGACGACAACGCACGCGAGAACATGGAGGAGATTCTCGAGGAAGTCCAGAGCGGCGAATTCGCCCGCGAGTGGATCCTCGAGAACCAGGCCGGCCGACCGAGCTACACGCAGATCCGCCAGGCCGAGAAAGACCACGATATCGAAGAGGTCGGCGAGCGACTTCGGGACCTCTACTCGTGGTCTGAAAGCGACGGCGAGGAAGACGAGACGCCAGAGGTACCAGCGGACGACTGAGACTGAGAGTCGGACTCCGACTTCGACTCCGACTCTGACCCAGACGAAAGCAGAGACAACAGACAAACGAGAAACGAATCGACAATGAGCGAAACGAACGACACGAACGCGACCGACCGACGAACGATGAAAGACGTCAGCCACACCAACCCCTACACGGGAGAGAGCGCCGGCCACCTGTTCACGCGGGGGCCGGTCGTGGCGGCCGACGGCGGCCGCTCGGGTGCCGAGATGGACGAGAGTGAGGCCGCGGCTGACGACGGCACAGAGGCGCAGACACGGACGATGAAAGACGTCAGCCACACCCCACCGAACGACGCCGAGGACGCGAACCGCGTCTTCGAGCGCGGCGTGGCCGAACGAAGGGACGTATCCGAGGAATGAGCGACAGCACACTGTACGACAAGGTCTGGAACCGACACAAAGTCACCACGCTGCCGACGGGACAGGATCAACTGTTCGTGGGCCTCCACCTCATCCACGAGGTGACGAGCCCACAGGCGTTCGGGATGCTCAGAGAGCGCGACCTCGAGGTCGCCTACCCCGAACTGACCCACGCGACGGTCGACCACATCGTCCCGACGGCGGACCAGTCACGTCCGTACAAGGAGGACGCGGCCGAGGAGATGATGGCCGAGCTCGAGCAGAACGTCCGCGATGCGGGCATCGAGTTCTCCGATCCGACCTCCGGAAACCAGGGGATCGTCCACGTCATCGGGCCGGAGCAGGGACTCACCCAGCCCGGGAAGACGATCGTCTGTGGGGACTCTCACACCTCGACCCACGGCGCGTTCGGCGCGCTCGCGTTCGGGATCGGGACCTCCCAGATCCGGGACGTGCTCGCGACCGGAACGGTCGCCATGGAGAAACAGAAGGTCCGCAAGATCGAGGTTACCGGCGAACTCGGCGAGGGCGTCGAAGCGAAAGACGTCATCCTCGAGATCATCCGCCGACTCGGCACCGAAGGCGGCGTCGGCTACGTCTACGAGTACGCCGGCGAGGCCATCGAGTCCCTTGGGATGGAAGGCCGGATGTCGATCTGTAACATGTCCATCGAGGGTGGCGCCCGCGCGGGCTACGTCAACCCCGACGAGACCACCTACGAGTGGCTCGAGAACACCGACTACTTCCAGGACAATCCGGAGGAGTTCGCGAAACTCAAACCCTACTGGGAGTCGATCCGCTCCGACGCGGACGCCGAGTACGACGATGTCGTCACGATCGACGGCAGTTCGCTCGAGCCGGTCGTCACGTGGGGAACCACGCCCGGACAGGGGATCGGCATTTCGGATCCGATTCCGTCGCCCGAGGAGCTCCCCGAGGACAAACAGGACACCGCCCGACGCGCCCAGGAACACATGCGCGTCGAACCCGGCGAGACGATGGAGGGCTACGAGATCGACGTCGCCTTCCTCGGCTCCTGTACGAACGCCCGCCTGCCCGACCTGCGTCGCGCAGCGGAGATCGTCGAGGGCCGACAGGTCCACGAGGACGTCCGTGCACTGGTCGTCCCCGGCAGCCAGCGTGTCCAGAAGACCGCCGAGGAAGAGGGTCTCAAAGACGTCTTCGAAGCGGCCGGTTTCGACTGGCGCAACGCCGGCTGTTCGATGTGTCTCGGGATGAACGAGGACCAACTCGAGGGCGACGAGGCCTGTGCCTCCTCCTCGAACCGGAACTTCATCGGCCGACAGGGCAGCAAGGACGGCCGGACGGTTCTGATGAATCCCCGGATGGTCGCCGCGGCGGCGATCGTGGGTGAAGTGACCGACGTTCGCGACCTGCCGGAAACGGAGGTGACCGCCCGATGACCGACGCCGCAGACGTCGAGATTCCGGAAGTCGACTACGTCTCCGGGTCTGGCATCCCGATCCGAGGGAACGACATCGACACCGACCAGATCATTCCCGCCCGCTTCATGAAGGTCGTCACCTTCGACGGACTGGGCGAGTTCGCGTTCTTCGACCTGCGATTCGACGAGAACGACGAGCCCAAGGAGCACCCGTTCAACGAACAGCGGTTTCAGGACTCCTCGGTCATGGTCGTCAACTCGAACTTCGGCTGTGGCTCCTCTCGAGAGCACGCCCCGCAGGCGCTGATGCGCTGGGGCATCGACGCGATCATCGGCGAGAGCTTCGCGGCAATCTTCGCGGGCAACTGTCTGGCGCTCGGAATCCCGACCGTCACGGCCGACACCGAGACGATCCAGGAACTGCAGGACTGGGTCGACGAGAATCCCGACGGCGAGATCGACGTCGACGTCGAAGCCGAGACCGTCACCTACGGCGGCGAGACGATCGACGTCACCGTCGACGACGCCCAGCGCAAGGCGCTCGTCGACGGCGTCTGGGATACCACAGCGTTGATGAAGTCCAACGCCAGCGAAGTGCGAAAGACGGCCCAGGACTTGCCGTACGTCCGAGACGACCAGATTCCCGACGCCGCGGACTGAGTCTCTCGAGACTGGCTCTCGACGTCTCGGTAACGTGACTGTTTTCTGGTTTCGATTTTGGTTTCGGTTTCAGTTTCAGTTTCGGACTTACGGACCGACCCCATCGAGTTCGAACTCGAACTCGAACGCGGACTCGAGTCGGACTCGAGAGTTTGGCGTCGATATCGACCGAGAGACTACTCGCCCTCACTCAGCAGGTCGTCGGCCCACACGGCGGGAACGACCAGAAGTCGTCCGTCCGACCGAAGTGAATCGTCGATTCCGAACACGAGTCCGTCGCCGGAGGCGACGGCGGTGCCGCCACCTGCGACCCCGTCCCAGTGGTTCAACACGGTGTCGGGGACCGTCAGCATTCGATCGCCGTCGATCTGGGTGCTCGCGACGTACCTGATCCCGTCTCCATCCTGAATCGGGTCGAAGAGTTCCGACACGACGACGGCGTCGTCGGCCTCTCGGATCCCCCAATACGCCTCCGCGTTGAGCGAGAGGACGTTGTTGTTGAACACCCGCTGGGGGACCGGAATCTCCCCGCTTTTCCGGTCGAACGCCGCTTCTCCGATTCGCTCGAGAGTGGGTTCCTCGAGATCGGCGCTTTCGGTCTCGGTCTCGTCTTCGTCTTCAGCGTCGGCGGATTCCAGATCATCAGCCTCACTCTCGACGACGGGACCCGCTCCCGATCTGGTCTCTTCGACGGACGACTCCGAGGTCGATTCGGCGTCCTCGAGTGCGTCGTCTGCTGTCTCAGGATCGCCAATGGAGTCGGCCTCTGTCTCGCCGTCGTCAGTCTCGGTTTCATCGTCGTCGGTTTCACCGTCGTCAGTTTCACCAACGTCTCCTTCCGGTTCGGGGGTGATAGCCGAATCGGCGGTCGCGTCGTCGGTGTCGGACGAACTGCCGACGACGGGCACCTGCTCGAGACCGATCCGGTTCGACTCCTCGTCGGCCGACCGTCGCTGAGTGACCGCGACCGCGACGAACAGCCCACCCAGAAGCAGTGAGACGAGGCCGCGCTCTTCCTCACCGCGTCGGAACGCCCGTCGTCCGTCGAGTACGCACAGGATACCACTCACGCCCGCGAGGGCACCTGATTCGACGGCTCGCTGTAGGACGGCCCGCGCTCTCGAGACGGTGGATCGATCGGTATCCGATTCGAACGGTCCCACATCGTCGGTCGCGTCGTCGATTATCGAGCGTGGATCGTTGCTCATAGGGCCTGTTCGACCGTGGCGCTCAAATTCGTGTGGGCGGCACTGGCAACCCCGGACTGTCGGCCGACGCTCCTCGAACACTCGCCGGCCGAGGGTTCGGCCTCGATTCGGACGGTATCGATACCCTCTTTTCGTCCGCTCCGAGAGGTTTGGGCATGACTCACGAAATCACCGTTATCCCCGGCGACGGGATCGGTCAGGAAGTGACACCAGCCGCAGTGGAGGTCTTAGAGGCCCTCGAGATCGACTTCGAGTTTCACGAGGCCGAGGCGGGCGACCACGTCGCCGAGGAGACCGGCGAGGCGCTGCCCGAGGAGACCTACGACCTCGCGGCGTCGACGGACGCGACGCTGTTCGGCGCGGCCGGCGAGACGGCGGCGGACGTCATCCTCCCCCTGCGCGAAGCAGTAGACTCGTTCGTCAACGTCCGCCCGGCGAAGGCGTACCCAGGTGTCGACGCACTCCGACCGGAGACCGACCTCGTCTTCCTGCGTGAGAACACCGAAGGCGTCTACTCGGGCCACGAGGACCGCCTGAGCGACGACCTCTCGACGCTGACGCGCGTGGTCACCACCTCCGCCTCCGAACGGCTCGCGGAGTTCGCCTGTGACTTCGTCGAAGACGGCGAGTACGACGGCTTCCACATCGCCCACAAGGCGAACGTGATGCGCGAGACCGACGGCCGGTTTCGCGACGCCGTACTCGAGGTCGCCGACGACCGCGGCGTCCAGACGGAAGAAGTGCTGATGGACGCCTTCGCGACCCACGTCTGTCTCGACCCGACGCAGTTCGACGTCGTCGCCTGTCCGAACCTCGCGGGCGACGTGCTCTCGGATCTGGCGGCGGGTCTGGTCGGCGGCCTCGGCATGCTCCCCAGCGCCAACGTCGGCCCCGACCGCGGGCTGTTCGAGCCGGTCCACGGCTCCGCACCCGACATCGCGGGCGAGGGCGTTGCCAACCCCGCCGCGACGATCATCTCTGCCGCGATGTTGCTCGAGTACCTCGGTCACGACGAGGAGGGGCAGGCAGTTCGTGACGCCGTCGAAGGCGTCCTCGAGGACGGTCCGCGGACGCCCGATCTGGGCGGCGACGCGTCGACCGAGGACGTGACGGCGGCGATTCTCGAGCGACTGAACTGAGCGGCTTTTAGGCGCGGGTTCGCTACTCGCAATCGATCGTCACACCGGACGAGAACTAAAGACTTACACGCGTTTGTTCGCCACGTCCAGTAATGACGGACGAACGGACACGATCTGGACGGAGGACAGCGTGAGTGAGAACCCGGGTTCTCCCACCGTCGACGGAGCGAACGAACGGGACAGCGACGTCGATTCCACCGGAACGGCCCTCGATCTCGAGTCCGTCCTTCCCTATCTCGGAATCGCCGTCTGCTACCTGCTCACGATCCTCGGCGGGCTAGCACTCGCCGACGAGGCCGCCTCGATGGGGCTGTTGCTGTTCGAGAACCCCGACAGCGTCGGCAACGTCGGCGTCTTCGCCGCGCTGGTCGTCGGCTTCACGATCGTCTTCGTCGCCGCGGTCAGATACGACAGGGGGATGGACCTCATCAGACTCTTCCTCGTGATCGCCTTCGGCGGACTCGTCGCGGCCGCGGTCGTCCTCGCGACCGGTTTCGGGAGCGTGTTCGTCGAGAACCCGATGCTCGCAGGGCTCCCCTCGAGTCCGCTCTCGGTGGGGATCACCCTCGGTGTCGCCCTGATCCTGTGGGTCTATCCGGAGTGGTACGTCCTCGATATCGTCGCGGTCGTCGCCGGGGCCGCCGCGATCGCGATGCTCGGGATCAGCTTCGGCCCGCTACCGATCGTCGTTTTGCTCGTGGTCTGGGCGGCCTACGACGCGTACTCGGTCTACGTCACCGGACACATGAAAGACGTCGCCGCCGGCGCCGGCTCGATGAAGGTCCCGATGGTCTTCGTCGTCCCGACCGCCCGCGGCTACTCGCTTCGCGAGTCGGGGCTGGATCTGGGGCTCGAGGACGACGGTGGGAACGAGAGTGAGAACGGAACCGACGAAGGCGCGCTCGAGACAGAGGCCGAGGACTCGAGCGGTGTCTCCGATTCCGACTCGGCCGACGCGAACGCTCCGGAGGCAGACGTCACATCGGAAACGGACACTCCGGAGGCGAGCGACGAGACGACCCCCGCTCGCAGCGAGCAACCCGCGATGATCCTCGGACTCGGCGACGCCCTCATCCCGGGAATGCTCGCCGTCAGCGCGGGCCACTTCCTCGAGGGAGCGCCCACGATCGTTCCGACGCTGAACGCCAACGCGCCAGCACTCGGAGCACTCGCCGGCGGCGTCGTCGGGCTGGGCGCGCTCGTCGTCGTCCTCCACCGGTTCGAGGGGGCACACGCCGGATTACCGCCGCTGAACGCTGGCGTTCTCGGCGGCTACTTGCTCGGTGCGGTCGTGGCCGGCGTCCCGCTCACGACGGCGATCGGTCTCTGATCGGCGGGTTTCAGGGTCCGTTTTCAGCCTCCCTGCTCGAACTCGAGTTCTCCGTGTTAGACGACCTCGAGCGCCTCCCGATCCGCTCCCGCCAGCTCGACTAACGCGTCGGCCTCGAGCAAGTGGAGTTCTCCCGGTACGACCAGCAGATGCAGCGGATCACCGAAGTCGCGGGTCGCCAGTTCCTCGAGTCGCCCGGCGGCGACCTGCGGGTCGGGACTGCCCGCGCGGGCGACGACGACGCCCGTGAGATCGGGATACTCGTCGGCGAGGAGTTCGGCGCCGACGTCGGCGGTCATGTACTCCTCGTCCTCGACGTCCTCACGGGGTGAGCGGCGAGCTTCCGCGCCGATCTTGATGTCGAGGTAAACGACGGTGTGGAGGCCGCGCTCGCGGTTGTCCTCGAGGGTCTCAGTGACGCTTTCGGGGAGGCCGTCGGCGCCGTGGGCGTAGGGAAACGGAAGCGTGGTCGCCTTCCCGAAGCGATAGTTCTGGAGGCCGGTGAGCGAACTGGTTGCCGTCTGGGCGGTCACGCCGTGGAGCACCCGCGTCTCGATCCCGCGCTCGTGGGCACGCAGGCGGAGGTCGACGTGAGTCGTCGAGATCATGGTGTCCCCGGCGGTGAGGAAGGCGACGTCCTCGGTCTCGGCCGCTTCGAGTACGTCTTCGGGGTGTTGTTCGACGCCCTCGCGGTCGCGGACCTCGATGGGCGTGTCGTGGTGGGATTCCAGCGACTCGACGTCGGTCCCGATGAGCCGGCTCGTGTAGAACTCGGCGTAGGCGCGGTCAGCAGCGCGGAGGGCCTCCTGGCCCTCGACGGTGATCGAGCGCTCGTCGTAGAGTCCGAGGCCGATGAAGGTGAGCATACGTCTCGTTGGCCCACTGGCCGCTATACGCTTTCGATGCGGTCTCTCCGCTCGTCTCTTCGGTCGCTGCCCCGTCGGATCGAAATATCCGGCCGAACAGTTATGCGCCCCTTCGCCGAGACACAGATAGATGGTCGATGCAGACCCAGTCGACGCCGTCGCGGCCGTAGATTCCGCAGCACCCGTTCTGGCGCGGTTCGCCCAGCCCACGGCCGAACGCCCGACCCGGATCGCACTCCTCTCCGATCTCCACCTCTCCGTCGAGGAGACGGGGACGTGGCGAGTCTCACATCGTACTGAGGAACGCCTCGAGGCGACCGTCGAGTCGGTGAATCGCACACCTGACCTCGACGCCGTCTGTTTCGTCGGCGACCTCGTCCAGCGAGGGACGCAGGCCGAGTACGAGGCGTTCGATCGGGTACTCGCGGACCTCGAGGTGCCGTTCTACGCGGTCCCGGGAAACCACGACTTGCTGGCCGACGGGTCTCGAGAGACGCTCTCACTGGCGGAGTTCGAAGGGCGGTACACGCCCGGCGAGCTGCCGTATCACCAGCGGATCGGCGGTGTCGACCTGCTGGCGCTGAACAGCAACCGATCCACGCGGGACTCGCTCGCGGAGACCTACACCGGTCGGCTCGAGCCCGAGACACTCGAGTGGCTCGCGGAGCGACTCGAGACCGTCTCGAATCCGCTCGTGGCGGTTCACCACAACCTCCCCGCGACCAGACGACTGCTGTGGGACTCGATCGAGCAACTTCCGGTGTCGGGGGGCTCGCCGGACTTCGAGACCGCGGACGAACTGGTTGACGTTCTCGGGGCCCGATGTGGGGGAACTGGAACTGCGGGTGGGACTGACGGCCCGCTCGTACTCACCGGCCACCTCCACTTTCCCGCCGTCACCTCGACGCGAGGCATCCGGGAGTTCACGCTCCCCTCGCTGGGCCCGTATCCCAACGCCTACACTATCCTCGAGATCGACGAGGGCGGGACGACCGCGACGATGCACTCGGTCTCGGACCGCGAGGAGCGCCTCGAGTCGGTCACCCACGGGCTCGAGCACTCGCGCGTGTTGCTGGCCGCGACGCAACTCGCCGGGCTTCCGCTGGTCGACGAGTGTGGGCGCTGATACACGAACGCGGGCGTGGGCACGGATGAAGACGTGAGGGACGGACAGACACTCCGACACCGGATCGTAGTAGCGAACGCTGGCGACTCGAGTCGACCGCGGAAGCGTCAGCGTTACGGCCCACCGGCGGCGACTCGAGGTATGGACGTGCCGTGTGTCCGCGTGCCCCGCGAGGAAGGAGAAGCCACGCGTCAGGTGCTGGCGGACGCGGATCTGATCGCCGAGGAGTTCGAGATCGCAGTCGAAGAGGGATGGCTCTACATTCCGATTACGGACGCCACGACCGTGTCGGCGTTGCTCGATGGAGATGGCGAGAGCGACATCGAGGCCGACGTCGACGCCGACGTCGTCGACCACGACGTCCCCGACCGCGACACGCAGACCTCGCCTGCGGACATCCTGGGCTTCGAACCCTCCTACGAACGTATCGGCGAGGTCGTCGTCCTCGACGAGGACGACCCCGAGCGCGCGATGGAGATCGCCCGCGCGATCGTCGACTCCGACCTGCCACTCGAGACGGTCGTGGACAAGGCCTCGAAGATCAAAGGGGAGACGCGGATCCGCGACTGGAACGTGCTGGTCGGTAAGGGGACGGAGACCGTCCACCGCGAGTACGGCTGTGAGTTCGCACTCGACCTCGCGGACGTCTACTTCTCGCCGCGACTGGCGACCGAACGCCACCGTGTGGCCGAACATGTCGAAGCCGGCGAACGCGCCTTCGACATGTTCGCCGGCGTCGGCCCCTTCGTGATCCCCTTCGCGAAACGCGGCGCGGAGTGTGTCGGCTGTGACCTCAACGAGCGTGCGATCGAATACCTTCGTGAAAACGCCCGCCGCAACGGCGTGGAGGAACGGGTGACGGCGATCTGTGACGACGTCCGACAGGTCGCGACCGACTCGGCGTACGAGAACTGGGCCGACCGTCTCGTGATGAACCTGCCACACAGCGCCGACGAGTTCCTCGAGTCTGCGGTCGCGCTCGCGGGCGAGGACTGCCTCGTCCACTACTACGACATCCAGCACGAGGACGATCCGTTCGGGCCGGGCGAACGCGCGATCCGCGAGGCTGCAGAGCCCGAGTACACGGTCACCGTCGAAACCAGACGGACGGTCCGCTCGTACGCCCCTCACGAGGTGAACGTCTGTCTGGACGTCCGTCTCGAGCGGTTCTGACGAGACTCGAGTGGCTGCTACGTCGTCCGGTCACACGCCCGTACGCGATTCGCAATCCTTATGCCTGGCTTCGAACGTATGTGTGAGTGGACACGCAGTCCGGTGTTGAGGCGAACGTCGTTCGCCGATGCACGGCAGACGAGTAAAACGGCGTCTGCCGGTGTAGCTCAGACTGGCAGAGCGAATCTTTCGTAAGGATTAGGTCGAGGGTTCAAATCCCTCCACCGGCTTCCCTTCTGCGACGAAATTCTCGAGGAGCAACGCACGCTGTAGAGGATTCGAACCAGACGAGACGCGCAGCGAAGCGAGCAGTCTCAACGCGGTTCACACTCACCACCACCGACCGTTTCGGCGTTCCCTTCCAGCAGAATCGTCCCACCTCGTCAACCACCTCGAGCAAACGCGATCGACGAAAACCGTCTCAGAAAACGAGTTTCAAGGTCTCTCAGTTCCCGTAGAACAACGAAGTGTCTGTTGATAGTTTATACCGCAATTCCCACATGCAGGGAATCGGAGGTGTACTCATTCCCGTCACAGGCGTAGTCGATGTATGATCGAACACTCCCCAGATAGCGGTTTCAGCGGCGAGTCCAGTGCTTGGTCGTCGTACGAACTGTCCGCCACGGAGACGCCGACCGAGTCGATCGTCTACGCCGTCGCCGATGTTTCAGGTCGTGACCCGCTCGAGCTCCGCCCACTCTACGAGGTCGTGGATCCGGACGCTGTCGACCGCCTGTTCGGTCGGTCGGCCAGCCGCGAGTGCTCCACTGGGACGAAACTGCGGTTCGTGTACGAAGGCCACGAAATCTGTATCGACGATCGACGGCTCGTCCTTCGGGGGATCGATCGGGATTCGTCGCAGGCTCTCCGATAGCAGAGCGGAGTGCGAGTTCAGGTTCGGGTTCGAGATCGAGATCGCTCGAAAGAGAGAAAAAACGAGCCACGTCAGAGTCCGACAGCGACGGCGACCCAGCGCCCGCTACAGCACAGCACAGTACGGCACAGTTCCACACCGCTTATCTCGCTTCGGTGGGATGAGCCCTCAATGACGAATCAGGAACTCATCGACGCCCTCCGGGCGGCCGACGCGGTACAGTTCGGCGAGTTCGAACTCTCCCACGGCGGCACGAGCGAGTACTACGTCGACAAGTACCTCTTCGAGACCGACCCCCGCTGTCTCGAGTTGATCGCGGAGGCGTTTGCCGCTCGACTCGAGGGCGGGGCGGATACCAAACTCGGCGGCGTCGCCCTCGGCGGCGTTCCGCTGGCGGCCGCAACCAGCGTCGCGGCCGGTGTCCCCTACGTCATCGCGCGCAAGCAGCGCAAGGAGTACGGCACCGGGAACCTGATCGAAGGCGACCTCGAGGAGGGCGAGGAAGTCGTCGTCCTCGAGGATATCGTCACGACGGGAACGAGCCTGATCGACGCGGTCGAGGCGCTTCGCGAGGCGGGCGCGACGGTGAATCGCGCGCTGGTCGTCGTCGACCGTGAGGAGGGCGGCCGCGAGAACGTCGAGGAGGCGGGTGTCGAGGTGGAGGCGCTGGTGACGGCCTCGGAGTTGCTGGCGGACGCCGACCGGGACTGAGTCGGTGATGGATAGTTCCGGAATGGAGAGAATCGGAGCGTGACCTCGGGTCCCGAGTTCGGGTTCGGGTTCGGATTCAGATTCAGGTTCGAGTGAGAACGAGGGTGACACGGCGGGCAATCTATCGACAGCACTCCACCACCCGTGGAGCGTCTGGATTCGAACCCAGATCACCAGAGACCGACGACCGAGACGGTTCCCCAGAGGACCACGAGGACGACCGTCGCGTGGTGGCTTCTGGTGAGTGTCTGGCTGGTCACCCACTGACGGAGGTCGACGAGTTCGAGGATTCGGTCGACGTCCGAATCGGGCGTCTCGACGATGGTTTCGGTACCGGCCTCGTACTCGAGGCGAAGACTGGCGTGTTCACCCGTCGAGACGTCTCCACCGCCGACGACGAGCGTGTCGTACTCGGGGTCCGAGTCGGTGTGAATCAGTTCGATACGGACGGGACGGTCGGTGACGTGCGTCTGGGCTCGGATCGTATGGACTAATTCGGAGAAGCCTCGGTCACCCGCCTCGAGCGTCGCGATGCGAGTCTGTTCCGTCGTCTCCTCGTCGCTGGGTTGGACGGTCAGCGTTCGTCGCAGGTGGTCGATACCCGTCGCCGCGTTTCGGTGAAAGAACGAGTAGCGAGGGTACCACAGTGGGACGACCGCGATACAGATCACGAGGAAGATGGCAGCGAGTTCGGAGAGTGTCAATTCTATCATGTAACCGGACGGACGGCGTTCGTGTATTTAATTTCGACTATGATGCCTGATGAAGAACGAGTGATGAGAGAGAAACGAACGAGACACTGATGAGAGGAACAACGGACCACTACAGACGGCGATCGCTCGGCGATCACCTCGTCGGTCACTCGTCGCCACCGACGCCGTAGTACTGTCGCCAGTACGTTAGGTAGTCGACCGGCGTCCAGTCGTCGAACACCGATTCCGCAACCGCTCGTGAGAGCGACTCGAGTGCGCCATCGGTCGCCACCGACCCGTCAGCACGGAGCGCGGCGAGCGTTCGCTCGAGGCCGCCACCACACAACAGTTCGACGTCGATTCCGCCAGCGACGGCCGGAGCCGCGTCCCGGGCTCGCCAGACGAGCGGTGCGTCGACCGGATCACCATGAGCGAAGAGGGCGACACAGTAGAAACGAATCGATGGCCAGTCAACGGTGTCGACGGAGCCACCGAGTTCAGTTCGCTCGAGTTCGACACGGAGTGCCTGACGGATAGCGGGCACCGTCTCCGGGTCCGGCGGAAGGCCGAACGTCGCGGCCAGTTCGCGCTCGTCGTCTCGAGTCATCGAGCCGGTTCGCTCGGCCCACCGGCGGGCTCGGTGGTGATCGCGCGCTAGAAGAATCTCTTCGGACGAGACCGATTCGTCGTCGACGAAGCGGTGGAGAAACGGAACGAGCCACTCACAGTCGGCTCTTCGGAGGTGGTCGCTCCATTGTTCGTCGTGGAGTAACTCCGAGGCCGAGACGAACGTGGCGTACTCGCTGTGCATCGATCCTTCGACGAGTTGAAAGTCACCGTGGTCCGATTCGGGCGTGTAGACGACTCGATACGGGTTGTTCGCGTGTTTACCGTCGTCGTTCGATGCGATGTGGTGATACGACCCCACGAGATGTCTCCTTGACGGTTCGAAGTCGGCCACGATACGGGTTCGGGTTGGAGTCGAACGTGGAGTCGAGTCCGGACGTCCCGTCAAAAGCTACCCCATCGGTCGACGATTCTGACCCCGTGTCCACGACCAGCAGCGGCCACGTGACCGAGTCGATAACTCGGACGATCGCGCCTGCCGATTCGTTTAAGTCTCACGGATTCCTGACATCGGTCGTGAAGTTCATCGCCGCCGAACACGATGACACTGCTGCCGGTGCGGACGCGGAGCTAACCGTCTGGGGGCGGTTGAAAGGGTGTTTCACGGCCAACGATATCGGCGTCTGTTACTATCGGTACCCGATCGTCGACCAGCAAAACGACGACCTCGATCGCGAGGCGGACTTCGTGCTGTTACACCGCCGCTACGGACTCGTCGTGATCGAGTGCAAGGGGTATCGAATCGACCACATCGAGTCGATCGAGGGGGCAAAGTGGACGCTGACCGGAATCGGACAGGACCACGCGGCGCCGTACTCGCAGGCTCGAGACCACGGCTTTCGGATCCGGTCGCCGATGATGCGCGAGCAGTCGCTGGTCGACGAGCGCGGTAACTGTCACATCGTGATGTCGTCGCTGGTCGCACTGCCGAATATCACCAGAAACGAGTGGGAAGACCGTGGCTTCGACCGCGGACCGTCCGCGCCGCGTGTCGTCTGCCGTGACGAACTCTCGAGTGCGGCGTTTCGCGACGTACTCGAGTCGCTTCCCGGCGTCGACGGCGTTCTCACGACCGATCAGTACGCCGACGCACGGGCCGTCCTCGGGGGCGGACAGGCGATCAGCGGTGACCGCGGACCCGTCCTCGCCGCCAAAGATACGAAGGCGGGACTGTACGAAGTCGTCGAGAAGGGATTGAAGCGTATGGACGAGCGCCAGGAGGCGATCGGCATCCAGATACCGGACGGTCCACAGCAGATCCGGGGAATCGCCGGGTCGGGGAAGACCGCCCTCCTCGCTCGAAAAGCGGCGGCGATGCACGCCAAACACCCCGACTGGAAGATCGCGCTCACCTTCAACACGCGAAGCCTCTACCAGACGATCCGCGGGTCAGTCCGTCGATTTTACGCCGACTTCGGCGGCGGCGAACCCGACTGGGAGCGCCTCGACGTGCTCCACGGTTGGGGTGGGAAGGACGAACACGGAATGTACTACAAGGTCGCCCAGAGCGCGGGCGTCACGCCTCACACCGTCGGCACCGCACAGGACGAGTTCGGCAAGAGCGGTCCCGGCGAGTTACTCGAGGCCTGCTGTGCGGATCTGGTCGAGAACGCGCCGATCCAAGAGGAGTACGACGCGATCCTGATCGACGAGGCCCAAGACATGGAACCCGCCTTCTACCAGATGTGTCACCGAGCGCTGAAGCCACCCAAACGACTCATCTGGGCGTACGACGAGGCCCAGAACCTCACCAGCCTCTCCGCGCCGAGTCCGAAGAAGGTCTTCGGTACCGACGGCGACGGCGAGCCAGCGGTCGACCTGACCGGTTCGTATCCCGGCGGCATCCAGAAGAGTCAGATCATGCGCAAGTCCTACCGAACACCCCGATCGGTGTTGATGCTCGCGCACCTGTTCGGCATGGGGCTGACCAGCGCTCGCGGGGCAGTCCAGGCGATCACGACCCAAGACGGCTGGGAGGATATCGGCTACGAGGTCCTCGAGGGAGACTTCCGGCGTTACGGCGAGTCGATCTCGATCCGCCGCCCAGCGGAACACTCGCCGCATCCACTGTCGGAGCGAGCCGAGGCGAAGCCGTTCGTGACGTTCGACGCCTTCGCCGTGAAAGCCGACGAACTGGACGCAGTCGCCGACGCGATCGCCGCGGACGTTCACGAACACGGCATCGATCCGGCGAGCGTACTGGCGATTCCGCTCGGATCCACGCCTGAGATTCGTTCGACGGGCACGAAACTGGCCGATCGACTCGACGAGCGATCCGTCGAAACGAACCTCGTCTGGCAGGGAAACTCGAGCGTCTTCCGAAAGGCAGACGAAGTGACGATCTCCGGTATCAACCGTGCGAAGGGCAACGAAGCCGCGTCGGTCTACCTGCTGAACGTCGAGTACCTCGAGGATCCCGACCCCTACTGGTACGACAACCGCGTCCGGCCGCGCAACGAGGTGTTCGTCGGCCTCACCCGGACACGGGCGTGGTGTCGGGTGACTGGAAGCGGCGACCGCGGGGCGCTGTTCGACGAACTCGAGACGCTGGTCGATCGGGTGATCCAGCCGGATCCGGTGGTTACGTTCCCGGCGCCGGACCCGACCGAGATCGAAAACGAGATCGGCTCCGACGAGACGATCGCGACGACGATCGATCAGTTCTGATCGCAGTACGGCATCACAACGTTTTTATCTCACTCGAGATTATCCGGTAGCACGATGGTAGGTGTCTACTTTACACGCCGGGCCCTTGCCCGCTTCTAATACCCACCTACCGTTTGCTGTATTGTTCTCAGACAATCAGCACCTGCTACCGATGGTCACGTCTCCGTTATCGTCACCAGACGCGCGTTCGGTGTTCTCGAGCGGGGACGAAGACCCACAGTCAGGGTCACGGTTACAGCCACCACATCCACACCACCCACACTCATGTCAGAATCAGATTCACAGCCACGAGAGCAGATAACGGTCGTACTACCCGACGGATCCGAACTCGAGGTCGCCCCCGACGCGACGGTCGAAGACTGCGCCTACGAGATCGGCCCCGGACTCGGCCGCGACACCGTCGCCGGCAAACTCGACGGCGACCTCGTCGCCAAGGAACAGCCGGTCTACGACGGTGCCGCCCTCGAGATCGTCACCGAGGGCTCCGACGAGTCGCTGCGCGTGATGCGCCACTCCGCGGCCCACTGTCTCGCACAGGCCGTCGAGCGTCACTTCGAGGACGCCAAGCTCGCCATCGGCCCGCCAACGGACGACGGGTTCTACTACGACTTCGACGACCTCGAGATCGACGAGGACGACTTCGCGGCCCTCGAGAGTGAGATCGAGGAGATCATCGAAGCGGATTACGAGATCGAACGCGAAGAAGTGTCCATCGAGGAGGCTCGCGACCGTCTCGCCGACGAACCCTACAAACTCGAGCTCCTCGAGGAACTCGCCGCGGAGGGCCAGCAGGTCACCTTCTACAGTCAAGGCGAGTGGGAGGACCTCTGTGCCGGCCCCCACGTCGAGTCGACCGGCGAGATCGGCGTCGTCGAGTTGCTCGAGATCGCCGGCGCCTACTGGCGTGGCGACGAGGAGAACACGATGCAGACCCGCATCTACGGCACGGCCTTCGAGGACGAGTCCGACCTCGAGCAGTTCCTCGAACGCCGTCAGGAGGCCGAAGAGCGCGACCACCGGAAGATCGGCAACGAGATGGACCTCTTCTCGATTCAGGACGTCACCGGTCCCGGCCTCCCGCTGTATCACCCGCCGGGGAAGACGATCCTCCGGGAACTCGAGCGTTTCGTCGAGGATCTCAACGAGGAGTCGGGCTACGACTACGTCGAAACGCCCCACGTCTTCAAGACGGACCTCTGGCACCGGTCGGGCCACTACGAGAACTACCAGGACGACATGTTCATCTTCGACGTCGGCGACGACGAGTTCGGCCTGAAGCCGATGAACTGTCCCGGCCACGCCGCCATCTTCCAGGACCACTCGTGGTCCTACCGCGACCTGCCGATCCGCTACGCCGAGAACGGCAAAGTGTACCGCAAAGAACAGCGCGGCGAACTCTCGGGACTCTCCCGCGTCTGGGCCTTTACGATCGACGACGGCCACCTCTTCGTCCGCCCTGAGGGGATCAAACGCGAGGTCGAGGGGATCATGGACATGATCGTCGACGTCCTCGAGACGTTCGACCTGGAGTACGAGATGGCCCTCGCAACCCGTCCCGAGAAGTCGGTCGGCTCGGACGAGATCTGGGAACGCGCCGAAGAACAGTTGAAATCCGTCCTCGAGTCCCGAAACCTCGACTACGATCTCGAGGAGGGCGACGGCGCCTTCTACGGGCCGAAGATCGACTTCGGGTTCGAGGACGCCATCGGTCGGAGCTGGGACGGACCAACCGTGCAACTGGACTTCAACATGCCCGAGCGCTTCGACCTCTCCTACGTCGGTGAGGACAACGAGGAGCACCGCCCCGTGATGATCCACCGGGCGCTGTACGGCTCCTACGAGCGCTTCTTCATGATGCTCATCGAGCACTTCGAGGGCAAGTTCCCGTTCTGGCTGGCGCCCGAACAGGTCCGCGTGCTCCCGATCTCGGACGATAACCTCGGCTACGCACATCGAGTGGCGAACGAGTTCGACGACTTCCGCGTGGAGGTCGACGGCCGGGATTCGACGTTAGAGCGAAAGATCCGCGCGGCCCACGACGACCGCGTCCCCTACCAGATCATCGTCGGCGACAACGAGGAAGCAGACGGGAACATCTCCGTGCGCGACCGCTTCGAAGACCAGGAGTACGACGTCGAGATCGAGGACTTCCGCGAGCACCTCGAGGGAGAACGCGACGAGCAGCGGATCGAACCGGACTTTCTGGCGGAGTGAGTTCGGTGACGTGAGACCGTAACAGTGGGGGCCCGTAACTGGACCGATCACCAATCGAACCTGATCATCAGAACGTGGTCACTGTCGATGCGGTCGACGACGGGTCGTCCGAGGTTTCGAAATGAACGTGTAGAGCCCCAGACAGAGCAGTTGGACGGCGAGAACCTCGAGAACGCTCTCCAAAACGAACAGACCGATCACGCCGCCAGCGAAGACCAAGACTCCGAGTGCAACCGCCGCGTCCTCTCGTCGTCGGGCGAGTCGAAACGCGGCGTACGCGAGCAGTGTCTGCACGAGCAGAAACAGCACGAAGAGGAAACTGATTGCGGGCATACGCGGCCGTCACGGCGAGGTGAAATAAGTATTTTCAACGGATTCGGGTCGAATTTATCCTTCAATAGATTGGACGTGCCTTTCGTATCTTACATCCGACTCGAGTCCCCGCTCCCAAGCGCCCGAACTGTCCGCATCCCCACGAACCGCGGGACGCGCTCGGCGTAGCGCGCGTAGGCCTCGCCGTACTCCTCGCTGAGCCACGGTTCTTCAGCGAACGGAAGCGCGAGCCACCAGCCGAGGAAGAACACGCAGACGATCGCCGTCAGCGTCGAGTTCGCCAGCAGCACGAATCCGACCGTCGCGGCGATGTAGCCCACGTACTGTGGGTTCCGCGAGTATCGATACCAGCCGTCGGTTCGCAACTCGCCGGAGAGTCCCTTGGTCTCCTCGACGCCCAGATCGTAGCCAGCTGCGAGCGCGACGGCGAAGCCGCCGACGAACAGAATCCCACCCGCAACGAGCGTCGGCGTTCGCTGGAGTCCGAGGCTGTTCCAGTCCAGATACGCGAGTGCGGCTAGGACGACGTTGAGCAGGTGCGAGATCCCCCAGTGTGCGTAGAACTCCCAGTCTCGCTCGCCGGGCGGCCAGTAGTCGGCGACGCCGAGCGCGCTGGCGACGATACCGGCGAGGTTGACGCACACGAGAGCGAGAGCGACGGCGAAGACGACCGTCGTCAGCGTCAGCGGTTCGAACTCGAGTACCATCACGAATTCACCTCTCTCGATCGTTCGATCGCCATCGGGCAGTGCAGACGCATACTCGACCGTCGTCGCGCGTTCGCCCTGACCGTTCTCACGGCTCTCCTAGTGAATATATAAGTGACACCGAGCCGAACGCTCGAGTAACACGCGATGAAGTACCTCAACGTGCGCCTCTCCCAGCCCGACTGGATGCTACATCCGATGCAGCGGTTCATCAGGGAGCAAGAGGTGGTTCGGTACGAGGAACTTCGGTCCTGGAACATCGCCGCCCGCGAGGACGACGTCGAGTACGACTGTTCTACGTCGAAGCCGACCGTGAGCCCTACGAGGCGGCGATCGAAGCCGTCGACTCGATCCGCTGGTACGACCTGACGCCGATCGACGAGGACTCCTTTTACGTCTACGTCTGTCAGGAAACTCGAGAGGAGGACGTCCGCTGGCGCGAGGCGTTCGCCGCGCTCAACCTCGTCGTGGTTCCGCCAGTGGTCTACGACACTGAGGCCGCTTTTTACATGACCGTCGTCGGGACCGGCGAGGACCTGCAGACGATGCTCGAGGGGCTCCCAGACGAGATCGACGTCACCGTCGACGCCATCGGTGAGTACGACCGCCGACACGCGCCAATCAGCGGCGACCTCACCGACCGCCAGCTGGAGGCCGTCGAGGTCGCGGTCGACGTGGGGTACTTCGAGGTCCCCCGAGAGGCCGGCGTCGAGGACGTCGCCACAGAGCTGGGGTGTGCCTCGAGTACGGCCGCGACGCTCCTCCAGAAAGCACAGGCGCGAGTCATGCGGCGACTGGTTCGGCGGTACGGCCGGGAGAAGACGTCCCTCGTACGAGCGTTGCAGTAGCGACGCGATCGAGAGAGCCGTTCCGGACGTGGAAGGCCCCGGTCACCACTCTCGCGAGTCGGGCACGTCGAGCCACTCGCCGTCGGCGTCGATCGATCGCTCGCTGACGAGCCCCGGAAGCGTCATGTCAAGCCCCTCGTGAACGTCGATCGGCGGTGGCGAATCCGACACGATCGCGTCGACGAACGATTCGAAGACGAGATAGTCACCACCATTCCGACCCGTTTCGCGAGCGACCTCGGGGAGGGTTCGCCACCGGTCGGGAAGGTAGTCGTCCTCGTAGTCCTCGAGCGATTGCCAGCCGTGTCCCCCGTCCGAATCGGCGAGACTGATCCGGTGGTCGGCGTCCGCGTGGGGAGCGGATTCGAAACAGCCCCGCGTTCCCTGCAGTTCGAATCGGTAGCCAGCCGCCGGGCGTTCCGAGAGGATGTCCTGACGGTGGACGATCAACCGATCCCGTTCGGTCTTCGCCAGCATGACGACCGTGTCTTCTTGCTCGTACGGATCACCCCGTGGATCGACGTGATGATGACCGCTTCCCTCACAGGACACTCGGTCGATCCGGTCGTCGGGGAACCAGCGAAGCAGCGGTCCAAGATTGTGCGTGGGATAGGTAACCCCGTTTCGCCCCGTTCGCCAGGTGCGTCGCCAGGCGACCTCTTCGACGTGGTCCGCGCTGTTCGTTACCCGTTCGCTTCTGGCGTAGTAGACGTCACCGAATCGGCCGTCGGCGACCAACTCGGCGACGAGCATCCACCCCCGGCGGAAGACGTCGTTCTCCGCGATCATGAACCGTCCCGGCGAGTCGTCGACCGCACGGACCAGTTCGCGCCCTTCCTCGAGACTCCGACAGGCGGGAACTTCACAGAGGACGTCCAGCCCCCGCTCGAGTGCGGCGACCGACTGCGGGACGTGGTGTTCTTTCGGCGTCGCGATCAGCACCGCGTCCAGATCGGCTTCCCAGAGCATCTCGTGGAAATCGGTGTAGCACTCCGGGGCACCGAACGCCTCCTGGGCTCGCTCCAGTCCGTCCGGTGAGACGTCACAGACCGCTCGAACCGTTACGCGGTCGTCCTCTGTCGCCGGAATTCGGTATCCCATTCCACGGCCAGCGGCGCCGACGATGCCGAATCGAATCTGCGCTGTCATCGGTCTGTGCTGGGAGTTCGAGCGCATCAATCTACGGCTAGTACGGACCGGTTGCCGGTTCCGGGTCGACGGAGGCCGCCTCGAGACGCTCACGTTCGTGGTTATCCGACGTTCAGAAAGCGATCGAAATACCCATACTTGCGGAATCGTGCATACGAGTATGAACAGAGCCGAGAAAGCCGCGCTGCAACTGCGCGCCGTCGACGTGCTGTGCATGCTCAAGGAGACACGTACGTACGACGAACTCGCCGCACGAACGGGGCTGCCCGCCGGCGACCTCAACCGCTACGTCAACGGCCACGTCCTGCCGAGCACCGAGCGCGCTCGAGCAGTCGTCGAAGACGTCGGTCGGGACGCGCTGGCCGAGGAACTCGACGCCCGCATCCGAGTCGACGACGAGGGATACGTCGACAACTCCGCTGCGGTCTTCGACCAGCCGTTTCTCGACCTCGTCGCACCCGTCGTCGCCGACGCCTTCGACTTCGGTCGTCCCGACGTCGTCCTCACGGCTGCGACCGACGGCATCACGCTCGCCGCCTCGCTCGCGAGTTACTACGGCGTCGGCTGTATCTACGCGAAAAAGCGCAAGGAGACCGCCGTCGAGGAGTTCATCGAAGCCCGCGAGCGCCTCGAGTCGGGAATCGAACTCACCTATTACTTGCCAGCCTCCTCGATCAGTGCGGGAGACTCGGTGCTCGTCGTCGACGACCTCATCCGGTCGGGCGAGACCCAGGAACTCTTGCTCGACATCGTCGACACTGCCGACGCCGAAACCGCTGGCGTCTTCGCGCTCATCGCCGCCGGCGACGACGGCATCGAACGCGCTCGAGCGCGAACCGACGCGCCGGTCGGGGCGTTGACGACGGTCTGAATTCGATCGAAGATCGAAGATCGAGTGTCGTGGCCTAGCGAACGATCGTCACCGGAACCGGCGAGCGACGAGCGACCTTCTCCGCGACGCTCCCCAGCAGAATGCGACTCGCACCGGTTCGGCCGTGGCTTCCGATGACGACGTGGTCGATGTCGTGTTCTTCGGTGTACTGGATGATCGACCGCGAGACGCCGCCGAGTATTTCGTCGGTCTCGAACTGTGTCTCGAGTCCGTGTTCGGCCGCGTGCTCGCGAGCACGCTCGAGAATTTCGTTCGCGCGCGTCTCGTGGTTCTCCCGGATCTGGTCGTAGTTGGCCATCGCGCCGCCGTCGATACCGGTCGCCGCGTAGAAATCGGCCGGGTCGATCACGTGCAAGGCGGTGATCCGCGCGTCCGGATACTCCTCGAAGACGAACTCGAGTGCCTGTATCGATCGGTCGGAGTCGTCGACGGGGACGAGGACGTGTTTCGTCATGCGCGAGCGTACGATAGCGCGCAGGATAAGTCCCCGTCCCGACTCACATCACGGCCGGTCCCAGCCGAACAGTGTGATTGGCCGGCCAAGAATTATCCCGGACGTAGCCGAGCGTGTCCGTATGGGCTACCACCTGATCGACCCGAACGACCTCGAGGCGAAGCCGGACCGTCCCTCGGAGATGCGCTACGTGAGCGAGGCAGTCGGAATGGAACGGATGGGGCTCCGGATCTACCACGTCGAACCCGGTGAGGAGATTCCACTATCGGGGCTCCACTACCACGACGAACAGGAGGAAGCGTTCTACGTGATCGACGGCGTTCTCAGCGTCGAAACGCCCGAGAAGGTCTATCACGTCGACCGCGGCCAGTTCTTCGTCGCCGAACCGGAGAGTCCACACCGTGCGTACAACGACGCCGATGCCGACAGTGACGTGCGGGTACTCGGGCTCGGCGCGCCACCAGTCAATGACGGGCACACCTACGAGGAGTAGGACTCCGAACCAACTCACCGGGTCGACCTCGAGCTCGACTCTCGAGGAGACCGACAGTACCTGCTCGATGACTTACTGCGCTCGACCGGAAACCGACTCCGACCCCGGGCCCGGACCCGACGAAATCCGTTCGTCTGGGTCGACCAGAACCATTATTTCATCGCTGGACGCCCGAACGGTATGAACAACTCACTCGAGTCGACCAGACGCCGTGTTCTCGTGTCGGTCTGTACCGGTCTCGCCGCAACTGCTGGCTGTCTCACTGACGAAAGCGATCCGAGTACCGACGATGGGGCGGAATCGGCGGGTGCAGAGACGGACACTGAGGCCAGTTCCGAAGCCGAACGGGAACCGACCCAAACCGAGTCGACCGACACCGACGACGCCGAACACGACTACGAAACCGAACGCATCGCCGGTGTCGACGTACCGCTCGTCCCGGTCGACGACGCCTACGAGTGGCACCAAGAGGAGTCGGCCCGCTTCGTCGACGCCCGCAGCGAACACCAATACGAGCGCGGGCACATCGCCGGCGCCGTCCTGAGTCCCGCACCCGACGGCCTCGAGGAGGACGACCCGGTCGCCGACTGGGACCGCGAGGAGACCATCGTCACCTACTGTGACTGCCCGCACACGCTCGCCGGCCACCGCGCGGCAGCGCTCGTCGAGGACGGCTACGAGGACGTCTACGCGATCGACGAGGGTTCGCTCGCGTGGCGCGATCGGGGCTATCCGATGGTCGGCGAGGACGTCGTCGAGACCAGTTACACGGTCCGCGGGCGAACCGACACCGCCGGCGACGGTGCGACGGTCGTCGCCGAACACGAACCCACTGGCCAGCGCGAGGCCGCGGTGATCGACGACGACGGCAGCTACGAACTCACCCTTCGGTTCGACGGGCTCACCGAGGAGTCACCGATCACACTCGAGACGCCCGACTACTGGACGGAGGCAACGCTCGGCGAACTAGTCGACGGCGAGATCTCGAGTGACGGATCGATCGAGACCTGAGTCGATCGGTGGGACGTCAGTTCCATCACATATAACGATGTCGTCGTCCACCGGTAGCTGAAATTCACGAGAACGTGTATATTAATTTCCATTGGAAATGGTGTATGGAGCGAACCAAGACACAGACTCGACGTCGACTGCTGACCGTTGCTGGTGGCTCAATCGTCGCGATCGCTGGCTGCCTCGGGAGCGGTGAGGACGACGATACCGAAACCGAAGCGGAGAACGAAACCGAAACGGAGGACGAAGACGAGACGGACGAAACTGAATCGGAGTCTACGGACGACGATGAAGACGAGAACGAGGAGGAGGAAGAAGAGGAAGAAAACGACACCGAAGAGGCCGCCTCGACGCTAGAACACGAGGGAACCGAGGTCTCCCTCGTCTCGATGGACGACGCGATCGAGTGGTACGAGGCCGACGACGCACACTTCGTCGACACGCGCGGTCGACCCAGCTACGAGGACCGACGCATCGACGGCGCCGTGTTGAGCCCTGCACCGGACGGCATGAGTTCCGATCCCGTCGACGACTGGGATCACGACGAGACCATCGTCACCTACTGCGCCTGTCCACACAGCATCGCCGTCAGACGCTCGGCGTCGCTCATCGAGGACGGCTACGAGAACGTCTTCGTCCTCGAGGGTGGCCTCGATGCGTGGGCCGAGGAGGGACAGCCGATGGTGGGAGAGGCAGTCGACGACTGAGTTCGAACTCGGGTCCGAACGATAGTCGGGTTCGTGTAGTCGTGACTCGAGAAATCGAAAAACGGAAAATCTGTGGATGCTGGACGGATACTGACGGGCGGGCGATTACTTCGCGCGACCCTGCCCGCCGTTGTTGCTCGGGCGGACCTTCTCTGCGCCCTTCCCGCGGTTGTTGAGACCACGGTTGGACTTGCCAGCACTCGTCAGACCGCGCAGCGCGCGGTTTTCGTGGGTATCGTCACAGATCCAGTTGAGATCGTCGTCGTTCTGGATAGCGGGGTGGTTCGGGTCCACGAGGATCACTTCGAACCACTTCTGGGAGCCGTCTTCGCCGACCCAGTAGCTGTTGAGCACCCGCAGGTTGGGGTACTTCCGGGTGACGCGTTCCTCGCCGATGCGCTGGATGTTCTTCCGGCGACCGATCCGGTTGACACCCTGGCGCTTCGACCGACGACCGGCCTTGTGTCGCTGCTTGCGTGCGGTCCCCTTGCGGACGGAGACGCGGGCGACGACGATGCCCTGTTTCGCCTTGTAGCCGAGTTCGCGGGCCTTGTCCAGGCGGGTCGGGCGCTCGATACGCTCGATGGCGCCCTGTTTGCGCCACTCCTGTTTTCGTTGCCACTGCAGTTCCCCGAGTTTGCCGTCGTCGGGGTCCTTCCATGCCTCCTTGATGTGGGAGTAGAAGCTTCGTGCCATAGTGTACCTGCGGGCGTTTCCTGGTTCAATCCGGCAGCCGACCGCGTCGGCGAACGGATCACATCCCGACCTGTGGCGACACGTGTGCCGTACAGGTGCCCACTGGTGCCCGCCGACCAGTAAGTCATCGGTATCTATCCAACTCTCGAGTATAAGGCCTTCGAACCCGTCGCGGGACCGCCTGATGTTGGATCGACGGCAACGGCTCACGTCGACAGCCGAGAGATCGGTCGTCGACGCGATGCCCGATTCGACGAGGGAGTACGGGTCGGAGAACGCGGTTCGAAGCGAGCGAAACGACCGAGAACCACAGGTGTGATCGGTACGGAACCCGCTTCAATTGTTGCGATAGTCGTGTGGACTGTCCGTGGTCCAGTCGAGGCCAACGAGCAACGCAAACGGCAACAGGATCACCAGCAGGAAGAACACGAGATAGCCGTATCCGAGGCCGATCAAACTCAGACAGACGAGGACGACCGCCGACCCACCCACGACGAACGGGTATCTCGAGGGCAGCTGAGAGAACCCCTCTCCTCGAATCCGGTCGAGGACGGCTCCAAACCCGAAGTCACGCTGGACCGCGAGACCGAGGACGAACACCGCTGCGAGCGCCAGCACGAACGGTGCGAGCGCCTGCCAGCGCTCCTCGGGCGGAGAGACGTTCCCGAGGACGTACATCGCGGTCGCAGCGACCGCGACACCGAGGACGCCGACGGCGATACTCCCTGTCGCGTGGACGAGTTCCGGTTCGCGAGTGTCGACGGCGTCACCGAGCTGTGTTCGCATCGACAACGTATTCTCCCCGAGATCCCAGACGAGAATCGACGCGGCGACGCCCGCGAAGACGACGACTGGTTCGACGCCCTCGAGGGCGCCGACCGTCACCGTCGCGAAGAGCGCAATCACTCCGAACGCGAGGGCGTACCGGGACGGTGTCGCGAGGTCGATCACTCCGGTCACGAACTCGGTGGCGTCGACGAAAAAGGACGTCAGGACGAGCACGCCGAAGAGCGCCACGGGGTAGCTCGGTGCGACGACGTCCGGAACCGCAACCGTCGCCGCGACCAGCAGGGCAGCCACGACGGCACCACCCGACCCCAGCGCGAGCGTCCGCAACGGATAGTGGCCGAGCCACACCGAGACGAGCGGTGTGATCGCCTTTCCGACGATCACGGCGGTTACTGACAGGGCGACCAGTACGACGGCAACGTGTAAAAGCCCCGATACCAGCGCGAGTTCGACGACGGTGCCAACCGGTCCGAGGGCGACGAGCGCGCTCTCGAAGGCAGCCGAAACGTCGGCGCTGAGGGCGAAAAATCCGACGATGGCGACGACGTAGAAGACGCCCGTCGGTAGGTCGAGGATCCAGTGGACGAACGAGACCATCGACGGCAGCGAGACGCCATCGGGTAATCGAGGCTCGAGAATCGAGCTCGCGAGGTCGAGGAGGACGACCGTGACAGCGAACGAGAACAGGAGCGACACGGCAGCGGCAGACGCGTTCAGCGTGAGTACCGCCAGCAGCGACCGAGCCGTGATCGCGGTCACACCCACCACACCCTCGAGGAGCGCGATCAGTGTCGTCCCGACGACGACTGCGAGGACCGCCGAGTCACGGCAGGTCTGGCTGACGACCGCATACCGCCCCGTCCGGGACAAAACGGCGACAGCCGTTACGCCGACGGCGAGGACGCCACCCACGGCAACCGGGGAACCGGTCAGCACCACACTACCGGCGAGGGCGAACCCGCCGACGAATACACAGCTACCGAGTGCCCTGGTGGCGAGCGACTCCGAAGACAACAGTGAGAGTCCCGTCAGGAGTCCGCCGACCGCGAGCAACGCACCGACCGTCGCGGTCGTGGCCCCGAGAGAGGCCCCGATCACGAACACCGTGACCGCCGCGATTCCGGTCGGGAGGAGACCGAAGTCTGTCCCCGTTTTCGCGTTCATCGCTGTCTCCGAGTCCGAGTCCGATCCAAACGCCGACGATCCGTCGATGCCCTGTCCTGTCATTGTGACCACCGCCGTTTCGCCCGTTCGACCGCCACGTGCAGCGATTCGTCCGGCTCCCACTCGATCACACGAACGTCCTGTTCCCGAAGTTCACGCACGCGATTACGGTGATCGATCCGTTCGACCGTTCCACCGGTCGTCTCCGCGTGCGCGACCGACGGGCAAACGACGGTCACCGCGTGGCCGTACGCCCGGAATCGCCGGGCCGACCTGATCGGGTCCTCGTCTAACACCGGCGTGACGAACATGATCTGTTTCTCGTCGTCGAGGTGCTTGCAGAACCGACCGACGTGCCTGTTGGCCATCGAGAGCCACCGCGACCGACCGAACGATTCGTGCCACCCGCCCTCGAGTAACTGCCGGACGCGGGCGGACTGATCGCGGCCCGTGCGGGGGAGCAGGTAGTCTCCCCGACCGCCGTAGAGGGCGACGCCGACGCGGTTGTTCTCCTCCAGTAACGCGCCGGCGATCCAGCCGGCAGCGTGTTTCGAGAGGGCGATGCCGTCGAGTTCGTACTCGTCGCGAACGACCGCGTTCCCCTCGCGAACGTCGACGACGACCACGACGCTCGCGGCCCGTTCCTCGCGGAACTCGACGGTCGTCAGCTCTCCGGTGCGGGCTAGTCGCTTCCAGTCGACGCGGCTCATCGGGTCCGTCGGGTGGTACGACCGAATCGAGTAGAACTCGAGGCCGTCGCCACCGACGTCCGTTTCGACGCGACCGGTGTGCTGGATCGTCTGACCGGCCAGTGGCACCCGCTCGAGGGCGTCGTCACAGTCGAACGATGTCTCGAGAGCGACCCGCTGGCGCCACTCGGCGCTCCCGCTGACGTTGCGAACGGCGAGGGAGACGGCGCCGAAATCGTAGGTTCCACGCCGAGCCCGAACGGTGTACTCGATCGTCGTGGTCTCGGCGGGCTGGAGTGTGGTCGCCCCCTTCGGGGATCCCTCGACTTCGAGGCCTGCGGGCGGTTCGTCGACGATTCGAAGGTCGGAGACCGGCTCGGTAGCCTCGTTGGTCACCGCGAGGGCGACCGTCACCGTCTCACCCGGCGTCGGCGATTCGGGATCGACGACTCGGGTGACGGTGAGCTCGGGGTCGGGTGGCCGTGTCGCGTAGCCGTAGGCCGCGTAGCTCAGGCCGACGACCGCCGAGAGGAAGATCGGCGCGTTACCGGCGACGATACCGATACCGACGGCGACGAGCGCGACGGCCAGTCCGACCTCCCACCGCCCGGTCGGGAGCGAGGGAGACTGTGTCGTTGTCGTCGAGGCGATACTCGAGCTCGCACTGGCAGGTGCAGTTGCACTTGCACTCGAATTTGTACTCGTTCTCGTGCTCGTGCTCGAGTCCGTACGCAGATCCGTCTCCGGACCTGTACTGCTCTCGCTGTCGTCCTCGTCGTCGGGTTCACGTCGGTGATCGTCCTGCCCGTCACGATCCGTCGAACGCACGTCCGTACTCGAGGGTACGCTCACGGTCGGTCACCTCCGGTCTCGACGGCGAGTTGGTCGGTATCGAGTCGGGAGATCTCCTCGACAGCGGCCTCGAGTCCGCGGTGGTACCGCATACCGAACATCCAGTCGACGATTCGAAGTCGGAGTGGGGGTGTCACGCTCGTCGAGAGAAACGCCGCTGCACGCGGATCCTCGGTCCACGTTCCATCACGGATTCGGGTCGCCGCGTCATCGGCGGAGACGTCGTGGCACGCGGCGAGGACGTCGATCGCCGTCCGTCGAATCGCCGTTCGCGCCTCGTGGCGCTGGCGCGATCGTTTGCCGCGTTCGAACCGATCGTCGCCGAGTCGGTGTCGCTCGAGGGACGCGTCGATGGTCTCCGTCACGTGTTCGAAATCCGCTGTCTCGTCGTCAGGGTCCGGCGGCGGGAAGGGAACGTCGTGATCCCGTCTCGCGGGTGCGCCGAAGAGCGCGAGCAGGCCGAGAGCGATCGCGAGCGCGCCGAATCCGAGGACGATCGCGTCGGTCGCGAAGACGGTGAGCGCCGGCGGGGTGAACTCGAGGACGATCGCACCGACGGCGAGGACGAGCGCGCCGACGCCACCGGCGACGACGATCCACCAGCGCCAGCGGTTCGGTTTCACCGCCCGTCACCTCCGCTCGACTCCTCGTCGTCGGTCGCTCGAGCGCGTTCGATTTCCTCGTACGCCTCGCGTGCTTGGCGCGTCCGGTCGGGCGAGGGCGGAAAGCCGCCGTATCTGATGTCGCGGAACGCGTCGGTCAGTCTGCGGACCGCGCCTCGGGGAAGGCCGACGTCGATCGCCGTCCGAGCGTACTCGCCGGGTGTCCGGGTACGGCGTCGTCGGACCGGAAGCTCCTCGACCATCGCCTCCCAGGCCTCCTCGACGGTCGGCGGGCCGTGGTCGGGTTCCGGTTCGGGTGCGGACTCCGGGTCGGTCGCGGTCGTCGACCGGGAGGAAGACGTCGATCGACTCGACGACCGCGAGCGCCAGTTCGGAAGGCTCGGCCGGCCGAACAGCGAGGAGATGCCACCCGAGGAGAACAGTCCCGAGAAGAGGCCGGTTCCGACAGTTCCGAGCGCCGACGGAACCGCGATCAGCGCCGTTCCGAGGCCGCGGCCGACGTCGCGAGCGACGAATCCAAGCCCCGAGCCGATTCCGCGGGTCGTTCTGCTGACGCCGTCTACGAGCGACGGAATCGCTCGCGAAGCGCCGATCGTCGTCGCCATCGTGAGTTGCGGAATTCGTGAGAGGCGAAGCCGCAGTCGGGGAACGAATCCGCTGGGAAGGTCGCTGGCGCTGACGCCGTTCGACCGCGTCGGATCGGTGACGAACCAGAAGAAGACGGCGCCGATACCGCCGAACACGAGGACGCCCAACAGACCCGGAAGGAGACTGCCGGAGCTACCGGACGAGCGCGAGTCAGCAACCGCCTCCGTTTCGGTCTCGGTTTCGGTTTCGGTCTCCGTCTCAGTCGCCGTCTCGGTTTCGGTCTCCGTCTCGGTTTCAGTTTCCGTTCCCGTCTCGGTTTCGGTCTCCGTCTCGGTTACTGTCTCGGTCCCGTTGGGTGCGGGATCTACGAACTCACCGTCGTGGTCGTAGTAGTCACTGTCGACGGCCTCCGAGCCAGGATAATCGCCGTAGCCAGCCGCGGGGAACAACGACGCGGCCACGACGATCGCGAGGGCACAACAACCGATCAGGGCAGCACGTCGAAGGTCGTATGCCACATGTTGAGTTATTTCCATCCGATTAAATACATTTCCCTTACACGATTGGGCCTCTATACGTCGATCCAGTTCGGACCGTTCGAATCGCGACGAAACTATTTTGCTCTAACACTTTCTATACGACGATAGGAATGGTAGGGAACGATCTGACGGCGCGCATCGGCGGTACCCTCGCGCTCATCCTCGCGATCGACGTCGCCTTCGCGCTGGTCGTCGCCGCACTGCTCGAGCCGTGGATCGGTCCGCTTCTCGCCTCGTTCGGAGGCCGCAGCTACGGGCTGCTCGCCGTCCTAACGTTGGTCTGTCTGCTGTGGATCCAGTTGCTGTACGCACGTCGGAACCTGCTCGCCGAGGCCGACGCGCACCCGGTGAGCGCCGAGTCGCATCCGGATCTCGACGCGCGGATCACCCGCCTCGCGTCGCTGGCGGACATGCGCGTCCCCGCGGTCGCCGTCGCCGACAGCGACGTCCCGAACAGTTTCGCGGTCGGCAGTCCCTGGTCGGGCACCATCGTCGTCAGTGAGGGACTCCTCGAGACCCTTTCGGACGAGGAACTCGACGCGGTGCTGGCCCACGAACTCGTCCACCTGAAAAACCACGACGCAGCCGTGATGACCCTCGCCTCGTTCCTGCCGGCGCTGGTCTCCGACGAGTACTCGATCCTCGAGGACGAGTTACCCGCAGGCGCGAAACCGGTCGTCCTCTCGGCCGGGGCAATCGTCTGGTTCGTTCTGAGTTCGACGTTCATCGACGCCCCGCTGGTGAGCGCGAGCGGTCTCGTCCAGTTCGTCGTCGCCACCGCCGTCGTCGTCCTCGTCGGCGGCATCGCGCTCGGCTTGCTCGCGACGCCCGTCGTCTTCCTCAGCCAGAGCCTCTCCCGACAACGGGAGTTCGTCGCCGACCGCGACGGTGCTCGCCTCGTGGGAGATCCCGGTGCGCTCGTCAGCGCGCTGACCACCCTCGACGACGTCGTCACCCCGCCGTCCGAGGACGCCAGACGACGGTACGACGGGCTCGAAGGGATGTGCCTGTTGCCGTACGGGTTCTCGAGCGGGGACGGAGACGACGAAAGCGAGGACGGCTTCCACGTTGAAACCCGTTCCCACCCGCCGACCGAAGAACGGATCGAGCGACTGCGCGAACTCGCGTCGACGCTCGAGAGGACGGCAGCGTAAAACCTCAGTTACAGTCGGACCCCCATCCCCCGAGGACGAAACTCCGGTCGGAGACGGCCGGCAGTATAATCACGGTCTACACGATTCGCTCGTTCGCGAACGAGCGGTGCAACGTCGGTAATTCGAGCGGAACACTGCATCGAGACGCGCTGTGGCCCCAAACGACACACAGACACAGACTGTTTCGTCCGCTCTGTAGACCGACCGTACCGAATGCAACGGTCGACGCTCGTCTCGAGTTGCGCCGTCTTCACCCGAAACGGTCGTCGGGGGTTTTCGGTGATGCCGTCGTCCCATCGGACGCTCATGCGATTTACAACCCGCGTCTGTATCGGACTCCTCGCTCTCGCGGTTGCCCTCACGGTCGTCTCGACTGCCGGTCTGGCAGCAGGCGACGGCCCCGCCGGCGAGGTGGCTGGCGACAAAGACGTCGAGACGCTGGGCGACATCGACCTCGTCCTCGAGGACGAACACGTCCAGATCGACGACGTCGAGGCATCAGGTGAAGGACTTCCATCGATGGATATCGACGAACGCACCATCGAAATCGAGTCCGCGACCGTCGAAACGGACGGCGTGACCGCCACGTTCCGTGGAACGACCTACGAAATCGGACAGGTCTCCATCGGCCTCGAGAACGTCGGTGTCTCCCTCGAGAACGTCACGATCCACGACGAGTAGCGCCGCCTCATCGGTTCTGATTTTCTTCGAGTCGAACGCTCGAACGGGACCTCTCGAGAGGACAGTACGACTGCCGTCCGTCCCATTTCGTATACCGAAATGAGATTTATGTGGCGTGTGCGTCCAGCGTCTCGAACGAGCCGTCGGCGATCGCGTTCGCGACGTCCTCGACCTCGCAATCGGGCACCGTGCGTGGATATTTCCGCCGGAAGTAGCCGATCAGATTGGTGAGATCCCGACGGAGAAACTCGTCGGCGTTCTCGTGATCGGTCGGAACGGCCTGGGGCCAGTCGAAGATCGTCACCCCTTCCTCGCTCACGAAGATGTTGTACTCGCTCATGTCGGCGTGGACGAACCCGATCTCGTACGCGTGCGTGAGCTCACGTAAGAGGAGGTCGAGGACGCCGACGACTTGCTCGTCCTCGAGTTTCGATCTCGAGAGCTCGACGCCAGGCATCTTGTCCATCACGATGGCGTGTCGGTTCTGTTCGATCGGCCGCGGGACGGCGACGTCGGGGTAGAGTTCCTCGAGTGTCTCGTACTCTCGTTCGGCGGCCTTTCGTGCGGTGTACATCCAGGAGACGTGCTGCTTGTCGGAGGTGTAATCCCGCTCTTTGTTCACCTCGCGGAAATTCGTGTACCCCTCGCGGTGATACTTGAGCGCGAGCGGTTTGTAGGATTTGACCTCGTAGACGTCGCTCTCCTTGCCGACGCCCAGCGGGGACCCGAACTCCGCGATCGCGTCCCGTTCGACGAGCGCGTTGAGCGCGAGGAGGTCGTACCCCTCGAACTTGAGGGTGTATCCCTCGTACTGGATCGTTTTCTTCTCGATAAACCCCCGTTTGAGACAGCGCTCGAGGCGGTAGTCGACTTCCTCGGGGGTGAGCCCGGAGAAGTTCGGGAGTTTTTCGCGTTGTACCCACTCGGAGAATCGCATCCCCTGTTCGACGCCCGATAAGAGATAGAAGTCCTCCGTCTCGAGTTCCGGCAGTAAGCCGGCGACGTTCCGCACCATGGGCCTCGTAGCCGGTGCGTACGTAAAAGCGTCCGGACAGTCGCCGACTGGGGAACACGCGGTCGGTTCGCCACTGATAAACCACATAGCAGGATATCAAATACGACTAACTTCCTCGAGAGACGCGATTCCCATCGCAACAGTGGCGCTCGAAGCGGTCGTCACCGGCGGCCGATACTGGCGACGTCGCGAGGCGCAACCGATCCAGCCGCTCACCGACAGCGATCTCGACGACGAAGATCAACGGGCGAGCGAAACCGCCTACCCGACCCGCGTGACGTTCGCACCGAGCATCGCGAGCAGCCGTTCTTCCGTCTCCCGATCGGGCCCGTGGTCTCGGCCGTCGCGGTCGCTCTCGAGGTGGTTCTCGACGGCGCGTTCGATCCCGGTCTCGAGTGGCGTGGACTCCCAGCCGAGGTCGGCGAGTTTCGCCGTCGACACGACGTACGGGTGGGGTCGGCAGAGACTGAAGTCCGTCGGCGAGAGGTCGACCGCGGCCAGTTCGCTGGGCGTCGCGCGAACGATCGAGACGCTCGTCTCGAGGGCGGTCGCGATACGCTCGATCAGTTCCTCGAAGGTGTACTGATACCGGTTTGCGACGTTGTACGCCTCGCCCGGCGTCCCGCGCTCGACGACGAGTCGGATCGCCCGTGCGACGTCTTCGACGTAGCCGAGATGAATCGGCATCCAGTACTCGTCGCCGGGAACGACGATCCGATCGAACCGGTCGACTCGATCGATCCAGTAGTCCTGCCGTTCGGTCGGGTCGTGAGGGCCGTAGATGGCCGTCGGCCGGACGCTGATCGCGTTCACGCCGCCGGCTGCGGCCTCGAAGAGGACGCGGTCGCACTCGGCTTTCCGCGGGCCGTAGCTCCGCCAGGAATCGTCGGCTTCCTGCTCGGGTGTACAGGGTTGAAGCGGCGTTCCCTCCTCCCGGAGTGGAATCGTCGCGGTACGCTGGTAGGCGCTCGTACTCGAGACGAAGACGTACGCCTCACAGTCGGCGAAGACCTCCGTCGCGGTGCGGACGTCGTCGGGGTAGAAGGCCGCGAAGTCGACGACGACGTCCGGATCGACCGCGTCGGCGGCGGCTCGCAGTGTCTCCTCGTCCTGTCGGTCCCCCTCGATGTGCTCGACCTCCTTCTCGTCGAACGGAACGGGCGAATTGCCGCGTGTGAACAGCGTGACGTCGTCGCCCCGGTCGAGAAACGCTCGAACCGTAAAGCGACCCATGAATCGCGTCCCGCCGATAGTCAAGACAGTGACCATGGCGGTCACTGGATGTCGAGCGTTGAAAGTCGATCGGCTACGCGAACGGGGTCGAGCGCTGCCCGTCACAATCACTTTCTCGCTCGCCCGCGACCGGACAGGTATGACAGAGACAACGCTCGACGACCGAGAGTGGCGGCTCGTCCGGGACAACGCCCGCGATGGGGCCACGCAGATGGCTCTCGAGGAGATCGCGGCACGAACGGCCCTCGAAGACGGGATTCGAACGGTGCGAACCTTCTCGTGGGAACCGAGTACGCTCTCGCTGGGCTATCGACAGGACCCCGAGACGGTCGACTGGGACTACTGCGAGCGAAACGGAATCGGTGTCACCCGCCGACAGACCGGCGGCGGCGGGATCTACCACGATCGGGACGCGGACATCTCGTACACCATCGTCGCGCCCGCAGCCGAGGTTCCCGGGGACTTGATGGACTGCTACGCACTGTTCTGCGAGCCGATCCTCGAGGCGTTCTCGCGAATGGGTGTCGACGCCGACTTCGCGGGCGAGGAGCAGGACTCGATCTACCAGCCCTCTTGCTATCTGCGGGACATCAACCCGGCCCACGACGTCGTCGTCGACGGCGGGAAGATCAGCGGCAACGCCCAGTACCGCCAGCGTGACGTCGTCATCCAGCACGGCTCGCTGAGTTTCGATCTCGAGCCCACGGATCACCTCGGCGTCTTCGTGGGACACGGGCTCGAGCCGACGACGTTCACCGATCGCGTGACGAGTATCCGCGAGCACACCGAGATCGACCGCGAAGAGGCGGTGGAGACGGTCGGGGACGCACTCGGCGACTGGTGTGACGCTGACGAGTCGACGTGGCGTGAGGGCGAACTCGAGGCAGCCCAGGACCTGGCGGCCCGCAAGTACGGCGCCGACGCGTGGATTCGCGACCGGGAGGTGCTCGAGGCGGAGCCCTGATTCCGGAGCGCGACAGGGTCCGAAGTACCTATCACGAACCGGTACTCACACCCGGCCATGAAGGTTGGAGCACACGTTTCGATCTCCGGATCGCGCGTCTCTTCTGACGACGAAACGCCGCCGTACGACGACGTTCGTAACGCAGTCCACCGCCAGCTCGCCTTCGGCGGCAACTGCGGGCAGATCTTCACCACCTCGCCGCAGGTCTGGGCCCAGCCCGAGATCAGCGACGAGGCCGCCGAAGGGTTTCGAGCGGAGACCGACGAGTTGCTCGAGGGGCCGTGGGTGATCCACTCGGCGTACCTCGTCAACCTCTGTACGCCCAAAGACGACCTCCGACGGAAGTCCATGGAGAGCATGCAGGCGGAACTCGACGCCGCCGCCGCGCTGGACGTTCCGTACGTAAACGTCCACCTCGGTGCCCACACGGGTGCCGGCGTCGAGGGCGGACTGGACAACGCCGCGAGCGTCATCGACGAGCTGGACGTTCCCGAGGGAGTTCAGATCCTCATCGAGTCCGACGCCGGCAGCGGAACCAAACTCGGCGGCGAGTTCGAACACCTCGCGGGAATCATCGACCGCACCGAGACCGAGATCGGGATCTGTATCGACACCGCCCACACGCTGGTCGCGGGCAACGACCTCACGACCCCAGAGGCCGTCGACGAGACGATCGGTCGGTTCGACGACGAGGTCGGCCTCGAGTACCTGCAGTACATCCACCTCAACGACTCGAAACACGACGTCGGCACTCACAAGGACGAACACGCACACATCGGTGAGGGCTACATCGGCGAAGACGGCATGCGCGCAATCGTCAACCACCCCGATCTGCGGGAGTTACCGTTCGCACTCGAGACGCCGACCGAGGACGGAAGAGGCTTCGCGTGGAACATCGAGAAGGTACGGGAGTTGCGCAGTTCGGAGTGAGCGCGGCTCGAGGCGAGGAGGTGAACGGAGAGCGCGGGAACCGCGAAAATCACGGAACTCACGGAAATCTCGAGAAGCGAACGCCGTCGCCGCGAAAGACGGGACACCCGATCAGTCGCCGAGAGAGTGTTCAGTGAATCGACGGATTATAATCATTTACTGTTCGGTATAGGCGGTAGTGAGATACGTTGACTGAACTCCATATAGTTTGGGAGAAGAGTTGTACCCGAGAGTGCCGTCCACTCCTCAAGGAGGTCAGACTCCGAGACACTCGACGAGGCACAAGTCTACAGACACGTCGACACCGGTACAACGGCAGGGGACCATACGTGACCAGTGAGAACCAAAATACTGTCGAGAGGCACGGAGACCGTACACGAATCGAACACACCTACGGCGAGTCGACACCGGCGAGTACGGCGATCGTCCGCGCCGTCGCCGCCGCCGAGAACGTCGACCCAGTCGACTGTCCGACGGATCTCGAGTTCACGCTCTACGATCACGTCGATCCCGAGGCGCTCGACACGCTCGTGGCGGGTCGTCACGGTCGTGGGCCGCTCACAGTCGAGTTCGACGTCAACCGGTATCACGTCGAAGTCGACGATACGGGCCGGATCAGCATCGTCAAATACGGCGACGGCGAGCCACCGTCCGGTAGTGACTGACCGGCAAGCGGACGAACGACCCGACACCGAACCGACCCGTTTTTACTCGGAATACCCCTATCGAGAGCCGTGCGCGAATTCACGGCCGACTATCTGACCCGGACCCGCGAGGGAATGTGGGACGACTCCCACGACGCACTCGAGCCGCTGGCTCTCGATGAGCGCGAACGGGTCCTCGACGTCGGCTGCGGGACGGGGGAGCTGACGCGGGTTCTCGACGCTCGCTGTCCCGGTGACGTCGTCGGCTGTGACGCCGACAGACGGCTGCTCGCGGCCGCTCGCGAACGCAACCGTGAACGACGACGTGAACCCGATCTCGAGAGCGAAGGTGACGATGAAGGCGAGAACGGAGACGAGAGTGAGAACGAACACAGTGATCCAGTCGACCGAAACGAACGGGACCACGGCCCGGTCGTCGCCGGCGACGCCCTCCGACTGCCGTTTCCCGACGACACGTTCGACCTCGTGGTCTGTCAGGCGCTCCTCATCAACCTCCCCGATCCCGCCGCCGCCGTCAGAGAGTTCGCCCGCGTCTCCTCGAACCTGGTCGCGGCGATCGAACCGGACAACGGCAGCGTGACGGTCGACTCGAGTGTCGACGCGGAGCCACCGCTCGAGCGTCGGGCCAGACGGGCGTACCTCGAGGGAATCGAGACGGACGTCACGCTCGGGGCGAGCGCCCGCGAGGTGTTCGCCGAGGCCGGCGTCGAGGTCCTCGAGACCCGCCGATACGACCACGACCGGACGATCGAGCCGCCGTACGACGAGGGCGCGCTGACGGTGGCGAAACGCAAAGCCAGCGGGTCGGGGCTGGCCGACGACAGGGCGACGATGCTCGCGGGCGAGTTGACCGAGGAGGGGTACGATCGGTTGCGCACCGAGTGGCGGTCGATGGGTCGGGACGTGATCGAGCAGATGGGCGATCGGGAGTATCGGCGGCGAGAGGTGGTGCCATTTTACGTGACCGTCGGGGCAGTTTGAGGGCGGTCTCCGTCCGGACTTCGAACGTCGTCCTTTCGGTGATGAGACCTCGATTTGAGAAGAATTATTGTCCACACGTGACAGGTTCCCGTATGGACCCCCGAATCGAACGCCACGCGTCGGTGCTCGTCGATCACTCGGTACAGGCAGACACCGGAGACAACGTGCTGATCGTCGCCCCGCCGGTCGCCGAGAACCTCGTCGTCGCGCTCTACGAGAAACTGGGGGCGGTCGGCGCCAATCCGACCGTCCAGATGCAGTCCCCTCGAGCGACGCGGGCGTTCCTGCGAGCGGCCGACGCCGAGGACTTTCAGTTGAACGAGCACGTCCTCGCACAGATCGAGGAGACGGACGTCGCGATCGGGATCAAAGGCGCCACGAACACGAACGAACGCGGCGACGTCGATCCCGAGAAGACGGCAGCGTACGGCAAAGCTCAAAAGCCGATCAGCGAGGCGTACCTCGGGAAACGCTGGGTGAACACGCAGTATCCCGCGCCCGGAACCGCCCAAAAGGCAGAGATGAGCACGGACGCCTACGAGACGTTCGTCTACGACGCGGTCGATCAGGACTGGGACGCCCAGCGGGAGTTTCAGGCCCAGCTCGTCGAAATTCTCGAACCCGCCTCCGAGGTACGGATCGTCAGCGGCGACACGACGGACGTGCGGATGAGCGTCGACGGGATGACCGCCGTCAACGACTACGGCGAGAAGAACCTCCCCGGCGGCGAGGTCTTCACCGCGCCCGTCCCCGACAGCGTCGAGGGCGAAGTGCTGTTCGACAAACCACTGCTGGCCCAGGGCCGGGAGGTGACGGACGTCCGCCTCGAGTTCGAAGACGGCGAGGTGGTCGCTCACTCGGCGGCGAAGAACGAGGACGTGCTGCGGGCGATGTTGAACACCGACGACGGGGCCCGCCGGTTAGGCGAGTTAGGAATCGGGATGAACCGCGACATCGACCGCTTTACGTACAACATGCTCTTCGACGAGAAGATGGGCGACACCGTCCACATGGCGATCGGACGGGCGATCGACGAGAGCGTCCCCGAGGGACAGCCGAAAAACGACAGCGCGGTGCACACGGACATGATCGTCGACATGAGCGAGGACTCGCGGATCGAAGTCGACGGCGAGATCGTACAGCGCGACGGTACCTTCCGATTCGAGGACGGCTTTCAGGAGTAACAGCGTTTTTTGGTGGAGATTTTGCGCGAGCGAAGCGAGGCGGCTTTGCCGCCTCGGAAACGCGAACGGGGAGGAACGACCCGTGAGCGAACGGCGTGAGCGAGCGGAAAACGGTCCGACTGGGACGTTCCGATTCGAGGACGGCTTCGACGTGTAGCGAACCGATTCCTCGAGCGATCGATTCGACGCGAAACGGATCGGTGTCGGCAGCCGTCTCTTACGGAAATTCGAGGACGGGAGCGGAGACGGTGTCAGACGACGTCGCCACGCACCGTCACACCCTCCTGATCGGATCGCCAGGCGTGGACCTCCCGAGCGGCCTCCTGAGCGTCGTCGTCGTCCATTCCCAACATCTCGAGGGCGGCCGAGAGCGTCGGTAGAGCGAGTTCGCTCTCGCGGAGTTTGCGAAACGCCTCCTCGCTGCGGACGCCGTCGGCCCAGAGACAGACGCCTCGAGGATCGAGCAGTTGCGTGTAATCCTCGCGAAGCTGTGCGCCTCGCAGCCGCTGGGTGACGTTGTCCTCGAAGGAGGCGTTACAGACCTCGAGGTGGATCGGGGCGTCGTCGGCGTCGGACAAGAGATGGGCCGCGAGACACTGCTCGGGTGCGGCGTGGCCGTTCGCGTTCGCGCGAAGGTAGTCCGGATACTCGCTGGCCCAGTCGGCGCGAACCGATTTGCCGACGCCCTTCACGCCGTGGGACTCGCGGAACTCGTCCTCTTGGTCGGGGTCGTCTCGCATCAGGACGTCCTTCGTGAGATAGATATCGAGCCGTTCGACGGGGTCGAGTCCCAGAGCGATATCGCCGTACACCCACACCTCGCGGACGGGGACGGGCATTCGCTCCGATTCGACGGTGTCGACGAGGCGTTCGACCCGCTCGACGGCCGCCGCGCGCTCGAGTCCGGTTTCGGTCATCACCAGTCGTTCGTAGCGGGTACAAAAACGGTTTTCGTCCGCTACAGCACGGGTGCAGATCGCGTCGTACACCGAGGTACATGTGCACACGTGTCAATGGCCTACGTTTTTGTCGGTGTCGAACGAACACGAATCTATACCGATGAGACACCGGATCTTCAACGAGGACGGCGAGGACGAACTCGTCTTCGTCATGGGCTGGGGCAACCGCTGGACACACGAGAACGTCAGCTGGCTGATCGGGAAGTGTGCGAACGCAGGCTACCGCGTTCACGCGTTCGAACTCCCGACCAACATCGAGGACTTCAAAGCCGACTGGCTCGAGCCGGTCGCCGAGTACGTCGTCGACCTCGAGGAGTACCAGCTACTGGCACACAGTGCGGGTGCACTCGTCGCACAGGCCCTCGACGGGGCGGAGAACCACGTCTACCTGAGTCCATGGTGGGGGCGGCCGAACACGCCACGGAACGCCGTCGGCTCTCTCCTCGCAGAGATTCCGACGGACTTCCCGTTCGTTCCGGTTTCCGGGTTCGACGCGGACGCGCTGGGTGACCTCGCGACCGACCACCAGCTCGCGACCCAGCCACAGTGGATCTCGCCCGCGTTTATCCGCGAGACGACCCACGCACAGGAAGAACTACTGACGATCGACCACGACGCGGTCATCTTCTGCTCGCTCCGTGATTCGGTCGTAAGCCTGCAGGCCATCGGGGAACGCGTCCCGCCGGAACACGTGGTGCTCTACGACGGCGGTCACGAACTGTTCTCCTCGTCGGTCCGAGAGCGATACATCGACGCCGTGCTGGCAGCACTCGAAGACGGCGCCGCGGCCGTCGAGGACCGACCGACGGTGACGGTCTGACGGGAGAGAGCCGTCGGACAGTCGTCGACAGTCACTAACAGTCGCCGAGAGCGCTGTCAGACACAGTCACGCGGAGCGAAACGGGTTTCCGCCCGTACCCGCTACGGACGACCGATGAACTGCGACCGCTGTAAGGGAGATGCGGTCATGCACGCCGCCTACTCCGGAGCCCACCTCTGTGAGGCTCACTTTTGTGAATCCGTCGAGCGCCGCGTCCGCAGACGCGTCCGCCGGGACGACCTCGTCCCGAAAGACGCCTCGCCCGAGAACCCCCAGACGTGGGTCATCGGCCTCTCGGGTGGCAAGGACAGCGTCGTCCTCACACAGATCCTCCACGAGACCTTCGCCGAGGACCCCCGGATCGAACTCGTCGGTCTGACGATCCACGAGGGAATCGAGGGCTATCGTGATAAGAGCCTCGAGGCCTGTGTCGACCTGGCCGAGGATCTCGAGATCCGCCACGAGGTCGTGTCTTACGAAGAGGAGTTCGGCGTCCGGATGGACGACGTCGTCGAGGACGATCCCGAAAATATGGCGGCCTGCGCCTACTGCGGAGTCTTCCGACGAGATCTGCTCTCGACGTACGCCGACGAACTGGGTGCCGATATCCTGTTGACCGGCCACAATCTAGACGACGAGGCACAGACGGCGCTGATGAACTTCCTCGAGGGCGACGTCGCCCAGATCGCCAAGCACTTCGACGCGAGCCTGGGACCGCTCTCCGAACGCGAGGAACAGACGGAGTTCGTCCCGCGGGCGAAACCGCTCCGGGACGTCCCCGAGAAGGAGGTCGCACTCTACGCCCATCTCGCTGATCTCCCGGCTCACATCACCGAATGCCCCCACTCGAGTGAAGCCTATCGAGGCGAGATTCAGAAACTGCTCTACGGTCTCGAGGAGAACCATCCCGGCACCCGTCACTCGATTATCTCGGGCTACGAGGAACTCGCGGGAATCGTCTCCGACCAGTACAGCGGCGACGATGGTGCCGACCTCCGGGAGTGTGTCGAGTGTGGCTCGACGACGACGCGTGAAGTGTGTCGGAAGTGCTCGTTGCTCGAGTCGATTCACGCAGTGTAGCGCCGCGTACGACAGCGTCCGAACGTGTAAGACACGGGTTCAACGCGGTGACTCGGGCCAACTTACCGCCGCGAGTCGACGTAGAGACGCGCCAGCGAGAGGACGAGTACCCCGAGGAGAACACCAGAGAGTGCGACTATCAACCAATAGCCGACGTTGCTGTGAGTGCTCGCAACGACGAGTCGCCACTCGACGAGCAAGAGCGGACCCTCGACGCCGACGACGATACCCAACAGCTGGAGGCGATACTGTGAGGCACCTTCCCAACCCTCGATGACCCCCTCGAGCAACCGACCCTCGACACCGGTCGCGGGGACGATGAGGAGTACCTGAAGCGTGAGCAAAAGAACGACCGGCAGGCCGATCAGGACGGCACCGGTCGAACTCAGGAACAGCCCCAACACGAAGAACGTGAGCGCGAACAGACCGACGATCAGGAGGTTCGCAACGAGCAACGCCGGAACCGTTCGCAGCGCCGCGGAAAGCTGTTCGGCGAACGTCCCGTCGACGTAGCCGGTATCGAGGCCGACACAACGAGCGAGCAGCGCGATTCCGACGAGCGTGCAACCGACCGCGAGCGCACCGACGACGTACATCGTGGCCCCCTCGAACGTACCGAGTTCGACGAGTCTGAGGAGCGCTGTGGCCACAACCAGTACGAGCAGGGCGAGCGCCGTCTGCGGCGTTCGAACGAGCGAGACGAGCGACTGGCTGATCGCCTGTGTCGCCGTGAGCTGTCTTAGAGCTGGTTCACCCCCCTGACGTCGGCCTCGAGTACCGGTTTCGATCCCGGTCATAGCCTCGAGTTGACGGCAGTCAGTAACGTCTCAGAACACACAACTCGTGCTTCGAGGACGGGCGCCATGACGGGTCGCTCGGTGGCAACGGACGCCACAGCAGTAACCATCCATCGATTCGGACTCATATATTAACGCAATCACAATGATTGGTTAATGTTTCTATTCAGCGATCGTTTAGCGTATCGGCTGGTGAGCGCACCGTCGGACGAACCCCCACAGCGCTCGAGGCCTTAGACACGCCGCGTCGGTCGACGACCGGTGTCACCACTCGTTGGACAGTGAGTTGAAAAATCAGCAGCGGTAAGGTTATCGGATGACGTCCACGCCGTTCTCCCGCTCGACCTGATCACGGCCGCCGTCGCTCTGGGCGCCGAAACCCGAGTTCGATTTCGAACGGCCGCGCGAATTCCGACCCGACTGGGACTGGGACTGGGACCGAGACTGGGAGGTCTCGACGTTCTGGCTCGCGTCGAAGTCCGCGTCGGTCACGCCGTCGAGACTGGCGCGGGACTTGTCGGCCTGTTTCTGGGTCGTCGGACCGAGCACCTGTGCGCTCTGGACACCGGTCATGATCGCCATGACGCGGACCTTGCCCTTGTAGTTCTCCTGAATGCGCGCGCCCCAGATGACGTTTGCACTCGCCTCGAGTCGCTCGGTGATGTTGTCCGCGATCCCCTCGGCCTCTTTCAGCGTGAGGTCCGGTCCACCGGTGATGTGCACGAGGCCGCCGGAGGCACCGCGGTAGTCGACGTCGAGCAGCGGGTGGTTCATCGCGTCTTTGACGACCTCCTCGGTCTTGTTCTTGTCCTGGGTCTCCCCGACTAACATGACGGCGACACCACCCTGGTTCATGATCGTGGACATGTCCGCGTAGTCCAGGTTGATCAGCGAGGGCTGGGTGATCGTCTCGGAGATCCCCTTGACCGTCTCGGCGATGATCTGGTCCATCACCGAGAACGCCTTGCCGATCGGCAGGTTCGGGACGTAATCGAGCAGCCGGTTGTTGTCGAGGACGATGATCGAATCGGCCTGTTCGCGCAGCTTCTCGAGGCCTTCTTCGGCCTTGACCGTGCGTGCGCGCTCGACGTTGAACGGCGTCGAGACCATCCCGACGACGATCGCGCCCTGTTCTTTGGCGATCTTGGCCGTGACGGGGGCTGCACCCGTGCCGGTGCCACCACCCATCCCGGCGGTCACGAACACGAGGTCCGCGTCGCCGAGCACGTCCTTGATCGTGCTCTGGGCCATCTCGGTCGCACGTTCGCCCATCGACGGATCACCACCTGCACCCAGTCCGTTAGTGAGCGACTTGCCGACCAAGATCTTCGTATCGGCCTCGATCATCTTGAGGTGCTGTTTGTCCGTGTTGATCGCCACGGTATCCGCACCGTCGACGCCGATGTTATACAGCCGATTGATCGTGTTGTTACCCGCACCGCCACAGCCGATAATGACGATTCGAGGGTCTCCGAACTCGTCGCCGTCCATCGATGCGTCCATTTCGCGGGCTTCTTCCTCGGCGTTCTCGAGAGCGTCCTGTACGATATCCTGCATCGTTACACCTTTGCCCAGCCGCGTTTGCCACTCGAGCTCTGTTCACGGTGCCCGTCGCTTTGGCCCTGTTCGTTGATCATTTCTCGGACTGCCGACCGGATCGCTTCGCTCCGGTTCGGGAACTCGCCCGAGTCGACCATCTGTTCGACTTCCTCGATCTGCTGTTTCGGAATTCGCAGTGTCACACGCTCCATTATTGTATTCCCCTTTGGGTAAGACGGCGCGTCCCTGTCAGACGCGGTGTGTCTTACACACGAAACCGCACGACGGTGGGCGGTTAGCCCCCGCCAGATGCGGTCTGTAAGACGACCGTCTTACGCGACTATACCCAACTTTGTCATACGTAATAAAGATTTCGGCGGCCGCGAAATTCACCGTCTTACAACGGTGCGGATATCTGACTATCTCGAATCGAGGACGTCCGCTGCTGGGGTGCGACGACCACAGCTGGGGCAGAACGCCCAGTCCGAGCGCACCTCGTCACCACACTCACAGAAGGCGCGCTTGGACGCTTTCTCGCCACAGTTCGGGCAGTACACGTGTTCGTCGTCGAGTATCTCTCCGCACTGACCGCACTCGTGATCGGTGTCAGACGGGTCCTCGAGATCTGTCTTACGTTCGGTTGTCTTACGTTCGGACTGGGTGCCCGATTGTCGTGTCCCGACGTCGGCATCCTCGAGTGTAATCGAGACGTTGACGTCCTGTGGTTCGCGGTCGGCGAGGTGCGCGGCGAGGCGTTCGTCGACACGTTTCCGAACGAGGTCGTCGATCGTCGGGTGGGATTTGGAGGGAGAAGCAGAACTGGACGGAGAAGAAAGGTGTGAGTCAGTGGTATCCCCTGCAGAGAGAGAGGAGTACCCAGATGACCCGTCGGATCCGTGCTCGTCGAGATACGCTCGCAGCGCATCGCGCATGACCTCGCTCTTCGACGCGTCGAACGTCTCGAGTTCGGTGACGAGGTCGTCGTCAGCACGGAACGTGATTTTACTCATGGCGACTCGGATACAGAACCTATTGACACCCCTCCTATATGAATCATTCTGCCGCGTCTGACGATCGTCACACACCCCATGGATCGAATCGAATAATAACCCTTATGTCGGCTTCGCCTGCTACGTATGAGTGCCCGCCCTTAGCTCAGACTGGTAGAGCAGTCGACTGTAGATCGACTTGCCCCCCGTTCAAATCGGGGAGGGCGGATACGAAATAAACCCGACGAGGCCGCCTTCGGGCTAGTTGACTCGTCTGGCTTCTTCCGGACTTACTCACCCAGCGATAGCCTCGGTTCTTCGAGGTGGTCGGCGTGAATCTCGAGCAGCTGCTCGAGGAGATCGACGGTGACGAACTTCACCGACGAATCCACGCGAACCCCAGCCCACGTACCGACAGAGAGTTCCGCTGTCTCGAGTGCGGCTCTCGTTGTACGCGTTTACTCGACGGTCACTCGGAAGCCGGTCACAACCGTGACTGCTCCCGTCGAATGCGTCGGACAGGTGCGGAACGATCGACATCGGTGCTCACCGACGGCGGTGAGGAGGTGGACCGATGACGCCGTTCGTTCCCGCGAGTCGGTTGTACGACGTCCGGAGTAAGACGACGATCGAGCATCCTGCAGCCCAGGCGTCGGACGCCGACGTTCAGCGTGCGCTCGAGGAGCGAGAGATTCGGGCCGACGGTGGGGCCGACTCGAGCGATACTGATCGGTTTGTAGATCCGCCGGAGGGATTCCACAAGAATCCAGACTGTGATCTGCATTACTCGGTCGATCTCCTCTCACGAGCCTCCGACGATCCGGGCGGACACGCACTGATCGACGTGCGACTACTCGAGAGCGGGAGCTACGAGGTTTCGCTGAACGCTGGCATCTTCGGGAACTACGGACCCGAAGACTACGATCACATAATCGTACCGCGTGGGTACATTCAGCACGCGGTCGACCTACTCGCCGAGCGTTCACTCGAATCGGAAGGTGAGTCGGCGTGAGCGAGCAGCGTACTCTCCGCTCTCGAGGAGTAGTGACCGATAGGGGAACCGGGAGTGGTTCGTCCCTATTTCAACTGAGTACGTTGAGTGCCCTGGATTGGGTCAATGTATGGTTGATAGCCAATCGCAGGACAGTGTGCGACATAGACACACACCATAATAAGCGCACTGGAGGGGTGGTTACTTCGCCGGTTCCACTTCCTCAGACCGGTGAAAAACGATCAACAGGAGGTGATCGACGGTGACGGTCGCGAACAATCGAGAGCGTGGCCTCGACGTCGAAGACCGCGCCTGCGTTCGCTGGCCGCTCGAGCCCATCGCCCATGCCCATGAAGATCGCAACGGCTGGTACGATCTCGAGTTCACCGACGATCTCGAGAGAGAGCTGACCGGACCGATCGCCCTGGAGGGAGATCGCGTCGAGTGCAAATCCTGTTGGGATCGCCACGCCGACGGAAACGGTCGGTGGTGGATTCGTCGCGATAACCACGAGCGGCTCGTCGACGTCGACGGCTGGTACGTGCTGGCCGTCGTCGATCGCGAAACCGAGGAGGTTCTCCGGATGTCGCTCACTCGAGCGAAGACCGTCGACTCGATTATCGACGATAGTTGGTGGGACTGCGGCAACGGCGGGCGGTGCGCTCGAGAGTTCCGTCAGATCTACTGGACGACCGTCTTCGACGACCTGCGGGGGCCACAATGACGGTCCGTACGTGCTACTTCGGCGGACTCAACTCGAGTTTCGAGCCCACCGACGATGCCGACGTCTTCGGCGTCGTTCGCTACCCACAGGATTTCGTTGAGCGTCTTACGGATCGGAATATCCCGGCCGTCGCACCACCCGAGGACCTACTGAACGCGTACAAGGCCGTCGAGGAGGCCGCCGAGAAGAACGGCGATCCGAACCCAGCGGCGATCGCGTGGAGTTCGGTTCGTTACGAGTCGCGATACCTGGCGCACCTCGAGCGGGCGGGTCCGCAGGTTGTCCTGGAGGAGCTTCGCGAGCGCGCTCGCGAGCGAGACGTCTGGCTCATCTGCTGGGAGAAAGACGCGCGGTGGTGTCACCGCCGACTCCTCGCGAACGAGATCGTCGCCGACCTCGAGGAGATCGACGTCGTCCATCACCCCGACCCATCGACGATTCCGGTCGATGGCGAGGAAACCGACGAGGAAACGTCACCGGATGCCAGTCTCGCCGACTTTGCTCGGGGTGACGATGACTGATGGCGGACCTGAGAGACTTCGGCCTCAAGCCGCAGGACCCGCCAGAGGGTGACGACGACGATCGGGACGACGACCCGGAACCACGGTGGCCCGAGTGCGACGATTGTGGGTACGTCGGTCGTGAGGTGACCGGCCGTCTGAACCAGTCCGTGCCGCTGTGTACGGCCTGTTTCGTCGAACGGGAGGGATTACTGTGAGCGCGCGGAAGTTCCTCCGGTTTCAGTGCCACGAGTTCGACGCTCACTTTCATTACGTGCGTGATGGGCTGACGCCGTATTACGCGCTGACGAATACGCGGAAGGATCACGACTGGAGCCTCGGAAAGCCCGAGACGACCATCGAGTTCGACGACACCGAATGGGCGGTTGCCCTGGACTACGACGAACAGCCGATTCTCCCGTGGTCCGATCCCTCCTACAAACTCGAGACAGCGCACCTCTACCGGCTGTATTTCGTCGCGAAAGACGAAACCTACGACGGCGAACGCGCCGACTCGAGTAAGCGCGTGAGGGGCGGAACGATCACGATCCGCCCTCGGTGGCCGGATATGAAAAAAGAGGACGACGAGACCGGCGAAATCAGTGACGTCAACGGCTACATGGATCTCGGGTTTCCGTATCTCGACGCCCAGGTGCAGGCGAGTAACATCGACTTCGAGAAGTACCCGAACCTCGTCGCCGAGGTCGCCAACGCGTTCGGCGTTCCTCGCCGATACTTCTCGGACCCGCACGAGACGAGTAACATCGGTGACGCCGCGGTTTACGTCCGCGTTCGCCGGGACACCTCCGGTCCGATCTACGCGCCGGACGGTCCGCTCGCTCGAATCCATTCGCTCCTCGAGGCCGACCGGTCGGGATATCGGAAACACGTCTCGGACAACCGCGATCGACCCGGTGACTACGTGACGACCGTCATTGACGACGGCCGCGCGGGGAAGGTGATCCGCGGTCACCGGATCGCGAAAGAGGGTAAGCACTACTATATGCGAAATCCCGACACCTACGATCACACCGAGTTCGGTTACCATCCGAAGCTCGAGGTCGGCTACCAGACCAAACAGACCGAGGAAACAATCTACTGGGAGCGAGACGACCAGCTCGATCGCCGCGATCTCCGTCGCGAACTTGAGGAACTTCTCGTCAACCTCCTCGAGTGGTCGGGCTTGGACGTCACCGGCGGTGAGCAGTATTTCGAAGATGCGTACTTCGATCCGGACGATCGCGAGCGCCGCTCGCTGAAACTCGTCGACTGTCCGCTTCCCGAGATCGAGAGCGAACAGGAAGCCGCAGTCATGCGACTGTGGGGAGATATGAACCCATCTGATCGAGCGACTGTCGACAAATTACTCTCCGACGGTGGCGAGACGTCACCGCAGGACGTCGCTAACGAAACCGGCTACTGCTACGACACGATCCTTCGGGCCGTCGATCGTCTCGAGGAGTTCGTCGAACACACCTACGGATCGCTGGCGATCAAGAGTGATTTCGCGGCCCAGCAGATGCTCAAACGGGTTCGTGCCGCCGAGGAACAGTTTCGCCGATCGATCGGTTCGACCGCGATGCAGCTGGCCGACGACGCCCAAGGAATCGAGAACGATGCGCTCGATCGGTTCGTTCGGAACTACGACGTCGGGATCGATCGGTCTCGAGACGACTGTCGAATGCTCCTGAAACCGCGAGTGACGGCCACCGATCGCGACCACGCGAAGGAGATCGCGCGGGACGCCTGGACTGCGGTCACCGAGCGGTTCGGTACCCACACGGGAATCCACATTCGTATCGCGCTTCCCGACGGCTCGATGATCCGCTGGCGCGACCTCGAGGTTGGATTCACCCGCGATACGTCTACGCACCCACACCAGCCCGATCTCGAGGCGTCTCGCGAGTGGCGTGAACAGATGGATCAGGAGCGAGAGAACCTGCCGCGACGGATGAAGCGCCGCTCGAGCATCGGGTAGGAAGCGGTCTCGTGAGTGGCAACACTATTCACTACACCTGTTTTGCGGTAATATAGTCCTCTATCGGCCCCCTCCGTAGCGCGCGGCGACGGCCGACCCGCTTCGCTCACACCGTCGGCCGTCGCCGCACCCATCGGAGAGTTCGACGACCGCTGTCGAACTCTCCGTTAGGGGGTGTGGCTAAGGCCAAAGTCCCAAACTAACCGCCCCGCCTCCGCACCGCTGCCGCAGGCAGCGCGCGAAAATTTGAGGAACTACCGGTTGGCGGTGGCTACGTGTTGTTGAGAAGTAGGGAGAGAGGACGATTCATTTGCGACGAACAGCCAGCTACGACCCAACCACAATTCCCTCACGATCTTCGATCGACTCGATTGCTTCCTCGACGTCCGTTTGCGATGCCTCCTCGAGTGTGCACTTGTCGTCCTCTTCGCGATCGTCTAATGCGTCGTCCTCGTATCCCATCTTGGTTGGGTATTATATTGTAACCTCTTAGTATTTTCTGGAAATAATATGTGTTTTGGAAATATCGTTAGCTAATACCCGTATCAAACTGGCAACAAGTTTGATGTGTACTGCCTCTCAAGTACAAGCTACAGAGTGCACTGACTGTCTTACCAGACATCCAATACCATCCGTCAAGCACTCTGTAACGACACTTTGGGGGTGTCCAGCGAACTTACGTCGGCACACCGCTCGACGTTTTTTACGCAGACTCCGCGACATTCAACAGTGATATGATTACTGTAGAGGGTGCGTTATTGTCATTGGAAGTAGCCTCCAAATCTGAGCAACAGGCATAGTCATCAGAAATTAGAATACTCTTCGACATGTTGATAAACAAGTGATCCAAGAGGATGTTGACGGGAGTTGATCGATACCGGGGCATCGATCCAACCAACTACCACCCACCACTCCCTCCCGTCAAGGCACCCCTCAAAGCCCCGGTCCTTTCATTTCTGTCTCTCTCACAGGATCACGGCATGGCTCTGTCCCCAAGGGGACTGAGCAAAAAAATTACACCGCCCCATCCCGCTTCCGCTCAGCAGATCTCCAGTTGAAGCACTCGAAGCCGAGGTTGGCTAATTCGGTTAATCAGCAGTAGGGGTGGGAGGTCAAGTTCATTATTTGCGTCTCGACAATTTGTCGGATTCTCGAACAAGATGATCCGCTAATTCTTGCATGGAGACATCATAATGTTCTGCATATGATTTCAGAGCGCCACAAATCATCGTTAAGTGCTTCTCCTTCGGATCCACTCCATCACCCGTATAGACACTTGCGAAGGTGGTGCTGCTTCCTCCCCCATCTATTTCCTGATTTTGCGCTACGACAATGAATGAATTAACATCAGGTTCCTTCAAATATTCTATAGCCTGGTTTCGGTTCATTTCGTACCGTTCTTCGTCATCCCATCCATCTTTGATACCATTTGACGACATATTGACCAATTCCACACCATCTGCAATAGTTGTTTCAGCCGATCCACCAAGCCCCTAAGGGAGCGCCAATGCGCGGCGCGCAGAGCGCGCGCCGCTTACCGCGAGCCAAGATCAAACGGTCGAAACGGACTCACCGTTTCCGATACAATTCGCCACTTGAGTAATTAGAGAAATTATTCTTGAAGGTCATTTCAGGGACAAATACATGATTCCAAGCCGACAAACTTATTCGATGAAAGTATAATGATGGGTTCAAGCAAATGATGGAGTCGGATGGAGGAGTAGAAAAAAGTGACAGTCAAACGGATGATAGTACACCTGCTGATTTCGACACGTTTCTTGAAGAAAACCAATCTAAATTTGCCATTATGGGCATCTTCGGAACTGTCTCGCTATTTATTTCTGGCCTTGGCCCTGATACCCAAGACATTCTTTTACAGATTGGTACAGTTGCATCATTAGCAATATTCTCACTTTCAGCCATACATATTGTTATTGATTCAACTAAAGAATTAAGGAGGTCTCGTGGAAGTTTCCCTAAGCTCGACGAACTTTCTTATTCTACATTGAGTGTGTGTACGGTCGCGTTATTAATTACAGTAGTAGTTTGGACTTTACAATTCCAAGAGGCAATCCAGTTAATAGTTGAACTTATCTTATTGATCATTGTTGTCCTACTCTCCACGTACTTGTATCCTGAGTGGGTTAACAATAATCGAACAATCACTATTGAGGGGAACGAATATCCGACAGACCCAATAGGAAAGACATTAGATGCTATCATAACCCCAACCTCTTGCTTCATATCGTACTTAGTTGCAATCCAAGTTTATGGAATTGAGATCGGAAGACACTTCGAAGGGCTATATTCTCTTGACCAATTATTCCTACTACCGGTCATAGTCCTATTTTTCCTGTTCCTTTTCCTAACTCGAGAGTCCTTGATTGGCGTAGTACTGATAGTTTCTTCAATCTTGAATATAGGTCTAAAAAGTGCTTTCTCTAATCCCTGGAAAATTCGAACTTCATTGATTATTTCTTACGCGATGTCAGGGATTTTGACATGGGCTGTTTTGCAGCATGTCCCTGAAGGGGTTGGATATTATTCTATTCGTGGGACCCATTGGGAAATTTATACTCTTTCGATATTTTCTGTGATAGGAGTTCTTTACTTCGCAATCTTGACCATGGGTAGGGGAATGAGACCCACGAATGGTGCTAAACGCTTTTGTCAAGTAGTCGCGATCATATTCACTGCTGTCATCATATATGAGATATTCATCACGGTTCCTAACGGGATAAGAGTGATTTCAGTGTAGTTTCTTCGCTACATTCCCTACCACCGGGCCCGGCTCCCCTTGGGGTTGCACGTCTCGAGAAACGATTTCCCGAATATGAACACGAACTCGAGTCGGCCGTGTTCATATTCCGGTCGTCGCGATGGGCATGGGCGGGGCGATCGCCCCGATCGACACCCACCCGGACACCCCCTTTATAACTGAACACCGCTCGAGTGACCGGAGAATTCTAGGATATCCGGCTCGTGTTCACGAACATGGCTCGCAACCAGACACCAGGCTCGGTTCGAATCCGAACTGACGACGGGAACGAATGGAGATACGACGCGATCGAGAAGGCCGCGAACTTCTACGACTGTAACCGATCGAACGCGGTCGCGTTCGCGTGCGAAGACGTCGACCAGCTGGTCAACGCCGCTCGCCGTGTCCTCGAGCGCGACGATCTCACTCGAAAGCAACGTCGGGAGATCGCCGAGACGCTCTCGACTCGAGCCGTCACCTTCGACCTCGAGACGTCGCTTACCGTAACGAGGAAGGGCGAAGAATAGCAGTAGTTGGTAATACAATTTCTTTATCCAGAACTCATCCTGAAACGCCTGTTATATACAGGTGAAGCAGTTACAGGAGCGGCTGTCAACCCACCAAGTCAGCAGACCAATGTAATTAGCAAGCAGATTTAACGGAGTAGGGGCATATCATTCAGCAACACCAATTATGAGATTGGAACCTATTGAGATATATGACTAAAAATATGTCAACACCCAATATTTTGCTTGTAGAGGATAACCCCGGGGACATTCGGTTAACTCAGGAAGCCTTTCGAGAGGCTGAGTTTGACGTGAGAATGCATACTGCCACAGATGGTATGAAGGCGATTGATTTCTTGAGAGATGAGGAGTCGCTCTGTCCTGATTTAGTATTACTAGATCTAAATTTACCTCGGAAAGACGGGTTTGAAGTGTTAGAGGAGATTAAAGACGATCCTAAACTGAGGCATCTTCCGGTGCTTGTACTGACCAGTTCGACGGATAGAGAGGATGTCATTTCGAGTTATGAACAACACGCAAACGCTTACTTGACGAAGCCTGACAGTCCTGGTTCTTTTGTTGAATTAGCTCAGACTGTTGAGGAGTTTTGGGTTGAGAGAGTTCGATTACCGTCCTGTTCTTAAGCGGTTAAGAGCAAGACAATTACTTGATAGAATGTCCGAGTAAGTTCGCACGCTGTACTAAGCATTTCGAGTGGTTCAGTTTCACATCTAACTCTGAATAAAGAATCCCTATTATCAACTACTGATAGTTCAAAACGTACCTGCTGCTTTCGAATTGAGTAAGCCTCGAGGAAATGCCTGGGAGAGGAACAGCCAGTATGATCTGGGTGTCAATCGGATCTGGTGGGTGGTGGGTCGGCCTCTCCCATTTGGGAGTCAGAACGTTGGACAAATATACTTGTCGGCCAGTCAACAACACCAATAGCGGATGATAATCTCGAGAAACGAGAATTAGAACACGTCGCCGATCGCTATTTTCGCCTGTTGGGTCCCGCGGTGATCCCCGCCACCGTGCCATCGGAGGAGCGGGAGATTCGAGGCTTTGACCATCCGATCCTTCAGCACCGTACAGCCCGATCGACCGTGTGGACGGTAGACGACGAAACAGTACCAGCCGTCGGCCCGGCGAAGGCGATCGTGGTATTCGCGATAGATCTTGAAGTTTCCCGGCTGGCCGTCCGCGTGCTCGACCATCGTACTCTTGATCTCGACAGGCGTTCCGTTCTGAAAGCGTGCGTCGTGCCACGACGCTCGCTCGAGGACGAACCGACGTTTCTTCGCCATCCGTTTCTCGCAGAGCGTCCCGAAGTGGTTCGCTCGTTTCGAGCGACTCGCGGTCATGGATCGCCGAGCGTACGCGCCCGTCGCGCGCCTTTTTTTATTGATGCGCCGACACCTCTCGGCGAGCGCCCATCGGTCGCGATGCTCCCGCAGGGAGCAAGCGATGGGCCGTGGGCATGGGCGAACCCTCTACTAAAGGGGGGAGCGTAACCGTAACCACGTAACCACGTCGCCGCGGTCACGCGATTACCTCCTCGACTTTGTCTAACGTGTCCGCGTGCAGGCCGTCGTTTCGGTACTCGTTCCACCGAGAATTGACCCATCCGTGACTGTACGGCACGTATTTGGCGGTATCACGGTCCGTCATTCCCTCCTCTTTGCACCGGATCACGGTCCAGATCGCGGTCATCTTCGCCGCCTCGCCCGCCTCGAGGTCGTCCGTCTCGTCGCCGAACGAGGACCACGACCAGTCGGACGCCTCTTTCGTGTTGTAGCGGAAGTCCGTCGGCGGGACGCCCTCGATCTCGCCCTGGATGTCCGCGAGTCGGGCGTTCGAGATCGAGTCGGCGATGACCGCTTTCTTCTGCGACGTCTTCTTGACGATCGTGCCGACGCGCCAGAGCATCGGGTGAATCGAGCGCTCGCCGTGCGCGATGTAGATGAGCGCGCCGCCGTACTTGCGGATCTTGTACACCAGCGGAGCCATCTTCATCCGGGTCTGGTAGCCCTGTTGCCCGGCTCCCGAGGCCGCCGACGAGAACTCGTCGCCGATGAACAGCTTCGAGCGCTGTCGGTGCTCGAGCGGGTCGCCGTCCTGTTCGACCCACTCCATGAGCGTGCCGTAATCCGGTATCCAGCCGTCCTGTACGTCGCCGTCGTCGTCCACCCAGCGGTTCTTCTCCTCGAGCGACTGGATGTTCGTCCCCAGCAAGGAATCGCTCTCGTGGAGCGCACGCCAGCGCTGTGCGAGCAGACACGCGAAGTCGGTCTTTCCCGCCCCCATCTCGCCGAGAACGACGATGACCGGTGCCGGGCCGTCGATCAGTTCGTCGACGTCGCCGATCGCTTTCAATCCCGATACGTCCGCTCGCTGTGATGTATCTCCAACCATGTGCTTGACAGTCGCCATATCGTTGTTCTCGAGGGCTGTGCGGAAGGTTTCAGTTCCTTCGACTCGGCGGATGTTCTGGTGTTCTCGGAGGTCCTTGGCCTGTCCAGGCATCTTGTCGGGCCGCTCGGTCTCGAGCGGGTCGTAGTGAATATCTCGGATCGACAGCGCTCGCGACACGTGCTCGTCGCGAACAATGCCGCCGTGGTCGTGGATCTCCCGGTTCTCGCGATTGCCGTAGTGCTCCTGATGCTCTCGCACCTCGGCCATGACGTGAAGGTCCTGGTCGTCCGCCACTCAGCTCACCTCCTCGAGGTCGGTCGCGTCACTCCACTCGAATCCCTCGTCGGTCTCCGGCTCGCCTCGAGTCCGAACCCGAGCGAACCAGAGTGCGGCTACCGGAACGATGATCGACAGAGCGACGAACGCTCGAGGGAGCGGGTAGAACGCGACTCGTTCGCTCACCTCGCCGTTTCCGACGTCGGTCTCGGTCGTCGGGACGTCCAGCGCCTCGGCTGGCATCAAGAACAGCCCCGCCCAAAGCCCACATACGAACCCGCCCGCGAGCGCGATTGCGACGATCGCGAGGTCGCGGTCACTGAGGTCGATCACTCGGACCACCTCGATCGGCTCGGCTCGTGACCGAGACACAGCGGTTTCGGTTTCTCGGTCTTCCGCAGTTTCCCCAGCTCCCGACCGAAGTGTGCTGCCGTGTCGGTTCGACCGAGTCCGCTCGCGTTCGGCTCGTCGAACACGAATACCGTCGGTGGGTCGATCGTCCGGTTCCGCAGTTCGCCGTTGTGGATGTATCTCATTCGTGAATTCCTCCGTCCAGTACCGCCAGATCAGTCCGCACGTCGGCCATTTTCAGTCGTCCGACCATCGCGAGCGCGATCACGAGATACGTCAGCCCAACGCCCACGCCCACCGCGACGTCGATCGGGTAGTGGACACCAATCGCGACTCGGCTCGAGGCGACGATCGTGATGACTGCCACCGCTGCGAGCCCCGCTCGACGAGTTCCGATCTCGAGTGCCAACAGTCCGTAAGCGACTGTCGCACCGAGGGCGTGACCACTCGGGAAAGCGTAGCCGCCGGTCTCTGCGCCGGGCGGTCTCGGGACCGCGAACGTCATTTTCAACAGCGTTACCAGACCGATCGCGCCGAGGACGACGACGACCGGCCACGGACCCCCGTCGCGTTCGTAACGCAGCCAGATCCCGATCGCGACGATCGTCACGAACCAGTAGTCGCCGAGGTGCGTGACCAGCTCCCAGATCACGGCTCCTCACCTCCGTCGGTCGCCGCCGTCTCGGGTGGGCGCTCCGGGCCGATCGGCTCGGGCGACCAACTCGCTCGGTGCTCTTCGGCGTAGCTCTCGAGGTCGTCCACCTCGAGGTAATCGTCGTCGTTTTTGACCTGCTCGAGGGAGTCTTCCCACGCTTCCTTGACCGAGAGCTTGGGCTGCATCTGACCGCGCTCGCTCGCTTCCGCTTGGGCGTTGACGACGTCGGCTTGCACCTCGAGGCCGCGCTTGGTGTCGCGTGCGCGGAGTGCATTCAGGTCCATCCACTTCTCGACGAACGTCTCGTGGAGGTCGTGGACGAGCGTTCTGAACGAGACGAGCGCCGAGTCCTGCATCTGCGAGAGGTGCGAGCCGCGGACGGTCAGCGTCTCCGTCTCCTCCTGCCAGTCGAACTCTCGCACTTCCCACGCTTCGTCGTCGTTGCAGCGGTACGGACTCGGACCCTCGGTCGTCCGTTCGCTCCAGATCGCGGGCTTGACGAACCACTTCTCGCGTTCGTCCGTCGCGCCGTTGATGTGAAAGACGGTCTCCCAGCGGAAGTTGCGGAACTTGCGGAACAGCGTGACGAACAGCCCGAGTAGCGGCGGTCCAAGCAGGAACAGCGCCGCGAGCCACCCGTGAACGATCGGGGGAACGCCGGGGATCGACGGACGGAACCACACGAGGAGGATTCCCAGTGCGATTATCACGCCGAGTACGATTAGCTGGCCTTCCGCGAGGAAGTACGTCAGTCGGTCCTTGTTGCTGCTGAACGTGGTGCTCGTGTCGCTCATGGTGATGCCCTCACGACGCCGCTCGATTCCTCTCTGACGACGATCCACGCGCCGACGAGGGCGAGTAAGACGGTGATAGCGACGCCAGAGAACAGTCCGCTCGTGCCGCCGAAGTGCCGGAACGGGTCCGGTGCGTGCTGTCCGATCGAAATGACCGCGCCGGACCCTTGCTGACGGGCGGCCGCGGTCATGAATCCGACTCCCGCGCCCTGGCTCTCGAAGACGGTGAACGTGACCGTCGTCTCGCCCGGCTCGAGGTCGTGTTCGGCGTAGGCGATTCGTTCGCTGTTCTCGTCCCAGTCGCTCGCTTCGGTGAGTCCGACCGTCGTCTCCTCGACGGCGTGGAACGTGAGTGTGAACGTGCTATCGGAGTACGACCACTCGGTGACGCACGTCTCGGTGTCGATGATCCGGTCACAGTTCTCCGGGTTGATCGGATTGGTCTCGCCCTGGTCGTCGCGATCTCCGTCGCCGCGGGCTTCGTCGAGCCACGACTCGAGGCGATCGCGATCGTTCTCGCCCAGCTGCTCAAGGCGTTCGTCGGTCGCCCAGTTGTCGACGATTTCGACCGCGGACTCCGAGGCATTGTGCGGGGCGTTCCGGTCCATGATATCCTCGATACTCCCCGCGAGGCCGTCCGAGTCGTCGGTCTCGTTGGCCGCCTCCTGCGCTGTCGCGCCCATAAGGCCCACGCCCATGCCCATCGCGAGCGCGATCGCTACGGTTGCTATCGCCGAAAAACGTAGAATCCTGTTCATAGCTATGTCCAGGGGAGGAGGTCAGTGACCCAGCCGACGAGCGCGACGACGACCACGCTGATGATCGCGAGCCCGGCGAACGCGCTCCCGAGGTCGTCCGCGCTCGGAATGCTCGGCAGCCCCAGACCGATATCGATGTTCACCTCGGTGTCGCCGTCTCGAGTCTCCTGTTCGGCTTCGTAGGCGTCCGCGAGTCTCGCCGCGATATCCTCCGGATTGTCGTCCGGTTCGAAGAGCCCGCGAGTCGGGAACGTGAGCGGATCTTCTTCGGACTCGGTGATGGTGAACGGGCGCTCGAGGAGCGTCGTCACGACGTCTCCCTCACTCACTGGCGAGTCGTCCAGGAGCGGATCGTCGGTCGTCTCGACGCTCTCGATCTCGAGGGCCGCGTGGATCTCGCCGGGGTACTCCGCCGGGTCGATCTCCTCGTCGACCGGCAGGCTCGGGCGTTCGTCTTCGAGTTCGTTTCCGTCCTCGTCGGTCGGCACCTCCGGATGCGTTCAGAACAGTTTGCCGACCGCCTCGACGTCGCCGATCTCGTAGCGGGCCGGAGCGTCCGCCTCGGACATGCCGACCGCTCGGTAGTAACCTGCTGCAGCCTGCCAGTCGTCGCCGTCTTCGGCTGCATCTCTGATCGCGGTTCCGCTCGCGATCTCGTCGGACGTGATCGCGCCGTCGGCCGCGAGGTCGTACAGGTTGTCGACCATCGTCGCGATGTTGCCGGACTCCTGCGTGTACGCCTCACGAATCCGATTGTGTGCCTCGAGGAACGGACGGGCGTCGAGGAGATCGACCCTGCCAGGTATCTCTTCGTCTTCCGTCTCCCGCTCGTACATCGAGACGCCGACGGACCAACGACGATCTGGAAGGTCTTCCGATCCCGCAACGAGAATGTCGTACAGGTCGGACATCCAGTCTGAGTCGTCGTCACGGGTGTGCCAGCTTTCGTGACCCATGAGAATATCGGATTCCGAAAGATCGAACGGAGCCATACCGACGCTAACATCGGTCGCAGTGCTTCGGAACAGGTTCGTCGGGATATTCACTTCGTCTCCCGACGCGAGGACGACGCGAGCGTACGGACCGCGGTAGTCCATATCGTCGGTGTCGTCCATCCAATCGAAGTCGTCGACATCGTCTTCAGCATCCTCGGGACGAGCAGCGTTGTCGAGAATGTCTTCGTACTTCGTCTCGAGGTGCTGGAGTTCTTCGACGGCTTCCGCCGAACCGAACTGGTGGCGTTCGACCCCGCTCGACGTCGGGTTGACGATCGTGTCCATGAACGCGTCTTCTGCATTAATGTCACCAGTGTCGTCATGCAGAAACCACCAGACGCGCCGGAGCATCGCGAGGTAGTCCACCGTCCAGTAGTTGTACAGGTTCGTCTCGAGGTTCGCAACTTCGGTCTCGAGTACCTCGAGCGCGGCATCCTCGGTGTCCTGTTCGTCGGTCTCCTCTTGCTCGGCAGTTTCGACGATCGCGGTCGCGACGTCGAGCCGGAGATACTGGGCCAGCATCTCGGCATCGTTCTCGATCGAGCCGAGCGCCGAGGTTCGCTGCGCTTCCATCTCGACGCCGGTCGCGTAGATCTGATCCCAGAGCGATTCACCGTGCGCACTCGAGGAGGTCGATAACGGATTCCGACCGCTCAGGAGCGTCTGGAAACCGGAGACGGCCGCCGCTCCGGGGTGCATCAGCGCGAAGTGGAACCGGTCTCCGGTGTCGTCAAAGTCGTATTCGTCGTCACCGTCGTCGGTTTCGTTGTCCTGTGCGACCACGCCGCTCGAGGCCGCGCCGATCGCGAGCGCGCCCGTCCCGATCCCGCGCAGGACCTGCCGCCGACAGACGTCGCAGTCACCGAGTGAGGTGTGGGCCGTGGGCATGGGCGTTGGGCCGCTCGAGGAGTCGTCGGTCGAACTCACTCAGACCACCCCCACGAACGCCAGTGCCAGCAGCGACGTGTACCCGGCGAGGCCGATCGCCGTCACCGCGCCGAGCGCCTCGAGGAGATCTCGAGACGAGCGCGAAAGCGTCGCCAGCATTCAGATCGCCCCCGTCCCGATCGCGATGGCCAGGACCGTCGACAGTGCCGACGATGCACCGATGTATCCCAGCAGGATGTCTCGGGTGTCGATACCGCGGATAGCGTGCGTCTCGCCGTCTCTTGTAGTTGAAAACATTGGAATTTCCTCAGTTCACTTGTAGGCGATCAGGTAGAATCCGGCACCGTTCAGGAACACGAGGAAGTACCCGAGCATCCAGTAGGCCGCGACAGCCGTCGCGACCGGCGGCACGAGCACTGTCAGGATATTCATGATGACCATCAACAGGACGATCACCGTCTCGATGTCCGTCAGATCCTCTCGAGTCACCTGACCGTTCGTCACCCAGGCAGTGACGACGATCACCATTCCCGCGACGAACGCGAGCGTGATGTCGACGCCCTCCGCGGTCCAGAGCGCGGCGTTCAGCCCGTAATCGTAGGGCTGGAGCATCGCGATCTCGAACGTCTTTGTCATCGCGAGCGTACACGCGACATAGAGCGGAGCGAGTACGCTGTCTGTCAAGTCGATACCGTCGTCCCGTTTCACAGCGGACGGGACCCAGTTCGCTGGTAGATTCAATGCCATGGGGATGTACCCAGCCATGACCTTCAGGAATTGGACAATAAAGGAGACGAGATATATAAAAGAATCAGCGAAAGTACCCGCTCGAGCGTGTTTTCGCCGGTGTTTGGATCACTCGCGGTTCGCGATGCGCTCGGATTCGTACCGTGGTTGGATACCGAGTGATCGGGCCGCAGCCGCCGAGACCGTCACGTTTTGCTCGCCGACCGTCACCGGTTCCTTCGCGACGTCTTCGACGAGTGCGGCCAGCTCGCGTCGATAGGATTCCGGCCGGTCCTCCTGGACGGTGATCGTGTCCTTCGTCCGGTGATGGGTGCCGCGGTTCGCGAGATACGCCAGCACGAACATCTCGCGGGTTTCGTAGGGCGCATTCTCGAGATACCACGGTAACGTGAGGTCCTCGAGGTCGGCCTTCGGTCCGACCGGAGCGCCGAGAACTGCGAGCGTTCGGCCCAGAACGGACGAGTGTTCGGTCGGTCGGACTTCCGTCGCGTGGTCGTCGCTCTCCTCGTTGTGAAAGCCGTACTCGAGACCGACCATTTCGAGCGCGTCGATCACGTGCGAGCGGTGTTCCCGGTAGTTCAGCGCAAAGGAGGGTTCGAAGCGGCCGGTCGAGATCGACCCACCCGAGAAGACGTTCGCGACGAGCGTGTTCAGTCCGACGAACTCCCGATCGAGATACCTGGCGTCGAGCCAGCCCAGCTCGCGAGCGACATCGATCGCACGGGCCGGGTCGGGTTTCGAACCGGACTCGAGCCACGGGCGGATACGACCGCGCGGGATCTCGAGTGCGCTCGAGATCGCGCCCGAACCCTTGTTCGGATGCTCGGATGCGTATCTCATCACCGCCTGGTAGTCCATGACCGCCGCGTACGGGTCGTCGTAGGCGGGCGTGTTGTAGGTGCGCGCGAGGTCGCGCTCGTCGAGGACCGCGACGTTTTCGGGCATGATTCCGATGTGGAGTGTGCAGGGGTAAGAATTGTATCTCTTTCGACGACTATCCTGAAACGCTCGATTTCAAGAGGTATGAACTATCCAAGGGGTGCTTGTAGGATTTCTGCGAGGGGTTGATTCTCAGAGTTGAAACCGTCTATACAATGCTCAAGAATTCAGACCTGCTTGAAATTCAGTTTGGCAGTAACGTTTATAGTGGGATAGTGTCCTCTCGTGATTAGCACTGGAAACGGTGAGAAACGTGGACGGCACGAGGTTTGGTGGTTCCTAACCCCCCACGTGCGCCGCTCGAGTTGTGTGCGCGACTCGAGATAAGCTTTCTCACGGTTCAGGCAGTGCGGAGAACAAGATAATAACATGAATTTCGCAAAGAAGTTAGTCGGAAACGAAGAAGAACGGGCCGTAAGCCCGGTCATCGGGGTTATCCTGATGGTTGCAATTACCGTGATCCTCGCAGCTGTGATCGCGGCGTTCGTGCTCGATCTCGGTCAGAGCCAGAGTGCTAGTGCATCTGCTGCATTCGAATTCAGTCAAGATGGTGGTACTTTAACAGCCACGTTAATTGCAGAGGACAGGGTTGACGATAATCCAGACTATACTGTTACTAGTAGCGGAACTTCTGATCATTCATTTGCTAGTCCCGGTATTAGTGACGTAGGAGATAGCGCTGAGATTGAAGATTGGAATGAAGGAGAATCTGTGACAATTACTGCAGACTATCAAGGAAGTACCAGTGTTGTTGCCACATACTCTGGATAATACATAAATCCAATAACAACAATGAATATTAAAGCAAAACTTGTAGGTGACGAAGAGGAACGTGCAGTGTCGCCTGTCATTGGTGTCATACTAATGGTGGCAATCACTGTGATTCTTGCAGCCGTGATTGCTGCATTCGTACTTGACCTTGGTCAAAGCCAAAGTGCTAGTGCGTCAGCAGGCGTTAATTTCGTTGAGGGTGAAGATTCTGCTGGTGCCTCTGAGGTTGATGTCACACTTATTAATGTTGACCGCCTTGACGATGGTACTGCCACTGATGCGTACCTAATCTCTGTAGATTGTGATGGTTCTGAAGAGACGGCTGAGATGGAAGTAGGAGAAACTGTAACGTGTAGCGATCCAGACAGTATTACCGTTGTTGGGACATACCAAGGTTCGGATACAGTTGTCGCAACTTGGGAGGCATAAATCCTTATGAAGATCTTTGCAAAGCTGATTGGAGATGATGACGAACGAGCAGTCTCCCCAGTGATTGGAGTGATTCTAATGGTTGCAATTACTGTAATCCTTGCAGCTGTGATTGCGGCATTCGTACTTGATCTCGGTCAAAGTCAGAGTGCAAGTGCATCAGCTGGAGTTACCTTCAGTGAAGATGGTAACGAAGTCACTCCCCAACTTATCAGTATTGACAATGCTGATTCAGTTTATGTTCGAATCACTGATGATGATGATTCATATTGGGTAAACCCGGATGGAGAGATTCATAATGACAAAGAAGATGACTGGAGTGTGGGCGATTCTGTGACAATGAATTCGAATGAACCACATTCTAGTGGTGACCTTGTCGATAGTGGAGATATCGACCCTGATGCAGATCTAGATGGAATAGACCGTATTACTGTCATCGGTGAACTCGACGGCAGTGATACTGTTATCCAAATCTGGGACTAACTCTCTGAGGTCGTATATCGATCAATATTTTGGAAGGGGGGGGGTCACTCATTTTTAAGATGAGTTGCGCCTTTCTCAGTGATTGTATAGAACGGATTGCTCCCTTCTGCATCCTTCTCGAGCATCCCTTCCTTCGCTAACCGATTACACTCCCGGCGAATGTATCCGTTACTGTAGCCGGTATTCTTAGCGATATTGTTAGGCGTGAGACTCAGCTCGGAGTCCGCCAGCAAGCGCAAAATTGCCCGTTCGACGTCTTTCACGTGTTGACCACTACCTCGCACGGTCAGGTGTAAACTATTCCCCTTTTTGATAGGAAAGCATGGAATCTCGATATCACGGAATCCGGATATCAGTAACTACTAAGTCAGTGCCGTGACCAGTGGGGGTAACGGAAGCTACACGCGGACCCGACTCTCACGGGTTCAGAACAGTAGCGGACCGGTGCTGGAGACACCGGGTCCGCGAAAAGCTCCCGTAATCACAGTACGGAAGCCATGTACGACAACACACAGTCGGGGCATAAACTCCCCGTTCGACCACGCCGATCGGCTCGCACTCGAGCTGCCTCGAGTCTTATCGGAAACGGTTTCGGAAAGTTATCGGAAATCGCCGAGCCGCCGGTAAACAGACACGAGAGACGTTCTCTCGCGTTTCGGAAAGTTATCGGAAAAATCGGAAACGGCACCCCTTCGGTTAAGGTATCGGAGGTCAGTGATATTCAACTACCGACGGACAGCGACTGCGTGCGCCCCCGCTCCTACACAGTGGCGCACGCAGTTCGTCCGCGGTCCCATAAGTGTGAGACCATGATGAAAGAAACACGCGTCAACAGTAAGCGTACCGGATTTTGTAACCTTAGCGATACGCACGGAGTGGTTCGATGAGCGACGAATTCCTCTCCCTCGAGCGCCAAGCCGACGAAATGGAACGGCAGGCGGACGCGCTCGAGGCGATCGCCACCGAACTGCGATATCAGAACGCGGTCCTCTGCGAGACGGTCGCCGCCCTGGACGATCTCGCCGCGCGGGTCGACGAGCGCCCGACCGAGAGCGAGCCGCGCGATCGATCCGGCCGGGCGCTGCAGACCGATATCGCCGATCGGCTGTACGACCGCGACGAAGCCGAAGACGACACGCTCCATGGGCATGGGCGGGCGGAGAACTGGCGAGGTGATCGATGAGCGATCTCGACCCGCTCGGTCCGTGGGAGGCGGTCGACATGTACCTCGAGCACCGCCGCGACGAACTCGCCGAGCGAACCCTCTCGTCGCACTTCTACCGGCTGAAACAGTTCTGCGAGTGGTGCGACGAGGAGGAGATCGACAACATCAACGACGTCAACGGCCGAACCCTCCACCGGTACAAGGTCTATCGCCGCGACGAACAGGGAGTCGCACCGACGACCCTGAAGGGCGATTTCGATACACTTCGGATGTTTATCGGTGTCTGCGAAGCCCTCGACGCCGTCGAGCAGGGACTGAAATCGAAGATGCTCATCCCGAGCGTCACCGGCGCGGAGGGCGTTCGCGAGCAAACCCTCGAGACGAACCGAGCCGAGGAAGTGCTCGGTCACCTCGAGCGATACGAGTACGCGAGCCGAACCCACGCGATGCTCCAGCTGGTCTGGCACGTCGGGATGCGGACCGGCGGGCTACGGACGATCGACCTCGACGACTGCGACCTCGAGGGCGAGGCACCGGGGATCGCGATCCGCCACCGACCTGAGACCGATACGCCGCTGAAGAATCAGGAAGCGGGCGAGCGTGACGTAAACGTGTCCGAGGAGGTGGCTGCCGTCCTTCGAGACTACATCGACGTCAACCGGAACGACGTGACCGACGAATACGGCCGCGAACCCCTGTTTACGTCGCCTCACGGCCGCGTTAGTCGGGCCTGCGTTCAGGACTGGTTCTACCGTTCGACGCGGCCGTGCGTTATCGGAAACCCGTGTCCGAAGGGCCGCGATCCGAACGAGTGCGAGGCGATGGAGCCGAATCTGGCCACGCTCTGCCCGGATTCGGTCGCACCCCACGCGGTTCGATCCGGATCGATCACCTACCAGCGTCGGCAGGGCGTTCCGCCAGAAATCGTATCTGATCGCGTCAACGCGTCGGAAGACGTGATCGAGAAACACTACGACATGCGGACGCACCGCGACAGAATGCAACAGCGCCGCCAGCATTTGGAGGGACTATAATGTCCCGAGTACAGACCGTCTCCCGGCAGATTACGCGCCCGCTTTTCGAAAAGAGTGCGCGGGGAGGGCGGACTCGTTTTCAAGTCGATTCGGAGTCGACTGTACATCGGCCTGTCCTCAATCTTCGCGAACAGTGAGTAGGTGCGACTGAGCCAGTTCGAGGTCAGAGCTGCGAGCTCGTGAACTCACCCTCCCTACTCGCTCGCCACGGTCGCAGTGGCTCGTTCCGTGCGGGTGGGGTCTTCTCACCTACAGTCTGGTAAGCGAGGGGGCCAAGACGTCTCTCGACGTTCGAATCGGGAAGCGGGCGACGAAGTCGACCCTCGAGTAGCACGACGACTCGAGATTGACGAACGACCTCACTTTTTGTCCCGGGCAGTCCTATCGAGTCACGAATGGAGCGCATCGATACCGACGCTGCAACCGGATTCTTCGACGTCGTCGCCGAAACCGACCGCTCGAAGGGTGCGACGATGATCCTCGAGGCTGGCCAGACCACCGGCGGCCCGACGAATCGCCATCCCGACGCCGACCAATGGCTCTACGTCAAGTCGGGACGTGGGACGGCCACCGTCGAGGGAGAGCCCGTCGAGCTTCGACCGGGGACGCTGGTACTCCTCGAGGCCGGAGATGCCCACGAAATCGCGAACGACGGTGACGAGCCGCTGGTCACGATCAATATCTACGCGCCGCCGGATTACTGATCGGGACGAGAGCTCGCTGGGGATCGAACTCGAGTGTCGGACAGCGGACCGATCGCTCGAGACGCCGCGGCGGGCGGACGTCAGCTCCCTCTGTTCGTCTTGCTCACCCAGTCTTCGGGCTGGAAGTATCGCTCGAGACGAGCGAAGACGACGCCGGCGACGAGTGAGCCGACCGTGTACAGCGCAGGATAAGTCACGGATCCGCCCGTGAGAGCGACGTAGAGGGTGTAAAGTCCCAACACGGGAACGCCGATCCAAGCGACCATCGAGATGCCACTCATGAGGATGGCGAGTTTGTACTGTGTATCGTCGGATCCAGGCATTGATCGTCGAGTACGGCTGCGGACGCGACCGAATTAATCTTGTTGGTCGTTCTCTTGTTGCTTGTTCTCTTGTTGCTCGTTCTCGCGGTCTATTTCGTCGCCTGCGCTCGAGTGCGAGCGCAAACGCTGGGTCAGCCTGATTCCACCGTCGACCCGACAGATCCGTGGTCGGACTCGAGGAGGAGCGCCAAACCCGTTTATCAACTCTCGACGGTGATCTGGGTCTGGTGGACGGAGATTACGTACGTGTTAGACGGTGGCGAAGAGACCGGGGCGCCAGATTGCAGCGTCGGCGGGTCCATCGTCAGTTTGAACACCGCGTAGCCGGTCGGCGTCTCCTCGCCTTCGTAGGTGACGACGATGACCCGTTCGTTCTCTGCGAGCGTGAAGTCGTCGTCGCCGTCGATCAACCCGTCGTCGAGCAGTGTTTCGGAGAGAGTGGTTTGCCACCAGCCACCCTCGTAGTCGATGAGGCCCTCTCCGTCTCCGTAGACGGTGTAAGACGTGTCGACTGACTCATTGACGTTGATCTCGTGTGCGCCCGACTCGTCGATGCCATCACACTCACGGTGGTCGTAGGTCGTCCCGTCGTGTTCGTCGGCGTCGCCAGTCGAGTTGGTCGCGGCGCAGTCGTAAGAGATGAACGTCACGTTCTGTGGTTCACCGGGCGAGAGCTCGTAGGTATCGTCCTCGATCGTCTGCTCGCCGATTCGCGTCTCGACGTCCTTGTGTTCGATGTAGTGTTCGGTCCGGTCGCCGACCTCATCTGCGGCGCGTTCGAACGCGTCCGCGAGTTCTTCGGCGTTGGCAGCCGTGTAGTACTCCCCGCCGGTCGTCTCCGCGATGTTCTCGAGGTGGTCGTCGTCCACCGCGTCGCCGAGTCCGACCGTGTAGATCGTGATATTGTTCTCGGCGGCCTCCTCGGCAGCCTCGATCGTCGCGGCGTTCGTGTCTTCTGTCGATTCGCCCGGAACGTCGTTCTCCCCGTCACCGAGTAGGATCATGACACGGTCGGTGTCGGCGTCGTCGTAGAGATCCGTTCCGGCTCGAATGCCAGCACCGATGTCCGTCCCGCCACCGGCGTCGTCGGTGAGAGCGTTACGAACGGAGTCGAGATCTCCCGACAGGGAGTGGCGTTCGTGTCCCTCGAGGTTGAAGTCGACGTATCCGGCCCTGTCACCGACGGACTCGTTGAGAACGGAGTCGATGAAGGTCTCCGTCGCCGCGACTCGTTCACCGGCTGGGTCGAACCCTGCTTGCGTTACCCTCACGTCCATGTCGTCCGGGATGTCGTAGGCGATGTAGTGCCTCTGTCGAGACGAGTCCCAATGTCGAGACGAGTCGATATCCGTATTATCGACGTGGATCCAGTCGTCCCCTGCCCCTTCCTGAACGTAGATTTGGTGGCGAGGCGTTCCACTTCGGTCGTACGTCCAGTGGCGGTCGTTCGAACCGCCAACCAACGGAGAGTCTACCGCAACACCCTCGTATACCGGCTCGTACTGCTCACCGTACACGTTGACGAAGTGCGAGAGTACGTTGTCCGGCGGATCCATCGATCCCGATCGATCGAGCACGAAGACCGTGTCGAGTGGCGTCACCTCCGTCTCTTCTTCGGTCACTTCAACCTCCTCGGCGACCTCGTGGGTGAGGAACTCGAGGGTCGCACTGGCTGTTTCATACGGATCGGCCGGGAGATCGGTCTTGAGCGACTCATTGAACCGGACGGTGACAGATGGGTTTCCTTCGGTACCGATCGAACCCCCGACGACCGCACCGTCGATTTCGGTTGGTTTGTGGAATCCGAGTTCACTCGCGCCGTCACTCGGTGCGTACACGAGTCCGGAGAAGGTCGGATGAGCACTATCGTCGCGACCAAATCTGACGTCAGATGCAGCGGTCCCATAGAGTTGCAGTGACGAACTTTCGTGGGCCGCGTTTTCCCGTTCGATTAAGATATTCCCAGACGCATACACTCTAACCGATCCAGAACCGAGAACCTCGAGATCAGAAATCGTCACCGGCGATCCGTTATCGACACCAATCTCGACGTCTCCCTCGCTTGTATCGATGGTGCCAGAGAGGTCGAGAGCACTGTCAGTGTAATACTGGCCTGCGTCGAGCGTTCCAGTTTGAGGATCGTCAGAGTCCTCAAGCGATTCGATCGCGTCCGTAACAGCGTCGTCGATTGGCTCAATCGATTCGATATCGGGATCCCCATCGTTGTCACAGGACTTGTCATCAGCACCAATGCTCTCGTCAGCAAAGAGCAGATCCGGACAGTCGTCATCGGTCGTACTCTCGAATGTGCCAGCCACTGCGAGATGTCCGTCTATGGCCGCACTCCCCTGTGATGTGAGATTCCCATCGACAGTTATCCAATCTGGATTCCCTTGGTCGTCAGTGATCGTATACGGATTGTCGATCGTCGAGTCGTCAGTCACCATCAATCCACCGTAGACCGTCGTTTCAGGGGAGCCAACCTTCCCAATGCGACCGTCACTGACGTCCCAGTTGACCGTAATCGTCACTGCATCTGACTCGCCTTCGTCGACGCCCTCGACGGTCGCGTTGTCGGTGTCGAACTCCGATTTGGCGTACCGTTCCCACGCGTCGATCGTGGAGGTGTCTCGGATCGTGATCTCGAGTCGGTTGATTTGTTGGAACGCGTCGTCACCTGCCAGACAGAGTTCGGTTCGGAACTCGTCTTCGCTCATTCCCGAGGCGTTCTGCCGGGCGACGTACTGATCGCCGGCGCCGACGTTGCCCTCGATCGTCATGATCGGGAACCGGACGCTGGGGACGGCGGTCCCGTTGACGGTCTCCGTCCGGTAGCGAAGGTTCGGCCGCGAGACCATCGTACTCGTCTCGTCGGTCGTCCGCCAGACGCCGCCGGCCTGATAGCGGACGTCACCCGTCCCCTCGTGATTTCCGACGAGGGAACCGAGTCGAACCGTATGGGGCGAACAGTCGCGGACGGTACCGTCTGCGTCGGTTCCGTTCACGCGAAACTCGATCTCACCGTCGTCGACGATCTCGCCGTCCTCGACGTGGAGCGTCGTCGGGGCATCGTCCTGGAATGCGAGCGTCTCGAGTTCCGATTTCGCCTCGAGCATCGACAGTTCGGCACGGTCACCGTCCGATTGCCCACTGACGTCGTCGAGCAGTGCGTTTCCTGCAAGAAAGACGAGCATCGCACCGGCGAAGACCATCCCGATCAGGATGACGAGACCGATGATCTCCGTACTAGCACGCCTTTCTTTCCCCGGTGACCGTCGTTCTTCAACCATACGTAAAATATTAATCTGCTATCGATAGTATGGAATTATAGTGTGATAAGTATACCGGATATAACGATTCGGATAATTTATATTATTCTAAGCTCGAAATGATTTCGTCGGTCGACGAGTTGTCGGCCAAATGACGTTCAGGTCGAACGAATCGGAATGAGGACGAGAGACGTCGCCCTCGAGAGTCGGGTCGGAGGATCCATCGACGAATCCGCCTCGCGCCCACGAATCACAGATCGGAGATGCGATCACGAACGTTCATCTCGACGACGCCCAGTAGAAAATGTACCAATGGACAGGATCACCCACCCACTCGGATCGGACCCGAGTTCACGCGGCAGTCGATTGACCCGAATCGGCCGTCGACTACCCAGTCCGGCCTATCTCTGGTTTCTCGGACTCCTCTCGGTTCCGTCGATGTTCTTCGGTCGCCTCGAGTCCCTCGAGGGATTCGTGCTGTTTTTCCTGTTCGGTCTGTGGCCGATCGTCGCCGGTCTCGTCTCCGGGATACGGTCTGAGACCGACGCCGACACGGTCGATCCGATCGAGTGGATCGACATCGGCGACGGGGCGACGAACGTACGCGCGTCCGTCGGGACGATACTCACGATGTTCCAGCCGATCGTGGCGGTGACCGGACTCCTCCAGTTCGCCGGACACGTGCCCATCGGCCTCCGGTATCGCGGTCGGCTGCCCGGACCGGGGTGTGACGAGAGTACCGTCGACTACCGGCTTCCGATCGAGGGACAGTGGACGGTCGTCAACGGCAGTCCGGACCGTCGGTACTCCCACTCGTGGAGCATCCTCACCCAGCGCTACGCCTACGATCTCGTGATCACCGACGCGGACGGACGAACCCACGAGGGCGAGCGGACGGGACCCGACGCGCACTACTGTTTCGACGAGCCGATCCTCGCACCCGCAGACGGGACCGTCGTCGCCACCAGAAACGACCACCGGGATTATCATCGCACGGACGGCTGGCTCGACCCACTCCAGCGGGACCTGCGTGGAAACTACGTCACGATCGAACACGCCGACGGCGAGTACAGCGTGTTAGCTCACCTGAAGCGGGGGAGCGTGACGGTGACCGAAGGCGACCGCGTCGAGCGAGGTGAGGAGATCGGTCGCTGTGGCAACTCCGGCAATTCGACGGAGCCACACCTGCACTTTCACGTTCAGGACCACCCGAACTTCTTCCTCGGAATGGGGCTCCCGGTCCAGTTCGCCGACGTCGTCACCGAAATCCCCGGCAGCGAACCGGTTGGACACGACCGGAGCTACATCCACGCCGGGCAACTGGTGTCGAACAGGTCCAGCGAGACGGACGAGAGACCCGACTGATCGACCTCGTCCGCTACGGACCGAGACGACACCGGCACCGACACCGATCACGCGTGACGCAGTCGATCCTCGTCCGAGTCCAAACCTCTTTGCTCGCGAGAGGAGACGATTCGATCGATGGTACCACGGCCGTCGGACTCGAGTCGCGTTTCGGATCGCGTCAGTCGAATCGAACCCCAGCAGATCCGCGTGATGTTCGACCGTGCGGCCGCGCTCGAGGCCGATTCCGACGCGGAGCTCGACCTCGTTCACCTCGAGATCGGCGAACCTGACTTCGACACGCCGGCCCACGTCGTCGAAGCGGCCCACGAGGCGGCCGCCGGTGGCGCGACGACCTACACTGCGAACGCGGGGATCCTCGAGTTGCGCGAGGCGGTGAGTGAGCGTATCGCCGGCGAGACCGACCGACGCATCGATCCGGCGTCCGAGATCAGCGTCACCACCGGTGGCGTCGAGGCCCACCACCTCGCGATTCACGCGGTCGCCGATCCCGGCGACGAGATCGTCGTCCCGACGCCGGCGTGGCCGAACTCGATCTCGCAGGCGAAGTTAGCCAGCGCCGTCCCCGTTCAGGTGCCGATGCCCGCCGAGGAGGGATTCACACCGGATCCCGAGCGGATCGTCGACGCGATCGGCCCCGACACCGCGGCAGTCGTCCTGACCTCGCCGTCGAATCCCACCGGCCGGGTGTTCGACGAAACGGCGATCGAGCGCGTCCTCGAGGCGGCCGTCGACCACGGGGCCTACGTCCTCGCGGACGAGGTCTATCGGGCGTTGACCTACGACGCCACGCCGCCGAGTGTCGCGAGCGTGGCCGATCGCGAGCAACGGGAGTGGGTGCTGACGATCGATTCGTTCTCCAAGCGATACGCGATGACCGGCTGGCGCGTCGGCTGGCTCACCGGTCCGGCGGACGTGATCGGCGAGATCGTGAAGATCCGCGAGAGTTCGAGTTCGTCGGTCAACGCCCCCGCACAGTACGCCGCTCTCGAGGCCCTGACCGGCCCGCAGGATCCGTTCGAAGAAATGAAAGAGGCGTTCCGGAGGCGCCGGGAGTACGTCGTCGATCGCCTCGAATCGATCCCCCGAATCTCGGTCGCTCGTCCGGAGGGAGCGTTCTACGCCTTCGTAAACGTGCGCGCACTCGAGGGCTCGAGCTGGGAGATCGCCGACCGGCTGCTCGAGGAGTACGGCGTCGTCACCGCACCGGGGACCGCCTTCGGCGACGGTGGAGCGGGACACATCCGGTTGAGTTTCGCGAACGACCTCGACCGACTCGAGACGGGACTGGATCGACTCGAGGCGATGGTGCGGGCGGAGCTCGAACTCGAGAACGAATGATCGTCGCGGTGTTCATCGAGCCGAGAGTGTCACCACAGTCGATATCCGGCCTTACTGGTTAGGGAGACGTGGTATTCCGGACAAGACTGTCCGTATCGTATGGAAGGGACGCTGTGGTACGTGCTCTCGGGGACGCGCGGTGGTCCGAATCGAATTCGAATGCTCGCCGCGCTCGAGGAGCGGCCGAGAAACGCGAATCAGCTGTCCGAACTCCTCGAGTTGGACTACTCGACGATCAGACACCATCTCGACGTGCTTGGAGAACACGGTGTAGTCGAAAAAACCGGTGAAACGTACGGCGTCGTCTATCACCCCACCAAGCGAACGAAACGTCACTGGAACGTCGTCGAACGGATTGAAGACTCGTTGATTCCGGCGTGATCGACGCACCGTCTCTCCAGTAATTAATTTTCGACTCGAGAAGAGAACGTCTCGAGTCTCCGTTTACGTTTCCGGTTCCGTTCACAGCGACGGCCACGTTCGGACACCCCTTCACGGTCGCCCGGATTGATGACACACGAGCTCGAGTCGCCGGTCGAAACGGAGGAAGTTCGGATCGAATTAGGACTGAATGCGGACACATGTCCACAGAAATTCGGAGAGAACTCGGAAATGGCATATCTACTAACACTTCGTTGCTCCAGTCGTCGATGACTACACACAACCGACGAACGATACTGAAAGCTGCGGGGAGTGCCACCGTCGTCGGCATTCTGGCCGGCTGTCTCAGCGGCGACGATGACAGTACCGACGACGAGATGGGTGAAAACGGAGACGACAGGACGGGCGGAGACGACCACGAAGACGAGAACGGGAACGGCGAATACGAAGAGAACACCGACACCGACCACGATGACGACGCCGAACGCGGGTCGGTTCGCGTTGCACACCTGTCGCCCGACGCGCCGAACGTCGACGTCTTCGTCGACGGCGACGCCGTTCTCGAGGACGTTCCCTTCCGCGCCGTCAGCGACTACCTCGAGTTGCCTGTCGGAACCGCCAACGTCACGATCACCGCTGCTGGCGACCCCGACACAGTCGCCTTCGACGACGACGTCGAAATCGCCGAGGGCGACGCGACGGTCGCGGCCCTCGGTGAACTCAGCGGGGAGAATCAACAGTTTGCACCCGCACTCCTCACGGACGACCGCTCCGATCCCGGTGAGATGGCGCGGGTTCGACTCGTTCACGCCTCGCCCGACGCACCGGCCGTCGACGTGACGGTCGCCGGCGACCCGCTGTTCGAAAACGTCGCCTTCGGTGAAGCGGCTACCGTCGAGGTCCCCGCCGACGCCTACGAACTCGAGGTCCGACCCGCGACCGAGACCGCCGACGGCGACGTCGTCGAGACGTTCGACGTCGAACCCGCCGCCGGTGGCGTCTACACCGTATTCGCCGTGGGGTACCTTGCACCCGACGACGCACCCGCACACGAACCGTTCGACCTCGAGGTCGTGTCCGACGCGGACTGGAGCGACACCGACGGGACGAAGACTGCAGACCTCCGTGTCGCCCACCTGTCGCCCGACGCGCCGAACGTCGACGTCTTCGTCGACGGCGACGCCGTCCTCGAGGACGTTCCCTTCCGCGCCGTCAGCGACTATCTCGAACTCGATGTCGGCCACTACGACGTGATGGTCACCGCCGCGGGCGACGCCGACACCGTCGTCTTCGACGAGACGCTCGAACTCGAGGCGGCGTCGTACTCGGCAGTCGCGCTGGGCGAACTCGCCGACGAAAATCAGCCATTCGCCGTCGAAGCGTTCGGCGACGACCGTTCCGATCCCGGTGAGATGGCACGGGTTCGACTCGTTCACGCCTCGCCCGACGCGCCAGCAGTCGACGTGACGGTTGCCGGCGATCCGCTGTTCGAAGACGTCGCCTTCGGTGAAGCAGCTACCGTCGAGGTTCCCGCCGACGCCTACGAACTCGAGATCCGGCCTGCGACCGAGACCGCCGACGGCGACGTCGTCGCGACGTTCGACGTCGAACCCGCCGCCGGTGGCGTCTACACGGCCTTCGCCGTGGGATACCTGATGCCCGAGGACGCGCCCGCCCACGAGGCCTTCGACCTCGAGGTCGTCGACGACGGCGTTCGCGATTGGTGAGGTGCCAGCGAACCACTCCACCGTTCATGCGTTCACCGGCGTCTCGCTCGAGAGTCGGCACGCTTTTTTCGCTGTCTCGCTGATAGCCGCTATGGACGTCTTACACACGGCGATCTGGGTCGACGACGTCGAGGCGATGAAAGCGTTCTACACCGAAGGGCTCGGCCTCGAGTACTCCCGCGAGTTCGTCGGCGACGACGGCGTCACGAACTACTTCCTGACGGGCGAAAGTGACACCGAGTTGCAGTTCAAGTACGACGAGGACGAGGACGAGAGTGGGGGTCGCGAGGTCGAGCCGTCGGGGTTCGATCACACCGCGATCGCCGTCACCGAGATCGACGACACCGTCGACACGCTGGTCGCGGAGTACGACGGGTCGGTCGACCAGGAACCGACGACTATGGACGATATGGGCGTTCGGATCTCGTTCGTCTCCGACCCCGACGGCTACGGCGTCGAGTTGATCGAGACACTCGAGTAGCCGAGTCGTTCGAGTCGAACCGAAGAGCGGAGCGGGCTCGAGAGAGAAAGAAGAGCTGCCGACCAGACGGACGAGAGTCTACTCCTGTGACTGGGCCGCTTCGATCCACGCGCCGGCCTGCTCCTCCGAAATCTCCGCGGCTTCCGCGACCACTGTCGCCTGTGCATCGGCGAGATCTTCGACGGTGTCGATCTCGATACTGGCGAGGCGAGCGGCGTAGGTCGCGCCGACGCCCTCGAGAGTCTGGAGGTTCCTCTGGGTCGCGTCGGCTCCCGCTTCGACCGCGTTCTCGATCGCGTCGGTCGTCTCGACCGCCATGCGTTCGGAGACGTCACCGCCTTCGGTGACCTCGTCGACGGTCGCTTCTGCGGCTTCGGCCGCCACGTCTTCGGTCTCTCGCTGGACCGTTTCGACGACGTTCTGACTCTCCTGCTGGACCGTCTCGGCCATCTCCTGGGCACCGCGAACGCCCTCGACGGTCCGCTGGGCAGTCTCTCGCTGGGCGTCGAGGAACGAGTCGACCGACTCCGCGAGCAGGACTTTCTGCTGGTCCGAGAGATCGTCGACCGTCTCGAGGAACACGGCTTCGAACTCGTTCCAGGCGTCCTCCTGCGCTTGGTCGAACTCCTCGAACTGCTGGTCGATCGACGATCGGGCGTCGAACTCGCCGCCGTCGACGGTCGACTCGAGCGCGTCGAACTGCGCGCGAAGGAGTTGCTGGAACAGGTCGGTACCGTGCTCGAACTGGGCGTTCAGGAGCTTCTGCGTTCGCTGTGCACTCTCCGCGAACTGGTGGTCGATCGCCTCCCGGAGTTCGCCGTCGTCGACCGTCTCCTCGACGGCGTCGTACTGGGCGTTGGTGACCTGCCGGGTCAGTTCGGTTCCCTGACGCTGGGCGCTTCGCTGTGTCGCGATCCCGTTGTGCAGGGCTGTCTCGAGTGCGTTCTGTTGCAACTCGAGGCTCTGCTCGAACAGCTGCTGGCCGTGCTCGATCGATTGGCGTTGCATCTCGAACATCGCTTCGAGGGGGGTGGTTGTGCTGGACATGGATAGGTTGTGAGGGTGATCGAAGCGATGTGTACTCGCCCCGACCACCGGTCTCGTTGGAACGGACAGCCCTCGCGAGGATAAGTATTGGCCCTGAATGGTCCAGAATGGTGTGGAATGGTATGAGATGGTATTATCGGAGCGGTGGTGAGCCTCTCGGCCGAAAACGGTCGACCGAACGGAACCGATACCGCAACCTCGAGTCGGGCGTTCGACCGACCCACTCGAGTAGCCGACTTCAATTCAACATGGTTTATGTACATCGAACACCCCCCGATAGAGTAGACATGTCCCACGGAAACTTCGAGGGATACGGTGGACGACACGTCCCCGACCTCCTCCAGGAACCACTCGAGCAACTCGCGGCCGCCTACGACGAAGTCAGCGCGACCGACGAGTTCCGGGCCGAACTCGACAGCTATCTCGAGGAGTTCGCCGGCCGGCCGACACCGCTGTATCACGCACGCAATCTGAGCGAACGCTACGGTGCCGAGATCTACCTCAAGCGCGAGGACCTGCTCCACGGCGGCGCCCACAAGATCAACAACTGTCTCGGACAGGCGCTGCTCGCGAAGAAGGCCGGGCGAACTCGCCTGATCGCCGAGACCGGCGCCGGGCAACACGGCACCGCGACCGCGATGGTCGGCGCCTTGCTCGGCCTCGAGACGGAGATCTACATGGGGAAAAAGGACGTCCGGCGACAGGGGATGAACGTCTTCCGGATGCGCCTGATGGGCGCGGAGGTCAACGAGGTCACCCGCGGCAACGAGGGGCTGGCCGATGCCGTCGACGCGGCCCTCGAGGACTTCGCGGAGAACATCGACGATACCCACTACCTGGTCGGCAGCGTCGTCGGCCCGGACCCGTTCCCGCGGATGGTCCGGGACTTCCAGAGCGTGATCGGCCGGGAGGCCCGCGAGCAATTCCAAGAGCGAACCGGCGAGCTTCCCGACGCCGCCGTCGCCTGCGTCGGCGGCGGGTCGAACGCGATCGGGCTGTTCCACGCCTTCCGTGACGACGACGTCGCGTTCTACGGCGCTGAAGGCGGTGGCGAGGGCTCGGACTCGAAGCGCCACGCCGCCCCGCTGGCGAGGGGGACCGACGACGTCATCCACGGGATGAAAACGCGGGTCATCGACGAGGACGTCGAGGTTCACTCCGTCTCCGCCGGACTCGACTACCCCGGCGTCGGCCCCGAACACGCGATGTTCCGCGCCGTGGGCCGCTGTGAGTACACCGGCATCACAGACGAGGAGGCGCTCGCCGCCTTCCGCGAACTGTCGGAGACGGAGGGGATCATCCCTGCACTGGAGTCCAGCCACGCCGTCGCTCGAGCGATCCAGTTGGCCGAAGACGGAGAGCACGACACCATCCTCGTGAACCTCTCCGGTCGCGGCGACAAGGACATGGAGACGGCGGCCGAGAAATTCGACTTCTAAACAGGGCCTATTACGTTCGACGCGGTCGTAGCTCCCCACATGACAGTCGAATACGAGAGAGTCACGTTCGAACGGCTCGGCCACGCCAGCATCCGGATCGAAACCGAAGACGGACTGGTCGTCTACGTCGATCCGTGGAGCGAGGTGCTCGAGGGGGAGCCAGGCGACGGCGACGTCGTGTTCGTCACGCACGACGATTTCGACCATTACGATCCCGAGGCGATCGAGGCGGTCGGCGGAACCGACGCCACCGTCGCCGCCTACGAAGCGATCGATACCGACGACCTCGACGAGGTCGTCGACCTCCCGCTCGAGGGGGACACGACCGTGGACGGGATCGACGTTCAGACCGTCCCAGCCTCCAACGATCCCGACGGCGAGCACGTCGACGACGAGGGAGACCCGTTCCACGCCGACGGCGAGGTGATCGGGCTTCTGTTGACGATCGCAGACGTGACCGTCTTCGTCCCTTCCGACACGGATTTCCTGGCCCACCACGAGTCCGTCAGCGCCGACGTGTTCGTCCCGCCGATCGGCGGCCACTACACGATGGACCGCCACGAAGCCGCGGACTTCGCGCGAAGCGTCGATCCCGACCTCGTCCTCCCGGTCCACTACGACACGTTCGAGGCGATCGAGACCGACGCGGAGGCGTTTGCGGACGACCTCGAGTCCGAGGGGATTCGCGTGGAACTGTTCTGACCGTCCGTGCAGTGTTTCCGACGCGTCGGCGGAGCGGATCGCAGAACCCGTCGCCGGCACCCGAAGACAGGCGAACGCCGGCCACCCGTTTTTCCGGCCGACAGTCGTACGGCCGGCTATGAGCGACGAACCGAACAAAGACCGCGCCCAAGACCGCGCGGAGCAGCGAAAAGCCGAGCGCGCCGAGACGACCGAGTCGATCCTCGCGGACGTGGAGGAACATCTCGGCGAGGTCGAGTACCCCGTCACGGGCGAAGAGCTCTCGACGGAGTACGCGACGACGCCGCTCGACCTCCCCAACGAGACGGAGTCGCTGGGGAGCGTCTTCGATCGGCTGGCCAACGAGGAGTTCGAGTCACCGCAGGAAGCCCGCGAAGCCGTCTCCGGAGAAATTACCGGTGAGGCCGGCGACGTCCACGAAGCGAACCCTGAACGCGACCTCGAGCGACTCGAGCAAGAAGAACAGGGATCGCTCGGCGAGAGCGGTGGCGACGCACTCTAGGGACTCGGGAAGAGAGACGGGTCGGAGACCGCACGCCGGACCCCCATCAGAACCGGCTGGACAGCGATAGCAGAACGGATTTACGTCGCGGGAAACTAGTTTCGCGTATGGATTACGAATCGAGTCTCGACCGAGCGATGGAGAACGTTCCGGATATCGGTGGCGACGAACAGCGCCTGCAGATTCCGGACCCACAGGCACAGAAAGACGGCGCATTCACCCGGTTTACCAACCTCGGGGAGATCGCCGACGTCCTCTCTCGAGGGGACGAGCACGTCCATCGGTTCATCCAGCGAGAGTTGGGGACCAGCGGGAAACTCGGCGACGGCCGTGGCCGATACAACGGGACCTTCTCCGGACAGGACTTCAGCGTCGCAATCGACGCCTACGTCGAGGAGTACGTCCTCTGTTCGGAGTGTGGCCTGCCGGACACCCGCCTCGTCCGCGAGGACCGCACACCTATGCTCCGGTGTGACGCCTGTGGTGCGTTCCGACCGGTGACCAAGCGGAGCTCGAGCCAGCAACAGCAACAACAGCGCGAGGCCGTCGAAGAGGGCAAGACCTACACGGTCGAGATCACCGGAACCGGCCGCAAGGGCGACGGTGTCGCGGAGAAGGGCAACTACACGATCTTCGTCCCCGGCGCGAACGAGGGTGACGTCGTCGAGATCTACATCGAGAACATCTCGGGCAATCTCGCGTTCTCCCGGATCGCCTGAGAACACCGCAATCCACTCCGTCTCGAGTTAGTGTGGCTTTTCGTGACTCGTGACGGGACTAGCCGATCGAGTAGAGCCGAGACGACGGATTCAGTTCAGCGCCCCACCAGCGATCGCACACCGACTCACGGGCATGTAGATTCCCATCACGACCGGTGACTCGACGGCACGGCTTCGGGGAGACAGACGACCTTCTCACGACCCAGTCGATAGCGAACGATACGGCCGCGCTCTTCGAGTTCCGAGAGCAGTCGGCTGATCGTCGAGGCCGCCCAGCCGTAGTCGTCGACGAATCGTCGCTGGCGCAGTCGACCGTCGTTTCGAGAGAGAACGTCGCGGACGTATTCCTCAGGCGTGAACCCGTACTCGAGGATCTCGGCGTGAGTCGTCGGCCAGTGAGACGGGTCGTCCGAGGGGCCACTGGAGGTCGAATCACGCGCTGGGTCCGATTTCGAATCCGGGTGGGAGTCCGTCTCCTGAACCGTCGCTGACTCTGGCGCCGTCGTATCCGTATCGAGTCGATCCAAGAGCCCATCGAGTCGATCCTGCAGACGGTCGGTCGTTCGACGTGTGAGGGTCGCAGTACGCTGGAAACCGACGGAAACGGTGAGTACTATCGCGCCGATTGCGATCGCTCCAGTCCCGCTGGCCTGTCGCTTCACTTCACCGATGGGAGGGAGTCGGGTCATAGTCATCTCCACCTTTCTATGGGTTGGTAAAAGGGGTATTCACAAACCCATCCAAACGATCGTCTGACGCGGACCGCGAGAGTAAAGTCAACTTGTGCTAGTCACACGGACGTGGCAGTTTCGTTCGATCTCTTCGAAACGCTCGTGACGGCCGAGAAGCCGGAAGACCCGGCTGCAGCCGTCGCTCGAGCGCTCGCTGCTCGCGGCGTGTCAGTGCCAGACGACTGGGAAACGCGGTACGCACGGGCCCACATCGACGCACCCGAAGGTGTCGAAGTCGCACTGGACGAGCACGTGTGTGCGGCCCTCTTATCCGCAGCAGAGTCCACACAGTCGGAGGCAGCCATCGATCGTGAGGGCGTCCGCGAGGCGGTCGTCGCCGCGTTCGATCCGGTCGTGGAAACCCGACCGGACGCACGAGAGGCCGTCGACGCGGTTCGCGAACGAGGGCATCGCGTCGCGATCTGTTCGAACTGCAGCGTCCCCGGACTCGTCGAGCGAACGCTCGCCCGCTCGCGACTCGAGGCCGAGCAGTTCGACGCGGTGGTCACGAGCGTCGACTGTGGGTGGCGAAAACCCGCGGCGGAAATCTTCCTCGAGACGGCCGAGCGACTCTCGGTCGATCCGTCGGCGCTCGTCCACGTCGGCGACGACCCGCGGACCGACGGGGGAGTCGAGCGCGTCGGCGGGACCGCAATCGGTCTCTGGGAGACGCCGCTCGCGGACCTGCCGGCACGACTGGACCCGGACCCGAACCCGGAGGCGAGCGACCGATGACGGGGCGACGAGTACGATGCTCGAGACGGGTGGGTCGATCGAGAGTCGACCTGCAGTCGAGGACGAGACCGGGGGGACGATGACGCTCACGATCCTCGCAGTCCTCGGGTTCGCGGTCAGCCTCGATCTCCTGATCGGCGAACCGCCGAACACGCTTCACCCGGTCGCGTGGTTCGGACGCGTCGTCGGACTCGTCGATCGAGAGTGGACGAGCGACGAGCGACGGCTGCGGTGGATCGGCGTCGTCGTCGCGGTCGTGTTGCCGCTGTCGGCCGCCGTGCTCGTCGGCGCAATCGTCGGGGGGATCCTCGACGTCCAACCGATGGCCGGTGCGGTCGCGGCCGCGCTCGTGCTCTTCTTGACGACCAGCCTGCGTCGATTGCTGGATCTGACCCGCGAGGTGATCGACGCGACTGACGTCGGCGGTGTCGGCGAGAACGAGATCGGAGCCGGAGTCGAAATGGGAGTGGAAACGGAAACGAGAACGGAAACGGAAACGAAAGGAGACCTCGAGACCGCCCGGACACTCGTCCGGGGCCTCGTCGGTCGGGACACCGAGGGACTCTCGGCGCCACAGTTACGAAGCGCCGCCGTCGAGAGCGCCGGCGAGAACTTCTCGGACGGACTGATCGCGCCACTGCTGCCCTTCGTCGTACTCGCCCCCGTCTCGCTCCCGCTGGCGGCGGCCGCCGCGGCCTGGGTCAAGGCCGTCAACACGCTGGACTCGATGCTCGGCTACCGCTCGAAGCCGATCGGGACCGCGAGCGCGCGCCTCGACGACGCCGTCATGTGGGTTCCCGCCCGCATCAGTGCGGGTCTCCTCGCGCTCGCAGCGCTCGATCCGGGTTCGCTCGCCCGGGCCAACGAGTGGGCGCGCGTCCCGTCCTCGCCCAACGCCGGCTGGCCGATGGCGACGCTGGCCTGCGCGCTGTCGGTTCGACTCGAGAAGCGCGACGCGTACGTCCTGAACCCCGACGCCTCGCTGCCGACGGTCGACGACGGCGCTCGAGCGATCCGGATCGTCGGTCTGGCCGCCGTCCTCGCGTTCGCCCTGTCCACCGTCCTCACCGTCTACTCGCCGGCGGTCGCGATCGTCGAATTCGGACGGGGGACCGAGCTCGAGGAACTCGGAGCCGATGCGGTGGCGCTGGGGATCGGGATCGGGATCGGAATCGGAATCGAGAGCGGGATCGAACCGCGGATCCAAAACTGGATTCTCGCACTCGAGGTGGTCCGACCGTGACCGACCGACTCCGAACGATCGGGCGCGCGCTCCGCAGCGGAACCGCGTTCCTCACGCGGCTCCCAGTCGGAACGCAGGCGGGCGACTGGGAGGCGTTCGTCTCGAGGCCCGCCGTCTTCCCGCTGGTCGGCTATCTCGTCGGCGGGCTGGCCGCGCTCCCGTTGCTCGCGGCTGGAACGCTTCCGGCGTCGACGGTTGCGCTCGGCTACCTCCTCGCGATCGGGTTCCTGACGGGGATCCACCACCTCGACGGCGTGGCCGATCTCGGGGACGCGGCGGTCGTCCACGGAGACCCGGATCGGCGACGGGAGGTGCTGAAAGACACGACGACGGGCGTCGGTGCGCTGTTCGCCGTGACGGTGGTCGTCGCGGGACTGGCGCTGGCGGGTCTCGGACTGGCCGCCCTCCCCGTCGGCGTCGCGGTCGCCGTCGCGGTCGCCGCGGAGGTCGGCGCGAAACTCGGCATGGCCCTGCTGGCGTGTCTCGGGACAGCGAGTCACGAGGGCTTTGGCTCGCAGGTGACCGGTGCGCTCGGTTCCTCGAGTGTCGTGTCTCCGGTGGCGATCGCGCTGCCCGTCGGCCTCTTCAGCTGGCCCTACCCCGTCGCCGCCGTCGCGCTCGGCGGTGCGCTCGCGGGTGCCTGTCTGCCGTGGTGGTGGGCCCGTCGAAACCTCGGCGGGGTGAGCGGCGACGTCTTCGGTGCCGCCAACGAGATCGGCCGCGTCGTCGGCCTCCACGTGGGGGTGATCGCGTGGACGCTCTCCTGATGTGTGGCGGACGGGGAACCAGACTCGAGAGTAGCCACGAAAAACCGCTCCAGCCGATCGCCGGCGAGGCGATGGTCGACCGGGTTCGACGGGCGCTGGCAGCGAGTCGCGTCGAGACGACCTACGCGGTCGTCTCTCCGAACGCACCCGAGACGCGAGCCCATCTCGAGGGCGTCCTCCCGACGATCGAGACGCCCGGCGAGGGATACGTGACCGACCTCGGCGTCGCCCTCGAGCGCCAGGAGGTCGAGCCACCAGTGCTCACCGTCGCCGCCGACCTCCCGCTGCTCGAGGGAGAAGTGATCGACCGGGTGCTCGAGGAGTACGAGCGCCGTATGGGCGGTCGCGGCGACCGCGGCTCGCTGACCGTCTGCGTCCCGGCCGCGCTGAAACGACAGCTAGGCGTGAGCTGTGAGACGGTCCTCGAGTCCGAATCCGACGACACCGAACTCGCACCGACCGGCGTGAACGTCGTCGGGAACGATCCACAGAGACAGATGACATACCTGAGTGACGACCCACGACTGGCGATCAACGTGAACCGACCGATAGACGTCGACCGCGCGGAGGAGCGATGCCGATGCGAGTGATCCTCGCGGCGGGAACGACCGAGACGGGGCTGGTCGACGGCATCAGCGCCGCCGGTGCCGCGCCCGAGGTCATGGTGCACACGCCCGCTGCGGACGCCGAGATCCTGGTCTACGGCGAACCCGCGATAGCACCCGTGACGCCCGTGAGCCCGACCGGCTGTCCGACGCCGGCCGCGATCACCCGCGCCGTTCGGGAGGTCGTCGGCTTCGACGTGACGGTGCTGGCGGCCGGCCTCGCGAAACCGACCGCGGCGCCGACAGTCGATCTCGAGGCCGCGCCAGGTGCCGATATTCGCGAGCCAGTGGCGGTTCCGGACGCCGAATCGATCTTCGAACGCGCCCGCGAGTACGGTGCGAGCCTGCCCGAAGACGAGGACGAGCTCCTGATCGGCGAGACGATCCCCGGTGGCACGACGACCGCACTCGGCGTCGCCACCGCGCTCGGCGAGCCGATCGGCGTCTCCTCCTCACTGCCCGCGAACCCGCTCGAGCGAAAGCGGGCGGTCGTCGAGCGGGGACTCGAGGCGAGCGGTCTCGAGCCGGGAGACTGTGCGGGAACCCCACTCGAGGCGATCCGAACGATGGGCGATCCGGTGCAGGCGGCCGTCGCCGGCGTCGCGGCGGGGGCGCTCGACCGTGGAACGCGGGTGACCCTCGCCGGCGGCACCCAGCTGGTCGCGGTGGCGGCGGTTCTTCGACACGCCGGTGTTTCCGGACGACTTCGGCTCACGACCACCTCGTTCGTCGCGGCCGACGAGGGTGTGGACCTCGAAGCTGTGGGCGATCGACTCGATCTCGAGATCGAGGTGACGGATCCGGCGTTCGAGCGATCGGATCACGTCTCGATGGCCCGTTACTGCGCCGGTGAAGCCAAGGAAGGCGTGGGGATGGGCGGCGCGCTCTCGCTGGTTCCCGATGGTCGGATGGGGGACGTCCGCGAACGGATCGAAACGGTGTGTGCGCGACTCGGCGTCGACGACGATCGGACACGCACCGAGCTCGAGACGGAGGACAGCCGTGGATCCTGACGCCGTTCGAACCGCAGACCGCGTTCCCCACGGCGGGAGCACCGACCCCGCGGTCCTCGACTTCAGCGCCAACATCAACCCCCGCATCCCGGACGGTGTCGAGGCGGTGTATCGAGACGCACTCGAGGCGTCCCGCCGCTATCCCGACGACGACTATCCGGACTATCGCGAGGCGGCCGGGGAGTACGTCGGCTGCCAGCCTCGAGCGGTGATCCCGACACCCGGCGGACTGGCGGCGATCAGACTGGCGATCGAGGCGACCGTCGAAGCCGGTGACACCGTCGCCGTCCCGTATCCCAGCTTCGGCGAGTACGCACGCGAAGTTCGGTTACAGGGCGCGGATCCGCAGTTCGTTCCGCACGACGAGATTACGGCGATCGATCCGGCCGACCACGCGCTCGCGGTCGTCTGTACGCCGAACAATCCGACGGGGGAGGTCGTCGAACCGGACGCCCTCGAGGCGTTCGTCGAGCGCTGTCGCGAGCGCGACACGCCGGTGCTCGTCGACGAGGCGTTCCTCGGGTTCACCGACCGGCGATCGATGGCCGGCCAGGAGGGCGTGATCGTCGCCCGGTCGCTGACGAAACTGTTCGGACTCCCGGGGCTGCGCGCCGGGTTCGCGGTCGCGACCGGCGAGTCTCGAACGGCGCTCGAGACCGCCCGTCGGGCGTGGAACCTCGGAACGCCCGCCGCCGCGGTCGGAGCTCACTGTATGCGTCAAGACGCGTTCGTTCGGACGACTCGAGAGCGAGTGCGATCGGAGCGCGAGCGGCTTCGGAAGGGTCTCGAAAAACGGTTCACGGTGTCTCCATCGGACGCACCGTATCTGCTCTGTGAACTCGAGAGCGAAGCGGAGACGGCTACAGACTGCGAGAACACGCGAGGTGAGACAGCAGGCGACGCCGTCGACGCCCTCCTCGAGCACGCCCGCGACCGAGGGATCGTCCTCCGGGACGCCAGAACCTTCCGCGGACTGGACGGCCACGTCCGCGTCGCCGTGAAAGGTCGCGAAGCGAACGATCGGCTGCTCGAGGTGCTCGGCGATGAGTGAGGAGGCGAGGGTCGAGACCGATGGCGGCGAGGACGGCGAGGCCGAGTGCGAAGACGAGGCCCGGACCACCGGCTTCGAAGCGACCCGCACCGACGGTATCCTCCGCGTCCGCCGACCCGGAACCGAGTGGCTCAGCACCGGCTGGAACGGCGGCCGCTCGAGCGGGCCCGCGGCGTACAACGTTTCCGTTCCGGGGGGATGGGCGTGTGACGACCGCTCGATCGACGCCTACGTCGCCGACCGCCTCGAGTCGGCCGGCTTCGAGGCGTCGGGACCGGTCCTGTTGACCGGCGTCGACCTCGAGCACGCCCGCGGCGCCGTCTGCGGCCCGGTGACGGTCTACGCGACTGCGGGGATCTCGAACCCCGCCGCGCTCCCGATGGAGCCGTCGGGCGGGACGCTGCCGGACGGCCGACTCGAGGGCGGAACCGACGACGACTCGGATCAGGAAGGCGAACTCGGAACGGTGAACCTCGTCGTCGGGACGACACGAGCGCTCGAGGCCGGCGCGCTGGCGAATCTGGTTGCGGTCGCGGCTGAGGCCAAGGCCGCCACGCTCCTGGCGGAGACGGGGTTTGCGGGAACGACGACGGATGCGATCGTCGTCGGCCACGATCCGGACGGTCCGCCATCGGAGTTCTCCGGCAGCGCGACCGCCGTCGGCGCGGCGACTCGAGCCTGTGTGCGCGAGGCGGTTCGGGCGTCGCTTCGGTCACGGTACGAGAGCCGTGAGACGGACGCGTCGATCCCCGAGTCGGTCGCGGACGCGAAGTACGGCGTCTCGACTGACGTCCGTGCGGAAGTCGTTCGGCCTCGAGAGCGAGAACGGGAGCGAAAGCGAAAGCGAGACCACGGTCACGACCAGCGCGAGGACTAAGGCCGACGGGAGCGACGACTCGAGTAATGGACGAGGACGAGACCGCAGATAGTAGCGCTGGAGAGGGTGAGGACCCGACGGCGATCCGCTCACTCGCGGTCTCCCCCGAAGACGTCGTCGACGCCTTCGTCTACACGCGGGAGAACCCCGGCACCGCAGTGCTTCGGGTGACCCCACCCTTCCACGGGCGAATGCGCGCTCGGCTCCACGTCTACCGCACCGACGACACGCGGGCCACCGGAGCGGTTCACTGCGCACCCGCCGACTTCCTCGCGGACGAGCTGGTCGATTCGTATCCCACGCTCGAGGAGCACGCGGGGCGACCGGAGGCCGAGACAGAAAGTGAAAGCGAAATCGAAGACGAGAGAGACGAGCCGGATTCGGACCCGGACCGAATTCGTGAGGCCTACACAGCAGCACTCGAGGCCTGGCGCGAACGCGCTCGGGAGTCGATCGTCGAGTCGGTCGTCCTCGAGGCGGGCGAGTGCCGAACCGACGTCGACGTGAAACGGGTCGGATAGGAAGTCGGGTCAGTCGAGCAACGACCGAATTACCGTCCCGAACCCGGCGGCGCCGATCCCGAACGCGACGAGGCCGCCGATTCCGGTCAACGCGAGGAGGCCGTTGATCGTCGCACCGACCAACAAGGGCAACAGCCAGCTGTCGCGCCGTCCGACCAGCCGGTCTGCGATCGCCAGATAGCCGATGACGGAGCCGATGGCCCACACTAGCACAGCCAGCAACACCAGCGGAACGACGACGAGGATACCGACGATGGTGATCACGAGCCCGAGGATGAGAACGACGAGGACGACCAGACAGACGAGCCCGTAGACCAAGGACTCGACGGGGTCCGCGAGCAGCGAGGCCATCATCCGTTCCGTGTACGTCGGTGCGACCGCGATCATGACCAGCCCGACGACCAGCGTCGTCAGGAAGGCCCCGGTTGCGCCGCCGGCCAGACCGGTACCGAGATCGACGTCGACGGCGGGTCCGGGACCGGCCTGTCCCAGTATCAGCACCGCCGACGTCAGGACCGATTGGAGCGTAGCGATCATCGTGCAGTCACCGTCGACGCGGCGGTATATACAGTTGTGTCCCGGATAGATTTTGGAACCGACAGCGTCTGTGATGTCTACTTTCACTTTCACTCCACGGACGGGTCGGATTGACGTACTGTCCACCCAACCGAGAGGTATGAGCCTGTGTGTGAAGCCGGAGGACGAGGAAGACCACGACGAGAACACGACCGACAGACGCCGTATCGACGTCACCGACATGCACGCCGCCGGCGTCCAGGAGTACGTCCGCGACAGCGTGACGACCGACCGCGTCTCCCTCGAGCATCGCGCCGGGCGGACGTATCTCGTCCTCGAGGAGTGACCGCTAGTCCGAATCGGTCTCGAAAACGGGACCCGAAGCGAACAGCGTCAGCCTCGAATGGATCGTCGACTGAGTCTCACTCTCACCTGCACACTCACTCGTCGGGAACCAGACAGTAGGCGTTGCCGGGGGTCTCGAGAACCGTCTCCTCGTCGTCGTCCCAGTAGTTCGAGAAGACGCCGCGTTCGGCGTAGTAGATCCGGCCGTCGTGGGGGAACGCTCCGCTGGTGACGTGGCCCTGATTCTCGACGCGCCAGCGCTCGTCGCCGGTCTCCTTGTCGAGTGCGTACAGATGCGTGTCGTACGACCCGACTAGCACCGTCTCGGCGGTGACGATTAGCGACCCGATGACGCTACCGCCAACGTTAGTCGACCACAGCTCCTCGCCGGTGTCGGTGTCGAGCGCGTAGACGTACCGGTCGCTGCTTCCGACGTACACCACGCCCGCGTCCGGATCGATCGCCGCGTTCGACATGACGATGTTGCCGGTCTCGAACGACCACTCCTCGGTGCCGTCCTCGAGCGAGACGCGATAGAACGAATTGTCCCAGGACCCCAGAAAGACGCTGCCGTCGTACAGCGGCGTCGTCCCCTTGATCTCGCCGCCGGTCTGGAACTCCCAGGCGAACTCGAGGGAGGGAAACTCCCAGCAGTAGCAGACGCCGTCGTTCGAGGCGGTGATCATCCGCTCGCGTTCAGGGTCGATTGCCGTCGAGGGGTGGGGCATCCCCCAGAGGCGGTCGTCGCTCCACAGCGGCTGGCCGGTCTCGGCGTCGATCGCCCACATCGTCCCCGCGTCCGGGTTGCTGTACTCGGCGACGACGTAGATGATACCGTTCCAGTAGGCGGGACTCGAGCCGATCGCGATCGAGCCACCCAGCCGCGCAGTGCGCCACTTCTCGTCGCCGGTCTCGACGTCGAACGCGTAGAGTCTGCCGTCGTAGCCGCCGATGTAGGCGACGCCGTGGGCGATCGCGGGCGTGCCGTGGATGCCGAGGTGGACCGCTTTCGTCTGTGCGGTCCAGCGCTCCTCGCCTTCGGGTGTCACCGCGTGGACGCGGCCGGTGTCGGCTGCGATCAGGATCGTCTCGCCGTCGGGCGTCGGTCGCGGAGTCGACTTTGCCGCGGTGTGGCCGACCTCGTTGATCGGGAACTGCCAGTCGACGGTGACGGCGTCGGGGACCGTCTGGTCGGGGTAGTAACCGAGTCGGCGGAGCCCGCCGCGAAACATCGTCACCGCCTCGTCCGGCGGGTAAGTCTCGTCGTAGGGCAGGATCTCCGGGTCGAACCCGTCCTGGGTCAGGTCGTAGGTCTGTGGCGGCTGGAGGCTCACGCAGCCGGCGAGTCCACCGAGACCGAGCGTTCCGACGGCCCCTGCCCGACGGAGGATCGACCGCCTCGTCTGTCGACCATCGTCGGACGCTGTGCGGCGGGAATCAGGAGGGCCAGCCATTGACTATCGGGGTGGTTGGTATCGGGTCGCTATATGTGTCCCGGTCGAAACGCAAAGGCACTTCCCGCCCGCGACCCTCCCTCGAGTCGTGAGCGCGGATACCGATGCCGATGCCGATGCCGATGCAGACGCAGACGCGGAGACTACCCACCGGCGCGTCGAGGTCTACCCGGACCGCGAGGTGATCGTCGAGTTCGACCCCGACCTCACCTTCGAGTGCGTCGACGACTGCACCTGGTGCTGTCAGCACGGGGTCTTGCTCTACGATCAGGACCTGATCGAACTCGCCGCCCACGCGAACCTCTCGGAGACCACCACGCAGTTTCGCGGCGAGCCGTTCGTCACGCGCGAGGAGAAAGACCGCGACGAGCACGTCGCGGAGGACGGCCACGCCTGCGCCTTTCTCCGCGAGGACGGCCTCTGCTCGCTGCACTTGGAGGACGACTGGAAACCGACCCGGTGTTCGGTGTTTCCACTCGGCGTCTGGCGCGAGGACGGCGACCTCCACGTCGACATTCGTGACTCGGCCCACGATCACTGCGAGGGCCTGAACGTCAGCGAACGGCGAGTCGTCGAGAACCTCGAGTCGTTCCTGCCGGAACTGCTGTGGGAGCTCGAGAACCCGGACAGCGACCGAGAGCTGTAGGTCCGTCGCCGGGATTGGGACGGCGCTCGCTGTTTCACTCGAGTGAGGGTCCGCAGAACCGAATCTTATTCGATCGGAATTAACGCTGAGAAACGCCGTAATTCACGTTGACCGTCGGCGTGCTCGGCGAGTCGGGGGCCTCGAGACCGTTCCAGTCGACGAGTCGGACGTTGGCCATCTGACCGGAGAATCGGAACCGTCGGACGCCAGCGTCGACCGTTCCCTCGGCGACGCCGCCGGAGACGATCGTCGCTTCCTCGAGCGGTTCGCCGTCGACCATCTCGATCTCGCCGTCGACGCTGATTTCGAAGTTCGAGGGGACGCCGCGGCCGACGATCGTTACGAGGTTCGGGAGGGCGTCGTTCGTGGAGCCGCTCTGTGTCGATGTGTTGCGTGGCATATCTCGATAACCCGAGCAGCCCGGTATAAGCTTTCTTGCCAGAGAATCGGTAAGAAAGGGAGAATTACAGTCCACTAGTAGTCCAGTTGAGCCCTCGATTGGAGGGTATCGCCTCGAATCTAAACAGCCGATTGTGGACTCATTGGTCCATCTACCGTTCGTCTTCTATCTCCGGTCGAACTCGTTTTCTCGATCCAAAACACGACAGCCACTTTCGTGTCACAAATTGTATTAATTCCGAGAGTCACGCTCGAGTCGCTCGTCGCCACGCGCCCAGTCCGAGCACGGATCCGTCCAGTTCCTCGGCGTCGGCGTCGGTCGCCGCCCAGACGAAAAGCGGGGCGATCTCGTCGGGATCGCGTCCGTCGGCCCCCGAGAGATCGGTCGCGACGACGCCCGGATCGAGACAGCCGACGGTGTACTCGGTATCGACGGCGAACCCGCGTGCGACGGCTTCGGCGCCGGCTTTGGAGATCGCATAGGAGCCGTATCCAGGGTTCGCGTCGCTGGCGACCGAGCCCGTCGGGACGAGAATTCGAGCGCCTTCGGTCAGGTGTGGGAGGGCTTCAGAGACGGTCGCGAAGACGCCGCGCGCGTTCGTCCGCCAGTGGTCGTCGAACGCCGAGTACGATTCTTCGTCGGTCGGCGTCCGTCCCGCCTCGCCGTGGTAGATACCGGCTGCGGTGACCACGACGTCGATCCCGCTCGAGGAACCGGCGCGTGCGGCCGTCTCGACCAGCCGTTCGCAGTCGAACTCGTCGCGAACGTCGGTTCGAACGCCCTCGATCGTCGTCTCGAACGCTCGCTCGAGGTCGGCAACCGCCTCTTCGACCGCGTCGGCGTCTCGAGCGCCGATCGTTACCGTCGCGCCCTCGGCGGCGAACGCTTCGGCGACGGCCCGGCCGATGCCGCGAGTGCCACCGGTGACGACGACCGTCGACTCGTCCAGATCCATAGGGTGCGTACGGGTTGGAACGACAGGAAACCACGGGGTCGGACTCGCCTCGAAACGATAAGCCTCCCAGCGTATGCCATATCCTTATCAGTGAGCCAACAGTCACCTGTACCTGTACTATGACGTCGCTGGTCGGAGAGTCAGTCGTCGTGATCGGAGCGGGTGTCGGCGGCCTCTCGACGGCGTGTTATCTCGCCGACGCGGGTGCCGACGTGCAGGTGATCGAGAAGAACGAACAGCTCGGCGGCCGCGCCTCCCGGCTCGAGGTCGACGGCTTCCGGTTCGACATGGGGCCTTCGTGGTACCTGATGCCCGACGTCTTCGAGCGCTTTTTCGGCGAGTTCGGCCGGACGCCGACCGACTACTACGACCTCGAGCACCTCGATCCGCACTATCGAATCTTCTTCAAAGACAGCACGGAACAGCGTTCCGCGGACGGTGCGAGCGGGCTGCGAGGCGGTGGAACCGCCTCGAACGAGACGGCAAAGTCGTCTCGCGGCCCGCGATCACACGGCGACCAGGTGGACGTGACGGCCGACATCGAGCGAACCAAAGCGCTCTTCGAGACCTACGAGGAGGGCGCCGGCGAGGCCCTCGAGCGCTACCTCGAGAAGTCCCGAGAGAACTACGAGGTGGGGATGGAACACTTCGTCTACGAGGATCGGGAGCGGTTGCGTGACTATATCGACCTCGACGTGGCGCGACAGGCCCGCGGGCTCTCCCTGCTGGGATCGATGCAGGGCCACGTCGAGAACTACTTCGACCACCCGAAACTCCAGCAGATCATGCAGTACACGCTGGTGTTTCTCGGCGGTTCGCCGACGAACACGCCGGCGCTGTACAACCTCATGAGTCACGTCGACTTCAACCTCGGCGTCTGGTATCCCGAGAACGGAATGGGGAGCGTGATCGACGGGATCGTCGAACTGGGCACGGAACTCGGCGTCGAGTATCACACCGACCGGCCCGCCACGGCGATCAAGGGCCGCGAGGGCGCGTTCCTCGTGGAGACGTCCGACGGTCCCCTCTCCGCCGATCTGGTGGTGAGCAACGCCGACTACGCCCACACCGAACAGGAACTGCTTCCGCCCGAACGACGCGGCTACGACGCCGACTACTGGGAGTCACGGACCTACGCACCCTCCGCCTTCCTCTGTTACTTGGGCGTCGAGGGTGACCTCGAGGAGTTGGCCCACCACACGCTCGTCCTCCCGACGGACTGGCAGGATCACTTCGACCAGATCTTCGAGGAGCCCCAGTGGCCGGACGACCCCGCCTACTACCTCTGCGTGCCGTCGAAAACCGACGATAGCGTGGCCCCCGAGGGCCACAGCAACCTGTTCGTCCTCGTGCCGATCGCGCCCGGGCTCGAGGACACGCCCGAGATTCGCGAACAGTACCGCGACGAGGTGCTGGCGGACGTCGCCGAGAACACCGGCGCGGACCTGCGTGATCGGATCGTCGTCGAGGAGACCTTTTCGGTCGAGGACTTCGCGAGCCGGTACAACAGCTTTCAGGGTACCGCGCTGGGCATGGCCCACACCCTGCGCCAGACGTCGCTGTTTCGCCCGCCGCATCGATCGAAGGAGGTCGACGGCCTCTACTTCGTCGGCGCCGACACCACGCCCGGCATTGGCGTCCCGATGTGTCTGATCAGCGGCCAGCTGACGGCCGAGAAGGTGTTCGAGGATCACGGATGAGCGCGGAACGCCCAGCGAGTCGATCGAGAGGTGAGTGACGTGACGGAAACCAGCGGGACGACCGCGGACGAAACGACCCTCGAGCGACTGTCGTACTTGCTGACGCTGTCGCGACCGCGGTTCTGGCTCTACCTGGCGGGACCCGTGTTAGTGGGCGTCGCCTACGCCGCCGACTCGGTCGCCGAACTGGTCTCACCCGCCGTGGTCGTCCTGTTCGCGTACTTCCTCGTGCCGGCGAACGTCTTCCTCTACGGGATCAACGACGTCTACGACCGGGATATCGACGCCGAGAACCCGAAGAAGGAAGACCGCGAGGCGAGGTATCGCGGCCAGGAGTACGTCCCGATCGTCGTCGGCCTCTGTGCGGTCCTCCCGCTGGGATTCGCGTGGTTCCTCCCGCAGACGGCGTGGCCCTGGCTCGCTGCCTTTCTTCTCCTCGGGGCGGGCTACAGCGCGCCGCCGCTGCGGTTCAAAACGACGCCGCTGCTGGACTCGGTCTCGAACGGCCTCTACGTCACGCCCGGCATCGCGGCCTACGCCGTCGTAGCCGGTGCGAACCCGCCCGCGCTCGCGATCGTCGGCGGCTGGTGCTGGGCGATGGGGATGCACACGTTCTCGGCGATCCCGGACCTCGAGCCCGATCGGGCTGCGGGGATTCGGACGACCGCCACGGTACTCGGCGAACGCTGGACCTACGCCTACTGTGGCGCGTGCTGGCTCGCCGCCGCAGTTGCGTTCGCCGCCCTCGACGTCCGTCTGGGCGCGCTGCTGCTGGTGTATCCGGCGCTCGTCGCGGGCGTCGCGACCTCGAGTATCGGCGTCGAGCGAGCCTACTGGTGGTTCCCCGCGATCAACACGGTCGTCGGTGCACTGCTGACGATGGGCGGCCTCTGGAGGGTCTATGGCTGACCCCGAACCCGAGTCGTCGAGTGGCTTCGACGAGAGGACGCGAACCGAAGTACAGCGACGCCTCGAGGCCGTCGTTCGCGAGAATCGGTTTACCATCGCCGTCGTCTTCCCCGTGATCGGTGCGGTGACGCTGGTCGCGAGCGCCGAGGGGCTGTTGCCTGGTCCGTTGGCGTACAACCCACTGCTGATCCTCTTCGGGACGCTCGTCATGCGCTCGCCGCTGATCGTCGGTCTCCTCCCGAAGATCGGCTGGTGGGCGCTGGGCTGTCTCGGTGTACTGACGGCTTACACCTACGCGATCGAGATCGTCGGCGTCCGGACCGACTGGCCCTACGGCGCCTTCGAGTACACGATCCAGCTGGGACCGATGCTGTTCGGCGAGGTCCCCCTCGCCCTCCCCGTGTTTTTCATCCCGCTGGTGCTCAACGCCTATCTGCTGACGATACTGGTTCTCGAGGAGTGGGCCGACAGCACGATCGTCCGGTTGTGCGCCGCGATCGTCGCCGTCGTAGCCATCGACGCCGTCCTCGACCCCGCGGCGGTCGCGATCGGGTTCTGGGAGTTCGTACCGCCCGGGCCGTACTACGGCGTCCCGCTCTCGAACTATCTGGGATGGGTTATTTCGGGGACGGTCGCCGTCGTCCTCGTCGATCTCGCCTTCGATCGCGAGGCGCTGCTCGAGCGCGTACAGACGTGTGAGTTCATCCTCGACGATCTGGTGAGCTTCGTGTTGCTGTGGGGCGGGATCAACGTCCTGTACGGCAACTGGATCGCCGCGGCCGTCGCCGGCGCGTTCTGTCTCGGACTGGCGAGGACGGGCCGGTACGACCTCGCGTTCGTTCGGACGGGATTACCGACGACGGGTCGGTGATCCTCGAGACGAGACGGTAAGAAGAACGAAGAAACGGCAGCACAGTCCCGTCGAAACGACTTTCGTCGATCAGTGAAATGCCCGTGTATGCAGCCGTCGAGTCGCTGGCGGACTCACGCGTACGGCGCCGTGCTCGTCGCCCTCTGTTCGCTGTTCTACCTCGTCGTCGTCGCGCTCGGCTACGTCGCGTCGATCACCGTCTTCGCGAACGCCACCGTCGGCCAGTACCTGCTGTTGACCGTCGTCCTCGGATTCGCCGGGACCCTCACCTACCGGGAGATCCACAGACCGACGCGTCTTCTCGAGGAGCTCGACGCCCGCCGATCCGACGGCGAATACGCCGACCTCGAGGCGCTGGCGACGCGACTCGCGAACCAGGCCGCCGTTGCCGATCCGGAGCTGTGGATCGCCCCGATCGAGGAACCCAACTCGCTGACCGTCGGCTACCGGACGCCGGCGATCTGTCTCACCGAGGGATTACTCGAGCGGTTCGAAGACGACTCCGATCGGCTCGAAGCAGTCTTGGCCCACGAGATCGCCCACGTCTCGAACCGGGACGCCCGCGTGATGACTGCGGTGGCACTCCCCGGTGAGTTCTTGCTGACCGTCGGCGCGGTCTCGTTCGTCGGGTTGAGTCTCCTCGGCGTCGGTGGAATCGGCGTTCGGTTCGCCCCCGATTGGTTCGTCGACGGCTACCTCGTTCCCCTGTGGCTCGGTTCGTTCGGCCTCCTGGCGCTCTGGATCGTTCTCACGCTCGTGTTCGACGTCGTCGCGGACGCCTTCTCTCGACATCGGGAGTTCGCCGCCGACCGCGGCGCGGTTGCGCTGACCGGGAATTCGACCGCGCTCGTCGAGACGTTACGCGATCTCGAGGGGGCACAGCGGATCCCGGAGACGGACCTGCGAGAGTCCGACACACTCGGCCGATTCTGTATTCGTCCGCTCGACGAAGGACGACCGACACACCCACCAGTCGAGGAACGGGTCGACCGACTCCGAACGGTTCGACGAGAACTCGAGGTGTCTTGAGTCGGAGATAGGGAGGGTGGTGTCGATCCGACTCCTCGCGGTGAGAGAAACACCGGATTCACCGCATCGGGAGGCGGTCGCCGTGCTCGGTGCCCGTCCGTTCGACGTCGGGTCCGGGAACGGCCGACACGCGCTCGAACACCGCCTCGGGATCGCGATTCCAGTGCCAGTGCCACCGCGTCTTCAGCAGACAGTGGAGTTTCCGGGTCGTCGACAGTGACGGTTCCCGGGAGAGGACGTCGTACTCCTGTGCGCGGATCACACGGTGATGTTCGGCGTACAGCACCGCTGCGAGCAACACCGGCAACTGGCAGTCCTCGGGCAGGTAGCGGATGCCGGCGACACCCTCCCGATACAGTCGTTCGGCCCGCCGAAGCTCCTCGGCCATCACGGTCGCGAACGACTCGGATATCTCGAGGCGTTCGATCTGCTCGTCGGTGACGCCGTGAGCCCGTAGCGTCTCCTGTGGGATGTAGATCCGATCGCGCTCGAGGACGTCCTCGCGGACGTCCCGCAGAAAGTTGGTCAACTGGAAGGCTTCACCGAGAGCGATCGCGTGGGGTAGGGCGGTGTCGGGGTCGTCGGGGTCCATGATCGCAGTCATCATCACGCCGACGGCGGCGGCCGAGCCGCGCATGTACGCCTCGAGGTCCTCGTAGCGCTCGTACCGGCTCGTGTAAATATCAGTTTTCATCGCATCGACGAACTCGTGGACCTCCTCGTCGGCGATATCGTATTGTGCCCTGAGTTCGTCGAAGGCCTCGAGTACCGGTTCCGAGCGATCGGCCTCGCCGAGTGCCTGTTCACGAAGGTCCTCGAGCCGAGCGGCCTGCTCGTCGGGAGGGACGCCGTTGGCGTCGGCGTCGTCGACGACGTCGTCGGCGATTCGGAAGAACGCGTAGAGGACGTGGGTCGCGTCCCGAACGCGTGCCGGGAGAAACCGCGTCGCGAGGTAGAACGTCTTTCCCGTTCGTTTCTGGATCGCCTTTCCGGCCTGAATCTGTTCCTGTTTCATGCTCACACCCCACCAACTCTTGACAGCGACACGATAGATAACGTTCCACAGGAAGGTATAAAAGAGCTAGCCCTCACCAGGCAGGGCAGCGGTCAGACGACAGTTTTCGTGACAGTGGGTTCCACTCGGGAACGAACCGGACGACGACTGTCGACGGAAACCCATCACGTATTTGCCGTCTGCATCACAACTGGGTGCGTACTGTGTCCCGGTTGTCACTCCTGATGGTCCTCCTGATCGTCCTCACTGCGGGGTGTAGCGGTCTCCCGGGGGAAACGGGTGCACCGGACCGCGAACCGTACGGCGTCGACGAGCAACTCGAGTCGTCGCTGACCGATCCCGGAGAACACGTCGTCGGCCTCACGGAGGAGGGGTTCCAGAACGACTCGTTCGTCCGTGATCATCGTGAGGTACTGACGAATCAGTCACACACGACGAGTCAGTCGACGACCGCGACGCTCGCGAACGGAACGGTCCTGCTCGAGAACGAGGAGTCGACGACGGTCGACGTCGAGAACCGACGGAGTCTGAGACACGGACAGACGACGGGGAGCTGGAACCTGGACGTCCGGGAGGCCGACCGGGAACGAACGACTGTCCAGTATCGGTCGGAGAACGATCAACTCTCGATCGGACAGCCGGTCGTTCGAATCGAACACGGAAACGGGACCGTCGAGTACGAACGCGGGTACGACTCGTCGCCGAGAGCGGAGCTGTACAGCCTTCTCAGCCCACTGCGAGAGGCCGAAGAGATCGAGATCGAACGGGCGAGATACGCGGACGGCCACTACACCGTCGTCGAAGGGACGGAACCGGCAGCCGGTTCGATGTTCCTCGAGGACGAACCGTTCTCCGTGCAGGTGTTCGTTCGTGACGACGGCCTGATCCGCTACGTCGACCTCGAGGGGACGATCCAGCGAACCGACGAGCGTGTCAGTATCGAGCAGGAATTCGTTGTCGAGGATATCGGGGAGGTGTCGGTCGCGGAACCTGACTGGTACGAGGAGGCCCTCGAAGAGCTAGAAGGCGACGTGACGGTATCGGAAGCCGAAGCCGACGTGTAGTTTCGGTTCGGCGATCGAACTGACGCCTGTCGTCTCGTGTGGTGTCGAATCGCGGTCCTGTGACTCGTTCCCGATCACTCCTCGTCGAGGAGTTCCTCCGAGAGCATCGGGAGGAAGGTGCCGATGTCAGTGACCATGCCGATCGCCTGCGCACTGCCGCGGTCGAGGAGTTGCGTGACCGTCGCGGGGTTGATGTCGACGCAGACGGTCTTCGTCGTCGAGGGGAGACAGTTCCCGACGGCGACGGAGTGGAGGAGCGTCGAGAGCATGAGCACGAGGTCGGCCTCGTGGGCCTGCTCGCGGATCGCGTTCTGGGCCTCGATGGCGTCGGTGATGGTGTCGGGTAGCGGCCCGTCGTCTCGGATCGACCCCGCGAGGACGTAGGGAACGTCGTTGGAGACGCACTCGTACATCACGCCGCTCTCGATCGTTCCGTTCTCGACGGCGGCTTCGATGCCACCCGCACGGCCGATCTCGCTGATCGTGTAGATGTGGTGTTTGTGCCCCTTGCGCGGGTGCTCTAAGGTCTCCGTGTCGACGCCGAGGGAGGTGCCGTAGAGGTCCCGTTCGAGGTCGTGAACGGCGAACCCGTTCCCGGCCGAAAGCGAGTCGATGTAGCCCGCCCGGACGAGGTCGGCCAGCGCGTCCCGGCCGCCGGCGTGGATGATCGCCGGGCCGCAGACGACGAGCACGGAGCCGTCGTTCTCGCGGACCGACCGCATCTCGTCGGCGATCTCCGCGATCAGCGACGCGGAGGGCCGTTCGCTGCTGACTCCGCCCTGCATGAAGCCGAAGGAGCTCCCGCCGTTTCGGGGCCGTTCGGGCGGTTCGACCCTGATACCAGTCTCGCCGGTGACGACGAGGTCGCCCTCCTCGATGGCGTTGAGCACTTTCGTTCGGACCTCTACCTCCGTACTCGAGCGGTCGACGACCAGCGCACAGTCCATCTCGCAGTCCTCGACGGGGATCCACTCGCCGTCGACGCGGACGAACGTCGGGTGGTTCGTCGTCGAGTAGAAGTCGATCGGAACGACCTGATCGTCGGGTGCCGCCTCGAGCGTGGCATCCCGTGGGTCGGCGACGGTCGCGCCGTTCTGGTTCAGTTCGTGGACGATCGCCCGGAGTTCGGCCTCCGTATCGGCGGTGACCATCATCCGGCAGTACGTCTCCGCGTGTTTGTGGCGACCGACCTCGAACTCCTCGACTTCGAATTCGCCGCCCATGTCCATCACGACGCCGAAACACCGGGCCATCATCCCCGAGTCGATGATGTGGCCCTCGAGCTCGACGGTCCGAGCAACTGTCATAGCGGGTCGTTTGCGTTCCTCCGTCGTCAATGTGTGTATCTTCGCTCGCCTCGAGCGGACCGGGCAGCCGTGAGGCGCTCCGATGGTGGAGTGATCGTCCTCGTCGATCGGCTTGGAAACAGCGACACCCGACGTAACGGCGCTCTCGAGTGCTCTCGAGGCGAACGGACCTCGATTCGAATGGAGTCATTAACCAAGGCTCGGGACCTCGTTCGCTCGGCTATGGTTAGCGAGCGAGAGCTGGTCGAGAAGTGGCACACGCAGGTCTTCAGATCGGCCGACGAGGAGATCCGACGACTGCTCACCCAGTTTCCGGACCGTCGCCAGCTGTCGATCCCGTTCACCCAGTGCGGTGTCGACTACCGATTCACCGCACCGCTGGTGAGCGATCCCGACCGCACACTCGAGGCCGGTCGGCAGGCGCTCGAGGAGGTCGTCGAGAACGAATTCGACGGCGTCGAGGGGAGCGTCGAGGCCGACGACCGGATCTACCTCCGTCTCACGGACGTCCCCGACAGCGTCCGGTACCGCCTCGAGAGCCTCCGTGCCGAGCACCTCAACCGGCTCGTCGCCGTCGACGGCACGGTCGACTCCTGCGGGGACCTCGAGCCCCGGATCGTCACCGCCACGTTTCGGTGTGAGCGCTGTGACGAACGGACGACGGTCCCCCAGCGCGAACGACGGTTGCGTCGCCGGTCCCGGTGTCCCTCCTGTACCGCGGTGGAAGCGCTCGAGTTCGACCCCAAACGCAGCGAGTACGTCGATTCGCAGGTGATTCAGTTACGCGACGGCGGCCGGACGCTGCCGGTCAGTCTGGAACACGAACTCGCCGGCTCGTTCGAGCCCGGCGACGAGCTCGACGTCGTCGCGATCCCGCGGGGTCGGTTCGACGGCGAGACGACGACGGTCGACGTCGAACTCGAGTGCGTGAGCGCACACCGCCACGAGCGTGAGTGAGACGGCGACGTATAATCGAAGGTGATACTCGAACAACATTTTTACCGACGGTCGTCGACTCCCTCGACGGTGAGTATCGTGGAGCATACGAACGCTACTCCGGATCGCATCACGCTCGAACTGTGGGTTCGGTCGGTCGCTCCGACCGTGGCGACACCGAGGCGGGATCGGATCGTCGACCGCGTCCGACAGCTCGCAGACCGAGACGTCGTCGCCGCGTTCGACTGCAACGGCTGGGCCAGCGTCGTCGAGCGAGACGCCGCTGGTGTCGAGGACGGTGACGAACACGAAGGCGAAGGCGAAGGCGAACACGAACACGACCATCCGGATCAGCCACTTCGGACCGTACTCGAGTCGTTCGAACGCTGGGCCGACCACACCGGGCGGTCGCTCGAGCCGTGTTTTCGAACGCGACGAGCCGAATCGGCGATCACGGGGGAGTCGACGGTCGTCTGTCGGCCGCCGACGATCGCGCTCGCGGAATATTACGACGGCGAACTCGCACACGTCGCGCCATCACGCGCCGGCGAGCGGTTGATCGACATCGAGGATCGACTCGAGTCGCTGGCGACCGGGCACGGTCCCGGGATCGAATCCATTGCAAACGGGAGAAGAGAGACCGGTTCCAGAACGAGTACGAAGGGGACGGACGGGTCCGGCGACGCCGGTCTCGACGGCGACCGCGTCGAACGTGGTCTCGAGTCCTCACAGCACCGGTCATCCTGATCACCGACGCGTCTCCTATCCCTCGAGAACCCCGAGGAGGCGGTCACCGACGGAGAGCCCGGACTCGAGGGCTGCGTGGATGCGACCGCGACCGTGCGTGCAGTCGCTGGCGACGAACAGTCCGTCCGGTTCGGCGTCGCGGAGTCGGTCGGTTCTAGTTGTCTCTCCGTCGGTATCGGTATCGGTGTCGGTATCACCAGTAGGCAAGGCATCGCGCCACACGATCCGGTCGGTCCAGTCCGGGTCCGCGAGTCGCTCGTCCTCGAGTAGCGCCGCGACGCGTTCGGCCGCCTCGTTGGCCGCATCCGCCGCGGGCGTCGACCGATAGTCGACGGACCAGTCGGGCGCCATCTGTGCGATCAGGAGCGTCTCGCCGTCGGGGACGTGGCCGCGTTTCTCGCCCTCGCGAGCGACCCAGCCGACGGGGTGTTCCCGGTCGGTGTTCACGAGTGCGTAGTAGGGCCGCTCGAGGTCGAACGGGTAGTGCAACGCGAACGAGTGGATCGACCGATACGAGACGGATCGGGCGGCCGCCGCGAGCGACGAGAACTGCCACGAGGACTCGGCGCTCCCGTCGACGGTACTCGCCTCGAGAATCGACGCGGTCGCCGGTCCCGGCGGGGTCAAGACGACGGCGTCGGCGGCGATTCGCCGGTTCACGTCCCCTGCGTTCGGCGCTTCATCGTCCTCGACGTCGAGAGTCCAGCGGTCCTCGTCTGTGTCCGCGTCAGCGTCAGCGTCGTAGGTGAGCCCCGTCACGGCGGTCGCGGTCCGAACCGTCGCCGAAGAACGCTCGAGCAGCCGTCGGGGAAGCGTTTCGAGACCGCCCTCGAATGTCCACCGGTGGTCGTCCGCACGTTCGTCGTCCCCCGGCGAGACGTCGCCGTCGGCGCCGAAGGTCCAGACCGACCGTTCGATATCGACGAGGTCGCCGTCGTCCAGCGTCCGGACGAGGTCGGAGACGCGCTCGGAGCCGTCCGAGAGGTAGTTCGCGCCGGTATCGTAGCGACAGCCATCACGACGGCGCGTCGCGGTTCGGCCGCCCACCGTGTCACCGCGTTCGAGGACCGTCACGTCGACCGCCGAGTCCGCGATAGCGGTCGCGACGCCGGCTCCGGCGACACCCGCGCCGACGACGGCGACTCGAGGGGGGCGAGTCACCGGTCGATCCCTCCGGCTGGGCCGTCGCGCGGTCGACGGCACCCACGAAGAGCGTTCCAGCGGCGCTGTTCTCGGGGTCGACCAGGGTACGAAGGTCGTCGAAGCGTCATTGTGACCGCCAACGCGGGCCGACCGCAAACCGCTTGGGTTCGGACACGTGCTGGAAGCTGAGAGTCACTGTGACCGGTAAAAATCACTATGAGAGTTCGTGACATACGCCGAGCTATGGCGAGTAATACCACATCATCCAGCCTCGAGCAGTCACGCTGTCTCAACTGCGGTTTCGAAGCAGCCAGCGGCGGCGACGACTGGATCACGATCGACGTTCCCGGCGTCGGACGGATGACGCAGTGTCCGGAGTGCCAGAGTACGAACGTGATCACCGGACGGAAGTGAGTCGGTACCACGCTTGGCGACGGTGGGGGGCGATCGAATGGAGACAGACACTTACGGCTCTCGCACCTAGGCAGAGTATGAGTCAGGAACCGAGCGAACAGCCGACGTCCGACGACGAGTGGCGCGAGACACTGTCCGACGAAGAGTACCGAATCCTCCGGGAAGCCGGCACCGAAGCACCGTTCAGCGGCGAGTACGTCGATCACAAAGAAGACGGCGCGTACGCCTGTGCGGGCTGTGGCGCCGAGTTGTTCGACGCCGACACCAAGTTCGACTCCGGCTGTGGCTGGCCGAGTTTCTACGACGTCGACGACGACCGGGTCGAGACGCGACTCGACACCAGCAACGGGATGCGCCGCACCGAAGTCATCTGTGCGGAGTGTGACGGTCACCTCGGCCACGTCTTCGAAGACGGGCCAGAGCCGACGGGCCAGCGCTACTGTATCAACTCCGTCGCGCTCGATTTCGAGGACGACGACTCCGAGTAGTCGGCGGTCACTCGAGCGTAGTGGACGTGAACGCGGGGACAGATGCAGGCACGAATCTTTTCGAACTCACCGACCCAGCATCGCCTATGGCTGGCAACCCACCCGAGGCGAACGAACTGCGCCAGGGAATGACCGTCGAGATCGTCCAGAGCGACCAGAACGTCAAATCCGAGGACAAGGAACCGCTCATCGGCGAGGTCGGCAACGTCCTCGGCGAGGACCCTGAGGGGCCGGAAGTCGAACTCAAATCCGGCGCCGTCGGCCACGTGCAGTCGGTCGTCACCGACGAGTGAACCGACTCGAGTTTCACTGGCACATCCGGTAGGGAACGCGAAACCGGGCGTTCGAACACGATACCGGCAGCACATATTTCCGGTCGGTCGTGAAATCCGTCGGTATGGATCGCTCGAGGGAAGCCCTGATCGGGTTTTGCTACGATATTATCGCCGTCTCGCGCGAACGCCAGCTCAGCGTCAAGTCCGCGGGGTTGGCCTATCACGCGTTCAACACGCTCGTCCCACTGGTGATCCTGCTTCTGGTCGGCGTCACCGTCGTCGATGCCCTCGATGCCGTCCTCGAGACTCTCGAATCGCTGTCGGGGCTCGACGCGGCGGCGACCCAGGGAGCGCTCGACGAGGTGACGGGTGACGACGGCGGCGCCAGTCGACTCCGGGCGACGGGACTCGCGTTCGTGATCCTGGCCTGGAGCGGCGTGCGGATGTTTCAGGCGGTCAACAGCACGTTTACGGCCGTCTACGGCTCGCGCCGCAGTCAGTCGCTGGTGAGTGCGGTAACCGACGTCCTGTTGAGTTCGGTGACCGTCGTCGTGGCGGTCGCACTCGTCACGGTCGTCGGGGTGGGCCTCTCGTTCGTCATCGACGGACTCTGGTGGCACCTCCTCAGTCCGTTTCTCCTGTTCGGCCTGCTCGTCGCCGCCTTCCTCCCGATGTACTACCTCTACCCCCAGACCGACGTCACTGTCCGCGAGGTGCTCCCGGGGACGGCGTTCGCAGCTGGCTCGTGGGTCGTCCTCGGCGTTAGCTTTCGGTTCTACATCGCCACCTCCGACAGTGTGGAACTGTACGGGATCGCGGGTGCCGTTCTCATCGTCCTGACGTGGGTCTACCTCGGCGGCCTGTGCGTTCTGCTCGGCGCCGTCGGCAACGCCGTCCTCGCCGACCGCGTCGAACCCGACGACGGCTGGATCCCGCTCGAGGAGACGTTCTTCGGGAGGGGATGAGAGGAACCCGAACCAATGCTTTCTATCGTGCGGAACACGTAGAGCCTGCGAATGTCCTCCGAACGATGCGACGTCAGTACCGTACTCGTCGTCGGCACTGAGGAACCGACGTCGCTCCATCGATCACTCGAGCCGTCCGCGACGGGACGGTATCACGTCCGTCACGTGGAGGGTGGCGACCGCGCACTCGCGATACTCGAAGACGAGGCCTCGACGATCGAGTGTGTCGTGGCCGTCTCGCCCGTTTCCAACTCGAGTCCGAACGTGGCGACGGACGGAGACTCGAGTCGGAGTGGGACAGGTAACGGGTCGGACCGTAACGGAGATTCCGACCTCGAGTTCCTCCACACGGTCCGCGACCGATACCCCGAGATACCGATCGTCTGTGCGCCCGACGACGGCGACGAATCGCTGGCGGGTGCGGCGGTCGAAGCCGACGTGACCGCGTACGTCCCACGGGAGGACCGCGCGGAGCGGTTCCCCGACCGTCTCGCAGCGGCGATCGACGACGGTCGTCGCCGCCAGCGCGACCGGGCTCGAGCGCGGCAGTTCGACGCGATCTTCGAGGATCCACAGACGTACACGTGGGTGCTCGACCCCGACGGGTCGGTGGTGCGAGCGAACGAGGTGGCCAGCGAGAGCGAAGCCGAGGGGACGTCCGCGGACGCGGACGGCGACTCCTTCTGGGACCTGGCGTGGTGGGGCCACGACCACGAGACGCGAGAGACGGTCCGGACCGCGGTCGGCCGGGCAGCGAGAGGCGACGTCGCCCACCGTGAGCTACGGGTCGAACCGAACGGAGCCGGTCCCGTCACGACCCTCGAGGTGACGATCAGACCGGTCACCGACGAGACCGGCGAGATCGTTTCGCTCGTCGCGGAGGCCGTGGACGTGACCGAACGAACCCAACTCGAGGCGGAGCTCCGCGAGTCCGAGGAACTCCACCGGGTGACGTTGAACAACATGACCGACACGGTCCTGATCACCGACGATTCCGGCGCGTTCACCTACGTCTGTCCGAACGTCCACTTCATCTTCGGTTACACCGACGACGAGATCCACGAGATGGGAGCGATCGACGAGCTGCTCGGTGCGGAACTGTTCGATCGCGCGGCTCTGGAGGAGTCGGGCGTGTTGACGAACATCGAGTGTACGGCGACGGATAAAGCCGGACGCGAGCACACGCTGCTGGTCAACGTTCGAGAGGTGTCGATCCAGGACGGGACGATCCTCTACAGCTGTCGCGATATCACGAAACGGAAAGAGCGAGAGGAGGCGCTGACGGCGCTCCACCGAACGGCGCGACGCCTGCTCTACGCCGAGACGAAATCCGAAATCGGGGGGATCGTCGTCGAGGACGCACCGGACGTGCTCGGTGTCGAGGCCAGCGCGGCGCTCGTCTTCGATACGGACGAGAACGTCCTCCAACCGGTCGCCTGTTCGCCTGCGATGGAGCGGTTGAACGGGCCGTTTCCGGCGTTTCGAGCGAGCGACGACAGCATCACGGGGAACACCTTCGTCGAGGGGGAGACGCGGGTGTTCGACGACGTCTACGACAGCGATCGACTGGAAAATCAGGCGACGGATATCCGAAGCGGTGCGTTCGTTCCGCTGGGCGACCACGGCGTGTTCGTCGCTGGATCGGCCGAGGTCGGCCAGTTCGACGACGTGAGCCGCGAACTCGCCGACCTGCTGGCGGCGACGGCCGAAGCGGCTCTCGATCGGGTCGAACGCGAGACGACCTTACGAGAACAGGAACGAGAACTCCAGACGCAAAACCGCCAGCTCAGCGAACTCGACCGGATCAACGAGATCATCCGCGAGATCGATCAGGCGCTCGTCCGCGCGGAGACCCGCGAGGAGATCGAACGGGCGGTCTGTGAGCGGCTCACGGCGGCCGATCGGTTCCGCTTCGCCTGGATCGGCGAACCCGACCAGACCGGTGCGGAACTCGCGTCGCGAGCCTGGAGCGGCCACGACCGGGGCTATCTCGACAGCGTCTCGTTCCCGCTCGAGAGGGAGGCGAGCGGTGAAGGCGACGCGACGGAACCCGCGATCGAATCCGCACGGACGGAATCGACGACCGTCGTCCCGAACGTCGTCGACGGCCTCCGGGAGGCCCGGTGGCGGATGGAGGCGCTCTCGCGGGACTACCAGTCGATCGTCAGCGTCCCGCTGGCCTACGACGAGTTCACCTACGGCGTGTTGACGGTCTACGCCGACCGACCGTCGGCGTTCGACGACATCACGCGCGCCGTCTTCGAGGAACTCGGCGAGACGATCGCCTCCGCGATGGGTGCCGTCGAACGAAAGAGTGCGCTCCTGACGGCCTCGAGTACCAGACTCGAGTTCGAGGTTCGCGACGAGAACTTCGTGTTCCAGCGGCTGGCGGCGCGAGCCGACTGCACCGTCTCGTTCAGCGGGGGCGTCCAGCAGAGCGCCGACGGGACGTCGGTCTTCGCGACGGTCGAGGGGGCGCCGGTCGAACGGGTCGCGGCCGTCGCACGCGAACTCGTCTCGATCGAGGACGTCCAGATCATCACCGGTGAGGACGACGGTGAAAGATCGGGACGGGACGACGGGACGACGGAGGGCAGTGAGGATCGTCTGGAGGAAATCGAAAACGAGAGCCAGAACGCGAGCGAACACGACAACACGAGCGCCGAAAACGGCGGAACCCTCCGTCTCCGACTCTCGAGTCCGTTCCTCGCCCTCCGGCTCGCAGACCACGGTATCGTCCTCCGACACGTCGAAGCGACGGCCGAGGCCGCCCACGTCGTCATCGACGTCCCGAGTAGCGTCGACTCCAGGCGGAGCTCGCGGGTCGTCGAGAACGCGTTCACCGACGTGACGCTCGTCTCCAAACAGACCGTCGATCGAACCGCCACGCTCGACGTCCGATCGGCGCTCCTCGAGCGACTGACCGACCGACAACTCGAGGTGTTGCAGGTCGCCTACTACGGCGGGTTCTTCGAGTCGCCGCGGGACCGGACCGGTGAAGAGATCGCCGACACGCTCGGAATCTCCGCGGCCGCGTTCTACCGCCACAACCGGACTATTCAACGGAAACTGTTCGCCGCGCTGTTCGACGACGTCGATCTCCCGGCAAATGTTGCGTCAGGGGGTGAATAGAGAACCCCAATACTGTGATGGGGCTAGATAGTCAACAGATAGAGTCATCCTAATATCCCTATTATCTCCTGATAGAGCGGGGCCACTCCCGCCCGCGACGCCAAGGCGTCGTGATCTACACCTATACACCTATGATAGACGTCGACTACGATCCCGACGAGAAGACACGGTACGAGTGTTTCAACTGTGGTACCGTCGTCCGAACGACGAACCAACCGACCTGCCCGGACTGCCATACCGAGATGCGAAATCGTAAGATTTCACTCGAGTAATCATGGCATCCGAATCGAACACGCTTCCACCGGAGACGACAGCGAGCGATTCTGCCGAACCGGAAACCGCACTCGAGACAGCCAGGCGGCAACTCACGCGTGCGGCCACACACCTCGATATCGATCCGAACGTCGTCGAGCGACTCGAGTCGCCGGCGAAGGTCCACGAGGTATCCGTCCCGATCGAACGCGACGACGGTTCGGTCGCCACGTTCACGGGATATCGCGCCCAGCACGATAGCGTCCGCGGCCCGTACAAAGGCGGGTTGCGCTATCACCGGGATGTAACTCGAGACGAGTGTGTCGGGTTGGCGATGTGGATGACCTGGAAGTGTGCAGTGATGGACATTCCCTTCGGCGGTGCGAAAGGCGGCATCGTCGTCGATCCGAAGGCGCTGAGCGAGGACGAGAAAGAGCGTCTCACCCGCCGATTCGCCCAGGAGATCCGCGACGTGATCGGTCCGACGAGGGACATCCCCGCACCCGACATGGGTACGGACCCCCAGACGATGGCCTGGCTCATGGACGCCTACAGTATGCAAGCCGGCGAGACGATTCCCGGGGTCGTCACGGGCAAGCCGCCGGTCGTCGGCGGCAGCTACGGCCGCGAGGAAGCGCCCGGCCGGAGCGTCGCGATCATTACGCGCGAAGCCTGCGAGTACCGCGGACTGGGGCTCGAGGACACGACGGTCGCCGTCCAGGGATTCGGTAGCGTCGGCGCGAACGCCGCTCGACTGCTCGACGAGTGGGGGGCGACGATCGTCGCGATCAGCGACGTCAACGGCGCGATCTACGATCCCGACGGCCTCGACGTGGCGGCGATTCCCTCCCACGACGAAGAGCCCGAAGCCGTCACGAAAGCCGCCGACGAACTATCGGTGGAGACGATTCCGAACGACGAACTGCTCACGTTAGACGTCGACGTCCTCGTTCCGGCGGCCGTCGGTAACGTCATCACCGAAGACAACGCGGAGGCGATCGCCGCCGACGTCGTCGTCGAGGGTGCCAACGGCCCGACGACGTTCGCGGCCGACACCATCCTCGACGAACGCGGGATCGACGTGATCCCGGACATCCTCGCGAATGCGGGCGGCGTGACGGTGAGTTACTTCGAGTGGCTTCAGGACATCAACCGGCGGTCGTGGTCGCTCGAGCAGGTCAACGCCGAACTCGAGTCCGAGATGATCGACGCCTGGAACGACGTCCGAACGGAAGTCGAGCAGCGGGACGTCTCCTGGCGTGACGCGGCTTACGTCGTCGCCCTGAAGCGGGTCGCCGAAGCCCACGAGGCGCGCGGGCTCTGGCCCTGAATCGTCGTCGGTCGCCGGCTGGTTTGTTCGCGTATTCTCGCGCTCACGTTTACTTCACCCTCACCTTCACTCGCTCCCGTTCTCGCTCTCGCTCCCGTTCTCGCTCTCGCTCCCGTTCTCGCTCTCGCTCCCGAGATCGAGGTACGTGATCGCTTCTTCGTCGCTCACCTGACCGAAATCACGATAGTACTGGCCGACCGCACGGAAGTCCGCGGGTTCCCGGAGTGTGACGATCTCGTCGGCTTCGTCCTCGAGTCGCTCGATCGAGTCGGGCGAGCCGACGGGGACCGCGAGGACGACTCGCGCGGCGCCGTTCTCCCGAAGCTGTCTGAGACAGGCGATGGCGGTCGCGCCGGTCGCGACACCGTCGTCGACGACGACGACCCGCTTGCCCGTCAGATCGGGAAGAGCGGTTCGGTTCGTTGGACGGTACGTTTCGGCCTTTTCGCGGGCGCTCTCGGCCTTCCGCTCGCGTTCGCGCTGGATATACGAATCGGAGACACCGAGTCGCTCGACGAGGGCGTCGTTACGCCAGACGCTCCCGTCGCTGGCCACGGCGCCGATCGCGAGTTCCGGGTTCCCCGGGGCACCGATCTTTTTGGCGACGACGACGTCGAGGTCCGCCTCGAGGGCGTCCGCGACCGGACGAGCGACGGGCAGCGCGCCGCGTGGGATTCCGAGGACGAGATCGGCCTCGAGACCGCGCTCCTCGAGACGGGTAGCGAGACGACGGCCGGCGTCGGTTCTGTTGTCGAACACGTGCAGACACCAACTGAAACGACGTCGAGGCGGTACTTGTCGCTTGGCCCCCGATCGAGATCGGCGTGCGGAGTTACGATTCGGTTGCGCCGTCGACGGTAGTCGATAACGAGTGCGACGAGGGCGAGACGGTGATGCCCGTGTCGAACGGACTACAAACTGGCAGAAAACAACAGTATCCGACCGTTTCACCTCTAATATCGAGATTTCTCACCGCCCGAACCCAAAAAACACTTGTGAACCTGAAAGAGATTGGCGACAGAATGAAACGCCGAACTGTCATCGCTGGGATCGGAACCGTTCTCGTGGGGTCGGCGGGTGCGTTCTACCTCTACCGGGACGATCTGACCGAGTTCTCGGCGTCGCCGGTCAGCGTCGCAGCAGCGACTCGCGACGACACCGGGTACGAGGAAACCGGCGTCGAAGACGTCGTCGTCGAACGCGAGTTCGAGGTTGGCGGCCAGTCTGAGAACGTCGTCGTGACGAATTACATGACCGAACACGAGAAGGCCGTCGAAATGCCGCTGGGGCTGGGCCGCCAGCGCGGCGCGGTCTTCATCGCACTCGCGACCCCGCAGGTCCGGATCCTCGACCGAGAGTTCAACCCAGTCGAGGACATGTCGGCCGACGACCTCGTCGCCATGGTCCAAGACAGCTACGAGGGAATCGAGAACGTTCGCAAAGAAGAGGAGGGGACCGCCTCGGTCCTCGACCAGGCGACGGACCAGACGAAGTACGCCGCCGAGGCGACGTTCGACGGCTCCTCGGTCGACATCTCTCTCCACGTCTCGGAGGCGGTCGACAGCGACGACGGCCTCGTGGTGACCATCGGCGTCTATCCCCAGATGCTCGAATCGCAGGAAGAAGAGCACGTACTCGAGCTCATGGAGTCGGTCGTCGACGAACTGCCGGACTCCTACGAGGGTGACGGTGGGGACGAGGACGAATCCGGCGAGGAGGACGAGGAGGGCGAAGAGGGTGAGGACGATGCGAACGGTGACGACGATGACGGCGACACTGACGATGGAGACGAAGAGACCGAAGAGAGTGACGACGCGGACGGCGAAGACGGAGACGAGAGCGACGATGGAGCGGACGATGGTGAAGACGAGGACGAAGAGGACGACGACGGAATCGGACTCGGCACCATCACCGACTGATCCGGAACGAATCGGAAGCCGACGACAGCGCGTTCTTCTTCCCGCTCACCGCCACTTCACTCCACTCTAGACTCTACACCTCGAGCGTTCACGCATCGACGAGTTCTACGACCGCGATTCCGAGCATCGTACCGAACGAGAGGTTGAGCACGTGCCAGGGCTCCAGTGACGTTCGGAACAGCGCGACGAGAGTCAGCGCAGTGACGGCGACGATCCCGAGGAAGGCGACGGCCACCCGCTGTCGAACCGTGAACGACCGTCCGACCGCCGCCAGCGGCTCGAGTCGGTCACCGGACGCGACCGCGAGACCGAGGAGACCACCGGCACCGATTACGAGCGGTGATACGGGTCCGTTCTGGACGAGCAAGATCCCGAGCGCGACGAGAACGACTGCGCTCGTCGCGATGTCACGGTGGTCGCGATCTCGATCCCTGATCGACGAGCGGATCGACTGCATCGTTCGACCGTATCGCCGTTCTACCGTATAAATTGATTTTATCGTTCGTTGAAACGTAGGTGCGTCTGACAGCGTGGTCGTACGGGAAACCGGACCGCCGGATCTCGCTCTTCGTTTCGATCCCGTAGCATCTGAACGAGAAGGACGTCGACGTCCGTCTCACTCTCGGAACACGGCGTAGATCGCCCGCGCTCGCGTCTCGCCGATTCCGGGAACCGCCGTCAGCTCCTCGAGCTTCGCCTCGAGCAGCGCCTCGACCGACGGATAGGCTTCGTAGAGCGCCGTCGCGAGTTCTGGGCCGATCCCCTCGATACAGCCGTACATCCGCTTGGTCGTCGGCTCGCGTCGGCTCGGAACCGACCCGACCGGAAGTTGGCGCGAAGAGGGTTCCTCGAGGTGTTTCCGGCCAAGTCGGATCGCGAAGTCGACCAGTCGCCGCCGGTCCGTACACGGGATGACCGGCGTCTCGAGACGAGCGGTGATCGAGGCCATCGAACCTGCGAACGCCTCCGATGAGATGCTCGTCTGCAGCGAGTCGATCCCGGCGAAGTCGCCCTCGAGCAGGACGTAGGAGTGATCGTAAGTCGCGTTCAGTCGTTCGACCTGATCGCGGAGGTCCGGGCCGGAGCGAGCGGCGACGCCGTTGACGTAGTCCCGGATCGTCTTTCGCTCGAGGCCGACCGAATCGATGACGATGTCACCCGCCGGCAGGCGCTCGCGGGTGGCCTCCGCGACGTCAGGGTGGTCGCGGACGGTCTCGAAGAGGGCGGCGGGTTCGCGGTCGTCGACGGTGACGGCGACGCGCATGGTGATCGATACGGGGTCGCGGTCGGTACGGATGTCGGTATCGGGTCCGTTCACGCCGGTCGGCACAACGATTAGGAGCCTTCGTGTCGTTCGTTCGAAACATGGCCGAATCACAGTCCACGTCCCGATCCGGACGTGAGGAGATATCCCACCCGATATTCGCGTCGCTCTACGATCACGTTCCCGACGAGCGGTTCCTGAAACCCCACCGCGACTACCTGACGGCCGATCTCTCGGGACGGATACTCGACCTCGGCGCCGGAACGGGCGCGCTGTTTCCGCACGTGCTCGAGGCGGTCGGTGGCCGATCGGTCACCGAGTACCACGCCGTCGAGCCCGACCCGCACATGCGCCGCCGAGCCGAGCGACGAGCGGTCGACCTCGACCTCGCGGTCGACGTCCGCGACGGCCGCGCCGAATCGCTTCCCTACCCCGACGACGCCTTCGACTACGTCCTCGCAAGCGTCGTCTTCTGTACGATCGCGGACCCGGACGCCGCCCTCGATGAAGTCGCCCGCGTCCTGAAACCGGGCGGCGAGTTCCGCTTCCTCGAGCACGTCCACGCCGACGGCTGGCGAGCGCGGGCACAGGACGTCCTGAACCCCCTCTGGGCGCGGACCGCCGGCGGCTGTCAGCTGAACCGCGAGACGACCGAACGATTCGTGGGGCACGACTCGTTCGACGTCCTCGAGGTCGAGCGCCTTTCGATCGGTGTGTTCCCGGCGGCGCCGTTCGTTCGGGGACGGTTACAGCGGCGTCGCAGCGAGTGACGCACGTAGTCGGACGCGAGCCAGCGACACGAGCCCACACCATGCCGGTCGTTGACTTTTCTGCCAGCTCGTGATAAAAGCAGTATGAACCCGCGACGGTGGGCGTCCGTCGCTCGAGCGGTCGTCGACGTGATCCGCGAGCACAACATGACGTTCAAAGCGGGAGCGATCGCCCACGCGGCGTTCCTCTCGCTGTTGTTGGGGATGCTTCGCATCTTTCGGGACGCGTCTACTACCGACTCCGTTCGCGTCTGAGACGACCGGAACCGAGGCGACTGGACGACGCGTTCACCGATACCGACTCCATCTGCGTACAAGACGACCCACTCACGTCGGCGACTCCCGGCCCGCCGTATTTCCCACTCGAGAACGTACAGGCACCCATGGAACGGCTTCTCAAGACGATTCCGCACGTCTCAGGGACGTCCAAAGGCGACACCGGCCGGGTCGGCGTCATCGGCGGCAACGTCGCCTATCCCGGCCAGCCCGCGCTGGCGGGGCTGGCGGCGCTGCGGACCGGAACCGACGTCGTCCAGTTACTGGTCTCCGAAGAGATCCACACGACCGTCGCGAGCTACTCACCGAACCTCCTCACCGACCGGTACGCGGGAACGCACTTCACCGGGGAAGCCCTCGAGGACGCGTTCGACCTCGCGGAGTGGGCGGACGCCCTGATCGTCGGCCCCGGCTTCGTCGACCCGGAACCGGCCGCGGTCCAGGAATTGATCGCCGAGACGGAGATTCCGGTCGTCGTGGACGCGACCGCCATCGGCCCCGCACTGGGCGGGGAACTCGCGATGGAGAACACGATCTTCACGCCCGACAGCGCCGAAGAGGAGTGGATCGACGAGGAGTACGGCTCGATCGAGGCGTTCTCGACGGAGACCGACGCCGTCGTCGCGCTGACCGGCGGCACCGACGTCATCGTCGCCGACGGCGACCGACAGACCAACGAGACCGGCACGTCGGCGCTGACCGTCGCGGGAACCGGCGACACGCTGACGGGAATCGTCGCCTCGCTGCTGGGTCAGGGACTCGAGCGTGCCGAGGCCGCGGAACTGGGCGCGTGGATCCTCGGCAAGTCGGGCGAACTCGCCTCGGCGGAGTACGGAGCCGGCGTCGTCGCGACGGACGTGATCGAGCGGGTTCCGGATACGATCCGCTGATGTGCGTGCTCGTCCTCGGCGACGCTCACGCCAGCGATCCCGAAAAGAGAGAGACGCTCCTCGAGACCTACGAGCGAACCGATCCCGACGCCGTCCTCCAGGTCGGCGACCTCGAGTACTACGACCCGCCCGCGCCGACGTGGTTCGCCGCGGGGAACAACGAGGACTTCGACGTCGTCGATCTCCTGCGGGCGGGCGAGCAACAGGAGAACCTCCGGCTGCTCGCGAGCACCGTCGCCGAGGTCGACGGGCTTCGGGTCGCCGGCCTCTCGGGGAACTACGCGCCGACGCAGTTCGACCTGCCGCGGGAGGAACTCGCAGGCGACCGGCGCAGACACTTCGTCCACGACGACGTCGAGCAGGCAGCCCAACTGGAGGACGTCGACGTCCTGCTCACCCACGAGGCCCCGAAGGGACTGCTCTCCTACGGCTACGATCCCGGCTGCGAGCACGTGGACACGCTGCTCGAGGACCTCTCGCCGGATCTCTGTCTCGTCGGGCACCATCACACCCACCGCGAAGCCGAAATCGAGGGGGCACACGTCGTGTGTCTCGCACCGGCGTGGGAACGATATTACACGCTCGAGTCCGAGACGCTGGCGCTCGAGGGACGCGACGTGGAGTGGTGAGCGGCGAGCGGTGGGGGAGGGAATCGAGGTCTACTCGATCGGAAACCGAAGCAACGCCGCGACGCCGCCGAAGGCCTGCTCGAGGCGCTGTCCCGCCTCGAATCCCGTCGAGACGACGAGACACTCGCCGCCGGCGTCGGTCACTCGCTCCTCGAGTTCGCGAATCTCCTCGACGTCGAGAGTTTCGGCGACGAGCAGCGTCTCGACGGCGTCGAACTCGAGGGCCCGGTCGACTTCCTCGCGGCCGTAGGTCGCCTCCGTCTCACCCTCGCCGTCGGCCTGCAGTTCGGTGAAGAACCGTTCGAGGGCCTCGCGAGCCCGCGCGTGCTGGGCGTCCTCGAGGTGGTCCTCGGCGTTCTCGACGAGTTGCCGGAGGCCCTGCTCGGAGGCGTACTCGACGGAGAACGGGCCGACCAGGCGCTCCTCGAGTCGGTGGTCGAGGTCGGCTTCCTCGAGGAACTGCTCGGCGGTGACGGTCGTGCCGCCGACGAGGAGGCCGTCGATGCGGCTGTCGTCGTCTCTGTGAGAACGGTCGCTGTCCCCGTCTCCGTCTCTGTCTCCGTTCCCGTCGTCGTCGCTCTCACCGTTGGCGCTTCGCTTTTGCTCACCTAACTCCTCAGCCTCGGCGCTCGAGGCGGTCGCGGACGGGTCGTCCAGAAACGTCCGGGCGGCCGCGTCGGCGACGGTATCGTAGAATTCCTCGGCCTGACGCTCGCGTTCGCGTTCGAATCGGCCCTCCGACTGTCCGCCGGCGCGGGTCTTGCCCATCACGTCGCTGTCGTAGGTCTCCTCGAGGTCGATTCGGTCGTCCTCGAGCCAACCGAGCACCGCGCCGCCGCGTTCGACGACGAGCAGGCCGTACGTCGGTGCGTCGTCGGCCGCGACGTCGAGCGGGTCGGTGTCGAACTCGTTGGACTGGACGAAGACCTCGTCCTCGACGGGACTGGGGAGGTCGTCGAAGACGAAGTCGGTGAGATCGCCATCGAGGACGCCGGCGTAGACCACGAGCCCGTTGTCCGGCAGTTCCTCGTACTCGTGGAGAGTGCGCCGGACGCGCTCGAGGGCGTCGGTGAGGTGCGTCGAAGCCTCGTCGGAGTCGATGTAGTCGGCGCTGGCGTGTTCGGTTTCGACGCGTTCGCGGGCGTTCCCGAGGGAGTCGTCGGCGGGGACCGAGAGCGTGACCAGTTCGTCTCGTTCTGCGGTCGCCTCGGCGACCGTTTCGATACGTTCGTGGAGTTCGTAGTCGGTGTCTGTTTCCGTCGAGGACATGGGAAGTGTCTCTGGGCGTCGTCGATCCGCCGAACCGTGGGAGACGGCGCCGGAGACGCGTGAGGGGGATTTTTCGTCGGAGACAGGTGAACCCACTGCCGGCATGACGAGAGTCCATCGGTATTCGATAGTGACGATATGTCCGTTCGGTAACCAGTAATTACTGAAGACAATACCCGATGGTAGAGTATCCGATGGTCCGACAGACACGACGACAGTTCGTAACCGGAATCGCGGCCGCGGGACTGACACTCTGTGCAGCCGGAACGGTCTCCGCGAGCGGACGACAGCGCTACGTGGTGGTCGCACCCGGTCAGGGTACCAGCCGAACACTCGAGCAGGAGGGGTTCGACGTCACGGCCGAACTGGCCGACGGCTCCGTCCTGCTCGTCGACGGCCCCGCTGGGGCGGCGGCCGACCTCGAACGAATCGGTGGCGTTCGTACGGCCACGCCGGACGTGCGACTCGAGGTCGATTTGCCGCCGGTTTCGGCCGGCGTCAGGCCGGGCGAGACGGGCGAGAGAGCGCAAGTGTCGGAACCGACGCTGTACGATCTCCAGTGGGACAAACAGGTGACCGACGCTCTCGCTGCCCACGAGTTGGCGACGGGTGCGGGGACGACGCTGGCGATCCTCGATACGGGAATCGATCCCGATCATCCGGACCTCGCGCGGAACGTCGACGAGGACGCCAGCCGGTTGTTTGCGTCGGGCGATCCGATCGACGCGGACGACAACCCGTGGGATACGGACGGCCACGGGACTCACGTCGCCGGAATCGCTGCGGCAACCGGAGAGGAAGGTACAGCGGGAACCGGAATCGTCGGTATGGCGCCCGAGGCGACGCTGGTCTCGGCGAAGGTCTTCTGGTTCGAAATTCCCGAGGATCCCGACGAGGAGCACGAAGGACCAATTCTGGTCACCACGACCGGTGACATTCTGCGCGCGGTCGACTACGCGGCGTCGATCGGCGCCGACGCGGCGAACCTCAGCCTCGGCACGGCTCCACTGCCACCACAGGCCAACGCCGGCGGGATCAGAACCGCCTACCAGCGCGTGATTCGCCACGCCGTCCGCCGGGGAACCGTCGTCGTCGCCAGCGCCGGCAACGACGCGACGACCCTCCAGCAGGGCGGGTACTTCTCCCTGCCGAACAGCACCGCAGGTGCGGTAAGCGTCAGTGCGACGGGACCGAACGACGAACTGGCGTTCTACTCGAACTACGGGACGAACGAGATCGACGTCGCCGCACCTGGCGGCGGTTACGAAACGGAGGCGAAGACCCTGTGTACCGCGGAGGGAATCGTCGCCGGCAGTTGTGAGGCGGAGGCAGATGGAGACGAGGAAGACGGCGCGAACGAGAACTGTACCGAGTGCGAACCCGGCGAGTGGCCCTACCCGACCAACCTCGTCTACTCGACGGTTCCACCGGACATCTACGGCGAGCCCTACGCGTACTTCGCGGGAACCTCGATGGCCGCCCCACAGGTAACCGGGCTCGTCGGTCTCGTCCGCGAAGTACGGCCCGACGCGAACCCGAATCGAGTCGAGAGGGCGATCGAACACGGCGCCGAGGGACGCCCCGGACGGGGCGATCCGGAGCGCGGTGCAGGCCGGATCGACGCCCGAGAGACCGTCGAACGGCTCTGATCGTCGCTCGAGACAGCGGTACCAAATTCGAGTCGAACGGCCCGGAACCGACGGTCACGACTCGCGTGGTTTTATGCGCTGTCGGAGTGCCCTCTCGGCTATGACCGAGGATCGACTCCGGATGACGCCCGGACCGACCGAGATTCCCGCTCGCGTTCGCGAGCGGATGAGCGAACCTACCTGGAACCCCGACGTCGAGTCGGAGTTCTACGAGTTCTACCGGGAGTTGACCGCCAAACTCGAGGCCGTCTACGGCGACGACGACGTCGCCGTCCTCAGCGGCGAGGGCATTCTGGGTCTCGAGGCCGCGATCGCGTCGCTGGTCGAGGAGGGCGACCGGGTGCTGTGCATCTCGAACGGGCTCTACGGCGACGGGTTCGCCGACTTCGTCGAGACCTACGGCGGGGAGGGGGTCACCTGTCGGTCGCCCGCTGCCGAACCGCTGGATCTCGAGGCGATCGAGTCGACGCTCGCCGAGGGCGAGTTCGACGTCGCGACGATGGTCCACTGCGAGACGCCTACCGGAACGCTGAACGACCTCGAGCCGGTGCTTTCACTGCTCGAGGCCCACGACGTCGTAAGCGTCGTCGACGCGGTATCCTCACTCGGCGGGACGCCGGTGCCGGTCGAGGGAATCGACGTCTGTCTCGGCGCCTCCCAGAAGTGTTTCAGCGCCCCGCCGGGGCTGTGCGTCCTGTCGGTCAGCGACCGCGCGTGGGAGCGGATCGAATCGTTCGAGACGCGATCGTTCTACGCAGATCTCGAGCCCTGGCGCACCGCCGCGGACGAGGAGTGGTTCCCCTACACGCACGCGACGTCGAATTTGTTCGCTCTGGACGCCGCCGTCGACGCGATCCTCGAGGAGGGCGTCGATGCGGTCTTCGAGCGCCACGAGGAGGCAGCGGCGCTGTGTCGGGACCGAACGCGAGATCTGGGACTGGAGATCTACCCCGAAAACGACGACCTCGCGTCCCCGACGGTGACGGCGATCAGCCTCGAAGGGCGGGCGCGCGAGGTCCAGCGACGGGTGCAAGAAGAACACGATATCGTCCTCTCGACCGGGCTCGGCGACCTCGAGGACGATATCCTCCGGGTCGGACACATGGGTCACAACGCCAGAGCGGAGCGAGTCGAGCGGACGATGGACGCGATCGAGGCGGTCCTCGAGTAGGCGCGAACGAACCGAGTCACTTACTGGCACATCTGGTAGACGGACCGACATGTATATATTTCGGCTACTGGACGTTCGAGTGAATGAACGAGATGGTCCACCGGCGCGCCCTCCTCCGAGCCGGTACCGTCGCCGGCATGGCCGCCATCGCAGGCTGTTCGAGTGACGGTACCGGTCCGGGTGGTGAGAACGCGACGGAAGCGGAGACAGAGACGACGGAAAGCGACGCCGAAACGGAAACGGAAACGGAAACGGAGACACCGACCGACGACCCTGACCGACCGATCACCGGCGACTCGATCCCCGAACTGCAACCGCTGGACGACGCGATGCTCGAGTACATGGACGATCGGTCGATCGAGGCCGGCGCACTCGGCGTGAGCTACGACGGCGAGATCGTCCTCGAGCGCGGCTACGGTTGGGCAGACGAGGAGCGAGGCGCTCCCGTCGAACCCGACGCACTGTTCCGAATCGCCAGCCTCAGCAAGTCGTTCACCGACGCGGCGGTCGAGACGCTGGTCGACGACGGCCGTCTCGCCACTGACGAGCGGGTCTCCCCGCTGCTCGAGATCGAACCGGCGGGCGGACTCGGTGACGAGCGGATCGAGGACATCACCGTCCAGCACCTGTTAGATCACGAGGGCGGCTGGAACCCCTCGCTCACCGGCGATCCGATGTTCCGGCCGTTCGACATTGCGACCGAACTGGACCTCGAGGAACCGCCGGGAAAGCGAGAGATCGCTCGCTACGTTCTCGGCCAGCCGCTGCAGTTCACGCCCGGCGAGGCGACCGTGTACTCGAACTTCGGCTACAGCCTGCTCGGACAGGTCGTCGAAGCCGTCGCCGAACCCGACAGCTACCACTCGTTTCTCGTCGGCGAGGTTCTCGAGCCAATCGACGTCGACGACGTCCACCTGGCGCGGACCCATCCCGACGACCGGCCCGAGCGGGAGGTCTGGTACGACGATCCGACGCGGTGTTCGAACGCGCTCGAACTCGATTCGGCCGACCGGGTTCGCTGTGCGGACGGCGGCTACCGCTTCGAAGCGCTCGACTCGGCGGGCGGACTGGTCGCCTCGACGCGGGCGCTCCTCGAGTTCATGGACGCCTACTGGTTGACGGGTGAACCGCGGGTTCGGGAGGGAGACTCGAGTGGCGAAGACCCGGACGCCGGCAGTATGAACGAGAACGACGGCGAGAACGGAACCGAAAGTACCGACGACACCGAAGCCGCCGGATCGGTCGGCCCGTTCTTCGGCTCGCTGCCCGGTACGTTCACCGTCGCCACCCAGCGCGGTGACGGCGTCGACGTCGTCGCCCTGTTCAACCGCCGATACAGCAATCCACAGGAGATCGCAACCGACCTCGAGGACGCGATCGACGGAATCAGCGAGTGGCCGCCAGCTGAGTGACGCGGTACTACTGGGGAGTGTCACGTTAACCTGTGCCACAACACGACTGAAGCGTGCCACGTCGGCCCGTGCCACGGCGACGACAGAAAGCAATCCGTTTAGTCACTGCGCGACGAGAAGCGTCAATGAGTTACCGAATCGGACTCGTCGGCAAGCCCTCCGTCGGCAAGTCCTCCTTTTTCAACGCAGCGACGATGAACGACGTGCCCGAGGGAGCCTATCCCTTCACGACGATCGACCCGAGCGTCGGCGAGGCCTACGTCCGCGTCGAGTGTGCCGCCCCGGAGTTCGACGAGGAGTGTACACCGAACACCGGCTTCTGTGACTGTGGGACCCGCTTCGTCCCCACGAAACTCGTCGACGTCGCCGGCCTGATCCCCGGCGCACACGAGGGGAAGGGGCTGGGCAACCAGTTCCTCTCGGACCTCAACGAGACCGACGTCCTCGTCCACGTCGTCGACTTCTCCGGCGAGACCGACATCGAGGGCGAACCCACCGAGGGCCACGATCCCCGCGTCGACATCGACTTCTTAGAGGAGGAACTCGACCAGTGGTACCTCGGGGTTCTCGAGAAGGGAATCAACCGCTACGAGACGGGCTACACGACCGAAGACGACGCCATCGAGGAGGAACTGGCAGAACAGATGAGCGCGTTCAAGACGAACGAAGACGAGATCAAGCTCCTCATCCGCCGCGTCGATATCGGTTTCGAGCCCGAAGAGTGGGACGACGAGGACCGCCTCGAGCTCGCCCGGGAGATCCGCAAGGCGACGAAGCCGATGGTGATCGCGGCGAACAAGATGGACACGCCCGCAGCCCAGACGAACTACGAGGAGATCACCGCGGATCCAGAGTACGATCACCTGACGATCGTCCCCGCGAGCGCCCACGCCGAGCGGGCGTTGAAGTCGGCGGACAAGGCCGACGTCGTCGACTACCGGCCCGGCGACGCGGACTTCGAAATCACGGGCGATATCTCCGGCGAGCAAGAACAGGGCTTAGAACAGATCCGCGAGTTCCTCTCCGAGTACGGGGCGACCGGCGTCCAGGCCGCCCTCGAGACGGCGCTGTTCGACGTCCTCGGCGTGACGCCGGTGTTCCCCGGCGGAGCCAACGGGTTGGGCAACGAACGCGGCGAGGTGCTACCGGACTGCTATCTGATCCCGCCGAACTCGACGGCCGAGGACTTCGCGTACAGTCTCCACTCCGACATCGGCGACGGCTTCCTCCACGCGATCGACTGCCGGTCGAACCGCCAACTCGGCAAGAGCTACGAGGTCGAACCCCGGGACGTGATCGAAGTCATCACGACGAACTGAACGGGATTCGGGCCTCATTCGACTGCCAGCGTCCCCTCACACTCCGGATGCGGGCACACGAGCCCGGACCCGGACTCGTCGCCGCGCGGAATCCGCATATTGTCGTGTCCGCAGTCGGGACACGCGACGTTTCTATCGTCCAGCACGGGAATTCGGTCGATCCGCACGTCCTCGCTGTCTCGAGGCGCACCCAGTGCGAACGCGACGACCGTCTCGTCGCCGCCGTTCTCGCCCGACTGGAACTCGCCGGGAGCGAACCGGATCGCTTCGTTTTCGCCGACGGTGACCGTTCTCTCTCGCGTTTCGAACGTGGCGACGCCCTCGAGCACGAGAAAGACCTCCTCCTGATCCATGTGAGCGTGAACCGAGCCGCTGAATCGCTCGCCGGGCTCGAGGACGTAGCGCGTGATCGCGACCTCGGACGTGTTCAGCGGCTCGGCCAGCGCGCGGCGGTCGGTGTGTGCGTCCGCGTCGGGTGTCGATTCGACGTCTTCGATCGAGACGATTTTCATGGCGGTCGGTACGGCGGTCGGCCTCAAAAATGGGGGTCTCGAGCGGCGGGCTGGTGCGTGAACGCGCGACGAGGCGACTCGAGCGGCGCGTCACTCGCGACCGCGCTCGTAGTAGCGCGCCCAGAGCATCTGCAGCGGGACGATGAGGATCGGCGTGACGAAGGCGAGCGAGAGGCTCACGGTGGCGACGCCGACCGAGACGAGAAAGACGACCGGCGAGATCAACCCGCGAACGGTGACCAGTCGACCGGTTCGGTGATCGACGGTTTCGTCGGTGAATCCTCGCCGGTAGGCGTACCACCAGAGCAGCGTCAGCGAGAGGCCGACGAACGAGAAGTTGAGCGCGTACAGCGTCCAGGTGAAGTGGGTGCCGTAGATCCCGAGCAACTCGGTCGGGAAGGGAAGAAAGGAGACGGTCAGCAAGAACAGCAGGTTCAGGTAGAGTAACACCCGATCGTGGCGGACGATCCGCTGGAAGAGGTTGTGGTGGACGATCCAGTAGAGACCGACGACGGCGAAACTCAACAGATAGCTGAACAGGAGCGGTCGCTGGTCGGCCAGCGCCGCCGGCACCCCTGTGGCGTCGGCGTCCGGAACCTGAAACTGCAAGACGAGCAGCGTGAGGACGATCGCGAAGACTCCGTCGCTCAGCGCGTCCATCCGATCGGTATCCTCGCCCTCGAGCAGTCGAACCACGACCGACCGGACGGCGGCCAGCGGCGAAAAACTTCGCTGCTCTCGCACCGATTGCAGTCGAGACGGGACAGTCGAGAGTTCGAGTCCTGTCCTGCAATTCGGCGTCACCCCGGGTAAACGCCGATTCGAGTCAGCGCGCTACTGTCCGCTCGCAGCCCGGATATTCTCCGCGGCCTCGACGAGCGCTTCGGTCGCCCGCTCGGCGGGTAGTTCGTACTCGATGACCAGCGGCGCCTCGAGCGCGGCGTGTTCGTCGAGCAGTTCCAGGACGTGGGGCAAGTCGAGTCGCCCCGCGCCCGGGATATCCTCGAGTTCGGCTTCAGAGGTGTCTTTCAGGTGGACCGCCACGACCCGGTCGCCCAGATCCGGGAGCACGTCGTCGGGCGTTTCGTCCATCACGAGGAAGTGGCCGGTATCGATGCAGACGCCCAGACGGGGGTGGTCGTAGCGCTCGAGAACGTCGCGAACGTCGTCGACGCTCGAGAAAATCTGCGAGAGGTCGTCGTGGTGGACCGTCGAGTAGTTGTGGATCGCGACGTCGATGTCGTATTCCTCGGCGAGGGCGATCAGTTCCTCGGTGACGTCGTCGCTCGCGGGCGGGTAGTTGACGGTGACGTAGTCGGCACCCAGCCGGTCGGCGAAGGCGACGTGTTCGCGTGCCTGTCCAGTGTCGTCGAGGTCGACGACGCCGTAGCCACAGATCGTTACGTCGGCGTCGTCGATCCGTTCGAGGGCGGCTTCGATCGTCGCGTCGTCGTCGTCCGGCGACAGGTGTCGCCCCCAGAGTTCGAGCTGGTCGATTCCGGTCGTCTCGAGTTCGTCGAGGAGGTCCGCGAGCGAGAGCGCCTGAAAGACGACGCTCTGGACGCCGATTTCGTACTCGTGGGTCTGTGATGCGGTCATAGTCGGTGGTCGCCGACCGTGTGGAAAAACGTTGGGAAGCGGGCGATTCGCGTCTCTCGACAGGGCTTGTGAGTTCCCGTCAGTCGCTTCCCGAGTAGTCGAGTGGGCGAGTGAACGAGCGACACCCTCGAGTCGAAAACGGGCCGATCACCACGGGAAGCAGACTGTTCAACGCGGTTACCCGGGTTCTTTTAACTCTACGTAGGTAAACGGAAACGATGACTACAGCCGATGGGAGGGCGGAGGAGGTCACCGAGAACAAGCCGATCGATATTCTGTTAGTCGAGCCAAATCCCGGGGATACGCGCCTGTTCACGGAGTCGTTCAAGGAGGCGAATATCACGAACCAGATCTACGCCGTCTCCGACGGCGAGAGCGCGCTCGATTTCGTCCACCAGCGGGGCAAGTACACGGACGTCCCGCGCCCGGACATCGTCTTGCTCGATCCACAGCTACCCGATTCGAACGGAATCGACGTCCTCTCGGGACTGAACGACGACCCCGTACTCCGCGAAATTTCCGTCGTCATCCTCACGAGCTCGGACGAGGAAGAAGATATCGTCAAATCACACGGACTCGACGCGGACACCTACATTCAAAAGCCCGTCGCGACCGAGGAGTTCGTCGGGTTCGTCCAGTCAGTCGAGGACTTCTGGTTCACGATCGTCCGGCGCGACGCGGACGAGTGAAACCGTGGCTATCGACTGTTCGAAACTCCACCTCTCAGGGCGCTAGAATCGGAGAATCGTCGTCTCGAGCCCGCGCTTTCGACGCGGCCTGTTCTCCGTCGCTCGTCAACTCGGCAAATATCTCTCAGAGTGAAACCATTGCTGAGACGACCGATTCACCGGGGTGAGAGCCCGACGCCCTCGGCGAGTAACTCGTGAGAGCGAAGCATGTCGTCGTGATCGGCGATGACGTTCTGGACGACCACGTCGTCGACGCCGACCCGATCGGTGAGCTGGTTCAACAACGCACGCACCGTCGACGGACTACCGGAGATCGCACGCGGCCACGAATCCGCCTCGAGGTCGAGGGGGTTCGGCGTCGGATCGGGAACGCCGCCGAGCTCGTCGATCGCCTCCTCGACGGGCGGCGCCGGACCGATGACGCCGCGTTCCATCCGCTTGTACGACGCCTCGACGGACGCGCGGAGACGCGCCGCCTCCTCGTCGGTTTCGGCGCAGGTCACGTTGATCGCGAGCATTCCCTCGGGGTCGTCCGGGCCGGCACCGAGCGGCGACGGCTGGAAGTGCTCCCGGTAAACGTCGACGGCACGCTCGGCGAGGGATGGCCTGATGAAGGCCGCAAAGCAGTAACGGAGTCCGAGTTCGCCCGCGATCTTGGCACTCGAGGGACTGGAGCCGAGGAGCCACACCTCCGGCGTGTCCTCGGCCGAGCGAGCGATCCGAAGGTCGCCGTAGGGATGATCGTCCGGAAATCCGTCGTAGAGATGAGTGACGACCGATTCGATCTTCTCGGCGTGGTCGGCGTCGGGGTTTCGAGAACGGCGACTCGTCTGCAAGGCGCGGTCGGCGGCCGGAATCCCGGTCGCGCGACCGAGCCCGAGATCGACGCGACCGGGCGCCATCGCGTCGAGCGCGCCGAAAGTCTCCGCGACCTTGAACGGACTGTAGTGGTTGAGCAGCACCGTTCCCGAACCGATCCGGATGTCGTCGGTCGCGGCGGCGAGTCGGGCGATCAACACCTCTGGCGTGGTGCTCGCGATCGCGTCCGCCATTCCGTGGTGTTCGGCCACCCAGAATCGGGAGTAGCCGAGGCGTTCGGCTTCGCGAGCGAACTCGAGGGTGTTCTCGTACGCGTCAGTTGCAGTCCCACCGGCCGGGACCGGTGCGAGGTCGACGATCGAGAGGTTCACACGCGTGTTCAGGGATCGATCGTGATCAACCGTTCGACGTCCTATCGACCGACTCACTTCTCGATGTCGGCTCGATAGAGGTGAACGTCGGAATCCCTGAGAAGATCCGCGACGAGCCAGCCGTACATCACCAGACAGTTCAGGAGGATCGGCGGTCCGAAAACGATGGAGGCCATTCCCTGTAACGTCCGGAGGTCGTCGACCGTCGTCGCGGTAAACTGCGTGATCGCGAACGGGACGACGAAGAGGTACAGCAACAGGAGGGGCCCGGCGACGCGGTCGAAGTACTGGTGGACGGTCTCGGTCAACAGGTCGGCGACCTCGTTTCTATCCATCGGAAGGCTGGAACTACGTCTCACTCGAGTGCGACCGGAACGGGAACGGGTATGAGTCTGTTGGCTTGGACCGGCGGTGGGGACGGCCAACCTGCAAGAGTTAATTACGCACTGCACTTAGGCGCGGGATAGATGCGGACACTTCCAGACCACGTCCCCCGATTGACGAAAGCAGAACTCGCGGTATTCATCTCGGGCGTGGCCAGTATGGGGCTGGAGATTCTCGCCGGCCGGATCGTCGCCCCACAGTTCGGCAGCAGTATCTACACCTGGGGGAGCATCATCGGCATCTTCCTCGCCGCACTCAGCCTCGGCTACCATCAGGGCGGGAAACGTGCCGCTCGAGCGACCAACCGGGAGATGGCGTGGCTGTTCATCGCGACCGCGGCCTACGTCGCGGTGTTGCTGTTCGCCAGAGACGCCCTCCTGACGACGACGGCGACGATCAACCTGCCACCCCGGTACGCCTCGCTGCCGGCGATCATCATCATGTTCGGGCCGCCGACGTACTTCCTCGGGTTCATCAGCCCCTACGCGGCTCAGCTCTCCCAGAAAGAGGGGATCGGCGAGGCCTCGGGTCACGTCTACGCGCTGGGGACGATCGGCAGCATCGTCGGCACGTTCGCGACGACGTTCCTGCTCATCCCGTCGCTCTCGATCGACCAGATCGGGCTCCTCTTCGGGATCTTGCTGGTCGTGACGGCGATCGCCCTCGAGTTGCCGAAACCCTCGCGGAAACCGACGATCGGCGCGTTCTTCGTGGTCATCCTACTCGTCGGTGCCGCCGCCGGCGGCACCGCCGGCTACTCCGTCCAAGGCGAGGTCGTCCACCAGACTCAGACGCCCTATCAGGAGCTGACGGTCGCCGATTCGGGTGACACTCGGACCATGTACCTCGACGGAAAACGCCACAGTGCGATGGACCTCCAGAACCCGAACCGACACGTCTTCGACTACACGCGGTACTTCCACATGCCCTATCTGTTCCACGACGATCCGGACGAGATCGAGCGGGTCCTCTTCGTCGGCGGCGGCGGCTTCACCGGCCCGACGCGGTTCATCGAGGAGTACGACGCGACCGTCGACGTCGTCGAGATCGATCCGGACGTGATCGACGCGGCGGAGACGTACTTCGACGTCGAGGAGAGCGACCAGTTGAACATCTACAACGAGGACGGGCGGATGTTTCTCCAGAACACCGACCACACCTACGACGCGATCGTCCTCGACGCCTACAAGATGGACAAGGTTCCCCACGAGCTGACCACCGAGGAATTCATGACCGAGGTCGACGACCGCCTGAACGACGACGGCGTCCTCGTCGCGAACGTGATTTCGGCGCCCAGCGGCCCGGCGTCCGACTTCTACCGCGCAGAGTACAAGACCATGGAACAGGTCTTCCCGCAGGTCTACGCCTTCCGCACCTCGAGTGCGAACGTCGTCCAGAACATCGAACTCGTCGCGACCAAAGACGGGGACCGGCTCACGCAGACCGACCTCGAGGCACGTAACGACGAGCGCGACATCGGCATCGACCTGAGCGACGAAGTAGGTACCTACATCGAGTCTACGGCGACCGACGACGTCCCCGTGCTCCGGGACGACAGGGGATCGGTCGACGCGCTACTCGATCCGATGTTGGGCCAGCGGTACGTGATCGAGGAGTCCGAATCCGAGACGGACTCCAACTCTGACTCCGAGACTGCGACCGACACCGAAAACCGCTCTCTCGTGACGATCGATCCCGAACCCGAACCCGAATTCGAATTCGACCCCAAACAGGACAATCCCACGATCGTCGCCGACTGAAGTCGTTCAGGTTGTCTCGAGGCAGTAACCGGAGAGAACTAGGGCGTGTCCGTGTCTGACTCTGCGTCGGCGTCTGGCTCTGACTCCGATCCACCGTCGTCAGCGCCCGCCTGTTCGCCCGTCTCCGACGAATCGGTGGACTCGGCGTCCTCGATAAGTTCGGACGTCTCGGGTTCGGCAGTCGAATCAGTATCGGTGTCGGTATCGATATCAGTGGTCTCGTCCGATTCGACGTCCAGACTGGCGTCGGTGGTTTCGCCCGCACCATCGCTCGGCTCAGCGCCACTCGAGGCGTCGACCTCCTCGCTCGACTCGTCGACGGACCCGGACTCTCGTTCGACCGCGACCACAGCCTCGCGTCCGCAGTGTGGACACTCCTCTTGGGCCGTATATACGGGCTCCTCACAGGCGCGACAGACGTAGTCGGCTTGCTCCCGCGAGGCGTCGGCGGCTTGCTGTTTGAAGCGCTCGACGCGCTCACCCAGGTCTTCGAAGAGTCCCATTATTCGACGTCCAGAATTTCGATCTCGAACTCGAGTGTTTCGCCAGCCAGTTCGTGATTGAAGTCGACGCGGACCGACTCGTCGTCGACGTGGACGACGTCGCCGATGCCGCCTTGCTGAGTCTGGATCACCATGCCTTCGGTGACGTCGTCCTCTGGAATCGCCTCGTCGAACGTCTCGCGACCGTACTCGGAGATCCGGTCGTCGGTGTACTCACCGTAGCCCTGTTCGGGCGGAATCTCGACGGTCGTTTCCGCGCCGTCCTCGAGTCCGACGAGGGCGTCCTCGAGACCCTCGATGAGCTGGCCGGCACCGACTTCGACCGTCAGCGGCTCGAAGGTGCGGTCGGGCTGGTCGGCTGCCAGTCCGATCTCTTCCGCAACCTCGCCTTGGGACGTATCGAAGACGGTCCCGTCGTCGAGTCGCCCGGTATACGCAAACGTCGTCGAGTCACCCTCGGAAATAGTCATCTGTCTCTAGGGGAGTTCCCGCCGAACCATAAACACTGGGACGGAGTTTCCGGCGGTGCGAACGCCGATCGAACCCGAGACCGCCGCTGGCTGGCCACTGAAGACGTGTATACACCTTAACTTCCTTAATTCACCTCCCTGAAAACGTTTTAATGGTGGACGTTGAACAATGTGTCAACATGTCTCAACAACAGGTGACGTACGTCCAGAAGGCGTGCGCGTACATCACCCGCGCCAGCGGTGAGCTCCTCGTGTTCGAGGGGCCGGAGTTCGACGGGCTACAGATTCCGAAGGGAACGATCGAAGACGGCGAAACCCCCCGCGAGGCGGTGTTCCGTGAGATCGTCGAAGAGAGCGGGCTCGGCGCAGTCGGCGAGACCCAGCATCTGGCGAGCGACATCTGGACCCGCCGCGAGTCGCCGCCGCGTCGATACGTCCGTCACTTCTTCCACACGACCGTCCACGAACCGCGCGACCAGTGGACTCACACCGTCACCGGCGACGGCGAGGAGACCGGCGCCGAGTTCGAGTTCTCGTGGATCGACAACCCGTCGACTCGAGAGCGCGAATTCGCACTGGCGCTGGACGATTACGTCCACCTCATCGACACGATGCCGTCGGCTGGCGAGGGCTCGAGCGTCTCTCACTCCTGAGTTCTGCGTCGGCTGTTCGTCTTCGTTTTCGCTTTTGTTTTCGCTTTCGCTTTCGTTTTCGACCCTCACCCCCGATCTGACACTGCAGATCCGACTGACTGGCCAATTTCTTTCGTTTTCACCACGGTGAACAGGCACAATATACTTATTAGAGTGGACATTGACCGCACTCTCGAGGTGAACAGAGAATGGATAGACAAACAGATCGATACAGGTGTCGAGAGTGTGCGACCGAAGTCCATCCACTCTCGTATCGAGCGAGCTGTCCCGAATGCGGCGGCCAACTGCAGACCAGTGGAGCGTCGTGATCACGATGACCGACCCAGAACCAGAGACCGGAGCGACCGATCCTCGAACAGCGTGGGACACTCCCGAACGTTGTCCGTTCTGTGAGACGTCGCTAGCCAACGGTGGCTCGGCGTTCATCCGACACGTCGAGGACCGGGAGACGTGTCGAGTCGCGTTCGAGAGCTGGCGCGGCCGCGTCGCGAGCGACATCGGCGGCGAGTGGATCGGATGAGCGCCCACGGTCGAGCAGGGTGACAGCCACGAGGATCACTCGAGTTCCAGTTCGGGAACCACCTCTCGGCCGAAGTCCTCGATGAACGACTCCTGCGTGCGGTTGACGTTGTGCAAGAAGACCTTCTCGACGTCGAGCGAGAGGTCTTCGCGGAGCCACTCGCGGTGTTCGGCGAGATCAGCGGAGACGCGCACGTTCTCGGCGACCTGATCCTCGCTGATCTCCTCGCCAAGTTCGTCGTACTCCTCGGGCGTACGAAGCTGCTGGGTCACCGGTCCCGGCACGCAGTTCGACCGCCACTGCTCGGTCGCCCCCTCGAGTGCGGACTCCTCGTCGGTGTCGTAAGACAGCTGGACCTTGAGGTAGACCGGTTTCTTCGGCGCAGTCTCGCGAAACGCCTCGACGCGCTCGGCGACCGCCTCGTGGTCCGGGGTCGCGATCGTGATCATGCCGTCGGCCCACTCGCCGAGCCACTCGGCGGTCTCCGCCGAGAGTGCAGCACCGATCAGTGGCGGCGGTGAATCGGATCGGGTGTAGAGCCGGGCTCGTTCGACGGTGACGTGACCGTCGTGGGTCACCTCTTCGCCATCGAACAGTCGCCGCATAATATCGGCACACTCCTCGAGACGGGCGTTTCGATCCGCCTTCACGGGCCAGTTCTCGCCCGTGATCCCCTCGTTGAGCAGCTGACCGCTCCCGACGGAGAGCCAGAACCGCTCGGGGTACATCTCGCGCAGGGTCGCCGCCGCCTGTGCGATGATCGCCGGATGATACCGGTAGCCGGGGGCGTTGACGGTGCCGAACGTCATCGACTCCGTCGCCTCCAGGGCCGATCCCAGCCAGGACCAGACGAATCCCGACTCGCCCTGTTGCTCGCTCCAGGGGTGGAAGTGATCCGAGGCGAGCGCGTGATCGAACCCGTTCTCCTCGGCGAGCTGGACGCACTCGAGGAGTTCGCTGGGTGCGAACTGTTCGTGGGACGCGTGGTAGCCGAGGTCGGTCACGAGCGGCTCACCCGCGTTCGGATTCGAACGTTACTCTCATCGTCGCCGCTGACGGTCACGGACATGGGCGCGGGCACGGTCATGGCTACGGACCCGCTCGAGCGATTCGGGTCGGGCGCCTCGTTACGGTTGCGCCCTCGAGCGTGCCGTCGATGCTGTACTCCCGTCTGACCGGACCGGGTATCGTCTCCGACCGGCCGACCGCCGTCGCTGGACACCACAATCATAGGAGACTCTGTGAGCATCGACGACACCAGCACAGTATAGCGTACCCCACGGGTTTGCAGGCCGTACATCCGTCGGATGCGAAGGTCGACCGTCCGCACTCGAGTCGACTCGCCCGGTGCTCACCCCTCAGTTCGCCCGGTGCTCACCCCTCAGTTCGCCCGGTGCTCAGCCATCTGTTCGAACCGAATACGGTACCACCGCCGAATCGACCGCGTCAGTCGTCGCGCGTGACGCCGTAGGTGAGGTCGACTTCGGCGATTTGCCACTCACCGTCGATCTTGCGGAACACGTCGTCGTAGCGGGCCTGTGTCCAGCCGACGTCGCCGTCGCTGCGCCGGTAGAACAGGAGCAGGTACCACCGACCGATGGCGACGTCGTCGCCCTCGCCTGCAGCGCTGTTTCCATCACCACCGTCGATCACCGGATTCGTCACCATGTGCGCGGAGTGGTCGAACGCGTCGTCGAACCCCTCGCTGGCGAACGCGTAGAGTTCGTCGTAGCCCTCGAAGGTCTCGCCGCTGTCGCGGATGAACCGCCCGTCCTCGGTGAAGAGGCCGGCCCACGACTCGTACTCGCCGCCGTCGATCGTGAAGCAGTACTCGTGTTTGAGTCGCTGGATCGCCTGCACGTCCGCGTGTGAGAGTGCCATAATCCAGACACTCGCCGTCCGATAAATAAAACGCGTGATCGGCCGCGGTCGCGGTCGGAGTCGCCGTAATCGCTTCCGCGGCGCTCGACCTCACTCCTCGCGCGAAGATTCGAGTAACGCAGCGAACTCGTCGGCGAACGCCTCGAGGGCTTCCCAGTCGGTGTACTCGTAGTCCCGGGACGTGTCGGTGTCGCCGCTCGCTTTCCCGGCGATGCGCTTCATTGCGAAGCGCTTGAGGAGACCGTACTGACTGTACTTCAACGCCCCCGCGACGGTGAGCGTCTCGTCGGGCGCCCAGCCCGTCTCGTCGAGGAACGCCTCGAGCATCTCCCGGGCGGGTGCGCGTTCGGCCTCGTCGGCGTGAGCAGCCGAAAGGCTCACCGAGACGAACGCCGAGGGGAGCTGAGACAGTTCCTCGCGGTGGTCACGGACGAAGTGGGCCACGTACGGCTGGTGGCTCCCCGCGTGGACCGATGCGCCGACGACTACGCCGTCGTAGTTCGACGGCGAGAATCCGTCAGGTGGGTGTTTCAGGTTGACCAGCGTCACCTCGTGGTCGTGGTCGTCGAGCACGTCGCCGATCCGCTCTGCGACGGCGGCGGTCTGGCCCTCGCTCGAGCCGTAACAGACGAGTGCGCGAGCCATCAGCGGTCACCGTGGGCGTGGACGTGGCCGTGGTCGTGGTCGTAGTCGTGGTCGTGGTTTTGCACAATGCTCACCCCCGGGGATACTCGGCGACCGCCCGCCGAGCGAACGTCCGGACGGTGTCCGTGTAGGCCGTCGGTCGGTGCAGGTTACAGACGTGGCCGACCCCCGCGATGATTTTGATCTGGCAGTCCTGGGCGGCCGCGGCGTGGTGTTTCTCGCCCCGGCGCAGGACGAGATCCCGCTCACCGTTGAGTATCAGCGTCGGCCCAGGGTAGGCGGCGAACGCAGCCCGGAAGTCCCAGCCGGCGAGAGCCGCTCCCGCTTCGCCGAACTGCTTCGGGTAGAAGCCGGCGTCGGTTATCTCGCGTTCGACGTCTCGCGGTAGGTCGCGGTTCTCGACCCACCGCTTTCCGAGGCGTTCGACGCCCCGTTCGATGCGGTCGCTTCGCGTCGCGAGTCGCGAGAGGGCACCGTTGGCCCGCGTCAGAAGTTCCATGGTGTCGACCGGGTTCGGACAGCATCCCGAGATCACCAGCCCGTCGACCTTCTCGGGGTACCGGCCTGCATACGCCGTCGACACGTAGCCCCCCAGCGAGAGGCCGACCAGAATCGCGTTGCCGTCGGCCTCGGTTTCGACGACCTCGTCGAGTAGTTCGAGGGCCGGCTCGAGTCGAAACTGACTCTCGGAGCGGCTTCCGTGCCCCGGAAGGTCGGGCACGATAACCCGAAATTCGTCGGACAGTGCGTCGCGCTGTGGAGCCCACATCGTCCGCGTGAACATCGCGCCGTGAACGAATACGATCGGTTGGGCATCCGAAGGTCCGGCCACGTCGACACCGTCGAGTTCACTCTGCGTTCCGCGTCTGATCATACCAGTCGTCGAACGACGTCGAGACGCTTAGAAGGCCAGTGGGAACAGGTGACAGGGAGAGGGTGTCTCGATCGGACGGACGCTGGCGGATAGCGACGGGTGCAACGATTGGTACGGACCGCCTACTCCCTGCCGGATGGCGTGCACTTATGGCCCTCTCTCGTGACCGTTCGGGCGGATGAGCGAGCAGGGCGAGGTGACGCTGCGGGCGTACGGACTCGTTCTAGCGGCGACGGTGAGTTACACCAGTCTGACGTTCATCTGGTTCACGCTCCCGGCGTACCTCTCGGTGGTCATCGAAGAGGTGGGGCTGACGGGAACGGAGGCAGGTATTCTGGCTGGCGCGGTCCCGTTGACCTACATCCCGCTCGCGCTGTTCACGGGCGTCGCGGTCGACCGGATCGGGTTAGACTACAGTCTCGCGGCCGGACTCCTGATCTTCGGTCTCGCACAGATCGGGCGCAGCTTCGCGACGGGGTTCCCGTCGTTGCTGGCGTGTACGCTCCTGATCGGCGTCGGCGCGACCGTCATCACGTTCGGACTGCCGAAACTCGTCTCGATTCTCTTTCCACCCGCCGAAACCGGCTTTCCCTCCTCGATCTACCTCGTCGGTGCCGCGGCGGGTACCGCGAGCGCGTTCGCCATCGGCCGCCCCGTGATCGGGCCGTTCCTCGGCGGCTGGCGCCCCCTCTTTCTTTGGAGCGGCGTCTTCGCGGTCGGCTACGCCGTCGTCTGGTTCACCACTGCTCGCGTATTCTCGCTCGAGGGAACGACGCCCGAACACGAACGGAGCGAGGACGCGACGCTCGCGTCGAACTCGATCAGTCGGGACATCCGGGCGATTCTGGCCCACCGTGAGCTCCGGCTGGTCGTCGTCGTCGGGACCGTCTACCTCCTCGTCATCCACGGGATGCAGGGATGGCTCCCGACGATCCTCGAGTCGCGAGGAATGGATCCCGGCCCCGCGGGACAGGCGACGAGCCTGCTCATCGGCGCGAACGTCGTCGGGATCCTCGTCGTCCCGACGGTTGCAGATCGTCTCGAAGCCCGGCGGGCGGCCGTGATGACCTGCGGTTGTGTCATCTTCGTCGGGTTGGCGGGCGTGCTCGCGGGCGGGATTGGGCTACTGATGGCCGCGGGCGTCGTCGCCACCGGGTTCGGCGTCGGCGGGCTCTCACCGCTGATCCGGGCGATTCCGCCGGAACTCGAGGGGATCGGCGCTCGTTTGACGGGGACGGCCGTGGGCTTCGTCTTCGCCGTCGGCGAGATCGGCGGCTTCCTCGGCCCGGTACTCATCGGGACGCTCCACGACCTCACGGGATCGTTCGCACCCGGACTCCTCGTGCTCGCTGGCGGCGCGGTCGTCGCGGTCGGTGCCGGATACGCGATGCAGGACGTGTCGGGATAACGGATCCGGAGAGGGTGTCAGAACTCGCGCATTTTGCTGTCCCGATGTTCCGGCGTCCTCGCCGACGGGTCACAGGTGCGCCGGAAACGACAGATAGCAGACCATCTTACTCGAGGAGACGTTCGACGGAATCATTTCGGTCGCGACTCGATACGGTTTCCGACCGATTCGAGACGCCGTCGAAAAGAGAGTCGGTTCGTTCTCCATCGGAACGATAGTATGTGATAAACGACATCGATGATTCGAGAGACGACAATGGGAAGCAGATTGAAAACCGCGTGGGAACAGACAAACCGAGAGTGGCACCGTCCCGTGGCTGGGACCCTCGCTACTGCGCTGTGTGCGGGAGTCGTCGCCGCTCTAGTAGCCGGTGTGTTACTCTTTACCAGAAAGTAGGCGAGAATGCCGCGTCCTCAAGGAGCGAATAGCGGAGCCGTGAGCGAGTAGGGCGGGGATGAATCACCGCTCGCGTTCCAAACGTTTAATACTAGACATGACATACCCGAAAACGGAACACGAGGATTCAATCCACACATGTTCGAAGAGCC
>JAOPKB010000039.1 GCA_025517485.1 Natronoglomus mannanivorans | reverse complement strand
GCGCGACGGCGACTGCTACGCGGTCGCCCTCGAGTGGCCCGGCGAGGAACTCTCGCTTGGGGTTCCACAGCACGTCGACGCCGAACCGACGGAAACAGCGTTACTCACGGCCGACGGGGAACTCGAGTGCGAGACGACCGTCGAAGGCGAAACCCTCGAAGTCGCACTTCCACCCCGACCAGACCACGAGCACGCCTACGCGGTTCGCCTGAGCGGTGTCGAGAACCCGAGACTGTAGCTCTCGGTTCTCGTTGGCGTTTCTCGACCTCCCATACGGCGTTCCGACTCACTCGTTCTCGAGAACCACTACGATTTTGTGGGTTCGTTGTGATCGTCACTCATGGTCACTGAGGACACCGACCACGACCGCGTCGCGATGATCCAACACCTCGATCCGGACCGGGTCGACGAGTACCTTGAGGCTCACGAGAACGTCCCCGAGGCGGTCTCCGAACAGATGCGAGCGAGTGGCGTCGAGACCTTCGAACTGTTCGTCGAGGACGATCTCTCGATCGGCTACCTCGAGGTCGCAGACTTCGAGCGCTACGTCGAGGAGTACAGCGACAATCCCGAGTGCGAGGCGTGGGAGCGCGAGGTCGGCGAGTACAAACGTAGCGGCGTCGAGACCGACGACGCGGAGATCCCGACGATGGATCACGTCTGGTCGCTCGAGGACGCCACGGAGTAACGCGTGCTCGGTTCTCGTTTCTCGTTTCTCGTTTCTCGTTTCTCGTTTCGCGTCTTCGCTCGACCTCCGTCTCTACTCCCTCCATTTCCACCTCTGCCTCCGCCTCCACCGACACATAGCCTTATGAGGCACTCGTTCGAAACACTCGAGTGTCACAGATGAAGCTGATCGACGCACACACGCACGCCTGGGGTCGGGACACGCAGGAACTCCCGTGGCGAGCCGACCTCCTCCCGCCGGAGTGGGACGGAGCGTACACCCACGAGGACCTCGTCCGCGACATGGACCGCGCCGGCGTCGCCGAGTCGGTGATCGTAACCACGCCGCTGTACGGACGCGATCGACGCGCCAACGAGTACACGATGCGCAGTATCGAAGCCCACCCCGACCGGCTGTGGGGCGTCGGGTTGATGGAGTTCTTCCCCGACGACCCCGCCGACGCACGCGACGCCCTCGAGCGGGTCACCGGTCACCCCCGAATGCTCGGCGTCCGCATGCACGCGGCCCTCGAGTACGGCGAAATCCCGGGCGACGTCGACCGCACGGGCGACTGGATCACGGACGACCGCCTCGAGACAGTCTGGCGTCGGGCGGGCGAACTCGACACGGCCATCTTCGTCTTTCCCAAGGCCCAGCAACTCGAACAGGTCGAGACGCTCGCCGGTCGGTACCCCGAGACGACGATCGTCGTCGATCACATGGCCTGGCCCGACGAGACGACCGCTCCCGACGAGGAGCCGTGGACGACGTTCGAATCGGTCGCCGAACACGACAACGTGTTCGTGAAAGTGAGTTCCGTGCCGCGGTCGGCCGAGGCCGCCGGCGATTCACGCTGGCCCTACGAACCCGTCCACGACTACGTGACGAACCTCCTCGAGTGGTTCGGTCCCGAGCGCCTCATGCTCGGCTCGGACTACCCGTGGATGGACGACTGGACCGACTACGAATCCTGCCTGTCGTGGATCGAGACCGTCGAGACGCTCTCGCGCCGGGATCGAGCGTACCTCTCGCACCGGACGTTCGAGGACCTCCACGGGTAGGGTACGAACGAGCGTCTCACTCACAATTATTATTGCGGTCGCCCGTGCACGAGGTACCATGCAATTCGATTGGATGGTGCAGTGCTACGCGGGCGACGGCGTGCACCGCGACACGCCGCTACTGGAGTCCCTCGAGCGGGAGACGATCATGGACGGCGTCGACACCGCGGTCGACGTCGGAATCGACGGGCTGTGGGCACCGGATCACTTCATGCTCGGCCCGCACGCGGAGGAGTACGAGGTGTGGACGCTCCTGAGCGCGCTCGCCGAGCGCACAGACGACGTCGACATCGGCCCGCTCGTCGGATCGATCACCTACAGGAACCCCGCGTTGCTGGCGAAGATGGCGACGACCGTCGATATCCTCTCGGAGGGGCGGCTCCGTCTCGGCCTCGGTGCCGGCTGGCACGAGGAAGAACACGCCGCGTACGGGTTCGATTTCCCGGACGTCGACACGCGGATCGACATGTTAGACGAGGGGATTCAGGTCGTCAAGACGATGTTTACCGAGGACGAGCCGACCTTCCACGGCGAACACTTCGAGATCGAGAACGCGCTCAACGAACCGAAGCCAGTCTCCGATCCGCACCCGCCGATCGTCGTCGGCGGCGCCGGTCCGCGGATGCTTCGCCTCGTCGCCAAGCATGCCGACGAGTGGAACGTCGAGATCAGCGCTCGAGCACGCGGCAAACCGATCGAGTTCAAGGTTCGAAAGTTCGAGGAGTACCTCGAGAACGAGGGCCGCGATCCCGACGAGGTAGAGCGCTCCTGGCTCGCTCACGTGCTCGTCTGTGAGGACGACGAAGAGGTCCAGGAGTACGTCGATCGAATTTTCCCGCTTCCGTGGGGTGAAGAGTCCGACATGGACGAGCAACTCGAGGATGCCGAGGACGCCCGGGAGAAGGGGAGCATGCTGATCGGCACGCCCGCGGAAGTCGCGACGCAGATCGAGGAGATCCGCGACCTCGGATTCGGAAAACTCCAGTTGATGTTCCTCGACTTCCCGGAGACGGGCGGCATGGAACTGTTCGCCGACGAAGTGATGCCGCAGTTCGATTGATCGGCCGCCGGCCGGTCGTTCTCCGGGGTGGTCCGTCAGTTCTCGTTCCGATACCCCCTAATCTCACCAGGAGGTCACGGTCACGTCGCGCAACGGCCGTGCGAGCGGAATCTCGACCTGCCCACCCGTGTTGTGCGAGAGGTAGAGGGCGATGAGGATCTCGAGCGAGCGGGTCGCCTCCTGGCCGGTCGAGCCGTTTTCCGCGTCGCCTTCGAGTACGTCGACGATGTGGGAAGCGGCGTTGGCGAACGCCCGCTGGTAGTCGTCCTCCCAGGTCCACGCGCCCTCGATTCCCGGCAGCGGTTCTTCGACGTGGTCGCCGTCCTCGAGTCGCCAGTAGCGCCACTCGCCATCGTCGTTGTTCATGTAGAGTTTGCCCTTCGAGCCGATGATGTTGAACGTCATCGAGGAGGTCGCTCTGGGGAGCGTACAGTCGATGGTGACGAACGAGCCGTCGTCCATCACGACGAAGCCGCCACCGCCCGAATCGTCGACCTGTTGACCCGCCTCGAGGCTGTCGACGGCCTCGTTCTCGCCGGTAATGTGGCCGGCGACGGTCTCGGCGCGTGCGTCGAGCAGGTAGACGAGCGTATCGAGCAAATGCGTCGAGTTGCGAAGCAGTTCCATGCGGAACTGCGTGCTGACCGACTGAATATCACCCAGAATATCTTCCTCCTGGATCAGCGTGCGCAACTGCTGAAGTTTGTCCGTGAACCGGAAGGAGTGGTTGACCACCAGTTCCGTCCCGGTCTCCTCACAGACGCGGATCATCTCTTCGGCGGCGGTCACCTGCGAGGCGATGGGTTTCTCACACCAGACCACCGACGGCTCGGCCGCCGACCGGGCGGCGTCGATGACGTGCTCGTGGTGGAGG
>JAOPKB010000038.1 GCA_025517485.1 Natronoglomus mannanivorans | reverse complement strand
GGCTCTGTTGAAATCCTTAGTAAGTTACAGGTTCAGTCGGTAGTTTGAGTAGATGCAGTCCCTCCCAAAGTCTCGGTTGCTCCGGTTTGTCGAGGAAGCATTTCAGTTAGCGCAACGTGCCGTAGCTCGATACTCTTCGAAGTTCTCGAAGCAACGCTACACGCTCCATCAGCACATCGTCCTCCTGTGTCTCAAAGTTCGAAAGAATACAACGTATCGAACACTTCTCGACGAACTCATCGAGATGCCCCGTATTCGGAACGCGATCAATCTCACTGAACTGCCTGCCCCATCAACACTGTGTAAAGCGTTCGATAGACTCGATATGGCCGTCTGGCGAGTGCTTCTCAACCTCTCTGTTTCACTGCTCCCGACCAACGGCGTTGCGGGGATCGATGCTTCGGGATTCGACCGTAGTCACGCCTCGAAACACTACACGAAACGAGCCAAACTCACGATTCAGCAACTCAAAGTAACACTGCTAGTCGATTCCAAAGTGAACGCAGTCCTTGATCTACACGTGACGACGACACGAAAACACGATAGCCAGATCGCTCCGTCGTTGATTAAACGCAACCCTGAGACTATCGACATCCTACTCGGTGACAAAGGCTACGACGACCAGAAAATCAGACGGCTTGCCCGTCAACACGAGATTCGCCCACTAATCAAGCATCGTGAGTTCACATCGCTTCACAAGGCATGGAATGCACGCTTAGACGCTGACCTCTACGGCCAACGAAGTCAATCAGAGACAGTCAACTCAACGCTCAAGCGGAAGTACGGCGCGTTCGTCCGTTCACGACGCTGGTGGAAGCAGTTCCGTGAACTTGCTATCGCTTGTCTCGTCCACAATCTTGACCAAGCAATCTAACGACCAGTACAGACCAAGTAGAGAGCGGATCGATGACCGATTTATCCGGGAGATCGCAGAGACCGGGTGCTGAACACAGAGGATGAATTCATGCGAAAATTCCCCCAAGCATCAAACAAGGAGGCGTCTTATTACCCGTAATGTACGATGATGTCCTCTTAGCGACTGACGGGAGCGACACGGCCTCAAAAGCGGTCATGCAGGGGTTTGAGATCGCAGCGAAATTCAATGCGTCCGTCCACATCCTGTGTATTGGGGCGCACGCTGAACAAGCAAATGGGGAGACATCGGTTATCGACGCCGCCGATTCAGCAGAAACAATCATCCAAACTGCGAAACAAAAGGGCCGTGATTTCGATGTCGGTGTCCAGTTGGCCGTCCGGACGGGCCGTCCTCATCAAGAGATTCTTACGTATGCTGACCAGCAGGGGATTGATCTACTGGTGCTCGGAACGCAAGGACGGACTGGTCTCCGCAAATTCGTTCTCGGCAGCGTTGCGACGAGCGTCGTCCGGGAAGCAACGCAGCCTGTTCTCACCGTCAGCAAGAACGTCACGAACGTTCGGTCTACGTTTCACGAGTTTTTGATACCAACGAGTGGACGGCCCGGTACAGCGGCGGCGATTACACACGGGATCGAGCTATCTGCCGCATATTCGGCACGAGTTCACGCCGTGTACGTCGTCGATGACACGATCTCTCGGGCACCGGCATATCTGGATACAGTACGAGAATTCGGGCGCGAGGCAACGAACGCAGTTGCAGTACAGTCAGCATCGACTGGTGTCGGAACGATGCGACAGATTCTTCGAGGAGATCCAGCGACCAAAATTCAAGAGTACATCGGATCGCACGGTGTGGATCTTGTCGTGATGGGGACGGAACGTCGAGCTGGAGTAGATCGTCTCGTTTTAGGAAGTGTTACGGAACGAGTCCTTGCATCAGCCCCTGTCCCTGTTCTCACTGTCCGAGCGCACGAGACGTAACTATAGTAATTCCAATCGGCAGCGTGATCGCAAGCAATGAGAGACTTAATGAACAACAATAACGGGAACCGGTGCTCGTTTGGACACGGTTTCCGTGATGTTCCCGACGAGGAATCGGCGGGTCGCACGCTTCCAGTCCTCGCCATGTGCTCCGAGCACAATCGTATCGTAATCCTCAGCTCGGTCGAGAATGTTCCGGGCTGGGTGGCCGACTCCGACGATTTCGTCGATCTCTCGACCACGCTCGTCAGCAATTTCACGGGCGCGCTCGAAAACGGGTTCAGCGTGTTCGGCGGCAGCTTCATCAAGGTCGTTTTCGAGGGAGAGACCGACCGCTTCCCCCATCATCATCGACGGGACGCCGACGACGTTTAAGACGGTGACATCAGCTTCGGGATGGTTCTCAAGGGCGTACTCAAGCGCGTGGCTAGCGTGCTCGGAGTTGTCCATCGGAACGAGAATTCGTGAGAGCATATCTCAAGAGATGTCATCCAGCTACCTAAGTCCCAGTGTCAGGCGACTCCCGGGATGAGGATGAAGAACCCGTAGGCGAGGATCGTAGACACGGACGGGCCGATAATCCACATCGAGATGTATTTCATTATCGCTCGGGGATTGAACAGATCACCCGCCTTGAGCACCTCTTCTGGTTCCTCTTCTCCGATTGGCGCGGCTGGTTTCCCTTCCATCTCTTCGGCGGTGATTGCACCGGGGACGATCTCGGGTTCGCCCGTGTCCCGAGTAACGGCCTCACGAAAAGTAATCGGGCGAGTTGCACGACCCCACCCGATCCCGACGATTGTCATCACCGTCGCCATCACGAGACTAATTGGAATCCCGATCCACGAGAGAAGCGTTGTAATCGTTGATGCTGTGAGCATGACGAAGAGGGCTGCGAGCAGCGGGATGTCACTCAGTTCGCCCCCGACAGATTCCATCGTCCGGCGGGCAATGGTGAACCCACCGAGTCCAATCGCAAGCGTAGCGATGATGATTGCCGTATCGTCAGGGAGTCCGCCTACTCCGCCGACCAGTGGCGCGGCAGCGTTCGGGACATTGCTTGCCCCGGCGCTGAACGCCATGTAACAGCCGATAACGAGCACAACTACTGTGGTACCGAGTTCTGCCCACGTCGTGTTTGGGCCGAACGTGGGCTTCGGAAGCGTTCCGTCCCGGTCGAGGGTCAGTAATGGGCCATCTGATTTCTCAATCTGTACCCGTCGGTTGACTTCTGGATAGATGTATCGTCCAATAATCCCGCCAATCCAGAACCCGATGATCGGCGTGACGACCCACCACGAGACAATCTCGGCAATGGTCGCGTAGTTGAGTGTGTCTGTTGCGAGTCCAAGACCGGCTATCGCGCCAACGGTCGTCATCGACGTTGGAACGGGAACGCCGAAGATATTGGCGATGAGGATGCCCAGTCCAATGAAGAAGAGGACAGCGACGCCAGCCGTCAGCGTGAGATCAATCGTGATGATACCTTCGCTCAGCGTGTCCATCACGTTCCGTCCGACAGTCCACCCACCGAGAAAGACGAAAAACGTCATGAGTGCTGCTGCCGTCGTCTTTTTGACGATACCAGCACCGACGGGTGGCCCCCACGCAATTCCGGTAGATGAGCCACCAATATTGAACCCGACAAAAATAGACGCAACGATCCCAATTGCGAGTAGGGTTTCTACCATCGGTAGATAATAAGGGTGTCGTAGTAAAATAACTACCGTAGTAGACGGATAAGTTATAGCAGGCCTCACCGAACTGTTGTATCTATTCGCCCAATTTGGGCGGTATACCTTCTGTACTGGACGACTCAGACCAGACGTACACTACTCGTGCAAACCTTTTGCTCTGCGCTCCCTTACTGACGCTCGCGGTGAGTGAACAGTTCTTCACCTGCACTGATGAGTAAATCCTCTGTACAGGGCGATTTGATTGATGCGTTCTTCACAATTGAGAATCAGTCACGAAAATCAGACCCAAGGCAAGAGTCGTTTCGCAGAGCTCTCAATAATATCACCAGAACGGGCAAGAAGTATTGTTCGGTCAGTCTGATGTACTACTGTGCGAGGAACCGAACCAACGAGACGGCGGTGCAAGGCTCCTTGACGTGTCGCTCCGAAAACGATCACATCATGGTCAATAGCCGCCTCAACAATTCCCTCGGTTATATCGTCACCATCGTCAATCACTGGCTCCATCTGAATAGGAGGGCCAGGCGCTTCTTCGAGTTTCATTTTTGCACTTGCAATGTACTCGCGTGCTGTCTCGGAATCCGTATCAGTAGCGGCGACTGAAAAAACATGTACGGCGGCGTCATTGCGAGCAGCAATCGCCTTCGCTACGGATGCTGCCGGACGGACGTGGGGACCGCCAGCCACTGGCAAGAGAATGGAATCGACACTGTTCGCCTCTTGGCCTATTCGTTCGACATAGAGGTCACACGGTGCATGCTCAATAAGCCGATCGATAGTAGTACCAAGGACAGCATCTGTTCTCCGTTTCCGCTCTTGCCAACCTACGACGAGCGCACGCGCATTGGTCTGTTCAACTGCTGTGAGTACGCCATCAGCAGTTGATCGGCCGACGATTAGTTCACTTGTTACCGTGACATCGTCAGGGGCAACTTCAGTTGCTTTGTTGAGTATTTTCTGGCTGGTGCCCGAATACTGTTCAATAATCGTATCATCAGTATACAGGGAAAACGGTGAGTTATGCGGTTTGGCGATCACAGAAACGATCTGCACGAGGCCATCGGTCACCCGGGCAAGGTCGCCAGCTGTCCGGACCAATTGCTCTGCGTGGTCAGGGTTAGCAACTGCGACCAGTATTGGTCGAGACTCGGATGTGTTTCCCATGAGTGTCACTTCGTGTCATGGTGCCGAATACCCTTGGGTCAAATATGACTTTGAATAGTCAATACTGCAGAAAGACGTTGTCGTAAACTCACCACACTAAGCGAACTCCCACTGGTGTTCAATAAGCATGTGTAGTGTGCAGTAGATTCACGTGAATACATCTCTAAAGAAGAGGGTTTCAACAGAGCCA
>JAOPKB010000037.1 GCA_025517485.1 Natronoglomus mannanivorans | reverse complement strand
TGGTGCAAAACCGTACCATGGTAGCGGGTTCCGATGGTAGACTCGTTCGACGGCCTTATGTACTAACCCGGTCCTCGTATTGAATGCGAACGACGTGGTCCACGCGGCCACGTCCCCTCCGGCCGAATCCCGGCACGGAGGTTGATACACATCCCTCACACACCGGTCGTCGGTTCGATCCAACGACCTTAAGTGTGCGAGTACACTCGGATTGGACGTGACATCGGCCGTCTTCTGACGGCCAATCCAAGACGACGCCCTTATATGTAGAGGGTGTCTACGTATGGTTACGCGAACCCCACGCCGGATGCGGTTTCCGGCGGGGATCACGATCCGAAGCCTTTAAGGATAACAGGGCATTTGGATGTGAACGCAAAGAACGCGTATTCGACGGGGCGTTCAACTCGCTCCGTCAGCCGGGCTCGCCTTCGAAGGGGTTAAGTACTCCTCGGGGCTTACAAAGTAGTCCGAAGGAGATGAGGATTCCACCCCTGCGGTCCGCCGTTAAGATGGGATCTGATGTTAGCCTTGATAGTTCGGTGACGCTCGATCGGTCGATTCGACCGGTGTCACCGAACGGACCAAGTTACGTGTGAGTATGACATCATACTCCGCCAACTCCCCGGCTTTGCCGGGGAATAGCATTCCGGTTGATCCTGCCGGAGGTCATTGCTATTGGAGTCCGATTTAGCCATGCTAGTTGCACGAGTTCAGACTCGTAGCAGATAGCTCAGTAACACGTGGCCAAACTACCCTGTCGAGCACGATAACCTCGGGAAACTGAGGCTAATAGTGCATACGGCTCGAAGCCTGGAATTGGCTCGAGCTCGAAACGCTCCGGCGCGACAGGATGTGGCTGCGGCCGATTAGGTAGACGGTGGGGTAACGGCCCACCGTGCCGATAATCGGTACGGGTTGTGAGAGCAAGAGCCCGGAGACGGAATCTGAGACAAGATTCCGGGCCCTACGGGGCGCAGCAGGCGCGAAACCTTTACACTGCACGCCAGTGCGATAAGGGGACTCCAAGTGCGAGGGCATATAGTCCTCGCTTTTCACCACCGTAAGGTGGTGGTGGAATAAGTGCTGGGCAAGACCGGTGCCAGCCGCCGCGGTAATACCGGCAGCACAAGTGATGACCGCTATTATTGGGCCTAAAGCGTCCGTAGCCGGCCACGCAAGTCCGTCGGGAAATCTGCTCGCCTAACGAGCAGGCGTCCGACGGAAACTGTGTGGCTTGGGACCGGAAGATCCAGAGGGTACGTCTGGGGTAGGAGTGAAATCCCGTAATCCTGGACGGACCACCGGTGGCGAAAGCGCTCTGGAAGGACGGATCCGACGGTGAGGGACGAAAGCTAGGGTCACGAACCGGATTAGATACCCGGGTAGTCCTAGCTGTAAACGATGCTCGCTAGGTTTGGCGCTGGCTACGAGCCAGCGCTGTGCCGTAGGGAAGCCGTGAAGCGAGCCGCCTGGGAAGTACGTCTGCAAGGATGAAACTTAAAGGAATTGGCGGGGGAGCACTACAACCGGAGGAGCCTGCGGTTTAATTGGACTCAACGCCGGACATCTCACCAGCACCGACAGTATACTGTGAAGATCAGTGTGATGAGCTTATTGGAGTTACTGAGAGGAGGTGCATGGCCGCCGTCAGCTCGTACCGTGAGGCGTCCTGTTAAGTCAGGCAACGAGCGAGACCCACGTCCTTAATTGCCAGCAACACCCTTGTGGTGGTTGGGTACATTAAGGAGACTGCCAGTGCCAAACTGGAGGAAGGAATGGGCAACGGTAGGTCAGTATGCCCCGAATGTGCTGGGCTACACGCGGGCTACAATGGTCGAGACAGTGGGATGCTACGCCGAAAGGCGACGCTAATCTCCGAAACTCGATCGTAGTTCGGATTGAGGGCTGAAACTCGCCCTCATGAAGCTGGATTCGGTAGTAATCGCCGTTCAGAAGACGGCGGTGAATACGTCCCTGCTCCTTGCACACACCGCCCGTCAAAGCACCCGAGTGAGGTCCGGATGAGGCCACCGCAACGGTGGTCGAATCTGGGCTTCGCAAGGGGGCTTAAGTCGTAACAAGGTAGCCGTAGGGGAATCTGCGGCTGGATCACCTCCACAGATCGGGACCAGGGCGATGCCCTGGCCCACCTATTCGGTCCGTTCGGTGCCCGACGCGTCGGCCGAGCGAGCACCTTAGAACTATCAAGGCTAACAGTAAGTCCCCACTCGCTCTCTTCGAGGGCGGTGGGGTGGGCCCATAGCTCAGTGGTAGAGTGCCTCCTTTGCAAGGAGGATGCCCAGGGTTCGAATCCCTGTGGGTCCATGTCTCGGAGGCGATCGAGACCGTGTCCCTTAAGTGGGACAGGGACTTTCGATCAAATCCGACGAACCGATGCACCATCCCGCGTAAGTGTGGATGGGAAGGGTCAATGCAGGCCGGCCGTCTACCGGCGTGCAAATGAGACCGTGTGTACGTGTAGTCCAGGCGTCCACTGGACCCGTTCCCGGGTCACACGTCGTACATTGTGTACGACACGTAACCGATCCGTAGAACGTGGCTACTGTGCCAGCTGGTGGATCGCTCGGCTTGAGAGCCGATGAAGGACGTGCCAAGCTGCGATAAGCCCAAGGGACCCGCATGGAGGGGAAGAACTTGGGATCTCCGAATAGGAATCCTCTTTGCAATTGCTTTGCGCAATAGGGAACGCCGGAAATTGAAACATCTTAGTACCGGCAGGAAAAGAAAGCAAACGCGATGTCGTTAGTAATGGCGAATGAAGGCGACACAGTCCAAACCGAAGCCCTTACGGGCAATGTGGTGTTCGGACTGACGATCACTTCACGAACCTCGACACGAAGTCTCCTGGAATGGAGCATGAGACAGGGTGACAATCCCGTAGTGTCGATCAGTACTGAACGAGTCAGCTCCAGAGTATCGGGGGTTGGATATCCCTCGTGAATGTCGCGGGCATCGACCGCGAAGACTAAACACTTCTCAAGACCGATAGCGAACAAGTAACGTGAGTGAAAGCTGAAAAGCACCCCAAGAAGGGAGGTGCAATAGGGCGTGAAATCAGTTGGCGATAGAACGACGGGGCATACAAGGTCCTGTGCAAAACGACCGAGGCGCGAGCCTCTAGTAGAACGCACAGGAAGCCGATGTTCCGTCGTACGTTTTGAAAAACGAACCAGGGAGTGTGCCTGTTTGACGAGTCTAATCCGATTATCGGAGGAGGCGTAGGGAAACCGATATGGCCGCAGTCTTACGACGAGGGCCACCGTGTTCAAGCGCGGGGAGTCAAACGGGGACAACCCGAAACCGGACGATCTAGGCGTGGGCAGGATGAAGCGTGCCGAAAGGCACGTGGAGGTCCGTTAGAGTTGGTGTCCTACAATACCCTCTCGTGACCTACGTCTAGGGGTGAAAGGCCCATCGAGTCCGGAAACAGCTGGTTCCAACCGAAACATGTCGAAGCATGACCTCTGCCGAGGTAGTTCATGGGGTAGAGCGACGGATTGGGGGACCTCACTCCGAGAGGAGTGAGCCCCCCTGTCCAACTCCGAACCTATGAACGCCGTTTGACGCAGGGAGTCCGGTGCGCGGGGTAAGCCTGTGTACCGTGAGGGAGACAACCCAGAGCTGGGTTAAGGTCCCCAAGTGTGGACTAAGTGCGATCGAAAGTGGTGCCGAGCCCTAGACAGCCGGGAGGTGAGCTTAGAAGCAGCTACCCTCTAAGAAAAGCGTAACAGCTTACCGGCCGAGGTTCGGCGCGCTGAAAATGATCGGGGCTCAAGTCCACCACCGAGACCTAGCGGCACTCTTGACAGAGTGATTCCGTAGGTTGGCATTCCGTTCGGGCGGAAGCACGGAAGAGATTTCGTGTGGACCGTGCGGTAACGAAAATCCTGGTCATAGTAGCAGCGTTAGTCGGGTGAGAACCCCGACGACCGAACGAGTAAGGGTTCCTCGGCAATGTTTATCAGCTGAGGGTTAGCCGGTCCTAAGTCTCACCGCAATTCGAATGAGACAAAAGGGAAACAGATTAATATTTCTGTGCCGGTGTGCAATAAAAGTCGACGCTTTGGGGCCGCTCAAGCCGGGCTTTCGCCCGGTCGAATCGTCCAAATTCGTGGAAGCCGTAATGGCACGAAGCGAACGAATGGCGAGATAGCGAAAGTTGAGTCAACCTGGAGCCCGTGAAAAGACGAGCACATCGTCCGTACCGAGATCCGACACAGGTACTCGTGGCAGCGAAAGCCAAGGTCTGTCGGGAAACAACCGACGTTAGGGAATTCGGCAAGTTAGTCCCGTACGTTCGCAATAAGGGATGCCTGCCTCGCAACGAGGCAGGTCGCAGTGACTCGGGCGCTCCGACTGTCTAGTAACAACATAGGTGACCGCAAATCCGAAAGGACTCGTACGGTCACTGAATCCTGCCCAGTGCGGGTATCTGAACGCTCAGTACAATGAGAAGAAGGACCCGTTAACGGCGGGGGTAACTATGACCCTCTTAAGGTAGCGTAGTACCTTGCCGCTTTAGTAGCGGCTTGCATGAATGGATCAACGAGAGCGCCACTGTCCCAACGTTGGGCCCGGTGAACTGTACATTCCAGTGCGGAGTCTGGAGACCCCCAAGGGGAAGCGAAGACCCTATAGAGCTTTACTGCAGGCTGTCGCTGAGACATGGCCGCTATTGTGCAGCATAGGTAGGAGCCGCTACACAGGTACCCGCGCTAGCGGGCCACCGAGGCAACATTGAAATACTACCCGATAGTGGCTGTGACTCTCACTCCGGGAGGAGAACACCGATAGCCGGGCAGTTTGACTGGGGCGGTACGCGCTTGAAAAGATATCGAGCGCGCCCCAAGGTTTCCTCACTCGGGTCGGAGATCCGAGTAAGAGCGCAAGAGCATACGGAAGCCTGACAGTGTCCGGCACAACGACGGACGCTGACGCGAAAGCGTGGTCTAGCGAACCAATTATCCTGCTTGATGCGGGAAATTGCTGACAGAAAAGCTACCTTAGGGATAACAGAGTCGTCACCGGCAAGAGCACATATCGACCCGGTGGCTTGCTACCTCGATGTCGGTTCCCTCCATCCTGCCTGTGCAGAAGCAGGCAAGGGTGAGGTTGTTCGCCTATTAAAGGAGGTCGTGAGCTGGGTTTAGACCGTCGTGAGACAGGTCGGCTGCTATCTATTGGGGGTGTTACGGTATTTGACGAGAACGTTCGTATAGTACGAGAGGAACTACGAATGGGTGCCACTGGTGTACCGGCTGTTCGAAAGAGCACGTGCCGGGCAGCTACGCACCACGGGGTAAGAGCTGAACGCATCTAAGCTCGAAACCCACTTGAAAAAGAAATACCACCTGAGATCACTCGTAGAAGACGAGTTCGATAGACTCGGGGTGTACGTGCCAAGGCAACGAGGCATTAAGCCCGCGAGCACTAACAGATCGAGCCACCATTCATACGCATGGATCGTACGGACCCGGAAACGGGTCCAGGCGTTAACTGGACTACACGTAGACACGGAGACAGACCACCGATACTGGTTCCCGGGACAATGGTCCCGGGAAAGATGGTTCGATTCCATCGATCGGCGTTAAGGCGGCCACAGCGGTGGGGTTCCTCCCGTACCCATTCCGAACACGGAAGATAAGCCCACCTGCGTTACGGTCAGTACTGGAGTGCGCGAGCCTCTGGGAAATTCGTTTCGCCGCCTCCATTCATACTTTCATTACCCGCCCGAGAGCGGCAGTGCTCTCTGGTGGGTTCGTTTCGTTCGGGGAGCGCGAGCGCTC
>JAOPKB010000036.1 GCA_025517485.1 Natronoglomus mannanivorans | reverse complement strand
ATCTGACCGCACCAGGACCTATGATCGGAACTCGCTCTAATCCCCGTCTCGATCAACAGGAACACCAGTCACCTTCCATTTCAGTCGTTCAGTGACGGATGCCTGATCGAGCATCCGCTGACGCCGCTCCTGGTACGTCTGCCCGTCACGGATCTTGTCAGGGAGGTCCTCGATTTTCTCTTCGATTTGTGACCGCTCGGCCAGCTGCCGTTCCAACTCGTCGATTCGGTCGTTCCGGACTGCAACACGATCTTCGAGAGCGGCGACACGGTGCCGGTCATCGAGGATTGACCGAATGTATTCCGATCTGCTAACACCCCGTTCTGCTGCCTCAGCCTCTAGCTCGGCCTTCTGTCGCAGTGGAATACGAACTGCTACCTGTTGTTTGTCTCCTTGAGAGACCATCGTATTACTACGTGATCGGTTCGGAATACATAGTATCCCATGTCAGACACATAGATAACGCCAAATATCGATAAACAGAGGATTCACCCCTGTGTACCGGTGGAATACACGCTCGCTGGGCGAATGCCAGCACCACGCCGACATCGAGGCGGACCCACCCCCTACCGGCGACCGCGGGGAGGCAGGATGAGGTATAGTCCGCGCCGCTCAGCACCGCAGGTGCTAGCGCTGAGAAATGCGGTACCCCCCTTTTAGCTGAGAAAGAACGTAGTATGCGAGAACCTCCGACCGAGTTCTCGGAAATATAAGAATTGTTATAATTAGAAGCGGTGAAATCCGGTGTTACTGCGAGATCGCCGTCGTTTGACCCCCGAAATTAACCCTAAACGGTAGTGATGCCTCTCACCAGTCGTAGTTCAGTCGGGGTCTCGAACCACCTCTCCGCCGTCACGATCACCATCAGTCCACGGGAGATTCTCGTCACCACCAGTCCGGCGACACCACTCCTTGAACGCATCACGGAGGCCAGCAACGTACTCGGCCTGCTGACACCACTCATCATCGTCGAGGCGAGACTCGGCGTGACGAATCGGTTTTAGCTCCCCACCACACGGCTCGCGGTTATCAGTGATTGGCGTGTCGGAGTTACTGTCCTCGTCAGAGGCCGTGACAGGCCACTCAGTCGCCTCCGTAGATTGGGACGTGGAGACGGCCACAGTGGTCGTGTCGGCGCTGCTGTCGGCGCTGCTGCCGCCAGAGGGAGCAGGTGCATCGAAGACGTCGTTCGGGAAGGGACCACCACCACCGCCAGTTGTCGTTGGTGTGACGCCGGCTCCCGGCTCCCAAACGTCGTGGAGTGGGTGACGAGAGCCGTCATCGTCAGAGCCTGAGCAGTCACAGCCAGTGTCTGACTCTCCCGGGGACCCAGATGAGACCTCGGCATCACACGTCGCGTTGTTCAGATTGACGAATCGAGTTCCGAGCAGTTTTGGTGCCGCTTCGCAGAAGTGCGCAAGCACCTCGCCTTGCGTCGCGTCGGGGACGTACTCGACATCAGTCGCTAACTCACCCTTCATCCGAGAAGTCAACTCATCACGATCAGCATACCAGTCGTTGACCCCACAGTGAGAGAAGCAGTATGTGAGCTGGTGAACGAGATCTTCGAGGTCCTCGACGGAGACGTGGTTGTCTTCACCACCCTTCTCGATTCGATGAAACACCCATCCACTGTCCTTGTAGACACCAGGAACAACAGAGTAGCTGAATTGACCTTGCTTAGCGGGGAAGAAAAGGTGGAAATGCGGCTCGAATTTGAGGTACTGCATCGGGTTGTCGCTACTGAGGACATCCTTCCACGTCATGTCCCCCTCACCCTCAGCGCCACCGTGAGAGTATTGATCTGCTCGGTATTCCTTTTTGATTCTATACGGATGGTAGATTGCGGCGAATCCCTCGATTCCCCACTGGTGCCGTAGGATGTTTTTCAGGATTTCATATGCTCTATCGACGGGGGTGTCAGAATCGACGAGGAACCCGGGGAGACTGGCGACAACGTGATTCTGGTGAACGGCCTCACCAGTGCGTTTGTGAAGGATTCGAGCGTATGAATCGAGGTTACCCGCAAGGCGGAGTACTTTGTCCTTGACAGCAGCGGGCCAGTCCCGTTCACACGTCGGGTTGGCACAGGTCCGACCGACGTACACGGGTTTCCCGCAGCCCTCGTGATTATCGTCACCGAGGCAGGCGAATGCGGGGATGTCTTCACCGCAGTCATCACGGTACAGGCCATCCGAGCCGGGCAGGTCGAGCTCGGGGAGACGAGTGTCGAGAGAAGATTGTGTCGAGTCACGGGTAATGACATCACCGGGTGACAGCCCAGGTTTCGCCCACCCTGATCGTGAGAGTTCACGGATTTCAACGTCGCCATCATCCGGTTCTGTATGGTTGGTTCGGGTATCGTCGAGGAGAGCCTGGGCAGGGCCAGGGAGGCCTCCGGTGTCAGCGGTGTTGGTAAACCCATAGATGATAGACGGTTGGTCAGCAAGACCGTCACCGTCGAGATTCTCAACGCTCACGGTGATCACCCCGAGAGTTTCGATGAGTCAGCGAGTCGCATCGAGGACAGACGTAATCCCTATTGCGCTCGGTGACGAAGAACCAGACGGACAAGCCCGCCAAAGCGTGTCCGAACCCGGTTTTGGGGCCGCGCCCACGGCCCCTGACCTTCGCCGCAACCAGCGTCAGCTACTGATCACCCCCATCTTCGTCATCGTCGAGATAGGTGATCTTCTTCGCTTCAAATTGAACCAGAGCTGACCGACCCTCGATCGTCAGAGCCTTTCGATGTTCCTTCGGGATCACGAGCCGACCTTGTTCATCCACTTTTTTGCTAAATGATATTTTCTGTGGAGCGTTGTCGTTCATTTCTTGTTCTGATATATGCTGCCAGTGCAGTAAATAGGTTTCCACTCACAAAGATGTGTTTAGTACACGGAGAATAACCAAGTCACGTGGCTTTTGCGCCGAAATAACACTGAAGGGGATTGACGGACACCGACGCCTTCACGCGTTTTTGTTAATTGACAATTTGAATAGTGTGAGAAAGTAACGGGTCCTGTTTGGAACAAACAACAACTCTGGCACTTGTGTGAAATACTTACGTTAATAAGTGGGCAATTCATAATTGTGTGTATGCCTGGCGATGATGCGATTTCAACACGAATCGGCCCCCACCCAGACCCAGACAAACGGAATCTCCAAGCATCTGTTGGGGAGCTACAACTGTCCGAAATTGACGAGGTGAAAGAGGAGTACAATTTCAGCAGCCGGTCCGAAACGATACGGTGCCTCATTCAGATAGGGCTCAACTCAATCGTTGAAAACGATCCACGCAATGTCGGAACAGTTCGAGATCCATCCGATGCCGCCACAGTGCGTGATTTCGTCCCTCGTGGAAAAAACGAGGCAATCCCACTCATTGAAGGAGACGGTGAAAAACAAGGACTCGTCGAAAAGATCGAAGATGATATTCTCGACATCATTGATGAGGATGAAGAGATCAAGAGAGATGGTTGGAAGGTGTACCGATGAAAGGGCGGTCGAATGCAATTAGAAGTCGGGAAGATGGAGAATCATACGTCGATTATTACCTTGATTTCCAATTGCATGAAGGAAGCACAGAGGACGGCTACTATACAGCTTGGGGACACCTAGAGGACTTCGTAGAGAGAGAGGGCCTCACCGTTGAGGAGGTGGGACTGAAAGAAGCCATAGAGTTCTGTGAGTACCTAAAAGCAAGGGACATAGGGGAAGTCACAGCAGAGATGTATGTCCTCAAACTCTCGAATCTTGTGACATGGTTGATAGAGAAGGGTGAAGCAGATCACAATCCGTACGCCTCAGCCCTGGCCAAGGGGCCGTTCGAGTACGACAAAGAATCTACTCAGCGGCGCGTTCCGATTGATGAGCTCAAGAAAGCAATTCAGGATACCGGGCATCCATTCACGCTAACGCTCGTTGTATTGCTGTTAAAAACGGGAATCAGAATAGCAGAGGCCACGAATCTCGATTACAGAGATGTACACCTCGATCACCCGATAGCAGAAACAATGGATGAGCCGCGTGAGGAAATAGGTGATAAACCAGATTCAATCTACATCGATTCGTCAATATCAGCGGAACAGACCCACAATGGTGAGAAGAGGATGGACGGCAATAAGCCGAATTCCTACCGGGCGATACCAATTGACGAAGAGCTGAAAAGGGTATTAGTGTGGTACATAGCGTTGACCCCTCCATCTCCGTCAAAAGCAAACCCACTGCTACGACAGACAAATGGATTCATCGGGAAACGCTACAGCACAGAGGTTGCCCGAAATAAGTTCAATGAATGGTCAGCAAACAATGATTGGCATGCTGGTGAACAAAAATCCACTAATGTAAGCCCTCACTGGTGCCGCCATTGGTTCAGTACCACGCTTCGGCAGAGGATACCATCTGAAGAAGTCCTCATCGGAGAGGTGAAGGACTACGTAGGCGCACTCAGAGGAGACACAGACAGCCGGACTGTCGATACATACACACATGATTGGAGCGAAAAGGAATGGATTAGAGAAGCATACCTGAACAACGTCCCCAAATTACTCACTAATGCCTGAACCCACCGTTAGACAGAGAATCGACATCCCGGAGGACGAGATAAAACGGGAGTCGGATGAGAAACTCACTGTGTACGAGTGGTATTGCTCGAACTGTGAGGAGTGGATTGGCTGGCCCAAGCTCGATGACTCACCAGCTGTGATCTGTGACGACGCTGCTGAATGCCCGCACTCGGTTGACTGGGAGGGTGATGCCTGCGGGTACGTTGTCTGTGAATGGTGCCACGAGCCTGCATCTGACCGCACCAGGACCTATGATCGGAACTCGCTCTAATCCCCGTCTCGATCAACAGGAACACCAGTCACCTTCCATTTCAGTCGTTCAGTGACGGATGCCTGATCGAGCATCCGCTGACGCCGCTCCTGGTACGTCTGCCCGTCACGGATCTTGTCAGGGAGGTCCTCGATTTTCTCTTCGATTTGTGACCGCTCGGCCAGCTGCCGTTCCAACTCGTCGATTCGGTCGTTCCGGACTGCAACACGATCTTCGAGAGCGGCGACACGGTGCCGGTCATCGAGGATTGACCGAATGTATTCCGATCTGCTAACACCCCGTTCTGCTGCCTCAGCCTCTAGCTCGGCCTTCTGTCGCAGTGGAATACGAACTGCTACCTGTTGTTTGTCTCCTTGAGAGACCATCGTATTACTACGTGATCGGTTCGGAATACATAGTATCCCATGTCAGACACATAGATAACGCCAAATATCGATAAACAGAGGATTCACCCCTGTGTACCGGTGGAATACACGCTCGCTGGGCGAATGCCAGCACCACGCCGACATCGAGGCGGACCCACCCCCTACCGGCGACCGCGGGGAGGCAGGATGAGGTATAGTCCGCGCCGCTCAGCACCGCAGGTGCTAGCGCTGAGAAATGCGGTACCCCCCTTTTAGCTGAGAAAGAACGTAGTATGCGAGAACCTCCGACCGAGTTCTCGGAAATATAAGAATTGTTATAATTAGAAGCGGTGAAATCCGGTGTTACTGCGAGATCGCCGTCGTTTGACCCCCGAAATTAACCCTAAACGGTAGTGATGCCTCTCACCAGTCGTAGTTCAGTCGGGGTCTCGAACCACCTCTCCGCCGTCACGATCACCATCAGTCCACGGGAGATTCTCGTCACCACCAGTCCGGCGACACCACTCCTTGAACGCATCACGGAGGCCAGCAACGTACTCGGCCTGCTGACACCACTCATCATCGTCGAGGCGAGACTCGGCGTGACGAATCGGTTTTAGCTCCCCACCACACGGCTCGCGGTTATCAGTGATTGGCGTGTCGGAGTTACTGTCCTCGTCAGAGGCCGTGACAGGCCACTCAGTCGCCTCCGTAGATTGGGACGTGGAGACGGCCACAGTGGTCGTGTCGGCGCTGCTGTCGGCGCTGCTGCCGCCAGAGGGAGCAGGTGCATCGAAGACGTCGTTCGGGAAGGGACCACCACCACCGCCAGTTGTCGTTGGTGTGACGCCGGCTCCCGGCTCCCAAACGTCGTGGAGTGGGTGACGAGAGCCGTCATCGTCAGAGCCTGAGCAGTCACAGCCAGTGTCTGACTCTCCCGGGGACCCAGATGAGACCTCGGCATCACACGTCGCGTTGTTCAGATTGACGAATCGAGTTCCGAGCAGTTTTGGTGCCGCTTCGCAGAAGTGCGCAAGCACCTCGCCTTGCGTCGCGTCGGGGACGTACTCGACATCAGTCGCTAACTCACCCTTCATCCGAGAAGTCAACTCATCACGATCAGCATACCAGTCGTTGACCCCACAGTGAGAGAAGCAGTATGTGAGCTGGTGAACGAGATCTTCGAGGTCCTCGACGGAGACGTGGTTGTCTTCACCACCCTTCTCGATTCGATGAAACACCCATCCACTGTCCTTGTAGACACCAGGAACAACAGAGTAGCTGAATTGACCTTGCTTAGCGGGGAAGAAAAGGTGGAAATGCGGCTCGAATTTGAGGTACTGCATCGGGTTGTCGCTACTGAGGACATCCTTCCACGTCATGTCCCCCTCACCCTCAGCGCCACCGTGAGAGTATTGATCTGCTCGGTATTCCTTTTTGATTCTATACGGATGGTAGATTGCGGCGAATCCCTCGATTCCCCACTGGTGCCGTAGGATGTTTTTCAGGATTTCATATGCTCTATCGACGGGGGTGTCAGAATCGACGAGGAACCCGGGGAGACTGGCGACAACGTGATTCTGGTGAACGGCCTCACCAGTGCGTTTGTGAAGGATTCGAGCGTATGAATCGAGGTTACCCGCAAGGCGGAGTACTTTGTCCTTGACAGCAGCGGGCCAGTCCCGTTCACACGTCGGTCGGACCTGTGCCAACCCGACG
>JAOPKB010000035.1 GCA_025517485.1 Natronoglomus mannanivorans | reverse complement strand
ACTCCCTTCGGTCGCTCGTTGAGGAAGGGGCCTTAGCGCCTCAATTCAGGTAAACCTCGTCGGCGTGCGGTGCGACGTCGTCGGTGAAGAAGCCAGTCCCGCTGCCGAGGTCGGCGACGGTGTCCTCGGGCGAGAGCGAGAGCGCCCACAGCAACTCTTCCGCCGAGAGGAAGCGGTATCGTCGTCCAGCCCGCTCTAGCTTGTCCGCTCGTGACGCATCGAACGTGTGGAATCCCATGGTTACAGTTCCTCGAAGGCGTTCTCGACGAGTTCGCCCGTCTCTGCTACGATGTCGGCCATCTCGTCGTCGTCCGGTGCGATCCCGACGAGTCGGGCGATTCGCATGATCGAGACGTGGTAAACGCGCTGTCGACCGGGCTCTTCCTCCCAGACGACGACGTTACACGGGAAGAGTGCGCCGAGTTCGCCGTCGCTGACCTCGAGCGCCCGGTCGGCGACCGCTGGGTTACACGCCCCGAGGACGTAGTAGGGATCGCGGTCGGCATCGACCTTCTCGGTGAGCAGTTCCGAGGGCGAGAACTCGACGGGGATCCCGAACCCGGCGCCGGTGAACACCTCGCGGACGTGTTCGATGGCGTCTTCGTGGTCCATCTCGAGGATGGCTTCCTTCTCGCCGATGTCGTCCGGATCCAGTTGAGCGGGATCGATGGGGAGCATTATCGTGTACAGTATTGGGTCCTATACGAAAACACTTTCGAAACGGGAACGTGATTCAGTTGGTGTCGCCCGCGTCTCTCCGAATCGTGACTGCGGGACAGAACGAGTGAACGACTGCGAGTCGGGTATCCCGTGCCTTTGTCGATTCCCGAATCGTTGCACTGCAAGCACTCTATCCGCCGCTATCCGTACGGACGGAGTTCACGAGCCCGAGATCTTCTCCGTCGACTGTATTATCCTGTGGTTGTATAGTATTGGGAATTCCTAGAAATACTTTAGGCGCCTCCGCTCCAATTCTCACGTATGACCGACACGTTCGTCGTCGTCGGCGGTGACGCAGCGGGAATGAGTGCTGCGAGCAAAGCGAAACGCGAGAACCCGGACGGAGACGTGATCGTCTTCGAAAAGGGCGAGTGGGTCTCCTACGCCGCCTGCGGCATGCCGTATTACGTCAAGGGAGTGGTGGACGAGCTGGACGACCTCGTCGCCGTGACGCCCGAAGAGTTTCGGGAGGAACGGGACGTCGACTTGCGTACGGGTGCGGAAGTCGTCGATATCGACCTCGAACGCGAGACGGTGACCGTCGAAACCGACGGCGGGACCGACGAACAGCCCTACGACGACCTCCTCGTCGCGACCGGCGCGACCGCGATCGAACCGCCGTTCGAGGGGCTGGGACTCGAGGGCGTGTTCACTATCCACGACATGGACGAGGCCGACGCCATCGAGAGCTACGTCACGGAACACGACCCCGAGACCGCCGCGATCGTCGGCGGTGGCTACGTCGGGATCGAGATGGCCGAAGCGCTGTCGGCTCGCGGCATCGACGTCCACCTCTACGAGATGCTTCCCCACGTCCTCCAGCCGTTCGGCGAGGCCGTCGCCGAGGTCGTCGAGGAGCACCTGCGCGAGCAGGGCGTCGACCTCCACCTCGAGACCGCCGTGTCCGGTTTCGTCGGCGACGAGCGAATCGACGCCGTCGAACTCGAGGACGAGACCGTCTCCGCCGACGTCGCGATCGTCGGCGTCGGTGTGACGCCGAACGTCGGACTCGCCGACGCAGCCGGTATCGAACTCGGGCAGACCGGTGCGATCGCGACCGACGAGTACGGGCGAACGAACGACGAGAACGTCTATGCGGCCGGCGACTGCGCCGAGGCGACCCACGTCGTGACCGGTGAGCCCGCCCACGTCCCGCTGGCGCTGACGGCCAACCGCGCGGGCCGGGCGATCGGGCAGACGATCACCGGCGACCCGACTCCGGTCGGCGAGATCGCGGGCACCGCGATCGTGAAGGCGTTCGACCTCGGCGCCGCTCGGACGGGGATCGTCGACGAGCAGCGGGCTCGCGAGGCGGGCTTCGATCCGGTCTCGGTGACGATCTCGGCGCCGACACGCGCCCACTACTACCCCGACGGCGCGGAGCTTACCGTCACGCTGGTGGCCGACCGCGAGAGCGGTACGCTGCTCGGGGGCAGCGTCGTCGGTCGCGAGGGTGCAAAGCGTATCGACACGATCGCGATGGCGCTAACGGCCGGGATGACCGTAATGGACCTGCAGAACGCGGATCTGGCGTACGCACCGCCGTTTAGCCCCGTCTGGGATCCCGTCCTCACGGCGGCGAAAGTCCTCGGGGGAACGCTCAAGTGACGATGTCCGAACCCGCCCTCGAGGAGTACGTCGCCGACCACCGTGACGAACTGATCGATCTCGCGCTCGACTTGCTGGCGGTCGACACGGCGAATCCGCCCGGAGACACGCGCGCGATCGTCGACCTGCTCGAGGAGTCTCTGTCGTCCCTGTCGGTCGATACCGAACGGTTCGCGGTCGATCCGGCGAAACCGAACCTCCTCGTGACGCTTCCGGGAACGCGTGATCGGACGCTACTCTACAACGGCCACCTCGACACGGTCCCGTTCGACGAGGGCGTGTGGTCGTTCGATCCCCTTGGGGAGCGCGTCGACGACCGACTCTACGGCCGCGGCGCGACCGACATGAAAGGTGCTCTGGCCGCGATGGCGTTCGCCCTCCGCGCGTTCGTCGAGACCGACACAGAACCGCCCGTCGATCTCGCGTTCGCCTTCGTCAGCGACGAGGAGATCGGTGGGGAGGCCGGACTCCCGGCGCTGTTGGACGGCGGTCGCCTCGAGGCCGACGCCTGCGTTATCGGCGAACCGACCTGCGAACGCGATCGACACTCCGTGACGGTCGCCGATCGAGGAAGCATCTGGCTGACCCTCGAGGCGACCGGCGAGGCAGCACACGGCTCGCGCCCGGCCCTCGGCATGAACGCGGTCGACCGACTCTACGACGCGATCACCACGCTGCGAGCGCGTTTCGGAACGCGCCGACTGACGATCGATCCCACTATCGAGCCGATACTCGAGGAGTCGGTCGCCTTCTACACGCCGACGATGGGCGCCGAAATCGCCCGCGACCTGTTCGCGACCCCGACGATCAATCTCGGAATCCTCGAGGGTGGAGAGGCGATCAACAGCGTTCCGCAGTCCGCCCGCGCGGAGATCGATATTCGGTTGTCCGCTGGCGTACCGACGACCGAGATCCTCTCGGAAATCCGGGAGTGTGTCGCTGACTGCGAGGGCGTTACGATCACCGACGTCTCTTGGAGCGTCGGTACCGCCGAACCGATCGAGAGTCCACTCGTCGAGGCGACGGCCTCGATCGCCGAGGAAACGATCGGCGAGCGGGTGTATCGACGGAGCGCCACCGGTGGCGGCGACGCCAAAACGCTTCGCAACGCCGGAATTCCGACGGTCGAATTCGCGTTCGGGACGGACACCGTCCACGCCGTCGACGAGTACACGACCGTCGACGCGCTCGTCTCGAACGCCGTCGTCTACACGCGTCTTCCGGAGGCCTGGGCGACCGCCGTCGACGACGCGTAGTGGCGCCTCGTTTCGACGCTCATCGGTTCTGCGTGTCCCATAGTATTGCATAGTAGACCCAAGATTATTATCCTCTCCGTTCGTAACTCTGGGTACGAAGAACAATGACACCACTCGAACTCCGAGCCGACATCCCCGCACTGCAGGACGACGCCTACCTCAACTTCGGCGCTCACGGGCCGAGTCCGGAGTACGTCGTCGACGCCGCCGCCGAGTTCGTCCGTACCCACGAGTACGACGCACCGGTCGAAGACGATCCCTACGAGACTGCGTTTCGGGCGTTCGATCGCACTCGAGAGACGATCGCGTCGTTCGTCGGCGCCGACCCGGACGAGATCGCCCTGACGGAGAGTACGACCGCCGGCATCAACGCGATCGCGGGCGCGATCGACTGGCAGCCCGGCGACGTCGTCGTTCGAACGGACCTCGAGCACCCCGCCGGGATACTCCCCTGGCAGCGTCTCGAACGGGAGGGCATCGAGGTTCGCGTCGTCGAGACCGAGGCCGGCCGTCTCGATCTCGAGCGATTCGCGGACGCCGTCGTCGACGCGAAACTCGCCTGTTTCAGTGCGGTCACGTGGACGCACGGGACGCGACTCCCGGTGGCAGAACTGGTCGACATCGCTCACGACGCCGGTGCGCTCACACTCGTCGATGCCGTTCAGGTTCCGGGACAGCTGCCGATGGACGTCGAGGAGTGGGGAACCGACGTGGTCGCCGCTGCCGGTCACAAGTGGTTGTTGGGGCTCTGGGGAGGCGGGTTTCTTCACGTCGACCGAGCGGTCGCCGACGAATTCGAGCCGCGGACGGTCGGCTATCGGAGCGTCGAGACGCCGACTGCCGATCCCTTCGAGTTCGCGGCCGGGGCGCGTCGATTCGAGGTCGGATCGGCGAATCCGGCCCCGCACGTCGCGCTTCGGGAAGCGATCGACGTGATCACCGAAATCGGGATGGAGCGAATCGAGGACCGCGTCCGCCGTCTCGCCGGTCGACTGACCGACGAGGTCCCCGACGATCGACTTCTCAGTCCATCGACGCCCGAGTCCGGACTGGTGACGATCGACGTCGCCGATCCGGCGGCGACGGTCGAGCGCCTGTCCGCCGACGGGATCGTCGTTCGAGCGCTCCCGTTTCCGAACGCGATTCGTGCGTCCGTTCACGCGGTCAATACCGAGGACGACGTCGACCGACTCCTCGACGGACTGCGACGGGAGTGGTGAGGACGATGATCAACGCGGAAACGCAGTAGCGATCCGGTCTGGAAGCCGACAGCGATAGCGCTCGAGTGTGGTTACTAACAGGGTAACCGTGATCGGTCGCATGTACCACGTCTCTGTTCACACCATCTGGACAGTCGTTCGGACTGTAATGAAACAGCTTCTGACCAACGGATTTACTACGATCGGATGTATAGTATTGGGTGTAATGAGCAATACGAACTTCGATCCCGCAGACGTCGCTCGCCGCATCCACGAAGACGAGACGGAGGATCTCTTCGTCCTCGACGTCAGGAACGAAGACGACTACAACGAGTGGCAGATCGAGGGGAGTACGAACGTCCCGATCTACGACGAACTGCTGGCGTACGACTACTCCTCCCTCGAGGATCATCTCGAGGAACTGCCGACGGATACGGAGATCGCGGTCGTCTGCGTCGCCGGCATCACGTCGGCGCGGGCCGCGGAGTTCCTCCGCGAGCACGGGTTCGACGCGGAATCGGTCGACGACGGCATGAACGGCTGGGGCCGCGTCCACCGCCAGTACGACGTCGACGGCGCCGACGGCGTCGTTCAAATCGTCCGGCCCGGAACGGGTTGTGTCTCCTACCTCGCCCACAACGGTGACGAGGCGTTGATCGTCGACCCGAGTCAGTACGTCGACCAGTACCTGAACGCCGCCGACGAGCGCGACCTCGAGGTCGTCGGCGTCGCCGACACGCACGCCCACGCCGACCACGTTTCGGGTGCCCGCCGACTCGCCGGCGAACTCGACGTGCCGTACTACCTCCACCGGGACGACACCGGCGAACTCGACAACGTGACGCTACTCGAGGACGGCGAGACGATTTCCGTCGGCGACCGAGACCTCGACGTGATCCACACGCCGGGTCACACGCCCGGTAGCGTCTCGTTCCGATTCGGCGACGCGCTTCTCTCGGGGGACACGCTGTTCCTCCGCAGCGTCGGTCGCCCCGACCTCGAGGACGGCGACGAAGATGCCATCCGAACGGCTGCGAGCCAGCTGTTCGACAGCCTCGAGGGGTTGACCGACCTCGAGGACGAAACCGTCGTCCTGCCCGGCCACTTCAGCGACGAATCGATCCGACCGCTCGCGACCGAACTCGGCGACCTTCGCGAGGAGACGACGAACGAGCTCCTGAGTTACGTCGAGGACGACGACGAGGAGGCGTTCGTCGAGACCATCGTCGAGAGCCTCGCCGACGAACCCGCCAACTACAACGAGATCAAGCAGATCAACTGGGGTAAAGAACAGCCCGGCGGTGACGTCGAGGAACTCGAGCTCGGGCCGAACAACTGCGCCGCGAACTAGGACGGCCGAACTCGAACCGTCGCAATCGAGTGATCGACGGACGATGCACAGGGTGATTCCGGCACCGGCACCGGCACCGCCATCGGCATCGGTATCGACGCTACCGAAGACACTCCGATCGTCAGTGTGTGTACGACTATCGTCGACGTCGGTTCATTCGACACGGTATCGGACGCGAGATCACGATCGTGGGCCCGGTAACGACCGCGTCCTCTACCGCGACTGGATGTCTCGTCGTCCACGTGACCGTTCCCAAAATCATATGTGCGACGTTCTCGTGTGCCTCGGTAATGGACTCGGATTCGGCATCCCGACGCTCGCAGGTCGGACTCGCGGGACTGGCGAGTCTCTGTTGTGTCGGGCCCGGAACGGCCGCCGTCACGGGCGGCGCTGGCGCTAGTGGACTGGGTGTCGGCATCGCACAGGCGGTCGTCATCGCGCTCGCACTCGGGGTCGCCGCGCTCGTTCTTCGACACCGAACGGACTGTTCGGCCTGCGATACGTAGTCACTTCTCTGTTCGGGCGTGGCGTCGTGCCGGACTCGACCGCTCGATCTGGACCTCGAATAGCAACTGAGACTACGACCCGCGAGCGCTCACTTCGTCAGTGAGAGTAACACGAGAATCATCCCGCTCGAGACGATCACCGCCTGAATGAGTCCGGCAGACACGATCGAGGTCCCGAAGAGCATGTAAATGAGCCCTTCACAGATCGCGCCGGCGCCGATGAAGACGAATCCGGCGGAGACGTACAACATCGGTTCGCGGCCGTTTCGTCGATAGCCGTGATAGGCCAAGTAGGCGACTGCGAGGCTCAGCGCGAGCGTGATCAGCTTCGCGAGTACGAACGGAGCCTCGATCGTCGTCATCTCTCTCCTCGAATGTCGTCCCACAGCGACGTAAAGTTGTCCGCGAGTTCGTCGCGTGTCTCCATCGTCAGCGTCAGTTCGCCCTCCGAGAGGTCGACGTGAAGGCCCTCGAGTACCGTCTCGAACGTGCTTCGGTGAGAGCCGTCCGGACCGATCGTCGTTCGTTCTTCGACGAGGTCGTGTTTCTGGAGCGCTGAGACGCGACGGTACACCGTCGTGAGAGACATATCACACGCCTCGCTGAGCGCCTTCGCAGTCATCGGTTCCCGATCCGCGGCGACGAGGATCCGCCGTGCGTAGTCGTCCGCGAGGACCTGAAACAGTGCCGCCGGTTCCGAATTACCCTCCTGCTGCACGGCTCTGTCGTCACTGTACACGACCAAATAGTCGACGATTTTCCGGTTCAGCAAATCGCCACCGGGGTTTTATGTTCTCTGTGCCTCGGTACGGATGGTATTACTATCCAGCTATCATGACGGAGTATCTACTCGCATTGAAACCTGCAATCGGATTGTACGGTCAACACGACCCGAGCGCCGTCCTCTTCGAAGACGGAACTCCCGTATTCGGTGTCGAAGAAGAGCGCTACACTCGAGACAAACACGCCACCGAGACGTTCCCCGAACACGCGATCCGGGCCTGCCTCGAGTATCGGGAACTGGAACTCGCTGATCTCGACCGGATCCTCCTTCCGTACGATCCACAACTCCGTGGTAAAATCGCGTCACACTATCTCACCGACGCGATTCGGGCTCCCGGTCTGGGACGGAAACTCTCCGCCCTCGAGGGGACCCTCGTCACCCAGGCTCGGAGTTGGTTCGCCCCGACGCGACAGATCGAGAACCGCCTCGCGTCGATCGGCACGCCGGTTCCACCCATCGAGACGATTCCACATCACCGCTGTCACGCTGCCAGCGCGTTCCATCCGTCCGGCTTCGACGAGGGAGTCGTCCTCACGGTGGACGCGAAAGGTGAGTACGATTCGACGGTCGTCTGGTACGCTGCCGCCGACCGACTCCAGCGCGTGCGAACGTACGACCATCCGAACAGCCTCGGACTCTTCTTCGCGATCGTCACGGAGTACCTCGGCTACCGGATGTTCAACGGCGAGGGGAAAGTGATGGGGCTCGCACCCTACGGCGAGGACAATCCTGAGATCGAACGCGTCTTCCGGAGCCTGATCGACACGGGTGTCGACTACGACGTCACCGAACTGACGAAGCGGTGGGGGACAGGGTACGGCGTCTCCCTGCTCGAGGACGCCTTTGGACGGCCGCGAAACGCGACTCCTGGCGAGTTCGATCAGTGGGAGAAAGACCTCGCGTACACGGCCCAGAAGCTGCTCGAAGAGACCGTCGTCGACATCGCCGAGACGGCCGTCGAGCGACTGAACACGGCGAACGTCACGCTCGCCGGCGGGGTCGCGCTCAACTGTAAACTGAACAAACGCGTCCGAGAGTCGCCGCTCGTCGACGACGTCTTCGTCCAGCCCGTCGCCCACGACGCGGGCCTCGCGCTCGGGGCAGGGTGGTCACAGCTGTCTCCGGCGGCCGTCGACCGCCAGACGAACGTCTACCTCGGCCCCGAGTACGACACCGACGAGATCCGATCGACCCTCGAGACGAACAAGATTTCGTACGCGGAACCGGACGACCTCGAGCGATACGTCGCCGAACGACTCGCGGCGGGCGATCTCGTCGGCTGGTTCCAGGGTCGAATGGAGATGGGGCCGCGAGCGCTTGGGGCCCGAAGCATCCTCGCCGATCCTCGTACCACTGCCTCTCGCGACCGGGTCAACCGATTCGTCAAACACCGCGAGGAGTGGCGACCGTTCGCGCCGTCGATGCTCGAGTCGGCCGCCGAGGAGTACCTGATCGACGGCGGTCCGGCGCCGTTCATGATCGACGCCTACGACGTCGATCCCGAGAAAACCGACGACCTCGAGGCCGTCTTGCACCCGGCCGACGATTCGACTCGACCTCAGACCGTCCGCGAGGACCAGCACCCGCGCTATCACCGTCTCATCTCGGAGTTCGCCGACATCACCGGCGTCCCCGTCGTCCTCAACACCTCGTTCAACGATCACGCCGAACCGATCGTTCGGACGCCGGCACAGGCGCTCAAAGACTTCTACGGGATGGGACTCGACGTGCTCGTCCTCGAGGACCTCGTCGTCGAGAAGGACACGACGTGAGCGAAGACTGCTGACCGAGCGGACTGAATCGCCGGTTCACCTCGTTGCCGCAGGATAGTATTGCCCCAAAATAACACTACTACGCGGGGGATGTGTGAGGCGCGTTACTCCCTCGCGTGCACTTCGAGCAGCTCCACGAGTGTCTCCGCGCTCTGAAAGCCGTCGTCGAGACGGGCAACCTCGTCGCCGTCAGCCAGAACGACGAGCGTCGGGACGCTCTGAACGCCGAACTCGGCGGTGAGATCGGGAACGAGACCAGCGTTCACGGTCGCTACCGTACCCGGTGCGCTCCGAGCGACCGTTCCGAGAACCGGTTCCATCGACCCGCAGATTCCACACCCCGACGTGACGAACTCGAGTAACACGAGGTCGTGCTCTGCGAGGAGTTCGTCGTAGTCGGCCGCATCGTCCAGTTGGACGGGCGTCTGGGTACCGGTTTCACTGTCGATCGCCTCTACGTCTTCTGTTCCAGTCATTACTGGAATAACGCGCCCGTCACACTTGAGTGTTTTGCACAATCTAAACAATACTATGTGGCGATGTTTCGGGACCTCCCCCGGCTCTCGACGACGCCTCGAGGCCACACGAGCTTCCACAGGCGGTTGGTCGATGGAACCCCGAATCGCAGACTTCACGGGTCACAGGTCGGACACGATCGCCGGTGACGGACGTAGATCAGGCCCGCCAGCAGTGCTACGGAAATCGCGCCGAGGACGGGACGTAGCGGGTCGAAGTACGTCATGAGCGCGGACGAACTGAACAGGGCGAGCAGGAAGACGTTACAGATCGGACAGCCGACCGCGAGGAACCCACCCAGTAGACCCCCCATTACAGAAATTCGAGGAGAAAGCCCACGACTGAAGTCGTGGGATGAATCCGACC
>JAOPKB010000034.1 GCA_025517485.1 Natronoglomus mannanivorans | reverse complement strand
TCCGTCCCATCGATCACGCGCATAACGCGCGGATCGATGGGACTCTCTACGGCCAGAGAGCGTTGTCCGAGACCGTCTTCTCGGTGATCAAGCGCACGCTCGGCGACGTCGTGCGTGCGCGATCTTGGTATCGTGAGTTCCGTGAAATCGTTCTGATGTGTGTCGACTACAACATCAAGCGTGCCGTCAACTAGCCAAATCAAGCGCAGTATGGCGATTCACCACGGCCATTCGTATAGAACACCTGTATCGTTCGGCTGTTCTGGTTATCTGTACCAAGTATCTGCCACATCTATCTGTTACAGACATTTTGTACGAACACATTGGGCAGATATCTGTACAACGTCTCTGTCACAACGAAATACACCGGTTTCTTGCAGATTTGACCTACATAACAGACACCAGTTACAGATATCCATTACAGATAATTGGTCCGAACGTCTGACACAGATTTATGTGACAGTAGTCAAAACCCTCTCTCTACATGATAACCGTCGTGGTCTACTCGGAATCGGGCGGGACCTTCAAAACAACGACAACTGCAAATCTGGCAGTCGCCTTGAAGCGGATGGGATTAGACGTCTGTGTGATCGATCTCGATCCTCAGGAGGGGAATCTCACCAGTCTATTCGACGTCGGTTCTCAGCGACACGATCCAGAAGCCGACAATCTGGTCAAACATATCCTCGAGATGCCTGACGGCGATTTCGAGGATCTGATCGAGACGTCCTCCGAAGGCGTCGACGTCGTTCCGAGTCACGATATGCTCGGTGACTTTACATCCAATCTCGAGCAGAAAATCTCCTACGAGACGGGGATGCAAAACATGAACCGTGACGATTACCCCCGATTCGAGCTCCTTCACAAACTCTTGTGGGAAAAAGAGTCGCTACACGAATCGTACGACGCAGTTTTAATCGATCCGAACGCTCGAGCCGAGGACTTATTGTACAACGCGATATTTGGCCTTCGGACGCTCGTTGCGCCAGTGAAGCCAGCCGGGAAAGGGAACCTGAGTCTGGACGGATTGGAAGAACTCGTCGAAAACATGGAGAACGAACTGGACATCCAGATCGGTCTCTCCTGCGTCGTCCCCGCGGGTGTCGGACAAACGAACGCTCATCAGCAGTATCAAAAACAGTTCGAAAACACAGATGCGTTCGATACGCCAGTTGCAATCGGTGATAGGGATAGTTTGATGGATGCAATGTGGGAAGCTCGAGGGTCCGCGTTCAAAGTGATCGAAGAACGCTGGAAAACGTACGAAGAAGACGGTGAAATGGTAAGTAAACCGGGACAGCGACGAATTCGTGAGAGAGAAATAGAGACACTACAGAAGCTCTACGAACTCGCCGGATTCGTTGCAACTGAAACGTTCGATATCGAGATCGATCCAGAACTCGTCCTCGACATCGAGGGAAAAGGTACCAGAACAATTGACCTTCGAGATGATTCTGAAACGGAGGTACCGTCCGCATGAATAACTTCAAAAAGGGGTCGGGAAATCTTGACTTCGGAAGCGACAGCCAGGAAGAGAGTGAAGAACAGGTCGAGTCTGAAACGACAAACGATGACGAATTAAGTTCCAGCGACAGTCAAACCAGCGAGTCATCGGCGGGAGATCGATCGTCAAATACCGACTCCCAATCTGATTCCGATGGCAGCGGGGAGAGATATCCGTATTTCGTGCGAAGAAACAAGGTTGGTGACGAGCGAAATGTGCGTCTTGAGATACACGTCAGAAAGAAGATCAACGAGCAGGAACCAAACTTTCGGAGTGAACTCGCCGAGCAACTCGATACGGACGAGGTCTCGAAAACCGATGCTCGAGAGTTTGCACTCCACTATGCGTACCAGAATCCAGAGGAGGTCGCTGATCTCATGCGCGACGAAGGATTCGGCATTCTAGATTGAATTCCACCAGATAATCAAAAATCCATACATAATATCCAAAGTGCCAGTTATATAGGAGTATTACTATCGAGTTAGATTTATATAGGTTTGCTAGAACAAATGCCGGATCCTAGTTGTAGTATTTTTAATACACCGGGAGGATATTTCTATCTAATAGACGAACTGTACGTTTCCCTAAGGTGGGTAAGTTATACTCAGAACCGTGGGACTTCATTCGTTTTTTAGCCGCTGCCTCACTTAGCTCGAATTCCTCAAGAGGGGCAAGACGGTTGACGAGAAGAGCGTACGTCAGTGAGTTTCCCTTCTGGTAAATTTGAACAGGCAAACTTCAACACATCGATCACTCTTAACTCATTCGGTTATCGCGCGACATCAACCGCTTAAAGTACAATCAGTTGATTCGGAGACTATATCATTCGTTAAATTCTCTAAAGCACCGTTCAATTATATACACTCCTACACTTATAAATCATTGAGAGGAGTATTAACAGCAATGATATAGATAATATAAGATTTACTTGGACAATTACTGCGCTCGCAGCATCCGGAACACCGAGTGCGATAGACAACAACGAAAGGAGTAGTAAGCTAATTAACATTACGAGCAAAAAGTGTAGTATTGTACTAAAGGTGCACGTAATTTCCCAGAATCGTTCCCAACGGTTATGCGCCATTAGTTATCAGTCTCCGTTTTACGACTTTATTGTCCCGTTTTCTCGATGGCCAGATTTCACCGATTCCACTTATTTCATATTTCGAACCAGTAATTGGGCCGCTCTGGAGTCACATCTTGGATGTAGACGTTATTGGGAGACGAACTACTCCTCATCTTCAAGCGGTTCGCTATCCCAATACTCGTGATCCTTAACAGAACGGAAGCAAGCCGCTGTATGGCGATCGCTTTCGCCCTGATATTTCGCTGGTGTGTTCTCCCGGCAAACCTCTCTAGCTTCGGGACAACGGGTGTGAAATCGGCAGCCACTCGGTGGATCGATCGGATCCGGAATGTCGATCGTCCGAATCGGGCGCTCTTCGTCGCGTTCCTCTTCTAGTTCCGGCGTCGCCCACTTCAGTGCCTTCGTATACGGATGCTGTGGATTCTCGAGAATTTCGTCGACGGGGCCGATTTCGACGAGTTCTCCGAGATACATGACGCCGATTCGTCCGTCTGTTTTTTCCGTTATGTACCTCGCATTCGACAGGTCGTGTGAAATGAAAAGGTACGACGTCCCGAACTCCTCCTGAAGCTCGAGCATGAGATCCATCATCTCGACCCGAAGTGAAACGTCGAGTGCGCTAATCGGTTCGTCGGCGAGAATGAGATCGGGATTCATGAGTAACGCACGGATCAGTGCGACTCGTTGTTTCTCTCCTCCGCTGAGTTGATGGGGGTAACGCTGGGCGTAGTCTTCCGGTGGAGTGATCCCGACACGCTCTAACATGGTGTACACATAGTCTTCGCGTTCCTCGTGGCTCATATCAGGGTTCCACTTTTTCAAGGGAAGTGAGAGGGTACGAAGCACCCGATGATACGGATTAAGCGAACTACCGGGGTCCTGGTGGATGATCTGTAGTGATCGACGAATCACGTCGTACGGTATCTCTTCGTCGCTTCGTCCATCACGCGCTTCCCAGATATCCTGCCCGCGATACTCGACGTTCCCCCCAGTTGGTCGATGAATACCAATCGCTGCCTTTCCGAGCGACGTTTTCCCGCACCCGCTCTCTCCAACCAGTGCAACGACGTCTTTCTCGCGTATGTCGAGGTCGATTCCGTCGACAGCTCGAACGATATCCGGTTCTCCGAAGAAACTATCGATGATACCGCCCTCACTCGTTTCGAAGTGTAACTCTAGATCGTTCAATCCCATTACGGTTTCTCCTTCGTCATGGGTTGGATCCACGACCCTCTCGCCGTTCGTTTCGGGGGATGTGATCGTGTCGGGTTCCGTCGAGAGTGGAATCTTGCTGGGCACGTCTTCCCAGTAGAAACACGCTGCGCTCCGGTCGTCGTCGACGGTTAATAGTTCGGGGTCTTCAGTCCGGCACTGTTCGTCGGCAAGCGGACAACGTGGATGGTACGAACAACCGGTCGGAGCGTTTACCGGGTCAGGACTCGAGCCCTCTATCGGTTGCATGTGATCGATAGGAACGCTAATATTTGGTGTTGCTTTCAACAGTGCTCTGGTATATGGATGGCGTGGATCCGACAGAATTTTCTCCGTCGGCGAGACCTCAGCGAGCTGGAACGCATACATGACTGCGATCCGATCGGCGAGTTCTGTGACGAGTGGCAGATCGTGCGTGATAAAGACCAGTGTGAGATCGTATGCTTCCTTCAACTTTTTCAGCAGATCGAGAATCGAGCGCTGCATCAGCAGGTCGAGCGCTGCTGTCGGCTCGTCCATAACCAGTACTTTTGGCTCGAGGACGAGGCTCAGCGCGATGAGTGTCCGTTGTTGCATGCCACCGCTCAGTTCGTGCGGGTACGAATCGAGGACGCGATCGGGTTGCATGTAGAGATCCTCGAGAAGCTGCTTCGCCCGTTCCATCCCCTCTTCGACGTCCGAATCGTGGGCTCTGAGCGTTTCCTTGAAGTGTTCACGGACGTTCATAACGGGGTTGAACGAACTCATCGCCCCCTGGAAGACCATCGAAATTTCTTCCCACCGGAACTGCTTCAATTCTTTCTTGTCGAACCCGAGTACGTCCACCTCTTCGTCGGGGGAGGGATAATACGTAACCTCTCCGTTGGTTCGACCGGGTTCGACGACGGCATCGAGCATCGCCGAGGCGAGCATCGATTTGCCACTGCCGCTCTCGCCGACAACTCCTAACACTTCGCCACGACGGACGGACAGGTCGATGTCGTCGACGACCTTAGAGGTACCACGTTCCATTCCGAACGACACTTCGAGATTCCGAACCTCCACAATTGGATCCTCAACTACGGAACCCTCTTCATCGAGCATTACACTCATATCTTCTAAATAGGTATCATCCCTCCGCTCTTAGGTGTTTCGACTGTGATACTCATGCACGGTGCTGTCTTTCGACGAATATCGTCTTTTGAACGATTCGCCGTTTCCAGTACGATGTCCCGGACAATCTACCTCGACGCGGAGTACTATCATTTGAACACACCACATATTTATTACATCATCCGCCTACTGAGAGTATATGCCCGCACAGAACGTTCTCTTCGTCATCGTGGACGATCAGCGTGCTGACACTATTGGGGCGTGTGGTAACGACGACATCCATACACCAACGCTCGACCGACTCGCTCGAAATGGGAGCCACTTGCAACCCCACACGAACGTCCCAGTCTGTACACCGTCTCGAGCCGAACTCCTGAGCGGACGAACCGGCTTTGAAAACGGCGTTCGATGGTTCGGTGAACGGTTGGAGGACGACGTCACACCACTTCCCGACGTCCTTACGTCGGCAGGATATCGCACCTGTTTCACCGGTAAGTGGCACCTCGAGCGCCACCCCACCGAAGCAGGATACGACGAAGTTCATCGGTACCGCGAGGGGGGGATGATCGAAGGCGATCACTGGATCGAATTCGAAGAGGACGAGAGCACCGTTCGGGGACATAGTACGGATCTCATCGCCGAGGCCGCGATCGACTTCGTCCGCTCGACGACGGACCCCTGGTTCTGTCACGTCGGCTTCTTCTCTCCGCACGATCCTCGCACACCGCCGGAACCGTTCGCCAGCATGTACGACCCCGCCGACGTGTCACTCCCCGAGAACTACATGCCGGAGCATCCTTTCGACAACGGCGAGATGACGATCCGGGACGAATTGCTCGAGACTTGGCCACGTAACCCGGACGCAATCCGTCGCCACCTCGCCGATTACTACGGGATGATTACCCATCACGACTATCAGATCGGTCGCATGCTCGACGCGCTCGAGCAAACTGGGCAACTCGAAGAGACGCTGATCGTCTTCACATCCGATCACGGGCTCGGAATCGGAAGTCACGGGCTGATGGGGAAGGAGAACCTCTACGAACACAGCACACGAGTTCCGCTGTTGCTGTCGGGACCAGGCGTCCCGAGCGATCGTCAGTTCGATACGTTGGTCGGACACTGTGACTTCTATCCGACGTTGCTCGATCTTCTCGATATCGACGAACCAGCGGGAATCGACGGCCGGAGTTATGTACCGGTGTTACGGGACGAATCGGATCACCATCGGACGGAGATGTGCTGTACGTACCGCGACCGCCAACGATCGATCAGGACCGACCGCTGGAAGTATATCGTCTATCCAGAAACGGATCACGAACAGTTATTCGATCTCGAGAACGATCCGAACGAGTTGTGTAATCTACTCGACAAATGGCGGCTTCGTTCGGACGATCAATGGGGATACGAACCGCCGATCGAACCCGAGCGCGTCGATGCGGTTACCGCCGACCTTCGCGAGCGACTCCACGAGTGGCAAATCGAGGTCGGGGACGAACTGGCCCATATCACGATCGAATAGCCCTCCGTTCTCGTCTCCACGCTGATTAAATCCGGGCGGCCGCGTCGATTGCCGCTCGAATCCACTCGATATTCCGCTCGGGAACCACCCCGTATCCGTAGAAAGAAAGCTTTTCCGCGCCCGCCTCTGCGGCGGCCTCGGCTTGCGCGACTAGCGACGCTCGCGAGTCGACGATCGGATGACCTGCTAGGAGACCTACGTTCACGGGAACGTCGATCAGTGATCGAGCCGTTCGTACGTCGTCTCTGACAACCGTCGGATCGGAATGATAGGCGAGTACGGTAACGTAATCGAGTGGTTCGGAAAGGGCGTCGAGGTCGAGTCCGTGTTTCCAGGAGTGTTCGACGCCCATTCGATCGTCTCCGAGACCGCCCATCTTCAGGTAGTATCCGAACGGTAACGCTCCCATCTGTTCGGCAAACTCGTCGAACAGATCAGTCACGACGGCTTTTCTGGTTCCGACGTACCGAGCGAGCGAGGGATGCTCTGCGAGCCATCCAGCGACGTCCGTCCGGTGACTGATTCCACCCTCGAATCGCATCTCGAGCCCGTTTCGTGCGGACTCACGGGCAGTTTCGACGTCGATACCCGCCTCTCGAGCGTTTGCCTGGCAGTGCTCACAGAAGCACAGTCCAAAGAGGAATTCCCCGAGGCCACCCAGACGAGTGAAGAACTCCTGGTGGTGCCAACCGTAGCCGGTTCCGTACTGAAAATCGGCGAGTTCCATCTCGATACCGTCGACGTCACCGCGATCGGCGAGTTCCGCGACGAGTGCCGTTCCATACTCTCGAACATCCGGGTTAGACGGACAGAGTCCCCAGACAAGCGAATCGCCGAAGGGGTTCTCGAGGGTCGTCTGCGGATGACGGCGACCCTGTTTCGAACTGTGGAACGGGACCGTCCACGAATTCAGTGACACTGGGGTGGTCTCCAGACCATTAGCGATCTCCGCCAGCCAGTCTGCATCACCCATCGTCTCGTTTACGTCCGGCACCAGCTCGCCGTACCGAGATTCGTCGGGCTGAAAGTACGCGGACGCGTCCGCGAAGAACGTCTTCCGCTCCGGGTTGTGCGGATTCAGCGTCTGGACGGAGTGCATCGTCGTCGCGAGGTTCACCTCCGTGATTCCGATGTCGAGGAGCCGCTCAGCGACGGCCTCACTACCTTCGTCGATAATATCCCACGGATGGGCCCAGATTGCAGCGTTCATACCGACCACTCCATCGTTTCGTCCAGCGGATCGATCGGTCTCGGAATCCGCTCGTACGGGAGTGTCGACAACAACTGGTTGGTATCTCCCGGTGTGAGTGCGAAGAGCCGGCGAGCGGCCACCTCTTTCCACGCTGGACTCAGGTACCCGCTCTTGAGAACGATTACGTCTCGCTCGTCGACTTCGATATCGAGTCGTTCGAAGAGTGACGGATCGCGGTGGACGTTCGTCCGTTCCGATGAAACGAGTATTTCGGCACCGTCGAGAGTGACGTGAGCCAGCCCGACGTCACCAGTCTCGAAGACCGCCTCCACCGTTCCGGATACGACGAGGGGGTCGCCGTTGGGAACGGACCGCCCCAACGACAACGTAACCGTCGCCCCTTCTCCGGCGGCAACACAGTCCCGCTGACTCTTCGAATCCGTGAAAACCGCGACGACGGGAGACCCGAGATCCTCCCGCTCGAGTATCGCTTCGAGAAGATTCGTCACATCCTGCGACGCTCCTGCACCGGGAATGTCACCGGTGTCCGCAACGACGACCGGGCGATCTTCCGTTGTGGCGGCCTCGTCTAGCGCCTCCTCGAGACGGTACGCCTCGGTCGTGAAGTCGAAGGCTCGCCGTCGATTCCAGAACTCGGTTGCCAGGGATCGAACTGTCTCGTCTATCGTTTCGCTCGCGTTCGCGTCGCCCGTGACGAGAGCGTGACAACCCGCGTGAGGAGAGTCCGCCCACGGAAACCCGAGGAAGTAGTTTGCGTCGTAGACGCCTTCGATCTCGTCCGCCCGCTCGAGTAGCTCAATCAACGTCCGCATCGGCTCGGCCTCCGTCTCCGATCGCTCGCCGGCGAGCAACATTGGAAGCCGTACCCAACCGAGTTCGAGGTCGGCTTCGCCGCGGAGCTGGGAGAGGAGTAACTCGGCAGCCCGGGTACCAGTCTCGACGACGTCCGTGTGCGGAGCCGTTCGATAGCCCGCGACGCCGTCCGCGTGCTCGACCATCGTCTCCGTAATCGTCGCATGCATGTCGAGGGCGACGGTGATTGGAACGTCCGGTCCGACTACGTCTCGAACCGCCGTGAGGATCTCTCCTTCAGGATCGGGGAGTCCCTCGACGTACATCGACCCGTGGAGATCGAGGCAGACACCGTCGAGGGATTCTCCCTCCAAACTATCGAGGAGTTCCGTCAAAACACGATCAAAAACGTCGAATTCCACCGTCCCAGACGGGATTGAAGCCATGCCCACCGTCGGGTGGAGCGAGACGTCTTCGTCGGCACGCTCGAGTGCTGCTGTGATCCCCTCGAGCGACCGTCCGCCATTGAACGAGGTAAGGAGCTCGTCGCTGTTGACGAGTTCGACGTCCTCGATCGAAGTGTGTCGTTCGGTGAACGTGTTCGTTTCGTGACTGATCGCCCCAACTGCGACTCGCATATGAAAGGTCAACATTCCCAAGTGCCGTTAATGTACGGATGATGGCAACAATACTTTCGTTCAACGTATCCAGATCGAAGTGTGTGATCCGCGTTCGCTTATCTCAGTACGCCTCGTCGATTCGTTCAATCTGGTCTGCAAATAACGATACGTCGGCCGCTGGCGCATTCTCTTCCATTTGTTCGACGGTCAGCGCACCGATAATCGGTACGCACAAAAACTCCCGTTCCATGAGCCAGCGAAGAGAGACCTGTGTGGGCGTCGCATTGACTTCGGTGTCGTCGTCTGTGATCGTTTCGAGGATCCCACTGCTGGTCCGAGAACTCGCCCCAGGCTTGTAGGTCGACCTGCGATCCGTCGGGTGCCGACGCGTCTCGCTCGTACTTCCCAATGAGAAAGCCACTCTCGAGAGGGGAGTACGGACAGACGGCGAGGTCCTGGTCTGCGCAGACGTTGACGTACGCCCCGACGTCGATGTCGTACATATCGCTCGTCCCTCTGAACGCGGCATCGTAACGGGGCTGGGTGACCTCGAATCGCTTTCAGCCATTAACATCGCTTTTCCACGCGCTTTGGTCAACTATCAGGCGAAGGTAATACTGGCACCGAGATGGTTGACCTTCTCCTCTTTAATCAGGTTTCCCAACGTTGAGAGCATTTGTTCAATCGGCGTTTCGTCGTCCCAGCGGTGAATGTAGTAGACGTCGAGGTAGTCCGTCCCGAGTCGCTCGAGCGTGCCGTCGATCTGCGCGCGAATGTGTTTCCGGCTCAGGCCGCCCTCGTTCGGTCCGTCGCCCATGTCGCCGTAGACCTTCGACGCAATGACGAAATCCTCCCGACCATGATCGGCGAGTCATTCCTCGATTCATTGTTCGCTGGTCCCGTTCGGATCACTGTACACGTTGCGGTATCGATGAAATTGATCCCGTTCTCCTAGGCGGCGTCTAGCAGTTCGTGAGCCCCGTCACGATTCGTCTCCACGATCCCATCGCTCTCTTTCGTGAATCGCCACGTTCCGAAACACAGTCGAAAGATGTCGGTACCGGTCGAACCGAGTTTCGTTGTATTCCATCATCCGACTCCTGTCCGTCCCCTGTCTTAGTTGTACGAGTCGACGACGGGGCGATACTGATGGTCGTAGCCAAGACGCGTGACTGGAGCGTCAATCACTGCAGATTCCCGCCACCACTGACTCGGATGATGGTTCCCACGACGTACTGCGCCTTGTCGCTCCCCAGCCACAACACGGCGTTCGCGAGGTCGG
>JAOPKB010000033.1 GCA_025517485.1 Natronoglomus mannanivorans | reverse complement strand
AAGCCCCACCCTCAAGCGCGAGCCGTCAGGCGAGTGGTAGGGTGGGGTAGTTCACTCCGGTTCGTTGAGCAAGCAATGCACTTGGCTCGGTGAGCTGTTGCTCGTTACTCATCGAAATTCTCGAAACGGCGGTACACACTTCATCAACACATCGTCCTCCTCTGTCTCAAGGTTCGGAAGAATACGACGTACCGGACGCTCCTTGACAAACTTATCGAGATGCCTCGGATTCAGAGCGCCCTCGATCTTGAGGAAATCCCGTCTCCTTCGACGTTGTGTAAGGCGTTCAACCGCCTTGACATGGCTGTTTGGCAGGTTCTTCTCAATATCTCAGTCACACTTCTCCCGACCAACGGTGTCGTCGGGATCGATGCCTCTGGCTTTGATCGCAGTCACGCCTCGCAGCACTACACGAAACGAACGAAGCTGACGATTCAGCAGTTGAAAGTTACACTTCTCGTGGACACGAGAGTGAACGCAATCATCGACTTACACGTGACGATGACACGAAAACACGACTCACAGATCGCACCGTCGCTCATCAAGCGGAATACCGATGAAGCAGTGATTCTCCTCGGTGACATGGGATACGACGACCAGAAGATTCGCGCGTTAGCCCGTGAAGAGGGTGTTCGTCCGGTCATCAAGCATCGAGAATTTTCGCCGCTCCACAAGGCGTGGAACTCCCGGTTGGACGCCGAAATCTACGGTCAACGTAGTCAGAACGAGACGGTAAACTCTCGCATTAAACGGAAATATGGCGCATTCGTCCGCTCACGACGTTGGTGGAAGCAGTTTCGTGAACTCGTTGTCGGCTGTCTCACTCACAACATCGATAAGGTACTCTGAACGTTAGATATAGACTCAGAACACAATTATGATCCGGCTTGAAATATTCAAACGGAGTGAATCTTCGGCAGTTGAACTCTCAGAAACTGGATGGTGACAACCATGATGAATGGCCCGAGAAATATCCCATACCATCCGAAAATTGCTGGCCCCAGGAGATACGCGAACATGACGAGTCCCGTGTGAAAGAGACGTCCGGAAAGGAAGGGACGGACATAAGTCCGGATGACGTTGTCGAAGATGATCCCCATCACAACGTAGAACACTATCGGGAACCACAGATATGCCAGATTTGTCTGGTATGCTCCGATAGCGAGGTAGAGAACAATCACCCCATACAGAAGGCTCCGACCGAAGAGAGGAATCACTGAAATCAGCCCAGTGACAGAACCAAGAAGTATCGCATGGGGGATGGCGAGACCTGGCGGAGCAACGAGATTCAATACATTGTAGATGATTACGGCCACAATACTTATTACGATAATAGTGAGCGTGTAGCCGAAATAGACCGAAGAGAGCCCCTGGTCAACCGCTTTTAAATATTCATACGCGTTCGACTCCCTCTCTACAATGGTGGAACGGAACCAGGAAGCGATTCTTCGCTCGTCTCGAACCAGGAAAAACGTGAAGATGATTGTGATCAACGCGTTGAACGCTTGCGCAGTGAACGTCCCGACGAACCCACTCACCAACGGAGCAAGCGTGGCGAGGGTTGGATCGCTCCGCAGGACATCAACGAACGCATATAGTTCATCCCCACTTGTGGGGAGAGTATCTATAGCAACCCCGGGGAATAGTATTTGCAACAGTCCTTCGACGTCCGTCGCCTCTATCGCTGCAAGCTCTGCGAGTAGTAAAATAGTGAACACCCCCAGAACTGTAATGAATGGTAACATGGTGAGACCAATTGAAAGGAAAGCAGAGAGTCCCGGTGAAACACCCTGACGTTGAAGGCGTCTGGCAACTGGCCGAAGGACGTAGTACAGGAAGAGCCCCAACACAATCCACCCGAGGTAGGTGTGTAACGCCACAACGAGGACGAGAACAAGAACAAGCGCGAAAAGCCACCAGCCAATTGTCCTTGGCAGCCCCTCGCCGTTCGATGAAACGCACCATCTCATAGATTCAAATATGTTGGCTTGAGACTACATAAGTAGGGCCAATCGACTATTATATAAGTTATTATTAACGACTCAGAAGCGGATAGCGGTGCTCAAAATGGGATTATTCAAGCGTATTCGAAACAGAGTAGCTCTTAATTAGGGCATATTTGGCGCGCGATTTTCATTCCATGAGAAGTTCTAACTAACGTCTGTTTCAGCGGGAAAGGTGTCGAACCAATATGATTTCAACAGAGCCACACGAGCGGGAGTCGGCCGTGTTCATATTCCAGTCGTCGCGATGGAAATGGGCGGGACGATTGCCCTGATCAACACCCACCCAGACACCCCCTTATAACTGATCACCGCTCGAGTGACCAGAGAACTCGAGGATTTTCGGCTCGTGTTCACGAACACAGCTCACAACCAGACATCAGGCTCGGTTCGAATCCGAACCGACGGTGGGAACGAATGGCGATATGACGCGATCGAGAAGGCCGCAAACTTCTACGACTGCAACCGATCTAACGCGGTCGCATTCGCGTGCGAAGACGTCAATCAGCTGATTATCACCGCTCTCCGCGGCCTCGAGCGCGACGACCTCACTCGGAAGCAACGTCGTGAGATCGCCGAGACACTTTCGACTCGAGCCGTCACCTTCGACCTCGAGATGTCGGTTAGTGTAACGAGAAAAGGTGCGCATAGCAATCCAATGGGAAATCAGACCAGCATTCGTGTAAACATGCAGGAGAGATAACTTATCGAGTATCGGCCTCTGGCCTCGTTTGAGGGAACGAGAGAGAGACAATATTTCCTCGCGGTGAATTCTCCTCGAACGTGAGATCGCCACCCAGAGAGTCGACACACCATTTCATTACCCAGAGACCGACACCCGAGCCGTGATAGGTGCTGGACGTCTCAGTTCCTACATTGAGTGCGTCAATTTCCATGTCCGGAATCGACGGTCCGTTATCGATGATTCGAATCGTCCCTATCTCGTGCTCTACAGTCTCATCAACAGTTACGGTCACCATTGGCCTATCGTGATCGTTGTGCTCAACTGCGTTTCTGATCGCATGATCGATTGCGTAGTGGAGTCCTTCTCCAGCAGTGACCCACACATCTGTTGTGTCCTCGATAGACAGCTCGCACTCGGGATATTTGGAGCGGTGCATTTCAATACGGTCCTGAATAACGTCGCGAAGGTTCTTCGGTGACCGCCGCGTCGCACTCGGATTCGTGATCTGTTCGATCTCGTTTATCGAATCACTGAGATTCCCGACTTCGGTTGCAACGTCCAGAATCGTCTCGATTTCTTCCTCGAGGCGATCGTCTTCGATGGCATTTTTCAACCGTTCAGCGTACCCGATGAGCACCGACATATCGTTTCGAAGGTTATGGCGGACGACACGCGTGAGCAATTGAAGAAGGAGCTCACGTGTCTTGTACTCGGTGATATCAGTGATCTCAGCACAGACAGACTGTACTCCGCTAATCGTGGTTGCAGTAAGATTGACACTGACCCATCGCAATTCACCGTTAGCGCGTTCGATTTGCCACTCAAAGGATTGTGGCTCGCCAGCGGCTGCAGCCCGAATTCGATCGACTGCTTCCTCTTGAGTGTATTTCATCGACGAAGCAGTATAATCCTCCACTTTCATGCTCCGAATCTCAGCAGAAGAGTATCCGTATAGACGTTCCAATTGCTCGTTTACGTCCAGTATCTCACCTGTAGATGGATGATGTAATGTGATTCCAACATTCAAATCGTCAAACACGATTGGTAACTGTATATTCGGATCCCCCATACTACTAAGTTAGAATAATAACTAATAGTTCCAAAGAAGGGGGAAGCAATTTCTCGCAACCTATTGAAGGATATCTCGGGAGAATCATAATTTGATTTCAAATAATATTAAATATTCGTGGTTTGACACCGTGAATGAGTTCATTCAGGAATCACCTGCTAAATCAGCCGTAGGTATATTTTCGATACGACGACCTGAGAGTCGACGTCACTCATCGGCTGGCTGTTCGATTACGCGGGCGACCGCAGTGATGACGTTGAACGTCGGTGGCAGGCCTTGCACTTCGACGAGGCCGGCGTCAGGCTTGTACTCGATGAACTCGGCCTCGGTTGCTTTCGGGAGGTGAGTGTGTTGAAGTTCGAGTTGGACGTGTGTTTCAGATTGAACTGTCGACACCGAATCGTCCCACTCGGCGACCACATCTGCAAGTTCATCGACAGCCACGGGCCGGTTCTGCTCTTTGAGATAGTAGAGGGCATACCGTCGACATTCGTTACTGAGTAATTCGAATACCATGTATGACGATGCGATTAATGAGAACAAAAGCATCCAGTAGAGATAGCTATCGCGCTGTCAGGAGTCGTCCGACTCTAACCTTCGATTGGCGGAAGATCTGCACCCCGCCGACGAGATATATGGTCCTCTTGGTAACAGCTTGGCCTGTATTGAGCAATGGCAACCTTCCTCGATCAGGCCAAATCTCGTACAACATTCGCACACTCGGTTAGCATTTCGAGAGTGTACTTTCACGTCCCATTCTGAATAAAGAATCTCTATTGCCAACTACTGATAGTTCAAAACGTACCTGTCGCTTTCGAATAGAGGTGAGTATCGAGGAAATGCCTGGGAGAGGAACAGCCGGCGATGATCAGGGTGGTGATCGGATATGGTGGGTGTGTCAACCTCTCCCGTTTGAGACTGAGAACTTTGGATGAATAGAGTTGTTGGTTGATTAATATTAATAACAAATACTGATATCGAAATACACTCAGAACACGTCACCGATCGTGATTTTCGCCTGTTGGGTCCCACGGTGATCGCCGCCCCCGTGCCACCGGAGTACCGGGAGCTGCGAAGCACGAACGGGTTTGTCCTAGAGGACTGTATAACCCGAGCGACCGTGCGGTCGGTAGAGGACGAAACAGTACCAGCCGTCGGCCCGGCGAAGGCGATCGTAGTATTCGCGATAGATTTTGAAGTTTCCCGGCTGCCGTCCGCGTGTTCGATCATCATGCTCTTGATCTCGACGGGCGTCCCGTTCTGGAATCGTACGTTGTGCCACAACCTCGCTCGAGAACGGACGACGTTTCCTCGCCGTCTGTTTCTCGCAGAGCGTGCTGAAGTGGGTCTACGTTTCGAGCGACTCACGCGGATCACGCACCTCGTGCCACTGTATGTTCTCAGTGTTTCACTGAAGCAATTAGATTGACCACGTGAGTGGCCCCAGTATTAGTCCACCCTTGTGCGAACTTCCTAGCTCATGGCGAAAGCCCGACCGCGTGGTTCGAAAATCGAAGATTTTCGTCATCACGAGAGAGCTCCGCTCTCTCGAACGACAACGGCCGCTGGCCGTGAGCAGTCCGGACCGTGGAGGTGGTGGGAGGTGGCGGTGACCGCAACACACCAATAAAAAAGAGGGCTTCGCTCAGTCGTCTTCCCGCCACGTGCACCCGCAGGTGCCGTGATGGATCCGTGTTCCTGCCTCGTCTGCCGACCGCAACTGCTTCAACTCAGTTCGCGTTTCGACCGTCTCTCCACACTGGGGGCAGTCCACCGTCGAACCAACTAGGTCATCATCCGTCGACTCAGCCACGATCGGTCCTCGCTCGCGCTGATAATAGGTGATCACGAGCGATGGTCCCTCGAGCTCGGCCGTCGATTCGACGGCTCGCCCTTCCGCCTCGGTCTCCTCGAGGATCTTCCGAACGTGATGATCGATCAACTCCGCCCGCGTCGCGGGCAACTCGTCCACCCGCCCGTCGATCGTCGCCAACCGATCCGGCGCGATTGCCTCGAGCCACGCCTCGAGCGATGTCGGTTCCTCACTGCCCGTCGCCACGACTCGTTCCGCCGGCCGCAACGACCCATCTGGCTCGAAGATGCCCTCGAGCGAGCCGTCTCCGCAGAGCGGGACGGAGTGGGCATGCCTGCCGGTTGGGAGACGGGACCCGCGCGGGCGGTTCGCGCGGGAAGTCGCTCCCGCCGGCAGGTTGTGCCACGAAGTCACGCGCAAGAGAGACGACTGGAGGGAGGTGGGAAGCCGTCGTCTCCCGTAGGTCCGCGCGCTTACAGAGCGCGTCGGACTCTGGGCTTCGATGTCGCGCCCGGAATCGCCAGCGAAGCGGTCTGGACGGCGGGAGGCCCGCCGCGAACGCAACGACGTCCGTGAGCAACCGGCCTCGCGTCGTCCAGGCCGGTGAGCAAGACTCCCGACAGGCAGATCTGTTTGATCTGCCTACGCGCGACAATCGAAGGAAACGGGAGGACGCGGGGGACAGCTCGAGTCAGACGTAGACAGGATGAAAATAGGCTATAGTAGGAGATGAAGTCAGTCAGAGACTAAATCAGAGACAGTACATCCTGATTAGTACAGCCCACTACTATTATGACCGTGTAACTCAGAGATAATGTATGACTAATTTAAACAAATCTCGGAGAGAGATGATTGCGGTAGGCGTACTATCTACCATGAGTGGGTGTTTAGACGGTTCTCTACTCTCCTCCGAGAGCGAGGATAGTGCTTCGCTTGGCGGAATATTCGTTCGAGATCACCGAGAAGAGATAGACACGTACCAAATCCAACTCGAAAGAGACTCGGAGATTGTGTATCAAGGGGAGCTCACGATTGATTCAGCTTACGAATTTATTGAGTCCACGTGGTCATCAGAACCAGCCACATACGAGCTGATTTGGGCAACTGATGAAGAAATGGGATCTGTCTCCATTCCCACCGATGTCCGAGAAGAAATGGACGAGGGGGACTGTTTCCATCCAGAGATTCTCCACCGAGGTCATTACGGCCCAGTCGTGGACATGCATCTCACTGAGGACGTTGATGAAGGGGCATGCTAATAGAGTAGCCGGCTGAGTCGGTATCGACTGTTAGGCTTGCACTCCGAACTAAGCAACAGTTTCACACTTATATCCCGAGCAATTCGTCCCGTCGACTTCGAAGCGTAGTTGGCGAGACGCCTGCGACATCAGCGATCTCTCGCTGTGAAAGGCACAATCCACATCGCTCAGCAGCGAGATACAAACAGCCAGCTGCAACGCCACTTGGCCGACATCCAACCGTGATCCCTGCATCAGTCGCCTTCTACGCAAGTTCGAGCGCTCGTCGACGAACTCGCTCCGGGACCTCGAGTTCGGTCGCCACTTTTGGGATCTGATCAGCCACAGAGATCGATTGTGCCGGTAAGTCAAGTTCGACGTTCATCACGTTGTACGCGTTAGTGAGCCGTCCTAGATCACAACGAGCACATGCTGCAATCTCCGTCCGTGACCGACCGAGCCCTGTACACCGACACGCTGCGTAGACGCTGGCCGCAGCTACCGCCTCGAGTGATCGACCAATACACAACCTTTCGGAGTGCGCCCTTCGGAACAACACGCAGGCCTGATCGCGAAGACGCTCACCGAACCCGAGACTACTCGAGAGTCGCCTGACTTCGCCGAGTCCGTAGCCGAGATTTCGGTTGGCTTTCGACTGCCAACGAGCACGCGACTGTTCGCGACGAAGTCGATTTAGCTGGCGGCGCTTCCGACTCGAGAGTGAGTGTCCATTCCCATCCTGAAATCGCCCGATCTCAGTCGAGAGGCCGCGATCGTGGCGTGTCGGTGTCAGGGGTGCACCAGTCCGTTTCTCGGTCCGTTCATCGTATCGATTCCAGTCAGGACCACGATCGAGCTGTGTATCCTTGAGGACGAGACCACACTCCTCACAGATCGTTTCGCCAGTCGCTGTTCGAACACTGCCGCCGCAGTCCGGGCACTCGGTTGTCGTCTGTACGTCTTCGTCGAACGTCGTCGTGTAGATCTCTCTCGTTGCCATCGTTCACTCCACAGGGCACATTTGAACAGCCCCTTCACCCAGTGAGGGGCGAGAAACACTGCTGTGCGTCCAATCTGATTACGATATTTCTCTTACTTAGTGCAAAGAACGCTGGCTCGCTCGAGTAGTCAAGTTGCCTTCGAGAACAGATTGAGTGATCGAGAGAAAGATGGACACCGGGCCGCTCAAAGAGATGTAAGCAGACACCACCCGTTCAAGTGAGATGGTTTCTTTATAAAGACAGACTAAAGACAGACACCCCGTCGTTCAAGTGTTCGACCGAGAACCTCCAGAGCGATGAATGTTAACTGCCTTGATCACACCACTACCACAATTATGTACCGCACTCTAGTTCTCCTACGGGTTCGTTTTTTAGTCCTACCATATAAATGTTTTCCAAACAGTATTCGTATTTTCTCACTCCCTCACTCTTGCCCAGAGATTCACTCGAACCATGGGGTGTGAGGGGATAGGGTCTTCATATATACACCACCATTCACTCGAAACACTTGAACGGGTGGTCGACACATCTATATTGGAGGGACTGAATGTCATTCTATGGGGAGCTTCGAATTCACGCCATCTAATTTCCCGTTCGAAAACAGGAATGCCCTCCTTGACGATTATACACCAGACGAACTTGTGGGCCGGGATGAAGAGATCCGTGAGTATCATGCCGCACTCCAACCCGCTATCGACGGGTCCCAGCCGGACAACATCTTTTTATTCGGCAAAACTGGTGTCGGGAAAACGGCCGCAACTCGGTTCTTGCTGGATAAACTCGTCTCTGGAAGTTCCGAGTACGGTGTCAACATCCATACGGGTCGAATGAACTGTGATGGTCTCGATACGAGCTACCGCATCGCCGTCGAGACTGTCAATGCTTTTCGCGACGCTGACCAGAAAATCAGTGAGACAGGGTATCCTCGATCGACTGTCTACGATATGATGTGGGACACACTCGATGACCTCGGTGGGCTGATCATCCTCGTTCTCGACGAGATTGACCATCTCCAAGATGACTCGCTACTCTACCAGCTCTCTCGAGCGCGTGAAAACAAGGAACTCACATCAGCACGCGTTTCTGTCGTTGGGATCAGCAACGATCTCTCCTATCGGGACCGACTGAGTCCGAAGGTCCGGTCCTCGTTGTGCGAACGATCGATCAACTTTCCAGCGTACACGGCGGGAGAACTCCAGCAGGTGCTCTCCCAGCGTGAATCGATTGCGTTCCAGAACGGGGTCCTCGACGATGGAGTTATTCCACTCTGTTCTGCGTACGGTGCTCAAGAGTCCGGCGACGCACGAAAGGCACTCGACTTACTGTTGAAAGCGGGCGATATCGCACAAGAATCGAACGCGAGTACCGTAACCGTAGAACACGTAGAGCGCGGTCGTGAACTTCTCCAGCGCGAAGAAGTTACCCGTGGGATTCTCGGCCTCAACGACCACGAACGTATCTTACTGTACGCGCTTTCGACGTTCACCGCTCGCGAAGAGACACCAGTTCGCTCTCGAAAACTCTACCAGCGATACGAGAATTTAGCGACCAACAGTGGGTCGGACGCACTGACGAGTCGTTGGATGCACGACCATCTGGACGAACTCGAAATGCTCGGATTGGTCTCAGTGACCAAGCGTAACGAAGGCAGCAGTGGTGGACAATACAAAACGATCACACTCGACCAGGAGCTCGAGCCCGTGCTGGATGCACTCGAGGAGACCATCCACGAGAGTGGCGTTCATACGTCAGTCGAATCGTGGCTTTAGTAAATCTGTTCTATATCGACTCCGACTGAGCTGGCGGATAGTGTGAAAAATCAGTCGTTTCGATCTCTAGAACCTCCGTCGCCCACTAATATACACACAATCTTCAATAGGTATATATTCCTACAAAAGTAACATTCAGGTGGAAGTCACCGATCCAAAACGGACGCAGGGGGCATGCGCTGAAATGCCCCGGGTGCGGGAACACCCGAGACGTGGCTTCCAAACACGGTTCGTTTGAAGCCATGTTTGCATTGCTTCTCTCGAGACATAAACGTCTCGCACGACTGGCGTATCGTCTCCAACCGAGATCCATCGCCCATCGAGGCCTACTGCAACCGATTCAGAGGCACGTATGAGCGAGGGTTCTGACCTCGAGGTATCCTATGAGACACCGGATCACACGTGTCCGAACTGCGGTGAGCCGGTCTTTCAGGTGACCGTCCGAGGTCCAAGTGATCGTGTCTTTGGTCCGTGTGGCTGTCGGATTCCACACGTCGACGACTAGCGCATCGGCAATCAAACCCCGTGAGGGACCGTCCTCACTCGAGACCACCACCTTTCAGACGATCTCTCACAATCGAAGGGAGAACATGACGGGTTAGTGTTAAGCAACTCGATACCTAACACCCATCCAGAGACGCGATGTCCAATCTCAACGCTCCACGTCCGCCACTCCCGGAGTGGATTCTCGACGCCTTCGATGTTCTTGTGACTCATGCAAGCGATGTGGAAGACTGCAATACACAGGCGATCACTCGAGACGACGCAGTCGACGCCCTCCTCACGACCGACGAACTCACGCTCGAGCCCGAAGATACGGACTACGTACTGCGGCGACTCCTCGAGCGGGGCTACTTCTACGAGGTCGAGAACGAACTCCGCGTAACGCCGACAGACTAGCGAACTACCAGGAGAAACAGGAGCGACACCTCGAGACGAAATTCGAAGGAAGGACAGCGACAGGTGAAGTGAGTCAGTCATCAGCCAATTCAATAAACGATTCACAGCCACAACGACAAAACGGGATGTTGCTTACTCGTGTGAGTTTTCCAGTGGGGAGACGCAACGCCGGATAGAGTGCCCCACAGTCAGCACAGATAACGGAGACCTCTTCTGTTCCGTGCTGCCTGTGAGGTAACCGTCGAGTACATCATCGGCAACGTCGAGATTTCGCTCAACGACGACAACATGCGCAAGGACGCCTACATCACAATCGGCCTGCTCGAGGTGCATCGATTATCGGTGAGGAATGGCACTCAGTGGGGCAGAGTCCCAAATATGGAATGCACAGTGACGGGATGTGCCATTTTGTCGGAAAGCATTTGACGCTCCCTGCATTCAGTCTAATGTATGGGAGCGCAATCCCGATCCAACGGAAACGGGGAGACCATCACTGTCACCCGTAGCGACGATTGGTACGTCGCAAAAGACGAATCCAGCGGGGTTGCCAGTCAGGGGAAAACGAAGGTAAAGGCCTTGGAAAACCTCGCAGAGGCACTTGAACTTCACAATCGCCCTGTTCCTGAAGATGCTGATGAGGACCGTGAGCCTTCGACAGCCCCGTGGTTCTGAGAGGACACTTTCGCCGCGGTATACGACCCTTTATTTGCAGTGCGCTTCGAAAGAGTAGACTGTGAGCCGCGGAACATACTCCGGTCGGGATATCATCAAGGCCCTCGGAAACTGGGACTTTCGTCGAGTCGATCAGACCGGAAGCCACGTCAAACTCGAGTATGTCGATCCGAATACCAACGAGAAGCGATACGTGATTGTTCCGCTGCATGACGAGCTCGATACCGGTACACTTCGGAGTATTGCCGAGCAAGCCGGCGCCAACGATTTTCAATCCTTCCTCGACGAGATGGACAAGATGATCTGATCCACGAGTAATTGCTTTGTATCCGCTCCACCCAACTTGGCCAAGGTGGCTTAACCATATTTGTTCCGCTGACTTATAAAGTAGATTGGAAATAAGGCGGTTCAGTTTCAATTCATAGCCTGAATAGTGGAATCAGAGTACAGCTACTGCTAATACTCATAACCATGTCAATCTAGCAACAAGATTGATAACGATCGCCTCTCGAGTGATGAACGACGGGGTCAACGTCTGTCTTGCCAGAGAAGACGTTCCGATCACCACGATCACACCCCGTCATCGACACCCGGGGAGGTGTCGAGCGACCCGACGGCACGACAGAGGCACTCTGTCCGAGGATCGTTTATGAAGTGTATTCACCGTCTTTCGATCAGACTCTCGACGAGGACTACTCCTCGAGAAGGCCTGCAACGTATTGTCCCTCCCAGTCACGACGAGCTTCGATCTCGCGGCGGCCACGCCGGGTCACCGAGTAGACGTTCGTCCGCCGGTCAGCCTCGCCTTTCTCGAGGAGGCCCTTGTCGACGAGCGTATCCAGATTGGGGTAGAGCCGGCCGTGGTGGATCTCGGATTCGTAGTAGTCGTCGAGTTCGTCCTTGATCGCGAGGCCGTGAGGCTCGTTGAGGCCCACGGCAACGTAGAGGAGATCGCGCTGGAAGCCGGTCAAGTCGTACATATCAGATATCGGTTCTGAAATGACTTAAACACAGTGATGACAAATCCCCTCCCTGATAAATTCTATTGGCTGTGAATACATGGTTCTCAGAGAGATCTATTTCGGGTTTATCGGTTATTTCCAATAGATGCCTTGCTATTTTGGTAAGCCTTTTATGTCAAATCGTGGTTGGACGGACAATGACAGAGACAACCGACCAAACGGATAGAGTAAAATTCTCAGAGAACTCGATTGGACCTTGGACGACAGAGTGGGATCGGGATTCAGAGGAGACACCAGTGTTTGCGGTCGTCTCGGCAGTCGCAGAGGCGAGCGGAGCCGATCCCCTGGAACTCCCACCACTCGGAAGAGCAATCGATCCTGACGCGTTGAACGAGCTATTCACGGGGCGATCTGAATCTACCGTCGCAGAGGTCACGTTCCAGTATGCAGACTACGATGTCACAGTTCGTGGAAACGGTGAGGTCCACGTCCGCTCAGCACAACATGCTTGATCTGATTTCTTGCGTACGGATATCCCAGCAGAAGTGAGCTGCGTTGCGATCCATATCTCGAAGTGATAGTGGCAGAATAACGATCAATAGTGTCTGATCGTTTCAACAGTGATTCCGATGTCAGTATCCCTCGTCAAGATAGACTACTTGCCCTCAACAGTCTTCGAGCGTTCGGACTGCTCGAGCGGTTACCTATTACACCTGTGATAGAAAAGTCGATTCCTGCAAGTCAGTCACAAAGGCAGTCACGCGTCCGAGTGAGCTGGACAATTTCTCCGTGGAGCGTCGTGGCAAGCTGATAGATCGTTCGAGCACGATACTCACCAGCGACACCCGTCCGATAGTACGACTCCGATCGATTTTCTATCCACAATTCCTCGAGTCGGTCGGCGATATCCTGCGAAAAGAGACCGGATCGAACGCCGAGGTCGTACACCTCAGTGTGACGCTGCCCAGCGACGTTGTACCCCTTTTCTTCGACGTAGAATTGGACCGAACGTTCGATGGAGACGAAACACGCTTCGATGATGATCGTGAAATGTCCGTTGCGCTCGAGCAAGAATCCTGCTGCATCGAGGAGACGACATGCTTTTCGCAACTGGAGGATGCTTGCATCGGAGACGTGCTCGAGTCCGACCTCCGGATTCGTCGGTTTCCGCTGGAAGGCGTCCTCCGCATCACCAAGCACCGATTCGAGTTCCTTCGACGTCACTCGACGACACCTCCAAAGACCTCGCGTTTCACCCGTTGGAATGGCTCACTCTCCAGGAGAGCGATTCCTTCCTGAAAGATCGGACGGAGGTCCTCTCCACGTCTGCAGGCGCTCTCCGGGGATTCGACAAAAACTTCGAACTCGTATCGCTGACCGTCGATCGGGTCTGCCTCGAGAACACGCACGATATCGGAAATAGTTCGCCGTGCAGGAACCAATTCTTCGTCGTCGTCAACGAGGACAAAGATATCGATGTCACTCGCGCGATCGGCTTCGCCCCGTGCCACACTCCCAAAGCAAATGATTCCGGCGACAATCGCCAGTTCGTCATCGACTCGGTTCACAAACTGACTGAGAGGGTCTCGAAACTCTGCCTGTGGAATCTCGAGAAACGGATCGTCGGTGTCACACAGACGGTGTTCATCGATTTGATACAGCGTCTTGCCACCAGTGTCCCGCCTGACCACCAGTCCCATCGCCTCGAGTAGCGAAAGCGCCTTCGAGACACTGGGGCCGCCAAATTCCGTTAGTTCCTGGAGGTCCCGGTTCGAAAATTCCGCCGATGGGTTCTGAGCAGTAATCTCGAGGATATCGTCCATCGCACCGTATCTGAAGACTTGCTCGTTCGGGAGCGGTAATCGTACTTCGACGCTCATCTGTTATACAAGGTGTAATGCGTTACATCACATATAACACTTTCCACGCATCGAGTCGAATGCGAAAGTGAGTATTACTCATTGAATGCGAATATCTCGTAGCCGTAGACAGTCGAGGCGACTCCAAGATGAATTTTCTGCCGTGTAGGTTAGACAGGCGATGCGAAAGCCCGACCGCGAACGGCCCGTGGCCGTGAGCAGTCCGGACCGTGGAGGTGGTGGGAGGCGGTGGTGACCGACACACCAGCAAAAAAGGGGCAACAACCGGCTATGCCCACCACTGCCCGCGATTAGGGAAGACGACCCGCGACCAGCCCGTCAATGCGATCGAACACCGGCCCTGGAACCAGTTCTTCGCGACCGCTCTGAACCGCACCCACTCACCTTCACGGACCATCGGTTGCCGACTCGCCTTCCAACTCGTGAACTTCGTCATCCCCGTTCCGTCTTCGATCAGACCGACCTGTTGCATACTCCGGCACGACGGCTCCCAGAGTTCCACTATTTCGCCCTCGACACTCACCTCGCCACGATCGATCTCCTCGAGGCTCCCGATCGGGACGATCGTCCCGGCTTCGTGGTGCAACTCCTCTTTCATCGCCATCACCGCCTCGAAGATTTCGGCACCCTCGAGGACACGCGTCGCGATCCGTCTCGCGATGACCGCCCTGGTGTAGCCACCGACCGTCTCGGCT
>JAOPKB010000032.1 GCA_025517485.1 Natronoglomus mannanivorans | reverse complement strand
AGCCCCACCCTCCAGCGCGAGCCGTCAGGCGAGTGGTAGGGTGGGGTAGTTCACGATCGCTACCAGCGACCAACCCAATAACTTGCAGTAAGAACCGCACCGCTGAACCAAATTTCATGATTTGCACCCTGCGTGAGGTCGATCTCGAGTGCTTCGCTCTGTGCACTTCCTTTGACACGTATCGTTGCAGTCGTGGCTTTTGAATAGTTGAACCACCAACTTCCAGACAGACCGAGCGTATTGTCGGTTACCCCATTTCCGTTTTCGTCAAAGGCTGCAGCGTGAATGGAGTATCCGCCTCTGTTGACAATCGCGAGTTTGATATTATTCCTATGATACGGCATCCCAGGATTGTGGCTGTCCGCATAATACCAGCCTCTGAACCGCATATTGTGTGCGTCAACCCAATCGGGCTCGCCCTCGCCAGCTGAGCCAGCAAGCTCACTCCCACCAGCAGGCTCTTCCCGTCCGTCTTCGAGACTCGTATTAATTGCTCCCTCGTCTGCAAATTGTTCTCCAGCTTCCGTTTCTCCGGAGGCAGGCGCACCGAGACAGCCTGCAATGGCCGCGCCAGTCAGTGTTGCGCCGGTCGCGAGAAACGTCCGTCGAGAGTGCCACGATTTGTTCACGAACACTGAATGAGTGGGGATCGGATAACTCGGATACCTATCCATCATGGTAGTCGAGAATTTCTCCGATGGAAGACTGTTACCAGTGGCCAATCCAGTAGCTCGCTGTGAGGACAGCGCCACTAAACCATATCTCGTGGTGTGCTCCGTCTGTGAGGTCGATTTCGAGTGCTTCGCTCTGAGCACTACCGACGACAGATATTTTGACAGTGGTCGCTTCCGAACGTCTGAACCACGTATTGTAATTAAAATTCAATCGGTTTTCATAGATGGTATTCTCATCCCTATCAAACGCTGTAATATCAATCGAATATCCTGCATTGTTGACCATAGCCAGTGTGATTGTCGTGCTGTGGTACGGCATTGGAGGATTGTATCCTTCAGCATAGTACCAGCCTCTGAACCGCATATTGTGTGCATCAATCCAATCGGGTTCTCCGTTGCTGGCCGAGCCAGCGAGGTCACTGCCGCCAGCAGGGTCAACCAGTTCGCCTTCGGGGCTTGCATTCACTTCTCCCTCGTCTGCAAATTGTTCTCCAGCTTCCGTTTCTCCGGAGGCAGGCGCACCGAGACAGCCTGCAATGGCCACACCAGTCACTGCTGCGCCTGTCGCCAGTATATCACGCCGTGAATGGAACTGTTTAGTCACATTTGTGTGATGGCTGGATACCTGATAGCTTCGATACCTATGCATCAAGGTGTCTTGATAGTTATTGACCCACTGGCTGGTAGAGGATGTGTTGCTACTTCGTAGACGTACTGACACGCGACTCTGACTGTGTCTGGTGTGTGAGCTGTCGATACCGGCGCAAGAAGGCCCACAAGACAAGGTACGAAACGAGCCCGCTTGCGATCGCAAGAGGCCGGCCAAACACCTCGAAGAGAACGATCAGATTGAACAGTGCGTGGAGTAAGACCGCGAGGCAGTAGCCGTAGACGACAAACAGCGGCCAAAACCCAAACTGATCTAGCGTCCCGTTGTACAAGTGATACAGCGTGACGCCGATGACTCCAGTTGCAGTGCCGTGCATAATCGTCGTTGAGACGCTGCGTGTGATGACATACTGGGTCAGTTCAATCGTCCCAAGGTCCTGTGCACGAATGAGAAACGAGAAGTTTTCGACGAGGCTAAAACCGAACCCAACAAAAATCGCGGCCAAAATGAACTCGTGTCTACCAAGATAGCGCCGAGCGGCGATCGCAACGGCGAACAACGGCAGTGCCTTGAGGAACTCCTCAACGATCGGCGCAAACTGAATCTGCAGATCTCGCGTCGAGAGCCGGAACATGAACAGCAACTCTGTATTGATTTCCGATGCGAGAAAGCCAGCGATCGCACCCCAGACAAAGAACAACAACAGAAACCGTGTCTGTGGGTTATCGACAAGCAGAATCAACAACAACAGTGGAACCGTAATTGCAACCGACAGCGCAAGCATCATTGTAGCCGTCCCTCCTGTTCGTATCGTAGTAATGAAGCTGCGATCAGTGTTGCAGACACATACCAGACTGGGTCAAGGAACTCAACTGTGAGTCGTGGTGTAACGATTGCGATCGTCGTATATGTAATGTCTGACACTGCAAAGAGCGCGACACCGATCGCAGTTCCCCGAAACCGATGTGAGAGCAACAGGTTTGTGGCAATCGCCAGCGAAGCGGCCGCAAGTATAATATACCAGAGACTATAGACAAATCGACCGATCGGGATCGTTTGGCCGATCGTCACAACGGCAAGCAACAGCGGAGCAGCAATGACGACACCCACGACTGATCGTCGCACTCTGATGTCGGCACGTCTGTGAAGATACAGCAGCGTTGGAAGTATTAACAGATGAAATGCCTGAAACCCGAGATCTGCAACAGATGGATACGTAATTGGAACGCTCGCGAGATAGACATACAGTGTCCAGTAGAGGTGTGCTAGTGTCCATCCGCTAAGTGCTAACCCAGCAACTAACAGCACTAATCGTTGGTAGTGATAGTAGCCGACAAATAACAGCGACACTGCGACGATGAAAAATCCATTCATCAGGAAATAGTGTAGATCTAAGAGTACCTCATCGAACACTGTCGTCCCACTGTGCGTATCGGTAAGTAGTGTCCCTCCGACTCCGATCGCTGCGGCGATCGCACAGGCGAACATCGCGAGTGACACATGCTGGAGTGGATGTTCGCGAACCATCTATAGAATATACGGACTGTCGTACGGCTTAACTGATTGGGTTGCTATGATACAAACTGTTGTGGATATCTCCCAATCAAAACAGTGAGAGACACTGCCTGCACTTGCAGATAGTAGTTCACCTGGAGTTCTCCACCACGTTCTCGGTGTGTCCTCGGTCGCCGGGTTTCTCATCGAGAGCGTGCTTTTCTGTGTCGGGTTCCTCATCATGATCTACGCGCTCTATCGCCGGTAGCTTCTACCCGTTGCTGGGTGCACTGGTGCTTCAGATTTTGTCTGTAGTACGCCAGACGGTGATTCGCCATAGTCAATTACTCTGAAGTAATCTCGTGGCTCACATTGGTCTCAGCTGGAGTTTATACTTAGGTAATATGAGTAGTCTGTATGAATGGACTATGGACGTGTATAGGGGGAAAGCGGTAGGCATGCGATTGAGTACACTCGCTCTTGGAGTGACTATTGTATCGTTGACTCTTATTTTCGCGGTAGCCGGTGGCGTTGGGTCGGCTGTTTCGAGTGCCGACGGTGTAGGCGAGAAACAGCACGCCGAGATCCAGACAGGCAGCACGACACCGATATCGGGATCGGCGCTGGGAACCGTCGGTGTGGACGAAACCGAACTGAGGACCCTGGACGGGACAGCACACACCGGCTCGGTCGGTACGACGTCGATACCGTGGTCGAGTACCGCCGGTACCGGTGGCTGGCTCGAGTTCGTCGAGGCGGACGTCTCGGACGGGCCGGTCACACCCGGCGAGAACGTCACCATCGGGGTAACGATGCGAAACGCGGGTCTCGGACCACAACCGCTCGGTGGCGCGGTCGAACTGCTGGACGCCGATGGTGAGGCGGTGGCGAACGCGACTGGGGCGACCGATGTGATCCTTCGGCCCGGCGACACACACGAGTACGAGGTCTCACTGGGGGCAGTCCTCGACGTTGGCACGTACACCGTGGCCGTCGACGGCCGCCAGGTCGACAGCGTCGAGTTTCGTGAGCCGTTGAAGCTGGTCGGTCACACGCTGGAGACGTCCGAGATCGCCCAGGACGACCGACTCGTGGTCAATGCGACCTTCGAGAACGCGGCGAACGAGCCCCACGGCATCTCGAACATCGACCTTGGGCTCTACGACGAACACGATCATCGGGTTACCGGCGGCATCGACAACCGCTACACGAACGAGATCTTGCAGCCAGGAGAGCGCCAGACTGTCGAGACCGGCTTGACCATCTCCGAGGAGACCGGGAGCGGAGCTGACGAGGGCGAGTATCAACTTCGTATCAACGGTGTCGAGGTCGGCATGGTCGACGTGCGCGACCCCCACGACGTGGTCGAGACAGATATCGTCACCAGCCGGGTGGCCATCGACGACCGCCTGGTTGTCAACGCGACCTTCGAGAACGTGGTCAACGACGCCCGCGGCATCTCGAACATCGACATCGAACTGTACGACCTCGAGGGCAACCGGCTGATCGGAAGCATCGACAACCGCTACACGAACGAGATCCTCGAACCGGGCGAACGCGAAACCGTCGAAACCGGCTTCCCGATCGACGGCGACACCGGCAGTGGCTTCGACGAGCAAGGAATCGTCGAACTGCGCGTCCAAGACGTCCACGCGGGCTACGTCGAACTGCGCGACCCCCTCGACGTGCTGGGAACGAATCTGGTGACCGAGCGGGTCGCACCTGATGACTCGGTCGATGTGGAACTGACCCTCCAGAACGCCGTCGGGGAGGCCCACGACCTCGGTGCGGTCGACGTGGGGCTGTACGACGGGGACGGCAGTCGGGTCCACGGCGAGTCGGTCACCGATCACGAGACCCTCACGCTCGAGCCGGGTGACCGTGAGGCCGTCGTGGTTTCGATCGACGCGGACGAGGACGCTGGCGTCGAACCAGGGACGTACGAGGTGCGTGCCGAGGGCGAACGCGTCGGCGACGTGGACGTCCGAGAGCCACTGAAGCTGGTCGGTCACACTCTGGAGACGTCCGAGATTGCCCTGGACGACCGGCTCGTCGTGAACGCGACCTTCGAGAACGCGGTGAGTGAGCCCCACGGTATCTCGAACATCGACCTCGGGCTCTACAACGAACTCGGCCAGCGGGTCACCGGCGGCATCGACAATCGCTACACGAACGAGGTCCTTCAGCCGGGCGAACGCAAGACCGTCGAGACCGGCTTGACCGTCTACGAGGAGACCGGCGGCGGAACTGACGAAGGCGAGTATCAACTTCGCATCGACGGCGTCGAGGTCGGCATGGTCGACGTCCGAGCGCCGCTCGATGTGGTCGAAACCGACCTCGAGACCGAAGCCGTCCCGCTCGACGGCCGAATTGACGTCGACGCGACGTTCGAGAACAGGGTGAGCGAGGCGCACAACCTCTCGAACATCGACGTCGCCCTCTACGACGACCTCGGCAACCGGGTCACTGGCGGCATCGACAACCGCTACACGAACGAGCAGATACAGCCCGGGGAGCGCCAGACCGTCGAGACCGGCTTCACCCTCGACCCCGACATCGGCGGCGTCGACGCGGGAACCTACGAGTTGCGGGTAGGGGGGACACCGGCGGGAACGGTGACGGTGTTCGACGGAGTCGGTCCCGCGGACCGAACCGTACAGGACGAACCGGTCGAAATCGACGATTCCTTCGACGTCTCGGTGACGTTCGAGAACGGAGGCGAATCGACGGCGACGACGAGCGGAATCGAATTCGAGTTGCTCGACACCGCTGGCGTCTCGGTGGCCAGTCACGAAGCCGACGAGACCGTCGAACTCGGTCCCGACGAGACCGAGACACTCGAGTTCTCGGTCCCCGCCGACGTGGCAGAGTCCGGACTCTACGAGGTGACAGTCGAGGGCGTCCCATCAGGGACGATAGCGGTACTCGACGGGATGGGACCGACCGAACTGACCACCGTAACCGAGCAGGTCGCCATCGGCGATCGGGTCGACGTCGAGATGACGGTCTGGAACCTCGGAAGCGAGACTCAGAATCTCACCAACGTCGCGACGGAGCTGTTCGACGAGAACGGCAGCCTGGTCCAGGGAAGCATCGATAACACCCACCACGATCTGGAACTCCAGCCTGGCGAGAGTGCGACGGTCCAAATCGGCCACGCAACAGCCCAAAACGCCGGTTCCGGGCCCGATAGCGGCACCTACGAGCTGCGGATCGAGGGGGTCCACGCCGGGTACGTCGACGTGCGCGACCCCCACGACGTGGTCGAGACGGACATCGCTACCAGCCGGGTAGCCATCGACGACCGGGTCGTCGTCAACACGACCTTCGAGAACGTGGTCAACGACGTCCACGGCATCTCGAACATCGACGTCGCACTGTACGACCTCGAGGGGACCCGGCTGATCGGAAGCATCGACAACCGGTACACGAACGAGGTCCTCGAGCCTGGAGAGCGCCGGACTGTCGAGACCGGCTTCCCGATCGACGGCGACACCGGCAGTGGCTTCGACGAGCAAGGAATCGTCGAACTGCGCGTCCATGGTGTCCACGCGGGCTACGTGGAACTGCGCGAGCCGTTGGACGTGCTGGGAACGAACCTCCAGACAGAGCGGGTCGCACCCGACGACCCGGTCGACGTGGAACTGACCGTCCAGAACGCCGTCGGAGAGACCCACGACCTCGGTGCGGTTGACGTGGGGCTGTACGACGCCGACGGGACGCGCGTCCACGGCGAGTCGGTCACCGATCACGAGACCGTCACGCTCGAGTCGGGCGATCAGGAGACGGTCGTCGTCTCGATCGATGTGGCCGACGACGGTAGCATCGAGCAAGGAACGTACGAGGTGCGCGTCGAGGGCGAACGCGTCGGCGACGTGGACGTACGAGAACCGCTGGAACTGGTCGGTCACACGCTGGAGACGTCCGATATTTCCCAGGACGACCGACTCGTGGTCAATGCGACCTTCGAGAACGCGGTGAACGAGCCCCACGGCATCTCGAACATCGACCTCGGGCTCTACGACGAACACGATTATCGAGTCACCGGCGGCATCGACAACCGGTACACGAACGAGGTCCTCGAACCGGGCGAACGCAAGACGGTCGAGACCGGCCTGACCATCTCCGAGGAGACCGGGAGCGGAGCTGACGAGGGCGAGTATCAACTTCGTGTCAACGGTGTCGAGGTCGGCATGGTCGACGTGCGCGACCCCCACGACGTGGTCGAGACGGACATCGCTACCAGCCGGGTGGCCATCGACGACCGGGTCGTCGTCAACGCAACCTTCGAGAACGTCGTCAACGACGCCCGCGGCATCTCGAACATCGACGTCGCACTGTACGACCTCGAGGGGACCCGGCTGATCGGAAGCATCGACAACCGATATACGGACGAGGTCCTCGAGCCTGGAGAGCGCCGGACTGTCGAGACCGGCTTTACCATCCACGGTGACACCGGCGGCGGCTTCGACGAGCAGGGAATCGTCGAACTACGCGTCCAGGGTGTCCACGCGGGCTACGTGGAACTGCGCGAGCCGTTGGATGTGATCGAGACGGACCTCAAGACCGAAGCCGTCCCGCTCGACGGTCGGCTGGACGTCGATACCACGTTCCAGAACGAGGTTGGCGAGGCGCACAACCTCTCGAACATCGACGTCGCCCTCTACGACGACCTCGGCCACCGGGTCACCGGCGGCATCGACGACCGGTACACGAACGAACAACTCCAGCCCGGTGAGCGCCAGACCGTCGAGACCGGCTTCACCCTCGACGAGGAGACCGGCGGCGTCGACGCGGGTACCTACGAGTTGCGGGTCGGGGGAACCCACGCGGGGATCGTCGATGTCTACGACATGGTGATCGAGGGCGAATCGATCCAGGACGCGATCGACGAGGCCAGCGTGGGCGAGACGATCTACGTCGGCCCCGGGACGTTCGAGGAATCACTCTCGATCGACGTCGAGGGGCTGACGCTCGAGGCCGTCGGCGAGGGCGAGACGGTACTCGAGGGCAACGATTCGCTCGAGACGGCGATCCACGTCACTGCCTCCGACGTCACCGTCGATGGAATTACGGTCAGAAACTACACTGGGCGGTGGACGAACGCGGCAGTGTACGTCGATGGCGGGGGACAGTTCGAACTGCGCGACAGTACGATCACCGACTCCAACGTCGGGGTCGGCCTGCGGGGCAACCCCCACGATTCGGTGCTGTTCGGCAACGAAATCGTCGACAACGAGGGGGTTGGCGTCGACGTCATCACTGGCAACGGGCACGCGATCGTCGCCAACGAGATCGCGAGAAACGGTGACCACGCGATCACCGGTGAGCAGTATAGCGCCGAGGACGTCCACATCACTGACAACGTGATCGCGGACAACGCGGGTGGGGCCATCCTGCTCAATCAGATGAACGACGCGACCGTGGCACACAACAGTGTCACCGGAAACGAGGGTGGGATATATACGAACCTGCGCAGCACCGTCACCGACAACTACCTCGCGGAGAACAACGCCTCGGTGACCCTGCTACAGGGTGGTATTCGGACCAGTCACGACTCGACGATCGCCCGCAACACGGTCGAGAACGTCGAGGGGTTCGGTATTGGACCGAACGCACGCTCGTCGGTCCTCCACAACGTCGTCACCGACACGGGCGAGGTCGGCATCTCCCTCGACTACGACGACGTGACCGTCCGGAACAACACCGTCTCCGGGCACGATTCGGACCTGCACATCTTCGACGGCGTCGGTCACACGATCCGGGATAACCGCTTCGAGACCGGTATCTCGTTCTACCGCGTGCCGACCGATCTAAACGAGTCGCCGCACACGATGGTGAACAACACCGTCGGCGGGGACGAGTTGTACTACGCGACCGGCGTCTCCGACCCGACGATCCCCGAGGACGTCGGACAGGTGATCCTGGTCGACGTCACGAACGCCGAGGTCTCGGGGCTCGAACTCGACGGGTCCGTCGCGGGCGTACAGGTCAGCCACAGTGAGGGCGTGACCATCTCGGACAACGTGGTTACGACTGTACCTGTCGACTACAACTTCCTGAACGGTGCGATCGGCGTCTGGCACTCCCCCGACGCGACGGTCTCCGGAAACGAGGTCACGGACGTCGGCTCCGCAGGGATTCAGGTGGTCGAGAGCGACCGGGCGTCGATCACCAACAACGAGGTGACGAACGCCGATCGGGCGGGGGTTTCGTTCAGAGTCGACCTCGGCCACACGTACGAGGGAACGACGACCATCTCGGAGAACACTCTCGAGAACACCGGGTGGGGAATCCACCTCGACGGCGTCGAACACGTCGACGTCCTCGAGAACGAGATCACCGAGGCCGTCAACGGCATCGAAGCCGACAACGTCGACGAGCTTCTGGTCGACGGAAACGTGATCGACCGCGCGAGCCATCAGGGAATGCGCCTCGGACACGGACCGGCGCTTCTACGCGTGGACAATACCACCGTCACGAACAACACGGTCACCGACAGCGGGGCCAGCGGGATCGAACTCACCAACCGCTACGGAACGGTCGTCGAGGGCAACACGGTGACCGGCAGCGTCGAGGTCGGAATCGACACCGAGATCGACGACGTTGGCGGCTCGGTCGCCAACAACACCCTCAGCCACAACGAGGAGGGACTGTCCGTCACCGGTATCGGCTCGACCGACCTCGTGAATACCTCGGTCGTCGGAAACACCATCGAGGACAACCACGAACTCGGCATCACCGTCGGCGGTGACCAGAACGTCACCGTCAGCGAGAACACCATCGCTGGCAACGGCGAGGGGCTGCTCTACACCGGCGGGATCAACGTGCTCGACGCGACACACAACTGGTGGGGCGCGGCGGACGGCCCGAGCGGCGGCGAGACGGACCCCGAGACGGGTGCCGTCGCCGACGGCAGTGGAGACTCGCTGGCGACCGAGAGCGACTGGGACGAGAGAGGGATCGCGTTCGACCCCTGGGTCGGCAAGCTGGCGTACTTCACGGTCGACTGCGAGGACGAGACCTGCACGTTCGACGCCTCCGCAGGTGAGTATCCCGGCGAGATCGCTACCCACGACTGGACCTTCGGCGACGGCGCTACCGATACTGGTGAACTCGTCGAGCACACCTACGACGAACCTGGGACCTATACCGTCACGTTGACCGCCGAAGCCGAGGACGGCACGACCGGAACACACAGCGAGACGGTCGGCATCGATGGCGACACCACGGGTTGTGACGTCGTGGTGTCTGCGGGCGACTCGGTCCAGACCGGTATCGATAGCGCGGCGGCCGGCGAGACGGTCTGCGTCGAGTACGGCACCTACGACGAGTCGCTGACGATCGACTCGTCGCTGACGCTAACCGGTGTCGGAACGTCGCCGGTGATCGAGGGAACTGGTGACGCCGGAATCACGGTCACGGAAACGAATAGCGTCACCCTGTCGGATCTCGAGATTCTCGGGTACGATAGCGGTGTACGCGTCGAAGGCGCCGACGGTGTCACCGTCGAACGCCTGGACATCGAACCGGAGACGAGCGGAGTGTACGTCGATGGGGCGACTACCACCACGGTGTCGAACGTCACGAGTACTGGCGGACTGAACGGCGTTTATACCCACATGGGAACGGGCGACGTGACCGTCAGTGATTCGACGTTCACGGACACGCATCGCGGGGTTTACCCGCTCGGCTGGAATCTCACGTTCGAGAACAACACGCTCTCGGGGAACGACTACGGCGTCTACCTCGAGGACCACGGTCTCGAGTACGACGAACCGTCGGTGACGATCACCGGGAACGTCTTCGAGGACAGTGCGGACGCCGCGATGTGGATCTACGAGTACGGATTCGAGGTGGACCAGTCGGTTCTCGACGCCGTCGAGTTCAGTGACAATTCGCTCGAGGACAACGCACTCGGCGTCGAAGCGATTCTCAGCGACGGGCTGCAGTTCGACGCCCGAGAGAACTGGTGGGGTGCGGAGAGCGGACCGAGCGGGAACGTTGTCGACCCCGAAACCGGCGTCGTCGCCAACGGAGACGGTGACGCGATCGATCACTGGGAGGAGGCGAACGAGAGCGTTCGCTTCGAGCCGTGGCTCACAGCACCACCGGGACCGACCGGGACGCTCACCGGCACCATCACCGGCACCGTCACCGACGCCGCGACCGGCGACCCGATCGAGGGTGCGACGATCAGCGCCGTCGAGCAACCGGGAACGCCCATGGACACGACGACAGACGCCGACGGTGTGTTCGAACTCGACGTGCCCCCAGGCACGTACGCTGTCGACGTGGACGCAGAAGACTACGAGACAGCGACCGAGACCGGCGTCGCAGTCGACACCGACGAGACGACGACCCTCGACGTCGAACTCGCAGAAACGACCGCCTCGCTCACGGGGACGATCCTCGACGCCGATACCGGCGACCCGATCGAGGGCGCGGAACTCGTGATCGTCCAGCAGGAAGGAGTCGGCTACGGCAACACCAGCGAACTCGAGGGCGGGTTCAACACCACGGCCACGACCGACGCCGACGGCGGCTACGACGTGGCCCTGGTCGAGGGTGTCTTCACGATGGACGTCCTCGCGCCGGGCTACGAGGACGAGCGTCGGATAAACATCGAGGTTGGTGAGGACGAGCAGGTGAGTTACGATCCGATCGAACTGGCTCCCCTGCCGACGGTCGACGGGACGGTCACGGACGCGAACACCGGCGAACCGATCGAGGGCGCAACCGTCACCTCGACCGACATCGACGGAACGGTCGACACGGCGACCACGAACGAGAGCGGCTGGTACGAAGTGAACGTCACCGGCCGCTGGTCGATCGGGTACGACGCCGACGGCTACGAGTGGCAGTCCCAGATCGTCGATCCGGACACGACTCAGGACGTCGCACTCGAGCCAGACATCAGCGCGACCCTCGAGATCACCGACATCGACGCTCCCTCTGAGATCGAGGGAGACCAGGTCGTCACCGTGTCGGCGACCGTCGAAAACACCGGTAACGCGAACGCCAACGCCGAAGCGGTTTCGCTCGTCCTGCTCGAGGACTCGAGCGGGGCGACCTCTCAGCCGCCCGTCGCCGACACCACAGCGCAGGTCACCATAGAGCCGGGTGAACACTCCACGGTCGAATTCGAACTCGAGGTCCCACCGCTCGCTGCGGGTGACTACGAGTTCCGCATCGAGACGCCGGACGAGACGGTGACACAGTCTGTCGAGGTGGCGGGGCCAGCACTCGATATCACCGCGTTCGACGCCCCCACTGAAATCGCCACCAGTGGGACGACGACCGCAACAGCGACGGTCGAGAACGTCGGGAACTCGAGCGTCGACGACATGCCGGTGGTATTCCTGCTCGTCGAGGAACCGAGTGGATCGGGTTATCAGCACCCGGTCGCGAACACCACCGAGCAGGTGACGCTCGCACCCGGTGAAAACACCACGGTCGAATTCGAACTCGAGATCTCCGACCTCGAGCCAGGTGCCTACGAGTTCGTCGCCGCCACACCGACCGACTCGAGTACGCGTGCGGTCACTGTCGCGTTACCCGCATCTGAGGTAACGATTACGGACGTCACGGGCGCTGAGACAGTTGGCGAGATGGTCTACGCGAACGAGACGATCGAGGTCGAAGGAACCGTCTCGAACAAGACGACGATCACGAACGTGACGGTACTCGCCATCTCTACGAACACCACGTTCTCTGTGTCGGTCGCCGCCGACCTCGACGGCGACGAGTGGAGCGCGACGGTTCCCCTCGACGAGGGAACGATACCCGACGACGGCCACTACACGCTCTCGAGCGTCGTCACCGACGAACACGGCGGAACGAACGCCTCCACCGCGAACGAGACGGTCGTCGTCGACCGCGAACCGTCGTCGCTGGCTGCCGCCATCACCGACGGTGACGGCGAGAACGCGACGATCGAGGTCCGAAGCAACGAACCACTGGCCGATTCGCCGACGGTGACGGTGACGACGCCGAACGGCTCGAGTCAGGTGGTGACCGTCGATCCGGTCACAGAACGCGCCTGGGAGGGCACGCTCGAGTTAGACACCTCCGGCGAGTACGCAATCTCCGTCGAGGGCCGTGACCGCACTGGAAACCTTGCCACGGCGACCGCGTCGGTGGCCGTCCAGACCGACTTCGCGACCGAGAACGGCACCGGGCTGCTGGAGAATCCGGCGACCGGCACCGTCCTCGAGTTCGAGACCGACGGCGACCGCGAAGGACTGTACGCCGCACTTACGGAGAACGCCGACGCCTACGAGGAACTCGAGGCTGGCCAACTCGGCGTCACCTTCCTCACGGTCGACCTCGACGAAGCGCTCGTCGAGAACATGACCGGCGCGAGGATTCACGTCCCGGTCGACCTCTCCGAGGTCGACGGCGTCGACGACCCGGCGAACGTCTCGCTCCAGCACTACAACACGTCGACAGCGGCGTGGGAGCCGGTGAACACGACCGTCGAGTCGATCGATCGACCGGAGGACGGACTCACTGGCGAGTACTGGGTCGCCGACGTCGAGCGCTTCTCGACCTACGGCGTGCTCGCGAGCGACGACGACGCGCCAACGCTCGAGTCGATCTCGCCGGCCGCAGGCGAGACGCTCGAGGCGGACACGAACGAGACCACAGTCCGATTCGAGTACGCGGATGACGCCTCCGGCGTCGACGTGAGTTCGGTCACGCTGACAATCGACGGCGTCGACGTGGCCGGTGCGGAGGCGACACAGATCACCTCGAGTACGGCCGAACACACCCTCACTGTCGAGGAGGGAGAGAGCTACGAAGCGGCCGTCACCGTCGCGGACATCGCCGGGAACGAGGACCACTTCAAGACGGAGTTCTCGGTCGACGAAGAGGGCGGATCATCAGGTCCGGGAATCTCTCTCCCGAGTCCATCGCCCACACCAGACCCGGAACCCGAACCCACGCCTGAGGCCGAAATGTCTGTCACGGGCGTCTCTCTCAGCGAGACGGAAGTCACCGTTGGCGAGTCACTGGCCGTCGAAGCGACCCTCGAGAACACCGGCAACGCCTCGGGAACCGAGGACGTAACGCTCACGATCAGCGGTGATGTGGTCGAGAGCCAGCCCGTGTCGCTCGAGGCCGGAGAATCGACGGTGGTCGAGTTCACGCACGTCTTCGACGCGACGGGCGATTTCAGCGTGCGTGTCGAGGGCGAATCCGGTGGCGTCGTGGCCGTCGTCGACAGCCATACCGACGAAGGTCGAGCCGACGACGACCATGCTGACGATGAGGGCATCGACGACGACTACGCTGACGACGACTACGCTGACGACGAGGGTGTCGACGACGACCACGCTGACGACGACTCGATTCCCGGCTTCGGCGTCGGCGTCACACTATTCGCCGTGGCCCTCGCGGTTGCCCTCGTCGTCCGACGACGAGCGCTCGAGTAACGACCCTCGCCTGTCGAGTCGTGAACCGCAGGGAAGCGGTCCTGACGGCCAGTCAGGCGTCGGTCGGGAACTCTTTTCGTTCGATCGGAGTCTCCGGTTCGAGCCGGAAGTATCTGAACGTAACCTCACGTCGAGGTGCTCGAAAATATCGATCGCTTGAATTCGAGTCGTCCACGTCTCTAGATCTTCGCCAATGTATCGGCCTCAGACGATACAATTCCGGCACAAGAGTGATCTCGTTCAGGAACGTCGCAACGGCGTTCTTTCTATAGTAACCACTGAAACGAATTACAGAAATTCGAGGAGAAAGCCCACGACTTTAGTCGTGGGAGAAGTCACAAACTGGTCGCGAAACCATCTTGTGATCAGGTGTGCATAGACTTTCAGTGGCTACTATAGCCGTACTATCTCTGACTCTCGCCCAGTCTTTTGTTGAACGAGTGACCCGGTCGACCTCGAGGCCTACCGAGTTATTCGGGTAGAACGGTAGTCAACTGATACGCTTCGGGGTCAAGCCCGGAAGCGGTTAACAAACAGTACAACTATATATACAGTAGGGCTTTTTGAGGATGCTTCCGAGCGATCAACGGAAGTGTCTCTCACGAATGATCGATGTTAGCGAGGTCCACTTTCGCGTCACATATCTCGTCGTTGCAGTCTGCGTTTTGTCTCTCCTTCGGAGACCGCTCCGGAACCGCGAGAATCCGGGAAGCACATGGTTTGCGGTCGCGGTTGGATCCGTTTCCGTGTGGCTCGCTTGCGTCGGACTCTACTATTTTGTCGATGAACTCTGGGCGGTGCTTGCCCTCTACAATACCGTCCTGTTGGCGATCACCGTCTGTTTTTTCAGTTGGCTGCTGATCGCCATCGAGTTCGCGACGGGGAAGCGGCCACCGCGATCGGTGCTCGTCGTCTTGGGGGTGCTTGCCATCGGGTATTTTCTCGTGCTCTGGACGAACTACTTCTGGCTCCACGAACTGGTCTACAGGGCAAGTGGCACCTTCGTCGACGACGGCGGCGGGTTCAACACTGGACGTGAACCGTTGTTCTGGGTCCACATGGTTGTCGTGTACGTGATAGTGTTCGCCTCTTCGGCCGTGTTCGTCGCCGAGTGGCTCAACGCCAGTGGGCCGCGAAAACAGCAAGCGGGAATCCTTGCGGTCACGCCAGCAGTAGGCGTCGTGGCGAGTCTGCTATGGTTCGCCGAGGTGCTTCGACTCCCGTTCGATCCGACACCCGTCGGTGTAACGGTCAGTATCGTGCTACTGGGATGGGCGCTATACAGGACCGAATTCCTGGACATTACACCCGTTGCGACGCGCACCGTGGTCGAAGAGATGCCCGACGCGGTTGTGATCTTCGACGACCGCGATCGAGTCGTCGAGTGGAATCGTGCAGCTCGCACCCTCTTTTCGGTCGAGGATCCGTCGGTCGGAATGACCGCCGCGTCGTTTTTCGAGTCGGTTTCGTCCGACGTTCTCGCACAGTTGGTAGGGCCCGATCGACCGGATTCACAGATTTCGATCGATCTCGATGGTCGCCCGCGACAGTTCTCTGTGTCGAGATTTTCTATCACTCCAGACCAAACCCCAATCGGTCACGTCGTCGTACTTCGCGATGTCTCTGACCTGAAACAGCGGGAAATGCAGCTATTAGCACAAAACGAACGTCTCGAGGAGTTCACCGATATCGTTTCACACGACCTACAAGGGCCGCTTATGGAGATTCGTGGCAGTGCGAATATGACAATCTCGACGGGTGACGTTACGCACGTCGATCGAGTAGTCGACGCCACCGATCGAATCGACGAACTCGTCACTGACTTACTTCGACTCGCGCGGACCGGACGGCAACTTGATGCCGAAGTCCCAGTGGAACTCGATGAGGTTGCGCGGAGGGCGTGGTCTCACGTCTGGAGTCCGTCCGCAGAACTCGTCGTCGAGACGGATCGGGTCGTACTCGGCGATCCAAACCGAATCCAGCAGCTGTTCGAAAACGTGTTCCGTAACAGCGTCGAACACGGGACGGACGACGGCGAGACGGATTCGCCCATTGTGGATCGATCGACGCCGTCGAGTAGCGGAGACCCGTCGGTCGACCGTGTGTTCGACGGCATCGACCAAGACTTGCAAGGCGACGAGCGAGAAGCGGACGACCCATCAGTCGGCGAACGGAAGCTGTCGAGCGACGATCGTGACGAACCGTTGGATTCCGATCAAACGACAGTCGGGAGTAGTGTCCTCTCCGAGAGTCATGGTGCAGAGCCACCAGACACCGTCCGAATATCGGTTGGCCCATTACAGGATGGCTTCTACATCGAGGACGACGGGGCGGGGATCCCACAGGAAGAGCGCCCTCGAGTCTTCGAAAAGGGATACACCAACACGTCGACCGGGACAGGGATCGGACTCAGTATCGTCCGACAGATCGTCGACGCCCACGGGTGGTCGATACAACTGACCGACGGAGCGACCGGTGGCGCACGGTTCGAGATCACCGGTGTCGATTTCGAGTCACACGAGGACCGCAACGGAGCCTGACTCGGGTTCTCTCATAGTTGCACGGGATTTTGCAACCCCTGAATCTCCTCGTCGACCCGTGTTGCGTGTCGTGAATTCTCGTGCTCTGTCGCTCGTTTTGTGCGCACTCAGTCACCGCTGATTCGATCAAGGCTCACAGTGACGACGGTTCCCTGTGGAGCGTTGTTCTCGATGGAAAGGTCGCCGCCAACGCTTTCCAGTACGGTCCGTACGAAGTACCAGTCTGCGCTGATTCCCGCCTGAGCTGTAACCGACTGTATCGGATCGACGAGCTGCCGCTTGCGTGCTTCAGACATTTCCTCCCCAGTGTCGGCAATAGAGACGGACACTCGATCGTTCGTGCACTCGACAGTCACGGTGATCATCACGTCAGTACGGTCCGCGTCGCCTGCCGCATTTGCCAGCAACTTCTCGAAGACCGCGCTTAGCATCGGCGTGCCCGCAACGGATACTGACTCGCATTCGTCCGGTTCCCACTCGAGGGTGAGTTTTGCATCAGTGTCGGTTCGGAAGCGCTCGAGTTCCGCTGTGAGCACGCGGCGGAGATTGTAGGGTTGCAGATCCGCTGTTGGCCGTTCGGCGATGACATCGATCACCGTGGCCGCGGTGTCAGTGAGTTCGAGTGCGTGATTGCTCGCTTCCAGAATGGCGTCGACTGTCGCCCGGTCATCACCGTCGATGCGCTCGCGAAGCTGATCTGTCCGTCCGACGATCATGCTCACGTCGTTTCGTAGGTCGGTCCGGAGTATCTGGTTGATGAGTTCGAGTTGATGGTTGCGATCACGAAGATCCTCCGAGATTCGCGCTCGTTCGATCGCATACGTGATCGTCCGAACGAGGAGGTCGGCGTTGAGCCGTCCTTTGACGAGATAATCCTGTGCGCCGCGCTTGATCGCCTCGACTCCCATCCCCTTTTGGCCAGTCAAAACGATCACCGGTACCGTCGCGGTGTGTTCGAGCATCGTCGAAACAGTTTCGAGGCCGTTGCTGTCTGGCAGACCGAGATCTAACAGGACGATGTCGATATCCCCATCAGTGACACGTTCGACGCCCGCAGAAAGTGAGTCGACGTGTTCGACGGCGTCGATTTCGATCGACGGATCGTCACTTACGCCGAAGTCACCCCGATGCTCAACAAGCATTTGTTCGACGAATGCCGCATCGCTCTGGCGATCTTCGACGAGCAAGAGCGTCGTTTCCGTCGATATGCCCATCTTGTCTCTTGGTTTTCGTTCACCCTACTTGATCTATTCGGGTGTAGCACACTCTCACCGTCGGATTTATTTGAGTCAAGACAAATTACGTATCAGATCCGGTCGTGAGCACATGAGTTATCGGGACCTTCCAATCCCACCGAACGGCCGATACACCCTCGAAGCGATAGCCCTCCTCTCGAAAAAGTGGTCTCCAGTCGTCCTCCTCCTGTTACGACACCGCGGTCCACAGGGATTCAACGACCTCCTAGAAGGAATTCCAGATATTTCCTCTCGAGTCCTCTCGGACACGCTTGAATCGCTTCAGGAGGCTGGACTGATCGAACGACACGTTGTAAGCGAGTCTCCTCTCCGTGTCCGGTACGAGCGAACGGACGCTGGACGGGAGATGGATCAAATATTCGAGGATTTGGCCGACTGGGCCGCCTCCCACTTGGCGCACTCGAACCAAACGGTCCTCGTTGCCGACGGAGACAGTCGGATCACGGAAATGTACCAGCAATGGGTGTCTGACCGGTATGTGGTCTGTCGGGCACACGACAACGAAGAGTTCGCTGCCCGTCTTGCGGATGGGATCGACGTCGCGTTGCTCGATATCGGACTTCCTGGCGTCGACATTCACAAATTCGTTTCCCGACGACCGTGTCGAACGGTTCTCATCGTTGGTGATCAGCCCGATCCGGCTTTGATGTCGATCGACTGTGATGACGTTCTTCGGAAGCCCTTCGTCCGCGAGACGGCACTCGAGACGATCGCTACCCAGCTCGACCGTGTGGACGAGTCGCCTGAAGAACGAGAACGGGCATCACTACTCGCTCGAACGTCACTCCTCGAGTCGATTTACTCTCGGATTCGACTCGAGGACGACGAGACGTACTGTGATCTCGTCGCGCGACTGGAGGAACTCGATGACTCGACGTAGGGTCGGGCACGATGGTACACCAGAGTGAACTACCCCACCCTACTCGCTCGCCACGACTGCCGTGGCTCGCTCGTTGAGG
>JAOPKB010000031.1 GCA_025517485.1 Natronoglomus mannanivorans | reverse complement strand
CCGCCGACCGGGCGGCGTCGATGACGTGCTCGTGGTGGAGGTACGACGGCGTACACACCGAGATCACGTCCAGATCCTCGGCGGCCAACATCGCCTCGTGGCCGACGTACCGTCGCTCTTCGGGGATCTCCCACGCCGTCCCGAAGCGCTCGAGTTTGTCCTCGTCGACGTCGGCGACGGCGACGAGGTCGATCTCTTCCTGGGCGTCGTACCCGCCGGCGTGACTCGCTTCGATCTTCTTGCGCCCGATATCTTCCTCGTCGTGCATGCCGAGGATGCCCATTCCAGCGATACCTCCCGTTCCGATGATACCTACAGTGTACGTCATGTGCGTGTCACTCCCTCGTTATTCGTAGACGAGGGGCTCTCGCGTTCGATTCTCTTCGATGTAGTCCCAATCGTACTCGACGCCGAGGCCGGGGCCGTTCGGGATCTCGACGCGTCCGTCGTCGTCGATGGTGTCGATCATATCGGAGTAGCCGCCCTCGTAGACCGGCGGCTGGGTGTTCTGACACTTCGGGTGGACCAGCGCGAGTTCGTAGTAGTTGGTGTTTCTGGTGGCAGCGATACACTGGCGCTGGGCGGGACCCGGCGCGTGGAACTCGACGTCCAATCCGAACGCCTCCGACATACGGACGATCTTCATCGCACCGGTGATGCCGGCGTCGTACTCGGGATCGGCGCGGACGAAGTCCGTCGCGCCGTTGGCGACGAAATCCGCGTGCGGTTCGAGTCCGCGGACGTGTTCGGTCTGCAAGATTGGCGTCTCGAGGTGGTCGCCCAATTTTTTGTGGCCGTGCTGGGAGATGCCGCCGTCGCGGTAGGGATCTTCGTACCAGAAGAAGTCCTGTTCGTCGAGGGCTTTCCCCACCTTCAGGGCGTCACCGAACGTCTCGTACTCGCAGGCGGGATCGTACATGAGGTCCATCTCGTCGCCCACGCGCTCGCCGACGGCGTGGACGGCCTCGATCTCGCGCTGGAGGTCTCGGCTGCTGTCGCCGCCGCCCCAGCCGTGGAGTTTGAACCCGGAAAAGCCGCGCTCGAGACAGTCTTCGGCGAAGTCGGCGAACGCCTCGGGGGAGTCGAGGCCGCCGTTTTCGTCGCCGTGATACGTGGAGGCGTACGCCGGGACGTCGGTCCGGTAGGTCCCCAGCAGTTCGTGAATGGGCGCGTCGTAGTGTTTGCCCGCGATGTCCCAGAGGGCGATGTCGATGGGGCCGATCCCCATACGATCGTACTTGCGGAGGGCGCGTTTGATCTCGCTCCAGTGTTTCTCGCGTTCGAATGGGTTCTTGCCGATCAAGTACTTGGCGTACTTTTCGATCTGGTCTGGCGAAGTCGACGTGACCAGGACGTATTCGCCGGTGACGTCGAGATCGGTGTGTACCTTGAGCGCGAGTTGCGTCGCCTCGAGAGTCGAGTCGGGGTCGTAGACGAGATTGAAGCCGTGTTCGTCCGTCCCGAGATCCTCGATCGGATAGCGGAACTCGTGGATTTCCACGCGGGTAATCGTCGCATCCATACCACGATAACTGATCGGAGTCATAATAAATCCATTCGATGTATCCGTTCGTTCAGATGACCTGATAAATTGTTCCGGGAGAAATCGAGTTTACAAAACTCATAGAAGCGTTCAAAATATGCAAATGATGGAACCATAATCATCGAACGCTCTTCCGTAGAAGATTGTTGATGTAGTTCGCCCCAGGAGAGGCGGAACAGAAACTGATCGCCTGACCGCCTAACACTGGTTCTAGTCTTGCTCGGCTCAGAATAGAATCGCAAGACAGCTCTACATCAACAATGTGCTACACAAGACCGATCATCGAAATATCACGGTACAACGCTGTCATCAGGGTTGTGTTAATCGATTCACATGGGATGAATGTTGCTTGCATGAGGGGGGTAGTATGTCATCATTTCAGGCAAGTCATAGATACATGATTATAATATGTGAGAGAGCTTCTCAATAGATTCTAACTGAATCGATGATATATGATAATTTGCGGACCGAGACGAGCATACAACTGTTTGCTTACGAGGTTGCAATGGACACACACTGGTGAAATAATCCGAATGAAGCCAATATTGTGAAATCGGTGTGCCTTTCTACGGCACGCTTTTCTCTATACGGGTTGCTGTTGTAGTCATTCGAAGGGTCAACAATGGTGAGTGGATTACGAGTACGTAACATTCAATTCGATTACGTTTACAGTCTCGAGAACTCGGTTTGGGAGTTCATTTTCAAAGTACTCCTCTTGCATTCGATTAACGGGCCCGGAGGCGCTTACCGCACCGAGAACTCGCCCATCACTCGTCTGAATCGGCGCTGCAACGCATCGAAGTCCTTTGAGTCTCTCTTCGTCATCGGTCGCGTAGCCACGTTTTCGAACCAATTCGAGTTCATTCTCAAGTTCTTCTCGCGTGCTAACCGTTCGCTCTGTACACTGTGGAAGCCCGTGGTTGTCGACGATCGTATCGATACGATCCTCTGGAAGATGCGCTAAGATTGATTTTCCGAGCGCCGTCGCGTGGAGATCGACGCGAGTTCCGACATACGAATCGACCTGAACTGCCTGTTCACCTTTTGCCTGGTGTATGTATACACCGTGCCCGTGCTCTTCGATCATCAGGTTCGCGAGTTCTCTAGTTTCGTCTGCGAGGCGATCAACCTCGGTCTTCGCAATGTCGTAAATTTGCATGCAGTCCCGTGCGTATGCCCCGAGTTCGAGAAAGCGAATCCCGACACTGTATGTGTTTCCCTCTTTTTTGACGTACTCCTCCTGTTCAAGTGTACTTAGATAATTGTGTACCGTGCTCTTCGGTAATTGGAGGTGGTTAGCCAATTCGGTTACACCACAGCTGTCCAATTCCTTCAACGCCTCGACGATAGTGAACGTCGTCGTCGTAGTTTTTACCGGATTTTTTGCTCTATTTGCCATACGATAATGAGGGTTCAACAGCATCCAACATATACCATACGCTCCAATTCACTGAATGAGGGGGATTATTGTAAGTTGTAGTTTAATTGGTTTTGGTAACTCTTTCCAGTTCAAAAGCGCCGAAGGCCGCATTTGAGGAGAGTATAGGCGGCTAGGAAAGGAGACGCACAATCTCACATATTGGTCACCAGCGGAATATTTAGAGGGGTGCTTGAGGAGAATAACCGTATGAGTCAATATCAATCACTTATCGTCGGATGTGGTGCACGTGGTCGTCAACATGGAGTCGCACTCTCTACGAACGACCACTTCGAACTGGTCGGCCTCTGTGATCTGGTCGAAGAGCGAGCGACGAACCTCGCTGCAGATCTCGACATTTCCAAGACGTACACAGATCTCCACGAAGCGATCAAAGAGACCGAACCGATGCACGTTTCCTGTATTACGCCGCCGACGATCCGTGCATCAATCGTTGAGGAGATTCTCTCTCACGACATCGCATCGTTGACGATCGAGAAACCAGCCGCAAACACCCTCGAAGAGGTCGAAGAGATCGTTCGGATCGCCGAGAAAACGGACACGCGCGTAACGGTCTGTCTCGAGACGCTCTGGGCCGACGAAATTCGGGCGGTCAATCGGTGGGTCGAAGACGGGCGCATCGGGAATATCGAGCGAATCGTCGGAACCACGAAAGGTGGGCTCATGGCCCAGGGAACGCATTTCGTACACATGCTCGATTGGATGTTCGACGAAACACCGGAACTCGTTCGATGCTTTGTCGAAGGTCCCTCCGGACTCGATCCGACGCGCAACGATCGAATTCCGGGTCATTCGGAACCGATGGACGCGCTCCTGGAGATCACCTATTCGAACGACCTCAGCGCGTTCCTCCATCACGGTGTACACGCACCGGACGTTCCGGCCCAAGCGGGAACGTTCTGGCTCGAGTATCGACTCGACGTCGTCGGATCGGACGGTCAAGCGTCGTTCGTCCACGGCGACCACGCCGAAGTGATTACCGCGGATGGACACCGGCGGATCGATGCTCGCGATTTCGACGAAGACGGGTACATGACTCGGAACCTGTACGATACTCTCGCAGCCGTTCTCGACGGCGAGCGAACTGACCACCCTGCAGATCTCGAGAGCGCGCTCGAGACACACCGAACTCTGGACGCGGCGATGCGTTCTGCACACCAGTCGCGGGCGATTTCGCCGAAGCGCAGACCTCCTGCAACCGGGCGAACGACGAACGAGCACCTTCGACGCGCGCTCACGGGGCGCAAACCGATCACCGTTTCGACGCTGTTGTACGGGGATCGGAATCGAGAGACGACGCTCGAATCGCTCGCGTCTCTCGGTATCGAGTCGATCGATCTCTGGTCGGTATCGTCGTTTGCGACCCACTTCGAAACCCGGGAGTCCGCCGAAGCCATCGCGGCGGATCTCAATCAGTTCGGAATGGAGGTACCAGTCGTGTCCGTCTTCGACGATGGAGACGTGACCGAGAAACTGGATATTGCGGCGTCGCTTGGTGCCAACGTCGCAGTTATGGGGGGACGATCACCTGACCGTCCCGAAACTTGGAATCGTGCGCAGCTCATCGAGTGGCTCGATCACGCCGACGATCGTGGGTTGACGCTCGCGTTCGAAAACCACCTCGACACGCTCGAGACGACCGCTGAGATGCGTGCGTTACTCGAGGCGCTCGATCATCCGGCCGCGGGCATCTGTCTGGCACCGCCACACCTCTCGTTAGCAGGTGAGCGAGTCGAGAGGGCGATCGTCGAACTCGGTGCTGCCATCGACGTTCTCTATCTTTGGGATATGGAGTGCGGTGCCGATCGAACAGCGGCTGACGCAATCTGGTGGGACCGTCCCGACAGCCAGGTCCCCGGAGGCGGCGGTGCTATCGACTTCGATCGACTGTTCGATCTCGCGGTCGAGTACTGCCCCGACGCCCACTGGGTCGTCTGCTATCACGGTACCGAAGAGTGGGAGGGTAAACGAATCGACGAGTCGGTGCGGCGATCGCTACGGTTCCTCGAAGAACGTCGCTCACGGTTCTTCTGAGAAGATGCCGGCGATCGTATTCTCGAGAACGACGCGAACCAACCCGTCGAACGATTCGTCTCGGCCGGTTCGGATCCTCGACTCGGATGCGAAGAAATTCCGGTGTCGAGTTATTCGCCTTCGTACTTGGCCCGGAGGCCGCCGTGAGCCATCACTTCGCTCGACCAGTTGATGAACTCGTCGAGAGTCGAGTGTCGCTCGGGCCAGACGAATTCCTCGACGTTGACACACGGTGCTTCGGAGTGTCGACGGAGCGGGATCTGGGGGACCACTTGATTATATACCCAGGCCAGTTCGGCGGTGATCTCGCGTACCTGATCGTCGTCGAGGGGTTGGGCTAATTCCGTGACCCGTTCGGGGATGTTTACTGTCATCGAATCGCTGTCGGGGTCGCCGATCGTTTCTGGAACCTCGATTTCTTCCGAGAGGACGATGGGATACCCGGGGTCATCTCGTGTGGCCAGACGAAGTTGTTCCTCGTAGTAAGCCCACGGGTGATAACCGGTGCCACCGAGCGGAATCCAAATGTGACCGATACCGTCGAAGTTTCGTTCGGGGATGACGTTCCCCCAGTGAGCGCCGGCCTCATCGACAGTCAGCTCTGCCTCAATTCCGAATCGGCGGAGTACGCTCACCGTTGGGTCCGTGGACTTCTCCCAAGCCGGCGGACACCTGAACTCGGGACGCCAGACTTCGCCGTCCGGTGTCATCCACGTGTCGCCATCTTGAGTGAATCCGACGCTTTCGAGTAACTCTGTCGCTCGCTCGAGGTGCTCGTCGGTATTTTCTCCGTTATTGTAGGTCTCGTAATCATCGAGATTATTACCCAACCACTCTTCCGCGTGGTTATCGGCCATCCCGGTAACGGTCGTCGGAACCTGTTGATCGATGTAGTCTTGAGTCTGACCTTGAGCGTTCATAACCTCCGTGACTTCTTTGCGATCGACGACGTGTGCGATCGCCTGTCGAACCTCGCGTTGTCCCAGATATTCGTCGTCGAAGTTGAACCCGAGCGATTCGCCGAGATCCTGAAGATCGGGACGATACTCGTAGAAGTCGGTCGGAATGTCGTTTTCACCAATGTTAGGGTTTGCCCGAGAGCCATCCCAGTTGCGTGCTTGGAAGTTTGGCAACTCTTCTTCTTCGTCGGCGAAGAGCCACTCGAAGTGAGGGAAATTCGGGATCTGCCAGTCAGCGTCGTATACTGATTCTATGTGGTCCAGATTCGCGGGAGCGTTGTAGTCTTCGAAGCGATCGGCAAACATTCGTTGTGCGGTCGCTTCTTGGGGAACGAATGGTCCGTTAGCGACGAGGTCATCGAGTTCGATGCGCCAATTGAGCAGGTCCGCTAATGCTGCATCTTCCTCGTCTTCACCGTCCGCTTCCTCAAACGCGGTCAAATATTCCTCGTAGATATCGTGTTTGACCGTAATCTGTTGGGGAAGAACGTTCGCCATGAACACATCGCGGTTCGTGTCACGGGCAACGGTGTATTCGACGGTATACTCGTCAACTGCTTCTACCTCGTCAATGAAGTCCCATATCGGCGTCCCCTGATAATACTGTAGTCTGTTCTGGGTGACGACGTCCTGAGCGATGACCGGATCACCGTCGTGCCAAAGGTGGGGCGGATCGTCTCGGAGGTGGATCGTAACCGTGTCCCCTTCGTTTACTTCGTCCGGTACATCCCACTCTCGAGCGATCATCGGCCAGTAGGTCCCATCGACAGTGCTCCAGTGAATGAGACTATCGAAGATGACAGCATTGATTTGGTCCGCAAAATTCCCGGGGTGGAACTGATTAAACTGGACGTCTGGTGGAATACCGCCGTCTTTCAACCGTCCGACGAACGTGTCCTTTACGATGTCGTTCTCGTCCGGATCGACATCGGTATCTGCAGGATCTCCATTTCCGTTCCCGTTTCCGTTCTCATCATCGTCACCGAGGCAGCCGGCTATAGCGACTGCACCTGCACCTCCGAATGCTTGCAAGACTCGGCGCCGTGACTGTGTGTCTGAGTGGCTAAGCGGATTGCCATCAATTGGCATAACTATCACAAGGACAACAGCACTATAAATAGCTATGCTATTATATGTTTCACGTTAAGGCCGAAATTACCATCGGTAGTATATAACAGGTTGTATGGCGAGGAATTAAACATTGTAGCATATAAAGCCAAAGTCTATCAATGGTGTGCGGGTAGGAGGAGTCAACCGACAGTACTGAGAAATGACGATAAGTATTATAGTCCCTGAGGTGAGATGACATGCTACAGGAAGACACATGGTAAACTACTACGTCGAACGATTAGCTCAGTTAATCATAACAACACTGGCCGTGATTACCCTCTCGTTCGCTCTCCTTCGGTTGATGCCGGGGGGACCGATGGATTACTTGCGTGCTCAGTTAGCTTCCGAGATGGGCTCAGGACGGTCGTCGGACGAAATCGATGCGATCGTCGAATCGTACGTCTCCGTAAATCCGAATGATCCGATTTACATTGCGTACTTCGATTACGTTACCTCGATCCTTCAGGGTGATTTTGGACAGTCGATCTGGTACAGTAGACCCGTGAGTGAGATACTCGCCGAAGCGCTTCCGTGGACCGTATTTATTATGCTGTCAGCGTTGATTTTCACGTTTACCATTGGTATCGCACTGGGTGCAGCAATGGCGTACTTCGAGGGAAGTAGGTTCGATACCTCTGCGACAATTGTTTCGGTTATCCTCACTTCGATTCCGTACTATATTTTCGCACTCGTACTCTTATTCGCGTTCGCATATCAGATCCAAATCTTTCCGACGGGAGACCTGTACGCCCGTGGAGAGACACCCGGCTTGAATATCTCCTTCTTACGGAGTGCACTTCATCACGCTACACTCCCAATCCTCTCGCTGGTCTTGACTGGGTTCGGCGGTTGGGCCCTCTCCATGCGAGGAAATGCCGTTCGAATACTTGGTGAAGACTACCTTCGCGTCGCCGAGCTGCGCGGAATTCCGGATTACCGGATTTCATTGAAGTACGTCGGGCAGAACGCGGTCCTCCCGATGTACACCGGACTTATGATTAGTATCGGCTTCATGTTCGGCGGTGCAGTCATCCTCGAGGAGATTTTTAAGTATCCCGGCCTCGGTTACTACATCCTTCGTGCAGTTGAGGCTAGAGATTATCCGCTCTTGATGGGGGGATTCATTGTCATTACGTTAGCTGTATTGGTCGCAGTCCTCATTGCGGATCTGACGTATGGAAAGATCGACCCACGTGCAGGAGGAGGTGAGAACCGTGAAACATACTGAAGAGAGCACCACTGACGACGAACAGATCTCGAGTTCGGTGTTCAATCGCTCGAGCACGGATTACGAGACAGAATCGCGGAAAGACCAACTCGTTAGATCCGTCGATACACGAATACTGGCACCGTTACGAATCGTTGTTCACGATTGGCGAGGACTGGTCGGCGGTACGATATTGCTGGTGTACTTACTGATGGGTACGATCGGAGTCGTACTCGTCGAAGCCCCCGAGATCGGACAGGGGCCGCGCTTTGCGGCACTCTTCACCGACGGACACATCTTGGGAACCGACAATCAAGGTCGGGATCTACTCGCCCTCACCGTACACGCGACGCCAGCGATGCTCGAGATGATCATCAGCGGTGCCGTCTTCACGACGATCGTTGCGACGATTGTCGGAACCGTCTCGGGATACAAAGGCGGTATCATCGACCGTATCAGCATGGTCGTCACGGACATCATGCTGACCATTCCCGGACTCCCGCTGGTTATCGTGATCGCGGCAATTCTCGATCCACGAACACCGTGGGTAGTCGGAATCGTCCTTACGATAAACGCGTGGGCGGGACTTGCGCGAACGATCAGGGCGCAAGTGCTGACAGTTCGCGAGGAGTCGTACGTCGAAGCCTCACGCGTGATGGGGTTCTCGACTTCCGGGATCCTCAGGCGAGATATCATCCCGCAACTCATGCCGTACATCGGTGTGAACTTCATGCAGGCGGCTCGGAACGTCATCTTCGCCTCCGTCGGGCTCTATTATCTCGGCGTGCTTCCGTTCACGCACTACAATTGGGGTATCATCCTCAATCAGGCCTACGGCGGCGGAGCGCTCTGGAATGTCAGTTACTTCCACTGGATGGCCGTTCCGATCGTGACGATCTCGCTGATCTCACTGAGCTTGATCTTGCTCACGCAGAGTGCCGACCGTGTTTTCAACCCGCGGGTGAGAGCGAAACACTCTCGGACGATCTCTGACGACGATGATGCGGTCGAACACAACTGAGCGTTCGATTTTTTGACACCCCCGTCTCTTTTGGAATAGGGAACTTCACCACGGATCGTGACCTCCACAGAACAGTCATCACTGGACGACGTTCATCGTCTGATTTGCTCGAGTCGGTGATCGAGCGATTCGTCCGTTCGGTTCGTTGAGCTCGTTTTCGTATTCACACTATCGACACCGACATCTGTAATCTGGATGGTGATAGTCAGTTCATACGGTTCTCACGCGTTCGGTCGTAGTGAGAGAGCGATTCTCGCTCCGGTGGAGTGTGACCGATTCCCGCATTGATCCACTGAGCACACACATAATGCGCTCGGGACCGTTAGTAGTAACTGGGATTTCGGTCCCCGGTAATTGATAATGAATATAGATCGGTGAAATAACGGGTTGTTCGGTATCGTGGAACCCGTATCCCAACTAGCCAACCGGGAGTGCCTCTATTTGGGATATACACTGAATCGAGGATCACCTCGGTAATATTCAACGGAAGATCGCAATTACACGATCAATGAGCAGTATATTGGGTCAAAACCGTTCTTTTGAATCTGGCGGAACCGAAGCAGAGGACTCGCGTGCCGATTCCCAATAGTGACCGGTGAGAGAGATTTCTCATGAGATGGATTACAATCATATGATTGTAATCCAATCGCTAATTCTCCACGAATATTTCTAATGGTATCACGGTAACCATCCACAAAGTAAGGATTGGTGACATTCGGGTTCCGACGATCACTCCTTCGACGGTCATTCCCTCCGTTCTATAATATGGAACGCGTCTTCCGACTGTCGCGACCGTACTCGCATTCGGTTTAGCTGGATCCGATCGCCGCTTCCTGCGACTTCTGGAGGCGTCTAGGTCGTAGAGAGTAGACTCATCGAGCGATCGTACGGACCGAGAGAATCCGGCTAACTGAACCGACTGCCAAAGCTATTTGCAGGACGGACATGTCTCTGTATACGTATGGAAGACCAGTCAACAGTGTACGAACCGAACTGGGACTCGATCGACGAACACGACTGTCCCGATTGGTACCACGATTCTAAGCTGGGGATATTCATCCACTGGGGTGTGTACTCAGTTCCGGCGTGGGCGGATCCCGATGGAGACCACGCCTACGCGGAATGGTATCCGTACTACATGTACGAGGAGGGCAGCGACACGTGGGAATACCACCGTGAACACTACGGTGACGACGTCGAGTATGTGGACTTCATCGACGATTGGGACGCGGAGAATTGGGACCCCGACGCGTGGGCAACGTTTTTCGAGGACGTCGGCGCTCGCTATGTCGTCCTGACCGGCGAGCACCACGATGGCTTCTCGCTCTGGGATTCCCACTACACGAAGTACAACACGACCGAGATGGGGCCGGAACGCGATATCGTCGGTGAACTCGCAGACGCTGTCGATGACCACGAACTCCGATTCGCCGCGTCCTATCACGCTAACCTGAACTACTATCAGCCCGGGTTCGACGGTCGATTCGGGCATCCAGACTTCGAGGGGGCAGACGGTGACTTCCGAAGTGAAGGCGCCGGTCCCGGTTCGGAGTACGTGGATTTCATGAACGCGAAGCACCGCGAACTGATCCGCAAGTACGATCCGGATCTCCTGTGGTTCGACGTTCCCTGTGCCGAGAGTGACCACCTCCACGCAAAGGAACTCATCGCCGACTATTACAACGACGCCGAAGAAACGGGGACGGAGGTCGTGGTCAACGACCGGGCCTCGACGGATGCGGCGCGAACTCACGGCGACTTCTATACGCCCGAGTACGAGACGTTCGACGAAATCCAGGAGAAAAAGTGGGAGACGTGTCGCGGAATCGGCTCGTCGTTCGGCTACAACCACGCGGAAACCGAGAGTGACCACCTCTCTGCCGAAGAGTTAGTCCATTTGCTCGTGGACGTGGTCTCGAAGAACGGAAATTTGCTGATCAACGTCGGACCAAAAGCCGACGGAACGATTCCCGATTTACAGAAAACACCGTTACAGGGGCTGGGTGAGTGGCTCGACGGCAACGCGGAGGCGATATACGGAACCAGACCGTGGGCCGTCTCCGAAGACGACTCGAGCGAGGTGGAGGTCCGATACACGTGGGCCGACGATACGCTCTACGCAATCTGTCTCGAATGGCCGGGCGATCAGCTCGAGTTGGGTCTCGGTAACCACGTCGAGACGGACGTCGTCGAGGATATCGAATTCCGGGGTGACGAGACGTCGATCGACTGGGAAACGAACGGTACGTCGGTGGCAATTTCGATCGACGGTGAGCCAACCGAGGCGAACGGTTCGGACTACGCTTTCGTCTTCGAACTTGTCGGCGTCCCCAATCCGCGTCAGTGAGCGGTCGCCTGTCCCGACGCGATTCACCGGTTCGATACTGAACGAGGATGTACCTACCGGGTGGGGGAATACGACGGCGACTAGACCACCAGCGCCAGTCGTTCGCCCGGTTCGAGGGGAGCCGAGACATGGATCATCGATCGGTCGAAGTGCGATTCGTGTTCGAAATCGCGCGTTTCGTCCCCGTTCACTTCGATAACGTCCGGTATCCGTTCGACGGGAAGGTCACCCTGAACGGTGAGCGGGAACGAATTTCTGTTCGCTACCGACAGCACTGTGCCGTCTTCTCCGTCTACGAACTCGATCTCCAGTGAGCAACGCCCGAATCGGGCATCAGTCCACCGAAAGTCCCCTGTGTAACCGAGCGGTTCGAATCGAAGTGTTCGGTCGGCATCGTCGTACTCGAGACCGAGGATTTCGGAGATGAACAGCGCGGCGAACGTCCCCGCGGCCCACCCGGACTTCTCTGCGACGTTCATTATTCGAGACGTCGAACGTGAGACTGTCGTCGGTAAGGTCCGTCGCGAAGTAACTCGATTCGTTCCCGTACGCTTCGTTTCCATCCCTGTCTCTCGAGGCCCAGAAGTGCGTACTTTTCGGACCAGCGAGAGCGTCCTCGATCGATTCGTAATCGGTTTGCCCCCTCCGTTCAGCACCGCTGCTGTGCGTGACCATGCATCGTAGACGCTGCGAAGATGTATAACTATTCAGGACAGCACCGGATTTGCTAGTAAGAAACGGAGGAACCAGTTGCCCGTCCGGCGATCGGCCGATAATTCATCCAGCGAGAGTCAGTGTCGAGTCGTCCTACGTCGACGCGTCGGGAAATCCCTCACGCTCGAGGCGTCGACCAACTTCCCGGAGCACCGCCGTGTCTTCGGCGTCCAGTGACCCGTCCGGTAACGGCCCCGTGTTGAGCAGCAGATTGTAGTCGACCGCGTTTGCTTCCGCCAGCAACTCCCAGACCTCGTCGGCAGTTTTGTGCTTTCCTTCGGCCGACTTCATGTACCCCCAAGAGTGACCGACTTCATCCTCGTACTCGGCGCTCGGAAGCATGCAGGCGCACATCTCGCCCGGCTTTCCGAAATCCTCACCTGCGTTTTCGTAGTACAGTTCGGGTGCGACGATATCCTCGGTTCCGGTAACGCCATCCTTGTAGGAGATGAGCGTCTGGGGCTGGAGTTCCCGAATCCGGTCGTACAGTGCCGGAAAGTCGAACGGTTCCGGATCCCACCCCTGCTTGTCCGGAAGCGTCGAAAAAACGCCCGGATCGAACCAGATACCGGCGATATCGCCGTACTGCGTAAGCAACTCCGTGACCTGCTTCTCCACGAAGTCGAGGTACTGAGTGAGGTCGTGACCGGCGTCTGCATAACAGCCTGGCCGGTCGTCGTATGCCGGTCGTGCCGGTTCTCCCCACTCTTCGCGGTTCGGAGCGTGTGGATGGCGCCAATCGATTCCGACGGAGTAGTAGAGGAACAGTCCGAGGCCCGCATCGTGACAGGCATCGGCGAGTTCACCCACGAGGTCCCGGTTCGCGGGCGCCTCGACCGAATTGAACGTCGTTTGATCCGTCTCGAAGAGACAGAACCCGTCGTGGTGTTTCGTCGTGAGATTCACGTACTCCATGCCGGCATCTTGGGCGAACTCGACGATTCCCTCCGCGTCGAAATTCTCGGCGGTGAACGAATCCTGTAACAGAGCGTACTCCTCCGGTGGAATTTCCTCGTTGTACTGCACCCACTCGTGGTTTCCGAGCAGGGAGTAGAGTCCGTAGTGTAGGAAGAGACCGTACGTCGCATCGTCGAACCACTCGAGTGCGGTCGCTCTGGGGTCGTCTTCGTAGCGATCCGAATAGTCCTTCAGGTATGGCGGAACAGTACCCATACCCCTTCATATTCGTAGTGGTTCAAATAGATTGTGTACGGAACGTAAACGGTAGACGTTACGAGTGCTCGAGTCGGATCACGTAGGCGTAGTCGAGCCCCTCCGGAGGGTCAGCGGGGAGTTCCAGACGGAGAACGGACGCCTGTGATTCGTCGTACTCGGGCGGCCACCAGTTTCCGTCTTCGACCTCGCTTACCTCCCAGTCCACGTCGGCGTCGGGGGCTCCGACGAGCGAGACGTCGTCGAACCGAGGCTGTCGATGCCCCGAGACGGACTGCAACTGTCGTGGGCTGGTTTCGACCTCGACGACACCGTCGTCCGGCCAGCCGAGCAGTGCGATGTACGGCACGTCGTCGCCGAAAACGAAGCGCACGTCCTCGGCGGTAAAGTCGACGCTGGTCGCCTCCTCGAACTCCCCGGACGTGACGTCGGTCGGCCCCTCGCCGAACGTCCACCCGGGTCGCGTCCCCGACATCGCCTCCCGATTCGTCTCGAGCCAGGCGCCGAACGCACGGAGGCGCTCGAGTGCGCCGTCGGGGATGGTTCCGTCGGGTTTCGGGCCGACGTTCATCAGCGTGTTGCCGTTCTTGCTCACGCGGTCGACGAACCCCGTTACCATCGTCTCGACGGATTTGAAGTCCGAATTCTCGACGTAGCCCCAAGACGCCCGATCGATCGAAGTGTCGGTGAGCCACGGCTGAAGCGTGACGTCTTCCGCCCGCATCCGTTCGTGGTCGACAATCCCGACGCCCGGCGGGAGCTGTTCTTTGTGACAGATATCGACCTCCTTCCCCCACTCTTCGGCCCGATTATAGTAGTGAGCGACCACGTCTCGGCGGTACTCGTCGTGTGCGAGGAAGGCGTCGGAGCCCCAGCCGAAGTCGAACCAGAGCAGGTCGGGACGGTAGTCGTCGATTACCTCGACAGTGAGGTCTCGCCAGCGTTCGACGTACGATTCGGGCGGCTCGTCGCCCTCCCCGTGTGGCGGCCCGTACAGCCCGGCGTAGTCGGGGTCCATCGTGTGATAGGCTTCGTCTCGAGGATAGTACCACCAGTTCGCGGCGTGGTGGAACGCCGCGAGGAACTTCATGTCCCGGTCGCGAACCGCTTCGGCTAGCTCCCCGACGATATCCCGTTCGGGGCCCATCTCGACGGCGTTCCACGCCGTCAGGTCCGAGTCCCAGAGGGCGAACCCGTCGTGGTGGATGGCGGTGATCCCGACGTAGTCGGCACCGGCTTCCGCACAGAGAGTCGCCCACTCGTCGGCGTCGAACGCTTCGCCGTGAAAGTCGGGGATGAACTCGTGGTAGCCGTACTCGGCGGGGTCACCGTAGGTTTCGACGTGGTGTTCGTGTACGTCGGTTCCTTCGCGATACATCTCTCGAGGGTACCACTCGTTCCCGTAGGCCGGCACCGAGTAGGGCCCCCAGTGGAAATAGACGCCGAATGGCTCGTCGTGGAACCACTCGGGGATGGTGTGCCGTCCCAGCGAATTCCAAGTCTGGTCGTCGGTCATCGTTCGGTGATACTTCGTTCGCACTGTTGATATAATTGAGGGTAACCGAAGGTGACCGAGAGCACTCGGAACGAGCGCGCGACTCGGACGAATCGGGTACACTCGAGTTCGTAAACCCAATCGGCGAACTCGGTGATCAACGGGCGACGGCTGAAATCCGACAGGCGGATCAGACGATGAGCTCGGCCACTCGAACGACCGTATTCGATCCGTAGGGGTAGCCCGTGCAGTCGACGGTCGTCAAGTCGCCGTCGTCGCTCTGGATGACGCGCAGTTCCTCGTCGGAGTCGAGCCACCGCGCAGCGGAAACGACGCGGTTCAGTCCCTCGATCGTCCGAGGACCGGTCCCGCCGCCGGAAGCGGTTACGTTCTCGTGCCCGGAGACGGCGAGGTCGAAGACGAGATAGTAGAGCCTGTCCTCGGTTTCGAGGACGACGTCACGGCCCGGCGTTTCGCAGTCCACTGGCTTCCCTTCGTAGACCGGTTCTGCATGTATCTCGACCCAGTCACCCGCGCGTCGGAATGTCGCCGTTTCGTACTCAGGAATCGCACCTTCCGCGGTCGGACCGACGTTGAGGAGGTAGTTTGCGCCGCGTGCGCGACACGTCGCGAGCGTCTCGATGACGTCCGCCGGCGACTTGTAATCGAAGTCCTCCGCTCCGATTCCCCAGTGGCCGTTCATCGTCTGGCACATTTCCGCGGCGACGTATTTATCCATCCTCTCGCGGTCGATCGGATCCGGTTCGCTCTGTTCGAAGGTGACGCTGTCCACTTCGGGGTGGCTCACCTCGCCCTCGTTACCGATCCCGGTATTGTTCACGACAATCAGTTCAGGCTGATGCTCGCGAATCAGCGCGTAGCGTTCGTCCAGCCGCCAGTCGACGTCGTCTCTGGACCAGTCGCCGTCGAACCAGATCCCGCCGAGGTCGTACTCCGTCAGCACGAGCTCGAGGGAGTCGTGGAGGAAGTCAATGTACTCGTCGAACGCCGACTCCGAGCACTCCTTGGAGTTGCGATGCCAGTCGAGGGTCGTGTGATAGAGGAATGGGTCGATCCCCTCCGCGTGACACCCCTCGACGAAGTCGCGGACGAGGTCGCGACCGGCGGCCGAGTTCGGCGCGTCGTAGTCAGTCAATCCCTGCGTGTCGTACAGCGAGAATCCGTCGTGGTGGCGGGCGGTCAGGACCGCGTAGTTCATCCCCGCGTCCTTCGCGAGCCGGGCAACTTCGCGACCGTCGAATGTTTCCGCGGTGAACGTCTCCGTGAGCCGTTCGTACTCCTCGTGCTCGAGATCGTCGTCGAGATGGAGAATCCATTCGCCACGTCCGAGTTGAGAGTAGAGCCCCCAGTGGAGGAACATTCCGTACGCTTTGCGCTCGAACTCGGCGATTCGAGATGCTGGGTCTGGTACTGCCATGAAACATTCATCTAGAGCCCACGATATGACTTTTTGGACACCTGCAATTTGATACCTCTCATTACGTGAGAGTCGCTATCCTGACGGAAGCAAACAATACTATACTCGGTGAACACATAATGATCGACCTTCGGAGGCGGTATCGAACGGATTTGTAGCCAATTCGACTCCGTTCGTTCTCCCACGGGACGGTAAGATGCTTCTGTTTGACACACGATCGCCTGCAAGTACCGATCAGATCCCCGAAACCGTCGATGATCTCGTCAGGAATTGGGGACCGAACAACTCGTCGTCTCTCATCCGGATGCCACTCTGACCGTACCGGAGTATGGCAACGATCACGAACTCTATCATCTCGACGATATCATAAAGATCGCTGACGGAGACTCAATCGACCCGGTGGCTACGTCGCCGAGTTTTACGATGCGACCTTCCTCGATGTGCTTGTGTCTGTCTGGATGACTGAGCGAGAGACCGAGACGCTGTTTCTCGTCGACAACGGGTTTCACACCCCGACAAGGAAGTATTGCTGTTCGTCGACGAACTCGATGCGTACCGGGACCATTTGTCCGACATCACGTGTCGTACCGCAGATGAGTACGAGGCCAACTAATCGATTCATACTTGGTCCAGCGGATTCGAAGTGAACGGAGTTCGGTGATTGTGAACGAGCCACATTCATGGAATCTACGATCTTATTAACGTGTAATAAGCATATTCCTGTTACACCTCCCATTCAGGATTGTGAAACAGAATGTTCATATCCGAGATTCAAGTATTGTATTTTAGCACACATCTGGTAATACCGTATCGCCTAACGAGGTACGTCGGTTCCTCGTCATCAAGCCTTGTCGCCAGTTGTTCGGCAACGATACGAAGGACGTAAGAGTCGCCCTGTCTCAGTCGAATAGTGGGCGGTCGTCAGCAGCGTTTTCTCCCAGAATAGGGTGCCGCACCGGCGATCGATTCCAACCGCAGGGCATCGACGAGCGCGGTCTCGTCAGAGAGTCGTACATAAAGCGTTATCAGTCGGAGCGAGCGGGTAGTTCAGACAGGTTATCAGATTCGGTACCCAACTCTCGAACCGTCCTACGCCGTCACTCTTCTCGTTACTGTTTCCTTCGAATTCGGATCGTGTTTTGTACGCCCAATAGCGGAACCGTCGTGCTGATCCAGTCAACCAATCCGGTATTCGTCGAGCTTGTCCTCGTCGACCTCGACCCCTAGTCCGTGACCGTTCGGAACCTTGATCGCCCCATCGACGACCTCAAAGGGGTCGGCGATCACGTCGTCCGCCCACGCGTAGTACACCGTGTCAGGGGGCAGCGAGAATCCGGGAATGCCGGTGACAGCGTGGAGAATCGCAGCTGTTCGAATCCCCAAGTCGAACGCACAGTGGTGTGCAAGCGCCAGCCCGGCGTCCTCCGCGATCGCCGCCTGCTGTCTGAGCGCCGTAATACCCCCGGCCGGTGTGAGATCGACGACAGCAGCGTCTGCACCGCCTCGAGCGATGATCGATCGCAGGTTGTGCGACACGTAGGTATCCTCGTTGGGGGCGATCGGTTGCGGGAGGCGTTCGCGGAGTTTCGCCAGCGATTCGTGAGCGTCGATGCGGATCGGCTGTTCCATGTACTGGAGGTACACCCCCCGGTCGGCCAGCGACGCGCCGACGCGGACCGCCTCGTCGAACCGCCAGCCTTGATTAGGATCGAGGCGGAAGGCCAACTGACCGTCGACTTCGTCGTCCATCGCGACGATCCGTTCGACGTCCTGTTTCCAGTCCCGACCCGCCTTCGTCTTTAACACGTCGAAACCGTTCTCGAATGCACGTCTGGCGTGAGTCCGAGATTTCTCCGGCGGGAGGATTCCGACGCAGTATGCTACGTCGATACTTCGATCGATATCGTAACTAGTGTCCATTCGACGCTCGGTCGCCGACGGCGCCGTCCAGCCGCCGAGCAGTTCGTAGATCGGGCGCTCGAGTTCCTTGCCAACGATATCCCAGCAGGCGACCTCCACGGGGGCGAAGAACATATCAGGGTTCGTGTACTCGATAAAGAGCAGCCGTCGAAGGCTCTCGACTTCGAAGGGGGAGTGACCTTCGACAATGGGTCCAATTCCGTCCTCAATCACCGAAACGGTTGCCTTCGGGGAAAGAAACGTTCGTATCTCGCCCCAGCCGACGGTTCCCTCGTCGGTCTCGACTCGCACGATGACTCGATCGACGTTCTCGACTGCACCGTGGTTCGTCACGTACGGTGCGATCCCACCCTTCTCTTCTGGCAATACTTCGATGTTGACCGCATAGGCATCGACCGTCTCGATTTCCATACTGTATCTCCGGTCGCCCTGCTATTTATTTCTCGCACGTATCCGGCTGGTGAGGAACGGCGGTACTCAGGTATATGGTAGCGGCAGTCGAACGACACGATATGTCCCTGAAAATCCACTACAACGTCTACGGCTGCTTTCGTCCCCCGGCGGGAGACATCGAACTCGCGAGAGCAACGGTCGATGCGGGTTCGATAGGATCTGGATTGGTGACCACTTCGTTCCCTGTATAGACTCGCGACCGTACACTCACCATCCCTTTCCCATGTTTGGCGCGCTGATGAGCGAGGTTTCGAACGTCCCCGTCGGGACGTCGGTGATCTGTCCGACGATGCGGTACCGACCGCACTGATCACGTAAGCGATCGCGACGCTGGAGAGTATGTACTAGGGACGATTCCACCTCGGCGTCGGTGATGCACTCAACGAGATCCACTTCGTGGACGACTGGCCTGACTGGGAGGACCGCGCCGGAATGTTGACCGAGGCGATCAAGATCATGAGATTGCTGTGGAACTCGGACGAGTACGTCAGTTACGACGGCGAGTACTTCGTCTACGACGGAATCAGACTCTACACGTCGACGCGATCCGATATCAATATCCACTGGGCGGCGTGGGACCCCACGTCGTGTGAGTACGCCGGACGGTTCGCCGACCACCTGCTGACGATCGCACTACCCGACCGCATCGAAAACGACATCCGCCTGAACTTCGAGCGGGGACTGACGGCGGTCAATCGCTCCCTTGAAAAAACGGATATCACGACCGAATTCGCAGTGAACGTCAGCGATCCACATGAGTTCCTCACCGAAATCCGCAACTGAGGAGGGTAGGTCCCCCAGAAAACGGAACTGGACAATCTGAATCCGCGGTCGGTCTAAGCCGTCGCCGATGAACAGTTCGCGAATCAGTCCGACGCGGAGATCCGGGAGACACACAGGATCATGAACAACCCCGACGAGATGAGCGATCGACTTGACCGATACGAGTCCACCGGCCTCACGCGCGTCCTCGGCAGTTCTACCTGTGGAGATTCCTACCGAACGATTGAGACTTTCGAGAACACGTCGTCCCACACTTCGAGTGATGCATTGACTCGCATCCAACCGATTCGCGTGTCAACCGATACTCGAACCCGGAAGCTTTACTTCGCTCGTCACAGACTTCCCGACTATGCCCTCCGAAGCTCCGATACCGTCCAGCCATTCGTGGGGAGATCGTACGTACACCGACATCGCTGCGACCGGCGAGCGAGATGGCTCGATTCTCGTCCTTCCAATCGGGAGCATCGAGCAACACGGTCCACACCTTCCGGTCGCGACCGATACCATCTTGGTCGACGCGATCACGTCACTCGGCGCCGAACGCGTCGAAGGCGACGTCCCGATCCTCACGCTCCCGCCGTTCTGGAGCGGCTACTCCCCCCACCACCTCGAGTTCGGAGGGACCGTCTCACTCGAGTTCGATCACCTGCTCGCCGTGATCGAGGACATCGCCGATACGGCCCTCGAAAACGGGTTCGACGCCCTGATTCTCGTCAACGGTCACGGTGGAAACAAGGCGTTGCTCTCCGCCGCCGTGAGTACGATCGGAGTCGAAAACGACGACGCGGAAGTCCTCGGCCTCACGTACTTCGAACTCGCCGCATCGTTCATCGACGAGGTTCGCGACACCAAGATCGGCGGGATGGCCCACGCCGGCGAGTTCGAAACGTCGCTGCTGCTCTACTTGCGTGACGATCTCGTGGATACGGACGCGATGGACGGAATGTATTTAGAGGAACCGTACGACCTCGCGCTCTCCGATCTTCACGAAGGCGGCCCACTCGCGGTCTACCGCGGATTCGAGGAATACTCGGCTAACGGTGCGATCGGCGATCCGAGCCAAGCGTCAGCTACGAAAGGTAAACAAATCTACGAACTCCTCGGAGACGAACTCGAGTCGCTCATTCGGGAGGTACACGAGCGAAACAGTTCCTGACCGTGTGTGATCGACATCTGGTCGCCGCTCGCCGAGAGCCTTCTGCGATGAACTCTGCGAAAACGGAATCAGACCGCTAATCAAGCACAAGATCATGAATCCACTCTACCACCTCACAACGCCTGCATGGCTCGATCCAAAGATTGTACAGTGTTACAGCAAACAAAAAGTAGAACAACCGTATCGCAAACACTAGTGACGTGGTTTGGAGCAGAAACTCGCCGGTCTTCCGGTAGGACGTTTCTATCCCCTAGTGATACCGATATGCTTGCACGAGTGCAACTGCTTCATCCACTGTCCTCACCCGGTTCGTGATCAGCAGGCACTGTCTAGTTTAGCACCTCCGCTGTCGTTTGTCGGTTGAGTGATTGATGTGGTCGTTGTATGTTATAATAGTGTACGAACTGTTCAAGCTATTCTCTGACACTCGCCTGACTACCCACGCACGAGTTATGGAACGGTCAACTCGCATCTTGAAGGTATGAAACCACTTTTCGATCAGGTTTTGATCAACGTAGTCGAGCTGACTGCTCATTCCTAATCGAGAGAGGACAGCCAGATAATCGTAACCATCGACAAGAAACACTGTCTCGGAGAGATCGTGTTTCTCGGTCAATCGATGCAGGAATGCAGCGGCTGGATCGGTGCCGCGTCGTCCAAAGACTGTGACATCGAGAGTCAACTGTGAGTATAGGTCTATTGCAGCGTACACCCAAGATCAGTCACCGTTAACCTGACAGCTATCTCATCAATGGCAACTCGCAACGGCTTCGCCGTCCTCAGAACGCGAGGCGCGGCACCCGGGCTATCACGCCCATGACTCGGCTTCTTTCGTACACGGACCAGTCAACACTACGTACTTGATAGCACGAGCCACTCGTCGGTCTCTTGCGCCCCATGCTTGGTTCACACTCTCATGGAGTAGCAGTGTCTCCATCGAGTCAACACTGGTAGCAGATTCAAATCTCTCTGAAAATAGTTATCTATATGATATGGTCGGCTGTTCGAGAGTCGAATTGGTGTAGTTCCCAGTCGAGAAGCCGCTTGAAACCACACATTACAGGCCCGCTAAGCCCAATGTAGTCTCAACTTCCAAAGACCAGGATTTCGTATACCGTTAGGGAGTTTATAGATCGCCAGGGCGTACGTATTCTTGAGCAACAACCCCTGAAACACCCAAATCCAATTTCCAAAATTCACTTCGGATTAGGCCAGTTATG
>JAOPKB010000030.1 GCA_025517485.1 Natronoglomus mannanivorans | reverse complement strand
TGGACTCGCCGGGGTGCGACCACTTTAAACTGCGGTAAAGTTGTAATGGTGTTACTCTCCGAATTCTGAAAACTGCACTCTCGACTACTGTCCGTGGAATATTCCGCGTAATTGGCGTTCATGAATCCTTGATGAATTGACGGCGAAGTTCCATTTTCTCGCGTTCGGTCCGTCGGTCGTAATGTTGGTCGAGGATATCTCCCGAAACGTTCATTCGATCGGAGACGATTTCCTCGGGCGTCCCGTCGCGAAGATGCCTCGTGATCGACCCACGTCGCACGCCGTGTGGAGATCGGCCACTCGGGCAACGACTCGCATGAGCCGTTTCCTGTACAGCTTCACACTCGGCAGGATCGCGGTCGTGCGGACAAGGCCCGTACTCGCACGGGCGCGTCGTCTGATACACGGCGAGCCGGATCGCCGTTCCGGACAGCCGACCCTGCCGACTCGTGATCAGCGGATTGCGACCGTGACCGTCGGTGACGTCGTAGCGATTGACGTCGATGTAGTCCTGAATCACCGAGCAATAGGACTCACCGACCGCAATCGACCGCTCTGCGCTCTTCCCGTTCTTCAGCGGCGTTTCTGACTCCGGCCGGTGATTGAGATCCAGACATTGCTCGTCGGGATCGAAATCCTCGAGATCGAACGCACGGAGGCTCCCGAGCCGAATTCCCGTGTGCCAGAGGATCGCCATAATCACGTGCTCGCGAGACGCGTACTCGAACCGGTGTAGGTGGTTGAGAATATCGTTCGCGTGCTCTTCCTCGAGTTTCACGTCACGAGCCTCTTCCTCAGGGTCGACCTCCGGTAACCGAACACGCTCGCGCATTCCCGGTTCGACGGCGTCGATGTCTGCGCAGAACTCGAGGAAGACGCGAACCGTTGCGAGTTGTCCCCGAAGCGTGACGGCCGAAATCCCTTCTCTCCGTCGCCACGTTCGGAACTGGTGTAGGTCTCGGCCAGTGAGATCGTTGAGATTGTCGAGACCGTGTTTCTGACACCACTCCACGAACGAATTGAGCCGATAGCGGTGATTCTCGACGCTCTTCTCGGAGAGTTCTGGTTCGCGGTGGTTTAGATAGTGGTTCACCGCTTCCGCAGGTGCGAGCGGTTCGAGATCACTCATCTGTTACCCCCGGCGATCTCGCGAGCGTTCGAATCCTCTTCCCGCTCACGTCGCTCGAAATCGTGATCATCGAGTCCGGTCATGAACGCTCGATGGCTCATCGTGTGCTCGCTCGCGTGTGGATCGATTCCGCACTCGAGGTGATGCAGTCGCCACGCGATCTCGACGAGCGCCGCGTTCTGGAAGCGCAGCTCGTCGGCGATCGTTTCGAGGGAATCCGCTTGCCGCTCGAGCGCCTTCGCTTGACGTCCCTCAGTCATGCTGACCACGCCCCCCGTCGTCGACGTAGAGGTCTTCGAGGTCTCCCTGATCGGCGCTGTTCTCCTCGTCGGCGAGTCCTTCGGTGAACGTCTCGACCTCGGAGCGGAACAGCCGGAAGAACTCGCGCGTCGAATCCTCCGAGCGCACCTGTGAGTGTTGTTTCGTGATTGACGATACCATCGACTCGAAAATCTGGTCCTCGTCTTCGAGAACTTCGATTCCGTCAGAGAGCCGCCGGTAGGCGAGCATCTTCTGGAACCCGCGCGTGTTGACGACGGCTTCGATCTCCTCGTCCGAGAGCTCGGTGAGTTCGATCATCGGCTCTCACCTCGAGAACCGGTCTCAACGTGCGCGCACGATACCCGGTATCGCTGGCACGCCGCGCACCAGGTCGTCTCGGGTTCGCTGACCCAGCTCATTCGGATCGACCCCCGTCGGTCGCAGCGACCTGCATTCCGCAGGCGTCCGCGAGCCGTTTCGCGCTCTCCTCGAGCATCGACCGCGCGCTCTCGGTCAGCGTGTAGCGGTTCGTCCGGCCGTCGATTGCGCTTTTCACGACGAGTTCGGCGTCGATCAGTTCGTCGAGATTCGAATACAGTCGTCCGTGGAGAACCTCGCCCTGCTGATCCTCGAGTTCGTATTTGATCGCCTGTCCCGATCTCGTCTCGTCGGCGCGCTCGAGTTGACGGATCGCGGTCAGTACGTCACGCTGGAACCCGGTGAGGTCGGCCCACGATGTTCCACCGTCGGCGATGATTCGCTGGTCAGTTTCCGGCGATACCACTGGTCGTTCGGGGCCTTCAAGACCCCGCGAGTTGTCTTCGTACATGGCTTCCGTACCATCCTTACGGGAGCTATCGCGGTCCCGGTGCGCCCACACCGGTCCGCATTTCTGAAATGGACCCGTCGAGCGACAGGTCCGCGAATAGCTTCCGTTACCTTCCACGTCTGTAGTATGCTGCATTAAATGTTTCCACGTATCTGCATGGTCACAATGCACCAGCATCGTTCCTGATATCTTTCGAACAAATTAAACCGAATCACCGGAGATTTCGGGGTATGCCACTGGAAGAGGACGGTCCTACAGCAGCGCACCTTGCCGTCCTCGAGTTGCTGGCGCTTGATCTCCCGAGTAGTTCTCGAGCGGATCGAATGCGGCTGTCGCCGAAGTGTATCGCGCGCAGCGCAGGATACAAAGACAGTAACCACATCGGGGTAGTCTGCCGCGATCTTCAGCGAGCTGAACTCGTCACAAGGGAGGACCCTGGGTATTATTCGATCACTTGGCGAGGAAAAGCATATCTCGAGGGAGAACTCGACGCGAGCGACCTCGACGTCGACGAAGAATAGCCCACCCCATCCCACTACCAGTCTGGTACCAAGCCTTATTTGAGCCTCACCCGTATCCTGCATCATATGGCGAGTGCGAGCCGCAACGGCCGATCCGAGGGAGTCGAATTCATCCACGAGGACGACGGCAGTATCACCGCCGTCGATCTCGAAACAGGCGTCGCCTCGTTCGGCGACACCAAATCCGAAGCGCTGGCGATGCTCGCGGAAGCCCTCGAGTTGCACGAGGGTGGCGGTGAGCCGGTCACAGACGAGGATCTTGAAGAGTGGGGTCTCGACCCCGATGCAGCGGACGACAAGCCGCTCCCCGACTTTATGCAGTGAATGGTTCGGACTTCTTTCTCCGGGCGGGAGATCGCGAAGGTCCTGCAGAACCACGGCTTCCGACGATCGGGGCGAACGGGGAGTCACCTGAAACTTCGATATGAACACCCCGAAACCGACGAGGTCCGCATTGTGACCGTCCCCATGAAATCTGAGGACGAGATCCCGACGGGGACACTGAAATCGATCGCTAACCAGTGTGGCGCTGAGGATTTTCACTCCTGGTGCGAGTGGATCGACCAGAACCGCTGAGTTCATGCGTCGACCCCCTCGAGCCCGATCCGTTGCAGTAGTGGTTCGATCCACTCTGGAAGGCTATTATCTCCGATGAGCTGGCCGTTCTCGTTGAGTACCATCACCAGCTTCGCGACGTTGTCGTTCACGCCGAAGATCCAGTGCCGATCCAGCCGGACGTCAATACGCGCGCGTTTGCCGGTTATCTCGAGTTGGACAGTCCGCCCATCCTCGAGGTCGATCGAAAGTTCGTTGCCGGACCTTGGTTCCGTTTTGTACTCAGCTGCCGATTGTCTACGGAGCATACCCGCTCGAAGACACCTGTCAGATAAAGGTCTACAGCGGAGATGGGCGGAAAACCTCTAAAATCGCTCTACCCTGCGATATCGTGACTGACAAGCCGTATAACCCGTGGGCGGAAAATGGGCGGAAAAAATGAGCCGTTTTTCAAAAGTCGGGGACGGCGTACGATTTTCCTTTTCCTTTCCCGTCCGACGTGATCAAATCATATTTACTCTCGAGACTTGATAGGTATCGGCGTCTCGTACTTGTTGATTTCACCTTCGGCGCTCGCTGTTCGTAGGTTCTGTGGAGTTCGCTCACGCCGATCTCGCCAGCGGCCTTGATGATTTCGTAGAGGAGTCGTTTGTGGGTCCCGAGATCATCGACGTGCTGTTGATGAATCTCTTCTAAAACCTCGTCGAGAACACTGTCGACGACGTCGAACGTGATCCAAGACTCGTCCTCGCCTTGGACTCGTTTCGTCGCTCGGCGAAGAATTCCGATCCCGATTCGCGCGTCACCAGCTGCAATATCCGCGATGTACTCGACGGTCCGCTCGTCGATCACGCCAGGAGCGAGCCCGGCTTTGATTCGCGCTCGGAGGATGTCGCACAGTTCTTCGTGGCGGTACTTCTCGAGACGAATCATCTCGGAGCCCATGAACCGACTTCGAAGCCGCCCGTCGAAGTACGCGAAGAGGTCGTCCTCGTCGATCGTGATCAGTACCAGCGTCAAGTTCGGCAGATCGTAGAGCGAGTGGAGCGTACTCTCGTCCTCGAGGACATCAACCTCGTCGAGGATCGCAACGATCTGGTCGTCGCATTCTCGTAGTCGGTCGAGAAACGCACTCGTCGGCGTTCCCTCCTTTTGGAGGTCGGCACCGAGACCGGAATCCCGAACTAATCTGTGGAGGACGTCACCCTTCGAAGAGTCGGACATACAGTTGACGTAGCCCCACCGGAGGTCCAGCGCTTCCCGCTCGAGTTTCCGGACGACGTACTTCGCGAGAGTCGTTTTTCCGGCTCCAGAGGGACCGAAGATGAACGCATCCTCACCGATGTCTCCATCCGTGATCGGTCGGAGGGCATCGGCCAACTGATTGATTTTGCCGTCTCGGTGATGGAGATCTGCAGGAAGATACGATGATCGAAGTGCTCGAGCGTCAGTAATCATATCTAAGGTGAAAACATAGTTAGGTAATAAATCCTGACTTTACAATAGAATTCTTTTCTATAATGTCGATCGGGACCTTCTCTCAAAAGCAATAACTAATTCAGTGAGATTGAAATCGAACATAACTACTAACTAATTGTTTCTCCTCACATACTGTCCCCAAGGGAACTGAGCAAAAAAATCACACCACCCCCCGCCTCCGCACAGCAGATCTCCAGTTGAAGCACATGAAACGGGGGTATAGATTACACTTCCCGCTGGGCGAGTGCATCATCAATTGTCAATCCATGCTTAGCAGCAATTTCCTGCCAACAACGTTCACGAGCTGGACCCGGTGGATAGCAGTCTGCCATCCAAGTGAGTGCCTCAACGATCATTAGGTCAGTTTGTGGATGACGCATAGGAATCGTGGCCGTGGCTTCGTATATAAACTCGGACATCAAAACATCAACTGAAATCCTGCATTCAAACTAGGTAGTGAGATAACCAACACGAACTCAATATACCGGAAGCGATCCAGTAGAAAAAAGGACGCGATCACACCCTCCGACCAACATTGTGTTATTGAGTAATATTAGTCATAGGTCGACCCGGTCTTGAGTTCTATTGCCGATTGTGCTGGTGATTTCTCTGGAGTATGTCCAGAGAATGACTCTGGTGATACCGCCTGTTGCATATCTCTCAGCCTCGATCGAAGCTGACCACTTGTCGTGCGAATCAATTGATTATCTGGCCAGGAATGTACTTCAAGCCCATCAAACCGTGTGGCAACCCTTTGTACAGTTCGAATTTGTTCTATTGCGTATTCAACCCAGTACTGATGATTATCTCGCATCTTGCGAAATTCAGTTGCAACGTCGTCGTATCCAGCCTTTTCGACAGCCTCCAAACATTGCTGGAAATTTGAACCACGTGGATTAATTGGTTCGTGGAAAACAACGATCTCACCTAACGCTCGAAAGTAGCTCAAAAGTTCATGAAAGTCATCTTCATCCATCAGTGGGTATGTGGGTGACATAGAAACATAAACTGGGATTCCTTCCTGTTGTAAATCATCAAGAGCCCCCCATCGAGTCATTGGGGATGGTGCCCCCGGTTCAATAGCTCGCACTAGAGGTGCCTCAAAGGATGGAATTGAGGATCCTACTGCAATCCGTTCACCAGCTTTTTGGAACAAATCAACATCACGAGCAACAGCAGGACTGCGAGTGAGGACCCTAACCGGTATTCCGTGTTTGATAAGTTCAATGATCACCCCTCTAGATATTTGTGCTGTACGACGATCTTGATAACAGTCAGTTCCACTAGAAAGCATAACGATACCCCGACCGCGTCTAGTTTGCTTTCTAGCTTCCGGGTCTCGTTTCTTGAGTACGCGAGCGAGTCGTTCTGGAAGATCATCGCGATATAAGAGATATTTTCCCCAATCTGCTTGTGGATCATCGATATTAGCCTGTTCTGCGAGCATTTCTTTTCGGTTATCAATTGCGGGGGTTGTTGGAACATAACAAAACTCACACCCGTGTCGACAACCGGTTGCGACGTTGATCACATGGTCGCAGAGACTTTTTTTATGTAGCTGTGACTCACTCATCACCGATTTCGTCGGATCTGTATTGATCGTTATTCCCTGTTGGTCTGTACTTTCTCTGTCCATTGCACAATCCCAGCAGCAAAGATCTCCTTTGGTGGTTGCAGCAAATCGATCATTGATCTCTGTATTACATGAGGTACAAAGGAGGCCACTCTGCCACAAATCCAATCGTTCAGTTGCCTCACCGTGTTGGCGTTCAATTTTTCGAAGTTCGTCTAAAGTGGGTTGGTCTTGGAATTCTCTGATGTTTTCACCGTCCGAATTCTCGACGGCATAGGATCGATCAAACCAGCTGTCGCCAGAATCCCAAGTGATTTTCATAGGAACTGCTCGTTTTTCTTTTGACGTGGACCCCAAAAAGTCTGATCCGTGTAGAGTGAAAGTGGAACTGAATCCAATTTGTAGGATAATATCAACCTAAGAGTTTTTGGGAGTGAGCAATATAAACAGCACAAGAGGTCTATATCTAATATGAGTGAGAAAACGATCACGGGGGAAGATCCAACAAAAGCGATCCTAAGCGAGTCAGGACTTAATAGCAAGCATCTTTGTGATTATGTAGTAAACGTAGCAACCGGTTGTCGGCACGGGTGCAAATTTTGTTATGTACCTTCAACGCCGAATATTCGTGCTCGTCCAGATATGCTCAAAGAAGAAGCAGATGTGGATAATAGCCAGAAAGAATGGGGGCAATATGTTCTCTATCGAGACGGACTCGGAGATCGTCTTGATGACCACTTAGAACGCAAGCGAACATGGCGCGAAACTAGGCGCGGACGTGGTGTCGTGGGCGTCTCGTTTTCAACAGACTGTTACATGGATGGGCGTTCTGGCGAGATAACTCGAAATGTAATTAAGGCACTCACAAATCATGGGAAATTTACACGAATCCTTACCCGAAATCCAATCCTTGCTCTGCAGGATTTAGATGTATTTAAAAAAGGAGGTCAATACGTGACAATTGGTTCTTCAATCCCTTGTATGGACCCAAAACAAGTTGGAGCAATTGAACCGAATGCTCCAGCACCGAAACATCGACTTCGAGGTCTTAAGGAATTTGACAAGAATGGTGTTCAGACATTTGTTAGTATGAGCCCAACCTATCCGACTCAAAATAAAAACGATCTCCGAAATCTGCTCGAACAAATTTCTGAATGCAACCCTGCAGTGATTTTTCACGAGCCTATCAATCCACGAGGTGGAAATTTCGAAATGACCGTGGAGGCAGCTCGTGACGCCGAGGAAACTGAGTTAGCCACCGAACTCGATCAGCTACGCAACAGAGATCGTTGGATCGAATATGCCACGAATCATCTCCGATGGGTTCAGGAGATCGGTCAAGAACTAGGTTTACCAGTGCATCTGTGGCCAGATAAGCAATTGGTCAAATATGCGTCTGATGAGGAGAAAGTTTGGTTACAGTCTTGGCGTGACCGCCAATCCCCAGAAGAATTTGCTGAACGAGACACCCCCACAGAATCTGCACCGACCTATCCTATTCAGGCTAAGTAGAGTCACAGTATTTCCAAAATATACTAGAAATCGGCTAGGCTAGTTTGATTTTCATCAACATCATCATTCATATCTGGGATTTCTTCGTCAATATTATCCTGAGGGAGGTACTGCTCAAACGAAGATTGGTCTTCATAGAGAACATCTAAGATGTTATCTACATCTCCTGCGTGAACATCTTCAATAAATTCTTTCACGTAGTCAATAACTCTAACATAGCCATTTTCCCCGTCTGTTTCTCTCGTTGCATAAACCAAATCGTATTCATAACTTCCAACGTTTGCATCAACATTGGTAGTGCGCTGGATAGGACGCCCATTTTGGGTTAGACAAGTTTGATAGAGTTCTTTCATCACTGGTCGAATATTATTGTCGGGCAGATCCTGATCATTTAGATCTACACAATAGAAGTCATTCAGACCTTCAGGTACTGGATCCATTGTAGCGTTGCGCCCTATTGCAGAAGCGGTAGGGAGGTTTATCAAAAGGTCTCCCCAAGGTTCAGGGGTAAGTTCATCGATAGCATCCCATTTCACATTAAGCTCCTGATTGTCTACAAAGCAATAGTAATTGAATCCACCACTACTCTCACTCCAGATTTCACTAACCACTTCTGGGATCTTGTCATTTGCATCACCTCTCATAACTTCCCAATCATCGGGTTCTTCGACATCCTCATTCGTCGAAAAAACATACTCCATCCGCTGTTCTAATGCATCTGCTTTCTCGTCATCATACTCGATCAAGAACATTTTCTTGAAAGGCTTCTGTGCAACTTTCGCAGCGATTATTGGCGAACCTAAAAAACAAGAATTTTGAGAGTGATCATAGGTTGAAACACCAGATCCCGCAAGTGCGTCAATATAGTATAGGTCATTGAAATAATCATTACTCTGCAAGACGTTTGTATACATATTGACTGCTGCAGAATGAAGAATTAACTTCAGAGCAGACCAACTATCAAAATCGTTGGTAACGGGTGACAAATCACGAATCTCCTCAGAATTTTCGGTCAGAGATTGAATGCGTTTCCGAATATACTCAGATGAATCCATCGCAAGACGTGCTGAGGGGTTACTATTAGATAATTATTTCTACTGGAAAACATGTCTTAGTGACCTTGTTTAAGTAGTAATAGCATCGGAATTTCACTCACTGGAGTTATAGTGATATAGCAATGGTAATGATATTGATATCGAGAGGTGTACGAAATGAGATTCTCCAGACAGACGATACTGTCAACCCCAGGGGGTTGCACGTCGCGAAAGACGCTTTCCCCAATATGAACACGAACTCGAGCAACCCGTGTTCATATCGAGCCGACCTCGAGCGCGATCGCCCCGTCGACGAGCCGAGAAAACCTCGAGGGATTATACCATTTATATACTCAACCCGTTTCAGAAACCCGAACAGACTAGGATTCCGAGCTCGTGTTCACGAACATGGCACAGAATACCGACGTTCCCGGCAGCATCCGAATCCGAACCGACGACGGCAATGAATGGCGCTACGATGCAATACAGGCGGCAGCTGACTACTACGACTGTAATCGATCCAACGCCGCGGCCTTTGCGTGCGCGGATATCCGCGACCTCGTCCGGAACGCGACGCGCGTCCTCAATCGCGAGGACCTCACCCTCGAGCAACGTCGCGAGATAGCCGCGACGCTCTCGACACACTCGGTTACGTTCGACGTCGTCGCCGACGTCCAAGTAGAGAAAGGTCGCGACTAAGATTCGTCCTCGAGTCCGAGCTCGCCGGCCGGCACCGTCCCGCTCTTTTCGACGATCGCGCTCTCGTGCAATACGACGTCGTGCGTTCGCTTGTGAACGTGACAGAGGTCAACACCAGCGTCCCGCTCGAGCCGGCACCGAGAGCCGTCCGTCGTCGCCGCGCGACAGCGCCCGCCCTCGAGCTCGACGCCAGCCGACCTCGCGATCGCGACGCCCGCCAGCGCGCCCGCAATCAATAGCGCGAGCGCCAGCGCGCCCTTGTATCGTTCCGGAACGACCGTCTGTCGGACGATCGTGCCCGAGACCACGATCGCGAGATACGGACCCGCGACCACGAGGTCCTCGAGCTCGGCGTTCATCTATCGACCCTGTAACGAATCGATCCGATCGGCCGCTCGAGCGTCCCGCCACCCGCGGAACAGCAAATAGACGACCGCGAGCCCTCCGAGAATGAGGAGCGGACCGACGACGTCCAGCGCGTTCATAATCGGCAGCGTAATCGCGCCCGGAGAGACCGCTTCAACCAGCATGAAGATAACAGCGCCAGCCGGTAGCGCGATTACCCACGTTGGAATATCCGTCTCTGTCCGGTTGTCAACCCACAGGAGACCGACCACCGTCACGACACCGCCAACGATTACTAACCACAGACTCGTCAGCGAGCCCGGCAGAATCCCGTCTCCCGGCTCGAGCGGCGCACCAATCACCGAGCGGTCTTCATCCGTCTCGGCATAAACGACGACCTCACCAGTCGTCGACTGATAGGTGCCGTGTTCGTCGACGACGGTCAGTTTGACCTCTTTGATACCAGCGCCACCGAACGATTCGTCGACGACCTCGCCCGTACGCTCGACGTCACCGATTTGCCAGCGGTACTCAACGATATCGCCCTCGATTCCGTACGACCCGCTCGCGTCGAACGTGACCAGCTCACCCGTCGGCGTTGCCTCCGGTTCGATCGACATTACCGGCTCGGGCGGAAACCTCGTGTCTTCCTCGCTCTCAGCGACGTAGATACCCATTTCCCACGTTGCCGTTCCACCGTCGTCGTCCTCGACCTCGAGCGCGACGTCGTGCGTCCCGATCTCGTCGAATGTGTGGTCGACGACCTCGCCAGTCGCGCTCGAGCCGTCACCGAACGTCCAGTCGTACGAAACGACCTCACCGTCGACGTCCGACGAACCGCTCGCGTCGAACGTCACCGTCTCGCCGACGATCGGCGCGTACGGGTCCGGTTCGAACGTCGCTATCGGTGGTTGGTTCGGGACGCCGACGTCACCCGGATCGCGATCGACCCACGTCGGACCGTCCTCGTCGTTACCGATCGATCGGATATCCGACCCGCTTCCAATGAAAATGAATTGTGTCGTCCCCTTGTCAAAGTGAGAATCATAGAACATCATTCGGACACCACCATGGTAGATGTCCCCGTCTTGGTTCGTCACCTGCAATCGGTACTCGTCGTATTGCGAGACGAGGAACGTTGCGCGATTTTCCGGCCCGAATGGGTCAACCCCGTAAGTCACCCACTCGTCCCCGAGATGTTTCTCTAACACTAATTGAGATTCCTCTGGGTCGAACATCCCGGTTAAATCCCGAAGGATAAACTCTTGATCGAACGAACCAGCATGATCCGCGAGCACCGGAATCGGCTCAGGGTACCCATCAGTTAGGTCCCAGTGGGAATCAAAGTTAAACTGCATATTCTCCGCGGCGTCGTCTCCAGTCATTTCGTCCGTTGAGAGCCCGAACTCAGTCGACGCGCTTGACTCCTGTCCCGAGACATCGACGTCCCAATAGGACGACGAGGTTACCGAAGAGTCCCTCGCATCACCGATCAGACCACCGACGAGATTATTTCCGTCGACCTTACTCGCCGCAAACGACATGGATATATGGCCCGCAGAATCACCAACGAGCCCCCCAACGTGTTCATCCCCAACGACGTCCCCCACTGAATACACCTCTCCGTAATGAGACCCCTGATTCTGCAGCCCGACGAGTCCACCGACATAGGTCGTCTGATTCGCCATCACATCTACACTCGAGGACGAGCTCAACACCCACGAATCGCCGTCGTCCGTTCCAACTAAACCACCAGCATTGAACGACCAATCATATACCGAGACGGTTCCCGATACATGAACGTCGACCACCGTCGTATTCCATATATACCCCGATAACGCACCAGAGTCGCCAGCGGAATGCATTTCGACGTTATTTAGTTCGAGATTTTGAATGCGGGCGCCACCAGTCGTTGCGAATAGGCCAACGTTTGCTTCTTCCGGACGGTCGATTGTGAGCCCATCAATTGCGAATCCGTTCCCGTCAAATTTCCCGGTGAATCCATTGCCCCACTCGCCGATTGGCTCGAATCCCGCACCGTCATTCCATTCACTCGTTTCCGACGCATCAATATCGTCGACGAGAATATAGTTAGCGGATAGATCGTCATTCATCGCTTGCAGTTCCTCGACGTTCGAAATTTCAATCGGGCGATCGATATCAGTCGACGTCGCGCCGACCGATCCGATCGCCATCGCTGGCACCGACAAAACGAGCAACAACGCGAGAGCGACCGCTCGGACGTCCGCGCTCGCGATCCGCGCGAATAGTGCGCGCGTCACGGGGGGGACCCCTACGATCCTATCTGACACGCGCCCGCGCGTAAACCGACGATTTTCGTCGCGATCGCCGGCACCGGTACCCCTTCCTTGAGTCGATTCATCGCCGAATTTTTTGAAGAAATTTGCTAACATCTTATGACACCTTGATTTTGAGATTGTGATTCGACGCTCTCGGCATGTCCTTCCAACCGAGGTAATCGAAGTTCGTTTCAGTATAGCACAGCGCCTTTCCAACCGGGAATTGCGAGGAGAGGTCGCTGTTCATCGGTACCGAGTCGAAGCCAACCACTTTCGCCTGCGAGGTCGGATTTGCCTGACCCGGCATTTGAATCCGCCAGCGCAATTTCCGGCGGATAAGGTCGCTGACGTCCTCTTCAGCGTGTCCGTACGCATGAACCGTGACGCCCATCTTTCGAAGATCGACCCACGAGTCCCGCAACAGCGTGACTTTCTGGTACGATCCGAATCGGTCTTTCTGGACCGACTGCGGAGCGATATCGCCAATCTCGTCAGCGATCCACGTCGTCCAGTGGTGAGGACCATGGTCGACTCGAGCGAGGACCCACGCAAACCACCAGTGGTCGGCCGGGTCCTCCGGGTCGAACAGCTCACGCCCCGTCGGTGGCTCGACCGTGCGATCGCTCTCCTCGTAGATCGCTTGACACCCGCGCATTCGCGGGTCCGGATACACGACGTGGAACGCGCCCTGTTGTAGCACCTTGTGGTTCAAATCGACCGGATTTCGATACCGGACGACCTCGCGGACGATCCGCTCGAGGTCCTCGACGTCGAGGACGACCGACGGGTCGGCCGGGTTCTTTGCCTCGAGCCGGACCTCGACGTCGACACCCTCCGGCAGACAGAGCCGAGTCCACGGCGCCAGCGGCAGCCACTCCGAACGCGCACTCGAGCCGCGCCAGACGACGATCGCGTCGTTGACGTCGAGCTCGCGCACCGCGAGATAGTTCGCCAGCGTCGATTTGCCCGACCCCGGCTTTCCGCGAGCCATGAAGTCCGTCCCGCCGTCGGTCTCGAAAGCCGGCGCATTGTACGTTTTTTCGATTAGATTCGGTACCACCTGCGAAAACTCGAACTTCGATCGGTCCCACGGTGGAATCCCGAAATGGCGACGCATACTGTCGGCGTCGGTGTGCCGACGATCGTCGACGTCACCCTCGGGACCAGCGAGCGCTTGGCGCGTGTTGCGCTTTGGCTCGGGAAACCGCTCGAGGAGCTCTCGCTTTGCGTCCTCACTGTCAGTTGTCGCTGACTCTGGAATCTTGATACTCACGCTAAATGCACCTCTTTCGTCGATTTTTCGGCGTCTGGCATCTCCTTCGCGCGACCCGTGAGGTCGCGCACGCCCGAATTGAACGCTGGTATCAGGTACGTCGCCGCGAACAGCTCACGCGCCCGTTTCTGGTCCTCACGCGAGGACGTGAGCATCGTCACCGTCGACGGCTCGCGGTAACACCGCTCGAGAAAGTCGTCGTCGAGCTCGCCATGCGTCGCGAGCTCGAGGTCGTCGCCCCACTCGAGGATTTGAGAGCGGTCCTCGAGCCCGTCGACGCACTCTGTGAGGACCCGCTTTTGATACGTGTCCAGCTCATCGAGCGCCGGCCGCATGGCGATATAGCGCTGTTTGAGCGGGTCGTGTCCGCTCTGGTCGCCGTCGCCGGTCTCGTCGACGTACTCGGTCGCATCCTTCCGGAGACGACGGAGCGCCCGGTGTTCCGCTGGCCCCAACAGAACGGCCGCCAGTCGCTCTCTGAGCGCGTCGACCGCTACCGAGTCCAACTCTCGCGAGCGTGCCGCGGGCGTTAACAACGCGGCCATGAGCGCGCGCTCGTCGCCGCTCGAAGGGACACCCCGGTATTGCCGGCCGAGCTCGAGATACCACGACGTCCGTATCTCGCCGAGCGTCCGAACCGTGAGCCGTTGCGACCACTCGAGGACCTCCCGACGTGATCCGAACCCGGCCAGCAATTCGTTCCGGAGACCCTGTATGTCGAGTGCGAGCTTTTTCAGCGCCGGCCGGTGAGACTCGAGGACGTCCTCAGTCATCGGCCGGCACCTCTTCGACTTGGTCGACGTCGTCGGTGGTCGCGCTCGAGGACGTCGCCGACGTCGACGGCGAGCCGGTTACCAGCTCCCGATCGACCTCGCCACCGAACATTTCCTCGATAAGTGTACTGTCACCCTTTTCGAGAGCTTCGTCGATATCCCTCTGGTGGGTTGCCTGTAACTCGATGATTCGCTCGCGAGCGCCGTCGATCGTCCTCGCGTCGTCGAGCTCGTCGGCGAGGAACATCATGGACATGAACGCCGCGCGGAAGTGACCCGGTGCGGGTTCGATCCGCCCGCGCCCGCCCGTCGGCGTCGCGCAGTATCCAACGAGCGCGATCGCGCCCAACCCGAGCGCCCACGCCCACGAGAGCGCTGACCCGATCGTCGAGACGACCATCACACCGACGAGCGCGAGCCCGGCCGTCCGGATCGCGTCGTCGCGGTCGTCGATCGACGGAAACGCGAGCGTCCAGCCTTCCGGCTCGTAATCGATTACCTCGTCGGCATCCGGGTCGACGATAACCAGCTGGTCCCACCTCGACGACGGCAATTTGATCGCCGTTTCGAGACCCTGATACCCCTCGAGTCGCGCTCGAGCGCCGAACACGCGGGCGAGGAACGGCATTAATCCGCGCCGGATCACCGACGGCGGTCCGGCGTCGCCGTCGATTACTATTTCTTCTTCCATATCCCCGAGGAACGAATCGATTGCGTCCTCACCCGACGGTGAGGTCGCATCACGCACGACCGGCCGGAAGAATAGCGTACGCTGTTGATGGGCTTGATAGGTCTCGAGGATGATGATTCCGAAGATACCGACGACGAACGCCGCTGCCGCCAGCGGCGCGATAACCAGCAACTCGGCGAGCGTCGAGAATTGCGTGACGACGATCAACCCGAGCCCGAGAGATAGCAGGAAAATCCATTTTCCGTATCCCCATCCGGGTCCGCTGCCGGCGCGATCGATCGCGCGTTTACAGACGATACCCATCCCGAACCCTCCGACGACGATCGGAAAGAGGAACTCGAGCGACGCTCTCGTCAGATAGTCACCCTCGCTCGCGATACCCGCGCTTTGGGTCGTCGCAACCGAGCGGTGGTCGAACGTCCAGCGGGCGCCGTCGATCGCGCCGTCGTCGTCCTCGAGCCACATCGTCACCTGTTGCTTGTCGTCCGACTGTCTGAGGTCGACCTCGAGCATCGGCCAGCCAGGACTGAACGAGAGCTGTTGTTCGTCGACGACGACGTCCGTCGCGACGGTCTCGCGAACAGTCCCGTTTCCGTGCGGAACCTCGCGCTCCTCGACGTCGTAATAGGCGACGTACGCTGTCACCGACTCGGTCGTCTCCTCGACGTGAATCGTCCGGAGATACACCGCATTCCGGTCGACCGTGTCGTCCGATGAGAGATACCGCCAGCCGTCGTCGTCGACGTCACCGGGATTCGACCCGATCGCGTTCGCCGGCCAGTGGATCAACCACCACATCCGATCGTCCGCAATACGCACGCTCGCGGGCGAATTGGAATAGCTTCGGCCGTCGCGACGCAACTCCTCGAGCGTCAGCTCGTCCTCGAGCTCGTCGACGCGATCGTCGTCGGTCGCGTTATCCTGCGCGCTCGCCGCGTCCGCGATTACAATCCCCGTCCCGATTGCGAGGACCAACACGAGCGCCACGAGCGCCGTCCGAACGGTATCTCGACGCATGGGCTACCGATCGCCCTCCGGCGCGTCTCGAGCGCTCACGAACTCTCACCCGTGTTTTTGACCATGACAGCTGCGCCGAACAGCGCCAGTCCGAGACCGACGAACCACGTGCGAGAGACATCGTCTGGTAAGACCGAATCGACGAGCGGAATCGACCCACCCATCGATATCCAACCGAGCACGAGCGTCCCGAGGTTCGCCAGCTCGAGCGGCGAGCTCGCGGCGATATCTCCGAACATCCCGAGAATCATCGCGAGCGACGCCCCGCCCGTCCAACCGATCGTCGCCAGCGTGACGACGATCGCCGTCACGATACCGGTCACCCGCATAATCGGTCCGGTCGTTCGCTCGCGCAATTCGTCGAGGAACTCCTCACCCGAATCGGCACTCTGTGCCGTATCCCACCAGAGATAGCCGACGAGAAGGACGAACAGCGCACCAATCACCGGCAGACCGTCACCGGTCGCCCACGACCACGCATTGCCGACGTCGTCGAGTCCGTACCACGCCCACATGAGATAGGTCGTCCCGGCCAGAATCCCGCCGTAGAACAGCGCCACGGCTTTCTCTCGACGGTCCTCCGGGTCCGCGCTGACGAGCGACGCGACGATCAGTAACGCGACGAGTCCGCCGACGATCCACATCGCGCTCATGGCCGCCCCCGCGCGTCCGCTCTCTGTTCCGCTCGCCCCCGAGTGCGCGATCGCGCTCGAGACCGAGAGCTCTGTACTCGTGTCGCCCTAACTTTTGACATAATCTATCACCGTTTCAGCTGATTTCAACACTTGATTGATAACGACCAGAACGCCGACGACGACCAGCGCCGTCGTCATGCGCTCCTGATCGATAAACGTCAATTCGGCACCGAGCTGACCGCTGAGTAACGAGAGCGCCGGCAGCAACGTCCCTGAGAGAGCGAACATTAAGTCAGCTGAATTAATGAACAAATCTCCAAGGACGACCACCGAGCCCCCGAATAGCGCGTTATCTCTATCGAACATTAGTCGAACCACCCTCCGATGTACGGGATTTGCGAGAGCGACGGCAGCGCGTCGAGCGGTACGTACGTCCCGACGAGCCCGCTCACCGCGTTCCACAGAACGGCGACAAGGAGAATCGGCGCCGTCCATGCAATCAACGCCGCGACCGGCGCCGCGAGCCCGAGCTCGAGGACGATCGCGTTAATCGCCGATCCGATGGCAGTCCACGCACTGACGAGACCCATCAACACGCCGTAGATCGTCGTGATAACCGGCGTCGCGATCGCCGTCGTCGGCACGACCGCCAGTTGTTGCCAGAGCAACTCGACGTAGCTCAGAAACGCCGACCACATCAAGAGGATTCCCTCGACGAATATCGTCCAGATGTATCCGAACGGGTCGCGAGCAAACTCGACTAACGGCTCTGGCAGCTCCGGGCGGATATCGCCCCACGAAAAATCAACCATCGAACCACACCTCGCGAATGTGAGCGAGTATCTCGGCTTGTAACCGGAAGACAGCGACCAGAACGACCACACCGACGACGAACGTCAGCGGTCCCACATCCGGCAGCGACCTCGCGGCTTCGTTCCACGCGAGCCGGACCGTATGAGTCGGTTGCTCGAATAGCGAGACTGCGACAATCTGTGCCGACGCGAGTCCCGCCGAGACGATATCAGCCGGAACGGACCACAGAGCCGTCAGAAACCCGATGAACCCGTCCCACATCGCATAGACCAGCGACGAGACTAACGTCGTCACTAACGCTGTCGCCCGAATCCCGCCACGTGAGACGTAATCCCCGGCGTCGACCATCGTTCACCTCCACGGAATTAGATCGTCGACGAGCGGTATCTCCGGGTCAAGTGCCGCCCACGCGGCCCATGCCAGCGCGATCGACACAATCGCGACCATGAACGTCCCCGGACCGAAGAAAGCCCAGTCGCCGGCCGTTATGGAATACACTGTCTGTCGGGCGCCCGCGCTAATGATCGTCGTCGGCTCGGAAATGAGCGCAACAAAGAAGTCTCGAGACGCCGCGAACACGTCCATTAGGTCCGCGAGACCGTCGAACGCTGACGAGATCAACATAATTAACCCGCCGAAAACCGCGTAAATAGCGCCCGAGATGCCACTCATCATCGCGCTCGCGGGGTTTGTTCCCTCGCCCCGGTCGAGGTAATCGTCGCTCGAGCTCATTCTCACGTCCTCCGAGCGAACCACGCCCGAATCCCGGCGATACCGAGCGCTGACGCGATTATCCCCGGAATGCTAAACAGCGTCGCAAAGAACCCGCCGCTCTCGCTGTCTGTCGGACCCATCGCGACGCCAGACGTGTCCTCGAGCTCGCTTTCTTCCGAGTCCGTGACCAGAATCTCGTAATAGACCGAGACGACCTCGCCCGCGTTCACCGACGACGTCAGCGTGAGCTCGTCGTCGAGGTCGCCGTCGCGATAGTCGACCGTCCGCGAGACCCACCCGTCGACGTCCTCGTCGTCGATAGCCTCGAGCGTTACCGGGTCTTCCTCGCCCGTGACGAACTCGACGACACGGTGACGATCGCTTGGGTGTGCGACCGTGTCCTCGAGCGCGAGCGCATTATACTCGAGCGCGTACGCTGTCGGCAGCTCGAAGTTTACCACGAGACGCATTCGTCGGTCCGGAGAGTGCCGCGGCGCGTCGACGACGTCCAGCTCGACAGCGTCCTCAGAGAGTCCGCCGACGTCCAGCTCGATATCGACATCGAGGTCGCGAATCGTCGCGTCGCCGAACGCGCTATCGAGCGTCGAGAGCGGTCCGTCGTCGACGTCCGCGAGTGCGACCTCGCCGACCGGCTCGCGGACCGTCTCGGTCGTGAGCTCGTCGTCGTCGCTCTCCTCGTCGACGACCTCGGTCGTCCCGAACGACCACGCTGACGCACGATCCATGTTCAAGCCCGCGATCGTCACGTCGCAATCGTCCGCGACGACCTCCACCGCGTCGATCGCGCCGAGGTCGTCCGCGCCCTCGAGCTCGCCAATTTGTTTCTGGACGACGTACGTGTTTGGACCGTCGAGCTCGACGTCGGCACCAGCAAGGAGCTCGCTGCCGTCGTTTGCATCAACCGCCCGGATCGATACGGCCGACTCCTCGCCGACGTCCTCGACCCGGACGATCGCCTGAATATACTTTCGAGCGACGCCGGAATCGATATCCACGGCGTCGAATCGTGCGATCGTCTCGTCACCGTCGGCAGAGACGACGATCGCGTCGGCGCCGCTCGCCGCGCTGGTCGCGTCGACACTGCCGGCACCGACGTCGATCGTCCACTCGTCGACGTCCGTCCAGCTGATATCTTCGTTGACCGTCTCGCCGTCCTCTTCGACCTCGCGGGTCTCACCGCGAGGGAACGCCCGGAACTCGCTCGAGTCGACCCGATCCGGCCAATACCGAACCGGGTTATGTGGCTCGTCCTCGTCGTCTCGAGGAGCGAGTGAGACGCCGTCGTCTCGGTAATCGGCGTCGCTCTCGTCGTCGGCGATGTACTCGAGCGCCGACGTCATACCAGCGGTGTGTTCGTCGATCGTCACCGAGCCCGGCACTCTCGGCGTCGGCGCGTATTCGCTCTCGAAATTGTAGCTCGCTGCCGCTGCCGTTCCCGTCGCACTGACCGCAAGTGCAACCCCCGCGGTCGCGATCATCATCTGTCGGCGCGTGAGCGACGCGCCGTGTTCGTAGTCGATGCTCTCTGTCGTCTCGTCCTCCGAAAAGGAGGGTTCTGGCCCATTACGGGCCTCGTTGTCGAAACTCATTGGTTTCCACGACCGGCGCGACCGGTCGTCTCGAGAACTCTCTAGACCAGATAATGTAATATTATTGAATCTTCTAACAACCGTCTGAGACTCTCATAATACCCTATATTTATCATTCGGAAGCTTACTCAGAGCGTGATATGCCGGTCTACGAAACGTTCGCAACGACGACGACTGTGCAGGGTCGAGATTACGATGATACCGTCTCGGTCACGATTCCGAGAGATATCGCCGAAGAGTTGGAACTCGAGCGAGGTGAACCAGTGTTGTGGCAGTGTGATGAAGGGGACGACTTCGCACGGATTAAACGGCCAAATCGGTGAGTGAGAGTAGTTACCAACTCTTTCTTTTACCCCATATTCTACTGAAATGGGTGCTTAGTACAGAATACTCAGATATCGTTAGAGCAGAAATATACCAATATATGTTGGCACCATACTTACAGCAATTCTCCGTCTGATACAAGCTAATGGACGAAACCCTGAGTGTATTAGCGGACGTTCAACGTCGGCGGATACTCGATGAGTTACTCACCCCCTCTCTACAAGCAGACGGTGGTGAAGAAACGATATATCCTCTAGAGGAATTTCCGGAAGAACATCAGATTGAACTATATCACAACCATCTTCCTCTACTTGCAGAGGCTGGTTTCATCGATTGGAACCAAAATACAGGTGCAGTGACACGCGGTCCTCGATTTAACGAAATTAGCCCTCTTCTTGAGCGGATCGAAAATCGGGCTGGACCGAATGTGTGAATTCTTCTGCCATCGTTCAGTTTGCAGTCCAAACTAAGCAACCAGGAACACTTTCACCAATATGTATATCGAACTTCCGAGAGCTATCTCGAGAATCAGCGGAATTTGATGCGACCCTCGTAGCCACATGTGGCGATATCCACTGCCATCCTCTATAATACCTCAATACCGAAGTGAGCGTCGTCCAAGGGCGTTCAGTAGCAAATCCGACTTTGTGCGGTAGGCCGGGGGCGCTATGCCCCCGGCCGTTTTACCCCGCCGCCCCAGCGGCACTATAGGCTATGGGGGGCTGGCACCCGACCCTGCCGACAGACCATGACAAATACGCCCCTGAGACGGCAGAATACCCGCTAAAACACCGGTCCAAGGCGAGCGCGCATTCGCGCTCACGCTCGAGATCGTCGCGAGCTCGAGGCGCTCCACGAAAGAGACGGCAGTTAGACTACGCGAATAAAGACATAGCACTAGCGTTATGAAATTGAAGCGAGAGAATACGCGAAAAACAGCGACGTCGACGAATGCTGTAGCTACTGAAAACGCGAACACGAGGCGACGAGCCGGCTTAGCCCGTCGCCTGAAGCCAATCGTACGGTGACGTCCGGACCTTTACGTCCTGCGGGTCGATATCGCCGCGCTCGATGAACTTCCCGACGTTCGATGGCTGGTAGTTGAGCGTGTCGATCAGCGTCCAGGCGTCGCCCCGATCGTCGTGATCGTCGCGACCGCCCTCACTATCCTCTTCACTGTCGGCGTCGTTCTCTTGCTGACGCTGCTGGCGTTCCTCGCGACGCTCTTCCGCCCGTTCACGCTCGTCTTCGGGCGTATCATCGGGATATACCTGGTCGAGCGCCTCGTCGGCACAGTCCTCGAAGAACCTCGAGGAGAACGCGACCCACGTCTGAACGCCCTGAATCTTCTTGAGGATACCCGGCTCGTCGCTTTCGCGATCGCCGTTCGGATAGCACAACCGGGTCACGTGCTCGCGAACGGTTCGGTAGGCACCCCCCGTCTCGTCCATGAGCGTCTGGTAGTTGACCGTTCCGTGCCGTCGAACGCACTGGATGATATCGTAGACGAGCTGCGTGTTCGGCTTTGTCACCTCGCGGTAGAGGTCCGGCACGAGCGACTCGTAGTGTCGTCTGAGCCACCAGCGCCGGCCTTCCGGGTGTTGCCACTCGTACGGATCGCCGGTCGGTCCGTCGAACACGTCGTCGCCAACGAGTTCGGTCACTCCGACGTCAGCCCAGACCAGGTGTGAAAGGACGATCTCGCGCAACGCGCGCATGATATCGTCCCACTCCTTCCAGTGATAGTTGTCGCCGTTCGGATTCCCCATCAACGCCGCTTCCATCTTCGGTTGATCGAACGGATACTCGACGGCTTGCGGGTTGTCCGGGTAGTACACCTTCAGCAAGATGTTCGCATTCAGGCGTGGGAACCCGAGCTCGTGCCAGTCTCGCGTCGTGATCTTCGCCTCGAGCCACTGACCGTCCGAGGCGAGCCCGCCAGTGTCGACGTCGGCAGCGTGTTCGGCGAGGAGATCGGCGCTCTGACGAATCGTATGGACGACGTCGTCGGTCTTCGCATCGTCGTACCGGACGTGCGTCTCGGCCTTCCAGAATCCCTTGCTATCCTCGTTGATCGAACTCATCTCGAGGTCGTAGTCGAAGACGTGTGCGACCAGGTCGGCAGCGCGATCGGCGAGCACCTCCGGGTGCTCGACCCACGTCGTCTGAACGTGCACGAGTGTCCCGATTCCGTACGGGAGATTTACCGGGTTTCCGCTGCTATCGACGAGTCCCTCGTACTGTGGTTGGATCTTCAGCGACAGCGCGTTCAGCGGCGTTCGATTCCACTCGATGTTTCCATCGTTATCGAGCGGTTTCACCGTCACGTCGTACTTGTAGAACGGTCGGTAGCGATCTCCCTTCCCGCGGCCGCCACGCCAGCGGCTCGAGGTGAAGATTACGCCGTGCGGAACGCCGTCGATAACGAACTCTCGGGAGAGAACGATCCGCTCGTTCCCCTCCGGGTCGGTGATAACCGCGTCCTCGTGCGCATAATACGCGGCGCGTGCGTGCTGGTAAAGCGAGCCGTCGGGTATCTCGCGAGTCTCACCGGCGTCGAACGGAATGTGCTCTACAGACCGATGCGCGTCGTTCAGCACGAACTTCCCACCGCCACCGTGACCCGACGGTGTGGGATACGTCTTCGTCCTCGTCTCGACGCCCTCGTTTCGCGGGAGGTCGTAGTCACCGCCCGGAACGACGGTCGGTGTCGCTCCCGATCGCACGTCGGAGCTCACGACTGGTCACCTCCGTTGCGAGCTCGAGGAACGAGGACGTCGTCGATTACCCGCACCAGGACGTCGCAGTGACAGGCCGGTTCATCGTCCTCGAGTCGACGACACCAGCACCCCAGCACGATTCCCTTGCCTTGGAGGTCTCCGAGGGCGTTTCGGAACTCGATGTCTTGTTCACACCGGTGTAAAACCGCGTGCGTGTACATTGCGACCGCCTGCTCGCGCCCGAACCGTTCGACCGAGTACGGGTTTCCCAACCAGCCACGGTCGCTGGGTTCGGTGTTGAGCAAGTCCGATTCTCCGGACTTCGCACGACCAGCGTAGACGTCGCAATCATCCTCCATCCACATCCCGACTCGAGTTCGCTCGTCGCTCGCGTCGCCCAGGTCGTCGAGCTCATCGAGCGGGACGTTCGGTAGATCCTCGTTTAGGACTGGAACCCATCCAGTCGATCCGTCGCCAAATTGCGCGCGAACGCCCGTCCACGTACTCGAAGCGAATCCAGCAGCCTTCGGACCGGAAACGGTTCTTGGTAACAGGAGGTCGTCGACGTGACACTGCCAGCCGCGCGAGCGCACGTAGACACGACCGAGATCCTCGAGTCGCTCCCGAAGATCGTCGTCGGCGAGCTGACGGACCGGAATTTCCATGACGTCTTCAGTGTGGCCGATAGGGTTCGAACAGACCGGACAGGCTTTCTCCCCGTGCTGATTCGTCGCAACGTCACGGAGCGATTCGCGGCTCGTGACCCCGAAGTCCTCGAGGCTCACGAGTCGTCACCCCTGAGTTGCCTACTGTTGGTATCTACTTCCCGTGCTTTACGTTGCTGCTCTTCGAGGATATCGCACCGCCAACACTCATCGCTATTCCCAATGTAATGTTCACCACCACGACAATATTCCTTCTGTGAACGCGGGAGGTACGTTCTAATCCGATTCCCACAAGCTGGACAGTACTGCCGTTCTTTCTGTGGTACCTCCCCTTTGATATGATCCGCCCACAAGTGCTCGCAGTGAGAGCAATACGGGACACGTTCAGAACCATCCATACACTGATCGCTCACCGCTCCTCACCCCCGTCAGTCGCGACCTCGCGGCAGAGCGCCTGGACGTTCTTCGGAAGCTCTTCAAATGACCCACCGAAGCGACCGGGTTGCTCGAGCGGATCGACGATTTTGACGTCGAGTCCAGCTGCGCTTCCCTTCGCGATTCGGTTCACCGTATCGCACTCGGGACAGCGGTGAGCACGATCGTCCTCATCGCCGTAGCCGCGTCGGAACTCAGGGGTGACATGTGAACCACACTTCAGACAGCGCTGAGGGTTCTGCCCGCGGAAAAGACGATTCACGCGGACCACCTCCCTATACTAACCGATGGACTCCGTGGACCCGCGTAAGAATTACTTATCGAGTCTAATTTTGAGGGAGCGTTTTCTAACGGTAATTCCGACGAATTCCGGGAGTATAGCGTAGCTACTTCGGATGTAGAAACCCCGAGAATGCCGGTTAATTTCGGATGGACTCGCCGGG
>JAOPKB010000003.1 GCA_025517485.1 Natronoglomus mannanivorans | reverse complement strand
CGTGTGGCGTTCCCTCGAGCGTGAAACCGGCGTACTGGCTTTCGAGTCTGTTTCGGGTGTTGGTGGACATGATCGGTTACCTCTCTATATGAGAGAAGGGTGGGGACACCCATTAACCAGTATCCACATTCCCAACGGCTGGGAACCGGAACGACGAGACTCGAGACAGTCGTTTAGTGTTCATCCGGTCTGCTAGCTGTTTCACGAAGAAAATAACGGAACACGTGTATTTCGAGAAATCCGAACGACCGAGCGCAGCGAGCGTCCGACGGTCGTCGGTGTCACGGAGAGACCGTCGATAGACACGCTCGAGAACGGATATCTCCGAGATCAGCTGTCACGCCGGTCTCCGTCTCCGTCCGACTGGAAAAGCGTTCGAAGATCAGCTCGAGTGCCCGACCTCGCGTCGGAGCATCGAGGACGTCTCCGTCCGCGAGTACTCCGCGACCGCGACGAAGGCGATCGCCCAGCAGATGGCCGCGACTCCCCACATCGCTCCCGTCGAGCCCACCTGTGCGGGGAACGCGATCGAGAGCAGACCGTAGTAGGCGATCGGGAGGGCGGCGAACCACGAGGCGAGCCGCCAGCCGTCGAACCCGAGTGCGGCGAAGAGGCCGTACGCGATGGGTGCGATCAGGAGGGCGGTCATCATCACGTAGTGGCCGTCGAGGGCGTGGGGATCGACCGTGCTCGAGGACATGCTGAGTTGGGTCGCGGCGAACGCCAGGATCGGGATCGCGGCGACGGCGACCAGCCCCAGCAGCGCCGGGCTGTAGGAGTTCCCGCGTCGGAGCAGGCGTCGCCCCGCAGGGTGTGCGACGAGTGCGATCCCAGTGACTGCGAGGAACGGGAGGACCTCCTCCGGTCGTCCGACGCCGAACCAGACGGTGCCGACGCTGGCGGTGAGGATGACGAGGAACGCGCCCCACATGGACGCGATACGCTCGCGTGGCTTGTACGCCTGGACGAACAGGCCGAGCAGGAACGCCCCGACGACGGCGGCGATGCCCATCACGTGCAGTCGGTGAATGCCCAGTTCCGCGCCGGCCTCGGCGGTCCAGCCCATCACGAGCAAGGCGAGCAGATCCGGCAGGAACAACACCGTCATCGCGGCGGCCAGCCCCAGCGAGAGGTAAAAGGCCCCTCGTCGGGCCATCGCGAGGGCGGAACGGCTTCCCGCCGTCTTCTCGGCCTCGAGTTCACTCTCGGTGTACGTCGTGTCATTGGTAGTAGTTGCCATGGTAGACCGACACTAGATACGCCCCGGGAGGGGATAAACATATGTGCTCTGACACGAAATACGGACAGTTCGGGCAACCCACATTATTGATCGTGTGGTTTTAGTTCGAGAACGTACCTCCTCTCGAAACCACAAGACTGCGATCGATTCGACGATAGCACATTTGCAACTCGAGCAGTATTCTCCATTACTGTTCACCGGCCGTGTAACTGGTTCGAGACCGATCGTGTCCGTTTCGAGGAATGATTTGGCGGCCCTCTCGAGTGGTCGTTTCCGTTCGAATACCGGGGCGTCTCGTAGTCGGTGGATGTCCTTCGAGGCGGACGTGGGAACCCTCTCGAGACCGAGTCTCCCCTACAGCCCCCAGAGGTGGACGATCCCGACCGTCGTGACCACCGCAAGCAGGAGTTGTAGCGGGCCGCCGACTTTGAGGAAGTCGGTGAACTCGTAGCCACCCGGTCCGTAAACCATCAGGTTCGTCTGGTAGCCCACGGGTGTCATGAACGAAGTCGCGGAGGCGAACATCACCGCGAGCAGGAACGAGAACGGCGAGGCGCCCAGACTCGCCGCCGCGTCGACTGCGACGGGGATCATCAACACCACCGTCGCGACGGGCGTGATGACGTTCGCGAGCAGCCCCGTGACGACGGTAAAGAGCAACAGGACGAGCACGAGTGGGAGGACGTCGCCAGTCGAAACGAGGGCGGCGGCGATGACCTGCGAGCCCCCCGTCGCCTCGAGGGCGATACCGAGCGGGATCACGCCCGCGAGCAGGAAAATGATGTTCCAGGAGACGGCGTCGTAGGCGTCGGCCGTCGAGAGGCAGCCGGTGACGATCATACAGAAGACGCCGGCGAGCGCCGCGATGACGATGGGGACGAGCCCGAGTGCAGCGGAGCCGACCACGCCGGCCATGATCGCGATCGCGAGCGGTGTCTTCGGCGACAGCGGTGCGACCTCGTCGGGGTCGGCCTCGGCCAACCGATCGAAGACGTCCTCGTCGATGACTACGAGATCGCCGGTGTCGGCGAAGTGATCGACCGAACGCGAGTGCGTCTGGACCAAGAGGAGGTCGCCAGCTTCGAGTCGGATCCCCTCGAGGTCGGTTCGGACGAGCTCTCCCTCGCGGCGGATCGCCAGGACGGTCGTCCGGTAGAACTCCCGAAGGGAGGTCTCGGCGAGCGTCTCACCGACGAACGTCGACGATTCGGGAACGACCGCTTTGGCGAGCAGATCCGCACTGGTGGCGTCGTCGAACGTCTCCTCGGTCACCGACTCTCGGACGAGTTGCCGGAGCCCCTGATCCTCGACGAAGCGGTTGACCGCCTGCAGGTTGCCGTGGACCGTGAGGACGTCACCCTCCTGAATACGCTGGTCCGTCTCGACTGCGGCGAACGTTTCGCCGTCCGGAGGTTGGCTTTGATGTTCTGGACGCTGCACCGGCTGTCCGTCCTGCTCGCTGCCTACCGACTCGAGTTGCGGTTCGGCTTCGGCTTCGGCTTCGACGTCGGGCTCCGAACGCTGCTGGTCACGAGCCGCCGTCTCCTCGACTTCGGTCTCGATCCCGGCCTCGGCCCCGACTTCGGTTTCACTTTCGGCCTCGGCTGCGGACTGCCCATCGTGTTCCTCGCTGTACTCGAGGACGCGCCCGGTTTCGGCCGCCTCGGGCGGCGCACTCGGATCGCCGCGACGGTTACCAGCCTGATCGCCGCCACGACGGAGCTGGAGGACGCGAACGTTCGCCTCGGTTCGGTCCTCGAGTTCGCCGACGGTGTCGCCGACGGCTGGCGAATCCTTCCCGACGCGGACGTGGGTGAGGTAGTCCTCGAGGTCGAACTCTTCGACGAGGTCCGCGTCGACCGGGATCCGAGCGGGCGTCAGCCACCGGCCGACGGTCATGAGGTAGGCGAGTCCGACGGCGAGGATGACGACCCCGAGCAGCGAGAACTCGAACATGCCGATGGGACCGCGATCGAGGAGGCTGACGGCGAACTCGCTGGCCAGCAGGTTCGTCGACGTGCCGATGAGGGTCAACGTTCCGCCGAGGATCGCGGCGTACGAGAGCGGCAAGAGCAGTTTCGACGGCGAGATACCGGTCTTCTCGGCGAGTTCGGAGATCATCGGGACGAAGATCGCGACGACCGGTGTGTTGTTGATGAAGCCCGCGATCGGCCCCGTCGTGCCGATGGTCGCCGCGAGCGCACGGGTCTCGCTCCCCTTCGCGAACGACGCGAGCGAGAGTCCAAGCCGCTGGACCAGTCCGGTGGCCTGAATGCCCGCGCTGAGCATGTACATGGCGACGATCGTTATCGTCGCCGTATTCGCGAAGCCCGAAATCGCCTCTCGCTGGCTGACGCCGGTCATCGGTATCACTGCCAGCGCGACGATGATCCCGATCGCCGTCACGTCGTTCGGAATGAGCTCCGAGACGAACAGGACGAGCGCGACGGCGATGAGTCCGAACACCACTAGCGCTCCCGGTGACAGTTCTGCCCCTCCCCCGATCATCGTGTGCGTCGTCCCCTCGAGATAGTCACAGATACCAACTATTCGAGAGCTAAAAACGGACGTCGTAAAGCCTTACCTGTTCAGTGGTCGGTCTTTCAAGTCGTCCACCGACGTGTGGTCCGGTTAGCTGTCGTCCGCTCCGACCGCCGGCAGCGTCACCGAGAACGTCGTCCCCTCACCGGGCTCGGAGTCGACCCAGATCTCGCCGTCGTGGCGTTCGACGATCCGCTCACAGAGTGCGAGGCCGATCCCCGTCCCGGAGTCGTCGCTGTGTACCCGCTGGAAGACCTCGAAGATCCGCTCCTGATCGACCGGATCGATACCGACTCCCTCGTCGGTGACCGATATCGTCCACTCCGTCCCGGTCCGTTCGGCGGCGACGTGGACCCGCGGCGGCTCCTCACCGCTGTAATCGATCGCGTTGGCGAACAGATTTTGGAACACCTGTCGTAACTGCCCCGCATCGCCCTCGACACGGGGGAGCGACTCGAGCGTTATCTCTGCGTCGTCCTCGTCGATTTTCATCCGAAGGGTATCGCGGACGTCCTCGAGGACCGCGTCGAGGTCGACCGGTTCGAACTCGTCACCTTGAGTCTCGACGCGGGAGTACTCGAGCAGGCCGTCGATCATCTCGCGCATCCGCTCGGCGCCGTCGACGGCGAACGCGAGGAACTCCTCGCCCTCGGCGTCGAGGGCGTCGGCGTATCGGCGGTCGATCAACTGGAGGTAACTCGAGACCATCCGCAGCGGCTCCTGGAGGTCGTGGCTGGCGGCGTAGGCGAACTGCTCTAAGCGCTGGTTGGACTCCTCGAGTTGGCGCTGGTACTTCCGGCGTTCGGTGACGTCCTGGACGACGAGCATGCCCGCGAACACCTCGTCGTCGGCGTTTCTGACGGGGAGCGTGTGAGCGTACAAGTGACGGTCGTGATACTCCACCTCGAAGGAGTTCGTCTCGCCCTCGAGTGCGGCGTGGAAGTGGGGTTCGAACTTCGAGACCAGCTCGTCCGGATAGATCTCGGAGACGTGATTTCCGACCCGATCGGCCGGAGCGACACCGGTCGCGTTCAACAGCTCCCCACCGACGGCAGTGTAACACAGGTCCTCGTCGAACAGCCCGACCGCGCCGTTGGGAAAGTTCTCGACGAGCGTGCGATATCGTCGCTCGGACTCCTCGAGCGCCCGTTCGCGTTCCGTGCGCTCGGTGACGTCCTCCGCGATGCCGACGACCCGTCGGAGTTGCTGGTCGTCGCTGTCGGCCGGGACGGCCCGAACGTGGAGCCATCGAACCTCGCCGTTGGGTCGGACGATTCGATACTCCTCGTCGAACTCCTCGTCCGGGACGGCAGCGTAGGCTCGCTCGACGCGCTGGCGGTCGTCCGGATGGACCGCCTCGAGGAACGAGCGAGGGTCGCCGTACAGCGACTCCCGGTCGCGGCCCCAGATCCGTTCGTAGGCGGCGTTGACGTACAGAACCTCCCGCGTGTCGGTATCGGAGATCCACACCATCTCCTCGAGGTTCTCGGCGAGCATCCGGAACCTCGCCTCGCTCTCCTCGAGGTCCCGTTCGCGCTCTTTGCGCTCGGTGATCTCGTTTTGGACGGCGACGAACCGATCGATCTCGCCGTTCTCGTCGGTCACCGGCGCGATCGTCTGCTCGGCGTGGTAGAGCTCGCCGTTCTTTCGCCGGTCGGTGATCTCCGCTTCCCACACCTCGCCGGAACGGACAGTCTCCCTGAGTTCTCGGTAGTAGTCGTCGTCGTGTTCGCCCGACTCGAGGATGCTCGGGGGCTTTCCGATCGCCTCCTCGGCCGTGTAGCCGGTCGTCTCACAGAACGCCGGGTTGACGTACGTAATCTCTTCGTCGAGATTGCTCATGTGGATCGCGTGACCCGAGGCCTCGACCGCCCGTTTGAACCGCGCGAGTTCCCGCTCGCGTTCCGTGCGATCGGTTTCGTCGCGACGGTTTCGTTCGCCGTCGGTCTCGCTCCGGTCTCCGTTCGCCTTCGCGGCCGCGATCGCGTTCGCGAGCACGTTCGCGGCGCTTCGGAGAAAGGTCACGTCGGCATCGGTGAACTCGCGGTCCGCTTTCTCGGTCGCGTACGCTCCCAGCACTCCCCACGGCTGCTCTACGGTGCCGACGACGACACCGATTCCGTAGCGGACGTCGTGGCTGGCGAGGAACTCGACACCGGTAAACCGGTCCTCGTCGTGCAGGTCGTCGACGACGACGGGACCGTCGGCGTTGAGGGTGTACCCGGCGTGGGAGTCTCGATCCGGGACGGTCGCAGTCCCGACGAGTCCCTCGCGCCAGCCGACACCGTCTCGGAGTACGAGGTCGTCATCGTCGGCCGTTCGTTCGAAGACCGCACAGTACCCGGTATCCAGTGTCTCGCTGACGGTGACCGCCGTATCGTGTAAGAGGGCCTCGAGAGCGTCGGTTTCGAGGGCCCGCTGGCTCAGGTCGGCGATGGCCGCTTGCTGGCGAATCCGCGTTCGAAGTTCCGCGTTCGCCTCGCCGGACGGTACCATTTCCCTGTCGTAGTGAGCCAGTGACCGTAAAGTCTTCTTTGCCCATTTTACTGACAGGATCGCGAATGTGGGCGTCGACGCCAGTTCGGATCCAGCCCGTATTCAGCGCATTTAAGCCACAGACGTGGGACGGTCGTTCGTGGCTCGAGATCTCTCCCCACGACAGCTGTCACGCCAGACGCTCGGACTGATCCTCGGCCCCCTCTGTTTTCTGGTCGTACTCGGCGTGGCGCCGTTCGGGCTGGCTCCGGACGCGACGGCGGTGCTGGCGGGAACGCTGTGGATCGTTGTCTGGTGGGTCACCGAGGCGATCCCGATCCCGGTGACGAGTCTCCTCCCGATCGCGCTCTTTCCGCTCACGGGCGTGATGACCGTCGGCGACAGTACGACCCCGTACGCCGACCCGATCGTCTTCCTGTTGCTCGGCGGCTTCCTGCTCGCGCTCGCGGTCGAACGGTGGAACCTCCACCACCGGCTCTCGCTTCTCGTCATCGACACCGTCGGTATCAGTGGGCGACGCCTCGTCCTGGGATTCATGACCGCCACCGGCTTCCTCTCGATGTGGATCTCGAACACGGCGACGGCGATGTTGATGGTGCCGATCGGCGCCGCGGTGATCGCCGAACTGACGACCATCGCGGGCGAGCGACGACCGGTGCTCGACCACGACGACCTCACGGAACCGAACGATCCCACGGCCGTGATCGGCGACCTCGTCCACCCGATCGACACCGACCCGGACGACCTACCCAACACCACGTTCGGGACCGCCCTCATGCTCGCCATCGCGTATGGGGCGTCGATCGGCGGTGCGGCGACGCTCATCGGGAGCCCGCCGAACGCGGTCCTGGCCGGCGTCGCCGAGTCGAGTCTCGGCGTCGAGATCGGGTTCCTCGAGTGGATGCTCGTAGGCGTCCCCGTCGCCGTCGTCTTCACCCTTCTGGCGTGGGCGATCATCGTCGTGGTGCTCGAGCCCACGATCGAGGACCGACCCGGTCGGGACAGCGTGATCGCCGACCAGCGGCGGGCGCTCGGACCGATGACGACGGGCGAGAAACGCGTGCTCGCGGTCTTCGGCCTCGTCGTCGCGGCGTGGATCGCGCGGCCGTTCGTGTTGCAACCGCTGGTACCGGCGATCAGCGACGCCGTGATCGCGGTCGTCGGGGCTGTCCTGATGTTCGTCGTTCCGGTTCGAGACGAGCGGCTGCTCGACTGGACGTACACCTCGCGGCTGCCGTGGGGCGTCCTGTTGTTGCTCGGCGCAGGGTTCTCGATCGCGAGCGCCTTCCAGACGAGCGGCCTCGACGGGGTCGTCGCGGACGCGATCACCGGGCTGGGAATCACGGAACTCGGAGTGATGGTCGTGCTGGTCACGACGGTCGTGATGGTGTTGACGAACGTGACGTCGAACACGGCGACGGCGTCGCTTTTCATGCCGATCACGCTTGGGATCGGGCTGGCGATCGGCGTGGCGCCGCTGACGCTGATGGCGGCCGCCGCCTTCGCGGCCACGTTCGCCTTCATGCTCCCAGTCGCGACCGCGCCGAACGCGATCGTCTTCGGGAGCGGCTATCTGACGATCCCCGTGATGGTCCGGGTCGGTGCCTGGCTCAGCCTGGCGGGGATCGTCGTCATCTCGCTGGCGATGATCTTTCTCGTGCCGGTCGTCTGGGGGTGACTGGGTGATCTTTCTCGTGCCGGTCGTCTGGGGGTGACTGGGGGTCGACGACCGGTCCGGGATCACAACACCGATAACGGTCACGACGAGTGATCGGTCACGATGGAACAGTGGTCGTCTCGACTCTCGTTCGTCTTCGCAGCGATCGGCGCAGCCGTGGGGCTGGGGAACATCTGGCGGTTTCCGGCGATCGTCGGACAGAACGGCGGAGGCGCGTATCTGGTCCCCTACCTGATCGCGGCGTTCGCCTTCGCGGTCCCGCTGATGATCCTCGAGATCTCGGTCGGTCGATCGCTCAAAGCGGACGTGGTGACCGCCTGCCGGCAGGTCCGCGAGGAGTTCGAAATCGTCGGCTGGCTCGTCGGCGCCTCGGTCCTCGCGGTGTTGAGCTACTATCTCGTCATCACGGGCTGGGTGCTCGCGTTCTTCTCGTTCTCGCTGACGGGCGCGGAGACGTCGTTCGACTCGTTCACCGGCACCTACCAGCCGATCGGCTTTTTCGTAGTCTCGACGCTGATCGTCGGGGCGATCGTCTCGCTCGGCGTCAAAGAGGGGATCGAGCGCATGGCGACGGTGCTGGTCCCGATGACGTTCGTCGTCCTCCTCGCGATGGCCGGTCTCGTCGCTACGTTCTCCGGGTTCACGGACGGCCTCCGGTTCTTCTTTACGCCCGACGTCTCCAGACTCTCGGATCCGATGATCTGGAGTGCTGCCTTCGGACAGGTGTTCTTCTCGTTTTCCGTCGGCATGGGCGTCATGCTCACCTACGGCAGCTACCTCGACGCGGAGTCGAACGTAGCGCGCTCTGCGCTGACGATCGCCGTCGCCGATCTCGCCGTCGCCTTTCTCGCCGGAATCGTCATCTTCGGGATCGTCTTCTCCTTCGGACAAGAGCCCGCCGCCGGCGTCGAACTCGCCTTCTCGACGCTGCCGGCCGCCTTCGAGATCATGCCGTTCGGATCGATCGTCGCAGTCTGTTTCTTCGGTCTCCTCTTTTTCGCGGCGATTACGCCCTCCGTCTCGATGCTCGAGGTCGGCGTCGCCGCCGTGATGCGGGCCACCGACTGGTCGCGCAGGCGAGCCAGTATCGTCACGACCGGGATCATCCTCCTCGCGGGACTCCCCTCGGCGGTGAGTTACAGCGCCGTCGAACTGTCCGTTCTCGGCCGGCCGTTTCTGGACGTCCTCGACACGACGGTCGGCGCGCTCGGGTTGCCACTCGGCGCGATCGCCCTGATCGTCGTCTTCACGTGGTATCAGGACCCGGCGACGCTCCACGAGCAACTCGGTGACTCGATCGTCTTGCCGCTCGTGAAGTACGTCGTCCCGGTCGTGTTGGTGACGGTGACCGTGCTCCGATACGTGCCCGGCGTTCCCGTCGGCGGCTGGCGACGACTCCCCGACCTCGCCGGCGCTTCTCTGGGACAGCAACTCGCCGTCCTGACGATCGTCGCCGTCGCGGTCTCACTCGCCGTAATCGCGGCCTATCGCGTGCAGACCGATCGGGGACGGGCGCGTGATCGAGAGGTTACGTGACGGGCGATCGTCGCCTCTCGAGCGACGACGCGCCACACGAGTCACATCACATGAAACCGCGGTCTTCCACGGCGGGTCGTTGCTGTGCTCGCGTCTGCGCTTCGACCTGTTCGACGAGTTCTCGATAGTGATCTCGCGTCCGATCCGCGAACTGGCGAAGTTCGTCGGTATCGACGTCGAACTCGTATATCTCTTGGAGCCCCTCGACGAGGCGAAGCGCGGCGTCACCGTCGAGCACGTGTGGGCGTTCGACAGCCGTTGCGAGGACGCCAACACGCAGGTCCGTATCGATCGCTCGCGAGGTGAGACTCGCGTTGACGCCGGTGAAGAACCCGCCCGTCAGCGGCGAGAGGGACAGTGACTCCGACCGGTCGGCCAGCCGGCGATCGTAGTAGTCCTCCGAAGCGACGTAGAACAGGTCGTCGGACGCTAGCGTGGGCATCGTCGTGAGGACGGTCACTTCGTCCACACCGTTGTCTTCGACCCACTCGAGGAGGATCCGGCCGAACGGCTCCGTCAGGTGCGTCGGGATCGGGAGTTCGCTCGTCAACAGGGTACACTCGAGGCTCTCGCTCGTGAACAGGCGGGTGTGGTGATACGGCCGCCCGTCTGCAAACGGTGTGACGGCGGCGAGGCCTTCGGCTCGAACGTGGCCTGTCTCCTCGAGCCCCAACTGTTCGATGAGGTACTGGTTCGCCGAGATCGCCCCCATTCCGGGCCCCGGAAAGGCAACGACGAGGTTGGTTTCGGGCGGATCCGCCGTTTCGATCTCGAGGGAAATGTCGTCGGTCACACACCGCCGTAGGAACGGGTGGTGTATATTGGTTTACGAACTGTCTCGGCCTGTTCGGCTTGTAGCCGACGGACGCTCACCCTGTCAGATCAATTTCTCGAACGTTCCGAAGCCGGTGTGTATAAGTTCCGTCCGTCGCGCAATGGGCTATGGAGTATCCAGAATCGGACACCCTCGAGGCGCTGTTCGAGGACGGGCGCGTCAACGCCGCGATCTCGTGGCTTCTGGTCGGCTTTCTCGGCTTGGTGTTTCTCGAGAGTCTGCTCGATTTCGACCTGCTGTGGATCGTGTTCACGGCCGTGACCGCCGCCGTCGTCCTGTTGCCGCCGTTGTACCGGGGGAGTCTCTACGTCATGCTCCCGTGGGAAGTGCTCGTGCTCGCGCTGTTTCCGATCACGGCCCGGGCGCTCGAGCTCGGCGAGCTATCCACGTTCGCGAGTTACCTCTCGCTCGCGGCGCTGGCGCTGTTGATCGTCGTCGAACTACACATCTTACAGCAGGTACAGGTGACCCACTGGTTCGCCATCCTCTCGGTCGTGATGGCGACGCTCGCGGCCGGCGGTGCGTGGGCGATTATCCGCTGGAATCTGGACAACTGGTACGGGACGTCGTATCTGACGACTAACGAGGCGCTGATGGTCGAGTTCGCCTGGATCACCCTCGCCGGCCTCGCGGCGGGCGTCGTCTTCGATCTCTACTTCCGACGGCGGACCGGGCGGCTTCGTCAGACCCTCGGCTGGGTGATCCGCCGATGACGGGGCTCCGGGCGCTGGGAATCCGTCGTCCCTCCCGGCAGACACAGGTTCGCCTCTCGCGGGCGATGCAAGGGTTTCTCGTCCTCTTGTTCGCCGCCGGTCTCTACACCGGATCGCCGAAGGTCGTCATCAACAGCGGGCTGGCACTCGCCGTGACGTTTCTCCCGACGATCCTCGAGCGCAACTACGAGGTCGCACTGGACCCGTGGCTGGCCCTCTGGGTGACCGCCGCGGTCTTCTTGCACACGCTCGGTTCGTGGGGGCTGTACGGATCGATCGGCTGGTGGGATCACCTGACCCACGCCCTGTCGGCGTCGCTGGTCGCCGGCGTCGGCTATACGACCGTGCGGTCGATCGACGTCCACCACGACGGGATTTCCCTCCCACGGCGGTTCATCTTCGTCTACATCCTCCTGTTCGTGATGGCCTTCGGCGTGCTCTGGGAGCTGTTCGAGTTCGGACTGGACGTCGTCGCCGCCGAAACCGGGTTACAGATGCCCCTCTCCCAGCACGGGCTGGACGACACGGTCAAGGACATGATGTTCAACACGCTCGGCGCGTGTATCGTCGCGCTCTGGGGGCAGGCCCACCTGTCCGGCGTCGCGGAGTCGATCGTGGAGCGATACCAGTCCTGACGGAGTGTCGGTCGTCGACGTCGAACGGTCTCGAGTCCGTCACACCGCGAGAAGCACCAGCGTGTAGCCCGCCGCACCAGCGGCGAATGCCCAGAATCGGCTCTCGCGATCCGCGGGCAGTTCCTCCTTGATCACGTTGAGGATGATCCCGCCGGCCAGAAACGCCACGAGCACGGCCACCAGGAGTTCGTCGACGGCGACGGCGTAGCCCAGTCCGCAGCCGGCGACGATCGCCCCCGCGAGGAGCCAGCGTCCGCGTCGGTGGTAGGCGTCGCCGTGGTGTTCGCGAAGTCCGACGTCGTTGACCAGAAAGTGCAGCCCCATGGCGACGGCGTACGTGAGGAGACTCGCCAGTCCAGTGGCCTCGCCGTGAACCAGCAGATAGCCGATGAGTGTGTTGTACACCGCGAACGAGCCACAGTGGACCCAGAAGACGCCGAGATCGGCGTCGGCCTCGGTGAGCCAGTCGAGTCGACCGGCCCAGCGCTCGCCGCCGGAACGGGACCCACGCACGAACTGCTCGAGGCCGTAGAACGTCGCGAAGCCGAGCAGCGACAGGAGGTAGACGTGTGTGTCGAGCATCGCCGGGAAGACACCGCGGGCGTCGACCGTCTCCGAGGCCTGCTGGACCTCCGGGAGGAGGTGGACGAAGACGTACGCGACGGAGGCACCACCGGCCATCGAGAGCCACCGGTTTCGGGGGACGACGGCCAGCGACCGCACCCGGCCCGCCAGTAGGTGAACCGCTGCGAGCGTGAGTGCGAGGACGAGCGGGAGCGCGTCCAGCAAACCGGGATCGGTGGCCGTCACGAACGTGTGAACGCGTTCCGCGTAGTTGTCAGTTCTGCCGGCGGCCTCGAGTTCTCGATCGAGCCGCCGGCCGGTCGAACGGACGTGCGTCTCGACCACACGACTCGGAAGCAGAAAGCCCACGACTTTAATCGTGTGAGGGTGTCTCTAGGATCGAATTCGCGTATGGACCTCGACGACACGGACAAAGCGATCCTCTACTTGCTACAGAAGGAGACGCGGACGAGTCTCACCCACGACGAGATCGCAGACCGGATCGACGTCTCCTCGAGTACCGTCAGCAACCGGTTGCAACGGCTCAAAGAGCGGGGAATCCTCGTCGACTATCAGCCGAAAATCGACTACGAGGCGGCGGGCGCACCCCACCACGTGCTCTTCGTCTGTACGGCGCCGATCTCACAGCGGACGGAGCTGGCCAACGAGGCGATCGAGATCCCCGGCGTCGTCGATATCCGGGAGTTACTCGTGGGAACCCAGAACCTCCACGTCGAGGTCGTCTGTCTGGATACGACGAGCGTCGAAACCGTTGCCGAAGCACTCGACGAACTCGGTCTCACGATCGACCACTCGGAGATCCTTCGTCGCGAATACGCTCGCCCGTTCGATCACTTCGGCTCCGAACTGGTGGGTGACTCGAGCGACGAGTGAGCCGTATCAGCACACAGATAAGGCTTCGGTCGACGGTGGCCAATAGCCACCGTAGCGGTTCTATTCTGGTCGATAGAAAGTAACTGATGCCCCTCATTTATCCGTCCGAGAGCACAACGATCGATACATGAGTACCCACCAACAGCCCCTCGCTAGCGATTCCGTTACGACCGAAGTCGCTCGAGCGATCGCAACACAGCAGGGTGTCGATCCGACGGAGCTAGAGCAACCACTCTACACTGCCGTCGACACCGAGGCGCTCGAGGAGGTCTTCTCGTCGACGAAAAACGGCTCGCGGTGTGGCACGGTCACGTTCACCTACTGCGGACGGCGGGTGACCGTCAGAAACGACGACGGTGTCGACGTCGAAGTCGAGATCGAACGTATAGACGGACGAGGACGGGGAACAGGCGCTGACGCTGCAACCGAACACACGGACGACCGAGATCGAGATAAGGGGAATCGACGATGAAATACTGTCTCCACTGTGACTGGTCCGTCGGCGAATCCGACGGGCTCACGGCGACGGAACGGTCCAGAGAGGCCCTCGAGCACCACGTGGAAACGGGCCACGCGGTCGATTCCTCCGAGTCGATGGTACGCCCGGACGTGCCGTCACTCGCTGCGTCGACACTTGTCGCCGACCTCCTCGGGTCGCCCGAGTGATCGGCCCTGGAGAGACGGTCTCGCCGACCGATGTACGATCCGCCGACCTGTTCGTCCAGTTCATGTCGGTCGCCCTGGAAGCGATCCGGACGCGAACGAAGATCCGAAGGAGGCGTATCCGGGCGCAGACCGAACTCGAGGGACGCGGTCACTACCGCTCTCGGATGGCGTCCATCTGACACTGGACACAGAGGTCGTCGGCGAAGCAGGCTCGATCGTCGTAGGGGCAGTCGTACTCCTCGACGTCGACGGAGAGCCGACGCTTGGCGTGCTCCCACTCTCTCGCCCACGTTTCGATGTCCATCTCGGCCGAGGTGAACACGACGTCGCCGTCCCGATCGACGATCTTGGCGACCGTGACCGTCGCCTGGTGCTCCTCGACGAGTTCGATCGCCCGCTCGTAGGACGAACACTGGATCCGCTCGCTCTCCCCGCTGTCCTCGAGCAGCGCGACCGTGATCCGCCCGTCGTACTCCTCCGTCGGCTCCAGACCCGAAGGCATGTCAACCCCTCTCGAGGCGATAGGTCAAAAAATCACTCGTCGGTCACTTCGATGGACTGTGTTCAGTTCGTGAACGACGCGAGCGGATCGGACACTCGAGACGAGTCTCTCGAACGCGCCGGTCGCTGTCGTCGTGGCACGCTCGGTTCTTGACGGACGAGTGCTCGCCTCGTGTGTTTTCACGACCGGTCTCGACGACGGCGGTTCGACGAACCCGAACGCTGTGTATCCGGAGTCACAGTGGGACCGACCACTCGTGACCGCACTCCGAACACCTGAAGTCCGCGATCACCTTACCGTCGGTAACGATTTTCTCGAGTAATTCTCCGAGCCCACCGTCACAGACCGGACACTGAGCGTTCATTCACGAGATGTTAAACGATACGACGGCGATCAATCTGTTCCCCCGTTATTTTGGATTTATGACTATCGGTAATTTTCCGTGACGTCGACCCTTGCGACTACGGACGAGTCTCGAGAACGCGAGCGCGTTTCGGAAACAAAAGGGCCGCACTGGTTGCGGGACGATTCACTCGAGCACGCGGAAGCTCTCGGACCCGCAGGAACAGGCTGCCGTTCCGATGGGTCGGACGCTTCCGTTCAGGAGCTCTTTCGCTGCGTACACCGAGTCGCAGCGATCACATACGGCCACAACGCGGTTGTGGTCGCGCATGGCGATCACCCCGTTATTGAGGGTGTCCGGATCCACCTTCAATTTTCGTGCTGGCTTTCCTGTCAATCACCGGGCGGGGACTGTCACTCGCGGGAGTCGAAGGTCGCCGCGAGGAGCTTTCGAACCCCCGCCTGGCGATGCTGGTGGAACGTCGACGGCGAGACGCCCAGTGCCTCGGAGAGTTCGCTGCCGTTGGTCGCTCGAGGGCGGTCGTAGTACCCCGAGAGATACGCCGCCCGAAGCGATTCGCGTTGCTTGTCGGTGAGTCGGTCGAGAAACGCCGTTCGAACGCCCTGACGAGTCCGGGCCGAGCGGTTGACGGTCCGCTTGGTTAACACCGACGAGTTGGGATACGCCGTCTGGAACGCGTCGACGACCGCTCGCACGTTCACGGACGAGGGCAACATCACCGTCAACGTCGCGCCACGGTCTTCGGCGGTCGCCGTCGTCACCGTCCCGCCGTACTCCGCGAGCGTGGTGATCATCGCCGGGACGGTCGAGACGAACTCGAGGAGGGATTCGTCGTCGTACTCCTCGACGAGTCGCGCGCGGTCGATCTCCGGGGAGTCGACCGCACGCTCGAGCAAGCGTTCGGCAGCGCCGTCGGTCGTCGCGTAGACGAGATACGAGTCGCTGGCGTGGGAAACGACCCCCTGAATCGTGAGCGCGGCCTTCGTGTCGGCCGTCACGGTAAAGAGGAAGTGATCCGGGTCCGGATCGCGGACGCGAATCTCGAGTTCGACGCGTTCGTCGGTCACCAGCGCCTCCTTTCGCTCGGTCGCCGTGATCGCGAAGCCGAGCGTATCGCCGAACTTCTCGAGGATGGTCCGACCGCGCTCGTCGAACGCGTCGGCGCGGTCCGCACAGATCACGAGCGCACCGTAGAGCGTCTCCCGGTACTGGATCGGTACGGCGAGTGCCGATTCGATGCCGTTGTCACGGAGCCGCCGACAGCACGCGTCGTCGCCCTCGATGTCGATACACTCGACGACCTGCACCTGGCGCGTCTCGAGGGTTCGCTGGACGAGGCCTCGGGTGTCGGTCGTCTCGGCGCAGGCGTCGATAATCGTCGTCGCCGTCTCCTCGTCGACGCCGGCCCAGGCGGTGGTTTCCGTCTCGCCTGCGACCGACCGGTCCCCGATCCAGGCCATCTCGTAGAACTCCGAGGCAGCCAGCCGGTCACAGACCGTCCCCTCGATCTCGCCTCGAGACCGCTCCGTGACGAGCCGTCGGACGATCTCCTGGACGAGTTCGTTGATCCGGTTCAGTCGCTCGAGTTCGGCCCGACTCCGTTCCAGTTCCTGTTCGAACTCCTTGCGCTCGGTCACGTCGATGATGACCCCCTCGAGTGACTCGAGCGAGCCGTCCTCGTCGACAATGCCACGGCCTTTCTCCCGGACCCAGCGACGGTCGCCGTCGGCAGTCTCGATCCGATAGGTCACCGTGAACAGCTCCCTCCCGTCGACGCTTGTCTGGATCTCCTCCCAGAGACGGTCGCGGTCTTCCTCGACGATGACGTCCTCGCCGAACTGGACCTCGTTGCACTCGAGGACGTCGCGGTCGTATCCGGTCAGCTCCGCACAGCCCTCACTGACGAACGCCATCGGCCAGCCCCGGTCGTTTCGACACCGGTAGATCATGCCCGGGATGTTGCTCATCACCGTCGACAGCTGGCGTTCTCGCTCGCGCAGTGCTCGCTCGGCCTCGCGCTGGTCGGTGACGTCGGCGAACGTGATCACCGCGCCCGCGTCTCGTCCGTCGACGCGCAACGGCGTCCCGCTGACCGAGAGCCACACTCGCTGGCCGTCGCTTCGGGTGATCCCGGCCTCGACGTCGTGGACCGTCTCTCCCTCGACGAACACGCGATGGACCGGATGTTCGTCCGCAGGGTAGGGCTCTCCGGCCGGCGTCACGGACTCGAGCGCCTCGAGCGCTTGTTCGATCCCCTCGAAGTCGTCCGCCGTGTAGCCGACGATCGCTTCGGCGCGGTCGTTGACCCGACCGAAGGAGCCGTCGGCACCCAGCGTCACGATCCCGACCGGCGTGGTCTCGACGATCCGTTCGACGAGGTCGTGTTCTTCCCGCAGGGATCGCTCGCGTTCTTTCTGGTCCGTGATATCGCTGAAGTAGACCGAAACGCCGGTCTCGGAGGGATAGAGCGTCGCCTCGACCCAGAACTCGAGTGGGTCGTAGTACACCTCGTAGCTGGTCGGCTCCTGTGAGTCCAGCGCCGCGTGGAAGTTCTCCCTGACGATCGGTTCCTCGGCTGCCTCCGGAAACACGTCCCACAGACACTCGCCGAGTAACTCCGCCTCCGAGTGCTCGAGGAGCTCTTCGGCTCGCTCGTTGACGTGGACGAACCGAAACTCGTCGTCGACGGCGCAGAAGGCGTCGGAGACGCGTCCCAACATCTCCTCGAACTCGGTCTCGAGACGGCGTTGCTCGGTGATATCCGTGAGGGTGAAGACGGCTCCCGTCCGGCGATCGGCGTCGTCGGCCTCTCTCTGGATATCCGCCTCCGCTTCGGTCTCCGCCCGAGGTGCCTCGAGATTTGTCGTGGACCCGGTATCAAGCGGCACACCGTCGACGGAGAGCCAGACGCGCTGTCCGTCCGGACGGAGCAAGCCGAGGGTCTCCTCGACGAACTCCGCCCCGGCGTCGACGACGCGCTCGAACGGCATCTCTCCGCCCTCCAGTGGGTCGCCCGCAGCGTCCGTCAACCCCCACTGTGGATCGTCGTACGCGGAGGACGTGATCTCCTCCCGACTTCGGTCCAGAAGCTGTTCCGCACGCTCGTTGACGAACTGGATCTCGCCACCGTCGTCGATCCCGACGATGCCGACCGGCGTGGTCTCGAGGATCCGATCTTTCAGCGCCGTCTCCCCGTCGAGCGATCGTTCCGCGTCCAGGGTCTCGACGGCCGAGGCGAGGACGTTCGCCACCGTCCGGAGAACCGAGACCTCGGCCTCGGTGAACGCACGCCGTGTCGTCGTCTGAACGCCGAGGATGCCCCACGGATCGTCGATCGGGCCGACGACGGCAGTCACCCCACTGACGATTCCACACGACGTCGACAGCTCACAGCCTGCGACCCGATCGTCGGTCCGCAGGTCCTCGACGACCACCGGCTCTTGGGTCCGTAACGTGTACCCCGCCTGTGAACGGTCGTCCGCCGGAACCGTCTGGTTGCCCACGCGTGACCAGCCCGCGCCCTCTCGCAATCGGAGTCGCCGGTCGTCGACGAGCTCGAACACGCTACAGTAGTCGGTCCCCAATACCGTCGCGACACCAGCCGACGCGTCGTCTAACAGCGACTCGAGGTCGTCGGTCTCGAGCGCTCGGCGACTGAGATCGGCGACGAACTCCTGTGGGGACCCCTGCGTACGGAGTTCGTGTTCGCGATCGGATGATGGAGGCATTTGAAAAGAAGTAGGCCTCGGTTCCCGTAAGTCCTATCGATAGATCGGTGATATCCGTTAGATATCAGTGTTCAATTCGGCGAGAGTATTGGATGGTTGTCACCACGCAGTGCGATACCCGATATATGGGGTGTAGATACTATTGGAGATTGCTCCTATCCTTCGACTATGGCCTCGAAAAGCGAAGTTCGGGTCGTCGACGATGGAATAATCGAAATCGAGGTGGCGTTCGACGATCCTGAAACCGTGACGAACGCACTTCTTCAGGGGCTCGCCACGCTCGAAGGCGTTCCCATATCCGATCTGACGCCGCTGTACGATCACGTCGAGCCGACGGCATTGAACACCCTGCTCGAACACGCACAGCGAGACGACAGGTACGTCGGTATCGAGTTCACCGTCGACGAGTACACCGTCGTCGTCACCTCCGACGGTCCGATTCGGATTCACCACGGTGAGCCGGTCACCGACGGTATCTTACCGGGTTCCAGATGAGGTGTCTCACGATGCGCAAACAAGCACTCATCCACATGCACGCGCTGGCCGTCGAACTGCGAGCAGCGGTGTCGTCGTCTCGTCGAAATACACCCACACCCGACGCGTTCGTCGAATACGACGACGGCGAGGTGACCCCCGCCACCGTCTATCACCAGAAAGACGCCCACAAAGCGGCCGTCCAGCTCCTGCTCGAGGGTACCGTGGAGACGATCCGCATCGATACTGAATCCGAATCCGAGTCTCGCGCTCAGTCCCAGACCACCGTCGAGACAGTACAGCCCCCCGAGTGACTGTCGGAGACACCTCGTCGTGAGTGGGAGGCTCCCTCGCACGACGAGCGTATCCCGCCTCGTCGTGGCGTTCTGTTCTTCACTCGTCGGTGAACTCGAGGCCCGTGATCTCGAACCGCGCGCCGCCGTCGGTGCCGTCGGTCACGGACAGCTCCCAGCCGTGAGCGTCGACCACCTGTGCGACGATCGAGAGGCCGAATCCAGTTCCCGCTGTCGACGTCGAGTAACCGGAGTCGAACACCGTCTCACGGTCTTCGGGTGGGATCCCCGGCCCATCGTCCTCGAGATAGAACCCATCTTCGACGTCCCCGATCGTCACCGTGACGTCCGCACCGCCGTGTTCGACGGCGTTTCGAACGAGATTCTCGAGTAACTGCTCGAGACGGCTTCGATCGGCTTCGATCGACCGATCCGTCTCGACAACGAGCGTCGCGTCGGCCGTCGCGACGTGTTGCCAGCAGTGCCGGCCGAGTGACGCTAGCTCGACCGGTTCGGTCTCGCCGACGCGTTTGCCCTCACGGGCCAGCGTCAACAGATCGTCGACGAGATCGTTCATTCGGTCGTGTGCCCACTGGACGTCGTCGAGATGCGGGCTCTCACACTCCTCGCGGGCCAACTCGAGTCGACCCGTCGCGATGTTCAGCGGGTTCCGAAGGTCGTGTGAGACGACGCTCGCGAACTCGTCGAGACGGTTGTTCTGTCGCGTGAGTTCCCGCTCGCGGGCGCGCAACCGGTCGGTTTGCTCGGCTTGCTCGAGGGCGCTGGCCACGCTGCCGGCCAGGATCTCGCCGAGAACGAGGTCCTGTTGGTCGAAGGCTTCGGGTTCGGGGGAACCCGCGATCAAGATGCCGTGCTCGCCGAGCGGGAGATGCAGTTCGCTCCGAATGGGCGTCTCCGGGTCGTAGATATCCGGATCGTCGTAAATATCGCCTTGGGCGAGTGGATCGCCCTCGGTGTAGACGCGCCAGGCGATACTCCCGTCACCGGTGAACGTCGGGAGGTCACCGACGAGTTCGGTGACGGCCTCGGTTTTCGCGACCGGGACGAGAGCGGACCGGTCCGGGTCGTACAGATGAATCGCGTTTGCATCGAGGTTCAGTACCTCACGGGCAGCGTTCACACCGATCTCCGTCACGGCCTCTCGGGTGTCCGCAGCCATCAACTCCCGCGTCGTCTCGCTCAGGGCCTCGAGTCGTTGCTCGCGTACCTTTCGATCGGTGATGTCGGTCAGGGCCCCGTGAAACCGAATCGGCGTCCCGTCCTCGTCGCACTCGACGTGACCGCGTGCGGAGACCCACCGACGGTCGTCGTCGGCGTTCCAGACGCGGTAGGTCTCCTCGTACTCGCCACCGCACTCTAGGGCCGCGTCGATCCCCTGCCGGACTCGGTCGCGGTCGTCCTCGTGGATCGAGGACACGAACCGCTCGAGTGGAACGCCGTCTCGAGCGGCGTCGGGATCGATACCGAACGTTCGAGCGAACTCCGGATTCGTGACGAGTTCGTTCGACGAAATATCCCACTCCCAGGTTCCGACCGAGCCGGCGTTTATCGCGGCCTCCTGCTGGGCTTTCATCTCATGGAGTTCCTGCTCGCGTTCCTCGCGATCGGTCGTGTCCCGATACACCCACAGGTGGCCGTCTCCGTCGGGAAGTTCGAGCGGTCGATAGGAGCGACTGAACGTCCGTCCGTCTCGAAGCGCGAGCTCTTCGTTCGCCGTCCGCTCGCGGCTGTCGACCAGTTCGGCGGTGCGATCGACGAACGCCTGTGGATCGACGAAGACGTCGCTGATCTCCTCGGCCATCGCCTCGCAATCCTCGCCGACGGCCGCCGACGGCGTCCCCGGCAGCTCGAAGAGGTCGAACAGTTGCTCGTTGGCCGCCAGGACGTCACGCGACTCGTCTTCGGCGAGCACGCCGACCGGTAGCGCCTCGAACAACGTCGAGAGCAACGCGTTCGTCCGCTCGAGTTCGCGTTCGCGCGCCCGCCGATCCGTGATATCGCGGCTGGTGAGCACGTAGCCGTCGACCGCCGTATTGGTCTGGTTGGTCCCGATCGTCTCGAGCCAGACCCACGAGCCGTCGGCGTGTTCGAATCGGTACTCGACTCGCTCCGTCGTGGTCTCGGGTCGCTCGATCGTCCGGGCGAACGCCTCCCAAACGCGGGCTCTATCGTCGGGATGGATCGAGTCGAAGGAGTTCTCTCCGATCCGTGCTGCCGGTTCGTATCCGAGCACGCGCTCGCTCGCCGGACTCTGATACTGGACCTCGCCGCTCTCGTCGATGACGGTGATCATATCCGATCCGTGTTCGATCAGCGTCTGGAATCGCTCTCTGGCCTCCTCGAGGGCCTCTGCTTGCTCCCGATGGGCCGTGATGTCGCGGACGAATCCGACGATCCGGGTCACCGTCCCGTCGTCGTCGAAGACCGGCCTGCTCTCGGCGCGAACCCACCGCTGGTCTCCGTCGTTCTCGTCGCTCCGATCGTCGTCATCGCCGCCGCTGCTCCGATCGTCGTCATCACCATCGGGGTGGACGACCCGATACTCGAGTTCCTTCGCCGCGCCGTTCGAAATCTGGGTCATCGATCGCTGGACTCGCTCTCGATCCTCGGGATGAATGGCTTCCAGAAACGACTGTGGGTCGTCCGCGAGCGTCTCGGTCGACCGGCCCCAGAGCTCCTCGTAGGCCTCGTTGACGAACAACAGCTCCTGCCAGTCGCCGTCGAACAGAAAGAGCACGTCCTTGGACTTGTCCGCGAGCTGTGACAGCGTCCGCTCGGCTTGCTCGACGGCCCGTCGCGCTCGAGACTGCTCGACGGCGTTGGCGATCCGATTCGCGAGCACGGTGTACTGACTGGTGTGTGATTCCTTCTGCAGATAGTCCGTGACGCCCGCCGAAATGGCCTCGCTGGCGACCTCCTCCGATCCCTTCCCCGTAAAGAGGATAAACGGTACGTCGGACGACTCGCGGACGGTTTGCAGGAATTCGATCCCGTTTCGCTCCGGCATCTCGTAATCGGAGACGACACAGTCGACGTCGTGGTCGGCGAGGTGAGCCAGCCCCTCGCTTACACTCGTTGCCGTGTCGACGCTGAATCGGTCGTCCTCCCGCTCGAGAAAGATGGACGCTAGCTCGCCGAACTGCGGATCGTCGTCGACGTGGAGGATCCGAATACCGCTCATACATCGTATACCGACCTCCTCGAGGGATAACCGTTCTGGCAGTTCCTGTACTGTGGGCCCGAGTCTGGCAGTTCCTGTACTGTGGGCTCGAGTCGGCCGACTACGCGGCGGCCGGAACTGCGGATGGCGAGCGGTTACTCGAGCGCGACGACGGATCGCGACGGACGGACCTCGAGTTGGCGGGTCACAATTTTGGGTGAATGGGTCTCGAGAGTTGGGTGCGCGGCTCTCCGTGGCGGTGGTCGGTGGCTGTGTGAGGGGGCGCTGTCGACGGAGGTGCTCGAGTGGGTTCGGTTGGGTCTGGGTCTGGGTCTGGGTCTCCGGAGTCGGTCACCCTTCGAATCAGTGGTCGGAGTCCGATTGGATCCGATCCGGTCGCCCGGGTATCGGGTCCGAGATTGGGCACAGTCCATCGATTTCGGGTGTCGATGACCGGGATGTCAAGGAGGCGTCTGTCGGTCATCGCCTGATGCTCGAGAGCGGGATAGTCACGCTGTGTGGTCCGGACATCCGAGTCGAGGTTCGGTTTCGAGTGCGAGCTTCGAGTCGCGACTAGGCTGCTCGAGAGTGGGTCTCGACATCCGTTCGAATTTCATAATCGGTTTCCGTCCGGCGATTGTGGTTCTCGATGTGGTCTCACGACCGCGCTTTGAGTACCCTCGATCTGGAATGGTCGATGTATCGAAAATCGGCAGTCAGTCGGCCGGTCGTTCTTCGGCGGTCGCATGGATGTCGTCTTCAATGTCTCGAGTCGACTGGACTTTTCCGAGGAGGACGGCTCCGACGTAGAGTCCAACGGCGACGAGGACGATCGTTCCGCCGGCCGTCGCCTCGTACTGGAACGAGAGCGTGATACCGACGAGTACCGCGAGCTCGGCGAGTATAATCGATGCCAGTAACGCCTCTCGGAAGCTCCGGGCGAGCTGGGCCGCACCAGCGACCGGGACGACCAGCATCGCTGCGACGAGGATCACACCCATGATCTGCATCGCGCCGACGACGACCATCGCGGTGAGCATCGTCATGACACGGTTGTACCAGGGGACGTTGAGCCCGGCGACCCTGGCAGCAGTTTCGTCGAAGGTCACGTACAGCAACTGCTTGTAGGTCGTTCCGACGACGAGCGTGACGATCAGAAAGAGGCCGATCAGGATCATCGCGTTCGACCGCGAGACCGTCGCGAGGTTCCCGAAGAGGTACTGGTTGATCCCGACGGCGAGCCCGCCGGCGTTGAGGCTGATCAGTACAGCACCGAGTGCGAATCCAGTCGAGAGGACGATCGCCATCGAGACGTCGTTGTAGGCGTCGGTAACCTCCGAGATCAACTCGATGGCGAGCGCCGCGATCATCGCGACGACGACGGCGCTGAGATACGGCGAGATACCGACGTCGAGGACGGCGTTGATGAACAGTCCGACCGCGACACCGGCGAAGGCCGTATGTGCGAGTGCGTCACCGATCAGCGCGAGCTGACGGTGGACGAGGAAGGTTCCGATCAGCGGTGCCATCACCGCGATCAGGATTCCGACCAGAAACGCCCGGTGCATGAATCCGTACTGGAGCATCTCGATGCCGGCAGCGTCGCCGACGGCCGACAGCAGGTCACTCCAGCGATCGATAATCCAGCCGAGGGCGTCGGTTGGAACGCCGGTTACGCCTGGAACGACGGAGGCTGTATCGCCAGTCGCCAGCGGTATCGTCGGTGTCACACTCATGTCGTTACCTCTCCCCGCCGGGTGTCGATGCCGTAGGCTCGCGCGAGCGCGTCGCTCTCGACGAACGTCTCGGGTGGGCCGTCGAAGTACAGCTCCCGGTTGAGACAGAGCACGCGGTCGGTGTGCTCGAGGACGGCCTCGATGTCGTGCTCGACGAGCAGGATGGTCATGCCGTTGTCGTTGAGCCGCTCGAGCAAGTCGAAGAAGGCCTCGACGGATTCGGCGTCGACGCCGACGGTCGGTTCGTCGAGAACGAGTACGTCGGCCTCGCCGGCGAGCGCCCGGGCGATGTAGGCTCGCTGGCGCTGCCCGCCCGAGAGCTTCGTAATCTTCCTATCGGCGAGGTGGTCGATCCCCACTGTCCGGAGCGCCTCTCGCGTGCGTTTGCGATCGTCGGAGCTGATCCGGCCAAAGCCGGCGTGGGGGAACCGTCCCATCAACACGACTTCAGCGACGGTAATCGGCATCTCCTTGGTGTTCTCGGTGACGTCTTGGGCGACGTAGCCGACGCGGTCGCGGTCGACGAAGGCTCGAGACGGCTGTCCGAACAGGGAGATGGTTCCCTCGTCGGGTTCGTACAGTCCCAGGACCAACTGGAGGAGCGTACTCTTGCCGGAGCCGTTCGGTCCGATCACGCCGACGTACTCTCCCGCTTCGACGGTAAACGTCATGTTCCGGACGACGGGACTGGCGGTGTACCCGAACGAGACGTCCTCGACTGATATGTGTGTCATTGTAGCATGGTTCGGTGTCGTATGTGGATCGTGTCAGTCGAAGTTACGCCACTCCTCGCCGAGGTCCGTCTCCTCCGGACCTGCCGCATCGAGGACGATCTCGAACGTCGGCATGTTGATGTTGCGAGCGATGTCGAAGTAGCCCCAGTCCTGGTCGATCCACTCCTCTTTCGTTCCAGCGTAGGGCGTCACGGGGTAGTACGCCTCGGCGTCGGTCTCGTCGACCAACTGCTTTGCCCATGAGTTGGGTTCGAAGATCGCCGCCCCGATGTACTGGATATCGTGTTCGGCGATCATGTCCTGTGCGTACTGCCTGTCGCTCGTCCGGACGTCGTCAGTGGCAGCGAGGTTCGCGATCAGCGGCTGGATCGTCGCGCCGTAGCGCTGGCCGAGATATTCGAAGGCGTTGTGTGCCGCCAGGAAGACGTACTCACGCTCTGCCTCCTCGAAGATCGCCTCCCACTCGGCGTCCAGTTCGTCTAACTCGCCTTTGAGGTCGTCGGCATTGTCGGCGAACTCGCCCTCGTGGTCGGGGGCGACCTCGGCGAGCCCAGTCGCGATGTTGTCGACCGCCTGCTTTGCCAGCCCCGGATCGAGCCAGAAGTGAGGGTCTTTCCCACTCTCGATCTCCTCGTCGTCTTCCACGGTCTCGGCGAGGTCGAGCAGTTCGACTCCCTCCCGGGCGTTGATCAGGTGTGTCCCCGCGTCGTCGTCGTGGACCGTTTCGATCGCCCGATCGGCCCAAGGCTGGAAGTCCGGACCAACGTGAACGAACGCGTCGGCGTCGACGATATCCTGTGTGATCGACGGGTCCGGTTCCCAGCCGTGGCCGTGGAGGCCAACCGGAACGAGGTTATCGACCGACATCGGCGTTCCGTCGACGATCTGTCGCGTGAAGTCGTAGAACGTAAAGAACGACGCGACTGCGACGTTCTGGTCGTCGTCCGTCGAGGTACCCCCGAAACACCCGGCTAACCCGGTCGTGAGTGCTCCTGCAGTGAGCGTCGCGAATTTCCTGCGTGATACGCTCTGTGAACCGTTCCCGTTGGATGTTTCGGATCTCATTACTACCCTGTTCGGGAGGACCGTATTTGACTTTTGTGTATCTAATTTATAAATTAGACTCGTCTAATCCTGTCTCTCCTCGTGATATCGCTCGAGCGCCGATACGTCGTGCGACCTGTGTCGGAATCGCCACCAGGTTATCGACGTCGTCGGGTACGACTTCGACGATACCGACCGGCGTCACCGCCTCGAGGGACAGTTTCGTTCCCGGCTCGAGTCCGTTCTCGAATAGATGCTCGCGCACGTCGCGGTCACGGTGGGGGACCCGTTCGACGACGACGGTCTCGCCGACCTCGTACTCGGTCAGTGGCGTGTACGATCGCCTGTCGGCGACCACGAGATCTGTATCCGGGATCGGGTCACCGTGGGGGTCCGTGGCCGGCTCACCGAGGAAGTCGACGAGTCGCTCGGCCAACTCGTCGCTGAGGTGGTGCTCGAGGTGGTCGGCCTCCCGGTGGACGTCGGTCCAGGGGACGTCGAGACACTCCGTCAGGAAGGTCTCGAGTAGCCGGTGTTTCCTGACAAGATTCAAAACGACCGTCTCTCCCGCTTCGGTCAGTTCGACACCCTTGTACGGGGTGTACTCGACGAGACCGTGTTCGTCGAGCGTTTCTACCATGTTCGTCACAGAGGGGGATGTGACGCCGACAGCGTCGGCGATCTCTACGGTTCGGACGGGCCGGGCGTGCTCGTCCTCGAGGTGATAGATCGCCTTCAGGTAGTCTTGTGCAACCGGACTGAGCTCCATCTAGTTGTTTTTTACTACAGCAACACTATAAGATTGTCGGGGAAAAGAAATAGATTAGACCTGTCTAAACACGCTCCACTCTACGACCGCATCCAGAGCGAACTCACAGATCGACCAGCACTCCTGACGGAGTTCGGGATAGCCACGTCCCCGACCCAACAGACTGTCTCGTCCGTCTGGAACCAGTCCAGTGAACAGACGAAAGACACACTCGAAACTGCCGAGGATCCTTCGAAGCCCACGACCACGTCACCACTCAAATCCGAGACGGTGGCGTCTGTATTTGCGACCGACGGGACTGACGATCCGACGACTCGTTACTCGAGCGGGAGTCGATCTCCCGCACTGTTCTCGACTCGACCGACCTCGATTCGTCTCTGAAATGAGAGCACAGCCGTTCTTGCGGTGATTGATGCCGATTATGAACCAGACGAGACCGCCGCTCTCGCGTCTAGATCCGCGTTCGAGTCCGTCTCACGGAGCGATTCGGAGACGACTCGAGGGTGCCTTCTGCAATTCGTCAGGGAGCGGATGTGGAGACGGTCGTCTGCCGTCCTGACCGAGCAGAAGGAGTGATCGTTCAGGGGAGGATCGGGTGGTCGCCGGTGAGTGCGAGTCAGTCACGGTGACACGCCCAGTGGTGGTGTGCGTTCGAGGCCGTCCAGTCGCGGCTCGTCCGTTCGTTCGTGTCGAGCGTGAGCCACCGCCAGCCTCAAAGCTCCACCACACAGTCCAGCAGCAACTCGAGTCCACAGTGGGGCTGATACCGGACCGTCTCGCTGCGCTCGTCGTACTCGACGACACCCGAATCCGCGAGTCGGGGAAGCGTCGAGTGACGTAACTCGAGGATCGCCCGTTCCTCTCCGACGGACCCCCGACCGCTCACTTCGATCGCGAGTTCCCGAACCGTCGCCACGTCGTCTGCCGAGTTGCGAAGGGTCGACAGGACGATCCGTCGGTGATGATCCGCGAGCAGTGTCAGGAATTCGGTCTTCTTCTCGGGCTGCAGTGTGTGCTGATGTACCATTGTTCCGGGTCGCTTGATGCACGTGTGTCATTCGCGTATGCGAACCACGTGGCGAACCCACGGGAGTGAACGGCGGTTTCGCCGCCACCAACACGTCCACTGCCTGTTAAAGCAGGCGCATACCCTCTTTACTCGAGTACGATAGGTCGTTAAACGAGCGTCAGACACATAGTGTCCACTATCACCCACATACTCACACCTCGCGGGTCGCTGGACTCGTGCCGTCGATATCGTGTGATCGGATGCCGACTCTCGAGGTTTTTCGGTGATCGGTCTCCGGCGCACCAGCCCACCGGTCAGCCGGTCTCGCGCTCGGGTTCTGTTTCCCGGTCTGTCGGTTCGGTCTCGTGTAACGGGTTTGCAGGGTCGGTCTCGGACGCTCGAGACACGCTCTCTGTGTCCGACACCGATTCGGACTCGAGCAACTGCTCGACACGGCGGTCGAACGCCGCATCGGTCAGTTCGCCGGCCGCGTACCGCTCGCGTACCGTCTCGAGCGTCGTCGCCCGGTCGTCGCGACTCGAGTTAGAGTCGGGGCTGGGATTGGAGTTCGGTTTCGGGTTGGAACTCGAGTGAGCACTCCCATCCGACACCGAACCGGTGGCGCGAGTCTCGTTCTCGTACCACCGGGCGAGGCGCGTCGCCGCGGGGTAGACGGCCGCGAACCCGATCACGAACACGATCCAGAACCCCGACCAGCCGACCATCAGAAGGGAGAACGCGAGAATCAGGATCGCACCCGTGACGATCGACTCCACGATCGACACGAGCGACGCGTCGCCGGACTCGTGGCCGTTCTCGAGGGCGTCGTCGTCGACACCGGTGAGCGTTGCATCCGTGAGGTCCGCCCCAGTGAACGTCGCTCCGCTGAGATCCGTCCCGGTGAGGGTCGCATCCGTGAGGTCTGCGTCGCGGAGGTCCACCCCGGTGAGTGTCGCACCGCTGAGATCCGCATCCGTCAGCTCCGCACCACGGAGATCCCCACCGGTGAGGTCCGTCCCGCTGAGATTCGCGTCGACGAGGCTCGCGCCACGAAAGTCCACGCCCGTCAGATCGGCACCGCTGAGATCCGCGTCCGTCAGCTCCGCATCGGCGAAATCCTGCCCACTCAGGTCGGTTCCCGGCGCTCTCATTCTCGGTTGACATCTCTCGTGGGTCGGTAAAAAGGCTGGTGACAGGAGCGGGCGCTCGGCGGTCCGCTCGAGACATGTGCGACGATCGCGGCTGGAGGCATTCGTGACGATCATGACTCGAGACTGCCTGTCGCGAGAACGACTCGAGGTGTTCTGTAACAGAAATAGTAGTACGATTTCTCAATCCAAAAGATTGCGTAAAACTCGCGTTACGTACAGGCCAAGCAGGTACCAGAGAGGAAAATCAATCTCCCGAATTTCTCTCAAAAATAGTGTGTCGAAGAGAAATCAGAGGCGGTGTTCATTCGACAACTAAGTGAAGGATCAACCATGTATTTTTGTTGTTAAATCCACAAGCCCTGCTGCCAGAGAGGACGTGTCACCAGTATCATCACATCAAGGAAATATTGCGAAATAGCTTATGAACGCCGGAATGCTGCATTATAGCGTGAAAATTCAAGAACTCATCCACATTCATGCGTTGCTGCTCGAAACACGTGAGTATCTCGAACGGGAGGGCGACGTGCCAGACAGTGCATTCGATTCCTACGACACACAATCGATTCGTCCATCCCATATCCATCGCCAGAAAGACGCACACATGAGCGCAATTTTCATGCTATTGGACGGTTTCGACCAATCCGTTCAAACGCATCCTCCGCCAGACCGTGTAACACCGTTCTAAATATATCGCACTACTGAAATATCATGCCTACTTCACAAGAAGTGTTTGGCCGTAGTGAATTGGATGCTGTTGTAATAGATAATCCAAACTCTGTTACCGAGTGCGTTCTTTATCCATCGAACGCGACCAACGAAGAACTCGAAACGATGTGGATTCTCGCCAAGGAGGGTGATTATACTCACCTGGCGGATAGCCGATGAGGAATCAGTGTGGAAGGGCAGCAGAGTCGGTGAGACACAACATTGGCACCGTAATAGTTGATAGCCAGCATACCTTGCAGGCGTGTTATTGCAGGTCTCAAACACCGGAATCGGACTCAGAGACGCTACACGATACGTAGCAGCGATTTGTGAGGATAACGCTATCAGAATTTCCCGCAGCAGCGACTAACTCAAAAGGACGTACCGCTAGTCGTGTCTATGGCCATTGAAGCCTCATTCACAATCAACCAAGAAGACTTCCCGTTGAGTGCCGTTTTTAGTCAATTGGCCGATGCCACTATCGAACTGGATCGGATTGTTCCCACGAGCAAGGCTATTATCCCCTACTTCTGGATTTATGCCAATGACACCGGCAACCTCACAACCGATTTGAGTGACGGTATCGGGATTGACCAGGTGAAAATAATTGATGAAGTGGAGGAGCAGATGTTTGTCCGGATTGAGTGGAACCTCGATCACGAAAGTGTTCTCACGGCAATCACCAACACGGAGGTTAATCTCCTGTCCGGGATCGGAGACGCAGAAAAGTGGACATTTGAAATTCGAGCTGATGAGCAACAGGAAGTGTCCGACTTCCAGACATACTGTCGAGAACACAACATTCCTATCGAGCTCACTCAGCTTCATGCACTCTCAACCTTCAAATCGGATCGAGAGTACGATCTCACAGCGGGGCAACGGACAGCGTTGGTGTTGGCGTATTCTCGCGGGTACTTCGATTCACCACGAGATGCGACGCAGGGCGATCTTGCAGCGGAACTCGAGATCACCAGGCAGGCGGTTTCATCACGGTTACAGCGTGGTATTCGACGGCTCGTCGCGAGCACGTTGATAACGTCTCAAGAATAACGCTTAAAACAGCACTTAAAAGAACGTTGCAGGAGCAAAACTCCCTGTCAACCCGCTGGCCCACGTTGTTAGTGATGATGAGACCCTCTCAAGAAACACCCGGAAGCTTTGATGTCGTTGACTCGATGACCGCCGTTGAATACAATCTCGAAAAGGAACTCTTTCAGGCGTCGTACGATGTGAATTCTGATTCGACAACGCTAGCAGTAGTTGCCGTGATCGAAACCGCCACCAGTAAAGATTCGCTCGAATTAGCGCCCCTTCATTATACTATTGATGGGGATGCACTCGATGATCTGTTCACGAACTCAATCACCGGTACGGAGAAGCGTGGCAGTACTTCCTTCGAGTATGAGGGCTTTGAAGTGACAGTCTTCAGCGAAGGAAGAATCGAGGCCGAACGAATAACAGGCGCATAGTCAGCAGTATGGTTCCGTATCGAATGAAATGCTCCAACTGTGGAACACCGCGACTAGGGCGAAAACGAACACCTGGCGGAGCGGTCACTCCATACAGAAAGACGTGTTCGGAGTGTGGCAGCGAAGACACCGAGATCGGGAAACAGAACAGGGATGACTGTTGAAGCGACGTGTACCGTTCCGCCCACTCAATTTCTTCTGGACACTCTGTTCGAGCACCGATCAGAAGTGACGGTCGACTTGGAACGGATGATTCGTAGCCAAGACACGACGATCTACTTCTGGACCCGGAGAATCACCGTTGGAAATCTTGAGAGTGCAGTACCCTACCAGTCCGCGGTAGTGCACATCCAACTCACTGACGACATCAAAGACGAGCACTGTTGCGTGCTGAATTACCGATTACGGCTCGAGGAGTGCTGTGACCACGAGTTACAACACGTTCCGGAGGATCCCCTCCAGTTCCGCCTCCAGCTCGGCGGCCTGGAGGATCGTGATTTCGTTATCGGACTGGTCTGCGGGCGCGGCGGTATCCCGGTCGAGATCCTGGACGACCAGCAGGCCGTTGTACCCCGTCCCGAAGTAGTCCTCGTCGTCGACCCCGAAGACGAACTCGTCGTCGACCTGCAGGAAGGCCAGATACTCGAGGGTCTCCTTTACGCCCTGTCGAATCGTCTTCTCGTTCGCGCTGTTTTTCACCTCCGTGATCAGGTACTCTCGTTCGTGGTGGTCGTCCGCCTCGGAGATGATCTCGAGGACGATGACGTCGGGTCGTCCCGTGTGGTCGCGAAAGTCCGTCTCGAAGTAGTCGCTCGAGATTTTTTTGGCGGTGAGCTGGACCTGCTCAGTTCGAGAGAATTCGTCTTTCTCTTCGTCTGGGACCGCGACGAACGACAGTTTTCGGTCGCGGGCGGAGTTGTCGTGGTAGAGGACGATCTCTGTCTCTGTCTCCCCCTCGAACCGGGCGACCTCCTGTCGGTCCGTGGCGATCGTCTTGAACTGCGGTTGGCTCTCGCGGAGCTCTTCGAGAGTCGCGACGAACCGGAATAGGACGAACAGCTCGAACAGCGAATCGGTGTCCGGCGCGATCGCCGTCTCCTCCAGGAGGTCGCGAATAGCGTCCGACTCGCCGCTGAACAAGCGTTGTCGGGTGCGGAGCAGCGACGCCGCGTCTCGATAGATCTCGTGTCTCGAGTCGGCGGCGGTCGTGAGCATCCGTTCGGTCGGCTCGTACGTGTCGGGGTCGCGAATCCGCCGGACGTGGACGTTTCGTTCGACGATCCGTTGCAGTTCGTCGATCAGGTTCTCGTTTCCTTTCCACGTCTGGCTCACCCACTCGTAGTCGCCCCGGAGGTACTCCTCGGCCTCCCGGATCGTCGTGTGGACGACGGCGATGAGTCGCTTGAGGACGAGGTTCTCCGGGATGTCGTAGTTCTCCGAGCGGTTGTCACAGACGAAGATCGAGGCGTCCCGCGGGTGTTCGGAGTAGCGCTTCTTGATCGTCTCTCCCCAGTTGATCCGTCCGTCGACGGTCCCGCGGCGCGTTCGCGAGGTCGTCTGCGTCTCCGTCCGGACGTTTCGAAGGCGTTTCGGGAGTTCCCTGACGAAGTCGATCACGTCCGCCTTCAGGATGAAGTGCAGATCGAGCAGCAGCTCGTACTCCTCGAAGCGCTCATCCATCTGCTCGGGCTTGATCGAGCGCGCCAGTTCGTGCTCGGGGAAGGTCCCCTGCATGACGTGGGCGAAAATGTCTTCCGTGACCCGATCGAGCAGCTGTTCCCTATTCATTCGCGATCGCCACCTGAAGCATGTCTCGAGCCGCCCGCTCGAGTAATTTCTCGTCGATCTCGGGAACGTCCGCGATCTCCTGAACGATTTTCCGTCGCTTCGGGACGCCCTCTAACTGCGGGAAGACGTAGCTGATGACCGCCTGTGTGAGGTGGTACTCGAGGTCGTCTTCGGGATGGTGGGTCACGTACCGGAGGACGTCCTCGACGATCGCCGGCCCGATCGATCGTTCGTCGATGGCGTGGTTGGTCTCGCGCCAGACGCGGCCCACCGCCATCCGCTCTCGTCGCCCTGTGGAGAGTCCCCACGCGTCCGCGAACGCGGTGACGACGTCCTCGAGGGCTTGTTCGTCTTCCTGTGTGGTTCCCTCGGGGAGATCTGGGGCGGGGACGCGAACGAACGCGAACCGACGCATGAACGCGTAGCTCATCTCGTACAGCGACGTCTTGTCGTAGGTGTTCATCGTCGCGAAGATCCGCCACGACTCGGGAACGCGGTACTGGTGGGGTGCGGGTGAGGCCTCGAGTTCGGCAGCCGTCGTGATCTCGATCTCGCGGCCGCCCTCGGTGTAGGGGAGCTGGACGGGCTGTCCCGACAGCAGCGTGAACAGCTGTCCGAACGCCTTGTCGATATCCGCCCGGTTGAGTTCGTCGACGACGAGCAACTCGTTCGACTGCGATTTGGTCTGGGTGTCTTTGAGTCGGTTGAGGACCAGTCCCGGCTTGAACGAGAGCTCGTCGTTGCCGTCCGTGGACTCGTCGGGCATGTAGCCGCCGACGGTGTCGAACGTCGACCAGTCGGCCGTCGCCGTCGTGATCTCGAAGTCGGTGTAGAGGTAGGGATGGGTCTCGGCGAGGTGACGGCACACTCTCCGGGCAATCTCCGTCTTTCCCGTCCCCGGCGGCCCCGTCAACAGGACGTGTTTTCCCGACCGGAGCGCCGTCTCGATCTGCTCGAGGAGTTTTTCGTCGAGGTCGTCGCCGAAGTAGAGCCCCTCGAGGATGGTCGGTGGGAGTTCACCTCGATACGGACTGTGGGCGTCGATCGTCGACGCCTCGGTGAGAGTCATGGCTTCGATCAAAGCGAGCGGGCGGTCGCGATCGACGCGGTTGTCGTCGGTTCGGAAGGTCCCGAACCGTCCCTGAGCGGGGAAGGCTGTGTCCGAAGTATGTTTGCAGATCTCGTTCGCGCGATCGATCGGCAGGCAGTTCTCGGTGAGCGCGGCCGACTCGCGATCGATGTCGTCGGGTCGTTTGTCCGTGATCGGGCTCGTGGTATCGATCTCGTCGACCGCGCCGGTGAGACACAGGCGGTCGAAGGTCACGCGTAGCGGGAACGTGTCTTCATTGTCGTGCTCGTCGCGCCACCACGGCTCGTCCAGCTCGAACTTTGTACCGAGGATTCCGACGCCGATCAGACACCCCGGCTGTCCGGCGAGGTCGTCGCTCGAGGGATCGGCTCGAGAGTGTAAGATCGCGACGTCACCTTCTTCGATTTCGTTCCACCGGTCACGATCTGGTTCTTCGAACGAGATCAAGCCGTACCTGACGGTCGTCAGCCAGTAGTCCGGCGGCGCGGTGAACTTGTAGATCGTGGGCTGGGTCTGGTGGATGTGGGTCGCGATTGGGTGTGGGTTCGTTGGCTTCTGGGTTTCGACGGTGTAGGTATTCTCGAGGATACTCTCGAGTTGTGTGTGCGTGAGGAGTCCATCGGAGAGACCCAGATCCGTTTGGACGAGACGGAACCATCCGAGGAAGAGCGTCTGTGCAGGCGATAACGCGCCGAGCGAACCGACACCGAGTTCGTCAGCTTCGGAGTCGAGTTCGCGCTCGATGGACTCGTAGACCGCTCGGATCTGGTCGAACTTCGCGGCAGTGTTCGCGGCGATCTCGTCCGACGGTCGATACTCGACGAGCGCAGTCGACCAATCCTCGACGATCGCCTCGCCGAGACGCGCCGCGAGCCACCGCTCGCTCTCCGGCGTCCGCTCGAGTCGAACCCTGACGTCGTCGACTGCTCGCTCGAGGGTTTCGTAGGTTTCAGTCGGTTCGACGACGGTCGTCTCCGGGTAGAGCTGGGTGCCTTCGATCTGCTTAAGGAAGGTGTGGACGGAGTCGTACTTCTCGTGGAAGGTCGACCCATCGCGGTCGAAATTGATCGCGCTGAAGGTGTCGTTTGGCCACCCCTTGAATCCTAACGTGTCCCAGAACTGCTGTCGGTCGAGCGTCGTCTCGTAGACCGACTCGAGGAACATGACGTGCGGATACGAGACATCGGTGACGTCTCCCCACCCGATCGCGTCGGTGAACTGTTGGGCTTTGGCTGGCTCGAGGACCGTCGCGTCGGCGATTCGAGCGAGGATCGTATACCCACCGCCGCGACGACCGTCTCTGTCCGCAAAGAGCAGATAATCACCTTCGGTGGCAGGATCGTCTTCCCGATTCCCCCACACGCGGAGCGTCTGGTGTTCGACCGATGGCTCGTAGACGTGTTCGATCCGCGAGCGGGGCACGCCCTCGAGGACCGTTCGCTGGAAGTTGATCCGGACCGGTTCCTGATCGATCGTTATCGGGACCTGATAGACGGTGGGGTCGGACCGTTCCTCTGGCTTCGTTGGATTGTCGCCCTGTGTTTCACTCGAGATTGCGTCGAGGGTGTTTTGTACGGTTTCTCTCCCCACTACGTCACCGACCGGTGCGAGTTTGAATCGAATCGCATCTCGAAGTTCACCGTTTGAATCCGGGAGTTCCTCGTGAAAATGGCCCGCATACATGAATTGACCCCGATAGCGGACTCCGGACTCCTCCATTTCGAAGAGATGGAGCTCTCGACCTTCGTCTATGTGATCTCTGATAACGCGATTCCCGCGCAGCATTTCCATATCGCCTTCCTGTCCTTCACCGGTGTAGATCACAGATCCATCCGAGCGGAATACGTCGCGATATCCGTGTTCCGCTCCGGAATCGCCAGAAAACAGAAAGACAATCGGCTCGTCACGGGATGGTGCAATCCCGCTCTGGATGCCGCCGCCGTACTCGTCGTGTAAATTCCGTCTATTGTAGACGTTGTTGAGTTCGAAATCGATCGATGGCGTATCCTGAAGTTGCTCCGCAACTGCTTCACCCGCTGAGGTGAGGCGGTTGAGGCTGTTCTCCTGCTCAACATACCCGATCGCCTGTAGCCACTCTCTGTGCCGTGCTGCAACAGCGGAGGTCCCCATATTGCACTCTTCGAACGTCGCAACCAGCAAGTCCATGAGATCCTCATCCGTTCTCGCCTCCACCGAGAGTGCCCGAAGAATCGTATCGAACCCCTTGACGTTCGTGCGGAGCGCGTTATACAGGACGACCGGGTCTTCGGTTTCGAGATAGCAGTTCCCAATCCAGGTAGTCGAGTACCGATCATCCTGTTTCTCGATCAACCCGATCGCTTCGATAAAGTTCAGATGGCGTGTAACGGCGTCTGCCTCTCTTGCGTTGGTGCTCGAGAGGAGCCACTCTACAACTTCATCCGTTGGAACGCCATCTCCGCTCGCATCAGATTTTCCGAGAAAAGACAACAGTTGTGTGAGAACCTCCAAGCGCCCGTCCACCCCACCATAGAACCGATCAGTAGTCATCCGACGGTCGTCATCCATGATTTCGTAAATCGATACAGCAGATCATCATAAATCCTGTTAAGAATACGAGGGTAGTATTTAGCCAATTACAAACAGAATCCCCAAAATCCAATTAAGCTATGAAATACATCTTAGCACGCATTCAGTTCACCAGACTCGAGTTTCTTATCGATATATCGGTAACGCCGTGGATCGTATCTATTCGGTAATAGAAACCCGTTGACCTAGTCACAATTCATAGATTGAGGATTTTGAGGAACACCAATTCAAACTCGGGAGAGCCGACAACTGAAATCATTCCTCGTTAAGATCCAATACGCTTGCATCGAGTTCTCCCTTGAGATACTCTCGACCTGGCTCGGCAATCTCGTAGTAACCTCGTTTAACTCGTATGACAAGTTCGTACTCGACGAGGACAGAGAGACGGCGATTGACTTCGTGTCTCGACTTATCAATATTCTCTGCGATTACGGCCGGAGAGAGGACCATTCCCGACGATTCCAGTGCCTCGAGTATTCGGTCATCGATCGGCAACTGCATCCATTCGCCGGGACTCCGCATGACTGCGGCGACCCGACACAGAGTCATACTACTGCCGATATATCTCCAAAGAGACAACAACTCATACAGTTAACCACAACAATTAGTGTGGTGGTTTTATTACCGTAGGTTACAGACGGATTAGATAACGGAAGCTACTCGTGGAATGTAGAGGCTGATTTGCCAGAAAGTGCGAACCGGTGTGGCTGCACCGGCCGCGACAGCTCCCGTAAGGCAGTACGGAAGCCATGTACGACGACGATTCACGGGGACTTGAAAGCCCCGACCGACCGCACGCATCGACCGACGGAGATACTCGAGTCCGCCCCGACGGCGGTGACCCGTCTTCGAACGACACGGGTACAGAACCCACCCATCCGAACGACGTCGATCCCGACGCCGCCAGCTATCGCCTCGAGGTGATCGACCAGCAGGCGAAGCGATTACTCGAGGAGCTGGCGACCGATCGAGCCGATCGAGCTGGCCGGAAGCGGCCCCACGAGGCGGTGCGCCACCTCCGCGAGATCCGGGCGGAGGTTGAGTGGGCGCGGCGGGGGTTGTGTGAGCGGCCCCGCGAGCCGAACCCGTCCACGGCGGGGTCGACTGCCGAGTCCGATGATGGTGGTGCTGTCGACGGGAGAGACGCCGTCGACGGTGCGGACGACTCCCCGAAGGGTACGGACGACTCCGTGCACAGCACGAACGCTCCCCACCGCAACACGGGCGACGTTCCGATGATCGTCAGGCGCGGCCCGCACGTGACGACGGTGCTCGGTCCCGACCCGGTCGCCTACGAGCGCTCGCTCGAGGCCGCCGATCGTGACGAGTCCGAAGACGCGAGTGATCTCGAGGACGGAGACGATTCTGAAGACCCCGATCTCGAAGACGCAGACAGAGAGACGGACGCAGACGGAGACCGAGACGCGGACGGTCCCAACGACGAGGATGACGACCATGACGATAGCGGGGGTGATCGCGATGCCGAGTGAGACCGCTGCGTGCGAGACCACCGCCGACCCCACAGAGACTGACGTCCAGACGCTCACGGAGGAACTCGAGGCACTCCGGCGGCGAACCGACCGGCTGACCGACCGCGTCGACGACCTCGAGGCCGAGAACGACTCCCTCGAGGACGAAAACGCCGCGCTCCGAACCCGCGTGCAGGACCTCGAGCGTGAGACGGATCTCCTCGAGTCGAAAACCGACGACCTCGAGACCAGCACTGACGACCTCGAGTCCCGGACTACCGATCTCGAGTCCCAGACGACCGACCTCGAGTCTCGGACCACCACCCTCGAGACCTGTACCACGACGCTCGAGTCGAAAACCGATGCCCTCGAGACCCAGACCGACGACCTCGAGACTCACACTACTGACCTCGAGTCCGAAACCACCCGCCTCGAGAACCTCGCGACGGCGGCGATCAACCACTCCAAAGCGAACAAGGCGCGAATCGAGGAACTCCAGTCGAGGGAACTCGAGAAGGGAGCCCACCTCCTCGCGGACAACGTCGACCCGCACGAACTCGACCTCGCCGACACCCACCTCGAGCGGATCCACAAGGACGACGACCGGACCTACTACCGCCTCCCCGAGACCGACGACCCCCTCCAACGTGGGTCCGTCTCGCTGGCCCACGGCGACCTCCTTCCGATCCAGCAACTCGCCCGGATGGACGAGGACATGCTCCGATCCACCACCAGTTCGCTCCCCTCGAGACTCGCGGCGAAACTCTGGAAAGCGAGAACCGACCCGACGGCGGGAGACGACCCTTGGAACGACGGCTGCAAGAACGTCCGCGAATACGTGAAAGCGAGCGACCTGAAACACTGGATTCGCAGACAGGAACCCGGGACGAGTGACACGTATGCCAAAAAACTCGTCTCGAGGACGATCGACGCTCTCCTCGATCTCTCCAAGAATCGCGTAGCCATCCGCAGAAAACGAGAGCGGAAGAACGGCCTCGAGTACACCGAGCGACGCGTCCTCATCACCGCTGACGCGGAAATCCCGGGCGAGACGACTAGCCAGCCGAAGACAGCTGACGTCACCGGCCAGCGGTGACCACGGGACCGCGCTGACCCTCGAGAGAGGACACACTCTCCAGGAGCACTCGAGATCCGGCCGCCTGCGGTGGTACGCGTTGGACGAGTACTGGAATGTCCGTTCTCGATCGGTCGTCGTCGGTCGAGTTCGACACCCAGCAGTGAGGCCTCGTCGACGGACAACAGCTGTCCACGGTAGAGTGGGCGAGGTCCGTATCCGGACGTAGCCGCGAACGGATCTCCCAGAATTCCTCGCTGTTCACTTCACACCGTATCCAAGCAGCTGTTTTTTGCAGGTCGTTTGGGAGGAACGCTGTGCTTAGTACAGGTGAAGGCGTTACCGGAGGTGGTTCCTACTTCTCCAATTGCTGTCAGGAGTTGCACACAGAATACAGGGGGGAATGTTGATCAGTCGAAATCGGTTCCGCTGACAATGGACTTATTCTGTATCGTTTTCCAGAGTTTTCTTGATACGCTTGAGGTCTGTTCGCCACCGGCGTTTCATCCGACGGGCCATGATCGGTTCCATGACCCGGGCAAGTCCCGGTAACACTACGCGATACGACCGAGTCAATCGAGTACCGTTTCGAGTGGGTTCGAACCGATATGTCCCCCGAAACGTTCCCGGCCCCTCCACCGATTCGAACGTGTAGTGTCGGCCCGGTTCGACTTCAATCGCTTCAATAATCGTCTCGCTCTGGACACCAAAGTCGGTTTGTTTGATTCGGCGTCGTTGTCCCTCGGCGACACTAGAAGGCTTGGAACCGGAAATGACGCTGGTTTCGTCCGCCCACGGCATCCATCTTGGCGCATTTGACACGTCGCTAACGAACGTATACACCGTCTCGACTGGTCGTTCTATTACAATTGAATGCTCACATTGAATTGGCATAATCACAATATCGGGGAGGGCCGCTACTCGTGATAGCGTACCACTTGGGATTCAATGGTATCCCTATCAATGCTTCCTGAGCTATCCGAAAGCGAACCCGCAAACGAACTGTATTTGCTCTTCGAATAGTATTCGGGGACCGTGAGTCACCAAGTATGGGACTCACTCGTCAAACGGTGGTGGGCCGAGGAGTTCGAGTTCGTACGTCTCCAGCACTTGGTTGAGCCGTTCGAGTTGCTCTTCTGTCGGATGTGGGTTGGGAAGTGTCAGGTCGTTTGCTGGGTCTCCTACTGCCTCGAAGAACGATTCGCCACCGGCGTTTCGGACAACGAGATACCGGCTGTCATCCTCGTCAACGCGGAACGCATGGGGCGCGCCTCGTGGCCCGAACGCGACATCACCGGCCCCGACGGTGAACGTCTCTCCATCGACATGGACTGAGAGTTGGCCGTCGATCACGAACCAGAGTTCGTCTTCTGCGTGGTGTACGTGAAGCGGCGTCACCATCCCCGCGTTGGCACGTTGCTCGATGAGGCCGTAGGCACCGCCGGTCTCCTCGCCAGTTGCCTTGATAAACGTGAGACCGCCGAACATATTGAAGCGATCTCCCTCGTCTCGGCGTCGAACGAACGGGTCTACTCGCTGCTCGTCACGTATTGAATCTGATTGAGCCATCAAGTGTGGTAGGGTTTACCAAGAGATAAGGAGTTGCTCTGTCAATCTATCTACTCATGAGTTCCGTGATATCGATTTATTATCGAATAGTGACAAATACTTCAATGGTATGTTCGCATTCTAGACTAAGCAAAGGACCGCTCTTCGTTACAGCCAGTTCGATCAGAATACCGTGTTCAGTTCAGGTGAAGGACGGAGCACACCGGTCGGAGATTCATCCAGAAGCAGTCACAAACGACGTGCTACATGCAGAGGGTGATTCCTCACGATCCGTACCACGCTCCTTTTTGTGAGCAACCCGGTATCGGCAATATGGTTCATAATCTCGACGATGTCGATCGAGGTATTCTCCACGTTCTCCAAGGGAATGCACGGGAGGCGACTGCCGCAGAGATGGGTGACTTGGTCAATACCTCTGCCAGCACAGTGCGAAACCGCATCGAGTACCTCGAGGAAGGCGTGATTCGTGGCTACCATCCGGAACTCGATTACGAGGAGGCCGGGTTCGAACTCCACCTCTTCATGGTGTGCCGAGCGCCGACTGCGAGACGAACCGAGTTGGCGAAGGAGGCGTTAGAACTCTCCGGCGTGATCAACGTCCGTGAAATGACAACCGGCGCTCACAACCTCCACATCGAGTCGGTGGCCGTCGATTCCGACACGGCTGACGAGACCCGTGCGGGACTCGAGGAGCTCGCCGATCTCGAAATCGTGTCCACACAGATCATCAACGATTTTCACGTGCAACCGTTCAACCACTTCGGAGCGGATATGGTCGAAGAGTGACTGTGACCCACAGAACTCGTTAGAGACGGCGAGATACACAGAATCATTAAATTGTATCAAAGAACGCACAGGATGAACCCTGCCCAGCTAGACCGAGAGACGTGAAGACGACACTGGTTGGAACCGAGATCGTCGAGCGAGTCGCTGACCGTGAAGGCGAACTCGGTAGACCTCGCTGTTCGACTGTACGATGTAATCGACGCGAAGACACTCGGAGTCCTCACGAATACTATCGATCGGCAGCCATGGGCTAATCTCCGTGTTGAGTTTCCGTATCGCGGGTACGCAGTCACCGTCGTCGAGAGCGGGAAGCGTATCATCGGTGAGTAGCCGACGGAGACGAAAACGGACGAGTCGTAGAAAGAGTCGGGAGTTGATCGATCAAGAATACTGGCGGACTGCTACATCCGCTCTGTTCTCGAGTATACGCTGTTTAATCCCGAGCACACAGCGGTGGGACATCCGCAGTGTCCTTCCGTGTATGGGCCCATATAGCATATGTGATTGGGCATTCCCCAGAAGGAGATGTGGTTGGGCACAGTGACTCGGACGGTCGATCGCTCGATGTCGTTTTCGACCTCCTCGCCGATCAGCGCCGTCGGTACGTTCTCACGTGCCTGACGGATCAACCGGAGGCAATCGGACTAGCTGATTTGGCTGCGGATGTCGCTGCCCGAGAGAACGAGGGGACGGTTACGGAGCCTCCGAAAGAAACGGTTCGAACGATCCGTACGTCGCTCTACCATACCCATATTCCGAAATTGGTCGAGGCAGGGGCCGTCGAATACGATCAGGATCGGGATCTGGTACGGGTATCGAAAACGGATGGCCAGATCGAACAGCTTCTTACCGTCGCCACCGATGGCGGAGAAGGGCGGTGACATCCTCCGCGCCCTGAAGGACGATAGTAGCCACTGAACGTCACTGCACCGCTGATCGCACGACAGCAGCGCGGTTCGGGGTGAACACCGTGAGCGAGGACTGTGCGATCAGTGTGTGACTCGTTTCAGTTGGTACGAGAGACTAAGCAATGGGCGCTCCTCGTTGCAGCCAGTTCGGTCAGAATACCGTGTTCAGTGCAGGTCGGGTGAAGGACACAGCACGTCAATCGTGAATTGCTACAACTCAGCCACGATCCGGGTGGTGAATAACGTCTATCGACTGATACTACTGTGTCGTCTGTAACGACACTCTCCTCTACCGATGTATCTTCGGTAATGGGTGCAAAATATCCACGTGAATCTGTGTTCTCACGTCCTCTCTGCTGAATCGATCGTCGAGCGCGTCGGAATGGACTCACTAATCGAATGTCGAGACTGTCTGGACGAAATATGGTACAAATATACGAAAGTAACTTACCATAAACAATGACACGTACCAATGACCATCCGATATGGGTTACAATCCAACGAGGAGAACAGTCCTCGCATCGAGTGGGTTGCTCACAGCCGGTCTCGCCGGCTGTATAGGCGCCGCTCAAGAAGATAGCGATCCCCCGATCCAAATCCAACAAGAAGGCCCAGCACCGGTCGATCTCGGAACGGCCTGTGACTTTTCGATCCTGGCAAAATCCGGGATCTCGAGCGTCCCCAATTCCGACGTGGCAGGGGACATTGGCGTGAGTCCGATCGGGTCGACTGCCATAACCGGATTCGATCTGACGCTGGACGATAGCGGCGTCTTCGCGACGTCCACACAGGTGGACGGGAGAGTATACGCGGCCGATTACGCGGAGCCGACCCCGTCCAGATTGACCACGGCCGTGAGCGACATGGAAGCCGCGTTTACCGATGCGTACGGCCGCGTCCCGCCGGATTACACGGAGTATGCCGGCGGGAACATCGGCGGTGAGACGCTCACCCCCGGGATCTACAACTGGAGTACGGACGTCCTGATCGACGACGATATCACCATCGACGGTGGCCCGGACGACACCTGGATCTTCCAGATTGCGGGGGATCTCACCGTGGCCAGCGGGGTGACCGTCAATCTGGAAGGAGGCGCGCAGCCCGAAAACATCGTCTGGGTGGTCGCCGGCGGTGCCGGTGTCGAGATCGGAACGGACGCGGACTTCGCGGGGATCGTGCTGGCCCAGACGGGGATCAACGTGCTCACCAATGCGACGGTGGACGGCTGTTTGTACGCCCAAACCGACGTCAATCTTCAGATGGCGACGGTTACCGGGTGCGACTGCGATCTCGTAGACCTGCAAGTGGACTCGGCGTGTGTAGACGAAGACGGGGAGATCACGGTAACGAACCCTACCGACGTCTCGGTGATGGTAACCGTCACCGGTCCCGGTGCATACGAGGAGACGATGGAGGTCCCCGCCGGTGGTTCGGCGACGTGGGGGGGTCTCGCGGATGGAACGTATTCGCTCGAGACCGACCACACCGAGATCGGTCTCGATATCACGACGCTCGACATCGATTGTGATCCGGCCGTCCCTGACGTCGTCACGACGCCGGCGACTGACGTCGACGAATCCACGGCGACGCTCACCGGTGAACTGACCGACCTCGGCGATTTCGACTCGGTCGACGTCTTCTTCGAGTGGCGCGAACTCGGCACGGACGAGTGGATCGCCACCGAGCCCCAGACGCTCGACGAACCCGGCGACTTTAGCGCCGGGATCGAGGGCCTCGAGCCCGGAACCACGTACGAGTTCCGGGCAGTCGGGCTGGCGAACGGCGAACGGGTCGAAGGGGCCACGCTGCGCGTTATCACACCGATACCAGGGACACCGGATGTCATCACGTCGCCGGCGACGGACGTCAACGGGTCGACGGCGACGCTCACCGGCGAACTACTCGATCTCGGTGACTTCGACACGGTCGACGTCTTCTTCGAGTGGCGTGAACTCGGCACGGACGAGTGGATCGTCACGGAGACGCAGACGCTCGACGCGCCCGGCGAGTTCAACGCCGAGATCGCGGGCCTCGAGCCCGGCAGCACGTACGAATTCCGGGCGGTCGCAGTGACCGATGACACGCGCGACGAAGGGGCCGTTCTCTCGTTCACCAAAGACGAACCCGGCGCACCCATCGTCGAGACCCAGACGGCGACGGAGGTCAACGGATCGACGGCCACGCTCAACGGTGAATTGATCGATCTCGGAGACTTCGACTCGGTCGACGTCTTCTTCGAGTGGCGCGAGCTCGGCGCGGACGAGTGGACCGCCACCGAGACCCAGACCCTCGACGAAGCCGGTGACTTCAGCGCCGAGATCGCGGGCCTCGAGCCCGGCAGCACGTACGAATTCCGGGCGGTCGCAGTGGCCAATGGCGAGCGCTACGAAGGAACCATCGCCTCGTTCACTAAAGCCGAGGCCGGCGTCCCCGGCGTCGAGACACAGCCAGCGACGGATATCAACGGATCGACGGCGATGCTCAACGGCGAACTGCTCGACCTCGGAGATTTCGACGCCGCCGACGTCCTCTTCGAGTGGCGTGAACTCGGCGCGGACGAGTGGATCGCTACCGAGTCCCAGACGCTCGACGAACCCGGTCCCTTCAGCGCCGAAATCGAAGGCCTCGAGCCCGGTAGCACGTACGAGTTCCGGGCGGTCATGGTCGCGAACGGTGAGCGGTTCCTCGGAGCCACGCTCTCGTTCACCAAACTGGCGCCGGACGAGTTGGACGTCGAGACGGGGCCGGCGACCGACGTCAATGGATCGACGGCGACGCTCACCGGTGAACTGCACAATCTCGGCGATGCAGCGGAGGTTACCGTCTTCTTCCTGTACCGCGTCGAGGGAACGGCGGTGTGGAGATTCACCGACGAAGCGGTCCTCACCGAACCCGGACCGTTCAGTGCGACGGCGACGGACCTCGAGACTGGCACGACCTACGAGTTCCGAGCGGTCGCCCAGGTGGGCGACACAGTGGTGTACGGCGATGTTCTGGAGTTTACGAAGGAAGCCGATAACGGGGAAGACGCGAAGGACAAGAAGAAGAAAAAGCGCGAATACAAGCGCGCAAAACGCGAATACGAGCAGTACAAAAAGAAATACGAGAAAGGGGAGGTGAACAAGAAGCAACTGAAAAAGAAGAGACACGCCTACGAGCGCAAGAAGTGCGAGTACGAGAAGTCTGTAGAGGACTGTAACAACTGAAACTGTGTACACCCGATCGCACAGCCCTCGTGCGATCGGGCGTGCACTGATTTTCAGTGGCTACTATAGTCGCTGTCGAGAACTTCGCGGAGAGTAGAGAGGGTATATTCAGCAACACCTAACAGTTCGGCCTCGCTCGAGTAATCCGTGAACTACACAGTACTTCGGGTCTGGGGAATCCCCATTCGGTTGAACATTTCGTTGTTCGTCTTTCTCCCGATTCTCGCGTGGTTGATCGGAAGCGGCGAACAGCTCTCGGTGTACGCGACGTTCATCAACGGCGTGTCGCCGACGGCGGTCGATGCCGCCGCTCTCGAGGACTCGGATCGCTGGCTGATCGGAGCCGCCGCGGCCGTCGGATTGTTCGTGAGCGTCACGTTACACGAACTCGGTCACGCGTGGGCCGCCATGCGCTACGATATCGAAGTCCAGTCGATCACGCTTTGGATTCTCGGCGGGTTAGCGAGTCTCGCCCGGATGCCCGAAGAGTGGAGCCAGGAGTTCTGGATCGCCGTTGCGGGTCCCATCACGAGCCTCCTCGTGGGTGTCGGTTGTCTCGGTGCGCTCTACGTAATCCCCGAGTCGGCGACGGTCGTCGTCTTTGCGATCGGCTTACTCGCCGTGATGAACATCGTACTCGCGCTGTTCAATATGTTGCCCGCGTTTCCGATGGACGGTGGCCGGGTGCTGCGGGCATTGCTCGCGCGCAACCGCTCGTACGTCAGCGCCACCCGGATAGCCGCCCGTGCCGGAATCGCGTTCGCGATCGTGTTCATCTTCCTGGGCGTCGTCGTGGCGTTCAGCCCGATTCTCGTTCTGGTCGCCCTGTTCATCTACGTCGCGGCGACCACCGAGTCCCGCACCGTCGTTCTCGGCGAACTCCTCTCGGGATTGAGCGTTGCGGACCTGCTCGCCGAATCGGAGTCGGTTCCGGCCGACGCGACCGTCGAGACCGTCTTCGATCGCTTGCTCAGGGCTCGCCGGACGGATCTCGCCGTCGTCGACGAGACTGGAGCGATCGTCGGTGCGATTACTGCGTCCGCGCTGCGCGACGTCCGTCCCGCGGCGTACGATACCACGACCGTCGGAGAACTCGCGACGCGAGATCTTCCGCGCATCGACGGCGAGACGAGCGCGTTCGACGCGCTCTACGAGTTGAGAGCCGGCCGTACCGAGGTCGCTTTCGTAGAGCGGGATGGGTCGCCCATCGGACTGGTCTCGACAGACGATTTTACTGCCGTCCTCGATCTTCGCCGCGATACCGTGGCGTTCTGAGCGCGCAGTGCCGATCGACCGTTTCGATACCGTGGTTCCGCGGCCACAATGCGCCTCCACTGGCGAGGGAGATCGACGGTGACCACGTCGCAACCCACAGCGGGAAAATTGTTAACACTCTGACTGCCGATACGCGGACTATGGATCTCGACTCGCGTACTGAAATGCAGATTCGTGTCCTCAGCGAGTCCCGCAATCGCACGATACTGGACGTCCTCGACGAAGCGGACGGAGCCCTCTACGTCGAAGAGCTGGCAGACCGGATCGTCTCCCGCGACGTGACCGTCGTCAGCTCGGCGACGTACGACAGCGAGATCCACCAGACGTGCATCGCGCTCCACCACGAACGACTCCCGAAACTGGCGACGGTCGATCTCGTCGAGTACGACCGCGATGCGAACCTCGTCACCCCTCGGTCGTCGGCGGCGCCCGACGTCGAGTGGCAAGACGGGGCGGAACTCGCCGACATCGTGACGCACCTCTCGTCCAGTTGTGAGGGCGACGAGAGCGAGATTGGGGTCCTTCGGGGACGCGAGTCGATCATCGAATACGAGTGCCGGCTCAGCGACGAGGCCGAAGAGGAGCTGTTCACGATGTACGTCAGCACCGCCCTCTTCGAGGACGAGTGCGTTCGGCGCGCCAGGGCCGCCCACGGTCGGGGCGTCACGATCTACGTCGGCTCGCAGAACGAGGCGGTCCGCGAGGTGAGTCGAGAACACCTGCCGGAAGCGACCGTCTGGGAGCCCCAACTCGACTGGTTGAACACGCCGACGTATCCGCGGATCGGCCGGCTCGTCATCGTGGACCGACGAACGGTCGTGCTCGCCGTTCTCGAGGAGTCGCCGTCCGAGGCGACACCGCCCGAGGAGACGGCCCTCGTCGCCAGCGGTGTGGACAATCCGCTCGTCATCCTCGTCCGCGAGTTACTCGGACCGCGCCTGGACCATCTCGACTACCAGAGCGACGAGTTCCGCTCCGAACTGCCCTTCGAAGACAACTGAGAACGACCGCGACGGGACCGACGTCTCGCGAGGCTCGAGCGTCGTCTCCGATATCGATTCGGACGACCGTCCCAGCGAAGTCCGTGCCGTTGTCGCCGTCCTCTCCGACCGAGAGCCGCCGATCGCGCTCTAGGATCTCTCCGCGGCGGTCACGTCGCGGGAGGCCGAGACGGAATCGAACGCCCGCTCGGCAGCACCGATCGAGACGGTCAGAACCACGTTGTACCACGTCCACCTGCCGAAACTGGACGTGAGCGGCATCGTCGACGACACCGAGACGAACGCGGTGACGGCCGTTCGGACGACGCAACTCGAGTCGATAGCGAGCCGACTCGACGGGGCTGACTGAGCAGACGTACCGAACGCTCGACGACGATACCAATCTGTGTCGGTCTCGAACGTAGTCGTTCCCGGACGTGATCGGACAAAAGGCTACGACGGAATCGGCGGCAGTCGTACCCGCTCGAACCAGAACGACTCGAGGATCTCTATCAACGACACGAACTCGTCGGGTGCCGTCGGCTTCGTCAGGTAGGCGTTGACGCTGGCACCGTAACACCTCGCGATATCTTCCTCGGCACTGGAACTCGTGAGCATGATCACGGGGAGACACGCGAGCTGTGAGTCCTCTCTGATCGCTTCGAGAACCGCACAGCCGTCCCGTCCGGGGAGGTTCAGATCGAGGAGTACGAGATCGGGAACGGAAACGGGCTCGTCGGTAGTTTTCGCCGTCAAGAACTCCACAGCATCGTCTCCGTTAGCGATCGTGTGGAGTGAAACCTCGAAGTCTGCTTCCGCAAATGCCTCCCGGACGAGACGAACGTCTCCGGGGTTGTCTTCGACGAGAAGGATATCGATCAGTTCGTCGGACGGCCGGGGTGTGGGGGAGTGAGACATGATAGAGTGCCGAACGAGTCTAAACCTCGTGACGCCTGTGACCGGTACACGACCGATCCGGCAACGGATCTCCTCTCTTTCGAGAGCGACAGAGAGAGGATGATGCGTAGAGGGCGAAATCTCGTTGTGCAATGCGTCGACCGCCACCCGTATAAGAACGTCATTCACTCGGATCCTCAACGAACGTTTCCGTACTGGGGTCGTCGAGGCTCCTTGGATATCCGATGCAGCTCTCCCGTCTCGACACCCATCGATCAAGCGCGATTTCTCGACCCCGTCGGACGTGGGTTGTGTATCCGTTCTCGCACCGAGAACGCCGGCGACTCGTTCCGTCCTGCTGTCCACACCGACGACCGGTCGAGACGTACGATCAGGGCTCTTCTGTCGCCGTGAGCGCGTATTCGAACTCCAGTTCTCCGCTGGCCATTACGTTCACGCCGCCGAACTCCTCCGACAGTTGTTCCTGTGCTTTCGACGCTGGCTCGACGGTGAGCGAGACGCTGTTCTTGTTGGCGTTGTAGTTGACGTTGCCGACGACGACATCGAACTCGAACAACTCGGCGGTCTCCTCCCGAAGCATCGTTCTGACGTCTTCGATCTCCGATCCGACGTTCTGTAGATCGTCATTTAAGTCCATCATTGATCATTAGGGTTCCCGCGATAGTAACCTTTCTCCACGGCCGACGGCCGACTCCCGTCTCTACCGTCGTAGCAAACACACACGACGTATGAACGACTGCCCGCAGCTGTACCCACGACGTCCACACGACGCACTCGAGACGGAGACCACGATCCCAGACCCGTCGGGACGTCGCTCAGATCAGAGACCGCGGACCGGGAGATCGGAGACCGGGGTCCGAAGACTGGGAGATCGGACTGCACGTCGATTCCCCGCAATCTGGGGCTACGACGGAGCGGACGGGTGCTGTGCGGTCTCGAACCAAAAGTCTTCGATGGCCTGTGCCATCGAGTTGAACTGGGGCATCGTGTCCGGTTTCGTGAGGTAGGCGTTGGCCGTGTTACCGTAGCTTTTCCCGATATCGTCGGCCGATGACGAACTCGAGAGGACGAGCACTGGTGGCGGCGGATAGTCGAGTTCGTCGTCGAGTCGCTCGAGGACGGTAAAACCGTCGACGCTGGGGAGGTTCAGATCGAGAAGGACGAGGTCGGGGTGAGGCTCCGAATCGTCCAGCTGTGGCTGGAAGTACTGCGTCACCTCGTCGCCGTCCGTGACGACGTGGAACTCGATCTCGCTGTCGACCGATTTGAACGCCTCCCGCGTGAGACGGACGTCACCGGGATTGTCCTCGACCAGGAGGATGTCGACCGGTTCGTCGGGTGTCTGGTCACTCATAGGATTCGAGTGCCCTAGGCGGACCCCACGCCTAAGACTCCCCCCTAAACAGTTGGTGTCGGCAGGTCGTCTCGAGGATTCCAGCCGTGTCACCGGACGCCGACTGCGACCGTCACCCCGCGCTCTCGGCTCGCCTGCCACTCGAGACGAGCGGTGCTGTCGTCGAAATCGAGAGACTGTCCGTCGGCACAGACACTCATCTCAAACGACCGATACGAACCGGAAGGCATACAACTGTTATCCCGTCTCCAGAGTGTATGGTTCGCTATTCGGGTAACCACTGCACTACGTGTGGTGGCAAGGAACTCGAGCGAGAGGACGGATCGACCTGGTGTCCGAACTGTGCGCAGTTTCGGCCTGCGGAGCGGTGTGTGTAGGGAGTCTCTCCGACACTCACAGCAGGTCCGGAGGACGGACACGGTTTCGGCGTCCGAGACCCGGTTCAGGACTAACACGGGTCCACCTGTAGTAGCCACTGACCGTCACTGCATACTCGTCCCACGACAGCAACGCGGTTCGAAGCGAGTGACACGAGCGAGAACGACAGACTGTCCACTCAGTTGTCCCTCGTTTTCATTGCGACTGTCGTAACCATTGTTTTGTGCTCGGACATCCTCCAACGCGTATGGACGAATTCGTCGCGGTGTGTCAGGACTGTGACTGGGAACAGCCGATGCCCAAACGCGAGATGGCCGAACACGCAAAGCGCGTCCACGAGGACGAACGCGGCCATCAGGTAACCCTCGAGCGGTGACCGCCCGCGGCGATCGCCGCGGGACGTTCCGTCGAAAACGAGACGGTGACGACGTGACGGTTCCCGCGCCTCCGTCCGACGGAGTGTTGCACCTCCGGCACTCGTCGAACTGAAACCCGAGCACCATCCCGAATGCCTCCCGTTTCCGTCACAAAGGCGGCGTTTCGATACGTATTTGTTCCGTAGTCCCTCACCACGACCGAGGTAGTTGTGATGGTTCGTGAGATAGCTAAAGAGCTTCTTTCCTACAGCCGAGAGACGCTCGGGCCTGACCTCCGTGCCGTGACCCGATACAACCGGGACGAACACGAGCCGATATACACGCGTGAAGACGTTCCGGAGCAGATCGAACTCGACGAGGACGCACGATCGATGTTCCGCCATCCGTTGGTTCGAATGCAAAGCGCAGCGCAGGAGTTGTCCCAGTACCATCCTTACCTCGACGAACTGGACGCCTCGATTTACTCGTACGGGACCGTTACGGTCGTCCAGTTTCCGATCACGGACGAGGACGGGATCATCGTGACACTCGAGTGCGAGGGCGACCTCCCGAACGGGTTCGTCTCCCGGTGCAAATCCATCGTGTCTGGAGCCGACTAACGGACTCCGTCGAGCGAATTCCGAGACAGTCGTCCGATCCGAGACACCTCGAGGGAGTGGTTGTCTGTGACTCGACCGCAGCGATAGCGTGCTTGCCCTGAAGTCGATACGCGAGACTGAGGCCGATACGCGAGGTGTGGATCGCGAACGTCCGTGTCCCAACAGCCGTCGACGACACGAATCAAAAAATATTTCACTTCGAACAGATGTCAATAGATCTATGAGACGGCGTCAGGTCCTCGCGAGCGGAACAGCCCTCCTCTCCGTGGTGATCGCCGGCTGCAGTGACTCGTCCGTCGTTCTCGAAATGGACGCTGCGACGGCGGAGGACATCGTCGACGAGATGTCGACGACGCCCGAGTCCGATTCGGAGGAGTACACGATCGTCTCCTCGGCTCGCGAAAACGGGTCGGCGACGCGCCGAGAACGGTTCGAACTGTTCCGCCGGACCGATACCGTCCGGCTCGAGGACTCGTTTTACGACGTCACGGAGACGGAACTCGAGAGCAACGAGGTGACGGTCTACGATCTTCTCGTCGAGTCCCTCCCCGTCGATTCGGCGACGGAACTCGACGAGATCGAGTACAGCGACCTCCCCGAGATGGATCGACAGCGCCTCGATCAAATCGCTTCGGCGGACGATCAGTCCGACGGGGGCGGATTCGAAATCGTGGTCGGGTACGGAACTGCCGAGGAAGTCGGAGACGGGTCGGTGTTCGTTCCGGAACGCCAGTACAGCATCGTCGTTCACGAGGGAGACCGGTATCTGGTCTCAGTCCACCCCAAGTCCATCACCGAGAACGAGTATCGATACGAGGTGACGGAAGTCGCTTCCACCGTCGACGCGTTCGCCGATCGGATTCGAGAGCGGTACCTGTTCGAACTCACAGTCCCGTCCGACGCCGAACGGTCGGTCGTCGAGGAAGCGATCGCCGACGGCTACGTCGAGGACGACGACCTGTTCCAGTCGGTCGTCGACCGCATTCGAGAACGTGACGGTCTCAGCGTGGCTGATTTCCGCGGGACGTGGCTTCTCGAGTACGAGGGTGTCGAGTACCTCGCCTACGCCGAATGGATTCGAGACCGGACCACTTCGTGAGGGGGCCAAACGAGCGACTTCGAACACCGATCATGTGTCAGCTCACTCGAGGACGTCGTCTGTAACAACCCACAGCGAACGGCCTACCAGGGGAACAGCGGTGGCAGGGCGGACGCGACGTCCGACGCCGTCAGTTCGTCACCGTCCTCGCCGTAGGTCATCGCCGGGGCAGGCCCGGTCGAGGAGGCCTGGGCGACGGAGGCCTCGTAGCCCGTCCTCGTATGTGGAGAGAACGGCGATCGCAGACCCTGTTCCTCCATAACCCACTGGCCGAACCGTTCGTTGGCGTTCTCGTTCGCCCGCCAGTCGCCGCCGGAAGACCGGCTCCCCTCCTCGAACTCCGTCTCGTCGCGCTTTCGCTCGTCGACGTAGAGGTAGTGCTTGGGATACGGACTGACGTCCCAGACGCGAGCGAGTGTCGTTCCGTCGGCCATCACTGCGAGCTCGAGGAACGTGTACATCGTCGGCGGCTGGACGATGAACGCGGGCACCGCCTCGAGGTCCATCCCCGTCGTCTCGAGGAACGCGACCGGACCGAGTTCGTAGAACTTCTCGCGCATGATCTCGATGTACGTGTCGCTCCCGCCGAAGACGACGGCGGCGCGCACGCCCTCGACGTCCTCGACGGCCTCGTGTGCGACGTCGCTCTCGAATCGCTTGTTCGAGACGTCGGCCGGGAGCTTGTCCTCGCCGCCGAACCAGTCGAGGTCGTCGCGTTCGATGATGTCCCTGACGACGTTCTCCTCGCCCGGCTCCCCCTCGACACCGACGTACGACGGCTTCTCGCCCGCGTTCGTCTCTCGGTTGACGCTCCGCTCTACGACGTGTCGACCGTCGGACGTGGCGAAGGAGAGCTCGATGTGGTTCATGAGCCGGTACTGGCGAAGCCCCTCCTCGTACTCCGGGAGGTGCTTTCGCATCTCGCGGACCGTCTCCAGATCGTCGGGAAGATCGGTCACGGCGTCGCCCACGAACCACGCGTCGAGGGACTTGCCGTCGTAGTCGGGCATCGCACTGTTGAGGGGATCGCCACCCTCCGTGCTGTTCTCGTTGTGACCGGGGAGCAACGTGACGGTCGTCGCCGCCGTCGAGCGCTCGACCATCAGGACCACCCCGCACCGAAGTCGATCTCGGTGTCTGCGATCGTGAGTCGGAGTCGGTCCGCGGCGAGGGTTTCGAACCGGTAAGGCTCGGTCGTGCCGTCGGCGAAGACGAACGTGCCCGCCTCGCCGGCCTCGAACTCCTCGGTCACCTCGGTTCGAACGTAGGCTCCGTGGTCGAACTGGAGCTCTCGCATCGTCGTCGCGAGTCGAGCCCTCCCGACGGGACCGATCGAGTCGGTCGCGCGAATGGCGTCGAAGACGACGTCGCCGCGGTACGCTCCGTCCTCGCCTTCCTTCGACGAATCGGGATCGTGGTCGGCCGGATGCCAGACGATCTCGAGGCGAGACACCGTCTCGAGGAGGCCGATGTCGACGTCGCTGGCGTCCCAGTAGAGCTGTCCCGGCGTGGCCTGCGGGATCGTCACCGGATCGGACTCGGCGACCGTTTCCAGCGTCGACGAGCCGTCGAGGAGATCCGTCGGGCGAGCGAGTCGGAATCGAAAGGCGACGGGCGCGTCGGTCCCGTCGATCCGGCCCGGCACGACGTCGGCGACGAAGTACGGGTACGTCGACAGGTCGAGGCCGGTGATCGACCGCCACAGTGTCGGCGTCGACTCACCGTCGACGGCGGCCTCGAGGGCGTACTCGCCCTCGGTGACGGCGACGGGACGGTCGTGTCGGGCGACCCTCGACAACGCGAGATCGCCGCCGGCCCGCCATCCGTCGAACGTCGACTCGAAGGTACCGAGCAGTACGTCGTCGATCGAGTCGATAGCAGTCACGCTGCTGGTCGCCCGTTTCGACGTGGCCGTCCCGAATGCAGCGACGACACTGGTTCCCGCGACCGCCGACAGCATACTGCGGCGCGACGTCCGGAATGGGCTCTCTTTGTCGGACATGTACCGATCGGACGAACGTCTCGATCGTATTAATCACTTCTCGACGGTTTCGAACGTGTGGTGAGGAACGCCCCCCGACGGTTTTCGTCGACGGAACTCGCGACGCGGTCGGTACGAGGGTCGCAGATCTCGAGTCGCGTCTCACGACGTTCGTCGTTCCGTCGCCCTTCTCGCTCGTGTCGTCGTCCTCCGCGCCGACTTGCATCGACTGAGATTTGTCTCGGCGGTTGAGGAGCAGACCTCGAGGACGAACCCGACGACTGGAGATGAGCCGTAGAGACGAACAGTAACCGTTTAGGTGGGCACAAAAGACGTCGAGGTACAGTGGACGAACTAGTAGAAACGCAGCAGACGATCGCCGCGTCGTCGACCCCGGCCGCGGAGTTCGAGCAGCTGTCGCGGAGCCGACAACGGGAGGTGTTCTTCTTGCTCCCGGAGGCGGTCAAGCAGTCGCTGGTCGAGGACATGGACCGCGAGCAGTTACAGCGGTTCGTTCGTCGGCTCGACCCTGACGAAGTGGCGGACGTGCTGGGCCTCGCGACCGACGAGACACAGACGAGCGTCCTCGAGCGTCTCGACGAGGACCGACGCGAGAAAGTCGAGTTCCTGCTCGGGTTCAGCCCCGAGAGTGCCGCCGGTCTCATGCGGCTCAACTACGTCACCGTCGACGTCGACCGGGACCTCGAGGAGGTCGCACACAGAGTCCAGCGCTACGAGGCCCGGACCGACGAGTTCCCGACCATCTTCGTGACCGAGGACGACGAACTCGAGGGCGAACTCCCCGGACAGGTGCTGGCGATGACCGACGAGGAGTCGGTGGACCTCCGCGAGCACCTCGAGGAGACCCCCGTCGTCACCTACGATACGCCCGACACGGACGTCGTCGAGGTCTTCCGAGAGAACCCCGAGAGTTCGGTAGCCGTGCTCAACGACGACCGGACCATCATGGGTGTGATCTACGCCGCTGACCTCCTTCGCGTCATCGAGGAGAGTGCGTCCGAGACCCTCTACGAGTTCACGGGTGTCAAAGAAGAGGAGAGCATCCTCGACGGCCCGGTCTCGAAGATCAGACATCGATACAGGTGGCTGATTCTCAACCTCGGGACGGCGTTTCTGGCGGCCGGCGCGGTCGGCTTCTTCGAGGATACGATCGCGGCGTTCACGCTGCTCGCGGTGTACATGCCGGTCGTCGCCGGTATGGGCGGCAACGCCGGGACGCAGTCGATGGCCGTGACCGTCCGCGGGATCGCCCTCGAGCAGATCTCGCTGTCGACGGGAGGCCGGGCCGTGGTCAACGAGATCATCGCGGGTGCCGCGAACGGACTCATTACGGGCGTCCTCGTCGCGTTGATCGCGTCGGTGTTCAACCAGAGTCCGATGTTGGGCCTCGTCCTCGGCGTCTCGATGGTGTTGAACCTCGTCATCGCCGGCTTCTTCGGGACGATAATTCCGCTCGTGCTCGATCGGATCGGCAAGGACCCGGCGACGTCGGCGACGATCTTCATCACGACGATGACCGACGTGCTGGGCTTTTTCATCTTTCTCGGGTTGGCCCAGTCCGTCCTCTGAGGGCGTGTTCGCGTTCGCGGTTCCGTTTTCGTCCTCAACTCTCCCCTCATCCGACGGTCTCGAATTGCGACTCGCTCGAGAGCGTCGACGACCAGTCGGAAGCGGTGTCCCACAGCAGTGTGGAAACATCGACGGGTGGAATCTACCCGTTCGAGAGGCGGGGCGAACCACACCGGACAGATGATCGCGATCGAGAGACAGACCCGACCTCGGCGAGAGGGAGCGACGAATCGTATCAGATGCCGTCAGAAATGTATACTAGACGACGGTTCGAGGGGGACGTATGACCAGTCGTCGCCGCGCAGTGATCGAGTTCTTCGCCGCCATCCTCGCTCTCCTCCTCATGGTGTACGGTCGAACGAGTCTGCGACGCCGCGAGGAGTACGACGATCCGCCCGCCATTTCGGCGGCGGGAGTCGCCGCCGGAACACTATATCAGCTCGCGTTCCACGCAGCACGCGACCGCGACTGCGGACAGATCAGGACGAACAGGTACCGAGTCGTCGCGTACGGACTCTCCGCCGGGTTGGTCCGGCGGTGGCTGTTCTCGAACGATTTTCACCACAGTTTCAACGCCGGTGAACTCGGCGGCACCATCCTCTACCGGCTCTGGTACGGCGTGCTACACCCTGTGCCCGTCGAGAACGAGCGTACTGGTCCGTGAAAGCGACGGACCGCGCCCAGTGTGTCCGACTCACGAAAACGGTGTTCGATCGAAGGGAATTCGTCTCCGTCTGCGACTGCTGTATCGGGTATCCCAGTGTCTCCACAACAGTTACCGTCTGGTATCCGAAAGACGAGGTATGGCTGAAGCGGTCGTCTTCCGAGAAACCCAGCGTATGCGTCAGGTGTGGATTTGGCTCCTTCTGGGAGTGATCGGCGTCAGCGGACTCGCAGCCGGTAGCGGAGCGGGGCTGGTCGTTGCCGTCCCCGTCGCGGCACTGTTCTACGCGATCCGACTCACGACGGAGGTCCGCGAAGACGGCGTATACGTTCGATTCGCACCGTTCCACCGATCGTTCCGCAGAATCCCCTTCGACGAGATCGAGGAGGCAGAGGCCACGGAATTCGGGCTCTTGACCTACGGCGGAATCGGAATCAGGTGGACGCTGAACACCGTCGCGTACATGACCGATCGGGGAAGCGGCGTCAAACTCCATCGAAACGCCGCGAAGTCAGTCGTCGTCGGATCCCAGCGAACCGACGAGTTGCTCGCCGCAATCGACGCGAGAAGTGAGTGAGACGTTTCGTCCTCGAGGATTTCACCGAAACCGTTTTCCATGTGTAAGACTTACACATGGCTATGTCCGAGTCGAAAACTCGCGTCGATTTCAACGCTCCCGAATCTCTGGTCGAACGGGCAGACGTCGTCTCGGATCTACTCAACCGCTCTCGGACGAGCCTCCTCGTCGATGCACTTCGCGAACAGGTCGACGAAATCGTCACTGACGAGACGTTCCGTCGCCGGGTCAAGGAGGCGTACTACACCGGCCGAATCGACTTCGAGACGCTCGAGACGATCGTCGGACGGGAAGAGGCGATGCGCATCAAACTGCTGGGCGACTCCCTCACCCGTGACCCCCCGGTTCCGGAGGCGAAGTCGATCGACCTCCCGGCGGATGGGGAGTTCTACGATGGCGAACTCCCGACGTGGACGCCGGACGAAGACGAGTCGGATGACGACGCGTCGTCGGGGAGATAGCATGGATAACGAGCCGGTTGCGGTGGTCGATGCGAACGTACTGCTGAATCTCGCAACGCCGGTCGTCGATGATCGGCCCGACAGTCCGTCGGGGGCAGATCCGTTGAAGTCCGTTCTGACCGTCTACGACGTCTACGCGCCCAACACCGTGCTTGGAGAAATCGGGGACGCAACGGGCAGTGGCGATCTGCTGTCCGCTGCAGCGGAGACGGTACTGCTCGCGGCAGACCATCTCACGACACGTGACGTCGCCGAAGAAACCGACGACCTCGATTACGGTCTCGACGACGGAGAGTCGCGTGCGATCTGGCTAGCGAACGAGATCGATGCCGATCTGTTCATCACCGACGAGTTCAATACGAGCAATTATCTTCTCGTGTCGATGGCGCTGCACGACAGAAACGCATTGTTCACGACTCCACACGTACTCTGTAAGTTCGCTGAAGCCAGCCTGCTACCGGTCGAATACGTCAGTGCCACGCTCACCTACTACTGCGAAACGAAGGCGTGGGATGAGGCGTACGTCGACCAACTCCGCAAAAAGTACCTCTCTTGATGTCGGTCCGTCCGAAAGAGAGCCATCCCCGAGAGCAAGGGCGAAGGTGCGTGTCTTCGGTTCCCGAGAATCGAGTCGTGTGCCTCGAGTCGTGTGCCTCGAGTCGTGTGCCTCGAGTCGTGTGCCTCGAGTCGTGTGCCTCGAGTCGTGTGCCTCGAGGAGTGAGACAGACTCGAGTGACCGTGAGTTCGGTTCCGAGCCCCGGAGATCACTCAGCTTAGAGGTCCTCGTCGTCGAACAACTCCTTGCGCTCTTCGTGTTCCATCTCCCGTTCTTTGAGCTCTTTCTCCGCCTCGATTCTGTTCATCGCGAGTCGATAGAGCAGGATGACGGCCACCAGCGCGACTAAGAGGAGGCCGGCGAGGAAGACGGCTCTAATCATCGTTCGTCTCCTCGGCGTCTTCCTCAGGACCGTCGTTCGCCCCCATTTCGCCCGGATCGAGGATGACGGGCGTTCCGCCGTCGGTCACGTAGACCGTTCCCTCGTCGTAGGCCCGGATCTGCTCGAGTGCGAGGTTCTCCTCGGTCAGCGCCTCCTGGACCTCCCGGAGGGCGTCGGCCTCACCTTCGGCGCGGATCCGTTCGGCGTCGGCCTCACCGTCGGCCCGGGTACGTTCGGCGTCGGCTTCCTGCTGGGCGATCTCGACTTCCTCGAGTGCGCGTGCGAAGGAGGGGTCGAAGTGGATGTCACGGACCTGGACCGACTCGATATCGACGTAGGTGGGCGACTCCGAGCGCAACTCGTCGGCGATAATTTCGCTCAACAGTGCACGTCCCTCGTCGGAGTTCGCTTCCGTGGCGTTGAGCGCGGAGGCCTCCCGGGCGACCGTATCGACCGTTTCGGGCCGGAGCAGCCGTTGTTCGTACTGACTGATCGTGTCCCACTCGCGGTGGAATTCGTCGACACCGTCTTCGACGACGCGATAGCGGACGGTGATGTCAGCGCCGACGTGTTGCTGGTCCGCCGAGCGGAAGTCGACCGCGTCCTCCTGGTCGACGTCACCTTCGTGGACGTCGCCGCTCATCGTATACGTCTGCGGACGGATCTCGATGTACTCGACCGAGTGGTAGAACGGGACGAGCGGGAAGTGCCAGCCCGGTTCCAGAATGTCACCCGTCACTGCACCCTGGGTCTTCATCACACCACGGTCTCCTTCGTCGACGTTCGCAACCATCAGTATATAGCCGATACCCCCGACCAGCAACAGGATCGCGCCGATTACGGCGACCATCTGTAACTGTTTTTCGCTCACTACTGGATCGCTCGCCATCTCTGTCTCTCCGCTCTTCTTGTGAATACGACATTTTTAGTGTACCGATATTCGCGTCGGAGTTTTATTGTATCGTTCGCGAACGAATCTCGGTACCAAAGCCTACGTAGAACTCCGGAGATCGATCGCGAAATCAACGGCTACAGGACCGGTGTCGAGGTCTGTCGTAATAGACGGGTGGCGGTGGGTGTCGGCAAGCGGTCAGGACGTCGTCGGCGGTTGCTGAGGACGTCGGCAGACGGTCGGCCGTGAGAGTCCACTCCCAGTTCTCGAGCGAACGACTGTCTCGAGCGGACGATCGCACGGCGATTCACGGTTAGGGCAAGGACTCGAGACGACAACGCTGCTGACGGTCACAGTGAACCGCCCAAATCGTTAACCCAGCCCACAGGCATTCAGCAGACGTGGCTTCATCGATCCGGGTACTGTACGTACACGACGGGCCGGATGTAGCCGACTCCACTGTGACCGCGCTGGATCACGTCCGTACCGACGACCGGTTTACGGTCACCACGACGACGAGTGCCAGCGACGGACTGGACCGCCTCGAGGCCGACGAGACGTTCGACTGTGTCGTGTCGGCCTACGACATGCCCGGACTGGACGGCATCGAGTTTCTCGCGGCCGTCCGCGAGACGCATCCGGAGCTCCCCTTCGTTCTGATCGCCGAGGCCGAGACGGGAAGCGAGGCGGTCGCCAGCGAGGCGATCTCGAACGGCGTCTCCGATTACCTGCACACGGAGTTCACCTCGGGCCGGCTGCTGGCGACCCGGATCGAAGCGCACGTCGAACGGGCCCGTACGCGCCGGGAACGCGAGCGCAGTCGTGAGTTGCTCCAACACACAGAACAGCTCTCGGAGACGGGTGGGTGGGAGGCCGACGCCGAGACCGGCGAGCAACGCTGGACCGACGGAACGTACCGGATACACGGTCTCTCGCCCGGGTCGGACTTCGAACCGACGGTCGATTCGGGGATCGAGTTCTACCATCCCGACGACCGAGACCGGATCGAAGCACTCGTCCGGCGCTGTATGGAGTCCGGCGAACCCTACGACGAAGAGCTCAGACTCGTGACGGCCGACGATCGGCTCCGCTGGGTGCGGACTACCGGTGAAGCGATCACGGAGAACGGATCGATCGTCAAAATACGGGGGGCGATCCAGGACGTTACCGAACGGAAAGAACGCGAGCACGCGCTCCAGCGCTCTCACGAGGAGTACCAGCAACTGATCAACGGGATGAACGAGACGGCCTGGGTGATCGACTTCGACGAGAACTTCCGTGCCGTCAACGAGGCCGCCGTGGAGATGCTCGGCTATTCGCGAGCAGAACTGCTCTCGATGACCCCCCACGACATCGACGCCGGACTCGAGCCCGGCGAGATCACGGCCCTCATCGCGGACATGCCCGAAGACGAGATTCAGGTCTTCGAGACCATCCACGAGACCAGCGACGGCGACCAAATCCCCGTCGAGATCAGTTCCAGTTTGATACACTATCGGGGTGAGACGGCGGTACTGAGCGTCGCACGAGATATCTCGAATCGCAAGGAACGCGAGCAGGAACTCCAGCGACAGAAGGACCGACTCGACGAGTTCGCCTCGGTCGTCAGCCACGATTTGCGCAATCCGTTGACCGTCGCCACAGGCCGACTCGAGCTGGCACGAGAGGACTGTGACAGCGAGCATCTGGCCGACCTCGAGTGGGCGCTGGACCGAATGGACGAGTTGATCGACGACCTCCTGACGCTCGCTCGGAAAGGTGAGCAGGTCAGCGAGTTCGAACCGGTCGCACTCGAGGAACTCGCTGCCGACTGCTGGCAACACGTCGAGACGCCGAGGGCCACGCTCGAAATCGAGGCCGAGACCGACCGGACGATACTCGCCGATCGGAGCCGCCTGCAACAGCTCGTCGAGAACCTGTTTCGCAACGCGGTCGAACACGGTGGCGACGACGTGACGGTCACCGTGGGCTCGCTCGAGGACGACGCGGGCTTCTACGTCGAAGACGACGGCGTCGGCATCCCGCCGACGGATCGTGAGGTCGTCTTCGAGACCGGTCACTCGAGTTCGAGTTCGAGTTCAGGGACGGGGGCGGGGACCGGCTTCGGGCTGCGTATCGTCGAGCAGGTAGTCGACGCCCACGACTGGGCGATTTCGGTGACGGACGGCGCGGAGGGCGGTGCCCGGTTCGAGATCACCGGGGTCGAGATGGTCGAGTGAGCGGGTTCTACCTCGCCGACGCGACCCAGAAGTCCCGCCACTCGCTGGAGCCGACACGACACCCGCCCGTCTCGAGCGATCGTCGCCCCCTCGAGGTATCAAGATTTTTGACCGACGGCGCCGAGAGTCGGCCATGAACACGTTCGAGTACGACGTCGCGATCGTCGGCGCGGGCACCGCCGGCTGTTACGCCGCGACGACGATTTCGAAAGCCGGATACGACGTCGTCGTCGTCGAGCGCAAAACCGAAGAAGAGGCGGGCCACATCGCCTGTGGCGACGCGTTGAAGGGGGCCGACAAGTTCCCGTCGGCGATTCCGAAGTCCGAGATCAGCGACGCGTTCACGAACACGGCCGTCGACCACGGTCGGTTCGAGATACCACAGGAAGACGTCGTACTCGACATCCCGGTTCCGGGCGAGCTCGCGGTGATCGACCGCTGGGAGTACGGCCGACAGCTCATCGACAGCGCCGAACGTGCGGGCGTCGACTTCCACTACGATACCGTCGTCCAGGACGTCACGCAGGACGCCGACGGTCGGGTGACCGGATTCGAGGCGACGAGGAGGGGCGACCGACGGGCCTACGAGGCGACCGTCACGCTGGACGGGGCTGGCGCGCTGTCGGTGTTACAGGACACGATCGACTTCGACGGAACGACGTTCGATACGAACGTACGGTACTCGCAGTTCTCGTCGGCCTACCGGGAGGTCATCGAGGTCGACGAACCGGTCGAGTGGGCCGACGCACTCGTGGTCAAGCCGACGAAACGCTCGGCGGGATATCTGTGGTACTTCCCGCGGACGCCGACGGAGATCAACGTCGGCCTCGGGTTCCAGATGAACGAAGAGCCGATGCAGCTGGTCAGCGACCTCCGCGAGGACATCAGCCGGCGACCGGAGCTTCAGGGGGCGACGGTGAAAGACAAACTCGGGGCGGCGCTGCCGACGCGTCGGCCGTACGACTCCGCGACGGCACCCGGCTACGTAGCGATCGGGGACGCCGCCGCCCACGTCAACCCGATCAGCGGCGGCGGGATCGGCGGGGCGGCCTACGCCGGCCAGTACGCCGGCGAGCAGGCGATCCAGGCACTCGAGGACGAGGACGTAAGCGAGGAGGCCCTCTGGGCGTACAACGAACGCGTGATGGACCACTACGGTGGTCGGTACGCCACGCTCGACGTCTACAATATCTTCGCGACGGCGTACGACCTCGACGACCTGCTCGCGTTGCTGGCCGCGTTGCCCGGCGAGCAGCTCTCGGAGGCGCTGTACTCGGGGTCGTCGAAGGTCGGTCTCGGGCTGAAACTGAAGGTGCTGTACCAGACGTTCGGCCACTGGGGGACGTTGAAGAACCTTTACGAGACGAAGGGACTCGCCGATCGCCTGTTCGCCCACTACGAGCAGTATCCGTCGTCTCCCGATCACTTCGACGCGTGGCAGGCCGAACGGGACGCGATCATGGACGACATCTACGCGGCGACCGGTGCGGACGCGAAGTACTAACGTGGCGTGACCAGAGACTAAAACCGAAGCGGCTGACGACCGCGAACAGCGTGGTCCGGGGAGAAGCCATATTCAGGAACACCGAACATCCTGTCTCAGTGGTACGATCTGTGAATTACCGCCGCCCCACTCCGCGACATCCCGCCTGGAGAGCACGAGACGACGACCGTCGGAGTGCTCTCTCGAGCCGATTTTACCGCCGTCCTCGACATTCGCCGCGATACGTGGCGTTCTGAGACCACGCCCGTAAGCGATACCCTCCGTACCCGACCGACCATTCGATACCGTACCCGCCGTCCGGCTCTTCTGGCACCGATCGGCGATCCGTCCGACCGCCAAGCGACGTCCGGCGGCGGATTTATTCGTTTCGATGGCCTGTCGATTGTATGAGCAACCGAGTCGGGGACGCCGACCCGACGTTCTGGGACGACGTGGACGGATCCGGGACCCGTCAGCGCTGTCGAGCGCTCGTACACGCGATCGACGACGGGATCACTGCCGTCGACACCGACGGCGAGGTGACGTTCGCGAACGAGCGTGCCGAAGAGATCCTCGGACGATCCGCCGACGAACTCGCTGGCGACGCGTTCGCCGAACTCATCCACGACGGTCCTCGCTGGGACCTCGTCGACGAGTCCGGCGAACCCCTCGAGTCAGGCGAAACCCCGTTCGATCACGTCGTCGACCGTGAGGGGACGGTCGCCGACCGGATCGTCGGTCTTCGTCGTGAGGGCGGTGACCGCGTCTGGCTGTCTGTCGGCGGTGCGCCCCAGTGGACCGAGAACGGCGACCTCGCCGGCGCCGTCTTCGTGTTCGACGACGTGACCGAGCAACGCGAGGTAGAGAGCGAACTCGAGGAGATTCTCGGGCGCGTGACCGACGCCTTCTACGCGCTCGACGACGAGTTTCGGTTCACGCACGTCAACGAACGTGCCGAGGAACTCCTCCAGCACGACGAAGCGGAACTCCTCGGCGACGTCCTCTGGGACGTGTTTCCCTCCGCCGCCGAGATCGACGAGGTCTGGGACGCCTTCCAGACGGCGCTTGACACACAGGAAGCGACCAGCTACGAACTCTACTACGACAGACTCGACTTTTGGGTCGAGGCGAACCTCTACCCCTCTGAAACCGGTATTTCGGTGTACTTCCGGGACGTCACCGAGCGCAAGGAGCGCGAAGCCGAGCGCGACGAGATGATCCGAGAACTACAGCAAAGCGAAGAGCGGTTGCGCCTCGCACTCGAGGCCAGCGAGATGGGCACGTGGGAACTCGACCTCCAGACCGAGGAGTCCCCCGTTCGCTCGCCACAGCACGACCGGATCTTCGGCTACGAGGAGCCGCTCGAGGACTGGGACGTCGAGACCTTTCTGGATCACGTCCACCCCGAGGACCGGCCGCGAGTGACCCAGCGCTTCGAGGACGCATTCGAGTCGGGAAGCTGGGACTTCGAGTGTCGCATCACCCGAGCCGACGGCGAGCGACGGGAGATCGCGGCGAAAGGAGAGTTCCACTTCGACAGTGAGGGCGAGCCAGTTCGCGCCGTCGGCGTCGTCCAGGACGTCACCGAACGCAAACAGCGCGAACGACGCCTCGAGGAGGCCAACGAACGGTTCGAGGCTGCGACCGAGGCCGGTGCGGTCGGGACCTGGGAGTGGCGAATTCCCGAGAACACGTTCGTCTCTGGGACCTCCTTCGCTCGAACGTTCGGGATCGATCCGGAGGACGCCCAGGAGGGCGTCCCGCTCGAGCGATTCCTGTCGGCAGTCCACGAAGACGACCAGGACCGTATCGCCGAACGGATCGAGGAGACCGTCGACACGTGTGGCGAGTACGAGGAGGAGTATCGCGTCTGGAACGCCGACGACGAACTCCGATGGGTCGTCGCACGAGGCCACGTCGAGTGCGACGAAGACGGAAACGCCGAGCGGTTCCCTGGCGCGCTCACCGACATTACCGAGCGCAAGCGAGCCGAACTCGAGGTCGAAGAACAGACGAAGCAACTCGAGACGCTGTTTCGCGTCTTGCCCGTCGGTGTCGTGGTCGCGAACGGGGACGGCTCGTTGCGCAGGGCGAACGACACGGCCAGAGAGATCTGGGGCGGGGACGTCTTCGAGGCGGACTCCGTCGAGGAGTACGACAAGTTTACCGCGACGTGGGCGGACACTGGCGAGCCGGTCGGCCCCGAAGATTGGACGATGTATCGGGTGCTTCAGGGCGACGCAGTCGTGGAGCCACACACCTACGAAATCGAGGCGTTCGACGGCGAGCGACGAGTCATCATGGAACACGGGATGCCGGTCACGGACGAGCACGGCGACGTGACTCGTGCCGTCGTAACCCTGACCGACATCACCGAACGGCGGGAGTATCAACGCAAACTCGAGGAGTCCAACGAGCGCTTAGAGCAGTTCGCCTACGCTGCCAGTCACGACCTCCAGGAACCGTTGCGGATGATCACGAGCTACCTGCAGTTGATCGAGAACCGATACGACGACGCGTTAGACGACGACGGACGGGAGTTTCTCGCGTACGCCGTCGACGGCGCCGACCGGATGCGCGAGATGATCGACGGTCTGCTCGAGTACTCCCGCGTCGAAACGCAGGGAGACCCGTTCGAGCCGGTCGATCTCGACGCGGTCCTCGAGGACACGACGACGGACCTGCAACTGCAGATCGAGGAGACTGGTGCCGAGATCACGACGGGAACGGACTCCGATTCGGATTTGGATTCGGATTCGGATTCGGATTCAGACCCAGGATCGCTTCCGACCGTTCACGGTGACCGTGGACAGCTCCGGCAGGTGTTCCAGAACCTGCTGGACAACGCCCTCGAGTACAGCGACGACGAGCCGCCCCGCGTTCACGTGAGTGCTGAGCGTGACGGATCGGAGTGGATCGTCTCGATCCGTGACGAGGGGAGTGGAATCGATTCCGACGACCAAGCACGCATCTTCGAGGTGTTCCAGCGCCTGCACACACACGAGGAACACGACGGCACGGGAATCGGCCTCGCGCTGTGTAAACGGATCGTCGAGCGCCACGGCGGGGAGATCTGGGTCGACTCCGAACCGGGGGAGGGATCGACGTTCTCGTTCAGTCTTCCCGTCGTGGACGAGCAGTGACGTCTGGAGTGAACGACGCCGACCGACCCGTTTCAGCGGCGTTCACTCGGATCGCGTCGTCGACGGCTCGGATCGTTCCGTATACACGTATTCACTCGAGGGATCGTCGGCGACACGAAAGCCACCGGTCTCCGCCCGTCCCGTGAGCTCGCGTTGGGGGAACGGGATTTTGACGCCCTCGGATTCGAACGTCGTTTTGACACTGTGGATGACCGCCTGGACCGCCCGCCACTTTCGCTGGGGGGTCGGATTGCCGATCCAGAACCGGAGCTCGAGTATCACCGCAGAATCGTCGAATCGGATCGGAAACACCTGTGGGGCGGGCTGTGTCAAAATCTCGTCGAGGTCTTCGATCGCCTCGATCGCGACGGATTCGGCGTGTGCTGGATCCACGTCGTAGTCGACACCGACTTCGACGCGCTGTCGGAGTTTGCCTTCGACGCTCCGGTTGACGATCGTCCGGTTACTGACGGCTTCGTTCGGGAGCACGACGTGTTCGCCGTCGAGGTTTCGAAGCCGGACGTGATTGATCGTGATTTCCGTGATGAACCCTTCGTGGTCGCCGATTCGAACCCAGTGGCCGACGTCGAACGGTCGCGAGAGCATGAGCACGAACCCCGCGAGAATCGACCCGAGCGTGTTCTGGAAGGCGAGACCGAGGATGATGCCGAGGACGCCAGCCCCGAACAGCAGGTTGCTCAACTGAATTCCCCACAGCGAAAACGATCCGACGACGGCGGCGATGTAGATCCCGACCTGACTGACGTAGAAGGTGACGCGACGCTGATGCGCGGACGTCGTTCGACTCGAGGAGCGATTGCCACTGAGAAGCAGTCGCTTCAAGACGCGGGTGACGGTGTACGCGGCGGCGAAGAGAACGACCGTGAGCAAGACGCGAACCCCCGCATCGACGCCGTACTGAACGATACCGACGATCGAGAGCATCTCACTCGTCGCGCTCCATCTCATCAACAGAACGACAGTGACGACGCTGGTGAGAGCCAGCAACAGCCCCGCCCGCACGACCTCCGCATCTTCTGTTTGGAACTGGGTCTTCAGACGCTTTCCGAAGTACCAGATCGCCGCACCGGTCACGATGGCGATAGCGACGATCGCTACGGTTTCGTCGAGCGGGCTGTCGGACTGGAGCGGTCTCCAGAGTGTCGAGACGCTGAGGGGGACTCCTCTCACCGAACCCACCGACGAACCCATCCCCCATAAATTAGGGGCGTATCGAACTCGACGGCGAGTCGGGTCGACAGCTCACGCCTCTCGGACGGCGACCACGTCGGTCTCGACCGGAACCGCGTTCGTGATCGTGTCCAGCAGCGGCGACGTGGTTTCGACCCGGTCTCGAAGCTCGTCGAGTTCTTCCGGCGTCGCATCCGCGTCGACGTGCACGGTACAGGTCACGGAACTGTATCCCGCACGGACGTCCTCGGAGATGCCGAGGAACCCCCGGAGGTCGACGTCACCCTCGAGGTCGAATCGGAGCTCCTCGAGGTCGATACCCATCGCGGCGGCGTTGGCCGCGTAGCCGACGCTCAGACACGACCCGAGGGCCGCGAGGAGGAGTTCGACCGCGTTCGGCGCCGTCCGCGTCCCGAGGATCTGTTCCGGTTCGTCCCCCTCGATCGTGAACTCCCGGGTGTGAATCCGTTCGCCCGCCTGATCGAAATCGTCGATCGTCGTTACACACTGCAGGCCGTCGGTCCACTCGGTTTCCGCCCGAAACCGAAACTGACCGACCGTCGAATCGTCCGTAATTGCGTCGACCGCATGGCCGAGTTGCGCTACGTCTACACCGTTTTTGGTTGACATGATCTCTCTCGTGTGTCCGCTGTCTGCTCGTGAAATCGGGCGATAGGAGGGAGGCTCAGTCCGCCCCCGCCGACGCAGCCGCTTGTTCCTCGAGGAACGCGACGATCTCCGACGTTTCGTCGACGAAGTCGTTCAGATCGACCTCGTTTCCGTGAAGGATCGTCGAGAAGTACTGGGTCGAACCCGCGAGAGTGACCGCCTCCTCGAGTTCGACGTCCGTGACGTCCGCCAGTCGCGCCTCTTCCTTGTGGAAGTGGGTACAGTAGGGACACTTGCTCGCGGCCGCGACGCCGACCCCGATGAGGGCTTTCTCCCGCGGGGAGAGCTCGGTTTCCCCGAACGTGAGGTCCCGGAAGATGCCCCAGCTGTGGTCACTCGCCGGTTCCGCGAGGTCTTCCATCCAACTCGGAACCTGTCCGAGCGACTGTTCGATTTCGTTTCGTGTGTCGGCTGTTACCATGGTGACTCACCGAACGGAGCTACGACCGAGACGGGTATGTAGGCATCTCGTGATAGTCTGCCGGTCACTGACCGTCTTGCAGTCGATGACCGACGGTCGTCAGTTGCACGTCCGGGACGAGCCGACGGCGAGTGTGATGAACCGAGACGCGAAATCCGATGAGAAATGTGAAAATCAGGCTCGAGACCGACCCCGTCTGGCGGCCACTCGAGTCGTTCGAAACGGTGCCGTCCGAACGGATCAGATCGGGTCGGATCACTGCTCGGCGACCTCAGACGACCTGCAGATGCTCCTCTCTGAGTTCGTCGTCCGTGAAGTCTTTTCCGTGGACGTCTTTCATGTGTTTCTTGGCCAGTTCGATCGCTTCGTCTTCGTTCTCCGACTGGATGATGAATCGGCAATCGGCCGATACCGACTCGCAGTCGAGTTTGCGTGCTTGTGCCATCGGTGGGTTCGCCTCCGAGGCGGTCTACGGGGACGGAGATCAGATAGGCATCGCGTGACGGTTCGGCCACCGGCTGCACGATGGTCACCCACTGCACGGCGACCATCGGTTGCAACGACCCGCGTGGGACTCGAGTGCGATCGCTCTCACCGAACCGAACGGTTGGATAGTCGTTCACGTCGGGAGAAGAAGGTTCGCGGGCCGAGACCGTCTCCACCCTCGATTAACAGAAGTACACCCAGAATTCGTGATCGGCCGAACAGACGACCGTCGTGTGCTCGCCGTAGAGTGCGACCGACCGTCTGACCTCGAGATCGACGTCGGCGCCGACGTCGTCTGGAACCGAAACGGTCGTTTCTCGCTCGCAGTACGGACACGATACGGTCGCCGGCTCCTGTCGGGGAATTGTTGCCATCGTCTCTGACCTCGAGTTCGGTACGTCGAGTAACGAGTGGGAGACGGATGTAGTCATCTCGTGACGACCGCTCAGCCGGTGACCGTCTCGCAACCGGTGACCGTTTCGCAGCCGGTGACGACCACGCAACCGGTGACCGTCTCGCAGCCAATGACCGAGCGTCACCGAGTGCAATCCGGTCAGTCGACGGGCGTCTCGAGCGCGAGCGGTCGCGCATCACGTCGGTAGCTGTCGTAGGTCGACTCCGCCCACTCGCGAGCCACCGGCGCGTCGGTATCGAGGAAGACCTGTACCGTCCCGCTGTCGGGGTTGTAACCGCTGATCCCGATTCGGTCGTCGAAGAGACTGATTCCGTACGAGGGGAGATCGTCGTGCAACCGAACGACGAGATTGCCGCTCTCGAGCGGTTCGGAACAGTGCTCTGCGTACGTCGAGAGGATGTACCGGGCGACGCTGGGCGGATCGATGATCTCCGTGTGCATACCGCCGGTGATCCGCCGAGAGAGTTCGTCCTTGCACGGTTCGAGCAAGGCGACGTCGAACCCGACGAACCGAAACCGGTCGGTCTCCCGGAGGAGCGAGACGAATCGATTCACCGGACCGTAGGGGTCGGTGACCGTCGCCTCCGTCACGACCGCGTCGGTGCCCATCTCGAGGGTGAATCCGCTCTCTTCGGTCGGGAGCCACTGCCAGACGTCCCGGAGCGTGTGCTCGGTTTCGATCCGGTCGAGCAGGTCCTGCAGTCCTGACGCGACGAACGTACCCAGTTGCGTCGCCTCGAACCGGTGGCCGTCTCGCTTGCTCCACCGGCGGTGTTCGAACTCGCGTAACGTGCGACCGATCGTGGACGCCGACGCCCCGGTCAGTGTCTGCAGGTCGGCCCGACTCTGGGGGCCCTCGGCCAGCGCGGCGAGCGCGGTGACGCGGTGTTCCGACCGCGCGAGAAACTCGATATCGTCGAGCGGATCACTCGTGGTGTGTGATAACATAGTACATATTCGAGTGCCAGCAGTATAGCTATTCGCTCCGTTCAGCGTCTAGATACAACGTAACCCGATCGAGACGGTCGAACCTGTCGTCGTGGGGTTCGACGTGGAGGCGGTCGGGTCCCGCCCCGATATCGGCCGAGAGTGGGTCCGACACCGCATCGACCCGGTCGACCTCGAGGAATCGTCGTGAGACGTCTGGCGTCCCCGGTCACGGTGAGTGGATCGGTGACGCGGAGACAATACCGCTTCCGACGGTGGGAACCAGTACATATACACTCTCGGATCGATCAGACAGTCCCATGACGGACGATCGGCTCGACGGCGTGATTACGGGTGCGATCGACCGCTGGGGTCCCCTCGAGGTCGATTGGAACGGTGTTCTCGATGGGACGGCACCCGTCCTCCCCGTCACGCTCTCCGGTGTCGACAGTCCATGAGAGCCGCTGTCGCCAGAGCGCTGCCCGGGTTCGTCGTCCTCTGTCTCGGAGCCGTGTTGGCCCGCGGTCTGTCGTCGCTCGTCGGAATCAACGAGTTGCTGCTCGCGATCGGGCTCGGCGTCCTCCTGACGAACAGCGTCGGCGTTCCCGAGCGACTCCGTCCTGGGACGGCGACGCACAACGTGTGGCTCGCCGCGGGGATCGTTCTACTCGGCGCATCGCTGACGATCGATTCGATCGTCGAAACCGGCAGTACTGTTCTCCTGTTGATGGGTGCCACCGTGACGGTGACGGTCCTCACCGTCGAGGGAATCGCCCGAAACGTCGCCGGACTACCCGAACGATTGGGGTCGTTGCTCGCCGCCGGCGCCGGGATCTGCGGGGTCTCTGCAGTCGTCGCTGTCGGTGGCGGGATCCGCGCCCGAGAAACGCAGATCGCTTACGCTGCGGGCGTCGTCTTGCTGGTGGACGCGATCACGATCGTCGTCTACCCGATCGTCGGCGCCCACCTCGAGCTCTCGGGAGTCGTCTTCGGTGTCTGGGCCGGCGTGAGCATGCTCTCGACCGGACCGGTGGTGGCGGTCGGGTTCGCCCACTCGGAGGTCGCCGGTCAGTGGGCGACGATGACGAAACTCGCCCGCAACGCCCTGATCGGGGTCGTGGCGCTCGGGTACGCGAGCTACTACGCGCGCCGCGGGTCCGGTGGCTCGACTTCGTGGCGACTGCTGTTGGCGAACTTCCCGAAGTTCGTTCTGGGATTTCTCGCGGTCGTCGTGCTCGCGAGTGCTGGCGTCTTCTCGCCGGATCAACAGGCCTCGATCGCGAACGCGGTCGACTGGCTGTTCCTGCTCGCGTTCGTCGGACTCGGAACGGAGATTCGAATCGGGGACCTCAGGAGAATCGGCATCGGTCCCGCGCTCGTCGTGTTCACGGCGATGGTGATCGCGAGCGTTCTATCGCTGGCGGTCGCACTGGCAGTGCTGTAGGCAAGCGACGATGCGGATGTTCACGAAGCCGTCCCCGAGGACACGAATCCGTTCACGAACGATAAAATTCATCCGCGAGCGACAACACCGTTTTCCCGCTCACGGTCGTAGTGTACTGGATGGCAGACGACAAAAAGGGCCGAAACAAGCAAGCCGACGACGAGGAGCGACGACAGCGAAAACGAGAACTCGAGGAGGCGCGTGAGCGAGGCGACGAAGCGGAGCCAGAGCCCGACCCCGACCCCGACCCCGACGAACTCGAACCGGTCCACGACGATCCCGGCGAACGACTCGGAGAGCTCGACGAGGCACTCGAGGAACAGGAGTATCCGACGACCACCGAGGACCTGATCGAAGCCCACGGTGACCGCGAGGTCGAATCACAGGAGGGGTGGAAGTCGGTCGACGACGTACTCGCCCCGGTCGACGACGAGACCTACGACTCCGCCGACGAGGTCCGAAGCCGGATCCAGGGTCTGATCCGTCGCGGGTGAGGCTCCTCCACGGCAGCGTCGTCTTTCGACCCCTCGAGTGATCGCTGTCGGATTCGCGTTTCTGGTGTCTCCGACATTCGGGTAGCCGCTCTCGAACTCCGGTCGTCTCTCCCACCCTTTCTTCGAGCGGCTACTCCTCGGAGAGATCGACCGCGCGGTACACCTCCGAGCGCAGTTCCGACGCTCGTTCGTCGTCGATTATGTCGTTCTCCTCGAGGTCGTCCACGATCCCGATCACCGCGTTACACAGTCGCTCCGGATGGTCGATCCTGGGAGCAGAGTCGTCTTCCATACGACCTCGTCCACGCCAGGCGTATTCAGAGACCGGGGTACAGGCGGTCAGACGAAAGAACGAAGCAACCGACGGATATCTTCCGCTGTACTTGAGGAGGGGGAGGGCTGTTCTCGAGGGTGGGAGCCCAGATGATTGTATACTACCCCGGGACCCCCCTGCGTCCGGATAAAATCTCACTGGTGAGGGGAGTTCCCGTCGACAGTCATTTCGGTACTGTTCCGCTTCATAGCACCCTACACGAGGAAATTATGCGGACAGAGGGGGTCCGGGGGTGGCATACTCTCTAGTAACCACTGAACGTCAATGCACACCTGATCGCACGACTGCAGCGCGGTTCGGAGCGAGTGAAACGAGCGAGAACCGCGGACTGTGTGATCAGTGTGTAAATCGTTTCAGTTGTTACTATATAACCCCAGAAGACAGACAGCGACTACGTCGAGCCACGACCTTATCACCCCGAACGTCGAACCCCTCCTATGAGTATCATCGCGGAGTTCACCGTCGAGGCCGACGATTTCGCGCTGTACCACGCGTTGACGGCCGCGCCGGAGATGATCGTCGAGATCGAGCGCGTCGTCGCGACCCTCGAGGACAAGGTCATGCCGTACTTCTGGGTGAGCGGCGGCGATCAGGCGGACTTCGAAACCGCGTTTCGCGACGACGAGTCCGTCCAGAATATCGCGGCGATCGACGAGATCGAGGGGGCCAGATTGTACCGAGCCGAGTGGACCGAGAACATCGAGACGATCGTCTACGCGTACGTCGAGATCGGGGCGACGATCCTGCAGGCGATCGGCCGAGGCGAGTTTTGGGAACTGCGGATGCGATTCGACAATCGGGACAAGCTCGCCGAGTTTCGAGAGTACTGTCGCGAAAACGACATTTCGTTCGAACTCAACAGCCTTCAGGATCAGGAACAGCCGATGGCGAGTGCGCAGTACGATCTGACGACGAAACAACGGGAGACGCTAGTGTCCGCACTCGAGGCGGGCTACTACGACGTGCCACAGGCGGTGACGATGAGTGAGTTAGCCGAGGAGTTGGGGGTCTCCCAGCAGGCGCTGTCGAAACGGTTTCACGCCGGACACAGAAATCTCATCACGAGTACCTTGACTGTCAGCCATCCTGACGACGAGTAGTTCGAGCGGCGAGGATTCGCGAGTAGTATATAAGTGAGTGGTCGATACAACCCTCCAGTCCTTCCGGGATGGACGACTAGGAACTGGCATGATGGACCTCCAACGGATGCAGCAAAACATCAATACGGTGTTCGGGGTGTTCGCCCACCATCGCCGTCGATACGCGCTCCGCGGGTTACGGATGCACGAGACCGCGATGACGCTCGCCGAACTGGCCGAAGAAGTCGCGATCAGAGAGAACGAGGCCCCGGTTACCGACATCTCGCCTGAAGTGCTCGAGTGCGTCCACGTCTCACTCTATCACACGCACATCCCGAAACTGGCGGACGAAGGCTTCGTTCGATACGATCGAAAAGAGGGGATAATCGCGCTGTCGGAGCGTGCCCAGCAGGTCGAGCAGTATCAGGAACTGCTCACGGTGGAGTAAGATGTCGAAACAAGACGAGCGGCTGAAGGCGGCTGCGAGGTGCCGCGAGTGTGGCGCCGTGTATTCGGCGTGGATTCACCCCGACACTACGATCGACATCATCGGCCGAAAAGACGGCTGTCGGTGCGGCGCGAGGGCGTTTCAGGACATCTCGAGGGCGACCGACGACGATGTGTCGGCGTCAGCTGAGATTGCGCATGATCGAGACGACGGCTCGACGTGATACGACGTAGCGCAAGCCCACGACTTCAGCCCTGGGCGGACGTCACTCGAAGCGTACCGTCCGATCGAGGACGGCTCACGAGGACGGCTGCTCTAGCAGGTCGGTTGGAGGCCAGCCATCTAACTCCTCTGCGGCGTCGAACAGTTCTCCCAGACACTCGTCGTCGGACAGGGTTACCACTCGTTCACTCCAGTCGATCTCGACGACGTTCCGCTCGACCAAGTGTGGAAAGTGCGTGTGAACCAGTCGAACTCGAGCACGTTCGACCTGCTGGTCGTCGATCTGTTCGGGAGCTAGTCGGTGTCGTCGGGCGGCCACCTGCCGGGAGAGTTCTTCTACGGTCACCTCTCGACCCCGTTCGACCAGCGTGTGGAGGACGAGCTGACGGTCGGCGCTGGCGAGCACTCGGAACGCCTCCGTCTGTTTCATGAGAAGCTCTACTCAGTCCGAAGACGTCCGGAACGGAAACCGACTCCGCCTAAAGATGTTGGATATTCCATTCAGAACGTACCGAATCGCGTTCGAGACGACGATCGAAGCGGCCAGTCAAAAGGAAGGACTCAACACAGACTGCACCGAAACATATCGAATCTGAAGTAATACAGGATAGAACGATAGAGACACAGGAAATACGGGGCAGAAGGGACCGTTCGAGGCGAAGATTCTTATCGGCTGAGACCGAGTTGCTGTCAATGAGTCAGGACGCAGGTCCCAGCCCTCAACACGACTCACTCGAGGAACGTGTCGAGGACGCCGAGCCCCTGAGTGTCGAGAGCGGACTCGAGGCGTTGCGCTCGAGTTCGGAGTTTCGCGGTCCCGTCGAACCGCTCGACGACGTCGAGGCCAACGAGCACATCGCGCTGTTCTACGAGTCTCGCGAGGAACAGTTCTCGGCCGTCGTCCCGTTCGTCCGACAGGGGTTAGAGCGGGGCGAACGGGTCATGTACGTCCTCGAAGAGCACGAGGAGGACGAGGTCATCGCTGCACTGAGCGAGGCGGGAATCGACGTCGACACCGCGGTCGACTCCGGTGCGCTGACCTTCCACGGCATCGACGAGACCTACCTGCGCACCGGCGCGTTCGATCCGGACGAGATGCTCGAGTTCTACGGCGAGGCGCTCGCGGCGGCGACGGCGGAGTACCCGGCGCTTCGCATCACCGCGGACACGCGGTGGATCCTCGACGACCAGACGACGATCGAGGACTTCATGGCCTACGAGAGCCGGGTGAACGACCTCTTCAGAGGCGAAGACTGTATCGCACTCTGTCAGTACGACCGCGAGGCGTTTCCGTCGGCGGTCCTCACCGACATCGTCCGCACGCACCCACACCTCATCTACGACGGGACGCTCTGTCACAACTTCTACTACACTCCACCGCGGGAGTACTTCGAACCCGACGAACCGACCCGTGACGTGAATCGAATGCTCGGGACGCTCGTCGATCGAACCGAAGCGAAGGTCGAACTCAACGAGACGATCGAGGAACTGGCGGAGTCGAACGAGCGGCTCAAACGGTTCGCGTACATCGCCAGTCACGACCTCCAAGAGCCCCTGCGGATGATCTCGAGTTACCTCCAGTTGCTCGAGAACCGATACGGTGAGGACCTCGACGACGAAGCGGAGGAGTACATCGACTTCGCCGTCGACGGCGCCGACCGAATGCGCGAGATGGTCGACGGCCTGCTCGAGTACTCGCGAATCGATATGCAGGATGCGGACTTCGAACCGGTCGACTGCGACGCCGTCCTCGAGGACGTCGTGACCGACCTCCAACTCCGGATCGAGGAGAGCGACGCCGCGATCGTCGTCGAGGAGTTGCCCGCGGTCGTCGGCGACGCCAATCAACTCGAACAGCTGTTCTCGAATCTCGTCTCGAACGCGATCAAGTACAGCGGCGAGGGCCCGCCACGTGTGGAGGTCTCTGCCGAGCGACAGGGCGACCGTGCGGTGTTCTCGGTCGCAGACAACGGGATCGGCATCGAGTCGGAGTACGTCGATCAGATCTTCGAGGTCTTCAACCGACTCCACTCCAACGACGAGTATCGAGGAACCGGAATCGGCCTCGCACTGTGTCGAAAGATCGTCCGCCATCACGGCGGCGACATCTGGGTCGATTCCGAACTCGGAGCGGGAACGACGTTTTACTTTACGCTCCCTCGAGCCACGGCGTGAATTCGTTTCCCCGTCGTGACTGAGGGAGTTGTCGTGGAGAAAACCGGGGCGGCCTCGAGCGAAGCGGTCTCGGTTCCATCGCGTCTCGCGGCGGCGAACTCATCCCGAGAGAAGCCGTACCGATAGTAGATGCCAACCGTTCAGACCGGCGATATCGAGACGTACTACGTCAGGTGCGGTGACGGCCCGCCCATCGTCTTCGTCCACGGGATGATCATGAGCACCACCATGTGGGAGCCCCAGATGAACGCTCTCAGTGACGCGTTCACGACCGTCGCCTACGATGTCCGGGGCCACGGGCACACCGGTGGCTCCGACACGATGCCGTACTCTGTGGACCTCTTCGCGGCGGATCTCGACGCGCTACTGGACGCACTCGATATCAGCCGGGCGGTCGTCTGTGGTCTCTCGATGGGTGGCGCCATCGCGCAGGCGTTCGCCGCCGCCCACCCCGAGAAAGTCGCTGGACTCGTGCTCGCCGATACGTTCCCTGTGGGCCCGTTACCCGTCACCGGACGACTCGCCATGGCGAACATCCGATTCCTCGCCCGATTGGACCGATTCGTCGGCTACAAAACTCTGAACCGGTGGCAGCTCCGGATCGCTCACCGTCTCCTCCCCGGGGTCTCGGGAGATCGGGAGACCGTCCAGCAACTCGTCGACGACGCACCGACGATACCCCACGCCGAGTTCGTCAAAATCGCCGACGCGACCGCGCGGTTCCCGAAAGCCGATATCGACCTCTCTAGGGTCACTGCACCGACGCTCGTCCTACACGGCGAGCACCTCCCGACGGCCAACGAGAAAACCACCGAGCGCCTGATCGGCCAGCTTTCGAACACTGACCCCACCGTCCTCGTCGTTCCCGCGAGCGGTCACGCCTCCAACCTCGACAATCCCGAGTTCTTCACGACGGCACTACGGGAGTTCATCGCTGAGCGCGTCTACAAGGATACGGCCGAGAGTATCGGCGACCCGGAGGATGGCGAAAACTCGGCCTGACTGGCCCGTCTTCCATCCGTGTTACGGGCAGAACAGGCGGAAAGCCTCGCCGTTCACGGCGGGGATACGCGCCGTCGAAAGATAACGCAAATCACGAAAATTAAATAGTTCGACAGTGTACTATCAGTTAAGCCGTATTCGTGACGAAAATTGGAGTTGGGTGGGGGTCTCCGTCAACAAAAAGCAACCCTGCGTCCGAGTGGCTTGCTTGCTCGGTCTAACCGAGTTGGGTCGATGGCACGGCCCGTGGGGTGCAAGCGGATACCCAAGTACACCACGCCTCCTCTGGAGGCCCGACGCATAAGCCCACAAACCACAGCCGAGATCCCCAGTGGTTTCGGTCAGGGTGTCTTCGGGGATGCGAGACCGCCTCGCAGTCCCACGAAGGAATCCTCGCGCTTCAGCGCGGGGAGGATGTCAACGGCTCAAAACTGTGGGAGCACTTCGTCCACGAACAGTTCGACCGTCCGCCGGTCGTTTTTCGGCACCTCGATCTGGAACGTTTCGACGCCGAGGTCCCCGAACGTCTCGACGACCGAGGCGACCTCGGCGGGCGTCCCCACGGCCGCTGGAACGTCGTCCGGCGCGGGCGGTCCGTCGGGCGTTTCCTCGAGGTGACTTCGATAGGCGGCTCTCGCCGCTGCCGAGTCCTCCCGCAGAAGTGCGTTCACCGTCACGGTCTTCTCGATGTCGTCGTCGTCGCGGCCGAGTTCCTCGCAGTGGTCTGCGAGCACCTCGAGTTTGTGCTCGTATGTGTCGGGGCCGACGCCCGGGATGTTCCAGCGATCCACGTACTCGGCCGTGACACGCAGCGTGAGCTGTTCGCCACCCCCGCCGATCATAATCGGTACGTCAGCGGAGGGTTCACAGTAGAACCCGTCGAGGTCGTAGTACTCCCCGTCGTAGTCCACCGGTGAGTCCTGTGTGAGTGCAGCGTCGACGAGCCGGACCGCGTCGCGAAGCTGGCGCACGCGGGTCGCGGGATCGGGGAACTCGATACCCGCGGCTTCGTACTCGTCGTCGAACCAGCCGGCGCCGATCGAGAGCAGTGCGCGCCCGCCCGAAAGCGCGTCGAGGGATGCGATTTCCTTCGCCAGCAGTGCCGGATTACGGTAGTGAACGCACGTAACGAGCCCCGATAACTCCATCTCGTCCGTCTCCCGTGCGAGCGCGGAGAGGCCCGCGTAGCACTCGAGCGTCGGCTCGTCGGGATGACCGATGCCCGGAAGCTGCCAGAAGTGGTCCATCAGCGTGAACCAGGAGAAGCCACCCGCCTCGAGAAACTGTGCGTGATCGACGAGCTTCTCGGCGACGGGTTGCTCCGGTGCCGGTGCGCCCTCGTAAACGTACGACGTGGTGTGGTAACCGAACTCCATAGCGAACGTTCCCGACGATCGAGTATGAAGGTTCAGGGACGTCATTTTTCGCGTCGATCTCTCGGAACCGCCGGGTCGAGCGTTTTCCGCGTTCTCGTCGTCCGAGACAGCCGATCGGGGGCGAGAACGATCGTGGACTCTTCGTCGACATCGTACTCGAGCTCCGTCCCGTCGAACTCCCTCGAGCAGTCTGAACCGGAGACCGAGTCCGTCCTCCGGAACGACGTCCAAGACGGGTCGTATGCCCGCTGACAGTGGCGATGCTCGACTGGGAGACGAGCGGTCGAACGGGAGCCCGCCAGAAGTTGCCAGGGCCGACTCGTCCGAGGACTGTTCGAACGGGTGCAGTGTCAGCGGTTACGATCCCGATCGTCGGCTGCGAGGAGTCGCACGGCGAAGGTCGATCCCTCGCCCGGCTCGGAGTCGACCCAGATCTCCCCGCCGTGGCGCTCGACGATGCGTTTGCACAATGCGAGCCCGATCCCGGTCCCCTCGTGTTCGTCGGGGGTGTGCAGGCGCTGGAACACCTCGAAGACGCTGTCGGCGTCGGCCGGGTCGATCCCGATTCCCTCGTCGCGAACCGAGAGCTCCCACCAGTCGCCGTCGCGTTCGGCGTCGACGTGAACCCGTGGCGGCTCCTCGCCGCTGTACTCGATCGCGTTGTCCACCAGGTTCTGGAAGAGCTGTCGCAGCTGTTCGCTGTCACCCTCGACACGGGGGAGCGATCCGACCGTCACGTCGGCGTCGTGTTCCTCGATTTTCACCTGCAGATCCTCGCGGACGTCCGCGAGAACACGGTTCAGATCGACCGGTTCGAACGGATCTCCTCGCGTGTCGACCCGCGAGTACTCGAGTAACCCCTCGATCATGTTGCGCATTCGGTCGGCACCGTCGACCGCGAACGCGAGGAACTCCTCGCCCTCGGCGTCGAGTTCGTCGCCGTACCGTCGGTCGATCAACTGGAGATAGCTCGACACCATCCGCAGGGGCTCTTGCAGGTCGTGGGAAGCGGCGTAGGCGAACTGCTCTAAGCGTTCGTTTGACTGCTCGAGCTTTCGCTGGCGTTCTTTTCGCTCCGTGATATCTCGGACGACGCCGACGTGGTTGTCCTCGCCGTCACCGCCCTCGGTCTCGATCGTCGCGATGGTCCCCTCCGTCGGCACGAGTTCGCCATCCGCCGTCTGGATCATCGCCTCCATCGTCGAATCGGCGTCGTTCTCGTCGGCCATCACCGCTTGCATCGCCGACGACTGCTGGATCGTGTCCTCGTCGACGACGAGGGAGGCGTGTGCGCCGACCAGCTGCTCGCGGTCGTAGCCGGTCAACTCGGCGTAGGCGTCGTTGACCATCGTGAACAGCCCATCGTCGTCTTTCACGTAGATGCCGTCGTCGATCGTCTCGACGATCGTCTCGTACTTGGCGAGCTCTCGCTCGCGTTCTTTCCGCTCGGTGATGTCCTGGACCATCGTCATCCCGGCGACGACGGTCCCCTGATCGTCGGTCACGGGAACGGCGTAAGAGACCCACTCTCGACCCCCGTAGGAGATTTCGACGGATCGTTCCTCGCCGGCGAGTGCGCCACGGTACGTCGGCTCGAGCTGGTCGGCGATCTCGTCGTCCCAGACCGCACGGAGGTGACGGCCCTCGAGTCGCTCCGGATCGGCGGGCACTGCCTCGAAGCCCTGTCCGGCCGCCAGCGTGTACACCAGTTCGTCGTCGAACAGCGCCACGGCGCCGTTCGGGAAGTATTCCGCGAACGTCCGGTAGCGTCGTTCGGACGCCGCGAGTTCCGTCTCGAGGCGCTTTCGCTCGGTGATGTCGGCGACGATTCCCTCGAGACTCACGAGCGTCCCCTCGTCGTCGAAGATTCCACGGCCATACGATCGAACCCACCGTCGGTCACCGTCGGCGGTCTCGATGCGGTAGGTCACCGAGAACAGGTCCTCCTCGTCGACTGTCTGCTGGATCTCTGCCCAGACGTCCTCGCGGTCCGCCTCGAGCATGATGTCCTCGCCGTAGTTCACCGCACCCGACTCGAGGGCTTCGGGCTCGTAGCCGGTGATCTCGCGACAGGCGTCGCTGACGAACTCCATCGGCCAGCCCCGTTCGTTGCGACAGCGATAGACCATGCCGGGGACGTTCTCCATCAGCGTCGAGAGTTGGCGCTCGCGCTCTTCGAGGGCGCGCTCGTACTCGCGGCGCTCGGTGACGTCACGGTCGGAGACGATGATCGAGACGACCTCGCCGTCGGCGTCCGTGACGGGTCTGAAGCTGCCACTCAGTGTGTACTGGTCACCCTCCGGCCGCGTGAGGTCCGCCTCGAAGTCGATGTACTCGCCGGTCGCCGCACGCTCGACCCACGATTCGACGTCGGCACCGACCTCGTCTCCCTCGCCCCACCACGGCGTCTCCCAGAAGGGGTCGCCGGTCACCGCCTCGAGATCGGCGTCGATGTACTCCATCGCCGTCCCGTTGATGTCGACGACCGTTCCGTCGGGTTCGAGCAGGCCGACGAGGATGTTCGGGTCCTCGAAGATCGCCTCGAAGCGCCGCTGGGCCCGCTCGAGGGCGTGCTCGCGCTCGACGCGTTCGGTGACGTCGTGGAAGTAGATCGAGAGCCCCGACTCGGACGGATAGACGTTGAACTCGAGCCAGGCCTCGACTGCGTCGGCGTACACCTCGAAGCTGACCGGTTCCTGCCTCTCCATCGCTGTCCGGAACTGCTCTCTGTAGACGCCCGCTTTCGCATCGGGGAAGACGTCCCAGACCTCCCGACCGAGTAACTCGTCTTCGGAGTACTGGAGAATGTCGGCGGCGGACTCGTTGAGGTGGGTGAACCGCCACTCGTCGTCGAGCGCGTAGAACGCGTCGGAGATCCGATCGAGGATCTCGCTCAACTCGGTCTCGAGTTCCGCCTTTCGCCGCTCGAGCTGGCGTTCGCGCCGTTTCAGTGCCGTGATCTCCTCGCCCGTCGTAATGACGCGATCGATCTCTCCGCCCGGACCGAAAATCGGTGCGGCGTTGACACGGAGCTCGATCCGGTCGCCGTCGGGCTGTTCGATACTGATCTCCTCGTCGAACACTGGTTCCCCGCTCGCGAGGACGCGTGCCGACGGCGTTTCCGTCGGGTCGATCGGGTCACCGTTTACATCACGGACCTGCCAGTCGTCGGCAGTTTGCAGTTGTGTGACGAGTTCCTCATTGGAGAGATCGAGTGTCTCCTGTGCACGTCGATTCGCCATCACGATCTCGCCGCTGTCGTCCGTGACCGAGATCGCGATCGGCGCCGTCTGGAGCAACTTTTCGGTCTGGTCGTACTCCCGACGGAGTTGTCGCTCGCGCTCCTTTCGGTCGGTGACGTCGTCGACCGAGACGACGATCCGATCGTCGTCCCGGTGGCCGTCCGCAATCGGTGTGGCGTCGATCGAGAGCCACCGCGGACCGGTTTCCGCCCCCGGACGGTCGGCTCGACACTCGAAATCGTGGACGGCCACGCCGGTTTCGGCGACCCGCGACCACGGCAACTCGTCGGTCGGGACCGGCTCTCCGTCGGCGTCGTGGAGCGTCCAGTGGCAGTCTTCGTCCTCGTTCCCGTTCCTGTTCCCGTCCTCATCCCTGTCTCGCTCTCTCCGCCAGGACTCGAGACCCAGCCACTCGATCAGTCGCCGATTCGACCTGACGACCGACCCGTCGGGCGTGAGCAAGCCGATCCCGACCGGGACGGTCTCGAGGATTTGCTCGGTGAGATCCCGCTCCTGGTGGAGTCGCTGTTCGTACTCGCGGCGTTCAGTCATGTCGCGAGTGACCTTCGTGAACCCCTGTAGCCTGCCGTCGTCGTCACGGATGGCCGTAATCGTCACGTTCGCCCAGAACCGGGTGCCGTCCGCCCGAACCCGCCACCCCTCGTCTTCGACGCGGCCCTCTATCACCGCGGTCTCGAGGTTCGCCTCGGGGACTCCTGCATCGACGTCGGCGTCCGTGTAGAACGTCGAGACGTGTTCGCCGACGATTTCGTCCTTCGCGTACCCTTTGATCCGTTCTGCGCCGTCGTTCCAACTGGCGACGATGCCGGTGGGCTCGAGTACGAAGATCGCGTAGTCTTCGACGGCGTTCACGAAGGCGCTGAACGCCGTTCGATCGGCGTGTTCGCTGGTCTGTTCGGACGTATCCGACTGCCACCAGACACGCGTGTCGTCGGGGAGCTGTCTGAACTGCAGGGTTCCGTCGGCGGATAGCTCTTCCAGTCGCTGTCGTGTGACCGGACGAGCCCACGCCAGTTCCTCGGCGATTTCGGCGGTCGTCAACGGCGCCGATGGCTGATCGAGAGCCGAAAACAGAGCCCGAACGTCTTCTGAAGTCCCATTCGGTGGCTCTGAGCGTTCCATAGGTGCACCTGTTGTCATGCACCTATAAACGCTTGCCTCGGAACTCACCTCTCACTCGAGGAGACGACCGACGTCGCGGACTCTGAGGCCACGAGACGGTACAGCACTGCCGAGAATCTGATTTCAGGATCGCCCAGATCGATCCGATATTCCTTTCAGACGTTCGTTATGTATCCGTGCAAAAACCTCAGAATCTGGTGATTTAGATCTGATGGTGACAGAAATCTTAAAACCCGACGGCCCCGAGACGTACTTAATGGACTCTCCAAACTGTTTTGGTACCCTTCTCCTGATCGAGGACAATCCGGGAGACGTTCGACTGATACGAGAGACGTTGAAGGAGGGACGGCTGGACCCCACCGTTCACGCCGTCTCTGCCGGGTCCGAGGCGATAGACTTTCTCCGCCGAACCGGCGACTACGACGACGCCCCTCGACCGGATCTGATCCTTCTCGACTTGCACCTCCCTCGGATGGACGGCGAGGACGTACTCGAGGAGGTGACCGAGGAGATAGCGGAGATACCCGTAGTCGTTCTCTCGGGGTCACTACAGGGAGCCGACCGCAAACTCGAGGGGATCGGCGACCAGATAGACGCCTGTCTGGAGAAACCCCTCGATTCGGACGACTTCGTCGAACTCTCTCGATCGCTGCAGGACAGTAGCCACTGACCGTCACCCTCCCCCCCCTCCCCCGCCGCGCGATAGGAGCAGTCCGAAGACATTGTGTGCGAGATCCGCGGACCGTTCGATCGGCGTGGACGACGCGTCTTCGTCTCTCTCGAGAAAGGCCCTCACTCCGACGGGCGGCGCACGTTCAGTTGCCGACGTCACTCCCCTCGGCCCACTCGCTTCGAAGCAACCCGTACTCGACGCTGTCGCGGTGTTCGCCGTCGATGAACCGAAACTTGCGGAGTCGCCCCTCCTCCGTGAAGCCCAGGGACTCGAGTAACCCGCGGGAGGCCTCGTTGTACGCGTAGGCGCCAGCACCGACGGCGGGCGTCTCGTACACCCGGAAGATGTAATCGATGACGAGCGAGACGGCCTCTTTCGCGTAGCCCCGGCCCTGAACTTCCGGCGCGAGCCAGAACGCGAGTTCGGGACGATGCCAGTCGACCCCCGCGACGGAGACGACGCCGATCGGTCGCACGTCGGTCACGTCTCCGTCTGTCGGTGTCGCTCGTCCCCCGTCTTTACTCTCGCCTGTCCCCTCTCTATCGTCTGCACCCTCCTCGAGCCCGCTCCCCGCGAGTGCGTCCCCCTCGAGACAGACGAGAAACCGCACCCGATCTTCCTCCTCGAACTGTGACTCGAGTTCGGTCCGATTCTTGTGTCGTTGGTTGCCGATCGGGTACCGGAGCTCGGGATTGGCGAACCCTCGCTGGAGGAACGGAATGTCTTCGCGTTCGAGCGTTCGCAACGTCACCCGGTCGCCACTCTCGATGCGTGCGCCTGGCATGTGTACGTCGTCGCCGGTGCTCGAGAAATACGTTTTGCCCGAGTCGCATACGGCCCGAGAGTCGCTCGTATCCGACGTCACGAGACAGCCCCGGGAGACAGCCGTCACGACCCTCGAATATCGGTCCTGTGCCGAGTCGGCGCGAACCGAGAGCCCAATTCTTTTGGGGAATGCCTCAAGCGTCGAGTCGCTGAGTACAGAGATATGGATACCAGAGAGAAACCTGCCGATTCGGGGCAGCCGAAACAGTTCCTCGTGAAGTGCAACGGCTGTTCGTTCGAACGAACGACCGCCGGACGCGAGGAAGTGACGCAGATCGGCAACGACCACCAACGGGAGACCGGCCACGAACTCGTCGCCCTCGAGGTCCCGCCGTCGATCGGTTCCTCGTGAGCGTTCGTAGCCCGTACCCCTAGCCCGTAGACGCCACTCGAGATCGGCGGGTAGCCGGCGGTTCGATCACCTCACTGCTCGCGCCTCGAAACGATCCCCGACATTTCGTCACCGTAGCGAACGTCGACGACGTCCCCGACCTCAATCTCGTTGAAGTCGTCCAGAAAGAGCCACGTGTCGCGACAGCCAGCGTCGTCGTCGATCGACTCGCACCCCCGCATTCCGTACCGGACCACCCCGAACGACTGCCCGAGGGCTTCGTTCGTCGTCTCGGAGATCCTCAAGGGGTCGTTCGGCCCGATATCGTCTGCGAGACGGTCGTGAATCTCGCCGTCGTAGGTCGGCCCCGACGTCGGGTCGTACCGTCGTCTGGCCAGTTCGATCGGTTCGTCGTCCCCGGATTCGTTGCCCTCGCCGTTTTCAGTTCGGCGCTCGCTGACGACGACGTACTTCCCTGTGACCTCGACGCGGTCGACCAGCCCCAGCCGAGCGGCACAGCCAGCCAGCGCGAGCGTGGGCACCGTCGCGAGAAACGCACGTCTGTTCACGATCTCACTCACACACTCGGAAGCGACGACAGGTGTACTTTGTGTTGTCACCGACGGAATCGTGACGCCTATGTACTCGAGGTCTCGATCTATACTCGAGATTCGGATGGACCTCTGGACGTTCCTCACGGCAACATTGATCGCCCACGTCGGGTTCGCGATCGCCGTGACTGGACACGCGACGCTGACCGACCGTGACCTCGGCCCCTGGCCGTATCTGACGCTCGCGTTCGGGCTGGCTGGCGTCGCCGGCTACTTCTTCTACGACGAGTCCATATAGTCTCCGCGCCAGCCAGCGTGGATCGATCAGGCCCGCTCTCGAGACGAGATCCGTTTTCGTCTGTCCATCGGCGCCTCGAGTCCCTGATCTCTCTATTTCGCTATTCCTCTATTCCTCTATTCCTCTATTCCTCGGTCTCTCGCCCGCTCGCCGCCGACTCCTCGGATCGGAAGACCGACAGACCGAAGGACGAAATCTATTTGCGCGTGCCTGCGTGTGGTCCACTCGATTACGAGTGACGTACGATGTTATTCAGGTCGGAACTGGTGGACAGGGCGGACGATGGTGCGATCAATTTCTGCCGCCGAACGTCGACGAGGGCCTCGTCAACGTCGTCGCCGCAGTCGACGTCGACGAGTCGGCCCACGAGAACGCACAGGAACACCTCGGAGTGAGCGAGGACGCGTGTTACACCGACGCCGCGGAGGCGTTCGCCGAACACGACGCGGATTTCTGTACGATCGTCGTCCCGCCGGCGTTCCACGAGGACGTCGTCGACGCCGCGCTCGCCCACGACCTGCACATCCTCTCGGAGAAGCCGATCGCCGACACCCTCGAGGCGTCGGTGCGGATCGCCGAGAAAGTCGAGGCCGCCGGAAAGAAGATGGGCGTGACGATGAGCCACCGCTTCGACCGGGACAAGACGACGCTGCGACGACAGTTGCGATCGGGCGAGCACGGCCCGCTCGACTATCTCGTCTGTCGGTTCACCTGCAACTGCCGGAGCTACGGCAGCTGGGGCGCGTTCCGCCACGACATCGAGGACACGCTGATGGTCGAAGGTGCGGTCCACCACCTCGACATCCTCGCCGATCTCGCCGACTCTCGGTGTGAGACGCTCTACGCCCAGACCTGGACACCCGAGTGGGGCGAGTACGCCGGCGACGCGCAGGGACTCGTCCAGTTGACCTTCGAGGACGGCACGCGTGCGACCTACGAGGGAGCCAAGACCAACGCCGTCGGCCTCAACGGCTGGGGGAACGAGTACGTCCGCGCGGAGTGTCGGGACTCGACGCTCGTCCTCGACGGGCGTGAACTCGAGGCCTACAGCTACGACCCCGATCGGGAGGCGAACTTCGGCGACCGTCCCGAGAACGGCGAGCGGATCCCACTCGACGGAGACGGAGACGGGGACGGGGGCGAGAAGTGGGCCAACACGTGGCTGATCGAGCAGTTCGTCGACTGGCTCGACGGCGGCGAGCCGATGGCGACGAACGTCCAGGACAACCTCCAGTCGATGGCGCTGATCGAGGCGGCGATCCGCAGTAGCGAGACTGGCGAGGCGGTGGCCGTTCAGGAACTGCTCGAGGAGACGAAGCGGTCGGTTTCGATCTAGGGCCTCACCACGTCACGCGTGACGTCTGCCCGTCGAACGGCAACTACGGGGCTACGTTTGCGCCTCGCATGTGCTCGTCCAATCGCTCGACGATCGCTCGCGCGAACGCCTCGCTATTGACGTGATCGTCTCTCTCGAGCAGTTCGACGCCGTCGCCGACGTGCTCACGGAGCGCGTCGAACAGCGCGGCGTCGGCCTCGGGGTCGTGAAAGTCCTCGCCCTCGCTGTCGAGCATCGAGACGCCCCGGAGCGGCAAGGCGAGCGTGGTCGGGCCGCTCGAGGCGGTCAGTTTCTCGGCGATAATCCGTCCGAGTTCCGCACACTCCTCGGCCGTCGTTCGCATCAGCGTTACCTGCGGGTTGTGTACGTGGAGCGTTCGGTCGCGAAACTCCTCGGGCACCGTGTCTTCGGCGCCGAAGTTCACCATATCGAGCGCGCCGGGAGCGACGACCTGCGGGATCCCGCGTTCGGCGGCGGCGTCGAGTCGCTCCGGGCCCGCGCTCAGCACACCACCGACGAGTTCGTCGGCCCACTCGGTCGTCGTCACGTCGAGGACGCCGTCGATGATCCCCTCCTCGATGAGGTTCTCCATCGCTCGCCCGCCCGACCCCGTCGCGTGGAAGACGATCGTCTCGTAGCCGCGGTCCTCGAGGAGCGCCCGCGCCGTCTGCACGCACGGTGTCGTGACGCCGAACATGGTGAGGCCGATCGTCGGTCGATCCGACCCCTCGACGTCCACGTCGTGGGTCACCATCCCGGCCATCGCGAGCGCGGCGTTCGAGATCACCTGTCGGGACAACTGGTTTACGCCCTCGATGTCGGCGACCGAGTACAGCATCATGATGTCGCGCTCCTCGACGTACGGTTCGACGTCGCCCGACGCCATCGTCGAGACCATAACTTTCGGAACGCCGTAGGGCAGCGCTCGCATGGCCGCCGTCGCGACCGACGTATTCCCGGAGCCGCCGAGTCCGAGGACGCCCTCGAGGGTTCCCGCCTCGTCGTGACGGGCCACGAGGGTGGCCGCACCCTCGCCCATCGCCTCCATCGCCTGCCCCCGGTCGCCCTCGCGCTCGAGTTGCTCGAGGTCGGTGCCGGCCGCCTCGGCGACCGCAGCGGCCGATGTGTCGGGTTCGAACGCCGGCTCGCCGATTACGCCCGTGTCGACGACGTGGACGTCCACGCCCACGGATTCGAGGACGTCACGGGCGAACGCGATCTCTTCTCCCTTCGTGTCGAGCGTACCGACGATGAAGACACTCATGTGGGTCGGTCAGAAGTCGATCTCTTTGAACTGCCGCGCCTGGTTCTCGATCGCGCCCTCGGTCGGCAGCCGTTCGATGCTGGACGCGCCGAAGAACCCGACGACGCCCTCGGTGTTGTTCAGGACGTACTTCGCGTCCTCGGGTTGTGCGATCGGGCCGCCGTGACAGATGACGATCACGTCCTCGTCGACGGCCGTCGCGGCGTCGTGGTGGGCCTGGACTTCCGTCGCCGCTTCCTCGAGGTCCATCGCGGTTTCGGCACCGATGTCACCCGAGGTGGTCAACCCCATGTGCGAGACGATTACGTCCGCACCGGCTTCGGTCATCTCTCGCGCTTGCGCTTCCGAGAAGACGTAGGGACAGGTGAGCATTCCCCGCTCGTGGGCCTCTCGGATCATCTCGACCTCCTCGTCGTAGCCCATCCCGGTCTCCTCCAAGTTCGCCCGGAACTGGCTGTCCTCGTCGATGAGCCCCACCGTCGGGAAGTTCTGGACGCCGGAGAACCCGCGACGTTTCAGGTCCTCGATGAACACGCCCATATCGCGGAACGGGTCCGTTCCGTTGACCCCCGCCAGCACCGGCGTGTCTTCGACGACCGGCAGCACCTCGTGGCCCATCTCCGTGACGATCTCGTTCGCGTCGCCGTAGGGAAGCAGTCCGGCGAGCGACCCCCGTCCGTTCATCCGGTAGCGCCCGGAGTTGTAGATGATGAGCAGGTCGACGCCGCCGCGCTCGGCGAACTTCGCCGAGATTCCCGTTCCCGCACCCGCGCCGACGATCGGGTCGCCGGTCTCGACCGTCTCCTCGAGTCGCTCGAGCGACGCTTCTCTCGTGAATTTCATAGTTACTCGGTAACACACACGACAGTTCTTCAGTATTCCTGTTCCGGCATTCCTCGTGCGTCGCTCCCGCGTCGTCGGGGGACCGTGACCGAATTCGGCCGGTCGACCGCTCACCGTTCTTCGGAGGTACAAAATTATATTTGGTGATGGATACTCACACAGAACGAAAGGACCAATGACGGACGACTACTTCGTGAGCGGCGAAGACGTATCGACGCAGGTGTTAGACTGGGGAACGATCAAGTGGATGGCCTCGCCCGACGTGAACGGCTCCGAGCGGTTCAGCGCGGGGATCGTCCAACTGGAGCCGGGAACTGGGCACGAACTCCACACGCATCCCGATAGCGACGAGGTCCTCTACGTCGTCAGCGGGGAGGGCGAACAGACGGTCGACGGCGATACCCGAGACGTATCGGCGGGCGAGATGATCTTCGTCCCTCAGGGCGTCGAACACGGCACCCAGAATACGGGCTGGGAGACGCTCAAACTGCTCGCGGTGTACGCCCCACCGGGGCCGGAAGAGGAGTTGAACGAGCTCCCGGAGTGTACGGTCGTTCCGGCGGGCGAGTTCCCGGCGAAAGACGAATGAAAGCCGCCCCGTAGACCACTGGCCGGATGAACCGACCGACAACTCGAGATCAGGCGAGGAAGACGTGTCGCGGCCGGTCCGCGAGGACGTCTCGACCCCACTCGACGGTCTGGGAGAAGTCGTCGCTGCGGAAGAAGGCCATCGCGTCCTCGCGGGAGTCCCAGCGACTGGCGATGAACATGTCGTTCTCGTTTTCGCGGTTGGCCAGCAGGTCGGTCTTGCGGTGGCCATCCATCTCTCCTAAGACGCCGCCGACCTCCTCGAACGTCCCGACGAAGTCCTCGCGGTGTTCCGGTTTGACGGTGTAGAACATACCCATCGTGCCCCAGGAATCCGTCTCGTCGTCGCCCGCTTGCCGAACGACCTCGGGGAGGTCCGCGAGGAATCCCGCGGCCGTATTCGCCGCGCGGTCGGTCTCCCAGAGGCTGACGACAGCGGTCTCGGACTCCGGATCCTGGGACTCGTAGACCGCGGTCTTCACGTGCGTGTCGTAGTGGTCGAAGTTCGCACGGAGGCCGGTCACCTCCTCGAACAACTCGTCGGGCTCGGCCGCCGAATAGAGGACGACCGCGTGGACGTCTTCGCCGTGGGGTTTGCCCGCGTAGACGCCCATCTCCTCGAGTTCGCCGCGGACGTCGTCGCCGTGGTCGGTCTCGGATTCGGCTTCGCTCCCGTGGTCGTGTCCGTGTTCGTGGCCGTGACTCGCCCCGCCGTGGTGCCCGTCGCTTTCGCCGCCGTGGGTGTGTCCGTGTCCGTGAGCACTACCGTGTCCGTGCCCGCTCCCGTGACCGTGACCGTGCCCGTCTGATACCTCTTGGGACACCGGCTCGCCAGCCAGATACGCCCCGAGGTTCTCGGGTGCGAACCGCCGACCGAAGCGGAACCGACCGAACTCCGCGAAGCGCGAGGTCGACGGGTCGAAGCGCATCTCGTAGAGCAAGTCCTTGATGTCGGTCGGATCGTCGGCGAAGAGGGTGACGCCCCACTCGTGGTCGTCGAAACCGACGCTGCCGGTGATGATCTGGGTGACCTTTCCTGCATAGTCGCGGCCGATGTCGCCGTGAGCCGAGAGGTGCTCGGCGCGCTCGTCGAAGGGCAGGTCGTACCAGTTGTCCTCCGGGCCGCGGCGTTTGTCCATCGGGTAGAAGTTGACGTACTCGCTGTCGGGAATCTCCGGATGGAGTCGCGACTGGATGTATCGCGCGATCCCGGTGTCCTCGACCTCCGCGTCCTCGTCGAAGTAGTCTTGGGACATGTAGCCCGAGACCTCGGTCACCGAGACGTAGGAGTCGGTCCGCTCGGTGAACGCCGCGAGGGCGGTTCCCTCGAACTGACGCTCGAGGACGTCGAGGTCGGCCATCGACGGTCGCAGGTGGACGAACAGGAGGTCGGCCTTGTGCCCGAGGACGGCGTAGGTCGCCGAGTCACCTTTGCCCTCGCTCTCGGCTTCGGCTTCGCGCTCGCTCACGTCCTCGAGTCGCTCGCAGGCGGTCAGGTAGTCGACCCCTTCCTCGATCGCGCGTTCTCGGGTTCGTTCGGGCGCGTCGCGCCAGGCGTCCCAGTCGATCGACCGGAAGTCGTGCAGGACGTACCAGCCCTCTTCGGTCTGTGGCGGTTGCCGTCGTTCCATGCTCGCGCGTTGGGGTGGGGTCCGTAAGAAGGAACGGGTTTGCTCCTCGGACGCCGCCGGTCGGCGTTCGTCTGTGAAACGTCACTCCCACTCGGACTCGATTTCCGCCTTCGCCTCTGCGAGCCACTCGGGTTCCTCGAGTTCGAGTTCGAGGTCGAGGTCGTCGTCGGGTTCGAAGCCACCCTCGTATTCGATGATGCGACTGCCGTCTCTCACTTCGATGGAATACGACTCGACGTAGCCACGCTCGGTGAGCAGGAGTTCGACGGTGGTGTTGCCGTAGACGTCGAGGTCACCCGTTCCCTCGAGTCGGTAGCGTTCGCCCCCGTCGTGGCGTTCGACGGTGACGGTCTCGACGGCGCCGTAGAGGCTGAGCAACGAGACCGGCGTCCCCGGTTCGAACGAGACGTAGCCGGGCGCTGGCCGGTAGGAGACCGCCCCCGAGCGATCCTCCGCTCGAGCGTACGCCGAACTCGTCGCGCCGTCGACCCAGACGCGATACGACACCGTCGCGTTCTCGTCGGACTCGAGGTACGCGGGGTCGAGTTCGTCGACGACCATCGCCGTTTCGTCGCCGACCGACCGGCGTTTCGAGCGAACCCCGGTGAATCCCGATCGCGCTGTACTAGGATGGGCGAGTGCTACGCCCCGTTTCACGTCGACTCGTTCGGCAGATCCATTCGACCAGTCGATTACTTCTAATAGGATTTATTATAGATTTCGACATTCGAACTCATTCGATCCCATATCTGGCCGTCTCGGTCGCTCTAAACCGCACATACTCGCATTGCTGCTGACCGAAACCCTTTACGTATCCCCGTTTAAATCATCGATCACATGCGGAAAAGTGGGCCGCCGAAGGGGTTGATCGCCTACCTCGTCCTCGAACTCCTCGAGGAGAAACCGAGGTACGGCTACGAGATCCTCAAAGAGATCCGCGACCTCAGTGGGGGGCACTGGGAGCCGTCGTATGGATCCGTCTATCCCATTCTCTACAAGTTCGAGGAGAAGGGATGGACCGAGCGAATCGAACGCGAAGACGAACCCGATCGGAAGTACTTCGAACTCACCGATGCGGGTCACGACGAACTCGAAGACCGTCGCGAACGAGGCTCGGAGAAGGCACACGACTTCGCCGACGTCATCCTCGGATTCTTCCACGTCTACGCGGCCTTCTCGACCGACGATCGGTTCGAAATCCCGCACCTCGAGGGGGAGTGGCGCTTCGACGAGGAGTTCAGCGCCTGGATCGTCGAACAGCTGGTTCGCCACCACGAACACTACTTCGAGACCGACTTCGAACGCATCACCGAGACGCCCGAGGAGTTCTACGAGCGCCACGGAATCGACGACGAGTAACCCTCGAGTTCGACTCCGTTTTCGGGTATCGCTCTCCTTCGGTTCGGGCTGGCCTCGAGAGACTGGACGTCACTCGAGTCACGACTCACACGAGATCCGATCGGCAGCGGTCGGCATACGAGCTGGTGAAGACGAGTCTGAAGCGATCGATACCGAGAGCGGTAGCGAGGAACAGGAACGGAAACGGGAACAAAAACGGGACCCGCCCGCTCAGCCGCCGAACAACTGCGGCCCGAACAACATGAGCAGGAAACTGCCCAGCATCAGTAGTCCGATCGTCGTCGTCACTGAGCGGACCATCCCCCTGTTCGCGTCGATCGGGAGCCGGGAGACGACGGCTTCGGTGCTCGTCCGGAGGATGTGCCCCCCGTCGAGCGGGAACGCCGGAATGCAGTTGAAAAAGCCGAGCTGGACGTTGATCCAGCCGGTCCAGAATAGCAGGTTCGCGACCATGAAGATCGTCCAGTCACCGAACATGGCCAGCGAGCCCTGAACCTCGTAGAAGTTCTGGATTCCGCCGGTGAAGCCGGCGAAGTTGAACGGCATGTCGCCAGCGAACGCGAAGATCGGCAGGAACAACGCGATGGCGATCTTCCCGAGGAACGAGTCGGCGAGCGCGCCGAATGCATCACTGTCACCGCCACCCAGCGCCGCCAGGAACGTCTCGGCGGGATACAACTCGAGGCCGAAGGTATCGCTCAGGCTGAACCCGGAGATGCCGGCCGTGGGCGTAATCCCGAGGTAGCCCTGCTCGCCTCGCGGATGGTCCGCGAGGGTGACGTCGTACTCGACGCGGTCATCGCCGTGATAGCCGGCTACCACCACCTCGTCGTCCGGGCTGGTCCCCTCGAGTACCTCGAGGAGGTCGCCGTTGGAGATGATCCGCTCGCCGTCGAACGAGGTGATCACGAACGACGCGCCCGAGGGTGCACCGGCCGCCTCGAGCGGGTCGTCGCTAACCTGTGTCGCCGCGCCGATCGCGACCGCCCGCTCGACCGTCTCGCCGTCAGCCCGCTCGATCGTCAGCGTCGGCCGTTCGGTCTCTGCGACGGCCGCTCGGAGCCCCTGTTCGGAGACGACGCGATCGCCGTCGACCGCCACGATCATGTCGCCGACGTCGACACCCGCCGGCCCGTTCTCGACGGCCGCCGTGACGATCGGCGCCCGATCGACGGTCGTCGTCTCCTCGCCGTTGCGTTCGACCGTGATCTCGGCCGGTCCGTCCTCGGCGAGCGTCGACTCGAGGGCGGTGTTGTTCTCGACGGTCGTCCCCTCGATGGCGGTGATCCGATCGTTCGCTTCGATGCCCGCGTCCGCCGCCGGTGAACCGGGGAGGACGCCGCCGACGGCCGCGCCGGGGGCGACGGCGATCGAGCCGGCGATCGGGCCGAACAGGAGTGCGAACGCGAGGATCGTAACCGCGAAGTTGTTCGTGACGCCGGCGGCGAACATCCGGGTCTGGCCGCCGCGACTGGCCGATCGCTGGCTCTCCTGATCGGGTTCGACGAAGGCGCCGATCGGGAGGACAGCGAGCATCGCGACGCCCATCGATTCGATGTCGATGTCCTCGACGCGACAGAGCAGTCCGTGGCCGCCCTCGTGGACGACGAGGCCGACGAGGAGCCCGAAGACGATTCCCGGTGTCGCCGACAGCGGCAGGAAGTCGTTGACGCCGGGGATGACGAGGACGTTCCGTGGCTGCTGGACGGCCGTCGCCTCGGTCGTCTGGAGGGCGGCGTAGGCGGCGGTGACCAGCACGAGGAACATACTCACCATCACGACGAGCGCGATGCCGACGCCGAGGTTCGCCCACGCCCGCCAGAAGCGTTTCGGGCCGGCGAGCCAGTCGAGGAAGTCCCGACCTCGTTTCGTGTGAATCGTCAGAATCGGTCCCTGTGCGCCGACGTAGTCCGGCAGGAGATTGCGCTGGCGGAGCAGGATAATACCGAGCCAGTAGGCGGCGATCCCGGCGAAGACCCACGTCCACGGACTCGAGACGTAGGCCTCGATGAACGCGACGAAGACAGCAACAGTGAGAGAACCGTCGTCCATTGCTATTCTCTCAGGTGGGCGTTCTCAAAGGGCTTTTGTCTGGGGTGGGGACGAGACCGAGGTGGGTGCAACGGTATCATCCGCTTAGCGCTCTCGACGCAATCGGTCGACGACGAACTCCCGATCGACGTTCGAGAGGAACGGGCCCAGTTTGGGCCCCTGACTCTCGTCGAAGAAGAGCCGATAGCCGGCCGAAAAGAACTCGCCGACGGGGACGTCGTGGCGCCGTGCCGCCTCGTAGATCTCGCCCTGGATCTCCTCGGGACCGTGGCCCTCCTCGACGAACGTCGCGAGATCCGCCAGCGCCGCCTCGGTCGCCTCGTCGAACTCGTGGTCGGGGATCTCGCTGCGCTTGAGTTCGTAGTCGAACTCGTTTTCGGTCCGTCGGGCCCAGTTTCGCGCCCGCTCGACGCGGGCCAGCGCGTCTTCGATCGCCCACTCGGGATCGTCCTCGGAGACGTGTCCCTCGCGTCGTGCGATCTCCTCGCGCAGGTCGGGATCGTCGGTCATGCCGAGCACCGCAGCGAAGGTGTAGGGCAGACGGATGCGGTCCTCCTGAGGATCCTCGACGACTAACGGATACACCCGCTCGGCGAACGCCTGCTCGTCTTCGCTGGCCTCGACTTCGCCGAAGTAAATCGCCTCGAACCGGTCGAACTCGTCGACCAGCAGGTCCAGGCGCTCGACGCTGAAGTCCCGCGCCTTCGAGGGGTCCTTCGCGAAGAAGTACCGCAGTACCTCCGGCTCGAGGAGTTCGAGGACGTCTGAGACGAGGATGACGTTTCCCTCCGAAGAGGAGAACGGCTCGCCGTCTAGGGTGAACCACTCGTAGACCATCGGGACCGGCGGCTCGATCTCGAGGACGTTCCGGGCGACGTCCTGGCCGCTGGGCCACGATCCCTCGGCGTGGTCCTTGCCGAAGGGTTCGAAGTCGACGCCCAGAACCTGCCACTGGGCGGGCCACTCGAAGCGCCAGGGCATCTTTCCCTCTCGCAGGGTCGCGGTACCCTCGTGACCGCAGCCGGTTATCGTCTGGTCGCCCGCCTCCATGTCCGTACAGCGGTAGTCGACCGTCCCGGCCTCGACGTCGACCGCCGTCACCGTCTCGGTCACCTTGCCACACTCCTCGCAGATCGGGTTGAAGGGGACGTAGTCCTCGTCGACCTTGTTCTGATACTCGGCGAGGACCTCGCGAGCGCGATCCCGGTGCTCGAGGACGAACCGGGTGACGTCCTCGAGTCGCCCCGACTCGTACAGCTCCGTCGTTGAGACGAGTTCGATCGGCACGTCGACGGCGTCGGCACTGTTCTGGATGATGTTCGAGAAGTGGTCGCCGTAGGAGTCACAGCACTCGAACGGGTCCGGAATGTCGGTGTAGGGCGATCCCAGATTTCGCCCGAGCGCGCCCGCGTTCACCTCGCCGAGGTCGACGAGGTTCCCCTCGAGGTCACAGAGCGTCCGCGGCAGCTTCCGCAGCGGGTCGCGGTCGTCGGCGGTGAACACCTGCCGGACCTCGTGGCCGCGTTCGCGCAGGACCTCGGCGACGAAGTAGCCGCGCATGATCTCGTTGACGTTGCCGAGGTGGGGGACGCCCGACGGCGAGATGCCGCCTTTGATCACGATCGGCTCGTCGGGCTCTCGCTCCTCGACGCGGTCCGCGACGGCGTCGGCCCAGAAGACGTGGTGTTCCTCGCCTTCCTCGCGCTGGACGGTGTACGGACTCGAGGTCGTCGCGCGCTTGCTCTCTTCGTCGGCGTCGACGTCGTCGGGGCTCTCGGCGCTCATTGCTGGCTCTCGAGTTCGCTGTCGTGGTCGTCCGTCGTCTCCTCACCCGCCCAGTAGGTCGGTTCTTCGCCCGCTCCCGCGGGGATGACGTCCGTCCCCTCGTGGTCGCCGTACCTCACTGCGCGGGCGATCCGCTCGGGATCGGTGCCGTCGAGAACGATCGTGCGCATCCCCGAGCGCTGGATGATCTTCGCCGCCAGCAGGTCGACGGGTGCGGAGGAGCCGGCGTTCATCTCGAGGCCGGCGATGGCGTCGACGAGGTCCGTCGCGGAGAGCTCGTCGTACTTCGTCGCGTCGTCGGTCTCGTTGGGGTCGTCGCTGTAGACGCCCGAGACGCTGGTGGCGTAGACGAGCAGGTCGGCGTCGACGTACTCCGCGAGCGCGGCGCCGACCGCGTCGGTCGTCTGTGCGGGCGCGACACCACCCATGACACAGAGGTTCCCCCGACGGAGGGCCTCGCCGGCCTCCTCGTAGTCCTCTGCGGGTGCCGTCACCGACTCCTCGCCGAGCGCCGCGATGAGCAGGCGGGCGTTGAGCCGGGTGACGTCGATACCGAGTTGATCGAGTTCGATTTCGTTCGCGCCGAGATCGCGTGCGGCGCCGATGTACTCTCTGGCGACGCCGCCGCCCCCGACGACGGCACCGACCCGACAGCCATCCGCGACGAGATCTTCGACGACGGCGGCGTGTGCGGCGACCCGATCCGCGCCGGGTTCGGGCACGAGCACGCTTCCACCGATGGAGACGACCACTTTCATACTACCGCGGTGTAACCGGGATGCGTTCTTAAGGGTTGCCAACTCTGTGGCACCGTGCTCGAGACGAACTCACACGCGTCGATGAGTACGAGTGTCGATACCTAGAAGGCCCGGCCACACGAGGTTCTGTACATGCACGTACTCGGAGTCATCGGGCGCGGGACGAACCGCGAGACGCTCGAACGGGCCGTGGACAGACTCGTCGACGAACTCTCCACCCGTGGCCGTGTCGGCGTCGTCCGCTACGACGCCACGATCGCCGATGGAACGCCAACCGTCGATCAGTCGTCACCGACCGTTGGGGGCGACGTCACCTACGAACTCGGTGTCGACGGCGACTGGCTCGCCTCCGGGACTGGCCTCTCGGTACGCGACGCTCTCGATGCGCTCGCGACGGACTGTGACTACGCGGTCGTCACCGGTGTCGCGGAGTTGCAGTACCCGTGCGTTCTCGTTGGCTCCGACGGGGACCGAGAGACGGCTACCGAGAACGAGGACGAGGACGAGGACGGAGACGAGGTCACCGAGGTCCTCGCGAGGGTCCCGGCCGTCGCCGACCTCGAGAGCGACGCGGTCGCCGACACACTCGAGCGACGCGAACCCTACGAGACTCTCGAATCGCTGGTCGACCGCGTCAAGACGTCGCCCCACGCCGACCGTGCCGGCGCCATCGCCACGTTCACCGGACGCGTCCGTGCGAAAGACTTCGACGACGACGACCGGACGGAGTACCTCGAGTTCGAGAAGTACGAGGGCGTCGCCGACGAACGCCTCGCGGCGCTTCGCGAGGACCTCGAGTCTCGAGAGGGGGTGTACGCCGTCGAGATGCACCACCGGACGGGTGTCGTTCGTGACGGCGAGGACATCGTCTTCGTCGTCGTCCTCGCAGGCCACCGCAGAGAGGCGTTTCGGACGGTCGAAGACGGTATCGACCGGCTCAAAGACGAGGTCCCGTTGTTCAAGAAGGAAGTCACGGTCGGTGATGAGTTCTGGGTTCACGACCGTGAATAGATCGTTTGTTCCGTGCAGGACACTGTTACTTCCCCGAATGTTTTGGTTTCACAAATACGAAATTCCACGACCTGTGCAGGTCGGAGATAATGTATTAGATTCGTTTTTAAAACGTCTCGGACGATCTCGGGCCGCCGTGAAACTTCCGTGAAAAGCGCGTCAAAACTCGGTTACCGACTCGAGCGATGAACGCAACCGAAACTTACCAAACCAACCTCCCTTTATAACATGTCCCCGGAAATAGGGATTTCTGTCGATGAGCACGACAGCCCAACCCTCCACGGAAAGCAAGGAACGCCGCCTCAAACGCTACCTGCGCGAGAAAGCAGACGACGGCGAACTCTACTTCAAGGGCAAGTTTATCGCCGACGATGTCGGATTGTCCCCCAAAGAGATCGGTGCGCTCATGGTTAAACTATCGAATTCCGCGACTGACCTCGAGATCGAGAAGTGGTCGTACACGAGTGCGACCACCTGGCGCGTCGCTCCCGCCTGATCCCTGTCACGATCACGAGTCCTGAACCAATCCCCACCCCCTGCAGCTCCGAATCGCCCGCTGAACACTCCGCTGACCCCGGTCCCGACTACGACCTCGACCACAACCGGTCTTCGACCCACCACCCTGCGCGTGCGGCCCGACTGGTCCCCGCGGTCCCCCTGTCGCCGGCCCGCACGGATTTTCAGTGCGATCAACGTCGCCCCCGACCAGCCTGTGCCCCGGTCAGCCCTCCGCTCGAGACGACCACCCTCCGGACCCCGACGCTCGACGCAGTCGATTTATACCACGGGCTTCCCAACTGCGGGTGATGGACGTGGACGCACCTGACGACGGTCCTCCACTCGAGACGATCGACCCGTTGTTCTCCGTCTACGACACGCGCGTCGACGGTGAGGAGTTGGTCTACTACGGCGATCCGATGGTCGCACCCGAACTGTTGATGCGGCGGCTCTGGCCCGAGTTTCGCGACGCGGGCTACGAGGCGCAGTTGACGATGCGCCACGGCGAGTACGTCATCGTCGCGAAACCCCGAAACGACGGCATCGACGGGATTCCGTGGACGAACATCGTCCTGTTCGCCGCGACGGTCCTCTCGACGCTGTTCGCGGGCGCTCAGTGGTACTACATCGACCCGATCTCGAACCCCCTCGAGATGCGCCACGCGTGGCCGTTTACCGTCGCGATCCTCGGCGTCCTCGGCGTCCACGAGATGGGCCACTACGTCATGAGTCGGTACCACGGGGTCGACGCCTCACTTCCGTACTTCCTGCCGGTGCCGACGCTGATCGGAACGATGGGTGCGGTGATCAGCATCAAGAGCCGGATGCCCGACCGAAAGGCCCTGTTCGACATCGGCGTCGCCGGGCCGCTGGCGGGACTGATCGCGACGATCCTCGTCACGATCGTCGGACTTCACCTCGATCCGGTCACCGCCCCGCAGGAACTCGTCGACGATCCGAACGCGATCTCGATCAGCCTCGGCTATCCGCCCTTACTCGAGTTGCTCGCGGCGGCGTTCGATCAACCGCTGTATCGCGACGACCCGACGACGGTCGTGAACCCGGTCGTCATCGGCGGCTGGGTCGGGATGTTCGTCACCTTCCTGAACATGATCCCGGTCGGTCAACTCGACGGCGGGCACATCCTTCGGGCGATGACCCGCGAGTATCAGGAGACGATCGCGAGTCTCGTTCCCGGCGTTCTGTTCGCGCTGGCTGGCTACCTCTACTACGTCGCCGACTACAGCGGTCACTCGGTGTTCGTCTGGTTCTTCTGGGGACTGTTCGCAGCCTACCTCGCACACGTCGGCCCTGCGAGACCGGTCAACGACGAACGGCTGGGGACCGGTCGGGTGGTACTGGGGCTCGTCACGTTCGGACTCGGCGTGCTCTGTTTCATGCCGGTACCGATCGAAATCGTCGGCTGATCGGGTCCTCTCTGTCTCTCTCTTTCACCCACCGTTTCGCATCGATTTGGGACTCGCTCAATGCGTGTATCCGCGATCGGCCAGCGTCTCGCCATCGAGCGTGATCTCCGCCGACTCGAGGACCGACCCGATCACCGTCACCGGAACGTCGACTTCCTCCGTGAGCTCCGCGATGGCGTCCTCGGGCACCGTGAACACGAGTTCGAAGTCCTCGCCGAAGGTCGTCGCCAACTCGAGGGCCGCCGCCTCGTCCTCGGTCACCTCGCGGACGCTGTCGTCGATGGGGAGCGGGTCCGATTCGACGGCGAACCCGCACTCGTACTCACACTCGCGGCTGCTAGCTTCCGACAGCTGGTGCAGCGAGCGGGCGAGCCCGTCGCTCGAGTCCATCATCGCGGTCGCGTACGCGGCGATCGCCCGTCCCGCCGCGACTCGCGGCTCGAACCGGAACAGCTCGTTCGCGCGCTCGAGGTCGCCCCGCTCGAACAGCTCGAGGGCGGCGGCGCTTCGACCTAGCGTGCCGGTGACACAGACCGCGTCACCGGGTCGGGCACCGCTGCGAAACACCGGCGCGTCCGTCCGACCGAGCGCGGTCGTCGCGACGGTGAACTCGGTGTGATCGTCGAGATCGCCGCCGACGTACTCCGCGCCGACCGCCTCGCAGACGTCGCTCGCACCGCGAACGAACGCCTCGAGTTCCGCGCGGTCGAACGTGGGTGCGGCGTAGGCGGCGACCGCTGCCGTCGCCTCGGCACCCATCGCGGCGACGTCCGACAGCGAGGCGCCGACGGATCGCCAGCCCGCCGTGTAACGGGTCGTCCCCGCTGGAAAGTCCGTCGTCTCGTGGAGCATGTCCGTCGTCATCACCTGCCCGTCGACGACGGCGGCGTCGTCGCCGGCGGGGCCGAGTTCCGTCTCCAACAGCGCCAGTGCGGCGCGTTCGTCCATACCGGCCGTTTCGAGTCCAGCGCGAAAAGCCAACCGGAAGCATTCGACGTCCGCACGCTTTTCGCTTCTCTCGACACGCTCTGGCCCAACACGAGCGAGAGGACAACGATGCCCTTAAATGCCGCCGCAGGGAACGAAACGCCAATGGCTACGATGTACGACGTTCCGGTGGATGCCTTGCTCGAGGCAGTCGCCGAGGACCTCGAGGACCGACTCGACGAACCCGACTGGGCACAGTTCACCAAGACCGGCGTCAACCGAGACCTGCCACCCGAACAGGAGAACTTCTGGGCAATCCGCGCCGCCAGCCTCCTCCGCAAGGTCGCCGACACCGGCCCCGTCGGCGTCGAACGACTCGCCACCGAGTACGGCGGCTCCAAGAACGGCTCGAACCGCTACCAGGTCGCTCCCGACCGCCGTGCCGACGGCTCGCGCAACCTCATCCGGACCATCCTCCAGCAACTCGAGGAGGAAGACCTCGTCGAGACCGCAGACGGTGAAGGTCGCCGAATCACCGCCGAGGGACGCAGTCTCCTCGACGACACCGCGGGCGAGGTTCTCGCGGATCTCGACCGACCGGACCTCGAGCGCTACGCGTAGACGGCTGTCGAGCTGACACCACCCGACGACTCTCCGTCCGTAATCATTTTCCCCCGTGCGAAACAACAGTGATCTATGAGCGACAGTCCCGACGACGACTTAGAGGAGCTTCGACAGAAGAAGATGGAACAGCTCCAGGAACAAGCGGAGTCCCAGCAGGGCGAAGACGCCAGAGCAAAGCAAGAAGCGGCCCAGCAACAGGCGGAGGCCCAGAAGAAGGCCGTGCTCCGACAGCACCTCACCGACGACGCCCGGAAACGACTCAACACGGTGAAGATGAGCAAGCCCCAGTTCGGCGAGAAGGTCGAACAACAGGTCGTCGCGCTCGCCCAGAGCGGTCGTCTTCAAGGTCAGATCGACGACTCGAAGATGAAGCAACTGCTCAACGAACTCAAACCCGAGAAGCAGAGCTTCGACATCCGCCGGCGCTGATCCGATGCGGCTCGGATTGCTCTACAGCGGTGGCAAAGACTCGACGCTCGCGGCACTCCTCCTGTCGGAGTTCTACGACGTAACGCTCCAGACGGCTCACTTCGGGATCACCGACGACTGGCAACACGCTCGAGCGACCGCCGAAGCGACCGGCTTCGACTTCGACCGCCTCGAGCTCGATCCCGACGTCGCCCACGAGGCGGTCGACCGCATTCGCGAGGACGGCTTTCCCCGCAACGGCATCCAGCTGGTCCACCAGCACGCCCTCGAGACGGCTGCCGATCAGGCGTTCGACGCGGTCGCCGACGGCACCAGACGTGACGACCGCGTGCCGACGGTCTCGCGGGCACAGGCTCAGAGTCTCGAGGATCGACACGGCGTCGATTACATCGCACCGCTGTCGGGGTTCGGTCGGACGGCTGTCGATCGACTGGTCGAGGAGACCCTCGACGTCACGGTGGGACCGAGCGAGCAGATCACTCGCGCGGACTACGAGGCGGAGTTGCGAGCGATCATCGCCGAGCAAGAGGGGCAGAGTGCGATCGCGGAGTACTTCCCGGATCACGAACAGACGCACGTGACCGGCGTTCGATAGGGACGGTGCACACGTTTGTGGCTGTTCGCTCGCTTGGCGTCGAGTGTCGACTCCTCCTTCATCCGCGTCGGAACTCGAACCGCGCGCCACCGGCCGGACTCTCGGTGACGGTCACGTCCCAGCTGTGGGCGTCGGCGATCGCGCGAACGATCGCGAGGCCGAGCCCGGAGCCCTGCGAACCGGTCGAGTACCCCTGCTCGAGGACCGCCGATCGCTCGTCCGCGGGGATCCCCGGCCCGTCGTCTTCGACGAAGAACCCGTATTTGCAGGCGCCGACGCGGACGGTCACGTCGTCACCGCCGTGTTCGACCGCGTTTCGATAGAGGTTCTCGAAGAGGTTCTTCGCTCGCGTGTAGTCGACGTGGACGAGTCGATCGCCGGCCGTCTCGAATCTCGCCTCGCCCGTGTCGACCGACTCCCAGGCGTCGCTCGCGAGTTCAACCAGCGGAATTTCCTCGGGATCCTCGACGTGCGTGCCGCTTCGGGCGACCGACAGCGACTCCTCGATGAGTTCGTCCATCCGGTCGAGCGCACCGTCGACCGCCTTCAGGTGGTCCGGATCGCCGGTTCGATACGTCTCGCGGAGTCGTCCCTGAGCGACGCTGAGCGGGTTCCGCAGGTCGTGGCTGACGACCGCGGCGAACTCCTCGAGTCGGGCGCTTTGCCGTCTGGCTTCACGAACGGCCGTCCGCTGGCGAATCTCGTAGATGCCAGCGACGGTGCCGGCGGCGACGCCGACGGTGCCACTCATCAGCGTCAGGTACAGCGGCTGGGGGACGGAGGTCCCGTGTAAATTCATGACGTGGACGTGGAGGGCGGTGACGAGGGCGGCGGCGAGGAAGCCGCCGAGGCCGTACGCGAAGACGGTGATCCGGTCGCGAGTTCCGACGTCGTTCTCGACGAGCCAGCGATCCGCGACGACCACCGCTGTCGCGGCCAGAAACGGGAAGACACTCTCGAGCAGCGCCAGACTCACGACGGTCTGGGAGGCGACCCGGACCCCGATGACGACCGCGAGGACGAACCCGAGCGCCGACAGCGGCGATATCGGGAGCCGCTGGCCGAGGTCGGCCAGCCAGTCGTTCTGTAGGTCGTCCGCGGTCCGTTGCATATGGCCGTCAGTTGGCGGCAGTTCTCATCAAACTACGGGACCGTCTCTCGAGCCAGTGGCTGCAACTAATGCTAATTCGACTCGAACCAAACGTTCGCCGGCGTCGTTCGGCCGAACGAAAGCATAGAAGTGCCCCGTGGCCGAACGAACGGCTATGTACGACCGAATCAAGGGTTTTCGAGACTTCTATCCCGGCGAGATGGCTGCCCGCCGGGCCACGATCAACGGGTTAGAGGAGACGGCCCGTCAGTACGGGTTTCGCGAAATCGCCACACCGGCCGTCGAGCGGGCGGCGATGTGGACAGACAAGAGCGGTGACGAGATCGTCGACGAACTGTATGCCTTCGAGGATCAGGGCGGTCGCCACGTCACGCTCACCCCGGAACTGACGCCGACGGTCGCGCGGATGGTCGTCGCCAAACAGCAGGCGCTCTCGAAGCCGATCAAGTGGTTCTCGACCCGTCCGTTCTGGCGCTACGAGCAGGTCCAGCAGGGCCGCCAGCGCGAGTTCTACCAGACCAACGTCGACATCTTCGGTTCCTCGGAACCCGAAGCCGACGCCGAGATCCTAGCGTGGGCCGCCGACGCCCTCACCGGCCTCGGGCTGACCGGCGAGCACTTCGAGTTCCGTATCTCTCACCGCGACATTCTGGGTGGCGTCCTCGAGACGTTCGACGCCGACGTCGACACCGAGGCGGCGATCCGCGCGGTCGACAAATCCGACAAGATCGAGCGGGTGGAGTACCACGACCTGCTCGTCGCGGCCGGCCTCTCGGCCGATCAGGCCGCCCAGTTCGACGACCTCGTCGCCGCCGGTGACCTCGAGGCGATTGTCGACTTCGCCGAGACCGAGACGGTCACCGACGCCGTCGAGAACCTCCAAAACGTGCTCGCGGCCGCCGAGGACTTCGGCGCCCGGGAGTACTGTACGATATCCCTGGAAACCGCGCGGGGGCTGGACTACTACACGGGTGTCGTCTTCGAGTGTTTCGACTCCACGGGCGAGGTCTCGCGGTCGGTCTTCGGCGGCGGTCGCTACGACGACCTGATCGAGAGCTTCGGCGGCCAGCCGACGCCCGCGGTCGGCGTCGCGCCGGGGCACGCGACCCTGCCGTTGCTCATGCAACGGGCCGGCGTCTGGCCCGACGAGGAGGTTTCGACCGACTACTACGTGCTCCAGATCGGCGACACCCGACCGACGGCCGCCCGTATCACCCGCGATCTCCGCGAGCGCGGGAACGTCGTCGAGACCGACGTCTCCGGGCGTTCGTTCGGCGCGCAGCTCAACTACGCCGACTCGATCAACGCGGAGACGACGGTGATCGTCGGCGAACAGGACTTAGAGAACGACGAGGTGACGCTCAAGGACATGGTCTCGGGTGACCAGATTCAGGTTCCAGTCGAGGCGTTCCCGGGCGACCACGACCGGCCGACGCTCGAGGACTTCGACGCGTAACTATTCGGGTCGTTCTCCGTCGAGTTTTCAGTCGAGTTCTCCGTCGAGGAGGGCTCGGGCATCCGTCCTGATCCGATCCATCACGGTCGCTTCGGCACCGTCGGGGAAATCCAGGTGGTCGAAGTCGTTCATGATGCGGACCATCGCGATCGCCTCGTAGAGCGGTTCGGGGGTCGAAACCGCCTCGGCGCGGTCCGGTGCCGTCGTCCGATACCCCGACAGCATCGCTTCGCGGACGAGTGGCCGACGGTCCGGGACGTCGGGAAGGCCCGCCAGGAAGGCCCCGCTGTAGAGGTAGACGGCGAACTCGACGTCGAACGCCGCCGGGACGGCGAGCGTGTAACCCCAGTCGAGCATCGCCGTGATCTCGCCCGTTTCGGGATCGACGAGGAGGTTGTGTAGTCCGTGGTCGTTGCGCCCCAGCACGGGTTCGAACGGTCCGTCCAGCGCTTCGATGCCCGATTCGATCCACCGGTTCAGTTCGGGCGTGAGAGCCGAAAACCGGGAATCGGTGTGACGCTCGAGTTCCTGCTCGGTGTATTCGCGCAGGAAGGCTGGCCAGGTCTCGCGAGGGTTGCCGACGGCCAGGGTCGTCGGATCACCGTCGGGCCGTCCGCCGGCCAGTTCGGGACCGTCGTGGCGGACGTTCCCGAAGCGATCGACCGCCGGGATCGGAATCGAGTGCAGTTCGCCCAGATACTCGCCGGTCTCTCGAGCGAGCCGCCCGAGCGTGTCGTCCTCGAGTCGGCAGACGCGCTCGTAGGCGAGTTCTTCGCCGGGCAGCGCGCGCATGAGATAGAACGGCGTCGGAAGGGCCTCGTGGTCGTCGACGGCGCCGATCACCTCGGGAACCGGAATCGACGAGCGGGACTCGAGGACCGTCTGGATTCGAGATTCCATCGGGATGCTCCAGGCCTGTCCGTCGGGCGAGGCCTTCAGGTATCGCTCTCGCGTCGTTTCGTCGCCGGTACCCGAAACCCCGATCCGGTAGACTGTACAGAAGCCCCGTTCGGCCGGGGTTACTGTCCGGACCTCTCGATCCGGCTCGACCGACCGGACCATCTCCTCGACGGTCGAGTCCGGAATCTCCCGCGCATCGGGCTTGCCCATAATCCGGATATCGAATCGTCCGATAGAATCCTTTCGGTGGTGTGGACCTGCTTCCCACGGGGTCGTCGCCGAACGGTACCAGTGTAGACCGAATCGATCTCACCTGACAGACCGGTGCAGTCACTCGGGATAGACGGACAACGACGGGTAGTACGTCTCGTAGAAGCCAGTATCGAAGCTGACCAACGCATCCCCGTCCACAGTTGCGTGGCCACCGATGACGAAGTCCGCAGCGATGTGCTGACGGGGTGACAGACCGTCACGGCACTCCTCGCACTGTACTGTCTGTTTCGTCCCACAAGACGGACACTGAAGCCCATCGGGCCGCCGTTTGGCGTATCGCCGGAATCGCTCACCCGCTCGGAACAGTGCCTTCTGCGACGGCTCGACGAGTTGAATACTGAGATCCTCGAGGAACTGATCGAGTTCGGCTGCGGTCTCGAAGTGACCGTCCGCTGCGAGTTCGGCGTACACGATCCTCGTGATGACGACCCGTCCTTCCTGGTACGCACGCCGAAGTTCCGCTTCGCTTTCGTCACTGAAGTCGTCGTCGTAGAGAAGCGCGAGAAGAGTGTTCGTGTCGACCGCTGTCGTCACGCGTTCGACCTCGAGTTCTCGTCGTCGTTCTCGTCTCCGACGTTTCGGGGGTATTCCCCGCGGAGTCGACGCATTCGTTCGGGCATCGTTTGGGTACTGTCGGCGCTCCCACGGTATTTCTCGAATGGGTCTTCGCCGTCCGCTGTGGTCGGTTCTTTCTTCCGAATCTTGTAGTCGGAGTCGACCTCCTCGAAGGTGATCTCGTCTCCCGGTTCGATTCCGAGCGCGTCTCGAATTTCCTTCGGGATGGTGACTTGGCCCTTAGTGGTAACGCGTGGCATATCTCTACGCCGAACTAGGAGGTAATACCGTATAAGTATTACACCAACTACCGTGCCGTACGTGAGACATATTGCGGCGAACGATTCGCACAGCGATTCACTACACCGGTCGTCTCATGTTCGGACTCGCTCCCGAACGATACAATCGCCTTCCCACTCGTGCAACGGTGACGGTCACTCGTCCGTGAATCACCGTTAACTGGCGGAGCGATGTAGCGTCTCTCGATGACTGCCAGTTCCAACTCGAGCGCCAGTTCCAGTCGTCCGAACGTCCTCCTCGTCCTGACCGACCAGGAACGATACGACTGTTCCGCCGCCGACGGTCCACCCGTCGAAACGCCGACCATGGACCGCCTCTCGAGCGAGGGTATGCGCTTCGAGCGGGCGTTCACCCCGATCAGCATCTGTACGAGCGCCCGTGCGTCGTTGCTAACCGGGCGCTTTCCACACAACCACGGGATGTTGAACAACTCCCACGAGGCCGACGCGATCCAGGCGAACCTCCCGACGGAATTGCCGACGTTCTCGGAGGAACTGGTCGAGGCGGGCTACGACCTCACCTACACCGGCAAGTGGCACGTCGGCAACGACCAGACCCCCGAGACGTTCGGCTTCGAGTACCTCGGCGGCAGCGACAAACACCACGACGACATCGACGAAGCGTTTCGCGAGTACCGCGCAGACCTCGGCACGCCGGTCGATGAAACCGATCTCGAGGACGAAATCCACACCAGTACCGGGACCTTCGTCGCCGCGACGACGCCCGTCGACGTCGAGGCGACGCGGGCGGCGTTTCTGGCGGATCGAACGATCGACGCGATCGAAGCCCACGCCGACGGCGATACCGACGCGCCCTTCTTCCACCGGGCGGACTTCTACGGCCCCCACCATCCCTACGTCGTTCCCGAGCCCTACGCCTCGATGTACGACCCGGACGAGATCGACCCCTGGGATACCTACGCGGAGACCTTCGACGGCAAGCCCGCGGTCCACGAGGAGTTCGTCGACTACCGCGGCGTCCGCGAGTTCGACTGGGACACCTGGGCCGAGGCGGCCGCGAAGTACTGGGGGTTCGTGACGATGATCGACGACCAACTCGAGCGCGTGCTCGATGCGCTCGAGGGGGCGGGACTGGCCGACGAAACCGCCGTGATCCACGCCGCAGACCACGGCGACTTCGTCGGGAACCACCGCCAGTTCAACAAGGGGCCGTTGATGTACGACGACACCTATCGGATCCCGCTCCAGGTGCGCTGGCCGGGGGTCGTCGAGGCGGGATCGGTCTGTGAGCGGCCCGTGCACCTCCACGACCTCGCCCCGACGTTCCTCGAGATGGCCGACGTCGCGATTCCGGAGGGGTTCGATACCCGGAGTCTGGTGCCGTTGCTCGAGGGTGAGGGAAGTGACGGCGAAAACGGGGACGACACCGACGACAGCCGCCCCGACAGCGTCTTCGCTCAGTACCACGGCGACGAGTTCGGCCTCTACACCCAGCGGATGGTCCGCACTGGGGAGTACAAGTTCGTCTACAACGGCCCCGACAGGAACGAACTGTACGACCTCGAGGCCGACCCCGCAGAACTCCAGAACCTGATCGACCACCCCGGATACGACGACGCTCGCGAGGCGATGCAGGAGCGACTCGTCGAGTGGATGGAGGAGACGGACGATCCGAATCGGAAGTGGGTTCCGGGGACGTTCGAGTAGTCGTCAGCGTCGGTTCGATTCACCGTGTTCGGACCCGCTCGAGCTTCGGATCCGACTCTTCACTGGCGTACTCGAGTGCAGATCCAACGAATTCGACCGAATCCGTGGAACGCAGGCGACCGTCGGCGACACCGCTTTCCGCGACGGTCGACTAGCACCGGTATGGCCGACACCACCGCGAAACCGACCCACCTAGACGACGGCGAGGCCCTCGAGCGCTTCGTCTCCGACCACGACGTCGCGCTCGTCGAGTTCTACACGTCGGGGTGTGCGATGTGCCAGGCGATGGAACCGGTCCTGGGGAACGTCGCTCGAGCGACGGACGCCGCCGTCGGGATGGTCAATCCCGGGGACGACATCGAACTCGTCGATCGGTTCGACATCCGGTCGGTCCCCACGCTCGTCGTCTTTCGCGACGGCGCGGAAGTCGCCCGACTCGCGGAGGGGTTTCAGGGCGGCGACGAGGTCGTCGGGTTCCTCGAGGAGCACGTTCCCGAGGCTGTGAACGTCGCGTGAGTGTGTGAGGTCGCGACCACGTCCCTTTTCTCGGGACTCTGTTGAAATACACCGTTGATGAGACAAGTGATTTGTAAACACGGATAGATAAATTCAGCGTGAAGAACGCCATTTGTGGAGCTATTCGTCGTTCAGAACGAGTTCTCCTTTTTCTATTCGGGTACCCGGCTTGAGTAACTCAGTCAGTGAGTGTTGATTGATAGTGTCGATCAGAACATCCACCTCTTCTATCGCCTCTTTCGCTTCTGGTCGTAGTCGATAGTGAAGATCTCCATCTATCCGCTCCCGTTCTAAGAACGCCTCTATACCCGGCTTTCCGACAATCCCTTCTGTTGCATTAATTCGTGTTCCAAAAGCCCTCAATACACCTGGAAAACGTTCCTCATCACCCCAGCGTATTCGGTTTATGAGTTCACTACTGGATACAAATTCACCGTCACGCTCGTAGAGCTCTTTGAAGAGCGTGATTTGGCCTCGTGGAATCCCTCGGCGGGTTAGAACCTGTACGAGAGTCTCGACATCCATTGGTATCAAACTATTGTCGGTCTTCACTAAAATAGATTGAGGACACGTCTATTGACGACTGATTTCGAACTTTCGATTTGACAGGTAACCAATGTGTGGTCCTCCATCTGGCACAGACACGAAAACTCACCGGTTTGGCATTTAAACAGACCCGCTCTCGAGGAATTCGCGTCAGCACTTTCTCAGCGCGAGTCTGTAGTGATGGGCCCCGTCTCCGTCTCCGTCTCCGTCGCCGGTCCCGCGGTTCACGTCGACGACGTTCCAGCCAGAACAGACAGTCGCTTCCCGAATCGTGTCCGGCGTGAACAGGCGGTACAACCACGGCTCACCGAGGAACTTCCTGAGTTCGTAACGTGATCGTGCGGAGCTTATCTGGGTCCCGAAAACGAGAATTGACTGGAACCGATCGCGCTCGAACGTCTTCCACAGCGAGAACATCGAGAGTTGCGCAGCCCGTCGCACGTCTCTTTCTACGGTGTGCAACCACATATTACACTCAACGACGGCGTCGAGTACGCCGTCCTCCGACGATCGTCACAAGTACCCCAGATCGGCCAACCGCTCTTTCGTCGAATCCCGCATCGCGACGCTTCCCGTCTCCGTATCGTCGGTGATTCCCTCGAAGTGGGCCTCGAGACGCTGGCCGAGCGCCTCGGTTCGATCGGTTTTCTCCTGGGAGAGATCGGTCTCTTCTAACGGGTCGGTCTCGAGATCGTGCAACCGTTCGAAGCCGTCGTCGCCGACGACGTACTTCTCCTCTGGCGTCCGGATCGTCCGCAGTTTTCTGTCGAACTCGTAGACGCGGTCGGGAAGTTCGCCCTCGCCGAATCGCGCCTCGAGGCGTTCGATCGATGGCTGGGGGGCGACGTACTCGGCGAAGATTGCCTCGCGCGGGCGGTCGTCCGTCGTCGGGTGAAACGATCGGCTCCGTCCCTGTGCGTCCAGTGTTGGGTCGCTGAAGCCGGCCGCCTCGCACAGCGTCGCGGGGAGGTCGAGCAACTGGACGAGGTCCTCGCGACGACCGCCGTCGGTGAACGGGCCGCCGTGACAGACCAGCGGGACGTGGAGCAGGGTGTCGTAGAGGTTGTACTGGTGGCCGAAGAAATCGTGCTCGCCGACGTGTTCGCCGTGGTCGCCACAGATCACGACGAGGGTGTCTTCCCACTCGCCGGTCGCCTCGAGGTGGTCTCGGAGCGTCGCGATGTGGTCGTCGACGTAGGCCTGTTCGCCCCGGTACAGCGCCCGGAGAAGGTCGAACTCCCGATCGGTGATCTCGTAGTCGCCGACGTCGTAGGCCCGTGGGTCCTGTCGGATCTCGAGGGCCTCCTCGTAGCTCCCGTCTTCGGGGAGGAACGGCTCGGCGTACTCGCGGGCCGGCTTGTACTCGACGTGGGGTTCGATGTAGTTACAAAAGAGGAAGAACGGCCGATCGTCCTCCCGATTTCGGAGCCAGTCGCCGACCCACTCGGTCGTGCGTTCGGCGCCGTCGTCGTGGGTCGGTTGCAGGAGTTCGCTGTAGACGATGTTGGCAGTGTTGACGAGTGGATTGCCCTCGAAGAGTCGCTCTCGCGCGGCCCGAATCTTGCCGCCGAGGTACTCCGCGCGGATGACGGTTCCCATGTCGACGTCGGACTGGACGTACTGCCAGCCCCGCCGAAGGGTGTCGAAACCGCGGTCGAAGCCGAACTCGTCGGTGATCCAGGTGTTGTTCGAGACGCCGACGGTCTCGTAGCCGGCGTCGGCGAACGCCTCCGGCAGCGTCCGGAGGGTGTCGGTGAGATAAGTGTGTCCGCCGTGAGCGCCGTGTTCGGACGGGTAAGTTCCGGTAAACATCGACGCGTGGGAGGGAAGCGTCCACGGGGCGGTCGCGAACGCCCGTTCGAACGCCGTTCCGTCGTCGGCGATCGAGGTGAGCGCCGGCATCGTCCGTTCGTCGATACTCTCGAACGTCGCGGTCGAAGCCGAACTCGACTCGCCTCGATCGCCAGACGAGGCGTGTCCGCCGATGTTCGTCGCTCGAGCGGTATCGAGCACGATGAGGGCCACGTTCCGCACAGTCTCATGTGATGCTCCGGAGTCACTAGCAGAAGACTCGGCCATTGTAGGCACACATCCACCGGTTGCGGGGAAGGCCACCACCCCGGAGTATGCAGGCCGTTCACGAAGATCGCTCGTCGTGCTGTATTGTCGAATTCACTCGAGAGAGACGGTCTCGTCTGTATATTCGTCGTTCGCTGAATTACACATTACCCGCTCCAGACCGTAGATGACTCCGATGACTGTTCCGAACATCGTCCTGATCCACTGTCACGACCTCGGCAAGTACCTCGGGTGCTACGGGGCCGGCGCAGAGACGCCACAACTCGACCTGCTCGCGTCGGAGGGGGCCCGATTCGACCGCCACTTCGTCACTGCACCACAGTGTTCGCCCAGTCGGGCCAGCCTCATGACGGGGAACCACCCCCACGAGAACGGTCTCATGGGTTTGGCACACGGCGACTGGGAGCTCGGTCCCGACGAACGTCTGCTCCCCGAGTACCTCTCCGAGGCGGGCTACGACACTCACCTCTTCGGCCTCCAGCACGTCACTCGATATCCGGACCGACTCGGCTACGACCGGATCCACGCCGAGGACGCACTCACCGCCGACGCACCGACGAGCGTCCACGAGCAGGCTCGCGCTCGCGACGTCGCCGACGAGTTCGCGACGATGCTCGCCGAGGGAGACCACGCGACCGATACCGAGGACCCCTTCTTCGCCTCCGTCGGCTTCTTCGAGTGCCACCGCGTCGAGGAGAACGGCGGCTTCGGCTTCGACGCCGACCGCTACGATCCGCCCGATTCCGAGGACGTCGAACCCCTCTCCTTTCTCCCCGACCGACCCGGTGTCCGTGCCGATACCGCCGAGATGGAGGGCATGCTCGAGGCGATCGACGACGGCGTCGGCACGATACTCGAGGCCCTCGAGACGGCCGGACTCACCGAGGAGACGCTCGTCGTCTTCACGACCGAACACGGCCTGGCATTCCCGCGAGCGAAGGGCTGTTGTTTCGACGCGGGGATCGAAGCGGCGCTCTTGATGCGCTATCCCGGCGTCGTCGACTCGCAGGTCCGCGACGAACTGGTGAGCAACGTCGACGTCTTCGCGACGCTCCTCGAGGTTGCGGACGTCCCGGTTCCCGACGACATCTCCGGAAGGAGTTTCGCGTCGCTCGTGCTCGACGACGGGTCGACGTACGAACCCCGCGAGCGAATTTTCGCCGGCATGACCTGGCACGACCGCTACAACCCGATCCGGGCCGTCAGGACGGACCGCTGGAAGTACGTCCGGAACTTCTGGCACCTGCCGCTGGTCTACATGACCACCGACATCTACGCCAGCGCCGCCGGCCGCGAGTTTCAGGAGGAGTACTACGGCGAGCAACGGCCCTACGTGGAACTGTACGACCTCGAGTCCGACCCCGGCGAACGCGAGAACCTCGCTGACGACCCCGCCTTCGAGGACGTTCGCGAGCGGCTCCGGGACGACCTCCTCGAGTGGATGATGGAGACGGACGACCCGCTGCTCGAGGGACCGGTTCTCCCGAGTGACTGGGAGGAGATGCACCTCCCGATCGGCGACGCTCGCCACAATATCGATCAGCCGGACGAGCGGTGATCGGTCGTTGGTGATCGACGGGAACGACCTCGACCACCCGCCACGAACGACGCATCTAACACCCACAGGGACGTGTCTCGAGACGATGCCGACTGCGACCTCGTCTTCGACGAGTACGTCGATGCGCGCCTTTCGCGTCGCTTACGACGGCACGCCCTACTACGGCTTCCAGCGCCAGCCCGACGTCCCGACTGTCGAGGACGCGATCTTCGACGCGCTTCGAGCGCTCGAAGTATTCGCCGACGACCACAGACCGGCAGGCTACGCCGCCGCCGGTCGCACGGACGCCGGCGTCTCCGCGCTCGCCCAGACCGTCGCTGTCGAGGCGCCCGACTGGCTCACGCCGCGGGCGCTCAACAGCCAACTCCCGGAGACGGTCCGCGCGTGGGCTCACGCCGACGCGCCCGAGGATTTCCACGCGACCCACCACGCCGACTCGCGGACCTACACCTACCACCTCCACGCACCGCCCGACACTGTCGACGACGAGCGATTCGACGCCGCACTCACGGCCCTCTCCGGACCTCACGACTTTCACAACCTCACGCCGGACGACGACCATACCGAGCGAGCGCCGACACTCGAGGCGGTTCGAGAGAGTGGAAACGAGAATCGGGATGCAGATCGTGAGGGTGAGGTCGAGCGCGAGAGTGACTACCTCCTCGTCACCGTCCGCGCCGGCGGCTTCTGTCGAGAACTCGTCCGGCGTCTGGTCTCGCTCGCTCACGCTATCGGCACCGGAGACGCCTCGCTCGAGAAGATCGACCGCGTCCTCGCTCCCGCCCCACTCCCCGGCCACGAGGGCGTTCCACCGGCACCGCCCGAACCGCTCGTTCTGGCCGACGTGGCGTACCCGGACCTCGCGTTCGAACGCGACGCCGAGGCCGCCGCGAGTGCCCGCGAGATCTTCGACCGCCGGCGGACCGAGCAGCGGACTGCAGCGCGGATCTCGAGGCAGTTGCGTGATGGGGTGGGGTGAGTGTCCGCAAAGCGGTGCACAGCGATCCGCTCACTCCGATTTTGACTTCGATTCCCACTCCTCGGGCCAGATCTCCGCGGCGCACATTCCCGGCTCGTACTCCTGGTTTCGCAACGCCTCCCGGAGTTCGTCTGCCGGAACCCGCGGGACCTCGTGTCGGGTGAGCGCCCGCACCAGCAGCGCCGACACCATCGCGTGCTCCCGCAGGTTCCGCCGGTCGACCTTGTCTCGAGTGTCGGCTTCGGTGTGCCCCCAGCCACGCCCACGTTCTCCGCCGTCGGGCGGCTCGCTGTGGAGCTGGAGTGCGGGAACGCCCCGTCGCAGAAACGGCCAGTGGTCGCTGAACGGATGCGGATCGGGCTCGTGGACGACCGGCTGGCCGACCTCGCTCGTCACCCGATCGACCAGTCGCTCCAGGGACTCCGACGCGTGGCTGTACGCCTTCAGATCCCGGAACCGGCCGGCGCCGTCGACGTTGACGACCACCCGGACGTCCTCGAGGTCGAGTTCCTCCGCGAGGGCCTCCGCGCCCAGTAATCCGATCTCCTCGCAGCCGACGCCCGCGATCCTGACGCGACACTCGAGGCCGGGGAGTTCGGCGAGGATCTTCGCGGCTCCGACGACGGTCGCGATGCCACAGCCGTTGTCGAGGGCGCCCTCGCTGATATCGTGGGCGTCGTAGTGGGCCACAACGAGCACTTCTTCGTCGGTGTCCGGACCGACGGTGCCGTGGACGTTCTGGCTCGTCCCGTCCGTGGTTCTCGCGTCGACTCGGAGCCGGGCGCGTCCGTCCCGTTCGGCGTACTCCGTCAGCCAGTCGTGGGTCTCGCGGCTCACGCCGACGCCGGGCATCGCGGCTTCGGCGTCGAACGTGAGCGCGCCGGTCGGCGGGAGCTGGCCGGGAACGTGGTTGGCGAAGACGAACGCCTCCGCGCCCGCAGCCGCCGCGTGGCCGAACTTCTACATCCGGTGGACGAACCGCTGGCCCGACGGCGTCGTCGTACTCGCTACCGCGATCGCGCCCTGTAGCTCCTCGCCGACCGCGTCGATCTCTTCGGGGGTTCCGTAGCCGACGTCGACGATCGGTCCCTCGACGTCGCCCGCCGGCGAGTACGGGAGTGCGATCGCCGGGAACGAGCGTTCGACCGGTTCGAGGACGGCGAACTCGGTCGTCCCACGTTCCCAGTGGTGCATCGGGAACGACTCCTCTCGAACGCCGTCAACGCCGGCATCCGTAAGCGCATCACCGACGATCTCGGCCGCCCGTTGCTCGTCTGCCGACCCTCCCATCCGATCGGGCAGTTCGGTCAGTCGCGTCAGCAGGTCCCACGCCCGGTCGTCGGACCAGGCACGGCCGAGCACGCCCTCGAGATCAGGATCGGCTTCGTCTCCGGTCATGGTGTTCGCTGCGCTCTCGAGGCAGATGAATGCTGGTCCTGAACGTGCGTCCACGGTGGTTTCGGAACGGTTCCCATCGCCGACACCGTGCACTCACAGGAACAGGACTTTCCTCCCGGGGTGTCCACGTCGGGACATGAACCTCTCACCCGAGGAGTACGGGTCGTACTGGCGGGCCTCGCTTCGGCTCTCCGCCGGCGTTCTGCTCGTCGTCTTCGGCTACCGATTCGTCACGCCGCTGTTCGCTCACTCGGCGTTCGGCGCGCGAGCACTCGGGGTCGCCCTCTTCGTCGCGATCGTCGCCGCCGGCAGCTTTCTCGCCGTCCTCGGCCTCGCTCGAGCGATCCGGACGGCCGTCGACGCGGAGATGCGCCGATAGCGACGAGCCCGTTCGATCCGGATCGATTGGGCCGGTAGCCGTTTCGACGGTCGTCGACTCCACCTCGAGGCCCGTCTCGGATCACCGACAGCGACGACGAGGTGTGGCCGTTATCTGGCCAGCCGTTTCGAAGAATTACCACTTTCAAATGTATGTATGAATTATGAGTTATTTGGGAGGTGAAGAGATTACGTGTTCCAAACAACGATTGAATACAGTATTGAATAGTGCTCTATCGCGGATTTGAACCGATAGTTTGCTTCGATCACCGCTCTGGCCCGTCAATTACTGCCGGAGCTGGACGAATCGTACGATACTTCCTCTCGAGTCGGCATCGGATGCAGGATACGGAAGTCCTCCATAGAAGATCGGCTGTCTGTTCACTATTCACCCCAAACGACCCGCGAGTGAGCCGATCTCGGAGGAACAAACAGATATGTTATGTTTGTGTGTAATGGACAATGTATGTATGTGTTCGTCAACTCTCATCTAGTGCTCACTCGCTCGGTGCGATCCAACCGTCCGTTTCGCTCGTCGCCGTCGATCACTCGAGTACCGCCCACCGCACTCGGTGTCTCCACCCGTCGCGGATCCCGACGCGTGATTCCGGGGGACGTCCATCGCCCACGTTCCGATCGAAATGGGGCTGTTCGGGTTCGGTTCGAGTCCGAGTACGTGAACGTGACTCGAGATTCTGCCTCGAGCGTCTCAGAGACTCTCGAACAACTCGACGACGTCGGTCACGCTCACCTGGCCGTTGCCGTCGAAATCGTAGTACTGGGGATACTCCGCGACCGCGGGGTCGTCGACGTGCTCGAAGAACACGTTCACGTCGGTCGTCGTCGTCGAGCCGCTGCCCGTAATATCGTTGTACAGCCCGTCGCCGGTCGTGTCCGCGGGCTGTGTCCCGTCGATCGCCGGCGGTCCCTCGCCATCCGCTGGCAGGGTACTGACAGTGACCGTCTCGGAGTCTGATTCCGCTTCTCCGGCAACCGACGACACGCCGAGCTCGTAGGTCGTGTCGGGCTCGAGATCCTCGATCACCACCTGCGATTCCGTGACCTGCTCTGTGAGGGACCCCTCGAGGGAGACGTTGTAGGACTCGGCCTCGGGAACCGCCTCCCAGTGCAGTTCGATCGACGTCGCGGTGGTCTCGACGACGTCCACGTCTTCGGGTGCTGTCGGCTCCTTTGGATCAGGTGCGTCGCCGGGTTCACCGTCGAACTCGATCCAGTCGAAGTTCCAGCCGCCGGACTCGGCGACCACGCGGACGATGTGCTCGCCGGCCGAGAGATCGACGCTCCCGACGCGGATTTCCGTGAACTCGTCCCACTCGCCCGTCGGCCACACGACGGTGCTCGCGACCGCCTCCCGGTCGACGTGGACGCTGAGCGCCGGGTCGTAGGTCGCGTTCGAGCCGTTGGCGACCCGAACCGTGAGATCGTAGGTTCCGGGTCCTTCGACGTCGACGGTGTACTCCCACCACTCGCCGGCGTTGATGTGCCCGATGTTGTAGCCCGTCTCGCCAGACTCCTCGAGCGTGACGCTCGTCTCGCTCTCGCGGTAGTCGACGTCGGTCGCGGCTTCGGCCGTGGTGCTGTAGTGGGCGATTCCCTGCCCACCCGCGTCGAAGTCTTCGGCCGGCAGCCGTCCGGGAACCGCGTTCGGGCCGTCGAACGGTGTCTGCGCACTGCCGTAGGGGATCGTCTCGACCGTCACCGTGGCAGGGTCGGACTCGTTGTCCACGTTGTCTACGGCCACGACCGAAACCTCGTAGCTCGAGTTCGGCTCCAGTCCCGACAGCGACGCCGTCAGCTCCTCGCTCGGGAGGACCAGTCCCTGGTGGTCGCCCTCGAGGAAAATCTCGTAGTGAGAGAGGCCGGCTTCGCCCGGATCCGTCGCTGGCTCCCAGCCGATCTGGGCGTTGACTTCGCCTGCGTCGACGACGCCGACGTCCGCCGGTGGGTTCGGCGGGACGTCGTCTCCGACCGGCGACTCCGGAACCAGCTCGTCTTTCGTCTCCTCGAGCCACGACTTGATGTAGCCGCCGTGTTGATTCTCGTCGTCCTTGAGCGCCCAGGGGCGGCCCGCCCCTTGCTGGGGGTTGTCCGGCGGTGACTCGAACATCGCGGGGGCCCACGAGTCGTCGAAACACCACGCCGTCCAGCCCATGTTCTCGTAGGACTCGGCCCACTCGCGGAAGGGCGCGCCCCACTCGGCGGTCGTCGCGCCGTCGATCTGACCGCCGTCGGGGTCCCAGCCGAACTCGGTGACGACCACGGGCACCTCCTCTGCGGGGTCGCCGTACTCCTCGTCGAACTCGTCGGGCTGGCCGTTCGCGGGGTAGATGTGGCTGGCGTAGATCAGGTTCTCGCCATCGAATGGATACGCCGGCGCGAACTGCGTCTCGGAGGTCCAGTCGGGCGAGCCGATGACGATCGGTGTCTCCGGTGCGTGCTCGCGGACGAGGTCGACCCACGGCTGGGCGACGTCACGCCAGAGCAGCCAAGACTCCTCGCGGTCGACCGTCTGTCCATACTCGCCCCACTGCAGCGGGTAGGTCGGTTCGTTGAACAGCTCGTAGAGGACGTGCTCGTCGTCGGCGAACTCGGGCGCGACGACGTTCCAGAACTCACGTATTACGTCGTCGATCGGCTCCAGCTCCGCATCTTCGGCCTCGTTGTAGTCCTCGGTCGCCGCCTGCGTGTAGGGCCGAATGAGGTGGAAGTCGATCATCGCGTAGACGTTCCTCGCGGCGAGGTAGTCGACCGCCGGCCGGAGCACCTCCTCGACGAACGGCTCGATGCCGCCGTACTCGTCGATTCCCTCCTTCTCGCAGGGGAGTCGGACGTGATTGGGATGCCAGCCCGCTTCGTGATCGGTCGCCATCTCGAGGATCTCCCTGACCGACCACGGATACCAGTCGTAGGCGATGTAGTCCAGACTGGCCGTCGCGAACCCGCGGAGTTTCACCTCGTTTCCGAGCGGGTCCGTGATCCACTTGCCGTCGGTCTGGAGTCGCGGCGTCGGGACACCGTTCGCCGAGACCGTTCCGGGAACGCCGCCGAGTGCGAGTCCACCGGCCCCGACCCCGGCTGCTTTCAGGAACGTCCGACGCGTCGCGTAACTCTCCGCTCTCTCCTCGCCCCTCGATTGGCTATTGCCACTCCGCTCGATCCGTTCTGCCATAGACTACACATCGAAACAATACGAGATAATATTTACTCTATTCGGATCATATATTATAGTGTTGAGAATCACACCGACCGTCGACTCCTCCACGATCGCCCGATTCGAGACGTGTCGAATTCGTCTCCGATGGCCTCGGATATCTCGCGAACGATTCGATCGAGGTGCCACCGAAATCGATTCGACCAGTGTGAATCCATCGGTCGCTCGACGGGCACAGCCCGTCGGACCACGTCGATCGGAACGTCGCTGTCTCGAGTCGCCTAGATCGACTCAAACAACTCGACGACGTCGGTGACGCTCACCTGGCCGTTGCCGTCGAAATCATAGTACTGGGGATACTCCGTGACAGCGGGATCGTCGACGTGCTCGAAGAAGACGTTCACGTCTGTGGTCGTCGTCTGTCCACTCCCGGTGAAGTCGTTGGAGAGGCCGTCACCGGTCGTGTCGGTGGGTTCGTAGTCGCCGACCGTCGGTGGTTCGTCACCGTTGTCGTCACCATTTTCACCACCACCACCAGCCTCACCGATCCCAGCCGTCGCATTTCCGGGAACCTCGACGGCGCCAACGTCAGTGTGCGCCCAGTCCTGAGCGGCGAGCCAGGCAACGTCGTCGAACTGCACCGTACAGCGATCGCCAGCCGAGTTGCTGCTGACGAACAGCCCGAGGAACACCTCCTCGTCGAAGTCGACCTGCCCGCTCTCGAGTTCCGTCCAGTTCTCTCCGTCCTCGGAGGCGTAGCCCGTGACGACGTCGCCGGTGCGCTCGAGTCTGAGCCACAGCGGCGGGGCCCGATCGTCGCGCAGCCGTTGGCGCCAGGTCGCCGTCGTCTCGTCGTACGCCCGGACGAGTTCGGTTCCCTCGCTCGGCGAGACGGCGACGCCGCCGATCGCGCCGTCGGCCTCGAGATCCGCCAGCGCCACAATCCCGGCTTGGGCCGACGGATCGGTCGAGTTCATCGTCGCGACCTTCGCTTCGACGACGAAGTCGCCCGTCTGCGTTCCGTAGGCGACGTGGAACTCGTTCGTGTCCTCGTGGACCTGTCTGCCGGCACCTTCGACGACGAACGAGTTCTCCGGAATCCCTTCGACCGTGACCGCCTCGGTGTTCGTGGCGCTCGCACCACCGTCGTCGGTCACCGTGAGCGTCACCTCGTACTCGCCGGTGTCGTCGAACGCGTGCCCGACGAGTTCACCGGTCGCCGTCGAACCGTCGCCGAAGGCCCACTCGTAGCTTGCGGTCCTCTGCCCGCCACTCGTAGAGTAGGCCGCGCTGAACTCGCCCGTCTCGCCGACGCGGAGCGTCTCGGGCGAGACGGCGTCGGCGATCGGTCCGCCGTCGGTGCCGCCGGTCTTCGCCGCGACGACATCGCCGTAGGATTCGACGATGTGTCCGGACTCGCTGGGATAGATCTGGAACCCGTCGTGGTCGTCGGTATCCTCGAGAACGAGCTGCCAGGGCAGGGTGGCGTCGACGTCGTACTCGTCGAACGTGTCGTACCACCGCTCGAGTGCTTCGTTTCTGACCGCGAGTCCCTGCTCGGCGTTGACGTTGAACTCACCGCAGTAGGCGGGTTTCCCGATCTCTTCGTGGGCATCGACGACGTGTTGTTGGATCCACTCGACGCAGGTCACGAAGTCGTCTTCCTCGAAGTGCCCCTCGATACCGAGTCCCGGCCACCAGTGGGGGTACATGTGGAACGAACAGGCGTCGATCGTCTCGATCGAGTGGTTCTCGACGTAGTCCGACCCCGTCCAGTCGTCGTACATCCAGTTCTCGCCGTCCGGTTCGGTGTAAAAGCCCTCTGAACCGGTCGATACCAGGTGATTCGAGTCGAGTTCTTTGATATAGGCAGACATGTCCGCGAACCAATCGTGGAGTGCCGCCTGCGGATCGTCGACGTTCGCCGCGTCGTCTGACTCGAGACGCGGTTCGTTACACAGTTCCCACATCGCGATGGCGGGCTCGTTGCGGTACTCGATCCCCGTGATCGTGTTCGTTCGGGTGAGGATCGTCTCGACGTGGTTCCGATAGGCTTCTCGGCCGGCCTCGGTCGTGTAGAAGTCGCCGCGATCCTCGAGGTCGTCGATCCACTCGATGTACTGTGGAATCCCGCCGTCGTGGTCCCAGTTGTCCGCCAGTCCGAAGACGAGCCTGATCCCGTGTTGCTTCGCCTTCGCGACGATGTAATCGAGGTGCTGGAGGCCTGCCTCGTCGTAGACACCGAGTTCTGGCTGGATGCAGTGTCCGTCCCCACCCGCACAGTGGGCCCACGTTCGCAGCATGTCGACTCCGAGCTCGTCGAACAGCTCGATCAGGTCGTCGACACGTTGCCTGTCGGCGTGGTTATCAGAGATCCAGAAGTTATTCGTCCCGTTGAAGTAGATCGGCCGTCCGTTCAGAACGAAGTCCGTCCCATCTGTTTCGACGAAGTCGGTCATCTCGGGCGCTGCGCTGGCGGTCGTCGTTCCCAGCGTGCCGACGAGCGCGCCTGCTCCGACTGTCTTCAGGAAATCCCGTCGTCGTGTCGTCCCGTACTGGCCATTCGTGGTCGTTTCAGTCGTCGGTTCGTCCGTCTGTCGTGTCGGTTCGTGTTTTTCTGTCATGGTTGCGTTCCGTGTTTCATCTTCCGTGTTCCGTCTACTGTGTCCTGCTCCCGTTCCTCCCAGATCTCGGTGACGAGTGTCGGAATCGATCGACATCCTGCTAACGAACTCGAGAGTCCGACACGACCCGGACGAGACGACTCGAAGAATCGGTGGCTCGAGAGTCTGAGAGGCTGTCGAACATCCAGATGCACAGCGTCGCGACCTCGAGTCGCCTAGATCGACTCGAAGAGTTCGACGACGTCGGTGACGCTCACCTGGCCGTTGCCATCGAAGTCGTAGTACTGGGGATAGTCGGCGACGTCCGGATTATCGACGTTCTCGAAGAAGACGTTCACGTCGGTCGTGGTCGTCGATCCACTCCCAGTGAAGTCGTTGGAGAGGCCGTCGCCGGTGGTGTCTTGGGGAACGGTCCCGTCGATCGCTGGTGGCTCGTCGCCGGATCCACCGTTCGAACCGCCGCTCTTCGCTGCGACGACCTCCGCGTAGTTCTCGATGAGGTAGCCGGACTCGTCCTGATAGAGCTGGAAGCCGTCGTGGTCGTCGGTGTCGTCGAGGACGACCTGCCACGGCAAGACGGCGTTGGCGTCGACCTCGTCGGCGACGTCGTACCACTCCTCGAGGTACTCGTTTCGCGTCTCGAGGCCGTTGTCGATGTTGACGTTGAACTCGCCGAGATAGGCCGGCTTGCCGAGTTGTTGGTGGGCGTCCTCGACGTGTTCGGTGATCCACTGGGTGCCGTGATCGAGCTCCATGTCCCAGTGGTCGGGATACCAGTGGAACGACGCGGCGTCGATCGTGTCGATCGCGTGGTGCTCGATGTAGTCCTGGCCGTCCCAGTCGCCGTAGGGGTAGTCGTCGCTCCAGTGACCGTAGTAGTGACCTTCCGACCCCGTCGAGACGAGGTGGTTGTCGTCGAGGTCTTTGATGTACGCGGACATGTCGGTGAACCAGTTTCCGAGGATCTCCCGGTGCTCGCCGACGTCACCGCGTTCGAAATCGCCGCCGTCTTCGGTGTCGTCGCCCTCGAGTCGGGGCTCGTTGGCGAGTTCCCACATCATGATCGTGGGGTCGTTGCGCCACTCGACGCCCGAAATCGAGTTCTCTCGCGTGACGATCGTCTCGACGTGGTTCATGTAGAGGTCGCGAGCCTCGTCGTCCGTGTAGAAGTGCTCGCGACTGCTCCCGCCGGTCCACTCGGCGTACTGGAGCATCCCGCCTTCGTGCTCCCAGTTGTCGACGAGACAGACGATGAGTCGAATGCCGTGTTCTTTGGCGGTCTCGATCGCGTAGTCGTGGAGCTCGAGGGCCTCCTCGTTGTGTTCTCCGGGCTCGGGTTGGAGGGTGAGTGGCCCCTCTTTGGCTTCGCCGTGGGCCCACATTCGAACGAGGTCGATCCCCAGATCGGCGAACAGCTGGAAACAGTCGTCGATGCGCCCTTCGCTCATCGCGGAGTCGTCGGTGATCCAGAAGTTGTTCGTCCCGTTGAAGTAGACCGGTTCGCCGTCGACGACGAACTCCGTTCCGTCCGTCTCGACGAACGAATCCATATCGGCACTCGCCGCTCCCGTCGTCGAGCCGAGGCCGAGCGAGCCGACGAGCGCACCGGCCCCGACTGTCTTCATGAATCGGCGACGTCCCGTCGCGAGTGCGCCTGTATCATCGTTCTTGTCCTCCGTCGCGTCCGTGTTCGTGTTCGTGTTCGTGTGATTTGTCGACGTCATGGTTTGGTGTGTCTGAAATGATGTGACTGTAAGCCGGGCCGAGGACGACTATCGTCCCAACTGAAGGGGCATCCGTCGGTCGTACCGTCGCTGTGTATTCGTATTCGACTGCTTGCGCTCTCCGTTCGGCGGTCGAAACCCATCGACGGGTTTTCGTGGCGTGTCGACATCTCTCGCCGTCGCTGGGTTAGCCCCATCTGACGTAAATATACTCAGAACAGTATTAAAATTTTCTTCTAGAGATCATCGTTTGAAACGAATCACTCGCTTCGAGTTCGAATTTCGACCTGGGGACTCGAGACGCTCAGTTCGACATCCGGTTGCGCAGATCCAGCGCGTCCAGCAGGTCGTCGTTGCGGTCCATGTCGGTCTCGATTTCGACGTGGCAGGTCTCGGCCATCGTGTCGACGAGTTCCTGTCGTTCCTCGGCCGTCTCGAAGTAGCCCTCGGGTCTCGACGTTCCCTGCTCTAGGCTCCAGCGCTGGTTCGGGTAGGCAGTGCGCATGTTGTATGGTTCGTCGTGGAAGGCGATGCGGACGGCGTACGCGGCGAGACCGCGTTCCTCGTCGTGAGAGACGGTGATGATGTCTCGCTGTGGGTGGCCGTAGCCCGGCTGCGGGCGCTGTTCGTTGTTGTAGTGGCCAGTTCGCAGGTCGCCGTTCGCCCCCATGGGTCCGATCCACATGACGACTGCAGCGTTGAGGTGGTACGGAACCGAACTGGTGTTCTTGAAGTTTAGAACCTGATACCAGAAGCCGTCGTTCTCGACGTGGATCTTCGCCTCGACTTCCATCGGGGCGTTGGCCGTGAAACCGTCGCCGCCGAGTGAGTCACCCGTCGCCGGGTGAATCCCGTCTGCGATGTCGTGGATCGGGTTGTCGTCGTCGTAGTACCGATCGTCGGGAAGGTTGTCGGCCGTGGTCCACCCCTCCTGGTCCTCGTGTTGGGGCTGGTCGTGGGCACGGTCGCGGATCGCGACCTCATCGGGAACGTAGTCACGGGCGTCCGGTGGCCACGGGTCCTGAATGAGCTGGTCGGGATCGTTCGTCGCCGCGACCGGCCCCGCAGTCTCGTCCCAGACCTCCTGGGGCTCGTTGTGGTAGGTCAACTCCTCGGTGTCGTCGGGGAGCAAGGACAGTCGTGCCAACAGCTTGGCGCTGGCCTGCCGGGGGAACCCCTCGGCCTCGTACTGCTGGACGTGGCCGAGTGCCTGCGTCCCCATTTCGTCGAACGTCAGCGTGGCGTCCTGATTCGTGTGTTTGTTCTGGATGGCGTCGAGGTCGACGTCGAACTCGACGGCCTTCTCCTCGTCGGGCCAGTTGACCTGCGAGCCGGCACCTCCGTGTCCGCCGCTCAGATCGCCCGGGATATACTCGGTCCAGGCTCGCGTGACGTCCTCTTCTTCGTGTTCCGGATAGAACTCGTCGAGGGTCGTCTCGCCCGTAATATCGCTCTCCCAGTCGGAACCGCCATCGTCCTCGAGTCCGCCGACGAACGCGATCTCCTCGATCTCGACGGCCCCGCTGCCGTACTGCCAGAAGTTGAGCTGGACGTCGTCGACGAACGACCGATCGACACCGATCTCCTCGAGATCGACCACGACCGGCGAGAACTCCGTCTCGATCGTGTCGTCGGTCAGCTCCGAGAGCAGTCCCTCGACGCTGCCGACCTCGAGTTGAATGTCGTCTTCCTCGCCGCCATCGTCCCCGCGGACGACCAGAACGAGATGCGAGTACTCGGTGAGGTCGTCCATGACGTTGCTCGCGAGGAAGCCACCGTCGTCGTACTCGAGTCGAAGGACGCCATCCGTGATCGAGGCGTCTTCGAACGCGACGTGTTCGGACCACTCCTCGAGTTCGTTCTGGCCCGGATACGCCGTCGACTCGAACTCGTTGACGGTTATCGACGTCTCCGCAGAGAGCTCGTCGTCCGTCTCGAGTGGATCCGCACTGACTGTGACTGTGCCACTGGCACCCAGCCCAACCAGGCCGGCCGTTCCGATAACGATCCCGTTCTTGAGAACGGTCCTTCGTTTCACCATGAGTGTTTAATGCAGCTGGGTTCTATTAAGTATTATTGAAGATAAGGACAATATGTATTTCCTTTCTCGAGTGCGCAAGGCTGTCGAACTCTCGAGACCCCGATGCTCCGACGAAAACCGTCACGACCACCACGAATCGAGTGTCGACGACTCGAGTCGTCAGCTCGTTCCGACGGTTCGATTCAGATCGACTCGAAGAGTTCGACGACGTCGGTGACACTCACCTGCCCGTTGCCGTCGAAGTCGTAGTACTGCGGGTAGTCGGCGACGTCCGGGTTGTCCACGTTCTCGAAGAAGACGTTCACGTCCGTCGTCGTCGTCGAACCACTGCCGGTGAGATCGTTGTAGAGTCCATCACCGGTCGTGTCCGCAGGCTGGGTACCATCGATCGCTGGCGGCCCTGCACCGGTCCCGGCGTCGACGAACCGAATTTCGTCGATCTCGATCGCTCCGTCGTCGGCCTGCCAGAAGTTCAGCCAGATGTCGTCGACCGAGGACCGGTCGACGCCGACGTCTACCAGATCGACGCTGACGGTCGTGAACGCCGTCTCGATCGAGTCGTCGGTCAGCTCCGAGAGCATCCCCTCGACGCCGCCGACCTCGAGTTGAATCCCGTCTTCTTCCACGTCGTCGCCGCGGACGACCAACTCGAGGTGGGTGTAGTCAGAGACGTCTTGACGGACGTTACTGAGGAACCACCCGCCGCCGTCGTACTCGAGGCGGAGTGCGCCGTCGACGAGTTCCCCGGAGCCGTCGCCGTTCGCGACCGATCCGGCACTCGAGTACTCGTTCAGGTCGTTCTCTCCGTCCCACGACGCGAAACCGTCGACGAGTAACGATTCGTCGCTCTGGGCTGTCACAGTACCGGACGCGGCTACACCGGCGAGGCCGACGGCCCCGGCGGCGAGCCCGCTCTTGACGATGGTTCGCTCTTCGACCATAGTGAATAATAACTACTCTAGGATATAAAAATAACCCAATCTCTAAACAAATAAATATGTGCTGAATTATACTACCGTTCCAGAATACGCCGTCGACCATCGTCTCGAGAGCGGTGTTCACGTCCACTCCGCGGAAGGGGATCGTCTCACCGCGTTCGAACGACGCGAGCCGGAACGTTGCTGTCTCGAGTCCTACAGCGACTCGAAGAGTTCGACGACGTCGGTGACGCTCACCTGCCCGTTGCCGTCGAAGTCGTAGTACTGCGGGTAGTCGGCGACGTCCGGGTTATCGATGTTCTCGAAGAAGACGTTCACGTCGGTGGTCGTCGTCGATCCACTCCCGGTGAAGTCATTGTGCAGTCCATCACCGGTGGTATCCGCGGGCTGGGTGCCGTCGATCGCCGGCGGCCCCTCCGGTTCGCCGTTTCCGCCACCCGGAACCATGTCGTCTTTCGTCTCCTCGAGCCACTGCCGGATGAACCAGCCTTGCTGTTCGGGGTCGTCTTTGAGCGTCCAAGGTTCGCCGACGCCTTCGTCGGGGGAGTCGAAAAACGTCGGTGCCCACGTGTCGTCGAAGCACCAGCCCAGCCAGCCCATGTTGTCGTACGACTCCATCCACTCGCGGACGGGTTCGCCCCACTCGGAGGTCGTCCCGTACTCGACGGTCTCTTCGAACTCCTCGTCGGGGTCCCAGCCGAACTCGGTGACGACGACGGGGACGTCTTCGGCGGGTGCGCCGTACTCCTCGTCGAACTCGTCGGGATGGCCGTTTGCCGGGTAGATGTGGCTGGCGTAGATCAGGTTCTCGCCCTCGAAGGGATGCTCGGGGGCGAACTGCGTCTCGGAGGTCCAGTCGGGTGAGCCGATGATGATCGGCGTCTCTGGCGCCTCCTCACGGATCAGATCGACCCACGGCTGGGCGGCGTCGCGCCAGAGCAGCCAGGAGTCCTCGCGCGTCTCGACGTCCGCGCCGTACTCGCCGTAATCCGCCCACGTCAGCGGGAGCGTGGGCTCGTTGTACAGTTCGAAGATGACGTTCTCGTCGTCGGCGAACTCGGGGGCGACCGCGCTCCAGAACTCGGTGAGCAACTCGTCGGTCTCCACGTTCGCGTCGAACCCGAGACCGCTTATGTCGTCCGCCCAGCCGTCTTCGACCATCCCTTCCGCGTTGCCCATCGCGTCGACGTAGGGCCGGATGAGGTGCAAGTCGATCACCGCGTAGACACCGCGGTCGGCGAGCAAGTCGACGGCGGGTCGCAGGAGGTCCTCGACGACGTACTCCATCCCGTGTTCGTGAACCGGATCCTCCGTGATCGGGAGACGAACGGTGTTCGGATGCCACGTCTCCCCGTCAGTCCCGCGCTCGAGGACCTCTTCGACGGTGAACGGATACCAGTCGTAGTCGATGAAGTCCAGACTGGCTGTCGCGAACCCTCGCAGTTTGACCCGGTTTCCGTCCGGATCGACGATCCACCTGCCGTCGGTTTCCAGCCGCGGTGTCGGATTGTCGACTGCCGTAGCCGTTCCCGGGAACCCGCCGAGAGCGAGTCCGCCGACGCCGATACCGGCCGCCTGCATGAACGTTCGCCGTGTCGATGTCGTGCTGGTTCGGTTCGTCCTTGACCGTTTCCGGCCACTCCCGTGAGGTCTCTCGTCTGATCCCATGATGGCCTATATTTTGAGTCAACTATTAATGAATATTTTCGTCACTGGGTGATAGTTTGTACTTGCTTCTCACCGGAACTAATGCCCCGCGAGTCTCAATCTGGTGCGGTCGACGTCGCGACTCACCACCCCTAGACCGGCTGACCGAGACCGTCGTTCGCCAGACGGCCGAGTGTTCCTCGAGCGTCGAACCGATCGACGTGTCGACGAATCCCGGCCGACTCCACGTCGGATCACCGGCTCGAGCCGTCAGATAGACTCGAAGAGGGCGACGACGTCGGTGACGCTCACCCGGCCGTTGCCGTCGAAGTCGTAGTACTGGGGGTACTCCGTTACGGCTGGCTCGTCGACGTGCTCGAAGAAGACGGTCACGTCGGTTGTCGTCGTCTGCCCGCTCCCCGTGACGTCGTCGTACAGCCCGTCACCGGTCGTATCCTGCGGTGTGTACTCCTCGAGGTTCGGTGGCCGCTCTCGATCCTGGCGCGTCCTCGCCGTCGTCGTCACCGTCGCTGACTCGCTCCCGTCGCCGTCGACCACAGTGACGCCGAACTCGTAGGTAGTCTCCGCCTCGAGTCCCGTGACGGTCGTCTCTGTCCCGGTACTCTCGTGATCGACGCTGCCGTCGACCCAGACGACGTACGTCTCGACGGCTGTCGTCTCCTCGTGGGCGTCCCACTCGAGCGAGACCGACGCGGACGTCCGTTCGGTGACCTCGAGGGCCGACGGTGCAGGCGGGGGTGTCGGCTCGCCGCCGTTCCCGCTATCACGACCGAACCGGATCTCGTGAATCTCGAGTGCGCCGGCACCTCCCTCGGTAAAACTCAGGTGGAGGTCACTCGGTGCCGCGGGGACGCCCGCGTCCTCGAGATCGATCCTGACCGCCGAGCGGTCCGTTCCGATCGCGTCCGCAGACAGCGACGAGAGCCGCCCGGAGACGTCGTCCAGCGTGAGGACGACGTGGTTCTCCTCGCCGCCGCGATCACCACGCACGAGCATCGTCAGCCGATCGTATTCGGAGACGTCGCGGTCGACGTAGCTGCGCAACCAGCCGCTGTCGTCGTACTCGAGGCGAAGTGCGCCGCTGACGACCTCTCCCTCGCCGGCGCTTCCACCGTTTTCGAAGTCGCCGCCACCGGCCCACTCTCCGAGGGCGTTTCCGCCCGGCCACGCCGAGAAGTCGTGGACGAGGAGTCCGTCCTCGGATTCATCGACGCCGGCGACCGTCGCCGCCGTAATCGTCGTCACTGGCGACGTATTCCCCGCCAGATCGATCGCCGAAACCCCGACCTCGTAGCTCGTCCCCGACGCGAGACCCGAGACGCGGGCGGTCGTCGTCTCCGGCCCGACACGCAACTCGTGGTTGCCATCGACGAAGACGTCGTAGCCGGCCAGTCCCGACCCGTCGTCCGTGACCGGCGACCAACTCACCTCGAGCCACTCGAGTTGTCGCGCGATTCGGTGAAGCTCGTCGGGTGCGGGTGGGGCCGTCGAATCGTCGATCGACTCCGTCGTCACCGTAGCCGTCGCCCGCGCGGACTCGTTTCCAGCGGTGTCGACCGCAGAGACGCCGAATTCGTGGGTTTCACCTGCGATCACTCGATCGACGGTCGTCGCAGTCGCCGTCGTCTCCTCGCGCAGACGACCGTTCTGGAACACGCGATATCCCGCGAGACCGGAGGATCCGACGTCCTCGCTGGGTTCCCACGAGCAGTCGACGGCCGTCGGGTCGGTCTCCCCTTCCTCGACTGTGAGGCCCGTCGGTACCGTCGGCGGTTCGTCGTCGCCGAGCCAGATCGGCGCCGGCGAGACGACGACGTCGTCGAAGGCGATCCGCTCCTCGCGGTCGTGTGCCCAGTGGTCGGTCTGGCCGCCACCGAAGAACAGCGAGAAGTAGAAGTCGTCGATGCCGAGTTCCGGGACGTCACGGAACCGGAGGTCGCGGCGCTCGAAGGCTTTCTCGCCGTCGAACCAGCCCTCGAGGATGCCGTCGTGCTCGTCGGGCGTGTTCATCACGACGCGGTGTTCGATACGGTGCCACCGGCCGGGCTGGAAGTGGACCTGCCCCGACGGACCGTCGTCCCAGTACATGTTCTCGCCGTACTCCTCGGGCATGTCCGGATGGTAGGTGTAGAACATGACCAAACCCCCGTCAGCGGGGTTCGGCGGGTCGCGCCACATCATCCGCGCTGACCACCCGTTCTCACCATCGGGGACGTCGCCGCCGGTGATCGACCGGCTGGTACCGTCGGTGCCGGCCAGTCCCGGGAGCTTGCCGCCCGGCTGGTGGAACTCGAACCCCTCGTCGAACCTGATCCGGTATGCACAGTAGAGTTCCTCGTACGGCTCGCCGAGGTCGACGATGAAGTCCCCGCCGCCGTTACCGTTGCCGGCGCCCGCGACGCCCTCGGGGAAGTATCCCTCGAGTATCTGTCGAGAGCCGTCGTCGACGATGGAGAGGTACTCGTCGGCGACGATCGAGAGGTCGTTCCCGCCCCACTCGCGTCGCTGTGGTTCGTACGGTCCCGTCGGTATTTCCTCGAAGTCGATGTCGAGAAGCGGTTCCAGTGTGTCGTCGGCGATCCGCGTTCCCGGTTCGGTCCCCACTCTTCCGGGCGCGGTTCCGACAGTGTTGCCGAGTGCCGTCCCCGCGAAGAGGGCCGATCCGGCCCGCAAAACCCGTCTCCGCGAGACGTCTCCGGGCGAAACGCCGGTTCGTACTCGATCGTCCGTCTGCTCGTGTATTCGATCCCCTGTCATGGATTCGTCCTGCTCCCGAAGGCGATGCGCACTGCCGTGTGCATCGACTCGTCGGGCACTAGTCGTGTTGTTTGCGACTCCAACACGTTATAATTATGTCCGATTCGGAACGAGACTGGTGGTCTATTTACCATCGGTTCCACTCGAGTGAAATCGGATCGAACCCGCCGTCTCGAACGGATTTTCGGCAATTCTCATCCGGTATCGGATCGATTCACGTCGATACGATTACAGCCATATGTAAGTAATTCTACTATACTACCATTATAAACTGATCGAGCGATACTCGAGAACCGACTGCGTCCAGCCCTTCAGAACGAAGCGACGCCCCTCTCATCGTTCGAATCGGAAGGGTCGGAACGACGGGGGTCTCTGGGACTCAGATACTCTCGAAGAGGTCGACGACATCGGTGACGCTCACCTGACCATTGCCGTCGAAGTCGTAGTACTGCGGGTAGTCGGCGACCGCGGGGTCGTCGACGTGCTCGAAGAAGACGTTCACGTCCGTGGTCGTCGTCGAGCCACTGCCGGTGAAATCGTTGTACAGCCCGTCACCGGTCGTATCCGCGGGCTGGATCCCGTCGATCTCGGGTGGTCCCTCCGGTTCGCCCTCCGAACGCGTGCTCACCGTCGTCGTCACGACGTCGGACTCCTCGTCGCCAACGATCGTCGAGAGTCCGAGTTCGTACGCCGTGTCGGCCTCGAGTCCCGTGATCGTCGCCGTCGTTGCCGTCGTCTCCTCCTCGAGGTCGCTCTCGAGGAAGACCCGATAGGCGTCGGCTCCGTCGACCGCCTCCCAGCCCACCTCGATGCTGGTTTCGGTGGCCTCGTCGACCCACTGGTCGGCGGGTGGCGTCGGCGATTCGGGCTCTTCGTCGTCGTTGTCGTCGTCATCGTCACCGTTGTCACCGCCGACCGGCGGCGACTCGCTCTCGACCTGTGGCAAGTCGTCGTCGGCCCACTGCTCGAGGTGCTCTTGGGTCCACTCGCCCCACTCGTTTTTGATCTCGTAGTCCCGGTCGAGCATCGAGGGCTCCCAGTCGAAGTCGAAACACCACGCCGTCCAGTGCATGCTGTCGTACTCCGTGTAGAGGTCCGAAAACTGCTGGCCGTGGACCTCCCGCGTTCCCTGTAGGTACGGTTCGGGACCGCCGAAGCCGAACTCGGTCATGAACACCGGGACGTTCTCCGAGGGTTTCCCGAAGTACTCGCCGAGCGGGCGGAGGCTCTCCTGGGTGTAGACGTGACCGGTGTAGGCGAGGTTCTCGCCTTCGAACTCGTGTTCGTCCGCCCAGTAGGTCCACTGACTCCAGCTGGGTGACCCGATGAGGATCAGGTTGTCCGCGGCGTGCTCGCGAATCAGGTCGACCCAGGGCTGGGCGGTTTCCCGCCAGTGCAACCACGTTTCTTCGCCCTCCGGATCCCGAATGTCGATGTCGTTTTCCGGCCCCAGGTCGTGGCCAGCGTACGGCGTCGTCGGCTCGTTGTACACCTCGAAGAGGACGTGAGACTGGTCGTTGTATCGCGGCGCGACGACGTTCCAGAACAGCCGGATTTCCTCGTCGAGAGCCGGCTCGGTCCAGTCCGGGCCGTCCGGGTAGTGGCGGTGATAGTCGAGGATGATGTAGGCACCTCGTTCCCTTGCTTTCTCCACTACCGAATCGACGTGCTCCTCGAGGTAGGTCAGTAACTCGTCTTCGGTGAAGGCGACCGGATCGACGGCACCGGAGCCGTGTTTCCCGATGTCCTGTGGTTGCATCGGGAGTCGAACGACCCGGGAGTACCACCCCTCGTCTTCGTTCGTGGCGAGTTCGACGTAGTCGTCGATGTGCATCTTGTAGTAGGGAGCGTCCCGGTTCGCTCGCCACGGATCGACGACGTTGACCCCGCGCAGGACGACTTCGTTCCCTTCGGGGTCCTTCACGAGGTTGCCGTCGACGTGGAGCCACGGCGTCGGCATGTTCTCGCCGGCGGCCGCGCTCCCGGAAAAGGCCGTCGACAGTCCGGCCGTGGCCGCCCCGACACCCGCCGCCTTCACGAAGTTCCGGCGCGTCCACGCACCGGTGTCGTGTCCTCGCGGCTTCCCGATATTGTCATGTCTCGCTCGACCTGTCGTCGAATTCTGTCCGTTTTGCACCTGTTCGTCCATCTCACGTGGGGTGGTGTTATCACTCATGGTCCCAGATCCCGAACCCATCGGTGTCATCGACCGTGCATTCGAGGTGAATCACTCGAAATTCGAACGTGTATTAGGTTAAAGTTTTCTAGCAATGGTCAAACAGAAGTGGCTCAGCAGCGACAGTTCTCGGAGAATCGATCTGACACTCGAGAGAACGGTCACCGTTCGAGAAACAGAACGGGTTTACAGCCGATCGAACGACCTAACGACGTCGGTGACGGTAACAACGTCATTCTCGCTTATATCGTCTTACGTGGATATTGAGTCACGACGAAATTTACTCGGTGCCCGAAGAGCGTCTTTTCGTCGAGGACCATCGCTATCGGAACTCCTTATCAGTCGCGTTCTGCAGCGTGGTTCCGCGATCGATGGCGGCTCGTCGGAATTCGGATTCGAGGAGTCGCCTACAGCGACTCGAACAATTCGATCAGGTCCCAGACACTCACCTTCCCGTCACCGTTGAAGTCGTAGTAGTCGGGGTACTCCGTGACCGCCGGATCGTCGATGTGTTCGAAGAAGACGTTCACGTCAGTCATCGTCGTCGACCCAGAGCCTGTGATATCGTTGAACATCCCATCGTCGGTCGTATCTCGAGGCGCGTCCTCATGGATAGCCGGTGGTTCTGGACCTCTCGATTCGGTCGTCACTGTAATCGTCTCTCGAGATGATTCAGTTCCTCCCTCGTCCACCGTCGCCACACCAATCTCGTAACTCGTTTCGGGTTCGAGGCCACCCAGCGTGGTTTCTCGCTGATCCACCGATTCCTGCTCGAGTTCTCCGTCGAGGAAGACGTGATAGTGATAGCCATCGACAGTTAGCACGAAGCCCGATTCCCACTGAAGAGTGATCGTGGTGGCCGTCGTCTCCAGAACGTCGAGGTTCGTCGGCGATCGTGGCTCACTGTAGGGGACGGTCACCTGTCGCGTGTCCTCGTAATCGTCCTCGACGACGGTGACGGTGTCCAACTGATCACCGTTGACCGTCACCTGTATCAGGTACGATTCGACGCCGACCTCGTCATCGCACTCGACGAGTGCGCCCTCTGCTTGTGTGAGGGGGCTGATCCACCCGTCCGTGAGTTCGACTTCTAGCGTCCCATCGTCCTCGTCGTACAGGAGTTTCGAGAGACGAACAGTCTTGCAGGTACTCGAGTCGACCCACAGTTCCCCGTCTACCACGACGTCGTCAGGATCGAAGGTGGTCCACACGCGGGGGTCGTCGTCGGCGTCGATCTCATTTGTTACGTTCGTCCTGAACCTGTAGTCGTCGATCCCCATCGTCTCCGGTTGGGTACTCGCTGGGTGATCCATCCTGGTCGTTCGCCAGTCGTCGTGAACGTCGGTTTCGGAAGCGATGACGACAGCAGGAGCCCCGTCGTCGAACGAGACGACGAGCGTGTAGGAGACGACAGCCATATCGTCTGTACACTCGAGCGGATCGTCTGCGGTCGCCGGATACTGGTTCCAAGCGTCCGCTACGGATGTCATCAGCACGTCCTCGTCTTTGTCGTAGGCCAGTCCCGATAGTTCAGCAGTTTTGCAGCTGCTCGACCCGATCAGCAGGTCGCCAGCGATCCGGACAGTGTCCGTCCCGAACGCCACCTGTGGCTCCGTATCGGGATCGCCGTCGGTCGACGAACGGAGGATAAACTCGTAGTCTTCGATACCGGACAGCGACGGCTGGGGGTCATCGTCACGGTCAATAGACCACTCTCGCAAGCGGTCAGCACTGTTCTCGCTGATTTCGACGGTCTCTGGACTGTTCCCCTCGATCGTCACCGTCAACTCGTAGGCCTCCTGTGTCACGTCCGTCGAGCACGTTCGCCCGTCGTCTATATCGTCGAGCCTGCTGTTTCCGACCTCGACTGTCAGTATCGCCTCGTCTTCGTCGTACGATAGCGCTGACAGCGTTGCGATCTCGCAGTACGCCGAGTCGACAGCGAGGGTTCCACGTACGACGACTGCCTCGTCCTCGAACCTAATCGACGGCTGGTGCTGGAGTGGGACGGAAGGGGGATCGATACGCCTGAACTCGTAGTCGGTGAGTGAATCCGAGATGGGGTTGCGGGCAAGGGTTGATTTCGCCGCTGTCGATCCGACACCAGCGACGAGTGCACTCGTCGCGGTGAGTCCACTGATCGCCGTGAGCAGATTTCGTCGTCGAATCTGGGTCTCGCCATCCATTATACTTTCCAATACTAATAACTTGTATTTTATTGTTATGGAGTCAGTAATTGAACGGCACCGTAGGTGGGCGGACTGGGTACATCTCGAACTCGAGGGTGTATTCGGACGACAATTCGCCCGACCACGGTGTCTGTTCGAAGTCGATCCAGCCGAACTTGGCGAGGAAGACGGGGGCCAGAAGTACGTTGTCAGCAGCCGAAGCCGGTCGTCGATGTAGACGTAGGTTTTTCCCGAACTCCTCGTGCAGCGCCCAGTCGGTGCCGGCGTTCCAGTCAAGCAATCCGACCACGACCGAGGCTCGCTGGTGCGGTGTACAGTAATCTGCCCCTCAGTCTCGCGTCACAGCTCTTCGAACAGTTCGACGACGTCAGTCGTGGTGACCTCCCCGGTGCCCGCGAAGTCGAACGCTTCGGGGTTCGCCGTCACCGCTTCGTGTTCGAGATGATCGAAGAGGGTGACCACGTCGTTGGTCCCGAGTTCGCCGTTGCCGTCGACGTCGCGGTACAGTCCATCACCGTTCAGATCCTGCGGTGTGTAGCCGTTCAATTCGATCTCCGCACTCGATTCGAGATCGCGTCCATCGACGGTAACGAGACGGGTGCCGTCGACGGCCGGTTCGACCGCACTGACTCGTCGGAGGGTATCGACGCCTCCGTCGACCGGGACCCGAAGTTCGTACCCCTGGAACCCGGCTTCGGCCGGACAGGGATCGCCGGGATCGACCCCGTCTGCCCACGCCTTTGTGACCTCGACCACCAACCGACCCCACTCCTCGTCGTAGGCGACCAGCGCCGGTTCGACCGTCTGGCAGGCGACGTACGGCAACTCGATCGTGCCGGCGACGACGACCGTTCCGCCCTCGACGCTCACCTCGGGGTCGTGGTCGGCCGCTTCGGGGTCTCCGAACTCGCGATCGACGAGGGAGAACTCGTAGTCGTCGACGCCGCGAACGGCCGGCCGAGCGTCGTCACGGATGACCACGCTGGTGCCGCTTCGCGCGTAGGCCCGTTCCGTGAGACGAACGGTTTCCGCGGGGCCAATCCCCTCCTCGAGGGTCGCGACCAGTTCGTAGGAGACGGCGGCAACGTCGTCCGTACAATCACCGGCGTCGTGCTCGGGATCGTTCGGTCCCGACACGGTCGCCATCAGTGTCCCCTCCGTCTCGTCGACGGCCAGTTCCAGCAACTCGTCTGCGCTACAGACACTCGGTCCCGTGGTCGACGATCCGTGGACGACGACGGCGTCGTCGCCGATCGTCACCAGAGGGAGGTCCCGTTCTCCCTGATCCAGTCCTCGACTGTCACGCGAGTACGCGTACCGGTCGACTCCTGTCCCCCACTCCAGTGGCCGTGCGACCGTGAACGAGGTGCTCTCGCCGTTCGCGTCGACGGGCGATCCGTCGTCGTCGCTCATCGACTCGACCGCGACGTCGACTCGAGTCCCGAACTCCTCTCCGTCGGCCACGCCGTCTGTCGCCTCGAGTTCCACCGTCGCCAGCGGGACGAACCGTGCCGCGGACGGGACGGCCTCGGTCGTGTCGACTGCTCGGAGCGTCGCCGCCGACCCGTCCGCTGCGATTCCCGGCGCGTCACCAGCGTCGAACGCCTCGTCGTACTGGACGTCCGTGATCCGGACGACGTTCGCGTCGTCGACGGTCACTTCGAGGTCGTACTCGCTCACTCCCTCGGTCGTGTACGTCAGGAACAGGGCCGCCGTCGTCCGTTCGCCCGGTTCGAGGTGCTCGCTCTCGACCTCGAGGTCGACCCAGGGTGAGGAGTACGCCTCGGGGTCGAACTCACACTGCACGAGACCTGCCTGGGCCTGGAGGACTCCCACGCCACCATCCTCGCCGATCTCGACGCTGGTGAAGCCGCCTTCGGTGACGTGAAAGCCGTCCTCGACGCGCTCTCCGTCTTCGGTTTCGATCGTCAGGTCGTACGTGCCGATCGCGTTCGTTCCCCAGACCGTTCGTCGCTCGCCGGCGTCGATTTCGACCGCCCCATCGTACAGTACCTCGGATTCGGGTTCGACGGCCTCGTCTCCCGCTTCGCTCCCGGCCGGTGACTCGATTTGCACCATCAGCGTCCGCGACTCCCCGCTCCGATTCCGAATATCGAGCGTCCGCGGCTCGCCGAGCGTCGGGATCGTCTCCACATGGAGGGTGAGAACGTACGTTCCGTCGGCGGTCTCGTCGACCACCGCCGTGTAGACCGTTCCATCGAGACGGACGTGCGATTCCTCGATATCTATCGTCTCGAGCACTCGCGGCGGTCGATCGGATTCGTATCGACCGGACTCGAGTGCCTCGTCGAACTCCGCCTGAACGGTTTCGGGGAACGCCTCACGATCGATCGTCGGCCGACTGCACTCGAGGTACCGTCTGTCGATCGACTCCCGTTCGGCTCCGCTGGCACCGATCGCGAACGCGCCGGAACCGGCCATCATTCCGGCACCGACGGCCGCGAGGACGGCCCGACGAGAGGTCGATGGCGGTGTTTTCGTTCTCGGGTCCGAAACTGCGTGGTCGGGCGTCGATTCCTTCGGTTCGTCGGAGTTAGGGTTGGGGTTAGAGTTGGATTCTGTGTCTCGCATAGTGGTGTTCGTCTCCGTGTTCGTTTCGGCGATATCGACCTCCATCGCCGATTCAGTACTGGTCACGCTCGTCCCGAGTTCCACGGCCACGACGCTCGGCCCCGTCGCCTTCCGACGGGCGCCGGCTTTCGATTTCTCCTCTTCGGTTCGTTCGATCGTCGCGCGTCGTCTCGTCTCCCGCCGGTCTCGAAGCACCCGATCGTGAACGACTGTCCCGTCGGTTCGGACTCGAGTGCGGTCCTCTCTCGTACGTTCCTGTGTGACCTACACTAAATATACGAGCTCTAAAGGATAAAATTTTATATGGAATATAATACTGTGACGACGGAACTGATCCGTTCCGATCAGTTCGATCCATCGGCCCTCGAGAACCCTACAGGCTGTCGAAGAGTTCGACGACGTCGGTCACCGTCACCCGGCCGTTGCCAGTGAAGTCGTAGTACTGGGGATACTCGGTGATCGCGGGGTCGTCGACGTGTTCGAAGAAGACGGTCACGTCCGTGGTGGTCGTCGAGCCACTGCTGGTAAAGTCGTTGTACAGTCCGTCGCCGGTGGTGTCCGCGGGCTGGGTCCCGTCGATCGCCGGCGGTCCGTCTCCAGCCGAAACCGTCCGCGTAACTGGCGTCGACTCGTTTCCGTCCGCGTCGATCGCCGTCACACCGACCTCGAGCTCGCCGGTCGAATCGACGGTGATCTCCGTTTCGGTGGCGTCGGTCTCCGCTTCGAAGTCGCCCTCGACGTAGAGTCCGTACGACGACGCGGCGTCCACGGCGGTCCAGGCCAGTTCCAGCGTCGTCTCGCTCGAGCGTGTCACCGACAGCTCCGCCGGTGCCGGCGGTGAGTCCGACCCGCCGGACGCGAGCGGAATGTCGTCGTCGCGTTTCTCGGCCAGATAGTCTCGGAAGAACTCGCCCTGATAGTCCCCACCAAGCAGCTCCCACTCGTGGGTCGAGTCGTCGAAGTCGAACATAATCGGTTGCCAGAACGGGTCGAAACACCACGCTTGCCAGTGGATGCTGTCGTACTCCTCGAGGAAGTCGTAGAACTCCTGTCCGTGTTCTTCGGGGGTGCCAACGAGGAAGTCGGCGTTGAAGTCGGTGGTCCACCCGAACTCGCTCAGGAAGACGGGTACCTCCTCGGCGGGGTCGCCGAAGTACTCGGCGAGCGGCCGGAGGTTCTCGTGTGTGTAGACGTGGGCGGCGTAAGCGAGGTTCTCGCCCTCGAACTCGTGTTCGGGCGCCCAGTAGGTCCACTGGCTCCACCGCGGGGAGCCGACGATGATCACGTTGTCCGGGGCGTGCTCGCGGATCGTATCGACCCACGGCTGGGCTGTTTCGCGCCAGAGCAACCACGTCTCCTCGCCTTCGGGGTCGAAGACGTCGTGATCCTCGTTCTGGCCTTCGCCGGCGTAGGGCCCGATCGGCTCGTTGTACACCTCGTAGAGGACGTGTGAATCCTCGGCGAACTCCGGCGCGACCGTCTCCCAAAACATCGTCACTTCCTCGTAGAGGTCGGGATCGGTGTACTCGACGCTCTGATCGTCGTGACGGTGGTAGTCGACGATACAGTAGACCCCGACGTCCGCACAGAAGTCGACGGCCGGCCGGAGATATCCCTCGATGTAGGCTTCGAGTTGGGCCTTCGTGAACTCGCCGGGATCGACCTCGTCGGTCGGCGAGCCAAGAATGCTCCCGTCGTCGGGATCGACGTTCGCGACGTCGCCGGTCTGGACCGGGATCCTGATGACCCGCGAGTACCAGTCCCTGTCGGGATCGGTCGCGTGTTCGATGTTCTGCCACAGCGGCGAGCGCCACAGCAGGGACTCCGCCCTGGCGGGATCGGTGACGTTCACGCCTCGCAGGACGACCCTGTTCCCCTCGGGATCTCTGAGTTCGTTACCCTCGCGGTGGAGCCACGGGGTCGGAATCCCGCGGTCGCCGAGTTCCACCGAGTCGCGGGGGATCTCGTCGTGGTCGGCGGCGACGGTTCCAGTACCGAGCGCCAGCGCCCCGGCACCAGCGCCAATCGCCGCGAGGAACGCCCGTCTGCTTCGATCGGCGGCATCCGGGACGTACTCGGAGCCTCCGCCACGCTCCGCTGGCCTCGTCCGATACGTCGTCCCCTGGATCGATCGTCTGTACTCCGGTCTGTCCTCGTGTGGGTCGGTGTCTGTCATTGATCTACTCGAGTTGGATGTGGATAGCCGCGGCTGACCGCATAGACTCCCGGCGGGATTCCGTCGACAACACCGTTCGGAATCTTCGCTGGATCGGTCGTCCCATCTGTCCGACTGTGTCGCAGTCGATTCTTCGGTATTTACACACAGTGTGATATTGAATGTATGGGTCACACTGACCAGGTCGAACCGGTGATTCGCTGGCCCGACCGCTTCAAAGGCTGTCGAACAGGTCGACGACGTCGGTTACGCTCACCTGGCCGTTGCCGTCGAAGTCGTAGTACTGGGGATACTCCGTGACAGCAGGGTCATCGACGTGCTCGAAGAAGACGTTCACGTCCGTGGTCGTCGTCGAGCCGCTGCCCGTAATATCGTTGTACAGCCCGTCACCGGTCGTATCCGCGGGCTGGTAGCCGTCGATCGATGGTGGACCCTCACCTGATCCGGTCTCACCATCCCCAGTCACCGTTACGGTGGTCGTCCCGTCGGCATCGGTGACGTCGACCGTTTTAGTGATCGTTTCCTCCCCGGTGTCCACCGTCAGCTCGTGTTCACCGAGGAACGCCGTCGTCGCGTAGGTGCCGTCGGCACCGGTCGAACCGGCCTCGTCGGTCCACCACTCCTCGAACACGAGTTCGACGTACCGATCGTAGGCCGGCTTGGGCTCCCAGTCCTCGGTGAAAAGCGGCGCGTCGTCCTCTTCACCGTAGCTCTCTCCCCAGTGGTCGCCGTCCCAGAACCCCCACATCACGAAGTCCTGTGTCTGTGGATGGCTGAAGAACGTCTTCAGGAACTCGTAGAGGTAGTCGGCTTGCTGCTCCCGACTCCACTCGCCCTGGAACGTGTCGAACTCCGTGGCACGCAACTCGGCTCCGTAGTCTGCGTACAGGTCCAGCCCCGCGATGATCTCTTCTGGAGTGAGCCGCTCGTCCACACCGAAGTGACACTGCATTCCGATTCCGTCGAGATCGATCCCCTCCTCGAGTAGGAACTCGATCTGTGCCCGATACCAGTCACGCGCATAGTCGTGGGGACCGACGAGCGTGTTGTAGTCGTTGACCGCGATTCCGACCCCCTCCTGCTCGGCGACCGCCTGGGCTCTCTCGTACCACTCGGCCAGCAACGGTGACTGCCAAGGGACGACCTCGCCCTCCCACGGATCGTCGTCGACGGCATCGCCGTACACACCCTCCACGAGCGCGTACTCGTGGACCGCCTCGTTGACGACGTCCCACTCCTCGACGTCGTCGCCGTAGTGGGTGATGATCTCCTCGATGTGCTCGAGACTTCGCTCTCGAATGTGTTCGGCGTCTCCCTCGTCGATCGCGTCTTCGACGTCCGCCGGGACGGCGTAGGCGTCGCGATTGGACCAGATGCACGTGTGTCCGCGCACGTCGAGTCCCTGATCGAGTGCCCACTGGGTCGCCTCGTCGGCGGTCTCGCGGTTTTCCTCCCAGAAGCGCCACTTGTGGTGGTTGCCGAGGACGGCTTTGTTGAACAGTTCCGGCACGTGCTCGCGATACTGATCGGCGTCCGCCGACTCCTCGAGGACCCGCGGTGCAGAGAGCGCGACCCCGAAGCCGAAATCGTGAGCTCGCATCTCTACGTCGACGTCGGCTCCGGCGATCGGTTCTCCGGATTCGTCCTCGACGACGACCTCGAGATCGCCCGTCCGATACGTTTCGATACGCTCGTCGGCTGCCGCCTCCCAGTCCCTATCGTCGTCCTGTGCGGCGACACCCCCGGTCGCCCCAGTGAATCCTGTGAGCGAACCGAGTGCGCCCACGGCCCCGATCGACCGGAGGTAACTGCGCCGCTCGAGTGCCAACGTGTCGATCCACTCGGTCGGTTCGTCCGTTCGGTCGTCGCCCTCCTCGTGGTCGACTCGCGGTGGTTTTTTGGTTCGATACTCGTCTGCTGTCGTCGGTATTTCGTCGTTGGTTGTCATAGTCGGTGGGTGTTGTCTCCTCTCCGCTCGCGCCTTCGGGCGTCGTCAGAACCCCTCGATCTCTGATGACGCTCGCTGAAGAAGGGGCAGTAGCGCCTCGATCGAGGTACACAGATCCGATTCAGATGCCGGTGAATGACACGGGTCGGGTGACCCGTGGAACGCTCGCCGAGCTCGTTAGATCGATTCGAAGAGTTCGACGACGTCGCTGGTGGTCACTTCGCCGTTGCCGGTGAAGTCGTAGTACTGTGGGTCGGAGTACTCGTCGGTGAAGCCGTCGAAGAACTCGGTGACGTCACTGGTGGTCGTCGAGCCGCTGCCGGTGATGTCGTTGTAGAGGCCGTCACCGGTGGTGTCTTGGGGCTGACCGGTCTGTTCGTCCTCGTCGCCATTACCGTTGTCACCGTTGCCACCGTCATCGGCATCTTCGACGTCCTCCCAGGGGCCGTACTCGTCGGTCCCCGGCTCCTGATCTTCGGTCCACCACTGGGCCTCCCAGACGGTCCCGTCCCAGACGACCCGGTCACCCTCGGTATAGGTCTCGGTGGGGTCCCACTCGGGGTAGTCGGGATCGCCGGTCGTTCCCGTCGTCGTCGTCAGCCCCGACTCGATACCGGCGCTATCGACCGTCGCAACACCGAACTCGTAGGTCGTCGCCGGTGACAGTCCGTCGACGGTCGCCGACGTAGTGGTGACCTCCTGGTCGCTCTCTCCGTCGACGTAGACGGCGTAGCTCTCGGCGTCCCCAACGGCGTCCCACTCGAGGTCGACACTCGAGTCGGTTTCGTCGGTGACGGTGACCGACGCCGGTGCGTCCGGCCGCTCCGGGCCGCCCTCGCCGGAGACGTCGATCCGGACCGTCGTCGTCCCGTCGGGGTCGGTAACGGAGACGGTCGTGCTCGCCGTGTCGGAGTCGGTCGTCACCGTAATCTCGTGCTCGCCGAGGAAGGCGTCGGTGGTGTAGGTGCCGTCGGCGTCGGTCGGGCCGGACTCGTCGTTCCACCACTCGCCGAAGACGAGATCGACGTAGGCGTCGTAGGACGGTTTCTCGTTCCAGTCGTCGTCGTACAGCGGTGCGTTGGGGTCGTCGCCGAGTTCGGGCCCCCAGTGGAGTGGGTCCCAGATGCCCCACATCAACCACTCTTCCATAGCGGGGTGGCTGAAGGTCGTCTTGAGGAAGCGGTGGAGATAATCGGCTTCCATCTGCTGGTCCCAGTTGTCACCGAACATGTCGAACTCGGTGATGCGGAGGCCGACACCGTAGTCGGCATAGCGGTCGAGGACGGACATGATCTCGTCGGAACTGATGCGCTCGTTGGCGTAGTGGTGGGCCTGCATGCCGGCGCCGTCGAGGTCGATGCCGCGGTCGTTCACGAGGTAGTCGATTTGGGCCTCGTACTGGTCGCGATCCTGTTCGTGAGGGCCGTTGAGCGTGTTGTAGTCGTTGACGGCGATCGTGGCGTCGTGTTGCTCGGCGATCTGTTCGGCGTGTTCGTACCAGTCGCCCAGAATCGGTGCCGTCTCTGGCGTGACGCCATCGCCTTCGATCGCTTCGATCATCGCGGGCTCGTGGAAGACCTCGTTGACGACTTCCCACTCGTGGACGTCGCCGCTATAGTGGGAGATGATCTCCTCGATGTGGTTCATCGACTCTTCGACGACGTAGTCGGGGTCGTGATCCGGTTCGCCGAATTCGTCCGGGACGTCGTCGGCGTGATCGGCCCAGTCTTCACCCATCGCCTCGACGACGTCTGGCGGAATCGCCCAAGCCCCGATGTTGCCCCAGAGACAGACGTGGCCGCGAACGCCCATATCGCGTTCCACGGCCCAGTCGACGGCCTCGTCGGCGATATCTACGTTGTCCTCCCACAGATACCACTTGTGGAGGTTCTCGAGGACGATCGTGTTGAAGTGTTCCTCGATAGCTTCTTCGTAATTCTGGCGGTCCTGCTCGGTGTGAAGGTCGTCGCCCCACTCGCTTCCCCGCGTGAGGAACTCGGCGTGGACGGCGGTCCCGAAGTTGAAGTCGTGTTCTTGCATCTCGACTTCGACCTCGGCGTCGGGGATCGCCTCACCGTCTTCGTTCTCGACGACAATCTCGAGGTCACCGGTCCGGTGTTCCTCGATGCGTTCCTCGGCTGCCGCTTCCCAGTCGCCGTCCTGTGCGACGACGCTCCCGGTCGCTCCGGTGAGCGCGCCGAGTGAGCCTACCGAACCGAGTGCGCCGGCGATTCCGATCGAACGGAGGTAGTCGCGGCGCTCGAGTTCGAGGTCGTGTTCGTATTCGTGTTCACGTCCACCTTCCCGTTCGTGTCCGTGTTCACTCTCATCGACTCGCTGTGGTTGTTGTCTCTTCTCGATCCCCTGTTCGCTCTCTGTCGGTGTGTCGTCGGTATCGGTCATCGTTGCTGTATCCTATCTCGCCGGTGGTTCTGCGTCGATTCGCTCTCGCCCGCTTTTCTTTCTCGCATCCAGCTACACCTCCTCACGCGTGAGCCGAGTCCGTGTTCGCCGAGCCGCTCACGATGGTGTTGGCTCCCGATCGAACCGCTCGAGTGGGATGTGAAGCTGTCGGGAACTGCTCGTCGAACGACGCTGCATCTCACTCCGTACGAACTCTACTGTTGCCTTATTAATTAACCTTTTTCTACGATGTACTAATATATGGTGGTCGGAGAATAGAGCCGTGTTACGTCGGACGAGATTTCCCTCGAAATCGTGGCCGCGGTCGAAAGACGGTCGTCGACAGATGCCCTCGAACGATATTGCACACCAGACCGCACGAGGAGAGCGCAGTTTCGCTGGCTCGAGCGCCTCAGATACTCTCGAAGAGTTCGACGACGTCGGTGACGCTCACCTGGCCGTTGCCGTCGAAGTCGTAGTACTGCGGGTAGTCGGCGACGTCCGGGTTATCGATGTTTTCGAAGAAGACGTTCACGTCGGTCGTCGTCGTCGAGCCGCTGCCCGTAATATCGTTGTACAGCCCGTCACCGGTCGTATCCGCGGGCTGGTAGCCATCGATCTCCGGCGGGCCGTCACCGTTGGGATCGCCATTGCCATTGCCGTCGCCGTCCGCAGTCACGTCGACGGTCGTCGTTCCGTCGGCGTCGGTCACGTCGATGGTCGTCGTCGTCGATCCCTCGTCGGTCGTCACGGTAATCTCGTACTCGCCGAGGAACGCCGGTGTCGTGTAGGTGCCGCTGGTATCGGCCTGTCCGGACTCTTCTGTCCACCACTCCTCGAAGACGAGGTCGGTCCAGACGTCGTAGGCGGGCTTGGGGTTCCAGTTCTGGTCGAATAGCGGCGCGTCGTCCTCCCAGTGGCGGCCGTCCCAGAAGCCCCACATTAGAAAGTCGTCGACCGCTGGGTGGCTGAACGCCGTCTTCAGATAGGTGTACAGCACCTCGGCTTTCTCCTCGTCGCCGCTCCAGTCGTCGCCGCCGAAGGTGTCGAACTCGGTGATTCGGAGGCCGGCACCGTAATCCGCGTACTCGTCGAGGATCTCGTTGATCTGCTCGTAACTCATTCGCTCGTCGGGGTCGTCGTTCCCGCCGACTGGCGCATCGTGGGCTGCGATATGACTCTGGAACCCGATTCCGTCGAGGTCGACGCCGTTGTCCAGCAGGAACTCGATCTGCTCTGGGTACCAGTCTCTGGTGTAGTCCCACTGTCCCCCGAGCGTATTGAAGTCGTTGACCGCGATGTCGACACCTTCCTGGTCGGCGACCTCCTGGGCCTTCAGGTACCAGTCCGCGAGGATCTCCGAGCGCCACGGAACGACCTCGCCGGCCCACGGCTCGTCGAGGTCGACCTGATCGCCATAGACACCCTCCACGAGCGCGTGTTCGTGGAGCACTTCGTTGACGACCTCCCACTCCTCGATGTCGTCGCCGTAGTGGGTGATGACCTCCTCGATGTGGTCCATCGTCCGCTGGCGGATGGTCTCTGCGTCGTTGTTGTCGATCGCCGTCTCGACGTCCGCCGGAACCGCGTTGTGCTGTGTCGCACCCCAGATACAGACGTGTCCGCGTACGTCCAGTCCCCGATCGAGGAGCCAGTCGGTTGCATCGTCGGCCAGTTGTGTATCGTCCTCCCAGAAGCGCCACTTGTGCTGATTCTCGAGGACCGCCTTGTTGAACAGCTCCGGGATGTACTCGCGATACTCGTCACCCTCGCTCGACTCGTTGACGAGCGTGCCGGCGTTGACCGCCGTCCCGAAGCCGAAGTCGTGTTCCTGCAACTCGACGTGGACGTCAGCCCCGGAGATCGGGTTCCCGTTCTCGTCTTCGACGACGACCTCGAGGTCGCCGGTACGGTGCTCCTGGATCCGCTCGTCGGCCGCCGCCTCCCAGTCGCCGTCCTGGTCCTGTGCGGCGACGCCCCCGGTCGCTCCGGAGAGCGAACCCAGCGAACCGAGTGCGCCAGCAACCCCGATCGAGCGGAGGTAGTCGCGGCGCTCGAGGGGGATCCGAGCACTCGATTCGTCGGTCGACGAGCGGTCGCGCCCGTCGTCGTAGTCGGCTCGTGATAGTCGTTCGGTTCCAGACTCGGCTTCTGTCGTCGGTGTCTCGTCGTTTGCTGTCATGGTCGGTGTTCGTCTCCGAAGGTGCAGTCTGCGATTCGACCGCGTACGTCTCCGCTGCGTTTGTCACCCGGTGACGATTCGAACGGATTCGCCCGCTCGACCTCACTGGTAACCGCCGCTGCCGGCTGCCCTGTACTCGTTGAAACCAACTACTCTGCGCGGATTAAATCTTACCATATGTGGTGTAATTATGGGGCGAACACATCACCGAACCGGGATTCGAGCACGCACCCGGAACCGTACATCAGTGGATGGGAGTCGGCTCGGTCGCCGTTATCACGCCGTCGACGGTGGGACACGCCGCTCGAACCGTTTGATCGCGGTCGACTTTCGAGTCAGACGACAACTGTGAGTCACCGGAATCCACATTCGGAACGATGAACTGGAGATTTGTGAACGTGAACGCCGAGGCGAACGTGAACGCGAACGCCCGATTGCCGCTCGAACATCTCGATCAGAAAATTCCCCGGATCCGGAGGTAACGGCCCGCAGAACGGACCGATTCGGGGCGTCGGTAGCGTTAAATCGACTCGAAGAGTTCGACGACGTCGCTCGTGGTCACTTCGCCGTTACCGGTGAAGTCGAAGTACTCCGGATCGGAGTACTCGTCGGTGAAGCCATCGAAGAACTCGGTGACGTCACTGGTGGTCGTCGAGCCGCTGCCGGTGATGTCGTTGTAGAGACCGTCACCGGTGGTGTCTTGGGGTTCGCCGGGAGTACCGTTCCCACCGTTCCCACCGCTGTCGTCGTTGCTCCCGTCGTCGGTAACCAGATCCAGACCCATCGGCACTGAGTCGTCTGCGTAGACCTCGAGTCTGTCCTTGATGTACGCACCGCTGTCCTCGCCGTCGAGAATCTCCCACTCGCAGGGGAGGTCGGGACACGGTGCTGGAAGGTCCTCGAAGTCCGGATCGTAGAAGTTCTGGTTCTCGAGGGAGTCGGCGACGTCGCCCTCGTTGGGGCCGTCCGGGTACTCGAACATCGTGGGGTGCCAGCGGACGTCGGCGACCCAGGCGACCCAGCTGATCCGGTCGTCTTCCTCGAGCGCGTCGAAGAACGGTATTCCGTACTCGTTGGTGGTGCCCAGACCGGTCGTCGATCCGCGCAGCCAGTGGGCGACGTCCGTGTTGTCGACCCAGCCGAACTCGGTGACGGCGACCGGGTGATGGTCCATCGCTTCCTGGAGCCCAGCAGCCTCGTAGCCCTCCCAGCCCCAACAGTCGGGGTCGTCGACGGAGTTCGGCGGCTCGAGGTAGGGGTCGTCGAGTGACTGACCGGTATCGGCCTCGACGCCGTCGGGACTCTGGTAGTTCGTGTCGTTGAACCAGTTGTGCATCTGGCTGACGTCGTGGCCCGCATAATTGTGCCACGTGACGGCGATGTTGTCGTAGCCTGCCTGATTGAAGTCCCGCCAGTGGAGTCCCTGAAGGGACTGACACCAGCCGGGGACGCCGACCAGCAGGAGTCCGTCGTAGTACTGACGGATCGTGTCGAGGATCGGCCCCATGAAGTCGTCCTGGAACGTCCGCCAGAGACCGTGTTGCTTGTCGGCACCACAGCCCTCGACGGGGCCCCAGATACCGGGCGACGTGGGCTCGTTGTACGGCTCGAAGATCACGTGATCCATGTCGCCGTAGCGCTCGGCGGCGGCCTCCCAGAACATGATCGCCTCCTCGAGCAGTTCCTCGTTGACCTGCCAGTACTCGTAGTTGTACGGTGTGTCTCCCTGCGTCTGGCCGTAGCCGTGGGCGTCGATCCAGGCCTGGTCGACGTGACCCCACGAACCGGGATCGTCCTCGGTGAACTCGACCTGCGAACCCGAGTACGTGTTGCGTGCCCAGTAGTTCGTGTACGGGCTGTTGTACGGCAGGTGGTTTTCGGCAGCCGCGTCACTCAGCGACGGGTCGCCCGGTGGCTGCTCGTGCCAGTGTCGGTGGAAGTCGACGATGCAGTATACACCGCGCTCCGCACAGCGCTCGACGATCGGGTCGTAGTAGTTCTCGAGGTAGTCCTGAAGCTGGTCCTCGGTGAACGCCACCGGCTGTGACGGCCGCATCTTCCGTCGGTCGTCGGCGACGACGTCGGGCGACTCGAGCTCGCCGGGCTCGTACTCGGGACCGGTGTGGCCCATCGGATGCTCTCCGATGTCCTGTGGCTGGGCGGGAACGCGGACGACCCGCGGATACCAGCCGGACTCGTTGCTCGTCACCATGTCGAGGAGCTGCTCTCCCGACTTCCCGCGGAGGTGTTTCGTTCGCTCGAGACGCTTCGGATCGGGGATGTTGACTCCCCGCATCACGAACGTCTCGCCGTCCTCGTTGACGATTCGGTTGTCGCTACTGACCGACAACTCCTGAAACTCGCTGAGGTTACCGACACCACTAGCCTGTCCGACTGCACTGCCGGATACGCCAGCGCCCAACCCGAGCGCGGCGACGCCTGCGCCAGCAGTCGCTCTCATGATGCCACGACGAGTAACGTCGATTTGTGATGCTAGATCCTCCGCCGATTCGCCTGTCTTCGGTGTGTTATCGTTGTTTTGCATTGTCGTTCTGTCGATCGGATTCGCCTGTGTTCGCCACGATCCTGTGTCCGCTACGCATGCAAAGCTGCACCCTAACATACTCCCCCAGAACATATTAAAACTACTGGCTCTAGTAAATAATATTAGTACACTTGGGAAATTAATGTCGTCACTCACTGATCCGCCAGCAGACCTCCTTTCTGACGGTCTCTCGCAGTTACCCTCCTCCCTCTTGTCGGTTAGATACACCAATGGAACTAACGCACTAAATAGTATCTTCACGACAGTAATTCGTTCACCACTATAAATGAAATGTATCTGCAACGAACGGTGATGATCGGCCCCCGGCCATCGAACGAGAGTCCAGTGAGGCCGCGACCACGGATCCCAGATCCGAACCTTCGAGACTGATGAACCGACGATTCGGATCGAACGTCACACTCCGATTCGAGCAGTGAAAATCAACGGGTCGCTGGACCAACCGCTCTACAACGATTCGAACAGTTCGACGACGTCGGTCACCGTCACCTGGCCGTTGCCAGTGAAGTCGTAGTACTGGGGGTACTCCGCGACGACGGGGTCGTCGACGTGCTCGAAGAAGACGGTCACGTCAGTGGTCGTCGTCGAGCCACTCCCGGTGAAGTCGTTGGAGAGGCCGTCGCCGGTCGTATCCGCGGGCTGGACGCCATCGATCGCCGGCGGCTCCGCCGAACCGCCATCTCCATCCGTCTCGGTACTCGCATCCGTCGTCTCGAGTGTCGATTCCTCACCGTTGGCGACCGCTCGGACTCCAACCTCGTAGCTGGTTCCGGACGCGAGACCAGTGATCGACGTCTCGGTCTCCGTGGTCTCGGCCTCGAGCTCGCCGTCGAGATAGACCCGATAGCTGTCGGCCTCGACGACCGTCTCCCAGCCCACCTCGAGTGTCGATTCGCCGACCGCGTCGATCCAGACGTCGGCGGGTGCCGTCGGTTCGTCCGGGTCGCCGTCCTCGGATCCGGAATCAGAATCAGAATCAGAATCAGAATCGGAATCTATCCCCGCGACACCGATCACGCGGACGAACTCCCACGCGTAGCCGTTCTCGAACCGTGGCTCTTCGTCGTCGGTGTACCACTGGGCTTCCCAGACGATTTCGTTCCAGACGACCCGGTCACCCTCCTCGTAGACGGTGCCGTACTCCCACTCGGGGTAGTCGACCGTCTCCGGGCCCTCCGTCGTCGCCGTCGTCGTCGCAGTTGCGGTCTCCTCACCGCTGGTCCCGACCACCGTGACGCCGACCTCGTACTCGAGGTCCGCGTCGAGTCCCTCGAGAACCACACTCGTCTCCGACGTGGTACGTTCGACGGCTCCATCCAGCGAGACGACGTACTCGGCGGCACCGCTCACTCGACTCCAGTCGACGGCAATCGACGACCCGGTCGTGGTCGCGACCACGCTCGTCGGCGCCGCGAGCTCGGCGTCGCTCCCGGCCACGCTCTTGGCACTCGTCGCTTGGGCGTACTCCGCGAGGACGTCTCCAGTCTCGCTCCGGTAGACCTGAAAGCCGTCGTGGTCGTGGGTCTCCGCTAAGACGATTTGCCAAATCATCGCGGCGTCGGCGTCGGTCGCGTCTAACGTCTCGTACCACTCGTCGAGCGTCTCGTTTCTGGTCTCGAGGCCGCTGTCGATGTTCACGTTGAACTCGCCACAGTAGCCCGGCTTGCCGACCTCCTCGTGGGCGTCTTCGACGTGTTCGCGAACCCACGCCGCTCCGTACTCGAGCGGGAAGTTCCAGTGGTAGGGATACATGTGGAACGAGCAGGCGTCGATGGTATCGATCGAGTGGTGTCTGACGAAATCCTGTCCGGTCCACTCGTTGTAGAACCACTCGGTGCGGTCCTCGCGCGTGTAGAACCCCTCCATCCCCGTCGACACGAGATGGTTCGCGTCGAACTCCTTGATTAACCCCGACATCTCCTCGATCCAGTCCTCGAGGATCGACGCGCGCTCCTCGTAGCCGGGGTCTTCACCCTCGCCAAACGCGTCACCCTCGAGTCGAGGTTCGTTACAGAGTTCCCACATCGCGATCGACGGCTCCTCGCGGTACTCCCGACCGGTGATCGTGTTCTCCCGGGTCAGAACTTCCTCGACGTGCCACCGGTACAGCTCTCTGGCGTTCTCGTCGACGTAGAAATCACCGTGATGGTCCGCACTGTCGATCCACTCGACGTACTGCGGGATGCCGCCGTTGTGGTCCCAGTTGTCCGCGAGGATGAGGGTCAGTCTGATCCCGTGGTCCGCTGCACGTGCGACGATGTAATCGAGCGTCTCGAAGGCCCCTTCCGAGTGTTCGTACGGTTCGAGAATGTAGCAATCGCCGTCGCCACCTTCGCAGGTGACGAACGTCCGCAGGAAGTTGATCCCCATTTCCTCGAACTGCTCGAAGAGGGCGTCGATTCGGTCTTCGGTCCCCCGGTAGGCGTCGGTGATCCAGAAGTTGTTCGCTCCGTGGAAGTAGATCGGTTCCCCGTCGACGACGAACTGGGTTCCGTCGGTTTCGACGAACGACTCCGGATCGGTCTGGGCCGCTACCTGCGTGGAACCGATACCGATCGTTCCGACGAGCGCGCTGGCGCCGATACCTCGCAGGAAACGACGTCGTGTCGGATCGTATCCCTCCGCTCGGTGGTTCCCCTCGTCTCCGCTCTCACCGCTTACTCCGTCTTCGGAGCGGCCTGCGCTCGGTACGTTCGACTCTCGTGCTCGTGGTCGTCGTCTGGTCATGGTTGGTCTCTCGGTAGTGTGATCGATACTGATCGGCCCCGTCTGTCACCGACATCGACTCTGTTCATAGATCCTGACAGGCGTCGACGTCCGGTCGGGAAGATTGCCGTTCTCGCCCCACACTATGTATACACTCTAACCACAAAACATTACTTCCAAACAACGGAAATTAATCAACTCTCACTCCCATTCGATGCGGGCGTCGTACGTCTCTCGAGTCACTCTCTTCTTGTTCGATCTCCCAAGAGATATGCGATGCCACCGACGAGCCCCGCGATCGCTCCACCAGCGCCGAATCCCGGCATCTGACTGGCACCGTCGTCACCGTCATCCTCGTCTCCAGTCGCCGACTCCGAACCGTCGCCGACGACGAGGTGATCGCCCTCGATATCGACGTCGTAGAATGTCCCGTCACTCGCTTCGACGAGGTCCTCGACGACGAGTTCGATCTCGCCGTCACCCTGTCCTTCGAACTCGAGGCTGAACAGTTCGATATCGGTGTCACCCTCCGAGAAGACGCCGTTGATATCGGCTGCGACCAGCTTACACGCCGAACCGTCGTCGGAGAACTCGGGATCCTGGGCCAGTCCGAACTCCTCGTTGATACTCGCGTCGACGATCGTCGCGACCTCGGGTTCGTCTACGCGGACCTCGCCGAGGAGGCCGGAGAGTCCGCGTGGAATCGCCCCGATCGAGACCGTGGCCTCGGTCGTCTCTCCGATATCGATCTCTTCGACGGTCAGTTCCACGGTTACCGTCTGTGTATCCTGGGCTGTAACAGCGCCAGAAACAGTGCCACTGGCAACGCCAGCCATCCCTGCACCTGCACCCGCCGTCATCGTCAGGACGGCACGACGTGATAGCCCCCGCTCTGTCCGTGTGGCTATAGCTGTGGCTGTGGCGCTCCCGTCTTCGGATTCTGACTTGGATTCTGACTCGGACTCGATTTCGTTTGTCTGTTCCTTTCGGCTGATCTGAATCGTCTTTTCGTTCATCTTGGGAACACCTGTGGCGTGAATCCCCCACCCGAAACACGCGAGCGTCGACGATACCGGCTAATACGAAGTCGCACACGCGTGGTATTTCGTGAGTTCACGCGATAGTAACGCGCACCCAGTGTTATAATTTTTTACACTGGTATCTGATCGCTGACTGTTCAACTCTCGACTCTCGACGAAAGAAAACGAAAACGCGTTTGGCGTTCGATACTCGATCGGAACGGGTCCGAGACCGACTCGAGTCGACCTCGAGTCCGTCTCAGTGTTCGGTCGCTACTCGAACCGGATCTCGTCGACGTAGATCGTGCTACTGCCGCCTTGCCAGAAGTTGAGGTTCAACTGACCGGGCGAACTCTGGTTCGCACCGAGTGCATCGAGATCGATTCGCAGGTCGCCGGTACTCGTGGAGATACTGCCGTCAGCGACACTCGACGCGAGCGCATTGGCACCGCCGAGCGAGACGGTGAAGTCGCTCTCTTCGCCGCCGCTGTCTCCACTGACACTGAAGACGAGTTCGTCGTACTCGGAGACGTCCTCGTCGATCTGAGAGGCGTACCAGCCCGCGTTGTCGTACTCGAGGACGAGTTCTCCGCCGGAGATCTCGCCCTCGCCGTTCTGGAAGTTCCCGCCGCCACGCCAGCGGCCCAGTTCGTTCCACTGGCCATCGCTGCTGAAGTCGTCGACGACGAGCGCGTCCGGTGCCGGTTCGGGTCCGTCGCCGTCTTCGACGGCGAGCGTCGGCGAGTCGAACTCGAAGTCATAGAACGTGCCGTCTCGAGCTTCGATCAGATCCTCGAGGACGATCTCCGTCTCGCCCTCGCCTTGACCGGTGAGTTCGAGGGTGAACAGTTCGACGTCGGTCGCTCCTTCCTCGAACGCGTTGCCGGTGTCGGCAGCGACGAGGTTGACCATCGAACCGTCCGCGGAGATTTCGATATCCTGAATCATATCGAAGTCCGGATTGATGGTCGCGTCGGTCACCGTCGCGGCGTCGATGTTACTGACACCTGCGTCACCGAGCAGCCCGGAGAGTCCGCGTGGGAGACTCGAGATCGAGATCGCGGCTTCGGCGGTCTCGCCCGCCTCGATCTCCTCTGTCGAGAGATCGGCGGTAACGACCGTCTCGCCAGTGATGGGTCCACTTTCGACGGCGAGCGTCGGCGAGTCGAACTCGAAGTCGTAGAACGTGCCGTCTCGAGCTTCGATGAGGTCCTCGAGGACGATTTCGGTCTCGCCAAGTCCCTGGCCCTCGAGTTCGAGAGTGAAGAGTTCGACGTCGGTCGCACCCTCCTCGAACGCGTTGCCGGTGTCGGCAGCGACGAGGTTGACCATCGAGCCGTCCTCGGAAATCTCGATATCCTGGATCATATCGAAATCGGGGTTGACGGTCGCGTCGACGACGGTCGCCGCGTCAGGGTTACTGACACCAGCATCGCCGAGCAGGCCGGAGAGCCCGCGTGGGAGATGCGAGATGGAGATCGCGGCCTCGGCAGTCTCGCCCGCCTCGATCTCCTCTGTCGAGAGGTCGGCGGTAACGACCGTGTCGCCCTCGATCTCGCCGTCGACCGAGAGGGTCGGGGAATCGAACTCGAAGTCGTAGAACGTGCCGTCACGTGCTTCGATCAGATCCTCGAGGACGATCTCCGTCTCGCCCGCACCCTGGCCGGTGAGTTCGAGGGTGAACAGTTCGACGTCGGTCGCACCCTCTTCGAACGCGTTGCCGGTGTCGGCAGCGACGAGGTTGACCATGGAACCGTCATCCGAAATCTCGATATCTTGAATCATATCGAAGTCCGGATTGACGGTTGCGTCGGTCACCGTCGCGGCGTCGATGTTGCTCACACCCGCATCACCGAGCAGCCCGGAGAGCCCGCGCGGGAGATGCGAGATGGAGATCGCGGCCTCGGCAGTCTCACCCGCCTCGATCTCCTCTGTCGAGAGGTCGGCGGTAACGACCGTGTCGTCGCCCTCGATCTCGCCGTCGACGGCGAGCGTCGGCGAGTCGAACTCGAAGTCGTAGAAGGTGCCGTCTCGAGCTTCGATCAGGTCCTCGAGGACGATCTCCGTCTCGCCCGCACCCTGGCCGGTGAGTTCGAGGGTGAACAGTTCGACGTCGGTCGCACCCTCTTCGAACGCGTTGCCGGTGTCAGCGGCGACGAGGTTGACCATGGAACCGTCATCCGAAATCTCGATATCTTGAATCATATCGAAGTCCGGATTGACGGTCGCGTCGGTCACCGTCGCGGCGTCGATGTTGCTCACGCCGGCGTCACCGAGCAGGCCGGAGAGTCCGCGCGGGAGATGCGAAATGGAGATTGCGGCTTCGGCGGTCTCGCCCGCCTCGATCTCGTCCGTCGAGAGGTCAGCGGTGACGACCGTGTCGTCGCCCTCGATCTCGCCGTCGACCGAGAGCGTCGGCGAGTCGAACTCGAAGTCGTAGAACGTGCCGTCGCGGGCCTCGATGAGGTCCTCGAGGACGATCTCCGTCTCGCCCGCACCCTGTCCTTCGAGTTCGAGGGTGAACAGTTCGACGTCGGTATCTCCTTCGTTGAAGGCACTGCCGGTGTCGGCAGCGACGAGGTTGACCATGGAACCGTCATCCGAAATCTCGATATCCTGGATCATATCGAAGTCCGGATTGACGGTCGCGTCGACGACAGTCGCGGCGTCGATGTTGCTCACACCCGCATCGCCGAGCAGGCCGGAGAGCCCGCGTGGGAGATGCGAGATGGAGATCGCGGCCTCGGCAGTCTCGCCCGCCTCGATCTCGTCCGTCGAGAGATCGGCGGTAACGACCGTGTCGTCGCCCTCGATCTCGCCGTCGACCGAGAGGGTCGGGGAATCGAACTCGAAGTCGTAGAAGGTGCCGTCGCGGGCCTCGATCAGATCCTCGAGGACGATCTCCGTCTCGCCCGCACCCTGTCCGGTGAACTCGAGGGTAAAGAGTTCGACGTCGGTCGCACCCTCCTCGAACGCGTTGCCGGTATCTGCAGCGACGAGATTGACCATCGAGCCGTCCGCGGAGAGTTCGATATCCTGAATCATATCGAAATCGGGGTTGACGGTCGCGTCGGTGACAGTGGCAGCGTCGATGTTGCTCACGCCGGCGTCACCGAGCAGGCCGGAGAGCCCGCGTGGAAGACTCGAGATAGAGACCGTGGCTTCGGCGGTCTCGCCTGCCTCGATTTCGTTCGTCGAGAGGTCGGCGGTGACGGTTACGTCGTCTGTCTCCTCTTCGTCGTCCTCTTCGCCATCTTCGACGCCATCGCCGACAGTGAGCGTCGGCGCGTCGAGGGAGAAGTCGTAGAACGTGCCGTCGCCGGCCTCGATCATGTCTTCGATGACGATATCGACATCACCGTCGTCCTGTCCCTCGATCTCGAGGCTGAACAGTTCGACGTCGGTGTCTCCTTCGTTGAAGGCACTGCCGGTGTCGGCGGCGACGAGGTTGACCATCGAACCGTCCGCGGAGAGTTCGATATCCTGAATCATATCGAAGTCCGGGTTGACGGTCGCGTCGACGACGGTTGCAGTGCTGGCGTCGCTCACACCGGCGTCACCGAGCAGCCCGGAGAGTCCGCGTGGAAGCTCCGAAATGGAGACGGCGGCTTCGACCGTCTCGCCGATCTCGAGCTGTTCCGTGGAAACGTCGACCGAAACGGACAGCTCACCAGTTTCGGTGTCGTCTTCGTCCTCTTCTCCGTTTTCGTCCTCTTCTCCGTTTTCGTCTTCCTCCTCGTCCTCACCGTCGCCGACACCCTCACCGACGGTGAGGGAAATATCGCCGAGTTCGAAGTCGTAGAAGGTGCCGTCACCCGCTTCGATCAGATCTTCGAGGACGACGTTGGTAACGCCGTCGCCCTGTCCCTCGAGCGTGAGCGTGAAGAGTTCGATATCGGTGTCGCCCGCTTCGAAGGCGCTACTGATGTCGGCAGCGACGAGGTTGACCATCGAACCATCGTCGGAGAATTCGGGGTCCTGAACCATGCCGAAGTCCGAATTGACGCTCGCGTCGACGACGGTCGCGACGCTGGGATCGTCGACGCCGGCGTCACCGAGCAAGCCGGAGAGGCCGTCCGGAATCTCCGCGATAGAGACCGTAGCTTCGACGGTCTCTCCTTCGTCGATTTCGTCCGCAGAGAGTTCGACGGAGACCAGACCATCGCCTCCGGACTCGGGATCCGATCCACCCGGTCCGGAGACGGTTCCGGCCGGAACGCCGTCGTCCTGGTACTCCGCGAGCGTGTCCTTGATGAACGCGCCCATGTTGTCGTCGTAGCTGCCGACGTCTTCGCCGAGTAAGTCCCACTCACACGGAAGGTCGTCACACTCGGGTTCTTCTCCGGCTTCCTCCGCGTCGAACGCGCGCTGGAACATTGGCGATTCCCACCAGATGTCCGCACACCACGCCGTCCAGTGGATGGCGTCGCTGGATTCCATCCACTCCATGAAGGGTTCGCCGAAGCCGGAGGTCGTCCCACTGGTCGGTTCGCTGGCACCGTCTTGCCATCCAAACTCCGTGACGAACAGCGGGTACTCCTCGTAGACGTGACTGACGCCCTGGTTCGAGTACCCTTCGTCCATAGCCTCCTCGTGGGTTGTATCGTCCCACTCCTGTCGCTGGCTCACCTCGTGTTCGGGATAGATGTGGTAGGTATAGACGAGGTTCTCGCCCTCGAAGGGTTCGACGAGCGCTCCCTCGGGAGCTTGCGTCCAGCTCGGCGACCCGATCAGGACGAGCGTGTCCTCGGCGTGCTCTCGGATCGTGTCGACCCACGGCTGTGCCTGTTCCTGCCAGTCGCGCCAGACGTCTGCGGCCCAGCTCTCTTCTTCGGTGGTCGCAGCTCCCCAGACGCCGGGTTCGGTCGGCTCGTTGTACACTTCGTACATGACGTGAGACTCGTCGGCGTACCGCGGCGCGACGATCTCCCAGAACATCTCGACCTCTTCGGCGAGTTCGGGATCGTCCCAGTCGACGACGTTGTCGTTTTCCTCGTCACGCCAGTGACGGTGGAAGTCGACGATCGCGTAGACGCCCCGTTCCTTACACGCCTCGACGACCGGATCGAGGTGCTCTTCGAGGTAGTCCTCGAGTTCGGCTTCCGTGAACGCGACCGGTTGCGGTGGGCCCGCTATATGCCCTGCCTCGTGGTCGCCGATGTCGACCGGCTGAACGGGAATCCGAATCACGTGAGCGTGCCACCCGTCGCTCTTGTCCGTGAGCATGTCGACCATCTGTACGGCGTTCTTCCCTCGAGACGACGCGAGGGTGTCTGCACGCTTGGGGTCGACGATGTTCAGTCCGCGCAGGTTGACCGTGTTGCCTTCCGGATCCTTGATCAGGTTTCCGTCGACGTGCAGCTGCGGTGTCGGGATCTGCGGTTCCGCACTCGCCAGGCCCGATATGCTCGCGGACCCGAACGCGAGCGCGCCAGCGCTGACGCTCGCCGTTTTCATAAATGTACGGCGTGACGTGTCCCAGCGTGTCCCGTTACTCGGTTCTTCTTCGTCTCGGTCGGATTCTGTTGTGTTCTCGCTCATGCTTTTGAAATCCCCGCTAGGGGCTGTCGCCCTGAACACCCCACTATCGTCCGTGTACCCGTGCCGTGAACAGACGGTACGGACGTACGCGTGGTGCAGTCCACTACTCTGATTAGTCGAGGGTGTAGATAAAATTTTTCATAGTTCTGCTATAGAATAGAGGATGTTACTGTGATCGAATCGTCGCCGCCACGATATCGATCGACACTGATCGCAGTGTGCTGGCTCTGTGTACCGAATCGTGGTGTTGCTCTCCCAGATGGAGAGCGCCCCACAGCGATCGTCGGTGAGTGACCGCGAGTGGGGAATCGTGAATGGCGCGGTTTTCGATTGTCGATCGGTGTCAATTACTGGGCTCTGAATTCGAGTTCTTCGGTCCTTAGATCGACTCGAAGAGTTCGACGACGTCGCTCGTGGTCACAGATCCGCTGCCGGTGAAGTCGTAGTACTGTGGATCGGAGTACTCGTCGGTAAACCCACTGAAGAACTCGGTGACGTCACTGGTGGTCGTCGAGCCGCTGCCAGTGATGTCGTTGTAGAGGCCGTCACCGGTGGTGTCCTGCGGTTCTCCGGGCGTTGGGGTGTCAGTGTCACCGTAACACTCGCCGGCACTCAGACCGTGACACGAGTTCGGACCGGTGTCGCCGTCAGGATACGCGGTGTCGCCGTCGACTGGCTGGTCTCTGTCTCCTTCTTTCTCCTGGACGTACTCGTGCCAGAACTGACCGGGCGTCGTGTCGATCAGGTGGTCCATCCAGTCGTCGGCGTCGGGAGCGCCCTGTGCGCCGCCCGGTCCTGGGTCGCCGTGATCGAAGAAGTTCGGTTCCCACGAGTGGTCGAAACACCAACAAATCGGGTGGACGTCGTGGCTCTCCATGAACTGCTCGAACTCGGGCCCGAACTCTTCGCGACTGCCGTCCATCCACGGGGTCGGAACCAGTCCATCGTGGTCCATCCAGCCGAACTCGCTGAAGAAGACCGGCACCTGTTCGGTCGCCGGGCCGATCTTCTCGTCGAGCGGTCGCATGTCGTCTTGGGTGTACACGTGAGACGTGTAACACATGTGCTCGGCGTCGAACTCGTTGTGCGGTGCCCAGTAGGTGTACTGGCTCCAGCGGGGATTGCCGATCGTGACGATGTGTCCCGGCGCGTTGTCCTCGACCGTGTCGATCCACGGCTGTGCACGGTCGACCCACAGGTCGTACCAGCCTTTCATTCCTGGCTGGGTCACATCGTAGTCGCCTTCCGCCTCGCCGGGTGCAGCAACCGGGTTGGAGAGCTCGCCTGCCGTCCGGTGTTGACCGCCCCAGTCACCGCCGTACGGACCGGTCGGCTCGTTGTAAACGTCGAAGACGACGTGCATGTCCTCGGCGTAACGGTCCGCAACGACCTCCCAGAACGTGTGCAGTTCGTCGTCGAGCGCGTTCGAAACCGACGCAGGCTCGAGGAAGATATCGTCCTCGTCGAGTTCGAACGCTTCCAGAATGTTCTGGTCGTCGATCAGGTTCCAGATGTCGTCCACCTGGTCCTCGCCGTGCCAGAGGACTCCCCGCTCGCCACAGACGTCCGGATCTCGCCAGTCCTCGCCGCCGTCGGAAGAACAGATCCAGATATCGTCGGAGATGTCGTACTCCGAGTGCTCCTCGTTGTGGAAGACGGGATAGTGCCGGTGGTAGTCGAGCATCACGTAGGCGCCCTGTTGGCGCCCGAGCTCGACGAGTTCGTCGATGTAGGTCTGACAGTACCACTCTACGTCGCTCGCGTCGAAGGCACCTGGCAGGAGTGGACCCCAGTCGTCGCCGTGGGGCATCTGCTCAGGTGCTGGCGCTTCGGTACCGGCGGCGATGAACTCGGCCTGTATCGGAACGCGGATGATCCGGTTGTACCACCCCTCGCTCTGATCCGTCGCGAGTTCGAAGGTCTCGGGTGCCGTCTGGCCACGCCAGTCACGGCTCTGTTCGCCGGGATCGGCGATACTCACGCCGCGGAGGATGACCTCGTTTCCGCTCGGATCGACGATCTTGTTCCCGTCACGTGCCAGCGGCGGCAGGTTGATCCCTGCAGCACTGGCACTGCCCATCATGCTGGTACCGAGACCGGCGGCGACTGCACCCGCACTCGCCGCTTTCATGAAGGAACGACGTGTCGTTCCTGTCGTTTGACTTCGTCTATTCGACTGTTTTCGCCCGTTATGATTCGTGTTCTCGCTCATGGTGTGATCGAACGTACACCGTGCTCAGATAGCGCCTGTGATCGCTACCGATACGTAGTGCGTGAGGTTCGTTCGAAGCCTCATCTCCCTTATTAGGTGAATACCCATATAAAATTTTCCATCATCGATACTATAACATTTTACCCCCCTCCCAGTTGCCTGTGTGGTGATTGGAGCCGATAACAACGTCTGCTCCAGATTCCATCGAGGTCGTTTCGATCCAGTTCTTCGAAACCTGCAATCGCTTCACAAACTCGAGTCTCTCAGCGCTCAGATCGACTCGAAGAGTTCGATAACGTCGGTGACGCTTACTTCGCCGTTGCCGTCGAAGTCGTAGTACTGGGGATACTCCGTGACGGCGGGGTCGTCGACGTGTTCGAAGAAGACGTTCACGTCCGTGGTCGTCGTCGAGCCGCTGTCCGTGAAGTCGTTGTATAGCCCATCACCGGTCGTATCTGCAGGCCGAATCCCGTCGATCTCGGGTGGGCCCTCCGACTCGTCGTCTGAAAGCGTACGTACCGTCATCGTCGCGACGTCGGACTCCCCACTGTTGGCGACCGACGAGATGCCGATCTCGTACTCGGTGTCGGCCTCGAGACCAGCGATCGTCGCCGTCGTCGTCGACGTCTCTTCCGTGAGACTGCCGTCGAGATAGAGACGGTAGCCGTCGGCGTCTGTGACCGACTCCCACTCTACTTCGATACTCGTCTCGGTAACCTCCCCGGTCCACTGATCGGTGGGTGCTGTCGGGTCCTCCGGATTCGTCAATTCCCCGCCCGGAACGCCGTCGTCTTTGTACTCCTCGAGTTTCTCTCGAATGAACTCGCCCATCCAGTCGTCGCCGCCGAGCAGTTCCCACTCGCAGGGTAGTTCCTCACAATTGGTGGGAACTGCCTCCGAGTACGGATCGTCGACGGAATCCTGATCGTCCGGATTGTACGGATCTTCGCCCATGAACGAGCGACCGAACATGACTGGACGCCAGATCGGATCGGCACACCAGGCCATCCAGTGGATCCCGTCGCTCGACTCGAGCCAGTCCATGAACGTCTCCCCGAACCCGCTCGTGTTGCCCGAGAGCGGGCCGTCGACGTAGATGTTGGGGTTTTCCCAGCCGAATTCGGTGACGAACAGGGGGACCTCCTCGTAGACACCTTCGACACCCTGTCCGTTGATCGTGGAGTCTTCCCAGTCTTCCTGTCTGCTCGCGTTGTGTTCGGGATAGATGTGATACGTGTACGCGAGGTTGTCGCCGTCGAACGGCTCGACGAAGTAGCCCTCGGGGCTCTGGGTCCAGCTCGGCGAGCCGACGAGGACGATGTTGTCCGCGTGCTCGCGGATCGTATCGACCCACGGCTGGGCCAGATTCTTCCAGTACCGCCAGTAGTCTTGTAAGTACTCGTTGTTCTCGCCCATCGGGTCGTCCCACATTCCCGGCGTCGTCGGCTCGTTGTACACCTCGTAGAGGACGTGGGATCGATCGGCGTACCGCGGTGCGACGATGTCCCAGAACATGTCGACTTCCTCCTGGAGCGCCTCGTTCGGATCGCCGGTCTGCTGGTCGAACAGCCAGAGTTCGTCCTCACCCCGTTCGCGCCAGTGGCGGTGAAAGTCGACGATCGCGTAGACGCCGCGTTGCTCTAGGTGATCGATCACCGGGTCGAGGTGGGTCTCGAGGTAGTCCTCGAGTTGGGCTTCGGTGAACGCGATCGGATCCGGTGGTCCGGCGATGTGGCCCGGCGTGTGCTCACCGATGTCGATCGGCTGGACTGGGACGCGAATCACGTGTGGATGCCAGCCCCGATTCTGGTCGGTCAGCAGGTCCACGACGTGTTCGGCGTTCTTCCCGCGGGCCGGCGCCGTAACGTTCAGTCGCTTCGGATCCGCCATGTTGAGTCCGCGAAGTTGGACTCGATTGCCCTCCGGATCCTTGATGAGGTTGCCGTCGACGTGCAGCGGCGGCGTCGGAATCTGTGGTTCGGCGGCGACCGACCCGGTCATCGACGTCCCGAACGCCAGTGCGCCCGCACTCGCCCCTGCGGTTTTCAGAAAGTCGCGTCGGGAGCCCTCGAGGAGTCTGTTCGAATCGGTATGAACTCTCGTGGTCGACGCGCTCGCCTCTGTTCGGTCCTCCGTTCGGTTCCTCTCGCCTGTCTCAGCTGTCTCGTCGATCTCGTCTGTCATGTGCTCTCGTTTTTCATTTCTCGTTTCGCTCGTGGTGATTGCCGTCTACCCGTTTCGGACCGGTCGTGCTGTGTTCAGTGTTCACCGTGTCTGTGTCTGGACGTTCCACCTTGCCAACTGTCGATCACGGGTCTCTACTGTCACGGTCACTGTGTTACTGTGTTTACGCTCTTTTATGGAAAAACTATCGGTAACGATACTAAAAGATTCGGTGGCAGTGGCGGTCGGATTCGGCTGGTTTCCCTCACAACGAGCGAGTGAGGTGTACGAGTGGAGTCGTCACGCCACCCGTCTGTAACCGATTCGTAGTCGGTATTCCGTGGTCGGTCGGGCGGGGTACGTCCCCCTGTTGATATCGTCTTCTGGTTCTGTCTGTGTCGTCACAACCGTGACCATGTATCGAAACCATTTTGAGGGCTCTGCGGACGGCCGCTAACCATACTATAATTTCCTTATATATCCTATATGTCTGTTTTCGGCAGGGGGTTGAACATCGGTAACCGACAGACGGCGCCGAGGCGTATGCTAATATATTTTACACAACTCTGCACAAAAAACAAACCAGTTGTACATTCAGATCTAATTAGTTGTTGTTCTAACATTGTATATTTCAGACTTATCTATATTAAATTAATTCTCTATAGGGTCGTTAGAGACAATCGCAGCCACATTATAGATATTCCTTGATGTATATTCATACTAATGTTAAATAGCAACCAAATCCGGCGAAAGGAACTCGAAATTACAATCATAGGGTTGTAATACATGCTCGAGAGTCGTCGGCTCACTCGGCTCGGCGAGATGCTGACACCCTAGTTCGGACTCTCTGGGCCGGTGGTCGTGTTCGGCTGCCGATCGTCCTCGAGACTGGAGCGATAAATATCTATATATTAGAATGCAAATAGTATTGTTAGTTAGGGCCCCAATCAGTAGGCCGCCGATCTCCACTCGCGTTCGTACTCCTATCCATTCACCAAAAATATTTAAAACAATCGTTTCTATACCTATAAATACATATTCTAGGGCTAAAAACCCTATATAATCGTAAGTACACTCGCCATCTCTAAACTCGTGTGATTCACCTCGTCGAATGTCTATCGGATCCTAATCTTCAAATATAGTATATTAGACCCCAGCTCTATGAAAGTTGACACTCATAGTCACACTCTTATCCGTAGTCTTCGAACTCGCGGTTCGTCCACCTCGAGCGCCACCTCGAGACGTCGGTCACGGACGGCGTTTCGCCATGTTTTACCCCTTGCGTTTCGAAATACGCTGTATGAGTTCCGTTCCCGACCGGTCCGATATCGATGAGGGCTACAAGTGGGATCTCGAGAGTATCTACGCGACCGACGACGAGTGGGAAGCCGCCTACGACGCCGCCGGCGATCGGATCGAGGATCTCGCCGCCTACGAGGGGCAGGCGACCGACGACGCCGAGACGCTGCTCGAGGTCCTCGAACGACGCGACCAACTGATGCGCGAGATCTCGAAGATCGCCTCCTACGCTCGGATGCGCAGCGACGAGGATACGACCGACCAGGAGTATCAGGCGCTGTCCGCCCGTGCGCAGTCGCTGGCGGCCGACGCGCAGTCGGCGGCCTCGTTTCTCGAACCCGAAATTCAGTCGCTCACTCGCGAGGAGTTCGAGGCGATGCTCGAGGACGAACCGGCCCTCGAGACCTACGGCCACTACGTCGACGACGTGTTACGGATGAAACCGCACACCCGTTCGGCGGAGGTCGAGGCGCTGCTGGCCGATCTGAGCGAGGTCACTGGTGCCACCGGCGAGGTGTACAATATGCTCTCGAACGCGGACATGACGTTCCCGACGGTCGAGGACGCCGACGGCGAGGGCGTAGAGATCACCCAGAGCAACTTCGTCAACCTGCTCAAGCGTCCCGACCGGGACTTCCGCAACCGCGTCTACGAGGCCTACTTCGACGAGTGGGAATCGATGCGGAACACGGTCGCTACCGCGTACAAGAACAGCGTCAAAGCCGACGTCAAACTGGCACAGGCGCGCAACTACGATACCGCTCGCGAGGCCGCCCTCGACGGGCCGAACGTCCCCGTCGAGGTCTACGATACGCTCGTCGATACGGTCAACGACAACCTCGACACACTCCACCAGTACGCCGAACTCAAACGTGAGGCACTCGACGTCGACGAGTTGCGGATGTGGGACCTCTACATGCCCCTCGCCGGTGACGAGGGGCCGGACATTTCCTACGACGAGGCCGTCGATCACGTCGTCGAGGCGGTCGCTCCACTCGGTGAGGAGTACCAGTCTCGCGTCGCCGAGGGCTTCGATTCGCGCTGGGTCGACGTCTACGAGAACACGGGCAAACGCTCCGGTGCGTATTCGGGTGGCACCTACGACACGCAACCGTTCATCCTGATGAACTATCAGGACGACGTCTCCTCGATGTACACGCTCGCCCACGAACTCGGCCACTCGATGCACTCCGAACTCACCACCGACGAACAGCCCTACATTTACTCGAACTACGAAATCTTCGTCGCCGAGGTCGCGAGCACCGTCAACGAGGCGTTGCTCACCCACCACCTCCTCGAGACCGTCGACGACGACCTGTTCCGGAAACACGTCCTCAACGAGTTCTTAGAACGGGTGCGCTCGACGCTGTTCCGTCAGACGCTGTTCGCCGAGTTCGAACACAGAGCCCACGAACTCGAGGAGGGAGGCGAGGCGTTGACCGCCGACCGTCTCGACGAACTCTATCGCGGACTCAAGGCCGATTACTACGAACCGGCCGTCATCGACGACCGAATCGCGCGCGAGTGGATGCGCATCCCGCACTTCTATCGGGCGTTTTACGTCTATCAGTACTCGACCGGCATCGCGGCCGCGCTCGCGATCGTCGACGACATCGTCGGTGACGGTACCGTCGACGCGGACGCCGCCGCGGACTACCGAACCTTCCTGCGACAGGGCTCGCGAGAGTATCCACTCGAGCTCCTGCGGATCGCCGGCGTCGACATGAGCACGTCCGATCCGATCGATCGCGCGCTGTCGACCTACGGGGATCGACTGGACGAACTCGAGACGCTCCTGTAGCCCAGTCACGTCTCGAACGTCACACAGAACTCTCTCGAGCGCGGTATCCCCCTTTTAGCGAACAAACCGACAAATCCGTCGGGACCCAAAAGCACATTTACGGTCCATCTCTTATCCGAGTACGTCAGGATGTCTCGAAGCCCGTCTCTCCCAGACCGACCTAACCGCGAGATCGATCCGGATATGCCGGACGAACAGCGGTTCGAGGCCTTACGCGCCCATTTCGAGGACATCGTCGATGTCCACGCACAGCTCTCAGACCAACTCGAGGCCGCCGAACAGCGCCGGCAGGAACTGCGCGAGCAGGCCGACCGCGTCGAACGCGAGAACGACACGCTGAAGAGTTCCTCGCTGTACGTCGCGACCGTCGAAGACGTCTTCGACGACAAAGACGAAGTCGTCGTCAAGCAACACGGCAACAATCAGGAGGTGCTGACGGAGGTCTCCCCGCGGATGGGCGACCGCGTCGAAGCCGGCGACCGCGTCGCGGTCAACGACTCCTTCGGAATCCAGTCCATCCTCGACGCCGAGACGGACGCTCGCGCGCAAGCGATGGAGATCCAGGAGAGTCCCGACGTCGGCTACGAGGATATCGGCGGCATCGACGAACAGGTCCGCGAGGTCCGCGAAGCCGTCGAACAACCGCTCATCGAACCGGAAGTGTTCGAGACGGTCGGTATCGAACCGCCGAGCGGCGTCTTGCTGTACGGCCCGCCCGGCACCGGGAAGACGATGCTCGCCAAGGCGGTGGCCAACCAGACCGACGCCACCTTCATCAAGATGGCCGGCTCCGAACTCGTCCGGAAGTTCATCGGTGAGGGCTCACGGCTCGTCCGCGACCTCTTCGAGATGGCCCGCGAGCGCGAACCGGCTATCATCTTCATCGACGAGATCGACGCGATCGCCTCCCGCCGAACGGAGTCGAAGACCAGCGGCGACGCGGAAGTCCAGCGGACGATGATGCAACTGCTCAGCGAGATGGACGGCTTCGAGGCCCGCGGCGAGATCCGCATCATCGCCGCCACCAACCGCTACGACATGCTCGATCGCGCCATCCTCCGCCCCGGCCGGTTCGACCGCCTCATCGAGGTCCCCGAACCGACCCACGAGGGTCGCACCCAGATTCTCGAGATCCACACCCGCGGCATGAGCATCGACGACGACGTCGACTTCGAGGAACTCGCAGACGAGACGGACGGCTACTCCGGTGCCGAACTCGAGAGTCTCACGACCGAAGCCGGTATGTTCGCGATTCGAAGCGACCGGACCGACGTCCGAATGGTCGACTTCGAGGAGGCCCTCGAGAAGATCGAAGACGACGACGGTGCCGACGTCATCTCCTCGGCAGGATACTTCTACGACTAACGCGACTGCGCGTTCGGCCCCGTGCTGAATCGTAACGGCCCACTGCGATCATTTCGCTCCGTCAGTCGCTCGCCCGACATCCGAGCGACTCGCTCGGCAATCGCAACACCTTACGCGCACGGTCCCCGAGGGGCGGCCATGAATACGAATACGGGGACAGGAACGAAGACGGGGACGGGTACGGGTACAGACCCGGATCCGAACTCGAGTTCGAAGACGATCCGGGTCGTCTGGGGATCGGCCTCGGCACCGACGAAGATGGCCTCCTACGACGCGGCCCTCGCGGAGGCAGGGATCTGTAACTACAATCTCGTTTCGGTCTCCTCCGTTATCCCGGCGGGCGTCGACGTGGAAGCCGTCGGCACCGCGCCCGACCTCGGCCCCGCAGGAGAGCGGTTGACCGTCGTGGAAGCTCGAGCGACGACCGCCGGACCGGGTCGTGTGAGTGCGGCGTTGAGCTGGGTGCAGTCCGCAGACGATGGGCCGGGCCTGTTCTACGAGACGGCGGGCGAGATGGACAGTGCGGACGTTCGGACGCGGGTTCGGGAAGGGATCGCGGCGGGCCAGGAGTTACGCGAGTGGGAGTTCGGCGAACCCCGCGATCGGGTGGAGACGCGGAAGGCGAAATCCGGCCGCTACACGACGGCTGTCGTCCTCGCCGTCTACGGTGAGAGCGCCCCCGTTCTCTAGTCGTTCCGGAAGAAACTATTCTGAGGCGAACCCTTTTCACTCCCCATCACATTGGGACGCATACCGAACTCTTATGAATGGAAACACGCCGTACGCAGGGCTGCCGGGGGAGACACAGGCTGGTCACCGAGCCGCGGCGGACGTCCCAGAGTTGTCGGGGGCACAGAAACGCGCACTCCACAGAGACGTCTCGCGGATCGCCGCTCAGACCCGCGAGTTCCTCCCGGACGAGTACATTGTCGACGCTGATATCGCCAGCGGTGTCGGTGGACCGCAGGTCCGCGTCGCCGTCCAGCCGCCGATCGGCCACCCCGTCAGTGCCGGTTTCACGCCGGATCTCGAGGAGCCAGTCGACACGGATACCGAGATCGTCGAGGAGGCGATCACCGCCGACGAACGCAGCGAAGTCGCCCGCGGACTGGCAGCCAGCGCCGCCTTGCAGGTCAAACAGGCGGTCAGCGATAGTGTGACGCCGACGGCTCGATAGCGACGGACGACAGACCGAGTCACGCGAACGGCCGACGCCGATTCATTTTGGCTAACTCGAGTGTTCTGACTCGACCAGTCGCGACTGTGTGACGTCTCTCGAGTGAGGACAGCGAGAGGAGACCGAGCGTGAGAGCGCCACGAACGGCCGAACCTTCGAACTGACGCCGACTACTTCCCCCAGAAGGGATCGCGCTTTCGCCGCTTGTCGAGATACATGTTCAGCGCCTCGAGTTCGTCGCCGGGGATCTCGCTCGCGAGTTCCTGTTCGAGAATCTTCGCGTGTTTCTCGGGGAGTTCGGTCCAGAGTTCGTCGTCTTCTTCGATCTGGCGGCCGACGGTCGGTCCGTCGATCGCGACGGAGACGCGTTCGCCGGCGCGGGCCTCGTCGACGTCCTCACCTTGCTCTTGAATCCCCTTGACCTGACCGACGCGTGTGGGTTCGTTCCCCTCCCAGCTGACGACGAAGGTGTTGTTCTGGAGGGTTCCGGAGTTGACCTCGACGCCGACGACGGCGGGGTCGTTTTGCCGGAAGACGTGGTCGGGTAGGATCCGAAACCGCGCGGGCCGGGTGATGTTGTCGAGGACGGTGTCCTGCTGGGCGCGTTCCATCTCCTCGACGAACGTCTCGTACTCGTCGATGACCTGATAGATGACGTCGTCGGTGAACAGCCGAACGTCGTCGATCTCCGCTCGCTGTTCGGCGTCCGAGAGGACGTCGACGTTGAACCCAAGGATGGTTCGTTCCTTGTGTTCGTCCGCGGTCGACGCGACCGAGATGTCCCGGGGTGCGATGTCGCCGACTTCGGCGCGGACGATCGGGACCTCCGCCTCCTCTAGGGCGTCGGCCATCGCCTCGAGGCTGCCGAGCGTGTCGGCTTTGACGACGACGCCGTTGTCGGCGGTGTCGACGGCGATGTCGGCGAGTTCGGCCTCGACTTCTCCGATGACTTCCTGTCGGTCGCGATTCCGGACGACGCGGACGGGCGCACCGGCCATCGCGTCAGCCAGATCGGGTGCGGCGACCTTGACACCGGCCGCCGCCGACACCGAGTCGACCTTCTCGAATCGGTTCTCGGTGCGGATCTCGGCGAGCGGTCGCGGCTGGAGGATCGCACGCACGTCGGTGACGATCGGTTCGTTCATTCCGCCGACGACGAGCTCGTCGTCGGCCCGGATGGTGCCGTCGTAGAGGACGGTGTCGATGGTCGTCCCGAAGCCCTTCTCCTCTTTGACTTCCAGGACGGTGCCGACGCCGGGACCGGCGACGTCGATCTCCATCTCCTCTTTCATGTACCGCTGGGAGAGGCCCATCATCACCGCCAGCAAGTCGGGGACGCCCTCGCCGGTCATCGCCGAGACGGGGACGACGCCGATGTTCCGCTGGAAGTTCTGCACTCGCCAGTAGAGGTCCGCCGAGAGCCCCTCGTCGCTCAGATTGCCGATGATCTCGTAGAGGCTCGTGTCCAGCGTCTGGCGGACGCGGTCGGACTGGGCGTCGTAGGTCGCGTTGATCGGCGAGTCCTCGTTCGGGTTCCAGCCCGGGACGGTGTCGATCTTGTTCGCGGCGACGATGAAGGGTGTCTGGGAGCGCTTGAGGATGTCGAGCGCTTCCAGCGTCTGGGGCTGGAAGCCATCGTTGACGTCGACGACGAGGATCGCGATGTCGGCGAGCGCGCCGCCGCGTGAGCGCAGCGTGGTAAAGGAGTGGTGCCCGGGCGTATCGATAAAGAGCAGGCCGGGGAGGTCGAAGTCGTCGGGATCGACGAGTTCGCCCGCAATCTCGGAGATGACGTCGAGCGGGACCGCGGTGGCGCCGATGTGCTGGGTGATGGCCCCGGCTTCACCCTCGATGACGGCCGAACCGCGTATCTTGTCGAGTAAACTGGTCTTGCCGTGATCGACGTGCCCGAGAACGGCGACGATCGGCGTTCTGAGAGAGGTTGGGTCGCGAGTATCCGTGTCAGACATGATGAACCACCAGAGAAGGTCTTTGCTGAAAAATCCGTTGCGCGGTAGTTAAAGCCATCGTCACGCGTTCTGTCAAATTCGCTGTGATACCGTTCGCCACGACACGACCGCGTCGAATGCCCCCTGAGTCGCTTCGGACGAGGGTCTCGAGAACGTCGCCTCACCGATCCGCGCCTTTCCCGCCATCGTACATACGTGGCGCAAAAATCTACAATCCTATTTGGGAAAATATTTCTGCGTTCACCTATCAATAATCCTATGGACTCGACAGGCCGTCTCGCCGACGATGGGACGACCAGCAGTGTACGACAGAACGCGATGGTGAAAGCGTGGGCGACGTTCGTCGGATCCCTGTTCACGCTGGCCGGTCTCGGAATGGGAGTCTTCGCTCTCGCTCTCGATACGGTTGCACAGGAAATTGAACCCCCGGTTATATTCAGCTGGGAGTTGAGCACAACGGTCGACATCATGATGGTCGCGGCCGTTTTCGTCGGTCTCTTTCTCGCTTGGCACCTCGAGACGGACGACCGGACGGCGTCTACGGTCGCCGGAGCCAGCATGTTCGTCGGAATGGTCGGACTTGGATTGTCGAATATATTGTTTGAATTGGTGACGAGAACCGAAGCGAACCTCATCGATCCAGTCTTGTATATTCTTCTCGCGGGAGTGTTCGTCGGTACTGTTGGCGCTGGCAGCGTCTGGATCGCTCGGAACAAGGCTCCAGACGGTGTCGATTCGAAACCGACGACCGGTAGCTCCCACACTTCTCGAACTTGGGACTGACCGTTCTCCCGAGTGTGACTCGTGACTGTCAGACCGTCCGATACCGTCCCGAGAACGCCCTTCTCTCCGGCCGACGTCCGTCAGACGGGCGTCCCGTCGAAGGACGACGTCCGTCAGACAGCCCGTGGCGTTTAATAGTGATAAGTCTGAACGGGATAGCATGAGCGATATACTCGCTGAAAACCTCTCGGGGAAGTCCGTCATGGGATCGGATGGAACCGAGCTGGGACTGCTCTACAACATCACGATGGACCTCAAGTCCGGGAAACTCCACGATCTCGTCATCGAACCCGACGAGGAACTGCCTGCTCGCTCCGTCGATTTCGATCGCAACGAGACTGGCCAGTTTCTGATCTCCGTCAGCCGTGTCCAGGCCGTGAAGGATTACATTGTCGTCCAACGCTAACGGTACCGGTATGCACATTCTCGACTCGTCAGCTTTTATCCACGACTTTCACACGACCGCACAGACAGCCACGATTCCACTCGTCCGCGAGGAACTCGAGGACGAGAGCGCCTATCGCTACGACGCGATGGAGGGGTCTGGCATGCACATCCACATCCCGAACGACGACACCACAGAGAAGGTTCGTCGCGCCGCCAAGGAATCGGGCGACCTCGAGGTGCTCTCGGATACCGACATTCGCCTCGTCGCCGCGTCGTTCGAACTCGACGGCGTGCTCGTCACGGACGACTACGCGATGCAAAACGTCGCCGAGAAACTGAACGTCGAGGTCGAGTTCATCGCTCGAGAGGGAATCTCCGAGCAACGAGACTGGCTATTCCAGTGTCAGGGCTGTGGCCGGGAGTTCGACGAGGAGAAAGACCGCTGTCCGATCTGTGGGTCGGCACTCACCCGGAAGAATCCGTCGTAGCTGACCCGCGCCGGAATCCGGATTTCGGTGGCTTTCGGTTTCGTTTTCGCGTTCACGTTCGCGTTCGCTTTCGTTTTTGTTTCCGGTCTTGCACTCGATTCTGATGTCAGTCTCGAGTGACCGTCAGCCGTTCGCGCCACTCGTCTCGCGGGGAGGTCTCGCGTCGTGTCTGCTCTCGTCTCTTCCGATCAGGCGTACGTGAAGTAGAGGTTCGCGAAGACGACCGCGTTGTAGATCCCGTGGACGAGGGCCGGAACGACGAGGTTGTCCGTCCGCTCGTAGATGAATCCCAGAACGAGTGAGAGTCCGAAGACGACGCCGAGACTCGCCATCACCGCCCCGAGACCGGCGGTCGCGTACGCCGAGAGGTGGACGATCGAGAACACGACGCTTCCGGCGACGATTGCACCCTGTCGCGAGAACACGTCGTACATCGCCTTCTGGACGACGTTCCGATAGAGGAGTTCCTCGAATGGACCGATGACCAGAATCGCCGCCGGAATGAGCACGAGCATCAGTTCGGGGTTCTCCCGGGCCTGATCGACCGTCGCGTGCTCGGCACTCTCGGTTCCGGTCGTGGACAGGATCACGCTGATCACGAGCAACGCACCGAACAGGAGGGCGACCCCGCCGACGGTCCAGCCGACGTCCCTGAGCGTCGGGACGCGAAGGTCGATGAACGACCAGTCGCGATCGGTCGCGACGAGATAGCCGATCGCGACGAGCCCCGTCCCGACCGCCATGCCGACCTGTGCGACGACCATCCACTCGACGTCCGAAATCTCACCGCGAAGGAGAACGACCGGAACTGCGAACAGTTCCATCGTGAGCGCCGCCGAGAACAGGCCGACCCAGCCGAGGATCGTGAGACCGACCGTCGTGCGCGCGCGCCGCAGGACTCCGTACCCGTCGATACCGACCGACTCCGCGATACCCACGCCGATCGCGATGCTCGCGGCGAGAAACGCGCCGAACACGGTCGATAACGACACCGAACCGACGCCCAGTGACAGCGAGACGCTCCCGGCGATTTCCTGATTCAGTGCGTATCCCGACAGGAGCACGACACAGAGACTCGCGGCAGCTGCACCCAGCCCTCCGACCGTCCGATCCAGTAGCCCGTGTCGACGTGCGACAAACGCGACGAGCGCGAACAGCGCACAGACGACCGCCACCGTAATCACCGGATCCGACACACCACGACGAAGCGGAACGAAAACGCCGGCCAGCGCGACTCCCGAGAGTCCCACACCGATCGTGGGGACGACCTCGAGCGTGGGCGAATTGTCGGTGGCCTGTGTTGTCTCACCCATAGCCCCCCTTTCGGCTCGTCGTTCAAAGCGTCACCGCATTCGACGGTTCCGCGGGTTCGGGCCGTTACCGATCGACGCGAAGCGTCGTCTTCTCGGCGACGGCGTCGGCCTCCTCGAGTCTGTTGCCGTCGGCGTCGGTGCCGCCGAGGAGTCCGCGGGTCGCCTTCTTCGCCCACTCGACGGCGGGCTGGTTGAACGCGTTCACGCCCGCGAGTTCGCCTGCGAGCACGCACGCGGCTTCCATGCCGTACAGGAGTCCGCCGAGTTCGAAGGCGTCGACGCGCTCGAGTTCGATCCTGACGTTCGGCCGGCCCGCGGCGGCGAGGCTCGCTTCCGTCGCCTCGAACTCCGCCTGCAGGAGTTCGCCCAGACTCGCGTCGCCGAGATAGGCAAGGTCGTCGACGTCGGTCGCCGGAATCGCCCGGTCGTCGCGCTCGCGGGGCGTGACGAAGCTGACGAGCGTGTTCCGCGGGCCCGCCCGATAGAGCTGGAGCTGAGAGTGCTGGTCGGTCGCACCCAGCGCGCGCACCGGCGTCTGGCCCAAGTCGTCCTTGCCGAGGCTCTCTGCCCACAGCTGGGCGAACCACTCCGCGTAGGTCTCGAGGGACTCCGCGTAGGGCATCATCGCGTTCACCGACGCGCCGCGGGCGGCGAGGGCGTGAGTCGTGGCACCGTAGGCGTAGGCCGGACACTCGAACAGCGAGCCGGTGAGCGTCTCGGCTTCCGCGCTGGCGCCCGCGAGGAGGGCCTCGAGATCGTGTCCGCAGACGGCCGCCGCGACGAGTCCGACCGGCGAGAGCGCGGAGAAACGACCGGGGACGCCGTCGGGGACCTGCAGTGCGGGCAGGCCGTGGCGATCGGAGAGCTCTCGGAGCGGCCCCGCCTCGCCCGTCGTAACGATCGTCCGCTCCGTCCAGTCGACGCCGGCGTCCTCGAAGGCCTCGCGGACGACCAGAAAGTTCGCCAGTGTCTCCGCGGTCGTCCCCGACCGGGAGACGACGTTGATCGCGGTGTTTTCGAGGGGGAGCGTCTCGAGGTGGCCCGTGATCCACTCCGGATCGACGTTGTCGAGGAAGACGGTTTGTGTGCCGTCGTCTGCGGTGTCGGCTCCGACCTCGCTCCCGGCACCGACTCCGACCTCGGCCCCGGCCCCGGACAGTGCGTCCGCGATCGTCGCGGCTCCGAGCGCGCTGCCGCCGATTCCGATCGTGACGAGCGCGTCGGCGTCGGCGATCTCCGGGCGATCGACGGCGCGATAGATCTCGTCAGGATCGGTTCGACTCGGCAGGTTCAGCGCCTCGTAGCCGTGTTCGGCGTCGGCACGCCCCGCTTCGATCCGTTCGTGGGCGCGGGCGACGTCCTCGTCGAGTCGCTCGAGAGCGTCTCTCGAGATTCCTGGTGAAGCGACGGTGGCGAGCGCGTTCCCGATGTCGACGTCCATGCGCGTTTGCGCGACGGCCGGGCGTAAAGGCGTTCCGTCCCGTTTCGTCTCGCGTCACTCGTTCCGTCCTGCCGTTTCACGGGTTCCGACGGGTCACGTGCTCTCGAGATCCATCAGAAACCGACGCAGTATCGCACCGCTTATTCGGACCCGCTCCCTACCGTCGAACAATGACCGAGGCGGCTGGGAAATCGTACGACGGGTTGCCGGGAGCCTTCCGGTTCGCGTTCAGCCGGAGCAACTCCTGGCTGTTCAAACTGTACGTCGCCGTCGCGCTGGTGCTCGCCGGGCTGGTGACGATCATCTTCGTGTTCGCGTTGATCGTCCTCATCGCGGACACCGTCGACGCGAGCGACGGGTCGATCTCGCTGTTGCGCTCGTTTTTCGTCCTCGTCGGCCTCCTCGTCGTCCTCCCGATCCTCGCACCGGTCCTGTTCGTCGCCCGCCGTCACCGCCGAGAGATCGGCGACGACACGGGTTACGACCGTCGACTCGCGAGTACCGGTTTCCTCTTCATCTTTGCCGTCTACCTCGGACTCGTCGTCTCGACGCCGCCCGAACAGCAAACGAGCGTCGACGGCGCGCTCGGCCCCGTCCTCGAAGTGCTGTACGGGCTGCCGTCGATCGTCGGCCTGGTCCCGCCGGTCGTCGCCGTACTGGTGATCTATGGAACACACCGGCTCTCGCGGTAGTTGACGGTTCGGTACCGAGCGGGCTCATCGGGTTCTGATTTCCGACCGAGAGACGAAACCCCGAAAACACCTCGCTGCCTATCACCACCCATGACCGAACAGACCGGAACCTACGTCGTCACCCACGCCAACGACGACTCGGCAGTCGTCCGCGACGTCGACACCGCACAGGTCCTGACTCTCTCGTCGAACCCCGGCCTCGAGGTCCACGACGTCCTCGAGGCTACCGTGGCACCCGACCCGCCGCTCGAGGTCTCCTGGCAGGTCGTCGAGGTCGCCGACCGACGCTCGATCGACGTGATCGACAGCGATCTCTCGCCGACGACTCACTCGACGGAACTCGCCGCCGAGGCCGACGTGGGCGATCTCGTCACGAACGAACGCGCCGGTACCGGCGAGATTCACGTACTCTCCGTCCCGCCGGACGAGACCGAAGACGCCGCGCGCGACGTCCTCGAGGACGTCGAGACGGTCACTCGAGCGGCCAGACTCGAGGCGGTTCGCGTCGAGGTACGCCGGTCGCCGGACGACGGTGTGGTGAGCGTTCGGTACTTGCCGGATTGACGTCGTCTTTATCGAGCTATCCGACGCTCAGGCCTGCTTGGGCCCACCCTCGCTCTGGACCTGCCAGCTGCCTTCGATCCCGCAGGCCTCGCGAACCTCGTAGGTGAGGTCGGTCTCCTCGTCGATCACCGATCCGCCCTCGATCCGTTCGACCCGTAACGGAACGTCGAGGGTGCTGCCACAGCAGCCGACGTCGACGAACTCCTCCCAGACGTCGCCCTCGCTCGCGCGGTCTCGAGTCTTCAACAGGAAGGCGACGAACGACGGTTTCTCGACCTGAAACCGCCCCCAGTCGGAGAGGTCTTCGGGATAGGAGACGACGATCCGGTCGGCTCGTTCCTGCGCTGTCTCGTTCCCCTCCTCTCGCTCGTCCGCTCGCCCGCGGTCGGTTTTCTGTGCCATATAATTACCACGGGATCGAGGGACAAAGAGCGCACGGTCGATTGGTTTCTCGCTCGTAGGAATTGAGAAAGCTTACTTGGCCTGCATCCAAGTCCCGGGTATATGGGTTACTTCGACGTACCGGAGATCGATTACACCCGGTACTCAAACCGCCAGCTTGCGGCGGTTCCGCTCGCGGTCCTCGCAGTCGCCCTCGCCATTCTCGGTGGCTGGTACGTGTTCACCGGCGCTCCCGTCGGACTCGGAATCGAGTTCGCCGGCGGCACCGAGTTGACCGTCGACACGGCGACCGACGAGAGCGACATTCCGGACGCCTTCGACGAGGAAGTCTCGTCGATCCAGTCCGTCCAGACCGAGGACAACCGCTACATCGTCCAGTTCACGTCGACTGACGACGAAGCGTTACGCGAACAGGCCGAATCGAACCTCGAGCCACTCGGCGGTAACGACGGCGTCGTCATGTCGGGCTCGTCGACGTCGGCGAGTTTCGGCGCACAGACTCAACAGACTGCACTGTACGGCATCGGAATCGCGTTCGTCGGGATGAGCGTGTTCGCGTTCATCCTGTTCCGGACGTTCGTGCCGTCGGTCGCGATCGTCGTCTCCGCGTTCTCCGACATCGTGATTCCGCTCGCGTTCATGAACCTCGCCGGCATCCCACTCACGCTGGGGACCGTCGCGGCGCTGCTGTTGTTGATCGGTTACTCCGTCGACTCGGACATCCTGTTGAATAACTCGATCCTCCGCCGGAGCGGTGACTTCTACGAGAGCACTCACCGTGCGATGCGAACCGGTGTGACGATGACGGTCACGTCGATGGCGGCGATGCTCGTGATGGCAATCTCCGCGACGCTGTTCGGCGTCGAACTGCTCGCATCGGTCGGCCTGATCCTCTTCGTCGGCCTCGCTGCCGACCTGATGAACACCTACATGCTCAATCTCAGTATGCTCCGCTGGTACAAGTTCAAAGGGGTGAACCGCTGATGGGTCTGCGCGATTTCATCAAGGCTTACTGGCGGATCATCCTCCTGATCGTCTTCGTCAGCGTGGCTCTCGTCGCCCTGTTCATCCCCGGTGGCATCTTCGCCGACGACAGCATCGGTGACGGCACTGCCGTCGCCGAAAACGGAACCGACGGGAACGTGAACGGAACGGCGGCGTCCGTCGAGACCACTCAGGGCTGGACGAACCTCGTCTACGGCCTCAGCCTCGACGGCGGGACGCGGGTGAGCGCACCCGTGGTCGGAATGACTGCAGAGAACCTCGAGATCGATCCCGACCGCGAAATCGAGGTCAGTCAGACGCTTCGAGACGAACTCGAGCTCGATCCCGCGGACGTCATGCTTCGGTTCGACGAGCGAACGGGAACCTACACCGCGGAGGTATTCACCAAGAACGTCTCGCAGTCGGAGTTCGCCGGTGCGTTACAGACCGCCGAGGTCGACGCGACCGAAGACGACATCAGAGAGGGCGTCACGCAGGCGACGCGCGACGAGATGATCGGTACGATCGACACGAAGATCAACGAGGCGGGCCTCTCGGGCGGCCGTGTCTCCCAGTCGGACATCGGCGGCCAGTTCTACATCGTCACCGAGGTCCCAGACTGGACGCCACAGGAACTTCGCAACCATCTGTCCGAGCGAGGGATCGTCAGAGTCGTCGCCCACTATCCCGACGGGAACGGCTCGCAGACGAACGAGACCGTCCTCGAACAGGGCGACTTCGCGTCGATCAGTCCGCCGGACTACAACGATCGAAGCGGACACCACGTCCCGGTAACGGTTCGGTCAGACATCGCGCCGGACTACCAACAGCGGATGAACGACATCGGGTTCACGAACGAAGGAGTCGGGCAGTGTGACTACGAGAATCCCGGCGCGGAGGGGCAGAACTACTGTCTGCTCACCGTCGTCGACGGTGAAGTCGTCGACTCCCACAGTATGGGCGGCGACCTCGCACAGAACATGCGGTCTGGCGACTGGGCGAACGACCCGCGGTTCATTATGGGCGCACCGAACCAGCAGGAGGCACAGTCACTCTCGATCAACCTCCGGGCCGGCAGCCTGCGCGCACCGCTGGACTTCGAGAACGACCAGACGTTCACGCTCGAGCCGGCGCTGGCCGATCAGTTCAAGGTCTACTCGCTGATCATCGGGGTCATCTCGGTGCTCACCGTCAGCGGCGTCGTCTACCTGCGCTACGCCGACGCACGCGTCGCCGCACCGATGATCGTGACGGCACTCGCCGAAGTGGTCATCCTGCTTGGCTTCGCCGCGGCGATCAGGATGCCACTGGGGCTCCCGGAGGTGGCCGGCTTTATCGCCGTGGTCGGTACCGGGGTGGACGACCTCATCATCATCGCCGACGAGGTGATGTCCGAGGGTGACGTCAACTCGAGGCGCGTCTTCGAGTCCCGGTTCCGGAAGGCGTTCTGGGTCATCGGCGCGGCCGCGGGGACGACGATCATCGCCATGTCGCCGCTGGCCGTCCTGAACCTCGGTGACCTGCAGGGCTTCGCGATCATCACCATCCTGGGTGTCCTGATCGGCGTCCTCATCACCCGGCCGGCCTACGGTGACATCCTGCGGTACCTGTTGACGGACCGCTGAGGCGGCTTTTGGCAACGTTCGAGTCGAATCGTATTTCGATATCCAACCGGTTCTCCGCCGAAACGTTTTGTATTCTGCGCAAAACGTAGTCGTGTGAACGCTCGAGACGTCCTGCTCGGTGACCGACGACCGCGAGTTCGTATCGGCGTGCTCGCCATCGTCGTCCCGCTTCTCGCGTCGGCGGCGTTTCTGCTCGAGTACGACGCCGTTCTCGGGTTTTCGTTACTCTATCTCTCGCTCGCAATCGCCCTCTACGCCGGCTGGGCCCGCGCAGGCGTGCTGGCGGGACTGGGCGTCGTCTTCGCCACCGTTCTGTGGCGGTTCGTCGTGCCGCCGCTGGTCGGCTACTACCGGTGGTCGATGGAGACCCGGTACACGCCGCCTCGCACGTTAGGGTACAAACTCGACCCCCACGGCGAACTCGTCGAAGGACTCACTCACGGTCCCGTCTACGCCCTCGCTGGCGCACTCCTCTTCGGCGGGCTCGCGTACCTCGGTGGAGCCGTGGTTCGTCGGATCCATCACCGACGTACGACTGACTCCTGAGTCGTGTTCTGCTGCAAGCGGTTCCGGCCCGTCATCCGTCGCAGCCTCGAGCACGCCGTCGACTCGATTCCGCCCACGCCTATCACGCCGGCACGACGTTCGTCAGTCCCACGCTCTCCGCGAGCAGCCACACCACGAACACGCCGTAGAGGACGATCAGGAGCCACGCCTCAGTTCTCGAGAGCAGCATATCCGTCCGCATGACGGTGAAGAAGACGACGGTGCCGAGGATCAGAAAGCCCATCATCGGGACGACGTACGCGAACGTAATCGTCAGCGTGCCGGCGACGAGGACGCCCGCCGGGACGGCGATCAGCAGGTCGAAGACGTTGCTGCCGAGGACGTTCGCGAGGCTGACCGTCGGCCGCCCGGCGCGGGCGGCGTTCACGCTGACGAGCGCGTCGGGGATGCTCGAACCGGCGGCGACGACGGTCATTCCCCAGAGAAACGCGGGCGTGCCGAAGACGTCGCCGAAGCCGATCGCCGACTGAACGAGCCCTTCGACGCCGACGATGATGAACACCAATCCGACGAGAAACCAGAACCAGGCCCGCGGAAGGTTGACGTTGCTCTCCGGAGACGTGTCGTGCTCGGACACTTCGAGGTACTGGGTGAACAGGTAGAGAACGTAGAGGCCGATGGGGAACAGCGCGAGCGTACGCGTGACAGACCCCTCGAGGGCGTTCTCAGTTGGATAGTAGATCACCGCCAGCGAGAACGTCAACAGGAGCGTCGCGACCGAGAGCATGTAAAACAGCGCTTCCTTGAACACCAGCTCGCGGGTCGTCGAGATGCCGCTGGTCGCCAGTACGGCGACGGCCGGGATCACCATCAGGTTGAACACCGCGGAGCCGACGACAGCGCCGATGCCGAGTTCGAACTCACCGTGGCGTAACGCTGCGAGGAGGACGCTCACCAGTTCGGGCATACTCGAGCCCGCCGCGGCGATGACCGCGCCCTGGACGACCGTCGGAACGCCGTAGCCGACCGCGAGTTCGTCCGCTGACGTCTCGAGCCAGCTGCTCCCCTTCCAGACGATTCCCGTTCCGACCACGGCCAGTGCGAGGAGCGTGGCGATCTCGAGCATATTCATCCGTTGGATCTGTGACGGGGTGAACTACCCCACCCTACTCACTCGCGGCTAACGCCGCTCGTTCCTTGAGGGTGGAGCTTCCTGTGTCAACGACGGCACTTGCAGGAACCACGTCTCTAGACGAGCTAGAGCGTGGCCCCGCAGCGGTGCCAGTCTCAGCAGGTCGTTCGAAAGGCGCTCCGCGCCTTTCGTGATCACGAGAGAGTTCCGCTCTCTCGAACGACGTTGATTCGGTCAGTTCCTGACCTAATCCCGATTCATTCTCAACCACTTCCAGTTCAAGCAATCCACGGCGCTGTACTTCAAGAGCAGCGTTCTGGTCACGGTCAGACCACTATTCGCTGGTTAATCGTGTCTAAACTTGAACTTTTTGGGTGCAGCGAGCGTACGGCTGTATCCCCGCCCTACTGCGCTACTCGTTCGCTCTGCTCACTGCGTTGTCGTCCGAAAATCGGAGATTTTCGTGATCACGAGAGAGCAAAGCTCTCTCGAACGACTCCTTGAGGACCGGGACTTAGCCTGTACAAGTTAAAGTTCAGTGGGTTCGGACGGCCAGATTCGATCCGGTGGAACGACCCTCAGCCGATCTCGATCCGGGCTGAGGGGGCTCGAGTCAGGTACTGCGATCGGACTCGTCGGTGGGCTGGGACGTGGGAGAAGTTGACGTCGACGTGGACGGAGACGTGGTTGGAGACGTCGACGAGGAGCTCGGCGCCGAACCGGACTCAGGACCGGAACTCGAGTCGGGCGATTCGGCCGTCTCCGTCGTCTCCGTGGGTTCGACGGTCGAACTCGTCTCGTCGAAGAGTCCCGATGGTCGGGATATTTCGCCGTCGAGCAGGTCCTGCACGTCGTCGACGGAGAGGTCGACCGCGGCCTGCTCCGATTCGTGGCCGGCGACGCCGCTCGTGATCACGTTTCGGATCCCCTCGTCGACGGTCATGTCGACGTCGGTGAGCCGCGCTTCGGAGACGTAGGTCAGGAAGCCGCCGGTGACGGGATTCGGTACGAACGGGACGAACATCGTCACGACGTTCTCCTCGACGGCGTCGCTGATGACCGGTGGTGAGTCACCGACCTCGAACCCGATCACGTAGCTTCCCTCGCCGTGTAGCTCGACGAGTTTGACCTCCTGGAAGTTCTCGACGTCGTCGTCGATCATGATGTCGCCCATCCGGCGGAAGCTCTTGTAGACCGTTCCGATCCCAGGAATCGACGCGATGAAGACGTCGACGTAGTCGACGAACCGTTCGCCGATGGGGTGGTACGCAACGGTCCCGACGAGGACGATGATTCCCAGTAGCGCGACGAGCGCGATGATCTCGGTGAGAAAGCCGATGACGCTGTCGTAGACGCCCGCCTCGACGAGGACGGTGACGAGTCCCAGATCCTCCAAGAGTGCGAACACACCCGTCATCTGGAGAACCTCGACGAGTGGTTGGAGGGCACTGTCGAGAAACGACAGTGCGACCGTCAACACGTAGATCGTCACGACGACTGGGACGATGATCGCAACGCCGGTGAGGATGACTTCGCTGATCGTCTGGTAGATCGACCGTCCCGTCGACTTCGTGATGGGGTTCGAATCGGGTTGTGACGCCATGAGGGGTGGGGAGTTGGGGTGGGAGGGGGTACTCTCGAGAACTATGTATTCGCGTGACAGGCACAGTCTCGCCGACTGCAATACGATCTATTGTAAACATAACAGCCCGTAAATGGACTGGGCTTGCGTGACCCACGGTCCGTTCGATCGGGTGCTCACGGCGGTGGATTCTCACCGAGTCGAATCGCCACGCTGACCGGTCATCACCTCGACCGGACTCGAGCTCGTCGAACCTTACTCGCAATCAAAAGTCACCGAGTCCCGTCTGGGTCGCACTCGCGAGCACGTCGGTGCAGGTCGACCACGACTCGCGGGCGAACGGCGGGAGTTCGCCGTTCGCGGCGACGTACTCCTCGAGGAACTCGCGGGTAGTCGGATCGCTCGGATAGCCGCTGCCGACGTCGCCGTAGGTGTCGGCGATGGCGGCGACGTGGGCGTCGCGTTCGACCTTGGCGACGATACTCGCGGCACCGACGATCGGCGAGTCGTCGTCGGCGCCGTGGCGGGCGTCGACCGTGACGTCAGCAGTGCACGCGTCTGCGACCCGGCGAGCGAACCGAGCGGCGTCGGTATCACAGGCGTCACAGAGGCCCTCGATCGAGGTCTCGGTCTCCGCCTGGAGGTCGTCGGCGTCCGCGACACCGGACTCCGATTCGAACCCCCGTTCTTCCCTCGAGAGTGCACTGTCGATCGCCTCGGCGTGCGCTGCGACTGCGAGGCCGTTCATGTCGGTTGCGGGATCGTCGATCCGCGCGGGCGGAATCTCGCTGACGCCGATCCGAATCCGATCGTCTTCGCGGAGCGTCGCGGCGAGGGACTCGCGCCGGGTCGGTGACAGCCGCTTGGAGTCGGCGATCCCCTCGGGAAGCACTGCGGGATCGTCGACGCACACCGCCGCGGCGAACATCGAGCCGAACACCGGACCCTTCCCCGCCTCGTCGACGCCGAAGCTCGTCATGTCCTCGAGTGTGGCAGGCGACGGCAAAATCCTTGCTCTCCTGATCTGGGTCTGAGCGACGATCGACGAACTGACCGCTTCACGCCGAGTCGACGAACTGCCCCGGAGTGCGCTCTGGCAGCTCGCGTTGTTCACTCACTCGCTCCCGTTCGGTCCTCGAGAAGGGGGATATGGGACTACCGCCGATTCTGGACGTCGTTTTCACGCTCGAGTTCGGCGGCTTGCTCCTGTATCTCCGCGAGTGCCTGTTCCTGTTCGTCGCGTGTGAGCCCGCCGGATTCGGCGTGTCGACCGCCGTACTGCCACGATGGAATCGCGTTCCACACGGAGTTGGTGTCGTCAGTCTCGCCGTCGTCGATCCCAGAGCTGGCTGTCTTGCCCGTATTCGCGTCCCCACCAGACTCGTCAGGCGATCTCGTCGACACGAGGAACGCGACGACGAGGACGAATCCGGACAGCACGGCGAGTGGCCACACGGGTTCGCTTACGGACGTAACGCCGGCGACGTCGAGTGCCAGCCGACTGACCAGCAAGACGAGCGCGACGGCGACGATTGCACGGCCGACGCTCGGCCACGTCTCCTGATTTCCCATACGTGATCTTCGATCCGATCACCAAAGTGTTTTTCCCACAACAAGATGTCGGCGAACGATTCCCGAACTCGGGCTCGAGAACGTCGACACCGCTCTCTGGGCTCCCTTCCCTACGCTCGAGGCTCGTCCCTGAAGAACTCCTCGCGCTCGAACGGTTCGTCCTCGCCTTCCACGCCGGTCACGTCGAGTGCGGTCACTTCCGCGTCCGTCTCGAGCAGCCCCGCCAGACTCGGCTCCGTCCGGCCGTTGTCGCTGCTGATCAGTTCCTTGACGTAGAGTCCGCCCTCGCCGTGGAGGGTGACGACGGCCTCGGTGGGCGAACGGAGTTCACCGTCGATACCGTACACCGTCCGCGTGCGCGTGAGACTCGCCCGCCGGTGGTCGACGCGTTCCGGCGTGTACTGCTCGAGGGTCGTTCCGTCGAGTTCGGCGAGTGCCGCCTCGAACTCCTCCTCGGTGACAGCGTCATCGAACGCGACCTCGGCACGGTAGTGTTTGCTCGCGTCGTGTTCCTTGACGCGCTCGACCATCTCGTAGGTCGCGAGACGGAGTCCCTCGACCTCCACTTGCCCGTCGGCGGCCGCGTTGATCTCTCGTTCGAGCGCTTCGACGTCGGGACTGCGCTCCCGGGGTCGTTTCACCTCGAGGACGAACGGCCGTCCGCCCTCGATCATCCGCGCGTCGACGTCCTCGCGGCCAGCGCCGTGGAAGGTTCCCTCGTCGCCGTCCATCGCCTCGACGACGTGGGGGCGGACGACCTGTTCGACGCTGGTGTCGTACAGGTACCCCGAGCCGCCACAGTAGTCACAGGGCTCTTCACCCTCGTCGCCGAGCTGGATACCAGTCCCGCCACACTCCCGGCAGGGCCACTCCGTCTGGGGGATGTCCCGCTCAAGTTTGCGGTAGCGGCCGTAGACGAACGCGGGGTTGACCTGGACGTCGATCGCGTGGCTCGTTACCCGGTCGACGTCGTCCTCGAGTTCGAGCGGGTCGAACGCCGCGAGGTCGATGATCGCGAGGACGTCCGGTCGGTCGAAGGAGACGTCGGCGCCGGTCGCCGCGCCGACTCGACGGCCGACCTCGCGGTTGACCTCACGTTTGAGCGTCTCGCCCGAATCGATCTCGAGGCCGGCGTCCTCTCGCAGTAATTCCTCGTTTTCCTCGAACAGGGGCGGCACGCGGCTCCCGACCTGATAGGTGTCGAAGTCGATCCCCTCGAGGCCCTCGACGATCGTCTCGGCGAGGACGTCGAACGTTCCGCAGTACCCTTCACAGACCCAGCAGTCGTCGGGGTCGACCGGCTCGTAGGGGTCGTCGTCGGCCATCGCGAGGGTCGTCCGCAGCGATCGCCCTCGCTCGGCGTTGGTGAGCCCGAAACTCCGCTCGGCGAACGGGCGCCCGAGACACGAGTCGCAGATGGGTCCCGTCGCGAGCAGCGCACGGGCGTCCTCGGTGATCGTCATTTTCCCTTACTCGGTGTGCCGGCGGTAACACGTTTTCCCTTCGTCGATTCGACGGTGGATCAGGTCCGGTACCCGATGTGTCGGCGACGAGAGACGGCTGGGAAACTGAGAGAGCGGACGGAGAGACGAAACGAACGACTCGATCCACCGACCCGTCGAGCGGTGGCCGGGGGTTCAAGTTCGTCCCACCCCTGGCACTGATATGGACGAAACGAACCTGAATCGACGAGGATTCCTCGCGACGGCAGGTGCTGGCCTGCTCGGTGCGACCGCAGGCTGTGCGAGTCCGCGGACGTTCGCTCAGCAGGTCGTCGACATCGACCAGGACGACCGCGCCGACGGCTCACTGTACACGGATGTCTACGAGCAAACGATCGACTCGGTCACGTTCCTCCGCGTCTCCGGCATCGAAGACCCGTTCAGCGACGATCCGGGACAGGGACAGGGATCCGGCTTCCTCTACGACGAGACCCACGTCGTGACCAACGAACACGTCGTCTACGGCGGCGACGAAGTCGACGTCAGATACACCAACGGCGAGTGGGCGGCCACCGAAGTCGTCGGTACCGACTTCTACAGCGACCTCGCCGTCCTCGAGGTCGACAACACGCCCGACGACGCCGACCCGCTTCCGATGGCCGAACAGATGCCAGTCACCGGCCAGGAAGTGCTCGCGATCGGCAACCCGTTCGGTCTCGAGGGTTCGATGTCCCAGGGGATCGTCAGCGGCGTCGATCGCTCGCTCCAGATGCCCGGCCGCTCGTTTTCCTTCCCGAACGTCGTCCAGACCGACGCCGGGATCAACCCCGGCAACAGCGGCGGCCCGCTCGTGAACCTCGACGGCGAGGTCGTCGGCGTCATCAACGCCGGCGGCGGCGACAACATCGGCTTCGCGATCTCCTCGGCGCTGACCCGACGGGTCGCACCCGCACTCATCGAGAACGGCGAATTTCACCACTCCTACATGGGAATCACCCTCGAGACGGTCGATCCACGGATCGCCGAGGCGAACGATCTCCCGGAGGCGAACGGAATCGTCGTCACGTCGGTCGACCCGGACGGCCCCGCTGGCGGCGTCTTCGAGGAGAGCGACGACCAGGTTCGGCGCAACGGCGATGCCATCCCCGTCGGCGGCGACGTCATCCTCGAGATGGATGGCGAGCCGATTCCGGATCGCCACGCCCTTTCGACGTTCCTCGCCCTCTCGACGAGTCCCGGCGACACGATTCCGGTCGACGTCTATCGCGACGGCGAGCGAACGACCGTCGAGTTGACGCTGGGCGCTCGTCCGACCCCCGGTGAATCCGACCGCGGATTCCCGCCGTAGAGACCCCTCTTAGCTCGCGTCGACTGTCCGAAACCACTGCCTACTGCTCTTCGCAGGCGGTTTCTGAGTCCTCGATCATCCGTAGCGAGACCGTACACGTCAAGACTCGTCGAGTTCTTTTTCGCTCGATTGAACGGAGTGGAATCCTCGAGAACCGACTCAAACGTCGCGTTCGCTCGCAGTTAGCCCGACGATAACAATAGGTCGGTCTCCTGTAGGCAGTGGTGGCGCGAGTCCCACGCCAGCTAACCATGAGCCACGATATCGATGCCCACGACCATTCCGGCACGGATCGAACCGACGAACTCGAACTTGAGGTCGAGCCCGAGCCCGAACCCGAGTCCGAGGTCGACAGCCCGTCGCGTCCGCCCCTCGAGCACGTGACCGTCGAGAACGACGATGCGCCCGACGAGTGTGCGCTCTTTCCCTGTGAGGCCACCGAGTCCGAACTCCACACGACCTGGATTACCGCCCAGGAGGGGTCGTTCGTCGACCTCGAGTCGATGCGCTGAGGACGATGAGCGTCGGGAGTACTCTCACTGCGGTCGGCTTCTGGGTCGGTGCCCTGTTGCCGTTCGTCTATCTGCCAGTGTTCGTCACCGGGATCGATTCGGCGTTCCGTCTGCTGCTGTTCGTTGGATTCATCGCCCTCAACGTCGTCGCGCTCGTCGTCGGACACGACTATCCGGAGACGAGGTCGCGGTAGTCGGCGTTGTGGCCGCGTTCCTCCTCCTCGCTTCTCTCTCGTCTCGAATTCCCGTTTCGAAGACGTTTCGAACGCACTCTCGTGACACCTCTCGTAGGTCGTGAGATCAGTGTCGTCTCGTTTCCGATCGCTTCGTCCGTTCCGAAACGCCGTTGCCGAGGGCATCTCCCGTCCAAAAAGACCGAGTCGTCGCCGCTACCAGCTCTGTGCGGCCGGTGTGTCACACTCCTCGCAGATGACCGCCGCGTTGCCCTTGAAAATGCCTCGAACGAGCGTTCCGTCCGAACAGAATTCGCACTTCCGGCCCTCGAGTCTGCTGAGTAACTGCTGTCCCGCCGTGTCTGATTGCGCCATCATTGAGTGGACGCCGACTCGACGGTAAACCGTTGGCCGTGCGTATGCAACGCAGGCGCAACTGACTGTCGCCGTCGGTGACTGATCGGCTCGCTGGTCGAACCACCGGCAGTCGAAGCGGCTATCCCACTCGCGTCCATCGATCCGATATGCGCCAGTTCGTCTGCATCGGCCACGACGTCCCCATCGAACCCGACTTCTCGCTCGACGACCTCGCCGGTGGTGCCGGCCGCCTCGACGCACTCTGCCGGTCGATCACGGCCGCGTTCGTCCGCTCTCACGGGATCCGAACCGACGTCCGCGTCCACCTCGTCTGTCAGGACGAACTCACGATCGTCTTCGACGGCAGCGACCTTCGCAACCTGAACCCCGACGAACGCAGTACCGCCGCCCGGGTCCGAACCGCCCTCGAGCACCGCGAGGAGGCGATCGGCGCGCTCCCCGCGGAACCGAGTCCCGGCGTCGAGGTGTATCGACGGGGGTTCGAGGAGACGCTCGAGGCGGCCGCGTCCGGGGGAACGGTCGTCCAGCTTCACGAGGACGGCGAACCGGCCGTCGAGACCGACCTCTCGACCGACACGGATCCGGTGTTCGTCCTCTCGGACCACCACGACTTCACCGACGACGAGGAGTCGATCCTCACGACGGCGGCCGACCGCCGCATCCGTCTCGGCCCGGAGCGACTCCACGCCGACCAGGCGATCACCGTCGCCCATCACTTCCTCGATACGGACGGCTACGAGCGATTTTGAACGTTGGGTGATAGAACGAGGACTCGAGTGCGTTCGTGCCACCGGGTAGCTAATGCTGAGGGCGCTAAGCCCCACCGACTCGTCGCCTTCGGCGACTCTTCGAGGTCGAGGTCGTCGACCTGACTGCGTCGACAAAGCAAGAATTATACGCTGGCGTTGCCTTCACTCAGGTGCGGGCCGGTGGGGTAGCTTGGTATCCTTCGGCCTTCGGGTGGCCGTAACCGCAGTTCGAATCTGCGCCGGCCCACTTTCTCCCGCATTCGACACCACCGAGCGGCGCGTAGCGACCCCAGGCACCCGGAGTATGGGAGTCGTCGACGGCGCGTAGATTCGAATCAGGGAGGAGCGTCGCTCCGACCGTGGTTCGACATCTGCGCCGGCCCACTGGATACATATCCTTTTCCCCACCTTCGCTGACAGTTAACCGGTGGTTTGCGCGTTCGAATCACCACCAACGCGTTCTGTAGCAACCCTTCGGAAGGAGGAGTACACCGCGGCAGTACGGGTGAGTGCGCGATGGTTTTATCAACTCGAAACGCGACAGCGCCCCCACAATGCAAGAAATTGGTCTTGTTGGTGTCGGAGAGGCTGGCGCGAGATTTATGGACTGGTTGATGGAGGCAGGCTACGATGTCACCTGCTACGATCGGGGGCATCAGATCGACTACGCTAGGGAGCAAGGAGCCACGGTCGTCTCAACCCGAGCCGAAGTTGCGGAGCACACGGACGCAATCGTGCTTTCCGTTACGGGAACGACAAACGTCGAAGCAATAATGGAGGGAGATGATGGCCTCCTGAACGTCACCGAACCCGAACAGGTGATTATGGATACGTCGACAATCGATGTGTCGGCGGCCGTAAAATACGAGCAAAAATGTGCTGAGAGGGGAGTTCATTGGGTCAGTGCTCCGTGGACGTCGAACGCACCAGCCGGCGGACTGATTATGTTTCCCGGTGGTGACGACGCGAGTATCAAGGCAGCAAACGATCTCATCGAAACGTGTAGTACCCAACACTACCGCTTCGACAGCGTCGAGGAGACGATGGTCTTCAAGTACCTCATGCAGATCCGGTACGCTGCCCGGGTTGCTATCGATGCGGAGATTGTCGAGATCGCGAACGCGGCAGATGTTGATGCCGAGCCGCTCAACTCGGTTCTGGGGATGGATCTCGACGAGGCGCTCTTTACGGGTGAGTACGCCGAAAAGGGCGAGGGCTTGAGCACGCTGGATTCGTGGGACAAGGATTTGGGTTATGCCGTCAGTTACGGTCGCGGGACGGACGCAAAGAAAGACGGTATTGCAATGCCACTTACGTCGATGGTCCACGAAGTGTACAAGCACGGAAATCGGATAGCAGACCCGGACGAGCGCCACGCTGCGGCTGTCGCACGGTATTGGAAAGCACTCAACCAAAATTGATTAACGAACGATATGTATTGATTTTCGGCCGAATTGCTCCTCCGGAAAGAGGGGTGTTCAGCAGCCTGCTTTTGACAGACGTTGGAAAGTTGATTACCGCTCCGTTGATGAGACTCTCTCTGTACGTCTCGAATCGGTTTGCCCATATTCAACCCCAATAAAGAAAGTGTACTACTGACTCCTATCAATGCGCGACTACATGGCCGCGTAGCCGTGCGATGTGTGCTCGCACACGGGGGGACCCCTACGATCCTATCCGACACACGCCCGCGCGTAGTTCGATACAGCACGAACGAGATTCAGGCTTAATACCTGAATTTGAATATCAGATAAATCATCCTGTTGCATTGGCTAATCGTCCTTTTCTATCAAATGAATCTGTTGGTAGTTGCCTATCCACGGAGTGCTCGAGGCTGTTTACGTCTTACTTGGACCGGCCGACGAATTTTGCCAGCTACGGCTGGAGCAACGACTAGAGGAACTTTGCTTGGTGCGTTTGGACGCCTCCTTCCAAAGCGTCTTCCTCGTTGAGAAGGACGGTTCGATGCTCGTGTTCTGTGGCCTGGTAGGTCGGTAACTCATCGGTCCCTACCACCCCCAGCGGTCGAGAGAGGCCGTTTACCTCTCAATTGCAGGACCAAGTTCGTCGTCATAGTTCGTTCCATTCGCAGCAGACACCACTCGAAGCACATTGTGGCAGTCTGTGACGAGCGCCAGTTCGTCTTCCTGTTCCTCTGTCCATCGTGTTCGCCCTCCTTCGGGTGACCTGCCGTGGTCGGATCCCTACTGTTTCTGCCCGTACAGGAGGCCCTACTACTCGTGGGTCGATTCCACTACGCTACACACGTACGAAGTCAGATGATCAGTACGCCGCAGCGCGTCGATTGTACCCGCGAAAATGAAGTCAGTGGATGTCCTCTGTCGAATTCTATCATTCGTTTCCCATTGGCATTGTATTCTTAATATCGAATCACTACCAATCGATTCTATGGCTATATATTCAAGACGAGTAAAATATAATTTATATTATAATATGGGTATACTTATACCGCCGAGTAATGTTGTATTGGCAGAATAATGAGGACCAGGATAGAGATGGGTTCTGGTCGACGCGACAGAACTGAACTGGGTGCGTGAATCATGGCAGACGAAACACGCCGGACTATGCTCCGTCTGACCGCGGGAGCGGCAGTCGTTGGACTGAGCGGTGTCACCGCCGCGGTCGACGACCATGACAGCCCCGAGCAAGCGTGGCGTTATCGAACCGACGACCTCGTCTACTCGTCACCGACGGTCGTCGACGGGACGGTCTACGTCGGTAGCGACGACGGCCACGTTTACGCCATCAACGAACGCAGCGGGGAGAAACGATGGGAGTTCCGTCCCGCGCTGCTGGTCGATAACTGGATCGAGACGGCTCCGACGGTTATCAACGGGACGGTCTACGTCAGCACCGAGGCGCCGACCGACGGGGATCTGAGCGCGGGCGTCTACGCGCTCGACGCGGAGACCGGCGAGGAGTACTGGCACTACGCGATCGACGAACCGTGGATGCGCTCGTCGGTCACAGCAGCCGACGGGTCCCTGTTCGTCGGCGGCTACGACCACGCCGTTCACGCGATTGACGCGAGAACGGGCACCGAAAACTGGACGTTTGACACCGACGATGCGGTGCGTTCGTCACCGACAGTCGTCGACGGGACGGTCTACGTCGGTGGCGTGGATGGGATGTGCTACGCACTGGACGCAGAATCGGGCGACGACGAATGGACCTACGAGCTGACCGAGTCGGTGGTTTCGTCACCCACGCTGTCCGACGGCGCCGTCTTCGTCGGCGACCGCGACGGTACGTTCGTCGGTCTCGACGCGGAGACCGGCAACGAGAAGTGGTCCGTTCGAACGAGCGAAGGATTCTCGTCGTCACCGACAGTGGCCGGAGATACAGTGTTCGTCGGTGGTGTCGGCGGAGACGTGTACGCACTCGATGTCGACTCGGGCGAGGTGCGCTGGCGTTTCGAGACCAACGGTGCTGTGGCCTCGTCGCCGACGGTCGTCGACGGGGCGGTGATCGTCGGGGGACGAAACCGGAACGTCTACGCGCTAGACTTCGACTCAGGCGAGGAACTGTGGCGATTCCAGACCGGCGGTGCCGTCGTCTCTTCGCCAACGGTGGTAAACGGGCGCGCGTTCGTCGGAAGCCGCGACGGGTACGTTTATGCGATCGAAACGGGATTTGACGGATCCAGCGAGGATTCGCGTGTCTGCTTGGGGACTCTGGGACATCACCACGAATGGTCGAACGAAGCGGACGAATTCGCCGAGCCAATCCGACAATCTGACGACGACTCCTCGCCGTCAGGCTACAAGTTGGCGGGAGCGGCAGCCGGAACCGCGACCCTTGGCGGTGCGGCATACGTGATCAAGCGGCGCCGTTCGAAGGAACCGTCGGAGTAATCGTCCAGCACACGCACCTCTCCCTTTCTACCGTCGAGCTCGCCTGTTTCGCTCCACGAACAGAATCGATCGACCGATGCGTGCCGGTGAACCGGCTATCGGTATCGACGACAATGGCCGCTCCCTGCATCGAACGGCTCTTTGACGGTTCGGGGCATCTGAGCCCGACAGATAGTCATTACCTGCCTCCGTTTAGTATGGTCCGTTCGAGCGTACTCCCTCCTCGCCCATCGACTCCGCGGCGGAGACCGGCACTTCATCGCCGACCGTCCTCGGATTCGACTCGATGGGGAGTGCCGTTCTGCGACCGTTCCCGTTCTCGGACCGTTTCGCGGCGTAGACCTCGGAGACGTCATCGTAGGCCCGACGAACGGCGTTTTGCTCGAGCATGACAGGAGAGTCTCGAGTCCCACCAGTTCAATCTGTGCACTCGACAGTGACGCGAGCACCGCTCACTTCCCGATTATGTCCGCGATCCGGTGGGAGACGTCGCCGAGGTAGACCGACCCCCAGGTCGCGACGATGACGGCGCCGACGAGGTCGAACACGAGGTCGCCAATCGTGTCGTCGATGCCGTGCTGGGCGAGCACCGCCTCGAGTCCGAACTCCTGTGTGATGCCGTCGATCGCGAACTCCATGATCTCCCAAAGGACGCCAAACGCCAGCACGAACACCAGGATGATCCCGAACATCATCTTCGGCGGAAGGTACACCTCGTCGCTGTGGAGGTCGATGGCCCGGACGACCGCGTAACCGCCGGCGGCGACGATCGACGCCGAGAGCGCGTGTGTCAGACTGTCCCACGGTCCGACGAGGCCGTAGAGACCGGCGGAGCCCACCGCGTGAAGGAAGACCGCCGACGTGAGCCAGAAGACGAGCCCCGGCTCGAGTGGCAGTCGGCGGTCACGCTCCAGGATGGCGGGGAGGAACGTGATCGCGAAGGCGATCCCGGCGTTCGAGATCGTCGTCACGTCCCGCTCGAGCAGTCCGTACACCAAGATGCCGCCGAGGGCGAGTTGCATGGCTCGAGAGAGCCATATGATCGAGGATTCGGAGATGTTCAGTCGTTCGCGGACGAACGAGGGGGTCGGGTTGGACTGGTTTTCGGGTGGGGCGTTTTGGTTCTGGCTCTGGTTCCGATACCGACTCTGGCTTTGGCTCTGGCCCTGATTTTGATTCGGGTTCTGGTCCGGTGTTTCGCTTTCGCTCTCAACCTCGCCATCCGCTCCCATCTGCGGAACGGACGTCCGCGCCGCGGGTTCGGACGACCGCATCCGGAAGTACCGGTCGAAAACGATTCCGGCGACGAGGCCGGCGACGGCCGCGTAGATGAAGTCGATCATCATCGCGTGATTGGCCTCGTCCTGCGAGCGGTCGCCGACGATATACGTCGTGCCCAGCGTCGCGTCGGAAACCCACTGGGCGACGTTCCAGCCGCCGGCGACCGCCAGCGTCGTGAGGACGACGAAGCCGATCGCGAACGAGTGGTTCATCCGGACCGGCGTGAAGCGGTGGAGTTCGATGGCGACGACGAGTGCGACCGCGGCGACGGCGACGTAGACGGCGATCTCGGTCAGGAACGTCTGGCCGAGTATCGTCGCGTCCACGACGGGAACCGCGACGACAACCAGCAGTTCCCAGGGTGGCATCACCAGCGGATCCCAAAACCGAACCGCCGGAACGAGGACGAGCGCGACTGCGAACCCAGTGAAGACGAACCAGCGATAGGACCCCTCGAGTGCGTACCTGATCGACAGTCCGGCGAGTAGTAGCGTCATCAACCAACCTAGAACAGCGTTCCGGTGCGTTTCGTCGAGCAACCCGCCGAGTCCGTCGTCCATCGAGAACCGTTCTACACGCTCGAGCGACTAAACGGGTGTCCTTGAGGGTACGGGAGAGTACCGTTGTGAACCCCGTCTCGACGAGGCAGTCGGTCGACAGACCTATCAGCAAACAGTCGTTGCTGGTTAGGTGTCCGTTGTCTCTGTCGCACCTGCGCTGTCAACCGCACTCATTTGCACTGTACGGAAAACACCGCTAACTGTTTTTGTGTTGAAACCGACATCTAGAGACAGGACGACACTCACACGCTGGACGTCAACTCTCCGAAGTCGTCGGGTCGGGAGTGCGTTGGGCTCGCCGACCACGGCTGGCGAGAACGTCACAGGGTAGCCAGTGTCTCACACGGGATCCGTCCATGTCCTCGCACCCCCCTCGTCACGGTCGTACTGCCCTCGGTCCGGTTCGAGCGGTTCGCTTGCGTACGCCGTGGAATACGCTTTCGTTCTCGCTCGGCTGTCTATCGTTCTCACGCGTGTTCGGTCGCTCCGACCGTTCGTTCCCGTCACACCGACGGTGGTCACGGTGAGTCTCGTCGCCGTCGACGTCTCGCTTCCGAGTGAATCGTTCGCGATGGGACGAGTACTCCAGAACGGGCTGGACGTTCGTATCGAACTGGCGCGGTTCGTTCCGACCGGCGAGTCGACGGTTCCGTACCTCTGGGTTGAATCGAACGATCTCGCCGCGTTCGAGGCCGCCGTTCGCAAACACGATCGAGTGGCGCACCTCACGGCCCTCGACGAGCACGCCGGTCGAACGCTCTTTCGGGTCGGATGGACTATCACGGCGGATCCGTTTCTGGATGCGATCGTCGATCACGAGCTGTTGATCGAGCACGGGACGGGTACCGCCGAGACGTGGCAGTTCCAGCTTCGGAGTCCGGGCCGCGAGAACCTCTCGGCGTTCCAGCAGACGCTCCAGGACCACGAGATTCCGATCGAGGTCCAGCGTGTCTGGAATCCGACCACCCCAACGAGCGATCAGTACGGATTGACCCCCAAACAACGTGACGCGCTGTACCTCGCGTTTAGGGAGGGATACTTCGATATCCCCCGCGAGACGTCGCTCTCCGCTCTCGGCGCGGAACTGGACATCACTGGACAATCGTTCTCTCGGCGGCTTCGTCGGGGGACGTTCGCCTTGCTTTCGAATACGATCCTGGAAGAGTAATTCGTGACCGAAGCCGAACCGAACGGTGGTGGTGTGTTACATGATACCGTGGGGCGTTTAAACGGCGTTCATGAGAACCCCGGTAGCCCACGGTCGAGAACCGCGTAGTACTAGCCATGCCGGGAGACGTTCCGGGACCCGACGATCAGACAGGGTCAGATACGATGTGGGAGTCCCGTCCGACGGACCAGTCCCCGGAGCTGACGCTGACGCAGATCTTCACGGCGCTCGCGAATCACCGTCGTCGAGTGATGTTCGAGTGTTTTCGCCAGTACGATGACTCGGTCGAGCGTTCGAACCTCGTCGACTACGTCGTCACGTCCGAATCCGATTCGGGGACCTCGGATGAGGAGAAGGAGGAGGAGGAGGAGGAGGAACTCCACGAACAGGTCGCGATGGATATCCATCACAATCACCTGCCCAGACTGACCGAGATGGGTCTCGTGGAGTACGACGACCGGAGCACGACGATCCGCTACTACGGCCATCCGCTACTGGAAGCGATACTCGAAGCGGCGACCGAGGCCGAGACCGAAGCCGACCAGGAACCCGAACGGTGACACCTCGCCGGTTGCTGTGACGGTCCGTCGTTTCGGTTTTCGTTCACTCGTTCACCGCTCACGACTCGCTCGAACCACTCACCGCTCACGACTCGCCCGCTCCATCACCGCTCACGACCCGCTCGAGCCATAGCCGTTAACCCCGTCGAACGCCAGTTCCAGACGATGACCGAAGGGCTCGAGGCGGCAATCGACGGTGTCGGGGACGTCACGGCAGCACGCGACGACGTGGTCCAGCGGGTTCGATCCCACGCCGGACAGATCGCGCGCGAACTGGCCGTCTTACAGGGCGGTGACTACGGCCAGGAGACGTTCGATACCGACCGCGGGAAGTGGACGCTGAAGTACGAGGCGGGCGACATCCAGTACCTCCGGTACAAACCGCGTTCGGGCAGCGAGACGTACGTCATCTCGACGAAACAGCCACCCGAACCCGAACCGCTCGCGACAGCGATGGCCGACTACGGTGCGTTCGTCGAGGCCTACAACGACCACGTCGCGTCGTTCGACGGCGTCCTCGAGGACGTCCCGACGGAGTTTCCCGAACCCACGTCGACGGAGTCGCTGGTCGCCGAACGCGACCGGATCGTCGGCCGCATCAGGGACGTCGCGAACGCGATGGCCGGCCAGCTACACCGTTACGACGGTGACTACGGTACCTACTCGACGACCGTCTCGGGGACCCGATGGGAACTGAAGTGGGACGGCGACGTCGCGTCGTACGTCCGCGTCGGTGGCGAGGGTGGTACCTACCTCGTCTCCCAGTACGGGCCGCCACCGGCACCCGAGGTCCGTCGCTACGCCGACGAAGTCGCCGGCTTCGTCGAGGCGTTCAACGAGTACGTCGACGACCTCGAGGCCGATCTCTCGACGGTGTCCCTCGCGGAGAACGGATCACAAGCGGACTGAGACTCGCGTCGAACCGATCGTCCGACCTCACACCCGTCGTCCGAGACAATCATCTGTACGGAGTCGTTTCTGCAGTTCACGTGGCCCCTACACCGATCCGGTTCGGTAAACCTCTCGACAATCTCGCGAACTGACTGCGTTCTTTTTCGGTATTCCATCCGCCACCCAGTACGCATTATGACGCTATCACGACGATCGACGCTCAAGACGATCGGCGCACTGGGCGCAGGAACGGCGATGACGGGAACCGCACTGGCGGTCGGCGAACACGAAGACGACGACCGAGAGGCCGACGACGAGCGGGCCGACGGCGACCTCGAGGCGGCCGCGGCGGTACGCGTCGCCCACTTCTCGACGGACGCACCCGACGTCGACGTCTATCTCGACGACGAGCAGGTGCTCTCGGGCGTTGCCTTCGACGAGGTCTCGTCCTACCTCGAGGTCGAACCCGGACCCCACTCGGTCCGGATCACGGCTGCAGACGACTCCGAGACCGTCGTCTTCGAGGACGAGGTCTCGTTCAGCCGCGCGTTCTATACGATCGCGGCGATCGGCGAACTCGAGGCGGAGACGTTCCGGCCGCTGATCCTCACGGACGCCGGCTCCGCGCTGGTCCGACTCGGCCACGCAGCGGCGGACGCGCCGGCAGTGTCCGTGACCGGCAACGATGGCCATATGTCGCTGTACGAAAACGTTTCGTTCGGTGATGTGACCAACTACGTCGCACTTCCCGCCGGGCAGTACACGCTCGAGGTGACCGAGGCTGGAGACGAGGCGAGCGACTCCGAGGCAGGTGGAACGGCACCCGAACACGACGAGGTCGAGGATGCAGAGGAGAACGATGACGAGCACGATACGGACGACACCGAGGGCGACGATTACGAATCGGAGGAATACGACGATGACGACGATGACCACGACGACGAAGACGCCGACGTTGACGACGATTACGAGGACGATGACAATGGAGACGCTGATGACTACGACAACGGCGAGGACGACGACGAGGATGTAGACGACGAACAGGCCCTCGACGAGGACTCGGACGACGCCGAACACACTGACGACACTGACCCCATCACGACGTTCGAGGTCGACCTCGAGCAAGGTGGTGCGTACACCGCCTACGCGGTTGGGGCCCAGGAGGGAACTGATGACGGCGACGGCGACGGTGACGAGCTCTCGGTGACCGTCACGGAGGACGGGCCGATGGCGGAGGGAATGGACGACGGGATGGACGATCGTGAGGACGAATCCCACGAGGAGACCGACGACGCAGACGAAGACGACGACAGCGAATCGGACAGTGAGTAACTGAGCGAGCGATCGCGTTCCGACGGTCAGGCACACTGGACTCTCGGATCTCTTCTTCGACCCAGCCGTGAAGTCCTCGAGACGACGCTGTTTCGGTTCGTGCCCGATTTCTGTGCGGTGGTGTCGTCGTTCGAGGGAGCGTTCTCACGTTCCCGACCGTGTTCAGTTCGCGTTCGAGTTCGTCCACCCTGGTCACCCCCACACGCTCTTCCTATCCGAATCGACCGTGTAGGCACTGGTTTCTGTCCGTCATGCACAGCTTACAGACGCTTTCCACGAATAACCACGAGAATGGGAGAGGAACGGAGCCATCGATTTATTCGAGCCGGCCACCCATCAGTAGTGTCATGGGTTCATCACGTAGGGGAACGATCACGGCACTCGGAACAGCAGGCGCTGCAACCGCGGTCGGGGCGCTCGCTATCGGAGCGTACGTCGACGACGAACGAAGTTCGTCCGGTCCTGCAGTCGACGGTGTCGCTCTCGACGACACAGAGACGGACAGTGATGCCGAGGCCGTCGCCAACGGACTGGCGGCCGTCCGAATCGCCCATCTCTCACCGGTCACGTCGGCAGTCGACGTCACGATCGACGGCGAGCAACTCGTTTCCGGCGTCACCGTCGACGAGGTCTCGCCGTACCTCCAGTTCGAACCCGGAACCTACTCCGTCCAGTTCACTGCGTCCGACGATCCCGAAACGGTCCTCTTCGAGGACGAGATCGCGATCGAGGCGGCGTACTACACGATCGCGGTGCTGGACGATCTCGAGTCCGACGGCCCGACCGTCGTCCTCGACGCGGGAGCAGCGCTCGTTCGTGTCGTTCACGCCTCGTCACTCGACGATGCGGTCGACGTGTCTGCGGGCGGTCGTCTCCCGCTGTTCGAGAACGTTGCGTTCGGAACGGCGACGGGGTACGCCCCAGTACCGACCGGATCGTACACGCTCGAGGTGGCGACGGTGTCCGAGGAGTCATCCGGGGACGCTGACGAGACGAGTGAGGCAGATGACGAGACGGCGACCGACGAGGCGGACGAGACAGCTGAGGCGGACGAGACGACGGACGAGACTGACGATGCAGCGGCGGACGAGTCGGACCCCGATACCGCGCCGGACGACGAAGCCGACGCCGACCCTGACGACGAGAGCGCGGCTACCGACGACGTAGCCATCGACGAGGAAGACGTCCCAGACGACATCGACGAAGAGGACGTTCCCGAGGACATCGACCCGGACGATATCCCCGAGGACATCGACGAAGGTGACATCCCCGATGACATCGATCCGGACGATATCCCTGACGATCTCTCCGAGGTAGAGCTCCCGGACAACGCCTCTCAGCGCGTCGACGGCGACCTCGACGTCTCTTTGCTTTCGACTGGCGAGATCGATACGGAACCTGACGTCACACTCGAGGTCTCTCTCGAGCGCGGGCGAGCGTATACCGGCTACGTGATCGACGATCCAGCGTCCCCAGACCAGGAACCGGATCGTATGCTCACGGTCACCGTCGACGGTGAGTTCGGAGAAACCGTCGACGAACCCGACGAGTCGTACTGACTGCTCGCCGGCGACGTGCATCCACTCTCCGTCGAAGAGGTGTCTCGTGCCGAGTATGCGATCGTCGGACAGTTCTGTCGTCTCGTCCGTCTACACACCTCGAGCTCGAGTCTCGAGGAATTCTTCGCTGACACGCCGATACAATGGAAGTGGTCGCGGCGTTGTAGGGGGAGGACTCTCACGCCGCCGGCCGCGATGTAATCACTCGAGTGGTGGTCGACCACGTGTGGTCGGCTCCAGCTCCGTTTTCGTCTCACTCCGGCGTCGTCTCGCCCTCGCACTCTCCCTCTCACTCTCCTCCTCACCTCTACCCTCGCCGTCGTCACACTCGAAGCACACGTGACGAGACCGAGTCACGTGTCGAACTCGAGGCCGTCGGGATCGAACTCGGCCTAGGGTGTGAGTGTGTATTCGAATTCGAGACAGTGTGCGAATACGGGTACGGACGCGGGTTCGAATGCGGGTACGAGTGCGCGTTTGCGTCCGGGTTCACGTTCGCCCTCGAACTCAAACTCGAAATCGAACTCGAAACCGACACCGTCGATTCGACTACGATTGTGGTGCTTCGACGTATCGATTCACCCACTGTTGTCGATTTTCGAGTTCACGTCGTCCTTTCGGGGTCAGTGCGTAGTAGTTCGTCCGTCGGTCGAGTTGCCCTTTTTCGACGAGCTCGTGTTCGACGAGCGTATCCAGATTCGGATACAGCCGGCCGTGCGTGACTGGCTGATCGATGTAGCTGTTGATGTCGTCGAGTATCTCTTGACCGGACGGTCGGTCCATGCCTGCGATCACGTACAGGAGGTCGCGTTGGAATCCAGTTAGCTGATCCATAGATCACCCTCTGAAAACGAACGTTCACCGATCTGTGGCTTTGTTATTCAGCCAGTACGTCACAGTAGTTGATGGGCGGGGGATCGTAGTCGGTGCGAATACGCTCCCGTTCGTCGTCACGGCCAGCATCTCGAACCGGGACGGGGAGTTTTTGGATAATACATCCGTAGCGCCTCACATGCCAGCAGATCCGCTCTCCTGGGAGACCGTCGACCGAGAGATCGCCTACACATGCCCTGGCTTCGACATCGTTAACGAGACCGTTCGGCTTCCCGGAGGGACCGAAACCGACTTCGATTACCTCTCCGAACCCGAAAGCGTTTGCATCCTCCCGTTCACGCCCGACGGCGACGTCGTCTGTATCGAGGAGTGGCGCCAAGCCGTCGCCCGCGTCAACCGCGGCCTCCCCGTCGGTGGTGTCGAACCCGAGGACGACGACCTCACAGCCGCGGCGCGTCGCGAACTCGCCGAGGAAACTGGCCACGAAGCCGAAACGCTCGAGGAACTCCTGACGGTCGAACCCTCGAACGGAATCAGCGATAGTGTCATGCACTTCTTCGTCGCCCGCGGCTGTCGACCGACCGCGGAGCAACGACTCGATCACAACGAGAGCATCCGTGTCACGCAGGCGTCGCTCGAAGAGTTGTTGTCGGCGATCGGGTCGGGCGACGTCCGTGACGGACGGACGGTCCTCGCCGTCTCGTACTATCAGCTATTCGGGACCGATGCGGGATCGGAAGAAAAAGCGGCTCGCGGGTGACCGACTGCGACTGACCGGCCGTGGTCGAATCGGGCAGAACCCGATTAGCGTTTAGACCAGGGCGAGTGCGAGTCCGTCGTCGTCGTCAGTCTCGTTGTCGTCGTCGGTCGCGTCGTCATCGTCGTCGTCGAGGCCGTTGTCGTCATCGGTCTCGTCATCGTCGACACCGTTCTCGTCGGCCTCGTCATCTTCGACTGCTTCCTCGAGGCCGTCGGTCTCGCCGAGCGTCACGGATTCGGCGTTACCGTCCTCGATGGTGATCGATTCAGCGGAGGCGTGTTCGACGGTCTCTCCGTCGTCGACGCCGTTGTCGTCGAGACCGTTCTCGTCAGCCTCGTCGTCGCCGTTGTCGTCAGCTGCGGTGTCGTTGTCGTCGTCAGCTTCGTCGACACCGTTGTCGTCAGCGTCGGTGTCGTTGTCGTCGTCAGCTGCAGTGTCTTCGTCGTCGACACCGTTATCGTCCATTTCGTCGTCCTCAGCTTCCTCGTCGCTCTCGATCGACTCGACGTTCATCGATTCGATCGTGACCTCGGAGACGTCGAACTGTTCGATCGTCAGCTCGTCGATCTCCTCGGTGGTCATCTCGTCGTCGTCAGCTGCGGTGTCGTTATCGTCGACACCGTTGTCGTCAGCTGCGGTTTCGTTGTCGTCGTCAGCTGCAGTGTCTTCGTCGTCGACACCGTTGTCGTCTGCGTCGTCGTCAGTGGCGTTCTCTTCGTCAGCGTCGTCCTCGCCGTCGTCGTCACCGACGAGGCCACTGAAGAAGTCGCTGATACCCTCGAGGACGCCTCCATCATCCTCCTCGATGGTCAGCTCTTCGATGGTCATCTCTTCGACATCCATCGATTCGATGGTCAGGTCCTGAATCACGAGTTCGTCAGCGTCCTCGTCGATCAGGTCCTGTTCGGTGTCGTCAGCCTCGTCGTCGACACCGTTGTCGTCAGCGTCAGCGTCTGCATCCGCGTCGGTGTCGTCAGCCTCGTCGTCGACACCGTTGTCGTCGACCTCGGTATCATCCATCTCGTCCTCGTCGAGTTCGAGGTCCTCGATGGAGACGTTCTCGAGTTCGAGGTTCTCGATCTCGATGTCGGAGATCGTCACCTCTTCGGTGTCGTCGACGCCGTTATCGTCGAGGCCGTTCTCGTCAGCCTCGTCGTCAGCGCCGTTGTCGTCGACACCGTTGTCGTCAGCTGCGGTGTCGTTATCGTCGACACCGTTCTCGTCAGCTTCGTCGTTCTCCGTTTCGTTCAGTTCCTCTTCGAGTTCTTCACCGTCCTCGATCTCGAGGTCCTCCACGGTCAACTCCTCGATGGTCGCGTTCTCGACCGTGACGTTCTCGAGATCAAGCGTTCCCACCTGCACGTTTTCGAACGATACGCTCATGTCTTCGGTGGCGTCGTCGTTAGCAACTGCCGGGCCTGTGAGTGCAGCTCCACCCGCCAGGGCAACCAGCAGTGCAACGAGTACGGCACCGAGCTTGTGTGGTCGTGAAACCATGCGATTCTGCCTTGGACGATATCACGGCTAAAACGAGGCGACTGTTTCGAGATTATCTCGAAGAAAACCACAGTTACAATTCACACAACCGTTGCTAATCCTCTTTTCATTTGTCGAATCGCAGAAACGGCGACACTGAAGCGCTTCCAAGCCCGCATCCCGGTTGTGCTTGCAGTCGCTGACGGGTATATCGTTGACGGTTAGAACGGAACGTTTACCGCGCTTCTCACGAACACACACCCGATGCGCGAGCACTTCGAACTCCGGGACACCGACGCTGGCGGGCGAATCGGCGAGCTACACGTCCCGCGAGCGGACGTTACAGTCGAGACACCCGCGCTCCTTCCGGTGATTAATCCGAATTTGCAGTCGATATCACCCCGTCGTCTCGCCGACGAATTCGGCGCCGAGATTCTCATCACCAACTCCTATATCATCCACAAGACCGACGACCTCCGCGAGCGCGCGCTCGAGGACGGCCTCCACGAGATACTGGACTTCCCTGGGGCGATCATGACCGATTCGGGCTCCTTCCAGCTCTCCGAATACGGCGAAATCTCCGTCACCACCGAGGAAATTCTCGAATTCCAGCGCGACATCGGCGCCGACATCGGGACGCCCGTCGACATCCCGACGCCGCCCGACGTCCCCCGCGAGCAGGCCACGGAAGAACTCGAGACCACGAAAGAGCGCCTCGAGATCGCGGAGACGGTCGACGTCGGTGAGATGTTGATCAACGCGCCCGTTCAGGGGTCGACGTATCCCGACCTGCGCGAGGACGCCGCGCGCCACGCCGACGCAACCGACCTCGACGTCTTCCCGGTCGGCGCGGTCGTCCCGCTGATGAACGACTACCGCTACGACGACATGATCGACGTCGTCGCCGCCGCCAAACGGGGGCTGGGCGCGAACGCCCCGGTCCACCTCTTCGGCGCCGGCCACCCCATGATGTTCGCGCTCGCGGTCGCGATGGGCTGTGACCTCTTCGACTCCGCGGCCTACGCGCTGTACGCCCGCGACGACCGCTATCTCACCGTCCGCGGCACGCGCCACCTCGAGGACCTCGAGTACCTCCCCTGCTCGTGTCCCGTCTGTACCGACCACTCGCCCGACGACCTCCGCGCGCTCTCCGACGACGACCGCGAACTGGAACTCTCGGCGCACAACCTCCACGTCACCTTCGAGGAGATCCGCCGGATCAAACAGGCCATCCGCTCTGGGACGCTCCTCGAACTCGTCGAACAGCGCGCCCGCGCCCACCCCACGATGCTCGACGGCTACCGCACGCTGCTCGACCACGCCGACCAACTCGAGCGGTCGGACCCCGTCTCCAAGGGCGCGTTCTTCTACACCTCCCACGAGAGCGCTCGCCGGCCCGAAGTGCTTCGCCACCACCGTCGTCTCGAGCGCCTCTCGGTTCCCGACTCGCTGTTTCTCACCGAGGGCGATTCCTCGGGACGTGACCGGTACGACGACACCTGGCGGATCGTCCCGCCGTTCGGCCCGGTCCCGAACGCGCTCTCGCGGAGCTACCCGCTGACCGCGGAGGTTCCCGCTCGAACGGATACAGCGGCGCTCGAGGCCGCCGCCCGCGGCGTCGCCCACCTCCTCGAGGCCAACCCCGACCTCGACTGTACGCTGGGCCACTACGACTGGCCGGTGAGTGCACTCGAGATCGTTCCGGATCGCCTCGAGACGGTGAATCTCGGCGGTGAGGAGTGACTCGCGCGCACCGAAACCACTGCCAAACGGTCGTGTGACACGCCAAACGGTCGTGTGACACGCCAAACGGTCGTGTGACACTGTCGATCGCGTCTTTGCGCTCTACGGAGCGTGAACCGCGCGGTCCACAATCGGTCGAATCGATCGCCACAAATCGACACTAGAGACCGAATCTCAACATCGTCTGGCCGGTCCTTTCTTGTAAACCCCTCACCAAGTCGTGGCGAGTACGACCCTGATGGACTCACCCATGGCCGATCCGATCCGGATACTCCTCGTCGAGAGCGACGGGATCGATTCGTCACGACTCGTCGACGAACTGTCCGATGCAACGATCAGCGCCGTCCCGACGGTGACGGCGGTGCGCGACCGACTCGCAGACGGCAGTGTCGACTGTCTCGTCGTGGGCTCGCCGCTCACAGCGGACGGAGACGTCGGATCGGTGCTGGAGACTGTCGAAGCCGACTCTCCGACCGTGCCGATCGTGTGCTTCGCCGAACCGGACGAACTCGCGGCGGCCGAATCGTCCGTCGAGTGCGTCGCCCCCTCGAGACCGGGTTCGACGGCGATTCTGGCCGCCAGAATCGAGGCTGTCGTCGCAAACCGACGAGCGAGCACCCTCGAGACGATCGCCCAGCGAACCGCCGACGTCGCGACCGACGGCGTCGCACTCGTCTCCCGGACGGGACACGTTACCGACCTCTTCGGGGACTTCGCCGAGACCGTCGGCTGCGATCACGACGACCTGCTCGGTCGCCCGATCGCGTCGATTTACGACTCCGAGTCCGAGTCCGAACTCGAGTCCCTCGAGGCCGTCTACACCGGTGACCGTGAGCGGTGGTCGGGGAAACTGGTCGCGCTGGCGACGGACGAGTCCGTCGAACGAGAGTACACTGCGATTTCGGTGGCTGGCGACCGCACCGCGGTCGTCGTTCACACGGTCCCCGGCCCGAGTGATCGAGAGACCGTCCTGACCGACCACCTGATCTTCGAATCGATGATGGAGCGGCTGCCGATCTCGCTGTACGCCAAAGACGAGCAGGCTCGCCACATCCGTGCGAGCAACGATCAGGTGGACCCGCCGATCGAAACACCCGACGGCGAACGCTTGACCGATCCCGAACAGTTCCTCGGCAAGACCGATCACGACCTCTTCGCCTCGAACCTGTCGAACGATTCGTACGCGGACGACCGACACGTTATCGAGACCGGTGAACCGATCGTCGACAAGGTCGAACGCTACGAACCGGCGGACGGACCCGACCGCTGGACGACGACCTCGAAAGTCCCGTGGACCGATAGCGACGGGACGATCCGCGGCCTCGTCGGTGCAACTCTCGACATCACGGCCGAAATCGAACACGAACGCGAGAGCGAACGCCAGCGACAGCGCCTCGAGGAGTTCGCGAGCGTCGTCGCCCACGACCTCCGCAATCCCCTGAACGTCGCCCGCGGTTACCTCGACCTGGCACGACAAACGGACGACACCGCTCACCTCGCGGACGTCGACGACTCCCTCGAGCGGATGCAACGGCTCATCGACGACGTTCTCCTGCTCGCTCGCCAGGGGAACGCAGCACTCACGGTGTCTCCAATCTCCTTGCAACCGGTCCTCGAGGAGGCTTGGTCACACGTCTCGACCGGCGATGCGACGCTCCACCTCGCAGACGTCGAGGACCTTCGACTCGAGGCCGACCGCGGCCGGTTGTTACAACTGGTCGAGAACGTGTTCCGAAACGCGGTCGAGCACGGTGGTGAGACCGCTATCGTCACCGTCACGGTCGAGCCGCTGACGGACGACGACGGACGCGGAACCACGGTCGGCTTCGCACTCGAGGACGACGGTCCCGGCATCGATCCCGACGACCGGGAGACGGTGTTCGAGTCGGGATACACGACCTCCGAGGAGGGGACCGGCTTCGGACTCGCGATCGTCGAACAGATCGTCGAGGCCCACGACTGGGAGATCGACGTCGGCGAGGGTGCAGACGGCGGCGCGCGGTTCGAGATTCGCGGTGTGGACGTCGTCGATCGCTGATCGGATACCGTTTTGCCGTCGCCTCGAGCCGCGAACCCGAACCGACGCCAGACCCTGCGCCCGCGAACCAGAACAGCGAAGAGGGCCGAGCGGACTCGATACGGACATGCTTCAGACCGGGTCGCTCGTGATCGGGATCACCGTCGGGATCGTCGTCCTCTCGTGGCTGGTCAGACGTGCCGTCGGCCGCTCGCGCTCGCGTTCGGGGTCGCGCGAACTGACCGAGGCCGAACGCGAATCCTTCGAACGACACCGGGACGCTCAGGGCCGCGAGCCGCCGGTCGAACTGGGCGACGTCAGGGAAATCGGCGTACAGGAGTTCACGCGCCACCACTCGGGCGAACGCCGCGCCCTCGGCAAGGTCGAGGGGTTCGTGATCTTCGTCGAGGACGTCCCGGACGACGTCGAGGTCGCGGACGTGATCCGCGTCAAGGTCCTCTCGTTCAACCGCGGGCACACGTCGGCGACGGCGACGTTCCTCGAGCGGGCGTAGTCTCTGCAGTTCGATCGTGCGATCGCTAGTGACGACGAGTGACACTCGAGACGAACCCGGTCGCTCGCTATCGACAACCTCTTTCGCGCTCCCGGTTCACTTCGCGTATGACCGAGTACTTCGAGGTCCACGAGCGCGACGGGGCCGCGCGCATCGGCGAGTTACGACTCGCCGAGTCCCGGACGACGCCCGCACTCGTCGGCGACCTCCTCACAGACGCCGGCTCGCTGTGGGCGGCCGACCGCGAGGTTCCAGACGGCGACGACTCGCAGGTGACCGTCTTGCCACACCGCGCCTTCCCCGGCGGCACCGCCCCGGAGGTCCAGGAGTCGTTCGCCGTCGACTCCCCCGACGTCGACTATCCGAGCGCAGCCGTGGTCTCGAGCGAGAGCGCCGACGCGCAGGGCACGGACGTCTACATCCTCTCGAACGTTCAGTCGGCGATGGGCCACGGGGCGGCGCTCGTCGAGGCCGTCGTCGACACGCGAGAGGCGATCCCCGTCGACACCGCCCTCTGTTTCTCTGGCGTGGCGACGCCCCGAAACGTCGCGCTGCTCGCCTACGCCGGGGTCGACTGTTTCGACGCCGCGAAAGCCGTCGTGAAGGGTACGCAAGGCAAGTACCTCACCACCGAGGGCGAGTACTACCTCGAGGACCTCGAGGAACTCCCGTGCGCGTGTCCGGCCTGCCGGACCCCCCGAGACGACTTTACGCGCGAAGACTGCGTCGACCACAACCGCAACGCCCTCGCGGCGGAACTCGCGATCGTCCGTCGACGCATCCGCGACGGCCGTCTGCGCGACTACATCGAGGGCCAGGCCCGCCACGAACAGTGGCTCACCGCCGCGATGCGCGAACTCGACTCGCAGTGGCGCTACCTCGAGGAACGGACGCCGATTCTCCGGGAGGCGGATCTGGACGCCGCCACCGAGGACACCCTCCGACGGGTCGAGATCCAACGCTTCGCCGACCGCGTTACCACGCGCTACCGGAACCGCTTCCAGAATCCGCTCGTCCTCGTCCCCTGTTCGGCCCGAAAACCCTACAGCGAGTCCCAGAGCCACGGCCAGTTCCACGACGCGATCCAGTGGCGCGGCCACCTCGTCTCGATGACCTCGCCGATCGGCGTCGTCCCGCAGGAACTCGAGACCACCTACCCCGCCCAGCATTACGACACCGTGGTGACGGGCCGGTGGTCCGAAGACGAGAAGGACTTCGTCGCGCGCGTGCTCCGGCGCTACCTCGAGCGCAACGCGTATCCCGAGATCGTCGCCCACGTTCCCGACGAGGGCTACCGCGAGATCGTCGAGCGGGTCGCGGCCGACCTCGATCTCGGAGACGAGATTACGTACACCGTCCCCGAGGGCGGCCACCCCACCGACGACGAGTCGCTGGCGACCCTCTCGAGTGCGCTTTCGGGCGCCCGCACGTACTCGAAACGCGAGCGCGAGCACAACACCGTCAGGGCGATCGCCGACTACGTGCTCGGCGACGGCGCGGGCGACGTCCTCTTCGAGGAGATGCAGACGACCAGTCGCTACCCGAAGATTCAGGTTCGAGACAGCGAGGACACACAACTGGCGACGATGGTCCCTCAGTACGGTACGCTCTCCTTTACGCTCGAGGGTGCCCGGCGGTGGGCCGAGAGCGACGCGCCGACCAAGCGCGTCGAGATCGACGGCTTCGTTCCCCACGGCAGCGTCCTCGCGCCGGGTGTCGTCGACGCCGACGCAGACATTCGAGTGGGCGACGAGGTCGTCGTCGAGGGACCGAAGGCGTTCGGAATCGGCCGCGCCGAGATGTTCGGCCGCGAGATGGCCGAGAGTACACGCGGGATCGCCTGCGAGATTCGCCACGTCGAAGAGAAATGAGACCGGCCTCTCTCCGACCGTTCTCGTAGAACGGACTCACTCGCCCTCGCCCGGACACTCCTTGAGCACGTGCTCGCGGTACACCGCGGCGGGGACTCGAGTGCCACAGAGTTCGCACTCGCGTCGTTTTTGCTCCTGCTCCCGTTCCTGTTCTCGCTCCCGCGTTCGCTCACATTCGTCCTCGGGCACGGTTCGAATCTGGCCATCGGCCGAAGTAATCGTTCGGGAACATCCGCCAACTGAGCGACGACACGGAAGGCCCAATAGCCGATTACCGATCCTAATGTCCTACTGTGTGACTTCGAGCGACCCCGATTCGCTCGGCGGTTCCGTCGACGGGCGCTCTGTCTCCGCTCGAACCCGCGGCAACTCGACGGTGAACACGGTTCCCTCCGGCCCGGTTTCGGTCACCTCGATCGTCCCGTCGTAGCGGTCGACCAGCCGCCGGACCAGATACAGGCCGATACCGTGATCGCCGTTTCCGGCGATGTCGCGTTCGAAGAGCCCCTCAAGTTTTCCCTCGGGGATCCCCGGCCCGTCGTCTCCGATTCGGACGCGGACGGTTTCGGGACCCGCGTCGACGGTCACGTGAACCCGCGGCACCGGACTGTCGTTGTGTTCGACGGCGTTCGCGAACAGGTTCGAAAACAGCCGCGCCAGCAGGTCGTCGGCCCGGACGAACACCGATTCCGGAATCGAGGCGTCGACGCGGACGTCCTCGGGGAGCTCTCTGAGGGCTTCGACTTCCTCGGTGAGCACCGCAGAGAGGTTCGTCGCTTCGAACGGCGTCGGTTCCTCGAGCGATTCCAGCAGGATCCGGACGTCTCGAACGACGTCGGCCATCTCTCGGCTCTGTCGGTCGATCACCCGTAACTGGTCGCGGGTCGAGTCGGAAACGTCCTCGTCCTCGAGCAGGACGGACGCGTAGCCGCCGATGACGTTCGCGTTGTTCAGCACCTCGTGTCGAAGCAAGGCGTTCAGGTAGTCGAGCCACGCCCGCTGGGCGTCGACGTACTCGGCTTCGAGGACTGTCTGTTCGGCGGCGACTTCCCGCTCGATGGCTCGCGCCTCGACGATCCCGATGAGGAGTGCGATCGCACCACTGGTGGTGATCGCCCACCGAAGCCAGCCGGCGGCGTACCACAGGCCTTCAGGCGGGACGATCACCATCAGCGCGAGGTTCATCAGTGTGAAACAGACGACACCCGCGACGACCCACGCTGCGATTCGCAGACACCGCTCGAGCGAATACTCGCGTCGAGCGAGCCAGTAGCCACCGAACACGATCGCTCCGTTCAACGGCAGCGTGAGAGCGGTTCCGATCAGCATCGCCGTCAGATCGCGCGCGAAAAACACCCACTCGGCGACGAGTACCAGAACGAGGAGAACGCCAAATCCGACGAGAAGACGTGGAACCGTGTTCTCGGTCAGAGAGAACGGAACGCGCATGTATTTCGGTTGTATCGACTCATCTTAGCCCTATTGGTAAGAAAATGTCGTTATGTGGACCAACCCCCACCATATCTATTGCATTTTGAGACCAGTCGAGTAGATATCTACAGTTATTGTGGGTGCCCACAGCCAGTGGATGTCCGATTGTACGACGGCTCTGTGGTCGCTCTGTACGCCGTTTCAGCAAGCGGTAGCGCGGAGCCTCCGCCCTCAAGGAGTGACCGACGGCCCCAAGGCCCGAGGGAGCGAGTAGGGCGGGGTAGTTTAGGTGAGACTATCGCACTCTTCGAGCGAGTTGACCCGAAGGACGACTGTCGGCTCCGATCGACGCGTCCCGTACTCCCCCTCTCTTACGTACCATCCGCGTGAACGTTCGGACAGCATGGCTTTCGCTCCCGCTCCCGCAGCCCGCCTCCTCCACTACTCCGACCTCGAGACGGCCTGCGACGATCCCGAGTGTCTCGGCCGGTTGGTCGGCACGATCGCCGCCCACCGGACCGAGGATACCGTCGTCGCTGGAACCGGCGACACGCTCGCCCCGAGCGTGCTCTCACTCGAAACCGACGGAAGACACGCCCTCGAGCTGTTCGAAGCCGTCCAGCCCGACGTCGAGACGCTCGGGAATCACGACTTCGACCGCGGCGCCGAGGCGCTTCGATCGGTCGTCCACGATTCGCCACAGACGTGGGTGAACGCGAACGTCTTCGCGCCCGGATCCGACGAACCCGAGCCGCGAGACCGATCCGACGGTGAAGTAACACGGGTCGCCACTCACCCCGACGACGAGCCGTTTCCGGGAACCACTCCGACGACCGTCCTCGAACTCGAGCGAGCCGACCTGCGAGTCGGTTTCGTCGGGGTGAGCGACCCCGCCTCGTCGATCCCCCCGTCGGTACCGGTCGCCGCCCCTGTCGACGCCGTCCGCGAGGCGGCCACCGACTGCCCCGACGTCGACAGATTCGTCGTCCTCGCCCACCTCCGTGACGACTCGGCGCGAGCGGTGGCGACGCTCGAGAACGTCGACGTCGTGCTCGCAGGACACGTCCACCGGGAAACCTGCGAGTACGTCGACGGCACGCTGTTCGTTCGCCCCGGCGCCACCGGTCGCGTGGTCTGGGACGTCGATCTCGAGACGCTCGAGGCACGCCAACTCGACGTGACAGACGGCCCGATCGATCGGCCAGTGATGGACCGCTTCGAGACTCTTCGAGAGGAGACGGGACTCGCCGAGGTCGTCGCCCAGGTCGACGAGCCACTCCCTCGCGAGCGCGAGCGCTGTTTCGACGGCGAGTGCCGACTCGGACCGCTCGTGGCCGACGCATACCGGTGGGCGACCGACGCCGACGTCGGCTACGTCGATACGCGAAGCCTCCGCGAGGGACCGCCGCTCTCGGGGGACGTGACGGTCGCGGACCTCGTCGGGGTCGTCCCCTTCGACGCCCCGTTGTTCGTTCTCGAGGTTCCCGGTGCCGTCCTGCGGGAACTGCTCGAGGACACGATCGTCGCTGGCGAACGCTACGACGGGCGTGATCGTGACCTCCTGTGGGGACAGGTCAGCGGTGTTCGAGGCGTCTGGGGCGAACACGAACGGACGGTTGGTGACGTTCTGATCCGCGGCGAGCCACTCGAGGCCGATGCGAACTACGAAGTCGCGACCAGCGGGTACGTCGTGGCTAGCGACGAGTTCCCCGCCGTCGACCGTTCGTTCGCCACTCGAGCGTGGGGCGTCCAGTACGAGGCCCTCGTCGAGTACGTCCGCCGGGTCGGTCTCGAGGTCGAACCCGACCACCGACTCGAATTCCCGCGTTCGGTTTCCGAGTTCGACTGACTGTCCGTCCGTCGGTTCGCCGCCAGAACCGTTCGTCCCGGTTTCGGACCGGTCCGTTCACCTGAGATACTGTCAACTCGTATATCTGTTTTATATCCTCACACGTCGTAGGAGTATGCGGTGAATTCAATGAACACGACGACTGACATCCGACGAGACGGTGACTTCCGACCGAACTGGCGCACGCTTGCACTCACGGGTGGTGTGATCGCGCTGGTCGGTCTCTTTGCGATCGCGTTCCCGTTCGTGTCGGGACTGTCGCTGGCGTACGCTCTCGGTGCGCTCCTAGTCGTGAGCGGGATCGTCCACGGAGTCCACGCGTTCTCCGCCGGAAGCTGGGCAGGCTCGTTCTGGCAGCTTGCTCTCGCGATCGTCGGTGTGGTCGCTGGCGTCTTCGTGCTCGCGAATCCGGCGCTCGGTCTGGTGAGCCTGACGCTCCTGATCGTCGCCTACCTACTGGTCGACGGCGCGGCCGAACTCTGGATGAGTATCCGGATGGCCGGCCGATCGGGACGGGGCTGGATCGCCGCCAGCGGCGCGATCTCCGTGCTCCTGGCGGTCTTCCTCTGGGCTGGCTTCCCCGCTGACGCCACCTGGGTCGTCGGGCTGTTCGTCGGCGTGAGTCTCCTCGCGACCGGCCTCTCGATGGTCTTCGTGGCCATGGCTGGCCGTGCGATCGACGAGGATGTCACACCCTCCGCGACCGAGCCTCGCGGCGCGTGAATCGACCGTTTCTTTTCGACCGACTGTACACGCTCTCCACTATCGTTCGCACTCGAGCGTCGGCTGTCAGTGCGATCACGTCGCTCGATTCGAGGTGGAAACCGGACGGAACGGGACGGGATGGGACGGGACAGAACAAGTTCGATCACGACGCAGACGCGAGACTACGACTCGTCGCCTTTGAACACGCTCTGGAAGAACTTCTGCTCGGCCGCCCGCAGGTGCTGGGTGAACGTCGCCGGCGAGATATCGAGGCGTTCGGCGATTTCCTCGCCGGTACTCGCTCGCGGCCAGTCGAAGTAGCCCGCGAAGAAGGCCATTTCGAGGGCGGTCCGCTGTTTGTCGGTCAATTGGGACTCGAGGACCGAGTGGTCGAGGACGCTGGTTTCGGTTCGGTCGATCGTCCGCTGGGCGACGTAACTGGCGCCGGCACAGTTGTCTTCGACGCGCTCGATCAGCTGTCGCGTGTCGCTGCTTCGCGAGAGTTCGACGAGCATTCGTAGGTCGCCGTCCTCGATCGTGATCGTCCGGATACGACCACCGTGGGTCGCGATCGTCTCGAACAGTGGAACGGCCGTCGTCGTCACGATCTCGAAGTCGTACCCGTTCTGTCCCGGCGAGAGGATGCGAACGTCGTCGACCGTGATCGCCCCGATCTCATCGACGGCCTCCTCGAATCCGTCACGAGAGAGGCCGTTGGCGGTCCCATAGAGGTGGAGCGTTTCGTCTTTCCGGACCAGCTGGTTGATCTGGACGGTCCCCTCTTCGTCTCTCGAGAGAGAGACGAGCGAGCCGGCGACGCCGTCGAGCTGGAACTCGAGTTGTAACACGGAGTCGCTGACCAGCGCGTCCTTGCGCTCGAGGGCGGTGATGGCGTGGCCGACGACGTCGCCGAGCCGGCCGAGGATCTCCGTCTCCGGGGTCGTGAAGGCACGCGGGGAGGCGGAGTAGACGTTGATGACGCCGTAGATGAGTTCCTCGTAGACGATTGGGATCGCGACGCTCGACTCATAGCCGCGTTCGATCGCCTGCTCGCGCCAGGGTTCGTACTCGGGGTCGGTCCGGATATCCTGCATCGCGTGGACCTCCCGGGTCTGGATGGCCTTTCCGGCCGGCCCTTTTGCGGTCTCGCTATCGTCGACGGTGATCGTGACCTCGTCGAGGTACCCCTCGTCGACGCCCGCCGATGCGCGTGGGGTCACCTCCTGACCGCCGCGACTCACCGCACCGATCCACGCGAAGCGATAGGCGTCGGACTCGACGAGCCGTTCACAGACCTGCTGCTCGAGTTCCTCGCGTGTCGAGGTCGTGATCACCACGTGGGTGATGTCCTGTCCGATCCGGTTGAGCTGGTTGAGCGCCTCCAGCTGTTCACGTCGCCGCTCCCGCTCGAGTTCCTGACGGTGTCGTTCGATCGCGTGGTGGATCGTCCGGATCAACAGCGAGCTGGTGACGTCGTCTTTGACGAGATAGTCCTGCGCACCGCGCTGGATGGCCTGGACGCCGGCGTCTCCATCTCGGACGCCAGTCAGGACGACGATCGGCGTCTTCTCTGCGGCTTCGACGACGGCGGTGACCGTCTCGAGGCCGGCGCTGTCCGGGAGGTTCAAGTCGAGGAGGATGACGCTGATCTCGTCACTGTTCGAGTCGAGATACTCGAGGCCGTCCTCGAGTCGCGTCTCGTGGTGGACGGTCGGGGGTCCGCCGTCGGTATCTGCGTGATCGGGATCGATCCGCTGGACGAGTTCTTCCGTATCGCGAAGCATCTCTTCGATGAGTCGCGCGTCGCCGGGATTGTCCTCGACGAGCAGGATCTGGAGTGAATCCGATTCCGTCATCGTTGATCCTCGTCGACCGGCGGGAGACGAACGACCGAGAACCAGAACTCCTCGAACGAGCGGATGGTCTCGATGAATTCGTCCGGGTCGATCGGTTTCGTGAGATAGGCGTTCGCGTGGTGTCTGTACGATTTGACGATGTCCTCTTCGGCTTTCGAACTCGTCAACACGACGACCGGAATACACTTGAGATTGTCGTCGTCTTTGAGAACCTCGAGTACCTCGTCGCCGTTTTTCCGCGGCAAGTTCAGGTCCAGCAGGATGAGATCGGGACGCGGCACGTCCTCGTACTCTCCTTCCTTGCGGACGAACTCGAGCGCCTCGATCCCGTCTTTCGTGACGTAGATGTTGTTCTCGATCCGTCCCTCCTTGAACGCCTCTTCTGTGAGCCGAATGTCGCCGGGATTGTCCTCGACGAGCAGGATATCGATCGGTCCACCACTGTATGTCGATTGGTTGTTCTTACTCATTGTCATCCTCTGCACTCACGTCTCTGTCGACCGCTCCATCTCCATCCCCGTCATCGTCTCTAACCGCATCCGCATCTCCAGTCGTCTCTGTATCCGTGTCTGCATCTATATTCGTCTTCGCTTTCGTCTCTCTATCTCTATCTCCATCCCCATTTGCACCCTCATCTCTATCTCTATCTCCATCCCCATTTGCACCCTCATCCCCATCTCTATCTTCATCCACAGCCGGCAACGTCACCGAAAACGTTGCCCCCGCTCCAGGCTCGGAGTCGACCCAGATCTCGCCGCCGTGGCGTTCGACGATCCGCTGGCACAGCGCCAGTCCGATTCCGGCACCCGAGTACTCCTCGAGACCGTGCAGTCGGTGAAAGACGTCGAAGATACGCTCGGCATCGTCGGTATCGGTATCGATCCCGATCCCATTGTCCTGGATAGCAATCACCCACGTTGTCTCTCTCTTCTCGGTGGATACTCGTATTCGTGGCGGTCCGTCCTCGACGTACGTGATCGCGTTCGAGAGCAGGTTCTGAAACAGTTGTCGTAACTGATTCGGGTCGCCGTGAACGCGAGGAAGCGACTCCCGCTTCGCTTCTCCGTTCCGTTCTCCGTCGACCACGATTTCGGCGTTCGTCTCGGCGATCCGGATCTGGAGATCCGAGATTACGTTCTCGAGCACGTCGTCGAGATCGACCGGTTCGAACGGCGCTCCCTGCGTCTCGATCCGGGAGTAGGTGAGCAGGCCGTCGATCATCTTCCGCATCCGGTCGGCGCCGTCGACCGCGAACGCGAGGAACTCTTCGCCGTCCTCGTCGAGTTCGTCACCGTATCGTCGCTCGATGAGCCTAAGATAGCTCGAGACCATTCGCAGCGGTTCCTGTAGGTCGTGTGAGGCCGCGTACGCGAACTGCTCGAGCCGTTCGTTCGACGCCTCGAGCTTTCGGACCGTCTCCTCGAGTTTGCGCCGGTTTCGCCGCTGTTCGGTGACGTCCTGGAGCATGATCAGCCCGGCGAAGACCTCGCCCGTCCGATCCTCGACGGGGACGGTATAGGCGTGCCAGTGGCGATCGTGATACTCGAACTCGAAGGAGTTCGTCTCGCCTGCGAGTGCGGCCCGGAACTTCGGCTCGAGTCGCGCGGCGAACGCCTCGGGATAGCGCTCCCAAATAGTGGTCCCGACGACGGCCTCCGTCTCGACTCCGACTTCGTCGAGCATCTCTCCGCCGACGACCGTGTACTGTAGCTCCTCGTCGAACAGTCCGACGGCACCGTTCGGGAAGTGTTCGACCAGCGTCCGGTAACGCCGCTCGCTCTCCTCGAGTTTGCGCCGGTTTCGCTTCCGTTCGGTGATGTCTCGGACGACGCCGATCCGCTCTTCACCGGTCGTCTCGCCAGCAGTGAGCGTCGTCACTGTCGCTTCGACGGGAACGCGTTCGCCCGCTGCCGTCTCGACTTCGGCTTCTAGCGCCGAGGTGGTCGGGTCGTTGGCTCGTTCTCGCGCTTGCCGCTGGACGTCCTCGTCGACGACGATGGAACTGTGTGAGCCGAGTAACTCCTCCCGAGAGTAGCCGGTCAGCTCCGTGTACGCGTCGTTGACCATCGTGAACCGTCCCTCCTCGTCGAGAACGTAGATTCCGTCGTTGACGGCTTCGATGACCTCCTCGTACTCCTCTAGCTCCCACTCTCGCTCCTTGCGGTCGGTGATGTCCCGGAAGTAGACCGACAGTCCCGACTCGGAGGGGTAGGCGTTGACTTCGAACCACGAATCCAACGGCGCCGGATAGTACGCCTCGAACGAGGTCGTCTCCTGGTTCTCCATCGCCGTCCGATACTCCGTCTCGAACGTCGAATCGACCGCTTCCGGGAACTCCTCCCAGATGTTCTTTCCGACGAGTTCGCGTCCGTCGGGAGCGATCAACGTCGCCGCTTGCTCGTTGACGTACGTGAAGTTCCACGTCGAATCGAGCCCGAAGAACGCGTCGGTGATCCGGTCGAACGTCGTCTCGAGTTCGCTCTCGAGTCGTTTCCGGTCGGTGACGTCCTCGAGGGTGAAGACGACGCCAGTCACTGTGCGGTCGGCATCTGTATTGGGATCAGAAGCAGTCTCACTATCGTCGGCGACGTCGCCATCTCTCAGCGGCGCACCGTCGACCGAGAGATAGACCTGCTCGCCGCCGGGACGACTGACCGTCAGTTCGACGTCGAACACCGGCTCACCGGTCCCCACCACTCGTTCGAACGGCAGGCCACCGTCGACCCCCGACCGCCCGTCGTTCGCTCGCTGCCATCGCGGATCGTCGGCGGCAAACGTCAGGAACTCCGCTCGAGGCCGTCCGAGGAGCGCTTCGGCACGCTCGTTGACGAACGAAACCTCCCCATCGGTGTCGACGACGACGATCCCGACCGGACTCGTCTCGACGATTCGGTCCGTGACCGTCTCGGCCTCGCGAATCTGCTGTCCTGCCTGCTCGTTTTCGATCGCCGCCGTCAGCAAGCCCGCGACGTTCCGGACGAACGAGACGTCGTGCTCGGTAAACGTTCGCTCGGCGGTCGCGTAGACACCGAACGCTCCCCAGGGATCCTCGGCCGAGCCGATACCGACGGTCACACCGCTGACGACGCCGTATTCGCGGAGGACGCCGAAATCGCTGACACGAGCGTCCGTCTCGAGGTTCTCGACGACGACCGGCTCCCCGGCGGCGAGCGTGTACCCGGGAAGTGTCTGCCGGTCGGCGGCGATCGTTTGCGTTCCGACGACCTCGCTCGGCCAGCCGACTCCCTGTCGGAACAGGAACTCCTCTCCCGTGGGGCATCGCTCGAGGACGACAGCGTAGTCCGAACTCAGTGCGTCGCCGACGGCGTCGACCGCGTCGGTGAGCAGCCGATCGAGCGTCTCGTTCTCGTCTCCGCTCTCCCCCGGTAGCTTCAGCGCCCGTTGGCCAATCTCGGCGACGACCTCCTGCTGTCGAACCCGTGCGTCGAGTTCCGCCGTGTGGTCGGAGGTTGCCATGGTCGTAGCTGGTGTTCACCAGTCGACCTGCCGGTGTAAATCTGGCGCTTGGCCCGATTAGCGCCGACGAAACGCCGACAGCTGGACCGTCCGCCCGTCGGCCAGATATCGCTGGATTCGCGCCCGATCCCACCCCTGTGGCGACGTGACGCTCTCGGCCGCACGGACGAGACGGGCGGCGTAGTAGTCGGCGTCGTACGTCGGTTGCGAGCGGGTCTCGGATTCGAACTCCAGTTCGAACTCGAGTCGAACTCGCTCAGGATTCCGGGCGTCGTCGTCGACTACGACGTACTGGACCGTTTGCCCTGGATGGCGCTCGACGCCGTGGCGATCGTACCGCCGCAGCGCCGCGACGGTGTGAGTCCGTTGCTGGTACGCCTCGATCGGCTGTGAGACCCGTTTCGTCACGACGAGATCCGTCGGCTCGACGTCACCGCGGCGTAACTCACCGAGCCGTCGACCGAGCCGATCACAGACCGCCTCGGGATCTCGCGTCTCGTCGAGCACTTCGAGGAACTCGCGCTGGCAATCGGCGACGAACGCCGACGTACTCCGCTGGCGGCACTCGATACCCCGACACTTGAACCCGCCGCCGGTACGTTTGCCGAAGTATCTGGTGAGCGCGCCTGCCGGCGTGGAAGAGAGCGCGCCCGCTGGCGCGGAAGAGAGCGCGCCCGCTGGCGCTCCAGTTCCCGACCGCTCCCCGCTTCGACTGCCGGAACCCGATCCCCGTAACGGCACGAAACACACCCACTCGTACTCCCCGTCGTGCTCGAGTTCGATACCGATCTCACAGCTGATCCGCTCGAGGACGGTCTCGAGTGGTTCCGGTTCCTGTTCCTGTTTTGGTTCCGCCGTCGTCCGGGAGTCGCCCCCTCCTCGCGGCGTCACCCAGAGACTGTCGACGATGCCGTGGACGATGTGCCAGCCCGCCGACTCGAGGTGGCGCTTCGAGCGCAACACGATCTCGCGAGCGTAGGCGTTGATCGCCTCGTGACACTCGATCCGGCCGTACTTGGCGTTGCGGTAGCCCTGATAGCCGAAACAGGAGACGAGGATCCACTTGATCGCGCCCGACTTCGCGCGGAGCCGTCGTTCTGCCGCCTCGTCCGGGTCTCGGTCTAACTCCCGCTTGTACTTCGCTCGATCGTCGAGCAGCGGGCGCAACACGCCGGGGAGAAAGCCGTCCTCCCGACAGATGTGGTAGTCGAGTTCGGGAACTCGCTCCCGAATTCGTTCGTCGTCGCCGGCACAACACGCACAGCCGACCGTTTCCGGGCTCACGTTGTGCTGGCAGATGATCCGGGGGTACAGCGACGCGAAGTCGATCTCGTGGACGTTCTCGTGGAATCCGACCTCCGGCGCGAACGTGAACCCGCCACGGTCGGCCGCGTGCAGCGTCTCGACGGACGAAAACGTCTCAGGCTCCCACTTGTTCTGGGGCGCGAGCACGTCCTGCTGGCGGGCCAATCGGATCTGGCGCGAGGTCAGGAGCGTCCCGATGCTCCCCCACGCCGCCTCCTGTAGGGGCCGTCCGGTCCGTCGGACCATGTACACCAGCCCATCGAGTCCCGACTGGTGCCACAGGAAGCTGTTCGACTCGTCGATGACCGCCCGTCCCGGAATCCGGTATCGCGCGGGTGAGTGACCCGTCTGTCCGTAGCTCTCGTACGTGTTCGCACCCGCCACACGCGTCGATCCCGGGAGCCGGCCGAGGTGGAACCCGTCCAGCCCGGCCTCCGACGCGACCGTCTCGAGGAACGGAATCAACTCGCCGTGGCTCACCACCAGCACGTCGGGATCATCGCGCTCGAGACGCCGCCAGAGCGACCAGCAGATTTCGGCCGGTTCGCCCTCGACCGTTTCGCCGTCGAGTCGCAGTTCCGAGAGGGTCCGGTTTGCGAGTGCCCGGTCGTCGATTTCGATCCGGAGCGTTCGCAGTTCGCGTGTCGGCGTCGGGTCGACGCCCTCGTCCAGACAGTATCGGAATCCCGGCGCGAGATCGACGTCGTACAGCCGATAGGTCCCCGGTGCGGTGTCGAACTCCCGTTCGTGGACGCCGCGTATTTCGTCGGCCAACGTCCAGATTTTGGAGAGGCGCTCGAGTGAGACGCGAAGCACCCGTGACCGGTCCGATTTCGTATCGTGTAATGAGGTATATCGCCTCTCGAACGTCGTCGCACACACCTTCGGGTCGGTTGCGAGGCGCTCTGCGAGCGCCTCGAGGGCAGTGTCTGGCCCGTCGACGAACAGTGATGGCGTATAATCGACGCCTTCCGACTCGGCTCCCTCTGCCGTCAGGTGCCATGCACGAACAGTTCCACCGTCGAATTCGAACGTGTAGGCCACGATTACTCCTCGTCTCCGTCGTTCTCGGTCTCGGTATCTGCGACACGTCCCTCGAAACCGTCACCACTCCTCTCGAGTGCACCCTCGTCGGACGCTTTCTCGAGTTCCGCTCGTAACTCTCGCAGCTCGACCTCGTGGGCAAGTAACACCGAGAGCACCAGTGCCCGCTCCGGTCGCGGCGGGTTCGCGTAACCCGCCGCGTCCGCGAACCCGCGCGCACGCGCGAACAACCGATCGAAGTCGCCCTGGTACTCCCGCCGGAGTCCCCGACGCATCGGTTCCCACTCCCTCTCCAGACGGCGGAGGGCGTCGCGATAGGTCGGATTCGTCCGCCCCATCAGACGATCACCTCCGTTTCGGCCTCTCCGTCGGCCGTCGACTCGACCAACCCCCGATCGTACGCCCGAACGACGGGATCGATACCCCGATCGAGAGCGCCACAGACCTCGACCCAGTAGGGAATCGTCGTCTGCCAGTACGATCCGTGCCAGTAGCCGTCGGTCTGTACACCCTCGCCCTCGAGTCGAATCCCCTCGCGGGTCTCGAGGCACTCGATCTCGTGGTCGGCGTACTCCGAAACGGCCGCCCCGGCGTCCTCGTCGGCGGCCGTCACCAGAACGGGACAGTCGAGAGCGTGTCCGAGTTCTCCCAGAATGGTGAGCGTCGCCGCGAGCAGCTCTTCGCGTTCGTACTCGCGGAGGTCGTCGTCCCGGTAGCGGTCGACGACGTTCGGTGCGACGAGGAGTGCAGTCTCGCTGTCGGCGACGCGAGCGACCCGGCGAACCAGCGAGTGGTGCTGATAGGCCGTAAACGCCCGCGCGATCTGCAGTCCCTCGAGCGCTCGCGGACTCGCAGCGCAATCGTAGAGGACGTGCGTCGATGCCGTGTTTCGCGCGTCGATCCAGTAACCTCGCTGTCCGTCGGCCAACTGTGAACAGACCAGCCGGTGGACCACCGTCGATCGAACGGACGGGACGTGACATACCGTCAGGCCGGTGTCGGCCTCGAGTGCCAATCGTGACATATCACGACGAACGCCGACGGGGTCCATAAGCGACCCCGCCCCGTTTCCGATAGTTCCGATAGTTCTGCTGTGTGTTCAAACGGCCGTTTCACGCCCTGTCCGTGCGATATTCTGCACCCACCCGATTTCCGAAACTGTTTCCGAAACCAGACGTGGCTCCGGGAGTGGACCGCACAACCTAAACCGACCCCGTCCCTACACGACGGACATGAGAGGCCCCGGAACCCTCCAGATGATCGAGATCGCCGCCGGACTCTCGATCGCAGGGCCGATGTTCATCATTGGATTCGACTTCGTCCGGTCCGGCCAGTTGCTTTTCGGTGGTGGGATGTTTGCATTTGGGATCGTCGCGATGTTTCTTCCATCGTACTTGATTCGCAAAACCATCGGCTTTTTCCGGAACATCGGCGGTCCGAAGACGTGGATTCTTCAGGGACTCGGCCGTGCCAGGACGTCGGAATCCGATCCGGACTCTGAGTCGCTGTCCTCGTCCGAACCCGAACCCGAACCCGAAACGTCACACTCGAGTTCAGGGTTGTTCGACCGATTCCGAAACAATTGAGCGACAGACCCATTCGCGACGACCTGTCCCGAAACTGCAAGACTGCATTCGCTCTTACTCGTCGGCTGCATCTCCGTTCTCGCGGACATCACTCTCGAGGACGCGATACGACCGGCCTCGCTTTTGACCCACGGCTTCGATCAGGTCGTAGTGGATCATCTTCGTTAGATAGTTTCTGAGCGTCCGGGTCGTCTTCGGGTCGTCGACCCGCTGTTCGTACTCCTCGTAGAGGTCGCTTGGCTCGATCTCGTCTGCATCGGCGATCACGTCGTAGAGCACCCGTTGGTGTTCGATCAACCCCTCGACGGTTTCTCGGCGGATCGCAGTCCGGGCGTTCGGAATCGCCGCTGCGACGATGTCGTCGGTTACCGATTCGACCCCCTCCCGTGTCGCTCGTCGGGCAGCTGACCGAAGGACCCCGATTCCGACGCGGGCGTCACCCGCCGCGTCGTCGGCGATCGTTCGCAGCTGTGCGTCGGTGACGACTCCCGGCTCGAGTCCCTGACTCGCCCGTTCCTCGAGGATCGAGACGAGTTCGTCGGTGCCGTAGCGGTCGAACTTCACTCGCGTTCCTGCTCGAAGTCGTGAGCGCACCCGGTCGTCGAACTGCGCGAACAACTCTTCTTCCCGGTTGGCGATCAATACGAGCGAGACGTGCCGAAGTCGGTGAAGGTCGTACAGCGCTTCGGTTTCCTCGAGCTGGTCGACCTCGTCTAAGATGACCACGATCGGCTGATCGTCGGTTCGAACGAGGCGCTGGAACAGTTCGTCTTTCGGCGTCGACCGGTGGATGTCGATATCGGCCCCCGTCGCCTCGAGCACGCGATACAGCACCCGAAACCGGGTGTACTCCTGCCAGCAGTTGATGTAGACGGTCCGGATCTCGGGGAGTTGCTCCCTGAGTTGTCCGAGGGTGTAGCGGGCAAGACACGTCTTGCCGACGCCAGTCGGACCGAACAGGAACGTGGTCTCGGGTCGATCGCCGTAGAGCAGCGGCTCCAAGGTTTCCGAGAGGTGGGTTATCTCGTCGTGGCGGTGGACCACCTCGCCGGGGACGAAGTCCTCGCGAAGGACGCGTTCGTCGACGATCACGTCCGGCCCTTTTTCAGCCAGCGACTTAAGCGGTTCTGGGCCGGTCAACGGTGGGATCTCTCCGAGAGCGGTCGCGCTCGATGATCGACACTGCGATCCCCTCTCTTTTTTCGCTCGAGACCGAATTTCGTATCTCGGTATATGATTTATCAGACCGTGGTTCGACGCTGATCGATCGATTCGAGACGTCGTTAGACGTCCTAACGCGAGGTGCAGCGGACAGATTGGCGAGACACTGTTCGTGTTTTCGAGGATTTCACCGATTCGGCTAGGACACAGCGAGGAGTGCCGGTCTCCGCTCTCACTCCGGGGGTGTTTGGCGAGCGAACACGCCTTCGGTGTTCTCTCTCGTGACCATAAAGTGACACTCGAGGGTTTGGACCATCCGTCGATAGTGGCCGTCGGCACGACAGACAGGTACGAACTGTGGTGGCAGATAACTCGAGCGTGGTTGCTGAGCTGTGTGTCCTCTCTGCCACCGCGTTCAGCGTGGTCGTTTCCGGGCGCGCGCCTGCACCTGTAGAGATCGAGTCTTCAGTAGGTGGTTGCACATCGCCTCGTGGAATCGTCCTGTTTTCGGGATGTAGCCGGGTATCTGCCGTCGACCGTACCTGAAAGTCGTTCAATACGGTCGGTACCTCCTCCTCGACGAGTGCCGACGGCGAAGTGGTGTTCGCGGGGTCCAGAACCGTCCACAGACTCGACAGTTCTGTCGGGTCATTCGAGAGTGGAGTCCTGTGACCGTTGTCGGGTCCGTTCTTGCGCGTTCGATCACAGAAACGAAACTCTTCACCCGACGAACGAGGAACACCCTGCGTAGCGCGGGGTCTTCCAGACACGACTCGAGCCTCGTTTCGCCCCGATCTCGATTCGGATATCCGGATATCCGATTCGTCTACCGCCCCTCGTCGTCTCCTCGAAGTCGATCGAAACGCAAGTACTCCGGGGTTCGATCTCCAGTCGGGACTGTGGGGTCGTGACCGATCGCTCGGGAGTCACAGTCTCTCGAGGGTCGAACACGTCTTCCGCTCTCCGAGAAGTGCTATCTACCGGTATCGGCTGTCGATCTGTCCACTCGAGTTGCCGAGTTTGTGTAGTCCGCGTCACCCTCGAAAATTCCCTGCTTAGAGGCCGCTCACCGGCGGTTGTGGTGTTCGTAACGATTTCGCTCTCTGTGACCAACCGCCAGAATAAACGCTATGTCGCGATACAGAATGTTCGAATACGGCTCGAAGGGGCAATTCGTTTCGGGGGCACGGAGTATCCAGCTGAGACAGAAGTCGCGCCGAGAACACAGTTCGATCTCGAACGATTCGCACGTCCGGTCACGGGAGTGAGAAGCCACAACGATTTTGCTTTCGGACTTACTAGAGCCTCTCGTGGCGACGAACAACGACGGCGACGGCGATTCCCGCGACCACCCTCCCCACGCACTCGACTGGACGACGCGGGTTCGACGTCGCGTTCTCCCGACGCTCCACCGGATCAAGGAACCGCTCGGTGGATTCGCACAGTGTACGATGCACCCCTCGGAGTACGTCGGAACCGTTCAACGAGAACTCGGCGAGTTTCGACCCGACCTCGAGGCGATGAAGTTCGCACCCGAACCGATCGCCTCGCTGAAGGTCCACGAGGACGGCCGTCAGTCCGCGGGCAGCTGGGTTCGACGGCAGTCACCGCTCGCGACGTGGCAGCTCCACGTGACCCTCTTTCAGGACGGCCGCGACGCGGTCGAAGTCTTCGCACATCGAGAGCACTCCTGGTTGCGCCATCCCTACAAGCACTACACGTCCGAGGGATGGGATACGACGGGCGGCGTCGAGCGTATGCGCTCGCTGCTGTCCGACCACGGCGTCGCGTTTCGGATCGATTGAGACGGGCGAGACGGGACGACGGCGCTACGAGTCGACTCGAGTTCTCTCACGCGTCGAGTGTTCTGTTAGTGTCGAGTGAATCCATCGACGACGCATCGGTCTCGACCTGTCGCCAACCCACGGTTTTGTAGGCCCCCCTCGTGGGATCCTCTATGAACGCCACGGGTGTCCGACTGACGACCGTCGTCGTCGGGTTCGTCGTCGCGACCGTCGTCCTGTCCGTGCTGTTCGCACTCGTCGGTTTCGAGGCCACGCTGGCTGCTGTCGCCGCCGCCGACCGCTTCGTTCTCGCTTCCCTGCTCGTCGTCGTCGCGTGTTGGTTCGGCGCCTGGACGTACACGCTTTCGGTCGTCTTCGGAATCCTCGAGGTCGACCACACACCGATCGACGCCGTCGTCCTGTTCGGAAACGTCGTCTTCGCCAACAGCGTCGCACCCTCGACGTATCTCGGCGGGGAACCGCTGGCAGCGCTCTTGCTCTCGAGACACACTGGCCGTGACTACGAGACGAGCTTCGCGGCGGTCGCGAGCGTCGATCTGTTGAACTACGCGCCGATGCTCCCGCTCGCGGGGGTCGGGTTGCTGTACGTCGTGACGACGACGGTCGTCGGCCGAACGGTCGAACTCGCGCTCGCGTTCGTCTTCCTCGTTCTTCTCGCGCTGGTGGTGACGGTCGCCGTCGGCTGGCGACGCCGTGATCGGGTTCTGACGGTGGTCGCAGCCGTTCTCGGCGGCCTCTCGCAGCAGATGGACGCGGTCGTTCCGGGCGTCTACGCGGTGGCTCCGGCGGCGTTCGAACGGCGACTCGGACAGTTCGTCGCGAACGTCGAACGGGTCGCGGGCGACCACCACAATCTCGGATTGGCGCTCGGCTACTCGACTGCGGGCTGGGTGTTGCTCTCTGGGGTCCTGTGGCTCGCACTGTACGCGGTCGGCCACGCCGTCGAACCGGAAGTCGTCCTGTTCGTCGTCCCTCTCGGTGCGATTTCGAACGTCCTTCCCTTGCCGGGTGGACTCGGAACCGTCGAACCCATCTTCGTCGTGTTGCTCGTCGCGATGGCGGGGATCGCCCCACCCGATGCGATGGCGGCGACGCTGTTGTATCGCGGCGGGACCTACTGGCTGCCGCTGCTGTTCGGTGCCGGGACCGTCGCGGCCGCCCACGCGCCGATTCCTCGGCCGACAGAGTGAGCGCCGAATACCCGCCCCGCGTTCCGACCAAACACCTTATTCACTCCGCACAGAACTACCGCACACATGACACGGACGGAGACGGTCGCCGCGTTCACCGACCTCTACTTGCCCACGGTCAACGGCGTCACCTACACCGTTCGCCTCTGGCGCGAACACTGGCCGAACTGCCGGACGGACATGTCCGTCGTCTACCCCGAGATGGACGGGTACGAACCGTGCGACGGCGAGTATCCGATCCGCAGCGTTCGCGCGCCGATGTACCCTCAGTACCGACTCGGATTGCCGACGATTCCCGACGACCTCGAGGTTCCCGACCTCGTCCACGTCCACACACCCTTCACCGTCGGAATCGCCGGGTTGCGGTTCGCACGTCGCCACGACGTGCCTGCGGTCGCATCCTATCATACTCTGCTTGGCGACCGCGCGGATCAACACGCACCGCGGGGGCTCGTCGGGGGACTTCGCGCCACGTGTCGGGCCTACGAGCGCTCGTTCTTCGAGCGCGTCGATCACGTCGTCGCACCGACGTCCTTCGCTCGCGATCACCTCGTCGAGCACGTCGACGCTGACGCGTCGGTGACGGTCGTCTCGAACGGGATCGACACCGAGTTCTTCCAACCGGTCGACGGGACGACCTTCCGTCGCCTGTACGACCTGCCCGAGTCCGGAGAGCGCCCCGTCGTCGGGTATACCGGCCGACACGGCCACGAGAAGAACCTCGAAGAGGCGATCGACGCCGTCGCCGGCACCGAGGTGACGCTGGTACTCGGCGGTGACGGCCCTGCCCGCGAAGAGCTCGAGGCCCACGCTGCCGACGTCGACGCCGACGTTCGCTTTCTGGGATTTCTCGAGCGCGAGGACCTGCCGGCGTTCTATTCGGCGCTCGACGCCTTCGTCTTCCCGAGCCCGGTCGAGACCCAGGGGCTGGTCGCGCTCGAGGCGACCGCCTGCGGGACGCCGGTCGTCGCCGTCGACGAAGGGGCGCTCACCGATTCGGTCATCGAGGGCGAGACGGGCTACCGGTACGAACGGGGTAACCTCACGGACTTTCGGTACGCGCTGTGGCGGGTCATCGAGGAGGAGGATCGATTGTCGGATCTCTGTCGGCGGCGTCGGCCGATGCTGTCGGTCGAACACTCCCTCGAGCAACTGGCGCGGATTTACGATCGGTTGCTGTAGGCTGGCTGTACCGTCGGTTCGACCCGGATGGTAGCCCTTCCCTGATAGACATCAAAGAAACTGACAATCTCAGTGTCGTGTACATACTGTGAGAAACGACCGATGAAACACCGGTTACAGTCCCGTACACCGGACAATCTGCCGTTCGAGGGAGTCTCTCCAGACCGACTGTCGATCGTTCGTGTCCTTCCACTGGTGGACACCGTCTACCGATCGTTTATCTCACGATTACTAAACACTATGGCAGATGAGCCTGCGGATATGGAGCGACGTAAAATCCTCCTGGGAAGCGGTGCCGCGCTCGCAACTGCACTCGCTGGTTGCATGGGTGGTGCCGAAGACGATGGTAACGGCAACGATGAACGAAACGACGACGAGAACGGAAACGGCGACGACAAGAACGGAAACGGTGACGAGGACGACAGCAAAGATCACGACGACGACGTGCCCGGAATCGACGTCGACAAACTCGACAAGGAGCTCTCGGAGTACGACATCTCGATCACGATCGACGGCCGTGACGGTGGCAAACTCTACGTCGAGGGCGTGGTTACAGGGTCTTACGACGAGGACGACAGGCCGAAAAAGGTTCCCGAAGGGCTCGGCGACTCCATGGCCGACGCGATCGAGGACGGCGACGAGTTCGCGTCCAAAATCGACACGGTGTACGTGAGCGCGCTGAACGGAGACGGCGTCGAGTTCGCCTCGTTCAAGGTCGAAGTCGAGTGGGTACTCGACTACCGAGCTGGGAAGCTCTCCGAAGAGGAACTCGGCGAGAAAATCTACGAAACCGCGTCGTACTGACGGTTCTCGGGCGACGGGGCCCGAATTCGAACGCGAACCCGAACTCGAGCACGACGCTCGACCGCCGGACGCCGATTCTTTTGGCCGACGTACGATACGGGTGTGATGTCCGGAGACGAATCACCAAAGCGTTCATCATCCCGTGCCCGATACCAGTGGCATGGATACGGACGCGGAGTCGGAAGCGGAGACGGACACGAACACGAAACCGGCGTTCACCGTCGAACGTGACGGACGCACACTCGTCACGCTCCACGAGGGCACCGATACGACCGCCCGGTCCGCGGCGACGGCCCAGCTATCGGAGACGCTCGAGGAACTCACGACGTCGACGTCGATCACCGACTGGACGGTCGGCGACGCGGAGGTCTCCGAACCGCCTGCTGCACCGTTCGACCCGTACACGATCGCAGTCGCGTTCTCCGTGAGTGTCACCGTCGAGGCCGACGACGCTGCCACTGCCGAATCGATTGGGGCGAACGCGATCGACGAGACACTCGAGGCGGCCGGACTGGACGGTGTCTCCTACACAGCCGATCCCGTCGTTTCGGTGTCGTAGTCCGATCCGACGACGACCGCCGGTGTCGGCCGAGTACGAGGCCGAACGACCGATCAGAAGTGTTCGTTTCCGAACGTTATTAGTTGTAGAAGGACGTGTAACGATCCATGAAAACCTCGATCGGCACCGCACTCGCGACCGGTCCTGACGGACGAGTCGTCGGGAGCGATGCGGCAGCATCCGCACTCGCCGACCTGCCGAGTGACCGCGTCGACTTCTGCCAGGTGTTTTGTTCGATCGAGTACGAGTACGACGCCGTCCTCGAGGGGATCCGTGAGATCGTCGGTTCGGACGCGGCGTTGATCGGCTGTTCGACCGCGTCCGCGTTCACCGAGCGCGAGGTCGCCGAGGGTGCCGTCGCCGTCTCGCTGGTGACCAGCGACACGCTGACGTTCGCCACCGGACTCGGGACCGGACTCCGGGAGAACGTCTCGCGGGCGGTCCGCGAGGCGATCGACGAGTTCCCGACCAGCGTCGACGGCTATCCGTACCTGTCGGCGATCAACCTCCACGACGGGCTCAGCAGCGTCGGTGAGGAACTGGCGCTGGTCACCCAGCAGAAACTCGGCCCCACGGTCAGCATCGTCGGTGGCTCCGCCGCCGACGACCACCAACTCGAGGCGACCCACGTCTTCCACGACGACACCGTCGCTCGCGATGCCGTCGTACTGGCGTTGATCGCGTCGAAAGAACGACCGATCGTTTCGATTCGACACGGACACGAACCGCTTTCGGACCCCGTCGAGGTGACTCACTCGGAGGGATCGCACGTCTACGAACTCGACGGGAAACCCGCCTTCGAGGTCTGGAAAGACGCCGTCAGAGACCGTGTCCGCGAGGAGTTCGGCGTCGACGTCGACGACCTCGAGGCGGGGGATCAACTCCTCCAACGGATCATGTGCGAGTTCGAGTTCGGCATCGACCAGGGCGAGGGCCGCTACAAGATGCGCTGGCCGTGGGTCGAAGACGACTATCACGTGCTTCGGTTCGCACTCGACATTCCGGAGGGGACCGTGTTCAGGGTGATGCACGGCACGCCCGACTCCCAGATCGAATCCGCGCGCAGTGCCGCCGAGAGGGCCGTCGAGAAAGCCGAGAGCGAGGGCGTGGCGATCGCCGGTGCGTTCGTCTACGACTGTGCCTGTCGCGGTATCGTCCTCGGCGAATCGTTCCCGACAGCCGTCGAGGGGATGGCCGACGAACTCGAGGTGCCGTTCGTCGGATTCGAGACGTACGGAGAGATGTGTATGGGACTGGGGCAGTTCAGCGGGTTCCACAACACGACGACCGTCATCATGCTCCTTCCAGAATGATATGAAACACCGGGAACTCGTCGCGAAGTTCAGCCAGACCGTCGGCGTCGAGAAGGCCGAATCGTTGATCACCGACGCGCTCGACGCACTCGAGATCGACCGTGCGGAGTCGTACACTCACCACGAACTCGCGGATATCTGTGAGACGATCCAGCAAACCAACGGGGGATACGTCGGCCTCGTCGCGAACGAGATACGCGTCTACGAACAGGCCCAGCGGCGGTTCGACGCGTTACTCGACGAGATCACGGATCCGATCGTAACCGTCACGTTCGAGGACTCGATCCCGGTCGTCGCGGCGATGAACCCCGCGTTCGAGACGGCCTTCGACTGCGACGCCTCGGCGATCGGCCAGCCTCTCCCCACCGTGGTCGACGTCGACGACGGCCGCGGTGACGTAATCGACCGCTGGTTCCGATCCGATCACAGCGACGGCACCGAAATTCAGTCTCGGATCGACGGCGAACGCCGGACGTTTCTCTTTCGATCGGTCGTCGTCTCCCGCGAGAACGGCGACGTCGAGGGGTACGGAATCTACACCGATATCACCGAGCGCAAACACCGCGAACGCCGTCTCGAGCACCAGAACGAACAGCTCGAGCGCTTCGCCAGCGTCGTCAGCCACGACCTCCGGAACCCGCTGACGATCGCCGAGGGGAACCTCGAGTTGGCGATGGATCTGGTCGAAAACGAGACGGCCCGCGAGCAACTCCGGAAGGTCGGCGACGCCCACCAGCGGATGAGCCAACTCATCGAGGATCTCTTGGCGCTCGCCCGACAGGGACAGACCGTCGACTCACCGGAGGTCGTCGCCCTCTCTGACGTCGTCAGTGAGGCGTGGTCGACCGTCTCGACGGAAACCGTCGAACTCGAGGCCGGCAGGGGAATCGACGTCGCGCTCGAAGCCGACCGACCCCGGCTGCGCCAGTTGCTCGAGAACCTCTTTCGGAACTGCGTCGAGCACGGGCAGACTGGGAATACCCGCGGCGAATCCGGGAGCGGGCCCGCCGATCGGTCCGCAGTGACGGTTCGCGTGGGGGTGCTCGAGGACGACCGCGATGGCTTCTATATCGCCGACGACGGGCCAGGAATCGCACCCGACGACCGCGAGACGGTCTTCGAGCACGGCTATACGACTCGATCGGAGGGGACGGGATTCGGACTCGCCATCGTCAGAGCGGTCGCCGACGCTCACGAGTGGTCTGTTGGGGTCACCGACAGCTGGGACGGTGGCGCCCGGTTCGAGATCGATGGCGTCACGTTCGTCGAAAAGTGAGACGGAGCTCCGGTGTTTTGATGGAGTCTAACCGATCTCGATTCACGCCTGTTTAGCCGATTTTCTGGTCGGCTCTCCCTACCAGACTCGAGACCGGTTCGACGTCGACACTGTCACTCGAGAAAGTCCAGAATCGACTCGTTCACCTGATCGGGTCGGTCGGCGTGGACCCAGTGGCTCGCGTCCGGAAACCGTTCGACCTGCAGGTCGTCGACGTAGCGCTCGAGGCCGTCGAGTTGGTCTAACGCGAGCGCGCTGTCCCGTTCGCCCCAGAGCACCAGCGTCGGGACGTCGATCGCCTCGACCGACTCCACCAGTCGGTCGCCGATGACGGGAATCGATCCGGGCAGGTGCTCACGAACCGTCCCGCGGGCGAACGCCCGATAGTAGTTGATCGCCGATTCGAGGGCACCGGGCTGTGCGGCCGCCCGTTTGAACCGGCGGACGTCCTCGTCGGTGAAGGCGTCGGGACGGACGGGTGCGTCGCGAAAGAGCTCCTCGAGTGCCCGATAGTCACGGGCCGCCAACAGCCGTTCGGGGAGCCACGGGAGCTGGATGAAAGCCGCGTACCACGACCGCGCCGCCTGCGAGAGGGTGAGTTCGTGCACGAACTTGATCGGATGCGGTGCGTTGAGCACGACGAGCCGATCGATCACGTGCGGGTGTGAGAGTGCCGTCGCCCAGGCGATCATCCCGCCCCAGTCGTGGGCGACGACGTGAGCGCTCCGCGCGTCTCTTTCGTCTTCGCTCCGTAACGCTCGAATCACCGCCTCGACGTCGGCGGTGAGCGTCTCGAGTCGGTACGCCTCGAGCCCGTGGGGTTTCTCCGAGCGGTTGTAGCCCCGGAGGTCGGGTGCGACGACGCGGTAGCCGGCGTCGGCGAGGGCGACGAGTTGGCGCCGCCAGGTGCCCCAGAACTCGGGAAACCCGTGGAGGAAGACGACGAGGTCGCCGTCGTCGGGCCCGGCTTCGACGTAGTGGAGTCGAACGCCGTTGGCGACCGTCTGGTGGTGCGTTACGTACCGGTCGATCCTGTCGGTTGCCGTCATCTGTCTCTGGCCTCCTCGAGTCGCGTGCTGTCGCCGAGGGCGGGTGAAAGCGAGTGAGTCATCGGTCTTCCGTTCGACGATTCGTGCCTAAATGTTGATAAAACGACTGGAACTGATCGCGTCCCCGGGGTTCGGTTACGACTCGGATCGTCCCTCGAGTGCGCCCTCTTCGACCGGCAGGAATCGGACGGGGACGTACGCGAGAACTCTTTCTGGGAGCCGATCGATTACGAACTCGGCGATCCAGACCATCGGTTTCCGGGCGAGGGTGTAGGTGATCGAAACCGCCAGCAGGGCGAGCAGGACGTCGCGCACGCGCCCGTCGAAGACGAGCAAGCCGGGGACCGCGAGCACCGACGCGAGCAGCAGGTCTTCGGGTGCGCCGTCGTACCGGACCCACCGTCGGGGACGGACCCACTCCCCGTGGTAGTGGCTGTACACCGCTTCCTCGGAAGTCCCCTCCCAGGGTTTCAACTCGAGCCCGCCGCCGAGGGCGTCCATCACCGAGTGGAGGGCTGCGGCGAGGAAGAAGACGGTGACGCCGACGGTGACGGTCGTCGGGTTGAGCGCGGCGAGGGTCGCGCTGGGCAGGATACAGACCGAGTAGTAGACGGGGAAGTGGAGCGTCTTTCGGTGCCCGGCGTAGAGGTCGAAGTCGGGGAACGCGCCGCCGAGGATTGCGGCACCAGCGGCGACGAGGGCGAATTCGGGTGCGAACACGGCGACGACGGCTGCGAGTGCGACGCCGGCGAACACGTGGGTCGTGGCCATCACGGATACGGACAGTAGGGCTGGCCGATACATATGCTCGTCGTGCGTCTATGCAGGTTCGTGGTCGTCGCCACGATTCCGGCTTCGACTCCACTCTCGACCTCGTCGCCGTCGTTCCATTCGTGCAAGGCCGACGTTTTACTCGGTCGATCACGTACGTCTCGTCGGACCGGCCATCGTCGTCCGCACCTCGGCTCACGCACAGTTGACACAGATACAGTCGACGCTTCAATGACGGACTCCAACCGATGACACCACCCGACGAGACGACATCTCGCGCACCGACCCGGTCGTTTCACGGCGAGCGATCGAACGCCTACCTGTCGTGGCTGGCGGTCGCCATCGCCCTGCTCGTCGGCGGTCGCGGACTGCTCGACGGACGCTTTCAGGAGGTCCTGTTCGCCGCCAGCGTCGCGGCGATCGCGCTCGCTCCGGCGATCGCGGTCGGATCGAAGCGAGCCGCCCTTCCGTGGGAGATTCCAATCGTGGCGGTGCTCCCGCTGGTCGGCGCTGTATTCGCACCGGATCAGTTCGTCCGCCAGCTCGTCCTCTACACCGGCGCCGCCGTCCTCGCGCTCGCGCTCACTCTCGAGTTGCACGCGCTGACCGAGATTCGCTTCGAACGGTGGCTCGCCGGCTCGTTCGTTGCGATGCTGGCGGCCACGTTCGGGGCGATCTGGTCGACTCTCACGTGGATTCACGACCTCGCGCTGGGAACGAGCCTGATCGCGAGCAACACGGAGGTGATGTGGTTGCTCGTCGCGGCGACGGCCGCGGGAAGTCTCGCCGGAACGCTGTTCGATCGCTACTACCGGCAGTTCCCGGGCGAGGAACTCGTCTCCGCGCCGGTCGACGGCATCGACGAGGAGGTCTTCGCGGCGAAAGCCGACATGGACGAGTATCCGTCACTCGAGGAGCGGTTGCCTCTTTCGGCGGACCGACAGCGCCAGCTCGTCCAGCTCCTTCGGGCTGGGCTGGTGGCGATGGTCGCCTACGGCGTCGTCACGGTCGATCCGGGAATCGTCTCCAATACGGGTGCGATGCTCCTCGTGACGTTCGTCCCGACGCTGCTCCGCCGGCGATACGACCTGCCGTTCGACGCCGGACTGGTGTTGTGGATCACGGTCGTCGTCTTCTTGCACTCGCTGGGCTCGGTCTATCTCTACGACCAGACGTTCTGGTGGCACAACGTCACACACCCGCTCTCGGCGACGCTCGTCGGAGCGATCGGCTACGTCGTCATCCGGACGCTGGACGAACTCCGGGACGACATCCACCTCCCGCTCGAGCTCACCCCCTGGTTCGTCGTCCTGTTCGTCGTCTCCTTCGGCGTCTTCTGGGAGATCGGCGAGTTCGCGATGGACGCGCTGGCCGCGACGACGGGTCTCCAGATGCCCCTCTCCCAGCACGGCCTCGTGGACACGATGACCGATCTGGTGTTCAATACGATCGGCTCGATTCTCGTCGCGTTCTGGGGACTCCCTTATCTCACGGATCTGACCGACGCCGTGACCGACCGACTCGAGGGGGTTCCGATACTGACCAGTGAACGGTGAGGCCGTCGCTCGCCGGTCGATAAACCGAGAAGGTGACCGCGAACCGACGGGACAGTTGGCAAACGACACGTGATCGGGGTAGTGGCTCTTACAGTAACAGCGCCACGATCGCCAGGATGATGAAGATCAACACGAAGATCCGTGCGATCTCCATCGAAATCCCGGCGATACCACGGGCTCCGACCGCCGCAGCGACGATCGCGAGGACGAAGAAAATTATCGCCCAGTACAGGAAGCCACCGCCGCCCATCTGGAGTGGGGTTGCGTACTCCAACATGGACTGGGCTATCACAGCATGCTACATAAACGCCGGCGACCCTCTCAGCCAGTTTGTTTCGCTAAGAGGTGACTACACTCGAGTAAGCAGTGCTTCAGCGCTCCCGCCGAGAGCTGATTTATATCGCCTCCCGTAGCACCCCACGGTTCCGTTCATTTGAGTGACCTGTACGGACGAGTATTCGATGTCGACGGGGTCCGGACGCGGGCGGCCGGCGGCGAGTACCGTTCGACGCCGACCGTCGACCGTCGACCGTCGAACCGACACTACGATTCTTCGAACAGCGCCCGACACAGCTTGCCTTCGGCCGTCCGGAGGTGTTCGTGGAACGTCGGTCGAGAGATATCCATCGACTGGGCGAGTTCCTCGCCCGTCGCTGGTCGCGGCCACTCGAAGTACCCGCCCAGATACGCACGACGCAACGCGGCGAGCTGGCGGTCGGTGAGGTCCGCCTCGAGTCGCGCGGCGAACTCCTGTCGCGTCTCGTCGGGTCGCTCGCGCTGGCGAAACGAGACGACGTCCGTTCCCGGATGGCGCTCTTCGAGTGCTTCGACGGTGGCGCGCACGTTCGCCGACTGGGGTAACTCGAGACGAACACGGGCGGTACCGCCCTCGGCCCGGATCGAACGGGTGACTGCTCCGCGCGTCGAGAGCCACTCGACAAGTCCGGGTTCGTCGGTCCTGAGTTCGACGAGGAGTTCCGCCCGTCCCTCGCGTTCGACGACCGGTCGAACGTCGACGCCGTCGAGGTCGGCCGCGGCGGCCACGAGTTCGTCGGCCGACGCCCCGGTCACCGTGTACAGCGAGGCCGTGTCGTCCTCGAGCCGGTGGACCGATCGGTTGTACTCGAGCGTACACGCCGCAGCCGCCGAGAGCGCGACGGGGGCGACCGCCCGGTCGGTAACGTCGCACTCGACGACGACCACGTCGTCGGTTTCGAGCATGCGGCTGGTTTCGCGGGCGTTGATCCCGCTGGCGACCGCTCGTGCCAGTGCGGAGAGGACGATCTCTTCGCGTTCGTCGATCGCGCTCTCTGCGCGCGCACAGACAGTCAGGACCCCGTATTCGACGTCGTTGTGCGTCAGCGGGAACGCGACGTGTTCCGTTCTGTCGGCTGTCCCCTGACTGACTTCCTGACTGGTAACCGCCCGCGGCGCGGGATGGTCGGCGTCCATCGCGACGTCGTCGACCGTGACGCCGGCGCTCGCACGCACCTCCAGCGTGTTCGTCGCGGGGTTGTGTTCGCCGATCCAGGCGCCGTCGTAGGCCGACTCGGCCGCGATTCGCTCGCAGACGCCGGTCTCGAGGGCCGACCTCGACATCGACCCCGCGACGACGCTGGTGACGTCCTGGACGAGCCCTTCGACGCGTTCGAGGACGCGCTCGAGTTCGTCCGTTCGCTCCTGTAGCGCCAACTCGGCCCGTTTTCGGGCGGTGACGTCGTTCTGGAAACCGACGAAGTTCGTCACCGCACCGTGCTCGTCGTGGACGGGCGCGAGCGTGACCTCGTTCCAGAACTGCGTGCCGTCCTGACGGTAGTTTCGGAGCTCGACAGTTACCGGCCGTTCGTCCGCGATCGCGTCGCGCATGACGTCGACGGCGGCGGGGTCGGTCTCCGGTCCCTGCAGAAAACGACAGTTCTTCCCAACGACGGTCTCGCGATCGTAGCCGGTGATCGCCGCGAACGCCTCGTTGATGTACACCAGCGGATTGTCCGCCATCGAGGGGTCGGTGATCGCCACGCCGACCGGGGCCTCGTTGATCGCCCGGTCTTTTACCCGGCGGTCGCGTTCTCGTTCGGGCGCTGGCGTCTCGCCTGCGGGTTCGAACGTGATCGTCGCACCGTCCTCACCCCGGTGAACGCGTGCGTCGTACCGCTCGTCGTCGAGTTCGACGACGCGATCCGTCCCGATCGCGGTCTCTGCGACCTCCGACTCGAGTGTCTCCCAGGGTTCGAGCGCAGTCGCGGGAAGGGGAAAGTCGTCGATGTCGTCCGGAAGATCCAGCCCCGCTCGAGCGGCGCGGTTCGCGTACGTGACCGTCTCACCGTCGACCGACACGACGGGGTTGGTCACCCGCTCGAGGGCAGCCACGGCGGGGCCTGTATCCGATCCATTCGCCTCGTGGCCGGTCTCAGTATCGCCCATGATCCTACCAATGTAGGCTAGTCCTATGAAAGCTGGCGGCCGTCGAGAGCGAGCGTCCATCGTTCGTACGTGGGTATTATGCCTGTTCGTGTTGTACGTTAACACACAGCTATGAACCGATCACGATCACCGTTCGACCGACTCCGCCAGAAGTTCGATCGATCCGAACTCCGGTGTCGTGCGTGCGGTCACGTCGACAGCGACGGGACGTGGCGCGTCACGTCGTCCGGGAGCCGCGTCCGATATCAGCACATCTGTCCCGCCTGCGACGCGATCGATACGAGAGAGATGCGCCTCGAGTGAGACTCTCACTGCGAACTCGCTGTCGACGTATCGCGAGCGTGTCGAGGACCCGACACCGGTTACACTACCGGTAGGTCCGGAGCACCTCGTCTTTCATCGCCGAGCAGTGCGTTCGAGCGCGTTCGTCTTCGAATTCGTCGACCATCTCCGAGACGCACTCGTCTCAGGACCCGCCGATCGACGACCAGTACTCGAGGACGCTCTCGAGGCCAACTCCCCGGTCGCGTCCAGACGAAGCCGCTTTACGCGCGCGGGCGCTTTCCCCGACAATGAGTCACTCCCACCCAACGCCCGACGTCTACGAGCAGGGCAAGGGCATGGACGCCCACAATCAGGTGATGCGGGAGATCCGCTCGGAGAAGGAAGCCAGCTACGATCCCCACGAGCCGACCCGCGTCTGGTTAGACGAGGACAACACGCCCGGCGGCGTCAAGCAGAGCCTGACGATCATCCTCAACACCGGCGGCTGCCGGTGGGCCCGCGCCGGCGGCTGTACGATGTGTGGCTACGTCGCCGAGAGCGTCGACGGCGGCAGCGTCAGCCACGAGGCACTGATGGACCAGATCCAGGTCTGTCTCGACCACGAAGCGAACGAGGCCGACGAGCCCGCCGACCTCATCAAGATCTACACCTCCGGGTCGTTCCTGGACGAACGCGAGGTCGGCGCGGAGTCACGGCGGGCGATCGCCGAGACCTTCGCCGACCGCGAGCGCATCGTCCTCGAGTCCCTGCCGGACTTCGTCGACCGGGAGAAAATCGGCGACTTCACCCAGTACGGGATCGATACGGACATTGCGATCGGTCTCGAGACCGCCACGGACAGGGTCCGCCACGACTGTGTGAACAAGTACTTCGACTTTTCGGACTTCGAGGACGCCTGCGCGGAAGCGGCGATCGCGGATCGGGAAGCCGACGCCGCCGCGGCCGGCATCAAGGCCTACCTCCTGATGAAACCGCCGTTTCTCGCCGAATCCGAGGCCGTCGCGGACATGATCTCCTCGATCGAACGCTGTGCGGACGTCGAGGGCTGTCACACCGTCTCGATGAACCCCTGTAACGTCCAGCGCTACACCATGGTCGACGAACTCCACTTCCGCGACGGCTATCGCCCGCCGTGGCTCTGGTCGGTCGCCCACGTCTTAGAGGAGACCGCGGACATCGACGCCATCGTCGTCTCCGACCCCGTCGGCCACGGCTCGGATCGCGGGCCACACAACTGCAAAGAGTGCGACGACCTCGTCCAGAAGGCGATCAAGGACTTTGGCCTTCGCCAGGACCCGACCGTCTTCGAACAGGTTTCCTGTGCGTGCGAGGCGACCTGGGAGGCCGTGATGGACCTCGAGTGCAGTTACAATCAGCCGCTCACGCGGTAGTCGCCGACTCGTCGCTCTCGACCCGTTAGTCACACCTCGTCTCATAACTCACAACGCGTAACGCGAACGATCCGTCCCGCTCTCAGTTCTCCCCTCGAGCGCCAGCACCAAACTACACGCTCAGTCAAGCGCCGTCGCACTACTGTGAACCGGCTCCGATGTGGTCGTGTCGACGTACGGAACCTCGAGCGTAACGACGGTTCCTCGGGGGTCGTTCGTGTCGAAGGAGAGCGTTCCACCGGACTGGGTGACGACCCAGTTGACGAGCCAGAGGCCCAGCCCGCTGGCGTGGCGCAGTTGGGTGATCTCCTGGTCTTCTTGGAGCAACTCGCGTTCTTCGGTGGGGATTCCCGGCCCGTTGTCGGCGACCGAGAGTCGAAGCGTCCCGTCGTCGCGTTTCGTCTCGAGATCGATGTCGATCGCCGCCGTCGGCATGTCGTTGTGTTCGACGGCGTTCTCGACGATGTGGAAGATCGCCGTCTGCAACATGTCGTCGGCTCGCGCATGTGCTCGGTCGGGAAGCGAGCAGGTGATCGCCGCCTCCGGAAAGTCTTCTTCGACGGATTCGACCGCGCTCTCGACGCTCTCGACGACGTCGACCGGTCCCGTCGCGGCGTCGCCGCGGTCGAGCGTGCGTTCGACGGCGCGGGTCTTCTCGGCGAGGCCGATGAGTTCGCCGGCACGTTCCTGGATCGCGTCGGCGTACTGGACGCTGGTGTCGTCTTCGACGACGTCGGCGAGCATCTCGGCACAGCCGTTGATGATGTTCATTCCGTTTCGCAGGTCGTGACGGAGGACGCGGTTGAGAATTTCGACGCGTTTCTGGCGCTGTTTCTGCTCCGTGATGTCGGTGTAGACGCCGAAGGTTCGACTGGTCGATTCGTCGAGTTCCATCGGAACGACGCGCATCATGAAATCGCGTAGACCGTCGGTCGTTCGTCGTTTGACCTCCCGTTCGACGATCTCGCCCCGTGCGCCGTGGCGGTTGAGCGTGTCGGCGTCGGCGGCCGCCTCCGGTGGCACGATGAATCGATCGAGCGACTCACCGGCCAGCTCCGACTGTTCGTAGCCGAAGACCCGCTCGAACGCCGGATTGACGCGTTCGACGATCGGCTCGTCGTCGGGGTGGTGAGCGCTGACGACTGCGTCCGGAACGTTCTCGAACAGCGCCGCGAAGCGATCGCGCTCCTCTCTGAGCTGGCACTCGAACGCCAGCCGCTCGAGTGCGTCCGAGACGTGTGAGACGAGCAGTTCCGCGAGTTCCTCGTCGTACTGGTCGAACGCGGCCCGACGAGTCGAGACCGCCTGAAAGACGCCTCGGTCCCCGATCGGGACGCTCAGGACCGACTGGTACTCGGCGTTCGCCGACGTACTGGCATCGTCGTCGGTGGTGATGTCACCGATGCGGTAGGTTCGCTGGTTCCGGTAGGTCTTCCCGGCGATACCCTCGTCGATCGCCATTCGCTCTACGTATTCGCCTTCGTTCAGCATCGACGAAATCGCCTCTTTGACCAGATACTCGCCGTGAACGCTGTCGACGACGCAGACGTCGAAGTTCAGTATGCCCTCCGCGGCGTCGACGGTCCGTTCGTAGACCTCCTGTTCTGTCGTACACTCCTCGAGTGTCGAGACGATGCCGTGGAGGGCCGTCGTTTTCTCCTTTCGATCGCGGAGTTCCCGCTCCATCGCTTTCCGATCGCTGATATCCCGGACGACCCCGGCCGTTCCGTCGAATTCGCCGTCGGATCGCAACACGGTCATGTTGACCTCGCAAGGGAGTCGATCACCGTCGATCGTCTCGAGCGTGAGTTCGTAGGTGACGACGTAATCGTCGTCGGCCTCGAGGACGGCTCGAACCGCGTGAGTTCCCCGCTCGAGACTCTCGTCGGTGAGTATCGCCGAGACGTGCTCGCCGAGGAGTTGCTCGCGCGTGTACCCGGTGACCGCGGTCAGGGTGTCGTTGACCGTCACGAAGTGCCCCTCGTGGTCGAGGGCGTAGACACCGTCGCCGACCGCTTCGACGATGGTCTTCGTTCGCTCGAGTTCCTGCTGGCGTGTGGCCCGATCGAGTGCGGCCTCTACAGTCGCCGCGAAGACGTTCACGAGGTGAACGTCCGAGACGCCGAGTTCGGTGCCACCGGGAGACCCTACGATGAGGAGTCCGTGTTCTCCCAGCGGCTGGATCGCGACGCTTCCGAGCGAGATGTCCAGCTCGTAGGGGACGATATCGGTCGACGCGTCGTCGACGACGATCGACTCCTGTCGTTCGTAGGCGTCCCAGAAGGGGCCTTCTCCGGGGCCGATCGCCCCGATTTCGGCGTCGTTTCGCCGAAGTTCGTCGCTCATCGCCACGATCTCGAGGCGGTTCGTCTCCTCGTCGTACAGCCGCACGCCGGCACGTGGTTGATCGACGACGTCTTCGATCGCCTCGACGACGATCGTCCCGATCTCCTCGATAAAGTTCGCCCGCATCAGTTCGTGTGCGGTCTCCTGGAGTTCCTCGAGTGCGTCGGCGCGGGTGCGTTCGCCGTCGATGTCGTCATCTTCGTTGCCGCTGGTGCTGTCGTCGCCGTCGACCAGGACGTCACTGTCGGTCCCGGTCGATTTACGGCTCGCGTCCGAAGCTCGTTCAGTTCCGGACCGATCGACGAGCAGTTCGACGACGCGACTGACGAGTGTCTCGACACCCTGTGACTTCGGGACGTAGCCGTCCGCTCCCGCAGCGACGACCTCGCCCGCGAGCGTCTCCGTTCCGTGGCCGGTGAACACCACCAGCGAGACGTCCGGTGCTCGCGCGCGGATCCGCTCGCAGATCTCGACGCCGGTCGCGTCGGGAAGCGTCGACTCGGTGACGACGCACGTCGCCTCGTCGACTCGGTCGAGACAATCGGCGAGCGTCGTGACGTGGTCGAGGGTCCCGTCGACACTCTTCAATGCAGTGAGAGCGTCGTCTCGAGCGGTACTGTCGACGTAGACGACGTGCATCGAATCGTTCATCTTGACTGTCACTCCGACTCGTATTTCGTGCGGTCAAGGAACTATACCCTCTTTAATGTTCGAATCGACTCAGTTTTTGAGTCGTTCCGTCGGAGGCGCGTTCGTGACCCCTGTGTGCGGAATTAGCCATTCACGAGACCGACTCGCCGTCGAACGACGGGCTGCCGGAGGGGGCGCTGGCGAGCAACGTTGCCGAACCACGGTAGCGCGACTCGAGTTCGCGACGGTCTCGTGAGGTCCCACGAAGGAAAACATATAGACCGATGCACTGGGTAGTACGACCAACCCAAATAACCGGTCGCTGCACCACGAAACACGGTCGTCTCTCCGTCGGAGTCCGGTATCGTGTCCGTCTTCGCCCGACGCCCGTGCCCCTGTCGAGTGGTGTCGTGACCTCTTCACCGAGTCATGTCCGACGATCCACTCCTCTCGATCCGCGACCTGCGAACGTACTTCCACACCGACGACGGGACCGTCAAGGCGGTCGACGGCGTGAGCTTCGACGTCGACCGCGGCGAGACGGTCTGTATCGTCGGGGAGAGCGGGTCGGGAAAGTCCGTGACGAGCGAATCGATCACGCAGTTGATCCCCATGCCGCCGGGTGAAATCGCCGGCGAGGTGATCTTCGATGGGACCGACGTGACGACCCTCTCGGACGACGAGCTACGGGACCTCCGCGGCGGACGGATCGGGCACGTCTTCCAGAACCCACAGGGGGCGCTCAACCCCGTCTACACCGTCGGCTACCAGATCCGGGAGGCGATCGACGCCCACCAGGACCTCACGAAACGAGAGTCCCGTCAAAAGGCGGTCTCCCTCCTCGACTCGGTCGGCATTCCCGAGGCGGGCAACCGGGTCGACGACTACCCACACGAGTTCTCCGGTGGCATGAAACAGCGCGTGGTGATCGCGATCGCGCTGGCCTGCGAGCCGGATCTGCTCATCGCCGACGAGCCGACGACCGCGCTGGACGTCACGATCGAAGCCCAGATCCTCGATCTCTTCAGAGACCTGCAGGCGGCGTTCGACACGAGCATCATCTTCATCACACACGACCTCGGCGTCGTCGCCGAAGTCGCCGACCGCGTCGTCGTCATGTACGCGGGAAAGGTGATGGAAACGGGGACCGGCGAACAGATCTTCGAGAACCCGGCACACCCGTACACGCGAGCGTTACTCGAGTGTCTCCCGGGTCAGCCCGGCGGTCTCGAGCCGATCCCCGGCTCCCTCCCGAGTCCGATCAACCCGCCCAGCGGCTGTCGGTTCCATCCGCGGTGTGAATACGCGAGGGAGGCGTGTCGGATCGGCGAGCAACCACCGCTCTACGGTTTCGACGGTGACGATGATGATACCGGCGACAGCGATGGCGACGGTGATCACCGCGTGTCGTGTATCCACTACGAGGGCGAAGACGGCGAACTGCCGGACACCAACGAGTTCTCAGAAATCGGTCAGGAGCCGGGGACGGGACTCCACACGGGTGGTGGCGAATGACGACGAACCGGACGCTCCTCGAGGTCGACGATCTCAAGAAGCACTTCCCGCTGACCGAGGGGATCATGAAGAAAGAGATCGGCCGCGTGAAGGCCGTCGACGGAGTGAGCTTCGGGGTCGAGGAAGGCGAGACGTTCGGAATCGTCGGCGAGTCCGGCTGCGGGAAGTCGACGGCCGCCCGGACGATCCTTCGACTCGAGGAGCCGACGGCGGGCTCGGTTCGTTTCGACGGCCGAGATATCGTCGAGTACGATCGTTCGGCGCTCAAGCGGTTCCGTCGAGAGGCACAGATGATCTTTCAGGATCCGGACTCGAGTTTCGACCCGCGGATGAGCGTCGGTGATTCGATCGCCGAACCGCTGATCGTCCACGGGATGACCGATCGCAAGCGTCGCCGTCGGATCGTCGAACAACTGCTGGTGCGCGTCGGGTTGCAGGCCGAGGATATCGATCGGTACCCGCACGAACTCTCCGGCGGGCAAAAACAGCGCGTCGGACTGGCGCGGGCGTTGGTGTTGAATCCGCGGCTGCTCGTCGCCGACGAACCCGTGTCGGCACTCGACGTCTCGATTCAGGCCGAGATTCTCTCGTTGATGGACGACCTCCAGACGGAGTTCGGCCTGAGCATCCTCCTCATCAGCCACAACCTCGGCGTCGTCCGGGAGATCTGTGATCGCGTCGGCGTGATGTACCTCGGCGAATTCGTCGAGGTCGGACCGACCGAGGAACTGTTCTCGGATCCCCAGCACCCGTACACGCGAGCGCTGGTCTCAGCGATTCCGTCCACGGACGTCTCCGACGACAGTGATCGAGTGCGGCTCACCGGAACCGTTCCCGATCCGTCGAATCCGCCGCGAGGCTGTCGCTTTCACACCCGTTGTCCGGAGGTCATCCCACCGGACGAGTACGTGTTCGAGCAGGCGACCTGGCGCTCCGTCCTCGACTTCAAGCAACGGGTCGCCAGCGGGGAGCTGACCGTCGAGCGACTGTCCGAACTGCTGTCTCCGGAGCAATCGGCCGACGAGGTCGACGTCCCGGAGACGCTTCCCGTCGCGAAGGTCGAACGGCAACTCCGCACGGAGTACGACCTCCCCGAGACACTCGAGGACGCGCGCGCGGACGAGATATTCACGACGGCGGTCGACCACCTCGCGAACGGCCGAGACGACGACGCACTCGAGGTGCTTCGCGAGGAATTCACGACCGTCTGTCAGGAGTCCAAACCCGACCTCCGCGAGGCCGTTCCCGGCCACCGAAACGCGTGTCACCTCGCCGACGACCGACAGGACGTCCCCGCGGACGAACTGGCGACGTCGGATTGATCCGCTCCCGGCGCCGTGTTCGGTCTCGACGGAGACGATCGCCGTCGTCTTCGGTGCCGAGGACGGCACGGCCGGCGTTCACTTCCTCGTCGGCGAATCGGAGAACGAGCTCGTCTCGAGTGACGACTGACCGCTCTCTAACATCCAGAAAACGGTACCGAACACTGGTCAACCGTCGCTACGCGTTATGAGAGCGCCGTCGCTCCGGCCGTGTTGACCCGTCCACTGACTACCGGGCGAACCCCTCGAGGATCCCCTGCCCGTCGACACCGCCGACGTCGGGCAGCGTCGCCCGTTCGGGGTGGGGCATCAATACCGCGACGGTCTCGGTCTCGCCGAGGACGCCGGCGACGTTGTGTTTCGAGCCGTTCGGGTTCACGCTCGGATCGTCGACGGCGCCGTTCTCGTCGCAGTACCGAAAGAGGACGCGACCCTCGTCCTCGAGTTCGGCGAGGCGGTCGTCGTCGATCTCGTAGCGGCCCTCGCCGTGGGCGATCGGGACCTCGATGACCTCGCCGTCTTCGTAGGCGGCGGTCCAGGGGGTGTCGTCGCGTTCGACGCGGAGGTAGACGTGTTCGCACTGGAAGCGGGCGCTCTCGTTGGTCGTAAAGGCACCCTCCGTCAATCCGGACTCGCAGCCGACCTGTGCGCCGTTGCAGACGCCGAGGACGGGAACGCCGTCGGCGGCGGCCTCGCGGACCTCGTCCATAATCGGTGAGTGGGCGGCCATCGCACCCGCCCGCAGGTAGTCTCCGTAGGAGAAGCCGCCGGGGAGCAGGATACCGCTCGTCTCCGCGGGGAGGCCGTCCTCGTCTTCGTGCCAGACGATCTCGGCGTCGATATCGAGGTGCTCGAGAGCGCGCTCGGCGTCACGGTCGCAGTTCGAGCCGCCGAATCTGATGATGGCGACCGTCATCCTATCGCTCCGCGATCTCGACGTCGTAGTCGTGGATGGTCGGGTTGGCCAGCAGCCGCTCGGCCATCTCGTCGACGCGGTCTTCGGCGTCGCCCGTCGAGTCGGCCTCGAGGTCGATCTCGAACCGATCCGCGGAACGCAGATCGGCGAGTTCGAAGCCGAGCCGCTCGAGTGCGCGCTGTGTCGTCTCGGCTTCCGGGTCGAGGACGCCGTGTTTGAGTCGAACCGTCACCGTCGCGGTGTAGGCGGTCATTATCTGAACCCCCGTATCCGTGCTCAAAAACGCTTTCGCCTTCGGTCCGTGATGCACGTTCGTGGATACTGTACTGGTGTCGCACCGTTGTACCCTCCGTCCTCATCCACGCTGGCCCGCTCAGACGGCTTGGACCGGTTCCCGTCGTCGCGTCTCGAGTGCTCTCGTGATCCGATCGGCCGAGCGTCGAGCGCCGACGACGTTGCCCGCGAACGGGCCGACGGTTCCCTGGGCGAGCCAGCCGGAGACGAACACTGGCGACGTAGTACCGTCGACCCGCCGCCAGGCGAGGCTCTCGTCCTCGAGAACCGGCATGCCGCGATAGCCTCGTTCGAGGGCGAGATCGTCGGCGAGTCGGTCGACGAACGGGTGGTCGAAGCCGGTCTCGAAGCCGGTGGCGAGGACGACCCGGTCACCACTCACGCAGCCGCCGTCGGCCAGCAGCAGGCGAACCGCTCCGTCGACGTATCGAGCGCTGTCGACGTCTCCACGGCGGACCGTGAGCGTCCCGTCGTCGACCAGTTCCTCGAGTCTGTCGTGGAGGTACGGTGGCATCGTCGAATCGTTGCGCGCTGCTCGGATCGTTTCGTAGCGGGCGCGCGATCCCGGCGGGTGGACGTGGAGATGTTCCTCGACGTGGGGCCAGTTGATCCAGCGCGGATCGGCCTCGGTTACTGCGCGCTCGAATGGGTGTCTCGCGAGCAGCGTCACGGACTCGCGGTCGGCCAGACAACTCGCCAGCTGGCCGGCGGTGATCCCACCGCGACGACGACCGTCGACTCGGCCCGCGTCTCCGGATCGAACGCGTCGTCCCAGACGTGCGTGACCCCGTCGACGCCTGACGCCCACTCCGGGTGCCGATAGCGCCCGCCGCGACCGATCGCCAGCACGCAGGTGCGAGCACGGATCGGCCCGTCGCTCGTTTCGAGGACGAGTTCGTCGCCCGCCCGCTCGCGCTCGCGAACCCGTTCGACCGTCGTTTTCCGGTGGAGACCCTCGAGTTCGCGCGTCTCGATCACGTAGTCGGCGTAATCGAGAAAGAGTGCGAGCGACGGTCGGCGAGGATAGCCCGGCGTCGGGACCAGTTCGTCCTCCCGGCCGCGACCCTCAGCGAAGTGCTCGAGGCCGAACGGTTCGGTGCCGACGTGGTGGACGAACGTCGAGCGCAGTTCGTCCATCTCGCAGGCCCGTGCTTTCCGTCGGAACGACTCGCAGAGCCGGTCGTGTGGATCGACGATCACCACCTCCTCGCACTCGAGTCCTGTGTCCTCGAGTAGGCGCTGTGCGAGGACGGTTCCGTGGATGCCGCCGCCGACGATGGCGCACTCGTACATGGGTTCCACGATACGCGACGATATTATTTTAACCCTTCTGGTTAATAATGGTGGCCAGAAACCGAGTGTGTGTTGATAACTGGGGGTGGTTCTCGCTCGAGATTGACGTCGGGCGACGGTGTCCCTCGACCGTCTGGACGAGTCCGGCGATCACGGTCGAAGACGAGTCGTCGTAGATCGTGACACGATCTCAAAACAGGAACGCACCGACCCAGGCGATGACCAGCGCGAACCCGATCGCGGCGACGGCCTGTCGGGCGAGCATCGTGGCGACGAAGCGAATCGAGACCTCGCGCGCGACGGTGATCGCCGTCACCAGACAGGGGAGCAAGACGCCCGCGAGGTAGACCGCGACGAGCACCTGGAGCGGGGAGAGTGCTCCCATGCCAGCGGCATCGGCGGTCAACAGCGCGATCCCGTCCTTTCGAACCGAGGCGAGGACGACCGGCAGCGCGGCCTCCGACGGCAGGGTGAACGCGGCCATCGCGGGCGCGAGCCCTGTTCCGAGTTTCTCGAGTGCGCCGGCGTACTCGAGCAGCGCGGCCACGACGCAGATCCCGGCGAACACCGGGAGCGCGGTCGTGACGAAACTCGCCAGCGACGAGCGGGCCTCGCGCCAGATCGCCCGTGGCCGGGGCCACTCGAGGAACGTGCGTCGGTCGACCGCGAGGGTCGCCGTCCGGGCTTCGGGTGGGGCGATCAGTCGAACGTAGATCAGTGTCGTCGCGACGAGGATCGCGAGGTAGGGGCCGACGAGCCACGGCATGCCGACGGCGGCGAAGACAGCGAGCGTCGCGGGGAACTGGTAGGAACACGCCGATCCGAAGGAGATCGCCGAGATCGTCGTACATCGTGTACAGGACGAACAGCTCCGGGTGCTCGTCACCGCTGGGACGTTACAGCCGAAGCCCATGACGACGCGGACGAGGTCCCGACCGGTCAGGCCCACGCGACCCATCGTGGGATGGAGCGCGGTCGTGATACGGGTCACGAGGCCGCTGGCCTTGTACGCACCCACGAACACCGCGAAGATGAGCATCGTGGGAAGTGCCCAGACGAAGAGGAACGGCCCCATCGCGAGGAGTCCGTAGTCGCCGCCGAGGACGGCCGATAGCGGCCCCGGTAACCCGTCGGTCCACGCGATCGTCAGCTCGAGTGCTCCCGCCACGATCGGGTCGAGTTCCGCCGCGACGCCATTGGCGAACCAGACGGCGACGAGCGCCGGCAGCAGTAACGCCAGCGCGCCGACGATCGGTCCGACGACCGGCCGCTCGAGAATCGTCTCGGGTGGTTCGATCCGCCAGCCGACGCGGGTCGCCGTTCCACCAGGCAACTCGCTGGCCGAGCGGATCGCCGCGAGGATTTCGTTGGCGGTGGCGTTCGGTGTGGCTGTTGGATATGCACCGTCTGTCGGGTTCCCGACGCGGCTCTCGCCGCCGTCCGCAGCGACGCGACCCACCGATCGCGCGTCCACCGGAACGACCGGCACGCCGAGGTCGTCCGCCAGCGCCGCGAGCGTATCCCGTCCCCGCCCGTCGCTCGTATCGATCTTGTCCCAGAACGTGACGACGACCGCGCCCACCCTCCCCTGAACGATCGGCAGCAAATCCGCGAGATCGCGATCGAGATCGGTCGCCGGCACGACCAGAACGATTCTATCGCCGTCGTCCAGTTGCGCGAGCGCGTCGCGGGTCGTCTCGGTGTCGCCCTCGAGCGTGATCCCCGGTGTGTCGATCAGGTCGAACTCGTCCGTTCGGTACACCTCGCTCGAGACGGTCGAGCCACGGATCTTCTCGTCTATGGGTATGCTGCCGGTGAGACGCGCCGCGAGTGCCGACTTGCCGACGCTCTCTTTGCCGACGAGAACGACTCGGTCCCGGTCGGTGCGGTCGGTCGACCGCCGAGTTCGCTCATCCATCGTGGTTTCGGTGTCGTGTTTGGGGTCCACTCCGGGCTGGTCCGACGATCGTTCGATATCTCATTCCTGGCTCGTCGCTCGTCCGCCGGAATAATAAATACTTCGACTGAGATAATAACTACTATTAACTAAGAGATGTAGTTACTAATCGAATGCCCGATCACTCGATTCCAGTTACGGTACTCAGTGGAACGCTCGGCGCCGGCAAGACGACTCTGCTCAACCACATCCTGCGCGAGAGCGGTGACCGTGAGCTCGCCGTGCTCGTCAACGACATGGGGTCGGTCAACGTCGACGCGGACCTCGTGGCCGAACAGTCGGATATCTCCGCCGAGGACGAGGAACTGATCGAACTCTCGGACGGCTGTATCTGCTGTGAGCTGCGCGGCGATCTGCTGGACGCGATCGGCGCGCTCACGCGAGAACCCGACCACGAGTTCGACGCCCTCGTCGTCGAGTCCACCGGCGTCGCCGAACCGCTCCCGGTCGCACAGACGCTCACCCTCGGCTTCGATCAGTCCGATCTCGATCCGACCGAGTTCTACGAAGAGACCGGTATCGAGCCGCTCGAGGGCTGTCACCTCGACACCGCCGTCACGGTCGTCGACGCCCACCAGTTCTGGGAGTCGATGCACTCGGCGGACGTCCTCGAGGACGACGGGACCGAGAAACACCTCGGCGACCTCCTCGTCGAACAGGTCGAGTTCTGTGACGTCCTCCTGGTGAACAAGTGTGATCTCGTCGACGAGGAGACGCTCACGGAGATCGAGTCGATCCTCGAGGTTCTCCAGCCCGACGCCGAGATCGTCAGGACCGAACACGGTCGAATCGATCCCGACGAGCTACTCGACACCGGCCGCTTCGACTTCGAGCGAGCGAGTCAGTCCGCAGGCTGGAAACAGGAATTGCAGTCACCTCACGCCTCCGCCGAGGAGGAACACGGCATCACCTCCGTCGTCTTCGAGGCCCGGCGGCCGCTCCATCCCGAACGGTTCGCCGCGTTCCTCGACGAGTTTCCCGACCACGTCGTCCGCTCGAAGGGTCACTTCTGGCTCGCCGGCCGCGAGAGCGAGGCGGTCACGCTCAACGTCGCCGGCCAGTCCGTCCGCGTCGGCTACGGCGGCGAGTGGATCGCGACGCTCGATCCCGAGGAGCGCGAGGCACAGTTCGAGGCCCACCCCGGCCTCGAGGAGCTGTGGGACGACGAGTGGGGCGATCGCGGGACCCAGCTCGTCCTCATCGGGACGGATCTGGACCACGAGGCACTCACCGACGACCTCGAGGACTGTCTGCTCTCCGACGAGGAGATGGATGCCGACTGGTCGGCGTTCGACGATCGGTTCCCGACGTTCGAGTTCCCCGAAGAGGAAGATGAGGGTGAGGGTGAGGGGGCGAGTGACGACGGAGGTGAGAACGACCACGACCACGATCACGGTCACGATCACACCGAGACACAAGAAGAGATCGGCCTTGCGGATTGAGAGTGAAAGCAAACGTGAACGACAGACGAAGACAGAAACAGTGACGGAGCGATCGAACGCGAACGCGAACTCGAGCGACGACACGACGTCGGGGTCACCGCCGGACAGCGACCTGATCTGGCACACCGTCGTCGAGCGCTACGACGACGAACCCGACTGCTGTACGATCTTTCCGGCGACCGAGTCCGACACTGACACTGCCGCCGACGTCACCGTCGACGTCGACACGCTGTCTACGACGTGGATCTCGGCGACCGAGGGATCGTTCGTCTCACTCGAGGACGCTCGTTGATTCCAGTACGATGTCGACTTCCACCGCATTCCAGACCGCAGTCCGCGCAGGTGTAACGCACGACCGACGGCTCGAGGCGATCGAGACGCTGGTCGAACGAGAGAAGACACGAAACCTCGCGACGATCGTCCGAACGGGCGGGCTTCGCGGCGAGTATCGTCGCCGTGCTCTCGAGGGATTGGCCGACTGCCACGCGACCGACCACCTCGAGGCGCTCGCCGACGATACGACGGTCGAGCCCTCCCTCAGACGACGGGCAGCCGACCTCGTCTGAGGGCACTCGGTTTCGGTTTCAGTTTCAGTTTCGATCCCGGCTTTTGCTTTGGCGTCGTCACCACGTTCACAACGGTCGTCTCCGGACTCGAGGTCGAGCGCGTTCGAGTCCGGGTCGGGATCAGCTCAGCAGCGACGAGTCGCCTTCAACAGTCACAGTAGTCCGGTTCACAGCACTCGAGATCCTCGAGGAACATCCGTTTCTCCCGGTACTCCTCGAGCGAGTCGGTGTCGACACCCAACCGGTCGCCGATCGTTTCGGCGACGACAGCGAAGCGCTGGCGGAACTTGTAGATGAAACAGAACGACTGGCCGTCGTGGGCGACCTGTGGCCCGACCAGAAAGAGTCCCGGCGTAGTCGTCGACTCGTCGCGGTCGGTGAGCAGGGGGCAGTCGTCGTTGTCATTCTCGAACGCGAACGACTCCGCGACGAGACCGAGGCTGCCCTCGAACCCGGTCGCGAGAATCGGTGGCGTCGTCGCCTCGTACCGCTCGCCGTCGGTCGTCACGGCGACGTAGCTCTCCTGGGTCTGTGGTCCAGATTCAGTTCCAGTTTCAGACCCCGACCCAGAAGCGGAGCGATCGCACTCGAGTCGGTCGACACGAGCCCCCGCGACGAGTTCGATCGGTGCGACCGTCTCGTCCTCGAGTGCCCGCGCGAGTCGTTCGTTCGTCCGCGGCGAGAGCACCTCGCTGGGATCGGGGCTACGATACTGCCAGGTACCCTCGTCGTCGAGGACGGTCACGGCCAGTCCCTCGGTCGCGAGTCCGATCGCGGCGTCGATACCGCTCTCGGCGCCACCGACGACGATGGCGTCCGCTCCGTCGACGCGGTCGGCGTGGCCCTCCCACGAGTCGATCGACGCGACGTGGACACCCCAATCGCCACCGGGAATCGACCCATCGGCGGGATAGCCGTACTGGCCCGCCGCCCAGATCACGAACCGGGCCCGGATCGGACCGGTGTTCGTCTCGAGGGTGAACCCTGTCGTCCCCTCTTCGTCGGCCGTCTCGTCCGCACTCTCCTCGCTCCCGGCGTGATCGACGACACGCTCGACGTCGACACCGGTTTCGACGCGCACGTCGTGAAAATCGGCTACCGCCTCGAGGTACTCGGCGTACTCGTCGCCGGTGGGGTGTTCACAGTCCAGTGCGAGCGCCGGCGAGGTGTCGAGCGTGATCGCGTTCAGGTCGCGCGCACCGAAGGCGTTGCCCGGAAACGACGGCGTCAGCAGACGCATCTCCGCGGGCCACTGCCGAAAGGAGGCGCCGATCACGTCGCGCTCGAGGACTGCGTAATCGACGTCGAGTCGCTCGAGGGCGACGGCCGTTCCGATACCGGCCGGTCCGGCACCGACGACCGCGACCTCGAGATCGGATGCTGTCATACCCGTATCGCGAACCGCAACGGACTTAATAATTTTGAGTCATAATTTAGTAATAACTGATAATGAAAGACGGACCGATAGCATCGTATTGACGTCACCACTCTCGGCGAGAAATGAAGGCTTTTAGCTACCGACCGCTTGAGAAGCGAGTGATGTTCCGAACTTCGCTCGAGCGGAGGTGGCGCCGATGACGACCGACGTAACCGAAATTACGGTCATCGGGGGAGACGACACCGGGCTGATCGCCCGGGTGACGAGCCTCCTCTTCGAGCGTGGAATCAACATCGAGGACCTCGATCAGGCGGTCCGCGACGGCGTCTTCCGGATGTACCTCGCCGTCGACACCTCGGAGATGGTCTGTACGGAAGAGACGCTCCGGGACGACCTCCACGAACTCGGCGAGGACCTCGGTCTGGACGTGCAGGTTCGGTTCCCCACCGACCGGGAGAATCAGCAGATCGCCGTCCTCGTCACGAAAGAGAGCCACTGCCTCGAGGCGCTGTTCGAGGCGTGGGCCAACGACACGCTCGGCGCCGACATCGGCGTCGTGATCGGCAACCACGACGACCTCCAGCCGCTGGCCGAACACTACGGCGTCCCCTTCCACGATATCGGCACCGAGAGCGGCCAGCAAAACGAGGAGCGACTGCTCGAGTTGCTCGCGGAGTACGACGCCGACCTGATCGTCCTCGCCCGGTACATGCGAATCCTCAGCCCCAACGTCGTCTTCCGGTACGAGGACCGCATCATCAACGTCCACCCCTCGTTGCTGCCGGCGTTCCCCGGCGCGGAAGCGTACCGACAGGCCATCGAGGAGGGCGTCCGCGTAGCCGGGGTCACAGCCCACTACGTGACGACTGACCTCGATCAGGGCCCGGTCATCACCCAGCGGGCGTTCGACGTCCCCGACGATGCCGACTTAGACGAAATGAAAGAGCGCGGCCAGCCCCTCGAGGCCGACGCCCTTCTCGAGGCCGTTCGCCTCCACCTGAACGGCGACGTCTCCGTCCACCGCGGCCGGACGACCGTCCGCGAGAACGGCTCCCGCTATCAGCTGGGTCTTCCCGAAGAAATCGAGGAGTTCACGCCGGATCGACCGGTCGACGGCATCGGGAGTGCCGTCGCGGACGATCACTGATCGTTCGATTTTCGTTTTCGTCTTCGTTTCCATGTTTTTCGACCTGAGTGGCTTCTCAAACCGCCTCTCGATCGATATCGACGCCTTCGAACAGCGAGTGAATCTCGACGCCGAGCTGGGCCTTCATGTCCTGTAACTCGCGCTGTGTCAGCGCCGCCGCCAACGCGTCGGTGACGCCCTGCGTGTACCGTTCGGCCTCGTCGGGATCCAGTTCCGTCTCGCGGAGATGTTCACCCACCCGCTCGACGAACGCCTCGCGATCGTAGCCCGAGCCATCGTGATCGACGTCCTCGAGGTGGCCCGCCAGCTCACTCGGAAGCTGGGCGGCGACGTTCTCGGCTTCGCCCGCGGTGAGAGTCTCGCCGAGCGTCTCGAAGACGGCCTCGCTCGCGATTTCTGCGCTATCGGTCGTGTCGGCGTGGCTGGCCTCCTGAACGAGTCCGTAGAATTCGGTGGTTTCCATACGGGTCGGTTGTGGGTACTGTCGCCTTTCGTGGTTGGGCGTTCACGTGCAAGCCTTCCGGTGGATCAGAACGCTACTCGAGTCGGTCGACATCGTCCGAGATTTCCTTCCGATCGAATCGAAAACGCTCGTTCGACGACCGACCGCCTCCCGTCTACAGCCCCTGCACCGAGCCGATCGCACTCGAGAGCGGCGGCGCGTCGAACAGCTCCCGTCCGGTGTAGGCGTTCGTCCCCGCACAGTACATATCGCGGGCGGTCTCGAGAACGCGATCCTCGAGCGGCTCGGGGTCGACGGTACAGAGGGACTTCCAGTCAGCGACGTTCTCGCGTTTCGCCCTCGTCTTGGCTTCGGCGACGGCTTCGACCCACTCGGGCTGGGTGCGCTTGTGGTACTGGCGGAGCACCTCCTTCGAGAGCTGGGTTCCCTCGTAGTTGAACCGATTCTCGTCGAAGGTGCCGACGACGTCGGCGACGCGGATCTCTCCGTTCGCGGGCCCGCCGGCCCGCTCATCGTTGGCGGCGGTATCCGCCCCGTAGTACAGACATTCGATCTTCCCATCTTCGTGGGCGAGTCCCGCCGACTCGGCCTGCTCGGTGACGATCCGGTTGACCTCGAGTGCGACCGCCTCTAACTCCTCGATATCCGCGATCCCAGCGATCGAATCCGCCTCTTGGCGCGTGAGGTACCGGTCGCCTTCCTCGTACTTCGTCGAGAATTCCACGATCGGCTCCGCGAGGTCGACGGCCTCGTCGGGCCACGTCTCGAACTCGAGGCCGTGGTCTGCGGGCTCGGTTCGTCGGCGGAGACTCGAGCCGACGGGGACGCGATTGCGGAAGACAATCTCGAGGGGGACGAGGAAGTTCTCGCCCGCGGCCTCGTGGTAGGCGTCGTAGTCGTAGTCCCGACCTTCGTGTGGGAGGTCGGGCACCTGCGTGAGGTCGATCGCCATCTCCCACGGTGGACGGGAGGCCTCCGCGAGGGGAACGACGTCGCCGTTCTCGACGACGCCGCGGTAGTGAGTCGGGACGCCCTCGGACTCGAGCAGTTCGAAGTTGAACGCGCCCATCGTACAGAGGCTCGCGCCCTTGTCGGGGATCTGGTCGGGCATCTTCCCCCAGTCGAAGACGGAGTAGTCGTCGGTGAAGACGAACGAGCCCGATCCCAGCGAGTCGGCCGTCGCCTCGGTCTCGATCCGGAACTCCTTGACGCTCGTCATCCGAGCCACCCCCGACTGGAAGAGCCACCGCGTATCATACTCGAGATGCCGAGGTCGGTCCCTAAGAAGGTTTCAGTATCCGTTCGCCGATGCGAGCGGCCGACTCGTGATCGGCGACCGACAGTATCGCGGCCTGACACCGGCCGCCACCGCCGAATCCACCACGCTTTTCTCCCCGCATCGGAATCGTATCCACGATGGACCGACCGGTGACCCAGGCGGACCTCGACTTCGAGCACGTTCCCGAGACCGATCAGTCGTTCGAGAACGCCCTCGAGAAGGCACGCGACGGCGAGCGACTCACCGTCGACGACGGCGTCGAACTCCTCACGACCGGGACCGACACCGATGGAATCGATCGACGACGAAAGGAACTGGTTCTCGAGGCCGCAGACCGCCGCCGCGCCGAGGTCGTCGGCGAGGAGGTCACCTTCATCGCGAACCTGAACAACAACGTCTCTACGGCGTGTAACGTCGGCTGTCTGTTCTGTAACTTCAAGGACGCAGCCCACACGTTCGAGTCCGAGTACGACGGAGAGACGATGGGCTTCACCAAGACGCCCGCCGAATCTCGCGAGATCGTCCGCGATGCCGTCGAACGCGGCATCTACGAGGTGACCTCCGTCTCGGGGCTTCACCCTGGATTCGCACTGGACGACGAACACCTCGAGCTGCTCGAAGAGCACCCGTTCCCGAAGGCGGTCAACTACAAACCGCCCGAGACCTACGACACCGATCCCGGCACCTACGTCGAGCAGATGGAAGCGATGAGCGTCGACGGCGTTCACGTCCACTCGATGACGCCCGAGGAGGCCTATCACGCTCGTCGGGGAACCGACTGGAGTTACGAGGAGGTGTACAGTCGGCTGAAAGCGGCGGGCCTCGACACCGTTCCGGGCACCGCGGCGGAGATTCTCGTCGACGAAGTTCGCGAGGTCATCTGCCCCGGGAAGATCTCTACGGAGGGCTGGCTCGAGGCGATGGAAGGCGCAGCGGAGGCCGGCCTCGGACTGACGTCGACGATCATGTACGGCCACGTCGAAAACGAGATGCACCGCGTGATGCACTTAGAGCGTATCCGCGAGTTACAGGACCGTCTCGACGGTGCGATCACGGAGTTCGTCCCGCTCTCTTTCATCCACCAGAACACGCCGCTTTTCGAGCACGACGTCGTCTCCGGGGGCGCCTCACAGGACGAGGACGAACTCATGATCGCCGTCGCGCGGCTCTTTCTGGACAATATCGATCATATCCAGTCCTCGTGGGTCAAGTACGGCGACGAGGGCGGCTTGAAGATGTTGAACTGCGGCGCCGACGACTTCATGGGAACCATCCTCTCGGAGGAGATTACCAAGCGCGCGGGTGGCGAGTACGGCGAGTTCCGCTCGTTCGACGACTACGTCGAGATGATCTCCTCGATCGGCCGCGTCCCCGTCGAGCGCTCGACCGACTACGAGCAACGGCGCGTGATCGATCCCGACGCGGACGGCCCGCCGTTTGGCCCCCGTCTCGGACCGAAGGCCGACGGAACGCCGATCCTCGAGGGGGCGTCTTCGGCGACTCGAGCGCCGACGGAAGCCGACGACTGACCGCGCCTGCGCTCCCATCCCGATTCGATCACTGCTGTGTGACGATCACTCGCGTCGCTGTGTTCGACACTCGAGTCGGACGAGGGCCTGTCCTCGACTCTCGACGTAGGCACCCGCTATCGGCTGCGATGGTTCGTTTCAGCGACTCTCGAGAAGTGCGAGTCGGCTCGAGTTCGTCACACCGTACCATGGACATACCGTCGGGTTCTCTGTGCTTAACAAAGATATCCGGTGAGTGATCATCCGGTAGTCGAATGCCAAGAGACTCGGATCGATCGGTCGCCGTCACGCTCGCTCTCATCACGCTCGTCCTCCTCACGTTCGTTTCGATGGCGGCGTTCGCCCTTCCAGCGCTCGGCATGGGATCGGCCCCGACGATATCCGACGTCACTGATCGCGAAGCCCTCGTCGACAACGTCTTCGGTGGAGACGAAGGCGACGACGACGACCGAGACCAGGTCCAAGACGACGACGCGGACAACACGGAAACAGACGACGAGGCCGCTCAGGAAGACGACTCGAGTGACGAGAGCGAAGACGGTGAGAGTTCGTTCGAAATCGTCGTTGGGTCGTCGGAAGAGGGGGACGACGGCGATAGCGACAGCGACAGCGACCGACGAGCCGTCGGTAATTCGTCCGATGCTGACCGCGGACCGCCAGCCGACGACGATCGCGGTCCATCGGACGACGACGACCGCGGCCCGTCCGGCGACCGTGGGAACTGAACCCTCGGCTATCGTTCTCACGTCCCGTTCTCCCATTTCTCGGCGTCGCTCACCGTAGTCGTCGGTCCGACTGCGACGGCAACTCGGAACTCCCTCGTGTGGGTCGTCCGGATTCTCCGCCGTGGTCGAGCTGCTTTCCTCGTCGCTGAGCCGTGGGACCCCCTCGAGACCGAACGTTGGTTGCATGCGGTGTCCCTCCGTCACGTGTTACCGTACAGGGAACCGAAACCGGGACCGAAACCGGGGCCGGGACCTACTGTCCGCCCGCACGCATCTCACTCGGAACAACCGTTAACTCTCCGGCGTCCTACGTTCGCGTATGCTCGAGTTTCACGCCGCCTTCCTGCTCCTGTTCGTCGGTACGACGGCCTTCTTCACCGCGCTCTCGATCCTGAACGTCCGCTACGGCGCACGCGTTCTCGAGCGCGAACGCGACTGGGTTCGCGACCGCCTCGGCCTCGAGGACGTCGACCGAGTCACCGCCTACCAGCGAGCGGGGGTGGGCCTCTCACAGGTTCGGACGTGGATCTTCGTCGCACTCGTGCTGGCAGCACTGTACTCCGGCGCGCTCGCGAGCGCCGTCGAGTGGTTCGAGGGACTGGGATACGGTCCCGTGCTGACGGGAACGTTGTTCTTCGCCGCGCTCGTCGTCGTCCTCCAACTGTTCTCGCTGCCGTTCGACGCCTACGAGACGTTCGTCGTCGAGGAACGGTTCGACTTCAACCAGCAGTCGCCCGGCCTCTTCGTCAGGGACCTCGTCGTCCAGACGGCCATCTCGGCCGCCATCACCGGCGTCCTCGCGGCCGCCGTTCTCTGGTTCGTCTCGAGCGTGCCGACCTACTGGCCGCTGGCCGCGTTCGTGCTGTTCGCCGCCTTCTCGCTGGGAATGCTGGTGATCTACCCGCGATTCATCGCGCCGTTGTTCAACGACTTCCAGCCCGTCGAGGAGGGCGAGCTCCGCGAGTCGGTCGAACGGGTCTTCGATCGCGCCGGCTTCTCCTGTGACGGCATCTACGTGATGGACGCCAGCAAGCGCTCCTCGCACTCGAACGCCTACTTCGTCGGCTTCGGCCGGACCAAGCGGGTCGTCCTCTTCGACACGCTCGTCGAGCAGATGGAGCTCCCGGAGATCGAGGGCGTCCTCGCCCACGAACTCGCCCACTGGAAGAAAGGCCACATCTGGACCGGGTTCGCCGCCAGCATGGTCCGGGTCGGTGCGATGTTAGCCGCGCTGTGGTTCCTGCTCGAGTCCGCGTGGCTCTACGAGATGTTCGCCCTCCCCGAAACCGCCTACGTCGGCCTGCTCGTCGGTCTCCTCTGGTTGCAACCGCTCGTCAAACTCTCGAGTCCCCTCGAGAACAGGCTCTCGCTGGCCCACGAACGCGAGGCCGACGCCTTCGCGACGGACGTGATGGGCAGCGGCAAGCCGCTGATCGACGCGCTCTGTCGACTTACGGGCGAAAATCTCGCAAATCCGTTCCCGCACCCGTGGTACGCGACGTTTCACTACACTCACCCGCCGATCCCGGATCGTATTCGTTACATTCAGGGGTTGAGCGAGGGGGACGGCGATGCCGAGCAGGGATCCGGCGACGCACCGCCGACCGTGCAGGGTTCGGACTGATCGCGCGCTCTGTCGAATTTCCTTCTTCGACCGTTCTCGGACCCGACTCGAGTCACACTCTCTGCAATCTCGAGCAACGATTACGGTCCTCGCCGTGGTACGACCGATCATGCGCGAGCGCGACGACGGCGCCCCTGGCCGACAGACGGGTCCCGCGACCACCGCCACGCGCCGAAGCTGGTACGGCCACGGGACGCTCACCCGCGTCGAGAAGTCCCCGGTCAATCGCTACCTCCACGACGTCACCTACGTGTTCGCCGACGTCTCGATTCCGAGCCTGCCGGTGCTCTTCGTCGTCATGATGACCAGCGTGGAGGCGGGCTTCGGCGCGGTTCCGGCGACGATGGTCGGCTGGGCGACGCTCGTGGCCGTCGCCGCCGCGATTCGCGGCGGCTGGATCCAGCCGCTGGCGACGGATACACCCGGTTGGGTCGCGGTGACGCCGTCGCTCGTCGTGTTACGACTCGTCTATTACAACCTCCTCCTGTTTGCGGTCGCCTACGGGAGCGTGGCGCTCGCCGATCTCGTCGGACGGCCGGCCGCGTCGCTGGGTTTCGCGTTCGCGATCGCACTGCTGGCGACGGTGCTGTTTCCGCGAGTCGCCGAATCGGTGTATCGTCGGCTGTCGGTGTGACTCGCCTGCCAACCACAGTCAATCGCTCGAGTTCGCCGCCGGCACGTCCGCCGCCTCGCCTTCGAGCACCGTCCGGTATCGCTGCCCAGACTCGTCTTCACTTTCGAGCGCTTCGCGAATCCGATCCGAAATCCACCCCGGTCCGCCCTCGGTTCCGACCGCCGGCCGGCCGTCGAACTCGTCGGTTCGCAGGTCCGACGGAAGAAATCGCTCGTAGACCGGGAGTCGCTCGCCCAGCGGAACGTCCGCCTCGTCGGCGATCGACTCGAGTTCCCGGAGCGCTGGCCACTTGTAGTCGGGGTTGATGTGATCGTCGGTCACCGGCGACACCCCGCCGAGGTCGTCGATGCCGCAGTCGACGAGGTCTCGAGCGGGCGCGAGGTTCGGCGGGACCTGCACCGAGATCTCCTCGGGGAGTGCGACCCGCGCCATCGCGGTGACCCGTCGCATCGTCTCCAGATCGGGCGTGCCGTCGGACCACCGCTCGTTGTTCACCACCGGCTGGACGATCACCTCCTGGATGTGGTCGTGCCGGTCGTGCATCTCGCGGATGGCCAGCAGGCTCTCGGCCCGATCGCGCCAGGTCTCGCCGATACCGACGAGGATGCCGGTCGTGAAGGCGACGTCCAGTTTCCCCGCATTCTCGATCGTCCGCAGGCGCTGGCCCGGTTCCTTCCGACGGGGGCCCGCGTGGGCGTCGACCGCGGCGGTCGACTCGAGCATCACGCCCATGCTGGCGTTGACGTCGGCGACCGTCGCCATCTGCTCGCGCGTCTGGTCGCCGGGGTTCGAGTGGGGAAGCAGCCCCTCCTCTAAGGCGACTTCACAGGCCTCCCGGAGGTAGGTGTGGATCGAGTCGTGGCCCCACGCTTCGAGCTGGTCGTAGATCGCGGTGTAGCGGTCGTCGGGGTCGTCGCCGAACGTAAACAGCGCCTCCGTACAGCCCGCCGCCGCGCCGTCGCGACAGATCTCGCGGACCTCCTCGAGCGAGAGCAGCGATGCCTGACCCGGCGGGTCGAAGTAGGTGCAGTACGTGCAGGTGTATCGACAGGCGGTCGTCAGGGGGATGAACACGTTTCGGGCGAACGTGAGTTCCGGCGCGGGCGAGACGTCGGCGGGCGTCACCGCGAGCAACTGCTCGATGTCCGTCTCGCCGATCGACAGCTCGACGCCGTACTCGGTCGCACCGGGAATCATTAGGTCGGAGTGTCGGTCCCGGATACATAAGTTCACTGCGTTCCGGGTTTCGTCGACCGGGTGACCTGTCGATCAGCTCCAGCCGGTGGTCTCCGACCGACCGACACCGACACGCCCTTCGCTGATCGAGAGCTCGAGACCCAGCGCTTCGAGAACCCTTCGAGCTCGGCCGTCGGTGTGCAGGAGGACTTCGACGAGATCCGCCGGTTCGTCGATGTCCGTACTCAGTCGAAACGAGTCGATCGTCTCGAGGGTGGCGTCGATCGCTGCCGCCCGGTTCCGGTGATCGAGGTACGACGCGCCGTGGTAGTCGACCCGGAACTCGGGATGGCGGACGACCAGCGCGTTCGTCCCGCCGCCACGGCCCGGCGCGATCACGACGTCGCCGTCGGTCGAAAACAGGCGCTCGAGGGTATCGGGCGTCACGAGTGCGAGGTCCGCCATGACGACGGCGACCTCCTGTCCGCTTTCCACCACCCGTTCCTCGAGAACCCCGTTGACCGCCGCCGTGAGCGGTCGGTCGTCGACGATCGTCGGGATGTCGGCCTCGCCCTCGACCTCGACCTCGACCTCGAGATCGACTACTGTCTCGATTTCTAACGGCTGCGTCGTCAACACCGTCGGCGTCGCACCCGCCCGCTCGATCGCCTCGAGGACGTCCACGAGCATCGCTCGAGCCAATCGCTCGCGTTCGGCTGGCTCGAGGACGCCTGCGAGGCGGGTCTTCGGGTTCTCGGCGGCGAACGGGACGACGGCGTGCATGTGGGTGGCTCGACGTTGCAGATACGCGCGCAAAAACGCGTCGAACGGCCCTGCTGAGACGTGCGTTCGAGTCCGATCGATGGCGGCCGGTCACAGCCGTCGGCGGACGAAAAATCACTCCGAACCCGAATCCAAAATCGCTGGCGGGATCGGTGTTGGAGAACGAGTGGGAACTAGAACAGCGGCTCGAGTTCGTCTTCGTCGTCTTCGACCAGCGTCTCGAGGTTGTCCTGGCTCTCGGCCTGGATGTCTTCCATGTTGTCCTGGGCTTCGATCGCGACCTGCTGGAGGCGCTTGATCCGCGGGACGTTGGTGACGCCCGACAGCAAGATCGCCGCGGAGACTTCCGGCTCGTTGCGCGGGAAGTCACCGCCACGGACTTCCATGCTCCCGGTTTCCTCTTCGAGCCACTTCCGCCCGCGTTCGATGCCTTTCCGATTCAGGTATTCGGTCGGACCGGAGAGGACTAACAGTGCCCGCTCGGCGCCGTCGATCTCACAGGGGAGCGTGAGTCGACCGAGGGCGGCCTTCCGAACCAGACTCGTGATCCGGTTGGTGGTGTTGGCGGCGTCGAGTCCGTCGGTGCCGTCGGCGTTGCCCGTAAACCGCGAGAGCAGGCCGCCGCCGGTGTTGAGCTCGACCTCTTCGCTCGCGTAGCCGACGGTGGAGACGCCACCACCCGAGAGGGTGTTGATGATCTCCGAGGAGTCGACGACGCTCTCTGCGACCTCCTGTCCGTCGCCGACCTCGCCGGCGCCGAAGAGGACGCCGAAGCGCCGGACGATCTCCTCGTTGATCTGGTCGTAACCGCCTTCGACGGACTCACCGGTCTGTCGCCACGAGTCGTTGTCGAAGACCAGCAGGTTGTCCACCTCGCGGACGAACGTCTGGAACGACCGGGCGGCGTTGAGGGTGTAGATGCCACCCTCGTCAGTTCCGGGCAAGACACCGAGTCCGTACACCGGGATCGTGTAGATCCGTTTGAGGTGTTTCGCGAGGACGGGTGCGCCACCGGATCCACTTCCGCCACCCATTCCGGCGACGACGAGGAACGCGTCGACTTCGTGAGTCGGGATCGCGTCGATCGCGTTCTGGACCTCGTCAATGTCCTCCTCGGCGACTTCCGCGCCGAGTTCGTTGTCTGCACCGACACCGTGGCCTTTCACGCGGGCCTGGCCGATGAGTACTCGATTCTCCTGGGGTATATTGTCGAGACCGATGAGATCCGCTTTCGCGGTGTTGACAGCGATCGCCGCACGGACGATTCCGCTGTTCGTTCGATCGTCGTAATCGAGGAATCGATCGACGATTTTCCCACCGGCCTGTCCGAATCCGATCATCGCCAGCTTCATAGTTGATTTGGGGGCTCCGTTGGATTGAAACCAGAGCGATCAGGGATATAAACCTTGTGATGAACTGAATTTCTTCCATTCTGTTGTGTTGTCGATAACCGTCCGAGGGGAGGACGTTCGGACGGGTTAATCTCATTTTGTAAATACATTTTACCGTTGGCAATCCAATTCTTTAAGAAAAAGGTTTGGGCCAATGTGTGTCGGCGTTATTACCCCTCTCGTATCCTACCCGTCGGGCGATCGTGGCTGAAACCTGTCGAACTCAGACTATTTCTCGTTCGGTTGTACTCGTCTGTGATCGCTCGAGGCTGAGATAGGCGGCGAGCGTCCGCAGTTCGTCCTCGGTTCGGCCGAACGCCGTGACGCCGTTGTCGGCGACCGTGTTGTCCATCTCCAGCGAGCGTGCCTGATCCGGGCCGAACGGGACGAACGGAACGGGACTGAGGGCCGTGAACCCGATCTTTGCCAGCGACAGCGGCACCGGGAGAATCGTGACGGACTTCCCCTCGGCCTCGTACGCCAGTTTCGTCACGTCGGCGAGGGTCAACACCTCCGGACCGCCGATCTCGTACGTCTCGCCGACGTGGTCGTCCCCCTCGAGTGCGTCGGCCAGTATCGGGACCAGATCGCCGACCCAGATCGGCTGGAAGCGCGTCTTCCCGCCACCCGGAAGCGCCGTGACGTACGGCGTCGTCACCAGTTTCGTAAAGCCGACGAACTCGTCGCCGTCGCCGAAGACGACCGAGGGGCGGAAGAGTACCCACTCGAGGTCGGCGTCGCGGACGACGCGTTCGGCCTCGCCTTTCGTTCTGATGAACTCGATCGGACTGTCCGGATCCGCTCCGTTCCCGCTCATCTGGACGAACCGCTCGACGCCGCCGTCTTCGGCCGCCCGAACGAGGTTCTCCGTTCCCCGCAAGTGGACCTCCTCGTGGCTCGTGTCGCCGGTGGGCTGGAACAGCGGCGAGAGCGACACGAGGTTGACGACGGCGTCGTGGTCGGCGACCGTCTCGGCGATCGAGTCGTAGGCGCTGACGTCGCCCATCGCCGTTTCCACGCCGTCCGGGAGGCCGTCTCCGTCGGGACTCCGTGAGAGCGCCGTCACCTCGTGGCCGCGAGTAGCCAGTTCTGCACACAGGTTCGACCCAATAAAGCCCGTACCGCCGGCGACGAGGACCTTCATACCCGAAACATGTGTCTAGATCTGTAAATAGTTACGTGGTTACATTGGTAGGGTTACGCGCTCGAGCGCGACACCGACGCCCGCCGTCCCGACAGATTGTAGTAGATACCCCGGCCACGTGAGGCTATGCTCGTCACACTCGAGGGACTCGACGGAAGCGGGAAGACGACGGTCTGGGAGGCCTTACACGACGTGTACCCGGACGCCGAGTTCACCCGCGAACCGACCAACTCCTGGTACGGCGACGCCGTCTATCGGTCGATCGGCGACGAGGACGCCGATCCGCTGGCCGAACTGTTCCTCTACACCGCCGACCACGCCGACCACCTCTCGCGGGTGATCGAACCCGCACTCGAGCGCGGCGACCTCGTCGTCTCCGACCGGTACGCCCACTCCCGCTACGCCTATCAGGGGGCGACGCTCGAGGGGGTCATCGACCGCCCGATGGAGTACGTTCGCGGCGTCCACCAGCCGTTTACGGTCGAGCCCGACCTCACCATCTATCTCGATCTCGACCCCGAGACGGCCGCCGCGCGGGCCGGAGCGACCAACAAGTTCGAACGGGCGGCGTACCTCGAGTCGGTCCGATCGAACTACAAGCGACTGCTGCGCGCCGAGCCAGATCGGTTCGTCCAGGTGGACGCGAGCCAGTCGCCGGAGGCAGTCCTCGAGCGTGTCGAGACGATACTCGCCGAGGCCGTCGACGACGACGTGGCCGAACAGCAGTAACGGATCAGTTCTCGGTCGTCTCCGGTAGCTCGACCTCGTCGGGATGGGGCATCCAGAAGACGTCGATCGTGTACCCGAGTGCCAGCGGTAGGACGATGACGACGGTGAGAACCATCTCGCGCGAACCGAGATCACCGCCGAGCCCCAGTGCCCCGCTCAGGATCAGCGTGGAGGCGACGAGGGCGACGGGGATCAGGAACAGCGAGTAGATCGCGGCCCCCCACTGAGTCTCGAGACGGAGACGGAAGAATCGGGTTGCGACGGCGGCGAAGAACGTGTGCACACCGACGATGAGGAGCAGGCCGAGAGCCGAGGCGAGCGACACCATACCGGCTCTAACCACCGAACGCTTTTTTCGCTATCGGAACGTCACCGCGAGCACTTTCTTCGCCGGCGATAATAGAGGGGATATGCACCGCGTCATCGGCGATGCTCCGACCGACGCCGCCACCGATCTCGAGGCGACGCCGTTTACGACCGACGAGGCGATCGCGTGTTACCGGGATCTGGTACGCAGCCGACGGTTCGACGAACGTGCGCTGGCCCTCCAGCGACGGGGGTGGATGAGCGGCTATCCACCGTTCGAGGGACAGGAGGCGTCGCAGGTCGGCGCGGCCCACGCGCTGGCCGACGACGACTGGCTCGTCCCCACCTACCGCTCGAACGCGATGCAGATCGCTCACGGGGTCCCGATGAGCGACGTGCTCCTGTTTCGGCGTGGCTATCCCGAGTACGCGTCCGGCCACGACCTGAACGTCTTCCCACAGTCGGTACCGATCGCGACCCAGATCCCTCACGCGGCCGGACTCGGGATGGCCGTCGAGTATGACGGTGACGGAACGACCCCGGCCGTCCTCTGTTACTTCGGCGACGGCGCGACCAGCGAGGGTGACTTCCACGAGGGGCTCAACTTCGCTGGCGTCTTCGACGCCCCAGTCGTCTTCTTCTGTGAGAACAACGACTGGGCGATCTCGATGCGCCGAAATCGCCAGACTTCGAGCGCGACTATCGCCGGGAAAGCCTGTGCGTACGGCTTCGAGGGCGTTCAGGTCGACGGCAACGACCCGCTCGCGGTTCGGGAGGTCGTCGGGGATGCACTCGAGGACGCCCGCACGGGATCACCGGTCCTCGTCGAGAGCCTCACGTACCGCCAGGGTGCGCACACGACCAGCGACGACCCCTCGCGCTATCGCGAAGCCAGTTCGGACCTCCCCGAGTGGCGGACCGTGGATCCCCTCGAGCGCTTCGAGACCTACCTCCGCGATCAGGGCGTCCTCGACGACGAGCTGGTCGCAGAGATCGACGCCGACGCCGAGGACGAACTCGAGGAGGCGGTCGCGATCGCGGAGGCCGCACCTAAACCTGATCCCGCGGACGTCTTCGACCCCGTCTACGAGACGCTTCCGCCGCGGCTGGCAGCACAGAAGGGATGGCTCGAGGAGTTCGCGAACGAACACGACGTTTACGACCTCGAGCGGTGACGGCGGATCGTCCTCACGGCTCTCGAAAGCCCGTGTGTTCGCCGAGTCCGTCCTCCGGCCCCGGATGAAACGAAATCCCGTCGCCCGACCGTTCGATTCGGAAGCGACCGTCGAGGGGCCAGTGTCAATTCAATCCGATGTACGTCTTCGTATCCATTACGCCGTCGAGACCCTGGATATCGTTCGAGACGGCCTGGAACACCTCGTAGACTTCACCGGCGTCGACTTCCGCGATGATGTCGTAGTTTCCGGCGACGATGTGGGCGTCGCCGACGCGCTCTATGTCCCGAATCGCCGAGAGGAGGCCTTCGGACTGTCCGGCTGCGGTCTTCACCATGATGAACGCGTGAACCATCTGTCTCGGCGGTGTGATACACTCTCTCATGACTAAAGCCTTTGCCCGATTTCTGCCCCAGTGTGGGGGCAAACTTATTCACCGGGGCAGGTGTAACCCAGTAGCATGCGGTTCGTGATCATTGGTGCTGGACGGGTCGGTCTGCGCACGGCGCGGGTCCTGCGCGAAGAAGGCCACGAGGTAACGCTCATCGAACGAGACGAGGGGAAGGTACGACGCGCCCGAAACCAGGAGTTCGAGGTCGTCGAAGGCGACGGCTCGCGCGAGGAGATCCTCGAGCAGGCCGGCGTTCGAGAGGCCGACAGCGTCGGCGCGCTCACGGGCGATCTGAACGTCAACTTCGCGGCGTGTATGATCGCCAAACACTACGGCTGTCGGACGATCATGCGCATCGACGAGGACTACCGCGAGAACATCTACCGCAAGTACGCCGACGAGGTCGACGAGGTCATCTACCCCGAGCGCCTCGGCGCGATGGGTGCGAAAAACGCCCTCCTCGGCGGGACGATTCGGGCGATCGCGGACATCGCCCAGCATCTGCAGGTCGTCGAACTCACGATCACGGACGACGCACCGGTCAACGGATACACGATCAGTGAACTGCAACTCCCTGCCGACGCGACCGTCCTCGCGTACGGCAAACGGGACGGCGAACTCGGGATCCCGACCCCCGATATCTCTCTCGAGGAGGGAGATCGACTCGCGGTCCTGGCGGATTTCGATGTCTTGAGTGACGTTCGCCAACTTCTGGTTGGCGGAACGGAGAGTCGAGCGGAGGCGGAACACGGAGGTGTCAACTGATGGTTACAGCATTCGTCATGGTAAAAGCGAACACGGGCGAGGCGGATCGACTGCGAGACAGCATCGAGGGGATCGACGGCGTCGTCTCCGCGCACATCGTCGCGGGCGACGTCGACATCATCGCGAAGGCGGACGTCGAGACGCCCGCCGCGGTCAAGGATATCGCCGCGACGGAAATTCAGGGTATCCGTGGCGTCGAGGACACCCAGACGTACATCGCGATGGACTGATCGACTCGCATCCGACCCGTTTTTCACGTCGAATCTAGACGTCGTCCCCCTCTTCGAGGGCGAGGGATATCACCGATCGAGTTTTCGAGCCGTGGGCCTACAACGGCGCTCCGTTCCCGTTCTCGCCGCCCGCGCCGTTCGCAGCCTGCTGTCCGCGTTGTTGGGCGTTCTCGAGTAACTCGCCGGCGGGTCCACGATACTCGTACCCCGGAACGATCCCCTGGGCGTAGGTCCCCTCGACGTACTCGATGAGGGTTTTCGCGTCGGCGACACCCTCGTCGGCGTCCCAGGCGACGTACTCGAGGTGGACGCGAACCTCGCGGTCGTCGCGCTCGATTGCTGGCTCCTCGTGGGATCGCAGGTTCGTCACACCGAAGGTGTCCTCGAGGCGGCGTTCGAACGTCTCGAACCAGCCGTCTTCGACGACGTCGGCGACGGGTTCGTTCGCGACGGCCGCGTCGAGCGTCGGAACCGTGACCGTCACGTGGACGGTTCCGTCGCGTGGGTCTTCGGCGTCGGTGGCCGTGATGGCTGTCTCGAAGACGGTCGTGGTGAGTTCGTACACTGGCTCGTCTGCCTCGTCCCCGATCGGTGCGAACGCGTCGTGGTCCTCGAGTGCACGTTCGACGGAGTCAGGAAACGTCTCTGTCATAAGAAGCGAGTGGGCCGTCCCGGAGAAGGATGTTACGCTCGCCGTTCGTCTGCAGTGTGTAAACGCCACCCGATGGCGGATCGTTTCGCGCTCTAATCGGTCATTATGTGGACTAACGAGGTCCATAACTACGGGGACAACGCCCGTCACCGGAAAGGATGACACCCGACAAGCACGTCGCAGAGCGGTTGCGGTTCGCGCGCGTCCTCGGTATCACGCCGGACGGGGGATCGGGTCTCCCGGTCGGCTCGTCTCTCGAGGACGCGGAGCCTCGTCGACATCGTGACGAGGACTCCGTTGCAGAGCAGAACGCAGACCGGCGGTCCAGTGTGGCCGTCTTCGATACTCCCACTGGGACTGACACGGAGACTGATTCGTCCCTTACCCAATAACCAGTACACGCGGTATACGGATTCGATACTCGGTCTTCTCCTCACGACCTCGTCGATCGGAAGACGTGGATTCGAAACACGAGACTCGAGATCGTGAGTCGACTTCTACGGACACTCGAGTTCGAGCGACAGTTCGAATCCGGATACGAACGCGAACTCAGGCCCGGTTTCGTTCCTCGAGAACGGTACTGATCGCGGTCGCGAGTTCTTCGAAGTCCTTGATGGTGAGTCCGTCGGTCGTTACGAAGATTCCCTCGCGGTCGGAGGTGACGCGGATCAAGAACCCGTTTTCGAAGACGCGAATCGTGTACTGATAGTCTCCCAGTTCCGAGCCCTCGTAGGCGGTCTGGGTGGTCTTGAATCCGCGCCACTCGTGTCCGATGAACGTCGAGAGGTCGGCGTCGCGTTCGAGGTCCTCTCGAAGGTAGAGCTGTTCGTAGTCGTCACGCGTGAAGTACATGACCGAGCGGAGGCTGTCGCCGACGGCCGTACGACAGGTCGTCTCGATCTGATCCGCGGTTTCAGCCGGAAGCAGCCCGGATGCCATACCCGACTGTTGTCGTGGGGGGCCTTAATCACCGTGGCTCGGTTCACTGGGCGAACGTCTCGTTGGAACGTCTCGCCGCGACCTCGAGTGACGGGTTCCTTCGAGGGAGTGGCCTTCGACGGAGTCACGGAACTGACGTTGTCTCTCGATACCGCGTTTCCAGCGACGATAACGTCTCTCTCGGACAGACTATCGTTTCTACACGCATTTATACGTCATGAACGTTCAAGAAATATATTGGTGGGTGACCTCGTAGAGACGTCTATGCACCGACGCCGTTACCTGATCGGCATCGGGATGGGGATCGGGGTGCTCGCGTCGGCCGATGGCAGGGCCGGAACGACGACTCGGAACGAGACCGACCTCTCGCTGTGGGTCCTCGAGACGAACGCACCGGTGGATGCGGGTACCGTCCTCGAGGTGACCGCTCGACTCGACAACGCGGGGTCGACGGCGGTGTCGCGGGACGTCTCTCTGGTCGTCGGCGACGATCGGTTGGACACGGCATCCGTGACGGTCGACGGCGGAGAGACAGAGACGGTGACGCTCGGCTACGAGACCTATCCCGTCGAACGGAACGTCAGATTTCCGGTGACAGTCGAGAGCGGGGCGCTGGTCGACGAACGGACCGTCGGCGTGTTCGGAACCGACGATTCCACGTTCGACTACGTCAGTCCCGCCGACGAGATCTCCGTCCAGCCGGGGACGACGGTCCTGTTCGAGGTCGATTCCGTCGCCCTCGGCGAGTACGGTGGGGAGACGTCGTGGTCGCTCGACGGCGACCACCTCGGTCGGTCGTTCGGCCCCTGGTACGCCGAGTACTACGCCACCGCCGGCGCCGACTACTGGCAACACACGTTCGAGTTGTCGGGGACCTACGAGGTGACTGCAGCCGTCGCCGAGGGCTACACGACGAACTGGACGGTCCACGTCGATCCGGAGGGCAACGCCGCACCGACCGTCGACGACGCCCGGCCGAGCCCCGGCACGCTCACGCTCACCGACGACGAGACCGCTGACCTCGAGATCGACGTCGGCGATTCCGACGCCGGACTCGACCGCGTCGTCTGGTGGCTCGGCCACGCAGACGTCGTCCTCGACGTAACCGACGTCGACGGCACCACGGCGACCGCGTCGACGACGATCGACTCCTCGTGTCACGGCTGTCCGATCATCGCGTGGGTGATCGACGAGGAGGGAGCCGTCGCCTCCGAACACCTGTGGACGATCGACGCAATCGGGGAGCCGACGCTCGACGTGTCGATCCTCGAGACGAACGATCCCGTGGCCGCCGGTGAATTCCTCGAGGTCACCGTCGAACTCGAGAACGCCGGCGATACCGAGACGACGCAGGAGGTGTCGCTCACGGCCGGCGACGAGCAGGTCGATGCGACGACCGTCACCGTCGCCGTCGGCGAGACGACACGGCTCACGCTCGGCTACGAGACCTATCCCGTCCAGCAGGACGTCGAGTTCCCCGTCACCGTCGCGACCGACGACGACGCGGCTCACCGGACCGTCACCGTTCTCGCCGACGCCGACCCGTCGCTGGACGTGACCATCCTCGACGCGAACGACCCCGTCTCCGCCGGTGGGGTCCTCGAGGTGACCGCACGAGTCGAGAACACCGGGGCCGTGACGGCCACACAGACCGTTCGGCTGGTCGCCGGTGACGACCAGGTCGCCTCCGAATCCGTGAGCGTCGCTCCCGGCGAGACGACACGGCTCACGCTCGGCTACGAGACCTATCCCGTCCAGCAGGACGTCGAGTTCCCCGTCACCGTCGCGACCGACGACGACGCCGACGACCGCGTCGTCACGGTCTACGGCGCTGGCGACTCCACGCTCGACGTCACGATCCTCGAGACGAACGAACCCGTCGCAGCCGGTGAATTCCTCGAGGTGACCGCCCGACTCGAGAACACCGGCTCGGTCGATGCCACGCAGACCGTCGTCCTCGTCGTTGGTGACGAGCACGTCGATACCCTCTCGGTAACCGTTCCCGGCGAAACGGCGACGACGGTCACGTTAGGGTACGAGACCGATCCCGTCGAACGGGACGTCGAGTTCCCGGTCACCGTCGCGTCGGAGGACGACGCCGACGAACGGACCGTCAGCGTCTCCGGAACGGGCTGAGTCGAGTCCGGTCGCCGATCGAACACGAGTCCGGTCACCGTCGCACTCGATGCTCGCTTGCTGGGCAGAGTCAGTTCCTCCGTCTCCAATATGACGAGGAAAAGCGCTTTTACCGCCGCCACCGGTAACTAATTTGAATGACTTCATCTCCGCGTTCGGATGCGGATCCGGCGGTTCGGACCCGCATCCGTCGGCAGGAGACCATCGCCGAATTCGGACAGCGGGCCCTCGAGACTGACAGCCTCGACGAGTTGCTCCGTGACGCCTCGACCGCTGTCGCCGACACGCTCGAGACCGAATACGCGTCGGTTCTCGAGTCACACCCCGACGACGAGACGGCCCTCCTCAGACAGGGCGTGGGCTGGCGCGACGGACTCGTCGGATCGGCCACGGTATCGACAGATCCGAACTCGCAGGTCGGATACACCCTCCGGACCGAGCACCCGGTCGTCGTCGACGAGTTCCGAACCGAAGACCGCTTTGGGAGTCCCGAGTTGCTCACCGACCACGATATCGTCAGCGGGATCACCGTCACGATCGGATCGGGGGCGGATCCGTGGGGCGTACTGGAGACGTACACGACCGAGTCCCGCGAATTTACGGAATACGACGCGAACTTCGTCAAGAGCATCGCGGGCGTCCTCACCTCGGCGATCGAACATCACCAGACCGAGCAGTCGCGTCGCGCGGAGACAGCGCAGTCTCCACGGATGGTCGAGGACGCCTACGACCGTATTACGGACGGGTTTTTCGCGCTCGACGAGGACTGGGAGTTCACACACGCCAACGAGCGAGCGGCGGAACTCCTCGGCGCTTCCGAGGACGAACTCCTCGGAACGAATCTGTGGAACGCCTTCCCAAACATGGTCGGAACCGAGTTCGAAGACCGATACCGCGAGGCGGTCACGACCCAGGAGTCGGTTTCGATGGAAGCGTACTACGAACCGTCCCGGACGTGGTTTCGAGAACGGATCTATCCCTCGGAGACCGGTCTCTCGGTCTACTTCCGGGACGTTACCGACCGGAAGCACCTCACGCAGGAACTCGAGAAGACGTTCGACCGGATCACGGACGCGTTCATCGGACTGGATCGAGAGTGGAAGATCACGTACGTCAACGAGCGAGGATCCGAGATCCTCGATCCGGATGATCAGGGACTGGTCGGGAAGAACTTCTGGGACCCGTTCGAACCGGCGCTCGGGACGACGTTCGAAGACGAGTACCGAACGGCGATGGAGACCCAAGAGCCGACGTCGTTCGAAGAGTACTACCCCCCACTGGGGGTCTGGTTCGAGGTCCACGCCTACCCCTCCGAATCCGGCCTCTCGATCTACTTTCGGGACGCGACAGAGCGAAAGGAGCGCGAACGGGAACTCCAGCGAACGGAACGCCGGTTCGAGGCAATCTTCGAGGACCCGAACATCCTCGTCGGACTCCTCGAACCGGACGGGAGGGTCCTGGATATCAATCAGACGGCGATGGAGTACATCGACGCCGACCTCGAGGACGTGACCGACGAACCCTTCTGGGAGACGCCGTGGTGGGGCGAGAGCGAGTCGGTTCAATCCGACGTGAGAGAGTGGACGGAGCGAGCAGCGTCCGGCGAGTACGTCGATTTCGAGGCCGACCTCACCCAACCGAACGGGGAACGGTACACGCTCAACGGCGTCTTCAGGCCCGTCACGGACGACGACGGTGACGTCGTGTCGATCATCGTGTCGGATCGTGACGTCACCGAACGCAAGCGACGAGAGCGCCAGCTCAAAAAGTCCGAACAGCGCCATCGAACGCTCGCGGAGAACTTCCCGAACGGCATCGTCACGATGTTCGACGACGACCTCCGGTACACGCTCGCCGCCGGACGCGCCTTCGACGACCTGCCGGTCTCTTCGAGCGACGTCGAAGGAGCCCACGTCCAGGACGTCTGGCCGGGCGAACTCGGCGACGCACTCGAATCCGCGTTTCAGGACGCACTCGACGGCGAGATGCGGGCGGTCGAAGGCGAGTACGCCCGTCGGGAATGGGTCATTCGCGTGGTCCCGCTCACCGACGACGGCGACGCGGTGTTCGGCGGCATGACACTCGCTCAGGACATCACCGAACAGGTCGACCGCCAGCGCAAACTCGAGGCGTCCAACGAACGGCTCGAACAGTTCGCCTACGCCGCCTCCCACGACCTGCAGGAACCGCTTCGAATGGTCTCGAGCTATCTCCGACTGCTCGAGAGCCGATACAGCGACGAACTCGACGAGGACGGCGAGGAGTTCCTCGCATATGCAGTCGACGGCGCGGATCGAATGCGAGCCATGATCGACGGCCTCCTCGAGTACTCGCGAGTCGATACGCAGGGCGACCCCCTCGAACCGATCGATCTGGACTGCGTGTTCGAAAATGCACTCGACAATCTTCAGGTGAGAATCGAAGAGAGCAACGCTGAGATCACGGCCGAGTCACTCCCCCGTGTCCGAGGTGACGACAACCAACTCCATCAGGTGTTTCAGAACCTCTTGAGTAACGCGATCGAATACTCGGGCGCGGGGCCGCCACGGATCTCCGTCGACGCCGAACGCCGCGGGCAGAAGTGGCTCGTCTCGGTTCACGACGACGGGATCGGCATCGACCCCGACGATCAGGAACGTGTCTTCGAGGTCTTCCAGCGCCTCCACAGCCGTGACACCCACTCCGGCACCGGGATCGGACTCGCGCTCTGTCAGCGGATTATCGAACGCCACGGCGGTCGTATCTGGGTCGATTCCGAACCCGACGAGGGAACGACGTTCTCGTTTACGCTTCCAGCAGCTCCGTGAACGTTCACGTCCAAACGTACAGCTCGCGCTCACGAATCGTTCGCGATGGTATGCGAGGGTTGGGATTTGAACCCAAGGACCTCTACAGGAGCGGGTCTTAAGCCCACCGCCGTTGGCCTGCTTGGCTACCCTCGCCCAGAACGCACGCGGTGGTTGTCACCGGTTCGGGATGTGCGTTTCGGTGTGAGGCCGCCAGTACGGCATCGACTTTTGAGAGGGATCGGCAGTATACTCGAGAGCGTGTGAATGGAAGTGGAAGTAAAAGTGAGAACGAGAGTAAGAGAACGAGCACATCGATATCGCCGAGACGAACCGCGAATGTCCGTCAGTAACCCACGCTACCAGTCGACACTCAGTGTTCCGTCACCGTGGGGATCCGGCGCGATTTCCCGATCGGTCCGTCGGTCGACGACGTGAATACAGCCCTGATCTTTCTTCGCCGGACAGACCTCCGCCGCACGGACGTTCTCGTCGAGTTCGTCTTCGTCGATGAAGTACGACCCGGCTCTCGCGAGTCCGGTCTCGAGGTCCATCTCCCAGTTGTCGGCGACCTCGGCGCACTTGCCCGCGCCGAAGCACTTGTTCGCCTCGAAAATGATCTTGTACGGTTTCTCCTCGACCGTCGGTGCGTTCGCCGATCCGACGTCGCTCGGCTGTTGAATCCCACCGTCGTCATCAGTGACGTCTCCATCGCTCATACGTCGACGTTAGTCCGAGCGGTCTTTCGCGTTACGGTCTCCGGTCTCTCCCACCGTCACTCGACTGTCCCTCTCGCCCGAGATCGTCCGTGGACTACTGATTTCGATACCGCCTCGAGTCAATTGGAGTGCCTCTGTACTGGCCACTGACGTTCGTGTTCGTGGTCTGTCGATGAACCGTGACTGTCCGATGGCGACCGTGCCGTGCCATCGAGCGAATTCACAGTTCGTTACTCGAGGTCGATTTGTGGACACCGTCCGACGAAGATAGGTGGTGTGGTGGTGGTTCGGTGGTGGTGGTTCGGTGGTGTATCCCGTCGGTACCTCGAGTACCTCGACGCGATCCGAGAGCGTGGCGAGACTGTCGGCAATCGTGTCGCCATCGAGTTCGGGTGACGTCGACGTGGACGTCGACGTTCAGCCCCCGCGTTCGTGCGAGGGTCGATATTCGGTTCCCGTGTGTCGAGTGCGCAACGGATTGAGGGTACGACGACGAGGAACGCGTCGTGCCCTCCTAGCCGCCGGTTTGCGTGTGACAGCTGCGATACGGGAACTGTCCCGATAGCGATGCGATACCGACGAAGCCGACCCCCATCGACTTCGTCGGTTCCCCGCCCCCTGACTCGCGTCAGGCAGTCCACTGTTCTCTCCCCACACACATTAATATTTCCATTACTAACAAGGAAATATCTCGAGTCGTGAGAAAAACACGATCACTGAGGTGGGTGAACCGCCTCGCTATTCGTCGTCGTGGACGGTAATCGACTCGAGGAGGACCTCAGACTTCGGTTTGTCGTTCGGGCCGGTATCGACGGAGCCGATCTCGTGGACGACGTCCATGCCGTCGATGACCTCGCCGAAGACGGCGTGGCGGCCGTCGAGGTGTGGCGTCGCGTCGAGCGTGATGAAGAACTGCGAGCCGTTGGTGTTCGGTCCCGAGTTCGCCATCGAGAGGATTCCCTCGCTGTCGTGAGTGAGTTCGTCGTGGAACTCGTCGTCGAACTGGTAGCCGGGGCCACCGCGACCGGTTCCGGTGGGGTCTCCGCCCTGAATCATGAAGTCCTCGATGACGCGGTGGAACTCCACGTCGTCGTACAGCGGTTCCCCTTTCATGCGGTCGCCACTCTCGGGATCGGTCCACTCGCGCTCGCCCGTCGCGAGGCCGACGAAGTTCCCGACCGTTCGCGGTGCCCGCTCTTCGAAGAGTTCGACTTCGATGTCGCCTTCACTCGTGTGGAGAGTTGCCGTTGGATTTCCCATAGTATCGCCGACGACGGGCCACGTGAAAACGGTGATGGTCTGGTGATTGGATCCGTCGTCGGTGGTCGTCCGGTACAGTCGCCACCGACTACCGGGGAGACCTCCGGACATCCACTCTCGATCCCGCTCTCTCCTCGAGTGACAAGCCGACCCTACCTTCATTACCGTGATCGTTGAACGGAGTACAAATGGCTACCTCGGGAACGCACACGACCGAAGACGTCGTCCTCGCTCGGCTCCCCTCGGGGATCGAGATCTCGACGACGGTCCACACCTACGACGGTGGCGACGACGGACCGACCGTCTACGTGCAGGCCGCCCAGCACGGCCGGGAGATAAACGGCACCGAGACGCTCCGCCGGGTCCACGAGCGTCTCTCGCTTCGAAATCTCTCCGGAACGCTCGTCGCCGTCCCCGTGGCGAACCCGCTCACGTTCGATCGTGTCTCCTACACCACTCCCGAAGTGATCGACAGCGTCAATCCGAACATGAACCGCGTCTGGCCGGGCGACGATTCGGGGAGCCTCCACCAGCGGATGGCTGCCCGCCTCTGGGAGTATCTCGAGGGTTCGGACGCCGTCATCGACCTCCACACCGGGAGCCCGGACATGCTCCCCCACGTCGTCTACCTCGAAGGCGACGAGCCGTCGCGTGCGCTCGCGGAAGCGTTCGGAACCGGGCTCTTGCTCTCCGAACAGGCCGACGAGGACGCCACCGAAGAGTGGTACCGACGCGGCTTCGACGGGAAGCTCCGTGTCGCCGCCGTCCAGAAGGGGATTCCAGCGATCACGCCCGAACTCGCTCACAACAAACAGATCCTCGAGGACCCCGTCGAACTCGGCGTCGACGGGATATTCGACGTCCTTCGGGACATGGACATGCTCGAGGGCGAGGCCCCCGAACGCGACCAGACAATCGCGCGCAACCACCTCGGACAGGTCCAGGCCACCGCGTCGGGGCTGTTCCGCCCGAAGCCCTCGCTCGAGATGGGGCAGTTCGTCCCCGAAGGCGCCGATCTAGGCACGGTCTATCACCCGGCGACCTACGAGTCGCTCCAGGACGTCGCCGCCGACCGCGAGGGGATCCTCTACGCGCTGACCAAGGAGGCGACGGTGAAAGCCGGCGATCAACTCGCGAGCGTGGCGCTGGTTCGAGAGGAGTAGGTTAGAACGCCCGCAGGTCCTCGAGCACCGCCTCGGCGCTGCCGTCAGACCCCTCGCGGCGTGTGCGTCGAGAGGGAGTCTTCACGCACCTTCGAGGGCGACGACTCCGTTCGAGTGGGTCCCGAGCGGAAGGTTCGTCAGTGCGTACACGCGCTCGCCAGCGACGGCCACAGAGGTGACGACGTCGTCGGGATCGAATTCCCACTCGAGCGAACCGTCCTCGACGGCGAACGCTGCAACGTCACCGCCGTGAGAGACGCAGACGAACTCGTTGGTTACCGTCGGTGTGTGCACGTCGGTGTCGTTGGTCTCTGCAACCCAGATCGGTTCTCCCTTCGTCGCGTCGAGGGTAACTAACGTGCTACCGTCCGTGTCGGGGTGGGACTGGCCGAGGAACAGCACGTCCTCGGCCAGCGCCGGCGGATCGTGGGCGTGTCCGGGGACGTCCCATCGCCAGTCGACCGATCCGGACGTCGCGTCGAGGGCAATCAATTGCTGTGTGGCGTCTGATCCCGATCTGCTGTCGTCTTCTCCCGCCAGGGAGTGAGCGGTCGATTTCGTCGCGAGAACGTAGACGTGATCGCCGCCGGCGACTGGATGACCAGTTAGCCACCGGTCTTCGTCGAACTCGAGGGTCGCTTTCCACTCGCGCTCACCCGTCGTCGCATCGAACGCGTACACCGGTATCACCTCGTCTGTGTACCCCCTCGGAAACGTGAACACGCGACCGTCCAGCACTGCGGGCGTCGCCCCTCCCTGCCTCGATCCATCGCCGTCGAAGTGTTCGTCCCAGCGGACGGTTCCGGAATCGGCGTCGACGGCGCAAACCCCGCCCCACGTACCGGCGACGATCCGGCCGTCGGAGACGGTCTGAGCGAACGGCGGTATCTCGGGGTGGATCGGCAGATCGAACTCGAGTTCCCGGGTCCACGCTGTCGTCCCGGACGACGCATCGAGGGCGTGGAGTGATTGTGGCTCCGTTCGCGCCACGCTCAGGATCCCGTCGACCAGCGCAGGAGTGACGTGTGCCTCCGCCTCGCTCGGATCGCGCCACAATTCCGCTCCGTCGTCCGGCGCCAGCGCGTACGCCGAACTTCCGTTCCACCGGTCGGTGAGGTAGACCGCGTCGTCGATCACCGGGTGGGACAGCGGCCGATCGCCAAACTCCCGCCAGACCACCTCGACGTCACCCGTCGGCACCGAGGCTCCGGGAGCGTAGCGCGAGTTTCGGGCGTCGTGTGCCAGCTGGGGCCAGCTGTCGTCGCCCCCGGTTGTCGACAGCGAAACCGTCCCGCCGGGGTCCTCGAGTGAATCGTCGCTCCCGAGACAGCCTGCGAGTGCGACGATCCCGCCTCCGACTCCGACTCCCTGGAGGTAGGATCTTCGATTCATACGAGGAATGTTCTACGTTAAAACAAAAACGTCCTGCATTACACGTCGGAAGTGGCGTGTACACGTCCTCGAGGCTATCCGTACGGATTCGGTCGAATGCTCCTATACGAAACGAAAACTCCTGCCGCCAGTCAGAACGCCCGCAACTCCTCGAGCACCGCCTCGGCGCTTCCGTCGGCGATGACCTCTCGAGCGCGCTCGAGGCCCCTTCTCGGACGGCGGGAGGGGAACGGGAGAACGTTTATTGATGCTTCGATACAACAGATTCCTATGGCCGCAATCGAGATCTCGGACGAGGTCTACGACGCCCTTCGGCTCCCGGAGGACGAACGCGAAGGCGTCATGCGTGAGGAACTCGCCATCTCGCTCTACGCTCGCGGTGTGCTCTCCTTCGGCAAGGCGCGCGAACTCGCCGAGCTCTCGAAACACGACTTCGGAAAACGACTCGGTGAGCGCGGCGTCGAGCGCCACTACACCGACGAGGAACTCGACGAAGATCTCGCGTATGCCCTCGAGTGAGGTCGTCGTCTCGAACACGTCGCCACTTCTCAACCTCGCGCTCGCCGACCGACTCGACGTCCTCCCCGAACAGTTCGAGTCGATCGTCGTTCCGGACGCCGTCCAAACCGAACTCCTGGCGGGCGAGGATGGTGTCGGCCGACTCGAAACGCTACTCGAGAGCGATTTCGTCTCCGTCCAGCCCGCCGAGAACCGGGAACTGGTTCGCGAGCTTCGCTCGGAACTCGACGCGGGAGAAGCCGCTGCGATCGCACTCGCCCTCGAGCGGGACGCCGATCTCGTTCTCATCAACGAACGCGATGGACGGACCGTTGCGCGGCGACACGACTTGACGATCACGGGAGTCGTTGGAATTCTACTCAGGGCGGCTCGTGACGAGACGGTCGATATCGAGACGGCGATGTCAGAACTCCGAGACGCCGGGTTCTGGATCGGTGACGATCTCTATCGACGGGCGATCGAATCGGTAGCGGAGTCTACCCCAGAATCGGAATCGGAATCAAATTCCGAAAAATCGTAACGCTCTCAGAACGCCCGCAACTCCTCGAGCACCGCCTCGGCGCTTCCGTCGGCGATGACCTCGCGAGCGCGCTCGAGGCCCTCTTCTAGACTATCGACGTCGCGGCGGGCGTAGATCCGGAACGCCCCGTTGAGCGCGATGGCGTCGGCGAAGGCGTCCTCGCGCTCGCCGGCCAGTACCGCTTCGGTGATCGCCGCCGAGTCGGTCTCGAGGTTCGAGACCTCGAGATCCTCGCTCTCCAGATCCATGCCGTACTCGGCGGTTTCGATCTCGTAGTCCTCGAACGTTTCGTCGCTCTCGTCGGTCCCTCGAGTCCACTCGGCAACCTTCGTATAGCCGGGTCGGATGTCGTCGTACCCTTCCAACCCCTGGAACATGATGACCCGCGAGAAGTCGAGTTCCTCGCTTTCCTTGACGAGGTCGGTGGTCTTCTTCGCGAACGCGAGATGGTAGAACGAGCCGAGGTGGACGTCGGCGCCGGCGGGGTTGGCGACGGTCTCGATCGTGTTGACGAACGTACGCACGCCCATCTGGTCGCGTCGCTCCCACAGCGCGTGGATGCCGGGGTTGAAGTTCGGCTGGTAGTAGAAGCCGAAGCCGGTCTCGTCGACCATCGCGGCGCTCTCTTCGGGCTCGAGTTCGGTTCGGACGCCGAGTTCGTCGAGGACGTGTTTGTACGCACACGCCTTCTGGGTCGGGACGCGGTCGCCGGAGTGGACTACGACCGGCGTGCCCGCGGCGGCGGCGACGGCACCGGCGCCGACGCCGAGCACCGCGCTCGTGTGTTTCCCGTCGTAGTTCGCCCCGCAGTCGACGGGGTCGCAGTTCGGTTGGACGCTGTCGACCGATTCCTCGAGCATGACGTCGGTGTAGGCGGCCAGCTCTTCGGGAGTGTTGCGCTTCCAGCGGTTGGCCAGCCAGAACGCGCCGAGGGTGAGGTGGTCGGGTTCGTCCGCGAGGATGCGCTGGAACGCCTCGCGAGCCTGTTCGCGGGTCATGTCGTCGGCCGACTTGTGGCCCGACCCGACGACTTCCGTCATCAGGCGTTTCAGCGGCCACTCGCCGAACTCCTGGGTTGCCTGTGCCATGTGAGCGTGTTGGGCTGGGCGTCGCAAAAGTGTCCCGTTTCCAGCCTCCCAGACACCGTAACGGACGTTCGTTGCATTCTGTCCCCGATGCCTTCCGGATCGGGTATCACGACGCGCTGGAGCCCGTCTCTGTCCCGCCATCGACCAGACCCGAAAGCACTACCTTCCGGTCGTCCCTAGACCTGCCAATGAGCCACCAGTCGGGCGATTGGCGCGCCACGCTGGACGACGTCGACGCCGCGTTGATCGACGGCTACCAGAGCGGGTTCCCGGTCGAGCAACGCCCCTTCCGAGCCGTCGGTGACGCCCTCGGAATCGACGAGGACGAGGCACTCGAGCGCGTCGAACGACTCCGGAACGCGGGCATTCTCCGGCGGTTCGGCGCGGTTCTCAACCCGCCGGTGATCGGTTCCTCGACGCTCGCGGCGGTCCGAGCACCGGCCGACCGCTTCGACGAGGTCGCCGACGTGATCAACGGCTACCGGCAGGTCAACCACAACTACGAACGCGACCACGAGTGGAACATGTGGTTCGTCGTCACCGCCGGCTCGCGAACCACGCGCGATCGCATCCTCGAGGAGATCGAGGAGCGAACCGGCTGCGAGGTACTCGTCTTGCCGATGCTGACCGACTACTACATCGACCTCGAGTTCCCAGTCGTCAACGCTGATCAGTTCGCCCGCGAGAGCCTCGCGTCGGTGTCGGTCGACGGGGGAGCCGAGACAGCGTCTCAGACCAAGACCCCCGAGACCGACGCCTCGGCGACCCGGATCAGCGAGGACGCCGCCACCGACCTCTCCGCGTTCGACTGCGATCTGCTGCTCGCGATCCAAGACGGGTTCCCGCTGTCACTGACACCGTATCGGGACGTCGCAGCGAAACTCGAGGCCCCGGTCGACGACGTTCTCGAGGCGATCGACCGGTTGCAAGCCGACGGCTGTCTCAAGCGGATCGGCTGTATCGTCAACCACGTCGTGACGGGATTCGACGCCAACTGCATGGTCGTCTGGGACGTCCCCGACGAGGAACTCGACGAGCGCGGAGAGCGGGCGGGAGAACTGCCCTACGTCACGCTCTGTTATCACCGGCCGCGTCGTCCCGAGCAGGGGTGGTCCTACAACCTGTTTACGATGATCCACGGTCGCGATCAGGAAGCCGTCGACGCCAAGATCGACGAACTCGCCGCCGAGTACCTGCCGGTCAGTCACGAGCGACTCTACTCTGCGGCGACGCTGAAACAGACGGGTGCGCGCTACGACGAACTCGTCGGGCAGTAACCGTCGACTGTCGGACGAACAGGGGTACAGTACGAACGAATCGGGTACGAGTGTGATACGGGCAGAGCGGGCTGAAAATCGATTGTCGTCTCCGTTCGTCTCAACTATCGGCAGCGGCGTACAACATCGGTCCGACGATGACCAGAACCGCACCGAACAGTCTGTAGACGATGGTGTTGCCGGCCATGTCTACGGGAAGCAGGAGGAAAATCGCACCGAAGGCGATGATGTTGAGCCCGACTACCTTCATCGATTTCAACGGCAGTGTACCCAGAATAGCCAACGCGAACGCCCCGAGGAGGATATGCCCAACGTGAAACGGCATCAACATGTTGTCGATTGTCTGGAGAGGTACCTCGATCATTCCTGTTCGTAACTCCCAACGATTCGGCCTTTAACCTTGCGATGCGGGGCGCTACGTGGCCTTCCGATTCTGGCTCTCCATCGATGAATTCAGTCCTCTCGTTCGAAACTCGAGCGGCCGAGGAGTCTCCGGTCGTCCTCGAGCCCGCGTTCTGCGGCGACGACGTCTCGGGAGGCGGTTTACGTCTCCTCTCTCTCGGATCGCGTCTTCCTCTCTTGCTCTCTTCTTTCCTCGTCTCTTTCACGTCCGACGGAGACTTGCGATCTCACTCGAGGCTCTCGGCCAGCACCTCGATCGGCGTCGGTGGCGACTCGACGACACCGTTTCGTCCCTCGAGTTGCGTCCGACAGGACGCGCCGGGTGCGACGACACGGTCGCCGTCGCTCTCGTCGATCTGGTCGAAGAGGATCGCGGCGATGGCGTCGCTCATCGAGGCGTGTTCGGCCTCGTAGCCGAAACTGCCGGCCATTCCACAACAGCCCGAGTCGAGCGGGTCGACCGCGTACCCCGCCCGCCGGAGGACGCCGACGGCGTGGTGGTCTTTCGCGGTCGCCTTCTGGTGGCAGTGGCCGTGGTAGGTGAGCGACCCTCGAGCACTTGTCTCGAGGTGTTCGTCCAGCCCGAACCGGTCGAGGTACTCGCAGACGCCGTAGGTGTTCGCCGAGACCGTCTGGACGTCCGGTCCGGAGAGAAGGTCGCGGTAGTCTAACTGGAGCATTACCGCGTCGGAGGGTTCGATCACGACGACGTCCCAGCCGTCCTCGATCAGCGGTACCAGCGTGGAGACGTTCTCCAGAGCCGTGTCTCGAGCGCGCTCGAGGAACCCCTTCGAGAAGGCCGGTCGACCGGTATCGCCGAGGTCGTCGGGGACGGTGACGCGGATGCCGGCGGCCTCGAGTACTCGGACGGCGGCCTTGCCGGCATCGGGGTGGCTGTAGTTGGTATAGGTGTCGGGGTAGACGACGGCCTTCCGTCGGGCGTCGGATTCGGAGACCGTCGAGCCGCCTCGCTGTTCTCCCGAGGTCGCTTCGCCACCTCGCCGTTCTCCCGAGGTCGCTTCGCCACCTCGCCGTTCTCGCGCTTCCTGCGCTCGTTCTTTCGAGGCGGCTTCGCCGCCTCGCCGCTCGAACCAGTCGCGGAACGTGTTCGGGTAGAAGGTCGGCAACGGTCGGTCGGCCGCGATACCGACCGTCTTCTCGAGCACCCACCGGCTTCCCGGAACTCTCGCTGCGACGTTCGAGACGGGCGCGAGCGCGCTCCCGAGTCGCGAGAGGTCCTCGACGCGGGCGAACAGTCGGTCTCGGAGGGTCGCGCCATTGCGCTGGTGGTATTCGTGGGTGACCTCGGCTTTGAGCTTCGCCATGTCGACCTCGCTGGGGCAGTCGATCGCACAGCCCTTGCAGCCGATACAGAGGTCCATCACCTCCTCGACGAACTCGTCGGAGTAGGCTGTCTCGAGATCGCCGCTCATCGCCTGTCGGAGCGCGTTCGCCCGGCCGCGGGTGCTGGTGATCTCCTCGCGACTCGCCCGGAAGGTCGGGCACATGACGCCGCCGGTCGTCTCCTGCTCGCCCCGGCAGCCGCCACAGCCGTGACAGAGTTCGACCATGCCCTGCATTCCGTTGTCGTTCTCCCAGTTCAGCGCCGGTTCGAAACCGGCCTCGAACTCGTAGTCGGGGTCGAACCGGAGGTTCTCCCGGAGGTCGACGTCGCCACAGACCTGCCCGGGGTTGAGCAACCAGTCGGGGTCGAACGCCGTCTTCAGGTCCCGAAAAGTATCCCAGAGCTCGTCGCCGTACAGCTTCCGGTTCCACTGTGTGCGTGCGCGGCCGTCGCCGTGTTCGCCCGAGACCGACCCCCCTAACTCGACGACGAGGTCGGTCACGTCGTCGGCGATACCGTGTAACTGCTCGAGGCCGACGTCGGTCTTCGTGTTCACCAGCGGCCGGATGTGCAACACGCCGGGTCCCGCGTGCGCGTAGAAGCTGGCGTAGGTGTCGTGGGACTCGAGGATGGCTTCGAAGCGCTCGACGAACTCCGGTAACTTCTCGGGCGGGACCGCGGTGTCCTCGATGAACGACATGTGCTTCTCGTCGGTCGTCCGCGAGAGCAAGATCGGGAGTCCGGACTTGCGGAGCTTCCAGAGTGTGGCCCGCTCGGCCTCGTCGTAGGCCTCGAGGGCCTCGAGGGCGATCGCCTCGGCGTCGGATCGCGGTGCGTTGGCCGCGGGCGCACCCGCCGGCTCGGCCGTCGGACAGCGATCCGCGAGCAGGCCGGCGATCTTCTCCCGACCCGCCGCGGCGTCGTCGGCGTAGAACTCGACCAGCAGGACGGCGTTGGTGCCTTCGGGGAGCATCTCGGTGACCGGCCCGAACTCCGCGGTGCCGCGGGCGAGGTCGATCAACACGCCGTCGAGCACCTCTACGGCGGCTGGATCGTGGGCCAGGATCGGCTGGACGTCCGCCATCGCGTCGTGGAGGTCCCCGTAACAGAGCAAACTGACCGCCTTCGTCTCCGGCACCGGCTCGAGGGCGACCGTCGCTTCAGTGACGATCGCGAGCGTTCCCTCGCTGCCGGCCAGCAGGCGCGCGAGATTGACGGTTCCCGGATCGCCGGTCTCCTCGTCCCCGGGGAGCGTCTCGCCGCGGGCCTCGGCGATCAGGCGGTCGAGGTTGTACCCCGAGACGTTGCGCTTGAGGTCGGGGTAGGCCGCGTCGATCGCGTCTCCGTCCTCGTCGATGATCCGCGAAACCTCGGCGTAGATCCGCGCCTCGAGGTCGCCGTCGGGGTCCGCGCGCGCGTCGAGTTCCTCGAGAGTCACCTCGCCGAAGTGGGTGACGGTGCCGTCGGCGAGGACGACCTCGCACTCCTCGACGTAGGCGTCGGTCTTCCCGTACTGCAGGGAGTGTGCGCCCGTCGAATTGTTTCCGATCGCGCCGCCGACGGCGCTTTTGTCGCCCCAGGCGGGGTCGGGTGCGAACTTTAAGTCGTGAGGCGCGAGCGCCTCGTCGAGAGTCCCGAGGATCGTTCCCGGCTGGACGGTCGCCCGTCGCTCGTCGGGATCGATCTCACGGATTTCGTTCATGTACCGCGTGAAATCGAGGACGACCGCGCGGTTGACCGACTGACCGGCGAGACTCGTCCCGCCGCCCCGCGGAAGGACGGGAATCTCGCGGTAGGCGCAGTACTCCATTACCCCAACGACGTCCGCGGTCGACCGCGGGAAGACGACGCCGATCGGCGTCACCTCGTAGGGGCTGGCGTCGGTCGCGTACAGTTCCCGCGAGTACGAGTCGAACCGGATGTCCCCGGAGACGACGCGCTCGAGGTCGTCGACGAGCGCCGGTCGGTCGACCTCGTCGCTGGTGTAGTCGTAGTTCGCCCGTCGATCGGCGGCCGGGTCGTCGCTCGGCTCCGTGGCCATACGCCGTCCTAGCGCCAGCGAGCAATAAAGCGTCCCGGACTCGTGCCCGATACGGTCGGTTCGTCGGGACGCAAAATCAGACCTGGCCGGGCGTCTCGCTGCCCGGTACCGCCCGGTCGACGATGACCCGTCGTTTTCCCACCGGGTGCCCCTCCGGGTCACCGTCGGATTCGGGACGGCAGTGGATCTTGGTCTCGAGGTGACACGAACTGAACGCCTACGTAGGTAGGGTACCGTAACGGCCCGGCCACCAACTTCCTCGACCTCGAGCGTGTACGCCCGAGCGTGCAAGGCGACCTCCGAGCGGCAGACGACGACCTCGAGCGGGCGAACGAGCGCGCGAGCAGAACCGTTCGACAGCACCCCGACTCGTCGAGGAGGTCTGCTCGAGAAACTGGACGGGGCCTATCGATCCACACTGCCGAGCACGATATCCAGACTTCCGAGTGTCGCGATCATGTCCGCGACGTACTCCCCTTCGGACATCTCCGGCAGCGCCGAGAGATTGTGGTAACAGGGACTGCGGATCTTGAACCTGGCTGGGGTGTTCGACCCGTCCGATCGAATGTAGATTCCGAGCTCGCCCTTGGGAATCTCGACGGCTCGATAGATCTCCGCGTCTGCCGGCGGTTTGAGGGTTCGTGGGACGTTACTCTGGACGGTCCGATCGTCCTCGGGCCAGTCCTCGAGCAGATCGACACACTGCTCGACGATCTTCGCGGATTGCTCGACCTCTTGCATGCGGACGAGCACGCGCGCGTAGTTGTCACAACCGTCCTCGGTGATAACGTCCCACTCGAGTTCGGAGTAGTAGCCGTAGGGATCGTCACGCCGGAGGTCGTAGTCGATGCCGGAGCCGCGAGCGACGGGGCCGGTACAGCCGTAGCTCTTCGCGACCTCCGGCCTGAGGATCCCGGTGTCGACGCAGCGAATCTGGAAGATCTCGTTGCCCGTGAGGAGGTCGTCGTACTCGGCGAGTTTCGTCGGGAGGTCGTCGAGGAAGTCTCGGATCTTCTCGAAGAACTCCGCGCGGGGTTCGGGGAGGTCCCACGAGACGCCGCCGAGTCGGAAGTAGTAGAACATCATCCGCTGGCCGGTGAGGTCCTCTAAGATGTCTTGGACGACCTCCCGGTCGCGGAAGGCGTACTGGAAGATGGCGGTGAAGTCGCCGAAGACGTCGAGTGCGAACGTGCCGAGCGCGAGGAAGTGACCGAGCATCCGGCCGAGTTCGGTCGACATCGTCCGGAGGATCTGTGCGTACTCGGGCACCTCGATGTCCGCCATGTCTTCGATCGCGCGGGCGACGGCCCACTCGTTGGGGAGGTTCGCGGTGTAATCCCACCGGTTCGAGTACGGGATGATCTGGTGGCGATAGGTCCCCTGCTGGCACATCTGCTCCTCACAGCGGTGGAGATAGCCGACGTCGGGGTCGACGTCGACGACGGTCTCGCCGTCCAGCACCGTCTTCAGGTGGAGTACGCCGTGGGTCGCCGGGTGGTGTGGGCCGATGTTGATCAGCATCGTGTTGGACTCGGCCCCTCGCTGGTCGGGTTCGAGCGGATTGGCGTGTTTGGCGTATCTGACGACCTGCGGTTTGTTCTGGTTGTAGTCGAGGCTCAGCGGATGCCCCTGCCAGCTCTCGGGGAGCAGAATTCGCCGGAGATCGGGATGGCCCTCGTACTCGATTCCCACGAGATCGTAGGCCTCGCGCTCGTGCCAGTCTGCGGTCCGGAAGATCGGTTCCGCGCTCTGACAGACCGGGTCGTCCTTCGGGAGGGGAACGACGAGCGTTACCTCCCTGCGCCGGTCGTCGTAGGTCGTCATGTGGAGAATCGACTCGTAGCGGTCCGCGTACTCCTGGGGTGTGAGACACGAGAGGTGGTCGAATCCCGCTTGGTCGCGCAACCGACCGAGCGCACGCTGGACGTCGTCCGGGCGGATCACGAACGCCGGTGCGTTCATGTGGTCGTCCGTTCCGATAACTAGCTCTCCGAGTATCGACTCGAGTTCGTCGGCGTCGACCGGTTCGGCCTCGTGGGCAGTGCGACCGCGTTCCTGTTGTGGTGTCTCGCTCATTGGACTCGCCTCGAATCGTGTTCGACGATCGGTGTCGGGTGGTCGTACCCGTGTTCGCCTTCGTGTCCGTGTCCGTACGAACGACTACATTTGACACAGGAATGAGGGTTTTGGGTGATCGAACCGACAGTCGTTGCGCAGAACTAATCCAGCGACCGGACACACCACCGAGCGCAGACAGTAAGCGGTGAATACAGTTCATTGCAGCGTCGAGAGTTAAGTCGCACTCCGTAGTAGCTGCACCCGATCGAGAGCATGTCAGACCGATCGATACAATCGCGACTGCTGCCGTCGACGAACGAGGAGGAGGCGATCGATCGATCCCGTCCGGAACACGTCGCGTATTCGGCCATCCGCGGGCTTCAGGCGGGGTTCGTTGCCACGCTCATCATGACCGCGTTTCGCCTTCCGATACTGCGTTCGCTTCCGCCGTCGGCGAATTTCTGGGCTCGCTACGTCGGCGACGACGACGCGGACGAGTACGCGGGTATTGGATTGCTCTTACACCTGCTGTACGGGACCAGTGCGGGCGCGGTCTTCGGCGGACTGTTCGCGTTCTGGGACGCCGAACGATCGATCGAGGCCGAACAGCGCGGTCTCGTCTGGGGCTCGGTCTACGGGATGGCGCTCTCCGCGTTCGGCTCGCAGTTCATGCTCAAGGAACTCCTCGAGATCGAACTCGAGGCCGACGAACTCGCGCTCTTTCACGCCGGTCACCTCGTCTACGGACTCGCACTCGGTGCCTGGGTCGGCTCCCGAACCGAAGGCGTCGGTGACCCCGAGGAGGACTACGACTACGGCGAGGAGAACTGACTCGCTGGGGATTCTGTTCGCAAACGTGGCACGGACCGACGGGCCGCTCGAGCGGTCCCAAGTGACTTCGGTATCGGACGCCAACGCCAGGTCATGAGCGACGACGCCGACCCTGGCCCCGAACTGTCCGTCGACGAATTCATCGACTACTGCCGGACACAGGTCGGGCTCCTCTCGGGGAGCGTCGAAACGATGCGGACGGAAGCGGACGACCTCATGGACGAGATCGACGAGGAACTGGCGACACTGCGCTCACGACTCGAGACGCAGTCGGACGACGTCGAAGGAACGACAGCACCGCCGTCGACGGACCGCCCGATCGAGGCCGGTTCCGACGTCGACGTCGCGACGCTCGAGGAACTGGAAGCCGAGATCGAACGAAAACAGCTCCTCGTCGAGGCCAAACAGACTCGAATGCACGCGTTTCAGGAACTGGCCGCAGGTTACACCGATCTCCTCGAGGACCTCCAGTCGATCGACGACGGCCGGGAGGCCCTCGAGCAGATCGTCCAGTTCGAGGCCGACCACGACGCGCCGGTGTACTTCGAGGACCGACAGACGGTGCTCGAGGCCGCAGTTGGGTCGGACGCGTCCGCCGACGAGTAGCCGCTTCGACTCTCACTCTTCGAACGGTGAGTCCAGTCCGTTCTCGAGAGCGTTCTGTTCTCGAACACAGGGATACATTCCGGTGCTGTAGTTTATAACAGAAGACGGGCCGAAACACCCTATGGCAGATTCGAACCGTCCGAACCGTCGTACAGTGCTTCGAACACTCGGCTCGCTCGGAATCGCCAGTCCGTTCGCCTCGAGTGCCAGCGCAGGCAGGTCGGATTCGAATTCCCCTCACGCCGATGCCGATGCCCACGCCGGCACCGACTGTTCTGCCCACGCCGACCGTCCGGACCGCTCCGACGACGCCGACAGGCCCGCCCGCCCCGAGCGACCCGACCGAACCGCCCACGAGGACCGACCGGATCGCACACCACGCCATCCCCCCGAAGCCAGAGCGCAGGCGCTTGCGAACCGCCCCGGCCGATATCTGGCGGTCGTCGACCGAATCGTCGACGGCCGACACGCGGTTCTCCTACTCGAGGACGGCGACGAACTCGTCGGACAACTGGTCGTCTCGCCCGACGAACTCCCGGACGTTGCCGAACGAGATGTCTTGCTGGTCACGCTGACCGACGACGACGACCTCGAGTCGGCACGACGACTGGACGGCGAAACCGAACGGCGAAAACGGGAACTCGAGGATCGATTCGACTCGCTGGCCGAGTGATCGGCTCTGTGTGATACGGACGACGTGTCCGCAGAAGACGAGGGTCGCTCACCGACTCTCGAGGCCCTCCCTCGACTCCCGTGGAAACCGCTTTGACGGGGGATTCGAACCCGACAGCGTCGCTTCTCGAGACGATTCGGGACTCACGTTCGAGGAGACGCCACGAGCGCGGTCGTGGGTGTCGTCACTGCTCTCGTTCGGTGTAGTGGACCACGACCTCGGCGCGCTGGGACTCGACGAGCGGTCCGGTCGGCAGGTGAATCGCTGATTCGGCGTAGACGCTCTCTCGAGGCTGAATCTCCGCTGCGATCGGCGGCGGGTCGGTTCCGACCGGATAGCCGACCGTGACGACGACGCGTTCTGGCTGGCGAAGTGGGGTCGGATCGGCGTATTCGACCGTGACGTCGACGAGTGTGAGCTCATCGTACTCCTCGGAGTCGAGAACGGCGGCAACGTCGTCGTGAACCTCCTCCTCGTACATTCCCGTCCGGTAGGTGTCGTAGGTCACGGTACCGAGAAATCCCGACAGGGCCACGATCGCGACGACGAGCACGAGGACGCGTTTTCCCGTGGCGACGCGAGCGTCGTCCTGCTGGGACCAGTTGTCCGGGCGATAGCCCTTGTACCAGAGGACGGCGAGGCTGGTGACGTTGATCGTGAGCATGTTGATGAGCACGAGGACGCTCGCCGCGAAGGCGACCTCGGGATACCCCCACGCGATACCGATGCCGACGACGCCCAAAGGCGGGACGAGCGCGGCGGCGATCATGACGCCAACGAGGGCAGCCGACGTACCCGCAGTGAGCGTCCACGCTCCCGCCACACCAGCGCCGATCGCGATAACGAGCGAGAGCAGATCGGGACGCAGCCGCCCCCGAATCTCAGAAATCGTAAAGAGGTCGATCATCGGCGAGACGAGTCCGGTCGTCCGGACGACGAACGCGAAGCTGGCCGCAGTGACGACGCCGATACCGAGCCCGATCGCCTGCAGTGTGATCCCGCGACGGAACAGCGCGGGGTCGTCGATAACCGTGCCGACGCTCGCGCCGAGTGCGGGGCCGATCAGCGGTGCGATCACCATCGAGCCGACGACGACGGCCGGCGAGTCGAGCAACAGTCCGGCGGTCGCGACGACCACGCTCATGACTGTCATGACGACGTAGGTGTTGAACCGAGGGGTGAGATCCTTCGCTCGCGCCTGCATCTCCTCGCGAGAGATCCGCTGGCTATTCTCGGCGTACCGTTGCTCGAGGTCGTCGAATCGCTTGGAGACGACGGTTTCTGCTTCGACGATCACGGTGTAGGAATCCTCGTCGATCCCGATCTCCCGAAGGCTGTCGAGGACGGATTCGACTGCTGGCGTCGGGAGTGGGAACGTGATGACGACCGACGGTTCCTGCCGACTCGACTCCTCGATGAGCGTGTAGTCGATGTCCTCGCCGTCGAGCACCTCTTCGACGGACTCGCGCTTTTCTTTCGGGATCAGGATCTCCACGAGGCGCATGGGTTCATCACCACGGTATCGTGGAAAAACGTTGGTCTCAGTCCGGGAGTAGGCCGATGATACAATCGATCTCGGACTCCGCAAGATAATCTGGGTTCGATTCCACACTCACGGCTCACGGGTTTGTTCGTCTCGAGAAATGGGCCAACTCGGATTTGAACCGAGAGCCTCCACCTTATCAGAGTGGCGCTCAACCTGATTGAGCTATTGGCCCGCTTCGCATCTCCCTCTTGCGTGGTGTACCGTTTAAACGTTTCTTTCTGTAGGGGGCGTGAGAACCGCTACCGAGCGTCGCCCTCCCCTTCGTCTCGGTCGTCCGTCGACGAGTCACCGAACTCGATCGTGTAGCTGTCGTCGCCGTCGGAGTCGACGGTGTAGTCGTCTTCGCCGAGATCGATCGTCCCGTCGGTTCCACCACTCGAGGCGCCGCCGGGACCGTTCTGGCCCTGTCCGTGACCCCCCGCAGCGCCCTGATCTGGAAACCCGAACGTCCAGACTTTGCCCGTCGTGAAGCCGTCGGTCTTCTTGTCCATGTAGGGGACGACGACGAACCGTTTGATCGCGGCGCGGATCGGAATTCGCGTCAGCGGGACCACGAGCAGGAACCCGATCAGGTCGGTGACGAGTCCCGGCGTGAGCAGGAACGCTCCCGAGGCGATCAACAGCGCGCCATCGAGGAGCTCGTTGGTCGGTGGCGTCCCTTTCGCCAACGACCGCTGGATCTTCCGCATCGTTCGTCGGCCCTCGGCTCGAACCAGCAGCATTCCGACGAGGCCGGTCAGGACGACCAGCAACACCATCGCTGCCCAGCCGAACTCGGTTCGGCTGAAGACGACCGCGAGGAGCACCGCGTCGAGAAACGGAATGAACAGCAACGCCAGGATCCACCGGAGCATGACCGACGATAGCTGCCGAGGGGTGAAAACGTTTTAGTCTCGTATCGTGTGCTGGTATCTTGCGCAGCGGTCGAACGAAGGCCTTACGCCCGCCACGTCCCTCCCCGGAGACATGGACGACGTCACACGGGTCGAGTGGCGCGAGTGGGGCGACGCCGCCTTCGAGGAGGCGCGGGCGGCAGACACGCCGATCTTGCTCTCGCTCACCGCGACCTGGTGCGATCACTGCCACGAGATGGACGAGGAAACGTACGCCGTTCCGGCGATCGCGGCGAACATCAACGACGACTTCGTTCCGATCCGAGTCGACGTCGATCGGCACCCGCGCGTACGCGACCGATACAACATGGGCGGGTTCCCATCGACGGTGTTCCTCGCACCCGACGGCGCGTTGCTCACCGGCGCGGGCTACCTCGGCCCCGACGGAATGCGACAGGTCCTCGACAGCGTCCGCCAGCTTTGGTCGACCAAGGGTGCCGACGCCGGTCGCATTCCCCGACCGCTTCGTGAGAACGAACCGCCGGCCGGCGAGCTCACCGACGACATCCCCGCGCAGATGCTCGGTCAACTCACGGAGACCTACGACGAAACCGCCGGCGGCTGGGGCGACGGTCCGAAGTTCCCCGTCCCCGGCGCCCTCGAGTTCGCGCTCAAACGCGACCGTGAAATGGCCCTGCGGTCGTTCGACGCCGTCGACGCCAACCTGTTCGACGAGTACGACGGTGGGTTCTATCGGTTCGCGACCGAACCAAACTGGTCTGGTATCCAACACGAGAAACTACTCGACTCTAACGCAGCGCTCGTTCGAGCGTTCGCGAACGCCTACCTCTCGACCGGTCGCGAGGAGTATCGCGAACCCGCCGAGCGGACGATCGAGTACCTGACGACGACTCTCTGGTTGCCCGACGAGACGGCCTTCGCCGGCAGCCAGGCACCCGGTCAGGACGACTCGTACACGCTCGAGGCCAGCGATCGGGAGGCGGCCGTCGAACCGCCGGTCGACGAAACCGTTTTCGCGGGGTCGAACGCGCTCGCGATCGACGCGCTGTTGACCTACGCGGCCTACACCGACGACGAGCGCGCTCGCCGCTACGCCGAACGTGCGCTCGAGACGGTTCGCGAGACGCTGCTCGAGGATGGAGTGGTCGTCCACTATCTCAATGGCGACGACGGCCACGACGGTGACGGCGAGCGCTGTCTCCTCGCGAATCAGGCTCGCGTCCTCCGCGCCCTGACGACCGCCGCGAGCGTGCTCGGCTCCGAGGCGGACGGAGACGTTCTCGCGGACGCACGTGCGGTCGCCGACGTCACGATCGAGCGACTTCGCGACGGCGACTCGTTTCTCGACGGCCCGCGGTCGGGGCCCGGCCTGCTCGATCGGCCGCTACGACCGCTCGACGGCAACGTCGAACTGGCGGACGCGATGCTCGACCTCGCGGTTCTGACCGGCCAGCAGCAGTACCGAGAGGTCGCCCGCGAGACGATCGCCTCGTTCGCGGGCGCGAGTGACCGTTTTGGCGTTCAGGTCGCCCAGTACGCCTCGGTCGCCGCCCGTTTACTCGACGAGCCACTCGTCGTTCGCGTCGGAACCGCCGCGGGCTCGGACCTCCACCGAGCCGCGTTCCGGTTCGCGGATCACGAGAAGGTGGTCGTCCCGGAGGCCACGGACGACCTCGAGTCGGAGACGGCTCGCGTCGAACGCGGTGATCGCGTTTCCGAGCCAGCCACAACTCCTGAAGAGTTGAGCGACCGTGTTCGGTCGATTCTCGAGTAGCTGGCCGTTCTCTCGACTGCCGGTCAAACTACCGTAGCGTTTATGGTCGTCGGTCGGGTTCGTGGGGGTATGGCCAGTCTCAGGGACCTCGGGCTCTCCGAATACGAAGCGCGGGCCTATCGAACGCTCTTGAACACCGGTCCGACAACGGCCAAGGAGTTGTCTCGAGCGAGCGACGTCCCGATGGGGCGGATTTACGACGTGCTCAACAGTATCGAACAGTACAACCTCGTCCGGAGCCAGACCGCCAGTCGACCGAAGAAGTACGTCGCGGTCGAGCCGGCGACCGCCCTGGACAGGCTGTTAGACGACAAGAAACGCGAACTCGCGGAGAAAGCAGACCAGTACGAGTCGATCGTCGACGACCTGTCGGACGAGCTCGACGCCGCCGAACCCGTCGAAGAGCAGTTCTGGACCGCCGCCGTCGGCCCCGAGGAGACGATCGACCTCCTCCTAGAACGGTTGACCGCGGCCGATCGGGATATCGTGATGGTCGCCGCCGACCCCTCCCCGCAGATGGACATCCGGACCGTCGGCGAGGACGTCCTCGCTCACCTCGAGGACGCACTCGACCGTGGCGTCGCAGTCGACATCCTGATGAGCCGAGATCTCGTGGGCTCGTTGTCCGAGAACGTCGGACACCGGTATCAGGAAGCGTTACAGGCTCGCGACGACTTTTCGGTCCGGACGAGCCAGAACGTGACCGGGACGTTCAACATCATCGACGGCGTCGAGGTGTGTATTCAGGTTCCGAACCCGCTCGGTTCCGGCGAAGCGTTCGGGATGATCGACCTCAAGGATCCGGAGTTCGCCGCCGACGTCCACGAGGAGTTCCTCCCGACGTGGGAGGAAGCGACGCCGCTCGAGTTCTGACGGAGCCGACTGCCTTTCGTCCGTCGACTGGGGCCATCGATGGCTTATTATATTGCATTGACAATATTCGCCTATGGGGGACTTCGCTCGAGGACTGGTCGTCCCGTTTTTCGCCGCGCTGTTTCCAGCGGTGTGGTACATCAACCGGGACGTCGCGAGCGAGCACCACTCACCCGAGCCATCCACGTCGAATATCGTCCTCAGTATCGTGGCCGCGCTCGTCGGTGCAGTGGTGATCGCGGTGGTCGGTTCGCTCGTCGTTCGGGCGCTCTGTCGCGACGCCGACCGTCCGTGGCTTCGACGCGTGCTGGTGCCCGATCGGCGATCGCTCGCCGTCTACGGGGTGTTGATCCTTGGATTGCTCGGCTGGAGCCTCACCGAAATGGCGGGACTCGGGCCGTCGTGGCTCTCCGCGGTGCTCGAGCCGGTGTTCTACCTCGCCGCCGTTCCGCTCCTCCTGTTGGGGCCGATCGCGATTCACTCGTATCCGGCCGTCGTTCTCGGACTGGCGCTCAGTGCGATCTGGCTGTCCATCCTCTCGACGGTCGTCGCTGGCGTGCTCGAGCGCCGTCTCGGTTCGGCGTCCGAATGGGGTCACAGAACGTAGCGTCGCGCGGCGTCTCGTTCAGTGTGGTATACCGGGGACGGGAGCCAAAAACGAAACGAGAACTGGCGTTCGCGCTCAGTGATCGCCGTTGACTTCTTCGCGTAGCATCGCCATCTCGACGACGCGGTCGGCGTGGGCGTTGTGCTGGTGAATCGACTCGTCGTTGGACTGTTTCATCGTGATCACCGCGTCGTCCTCGAGTTGGTCGAACTCGTCGACGACACCCTCCGCCATCGAGCGCACGCAGTCCTCGACGAACTTGGCGTTGCTGTGGGACTGAAAGGTCATGTGATCCTCGTCCGGACGCTTCGCGAGGTTGTAGATGTGGGCGCTCATCGAGTCGCGCGCGATGTCGATGATGTCGTTCAGATCCACGTCCGGGTCGCCGTTCGCTTCGACGGTGAGCGTTGCGTGGCCCCGCTGGGAGTGGCCCGGCTGGGGAACCTCGTCGAGGAACTCCGTGATTTTCTCCTCCTCGACCTCGAGGTCCTCGAGTTTCTGCTTCGCGCGGGCGACGGACATTCCCTGTGAGCAGGGACAGACGGTCATCCCGACGACGCGGGCGCCGATCTCCTCGCGAGTGCCCTCCTCGGTCGCCGTCGCGGAGGCGATGATGTCGACGCTGTGTTGGGTCTCTCGGTCCGACGCCGGCGTTTGCTCGTGACGAATGAGCTCCGCCTCCATCGAGACGTACGCTTTGGTCGTGTAGTCGTGTTTCTCGAGCAGGCGTTCGGCGGCGTCGCCGACGACCTCCTCGGTTCGGTAGGCCTCTTCACGGGTGGCGTCCTCGAGGATCTCGTCGATGACCTCCATGTTGCGGCTCATGTCGGCTCCCTTGCGCCATTTGGGGAGGTCGACGAACACTTCGAACTCGGCCATCAGGATGATCGGCCGCTTTCCCTCGCGGGCGAGCTTGACGAGTTTTTCGACGCCGGTGACGCCGACCTGACTGAGGCCGACGGTGACGTCGGGTGCCGTCGCCTGTACGTCCGGCAGTTGTTGACTCATTGGCTGGTACTCGGGACAGCGCGCGATTAGGCCTTTCGGAAGGAGTATTTTTGCCGGCAGTGAGTACGGGGGTCGTGTCAGCCGCCCTGCTCGCTGTTCGTGTTCGGACTCGCGTTCTCGATCGCCGTCCGCTTCTCTTTAAGTGCCTCTGGTCACAAGGTAGAGCTACGAAGGGATTTTCCAGCGGTCGTGACCCGAGAGTTGCGATGCTGACCGCGGTTTCTCTCGAGCAGTTCGGATCGGCCCTGGTCTCGAGTGTCTACCAGTGTTTCTTTAAGTGCTTCTGGTGACAAGGTAGAGCTACGAAGGGATTTTCGTGCGGTTGTAATCAGGTAGCGACTGTGCAGAGTCGCCAGTCGAATAAATGTCGTCGTCTGGCGACTGGATCGACGAACTGTCGGATATCGATTGCGCCGGCGTTTCGGGTCTTCCGATCTTCCCCCCGCGTGGGTCTCTGGATCCGAAAGCATCCACCCAGTGTTTCTTTAAGTGCTTCTGGTCACAAGATAGAGCTACGAAGGGATTTTCGAGAGTAGCTCTGTACCGAGAGTGGAAACGTTAGGTGAGATTCTCTCGGAATCACCGTCCGATATCTGTGCTCGAGAGCTGGCTCCGCATGTTCCTTTAAGTGTCTTTGGTCACAAGATAGAGCTACGAAGGGATTTTCCCGCAGTATCGTCTCGAAGAGCGACTGCATCCGTCGGAGTTTTACGCGGTGCGAACAGCTGTCGGTCCGAGGCGACGACGGATAGAGCTCGACCCGGTCTGCCAGTATGGCGACTATCTGACGCCTACCCACTCGGTCTCCCACGTGCTTCTGGTGCTCTATGGATGTGCGACGAAAAATTCGGTCTTCTCTCGAGTCACGTTCCAGTGACGGCAGTTGCTGACGGATACCGTTCTTTATTTGTCGGGCGTCCGCTTCCCTTTAAGTGTCTCTGGTCACAAGGTAGAGCTACGAAGGGATTTTCGTGTGGTATCAGTTCGAGAGCGACCGCGTAGTGATTGTTTCGATGGAGTCGACTGACGGATCCGAGCGTCCGGAAACGTTCGTAGTGGGACGCCGGTGGTTGCCCGGACGTATTCCGCTTCGTTCTTTAAGTGTCTCTGGTCACAAGGTAAAGCTACGAAGGGATTTTCACGGTTACGAACGCTACTGCTCGAGCGACGGGATCAGTCCGGTCTTCCTGAGAGCGCAGTCAGTCGAAGTCAGAACTTCCTTTCAGCGCGAAACGTTCAGGGAGTACGACCACTCGTCGTGAGATGCATTTAACCGTCTCTACGTGTGACCACCGTACGTATGAGAGGCGATACGGCGGGTCTCGAACCTCCAACGGATCCCGACGAGGCGCCCGAAACCAGACGTCTCGAGATGCGTGCTGGGGCCGGTGCGCTCTCGCGGGCGGCAGTCCAGCGTGACGGTACCGTCCGCCGCTGGGGAATCGTCACACCGAGTGCGACAGTTATCGGACGGGCGGAGTCCCCGGAATCGGATCTCTCGGAGAACGTTCGACGACTGCACGACGAACAGCACACGGCGACCGCCGGCCACGGTGCGCGGGCCCACCACCTGGATCGACTGCGGACGACCCAGGCGCTGTGTAACGCCCTCGAGTTGACGCCGTGGCAGCGAGACCTCGCGCTGGGGATCATGGACGAGATCGACCTCACGGAGTTCGGGAGCCAGCGTGCTATTCCGAAGGTCGCACTGGTGGTCATCCGCCACGTCGTCGACGTCGACCGACAGGCGTACTTCGGACTCGACGACATCGACGTCGGCGCGCTTTCGCCCCAGCGCATGGACGAGCTGTTCGGCCGGTACAAGGCCCACGACATCACCGACGAGGAGACGTTCAAACACCTCGCCGCCCAGCACGGACTGGACACGACGAGTCTGAACCGACTGCGGCGCGTCCTGAAGTCACAACTCGACGAGGATGCGCTCCCGGCGTACGGCCGGAATCCGAACCGGGATCCGAACCTTCCGAGTTTCACCGATCGGGAGTTCGACGAGTCGATGCCCGACGAGGAGTGAGTTCGAACCTGAACGCAACCGCCCGACGAGACCCGGCGACAGCCGCCGTCAGCCCGCGACTTTTCCGTCATCGCTCCCTACGACAGATATGACCGATCAGACCGAGACTGACCGATTGCTCGTCTACGCGGACTACGTCTGTCCGTTCTGTTACCTCGGCCGGCAGTCACTCGAGCAGTACCAGGAGAGTCGAGAGCGCCGGCTCGAGATCGACTGGCAGCCGTTCGATTTGCGCCGGGGCAAGCGAAACCCCGACGGATCGATCGATCACGACGTCGACGACGGAAAGGACGACGAGTACTTCGAGCAGGCCAGACAGAACGTTCGACGGCTGCAAGAGCGCTACGACGTCGAGATGGCCCAGGAAATCGCGACCGAGGTCGACTCGCTTCCGGCCCAACTGGCTTCGTTGGCGGTCAAAGAAGAGTACCCCGAGGCCTGGCGAGCCTTCGACGACGCCATCTACGAGGCGCTCTGGCAGGACGGCCGCGACATCGGCGACGGCGACGTGCTCGCCGAACTCGCCGCCGACGTCGGGCTCTCGAGTGACTTCGTTCGGGAGGCGCTCGCGGACGACGATCGCCGCGATCGGCTCGAGGAACGCTTCACCGAGGCCGCCGAACGAGGGATCACAGGTGTGCCGACGTTTCTCTTCGACGGGTACGCGGCCCGCGGTGCCGTCCCGCCGGCGCAACTCGAGCGGCTGGTCGAAGGGGCGTAGCGTCGGGGCGTTCACGGTTCCGTCGTCTACTGTCGAGCCGGTCGAAGTCTGCCGGACATCTCGTGACAAAAAACACTCGAGTCCGAATCCGACAGAGGGTAGAAGTACAAGTAACGGAAGCCTGCCACTCCCTACAGTCCCACTCGCGACAGTCCGTGAGCTCTCCTACAGATTCTCACTGTTCGGATGTTCGGTGTGGTAGATAACCTGATATCTCTAACGCTCAGAACGGTCTCCTGTCTTCTCTGGCTCCCTCACTCGAGTTTCTCGAGGGCGTCGAAGAAGTTCACTCGCGGGCCGGCCAGCGTCACGGGATCGCCGGCGACGGACACTGTGACGGTCGCCGGGAGCTCGAGTTGCTGTCTGTTCCGACCGTCGCTGATCACGTAGCCGGTGTCGGCCCCGGAGACGTGGAAGGTGAGTTCGCTGTCTGCACCGACGACCAGCGGTGGCATCGACTCCGTCGCACACATCTGTGTGACGACGAGCGAATCGAGAGTCGGGCGGACGAGCGGGCCGCCTTCGCTCAGGTTGTAGGCCGTCGATCCGGTGGGCGTCGCGACGAGGACGCCGTCGGCGTGGCTGTTCGCGTACCGTTCGCCGTCGACGAGGACCTCTATCTCGGCGCCACCGCCGTGGCCTCGCTGGGGGCCGTGCACGACGACTTCGTTGAGCGCGGGTGCGAGGTCCCAGTCGTCGCCGGTCGCCTGCAGTCGATCGACGCGTCGACTTCGAATGTCCTCGCCCGCACGGAGCGTGTCGACGAGCGGGACGACCGTCTCGACGGCCTCCGCAGGGGGGACGGCGTTCAGGAATCCGACTTCGCCGAGATTCACACCGAGGATTGGTGCACTCCCTGCCTCGCGAGCGACGAAGAGGAAGGTTCCGTCGCCGCCGATACTCACGACGAGATCGGAGTTACCCATCGCGCTGACCGGGACGCTGTCGTGGCCGGTCGCGTCGCCGGTTTCCTCGTCGACGATGACGCTGACGTCGTCGGATTCGAGCGTCTCGAGGAGCGTGGTGGCGAGATCCTGTGCTCGTCGGTTGTTTCGCTGGGCGACGATTCCGACCGTGATCGGGACGTCGGCGTCCGCGTCTGTCTCCGTATTCGTGTCGGCACCCTCATTCTCGTCTTCGTCCTCGTTCTCGTCCTCGTCCCCGTCCATCACTCGCCGGTTGCTCCCCTGTACGCAAAAAGCTCCCTGTCCCTGCCCGCCGTACGGCAACAAGATTCATTTGGGTCGCTTCCCTCCCCTGTCCTGAACGGTTCTGCGACAACGCTGTCTCGAACCGCGAACCCATGGATATCTGTGTCGTGACGTGGCTCTCCCGAACGGGCCCGACCGTGATCGATCGGTCGCACCAGCGACGCCTCGAGTGGCGGGACTCGTCTGCTGTCACCCGTTCCGGGCTCGAGATGTGTGACGGCTCGAGAGGGACGGGCCTCTCGAACGGATCGTTACGAGAACGGGCCGGAGGGCCGGAACGTGAGTGACGACCGTGACGAGCGCGGAGGCCCCGACAGCAGTAACGGTGAGCTCGGGGTCGAAGAGAACGACGGTGAGGGGGGTGGTGACGTCGAGAGCGAGCGCGAAGACGAACCCGACGACTGGTTCGAACGGGCGTTGCGGGAGGACGACAGTCGCGAGCGGGAGCCCGATGTCGATATCGATATCGAGCGCGAACCGTCCGATGCGTCCCGTTCTGGCTTCGAAACTGATGCCACCGGGTCCGAACTCGAGACGAGCGACGAGACGACCATCTCGAATTCCTCGAGTTCGGGGTTAGATTCGAGTTTGGATACGGATACGGACACGAACGAAGATTCGAACTCGGAATCGATGTCGGACACAGACGAAGATTCGAACTCGAGTTCTGACTCACTGTTCGACGAAGACTTCGGCGCTGCACTCGAGAACGTCGAAGTTCCGACGGTCGACGCCGACGGTGAGGAGAAGCCAGCGGGGTTCTCGGATCTCGAGTTCGGCTTTACGGGACCGGGCGAGTCGAACTTCGACGAGGAGATCGACTCGGCGCTGCCGCGAATCGACATCGGAATCGAGGGACTCGATCGAATGATCCAGGGCGGCGTCCCCGAACGCTCGTTGCTCGTCACCATCGGCGGTGCGGGAACCGGGAAGACGACCTTCGGCCTGCAGTTTCTGAACCACGCCCTCGAGAACGGCGAGAACGCGGTGTTCATCACGCTCGAGGAGACCCGCGAGCGGGTGATCAACAGCGCAGTGGAGAAGGGATACCCCTTCGACGAGTACTGCGAGGCGGGTCAGCTGGCGGTCGTCGACATGGATCCCGTCGAGATGGCCAACAGTCTGGCGTCGATCCAGAGCGAACTCCCGCGGTTGATCGAGGACTTCGACGCCTCGCGACTGGTGCTCGATTCGGTCTCGTTACTCGAAATGATGTACGACGATCGGGCTCGGCGACGGAACGAAATCTTCGGTTTCACGCAGAGTCTCAAGGACGCCGGAGTGACGGCGATGTTGACCAGTGAGGCCGCAGAACGGACGACGTACGCCTCCCGGTTCGGTATCGTCGAGTATCTCACCGACGCGGTGTTCGTCCTGCAGTACGTTCGATCGGACGCCATCAGCGAGACGCGACTGGCGATCGAGATTCAGAAGATTCGGGACGCCAATCACTCCCGAGAAACCAAACCGTACGAGATCACGGACGAGGGAATTTCGGTGTATCAGCAGGCGAACCTGTTTTGACGCCGTGTTCCAGACCGGAGTAATAGTCGCTTAGTCGCTGTTGGCCGCCCATACTTTTCCACCCGACGGTGGTACGATCGGACATGGCAGATCGAACGACCGCCGATCAGGAGTTGACGCGTTCGGAACTCGCAGCCTATCTGCGAGGACTCGCCGACGAATTCGAACGGGAGTCGGATGAGATCGCCGTCGACGTCGGCAACAAGACGGTGTCGCTCTCGCCACCGGAGATGGTCGACTGCGAGGTCGAGGTCGTCGAACGCTCGTCGGTCCTCCGGGGACAGCGCGAATCGATCGACATCGAACTCCGCTGGAAACCCTAGCAGATGGCTGTCGTCGATACCGCCCTGATCTTCGCGGTGAGTCTGGTCGTCGGGACCATCGGCATCCTCGCGGGTGCACGACTGGTCGTCGATAGCGACGCAGGGGTCCCCAACGCCGCCTTTACCGCGCTCGTCGGTGCGGCGGTCTGGGCCGCCACGAGCTTTCTCGTCGATTGGATCGGTCTCGTCGACTGGGCACCGATTCTGGGAGTGGCCCTGATGCTCGTGGCGTGGATCGGAATCATCAACTGGCGGTATCCCGGCAACTGGGGCTCGGCGATTGCGATCGGCTTTCTCGCGTGGGTCGTCGCCGTCGCGATCGTCTACGTCCTCTCGATGTTCGGTATCGTCGCTCCCGAGGCGCTGGGGATTCCGGGTGCTTGAGGAGAGGATTCGGGCCACGAATCGCCTGCTCGTTCCCACCGCCCGGGAATCGGCTGTTCCGTTCTTTTCGGTCGGGTGTCTCCGTTTACCTGTCGTTGAAGATGTACGAAACGATCCTCTTTCCGACGGACGGGACAGCCCACGCCGACACGGTCGCCGAGCACGCGATCGATATCGCCGCGACGAGAGACGCGACGCTACACGTCTTCTCGGTGGCCGACGACCGCGCGTTCTTGATCCTCTCCGAGGATCGCATCGACGACGTTCGGATGGACCTCCGTGCGCGCGCTCGAGAGGCAACCGACGACGCCGCGACGATGGCACTCGACCGTGACGTTACGGTCGAGACGGCCGTCGACGACGGCCGACCAGCCGAGTGCATACTCGAGTACGCCGACCGCGTGGACGCCGACCTGATCGTGATGGGGACCAGCGGTGACGACTACGAGCGCAACGTCGTCGGGAGCGTCTCCCAACAGGTCGTCCGAACGTCGCCGGTTCCGGTGTTGACCGTCGGTCCGGACGCCTGAGCGGGCTCGTCGCCGTCTCGTTGTCACGGGATCCGATGACGGAGGCGTGATACTCCGTTGACCATAGTTTAATGATCCATCCGAAGCTTTTGTCGACCGAATGCGTCGTTCACTCGTGATTGGGGCGGTCTTGCTCGTACTCGCGCTCTTTTTCGTGGGCGGACCCTCACTGTTTACGTCCCCGTCGACCAGCGACGTCGCACCGGACGAACAGACGGAACCGGAGTTCGTCTCGTTCGAGGACTCTGACAGCGGTTTTTGGGCGTATCTGAACGCTCGAGAGTCCTTCGAAGAACGGAGTCCGATCAACCTCGTGGTCCGCGGTAACTCGGAGGATATCGTTCGTGTGATGATGGAGTCCTCGGAGTCCGACTGGAACGAGACTGACCACGACCACTTCGACGCGGACGTGCTGATGCATCCGGTACAGCCGGGAGTGGATCCGGACAACGAGTCCGAGCCTTCGGGAGAGACGGGGACGGGGATAGAGGGAGAGACCGAGACGGAAGCTGCCTCGGACGAAAACTCCTCTCTCGAGTTCTTGCCGACGGATATTCCGTGGGCCCAGACGACCGGCGCGACTCGGTACGCCCACGTGGATCCGGGCGATGGGAACGAGAGCTATTGGATGACCGAGACGCTCCAGATCCACGACGGAGACTACTACGGACAGCGCTATCACATCCGTCTCTACGAGAGCCCCACCCCCGAGGACGAGTGGGTCGCCATGCAGGCTCACACCGAACACTTCGACTGGTTCACGCTCCGCCACCGCGTCGACGGCGTCGAGGCTGCTCAGTCACGTGCCGAAGCCGACTTCATGAGGCACCCACAGATCGATCAGACGGACGATGTCCGCCGTATCTATCTCGACAACAGCGGCCCATCCGACTCCAACGGCTGGGCGACCGTCGTCGAACTCGCACAGACGGGCGCGCCAGCGCTCGTCGCCCCGCTGGTCGTCGGTCTCGCCGCGGGTCGTGGGTCTGGGGCGCTCGGACGGACCCGGAGTACGATCGAGAGTCACCTGATCGACGCGGATCGCCGTCGATTCGCGGCCGCGATCGACCGGATCGAGGCGGGTCACCTGATCCTCGTCGCGACCATTCTGGCGCTCTTCCTGGGTGTCCGAATCACCGGCGTCGCTCTCGAGCGGACCGTGGACGCCCTGACGATGCACACGATCGCCGCGATACTGTATCCGGTGATCGCACTCGGGATTCCGATCGCGACGTACGTCATCGCCGGCGGACTCGAGCGCCGTCTCGACGCAGCGGTCGTCGCTTCGCTCTCGCTCGCGACTGCGATCTGGCTGGATTACGGACTGCTGGGTGTCGATTCGCTCCCGATCGACGTCGTTTTCCAGCGCGTACTGGTCGTCGTCGCTCTCGGATTGATCGCGGGCGGTGCAGCCAGACGCGCGACGCGGGAGTCGCGGTTGAACGACATGATCGTCGTCGGTGTCGCGATGTGGGTGCTGGTGCTCGGGGGAACGCTGTTTGGCTATCTGTGATCTGATGTGTTGAATTCGGGGTTCGGGATTCGAGATTCCACCATCGACGTCTGTCCGTCGACCCCGCGGAACTGTCTTCGCTCGAGAGCTCGGTCGGAACGTCGTGGCGGTCGCTGCACCCTCGACACTACACGGTCTGTGTCTCTTCGAGGTCCGAATAGTCGAGTGGCTTGACGCGTTCTTCACGAATGAGGTTCTCGTCGTTGATCTCGAGTTCGAGTTTGTCGAGTTGTTTGGCGACGCGTGTGATGTCCTCGTCTTCACCGCCGTAGGCTTTGATCTGGAGGTTCTGTTGACCGGTCATCAGCTCGGTTACTTCGATCACCTCCGGAATCGTCATCGCTTTCTCGGCGACCCGACTTCGATTGCTGATTCGTGCGGTACAGATGAAACTGAAGTACAGCGAGAGGCCAGTCCGCTCGTGATCGACGGCAGTCGTGTAGCCAGTGATGACACCTTCGTCTTCCAGCCGTTGCATCCGGTTGTGAATCGTGTTGTCCGAGACCCCGATTCGATCGGCGAGTTCGGTAGCCGTGTATCGGGCGTTCTTTTGGAGCAAGGAGAGCAACTGCGCGTCGACGTCGTCGATATCGTACGGTTCCATTACAACTCCTTCGTGTTCAGACGACGTAATTCTTCGGCATCTCCTGAAGTATAGTATTTTCCTTCGAAAATCGTCTCTTTCTCAGAGTTCTATTGTGAAACTCGAGCCCACATCGGATGTTTCACCGGCTAATACTGTGGCTGAGATATCTTTAGACTGACCGCATTATTGGTTCGAAGACTCCCTCAAAATACCGTTCACCCGTTGAGTATCGAAGACACCAACCGAGTATTTATATATGTCCACGTCGTTGAGTAGGTGTACAATGACCGATCCGATAACCACCGTGACGATGCCGCTGTCCACGTCGACCGAGTACCGTGAAGACGATTACGTGAGTACCGCGGTCGTCGAAGCGGTGGCCGAGGCGGACGGATGCTCTCCGCTCGAGATGTCCCCGCCGCTGTACAGTGCGATCGACCCCGACGCGCTGGATCAACTCTTCGCGGCCTCCGGAGCGAGCGCTGATCCCGAACTGCGTTTCGACGATAGCTGGACGCCGACGGAACTCTCGTTCACCTACGCGGGATACGGCGTTACCGTCACCAGTACCAGCGACGGCGGAGTCTCGGTTTCTCTCCTCGAAAAGTAAGCATCGGTGTCGGTCTAGTTCGGTTTTTGTCCGGTCGTCGTCGCGGACGGTCACCGCTGAGCACTGATACCGGGTCGATGGATGTCGATCGAACGAGAGAAACGTGTGCGATCGACGTACGATCCTTTCAGACGCCTCGAGTCGGCCGTCCAGCCGTCACTTGCCGTGTCTCGTCACACACTTCGAGAGACCGATCAACTCCACGGGTTCGGAGTTGTCCGGCGAGTAGACGACCATCTGTCCTTTCTCCATGTAGGGCACTTTGGACTCGAGATTCGAGGGGATGTTGACGCTCTTGATGGCGTCTTCGTCGCCGAGGTTGAGGACGACGGTCGTGTTGATTTGCTTGAAGACGGGGTCGGCGATGTCTTGAGGATCCTGTGTGATCAGGAACAGTCCCAACCGCTCCTTGCGGCCCTGTTTGGCGGCTTCGGTGAACTTCCGAATCACTTTCCCCGCCTGTACACTGTCGGCGTCGGTGAGGAAGTTGTGAGCCTCGTCCATCCCGAGGACGAGCGGCGTCTCCTTGATCCGGTCGTACGTGGGATCGTTCGAGAGTTTCTGGTCGATCAACAGCGAGGAGACCGCGAGGACGATCGCCTCTGTCGCCCGCGTGTCGTTGATGTGGTAGGTAGGAACCACCGTGAGTCCGCCCGGTCGGACGAACTCGTGGACGAGGTCCGTGATCGCCCGTGCGTCTTGGTCGAAGACGTGGCCGAAGCCGAGCACACGCCGGCGAACGGCGTCGAACGTCGCCTCGTGGACTCGACCGGACTCGTCGAGTTCCTCTCGCAAGGCGGGGTCGTCGAGGAACGTCGTGAACTCCTCGTAGGTGCCGCCCCGACCGTACTGGTCGCGAAAACGGGGCAAGAGGACGCCCACGAGCGCGCCGTACTGGTTGTCGTTCAACCCGCTGCCCGCCACGAGCCACGGGTTGTCGTCGACCATCGAGAACGGAATCGTGAACTCGACACACTCCGCGCGGTGGTGGCCCGCAGCGTAGGACGACGAGCCGACTTTCGGGACGAACGCGACCGTGTCGTCGTGGCCGCCGTGGGCGATCCCCTCGCGCTCGAGACGGCGTTCGAAGTCGTCGGTCATCTCGGGGTTGTCGTCGTGCATCTGGGCGTACTCGTCCTGTGGATCGAACTGGACGACTGCGGTCTGGACCGAGCGCCCATCCTCCATCGGGTAGGTTCGATTCTCGCTCAGGTACTGGCGCAGGATGTTCTTGGCGCCGTGGGTCTTCCCCGATCCCGTCCCGCCGGCGACCAGCGAGTGGCGAAAGACCAGCGGGTCACCGGCGTCGTAGTCGTCTTTGATCCGGTAGTCGATCGTCGGTGGCGACGCCGCAGTCCGTACTTTCTCACCGCCGACCGAGAGATGTCCCAGAAAGACACCCTCCTCTGGAATCTTCAGTCCCGTCTTGATCTCCTCGGTGTCGGTCGCCTCGCGGACGATCGTCTGCGGTTTCGGGACGCGATCGGTCATCCGCCGTTTGAGTTCACGATCGTCGCCGGACTGCCTCCGGCTGTTCGCGGAGCCTTGCTCCGCGCTGTCGTCGTAGAGCACGGCGACCGGCTCGAGGTCTGCCATGAACTTGTAGTCGGACTCGTCGACGCCGTTCTGGCGCATCGCCCGGCGCGCGTGGATCTCCGTCGCGTCGTCGGCGTGGTACTGCTGGGCATACTCGAGGCCGGCGATCCGACAGAACAGCGACTCACCGTCCGGATAGGGCGCGAGCAGGTACTTTCCGATCCGGATCGACGATCGGTTCCCCTTCGTAATGTAGGCCCGAAGGTACGTCTCGTCCTCGTCTTCGCTGACGCGCAGCCCCTGTGAGACACACAGCGCGCCGATGCCGGAGTCCTCGCCCCGCGGTTCGACCGCGGTCGTCTCGAAGTCGTCGGTGTCGGTCTCGGAGCCCGCGCTCGCCCCGGCATCCTCGGTCTCCGTATCGGCGCTCTCCGACGCCGTCGTCACGTCACTCTCGCCGGTCTCGAGGTCAGTTTCGTCCTCGTCGTCGGCGTTGAACTCACCGAAGTCGCCCAGTTCGGCCATACCCACGTCATCCGGCCCGACCCACAAACCCGTTTCCCCTTTCGGGTGGCGTCTTCAAGTCGATCCGATCTCGACGATACCTGATCACTTCGGTTCGAAGACCGAGCGCGGTCGCCCGCGGTCGAGATCGAGATCGAGATCGAGGTCGCAGTCGAAATCGAAATCGAAGTCGAAGTCGAGTTTCGAAACTAAATCTCGATTCGATCGAATACGATACCGAATGCGACTGTCCGCTCGAGACGGGTGTGGACCGAAACACTCGAGATCGAGATCGAGAGCCGTCGCCAGTGGCCGCCCGACACGGGTCGGCTTTCGTATCGTCCCCGTGGCCTTTTGCCTCCGCGACGCGTACGGTAATGGTATGCTTCTGGTACGCGGTCGCGCAGGTGGCACCGAGCTCACCGGGACGCTCTACGAGCGCGGCGAACGGTCGCCGTCGTTCCGGGGCGCACCGGACGAAGACGCCGCGTACGTCTGGGTCTGCGACGAGTTCTACGAGGTCGACAGCGGCGGTACCACCCAGACTGTCGACGGCCGGACGGTCAACCTCGCGTTCGAGTCACCGATGCCACGCGGTTTCGACACACGCGATCAGGCTCTCGAGGCCGCCAAGGACCACGTCCGGACGCAGTTCGCACGGATCGGTCTCGACCCCGACGCGGTCGAACTCGAGGTCGAGAAGAACGAGCCGGGGACGGAGGCCTGAAACGGGCATCGACTCCGCTCTCTCGCTAGCGAAAAACCGTTCGCTTCGAACCGACTCGAGGAGACGGCTCTCCCGGTTTCGATCCGACGCTCAGGCGAACTCCTCGCCCCACCGATGGTCGTCGTAGGTTCGATCCTGCGTGGTGTCGAACCGCTCCTCGAGCGTCTCGCGGAGCGAGGACTTCTCGGCGTTGCTGATCCGGGCGAGTTCGTCGGCCTTCTCGACGATCGTCGGCGGGCCGTGGGCGACCGCGATGTCCTGTAACAGCTGTCGGGTCAGGTCCTCCCGAACGTTCGCATCGCGCGTGAACGCGTACGGCGCCTCGATCCGGTAACAGAGGTCGTCCCGGGGATCGTAGACCACGCAGAAGGTCACCTCGTAGTTCTCGAGGGCCAGCTCGCGGTCGACGCCCAGCGCGTCGCCGTCGGGCGAAAGCGGGCGATCGACGCCGCCGCGCGAGCGGAACCACCCGGTGTGAGTCAGCGCGTCCGTATCCCGTTCCCAGCGGTCTCCCTCTCCAGCGACGTCGTCGACGTACTCGCCGCACTCGAGGATTCGCGTGAAGAAGGCCGAATCGTCGTTCCAGGGGGCGTCGATCGGTTCCGCCTTGCGCTTTAGCGTCCGTGTGAGCACGCGCGTCGCCGGATTCTTCACGAACCCCACGAGCGGCACCTCACGGTCGACGAAGTCCTCGACGAGGCGGACGTAGTTCTCGAGTACCGTCGTCGGGCGCGGGTCCTCGAGCAGGAAGTCCGCGAGGTCGGGGTGCTGGTCCGACCACCGCAGGAGTCCCCGCGGGTACAGCGGGCCGTCGAGGACGAGCAGGTCGGAAACGCCGTCGGCGTGAGCCATCGCGTGTTCGCTCTCGGCGAGGTACAGCGCGAGCGCGTGGACGACGCCCTCGGCGAACCGCGGGAGCGGTGGGACCTTCACCGCCCGGCTCCGGCTGTACCCCTCGTCGAACCGGTCCCAGCGGTCGTCGACCGTCGCCGTCTCGTCGCTCGAGTGGACTGTCGCGACGACCGTCCGCGAGCGGTGGAGGTCCAGCTCGCTGGGCGTCGCGCTCATCGCCGCCTGCGCGATGTCGATAACCAGTCCGTTCTTGAACGTGGTCGGGTTGATCGTCCCCGAGTCGAGGCCGTGGCAGGTCTCGAAGGGAGGCTCACAGAGGGCAACGGACTCGAGATCGACCCGGTGGCGCGAGACGTCGTCGACCGGCTCGAGGACCATGCGTCCGCGTCTGTCCTCGAGGGGATCGAGGAACTCCTCCCAGACGGTTTCGGCGAATTCTCGGTGGTCGCGTTCGTCGGCGCCGTGGTCGATCCGTCGCGCGAGTCGCGCGATGCCGTCGAAGTGGACCGGATCGAGTGTCATACCCGCTCCCAACAGAGGGCACCGAGAAAAATCCAGTGGTCGATCGTGGACTGGACGCGACGGAAGTGACAGTGACCTCGAGAACGGAGACGGGGTCGTCGAGTGCCCTACTGGGCGACGGTGACCTCCTCTCGCGGTTCGTCTCCGTCCGACGACCCGTCGGGTTCGGCCTTGCTCGCGAGTTCCTGGAACCGATCCGATCTCCCTGCGATCCAGTCTGCCGTCTCGCTGTCCGGCGTCTCACCCTCGATCTCTACGAGGAAGGTCGTGATCACGACGGTCTTCACCCACGGCTTGAGGAAGCCGGTGTACACCGTGAGCGTGATTCCGCCGACGACCGCCCAGCCAGCGATCTCGAACGCACTCGAGAGATTTCCGAGGATCCCTGCGATCGGCGTGAAGGCCAGAAAGAGCAGGAAGGAAGCGACGTACAGCCCGCCAACGATCAGCATCGTCGATGCGAGCACTGGCTTCCAGTTTTTCCCGTAGAGGACGACGCCGTCTCTGGCCGACTGCCAGCGGTTCTGCTCGCTGTTGACGAACATGTAGGCGATGATCGCCTCGTCGATGTAGGAGGCTGCGAGCGCGACGGCCTCACCGAGCAGTCGGACGAGCTTCTTCAGACTCGGGACGAAACTGAAGAGCTTCGAGAACGAAATCACTCCCTTGTTGAACTGCTTGACGACGGCTTTGACGACTTTGTCGACGGCGAACAGCGCGCTCGCTTCCGTGAAGTGTTCTTTCACCTGGTCCTTTCCGTACTGGATCTGATTCGGCGGGACGTCGCCGGTCTCGACGATGTGTGCGATCACGGCGATGTGTCCCGCTTTGATCAGGTAGAGGACGTACTTGCTGAACAGTCGCCACCCCCAGACGAACAGGCCGACTGAGAGGAGCAATCCGACGATCGCGATCCAACCGGAGATCGTTCCCGCATCGACGAGTCTGTACCCGAGCCAGACGATGACTCCGAAGTAAACGATCGTGAGAACGCCGAGCAAGAGCCCGACGCCCAGTCGAAGCAGGACGAACGGCATCGTTTTTCTGAAAATGCTCGTCGCCTTCTTGAAATGCAAACCCATAGAATACTATCTGTTCGCACTCTGATTTAAACTATAGGATCGACTAGTAGATCGTTCGCACGCGTCTCCGCGCGCTCACCGGCGGCGTTCCTCGGGAAAGATGCTCTCGGGAAGGTACGCCGAGACGACCCAGTTCGGTGCGTTGACCACCTCGTTGATCTTCAGATCGACGGCTGCCGAACAGAGGATGTAGGCCTGTTCGCGCGTGAGTCCGCGCTCCTCGTGGAGGTGATCGATCATCCCACTGACGGCGTTCTCGGTCGCACCTCGGAGCGTCTCGTCGATTCCGGTGGTCCCGAACGTCGGTTCGTCACGACCGGTCGGCGTGAACGGGCCGTCGGTTTCGAACTGCGGCTGTTCGATCGTCAGATCCGAGCGCACGTCGAACCGGCAGGTGACCGACATCGGGGCCTCGATTCCCGTCCCGCAGACCTCTCCGTCTCCCTGGGCGGCGTGACAGTCGCCGACGCTAACCAGTGCGTCTTCGACCGCGACGGGGAGAAAGAGCGTCGATCCGGCCGTGAGGTGTTTGATATCGATATTCCCACCGACGGACCGCGGCGGAAACGTCCCGTGTGTCCCCGTTTCGGCAGGCGCCACTCCGACGATGCCGGGAAATGGGTTCAGTGGAACTTCGATGTCGTTCACGAAGCGACAGACGCCGTCGTCGGCGTCGTCGTCGAGTTCCCAGACGTGTATCGCCGGCTCCGGGAACCCATCGGGAAGCAATCCGTGTCCGATCTCCCCCGGAAGAACGAGGGTGTATCCCCACCCGCGGTGTTCGAGGTCGAGGAGTTCGACCTCGAGGACGTCGCCCGGACTGGCGCCGTCGACGGCGATCGGCCCGGTCAACGGGTGAACGGGGTCGATATCCAGTTCGGCGACGTCTGCGGCCGCCGAATCTGGGCCGAGTTGTCCATTCGTCGCGTCTCGACACTCGAGTCGAACGACGTCGCCTGGGTCGACCGTACACACTGGATCGAGTTCGTTGTTCCAGGTGCTGTGAACCGTCGTCTCGTCGGCCGCCACTCGGTGGTCCACCGTGTCGTACTCGGCTGTCATGAGAACAGTACACGCTCTCGTGTGGGATAAATGGGCCTCTACCTTCGGAGCGATGTCAACGTATCGCGGCCTCGTTCCGTTCGCCGGGCGTGGATTCGACTTATAAGTCGCTTGTGTATGGAGGGTCGGTGTGTTCCCCTCGTGGAGCGCTACGTGAGCCGTATGCTTGGTGCACTCTCGGCTGGGAAGAAGGCTGCTACGTACGGGTACAAGAAATACGGCGTTCCCGGGGCGGTCGTCGCCAGCACCGGCGGTGCCGTCGGCGTCGTCGTGGCGAAGAAAGGCGCGAAGGCGATCGTCGAATCGAAGGCGAAAGACGCAACCGACGACGAGGAGTCGGACGACTCCGAGACCGGCTCGAGTTCCGAGACGTACGACGACTCTGCGGACCTCGAGTAGCGACGGCCGCAGGTCGGCGTCGGCTCTGGCATCGGCGTCGACTCTTCTGTGCTCGAGCGACGGCCGCAGGTCGGCGTCGGCTCTGGCATCGGCGTCGACTCTTCTGTGCTCGAGCGACGGGCTGTTTTTCACGCCGGTGGCTTCCGGCTGGAGTCACGACTGCGGACCTCGAGTAGAACACACCACTCGACCGTTCGGCCGAGTCCTGCGTCGAACGACAGCTAATTAGGCTCCCCAGACGACGCCACGCACATGGACGCGGCACTGATCGTCCTCGACGGCTGGGGACTCGGCGAGCACGATGGGAGGAACGCGGTCGAAGCAGCCCATACGCCGGTGTTCGACCGGCTCACCACCGCGGGGGTCTCGGGGAGACTGGACGTCAAAGGTCGACGCGTCGGCCTCCCGGACGGCCAGATGGGAAACAGCGAGGTCGGCCACCTCAACATCGGCGCCGGGCGGGTCGTCCACCAGGAGTACACGCGAATCTCCGATTCGGTGGCCGACGGGAGCTTCCGGAAGAACGACGCGATCAACGCTGCCTTCGACCACGCGACGGAAAACGACGGGACGGTCCACTTTCTCGGACTCGTCAGCGACGGCGGCGTTCACTCCGACCACCTTCACCTCCACTCGCTCATCGGAATGGCCGCTGACCGCGACGTCGAGGCGGTCACTCACGCGATCACCGACGGCCGGGACACCTCGCCGACCGGCGGCCGAGCGTACCTCGCGGAACTCGAGGACGTCGTGGAGACGGCGGGAACGGGCGACGTCGCGACGGTCACGGGCCGATACTACGCGATGGACCGCGACCAGAACTGGGAACGGACCAAGCGAGCCTACGACGCGATCGTCGAGCGGGAGGGCGAGTGGACCGCCGACTCCGCCGTGGCGGCCGTCGAGAACGCCTACGATCGCGGCGAGACCGACGAGTTCGTCGAGCCGACGCTAATTACGGACGGACCGGCGCTCGAGGACGGCGATTCGGTCGTCTGGTTCAACTTCCGATCCGACCGCGCCCGCCAGCTCACCCGGATGCTGGCGAACATCCGGCCGGAGTGGGAGTTCGACCTCGAGGCGCCCGAGGTGGAAATCGTGACGATGACCGAGTACGACAAGACGTTCGACCTGCCGGTCGCCTACCCGCCGAACCAGCCCACACAGGTGCTCGGCGAGGTGCTCGCGGACGCGGGGAAGACCCAGCTTCGGATCGCCGAATCCGAGAAGTACGCCCACGTCACCTACTTCCTGAACGGCGGCCGCGAGGTCGCCTTCGAGGGCGAGCGCCGGGAGATCGTCGAGAGTCCGAACGTCCCGACCTACGACCTGCAGCCAGAGATGAGCGCGCCCGCAGTGACCGATACCGCAATCTCTGTCGTCGAATCCGACGACCCCGACGTGCTGGTGCTCAACTACGCCAATCCCGACATGGTCGGGCACACGGGTGATTACCGGGCCGCCGTCGAAGCGGTGGAGGCCGTCGACACGCAACTCGGACGGCTCGTAGAGGCGCTCGAGGCCGCCGGCGCACACGTCCTGATCACCGCTGATCACGGCAACGCGGACGATATGGGGACCGAGGAGGAACCGCACACGGCCCACACGTACAACGACGTGCCGTTCGTCTACCTTGCACCCGACGGAACCGGCGGCGGGAAGTCGGTCCGCGACGGCGGCACGCTCGCCGACATCGCACCGACGATGCTCGAGTTGATCGGCGTTCGCCAACCCCCGGAGATGACCGGGGAGGTACTACTCGAGTAGAATCGGCTAGCGTCGGGGCTTCGCGAACGAATCCTGTACTCACGTGGTGTGTGGTGTGCGATCGCCGTTCGAGACGGCAACCGTTGTGTGGGATTGACACTCGATCAAACGAGACTGACCGAGTAGTATATAATACACGAGTTAATACGTCGGGATATGGACCACGACGCGAACGGCAGTGGATCACTGATGGCCAGCGACGACGAAGAGTTCACCCGCGAAATAATGCGCATCATGACGGTCTGGACGATCGTCGTCGTGATGGCGGGCATCGCGCTCGTCATTTTCCGGGACGCGCTCGTCGGGTTGCCGATCTTCTGAGCGACTCGAGCGAGTCGCCGGTTCCTCCGACGTGGATTCTCCGACGGAGCTGATTCTCCTCCAGACCCGCGTATCACCTCAGGACAGTCGCCGCGCCGCTTCGATCGCCTCGAGCCCGAGCGTGACGACGTCGTCCTCGAGATCGGGTTCGTTCGTGTCCTCGTTTTGGATTCTGTTTCTGTCTTCGCTCTCGCTGTCACTGTCGCTCTGCCCTCCGATCTCGTCCTCACGCTTTCGGGTCCGGAGGTCCGCCGACGTGTACCACGCCCACCCGTCCGCATTCACCTCGCCGTCGGCCGGGTCGATCTCCCGGCTCGGGACGGTCGCGTAGTAGATGTGATCGACGTGCTGGTGTGCGACGCGGCCGTCGTGAACGTCGATATCGTAGAGCATCTGGCGTCTGGGTTGGGGCAGCGAGCGGCCGGTGTCCGTCTCGACTGCGAGATCGTGGTCACCCGTGCCGTCGGATTCGAGCGACTCCCGGACGGGGAGGATCGTCGCCTCGAGGCCGGTCTCCTCGCGACACTCGCGGATCGCCGTCTCGTGTGGGAGTTCGTCGCGGTCGACGTGGCCGCCGGGCGGGATCGTGATCCCTAACCGCCGGTGGTCGTGCAGCGCCGTGGCCCCGTCGTTGACGATGTAGACGGTGGCGGTGAAGTGGCGAGTCGTCTCCATGTGGGCTGGCTGGACCGACGACCGGATAGGTCTCCCGGTGTTCGCCTCGCCGAACCGGTACGACAGGTCACCGTAGTCGTGGCCGAGACTGCCGTCGAACCCCCCGCCGTTCGACTGCAGTTTTACATACCCTCGAGTCAGTGTACCCCTCATGGCAGACGACGATTCAGCCGACCGCCGATTCGCAACGCGCAGCGTCCACGCCGGACAGGACCCCGACCCGACGACGGGTGCGCGGGCACCGCCGATCTATCAGACGACCTCCTACGTCTTCGACGACACCGAACACGCCGCGAACCTGTTCGGGTTAGAGGAGTTCGGCAACATCTACTCGCGGATCATGAACCCGACGAACGCCATGCTCGAGGAGCGTATCGCAGCCCTCGAGGGCGGCGTCGGGGCGCTCGCGACCGCAAGCGGGATGGCCGCCTTCGATCTGGCGACGTTCATCCTCGCGGACGTCGGCGACAACATCGTCTCGGCGTCCTCGCTGTACGGCGGGACCTACACCTACCTCACCCACACCGTCGAGAAGCGAGGTATCGAGACGAAATTCGTCGACACGCTCGACTACGAGGCTTACGCGGAGGCGATCGACGACGACACCGCGTTCGTCCACCTCGAGACGATCGGCAACCCAGCCCTCGTAACGCCCGACATCGAGCGGATCGCCGATATCGCCCACGAGAACGACGTGCCGTTGTTCGTCGACAACACCTTCGCGACGCCCTATCTGTGCCGACCGATCGAACACGGTGCGGACCTCGTCTGGAACTCGACGACCAAGTGGATCCACGGCGCTGGCAGCACCGTCGGCGGCATCCTGGTCGACGGCGGCACCTTCCCGTGGGACGAGGGCGACTACCCCGAACTCACCGAGGCGAATCCCGCGTATCACGGCATCAACTTCCACGAGACCTTCGGCGAGATGGCCTTCGCCATCGCCGCTCGGACCCGCGGCCTGCGCGATTTGGGCAACCAGCAGTCGCCCTTTGACGCCTGGGTCACCCTCCAGAAACTCGAGTCGCTTCCCCTTCGGATGGAAAAACACTCGGAGAACGCCATGGCGGTGGCCGAGTTCCTCGAGGACCACTCCGCGGTGTCGTGGGTCAACTATCCCGGACTCGAGAGCCACGAGACCCACGAGAACGCGAAACAGTACCTCGAAGGCGGCTTCGGCGGCATGATCACGTTCGGCCTCGAAGGTGGCTACGAGGCCGCCGAGACGGTCTGCAACGAGGTCGACCTCGCCAGCCTGCTCGCGAACGTCGGCGACGCGAAGACGCTGATCATCCACCCGGCGAGTACGACCCACCAGCAGCTCACCGAGGAGGAGAAACTCGCCAGCGGCGTCACCGACGACCTCGTCCGCATTTCGGTGGGGATCGAGGACGTCGACGACGTGATCGCCGATCTCGAGCGGGCGATCGACGCGGCGAACTGATCCGAGAGACCAGACACCGCCTTCAGACCCAATCGCTCAGATAGAATTCGTTCTCGATTATGTCGTCCGCCGGCATCGTCGTTGCGATTCGATCGATACCGTTCGCTGCGTCTTCCGGATTCGTCTGGAGAAACGCTTGGTCCGCGTATATGACGCCGCCGTGATCGGTGACGATATCGTTGTCGACGATGGTAAATCGGGTATCACACGTCAGAACGACTCGGCCAGTTTCCCGACCGAACTCGAGCAGCCGACGATCAGCAGTCCCTTCGGAAAATTCGTCTTTCACTCGAAGAACTTCGTACCCGAGTGAGTCGACTGCAGTGAGGAAGGGACCCGGAATATGTTCGTCGGCGAGAAACTGCACTCGAGCCATCGTTACCGAGTATCGTTCGCTTCGACGGGCGGTTTCACGACCCGTGAGTCGAATTCGGCTCGGTCGTTCTTTCGTCGCTCGCGATCGCGACGCATTTCGTCGGGATTGTTGTAGTAGTATGCGAGCGCCTCGTACACCTGTCCGAGCGTGATATCCAACCCGTTTGCGGCTTCCGCGGGCGTCCTGTCAGCAGCCACCACTGCATCGTAGACGTCGAGAACGCTGATGCGCGTCCCCTCGAGACGAGGAAGGCCGTGGAGCACATCGTCGTCGGTGGTGATCGACATACGGATAGATACGGCTGGCCGTTATTTACGCATTCTGTAATCTATTCCACACCTTCTCGAAGACTCGATGGAGGTATGGCTGCTAACGAACGTCTGTGACGTGATCGCAGATCTCGAGCGATCGACGGTTACCACGGTCTGCTCGAGAGGGCGACCTTCGGACTTCGGGAGCGGTCGCCGGTCTCTCCCACGCGTCTTCTCTCTCATTCTCCCTCGGAAACGACCGCCTCCGCCTCTATTTCGACGACCATCGCCGGATCGACGAGCCGCCCCACCTCGAGCATACTCGTCGCCGGTCGAATCTCCCCGAAACACTCCTCGTGGGCACGGCCGATCGCCTCCCAATCGTCGATATCGGTGACGAACATGCGCGTCCGGACGACGTCCTCGAGACTCGCCCCCGCCTGCTCGAGGGCCGACGCGACGTTCTCGAGCGCCCGTCGCGTCTGTTCGTACGGGTCGTCCTCGCCGACGATCGCTCCTGTATCGTCGGTCGCTGTGGTTCCGGAGACGTGGACCCGGCCGTCGGCGACGACGGCTCGCGCGTAGCCGACGGTCGATTCCCACTCGGTTCCCGAGGTGATGGTTCGCCGTTCCATGCGTTCGAGTGGTCGCGCTCTCGTCTTAACCTCACACGATCCGATTTCGCATCCCCTCGAGGTCGCCGTCAGCGAAGCACTCGAAGTTCTCCCGGAAGATGTCGCCGATCCGCTCGTAGTAGTGAGGCGTCGAGCCGGCCATGTGGGGCGTGAGGAGCACGTTCGGCAGGTTCCATAGCGGCGACTCCTCGGGAAGGGGCTCCTCGGCGAAGACGTCGAGCGCGGCGCCCGCGATCCGGCCCTGTTGAAGTCCCTCTACCAGCGCCTCCTGATCGGCGACCTCGCCGCGGGCGATATTCACCAGCACCGCTTCGTCGGGCATCGTCTCGAGCGCCGCGCCGTCGATCAGGCCGCGGGTCTCCTCGGTGAGCGGGCAGGCGAGGACGAGGTAGTCGGCCCGGCGGAGCACCTCGTCCAGTTCGTCGGGCGGGTAGACCGCATCGGCCGTGTCGGGCGCGCTCGAGGGATCGCGCTTGGTGCCGACCACCCGCGAGCCGATCGCCGAGGCGAGTTCCGCGACTCGGCCACCGATCGCACCCAGGCCGACGACGCCCACGGTCTTGCTCGCGAGTTCGCCGCCCTCAGTTCGGAGCCAGACTCCCTCGCGCTGCTGGTCGCGGGCCCGAAGGAACTCGCGTTCGAACGACAGCATCGCGCCCAGCACCTGTTCGGCGATCGGCTGGGCGTGAACGCCCGTCGCGTTCGTCAGGACGATCCCTCGTTCGGAGAGTGCGTCCAGGTCGTAGTGGTCGACGCCAGCGCTGGTCGCCTGGGCCCACTCGAGGTCGGTCGCGCGCTCGAGCCACTCCTCCGGGAGCCGGGGCGTAATCGCGACCGTCGCCGTCTCGAAGCCCGACAGGGTTTCGTCCGCCGTCTCGGCGATCGTCAGTGTGGCGCCCTCGAGATCTGCGAGTTCGGACTCGAGGGTCGATTTCGTCTCCGCCGAGTAGGTGTGTGGAACGAGGATCTCGTGATCGTGGTCGGCCATGGGACGGTATCCGGTAGCGAGGGTGTTCGACCTTTTCCTGGCGGTTCGCGTTGCCCCTTCTCGGCGGACGATCGCAGGGCGTGTCGAACGAGTCCGATCGCCCTTGCCTTGGTAGTCACAGACAGGCAGTCGACGGCGACCTCGACAGGTATTTCACGTACTGTCTCTTTCGTTGACAACATGTCCCCGACCTCCTGGTCTCTCGACCGCCACGGTCTTGCGCGGTTCCCCGGCCGCGTCGCAGTGACGCTCGCTGGACTACCCGTCTCGCTGTTCTCCCTGCTGTTCGTCGCCCTCCCGCTCGCCGGTTACGCTGCGGTCGTCGCGGTCGGACCGACCGCACTCGAGTTCGCCGTAATCGGCTGGTCGCTGTCCCTGCTTTTCGTCTGGCTTACGTCCAGAGGAGCAGCCCGAATCGAGTACGAACTCGATCCGGATCGACGAGTGATCGCCGTCGACGACGTTCGCTCACCGGACGACGCCACCGTCGAAATCGATTGCTCGACGCTCGAGCGCGTCCGTACGGTATCCCTCCCCGGACTCGACGTCACGGTCGTCGTCACCGGCGGTTGGGCCGAGACGACGCCGAGCTGGGTGGCGGTTCCCGACGGCGATCGACATCGCGTCCGGTCGGCGCTGTCTGCGGCGGGCGTATCCGTTCCGACGGACGGATCGGAACCGCTCGCTGATCCGTTGACGACGCGAATTCGGGGGACGCTGCTCGTCGTCGGACTGGCGCTGACGGTCGTCGTCCCCGCGGTCGCGTTCGGGGTTCTGCTGGTCGACGGTCAGATCTCCCCGACGCTCTTCGGTGGCATCGGGCTCGTATTCTCGGGCCTGTTCGGTCTCTTCACCCTCGATTCGAGGGGTGTCCTCCCGGAGTACGGCGACGCCGATGGATTCCTCGCAACCGCCCGGACCGCCGTGACGCGCTCTACCGTCTCGCTCGTCGGAATCGGTCTCGGTATGGGCGCGTTCTCGCTGGCGGTGTGGTTCAGCTCGGCGTTGCTCTGAGCGGCTTTTCCAGCCGGCGTCCCGGGCTCACGAATTCGGATCGTCGGAGACCCGCTCGAGGTAGTCCGGCGGCACGCGATCGGTCGTGTACGTCTGACTCCCCCGTTTCGCGATCCGGTGGCCGTCCGCGAGCATCGCCGCCGCGTCGACGGCGAACACGATCGGATCGTCCGCGTGACGACGCCCGACGCTCACCGCCGTCTTACGGTCCGCGGAGAGGTGGACCTGCTGGCGTGACATCGGTCGCAAGCCTTCGTTCCGAATCGAGCCGACGTCCTTCGGAGCGGTTCCGTGAAAGAGTTCGTCGGGAACCGGCGCCTCGCTCGGCTCGAGCGTGACGCCGACTGAGTGGCCGTAGGCAGCTCTGACGCGGCCGTTCTTGCCGTCGTCGTCCGCGTCCGTCCGTTCGAACCGCCCCTTCGGATCGGTCGCGATCACTCCCTCGACGTGACTCTCGTCCGCCCAGACGTATTTCTCGTCGACCGCGGCGACGAGAGCGTCGTAGTCGGTCCAGCCGCGTTCGTCGAGGTCGAGTCCGGCGTCCTCGGGGAAGTGTCTGAGCGCACCGCTCATATATTTCGAGAGCTGACGTCGGCGTTCGCCCGAGAGCAGTTGCGTCCCACGTGTCTCGCAGGCGGGACATCGGTCACCCGAGAAGAGCTCGTGTTCGTCGCAGGTGCGGATCGTCTCGGTTGCCATCACCCGACTCGTTCGAGTGCGAGCGGAAAAACTCACTCGCTCGCGGTTGCAGCCGCCTCAGCGTTCGGACTCGTCCGTGTTCGCACTCGCGTCTCCGTTCGAGCCGGTGTAGAAAGAGAGATCGAGCGACGGCGCCGAGTGGGTCAGACTCCCCATCGAGATAACGTCGACGCCCGTCGCCGCGTACGCGGAGACGGTCTCGAGGGTGATCCCGCCGCTGGCCTCCGCGAGGACGTGCGGGTACTCCGCGAGCGCCTCGACGGCCTCCCGTACCGCTGCCGGGTGCATGTTGTCGAGGAGGACGATATCTGCACCCGCCGCGGCGGCTCGCGACGCGTCCGCGACCGTCTCGACCTCGACTTCGATCTTCGTCGCGAACGAGACGCGTTCACGGAAGTGAGAAATCGCTCCCTCGAGGCCCATTTCGGTGACGTGATTGTCCTTTACCATCACCATGTGCGAGAGATCGAGGCGGTGAGTGTCGCCGCCGCCGGCGACGACCGCGCGCTTCTCGAGCCCGCGGAGGCCAGGCGTCGTCTTGCGGGTCGCGGCGATTCGGACGTCGTCGGAGTCGGTTCGTGCGACGTCGACGACCCGCCGCGTTCGGGTGGCGATCCCCGAGGCGTGTCCCGCGAGGTTGACCGCGACGCGTTCCCCGCGAAGGACGTCTCGAGCGGGTCCCTCGACTCTCAGGACCCGTTCGCCAGCCTCCACTCGCGTCCCGTCTTCGAGCGTTTCGGTCACGTCACAGCTCAGGTATTCGAAGACGGCGCCGGCGGCCTCGAGGCCGGCGACCGTCCCCGCCTCTTTCGCGACGAGACGACCGGTCGTCTCGCCGGGGACCTGATTGGTGACGTCGTGGTGGCCGACGTCCTCGCGGAGCCAGCGTTCGATGTCGGTGTCGGTGATCATGATGTACTCTGTGTCTCGTCAGTCGTTTGCCGGTCCCGTTTTCGGCGGTTCAGTGTCGCCCCGTTTCTCGCCGACCACGTAGTGACACCCCTTCGACTCGTCGTTTTCGCTCGCCGCGCGCGCGATCAACAGCGCAGTGACGCTGGCGTTCCTGAGTTCGTAGAGGTCTCGAGCCGTCCGCGTCCGGATGTAGGCGTCGACCTCGCCTTTGAGTCGCCGCAAGACGCCACTGGCGCGGGCGACCTCGTCGGGAACTCGCTCTAAGCCGAGGGACTCGTCCATCGTCCGTTTCAGTCGGATCGCCTTCTCGGTCGCGAACCGTTCGGGGAGGTCGGGATCGCTGTTGCGCAGTTCCGGAGCCTCGACGATTTCGGGGTCGGTGTCTCGATTAGCCGCATCCGAACCCGCGCGCAGCCCCCAAACGAGTCCCTCGAGGAGGCTCGTACTCGCGAGTCGGTTCGCGCCGTGGACGCCGGTCCGGGAGCACTCCCCGACGGCGTAGAGCCGATCCAGTGACGTCCGGCCGTCCTCGTCGACGTCGATCCCGCCACACAGGAAGTGTTCGCAGGGCGCGACCGGGATCTCCTCGCCGTCGATCCCCTGGTCGCGACACTTCGCCGCGAGGTCCGGGAACTCGGCCTCGAACTCGAGGGGCGAGACGTCGAGGACGACCTCGCCCGTTCGCTCGCGTTCGCGGTCGACCGCACGTGCGACGACGTCCCGCGGTGCGAGTTCCGCGTCCTCGTGGTAGTCCGGCATGAATCGCTCGCCGTCGGCGTTTCGCAACAGCGCTCCCTCACCACGGAGGGCTTCCGACAGCAAGAACGGCTCCTCGCCAGCGTACGCCGTGGGGTGAAACTGCACGTACTCCATGTCCTCGACTGCCGCACCCGCGAGAGCAGCCATCGCGATGCCGTCGCCGGTTGCGTCCTCGGGATTCGTCGAACGCGTGTAGAGCGCGCCGACCCCGCCGGTCGCGAGGATGGTCGTTCCGGCGTAGATCGGGTGTCCCTGCGGCGCTTCGTCCGAAAGCACGCCGTGGACCCGCCCCTCGTGTGTGAGCAACTCGAGTGCGGCGGTATCCTCCCAAATCTCGACTCGATCGTGTGAATCGAGGTAGTGCAAGAACGGCCGCAGGATGTGCGTCCCGGTCGAGGCGTCGACGTGCAAGATGCGCGGTTCGGAGTGGGCAGCCTCACGGGCGTAGTCGAAGTCCGTGGTCACCACACCGCCATCGTGACTGTCGTCGGTCGCCCCTTCGCCCACCGAATCGAACCCGATCTCGAGCGTGTCGACGAGCACGTCCTCGACGGCCTCGTCGGCGTCCTCGACCAGGACGTCGACGGCGTCGAGGTCGGCGGTCCCGTCGCTGGCCGCGAGGATGTCCCGCTTGAGCGACTCGGGGTCGCCCCGAGTCGTCGTGATCCCGCCCTGGGCCCAATCAGTGCTCGCACCGTCGGGGCGTTCGGCTTTCGTGAGGACGAGGACGTCGGCACCGTCTCGAGCGGCACCCAGCGCCGCGGCGCAGCCAGCGATCCCGCTGCCAACGACGAGGACGTCCGCAGTTTCGTACTCTTGGTCGCTCATCTCAGACCTCCAGCATCCGCTCGAGGGCCACGCCGGCCAGTTCTTTCTCTTCGGGGGCGACCTCGATGACATTTCGCTCGCGTCCCGCGACGAGTTCCTCCAGGACCCACGTGAGGTAATTGGGATCGATCTGGCGCATGGCGTTGCAGTCCATGCAGGCGTCGCCACACAGCGGGAGGACGTTCACGTCGGGGTGCCAGCGCTGGAGGTGGTTCGTCAGGTGGATCTCCGTGCCGATCGCCCAGGTGTCTCCGGGATCGGCCTCCTCGACGGTGCGACAGATTTCGGCCGTCGAGCCGGCTTTGTCCGCGGCCTCGACGACCTCGCGCCGGCACTCGGGGTGGACGATGATTTTTGCACCTGGGTTCGCTTCGCGAATCTGTTCGACGTGATCCACGCGAAACCGTTCGTGAACCTGACAGTAGCCGTCCCAGAGGACGATATCGGACTGGGCGACTTCATCGGCGTCCTTGCCTTCGGGGTCCCACGGGTCCCACTCCGCGATGGCGTCTTCCATCCCCAGTCTGTAGGCGGTGTTCTCACCGAGGTGCTTGTCGGGCAAGAACAGCACCTTGTCGCCGCGCTCGAAGGCCCACTCGAAGGCGCGGTGGGCGTTCGAGGAGGTACAGACGAGTCCGCCCTGACTCGCACAGAAGGCCTTCAGATCGGCGTAGGAGTTCATGTAGGTGATCGGAATGATATTCTCGTCGGGTGCTGCCGCGGTGATCTCCGCCCAGGCGGCGTCGACCTGCAGCGCTTCGGCCATGCCGGCCATCGGACACGACGCCTCCATACTCGGGAGGATGACCGTCTGATCGTCGTCCGTGATGATATCCGCTGACTCGGCCATGAACGTCACGCCGCCGAAGATGACGTACTTGGCGTCGGCCTCGGCGGCCTCCTTCGAGAGCTGGTAGGAGTCACCGATGAAATCGGCGTGCTCGACGATCTCCCGTCGCTGGTAGTTGTGACCCAACACGACGACGTCGTCGCCCAACTCTTCGAGCGCCGCCTCGATCCGGGCCGTTCGCTCCGCTTCGTCGAGCTCCCGATACCGAGGCGGGAGTTGCTCGAGGTTGTCGTACTTGAAGAGACTCAAATCGGTCTCGATCTCCGCAGTTTCCATTTTGACCATTCACGTCACCTGTAGGTACATCAACGTCACACGCCACTATTGAAAACATTTTTCCTTCAACCGAGTGGTTCGGTAGCTACTACTCGTGCTATCTCGTCACCGTTCGATTTTCGGTAGTCGGACGTGAGATTGAAGACCTTTCTCTCGTATTCTCCGGCGTGATAGTTCACACACCGTAAGCGAACCCTTTGACGCTGGTCGACGTACGCTCGCGTATGGCACTCGAGGACTACTTCGCGGCGTTCACGGAACGGGACTGGGAAGTCGAATCGGTCGACGGGGCCGTCCGGATCGCGATCGTCGGGGTCGGTGGGTTCGCACGCAACCGTGCACTTCCCGGCATCGAGTCGGGAACCTACTGTGAGACGACCGTCCTCGTCAGCGGGTCACCGGATCGGTCGGCGGACGTCGCCGAGTCCTTCGGCGTCGAGCACGTGATCGACTACGACGACTTCCTCGCGGGGGCCGTCGAGGACGCATACGACGCGGTGTACGTCGCGACGCCCAACGCGCTCCACGGGGAGTACGCGGTCGCCGCCGCCGAACGGGGCAAACACGTCATCTGCGAGAAGCCACTCGAGACGACCGTCGACGACGCTCGAGAGATCGTCGACGCCTGCAGGGAGGCCGACGTGACCCTGATGACCGCCTACCGGTTACAGTGTGAGCCGACGGTGCGACGAACGCGAGAACTCGTTCGGGATGGCGTCGTCGGTGACGTCGTCCAGATCCACGGGAGCTTTTCACATCCGTTACTCGAGCACGCCAGGCCGGACTCGTGGCGGCTCGACGACGACCTCGCGGGTGGTGGCGCGTTAGTCGATCTCGGTGTCTATCCGCTGAACACGACGCGATACCTCCTCGACTGTGATCCGGTCTCGGTCTACGCGTGTACCCACTCGCTCGACGATGCCTTCGCGGCAGTCGACGAACACGTCGCGTTCCAACTCACGTTCCCGACGGCAACGACCGCGTCGTGTACGGCGAGCTTCAACGCTCACGCGAGTAGTCAACTTCAGTTAGTCGGCACCGACGGGATGATTTCGATATCCTCCCCATTTGGTGGGATCGTTCCTCACAAAATGGTCGTCGAGAGCGGCGACATGCGTATGGAGTACACCGGTGAACCAGTCGACGAAGTCCGCGAGGAGTTCGACTACTTCGGCTACTGTGTGCTCACGGGAACCGAACCCGAGCCCGACGGTGACGACGGCGTGGCCGATATTCGCGTGATCGAGGCGGCCTACGAGTCTGCCGTCCAGTCTCAGTCGGTGGCGCTCGATTTCGAGTACGACTCCCGTTGAGCGTACAGATCAACAACTCGATCGACAGTGGGAACCGGTGTCCGAATCGAAACGAGTGCCGAACGACACGTCTATTTTGCTGGATATTCTATCGTGATCATCGTGAGTCAGTTTACTGTCGCAATCGTCGGCACCGGTCCGGATCCGACCAATCCGACCGTCGAGGGATTCGCTATGGGCTACCGTCACGCCGAGGCCTACCGGAACAACGACCACTGTCGCGTCGTCGCGTGTGCGGACATCGTTCGCGAGAACGCCGAGGCGTTCGCCGGCGAGTTCGATATCGACGACGACGGCATCTTCGAAGACTACACCGAGATGCTCGAGACGGTCGAACCGGATCTCGTGAGCGTCACCGTTCCGCCGTCGATCCACGAAGAGATCGTCGTCGGCTGTGCCGACAGCGGCGTCGTCGACGCCGTTCACTGCGAGAAGCCGATGGCCCACACGTTCGCGAGCGCGACGCGAATGGTAGAGGCCTGCAACGAACGAGACGTCCAGCTCACGTTCAACCGACAGCGTCGTTTCGGCCGTCCGTTCACCGAGGCTAACCGCTTGCTCGACGAGGGGGCGATCGGTGACCTAGAGCGGGTCGAGATCGGCTGGGGTGACTTTTTCGATACGGGTGCACACACCGTCGACCTCGCGGGGATGTTCAACGACGAACATCCAGCGGAGTGGGTCATCGCACAGCTCGACTACCGAGAGGAGGATATTCGGTTCGGTGCCCACCAGGAGAATCAGATGTGGGCACAGTGGCGCTACGACAACGGCGTCCACGGCGTGATGGCGACCGGCGAGAGCGCCTCGCTGACCGACGCCGCGTTCGTCCTTCGGGGAACCGAGGGCACGATCCGTATCGACGTCGAAGACGGGCCGATGCTCGAGTTATCTCGAGACGGTACGTGCGAGGAGGTCGACGTCGGCGAGGAGAACATGCACTGGGCGCCATCTAGCGGGAACGAGGACCGCTTTGGCTCACCGTTCCAGGATCGCTCGATCTCGAACGCTGTCGATGCCCTCCGAACGGGAGAGACGTCCCAGCTCAGTGGCGAACACGGTCTCAAGACGGCCGAAATCCTCTTTGGCGGCTACGAGTCGGTTCGCCGCCGCGCGCGAGTGGACTTCCCCCTCGAAATCGACGACAATCCCCTCGAAGAGATGGTCGACTCCGGTGCACTCACTCCGGCGCCAGAATCGTCCGACCGTCGTAACAACTGAAACGTCACGTACTGATCGCAGGACTGCTGTGCGATCAGGTACGGATTGGCGGTCAGTCGCTCCCGTGATACCCTCTCGGTATCTGGATTCGAGTGCCGGTCCGTTTCGCTCCCCTCTCTCTCGTGCGGTTTCTATCCACTTGCCCTCTAGAAACATTCTGAAAAACTGGGGAATACTCACTAATAGAATGATTCGTATATTTGTAGTAAGAGATTATTCCACCCCTGTTTTCATCTCCGCTTCGACAACGTATCTGTCACAAATCCGCTCTTCAGCCCATGAGACGGGCCGTTGTCGATTCGGATGGTCTCTCGTAGAGCGTCTGATACTCGAGACGATCGTCGGTGTGATTCTCACCTTTCTCACACGTTCAGACGTTGTAGTCGCTAAATCGTCGCTCTCTGCCCCAATGGCTCGACTACTATGCCGGCCCAGACAACATAAATATATATTTTTTATATGTATCTGTGAATCCTGTCATACTGATCGAGATCATCTCATCTCCTAACTTCGAGAGTACATCGAAGCAGTTCTCACGTGACCACAACATTACAAACATAGGAGTGTAATTCAGTATCCTATTTCGTTTCCGACGCCGATCGGTTGGCCACCGACTCGACGAGGACACGATTCGGAACCCGCCTCTTTTCGGATCGACCGAATCTCCCACTTCTCGGTCTCGTCGCCGGCGACTAGCAAAAGAATCACTTATCTTATCTCTATTTAATCAGACTACTATCTCTGTGATCCGGATCTCTTCTAGCGGTTTATTTCCCAGAAATCATTTTACATCCACTTATATATAATACTCCAATCACTTACTGGAAACTGAACGTTCATCGTGTGGCCACTCTCGATCATGTCATACGATCGTCTTCTACTCCGTTTCTCGCCTCGACACTGAATCAGACCACGACGATCACGTGATTCCCAGTAATTGTAGGCCGTTCACATCCTCGGATTCCTTATCGAATCGAGAACGTCGTCGATTCACCCTCGCAGATGAGTTCGAACGCGCCGGATTCGACCGCCGTTCGACCGCAGGAATCCGTTACTGCCATCGCCTCGTTCGGGATCGTTATCGTCGCTGTCGTCGACTCCCCGGGCTCGAGATCGACCTTCGTGAACGCGACGTGCTCGCGAACGGGTCGGACACGCGAACTGACCTCGTCGATCAGGAAGAAATCGAGCGCGTGAGCGCCGGCTCGGTCGCCGACGTTTTCGACGGTGATCGTCGCATCGACGGACTCTGCGGGACCGATCGTCGAAGCCGAGACCTCGAGGTCTCTGCAGTCGAACTCGGTGTAGCTCTCCCCGTCGCCGAACGCGAACAGCGGATCGTACGTGTCGGGATGTTCGTCGTCGCCGATCGGGGTCGGATGCGCGAAGTGATTGAACCGTGTCGGCAGATCGCCCTCAGAACGAGGGACACTGATCGGGAGTCGGCCGGACGGGTTGTGGTCACCGAACAGCACGTCCGCGATTGCGCGTCCGCCTTCGCTACCCGGGTAATACGAGTAGAGAATCGCCGGAACGTTGTCCGCGGCCCACTCGATCGTCAACGGCCGCCCCGCGATCACCGCGAGGACGACCGGTGTGCCGGTCGCGTGGACGGTCTCGAGCAGTTCCTGCTGGGCGTCCGAGAGAGACAGCTGTGACCGTGTCGGGTAGGTCTCGGTCTCGCCAGCGACGTCCTGCGGTCCGAACTCGTGGAAGTACCAGTTCTCGCCGACGGTGACGACGGCGACGTCCGACTCCGTTGCAGCCTCCTCGACGGCCTCGAGGTCGACCGTCTCGGTCATCGTCGCCCCCTGTTCGTACCGCACGGTCGTCTCGTCTCCGACGGCCGATTCGATCCCGTCTCTGACCGTCACGCCGGAATCCTCCTCGGGGTGTTGGACGCTCCAGCCGCCGTACTGGTGGCGTAACGAGTCCGCGTTCGGTCCCGTCACCAGAATCGAGTCGAGTTCGCGCGAGAGGGGCAACAGGTCGTCCTCGTTTTGTAACAACGTCTGGGATTCGCGAGCGACCGCTCGTGCGACCGACCGGTGCTCCGGGGTTCCGACCTCGTCGGTCACCGTCTCGACGTCGACGAACGGGTCCTCGAACAGTCCCAGCTCCTCCTTCAACTCGAGAATGCGAAGTGCGGCCTCGTCGACCCGTTCTTCGGCCAGTTCGCCGTCTTCGACCAGCGAGACGAGGTGGTCGGCGTACTCCTCTCGACCGATCGAGATCTGGTCGAGCCCGGCCTGAATCGCCTGTCGGCCGGAGTCTCGCTGTGAGGCCGTCACTCGATGGTCCTCGTGGAGCATATCGATCCCGCCCCAGTCCGAGAGCACGGCCCCGTCGAAACCCAGTTGCTCGCGCAAGAGTTCGGTGAGATATCGCCTCGAGCCGTGCGCTGGCTCCCCGTCGATCGAGTTGTAACACGGCATCACGACCGACGCGCCCGCGTCGATGGCCTTCTCGAACGGCGGAACGAACAGCTGGTGGATAGTACTCGCCGACCGATCGACGACGGCGGCGTCCTCGCCCGCCTCGGGCTCACCGTACGCCGGGAAGTGTTTGGCCGTCGCCGCGACTCGCGGCCCGTCCGTTGGCGACTCCAACCCGCGGATCGCTGCCGAGGCGAACGACCCACAGAGCAATGGGCTCTCACCGTAGGTCTCGAACGTCCGACCCCATCGGGGATCACGCGCGACGTCACACGTCGGTCCGTAGTTGAGGTTCGCACCGGTCGCACGCATCTCGGCTGCCGTAATCTCGCCACCGGTCTCTGCGAACTCGTCTCGCCTGGTCGCGGCCATCCCCAGTCCGTGCGGAAAGACCGTCGCCTGATTGACGTAGGCGTGGCCGTGAACGGCGTCGACCGGCAACAGGAGTGGAATCCCGTGTCGCGTCTCCTCGAGTGCAGTCTGCTGGAGTTCGTTCGCCAGTTCGGTCACCCGTTCGGCGTCGTGGTAGAGAGAGACACCGATGCCGAACGCCGCGACCGTCCCGACGTGCGAGTCGACGACGAGTTCTTTGGCCTCCTCGATACTGATATCGCGGTCCATCGAGCCGATGTACGTTCCGACGAGTTGACCGACCTTCTCCGAGAGGGTGAGTTCGTCGATCAGTTCTGCTGCTCGAGTCGTCTGGTCCCCTTCCGGAGAACGTTCTCGTACAGTCATCCGTTATTACTTCGTCGGACAATACTTAAAACTGGAGATTTTCTCCGCTAATAGAGTGTGTCCGGATACAGCTCGCATCCCTCGAGAATATTCGTGAACCGCCGATTGTGTTTGACTATATCAAGCGCTTCGCCGTTCTCTCTACTACCCGGTCAGCTGTTCGCGTCCGAACGGGTGGAATCGACCTCACTTCAAGAGGACTGTCTCTCTTTTTCTAAACAGAACAGTCGTTCTCTAACAGAGAACAAGGCCGTTTGATATCGTCAACCAAACGACGGCATCATGTGAATCGAAGCGCGGATCGAGAAAAGTCGTCGAACACCGATGTTCGACGAGTGCGTTAGTCGGACGATGCCGCACTGGGCGTCGTTTCGCCGTCGTCCGTGAGTTCCGAACTCTCCCAGTACTCGTGATCGGGATCCTCCCGGAAGCAGGCGGTCTTGTGATCGTCACCGACCTCGTACGCGGGAGGATGCTCCCGTTTGCAGGCCTCGCGAGCCTCTGGACAACGGGTGTGGAACCGACATCCCGTCGGCGGATTCTTCGGGTCCGGAATGTCGATCTTTCGGACCGGCGGCTCACCGGCATCCTCGTCTTTGAGGTTCGGTGTTGCCCACCGAAGCACCTTCGTGTAGGGGTGTTTCGGATTGTTGATGATCTCCTCTGCTGGACCGACCTCGACCAGCTGACCGAGGTACATCACACCGATCCGTCCACCGCCGTGGGCGGCGAAGTACCGTGCGTTCGAGAGGTCGTGAGAGACCGCGACGAACGACGTATCGAACTGCTCTTGCAGTTCCAACATCAGATCCATCATCTCGACGCGAAGCGAGACGTCCAGCGCGGAAATCGCTTCGTCTGCGAGGATGACGTCCGGGTCCATCAGCAGTGCCCGGACGAGCGCGACACGCTGTTTTTCCCCGCCCGAAAGCTGGTGGGGGTATCGACCCGCGTAGTCGTCTGGCGGCGTCATGCCGACACGCTCGAGCATCGACAGCACCTGTTCTCGCCTGTCACCGGCACTCATCTCCTTGTGCCAGCGTCGAAGCGGTGCTTCCAGGATCTTCATCACTCGCCGGTTCGGATTGAGCGAACTCCCCGGGTCCTGATGGATGATCTGGAGCGATCGACGGATATCCTTGTACGGGATATCGACGTCGCCTTTCTTGTCTTTCGCGTCCCAGATGTTTTGGCCTCTGTACGTGACGCTTCCGCCCGTTGGACGCTGGAGTCCAATCGACGTCTTCCCGAGCGTCGTCTTCCCACACCCGGACTCGCCGACCAGACAGACGACGTCGTTTTCGTGGATGTCCAGTGAGACGCCGTCGACGGCACGGACGACGTCTGGATCGTGGAAGAAGTCGAACATACCCGGTTTCTCCTCGAAGTGGACTTCGACCTCGTTCAACGAGATCAGTGGTTCGTCGTTACTCATCGTCCACCTCGCTGGTATCCGACCGCTCTATGTTGAACGGGATCACCTCGGCCGAGTCCTGCCAGTGGAAGCAGGCGGCCTGGTGGTTCTCCGTGAACGTCGGTCGGAATTCGGGATCTTCCGACACGCACTCTTCGTCGGCGAGTGGGCAGCGGGGATGGTACGAACAGCCGCTCGGAACGTTCACCGGGTCCGGTGCCGATCCTTCGATCGCCTGCATTTCCGACAGGGGCGCGTCGAGGTTCGGCGTCGCGTTCAACAGCGACCGAGTGTAGGGATGAGCCGCATCCCCGAGAATTTCGTCGGACGTCCCGATCTCGATCAGTTCGAACGCGTACATCACGGCGAGCCTGTCCGCCAACTCGGCGATAAGCGGCAGGTCGTGTGTGATGAAGATGAGCGTCAGATCGTACTTCTCTTTGAGATCTTCTAACAGCGAGAGGATCGAACGCTGCATCAGTAAATCCAGCGCCGCCGTCGGCTCGTCCATCACCAATACGTTTGGCTCGAGGACGACCGAAAGCGCGATCAGTGCCCGCTGTTGCATCCCACCCGAGAGTTCGTGCGGGAAGGAATCGAGAACCCGCTCGGGCTCGAGGTAGAGATCCGAGAGGAGTTCGCGAGCACGTTCCATCCCTGCGTCGACGTCGTAATCGTGGGCTTCCAGCGTCTCTTCGAAGTGGCCACCGACCTTCATCGTCGGGTTGAACGAACTCATCGCCCCCTGGAAGACCATCGAGATGTCTTCCCAGCGGAGCTGTCTGAGTTGTTCTTTCTCCAGTCCGAGTACGTCGACGGACGAGCCGTCTCCGGGGTGATACGTGATCTGTCCCGAGAGGATGCCCGGGTCGACGACAGCGTCGAGGAGCGCGGATGCGAGCATCGATTTCCCGCTGCCGCTCTCTCCGACGATTCCGAGGACTTCACCTCGTTCGATGTCGACCGAGACGTTGTCGAGCACCCGGGAGACACCGCGGTCCATATCGAAGTAGACCTCGGCGTCACGGATCTCGAGAATCGGATCCGCCACATCGGGGACCTCCGTACTAGCCGTCTGTGAGGTTTCGTGTGTGCTCATTATGTGATCGTTGTCGTCATTTCGTCTTCTTCACCATCCTGTTCGGTCGACCCCGTCCCACGCTGTCTGACGCGAGGGTTGAACAGTCGATCGGTCCCCTGTGAGAACAGGATCAGGCCGAACGAGAGTCCGACGATCGCAGCCATCGGCATGAGCAGTTGGTAGGAGCGTTCTGGAATGAGCAGTGCACTCGCGTGTGTGTACGCGAACTGCATCATTACGCCCCAGTTGTCGGAGTAGGAGCCGTGGGCCAGAATCCCCAGGAAGTACAACCCGACGCCGTTGAAGATGACCTGTCGTGACGACATCACGAAGTTCACCATGATGTACGGCATCAAGTTTGGCATAATGTCTTTCTGGATGATTCGACGCGTGGAGATACCCATCGTTCGTGAGGCCTCCACGTACGACTCTTCGCGGATCGAGAGTACCTGTGCTCGGATCGTCCGAGCCAGCCCGGCCCACCATCCGATGACGAGGAGCGGACCGATGATCCACGGATTCCGTGGGTCGATCATGGTCGCGAGGACGATGACCAGCGGCAGTCCGGGAACCGTCATCACGATGTCCGAAATCGTCGTGAGGACGGAGTCGACGCGTCCGCCCTTGTATCCGGCGACGGTTCCGACAACGGTGGCGACGACGACGACGTACACACCGCCGGCGAACGTCATCTTCAACATGTCCGGCGTCGCGTACACGATCGCGCCGAAGATGTCACGCCCAGTCGAATCGGTCCCGAGTGGGTAGTCCCAGCTCTGGAACGGTCCCTCGTTGTTGAACTCGAACCCTCCGAACTGATTGGAACGCGGTGACTCGATGATGGTCACGTCGGCCAGAACCCCGAAATTCGATCCCGAGATCCAGGCGACCAGTCCCATGAACAGGTATCCGAAGATGAGGACGAGCCCCACCTTCATTCGCCAGTCACGCCACGCCTCCCGCGCAGGGAGGTAGAACGCCTCGTGGAAGAACTCCCGATACCGCTGGGACGTCGAGATTTCCTCGGTGGCCTCGAAGTCGAAGATGTCGCCCGTTCCGCCGTCGGTCGACTTCTCCGAGCCGTCGTCAGTAGGACTCATCGCCACCTCCTGACTCAACACGTGGGTCGAGTTTTCCGTACGTGATATCGGCGACGAGCACCGCGATAACGACACTGACCGTGATGACGAGGAACGTCCCCATCATCACGGGATAATCTCTGTTTTCGATCGAGTCGAACATGTAGTATCCAATCCCACGGTACGTGAATATCTCTTCCAGAATGATCGATGCGCCAAACATGAAGCCGACGGTGATGAGAAAGCTCGTCCACATCGGAAGGATGGCGTTACGGCCAACGTACCGAAGCGCGATCCGCCGGTCCGAGAGACCACGGAGCTTCGCGACTCGGATGTAGTCGTTCCCGAGCACCTGAATACTGTTTCCGCGCATCCCGAGGGCGAACCCACCCCACGTCGTCACGATGAACGACGCTGCCGGCAAGACCGCGTGGTGGAGTGCGCCGGTGAAGAACTCGAGGGTGAATCCCGGTTCGACACCTCTCGGATATCGGCCGCTCAGCGGGAACAGCGACAGTTCCAGCGCCAGCACGTAAATCATCACGACCGCAGCAACGTAGTACGGGACCGAGCTGAGGAAGATAGCGATGATGCTCGACCCAACGTCGAACTTCGACCCCTCCCTGTAAGCCATGATCGCCCCGAGACCGATACCGAAGATGAACACGAACAGGAGACTCACAGACATGACGAACGCCGTCCACGGCAGTGACCGAAGGATGATGTCTGCGACGGGCTCCTGGTAGTTCACAGATTCTCCCAGATTCCCCTGTGCCAGATTCAGCATGTAATTCATGTACGCTTCGTGCATCGGCTGATCGGGATCGACACCGATGCGCTGTTCCACCATGACGTTGATCTGTCTGGCACTGAGTGACGGCTGGTTTTGCCTGATGTCCGCCGCCAGCTGCTGTGCTGGGCTGCCGGGCATCGTCCGTATCAACACGAAGGTCAGCGAGGCCACTGCAAAGATGGTGAACAGACCCTGTCCGATTCTCTTAATGAACCAGTTCATACAAATTGTAAGGTGATTACTCCTCTACGCTATTCTTCGGTCGCCTTCAGCTGACCCTGTTTCGGCAGCCAGTAGAGAGGGAACAGGATCTGCATGTCGTCGGATTCAGGGTCGGGGTACTCCCATCCGTCGTTGGACAGGAACGACTGCTCGAACTTGCTCTGAATCGGCAGCATCGGCATATCCTGATTGACGACCCACGCCAGTTCCTTGATGATCTCGTTGGCCTCGTCCTCGTCGGACTCGCTCGCGAGGTCGTTGAGGCGCTGTACGACGTCGACTTCGATCGTACCGTCGCCGTCCCGAGCCGGAACCTCGATCGTGTCCGACTCTGGGTAGTTGAAGAACGACGTATCGGGGTCCAGTTGCCTGTTTCGGAAGTTGTGACGCAGGGAGTAGTACGGATGGTTGAACTGAATGGCACCCTCGTTCCACTCGAAATTGGCGAGTTCGAAGTCGCTGTTTCCGAGGTTTTCTTCCAGGGTACCACGCTCTTGGCCCTCGAGTTCGAGATCGAATCCGAACTCGTTGAGCTGGGACGCCACCGTCTCGGCCGCTGCGACGAAGTCACTCCACCCGGACGGGTAGACGATCGTCGCGGAGATGGTGTCGCCGCTCGAGTCGACCCAGTCACCGTTGTCGTCCTGCTCAAACCCTGCATCCTCGAGCAACTCAGCTGCACGGTCTTGGTCCTGATCGTAGGACTCGTAATCGTCGATATCGTCGCCGAGGTAGTCTTCGATGGCCGCCGTGGTAATCCCACAGGGGACCGCCGGAACCTGCTTCGATTCGGGGTCGGCGTTCTGTGCAGCGAGTTCCCAGTCGGTCGCGAACGCCATCGCTTGGCGAACCTCTCGCTCACTGAAGATATCGTGGTCGTGGTTGAAGATGATCCCTGCACCGAACGTCCCGGGGATCTGAATCTCGTCGACCGTATCCGGGAACGTCTGGAGGAGTTCGGAGGACACGAACAGGCTCAACAGGCCGTCGAATTCTCCGTCGATCAGCGACGAGTGGTACGCCTCGTTGCTCCCGCGCTCGTACATGTGATACCCGTTGAAGTTGATCTCGTCGGCATCCGGGTGGTCGTCCATCGCGGGTGCGGTCATGTGCTGATTCGTGGACTCCTCGTCGGAGAAGTAGAACGGACCACAGGTGACCGGTTCTCGGTCGTCCCACGTGGCCAGATCTCCCATAACGTCTTCCGGGTCCTCACCGTCGTCGATCCGGTCGAGGTACTCCCCGAACACGTGCTCTGGAGTGTTCACGTTACGCGTGAGGAGGACCCACTCGACGACTTCCTGATTCGCGGTATCCTCGAGCGTAATTTCGACGGTCGTGTCGTCGACGGCTTCGACGGACTCAGCGAAGTCCCAGATCTCGCCGTCCTGATACTCGTCGAGTCGCATTCCGACGACGATGTCCTCTGCAGTGACGTCCTCGCCGTCACTCCAGACGAGATCGTCACGGATCTCGAAGGTAACTGTCTCTTCACCGATATCCCACTCCGTGACGGCGTAGGGGATCCACTCTCCGTGTTCGAGGTTGTACTTCGCGTACTCTTCCCAGAGAGCTTCGTCGAGCTGGCCACCCAGAGCCGCCGGATTGAACGGATTGAACTGAACGTTCGTCGGGTCGTCCCAGTTGCCCGTCTCGAACCAGACGTCGACATCTCCGTCGGCTTCGATGGCACCGTTACCGTTCCCATCGTCGTCTCCGTTACCGTCGTCACCGTTCCCTTCGTCGTCCCCACCGGTACAACCAGCAAGTGCTGCAGCACCCGTCACTCCTGTAAGTGCTACGAACTTTCGTCGCGAGACTACGTCATCGTATTTCTTATGCGATTGGCTATCAACCATACAAGTATTCTGTTCCGACCTCATGGTATATAAATATTCCTTGATCAAAAAGGATCGTTCTGGATCAATAACCACATTCCCACCGGAATCGATATTAGTCTTGATAGACATCCCGTAAAAACAAGGCGAGTAAAAATACAGATTGGATAGCCGGAATATACACGTTGTACGACTGTCCACGACGAGTATGATTTCATCTACTACTATCGCCGGGTGAACCACCTCGAGGTCGAGCCCCGAGGCACTCGACCTACTCCGTCTGTAGATTCTCGACGAGAACTCGCGGTTTGGCCGAGGAGAGACGGACCGTCCGTCGATCGCTGGACGTCACGTTCTCAGCTCTCCGTCCGCTGGTCGGCGGGTTAATCTCCCCCGACAGCAGCACCTGTCTGTCCGCTCGGAGGTGGGACTGTGAACGTGGACAACTGGACTGCTGCGAGAATTCACCTCGATTCCGCTGTGATAGTGACAACTGTAACGGTCGAGAGGGCTGTACACAGGCGGACAGCCACAGTCACCGGTTCAATCGGTACGGTCGGCGGCGGTCTCGAGCCAGTCGGCGGTTTCCGACGCGAGGTCGCGGACGTCTTCGTCGGGGTCGGATTCGGCGACCGTTCGGAGTGGGTCGATGGCGTCGGCCACTTCGGCGAATCCGAGTGCTCGAATCGCTCTGGCGCGCACGACAGTCGTGTCGTCGTCGAGATGGTCGATCAGTACGTCGGTCACCGCAGACGAGTCGGCAGCGTCTGCCATCGCGATGTGTTTGACGATATCGACGATGGCACCCCGTACGAGCGGAACCTCGTCCTCGTTTTCGAGGACGGAGTACAGATCCGACAGCCGCTCGGCACAGACGGACGGCTCACGCTCGGCGACTTCGACGAGTACGTTCGCGGCGACTTCTTTGGTTGCGGCCGATCGCGCGAAATCGGGTTGCAGGTGTTCGACCTGTCCTTTGTGCTGTTCTCGACGTGACGGATCGTCCGGTGGGGCCGGCTTCGATACCGTCGGACCGTCGATCAGTACGTCGATCAGGTCGTCGGCGTGTTCGCCGAACGACTCCGGGGTCGCTTCCGTCTGCAGCGCGATGGTCCGTGCGGCACGGTACCGGTAGATCGGCGTCTCGTCGGTGAGGTTGTCGACGAGTTGTGGAATGGCCGGTTCGACGAGTTCGGGGTAGTCCTCGACGAGCAACGTCAGTACCAGTGCTGCGTGACTGCGAGCGGGACCGTACGATTCACTCAGACAGTCGATGACGTCGTCGACGAACGGCACGACACGCTCGGGATCGTCGGCGGCCAACCCGACCAGCACCTTGAGCCCGGTGTTTCGTCTCTCTTCCCAGTCGTCGTCGAGAAGCGCTTCGATCTCCTCGAGATCGATGGCGTCGGGATCCGACTTCGCCGTATCGACGAGATGAACTGGCGCCTCTGTCGTGTGGTCCATGACTCGTATTCTACGACGTGAGCGTTAAATAATTCCCGATTCCGCCAGTCGTATCACATTATACTCACGATCGGGTCGTTTCAGGCGAAGACGAGGGTATCCCCGACAGTCGATGAAACTGCGAGACGATCACAGCAAAAGCCTGTGGATTGAACCTGAGAGACGTCACCGAGCACGCTCGTCTCGTTTGGAACATCGCCAGAGACAGTACCCGACGAGGACGAATACGAGACCGAGAATGCCGAGGTTGAACACAGAGATCACGAATCCTGCGCTTCCTCGCGGGGTCAGGACGACGGAGATAACCGTGAGGACAGTCAGTGCGACAGCCAACGCGAAGAGATAGGCGAGGAGATTCCGATAATCGCACGTCAGTTTCCAAAACCGGTCTCGGGTACTCATTGTCGATCGTGCCGGTGGCCCATCGTCGGTGCTCGGTTCATGGCGTCTCTTCGGTTATCGCCCGTATAAAAACCATCGAGATTCGTCGAAATCACTCGATGCTATAACTCCTCGGGGCGACCAGTCGTGATGCTCGAACACCGAATACATTACACCGTTTCGCGCGTGCATATATCGTTGCTCGTCACTCCTCTCGATCGATGTCTGATTAATATCTTGGGCAGTGAAACGTATCGGTTCGATCGACCGTTATAGTACCAGCTGACTATTTATACACTGATCGCACGACTGCTGTGCGATCAGGTGTGCATTGACTTTCGGTGGCGACCGCCAACAACCCCGACCTCAAGGATCGGGGTTCTCGTCCTGTACCGCCTATAGAAAACGGGTATCGGAGCGGTCCAATCTCGTGGTGATTTTCACGCTCTGTTCTGTCGGTCACTAAGAGATGGTGCCGATACGTTGGCTATCTGATGTTCGTTCGTGTCGCCTCCCCGAATCCACTCATCTGGCGAGGAACTCGGTCTGGTTGGCATACATATCAAAAACAAATTTATGACAGTACACCATCGAGTCACCAAACGTTCTCGAGAGCCGTGTGATTGTCGACGATCGCTCCAGTTCTCTGTGAGATTGCCTGTTTCGTGGCTCGAGGCCAGCTACCGGCACAACTCGCGGCGTTTCGCTTCTCTGTGCGATCGAATGGCTAGCAGTGTCTCCGTTCCGATCGAAGCTGGAAAGGACGATCACTATACTCCGATACGTACGGCCAATAGCCGGTCACTCTGTCGAGACTACTGGCAGTCGTTCGGGAGAACGTCCGCACGGTCGGCCAGACCGTTCTCTTTCCGACGGACTGTTACAGAACTGCCTTTATTATCATTCTAACAAGGTATTGACATACATATTTGTTTTCTGTCCTATCACAGAACGGAGTTTCGCTCGAGATGTCGTATTACTCCTCGATCGTCACTCAGCGGTCTCGTTCGTCGGACACGACCTCGCCGTTCACGACAGTCATCGCGACGTCTATCTCGTCGATCCGGTCGGACTGTTTCCACGGTGACTGCTCGAGGACGACCAGATCGGCCTGCTTGCCCGCTTCGAGCGTACCGAGTCGGTCCTCGTCGCACCCGGCGAAGGCACCGCCAGCGGTGTACGCCTGCAGGGCCTCGGTCACTGTGAGTCGCTGTGCCTCGGCGGGGGCGGTAACCGCGTGATGGACTCCCAGTAGCGGATCGAGCGGCATGCAATCCGATCCGAAGACCAGAGGGACACCGGCGTCGAGGACATCCCGAAGCCGATTGGAGCGGATTCGGCGCTCGTCGCCGAGTCGGCGGTCGTAGAGTCCGTCCTCGCCTGCCCAGCGATGGAAGTTCGGCTGCATCGAGGCGACGATTCTCGCCCTCGCCATCCGCTCGAGCTGGTCGTCGGTCGCGAGTTCCGCGTGTTCGATCCGGTGGCGAGCGGTTTCTGCATCGGACGTCGACTCGAGTGCGCTCACCGTTTCCTCGATCGCTTCGTCGCCGATCGCGTGGACCGACAGCTGGAGTCCGGCGTCGTCGACCCGGTCGACGAGCGAACGGAGTTCGTCGGGGTCGACGACCCACTGGCCCCGTTCGCCCTCGGCCTCGGCTTCGTCCTCGCTCCCGTCTCCGTCCCCAGCATCCGCGTAGGGATCGAACAGCTTCGCAGTCCGGGCACCGATGCTTCCGTCGGTGAACGTCTTGATCGCGCCCACCCGGACGAACTCGCTGCCCGCGTTCGTCACCAGTCCGGTCTCGAGGACGCTCTCTACGTGATCGCTCCAGTAGTTCAATCGCACGCGGATCGGGAGCTCGCCGTCGGCCGCGAGGTCGCGGTACACACGCGGCGCGTGCGAGTCACGGACCATGTCGTGGACGCCCGTGACGCCGCGAGCGGTCGCGTACTCCATCGCTGCCTCGAGGAGTTCCCGCGTCTCTTCGAGGTCGGGTTCGATGGCGTCCCACACCACGTCGGTCGCGCGTTCGACGACGACGCCGGTCGGTTCTCCACCGGTGGTTTCGACGTCCTCGTTCGGAAGTTCCTCGCGAAGCCGCTCGAGTGCGACCGAGTTGAGCGAGGCGGTGTGCATGTCGACGCGAACCGCGACGACCGGCCGATCCTCGCTGCCCCGATCGAGGTCCTCTCGAGTGAGGTAGCGAGCGTCCGCCCAGCCGCTCTCGTCGTAGCCGAAGCCGAGGACCCACTCCCGGTCCGGTTCGGTTTCGGCCTGTGTCTCGAGTCGTTCGATACAGTCGGCCGCGCTCTCGGCGTCGGCGAGATCGGCGTGGACCTCGTACTTGCCGAGCGTCTCCATGTGCGTGTGGGCGTCGACGAACCCCGGGAGAACGACTCGTCCGCCGCAGTCGACGACCTCTGTTTCGACGCCCTCGAGGAACTCGATATCACTCGTCTTCCCGACCCCGACGATCTCGCCGTCGGTGACGGCGATCGCCTCGGCATCCGGCTCTGAATCGCCACCGCTCCGTCCGTCGTCGTTTCCAGCCGAATCGGCGAACGTGTACACCTTTCCACCGACGAAGAGTCGGTCTGCAGCCTCGGTCATGCTCGAGAGCGCGCTGGCGAGACCCAAAACGGTTGGGTCCGAGTCCGGTTTCGAACCGAATCAGCAACTGTTACACGGGGGGCCCACCACAGCAAACGCATGACCGACTCCGATCTCGACTCGGATCCGACTCCCGCGGACCTCGCCGAGCAGGTCCGAACGGGAGCGCTTCGCCTGCACGAACTCGAGGACTACACCGACGCCGACACGGCTGCCGAGGCCCGCCGCCGACTACTCGAGACCGAAACCGGGGCCGACCTCGAGACGGTCGGCGACTACGGGTTTCCCGCCGAGGAGGCGGATTCAGCTATCGAGAACATGATCGGTGCGGCGCAGGTTCCGATGGGCGTCGTCGGTCCCGTCCCGATAGACGGCGGCGCCAGCGAGGGCGACTACTACCTCCCGCTGGCGACCACCGAAGGAGCGCTGCTGGCATCCGTCAACCGCGGTCTCTCCGTCATTCGCGCTGCGGGCGGCGCGAACGCACGCGTCACAAAATCCGGGATGACCCGCGCGCCGGTCTTCCACGTCGACGGCGTCGTCGAGGCAGCCGAGACCGTCGAGTGGATCGAGGACGCGGACAACCTCGAGACCCTGCGCGAGGCGGCCGAGTCGACGACGAGCCACGGCGAGTTGCTGGGAATCGAACCCTACGTCGTCGGCGACTCGGTCTACCTCCGCTTTACCTACGACACCAAGGACGCGATGGGGATGAACATGGCAACGATCGCCACCGGCGAGGCCTGCGAGATCGTCGAGCGGGAGACGCCAGCCTCGCTCGTCGCGCTCTCGGGGAACCTCTGTTCGGACAAGAAACCCGCGGCGATCAACGCCGTCGAGGGGCGGGGTCGATCGGTGACGGCAGACGTCGTAATCTCTGGCGACCTCGTCGAGGAACGCCTGCACACGACCGCCGACGCCATCGCTGAGGCCAACACCCGCAAGAACTTGATCGGGAGCGCCAAGGCCGGCAGTCTGGGGTTCAACGCCCACGCGGCCAACGTCGTCGGCGCTGCCTTCCTCGCGACCGGTCAGGACGAAGCGCAGGTCGTCGAGGGTGCGAACGCGATCACGACGATGGACGCCCGCGAACGCGAGGTGACGGAGTCGTCTCGGTCCGAGGAGTCGGAGAACTCCGAACGCGAACGCGAGGACGGAACCACCGACCTCTACGCGAGCGTGAGCTTCGCCAGCCTCGAGGTCGGGACCGTCGGCGGCGGGACGAAACTCCCGACCCAGTCGGAGGCGCTCGACGTCGTCGGCCTGCGCGGCGGCGGCGACCCGCCGGGCAGCAACGCCGATGCACTGGCGGAAGTGATCGCCGTCGGTGCACTGGCCGGAGAACTGTCGCTTCTGGCGGCGCTGGCCTCGAGACACCTCTCGAGTGCCCATCAGGATCTCGGTCGCTGACGCGGCTTCAGTTTCACTTTCACCCCGCGCTGTTGGCAATGGTATTTTTCCGACGAGACGGTAGTCTGGAGTGCGTCCGACCGGCGAGCACCGGCGGGCGTGCCACTCCCACACTATGTCGACCGATCACCCACACTCCGTCCTCGAGTTGCATCGCACCTACCGCTACCTGCTGTTGATCGAGGTGATCCTCACTATCGTCGTGCTGACGTTGATGATCGCGACGAGGGTGGGATTACTCTGAGGATGTCGTCTTCTCGGGGTGTTCTCCTTTTTTGTCCCCGTCCCCGTCCACGTCTTCGTTTTCGTCTCTGTTCTCACTCTCTCCGTCGTCCTGCGCTCGCTGCTCGGTTCGCGCCCTGATCGTCGTCCGGGCGATGTACCCGCCGCCGAGCCCGAGGAGGAGGAGTCCAGCCAGTACGTGAGCGCCACTCGAGCCGACGAGCACGAGCCCCCAGCCGACTGCCGCGCCGCCGTGGGCGAGGCCCAGATCGGTTCGCCCGGTCATAGCGTGGAGGACGGCGAGGACGGCGAACGTCGCCGCAAAGGCCCACGCTGCGGCGGTCGTCGTCGCCACGCCGAACACCGACGGACTTGCGATCGTTCCGTAGACGAGGAATCCGATCGCCAGCAGCGTTCCGACGCCGATCGTCACTGCCTGCAGGTCGATCGTCTCGTCGGCTGCCATTGGCTCCCCTTCGTACTGTGTGTTCAAAACACTCCCGTTGCTCTCTGTCGGACGTGACCTCACTCGTCACGATCGTACTCCGTCACAACAACCGATACTGTCCACGACTCTCGCTGACCACGCCACGCCGGGTGAGTTTCTCGAGTGCCGATTCCACGTACTCGGCGGGAACGTTGCGCTCGCCGGCGTACTCGATCACCTCGTCTTCGGTTGGCCGGTCGAGTTCCTCGAGCGCTGACTCGACGATCTCCTTGCGACTGCCGCTGCTTGTGGGCTGGCGCGGGTCGCGGTCGCCGGCGGCTTCGATGTCGGCGACGTCCAGTCCCGACTCCTCGAGGTACTCGTCGTCGCTGACGACGCCGTCTTCGACTTGCGACTCGAGGTCGGACACGGAGTCGAGTTCGGCGAAGGCGTCGCCGTGGCCTTGCCGGTTGGCGAGCATCGAGGCCCGGACCTCGCGGGCGTGGTCGCGGTCGTCGGTCTCGACGAACTTCTTGCGTTTCTCGTACTTGCGCCGGGAGCCACAGCGGGGACACTGGGTCGTCTCGGCCCGGCCCTCGATGAGCCAGAGGTTCGAACACTCGCTACAGCCGACGACGGCGTACATGTCTCTGTCTCCTCGTGGGTCCCCCTCGAAGTTCAACCTTTGCCGGGCGGAGCGAAAGTGGTCCGTGCTGGGCCCGGTCCAGAGCCGAGGGGTGGCTGGTCCGAGAGGTAGTGACTTTTGATCACGGCGCGTCTCTCGTCGGTATGGAACGCGTCTCACTATCCGAGACCGACTCGACGGAAGCGGTCGACGGCGTCCACCTGGCAGTGCTCGCGGGAACGGAGTCGATGAACGTCCAGCACTTCGAGATCGAACCCGGCGCGGTGATCGACGAACACGACCACCCGAACGAGCAGACCGGGATCGTCTTCGAGGGCGAACTCACCTTCCTCGTCGAGGGCGAGGAGATCGTCTGCGGACCTGGCGATTCCTACGCCATTCCGGGCGACGAACCCCACGCCGCAGAGAACCGGGGTGACGAGATCGTGAGGGGTGTGGACGTATTCAGCCCGCCTCGAGAGAATCCGAGCTGGCAGGAGTGACGCGACGCCTTCCTCGTCGAACGGGACTCATAAAGCCACACGATATCAGGAAGCACTGAGGTGGGTGTCTACTGTGCTCCGAGTTCAGGATTCTCGTATGACAGGTACGGACGATAATGGCGCTCGAGGGAACGAAGACCGCAACCTCCCTCCCAAGCACACCATCCTTCCGCTCGAGGCGTACCTCGAGATGCAACGTGCGATCGGAAACGAACATCGCTTTCGAATCCTGAACACGCTCGTCGAAGAAGGGGACATGAGCGCAACCGAGCTGCGCGAGGAGCTCGGCGTCCGGGGGAATACGCTTCACTCCCACCTCGACGAACTGATCGACGTCGGTCTCGTCGAGAACCGAAAACGAAAGACGCCGAGCAGCAGGGGGATATACTCGTACTACCGTGCCAGTGCGATGGGCGAGGCGATCCTCGAACACGGCCTTCGCGAACTGCTTCGACGGGAGTGGGAGTCCCTCGAGACGTACGGATAGGCCCGAGGCTAACTTCGGACGCGATCTGCGTGGCTCGAGTCAGACGATCACCAGCAGTTCTCGGACCGCGACGAGCAGGATCAGTCCGTAGAGGGCATCGAGCCAGAGAAACCGACCGAGAAGTACGAGTTTCGTGAGTCCCGCGAGGGGAAGTCCCAGATACCGAAGCGGAGTCGAGGCGGTCTTCGATCCGTCCCAGAGCAAGGCGGTCGCGGTCTCGTTTGGAAACGCGTGGACGGCGACCGAGAGACCGAGCCACCACAGAGCGACTTCTAACGTTCCCTCCGAGACGATTCCCTCGCTAACGAGGAAGATCGCGATCGCGAGCACCGTCGACAGGACGAACGGAACGAACGCGATCGCGAGCAGTCCCTCGTACGGGACCGTGTCGGTCAACGGTGGTGCGATATCGTTCTGCCCACCGGTCGTCCACTCGTCAGTGGTGTTTGCCTCAGTTTCGTCGAGATTCTCCTCGTCGGCCGGGTGAGACTGATCCGCGTGATCGAACGAGTCCGTTCCGCTATCGACGCCGGCTTCGGGTAACTCCTCGAGAGCTTGTTCGTCCAGTAGTTCTTCGAGCGGCGGGAGGTACGTGTTCTCGCAATACCGCTGGAACACACCGCTGACGATGACACCGGGAAACGTGGCGATCGTGAACAATCCGCCGAGTAAGCGTGACATGGTCTATAATTCTATCTTTCCAGTATAAATTGTTCGGTGAGTAGGGCGGTTGTAATCAGGATCGGATTTTGAAGGGACGAGGGTAGCGGTACCGTCGATTCGAACCCTGCACTTCTTGAGACCACCGTGCGTGGAGCCACCATGGAGGGTAGTTTGGACCGCTCGAGGGACTCGCCGGACGAGCCAGTCCGAGTGATTTCGGCCGACGGCCAGCCGATCGACGGCTACGAACCGGAGCTGGCGGACGAGACGCTTCGCGGGATGTACGCCGACATGCGACTGTACCGTCGTTTCGACGAACGGGCGATCAGCCTACAGCGCCAGGGGCGGATCGGAACCTACGCCTCGCTGGCCGGACAGGAAGCGACGCAAGTGGGTTCGACGTACGCCCTCGCTGCCGACGACTGGATCGCCTACCAGTATCGCGAACACGGCGCGGTGCTCTCTCGCGGCGCGATCGAATCCTACCTCACTTACTGGATGGGCCACGAAGCAGGTAACGCCGCCCTCGCCGATATCAACGTCTTTCCGCTGAACATCTCGATCGGGAGCCACATTCCCCACGTCACCGGCATGGGGATGGCCGCCCGCTACCGCGACGACGACGCGGTCTTCTGCTGTCACTTCGGTGACGGTGCCACCAGCGAGGGCGACTTCCACGAGGGGCTCAACTTCGCCGGTGTCTTCGACACGCCTACCGTCTTTATCTGTCACAACAATCAGTGGGCCATCTCCGTTCCACGAGAGCGCCAGACCGCGAGCGCCACGATCGCACAGAAGGCCGACGCCTACGGATTCGCGGGCATCCAGGTCGACGGGATGGACCCCCTCGCCGTTTACGAGGTGACCCGACAGGCGGTCCGGAAGGCCCGAGCGCCCAGCGACGAACAGCGCCGACCGACGCTGATCGAGACGCTCACCTACCGCTACGGCGCTCACACCACCGCCGACGATCCCTCGGTCTACCGGGAGGAAAGCGAGGTCGAGGGGTGGCGCGAGAAGGATCCGATCGACCGCCTCGAGCGATACTTAGTGGAGACCGGCCGGCTCGACGACGAGCAAATCGAGGCGATCGAGACGCGAGTCGAAGAGCACGTGGCGGAGGCGATCGACGCCGCGGAGTCGTTCGAGAGCAACCCCGAGACGATGTTCGAGTACGTTTACGACGAGCCGACCGACCGACTCGTAGAGCAGCGGGAAGAGTTCGAGAAACTACGAGAACGCTACGGCGACGAGGCGTTGACTCGAGACGAGTGACTGACGACCGATCGTCTCATCGCTGGAACTGGACGGTGAATTTTTACGCTGGGTTGACATCTGTACGAACATGCACGTGTCCGGCAGACCGGTCGCTGCGCTCGGCGCTGGCGTCTACGCCGCCGGGGCCAGTGCGGTGGGGGTCGTCCTGAGCGCCGCCGTGTTCGACCGGCCGTCGGCGTGGGTTCTCGCGCCGGCAGTTCTCCTCGTCGGTATCCTCGTGGCGTTGGCGGTCGGCTTCGCGCCCGACCGGATCGAGCGCTTTCGCCACCGCCGACGCGCCTACTCGCTACTCGTCCTGCCGGTCGCGGGTGCCATCGCGACGCTCGCCGTCGCGGTTGGGTCGTCCGGAACCGTACTCGGTCCCGGATTCGTTCTATCGATCGCCGCATTCGTCGGCTGGACCTGGGTCGTCCACGGCGCGGAGACGCTGCACGCCCAGCGAGCGCTCGAGGAGGGCTGTGAGCGAATCGCCTCGCTCCCGGCGGTCGCCGACCGAACGGTATCGCGTCGGCTTCGGGCACTCAACGCAGTTTTTGGCGTCTCGCTGCTCGCGTTCGGCATCGTGGCCGTCGTCCGAGACGCGACGTACGTCTACCTGCTCGTCGCACTGGGCCCGCTCGCGGCCGCCTTCCAGCCCCGGCGGTTGGTCACCCTCACCGATCGCGGGCTCCTGTTCGAGTCCCGGTTCGGAGCGAAACTGCTCGAGTGGTCGGCGTTCGGCGGGTACTACGTCGGGGACGGTGACGACCCCGAGCTCGTCGTGCTCCGATCGTCGGGGTGGCGCGACGATCTGACGTTCGAAGGCGAGAGCGAGGCAGTCGACGAGACGGTCGTCGCCGCAATCGACCGGTACTTGCCGCGATCCCTGTCACCCGCGATTCCGGCGGGTGGACTGGCGCGAAACGGAGACGGTGATAGGGAATCGGGACAGTATTCCCGATACCGGTAGACGGATCGAGTGATCGAGTGTTCGGCTCTCGTTACTGTCGGGTTCCCGACTCGATTTCGGCCGATGATCGACGGCCGCCACTCCGAGTGGACGCCTTCTGTCGAACCCGCCTCTTTTACTGAACCCTCTCAAACGTAGAAGGGAGAACATGACGAGATAATGTTAAGTATCTCCACGTCGAACACTATCTCAGAGACGCGATGTCCAACCTCACCGATCCACGACCGCCACTCCCGGAGTGGATCCTGAACGCCTACGACGTGCTCGCTTCCCGTGTCACTGACGCCGACACCGAGCGCGAGACAGCCAGCCAGTCGTTCACTCGCGACCGGGCTGTCGACCTTCTCCTCACGGCCGAAGCGTTATCGCTCGAGTCCGAAGACGCGAACTACGTGCTCACGAGACTCCTCGAGCGTGGGTATCTCTACGAGGTCGACGACGAACTCCGCGTGACGGAGCCGATGGATTAGTTGGTCACTCTCTGGTGTCCCGTTCCGAGAGAGCGAGTTTCCCGTCACGACTGATACCGGCCCAACTGTGTGGGAGGGTGATTATATGTGGGCAGGTTCGAGTGAAATATAATGGGCAGTGATCGTGGAGAGCGGTCGGGAAACGTATGGTCTGATATACTCGAGCGACGGTTCGACCGCCGTCACGTCGTCGCCGGACTCGGCGCAATCGCGGGGTTCGGGTTGATCTGGTCACTCTTTGGTGGCGGGCCAACGATCGACGCGGGCGGGGCGTATCCACAGCCACGATACGACGCACGGAACACGAACCACGTTCCGGACGACGGCCCGACGAGCGGCGTCGAAGTCGTGTGGTCTCGAGACGATCTCACTGGCATACCGGTCGTCGGTGATGGAATCGTCATTCTACGGTTCCACTGACAGTCCGGTGTTCGTTCGATTCCGCAGCGACACCCGAGTACTGAGATCGACGACAGAAAATCGAAATCAGAATCGAACGACCGCTCGAGATCGCTCTACGAGAGCTGCTCGACGTTGGCGACGATCTCGTCGGCGAACTCGCTGGTGGCGAGTTTTTCGCCGCCCTCGATCTGGCGTTCGAGGTCGTAGGTGACTTTCCCGGCGGAGATCGTCTGCTCGACGGCGTCGCGGACGAGCGTCGCGGCGTCGTCCCAGCCGAGACGTTCCAAGAGGATGCGTCCGGAGAGGATCATCGCAGTCGGGTTGACCTTGTCCTGACCGGCGTACTTGGGTGCGGAGCCGTGGACGGGTTCGGCGAGGAAGCGGCCGTCGCCGTAGTTGGCGCCGGGCGCGATGCCGAGGCCACCGATCTGGGCGCCGGCGGCGTCGGAGAGGTAGTCCCCGTTCAGGTTCATCGTCGCGATGACGTCGTACTGGTCGGTACGGGTGAGCAGTTGCTGGAGCATGTTGTCCGCGATGCGGTCGTTGACGACGACGGCGTCTTCGGGTGCGTCACCGTCGTTTTCCTCCCAGAGGGTGTCCTCGGTGATGACCTCGTCACCGTACTCCTCTTCTGCGACCTCGTAGCCCCAGTCGCGGAAGGCGGCTTCGGTGAACTTCATGATGTTGCCCTTGTGGACCAGCGTGACGGAATCGCGGTCGTTCTCGAGAGCGTAGTCGATGGCCTTCCGGACGACGCGTTTGGTTCCGAACTCGGTGATCGGCTTGACGCCGATGCCGACGGGACCGTCGTGGATGGTGTTGTCGTAGCCCATCTCGTCTTCGACGAACGCCTTGACCTGCTCGACTTCGTCGGTGCCGGCCTCCCACTCGATGCCGGCGTAGACGTCTTCCGTGTTTTCTCGGAAGGTGACCATGTCCATCTGCCCGGGCTCGGAGACTGGCGAGGGAACGCCGTCGAGGTGGTAGGTCGGACGGACGTTCGCGTAGAGGTCGAGTTTCTTGCGCAGTGCGACGTTCAGCGAGCGAAAGCCGGAGCCGACGGGCGTCGTCAGCGGCCCCTTGATGGAGCAGCGAAACTCCTTGAGCGCCTCGACGGTGTCGTCGGGCAGGTTCTCGTCGTACTTCTCTCGGGCGGCCTCGCCGGCGTAGAGGCGCATCCAGTTGATGTCGTGGCCGGTGGCCTGTGCTGCGGCCTCGAGGACCTGCTGTGCGGCGGGTGCGACGTCTTGGCCGATACCGTCACCGTAGATAATCGGAATGATTGGGTTGTCCGGGACCTCGAGCGTGTCGTCGGTTCCGTCTTCGAGGGTGATCTGCTCACCGTCAGTGGGAACCTCGACCTTGTCGTAATCGTAGCTCATCTCGTTTGAAGATTTGCAGAGGGCGGTAAAAGGGCTACCATTTGATTCGACGGACACACTCTCTGGCACGCTCGCTGGACGGGTGTTGTGTTGTTACTCCTGAGTATTTCTGTTTGCACAGTACAGTTCCTTTTGACGCTCGGGGAACTCCGTTCTCTGTGTCACAGTACCCGTTCTCGCAAACTCTCACCACTCTCTCGAGATCAGTCCGACGCCACCGACGATACTCCCACACCCCACGACGGCGAGTGCGACCACCGCGACGGTGATCGAACTGACGACGTCGAATACCGCCCAGCAAAGCGTCAGTGCGGCGACACCGGTGACGACTGCGGCCGTCCCGAAATCGACGCCGTCTCGCTCGTCTGCCAGTGCCAGTTTCCCGAGAGCGAGTGCAGCCATCGACGTACAGAACCCGGCGAGCAGCACTGGCGTCATTCTCGTCGTCGGTACTCGACCGCCGGTGGTAAAGGTAGTGATGCTCGTCTTCGTCTCGGACGGGCGGTTTCTGTCGGACGTTTCGATCCCAGAGAGCGGACGATGTCTCGGTCTCGCAGGGCCGGACGGAACCGAACGACTTCCGAAAATATACCCCGACCCGCGCCGAGGCTCTCCCCATGCACGTACTCGTCCACGGTGGCGCCGGCGGCCGTCCCGACGAACCGGAACCGAGACAGGCCGTCCTCGAGGACGCAGCGCAGACTGGATCCACGACGGATTCACCGGTCGAGGCCGTCGAGACGGCCGTTCGACACCTCGAGGCGTCGCCACGGTTCAACGCCGGCGTCGGCAGTGCCGTCCAGAGCGACGGGGTGATCCGAACCGACGCGGGGATCATGACCGACGACCGCGAGGTCGGTGCGGTCTGTTCGATGCCCGGCGTCGAGCACGCGGTCACGGTCGCTCGCGTGGTCATGACGGAGACACCACACGTGTTCGTCTCCGGAAGCCACGCCGTCTCGCTGGCCGACGCCTACGGCATCGGGACGGACGTCGATCTCTGGAGTGACCGAACCCGGGAACGCTGGGACGAGGTTACGCCCCCGAGTGGTGGGGCGCGGAGCCACCTCGAGTGGATTCGCGATCGGTTCGGGCAGACGGACCCTGGCGGACGTAACGCCGGTGAGGACGCGTCCGAATCCAGCGGCGACGTCGGTGCCGGTCGGGACGACGAGAGACAGTCGGACCTCGACCACGACACCGTCGGCGCGGTCGCGTTCGACGGCGAGCACCTGGCGGCGGCGACCTCGACGGGCGGTCGCTGGCTCGCCCTCGCGGGACGGGTCGGCGACGTCCCGCAGGTCGGTGCGGGCTACTACTGCTGTCCGTCCGCGGCGGTGAGTGCGACCGGCGCAGGTGAGGATATCGCACGCGTAACACTCTCCCGGCGAGCCGCCAGACACGTCGAGGACGGATTCGAGGCACAGACCGCCTGCGACCTCGCGATCGAGGAGTTCGCAGAGCACACCGGCTCGAGTGCGGGTGTCATCGCACTCGATTCGTCCGGTGCGATCGGTTCGGCGTTCAACAGTGACGAGATGCAGACGGCCCACGCGCACGGAAACTGAAGACCGTCCGCAAAACGACTCCCGTTCACCCGCCTCTCTTTCGACGATCGTCGTACTGTAGTTTTATTATCGTCGATTCCGTCGATCGCTTCAATGCTCCGACAGCCCCAGCACGCCGCGCGCCGATGTCCGGACTGTGAGGCGGTCCTCTCGAACGTTCAGGGGGTCGACGCCTGTCCGGATTGCGAGTGGATCGACGAATCGACCAGCGAAACCGTACGCCGAGAGTCCCGCTGATCTCCGGAGACCGACCGGACCCGTGCGACGAGACGGACGGCGGACACGACGAGCCGGGAGACGCAACCTCTTTTTGCCGACCGATAGAATGGACGGCCATGAGTAGCGAGGTCGACCTCGAGTCGGAGCAGTACGAGAAGCATCGTGAAGCGGGTCGCATCCTCTCGCAGGTTCGCGAGGAAACGGCCGACCGCGTCGAGGTCGGCGCGAGCCACCTCGAGATCGCCGAGTACGCCGAGGATCGGATCCGCGAACTCGGCGGCAAACCGGCGTTTCCAGTCAACATTTCGATCGACGAGGAGGCAGCCCACGCGACGCCGTCGATCGACGACGAGTCGACGTTCGGCGAGGAGATGATCAACCTCGACATCGGGGTCCACATCGACGGCTGGCTCGCCGACACCGCGATCACCGTCGACCTCTCGGGGAACGACGAACTCGCCGAAGCCTCCGAACAGGCTCTCGAGGCCGCGATCGAGGTCATCGAACCAGGTGTGAACACCGGCGACATCGGCGCCGAGATCGAGGCGGTTATCGACGGCTACGGGTTCAATCCCGTCGTGAACCTCACGGGTCACGGACTGGGCCACTGGGAACAACACACCACGCCGAACATTCCGAATCGCGCCGTCTCTCAAGGGACGACGCTGGAGGTCGGTGACGTGGTCGCGATCGAACCGTTCGCGACCGACGGCAGCGGCAAGGTAACGGAGGGCAGTTCCGAGGAAATCTACTCGCTCGAGCACGACCGGTCGGTGCGCAACCGACAGGCACGGGAGGCCCTCTCCCAGATTACCGAAGAGTTCCGAACGCTCCCCTTCGCGACCCGGTGGCTCGAGACGGACCGACCGGAGATGGCGCTCCGACGGCTGAAATCCAGCAACGTCGTCCACGGCTATCCGGTGCTCAAGGAGGACGACGGGTTCCTCGTCAGCCAGAAAGAGCACACGATCATCGTCACCGAAGACGGCTGTGAAGTGACGACCGAGTAGCTTCTCGAGTCGGGTCGGGTCGAGTCCGTTTTCCTCGTCGGAACTCCAGTCACGTATCGGCCCGAGATGGTGTTTTCTTTGGTGATCGAACTCGAACGCAGGAGAGAACTACGATAGCCGATAAAACCGTCTTACGCGTTGTTCATCCGCTGGCTCTTCCGGTGGCCACACTGCTGGCACTCGGTCACGCGATACGGCTCGCGAGAGAACTGCGCGTTTTCTTTCTTCAAACTCTCCGTCCTGATCTGGACGGATACCTCGTGGAGCGTGTCCAGTTCACACTCTGGACAGTGTTCGGTCATCCCGTTAAATGAGTTGTCTGTCGTTGCCATTGAGAGATTACTTTCGTTAGGGGGCTCATAAACCCATCCTTCATTTCGAGAAATGAGCCATAAAAAACGCAAGACTGCGTGGACTTCGACGAGATACGTCCCGAGAACGTTCTATATCGTTCAGAACGCTCTCTGTGGCCGTATGAACGAAAAACTGTCAGCTAGTGACAGCGAATTAATTTGGTATTACCGTCTTCGAGCGGTGCGGTAACACGCATCTCGAAAGCGTACATCGACCACACTCAAACACTTTTGGGTACCGGTGGACTCCATCGATCATGGAGCAAGTATTCGCCCCGTGGCGTATCGAGTGGATCCGTCGAGAGGACGACGGTGACGACGGAACGTGTCCCTTCTGTGAACTTCCCGACCAGCACGCCGACCGGGAGAACCGGATCGTCGCTCGAAGCGAGCACGCGTTCGTCATCCTGAATAACGCTCCGTACAACCCGGGTCACGTCATGGTGATCCCGTACGCCCACACGGGCGACTACGGCGACCTCTCCGCCGCACAGTTGCTCGATCACGCTCGCCTGAAACAACGGACCCTCTCGGCGCTCGAGTCCGCGTTCGACCCGGCGGGGTTCAACACCGGCCTGAACCTCGGGGACGGCGCCGGTGGCTCGATCGACGACCACTTCCACACACACGTCGTCCCCCGCTGGCAGGGCGACACCAACTTCATGCCGGTCGTCAGCGACACGAAAGTGATCGTCGAGGCGCTCGAGGAGACCTACGACCACCTTCACGAGGCCTTCGCAGGGCAGGACGGTGCGACGGTCCTCGACGAGAGCGATGCGGTTTCCCTCGAGTTCGAGGTCGATCTCGAGGACGAAGACGAATGAGGTCTCGGCGTCGTGGCTCCGAAAGCGTCCTTGAACGCGCGACAGAGAGCGCGCCAACGTCGGAACGTCCTTACCCCACCCACACATAGCCCGGAGTGATGAACCGAGTGCGGGCGATGCGACGGGTCGGGCTGGTCGTCCTCGCGGTCAACCTGTTGCTGGTCGTCACCAAACTGCTCGTCTGGCAGCAGTCGGGCAGCCTCGCCGTCGGTTCCGAGGCGGTCAACAGCCTCACCGACGTCGGCTACAGCGTCGTCATCGTCGCCGGACTCTACCTGACGACCCAGCCGCCGGACAGCCAGCACCCCCACGGCCACGAGCGCATCGAGCCGTTCGTCTCGCTGTTCGTCGCCGTCGCCATCTTCGTCGCCGGTGGACTCATCCTCTGGCGAGCCCTCGAGTCGCTGTACACCGGTGACGTCGCCGTCGCGACGGGGCCGTGGGCGATTCTGGTCCTCGCGTTCGCCGGCGCCACGAAGTTCCTGCTCTATCGGTACTGCCTGCGTATCGGTGAGGTACACAATTCACCCTCGATCGTCGCGACGGCGATGGACAACCGAAACGACGTGCTCACCGCCGGCGCGGCGCTCGTCGGTGTCGCCGGCGCGCAGGCTGGCTATCCGCTCCTCGACCCGATCGCCGCGACAGTCGTCGCCATCGGCATCATCTACTCCGGTGTCGATATCGTCCGCGACAACGTCGAGTACCTCGTCGGCGGGGCACCTCCGGAGGACCTCCGTCAGGAGATCATCCACCGTGCGATCACCCATCCCGAGGTGGAGGGTGTCCACGACGTCATCGCCCACTACGTCGGCCCCGAGATCGACGTCAGTCTCCACGTCGAAGTCGAGGGCGATCACACACTCCTCGAGGCCCACGACATCGAGAGCGACGTCGTCCAGCGCATCCAGGAGGTCCCAGAGGTCGACGACGTGTTCGTCCACGTCGATCCGCGAGAGCTCGGCGAGTGGAAAGACGACGAGGCGGCTCGTCTGGCGGAGTCAGCGGACGAGAATTGAGTCTTCGTCTCCGTCCCTACTCCGTCCCGTTTTCGTTCTCGTTCTCATTTCCCACCCGAATCGTCACTCGACTCGAGGACCGAGACCGGAATCGGAAGCAAAACTGAAACCACACTCGAGTACCGACGCGTGCGTGGCGAACCTTTGTCCCTCCCGGTGTCCTCAGAATCCGTGTGTCCGCGCTGAATCGACTCGAGGAACTGCTCGAGATCTACATCTCGTTCTTCGACAACGCCGCGACGTTCCTGCTGACGCTCGTGCTGGCGTACGTCTTCGGGCGGTACGTCGTCGAACCGCTGGTCAGCTACGCGATGGAGCTTCGCGGAACCGACCGAACGCTCCGACAGGGAATCGAACGACTCACCGCCGTCGGCGTGATCGTCACCGCGGTCGTGATCGCGCTGACGATCGCCGGGCTGGACTTCGTCCTCCAGCGAACCGCGATCCTCGTCGCCGCCTTGACCGTGGCGCTCGGATTCGCCGCCCAGCACGTGGTCGGAAACCTCGTCAGCGGCGCGTTCATCGTCACCGACTCGAAGTTCAACATCGGCGACTGGATCCGCTGGGAGGACGAGGAGGGAGTGATCGAAGATATCAGCTTCCGCGCAACTCGGGTGCGAACCTTCGACAACGAGGTCATCACCGTCCCCAACTCGACGCTCACCCAGACCGCCGTCACCAACGCCGTCCTCAACGAGTCGCTTCGCCTCGAGGTCACCGTCGAGATCAACTACGACGACGACGTCGAGGAAGCGCTCTACATCCTCCGGACGGCGGCCGATTCCCATCCGGAGATCCTCGAGGATCCGGAGCCGATCGTTCTCGTAACGGAACTGGACGAGGCCGTCCAGCTCGCGGGACGGTTCTGGATCTCCGACCCGAATCGCAGTTCCTACGCACGCATTCGCTCGGAGTACGCCCGGAGTATCCTCGAGCACTTCGAGGACGCCGGTATCGACCTCGGACGGGCGAATCCGCAGGCGCTCGAGGGTGATATCGGCGTGGTTTCGAAAGACGGTGACGACGAAAACGAGAGCGGATCGAAGTGAGGGCGAATCAGAGTGGTTCGGAGAACCGGCTCGACGTCCGTCTCAGATCGGCTCGCCGAACGCGTACATCGTCTCGTGGCTCGTGACCTCGAGATCGACGAAGTCCCCTGGCTCGATGCCGTGTTCGCTGGCGTTTCGGACGATGAGCTGTCGATATGCCGAGTCGCGACACTTCACGGAGTCGCCGGTTCCGTCCTCGACGACGAGGACGTCCTCGCGGACCTCCCCGACCATCGACTCGTAGACCTCGCCGACGATTTCGCGTTTGAGCGCACTCATCGCCTTCGAGCGGTCCTTCTTGAGCTGGCCGCCCAGTCCCTTCATCTCGGCGGCGTCGGTTCCCGGCCGCTTCGAGAACCGGGTGACGTTGAGCTTCTCGGGGCGGGTCTCGCGGATCAGCGCCATCGACTGCTCGTGGTCGTGGTCGGTTTCGGTGGGGAAGCCGACGATGAAGTCTGTCGAGAGCGTCCAGTACTCGAGGTGCTCGTCGAAGGTGTCGACGACCTCGAGGTACTCCGAGACCTGGTGCTGGCGGCGCATGTCGCCGAGGACGTCGTCGCTGCCCGACTGGACCGGCGCGTGCAGAAAGTCGTAGAGTTTCTCGTTGTCGGCGAACACCTGTGCTAACTCCTCGCGGATGCCGTGGACGCCCTTCGGGTTGGCCATGCCCACGCGTACGCGAAAGTCACCGTCTATCTCACAGATTCGCTCGAGCAACTCGTGGAGCGTCCGTTCGCCGGTGTCCCAGCCGTAGACGCCGGTGTCCTGGCCCGTGATTCTGAGTTCTTTCGCGCCTGCGTGGACGAGCGCGCGAGCTTTCTCGACGTTCTCCTCGATCGGCGGGGAGTCGATCTTGCCGGTCGCGTGCTTGGTGATACAGTACGAACAGTCGGACATACAGCCGCGGGCGATCGGCAGGATGCCGACGACGCCGTCGAGGATGGGTGTCGAGTCGGGCGTCGTCGTCGGGCACTCGCCGTTGGTCACGGCCTCCGGGACCTCGTCCCAGTGGAGCACCTGAGCGTCGAGCTCACCGAACTCCTCTCCTTGGGCGAGGGCCATACAGCCGGTGACGATCAGGTCGGCGGTTTCGTCGGCGAGTTCCTCAGCGCGGCGAAGCATGTTTCGCTCGGTCTTCTCGACGACGGTGCAGGTGTTGAGGATGGCGACGTCCGCCGCCGTCGGCCCCTCGACCTGGTGGTGGCCCGCGTCACGGAGCCGACGCTCGATCTCCCGGCTCTCTCCGCGGTTGGACGTACAGCCGTACGTCTCGATGTGGTAGCGAGCCATTCAGTTATCCGATATCGGGCCCGGGCGGGCAAAAGCGCGACGGATTCCGTCTGTCGGTGACGAACTCCGGACACCCCCGTCGACGATCACGATGCTTGTCAAACGGTACCAAACATTTCAACTGAGCAAAGTATTTGAGGATCGAATAAGTAGAGACACGTACGATGAGAAGTACAAAAATCTGTGCGGCCCTGCTCGCCCTCCTGCTCGTAACGAGCTCCGGAGCAGTCGCACTCGGTTCGGCCGGTAGCGCCGCTCAGGCTACCCCGGACAACCCCGACACCGCCGACGAAGTGTACGTCGAGGACAACGGTGACGCGGTCCTCGTTTACGAAGAAGACCACGAAGACGACTTCGAGGAGGGAGATGAGAACGTCTCCCTCTCCGGTGACTTCGGCTTCGACGCCAGTACCGGCCTGCTCCACCTCTTTTACGAAGGTGAGTTCGCCGATCTCGTCGAAGACGGCGAGGACGAACCGGAGTGGACCGGTGACGCAACGGCCCGAATGACGCCCGACCTCGTCTCCGGTGACGTCGACGTCGCCGGCGACGCACCCGAGGAGATCGTCGACCTCTCGGCGACGGTCGACCACACCCAGACTCACTCGACCTACGAGTCCTCGACCGACTTCTCGATGACCGTCGAGGACGACGCCGACGAGGAGATGCCCGACGCGGGCCTCTACTCCGCAGTCGAGTTCGAGGCAGACAGCACGACGTCGGCCTCGACGTTCGAATCCGACGGCTCCATGACGACCGTCTACGACGAGGACGCGATGTTCGGAGCCGCCGACAACGAGGAACTGCTCGACGTCTCGCTCACCGAGACCGACGGCGACTACGAGCTCTCGGTCACCGAGCAGACGACGATCACCGAGTGGCAGAAAGACCGCTGGGACACCCGTGAAGACGCAGCGGAAACCCTCGAGAGTCGCTACAACGGCATGGCCATGCAGTTCGGTGGCACGATGGACTTCACCCTCGAGTCCTACGAGTTCGAAGAAGGTGACGGAGACGAGGAACTCCACTCTGTCGCCGTCGAGTACGACGTGACCTTCAGCGGCGTCAAAGAGCAGGTCTCCGAGCTGCTCGCCGACGAACTCGCCGAGGATCGCGAACTCGACCTCTCCGAGGCCGAAGCGCAGTCAATCGCCGACAGCATCGCAGCGATCCAGGTCGAGAAACTCGACTTCTCGACCGAGACAAGCGGCCTCGAGCAGTCCGTCGAGTGGGACGTCGAGATCGACAACTACGACGAGTTCGTCCTCGGCCTGCTGAAGATTTCCGAGTCGATCGACGAACTCGACGACGAGATGGCCGACCAACTCGACGAGACTCGCGACCTGCTCGACGCCCAGAGCGAGGCCGACCTCGTCCAGACCTCGTCGATCGCCTTCTCGCTCGAGACGGCCGACGAGGAGACGACCGTCACGTTCTCGAGTGAGTCCAGTGCCGACAACTGGGCCGATTACGTCGACGAGGCCGAAGCGCGCGGCCTCAGCGAGTACCTGACCGAGACGACGACCGACCTCGAGATCGAGACCACCGGTGACGACCTCGAGATCGCGGGCTCCTTCGAGATCGAACACGAGGGGATGCTCGAGATGTACCTCGAGGACATGATCGAACAGGCAGAGAACGATCCGATGCTCGACGAGGAGTTCACCGAGGGTATCGAGTCGTTCCAGGAGACCGAGTTCGAGGCCGCGAAAGCCAGCGTCTCGTTGAGCGAGACCACGTTCGCGGTGGAGTCGGCGGCGCAGTTCGGCAACCTGACGGCTCCCGAGACCGAGGGACTGACGATCACCGCCGTCCACGGTGAAACCGAGTCCGACAAGACGACGATGTACGTGTCCGTCTCGGAGTTCGTCGGTGACGATCCGTCCGAAGACGAGGTTCGCGCGAGCGAGCACGTCGACGAGGACACCGTCGTCTACATGCCCGGTGAAGGCGACCGTGACTTCCCCGAGACCGACGTCGACAGTGTCAGTGAGTTCCTCGAGGAAGACGAGGACTCGCTGCTCCCCGTCGGAACGACCGGAATCGCCGTCGGTGCCGTCGCCGTTCTCGCCGTGATCGGCGGTGCGGTCGCGTTCCGACGGTTCTCCTGATCGCGCGATTCGATTTCAGTCCGGTTCACACCGAACTGACCACATCACACCGCCCGTGCTGTTTTTCGCCGCTGTCTCGGTCACGCTGTGATCTGCCTCTCGATTCTCGATGTGTCTGGTCGCGACAGTGACTCTCGACCGACGGTCGCTGGACTCGAGTTCGGGTTCGGGTTCGGGTTGGGGTTGGGGTTGGAATCGAGATCGAACCCGGTTACCCACTCGACCGCGAGGGGTCGTCCTCGAGGTGGTCGTAATGTTCGTTTACGACGTTGAGCGTCGCTTTGAGCGCCCCGAGAACCACTGGCCCGAAGAACAGTCCCATGATACCGAAGGCGTAGATACCCCCGAGGACCCCCAGAATGATGACGGCCGGGCTGAGTTCTGCGTAGCGATCGACGACGATCGGGCGGAGGTAGTCGTCGGAGACCCCGACGACCACCGCGCTGTAGACGAACAGAGCCACGGCGAGGACGGGCTCGCCAGTCGCGAGGAGATAGGCGACCGCTGGCCCCCACACGAGGAAAGCACCGATTAGGGGGACCAGCGAGAGGATGATCATCACGAACGTCCAGAAGCCGGCGTTTGGAATCCCGGTCGCGAAGAGTCCGAGGCCAGCGATCGCCCCTTCGACGACGGCGATGAGGACGTGCCCCACCAGGACGGCCGACATAACGTCGTCCAGTTCCGCGTAGAAGTCGTCCTGGACGTCACTGGGCAGTGGCGTCGTCTCCCGTAACCAGCCCATGAACGTATCTCCCTCTTTGAGCAGGTAGTAGATCAGGAAGAGCGCCAGTCCGAGCCCGATAACGATATGGGTGAGTGTGCTGAACCACTCGGTCGACCGCTCGAGGAGTGCCATGCCGACTTCCTGGCCGGAATCCGCGAGTGTGTCCACCAGATCGAACTCGATGCCGACCGTCTCTTCGATCCGTGTTTCGATTTCAGCGAGCTGAAGCGTTTCTGGGTCGACTTCCTGGAGGATCCGGACGGCATCGTCGGCGATCATCGCGACGACGACGACGAATGGGACCACGAATCCCGCGATCGCGAGTATGACGAGTGCGAACGCAGAGATGGTCGGGGAGAGGCGCCGTTCGAGAACTCCCTGAAGCGGATAGAGGATGTACGCGATGAGTATCGCACCGAGTACGTACTGGAGAAACGGCAGGACGAGTAACAGCGAGAGGACGCCGAAGATCACGACCAGTGCCAGTAGATACCCCCTGCTTAGGTTCACAACTGTCAGTTCGAGGAGCAGACGAATAAATCCGGCCGTCGATTTCACCGCGCAGGGATTCGTTATCTGCTGGAACCTCTCTCTGAGACCGACTGTCAGATTCGCCCACACCGCGGGTTAAAGGCGCTGGTTCCCCAATTTCGGACTGAATGTCGACGCAGATCGATCCCCTCACGATAGCGGCCGATCTGTTGTATGCCGTCAAGACCGAGGGAGCCGCCGACGAGTTGCGAAACCGACTCGCGACGCTCGACCGCGATCGGCTCCAGCGTGCGCTCTCCGGTCGTCAGGCACGACTCGCGTTCTGGCTCAACTGCTACAACGCCTACACACAACTGCTCATCGAGGACGATCCGTCACCGCTCGAAGGAGGGGTACTCGATCGCTGGAAGTTCTTCGCCCGCGATCGGATTCCAATCGCAGGCATCTGGCTCAGTCTCGACGATATCGAGCACGGGCTGCTCCGCGGCTCGAAACATCCCTGGGGCTTTGGCTACCTCCCACGGCCGTTCGCCTCGTCGTTCGAACGCCGGTTCCGTCTCGAGGACGTGGATCCGAGAATTCACTTCACGCTCAGTCGTGGATCCGAAAGCTGTCCGCCGTTGGCCGTCTACTCCGCCGTAGACTGCGACGAGGAACTCGACGTCGCCACGGAGTGGTACCTCGCGGAGAACCTCACCTACGACCCCGACCGAAACGTGGTGACGGTCCCGCCGCTCTTTCGGTGGTATCGTGGTGACTTCGGCGGAACGCGCGGCATCAGGTCGTTCCTCCGAGAGTACGGTGCGATCCCACAGGACGTGTCGCCGACGCTCGAGTACGACGAGTCTGACTGGACGGTCGACGTCGACGACCACCCGGACGGGTAGCGGTCCGACTCTGGATTCCGCCCCGCTCACACGGGTTCTATGGCGGTCGTCGGTGGAGCAACTGGCATGAGTCAGGGAGACGAAGAGTTCGATTCGACGAGCGAGGACGCACGAGAGATCGGGCGGCGGGCGGCGACCGATCCCGACGACTTTCTCTCGCTCCTGCCGCACTTTTACCGCGGCGAAGTGTCCCAGATGAACGCCGCTCAGGACCGTATCGATCGGACGACCGACTGGGCGATCGCGCTCATGGGCGCACTTCTCTCGGTCGTGTTCTCGAGTCCGGAGATGCCGGCGTATCTCCTGCTCGTGGGTCTCGTCGCCCTCTGTACGTTTCTCGCCTTCGAGGTCCGACGGTATCGCTTCTACGACCTGTGGCGCTCGCGCGTGCGATTGATGCAAGAGGACGTCTTCGCGAACGCGTTCGATCCGGTCGGTCCCGAACACGACGACTGGCGCGAAGAGATGAGCGACGACCTCCGCTATCCGACGTTCAAGGTGTCGACACTCGAGGCGCTCTCCCGTCGGCTACGACGGGTGTACGGTCTTCTCCTGACCGTGGTCGGCGTCGCCTGGGTCTGTAAGGTGACGCTGTTCACGCCGGAGACGAACTGGCAGGAGGCTGCGGAACTTCCCGGAATACCCGGTGTCGCCGTCGCGGGGGCGCTCGCCCTGTTCTTCGCGAGCGCCGTCGTGCTCGCCCACATGCCGGCCGACCGCCGTGCCAAGGGCGAAATCTACGGCGTGCGACCGGGTGAGTGGAAAGACGAGGCCGATGCAAGCGACGATAGCGACGAAACGTAACGGAGTCTTAGCTGCAGTCGTTTCTCTCGTCCTCCGGGTTCCCAGCCGACCCGATCAACGGCGATCCTGATGGTCGACTGTCGCACCCGGTGCGTTGTGTCTGACGCTCTCGAGGCCGTTCACCGCGCTCTGTCGTGTGGTGTACCCCTCGCCGCTGTCGGCGATGATGTTCCCGTTCCAGTGGACGAGCCGCCAGCGCCACTCGTCGCCTGCATCGCGATACACTTCGAAGCGTGACCGTCGCTGATTCGTTCCAGACGTTCCAGACGGCTGCTCGGCTCCGTCCTCGCTTTCGCTTTCACTGTCGCTTTCGTCCGTATTTTCACTCTCACTCTCACTCTCATTTGCGCTTGCACTCTCTCTTTTTTCCTCACCCTCACCCCTCCCCCGACTCTCGACCTCGTCGAGGAGTTCGGAATCTCCATGCTCGCCGTCCTCTCCGACCAGCCCGTCGGTTCGAATCGACTCCCCGCTCGCGTCCTCCCACTCGAGTTCGATCTCGAATTCGACGGTCGGCGGGCTGTGGTCCTCGTCGGTTTCGTTCTCTTCCTCTTCCTCTCCCTCTCCTTTCACTCCCTCTACCTCGAGTTCGAGTTCCGTCGCGACCCGCTCGGGAACGTCCATCGACACCAGTCCGTCGTCCGTCTCGACGGTGAGTGGCTGGCCGTCGGTCAGCGCCGACGCGAATCCCTGAAAGAGGGCGGCGAGTTCGCTTCGCTCGAACGGCCGCTCGAGTTCGAAGATTTCCTCGGACATACGTCGGACTACGCGCTCGAGACTGGTAATGGTACGCGGTCGTTTCACTCGTTGCGTCCGTCGGAGAGCGAGGGTGACGGAGACGAAAGCTTGAGAGCCACGCGGCGACCGAACAGCCGGAGCGTTTTTCCCGACCCGATCCGTTCGCTCGCTCGTGGCCTCCGAGGATACACGGTCTGAACTCGACGACGCGGTGTTCGAACGCGACGGCTGTACGTGCCAGTACTGTCACGATCGGCCCGACGTGGCCGAACTCGAGTCGTACGCGGTCGACCCTGACCCTATGCCGGCCGGCGACAGCCCGCACCCGGCATCGCTCGTCACGATCTGTGCGGACTGTGCGTCGGTTCTGGCGGGAACCGCCGTTACCGAGTCGCCGGAGACGGATCAGGCTCTCTTCGAGACCGTTCGCGAGTGTACCGTCGCCCAGAGCGAGGCGATCTCCGACGTCGTCGCGTTCGCGGATCGTGGAACCGGACTCCCGAACGCACTCGAGGCGGGAGAACACGATCCAGAAGCCTACGCGGCCTCCCGGCGGAAACTGTCGGTGACGCTCGACGTTCTCGAGGTACAACTCGCCGGACTCGCGGCCCTCGACCCCGCCGACTTCGCCGTCGATCCGGCGGCGTTCGAGGCGTTTCAGACGGACGCCCGTCGACTCCAGTCCGATCTTCGTGAGATCGTCGCGACCGTCGAACGGGTCGCTGCGACGCTCGAGCGCTGTCACGTCTGTCTCGAGGCCGTCGGCGGTGATGGCAGTGGCGACACGGCCGGACGATGTCGAGCGTGTTCCGTCACCAGACTCGACGCGAGCGAGTGGCGCGGTCCGGACGGCGAGATCGACTTCGACGTCCTCTTCGGGTCGATCAACGAGACGCTCCAGACGGCCTCGAAGACGACCGAGCGACTGACCGGACGGGCGAGCGACGTCGCCGAGTCGCTCGTCGGTTGATCGACTCTCCTTTCGTTTCCGTTTTCGTCTCCGTCTTCACTCCGTTTCCGTTTCAGCTTCGTCTCCGTCTCCGCTCCGTTTCCGTTTTCGTCTCCGCTCTGTCTCCGCTCCGTTTCCACCTCCAGCTCTCTCCGTCTCGAGTACTCGATCGATCCGTTCCGATCACTGCAATCGGTCGCACTCGACTCGTTTCGAGCCGGTACTGCTCGATCGGCGTCGAAAGAGAGATCGAAAACGAAAATTGAGACGGGACCGCTACAACTGAGTCGCCGCCTCGAGCGTGATGTCGATCGCTCGAGCGACGTTGTTCTTGGCCTTCTCGGGGAGTTCGTCGTCTTCGGTGTCGGTCCCCTTCTGGGTACCCTCGACGAGGTTTCCGTCGACAGTACAGATAGCGCCGGCGCGAAGTCCCTTCCGACGGGCCAGCGAGAAGACGGCTGCGGCTTCCATCTCGACTGCGAGCAGACCTGCAGCCTCCCAGTCGTCGACGTACTCGTCGGTCTCGGCATAGAAGGCGTCGTCGGAGGCGATGGGTCCGACGTGGACGTCTTCGTCGTTGGCCTCCGAAGCATCGACCAGCGCCGAGAGGACGTGGTAGTCCGGGACTGCGGGGTACTCGACGTCTTCGTAGCGTCTGGTCGTCCCCTCGTTTTTCGCTGCACCCGTCGCGACGACCATGTCGCCGATTTCGATGCCCGACTGGAGCGCGCCAGTCGTCCCGACGCGAACGAACGTCTCGACGCCGACGTTCGCGAGTTCCTCGACGGCGATCGCCGCCGACGGACAGCCGATACCGGTCGAACAGATCGTCAGGTCGCGTCCCTCGTAGGTCGCGTTGACCAGTTTGTACTCGCGGTTCTCGGCGACTGTCTCCGACTCGTCACAGTGGCTGGCGATGCGGTCGACGCGTCCGGGATCGCCCGGAATGAGTGCGATATCGTGGACGTCGCCGTCGTCGACCAGCAGGTGGGGCTGGGTTGCCATACTGGCGCGTTTCACCGGTGGCGAGAAAAAAGATGCGTTCTACGCGCCGTTCTCGCCCAATCAGTCGGCAGAGTGTACCTGAATACTCGTCGGGCGAACGACGACCATCGCTCCCTCGACTTCGAAGCGGACCTGGCCGTCCGCTCGTTCGTCGCCGCTGTATCGTGGGGCGAACAGTGCGTCGAGTGCTTCCGGATCGATGTAATCGTACAACTGCGTACTCGCAGTCTGGACATCTTCACCGTTGTACTCCGCGAGCGCCGTCGCGACGGCGACACTCGGCGGTTCGCTGTCGTCTCGCTCGTAGCGTACTCGGTGGTGATGTCCCCCGTTCCCCGAATCGAATCCGCGTGTGGTTTGTCTACTCATGCTCTCTCGGTCACGTCTCCGTGACATCTATTCGAGTGGCCAACGGCTCGAGGTATAAATCTACCGTCAGACAACGTCCGATGAGAACGAACGTCGGCGCTGGTGCTCGATACGATAGTACAATCGGTTATTATAAACCCCTGCTGGTCAGCTTCGGCGTTCGAGAAACGCACGCACGTCGGCAGTCGTCGACATACTTCGCGGTCCCTTTCGACTCGCTGCCAGCGCGCCGCAGGCGTTTGCGAACTCGAGGGCTCGATGATACGCACGCTCACCCTCGTTCTCGCAGTTCGGATTCGGATTCGGATTCGGGTCGAGACCCTCGTTCAGACTCGTCGCAATAAATCCCGCGGCAAAAGCGTCTCCCGCTCCGGAGCTGTCGACAGGTTCCACGTCGAACCCTGGATGGGTCGTTCGACCGTCGGGCGTGTGTAAGACGGCCCCGTCGGCACCGGCGGTGACGACGACGAGGCGGTCGTCCGCCCCCGCTGCGTACTCGGACTCGAGAATCGCCTCGGCTTCGTGGTCGGTCGCGAAGACGATATCGGCGCGGACGAGCGTCTCGGTGTAGTCGCGGTCACCGAGTCGCCGTCCGGGATCGAAACTGACCGGCACACCGGCCTCGTTCGCGACGCTCGCGATGTAGCTGGCCGTCTTCGGGCGTTGGCTCGTGAGGTGGACGTGATCGGCGTGGCGAATCCAGTTGGGATCGACGTCCGCCGGCCGAACCGCCTCGTTGACTCCGTCGTTGCCGAGAATGGAGACTTCGCCCGCATCGTCGACGAGCAGATACTTCACGGCCGTCGGCGCGTCTTCGACGACAGTGAGGCCCTCGAGGGAGACGTCCGCGTCCTCGAGCTCACGCCTCGCGAGGCGTCCGTTGTCGTCGTCACCGACACTTCCGACGAGTACTGGACGAACGCCGAGGCCGGCGAGTGCGACGGCGACGTTGGCCGCGCTTCCGCCGCCGGACTGGAACTGAGAGCGGATCGACGCCTCGCCGTCCGGTTGGGGCAATCGATCGACCCGGAGCGTGACGTCCCAGTTGACGTGTCCGGCTGTGAGTACCGTAACCATTCTCGTGTTTCGTCGCTCGTATCCGCGACTCGCTCGAGCAAACGAACTCGCTCACTAAAACGATAGCGTCTCCGGCTCCGTTTTTTCGCGCGCGACGGATTCGACGTCGACTCCCGGACTAGGTGACGATAAAGAGCAAGACGTTGTGGACGCCGGGTCCGAGTCCGACGGCTGCCACGAGTCCGAGCACGAGTCGAGCCTGTCGTGGTTCCTCACGAACGTAGTCGGTAAAGAGACCGACGATGGCCAGCGCCAGTCCCACTTTCACGAGGACGAACAGCCAGCCGCCACCGATGTAGTCGGCGGTCGGCAGCATATCGCCGACCTCGAGGATGTATCGCGAGGCGGGAACCTCCTCGTGGACGCCGATTCGGTCCCAGCCGATGGCGGTCGTGACGCCGTCGAGTGTGTGCGAGAAGACGACGAACACGCCCGTGAGGCTGGTAACGGCGGCGACCTCGGTGAACCAGAGACTCAACGCGACCCACGCGACGGCGGTGACGATCCCCGCGACGACGATCGAGATGACTGGCCAGAACGGGTTGAACGTCCCCATCTCCCAGCCGAGGTACAGTGCGAACATGGCGAAGACGCTGACGAAGCCGGTGCCACCGATCCCGACGAACCGTGCGATCGACCGCTGTAACCCTGCAGCGTAGAGAAAACTCCCGATGATCCAGGTGAATCCGGCGACGACCGCCGTCGTCAGATAGACGGTCGGCGAGCCGAACAGTGGCTCGAGCGTCGAGGGAAACGCGTCGATCCTATAGAGGACGTGTAACGTCGATCCGAGCATCATCCACGGCGCAAATGCGATCACTGTCTCGTCGGTTATCGGCGGCTCGAGCGCCCACAGGAGTGCGATGACACCGGCCAGTACGAGCACCAGTGGGACGAGATAGAACAACGGTGGCAGGGCGAACCCCTCTGGTAAGACCATATACACAGTAGGCTCGTACCATCGACTAACACTTTCCGGTTGTTTGTGACATACCCCGGCTCGTGAATTACGGTTCGGTTCGAGCGGACGACCGCTGTCCCCGCACCGATCCCCTGGACGCCACGCACGACCCTTTTTGGTCACCGGGCGAGTCCAACCCGACATGCACCGCAGCGAGCTCGCACCCCTGATCGACCACACTGTACTCGGGCCGACGACGACTCCCGACGACGTGACGCAGGTCCTCGAAGAGGCCACAGAGTACGGTATGAACGTCTGCATTCCACCCTACGCCGTCGAGCGGGCTGCCGAGTCCTATCCCGAGCTGACGATCGCGACCGTCGTCGGCTTCCCCCACGGCCAGCACGACCACGACGTCAAACGCCGAGAGGGCGTCCTCGCTTGGAAGGCCGGCGCGGACGAACTCGACGTCGTTCTCAACGTCGGCTTGCTGAAAGCCGGCGAAGACGAACGCGTCACGGCCGAACTCGAGGAACTCGTCGCGGCCGTGCCGATTCCGGTCAAGGTGATCATCGAGACGGCGCTGTTGACCGACGCGGAGAAACGCCGTGCCTGCGCGGCGGCCGTCGACGCGACCGCCGCGATGGTCAAGACCTCGACCGGGTTTTCAGGCGGCGGCGCGACCGTCGCGGACGTCGAACTGATGAGCGAGTACCTCCCGGTCAAGGCCAGCGGCGGCGTCGGCAGCTACGAGGAGGCGATGGTAATGCTCGAGGCCGGTGCGGAACGGATCGGTGCCTCGAGCGGGGTGGCAATTCTCGAGGGTGCGCCGGAGTGAGTCTTCGAGTCACTCTCCCTCGAGAATCCGCTCGACGAGCGCCGACTCGTCGCCACCGAGTGCGGACCGAACGAGCAGATTGCCCCCCAGCAACGCGGGACTGACGACCGCGTCCGCACCCGCCCGCTCGAGTTTTGCCGTGTTCTCCCGGTCCGTGGCGGCGGCGACGATCCTGACGTCGGGAGCGAGTTCTCGCGCAGTGAGGATCGCCAGTGCGTCCCGTGCGTCGTGGTTGGTCGCGACGAGAACGGCCCGCGCAGAGTCGATATTCGCCCGCTCGAGGGGTGCTTCGTCGCTGGGGTCTGCCGTGATGACGGGAACGTCGCGGTCACCGAGTGTGTCCGCGGCATCCCGATTTCTGGTCACGACGGCGAAGCCCGCGTCGTTGGCCACGAGTTCGTCGACGATCGGTTCGGTCAGTTCCCCGTAGCCGAGGACGAGGACGTGGTTGTCGAGGAGTTCGATCTCTGAGTCTGTCATTTTTCCGAGTGTCTTGGTGAGTCTGGCCTGAATCGCCGGCCCGACGAGCGCCCCGATGGCGATACCGAAACTGGCGACGCCGAGGACGACGACCGACATCGTGAACAAAATTGCCTCGTTGGTTTCGGGGCCGATATCTCCGTAGCCGACGGTGCTCGAGGTGATCAACGTGAAGTAGAACGCGTCGAGAACGGTGTCGATGTCGGTGAAATCCTCTCGAAGGGCGTAGGAGCCGAAGGTGCCGTAAGCCTGTACACCGACGAGTGCCCCTCCGGCAGCCAGCTGGGTGGTGTTCAGCGAGAGGGATCTGGTGAATCGTTTTCGGCCGACCAGGAGTACCGGAATCGAGAGCACGGAGAGGACGACCAGCGGGAGCGAGTACGCACTCCCCTGTAAGAGTCCCTGAACCGCCGTCACGGGCAAGAGGACGAGCGTCGCCCACCAGCCTGCGCGGAGCCCTCGCCGTAAGGCGAGTGCGCTTGCGAGCATCAGGAAGCCGGTCAGCGCACCGGTGAACCCGACCGTCTCCTGGACTGCGAGCGGGACGTGCGGTGCGATCGGTCCGAAGTCCGCGGCCTCCTGATCGATGTTGATGATTCCGGTCGCGACCGAGAGCAGCGCGACGAGCAAGGCGAGGCCGACGGCCGCCCTGGTCGTCACAACCCATCGCCAGTTCTCCGGCAATCGCTCGGTCACCCGTTCACCGACCATACTCCCGCTGGGTGCGGGTGTGAGTTAACGTCGTTGTCTTGGAACGGACAAGAGTTACCGTCGTTGTCTTGGAACGGTGGTGGGACGTGTTCGCGTCTCCGAACCGATCCTGCATCCACGGTCGGTACTGGTTTATTCGACCGCCGATATCTCCCCGTATGTCTTCGCTTCCGGTCGAGGTACTCCTCGGCATCTATCTCGGACTTCTGACCGGGATCGTTCCGGCGTTCGTCGCCGGCGCACTCGGTTTTCTCGTCCGGTACGTCACCGGCGTCACCCTGCCCGGGTTCGGTGTCGTCGTGCTCGCGCTCGCGATCGCCAGCATCAACGGCGGATTGCTCATCCTCGCCGACGACGCGATTATCAACTCACCCCGGCTGTTGATGGCCGTCCTCGTCGTCCTGATGCTCGCCCTCTACGCCCACAGTCAGGGCGACAAACTCGGCGCCGAACTCCCTCGGCGTGTCTCCTTTACATCCTTTCGTAAACGCACGCTCTCGGCCGACGTCGTCGAGTTCGTCGGCACCGTCGGGCAGGTCACCGTTCGGCCGGGCGGCGAAGTTCGGGACATGGAAGGGTATCCGCCGCTCCCCCAGACACTCCGAACGACGATCCGTGACGGCTCTTGGCGTCTGCCAGCGGATCTGCCGCTCTCGGAACTCGAGGTTCGGCTCGAGGAGCGCCTGCGAACCGACCACGACCTCGCGGACGTCTCGGCGACGATCGACGAACAGGGTCGAGCGACGATCGCCGCCGCACCACCCTCGAGCGGCCTCTCTCGGCGTGTTCCAGAGGGTCGTCGCGCCGTCTCGATCGACGCGCTCGTTCCGACCGGGCTGTCCCGAAGCGACGCGGTGCGGATCGTCACGGCCGACGGAACGGTCTCGGGGACGGTTCTCAGCGCTCGCGGGAGCGGTGACGACTCGCCCGGCGACCTCGAGTCGCGTCTCGAACCCGAGACGGCGACCGACGGTGGTGTCGACGACGACGCAGTCCCAGCCGTTACACCGTCGACCGCGACGACAGCGGGCGGTGAGGGTCGGGTTACCGTTGCGGTCTCCCGTCGAGACGCCAGAACACTTTTGAGCGCCGATCGCGGCCGAATCGTCGTCCAGTCGCGAGGGACGAGCCACGAGTTCGAGGCCCTGTCGCTGCTCGGCCGTACCGGTCAGACCGTCCGCCGGGTGACCGTCGGCGCCGACCCGCCCGCAACACGGCCCGACGAGTACGACGACGTCACGATCCTCGCCGTCCGTCGCCAGAGTGCCGAAGAGGAGAACCGTCGCCGTGGCTGGGTGTTCGCTCCCGGCATCGAACGTCGGCTCGAGGCGGGTGACGACGTGTTCGTCGCCGGTTCCGAGAGCGCACTCGATCGGTTCGTGGAGGAGACGCGATGAGCGCAGCGATCCCGACACTCGAAGGACTCGCGCTGATCGGACTCGAATTCGAATCGGGGTTCGTCCCGCTACAGGGACAGGGTGTATCGACCGACCTCGTCGTCGACGCGCTGATCCGGATCCTCGGTTTCACCCTGCTCGCGGGTGCCACCGCTGCGAGCGTCGCCGTCGTCTATCGCTGGTACAGCGCCGACGAGATCCCCGACGGGGTGGCGGTGCTGGCCGGCGTCACGGTCGTCGCGGCCTGGCTGAACACCAGACACGCACTCGGTGATGCCATCCTCGGTGAGGAGGTCGCGCTGTTCGCGCCGGAGACGGCGGTGTACACCGTCGTCACATTCGCCGTGAGCGCGATCGCCGCCGACGGTGGACGGCGAGTGGGTGATTACGTCGCTCGAGACGTCTTCGCCGTCACCGCACCGCGGACGATCGACGAGATGACCCAGCTCGTGCGGTCGGCCGGTCGGGTCATCACGGTCGAACTACCGGAGACGATCGAGGACGTCGACGGCTACGATCCGGTGACCGAGGAGACGAAAGCCGACCTCGCCGGGACGACGCTACTGTTCCCGCGTCGGCTCACCGTCGACGATCTCCGAGAACGACTGGTCGCTCGCCTCGAGCGCGATTACGGCGTCGGCCACGTCGACGTCGAGCTCACGGTCGACGGCACCGTCGAGTACCTCGCGGTCGGCAGTCGACCGGCCGGGCTTGGGCCGACGCTCGCGCCCGGACAGGTCGCGATCGCGATCCGTGCCGATCCGGCTGCCGACGCGAGTTCCGGCGACGCAGTCGAAGTGTGGCGAGGTGGATCGGCTCCGGACGGTTCGGTTGGTAGCAGCGGCGGGAACGGTGACCGCGGGAAAGGCACGAACGCCGGGTCTTCCTCTCGCGTCGCCGCCGCCGAACTCCGGGCGGCGACCGGCGACGTCGCGACGGTCTCGATGGCGGCGGACGACGCGTCCGACGTCGACCCCGGTATCGAGTACCGACTCGTCACTCTCCCGGGAACGCCCGACGCTGGACGCGAACTCGTCTCCTTGCTCCGGGCGGCCAACGAGACGGTGACCACGACGACGGCCTCGAGCGACCCCGGCGGCCTCGCCGGTCAGACGGTCGGCTCGCTCCCGGTCGCCGTCCTCGCACTCGAGCGCGAGGGTCGTGCGATCGGCCTGCCCGACGACGCGGAGACGATCACCGAGGGTGACGTCGTCTATCTCCTCGGACGGCCGGAGGCGTTCCGACGGATGAACGAGGTCGAGGTCGAGTCCTGAGCACTCTCGAGCGGTAGCTACTTGGTTTCGGCACGGAAATCGCCGATCATGACCGTCGACTGGAAGCTCTTCGCCGACCTCGCCGAACACGCTGGCGACCGCCACGTCACCCTCGACGACCCCGGCGAGACCGTCGGGGACGCACTCGAGACACTGCTCGCGGATCGACCGGCGCTCGCAGATCGCGTCCTCGAGGAAGACGGCACGCTTCGCTCGCAGATCAACGTCCTCCGAAACGGGACCGACGTCGAGCAGAGTGCGGGCCTCGAGACGGGACTCGAGGATGGCGACGAACTGGCGCTGTTCCCGCCGGTCAGCGGCGGCTAGTCAGATCGATCTCGAGGACGAAGTCCGGCTCTTCGGAGATTCCACCGGCAGTGTAGGCGGCGTCGCTGACGGCCGTTGCGGTCTCGGGAATGCAGACGCGCGTCTCGTCTGCCTCGAGGTCGGCGGCGTCGCGGGCGATCGCCGCGAACAGCGATCGAGCGGCGCCGACGTCGTCCCAGGCGCCGACGCCGTACTCGGCCCACCGTCGGACCTCGCCGTCGTCAGTCGTCCGCTCGTAGGTTCGATTTCGATAGGCCATCGCGCAGACGCCGCCCTCGCCGACGGTGGCGAAGACCGGTTGCTCCTCGAGGTCCTCGCGAGTCAGTTCCCGGAGCGCCCAGCTCTCTTCGGGTGCGAGTGCGAGGCCGCCGAGGTGTTCGCGGGTCGAGCTGTCGGTCCAGTAGCGCCACGCGGCGGCGTCGTCGTCGGTGGTCGTGTACCCGTCGGGACTGCTCGCGTTCGGATCGGGGTCGGGGTGGGCCCAGCGGAACTCGGTTACCGGATCGAAGCCGCCGGTTCGGGCGGCGCCGAGCGAGGGGGCGTTCCAGGAGAAGATCATCACCCGGCCGACCGTTGCACCCTGCCCGCTGGCCCACTCGAAGCAGGCCTCGTTGAGTCGCTGACTGACGCCCATTCGACGGTAGTCGGAATCGACGCGCATGCTCTGGAACCACGCCTCCTCGGGCGAGAGCATCACTCCTTGAACGATGCCGGCGAGGTCGCCGTTGGCGGTGTCTTCGCCTTCGCCTTCGCCATCGCCGTCGGCGTCGTTGTTTTCTACCTCATCGTCCCGTTCGCTCACTTCCGCGACGAACGTCTTCTTGTCTTCGGCACCCTCGTCCTCGAGCCAGTCGTGGTAGATCTCCGGCAGGTAGTCGCCGCCGCGATCGGCCCAGATGTCGCTCGTCATCTCGACGACGGCCTCGTAGTCGTCCGGGGTCGCCCGGCGGATCTCGATCTCGAGTTCGGTCTCGGGCTCTAGGTCCATGGCGTCGAACGTCGCTGAATTTCGCCGGCGATCGAGGTCTGCATCGTCTCCTCGACCGCGTCGGCGTTCGCCAGCGCCCACATCAACTTCACCTTCGCCGTTCCCGGCAGCGTATCCTCGCCCTCGATCACGCCGGCCTCGAGCAGGTCGCGACCGGTGTCGTAAACCCGATCACAGACCCGGCCCTCGAGACACTGGCTGGTCATGACGACCGTCGTTCCGTCCGCGACGAGTTCTTCGATCTTGGGGATCAGGTCGGTGTGGACGTGACCGAGCCCGGTTCCCTCGAGGATCAGGCCCGCACTTCCCTCGGCGACGTCGAGGAAGGCGGGGTCCATGCCGGGCGTGAACTTCACCAGTTCGACGTCGCTCTCGAGAGCCGGGTCGATCGCGAGGTCGGTCTCGCCGCGCTCACGATGTTCTCGGTGGAAGGTGACGTCGAGACTGTCGTACTCGACCGTTCCGAGCGGTTCGGCGCCGACGGTTTCGAAGGCGTCTCGACGAGAAGTATGATTCTTGCGCACACGAGTCCCGCGGTGGAGCGCGCAATCGTCGTCAGATTCGGAGGCGTGCATGCAGACGAGCACCTCCGCGCAGTCGCTCTTGGCGGCTTCCACGGCGCTCACGGCGTTCATCACGTTGTCCGAAGAGGGCCGGTCGGCCGAGCGTTGACTGCCGGTGAAGACGACCGGGACGGGCGTCTCGAGCATGAAGGAAAGCGCGCTCGCCGAGTACTGCATCGTGTCGGTGCCGTGCATGACGACGACGCCGTCGGCGCCAGCCTCGATCTCTTCGTACACTGCCTGTGCGAGGTCCTGCCAGACCTCGGGGGTCATGTTCTCCGAGAGGATGTTGGTGACGACCCGGCCGCGGTAGTTGGCCCGGCCGGCGAGGTCCGGGACGGCCCGGAGGACGTCCTCGGCGTCGAACTGTGCTGTCACCGCTCCCGTGCGATAGTCGACCGTCGAGGCGATCGTCCCACCCGTCGAGATCAGCGAGATCGTCGGCAGATCGTCGTCGAACTCGACTTCGGAGTCAGAATCGGACCCGCTCTCTTCGGCGTCCTGTGCGCTCTCGATCTCGTGGACGCCCTCCTCGAGGACGTCGACGGCTGCGTCGTCGCGGTCGACACCGACGTTGTAGCCGCCCTCGAGTTTGACGACGAGGTGGGCCTCGGTACTCGAGGGGAGCAACACGCCTTCGTACGTGCGGTCCGCGCGCTCGACACGGACACGGTCGCCTGGGTTCATGGTTGGTCCACGGTTGCGCGTGGGCGGACTTGAAGGCACGCTTTCGCCGTCGGTCGGGGGCCTCGGTCGGTACTCGCCCCTCGAGCGAGCCGTCACCATCCGAGGTACGAAACCACCGCGTAGCCGAGCAGTATCGCCCCGAAGGCGCCGGCGCTGACGGCGATCAGCCCGCCGATGACCCTGATCGTGTCCGTCATGATCGTCGGGTACTCCGGCTGGGGCTCGAGGCTCACAACCAGTGTCGAGACGAACGCAGCGACGGAGAGCGAGACCACCGCGAACGTCAGTGCCGCGAGCCAACTCATGGCGTCCAGTGTCGCGGCGAAGTTCGTATAGCCACCGGCCGTCTCGACCGCCCGATACCGCGGAAGATCGTGACAGCAGTCTGACGGGGAAAGGCACATGATCCCCGACGTTCTCACGTCGAGTATGAGTGACCGCTCCGACGAGGTGACCACGAGCCGCGAGCCAGCGGCCGATTCGGGCTCGGAGTCGCGCTCGACCGACGAACTCCTCGAGGAGACAGAGCGCCTCCTCGGCGGACGTGGCAGTTCCGGGTCAGAGACTGCAGATGAGACGGGGACAGCGGAGGAGTCGGAAGATCCCGCCGAGTCAGGGATCTCGGATCTCGGTTTCAGTTTCGGTTCCGATTCCGATTCCGATCTCGAAACCGGTACCGAGACGACCGGCCGAGCCGACGATTCCGACTTGAGCGGTCGGTCGTGGCTCCCGTCGGTGCTGTCGCGTTCCCGACCGGGGTCGGAGGCGGAGTCGAAATCGCGTTCGCGCTCGCGGACGGGCTCGTTTCTCTCCCGGTTCTCGCTCTCGTATTACTTCTCCCCGAAGGCGTTTCTCGCGTTCGTGCTTACGATCGGGGCCGCACTCTTCGTCGGCGGCGTGGCCGTTCCGATCGCCGGGCAGTTGCTCGGCATGCTCGCGATCACGTTCCTGATCGGTCTCGTGACCTCGAGGCGCCGATACAACGAAATGACGGCCGCCGGAATCTCCGTCGGCGCCGTCTCCGCGCTGGCCGATCACGCGGTTCTGACGTTTGCAAGCTCTCTACAGGGGTCGACCGCGGTCGGAATCACGGCCGGACTGCTGGCCTGTCTGGTCGGCTACTACTTCGGGCGTGATCTGCGAAGTGGGCTCTCTCGAGACGTCGACTGATCGATCGAAGCGGCTTAGTGCGATCACCCGGTGGTATGTTCCATGAATCCAGCACACTGGCGGACGTACCTCGTCACGCAGGCCTCGCTCTCTGCGGGCCGGCCGACTGCCGAGATCGTCCGCGAGGCGATCGACGGCGGCATCGACGTCGTCCAGCTTCGAGAGAAAGACACCGACGCCCGCTCGCGGTACGATCTCGGCCTCGAACTCCGCGAACTGACCGCGCAGGCGGATGTCGATCTGATCGTCAACGACCGGATCGACATCGCTCGAGCGATCGACGCCGACGGTGTCCACCTCGGACAGCGCGATCTTCCGGTGGCTGCCGCGCGCGACCAGCTCGGTCCGGACGCCGTCGTCGGCTGTTCGACCTCGACGGTCGCGGAGGCGACGCAGGCCGAAGCCGACGGTGCGGACTACCTCGGCATCGGCGCCGTCTACGGCACCTCTTCGAAGGACGTCGAGAGCGACAAGGACGGAATCGGCCTCGATCGGATCGCGGCGATCGCGGACGCGGTGTCGATTCCAATCGTCGGAATCGGGGGAATCGCCGCCGCGAACGCTGGCGCTGTCGCGGACGCGGGAGCCGATGGAGTAGCCGTGATCAGCGAGATCACCGCGGCCGAAAAGCCGGCGGCGGCGACCGAACGGCTGGTAGACGCCGTCGCTGGCGGTGATGAAGACGGTCGCGAGGCGGCGAACGAAACCGAAGACGGCGATACCGAGGCGGTGATCGACCGATGACCGATCCGCTCGAGGATCTCACCGGCGAGACTCTGGCAGAATCCGTCCGGACGATCCGCTCGACGGAACCACTGGTTCAGGCACTGACCAACACCGTCACGATCAACGACGTGGCCAACTGCACGCTCCACTGGGGTGCGCTGCCCGTCATGGCGGATACCCCCGGTGACGCGGGCGAAATGGCTGAGCTCGCCGGTGCGATACTGCTCAACCCCGGACAGGTCCCGGAGACGAAAGTCGAGGCGATGTGCGAGGCCGGTCGCCGAGCCAACGAACGCGGAGTTCCGGTCGTGCTCGATCCCGTCGGCGTCGGATCGACGCCGACCCGGCAGGCGGTCGCCGAGCGGCTCCTCTCGGAACTCGAGTTCGCGGCGATCAAGGGCAACTACGGCGAGATCAGTCACCTCGCGGGCGCCGAGGCGGAGGTCAAAGGCGTCGAGTCCGTCGGCGAGTACGACGAGATCGGCGAGACGGCTTGCGCTCTCGCGGACGCGACCGGTGCGGTCGTCGTCGCCAGCGGCGTCGACGACGTCGTCGCGGACTCCGAGTCGGCCTACCGAGTGCGCGCTGGACACGAACTGATGGGCGAGGTCGTCGGCACCGGCTGTCTGCTCGGAGCGACCGTCGCGGTGTTCTGTGGCGCTCTCGCAGACGACGTGACGGCTGCCCTCCACGCCACGCTCGCCTACGGACTCGCCGGCGAACGGGCAGCCGAGGAGTTCGACTACGACGGACCGGCGAGCTACCGGATCGCCTTTCTGGATTCGATTGCTGGATTCACGCCCGAAGTCGCAGTCGATCCGGAGCTGAGTTCGGAACTGGACCTCGAGGTGAGACTCGAGCGACTCGTTTGAGAAGCCGGTGCCAGACTACCGACACACTCGCGATTCTCTGTTCGTTGTTCGCTATTCGTGATCCGCCGTTACTCGCTACTCGCCAGCTCCCACCCGCGTTCGGTCCGGTGAACGATCCCGTCGTCTGCCATCTCCTCGAGCAGGTTGGCGATGACGTCCCGCGGTGCGTCGACGTCGCGGCTGAGCGTTCCGACGCCTTTCGGCTCTTTGCGGATGCTCGCGAGTATATCGGCGTAGATCCGACTCTCCGGTCCAGTACCGACGGTCTCCGAGATCTGGTCGAGGACGTTACAGAGTCGGCCCTGTACCCATCGCTGAGCCAGCGAGAGTTCGTTCTCGAGTTGTTCCAAATTGTCGAGCGTCGAGAGAAGTTCGTCAAGTTCGCACGTCTCGTCGTAGGTGACGTTCAACGAGAGATGCCGGCAAGTCGTAATATCGAAACTGCTGTTGGTTGGATAGGCGCTCTTCGCGCCGAAGCCGTACGGCGAGACGTTGACCTCGAGTCGGACGTTTCGAGCGATGTGGAAGTACTTGCGCCGTTGATCGTCCGTTCGACTCTCGACGAGGCCGGCCTCCTCGAGTTTGCGGAGGTGTTCGATAACCGCTTTGGGACTCACACCGAGGTAGTCGGAAATCTCGGTGACGTAACAGGGTTTCCGAGACAGGAGTCGGAGGATTCGCCTCCGGTTTTCGTTGCCCAGAAGATCCAACAACGCGGCGGAGTCCATCAGTCGAGGCTAGGGGGTGAACGCTGAAAAGGGTGTCTGCTTCGCACACCGGTCGTTTGCCCTCGAATATTACACTGGTGGTCGGCCACTGTTGCACTGGTCTCTCTGGCCGAACCGAGGAGGTTATGTGTCGGTGTCCGTCCCAGTGTCCGATTCGGCGTCGTCGTTCGACTCGTTCGATGGTGATCCGCTGCCGGGGTTGCTCTCGTTTTGAGTTTCGTCGTTCGTGTCTTTTTCAGGTCCCTGTCCAGGGCTCTGCGTGTTCTCGCCTTTCTCTGGCTTCTGTTCCTGTCCCTGGCCCTGTCCTCGATCCGGGTTCTGATTCGTTTCGTTCCCGGGCCCGCGATCAGTCGCGTTTCCCGAATTACCGGGGTTCACCGACTCGTTTCCGTCGGTCGCGCCGGCGCCATGCTCGGATCCGACACCGGCTCCGGGAACACCTTCGGGTGGCCCTCGCGGCGGTTCGATACCCGAGACGTTCCGTGCGACCGCTGCGACTTCCGGCCCGGAGAGGTTCTGCGCGTTGGCCCGAAGTTCCTCGAGTGTGGTCGTATCCACGCCGACCGCGGCTGCACGGGGTTCGGTATCGTTGATCGCACGCTCGAGCGAACTGATTCGGACTGCCAGACTGGCCATCTTGGCGTTCCGTGCCGCCGGATTCAGTTCGTTCTCTCGTTCCTCGAGTTCCTCACGCTCGGCTTCGAGGCGCTCGAGTTTCGCCTCGAGTTGCGTCGTTCGCTCGTTAACGATCTCCGCTCGTGTCTCGTTGTCTCCGCGCTCGTAGGCGGCGACGAACATCGCTGTGTCGACCGTCTCGTCCGCGTCGGCTGCGCTCGCTTGCATGAACGTCGAGACGTCCGTCCCCGTCGTCTCGTTGGCCGACGGTTCCTCGGACTCGATCGCTCCGTCGGTGGTGTCGATGAGGTCGCCAACGAACGCCGTGCTGGCGACAGGTGCGATGGCGAGGCCACCCACGATCAGCAACACGACGATGATCGACGCACGGGTCGCAGTCATTACTCACTCTGTAGCCGCTAACATCTTAAAAAGGAAGACCTTCGTTCGAATCGTTCAATCGGGGGATCTGAGAATTCACGTTCGTTTTTAGCGTTCAAACCGCCGCCCGTAGGCACGTCGTGGCCCCGAGACTCGTGACGGGTCTCGACGGATCCACTCGAAATCCCGCACTGTTTACCCGAACGTTTCGGACCGTCGTATCACTGCGTAAGCCTTTCATCGTTGTCGTCTAATTGGATCGCTAACCGTTTCGGCGCAAGTACTCGTTACTGTACCTGTTATCGATCTGCCAACACAGGTGACGTGAATCACGCTGATAGCGGTCGGACTTAAGCCTGCTCGCAGAATAGTTATGTCATTCCGGCCCATGGTTACTGTTACCATGTTCGAGGTGTTCTCTCGTGGCTACTATCTCGGACGCCTCTACGTGACGCCGACCGACGGTAGTCGGGCGCTCATGCACAGCGACCAACACGAACGCGTTAACGAGGAACTGTACGCGACAGGTGAGGGGCTCGAACGACTCGACACGCCGCTCGTGATGAAACTCGAGTCCCAGCACTTCCCCGTCCACGGCGGCGAGGACGTACCGACGAACACGCTCGCAGTCCCCGAGGAACTGCTCGAGGACACACGAGTTCGGAACCCGCCCTCGCTCCGGGAGGTGTTCCTCGCTCGCCGGGAGCGAGCCCAGCAGTTGCTCTCGTTTTCGGGTGGGGGTCACTCCGACGTCGGAACCTGACAGCCACGCCGGAATCTAAAAGTAACCGCGTTACGCGTGTTCGCCCGATGATCGACCGGTTGCTCGGTCGCGCGTCGCTGAAGGCGCGGATCGACGAACTCGAGGACGAGAACGAGCGACTGCAAAAGCGGTTCGAGGCCGAATCCGAGCGTCGCTCTGACGCCGTCACCGCCCGTCAGGAGGCCGAAGAGCGACAGAACCGACTCGAGGACCGCATCGCCCAACTCGAGGGCGAACTGGAGCGACTCGACGACGACGACGGTCTCGACCTCGAGTACCGACGGCAGGAACGGCTTCGCGGCGAGCGACTCGAGGCGGTACTCGATCGACTCTCCTCGTTCCGGACGGGACCCGAAGGAGCGTTGACTGCAACAGTTGGCATCGGTGCGGGAGGGGGCGAGAGGGTGAGAAACAGAAACGGAAACGGAAACGGAGACAGAGAGAGCGAGGAAGAGAAAGAGGGGCCACACGGCGTCCCCGAACCCGTCGCCGACGCGCTCGGCGACCGGGCCGCACTCGCCGGCGACGCCGCCCCGTGTCTCGTCTGCGTCGACGACGCGAGTCTCGTCTCGGTCGCCCTCGAGGGACCGCTCGTTCCCGCTCTCGACCCAATGTGGAGCGACCGGTTCGACCTCGAGGCGGAGTGGTTCCAGCCGTCGGGGACCTACGCCCTCGCACTCGTTCGCGCGGATCTGTTCGCGATCGGCGTCTACGAGGGTCGAGACCGCGTGGACTACCGCGGATTCGAGAGCGACGTCAAGGGCAGCCACTCGAAAGGCGGGTTCTCGCAGGCGCGGTTCGAACGGATTCGCGACGGCCAGATCGACGACCACCTCGAGCGCTGTCGGGAGGCGATCGCCGACGTCCGGCGTGACGTCGACGCCGATCGCCTCTACCTCGTCGGCCAGCGCGGCGCCGTCGACGCGGTCGCCGAAGAGGTCGACGCCGACGCGACCGCCGCGGTCGACGCGACCGGGGACCCGAAACCGGCGCTCGAGGACGCCCACCACTCGTTCTTCACGGTGGATCTGTCCGTGTTGTAGTCTCTCCCGGGCGCGTCACTCGCCTCGGACTCGAGCCGGACGTCTCGTTCGTTCTCACGGTCGATCCGATCGCACGGCGCCCGTTCGCACCCGACGGACGCCGTCGATCGGCGATGGGTAATTATGCCCTCGGCCGTCGAACGGTTCCTATGCGCATCGCAATTCTCGCACACGAGAAGTTCCCCCATCGGGCGAAGACGGGGCTCGGCGTCCTCCGGTACACCGACGACGAGGTGGTCGCGGTGCTCGACCGCGACAACGCCGGTCGGCGGGTCGCAGAGTTCGTTCCGGACGTACAGGACGCACCGATCGTCGAGTCGATGGCCGATATCGTCGGCCGCGACCACGGTCGGGGCCAGAATCAAGACCAGTACCGAAACCGGGACATCGACGCCCTCCTGATCGGCATCTCGCCCATCGGCGGCGCGTTCGACGAGAGCTGGCGCGCGGACGTCCGGACCGCCCTCGAGGCCGGCTGTGACGTGATCTCGGGACTGCACTACTTCCTCGGCGAGGACGAGGAGTTCGCCGCGCTGGCCGACGAACACGGCTGTGAGATCCGAGACGTTCGCGAGCCCCCCGCGGGACTGTCGGTGAGCGAGGGGATCGCCGACGAGGTGAGCGCGGAGGTCGTCCTCACCGTCGGTACCGACTGCTCGGTCGGGAAGCTGACGACGACGATGGAACTCGCCCGCGCCGCAGGGGAGGCGGGCCACGACGCCGCCGTGATCCCGACCGGCCAGACCGGGATCATGATCGAGGGCTGGGGAAATCCGATCGACCGCGTCGTCAGCGACTTCACCGCCGGCGCCGTCGAGGAGATGATCCTCGAGAAAGGCGACGAGCACGACTACCTCTTCGTGGAGGGCCAGGGAAGCATCGTCCATCCCGCCTACTCGGGCGTGACCGCCGGCATTCTCCACGGTTCGATGCCCGATCGGCTGGTGCTCTGTCACGCCGCCGGAACGGAGGTGATTCACGGCTACGAGTCGTTCGACCTGCCGCCGATCGAGGCGTACGTCGAGCGCTACGAATCGTTCGCACAACCGGTCCACGAGACCGAGGTCGTCGCCGGCGCGCTCAACACCGCCCACCTCGAGTCGGACGCGGACGCCCGCGCCGCCCTCGACGAGTTCGCGACCGCCATCGACGCCCCGGCGACCGACGTCGTACGGTTCGGAGCCGACGAGATTCTCGACACGGTGATCTAAAATGACTCTCGAGACCAGTTTCGAACGCGTCGACCTTCCCCTCGAGTTCCCCTTCCGGATCGCCCGGTCGACGACGGCGGTCGCGGCAAACGTGATCGTCCGGATCGAAGACGACGCGGGACGGGTGGGAATCGGCGGCGCGGCCCCGAGCGCACACTTCGGCGAGACCGCCGCGACCGTCGAGGCCGTCCTGCCCGAGCTGCTGGCCGTCGTCGAGGACGTCGACGATCCGCATCAACTCGAGCGGATCGAAGGGCAAATGCGGGAGACGGTCGGTCGTAACCCCGCCGCCAGATGTGCCGTGAGCATCGCTCTCCACGATCTCGCGGCGAAACGACTCGAGGTGCCCCTCTATCGCTACTGGGGCCTCGACCCGACGGAGCGACTCGAGTCGTCGTACACGATCGGCATCGACGATCCCGAGACGATGCGCGAGAAGGCGGAGACGGCGGTCGAACGCGACTACGGTACCCTGAAGGTCAAACTCGGGACCGACCGCGATCTGGAGATCGTGGAGACGATCCGCGACGTCGCACCCGGTGTCCGGCTGTTCGTCGACGCCAACGAGGCCTGGTCGCCCCGGGAAGCGGTCCGGAAGATCGAGCGCCTCGAGTGCCACGGCGTCGCGTTCGTCGAACAGCCCGTGCCTGCGGCAGACCGGGAGGGGCTCCGGTTCGTCTACGAGCGCTCCTCGCTGCCGATCGCCGCGGACGAGTCCTGCGTGACCCTCGCGGACGTTCCGCAGGTTGCCGACCGCTGTGACATCGCGAACCTGAAGCTGATGAAGTGCGGAGGACTGCGCGAAGCGAAACGGATGATCCACGCCGCCCGCGCGCACGGTTTGGAGGTCATGTGTGGCTGTATGACCGAGTCCAACGCCTCGATCGCGGCGGCCTGTCACCTGTCACCGCTGCTCGACTACGTCGATCTCGACGGCTCGCTGCTGCTCGCAGACGACCCCTTCGAGGGTGTCCCGATGCCCGGTGGCCGGATCGACCTCGAGGGGATCGAGCGGCCGGGGACCGGAGCCGGACCGGTTCTCGAGGAGTGATCGGTCGACACTCGAGAGACGACCGGATGCATATCGTCTCGAACCGGTCGGCACTTGGTTTATCCACACTTTTTTCACGGCAGATCGCAACTGTGGTTTACAACCATCAGCGTGTGACTGTCTCACATGACAGGAGACGACCGTTCTGTATCCCGGCGGGCGATACTGGCAGCGACGGGCAGTGCAGTTGCCCTTTCGACTGCGGGGTCTGCACACGACGACGAATCCAGTGACGAGACCGAGTCGGACTGGTCCGACCGCCTTCGACGCTGTCCGGAGGCCACGATCCAGCCGTCGATGACCCACTGTCGGGGTGCGAGTATGGACGGCTGTTCGGACGACCATCCGGCGACCCAGAAGCTACAGAACGAGGTTCGGACGGCCCTAGAGCGACGGTACCCCGATATCGGGGCGATCATCGAACGGGGGTACAAGCCGTACTTCGACACCGTCTTCGACGGCGGCGACGACGCGTCCGGCGGCTGGTCACACTGGCTGAACCCCGAGTACATCGGCGACGACGAGACGCTGAATCCCGACCGGCCCGAGTCGATCCTCGTCGACAACGAGTGGTGGCGACCGATCGGCGCCATGTTTATCGCCACTCGAAGCGGCGAGCCGATCGAGCGGCCGCCGGCGGTGTACGGCGAGGGCGGAAGCGAGAGCGAGGGCGAAGACGAGGACGAAACCGAGACCACCGACGAACGCTGCTCGCCGTGGCACTCCCACACCGGTCTCCCGGGTCGGTTCGCGTGGTGGTACTACCGACAGACCTACGAGGGCGCCTACCGGGACGGCGAGCTCCTGTTACCCTGTCGAACGCCGTGTCTGTTGCACGTCTGGACGGTTCCCCACCCCGACGGTGTCTATGCACACGGTGGTCCCCCTCGAGCGAATCGCGGTGGACCGCCCGCCGAAGACCCCGGTTTCGACACCGACGCCCGACCCGGCGAGGACGAACTCGACTGGGACGTCCTCCCGGAGGACGTCGTTCCCGAGACGAAGCCCGACGAGTGGCGAGCGCGTCTGGGGCTGGTGTCGTGACTGCTGGGCACGCTCTCGATCATACTGCGTCACTCGGCACTCGCCTCACACGAGCGCAACGGCCACCACGCCTCGATCGTGCAGACGACCCGATCGACGGCCGCTTCGACTGGCAACTCGTCGGTGTCGACGACCAGATCGGCGTCCGGTTCCGCGAACTCGTGGTACACCACGTAGACTCCCTGCTCGTCGATCGGGTCGGACCGACGACGATTTCGCTCGAGGCAGGTCTCGAGGCTCGCGGTGATGAGCACGAACCGGACGTCCTCGAGCGTCCGAAACGCTCGCTGCCACTTGGACTTGTAGAACGTGCCGTCGACGAGGTGGAGGGTGTTGTCGTCAGTTCGCGCTGACTCCGGTTCGACGGCAACGTTCGCGTACAACTGCTCGTAGGTGTTCCGCGAGAAGTCGTCCGACCGCGAGACGCGAATGTCGCGTCCGCGGGTTGTGAGCCGCCGGCGAACCCGGGAGACGGTCGTCGTCTTCCCCACTCCAGCTGGACCGCAGATGACGACGATCACGGCCGCCGATACGGAGCCGGGACACTAACGCGCTCCGGTCGGTCCCGCCGGCTTCACGCCGAGTCGTCGTCCTGACTGCGACTCGACTCCCGGAGGATGAACGGGCCGATCGCGAGCGTGCGTTTGGCGACCGTCGCGATTCGGAGGATAAACGAGATGAGAAGCAAGAACGGCGCGACCGCGATCGTCACCGCCAGCGCGGTGATCCACACCAGCTGGTCGACGCCCAGCAACGTCCCCGTCGCGGTGTCGACGTCGAAAAAGAGCAGCATCGACGCCGTCACCACGAGCGCGGGTACCGCGACGTACATCATCGCTCGCGAGAGGTTGATCAACTCCCACTGGAAGTACAGCGTCTTGAAGTGCTCGCGTGCGAGGCCGAAGTACTCGAGGGTCTCGAGCAGTTCGTCGTAGGCCTCCCGGGCCTCGTCCGTGAGGTCGTCGGCGTGGGCGTTCTTGATCCGCCGCGCCCGAAAGATCTTCCAGGAGTAGTTGTAGTCGAGTGCGGATTTCAGTACCTCGTAGGTGCCGAATTGCGCGTCGTCCAGAGCGTCACAGACTGTGTCGGCGTGGTCGGTGAGGTTGTTGACGAAGTCCTCGATCCGTTCGTGTAGGTCGTCGTCGTGACCTTCTGCGGTGGCCTCCCTGAGATCGACCGCTCGATCGCTGGACGCCGAAACGATCGACTGCAAGAACGCGGCGGGTTCGGGCGGACTGATCGGCGAGTCGATCGCGTCCTCGGTATCCTCCCGGAACTCCATCGACCCGCTCAGGCGCTCGCGCTGGTCGTCGAGCGCTCCCAGTTCCTGTGAGAGTACGAGCTGATTGATCGTCACGACCAGCGTCACGCCGGTGATCAGCGCGGTCACGAGCGCCTGAAACAGGAAGTGAACCGGCTCCTTCTCGACCATGAGCTGTCGCAACGCGACCGGGCTGAACTCGCTGGCGAGTACCAGACCGAGGAAGACGAACGCCATCAGTCCCGCGGTGATCACCCACCGATTGGCGTTCAGCAAGAGCCAGTGTTTCCAGGTCGGATCGTCGCTTCGTTCGGCCATCGTGTCGCCGGGTTGCGAGCCACCACTCATCGAGCGCCGCGAGCTACCACGCCCGGTCGGATATAGCTACAGCATGCGTTTTTCGGCGGTTTCAGTTCGTCTCTTTCGGCGGCGGGGTCGTCGACACGAGAGACGGTACCCGCTGTACGGGACTGGGCCTCGAACCCGGAATCGCCACGCCTAACCCCTCGGAACGGCGACTCGACCCATGCGATTCGCACGACTCGCGACGGCGGACGGACCGGTCTCCGGGCGGTACGAATCGGGTGTCGTTCACGCGTCCGACGGGACCTACGAGGTCGGCGTCGACGGACGGCTGTTACCGCCGTGTGAACCCTCGGCGCTCTACTGCGTCGGCCGAAACTACGCGGAGACGCTCGAGCAGATGGACTACGAGCGACCCGAGGAACCGGACTTCTTCATCAAACCCCCGACAGCACTCGTGGGTCACGAGCGACCGATCCCCTCCCCGACGTTCACCGACGAACTGACCTACGCGGGCGAACTCGCGGCGGTGATCGATCGACGGTGCCGAGACCTCTCGCCCGACGACGTTCCCGACGCCGTTCGCGGCTACACCGTGATGAACGACGTCGACGCGCTCGACCAGCAGGGTCGAACCGCGCGGAAGGCCTTCGACGGCTCCGCCCCGCTCGGTCCGTGGCTCGAGACGGACGTCGATCCGACGAGTCTCGAGATGTGGACCGACGTCGGTGGCGAGCGCCGACAGGAGGCGAGTACGGAACTGATGTTGTTCGATCCCTTCGAGGTCGTCTCGTTCCTCTCGAAGCGTTTTACCTTCCGACCGGGTGACGTCGTCGCCTTCGGGAGCCCTGCGAATCCGGGGCTGCTCGAACCGGGAGAGACGGTCGAAATCACCTACGAGGGTGTGGGGACGCTCCGAAATACGGTGAGTAGCGGCGGTATCGGCGAGACGTTGCGAGTGTGAGCGCAAAACGGGTTCGTGACGGTTCAAAGCCACCGCGGGCGAGGTGTCTCCGCCGCTTCGGCGTCGTACCAGGCGTGGACCGGTTCCCAGTCGAGTATCGCCTCGGCCTTCGCGTTCGAGAGAGCCGCCTCGTGTCCCTCGAGTTCGCACGAGTCGGGTAGCTCTCCTGCGGTCGCCTCGATGATCTCCGCGGTGTTCTCGCCGAGGTAGTTCTCGTCGGCGACACAGAGGAACGCTTCGTGGCCGTCGTACTCCGCGGCGAGGGCGGCCTCGACCATCCGAACGACGTCACGGACGTCGACGTAGGACCAGAAGTTGCCGCTCAGTTCGTCCGTCGAGAGGTCGAAGTTCTCCCGCTGCGGGCGGGTTCGATAGTGGCCGGGAGCGTAGATGGTCGACGGTCGGAGTGAGGTGACCGGCACGTCGTAGCGACGTGAAACCATCTTCGCGACTTCTTCGCTACAGACCTTCGAGGTTCCGTAGGAGTCTTCGGGTCGGAACTCGTGTGCCTCGTCGATGGGCAGGTAGTCGGGGAGCCAGGGCTCGTCGGCGAACAACGTCCCGTAGACGCCCTGCGAGGAGGTCCAGACGATTTCCGCACCCGCGCGACCGGCGGCGACGAGCGTGTTGTACGTGCTCATCACGTTGTTCTCGAAGATTCGGGTTCCGGGGTCGTCGAGCGTCCCGGAGATGGCCGCGAAGTGGATCACTGCGTCGGGATCGACCTCGTGAATCGTCTCCCACGTCTCGCCGTGGTCGGTCAGGTCGACGGCGCGAAACTCGGCGTTCGGACGGGTTCCGTCCGGCCGGTCGACGTCTATCCCGACGACGTGAATTCCGCGGTCCGCCAGTCGGTCGACGACCCAGCAGCCGACGCCGCCGGTCGCGCCCGTGACGACTGCGGTCTCGACGTCGTACTCGAACTCGGCGATTCGACTGTCGCCTCTCTCGCCGTCTCCCGTACTCGACATAGACTCCGTCCAACGGCCGTCGCCAAAAGTGTACACCGACAGTCGGTAATCGAGACGTGATACGGAGGCACAACACTTGTCCGAACGTCCGTGGTAGGCGGTGGACGTACTATGAGCGAATCTGCCGGCGGCGACGAGACGGCGAACACGATGCGAGAGCGGGTGTTCGGCGGACGGCCGATGTTCTGGTTCCTGATCGACGGAAACCGTCTCGTCGTCGCCGGCGTCATGCTCGCGGTCGCCTACGCGATTCTCGTCGGTCTCAGCGAGTTCGGTCCAGGCTCGATCACGAAACTGTTCGACCCGGATCCGATCTTCGCGCTGTTCACGCCGGTGGTCATCGGGATCATTATGGGCGTCAGCCTCGTCCTGACGTTCAACCAGCTCGTTCTCTCTCAGGAACTCGGCCCCGTCGGCGACCAACGAAATCGGATGGCCGACGCGATGCGGTTCCGCAAGGACGTCGAGGACGCCGTCGACCGGGAGACGAGTCCGCCCGAACCGTCGGCCTTTCTTCAGGGCCTCGTCGACACGACGGACGGACTCGCACAGGAACTCCTCGAGAGAGTGGAGACCGACGAGACCACAGACGGCCACGCCCCCGACGACGTCGTAGAGTACGCTCAGAACGTCATCGAGGACGCAGACCGCGTCAGCGACGACCTCGGGGGCCAGCAGTTCGGTCGGTTCGACGTGATCGAGTCGGCGTTGAACTACAACTACTCGTGGAAGATCTACGACGGTCGCCGCGTCCGGAATCGTCACGAAGAGTCACTCTCTCCGGAAGCCCTCGAGACGTTCGACGATTTGCTCGAGGTGCTGGAGTTCTTCGGACCGGCGAGAGAGCACTTCAAGACGCTGTACTTCCGGTGGGAGATCATCAACATCTCGCGAGCGCTCGTGGTGATCTCGCTCCCCGCCCTGGCGGTCGCCGCCTACATGATCCTGATCTTCGAAACGGGCGACGTCGCGGGTTCGACGGCGGGACTCGACAACGGGCTGTTGCTCATCGGCGTAGCGTTTACGATCGGCGTGACGCCGTTCGCGATCTTCCTCTCGTACATCCTCCGGATCGTCACCGTCGCGAAGTGGACGCTCGCGATCGGGCCGTTCATCCTTCGGGAGACCGACCGCGGCTCGGACGTCGACTGGGAGTGAGTGTCCGTCCGAGTCATCGCGCACCCTCCTGAGGGTCTCGGATCGGTGCCGAAATCAGACGGCGAATCAGTCCTCGTCCACGTACGAGACGTCGAACGGTCCCTCATCGGGATCCTTCTGGGGGAGCATCGGACCGATCGACGCCGTCCGATGGGTGATCGTGGCGGTCCGGAGGATGTAGGCGACGAGCAGGGACAGCGGCGAGACGATGACGGCGATGAGGGCGCTGGCGACGATCGGGAGGTACTCTGTACTGATCGCTGGACCACCGAGGTCGGCGTAGAGCAACCCGACGAGCATCGCCGACAGGATCGCGGGGACACCACAGTAGATCGTCAGCTGCGAGAACCGGGTGAGTTCGCGTTGCAAGTACGTCGTCTTGAAGTGCTCTCGAGCGACGTTGAACAGCTCGAGCGTGTCGATCAGGTCGTCGAACGCCTCGTCGGCGTCCGCCGACAGCGAGTCGTCGTACTGGCTCTGGAGGTGCGTGGCGACGTACAGTTGCCAGGAGTCGTTGTACCCGATCGCGGCCGAGACCGCCTGAAACGTGCCGAAGTTGGCCTCTGAGAGGGACTCCTCGACGCGTTCGGTACTCTCTTCGACGCCGTTGGTATATTTCGTCACTTGCTCTCGAACCTCGTCGTCGTGGTCGGAGACGGCCTCGGCCAGCGTCCCGGCACGGTGGTTGATCGCCGTGACCAGCAGGTCGAGCAATTGCGTTGGCGACGCCGGACTCGCCGGTACGTCTGCGGCCTCGGCGATGTCGCCACGAAACTCCCTGACTCCGTCCAGTCTGTCGCGTGTCTCGCCGGCGGCCGTGAACTCTCGGGAGAGGATGAGCTGGTTGATGGAGACGACGAGCGTGACGAGCGAGAACGTGCCCGCGATCATGCCGCCGGCCAGACGCGTCATCGAGTCGTCGTTCAGAAACGCGATGACGTCGAGCCAGTCAAGCGTGAGAAACAGGAGAAAGACGACGACCGAGACGAGCGTCGCGACGAACAGCCGGTCGCCCTCGAGGAGAAACCACTCACGAAGTCGGGTAACGGGGCCAGTTCGTTGGCCGACCTCGGCCCCGAAGGATTCTATCGACTCGTCGCTCCCGGAAGACCCCATACGTTCACAACCGTCGCGCCCGTCAAAAAGGACCGCGTTGCACATACATATCGGGTCTCGACGGCTCTGCGAGTCGAATCGCTCGTCTGGGTCACGAGTGCAGGGCCGACACTAAAATGCCTTCGTCGCATCGACTAGTACGTGATAGTCTCCGGAGACGGTTGTCGCTTCGCGGGCTGGAAACCATGACTCGTGTCGACGACACGCGACGTCGTCTGCTCGCGTCACTCGGCGCTGGAGCCGCCATCGCTGTCGCCGGCTGTACGGGGGCGAGCGGCGAACCACACTACGAGGACGGGGACGTCGACGTCGACGGCGAGGGGGAAGAACGCTCGGCCGAAGAGATGACCGCAGCGCAATCGCTCGCCGAACAGGAGATTCACGAGAGCGTAACGCCACTGGACACGATCACGATCGACGACCACGAGTTCGTCCTCGAGGACGGCTTCGTGGGTTCGACGGTCCAGGGGTCCGTCGAGAATACCGACGACGAACGCGTCGAACTCGTCGAGGTCCGGGTCCGGGTGTACGACGACGAGGGCGATCAACTCGGCCGGTACATCGATCGAACCGGCGATCTAGATGGCGAGTCGACGTGGGAGTTCACGGTCGTCCTCCTCGAGTCTCCCAGCGACATCGACGAGTACGACATCGCCGCGCTCGGGACGCCGTCGTGAGCTCGTGAACGATCCCCTCCTCTTCACTCGTGCTTTCACGTACAACGTACACTCACCCGGCTCTGTCGAACCCTCACTCAGTACTGAAGTGACACCGATGGTCTGTTAAATGTGGAGAAGTTCAGCACGGCGGTTCCGTTGGTCTCACGGCGGAATCAATGAACCAGCCGTTCAGTAGATCTGTGACTCCATCAGATCGGTATCCCGTTCTCTTGTGAGCTTCAGACAGAACGGGGGGACGATTGCTCGTGTTAGCCCAGGACGTACCGGAGCGTGGGGAACCGTTCGACCAGCGGTTCGCCGCCGACTTCGATCCGCTCGATGTAGCGGTCGAGGCCGGCGATACGGCCCGCGGCGAAGGCGCCCAGTGCCAGGAAGACGGCGGCGTAGATCAGCGTCGAGTCGAACAGCGCGAGCCACTGGCCTTCCCAGCCACCGAGGTAGAACATGGCCATCTGGATCGCGCCACCGAGGGCGGCCAGGCGGACGAACGCACCGGTGATCAGCGCGACGCCGATCAGTACCTGGGTGACCGGAACGATCACGTTGATGACCTCGAGGAAGGCGGCGTTACCGGCCATCGCGGCGTAGAGACCGCTGACGGGGCTTGCCGGATCGACGCCGTGAACGAGGAAGCCGCTGGCGTCGAAGGCCTCGCCGGTGTACTTGCCGAGTCCCGCGAACAGCATCATTCCACCCATCACGAACCGTAGGGCGACGACGAACCACGCCGTCAGCGCGTGGGGGTGTCCTTCGAGCGAGATTCCTGCGTACCGGCTTTCGAGTCTGTTGTGAGTAGTAGTGGACATGATCGGGTGACCTCTTGTACTCGAACAAAGGGGCCGACCATGGATGAGCGGACTCCCTTTATTTGATGGGGGCGAAGAACCGCCACTGGCAATTTTTTGAGATCGGTTCCGACAGTTCACTGCCCGTTCGATCGTTCGACTCCGCTCGAGATCGAAAGAGGGTGCCCTCTGTTACAGCAGTGTCCACGTGACCGGAGTCGGGTTTGTGCTCTCACTGTGTTCCCCGTACCGATCACCGGCTTCACAAAACGGGCGGGGCTCGTGTCACGTTCGTACCCTACATTCAGCACACCGACCGGTCACCTTCAGAGGGGTTCAACGGAACCGCTTACGGGCAGAACAGGCGGAAAGCCTCGTCGTTCACGGCGGGGATACGCGCCGTCGAAAGATAACGCAAATCACGAAAATTAAATAGTTCGACAGTGTACTATCAGTTAAGCTGTATTCGTGACGAAAATTGGAGTTGGGTGGGGGTCTCCGTCAACAAAAAGCAACCCTGCGTCCGAGTGGCTTGCTTGCTCGGTCTAACCGAGTTGGGTCGATGGCACGGCCCGTGGGGTGCAAGCGGATACCCAAGTACACCACGCCTCCTCTGGAGGCCCGACGCATAAGCCCACAAACCACAGCCGAGAACCCTAGTGGTTTCGGTCAGGGTGTCTTCGGGGATACGAGACCGCCTCGCAGTCCCACGAAGGAATCCTCGCGCTTCAGCGCGGGGAGGATGTCAAGCGTACACGTGCCCTTCTCAGTCTCCGCGTCACTCACGCGCGTCCCTCGGCTTGAACCCGTACCGTTTCGCGAGCGACGAGAGCACCCGGTCGTGAAAGACCATCAGGATTGCGACGGCAACGACGATGATCACCGCGTCGGCGAGTCCGCCCATGAGCCCTAACGCGATGATCAGCGTCGTCGCACACGCCGCCGGATGATTCGTCTTCGTCACTAACATGGCGACGGTCGTGATGACCATCGCCGCCGTCGCGCTCACTGAGAGCCGAACGAGATCCATCGAGAAGGCGGGGTCTGCCTGATCGAACAACTCGTAGGTGGACGTATCGCCCGCGAACAGCCCGTAGGCGATTAGCCCGGCGACGACTGCGACCGCGTGACCGCCGACGACGTGATAGGCCCCTTCCTCTCGAGGCTGTTCGCCGGTCGCCATCAGGTACGCCGAGGGGCCGAGACTCGGGAAGAGAAACGGCTGCCCCGAAACGACGGCGATCACACCGAGCACGGAGAAGTGAAGGAAGACATTGATGCCGGCACTGTACTCGTCTCGGACCTCCAGCTCTGGACTGTCCGACCGTTTCTGGTCCGGGTCCTGGTCCTGTGCGTCCACCCGCTGGTCGTCGTGTTCTCCCTCCTGTACGTCCTCGAACAGTCCCAGCACCATCTCTTTCTCTCTCTCACGTGAGGACAGTAAACGGGAAAAACGCTCGGCCGAGTCGCAGCGAGTACGGGGCGACTACGGGGGTTCAGTTCAGTTCTCTTCTTCCTGCAACTCGGCGAGCTCCGCTTCGACGTCCTCGTCGACTGCGCCTCCCTCGAGGTCGTCGAGGTCGAGATCGTCGTCGAGGTCGGCCTCGGCCTCCGTCTCGGCGTCGGGCTCGGACGCTCGCTCGCTTTCTCCTTCGCCCATCTCCGCTTTGAGCGTCTCGAGTTCGGCGTCGACGCCGCTGCCGGCCGCCACCTCTTCGAGTTCGCGGTCGATGCTGTCCTTGTCCGAGAGGACGTCCTCGAAGGCACCGGACTGGTGGAGTTCGTCGAGCGCGGCCGAGCGCGCTTCCATGTCCTGGGTTCGCTCTTCGGCCCGTTCGATTGCGCGACCGACGTCCTCGAACTCCTCTCCTGTGGCGGTCATCGCCTCCGACACCGTCGTACTCGCTTCGGCGGCCTCGTAGCGCGCCTTCATCGTCTCCTTTTTCGTGCGGAACTCCTCGATTCGCGACTGGAGTTCGTTCTTCTGCTCGATGAGTCGATCCTGCTGGCTCTGCAGTTCCGAGATCTGCCGTTCCAGATCCTCGATCTGGTTCATCTTCGTCTTCTTCTTCTCGAGGGCCTTGCGAGCGAGGTCTTCCCGACCCTGCTGGACGGCGGTTCGGGCCTGTCCGTTGTGTTTGTCGACGTTCTCCTCGAGGCGGCGCTTTTGCATCTCGAGGCGTTTCTTCTGGGTCGTGAGGTCCGCGATGCCGCGTTTGACCTGCTGAAGCTGGTCGCGCATCTGCTCGTAGGAGTAATCGAGCGTCTCCGTCGGGTCCTCGGCCCGATTCAGTATCGAGTTGATTTTCGAGCGGATAACGTACGACGTCCGAGAGAGGATGCCCATACTACGTACGTGTCGCTCCCGGCCCTTAAAAACATCACTTTCTCAACAGTCCGAACACTGTCGATCGCTCGAGTGAACGCCCGCTTCGAGCTACGTGTGCGCTGCGAACTCGCGTACCTCGTCGACGCGAACCGCCCGGTCGAGCGATGCCGACGCGTACGCGGCCAGGACGACCTCGACGGCGTCGCGGGCCTCGCGTCCGTCGACCAGCGGCGGTCGATCCTCGCGAACCGCCGCGACGAAATCCCGGATCTGGCCCTCGAGCCCCGTTCCGCAGGGCGGCTCCTCGAGGTCGGGGTCGACTTCCTCGTTGGCGAGCGCGAACGTACCCGAACTGTACGAGCCGTCGGTGCCGTTGAGCTCGACCCGTTCCCGGGTCGCCCCCTGGACGGCCGTCGTCGCCTCGATCGATCCGTAGGCACCGTTCTCGAACTCGACGGTGACGACGGCGACGTCCTCACACTCCATTTCGTGGGCGAGCGTATCAGTCGTCGCGTCGACCCGTTCGATGCCGCCGGTCAGCCACTGGAGCAGGTCGACGAAGTGACTCGCCTGCTGGAGCAAGACGCCGCCGTCCAGGTCGCGAGTCCCGTGCCAGCTGTCGTAGTACTCCTGCGAACGGTGGTACTTGACAGCCGTATCGGCGAGGATCATGTCGCCGAATCGGCCCTCATCGACCCACTGGCGAGCCGTCCACCGCTCGGGCGTGAACCGCCGCTGGAAGACCCCGCCGAGTCGGACGCCGCACTCGTCGGCGACCTCGATCATCCGATCGACGCGGTCGATCCTGACGTCGAGGGGTTTCTCGACGAGCGGGTGGACGCCCGCCCGGGCCGCGTCGATCGTGATCTCGGCGTGGGTTCCCGACGGGGTACACACGCTCACCGCGTCCAGGTCCTCCGCCTCGAGCATCTCGACGTGATCGGTGTAGCCCGTCGCGCCGCGCTCGGCCTCGAACGGCTCGAGCGACGATCGGCTCGTCGCCGCCCCGGCCACGAGCTCGACGCCCTCGATCGCCTCGACGCAGTCCGCGTGGGTCGATCCGTATCCCGAGACGCCGACGATACCGTATCGAATGGGGTCCGTCATCGTATCTATAGCCCACCCGGCCGACGCACATCAACGCTGGCGTCTTGCCGGTGTCTCGCCGGTATTCGTGACTCGCCATCCACTCCCTCGAGCGACTCTCGACGGACCGCGGACGCACGATTCATCGGTCCGGACGACCAAGGCACGAACGATGACTGACGTACTCGTTCCCGGCGGTCGCGACGTCAGGGGAACGCTCGAGGGACCTGATGACGCGAGTTCGATCGTCGTCGCCTGTCCGCCGCATCCAGAACACGGCGGCCACCGCGGCGACCGGCGACTCGTCGCGGTGAGCGACGCGCTCGCGGATCGGGGACTCGCCTGTCTCCGCTTCGACTACGGCGAGTGGGACGAGGGCGAGGGGGAGCGCGAAGACGTTCGAAACGCGGTCCGGTGGGCCGTCGAACGAGAGTGGGTCGATCGCGTCGGCGTCTTCGGCTACAGTTTCGGCGCCTCGGAGGCGATACTGGCGAGCGCGTCGCTGGCGGGTCGTGACGAGGGTTCCGGCTCTCTCCTCTCCGCCGACGCCGTGGCCGCACTCGCACCGACGGCTCGACTGGGAGCGCGGTCGGACCTCGACGTCGTCACCGCACTCGCGGAACTCTCCTGTCCAGTGGCGATCCACTACGGCACACGAGACACCACGGCCGAGTGGGAACCGGTCGTCGAGCGTGCGCGCAAACTCCGAGATCGAGACACGGACTCACCCGACCGCATCGAACTCGTCGACCACTCGAGCGATCACTTCTTCGTCGGCCAACACGTAACAATCGCCGAAGAAATCGGCTCGTTCTTCGCGCGCGTTCTCGAGTGAGAGGTGCGAGTGACGAAAATCGACGGCGCGTCGGCTCTGTTTTCACGTCTTTCACACGCTGACTTGCACACAAATTGATGTGTTCTGAAGACAATATCGACACTCATGCCTGCTTCGCTCGCCCCCGACAGACAGGTGACTCGATCGCCTCTCTCGAGTCGCTTCCTTCCAGTTCCGTGCAGCCGTCGATCGAATCGATCGCGATCACGGTCGTGTTCGGAATGACGCGACTCGAGTTCAAAACGTTGCTCGCCGACTCCTGGGATCGAGCGACGGGTGAGCTGTTACCGCTCGTGTTCGTGCCGCTGTTCGTCGGCGTGCTAGGCTTTGAGGAGTTGTTGCAGATTATGGCTTACGACGGAATACACGCAGGCGTTCGGTTCGCGTTCCCCGCGATGATCGTCGACGTCTGGACGTTCGTCTCAGCTCCGACTCCGGACGGTGGTGTGCACGTCTCGCCGTTCTTGCCCCTGTTTCCCGTCGTCCTCGTGATTCAGGGCTTGCTCGGTGCGGGGTTGCTCGGCAGCATCCATCAGGCCCAGTCGTCGGGCGAGTACCGGTTTCTCGAGAACGTGAGTCGGTACGGCGCCCGCCTGCTCCTGTACACAGCCCTCGTCTACGCACTGACAGTCCCGCTCCAGTTCGCGACGCTCACGAATCCGGACGGTGCGATCCTCTTGATCCTGCTCGCGATCCCCGTCGGACTGGTGCTCTGGTACTGTTTCTTCGCGACTCCCTACCTCGTCGTCGTCGACGACGCCTCGCTGCTCGAGGCGCTCGGGCGAAGTTTCGAGCTGGCCGTCGGGGATCACACGTACCGCGAGTACGCCTGGAAGTACCTGCTGTTCACCGCCGCCGTGTCGGTGCTCACGACGATCGTTGCAGTCAACTTCTGGCTCGTCGGACTGGTCGCCGCGCTCGTGGTGACGGCACCGCTCGCGCTGGCGCTCAACGTTGCGACCGTCCGGTTCGTTACGGATCTCGTCGACGATCGATCTCCGCCCACCGTGTAGTCCGGCGTCACGACCGGTTTCTCCCACCGGTTTCCGAAACATAGAGCGGACAACTCTTCATATTCGACACAATAGATTTTTATTCGATAATTTGTATCCTTGTAGTATGTCCAAAGGGATCGATCAGATCGCGGATTCGCTGGGGGACGTGGTCACCGACGGCGACCTCGAGAACGTTCGGATCGCCGCCGTCGAAGAGTACCGAGAATCGGTCGACGTCGTCCTCGAACTGCCGAGCTGTGACCGGTTTGCCCACCGACTGGAGAAACCACCGGTGTGGGGAAGCAACTGCGCACTGTCGACCGTGCTCGAGGCGTTCGAACTGGGTCGAGACGACCTCTCGGAGCTGACGGGCGAGCGTGTCCCGTGCACGCGCGAGGTGACCGACGGCTCGTTGACGATCGAGATCGACGTCGACGCGCTGGGCGAACAGCGGACGACGCGTGCGGTGACGCCCGACGGGTTCGGCGAGCTCGAGCTCTGAACGTCGCCTCTCGTCGAGCGGAATCAGGTGTCGTCTGCCGGTTCGAGTCGCATCGAGGCCCCGCTCTCGTCCTCGAGTTCCGAGAGCGACGACGGGTCCGTGACTTGCGCGACGACGGACACCGGTGACGCGGCTCGCGGTTCCTCGCCGACGCTCGCGGGCGTCGGCCCCCAGAACAGACACAGCGCATTGCCAGTTGGCCAGTACGCGATCGATCCCGCGGGGACCTCGGTCTGTGCGTTCTCGGCATTCGGATCGACGTCGACCGGTGTCTCCATCTCGACGTACAGTTCGTCTCCCCACCGAATTGCGTCGCCCTTGAGCGGGAGCGCGGCGGCGACCGCGTCCCGGGTTTCGGGGGCGTCGTCGGTCCAGTCGGCAGGGAGTTCGAGAACGCGTTTACGGTCGCGGTCGGGACCGTCACCGGCGTCGACGACGAGTCGGCAGTCGGCCATGGCTCGACGGACGAACGCGACTCACTTGTCGGTTTCTTCGCTCGATCGATAGACGGTCGTCCAGTTTCAGCGGCCGACGTCGCGTACTCGAGCGTGACAACCCCTCCCGTAGCCGTTGCAGTCCCGAAATCGTTTTCAACTCCTCGCGCGCACACTCGGTATGCCGACGGAATCGGACACTCATTATGATCCATCCCTGGGGAACAAATTCATCTTCGTTACCGGGGGCGTCATGTCGGGACTCGGAAAGGGGATTACGGCCGCGAGCACCGGTCGACTCCTCAAGAACGCCGGGTTCGACGTGACGGCAGTCAAGATCGATCCGTATCTGAACGTCGACGCCGGGACGATGAACCCCTACCAGCACGGGGAAGTCTACGTCCTCAAAGACGGCGGCGAGGTCGACCTCGACCTGGGGAACTACGAACGGTTCCTCGACATCGACATGACCTCCGACCACAACGTCACCACGGGGAAGACCTACCAGCACGTCATCGAGCAAGAGCGTGCGGGCGACTACCTCGGAAAGACGGTCCAGATCATCCCCCACATCACCGACGACATCAAGCGTCGCATCCGCGAGGCCGCCGAAGGGACCGACGTCTGTATCGTCGAAGTCGGCGGCACGGTCGGCGACATCGAGGGAATGCCCTACCTCGAGGCCTTACGCCAGTTCGCCCACGAGGAACCCGAAGAGAACGTCCTCTTCACTCACGTCACGCTCGTCCCGTACTCGAAAAACGGCGAGCAAAAGACCAAGCCGACCCAACACTCCGTCAAGGAAGTCCGCTCGATCGGCCTCCAGCCCGACATCATCGTCGGTCGCTGTGACATCGAACTCGAACCCAGCACGAAGGAGAAGATCGCGCTGTTCTGTGACATCCCAACGGAGGCCGTCTTCTCGAACCCCGACGTCGACGACGTCTACCACGTCCCGCTGGTCGTCGAGGAGGAGGGTCTCGACCAGTACGTCCTCGAGCACTTCGAACTGGCCGACGAAGCGTTGCCGGTCGGCGAGCGCACCAACGAGTGGCGCGAGGTCGTCACCACCGAGAAAGACGGCGAGGTGACGATTGCCCTCGCCGGAAAATACGACCTCGAGGACGCCTACATGTCGATCCACGAGTCGCTGAAACACGCCGGCTTCGAACTCGGCGTCGACGTGAACGTCAGCTGGGTCGACACCGAGGAGATGGACGACGAACACGCCGAACGGCTTCGCGAGGCCGACGGCGTCGTCGTCCCCGGCGGGTTCGGCATGCGCGGCACCGAGGGGAAAATCGAGGCCGTCGAGTACGCCCGCGAACACGACGTCCCCTTCCTGGGGCTCTGTCTTGGCTTCCAGATGGCGGTCATCGAGTACGCCCGGAACGTGCTGGGCCTCGAGGGCGCTCACTCGACGGAAATGGAAGCGGACACGCCTCACCCGGTCATCGACATCCTGCCCGAGCAGTACGAGGTCGAGAACATGGGCGGGACGATGCGGTTGGGCGAGCACACGACCGTGATCGAGCCCGAGACGCTCGCCTACGACCTCTACGGCGATACCTCCTGTACCGAACGCCACCGACACCGCTACGAAGTGAACCCCGAGTACTTCGAGGACTTCGCGGACGAACCGCTGGTCTTCTCCGGTACCGCGGGTAACCGGATGGAGATCCTCGAACTCGAGAACCACCCGTTCTTCTTCGGCACCCAGTACCACCCCGAGTACACCTCCCGACCGGGCGACCCGAGCCCGCCGTTCGTCGGGCTGCTCGAGGCCGTCCTCGACAAGGACCGAGAGGTCGCTGTCGGCGACACCCACGCGTAAACTAGTGATCGATCGCGAGGCCTCGTATCGTCCCGCTTGCTGACCGTTCTGGCGAACGACGCGACCAATACGGTGGATACAGTACCCTGTGGCGGCCTGTCTCAGTGGGCCGCTGATATCGTGGTGCACCACGATGAGAAGCGGCGGCCTCGACGCGGTCGTCACGCCCTTCTGGTCCATGTGAAGATCGGCAACGGACCTCGGCTTTAATATACGGGACGATAAATGGTGCAAATATGGCGAACAATGAGACGTCGTTGCAGACCCTCACCCGGCGTCGGACCGTCCTCCACGGCCTCGGCGCGGGCATCCTCGCCGCCGCCGGAATTGGAACGACCGGTACCGTCGCTGCACAGTCCGACGATTCCAACGTCACCGTCGTGGACGTCCGTGAGGCGGCCGACCCGACACTCCCCGTCGTCGACGAGGTCTTGGTGTTCGTCCACGGCTGGTTCGGCAGCAGCGGCGGCCCGGATCAGGCCGCGGACCTCGCGGGTATCCTCGCCACCGGCGGCTACGAAGCCGACGAGACGGTCGCCTTCGTCTACGACGCGAGCAACCCCGACGTGAACGCCATCATGGACGACGCCGCTGCCGCCGGCGCCACCCTCGCCGGCATCCTCCGGACCGCCATCGACGAGGGCGTCGGCTCGATTCGACTCGTCGGCCACTCGCTGGGCGGTCGGGTCGTCCTCGAGGCGCTCTCCGTGCTCGAGGGGGGCTACGTCGTCGACACCGTCGCGCCGATGGGTATCGCCGCTGACGGCTCGACGGTCACCGAGGGTGGCCAGTGGTACGACGGCATCGCCGAGAACGCTACAGCGGTCCGAAACTACTACTCCGGAAACGACGACGTGGTCGGCCCTGACTTCGGCGGCGCGGGTGACACCGCACTCGGTGCCGAGGGCACCCCGGACTCGACGGCGACGCCGGCGACGTACACGGACGTCGACGTCACCGACTCGGTCGGAAACCACGGCGCGTACACGAGCAGCCCGGAATTGGGCCAGGACCTCGCCGATGCGATCACCGAGCAAGGCGATGACGACGACCCCATCGAACTGAACGGCTACGAACCCCAACCGTACGACGGTAGCGATCTGTACTGGGATGTCGACGGTAACGGTCGTCTGGGGAGCAACGACGTCACCGTCTTCTTCGATCACCTCGACGACCCCGTCGTCCAGAACAATCCCCAGTACTTCGACTTCTCGGGCTCCGGCGACGTCAGCACCAACGACGTCGTCACCCTCTTCGAGCGGCTGTAGCGACCGTAGTCGTTCGCCTCTCACACCTCATACGGGGTGTCGCGTCGTCGGTCGCGTCACACAGAGTGCCGGCCTTCACATCCGGTTCGCTCTGGCCGCTACGCCCATGACAGGCCGTCGGCCGCATCTACCGGCCGAAACCAGCTTTGGGACCTCGGTTCCGGCGATTCGAACGGATACTCGGAACATAAAATCATAGAACCAACACAAAAATTTATTTATCTTCGTTAGTGATTATGTGGCACGATAGTGACGGTCACCCGCTCGGCGTCGGGCGACCGAATCGATCGAGTTTCACTACTATGCAAGTTCCGACAACTTCCGCTGACAGCGAACACGACACGACATCGAACGATCGCTCCCCGCTTCCAGTTACCGACGATTGCTCTCGACGTTCCCATCGGAGCCGACATCTCCGTACCGGTTTTTCCTCGAAGGGTGGTCACCCGCACCTGCAGCGATACCGACAACGTCGTCACCTGCTTCGAGGGGGGTTCGCATGACTGCACAGAACCAGTTCGGGGCGATCGAGCGGAGAAGCCTATTGAAAGCGATCGGTGCCGGTGCCATCGGCGCGACCGGCGTGATCGGCTCGAGCGCCACCACCGCGGCGACGAATCACGACCAGACGTACTACGAAAACCCGCTGTACGGTCCGGACTTCGCGGACCCGACGATCCACCGCGCCGACGACGGGACCTGGTGGGCGTACGCCTCGAACATGAGCTATAGCCAGAATTCAGACGAGGATCTGGTGCCGATCCTCTCCTCACAGAACCTCGTCGATTGGACGTACGAGGGGGAGGCGTTCACCGCTCGGCCCGGCTGGTTGTACGGATCGGTCTGGGCACCGGACGTCCACTACTACGACGGCCAGTGGGTGTTGTTCTACGCACTGTGGCCCCGAGAGGACGACGACGACCTCGTGCCCGGTATCGGTGTCGCCACGTCCGAGACGCCGGCGGGCCCCTTCACGGACCACGGAGAGATCCTCTCCAACCCGGATCACCCCTATCCCGGCAACACCATCGATCCCTACTTCGTCGAGCACGAGGGTACGCTGTACCTCTTCTGGGCGAACTTTGCTGGCGTCTACGTGGTCGAACTCACCGAGGACCTCCAGGACTTTCGGTCCGAGACGTTCCAGCAGATCGCCGGCTACGCCTACGAGGGCCCGACGATCTTTCACCGAGACGGCTACTGGTACTTCTTCGGTGCAACCGGCGACTGCTGTGACGGGTTCGACAGCACGTACGAGGTCGAGGTCGGCCGGTCGGAGAACCTCCTCGGACCGTACCACGACCGAGACGGGACGCCGATGCTCGAGCGCGACGAGTGGAACGCAGGCCCAACGCACCTCGGGGACGACGAGCGCTTCATCGGGCCGGGTCACGGCGACGTGGCGGTCGACGACGACGGCTCGTACTGGTTCCTCTACCACGCCTACGACACTGATGGCCCGGAGACCGCGGACGTCTACGGCTGGCCGCCCGCTCGGCAGCTGTTCATCGACCGGGTCTACTGGACGGCCGACGGCTGGCCGATCATCGGCGGTGACGAGACGCCGAGCATGTCGGCACCCGTGCCGAATCTGGGCCAGCACCCTGCGCCCGTCGACGACGGGACGTACCGCATCGTGAGCGTCGACGGGAGGGTCCTCACGGTCGACGGGACCGACGAGGGCGCGAGTGCGCTCGCCATCACTGCCACGACCGCCGACGAGTCCCGGGCTCAGGCCGAGTGGCAGGTTTCGCGTCTGTCGGGTGGCGAGTACGTACTGGAAAACGCCGCGAGCGGACACGTACTCGAAGTCGAGAACGCCGACACGAGCGACGGGGCTGACGTCCAGCAGTGGCCGTGGCACCGTCACCCGACCCAACGATGGTACCTCCACGGGGGGAGCAACGGCACGTACCACCTCGAAAACGCCTGTAGCGCCAAGTTCGCCAGTGCCGAGAACGAATCCACGGCGAATGGTATGAACGTAATTCAGTCGTCCTGGAACGGCGGTGACGGTCAACGCTGGACGTTCGAGGCCGTCGACGACGGTGACGGGCCGCCGCCGATCGGCGACAACGCGAACGCGCCGACCGACATAACCGGTGACGGTCGCTACGAGGACGTCAACGGGAACGGAACTCGAGACGTCGCCGACGTCGTCGACTTCTTCGAAAACCTGGAATCGCCGGCGATTCAGGACAACGTCGAGGCGTTCGATTTCAGCGACAACGGCCGCGTCGGTACCAGTGACGTCGTTCGACTCTTCGAGAACCTCTAAGTGAGTGAACTCGCAGTTCGACGCGGTCGAGTAACGGATTCGCAACTGTTTTGCCTCGTCCTCACAGAGAATCCGTATGTCGATCGAAACCCCTTCTGACGGCCGCAGCCGTGCTCAACGGCAGGATATCAGTTCACTGCTTCGGTCCAACCATCGCGCGGAGGTGACCGCCTGATGGTCGACACCGACACCTTCGTTCCCGAAGCGATCACCGAAATCGGCGACGAGATCGGCGACGCGAACGCCGTCATCGCCCTCTCGGGTGGCGTCGACTCCTCCGTGGCCGCCGCCCTCGCCTACGAGGCAATCGGCGACCGACTCACCCCGGTCTACGTCGACACCGGCCTGATGCGCAAAGGCGAAACGGACCAGATCCGTGAGACGTTCGACTACATGGAGTCCCTGCGTATTATCGACGCCAAGGATCGGTTCCTCGAGGCTCTCGCGGGCGTCACGGACCCTGAAGAGAAACGCAAGATCATCGGCGAGCAGTTCATCCGCGAGTTCGAGCGCGAAGCAACGGACACGGACGCCGACTACCTCGTCCAGGGGACGATCTACCCCGACCGGATCGAGAGCGAAGGTGGAATCAAGTCCCACCACAACGTCGGCGGACTCCCCGAGGTTGTCGACTTCGACGGCATCGTCGAACCCGTCCGCGACCTCTACAAGGACGAAGTCCGCGAGGTCGCGCGTCACCTCGGCCTCGACGAACTCGTCGCCGAACGGATGCCCTTCCCGGGCCCCGGCCTCGCCGTGCGCGTCATCGGTGAAGTCACCGACGAGAAACTCGAGGTCGCCCGCGAGGCGTGTCACGTCGTCGAGGACGAACTCGAGGAGTACGAGCCATGGCAGGCACTCGCGGCGGTGATCGGCAAGGCGACGGGCGTCAAGGGAGACAACCGGGTCCACGGCTGGGTCGTCTCCGTCCGCTCGGTCGAGTCCCGGGACGGCATGACCGCCCGCGCCCAGGAGATCGACTGGGAGACCCTCCAGCGCATCCAGTCGCGGATCACCGGTGCCAACGACAACGTCGCTCGCGTCGTCTACGACGTGACGCACAAACCGCCGGCGACCATCGAGTACGAATGACGTCGGCACAACGCTTCGCGATCGTTGCCGGTGACGACGAGGAAGGGCTGGCCGACGCGCTCGAAGCCGAGGGCGTCACGGTCGAACGACTCGAGGGCATGCTCTCGCGACCGGCGCTCGAGGAGGCGGGGATCGTCGACGCGGACATCTACGTCCTGACCGACGTTTCACAGGCGACGACGATTCCGATCGCTCGCGACCTGACCGACGGGTTGCGGACGGTCGCCTACGCTCGGGATACGATTCCCGAATTCGTCCGCGGCCAGATCGATCTCGCGATCGATCCGCAGATCGCGTCCCCGACCATCGTCGCCGAGGAGCTGGCTGGCACGGGCGAGTAAGCAGCGTTCCAGTTTCGTTGTCGCTACCGCGACCTCGCTATCGTTCTCGGTTTCGTTCTCGTATCCTGTCCCGTTTTCGTGCCTGTTCGTCCCGACGACCCGTGAACTGTCCGCCGGACAGTCACGAAGTCGTGATCCTCTCGAAACACTACAAATATCCACAGAATCGCTTGTTAAACGTTCACACGCTCGGTTTCAGGGAATTGAACTGGGCTAAATTATCACCTAATTCAGTACAAGATATTGTACCGTCGCAGCGGTTGAAGTAGCTTCCTCGAATAGGGATAGATGGAGGTCGACGGGTAGACCCCACACGACGGCATCCACCGCTTCGTCACCCGTGACTTCCAGCAACCCCACCACAGCACCCTATCCCCACCATTGCCACGCCGTTTCCGACGCGGGCCTTCCCCACCGGCTCGCGTCGCACCCTGCGGGACGACCGCCGGTGGCAGGCGGTCGGCCATTTTGCCGTTTTCCAGACTCGCTCAGCACGTTCGATCACGTCTGCTCTTCGTTCTCCAGTCGGCGACCCGCTCGAGTGGCCCGTTCGATCGTCTCGGCGACACCGAACGTGAACTGACCTCTCGAGTCGATCAATCCTGTAACTGCTTTAAAACTGGAATCTCGGCCAGTCGCTCGTCTTCGAGTAGCTCCCAGTCGAGACCGGTCGGTTTTCGACTCGAGGCGGGTCGGATCACACGGTCGGGCGTGACGAGTAGATCCATCGGGACGTCGTGGGGTTCGGTTTCGACGGTCCCCTCGCCCTCGGCCTCGCCCCCGGCCTCGTCCTCGAGTTCGTCTTCACCCCCACCCCCACCCTCGAGCAGCTGGCGCTCGTGAACCGTCGTCGCAACTGGCGTCTCGTCGTCGACCAGTCCCAGTTCTCGGAGGATCGCGTACTCGAGGTCGCTGTACCCCTCTCCCTTTCCGATCCGGTCGCCCGCTTCGGTGACTGCGACGCTTCCGGAGACGATCAGGTCGATCTCGCCGACAGCCTCGGGGCCGACCTGAACGCCGTACTCGCCGATCCCCGAGACGGTCGTCGCCGGGTCGTACTCCTCGGGAGCGAGTTCGGTCGGGTCGAGTTCGAGGAAACACTGTTCGTCGCGAAGCCGGGGCACGGCCATGTAGAGGGTCTTTCCGTCCCGGAGCGCACGCCGTCGGACCGGTAGTTGCGGCGCGTCGGGATTGGCCTTGATCGTCTCCGCGGCCTCCCACTCCGGCTGGTCGGCCAGTCGCTCAGCCGCGTCGTCCGCGCCGGCGAAGTTGGGAATGCGGCCGTGTGGCGGGAACGGAAACCGGGCGACGCCGGAGTCCTCGAGGTCGTCCCAGACTCGAGTCCGGATAGTCTGTTTGGTCGCCGTTTTGGATTCGGATTCTGATCCGGATCCGGATCCGGATCCAGTTTCGGCCCGAGTGTCGCCGGACTCGGCCTCCGACTCGGTGTCGGCGTCGCTATCGCTATCAGTCACTCCTCTACCTCCCCCGGCGACGCTCGGTCACCGACCGCTTGGGAGACGAGTTTCGGGCCCTCGGGCACGATAATCGACGTCGTCGCGAGATCCGTCGCCGTCGCGTGGGCCGGCAGACAGAAGATCGGAACGCCGTCCGAGACACCGGCCATCGTCCGGGTGCAGAGAACGCCGGTCCCGACCTCCTCGTACCCGAGTCGGGTGAAGAGGTCGCCGAACGCGGGCAACTCCTTGTCGAGCAACGGACTGATCGCCTCGAGCGTGACGTCGTCCGGCGAGACGCCGGTGCCGCCGGTCGTGACGACGACGTCGACGTCGCCGCGGTCGACCAGTCGCGTGACGATCGACTGCACGTTGTCGTAGCCGCTCTCGATCAACTCCCGCGTCGCGAGTTCGTGACCAGCGTCCTCGAACGCCGAGACGACCGCGTCGCCCGGTTCGTCGTCCTCGAGCGACCGTGTCGACGACACCGTGACGACGGCCGCACCGATCACCTCGTCGTCGGTTGCGTCCTCGTCGGCAGTCTCGTCGCCACCGTCGCCACCGCCCCCGTCCGCTTCGTCCGTAGCCATGTCTACCCGTTCTCCCTCGAGCGAGTAAAGCGCACGGCAGACGCGTGCGCTCGAGAACTGCGTGACACACGACCGCACACCACACACTGTCGGCAGGTTCTTGCCTCCCGACGGTCACGACGGCAGTACCACAGCCATGAGCGAGGAGCCGCCAGCCACTCTCGATCCCGAACGGTACTACGACGAGTACGGCCACGAGGAGTGGGACCGCCTCGAGGCGACCCTCGGCGGCCGCCTCGAGTTCGAGGGAACCGTCGACTACCTCGAGCGATACCTCCCCTCGTCGGGTCGAGTCCTCGATGCGGGCGGCGGTGCGGGCCGGTACTCGATCTGGCTCGCCGACCGGGGCTACGACGTGACGCTGGTCGATCTGAGCGCGCGTCAGTGTGCGATCGCTCGCGAGAAGGTCGCCGAACGAGGGCTCGAAAATCGGGTCACTGTCCAGCGCGGCGACCTTCGGGCGTTACCCGTCGACGGAGACGCCTTCGACGCCGTCTGCTGTACCGGCGGCCCGCTCTCGCACATCGTCGACGAGGACGAACGCGAGCGGGCGATGACCGAACTGCGGCGGGCCGGGCGACCGAACGCGCCGGTCTTCGTCTCGGTGATGGGCCGACTCGCCGTCTTGCAGAACCTCGTGCGGAATCCGACGTATCACACTGGCATGTCCGAGATCGCTGACACCGGTGCCTACACTCGCGAGTTCGCCCTCGAGCAGACCGACGAGCCCGGCTTTACGGAGTGTCACTTCTTCCGCGCGGCGGAACTCGAGGCCGCCCTCGAGACGATCGGGTTCGACGTCGAGACGCTGGTTGGCCTCGAGGGAATCGCCGCGAACGTCGGTGAGCGACTCGAGGACGAGGTTCTCGCGGATGGCGACGAGGCGGAGATTCACGACGTCGTCCGAGAGCTGCGGACGGATCCGGCGGTCGTCGACTGGTCGAATCACATCCTGGCGGTCGCTCGCGCGTGATCGTTTTCCCGGCTGTCCGTTGCTCTCTGGCTCGGCTCACTCGGACGACGATGTCCCTGCCGTATTGTGGACCGTAACCTCCACGGCGTTCGGTTCGGAGGCGTTCGCGGCGAATCCACCAACGTTCCACGGGAACTCGTCACTCTCGAGTGCGTCACGCCAGGCGTCTGGTTCGGAGATTCTCGTTGGTTGTCGCCTCCCCCGTTCGTCAGTCGCACGCGACAGCAACACGTGTCGTCCCGGGTTGGCGTCCCAGCCGTACCGGAACAGCCGCCACGAACCGGCGTACTCGGGGCCGAACAGCTCCGCGTCGTGCCAGGTGTCGCCACCGTCGGTCGAAACCTCCACGCGATCGACCGCGTCGTCACCGGCCCACGCGACACCGCGAACTTCGACGGTGCCCTCCGTTCGCGGCGAGACGGGCGATTCTCCGTCCGGTGTTCCGATAAGCGACATCACGTTCGCGTCGAACGTGTACGGGTATTCGACTGCGCCCTCGAGTTGCTCCCACGTGTCTGCTGTTTCGATCGTCTCGGCCGCGTCCGGTTCGATTCCTTCGGGGTGAATTCGGTAGGACACCTGTTGCCAGTACGCGTGTTCGCCCGGGCGTTCGAGCGATCCTTCGACTACCATCGAATCCATGAGTCTGAGTTCCTCGACCCACTTCACGCTGTTCACGCCGTACCATCCGGGAACGATCAGTCGGACCGGATAGCCGTGTTCTCGCGGGAGCGGTTCACCGTTCATTTCGTATGCGAGGAGACAGTCGTCGAATACCTTCGTCAGCGGGATCGACCGCGCGAACACGTCGTCGCCGTCCGACGGATCGCCTCCGATCGCAGTGAGCCACCTCCCGTCAGGTGATTCTACGCCGTGTTCGCGGAGAATCGACCCGACGGGAGTTCCGGTCCAGAACGCGGTTCCAGTGGCCTCGAAACCCCACTGAACGCTCCCCGTTTCGGGCCGATGCTGACCGCGACCGTTACCTGCACACTCCATCGTGTGTGCGACCGCCACAGTCGGGTACTCGTCTCTGATATCGTTCATCGAGAGACTCCCCTCGACCTGACCAGTGAGAGAGACGGTCCACACGTCGGCGTCGATATCCGGAATGTCGTTTCGGTGGCAGACGAAGTGTTCCTCGATCGGCGTCAACCAGTTCGCGTAGGTGCGTCGCTCGGCAGCACCGACGGCGGTGTACTTGTCGGCCTCGTCTCGGACTGCTGTCACCCCGCCCGCTTTCTTCTCCACTATCGCGTCGATCTCCTCGTGGCGGCTCTTTCGTGGGTGTTCGATGTCCATGGGAATCACTGAGTTCGTTATCGTCGTTCGAACCGCTCGAGGACGGCGTCGTTTCGCAGCCGTCTCACGGCGGCGAGTGTGACGGTCCGTGCCGGATAGACCAGATCCGTCTCTCCTTCCCGGTCAGAAACGTCGTGAATCAACAGGAGGTCGCCCGCTCGAAACGCCGCGACCGCGCCGTCGACTGACGATTCGAGACGCTGTTCGAAGCGACTCACGGTGCCGGCTCGATGTTTTGATTCACGTGGAAGAAGTTGTCCGGATCGTATCTCGCTTTGACTGTCTGCAGTCGTTCGTAGTTGTCGCCATAGGTGGCTCGAATTCGATCCGGCCCCTCTTCCATCATGAAGTTGACGTAGGAACCGCCTGCGGTGTGGGGGTGTACTGCTTCCCAGTAGCTGCGAGCCCAATCCGTGATCTGCTCGCTCCTGTACGGGTCCCGGTCGACCCCGACGATGACCATCGACCAGGTGGCGTCGCGGTGGCTCCAGGCGGTCTCGTCTTCGTCCACGCGGTGGACGGCACCGTCGACGGGATAGAGGTGCATCGTCGACTGCGGCGTCGGCACCTCGGCAAAGCGCCGATGTTCGGCGATGGCTTCGTCGGTCAGTTCACGTACGAAGTCGCCCTTCCAGTACCACTGATCGCCCGGCGGATACAGGTCGTCGAACATACTCTGAAGCGCCGGATACGGCATCGGATCGACGTGTTCGAACAGCGGTTCGGCGACGTCACGAGCCGGTTGGATCACGGTCTCGGCCTGCTCTTCCGGCCCCAGATAGCACCACATCAATCCACAGACCTTCTCGCCGTGGATCGCTTCCGGGAAAGGTGCACCCGGAATCTCGGCGACGAGGTAGAAGGCGTAGACGTCTTCCGGTGTCTCGGGCAGCCACTCACGATACCAGCGCATCGTGGACTCGAGTTCGTCGATCGGCCAGAACAGCGGCCCGGCGACGACCGTCTCGACCGAATGCAGTTGAAACTCGAACGAGGTGACGACGCCGAAGTTGCCGCCGCCGCCGCGCAGCGCCCAGAACAGGTCCGAGTTCTCGTCCTCGCTCGCGTGGACCAGCCGTCCGTCGGCCAGCACGACGTCCGCGCTCACCAGATTGTCGATAGCCAGACCGTGCTTGCGGCTCAGATACCCGTGCCCGCCGCCGAGGGTCAGCCCGCCGACGCCGGTCGTCGAGATGACTCCGCTGACAGTCGCTAGCCCGAACGCGTGGGTGGCGTGATCGACGTCGCCCCAGGTGCACCCGGGTTCGACGTGGACGGTCTTCGCCTCTGGATCGACACGGATGCCAGTCATGTTCGAGAGGTCGACGACCAGCCCGTCGTCGACTACACCCAGACCGGGCCCGCTGTGGCCACCGCTGCGGATCGCGGTCTCGAGGTCGTGATCACGTCCGAAATTCACGGCCGCAACCACGTCCGCGACGTCGGCACACCGGGCGATCAACCGTGGGTGCCTGTCGATCATCGCGTTGTAAATAGTGCGTGCGTCGTCGAACTCCGCGTCGTCTGGCTGGAGTAGGTCACCTCGAAGCGCCCCTTCCAGTTGCTCGATTTCCGCGCCGTCGTCCGTTCCTGCTGTTGCCATGGTTTCGTTCCTCCCGTTGTTCCTTCCGGAGAACTATCGTCGACCCTCGGAACTGGTTCGTGTTACCAAGGATCATACTAACTTCCGTATCGAGAGTGAAGTAGCTATCCGGTGACGGGTTCTCAGACACTGACTTCTGTGCAGATGCTACACGGTGGTCAGCAGTTGCGCACGGAAAGCGGTCACGACAGATCGCATCCTCGTACCGGTACGAACGCCGTCACGTCGTGACCATATCGGATCGTCTGTCGACCGGTTTGGGACGTTCTCCTCTCGCCCCAGTCGCGTGTTTCACGACGAACTCCGAACAGGGCACCCGTGTTGGAACGCTGATGGACTCCTCGTCGGGTCGATTCACGAATCCAGCCCGTCGATCAGCTCTTCGAGTGTCTGTACGTGCGCTTCGAACAGGTCCTCCCCGTGCTCCGTGAGGCGGTAGGTCGTCTGCGGGCTCCCGTCGACGAACTGTTTGTTTACAGCTACGCAGTCCGCCTCCTCCATCTTCCCGATATGACTGGCGAGGTTTCCTTCGGTGATCTCGAGGTCGTCCGTCAGGGCAGAGAAACTCGTCTCGCCGTTCGCGTAGAGGTGAGCGAAGAGCTGGAGCCGCGTCGGCTGGTGGACGAGTTTGTCGAATTCCATCGTGTTCGTCGGTGCGTCGATTCGTCTATTTCGGCGTCTCAAACCCTCGAGAGGACGACGTACGATCCGATATTGTGGATGGCGAGCCCGATTCCGAGGACGGCGAAGGCCCACTCACGCAGGAACGGGACGTGTGGGACGACCGCGACCAGCACGAGCAGCCACGCCCCGCCGACGTAGAAGGCGTATCGATCGGCCGTCCGGATGTCGTAGCCCTCGAGCAACTGGCCCATAAACAGGTACGCGACGCCGGCGACCGAGCCGGCGGCGACGAAGATGACCGTCATCGTGTACTCGAACGCCAGCTGGTCGGTGACGGGGCCGAATCCGATGGCGATCGCCAGAATTCCGGCGATCAGGGTGACGTTCCAGGCGTCCCAGCTGGGGACGCCAGTCGTCGGCTTCTCGTAGTCCTTCAGGATCCGCCACAGGGCGAGCTGGTGACCGAGGAAGACGCCGACGACGAGCGCGATCAACGGGTACGAGAAGCCATCGCGTAATCCGAACTGGATGAGCGGGAAGAGCAGCCCGACGCCGATCCCTTCGACGAGCCACCAGCGCCACCAGTAGGGGTACTCCTCGCGGAGTCCCATCGCCGCCTTGATCTGGCCGAGTTCAGCTCGAAGTGCCTCTTTGTCGGGGTCTGGACCGGCGTCGTCTCCGGGCCCCTGCTCGGACCCGGATTCGGGGTCAGGTTCGGGTCCGTTCTCGTGTCCAGTGTCAGTGCCAGTGCCAGTTCCGGTCATCGAAGTCACCGACCGTTCGTCGGAGAGAGCCTCGTATAGTAGTTAAAGAGGTCGGTGTATCCCGGCGAGACGATCTCGAACTCGGCGTCCGCCGTTCCCTCGAGATCAACTGCCTCTACCGAGTCCGCAGACAGGAACCCGCGAACCCCACCGTTGCCCTGAAACACCTCGCCGCCCCGTGCGATCTCGGCGAGAGCCTCCGCGTTCGACAGCCTCGTCTCCACGACCGTCGGAACCGCCTCGAACAGCTCGTCGGGCGGCCCCGTCGCGACCACGCGACCGTCCGCGACGAACGCGATTCGATCGGCGATCTCGACGTCCATCGGACGGTGACTCGAGACGACGACAGTCTTCCCCTCGGCCTGTTTCTCCCGAATCAGACCGTGGACCGCCTGGATCATCGTCAGATCGAGTGCGGCCGTCGGCTCGTCTAACAGGTACAGCGGGACGTCGATACTGAGTGCGATCGCCAACTCGAGTTTGCGTTTCATCCCACCGGAGTAGTTCTCGACGCGCTTGTCGAGGTCGTCAGCGATGTCGAGAGCCTCGACGTACTCGCGCCAGTCGTCGGTGAAGTTCGGATGGAGCTGCTCGTAAAAGCGGAGGTTCTCCCGACCGGTGAGCCGATCGACGCACAGGGCGTCTTGCAGGAGGAAGCCGGTGGTGTCCGATCGGGTCGTGGGGTCCGCGCCGAGGACCTCGACCGTCCCCGCCGAGGGATGGTCGCTTCCGGCGAGACAGGAGAACAGCACGGACTTCCCGACGCCGTTTGGCCCCATCACGGCGAGCAGTTCGCCGGTCTCGACGGTGAGATCGATCCCCTTCAGGACGCCTTCATCGCCGAAGGATTTCTCGAGGCTCGACACGCGGATGCACGGTCGATCCCGACTCTGGTTCCGTTCGTCGTCCCCGCTCCGTTCCGTCGGCTCCTGCCGGCTCATGGCCACCACCCCCGTTTGTACAGTACTTTGTTGACGATCATCGTTCCGACGACGACCGCGAGGACCGCGTAGACGACCATCAAGAGGACGTACTCGGGGCCGGTTGGCATCGCCGGCGGGGCGACACCGAGTTCCACCCAGTCGTCGGCGGGGACGAGGTGGTAGACCAGCAGCCGCGTCGGCAGCGTGTTCGGCAGGTAGTTCAGGATCTCGCCCTCGATCGGTGCGAGATCCACCATCACGCCGTTGAACCCCGTCCCCATGTAGCCGAGCATGCCGATCAACGGCACCGCGTACTCGGCGACGCGTTCGTTCTTCGCGTAGACGACGAACGGCACCGCGACGATCATCCAGAAGATGCAGGTGAGCAGGAACGCCAGCACGACGACCGGAACCGAGGCGAGACCGCGGATCGCGAACGAACCGCCGGTGACGACGCCCGCCAGAATCGTCAGGACGAACGCGACGGCAGCGAGGACGATTCCCGCGAGCATCCGCCCGGACAGGTCCGCCGAGGGCGACAGCGGCATCGACCGATAGGCCGCGTAGCGTCGGTCCTCGAGGTCGCCGGCCAGCAGGTAGCCGAAGATGTACAGACAGATGTACATCGCGCCGAAGACGGCCGTCCCGACGGCCGCACTCGAGATCATCGCGGTCGGAACGCCCTCCCACAGGACGCCGTAGAACAACTGTAACCCCGCCGGCAGGGCCAGCACCGTCAGGAGCATCGTCCAGCTGTTCATCACCTCGCGCAGACACCGCTCGGTGAACGCTCTGACCTGGCCGAACCAGACCCGTGATCTGGAGTCTGTGGTCCTCTCTGTGGCTGTTTCGTGTCGTTCTGTGTTCGTCACCATCGTTCTCTTGTCAGAAACCTCTTACTGAGATCACATAATACTTTGTGATACAAAGTCACATTGTGTCGCAAAGTTTTGGGCACGAACCCGACCAGGTCGTTTACACGCCCGGCGATCGGACCGTTCGCAACTCATCAATCGTTTTCACCGCCCGCGTGGACGAGCCATCTATGCAGGCAGTCCAGATCACCGACCACGGCGGGACGGAGGTCGTAGCGTACGGCGAGTATCCGGATCCGGAGATCGACGACGACGAGGTGCTGGTCGACGTCAAGGCGGGCGCGCTCAACCACCTCGACGTCTGGGTTCGCGGCGGACTCCCCGGGATCGACCTCGAGATGCCCCACGTGCCGGGCAGCGATGCGGCAGGGGTCGTCCGCGAGGTCGGTCCGGACGTAACCCGGTTCGAAGAGGGCGACCGTGTCGCGGTCTCCGCCGGCGTCTCCTGTGGCGAGTGCGAGTTCTGCCGGGACGGCGAGTACACCCTCTGTACCTCGTTTCACATCGTCGGCGAACACGTCCAGGGCGTCCACAGCGAGTACGCTGCCGTCCCCGAGGCCAACCTGATTCCGGTCCCCGAAGGCGTCGACTGGGAGGTCGCCGGCTCGAGCACGCTCGTCTTTCAAACGGCGTGGCGGATGCTGATCGATCGGGCCGACCTCGAGGCCGGGGAGTCGATCCTCGTCCTCGGCGCCAGCGGCGGCGTCGGCCACGCCGCGCTCCAGATCGCCGACTACGCGGGTGCGGAGGTGTACGCGACCGGCAGCAGCGAGGAGAAACTCGAGTACGCTCGCGACCACGGCGCGGACCACGTCTGTAACTACGAGGAAGCGGACTTCGCCGACTGGGTGCGCGCGGAGACGGGCAAGCGGGGCGTCGACGTCGTCGTCGACCACGTCGGCGGCGAGACTTGGCGTGACTCCATTCGCGCGCTCGCGAAGGGCGGACGACTGGTCACCTGCGGCGCGACGACGGGTCCGAACCCCGAGACGGACATCCGGCGGATCTTCTGGAACGGGCTGTCGATCCTCGGCTCGACGATGGCCACGTCCGGACAGGTCGACGACGTGATGGCCCTCGTCTGGGACGGTACCTTCGAACCCGCGATCCGGGAGGTCCTCCCGATGAGCGAGACTGCCCGCGCACACGAACTCCTCGAGAACCGAGAGGGGTTCGGAAAGGTGGTCGTCAAGCCGGACAGCGAACTCGAGTCGTGATCGCAACGCCGCCGAAACCGTGAGTGCTATGATGCCGTGGTCGTAACTTGCACGTGTGAGTTCGAGCGACGACGGCTACGTTCACGATCCGTCGGGATTCGACGCCGAGGGTGAGCGAGTCAGTAGTGAATCCGAATCTGATCCCGATAGTGACACCGACGATCGGCTCTCGGAGCCGGTCCATCCCGACGCAGTCGACCGATCGTTCGACTGGCGCGGCTGGGTGCTCGTCGGCGTGATCGTCGTCGCGTTTATCGTCGCTCCGCTGTCGATTTTGCTGTGGCCGCCGAGTTACAACTACTTCTTCGCGTTGTTGATCCTCCCGCTGCTCCCGGCCGTTCTACTGGCCACGACTGCGGTGTGGGCGACGACGCGTCCCTGAAAACGGATCGCTGCAGTCAAAAATCGATCGCTGCGACCGAAAACGGATCGCGACGGGCTGCGTGAGGACAATGGCGGGTATGGTTATGGCTTTCGAGTCGATCGGCAGGTGCGTCTCTCGTGACTACCACGCCTCCAGTGTCGTACTGAGCCTGTTCGTCACGGTCGTCGCCGGTTCGACGTCGCGGTCGGGCGTCTCGTCGGCTTTCGCGTAGCGTTTCAGGGCGTCGTGGAGTTTACGTGCCTGGTGATAGGTGAGGGCCTCCTCGTCGGATTCGATCGTCTCGACGAGTGTGAGCAGCCACGCTGGAGGGGAGTCACTGTCGTCGATCGCTTCGTCGGCACGCGTGGTCAGGACGTGGTGGACGACCCACTGCTGTTCGCGTGAGAGGTCGATCGTGCACGTCTCCGATTCCTGCGGTTGGGAACTCATATCATGGATGGACCGATTGTGTCGGTCGCTACCCGACGCTACGAAGTGAAGGGGTATAAGCCTTGTTGGTTGTTAGCACACCTCGAGAATTGGATGGGAGCGGTCGGTTCGAGGTCCCCAGCCGACTCCTGGCGCTCGTCGTCAGTTGTATCGGCAACTCCGCTCCTCGAGAGCGAGCGGTTTCGAAACGGACTGACCTCGGAGAACCGACTACCGGACGTCCCGGCGCATCGCGATTTCGAACCACGGACAGAGTCTGAGCTGGCGGTACCACTCCGGGTTGGCGTGCAGGCGCTCGTAGGGAACCCACATCAACCCCGCGACCTCCTCTTCGTCCGGATCGAGGTCCGTATTCGACAGCGTCAACTGCAGGACGGCACAGACCTCGTGTTCGACACCTGCATTTTCGAAGTAGCGTTTGTACTCGAACTTGTCAGTCACGCGCAGGTCGTGGTACTGATCGGGTGTAATTCCGAGTTCCTCCTCGAGACGCTGGCGCGTCGCCTCCTCCTGGCTCTGTCCCTCGACCGGATGCGAGGCGACGGTGCCGTCCCAGTAGGTTCCCCAGAGTCGCTTGCCGGGCGCCCGCTGGGCGAGCAGGATGTTGTCGTCGTCGTCGAAGACGAGCGACGTGAACGCGCGGTGGCGAATCCCGTCGCCGGTGTGGGCCTCGAGTCGGTTGACGGTCTCGAGTTCGGTGTCCTCCTCGTCGACGGCGATGACGTCCTGACCGGCGTTCTCGTGTGTGAGTTCCTCGTCGTGCTGGCTGCTCATAGCATGACAATCGAACAGGCCCTTCAAACCAGTATCGACTCCGGAACAATCGTCTCCGTTCCTCCCGTTATCGACCCGTCGTCACGTGACCGTCGAGCGATCGGGTCTGTCCTGTCGTCAGTGGTTTTGCCCGTTCGTAGTCGGATCTGAGTCGGACTCCGTGGTCGCTTTCGCCCCAGTCAACCGAGACCGCTCACGATCGGCTCCCGAATCCCGATCGGGGTCCGGGCGGTACCCCTCTCCGACGGCCACGGTGAGGACCCGCTGTCGTGTCCGCATGGTGAGTCGATCAGCTGTCAACATCTCTCCGTCGAGACTGTACTCGACCGGATCGCCGTCGCGATGTGTGACGGATAGTGAGGGAGTTCAGCGCTGGACGATGTGATCCGAGCTGGCGTTCGCGGGTCCAGATTCGGCTCCAGTCTCGGACGCTGTCTCGGCGTTCGACCGCCGACCTAGTACTCGCTTCAGAGCGGCCTCTCCGACGAGATCTGCGGTCGGCGCGTGTTCGACGATCGTCACCTCGAAACGGCCGTCCTCGACGTTCGCCTGCGCGCGACGCGCGGTCGTAAACCGACGACAGTTGCCCACGAGAACGAACATCGCTTCGCCCTCCCACCGGTCGTCTTCCTCGTCCCCATCTCCACCCATCTCGACACACAGCGGGATCGGGTCGAAGTCCGTAACCGTGTCGATCGTACTCATCACGTACGCGAGCACGCCGAACTGGCCCTTGTTCGAGGAACTGGTCGCACCGCTGGCTTCGGCGGTGATCCCGCTGACACAGGAGTTGACGAACGTCCGTTCGTTCGTCAGTCCGACGTCGATCGCCCGCCGTTCGCCGGTCGCCATCACCTCGAAGGCGTGCTCGAGGCCGTCGATTCCGACGTTCGATGCGAAGTTGTTTCCCGTACCTGTCGGGACTACGCCGAGGGTCGTCTCCTCGAGTCTGTCGGCGGCGACGAGTCCGTTGACGACCTCGTTGACGGTGCCGTCACCGCCCGCTGCGGCGACGAGGTCGGCCTCCATCCCGGCCTCGGAGACGATTTCCTGGGCGTGGCCCTCGTGATCGGTCGTCCGGACGTCGAATCCGTGGTCGCCTGCGAGTTCGACCACCCGGTCGACGTGGTCCTCGCTTCCGCTGGTCGGATTGAGCACGAGGACGCGACGTTCTCCACCGTCCGTTCGAACCATGATCCTGCGTACGAGGGGCAAGAGCAAAAGCGCCGGCCGTGCTCACACAGGGTGTGTACGCTGTCGATCTCCACGCGCATACGCGCTTCTTCCACGGCCATCGCTCGCTCGGCGATCGATTCGACCCGATCGGTGTCCGCCTACTGGCGTGGGTAACCGGCCGGCGCGGCCTTCACGGGTTCGCGACGACGAACCACGACTACTACACCCCGTTCTCGTCGTCGGTCGTGACCGTCCTCCCCGGGATCGAGGTCACGACCACGCGTGGGCACCTGCTCGTCGTCGGCCCCGATCCGCCGGCCGAGACGGAACCGGGCGAACTCACGCCCGCCGAGGCCGTCGACCTCGCTCACGACCGCGACTGCGTCGCCATTGTCGCCCACCCGTTTCGGAACAGCACGATCACCGAACTCGAAGACCTCGCGGTCGACGCGATCGAGATCAACGGAAAACACCCTCGAACCCGCCCGCTCGTCGCGGAGATCGCCGACAAGCGCGGGCTGCCGCTGGTCGGCGGCAGCGACGCCCACTATCCCTTCGAGGCGGGACGGGCGTACACGCTGATCGACGCCGAGGAACTCACGCCCGAGTCGGTCGTCGAGGCGATTCGGGACGACCGCGTCGAGGCCCGCGTCGTTGACGGCCGGTTCGATCAGGCGTTGCGCCGGGGCTATCGAGAGATCCACCGACGCAAACACCCGGAGGACATCCTCGGCAAACCGACGCCCGGGATCGGTGAGCCACCCGGTGAGTCGGACGCCGACAACCGCGACTCCTGAACCGCCTTCCTCGAGAATCCGCCTCGAAACCCGTTTCGAAACTCGAAACCGCGTCTCGCGTCGCGTTCGGTCAGCCGAGTTGCTCGTCCAAAATCAGCCGCGTCTTCGTACTGACGACCTCCTCTTGCTCGCGCGCCTGCGTGATGAGGTCGTTGACACTGCGCGTGTCTGCGGCGTCGACCACGAGGACGATGTCCTGCTCGCCCGAGACCTGCCAGACGAAGTCGACTTCCTCCCACTCGGCCATCCGCTCGGAGACGCTAGCCGTATCGACGTCGACCGCGACGCTGATCTCGAGCATCGCCTTCACGTTCCCCGTCCGGGTCGTCACGGTGAAACGTTCGATGACGCCGTCGTCGATCATTCGCTCGACACGATTTCGCACCGTCCCCTCGCTCGTCCCGACCTCGTCTGCGATCTCGGTGTAGGGCGTGCGGGCGTCTCGTCGGAGGCTGTTGAGGATGCGCCGGTCCAGATCGTCCATAGAGATCGGACACTTCGCGTGACTCGCACTTGATGATTACGAATTTCGTAACTCAGCTTCGAAGACAACACTTATAGGGGTCGGTCTAATACGTATCTCGTAATGACAGCTGCCTACGTAGCACTGGAAGGTGGCCACGTGATCGAGGGACGTGGTCGTTCTCCGGGGACGGCTCGTGGCGAACTGGTTTTCACAACAGCGTACTCCGGTTACGAAGAGAGTCTCACCGACCCCTCTTACGAGGAACAGGTGCTAACCTTCTCGTATCCGTTGATCGGTAACTACGGCGTCCGTGAAGAACGGTTCGAATCCGACCGCATCCACCCGCGAGCAGTTATCGCTCGCGAACTGACCGACGACGTCGTCGAGTGGCTCGACAGCGAGGACGTCCCCGCAGTCGACCACCTCGACACACGAGACGTCGTCACCGACGTCCGCGAAGAAGGGGCGATGAAGTGCGGAATCGCCGTCGGCGAGAACGCGACGCCCGACGACGCGCTCGCAGAACTCGAGCGTTGCAAGGCGATGAGCGATCACACCGAGATCGGCGAGCAGGTCAGCGTCGCCGAAACGACCACCCACGGTGCGGACAACGACGGCGAGACCGTCGCGCTGGTCGACTGTGGTGTGAAAGGATCGATCATCGACTCGCTGGTCGCTCGCGACGCGACCGTCCACGTCTTCCCACACGACGCGACCGCCGCGGACGTCGACGCAGTCGACCCGGACGTCCTCTTCATCTCGAACGGCCCCGGCGACCCCGCCAACTACCAGGCGGCCGTCGACCTCGTCTCCGAGTTCGTCGAGGACACGCCCGTCGCCGGTATCTGTCTCGGCCAGCAGATCGTCGCCCGCGCGCTCGGTGGCACCACCGAGAAGATGGCCTTCGGTCACCGCGGCGTCAACCAACCCGTCCTCGACCTCGAGTCCGGACAGGTCGTCATGACCACACAGAACCACGGCTACACCGTCGCCGATCCTGGCGACCACCTCGAGGTCACGCAGATCAACGTCAACGACGACACGCCGGAGGGCCTCGACGGCACCGACTACGACGTCATCACCCGTCAGTACCACCCCGAAGCCAACCCCGGTCCGGAGGACACGCTCGACTTCTTCGACGACGTCCTCGAACTGGCCACAGCCGAGACACCTCCAGCGGTCGTCGCAGACGACTGAGCGGTTCGTTTCCCTCGTTTTCCACTTCTCTCGATTCTCGACGCTCGAGTCGTGACTCTCGACGACGGTCCCGATTCCAGTCCCGGTCTCGAGTGACGAACTCGTCTCGAGGCCGCATCCAGAGTACGACGTTGGAAACCAGCCGCGGCTAGCGTCTCAGTACTCGAACCGGTAGACCACAGTGACCGTCGCGGAGACGGTCACCGGGCCGGAGTCGATCTCGGTCGACTGACCCGCTGCACCGTCGTCGGCGACTTCGTGAGCGGCGTCGTACCGTACCGGCCGAACGTCGACGTCGGTCGTCGAGACCGATTGCGTTGCGGTGATCTCGACCTCGCGGTTGCCCGCGATGTGGTCTGCTTCCTCGTCCGCGTTCGCGAGCGCGTCGTCGAGGGCCTCGTCGCGGAGCGCCTCGCGGGTCTCGTCTTGCAGCGTGAAGTTCACGCGTCCGACGGTGTCGGCGCCGGCCTCGACCGACGCGTCGATGATCTCCCCGACTCGGTCGACGTCGTCGACCGTGACGCGGAAGGCGTGCACTCCCTCGAAGCCGGTCTCCTGTCGGCGTTCGTTGATCCGGTAATTCGCCGTCTGGACGTCGTCCTCCGGAATACCCAGTTCCGCAAAGGTCTCCCGCAGCGACTCTGCACCCTCGACGAGTTCGGATCGGACATCGTCGGCCGACTCTCCTCGAGCCTCGACGCCGACGTGGACGATCGCCCGGTCGGGATCCGTCTCGGCACGTCCGCTCGCGCTGACTTCGATCGTGCCGTACTCGTCTCCCGCCAACCCCTGTGCTTCCGGCTCCGACTCGTCTTCGAACGCACTCCCTACACAGCCTGCCATCGCGGTTGCAACGCCGATGCCCGATACTGCGAGGAACTGTCGTCGGTTCATACTGATCGTATCCAGCGCGGACGATATAGCCCCTCCCCAAGGTGAAACGAGTCTTTGAGCCATCGGCTCGAGTCTCTCCGGCTCGGTTCCGTTTCCCGTTCTGGGGACGTCGCATTCTCCCTATCGAAAACGCGTTCGTATCGACGCGACGCCAGCGTCGGTTTCCAGTTCCCAACAGGACCGACAGAACGGGACGTTTTTCTCGTCAAACAGCCGGTTTTGGGGACACAGAATACAAATTGTGAACTCGGTTCGCGTTGTCAGGCGAAACTATTGTTATAATCCATGTAGAACACTAGAGTACCATGCCCGATGATCGTTCTCTCGACGTGGACACGTGCTGTGGGCTCCTGAGTTCCTGGCGGCGACGCTATCTACTCACACAGCTGCGTGACCGTGACCGAGTCACGATCGACCGACTCGCACGGCGAATCGCCGCACTGGAACAGGACACGACACGGGACGCCGTCAGTGAGGACGCTCGAGACAGCGTCGTCGTCTCGCTGGTTCACAACCATCTGCCACGCCTCGCAGACCACGGCGTCGTCGAGTACGATCCCCGGAACGGCGATATCGTCCCGGATACTGCGTTCGAGGAACTCGAGCGGTATCTCGAGCGACTCGAGGATGAAGCGGAGCGTGACCTCACGCCGAAATCGTCGTGTTCGTAGCGATCCCTGCCGGCTCGTGGCGGCCGACGCGCGACCGGAAACGAACGGGCGTTCGGTATCGGTGCTCGTCCGTTCTGACGGTCAGTCGTGTCGGAACGACCGTTGACCTGTAAACGCCATCGCGATATCGTGTTCCTCGGCGGCCGCGATGACATCGTCGTCGTTGACCGATCCACCGGGCTGGACGACGGCCTCGATACCCGCCTCCGCGGCTTCCTCGATTCCGTCCGGGAACGGGAAGAAGGCGTCCGAGGCCATCACGGCACCCTCGGCGTTCTTTCCTTCGGCGTGTTCGTCAGCCTTCATCGCCGCCAGTCGAACCGCGTCCACGCGGGAGACCTGTCCCATGCCGACGCCGACCGTCTCGGTTCCCTTCGCGAAGAGGATCCCGTTGGACTTGACGTGCTTGAGCGTCTGCCAGGCGAAGACCATCGTCTCGAGTTGCTCGTTGGTCGGCTCCCGATCGGTGACGACCTCGAGATCCTCTACTGAGATCGACTGTCGGTCTCGCTCCTGGACGAGTCGGCCACCGACGATGGGTTTCTCGGTGAAGCGCTCGGTCGCGTCGCCGAGTTCGCCGACGTCCAGCACACGCAGGTTGTCCTTCTCGAACAGCACCTCGAGGGCGTCGTCGGTGTAGCCGGGTGCGACCACGACTTCCTTGAACGAGTCGATCACCTGCTCGGCAGTCGCGGCGTCACACTCTCGGTTCAGTGCGACGATGCCGCCGAAGGCGCTCATGGGATCCGTCGAGAGGGCCTTCTCGTAGGCTTCCGAAAGCGAGTCCGCCGTCGCACAGCCCGCCGGATTGGTGTGTTTGATCACCGCGGCGGCGGGCTCGTCGAACTCCTTGATCAGATTGAGCGCGCCGTCGGCGTCGTTGTAGTTGTTGTACGACAGCGCCTTCGCGCCCTCGTTCAACTGATCGGCGTGGACGACGCTCGCTTCCTCGCAGGTGTTGTCGATGTAGACTGCCGCGTTCTGGTGGGGGTTCTCGCCGTAGCGAAGCGTGTCGTACCGGTCGTCGGAGACGAGTCGACGCGTCGGCAAGCCGCCTTCCTCGTCGGCGCCGTCGGCCTCGATGGTCACCTCGCCGCTCTCGAGGTCGACGTCGACGGTACCCTCGGCGAACCACTTCACGGCACGCGGGTACGCGCGGAACTCGCCCTCGTAGAGCACGCGTTCTTTGAGGTCGTCGTCGTCGTCGCCCTCGTAGATCGGCACCGGCTCCTGCGTGACGATCGGTCCGGCGTCGACCTCGCTCTCGATGACGTCGCCGTCGTCGTCGGTCGCGTCCGTGACGACGTGGACGGTACAGCCCGTGACGGAGACGCCCGCCTCGAGCGCGTCGCCCCAGGCGTCCATCCCGGGGAACGCGGGCAGTAGCGACGGGTGGACGTTGAGCGTCGTCGGGGCCGCCTCGAGGAACGTCTCCGAGAGGATGCGCATGTAGCCGTCCAGACAGACGAGATCGAACTCGTAGTCGGAAAGCGCCGCGAGGACGCGCTCCTCGTGATCGCTTCTGCTCTCGCCGTCCTCACGTGGAACGACTTCGGTCGGAATCCCGCGCTCGGCGGCGGCCTCGAGGACGGGTGCGTCCTCGGTGTTTGTCAGTATCACTGTGACTTGTGCGCCCCCCGGCGCACGGTCGGCGACGTTCAACAGGTTACGCCCTCGGTTGCCGGCCATCCCGGCGATTCGCGTCATGTGTGGACTGCCACCCGCGAACGGGAAAGTGGTTGCGGTCTCGAGCAGGGGATTATACACGTTCGTGCACTAGAAAATCGTATATCCACCGACTGGCGGCAGGTGTATGCACGCCCGTGGCACAACGTTTCGACACGCTTTTGCACAGCGACGGGGCACGCTTTCACATGACTGATGCGCTCTACGCCGTCTCCCCGCTGGACGGCCGCTACGGAACACGAACCGCACCGCTGTCGCCGTACGCCAGCGAAGCGGCGCTCATGCGCGCTCGAGTGCAGGTCGAAGTCGAGTACCTGATCGCGCTCGCCGACCTCGAGGCGACGCCGCTGGAACTCGACCTCGAGGAGCGCACCCACATCCGGGGGCTCTACGAGAGCTTCGCCGAGGAGGACGCCGAACTCGTCAAGAAACTCGAGACCGAGGGTCACGAGGAGTTCGAGGCGACCAACCACGACGTGAAGGCGGTGGAGTACTTCGTCCGCCACCGGCTCCCCGAGGGCAGCGACGCCTCCCCGTGGATCCACTTCGGGCTCACCAGCGAGGACGTGAACAACCTCGCCCACCGGCTGCTCGTCCGCGACGCCATCGACGAGGTGCTCCTGCCGTCGCTGTACGAGGTTCGGAACACGTTAGCCGAGATGGCTCGCGACCACCGCGACCTGCCGATGCTGGCCCGAACCCACGGCCAGCCTGCCACCCCGACCACGTTCGGCAAGGAGATGGCGGTCTACGCCGCCCGACTCGGCCGCGCAACGGGCCGAATACGCGAGGCGACCGACGAGTTGCGCGGCAAACTCGGCGGCGCGAGCGGAACCTACGCCGCCCACGTCGCCGCCTACCCGGGCGTCGACTGGCAGACGTTCGCCCGCGAGTTCGTCGACGAACTCGGCCTCGGGTTCGAGCCGCTCACGACGCAGGTTAACCCCTGTGACGACCTCGCGACGCTGTTCGACGCCGTCCGCGGCGCGAACGACGTCCTGTTGGACCTCGACCTCGACGTCTGGCTCTACGTCTCCGACCGCTATTTGGGTCAAGAGGCCGTCGCCGGCGAGACCGGCTCCTCGACGATGCCCCACAAGGTCAATCCGATCGACTTCGAGAACAGCGAGGGGAACCTCTCGAAGGCCAACTCCGACCTCGGATTTCTCGCGGACTACGTGACGACCTCCCGACTCCAGCGGGACCTCTCCGATTCGACGGTCAAACGGAACGTCGGCGCCGCGTTCGCTCACTGCCTGATCGGCTACACGAAAACGCAAAACGGCCTCGAGAAGGTCGTCCCCAACGAGCAGGTGATGCGCGACGAACTCAACGCCACCCCCGAGATCATCGGCGAGGCCGTCCAGACGATCCTCCGTCGTGAGGGCCGAGACGACGCCTACGAACAGGTGAAGAAACTCACGCGCGGGCGTCGCGTCGCCCTCGAGGACTTCCGCGAACTCTTCGACGAACTCGACGTCAGCGACGAGACTCGCGCCGAACTCCGGTCGCTGACCCCCGAGACGTACATCGGTGTCGCGAGCGAACTCGTCGACGACCTCGAGTGAGCTGACACCGGGATAGCGACTACGGCCGTAACAGAGAGAGTGCGAAAGTACGAGAGGGGCCCAGACGTCTTCTGGCGCTGCGACTGAGCGCGATCCTGATACTGCGATCGAAAACGAGTTGCTGTTGTGCTCCGTCGACGGTGGCTCACACCGTCTGCCGGTAGTGACAGCAGGGACAGTACAGCATCCCGTCCCGGATCAACAGGAGGCTTCGATCACACTTGAGACAGGGGTACGTGATCGTGATGTCGCCGGTCACTCTGGCGACACCGTGTAACGTATTCTCCAACTGAACGATCCGCCGCTCGTTGGCCTCGAGTCGATCACCCATCTCCTCGAGTTGCGACCGGACCGTTTTCTGGCGGTGCTCGTTCGCAGTCGGCTGTGGGAGGGGTATCATGCTGTTTTAAAGGGGACCGTCGGAGATAAACTACGCTCTCACTCGTCATCGATCGTGAAATCGGCAGTTGATACGTTTCGATGGTGACAGTGCCGGTCGTTCATCTCAATCCGCTCGTCGGTCCCCGTGTGGACGGTCTCGCGATCACTCCTCGGCCATCTCGCGGACGGTCTCGTCCAGTAAGTCGCGCAACTGACGGGCCTCCTCGAGCGTGAACTCGATATCCGCGTGTCCGGTTCCGTGGTCGCCGGCCATCGTGTTGAGGCTGAGCAGGAGCCGCTCGTCGCGTGCCGGCTCGAGCGAGACGTCGGCGCGGTCGGGATAGTCCCGCGGTCGGCCGATCGAACGGGCGGTCTCGCCGCGGGTCACGCCGACCCGAACCCGGTCGGCGTGCTCGAGGTCGATCGACTTCGTCGGATCGTCGGTCATGGGTGCTTCTTCGTTCGCACGAAGCATAGTGCTGTGGCCGTTTCTCACGGGCCCGCAGTCGGACTGGCGGTCGGGGTCAGTGTTGCTTCGAACCTCGAGCATCGAGCCGGATCGTCGGTATCAGTCTCGGTCTCGGCACTCGATGCCCGATCGACTGCAGCGACCACACACGCCACGAACACTCTTTGCGATCGACGATGACGCTCTCGAGCATGGACACGAGCGTGACCGACACAATCGAGACGCGCATCGAACTCCGAGACTACGCCGATGACGCCGTCGACGACGAGACCAAACGCGCGATCCTCGAGGCCGGCCGCCTCGCTCCGAGCGGCAAGAACACCCAGCACTGGCGGTTCGTCCTCCTCGACCGCGCGGACGACCTCGAGGCCCTCGCCGAACGCTCGCCGACCGGCGGCTGGGTGGCCGACGCCGACTTCGCGATCGCGATCTGCACCGATCCCGACTACGGCTACAACGAGATCGACGCTGGACGCGCGGCGACGCAAATGCAACTGGTCGCCTGGGAACGCGACGTCGGCTCCTGCATGTTCACCGTCGATCAAGCACGTGCTCGCGAGTTCCTCGAGCTCCCCGACGAGTACGACCTCACGGCGCTGCTCGGCTTCGGCTATCCGGACCGCGAGATTCGGGGACGAAAAGACCGAAAGCCGCTCGCCGAAATTGCGTTCCGCGGGCGGTTCGGGGAGGAGATCGATCTCGAGTGAGAGTCTCCGTTCTCCGTTCTCAGTCGTCGTCGGAGCCCTCGGACGAACCCGACGACGTCTTGATATCCGCCGACAGTCCCTGGGCCATCCGAATCTCCTTCGAGTTGTTCATCGTCCAGGCGGTGCGCTCGGTGACGGCTTCGATAGCCTCTCGAGCGGAGGGATAGCCGTTTCCAGACTTCTTGACGCCGCCGAAGGGCAACTGCACCTCGGCACCGATACACGGTAGGTTCGCGTACGCCAGTCCCAGATCGGCCCGGTCTCGGAAGTAGTTGAGCTGGCGGTAGTCCTCCGAGATCACCGCACCCGCGAGGCCGTAGGGCGTGTCGTTGTGGATCTCGACCGCGCGCTCGATGTCACCACTGTACTCGAGCAAGGCGACGTGCGGGCCGAAACACTCCTCTTTGAGACATCGGAGGTCGGTGTCGTAGTCGATCTCGTAGACGAACGGGCCGACCCAGTGGCCGTCTTCGTGACCGTCGGGAATCTCTTCCTCACCGAGTTCGAACCGGTCGACGAGCACCTCGGCGCCCTCCTTCCGAGCGAGCTCGTTGTGCTTGCTGATCTTCTCGACGTGATCGGCCTCGATCGCCGGCCCCATGAAGGTGTCTTCCTCGAGCGGGTCGCCGACGGCGATCTCCTCGGCGACGTCGACGAATCGCTCCTTGAACTCGTCGTAGACCTCCTCGTGGACGATCAGGCGCTCGCTCGAGACGCAGCGCTGGCCGGTGGTCTTGAAGCTCGACATGACCGCGGAGTGGACGGCGATCTCCATGTCGGCCGCTTCGGTGATGACTATCCCGTTCTTGCCGCCCATCTCGCAGGCCGCCAGCTTTCCGGGTTCGCCGCCAACCTTGCCGGCGATCTCGTGGCCGACCTCGGCGGAGCCGGTGAAGAGGACGGTGTCGACGCGGCCGTCGTCGGTGATCGCCGCGCCGGCGTCGCCAAAGCCCTGGACCATGTTGAAGACGCCGTCGGGGATCCCGGCGTCTTCGAACATCTCGGCGATGACCTGTCCGCACCACGGCGTCTGTTCGGCGGGTTTCCAGACGACCGTGTTCCCCTCCACGAGCGCGATGGCCATGTGCCAGAACGGGATGGCGACGGGGAAGTTCCACGGGGTGATACAGCCGATCACGCCCCGCGGTTTCCGGCGCATGTAGGCGTCCTTGCTGGGGATCTCCGAGGGGACGACGTCGCCGTGGGGGTGGCGAGCGTTTCCTGCGGCCCACTCGACCATGTGCCAGGCTTCGGTGACGTCCGCCTTTCCTTCGGAGATCTCCTTGCCGCACTCTTTCGTGACGATCTCGCCCAGCTCGTCGTGGCGCTCGCGAAGTTCGTGGTAGATGTCCCAGAGGTACTCCGCGCGGTCGATGTAGGACAACTCCCGCCACTCCTCGAAGGCCGCGTCAGCGGCCGACAGCGCCTCGTCGACGTCCGACTCGGTGCCACGCTGGAACGTTGCGAGCGAGTCGCCGGTGGCCGGATTCCGGCTTTCGAACGTGTCGGACCCGCTCCCGTCGGTCCACTCGCCGTCGATGTAGTGGCCGTACTCCCGGTCTGTGGCTCGCTGACTCATGCGCTATCCTTCATCGACCGACAGCAAAAAGGCTGGTACTGGTCGCACACCGACACTGGTACCGACCCGACGACACTCGAGTACCCACCTAGGTCCGTCCCAGATCGGCCACTTTCTCGACTTCGCTCCGCAACTGTGTCGAATCGAACTCGTGGTCCGGCCGCAACCGGACGAAATCCAGAAACTCCCGCGCCGCGAGCAGATCGTCTGGCTCGTACGTCGCCGCGGCGATCTGGACCGTCTCGCGCGCACCCAGTCGCGGCTCGAGGACGGCGAGCGCACAGGCCAGATCGTAGGCTTTCGTCTCCCTGGCTCGGCCTTCCTGTAGCCGGGTGGCGTCGATGAAGTAGAGTTCGTCGTCACACAGCAGGATGTTCTCCGCCCGCAGGTCACCGTGGGCTAGCCCGTGGTCGTGAAGCGTCGCCAGCATCTCGAGCAACTCCGGTGCACGCACCCGGACCGCTGCGGTCGGGAGATCGTCAAGGGTCTCGAACTCGGGGAGATACTCGAGGACGAGTACGCCGAGCCCGTTGACCTCGAACGCCTCGATCGGGCGGGGTGCGTTCAATCCAATCTCGCGCATCCGCTCGGTCGCCTCGTACTCGTGTTCGACCATCTGGAGTGGCGTTTCGAAGCGGTCGAAAAACCCCTCCGTGCCGGAGGAGAACGCGCCCACGTTCCGGCCCGTCGTGAGCAGCGCGTGGACCAGCGCGTTCTGTCTGGAGACGATCTTGACGAACCACTCGTCGTCGATCACACACGGCGTCGAGAGCCAGTTGTCCGCCTCGAGAAACTCCACGCGGACGGTCTCACGGCCGTAGCGTTCCGCCAGCGTGCGCACGACACGCTCGATTCGGCTCCACTCGACAGTGCCTCGAGCAAGCTGGCGGATGTCCATGTCGTTGACATTGGAAACCCGGCGTTAAATGTATCCCGAAGTCGGCGACTCACGAACCGGGTCACTCGACTGGACGGACGAACCGTTCGTTCGTACAGTTTCGAAATCGAGACCGTCCGTTCGTCGAATCCATCAGTATCATTTTACAGTATGACGACGAATTCGACCTCGAGAGCGATGTACGCAATCGACGATCTGGGAGACGCGATCGATGTCACACGCGAGTTCTTGACGCCGGTCGACCTGCGGCGGTGGCTCAAACTCACGTTCGTTGTCTTTTTCATCTCGGCGCTCGGGTTTTCGGGGACGCCAGCGTCGCCGCCCAGCGACGTCACCGTCGAGGACGAGCAGTTCGAAGGGACCGAGTTCGAGGGTGTCCTCCCGGAGCTGACCGGTGAAGAGCTCGTCACGATACTCGTCGTTCTCGTGGCGATCGCACTCGCAGTCTGGCTCTTTTTCGCCATCGTCGGTGCGATCATGGAGTTCGTCTTCCTCGAGTCTCTTCGGTCTCACGCGGTCCACGTCAGACAGTACGCGATGGCGAACCTCGGGCGGGCCGGTCGGCTCTTTCTCTTTCGAGGGGTGCTCGGGCTCCTCGGCGTCGCACTCGTCGGGATTCCGGCGCTGTCGATCATCGGTTCGGCGCCGACTCTCGACGAAATCGCGATGGGATCACTCGCCCTCCTCGCGTTCGTGGCGTTCGCCTACTTCCTCCTGTACGCGCTCGTGATGCAGTTGACGACGGAGTTCGTCGCGCCGATCATGTTGCTCGAGCACCGCGGAATTCTGGGCGCGTGGAAACGGTTCTGGCCGACGCTCACGGGGTCGTGGAAGGAGTACGTCGTGTACATTGTCGTCGTCGCGATCGCTCAGGTCGTCCTCGGGATCGCCATCGGATTTTTGGCGGTGGTCGCGGGGTTGATCGTCGGGATTCCGACCGCGATCGTCGTCGCCGCGCTGGTCATCTTCGGCGGCACGATCGGACTCTACCTGGGTGTCGGTGTCGCCCTCCTCGGTATCGCGGCGTTCGTCCTCGTGCTGGCGCTCGTTCAGGTCCCGGTCGTCTCCTACTTCCGGTACTACGCGCTGTTGTTGCTCGGCGATACGAATGTGGATCTCGATCTGATTCCGGAGCAGCGGGCGGCCGTTCGGAGCGGCGACGGCAGTGATGGCTCTGGGCTCGACTCTCCAGCCGGTCCTCGAGACGGATGGAACGATTCCGACGGAGGCTGGGGGAACTCCGGGAGGAGTGAACGTGGTCGCGAACACGAGAGTGACTGGGATACCGATCGCGAGAGCCGTGACGACCGCGGGGACAGAGATCGGGACGACCGCGACGACCGTCGATAGCCGCTCGCGGCGGTGCGTTTATTTCTCGGGTCGGTGAACAGCCGGTATGGACTTCGAACTGCCCGACGAACACCGGATGATCCGGGAAACCGTCCGGGAGTTCTGCGAGGAAGAGATCGAGCCGATCGCCCAGGAGATCGAGGACGACCACCGCTTCCCCGAGGAAATTTTCGATCAACTGGCCCAACTCGACGTGATGGGCGTCCCCATCGACGAGGAGTACGGCGGACTCGGCGGCGACCAGCTCATGTACGCACTCGTCACCGAGGAACTCGGTCGTATCTCGGGCGCGATCGGCCTCTCCTACGCCGCTCACGTCTCGCTGGCGTCGAAACCGATCGAACTGTTCGGGACCGACGCCCAGAAGGAAGCGTGGCTCCGCCCGCTCGCGGAAGGCGAGTACGTCGGCGGCTGGGCGCTGACGGAACCGGGCAGCGGTTCGGACGCTTCGAACATGCAGACGACCGCCCGGCGAGAGGGCGACGAGTGGGTCCTCGAGGGAACGAAACAGTTCATCACCAACGCCTCCAAGGCCGGCTCGATCCTCGTCAAGGCCGTGACGGACCCCGACGGGGGGTACGACGGGATCTCGACGTTCATCGTGGACCCCCGCGAGGACGACGGGTTCGAGGTGACGACCGTGTGGGACAAGATGGGCCTGAACGCCTCGCCGACCTGTGAGATCACGTTCGACGGGGTCCGCCTGTCCGAGGATCGACTCCTCGGCGAGGAAGGCGAGGGCTGGGAACAGACGAAGAAGACCCTCGATGGCGGTCGAATCTCGATCGCGGCGCTCTCGACGGGGCTCGCACAGGGGGCCTACGAGCACGCCAAACGCTACGCGAAAGAGCGCGAGCAGTTCGGCCAGCCGATCTCGGAGTTCGACGCCATCCGAGACAAACTGGTCGACATGCACCGCAAGACCGAACGCGCGCGGCTGTTGACCCACAAGGCGGCCGTCCGCTACGACGAGGGTGTGCCGGTAACGGAGGCGTCGGCGCTTGCAAAACTCGACGCCAGCGAGGCCGCCCGCGAGGTCGCCGAAGAGGCCGTGCAGGTACTCGGCGGCTACGGCTACACCACCGATTTCGCTCCCCAGCGGTTCTATCGCGACGCCAAACTGATGGAGATCGGCGAGGGGACCAGCGAGATCCAGCACCTCGTCGTCGGCCGGGAAATCGGGCTGTAAGGTGAACGGAGGATGGTACTCTCGACCGTTATCGCGGTGATCGGCGCGGTTCTCGTCTGTTTCGGTCTCGTCGGCGTCTACTCGGCTCGAGCGATCGTCGAGAAACAGCGCGAGGAGGAGCTGTCGACGTTCGCGGACGGCACGATCGACGACCGAACACGGGTGCGGGTGACTCGAGGGATGGCGGCCGTCTTCGTCGTTCTCGGACTCGCCTTCCTCGTCTACGGGCTCGGTGACGTAGTCGTGTGACGATCGTGTGGCGGGCTGTCAGGTCCCAGAGCCAGTGAGACTAATATACCTCGAATTCAACGATAGATAGTGTCAGTACGGAAGTTCTGGGATATCGATCAGCCACCGGTCGTCCTCTTCGTCGACGGCGGCGACCGATGTGATCCTCTCGAACGAACGCTCCGGTCGGAGACGGACTATCGTGTCGAGACCGTCGAGGACGGACCTGCCGGACTGGACCGACTCGGCCGGCGGCCCGCCGTCGAGTGTCTGTGGATTTCGGTTCCGCAGTCGACGTCGAAGTCGGACTCGGACTTGGACTCGGACCCGGACTCGAACTCACCAGCGCTGAAACTCGTCGAAGAGGCAGCGAAAGAAGACCCCGCGACGAGCATCGTGTTCGCACCGATCGACGGCGACGAACGGATCGCCGGGCGAGCGACCGCTGCGGGCGCGACCGACTACGTTCCAGCGGCCGCCTCAATCGAAGCACGGGTCGAACGTATCGATATCGCAGTCGACCGTGCGATCGACCGGCGCCACGACGCGGAGAAACGAAGCGTCCTCGAGACGATGTTCTCGGAACTCGAGGTACCGATGTACGCCAAAGACGATCGGGCGCGACACGTCCTGTTCGCGGAGACCGAACTGACCACCAATCCCGAGGACATGTTCGGGAAGACCGATCCCGAGGCCTATCACGGCTACCACAGCGATCACGAAGAGACCTACGAGGACGATCTGGAGATCATCGAGGAGGGTCGACGGATAGAGAACCGCCTCGAGTCCTCCTCCGACGACGATCTGTGGATGCGAACCACGAAGGTTCCCTGGATCGAGGACGGGACGACTCGCGGGGTCGTCGGGCTCACGCTCGACGTCTCCGAGTACAAGAACCGTGAGAACGAACTCATTCGACAGATCGCCCGTCTCCAGCAGATCCCAGACTACGTCGAGCACGATCTGAAGAACCCACTGAGCATCGCTCAGGGCTACTTCGAGATGGCAAGAGCTGGCGACGAGGATGCACTCGACGCCGTCGAAGAGTCCCTCGAGCGGATGGCGGTCCTGCTCGACGACTTCCACTCGCTGGCGACCCAAGAACTCGATTCGACGAGCACGCGGCGTCCGCTACAGTTTACAGCGCTCGTCGAGGAGGTCTGGGAGTACGTCGCGACCGAGAAGTCGACACTCGAGTTAGACGTCCTTCCGGAGACGATGGTGGTCGCGGACGAATCCCAGTTCCGACCGTTGCTCAAGAACCTGATGGGGAACGCTGTCGAGCACGGGTCCACGACCGGTCGCTCACAGTCTGCCGGTCCAGAGACGGAGACAGAGACGGAGACGGGAAATGCGAACACGGCAGTGACCGTGCGGGTCGGGCGGTTCGAGGGTGGGTTCTACGTCGCCGACGACGGCCCTGGCATTCCGGACGCAGACCGCGACGAAATCTTCGAGCAGGGGTACACGACGTCGTCCGACGGAACCGGGTTCGGACTGGCGATCGTCCGGGAGGCAGCGCGCCTTCACGACTGGGAGGTCTCGGTCACCGATAGTGAGCTCGGCGGTTCACGGTTCGAAGTGAGCAACTGTATGGTGGGAACACCGCTGGATTCGACGCCGACGGGGCGGACGTTCGAACTGACCGAGAGCGTCGACGTCGGCGACGTGGCGGTCCCCGGAACGGCCAGCGGTGGCGACGGAACGTACCACGTGCGGGGCGCTGGCGACAACATCTGGGGGCTGGTCAACGAGTTTCACTTCTTCCACACGCTCGTCGACGGTGGCGTCCGAATTCAGGGCCGACTCACCGACCTCGAGCGAGCCAGCGAGTGGAGTAAAGCCGGATTCATGATCCGGTCGGGGCTCGAGGAGGATGCGGCGTACGGCTTCGTCGGCGGAAACGTCAACCGAGACCCTGACGTGAACTGGCGACACGAGCTGGGAGACCCGGGACACAACCACCAGATCGAGGGAGTCAGAGATCGACACGAGTGGTTCCGTATCGATCGACTCGGTGAACTGGTGAGTTGTTCGATCTCGACGGATGGCGAACACTGGCAGTTCGTCGATCGACGGACGGTCGCTCTCGACGAGCAGGTCGCGGTCGGTATCGCGGTCTGCAGTGTCGCCAGCGATGAAGCGGTCGATGCACGATTCGAAGACGTCTCCGTCGTCGAACTCTCAGAGTAGCGAATCCGAGTTCTCGTCTCCAGTCACGCTCACTTGCCCAGTCGTCGTTTCAGTCCTCACTTCCGAAAGCGCTGCAGAAACGACACGAGTACCGCGTTCGGTGAGACGTCGTCGGTATGGGTTTGATTCTGTCGGCGCTGTTGGCGCTCGCGATGTGCTCGCGTCAATCGAAGCACGACGACGTAGCTGATCGCGGACAGTGCGAGCGCGATCAACAGGTTCCCGAGCAGGAGAACCTGAACCAGCCCGACGAGCCAGTCCAGTGCCGTGATATCGAACACGAGTATCGGTTCGGTCCCGAGTAACACCGCGCCGAGATGATAACTCGCGACGTAGACGACCGGCTTCACGAGCGGATTGAGGACGGCGACCGACGCGAAGATGGCCGTCTTGCTGACCCAGTCCCAGTAGTAAACGAAGACGAAGAACAGACCGATCCCGAGCCCGCCGGTCGGCATCGCCGTAATGAAAATCCCGATCGCGAAGCTCGCCGCGACCTCTCGAGGTGTACACTCCTCTTCGAACGCCTCGGTGAGTTCGCGACGGATGCGCGCCCGGTATATCGACAGTCGCTCACGGATCATTCGGGCTGGTTCGGCATGTGTACCCGACGAGAAAAAGCTATCGACAGCCGCCTCAGCCTGTCAATTTTCGAGAGAAATAGAGTGGAGAAGCCCCGATCTCGATGATACGTCAACCCCTTCCCAAACGTCCGTGACAGGTCTTGGTCGGTCCCTCGACGGGAATAGCGTCCCTCGTGACCTGCGTTTTCGTTCCGGTGGTCACGAGAGTTCGAGGCCGTGATCGATTCGGGTTCGGGTACGAACCGCGATCCAGATCCGGTTCGGGTTCGGATCCGATTCTGGCACACTCGAGTGACACCACAAGCAGACGGCTCAGGGGAACGATCCAGCCTGTTCGTAGGCGTCGGCGACACGCTGGATCGCGACGACGTAGGCGGCCGCCCGGAACGTCTCGAGGTCGTGTTCCTCGTAGGTTTCGGTCAGCGCGTCGAATGCGTCGACGATGAGCGTCTCGAGTTCGTCGTTGACACGTTCTTCGGACCAGTGGAATCGCTGGCGGTTCTGGACCCACTCGAAGTACGAGACGGTGACGCCGCCGGCGTTGGCGAGGATGTCCGGGACGACGTAGACGTCCTTCTCGGCGAGGACGGCGTCTCCGGCGGGCGTGATCGGGCCGTTGGCGGCCTCGGAGATGACGTCTGCCTGCACGTCGTGAGCGAGCTCCTCGTCGATGGCGTTCTCGAGTGCGGCGGGGATCAGGAGATCGACGTCGAGCGTGAGGACGTCGGCGTTCGTAATCTCCTCGTCGGCGCCGTCGAAGCCGACGACGCTGCCGGTCTCGCGTTTGTGCTCTTTGGCGGCGACGGGGTCGAGTCCGTCCTCGCTGTAGACGCCGCCGCTCGAGTCGGAGACGGCGACGACCGTCGCGCCCATTTCTTCGACGAGCTTTGCGGCGATCCAGCCGGCGTTACCGTAGCCCTGGACTGCGACTGTGGCGTCCGAGACGTCCTGTCCGATGTAGTCGAACGCTTCGCGGGCAGCGATGACGGTCGACCGCCCCGTCGCTTCGACGCGACCTTCGCTGCCGCCGCTGTCGATCGCCTTCCCGGTGATGACGCCCGGCGCGGTCGTGTTCTCGAGGGTCTCGTAGGTGTCTTTGATCCAGTTCATCTCCCGCTGGCCGGTGTTGACGTCCGGTGCGGGGATGTCCCGGTCCTCGCCGATGAGCGGGCGAAGTTCGGTCGCGAACGCACGGGTCAGACGTTCGAGTTCGGTCTCGCTGTACTCGTCGGGGTCGATGACGATACCTCCTTTGCCGCCGCCGTAGGGGATGCCGACGGTCGCACACTTGTAGACCATCCAGCCCGACAGCGCCTTCACTTCGTCGCGGGTGACCCCTGGGTGGTAGCGAATGCCGCCCTTGTACGGACCGCGATCGCCGTTGAACTGCGACCGGAACGCCTTGAATCGCTCGAGCGTGCCGTCGTCACGCTCGATCGTCAGGTTCGTCTCGAGGACGCGCTCGGGGTGTTTGAGCCGCTCGATGACGTCGTCACCGACGTCGAGGTACGCGGCAGCGTCGTCGATCTGTTCCTGAAGACTGTCGAACGGATTCGTGTCCGTGCCCATTGTACGAAATATTCACCCTGTCCGCAAAATAAGTGTGGCGAATATGGACGCATGATGATCGAACAATGTATTCTAGGAAATTATATCCCCTAATACTCTGAGCGATTGGTCGCCGACTCGATCACACGGCATCGGTTTCCGAAGCCAGTTCGAGTACCCGCTCGGCCCGTTCGATCAGCGGCTGGTCGATCATCTCTCCATCGACCTCGAAGACACCGCGTCCGTCCGCGTCGGCCGCCCGTCTCGCCTCGAGGACCCGTTCGGCCCACGCCACGTCAGCCTCCGACGGTGTAAACGCGTCGTGGATCGGCTCGATCTGGGCGGGGTGGATGGCCAGTTTTCCGTCGTAGCCGAACTGCCGGGCGACGGCGGTGTCCTCGCGGAGCCCCGCCTCGTCCTCGAAGTCGGTGTGGAGCGTGTCGATGGCCGTACAGCCGTGTGCCGCCGCGGCGAGTACCACGCGCTGGCGAGCGTAGACCACCTCCGTCCCCTCGGGCGTCCGTGAGGCACCGACGTCGGCAGCGAGGTCCTCGGCGCCGAAGACGAGCGCGTCCGTCGCCGGAACGGCCGCGATTTCGTCCGCCGCGAGGACGCCGCGAGCGGTCTCGATCAGCGCGAAGACGGGTACCGTTCTGTCACGGTCGGTCAGAAACGTCGAGAGGCGTTCGACGTCGACACCGGCGGAGACCTTCGGAAGCACGACCCCGTCGAAGCGCAGCGACGATGACTCGAGCAAGGCCTCGAGATCGGCGATCGCCCGCTCGCCCGGGTTGACCCGGACACAGACCTCGCAGCCGGGGTCGAACGCGGGATCGGAGAGCACCTCGCGAACCGCCGCTCGCGCGTCGTCCGTGCGAGCGGGAGCGACGGCGTCCTCGAGATCGAAGACGACGACGTCGGCGCCCGAGCGCGGCGCCTTGCGGAGCATGTCGGGACGGTCGCCGGGCGTGAACAGCACGCTTCTGCGACTCATGGTGAGGTGGTCGTCGACTGCGGCTTTCAAAGTATGGGAGTCTGCGTCGTTCGAATCGGTGTGTCTCGTCCACTCGAGTCGAGGACGCTCTGCGGTCGATCGGCCCGTCACACCGCACGCTTTTCTCGCTGGCCGAGGATTCCTCGAGCATGGCCGGGCTGTACTACGAGGAGTTCACGGTCGGCGAGACGATCGAACACGAGCGTCGGCGGACGATCTCGGAGAGCGACAACCAGCGCTTCTGTGATCTGACGATGAATCAGCAGCCGTTGCACTTAGATCGGGAGTTCGCCGCCGACACACAGTTCGGCGAGCGCCTCGTCAACGGCCTCTACACGATGTCGTTGGCGGTCGGTATCTCCATTCCCGAGACCACCGACGGGACGGTCGTCGCGAACCTCTCCTACGACGACGTCGAACATCCCCACCCGGTCTTTCACGGCGACACCATTCACGTCCAGTCGACTGTGACGGACAAACGGGAGACCAGCGACGGCGATCGGGGCGTCGTCACCATGCACCTCGAGGTCTTCAACCAGGACGACGACCTCGTCTGTTCGTTCGATCGAACAGTTCTCTCCGAGAAGCGGGAGTGAGTCGCTGGAGACGGAACCAACTCGAGAGAGCGGTGTGTGATATAGTACCACAGCCGCGACAACGCTTTTGTACGGCCGTTCGTCGTCGGTCGTATGGCGGAGCTCTTCCCCGACACGATCACGACCGATCGGCTCCGGTTCGAGGCGCTCGGACCGGACGACATCGACGTCTTCGAACTGTACGACATCTGCTCGTCCGATCCGGGCATCGAGGACGTCACGGAGTACGTCACCTGGACTCCACACGAAACGCCGAAGGAGACCCTCGAGTTCGTCGAGCACGCCGAAGAGAAACGCGAGGACCACGAGGGCGTCTCCTACGTGGTTCGTCCGCGCGAGGGCGAAGACGGCGGGGGTGACATCGCGGGAACCGCAGGTGGCGGGATCGACTGGGACAAGCGGACGATGACCCTCGGCTTCTGGCTTCGGAAACGCTTCTGGGGCCGGGGCTACTCCGGTGAGCGCGCCGCCGCGTTCATGGCGCTGGCGTTCGATCGGCTGGACCTCGAACTCGTCGCCGTGACGGCGCTCGTGGACAACGAGCAGTCCAACCGAGCCATCGAGAAGTACACCGAGGCCCACGGCGGCGGTCGCGAGGGACTGCTCCGGAACTACCACCTCGACGATATGGACAGCGGCGACCCGGTCGACTGCTACCGTTACAGCGTCTCACAGGCGGAGTGGAACGAGAACCCGACGGACGTCGCGGTGACGTTCGAGGAGTGAGGTCGGTCTTCGGCTCCGATCTCTGTCTGGACCCGTCGTCGAGGACTCGCCCGAATCCCTTCTCTCGGAACTCGAGTCGTTCAGAGCGTGAGCGAGATCATGTAGATGTTGATGAACACGGCTGCTACCCACGGCATGGCGAGTGCGGCGGGGACGATCGGTCTGTACGGTCGCTCCAGAAGCTGTCGACACACGAGCCCCACGCCGACCGCGAAGGCCTTCAGTGCGAGCATCCCGAGGAGCCCGTAGCCGTCGATCGCCCCCCGAGCGATGGGGTTGGACTCGGCGAGGCCGAGGTGGAGACCGACGAACGTCGTCACTACGTCACCGACGAGCGAGAGTGCGACGACGACCCAGAGGGCGCGCTCGAGTTCGCCGATATCGACGTCGAACAGCGGTAGTCGCTGGTGCCAGTGTGCACCGTCTGAACTCATAGGCGCGCTACCGGAATCGAACCGGTCGGGGCCGTCGGCGCGTTCGGGGTCGCTACGCCGAAGGTCCCATCGTTGACAGCATTGTTATGGTCGCCGTAGGGGACGCGGATTTACGGTAAGAGCCGCGTACCCCTCGGTGCCGTTAGCGAAACGGCAGTCTAACCCTGGCTTCCCGTTTCGGCCGAGGCCACCGTGTCGTCACCGATCGCGAGCGGGCAATGGCCAAACGGATCGTCGCGTCGATCGACGACGCTTCCGCTGAGACGATCGCTCGCTCGCCGGGGTTGACGATTACAGATTACCACCTCGAGAACCGCGACCTCTCGGACGAGGAACTCGAAGAGCGAGCGACGCTCGAGATCGGGACTCGAGGTGTCTGACCTAGAGAACGGTCCCGTGTTTCTTGCTCGGGAGCTCCTTCTCGACGTCGGCGTAGAACTCGAAGCGAGCGGCGAGTTCCGCCCGGAGCCGGCTCGGTGGGATCAATTCGTCGATGACGACCTCGCTGGCCATCCGGTGGATGTCGATGTCCTCGCGGTACTCCTCGCGGAGCTCCGCCTCTTTCTCCGCCCGTTCGTCCTCGTCGTCGATCTCCGCGAGCTTCCGGGCGTAGACGGCGTTGATCGCCGCTTCCGGACCCATAATTCCGATCTCGCCCGAGGGAAGTCCCAGCACGCTCTCGGGGTCGTAGGCCGGCCCGCCCATCGCGTAGATGCCCGCGCCGTAGGCCTTCCGGACGACGACCGTCTGTTTGGGCACCGTCGCACTCGAGGTCGCGTAGATCATCTTCTTTCCCTGCTCCAGAATGCCCTCCTTCTCGACCTGTGAGCCGGCCATGAAGCCGGGGGTGTCACAGAGGTACAGTAAGGGAACGTTGAACGCGTCGGCGGTCCAGATGAAGCTCGCGGCCTTCTCGGCGGCATCGGGGAAGATCGCGCCCGCGCGGTGGGCCGGCTGGTTGGCGACGATGGCGATCGGCCGGCCGTCGATGCGGGCGAAGGCGGTGAGGATCTCTTTCCCGTACTCGGGTCGGAGCTCGAAGTACGACTCCTCGTCGACGATCCGATCGATCACGTCGACCATGTCGTACCCCTCGTTCGGACGTTGGGGAACGACCGAATCGATCCCCTCAGGGGACTTCGCGGGCGCTCGAGTGTCGGCCGTCGGCGGTTTCTCGTCGGCGTTGTCCGGCAGGTAGGTGACCAGTTGGGCGACCAGTTCGCGGGCGTGGTCTTCGTCACGGGCGACGAGATCCGCAGAGCCGGACTCGCGGGCGTGGACCTGCGGGCCGCCTAACTCCTGCATGTCGATATCCTCGCCGGTGACCATCTGCACCATCCGCGGGCTCGCGATCGCCATCGCGGACATCTCCTCGACCATGATCGTGAAGTCGGCGAACACCGGCGTGTACGCGGCGCCGGCGATACACGGGCCGTAGAGCACGCAGATCTGGGGGACTCGCCCGGAGAGCATCGAGTGGTTGTAGTAGTACTTCCCGATCCCCTCGCGGTTGGCGAAAAAGCCCGTCTGCTGGTCGATCCGACCGCCGGAGGAGTCCATCAGGTACAGCACCGGCTTGCCGGTCTTCAGCGCCCGCTGTTGCATCCGGAGGAACTTCTCGACGCCGCGTTCGGCCATCGACCCCGCCTTGACCGTGAAGTCGTTGGCCATGAAGTGGACGTCTCGGCCCTCGAACTCGGCCGCGCCGGTCAGTAACCCGTCCGCCGGGAGTCGGTCGTCCGACGCCGTCGCCTCGTCGTCCGGCGAACTGGGGTGCCAGGCGTCGAAGTTCGCGAACGTGCCGTCCTCGAAGCGGACGCCTCCGGTCCCGTCGCTCTCGTCGTCTTCGGTCCCGTCAGCCGAGGCGCTCGCAGTCGGCGCACCGAACCACAACTCGAGGCGATCTCGGACGAAGAGTTTTCCCTGTTCTGCGAGTCGCTCCCGATACTTCTCCGGGCCACCCTCGTGGATGTCTTCGATTTCTTCGCGGAGGCGTCGCTCGCGATCGGTGGGTCCGTCCGGTATCGATTTGGCATCTCTTCCCCGACTGCCTCCGCTGTCACCGGTACTCCGCCGTCCACCATCCTCACGGCTCGAATCGGCCTCGTGGACTGCGACCGGGTCGTCGCCGTCGCCGACGTACACCTCGACTGCCTCGCCGAGGTGTTCGGCGAGTGCGGTCGCGATCGCCGCGGCTTCATCGGTGGAGGCATCGGCCGCGATTCGGACGTTCATGACAATCGTTGCAACGGGGCGCTCCAAACCGTTTTCCCTTCGATAGGTTCGTTCGACCCCCGTCTCGCGTGAACTCCCCGACTGAAACGAGTCACTTCTCGAGCGAACGGTCGTCGGGGACTCGAGTATGGGCTGGTTGTCGGTCGCACTATCGTTGTTCTGGAGACGAACAGGTCGTTACAGTCTCCATCTGAGGTCGAAAGTAAAGGAAAGAGAGTAGAGCGCGGCCCCCGCGGACACCGGCGGAGTGAAGGAAAACCAACACTCGCCTGCGACGGCAGGGTCGAGGAGGGTTGTCGCGTAGAGACGCGGGGACCGACGTGGGAGTGCCCCCGTGGTCACCAACACGGAGACATCGTTCTGTCATCGCTGTGGGTAGACGAACGCTCGGGTGTACTCGTACAGCTATTAAATCGGGATGGCGAGCGGCCAGCGAGCCGAACGGTGGATTTCGGCTCTCCACCACGTTCGATCTCTGTCAAATGCAGGCAGAACCTCCTTCGTACCGTGGGTGTACGTACCAGATATACTGCCAACAGAGACACTGTAGGTGAATATTAGCTTTGCCGGTACCGCCCGCATCGACGAACGATCGAGACACCCGTGAGTATGCCAGACGAAGCCGAGAACCGAACCCACCGACTCGCGACGCTTCGCGACCGCCTGTCGCCCGAGATGGATCGACGGACGTTCCTCCGGACGGTCGCGAATGCCGGCTACGGGCTCGGAATCGCCTCCCTGCTCGGTGTCGAAGACTTCCTCAACGTCGGTAGCGGAGAGGTCCCGGTCGTCACCGCGCTGGTCCGGGAGGACCCCGACGATCCGTGGTCGATCCGCGAGCGAACGAGATCCGTCCCCGCCGAGTGGTACGCTCGAGTCTCGAAGGCGTTCGAACTCCACAACCACCTCGCGGAGATGTCGGTGACGGGCTATCTCGGGAGCGCGGTCCAACCCGGGACCTACGATCGTGGCACTGCTTCCATATCGATTCAAGCCTCGGCGAGTGAGATCGGTCGAATCGAAGAGTTACTTCAGGTTCTGATCGACGGCGTGTCGTTCGATATCGAAGCGATCGAGGATCTGGGTGAACTGGAAGGCGAGACGTTCGAAGGCGAACCCCGGCTCGCGGCGGATATCGACGACGGCGTTCCGGGTGGCGTTCGCTGTCAGACCGAGACCGGGTACGCGACGCTCGGACCCGCGCTGTACCACCCGGACGAACAGCAGACGTTCTTCACGACGGCCGAACACGCCTACTACGACACCGACCCGGTCGGCAAGCCCCTCTCGCTCCCACTCGCCAACGGCGAGACGGTCGAACTCGGCACGGTGAGCTACGCCCACCCCGTCGAAGACGTCGTCACCGTCGAACCGGTCGGCGAACTGCGACCGGCCAGCGCGATCGACGGCGCGGCGACGCAGGTTCTCGGTCAGTTCACCCGTGCCGGTCTCGCCGACCTCGCCGCGCGCGGCGAGCACCTCGAGAAGATGGGTGCCGAGACGGGCCACTCGAGCGGCGAGATCAGCGGCATCGATGCGGTCACCTGTTTTACCAGCGACGTCTGTCGAACGGGCCAGCTCCGGTGGGGTGAGGAACGCGATCTCACCGACGGCGACAGCGGGTCGGTGACCTACCATCGCGATCCCGAGAATCCCAACGACGGGGTGCTCATCGCAGGGTACAACAACGCCCGCACCTGGTGGCCCGGCCAGAACTACGTCTGGGGCGTCTCCGCGTACCACCTGACCAACGAGTACGGCTATCACTTCTGAACGCTCTCATGGACAGCACACACGAGGTTCACGGATGACACGGGCCGAGACAGACGGGACGGGTGGAACGAAAAACTGGGGACGCTTGCGCACAGCGTTCTCGCTCTGGCGGCGAGTGATCACCGATCTGGTGGTCGTCGGACTCTGGGTCGTCGTCCTGACGCTCCTGTTTCTCTCTACCGGCTGGCCACGCTGGCTATACTACACCCTGTTGCTCGTCGGCGTCGTCTCCTATACGCAGTTTACCAGAAAGTAGGCGAGAATGCCCCGTCCTCAAGGAGCGAACGGTAGTGAGCG
>JAOPKB010000029.1 GCA_025517485.1 Natronoglomus mannanivorans | reverse complement strand
TCGGCGAATCCGCCGCCACCTTGGGGGGCGGCGTATTCGCCTCGACCACCAACAGCATTTTTAGCCAACGTCACGACCTCCCCAGTGAAGCGGGAAATTTTGGACATAGAGCATCCGCTGTTTCCCGCTTCAACTCCCTAGTTCTGACGGTCGAAGTCTACGCAGTCGTGCGATTCACCAGAGCCCTCCATCGGTAACAAGTCGAGTCAAGGGTAGTATGCGGCCGCAATGATACCCAGTAGAGCACCAATCCCGTGAATCGCTTGTGTCGCGTCGGTTGGAGGTGTAGTTGCAGCTTGGATCGTCGAAGCAGCAAATCCAAGCCCAATCACGAACGGGAAAACGTGGACAACACCTCGGAGTATATCTACTCCTGAGTTCACGTTCAAGAGTTCTTCAACGACACGCACGAGTCCTACAATTCCGGCAACTGCTTCCAATCCATTTGTGATACTACTCGCCCCGACAGCACCAGCACCTCCGGTGATGAGTAACAGTATCCAACTTGCCCCGTACCCTGTGGCGGCACAGTAGAGATACAGCTTCTTCCATCCAACTTGCCATTCGATGTATCCTCCGAAAATGAGCAAAAACACCAGATTCTCAGCGATGTGCGATACTCCGCGGTGAACGAACGGGCCTATTGTGAGTACAAGGAGACGCTTCTGCTCCACACTCAGCATTTCAAGCATCAGACGTTCATTCGGAAAGACCAACAGAGTGGCAGCAAGCCGCTCTAAAGCATAGATTAGGATGAGAAACCCTGCGAATCCGAGAACTCCTCTGAGTTGCCCAAGTGACTCCTTGTACATCAAGCTTGAAACTCCGCGTCGAGTCGCTCGATTGCTTGCTGAATCGTCATGGTTCACTCCACGGGTTGTCTGCAAGCGCGGGTGTGATCGGGTAGTGGATACGCGGAACGTCCGGTCCTGTATTTTCCGGGACACTCTGTAACTCCTCACTCTGCGCGGCGAGTGCGAGGGCCATCGAATCGAGAATGTCGTCTCGCCGGACATCCTTCTGGAGAGTGTCGTCAAGTACCTGCTCGTACTCGTCGTCCATACCAGAGTGCTTCTGTTCGAGGAGGTGCCGACGGAACGCGAGGCCTCGCTTCGATGACTTCGAGTAGGCAATCGGCTGCCCGTTGATCGCGTAGAAACAGAGTTCCAGATGGCTCTCGTAGATTGGCCCGTCAAGGGCCTCGCCCACGACCGCTTCTACCTCGTTAATTTTGTCGCTTATAGCGTGAGATTGCTGGGAGAGACCGTGCCCTATATCGTCTCGATGCCTCGTGTTCGCCTCGTCGTAATCCTCAACGGCGGCTGCAGACTCGCATGGCGGAAAGAACACGGAGTTACTACGGCAGCCGAGTAGTTCACGCGCCTCAATGTCGCAGCGGCGCCTGCCCCCCGTGGGGAGCCCGATTGGAATATCTACCAACATTCGAGATTCTTGGTAGTCTGAATGCAGTTCGGAGAAGTCTTCGTATAGCTCCGTTTCGATGCTGCCCCCGATAAGGACGGTCGCGAACCACCCGTATGGGCAGGCATCGATACCGACCGCGTTCTCAGCTCTTGGCATGTTCTTCGATCAGTGCACGGATTTGCGGCCCGATGATGTCACGAGGGGCGTGGAGCTCCTGTAGCGTCGCCCCCGCTTTCGTGGTATCATTCGCTTCTTCGGTCCTTGACATTCCTTCTCACAAATGGGTAGACGTGAAATGAGCGTTTCGGCAAAGATATGGAAACCTAACGAGCAGCAAAATCGACGTGTCCGAAGGTTCTTTCATATCTGGCCAGAACAGTATCCTAAGGAATGCCTCGGATACGCGAAGACGAGTTCTACTCGGTTCTTCAAGCTGTGGATGACGGTGTTCAGACTGTTCACATCTCGGGGCAACCGGGCGTCGGGAAGAGTATGTTCCTGGAGGAATTGGAAGAAGAACTCTCGGAGTGGTACCGAACCCGAGTACTCTACGTCCGGGAAGGCAACACTCCTACAACACTCTCGCAAGATCTCCTCATCGAAGCCCGTGACGCGGTCGGAACTCTCAGTGCTCTCATTAACAAAGCGACTGGAATGAGTGTAGGAATCAGTCCTGCGAGTGCTGGGGTATCCACTGACGACCGCGCACGGCATCTTCGAAAGTTAGCCAGTCTCTCGGAGTCCGTCAACGAGTACAAACGGCTCATATTCTTCGTCGACGACGTACACAAGCTCGACGAACCGGAGGTCACGCGGGACTTCCTCCGTGAACTATCTTCCACTCTCGGAGAGAATGTCCAACTCATCACGGCAGGACGCCTGTCATTCGATGATGCGGACTACACCGTTCATCTGGAAACGTTCTCACGCGAGGAGACTGCGAACTATCTCCAAGAGGAGTATCCAGACGTCGACGACGAAACGATAGAGGGCGTCTACGAGAAGTTGGACGGCCATCCCTATTATCTCGGCCTACTCAGGGAGGCTGCAGGTGACGACAGTACATTTGAGATTCCCAAAGAGGACACACGGGACTTCATCGAGAGAGCGTACCTGAACTCGATGTCGGAGGCCGAGGAGGTATTCATTCGGAAGTCCGCGGGACTTGTTGAGTTGGACGAAGACATCTGTTCGGCAGTATTAGATGACGTGAGTCGCACACAGGCCCGGCGTACTCTTGACTCTCTGAGCACCAAGGCCGTTGTTCAGGAATTAGGTCGCTCAGAAGACACCGGAGATAGAGTGTTCAAAGTCCACGATCTATTCCAAGAATTCCTCTACGAGCAACTCGATAACCCAGAAAAGCTCCACCGAGCAGCGTTCCAATACTATGCAGAGAGGCTCTACGATGAGGTTGAGGGAAGTGAAGCACCCATGCTGGAGGGATTCGTGTACGGATTGCTTGGGAATGCCCACTTGCAAGAGATCTACGATGGGGACCCGGAGGTCGAACAATTTCGTGAGGAAGTCGACCGGTTGGAGTTTGAGCCTCACGAACGCCTTCAGTTTATGTTTGGATACGCTCCATATGCACCTACACCTGAGGACCAATCCGCTACACTGCTCGCTCTGGAGTTAGATGACTATACGGAATGGATCCGTGGTCTGGAACCAGAAGATGATGGGGAAGAGCTAAAATTCGAATTCGTCGGAGTGCTGTTCGATTTGATGCGGGCCACAGTCCGATCCAATACCGATGTCGAGTTCGAGGATTCGTCTGTGGATATCTATGAGTCCACGTTACAGCGGGTCGAGGACTTTGACTTCGTCGCGTTCTTCGATGAAGATGAGCAAGACGCGGCTCAGATTATCCCGGATATGCTCCGCCTATGTGTACACGTCTCTGCCCACCGGGACATTGAGGAGGGTGAACGCGACGGTGAACATCTGACTGCAGCCTACGATGTACTGGAGAGGTATGGACTGAATCGAGTTGCTGTTGAAGGGGTCATTGACAACTGCCGAGAATTGGCTGAGGAGTACGAAGCAGGTGAGCAGGCGGAAGAGATGATAGAGGGCCAGATGGAGGAGTTCTTCGGGCAGTTTGACCAAGACGACGCGACTCGGAACACCCTCATCCGAATGCAGTCGGACCTCTACAGCGAGATGATGGAGCTGGCAAACTCGGCGTTCACTGCGATGATTTCAGAGTCCGACCGCTTACTGGAGTTCATCCACGAGTGCGGTGACAGTCTGGAGCAAGCAGATAATCCATTCTTCGCCGCTGCATGGTACTCGTTCGCTGCCCACGTCTACCGGATGTTCGCCCCGAATGCGGATTCCACAAGGGAACTGGAAGAAGCTGCTCAGCACTACGCAGAGGTCCGTATGGAGTACGAAGAAGAACTCGACAATCCCATCTATGAGATCGAAGAGTTCGAAGTCTACGACATGGACTTCCCTGACTTAATGAACGAGATCGCCGGTAGCGATGGAGACCCTCGGCTCACGGAATAGAATTCCCAGCCTGACCACCTGGGAATGGAATCTTTGATTTTCCCTTCTGTAATTCCTACTGTGGGACTACGATTAGTTGTGTCATCTCATCCTCAATATCTTTTCACAGTCCTGCGATATTAGGCAAGTGGGCTTTGTTAGCGACATAGATGAAGATGTATAGCCGATTAACGTCGCTGTGACGAGTGTAGCTCTCCTTAGCTTTCGAGATCTTTTCAATTAGTTTCGCTCGAGTTCATGGATTTCACGTTGAGCCTTCCGTTCGAGCGCTTCCACTCGACGACAGTACGCAACCGCTGCGTCGTCGACGTCCTCGTCCCCGATCGTGAACCGTTTACCACGATGGTCGATCTGCTCGAGCATCAGTACTGTTCCTCCCGAGTGGCGTCTCGAGCGTCCACTTGGAGATGATCGTATCGGACTTCGCAGCTGTCCGATCAGAACCGTCCCGAGTACCCTGCTCGATCACGAGCGAGTCTCGTACAGATCGGTAGTCGACACTCGGTACATCCGATCATCTGGCTTCACCTCGAGGTCGGTATTCGATCGTCTCAGCGTCCGCTTCTGGTGTTCGTTCGGTTGAGTTCATAATTCTCTGCGGCGGCTGTCTTCCAGCCCCCGTACCCCTTCAGGGGTCGACAAAACACCCGAGCGCAGTGCTGGTGAGGACAGTTTTCAGACTACCGTTCACTCAGGAGTAGGACCATGCTGTGGCGTCTCACATCGATTGCATTCCCAGATTGGTGTCTCGGGGATCGATGGATTTGGAACGGTATCGCGACCCTCGAAGGTGTGGCCCGTCTCTTCGTCACAGTGGCGGCAGAAGAGTCGTTGTTTCGTTGGAGTCTTGGGATCCGATCGGCTCGAGGACTCTCGATCCGGTTGCTCCTGTAGTGCGAGCGCGGGGACGAGCCACTGATGAGACGCTTCCTCGAGTGTCGCTATTTGATCGCGTTCGGAGATTCCAATCCCCCACTCGTCGTACAGCACTGGAAACTCAGACGGGGCTGTTGCCCATCCTGGAGTACCACTGTCGATGACGTCGCGAAGTCGCTCGAGAAGCTGCTGTCCAGTTTCAGAGGTCGTTCTGGTCGCATCGGGAAGCGATTGCCAGCGCTCGAGGAGCTGCGGTGCTGGCTTGGTAGTCTCGGAGACGAGTTCGTAGTTGTCGACCGGTCCGTCAGTAGTTACGAGCTGACGACAGGCTGCTGTTCCTTTTGCGATCGCCTCGTACTCTGTTCGTGCGTCGACAGCGATGAAGATCACACCAACGAACGTCTCGTTATCGGTGGCGGAATCCTGCAGCGAGCGTTCCTTCTTGGAGCTACCATAGCGAACAGACGTTGACCTCATCCCATGTCGAAATTCTTGCCGAGTGGTGTCTTTATGAGCCATGAGAGCAGTGGTGGTCTTTGGCTGCGGCTTCATACTTAAAGTCGCGCCAGCATTCGGACCCCTCACGCCGGTTGGATCGACGTCGTATCCTTCTCGACCAAGCAAGTCAACAGCTAACTGTTCCGTCTCGCACCGTCTCCGATACCGCGGAGATTTGCGTCAAGAGCAGTGTTTGGCATCTATTGGTTCATCTGGAAGGTCCAGGCTTACAAAACTACCCAGCTACTGTGGCTGCTTTGTTGACTTCTCTCGGTTATCGAGGAATTGATCACACCACGTCGGAAGGGAATCCATCGGTCCATTTTCAGTTACTGTCCCATCGCCTGCAATTCGGGTAAATACGCCGTCCCGCCCCCACGCACACACTACTGGCTCCTGGTCTTGATCGGGTCGGGTCACGATTCGCTGTTGGAATCGCGACGGCTCATCACTTACATCTTGCAGTACTGTGAAGAGCTGTCCTAGGAGTGAATGACCTGGCGCAAGATGCTGAACTGATGGGAACTCGTCAGCACACACAGCCGAGAACGTCACCGCCACTTCATCAGCAGCAGTCGCAATAGCCTGTGCAATCGTCTGTTCCCCATCCCCGACTGGAACCTCAATCGGTGCGTCACCTACTGAGAGACGATATGTACTGTCCGCAAAGTCGAAGTCCCCGTCATCGTACTCGAAGTCGATCTCGTGAACCGGGGTGAATTCGACACCGGCCTCGGCAAGAGAGTCGTTATCGACCAGCACTGACTGGAGGCTTGGTGTCTCGAACGGAGGTTGATACTCGTATTCCTCCTCGCCGACATCGACGAGATCCGGGTGACTGTAGGACTGCCACGCATCAAGTTTTGCTTCGTCGACAACGTCCTGAGCGACGAGGTCGTCGACGTCCTCGAGTGACTCTCCGACATCGACGCGGTCGCCCTGATCGCGTTCTTCGAGTTCTTCAGAGAACTCGCGGTCAGCTGATTCGACCGCAGTCTGGTCGTCAGCGCTGTCCGCGTTCAAGGTCGCATTCCGAATCTGTTGGCTGACGCCGGAGAGTATGGGTTGCATCTCACCGACCACGTTTTCAAAGAGGCCAATCCGGTCGTCAAGGCGATCATAGATGTCCGTCTCAACCGTATCCTCGTAGCTGTAGTTGAGAATACGAATCTCGTCGAATCGTTGGCCGATACGGTCAATCCGACCGATACGCTGTTCAACCCTCATCGGGTTCCACGGCAGGTCGTAGTTGATGAGCGCCCCACACTCCTGGAGGTTTAGCCCCTCACTCGCGGAGTCGGTACAGACGAGGATATCGACCTGCCCATCATCACGTGAGAATTCACGCTTCACGCGCTCTTTCCCGACGTGCTCCCACGTTTCAGAATCGGGATCGTACAGCTCGCCGCCACGACCGGAGTACGTCGCGATAGTCGATCCGAGAAGATCCGAGAGACTGTCCCGGATGAAGTCCATTGTGTCCGCGTACTGCGTGAAGACAATCACCCGGTTGTGGCCAGCCCGGTCCAGCTCGTCGAGGTCGTTGTACAGTTGCTGAATCTTCGGGTCTGTATCAACCAAGTCTAAGTCGTTGACGAACGCCTCCAAGGCCTCGATTTCTTCCTCGATAAGCTGTTTCCCCTCTTCAGTCACGCTCGGGATGAGTTCAGAGAGGTCTAGGTCGTCACTACTAGCGTCGAGTTCATCCAGAACGTCCCCGTCGTCGAGATCAGCGTTTTGTAGCGTTTCGAGGACGACCTGCTCCGCATCACCATAGTCCCGATCACGAGCGCGCTCTCGTCCGGCAAGCACGGTTCGTTGCGCCCGGAGTGTCTCAAGCCGGTGTTTCAGGCTCTGACTGATCGCATAGACACTCGACGTGAGTCGCTGCCGGTACGTGGTCATCACGAACCCGATGGCGCGTGTTTGGGCTTCGTCAGTCTGTTGGGCTCGCTTGTAGAACTCACGTGTGTACTCGTCGATCTGGTCGTAGACCGCCCGTGTCTCCTCGGTGAGTTCGATTTTCCGTTGTTCGGGATTCCGGTTCGGAACGGTCGTATCGAGGAGACCGACCGCCTCGTACTTCCGAAGCGTATCCCGTGTATTCCGATGGATGAGCGCGTCGACGGGTGTGGACTCCGCGAGAACATCGCGGATGACTCGCCAACCGCCCGGGGAGAGTTCGTCAAGTGCGTCCTGTCGGTCGCTGCGCGACGCCATCAACCACTCGTCGGCGTCTTCAGGATAGAGGAGTCGTTTGAGTTTCGTATCCTCGCTTGCCTCGAAGCGGTCGATGTCATAATCTGCCATCGCGTCGTCGACATGGTCAAGATAGCCGTCGTAGGCGTCTCCATAAGCTCGTGCGAGCCGGCAAGCGGTCAGCACACGCTCTTTGGCGATGGCACGGTCCTGTCTGTCCTCATTGATCTCGAGCTCGTCTGCAAGGTGCTGGAAGACTTTTGAGGAGAATGGTCGGTCCATCGGGAGCCGGTCTTGGTGTTCCAGTCCATCGAGCGTAGCTTGCGTGTCCCAGGAGGCCTCCGCTTCGTCGGACTCTGAACTAGAGTTGTCGAGAACCTCGTTGAGGGCCTGCGACAGCCCGTCTCGGGTTTCGAAGAACTCTATGAAGGTATCCCGGTTATCCCAACCACCCGGAAGATCCAGCAACTGCATCAGATCGTAGAGTTCGCCAGAGTGCAATTGCATCGGGGTAGCAGTCAGGAGGTAGTAGGCGTGCGTATAATCGCGAAGCTGTTCGAGAAGAGCGTAGAAATTACTGCCACGCCGGGCGTTGTGCGCCTCGTCGACGATGACGGCGTCCCACACGCCCATCCGGTCTTCCGTATCGTGGTCGCGTCCGCGACAGCTTGCCGGGATGACGTCCCGAGACCGGTCGGATACCCGGTCTAAGGGAGCGACCTGATCCCAACGATCGTCGAGACGAGCAGTGTGCCACGACATTATGACGACCGTCGGTCCATCCAGCGGCGACGATGCGTCGGCGTTAGTCGACTGTTGCTCGTAAAGGAACCGCCAGATGGGGCTGTCCGCCCATTCGCGCTCTCCGGTGAGGTCGAGGTCCGTTGCCGATGGTGGATAGTGGTCGCGACCTCGAACGTCCCGGAATACGTGATCGCCCGCTGTGTCCCGGTCAAACCGGACGGCATTGATATTGAACTTCTCCCAGAGCTCTTCCTGCCACTGCCGCTGCAGACTCGCCGGAACCAGCAACAGTCCGGTTTCAAGCTCGCCAGTAAGCCCAAGCCGGGAGAGTGTAAGACCGGCCTCGATCGTCTTCCCGAGTCCCACCTCGTCACATAACAGGAAGCTCTGTGGATAGGTGTTGACGAGTGTGTCCGAGACGACTCGTTGATGAGGCCACGGCGTGATCGTACTTGCCTCCTCAGCTAGTGCGAGTCCGCCGGGCGAGAGCGGTCCATCCTGAATGATGTTCGCTTTGTCGCGCTCCGTCGGGGGAGCTGTACCATTCGCGATCTGAATCGCTTCCTGGAGATCGCTCTCGGTGTCGGGGGCTTTCCAATCGATGATGTCCTCTTCAATCGCCTCGGGGAGGTCATACACTTCGACGAAGGGGTGTTCATCACTCCACAGCCGCTCGAAGGTCTCCTCGTCGCCGGCGACGTAGTCCTCCTGTTCAGGAACCCACGAACGGTGGACTTTGAATCGCTCGTAGTTGCGAGCCCAGCCGCCGACAGTCTCGTTGACGCTACCTTCGAACGAAATCGTGTTTCCATCGCTATCGTGGAAGAGTCCAACTTTCGGATGAAAGATCTCCCAGTCGTGAGAGGGAGAGCGTGGATAGGCGACCTTGATGTGGATCCGTCCCTCGCGGAGGAGACGCGCGAGAATACGGAGGTTCGCATCCAGGCGTTCGTCATCGAGGTCCTCGAGGCGGTCGGTGAGCGTCTCTAGAACCGGACGGTCTGACTCGTAAAGTTCGGTGCCAACGATGAGACGCATTTCACCATCGTTCTCGACGAGGGCGTGAATGCCGTTAGCAGCAGCCGCGAGTGCCGTACTGGAGAAGTAGCCCGCAATCCGGTCGTATTGCTGGCTTCGTTCTAGTGCGGGCTCGTAGAAGTCCTTGACGAGATGGGCGCGTCCCTGTTCGGGCTTGCTCTCGTAGATGGACTGCCACTCGCGATCACGTAAATTAGTCATACTGGGGAGTTTCGAATTAGGCGTGGTCACCGAGTTCGGTCTGTTCGGCCCTGTCTTCTGAGACGTCAGTGAAATCAGTGGGAGTGAATTCGAGACCGAGTGCGTCGTGGGTCCGGCCTAAGGCGAGGTCGCGAGCAGCCTCCCATTCCGAACTGTTCTGAGGAAGAACTTGTAGGAGGGCTTTCAGCGTGGCTTTGAATCCAGCGTCTGTGTCGAAGTTGCGTTCTTTGAGCCAATCGATCGCGACGTCCTCGCCTTGTTTCTCGTAGACGTGCATTGCGGCGTGAACCGCATCGAGGGCAATCGTGTAGGACAGCGCTTCAGGGTCGACGGGCGTCCGGTTAGATCTCTCTTCGGGTGGGAGTGTGATATCTTGGACGCGATCCTCATGGGTCTTCAGCTGAATATCACCACGCTTCTTCCCCCAGAGCTTTGTAGACCGTTTGATATCATCGATGTCGACCCCGAGACCGAGTCCTAATTGATGGCCATCATCGTAATCGAATGTGTCCGATTCGTGGACTAGCCAAGAAAGGATGTACCACTCTGTAATATCGTCTAAATTACCAAGACGTTCTCCATCCAGATATTCGTCGACAAGAACGCGTGTTACAGCCTCCCGGGCCTCCTCTAAAGCACGGCGAGGAGGGATTTCTTTATCCTGGTCATCAACAACCGGATAGGCGTCAGCGTAGACCTTGAGCGTTGGTCCGAATGCGGATATAATCACGTCAGTTTTGGTGAGAGAGAGACCAGAGTCAAGGAGATCGCGAGCGGCATCCTTGGCGACCGCTCTTGTATCCGCCCGGACATCACTCCAAAGAGTCGGACTCTGATTGTCTCTATGCCCATCTTTAGAATGTGGTTTCCGACCAGTCAAGAGAAGAGTGCTGTCTGCAGATCCACCCCCCTGTGTGTCTGTCCGATGAGGCATTTCGCTGGTGATTGGATGGGTGGATGTTATCGTAAATCCAGAACGAATTAGGGAATTTGTGAGCGTATCCCAAGCGCTAGATTCCTTATGTGTGAACATCACAGTCATAACACCCCCTGGTTGAAGGACCCTATAGAGCTCTTGGAATATGTCCTTCATTTTGTTTTCATAATCCTCAGCAGCTAGATCCGACTTTGAACTGGAGGATGAGGCCACATCCTCGTATTCGGCTACGTTGGCAACCGCTTCACTATCTTTGTCAGTCAGATCATCCCGGAAGATGTCGGGGAATATACTGGAGAGATATTCTTTTAACCAAACATAGCACATATCAGCCATCTCGGAGTAGATTATACTATCATAATATGGTGGATCGATGATAACGGCCTGAACAGAATTCGAATCTATTTCCAGATTTGCTGCGTCACTTTGAGAAACACGGACATCATCGGCGGCTTCATCGTTATAGTACGATACAATTTCTTCATAGGAGTCTCGTACGCGATTGAGGTGGTCGTTATAGTCCTGAAATCCTAATGCAGGATTATTCTCGACGAATGTCCACTGAAGAGTGAAATGTTTTCCACCAAGAGCATTACCCAAGTTTCCAAGTCTCGTATCTAGTGGAGAGAAACGGGAATTTCGGTCTACGATTTTACTTGCTACTAATGACAATGCGGTCAATACCGCCTCCCCTTTGTCCTCGCCCTCATCTGATAGAATTCCATCTTCAAATTCCTTGAAGGTCCGAAGATATTCGTACTGGGTGACTAGCTGGCGAGGGGTGAACGCATCCCGCCATTTTGTAACACCGTATGGGCCAGCTCGATCTTCATCACCAATATATCGCTGGACGTCAAGGAGGGTGCTTAGTTCAAAATCAGAATTAATCCGTTCTCGGGCTTTCTCCTGAGCCTCATAGTCGTCAGAGTTTGGGGCTCGCCATCCTGTTTTCCCACCCGCCTTAACATATTTCACCCCATATGGCTCATAGTCAAAATCACCATCACGGAGGCGAATCCGAATCTCTTCGGATTCCATAACAATCCCACAATTCAGGCATTCAGCACCACTACGTGTATGAGGCCCTTGTTGAGGATTAAATTCAGACTTCGATACATTATCAGGGAGATTGACAACCTCGTAGTTAATCTCCGAAGCATCCTCTGATACAATCGGGCGGGCCGCTACTCCTTCAGAAGCTGACTTTTTCCTAAGCCACCACTTCTTTGCTAACGGGATATCACAGCCGCACTCGGGACAATCGACAGTATACGTACTAACGTAATGAGATGGTGTCTGGTGATCTTTCTCTCCAGGAAAATATGATTCAACACGCTCACCAGCACGTTCGTTAATTTGCTCACCCCACCGATTCAATTCATTTGAGATTGAACCAACCTCCCGTGCATATTCTAAGATGACTTTCAGGATTACGGTTGGAACTGGATTGAGTTCGTTTGCTATAGTGGGAAGTCCGTATCTAGCGGACTCTAGAGGAATTACTCCCCCACCAGCTGTGGGATCCAAAACCGTCGGAAGTTCACCATCCCAATGATCTCTAAGAAGAGAAAGAATCTCTTCCATTTCAGAAGGAGTGGGAGTCTGAGAATACGGACGGGGATAACCATAATGATCGTCTAGAGTCCCAGTACGCTCTCCCTCAGTCCTCTTTCGCTCGGCCACGTACTCTCCGATATCGACCTCGATATCGTCACGGGGGCCGATTTGCATCCAATCAAGGATAGTATTGGCGTCGATATCCGGAGGTAAAACAGACGAGAGTGTTGCCAATCTGGATACAGGGGTAGGACGACGAGCAAACCATGGATGGAGATAACGATGGGGAGGCATCCGGTTCGGGTTTGCTTCCTTGAGATTCTCGATACCAACCGCCTTCAGGGGAAGTGTCCCCTCAATTGCGACACGCTTCAGCTCCGAATCGCTATCCTGACTTTCGGGGTTTTGACTCATAGTTAGCTCACTCAATATGGTCCGTCAGCAACACTCGAAGGGCCTTTTCGCCGTTCGGACTCGACGGAGACCGACACTTGGCGTACCAGTAGTAACACTCCTCATCGCTCATCCGTGCAACGCCTCGAGCCAGCGACCGCATCCGGTCGATACGCTGGATCGGCTTCACGCCACGGAAGGCAACAGCAAGCCGCACGCCTGCCGTCTCGGGTAGGAACACGAATCCAGCCCCACCAGTGAGAACTTCTGATGAATCTCCTGGCGTGCCCTCGATCGCTTCCCGGACGACGTCCTGGAGCGCACGGACACGGGTCGGGTCGAGTCGTGCAACCTTTGCGCCGGCCCACTCATCCCACGTCCAGCCATCGAGTTTGGAAAGGAGGTCATCTCCAGCGATGTCCGAGACGAGATCCTCGACTGGTGTGATACTCAACGAACGACCATCCCGCTCCAGGCGATCACGGCGAGCTTCAGCCTGTTCGCGAGGGAGTAGTTCGTGGAGCGTCCACTCTCCGCCACCGTCTGTCTCTCGTCGGACGAGCGTGAACGTTGGGCGGCCACCGAACATACTCGTTCCGTAGCGGACCAGCCGATCTTCCTCTGTTCCCTCGGAGGATGAAGCCTCAAATTCCGAACCGCGACTCGCCATCAGACCGTCACCTCCGAACTCGACCGGATCGGGCCACGCCCTTCGACTCGGACGTCGATGTTGCCCGCATCGAGGTCGTTATCAAGGGCAGCGAGGAGGTCGTCACCCTCGTCAGTAATCGGTTCGGGCTCGTCAAACTGGAAGCGGAACTGGATGGTCTCTCGATCATCGCCGAACGAGCTGGGCTGGTCGATCACGTCCCGGAATCGGCTCGGTGAGCCTGTAAATTCTGCGCTGTACGTCCCGTCGTCAGTCCGGGTTTCGTACTGCATACGGACTGTCACCGCGTCTTCACGGGCTTTGAATCCGGGGCGCTGGCTCACGAACTTGGCCGCCTGGAAGGGATCGTCCCCACCGACTTGGATAGTCACTTCTTCGATCAGCGGCGTCCGGTCAGTCCCAGCCTTAGATTCCGCATCACGACGGACCTCCGAGAATGCTCGTGAGGCGGACATCATCTTCTTACTCGCCTCCCAGGATTCCTCGGGTTGGCACTCCTGGCATCGACCGCGTTCGTCCAGCAGCTGCTCGCTAGCGACCTCTTTACCGCAGGAACTACAGGTCGTATCGGACTGGTGTTCCTCACAGTAGTAGGGTTCGCTGCCTTCTGGGTTTTCAACCTCTGCCCCACACTCAGCACAGGTGGCAACCGTCTGTTCTGGCCGGTCGATTTCGTCGAGGTGGTCGTCGACGAGCGCGTCGATATCTCGGTAGACGACGAAGACACTCCCGATCTGGACATCGCTGTCCCGAATCGAGGTCTCGACATCAGGGGATTCCGCGAACGGTTCCGGGTGTGGCCACGCCGACGGCTCTGTCGTCCCGGCCCAGTATGCAGTACCAGACCCACCATCCCAGTATGCGTACCCGTGGTCACTAACAAGAGAGGAGACAGTCTCTCGAATCGGTTTTGTGCTGAAGAGATAGTCGAGGCCAGGCTTCTTCGCGTATTGGTTAACCAGCGCTTCGGTTGACATAGCGTCCTGAGTCTGCTGCCAGAGTTTCTGTTGCACGTGAGCGGACCCACGAGCGCCGGCGTCGCGTTTCACGATCTTATCCTCGAGCGTGGTCTGGACAGCATCGACCAGTGTCGTCCCGCCGTTGGATTCGGTCGCACCGATGGTGATGTGGGTAAGTCCGTCCCGGTCAGGGTAGTAGAGGTGCCGGTAGACGTTCCGAACGAGCTCTCCGAGCATCAGCTGTGCCTCGTCGCTCCGTTCTCGGAGCTCCTCAATTTGTTCTGAGGAGAGGTCGGCTTTCTGCTCAGGGCTATCAAGCAGGGCCTCTATAGCCTCGAGACGCCGAGCCTCGTCGATGGCCGCATCCATTCGATCAGCGTCAGGGGCGAGGAACAGAGCGTAGTTCTTGTAGATTCGCGTCTCCGTCTCTCCGTCGTGTTTTGCGGCTTGCTGCTCGTAGAGCTGAGTGACACGGTTCGGCGGCGTATCGCCGCCATCTTCGACAGCAGCGGTGTCTGGATGCATCACCGCGAGCTTCGGCGTATCCGGTGTATCCGGTAAGTCCGCCGGCGATTCAGGGAACTCCACCGGCTGGAATCCACCATCCCCAATTTCCTTCGAGGTGAGACGATTCTCGAAACGCGAATGAGCGCTCGCTTCGGGGGTAGACTCGATCCGCTGGTCGATAATTCGGATCAGGTTTGGCTCTTGCTTGAACCGGAGCCGCTCTTCCTCGTAGAGGAAGTAACACGCGACGTCCATATCGTCACCCCGGAGTGCGGATAGTGCAGCATCGTAGTCGTCGAAGTTCAGATCGGGGTGGCCGATAGCGAGGTTCAAATCCGCGTGAGTTAGGCCAGCGGCCTGTTCACCGTATGCGAGGCTGTGCCAGAGAACTGTCGTTGTCAGATGGGTCCCGAGGGGCGGGAGACCGTTTTCGGTCCATTTTCGATCCTCAAGCTGGGCGTGCGCGGTACCATCGTCGTCGTAGATGTCGGCGGTCACTGCGGGACCGAGATCGACGAAGTCGAATAGGCGCTCACGAAGGATCGTCTGAATCCCACCGCCAGGATCGTCATCAGCGACTGTGAGGTCGTAAATCCGAATCCAGTGACGGTCGTAACTGTCGGGCTGGTGATTCCAGAGGTAGTAGACGGCTCGAGCAAGCAAGCGGAGGGCATCACGCGTGCGCTGGAATCGAGGTATCGTATCGATCTTGTCCGTGAGAGCGTCGATTAAGGAGGGATGGAAGGGGTATTCGCGAGCGAGGACATCCACGTAGCCAGCATCGGTGGCTTCCTGTGGATACTGCCGGTCTTCCTGGTCATAGAATTGGAAGTATGAGTCAGCGGCTTCGCGCGCGGCGTTTTCTGGGACTTCCGAGAAGAGTCGATGCTGAAGGACTTGTCCGATCTCGTTTTCGTCGGTCGGCGTGACCGTCTTGTGCTGCCGCCGGCCGATCTCGTTGACCTCCTCAATGTGATCACGGACGCCATCACGAACCCGGTCAGCCTGCTCACCAAACGCCGTATCCGCGATAGAGTAGACGACCGTGACGTGCTCCGATTCGGCAGCCGCTTCAAGGAGCGCCATCACGAACGAAAGCGTCTGATCGGCGAGCGTCTTGTCGCCGACAGGCGTGCCCGCAGCCTTGTTCATGTAGTCGGCGATTTCGTCAATTAGAATGAGAGTCGGCTGGTCGTACTGAGCGAAGAGTTTCGAGAGAGTCCCTTCACCGGGTGCGTCTTGGTCTTGGTCGTAGTCCTTGAGGTACTCGTAGCCATTGAGCCCGTAGAGCTGATACGCGAGTTCACCCCACATCGTCCGGGTATTCGGGGCATCCGGATCGTCGTCGGCGTGTCGGGCATCCTTGCTATCGGCTTTCGTACCGATGAAGACCCCCGTTGCAATGTCGAGGCCCTCGGCTACCGCATTTTGGTAGTCAGCCGCAAGTTCCTCATCACCGTCCAGCAGGTAGTGCGAGAGGTCGTCAATATCGGCAGGGTTCTCAGCAAGATGGTACGAAGCGATGAGGTCGTGCGTTTTCCCACCACCGAATCGTGTGTCGAGGCAGAGAATACTCGAGGTGTATGATCCCGGATCGTACTCTGTCGTTGCCAAGAAACGGCCTGTGAGATTGGAAAGCAGCGTACGGAGCCCCTCCGTGGGGTAGGTCATATCGTAGAACGAGTCGGGGTCTCGATAGACTGGTGCTGCCTTCTCAGGGTTGTGGACGACAGTCGAGAGTTTCGCAGCGAACTGTTCCTCCTGGAGCGAGCCGTCTAAGACATCGTCTCGTGGCTGACAGCTCTCGAAAAGAGAGGGGTACTTGCTACTCATCGATTTCCTCCGTGGATGATGAATCAGCTGCTGGTTTGGACACGATCACGAACTCACTCTCCGTGCTGTTCTCGATAATCGCCTTGGCGATTCCCTTCGATTCGGCGACATCAACCTTGATGGCGTCCCCAACCTCTGCATCGAATTGGTCAAGTTCAGGTCCCGACAAATTCACCCGGCCCGATTGACCGGTGTTCTGTCCAATTGTCTTCTGAGTCATCTGGATAGTCACATCACCTAGCGGGAATGTTATAACCTTTACTTAGTCTAAGTTCCTGATCCAGAGTGTGTTAGTTCTTCTATTCCCCCTCCCCCCACTACCCCCTGAATACTAAGTGACTGGGGCTAATCGGTCTACCGACAATGCAAATTAATCGCGGTCCTCGCGACCACCGATATGGAACATACTGGAATCGTATCCCGGATTGTATGCCGAGGCACGTCCCGCTAGCAGACCTCAAAGACTTCTCCATTCCCCGTAAAGAGGGGGAATTACCCTCTAGAGAAGAGTTCCCCTATCCAGTAGTCCCGGTCACCGACCAATACCAGTTACATTTGTTTCCGGCACCTGACCATATCCGGCCGATGCTGGTTCGGCTCACCGATGGCGAAGTGCTCACCGATGGTCACGAGCCGTACGGATTCTGGTTGACCGTCGATGGAATTGCCGAAGCTCGAGAGACACTCATCGCACAGGCAGAGAACTATACGAACCAGACGGCACCTCAAGGGCTCGGAACCGCCCTCCAAGACGCGCTCGCCACGGATGAACTGCTACACGACGTCTTCTCAGAGCAGCTAACTGAGAAGCTCCGTCCACCGACCGTTCGTTGGCTTCGTGACCGTACAAAGTCTGTAAGCGCAGACACTGTCGAATACACCGGTGGAGCGTACGTCAAAACGGAGTGGACCATCGAGTTGGAGCCTGAATCAAACAGGGGAGAGCCATCCCCACGAACGCTCGAGTTCCATACCGATGACCTCATTCAGCAGGATTCGCAACGGTTCACGGTTGATTACCGGCAGCTCTTCCGCCAGCAAATTCGATGCTCAAACACCTGGTGGACGGATCTCAGCAGATACTGGATTACCTCGGCAACGGTCGAAGATATTGTAGACGACGATTATCCCACAGAAGACAAATCTGAATTTTCACTTCGCCAATCTGGGAAGGCGAAGTACCATCTCGTACGGAATGAAACTGGGACAACCGTCTGTGGTCATGAAGCCCGTTCAGGCGACACCCGGCAATTCTCCCCAAATACGCTCCCGATGCCAGCGGCACTCTGCAATCATTGTTCCAGAGAAGTCAAACGACACCTGATCCCCAGAGAATAGTATCAATCCGGGATGGATCGCTGATCTTGAATAGCTGAAAACCGACGGAGTCAGACGATTCCCAACACCTGTTTAAACCGGACAGAAGCGGTACAGCACCAGAATATTATGACGTTCCAGTCGTGGTATCTTCGTATGAGTATCCCCGATCTTGACCCGATACGAGAGTCTCTTGATGCCAGAATCGAGGAGCTGGAAGAGGAGCAAAAACGACAGGAAGAGCGGCACGAAGGAGATGGAAGTACACCCGCGGTCTGGGACAAGGTGGAACCGAAAATCCGGCGAGATATCGTAGAGGACTGCCAGGAGGATCTTGACGGCGTGGACAAACAAGACGAGCTTCTCCGAATATTGGCTGAATGGCGCCGTAACGAAAATCGAGAGTGGAAATTCAATAGGAACAGTTCCACAGTAGAGAACGAACGAAACAACATCAAGAAGGCTGAAATCCGGATCTGGAAGGAGGAGCTCATAGAACTAATTCCCGAGTCCGAATTCAAGACCTGCGGGCTCTGTGAGTCACTTCAAATGCCAAAAAGCGACCGGCGCAGGAGTCGAGGGTTTGTATGGGAATGCCCTGACTGCTTCTAGTCTGGGCCCACGAACATCTATTATACTGACGACAAGAGGGGGAGTATGGGCGCATCTGATTGGGCTGGCAGGATGTGTATGCGGCTAGAAGAGGAGTTTGACATAAGCGAGGACCGGGCCCTCCGTATCACGACACTCGTTCGACTATTCCGAGGAGAAGGATATGAGGATGTCTTTGGCGAGTACGGAAGCGAGCGACACCAGAAACTCCAAGAGCAGCTGATCGACGAACTCGATAAGTCACTCCTCGAGCAGTCCGGCAATACGATCAAAGAACGCTGGAATAACTTGATGGATGAGCTGGACTGTCAAAGTCGCGCTGACAATGGAGTATACCTCATCCCTGGGAGTGAACATGAAGCCGACGACTGGCAAAATCCCGGTGTGACGAGTTCCCGCCCGTAACCTGATTCCGGAAATCCCGGAAACCTAGGGTTTCCACGAACAGGAATCGCGTTACTGCGCAAGGATTTAGTTAGGTTCGAGGGGGCTAAATAGGGCATTTCCGGAAGCAAACCGGTCACATTTTTAGTACTAGCCAGAAAACCAGTCTATCAAGCAAAGATGATCCGCGATGCTCGCGTTCTCCGCGCTGGATTCGTCCCTCAGGAAGTGGAGCATCGCGACGCCGAAGTTAACCATCTCTCCAGCGTTCTCGATCCCATCACGAACGGAGAACCAGCCGACACAGCCATCGTCACCGGACCCAGCGGGACGGGGAAGACGTGCATCTCGAAATTCGTCACGGAACGGTTGCGTGAAGAGGTCCTCGACGTCGAGGCCATCTACGTCAACTGCTGGCGCAACTATACCCGGTTCCGCACGCTCTATCAGATCCTCGATGACCTCGGTGCGACCATCGACATTCACCGCCAGTCGACACCCCACGACGAACTCGTCGACCGCCTCCAGCAACACGACGGCCCGCGAACCGTCGTCATCCTCGACGAAGTCGATCAACTCGAGGACCCGAGCGTTATCTACGACCTCCACAGCCTCCCGCAGTTCGCGATCATCTGCATCGCGAACAAGGAAGAGGAGCTGTTCAGCCGCGTCGACGAACGCCTCGTGAGCCGCCTGCGCTCCAGCGAACACGTCCGGATGAACAAGTACCACGACGAGCAGCTGTACGACATCCTGGATGCTCGCGCGAAATGGTGCCTCGACGAGGACGTCATCGCCGACGATCAGCTCTACCGAATCGCCGACGCGGCCGCCGGCGATGCCCGTCTCGCGATCGGCATCCTCCGAACGGCCGCCGGCAAGGCTGATCGCGAGAACCACGAGCGCATCACCGACGACATCCTCCTGGACGCCGCCGAGGATATCCGGGCCCAGATCAAGCAGAAGAGCCTCGACTCGCTCACTCCGCACCAGCGCGTCTACGACATCGTTCGCGAGCACGGTCCGGTCGGGCCGAGCGAGATCCACCAGCGCTATACCGAGGAAGTCGATGACCCACGGACCAAACGGACCATCCGAACGTACCTTTCGAAGATGAGGCAGTACAACCTCCTCGAAGCGGAGGGCACGAGTCGGGATCGAGAATACGCGACTGTTGAGTCACGCTCTGCTGCAACAACCACTTAAAACGTTCCAGAACATCGAGTCACTATGACCACACTCCCCACACTGTTCGAGACCTTCTTGTCAGACATACGCCCACAGGACGAGCACAATGATGCCTACAAGGAGGGCCACGAAACCCTCCGCGATCACTTACAGAATGACGACGACATCGACGAGTTCTACGTTGCAGATTTCCTCCAAGGGAGCTATCGTCGGTGGACGGCACTCAGACCCCAAGAAGACGAGAAATCCGATGTTGACGTCGTCTTTGTCTCTGATCTCAACAGTGACCTCGATACCGACGTAGCGCTGGGGAAATGCGAACCGTTCCTAGAGGAACACTATGAGGGGCAGTGGGAACCAAATGCGCACTCCTACAAGATCGAGGAAGAGGAGGTCGAAATCGATCTCGTCTTGACAGCGGCACCCAGCGAAGCAACGCGCGAAGTCGTGAAATCTCTCGGTTCACTGGACGTAGGAACAGCACTGAGCCCGGATGACCTTTCGACAGTGGCAGAGGCCCTCAATATCTCGGCAGATGGCGACGACGAGTGGAAGGATGAACCGCTCAAGATCCCACATCGAGATGAGAACGAGTGGGAGAATACCCATCCCCTCGCGACTATCGCCTTCACCGTAAATAAGAACGATATCACGGATGGTCACTACGTGAACGTCGTCAAGGCCATCAAATGGTGGCGGCGAACGAAGACTTCCGATGTCGAAGGACCGACAAGCTATCCCCTCGAGCATATCGTTGGCCATTGCTGTCCTGATGATATCGACAGCGTCGCCGAGGGCGTGACGAGGACGCTCGAAGCAATCACACGGCAGTTCAAGACCGAAGCAATGACTGAGGAAACCCCCGTCTTGCCTGCTCACGGTCTCCCGGGAACCCCAAAGAATGACGTCCTCAAACAAATCGAGGGGGGAGATTTCGTGGCGTTCTACGATGAGGCAGAGGATGCCGCAGACCTTGCGCGAACAGCACTGGATGAGGAGGATAAAGAAACGTCGAGAGAATACTGGTACCAGCTCTTCGGTGAGAAATTCCCTCCGTTCGGAAGTGACGACGATTCTGACGATGGAGGGGAGAAAGCGATGTCAGTGGGGTCGTCCTCACAAGTAGAGGATCCATCGGACCACCAGTTCGCCGAGTCGGACAATTGACGTGATAAATGCCTCCCCACGAAATTACAGAAGCCGTCGCAGCCATTGCCGAACAGGACGGTGTCACCGTCCTCAAAGACCCATATCGACACGATAGCAACGGACGCTGGATCGTCAAGATTCGGCTTCGTCCAGACGACTTAGAACCCCATCCGGAGGTGCCAAGCGAGACGGAATGGTATCTTCATCTACGGGATACGTACCCCGCCGGTTCAATTGGGATCTATCCTGCGGATCAAGATGAGAACACCATTACCGCCACATTCCCCCATCAGAAGCTGAACGTTGCTGGGAGTGACGAGACCCCGTGGCGAAGAGGCGATATCTGTGTTGCTCGGTATGGTCACACCCTTAGTCAAACGGGAGCTACCGGTGAACCCAGTACAGGCCGTGATCGACTCTGCTGGCACATGGACCGAGCATTGCGGTGGTTGAGTAATGCTGCGCAAGGGGAACTCCGGAAACCGGACGAACCGTTCGAGATTCCGGCGTTCGATACGAACACTGCCTCAGCCCCGACCATCGCATTCAATGAGACGCAGGAGTCGTTCTCAGACTGGAGGACGACGTATGGACAGTGGGGTACGGTCAATCTCTGCACGTTGCCGACCGCTGAAGAAACATACGCGACTGGAACATTCAAAGATAGCGACGATGAAGTCGTCTATCAGCCACAATGGGGTGGATACGTCGATGCGAATCCTGATGACTCTGTTTCCGGGGCGTGGGCACTGTTAGAAGAGGTGCCGATTGAACCCCCGTGGGAGGCCCCGGAAACGTGGCAAGATCTGGAAGTGTTTTTCGATGGCACCGAGACCGACCCGTACGAACTACGGGCGAATATCAAGCCCGTGTTGGACGATGAACCGGTCAGGGTCCTTCTAATCGGGTTCCCTATCCCAGCAACGGTCGACGGCGATCCTAAGATCATCTATTGGCAACCAATCGAGATCCAGGAGTTCAAAGATCCGAATGACCTCTCTGGCGGATTTCGAGATACTGGAAAGGGGCCAGAGATAGCCGAACGGCGGGAAGCAGGAGAGGAACAGATTCGGTGGCTGGACTCGGATAACTGGTCGCATGAGCAGCTCACCAGACGCGGACATATGACGGAGTGGTTTCTGGATCGCAATATCATGCTCATCGGAGCGGGAGCGCTCGGCAGTACGGTTGCCGAAAATCTCGTTCGAGCCGGCTGTCAGCAGCTTACCATCGTCGACAACGACACGTATGAGATCGGCAACGTGGCTCGCCACACACTAACAATCGATGATGTGGGGCGAAACAAGGCGACAGCAATCGCGGACCGGCTTCAATCAGTTGCGCCGTACGCTCAGGTCGTCGATATGGTTAGCGCTTTTCCACCGAGGGGGGAGTTGCCGGAGCCAATTAGAGAAGCGGAGGTAGTGATTGACTGTACCGCGTCACGGGGAGTTCGTCGAGCTCTAGATGAGATTCGATGGAATCACCCGGTCGTATTTTGCTCCGCTGCCATGGGGCGGCGAGCGAATCGATTGTTTTGCTTCACTGCCTACTCACACACCTTCCCGTACAGCGATTACTACGAAGCTTTCGATCCATGGCGGTTGCAAGAACAGATCGAATGGGACGAAGACGAGGATGCGATCCCCGAGCGAGTTGGCTGCTGGCACCCAGCATCGGTCATCCGAACTGACCGGGTAATGACGTGGGCTGGAACAGTGACACGGCTCCTCGGTCAGGCGACGACATTGAGCCTGCGCGAGAATAACTTCACTGTGCTCGAGACCGGTAACGACGACGAGCTGCCGACGATTTCGCAGGCGACACAACCCTTCCAAGACGGAACGATATGGCGAGCGCCGGAATCGCCAATCACCGTACAGATTCCGTCTACGTGTCTCGAAGCGATGTATGATCGCTGCCGAAAAGAACATCCCTGTGAAACGGGCGGTATTCTCGCTGGAACCGGCCGTATCGATGGACCAGCACTGGTGGTCAATGCCCGAGACCCACCGCGAGACTCCATTCAAGAACCAACCCGGTTCCTCCGAGGAACCGACAAAGTCGAGGAATGGCTCAAAGACGCCAGGGAGAGCATTGGCATTGACTATCTCGGCGAATGGCACTACCATCCCGGGGCTTCACCCGATATCAGTAGGGAAGATCGCAAAGCAATGGATGAAATCGCCAACGACGACGGTTACGACTGTCCGCATCCGCTCCTCTTCATCGTTGGTCAGAACGAGGAAGGTCAGTTCATGATCAACGCCTATCTGTTCCACGATAGTAAGGAATACGAACAGTTAGAACGGATTGACAACCCAGATGCTGCTACAACTCTCAACATCGGTGACGATACATGACTGATCCAACTGGCCGTGTGTTTCTCAGCTATAAGCACGAACAGACAGACGTCGCCAACTTTCTGCAGATGGAACTGGAGCGGCACGGTGTGCCGATTTGGCGGGATATCTTCGATTTGAAGCCGGAGCCACTCAGAGATGAGATCATCGACCAATTGGAGAAGACGGAAACAGCCAGTGGTATTGCGCTCGTTAGTGAGGGCGTAACCGACTCTGACATCATTCTCAACGACGAGTTGCCGGGGTTCAATAGTCGGTGGGACAGCGATGACGAATTTTTCGTGGTCGTTGTGCCATGTCCCGAGATTGGCGTTGGAGAAGCCAAATCGATACTCAATGAAGCACCGATTCTGCACGATTTTTCCGCCTGGAAAATGCTCCCTCTGGAGGCGGCCACGTCTGACAAAGCTACAGATATCGTCCAGGCAGTCTTATCAGAGCGGATCGAGCAGATAGATGGGTATTTACCGGACGGTGAGCCTATCGAATGTTCACTTGACACCTACGAATCGCCGGCTCACGACATCGATCCAGCAATTGCTATCGACTGGTCAAGATCTTTCGAACACGGCCCACCATCCCAAGAGGTATGGGATCAGCGTCTAATCCCGGCGTTAACCACGGTTACCGACTGTCTCAAGCAAAACGCACCAGGCCGGCCCCTCCGCTTCCGTGGCCAAACGCGTCTTCCCGCTGCGTTCGCGGCTGGTTACTGTCTCCCAACCACACGCCATATCCACGCAACGTGGATGCAGCCTACCGGTCCTACCGGAATGACGGAATGGGCGCTAGATATCGACGAAGAGGCAAGCGGGTTAGAAGGTGATCTTCAGCGACAACCGAATCACGGATCCGAGCTTGCTGTTCTCGTCAACATCGCTTCCGATGTGCAACCGGAGGTCAACCAGATGCATGACAATCTTCCGGATTTCAACGGAGTGCTCAGGTTGACACCAGAAGACGGACCTGATGTGGAATTGTCTCCAGCACAGGCAGCCCATGCTGCAGGTGTTTTCCGTACCAAGGTACGAAACGCGATCAAAGAACTGCCCAAAACATCGACCATTCATCTCTTCATGGCTGGCCCTACAGGGCTCGCCTTTCTCTTCGGGCGAAGATCAAATACCCTCAGACCGATCCAGACCTACCTCTATAGCAAAGACGAGGGTCGATACTATCCCGCAGGTCGATTACAGAATCAGTCACTTTCAGACGGCTCAGGCACCGCCTCAGAAGATCATTAGTAAATCAGCACCCATTGCCATCCAGAAGAGCCTCGATTCGCTCACCCCTCACCAACGGGTCGTCTACGATATCGTTCGCGACCACGGGCCGCTCGGACTCAGCGAGATTCACGACCGCTATATGGACGAGGTCGATAACCCTCGAACGAAGCGTACCGTCAAACGCATCTCTCGAAGATGGCCCAGTACAACCCCCTCGAGGCCGAGGGGACGAGTCGAGATCGAGAGTACTCGCTCGTCGATTCGGCAGCTGCGTCGCCGATGCAGTGATCGTAACGCCGTCCTATCAAGAACTAACCTCACCGAGGCCCGATTGCTTGTGGTCCAGCGGCTCGATGACCTGAGGATCGTCGTTGCCGAGGTTGTTGACCCGCGTCGAGATCTCATAAGCGTCCAGATCGTCCTTCGGGTACAGCTGGCACAGTTCCTTGCGGGTGTCCGGATCTGCGGCAAGCCAGTGGGACTCCGCGTCCTACGGGAGGACGACCGGCATCCGGTCGTGGATGGAGTTCATCAGGCCGTTCGGCTCCGTCGTGAGAATCGTAACGCACGAGATCGTCTCGTCCTCACCCTCCCAGACGTCCTAGAGGCCGGCCATCGCGAACGCAGGGTCGTCTTCACGGTAAATCCGGTAGGCCTTCTTCGACCCGCTGTTCGGCGATTTCCACTCATAGAAGCCCGACGAGAGGACGAGACAGGGGCGGGATTTCCACACCCGCTCGAAGACGCGCTTCTCGTCGGCAGTCTCGGAGCGAGCGTTGATGATGCCCTCCTCGGGCTCGTCCGCCCAGAACGGAATCAGCCCGCATGGTTGGCATCGATCTCGTCGGGAGCATCGTTCGTGATGATGTAGAGGTCCTCGCCAGGCGCGATGTTGTATCGCGGTGTATAGCCCCCGTCCGCGACGACCTCCGCATCGAATCGACCCTCGAGGTCGGCTTGGTCGACGAAGAGCGAGTTTCGGCTACACATATATCCTAATCCAACCGGGAGAGTCTTCAACGTATCCGAAAACGTGAAAAATTTGTTCTGTTGTATCCTTCAGATGGTGATAGATTTGGGGATGATCGGTGAGTACAACACCCATACGTACTAACATCAATCTATAATCTCTATCTCGCGATAGGAACGAACGCACGTTGCGATGCGAATGCCGGTCAAAACGTTCACGAAAACGCGACAATCTCCGTTGA
>JAOPKB010000028.1 GCA_025517485.1 Natronoglomus mannanivorans | reverse complement strand
GTTAAGTTGCGAACGACACGAAACGTTCACGGGATGAATCCACCACCTCAACAGCCGTACAAAACCTTTATCAGATATCAGAAATCGAGAAGAGGGTAGAACATCGAATTGTAGCTGAACCGGCCCTGATCCAATCACACACTCTTTCACTGTGACCTATACACCGGTATTAACGCTCTGTATTCGGACTGCCATCTATCCAGGTACGCATATCGAGGCCAACTGTACCTCCCTCAATTCCACTCTAAAGTGATATAGCCGTAGCTAATCAGATATGGATTCGAATACACTAATAATTAACCGTAGTCCTCGATTTTGTGTTGAAACGCAATGGAACCGATTACTCTCCGTCTCCAGTCGGACTTACTGGACGGTCTGGATGATGAGGCGACGAAATAGGATTAAGTAGCCGGTCAGAACACATTCGCCACCTGTCGATGAATCGCCCTTCTATCTCACAGGGGTAACAACCGGCATCGATACGGCTACATCCGACACCGAAACTGTGGATACGCTTGTAGTTCAAATTGAAGAGTTTACTGAACACGTTACTGGGCTTGAGGAACGGATCACTGACCTTGAGGACGACGTCGGCGATGACTCTGCATCGAATGGACCTGATCAGAAAGGTGGTGGGTACACCAATATGCCCACTGAACAGGAAGACCCCTCACAAGAGTCAACAACAGCTGATGGGTTGCCTGGCAGTGGCCAGATGGATAACATCCCTCCCGTCGAAGATCTCACTGACCCGGATGACGAAGCACTTCTTGCACTCGGAACATGGCTTCAGGAGGAGGGACCACATCTGGTTTGGGATCAAGACGACGCAGTACCAGCGCAAGGTCAGCCACTGCTGTCACAACCATCGGGACGACGAACACCTGAATTCCTTATGCCGTAGACGACCGCAGCGAGGATTGGAACAGTAATCGTAACGAGAAGAAGGCCAAAATCGTGCTGATGGGGTCAGCCCAGTCCGCCAGTCGACGTGCAGTCACCACATTCAGATCGCCTCGAGAACGTCCTCGAGCACCGCGGCGTCGACGAAGACGACGACGTGATCGCCCGGTTCGATGACCGTCTCCCCGCGCGGGGTCATGAGGTCGCCGCTGCGGGAGATTGCGCCAATAACGACGTCGTCGGGCAAGTCGGTCGCCGCGGCGGCAATCGGCTCACCTGCCAGCACGCTGTCCGGACCGACCTCGAACTCGATGACCTCCGCGCGGTCGTGTTCTAACATCGCGACCTTCTCGGTCTGCTCGGCGCGCGTAAAGCGAACGATTTCTTCGGCGGTCTCCTCGCGGGGATTGATCGCGACGTCGACGCCAACAGTCTCGAACAGTTCCGTATACTCAAGATTCTCGATGACGGCGATGGTACGATCGACGCCGAGCCGGTGGGCGAGCAGGGACACGAGCAGGTTTTTCTCGTCTCCGTCGAGGGCAGCGATGACGACGTCAGCTTCGTCGACGTGTTCGCGGGCCAGAAACTCGGTGTCGGTGGCGTCGCTTTCCATCACCAGCGTGTTCGGCAGCGCTTCGGCGACTTCGCGCGCCCGGTCGTGATCCTGCTCGATCAGCCGTGGGCGGTAGCCGTGTTCTTCGAACTCGCGGGCGGCCTGGAAACCGATCTCGCTGGCGCCGACGATGACGATTTCATCGGTCTCCTCGGCCGACGGGGTGACGATGTCGTCGGCGAAGTCGGTGACGGAGCCCGGACTGCCGATCACGACGACCCGATCGCCGGCTTTGAGTAGGGTATCACCCGTCGCGACGATCATCTCCTCGCCCCGGAAGACCCCCGCGAAGGTCAGCGAGTCGTACCGGTCAGCCTCCTGTACGGTCGTGTCGACGACCGGGCTGTCGGGGCCGATTTCGAACTCCGCCATCCGGACGAGTCCGCCGACGAACGTATCCACGTCCTGTGTCGCTGGCAACCCGGAGATTCGGAAAATCGCCTGGGCTGTCAACAGGTCCATACAAACCATGAAGTCGACACCGAAGGCACCCTGCGAGCCTTCCCAGGTCTCGAGTAGCGTTCGTCGGCGAACGCGGGCGATCGTGAACGCGTCGCTGACCGTCTTGACCGCGCCGCAGACGACGACGTTCGACTCGTCGCTGTCCGTACAGGCGATGACGAGACTCGCCTCCGCGACGTCCGCCGCCCGAAGCGTCCCCAGTTCGGTGCCGTCGCCCTGCAGCGCGAGGACATCCAGCGAGTATGTCAACCCCTCGACGACGTCCGGGTTACGGTCGATCACGACCACGTCGTGGGACTGCTCGAGGTTGCTGGCGATCGAGCGACCAACCTCACCGGCTCCGACGATGATTACGCGCATGGATTATCTCGTATCTGTCAGCCCTTGTGTGCTGTAACTGTATTCGAATTCATAATTGCTCCCCTATCGTTCCAACCGCTGGACGATCGCCTGGCGGAACGTCCGGGGGGTGCGTTGCTCGCCGCGGGCCATCAACACCATCCCGGTGCTCTCGGCGACGATCCGTTGGGGAATCGAGCCGTACAGCGCCTGCGCGACAGTGCTCGAGCCGGTCGCGCCGACACAGACCGTATCGTAGGCGGTGACTTCCCGGATGAGAGTGTCGCGGACGTCCTCGTCGGTGACAACGACCCGCGGCTCGTACTCGTGTGTCGAGAGTCCCGCGTCTGCCGCGACGGACTCAATCGTCTCGTGACCGACGGATTTGGGATCGAGTTCGGAAGTCTCTTCCTCGGCCGGGTCCGGGTCTGCGGCGTCGTCGCCGTCGAGCGCCGACTGGACGTTCAACAGCGTTAGTGTACTCTCCGGGAACGCCCGGCTGAGTTCACGCGCCCGCCGCGCCGAAGTCGGGGCGTGGGGGCCGCTGCCGGCGAGCGTCACGATATCGTCCGGCGACTCGGTCGGGTCCTTGACGAGCGTCACCTCGCAGGGCGCGCGCTCGAGCAGCGGATCGATCGTGGAGCCGAAGAGCACGTCTCGCCGGCGGCGTTCGCCGGCCCAGCCCAGAAGGACGTGGTCCGCGTCCTCCTCCTCGAGGACCGACAGGAGCGTGTCGCCCGCGCTGCGACCGACGATCGCACGAGTCCGAATGCCCACGTCGAGGTCCTTGGCTGCGTTGCGGGCGTTTTCCAGCAGTTGCTGTTGGTTCGCGACGCGTTCTTCCTCGAGTTCGATCTGGGCGGGCGAGGTCTGGGGCGGCACCTCGAGGACGTTGACGGCGACGATTTCACCGTCCTGGTCTTGACTCGCGGCACTCGCCGCTGCATACCTGATGAGCGTGCGCTCCGTGGCGGGGTTCGAGACGGGGACGACGACGCGATAGACGTCGTTCTCGGGAACGTCAGATTCGTCCGGCGCGACGGCCTCGCCGATGAGCGTCGTCGAGATAGCCTTGTCCTTCGCGTAGAACTGGTACCAGCCCATGCCGGCGAGGACGACGCCGGCGCCGATCAACTGGACCGTCGTTGCCATCTGAGTCATGACCGCCAGACAGGTGACAAAGCCGAGAATTGGCACGATCGGGTAGAGGACGGACGGAATCCGGAAGTCGGTCTCGTACTCGTCGGGATCGGCTCGCCGCAGGACGACGACGGCGACGTGGACGAGCGCGTACGTGATGAGGAACATGAAACTCGCCACGTCGGCGAGCGTGTCGATCGGCAGCGGGCTCGCAATGAGCGCGAGGATGACAACGCCCGTCGCGAGGATTGCCCGGTAGGGCGTCTGATAGCACTCGTGAATCTGGTTGAGCTAGTTCGTCAGAATCTCGTCGCGCCCCATCGCGAAGTTGACCCGCGCGGCCGAGAGGATCGAAGCGTTCGCCGAGGAAACCGTCGCCAGAATCGCGCCGGTGATCATGACGATCGACCCAACGGTGGCGAACTCGAGGGTGTAGTCCGCGACCGTTAGCGAACCGAACGCGCCGGCCGCCGTCGCGGCGACGTCGGCGACGGGGACATCCGAGGCGGCCAGCTCGGGGACGGGAAAATTCCCGGTGCTCACCAGCATGACGAGCACGTAGAGGATCGTTGGCGTGACGACCGCGGCGATCATCGACAGCGGGAGGTTGCGACCGGGATCTTTGATCTCCTCGGCGCTGGTCGCGATCACCTCGAAGCCGATGAACGTCACGAAGACGGTGCCGGCGGTCGCGGCGACGACCGGCCAGCCCTCGCCTTCGCGGACGAAGGGATCGAGCAGCCCGGTGTCGATATTCAGGAGTCCGACGAGGATGAAGGCGAGAATGAGGCCCACGAGAACGATAACGATGACGTTCTGGAGCGATCCCGTCTCCTTGACTCCGCGGTAGTTGATAGCGACGAGCAGCGACGCCATCACGAGTCCGGCTGCGACCACTGCGAGCGCGTCGGATGGCTGGTCCATCAGGTACTGCCCGAAGCCGAGCATGTAGAACGCCGTCGCAAACATCAGCCCGGCCCACATCCCTCAGCCGACGATCGTCCCGAAGAAACTGCCCAGCGCGTGATTGATGTAGTAGTAGCTCCCGCCAGCTCGAGGCATCCCCGTCGCCAACTCCGACAGCGACAGCGCCGCGAGCAGGGCGACGACACCGCCGATCATGAACGAGACCATACTCGCCGGGCCGGCGCTCTCGGCAACAATACCCGGCAGGACGAAGATCCCCGCACCGATCATCGTCCCCAGTCCGAGTGTGTAGGCCTCGAGGAAGCCGAGGTCTCGAGCGAGTTCTGCGTTGCCGTCGGTCATCTCGGATCATCTGGGACACCCGGAGGCGAACAGACTTGGGTCGTGCCGCGTCTCGCTGCGTCGTGTATCATACGCTGCCGGTATCGCACTGAGTGATATAAGACCACCGACTCGATTTTCGAATCGGGAATCCTCCACCCTCACAGTAGCGGTTGAAAAATGAGATAAGACTAAATATCCGTAGGTCAAATACACCTCTGTAGAACTAATGACTGATCGGCCCTCGACGAGGAACTTACGGCTCGGCCACGCGTAGCCGAGTACATCCGCGGTGAGACTATGCAATCGACCCTACTCAAACGAACGCTCGTTCCCCTGGCCAACGAGGGCGACGCCCGAACGACGTGCGACGGTATCGAACGGTACCTTGACGAGGACATCCAACTGCACGTCGTCCACGTTATCCAGAAAGCCGGCGGCGCGCCGGACAAAGCGCCGCTTAAAGCTCGAGAAGAACAAGCGAAGGCGATCTTCGACCTCGTTTAGACGCGGTTTAAGCAAACCGAGTACGAGATCACGACTGGCCTCCGGTACGCGACGAGCGTCGTCGACGAGATCATCGCAGCGGTTGACGATCACGACGCGACAGCGATCGCGTTCACACCCAGGCCTAGTGGTCGAATTACGCAGCTTTTGACCGGTAATACGACTCAGAAACTCGTTGGATCGGACTGCGTCCCCGTGATCGTACTCCCGCGGGAGGGTGACGCATGAATCTCCTCTCGCTACGACACCCCGAGAGCGCGATGGATGTAGTTGCCGTTGCCACACTCGAGGTTGTCGTTCTCACGGGGAACTATATGCTCAACGGCTTCGGCCCCGCACCGCTGGCCGTAATCGCTGTCGTGGTCGCCCTCACAGGATGGATCCTCTGGGCCGACTACCGTATCATCAAACACGACGGATTGTTCCCGAACGCGACTGTGACGTACGACCCGGTGACGGGTGAGAAACGGGACGAGCCGCGATCGGAGCGCCGTCAGTAGATTAGCGAAGCAGTTCGATTTCTTGCTCACTTCTATCCGAACGCTCTCAACCGAAGAGTACGAAGTAATACATGATAGCACTAGTGAATAACAGTCCGACACCGAGACTGATAACAACCTTTCCGAGGAGGAGACTTCGGTCCGTTCGAAAAAGAAGCGGAGAAGGAAGAGCCGAAGCCGCCTGCTGGTACGAAACATTAGAGTGATTATTTCGAACAAAGGCTACTGTTTTCACAAATGATGTACCAATAGCGATCAATAGATATCCGAGGATCGCGACGGCTGTCACGACAATCGGGTCGCTTTGCCATTCAGTACGAGTAAGAAACGGGGCGAATTCAAGGATATCGCCAATAATCCTCAAGATAAGATAGGCGTTGAACATGACTACATAATAAATGAGCCACTGCACATATTTATCTAATTCACTACAGTAGTTTTCGAAATCCTTCTCAATAGTACTGCTTTCATTCATATGTCTGTGATTTAGTGGTACTATCAGGGGTTGGTAACTAGTGACGATCAGTATGACTGAAGTTCATATTTGACCGGAATCACTGCTCTTTCACCGGACCAAGATAGGTCCAGTGTAGTTCTGTCTCACCGTCTATGCGCGGTTCCTCTCGTACGTGATACAAGAATGGTCCATGTGGACAGTCGTCACAGTTTTTTCCACAAGGCTGTCGTTTGACAACTCTCGTGTAGCACCGATCCTCTTCGATGGAAACGATTTCCTCACCTGGAGCTGCCTCTATTCGCTCCCTAAGCGCGGAATCGGTGTATTCGTACCGTTGTTTTGCATAGTCGATGACAGCTCGTAATTCGGTTTCGTTCAACTGGTTCAGTACTTCGACAGCATCCGTTGGAAGTTCGTCCGGGGGATTTGGTTTCTCATTTTCAGGTGTCATGGTTCGTCCCTCCAATGGGTTACGTGTACAGGTCTAGCCGACGGAACGCGGCGCCGAGCAGCACCGCAACCGGAATGATTTCCAGTCGGCCGATCCACATGTTGAAGATCAGCATCACCTTCGCTGCGTCGGGCATGTCGGGGCCGGTGATTCCGGCGTCGAGCCCGACGTTACTCTGTGCGCTCATCACGTCGAAGATGACGTATTCGGCCGGATGGGCCGGCGAGAGCAGCCACAGCAGAACCGCAACGCCGACGATGAGGAAGATAATCCAGAGTACGAAGACGACGGCCGCTTCCGTGTACTCTCGCTGTACTTCGTCCTCCGACAGGGTTCGTTTGCCCAGCTTGAGGTTTCGAACCGCACTGTCCGGCGTGAACACGTCTTTGACCTGCCAGACCGTCCCCTTCAGCAATGTCGCGACGCGGATCAACTTGAGTCCGCCGACGGTCGAGCCGGCGGCAGCACCCGTCAACATCCCCAGACAGATGATGAAGGTCGCGCCGGCCGACATAGCTCGTTCGGTCCCGCCGCCGATCGCAGCGGTCCCGAATCCGGTGTTGGACGTCGCCGACACGAACTGGAAGAGGCCGTGGCGGAAGTTCTGCTCGAGCGTCTCGAACTGGCTGTTCGCGGTCAGCACGAACGTCAGGGCGAGCGACCCGATCGTGAACCAGATGAAGATCCACCTGGTCTGGATGTCCTTGTAGAAGTTGTCAATCTCGCCTTTCAGGATGAGGTAGTGGACGGGGAACGCGATGCTGCCGGCGACCATGATGGGGACGACGGCGTACTGGATCAGCGGGCCGTAGGCGCCGATCGACTCCGCGTGGACGGAGAACCCGCCCGTCGCGATGCCGGTCATCGCGTGGTTGATCGCGGGCCAGAGCGGCATCCCGGCGGCCAGCAGCAGCGCGATTGAAGCGATCGTGAATCCGAGGTAGATCTTCCAGATCTCCGTCACCGTCGAGACGACACTTGGATGAATCTTGCTCTTTTTCTCCCGCGCTTCGGATCTGAAGAGGGTGAGCGATCCGCTTCCCGGTCTCGCAAGGATGGCGACCGTCAGGACGATCACGCCGACGCCGCCGATCCACTCGGTAAAGGAGCGCCACCAGTGCAGCGACCGCGGGAGTTCGTCCTCGACGACGGCCATTGTCAGTCCGGTACTCGTGTAACCGCTGATGCTCTCGAAGATCCCGTTGATTGGGCGGCGGAAGACGTCCGTCGTCTCGTCGACGACTGGCGTGTTCGCCCATGCAGGGAACGGATCGAGGTAGATCGTCCACGCGATGAGGAAGAACGGCAACGCGCCCAACAGCGCGAGTGCGCCCCACGCGCTCGCGGCGGTCATCATCGCTTCCAGCTTACCCGGCGAGGGCGCGTCGCGGAACCAGCGGACGAGTATGGTCCCGACGCCGGCCATCACGACGGCCGAAATTGCGAACGCGGGAACCGCGTAGAACTCCCCGTTGACGATCGCAATCAGTATCGATACGGGAAGCATGAGCGAGACGACCTGCAGGATCCGTCCGAGGTCCCGCCCGACCGCTGCGTATCGCTGTCTCATGGCTGGTCGCCGGTAAACGCCGCAACTGCATCGGCAAGCGATACGTCGTCCGTAAACACCGTCACTCGATCTCCGGTACGAATCGTCGTGTCTCCCTTCGGTGCACGAATCTCGTCGCCCCGTTTGAGGGCGACAACGAGACAACCGTCGGGTAACGTTCCGGACTCGTTCGCCGACTCGAGAAGCTGGCCGCTCATCGGCGCGTCCTCGGTGACGGTGAGTTCGACGAGTTCGGTGTCGTCATCGAGGTCGATGAAGTCGCTGACGCCGGGATACCGGACCGAGTGGTAGAGGTAATCGGCGATCAGCCGTTGCGGGTTCTCGATCAGCGTGACGCCGATTTTCTCGAAGATCGGGAGGTTTTCGGGATCGTGAACGACGCTGACCAGGTTCGGGACATCGTGTTCCTGTGCGAGCAACATGACCATGATGTTGACGGCGTCAACGTCGGTCGTGCTGATGACCGCGTCGGCGCGGTCGATATCCGCATCTCTGAGCGAGCCGTTTTTCGTCGCGTCCGCGTTGAGGACGAGACAGTCGTACTCGGCGGCGGCGGCGTTCGCTCGTTCCTCGTCGCTCTCGATAACGACGACGTCGTTTCCGTCCGACACTGCGAGATCGATGAGGTTCGAGCCGATGTTTCCGGCGCCGATGATAATGATGTACATGAGTGGATCACCAGTGAGTAGTCGATAGAACGCAGTTTGCCCGCGAGCGGCTGCTGTGTGATACGCGCGCGGCGGGTGCGGGATCGATTGGTTCCGATCCCAGCAGGAACGATGGCTGCGCGGTCCCCAGTATGGCTATCGCCAGCGTCCGGTCCCCGGACCCGGCTCTCGAACTGCGCTCTCGGCGGTGACTGCGCATTGTCGTTCCCACCGACACCCTTCTGGATACGATAATATAAACCTATCCTATCTTCGATCCCTCATCCCACGAGTTCAGAAATTACGGTTCCGTGAATCAGTTCTGGAAAGTTACATTGTATAGCATGTAAACCGTCCGTAATGAGGTCGACTGGAGCATCACTCGTCCGCAAGCATGGAAGCAACCCAAATCATTACAACATATACTCTGTAAAGTTCTCCTTGTCCGCTCTCGAGTATCAACACGAGTGTCGAGTTCGGTTGCCTCGGACTGGCCCGCCGCTCGAGAGCGGCGCGCACAATTCCCACCAGTGCCGTTACTTTACAATATTTAACTTGTAATATACCTGCTGGAGCACATTTCTTTCGTCACTAAATAGGGGAAAATAATATGGAAGATTACAATATATACCTTGTAATCTTCTCCATGAGAATCGAAATCTATTTATGGTATCGAATTTCTCGCTCCACTCGCATGGCAGCTGGAGAACTGCTGTTAGCAGTCGTAACGATCGGCGTGATAGCGTACCTCACGTACGTGATGTTGTATCCAACGAGGTTCTAATATGGCGAACCCACATCCGTTACTCGAGTATACGGTATTCTTCGGGCTGGCCGCCGTCCTCATCTACGTGGTCGGCGAGTACCTGGCCTGGGTGTACCGTGACGAGGCGAACAGTTCCCACTCGCTCCCACGGCATTTCGCGTGGTTCGAGCGACTGGATGGAGTATTCTCACGGATCGAGAGTGCCATTCACCGGATAACCGGGATAGATCCGGACCGGGAAATGAACTGGAAACAGTACGGGCTCGCGGTGTTGGTGTTCAATGCCATCATCTGGGTCTGGCTGTACGCCGTACTGTTCTTCCAACATGGTTTGCCGATGAACTACGTCGGCGTCGATGGCCAGAGCTGGGACCTCGCCTATCACACGGCGAGTTCGTTCACCACGAACACGAACCAGCAACACTACAGCGGTGAGACGTTGTCGGTGTTTACCCACACGTTCGCCATCGGCATCGCGATGTTCCTGACGCCAGCGACCGGGCTGGCGCTGATGCCCGCATTCGCTCGCGCATTCAACAACGAGGAGAACGGGCTGCTCGGAAACTTCTACGCCAACGTCGTTCGCGGTGCGGTTCGGTTCCTGCTCCCGTTCGCGCTGCTGATCGCGGTTATCCTCATGTCCCAGGGATCCGTCCAGACGATCCTGAGCGGACAGTTGAGCGCGAACACGCTCACGATGGGCGTCCAGGACATCCGCATCGGTCCCCACGCGGGTATTGAGGCAATCAAGATGTGGGGGACGAACGGCGGCGGGATCAACGGTGCGAACGCAGCGACCGCGTTCGAGAACCCGACGCCATTCAGTAACCTGGTGCTGACGCTTGCGATGCCGGTCAGTACGTTCTGTGCGATCTACGCATGGGGCGTCTGGGTCGGGAAGCGCACGCACGGGGTCGTCCTCGTCGCGGCGTTCTTCCTGATCTTCATGGCGCTGACCGGCGCCGGCATCGCCGGTGAAACCGGCGCGAACCCGGCAATGGACGTCGAGGCGAACGGCCTGAGCGTCGACCAGGAGGTCGGCAACATGGAGAGCAAGGAGACCCGCTTCGGTCCGACCGGGAGCGCCATCTGGGGCCTCTCGACGACGTCGACGACCAACGGCGGGGTCAACAGTATGCACAACAGCTGGACGGCAATGGGGACGCTCTCCTTGCTGTTCGCGTTCGCGATGAACAACGTGAGCAACGGGGTCGGGACCGGTCTGCTAAATATCCTGATGTTCGTCATGCTCACCGCCTTCATCGGTGCGCTGATGATCGGCCGGCGACCACAGTATCTCGGCAAGAAACTCGAGTGGCAGGAGATACGATACGTCTTCCTCGCCGTGCTGTGGTTACCGCTCGTGGTCTTGATCCCACAGGCCCACGCGAGTATCTCGTCGCTGGGGACCGAAGCGATCGCGAACCCCGGTTTCCGTGGGTTCTCCGAGATGCTCTACGAGTTCATGTCGGCGACCGCGAACAACGGCAGCGGTCTCGAGGGGCTCGGCGATAATACGCCGTACTGGAACGTCGTGAACGGTACGCAGACGATGCTCGGCCGGTACGTGCCGATCCTCGCACAGCTGGCTATCGCCGGCTCGCTCGCACAGAAGAAGATCAGCCCCGAGGGAGAGGGGGCGCTGGACACCGAAAGTCCCGCGTTCCTCTTCCTCCTGATCGGCGTCATCACCATCATCGGCGCGCTGACGTTCCTGCCGGCACTGGTGTTTGGTCCGATCGGGGAGCTGTTCAGCGGTGCAGACATCTTCCTGGAGGGATAACGAATGTCAACGACACAATCGATAGATTTCGACCAACAACGTGAAGCGATCAAGCAGTCGATATTGCGCTTCGACCCACGACACCTGGTGAAAAACCCAGTGCTATTCGTGGTCGAAGTCGGAACAGCCGTCGCCCTGCTGTTGACGGTGTACCCGTCGCTATTCGAAGCCAGCGGCTCGCGAGTCTACTACGGACTCATCACCGTCCTGCTGGCGTCGACCATCCTCTTTGCGAACTACGCGGAGGCCTACGCCGAACTCGAGGGCGCGGCACATGCGGATAGCCTTCGAGAACTCCAGACCGAAACCGAGGCGAAACGCCTTCGCGATTCGGACGTCGCCGTCGAGAACGTCGGTGCTGATGACTACGAGACGGTCGACGGTGGCGCCCTCGAAGAGGGTGATATCGTGTTCGTCGAGGAAGGTGACGTCATCCCGCGCGACGGGACAGTTATCGACGGCAGTGCCTCCGTCGACGAGTCCGCGATCACTGGCGAATCCGACCCGGTTATCCGTCGGAGCGGCGGCGACCGGACGTCGGTCGTCGGCGGGACGGAAGTCCTCTCCGACCGCATCAAGGTCGAAGTGACCTCGGCGGCGGGTGAGTCGTTCCTCGACAAGATGATCGACCTCGTCGAGGACGCGACCCGACAGAAGACGCCGAACGAGATCGCGATGACGATCCTCCTGTCGGGGATGACGCTGATGTTCGTCGTGGCGGTCGCGACGATGTACTTCTTCGGCGACTACCTCGCGACGTTCATCACGGGCTTTACCGGCCTCGACGTCGCGGAACTCATCGCGTTGCTGATCGCGCTGATGCCGACGACGATCGGTGCCCTGCTCGCGGCGATTCGTGTCGCCGGGATGACTCGCGTGACGCGGCGCAACGTGATTGCGAAGTCCGGTCGTGCGGTCGAGGCTGCAGGTGACCTCGACACGCTGATCCTCGACAAGACGGGGACGATCACGACCGGTGAGCGTGTCGCCCAGGACTTCCACCCCCTCGGCGATGCGACCGACGAGGAGGTCGTGCGAGCGAGCTACCAGTCGTCGCTGTACGACGAGACGACCGAGGGTCGCTCGATCGTCGAACTGGCCGAGAAGATGAGCGACGAGTCCCGCGCCGACGGTGGCGAAGTTGGCTCGTCGATCGAACCACCCCGACAGGTCGACACCGACCTCGGAACGATCGGCCTCTCGGAGGAGAACTTCGTGCCGTTCTCCGCGGAGACGCGGATGAGTGGGATCGACCTGCCGGACGGCACCGAGATCCGGAAGGGTGCAGTCGACGCTGTCGAGGAGTACGCGACGAGCGTCCCCGGCAAGCTCCGGTCGGTCTCGAATAGTATCAGTGACAACGGCGGCACGCCGCTTGCCGTCGCCGTCGACGAGACGGTTATCGGCATCATCGAACTACAGGACGAACTCAAACCCGGTATCGCGGATCGAATCGCACAGATCCAGACGATGGGTGTCGAGACGATCATGGCGACCGGTGACAACGAGCGCACCGCGAAGTGGGTCGCCGATCAGGTCGGGATCGACCGGTTCTACGCCGAGTTCGACCCCGAGGAGAAGATCGAGTTGGTCGAGGAGGTACAGGACGAAGGGAAACTCGTCGGCATGACCGGCGACGGGACCAACGACGCGCCCGCACTCGCGAAGGCCGACGTCGGTCTCGCGATGAACGCCGGTACGAACGCTGCCAAGGAGGCCGGCAACATGGTCGATCTCGACTCGAACCCCTCGAAGATCATCGAGGTCGTCGGGATCGGTAAGCAGTTGCTGATGACCCGCGGCGCGCTGACGACGTTCAGTATCGCCAACGACGTTGCGAAGTACTTCGTGTTACTGCCGGCGATTCTGGCGGCCGCGCTGCCAGGACTGGCGGCGATGGACGTGCTGAACCTCTCGACACCGCAGAGCGCAGTCGTTGCAACGCTCGTGTACAACGCCGTGATCATCCCGCTGCTGATCCCGCTTGCGCTTCGTGGGATCGATTACGAGGCCCAGAGCGGCTCCGAGCTGCTCCGGAAGAACCTCGTGGTCTACGGGCTTGGCGGGCTCATCGCACCGTTCGTCTTCATCAAGGCAATTGACCTCCTGTTCGTCTTCATGGGGGTGTTCCAATAATGAATCTCGACGACGTCCTCGTTCCGCTTCGTATCGTAGTCGCAAGCTTGCTCATCTTCGGACTCCTCTATCAGGGGTCCGTGATGGCGATCGGTGCAGCCGTCTTCCCGGACCAGCAGTCCGGGAGTCCGGTCACCCACGATGGTGAAGTCGTCGGCTCCGCAGAGATCGGCCAGGACTTCGGTGCGGACAATCCGGAGTACTTCTGGACCCGACCGTCACACATCGACTACGACGCGATGACCTCCGGGAGCGCACAACTGGGCTCGACGAATCCGGAGCTCTCCGAACGGGTCCGGGCTGACCTCGAGACGCTCTCGCAGTACGAGACGCCTGACGACGAGGTGCCCGCGAACCTGGTCGCCGAATCCGGTTCGGCTTACGACGCCCACATCTCGACCGCAGCCGCCGAGTACCAGGTGCCGCGCGTCGCCAATCAGACTGACATCTCCGAGGACCAGCTCCACGAGATAATCAACGAAGCGACCGAAGACCCATGGCTCGGCGTCTGGGGCCATGAACGCGTCAACGCACTCGAACTCAACCTCATGGTCCACGAGGAACTCGAGGCACAGGGCGCACTCGAAGACACTCCTGACAGCGAAGACACCGAGGAAACCAACGATGCTGACGATAGCTAACACCACCACACGTGATCGCGCATGACTAACCCAAATGATATCGGCTACGAACGCGTGCTCGTTCCGGTCGGCGACAAATCCGACCCGAACATGCTCACGGAGCTTTCGAGCATCCTCGTTGACCCGCGACGAGGCACCGTCCGGTTTACCCACGTGACGACGGACCGGAGCTTCGTCGGCTCCCAGGAGAACTGGCGGACCGGCTCCGCCAGCGTCGCCGAGAGCCAACACACCCTCCGTGAGGAGGACATCGAAAGTACCGGCACGATCCGGACCGCGTCCTCGGCGGTCAACGGGATCCTCGAGGAAGCGTCGGAGTACGACGCCGACGCCATCCTGATCGGCTGGACCGACAAGGACTCGGTTTCGAGTCTGGTGGACAAACTCCTCCGGAAGGCCGACTGCGACGTCGTCGTCTTCCGTGCGGACGAGGACCCGATGGACACCGACTCGATACTCGTTCCAGTCGTCGTGCCGCCGGACGAGAATCGGCTGCAGATGCTCGCGATCATGAGCCATCGGACCAACGCGTCCGTGACTGTCGCGACTCTCGTCGATGACGGGGATGAACAGGAGAGTCGAGATTTCCTCGAACGGTCGGTCGAGCGCCTCGCAGCGTACGGTGTGCAGGCGGATGCGGAACTCGCACACGCGAGCGACGTCACCGAGGGACTCGGCCGACTGTCGGCCGACTACGACCTGATGGTCATCGGCACGTCGCGTGGCTGGTGGCTGACGAAGTCACTCTTCGGCCGCAAAACCGACACGATCGCCGCGAAAGCACAGTGTTCGGTGCTGATGCACAAATGGCGTGGTGAGGTACCCCCGGAGTCATGACCACCCGACGACCGTATCGCCACGGATAGCCCACTGACAGCCGGACCGAGCTGATCGCCCCGCCGACCAGCAGTGTCTGCGTCGGTCGGGCCGTCCTCGGCTCGAACATACGGTTCTGCTTCTTTCGATACGCATCGAGTCGACCACGACTTCGCTATGCTGCAGAGTCGGTCGACGTTCGATGAGTGTTCTCCCAGGTCGGGGTTCGGCCAACGTCAATAATCTGCCGGCGTCTTCATCATCGCGACGTTCCCCGACACTAACAGTTATTCCCCTCTATTCCCAACGGAAGATATGGGTCGTTCGAGCCCGCCGCTTGGCAGTAAAGTCATTTGTATCGTCTTCGGATTGTTTGCACTCCTCAACGGTGTACAACTCGTCGAGATCATCCTGACGGGGCCGCTGACGGTCGGCGTGGGAGTCGCGAGTTTCAGCATCGCACTCCTTTCCGTTGGCTACGCCGTCGTCGGTATCGGCCTCTGGCGAACCCGATCATGGGCGTGGAAGGCCACGTACGTACTGCTCGCTGTCGCCATCCTCAGTACGCTCGCCCAGCAGCCGGTCGATTTCCTGCTGGTCCTGCTGTTCGTTCTCATCGGCGTCTATCTCTACGCGCAACGCGATCTGTATATCGGCTCGTCGTAGTTCCGTCCCGACGAATTCGGTTCAGTTCCACAACCGTAATCGATTTACCACTCGGCTTAGAACAGCAAATCTGACCGACGTCCGATAGAGTCGTGGGTCTCTCAATCAGCTATGCGTGTACAAACTACAGCCATTCCGATCGAACGCATCGCCGCGGAACACACCGATCAACGAGACTCGAACGCGGCCTTCGAATGGCGCGACGATACGCTCCGGATTGTCGTCCCGGTGGACCTCGATGCGGACCTCGACGAAACCAGAACGATACAACTACTCCGCAAAGCCAGCGCCGTCGTCGAGGAACAAGACGGAGCGATTTCGCTTATCGGGATTTACACCGAGACGGCGTCGGCCCAAGACCGTGTCGGCCAAGACGGGTCCTCCCTGGCTGCACTCGCCGAGCCAACACGGGCGGCCTACGGCCGGCTCGAGGACGTACTGGCCAGCGTTCCGTCCGGGCTTCAGCCGATCGATCCCGCGTTCGTCATCGCAGACGAACCCGAGTCAGCGATCGTCGACGTCGCGGAACACTCGGCCGTCGATACGCTGTTGCTCCACCAGGACGCGGTCACCCCGACCGAACGCGTTGATGCCGACTCGCTTCGAGAGCTCGTCTCGTGTGACGTCCTCGTCGATTTTACAATCGATCGCGTCGGACAGGTCTACGTCCCCGAACCGGACGGGCCAGGCGTCGAACTGGCATCGACGCAGTTCCATCCCGACCGAATCCTCCTGCTGATCGATACGCCGGTTCAGGATCGCAGTCTCGCCGCAATCACGACGCGCGCGCTCGCCCGGGAGTACGACGCAACCGTCGACGTCGCGTACTGTGACGACGGCGAGAGCCAGACACAGACGTGTCTCTCCCTGCTCGAACCACTCGTCCGACGGACGATTCCAATCGATCCGACCGCGAACCGTTCCTATCCTAAACTCGAGGACACCGAATACGACGTCGCGATCGGCTCCCGAGACGTCCATGGACGACTTGAGCACGTCCTCGGCGAATGGCCGCCAGTCGGGGCCGTCTCAGTCCAGCGTGGCCGAGAATCAGCGCGAACCCCATCGGAGGACGAGGACGTGATGTGTGCGATCGACGAGGGAGACGACGGCGAGCCGACGGTCATCATCGCCGATACGTCGACGGATGATGCGTGGATTTCAGCCCCCGAGTCGGACAGCTATCGACTGGATCAGGAATAGCCAGCGATCGACGAGGAATACTGTGTCTCGAGCGTCCGGTACCTTCACTCCAGTTGCGACAGTATGTTTAGCTGTCCGTCACGAGAGTGCTGACCGAGCGAAACGAGCAGGTCCTGGCAGCGACTGCCATTCGCAGTCCTGCTATCGGCCATCTCGGTCGGTCGTGGCGGTGATATACACATGAGCGACCATCGAACGTCAGACACGGATCGGGGCCTTTCCCCGGTGATCCCGGTCCTTCTGGTAGCCATCATCACGGTAACGGGCGGGTTCGTCGTCCTTGGAAACGTCAGCGACGAACACCGAGCAGGTATCGGCATCACGGAACACGACGCAAACGAGGTGCTAATCATCGGTCTGCACAGCGCTGGCAACCTCGATCTCGACGCCACGGAGTACGGTGACGACGACGGTCAACCGATCGGTATCAGGGGCTGTGGCTCGGATCTCACCGCCGACACCGACGATCACACCCTCAGCACGGTCGGTGACACGGCAACCATCACACTGGATGGAAACTGTGACGCCGGCGAGACGGTCGAAGTCGTCGGTATCATGAGCGATGGCAGCGACGGCGTCATCACGACACACACGGTGAGCGACGATTATCGATAGGGCCGGCACGACAGCAGTCACGACGACACACCACCAGCCGCTTTTTGTCATCCGCATACACCCGTCGAGTCGCCGTTGACGTCCTCGGATCGAACTACCCTTCTCGCCGATTCGGTATCTTTACAGAGTAAAGGTTGTAAATTACGGCAGTAGGCTTATGTCATCGGCTCTAGAACGCGTTCGTATGAGCCTCACCAGATGGTTGTATTTCCTCTGGACGTTTACGGTCGCCGGGCCGCTCGCACTAATGGGGGTTTCCAGGCTCACGGATGGAAGCTACGTCAACGGTGCGGTGTTCCTGGTGCTGGCGATCGTAACCATCGCGGTGTTCGAGTACATCTACGCCGGCCTTACCAATTAAGCGGCGGACGGCGACGCGAGACTCCAGGGCGGTGACCAGCGATGGCTACAGCTTCGTTGGGTTTGGGCATGAGCCGCCATTCGGATCGTCGTTGTCCGAACGGGACAGAATTACTCGTCCGCCCACTTATCGAGCGCACTGAACACGCGTGATCGGACGGCTTCGATCGTGATCTCTTCGACGGCATCGATGTGTGTCGAATCGCTGGCGAACAGCCCTAGCGGAATTTGTCCGCCGGCCATATCGCTGTGCCCCCCGGCGCTTCCGATGTCGTCGAACGTCTCGTTCATCAACGCGCCGATATCCAACTGTGAGTTTCGGGTGCGAGCGCTAATATGTACGACATCGCCGATGAGACCGAACACGACCGTCGTACTCACGCCCTCGAGTTTCAACAGGTAATCCGCGGCTTGGGGCAACGTATCGCGTTCGGTTGTTCGGCCAACCGTCGAAACGAGACAGGAACCACGGACCTCGCGATTGAGAATCGCTTCACCGATCCCAGTAAGCGTTTCGGGCGTAAAGACGGAGTCTAACAGCAGTTGGATCGTCTCGTGGTCGGCCATTGGATGGAGATATCCGGCCATCTCGTGTTCGGCCGGCGTCGTTCCCCGTGTGAAGCCAAGCGTTTCACGGTGGATCGCAAACAGTAGCGCCGTCGCGAGCCGCTCCTTGGGTTCGACCGGAAGTTCGGCGAGATACCTCGAGACGAGCGTCGCAGTTGCGCCAACCTCCGGGCGGTGATCCGTGTACGTCGCAGCGACATCGTTGACCGAATGGTGGTCGAGAACGATATCCAGCGACGTCTCCGGTGGAATCGGATTGTTGCGGTTCGGGACGCTGTGATCGACGAACGCGATGCGGTCGAACGTATCGAGACTGACGTCCTCAAAGTGCGTGATACCGATATCGAGCGTATTGACCATCGCCCGGTTCTGCTGGTGGGAGATTTCGCCCCCGTACGTGACTGTAACCTGATCGACGTCGGCGTACGTTGCGAGGCGGCGCAATCCAAGCGCACTCGCAATTGAGTCCGGATCCGGATTGTCGTGGCAGACGATCAACAGGGACTCCGTTTGCTCTAAGAGCGAACAGAGCTGCTCGGGCCGAGATTGCAGATCGGACATCATTTTGCACGTAACTCAGCATAGCGACACGATATCGTGTCCGTTGTGTCTGCCGCCCATCCCGGCTCGTTTTGCTCCACGGAATTGCTGATTTGGATCATTGTACTCATTGCAGGACGATCGTTCGTTATTGCACCGACATCTGGAACCACAAAAAGAATTCCGGTTCGGGTAGTACGAGAGTGTATGGTGGGCTTCGCTGACTACGGACGCTAATATCGCGTGTCGGTTAGCAGCGTTACCGCATCTCGGCTTCATCGTCCGTGTAACACTCACACGTTCGTTCCGCGAGTAGATCGTTGATTTTGTACGTTCGGTTACAGTCAGTACAGGTTACGCGTACCGTCTGTGTAATGTGGAGGGATCCAGTCTGGAGTTCATTCGCCTGTTGGAGCCGGCTGAGCGACTGGGAAATGACTTTCTCACAGCGAGCTTGTGACCACTCAATTGTGCCGCGTTCCCGCTCGAAATCGATCGTCGCGGCACGGCTCGTATCGATGTCCAGACAGTCGTTTAAATGCCATTTCATCGTCTGGTGGGAGACGAAATCCGATTGCAACTGCTCGATGTCGACGCCCTGTTGTTGCAGTTTGGACTCGAGTTCTTTTCGCTGGCTCGACCGCACATCGTCGTCAGTGAGTTTCTCGTAAATATCATCGGGGTCACCAACGATGTCGACACCAGCGTCTTCAAGCGCTCGTTCGACAACACGTGTATTCATAAATTCGGCCAGCTCTCGAAGGCTGCTCCCGGACTCTTTCCGTCTACGAAGCTCGTTATTGAACTCGAAGAGGTTGTATGCTGCAATCGTTCGACCCACCTTACAGCAATCGGGTTTCGGCTCTTGGCTCATTAGAACCTGATAATATCCAATAAACCAAAAGCGCATGGGGTTCGTAACGCGCCGCACTAGCCTATGTCGCGCAGTTCCGAGTCGTCAATTCTCTCAGGACTTTCCAGGTGACCATGTTCGAGCCAATGTAATAATATCAATCAATTGTGTTATTCAAAACCCGAAACTATCTAACTGTCCGTTCAGAACAACCGAGCGATGACGAAAGATCTTGAGCGAGACCTTGGGCTGTTTGCCGTTGTTGCGATCAGCATGGGTGCGATGATTGGCAGCGGCATTTTTATCCTCCCGGGTGTCGCGATGGCAGAAGCAGGCCCAGCAGTCATCCTGGCATTCGTAATCGCAGCAATTCTGGTCGTCCCAGCCGCACTCAGTATCGCCGAACTCGGCACAGCGATGCCTGAAGCAGGTGGCGATTACGTCTTTATCGAACGAGGACTCGGTCCCTCTTTCGGAACGATCGCCGGCCTCGGAACCTGGCTGATGTTGATGTTGAAGGGGTCACTCGCGCTCTACGGCGGCATGTTTTATATTAATTTCATCTACTCACTCCCAACGTGGAATCTGGCGATTCCCGGTCTCAGTGCAACGTTGCCGATTCCTGGGGTTCGCGCGCTGGGAGTCACGTTCGCGATTCTCTTCATCATCATCAATCTGATTGGCGTCAAACAAACCGGTGGCATTCAATCCATTATGGTCGTCATCATGCTCGTCATTCTCGGCATATTCGTCACCACGACGATTGTGCAAGTTGATGGCGCGAACTACGATGGCTTCTTCGACGAGGGGATCGACGGTATTCTCGCCGCGACCGCACTCGTCCTCGTCTCCTACGCCGGGGTCACAAAGGTCGCCGCCGTTGCCGAGGAAATCGAAAATCCCGGACGAAACCTTCCGCTCGGCCTCGCTATCTCGCTCGGTGTCACTGCGTTCCTGTACGCGTTACTCGTGTTCGTTCTTGTCGGCGTGATGGAAGCCGACGAGTTGGCTGATCATAACGAGCCGATGGCACGCGCGACCGAGCTGCTGTTTGCCGAGTCGGCACTTGGTGGCGTCCCCGTCGGCACCCTTGCGGTCGCCGGAATTATCTTCGCTGCCGTCCTCGCGCTCGTCAGCACGGCCAACGCCGGCATCCTGACTGCCTCCCGATATCCGCTCGCACTCAGTCGCGACAGGCTCTTTCTGCAGAAGTTCGAGTACATCCACCCGAGATTCAACACGCCGACTGTCGCCATTCTCACGACCGGCGCAATCATCATCTTCATCGTTGCGACCCTGGAGGTCGACGAAATTGCCAAGATGGCTGGCGCCTTCCAGATCCTCGTTTACGTCCTCGTTTGCGGGGCACTGATCGCCTTCCGCGAGCGCGACCTCGAATGGTACGATCCGGACTTCTTCACGCCGGGGTATCCCTGGGTCCAGTTATTCGGAATCGTCTCGGGTCTCTTCATCATCACGCAGATGGAAGCTCAGGAGATTATTGGTTCGATCGCGATCGTCATCTTCGGCTTTGTCTGGTTCAAACTCTACGCCGAGGACCAGATTGAGCGTGAGGGGGTCGCCAAAGGCCTCGCTCGCCGTCAGGCAGGCAAGCAGTACGTTGAGGACACCGAAACACAACTCGAACGACAGGACGAATACGAGATACTGATTCCGATTCGCCACGACGTCAGCCGCGAACAGGAAGATGCCCTGATCCAGCTAGCCGCACCGATCGTTCAACGCCGCGGTGGACATATTCGGGTCGTTCGCTTTGACGAGGTACCCGACCAGATCCCTCTCGATACTGCGGCTGAGAATGTCTCGGAAGCCGATATCGAGTTCGAGGAACGGACCGACGAACTCGTTCGCTACCTCGAGGTGCCCGTTGAGGTCGGTGAGATTGTCAGCCACGACACCCGTCACGCCGTGGTCAACTTCGCCAGGCGTTCCGATGCGGATCTCATTCTGGCCCGTCGACGCGCAACGAGCCGTCTCAGAACGCTGCTCGGTCGCGATACAGATTGGATCATGGAGCATGCCCCCTGTGACGTCGTCTTTGTCCAGCACGAACACCGAGTGGACATCGACGAAATCGCAATCGTCACCGACCAGAGTCCGTTCAACGATCCCCTTAAGGTCGAACTCGCAGACGCGATAGCGGATGTCCTCGACGCACGTCTCCGGTTTCTCTTTGCAGTCTCAGCGGACGCACCAGACGAACTAACCAAGACGATTGGGGACTACCATGCCGAACTTGATGACCTTTGTACCGTCCCTGTTGAGTCAACGGTTGTCCGAAGCGACAATCACGTCGAAGCACTTTCCCAGGCACTCGGATCGGCCGATGTCGTCGTTCTGAGTACGGTCACTCACCGTCGGCTACCGGACCTGCTAATCGAACGACGCTCGGATCGGCTCGCAGCAGCGATCGAACAACCGACACTGCTGGTTCACTCGAAGAAAACACGCCGTGGGTCGTTCCTTCGGCCGATTCTCGATCGCATATTGTTCAATTGAGGTCGTTGTTCGCCTGGGGCCGAGTCGCTGGTAGCTGGGAGCTATCGATGCAACCCAGACCCACGGGTTCGATGGTCCTTACAGTTCGAGTGTGCCGTTGCGATCAATGGACGTCCAATCGAGATCCGGGCCGTAACTATCGTCCGAATCGAGCGTATATGATCCACAGTCAACCTCGAGTGGTAGATGAACAGCACCGCCAAAATTCCGAATTTGTTCGTAGAGTTCCTCACGGTCGATATCTGTTCCCTCAACCGTAACCACAACAAAGAGGATCCGATCAGTAGCGTGAATCAACGTTGTGTTCACCGAATTGACATCCGAATCGTCAGCGAATTGTTGAGCGTACTCAGCGAATCTTCCAGTCCGTGGAAAGATTGCGGACAGTTTGAGCCGTCTAATATTTGACATAGTGGTATACGGATTGGTCTTGGTTTAGTTGTGTGTTATTTGTTCATTGCGTTGCTTGAGCCACGGTTCTCGATTCCAGCATTGACCACTGGTGGTCTCACGACGAGTTACACTGTACGTTGTCTCCGTTCGGTCGTGTGAATTGGAACCGATGCTACAATACTGGGGTTCCAGTGGTCGAAATCGTATGGACGCGGTCATTCGTTCTGTTTATCGATAGCCATGGCATACTCGGCTGTAATTACTCTTCTGTCTCCTCTGAATCAGTAAACGGGGAAACGATCTCCGCGGTAGCCCCATCGCTGGAAAAGACGGTGAGAAGATCGCCTTCCAGCACCTCCGTTTGTCCACGTGGAATATGCAGTCCGTCCTCGCGTTGAATCGCGACCAAGATCGTATCTTCCGGCAAGAGTCCCTCACTGTCTGCTTCGATAAGCGTCTTTCCAGCGATCGGTGCACCGCTCGAAACAGTAATTTCGAACACCTCCGCGCCGCCACCGATCTGCATGAAGTCTTTAATCGCTGGTCGTTGCACTGCCCGATAGAGGTACCGGCCATTAAGTTCGTGCGGGCTTTCGACGATGTTGACTCCGAGTTCACGGAAAACATCGATGCTATCGGGATCGTTGACTGAGCAGACCAGCGATTCAACCTCGAGTTTGTCAGCAAGCATCGTCACCATGAGGTTTGTCGAGTCGTCAGCGGTCGTCACGATAACTGCGTCCGCTTCCGCCGCACCGGCCTCTTTGAGAATATCGAGTGACGTCGCATCGGCGTTTAACACCTCACAGTCGAACTCCGTACTGACGGTTTCGGCGACGGAGGGGTCTTCCTCAATGACAACGACATCGTGTCCTTCCGCGGTCGCACGACCGATGACGGCATTTCCCGTACGACCCGCTCCGACGATGATAATGTACATGCATCAACTGATCCGATAATATGTAATAGGTGTTACGGCATTACCCGCTTTCCGAACCTCTTTGAAATTGTCTTTCATCGCTCGTCATCCGCTACCTCCCCCGGACAGCCCACCGACACGGAGGACGAAGCCCCGCTAGTACTGACCTTTACAGCATATACTTCGTAAAGGATCTGGGGCCGTGGAATCGGGTTCCAGAGATTTCTGTCCTCCCCCCATCGAAAACGAACAAAAAACACTACGAGGACAGCTTATCCGCCGGGAGACGCGCGTACGAATCGTCGAGCGCTTCCGCGTCCTCCGGCAAGAGTGCGACGAGCAAGAACGGCGAATACTCGCTGAAGTATTCGACTAGCGCCGCAATCCGTTCCGAATCGATCGCCTCGAGCGAGTCGAGCAACATTACGGGAACGATTTGGTGAACATCGTGAACGAGATACCCTGCTAGCGCCACAACGAGTCCGACTACGTTTCGCTCGCTCTCGCTGAAGTGCTGAATTGAGTCTTCGTACACCGAGCCGTCCTCAGTCTCACGGACCACGTTGAGATCAAACTGCGTCACCGAGCCACCGCGATAGCCGCCGTGACTCGAGTGAAACTCCGCCCCCTCTTTTCGCTGAATCCACACTCGTTCGATGTTCTCGTACTCGAGCAATTCCAGGACGGCGTTCATGTGTTCATTGAACGCATCGATTGCCTCTTTCTCGAGGTCCGTAATCTGTGTCCGCTGGGCCTCGAGTTCTTCGCGAATCTCGTCTTGCTGGGCTTCTAGCTGTGATCGCTCCCGTTTCAGCGATTCGATACGGCTGATTTCGTCTTCGACGTTGTTGAGTTCGGTTTCGCGTTGTCCACGTTCGTATTCGAGTTCGCTCAGTCGCTCGTAATTGTCCAGCAGCTCGCTGTTTCGTAGTTCCTCCGTTTTCTCGACGCGCTCGCGGGCCGCTTCCTGCTCCTCGACTAAATTATCGATCGTCGCTTCGGTCGCCTCGAGTTGAGTTTTCTTGCGGTCGATTTCGGCTTCGATTTCCTCCAGCGATCGCTCGATCGTCTCCCGTCGCTTGTTTCGCTGCTCGCGCTCGTTGCGTTTGTCCCTCAACTCGGCGATCTCGTCTTTGATTTCCTGTTGTTTATTGTGCTTTTCAGACACCACATTGCGAAGCTCTTCGAGTTTCGATTCGATCGTCTCTCGCTCGACAGTCTTCCCACACGTCCAGCACTCCACTGATTCGCTGGCAGGGTTGAGTTTTGCTGTGACGTCTGTGTCCTCGGTCTCGGCGATTGGATTTGTATCCCCTGAAAGGAGGTTCTGATTGAACTCGACGATCGCAGAGAGATCCGAGATAGTATCCGATAAGGCGCGCTCCCGGTTTTGCAGACGTTCGATGCGCTCGTCAAGGTCCGCATACGTCGCCGCCTCCTGTTCCAATTCGTCGAGTTCCGTCTGGAGTTCCTGTCGCTCCTCTCGGAGTGCATCTAGGCTCTCACGCTGTGTTTCTGCTTGGTTTCGTTTTTGCTGTAGCTCCTGTCGTGTCTCCTCGAGTTCGGAAACCGCTTCCCGAGCGGCGTCGGCGTTGTTCGGATCCAGTTCGTGATCGTTGACCGTCTCCCGAAGCTGTTGAATTTCGCCATCCAAGTCCTCGAGTTCGGACTTGAGTCTGGTTCGGCGCTCTTCGAGGGCCGGGAGGCGTTCAATTTCGTCATCAAGTTCGGAGATCCGGTTGCCGAGCCGTGATCGCTCCTGTTCGAGTTCGTCGATCCGTCGTTCGATCGCCTCCGTGTCGACGGGCCTCATGATTATCTCCCGAAGGTTGTCGTCGCGCTCGATCGCTCGACGGGCAGGATTCGATTCGAGAAGCGATGCGAAGAGATCGACGACTTCCTCGTTTTCCGTAAACGGCTCGCCTTCGACCGAAACGCCGCCTTGTGTTCGTTCCAATCGTCGATAGTACCGTTCGTCGCCTAACTGTAGTTCTACCTCACCCTCGTCTGCATCACTTTTTAACGTTGCCGCGGAGCCACCGAGTGCGCCGGTCAACGCCTTCAGAAGCGATGTCCTGTTTGTCGCGTTCCGCCCAGTAAGAACAGTGACACCCGGCGAAAACTCGATCTCGCAGTCGTCGATCCCGCCGATATTTTCCACTCGGAGACGTCCCCGATCAGCGATCCCATGTTGTTCCATTAGCTGTATGTTATCGTTCCAGGGTATAGTATTTCGCGGTTTGCCACACTATTCTCTGATAGTACGCGTCGATCCGCAACTTCGAATCCCGCTAAACGCAGCTTCGGTCACCCCTATGATTATGTGCCATGCAGTCATAGAGTCAACGTACAGTGACTACTATAGTCCTCGTTCCTGTAGATCTTCCGCAGGAAGACGACGTGCCCGAGGTCATTATCGACCTCCTAGCAGAGACCACGGTCGTCCCAGCGGGGATCTACGAGGTCCCAACGCAAACCGCACTGTCACAGGCCAAACAACACGACGATGGCCGCGCTGCGGATGTGATCGATGATCTCGCCGCTCGATTTCGCGATGCCGGCGCGACGGTCAAGCCGAAAATCCGTTATACGCACACTCGCGAGCAAACGGTCGACAAGCTCCGGAGCGACGAAGCGTGTGACGTGATCCTCGTCCCGAAGTACACGGAACGGATCGAGTGGCTCCTCGTTCCGATCCGCGGCGTCGTCAACATCGATCGGATCACCACATTCATTACGTCGCTCTCACTCGAGGGACTCCAGCGAGTCACACTCTTTCACGTCGCCCCATCCGAATCCAAAAGGTCCCACGGCCAAGCAACGCTCAACTACGTGACCGATGTCCTCGTTTCGTCGAAAGTCCCTGAAGAGAAAATTACGAGTGAAACAGTGGTTGGGTCCGATCCCATTGATCCGATTGTCGAGCGGGCGAAAAATCATGATGCAATCGTAATGGGTGGTACAAAGCCATCGCTAACCGAACGGATATTCGGACGAATTCCGAACCGGATCGGTCAACGGGCTGGTTGTCCCGTGTTTGTCATTACGCCAAAAGAGTGAAACAATCGACATGATTTGGATTGCTATATATCTGGAAGGTCATTGGTCTTTAGCTAAGCCTCAGGGGTCGGTTGGATGGTGGTAGCGATCTGTTCTTGAAAGATTGGTCGTTGCTTGTGGATCTTCTGAGCGTCTTCGATCAGTCGTTGGAGCAGTGGCGGCGGTGAGTAGGCGAGATATTTCCCAGTTCGCGGAGGATGAGCTGGGCGTGCGACCGAAAGGTCGCCGCCCAGCGTTCTGGCGGGAACACGACCCCATCATCGGCGTGCTCGATGACCAGACCGAGCAAATCACGACTCACGACCAAGGATAACAACGCTGCATACCACAGAATCCCTACGATGTGCTTCTTCGTCGTGTCGAACTTGTCCAGTTCGTACTGAGTCTTGAGTTCCCGGAACAACAGCTCTACTTCCCATCTACATCGATAGATCGTTGCTAGATCGGCCGGAAGAAACTCCTCCTGAGGCAGGTTCGTGATGTACAGACGGTAGTCGTCGATGTCCTCGTTGTGGACGCCGACAACGCGGAACCGTTTCGTATCGAATCAGAACTGGTCTTCGTCAATTCGCCGGAAGACATCCTTCATCTCTTCGGGTAACTCCGATGGATGTGGTCGGTGATCTTTCCACATCCTTTCTGTATACTCTTGTATTTCGTCTGGATCATCAACCCACTCAAGGAACTCCTCTTTGCGATCAGTGTATTCCCGTCTTGCATTCACCAATCGTTCGTGACTCTCTGTGAGTCCAAGATGACGCATTCGCTGTCTGATGTAATGGCCCAACGCAGTCAAGGTCCACACGCGACGGAGCGTGTCATCCCGATACGCCTGATCTGGGACAATCAGTCCGAGGTGGACCGCTTCGTCCCTCCGATCGTTGAGATAGCCACGGCTTACATCCAATAGATCGTCGATTTCGTCAAACCGATACCCCTCACTATTAAGTAGCGAGATCAATTCAACCGCTCCTTTTCGGTCAAAGAAGTCCGATAGCTCGGTGTAATCGATTTCATCGAAGTCTGGAGACGTATCCCGAACATCGTCTGGCATTAGGTACTACTCTGTGTTGGAAATCTATTCATCCTATACATCGATTTATAATATACTGGAGTACAAAATGAACTAGAGTGAATGCTGTATCATCATATAGTCTGAATACTGGTTCGCTAATTCCGCTTATGTGGCTCAATTCCGAACATATTTCCAGAACCGACATCCCAATGAACCAGTTCAAATTGTATCTACAGTCTACTACATGATCTGCCCTCACACGGTTTGCCGACTGCACACAGTCGAATACAAGTGAGAAATCTGCCATGAGTGAGACTGATGACCGGTACCAGCTTGCTCTAACGAGACAAGTTGATGAACTCATTGAGGCGGAGAGCGACTGGATTACGCTCGCCAATGAGCTAGACGTAGACCGGTACAAACACCAGGATACATGTCCCGAATGGACTTCTTCGACGCCATTTCGCCCCATGTTCCTCGCTTATCTGTGGGCAACTGTAGAGGATCACCCGCTTACAAGCATTCCAGGGAGACTCGAGGATCGACCGAAACTTGCACAGGCGTTTGGGTTCGACCCAGACAATCTCCCCTCTGAAAGTACATGTAAACCGGTTCGACTTGAGGGCCGATTTGAGAACCTCCAATCGGTTGTGGAATCAACTGCGGACGATATTCAATCGATCGCGATTGAACGCGGTGCGCCTATTGGTTGTGATCTTCTGAAGCAACAGCACAAGGATACCACCGATGATCCTCCGTCAAATCGAACGGTGCAACGGCTGTTGCGAAAGAAAGGACGAGATGTACTCGAAGAACTGAAACGGAGTATCATTCCCTCACTATCGATTCCGCGTCCAGACGACGCCATTTATGACGAAGAGGAGTTGCTTGTCCTGGAGTCGATTGCAGCAATCAAGCAATCGGCAGCAAACGATGCAGGAATAATCCATGGTGATCTGAAGAACCCAGATCCGGATCTAGATGATGCCTTCTACGAGGATGGTCCATCTGGGGAGACGCTGCTGGAATCGATGAAGAACATGTCGGTTGATCAGATTTCGACGGTGATGAACTTCGCATTACGAAAGTCGTACACGCGCGTGAAGACCCGACTCAACGAACTCGAACACGAGAACGGGTCACGGTTTGGAATCAGAGCGAAAGTCGCACTGGATATCACGTATGTCGCGTACTACGGGGATCGAGATGAGGTAGTGTGGGTCCAAGGAGCACCTGAAGACAAGGGATACAGGTGGTGTCACAAATTTGCGACAGCCGTCATCGTCGGAGACAACTCGCACTATATCGTTGGTGTCTGTCCGCTCGGTAGTACTGACTACGCTGACACCGATGCCTATGCTGGTGATGAGAAGTCCTACTACGTGGGAGATGTCGCCCGGCGACTCCTTTCGATCGCCGAGAAGTACGTAAACATTCGGATGGTGTACGCTGACCGGGAGTTTCATGCCGCAGACGTGATTTACACGCTCGAAAACAAGGATTTGAAGTACGTTATCCCGGCAGTGAAAGACCAACATCGGATCGGACCGATGTGTAATCGGTTCGACCAGTTAAAGAGTGGGTACAATGAAGAGAATGATACCGCCTTATACGTCAAAAACGACTTCCCCATCCACGGCCCGGTGAAGCACGATGTATCGAACACGAAAGTCTACACGAATATTGTGGTACTACCCCCTGATGAGGACGACGATGCAAATGAAGAAGGATCTCCGCAGCCGTTTATCACGAATCTCGAAGTGAGCGATGAGGTCGCGTTGGATCGGCGTTGGGCGAGAAAGGAAATTGAGCAGTACAGTGATCGAGCCGCAATTGAGAACTCCTACTCATCGGTGAAGAAGTGTGCTGCGTGGACGACGTCAAAGGAGATCGAAGTCAGATGGTTCCATTTTGCATTTGGCTGTATCATTTACAATCTGTGGCTACTGGTTGACTTTCTCGCCCAGGAGCGGATTGGGGTGATTGAAACGAGAAAGAAACCCCGTATCACCCTCTCCAGATTTCTCGAGTGGCTCGGTGAGGAACTGATCACACTCATTTAATTCGCGTTCTGGTTTGCATCTCGTGAGAGATATCTGTAGGTAGCGGCGCTGTTTTCGACCTTATTTTGGACGTTCGGTCTGGAAATCACTTTTTTGATGTGTTTGAGAAGTATTTTCGACCAGTCATGACCCGCTTTCAACGGAGATTGTCGCGTTTTCGTGAACGTTTTGACCGGCATTCGCATCGCAAC
>JAOPKB010000027.1 GCA_025517485.1 Natronoglomus mannanivorans | reverse complement strand
GGAGTGACCGACGGCCCCAAGGCCCGAGGGAGCGAGTAGGGCGGGGTAGTTTACTCGGTTCGATAGTGTGATCGTCGTTCTCGGTTCCGGAGGGTGGCACAGCCAGCATCCGTCACTCCCAGTACTGACACCGTGTTGTTGTCACATCGGTTCCAGGACTGTAGTAGCACACTGGGGCCGAATTCGACTTCGGAGCCGAATCCGAGCCGGCGTAGAGATCGCCATCTGGCTCGGCGAACCCGTTCGCACGAAACAACGTGTTTTTCGCGATCGACACGTCGGCTTCCGAGAGCGTCCAGCGATCGTGGGAGATGTCGGCGTACCGGAGCCGGCCATCGAGATCTTCGGTGTAGTATCGATACCGTTCGGTCAAGAACGCGGCCCTCGAGTCGGGAGCGGCGGTAAACGACTCCCCGGTCGGCCCGTAGGTCGCGGCGAACTGAACCGGCCGTTCACCCGGATGGCGGCGTTCGCTCGTCACGGCAATCTCGCCGTCGACGGCCCGTAGCTCGGTTCGAGCGTAGTAGTAGGGCAAGTGATGAAAGAGCCGGGCGCCGAGGACACCGAGGATTCCCTGCGCGTCGAGACTGAAGAAGTAGACGCCCGGTTCGCCGTCGCAGGTGACGTACGTTCGCAGGTTGAGTTCGGGCAGGGCGAACCCGCCGGCCGGAATCGAACGCGGGCGAACGTCGACGTTGAGATAGGGGACGACCGAGAGCCACGCCCGTCCGTCGTACGTGTCGACCTCGAGAGACGGCGGTAGGTGGGCGGCAACGACGGCCGGCTCGAACGGCCAGCTGGCGAACAGGAGGTGACGCCATCCCATCCGCAACGAGAATGAGAGTGAGAGTGAGAACGAGAGGGCCATAGGACTGACACGACGTCAGGGAAGAAAACGCATGGGGTCGTTCGAAGCGCTCAGGCGCTCGGTATCGACGCGGTTGGTCTCGTGTCGGTGTCGGTCCACGGTATCCGTGATTCTCGCGTTCGTCGACCGAGAGAGCGTCCGGCCCGTGGCCTGAAATTGAAAACCCATTTCCTTTCATAGATGACAGGTGTTATTAGATGGTACGACAACAGATGTAAACATGGACACCGCGATCGGAACAGCACTCGCGGCTGGTGAAGACGGGTACGCCGCGGGCCAGCAGGCCGCACGACGGGCGCTGACCGAACTGCCGAGCGAGCGCGTCGACTTCTGTCAAGTGTTCAGCTCGATCGAATACGAGTACGAGGCCGTCATCGCGGGGATCGTCGAGGTCATCGGCAGCGAGCCACCGCTGATCGGCTGTTCGACCGGCGAGGCGTTCACCGAAGACGAGGTCACACGAGGCGTCGTCGCCGTCGGACTCGTCGCCAGTGATACGGTAGCCTTCTTCACAGGAATTGGAACCGGTCTCAGCGACGACGTCCCCGGGGCGGTCCGCGAAGCGACCACCGACCTTCCGACGGCGGTCACGGGATACCCCCACATGGCGGCGATCAACCTCCACGACGGACTCAGCGGCGTCGGCGAAGAACTCGCGCTGATCACCCAGAAACAACTCGGCCCGTCGGTCCACGTCGCCGGCGGAGCCGCGACCGACGACCACCACCTCGAGGGAACCCACGTGTTCCACGACGAGACGGTCGCCGAAGACGCCGTGGTACTCGGGCTGATCGCGTCGAAAGAACAGCCCGTCGTCGCGGTCGAGCACGGCCACGAACCGCTCTCGGAGCCGGTCGAGGTTACCCGATCGGACGGCAGTCTGGTGTACGAACTCGACGGCGAACCCGCCTTTCGGGTCTGGAAGGACGCCGTCAGAGAACAGGTTCGCGAGGAGTTCGACGTCACCGTCGACGACCTCGATCCGAGCGATCAGCTCCTCCAGCGGATCATGTGCGAGTTCGAGTTCGGGTTCGATCAGGGCGGCCGCTACAAGATGCGCTGGCCGTGGATCGAAACGGAGGACGGGCCGCTTCACTTCGCCGTCGGCATTCCGGAAGGAACGGTCATGCGCGTCATGCACGGGCGGCCGAACGCACAGATCGAGTCCGGACGCCGGACGATTCGATCGGCACGCCAGCGAGCTGGCGACGTCGAGATGGCCGGCGCGTTCGTCTACGATTGCGCCTGTCGATCGATCGTACTCGAGGACGAACTGCCCGCTGCAATCGACGCGATGGCTGACGAGTTGAACATGCCGATGGTCGGGTTCGAAACCTACGGAGAGATCGGAATGGGACGCAAACAGTTCAGCGGGTTCCACAACGCGACGACCGTGGTCTTGCTGTTACCAAAGTGACGCGAGTCGTGATTTCGTCGGTGTTTTCGGCCGGACTGTCCCCCACGATCATCTCCGTAGCTGCCGGTTGTATTCGGTTTATATTCAATAAATTTATCCTGTTTCGTCAGCTACGTCTCCGTGAGGAACACACCCGTGTCGAGGATCCACCCCGGACGAATGGCTGCAGAGATCGACGGCGAGTTCGTCGTCTTCGTCCTCGGACTGCGCGTCCACAAACTCTGGAAGATACACAAGTGGCTGCCGATCCCGTTCGCTATGAACCGAATGCTCGCGGAGCTAGAAGACGACCCGGGGAGTGGCTTCCTCGGCTACCAGTCCCAGCTCGGGATCCGAAATCACGTCTACATCCAGTACTGGGACTCCTTCGAGAAACTCCGGGAGTACGCGTGGGACCCCGGTCGCGAACACTACCCCGCGATCGGTGACTTCCAGCAGACCGTCGGTGCGAGTGACGACGTCGGCATCTGGCACGAGACGTACCTGATCGACGACCAGCAGTACGAAGCCGTCTATCTGAACATGCACTCTCACGGCCTCGGGGCTGCCGGTGACCTCACACCGGCCGAGGGCCGCCGAAAATCCGCGGCCGGCCGTCTCGGAGAGACTTCGGGAGACGACGTGCCGATGGACGACGACGGGACGTTGACGTCACCCGAGGAGTACGATTCGCTGTAAGGCAGAGTACGCTGCGAGACTCGCCTTCAGGAGAGTCGGCCACCGTCGGCGCGAATCACCTCACCGGTCACGTAGTTCGCGTCGTCACTGGCGAGAAACGCGACGACACCCGATACCTCGTCGGGGTCGGGGATCCGTCCCTGCGGGATTTGTTCGGTCAGTTCGTCTCGGTCGGCGAACTGGATAATCCCGTCCGTTTCCAGAAGTTCGGTGTCGACGTAGCCGAACGCGACCGCGTTCGATCGAATTCCGTGTCGTGCGTACTCTCGAGCGACGGCTTTCGTGAATCCGATCAGCCCGCTCTTGCTCGCACAGTAGGAGGCCTGTGCGGAGTATCCGCGGAGACCCGCCATCGACGACACGTTGACGATCGCTCCCTCGTGTTCCCGTCGCATGTACTCCGTCGCGGCCTTGGTGCAGTTGAATGCGCCGTCGAGATTGACCTCGAGAACGCGGTCCCAGTCCGCTTTCTCCATGCGAAAGAGCACGTCGCTGCCCATCACGCCGGCGTTGTTGACGAGGATCGTCGGCGCGCCGAACTCGTCGGCGACGTCGTCGATCGCCGCTTTCGTGGCCTCGTAGTCGGCGACGTCGAACTGCACGACGTCGAAGTCGACGTCGTACTCGGCAAGGATCGATTCCATCTCGGCGGCCGCCTCCTCGTCGTCGTAGTAGGTCGCGACGACGGTCGCGCCAGCGTTCGCGAACCGTTTCGTGATTCCGCGTCCGATACCTCTCGTTCCGCCGGTGACGATCGCAATGTCGTCCGTGAAGTCGTGTGTCATCGTCTTGTCGTCGTCTCGTTGTGCAGTATCCGCGTCTGTGTCTACGTCTACGTCCGTCCCTCTCCACGTCTCCGCCTCGTTATCGCACGATTTCGGCGATATCCGCGGGTGACTCGAGCGTAACGATCCTCGCATCTGGATGGCTCTCGGCGACGAGAGTACCCAGCGTCCCCGAGGGCGGGAACTCGACGTACTGTTCGACGCCTCGCTCTCGGAGCGTGTCGACGACGCCGGTCCAGTCGATCGTGGCCGTGATCTGTGACTCGAGGTCGCCGACCACGCATTCGGGCGCTTCGTACACGTTCGCCGTCGTATCCGAGACGACGGCGCTCTGCAGGCCGTCCGCGAGCGAACACGCACGGAGTTCGTCGGCAAACGTCGCTTCGGCCGGTGCCATTGCCGGTGAGTGAAACGGCTCGCTGACCTCTAGGTCGACGAACCGACAGGGGCCGCTCGTCGTGTCCCGCAACGTCCCAACGACGGCTGCGACGGCCGACTCGGTCCCGCTGATCACGGTCTGTCTGGGACCGTTGAACCCGGCGACGTCGACCTCGTCGTCGTCCGCACAGACCCTCGTAACCGCCTCGGGGGAGACGAAAAGCGCTGCGACCATGCGTCCGCTCACGTCCTCGCACGCCCGTTCCATCACCTCGCCGCGTCTCCGGACCAGCGCCACTCCCGCTTCGGGGTCGAGCCCGCCGGCCGCCGCCAGCGCCGTGTACTGGCCGAGACTGTGCCCGGTCACGTACTGTGGCACGCACCCGAGCCGCTCGACGACCGCGGCGTGAGCCGCGATTCCGGTCGCGAACACGGTCGGCTGGGTCGTTCGCGTCCGTCGAAGGGCGTCGGCGTCCCCCTCGAGACACTGGTCGAGCAGGTCGAAGTCGACCGCCTCGTCGAGTCGCTCGAGCTCATCTCGAGCGCGAGCCGAACCCTCGTAGAAGGGCGTTCCCATGCCGGGTTTCTGACTGCCCTGACCGGGAAAGACGAAGGCCGTGGGGACGTCGAAGCGAAAGCGGTCGTCACTCACGCGCCTTCCCTCCCTTCCGCTCCCGGTCTCTCTCGTCGGTCAGACCGACGACGACGACACACGCCGCCGCGACGTCCGCATCCCGGTCGTGAGTCAGGCTCACGCTCACGTCACATCGGGTCGGGTCGGAGACGTCGTTCGCGACGAGCGTCTCGGCGAAGGCGGCGTCGGCGTCACCCTCGAGTTCGAGACGAGGTCCGTCGTCAGTTCGGACGACGCCGATTTGGGCGGCCGTCAGCGGCCGACTCGGCGCGGCAGCGTCCAGTACCTTCACGAACGCCTCCTTCGCGGCCCATCGCGCGGCGTAGTGCTGGGCTGGATATCGTGTGTTCTCACAGTACTGTCGCTCGGCACTCGTGAACACCCGGTCTCTAAACGAGGGGTCGTACTCTCCCAGGAGTCGCCTCACTCGGCCGATACTGACCTCGTCGATACCCGAGCGGACGAACACACCCGCCGGTGTGCCGACGTCGATGTCCGGGGCCATCGCGACCTCGGAAGCGTCCTCGAGCACGGTCACGGTCTCGGTGCCCGGAGAACGACCGATCCGTTCGTGCCGCCGAACCCGGCCGAGTTCGAGAGCACGGCGTTCACGTCGGTTTCGAAGCCCGCGCCGTGACCGACGACGGGAACGTCACAGTCGCTCTTGCGGTGGTTCAGGGTCCCCGGAACGTAGTCGTCCTGGATCATCTGCGTCGCGATGACGGCCTCCAGCGCACCGGCCGCACCGAACGAGTGGCCGAGGTGGCCCTTGAACCCCGTCACGGGCGGGACGTCGGCGCCGAATACGTCTCGGATCGCCGCCGCCTCGACCGCGTCACCTTTCGGCGTGCTCGTCGCGTGCGCGTTCACGTGATCGATCGAATTGGGGGCCAGTTCCGCAGCCTCGAGTGCCTGTTCCATCGCTCGGGCGAGTCCGTCTCCGCTGGGCCGAATGGGGTGGGAGGCGTCCGCCGTCATGGCGCCGCCGGCGAGCGTCGCGAGGATGTCGGCACCGCGAGCTTCGGCGTGCTCGCGCGTCTCGAGGACGAGGACCCCCGCACCTTCACCGAAGACCAGTCCGTCGCGGTCCGCGTCGAACGGTCGACTGTGTGCTGCTGGCGATCGGTCGGCCGTGCTGTAGGCGCGCAACGACTCGAATCCCTCGAGCAACAGCGGCAGTATCGGCGCTTCGGCGCCGCCAGCGATCATCACGTCCGCTCGGTCCGCGCGAAGGTCGTCGGCAGCCGCCGTCAGGGCGTGCGTTCCGGCCGCACAGGCCGTCGCGGGGGCTCTGTTCGGGCCTCTGGCGTCCGCGACGATGCTAGTGGTCCCCGCGGCCAGATTCGAGAGCACCACGAGCGAACTGTAGAACCGCGACTGCTCGCCCGCCTCCATCCGCCGTGTGTCCTCGAAGAGTTCCAGCCCGCCGCCCGTACACGTACCGATCGAAACGCCGACGCGGTCGGGATCCCAGACCTCACTGGCAGGATCAAGAGCGGCGTCCTCGAGTGCGTCCATCGCCGCGACGGTCGCGAACTGGGCGAAGCGGCCGGTCGTCCGTTCGTCGATCTCGTCGTGATCGGCCGGATCGAAATCCGTGATTTCGCAGGCCACAGACGTCGAAAGCCCGTACTGGTCGAGATCGAACGCAGCGATCTCGTTCGCACCACTGACTCCGGCTTTCAGGCTCGTCCACAGCTCGTCTGCCGACGCACCGATCGGCGTGATCGCACCGACTCCCGTAATAACGACGTCAGTCATGGCTGTTTTGCCCGGCCACTAGTTCGCCGCTTTCGGCTCGGCACGTTCTTCGACGTACGCCGTGAAATCGGCGACAGTCTCCAACTCGACGAGGTCGTCGTCCGGAATCTCGACCACGCCATCGACCTCCTGCATCGTCAACTCCGCGATCTCGACGATCTGGAGGGACGCCACGTCGAGGTCGTCTTGAAAGTGTGTGTCGCCGTCGAATTCGTCGGTGTCAACTCGAGTGACGGTCGCGATAATATTCTGGATCGTGTCGCTGACTGATTCGGCCATTGTCGTTCGATTCGAGATAGTGCCTCCGTGGGTTATGTACGTTTCTATTATAATAACATTAAAATATATAATATTCGTATTCAAGTGAGGCCGTTTGTGGGCGTGACTGACGTGAGACGGACGTGCTCGAAGAAACCGATAGGGAGAACGAACGACACATCGGGGAGATAGAACCACCGCCAGTTCGGCCGCTCGCCCACTCAGCGAGGCGTTGGTCGAGTCCTCGAGAGCATTGGATGTTCTCGACTTACAAAGCGGACGAGTGCGACGGGAGTTCTACGGCCACTAATCCGTCTGTGGACCGCGTACGCTCACCGCGAGCGAACGGAGAGCGAGTGGATCGACGACGACCCGTCGGAGAGAGAAGAGTGCTGGTCATCGAACTGTTCGGCTGTAGGTACGTCCCTGACGCACCCTCGGGAACTGAACAGCGACCGGACGGTTCTGGAGACTGTTCGGGTGGTACACGCGCTCAAAGCCCACGCAGAGCTATCAGCGACCACCTCTGTTCTATCTTGTTCACGCATGAAATCTACTGTCCAACCTTCCGGAGCGTTTTATTGAATATCAGTACTCGAGGTTCGGTGGTAAGATTCGTCGACAGTGGTACCATATCCTCGTCTCTGTCAGCAGAAATCGATGGGCGGGGACGGCTATACCTTCCAAAAGAACTGCGTGAGAAGTACGGTCAGAAGTATCACATCGTCACCTACGAGGATAAACTCGAGTTGATTTCGGTTGCAGACGACCCCTCACCGCTGTCCGCGAGGTAGCAGGTGAGCTCCGTGATGCATCGGTCGAGGAAATCCGAGAGGACATCGAGGCGGAGGCGAAAGACGAGGCCGAGGAAAGCGGCGGAAACAGATGACGGTGTACGTCGAGACGGATTTCCTGCTTGCACTCGCGAAAGACTCCGGTTGGGTGCAGGGCTCCGCAGAGGACGCCCTCGTCGAGTACGACGTCGAAGCGTCACCGTTTTCGTATCTCGAATTACTCCTCGTGCGAGAGCGCTACGAGTTCGACTACGTTCCGCTGGTGGCGAACCTACTCGAACTCGTCTCTGTGCGGAACGAAGAAGAGAAACAGGTAGTGCTGAAAGCCGTCAACTACTACGATGAGGGAATGACGCCGTTCGACGCGTTCCACGCAGCGACTGCAGAAACGCGAGGGATGGACGTACTCTCTTCCGAGAAAGATTACGAAGACATCGAAGTAGAACGAGTCCCACTCGAACCGACCGACAGGGGATGACCTCGAATTGAAAGACCATCGTGTTGCTCCCAGTTATCATGAGTGATATTGATCGAGACCCGCAAAAACAGCGCATTGAGCGATTCTCGCGCGGTTCCACGTTGTTCAGGTAGCTGAAATCCATGATACGAGTCACAGAAAATATCTGCTGTGGGTAATAGTGGGCAATACTTATTCAGCAGTGGGTCAAAGTCGGTAACATGACGAAAGTAGATGCTCGGGACCTACAAACTAACGAGACCGATGACCGAGGTCGAATTTATCTCGGAACGGAGTACGCGAACAAGCGTGTGACCGTCGCCGTCGTCGAGGTAGAATCTGACCATCCCAACGAAGATGAACTGGCTGCTGCGTACCGCGAGGCATCTGAGAGTGCGGAAGAGCTTGCAGAAGAGTTGGACGAAGCATCGGACGAGGCGTGGGACGGGCTGGATAAATGAGCGAGGACTCGGAAATTCGTCGCGGTGACGTTGTTATCGTTCGACTCGATACTGCGGAAGGCCACGAGATGAAGAAAACCCGTCCCGCAGTGGTTGTCCAGAACGACGTTGGGAACAAAAATGCCAGTACGACTATCGTTGCCCCTGCGACAGGGACGTATCGAGGTTATCCATTCGAGGTTCTCGTCGAAGCAACAGAGTCGCCGTTCGAGGAGGATTCGTCTGTTCGCCTCGATCAAATTCGTGTCGTCTCCATCGAAAAACGGATTCACTCGGTGCTTGGAAGCCTCGACACAGAAACGATGGAGGCGGTGGACGAAGCGTTAAAACTGAGTCTCGGACTTGACTGACGTATCTGCTGTGATCTGTATAGGGAACGAACTTTTTCCGCCTCGGGTTCGCCAAGGCGAACCACTCGCCGCAAAAACGTCGATGAAAAAGGCCGACTGCTCGGCCTTCGGCCTCGCAGGCGGTGAACCGCTCGCTTCGCGAGCGGATGCATACGGTGTTCGATACACACGTGTAGTTCCGCTGGCTCCGGTGATCGATCACAGCTCATACACTCGATACGACCAACCGAACAACAACCGGAAGATTTCTGAGTGTGAATCACGCGATACACGCTTTCAAAAACTCGCTTAGTGCGATCTACTATCCCTTTGCTCCACCTTGTTCAGCCCGATAACTTACGTTACACAGTTCTACGTACTTAGCCGCTTTTCCAGCCGGTCGTTCACCGTTCGTAACAAGCACGATATATACGCAATCCTTTTTTAAGTATGCATGTAGTACTGTGTATTACAATGGCGACGAAAACGATTTCACTCGACGAAGAAGCCTACGAGCGGTTGAAGGCTCGAAAGAAAGAAGGGGAGAGCTTCAGTGAAACCGTCAAACGCCTCGCAGGAGAACGGTCGTGGAATGAAGTCGCAGGTATCCTCTCCGAGGAGGAGGCTACGGACCTCGAAAGCGCTATCGAGGAGGGGCGCACTCGGTCCAAAGAACGGAGTAACCGCCTCACAGCGGAGCTAGACGAAGCTGTTGGTAACAGGAAGGCGGAATGATTCAGGATACATCGTTTATCATCGACCTGTTACGTGGAGACGAAAACGCAAAACGGCTTCTCGGCATCGTTGAGAAGGAATCACGGCCACAGAAAGTATCCTCCGTAACGGTGCTCGAACTCTACGAGGGAGTCGCCCGTTCACAAGCGCCAGAAACGAAACGAGAACGTATCCTCGACGTACTGGAAACGAAGCACGTGGTAAGTGCCGACCAGGCCGTAATGCGAAAAGCCGGGAAACTCTCCGGTGAACTAATCAACGGCGGCAAACAGATCGAGCGGGAGGATTGTATTATCGCAGCAACTGCCCTCCTGAACGATGAACCGATTATCACGAGAAATACCAAACATTTCAACCGTGTCGATGACCTCGAAGTACGGTCGTACTAGTGGAAATCATCCGGTAGAGTAGCTGCTACCGGTTCTCTCTTTGCTCCACCTTGTTCAACTCGATGAGTAACCGGAAAATCGCCTTCACGAGGTTCGCGTCGACGTCGAACCGATCCGCATTCTCTCCCGCCCGCTCCATCACCCGCTCTTCCTGTTGCTCGTCGGTCGTCGGCAGATTCTCCTCTGCTTTGACCTGCGCGATCGTATCGGCGACGTAGGTCCGTCGTGCGATCAACTCGACGATGTCCTGGTCGATCTCCTGAATCTCCTCGCGAAGGGCATCGAGGTCCGTTTCGTCCATCGTAGCTGTGTTCTCTGTCTCTCGAGTCATATCTTTATCTTGTGTTCTGGTCTTCGCACGCTCACTACCTCAAACCGTCTTCGTCCCGTCGTTTCGCGTCTGCAGGAGTCGCGTCGTTCCCTCGCGCTGGCTCCACGCCGCTCGAACGTCCTCGAGGGCGTCCTCGTCGCCGACCGCCACGTAGCTCGGCCCGGTTCCCGACAGCGAAACGCCGTCGGCGGTCGGGAGGGCGTCGATCATCGGCCCCGAAGAGAACTCGAGGGCGCCACAGAAGGCGAACCCGTTGACGGTCATCGCCTCGCCGTAGCGTCCGTCGAGAGCGAGTTCTTCGACGAGGTCGGCCATCGGGGCGATTCGCTCGCAGGCCGAGACGTCGGCGTCGGCGCTGAACGATTGCTCCGGCGGGGTGTAGACTAACGCCGACCAGTCGATCGCCTCGCGGGCCAGCAACTCGTCGTTCGTGTTGTCGGTGACCGTCACGCCGCCGAGCATGCTCGCGCTCGCGTCGTCGAAGGCACCGGTAACCGTCACGCCGGCGTCGCGGGCCGCCTGCACGCCGAGGAGACAGGCGTCGACGCGGTCGACCGCGTCGGCGATCTCGAGGGCGTCGAGGGTCGCCAGTACGGTGGCGTTGGCCGCCGCGCTCGAACTCTTCAGTCCAGAGGCCATCGGGACCGCACTCTCCGTGTGGATCCGTGCCCCGACGGTCGCGTGCTCCAGACCGGCGTCCTCGGCGTGGCGCTCGAGTGTGAGCTCGGCGGCGCGTTCAATCAGCTCGGCGTCCGCGTCCGGGTTCTCGGCGATCTCGCCGCTGACGGTTCCGTCGTCGGTGAGTTCGACCGTGGCTGTCGTCTCGAGGTCGATGGCGAATGCAGAGCCCGTGCCGGTTGCGAGTGCGTTGAGCACCGTTCCAGCAGCGGGGGCTACGGCCCGGCCGTCCATAGTGGCACTCTCTCGCAGGGCGTATTTACGGCTGGCGGTTCGTCGCTCGGCGAGGGGCCAGTCGGGAGTGTGGTGCTGTCGGCATCGAAATCGCCGTCTCCCCGAACCACCCAGAACGCACCGCTTTTCCCCCGCGCCGTCCAACCACCGCCAATGAGCGCTCGCAACAACGTCGCACCCAGTACGCTTGGCGTCGAGCTCGTCGACGGCGGCGTCGTCGTCACGTACCTCGACGGGCGGGAAACCTTCTACAACGGTGTTCCCAGACCCGTCGAGGAGTCGATCCGCACGCCACCCGGCAAGGAGGTCCACGTTCTCGTCACCGACCCCGACGGCGTCGAGGGCGTGATGACGTACGTCAACGACCGCAACACCCACGACGACATCCTCGAGTCGACCGGCGTCGGTCGGGTCATGCTCGAGTCGACCGACGAAGAGGAGTTGTTCCCGGGCGTCACCGTCTCCACGGAGGGGTACTCGATCATCGTCGAGGCCGAGATGGAACTGGTCGACGGTCGAGTGTTCGTCTTCGCGGAGGACGAGATGAGCGAGCACGCCTACGAGATCGTCGGTGAGACGGCGGACGAGGACGAAGACGAAGACGTAGCGGGAGAGGCGAAGGCAGAGACAGACGAACCCGAAACGCCGAACGAAACCTCGTAATTCACAGCGATGCCACTTCGAAAACCCTGGCGAGACCTCGATCGATCGACCGTCGCTCGCGCCCCCGACCGACTCGGCGTCTACGAACTCGGCGACGGGTCGGGGACGGTACTCGCGGTCGATTCCGGCGTCTTGCGTGACGAACTCAAGACCGCACTGGCCTACGGAGACGGTGAGCAAGTCCGGTGGGAGGAGACCCAGACCCGCGAACAGGCCGCCGACCTCGTTGCGGAGCATCGAGCGCGGCTCGAGTGACTGGAGCGGACCAAAGCGACTGGAGTCCCAGACGGCTCACTCCGGAAGTTTCGCGGCACAGTTCTCGCAGTAGTCGAACTCCTGTTCGTTCCGGGTATCACAGTTCTGGCAGGTGATGTAGACGTCCCCGTCTTCGTACTCGTAGGGCAGTTCGTCGGTCTCCGGGTCGGACGAATCCCGGTAGCCGTACTTCGCGAGGACCGACTGGGCCTGTGACTGGTCCCCGGCCTGTGAGCGTGGCTGTGAGTGATAGCCGCCGGAACCCATCGAGCCGAAGCCGATCTCTGCACCGAACCGGTAACTGACGTACCGTCCGAGAACGATCAGGAGGAAGCTCACCCCGAAAAACGGAATGTGCTCGCTCGAGAGGTTCTCGATCGAGTTCGCCGGTGGAGACAGATAGACGTCGATGATGAGGACGAGGAAGACGAGCATCCCGGCGAGATAACAGAGGACCCCGAGCAGTTGCCAGAGAAGATTCTTCCACATCGGGCGCATTTGCTACGTGTACTCGCTCTGCACTTATCAAAGTGTGTCTCGAGTGGCCGTCACAGAGTCGGTCCCACCCGGTCCGTTCGGAGCCCAGCCCGTGTACTGACGACGGAGACGATACTGCGGGTGCCCGCTTCCGTGTTCGAATTCGTGTGCGTCGGTCGGATCGTTACTGAATGTACGACGGGCCCTCCGCGTCGCAATGTTCTTCGTGTTCCTGTGCGTCCGACTGGTCGTCGAACAGCAACCCACAGTCTTCGCACTCGTACCACGTGGCGTCGTCCCGCTGTGTTTGGACCACCATGGGGGTATAGAGGAGCGCCGGCGGCAAAGGCGTTTCTCCGGTTTCGTCTGACCGGGTGGTGCTCGACAGTGTCGAGTTCGTCGCCAGGAGAAAATGTTGGGCGACTGGAGGGAAATTCTCAAGACCGATGGGACGAAAGGGAAGGCTATGAGCGAGTCGGAACCCGGAACTGTCACCCTCAATGTCCGGGCCGCAGAGAAACGCGACGCCGGTCGAGGGGTCGCACGCATCCCCGAGATGGCACGACGGCAACTCGGTGTCCTGAGCGGCGACACAGTCGTCATCAGCGGCGAGCAGACGACCGTCGCCAAGATGTGGCCCGCAGACCCCGCCGTTCCCGAACACGTCGTCCAGATCGACGGCGACACCCGCGCGAACGCCGGCGTCCACGTCGGCGACAGCGTCACCGTCCGCACCAAGGACAAATCGAGCATCCGCGAGGCCAACACCGTGACGCTCTCGCCGCCACCGTCACTGACGGACGCCGAATCGCGACTCGCAGAACGGGTCGCGAACAAGAAACTCCGTAACCGGCCCATCCGGACCGGCGAGCAGATCCGAATCGAGGGCGTCGCCAGCGACCCCTTCAAGGTCGTCGAAACCGATCCAGCCGGCGACGTCCGGATCTCGAGTTCGACGACCATCCTCGTCTTCGACGACGGATCAGGCGAGGGAGCCGGCGGTCGTGAGAACACGGGCGACGCCGAAACGAGTGGCGGAGCCGGGCGAACGCGTGACGGCGAGGGCGACCTCGACCCGAGTCCCTCCGGCGTGACCTACGAGGACATCGGCGGCCTCGACGAGGAACTCGAATTGGTCCGCGAGATGATCGAACTGCCGCTCTCGGAGCCCGAACTGTTTCAGCGGCTGGGCGTCGATCCGCCGTCGGGGGTCTTGCTCTACGGGCCGCCGGGCACCGGGAAGACGCTGATCGCCCGCGCGGTCGCCAACGAAGTCGACGCCCACTTCGTCACCGTCTCCGGGCCGGAGATCATGTCGAAGTACAAAGGCGAGTCCGAGGAGAAGCTCCGCGAGATCTTCGAGCGCGCCCGCGAAGAGGCGCCGACGATCGTCTTCTTCGACGAGATCGACTCCATCGCGGGCAAACGCGACGACGACGCCGACGCGGAGGGGCGCGTCGTCGGGCAGTTGCTGACGCTGATGGACGGGCTGGACGCCCGCGGTGAGGTGATCGTCATCGGAGCCACGAACCGGGTGGACTCGCTGGACCCGGCGCTGCGCCGCGGCGGCCGATTCGACCGCGAGATCCAGATCGGCGTCCCCGACGAATCGGGTCGTACAGAGATCCTGCAGGTCCACACCCGCGGGATGCCCCTGGCCGACGACGTGAACGTCGAGAAGATCGCCTCCCGAACTCACGGCTTCGTCGGTGCCGACCTCGACGCGGTCGCGAGCGAAGCCGCGATGGCGGCGATCCGAAAGCGGCCGACCGACGCCGAAAAGCGCCTCGAGTGGAACCGCGATCCGAAAGTGACGAAAGCGGACTTCGACACCGCACTCGCGAGCGTCGAACCCTCCGCGATGCGTGAGTACGTCGCCGAGTCGCCCAACACCGACTTCTCGGACGTCGGCGGTCTAGAGAACGCAAAGCAGACGCTTCGCGAGTCGGTCGAGTGGCCGCTGACGTACGATCGACTGTTCGAGGTGACCAACACCGAGCCGCCCTCCGGCGTGCTGTTGTACGGCCCGCCCGGGACCGGCAAGACCTTGCTCGCACGGGCGTTGGCGGGGGAGACCGACGTCAACTTCGTCCGCGTCGACGGCCCGGAGATCATCGACCGCTACGTCGGCGAGAGCGAGAAGGCAATCCGGAAGGTCTTCGAGCGCGCCCGCCAGGCCGCCCCGTCGATCGTCTTCTTCGACGAAATCGACGCCATCGCCGCCGCCCGCGGCGAGAACCACGAGGTCACCGAGCGAGTGGTCTCGCAACTGCTGACCGAACTCGACGGCATGCGCGAGAACCCCAATCTGGTCGTGCTGGCCGCGACCAACCGCAAGGATTTCATCGACCCCGCACTGCTCCGCCCCGGTCGCCTCGACACCCACGTCCTCGTTCCCGACCCCGATCTCGAGGCCCGTGAGAAGATCCTCGAGGTCCACTCCCGCGGCAAACCCCTGGCGGACGACCTCGACGTCACCGAACTCGCTGCGGACCTCGAGGGGTACACCGGCGCGGACCTCGAGGCGCTCGTCCGCGACGCCTCGATGAAGGCGATCCGAGAGGTCGCGACCGAGTACGGCCCCGAAGAGGCCAACGAGCGAGCGGACGACGTCGTGATCGAACGCCGGCATCTCGAGGCAGCGCGCGAGGAGATGGACGTCGAGTAGAGACCGTGGCGACCGATCTGACTCGACTCGGGTAGCTCGTCGACGACGCGTTCACGGTCTCGAGCGGACAGGTCGATACGTGACCGAAACGCACACAACGAACCCGGAGAGAAGGCTCCGTATGTCACCGACCGTCGACGACCTCCGGAACGACATCCGACAGGCTGTCGGACGATACGAGCGCGTCGAATCGACCGCCTTCACGAAAGAAGCCCTCGCTGCGATCTGTGGGGCCGTCGGCTACGACATCGATACGAACGAGCTGCCCTCCAAACCGCAGATGCGTGCCGGTATTCTCTGGACGGTCGGTGTTCTGGACGACGACGATCCCGACGACGCTGCCAGTCCCTTCCGGAAAGCGGACCTCGAGGCGATCGCGACGGCGCTTCGAGACGAGTGAGGATATCGAGAAAGACGTCGCCACGAGTTCGAGCACCGCTGGCTGTCCACAGAGAGTCGTTCGGCCGTGATCGGACGACTCGGCCAACGGCTGGTTGTTCGTCGGAACCACCCGACGGGAGACCAATTCCCCCTACCCGAGGAAATATCGGAGCCACGGATTTTGCTGGACGATATCGGATTGCTCGAGGATGGCGTCGACGCCAAGGAGTCGGCCTGCACCCCACGCGCCGAGGCCGAACAGGAGGATCGCATAGACCAGCGTGTAGTCGACGACGTAGCCGTGTGCAATCGGGAACCCAGCCATGAGCCCGCCCTCGAACGCACCGAGCCAGAACAGCAGCATCTGGAGCGCACCCATCGCGGCCGCAAACCGAAACGCGACGCCGAACAGGAGTGCCAGTCCGATGAATATCTGACCCCACAATACCATCGGCTCGATGAGCCAGAGGAAATCAGCAAAGAAGTCGAACAGAGAGGAGAACGGGTTCGCCTCTGCAACGCCGCCCAGGAGGAATCCCTCGGCGCTCCACCCACCGGGATTGGTCCAGCCCCCCTCCGAAAGTTTGCTCAATCCTGCCTGCAGGAAGACCCACGCCAGAAGGAGACGCAAGCCGAGCATCGAGTACGCCAGCCACGTTTCGGAGTAGTCGAACTGGACGCTAGTACCGAATAGATCAGCATCTATCGTTCGTTCTGCCGGTTTTCTCTGGGTTGCCATATAGACACATACGCACCACCCAATATAATAGTAACTCATATTAACAGTATCCATGGTGAGAGAGTATCGGTCGTGATAGTGTCCGGAGAGTCCATCGGCTGACCGAGATCGTACCGGACTCGCCGACGTCTACGAGAACGTCGCTCTCGCCTAACCCATCAAAACGCGGATCGCTCGGGGGACGGCAAAACTGTCGCAGGTTACCGTTGATACACTGCTGTCAAGAGTAGTTGTAACCGGTATTGACCATATGTCACAATATCTGGTGAAAGAATTCCCATCTCGAAGAGAGGTTTCGAACGACGAGACACCGGTCTAGTCGTTCTCATACCCATGTCAATTAACCGATTCGGACGCTCTTATCGGATCAATGTTTCTCGTCGTCGAATACAGTTATCCGAGCTCTATCCCCCGATTTGATCGGTCAGCCGATCCGAGTACGTCGACCAAAAACTGATCGGAGCGTCGTTTCACACCGTCGAGAGATGAGGTGACCGTTTTCCAAATCCTGGACTATCAGTCGGGCAGTTGATGGAGAGAGTATTGTTTAGATACCACAGTATCGTAACACACAGCGAGCGTTCCAATCAGCACAACGACACCACTCCGTTCCTGTCTCTCGAGACGGAGTCCTGTCACGCCGGTACCGAGCGGACCGTTCGAACTCTGCCAGCGTGAACCGGGCGGGCCCCGGAGCGAACGGCACGAGCCGTGGGCCGCTCTCGGTCTGCGTACGGACGTCCTCGATCCTGTCCGCAGACCAAATCCGAGAGAGACTGCCTGTCCGCCGCCAGCCGATTGGGAGATGACACACCGTCTTTCCGGTGGAAAACGCGGGACGTGTCCGGGAAAATCGTGTGGCGTTTCTCGCGCTCGATTCCCCGCCGGTCCGTCGGTCGTCGTCAGTCGGCTCCGAGAACTACCTCGAGAGCACCGTCAGAAGACACCAGCTGTCACCGGAGACCGATCACTCTCCGAGCCCCTCGATCTCGAGTTCGTCTCCCGTCCCGGACTCGAGGACGATCGTCTCCCCTGCAGTTACACGCTCGCCGAGCGAGACGGCGATATCGTCGCGGTCGACGTCCGGTGGAAAGAGGACGTCGACGCGACTTCCGAACGCGATGTGACCGAGTCGCTCGCCGCGTTCGAGTTGGTCACCGGCGTCGACGTACGGGAAGATGCGTCGAGCGAAGGCACCGGCGATGAGTGTGACTTCTGGGGAGTTGGTGTCGGTTTCGGTTTCGTCTCCGTTTCCATTCTCGTTCTTCTCACTCCCTTCACTCGCTCCCCAACCCTCGTTCGCGTGCCCGTCCGTCGCGAACCGAACGTGGACCTTCTCGTTTCGATCGGAGTCTTTCGAAAAGGCGGGGCGGTGAGCACCGGGGGAATGGTCGACAGCGGTCACGTCGCCCGCGAAGGGTGCACGAATTACGTGGACGTTCCAGACGTTCATGAAGACGCCGAGTCGGACCTGCTCGCCCTCCTCGCGAAGGACCGAGACTTTGCCGTCGGCTGGGGAGACGACCCCAGAGAGCGGGGGTGTGCGCTCTGGATCGCGGAAGAACAGGAGTACGAACGCACCCACGACGAGAGCGAGCAGACTCGCGGCAACGCTGTAGACCAGCGCGAACGGCGCGGCGAGCAACGGGAGGATGGCGTACCGCCATCCACCTGGCGCGAATTTCATACGTCGATACACGGGCGCGAACCGTTTGGCCGTTACGGGACCGACTCGACGCGGCCCTCGAGAGACGATCAGAATAACTGAACGCCGAAGACGAACGCGAAAGCACTACTGAAATATCAATTTTGTGAGTTTAGTATCTATATTACTGCTATGTTGCATATGAGCAAGTAAGGGGAGAAGAAGACACTCTCGTCCAGACTGATCGAGATTTCGGTCCCGAAACGACGTCTTTTGACGATAGTCGTAACTAGATTTGATCGAAGCAACGATGAATCAGATCCCGACGTGTGATTCTATAACGAGGGTACGAGAACGACACGAGTCGCTCGAGGAGAGATGCGTTCTCGGCTATACGATCCGAGGAGAAGTCCGTTTTCCCGAGATCTGGATCGAGTACAACTGATGGACGGCTCTCCACGTTCTCGATGCTTTTTCATAAGAGTCGGTTTTCAATCATACGTAGTATTTTTATAACTCTAATCTATTCTTTTAACTGGCACTACAAATATAGATTCTGTGTAGGAAGAGTGGGTGTGACTATCCCACACCCCTTCTTCAAAATTCGGTTCGATACGACCGCACTCGAGAGAGATGTACTGATTTTCGTTACAGTCGTACGTCTGTAATTCGGATACACTCAGTTTCGGTCCACATATCTATCATTTTAGCCTGGAATTGGAAACGAATGGACAGTTCAAATCGACCGAAACGTGATATCGAGAGTGCGTACAGGATCGAATACAGTCGTGATGCCGAATCGATCACCAGAGTGCTCACGAACAGCGTTCTGCTCGAGTGAACACCGGTTCATCACTCCAAGTCAGATGGAGCAAACCAGTATCTCACGGTGACCGGAAGACGAAAGCTCGAGGGAGATGTGAATCGTCTACTGCGTTACGACCGAGACGATGCCATCGAAGTCGAGAATGACACGCTGGGTCGTGTCTCCAAAGATTGCCTTCCCAGTCGGTGATCGCTTCCGGCCGGCGATAAAGATGTAATCACAGTTCTCACGTTCGGCTGCCGTCACGACCGCGGTGGCTTCCTCACCACTTTCGACGATTTCACAGATCGGCTCGTAGTCGACGTTATAGTCGCCGAGTTCCTCTTTCGCGATGTCGCGGGCGAACTGGCGACCACTCTCTTTGATGTCTTCGGACGAGTACGAGACTCCCTCGACGTTGGCGATCGTCTCCATCGTCTCGAGGTCGTTCTCGTACTCGTCTTTATCCATCAGCGTGAGCAGTTTGAGGTCGGCACCGACACCGGCTGCCAGTTCACCGGCCTCACTGATCAACGACCGAGCGTGATCTGCCGATTCGACGACGACGAGTGCTCGTTCCATAATAGATCACATCATCGCGAGTATAAATAAATGTTGTGTCCAGAGGGACGTTCAGAAATCGGACAGTATCGTTAATTCGAGACCGTCAACCTGACGTTCGATTGACGCTGCTTTCGTATCAGGTTTTTGTCTGTCTTTCAGTGAGTGGTAATCCAGAATAGACGAATCCGTTCCAGAGAAATAACCAGACGTCGGTGATAACTCCGTTCAGAAGAGAGTGTTCGTCGTTCCGATTCGAGATAGTACTGTAGTCAGTGACGTGTCGTTGCGATCGAATCGCGGGGTCGAGGGACGAACGACGCTCCCAATAATAGTCAGATTTCGGTGACGTAGTTGTGGGACTCGGCCAGCGCGTCCGCGTCTTCGGGGAGGAGCGCGACGACAAGACAGTCGACGTACTGCTCGAAGTACTCGACCAGTTCCGCGATCCGGTTCGAATCGATCGCCTCGAGCGAATCGAGTAGCATGAACGGGACGACGTCGTGGACGTCGTGGACTAGGTAGCCGGCCAGCGCGAACACCAGCCCCGTCACTTCGCGTTCGCTCTCCGAGAGGTGTTCGATCGTGTCCTCGTAGGTCGTTCCCTCGTCAGTCGAGCGAACCACGTGGAGGTCGAACGCCGACCGGTCGACCTTCCGTCGGCCCTCTCGCACTGTTTTCTCACGACGTTCGATCCAGATCCGCTCGATGTTCGCGTACTCGAGGATAGCCAGGATGGACTCCATGTGGTCGTTGAACGCGTCGAGGGCGTTCTTTTCGATGCGGTCGACCCGGGTCCGGAGGTCGGTCAGTTCGTCGCCGATCTCCTCGCGGCGGGCCTCGAGTTCCTCGCGTTCGTCGACGGTGCCCTCGAGTTCCGCGATGCGGTTTTCGACCTCCTCGTGTTCGTCCTCGAGCTGTTCGATCTTGATCTCGAGGCCGTTGGCGTCGCGGTGAGCTTCGAGGACTTCGCTGTAGTCGGTGCTCTCGAAGGACTCCGCCTCGTCCTCGAGTTCTTCGACGCGTTCTTCTTGCTCGTCGTACGTGGTCTCGAGGTCTGCGATACGATCCTCACGGGCGTCGATCTCGTCGTCGATGCTCTCGAGGCGGTTCTCGAGGCGGTCGCGTTGTTGTTCGCGCTGGCGGATCTCCTTTTGCTGGGTCGAGAGTTCGTCGATCTGCTCTTGGAGATCGTTTCGCTCGCCGAGTTTGTCCTGGTGGAGTGACTGCAACCGCTCGAGGGTGGATTCGATGCGGTCGCGTTCGACTTCGGAGCCACAGGTCCAGCAGACGATTTCGCTGCCGTCCTCGAGGAGTTGGTCGGTGACGTCGCCGTCAGCGTCGGTTTCAGTGCCGAAGGAGTCCCCGAGGTCCAGCCCACCCTCTTCGAGGCGTTCTTCGTTGAAGCGGATGACGCTCTGAAGTTCGCTCAGCGTAGTGTCCAGCGAGCGTTTGCGCTCGCGCAGTTCCTGGACCCGTCCTTCGAGACGGGCGGGTGACTCGGTGTCCTCGTCGTCGAACTCCTCGCGTTCCTCGCTGATGCGCTCGCGCTCGCGCTCGAGTTCGTCGCGGCTCTCGCGTTCGGTCTCGAGGTCGTACTCGATGGACTCGAGTTCGCGCCGGGCACTCCGGAGGTCGGAGAAGGTCTGTTCGAGTTCGTCCTTGCGGGTGCGACTCTCCTCGACGTCGGCGTCGAGCTCTTCGAGTTCGTTTTGGACGGTTTCGAGTTCGGCTTCGACGTCTTCGATCTCGCTCTCGATGGAGACGCGTCGTTCCTCGAGGTCGGGGAGTTCGCCTTCGAGCTGGTCGAGTTGCTCGAGGCGTGAATCTAAGTCACGTTTTTCGTCCTCGAGGGCGCGGATCTCCTGTTGGATCTCGTCGGTGTCGATCGGACGCATGATGAGTTCGCGGAGGTCGTCGCCGCGGCTGACGGCCCGGCGAGCCTCGTTGGACTCGAGGAGGAACGCGAAGAGGTCGGCGAGTTCGGGGTCGGCGAGGTAGGGGTCGCCGTCGTAGATGATCTGGCCGTTTCGGCGCTCGAGGTAGCGGGTGTAGTGGTCGTCGTCGAGGGTGAGTTCGACGTGGCCCTCGTCGGCGTCGCCCTTGAGAGAGGGCGTTTCGCTGCCGAGGGCGGCCATGATCGCCTGAAGAAACGAGGTGCGGTTGGTGGCGTTGCGACCGGTCAGCACGTTCACACCGGGCTCGAGTGATACCTCGGTGTGATCGATTCCGCCGATGTTCTCGGCGGTAATCTCGACTGCTGTCTCAATCGATTCTGCTACGGACATATATCTCCGATGTAGCCCGCCGACTATAAATATTGGTGACCTGCAGTCGAACGTCCCTTCTTGGCGCTGTCAGTGTACTCTCCCCCGAATACGTCCTTGTCACGTGGGTTCTCACTCGAGTCACACTCACGACCACGGTCTCGCCTCTGTCGTCACTGCTCGCAGTCACAGCCGCCCTGTGTGATCAGTTCGTCGACCGTATAGTCGGCCCCGCAGTCCTCACAGAGAACGCGGACGTTGACGAAGACCTCGTAGTTGCGCTCGGAGAGCAACTCCGCACGTGCGAGTTCGTCGAGCGTCGAGTCCGTCACGACCTGTGTCCGACTGGCCAATCGCTGGATCGTCTCCTTTTTCCGCTCGACGCGATCGCCCTCGTCCTGTGTGAGTTCGGCTTCGCGGACGTTCGTGAGATAGGTGTGAATCGCCTGATGGGTGACGAAATCGCTGAGGACGTCCTCGACGTCGACCCCCGCTCGTTCGAGTTCACGTCGTTTTCGGATTTCGTCGGAGCGAGGAACGTCGTCGTCCGTGAGCGTCTGGTACGTACTCTCGACGTCCGAGGAGATCGTCGACTCGCCGACGTCGAGTAACGCGGCTCGAAGAACGGCGATGTTGAACTCCGTCGCGAGATCGCGAAGACTCGTCCGTTCGGTCCCGTCGCCGACCCACTCTGCCTCGAGGCGGTCACCCAATCCATCGAGTTCGTATCGATCGATGACCCGCTCAACCTTCGTTTGTCGACGGCTATCTTCTACACTCATATACACGTATTTAGATCCCACTATTACAAGTGTTGCGCAACGAAACACCCCCAGTATCACGGGCCGTTTGCAAAATTGCGTTCAGATCGTGACCGACGACAGTCACTCGACGGCGACACACCGCCGAGTCTCTCATCCGGCACGATAACTCCATTACAATGGTACTACTGTAATTGTCTTGCCGGGATACAGACGCGACGTCCGAAACCCTCGCCCGACCTGTCGAATGACTGGTTTTTGATCGCACACATACTATTCCAGTATATAGCATTACACTGGTAATTAGGCCGATGGTGTTCGCCAGGGACGGCCGATGGACCGATTTCGATCACATCGAAACCGTTCGCTCGAAAAACCAAATCCTACCGGAACAGGCCTCTCAACAGGATTTCTGGATTTTCGTCGACAAGGAATTCACACACCGAACGAATCGTCCCCCGATCTCGCTCTCACGCCACGAACCCCCGTACGTCGACGGACAGGGGCCGGTTGATCGGATATCCCTTCCCTCGGAGCGCTCCGTGCTCACGGTAGCAGCCGACCGGTAGGTTTGTAATAATATATCTGATAGTTCTATAGATGTGTTTGTATTATATAATATTTGGTGGTCAACGGTCGCTCTGGTCAGATCATAGCCGCTCACAGAGCGGCCACACTCGAGGCAGATGGTTTATGATGGGAGCGGCCGACCGATTCCCATGCACGTGCTTCTCATCGGTGGGACGGGACTCATCAGTACCGGAATTACGCGACAGCTCGTCGACGCTGATCACGAGGTGACCTGTTTCACCCGCGGCGAGACGGATGCTCGCGTTCCCGACGACGTGTCGTTCGTCTACGGAGACCGCAACGACTACGAGACGTTCCGCGAGCAAGTCGAAGACCTCGAGATCGATTGCGTAATCGATATGGTCTGTTTCACCCCCGAACAGGCCGAACGTGCCGTCGAAGCGTTTGCAGGTGAGATCGAACAGTACGTGTTCTGTTCGACGGTCGACGTCTATCATCGACCGCCCGCGACCAACCCGATCACCGAGGACGCTCCGCGCGAACCAGCAGTCAGCGAGTACGGTGCGAACAAGGCGGCCGCCGAGGACGTCTTTCGCGAGGCCCACGGCGACGCGTTCGCGTCGACGATCGTCCGTCCGTGGAGCACCTACGGCGAGGGCGGCACCGTCCTCCACTCGCTGGGGTCCGACACCTACTACATCGATCGAATTCGCGAGGGAAAGCCGATCGTCGTCCACGGCGACGGCTCCTCACTCTGGGGGCCGTGCCACCGCGACGACGTCGCCCGCGCGTTCGTCGCCGCAGTCGGCAACGAGACCGCCTACGGCGAGGCCTATCACGTCACCAGCGAGGAGGTCATCAGCTGGAACCAGTACCACCAGCAGGTCGCGAACGCGCTCGAGGCCCCCGACCCCGACCTCGTCCACATCCCGACCGACCAGCTGGTCGACGCGGTTCCCGACCGAACGGACATGCTCGTCGACCACTTCCAGTACAGCACCGTCTTCGACAATTCGAAGGCCCGACGCGACCTCGACTTCGAGTACACGATCTCCTTCGAAGAAGGAACTCGCCGCACCGTCGAGTGGCTCGAGGAACACGGCGAGATCGACGCGTGGGATAGCACGACCGACGACGCGCTGATCGACGCCTGGCGGGAGGGGACAGCGTCGTTTCAGGACAGTGTGTCGGCTCGGCTCGAGTGACGAGTGCGGAAGGAGCGTGTCGTGGGAGTTCCGTGGTCGACCTCGACCACCTCACGACGAACGGCGAACGGCGAACGGCGAACGGCGAACGGCGAACGGCGAGTTATCGATAGAACGACGCGAGCGTCTCGTCGTCGGCCGTGTCCTCGAGTGCGGACTCTAGGTTCGATTCGACGATATCCTCGTCGACACCTCTGATCAGCGCCCGTCGCGAGGACCCGATCAGATCGATCCGGTGGAGCAACTCCTCGTCGAGGTCGCCGTCGTCGAGCAGTGTCTCGTCCTCGAGTTCGCCGGCGTCGATCGCGAGTCCGTAGATACCGTACAGTGCCTCCATCAGGCGGTACTCCAGTGCGAGAAACGGCGCACCCTCCTCGTGGGCGTCCTTGGCAGCCTGTAACACCTGCATCTGAAACTGCATCGCCGGATCGTTCTCGGCGGCTTCGAGTTCGTCTCCGCTGCGGCCCAGTTTCTCGAGTAGTTCTTGGTTGGATGCCATACCATCGGTGATTCGCCGATGCGCAATAAATCTTTAGCACTAAATATCATAAATGAATCTCGGGAGAATCGGGAATGATAGTAGCGTTCGAGTGAGATTCGAGTACACCGTCGAACGCTGGCGAAGTCGGGCCAGTGGGTTCCGATCAGGTTCCGCGGGCGTCGTCGATACGTTCGTGCTGGGCGTCGGTGACGTCGACATCGACTGCACCGAGGTTCTCCTCGAGTTGGTCGGTCGTTCGGGCACCGACGATCGGAACGCAGGTGAACTCCTCTTGGTCCATCAGCCAGCGTAGTGCGACCTGTGCGGGCGTTGCGTCCTGTTCGTCGGCGATTTCTCGGACCGCGTCGAGGACCTGCCAGCCACGATCGGAGACGTACCAGTCACCGAACATCTCGTCGAGGTCGCCACGAGAGCCGTCGGGTGCGTCGACGTCCTGTGTGCCATCACCGGCGCGTTCGTACTTTCCGGTGAGGAAGCCGCCCGCCAGTGGCGAGTACGGGCAGACAGCGAGGTTCTGATCGGCACAGACGTCCAGATAGTCGGCGACGTCCTCGCGGTAGGCCGCGTGGAACAGCGGCTGAGTGACGTCGAAGCGCTCGAGTCCCTCGACGTCCGACGTCCACAGCGCCTTGGTGAGCTTCCAGGCGGCCATCGTGGAGGCCCCCAAATTGTGAACTGTGCCCTCTTCGACGAGGTTCGTCAGCGTCCGGAGCGTCTCCTGGATCGGCGTGTCGTCGTCCCAGCGATGGATGTAGTACAGGTCGAGGTAGTCCGTATCGAGACGCTCGAGGGTCCCCTCGATCTCCGCGCGAATGTTCTTGCGCGAGAGGTTCTCCTGAAAACGTGACTCCTGGGACCAGTAGACCTTCGAGGCGATCACGTACTCCTCGCGGTCCTGCTCTGCGAGCCACTCGCCGATCCAGCGCTCGCTGTCCCCGCCGCCGTAGCCGTTGGCGGTGTCGATGAAGTTCCCGCCCGCGTCGGCGAAGGCGTCGAGCAACGCGTGTGCCTGCTCGCGGTCCGTCTCGACGACGCCGCCGGATTCCTGTCCGAAGCGCCACGTGCCGAGACAGAGCGGTGACACCTGCAAACCGGTCGCACCGAGTCTGGTGTACTCCATGGCGAGAGAAGACACTCGAGTTGCTTAAATGGGCGGTGCCCAGAAAACCGCACAATCGAGAGGGTGTGGCCGCGGAACCGACGAAACACCGGATGGTACGACGAGGTCGCGTCAGTGCGTGACTGTTCGCGGGTCGGTCGTCCCCTCTGTTGCACTCGCCCGAAGTCGCTGACTCCGCGCGGAGAGTCCGCGGCGATTCCGTCTTCTATCAGCCTCTCCCGAGGCGAGAGCGAACGGCCCCGTATCGCGAACAGAATCCGGTTCACGGTCGCTGTATTCCTGAGCAGTCCAAGAAGTGTAAACAGTTCACACTGTGTAAAACGTGTTAACACCGTCCAGAACCGGCTGATCGGTGGCGCGGCGCTTCGGAGACGGGAAACGAGACGAGAGGCTGAGACGCCGCCCGAAGACCGATGACTATTCGTGATGCCGGTCGTAGGACCTCGAAAACGAACAGCGTCGAACCCGGACTGCGTGTCGAATCTCGACGCTAGCCGAGAACGCAACACATGACAGACACTCACCACGAGTCCGTTCGCGAGAGCGGAACTATCCTCTACGTCGGGGAACGCACGACACCACCGGCACGAGACCTGCAGTCGGCATCGGGCCTCGAGGCCGACTACGTCCCGATCGACCGAGGAATCGAGGAACTGACGGACGGAGGCCACGAACCCGACGTCGTCGTGGTCGAAACCGGTGATCGAGAGCGACTCACCACCCACCTCGAGACCGTCGAAGAACACTTCCCGGCGGTTCCGATCATCGTCGCACCACCCGCCGAACGTGGCAGTGAAGGGCTCGCGGCGGCCGCAGTCCGGGCCGGCGTGACAGACTACGTCCCATTCGAGGGCAATCTCGTCGAACGGGTCCGGACGACGCTCCGTGTGAGAGAACGCGAGAACGGAAGTGAAGACGGGAGGCCGGACAGCGACGAGAAACAGGACCACACAACGTCCACTGGAACCGACAGCGAGTACCTTCGAGTCCTCGCCGAAACCCTCCCCGACGAGGCGTTCGTGATCGACGAGAACGGTGAGTACCTCGAGGCGAGAGTCCGTCCCGACAGTGCACACCTCTATACGGTCCCCGCGGAGGACCTCCCTGGGAGTACGCTACAGGAAGCGTTCCCATCGGAGACCGCGACGGAGTTACTCGACTGTGTGAGCCGGTCGCTCGAGACGGGCGACGTCCAGACCGTCGAGTACGTCACCGAAACGACGGCGGGTGACCGACTGTACGAGGGCCGAGTCGTCCCCATCGACGAACCGGTCGACGGTCGACCCGCGGTCGTCTGGCTCGCCAGAGACGTAACCGAACGAGCCAGACGCGAACGCGAACTCCGACGGCGCCGCGATCACCTCGAGACGATCAACCAGATCAACGACGTCGTGCGTCGCGTCGTTCACACACTCGTCGAGGCCCCGACGCGCGACGACATCGAGCGAAAGGTCTGCGATCAGGTCGTCGGATCGGGACTGTACTGTGGCGCGTGGGTTGGTGAACCCACCTCAGAAGAGAGTCTCGACTACCGGACCGGTAGCGGTAGCGCGACGTCGTTTCTCGAGGCAGTCGACGAGACGACGGCTGGAGACCACGGCCGACTGCTCGAGCGGGCGGTCGAAACGGGAGACGTCCAGACCGTGACCGGACTCCTCGACCCCGACCCCGAGTCCGAGTCTGAGTCTGAGTCCGACGAACTGGCCACACCACACCAGTCTGCGGTTCGCGAGGACGAAATTCGGTCGGCGGTCGCCGTTCCGATCACCCACGACGGGACCGTCTACGGCGTCCTCAACGTCGTCGCGAGACGAGACGATGCGTTCAGCGAGAGCGAACAGGCAGCGTTCCAGTTGCTCGGAGAGACTATCGGGTTCGCCATCAACGCGGTCAAGAACCGTCGACTGCTCTTTGCCGACGCCGCCATCGAACTCGAGTTTCGCATCGACGGCGGCGATTCGTTCTCGATGAACCTCACCGAGCGATTCGACTGCGCCTGTCGCCTCGAGTGGGCCGGAACGACCACCGGCGGGAAAGTCTACCAGTACGTGACCGTCGAGGGTATCGGCGGCGAGACCGTTTTGGATCGAGCGGCCGGGGACGACTCGATCGAGGAGTGTCGACTCATCCACGACGGTGGCGATCGCTGCACCGTCGAGATCCGTCTCTCAAAGTCTGTCGTTCGGTCGTTGACCAACCGCGGTGCGACGATTCGGGACGTGACCGTCCGTGACGGCGTCGCGACCACGGTAGTCGAGATACCACGGGATGCCGACGTTCGGCGGTTCGTCGACGTAGTGCAGACGATCTACGAGGGTGCAGAGTTGACTGCTCGACGAGAGGTCGACCGACCCGTCCACACCGCCACCGAACGGCGCGAACGGATCCTCGATTCGCTCACCGATCGACAGTTCACCGCTCTCAGACTGGCCTACTACGCGGGTTACTTCGACTGGCCACGCGGGAGCACCGGCGAAGAGATCGCCGAGACGATGGACGTCTCACCGCCGACGATGCACCAGCACCTGCGAAAAGCCCAGCACGAACTCCTCAGCGAGTTCTTCGAGGAGCGAACGGGGCCGCCGAACTGACCGCTCCGTCCCGAGAGCGCGTTGTCACCCCACCGAATGAGAGCAGTTGCGATACGACTCCGAAACCCACAGAACGAGTGGCCCTAAACGATTAGGTTGTACTATTGTATGCCCCCCGGCCGATGTACCAGACGCTGTAAAGCACTTTGCCTCTGACACCGGATCGAGGGGCACGGTAGGTGGTGCCTCGAATGGTTCCCCTCGGTTCCGGATTACACAGCCTTCGTAGCGTGAAGGCAGGCGCGACTACGAACTCGAGAGTGATAACAGTACGCGCTCTGGCATCTCAGCGAGTCGATAGTTGACTCCCTCGAGTTTCGAACCCTCTTCAGTTCAGGAACCGTCGGATTCACCGGCATCACACCGATCTGCGACGCGTTCGAGCAGCGTCCCGTCCTCGAGCAGCGAAACGACGGCCGCGACGTCCTCGTGGACCGGTCGGTCGTTCTCGAGGGGCGGGACGACCTCCCGAATGCAGTCGTAGGCGGCTGCCGTACCGGCGCCGAGAGAAGGGCGGGTCGGTGCGTCAGATCCGCCTCCAATCTCGACTGCATCCCCGACGAACTCGGCGGCCTGCGCGCCACAAACGAGTTCCGCTGCGACCACGGCCACGGTGTTCTCGAGGACTCGGCGGGTATTCAGTGCCGACTGGTTGCTCATACTGACGTGGTCCTCCTGCCCGCCGCTAACCGGGGTGTTGTCCGTCACGGCAGCGCCGATCGATCGGCTCTCGTTGAGCTGGGCGGCCGCGGTGTACTGGACGATCATGTACCCCGACTGGAGGCCGCTCTCCGGGGCGAGAAACGGCGGCAGGTGGGGCTCTTGCAGGTTCGGGTTCAGGAGTCGGTCGATCCGACGCTCGGAAATCGCCGCGAGATCCGTGAGCGCGAGCCGGGCGTACTCGAGTCGGAGCGCAAGGGGTTCGCCGTGGAAGTTCCCGCCCGAGAGGACGGCCGCGCGGTCGGTTCCCGAGGCGCGGTCGTCGATGGCGTCGGCGGCGAAGACCAGCGGGTTGTCCGTCGCGCTGTTGAGTTCGACCGCGGCCGCCTCCCTGAGGTGGGAGACGGCGTCGCGGACGGCGCCGTGGACCTGTGGGAGACACCGCAGCGAGTAGGCGTCCTGGACGCGGTCGCAGTTACGGTGGGCCTCGACGATCTCGCTGCCAGCGGTGAGTTCACGGACGTGCTCGGCGGTCCGGCGCTGCCCCTCGTGGGGGCGGACCGCGTGAATCGCCGGATCGGAAGTCGCCGTCGTCGCGAGCGTGACTTCGGTCGTCAGCGCACCGGCGACGTCGGCCGCCAGCAGGAGTTCCTCGCTATCGACGACGGCCAGCGCCGCGAGCCCCACCGTCAACTGCGTTCCGTTGATCAAGGCCAGACCCTCCTTGGGCGCCAACGTGAGCGGTTCGAGGTCGACCGACTCGAGCGCCTCTTCACCGGAAACCCGGTGTGTGGGGCCCACGGCAGTCGTCGGGTTCCCGGAGTCGAGTTCGGCATCCGAATCAGCATCGAGAGTGGAGCCGTCGACGAGCGCCTCGCCCTCACCGATGAGGACCAACGACATGTGCGCCAGCGGGGCGAGATCACCGCTGGCCCCCAGGCTTCCGTGGGACTTGACGACGGGGTGGACACCTTCGTTGAGCATCGCGGCGAGGTGATCGACGACGATCTCGCGGACTCCCGAGTGACCCGTCAGCAACGCGTTGACTCGAGCGACCATCATGGCGCGGACCGCTTCGCGATCCAGTTCGCGGCGGCCGCCGGCGGCGTGACTCCGAATCAGGTTCGTCTGCAGTCGTTCGACCTGCGACGGGGGTATCCGCTCGTCGACCAGTTCTCCGAAGCCCGTGTTCAACCCGTAGACGGGTTCGCCCGAATCGAGGACGTCCTCGACGCGCTCGCGGGACTCGCGGACGCGTTCGCGGGCCTCGTCTGCGATCGTGACGCGTTCGCCGGCACGAGCGACCGCGGCGACGTCCTCGGGCGTGAGCGTCTCGCCGTCGAGGGTGACGGTCACGGGCGGTCACCCCTCCAGCGGGAGGCCAGCGTGCGAACGACCGCCCGAGGGCCGTGACTCGAATGGCGACAGCCGATTTCGATCCGGATCATGATGTGACCGACGGTTCGACGGGGAGGCACAAGACATTCGTGCCGGGTCGCATCCGACGCATAGGAGAGGCGGACACTCAGAATTTCGTGAGTATAAAGGACCCACATGTTCACCCGAGAGTGAATGTTCACCCTCGAGAGACGAAGTGGTGGGTGCACGAACGTGGGACTACCGATCCGATCGACGGCGACCATCGCGGCGAGAGGGCGCCGGTCAGTCCAGGGCTGTGGCGACGGGGTGGTGCGATGACCGTCGGCCCGATTTACGAGGGGTCGAACGGTCGGTACTACACCGACTGGCAGATCGATCGGAAGCTCACGAACGGGACGTGGACCCCGTGCCTGCACGAGACCGAGACCGGACGCCGACTCGTCGGTATCGACGACGGCGAACTACTGTTACTCGTTCCGACCGAAGCGACAGCGTTGCCAACCTGCGTCGAACTTCGATCGGACGGTACCACCGCGTGGATCGTCGACTCCCGTCGATCGATTCCGTGAGCGGACCGTCCGATCCCTTCGAGTAACACCTGTTGTGTGTTCTGGAACGACCGTCGAGTGACACGAGGCGACTCGAGACGAGCGTGAGCCCACGTCGATGGCTCGCCGTCGCGCGTTCGTCACGGCTCGAGCGGTCAGTGTCGACCGTCGGTCGCGAGTTATCAGTCGTAAGTCGTCACTCGCGACCTGCAGCGATGTGGTATGGCATAGACAGACAATACATAAAACGTGAATATGTGAACGTTCAATATCTGGTCGGCTGCGTCACTATCCCGTTACGTGAAACGACGAGCGTTTCTCGGAACGGTCGGCTCGCTGGGCTCGCTGGGAGTCATCGGCTACACGAGTCGATCACCCGTCGAAACGCTCGAGATTCGGTTCTGGCTCTCCGAACAGGCCGCGACGTACGACGGCGTGCCCGACCGGATTCGCGAGTACCTCCAACTGGCCTTCGACCTCGAGTTCTGGACGCTCGAGGTGAGTTTCGGCGGCACGGTTCCGGTCTCGACGGAGGACGGCGCCAACGTGACGATACACGGCGAGTGGCCCTCACGCGTCGTCGCCGGCTATTTCGGCCGCGGGGAGATCACACCCGTCGCGGACGTGAACCTGCTCGTCACCGACGGCCAGATGCGGACGGCGCCGACCGGATACGGAATCCCGCACATCGCGTCGGTCGGCGGTGCCAGACACATCGCCGAACTCGAACCCGTCGAGTTCGGGGATCGGTACGACGTCGTTCCCTATCGAACGCCCGAGCGAGTGATGCAGGTACTCGTCCACGAGGCCGGCCACGCGCTCGGACTCAACCACGACCACGGTGTCACGTTCCGCAAGGGCGACGCCGTCGCCGCCTCACCGATGCTCAGTGCCTACGCCTGGGATCCCGAGTACGACGGCGACCGCTCGAGTTGTGGGACGGTGTACCCCGAGACCGACGACCTCGGCCGGAAGCTCACGTTCTCGTTTTCGGCCTGTGCACAGCGCCGACTCGAGGGGTATCAGGGCGGATTTACCAGAAAGTAGGCGAGAATGCCGCGTCCTCAAGGAGCGAACGGTAGTGAGCGAGTAGGGCGGGGATGAATCGCCGCTC
>JAOPKB010000026.1 GCA_025517485.1 Natronoglomus mannanivorans | reverse complement strand
CCCTCAAGGAGCGAACGGCGTCAGCCGTGAGCGAGTAGGGTGGGGTAGTTCACGTGAGCTCCCCGAATTTTAAGTGGTTAGACAGCCCGCAGTGACTGTTTTTCATTCGCGAAGCCGACTGTGACGAGGTACTCGAGAAATTCATCGAATCGTTCGACGTCACTGGGCGTGTCGGTCGCAAGGTGACACGCCCATTCGATGGCCCACCGGAAGGCAGGATCCGTGCCACCCTTACCGTGAATGTACCACCACCGGGCCGCTTTCAGCACGACCAGCGGATTCGTCGGCGGGTGCTCACCGGCAAGCCCACGGGTGATGGACTCGATTTCGTTGGGGACGTCGGCGGGATCGATCTCCTCTGACTGCGTATTATCGATATCGACTGGGATCTCGTCGATCGACACATCGCTCGTTGGCTGTTGTTGACTCACGAAAATCACTGACTGTGAGAGCTCTCGATGAAGCCCTCACCCCTCTCAGGGGGACGAAAAACACCACCAGCGGTCCGTCGGTCGGGTCTCAGCGGCCGATCGTCCCTTGCCGTGTGATCGGGGCGTCAGGGTTGATCGTGAACGCGACGATCGTCGAGTTCTCAACTGCAGTCACAGATATATCGCTGTCATCAGCCACGAGTGCGCTCTCGGTGTATCCCACGGATGCATCGCCAACGTCGACGGCTCCGTCGAAGACGTAGAGGTATGTGTGCCACCCAGCCCGGGACGGGACCGTGACTGTGTCGCCGACCGCAAGCCGACAGTCGTGGAAGTCGACATCGTTGCGGACGAACAGCGGGGCGTCGGTCCCCTCGGGTCCGAAGAGATGCCGCCACTCACCAGCAGCTGGGTTGGGAATCGGTTCGTGCTGGATCCCCGGCTCAAGGTCGAGACTGTGGGGGCGAACAAAAATTTGGAGCATTCGCAGCGGTGGGTCGTCGGCGAGCGTCTCCTCGGAGTGCCAGAAGCCGCTGCCAGCGTTCATCACCATCAGGTGCTCGGGGTCAGTAACGAGGTTGTTACCCTGACGGTCGTCGTGGCGCATTACACCATCGGGGACCCAGGAGATGATCTCCTCGTTGCGGTGCTGATGCATTCGGATGAGCGTCCCCGGATCCATGAACGACTCGACGACGGTCGCGAGTGGCCCATAGCCGTGGTCGTCGTGGTCAGGAACCGTGCGGCCAGGGAAATTGAAGTGAATTCGGAACTTGCCTTGATTCTGCGAAACATCCGTTCGTGGCCCCGCATAGATGTGAGACTGTGTCTGTTCCGAAGGCGACTCGTCCATTATCCTGTGTAGTCGGTCACCCGCTAAATGGGTTCTGCGCGACGGCTCTTGGCGACACGCTGTGTGAGGTTGTCGCTTCATCACGCCGGCGGGAGGTAGACGCTCTGCTCGCCGGCGATCTCCTCCAGATTGTTCCGGTCACGGTGGCTGAAGTGGCACTCGTAGCTGCAGTATCCACAGATTGCGCCGGTATCGTATTCGGCGACGTACGGGCCGCGGCGAGTTCGCCAGACGTTCGTCCCGCACTCGGTACAGGCTGCTTGCTCGAGATCGGCAGGACTCGGTCCCTCGTACTCGATGTCGAGCCCCTCGTCTTGCGGTGCCGTTTCGGGCCAGATTCCGTGGATCCTCCAAAACTCACGGACGCGAGCGAGGCTGTGGCGCACCGTCTTTCGGACGGTGACGTGGTCGGCGTCGCGACCGCTGTCGTCCCAGCCCTTGGCCGTCCAGAACTCACCGAACTGTGCGCCACGATGCAGCCCGTTCCAGTCGACGCCGACGATGTCGGCTGGTGGCTCGTCGGTGAGTGTCGGTCTGGTCAGCTGTCGAATGGCGTCGAGCTGCTTGGGCGGACTCCCGCCGAGGATGTGGACGCGCCGCCTTCTCCAATCGGCTGGATCGGAGAACTTGTGGGCTAGGCGGTCGACGTATCCCCGTGAATACCCGAGGACGAGGTTCTCGGGTATCGCGTCGATCACCGCTTGCGACTTCGGAACGACGATGAGCTCGGCCTCGGGATAGCTCGCTTGGATCTCGCGAGCAGCAGCGACGTGGGCGTCGACGTCCCCGATGACCCCGACCTGTGGTTCGTGATTGAAAAAGCGGTCGACGAACCGCTCCAGATCAGGATTTCGGAAGTCGTTGTCGCGCATCCCGACAGGGAGGCTGAGGTTCTGATACTGCGTCTCTTGGTACCCACAGTCCTCGCGAAAGCCAGGAAGGAAGCCGAGGTCGACAGCGTCGACGACAAAGGGTGCTCGATGCAGGAACGCCGCGTAGTTTGCTTGTCTGGCGGCGGCGATTGTGCGAGCGGTGCTGGCGCTGGAACTCAGCTCGAGGGACACGATTGAGCTCGCGGGGCCGCTGCTGGCTGCCCCGCACCCATTCAGGGGCCCGAAAAACCGAGACACAGTCTGTTAACCAACAATAGGAGAACTCACGCAGAATGTGTTGGTTAAGAACAGAGCTTACTCTTTGCCCTCACGCAGCTCTTCGGCCTTCCACTTGAGCCGGCGCAGGATCTGCGTTCGATTTTGGTGAGCGTTCTCGTAGGCAACACACTCACGGAGTGTCTCCATATCGGGGATCGTCGCGATCCCGGCCTTGATCAATCGATAATTCGGTGCTTCAAGACGCTTCTCTGGCGGGAATTCGTCATTCTTGGGGTCGTCAGCTGCCTCCATTTCAGTGGCCTCCACCCCTTGAGGGCAGACAAAAACGTCCCTCTATCCAGCGTCGGCTGGTCTCCGATAAAAATTGGCTGTCGAGCGATGATCCTCAGCTGGAATCTTTGATCAGACTCTCGTCATCCCACGTGACTTCGGCTCACTTGATGTCACCATCAGTGGCCACGATCCCGTTTCTTTGACATATCGATCAGAACCGCCCATATCATCGAATCAGCTGTTATCGTCGTTGGGTTTGTCTGCTGTTATACTCATTCCGACAGTGACGCGACTGTTCAGCGCAAGTGAAAAATTTAGTAAGACCATGACAATCCGGAATTATACGAAATCAAGGAGAATACCTGTTTAGCCGAGGGGTGAATCCGACAACTCGGAACCAAATCCCGTTTGACGCGCCAATCTGAGTTTCCACTCCGTACTTTCAAATGACAAGAACCGCAATACGGTAGTAAGGTCTGGCCGGAACGGAGCGGATTCCGAACGACCTTCGGAGGCGGCCTGCCCGTCCTCGTAACGAGGCAGTATCCGAAACGTCGACGCGGTGAACGCGAATCCTCGAAGGGGTCGTCGCGTGCCCGTCGGTCGAACTAGCCCGACAATAACTCCAAGTCTGGCGACGTGTCAACGACTCTCTGCTGGCAAAAACAACAGATAGGAGTCAACGACGTTGAGGGTAGGAGTACCGGCGGTTTGGAACCGCCAGTCACACGATGGCTGTGGGTTAGATGCGGACTCCCGTGAAGTGGCGGCATCCGTGGTTACAGACCTGAAAATCCCACGGTTCGGGATTCCTCCGCGTTCACGAGGAGGAGGATGTCAAGGGATCCGACTACGCTGGTTTGTTGTCTTGCCGAAGATTCTCACGCCTTCTCTCGAATTCTTCATCCGAGATCTCTCCTCGTGCATATACTCGCCGGAGTTCCTCTACCGCCTCGTCTGCTTGCTCAGTAGTCTCCGTTCCGAGTGACTGATAGACAAGGTATCCGACCCCGATCACGACAAGTATGGGAATACCCATCAGCAGAACCATCGCTACCCATCCGCCGGAACTGTCCCACATCCAGCCACTCATATGCGACCAGCCGAACGCGCCCATCATTGGCATCATTACCAGCATCATCACTAGCGGGATGGCTAAGAGACCGAGCAGTACCAACAGTATCGTCCGTGTCAGGGGTTCTGTTCGAGTCATGATGAATTCATTTCAGGCTTCAGCGTCTGGTGCTTCGTATCCGGCTTCCTCGACAGCAGTAGTGAGGACATTGGAGTCTGTCGCCCCTTCGACCGTCGCTATCTCAGCGTCGTGGTCGGCAGTTGCTGATGTAACGCCGTCAAGAGCTTCGAGTGCTTCCTCGACCGTTTGCTCGCAGTGTTCACAGGACATCCCTTTCACGGTGATTGTCTGACTCATATCCATCTAAATATAGGGGATGCTATTCTTTGTGAGTTGCTGCTTGAATTCCAAAGTAGATAACTGTCTGAACCCACCCAATCGAAAGCGTGTCAGCGAGAACACTATTGTGTCCGGCGTGAGTAGTGAGGCTATGCGCAATTTGGACGAGACTGATCTGAAGATCCTCTCGATGCTGGCCGAAAACGCGCGGCAGCCGTTCAGCGAAATCGGCGACGAAGTCGACCTGTCGGGCCCAGCCGTCTCCGATCGAGTCACGCGGTTGCAGGAAGCCGGCATCATCAACCACTTCACGATCGATGTCAACCGATCACAACTGCGAGCCGGTATTCCCGTCTTGATCCAAGTCGAACTTCCGTCCGGATCACATGAACCTGCACGGGAACGCGTTCGGGATTCCGACGGCGTCGAGCATGTGTTCGTCACCTCCGAAGGCGACATCTGGTTCTATGCCCGCGTCGAAGCACAGAACGTTCGCGTGTGGGTGGAATCGCTCTTCGACGAGATCGAACCTATCGATTACACCGTCACATTGATCGACGACGTCGAGTGGACGCCATCGGTTGAGGGCGTCGAGTTCGCCCTCACCTGTGCCGAATGCAGCAATACGGTCGACAACGAAGGTGAAACGACTCGTATCGACGGTGAAATCTATCACTTCTGCTGTCCGTCCTGCTTGGCTCGCTTCGAGGAGCGATATCGACGCTTGGAAGAGGGCGCATAGCACGCTTTGCAATCGAAACTTTCGGAGGGTCGCTAGACTCAGTCTCGAAACAACAAACCGCCTAAATATGGGGTACGTAGGGTAATACGAGTATGAACACCCGAACAACCAATCTCGACATCCGGGGGATGTCCTGTGCGACGTGTGCCTCGACCATCGAGGATGCCGTCGCCGACCTCGAGGGGGTGACGTCGGTCGATGTCAACTTCGCGACCGACGAAGCGACCCTCAAATACGAACCCGACGAGGTCGGCCTCGATGAAATCTACGGCGCGATCGAGGATGCTGGCTACGATCCCGATCGGACGAAGACGACCATCGGCATCGCGGGGATGACGTGTTCGACGTGTGCGGAGACGAACACCGAGGCGATCGAGCGCGTGCCGGGCGTGCTCGAAGCCGATGTCAACTTCGCGACCGACGAGGCGACCGTCGCGTTCAACCCACACGACACGTCGCTGTCGGCCATCTACGACGCGATCGAGGACGCCGGCTACGAACCGGATCGCCAGGTCGACGAACACGGTGACGATTTGACCGAAGAACGGGAGAGTGCCGTCGAGCGTGAACTCCGAACGAAGCGGAAATGGGTCATCATCGGCGGGATCTTGGCGTCGCCGTTCCTGTTGGTGATGGTCGATATGTTCTATCCGGGGTTCCTTCCCGAGACGATCCTCGGGATCAACACCGGCTGGTACGAGTTCGTCCTCGCGACCGGTCTGATGGCGACGCTGGGCTGGCACTTCCTTAAGGGCGCGTACAAGTCGCTGGTCAACAACCGGCAGGCGAACATGGACACGCTGGTCGCCGTCGGGACGTCGGCCGGCTATCTCTACAGTACGGCCGTCCAGCTCGACCTGATCGTCGGCGGGCTCTACTACGAGGCGGTCGCGATCATCCTCTGGTTCATCTACGTCGGCGTCTGGCTCGAAGCCCGATCGAAGGCCCGTGCCAGCGCGGCACTCCGTGAGCTGCTCGAAATGCAGGCCACGGAGGCAACCATCATCGTCGACGGTGAGGAGCAGGTCGTCCCGATCGAGGACATCGAGGTCGGTGACGTGATGAAAGTTCGCCCCGGCGAGAAGATTCCCACAGACGGCGTGGTCGTCGACGGGCAAAGTGCCGTCGACGAGTCGATGGTCACCGGCGAGTCCGTCCCCGTCGAGAAGAGCGAGGACGATCAGGTGGTCGGGAGCACGATCAACGAGAACGGCGTGCTTCTCGTCGAAGCGACGAACGTCGGCGAGGACACGGCCATCCAGCAGATCGTCCAGCGGGTCAAGGAAGCACAGGCGCGCCAGCCCGACATCCAGCGGCTCGTAGACAAGTTCACCGCCTACTTCGTCCCGGCGGTGATCGCCAACGCGGTTCTGTGGTCGATCCTGTGGCTGGTCTTCCCCGAGGCGCTCCACGGCGTCTCCGCGGTGCTCGGGTCGTGGATCCCGCTGCTCGAACCGGTCGGTGGCGGCCCCGTTGCGGGCGGCGTCCCCGTCTTCGAGTTCTCGATCGTCGTCCTCGCATCGGCGATCCTGATCGCGTGTCCCTGTGCCCTGGGACTGGCGACGCCGATGGCAACGATGGTCGGCTCGACGATCTCGGCGAAAAACGGCGTCCTCTACAAGGGCGCCGACATCCTCGAGAAAGCCCGCGGCATCGACGTAGTCGTCTTCGACAAGACGGGGACGCTCACCCACGGTGAGATGCGACTGACTAATGTCGTTCCGATCGACGACGCGGCCGAAGCCGACGGCGGGTCGGAGATCGCCGACGGTGGAGTCGTCCAAGAAGAGACGATCGTGGACGAAGAGCTCGTCCTCTCTGTTGCGACGAGCGCAGAATCCGGCTCCGAACACCCGCTCGCACAGGCGATCGTCAAGGGGGCAGCGGAACGCGATCTACGACTCGACGAACCGACGGAATTCGAGAACGTCCCCGGCCACGGCATTCGAGCGACGATCCCACAGGGCGAGGTGCTGGTCGGAAACCGGAAGCTCATGCGGGACTACGGCATCGATCCCTCACCGGTCGAAGACACGATGAAACAGCTGGAACGCGACGGGAAGACGGCGATGCTCGTCGCACTCGACGGTGAGCTGCTGGGAGTCGTTGCGAACGCCGACACGGTTCGCGAGAGCGCCAAGGAGACGGTCGCTGAACTTCACCGGCGCGGCTACGAAGTGATGATGCTGACCGGCGACAACGAGCGCACCGGTCGGGCGATCGGCGAGCAGCTCGGCATCCCCGATGGGAACGTCCACGCCGAAGTGCTTCCCGAAGACAAAGCCGACGAGATCGACGCGATTCAGGTGGACGGCTCGCGAGCCATCATGGTCGGCGACGGCGTCAATGACGCCCCAGCGTTGACCACCGCGCACGTCGGCGTCGCCATCGGCTCGGGAACGGATGTGGCCATTGAGAGCGGCGACATCACGCTGATGCGCGACGACCCCATCGACGTGATCAAGGCGATGCGGATCGCCGACGCGACGATCTCGAAGGTGCGCCAGAACCTCTTCTGGGCCTTCGCGTACAACACCACGCTGATCCCGATCGCGTCGATCGGGCTGCTCAATCCCGCACTGGCTGGGATCGCGATGGCCGCCTCCAGTGTGTCAGTCGTCTCGAACAGCCTCGCGTTCATGAAGTGGGATCCCCACGACGACTACGTCTTCCTGCCGTTCCGGCCGTTCGTGTGGGTGTACGACCAGCTCGCTGGAATCTCGGACTGAGGAGGGTTCACTCGTGACCGAAACGCCTTCACATCGGTTGTTCGTTGCGATATACGATCCAGCGACGTGGCTCGCAGAGCGCACGATACTCCTCTGCCCACGTCTCGATCGTGGCTGTGCATCTCCTCGTGCCGGGTGTCCGAATCGTCGAACGATTCCCGGGAGCAACTGCTCGGAGTCATTGGCTGTGTCAGTGCTTCCCTGATCGGGAAGCCCTCCAGCCCTCTCGAGGGGTCGATAAACAACACCAGACGAGAGAAGTTACCCCACGACTTACAGGGTCAATCGAAGAGAATCGCACTAGAGATTGGTGCCGCTGCGGCTAACAAATATGGGGAGGGATGTCGCTATTACTCACTGCGTCAGTATGAGTTGACTGATTGGGGAAGCTACGTCTCACTTGGTCGGGGCGTCACAGTTCTCCGCAAGTAGCTCAATAGTAGCGATGTGGCGAAGGCCGAGGTCTCAAACTAACCGCCCCCGCCTCCGCACAGCCGCCGCAGGCGGCGCACGAAAATTCGAGGAGCTACCGGTTGACAGTGGCTACGTATTGTTGAGAATGAGGGAGAGAGGACGATTCATTTGCGGCGAACAGCCGGCTACGATCCGGCGACAATTCCCTCACGATCTTCGATCGACTCGATTGCTTCCTCGACGTCCGTTTGCGATGCTTCCTCGAGTGTGGACTTGTCATCCTTTTCGCAGTCGTCTGATTCGTCATCCTCGTATCCCATCTTGGTTGGGAATGATATTGTAGCCTCTTAGTATTTGATGGAAATATTATATGTTTTGGAAATAGCGTCGGCTAATACCCGTATCAAACTGGCAACAAGTTTGATGTGTGTTGCCTCCCAAAACACAAGTTACAGAGTGTACTGACTGTCTTGCCAGACATCCAACCACCCACATCTGTCAAACACTCTGTAACGACACTTTGGGGGGGGGGGGGTGTTCAGTGAACTTACGTCGACACATCGGTCGACGTTTTTCACGTTGGCTCCGAGACATTCAATAACGACATGACTACTGTGAAGGATATGTCACAACCATTGGAAGTAGCCTCCGAATCTGAGCAACAGGAATAATCAGACGAGATGAGAATACTCTTCGACACGTTGATAAACAGGTGGTCCAAGTAGGTATTGACGGGAGTTGATCGATACCGGGGCGTCGATTCAACCACCAACCACCCACCACACTCTCCCGTCGAGGCACCCCTCGAAGCTCCGGTCCTTTCACTAAAGTCTATCTCACAGGATTACGGCATAGCTCTGCTCCTAAAGGGGCATCCAATTACACAGCGTCCGATCTACGCGCCACGCTCGGTAGTAATTTGTAACAACCGAAATCAGATAGTAGAACGATGCTATCCTACTGATCGAACGTAGTCGGACCTCGATGAGAGATGTTCTCAAATCCACTTAGGAGGGAAGGCGCACGACGGACTCAGCATTCCTAGTTAACTCGAGGGAGGAAGAATCGGACGACGTTTCCACGGGGGTCGTTTTCCTCAAAGAGGAGTTCACCACCGAGAGCGTCAACACACCACTGCATTACCCACAAACCGACGCCAGACCCATGATACGTCGTACTTGTAAGACCTCTTCTTTGAGAACCTTGATCTCGACGTTCGGAATCACTGGTCTGCTATCGATGATTTGAATCACTCCTTGACCAGCTGTCTCCTTCACAACCACTGTGACAATAGTGTTTCATGGTCATCGTGGACGATCGCGTTTTCAAGTGCGTGGTTCACGGCGTAACGGAGACATCTATCGACATTCACTGACGTATCTGATTGAATATCGACAGTCAGTTCAGCTTCTGGGTACTCAGATTGAATTTCCTCAATGGTTTCCTCGGCCATCTTTCAAAGATCCGTTAGTGAACGTTCTATTGCGTCAGGTTCCGCGATCTCTTCGACCTGTTGAATCGAGTCGCTCAATGTACCGATTTCGATGGCAATCTCCAAGAACGTCTCTACCTCCTCCTCTAGCGTCTCGTTTTCGATGGCGCTTTTCAGCCTGTCAGCATAGACCAGGAGCACGTTAGTCTCGTTTCGGAGATTGTGGCGAACGACTCGGCTCAAGAGATGAAGTCGCCGTTCTCGCGCTTTGTACTCGGTGATGTCACGAATTTTAGCAATAACAGATGTGGATCTCCCAAACGTGGTGTTGTTGAGGCAGGCGTGAACCCAGATTAATTCCCCTGCCGCCCGTTTGATTTGCCATTCAAATTCCTGCTCCTCTCCGTCAACAGCAGCTCGAATACAATCAAACAACCTTTTTTTGCGAGAGATTATTGAAATTATCTCATCTGTCTCGGGAACATATAAGATGATATTGACTTTCAGGTCATCAAATGATTTTGATAGTAACCTCTCGTCTGTATCAGTCATGGTTATAACCAGAAAATGGGATTTTATGAATTTGTGAGTAAAAGAAACGGTTGTCTGATGACTATTACTCGTCACTACCGAAAATTCCTCTGTTATTCGATCCACTAATCTTAACATATGGTAAATCCTTGTGGGCGTTACTAACGTCGCTCATGAAAAGTCAACACCCACCGCCGAACGGTCATCAAGTATTAGTCAATAATTTTCCGAATGGAGTTTTTGTGTTGTTTGACGCTGCTCTTTACTACCGTATTGTTGGACCTGAGACTCTCCCGTTTTCAGGCCGGAAAGCGATGGAGATGGTCGACAAGCAGCTTTCTGACCTCTTTCCTGAAGAAACGGCGAGTGAATTGGAGTCGGAGCTCAATGCGACGATTGATGGCGAGTCTCATTCGTTCGATGTTGATTACGATGATCGCGTTCATCATATCGAGACGAGACCAGTAGAAATCGATGGGAATCCATACGGGATACTAGTAACCCAAGAAGTAACAGAGATTCGTCAAACCTCGCAGGAGCTCAAACGGCAAAACGAGCGCTTAGATCAGTTTGCGAGTATGCTTTCCCATGATCTTCGAAATCCGCTCTCGATCGCGTTCGGAGAACTTGAACAGTACCGCGAGACTGGAGATGATGAATGTCTCGATGGGATCGAAGAGGCGCTAGAGCGAGTGGAGGACCTTCTCGTAGATATGACGGAACTTGCTCGACCCAGCAGTCCAGCTCGAGAGTACAAACCGATCTCGGTGGCGACGATTGCATTGAACGCTTGGGAACTAATTGATACTCGGACGGCAACACTCCAAACGCAGGACTGTATTACTATCGGGGATCGAAGCCAGCTGCAGGCACTCTTCGAGAACTTGTTCAGAAACGCAGTTGGCCATGGTGGTGAGAATGTGACTGTACGAGTCGGCCCTATGGATGACGGTTTTTACGTCGAGGACACAGGAAAAGGGATCTCTCGTGAGGATCGAGAGCAGGTGTTCGAGCACGGATTTACGACGGGCTATGGTGGGAGTGGCATTGGCCTGACGATTGTTAAACGAGTTGCCACCGAACATAATCTTGAGGTCACTCTCGCAGAAAGTATTGAGGGAGGTGCTCGATTCGAGTTCCGAAGCAGTACATAAGAATTGTCAGATGAACGCACTTGTCGTAATTCTAATTGAATAGAACGAAGCGGAGCATTTTTCGACCCAACTGCCCCTGGGTTGCACGTCTCGAGAATCGGTTTCCCGAATATGAACACGAGCGGCTCTGTTGAAACCCTCAGAGAGTTACAGGTTCGCCCGGTAGTCTGACCGGATGGAAGCCCTCCCGAAGTCGCGGTTACTCGCGGATTTCGCCGACATCGATGTCGGTGGTATCGCATCCTACAGGGAGATCGACGTCGACGGCGAACTCCGGTTTAGCAACGGTCGGTTCGACGACCAATTCGACATTTCCGGGAGCACGGTCTCCGAAACGGCCGCGTTTCAACACACGACGATCGCCGGCGACTTCGTCGCGGCGGACGCAAGATTCGGTGACGAAGTCGATTTCGAGGATCTTCAGTGTACTGGGGACCGTGTCGACGTACGAAACTGCGTATTCGAAGCCTACACATCCTTCTCACTGGCACGGCTGGATGTGACGGAATTTCTCCTGAACGAGGCGACGTTCGAGGACGAAGCGTGGTTCGTCCACGGGCGGTTTTCGGGTTCGGTAGACGCAACTAGTAGTCGATTCGCAGGTCAGGCTCACTTCAGAGACGCCGACTTCGAGGGCTCGGTCTCGATTGTGGGTTCTCACTTCGAAGATCAAGTCTTCCTCCATGGGTCGACGATCGACGGTGATCTCGATGCACGCGGTGTGACGTTCGAGAAGCACTTCCAGTTCTCGGCGACGGTCACCGGTAACGCGGACTTCGGCGAAACACACTTCGACGCTCACTCGACGTTCCGGAACGGTGCGGTTCACGGCAAAACGACGTTCGACGGCGCTTCGTTCGCCGGAAGCGGCGATTTCACTGATACGAGATTCAAAGGGCCCGTGACTGTCGACGGTACCGAATTTTATGCTCGTCCCGACTTCGAAGGGACACGATTCGCCGTGCCACCGAACCTAGACGTTGCAGTGTTCCCACACGCGGAAGCGATGAACCTGCCGAGTGATCGACGAATCGTCGTCGCACGATCGGAAAAACTCGAGAACATCGATCACACGATCCCGTTCGCCGACGTTCAAAATTCGCCGGCCGTTCCGCCGGCGATGGCGTCCCTGGTCGAACCGGAACCCACGGTCGCCACCCGTCTCACTTACGAACTGAAGCACATCGACGCGGCCGACTGGTATCAAACGACGCGCGACGCACTCGAACTGGCGCGGACCGCCGTCGCAGAACTCGAGTCGTCGCTCGAGACGAACACGATGCTCGTCTTCGGGTTCTCGATCGGTTCTCGAGACGGATCCGCGGAATCGATCCTCGATGGCGTCTCGTTGGTCGGCGTTTACGCGATTTCGCCGGACGAAGATCGAATACGGTTCAGCCATCTCTCGAGCGACGTCGACGAGGCCGATCACTTGATCGCGATTCCCGCAACCGACGACGCGTTCGAATCCGGGCCATCGGTCGGAACGCACGGTGAATATTGTACTGCGATGCTTCGACGTCAGGCGCTTCAGGCATCCCTGCTTCAGCAAGACGCACCACAGTCGCAGCTCATTGCGGGATTCTTGCCGGTGTTAGTCGCGTCCGCTCGAGTCGATGACTGAGCCCGAACAAGGGCTCGACGAACGGCTGTTCCTCGAGTACCTAAAACTAGTGAGGATGAGTCGAGCGTTAGCCCCGCAACTGGGCGACGGTTCGGCCGAGTTCTCGAGCCCGCCCACTCGTGGAGATGTCGTACCGTTCTTCCAGCGACCGAAGTTGTCCCTCGAATTCCGTACAAGTGCAGTCCTCTACACACAGATCGTGCGTCGTTGAACAAGCAAGTTCCCGTGAGGACACCGTGACCTCTTAGTAGCGTTCTGATTGTCGTCGTTCGGCAGTCGTGATACGTTCAAGTACCAGATGACCGTTATCACGGTATGAGCGACGTACTCTCGAGGTACTTCGATATCGAGACCGAGGACGATCTGACGCGAATCGTCTTCGGAATTCTGGAATTAGCGGGATCACAGGTGCTCGAGGCCGTCCTCAGGCTACCGGACGGGGAGCTCTCCGACGATGCGATGGTCACGTTCCACACTCGACTCAACCCACGGGCCGAACGGGTTCCGGACGTACTGATCGAAGATTCGAACACGACGATCATGATCGAGTCGAAACGAGGTGCAGATTTCGATTCAGAGCAGCTCCAAGCAGAACACGAGGAATTGGTAAAGTATGGAAACGCACAGACGCACTTGCTCCTCGTATCGGGACACAAATCCAGGCCCGATGGATTGGACGAACTCGAACTCGAACACGTCCAGTGGCTCGGATGGCGAGACGTCGCACTTCGAATCTCGAACTGTGATCGGACGGAACTTACGAGGACACAAATTGGGCTACTCGAACTCCTCCGAACGAAGCTCGAGGAGGAAGGTTACGCCCCGTTCACCGGGTTCTCCGAACAATTGCTCGACGACCTGCCACGGATCTGGTCGCTCTCGAAGCGATACTACAGTCACATCGCGAAGTTTCACCGCGAACTCGAGGGTAGACTCGGTGATCGAGGATTGCAGGCGAAGAACATGTGGCGAGACGGCATCTCTCAGGACTTCAATCGCTTTCCCGCAGAGTTGCAGTTCGTCTCGTCTCATCTCTGGATCGCGTACGGCGAGCAGGATTTCGCGATCAACAACAAGTACCAACACTATCTCTTCGTCGCGTTCTACGTCGAAGAGCAGACGACGCCCATCGTCCGAGTCGGCTACTCGTTGAGTCCGAACCAGAACGACTCGGATCAGCGATCACTTACCGAGAATGCCGACGACATCGCTCAGTTCGTCGACGAGAGCGACTACCAACTCCTGCACACCGGTCGAAATTTCCACGTCGTCGAACGGTTTACCGACGAGAGCGAGATTACGTCGTTGTTGACGGAGGCAGATACGCTTCAGCACCTCGAGCGGGTACAGCTCGTCGTGGAGTACGACTCTCGAGAGCTCGCAGATCCTTCACTGACAGAGCTCATCGCAGACAACCTTCTCGCACTTCACGAATTCACACATCCTCGGCTCTATCCGGACTAGTATGAATCGTAGCCTACAGGTCCGATCGCAGACTCATAGGATTATTATTCTCCTCATCAGGATAGACAAACATTTGATGAAAACAGATATACAACACCAATCACAACTTCCGATATAACTTATATGAGTACTCTCTCGCTGGGTGACGAGTCACTCCGACACGTTCTCCGACAGATTCGCGATCAGGTAGATGGACCGATAGAACCGACCTACATCGAACAGGTTGACGAGCTCAATTTTGAGCTATTCGTCTCTCGTTTCGGCTCGCTGGCACAAGCCTGTCTCGAGGCCGGCTGTGAGTATGTCGTGAAAAATCCCGATCCAACAGTGTACACTGCCGGCGCTGACGATGCTCAGCAACGCGAACGTTTAATCGGCGACCTCGTGCGCATCGTTACTCACCTTGGCCACAGCCCAAGCATCAAGAACCTCAACTCGTATGGCCGACAATCCTACGACGAAACGATTTCGTCTTTCGGCTCTTGGACTGCCGTTATCTTGGAAGCCGGGATTGACCTCGCGGACGTGCCGAACTACGTGTCACCCACAGACGTTATCGAGGAGTTAGAGCGTCTCACAGACGAACTCGACACACCCCCAAGTCACGAATTCGCGACTGCACACGGCGCAATCAACACTGAGATATACGACACTCGATTCCCATCGTGGGAAGTCGCGTTGCGGTCCGCTGAACTGGACCCAAACCGGATCGATACGACACGGGAGCTCATCACTGAACTCGAATTACTGGCGGCAGCTCTCGGCCATCGGCCCAATGAAACTGAGATTGAACACTATACCGAGACTAGAGTCCGCACGTTCAGCAACGAGTTTGGTTCTGTCTCAAATGCTCTCGAGGCGGCAGATGTTCCCTCCGAACGCGATTTATCCCCGTCAGGATCACTCACGGATCCGGTAGACGGAAACACGACGATCCCATCGCATACGGAACTTCTCAGAGATGTGTTCACAGTCAAACGTAGACACAGCATAGAGTGGGACAACCACGATCAGTTACGAGAGGCGTTCGAATACCGTGGTATTCTCGATGAAAAACACTACGACGCTCAGTTTGGCTCGATTTTCGATACCTTCGAGTTCGCGTCGCAACTCGATCCTCGAGAATACCGAAGTCCCCGAAATGACCGAATCGGTGAGGTACCACCGGAAATCCTCGGTGACCATGCGTGTGAACTAGCCGAAATTCTCGGTCGGCGGCCGCTCATCGACGAAGTGGTTGCACTGACTGATCACTCGCTCGAGCAATACCTCGACTCATTCGAGTCCTGGGAGACTGTCTTCGAGCAGGACGTCGAGGATGCTGACTCCGATACGATCACTGCTGTGTCGCCAACCAACCGCGAAATCCTCGAGGATATTGAGCGAGTCGGTGCTTCTATCGGGCGACCACCCACGGTAGAGGATTTCCGCGAATCCGGTTATCTTCCTGTTGAATCGGCGCTCCGGCGATTCGGGAGCTGGACGACTGCACTTCGTATGGTAGGTGTCGAAGTCGATCAGGGGATTCCGGCCGAGTATTTCGCGCCAGAGCTGACGAGAAAGACGATCAGCCGTGCAAACCATCTCTGTGAGGAACGATTCGATCACGAGTCCGTACTCGTCGACGATGTCTATAGAATGGCGTTCGACCTTGGACACGTGCCAGATCGCGACGAGATTCGAAAATTCGGTGTCTGGCCATCAGAGATGTACGAAGTAGTGCTCGAAAATGATGGGGTACTGGATCTCTCGTCGACGGTTACTGAAGTTGGTGCGGATCACCTTCAGGCGGGGAGAGAACGATCGCAGTTAGTCTCCGACCTCGAGAGTGTCGCAGAGGTCGTTGACGGACGTGTCTGGCCGCGAGACGTTGCTCTCTTCGGACGCTATACGATTCCATCGTACGTTGCGATTTTCGAGACACTCGAAGATGCGTTCATTGCAGCCGAACTCGACACGGATCACTTCCCGCAGCAAATCGATAGCTGGAGCGGCGTCTGGGAGGAAACCTTCGCGGACGCGAGGTCGTTTCTTGCGGCACTTCAGGCATATTTCGAGGAGAGCGGGGAGGCGCCGACTATGTCCGCGACCCGCGAAACAGGAACGAATCCCCAAGAGTGCTACGAATACTACGATAGCTGGACGGAAGCGCTAAAATTAGCTGGCATACCACCGAAGCAGCGCAAACAGAGACAATCGGGAGACAAAACTGCTCTGCGCGAATCACTCCGAGAACTCGCTGACGAACTTGGATACGTACCGAAGACGACCGACGTCGACCAACACGGCGAGTACGGGTTGAGCACGTACTACAGACACTACTCCTCCTGGCAGAGTGCACTCGAGGACGCCGAGCTCGTCGAGACTGCCGCGTCATCAGCTAAGTCCGATGATACTGCCGAAAGTCTACCGCACTCGGAAGCAGAATTAGAAGACTCGTCACTCCTCGATCAGATTGTCGACGAATTCGAAGAGATAGGCGGCGAAGATACCTGACGTCTGTTCCGCTGTGGATCTTTTCTCGGTGTGTGAGACGGCGCATCAACAGCTTATTCCAACCGATCGTTCCCCGGTCTGGACAGGGATTAAACCAATACCAATCTAGTATGTCGGCCGCTCCGTATACTCGATTGGGTCACGTGCACCTGCGTTTCGGAACGCTTCCAATCGGAACGCACAGGAATCACAGGTTCCACAAGCCGGCGCCTCGTCACGATAACAAGACCAGGTCATCTCGTACGGAACACCGAGTTCGAGACCACGTTCGGCAATCTCAGTTTTCGACCACTCGACGAACGGTGCGACGAGATCAATTTCCGTCGTGGGCTTCGTTCCGACATCGACGACGTGCTGGAAGGCCTCGAAGAATTCGGGACGACAGTCCGGGTACCCGGAGAAATCCTCCGAGTGTGCCCCAATAAAAATCGCTGTACACTCGTTGGCCTCGGCGTACGAAACGGCCATCGACAGCAGGTTTGCATTTCGGAACGGGACGTACGATGTTGGAATCTCGTCGCTCTCCATGTCTGCGTCAGCGACCTCCAGTTCGTCGTCCGTCAAACTCGACGCCCCAATCTTCGAGAGGTGACCTGTCTCGATGTGCAAGAGGTCCGCTGCACTGACCTCTTCCGCCAGTGCCTTCGCACATTCGTACTCCTTGTTCTCCGTTCGTTGTCCGTACGACGTGTGCAAAAAATACGGTTCGTAGCCACGGTCGATCGTCTCGTAGACCGCGGTCGCACTATCCATCCCACCGGATACCAGAACGACTGCTTTCTCGTTACTCATGATTATCGATCGCTGCTCGGAACCGCTGTCGATCAGTTGCAGTTATGTTCCCGACGGTCGCCTGTGTCGTCGTTTCCGTGGCTGTCTCGACACCGCGCATCGCTTCACAGAGATGGGTTGCCGTTAGTTCTACCACGACTCCGTCGGCGTGTACTTCCTCAGCGAGACCGTCGGCGATTTCTCGAGTCAGGCCCTCTTGAATCGTGAGACGTCGGGACTGCCATCGGACGTACCGGGAGAGTTTCGACAACCCAACGACCGTTTCGTCGGGTCGGTATCCGATATGTGCGGTGCCGTGATACGGAAGCATGTGGTGCTCGCAGAGACTGTACACCGGGATACCGGTCTTGATCACCAAGTCATCCGTTTCCGCCTCGAAGGTGCGCATATCGGGTTTCGCTGTCTCCCGCTGGCCTTCAGTGAGTGTTTCGAGGGAGGCCGGCAGGCGGCGTTGCCACGTCTCGGTAAGGCCCTCACGGTCGGGGTTCTCACCGAGAGATTCCAGTAACAGTCGTGTGGCGCGCTGGGCTTGCTCCCAGTCAATACCTCTCGAGTCGACGGTCGTCTGCGCTGATTGGTGTTGGTTCGTCATGTTCCCGGGGCGTCGTTCCAGAGATCGACGTGGAGTCGAGGCGTGTAGCGGTAGCCGTATTCCATCGCTAACTCGGCCACGTCGTTTCGTTTGGTGTCCAGTTCCGCTCGCGTTACCCCTTCCGGCATCAGTAGGACATCGTCGTCAGAGATGGTCGTGGCGGCTGCCTTTCGAATTTGCTGGACCAACTGGTTGATTTCAGATAGGTCCTCAGCGCCGGTGACGACGAACTTCAACTGGCTCTCGTAGCTATCGACGAGTTCGGAAAGCGCGTCGATATCGATACGTTGTTCCTCGTGTCGAGTGGCCCACTCGCCATCTCCTTTCGGATCGCGTTCTTGGGTCGGCGTACTGTTCGTCAATTTTGGGCTGATACTCGCCAGATCGATCGCAGCGTCACGGTAAATCGTTCCGTTCGTCTCGACAGTCGTGTGATAGCCGCGGTCGGCGAGTTCGTCGAGGAGTTGGGCCGAGTTCTCGTGAATCATTGGTTCTCCACCCGTGAGCACGACGTGGTCAGCCTTCTCGTAAGACACTACCTCCTCGACAATGTCATCGACCGACAGCCACGCGCCTGTCGGCTCCCAGGAGGTGTGATAGGAATCACAGAACCAACATCGGAGATTACAGCCAGACGTCCTGACGAATACTGACGGAGTACCTGCCAGCTTTCCCTCTCCTTGCAACGAGCAGAATAACTCGTTGATCGGGAGTCCGTCACCTTCGGTTACGTCCTCGGAAGCGAGACGTTCGACGTTTGTTGCGACTGGCATCAGTACGTGGTACAGAGCTCGCCCGTTTCTCTCACGGTGACGGAGACATCCGAAACGTTGTCCGGGAAGGTTTCGAGCATCCGTTCCTCGAGGAGAACGGCCATCACCTCCGCCGTCGGTGGGTGTTCCAGTACGACGAGCGAATCAGCGTCTCCCGAGGTTTCGAACGCCTCGATAAGTGGATCTCCTTCTTCGACGAGAAACATGTGATCCCACTCGTCGATAACATCGGTCACCACACCTTTGTCGACGATCCATCCCTCCGCTGAAAGCGTGCCGCTGATCTCGACAGTAACTTCGTAATTGTGTCCATGTGGACGGGAACACTTCCCGTCGTGGTGGAGAAGTCGGTGGCCTGTGCTCATTCGAATTGGGCTGTCATCGCCGATTCGAAGGGTCCGTTCCCCGGCATCTTCCAGAATAGTGTGATCGAGATCATCTTCGAGGGCACCTTGAGACATACCTGAAGAATATCCTGAGAGTACTTAAATCTACTCGTGGAGTGAACGTCGGCTCGATACACTCGAGAATACCGTCGTTGATACCCTCCTGAGTGCTACTATCGATCTCTGTCGATTTCACTGAATGTGTTTCGTGTCATTCGACAACTCCTGTCCGATGGCAGTCGTAGGCTTTCTTCGATATGCTATGTAAGCCCCTATCAGTCGATATTTCACATTTATATATAGTGAGCTATCTGTTCGGGTAACGTGCCTCAAACTCGACTCTTACACGTCAGCGACACCCACCTCGGAAAGCGCCAATACGGCTCGGACGTCCGACGCGAAGACTTTGCGGACGCCTTCGAGCGAGCAATCGAACTCGCGGTCGAGCGAGATGTCGACGCCGTGATCCATACCGGGGATCTGTTCGACGATCCCGTACCGTCACTCCCGACGGTCATGCGGTGTGCCAGCGCGCTCGAGCCGCTCGAGGAGTGCGATATCCCGTTCTACGGAATCGTGGGAAACCACGAGCGGAAGAACGACGAGCAGTGGCTCGACCTCCTTCGACGGACGAACGCCGCGACTCGGCTCGACCGAGAGCCGACGGTCGTCAACGACGTCGCACTGTACGGGATCGATGCGGTCCGCCGGAGCGTCTGGGACACAACCTCCTTCGACCTCGAAGCGCCGCCCGAGGACGTCGAGTGTTCGATCCTCTGTATGCACGAGCTGCTCGAACCCCCTGCCGAGGGAATCGTCGCTGATCACCCCGTCGAGGACGTTCTCGAGCGAGTCGACGTCGACCTCGACGGGCTCGCACTCGGCGACCTCCACCAGCCCAAGAGCGCACACGTCGACGGGACGGATGTCTGGTACGCGAGCGCGACCGAGCGCTGTGCGAAGGATCAAGAGGAGACGGGGCTCGTCCAGTTGCTCGAAATCGAAGACGGCAACCTCACTCGACGCCAGCTCGAACTCGAGACGCGGCCGTGGGCAGTGTTCCCCATCAATTTCGGTGAAGACGACAGTGCGGACCACGTCCGCGATGTGTTCGACCGACGCGACCTCACGAACGCCGTCACGAAAATCGAGTTGATCGGCGAGCGCGGCGCCGTCACCGCAAACGAGGTGAGTCGAATGGCACGTGACGCCGGAGCCGCCGTCGTGAGCGTCGACGACAACCGGGGGCGTGTCGAACTCGATGTCGACTCGATCGAGGCGATGTCGCTACAGGGACTCGACGGTGCGATCGAAGAGCGACTGGCAGACGAGGACTTCTCAGCGGTGGCACTCGACATCGACGGTCGCGTTCGCGAAGACGAGGGACTCAACGATACCGTCAGTGGGGCTGCAGACGACCTCGAACCCGCTCTACGGGACGCACAGGAGGCAGCCTTCGACGACGTCGAAGCACCGGACGAGGAGATTGACGCGACCGTGCCAACGGAGGGAGACGAATGAAGATCACGAAACTACGACTACAGAATATTCGAAGTTACAGCGACGAAACGATCGAACTCCCGGACGGGACGGTTCTCGTCCGCGGCGACAACGGGGCGGGCAAGACGACGCTGCTGATGTCGATATTCGGCGGTCTGTTCCTTTCGAAGATCCGTAACGTCGGATCGAACGACTTCAACCTCGACGATATCGTCCGTCGGGGGACGGAGGAGGGTGAAATCGAACTCACCTTCGAGGTCGAAAACGTCCCGTACACGGTTACGTGGACGATTAATACGGCCGGGCAGAACAGCGCGGAGATCACGTCGCCGGCGCTCGAGGAGCCGAAATCTGGAATCCGAGCCGTTCGATCCGAGGTCATCGACGTGGTCGGAATGGACGAGGACAGCTTCTCCCGCTCGGTGTACGTCCAGCAGGGCGAGGTCGACCGACTGTTCGACGATGACGCCCGCGCGGAACTCATCGACGATCTCCTCGGTCTCGACCGGATCGACCGCTACCGGACCCGAATGAAGGGAGCACGTCGAGCAGCGAACCGCCTCGTCGGCGAGAACGAACAGGCGGCGGAGAACCACCGCGAAACGATCGAGGAGGAGTTCGACTACGACGTCGAGGGGTACGAATCCGAGCTTGCGAAGAAGCAAGCAGCGATCGCGGAGACGGAATCCGAGTTAGAAGAGATAAACGAGTACCTCGACGAGCTACGGGACGCAAAACGAAACCTCGAGTCGACGATTGAGGATCACGACGAGCTGAAAACGGAGCTCGGCGAAGCGCAAGACTCGCGTACGGAACTCCTCGAGGAGAGAGGCGACAAACAACGAGATATCGAGGAGGCAGAAGCAGAGATCGAGGCTGCTGAGACCGAAATCGAGAACCTCCGGGATCGAATCGAGGAGAAAACGAACGCCCTCGCCGATCTCGAGACGCCTGCGACGACCGACTCGATCGAGATCGACCTCGCTACTGAAACCGACGCCGAGGAAACGCTCGAGGCCGCACGGAACGCAGTCGAGACGGCGAAAGTCGAGCGACAGAACCGTGAGAATACCCTCGAGCAAGCGAAAGCGGAACGTGATCGTCTCCGCGAGGCACGTGAGCAACTCCGCGAAGAACGCGACGAGCTCGAAGACTCTTTGTCGATGCTCGAAAGCAAGGTCGACGATGCAGAGACTGCTGTCGAAGAAATCGAGGACGAACTCACCGATACTGTGGACGACCGCAACGGGGCTACAAAGGAATTCCTGCCGGACGAACGTTGTCCGGACTCGGTAACCGACGAAACTCTGGAAATCGTCGAATCACACAGGGACGACCTCACCGAACAGAAGAACGACTGCTCCGAGACACTCGCTGCCAAGACGGCGTCGCTCGAGGCCGAACAGGAAAACGTTGCGGACGCCCGTGAAGATGTCGAGGCTGCGGAGTCGGATATCGACAGCCGCGAAGAACGTATCGACGAGGTGGAGGCGGCGCTCTCGTCCGCTCGTGACGACCTCGAAGCCGACCGAGAGCAGTTCGAGGTTGACCTGGACGCGCTCGCCGACGAACTCACAGGGTTCGACATCGACGTCGACGACGACGCGCTCGACACGGTCATCGACGGTCGGATTCCTGAAGCCAAAGGCGGCATTCAGGAGTCGATCGAGGAGACGGGCAGCAGGGTTACGGAACTCGCAACGCGGAAATCGGGTCTGGAAGAGGACCGAGCGGAACTGGAATCGCTGGACGGCCTCGCGACGTGTCCGAAGTGTGGTCAGACCGTCGACGCTGACCACCTCGAGAACGAACTCGACGAACTCGCGACTGAAATCGAAGAGTTGGAAACGCAACTCGAAGCGGCGAAGCAGGAGCGTGACGATCACATCGCCCGTCGTGACGAACTGGACGACCTCCGAGGGGATGCGATCGATCTCCGAGAGTTCCGTACTGAGGCCGTCGCAGCGACGGCAGAGCGGGTCGAGGAACTGGAAGACGAACTCGAGACGCTTCGGGACGAACTGGACGAGGACCGGGATGCGCTGGCAGACGCAGAGAGCGATCTTGAGCAAGCGAAGTCTGAGGCGGACGACCTCGAAACCGAAATCGACGAACTCGACGCAGCGATCGACAATCTGGAAACGCGTATCGAGGAGGGTGACGCCGTTGTCGACGCCTTCGAGACCGTTGACCAACTGCGTGAGCAACACGAGAATCGCGTCGATGAGTTCTCGGACCTGCAGGACGAGTCCGCTGAAACGGAGGCCGAACTCGAGACTCTGGAGGCGGAAATCGACGATCTGTCCGAGCAGCTCGAAGCGCAGCAGGAATCCGTCTCGGATGCCGAGGTCGACCTCGAGACGGCTGACGACGCCATCGAGACGGCCAACGAGCAACGCGAACTCGTCGCCGAGGCGGTCGACGCGTACGACGAAATCGACGACCTCGAGGGAGACATCGAGAGTCTCCAGAAGGACATCGGACATGCCCGCGATACCATCGAGACGCTAAACAAGCAGCTCTCTACCGTCGAAGAGGAAATCGAGGACCTCGAGGAAGAACTCGGCGAGACAGATATCGAAGAAACGCGAGCGAAGCTCGAGTCCGTCGAAGACCGGATCGAAAAGCGAGAGGCGACGGTCGACGACCTCGAATCGAAACTCCAGTCGCTCAGGTCGGATCGGGATATCTTCGAAAACGAACTCGCACGGCTCCAGCGGTTCCACGAACGACTCGAGCTCGCAGCGGAACAACGCGAGTGGGCCCAGGATCGAGCCGACGAGTTCGAGAAGATGATGCGGGTGTATCAGGGCGCGAAATCCGATCTCCGTGCGCAGTATCTCGCGTACGTCAACGAGTACACGAACGACATCTTCAGCGATATCTACAAGAACAGTAGCTACCAGCAGGTTCGCATCCTCGACGAGGGGCCCGACGGGACGCCGTATGCGATCCAACTCCTTCGGGACGACGGCACGCTCGAGCACCCGAGTAACGCGAGCGGCGGTGAGCGTGCGATCGTCAATCTCGCGCTCCGCGCCGGAATCTACAAACTCATCGCGGAGATGTGCGACGGCGACAGCGGCCGGCTCCCGCCATTCATCCTCGACGAGCCGACGACGTTCCTCGACGAAGGTCACGTCGGTCGTCTCGAACAGATGCTCGACAGTATCACCGACTGGGACGTGCCCCAAGTAATCGTCGTCTCGCACGACGAGCGGCTTATCCAGGGCGCCGAGCGTGAGTGCGTCGTCAGTATCGACGAGGAAACGAACGCCAGCACCGTCGACGTCCGGACGATCGGGCGCACCCCGGGTGATGACTGAATGGACGAGCGCGCGTTCGGCGTCATCCGGGACCTCGCCGAGCACGTCGACGCCGGCGTTCCGCGCAACGTCGCGGATCAGGCGGCGCACGCCCGGGAGTTGTTCCACCTTCTCGACAACGCCGGCGGAACGGTAGAACCGCTGGGCGACCTCTCGTACTCCAAGACGCCCACGGCGGAACTCGGGACGTGGACCGACGATCCGTGGGACGGACCGACCTACGGCGTCGACGCCAGCACGACTCGTCCCCTCGAGTACAATAACGGGCTGGTCGTCGACACGGCTCACGCCAAACTCGGTGTGAGCGGCGCCGACGCCGACCGAGAACCCGAACAGCAGGGCACCGTCGTGACTGGCGTCTACCTCGAGGACGACGACGTCACCCTTCATCAGGAGACCGTCGAACAGAACGGTGTCGAGGGGGAGATCGTCCGAATTCCGGAGATGCGACAGCGGACCAACGTGACGTCGATCCTCACCTCGACGGTGCAGCGACTCGCCGAAGGGCAACACGCACGTCGGTGTCTCGACGCCGTCGACGGCCCGTTGTTCCTCGACGGCTCCGTCTACCCGCTGAGCGTTATGTACTGGACGCTGCTCGAACGGTCCGGACAGGGTGCGCCCGTTGGAAATTGGGACCTCCCGACGGACGTCATCGAGAACTATATCGCTGTCATCGACGACTGCTACGAGCGGGGGGTGCCGGTCCTCGGCGTCGTGAAAACGTCCTCTATGGGCGAACTCACCGAGTCGCTTCGAGCGAAAATCAAAGCGAACGACCTCCGCGGCCCCCACGGGACGCTCCGCGACGTTCCGTGGCTGCGTGACAACCAGTTCATCGGGGAGGTGCTCCGCGACCCCAGCCTCGACCACCTGACGTACACGTCGTGGTTCGTCCAGACGGACGTCGAACTGCGCGGTGAGTCGTTCGATCTGCTCGAGGCTGTATCCGACGAACTCAGCCACGGGCGGCCTGACGACTATCAACGCGCGTTCTGCTACGTCCGAACGCCGAAGACGGGGAACGTGTTCAGGATCGAAACGCCCGCGCTATTCCTCACCGACGATGATCGCCGCGACCAGATCCGTCTAAAGGCGCTCAAGGAAATCGCTCACCAGAGCGACGTCCCGCGTGCTATCGCACGCGCCGACCGTATCGCACGCATCAGTCCAGACAACCGCGAAACTATCCGCGACGCGCTTCAGACTGTCGAACCGGCGTTCGATTACAACCGCGACGGCCGCTGGAGCCACCTCGAAGACAGCCGAAACTATGAGTAACGATATCGACGACATCCTCGACAACGACCCGATCGCAGACGACCACACTGAGCCGGACGACTCGTCCGCTGCGTCCACTGGCGGAGACGAGGAGGCAGCTCGTGCTGACGATATGGAAGTACCCGAGCGAAACGTTCCGAACGGCGTCTCCGAACCGTCCGACGACGAGTTCGGCCACGTCGTCGCGAGCGAGGAGATTCACGTCAGCCGCCGCGATTACCAGGTGAACGCGTTCGTCCGAACTGGGGAACGAGACGACATCCGACTCGGTGACTACGTTCAGATCCCGTACCCAGACGACTCCGAGTTGTTCGCGGTCACGGACACGCTTCGGTACGAACCGTACACCGATCTCGACGACAAGTCGGACGCCCACAACCAGATCAGCGCGTACGCCGACCTCGACGAGTCCGAGTACGTCCAGATCGCCGAGCTAGAGCCGCTCGCGATCCTCCACGGCGTCGGGACTGACGACGTCGAGAGCGGAATCGTCAACCGCATTCCGAAGCCGAACTCGCCGGCGCGACTCGCCCGCGACGAAGACTGCCTCCGTACCGGGCTCAACATTCCCGGAGACGGGATCTTTGCCGGGTGGCTTTCCGTCGGCGGTGAGGCGATGACCGTGGACGGCGAGAAGTTCCCCTACTATCTGGGCAATCCCGGTTTCGACCGCGAGACGGGCGAAGTAGAGGACGGCGAACCGGCCGTCTTCCGTCACGCGCTCGTCGCCGGCTCGACCGGGAAGGGGAAGACCCACTTCACGAAGAACGTCCTCCGGCAGTTCGTCTCCGAGAAGCGCTACCCGATCCGGCATCACGACACCGGTGAGGACCAACAACGTCGGTTGAACCTCGTTATCATCGATCCCGAGAACGAGTACTGGGAGATGGGCGAGGACAACTCGGATATTGGAGGCGATGACGTGATCGAGCGAACGCTCCGCCGGCACGGCGTGAAGTACGGTGGCGTCGACGACCTCGAGGTCTTCGTGCCACAGGTCGCCGGAACGAACGCCCCGTCGACGACGGAGAGTCGCGAGCTCTCGATCCCGTTCGAAGTCGTTCGCGGGCGACCCGATCTGTTGATGCCGTACCAGCCGACGGAGATCACCCGCGGAGCGATCATCGACTGTATCGACGCGTACTTCTCGTGTTTCGACGAGCAGGGCGGTTACCCTGAGCGTGATGTGTCGCGACCAACCTACGAGGACTTCCTCGCGTTCCTCGCAGAACACGACGACGAGCATAGTCGTTTGCGGGCCGAGAACGACATCGGTGGCGGCACCTGGGGCGCCGTCCAGCGGCGTGTCGACAGGGGAACGTTCCACGACGTCTTCGACGAAGGAACGGACTTCCTTCCGGATATTTCTGCGGAAGTCTTCCGAGAGGGACAGGTGACTGTCATCCCGACGAGTCACCTCAACGGGGCCAAGGACAGTCTCACAGTCCTCTCGTTGCTCTCGTACATCATCGAGAACAAAATCGACGACTATCAGGTCGATCCAGCGGTTCGGAACACGCCCTTGCTCGTCGCCGTCGACGAAGCGCACAACTACTTCTCGAGTGCAGACAGCCTTCGCGAAGAGTACATCCTTCGACGGGCTCGAGCTGCGGTCAAGCAGGGACGAAAGTACAAGCTCGGGTTGTGTCTTATTACTCAGAACCCGGACGACGTCGACGACGACGTGATCAAGCAGATCAACACGAACATCTTCCTCGGCCTGAAGTCGGAAGTCGTCGACGACGTGTCATCGATTCCGTCCGAGTTTGCTAAGGATTTGCCAAACTTCGGGAAAGGGCAGGCAGTTGTGAAGGCGCCCGACGTGGAGGCGGTCGAAGTGACCGGGCTTCCGTATTGTTTGACGAAGCACGGGAATTAGGGTTACGTCGTTTTGGTGACCAAATGCCTGTGTGTCGGCCCATATTTGGCAAGTCGGATATGTAGATGAATGCGCTCAATCCTCATTGCTGTCGGTCGCTGGTCGCCGCCGAATTTTAAAGCGATATAAGAAAGCTATAATCCGGTTGCCTGCCACCTTTGCATAGAGAATCTGATGAAGTCTAACGAGTCTGAAATTGATAAGATAATCGAATCGTTTGATCAAGAGGTCGATGATCGTAACATTTCTGATACTAATCTAGGGGTTGATGAGGAACTTGACCCAAGTCGGATTGAATCTTTGTCGAAAGAAGAGTTAGCAAACGAGTTTAATGGAGAGTTTGCCGCGTCACCAACAGGGAATGTACAACATCTTGTACAGGGGAAGGCCGACAAAACTTTATGTGGTATAGATTTGACTGAAGAGAACTATGTAAGGAGCAGCAGTGTAGGACCGTTTAATCCGATATGTTCAGTCTGTCGGCCAACTATTGAAACTACTAACGAACCAGGTCTGGATTCAATAAATGGAGTTCGCGATTGGTTTGCCGATGAATTAGAAAGTATTGCACCATCAGAAGAGAAGCCCCACCAGTCTCTGACATTAAATGAGTCACAATATGTTATAAAATACATACAATCTCTTAAACAAGAGGAGTGAAAATCAGATATACTGCACTTACGGCTTCGAACGTAGGAGATACACTGGTCGCGGTGCCAGTCTAGCCTTCTCCTTGAGCGCTACAGGGATAGCTAGGTTTTTAGCATTCCTTGTCCGGATTACAGATAATCCTGGCACTATAAAATTGACTGAACCTCTTAGAGATGGATTTGTTCCCTAAGCGTAAGATCGTCACTTCAGTCTCAACCAACGTAGTGAAGGAACATTACTCAGTATTTTGAATATTCATCGATGAGTCCCTATAAGGGAATTGGTGATAAGACAAGTAGAAGCTCACAAAATCACTGCTCTCTTGGATCGTCAGACAGTTCGTATAACCCTGGTGCGAGCCGTATGACGTGTTCGTGCTCGAGTAGTCGTTTCAAGCGTTCGCTGGCGTACGGTCGCGAAATATCGAGTTCACTGGCTAGGAACTGCGGTGTCACCCGCCCGCGCTCGAGTTCCGCGACGATTGCTTTATCCGTCTCATTAAGATCGTCGTCGCTGAGAGTCATTGATTCGTTCTTTACGACCATGTGCTAACAGTGTTCCGCCACCTATTTGATTACTACGGTTGGTTGCATCGTATCGTTGCTTACAGTACGTAACCTTCAAGTGGTTAGCAGATAGACTATAGAGTAAGAAGTACAGGGCGGCCGGGAAATTCTCGGCCGGGTGCTTGGAACACCCGACCTGTGCTTCTGGTGCTACAGAAGCAATGTCGACTACAGCTACGACTCACGAAACGGTTTCGGAAGAATCGACGGAATCAGCTCCGTCTCAGATCAGTCTGGGTGTGATTACCGCGCAGACGGGATTGGCGGTTGACGCACGATCAGACTGGGACGTCCATCACGGATCGTACAAAGCAGTCAACACGATCATCGAGTGTACTGTCGCGACGGAGGTCGGTCAAGTGTGACGTCTGATAACGGCGTTCATAGAATCCGCATCCGTCTCGAGGAGGTCCTCGACGACGTCAAGGCGCTCGACGGACAGTTGGCTACCCCGCTGTCACTCGAACCGTCAATCTGCAACCTCGAGCGGACGATCGAGGTGTACGAACGACTCGACGCCGAGAACTCCAATACGGAGGACGACCGATGACGGACTCACACGCCTGGCTATCTGTAGTCAGCGATAGCACACTCGAGTCACCAGATCAACCCTCGCCGACAGGTCCCCCCGATCACCACCTCGAGACCCAGTTCGATGGAAAGCAAATCACGACAGGCGAGACCGCTCCCTGTCACCACTGCGGAGACCACCTTCACGAAGGTCGCCCGCTGACGGCCCGCGCCTATCGACACTCTGACGAGCCAGCGTACACCATCGCCACCGTCTACTGTGCTGGCTGTGCACCGGTGGGACTGGGTAAGACGACACGAGGTTGTGATGACGTCCTCCTAGAGGCCGACCTTGGACTCGCCATGGCCGGCCAGACCCACTGGACGATCCTCGTCGAGCCGACTATCGTGGCCACTGGCTGACGACCGCCACCTCGAGTCCACCCATCGAATGGTGCTCCAGTCAGGGCCGGCCAGTCACCAGTGGCCACGTCGCCAACGGTCGCCTCGAGCGATCACTCGCTCTCGACGGTCCACCCGTCGAGGTAGCGACAGCGCTGTGACCACGATTGACGGCCGGGCCCTCTTCTGGAGAACGACCCGTACAGATCGGGACGACAGTATCGCCCTATCACGACTGGCTCACCGATGGCGGCGATCTTCTGGGCGTCTCCACCACGAGACGATCCCGATCCTCGAGCGCCGACACGACAGTTCCAATGACATCCAACAGTACCACCAGCGACGCATCGATTCACAGCCGTCTCGAGCAACTCGAAGACCGTCTCGACGAACTCGAGGCTGAGAACGAAGCGCTACGAGAAACAGTTGCCCAGCAAAACAACCGCATCGACGACCAGCAAGAACAGATCGACGTCCTCGAGAACGAAGTAGAACGACTCCAGACCGAAAACACTCGACTGGAAGCAGTCACCGATGCCGCCCTGAAGAAAGCCGGAACGAACAAGACGAGGATTGCAGAACTGCAGACGCGAGAACTCGAGAAAGGGGCTCATTTGCTCGCCGAGCACGTCGATCCCGATTCGATTCTAGACGGCGTTGACCGCCTCGAGCGGTTCACCAAGGAAGATGGCAACACCTACGTCCGGATTCCCGACTCCGACGATCCACTCGACCGCGGTGGAAGTGTGGCGCTGTCACACTGCGATCTTCTCCCGATTCAGCAACTCGCACGGATGGACGACGATCTGTTACACTCGTCGACGAATTCGCTTCCGGCACGACTCGCTGCGAAGCTCTGGCGTGCACGGACCGATCCGGGTGTCGGTGACGATCCCTGGCAGGACGGGTGCAAGGGTATCCGAGCGTACGTGAAGGCCGGCGATATGAAACACTGGATCCGCCGCCAGAAGCGAGGCGTCAGCGATGCGTACGCGAAGAAACTCGTCTCGAGGACGATCGACGCGCTACTCGAGTTATCGAAGAATCGGGTGGCCATCCGCAAGCGAACCGAACGGAAGAACGGATTGTCGTACACGGAGCGTCGAGTGTTGTTGAAGACCGATACCTCGATCCCGGGTGAGACCACCGCGTCCGATCGATCGCCGGAGACGGCTGGTGTCCACGGCTAGGACTGACCACGGGAACTGATCACTGCCCAGCCGGGCGATCATCGGTCCACGAAACGGATGCTCCACTGTACGGGCGGCTGTAAGCGTGGTCGCGTTACTTGCAAGTCTCTCACTCGATCGGTTGTCGTCGGTGTCTGCTCGAGACGTACTCTGGAGTGTTGTCCAAGGACATCAGGTGTCACTCGAGAGATTGGTTCGAACTCACCCTCGATGAAGCCCGGTCCTAGGGAACGGATGCGGAGTAGGTAATCAGATCAAACTGTCCCGCTCAGTCGGAGTTTCAGGGGTAGTTGTCGTGAGTGTTGATGTGCTTGGCTCGTTAATTTATTTCTAGCGAGAGAGCGAGTTACGAGGAGCCAATCGCGCGTGCTTCGTCACGGATGGCTACGGCGGTTTTCTCGCCAATATAGGGAACCTCACACAATTCCTCGAGGGTAGCGCTAGCCACATCGAAAGGAGTTCGATAGCCGTCATCCCAGAGGTAATACGCTTGTTGACCCGTGAGAGCGCCAATATCGACAAGAGAAGGGCCATAGAGAACTCGGAGTACGGGAGATGCTTCTGAGGGAGGGACTCCAGATGCAGCTAGAGTAGAGAGCGCGGCATCGAACGTCTCCTCTTCGATACCCGTTTCGGACGCGAGCCGAGTCGCTGTCGACTGTTCGTACCCAAGGACTTCACGTGCTCCTTCCACGGCGACAGTCGCTAGCTGTTCGCTAATACCGTTCACGTGGTCGATGTCCGATGGTCTCGAATCAGCAATTTGAGCAACACTCGTGTATCCCGCCTTCAAGAGTTTTTCAGCTCGGTGAGAACCGATTCCGGGGATCCGAGGGAGATCAGTCTCTTCAACTGATCGCTCGTGTGCCTCGTCACGGGGACTCGTCGTAGCTTGTGGTGGTTCCGATGACGTGCTTGCTGCACCGTCATCGGATCGCGTCTGAGACTGGGTTTTTGGCGGTGATTCACCTCCCAAATCAATTCCATCGGGTATTGACGGTAATTCATTGATCTGTAAATCTTCAGGATCGACAGCATCGGATACAGGAGACCTGTCGAGAGCTGCTTTTGCGAGTGAAGCGTTTTTCGGACTAATTCGAACCGTCTTGAGATACCCGATGAGTGCCTCTCGTTGCCGATTAGTTAATGATCCGTCTGCTGGCAGATCCTCTACGACCTGTTCGGTATCGCGCTGTCGAGGGAACCAGGCGTCACCAGTCGCGACGAGAAGTGGCACGAATGGTTCGGGGATGAAATCGTTGGTCTCGTATCCGAGAGTATCACACAACAGACTAACGGCTCCATCGTCCAACGAGAGCTGATATCGACCTCCTGGCAACGAAACCTTCAGTTTTTTCCTCCCTGTCCCATCCTCAGCCAGGACCGTTCGTTCGTTCATCGTTATAGACGGTTTCTCTGATCGTATATAAAGAACGAACGGCCAGAATGGCTCACTCGAGTACAGCGGTCGAACAAAATACGGGTGCCAGTGGGCAGCAACTCGAAAGAGTCGTGCAGGCAGTGGATAGCGATTTCACGGACGGTCTGAAAGCGGTGGCTCTCGGAAATCTGTGCCTTCTGGAGGGACAAGGCCATCTGTACCGCCCGTAATTGCGGGTCACATTTCGTCGCCAAGGTTCACCGACCCTGTACGGAGTAGCGTCCACCGCGCAAAACACTGAATTTGTGCGGATTCATATTCACCTTACTAGCGAGGTTTTGCTGAAGATCGCGGATACAGACCATGAAGAGAACAGATTTTGGGTTGCACCCGCTAAGACTTTTCACACCAATTTCTGCGACATAGTTCGACAGGTTATCTTCTGATTGTTCATAGAGTCTCGCTATCTTCAGTAGTTGAGTATTGTCTTCTGATGTCACAGTCACATCTGCTTGAAACCCGCTGAGTGCTTGTGTCCAGCGGATAATTTCTGATTCCGACGGGGGATCAACTAGAATTTCGCCACTACCAGGATAACGATCATTACTCAGCACAGAATTTGTTGCATCCACAATACCGCTGTATTCTCCTGAATTTGAACTCCCCATATATGAATCACAATATCCTGATATAACGTTCTATGTTATATACACATGTGTGCTGAAATCACTTCACATTGTTGTGCACAATCAAACGAGTAGCGTGGAGTAGGAACACTGTTATGTGTTAGTTGATTTTCTATAATAAAACTAATTGGAGTGTACACTTTTCCTATAACCTCTTCTTCTTACCATTCTCTTCATTCCTTGACAACATATAGTATGGCACGCCAACATGATTTAGACTCCCTATATGAGTTATTCACTACGTTGAAGGAGCGTCTCGGTGGATTCGAGAGATTAGGCGATTCTAATCTCGGCCCTGGCCGATTTCCAGAACGTGGCGTTTACCTGAATTGAGGCGCTAAGGCCCCTTCCTCAACGAGCGACCGAAGGGAGTG
>JAOPKB010000025.1 GCA_025517485.1 Natronoglomus mannanivorans | reverse complement strand
TTTGGAACGCGAGCGGCGATTCATCCCCGCCCTACTCGCTCACTACCGTTCGCTCTTTGAGGACGGAGCATTCTCGCCTACTTTCTGGTAAAATTCGTCCATGGGTAGCGGATCAGTCGTCACGTAGACGCCGTGGTCGCTGACGATAACCCGTGTCACCTATCCCCGTTCGAAGACACCCTCACTCTCGTGCTCGAAGAATTCCCTACTGAGGCGGTTTCCGGTGGCACTCTTCGTCGATGAAGTAGTCCCAGATCGAACGCCGAGGCGTTCCCTCGGTCGTGGCCCGTACACGTCTCCCGATCAGTACGGTGGCCGCTGGGACCGGATGACGCGTGCCAGTTCCTGGTGCTCGTCGGCGAGTAATTCGTTCAGGTCGTCGGCCGTGATAATTCCGCTCAGATCGCCGTCGGTGTTCGTTACGGGAAGTCGCCGGATGCCGTGTTCACTCATCAACTCGGTGGCTTCGTAGAAACCAGCGCCGTGCTCGATCGTCTGCAGGTCGTCCGACATCACGTCTTCGGCACTGACCTCGTCAGGATCGGCCCGTTCGGCGAGCACCTGCATCGTCAGATCGCGGTCGGTTGCGATGCCAACTGGCGTGTCGCCGTCGGTGATGACGACGCTGCCGATCTCTTCGTCCTGCATCGCCGCTGCTAGTTCGTGAATCGATTCGTCGGTCGCCGCTGTGACGACGTCGCTTCGTGCGAGATTTTCGATCGGCATTGGTACCCTCAACCGCCCCTCCAACGACGAACCACATAGTTTGTAGCGGTAGTTGTGATGAGAGTCAAACCACACGGACGGTTCGCAGTGGCGGTATCCGAACGAAATCGTCTCCACAGAGAGCTGTCAGCGACGTCGCTGTAACGGTCGAAAACAGCGCCTGTGGCGATATCGCGCCGTGATACCAACGTGGATCCGCCTGAATAGTTGTAAGTGAACGCCAACCGAACGTGGCGTATGGTCGATCATCTTTCCGTTCCAACCGACGGAAACGGCCTTGCGACCGCCGTTCTCGAGCTCGCCACCGGGGCGTCACTATCGCCACTCGTTCGTCACCTCCTTGCATCCGCGGTGAACAGCACCGGTGACGTTCTCGCGGCGGTCACGGTCGGGCGGTCCACCGAGCGATGTTCGCGCCATCCGAAACTGAGCAGGAGACATCGACTCGTCGTGGCGATACGCCAACGGACCGGAATCGATCGAACGTCGCTCGGAAGGGACACAGGCTGTCCGTCGTACTGCACCGGCACCCGTCCTGGCTGTACGAGCGTTCGACACGGACGCACGAAACCCGGAACGATCGCCACGGGCATCTCACAGTTATGGCGATAACGAGACGACCGTCCGCGGCCGAAACGATCGTCCGCGGGCTCAGGTATGGACTCGTTGTCGTCTTCGCTGAAGGAGTTCGTCGACGAAACCCGGGTGCGATCACGAACGCCTGTCTCGCCTTCGCTGCGTCGTTTCTCCCCGAGATAATCGAACGTCGATACGACGTCACGTTTCGGCCATGGCAGCGCGTGTATACGGTAACCGCGATGTTCACCCACGCTGCTGGAATGCTGGGACCGTACGACGACGTCGGATGGTGGGACCATCTTACGCACGTCCACTCGGCGACACTTCTCGGTGGGCTCGTCCACGCCGCTGCTCGCCGCCGCGGTCGCGATCCTCGATCTGCTGTCCTGATAAGCGTCTCCGTCGCTGGCGTCCTCTGGGAGCTACTGGAGTACGCGATTCACGCGATCGCCCGCCGACTCGACGTCGAACCCGTCCTCGTCGCCTACGGGAAACGCGATACCGTCCTCGATCTCTGCTTCAATTTCCTCGGTACGCTTCTGGTACTCGCATTCGGGGACCGACTCCTTCGAAACTTCATCCCACACACCGACTAGACACTCGAGACGGTCGTACCGCACCATCACGTGACACCGTCATCCGGATGGTACGGTAGATCGATCCGGACCACACCTCAGAATCATAACGCTGGTCGGCGTACGTTCAGTATGCCCGGACGAACGTCGGCACTTTTCGAGGGGACACGCACCAACGAGTGTGCGCCAGTTCGCCCGTTTGCACGCGATACTTCACCTGCAGCAGTACGCACGCTTCGATGCGACGTCCCGTTTTCGTGGCCAGTGTTCGAACCGCTACATCGATGCGTCCCGGCGGACCGCCTACCCGTGTTCGACCGTCACCGTCGATACGCTATCGCTCGAGGAACTGCCAGCGGCGATTCGTCGACGACGCCAGCGGACCCAGAGCAGTTCCGGCGGACGGTCGAGGACCGACAGTGGTACCGGCTGTCAGTCGCGAGATCGCTTCAGTAGCACAGATCGTCGTTAAATTGTTCCACATCTTTCCCACCCATGCAATTCCAGTCCGTTTCCGACCGATCACTGGACGACTACGCGTCCGTTACCGACCACGACCGAATGCGGCGCATTCGATCGGCTGCGGATCGTCTCGCCGGCCTCCGAGTGCTCCACGTCAATTCGACGGCGACCGGCGGCGGTGTCGCGGAACTGCTCTCGTCGCTCGTTCCGGTATTCGACGATGCCGGTGTCGATACCGACTGGGGAGTAATGGACGCGAGCACCGAGTTCTTCGAGGTGACGAAATCGCTTCACAATGGACTACAGGGTCGACGGAGCCCTCTCACCGACGAAATGAAGGCGACCTACCGCTCGGTCACCGATCGAAATGCGAACGCGATTTCCGACGAGTACGACATCGTCGTCCTCCACGACCCACAGTCACTGGGAATGATCGACACCCTCGTCGACCGATTTCCGGATACTCGCTTCGTCTGGCGCTGTCACATCGATTTGACCGCGCCGACCGAATCACACCTCGATTTCGTCGTCGACGACGTTCGACGAACCGATCACGTCGTGTTCAGCCACGACGAGTACGGGCGGGGAATCGATCTGCCGCCGTCGACGGTCATTTATCCGTCGATCGATCCACTCGCAGCGAAGAATCGGTCGCTAGATCGGTCCGAACTGCGCGCCGAGCGTGACCGCCTCGAGTCGATTTCGTTCGACGCCGACACGCCGGTCATCACACAGGTCTCCCGGTTCGATCCGTGGAAAGGGCAACTCGGCGCTCTCGAGGCGTACCGGCGACTCGCGACGACGTTTCCGGACCTTCAACTCGTCTTCGTCGGCGGGATGGCGGCCGACGATCCGGAAGGGCCACGAATTTTCGACCGCGTCGCGACACGAGCGGCCGACGATCCGGACGTTCACCTCCTGACGAACCAACCCGATACGACGGTCAATTTCCTCCAGCGTCGATCGGACGTCGTCCTGCAGAAATCACGACGCGAGGGGTTCGGACTCATCGTTTCCGAGGCGCTCTGGAAACGAACGCCGGTCGTCGGCTCGAACGTCGGCGGGATCCCTCTCCAGATAGACGATGGCGAAAGCGGCTACCTCGTCGAACCCGACGACGTCGACGCCCTGGCGGCCCGGACCGAACGATTGCTCGCCGACGAGGCCCTGTCTACGGCGTTCGGACACCACGGTCGAGCCACTGTCCGTGACCGATTTCTCGTTACGCGTCACCTGCTCGAGTGGCTCGAACTCTTCCTCGCAATTCGTTAGCGTCGTTTTTCGCCCCCTATCGCGGTTCGGATCTACCGATCCTCGTTCGACTCGTGCTCGGGCTCGCGGATGATCGTCACGGTTCCCGTTCGGACGTGTCGCCGAGCGGGTCGCTCGTCGTCCGCCTGGACGCTGCCGATTCGCGACGACCGTGGCTCCCGTCAGAACCGTTCCGAGCACGAGATTGAGTCCTGTCGGAATCGAACCGGGACTGGACAGGAGTCGACAGCGATCACGCTCCACCACTGGTCTCGAGACCCGGACCCTGAGGGCCGCCTCCTGTTTGCGTCTCTTCGGCGTCGCCGGTCTCGAACAGCTTGCCCCAGTTCTCGTCGTCGTGATCCTCCGGAAGCTGGTCGCGCACTTGTCGAAAGTCGGACGGGGTCTTGTAACTCCCACGACTGCTCGTCACTGCCTACGGACTCCCGAATTCGCAGTGCGTGCCCTCGAATCGCAAAGAGTCTCGAGGGGCGTGTACGCAGGCGGGTCGGACGAACGGCCACAGGTCGGGGACGGCGTCGAACTCGCGCCGTTCGCGTATTCCGTTCGCTCGTCGAATCGGGTCCGTAACGAGCGACGAGCGACGAGCGACGAGCGACGAGCGACGAGTGACGAGGATTTATTCACGTCGTCACCGTCGTGTTCGGTATGGTTTCACGTGTTCTCGTTCCAATGGACGACTCGGAGACCGCAGGACGAGCGCTTAGATACGCGCTGGACGTACACTCCGACGCGGAGATAACGGTCTACCACGTCGTCGGGAGTCCATCGATGATGATGGGCAGTGCAGTAGGTCTTGCGCTGGAAGACGACATCGAAACGGCCGCGACGGAACGGGCCAAACCGGTCTTCGACCGGGCTCACGAAGTCGCCGCCGAGTATGACACTGAGATCGAGACGCAAGTCGGTCTGGGCCATCCGACGCGTGCGATCGTCGCGCGTGCCGATGATTACGATGCGATCGTGATGGGGTGTCACGGCGAGCACAGCGAAAACATCACACGGGGGTTTCTGGTAGGTAACGTCGCGAAGACGGTGTTCGAGCGGTCGCCGATCCCGGTGACGACTGTCCGGTGAGGTGTAGACAGGAGTACTGGCCAGCTCCAGCCGTGTCTCCGACACCACTCGTCCGTCCACCGCACCAGTTTTTGCACACAGCTTCATGCTGGTCGTCGTCCGACGATACAGTATGGACCGAAACCGACTCGAGTACACGTACACGTTTGGGATGGACGACGAACAGATCGAGGACCGTCTCCAGCGACGCGAAACTGGCGTTCTCGCACTCGCCGCAGACGGTTCTGCGTACGCGGTTCCCGTCGCACACCACTACGAGGACGAGTCGCTGTACGTCCGAGTAGCGGACGACGGTTCGAGCACGAAGATGACGTATCTCGAGGAGACGGACGAAGCGTGTTTCACGCTCTACGATGTCGACTCTGCAGGGAACTCGTGGAGCATCGTCGTCACCGGATCGATACGGAAACTCTCCAGAGCTGAGAGCGAGCGGTTCGACGACACGGCGATCAACGAGTCGTTTCTCGACCTTCGTCTCTTCGGCGAGGACGTCGAGGCGATCGACCTCGAGATATACGAACTCGAGGCGAAGTCGATCGCCGGACGGCAGACGGGAGAGGGATAGAAGACTGTGATCGAGGGGGTTCCGGTTGCGACGGAGGCGAATTTGGAGTCGAAGAGCGGACTCCGAGACGCGACCTATGGCTTACAATTCGACACTGAAATCGTTCGCACCAGTCACGGGAGCACCCGTCTGAGACGAGACGGGACGGGATCGTACCGTTTCGTCAGGATGACCGTCCCTGCCGCGTGTCTGCCCACCGCCTCCGAGATCGTTCCGAGGAGTTTTCGCTGGAGGAGGCCGCCTCGAGAGACGCCGAGTACCGTCACGTCGTGGTCGGTCGTCCAGTCGGTGATCGTTCCGGCGACGTCGTCGCCCTCGACCAGTTCCCGGTCGATCGATCGAACGTCTTCGACGGCCTCCGCCGTCTCGGCTAGGAGTGCCTTCGCCTCGTCTCGAGTCAGGTCTGAGCCGTTCGGCTCGAGAACGTGCAACAGGGTAATCGAAGCGTCGTTGTGCCGGGCGATCGAGGCGGCCGTCTCGGCGGCCAACTCGTCGTGAGGGCCCCCCGCGACCGGAACGAGAACCGAGTCGATGGTCTCCGGCGTCGGCGTCTGGATCCGCTTGACGAGCACGTCACACTCGGCGTCGCTGAGTACCGTATCGAGATGGCTCCCGAGAAGGACGTTCTGTCGCGGCGGTCGACCGCGCCACCCGAGTACGATCTCGTCGATCGCGTGCGTTTCGACGGCACCGACGATTCCGCTCGCGACGCTGCGGGCGAGCCGGACTCGCCGGTCGACGGAAACCCCGTGCGATTCGACACGTGTCGCGGCGTCCGCGAGCAACGCTTCGATATCGTCCTCGAGCAAGTAGCGATAGCCGTCCTGGAGCGACAGCTGTGGGGGGACCTCGAGGACGTACACGAGGAGGACTCGGTACGACCGGTCGGCCGCGATGTCGATCGCGGTGTCCAGTTGGCGGTCCGCCGTTTCCGAATTCGCGATCGGCACGAGCAACGTTCCGTCGTCGGCCGAGTCGTCGGCGCTCATAGCAGTCGTCTCGATCAACGTGCTCTATCCTTATTACTGTCCGTCCCTCGGTAACCGTCGTCTGTGCGAACAGGTCCTCACACAGCATTATGGCAGCTGACGATGAAGTCGCGGTCGTGTCGGAGACCGAATCGATGGCTCAATCGGTGAATTCGACTGCTGTAGAGAACGACCACTCGAAGCCGATCGACGACCTCTACGAGGAGTTAGAGACGTCGGAACAGGGTCTCGAAACGGACGACGCTCGCGGCCGCCTCGAGCGATACGGCCCAAACGAGATCGAAGCCGAGGAGGGGGTTTCGCCCTGGCGAATCCTTCTCGAGCAGTACACGTCCGCGCTCATCTGGGTCCTGATCGTCGCCGCGGCCGTAATGGCAGTCGTTGGCCACACGATCGACGCGGCCGTGATCGGCGGGATCGTCGTCTTCATCACGCTGTTCGGATTCGTCCAGGACTATCGGGCTGAACAGAGTATCGCGGCGCTCGAGGAACTGTCGACGACGCACGCGTTGGTGCGCCGCGACGGCCAAAAGGTCGAAATCGACGCGCGAAACGTGGTTCCGGGAGATGTGATCTTCGTCGAGTCGGGTGACATCGTCCCCGCCGACGCCCGGATCGTCGAGGAGTCGAACGTGCGCGTCGACGAAGCGGCGCTGACTGGCGAGAGTGCCGGCGTCTCGAAGGAAGGTGGTACCGTCGACGCGGCGACCTCGCTCGCCGAGCGGACGAACATGCTCTACAAGGACACCGTCGTCGAACGCGGCTCCGGAACCGCTGTCGTCGTCGGCACGGGCGCCGAGACAGAGATCGGAAACATCGCGAGTGCGCTCGAGGCGGCCGAAGACCGGGAGACGCCGTTCCAGACGGAGATGGATCGATTGGGGAAGATCATCGCCGCCGGTGTCGTCGGGATCGTCGCCGTAATCGCGATTACGGAACTCGCCGTCGGCGAGACGCCGCCGCTTCAGGTCTTTCTGACGGCGGTCGGCGTCGCAGTCTCCGCAGTCCCCGAGGGGCTCCCGGCGGTGGTGACGCTGTCGCTCGCACTCGGTGCCCGCCGGATGGCTGAGAAGAACGCCCTCGTCCGCCGGCTTCCCATCGTGGAAGCGCTCGGTTCGGTCGACGTCATCTGTACGGACAAGACCGGGACGCTCACCGAAGAGGAGATGACGGTCCAGCGGATCGTCGCTGGCCGCGAGACCTACGAGGTGACGGGGACGGGCTACGACACGGATGGCGAGTTCCGCCGGAACGGTGAGTCGGTCGATTCCGAGCGGGTTGCCGAGATTCTTCGGTGTGGCATGCTGTGTAACAACGTCGATATCGGCACACGCGAGGCGGATGGCGAGACCGACCCGAGTGAACGGACGTACCTCGGCGACCCAACCGAAATCGCGCTGTTCGTCGCCGCACAGAAGGCTGGGTTCGATCACGAGGAACTCGACGAGGCGTACCCGCGCATCGGCGAGGTCGATTTCACCTCTGCGCGCAAGCGGATGACGACGCTCCACCGGACACCCGATGGAGACGGGAACGGGGCCGGAGGAGGAGATGGAGACGAAAACGGCGAGACAATCGCGTACATGAAGGGCGCACCCGAGACGGTCCTCGAGCGCTGTCGTCGCGAACTCGTCGACGGCGAACTCGTCGAGCTCACCGACGACCGACGGGCCGAACTCGAGGCCAAAACGGAGGCATTCGCCGAGGATGCTCTGCGTGTAATGGGCTTTGCGTACCGACCGGATGCACCGCGTGAGGCGACCGAAGCCCTCGAAACGGACATGGTCTTTCTCGGGTTGCAGGGAATGCTCGACCCACCCCGGCCGGAGGTACCGGGTGCGATCGACGCCTGCCTCAGCGCCGGCATCAATATCGTCATGATCACCGGAGACAACGCCGTTACCGCACGAGCCGTCGGCGAGGAGATCGGGCTCCGATCGACGCGAGTCGTCACCGGTCCCGAACTCGAGGAATTGGGCGACGAGGAACTCGCCGATATAGTGGACGATGTCGACATCTTCGCACGAACCTCGCCCGATCACAAGACGCGTATCCTCCAGATGCTCCAGAAAAAAGGACACACGGTGGCGATGACCGGCGACGGCGTCAACGACGCACCCGCCGTGAAAAACGCGGACGTCGGCGTGGCGATGGGGATCCGCGGAACCGACGTCACCGAGCAGGCATCGGATATCGTCCTCCTCGACGACAACTTCGCGACGATCCGGGACGCCGTCCACGGCGGGCGTCGGATCTTCGACAACGTTCGGAAGTTCGTCAACTATCTGCTCTCGGGCAACGGCGGCGAGGTGACGATGATCTTTACCGGATCGATGGCCGGGCTCGGCCTCGTGATCACGCCGATCCAGATCCTCTGGATCAACGTCGTTACCGACGGTGCCCCGGCGCTCTCGATGGGTGTCGATCCGGCGGCCGACGACATCATGGAGCGCGATCCGAGGCCTCGAGACGAGGGTGTGATCACGACGCGAATCGTGACGTCGATCGTCGGCATCGCACTCTTCATGACCGTGTGCTTGCTCCCGCTGTTCACGCTCAACTTCACCGGACGTGTGATCCCGGGCTACGATCTGACAGGTTCTCTCTTCGGCTGGGAACCAGCTTACGAACCGAGCCGGGAACTCGCCCAGACGATGGTCTTCACCGGGTTCGTCGTCATGGAAATCGTCCGCATTCAGGCTGTCAGGCTCCGGTACGGTCTCGGAATCTTCTCGAACCGATGGCTCGTCCTCGCAGTCGTCGTCGCGATCGCGTTGCATCTGCTCGTCCTCTACACGCCAACTGGACAGTTGCTGTTCGACGTGGAACCACTCGGCGTCGTCCACTGGGCGCAGATCGCTGTTTCGGCCGGGGTCTTCGCGACGCTGATGGCGGTCTTCGTGAAGGTACAGGACCACTACTTCGATCGGTACTGACCGTTGATCTCTCACCGCTTCTCACGCACATCAACATCGCTGATGTGGACGGGCCCGCCTTTCCGTTCGAACGCGAGGACCGGATCTCGAGGGAGACGGTCCGGAAAAACGGTCGGATGGCAAACTCCGGTCGAAGACACCGGGGAGAGGACACGAGTTCGTCTCGATCTCGATCGGCGATAATCGAGGTGGCTCTTTCTTCATCGACCACGTCAGTACAGTCGAGGAGGTCCGATATACGGCGAAATTCCGATTCCGACTGACGGAAGTCCGCAGGGGAACGCGGCGATTCGCGAGAGCCTCGAGTTAGGAGCACAGAACGACACACCGTCTACGTGTTGTACATCGTCGAACCGATTTCACTCGAGAGATCCGACGCTGGCGCTGACTCCGCAGGCATGGAGTGGGGCGAGGTCGTCAACGAGTACCGTGCTGAAGGTGAGACCACGATCGATAACACCGTTCGGGTAGCCACCGAATTTGACGTCACCAGAGAGATCCAGTACGGCACTCCCTTCGAGGAAATCCTCAAGTACGTTGATGGAAACGATATCGACGCCACTTAGACACACATGGCTGGTCAGGCGTGAACCGATTCGGTATCGGGAGCGTCACGGAAAAGGTCGGCAGAAGTCCCGTTTCGGCAGTGATTGTCGTGCTGGTCAACGATTGATGCCTCTCGGAACTGGTTCGTTTCCACCAGCTCGAGAGCGAGCACGTCGACGTCTTGATCTCTCGTCTCAATCGACCGATCGAACTTCCGTTCTGGATGAGAGAGGAGCGACAAGAGATGGGACCTGTCGGAGATGACCATCGAAACGGATCCTAGCACGGATGTGACTGCGCCATTCAACGATCGCACCAGATGTGACTTGTCCGTTCGGACCCAAGTAGCCCTATGCGTGTCGACCGGTGTCTACCGAATGGAAGGATGGAGACGAACCGCCGTTTGTTTCTCGTGACAGCTGTGGGGAGTGTCGGCCTCTTCGCAGGGTGTCTGGGGAACGATGCTGACCGTCCCGATCCGATATCGCTCGAGGACGGTGGTAACTGCGACTACTGTGGGATGGTACTCGAGAGCCATTCTGGATCGAAGGGACAGGCGTTCTACGGTGACGACGTTCCGGAGGCCCACGATGGACCAGCGTGGTTCTGTAGCGGGACGTGCACTTACAATTACGTCTTCGATCAGGAGGACGTTGGGCTGGAACCGACGGCGATCTACCTGACCGATTACTCGGCCGTCGAGTACTCTCTCTCGAGCGAGAACGGGGAGGCTTTCATCTCGGCACATCTGACGGCCGATGTCTTCTCATCCGTTGAGGATCTCGCGTTCGCCGTCGGAAGTGACGTTTACGGTGCGATGGGTCCGGACCTCGTCGGATTCGGTGATCGAGCGGATGCGGAGGCGTTCGTCGACGAACACGGTGGTGAACTTTACGAGCACGACGACGTCTCCCGTGAGTTGCTTTCGACTCTCGACAATTATCGTAACCATTGACACTCAGTGTCCCCTAATCACACGAGGTATGCGAAGGTGAGTTCCCCAGTTTCTATCGTCGGTGGTGTGGATTGAAGGGTTACAGAGATGCACACATTTTCGGCTGGCCCGACCTGCGGTATCGGTTCCGTCGACACGAACAGCCTATCCGTGTATCTCGTTTCGATTGCCACTACAAGAGTGATCAGTTCCGGGAAGAGCAAGGTCGTGAGCCTGTCTTGGAGTGACTGGCCAGGGACAAGGACCGGGCCGGATGGAGCGAATCCTGAGACGGCTACGACTGTCGACTGACGGCGACAGTCGCGCCGATCAGAGACACCACGGTCCACAGAATCAAACTGAACACGCTCACCAGCGGCGACGCAGCCCGCGGTCCCGTCCCCGAAACTACCGAGATTGTAGATTCGAGAATCAGTCCGCGGTACGCACTGTTCGGACTCGCAGCGAGGACGTAAACGAACCAAGAGTCACCGATCAGGTCTGTATTCAGACCGGAGACGAGTGCCAGGTCGGCACCAAAGAGCAAGAGAACGAGTGCGACGAGGGCGAGAGCGAGACCGTTCTTGATGGTACTCGCGATGGCCGAGATGGCGACCGCCACGGCGAGTACCACAAGTCCAAACACTGCTGTGAGAACGATTACGCGAAGAAAGAGGACTGGCGAATCGGACCCTGCGTGAGTTGCGTAAAATCGAATCGACGGGGTTTCCGTCAGCGCGACCGTCGCCATCGCCGCGAGCAGCGGGAGGATGATCGCGGCGAGTAACCCGATGGCTCGACCCAAATAAACCCCGAGGACGAACTGGCGGGGGGTGAGCGGGTACGTTCGTAGTACATCGAGTTCTCCGCGGCGAGCGTCGTCAAGCACCGCTCGATATCCGAAGGCGACGGCGACGGTCGGAACAAGTAACTCGAGTGGCGTGAGCAAGTCGGCAGTCGCCGGCACGTATCCTGCTCTGGCACCACCGCCCAGACGCGTGATTCCGACGAGTACCGCAACCAGTACAACCGCGAGGAGGGCGAACGTAGGGGTTCGAACGACGGTACGTATTTCTCGACGAGCGACTGCCTCGATCAAGTGGCTAGGGGAAACGGTCGGCGGACGCCGTTCGTCGATTCCGTCTTCCCGTTTGTCCTCACGATCGATCGGTTCCACGTCGTTGTCGGCTGGGTGTCCGGTGGTCACGACGAGTCACCCCGAACGCGAACGGTTCCCGTTTCCCCGGTGACGGTGGCTTCGTACGCCTGAAGGAGCGTATCAGCGTCGACACAGTCGCGGATTTCGGTCGGTGCCCCTTCGCTCGCGATTCGGCCGCGATCGAGCACGGCCACACGATCGGCGCTGCGTTCGACGAGTTCGAGGTCGTGAGAACTCAGCAAAACGGCGGCTCCGTTCGCAGCCAGTTCGCCAACCACGTCGAAGACGTGGACACGCATCCCCGGATCGAGGCCGCTTCCCGGTTCGTCGAGAACGACGACCGGTGGATTACCGATCGTCGCCTGAGCAATCCCGAGCAAGCGGATCATTCCGCCTGAAAGTTCCTCTACGGGTCGATCGGCGGCTTCCTTGAGACCGACCCGTTCGAGGTGTTTCGTGGCGGCGTCTTCGTCGGCGCCGACCAACGCGGCATAGAACGAAAGCGTTTCTCGAGCGGTGAACCCTGGTCGAAATGCTGGCTGCTGGGGGAGATATCCGATCGACCGAACGACGTCGTGATTACGGTGGCGAATTGTGCCGCCGGTCTGATCAAGGAGGCCTGCAATCACGCGGAGAAGTGTTGTTTTTCCGGAGCCGTTTGGTCCGACGAGCGCCGTCACCGTTCCCGATGGTAGCGTGAGTGAGACGCTCTGGAGGACGTTTACGTCACCGTATGCGTGATCGATTCCCGCCGCGACTAACGCAGGTTGATCGCAACGAGCGTCGTCGCAGACGGTCGAGTCGACGCCATTTGAAATCGGTGCGTTCGGATTGGAGTCGGTGTGTGTGGGGGTATCTGTCACGGTGTTGCCTCGAATGTCGAGACCTCGTCGTTCGCTTTTGAAGCAGTTCTGTTCGCTCGTTCGAGCAGGTCGAGATTCGCTGGACGACATAGCGGTGCCGTGTCGACGACGCTACTCCCCCGTGCTCCAGGAACGGCCCCCTCGAGACTCGCGACAGTCTCGAGCGCCGGTGATCGGGCGAGCGTCGGCGTACCGTCGACAGTGTGAAGATGTCGATCTACGGGATCGGTCGGCGAGTACGACCGATCGAGCGTCTCACCATCACACGAGCCAACGGTACCCTCCCAGTAGTTTCCACTGTCGTCACTCGTCCAGATTCGAAGTGGACCGACAGACACAGTCGTGTGTTGGTCGTTGTCGAGGAAGTCGTTCGCGATTACACGATTCGAGGGAAGAACCGAACTGGCGTGGATGCCGACGTCGTTGTCCATAAGTACGTTGTGCTCGTAGAGCGAATCTGCCGCGGCGGTCGTCAGTCCCAGTTCAGTACCGGCGATCACGTTCTCTGCCACGTAGGAGTTACTTCCGCCGGTTCTGATTCCGTTCGGTGCGTCGCGAACGTCGTTCCCGAGTATCGCGTTTCCGACGGGAGACGTCATGACGACGATCCCTGCTAGTTCCTGACCATGCACGCTATTGTCGACTACTAGTGCGTTCGACGTGTACATGAGGTGGACGCCGAATCGGCCGTTGATCATCGTATTGTTGCGGATGACGATTCCGCCCGAGCGATGCGTATAGATCCCATCACGACCGTCCCGAAACGTCGAGTTCTCGACTGTCGCCGGTGAGCGCATCGCCATCACACCCATGAACCCCTCCTTCCACTCGTCGCTCCCGTCGACGGTAATGTTTCGAACGACGGCGTGCGGGCTGTCTCGAAGCAAAACGCCGTTTGCAGGCGTTTCGATCGCCACGTCCGCGACGAGTACGGTGGACGCCCCGACGACCGCAATACCGGCATCTCCGTGTCCGTAGCCGAGTTCGACGTCGTGTTCCCACTCGTCAGCGGCCGTCTCGAGTTCGGCCCGATCGCTCGACGTTTCGTTGCCGACACCGGTAATCTCGAGGCCGGTAACAGCCGTTCGATCCACGGTCACATCGATCACGCTTCCGTTTCCATTGCCGTGTATCGTCGCGTTGGTGTCCCCCGCGAGGGTAATCGGGCGATCGATTTCGATCGTTTCCTCGTAGATTCCGGCCGGGACGACGATAGTCGTATTCGCCGGTGCCATGTCGACCGCATCTTGAATCGTGTTCGCGTCCTCCCCGACGACGACCGAGGTCGGACGGTCACGAAGTGAGGTCACCGACTCGGCCCGCTCGCCGGCCGCTCGCCGCTGTGAGTCGACGCGGTCTCGGGCGGCGACCGCATCGTTTACGTCGACCGGTGTGTCGAGTACCGTCTCCCAGTCGACGACTTCACCACCGTGTGAAGCGGCGAACGCTTCTGCGTCCGCCCGATTGGAGAACGGAACGATCGTCTCTCCAGCGGGTGTTCGTGAATCACTGTCGATGACGTAGGCCGCCGCGGTCGCGTCGACCCAGCCCTCAGATCCAGCGGTCGTCGGGTATCCGTCGTCCGTGAGTTCGAGTTCCGTCCCACTGAAGTCGGTGACGTACACCCTGAGGGGGTAGCCGAACTGTTCGCTGTGACCGTCTTGATTGTGAGCGTGAACGAACCGTTCGACCCCGTAATACCCAGTCACGTACTGGTACTGTGAGTAGAAGACCTGTGCCTGTGGTACGGAGACTTTGGAGCCGACCACCTGCCGCTCCTCGAGCGAGAGCCCAATCGAAACCGTCTCATCGAAGTCTACAGGCACCGGTTCTGTCGAATTGACGTCGACGAGGAATGGTGCGGCGGAGACGACGGCCAGCGCGAGGACGAGAACGATTATTCGAAGGCGGGGTGGATCGTCGTACACACCGAGAGTACACCCACGAGACAAATAATACGTCTGGTCCGTTCGTCGAAGTTGGGTTGTCCGGTGATCAGGACCTGTTGGTACTCTTCAGTTCCACTCTCAATCTCAATCGCAATCCCGGTTTCAACGCCGGCCTCGCCTTGGTAATCACTGTCGTGATAGTGAACCGACCACTCCTCGAGTCACGCCTTCGGACGTCGTCGCCTTCCGGTCACCGAGAGTGCGTATCCGATCGACAGTATCGCGAGGCCAAAGACGGCCGTTCCGAGGAGGTATTCGGAGGAGACGATACGGTCGCCAACGGTTGGCTGGAGCGAATACAATCCGACGGCGACGAGGCCTGCAACGACGATCCACAGGATACCGATTATCGCGCGAAACCACATTTGCGTGCCGAAATCCGTCACTGTGTCTGTCATAGTTCGAGTTCTTCGTATCCGATATCGGTGTCTCCGTCACAAGAATGGTGTCTCCGGTTCCCAGCATCTGGGAACATCGTCCGTGTTCACCCGGTGGATTCCGGTTCCTGTTTCGGTGGGAGGGTCGCCCAGAAGACGAGCGCGACGACCACGAGGAGACTCAGTGCCAGCGTCACCGAGAGGGGGACCTCGATGCCCACGAACGAGGCGACGGTCCGAAGTTCGATGACGATGGGGACGCTCATCGCGATCAGAACGAGAAGGGCGCCTCGAGAGATACGCATCAGCGGAGTCCCTCCTGGACGGTGTCGACGAGTAGTTGTGCGACGAGCGTCGGCGACAGGCGAACCGGGAAGGCGTCTCCGCCGGGACCGAAGAGCCCACCACGGTCGACGATACTCGCAAGTGGGAGACTGTAGGCGAGAACGACGAGGACGATCGCGATGAGCGTCCACAGTTTCAGGTTATCGAGGACAGCGGGTGAATCGTCGGACCCCGAAAGCGGTTCGGGGATCACGTTCGACGGAAGGGTTTCCGTCGGTCGATTGAACGACGTGATGAGCATGTTCCAGAGGAAGAGGACGGCCGAGACGAACAGGAGGGTCCCGCCGATCGCGACCTGTGCGTCGAGTTCCGCGACGGAACCGACGGCGGCCTGGAACTCGAAGCCCTCGTACTGTGGTTCGGCGGTTCGACGGGGAATGCCGAGCAGGCCAGCACGGTGCATCGCGTTGGACATGAACGTCATGCCGACGAACCAGAGAACGGTCTGGAAGAGCGCGATGGGTTTGCTGGCGAGTGGCTTGCCGGTCACCTGCGGCATGAGCCAGTATGCGCCGGCCATGAACGTCAGTGCGACGGCGGTGCCGACGGTGAGGTGGAAGTGTCCGGGGACCCAGAGCGTGTTGTGGATCAGGTAGTTGATGTTCATTCCGGCGTTGATCATACCCGAGAAACCGCCAGCGGCGAACATCAGTCCTGCGAGGGCCATTCCGGTGAAAGCGGGCTCTCGCCACGGTAGTGCGCCCAGCCATGCGAAGTAGCCCTCACCGCCCCGCTGGCGAGCGCCGTGTTCGATGCTTGCAACGACCGTAAACGCCGTCAACAGACTCGGCAAGAGCAAGAACATCGTGTTCGTCATCGCGATAAACTTGAACCCCTCCGAGATCCCGGGGTCGAGGTACTGGTGGTGGATCCCGACCGGCGTCGAGAGGAGCAAGAAGAGGACGAACACGACGCGTGCGAGCGGATCACTGAAGAGCCGTCCGCCAGCGAATTTCGGCAGAAGCGTGTACCACATCAGGTACGCCGGCATGAGCCAGAAGTAGACGACAGGATGGCCAAAGTACCAGAACAGCGTTCGCGTCAACAGGGGATTGACCGTCTCGACCAGGCCCAGCGACCAGGGGAGCAAGAACGCGAGAATAGAGACGGCGATGCCGAGGGTCGCGATGTACCACATGATCATCGTCGTCAACACCATGAACGTCGGAAGCGGGATCCGCTCGCTCGGGTTCTCCGACTTCCACGCCCACCAGGAACGGAACCAGTCGGCACCCGCGAGCCAGGTCCCGATGACGAACATCGTCAACCCGATGTAAAACAGCGGGTGTGCCTGTAACGGCGCGTAGAACGTAAATAGGACGTCCGCACTCATGTCGATCGAGTCGACGAATCCCGCGAGAATCGGAATCGCGGTGAACACCGTTCCCAGCGACATGAGGAGGTACCACGACCACGTAAACCGGAGGCTTTCGACGCCGCGGTCGAGACTGGTCGTCACCGCCCAGGTGAACACGCCCACGAGGAAGAAGATGGTGAACGTAATCACCATGAACACGCCGTGTGCGGTCAGGATCGTGTAATAATCAGTCGAATCGAAAATCCGAACGATGTCGGTTCGGTGTAACGTCTGGATCAACCCGAAAAACGCACCGATGGCGAGAGCGACGAACGAACTCCAGAACGCAGCCCGGATAACGGCTGCTTCCTCCGGAAAGTCGTCGATATAGGCACTCATCAGTTCTCACCCTCCTCGAGTTCGAACTCGTCTTCCGGCTGGACGATCAACATCGCTTCCATCGCGTGATGACCGCTGCCACAGTACTCGTTACAGACGATCCCGTACTCTCCGGGTTCGTCGAATTCGACTGTCATCGTCGAGACCTCGCCGGGGATGACCATCGTGTTGACGTTCGTTCCGGCGACGCTGAAGCTGTGGATTACGTCGGCGCTCGTCACGTAGAACGTAACGTCACTCCCCGCTGGGACTTCGATCGGATCCGGCTGGAACATGAACTGTCTGGCGACGACGTACACGTCGTACTCGTTCTCGCCGACCTGTTCGACACGCGGCTCGCTAAACCGCTCGTCTTCGTCGAGTTGGGTCGGATCGATCGTCTCTTCGGAGTCGTCGATCATCGTGACCCCAACTCCCACTGCGCCGTACGTTACCGTCGCGATGAACCCGACGATCAAGAGCATCGCACCGACCAGCCACAGCTTCTCGTAGGTGTGGATATTCATATCAACCCCACCACCGTCGGCTCGTTACCCAGAAACTCCACGAAGTACATGAACAACCAGAGGAACACGAGCAGGAGAAAGTACAACGCGATCAGTGCGAGCGTCCCGATCGGATCGAAGTCGTCGTGTCCGAGTTCTCTCTTCGAGGTTTCGGAAGCCATAGCGAACCCTTCGAATCGGGGCACTTCAAGCAATCATCCTGGTTCCCACCGATCGGGAATTACGTTTCCTATTAAATACCCTCCATCCGAAGGGTCGCCACATGAACCTCGAGGACGTCCCCCCGAGACTCGTCGCCGGTCTTGGTCTACTGGCACTCGTTCCGGTACTCCTGTACGCGCTTGGTCGGCCGAGCACGGCCGGCTTCGTCGCTGCGATCAACGTCGTTCTCATCGTCGCTGCGCTGTCCGTTGCCATGCGACCGACGGGAGACCCGGACCACGACGGCGACTCGGGCGTCCAGGAGAACGACGATCACGACGAGAGAGAAGAGAACGGAACGTCGACGTGAGCGATGACGACAGTCACTATCGCGACGCTCTCGATCGACTTCGTCCGCGTCGTCTCGATGTCGATATCGATGTCGACGCCGATTTTCGCTCACTCCCGATCGGGCCTCCCGACCGAGCACGTCGATCTCGTCGTCTTCGCGCTCGTGGGTCTCTTCGCTGGTGCTCACTGTCTCGGAATGTGCGGCCCACTCGTCACCGCGTACGCCGATCGTTTCGCCACGCGTGGACCGTCCCGACATACCGATGCACTGTCCCTGTACGAAGTGCGCCAGCACGGCCTGTTCAATCTCGGTCGAACGGTCAGTTACGCCCTTCTCGGTGGCCTCTTTGGCCTCCTCGGTGGCGTCGTGTTCACCTCCGTCGAGACGGTTTTCACGGTCGGAAACGGCCTCAGAGGTGCGGTCGGGATCCTCGTCGGGATCGCGATCATCGCGAGCGGACTCTTTTACGTCCGTGGTCGACCCGGCATACCCGGCCACGGCGTCCCCGTCGTCGGCTCGCTGTTCGCGTGGCTCTCGAGACACGTTACGAGTCGGATCGACCGGCTGGCGACCTCGCCGGGGATCGTCGGGCTGGGTGCGATTCACGGCCTACTCCCGTGTCCGATCATCTACCCGGCGTACCTCTACGCGTTCGCGCTCGGTGATCCGATCAGGGGGGCTCTCTCGCTCGGCGTCCTCGGTCTCGGGACGATTCCGGCACTGTTCGTCTACGGCGCGCTCCTCGGGTCGCTCACTGCAAGCCACCGCGTCCGACTCCACCGTGGTCTCGGTGCAATGTTTCTGGTACTCGGTTACGTTCCGCTGCAACACGGCCTGATGGTGTACGGGATCCATCTTCCCCATCCGCCACTGCCGTTCTACCAGCCGCTTTGAATATCCGTAAGACGATGACCTCCTCCAACCCCACTCCCCACTCCGACCCCAACGCCGACGTCACCGAACCCGCCGTCGGAAGCGGCGCATCCGAGCCCGACACCGACACCACCAGCTGTACCCTCTGTGACCTCCCGACACCGGCGACGCCCATCACCGAACCCGACGTGGACGGCACGTTCTGCTGTCGGGGTTGTCTCGAGGTCCATCGAACCCTCGACACGGTCGACGACGCCGACGAGCCAGTCCACGACGCACTCGAGCGATCGGACGACGACATCGAACTCGAGTCACTCGAGGGGGAAACCGCGTTTCTGGCGGTCGACGGGATGCACTGTTCGACGTGTGAGGCGTTCATCGAAGGGAGCGTGACGTCGACCGACGGGATCCACGGCGCTCGGGCGAGTTACGCGACCGACACCGTTCGGCTCGTCTACGATCCCGACGTGATCGAGGAGGGAGCACTGCCCGAAGCCGTCTCGGGGGTCGGATACAGTGCTCGCGAGCGCGGCGAGGCGAGGACCGACGACGCCCGGGACGCTGGGCTCGTCAAATTCCTCGTCGGCGGCGGGCTCTTCGGGATGATGGTCATGGTGTGGTACGCGCTCTTTCTGTACCCGACGTACTTCGGGTACGATCCGATCGTCGAGTTCGGTGGGTACGACGGGCTCTACGTGTTCGCGAACATCTGGCTCATGACTTCGTTCGTCCTGTTTTACACGGGATATCCGATCCTTCGGGGGGCCTACGTCAGTCTTCGAGCGGGGATGCCCAACATGGATCTGCTGGTCGCCCTGGCGGCGCTGTCTGCGTACGCCTACAGCACGCTCGCGATGGCGACGGGACGAACCGATCTCTACTTCGACGTCTCGGTCGCGATCGTCCTCGTCGTCACCGCGGGAACGTACTACGAAGGGACGATCAAGCGTCGGGCCGCCGGACTGCTGTCGGAACTCACCGAACGGCGGGTCGAGCAGGCACGACGAGCAGACGACGGCGAGCGGGTTCCACTCGAGGCGATCGACCCCGGTGATCGGCTCCTCGTTCGGCCCGGTGAACGCGTTCCGCTCGACGGCGTGATCGTCGAGGGAACTCCCGCTGTCGACGAATCGCTGGTGACTGGGGAATCGCTGCCCGTCGAGAAGGCCCCCGGCGACCCAATCAGGGGCGGAACGGTCGTTACCGACGCACCGACGGTCCTCGAGGTCGGTGCGGACGCCGAGAGCACGCTCGACCGGCTCGTCGAGGTGCTCTGGACGATACAGAGTGCCCGCCCGGGGGTCCAGCGACTCGCGGACAAACTTGCGACGGTTTTCGTTCCGCTCGTCCTCGTCATCGCTGCCGCGGTGACCGTCTGGTTACTGGTGACCGGCTCGAGCCCGACGGGTGCCTTACTGGTGGGTCTGACGGTACTGATCGTCTCCTGTCCGTGTGCCCTCGGACTCGCGACGCCGCTGGCGATCGCATCGGGCGTCCAGTCGGCTGCGAAACGGGGGATCGTCGTCACCGCGGAGACGATCTTCGAGGACGCACCCGACGTCGACGTCGTCGCCCTCGACAAGACCGGAACCCTCACGACGGGTTCGATGTCGGTCCAGTCGGTCCACGCGGCGGCCAGCGTCGATTCCGCATCGGTCGTTCGCCGAGCAGCCGCGGTCGAAGCGCTCTCGGAACACCCGATCGCTCGCGCCGTCGTCGAGTACGCCGAGACGCGAACGAACGACGACAGCGACGTCGAACCGGCGAGCGAACGCACGAACACACCGGACGTCGAGACCTTCGAACGGACGTCTCGAGGGGTCAGCGGCGTAGTCGACGGGAATCGGATTATCGTCGGCCACCCTAGCATGTTCTCCGAACGCGACTACTCGATTTCGCCCCCTCTCGAGGAGGCGATCGAACGGACGCGACGGGACGGAGACGTCCCCGTCGTCGTCGGCTGGCACGGTCGTGCCCGCGGCGTGATCGCCGTCGGTGACGCACCTCGAGTGGAGTGGAAGAACGCGGTCGAAGACCTCTCCCGCGGGCGGACGGTCGTCGTCATCACCGGCGACGAGGGCGCTGCCGCGGATCGGTTCCGTGACGTCGACGGCGTCGACGAGGTGTTCGCGGGCGTTCCGCCCGAAGCGAAGGCCGAAACGGTTCGCCGGCTACGCGCTCGAGGCGTCGTCGCGATGGTCGGCGACGGGAGCAACGACGCACCTGCACTCGCCGCCGCGGACGTCGGAATCGCACTCGGGAGCGGAACGGAACTCGCGATCGATGCCGCCGACGCGGTGATCCTCTCGAACGATCTCGAGGACGTCACTGAGACGTTCACGATCGCCAGTGGGACACACCGGCGCATTCGACAGAACCTCGGCTGGGCGTTCGTGTACAACGGGGTGGCGATCCCGCTCGCGATCGCCGGTGTGCTGAATCCGCTGCTCGCGGCCGTCGCCATGGCCGCCAGTAGCACCCTCGTCGTGCTCAACTCGTCGAGATCGCTGTGAAGGGGGACGAGTTTCCCGTCTCGAGAGTTCCGTTCATTAGTTACTCGGTCCACCGAATTTCGTACTCGAGTTCGTACCGTTGCTCCCCGGTTTCCGAATCCGTAAGCCGCTCGAGTTCGACCTCGAACGTCGGATTCTCGGGGATGGTAACGCGCTGTTCCTCCGCTTGGCTCTCCAGATGGACGGTACCGTCTGTGATCTGTTCGGCAGCAGCGACGAGCGTTTCGGCGATCTGAGCCCGATCTCGTCGTTCCTCCGTTTTGAAAAGTTCTTCTTCAGGTAATCGGTGAGACCACACCAATCGCCGGATAAAGGTTTCATACGGTCTTTTGCCTGCCATTTCTGCACAACCGCGAACCGTCGGCGGGGACGCAGGGAACTCGTCACAGTAAACCGCATCGGTGGCCACCTCGCGCATCCAGTCGTCGGTACTCAGTGATGGTGGAATGACTCCGAAGCTGGACCCCTTCTGGCGCTCGCGTTATACGCGCTCGGTGTCGACGGGCGTCTTCACGATCGTTACCGGTTGCTCGGAGAGACGAGCGACGCGTTCGGCGACGCTTCCGAGGAGTCGTCGGTACTCGCCGGACCGATTCTTCGAACCGAGAACCGTGAGTCCGATATCCGCGTCGTCGACGTACGCGAGAATCTCCTCGTGTGGCACACCGTGGCGGATTTCGGTAACCGTCGACACGTCGGCCTCGATCGCCTGTTGTGCGATGTCGTCGACTGCGTCGCGTCCGGACCGCTCGAGTGCGCGCTCGAGCCCTTCGAACTCGTGGACGTATTCGTCGCCGGGATAGGAACTGTACGCGTCGGCGTCGACGACGTACAGAACGTGGAGTTCGGCATCGTACCGCTGTGCGGCGTCGATTGCGTGTTCGATCCCGCGGTCGATGCCGGCGCTCATGTCGGTCGGCAGGAGCAGTCGGTCGTACATTGGATACTCGTTCACGATGGAGGGTAATAGATGTGGGTCCCTATTCGATAGGAGTGAGAACCATCCCCTCGAGAAAAGACGGCGGTACTCGAGGACCAAGACCACCTACGCTCGCTCCGAGTTGCCGGGAGCCACCCCTGCCCTATTTCCGAGTCGTCGGTGAAGGGTGTCTCGACGAGTCGACTCGATCGACCGTCCGGTGATTTCAATGAAGTACAACGAGTTCGTCGGACAGGTACAGCACAGACTCGAGCTGGCGGAAACCGGCCAGGCCGTCCGGGCGACCCGGGCGGTCCTGACCACGCTCGGCGAACGCCTCCACGAGGGTGAAGCGACCGACCTCGCCAGTCCGTTACCGATGGAGATCGACCGGTATCTGACCGCGGCCGAACACGGCCAGCGGTTCGACTATCAGGAGTTCTTGGATCGCATCGCCGACCGCGAAGGTGTCGATCGGTCGGATGCGAACTACCACGCCCAGCAACTCCTCACGGTCGTCGCCGAAGTCGTTCCGCCGGGGAACCTCGAGAAAGCTCGCAACGGACTTCCCGAGGAGTACGAGAAGCTCTTCTCGCTGGTCGATCAGGCCACACAGTGAGAGTGAGAGTGAGAGTGAGAGTGAGAATGTGAGTGAGCGCGCCTTCGAGCCACTGAACCCAAATCTCCGGGGCGAGACCGACTCGCCAACGGATCTCGCGTCGGTCCGAGAAGTGCCGTTCGTCGGCCACGATCTCTAGAGTGGAGACACTCGAGTGTCGGGTTCCCGTACTGGCTTCCGATTACCGGTCTCGAAAAGATCGAACCGCGCGGACTAGCCGAGGACGTACCGGAGTTTCGGGTACTTCTCGACCAGCGTCTGGCCGCCGACCTTCAGTTGCTCGATGTAGCGGTCCGCGCCGAGGATCCGTCCCGCCCCGAACGCCGCCAGGCCCAGGAACAACGCGGCGTAGATCAGCGTCGAGTCGAACAACGCCAGGATCTCGCCCTCCCACCCACCGAGGTAGAAGGCGACCATCTGGAGTGCTCCACCCAGCGCCGCCAGTCGCAGGAACCCGCCGGCGATCAGCGCCACGCCGATCAACACCTGCGTGAGCGGAATCACTACGTTGATTACCTCGAGCAAGGCGGCGTTGCCGGCCATCGCGGCGTACAATCCGCTGACGGGGCTGGCTGGATCGACGCCGTGGACGAGGAAGCCGCTGGCGTCGAAGGCTTCGCCGGTATACTTGCTGATGCCGGCGAACAGCATCATCCCGCCCAGCAGGAATCGCAACGCGACGACGAACCACGCCGACAGCGCGTGTGGCGTTCCCTCGAGCGATATTCCTGCGTACTGGCTTTCGAGTCGGTTTCGAGTGTTGGTGGACATGTTCGGGCTCCTCCTTACAGGTAGACCGAAGTCGGCTTCCACCTTCAATCGAGACTCTCGTTCCTGCTATCTGGGAACAGCCTGATTCACTTATACTCTGGACGAAGAAGTCTTCTAGTACTGTTAGGCGTCCTTGTCTGAAGGCGACCGAGCCGATTCCGCAACCGGTTACCGCCCGCTCCGATAGTGGACTCGCCCCGTCCGGGTCGTTCGTGTGCTCCAATCCGTACTCGAGTCCGCCTGTCGACCGTCCGTTCGAAAGAAGCCTGATCGGACGGTGACGTCCTGTCTTCTGGGCACTGAAAGCCCGTGCCCATCCGAACGATCACTGGCTAGTGTATCCACCGTCGATAACCATCGTCTCGCCCGTCACGAAGGAACTGTCCGCCGAGCAGAGCCACACTGCGGCGTCGCCGATCTCTTCGGGCTCACCGAGGCGGCCGATCGGCGTCGCCCCGATCGCCTGATCGACCGTATCGCTCGCTTCGGACGAACGATCGACCATGGGCGTGTCGACAACGCCGGGAGAGATGGCATTGACGCGGATACCGTCGCCGCTGTACTCCAGCGCTGCCGCCTTCGTCAGGCCGATCACGCCGTGCTTGCTGGCGACGTAGGGACTCAGCTCCGGAAAGCCGACGACGCCGGCGATCGAGGACGTGTTGACGATGGCTCCACCGCCGCTCTCGAGTAACGCCGGAATCTCCGCTTTCATGCACATGAATACGCCCTTGAGGTTGACGTCGATGACCTGTTCCCAGTTGTCTAGGGACTGCTCGCTGGCAGCACCGTTTGCCCCTTCGATCCCCGCATTGTTGAACGCGAAGTCGAGCCGACCGTAGGTGTCGACGGTCGTCTCGACCATCTCCTCGACGTCCGACCACTCGCTGACGTCCGTCTCGACGAATATCGCCTCACCGCCCATCTCCTCGAGCGCTTCGACGGTTGCCTCGCCGTCTTCGACGTTGACGTCCGCGACGACGACGCGCGCCCCTTCCTCGACGAATCGCGAGGCTGCTGCGTGTCCGATACCGGTACTCGCACCCGTTACGATCGCGACTGCGTTGTCGATTCCATTCATTGAATCACGTCCATACCCGACCGACGTCGAGTATACCCGTTCCTTGGTGCCAAACGACGATAACAGTGCGTTCCATTCTCGAATACTAGTAACCAACTGTCATTATATCTCTCACCGTGTACACACAGCGCGAACGTCCGCGCTGAAGCCGTCAGAGAGCACGTCACCGTGACTCTCGAGTCACCGTCTCCGCTCTCGGTTTTTCGGCGAACCGGTGGGGCATCGCGTCGATCCGGTGGCGGTTGCTCTCCTCGAGTTCGGCTCAGTCCGTCACGGAGACGCCCCCGAAAGCGGCGAAGCCAGTGACGACGAGGTCGATCTCGTCGTGTTGGGTCTCGCGACGGGGGCGGTCGTCGGAGGCGCCGCCGAGCACGGGCACGACGGTCATCTGTACGTTCCACTCTCGGGGAACGACGACGTCGACCCCACCGAACAGGGCGACAGCGTTGATTCGGGCTGGCCGATCTTCGATCACGGCATCGCGAAGATCGAGTTCGGTACCGCCGAATACGGCTGTCAGATCGCCGCCGGTGAACGCCTTCGAGATATTGCGTTTGTCGATACCGCCGAACGCGACGAACGCCGACGTGTAGGCGTCGTCCGTGTCGTGAACGTGCGATCGGAACTGCCCCAAGACGATCGAGAGTCCGAACGCGATCACGAAGACCGGCCAGAAGACGACGACTTGGTCGACAGTGACATACTCGAGTGCGACCAGCTGTCCCGCCCCGGCGACACCGATCAAGACGACCGGCCCGACGATATTCCGAAAGTGATTCTGCACGAGCGCCCAGACGCCGACGGCGACGAATATCGACGGGACGTACAGCAAGGCGTCCCGTGTCGGGACGACACCGGTCGTATCGAGCAAGAGCAAGATACCGACGAGAACGACGATGGCTCCGAGAAGCGCCTGACTGGTCGGAAGACGACGTGAAGATGTTGTAGTGGCCATATCGGTAGAGACGCGCCACGAGATCAAATAGACGCGCTATCGCTCCACAGCGGTGGGAATCGGCTGGGGCTCTCCTCACGTCAGTCCCATTTCTCTACTCGGACCACGTTGAGACGGACGAACTCCTCGAGCGATTCGAATAGCAGAGCGACCTTTCTGGAGAGCGTCATACACTTATCTGGCTGTCGGTCGTACGGTCGTTCAGATCAATGACGAGAACCATACTCGTTCCGGTCGACGGTTCAGATTACGCTCGACGAGCGCTGGCGTTCGCGGCGACCGAATTCCGCGAGGCGAACCTCGTCGTCTTGCACGTCGTCGATCCGTTCGACGCCTCGCCAACCGAAGAAGCGATCTGGAACCGTGAGTTCGTCGAACGCCGCGAACGTGAGGCCGAGGCGTTGCTCGAGGAGTATGAAGCGCTCGCAACCGACCACGGTGTCTCGATTCAGACGGAACTCGTACACGGCTCGCCGGCCCGGGCAATCCTCGGCGCCGTCGACGACTTCGATATCGATCACATCGTCGTGGGGAGTCGAGGCCGAACGGGTGCCGGTCGAGTGTTGCTGGGGAGCGTCGCTGAAACCGTGGCGAAACGGGCACCGGTCTCGGTGACGATCGTTCGTCCCGAACGGGAGTGACCGCAACTATCGCTGGTGCTGGAGTCGATACTGCTCGATCTGATCAATCGGAATTCGATCGACGATGATCGACGGTCTCGATGTGCGACTCCGTGATACGAACGTTAAAACCGGCGTAGAAAACCCAGAGAACGGGAGTTGGGCGGTTCTCTTCCGTCGTCTCTCGAAACAGCGAATTCAGCGCGTCGGGATCCACTCTCTCGTACAGACGTGGTAATTCGTCTTCGTCGTGACCGGTGACTCGAGATACCGCACGAACGATCGCTGTGCTCGGCGTTTCGTTCGCCCCAATGTCGAACCGGTTCGAGCGAATGGTCGTCGCTTCGTCGCGTACCCGTTCTCGAGTCGGATCGTCCCTCGATGACATCGTGATTTCGCGTGATATTACTTCGGCGCTTCCTCGAAACTGCGGTCTGATATAGCAGCATTTTATAGGATCAGTGCTCCTCGTTCGGGGCGGGTGGCGTTACAATGATCGTGTTTCTGACGAGGGCGTGATGTGCCCGCCGTAGTCGCTGGGACAGTGACTGACGCGTGATATCGAGTGTCGATGCGATGTCGTCCAGTGTTACCTCTCGAGGTGTATCGAAGTACCCCGCTTCCCATGCCGTAACCAACGCTTCCTGTTGTTTGCTCGTAAGCCCATACTGACCGCCAGTTAACGGCTGTGACGGCCCGTAGAGTCGTTGAAGAGAAAACGAAATCTCTCGTTCAACACAGTACTGCTGAAACCGAGATACTTGCTCACGATTATCGAATCTGATTCGCAACTCCCAGTAGCCTGCTCCTCCAGACGCCTCGAGTACAACGGCGTCGAGTTGTATAACGAGGTCGATAATCGAACCGGTGTTTTCACGCCACTCGACGCGATACAAGGTTTCTGTGTCGAACGTATCTAGTTGCCGAAGTTCGACGACACATGGGTCCGCACTAGCCAGCCGTTCGAACGAGGTGAGGTCGTCGGCGTTCACCCAAATGTACGGTGTGAGTCGATCCTCGTCGACGACGACCCGTTCGAACTCGACGGTCACGTCTGGCATTTCCGTAAGGGTTCTATGAAGGATGAACGCATCCGACGGGACGTGAAATTCACCAAAAACACTCATATTGCGACTATCGTTTTCCGGTCGAATAAACCACAGTGGTGATAACTACGACTTGGGAATCGATGGCGACGGGCGATCAGAGAATCCGATCGCTGTCGGGCAGAAGAGGCGTACGTCTCGCAGCTCCCTCTCGAAGCAATACAGTGGCAGCCATAACTACTGAAAATAGCTCGTCAGGTCGTCAGCCGGCCAACAGCTATCGCCGAACGCAAACAGGCGCTACCGAACGAGGAACCCCTTGACCCAGGTTCCACATCCCGGACAGCCGCTGATTTGTGGCTACAGAATCGACTGCCGTCGGGAAAGAAGACGGTATCCCGTTCCAGACTCGAGTCGCCGAACTGTCGTTCGATCCGACGCGGCCTCGACGGGACGAACGACTCTCACTCTCCCGACGAGCCGCCGTACTTCAGGAAGATGTACGATAGCCCGACTACTGCTAGTAACGATACGACGGTTACGATCACCAACGTCATCGCCGGTGCCGGAACGAGGTCCGGGACGACGCTGTCCTCTCCACCGATCGTGGCGTCTGGATCGACGACGATCGTCCCGACCATGCCGAGACTGAGGTGTGGCGTACAGTGGAACTCGTATTCCCCTTCGACCTCGAACGTGTGGTCGTACTCGAATCCGGCGTTTTCGATCGGTTCGTGTCCGTCCCAGTCCGACTCCTCCGGTTGACTATCGATCGCGATGTTGTGTTGGTCCGTTATCCAGACGAACTCGACCGTCGTTCCGGGCGGGATCTCGAGCGGGCTGTCGGTTCCAGGTTCGTACGCGTAGTCGACGAGATCGACGGTGACTGTGTCGCCGTTCTGTTCACCGTCTTCCTGTTCGTCGTCTTCCTGTTCGTCGTCTTCCTGTTCACCGTTTTCTTGTGCGCCGTCTTCCTGCTCCCCGTCTTCCTGTTCACCGTCTTCCTGTTCACCGTCTTCCTGTTCGCCGTCCTCCTGTGCACCACCGAGAGAGGCGCTGCCAATCGAGATGAAGGCGACCCCGACCGCACTGAGAACGTCGCGCCGGTTCGATATCCGTTGCGTCGATAATGTCGACTGTCCGTCCCGGTCGGGCATTGTGATCGAACGTACACTCTGAACGAGCTTAAAACGGGGCTGTACTGTAGATTATTGTACAGTCACGGCGGGATGAACGTCGACGTCGTCTCGGCTCAGACGTCTTTGCGTGTGAACCAGAACTGGCTGATGGCAACGAGACAGAGCGTCATCACGATCAAACTACCGGCACCGACGAAATCGTACGAACCGTCGAGGAGAACCTCGTTTGGGTCGTAGTATCGCATCGGTGCGATCACTCCGACGGCTTCGTAGTCGGTTCCCTCGAGAAACAGGCCAGCACGATCTCACAACGTCCGCGGAATTCGATCACGGCGGGGATCGAACCGTGCTCCACTCGTGCGATTGGGTGCCCCTGACTGTCAGTCGCTACTAGCGCTGTCGTCTCGACCGACGACCACGAATCACGTTTCACGTGAGTCGATGGTCGTCGTCAAACGCAGTCGTCGGTGGTCTGGCCCACACGAGGTGCATTTCGAGGTCGTGTTCGTAACGACGGCTCGAGATCCATGTCAACGAACGTGGACGACCGGTAGTTCAGGTTCACTGTGGGTCGACTCACTTAGACAGTATTCAGTCACACGAGCTTCGACGACGCACTCGAGGCTCGAGGTGTGTGAACGTATTCAGAGGCGAAAATCGTGTCCACCATTCCCGCTGACTGGGAGTGAGTACTGGGATGTAAACCAGTTGCACGAGACGTATCATATATGTCACTCTCGACAGATCAATCGATTCCGTGCAATCTGAAAGACCAGGAACAGCGCCGCGGCTGCGATCCGGAACTGATCGTCGACACGCTCTCCGACGACGGCGCTCGAGACATCTTTTTCTTCGTCGACGAGCCGGCGACGGTCAAGGAGATTTCCAGAGAGTGTGAAATCCCGAAGACGACGGCCTACAGAAAGGTCGATACGCTCCTCGATGCTGGATTGATCGAACCGGTTTCTCAGCAGTCGTCGGAATCGGTAACGAAATACGGCAAAGCGATCGAGTGCGTCTCGATCACGTACGACGAGCCGATGCAAATTCAGTGTGTGAAACACGGGCTGTCGTTGTACTGTGAGCCGTGATCGTCGGGAGGCTCCGACGACAGCACATTCGCCGTTTCGACGGACTGTCTCTGATAGCGGGACGGTGAATTGCGGATCAGGACAGTTGCACGGCACCATCCACTGTCGGTTCGTGACTCGAGGGCCTCTCGACCGAACACGCATGCGGCCCTAGACGCCCCCATCGTTCTCAACTCGCGGGAATCATCTCCTACTGTGAATCCCCCATCGTTCCTACCCTAGCGTAGGTGATCTCATGACATGGACAATCGTCGTCGGCGTCAAGCAAGTCCCCGACGCGGACGAGGTCGGCATCGATCCCGACACGGGGCGGCTGGACCGAGCCAACGCACCGGCAGTGATGAATCCGCCGGACCGAAACGCACTCGAGGCCGCCCTCGAACTGCGAGACACGGTTGGCGGATCCGTCCTCGTGATCACGATGGGGCCGCCCAACGCGACGATCGTCCTCGAGGAGGCGATCGCGATGGGCTGTGACGACGCCGTCCTCGTCTCTGATCGGGCGTTCGCCGGCAGCGACACCTGGCCGACGAGTCTGACGCTGGCTCGGGCCGCGGAGACACTCGAGGCGGACGTCGTGCTCTGTGGCGAGGAGACGACGGACTCGTCGACGGGACAGGTTCCACCCGGAATCGCCGCCCACAACGGCTGGGCACAGCTCACCTACGCCGAGGAACTCGAGCCCCAACCCGACGAGGGCCGGTTGGTCGCACGTCGCGACGTCGAAGGCGGCTACGAACTCGTTGCCGCGCAATTGCCCGTCGTCGTGGCCGTCGCCTACGGCGAGTTCGATCCTCGGCCTGCGGGGCTCCACCGAAAAATATTCGCCGAGAACGACTTCGAGCCGAGAGAGTGGACCGCCGCCGACCTCGATATCGAAGACGAGGTTGGACTCGACGTCTCGCCGACGGCCGTCGGCACGATGGAAACCGTCGAACCGGTCGAGCGTCGGAGCGAGCTCGTCGACTCGGTCAACGCCCTCCTCGAACCCCTCGAGGAGACGGAGGTGGTCGGATGACCGAACTCGATACGAGCGAGTACGCCGACGTCTGGGTGTTCGTCGAAGTCCACGACGACGTGATGCCGGTCTCGTGGGAGCTGCTCGCGGAGGCGAAGACGCTCACGGCGAAGACTGGCGACGACCTCGTCGCACTCGTTATCGGCGAGGACGTCGACGGAATCGCCGAAGAGGCCCTCGCACGCGGTGCGGATCGCGTACTGGTCGCGGACGATCCGGTCTTCGAACCCTACCGTGCTGACCCCTACGGGGCGCAGTTTCGGGCAATGGTCGAGGCACGTAAGCCCTCGATCGTTCTCATCGGCGGAACCCACACGGGCCGGGACTTTGCTGGTCGGGTCGCGGTGCCAACACACGCGGGGCTGACCGCCGACGTCACCGAGATCGACGTCGACGACGAGGGGATTCTGCAGGCCCGCCGTCCCGCCTTCGGCGGCGACATTCTCGCGACGATCGTCTGTGAGGACCACCGCCCACAGATGGCGACGATACGACCGGGGGTCTTCGAGGCGGCCGATCCGAATTACGCCTGTGAGACCACCCTCGAGGGTTCGATCGAGCGCGTCGAAGTCGTCGTCGACGAAGCTGACTGCATCAGCGAGGTGCTCGAGCGTGTCGTCGACGCGACCGCCGACATCACCGAGGCCGAACGGATCGTCGCCGTCGGTGCGGGTATCGAGGGTGACCTCGAGCCGGCACTCGAACTCGCCGAGGCCCTCGACGCGGAACTCGCGGCGACCCGAGCGGTCGTCGACGAGGGCTGGGTCGATGGGGCCCGTCAGGTCGGCCAGACCGGCAAGACCGTTCGGCCGGATCTGTACGTCGCCGTCGGGATCAGCGGTGCGATCCAGCACGTCGAGGGAATGAACAAGAGCGAGACGGTGATCGCGATCAACGACGATCCGAACGCGCCTATCTTCGACCACGCCGATTACGGTATCGTAGGCGATCTGTTCGACGTCTGTCCGCAGTTGACCGAACTCGTTCAAGAACGAGGAATACTGGAGGTGGCACGATGACCGGGACTGAAACCGAAACCCAAACCCAAGACACGCACGAACCGAACTACGACGAGGCCTTCGACGTCATCGTCGTCGGCGCCGGGCTCGCCGGAAGCGCCGCTGCGGTGACGATGGCGAAGCGAGGACTCGAGGTCCTCTTGATCGAACGCGGCTCTTCGCCGGGCGCCAAGAACGTCTTCGGTGGCGTCCTCTACACGCCGACGATCCGCGAACTGGTCGACTTCGAGAGCGCGCCACTCGAGCGCTACGTCGCCGAGAAGCGATTTAGCATGCTGAGCCACGACGACGAGACGGCACTCTCCCTCCGACCGGGCGAGTGGAACCACGACCCGCACAACGACTCGTACACAGTCCTTCGTGGGGAGTTCGACGAGTGGTTCGCCCAGCAGGCCGTGGAGGCCGGCGCGACGCTCGTCACCGAGACGACGGTGACCGGTCTCGTTCGCGACGGACCGCAGATCGTCGGCGTCGAGACCGATCGCCCTGACGGAACGATTCGCGCGCCATACGTCGTCCTCGCCGAGGGGGGTAACTCGCTGGTGAGCGAAGGGGCCGATCTCAAGGACACGGAGTCACGAGAGAACGTCGCAGTCGCCGTCAAGGAGGTCCTCGAGTTCCCCGAACGCGACGGTGTCATCGAGGATCGGTTCCGGCTGGTGGGCGATGCCGGCGTCGCCTACCAGTACTTCGGTGAGGGTGCGGTCGGCGACGCCTTCGGCGGTGGGTTCATCTACACCAACGCGGATACGATCAGCGTCGGTGCCGCCTACCGACTCGAGGACGCAGCGACACAGAAACAGTCCCCAGAGGAGACCTTGAACCTGTTCAAGACTCATCCGGCGGTCGCCCCGCTGGTTCGCGACGCCAGAACCGTCGAGTACAGTGCGAAGACCATTCCCGAGGGCGGCGCCGAAAGCATCCCCGACCTCGTCCACGACGGCGCGGTCATCGTCGGCGACGCGGCGGGACTCGTGCTCAACAACGGCGTCCATCTCGAGGGGACGAATATGGCCGTCGAGAGCGGCTACCACGCGGGGAGAGCGATCGCGACGGCCACCGAACGAGGTCGACGTGACGCCGACGTACTCGGTGCGTACCCAGCCGACCTCGAGCAGTCGTTCGTCGTCCAGAACCTGCAACGGTACGCGTGGATGCAGGAAGCCGTCGAAGCCGACCGCGATCTGCTCTTCGAGGCGCTTCCGCGGGCGTTCGCCGATGCGAGTACCGAGTACTTCCGGATGGATCGACAGCCGAAAGAATCCCACGCGGAGAACGCGAAACGAACGGTTCTCGACGCTCTCGGCGGGTGGACGGGTGCCGCGAAACTCGCCTTGCGATACCGAAAGGTGGTGACCTGAAATGAGTGTTCAACCCGACATACCGACAGTAACGAACGATTCGATGGAGGATCGACTGTACACAGTCAAATACGACGATCCGGGTGAGTCACATCTCGACGTGAAGGTTTCGGACGTTTGTGCGTCGTCGTGTGATACTAACGACTGCGCTTCGGTCTGTCCCGCAAACGTCTGGCGCGAGACCGAAGACGGCGTTCCCCAGATCGCCTACGAGAACTGTCTCGAGTGCTCGAGTTGCCGGTTCGCCTGCCCGTATGACAACGTCGTCTGGGAGTACCCCGAGACGGGAGCCGGGGTAACGTTCAAACACGGCTGATCGCTGGTCGGGAACGGCCGTTCGGTGTGTTACCGTTCCCACCAGACAAGAATCGGCTCTTCAGTATATGTGTGTGAAACACGAATACGTAGGTAGAGCACCCATGACTGGAAAACACACCGAGCGAACGGCAGCGGAGAACCGCGTTACGACCAAAGAAGCAGCCGGTGTGGCCGCCTACGATGCGTTGGCGGACGCCGGATGCACGTCGATCGTGACGACGACACCGCACCAGACTCGTGGAACCTGGATCGTCCCTGCTACGAGTACGGAGGGGTCTTGGCGCGTCCACATCGATCCTCGAACTGGCTCGACACGTATCGTTCAGGTCCAGTCCTGACCGACCCGTTGACGACCCCGTTCGAATTGGCCCACGATCAGTCACGTGCTGGTGCACCTTTTTGAAGGGGAGACAGAGCCGCTGCGGTTCTACGTCGTCGACCGTCGCGATGTCTTCCTCGACAGCGTCCGAAGACGGTTCGCTGGTGTATCCGTTCGCGTCTCTCGCGTGCTCTGTTACGTTGCTCACCGGCCGGCGATATCCGATTCTCACGCTCAGTCGATTTGGGTATTCAGGACGATGATCGACCGATATCGCAGCTTCTCTCCCCGACGATGGTTCTGCCCTCATGCCAAGATCTATGTTATCAATCCTCAAATCAGGCAGTGAGGTTCATCAATGTCGACCAGCACGTGTCCCGCGGTACCGTTAGTCACCCACCACCCCTACTTCAGTGTCTGGTCACCGACCGACGAACTGCACGGAAGCGAGACCGTACACTGGACGGGAACCACCAACAGCATGCTCGGGTTCGTTTCGATCGACGGAACGCGCTATCGGTTCGCCGGCTGTGACCCGTCCGCTGAAGCGGAACTGCCAGTCATCGAACAGACCGATCTCGACGTCCGTCCGACGACGTCAGAGTACACATTCGAAGCTGACGGCGTCGAACTCGTGGTCAGTTTCACGTCACCGCTCTTGCTCGCCGATCTCGAGGTTCTCTCGCGTCCGGCGAGTTACCTGACCGTTACGACCCGATCGATCGACGGTCGCAGACACGACGTCGGGGTCTACGTCGACGTCACTGGAGAGTGGTGCGTAGACTCCCCAGATCAAGAGGTGACGTGGGGCCGAACGGACGTCACAACGCCCACGGGTGAAACCTTGGAAGCCCTTCGAATCGGGACGGTCGAACAGGACGTCCTCGGACGTGCGGGTGACGACGTACGTATCGATTGGGGGCATCTCTATCTCGTCCCACCGACGACCGTCGACTCCACCACCGCTATCGGTCACAACCTCCGCGCTCAGTTTCGGGCGGACGGCAGCTTTCCCGACCGCGACGCGGACAACGCCCCTCAGGCGGTCGGTTCGGAGCCCCAGCAACTGGCGTGTACGTTCGACCTCGACGTCGAACCGAATACCGATCGGTCGGCCGCGATCACCATCGCGTACGACGAACGGAAGGCGATCGAGTACTTCGGCGACCAACTCGATCCGTACTGGCGTCGAAACGGTGACGGGCCAGCGGACATGCTCGAGAGTGCCCTTTCATCTTACAGTGAGGTTCGCGACCGGTGTCTGGCGTTCGACGAACGCCTCGAGCGTGAGTGTCGCGCTCGCGGTGGCAAAGCGTTCGCCGCGCTCGCGACCGTCGTCTATCGCCAGGCGATCGCAGCACACACTCTCGTCGAATACGAGGGTGAGGTTCTATTTTTCTCGAAGGAATGTTTCAGCAACGGTTGTGTCGCTACCGTCGACGTAACCTATCCCTCGGCACCGTTGTTCTACCGGTTCAATTCCGAACTCGTGAAAGGGATGCTTCGACCGGTGTTCAGGTATGCAGCGACCGACGAGTGGCCATACGAGTTCGCCCCCCACGACGTCGGTACCTACCCGAAGGCCAACGGACAGGTGTACGGGCGCGATACCGACACGGACGGGTTCGATTACGACAGTCAGATGCCGATCGAAGAGTGCGGGAATATGCTGCTCGTCACCGCTGCCGTGTCGCTCCTCGAGAACGACACGTCGTTCGCGTCTGCCCACTGGGACCAGCTCACTCGGTGGGTGGAGTACCTCGTCGAACACGGCTACGACCCCGGTGAACAGCTGTGTACGGACGATTTCGCGGGCCACCTCTCTCACAACGCGAACCTTTCGCTGAAAGCGATTTTCGCCATCGCGAGTTATGGGCTCCTGTGTCAGCTTCGAGACGAACCAGTGCAGGCCGAGACGCACCTCGACATCGCCCGTCGGTTGGCCGCCGAGTGGGAACGGGACGCAGCCGATGGGGACCACTATCGTCTCGCCTTCGACCGTCCCGGAACGTGGAGTCTGAAGTACAACCTCGTCTGGGATCAGTTGTTCGACCTGGGGCTGTTCGAGGAGTCGGTCTGCAATGCCGAGGTTCGCCAGTACGTGGATCGACTGACCACGTACGGAGTCCCGCTCGACAGTCGGGAGTCCTACACGAAACTGGACTGGGAAGTGTGGGCTGCGACGCTGGCGTCCGACCAGTCTGAGACCGATGCGTTCTTCGAGGCGATCCGTGCGTATCTGGACGACACACCCGATCGCGTTCCCGTTTCGGACTGGTACGACACGGTGGACGCGACACAACAGAACTTCCAGCACCGCTCCGTCGTCGGCGGCGTGTATCTCCCGCTGTTGGATGCTGAAGACTTCTCCTCGATGTACAACGACGACTGACCGATCTGATTAGTTCGTTCTCGAATTCGTGCCCGATAAGGTCGCGACTCGATGCCATCTTGGCAGCCGGTGAGGTCGTGAGACGACTGCACAGGAGTCGGTGAGCCGAAATCTTAGTCGAGCGAACCGCCTCGAGGGCAAGTAATTCGAGAGAGCTTGCTCTCTCGTCGTCGAGCGAGACCGATGGTCTCGCGGACCTCGCGGAGCGTTGTTCCGCTCAGTCACGGAAGCTCGAGGACCTTCCGAACGACCTCGAGGCACTCGCCTTCCGCAGCTGTCGGTCACGTTTGTGAACCCACTTGTGGACGGGCACTCGACCCCATTCGACACCACACCTCTCTAATTCTCGAGTAATATTCGAAAGCGATAAGAAAGTACGGTGGAGTCGGAGACTACGTCTCGACTGGCACAGTGTCCGTTCTCGCGGCACTCCATTCGGACCTGATCAATCCGATCACTGTATCGTCATTCGGTTCCACCTCGCAGTCGAAGACGAATGGTGTCTCCGCTCTCGGTGTCGACCGCAACGACATCCGAGTCGTCCCGATCAGTATCGATCCGGTCACCGTTCAGGGACACGTCGACCGGTTCTTCGACCCTGATGCGACACGGTTCACCGGCGATCGAGTCGATCGTCATCTCCTCGAGGTCGCCGTCACGCCACGAGAGATCGACCTCGAAGCCGCCGCGAGCCCGCAACCCGGACACCGATCCGTCCGTCCACGCGTCCGGGAGCGCAGGGAGCGGGACGATCTCGCCCGCGTGACTCTGCAGGAGCATCTCCGCGATCCCTGCAGTCCCGCCGAAATTACCGTCGATCTGAAACGGCGGATGGAGGTCGAACAGGTTCTCGGCGGTCGAGTCGGCCAGCAATTGTCGGAGATGCCGGTGTGCCTCCTCGGCGTCCGCGAGGCGAGCGAACTGTGAGATCAACCACGCGCGGCTCCAGCCGGTGTGTCCGCCGCCGTTCTCGAGGCGGCGTTCGAGAGACACTCGGACCGCGTCGGTCAGTTCAGGGGTCTCTCGACGAGTGATTCGATCGCTCGGATGAAACCCGTACAGATGCGAGATGTGACGGTGGCCCGGATCGACCTCCTCGTAGTCGCGGCGCCACTCCTGAAGTTGGCCGTGTTCGCCGATTTGCATCGGCGGGAGTCGGTCGAGGGCCGTCTCGAGTTCGGCCGCGAACTCGGGGTCTCGGTCCAGCAGCGACGCCGCCTCGAGAACGTGTTCGAAGAGGTCCGAGACGAGCTGGACGTCCATCGTCGGTGCGATGGCGATCGTGACCGCCGAACCGTCGGGTGCGACGTACTCGTTCTCCGGCGAGTTCGAGGGTACGGTGACGAGATTTCCGTCTTCGTCCTCGACGAGGTACTCCAGCACGAACTCCGCCGCCTCGGTGAGCACGGGATAGACCTCGGCGAGGTACGCCTCGTCTCGAGTGAACTCGTAGCGGTCCCAGAGCAACCGACACAACCACGCGGCACCCATCGGCCACAGTCCCCACGCGGCGCCGTCGACCGGAACCGTATTGCGCCACAGGTCGGTATTGTGGTGGAGCACCCATCCGCTGCAATCGTAGTGCGCTTCGGCGGTGCGGCGCCCGTCCGGCCGAAGCGAGTCGGTGAACTCGACGAGCGGACGGGCGCACTCGGCCAGATTGCAGACGTGAGCCGGCCAGTAGTTCATCTCGAGGTTGATGTTCGTCGTGTACCCGGAGTTCCACGACGGTTCGAACTCCCAGTTCCAGATCCCCTGGAGGTTTGCGGGCAGACAGCCGGGTCGGGAACTCCCGAGCAGTAAGTACCGGCCGTACTGGAAGTACAGCGCTTCCAGATGGGGGTCGTCGGCGCCGTTCGCGACGGCACGGCGACGTTCGTCGGTCGGCTTCTCGATTGGGGCACCGAGATCCAGTCGGACGCGCTCGAACCGCTCGCGGTGGTCGTCGACGTGGCGCTCGCGGAGCGTTTCGTACGAGCCGGTCGTCGCCTCGAGCGTCGCCTCGCAGGCGGCCGACGGATCGTCCTCGTCGTAGTCGGTCGCCGCCGCGAGTCGCACCACGAACGCGTCGGCGTCTTCGATGCGGAGCGTATCCTCCTGTTCCTCCAGCGTGGCGTCCTCCCCGACGACTTCGACGCGTGCGCGTGCCTCGAAGCGGAGTCCCCAACCGCCGGTGTCTCCGTCTCCGAACCTGTCGCCGGTCCGTGGAAGGTCGACTATCTGACCCCGAAGGAGGAGCGTATCCTCGACAGCGGTCGCTCGAGCGTCCCGTTCGCGACCGAGTGATACGGTAGCCGACAGCTCAGATGAACTGTCAGATTCAACATATACTACGGCGACGTCGTCGGGAGCCGAGACGAACGCCTCCCGTCTGATTTCCGTTCCATCCACCTCGTGGCGAGCCGTCGCGATTGCGGTCGACAGATCGAGTTCTCGACAGAATCCCGTGACGTCGTCGTGGCCGAGTGCGAGCTCCAGCGTTCCGAACGTCTGGTAGGGGCGAAGTTTGATCGGGTCGCCCATGAGCTGCTCGTCGGCCAGTCGCTGGGCGTCGCCGTGGCGTCCGTCGAACAACAACTCGCGGATACGGTCGACGTGGTCGGCTCCCGGTCGCTGTCGGGGCGAGTCGTCCCCGCCCCACAGCGTCTCCTCGTTGAATACGATCCGTTCGCACTCCGGATCGCCGGTTGTCATCATACCGAGCCGTCCGTTCCCGAGCGGGAGCGACTCCAGCTGTTCGGATGCCGGTTCTCGGTACCACAGCGTCGTCTCTCCGCCTGATGGCGGCATTGGGCACATGGCATGCGGTTAGAGAGCATACTACAAATTACCTTTGTTAGTGACGACGAGCACGCTCTTGCTCCGAAGAGGTCGAGACGGACCGACTCTCGAGGGAGACCCCCGACTCAGTACGCCTCGTCGATCCGCTCGAGCTGGTCTGCGGACAGGGACACGTCGGCGGCGGCCGCGTTCTCTTCGAGCTGTTCGACGGTCCGTGCACCGACGATCGGAACGCAGGAAAACTCACGTTCCATCAACCAGCGAAGGGAGACCTGTGCGGGCATCGCGTCGACCTCGTCGGCGACGGCCGTGATCGCCTCGAGGACGTCCCACTGCTGGTCCGAGAACTCCTCCCACGACTGGAGGTCACCCCGTGAGCCGTCGGGTGCCGACGCGTCTCGCTCGTACTTGCCGGTGAGGAATCCGCCCTCGAGGGGCGAGTACGGGCAGACGGCGAGGTCCTGATCGGCGCAGACGTCGACGTACGCGCCGACGTCGATCTCGTACATGTCGCTCGCTCCTCTGAACGCGGCGTTGTACCGGGGCTGGGTGACCTCGAATCGCTCCCAGCCGTTGACGTCGCTGGTCCACAGCGCTTTGGTCAACTGCCAGGCGAAGGTCATGCTGGCGCCGAGGTGGTTGACCTTGCCCTCCCTGACCAGCCCGTCCAGCGTCGAGAGCGTCTCTTCGATCGGCGTCTCGTCGTCCCAGCGGTGAATGTAGTAGACGTCGAGGTAGTCCGTCCCGAGTCGCTCGAGCGTGCCGTCGATCTGCGAGCGAATATGTTTCCGGCTCAGACCGCCCTCGTTCGGTCCGTCGCCCATGTCGCCGTAGACCTTCGAGGCGACGACGAACTCCTCCCGGTCGCGATCGGCGAGCCACTCTCCAATCCACTCCTCGCTCGTGCCGCTGGGATCACCGTACACGTTGGCGGTGTCGATGAAATTGATTCCGTTCTCCCAGGCGGCGTCTAGCAGTTCGTGTGCCTCCTCGCGGTCCGTTTCGACGACCCCGTCGCTCTCCTTCGCGAAGCGCCACGTTCCGAAACAAAGCTGGGAGACGTCGGTACCGGTCGAACCGAGTTTCGTGTACTCCATCGCCTGCACTCTTGACGGCTCCGGCCTTAATTGTGTGGTTCGACGACGGAGCGACCGACGGTCGTCGCCGAGACGCGTAGTCGCCGAGACGCCCACCCGCACCGTCGGTCACTGCAAATTCCCACCGCCGCTGACGCGAACGATCGTCCCGACGACGTACTGCGCCTTGTCGCTCCCCAGCCACAACACGGCGTTCGCGAGGTCGG
>JAOPKB010000024.1 GCA_025517485.1 Natronoglomus mannanivorans | reverse complement strand
TGTGCAGTAGATTCACGTGAATACATCTCTAAAGAAGAGGGTTTCAACAGAGCCAACCAAACCGAAAACCCAAACAATTAGCAGAAACAAGCGGCATGGCTCTGGCCTCTATCCTAGTGTACAGAAAACTCACTTTCAGGTCATCTACTGCGTCCGAGATAATTGATTATGTATTATGCGAATTAATCCAAAAAACCAAATTTTGTATGTTCGGAATATATCTACTGCCCGTAAATCTCGGGTTCAAATCCCAGACGGAGCATTTTACGACGAGCAAATTTGAGAGCCACGGCACTCTCACTCAGGATTCGAGAGACCGGTTTCACACGGCGGTCTGGGTCCATTCGGGCGTCGTTACTCTCTCACCCGGAGTACTGTCTGAGGGGGCGCTCGAGACACCGAGAAACTGGATCTCACTCCGCCGTCGGAAGCGTAAACGAGACTGTCGTCCCCTCACCGGGAACGGAATCGACCCAGATATCCCCGTCGTGGCGCTCGACGATGCGCTGACAGATCGCGAGTCCGATCCCCGTCCCGTCGTGTTCGTCGTGGCTGTGCAGGCGCTGGAACACCTCGAAGATTCGATCCTGATCCGCCGGTTCGATGCCGATTCCGCCGTCGCTGACCGAGACCGTCCACATCGATCCGGTTCGGTCGGCGGTAACGGAGATCCGCGGTGGCTCGTCGCCGCTGTACTCGATCGCGTTCGAGAGCAGGTTCTGGAACAACTGTCGTAATTGGCTGGCGTCGCCGCGCACGCGGGGGAGTTCATCGTCGACACTGACGTCGGCACCGCTCTCCTCGATTCGGATCTGAATATCTTCGCTGACCGCCTCGAGAGTCGACTCGAGGTCGATCGGTTCGAACGGGTCTCCCTGCGTTTCGATCCGGGAGTACTCGAGGAGGCCGTGGATCATCTCGCGCATCCGGTCGGCGCCGTCGGTGGCGAACGCGAGGAACTCCTCGCCTTCGGCGTCGAGGGCGTCGCTGTAGCGATTCTCGATCAACTGGAGGTAACTCGAGATCATCCGCAACGGCTCCTGCAGGTCGTGGGAGGCGGCGTAGGCGAAGTGTTCGAGACGCTCGTTCGAGGCCTCGAGTTGCTCGATCGTTCGCTCGAGTCTGTGCTGGTACTCACGGCGTTCGGTAATGTCGGTGAGCGTAATCACCCCGCGGGTGACCACCCCGTACTCGTCTCTGATCGGCATCCCCCGCACGCTGAGGGTCCGTCGCTCACCGTCTGCAGCCTCGATTTCGAAGATGCCGGGATCGGTGATCTCCTCGCCCTGGAGCACTCGAGCGATCGTCCACTCGTCGCGTTCGACCGGGTCGCCAGTATCGGCCCATCTGACGGGGAACTTGTCGTACTCCTCGAGGGAGTCGGCGTCGAGCACGTCTCCACCCCAGATGTCCTTGGCGGCGTTGTTGACCTCGACGAGCCCGCCGTCACGGTCCGCGACGACGACGCCGACGGGGAGAATTTCGATGAGCGAGTGCAACTGCGCTTCACTCCGCCGGAGTTCGAGTTCGGCCCGTTTTCGCTCCGTGATGTCGGTGACCGCGCCGGGGAACGTTACCGGATTACCCTCGGCGTCACACTCGACGCGACCACGGGAAACGACCCACCGGCAGTCGTCGGCGGCGTTCCAGACGCGGTACTCCGCTTCGTACTCCCCGCAGGTTTCGAGAGCGGTCGCCATCTTCTCCTCGACTCGAGGTCGGTCGTCCTCGTGAACCGAAGCGAGGAATCGCTCGCTCGAGACGCCCTCGCGAGCCGCGTCGGGATCGACTCCGAACGTTCTGGCGAACGTCGCTCCGGTGACCATCTCGTCCTCGGGGACGTGCCACTCCCAGGTGCCGACCGCACCGGCTTCCGTTGCGGCCTCGAGTTGTGCGTTCGCGTCCTCCAAGTACCGCTCGCGCTCTTTTTGTTCGGTGATGTCCTGGGCCATCGTCATCCCGGCGAAGACGTCGCCGCGCTCGTCCGTGATCGGGACCGCGTGAAGCACCCACTCCCGGTCGGCGTACTCGAGTTCGACCGACCGTTCCTCACCCTCGAGTGCGGCCTGAAACGCGGGCTCGAGTGCACCAGCGGTCTCGTCGGGCCAGACGTCGTGGAACTGGCGGCCCTCGAGGTCTTCAGGCTCGACGGGGATCCGGTCGAACCCTTGGCCCGCAGCCAGTGTGTACTCGAGGTCGTGATCGAACAGCGTCACGAGTCCGTTCGGGAAGTACTCCGCGAGAGTGCGATAGCGCCGTTCCGATTCCGCGAGTTCGCGCTCGCGCTCCTTGCGGTCGGTGATGTCGCGGAAGTACACCGACAGACCCGTCTCGGAGGGATAGGCGGTCACTTCTGCCCAGATGCCGAAGGGTTCGGAGTAGCGTTCGAACGAGACGGGCTCCTGGGTCGCCATCGCCTCGTGATAGTTGTCGTAGAGGGTCGAGTCGACGGCTTCCGGAAACACGTCCCACGCGTTCGCGCCGAGTAACTCTTCCCGCGACCGGCCCATGAAATCCGCTGCGTGCTCGTTGACGTGCGTGTATCGCCACTCGTCGTCGAGCGCGTAGAACGCGTCGGAGACCCGACCGAAAATTTCGTCCAGTTCGGCCTCGAGTTCCCGTTCGCGTTCTTTGAGATCGGTGACGTCCTCGCCGGCGGTGACGACGCGATCGAGTTCACCCGTCTCGTCGAAGAGGGGTGCAGCGTTGACCGAAACCCAGCGGCGACTTCCGTCGGGTAATTCGACCTGCAAGACTTCGTCGTAGACAGGTTCGCCCGACTCCAGCGTCCGGGCGAACGGATGATCGTCGGTCGAGATCGGCACACCGGTTTCGTCGTAGACCGGTCGATTCGACGGATCGTACGTCTCAGCTTCGTCCGCAGAGATATCGAGGATGTCCCTGAAACGGCCGTTCATCCGCGTCACCTCACCGTCTGCATCGAGTACCTGAATCCCGACGGGACTGGTCTCGAGGATCCGATCGATCAGGTCGTTCTCGCGCTCGCGTTGGTGTTTGCGTTGGGCTCGTTCACGCCGCGTCGGCCCCCCTCGTTTCCGATCGGAGATCTCACGAACGATCCCGGTCGATCCCCGAAACGTTCCACCGTCGACGAGCAGACTCAGACGCAGTTCACAGGAGATTCCCTCGCCGTCAGCGGTCCGTGCTGTGAGCTCGAACGTCTCGTCGATTCTGCCATCGGTCTCGAGACACGTCGAGATTTCGCGTGTGATGCGGTCGATATCCTCGTCCTCGAGGACGACCGAGACGTGTTCGCCGAGGAGTTCGTCGCGGGTGTAGCCGATCATCTCGGGGATAGCGTCGTTCACGGCGACGAACCGTCCGGCGGTATCGAGTTGGTAGATGCCGTCGTCGACCGTATTAACGAGCGTATAGAAATTCTGGAGTGCCACGTCGTCGCCGTCGTCGGCCCAGAACGCGGCTTCTGTGGCATTCGCTCGTCCAGTCATGGATACCCAGTGGATGGTGCCAAGCATAAATCCCGTGATGGTCGTAGGTCTCGAGTATCGACCTCTCGAGTACTGCACCAGAGGTCGGCCTCGAACGGGTCCGACATCCGAACTGTCGTCTATCGCTCTCACGACATGGGATTTCCGCCTCTTCTTATACGCTTGCCCTCCTGTCATCCACTATGAGCCTGTTCGGAGAGTTTCACGTGCCGGCCGACGCGTTCGCGCTGTCCGAAACGCTTCGGGCCGAGCCCGAGCTGGTGATCGAAATCGAACGCGTCGTCGCGACCGACGAGGTGCTCACACCGTACTTCTGGATCAGCGACTGTGCCCCCGACGACTTCGAACAGGCCGCTGCGGCCGATCCGTCGATCGCGGATCTTCGACGAATCGATACGCTCGACCGGGCGACACTGTACCGAGCCGAGTGGACCGACGACGTCGAAACGATCGTCTACGCATACACGGCGATCGGTGCGACGGTACTCGAGGCGTCCGCACAGTACACCGACTGGCAACTCCGGATCCGGTTCACCGACCGCGACCGACTCGATCAGTTTCGAGACTACTGTGCCGAACACGACATCCCGTTCCAGCTCACCCAACTGTTCGAACGCGCTCATCCGCGGGCGGGCGGCCAGTACGGATTGACCGTGAAACAACACGAGGCGCTCGTGACCGCGTGGGAACTCGAGTACTTCACCTCCTCGGACGTTTCGCTGGCGGACGTCGCCGAGGCCCTCGGAATCACACAGCAATCGGTCTCCCAGCGACTCCAGCAGGGCTATCTTTAAACAGCGAGAGAATCCCGCCCTTTAGGGCGTTCGCAAGACCGCCAGGTCTTGCGCGCACACCAGAACGCAAGCGTTCTGGGGACGGGCATGAATCGCGTCACCCGACTACGAAATCCACCGCTCGATAACAGGCCGGATATTCAACGCTAATCCGAGTCATTAAGTTGGTTTGTCTACATAGTCTATGTATGTCGATTCAGGCCACACGCACCTACGTTGGTTCCATCCAGAACCACCAACAGGTCTGTGATGGCCTCGACTTGCTCGGAGATTCCGCCTCGAAAATCTGGAACGTCGCACGATGGACAGCAGACCGCGTATGGGATGAGATTGGTAAGATTCCCGACGAAGGCTCGCTCAAATCGTATATGAAGAACCAGTCGTGCTGGAAAGACCTGAACGCACAATCAAGTCAGAAAGTCATTGAAGAACTTTCCGACGCTTTCCAGTCATGGTTCGACTTGCGACACAAAGATGAGAAGGCGAATCCGCCCGGCTACCGAAAACACGGCGACAAGCGACCAAGTAGCACGGTCACGTTCAAAGCAGACGGGTTCAAACACGACCCCGAAAACAACCACGTCCGACTCAGCAAAGGGTCGAACCTCAAGGAGTATTGGTCGGACTTCCTGCTCTGTGAGTACCAAACGCGCCCCGACGTTGACCTCACAGAAGTCAACAAGGTTCAGAACGTTCGAGCCGTCTGGAACGGAGACGAGTGGGAACTACACTTCGTCTGCAAAGTCGAACTCGAAACGAACGACTCAGCAGGCAACGGTGTTGCGGGAATTGACCTTGGAATCAAGAACATCGCCACGATCGCCTTCCCAGACGAATACGTTCTCTACCCCGGTAACTCGCTCAAACAAGACAAGCACTACTTCAAACGAGCCGAATACGACACCGAAGGTGAGAACGGTCCATCGGAGAAGTCGATGTGGGCACGCAGGAGACTCGCTGACCGTGAGACGCACTTCTACCACACTCTCACGGACGCCATCATAACCGAGTGTGTCGAGCGCGGTGTTGGAACACTCGCGGTGAGTTGGCCCGAGAAGGTGCGTGATTCTGACTGGGGGAAGAACGGCAATAAGAAACTCCACACGTGGGCGTTCGACCGCATCTACCAGTACCTCAACTACAAAGGCGAGATACGGGGCGTCGAGGTGCTGAAGAAGAACGAATGGGATACGTCGAAGACGTGTTCGGCGTGTGGTGACGATACGAAGTCAAACCGCGTGGAGCGTGGCTTGTACGTTTGTTCGTCGTGTGGGTTAGTGGGTAATGCGGATTGTAACGGGGCAGAGAACATGCGTCAGAAGATAACTCCGAGTCCTCATGGTGAGGATAGGAGTAACGGCTGTGTGGCACAGCCATCGACCTACTTGTTCGACCGCGAGAGCGGTATGTTTCGCACGAGAGAACAGGTTGTGTCGTAGACCGGCAAAGATCCCAACCTGCGGTACGGGAAGCCCCGTCGTTTACGACGGGGAGGATGTCACCACTCGCTCATCGGAAATACGCTCGTCGTGACACCACCATCGGACGAATCGCCACGGGACGAGTAGCCGACGATCGGGACCCTACTTAAAGTGCTGATAGTACAAGCCCGCCCGTAATCGACCGGTCTCGCGATAGTAGTGCCAATGGACGCCGACTCCCCGTCACTCGAACTCGAACTCGATACGGTCTTTTCGATTCTGGATACTTGCCGCCGCCGCACGACGCTCGCCGTCCTCGACGATCACCAGACGGTGGCGCTCGCCGACTTGGCCGACGAAGTCGCCGTCCGCGAACACGACACTCGGATCACGAACCTCTCGCCGGAAGCGGTCACAGAGATTTACCTCGATCTCTACCACAATCACGTTCCGAAGCTCGCAGACGCTGGTCTCGCAACCTACGATCAGGAACGGGACCTGATCGCCTCCATCGATCGACTGGACGAACTCGAGCCGTTTCTCTCGATGGCACGAACAGACGAGTGTCTCGAGGAGCCAATTCCGACCGCCGACTATCGGGAGCTCGGCGACGATTGACGAGCGAGGTGTCGGGGCGCCGCCATGTGTCAGGTCTCCGTCGTCGGGGCTCGAACGCCGCACAAACGATGTTGGGTGCCCGGTTAAATCGATCGACGTCGAACGAAGGGGTATGAGCGTCCTCGCGACCTTCAGTGTTCCTTCCGAATCGTTCGTTCTCGGTGATGCACTACAGGTCGACGCGATCGAGCGGGTCGAGTTCGAGCGAGTCGTCCCGTCGAGACACGACATCATGCCGTACTTCTGGGTCTGGGGATCGAACCTCGAGCGGTTCGAAGCGGTCGTCGAGGACGAACCGGAGATCGCCTCGATCACTCGTATCGAGACCGTCGACGAAGGGGGGCTGTACAGGGTCGAGTGGGACGAACTCGTCACCGGGTTCATCGACTGCGTCCAGCGAACGGACGCGATGCTGGTCGAGGGACACGGGATGGATCGAAACGAGGGGGACGAGTGGTGGTTCGAGCTTCGGTTTCCCGACCGGACGCACGTGGAGTCGTTTCACGATATCTGCGAGGAAACCGAACTCGGATTCGACCTGCGACAGATCTTCTCGATTCAACAACACACCCGAGACCAGGCCTACGGCCTGACGGACAAACAGCGAGAGACCCTCGCCGTCGCGGCGTCGAACGGCTACTTCGACGAGCCGCGATCCGTATCGACCGAGGAGTTGGCATCGTCGTTCGACGTCACACCGGCGGCGATCAGTGGTCGGCTCCGCCGGGCCCAGCGGACGCTCGTCGAGAACACCGTCCTCGACCGGTCATCTCGGTGACCCGTACGGAGATCCGCCGCGTTTTAAAGGCATTAACTGGTGAACGGAAACAGGTACTTCGTCGGGCCGCGTACGATCACGATATTACGTCCCGTTTTGCGACCCGATCGAACCTTACAGATCGATCGGACATTGGGGGGCAAGCCGAAACGATGACACGGGAACCCATACTCGAAGTCGACGGCGACCAGTATCGATCGATCGCGGAAGCGGTCGTCCGAGCTGCTGCCGCAGTTCGAAACGACGAGGTCACGGAGATGCGACCGCTGTATCACGCGATCGACTCCGATGCACTCGAGCGGTTGTTTACCTCGACTCGAGGCGTTTCGGTCGCGTTCGAATACGCAGGCCTGTCGATTCGTGTCGACAGTTCGAAGACGGTTCACGTCGACGGGGAAGCCGAATCGTCGTCGATCGATCTCGATCTCGACCTCGATCCAGATCCGATGTAACGTCTCGGCGAGTACGGCGAGAACTCGAGATTCCTCCCGGAGCGCCTCTCATCGGTCCACCGACCACACAGGTGGATCGACTGACGAAACCCAGTCGATCAGTGGAGTTGGGAGGCGTCGAGGAGCCACTGCAACCCACGCGCGAAGATGAGACCCCGACTCGAGTGAAGTTCCATCGAACAGAGGCCGTCTCGCCGACCTCGGTGTCGTCACCGATCATCGGCCTGTCGAAGCAACTTTGTCGAATTATCTCTCCGTCTTCCGAATATCCTGGCAAGAATATCACCGTCTTCAGTGATAATCGTCCGATCGATAACCACCACACTGGGCGAACGAAACTGCAGGATTTAAGCGGTGAGGAGTCCGCCTTTCGAGTGCACATGAAACTCCACGAGTATCAGGCGAAGCAAGTCTTCGCCGATGCCGGGATTCCGACGCCGGACTCACAGCTCGCGTCGGACGTCGACGGCGTCGTGGCCGCAGCCGAGGCAATCGGCTATCCGGTCGCGATCAAAGCGCAGGTACAGGTCGGCGGCCGCGGGAAGGCCGGCGGAATCGAACTCGTCGACAACGAGGACGAAGCACGCGAGGCAGCCGACTCCATCCTCGGGATGGATCTCAAAGGCTACCACGTCGACCGCGTCCTCGTCGAGGAGGCAGTCGACTTCGTCAACGAACTCTACGTGAGCGTCACGATGGACCGCGGCGCGGGCAAACCCGTCGCCATGGTCTCGACGAAAGGTGGCATCAACATCGAAGAGGTCGCCGAAGAGACACCGGAGGCGATCGCTCGCGAACACATCGACCCCGCATTCGGGATGCATCCCTATCAGGCCCGCAAGGCCGTCTACGATGCCGGCGTCGACAGCGACCTGGCGCGGGACGTCTCGAGTATCCTCACGACGCTCTATCAGCTCTGGGACGACCGGGACGGCTCCGACGCAGAGATCAACCCGCTGATGGTCACCAGCGACGGCGAGGTCATCGCGGCCGACGCCGTGATGAACATCGACGAGGACGCGCTCTTTCGCCAGCCCGAGCTCGCGGAGATGGAAGAGGAAGCGGCCAGCGGCGACGCACTCGAGCAGAAGGCAGACGAGTACGACTTCGACTACGTCCGTCTCGAGGGCAACGTCGGCATCATCGGCAACGGCGCCGGACTCGTCATGACGACCCTCGACCTCGTCGACCACTACGGTGGCGAACCCGCCAACTTCCTCGACGTCGGCGGTGGCGCGAAAGCCGAGCGGATCGCGAACGCGCTGGACATGGTGTTCTCCGACGAGAACGTCGACAGCGTCGTGTTCAACATCTTCGGCGGCATCACCCGCGGCGACGAGGTCGCTAAAGGGATCAACGAAGCGCTCGAACAGTTCGACGAGATTCCGAAACCCGTCGTCGTCCGACTGGCAGGCACGAACTGGGAGGAAGGCATGGAGATTCTCAACGAGGACCTCGTGACGGTCGAACAGACCCTCGAGGCTGCGGTCCAGCGTGCCGTCGAGTACGCTGACGAGGTGGAAGCATGAGTGTCTTAGTCGACGACGATACCCGCGTAGTTGTACAGGGGATTACCGGCGGCGAAGGGAAGTTCCACGCCGGCCAGATGATCGAGTACGGCACGAACGTCGTCGCCGGTGCAGTTCCCGGCAAGGGCGGGCAGGAAGTCCACGGCGTGCCCGTCTACGACACGGTCGACGAAGCAGTCGAGGAAGAAAACGCCGACGCCTCGGTCATCTTCGTCCCGCCGGCGTTCGCCGGCGACGCCATCTTCGAGGCGCTCGATACCGACCTCGACCTGGCGGTCGCGATCACCGAGGGCGTCCCAACCCAGGACATGGCCCGGGTCAACAAGCGCCTGACCGAGACCGACACCCGACTCATCGGCCCAAACTGTCCGGGTCTCATCACGCCCGGCGAGGCCAAACTCGGCATTCTGCCGGGTAACATCTTCGCGGAGGGTGACGTCGGTCTCGTCTCCCGCTCGGGCACGTTGACCTACCAAGTCGTCGACAGCCTCACCAACCGCGGCATCGGCCAGACGACCGCGATCGGTATCGGCGGCGACCCCATCATCGGCACCGACTTCGTCGACGCACTCGAGCTCTTCGAGAACGATCCAGACACGAAGGCGATCGTGATGTGCGGCGAAATCGGCGGCGAGGACGAAGAGGAGGCCGCGGCCTTTATCGACGACCACGTCGAGACACCCGTCGCAGGCTTCATCGCCGGCCGGACCGCCCCGCCGGGCAAACGGATGGGCCACGCCGGCGCCATCGTCTCCGGTTCCGGGACCGGGACCGCAGAGAGCAAGATCAACGCCCTCAACGACGCGGGCGTCCCCGTCGGCGACACGCCCGAAGAGGTCGCCGACCACATCGAGAGCTTCCTGTAGCTGTCTCGCCGTTCGTATCGTCTTCTTCTCGTCTTCTTCTCCCAGTGCTGATCGACTCGAGTCCCCTCGAGGGCAGTTCTCGCTCGACGGTTCAGAAATCCCCTCGAGCGTTGCAAATTCGACTATTTCGAACACTCGAGCGCTCGTGTGCTCGAGCGCTCGAGAACCAAGAGAAGCAGCAAAACCAGCAGCACACGCAAACGTACGTCTACGGGTCCGAGTCCAGAGAGAGTCTAGGAGAACAGCCGACCGACTTTCGATCCGAGCCGTTCGAAGAGGCTTCGTGAAGCGTCCTCTGACTCCGAGTTCTGCTTCTGTTTCCCGTTGGCCTTTCCTTTCCCCTTCCCTTTCTTCTTCCTTTTCGCGGATTGCTTCCGTGTCTCGCTTTTCCGGGTCTTCTTTCGCTTCGCTTGCTTCTGTCGTTTCGTCCGTTTATTAGCTGCCCCCGACGTCTTAGATTTCTGTTGTGAAGAGGTCTGTGTCGTCTGCTTCGGCCGTGTGTTCGTGGAACTGCCGCTGCCAGTCGACGACGACTGCGTCGTCGCTGTCGACGGCTGTGAGGTGTCCTCGCCGTCGGTGTCCGTCTCTCCGTCGATGTCGGTGTTCGATTCCGACGTCGATTTCGATTGTGACGGAGACTGAGACTGCGATTCGACACTGGGACTCGAGGTCTCGAGTGTCCCAGACACATCGGCAGCATCGCCTGTGCCGTCCGCGGTGGCGCACGCGGCTGTCGTCGAATCCGAGTCAGTCACAGACGACGTATCCGCGACCTGTTCACTCGAGTTCGAACCGGATTCGTCGACAATCGATGGTTGCTCGTCGCTCGGGCTTCCGCCGTCCGCATCTGCCTCGTCACTCGAGCCGTCGTCGACCCAGAGGAACTCGTCTTCTTTCGTCCGTCCGGTCAACAGGAGGTTCTCGAGTGCGCTTTCGTCGACGAGGAGACCGTCGTCGGCCGCCGACGGCTCGTCTACCGGCTTGTCGGCGCTGGCGATGATGTCGGTCGGGCTCTCGTCCTCGAGAATGTCGGATCCGTCGGTATCCGGTGTTTCGTCCCGGAGTTGGTTGAAGACGTCTGCCGCCGTCTGGTCTTCGATCCCGTCGTCGGTAGGATCCGCTGTGTCGGTGGTGGGTGCTCCAGTTCCGTTCTCGTTCCCGTTTCGGTCCTCGTCTTCGTCCTGCTGGACGGACTCCGGCGACTCCTCTTCGATGTCCCCGAATAATTCGTCGACGCTCGGACCGAGGTCGAAAGATCCCTCGCCCGATTTACTGTCGATCGTGCTATCAGTCATGGCTCCTTACACCCACTACAGATTCCCTCACCTTTAATTTTTGGAATATTAACAGTCATGTTAGTCTATAGATCACAGTATTTGATCGGTTTGAATCAGTGACTTTCGTAAAATACAGAGTCTATTTTTTGCCGAAAAGTATCGAGAGAGCGGAGGGGTGTCAGCGACCGGTGACTACTCGAGTGAATCCCCACAAACGACGCAAACGTCGTGTTCGTCGAGGGCTTGTTCGCCACAGGACGGACAGCGAACGACGGTGGGTGTCTCCCGGTCCGACGGACCGGCCCGAAGGGCGCTGAACCCGGTCAGTTCAGTTGGGTCGATCTCGAACCCGTGCTCGTACCGAAGTTCCTCGATCAGTGCGTCGTCGCGGAGGTAGACGAGAAACTCCCAGAAGAGCAAAAACAGTACCGCTGGCGTGATCGCGAGGACGACCAGGACCACGAGTGCGGTCAGGGGGTCCATACGCTACGTTCGACCGCCGGATACGAGCGTTTGTCGTCCGTGAGTACGCTGATATATCGTCTCTCCCATCCGTTGTCCCGACGATCCGCTCGGCACTGTCCGTTCGTTATGCTGCTCGTACTTACTACAGCGACCGTCGTCGTCAGTGGGTGTGTCCAGTCACGAGCATCAACAGGGCGTCCTCCTGTTCGGCGCGGCCGTCGCACTGCTCACGGTTTCGCTCGGATACGTCGTGGCGTTCGAGGCCACCAGAACGGATTACGCCGTGATCGCGCTCGGCATCTCCCTCGCCTGGTTCGCCTTCTACTACTTTCAAGACCGGCTCGCCGAGTGGGAGTGACGGTCACACACGGGTTCGATCCGTCTCTCGAGGCCTGTCACAGTACCGGAGTATCCACAAGTATTATAGTCGCGTCAACCGCGTGCTAGCGTGTGGTTTACGAGACGGGTAATCGGACGATCGACGACGCACTCGAGCGCGTATTCGACGGCGAGACGCTCGATCGCACGGACGGACTCGCCTTGCTCGCCCAGCCAACCGGCGAACTCGCGGAAGCGGGCGCAGCAGTCCGCGATCACTTCGGCGACGGCACGGTCGACGCCTGCTCGATCGTCAACGCCAAAGCCGGCAACTGTGCCGAGGACTGTGGCTTCTGTGCCCAGTCGGTCCACTTCGACACTGGCATCGAGACCTACGGCTTTCTCGGCCCGGAGAAGATACTCGAAGCCGCCAAGCGGGCCGAACGCGACGGTGCCCAGCGCTTTGGGATCGTCGTGGCAGAACGCGGCGTCTCCAAAGAAAAACGGCCCGAGGAGTGGGCCGAGGTGATCGAATCCATTCGCCGCGTGCGCGAGGCGTGTGACCTCGAGATCGACGCCTCCCTCGGCATTTTAACCGAGGAGGAGGCCGCGATCCTCGCCGAGGAGGGCATCGGCCACTACAATCACAACATCGAGACCTCGCCGCGGTACTTCCCGGTGATCGTCGGCACGCACGACTTCGAGGACCGAGTGGCGACGCTCGAGGTGGCCAAAGAAGCCGGCATGGATCTCTGCGCGGGTGTCATCCTCGGGATGGGTGAGACGCCGACCGATCGCGTGGATGCGGCGATCGCCCTCCAGGAGATCGGGATTTCCTCACTGCCGGTGAACGTGTTGAACCCGGTCGCGGGGACGGCACTCGGTGATTCGAGCGGCGAGAGCGAAAGCGAGGACGGCGCCGACATCACCACCGAGGAGATCGTCGAGACCGTCGCCGTCTACCGATTGCTCCATCCCCACGCTCGGGTCCGTCTGACCGGCGGCCGCGAGGTCAACCTCTCGTCCGACGAACAACACCTCCCCTTCGAGGCCGGCGCCGATGGCATCCTCACCGGCGACTACCTCACGACCGAGGGCCAATCGCCCGGTGAGGACATCGAGATCGTCGAACGCGCAGGTCTCGAGCCCAATCGTGAGGTCAACGAGTTCGATCCTGCGGCGGTGAAAGCTCGCGGGACCGACGATACCGCATCACTCGGGACGGCCGCTGGGACGGCTACCAGTACCGCCGAGGGCGCTCGAGACACGACGCGAGAGTCGAGTCGAGAGTCGACCGACGACTGACGAGGATCTGCTGACAACTACCGACAGACGACTGACATCACGACTATGGACACAGACATCTCCTTCGCCGTACTCGGAACCGGTGGAATCGGCCGACGAACACTCGAGGTCAGCCAGCACAAGGACGGCCTCACACCCGTCGCAGCGTGTGATCGCCACGGAGTTGCGATCGACTCCGATGGACTGGACGTCGACGAACTGCTCGCCGCGACGGAAGGGAACATCGACAACGAGGTCGATTCCGACGTGGCGACCGACGGCTCCGGAGTCGCGGTCAAACAACACGGCGAAGACCGGGGTGTCGTCGCCTCCGAGCAGGCACACGCGAGCGACGATTCCATCCAGGAGATCATCGACGCTGGCAACGAGATCGACGCCGTCTTGCTCGCGCTGCCGAACTACGAACACGACTTCATCCCGCGCGTCGCGGATCGGTTCGTCGACGGCGACTACTCGGGCGTCCTCGTGGACGTGCTCAAGCGCTCGCGCGTGATCGGCATGCTCGACGAGCGCGCGGAGGCGTTCGAGGACGCCGGCGTCACCTTCGTCTGTGGTGCCGGCGCGACGCCCGGCTTTCTCACCGGTGCGGCCGCACTCGCCGCCCAGTCGTTCGTCGAGGTCCACGAGGTCGACATCTGGTGGGGCGTCGGTCTCAAATCGGGCTACGAGGACAACCGCGGAACGGTTCGAGAGGACATCGCCCATCTCGAGGGCTACGACATCGAGACGGCCCGCGACCTCTCTGACGAAGAGATCGAGGCGATCGTCGACGACCACGACGGCGTGATCGAGTTCCGAGAGATGGAACACGCCGACGACGTCCTGCTCGAGCGTGCCGGAATCTGTGACGCCGCAGACGTCTCCGTCGGCGGCTTGCTCGACGTTCGACACGACGAAAAGCCCACGACAACGACCGTCTCGGTGACGGGGACGACCTTCGACGGCGAACGCGGGACGAACACCTTCCAGCTCGACGACGCGACGAGCATGGAGGCGAACGTCAACGGTCCCGCACTGGGCTACCTGAAGACCGGTGTGCGATGCAACCGGGCGGGTGAGTACGGTGTTTTCGGGCCGGCCGAACTGATACCCGGGTTCTGATCGTCTCCGTGGGGTTCGAGACCTTCACGCCGGATTCGAGCCGAGACACCCCCTCTCGAGTGGTTCGTGGAGTCTCACGACCCCCGAACAGTCACGCGATCTATCGAGAACAGAACCGTGAAAGTAAAATCGGGGGGATGTGACCGTTCAGGCAGATGGAAGACCGCGGGTTCGACCTCGGCCGACGTCTCGAGGCCCTCGAAGACGCCGACCTCAGACGAACACTTGCACCCGTCGACCGGGTCGCAGAGCGAGGCTACTTCGCCCAACCGTCGGGCGGCGATATCCCGGTCCTCGAGTCCGACGCAGAACTCGTCTTTGCCTCGAACAACTACCTCGGCCTGACGAGCGACCAGCGGATTCAGGACGCAGCCCGGCAGGCGGCGGCGACCGTCGGAACGGGGTCGGGGGCGAGTCGACTCGTCACCGGTGACACGATGGTCCACCACGACCTCGAGCGGTTGCTAGCCGAGACCAAGGGGACCGATCGCGCCCTCGCGTTCTCCTCGGGCTACGCCGCGAACGTGGGAACGATCACGGCACTGGAACCGGACGTCATCTTCTCCGACGAGTACAATCACGCGAGTATCATCGACGGCTGCCGACTCTCGAACGCCGACGTGATCCAGTACGACCACTGTAACGTTCCGAACCTACGAGCACAACTCGCTGACCGGGCGGACGGCTATCCGGAGGACGAGTCCTGGCTGATCGTCACGGACACGGTGTTCAGCATGGACGGCACCGTCGCACCCCTCTCGGGGATCTGTGACGCCGCCGATGAGTTCGGCGCGTGGGTCATGGCCGACGAAGCTCACGCGACCGGACTCTACGTCGACGGCGGCGGGATCGCACAGGCCGAGGGCGTCGGCGACCGCGTCGACGTCCAGCTGGGAACGCTCTCGAAGGCGCTGGCGAGCCAGGGCGGCTACGTCACCGGCAGCGACGACCTGATCGAATGTCTGGTCAACGACGCCCGCTCGTTCGTCTTCTCGACCGGGCTCTCGCCGCCGGCCGCCGCCGCCGCCAGCGAAGCCCTCCACATTTCGAGACACGGCGACGCCCGCGAACGCCTCTGGGAGAACGTCTCCCACCTTCGTGACGGCCTCGAGACGATGGGATACGACGTGCTGGGCGACTCGCAGATCCTCCCGATCGTCGTCGGTGACCGGGAGACGGCACTCGACCTCGCGGAAGCCGTCCGCGAACGCGGGATCGTCACGCCCGCGATCCGTCCACCGACGGTTCCCGAGGGAACGAGTCGGCTCAGAATCGCTCCCATGGCTACCCACTCTCAGGAGGACATCGTCGCCTGTCTCGAGGCGTTTCAAGAAGCCGGTGAAGAAATCGGACTGTTATGACCTCATCAGATGGAGCTCGAATCGCCGTCGTCGGCACCGACACCGGCGTCGGCAAGACCGTCGTGACGGCGGCGCTGACTGCCAGACTTCGAGACCGTGGAATCGACGCACGGACAGTGAAACCCGTCCAGACCGGCTATCCACCGGACGACGACGCACAGGTCGTCGCCCGGACCTGTGGCGATCCCGAGGCAGCCACCTGCCTGCGATATCTCGAGGCGCCGCTGGCGCCGCGGGTCGCCGCCGAACGGGACGGAGACACGGTCGACGTCTCGCTCGAGTACGAGCAGGTACTCGCGGACTGTGAACGGGAACTCGAGACCGCCGAAATCGGTCTTCTCGAGGGGATCGGCGGACTCCGGGTCCCACTCGCCGGCGACCGCGAGGTGATCGACCTCGTCGACGACCTCGACTGTGAGGCGATCCTCGTCTCTCGGTCGGGTCTCGGCACGCTCAATCACACCGCACTCTCGGTCGACGCACTCGATCGACGGGGGATCGAGGTTCGCGGAATCGTACTCAACGGGTACGCTGGCGAGACGGTCGCCGAACGGACCAACCCCGCCGAACTCGAGCGTATGACCGGCCTGCCGGTCGAGACACTTCCTCGAGTCGAACGGGACGATGCGGAGCCGGCCGTCGTGGCGGCAGGCCTCTGTGATTCGGTATCAGCGTCCCTTCTCCGGGAGTTCGTTCCGTCGTCGTCTCTCGATCCGGAGCGGTGACGACGCGGAACCGGTTGGATCCCGATCGAAGCGAGTGTTGAGGCCACGAACTCACTGTGCCGGTGTCGGCCGTTCGCGTTCGACGGTCGGATCGCCCGACGCCTCCTCGTCGTCGACGATGAAGACCGCGAGTTCCGACTTGCGATGCTCGACTTCGAGGTGGACTCGCAGGTTGGTTTCCGTTTCGTAGGTGTCGTTGCAGAGCGGGCAGTCAGTGGATCTGGTCATCGCCGCTCACCGTCATCGACTGTCGTGACCATCCATCCTAATAGTGTCGTTTATCATACATTCTGACTGTCCGATCTCCGGGATACTCAACAGAACAGTCGATACCGGGGACGAACGCGACCGTGATACCGAACTGGCTGTGAGTCCGGATACACCCACGAGATGGGCTCTCGAGGTCAGAAGAAATCCGAGAGTCCCGACTGATCGTCGCTCGTCTCGGCTTCGCCGTCCTCCTGTGGGTCGGCGGCGGTCGAACTCGAGTCCGAATCCGTCCCCGACTTCTCGAGCGTCTGCTGTCCGTCACCGTCGGCTGCAGTCGTCGTTTCGGACGCGCCGTCGGTGGTCTCGTCCCCGCTCGTCTCACTCGCACTCGAGTCGGACGTCGAGGCGTTCAGGAACGCGTTCCCGCCGTGTTCGACGGCCTGTTTCGCCGACCGCGCTTCGGCGTCGGCGACGATGTCCTGTACCTTGTTGGTGCTCTCGCCGCTGCCCGTGATGAAAGAGAGTTCCGTCGCGTCGAGATCGTAGGCCCCAGCCATCCGAACGGTGAGGTCGCGGTTCGAGCAGTGGTGAGTCATCGTCGAGAGGTAGGGCAGGAGTTCTCGGCGAGCCGTCGCGAGGCTCGTCCCCTCGACCTCGGCGACCCGCTGGGCGATCGAATCGCGGGTGTCGCGAGTTCCCCGCGTACTTCCGAGTTTCGACCAATAGCTCGGCGGTCCGTACCGGGTCCAGCCACCCTTCGGTTCGCGGCGAGAGGCCGCGACACCCGCGGTCAGGTTGTCGGTCGCGTACCGCCAGTAGGAGTAGTCCTGCGTGGCGCGCACGCGCCCGAGCCATCGGTCGGCGTTCGAGAGGAACTCGTAGGCGTCGGCCAGCTCCGCGCCGTGGTAATCCTTCGGGACGTTGTCTTCGACCCAGTTGAGCAGGTCGTCCGGCGTCTCGTCGACGTCGTAGGACGCCCGCAGTGCTTCTTCTGCGTTCTTCTCTTTGATGAGCGCGTCGAGGAAGTCGAAGATCCCCTCGGTCCGATCGCGCTCGTCGGTGACGACGTCGTCTTCGGTCAACCGTTTTGCGTCCTCGGCGACCGCCTGCAGGTCGTTGACCGCGGAGCGGAGGTCGCCGCTGGTCGACTCGGCGACCTTCTCTAATGCCGCCTCCTCGAACTCGATTCCCTCGCGCCGGCAGATATCCCGCAAGACGGGGACGATCGACCGCTTGGAGACGTCCCGAAACTCGATGGTCTCACAGTTGTTCCGCAGCGACTGGCTCATGTCGTAGAACTCGTTTGCCACGAGGACGATCGGCTGGTTGGCTTCCTTGACGACTCGCGTGACCTCTCGAGAGCCGCCGTAGTCGGCGTTGCCGTGGAAGTTGTCGGCCTCGTCTAAGATGACCAGCCGCCGGCCCGCGCCGCCGGCGGTCAGCGTCCCTGTCTTCGAGGCTTCGCCGGCGACCCGCTTGATGACGTCGGCCTGACGGTCGTCGCTGGCGTTGAGTTCCATCACCGGCCAGCCCATGTCGTTTGCCAGCGCGTGGGCAGCCGAGGTCTTCCCGACGCCGGGGCTGCCGTGGACGATGACCGACTTGCGGTGGTCGTCCCACGACTCGGCCCACTCTCTGAGCTGGTCGCGGGCCTTGTTGTTCCCTCGTACCTCCGAGAGCGTGGTCGGACGGTACGTCTCGGTCCAGTCAGTCATGAGAAGCGATAGGGACGAGTCGCGTTTAGTGGTTGCGGAGCGTCTCCTCGAGGACAATCTTCGAGTCGAGAAATCGATGTACTCTCTCGGCCGTCTCGTCGCTGGAGACGGCCGTGTCGCCCGTTGATGGAGGCACACTGATCTGTCACACCCGCTCTCGAGAATTTGTAGACCTCTCGCGGCGCGTGAACAGAAGGTCTTTTGAGGTCGGTTTCGTGAGCGAGCGTATGAGCGACACCGATCGATTTCGAATCCCGATTGTACGCGGTGCGATCGCCGGTGCCGTCGCGTGGGTACTCGGCTACCTCGTAACCTACCTCGTCGTGATCGACAGGGTCCAAGGGGACTGGCAGGCCGAGTTGTTACAGTTCGTCACCGACGACGCGAGCGACTGGAAGATCGTCGGCTGGCTGTTCTACAACGCACACAACGTCGAGATTCGGATGCCGAACGTCACGTTCGGCATATTCACGGTCGAGAACCAGAACTTCGTCGCCGCCGACGACGGCTCCCTCTGGCTGTTGTATCTCGTCCCACCAGTGCTCTTGCTCCTCGCCGGTGCACTCGTCGCCGCGACTAGCGAGGCGTCCCTCCGGAACTCGAGCGACGCCGCGATCGCCGGTGCGACCGTAGCCGTGAGCTACCTCGTCCTCGCCGTGGGCAGTCTCTTCCTGTTCGGCGTCACCGTCGGCGAGGATACGATCCGCCCCGATACGATCCCGGCCGTCCTCCTCGCCGGTGTCGTCTACCCGGTCGTCCTCGGCGCGACCGGCGGTATGGCACTGTGGATCGCCTCGAACCGGGACGAATAGCGAGTCGGCCAGTCGGCTCGGGCGTTCTGTTCGGACTCGTTGTCGTCACCGTCTTCGTCTTCGTCACCTCACTTCTCGTGCTCACCGTCGTCCTCGAGCGTCTTCGACGACTGCGAATCCGACGCTGACAACGGGCGGGCGACCAGCTCTCCCCAGTGGTCGAACCCGTGGCGCCGGTAGAACGCCTGCGCCCGATCGTTTTGGCGATCGACGTCGAGAACGAATCGCTCGAGCGGGAGCTCTTGGTCGCGTGCGGTTTCGATCGCGGCGTCCATCAAGTCGTCGGCGACGCCGGTACCGCGATCGGCGTCGGAGACGAAGAGTTCGTTGAGCACGGCCGCGTCCCAGACGTACGCGAAGGAGTCGGGGAGGACGAAGACGTAGCCGACGAGGTGCGGTGTCGTCTCCGACGTCGGCTCGTACTCACCCACCGTCCCCGTCTCGGTGCCGTCTCTGCTCTCGCCGGTGCCGTTGTCATCGTTCGCGCGTTCGGCTTCGGCGACCGTCACCGCAGTCGGACACTCCTCGACGCACCGATCGACCCACTCGAGATAGCCCTCGCGGTACTCGTCGGTGAGTTTGTCCTCGTAGACCTGTGCCTTCTCGTCGCCGCCGGTGTCGGACCCGAGTCCGAGTTCGAACGACCGTTTGAGCGACCAGAGGGCCGCCCGATCGGTGGACGGTTCGTAGGGTCGAATTCGGATGGTCACGTCTCCGAAGAGAGTCGGGAGAGCGATAAATACGACGCACCGACTCACCGTCGACGCCCACGCCCGACGACCCGCCACCGGCGACCGTAGATCCGCGGGCGCGCGTCGATCGCCGCCTGTCGAACGTTCGACGGGACGGACGAGAACCTCGTCGAGGCGCTATCCGGCACTGGACCCGAAGGGACGAGCGAGACGGCCGTCGGGTTCCGCGAGACGGGACGCCGACCGACGTAACCCGGCTGACTCTGATTTGCCTCGTACAGCTCCTCGAAGGCGGCGTGGGCTGCAATAACGCCCTCTCGACCCTTCTCCACGCCCTTCTGTGCCTGCTGCTGGATCGCGGCGTTCTTCGCCTTCGGCCGAATCTCGGCGGCGACCCGTCGAAGTTCCGCCACCGCTTCGGAATCGCCGGACCCCCGCATCGCGTCTTCGCCGACGACGTCCGTGAGTTCGTCCTCGAGACGCTCTTTCGCGGACGCGAACTCGACGAGATCGACGGAGTTCCAGAGTTCCCGCAACCTGATCGCGTGACGGATCGTGCGCAGATCCAACGCGGCGTCCGGGTCGCGCTCCCTGATTGCCGTCGGCAGTCTCTCCACGTCGACGAGTGTCGGAAGTTCCTCGAGGTCGACGACGTCCGGCAGCGATTTCAGATCGACCGTCTCGAGGAGGTTGCCGGCCTCCTCGACGACGTCCCGGAGTTCGGACGCCGTCTCCGAGAGGTCGCTATCGGGGTCGTCTCGCTCGATGGCGCCCAGCAGTCGGTCGATCGCGGTTTCGATGCGCTTTGCCGTCCCGTCGGATCCGGTCTCGGATCGAGTCGTCGCGTCGCTCATAGGTGAGATCGAATCGGATAGGACGCCGGCAACAAAAAGGGTGCCCCAGTCCCTCGCAACTCCGCTCCGAGGATTGGAACGATCGTTCGTGGGGGATCGGTTCACAGGAATCGGAGAACAGACTCTCCGCTGCCAACAGCGACCGTTCACTCCCCAGCCCAGCAACGGAGGTCCTCGGCGATCCGGAACACCACCGTCGCGAGCGCGGCGAGACGGGGTCCATCGACGCGACCACGGTCCGCGGAGTCCAGCGGTTTGAGAAGTCGGTGTCGAGACCGATTGGTGGAGTGCGAGTCAGGTCTAGTCTTTCCACTCTCCCGGTTCCCCCTCGTGGAACTCACCCATCGCTTCGCGATCGCGAGGCCAGAATGCGACGAGAAGGGTGCCGACGTAGAACAGCGCGAGGGCCGTTACGGTCACCGACCCGGGTACGTTCGCGATGGCGGCCGTTTCGAGCCACTGTTCGGCCGACACGAAGGCGGTGATTCGAAACACCCACGCGAATACCAAGAGTGTGAGCAGGGAGAGGTAGATCCGTCGAAGACGGTTCGAGAGAGCCTCGAGGCGGGAGATTTTCAGCGTCGGCGTCCGGTAATCCTCGCTCAACTCGGTACGCCAGTCCTCGTGTTCGGTGCTCGTCGTCGGATCGAGCGCGTTCGCGAGGAGATTCTCCTGAAGGAGTCGAACGCGAGACCGATAGACGTCGTAGTCACGATACCGTCTGGCTTCGATGAATAGGAACATCGTCACGGCGAGCACGCCGATCAGAATGATGTAGTGGGGATTGTCGGGGCTAGAAAAGGCCCACGTGAGGATGGCGGCCATGATGGTGACGCTCCAGGTCGTCGTCTGATCGAGTCTCGAGCGCCAGGTCGTCTCTCGATCCAGTTCACCGCGATAGGTGTCACCCAGAATCGAACTCATCGTCGAGACGTCTTCACCCATCTCCCCGCCAACGTCCCGCTGGGCCGTCCGTTCGGAGTCGGTGTCGTCCGATGGAGACATACAGAGACGACACCGAGAGCCGTGAAAAACGTGCGTCGTCGATCTCGAGGGTTCTCTCTGTCCACTCCTCACTCCTCACGCCGACGGTCCTCGACGATCCGAGCGAGTACCGTCACGAATCCGGCGATCGTGATCACGAACCGCTCGCCGGTCCCCGCGATCGGGAAGATCCGTTCGACGTCTTCCGGCGGCTCGTCTCGAGTCGGATCGAACCCCGTCGTGTAGTGGGTATCGGCGGTCGTCCCCCGTGCCGTCGAATCGGAAACGCCTCGAGTGCCGTCGTCGCCGGACTCGAACTCGACGAACGTCTGGACGAGTCCGCGCTGATCGGTGACGAGCAACTTCCCCGAAAGATCGTAGAAGCGGTCGTGGAGCGGCCAGAAGAGGTTGATGCCGTTGAAAAAGGCGTCGAGCAGAATGTGCGCGAACAGGACCGTGACGAGGGTGACCCACGCGACTCGGTAGCCGTACTCTCCCCACCTCGAGCGGACGAACGACTCTTCGCGGAGTTTGACGTCCCACAGGAGCACCGCGGCCGGAACGAGCACGACGAAGACGTTGTGGAAGGCGGCCCGGTGGGTTCCCGGAAAGTAGATCCCGACCAGTGTGTCCAGATCGATCAGTGCAGTGACGCCCATCACGAACAGGATCGCTTTCGTATCGAACTTCCGGCCGAGGAGCGCCGTGCCCATCATCCCTGCGAGGGCAACGTGGACCACCGTCGATGGCATGTCAGTTGGGATCGTACCGCATCGGCTTGACTGTTCGCTCTCGAGAACGGTCCCGTTCGTGAGAACGAACGGATTCGGGCTCTCGTGGCTGAGAGACTGAACTCGGGGGCGACCACGCTCCGGTAGCTACTTCACCGGACCGCCCAACCCATCGCACATGGGCGGTCGTGGACCCAAAGCAGAGCTCGCAGAGAAGATCGCCGGCGAAATCACGCTCAGCGACGACCCCGGGGCGACGTTGCGCAAGTGGCGAACCGACTTCGACATCTCCCAGACGGATCTGGCGAGCGAACTCGAGGTTTCCTCGTCGGTCATCTCGGACTACGAGAGCGGTCGCCGCGAGAGCCCCGGCATCGGCGTCGTCCGGCGACTCGTCGACGGGTTGCTGGCGATCGACGAGCGCCGCGGCGGCGATCGCATTCGCCAGTACGGTCGCGTCCTCTCGGCGGGCTTCGAGAGCGACGTCGTCCACGACCTCAGAGAGTACGCCAGTTCGATTCCGCTCTCCCGGTTGTACGAGGACGTCGAAGCCACCGAAATCGCGACCGGGACGAACGACCACGTCAGCGGCCACACCGTCATCGACAGCATTCAGGCGATTACCCGCCTCTCGAGCGAGGAGTTCTTCCGCCTCTACGGCCAGAGCACCAATCGCGTGCTCGTCTTTACGGGCGTCACCCGAGGGGAGTCACCGCTGGTCGCGCTTCGGGTCGTCAACCCGACGCCCAACGCCGTGATCCTCCACGGACTCGAGGAAGACACACTCTGGGACCACGCCGCCGATCTCGCTCGTATCGACGGCTACTCGCTCGCGGTCTCGACGGTCCCGCTCGAGGAGTTACTCGACAGTCTCGCGAATCTCGAGTGAGCGGGCCGCGCTCGGTCGGACGCGATTCTTCAAAACGCACATCAGTGCCCAGCGAGCGTCCACAGCAGCCAGAACCCGGCTCCCGTCGACCCGACGGCTGCGAGTCCACAGATGGCGATCGTCTCGAGGGAGTGACGACGAAACTGGGTCTCACGTCCGGCGTCGATTTCCGTCGCGCGTCGAATTGCGACGGCCGATCGGAGGGTGGTCAGCGCGGCGCCGAGGAAGTAGAACCCGGCCCAGATCAGGACGAGCCCACTGAACGAGAGGACGAAGATCAACCGAGTTCGTCCCTCGAGTACGGTCGGATACTCGCCGGTCGCGAACGGATACCAGGCGACGACCGTCCCGACCAGCCAGAGGAGTGCGAGCGACCGCGTCCCCACGTCGACTCGCTGGTCGACCCAGTCGATTCCGGATCCCTCGGACCAGGCGGCGATGCCGACTGCGACTACCCAGCCGTGCAAGAGCAGTAGCAACACGATCAGATCGAGTCCGGTGATCGACGTCGGAACGGCCGCGATCGACTGGGCTGGGACTGGTGTCACGCTCGTCCTCTCTCGCTATTCTCGTATTCGTCGTACTCGTCGCTCGTTCTTCTCGCTCTCCTCACGTTCCTCACTCGAGTGCCTCACAGAAGACGTAAGACGTCGGCCAACCCGGTCAGGCGATCTGCTCCTCGTACTCCTCGGCCGAGAGTAACTCGAGATCGTCGGATTCGAGATCGGTGTCGGTCTCGACCTCGAGCATCCAGCCCTCGCCGAAGGGGTCGTCGTTGACGAGTTCGGGCGAGTCGAACAGCGTCTCGTTGACGGCGACGACCTCACCGTCGACCGGCGCGTAGAGGTCTGAGACGGCCTTGATCGACTCGATGACGCCGAACTGCTCGCCAGCAGTGATCGTCTCACCCTCCTCGGGCAATTCGACGAAGACGACGTCGCCCAGTTCGTCCTGTGCGAAGTCGGTGATGCCGATTCGAACGACGCCGTCACCGGTACTCTCGAGGGCGTGTGTCCACTCGTGTGATTCAAGATATCGTCGGTCTGCAGGGATGTCGAAGCTCATTGTGATCTGTGGTTCGTGGGTATCTTATACGGTCTCGATGAAGGGGATGGTCTCAACTCTTGCTTTTTTGGGCTGGCCGCGGACGATCACGCGAAGCGTCGTTCCGGGTTCGGCGTACTCGAGAGGAACGTATCCGAGCCCGATCGGCGCGCCCAGGGTCGGACTCATCGTCCCGCTCGTGACGGTTCCGACGACCCGGCCCTCGGTGTTCGTGATGTCGTAGCCGTGGCGGGGAACGCCACGGTCGATGAGGCGGAAGCCGACGAGTTTCTCCTCGACACCCTCCTCCTTGACACGTTCGAGGGCGTCTCGGCCTACGAACTCGGTGTCGAGTTTGACGGTGAAGCCGATCCCCGCCTCGTAGGGGGTTCGCGGATCGGATTCGTGATCGAAGTCCTCGCCGGCGAGGACGTAGCCCGCCTCGAGTCGAAGCGTGTCTCGCGCGCCGAGTCCGCAGGGCTGGCAGTCGAACGCCGACCAGACCGTCTCGGCGTCCATCCAGGGGACGAGAAACTCGAAGCCGTCCTCACCGGTGTAGCCGGTGCGGGCAGCCCAGCACTCGATACCCTCGATCGTGACGTACCTCGCCTCGAAGCGCCCGAGATCGCCGATCGGGTCGTCGACGACGTCGCCGGCCAGATCGGCTGCCTCGGGTCCCTGGAGGGCGAACATGGCGTACTCGTCGGTCTGGTTGTCGATCGTCGCCTCGAGGTCCCACTCGTTGCGGTGGTCGACCCAGCGCTGGTGCATCGCCTCGTCGTTACCCGCGTTGGGAACGAACAGGTAGGTCGGTTCGTCGTCCTCGTCGGGGAGGCGGTAGACGACGGTATCGTCGATGATGATTCCCTCTTCGTCGGTGATCGTCGCGTACTGTGAGTCACCGACCTCGAGTGCGGCCACGTCGTTGGACGTGAGCCGGTCCATGAGCCTCGTCGCGTCCGGACCCGTGACGTGAATCTCGCCCATGTGCGAGACGTCGAAGATGCCGACATCGTCGCGGACGGCCGCGTGCTCCTCGCGGATCGAATCGAACTCGACGGGCATGTCCCAGCCGCCGAACTCCGTAAATTTCGCCCCGCGCTCGTCGTGTAACCCACGTAACGGCGGCGTCTGAAGCGGCATACTCGGGACGACACTCTCGGAGTAGTAATGTCTTTTCGTCCCGCGTGCGTCGCGTGAGCGGACGAGAGGAGAGAGAGGTGGCGTCCGTGAACGATGGGAACACACCACGAAAGGTTTTACTCGTTCGTTATAGAATCACCACGAGAATGACACGGATCGCGTTCATCGGCGCTGGCAGCATCGTCTTCTCGAAGAACCTCGTCGGCGACATCCTCTCCTTTCCGGAGCTCTCGGACAGCGAAATCGCCCTCATGGACATCGACGAACACCGACTGGCACAGACAACCAACGTCGCTGAGGCGATGGTCGAACAGGGAGACGTCGACGCCACGATCGAGTCTACGACTGATCGGCGAGAGGCTCTCGAGGGCGCCGACTACGTGCTCAACATGATCAACGTCGGCGGCACGGAGCCGTTCGAAAACGAGATCGAGATCCCCCGAAAGTACGGCGTCGAGCAGGCGATCGGCGATACGCTGGGCCCGGGCGGCGTCTTCCGCGGCCTGCGGACGATTCCGACGATGTTGGACATCGCCCGCGACATGGAGGAGCTGTGTCCCGATGCGCTCCTGTTGAACTACACCAACCCGATGGCGATCCTCTGCTGGACCATGTTCGAGGAGACCGACATCGAGACGGTCGGCCTCTGTCACAGCGTCCCCCACACCGCGTCGGCGATCGCGGAGTACATCGACGCGCCCCAGGACGAACTCGACTACTGGGTCGCCGGCATCAACCACATGGCCTGGTTCCTCGAGTGCGAGTGGGACGGCCTCGACGTCTACCCGCTGCTCGAGGAGGCGATGGAGGACCCCGAGACCTACGAGAAGGACACGGTGCGATTCGAACTCATGAAGCACTTCGGCGCGTTCGTCACCGAGTCGAGTCACCACCTCTCGGAGTACCTCCCGTACTTCCGGACCGACCAGGAGGAGATCGACCGTCTCACCGGGACCCAGAGTGCGGGTCGAATGCCGACCGCGACCTATCTCGAGGGCTGGAAGGAACGCTCTGAGGATCGGGATAACGCGTTAGCCGAGGTCGATCCCGACGAGGTCTCCATCGAGCGCTCCGAGGAGTACGCCTCTCGACTCATCCACTCGCTCGAGACCGACACGCCCCGGCGGCTGAACCTCAACGTCAGCAACGAGACGGACGCCATCCAGAATCTCCCCTCCGAGGCCTGCGTCGAAGTTCCCTGTCTGATCGACGGCACCGGCGTCCACCCGTGTTCGGTCGGGAAACTGCCCTCACAGCTCGTCTCGCTCATCCGGACGAACGTCAACGTCCAGCAACTCGCCGTCGAGGGAGCGGTCAACGGCGACCGCGAGTCGATCCACCGGGCGATCAAACTCGATCCGCTCACCGCCGCCGTCTGCACGCTCGACGAGGCCCACGAGATGACCGAGGAGTTACTCGAGGCCAACGCGGAGTATCTGCCGGAGCTGACGTAGACGCTCGAGGTCGCAAGCGCTGTCGATTTCGGAACCGGATTCACGGGACTTCGATCGCGGGTTCTCCGCTGAACTGTACTCTCGACCGGACAGTTCGTCGACGAAACGGGACTCCTGGTTCGCGTTCACGGATCGGCGTTCGGTCCCGTCAGTCCTCGGTCCCGTCTCTGAAGCAGCACGCGACGGAATCTGCGACCGTGACCGATATCGTCTACTGACTGGGTTCTCGAGTCGGAGGTGTCGTCGTCAGACGCTTGTCAGACATTACTTGCGAGCCTCTATGATAGTTATAAACAATGGGGTGAACTCAACGAAACAGCGCGTGGGTATTATTAGTACGAACAGGGCACTCAGAGTACCCGGACTGGCTGATCACCACCACCTACCGTAGTCAGTCCGGGCAGTCAGTCCTTATTGGGAGCTGAATAGGTTTTCGGACTAGTCTGATCGAAAGTGGAGTCGGGTTCCGCGACAGCGTGGGGCCGATCACTCCTCCATCGAGAGCCGCGAATCCCGCAGTAAGACCTTCTTGACGATCTCGGGATCCTCGAGTAGCCGATGCTTCGCGTGGGCACCGCGCCCGCGTCCGCGTCCCTCGCGCTCGGACTGGATCACGTTCAGAAAGTTCTGCTCCTGGAGAATCTCCTGCACCCGCCGTTCGGAGAGGATGTCGAGCTCGAGGCGGCCGGTGATCTGTTTGTACTGACTGTAGATAATCTTCGTCGGGAACTCGTCTTCGGTGCTGTTCTCGGTCAGAAGCGTGAGCGCGTAGAGGATGGCTTTGGCCTGCTGAGGCGAGCCCTCGATCAGTTCGCTAAAGCGGTCAGCCTCGGTCTTTTCCTTGGCCGCGCGGACGTGTTCTTCGGTCACGCGCGCGTCGTTTCGCTTCTTGGCCAGTCGACCGGCGTTTCGCAGGATGTCGATCGCCTTCCGGGCGTCGCCGTGTTCCTGTGCCGCCAGCGCCGCCGTCAGCGGGATCACCTCGTCGGTGATCACCTCCTCGTGGAACGCGTCGCGACGCTTGTTGAGAATGTCGATCAGCTGGTTGGCATCGTACGGCGGGAAGACGAGTTCGTCCCGCGAGAGACTCGACTTCACCCGCTCGGAGAGGTTGTCCGGGAAGTCGATCTTGTTCGAGATGCCGACGATACCGATACTCGAGTCCGAGATCCGTCGATTCTCGCCCGCCCGCGAGAGCTTTCGGAGGACCTCGTCGTCCTCGAGCATATCGATCTCGTCCAAGATGACGATCGTGACGTCGGTACAGCGGTCGATGACGTCCCAGAGGCGCTTGTAGTAGTCGCCGGTCCCGAGTCCGCGGTCGGGAACCGTGACGCCGCTTCGTTCGGGCTCGTTGACGACCTGGGCGACGGTCTTGACGATCGACGCCTCGGTGTTCTGTTCGCCGCAGTCGATGAAGGCGTACTTCACGTTGATATCGTCTCGCTCCGCCTCGGTGATCACCCGCTGGGTGATCGATCGCGAGATGAGCGACTTTCCGGTTCCTGTCTTGCCGAAGATAAAGAGGTGAGAGGGTTTGCTGCCGAAAATCGCGGGGTTGAGAGCGTCGGCGACGCGCAACATCTGGTCGTCGCGACCGACGATCCGGTCCGGGCCGGGCAGGTGCGTGATCTCGAGCAACCGCTCGTCGGCGAAGATCGGATCGTCGTAGCGAAAGAGCGGATCGCGTCCGTCTGACTCGTCGGAGGCCATGTACTACCCCCGCCTTGCCACTGGACTGGAATAAAGCTATGGGGGGTCGGTCGCGTATGTAAACCCCTCATCTCGAGGCAGAACGCGCCGGTATTGGTCGTGATAGTCGAAACGTGCTGTGGTAACCACCCTCGCGTTTCTAGGCCTGAGTGGGCCAGACGGGCCCCACACCCCCCTCGCGGATGTAACGAAGGATCAATGGGGGACTCGAGGACCGGGCGTGTTCGTGAGACATACCCACACATGGTTGGTGATAATGACACGTGAATGCATTGATGAGTGACGGGGGACACACCACCGTCGCGGATGTAACGCCGAATGGGTGGGTGGGGGTCGCCCGAATTGTGGGTTTCGACCGGTGAAACGGGGCGAATTTACAAACGCGAGGGTGGTGTGTTGTCGATCAGTACCCCCACACGGGTACGGCGTTACAAACGCGAAGGGGGTGTCCGTGTACTCGAGCGGAATCTCGGATAGCGACACGAACGCTACAGAGTACCTCGAGAACCAAATCACGACAGAAGTGACGAAAGAAGATAGACATCCCACTCACCACCCACAGAAAACGGCAGTCGACGACCGTCTCGAGCGGCGTTGTGAAACTCGAAGTACACGATCGCTCCCTATACTAGTGTGCGACTAGTCTAGTTACACTAGCACTAGACTAGGTAGTATGACAGACAGATGACGGTAGTAACAGCTGAAACTATTCACACACCCATCGCACAGTCCGCGGTTCTCGCTCCGTTCACTCGCTCCGAACCGCGCTGCACTCGTGCGATCAGGTGTGTCGTGACGTTCAGTGGCTACTGTAGACGACTTCGACAGAGTCGACACAACTCTATCGACAGGTACGATATCGCACCAGCGATAGACATCCCAACGGCACCCTCGAGTCCCTCCGAAGACGGACGGCGTACCCCACCATCTCGAGGTCGTCGATGCAGGGTCCGTGGAACATCGACGACAGTCTCGAGTCGGCGCTCTCCGATCACGTTTCGTCACACCTATTTCCCAACCCCGGAAAGACCGGGCATGTTCGACCGCGTTCGCGCTCGACTCGCACCCGACACAGACAGCGACCCGGTCGTCGGGCTCTTCGTCGACGGGCCGAACGTCCTTCGCGACGAGTTCGACGTCGATCTGGACGACCTCCGCGAGGTCGCCACCGATCTGGGTCAACTCGGGATCATACGCCTCTATCTCAACGAACACGCCACCCCGGGACTGATTCAGGCCGCCGAGGCCCGCGGGTTCGAAGTCGTCGTCACAAGCGGTGACGTCGACGTCAAACTCGCTGTCGACGCGACCGCCCTCGTCGCCGACGGCTCGCTGGACACGCTCGCGGTCGCCTCCCGTGATACGGACTTCAAGCCAGTCCTCGAGTTCGCCGGAACCCGGGGAATCAGGACAGTCGCGATCGCGCCCGGTTCCTACGGACGATCGGACGCACTTCGTAACGCCGCCGACGAGGCGATGACGCTCGGTCCGTGAGGTTGTCGAGCGAGTACCGCTCGATCGCCTACCGAATTCACCGAACTAACCGAAGCCGGAGACTTTTCACACGATCCGCCCGCATACTGGACTATGACCGACGGCAACGGAAACGACGAGTGGCAGGGGCCGATTCTGGACAACCACCTCCACCTCGACCCCGACCATGCCCAGGGCCTCGAGGCCGTCGAGGACTTCGTGAACGTCGGCGGGACTCACCTGCTGGTCGTGAACAAACCGTCGTGGCACCTCGACGTCGAAGCCGAACGCGGCGAGGACTTCCGCCCTGTGTTCGAGCGCACCCTCGAGATCGTCGCCGAAGCGACTGCCCAGCTGCCGGGACGCGCCTGGCCGATCCTCGGCGTCCACCCCGGGCTGGTCTCACGGCTGGTCGACGACCGCGGATACACGCCCGACGAGGCTCGCGAAATCATGCAGGCCGGAATCGACGTCGCCGCGGAGTACGTCGCTGACGGCCGCGCGCTCGGATTGAAGTCGGGACGACCCCACTACGACGTCTCCGAGGCGGTCTGGGACGCCTCGAACGAGGTGATGCGGCGGGCGTTCGAACACGGCGCCGACCTCGAGTGCGCCGTCCAGCTTCACACCGAGGCCAGCGAGGACCTGACCGAGATCGCCGACTGGGCCGAAGCTACCGGCCTGCCGGCCCACCGCGTCGTGAAACACTACGCGAGCGGCCGACTCGAGGGGCCGACGCCGAGCGTAATGTGCGAGAAAGACTGGTTGACGGAGGCCGCCGAGCACGGCGCCCCCTTCCTGATGGAGACGGACTTCGTCGACGACCCGGATCGTCCGGGTGCCGTGATGGGTCCCAAAACAGTTCCGCGGCGAGTCTCGTGGCTGCTCGAGAACGATTACGAAGACGCCGTACGCATCGCTCACGTCGAGACCCCCGCGCGAGTGTACGATATCGACACCGAAGCGACGCTCGAGCGGTGACCTGATCGGCGGACTCCTGTGGTGGTCCGACCGAAGTGTCCCCAGTTGAGCCTCCCACTGTCCCCTCGAGTTGCCCTCTCGACGTCTCCTCGAGTTGTCGCGTAGAACGATTGCGAACGCAACAATTCCCTCGCAACTCTCCGCAAACAGAACTCTTTTCTGACATATCTGTCGAAGAATCAATCGACGGTTTCCGAAGACACGAAGACTAAAGTAGTTCGACAAATTCGACGGATTTTCGGCCCGAGAGTCGCTGTGAGCGGGATTGAGAGACTCCGACAAACCGCACGGGTAGAGAAAGGCATTTCAAGCGGCCGGTGTAGGTGTGTGTATGAGCAATCCCCCCACCGAGTTCTACTCGGCGGAACGCTGGCAGAACTGGATCGACCGCATCGACGACGAAGAGATCGATCCCGAAGACGAATCGTCGGCCCGGCTCCTCCTGAACCTGCAAGACGATACCGCGATCGCGATCGCCAAGATCGTCTCGGCCTACGACGACGGCGAACTCGAGGGGGAAGCAGCGCTCGAGGAGATCGCGGACGTCCGCAACATCGTCCTCGACGAGGTCGACATCGACGACGAGGAGAAACTGATGCTCGTCGACGGCGTCCAGACGAGTCTCGTCTGCGTGTTCTTCGCCGCCGAAGAGTACGTCGCGAACGGGCCGGCCGAAGAGGCGAGCGTCAGCGAGTACCTCCGGGCGGCCGCCGACGCGGAGGCCGAAGAGGACCTCGACGCCGCACTCGGCTACGCCGCACAGGCCGGCACGCTGGTCATCGACGGCGAGGAACTGGATATGGCCGTCGCCGAGGATCTCGAGTACGGCCTCGTCACGGAGTGGATCAACGGCCTCGACAGCCTCCAGAGTGCGATGAGCGATCCGGAAGTCGTCGAAGAAGACGAGTAGTTCCGTCCGACGGCGATCGAACGGTTCCTCGAGGTCGAGCGTTCCGGAGTCTGATCCAGAATCTCGCCCATCGGTTCGCATTCGAGTTCAGCGGTGTCGAGATTACGGTCGCGGTCGAGTTCTTGACTCAGGTTCAGATCTTGGACCCAGACCAAGACCTAGACCCAGACTCAAATCCAGACCTCGAACCCAGAAACCCTCGTTCGGGTCCACCAGGTCCGGTACGAGATAGGGGACTCGCTTTTCCGAATCCGTACCGCAACTGGCCAGTAAGCGTTTAACCAGTGCTGACTATCCTCGGCTATGTCACGTCGGGTCGACGAGCGCGCCGTCACGGTCCAGATCGGTGCGGTGTTGCTACTGGCGATTCTCGTCTCGGCGCTGGCGCTCTATCAGGTGACTGCTGTTCCCGACCAGAATCACGAAACGGAGTTCACCCACAACGAACGAGTGACTGGCGAACTGGTCGAACTGCGCGACACGATTCGAAACGCTGGCAGTGAACGACTCGAGCGCGGCGTTCCGATGACACTCGGGGCGCAGTACCAGACCCGAACGGTAGCGATCAATCCACCGGCGCCATCCGGACGGATTTCTACGTCCGAGCCGCGGCCGGTGACGATCGAGAACGCAGACGCCTCCGACAGCGAGATACAGACGATTCTAGACGACCCACCGACGACGCGCCTGCTCACGTACGAACCGCGATACAACGAGTACCGTGGCCCGACGACCCGAATCGAACACTCACTTCTGTACAACGAGTTCGGCGAAGCCAACGTCACACTCGAAGAGCAGACGATGATCGACGACGACAGCGTGACGCTCGTCTTTCTCGAGGGGGACCTCTCGAGGAGTACGACCGGGACCGTCTCGGTCGACGTCGAGACGATCGGTGGGCCGACGGGGGAGAGTACGTTCAAGTCGAACGAAAGCGGGAACGTCACGATCACACTTCCAACGGACTCGCCCGAACGCTGGGAGGTCGCTCTCGGGACGACGTTCGAAGAGTCACGGGAGAACACACGGATCCAACCCGACGATGACCGCGGGAACGTTACGATCGAACTCGCAAACGAGACGTACACGCTTCGACTGGCACAGGTGAGTGTCGGCGACGATGGCGAACCTGACGAGCGATTCGATGCTGCTCGAGCGTCCGGGAGCGGATCCGAGTCGGGGACGGGTTCCGGATCGGGAGACGATGCGTTCACCACCCAATGGAGCGGTGAAGCCGTGAATACAGACGGTGGCGAGTCTGAACTGAGACTCGAGGAAGGACAGTCTGAAACGGTCGATCTAACCGTTCGCGATTCGGAGACAAACGATCCGATCACGAATGTCTGGGTCGATTTCGCCCGCCAGAGTGGGGAAGACGGAGCTGTCAGTTTTACCGAAGATACACAAATCGAAACCGATGACGAGGGGACGGCCAGTATCGACGTGAGGGGTGACAGCGCAGGCGAGACGGTTCTCTTTGCATCGACGGCCAGCGGAACCGTTCGCCTCCCAGTTACCGTCGAGCCGATCGATCTACCGGCGGACGAACCGTACTTCGACGTTCAGATCATCGAGACAAACACACCGGTACCGGAAGGTGAGTCGCTCACCGTCGACGTGGCAGTGGAAAACCTCGGCGAGCAACCCGGGACTCAGACGATTCGGCTAACGACGGAAGATGGAACCGAACGCGACAGTCAGGACGTCGAACTCGAGGCCGGTGAAGGGGAAACTATCGTCCTCGAGTGGGCGACACAATCGGGAGATGGGAGCGAATCGGATCAGTTGCTCGAAGTGGAAAGCGACGACACGGGCGAAACGGTGTCAGTTCGAATTGAACCGAGTACGGCAGGAGCGTACTCCGTCTTTGCAGTTGGTGACCAAACGTTGGGGAACAACGAGAACATCGATTCGACGTTTACGATCGATATGGGGGACCGAACAGTCGACGTAGCCGTCAGCCTCGTGGATCAATCCGGTGGTGGGAGCGCAGGTAGTAACGGGAAGGGGTGGCAAACGAAACAAGTGACGATCGATGGAACGGTTCTCGAACTCGAAACCGCTGCAGCGGACGATATCGCGGTTAATTCACAACCCCGTAACCTCCTCAACGAAAGTACGTACACCGATGAGGACGTTTCGACCCTCGCAGGGATACGAGACGACGTCGATAGCGCGACGATCATACGGGACGAACAGCACTTTGGCAGCGCTGGACTCGCGATCACGGTCGAAGAGTACTGATCGCACTGTCTTCGACACCCGTCGAAACGACGAACGACAATATCATGTGTCCACACCTGCATGCACAGCATATGACTACAGTCGGTATCGACGCCGTCGAAATCTGGACCGGGAACCTCAAACTCGATCTCCCCGGGACGTTCGCGCCACAGATGGGCGAGGACCCGGAGAAGTACACCAAGGGCCTCGGCCTCAACGCCAGTTCGTTTCCCGACAGCTACGAGGACATCGTCACGATGGGGGCTAACGCCGCCTACCGACTGATGGACCGCAAGGGCCTCGAGCCCGAGGACATCGGCCGGATCGACGTCGCAACCGAGAGCGCCTTCGACAACTCCAAGCCGGTTTCGACGTACGTCGCAGGCTGCCTCGAGCAGGTCTACGAGGGCGACTTCCACCACGCGAACAAGGGCGAGCGGAAGTTCGCCTGCATCGCGGGGACCCAGAGTTTAGACGACGCGTACAACTGGATTAAGGCGGGCCGCCACCGTGGTCGCGCCGCCATCGTGATCGCGACCGACACGGCCCTCTACGCCCGCGGCGACGCCGGCGAGGCGACCCAGGGCGCGGGTGCCGTCGCGATGCTCATCTCGGAGGATCCCTCACTGGTGGAACTCTCGATCGAACAGGGCTACGGCAGCGCCGACGAGACCGACTTCCTCAAGCCCAACCAGCAGTTCCCGAGCGTCGACGGCAAGCGCTCGGTGCAGGTGTATCTCGCCCGCATGCGCGAGGCACTCGAGGACTTCGAGAGCATCGCCGGCGACAGCCATCCCGACCAGTACGCCTACATTCCGTTCCACACGCCGTTCCCGGGGATGGTCCGGAAGGCCGGCCTGCTGGGCTACCGGCACATGATTCGGGATACCGAGATCGAAGACGAACTGGCCGCGGAGATCGGCCGCCAGCCCCGCGCCGAGGCGTTCGACGACGAGGAGGCGTTCCGCGAGGCCCTTCGGGAGTACATGGATTCGCTCAAGGAGACCGAGACCTACCAGGACTGGTACGCCAAGACCATCGACCCAACGCTCACGCTCTCTCGAGAGGTCGGCAACTGGTACACCGGATCCGTCCACGTCGCTCGAGCGAGCGTGCTCAAACACGGCCTCGAGAACGATCTGGATCTCACCGGGAGCAAACTGCTCGTCGGCTCCTATGGGAGCGGTGCCGAGGCGGAGATTCACGCCGAAACGATCCAGGAGGGTTGGCGCGAGGAGATCGCGGCGCTCAACGTCGACGAACAGCTCGCGGCCCGATACGACCTCACCTGGGACGATTACGAGGAGATCCACGACGCCCACAACCACGATATGGACGTCGACATCGAGCCACGGACGACGCCCGACGCGGAGTTCGTCTTCGACGGCTGGGGCCGAATGGGCGAGCGGAAGTACCGCTTCGTCGAATAGCCTTTTTTCGCGGCTATTCCGCCGGAAACGGACGTTTCGGCTCGAATTTGGCGATTCGAAACCGTCGTAGTCATTACCCCTGCTTCGCTAGTACCGCCAACGTGACACGGATCGGATGTGGAACCCACGGACGCGGACGACCATCCTTCCTTTCTGCCGGACTGACGCGTCAGCCCGATCACGGCGACGATCACGATTACGATCACCACCACCATCACCGTCAGTATCACGATCACCACTAACGCATGCACGGATCACACACGACGGGGAGCCCGTACGCCCCCCACACGGACGACGAAACCGCGGCGATGCTCGAGGCCGTCGACGTCGACTCGGTCGAGGACCTGTTCGACATTCCCGACGAGGTTCGCTTCGACGGCGCGTTCGACATCGACGCACGCACGGAACGCGAGACCCGCCAGCTGGTGGGCTCGATCCTCGACCGAAACGACGACCTCGTCGAACTGCTCGGGCGGGGCCACTACGGCTACTACATCCCGTCATTGGTCGACCACCTCGCCGACCGCTCGGAGTTTCTGACCTCCTACACGCAGTACCAGCCCGAGGTCTCACAGGGCTTTCTGCAGGCGCTGTTCGAGTACCAGTCGCTGCTGGTCGAACTCACCGGCCTCGCGGTCGCCAACTGCTCGATGTACGACGCCGCGACGGCGCTGGGTGAGGCGGCCACGCTGGCCGACCGCACGCGCAAGACGAGCGGGCACCGCGTGCTCGTCCCCGATATCCTTCGCGAGGGCCGGCGTAGCACGCTCGAGAACTACGTCGCCGGCACCGACCTCGAGATCGAGACCTACGCGACCGCGGCGTCGACCGTCGACGTTTCGGCGCTCGAGTCCCAGCTCGCCGAGGACGTCGTGATGGTCTACGCGGAGAATCCGACGGTTCGGGGGGCGATCGAGGAACGGCTCTCCGAAATCGGCGGCCTCGCTGCAGATGCGGACGCGCTGTTCGTCCTCGGGTCGGACCCGGTCGCACTCTCTCTGTTGCAAAAGCCGTCGGACGTCGGAGCCGACGTCGTCGTCGGCGACGCGAGCGTGCTCGGGCTGCCGACGAGTTACGGGATGGGACTCGGTCTGTTCGCCACCGACGAACGGTTCCTCCGACAGGTTCCGGGCCGGCTCGTCGGCGCGAGCGAGGACGCCACCGATCGGCGCGCGTTCACGCTCACGCTCCAGACTCGCGAACAGCACATCCGCCGCGAGCGGGCGACGAGTAATATCTGCACGAATCAGGCGTGGGTCGCCCTCAGAAGCGCCATTCACGCCGCCACACTCGGTCCCAGTGGACTCGTCGAACTCGCCGCACGTGACGTCACGCGAGCCGAGTCACTGGCCGAGCGCGTCGACGATCTCGTTGGCGTCAAAGCGCCCGTCGACGATCGACGCCACATTCGAGAGTTCGTCGCCAGAATCGACCAGCCAGCACGACCCATCGCCGACGACCTCGCAGACCGCGGCTTCGCCGTCCACGTCGTCGGTGACCACGAGATCCAGGTCTGCGTGGCCGGGGTCGACGACGAGACGCTCGAGGAGTTCGTCGCAGCGTTCACGGAGGTGACTCGATGAGCGACGACCGAAGCGAGAACGGGAACGACAACGGTGGCGGACACGCCAACGGGAACGGGTACGACCAGGCCCGCTGGACCCGAAACGGCCAGTACGAACCGCTGCTCTCGGAGAAGAACCAGACGCGGGTCGAAATCGGGACGGACGTCGACTCGCCGCTGCCCGACGAGCTCACCCGCGACGACCTCGAGTTGCCCGAACTCTCGGAGCCGGAGCTCGCACGCCACTACACACGCCTCTCCCAGATGATCTACGGGATCGACAGCGGCCCCTACCCGCTGGGCTCGTGTACGATGAAGTACAATCCGAAGTTCACCGAGGACGTCGCGGCGCTCCCCTCGGCGGCGGTCCACCCGGACCGCGATCCCGAGTCGGTCCAGGGGACACTCGAGGTGCTCGCTCGACTACAGGACTATCTGGGTCGAATCGGCGGCATGGACGCCGTCACCCTCCAACCTCCGGCGGGGGCGGCCGGCGAGTTCGTCGGGATCCGCGTCGCTGCCGCGTATCACGAGCACAACGGCGAGGGTCACCGCCACGAGGTGATCATTCCGGAAAGCGCTCACGGAACCAACTTCGCGACCGCTGCACTCGGCGGCTACGACGTGGTCTCGCTGCCCAGCGACGACGCGGGCCGGGTCGACCTCGAGGCGCTCGAGGCAGCGCTCTCCGAGGACACCGCGGCGCTCATGTTGACGAATCCGAACACGCTGGGCCTGTTCGAACGCGACATCACGGAAATTGCCGAGATGGTCCACGACGTCGGTGGACTACTCTACTACGACGGGGCGAACCTGAACGCGCTGCTCGGCCGGGCGCGACCGGGCGACATGGGGTTCGACGTGATGCACTACAACGTCCACAAGACGTTCGCGACGCCCCACGGCGGCGGCGGCCCGGGTGCCGGACCGGTCGGCGTCGTCGAGGATCTCGCGCCGTTCCTGCCTGCGCCGCGGGTTCGGGCGGTCGACGGCGACGGAAGGGACGAGGGGGACAGCAACGCTACGCCCTCCAAATACGAACTCTTCGACCCCGAACACACCATCGGACAGGTCCACGGCTATCAGGGCAACTGGCTCGTCCTCGTGAAGGCCTTCGCCTACATCGCCCGACTGGGCGACGAGGGACTCACCGACGCCAGCGCGAAGGCCGTGTTGAACGCCAACTACCTCGCCAGCCAGGTCGACTACGAGGTTCCCTACGGTCCGTTCCACCACGAGTTCGTCGCCAGCGCCGGCGAGCAAGACGCCGCCGACGTCGCCAAACGAATGCTCGACTACGGCGTCCACCCGCCGACGACGAAGTGGCCCGAGATCGTCAGCGGGGCGCTGATGACCGAGCCGACCGAGATCGAGAGCAAGTCCACGCTGGACACGCTCGCGAACGCGTTCAACGCCGTCGCCGGTGAGGATAGCGAGACGCTCGAGGCCGCTCCCGAGCGGACCACAGCGCGTCGGATCGATCAGACGAGCGCCGCGCGGAATCCGCGGCTGTCGTGGCACGCGCTCACTGGTGGAGAAGAAGACGGCGAACGCGAAACGTAGGGGTCTCGAGCGACCGGTGACTGGTGTGATTGAATCGCTTGCAACCCTCTTTTCGATAGAGCGCTCGTATCGACGGAAGCCTCCGAGACGATGATACGACTCGAGTTCTATCACGACATACTGGTTCGACGAGAGTAGATTCTATATCGGAATGTGGTTTATGCACTACAACCCGGAACGAAAGCACATCGTTCGGTATCGAACGTCGAACCCGCTGTCCACAACATATTTGTGCTGATTACCAGTGGTGAAAATATGAACCGGCGACAGGTTCTCGCCGCGATCGGGATGGTACCTACTGTCGGCTGTCTCGCGACCGATAGCGATTCTCTCCTAGGAGATGACTCTCGTTCGGACACACCCGACGAAACAGTCGATACAGCCGTCGAGGAACTCGTCGTCGACTGTGAAACGAAGTACATCCGAGAGAACGTCACAGGAGACAACGAAACAGTGAGATCACTACAGCCACGAGTCGAAGCAACGGATATCCGTCCGGACGGTGATTTCGTAGAAGTTCGGTCGACATTTGGGACGGCGATTTCACACAGTGACGAACCCGACCTGCACGCTGATTACGAGATCGGCGCATCGTATCTCGTGGCAGAAGACGACGTATATCGGACCGAAGCGGAAGCCGGCGATCCGCGCAATGGAACGAGGATCGATTGCTGAGTGGTCCGTCGAACTCCTAATCTCGAGTCCGAACAGGGATAGGGACGACTGTCTGTCATTCACGAATCGGTCGTGACTATCTCGATCGGGTGTAAACTGACCAACGAACCACGGTCAGTCGATTCGACGTACCGACGCGGGAGTCGGATCCACTCGAGAGCCACACCTAACCTCTCCGAGCGAGAACGGCAAAAATCGACGTCGAAAGTACTCGACTGCGTTACGCCGTCTTGGCTTCGCTCGAGTCGATGCCGTTGATCTGGACGAATCCGTAGTCACAGTCGGGGCAGTGCCACTTGATTTTCGTGCCGAGGTGGAGTGTCGTGCTCGCCGCACGGTAGAAGGTCTTCTCCCCACCACAATCGGGGCATTCGTGGTCGAGTTCTTGGGCCATACTGGACCTCTGACGTCGATGATGTTTAACGTACTGGAATCTGGTGGCGTCGGTGACCGTAGATACTCGCCTCGAAAAGCACCTAGTCCTCGTCGTTTCCAGGTTCACAGGAGTTCGTTCGTCCAGTTCACGTCCTCTTCTGTAGTTATGATACTACCTAGTACAGTTCGGATACAGTAGGTATTCTTATGTCGTTTGGTTCACGTTTTCTACGTGATGACTGTTGCCCTCCGAAACGCGTTAGAATGGACCGGGTCCCTGACGGGGACGGGACTGTGTCTTAGTATCGGCGCGTACCACGGCATCCAACAGTTCGAGTTCCTCCTCGAGTTACGAGGATTCGCTCTCCACGTCGCAACAAAGAGTGCGGTGCCCGCAGTCGTGATATTCACCGTCCTCGCGACACTCTCGGGCGTCTTACTCGTTCGAGAGGTATACCAGCGCCGAGACCCCGCCGCTCGAGTGTTCGACGGACCGACAGTCGCCGCCATCGTTCCCGTCTATCGGGACGGGGGCGTACTGAAGACGAGCGTTAACTCGTTGCTCGACTCGAACTACGCGAACCTCGAGGTCGTAATCGTCGGGGAACCCGGTGACGAGCCGACGCTCGGGATTGCACGGGAGCTAGCCGAACACCCCGACGTTCGAGTCCTTTGCAACGGTCAACCTGGTTCGAAAGCGAGAGCGATCAACGACGCCGTCTCACGGATCGACGCCGATTTCTTCTGTTCGTTCGACGCCGACGAACGTGTCGATCCCGACTTCGTCCCGGCAGCGATGTACGCTCTGCTCGAGGAAGACCGGGACGTGTTTCAGGCGCGGCGCGTGCCCCGGGCGAACGGCCCTGTCGAAACGCTCGCGTACTGCGAACGGCTCCTCTTTCACGCCAGCTACAAGCTCGTCGAACCCTTCGGATTCACCTACTGTCGGAGTTCCTCGGCAGTGTTCACCCGCGAGGCGTTCGAGACCGTCGGTGGTCTGGACGATCTCCTCACCGAAGATATCGACTTCGCACACAAGTGTTTCCGTCAGGGACTCGACGTCTGCCAGTCGAGACACATCACGAACGAGATGGAAGCTCCACATACGGTCGCGGATCTGTGGGGCCAACGGAAACGGTGGCGGATCGGTCACATCCAGGTGTTTCGAAAGGCAATCACTGGTGGGTTCGGATCCAGTGGGGTACACGGGCTGGCGTCGACGGTGCGGCTTGCGACGAGTCTCCTCGCGAGCGTGTTCATGGTTGCACTCGTAGCGAAAGTCGTGGTACTCCTCTACTATGGATTCGTCGCGGTCGCGCTGCTGGCGTTCGTGCCCGTCTGCGTGACGATTCCGCCGATCCTCTACCGTGACTCTCGAGCGGGTCACCTTCCGAACCTGTCACCGACGGTCGTGCTCTCGCCGTTGATTTATCCGGGATTCGGCCTGGTGACGATTCGCAGTTGTTTCGAGTACCTGCTCACCTGGGACGGGAGCTGGTATCGAGTCGAGAAGACCGGTACGTAGCTCGACGCTCTCCTCGGCGTTCCGGTCGACTTTCACCAGCCACTGAACGCGTCGAAGACCTCCCGACTGTCGGACGTCCGAGTGCCGTCGCCGTTCGCTCTATCGTCCTCGAGTCAGTTGAAACAGACATCGGCCGCGAACCTGAGCTCGAGGCTTGTCCTCGAGCTGTGCGTGTCTTCTCTACCAGTCCTCCGTGTTCGAGCCACGGTCTCGACGCACGGAGATTTCACATATATATTTTATGACGATATATGAAATCGAGGACTGCACCGGAATCACTCGAGTCAAACAGTGTGTGAAAAGTCGGCGGGCTGTCTCGAGTGTACTCGAAACGCCAGCTACGGTGCGCCAGCGAGGACGAACGTGGTTTCGGTTTCCCCGTTTTGGATCTGTCGGGTCGCGTCGGGTGCGATTCGAAGGGCATCCCGCGGTTCCATCGAGATTTCCTCGCCCTCGACGATTACGGTCGCACTCCCCTCGACGAGATAGTACACCTCTTCTTCACCGTCGTCTGCGTGATCGTGTTCCATCCCTTCCCAGCCGGGCTCACAGTCGAGTACCGAGAGTCCGAGCTGGTCGCACTCGAGTGACTCACGAAGAAATTTCAGGCCGTCCGAAACCGGCTCGACATCGTCGGCGTTGACTTTGGTGTAAGACACGAGTGGGTATCCGACGCGAAGCGTGAAAAAACTCGGTCGGCGGCGACAGATGTGGTCTTCCGTGGTAGAGACTGGAGTCGAGATGCCGTGAGACCGAGTGAAGACTCGGAGTTAAGTGACGCCGAGCCGTCGGTCGGCGTATGAAGATCTACACCGGTCGCGGTGACGAGGGACAGACCGACCTGCAGGACATGACCAGAGTCTCGAAGGCCAGCCCCCGAATCGAAGCCTACGGAACGGTCGACGAACTCAACGCGCTCGTCGGGACCGTTCGTCCGACCGGTCACGACGACGTCGACGAGCAACTCGAGGCCATCCAGAATCACCTCCACATCGTCCAGGCAGACTTCGCGAATCCAGAGCCCGACGACGACGATCCCGTCGTCCGCGCCGACCACGTCGAGACGATCGAATCGTGGATCGACGGCTACGACGACGAACTCGAGCCGCTCCAGTCGTTCATCCTCCCGACGGGAAGCGAGACGGGTGCACGATTACACCACGCACGGACCGTCTGTCGACGAGCGGAGCGGCGAGCCGTCGCGCTCGCGGCCGAGGAGCCGATCAACGAGCAGGCGGTCCAGTACCTCAACCGGCTGTCCGACGGATTGTTCGTCCTCGCACGTGTCGTCAACCAGCGTGAGGGCGAGGTCGAAGAACAGCCATCGTACTGACGAGTGATAGGCTGGTTTCTCGAGTCGGTTTGGAGATGTATCGACCGGACCATCGGAAAAAGCGGTGTCGACGCCGGTGATGCCCACGGCGCCGGATGGTGGGACAGCCAGCCGCACTGGAGTGCGACTACGTTTTAGGTCGACCTAAACAACTATGAACGCTTTGGTTCTCTCCGATACTGTTGTCCAACAGTACATTTCAACTCTAAATTCTGTCCTTACGAAACAGCTATATTCGAGACAGTCCTATATTCGTGGTCGATCATGAACAAACACTTCGAAGATGCACGGTACTACCTGCTTCGAGCGGGCCACCACGTCAAACTCGGTCTCGAGGAGTCACTCGAGCCCGTCGAAACGAAAGTGCGTTCGCTGACCGGCCGCGAACTTGAGCCCGAACCCGAATCGGAACCATCACGCGTCGAGACCCTCCTCGAGGAGGCGAAGTCGGTCGAACGAAAGGCCGAAAGCGAAGCTCGCGAGACGATCGGCGGCGCACGACAGAAACTCGAGTCCTACCGTACGATCAGGTAACTCGCGCTGGATTGCGAAAGGAACGCTTAAGTTGAACGGACGGATACGACCGTGTGCGGGTTGGTGATCTAGTCCGGTTATGATACCTCCTTCACACGGAGGAAGTCGGCAGTTCAAATCTGCCCCAACCCACTACTTCTGTCGCGAGCAATTCCGCGAGCGACAGGATCGTCACGTTGGGTAGATTTGAACTAGACGAGTCGCAGCGCCTGAACGAAGTGAGGGCGACCGTCTCGGCGTGGTTCAAATCTGCCCCAACCCACTAATTTTGCGCCAAACAATTCCGTGAGGCACAAATTCGCCACACTGATAGATTTGAAGTAGACGAGTCACGCACGTATCAGATACTTACTGTGACCCTGACACCGAGAAGCATGAAAAACGAGCCAATCAATCTGTAGAACAGTTTCCCGCTACCGGAAAGAGCGCCTTCTTTGAGCATACCTAAGAAGAATACCCTCACTAGCTTTTCCGGGAATACGACTATCGAAAGACCGAAGATAAATATTAGTATGCCTTCAGGATTCATGTCGGATTCTATTTATTGAACCCACATAGGTCTCCCACATATTACAAACCTTTATAATATCAAAATCAACTTTGTTCGCATCGGGTGACTGATCTCACTGGTGTTGCTGAACTGGCAATGGTTGTTCTAGACGGCGACCGGAGCGAGACAACTCGAGCCTTTACTTGTGGTACCTCGACTTCGAACCCCAGCCGTCTCGCCTACAGACAGAACGAAAATACCAGTTAGCGAGAGAACCTATTCGTCAAAGAGACGGTCTCTCGAGGCAGATAGTCAGCTCGCGATGGTGGCGGGAAGGGCTTCCGCAAACCAAAGTCGCCTATACCTGACTGTGGTGGATGCCGATAATGACGACAGTCGTCGAACTCGAGCTTCCGGCCGATCGAATGGGTTGTTCCCAGACGTTCGACCGCGTTCCGACGTTCGAATTCGAGATCGCGGGGATGATTGGGGATTCGCCGCCGTTAGTCTGGGTGTCGGGAGAAGACCGGGATGCAGTCGAGACGGCACTCGAGGAGGATCCGACCGTCGAGGTCCTCGCTTCGCTGACCGAAGTGAGCGACGAGCGGTGGCTGTTCCGACTCGATTTCGGCCGGGGCGTCAAACTGTTCGAGCAACTAGTGTCGGCCAACGACGGCGCGATCCTCGAGGCGACGGGACACGACGACACCTGGTCGGTCGAGTTGTTGTTCCACGACCGGTCGGCGCTGTCGGAGGCCCACGCGTTGTTCAGACAGTACGATTTCCAGACGAGCGTCACCAGAGTCAACTCGCTGGACAACCCCTCGAGTAGCCATTCGGCGTTGACTGCCACGCAGTACGAGACGATCGTCGCGGCCCACGAACTGGGGTATTTCGACGTGCCACGACGGGTGACCCTGCAGGAACTCGCCGCCGAACTGGATATCTCCCATCAGGCGCTCTCCGAGCGGCTTCGGCGGAGCCACGCGGCACTCGTGAGTTCGGAGCTCTCGAATCGGATGGTGCCGAGCGGGATCGAGCCGTCGTAGGTCGCGTGCGATGCATTCTCGCCGGTTGACGAGCGAGTCGCTGTCGATTCAGCAAGCGGTAGCGCGGAGCCTCCGGCCTCAAGGAGCGAGCGAAGTGAGCGA
>JAOPKB010000023.1 GCA_025517485.1 Natronoglomus mannanivorans | reverse complement strand
TCACTCCCTTCGGTCGCTCGTTGAGGAAGGGGCCTTAGCGCCTCAATTCAGGTAAATCGTTGCAGTTGGTACTATAACCGATTCACCACCGACCGACCCAGTAGCCCGCGGTGAGCACGCCACCAGTGAGCCATATTTCGTGGTGTACACCGTCGGTGAGATCGATTTCGAGCGCTTCGTTCTGTACACTCCCGATGACACGTATCTCGGCAGTGGTTGCATGTTGTCGTCGTAACCACGAAGATACCCCTCCGGACACATTCTTATCATACAGTGTCTCTCCAACGTCGTCGTAGACGGTAACAGTGACAATGTATCCTGCATTATTGGCTACGGACAGCGTGATCTCTTCGCGAGCATATGGAAACGAAGGATGGTACTCGTCAGCGTAATACCAGCCGCGAAACCGCATATTGTGTGCGTCAATCCAATCGGGTTTCCCGTCGCCGGCCGAGCCTGCGAGGTCACTGCCGCCTGCAGGCTCTTCGATCTCATCCATCGACTGAATACGGATATCACCACTTCCCGGCGGCATATCCGATGCATCCGATTCTTCTGATCCAGGTGCACCGAGACAGCCTGCAAGCGAACCTGCACTGAGCGCCGCTCCTGTGGACAACAACTGACGCCTCGAGTACCGCGATTTATTCATGTTTTCCTGAAGATTGGCAAGACCATAACTCTACTACCTATAGAGCAAGGTGTCTAGGGCGAGTGCTCGACTCTCAGGGAGGAACGAAACACACCTGCTCTAGGGAATCCGTCTGTTCTGTCAGTTGGCGGTATCGCCGAGAGAACAGTCACAGTACGTGAGAGGAGACGAGTCCACTGGAGTCCCTGATTAGGTTGTATACCCGTGATCGATCCCTCGAGCGATCTCGGAACGTCCATCGACAGTCAGGTTGGATTCGTATCGATCTCAAACCGTGCCCCACCTCGATCGCTGTGGGTCACAGCGATACGCCAACTGTGTGCTTCGACGATCGTTCGAACAATCGCTAATCCAATACCGGTCCCATCGCCAGTACTCATCCCATAATCGAATATCTCATCGTCTTGTGCAGCCCCGATCCCGGGGCCATCGTCTTCGACAAAGAATCCATCCCGATCAGGAAGTAACCCGACGGTGACGGTGGTTGCGGTTGGGCGTGCATGATGAGCCGTGTTCTGAAAGAGATTCTGCAGCACCTGTCTGAGCCGTCGAGGATCACCGGAGAGCGTAATCTCGTCGACGACCTGCAACGACAGGCCATCGGTATCGACTGCTCGCCACGCGGCATCCGCGATCGGTTCGAGGTCGAACGTCGTCGGGTGTTCGACATAGCTGCTTTCACGGGCGAGTGCGGGAAGGTGACTCGCAAACGCTTCGATATCACCGATCAAGGCCTCTAGTTCGGCGATCGATCGTTCTGCCGACTCGTTCGGTTCATCGAGGTTCAGTTTCAGTATCGTAACGAGGTTTTGGGCGGTTGCCATCGGACTCCGAAGATCGTGTGAGATGACGTTCGCTAGCCGCTCGAGCGTTCGATTGTGGGTTTCAATGCGGGTTTCGTACTGCTTGCGATCGGTGATATCCCGAAGGACGACAATTCGACCAAGCGTAGCATCAATTGTTGGGCCATGGGTCTCTCGAGGAACGATGGGTGACACTAACAGATCAAAATACTGCGAGTTTCCGTTTCGCGAGAGTGTAATCTCGTCTCGTGTCTCCGTCTCGAGTTCCGCTGCGGTAACTCGTGTTTTGAGCGCAGGGTAGTCAGCAAACACGCTCTCGACGTGGTTTCCGATCGCAGCAGCATCAACCGAAAAGAGCCCCATTGCTGCAGTATTGAGATCAACAACAGTATCGTTCTCGTCGAGTGCAATAACGGGGTCGTCCATGCTCTTCAAGAGCGTCTCTCGTGAAACAGGGACTGTCTGAAGCAAGTCTGCCCTGAACAAGCCCCAGAGGATGAGACTACAGTAGCCAACGATCCCGACGGTTGCAAGATCGAACCGATAATTGACCGCCGCAACTGACTGGATTCCAAAGAAGACTGCTAGCATAGCTAACCCAACAACGAGCACTACGTTCTGTGTCCGATAGATGCCCTGTGCCTCCCGAAGGTTGTCCAACAGCAGTCCGATGCTTATCGATCCGATTGCAAGGCCGACAACAACGTGCACCCAAAACAGGGGGCCAAGAACGGCAGCATAAATCCCAGTTTCAGTTATGAACTGGTCAGTGATCATCAGTCTATGGATCGGATTCGTGAGTGCCACGATCGCATCAACGGCGAGAATCAAACCAAATGCGGCACGTACAACTGGACGGTTGTACTGTTCGTTCTGTGTGAATTCGACTGCGATAAAGAACGATCCTGTTGCAATCAGTGCACCGAGCGGGTAGCGGATATTATTCACTAACTGCCACGCAAGCGGATCGGATACAAACGGCATTGTAAAACTTGCAAGCGCATATGCGGCCGCACTCACTGCGGTCACAAACAGTGGGAAGCCAGTCACCCGACTGCGATAGCGCCACGAAAGAACCGTAATTGCGACCGTCACAATCGCGAAGACTGCTTCGAGACCAGAGTACAACAGTGCGGTGTGGTCCATTAGCGTAGCGCTCACTCAGTTGTCCGTTCAAAAAGACGTGAAAACACCTTTTGCTCTGCTGCTCGGAGATGTTGTGAGACGGTTGGTTGTGAAACGCCAAACTGCTCGGCTATCTCCGTTGCGGAGATATTTCGTGGAAAGTCAAAATATCCCCCATAGTAGGCGTGTTGCAGTACCTCACGCTGGCGACCTGTGAGCGTTTCGATCGGATCGTTGGGTGCATACGTTGGGGTAGCGTTTGGATCGCGCCATTTCCGTGAGACACTGACCTGCCCAAAGTGTGACCGTAACGCATCAACAATCGGCGACAGTTTCTTTCCATCTGGGATTCGGATCGAAAGGACGACTGTATTATTCTCGATCACACTGCGGTCGAACACTGCCCCGTTGTCAACAGCAACTTCCTCTGGAATCAGCGTCGACGTTTCGAGCGTTGCAGTCGACGGTGAATGCGTTGTGGCCGCGACAAAATCAACAACTGTGTCTGTGAGTGCAGACCATTCTACATAGTTTTCGGTTGTTACATGGTAGATTCGACGCCCATTGTCTCGTATCGTGACCGACTGCACCTCAATTCGGTTGCAGTCTGGAAGCGCTGTTACGGCCGCAAGTAATGGAACCCGATCGTCTCGAATAGTAAGGTCAACCCGAACCATCTCGTTTGATAGGAGCGATTGCTTCCACCCACCAACACGCGAGAGATGGTTCACAATCGTTGCTTGTGTAGCAAGCATCTGTTGGTGCGTTTCAGAGACAACCGATGCGTCGGCTCCATAGACGCCGAGTACGCCGATACAGGCCCCATCTCGTTCGATCGGAATGCCTGCGGCAGCACCGAACCCGCATTGTGCTGCGAGCCCCGTCCATGATCGATCGTCTCCATCATCCATTTGTGAGTCGATCGCATCTGACTCCCCGTCTATGTCGTGAACAATAACGTTCTCACCAGAACGGAGCGCCAGCAACGCGGGATCATCTTCGACATACGAGAGCCCAACAGTATCGAGAAGCAGATCAAGATATCGAGTCTCTCCGGCGGCCGCCCGTGGGACAATATGTGTCCCAGACCCGAACTGACCGATCCACACACACCGGTACTCGTACTCATCGATTAACAATTGACACAGCTGTTGAAAAATCGACTCAGGATCTGTTGTAGCCGTTACGAGTTCGAGAATCCGATCGTTGGTAGTTCGCTCACGTTGTAGTGCTGTCTCGGTTCGGTACTGACTGACTGCGTTCAGCACATATCTCACAAGCAACTCACAGTTCTCATTCTCGGATTTTGAAAGGTACTCAGTCACGCCCTCGCTGATCGCTTGACTGGCAACGTCCTCACTTCCACGGCCAGTAATCAGCACGAATGGCTGTATCCGGTCGCGTTCTCGAACCCAGGTAAGTAACTGAAGGCCAGTTCCATCACCAAGTTGGTGATCACACACGATACAATCAGGGTCCGACGATTCGATTTTCTCTTGTCCACTATGAAACCCAGTTGCGGTCTCGATCGTAAATATATCGTACGTCTCAGACAACAACTGCTCAGTTACCCAGAGCCATCGCTCATCGTCATCAATCAAAAGCAAGGAAATCGGCTCGTCGATTGCCTCCGTCGCCTGCACAACCGGTGGCTGAGATCCCACCTATGTATCCCTCCACAGACAGATGGGAAGGCTATCAAATGCCATAGAACAGTATCTATACCAGATATTCATTACTCCTCATCTACTTTTCTATAATAAGTAGCAAATACCAATATATATAGGTATTGGTGGTCGCGATGGTCCTCTCGCTGACTGTTCGATTGGGCTGGCACGGGTACAAACGAGCCGACAAACGAGACAGGCAATGAACTTAATGACGCCGATCCGATCGACTCCGAGCATGACACAGCAGAGGGTGACCCTGAGTGTCGCTCTAAACGCCCGCTCGAGCGTTTCTCGCGTGTACTAACAACTGGCTGAGAGCCCCGAAGATTCTGGACGTTCCCCGTCAGGGCCCGTGGACCCGGAAAACTGACTTTGGGCATTGAAACGGCTAAATTTGGCATTTCACCTATCTCCGGGTGAGGTGCTCATCCAGAATATGAAGGGGTCTGAGCCAGTGAAACTTAGCACTTTGTAACCCTCTCGACTCGAACTCTCCCGCCTCATCTAGTGCGATGAACTCGATGGCGTTCAACATGGGATGTCCCGGAAGACTCGAGGCACTCGAAATGATGGACGAACTCACCAGCGAGAGCGAACTCACCGAGCGCGACGTTCAGGAAATCGCCGATAGAATCAACGAACGTGAACGCAAGCGCATCGAAGAAGAGTCGGCGTAGACTCGACGACCGAAGCTGGTCAGCGACGCCACCGTCGTCATCGCTGCACTCGTCGCTGATTCGAACCCGTCTCGCCGCTCTACAGGCGGAACGTCGAAGTCGAGGAAACGGTTAGGACCGACTTCGAGCGGCCAGCGCGGCGACTCCGAGCAACGCCACGATCGCGGCCGTGAGTCCGAAGCCGGGGATGGTATCGTCGGCGCTGCTCCCGTCGCTGTCGTCGGTCACCGAGCCGTCGGTCTCGTCGTCCACCGCCTGTTCCTCGTCGTCGTCCGATACCGACGCATCGTCGTCACCGTCCTCGGGGCTCACGTCGTCTGACTCGGCCTCGTCGTCCACCGACATCTCATCGCTGTCGTCCTCCTCGTTCACTTCGTCCGTCTCGTCCGCGACGTCATCGTCGGGCCCAGTCTCGCCGCTTTCGGCGCCGCTACCGATACTGCTATCGCCACCACTGCTTCCTGACCCCTGACCTGAGGATGGCGAGGCGACGTCGAACGAGAACGGCACCGTCCGGTCGTTGCCCGCGTGATCGGCGACGGTCACCTCGAGGTCGTACCCGCTCCCGGCTTCGACTGCGAGGGTGTGAACGACCGAGATCGACGTGATCGCAGTCCCGTCGGCTTCAGTCACGTCCACACCGTCGACCGAAAGCGACACGCTCGAGGGGTCGACCCCCGTCAGGTCGTCGGCGTACTCGACCGTGACCGTCACCTCGTCGGTGTCCGACTCGAGTTCGGCGCCGTCTTCGGGCGTCGTCTCGATCGTCGGCGCTCGGTCGTCGGTGGCGATCGCCCCGTAGGTGGAGAAGCGGTCGACCGTGGCGACCCAGTAGTGTTCGTCGTCGATCGTCTCCACGGTGGTCTCGACGGGCTCCCACTCGCCGGCTGTCTCGTCGTAGCGTGCGAGCGAGACCGTCTCGGGATCGTCGACGGGGGCCATCGCGGACTCGTCGACGGGGACGCGAATCGTCGCGTTCTCGAGCCGGTCGGAGAGGCCCGCACCGAGATCTGCGGTGAGGAAGGTGACGCCGAGCTGGTCGTCGGCCAGCGGGTGGTGGGCGAACGCGCCTTCGGAGATCGCCGCCGAAGCGTCCGGGACGGACTCGTTGGTCACGAACTCGACGGTCGTCCCCGTCCGCGGGTTCTCGAGGACGTCGCCGGCCTCGAGCGTCAGGTCGGTGTAGACGACCGCGGTGGCGTCGGCGCTCGCGTCGTTACCCGCGAGGTCGGTCCCGAACGCGGTCACCGCGTAGGCCCCGTTGCCGTCGATATCGACGACCGTAGTCCACCGGCCGTCGTCTTCGGCCAGGAAGGCGTCCTCCGACCCGCCGTCGGGGTACTCGAGGAGGATCGCGGGCGCCTCGTCCAGGTCGGCGTCGCTCGAGACGGTCACGGTAGCCGTCTCGCCGTCGATCTCGCCGACCGTGGCCGCGAGCTCGGGCGGCTCGCGGTCGATCTCCAGGATCTCTTCGGCGGTCGTCTCGGCCGTGTTCCCCTCGTCGTCGACGGCCTGCACGGCCAGTTCGTACGCGCCGTCGTCGGGAACCGCTTCGAGATCGATCGTCGCGGTCCAGTAGTCGCCGTCGTCGTGGGTCGCCTCGATTTCGTGGGTCCACGTCGTCTCGAGGGAGTCGAGTTCGAGGTCGACGGCGTCGACGTCGCCGAAGGGGGCCTCGGCCCTGACGGTGACGGGAACGTCCTCGCTCGCGTAGACGGTGTCCGCGCGGTCGGCGTGCCCGTCCATCCAGATCCAGTCGATCTCGGGGTCGGGTCGATCGACCGGCACGAGTGTGAACGAGTCAGACAGCGGTTCCTTCTCGCCAACCTCGACGCGCCACTCGTACTCACCGGGGTCGATCGTCGCCGTGTCGACCTCCACCAGGAAGTACTCGTCCTCGTCGGGACTCAGCTCTGCAATCTCTTCGTCGACCTGTACCTCGTCGAAGACCTCGACGACAACCGGGATCTCCTCGCCCGTATAGGAGTCGACGTTTTCGACGGTCACCCCGAAGTTCATGACCGCTCCTTGCGTCACGTCGGTGAAGATCGTCGGTTGACTCACCTCGAGGTCGAGCGGATGAAGGGTGAACGAATCAGAGAGCGGTTCCGCCTCACCGGCTTCGACGCGCCACTCGTACTCGCCGGACTCGACCGTCGCCGTATCGACTTCCACCAAGAAGTACTCGTCCTCGCCAGGGGCTAACTCGTCGATCGTCTCGTCGACCTGCACTTCGTCGAAGACCTCGACGGTCACTGGTATCTCCTCGCCGGTGTACGAATCGGTGTTCTCCACCGTAACGCCGAAGTTCATCACCGCTCCTTGCGTCACGTCGGTGAAGATCGTCGGTTGACTCACCTCGAGGTCGAGCGGATGAAGGGTGAACGAATCAGAGAGCGGTTCCGCTTCACCGGCCTCGACGCGCCACTCGTACTCGCCGGACTCGACCGTCGCCGTGTTGACTTCCACCAGGAAGAATTCTTCCTCGCCAGGGCCGAGTTCGTCGATCTCCTCTTCGAGTTGCACCTCGTCGAAGACCTCGACCACGACCGGAATATCCTCACCAGTGTACGAATCAGTATTTTCGACGGTCACCCCGAAGTTCATGATCGCCCCCTGGGTCACGTCGTCGAAGATCGTGGGCTGGCTCACGTCCAGATCTAGTGGGTGAAGGGTGAACGAATCGGACAGCGGTTCCTCCTCGCCAACCTCGACGCGCCACTCGTACTCGCCGGATTCGATCGTCGCCGTGTCGACCTCCACCAGGAAGTACTCGTCCTCACCAGGGCCGAGTTCGTCGATCGTCTCCTCGACCTGTACCTCGTCGAAGACCTCCACGACGACGGGAATCTCCTCGCCGGTGTACGAATCGGTGTTCTCCACCGTGACGCCGAAGTTCATGACCGCTCCCTGGGTCACGTCGGTGAAGATCGTCGGTTGACTCACCTCGAGGTCGAGCGGGTGAAGGGTGAACGAGTCCGCCAATGGCTCTTCTTCGCCGACGTCGACGCGCCACTCGTATTCACCGGGGTCGATCGTCGTCGTATCGACCTCCACTAGGAAGTACTCGTCCTCGTCGGGTGCTAACTCGTCGATCTCTTCTTCGAGTTGCACTTCGTCGAAGACCTCCACTACGACGGGAATTTCCTCGCCCGTGTACGAGTCGGTGTTCTCCACCGTGACGCCGAAGTTCATGACCGCTCCCTGGGTCACGTCGTCGAAGATCGTCGGCTGACTCACCTCGAGGTCGAGCGGGTGAAGGGTGAACGAGTCCGAGAGGGGTTCCTCCTCGCCAACCTCGACGCGCCACTCGTACTCACCGGATTCGATCGTCGCCGTGTTGACCTCCACCAGGAAGTACTCGTCCTCGCCGGGACCAAGTTCGTCGATCTCTTCTTCGAGTTGCACCTCGTCGAAGACCTCGACCACGACGGGAATCTCCTCGCCGGTGTAGGAGTCGACGTTCTCGACGGTCACCCCGAAGTTCATCACCGCTCCTTGCGTCACGTCGGTGAAAATCGTCGGTTGACTCACCTCGAGTTTCGGTTCGGCGTCCGTCACCGTCACCGCCCCCGCCTCGAGACCGCCGGCGGCGACGTCGTACGTCCCGGCGTCGTCGAACTCGACGGAGAACGAGACCGTCTCGGTCTCGCCGGGGTCGACCGTGGCGAGTGTGGTGTTCACGCGTTCGCCGTCGATCTCGAGGGGAACCACGTGCTCGCCCGGCAGCGTCCCCGTGTTTTCGACGTCGACGGTGACCGTCACCGCTTCGTCGGCTCGCACGTCGGTGTCCGAAAGGGTGACGTCGACCACCTCGAGTTCCGCGCGTGGGTCGGTGGGAACGGCGTGCAGCGTCCCGTCACTCGAGGCGTACAGGACGTCGTCTGCGATCGCGTGGGGGACCGCTCCCCAGCCTCCAGTGTCGAACGTCCAGACCGTGTCCCCGGATCCGGCGTCCAGTCCGCGAACGATCGGCTCGTCCCAGTCTCCGACGTAGACCGTCCCGTCGTGCACGAACTGGCTGGTGTCCCGCTCGGAGGACCTGGACCACATCTCCTCGCCGGTCTCGGCGTCGAACGCGGTGATGGGATCGTTCCTGCCAGCGACGACGACCAGGCCTTCGCCGGTTGCCGGTTCGGTGGGATACCAGCCTCGCTCGACGGTCCACTCCTCGCTTCCGTCCTCGGCGTCGACCGCGTGGAGGACGCCCGAATAGTCGGTCAGATAAACCGTTCCGTCGGCCACGGCGACGCTCCGGGAGGCGGGGTCGTAGTCCATCTCGTAGGACCAGAGTCCCTGTCCGCTCGTGGCGTCGACCGCATAGATGTTCTCGTCGTTGCTCGCGAAGTAGACGACGCCGTCGACGACGGCTGGGTCGGAGTTGACGTTCCGTCCCGTCGAGTACGTCCACAGTTCGTCCCCGGTGTCGGCGTCGAGCGCATGCAGATCGTTGTCCCAGCTCCCGAAGTAGACGACGCCGTCGTCGACGGCCGGCGAGGTGCGGACGTTCGCACCGATGTTCGTCGACCACTCCTCCTCGCCGGTTTCGGCGTCCACGGCGTAGAAGTAGACATCTTCGATTCCGGTCCACGTCCCGCGGTCGCTGCCGAAGTAGACCGTTCCGTCGGCCACCGCGGGCGCCCGGTCCACGTCGAGGAGAACCGAGACGTTCCACCGTTCCTCGCCGGTCGTCGCGTCAATCGCGTACACGGTGTTCCCACCGGAAGCGTAGACCGTCCCGTCGTGGTACGTGGTCCCCGCGACGTCCATAACGTCCAGATCGATCTCCCACAGCGCGTCGACCTCGTCGTCCGATTCCGATGCCGTGTCGGCGACAGTGACGCCCACTCCACCTGCCAGGAGGGCGATCGCGACGAGCATCACGGCCGTGAGGACGAACCGATCCCTCGTGACTCCGCCACCGAAGCGGTTTCGCGCCGCTCGAGGCGTCGTATTCGCTTCCGACTCCGTCCCGGAACGTGTCTGGCGTCCCATCAGACGGCACCCGGTCGTTCGTCGACGTGGTCGTGGCGCTCGGTCGCGTCCGACGCGTCGGCGGACCCGCCGCGCTCGCGTCCCGCGGCGATGCGAACACCCGCGCCGGAGTCGGTCGATCTACCGGTTATCTGCGCGACGCTGCGCTTCTCAGGTTGGTCGTCGATCGGTATTCGGTCCCCCACCGTCGGACCGAACGGAACCCCGGCGGGTCCTGCGCTCGGTCGAACCGCACTCGGTATCATCGTAAATGGATAGTTCTCTCACGTATGTATAATAAAAATAATCTGTACGACGATACTGTTGGAGATACTACAGGACGGGGCTTAGCGCCCTCTCTTTCAGCTAACGTTCGCGTCTCGTTCACACATCGGGTGCGAGAGAGCGTCACTGCGCGGAGTTGGACGTCCCTCGAACGATATCGACGACGTTCAGCGTCTCGTCGAGCGTCAATCGCAGCGTGTCGCCCTCGACGGTGACGGTGAGACGGACGCGCAGGGGATCGGTTTCGAGGATCTCCTCGTCGACCGTCTGTGCGCGCCGGAACGTCTCCCAGGACGCGAACCGGTGTTCGACGCCGTGGTCGTAGTAAAACGCCGTTACGACCGGGGCGGCCAGAATCGCGATCGTGAGCGGCCCGCGAGCGACTGTTTTACACTGCCGACAGATTTCAGACACTTCGATCGCGTGCTGTCGATTGCAGCGCGGACAGCCACCTTCGTCGCCGGGCTCGTGGGTCGTGCAGACGTCGAGCGATTCCTCGACCGCGCTCGAACAGTTGGGGCAGACGCCATCGATGAACGACCGGATCCGATTGAGGTTGTACGCGAGCGTCGCGTGAAACGCTTCCTCCGCCGTTCGACCCGACAGCCCCGTCGGCGGAAACGGAAGCGTGAACAGGACGCCGTTTTCCCCCGTCGAGTCCTGCCAGATGCCGGAACACCGACTACACGACACGGCCAGGTGGTGGTTCTCGTAGTCGGACACGATCGGTGCGCCGCATCGGGGACAACCCTCGTCGATCGTCGCAGTGTCGATACTCGGGCACTCGCGGACCGTCCCCGCGATGACCGCCTGGGCGATCTCCAGGCCGGCTTGCGTAAGTTCGTACCCGTCCTCTGTCCGACGAACGAAGTGACCCACGAGTTTTTCGAGGTGATAATTGAAGTTTCCACTATCGCCGTACCCGACTCGATCGTACAGGTCCGAGAACGTGACGGTGTCCTCCGAGTCGTACAGGTCCGAGAATTTGACCACGTTGGCCGGGTCGTCCGGCTCGTACAACTCCCACAGCGTCTGGAGGATCGTGAAACGGGTTTCGTTGCCGAGGACGGCAAACGCGGCCTCCGGCGATAGCGTCGACGAGTTCTCATCCGTCTCAGCAGCCATGAATAGGGATTTCTATGTTTCTATTTAAACTTAATCTGTCGTACATTACTACGCTACTCTCGGCTGGGCGAACCTCGGTGCGGACGACCCGACCTACAATCTCGCGAAGGTCGAGTCGAATCTCCTCATGCCCGAGCGTGATAGCGCTACTCGAACGACCACTCCCCGCGAACTCTTCCGATCGGCCTATACGGCATCGCGCGACAGCTGGAGGTTCGACGAGGCGACGCGGGAACGAATGGAAGTCTATCGACTCACCGACCGCCTCGATAGTATGGCCTGTCTTCCGCTGTGGTACCAGATGCGCCTCCCGAAAATCGCGACGAGCGGGCAACTGAACATCGAGTGTTCGTCTCGCAGTATCTCTCACGCGTGGAGAGGGATCTCGTAATCTCGGTGATGCCCAATGCACGTAGACGTTGCAAAACAGTCGTGTTCATTGTGGCCAAAGCCGGTCAGACTCTCGTACCAGTACAGAGTTTTGCTCTCTTCGATTCCACAGCGACAGCTGAGCAGTATCAAGGATTTCCTACAGAAGAGCGACTAGTAATGCCAATCATGTTATTATCTTGATGCTCGAGGGTTCAATTGACGGGAGTGTTGGCTACCGACCCACCATCTGTAGGAAACGTGAGTATTACTCCTCTCGTCAAGTCGGTAGAAACGAGAGAAACAACTCTCTCAGTATCTATAATTTTGTGATCTTGGTCGTGGACGTTATGCCTCTGACAGAGCGTACTTCCCACTGACATCCTCAATCGATTATTAGAGGGTGTAAATTTTTATGAATCTTTGAGATGTTCAATACTTCTGATCAAAACAGTCATACGAATGATGGATGAGTACAATACCGCCCCCTATCCACACCCAATAACGATTTAGAATATAATGTATGACGATATTTACTAACCGAAATTATTAGATATCTGCAACCCAGACCTACCTTATGGGGAAAATATACCGTGAGGCTTAGGCAACCGACTGATTTCCTTATTCTCGAATCACTCGAGGATACCGGTCGAAACGTCGCCACCAACCTCGAATCACACACTGGCAAGAGCCGACAAAATATCAATACTCGACTCCCAGTTCTCGAGGACTACGGTCTTGTCACCAAGATCGGGCCAGCCGAGCGATCCGGTCTCTATGAAATCACGTCACTTGGGAAGGCTGCGCTCGTCTACCAAGATCAGTATACGGAGGTCGACGATTTCGAGGCGCTGATCCAAGCTCCCGAGACTACGACTACAATCGGGTCTCTAGACCCACAGACCAGTTTCGTCCGAGGGAAAGAAGACAGCACGGACGAAGACTGATCTTCATCCACTATTCCTCCATGCGATGGCGATCGCACTCGGGTGAACCCTGATATACGATCTATCCATACTTGTGGTGACCAACAGCCGAAAGCCCTGGCACGCTCGAGTTCCACACCTCACCGGCTTCGTTACTTGCTCTGGAAGACGCAAGCGTCTCGCTGACACCTGGCCGACGACGTTTTCGTGAACGTCGTCGGGGGGTCCTCGAGCGTCCCGGCCCCTTTCAGTTCCATCCCGTTGAGTAGTTGGTAAGCCGTTAACGAGACTTCCGTGTCACTCACGACCGACCATGCCGGGCGTACGGGCGCTCTCCACACCGCGAACACCCGTTCCGGGCGTCTGGCTTCGGCTTCGGGTGGGTCGCCGAGTCACTCGCAAAGCGAGGGACTCGAGCCTCACCTCGCTTCGATCGAGTCGAGGTTTTGCGCCTGTTACGCACGTGACATTGGACGAGTCGAAGTAAACCTCTCTTCTGGACAGAACGTCCTCGTCGATGCAAACGTCTTCTTTGCGATCGGTCACCCATCGAATCCAAGATACGCCCGATTTCGGAGTGCTATTCGAAACGCTGGTGTCGTATGCAAACGTCCTCAGCGTGCACTCGAGTTTCGCGCCGATCGTATCGAGTCGAGCAAAGAGCGCCGACACGACCGATCGTTCTTCAAGAGATTCCGTCGAACAGGAGGGGATGTGAAGGAGCGTTGCCCCAAATAACTCCTTCGACCCCAACCACGTTGTGGGGCAGCCATCGTGCTATACGGTCTCACGGAATAAAAACCGCGCGTCCGTACCTCTACAACCTGTACTGGACACGGTATTCTGACTGGAACTGGCTGCAAAGAAGAGTGCCCTTGTGCTTGATACACGTGCGTATCGAACACCGTATGCATCCGCTCGCTTCGCGAGCGGTTCACCGACTGCGAGGCCGGGGGCCAAGCGGTCGACCTTTTTTATCGACGTTTTTGTAGCGAGTGGTTCGCCAAGGCGAACTCGAGGCGGAAAAGTTCGTCACTTATACTCTAAGTAATACATCCTTGCCCGAAACTTCTCGTACAGTCGGACACAGATGCGCTTAGTAGAGAGTGGTATGTACTCTAGTCCGACCAGTCCCATCTGAGACTGTCAGACCGATCCAAGCACAATCGCTACAAACTCAATCAAATCCCAGAAACTGTTAACGAGAACGTGGGCAAGTATCGGAACAAAGAGGTTCCGTCGCCAAACGTACGCAACTGTCAACAACACTGCGACCGGAGAGATAATAAGCATTCCAGCGATTCCGTGCGTCCCGAAGTGGATCAACACGAACACAGTCGCCGTAACGATTCCTGCGACCCACGTCGAGTTTGCCACTCCTTCGATTCGTTCCAGCGCATATCCACGGTACACTATCTCTTCGGTAATACCAGCCGTAATCCCCACGAAAAGGACGGCCAATAGCGGCCATAACCCGGATGTCTCTCCTGACCCGTTCTCTACTGGCCCCGTTCCGATTCCCAGTCGTCCAACGATTTGGGCCGCAAGTATCAACGAAATCATTCCGAGAACGAACAACCCGACACCAACGAGAACGTCCCTTCGATCCGGCCGTGAAAGCCCGATCGATGCGAGCGGTTTGTTCTCGACGAACAGAACGAATCCGACGAGTCCCCCAACTAGAATCCAATTGTAGATACTGGACACTGCTGGGGGAATCGAACTATCCCAGAAGGAATCCATCAGTATCCCACCCGCAGGTAAACCGACCAACGCGATTCCAATGGCGAGAAGAATCGTTGGTTGTACGTCTGCACGATTATCAAGGTTCATGTGGATATATCGACCATATCAAACAGACTTTATTTATTCCACGGTTACGACACTCCCCGCTTCCTTGTACTGAACAGGGCATTCTGACGGAACTAGCTACAAGAAGAGCACCTCTTTGCGTAGTCTAGCCGGCGACCCAATCAGAAGCATTCGAGGAGAGTACCCTCTCCGACCAGCTCTGGTATCTCGTTGGCGATCATTTCGTCGGGCGCGTACTCAGCATCTGTCCGGACGATTCCTGACTCGTCAATCGCGTATACCGCAGCTTCGTCGAGTCGATCGCTGGCGATCCCGCCGCCGCCGTCTGAATGACGGGTTTCGACACCGACACCGAACTCGATCCGCACGACGGTGATGTTGTCGTTGTGGTTGTGTACCTGTGTCTCGCGCTCATCGATCCCGACCGCGACAGTCACCGCATTTCCTGTCTAATCTCACGCACGTTCCGTCTCGTGCCTGCAAATAGATGGTCTTCGGCTTCGTCAGGTGTAGCCTTCTGACACAAGTTTTTGATTAAAATCTGTTCAGAACGCGTGTTTTTCACCACTGTGTTTAAGTCAGTCCAGAACTGATTTCTGATATGTACGATCTAACCGGCTTTCAACGTGACCTCCTGTACGTCGCCGTAGGCTTGGACGAACCCCACGGCCTCGCGATCAAGGACGAACTCGACGACTACTACGAATCCGAGATTCATCACGGCCGATTGTACCCGAATCTCGATACACTCGTCGACAAGGGCCTCCTCGAGAAGGGCGAGGCTGACCGTCGGACGAACGTCTATTCGGTCACCCGGCGTGGCCGCCGCGAGATCGAAGCCCGGCGTGACTGGGAGGGGCAGTACGTTGCGGACCTTCTCGGGGAGTAGTCTCCGTCGGGAGTCTGACTGAAGGGGGAGAATACACTGTACTACGCAAAGCGACGCGTAACGCGGACTTTCAATTAGACAATAAAGGTGTTTGAAGAACCGTGGTGATACACAGTGCGAATGTGACACGGATCTCGGTTGGATATGAGGCAGGAAAAGGCAGTACGCACCTACAAAGCAAAGTGCCAGGTGGCAGATGTCCAAGATCCATCTGAGCAGCAAGTCCATCGGATGATTGAATACCAACTGACAGGTAAGTCCCATCACAAGATGTACAGCAAGGTCGAGAAGGCATCGTCCGGTCGATTTGGCCTCGCTAGCGACTATCTGCCGCCAATCATCACACACGTGTTCCTCGTTATCGGAATCGTCACTTTCCAATGGAATGTGTTCGAAATCCTATTGATCTATGTGATCGAAATCGCGGTCATTACCCTTCTATTTTCCTTCGTAGCGCTGTTTGCCGCCCAACCAATCGACGGTCGTGATGCGGAGAAATGGAAGCGGAAACCGAACCCGATCCGGACGATTCCATTTCTCCCGCCGGTGTACAGACGAAACGTTGGGGTGGTCGTGAAACAGTTCCTCGCGTCGTTGTTCTATCTGTCTTTCATTTTCATAGCAGTCGTCGACTTTATAGAGCAGAGCATCCTCTCGTTGCTTTCCTCGTCGGCCGGTCTCGCAGTACTCGTTATCTTCATTACACAAGCAGCACGCGTCTGGCAACAGTTCCTTGCCGATCAGTCGTATCGAGAGCGCTCGCCAGCGGAGGCGATCAAAGCCGCTCAGAAACCGCTGGGAGAGGCTGTGTTTCTGCTGTTGTTCGTGATTGCACCGATTACGTTTGTTCTAGGGATAACTGCAATCGCAGTAGCTGGAGATGGAGGTGAGATCGAACTGGATGCTGTCGAGACTGGGGTCGTACTGCTGTTGTATGTCATTCCCATCGGCGTATTCAGAGTATGGTTGCAAGACGCCGAGATAACAATTATAGACTGATACAAAGACGATCACGACCGCATGCGCGAGCAAGTATTTTCGAGAACGAGTGTGGTTGTTGACGCGAATTTGGTCGTACGTTCGACGAGTGCCCGGGATGTGAGGAAATACATACCGACACTTGGATACACTCAGTAATGGTTCGGATTCGAGATGGAGTGCCCGCTGATTACGAGGAAATCAGAGAGGTTCACGTCGCTTCTATTCACGGTGTTGAAGATTCGCCATACAATGACGAAGAACTCGAAGTATGGGCGTCCGGTGTATCAGCAACCACCTACTCACTCGACGACCCAGAAACAGTAGTTCTCGTGGCAGAATCAGACGGGGATATCGTCGGATTCGTCGAAGCATCGATCACCGAAGCAGAACTCGACAAACTGTACGTCGATTCCGCGTACCAACACCAAGGGATTGCAACATCGCTGAGTGAGGAACTCGATCAATATCTCCGGTCACAAGGCGTCGACTCGGTCTTCGTTGAGGCGGCAGCGAATGCCATCCCGTTCTACGAGCGTGTTGGCTACGAGCGTGTTGGAACACACACGAAGCCGATCTCTTCCGACGGAACCTCTGTAGAGATGAAAGTGATCGATATGGAGAAGAAAATTCGGTTGAGAGGTACATCTACTGAATAGCATTTCAGGGTTCCCAAATCGAATGAAGCACGTTCTGCGTGCCGCATTCATTCTCTTACCGTCGTCAATCCGTGCGTCGACGGGATGCGTGATCGACCGAAAGAACGTTGATGTCTCGCGAAGACTCGAGTAACCATGAGAACGGTACGATTCGAAGACGCGACGGGCTACGCACGAACCGGCGAGTGGACCGACGACGGCATCGTCGCCAGCGGGAAGACCTACGATCCAGAGGAAGTGGACGTTCTGCCGCCGTCGGAGCCGACGAAGATCGTCTGCCAGGCCGGCGGCTACATGGACCACCGAGAAGAGTCTGGATTCGACGACAAACCCGAGCGACCGGAACTGTTCCTGAAGACGCCCAACTGCGTCGTCGCCCACGGTGACGCGATCGAACTGCCGCCGGGACGCGACAGTGTCGAATTCGAGGCCGAGTTCGGCATCGTCATCGACGAGCAGTGTCGCGCAGTGTCCGAAGACGAGGCGATGGAGTACGTCGCTGGCTTCACCTGCGTCAACGACATCTCGAACCGCGACGACCAGCAAGACGAGCGCAACTGGGTGCGCGGGAAGGCCTTCGACGCCTCGCTCCCGATGGGCCCGGTCGTCGCCACGCCGGACGAGATTCCCGACGACGCCGCGCTCGAGCTTCGACTCAACGGCGAGACGAAGCAAGAGACCACCACCGAACACATGATTTTCTCGGTGCCGGAACTCGTCGCGGACGTCTCCGAACTCATCACCTTAGAGCCCGGCGACGTCATCGCGACGGGCACGCCCTACGGTCCCGACGAACTCTCGGCGGGCGACGTCGTCGAGGTCGAGTTCGAGGGCGTCGGCGTACTCGAGAATCGAGTGGTCGAGCGCTGACGTCGGGGTACGGTCGCCGACGAACGTGTCGTCGGTGATCACTGCTACCGGAGAAGACCCGGATCAGAGCTGGTCCACGACATCCCTCGAGACGATGAACCGCACCGCAGACGTTTCGTTTGCAGCCCGGATCGACACGCGGTCGCTTCGGAGCGAATTGTCGAGATTCGGAGTGCCGTTACCGTCGACCACTGTGTCGTCTGGGATCGTCAAACACGAACTGATCGAGAAGGAATCGATGACCGATCGGTACTCCGAGCGGTCAGGACTTGCAGTTACATCGACAATAGCGGACAGACCGCAAATATCGGTCCGGAGAGAGACAGAAACGTAATGGACGTGGGTTTCGAATCTATGTTTTGCTCGTAAGATAGAGATCTAAGAAGGGGTTCTAAGATAGGAGCCTAAGACAGATGCGATGCTGAGCCCGATTCCAGTTCGTGCGAGCCCAGGCACAACACCCACCCGATCAACCGCAGTTGCTCTCTTAGATACATGAGTAAGAGAGCTATCTAAGATCCCTACTCTCCAACCTCCTTCCTTCAAATCGGGTGGTGAAATCGAGCAGTTTCCCCACTCTGTCTATCGATTTGGGGCCTGAGATTTAGATCTGAGATGGAGGCCTAAGGCAGAGAGCTACGTCCTGTCGAAGCGTTGTACTCGTACGATATCTTCGAGACCGATCTGTCTCCATAGGCTGAGTTAGTAACCTCCAGAAGACATCTAAGAGCCTAATCTAAGTAACTAAGAAATCTATCTAAGATAGCTGTCTTACGTATCAATGTAGGATAACTTGTCTTGCGAACTTTCATATCTCAGTAACGCATCAGTGACAGTCATGCTATCGTACACGGTTTACAGTGAGGCCGGTGGCGTCGGAAAGACGTCGCTCACAGCGAACCTCGCCGTCGCGCACGCTCGAGCGGGCCTCGACGTGCTGGTCGTCCCGCTCGATCCACAGGATGGCGACCTCAGTCGACTCCTCGGTGTCGACGACAAGCGGGCCGATGGCGACGCGGACAACCTCGTGCGACACATCGTCCAGAGCCCGCGGGGACCGTTCGAGGATCTGATTCGGACGGCAGAGGGCGTCGATATCGTTCCGGAACACAACATGCTCTCGGACCTCTCGGATTTTCTCGACCGCGAGCAAAAACAGGCCGAAACGCTCGGCGATGCGTACAACATCTACGCCCAGTTACAGCGCGTTCTCCAGGACGCCGACGTCGCCGAACACTACGACGTGCTAATCTGTGACCCACCGGCGACCGAGTCGGACCATCTCTACAACGCAATCTACGCGACGCGGAATCTGGTCATCCCCGTCGAGCCGTCGGCCAAGGGACAGGCCTCGGTCGAGGGGCTCGAGGAACTCGCGACGAACTTCGCCAGCCAGTTGAACATCGACGTCGGCGTGCTCGGCGCCGTTCCCAACGGCGTCAAGAACACGAGCGACCAGAAGGAGATGATCGACGGAATCGCGTTCCCGACACCTGAAGTGATCGGTGATCGGACGTCGCTCCTCGAAGGCGCGTGGAAACAACAGTGCTCGGCGTTCCGGTACGTCCAGGAACATCGCGACCGCCAGCGTGACTACGAGGTCGAGACGCTGGCCCAGCTCGACCGGATCGCTCGATATCTCGAGGAACAGGCCGGACTCGAGGCACCGAATCCACCAGAGCCTGGCGCGCTCGCGGTGAAAGCATGACGGGCTTCAAGAGCGGTGCGTCCTCCTCGCCGTACAGCAGTGACGACGACGATTCCGACGGTGAGGATGACACCGCTACCGATGCCGGTGCCGATACCGATACCGGTGCCGATGCCGACGCGGATACCGAGACCGGAATCTCGACTCCCGATCAGACGCCGACATCGACACGCACGCCCGATACCGCACAGCGTCGAACGGAGGACGACGATCGAGCGGAGGCCGACGAAGCGGAAAGCACCGAAACGGCGTCGACCAGCAGTGGATTGCCGTGGATCTACCGCCGCTCGAGTATCACCGATGGACGCGCGAAGACCGTCCAGCTTCACCTCCAGGCGTCGACTCGAGAGCGCCAGACGGACGCGCTCTCGGATGCAGAAAGTGAGCTCGGGGAATCGGTCAAGAAGGCCGATCTTCGCGAAGCCGCACTCCTCGTCGGGATGGATCACATCGACGAGGTCGCGGACGTGCTTCGGGAGTGGGGCTACGACTTCGAGTAGCTCTCTCACGTTTCTTGTCGAATAGGCTCGACACGCCGACGTCGAACGCTCGAGTGTTGCTGTGGTATCTCGACGGGAGAAGCTGTGTCTGTCCTGTCGGCCGCTGGCCGCGGAGTCTGACGATAAGTGTCGCAACTCCTCCGGTGTAACGGTCTGGGAAAATCCCTTCGTAGCTCTACCTTGTGACCAGAGATACTTAAAGAACGGATCGCTCTCGTTTCGCCTCTCATCGAGGCGTGTCACTGCACACCTGATCGTACGACAGCAGCGCAGTTCGGGTCGGGAGTGCACATCGTAAGCGAAAACCGCGGACTGTGCGATCAGTGTGTGAATAGTTTCAGCTGTTCTATGGTAGAGCTGTCCCTCCGCTCTCTTCCCTTCGTTCTCGGTTTTCGCATCGCCCAATCGGTATTAATATACGATCCGATTCAAACGTGCTGAATACGCGTGAATGGTCCTCACCGCCACCTCCTTGCGATTATCGGGGCGAATCTCGTTCCGCTGGTCGGGTTCGTGCTGTTCGGCTGGTCTACGACCGTCTTTCTGGGCGTTCTGGTCCTCGATATCTGGTCGACAGTGTTCTGGTCGGTGTGCAAGATGCCGTTCGCCGAAAAACGGCCACCAAATCTGGGACAAATCGGGGGACGAATCCTTGGTGTATTGGCCGACAAACGCGGCGGGTGGACCGTCACCAGCCGGCTTCCACCGGTCTATCCTCGCAACCTGCCGTTTCTGCTCTCTGGAACGCTCATCGGAGCGATACTCGTCGTGTTGTCGTTCGTGCTATGGGTCCTCCCCTATCAGGACCTGACCGGTGAGCAACTGGGGTGGATCCTCCTCGGCGGGCTGATCGTATTCACCGTCCGAGGTATCGATACCTGGCGTGAGTACGTCCGTGCAGGCGGGTATCGGGACCACTCGGCGCGTACTGTGGGTCTCGAACAGTTCCAACAGTTCCTCGCGGTCGGTGGCCTCGTGGTGGGGGTCGTCGCCGCCGCTGCGATCACCGGGAACACCGATCCACCGTTCGTCGGTGACCTCACGCTCGTCTCGATCATCTTCCTCGGCAAGTTCGGTGCGGATCTGCGAGCCTGGCAGATCGAGACCGACCCGGACCGTCGTGGGTGGTTTACACGCATCTACGGCAGCCCCGAAACCGAACACCCCCTCGAGTCGGTCACGGTGCCCGACGAGGAACCGAACCTGTGCGTTCGACCAGTACGACGAGTCGCGATCGTCGATGCGGTCGTTCGCGGTGGACTCTACACGTTCAGCGCCGGTGGCGTGATCGCGATGGCCCTCCTCGTGGCTGGACTGGCTGGCGTGCCGGGACTGACGGCCGCCGGACTCGTCGCCGGCGGAACACTGATCGTGCTTCGAACAGGTGTCCGGTACCTGCAGTTTGGTACGCTCGAGTACCGGTGCTACGACGAACTCGTCGTCGTCTACGACCGCGTTCTCGACGAACCACAGCGTCGTCTCGACAGATGGGCGATTACCCACGTGAGAGAGTCCCAGACGATCCTCGACCGTCTCTGTGGGACTGAAACGGTGTCGGTCGAAACGACGTCTGACTCCCCCGAGTCGACGGCGTCGGTCGTCCCGGACCCGGCAGCCGTCCCCGTTCCGGATCCGGACGCCGACCGCCCGATAACGCTCGCATTCCTGTCGGATTCGACGCCGCTTCTCGAGGCGATGAACCTCGAGAGACGACTGGAGTCCACACCGGAACCGGAGCGCGTTGTGTGAGCCGGTTCACGCTACTGGCGGACCGGTCCGAAGCGCGGCGTGGCCTCTGGTCAGGGGATGCACCCCAGTCAGACGGTGCACGGGTGTCACAGAATGCCCCTATGTGATCGAGACCCGTACCGAGACGTAGTGACCGATCGCATGGCCGAAACAGCACCACCGGAACGGGGAACGACCACGTCGGCGGATGGAACCGAAATCGCGTTCGAACGCTCGGGCAGCGGACCACCGCTCGTACTCGTCTACGGGAACAGCAACGTACATCAGTTCTGGGAGTTGGCTGGCGTTCGTCCCGCGTTCGCCGAACACTGTACGGTCTACGCGATCGAGCGCCGCGGCCGAGGCGAGAGCGGCGACGCCGGCGCGTACCAGCTACGGCGGGAGGCCGAGGACGTGTCTGCAGTCGTCGATTCGATCGACGACCCGGTAACGCTGCTCGGCCACTCCGGTGGCGCACTCTATTCACTCGAGGCGGCGCGTCGAACCGACAATCTCCGGCGACTCGTCCTGTACGAACCGCCGATTCACGTCGGCAATCACGAATCCGACGTCGAAGCGGAGATTACCGAAATGGCAGGGCTGCTGGCCGACGGCGCGAACGAGGAGGCGCTCGTTCTGTTTCTGCGTGACGTCGCGGGTCTCACACGGACCGAGATCGACGCAGCCCGCTCGGAACCGATCTGGCGGGAGATGGTGGACGCGGCCCACCTGCTGCCCCGCGAGTTGGAAGCGATCGTCGAGTACGAGTTCGATGCTGCACGATTCGCGGCCACGTCCGTCCCGACCCTGTTACTGTCCGGCAGCGAGAGTCCACCGGTCTACAGAGACGCGACGAACGCGCTCGACGACGCACTTCCGAACAGCCAGATCGCACTCTTCGAGGGGGAAGAACACGCCGCGATGCTCACCGCGCCGGACCGCTTCGTCGACGAGGTGCTCGCGTTCACTCGCGAAGCGGGGAAACCATGACCAACAGCGACTACACGGAGGTGACGAAGAGTCAGAAGGAGACGTGGGACAGTGGCGATTTCAACGAGATTGCCCGCCAGAACGTGGTCATGGCAGAGGCGCTCTGCGAAGCGGTGGATCCACATCCCGGACAGAGCGTGCTGGATGTCGCCTGTGGCAGTGGGACAGTGGCACTCGTCGCAGAACGACGCTACTGTGAGGTCACGGGCCTCGACTATGCTCCCGGATTGATCGAGCGAGCGAAGACGCGTGCCCGGGCCAACGGACAACCCATCGATTTTCACGTCGGTGATGCCCAGGACATGCCGTTCCCCGACGACAGTTTCGATGTGGTGCTCTCGGTGTACGGGGTGCAGTTCGCACCTGACCAAGAGCAGGCGGCGAGCGAACTCCATCGGGTCTGCAAACCGAGCGGCACGATCGGCCTCGCGAGTCCGATCCCCGAAGGTTGGAGTGGCGACTGGTTCGCGACTCATGCCGAGTACGTCGCTCCACCGCCCGGACTTCGGTCACCCCTTCGGTGGGGCACGGACGAAGGACTCGACGAACTCCTCGGTGCCGGTACTCGGTCGATCGAAAGCGAACGACGGACAGCGCTCCAGTACTACCGATCGGTAGGCCACGCGGTGGACGTCTTCAGCACGTACTTCGGGCCGACGATCCGTGCACTCGAGACGATCGATTCGAAAGATCAGGAGCGTCTTCGGAGCGATCTCGAGGACGTATTCGACCGTTACAACCGCGCGACGGACGGGACCGCGATCGTCGAGAACCAGTATCTCCAGACCACTGCAATCAACGGGTGAACAGTCCTGAAGGGCGACGGCTTTCGCCTCGATTTTTCCGTCCTCTCACCGAGACCGACTACTCGAGTGGCAACGAGGAGACCGCTCAGACACGCTTATAAACCGTGATCGACGATACTCACCGAGAGAATGAACCCGCACTGGCGACCGAGGCAAGCTCGAGGCGACGACCCACCCGAGACGGTACTGACTGATGGCGGGCCGACCAGACGAGCGGTGCTCGCGACGATCAGCGGGGCCGCGACGGTCGGCGTTGCAGGGTGTCTTTCGGACGACAGTCGGGATTGTAGTGGCGAGCAACGACGCGCCGAGGTTCCGGCACGAGGAGACCCCGACTCGGCGATCAGTATCGATTACTATCGGGACTTCTCCTGTGGGAGTTGTGCGACGTACGAAGCGGGAATCGTTCCGTTCTTGACCTCGAACTACATCGACCCCGAGATCGTCCGCTACGAAACGCACGACTTTCCGGTCCTCGACGAGTGGTCGTGGAAGATTCCGAACGCCGCGTACGCCGTCTTCGAGGAGACGGATCTCTCGACGCACGTCGAGTTCACCACCGGCGTCTTCGAACTTCAGGGAGACTACAGCACGGAGTCGGTCGCCGAACTCGCAGCAGACCTCGGCGCCAGCCCCGAGGCGGTCACGGCAGCGATCGAGGACGAACCCTACTGTCGACAGATCGTCGACGGCCGGGAGGAGGCGTCGGACCGTGGCGTCGATGCGACGCCGACCGTCTACGTCAACGATCGGAAACTCGAGGGGAACGAGATCAACGATATCGGTGACGTCATCGAGTCCGAACGGTCGGAGTGACCACGGTTGGTGCGAATCTTCGTCTGGACCACCGAAGTGACTCTACTCTCGGAACAGCAAATTTCTGGTCGTCATACCCTCTATCGTCCGTCAGAACCTCGATGGAGTTCACAGTTCGTTTCACCACCTGTGGATCGATCTGTGCATGTGGTTTCTACAGGACCGCTACCGCGGCGATGACGAGGGCGACGATGACGATGCCGATTCCAGTCGCCAGTTCCCGTTTGGCCTTCGTCCGGATCCGGTCGGCTCGCCGTTCGAGGTCGCCGACTGCGACGACCATCGGCACCTCCTCGGTTCCTCGAAGAATTGAGCCCTCTCCTGACTCGTCCAGTTCGCCCCGTACGAGCAACTCGTCTCCCTCGCGGACGACGGTCGCCTGATACCGGTCGGGTGTCATCGTCTTTCGACCGCTGCTAATCGTGAACTCCACCCCGCTTACGAGTCCGTCTTCCCCAGTCAGGCCCCACTGTTCCAGTCGCTTGTTGACCGGGTCGAGTTCGCCGAGATACTCGTCAATCTCCGGGTCGCCGAGGTAGCAGTTCGGCGCCTCGAACGGATCCGCCTGCCCCTGCAGGACACCGACGGCATCGTCGGCGAGTGAGTCGCCGTCGACCGTCACGTCCTGCCAGTCCTGGCGCAGCGAGAACGATCCGACGGCAAGACCGCTTTCGGTGGTTCGCCACGTGGACCCACCCTGGTTCTTCGACCGCTTCTCGCGTACTCGCCACGCCCATAGCGCCGGGTCGCCGCCGTTCGCGTCCGCGTCTGCCGGCGGCATCCGGTCGGGAAGACCGGGTTCAGAGACGGTCACGGGACCGTGTGCGGTCGTCCCTTCCCCACCATCCTCGAGTTTGTCGGCGTGCTCGTGGAGCTGTTCGGCGGTTCGAGCCCTCTCTCGTGTCGACCGCGAACTACGGGCGACGTGAAGGCCGAACGCCGCGAACACGCCAGCGACAATCAGTCCAGTCGTTGGCATGAGTGCGCGTACGGCCAGCACCGTTGAAATTCTTTGGGAGAGACACGTTAGAGCGCTCGTCGCGATCAGAGTTCGTCGACCATCTCGGACGGCGTGATCACGTCGAGACCGCGGTGCTCGAGGTGATCGAGCAGGTGTTCGAAGTCCGCGAGGGACATGCTGTTCGCGTTCGAGTCCCCGTCTTCGCCCTCGACGATCCGGGGGATTCGGAGCACGGTGAGCTTCTTGTACTGGTCACAGAGGTTGACGTGGCGGCGAACGCCACTGTGGAGAGCGGGGCCCCAGACGACCGGCGTCATGTGGATGCCGGTCGGCGGCGCGCCGGTCGGACAGCTTCCGAACAGGAAGCCCGACTCGTGGAGATCTCGGACGAGCGCGTGGGTCGTCGGCGTCATCTGTCGCCAGCTGGGAGCGAAGAAGTGACGCGAGCCGTCGGCGAAGCCGCGGTCTGCGAGGGCGTCGCGGACACTCTCTATGACCGTCCGTTGTCGGTCTTCGGATTGCTCGGTGAGGTCGCTGTCGATCCGCGGGTACGAACAGACGTCCCACCCTCGCTCTCGAAGCTGGTGTAACTCGTCGAAATCCATTCGGTTCCCATCGCCGACGCGTCTGGGATCGACCGGCACCGCAGCCGCCCATCCCCGTTCCTCGAGCAGCTCCGCCGCAATGTCGAAGTGTGAGCGATGGCCGCCGTAAAACGCGAGGATCGCCTTCCCGTTGTCGACGGCCTCGGTGCGTCGGAGATCGTCGACCTGTATCCGGGTCGGTCCGTCTTCGGGCCCGACCGCGATGACGTTCAACCGGGTCACGTTCGACAGATCCGGCTCGCCGGCCGGTTTGTGTTCGTAGCCACAGTCGAGACGGAACCAGCCGTCGTACTCGTCTGGAAGGAGTCGAACGGTGGTCAACCGTTCCTCGGTCGTCGGTGCGATAAACTCGACGACGATGCGACTCGCAGACTCCGACTTGATCGCCATCGAGACGTCCCACGCCTCGAGGTCGAGTCCGTCGGGGAAGAACGTGCTCGCCCCGGCAGTTCGGCCGTCACTTTCGATGGTCGCCGCCTGCGTGCCCGTCCGGGCCTCGGCGGGGGCGGGCTCGATCCGTCCGGTGGTCGCTTCCCATCGATCGAGGTCCTCGAAGTCGGAGACGACGTCGCCGGTTTCGATCGCGGGCCAGTGGGGGCCGTTACTGGTTGCTTGGTCCGTCTCGGTGTCGCTCTCGGCGGGGTCCGCTTCGTCGTCGGTATCGTCGGAGTTCTCGGTCTCACTCTCGGTTTCGGCCTCGGTCTCGTCGGGAGAGCCACCGGACTCGTCACCGTCGTGGTCGTCGTCGGTCAGTGATCCGAGACACCCGGCGCAAGCGATCGTCGATGTGACGCCGAGTGCGGCCAGTGTCTGTCGTCTGGAGAGGTCGCGGTCCATGTTGTTCGGTCCTCTCGTTCGGAGGCATTTACTGATGAAGTCCTTAAACGAGAGTTCAGCCACGAAACCGTCAAGACACGAATCTCGCGTTCGTTTCAGGAGAGCTTATCGGCCTGTTAACCGCCGTTTCGGGGGAGTGGAGTCGCGAACGCCCGAAACACCATCGCCGAGAGCCGAGACGTTTCCAGTCGATTGCAGGACCAAATATCAGAATTTCTTACTAATATGGATAGTTCCCTAACCGTTTCAGTCATCGTACGAGACGCAATCCAGCGAAAGTAATGGAGAGTGAATGATAGTTCATCGACGAAACAGAAAGGGGGCTTACTCGAGTCGGTCGGAGACGAGGCGTCTAGCGAGTTCGAGAAGACAGCCTCGAGAACGACCATCGCTCGTGGAACCACCTCCAGAGACGAGCGGAGACGACCTGTTCTGCCGGTGTCTCGGGCCGTCTCGGAAACAGAGATCGGACGACTCGAGTGCGCCGCGAGACTGTGACGATCTCTTCGACACGATCGGAGAGCCGGCGGACGATCCCGTCAGGGAAAGAACGTACACGACGCCGAACGGTCTTCCTTCCTGACGACGACGCCGATGCGATCCGGGGTCTCGACGATGACTCCCTCGCCACCGATCGAGCCCTCGTTCTTCCTGATCACGTTTCCGCAGATGACGTCCCCGTCGCGCGTCGGTTTCCGGTGGCGAGTGTGGCCGACGACCTGTGGGGGTGCATCCTCGGGCATGTAGCGATAGTCCAGCCAGAGAACGCCCGCCCCCGGTTCACGACCGGTCGTTTCCCCCATTCCAAAGACCGCCGAAAACCGGTCGGCGACGTCCCGTTGGGAACGTCGGAACTCGGTGCCGTCTACCGCCTCGAGCAGCGTCTCCGCCGCCGTTCGCAGCGACCGGTTGAGCTCGGACGCGGCGATCTCGTCCGGCGCGCCAGCGTGAGAGTACGTGAACTCGTAGCCCTCGAACGCAACGCTCACCCGATCCTCGAGAACTCTCTCGTAGAACTCGCGGCGCACCGAGTCGGGGCGGGTTCCGGAGTACCACCGCGGCCAGTGTACGACCTCGGGGAGCAAGATCGCCATCTCGTGATTTCCGAGGTGATAGCGGACGTGTCCCGGCGGCGCCTCCCGTTGCAAGCGCCACACGAGTTCCAGACACTCGTCGTTCGCCGGGCCGCGGTCGATCACGTCCCCGTTGAAGACGAGGACGAACTCGGTGCCGCCGGCCCAGTGTAGCTTTCCCGCCGCATCCAGTTCGACGATCGGGTCGAACTCCTCGACGTCACCGACCGCCAGAAGAGCGCTCCGGGCGCTCTCGAGGTAGCCGTGGATATCGCTGATCTGGACGATCGTCGGCGTCGAATCCGATTCGAACGTCTCGAGGTCGCACACTCGGTCGACGTATCGCGTCGTCTCCGTCGGCTGGTCAGTTGCTCGCATATGTCTCAGAGCCTCGTTCGATCTCGTCGTGAACGTATCGTCGCGGCAACAATATAAAAGAGGACGGTGATCGCGTATCGACCAGTATCGCGAGACACTGACTGTGTGACTGTGAAAGTGGATATGGGTATGTGTGTACCGCCGACAACGCGGCCGTCTCTCTCCGACACGGACAGGGAGCTTCGTCGGACCGTATCAGACGCGAGTCGAGCGCCTGCGAAGCCGAACTGCCAGTAATACTTTATCCTGGTCAGTCAATCGAGACAGTATCGGTCCGAAATCCAGAATGACTCGAGAGCTCGCGACGGGCAATATGCGAAAGCAACGTGATTTCTCCCGTGACAGTGATCCGGAACCGATACCGGACGGTGGGTTCCCCTCCATCGCCGGGATTTCGCCGGTGAACGCGAATCACCTCCGGGCGTTTCTCCACGAGTACGCCGATGCGCCCGGATTCGAGATCACGTACGAGGACGAGGACGAGGGCGAAGGCGAAGGCGAAACGGTGAGTCGGCTCCTCTTCGAGCTCGCGATCATCGAGCCGACGGTCGAGATAGAGGGACGAACTCCGGCGGTCCGATGCAAGCCGGTCGCACCCGCACCCGCTCCCGAGACCGTTACCGTTCCTCTCGACGCGATCGAGTTCCTCTCGGTCGTCGAACCCCCGGAACCGGTGTACACGGCCACCGCAGAAACGGCGACCGAAGAAGCGCTGGTACTGAGACGCCTCGCGGACGCGAATCCCGACGCGGTTCGCGTTTCGTCGCTGATCGCGTTACTGGATCGCGAAGATACGGGCCCACAACGCGAGGCGCTGCGTGCGTTACACCTGCTCGCTGGCGTGCGGCCAGCCGACTGTACGCCGGCGCTGCCGGTTCTGCGGTCGCTCCTCCAACGGACGGCGTTCTCGAATGCCAGACCGGCGCTCGCAGTACTGTACCACGTTGGAACCGAGGAGCCAGCGAATATCGCACCGATGGTCGACGAGATCGCCCCCTACAGTACGAACTCGGACTGGCTCACCCGCGAGAAGGCACTCGAGTGTATCGCAGCGGTCGCCGACCACGACCCAGCCGACGTCCGGGATATCGCGCCGACACTCGCGACGCTGATCGAAACCGAAACGCGCGGGAGGCGACACGCGATTTACATCCTGTTGCGTCTCGCTCGAGCGTCTCCCGAGCGGACGAAACCGTTCGCGAAAACGCTTGGTAGGGCGATCACCGACGGTTCGCTGTCGAACGCGGCCCGTTTGAACGCGACCGTTGCGCTGGGTCAGATTGTCGGCGACGATCCGAGTGTCGGCGTCCCCCTGCTCGGCGACATCGTCGAACTGTTCGAGGTGGACGATATCGAACTCCGTAACAATGCCGTCGCGTTGGTCAACGAGATCGCGACGGTTCACACCGACGTCGTCGAGCAGTATCGACCGGAGCTCCACGAACTGATGACTATCGAGGACGACTACACCAGAATCAACGCGAGTGCTACGCTCGCCCGGATCGCCGGGGATTTTCCGGACACCGTGACGGAGTCGACACCGGTATTCGTCCAGTTACTCGAGGACGACCATCCACGGGTTCGCGAAAACGCGTGCTGGGGGCTTGGTTCCCTCCGTGCAACCGATGCTGAGAACGCGTTGCGAGCGTGCAGTCGGAGAGACGACGATCCGGATGTCCGGACACGAGCCGAGTGGGCACTCTCCCGGCTGGAGTAGGGTCGCGTGAGGTTCGGTCGGCTAAACGGTGACAACGCACTCGAGCCGCTTCCCGCGTCTACGGTCGGGACAGCACTCGGGCCGTCGCAGTTCAGGACGGCGAGACGAGGACGGGTCCCGGAGCAGTCTCGCTCGACTGTGACCCCGTTCTGGGCCGTCCTCTCGAGTCGTAACTCCTCGAGTGAGCGGGTCGCGGTGATGGAACCGTTACACGCAGTGATTCCAGACTGAGACGATGACGAGAGCGAATGCTCACGAAACGTGAGAACAGGTTCGACGAAGGGCGTCGAACCTCGTCCCTGGTCACGTCTGCCTACGACAGCGGAATACATAAATATTAGGAATAACCCTGAAGCGGATTCGAGACGAAATTCTATCCCACCAGTACAGGGCCTGAGACCATATGTTCCTCCACTCGATTGGGAGAATTTTATATCCCTCAAACGCCGATTTCGTCGCCTCTGAGGCCTATAAGGCGATAATTCGATGGAAAGTGTTATGTGTCCTTCTGCTGTAGGTGAATGTACGGCGAGACGCTACCCACGAACCTCGTCCCTGGTCGGACGGTTGGTGTCGATAGCTGATGGCCGTCAGTCGAAACTATGTCGAACGACACCGCACGAGTAGCAGGGCTCCGTCCCTGCTCGACGACAGAGAGCTGCCGCACCGCATCGACAGACCGCACCGCGACCGTCGCTGGAGCGCGGTTCGGCGTCGATACCAGTACCAGACGCCTCAGTGACCACACGCAGTCGGACGATTGCGCTCGTCGACCCACCGCCGTGAACACCGCGGAGGGTGGCCGATGAGCGCACAGTCGGTCCCGCGAACGAGTGCGCACGCACAGCTTCGCTTCCTGCAGCGAGCCGGCGTCACGGAGTGCTCGCTCCATCGGGTCTGGCAGGACGGACGCCCGGTCGACGTCGACGGATACAACTATCACCGGGCCAGGTACGACGACCTTCTGGACGTCGTCCTGTTAGCCCGCGACGGCGTCGTGACGACCGTCCTCGAGGCGGCGTACACCGAGTTTACGGAGGCGTCGCGATGACTCGAGAACTGCGCGTCGTGGCCGAGTTCGATCGAGGAACGCTAATCGCGGCGACCTCCGGCAGCGAGTACGTGATTCAGGGGAAAGACCACGCGTACTACGTCCCCGACAAAGCACGACTCGACGCGGGACTGCAGCGGGTCCGCGAGACGGAGACCACGGACGCCTACCGCGACGGTGAGGTCGGATTCGACTGGGAGGCCATTCGGGACACCGTCAGTGCGATGGAGATCGTCGAACGGGCCGAACAGGAGGTGATGAACCACACCGGCGGCGATATCGGCGACGTGCGACGGCGAGGGATCCGGAGGCGCTCTCGAGGCGTCGACGACCACGTGACGGTTCCCGCCGGCGTCGTCAAGTTCGCCGATCCCGAGGCCGACGAGGAGTGCGGTGCAGTCCGTGACCCCGTCGAGCGCGGATTGCTGTGGGGGACACTGAAAGATCGCGTCCTGGCGGATATGCGCGACATCGAGTTGCAGTACCAGAACGACGTCCAGCGGAGCGGCCTGCTGACGGCCCGTCTCCCGCTCGTCGTTCTGAGAGACGGCGAGGAGACGATGGTCGCGTATCTCGCCGCACACGACCACACGAATCCGTATCTCGCTCGTTTCTTCGACCTCGAACTCGAGACGGTACAGGAGATTCTCGAGTGTTACAGCAGTGAGGGCCTGGAATAGGGGCGGACCGGCTTTCTTCCGTCTCGAACGCCGTGCCCGTCGTTTCCAGCGAGAGGACGACCGGGTTCGGTGAGGTCCTCGCAGTGGGACTCGAGACGCCCGAATCGGGAACGTGTCCGTCTTCACCTTCGTCTTCGTCTGTGGCCACCGACGGATTCCATCCCCTCTCCCGATCGGAGGACCAGAGTGACTGGCCACCAAAATGGTTAGCATCCCGACGTGTGAGGGGGGTGTATGGAAGACCAACTGGAGTCGCGAGCGTGTGGAACGCTGCTCGGCCTCGCGTGTGGCGACGCACTCGGTCGTCCGGTCGAGTTCCGTTCGCCACACCAGATCGAGCGGACACACGGCCGGATAACCGAAATGCTCGCCGACGGGACGTACGGCAAGCCGGCGGGGACGATCACCGACGATACGGAGATGGCACTCTGCATCACACGGAGTCTGGCCGAGCACGCCACGTTCGACCCGGCAGACGTCGCCGACCGGTTCGTCGCGTGGAAAGCGTCGGGCCCGTTCGACATCGGGATCATGACCGCGAACGCACTTCGTCGAATCCAGAACGGCGAGTCGTGGGACGAGGCCGGCCGTCGCGAGTGGGAATCGGGTCCGGAAGGAAGCAACGCCGGCAACGGGAGCCTGATGCGGTGTGCACCGTACGCCATCGCGTACCGAGACGAACCCGACGAACTCGTTCGCGTCAGTCGCCGATCGTCGACGCGGTGATGATGGGTGGCGACGCGGATACGATCGGAGCGGTTACCGGCGCCGTCGCGGGAGCCCGGTTCGGCCTGGACGCGCTGCCGGACGGCTGGCTCGAGGCGCTGTCAGTACGATCCGAACTCGAGTCGCTCGGAACTGACCTTCTCGAGATCGATCCGCAATCCGCCTGAGAACGAACGGGTGTCTCGACGCATCGACCGAGTATACAAATGGACTTTTCTCGAAGTGAAGGTCGTCCTACATTTACAGAATACAAGGAGAATGCCCCGGGGCTTGACCCCGAGGCGATTCACGCGTATAGGGTTGTAACGCGGGATCGGCCGAAACGTCGACTCGAGGTGTTCGATAGCATTTCGACTGGCAACGATCCAGCACCGTCTCGAAACCGGCATACCTGACGTCTCTGAAAAGTTTATTGTACTGTACTATCTCTGTTCAGCTATCGATGAATACACGGTACGACGGGATGAATACGCCCGTCGAAATTCCGCAGTCACAGCCGTCTCGTTTCACAGTGCGACCGACAGCAACCGTTTCCGACGGCGTCTCGAGGAGCTCGATCCATGCCTGAAGAAATTATCCAGCCACTGGACTACTACGCCGGTCTGATCGACGCGATCGGGCGGGTGAATTTCGAGGTCAAGAAGACGGACCACCGCGTGATCGGCTACGACGTTCGCCCGAGTCTGGTCTTTCACGTCGGACAGCAGGACTTCCTCGACGCGCTCCTCGGAACGTTCTTCGAAGATCACGGTATCGGGTACACGTTCAGACGAGAGGGGACGAAGAGCCGGTTCATGCTCGTCGAGGACAACGAATCGTTCCGGAAGCTGCAGGCGATCTTCGACGGACAGCTCGTCCAGCTCTCGACGGAACTCTCCTTTATCGTCGACTCGTATCTCCCAGCGCGCCACAGCGGTGAACTCGCCGCCAAATACGGGCACCTGCAGTTGATGAAGGCGATCGCCGATCTCCAGCCCGAACGAGCCGCAAACGACAACACGAAGCACACGGCCGGGTCGTTCGCGAGGGAGTTCGACATCGAACTGGCGTCCGTCTCTCGCCTCGAGATTCCGTCAGCGTCCTATCGGTCCGAGCTCACGGCGGACTATCTCTCGGGCTTTTTCGACGGTCGGGGCTGGTGTTCCGTGGCGATCTCTGAAAACGAAACGTTCTCCGTCGGCTACTCGTGTACGCCGCGGGTAGAACTCACCCGTCCGCACGCGAACCCGGCCCTCAAACGCCTCATCTCCGAGTTTCTGGACGCCCAGGGGATCCACGCCAATTTCTACTCACAGGACGGGAAGCTGTCCGTCGTCGTCACCGAATTGGAGACGATACCGATGCTGTTCGAGTTGCTGCTCGAGACGCTTTGGGAACGTCGCGAGCAAGTCGCGTACTTCTCCGACGTGATTCTCCCCCGGTTCCATCGAAACGACCACCACACGAAGCAGGGACTCTACGAGATCAGTACGCTGGCGGAGCCGCTCTTTCGATCGACGACGGGCAAACAGCGCCAGTACGACGCGTCGTACTTCGAGGAGCGATGGGGCGACGAACTCGTCGTCCGCGAGAGAGCGACGCTCATCGAGGATTCGCAGACGGACGACGCTGTCCGCGCGCCGCCGGAAACGTACCTGCCTGCGATCGACACGGACGCCGACCGCCGGTCGCCCGACTCGGCGTTCCGTCGAGCCGTCCTCGAGCGGTACGGGCACAACTGCGCGATTACGGGACTCGGCGATACACGACTGCTGGAGGTCGCTCATATCGTCCCCTGGGCTGCGGATTCGGACGGCAGGGACGATCCGTCGAACGCGGTCGTCCTCAATCCGCTCCATCACGAAGCCTACGATAGAGGGCTGTTCGTGATCGATACGGAGTACCGGGTTCACGTCGCACCGGAACTCGACGACGAGTATCTCGACGAGCAACTCGCGAGCTACGACGGAACGCGACTCGAGTTTCCCGAGGGCGCTGGGCCGGATCGGGCGGCTCTCGAAGCGAGAAACGACGAAGTGCGGTGGTGGCAAGAGACGTCAGCCACACGCATTTGACCGTGAAACTCCGCCTCGAGGCCGGACTGCTGTCGCTGTCACGAGGTACGCTCGTCCGTCGGAGCGAACCATCTGTCCACGGCGTCGCTCATTCCCTCGCATAGCGGTCGACGCCAGTTTTCACGGCGACGTCGACGTCGATCCGGCCGACCGGCTCTTCCTCGACGGACTCGAGGTCGTCCGGTCGAATTCGCAACTCGTCGTCGTCGAGGAAGTCGGTGACGATCGGAATATCGCTCATCGATGCCGCGGAGTGATCGAACAGCAGTGCCGTCAGCTCCTCGACGTACCGCTGTTGAGCCCGTTCCGCCGGCACGCTATAGTGTGACAGCGTGTTCAAGACCGTCTGTGCTTCCGGTTCGTCGTTCACGGTGAGCGTCGCGCCAGCACCGAGCGAGTGGGTTTCCCGAAGCCGGTTGTGGAGCTGTCGTGCTCGACGCGCCTCGTCCGTATCCGGGTTCAGTTCCATCACGTCGGCGTCTCGGTACTCCGTGAACGCGGTTTCCAGAAGCATGCTGGACCGGTCGTCGAGTAGCAACGCGAACGGTTCGTCCATCGTCTCGGGGTCTCGAGTCGAATCAGTCATCGTCGTATCGTCTCGTGTATTGCCGGAGTCGGCCGTTCCTCACGGGGCACGTTCCGGGGCCAGTTTTCGCTTTCCTCCGTGAGTTCGAATCGTCCCATCTGACGTCTCTGATATAGGACATCGTGTTTCTCTTATTTAAATCGGAAATCGACCTCAGTCCCTGTAGCCGTTATCGTTTCGAGCTCGGTTACACCTCACCGTCTCGGGGTCTGAAACACTACGGTTAAATTACGATACGACGGAGCACCTCTCACCAGAGATGGATAGTCCGCTATTGCTCCGGCACTGGCTTCGGCTCGGATGTGGCTCTGCGGTTAGTTTCGGTGCCCTCGGATGGTTCTACCGGTACGGGTTCGACACACCGCCGACGGACGCCCTTCTGCCGCTCGGACTCGCCGCCATCGGGGTCGTGCTGGTGTGGCCGGTCGTACTGCGGGCAGCGTTCGGTGGCTTGCTCACTCGAGAACCGGACGAGATCTACAACGAAATCGTATCCGACGAGGAGTGACTCGGGTGTTCGTCCACTGATCAAATATCGTGAATTCACGTCACTTCATCGGGCATGGAACGCACGCTCAGACGCTGATCTCTACGGACAACGAAGTCAATCAGAGACGGTCAACTCAACGCTCAAGCGGAAGTACGGGGCATTCATTCGCTCACGACACTGGTGGAAGCAGTTCCGTGAACTCACTATCGCTTGTCTCAGTCGCAACATCGACCGATCACTCTGAGCAGTCAATACAGAATGACAACAGCCCCTCATATCGAGGCTTGATAATCAGCTTGATCAGCCAATATAAACCAAGCTGCCAAGCCGATAAAGATGCCTATAGTGGGTCCCATCGCCATGATAAACCCATTACTGTAGATTGATCCGATGAAAAACCCGAGCATCATTCCAATAATAATACCGAAGGCCACGCAATAGGCGAGTAATTCATCGCTGCCCAATCCTTCGGTAAATTTGACCATGTCTCTGAATGGAAATCAAGCGGCATATGTCTTCTTGGCTCTGTGAAATCCTCAACAAGAGACGTATTCTGACCCATATGTGGTCAGTACAGAGAATAGCTTTATCCCCCGGCGATTTGAGGAGGAATATATGTCTGAAAAACAATGTGATGGAGGAGCCTGAAATAAGATGGGGCTGGGCATCGCAGTTGCCCTCGGTGTTGCGATGGACGATTTAGCACTGTGGATAGCTATCGGTATGACAATCGGCGTCGCTCTCGGTGTAGCATGGATCCAAACAGCGAGATAGAAGAAAATTCGGCACCAGTTTGAGAAACTCATCACGGTCAGTTCGCACTCTTCAGCGACCAGACGTTTCAGACGACAATGTATCTGAAGAAGAGGATTTCAACAGAGCCCACAAATATTATGTCGCCGGACAGCGACGTTCGAGTGAACACCCCGCACCCACGGTGTTCCCCGTTGCTTCGGGGTGTTCCTTTGGTACGGGTATCTCCGACGATTCGACTGCCCTGTGACTGGAGCGCCGTCTCCACCCGTCGAGACACCGACCCTCGAGCACCCGGCCGTACACCGAACGTCGATTGGACGGAAAGTAGCCGACGGACGGTGTCAGTTTGTGCTGTCATCGTGTCGAAGGGGACGGTCGGTATGTCGTAAACCGAGGGATCGGAATACGGAGCGGAGGCGAGAACGGACGGCGGAGCAAAGAGACGGAACCGACGCGAGACGGAGTACACACTCGACACGAGACATGAACGACGAGACACCAGACGACGGTAGCGAAACGGACGAGACCGATTGCGAACCGTCCGCGGAAGAAATTATCGCGGAAGCTGAAAGAGCGATCGACGAGGACGACACGATCCGAGAACGTCGAGTTCCGGTCGATCCCTCGTCGGGCGACCTCTCCCCGGACGTGTTCCACCGGCAGGACTGGCTCCTGATCGCGGAAGCGATCGTCAAGGTCACGCGGAGCTACTACACGTTCTCGAACTTCCTCGAGGATCGCGTCGAGTACGCTCGCGGATTACTACCGGCGATCGTCGCCGAAGCGGGTGTCCTCGGCGAGGACATTCGAAAACACACCGACTACCGGTGGGACGGAACCGAGCCGGCAGCGCCCGAGGATAGGCGATCGGACCACGAACCAGCGGATATTCGGTCGCTGTTCACCGTCGAACCCGCAGAGGTCGATCGGACGGTCGATTCGTTCGACGACCTCGACTGGATCGTCGTCGCCGAAGTACTGAGCGCGTGGCGCGCCGACCTTCATCTCGGCGGCCCGAGCGACGTCCCCAGAGGTGGTGAGCGCGATATCGACCTGAAGAACGCGGCCGTGCGTGCGGCGGGATACGAGGAGGTGGACGACGTGCTACCGATTGCGCGGACGTTGTACTCGGAATCGGACGAGAGCTGACCTCGTCGGCACGGAACCGATCGAGAGAGGGTGAATCGGGTCTCTTCTTGCCGACGATACCGATACCTGCGCCAGTCGATACCCGGCAGTAGCGAGTCGGACGACGCCGCTCGAGTGGCACTCGTGTCGATACGGGTTCACATCGTCGCGATAACGTCGAGTCGAATCGAGTACCCGTCATCGATCGCCGAAATGGACGTCGCTGAAGCGAGAATTTTTGTACTGGTGGCCTCAGAAGGGAGATAATGGGTGTCGAATCGTTCCCAAATAATGACGATTCGGAAGCGACCCTCGAGACGCTTCACGACGTTCTCGATACCGAGGACGTCACGTTCGTCGACGCCCTCAACGACGAGATCGGCACGCTCCTCGAGAATTCGTCGGCGCTCCGGTACGACTACGTCGTTGGCGACGTTTCGGACTACGGGATTTCGGGGAACGGACACGCCCACTTCGATCTCGTTCACGAGGGATCGACGCTCCACTGCGTGATCTACAGCTATCGACTGGATTCGCTCGGCGGGGGCGAGGGCGAGGGCGGGGAACTCGACGACGGGACGAAAGCCGCGGTCAAGGGTGATCTCTCCTACTACGCGGCCAACGGCAGTGTGTCCGTCATCGTCGAAGACGTGGTCGAAATCGGCGAGGGAGCGTACCAGCAGATCTACCAGCAGAACCGCCGCATACTCGAGGAGGACGGGCTGTTGGACGAGGAGACGAAACGGCCGCTCCCGGCGTTTCCTCGTCGAGTGGGCATCGTCACGAGCGTGGATAGCGACGCGCGAAAAGATGCGGTGACGAGTATCCACGGTCGGTATCCCGGCGTCGATATCGTCGTCCAGCACACCAGCGTCCAGGGCGACGATGCGATGCTCTCGATGATGCAGGCGATCAGCGAACTCGACGACGATGCTCGCGTCGACGTGATCGTTCTCACGCGAGGCGGCGGATCGGAGAAGGACCTTCGCGTGTTCAACGAGACGCCGCTATGTCGGGTCATTCACAACACGGAGACGCCGATCGTGGTCGGCGTCGGGCACGAGAACGACCGAACGCTCGCCGACGAAGTTGCGGACAGGCGGGTGATGACGCCGACTCACGCCGGTGAGATCGTCCCGAAGAAAGCGCGCCTCGAGGAACAACTCACGAACGCGTCGGCGCGGTTGGAGACGGCCTACGGGCGGACGGCCCAGTCCCGTCTGGAAGCCGTCGAAGGTGAGTTGAACGGCGCCTACGAACAGCGCGTGTCCGGAGAACTCACGCGGCTCTCGACGGACCTCGATCGCGCCTTCGAGGCGCTCGCCGCCGAGCACCTCACGACACTGGACAACCGTCTCGACCACGCACTCGAGACGCTCGAGCAACGGAAACGACACGAACAGGAGCAGGCTGTTGCGACCACGGAGTACGAGCAGTCGCGTCGGCGACAACGGATCGCGATCGCCGTCCTTCTCCTCTTGGTCCTCGGCTTGCTCGGATACATCCTCCTGTGAGAACTATGACCGACACCCCACCAGAACCGGCGGCCGACGCATCGATCTCCGAGAAAATGGACCGACTCGAGGAGATAATCTCACACCTCGAGGACGGCGAGGTCTCCCTCGAGCGAGCGAACGAACTTCACTCGGAGGGGAAAGAGCTTCTCGAGGCTCTGGAAGACGAACTGGATCTCGGAGCTGGAGAGATCGTCGAGAACAGATAGTCGGAGGCTCGTTTCTGGAGGGGTACTCGAACGACGCCCAGGTGTCGAGAGCGGATGCCGCCGATAACGTGGTCGTCGCTCGAGTGACTCTAGTCGGTTTCGTCGTTACCCCACGAAATATTTCGAGTGGACTTGTGGGGTAACGCAGTGTCTCGAGGTCACGACCGCCTCGAGCGGTCGGGTCACAAACTACTTATAAATAACGTGACTGGTCTGAAATCATGAACGAATCCGAGCTACGCCGGCGAGCGTTCCTCGTCGGGGCGGCAGGAGCGTCCGTCTCGCTCGCGGGATGTACAGACCGATCGAACGGCGAGCGGACGATCCCGGACGGGGCGATCGCCGAACGGCCACCGGAGGGCGACTACGACGACCAGCTCTATCACGCGACCGACCAGGGGATTACCTGGCGGTGGGACGCCTCGAGCGAGGACTGGGTGTACTTCAGCGGTCGGGGGAGCGCCGAACAGCCCGTTCCGGGGACGAGTCACTTCGAGACGGCGACCATTGGCCACGCTCGGTCGAGGGAAACGCCGGTGTGGAACGTCGAGGCACACGGGATCGAAGGCGATGGGAACACCGAGGTCGGGCAAGCCGTCCACAATCTTCTCGAGGACGTCGACCGGGCTGGTGGCGGCATCGTGTACTTCCCGCCGGGGCGGTATCTCCTCGAGCGGACGCCACTGGTAGGAGACGATACAATCGTGTTGGGAGCCGGCCGCTCGACCGTTTTCGAGGGCCCGCGACCTTCCGGCGAGGAGGGGCGAGCGCTACTCTCCAACAGGGGATACGACGAGACGGGATACGACGGCGCGTCGAACTGGGGCGTTTGCGACGTTCGCATCGACGCGCCGGAAGCGAACGGCATTATGCCTGCTCACGCCGAGAACGTTCGGCTGGAGAATATCTACGGTGACGACATCTACTTCCATCACGTCGACATCGTCTCGTCGAAGAACGTCGTCGTCGACGGATACTGGGCAACTCGCGGCGGCGAAGGCGACGCCGACGCGCCACTGCAATTCGACAACCAGAACGACGGCACGTCGGCAAACGCCATCTGGGATGGAGACAGCGTCGCACTCGTCGCGGACGACGATACGCCGACCGGCAACTGCACCCTGAAGAACTTCGAGATCGACCCGGCAAACGAACCGGCCTACGGCGTCCACCTCCATCGCGACGGAAACGAGTCGATTACGATCGAAGACGGCTACATTACCGGCTGTCAGTACGCGGCGATCAGGGCCGATTCCGGCGCTCTGCTCGAGGACCTGACCATCGACCGCGTCTCCTGTCTCGACAACGCGAGAGGGATCTCGCTCGGGCACACCAAGAGCGGGCGACGAGAGCTGACGATCAGCAACGTCACGATCCGGACCGACGACAGCGCGCTGGCCGACGGATCGGGACTGTACGCGAGCGGCGTCGATGGCGCAGCGATCTCGAACGTCAGTATCGAGGGCGAGTTCACGAACTCCGTCGTCGTCGACGATACGGACGATCTGAAGATGAGCACGATCACGGCGACCGGAGCGAGAGACCAGGCGTTCCGGTTCCGGGACAACGTCGACGTGACGCTCACGACCGCGCGTGCAGCAAAGTGTGGTAGTGCAGGCATCTATTCAGGGCCGAAAAGCAGTGTTGCCTACGGTGGCATCACGTTCGACGACGTCGGCAGTGAGGTCACCGTCGATGGAGAGGGAGAGACTCGAGCGTGGACCACGTCGTCACCATCGTCGTGATCTGGTCGCGGTCGTCGTTCGGAACTCGACGGACGGTGCCCGGATGCAGGAGAACGCCTACGTGCGAAGTCGGGCGTGAGTGAGACAGACAAGTGAGTTCTCGAGTGAGTGGTCGATGTAGCGGGACATCGACGACGCACAGCCCGTGTGATCGACCCCTCCCCACTGTTTCCGGAGCAACTGCCTCTTATATCCACTCTACTCCGTGAATTCGACGGTCTCCATTACGTCGGAAAGTGTGGTCCCTCGACGAATTCGAATACAGAACTGGTTCCCAGGCGACAGCGTTTCACGGAGTCGTGGGTCCGGTTGGCTTGATCTTCGACAGTGGGATATTACCTAAGTCTTAGATCTAAGTCTATGTTTTGGATCTTAGATAACGGTCGGACGAGTTCCGGGAACGAGTACCCGTAGTCAGTAGCTCCCGAATCGGGAACCCAGTCAAGCCAAGGGATCGGTCCCTCTTACGTCGTAGAGAGGGGCAGGCAGTTACTCAATCTCCGTCTCTTCTATTGCGATACGACCGTCAGTTACCGTATCGAACGCTTTGTCCGACGAAATAATCGAATTCCCACCTGCGTAAGCGACGTGGTACGCATCGAATGCAGTGAGTTCATCGTGCTCCATATAGTCTGCTGCTTGAAACAGAACGTCTTCGTCTTCGGGAATCTCTGCGATTTCGAGTGCATAGGCGAGAGCCTCCATCCGATCGAACGCAAACCGGTCCGAGATCATGAGCAGTTCGAGCAACGTTGCCCGTGAAGTATAGATCTGCCCTTCGTTCTCGAGAGCAATCTTGGCTGCGCGGTCCTGAAGCCAATCATCGTCTTTAACCAGTGCGATAAAGAAGTCTGTATCAGCGTACATCATCACTGTACTACTCGGTCACGTCGTCGATAGCGTCTTCTCGAGCAGCCTCACGCGACTCTCGTTTGATCTCCACGATCGATTTGTCGTCGAAGGCATCACCGACAGCATTACGGAGCCCTTCGACGGGATCGTCGTTCAGTGGGATCAACTCGACTCGATCTCTGAGTTCGACAACACGGTATCGATCACCGTGTCTCTCCCGGATCTCGTGGGGAATGACGATTCGACCTCGGTCATCGGCTTCAGCTGTTTTGCTCATGGAACTAGTTTGGGGGGAACGATTAAAAGAGTTCCCACAAATATCGTTGGATTCCCTCACGTTGCTGTCTCGAAGAACGACGTGACAATTTGCGCAGTTCGTCCGTCGACTGCGAAGCGTAGCTGACGAGACGCCTGCTACGTCAGTGATCTACCGCTGGGAAAGACGATTGCTCGAGAGGAGCGAGAAGCCACGTGTTATCGTGGTCCTCACCAAAATCTTATTCATACTAGCGAACACAACGCAGACAATGAAAGAGGCCCCAACTCGTCGTCGTTTGCTACAACTTTCAGGGGGAGTACTGACCGTCGGTCTCGCTGGCTGTCTCGGATCGATGCAGAGCTACAATCCGTTCGACGCCGAGACCGACATCGACGAGTCGTCACCGATCGAAAACCGCGACCGTGCGACGACCGTCGAGCGCTCCAGTACAGAGATTCGAGCGGATGGTGACGTTATCGTCCCCACTGCGTTCGATCTCTCCGGCAATATCGTCGCCGAGGGATCGGTCCTGGTCGAGAGAGATGCCGACGTGGACGGATCGATCGACGCTGGAGAACACGTCCTGCTCGAGCGAGATGCGGAAGTCGACGACGATGTGAGAGCGGGTGGCCGTGTCGTCTTACGCGAGGACGCAGAGGTCGAGGGTTCGATCGACGCAGGGGATGCTGTCTTCGTCCAACACGACACAGAAGTCGACGGGAACGTCGTGGCAGGTGGTGACGTCGTTCTCGAGGGTGATGCGACAGTCGATGGCGATGTCACTGGAGCGACTGTCGATGTCGCCGTGACCGCAGGAGTTAGGGGGTCGATCACTGAGACTGGAAGCGAAGACTGAGACTGAGACGCGGACTGAAACTGAACCGAATACCCGGGCTGGCTACTCCGTGCGAAGCCGTCGTCGAAGCTCCCCGCTGTAGCGTCGGCCGAGCTCGAGCGCACGTCGCCACGTGCGTGGCGATAGCAGGAAGCGAAGGCCGAGAGCCGCCATCGTCGACCAGAAGACGAGTGCCGTCCAGAGTCGGGATGCGTGCTTCGAGTGTCGCAGGACAGGAATCGTGATGAACACACCGAGTGCGAGGCCCACCGCGCCGCCACGAGCGGCGATCGAAAAGAGGGAGAACGCTTCCAGAGAGAGCACGAGCGGTCCCAACGCGGCACCTGCGAGCGCGCCGCGAACGACGAGCGGGCGGGTCGCTTCCGACGGGCGATCGATCGCGAAGAGTCGCTGTCCGAGGACGATGAGTTGCCAGCCACCGAACGTCCCCAGTGCGGCCCCGAGTAACAGGATCCCGTCGCTGTCCACGCCACCGACGGCGAGGTTGATCGCGCTGAGACCAACTGCGAGCGTGAACGCGACGGTCCCCTGATCGGACGAGTAGCGAGTCAAGAGGCGTTCTGCACCGAGCAAAAAGACGATTCCGACACTGACTCCGGCGACCACGTCGACGAGGTAGTGAACGCCGAGGGCGACTCGTGAGAAACAGACGGCTGCGATAACGAGTCCTGCGATCCCGAATCGCCGGCGAGGAGTACTGATCGAGAGGCGATGTGCCAGCCCGAAGTAGACGATCGTCGTCATTAGCGCGTGCCCGCTCGGGAATCCGTAGCCACTGGCCATCGCAGTCGCTTCGTAGAGCGGTTGGATCATCCACGGAAGCGTCTCGAGTGCCACCAGTGGCTGATCGGGCCGGGGCAACCCGAATACGTGTTTGAGGGCACTGATGAGCGCGAGTCCCGCGATCGTAAATCCGAGGATGACAGCGGCATCCTCCCGTTTCTCTGCGTGGAGCCAATAGACGAGACCAACGAGCAATCCGAGAAACCAGACGTCACCGAGTTGCGTGACGAGAGCGATGAGTATCGCAGCCCATTCAGGAAGCAGTTCCTGAATCGGCCCGAACTCACCGATTCCACGAGACATACTCAGAAGAAATCGGTCGACAATAGTGAAGTTATCCCTTGTGGGGTGGCGCGGGGCATCCCGCTGCTTTCGGTGGCAGGCTTCCTGCCTCGAGGAACGATCGCAAGCGAGTGAGAAGGCAGGGGTAGTTCACGAGGACGAGGTTGGATTCGTATTGAATACGTACAGGAGGATGGTCATCGTGGCTCCGAACGCGACAGCACCGAGGGCCATTCCGTCACCGAATACGGCGCTGACCACGAAGAAGCTCAGGCTGGAAGCAACACCGACGAAAACGGCGTACTGAATCCGAGAAAGGTTTCGACTCCACTCATCGAACTGTTCGTAAAAGCCACGTACGGATACCATAGCTCTCGATTCCTCGGCACAATATAAAAGAGATGCCGTGTGTATACGACACGATCAGTGTTCGACCCTGAAGTGGATTGCACGACACCTCACTGAAACGGTCTCGAGACGATCACGACCGGAAAATCGCTAACAGCGGAACTCGTGGAGTAGTTGTCCGGATCGATGTGCCCGCGCTACCGAATCCTCGAGGAAGATTTCTGTTTCAATCAGGCACGTCTCCATTTCAATCAGCCACGTAGAAAATTCAGGCTAACATCGGAAGAAGTGGGGTCGAGTATTTATAAGTGGTTGGGGACAGCGGAAACAGCGGAACCAAAGGTTAAGAGCCTGCAACGAGACACGTCACGCAATGACAGACTTCAGTTTCAAGCCGACGGGGAGCATCTTCCAGGAGCGTGAGGCACTCCTCGAGGAGTGGACGCCCGACGAACTGGTCGGCCGCGACGAGGAACTCAAACAATATCACGCCGCGCTTCAGCCGGTGATCGAAGGCGAAACGCCATCCAATATCTTTCTCTACGGAAAAAGCGGCGTCGGAAAAACTGCGGCCACTCGGTTCCTCCTCCAGCTCCTCGAGCGCGATGCGGACGACGTCGACGAACTCGATCTCCACACTGTCGAGATCAATTGCGACGGGTTGAACTCGAGCTACCAGACCGCAGTCGCCCTCGTGAACGAACTCCGTGACCCTGCGAATCAGATCTCGAATACTGGCTATCCGCAGGCGTCGGTTTACCAGTTCCTGTTCGAGGAACTCGACAAGCTCGGCGGCACGATTCTCATCGTCCTCGACGAGGTCGATCACATTCGTGACGACAGTCTCCTGTACAAACTGCCGCGGGCTCGGTCGAACGGCGACGTGACGACCGCACGGCTCGGCGTGATTGGGATTTCGAACGACCTGAACTTTCGTAATCAGCTCAGTTCGAAAGTACGCTCGAGCCTCTGTGAGAAGGAAGTCTCGTTCAGCGCCTACGACGCGAACGAACTCTGTGAAGTGCTCCGCCAGCGTGAAGCGGTCGCGTTCGAGGACGACGTTCTCGACGATGGCGTTATCGAGATGTGTGCAGCCTACGGCGCAAAGGATTCCGGGGACGCCCGCCAGGCGCTGGATCTCCTCCTCGAGAGTGGTGATATCGCACGAGAGATGAATACAGAACTGGTCACGGAGGGGCACGTCCGTGAAGCTCGCGAGCGGTTACAGACCGACCAAATTATCGAGGGGATCAGCAACTACTCGATGCACGGCCAACTCGTCCTGTGGGCGTTGACGATCCTCGCAGAACAGGGAGAGACGCCGGCTCGAACACGTGACGTCCGTGAACCCTATGAGGTGCTGTGCGAACGAGAGGGAACTGATCCTGTGTCCGATCGTGCAGTTCGCGAGTACCTCGCCGAGTTAGAGACCCTCGGTATCACCTCGTCGACTCAGGTAAACCGTGGAAAAGGAGGTGGTAAGTACAAACAACACGAGCTGGATCAGTCGGTCTCGAGTGTGAAAGCTGGGCTGTCGGAGTTGTTGAATACGGCGGCGTAACCCCACTACTTCCGCTGTTAGCGAGTTGTGAGTACGGTCGTAGTAAGTAGGGTGGGTGTTCCACACCCACCCCACTGCTTCCGCTGTTAGCAGAATATTCTAGCGGTCGGTTCTCGGCCGAGTCCCACCGAGTCCGCCAATAGCTTTCTAGAATACTAGTATAGTGTTAAGTAGGTGGGCTAAAAACCATATCCGTAGAACGTTCATCACCAAACGACAAAACACCCCCTCACATGGGGGTGGTGCCGTCGTTCATCCACTAACAGCGGAACTCGTGGGGTGGGTGTGTTGGATGTCGCTTCGCTTCATCTCTCCCCAGTCGGGCATCTCACCTGTCTCCGAGGACGAGGACCGTTCCCGTCTCCTGCAGTCGTGTCCCTCCCGACTTCGCGAACTCGAGAGATAGGTTACTCCTTCCTTCGAGTGACGTCATCGGTTCCGTTTGTGATCCGTTCTCGATGGTGACTACACCACCTCCGGTCAGAAACCGAATCGTGGATCGACTGTCGACCGGAGCGGACTCGAGGACGATCTCTTCTTTTGTCTGCTCAACCCGGTCCAGAATGTGGTGCTGTTCGATCACCCATCGTGCGTCCCCGAAGGGCTGGTGATCTCGTTCGAACGGAATATACAGAAACGGGGCTGACCACACGGACTACAAACACGAATGCACTCGTGACAGTGGGGCTGTCGTCGACACCCCCAGACGCTCATCAGCGAGTTCGGTGTGCATCGATGTCTCGTCGACGAAGTTCACGATGTGGTGAGTATCCCACGTTGTGAATCGTCGCCGTTACGCCGGTGGTGAGAGCGACGCTTAACAGCGGAAGCAGTGGGGTGTCCCCTGTTCTTCGACCTGGCCACGAAAGTGATCGGCAACGAATCGCCTCAGCGTGTGACCATCAAACTAACAGAAAGTATACACGTTTGACCAACCTCTCTCGAGGGAGATGCGTTCTCAGATGACGATGGATCTATCGTCTGGTGATTAACTGTCCGCACCGAACCTCGCCAGCGGGCTAGGGAAGGCAAGCGGGCAGTGGCCCGGACGATAGGTGAGTATGACCGATACCGAAATCGAACACCTGAAACACGAACTGCGTGAGACGAAAGAAGAGCTCGTCCGCCGCGAACGGGAGGATGGAACGAAGGGACTCGTCACACGGTGCCCGGTCGAGTTCCAGCGGCTGACCCAATTGGGCGAGGCGGAACTCGAGAACCACGTCGAACGGTTAGAACGAGACATCGAAGACCTGAAGTACGCCAACACTTGGCCCCCCAGAGAGTACGAGACTGACACAGAGTGACTTTTCGGCCAATCGATAGAATGACGCGTCGACTCTGTCGGTGTCTCGTCTACCGGTTGCAAACCTGTTACATACGTATGGTTGTAACAGAATATTATATCATTCAGATGGTGTTCAGTGAGGATAGACCTTCCTCTGATTGCAGATACGAATTGACACACTACTGGTTTATTACTCGAGCGCTGCCCGTCCGATCGGACCGATCGAGGTACTACTCGACTTTACGAGATGGCGGACTCGTCGCCTCGTCCACGCCTGTCATCTGGGAAGAGCGAGAGACGTCGTACACACCTCGGTTCGCAGGTTCACCCCTACCTTCATACCTGTCTATCGTCAATCTCCGACGTAATCACGTGAGAGGGGCTGGTTGATATGAACGAAGACGAGGGTACAGACGCGAACGCAAACGGGGACACAGACGCGAACGCAAACGGAGATACAGATGCGAACGCAAACGGGGACACAGACGCGAACGCAAACGGAGATACAGACGCGAACGCAAACGGAGATACAGATGCGAACGGAGACGCGGATGTAAACGAAGCGGACACGGTAGACTCCGGCGACGACGGTCAAATCGGCGGCGTCGTCCTCGCCGCCGGCCGGAGTCGACGCTTCGGCGAGGAGAACAAACTGCTGGCGACCGTCGATGGTACCCCGCTGGTGGTTCACGCTGTCCGGACACTCCTGTCGGCTGCTCTCACTCGAGTCGTGGTCGTCGTCGGTCACGAAACCAATCGTGTCGAGGCTGCTCTCGACGACGGGCTCGGAGTCGACTTCAGTGTCAGCGCCGACATCGACGTTCGGTACAACGCGGAGTACGCAGCCGGCCAGAGCACCTCCGTTCGGATCGGAGCGCGGGCGGCCGACGAACTAGAGTGGGACGCCGCGGTGTTCGCGCTCGGAGATATGCCGTGGGTCGACCCCGAGACGATCGATCAGTTGTGCGCGGCCTACAGGAGGGGAACGGGATCGATTCTGGCACCGTCGATCGACGGCCAGCGCGGCAATCCAGTACTGTTCGGTGCCGCCCACTTCGACGCGCTCACGACCGTCACCGGCGACCGAGGTGGTCGCCACCTGATCGAATCTCACGACGACGCGGCCCTCATTCCAGTCGCAGACCCCGGTATCCGACGCGACGTCGACGAGCAGGCCGATCTGTGAGGACTCGAGTACCGTCACGACGCTCTCGCAGTTCCTGATCTCGCCGCCATCTGTGGACTCTTTTCGTCCGGCCTCTGCTTCGGCCGACCACTCGAGTACGAGAGTCCCAGCTCAGGAGCGGGTGTGTGAGTGATCCGCCGTGCGCTCGCTCTCGAGGTCGAGATCGACGGCGTTCGCGCGTCGCCGGATGCGTTCGACGTCGACGACGGTCACCTCGCCGTCTTCCATCAGTACCTCGCCGTCGACCATCGTGAACACGACGTCGTCGCCGTGGGCCGAATAGACCAGGTGCGAGCGTTCGTCGTGCAGCGGCGTCGCACGGGTTCGGTCCGTCGTCAGTCCGATCACGTCGGCTTTCCACCCCGGTTTCAGCTTCCCGACGTCCTCGAAGCCGGCGGCACGGGCCCCGTTGATCGTCGCCAGCTCGAACATCGTGTCCGTCGGGAGCACCTGCTCGTCGAGCGCGTCGACCTTCTGGAGGAAACAGCCGTGGCGCATCTCGGTGAACGGATCCATCGTGTTGTTACTCGGCGCGCCGTCGTTGCCGATCGCGACGTTGATCCCGCGCTCGAGGTAGTCGACGATCGGTGCGGCGCCGCTTGCGAGTTTCATGTTCGAGGAGGGACAGTAGGTGACGTGCGTTCCGGTCTCGGCGAGGACCTCGCGCTCGCTCTCGTCCGTCCAGATGCAGTGGGCGAGGACGACGTCCTCGCCGGTGAGCCCGACTTCGTCGAGCCAGTGGATGTTTCGCATTCCCGTCTCCGACTCGACTGTGGCGACCTCCTCTCTGTTCTCGCTCGCGTGCGTGTGAATTCGGACGCCGTCGTAGGCGTCGGCCAGTCGACGCGCCCCGCGAAGACACGCCTCCGTACAGGAGACGGCGAACCGCGGTGTGACCGCGTACTGGATGCGTCCGTCGGCCGCACCGTGATAGGCCTCGATGAGTCGCTCGGATTCCGCGAGCCCCCGATCGGTTTCCTCGAGCAACCCCGTCGGGGAGTCTTTGTCCATCAGCACCTTGCCGATCCGGCCGCGGATTCCCATCTCGATGGCCGCCTCGAACGCCTGGTCGGCGTGGGAAACGGAGAGGTGGTCGACGCAGGTCGTCACCCCGCTCTCGATCAGTTCGAGATAGCCGAGTTCCGCGGCGATCCGCATCTGCTCGGCGTCGAGACTCGCTTCCATTGGGAGAACGTACTCGAACAGCCACTCGAGAAGTGCGGTGTCGTCGCCGAGGCCCCGACCGAGGCTCTGGACGGAGTGGATGTGACCGCCGACGAGTCCGGGCATGAGGATGTCGTACCCCTGGCGTTCGCGGTCTGGGTACTGTGCGACGAGCTCCGAGCGCTCGCCGACGGCCTCGATCCGGTCGTCCTCGACGAGGAGGGCCCCGTCGTCGATGACCGTCGACGAGTCCGCGAGTACGGTTCCTGTCAGTAACACACTCACGACGTCGGATTCGACGAGTAAATAGCTTAGCTTCGCCACCGTTCGTCGGGTGACGAGTGGGTTGTTGTACCTCGTCGGTTACAGGCACTAATCTTTCCTCTCTTCTCGAAATTCTCGAAACCCCCGGCGCCAGAGCGACTGGGGGATCGGAAGGATCTCTCGAGAGATGATCATCTGACCGACTCGAGTCGGTCGCGAAGTACGCTGTCGAACTGGCCGACTGGAAGCGGACGACACGAGACTGTGAATCAAAATAGTGGCACGCTCTTGTGTAGTACATTGTTGATGTAGAGCTGTCTTGCGATTCTACGCTAGTCGGGTAGAAACAGAATCTGGGAACAAAGCCACTCACAAGACTGGTTTTGACCTTACCTCTAGTGGTCGCGTCTGTATCAACAATCTCCTACGGAAGAGCGAACTGGAAACAGTGGGGTGTCGATCAACGTGAGCGAACGCTGAACGCTAATACTGGAAACGATGGGGTGTGTTCCTTCAGAATCAAAGTCACTTCTCCCACAATACAGTCTCTTCTTCCAATAATACCAACCCTGATGATTTTCTCTCGCTTTATCGGAAAGCGGTACAAGGAACTCAGCGAGTTCCAGAACAGAGATCCTCGCACGGCCCGTCGAATGCGGAGCTTTCTCTCCGATTTCGAGATTCTCAACCTCACACTCTCGCGCATGGAACACCGCGGTCAGGACGGGGGCACGTACCGTGAACACGAGCTCACCCGTGATATCGCGACCGTCGTCGACGCTCTCCAGACGCTCATCAGCGAGTTCGGTGCCCACCGAAGTATCGTCGAATATCTTCCCGATTCGGGTGAAGAATTCGCGACGCTGTGACTTGTCGTATTCAGGTACACGTATCGTGAGAGTCGATTAACAGCGGAAGTAGTGGGGTGAGTGGATCTGTCCGACGCGATATTTCACCTGAAAGTAGGCGAGAATGCCTCGTTCTCAAGGACCGAACGGCATAGCCGTGAGCGAGTAGGGTGGGGTAGTTCACTCGTCTTCTCTGGGTCACGAGTACTCGAGAGACTCCGTGTATCGAGACTGAACCAGTACCCCGGTCTCACGAACTGTTTCGGTCGACTCATTTGAGACCCTCCTGCAGAGCGTGTGTCCCCGATCGGGAACGACGAGTACCTCGGTTACGGAACCGCGACTGCGGACGCAGCCGACAGCGTGAACGCGCTCGTCACGTCCTGAGAACTGACCTCACTGACCGTCAGCGTGCGACCCTCGAGGCCGCCTACCGATCCGGGCTCTTCAAGTGGCCACGGCGAACGATCGGCGAGGACGTCGCCCAATCGCTCGAGATCGCGCCGCCGACGTTCCACTAGCACCTCCGGCGGGCTCAGCAGAAAGTGTTCAAATCGCTGATTACGACTCCCTCACCGGAGGTCGACGAACGGGAGACCTGATTCTGCCCCAGTGGTACTCGGTTCGTCGTCTCCAGCAGGTTCGACGTTACGAAGTGCGAACCACTCGTCGACTGATCGCCGAAACGGGTAGATTCAATTCCAAATGGTTATTGGGTATGGAATGCAACGCTGATCAAGTTTGATGGCAACCCAGAAGGCCGCATCACCAACTATTGACGGAAGAACGTCGATCATGGTTCTCGGCGTATTCTACGTCCTCCTCGCGGTTGGAATGTCGATCGTGCCGACCTCACACAACCGCTCCATCGTCGCCGTGCTCGTCGTGTTCAGCTTCGTCGGCGGTTCCGGGCTGGTACTTCTGGTCGGCGGCTACCGGCTGTCTCGAACCGAGATCCATCCACGATTCCATACTGCGATTCTGTGGCGCAGTCTCGCCGGTATCGGGGTCATGCTCGCCATCCTGGGCCTGTACCACGTTCAGCCCGACACGGGCCTCACGAACCCGACACGGTCGATCCCCATTCTGACTGGGTTTAGTGCCGTCGCCGGCTTCGCCGTCGGACTGTCCGACGGACGAGCGAAGACGCGTGCGCACGCACTCGAGCAGAAAAATCGACAGCTCGAACGGGTGCAGGAGCAACTCGAGGCCTCGAACGAGCGACTCGAACAGTTCGCGTATGCCGCCTCCCACGATCTGCAAGAGCCCCTTCGAATGGTGTCGAGTTACCTGCAACTCATCGACGGTCGGTACGGCGACGACCTCGACGACGACGGCGAGGAGTTCCTCGCATACGCAATCGACGGGGCGGATCGTATGAAAGAGATGATCGACGGGCTACTCGAGTATTCGCGGATCGATACGCAGGGTGAGCCCTTTGCACCGGTCGACCTCGACGAGGTACTAGCCGCCGTTCGGAAGGATCTGGAACTGAAAATCGAGGAAACCGACGCCGCGATCGAAGCCGACGCGCTTCCGCGTGTTCACGGCGACGAAAGACAGTTACGACAGCTGTTTCAGAACCTGGTCTCGAACGCGATCCAGTACAGCGCTTCGGCCCCGCGAGTCGAGATCACGACCGAACGTGACGGCGACGAGTGGGTCGTCAGTGTCCACGACGACGGAATCGGTATCGATTCGGCGGAACAGGAGCGCATCTTCGAGGTGTTCCAACGGCTTCACGGCCCCGACGAACGGCCGGGAACGGGACTCGGATTGGCGTTGTGCAGACGGATCGTCGAGCGACACGGCGGCGAGATCTGGGTGGAGTCCGAGCCACACGAGGGCTCGACGTTTTCGTTCACGCTCCCGGTGGAACACGATCGTCACGGTCCCCGTCCGCTGGACGATCGAGGAACAGTCGCGAACCCGTGAGCCAACACCCGAGTCGGCGACTCGATTAGAGGCGACTCGATTCACCGTCAGGGTCGGTCGCGTTCCGGTGACAGTTTCCACTCGTACGTACCGTTGCGAGTGCTGGCTCCATCACGCACTGTCGATTTCGGCGTAGTCGCCCACCCAGTGTTCACCGATTGCGAGCGACCGCTCCTCGACCACTACTTCTCTCGTTGCAGGCGTTCACGGCGTTTTTCGAACTCCTCGTCCGTGAGGTCACCGCGAGCGTAGGCGGCTCTCAGTTCTTCGAGTGCAGGATCCGTCCGTTGCGTTCCAGACTGTCGAACTGCGTTGAACAGGAGGTATCCGATACCGAGAATCACCAGTAACGGAGCGATCGACATCAGTACCCACATCCACGTGGCTCCGCTGCCGCCCCACGCACCGCCGTTCCACATGTGGCCGCCGCCCCAGACGCCCATGAAGGGCATCGCGAGCGCCATCATGAGAAGCGGTAGGAGCAGGATCGCGGCGATAACGATCAACAGTGTTCGAACCAGCGTATCGTCAGTTGCCATACGTCGTCCTTCGATCCCCAGAGTATTGAACGATATGGTGGATACCGATCACCGGGAACGATCAGCCCCCGACAGGGGGCTCAGTCGGTCCTCCGGAACGGCCACTCTCGAGCGTCGGGTTCGATCAGTCCGTACAGTAGTCGCCGTCGTGTCTCGAGTTCGTCGAGAACTGTCTCGAATTCGTCGTCCGACACGGTCGGAATACCCGCCTCACGGGGGAGGCGAAGGTGTGGTGGGGGAGGCGGGCTGTCCACGGGTTCGACGACCACTTCGTGAAGCGTCTCGAGGGTGTTCTCGACACGCGTCTCGCGTCGACGGCGCATACGTTCTCGATGCGGGATACTACGACGTCCCTCGCGAAGCGGCGCTGACGGACGTCGCGTCGGCGCTCGCAGTAACCGAGTCAACCTGTAGTGCCGTCCTGCACCGTGCCGAGAGTCCGATCGCGCGCTGGTTCGCCGAAAGCCACGTCGACGCCCTCGAACGCGACCGATGCGCGTTTTTGACCCGATCGGTCGAATCCGGTTCGTCCGGCGTCAGGCCAGCCGCTCTGGCGGGACGAGCATGACGTTCCCGTCGGCCCGTGCGACGACGTCTTCGGAGACGCTCCCGAGCAACAGTCGGCGGAGCCTGCTGTGACCGCGCGATCCGACGAGGATCACCGTCGGCTCGTACTCATCTTCCGCGGCGAGAATCTCGTCGGCGGGATCGCCCCGCCGGACTTCGGTTCGCGTCTCGAGCCCCCAGTCCTCGAGTTCGGTCGACAACTCGGCGAGTCGCGCTTCGGGATCACCCCCTTCGGGGAGTTCCGGGTCCTTCGGCGTCTCGACGTGGACCAGCGTCGCCTCTTGTGTGGCGTGTCGAAGGTACGAGAACGCCTCGAACGCCCGCTCGGCGTTCTCGGAGAAGTCCGTCGCGTACAGCACCCGCCGGAATAGGTGTTCGCGGAGGACGTTCGGCTCGTCCGCTCCACGTTCGATGCGGTTGACGAGCAACGGGACGACCGTCGTCCGCGCGAGATTGCGCGCGGTCGACCCGATGACGCGGTTCTCGAGCGGACTCTTCCCTCGCGAGCCGACGATCGTGAGGCTCGCTCCGACGGTTTCGGCGATGCCGTTGATCCGCCGATGTGGCGTCCCGCGAACGACGTGTGCCTCGACGTCGAAGCCAGCGTCTTCGATCACGTCCCGATACCGCTCGAGCGCTCGCTCGCGTCGACCTTCGAAATCCATCCCCGGCATACCGGCGTGGACGTTCGACGGGATGACGGTCACGAGGTGGATCTCCTCGACGCCGATTCGCCCGAGACACTCGAGGCAGGTCTCGTTCTCGATGGTCGCCTCGCTGGCGGCAGAGAGGTCGGTTGCACAGATCGCTTTCATACTCTCCGTAGATTCCGACGACATAATATTGTTTCCACTGTTCAATACCATGTCGTGAGTGCGGGCTCGAGCAGGAACTCGTGGAACGATCTCACCGGAGTGTCGTTCGACGACCTGGCCGACCGGTCGCGACGAGCGGTCGAGGAGGGTCCGGCCGCGCCCGAGCGATAGACGTCGGTATCATCCGGATGTCTATATCCACATAACGTATAGAGATATTTCGGTTGGATAGCCGTGAGATAGCTCGCAGTAATATTGTACAATAAGCCCAAAAGCATTATACGCATCCTCCGGATAGACAGTAGTGAGTAGAAAATCATGAGCTGCACACAACCATCGGATGGAGGTCGGAATCGATGATCGATCTCGCGACGCTTTCACCACCGGTACGGGCAGGCGTGCTCGTCGGCGCCGTCTTCCTCGAGGCGATCGTCCTCTACGTGGGCTACGGTGTCGTCGAACAGGTCGCAGCAGACCCGATTATCGAGCGGATCGAGAACGCATAGATGGAACTGTTTGGAATCGCACTGACGGTGCTCGCCTTGTTCGTGAGCTTCGGCTTCATGGTCGGCGTACTGTTCGGCTTCTTCGGCATGGGTGGCTCGTTCCTCGTCACGCCTGCGTTGCTCGTGATGGGGTATCCTGCCCGAGTCGCCGTCGGGAGTGGAATGGCCTTCGTCTTCGGGACGGCCGTCATCGCGACGCTGAAACACCACGATCTGGGACAGGTCGACTACAAACTCGGCGGGCTGATGATCGTCGGGACCTCCGTCGGTATCGAGGTCGGCCGCATTGGGGTGTTTTACCTCGAGGAGCTCGGACTCGCCAGCGGCGTCATCGGCGTGACGTACGTCGTCCTGCTGGGGGCGATCGGCCTGTTCGTCACGTACAACGCGCTCAACAACGACGGTGATGACGACAGCGGCGGCCACCACGAGGCCGCGGACCAGGAGATCGATCCGGATGCGATCCCGGATATCGCGAAGAAGATCCAGTCCTATCGCGTCCCACCGATGATCACGATCGCCGGGGGGATCCAGGTCTCGCTGTGGATGATCCTGGGCGTCGCGTTCGTGACGGGCCTGCTGTCGGGCTTTCTCGGCGTGGGTGGAGGCTTCATTCGGATGCCCGCGATGTTCTACCTCATCGGGGTTCCCGTCCCCGTGGCGGTCGGGACCGACCTGTTCGAGATCGTCTTCTCGGGCGGGATCGGTTCGTTCCTCTACGGGATGGAAGGCGGGGTCGACCTCTCGATCGTCGCACCGCTTTTGGCCGGCAGCGCACTCGGCGCTCGCATCGGATCGGCCGCCACGAGCATCGTCGACGAAGGCGACATCAAGATCTACTTCGGGCTGATGTTGCTGGGCGGGTCCGTCGCCGTGGCGTTCCGCCAGGCCGGCGATTATCTGGCGATCGACGTGCTAAGCACGATCAGTTTCGCGCTGATCATGCTCTCGGCGCTGCTGGTCAGCGGGGCCGTGATCTACAGTACGATCACGGCGATGCGTGAGCAGTCGACGGCTGCCGCAACGTCGGCGGACTGACGGCGTCGACTCTCTCCCGTCGGCCTCCGGACCAGCTCATCGAGATTGCACAATATTCACACAACCCTTATACCGGCTCGGTTCCTACCTCGAGACAGTACCATGCCAGATTCGATGTCAGAACAACTCCAGCAAGATATGGAGTGTGAAGGTCTCCTGGAGTGTATCCACGGTCTCAAACAGCTCGACAAAGAGTGCTTCCGAGCGATGGTCGAGAGCGATGAGCCGCTGACGATCGACGAAGTCGCCGAGCGTGTAGACCGCGAGCGGTCGACCGCGTACCGCTCGATCCAGCGATTGCTCCAGAGCGGTTTCATCCAGAAAGAGCAGGTCAACTACGAGCAGGGTGGCTACTACCACGTCTACCACCCGACCGATCCGACCCAGATCGCAAGCGACATGCAGCGGATGTTGAACGACTGGTACGCCAAGATGGGCCAACTCATCCAGGAGTTCGAGGACAAGTACGAGCACGTCGACGATGCCGAAGTCCCGGCTCAGAGCTATAGTAACAGCTGAAACTATGTACACCAGATCGCACAGCCCTCGTGCGATCAGACGTGCAGTGACGTTCAGTGGCTACTATAGGACATCGTCCGTCGAAAACGCCCGGTTCGCCCCTCAAATTGGGCTGAACAGATCGACCTCGGCCGCCGACGCACCTCCGAGCATTACAAACGGGAAGACAAGAAGGGCAACTACGACGAGATCATTGAGAGAGTCGCTAAGAAGGAGCAATACCGTGAACCCTACACTACCCAGAACGGTTCCGAGGGATACTGACCGGCTGTGAGACATCTATTCACAGAGGCATATGCGGATAATACGCCTTCTGTCTGGACTGAACACCCTATGTGGATAGTACAGAGACACGCTATTCCGATTGCAACTTATTGTGCTTGACCCCCAACCAGCGGTATGAGCATTATTGCCGATTTTTCCGTCAAGTCAGATGATTTCGCACTGAACCACGCACTCACAGCGACACCGCAGATGATCGTCGAGATCGAACAGGTTGTGGCAACGATGGAAGATCGGATTATGCCTTATTTCTGGGTGAGTGGTCGTGATCACGCAGCGTTTGAAGATGCGTTTCAGGACGATTCCTCTGTGACAAACACCGCTGTTATCGACGAAGTAGAGGGGGCGAAATTGTATCGGGCCGAGTGGACGGAAAACGTCGAGACCATCATCTATGCATATGTTGAACTCGGGGCAACACTCATGCAAGCAATCGGCAAAGCGGAAGATTGGGAATTACGAATGCGATTCGACAGCCGAGACGCTCTCTCGGAATTTCGAGAAGCGTGTGATGAAAACGATATTTCATTCGAACTTAACCGGACTCGAGAGCAGGAACAGCCGATGGCGAGCGCCCAGTACGATCTCACACCGACACAACGGGAGACACTGATAACTGCGCTCGAAGCAGGCTACTATGAGGTTCCACGCGCAGTAACAATGAGAGAGCTGGCGGAACAAATGGGGATCGCTCAACAGACACTTTCGAACCGATTTCGCGCGGCATACAACAATCTTATCACAAGTACGTTGACGATTAGCCATCCAGACGAGGAGAAAGATTAACTCTCCACCTACCGAACGTTCGGGGCATCACTGTCAACAGTAGTACTATACAGCCCTCCCCCTCTTCCGCAAGGGACCTATATATCCGCTCATGGTTGGGACTTCTACCGAATTCGATACGCTTCTCGAATTGTGTCAAGAGCAACATCGTCGCATCGTCCTTGCAGTACTCGCGAGTGAGAGGCGGTCGCTAACGGTGAACGATCTCGCGAAGACAATCATCAAACACAATCACCACACACCGCTGCGAGAGATTTCAGAAGAAGAATTGACACAGATTCGGATGGAGTTGCACCACGTGCATATCCCAAAGCTAGCGGACCAATCAGTTGTCGAATACGATCAAGAACGCCAACTGGTGGAACCAACTCCCCAGTTCGATCAGTTGCAACCCTCGCTGTTTGCCATTATTGACGCTGACCCTGTTCTTGACTCACCAATTGCGCTGTGAGATCGCTCACAGTCAGCTTTGAATGACGTGGTGTTTCGATCGTGTTCATCCACGTGTAGAGCATACACGACGGTCAATATGCACGTACACGTCGTAAATCACTCCCGTTCGTTGCACTCGATTCCAGACTGATTCTCACGCTCGGTCCGACGGGGTCCTGCGTAGCGTCCGTGACGCCGTCCGCCGGGTTCGAGATGGCAACGCGATGCCAGCGAACCGCCGTCTCTTCGGACACCTGATGGGGACCACGGCTGTGTCGGTGTCCGTTTCTCGATTCGCGATTGACACTGCGGTCCCGAAACCCAGTCAGTAACAGTCTTCGAAGGGAACGATTGCGCGATCACTCGAGCGTCGCGATGAGCAGGAACGTCTCGGGTCGAACGGCCTCGTGCTCGATAGTGAACCCGGCATCGCGGAGGGCATCTGTCGCCTCGTCGGCGCTGTACCGCTCGTCGACCGGCGGGCCGTCATTGCCGGGACCGGTCGCCGCCCAGTCGACGATCACGAGTCGGCCGGCGGGCGCGAGGACCCGGCGAATCTCGGCCAGCGCCTCGTCGCTCGCGAACTCGTGGTAGGTCATCGTCGAGAACGCGGCGTCGACGCCCTCGTCGTCGAACGGCAGGTCGCTCACGTCGCTGGTGACGAGTTCGACGTTCTCAGGGACGCCTTTCTCTCGGTAGTGCTCGTGCATCTCCTCCTGGACGTCGACCGCGTGAACTACCCCACCCTACCACTCGCCTGACGGCTCGCGCTTGAGGGTGGGGCTTCCTGATTCAACGACGCGCTTTGCAGATACGGACGTATCCACA
>JAOPKB010000022.1 GCA_025517485.1 Natronoglomus mannanivorans | reverse complement strand
GAAACGCAGGTCGTACTCGAAGGAACCAACGGTGAGATGGAACCTGCGAACTCCCTGGAAGACGTGGGCCTAACCCTCTGTGAGGGAAGCCCACGACTTTAGTCGTGGGAGAAGTCACGGGTCGTGTCGGTGCTCAAGACGACAGCGGAGATGGAGAGTGGTCCAAACCGAACGACAATTACTACGCGGGGCTCGTGGACGACCTCGAGGGTGAAGGGCTTCCGCCGGCGGAGTTCGTCTACGCGGACAGCGAAACGGCCACCCGACGACAGTACGAGACCGGAGAAAGCGAGGGGACGATCACGACTCTTGACGTCAGCGACGACGGCGTGCCGTTCTCGGAAGCGACGCGATTCGAAGTCACCGAGCAACTAGAGAACAACTGGGACGTCCAGTTGCGCACGGCAGAGTGGGCCAGCGATCCCTATCGATCGGTTGAGGCGGGTCAGGTCCTGCTCGGTGTCGCGTACCTACGAGCACCTGAGGGTGAGGGGACCGGAACCGCCCAATACATCGCTGACAACAGCCAGTCCGATGTGTGGAACTCCGTAGTCGGTGATGTCGACTATCAGGAACCGCCTGCCGAGTGGCAGCGCTACTTCTTCCCGATCGAGTTCGATGCTGCGGCCGACGGCAGCGCCTTCGAGTGGTCGACACAGTTCCACCTCGGATTCGACGTCCAGACCGTCGACGTCGGCGGGATCGCCCTGCTCGACTTCGGACAGGACGTCAACGTCGACGACCTTCCCAGCGGAGCAGTGGTGGACGAGTACGAAGAGACCGGTGACGACAGCGACGAAACGCAGGACGAAGACGGTGAGGACGAAGATACGGAGCAGGACAGTGACGACGGACAGGAGCAAGACGAGGATCAAGACACAGCGGATAGCGACGATAGTGGAGATGGAGATAGCAGCGACGATGACGAGGACGAAGGCGAGGGCGAGGGCGAGAACGCGGACGGCGACGACGAAACGCAAGACGAAACCGAGACAGAGACGGACGACGACGAAACCGAGACAGAGACGGACGGCGACGACGAAACGCAGGACGAAACCGAGACAGAGACGGACGGCGACGACGAAACGCAGGACGAAACCGAAGCGGAGACGGACGGCGACGGAGCAGAAGAAAGCCTCCCCGGATTCGGCGCTATCGGTGGTCTAGCCGGACTCGGAGCGACGGTCAGCTACCTTCTGTCGCGGACCAACGACGAGCGGTCGACCGACGACGATTACGCATCCGACGACGAAGTCTGATTCGACCACCAATCCCGTTGGATACCCAACGGGTTCACCCGATTCCTCGAGCGATTCGTCGACTATCGAGCGACCTGCCGAACCAGTTCGGACCAAAGTCGATACTCGCTCCGTTCGGAGGTGATCTTGCATGACGACACTCGACGTCAGAACGATCCCACCGGTCAACCGACATCCAACGATCCACGACGCCTTCGAGGAACTCGAGGCGGGTGAAACGCTCACGATCGTCAACGACCACGAACCGAAGCCGCTGTTCTACGAGTTCCAGGCGGAAGTCGAGACGTTCGACGCGGACGGCTACGAGGTCGAACACGTCGAAGACGGCAAGTTCGTCGCCGAATTCCCGAAACGACAGGCCTAGTCCCGACCGCTGCTGTCTTCATCCCCACTCGCGCTGTTTTTTCCGATACCCTGTTGCAGACGATCGTCCTCGAGGCCTCCAACCCGTCGGCTGGCTCGCACCCCAGTACGGACGCGACCTCGACGCTCGAGGACACCCGATCACGTTCGGGACGAGACATACTCGGGTCGACGTCAGACCGAGACGTATGCAGCAGTCGAATCCCACCGATATCGTCGATCGGACCGACGCTCCCTCCGACCGACCGCGAGACCAGATCGACGTCCGCACGCTCGGCCCGCCGGAACCGCTCGCACGAACGCTCGAGCGACTGGCCGAGTTACCCGAGGAGACGGTGCTCGTCCAGCGCAACGATCGCGCCCCTCAGTTCCTCTATCCGAAACTCGAGGATCGGGGGTACGCCTTCGAGACAGTCGATTGCGGAGACGAAGTCGTGACGGTCGTCTGGCGAGCGTGACTCCCGTCACCATCTCCATCGCATTCGGCGCTCCGTCGACTCGGATCGCGCTAATTCGACGCTGTCACGGACGAAGTCGACGCCGACTCGAGTTGTGGTCGACTGCGAGACGGCCCGCTCACGATCGAACGACGGACGCGAACGACCGGTACCCGTACCCCCCCCCTGCTCATGACACAATCCACTCGGACACAATCGCGAACGTCGTCAGCCCGCACACGCGGACTGACGCGGACGCGAACACGATTCACCGACCTCTTGATCGTCACGACCGTCGCGACGTACGTTCTCATCGCCCTCGGCACCGCCGTCTCGACGACTGGAAGTGCCGGGAGTTGCACCACCTGGCCGAGTTGCTCGAGCGACTGGGCCTTTGGCCCCATCACCGCCGACGGCCTCCTCTTTTGGAGTCACCGAGCGGTCGCACTCGTCGCTGGACTACTGCTCGTCGGCACCGCGTACACGGCGTGGCGGCTCGCAGTCGACCGCCGGATCGGTGTCGCACTCGCACTCGCGGCCGTGTTGTATCCCGTTCAGGTCGCCCTCGGCGCGACGCTCGTCGTTCGTGAGTCGTCGGTCGCTGGCGTCGCTCACCTCGCGCTCGCGATGACGATCTTCGCGAGTTTGCTCGTCGCGCTCGTGTTGGCCCTCGAGGACGTCGCCCTCGAGACGGCGGGTGTGGACGATGCCGAAGAGCGGTCGACTCTCGAGTCGCCGACCGACGATCCGATCCCGAGTGAAACACCGCCGGCAGTCACTGGAGACGACCGGCCGACCGGCCTCGAGCGGCTCCGTCGCACCGCCGGCGCGTATCTGACGCTGACGAAACCCAAACTGATGTGGTTGCTCTGTCTCGTCGCCCTCGCCGGAATGGGGCTCGCGACGCTGACCGGCGAGCGACTCGAGGTGACGACGGCCATTGCGACATTGATCGGTGGCGTCCTCGCGATCGGCGCGAGCGGGACGTTCAACCACGTCTGGGAGCGCGACCGCGACCGGAAGATGCAGCGGACGTCCGACCGGCCGATGGTCCACGATCTCGTTCCCGTTCGAAACGCGGTCGTGTTCGGTGCGGTGCTCACGGTCGGGTCGGTGGCGATCGTCTACACGTGGGTGAACACGCTCGCGGCGCTGCTCACGCTGTCGGCGATCGGCTACTACGTCGTCCTGTATACGATCCTGTTGAAACCGAACACCGAGTGGAATACGGTCCTCGGCGGCGGTGCTGGCGCGATCCCGGCGCTCATCGGCTGGGCTGCGGTCACCGGCTCCATTGGTGCGCCCGCGATCGTTCTCGCCGCGGTGATCTTCCTGTGGACCCCCGCCCACTTCTACAGTCTCGCGATCGCCTACAAGGATGACTACGCCCGCGGGGGCTTCCCGATGTTCCCGGTCGTCGAGGGGAACCTCGCCGCTCGCAGGCACATCGTGCTCTTCCTCGGAGCCACTCTGCTCTCGGCGAGTCTCCTCGGCTGGCTGGCCGGACTCGGCTGGCTCTACGCGCTCGCCTCCGTGGCGCTGGGCGTCACCTTCCTCCGGTCGGTCGTCCGCCAGTACCGCACCCCGACAGACGAGACTGCGCTCCGGTCGTTCTACGTCTCGAACTACTACCTCGGGGCGATCCTCGGTGCAGTCATTCTCGAGACGCTCGTGATCGCCGGCTGATTCCGTTCGACTGAGCGGTGTCGACACCTCGCACGACTCTGTTCTGCCCTCTCCACATACGAATGCTGTCACGTCTCGGGTCGACACCCCAAGTACGGAGGGTCTTTTAAATATTTAAAGAGGTGGACGAACATCATCGTTTGCGTTTCCATCGTTCGGGAATCATCTCACCTATTGAACGTATGTCGACTGCTATTCCCAGATGAAGCCATGACCCAACTGTACCACAACCGGCGGCGGTTCCTTCAGGCGATGGGTGCGACCGGCGCGGTCGCAATTGCGGGGTGTCTCGGAAGCGACGGTGAGCAGGAGAACGACGGCAACGGGAACGAAAACGGAAACGGAAACGACGCCGGCGATGCTGGCGGGAACGGCGACGAAGTGCAGTCACTCCCGCCGGCAGAGGACGTTGACGTCGACACGATCGCGGCGGATCCGACGGACGTCCCGGACCCGGTCGACTGGGACGAACCCCGTCGTCACGAGTGGACGCTGAAGACGATCGAGGCGGTCGCGGAGATCGAGCCCGGCGTGACGACGACCTTCATGACCTACGAGGGTCAGATTCCCGGCCCGATGTTCCGCTGCCGGGTCGGCGATACGGTTCACCTGACGTTCGACGTGCCCGACGAACACAACGTCGATCTCCACAACGTCGACTTCCACGCCGTCTACGGTCCCGGCGGCGGTGCCGTCGACACGACGGTCGCTCCCGGCGACGGCGAGGTCGAGATCGAGTTCAAGACGACCTACCCCGGTGCGCACATCTACCACTGCGCGCCCGGCAACCACGACCAGCACATCAGCCTCGGCATGTTCGGAACGATCCTGGTCGAACCCGAAGGCGGCCTTCCGGAGGTCGACCGCGAACTCTACATCGGCCAACACGAGCTGTACCTGAACGGCGACACCGGTCAGGAGGGCCACCACACCTTCGACTTCGAGGAAGCCGCGTCGGAGGACCCGACGTACGTCCTCTTCAACGGCGAGGTCGGCCGCTTTACCGCAGACGGCGCGGCGGGTCCGATCCACGCCGAGGTCGGTGAGACCGTTCGCGTCTTCTGGTGTAACGGCGGCCCGAACCTCACCTCGGGGCCACACCCGATCGGCAACGTGTGGAGCGAGTGGTACCGCGACGGTGACGTCCTCTCCGAACCCGCCCAGTACATCGAGGGCACTGCCGCCCCGGCCGGCACGACCGCGTTCGGGACGATGGAGATGCAGGTCCCCGGCCCGATCCACCTGGTCGACCACGCGCTCAGCCGGGTCAATCGGAAGGGGCTGCTCGCCACGATCGACGTGGAAGGCGAACCAGACGAGGAGATCTTCAATCCGGATCCGTAGTGGGGCCGTCACACCCAACCCCCACTCGTCCGATCGACTCCTGACACACGAAACGGACCACCTTCGGCACTACCATGCTATCACCCACCAGCAGACGTCGCGTCCTTCGCCTCACAGGGGGTGTCACCGCGGTCGCCCTCGCAGGCTGTCTCGACTCCCTCGAGAGCGTCGCCGACGGTTCCAACGAGATCGCAGAACCCGATGGCACGGGTGAACTCGGCGATCCAGCGACGACCGTCGACGTCCACGCCCGCTCGGTCCCGCGGATCGCCTTCGACCCCGGTATCGTTCACATTGCACCGGGCGGGACCGTCCGGTGGGTCGTCGAAGGACACCGCCACACCGTCACGGCCTACCACCCCGACACCTACGGCCCACAGCGGATTCCGGACGGCGCTGAACCGTGGCAGAGCGGCCTCCTTCGAGCCGGCCGAGAGTTCGAGCTGACGTTCGACGAACCGGGCGTCTACGACTACGTCGACACGCGAACGCTGTGTGCTAGCCACGAAGCGCTCGGTGGCGTCGGCCGTGTCGTCGTCGGCTGGCCGGACCTCGAGGGACAACCGGCCCTCGAGCACGACGTCTCCGAGTTGCCGAGCCGGGCACGGACGCTGATGGCGGAGTACGACGAGGAGACGCGGGCGATCCTCGGAGCGGAGTGACGCCAGGCCGTCTTTGGTTTTCTCTCTCACCGTTCGTCTTCCGACCTCCGTTTCGCACTCTCAACCTCGAGACGGAGCTGACCGACGAGCCAACGACGACCAGATCCTCGAGTTTACCGCCAGTGAGGAGATGGCCCAGTACGTCTGTAACCCACACCGGACGACGATGATCGGCGATATCGAAGTCGAGTAACGGAACGGATCGATCGTCGGTTTCTGCTCTCTTTCACTCGGTCGGTCTTTCGTCCTCTCACACCCTCTCCCTCACCTTCACCTTCACTCTCGATCGAGGAACATGATTTCGCTGCAAAGAGACAGTGAACGACCGTTCGTGAGGATCGATTGCGACGGTCGTCGCCCCGTCATCCCGCGATACGGAGCGGGGCTCCGCCCCGACCGCCCATGAATCGCGACCCGGACATGTCCGATTCCGTTCCCGAGAGACGGGAAGCAGGAGGCCGTTTTAGCCCGTTCCCTGCCTCGTTTCCGATAGAGACCCATGACTCCCTCGAGCGGACTGGATCGACGATCGTACCTCCGGGCGAGCGCTGCGACGATGGTCACGCTGACCGCGGGCTGTACCGCCCTCGATCCGCGCGATGACGGCGACGACCATCTGATCCTCGGCCAGCCCGACCAGTACGACATGCTCCGGGAAGCCAGAGACGGCGGCGACCTCGCCCATCCGATCTACGGCGACGAACTCCCGGATGCGACGGTCCCCTGTACGCTCCACGAGCGCGAGGTGTCGACGGCGGAGTTCGAGGGCGAACGCCACACACTGTTCACGTTCATCTTCGCCCGCTGTCACGCGGCGTGTCCGGGGCTGACGGCGTCGCTCAGACACGTTCAGGACGATTCGGTCGACGGGGACTACGAGGATCGAATCGCGCTCTGTAACGTTACCTTCGACCCCGAACACGACACGCCTGCGGTTCTGGAGGAGTACGGCGACGGACTGGGCGTCGACTACGAGCTCGACAACTGGCACTTCCTTCGCCCCGAGAGCGAGGCGGACGCTCGAGCCGTCGTCGAAGAGCAGTTCGGCTGTTACTTCGCGCGGAACGAGGATTACGAGGGTGAGGGGGGCGGACACGGACACGGTGACGGTGACGGTAATGGTGCGGGCGATCACGCTGACGAACACGACGATGGCGAGAACGGCGACAGCATGGAGATGGCCTTCGAACACGCCTCGATGATCGTGCTGGCCAACGCCGACGGCTACGTCGAACGAACCTACACCGGCGCTCGGCTCCCGTCGTCGCGAGACCTCGTCGACGACGTCCGGACCGTCGTCGAGGGCTGGGACGGGGGCGACTGAGATGGGAGTGCACCGTCGAGAACTTCTCGCCGGCACGGCCGCCCTCGGCGTCGCCGGTGTCGGCGCCGCGGTGACGGTCGGCGGCTGGAACCCGCTCGAGGACGGGGCGGCTCTCGCCGAATTCGAACTCGAGTCCCTCGAGGCGCCCGGCAGCGAGGCCGGGACGGTCGTCGTTCCGGAGCGCGGATCGGTAACGGTTCTCGAGTTATTTGCCACCTGGTGTGGCGTCTGCGAGCGGTTGATGGAACCGATGGGTGCGGTGTACGACGACCTCGGTGAGCGCGGGTACGAGGGTGTGAGTCAAGGCGGCGACGTCCAGTTTCTCTCCGTGACCAACGAACCCCTCGGCCGGACGACGACGCGAGCGGACGTCGCCTCGTGGTGGGAGGCCCACGACGGTCGGTGGACGGTCGCCTCCGACGCGGACCTCGAGTTGACGGGTGCACTCGACGCGACGGCCGTCCCCTACACCGTCGTGCTCGACGAGGCGAACGTCGTCACCTGGTCCGAGACGGGGTACAAGTCCGTCGAAGAACTGCGGGAGCCGATCTTCGCCGCGCTCGGCGAGTGATCGGTGTGACCGGCCTCCTCTCTTTCTCTCTCCTGATTGCGACGAGTAGAGGGGTGTGGACGACCTCGAGGAGCGGTCGAAGGACGGGCGAACACGGAATCAAAACTGATAGGACATGATCGGCGGCGAACTCCTCGGAACGATGCTGTTCGCGTTGGCGATGGGAGTGGCGACGTTCTTCGCCCCGTGTTCGTACGCGCTGTTGCCGGGATACGTCGGCTACTACGTCGCCGCGACCGGTCAGGAGAAACCGCCACTCGGCGGCGCGGTCGCTCGCGGCGGTGCAGCAGCCGTCGGCGCGCTGATCGCGTTCGCCGCGCTCTCGGCCGTTGCCATCGTCGCTGGCGCGACCCTCGAGCGGGCGCTTCCCTTCCTCGAGTACGGCGTCGGCCTCGGATTGATCGCCGTCGGCTGCTGGGTGGTCTACGGCGGGTCCGGTGCGGTCCACGTGATGCTCCCCGAGCGACGGGCCTCGGTACTGGGATTCGGACTCTTCGGGGCGGCCTACAGTCTGGCGGCGACGGCGTGCGTGCTGCCGTTGTTTCTGGCGCTGGTCTTCCGGTCACTGACGATGTCACCGGTCGAGACGACGCTGGTACTGGGTTCGTACGCTGGCGGGTTCGCCGCCCTCATGGTCACGGTCACCGTCGCGGTCGCCGTCGGGTACAATCTGGGCGCGAACCGGTTCGCCGGCTCCGTCGATCTCTTCGTCCGGATCGCGGGCGTTGTCCTCGTGCTGGCGGGGCTCGGCCAGCTGTACGTGGCTGGCCTGTAGCGGTCCCGGCACTCCCCGAATCGCGGGTCTCGCGACACTCGAGGGGCTTCTCGACCGACATCCGACGCAGTGGGATTCGATGGCTCCGCAGCCCCACCGAACGTGTTCGCCAGTTTTCGGACCGATTTCCAGATTGTGAGAACCGACACGAACCTGTGCGGGAGAATTGATACCGAGGTTTCGTCCAGATTTCGGCCTGTACGAGCCATGACCACCGCACAACCGGACGAACAGATGCCGTTCATGCAACGGTTATACAACCGAATCTGGCTGCTCGCGATCGTCGCGTTAGTGTTCTTTACACTATCGTACGTCGTGTGGGGCCTGATAGACATTTACACGGTACCGATGGGATAACTATGACGTCACCGATCAAACCACCCGAAGGAAACTGGTGGGACCAACCTATCAACAGACGTGAATCGATCTGGCTCGGCATCGGCGTCGGCTGGTCCGTGATCCTGTTCGGCTGGATGAGCGCGTTCACCCGGATCGGCGACCAGAACCCGATCGGAGAGACGTACAGAGTCGAGGCGGAAGACTACCGCGACAAACTCCAGGCCTACGTCGACGAGGGCACCGACACCGAGGAGGGGCTCGTTCCCCCCGGTGACGACGTCTACATCGGTGCCGGCCAGTTCTACTGGGACGGCCTCCCGGTCGTCCTCGAGACGGGCCAGGAGTACGACTTCCACCTGGCAGCCTACGACGTCCAGCACGGGTTCTCGGTTCGACCGGAACACACGCTCAGCAAGCAGATCAACCTGCAGGTCCTGCCCGGCTACGAGTGGATCGTCCCGATGGAGTTCGACGAGCCCGGAACCTACCGTGTGCTCTGTAACGAGTTCTGTGGGGACGGCCACGAAGCGATGCACGGCCGAATAATAGTCCAGGAGGGGTGACGATGGCAGAGACACAACACAGACACAGACTCGACGTCCTCGGACTGTTCGACAACGAGTACGACTCCGAAGGGTATCGGACGTGCTCGGTGACCGGTCTCGAGATCCACAAATCGGTCGAGAATCACGTCAAACTGTTCGGCCTTACGGCGGTCCTCTTCATGGTCGTCGGCGGGTTCTTCGCGATCACGGTCGTCGGAACCCGCTGGGAGGCCATCGGACTGCTCTCCTCGAGTGACTACTATATCCACCTCAGCATGCACGCGTGGAGCATGCTGCTGTTCTGGATCGTCTTCATGGAGGTCGCGATCCTCTACGTTGGAGGGCCGATGGTCCTCGGGAGGAAGCTCCCGCTGACCGTGCTGGCGAAAGTCGGCTACGCCGTCATGCTCGTCGGTGCGCTGACGATCTACTACGCGATCTGGACGACCAGTGCGCCCGATCAGGCGCCGTTGCTGACCGCGTACGTGCCGTTGCCGTCCTCGCCGGTGTTCTACGCGGGGGCGCTCGTGTTCGTCCTCGGCGTCGTCGTCGCCGCACTTCCGTTCTTCGTCTCGATCTGGCAGGAAAAGCGTGCGAATCCCGGTGGGACGCTGCCGCTCGTGACGTTCGGCGCGTTCATCACGGGCATCATCGCAGTCGAGGCGCTCCTCGGCGGCGTCGTCGCTTTCAGCAGCGGACTCCTCTGGCGTCTCGAGATCGTCACGTCGCTCGACGCCGGCTGGTACCGGATGTGGTTCTGGATCGTCGGGCACGGCACCCAGCAGATCAACCTCGTCGCGATGATCGTCGTCTGGTACTTCCTGACCCACGTCGTCGGGGGTGCCGAAGTAGTCAGCGAGAAGGTCTCGAGGACGGCGTTCATCCTCTACCTGCTGTTCATCAACATGGGCGCGGCACACCACCTGCTGGTCGATCCCGGTATCTCGACCGGGTGGCGCCTCTGGAACACTTCCTACGCGTTCTACGGGGCGACCTTCGCGAGCCTCATCCACGCGTTCGCCATTCCGGCGGGTATCGAAGCCGGTCGACGCAAGCGTGGCAAGGGTGGCGGCCTGTTCGGCTGGCTCACCTCCGCGCCGTGGAAGAACCCGATGTTCGCCGCACCCGTCATCGCGATCATCCTCTTCGGATTCCTCGGCGGGATCACTGGCGTGCTCATGGGCCAACTCCAGCTCAACATGGCCTGGCACAACACGTTCGCGACCGTCGGCCACTTCCACAGCACCGTCGTCCTCGGGACGACGATCACGTTCATGGCAGTGGTCTACTTCGTGATCCGGACCATGTTCCTGCGCGAATTCGTCTCCAACAGGCTCGCGTCGCTCCAGCCGTTCCTCTACGGCGGCGCGATGGGCGTCACCGCGTTGATGATGATGTACGTCGGTATCCTCTACGGCGTTCCACGTCGGACGCCGGAGGTCGTCAGTAACATTCCCGGCACCGACTTCAGCCTCTCGGCCGCCGAGCCGCTGTTCGTCGTGTTCGGGCTCTTCGCGTTCGTCGCGATCGCTGGCGGGGCACTGTTCGTCGCGCTCGCGGTCGGCTCGCTGCTCTTCGGCAAGCGGATCGATCCCGCAGGGAACGGCGACCTCGTTTCGGACGGCGGAAGCGCCGTGGCGAGCCAGACGATGGCACCGCGAGACGACCTCGAGCTGGCAGACGACCCGAACGACCCGGTCCACGCCTACGAGATGCGCGGCACGTTCGTGCTCTGTCTGCTCTTCCTCGCCGCGTTCGTCATCACGTACGTGCTGAACTGGTACCTGATCACGCAACTCTGGTCGATCGGTGCGTGAGCATAGCCTACGATTGAACCGACTCCCGGACCCGTCCGGCGACCCTCCCGATCCAATTCGGAACCCACGACATGACTCCCAACCCAGAACCGGCCCGCGAATCGCCACTCGCCTACCCGAGACGCGTCTGCAGACAGGCCTGGCGCGACACGCTCAGCGTCTACTACGCGAACACGCCTATCTGGCGGTTCCTCAAGAGCAGCGGGCTGCTCGTCCTCGGCCTGTTCTGCTGGTCGGCTTCGAGTCTGTTGCTCTCGTACCGGCCCGACTGGACGATCCTCTGGTACGTGGCCGCCTACGGCTTCGCGCTGATCCTCTGGGGGCCGCTGACCCACTTCGTCATCGTCCCTCTCGTAATCCGACTTCGTCGGACCGCCGAGCACCCGGTCACACGTGGCCTCTCGCGTCACGCCTCGAAGCTCAACCTCACGGTGTTTTTCACCATCGTGATCCTCCTCGGGACGTTCCCGATCGCGCCGATGACCCTCGAGTTCCAGCCCGACTTCGGAAGCGACTCCGGTCCCGACGTCGACGCCACCCTCGAGTGTACGAAGTCGACCGCCGACGACCTCGTCCGGTGTCAGATCTCGTCGGCCGACGGCGTCGATCACGTCGTCGTCTCGAGCGCCGGGACGGAACTGCAGACCGTCGACGAGCCGCCGTTCGAGTTCGAACTCCATACAGAGGATCTCGAGGAAGTCGTCGGACAGAAGCAGTTCACCGTGGAGTTACGTGACGCGGAGGGCGACAAGTTACGCCAGTTCACGCGAAACCTCGACGCGATCCGGGAGGGGTGAGGCGTCGACCAACGAGAGACATGGCGAACACAGTCACCTACGCAGGAGACGCACTCGCAATTTCGAGAGTCACATCGCCGGACCCACTCACGCTGGCCGCGAGTAGCCACACGCATGCAGGGACCGCAACCGAGCACGTCGACTTGCTCGTCTTCGTCCTCGTCGGACTCTTCGCGGGCGCTCACTGCCTCGGGATGTGTGGACCGCTCGTGACGGCCTACGCCGATCGGTTCTCCCGGCAGGGCGATACCGGTCACGCCGACGCGTTGACCCTATACGAGGTCCGCCAACACGGCCTGTTCAACCTCGGCCGCGCGGCGAGTTACGCCGCCGTCGGTGGCCTCTTCGGACTGCTCGGCGCCCTCGCGTTCACCTCCGTCGACACCGTCTCGACCGCCGGAAACGGCGTCAGAGGGGCGATCGGCATCCTCGTCGGAATCGCGATCGTCTCGAGCGGGCTGTACTACGTTCGCGGCCGGGCCGGCGTTCCACACCCACACGGCGTCCCCGTCGTCGGGCCGCTGTTCACGTGGCTCTCCCGGCTCGTCTCGAGCCGGATCGATCGTCTGGCGACCTCGCCGGGGATCGTCGGGCTGGGGGCGATCCACGGGCTGTTCCCGTGTCCGATCATCTACCCGGCGTACCTCTACGCGTTCGCGCTCGGGAACCCTCTGCGTGGAGCGCTCTCGCTGGGCCTGCTCGGACTCGGGACGATTCCCGCGCTGTTCGTCTACGGGACGCTGCTCGGTTCGCTCAGCACGCAGACTCGCGTCCGACTCCACAGAGGGCTCGGCGTCGGGTTCGTCCTGCTTGGCTACATCCCGCTGCAACACGGGTTGATGCTGTACGGCGTTCACCTTCCCCATCCGCCGCTGCCGTTCTACCAGCCGTTTTGAAAGGAGACGGCGGGATAACTCGAGGCCACGTCGCCAGCCTCCGACGACGGTCGTGGGAGAACTTCGACGTTCCCCTCCCTGACGGTCCGATCACTCGTCGTCGAACGAGACGATCACGACGACGAATTCGTCCGCCATCGCACGTAGCCGTTTCTCGCTCGGAATCGGTCGTCCCGGGAGCGGGTCCGTCACGCGTCGCATCGGCGAGGCCACCCAGCGCACCGTCTCAAGTACCACGTCCTCGTCGGTCTCGACCGTTCCCGTGCCCGTCCGCTGCCACCCGCGAACGAGGACACGAAGCGGGTGTCCTCCGCGGAAGTTCTTCCACCAGTTCGTCCCGTCGGCAGGCGTGAGGAGCACCACGCGATCGCCCGCTCGTCGGTAGAGAAGCGGCGTCGCGAACGATCGTCCGCTGCGTCGGCCCTCGTACGTGAGGACGGTCACCCACCCGCTCAGCAGCCAGTGAGCCGGCGAGTGCAGTATCCACAGGAGGATCGGATTCACGACCCGGCGCTCGATCCGGCGGGCGACCGAACGGACGCGATCGATCGGCCACATCTCACTCGCCTCCGACGAGGTGACTGACGAGCAATTTCAGGGCCAAGAGCGTGCCGAACCACTCGAGACCGACGGGGAGGATCGTCTGGTATGCGGCGAACAACACCCATCCGGAGAACAGTGCGAGGGCGGTCGCTCGACGGAGGGACGGCCCGACGCTCAGGATGGCAGTCGACGCGAGCAACAGGACGGTGTAGACGATCGCGGCCGCGGTCCAAGTCACGTCCGCGAACAGTGCGGCGAGGACGAACGGGTGAACGTGTGCGGCGACGAACGTGAAGTGGTCCACGTCGGTTCTCCCGTCTCGATGCCACCATCGTCGGCCGCTCGCCGTGGCGTTTGCGGTGACGCCGCCGGCCACGTCGAAGGTGATCACGGCGACGACGGCGAACTGGAGCGCGGACCAGCCCAGCTCGGCGTCCACCGCGTACCCGCAGACGGCGACAGTCCAGAGGGATGCCGTAGCGATCGTCAGCCCCTGTTCGGCGGGCGTCGCCGTCGGCCCGACCAGCCGATCCCAGTACCCAACTACGCCAGCCCGCGGCTCGAGGGGGCCGGAACCGTCCGTGTCGTTCGAGGCGGGCGAACCGGGACGTTCGACCTTTTCCATATTCCGATTACGATGGACGACCGTATTATCAATTCGTTCACAGTCGCCTCGTATGGGCACCGGACGACGCGGTCCGGTCGCCGATGCAGTGGTCGCTCGAGCGACTGATTCGACCGGGAGCGAAAGTGATTCGACAGCCCTCGAAATGGGCCATCACGGCAGTTACAGAGGGTCTGTCGTCTACTTCCACTCCGCCCATGGCTCGAGTATATGCGCTCGAGGGTCCTCCAAATGACGAGGGAGAACGTATGACCAACCCCATTCAGACTGAGAGTGAGAGCGCTGTCTCGAGACACGCCGCCCGCGATCGACCGCTCGACACGGATGACGAGACGGGTGTCGACGACACCGCCCTCGCGATCGAAACCCGCGGACTCGTCAAGCACTTCGGGGAGACGAAAGCCGTCGACGGAATCGATCTGTCGGTACCTCGCGGTGGCATCTACGGCTTGCTCGGGCCCAACGGAGCCGGCAAGACCACGGTGATCCGAATGCTCGCGACGCTGTTGCGTCCCGACGCCGGCACGGCACGGGTTCTCGGACACGACGTCGTGAGCGACGCCGACAGCGTGCGCGACCGCGTGAGCCTGACCGGTCAGTTCGCGTCGGTCGACGAGGATCTCACCGGTCGCGAGAACCTCGTCCTGCTGGCTCGATTGCTCGGTTACACTCGAGGGCAGGCCGACGCGCGAGCGACCGAACTTCTCGAGGCCTTCGGGTTGACCGAGGCGCTAGCGCGTCAGGTGAAGACGTACTCGGGCGGGATGCGCCGCCGGCTCGACATCGCAGCGAGCATCGTCGTCACGCCGAAGCTGCTGTTTCTCGACGAGCCGACGACCGGGTTAGACCCGCGGAACCGATCTCAGGTCTGGGAGATCATTCGGGCGCTGGTCGCCGACGGGACGACGGTGCTCTTGACCACGCAGTACCTGGACGAGGCCGATCGTCTGGCGGACCGGATCGCCGTCATCGACGACGGGCGGATCGTCGCCGAGGGGACGCCGGGCGAACTCAAGGCCTCGGTCGGCTCGGGCGTCCTGACCGTTCGGGTGAGAGACGCCGAACGACGCGAGGAAGCCAGACGGGTGTTGAGTCGGATACTCGATGCTCCCGTCGCGCTCGAGTCAGACCCGGCGGCGCTGTCGGCTCGAGTGATCGAGACCGACCGCGTTCCGCACGCGTTCGTCGAGCTCTCCCGGTCCGAGATCGAGGTCACCGACTTCGCGCTCGGCCAGCCGAGCCTCGACGAGGTGTTCCTCGCGCTTACCGATCGCTCGGTTCACGACGCCGTCTCCGGGGAGGTGTCTCGATGACGATCGAGACCGAACCCGCAGTCGCCGATCCCGACGAAGAGGCTCTCCGTGCGGCGGTCGCGGCCGGTCCGAGACCGCCTCGGGCGAGCGCGGTGTCCGCGTCGCTCACGTTCGGCTGGCGAGCGCTGCTGAAGATCAAGCACGTTCCCGAGCAGCTGTTCGACGTCACCGCCTTCCCGATCATGTTCCTGCTGCTGTTCACCTATCTGTTCGGCGGCGCGCTCGCCGGATCGACGGGTGAATATCTGCAGACGCTCCTGCCGGGTATCCTGGCGATGACGGTCGTGTTCATCACCATCTACACTGGCGTCACCCTGAACGACGATATCGACGAGGGCGTCTTCGATCGTTTCCGAACCCTACCGGTCTGGCAACCGTCGATCGTCGTCGGTGCGCTGCTCGGCGACGCCGTCCGATACACGATCGCATCGACGATCGTCGTCGTGCTCGGTCTCTTGCTTGGCTTTCGCCCGGGAGGTGGCGTGATCGGCGTGCTGTCGGCGGTCGCACTCCTGCTGGTGTTCTCGTTTAGTCTCTCGTGGGTCTGGACCGCACTCGGGTTCGTCATGCGGACGCCCGAGTCGCTGATGGGCGTGAGCATGCTGATCCTGTTCCCGCTCACGTTCGTCAGCAACGTCTTCGTCGATCCGGAGACGATGCCTCACTGGCTCGAGGCGTTCGTCGACGTCAACCCCTTCAGCCAGCTCGTCACTGCGATGCGCGGGCTGATGCACGGGACCGCGACGGCAGGTGACATCGGGGCGGTGCTGTTCGTCTCCGCGGTCCTCGTCGTCGTGTTCGGACCCGTTACGATGTACCTGTTCCACCGCGAGAACTGACGTCGTCGCCGTTCGGAGTGTCCACTCGATCGGATGGCAGTCGGCCGATCGGTGTGAACGTCCGAACCGCTTCTGCCGTCACTCTCGGTCACTCACGAACCGTCGTCGTCACCGCCGATCACGGGTCGCGAGGAGTTCGTCACGACGATGAGGCTACTCGCAGCCATCGCGACCGCGGCGAACAGCGGGTTGATCAGCCCGAAGACGGCGAGGGGGATCGCGATCGCGTTGTACAACAGCGCCCAGCAGATGTTCTCGCGGATCCGCCGACGGGTCCCACTCGCCAGGTCGAACACCCGCCCGACGTCTCGAAGATCGCCGCTCGTGAGAACCGCGTCCGCCGCGTCGGTGGCTCGAGCGGTCCCGCTTCCCATCGCGATCCCCAGATCGGCCGCGGCCAGTGCCGGCGCGTCGTTCGTGCCGTCGCCGACCATGGCGGTGACGCTCGTCTCCGAGAGCCGCCGGACCGTTTCGACCTTCCCGTCGGGTGGGACGCCCGCGAATACGCGATCGACGGCCGGATGCTCGCGAAACGTCGCCGTCGCCGACTCGTCGTCGCCCGTGAGGATCACGACTTCGCAGTCGCGGTCGACAACGTCCTCGAGGACCGCTCGCCACTCCGAACGCGCTCGGTCACCGACGACGACGACCGCCTGTGCACGCCCCTCGTAGCCGACGACGACAGGGAGCGAGCCGTGTGCTCGGGCGTCGGTGATTCTGGTCTGGAGTGACTCGGACACTGGACCGACCAGCCGTTCGACGAGTTCCGGCGTGCCGACGACGACGCGGGTGCCGTCGACCAGTGCACTCACGCCGTCGCCGGGGTGGCGTTCGAAGTCGGCGACCGGTGGGCCGGCACTCGAGGTCGAGGCCGAGGTCGAAGTCGAGTTCAAATTCGGATCGAGGTCAGAGTTCGTGGGTGGAGCCGAGTGACCGCTGACGGTTCGATCGTCGCCGACGACACCGCCGTCAGTTCGAGCGGCGACCGATGTCGACTCGAGGTCACTCGAGCCGTCGGCGTGTGCCGTAATCGCCCTCGCGACCGGATGTTCGGAGAACTGCTCGACGGCCGCGGCTCGCTCGAGGGCGTCCTCGATTTCGGTTTCAGTTTCGATTTCGCTCCAGTCGCCGTCTGCAGTTTCGCTCGTCCCGCGATTTTCGTCCGCGTGAACCTCGAGAACCGCCATTTCGCCGGTCGTCAGCGTTCCGGTCTTGTCGAAGACCAGAGTCTCGACGGTGGGTGCCGACTCGAACAGGGCCGCGTTGGCGACGACGATTCCACGTTCGAGGGCGTCTCGAAGGCCGGAGGCGACCGCGAGCGGCGTCGCGAGCCCCATCGCACAGGGACAGGAGACCACCAGCACGGTGAGGCCGGTGAGGAGGGCGTCGGCCGGCGCCGTCCCCGTCGCGAGCCGGTAGCCGGTGACGACGGTCGCGAGCACGAGGACGAGCGGGACGAAGACCGTCGCCAGCCGGTCTGCGAACCGCTGGACGCCCGGCGAGGCGCTCTGGATCTCCCACAGTAGGGTCGCGATCCGGTCGATCGTGCTCTCAGCGTCCGCGCCGACTTCGACGACGAGCGCGCTGTCGGTGACGATCGAACCGCCGACGACGTCGTCGCCCTCGCCTCTGGTCACCGGCAGCGACTCGCCCGTGAGGACGGATTCGTCGACCGCCGCGGTGCCCTCGCGGACGGTGCCGTCGATGGGAATTCGCTCGCCCGGCCGGACGAGCACCTCTTCACCCGGCTCGAGGTCGTCGACCGGAACCGTCTCCGTGCCGTTTGCGGTCCGTCGCGTCGCCTCACGACTCTGGGCGGCCGTCACGGAAGAGAGGAGCGTCGTCGCCCGTCGTTTAATCTTGCGTTCGTAGTAGGTGCCGAGGCTGACGACCATGATCACGGCCACGGAGACGTCGTAGTACAGGTGGGTGCTGCCGGTCGCGAGCGCCACGGTACTGTAGGCGTAGGCCGCGAGCGCGGCGATCGAGACGAGCAGGTCCATGTTCGGCTGGCCGACCCGGAGACTGACGTACGCGCCCCGGAGGACGGGATACCCCGTGTAGAACAGGACGACCGTCGTCATCAGCCCGATGAAGGTCATCGGCAGGTAGACGCCGAGAGCGGTCGTCGCGTCGACGGTGAGGATTCCCGTCTCGATGCCGACGTAGCTCGGGTAGAGATAGAAGAGGTACCACGGCATGATCAACATCGTGAAGAAGCCCCCGATCAGCAGCCGCTGGATCAGGTCGTCGTCTCGCCGACGTGTGTTCCGGTCGTCGTCGGGAAGCCGCGCCTCGTAGCCGTAGCCGGAGAGTGCCTCGGGCAGCTCTTCGTGTTCCACCCGCTCGGGTTCGAAGACGACTCTGACCGTATCGGTCGCGTAACTGGCGTCGACCGACAGGATTCCCTCGGTTCGCTCCCCGAGCAACGCGACGAACCCCTCGCAGGTCGAGCAGTGCATGCCGTCGATCGCGAGGAAGGTCTCTTCGGCGCCGTCTGGTACCGTTCGTTTTCGCTCTCGGCCTCGACCTCGAGAGACCTCATCCCCGCCACCGGCTCTCCGCTCGAAATCGGCCCGGTCGACGTCGTCGAACTCCTCGAGTGCGACGCTGACCTCGAGACAGCCTCGACAGCAAAACGAGCCGTCGACGCCGTCGGCGGTCACTGGCTGGTCCGGCGTCGGGAGGCCACAGAGTGAACACGTCATAGTCCCGTGAGTCGACGTTGGTCGAGTCGGCGGGTAGCAGTGGTGCCGAAGGTGTTCGCTTCGTCTCTCCTCCAGAACCGGATGATATTGCCACCTCCAGTGACGACGATCGGTCGTCGATCCCTATCGCGGTCGACTGTGCCGTCCGTGGGTTTCGCCGCCGGACACTACAAAAAGACGGGTCGTATACGGGGAGAACTATCAGTCATAGATTATACCTACCCGTTACCCCTCTCGCGGAGCCCGGGCACGATTTGCTCGGAGGCAAAGTGGAAAGACACCAGATTCGAAACTGTTCGGTGTCGCATGAACACGAACGCCGACACGAACGACACTGGCTGTCCAGTGGCTTCCGACCGAACCGATTCGCCGACACCACCTCTGGCCGGGTCGTCTCGAGTCCCGCCGTCTCCGCTCGAGAGGGGTCTGCAATCAGGGCCCGTGAATCGACCGCCGAGGAGGGGGCGATGATGGGCCGGCCCGATCTCTCGGTCGTCTCCCCGTGCTGGCTCTCCGAAAATCGGGAGACGGTCACGGTCGTCGACGTCCGCGACCCTCGAGCGTACACAGACCGGGGCCACGTCCCCGGTGCGGTGAACGTCCCGGCTGAACGGTTTCGCGACCCCAGTAGCGTCGCGGCGGGGAAACTCCCCGAACCGGAGGCCTTCGCCGAGGAACTCGCAGCCGCTGGCATCGACCCCGACGACACGATCGTCGCTTACGGCGACGAGGGAGGCCCGCTGGCCGCACGACTGTTGCTGACGGCGGTGACCTACGGCCACCGCGGCGACCTGTTCCTGCTCGACGGCGGCATCGACGCCTGGCGCGATTCGGGGTCGCTATCGACGGAGAAGCCGCCGCTCGAGTCGGCGACTTACGACGCGGACCGGCCGCCAGCGGACGACTCGCCGCTCGTCGATCGCGAGGAGGTCGAGGCTGCCGTCGACAGCGAGAGCGTCGTCGTCGACACCCGCACGCGAGCGGAGCACGACCAGTCACACGTCCCTTCGGCGGTCCAACTGGACTGGGAGGACCTGCTCGACGAGGATCGGCGGCTAAAACCGCGGGCCGAACTCGAGGACCTCCTCGAGTCTCGCGGTATCACGCCCGACCGGCGAACCGTGTTGTACTGTAACACCGCTCGCCGACTCAGCCACACCTACGTCGTCCTCAACCACCTCGGCTACGACGATGTCGCTTACTACGAGGGGAGTCTGACCGACTGGCTCCGCGCCGATTCCCCCGACTGGGACCCCCTCGAGTTACAGGCGCAGGTTCGCGCCTACGCCGACCGGGGATTCGACGCGCTGGTCGCGGACCTCGGCGAGGACGTGCTCGGCCGGCTGAAACTCGCCGGGCTCTACCACCAGAAGCAGCGGGGCTTCTTCATGCTCCGGACGAAGGTCCCCGGCGGCGAACTCACGGCCGAGCAGGCCCGCGTCATCGGGGGCGTCGCCGACGAGTTCGCCCGTGCGCCGGACGACCACGGCGGCGAGTCGCAGAACCCGATCTTCGGCGACGGCTACCTCGATCTCACGACCCGTCAGGACGTCCAGATGCACTGGATTCGCCTCGAGGACATCCCGGAGATCTGGGATCGGTACGAGGCGGTCGGACTCACGACGCTGCAGGCCTGTGGCAACTCGGTTCGCAACGTCGTGAGCTGTCCGGCGGCCGGCATCGACGCGAACGAGACGATCGACGTCCGGCCGCAGGTCACGGACGTCACCCAGCGGTTCCTCGGCGACCGCGTGTACGGAAACCTCCCGCGGAAGCTCAAGGTGAGCATCACCGGCTGTCACGAGAACTGCGCCCGCGCCCAGATCAACGACCTCGGCTTCACTCCCGCGGTCAAGGACGGGCGCGACGGATTCGCCGTCCACGTCGGCGGCGGGCTCTCTGACGGCCCGCGGATGGCCAGCGATCTCGAGCTCTTCGTCGAGCCTGACCAGGTATCCGAGCTGGTCGCCGCCACCGCCGAGGTATTCAAGAACCACGGGAGCTACCTCGATACGGCGGTCAACCGCCTGCGCTACCTCGTCGAAGAGTGGGGTGTCGAGCGGTTTCGCGAGGAACTCGAGCGTGCCTTGTCGTCTGAGTTCGAATTCGAGTCCGGGTCCGCGTCCGACTTCGAGTTCGAACCCGCAGGCGAGTCGCTGACGACCGACTACCGCGGGGATCACGTCGGCGTCCACGAACAGGACGACGGGCGCTTCTACGTGGGACTGGCGGTTCCGGTCGGCCGGATGGCCGGTTCGGAGTTCGCGACGTTCGCCGACCACGCCGAAACCTACGGCGACGGCGAACTGCGACTGACGCCGAATCAGAACCTGCTCGTCCCCCACGTCGCCGAGAGTGATCTCGAGGCCTTTCGCTCCGAGTCGATCCTCGAGCGGTACAGCCCCGACCCCGGCCCGTTCACGCGCGGCGTCGTCACCTGCACGGGTAGCGAGTTCTGCTCGTACGGCGTGATCGAGACGAAGAATCGGGCGATACGGTGGGCACGCCAGCTCGACGAGTGGGCCGCCGACCGCGGTCTCGACGAGGACCACGACGCGATCCGGCTCCACATGTCGGGGTGTTCGGCCTCGTGTGCCCAGCCGCAGATCGCAGACATCGGCCTTCGCGGAGAGGTCTACCGCGACGATTCCCGTACGACGGAGGCAGTCGACGTCGGCCTCGGCGGCGACCTCGGCGCCGGCGAGTTCGTCGATTGGGTCGCGGGGAAGGTCCCCCTCGAGACGATTCCGGCGGCCGTCGAGCGACTGGTGCTTGCCTACGACGCGAGCCGACGGCCCGACGAATCCGTCACCGACTGGACCGACCGCATCCCCGATCACGAACTCCGCGGAATCCTCTCCGGTGCGACCGGACCGGAGGAGGTTGCGACAGGGAGGGAGACAGAGACAGAGACGGAATTGGAGGTACGGTAATGTCGGAACAACCCTCTCGCGTTCCGACGGAGCGAGCCACCGACACGACCTCGAGTGAGAACGAGACCGACGGACCGCGCACATCCGGCGTCGGTGGCGATCCGCGCGAGCTCGCCGACGTGACTCCCGACCCGGGCGGCAAGACGTGGTTTCGCGACCTCGACGAGGCGGTGATCGAGTCCGACCGCTGTATCCAGTGTGGGACCTGTGTCGCCGCCTGCCCCTCCGACTCGATCGGGATCGACGAGACGACGGGTCGCCCGACGCTCGTCCGGATGTGCACCGGCTGCTCGCGGTGCTGGGACTTCTGTCCCCGCAGCGGGCTGCGTTACGAGCGGGTCCTCGAGTTCGGCGAGGAGCCAGAGGTGGAAGCGTCCGCGACTGACGACAGCCGAGCGGGGACAGTCGGCGCCCAAGAGACCACCTACGCCGCTCGAGCCCGCGACACCGCCACGAACGACGCCGGACAGGACGGCGGCGCGGTCACCACGTTGCTGGCCGAGTTGCTCGAGGCCGGCGAGATCGACGGGGCGATCGTCGCCGGCGAACGCGAGGACGAACCGCTGCGGGGCAAGGCGGTTCTCGCGACCTCCCGCGAAGAGCTGCTCGCGACCGCCGGCAGCGTCTACAGCCAGACGATGCAACTCGGTCGTATCCACGACTTGCTCGAGGCGTCGGATATCGACAAGCGGGACCCGCAACTGGCGCTCGTCGGCACCCCCTGTGTGATCGAGGGAGCGGCCGCCCTCGAGCGCTACGACTGGGACGGCGAGACCGACCCGATTGCGCTCACGGTCGCCCTGATGTGTACGCGGAGTTTCGAGCACGAGCGGCTGCGCTCGTCGATCGCCGACTGCGGCGTCGACCCGGCGGCAGTCGAGAAGCTCGACGTCTCCGATGGCGTGCTCTACGCGTCCGACGACGACGGCGAGACGCTGCTCGAGGAAGCCATCGACACCTTCGACACCGCGGCGCTCAGAGGCTGTGCGGAGTGTGCGGACTTCGTCGGCGGCGCCGCCGACATCAGTGCGGGCAGCGTCGGCAGCGACGAGTCGTTCACGACGATGGTCGTCCGGACCGACCGCGGCGAACGGGCCTGGGAGATCGCCTCGAGCGGCCTCGAGACGGCGGTCCTCGAGGAGACGGACGCGCTCGACAAGATCGCAGACTGGAATCGGCGACGGGCCCGTGAGACCCTGCCCCGCGAGTTCGATCCGGAGGGCTCGGTCGGAATCACCTACGAAGACCACAGGGCGGCCTACGACGGCACCGATCGCGACCTCGAGCCGCTCAATCCCGCTCGAGTCCACCAGTACGAGGAGTGGTGTTGACCGTGTCCGACGAGTTGGACGTTGATACGGACGGATCCGACAGGGGAGACAGAGAGCGTGCCGATCACCTGGCGGACCTCCCCGACGGCGCGGGCTGTACGGAGATCTGGGAGCACCTCGAGGGAGGGCGAGGGATGGTGAACACGGGAGACAAAGAGGGAACGACGGACACGGAGAGGACCGGTGACGAGTGATCCGACCGAGGGATTCGAGAACGTCGAATATCGAAGCCCGACCGACAGCCGTTCAGCCGGCCAGTAACGCGTCCAGCAGTTTCCGCTGTGCGGACGCGAGGTGCTCGCTGAACGTCGATCGTGCGATGCCGATCTCCGCCGCGACCTCGCCCGCGTTCGCCCCCTTCGGATAGTCGAAGTAGCCCATCTCGTGAGCGGTCTCGAGGACTTCGCGCTGGCGATCGGTCATCCAGCTTCGATCGACCACGAGGAGGTCACCGTCCGTCTCACCGCCGGACTGGACCAGCTGGCGAACGCGGATGTCGTCGAACGCGTCGCGGAGTTCCGAGACGACGTCCGTGAGCGACTCCACGTCGGAGGCGTAACACGAGACGAACAGCGAGCCGTCGACGGCTCGCACGTTCGATACCGGCCAGCCGAATCCCTCGATACACTCACAGACACACTCGTTCTCGCTGTCGGGATCTCTGGTGAATCGGTAGACGGTGTGAGACTCGAGGTCGAAGACGGGTTCGCTGCCGGCGAGAGTGGTGTCTTCGTCGCGTTCGGTTCCGTACTCGTTTTCGTCTTGGTCCTGGTCCTCACCTTCATTTCGGCGCCCCTTCTCGACCGTGAACTCCTCGGTAACTTGCCCGCTCGCGTTTCGCCCCGACGAGCGGGTGACGCCGTCGATCGCGGTCTCGGTAGCGGTCGACGCTCGAGCCACCGGGCAGTCACCCGGCATCCCGACTTCGATCTCCGCTCGGATGGTGGTGGGCATGGGTATACGGAATCGTTGGCGTGACTCGAGGAAGGATTGCGTGGGGAACACGTTCGGGTGACGGCCTCGACGACTCGTTTGCACGATCCTGCCGTCACCAAACCTTCACGACGTGCTCACCTAAACACAACTGCCGAAAACAACCAATAGTATAACGTAAATAAGCACAAAAACATTACGGCCAAAGAATAATTGACAGAGAATGTTTAACCAAACGGGTATCGAGACTATTAGTTGTACACAATTTTTATAGCAGAATTACATATGTCAGAGTGTAATGTCCCGCAGGATAGACGCACGGAACGGTTCTGTAGATTCGCGCGACGAGACGCCAGCAGTCGATCGACGTACCGTCCTCCGATCGGGGGCTGCGGGGGTCGCGACTCTCGGTGGGGTGGCCCTGGCCGGCTGTATCGGTGACGACAACGGTGGCGACGGCGAGTACCAGATGACGATCATCTCGAGTCCGGCCGGCTTCGACGATCAGGCGTTCAACGACAACGCGCTGTCGGGACTCGAAGAGGCGGCCGACGAGTGGGATATCGACATCAACCAGATCGAAGCGACGGATCAGGGTGAGTACTCCCAGCGGCAGGCCGACGCCGCCGAGGCCGAGCCCGATCTCATCGTTCTGGTCGCCGACCAGCACACCGAACCGCTCCGGGAGAACGCGCCGGAGTACCCGGACGTGAACTGGATGCTCATCAACAACGTCGTCGAGGAGGACAACGTCTCGGGGTGGATCGAGATGAACCACGAGATGTCGTTCCTCGCCGGCGTCGGCGCCGGGACGCTGACCCACGAAGAGATCGAGTACGAAGGGAGCGAGACCGATCCCGACGAAAGTATCGTCGGCTTCGTCGGCGGCGAGGAGATTCCCCTGATCGAATCGTTCGAAGTGTCCTACCAACAGGGCGTCGAGTGGGTCGACGACAGTATCGAGGTCCTCACCGGCTACGGCGGCAGTTTCAACGATCCGTCGGGGGTGAACGATCAGGCGGTTTCACAGATCGAGAGCGGAGCCGACATCGTCTGGCACGCCGCGTCGGCCGCGGGAGAAGGCGTGTTCGAGGCCGCGTCCAACAACGACCGATTCGCGATCGGCGTCGACAGCGACCAGTCGGTCTCGTTCGACAGTTACCAGGACGTGATCCTCGGCTCGGCCATCAAGGCCCTCGACGAGGCGACGTACACGGTCGCGGAGGCCGTCGTCGACGACGACTGGGAGAGCGTGCAGGGAGAACAGAACCTCTCCACCGAGGGAGAGCAGATCGACTGGGTAACTGGACAGGCGTTCGAGGGTGAAATGCCCGACTCGCTCGACCAGAACATCGAGGACGCGAAGCAGGCCATCGTCGACGGCGAAATCAACTTCGAGTGCGGCCCGACCGGATGCTAACTTCCGTGACGGCCCTTCAGTACGGACGTCTACTCGCGTTTCAACGACTCCACAATGACCACAGGTAATACACCACCCGCCGTCCGACTCGAGGGGATCACGAAGCGGTTCGGGGACGTCGTCGCGAACGATCACGTCGACTTCACGCTGGAGGCAGGGTCGATTCACGCACTCCTCGGTGAGAACGGGTCCGGGAAGACCACGCTGATGAGCGTTCTCTACGGCCTCTACGATCAGGACGAGGGAGAGATCTACATCGACGGCGAACCGCAGACGTTCGACACGCCTCGAGACGCGATGGACGCGGGCGTCGGGATGATCCATCAACACTTCCAGCTCGTCGAGCCGATGACCGTCCTCCAGAACGTCATCCTCGGCCACGAGCCGGTCACGAACGATTTCGGGTTCGTCGACGAGGAGGCCGCCAGAGAGGAAATCGAAGCGATCAGCACCCGCTACGGCTTCGAGGTCGGCGACCACCTCGACGTCCCGATCAGGGACCTCGACCTCGGAACGAGACAGCGCGTCGAGATCGTTAAGAGCCTCTATCGCGGAGCCGAGATCCTCGTGCTCGACGAACCCACGGCCGTCCTCACGCCGCAGGAAGTCGACCGGCTGATGGAGGTCATGGAGGATCTCAGAGCCGACGGCCGCTCGCTCATCTTCATCTCGCATAAGCTCGACGAAGCGCTGACGATCGCGGACGACATCACCGTTCTCCGCGGGGGAACCGCGGTCGGGACGGTCCCCGCGTCGGAAACCACCGAACAGGAACTGGCACAGATGATGGTCGGTCGGGAGGTTCTGTTCGATCGCAAACCTCGCGAGACCACGCCGGGAGCGCCGATCCTCGAGGTCGACGGGCTTCGGGTGACGGGCGATCGCGGCCTCGAGAAGGTCTCCGAGGTCGAGCTGTCCGTCCGAGAGGGCGAAATCTTCGGGATCGCGGGCGTTCAGGGGAACGGACAGACGGAGTTGATCGAAGCGCTCACCGGTCTTCGCACCCCTGATTCGGGGGCCGTCCGATTCGGCGGCGAGGAAATCACCGAGATGACGCGCCGCGATCGGACCGAGGCGGGCATCGCCTACATTCCCGAGGATCGCCACACCGAAGGACTGGTGATGGAGTACGATCTGGTCCGCAACGGCCTCCTCGGGAACCAGACCATCGCTCCGTTCGTCAAAAACGGGTTCATCGACTGGGAGGTCGTTCGCGATCACACCGAGGAGATAATCGACGAGTTCGACGTCCAGCCACCTGACGCGGACAACAAGGCGTCGTCGCTGTCCGGTGGAAACCAGCAGAAGTTCATCGTCGGCCGAGAGATCGGACACGACCCGGCGGTACTGATCGCCTCGCATCCGACTCGAGGCGTCGATATCGGCTCGATCGAGTTCATCCACAACCGGTTGATCGAACTCAGGGACCAAGGACTGGCGATCGTCGTCGTCTCCTCGAAGTTAGAGGAGATCCAGAAGCTCTCGGATCGAATCGCGGTCATGTACGAGGGTGAGTTCATCGACACGGTCGACCCGAACGCGGTAACCGAAGAGGAGATCGGCCTCCTGATGGCGGGACAGCGACTCGACGAGACGGACGCGGCCGAGACCGACAGCGGGGTCCAGACGTGAGTTCGACCGACGACAGCCTCGTTCGGTCGATGATGGACCGCGTCGCTGGCCGGATGTTAGAGGCGACGGTACTGGAACGGCTCGGGATCGCGCTCGCGTCGATCACCACGGCGATCCTCGTCGGCTTGCTCGCCGTGACCGCCTCCGGATACAACCCAGTACTCTTCTTGAACAACCTGATCGTCGGCTCGATCGGGAGCGAGCGAGTGCTGGCGCGGACGCTGCGTCTCTCGACGTTTTTCGTCCTGACCGGCGTCGCCGTCGCGATCGCGTTCAGAGCCGGCGTGTTCAACATCGGCGTTCAGGGACAGTTCATCGTCGGCGGAATCTGTTGTACCATGTCGATCCTCTGGGCGGCCCCGTTGCTGCCGAACGGGACCGTCGGCGGGATCGTCTTGATGCTCCTCGGGACCGTCGCTGCCGCTATCGGCGGCGGCCTGTACGGCGCGTTGCCCGGCGTGTTGAAGGCGTACGCCGACGCGAACGAGATCATCACGACGATCATGTTGAACTTCATCGCGATCGGCGTCGTCAGCTGGCTGATCACGAACCCGTTCCGGGCGGAGGGAGCGACGAACGTCCGAACCGAATCGCTCCCGGATAACGTCGGACTGCCGCCGATCGTCTTCGGCGACTCGGGGTTCTCGGTGATCGGGCTCGCCCTCACGCTCGTCCTCGTCGCCGTCGTTGCCGTCGTCATGACGCGAACGAGGTCCGGCTACGACATGGTGACGAGCGGCTACCAGGCCTCTGCAGCGGTGTACTCCGGTGTCGACGCGAAACGAACGATCGTCACCACGATGACCTTCTCCGGAGCGGTCGCCGGGATCGCCAGCGCGCTCTACGTCATCATGTTCCAGGGGAACTTCATCGAACCGGCCAGCATCCACACGTACGGGTACGACGCCATCGCGGTCAGCCTGCTCGCGGCGAACAACCCAGTCGGCGTGATTCCGGCGGGACTCCTGTTCGGCGGACTCAACTCGTCGGGATCGTACATTCAAACCTACAGCGACGTCCCCGTCCAGCTGATCGACGGCATCGTCGGCCTCGTAATCGTCTTCGTGGCCGCTCCGGAACTGTTCCGGATGGCCGCCAAACGGACCGGTCTCGGAGGTGACGACGAATGAGCGCGAGTACGAGCGTTCTCGAGTACACTCAACACAGGCGAGTCCGACTCGCCGGCCTCGCCGTCGCCGTCCTGGCCGTCCTCGGTGCAGTTGCGACGGCCGTCTTCGACGTCCCGCTCGACAGGATCTTCACGCCCGGCTACGTCGCTCGCTCGATGGAACTCGCGGCTCCTATCACGCTCGCGGCGATCGGCGGGTTGTACGCCGAGAAGAGTGGCGTGTTCAACATCGGCCTCGAGGGGTTCATGATCTTCGGCGCGTTCTTCGCCGCCGCGGCGACGTACTTCGTCGGCACTGGCGGTGCGGTCCACGCTTGGATCGGGATCGGGATGTCGGTACTGCTCACGACGATGCTGACCGTGCTCTTTGCCGTGTTGCTGATCCGTTACAAGGCCGATCAGATCGTAGCTGGACTGGGCGTTTGGTTCATCGGACTCGGTCTCGTCCCGTTCACGGCGGCTATCATCTGGGGGTCCCGAAACAGTCCGCGAATGCCCGGTGTCGGGCGGGTCACGGTCCCGGGTGCCAGCGAGATTCCCTACCTCGGACGGATCGTCTTCGATCAGTCGCCACTGGTCTGGTTGACCATCCTCATCGTGATCGGGTCGTGGGTGTTCCTCTACCGGACCCGATACGGCTACTGGATTCAGGCGGCCGGCGACAATCCGGAGGCGCTCGATACCGCCGGGATCGACGTCAACCGCGTTCGCTACGCGGCCGTGATCTTCTCCGGTGCGATGGCGGGACTCGGCGGGGCGGTGCTTCTGGCCCACAGCTCCTCGTTCGTCGGCACCGGCCAGACGATGGTCGACGGTCGCGGCTGGCTCGGCATCGTCGCCTACCTGTTCGGCAACTACAACCCGGTCGGCGCGGCCGCCGCGGCGCTCCTGTTCGGCGGGGTCGACATGTTGCAGGGACAGCTCCAGACGCTCGACATCGACGCCTCTCCCAAACTGCTGGGACTGCTTCCGTACGTCGTCGTCATCGTCGTCCTCACGGGATGGGGGAAGACGCGGGTTCCATCCTCGGTCGGCGAACCCTACGAGAGCGAGGAGTGAGCGCGGACCGACACTCCTCCCACGGTTCGTGTTTCTCGAAGACTTGCGACACAGACGGAGAGACGGGGCAAGGAGACATCCGCACCTTTCGGTGCAGAAGGATGTCAATCTCGACGGAACGAATCGACTTCCGCCGAGATCAGTTCCGGTGCTTTGTACGGCCCACTGTGGTTGTCCGTGACACTCGACGAGGCGACTGTTCGAAAGCAAATCGTGTCCGACGTTCCCGGACTGACGGACAGCGATCGCTCCGCTATTCGACGGTGCAATGTCCCCACTCTGGTTCGGGAAGCGGTTTCAGGACTGACGTTTGGTCACATCGATAGCCAGCGGTTGGCTTCTCGAGCGCGGTCAGTGGCGGCAGTTGTCGGTCTCAGCCCCTTCCACTGGTGTGCCGTCACCGTCCTTCTCCCCACAGTCTGGGAAAACATAGATTTTCACCAGAAAATTATTTTTATTCTCGGGCCGTAGACGGAACGAGACCGATGACAGACAGTGAGCGATTCTGGGAGGGGGATGTCAACGAAGCCGTCCTCGAGGAGTGGAAAGCCGAAACGACCCCGTTCGAACGGGTCAAAGAGGTACTACTGGTAACGACGTCGTTCCAGTACGCGAAATCGGTCGCTGAACGGGCCAGAGTGAGCGAACCGAGCGCGCGAAAACACCTGAATGCACTCGTCGACGCCGGGTTCGCCGAAGCCGACGATACTGGTCAGGGAACGATGTACAAGCGGTCTCGAGAAACGATCGCGATGCGGCGAATACGGGAGTTACACTCGGAACTCACCAAAGACGAACTCGTCGAAGGGATTCGAGACCTCAAGGGGAAGATCAAAACGTACCACGAGAAGTACGACGTGACGAACCCCGACGACCTCGCGATAGAACTCGACGCAGACGACGGTACCGGCTGGGCAGCTCTCTCGAGGTGGCGAGCACTCGAGGAGAACCTGAAGCTTGCACAGGCTGCACTCTCGCTGTACGACTTCGATCCGGATCGCGAACACGACGACGCGATTCGGTCCGACGGCACCTCTCGAGGCGCGTTCGCGATCGAAACGGGTGACCTTTCAGCGTGATGGATGGGTTCTGACAATTCAGCCGGTATTCCGCCGGAAGAGCGCTCGAGCGATCTTGGTGCCCCCGATGTGATGACGATGCGGTCGATTCGCGACCTCTTCGTCCGGGAGGAACCACTCGTCGAGACGAGCCAGTTCGATAGCGTGCTCGACCCACAGGAGATTCGGGTGTCGTTCACAGATGGCATCGGTGACGCGGAGTGGTGCCGAGTAGATATCACCTGGTACAAATCGGGTGCATATCGGTTTCACTACGTCGACGAACGGGACGTGAACTGGCGCTTCGATAATCATCCGAACCCTCACTCTCCAACGTGCCATTTTCACAGACCACCGGACGCTCCACCTGAAACGGCGGAACAGTCCTGTATCGAGGTCGACGAACCACGATTAGTTGCGAGAGCGGTTTTGAAACTCTGGCGACGAGCGTACGAGATGGACGATCTGGATATTCTCAATACCGCTACGAATCCGCCCTGAATTTCCAGTGACGCGTTTGTTCCGCTGCGGACTGATCGGCGGTCGTCTTCTCGAGTGCGGTCGGAAGCGGATATCGCTGGTCTCAGCCCTCTTTTGCTGGCGTATTTCAGCCACCGGACTTTGCACCTCCCGTCACGATCCGGACCGCTCACGAGTACGTCGGCCTGAGTTACTGTCACAGACGTCTCGGACCGAGTCGATGAGTCGAGAGAGGGAGAGAGCGAATAGTGACACTCAGTCCGCATCAGTAGGGGTGAACTGTGGGGGAAACACAGTCGACGAGGACGGAACCGGCGCCGACGACTCCTCCCAGGGCAGCGGCCCGTCGTACCCCTCGGGAACGAACGGACAGAGCGGATCGCTCGCGAGCGGGTCGTCGAAGTAGGCGTTGGCTCGAGAGCGACTTCCCCCACAGACGTTCCGATACGGGCAGGCGCCGCACTTGCCCTCGAGTTGATCACGGTCGCGCAGCGAGCGAAAGAGCGGCGAGTCGCGGTACAGGTCGGTGATCGGCTGCTCGCGAACGTTGCCGGCCGATTTCGGGAGGAAGCCCGAGGGGTAGACCTCGCCCGTGTGGCTGACGAACGCGAACCCGTCACCGGCGACGATGCCGCTGCGACGGCGGAGGCCGTCGTCGGTCGTCTCGCCGTCACACTGGCCGTCCGCACGCTCCGCGCGCCGCCGCTCGAGACCCACCCGCCGATACTGGGGCGCTTCGGTCGTCTTCAACCCGAACGGTTCCGACTGGCTGACCTCGTGGAGCCACGACATCACTGCGTCGGCCGTCTCGGGACCGACCGGCTCGAGGATCCGCCCGCGGCCGATCGGAACGAGGAAGAAGACGCTCCACATCACGACGCCGAGTTCCCGAAGCAGCGTACGGATGCCCGGGAGTTCGTCGACGGTCGCCTCGCAGACGGTCGTGTTGACCTGGACCGGAATCCCGGCCGCACTCGCGTCCTCGATCGCGCGGATCGTCTCTTCGAAGCTCCCGTCCTCACCGCGGAACGCGTCGTGTGCGTCGGCCGTCGCCCCGTCGAGGCTGACCGCCATCCGTCGGAGGCCGGCGTCGGACAGCTCGTCGATCCGTGTTCGAGTCAGCGACCGGGTTCCGCTGGGCGTGATCGTCATCCGCAGTCCCAGCTTCGTCCCGTACGCGATCAGCTCCGCGACGTCCTCGCGAACGAGGGGGTCGCCGCCCGAGAGGACGACGAGCTGGCCGTCACCGAACTCGCTCGCCGCCTCGAGCAGGTTCTTTCCTTCCGCGGTCGACAACTCGTCCGGATGGCGCTGTAGCTGGGCGTCCGCCCGACAGTGATCGCAGGCCAGCGCACAGGCCTGTGTCAGTTCCCAGATGAGGACGAGCGGTCGATCCGAGGTGTCGAGATCGAGGTGACCGGGACGTGGCATGGTACTCGCGTCTCGATGGTCACGCGGACGACAAAGCGGGTTCTCCGGTTCCCGAGCGCTGAGAACGGTCCCGAATACGTTCGCCACGATGGGCATGGCGGTGGCGCTCTCAAGATCCCGTCAGGACGATGGTCGAAAAAGCACGCCGCTCGAGGGTCGACGACGACGGAGAACGACGCGGAACGCCGATTCCCCAGTGGGAGGTGTTCGTCCGCGAAGACGAGACCGACCCCCTGCGACACGTCGGGAGCGTCGCCGCGACCGATGCGGCAGAGGCCGCCGATCACGCGTCGAGACTCTTCGGCTGGTACGCCGCCGACCTCTGGGTGTGTCCGGCCGATGCGGTCGAGCGGTACTCGACGCGGCCGCTGTCGGAGTCGGAGTCGGGGGCGGGATCCGAGCAAGAAGCGGGAGAGGCCCCACACGAGACGGGTTCTGACGCCGAAACCGGATCCGGATCCAAATCTGAACCGCGCGTCTACGAGGAAACCGAAGGCACACCGCGGGTGAACGACCCGTGATCTCGATCAGTAAACTGCTGTGCGAACTCGACGCCGAGGGTGACGGCCTTCGCTACGACGCGGCGGCCGACTCGAGCAAACCGCAGATCACCGAGCGTAAGCAACGCCGACCGGTCGTCGTCTGGAACGCGACTCGGCGGTGTAACCTCTACTGCGCTCACTGTTACGCGGCCGCCGAAACCGAGCCCGCGCCAGGGGAGTTCACGACGGCGGAGGCGAAGGCCTTCCTCGAGCAGCTGGCCGACTACGGCGTCCCAGTCGTGCTCTTCTCGGGCGGCGAACCGCTCGTTCGCGACGACCTGATCGAGTTGGTGGCCCACGCAGCCGACCTCGGACTCCGGCCGGTGCTCTCGACGAACGGGACTCTGCTCACTCGGGAACGAGCCATCGCGTTGCAGGACGCCGGACTGCAGTACGCGGGGATCTCCGTCGACGGCCTCCCCGAACGCAACGACGAGTTCCGCGGGAAAGACGGCGCCTTCGACGCCGCCGTCCGCGGTATCGAGGCCTGTCTCGACGTCGGTCTGAAGACTGGCCTTCGGTACACGATCACTGAGGCGAACGCCCCCGACCTCGAGGGCGTCGTCGACCTGCTCGCCGACGTCGGCGTCGACCGCTTCTGTTTTTACCACCTCGACTACGGCGGCCGGGGCGCCGAGATCGTCGACGCCGATCTGACGCCCGAAGCGAAACGCGACGCGGTCCGCCGGCTGTGTGATCTCACACTCGAGTACCACGATCGCGGCGAGGAGATCGAGACGTTGCTCGTTGGTAACTACGTCGACGCCGCATTCCTCGTTCGGTACGCTCGAGAGCGATTCGGGCCGGGGAAGGCGGCGACGGTCTACGAGCACCTCGTCCGCAACGGCGGCGATCCGACCGGCGAGCGGATCGCGGACGTCGATTACGAGGGGAACGTCCACCCGACGCAGTTCTGGCAGGGATACAGCCTGGGGAACGTCCGGGACCGGCCGTTCGGCGAGATCTGGGACGACGAGACGAACCCGTTGCTGGCGGCGCTTCGAAACCGCGAAGAGCGGCTCACGGGTCGGTGTGCGGACTGTCGCTACCAGTCGATCTGTCGCGGGGCGTCGCGGCTGCGAGCGCTGACGGCGACCGGCGACCTCTTCGGCCCCGATCCGCAGTGTTACCTTCGCGAAGACGAGATTTCGGGAGACGGATCGGTCGTCGGCGAGTTCGCCGATTGACGCGCTCCTCGATCGGAGTACCGCCGTTCGAAAACTGCTCGCAGAGGGACTCGACGAGTGGCGTCGCCGACAGGCCCTCGAGCAACTGGCCGCCGGCGAAGTGACGTTCTCGAAGGCCGCCGAGATCGCGGGGGTGTCCACCTGGGAGTTCGCAACCCTTGCGAAAGACCGCGACATCACGTGGGTGTCGGACGAGCACCTCGAAGGGGATCTCGAGGAGCTGTGAATGTGGGTCTTCGACGCGACACCGCTCATCTACCTCGCGACGGTCGATCGACTTCGACTCGTTTCGACCCTCGAAGCGCAGTGTCTGATTCCACGGCAGATCTACGACGACGTCGTTACTGCTGGTATCGAAGCGGGAGACACGGATGCACGTCGAATCGAGCAGTGTCTCGACGACGGACTGTTCAACGTCGTTTCCGGCGACGAAACACCGCATACGACCCGGTTACGGCAAAACCCGCAGTTGAGCGCGGCGGACGTCGCGGTGTTCGCCTGTGCCGCCGATGTCGACGGAATCGCCGTCACGGACGAGGCATACGGACGAAACGCTGCAGAAATCGAAGGCATCGAAACGCGGGGAACGGCGTATCTCGTTCTCCGGTGTGCGAAACACGGAGAGATCACCGTCGCCGATGCGCGCGAGACGATCGACTCGATGATCGAGGCCGGCTGGTACTGTGCTCCGGATCTCTACACCAAACTCGTGCGAAAACTCGAGTCGTTCGACGGTTGAGTTCGGTACGAAAGAACCGATAGAGAGGTCAGGCCAGCCAGGGTGGGGAAAATCGGGTCAGGCGTCGGCTGAACTGTCGTACAGGTCCTCGAACTCCCACTCGCCGCGGATCAGTTCGTCGACGCCGTCCGTGAGCGTGACCTCACCGAACACCGTCGGTCGATAGTAGGTGTACAGACCGTTTTGGCCCCGTTCAGTCCGCTGGCGTTTCTCCACTAGCCCGACGTCGACGAGTTCGTCGAGGTGGTAATGGAGGGTGCTGTCGTCGATATCGATCGCCTCCTCGAGTTCCGTGGGGCTCATATCGCTGCCGTGTACCAGCCGGTACAGAATCTCGTCTCTGGTGCGGTGTCCGACGGCGGCGTGCATCTCGAGATACTCGTCGAGACTGCGGACGCTGTCCGTCGGCAACAGGTCTTCCGGAGCGTCCGGAGTGTCCCCGTCGAGCGCACGCGATCGGTCCGTCGGCATTAGTTTCACAGACAAGGGCGGTAGCCAAAGCCTTTGCTGAGCCGAGAAACGCTGAAAACGCCGCCTTTTAAATGAGGATAGAAATCCAGATCTCGAGAGACAAACCCGCTCGCGTGAGCGGGGAGGCTGGTTCGTTATCACTCACTCGACGTGCACGCGGACCACGTGCCCGCCGCAGCCACACTGATCGACGTGCTCGTACTCGTAGTCGAACCGCGCGTCGAGTTCGTCGTAGAGGTATCCTTCGGGATGGCCGTGGTCGGCGTGCGTGACGAGATTCACGTGATAGCCGTCCGCGGTCGCCTCGACCGCCTCGAGCGCCTCCGCGATCACCACCTCCCGGTCGTCGGCGTGCTGGGGTTGCTCGAGGTTGGCCGACCACGAGGCCTCGTGGACGCGGCGAGTCACCGGCTCGACGTCTGACGTATCTGCTGCCATACTCGCGTATTGGGTATCGAGGGGTGTGAACCCGCGGCCGAACGGGTTCGGTCGTGGTCCGGGCCGCGATCGATGGTTTCCGCCGCCGAACCAGTTCGGAACCAGTGCGACGGTGCTCGATGCCGAAGTGGAACTATGCACACACTCCCCGGCGGGCTGCGCACGGATCAGCAGCCGCCGACGGCGATCCCGCTTCGACACTTCGTCGTGGCGCTTGCGTTTCTCGTCACGGCTATCGGGATGGGACTGGTCTCCCTCGCCGCATCGTTGCCGGGTCTGGCCAGACCCGCGACGCTCCACGCCTTGCTGCTGGGCTGGATCTGCCTGACGATCATGGGGGCGATGACCCAGTTCGTCCCGGTCTGGTCAGGCGTTACGCTCCACTCACGACGGCTGGCGACCGCCCAGCTCTGGCTCGTGACGGTCGGACTCGCAGGCTTCGTCTGGCTTCTACTCGCGGGTGCACTCGAGTTCGTCCCGCTGTTCGCGACGCTGATCCTCGCGGGCCTCTGGACGTTCGTCTACAACGTCGGACGTACCCTCGCACGGTCGCGACCGTTCGACTTCACGGAACGACACTTCGCCGTCGCCCTCTGTTCGTTCGCCGTCGTTGCCCCGCTCGGGTACGCGCTGGCGCTCGACTTCACGATGGGCGTCTTCGACTCAGTGGCGCTCACACGGACGGACGTCATCCTGCTGCACGCGACGCTGGCGCTCTTTGGCGGCGTCTTGCCGACGATCGTCGGCGCGCTCTCCCAACTCGGGAAGATGTTCACGCAGGCCACACTCGAGCCGATCGACGAGTCGTTACAGACCCTCGAGACGATCACGCTGCCCACGGGTGCGCTCTTGCTCGCCGTCGGGCGAGGGTTCGACGTGGTCCTCGTCGCCAGAGTCGGCGCCCTCGCAGTGCTCGTCGGTGCAGCCGCGTTCGCCGTCGTCGTCGTGCGACTGCTGGTGCGCGCGACGGCCGACTCGAGCCCGATGACGGCCCGCTACTGGATCGTCGCGGTCTCGCTCGCGTCGTGGATTGCCCTCACTGCGACCGCGTGGTGGGCCGAGCCGATCGGATACGGGACCCTGTTCGGTCATCCGGACGCGACCGTGCTGCTCGTCGTCGGCGTCTTCGGCTTCGTCGTCGTCGGCACGCTCTATCACATCGTACCGTTCATCATCTGGCACGACCGCTACAGCGACCGCCTCGGCTTCGAACCCGTCCCGATGATCGACGACCTCTACTCGAGTCGGCTCGAGCGGGTCGACTTCTGGACGTCGGTCGTCGGCCTGAGCGGGATTGCAGTGAGTAGCCTGCTCTCCGTTCCGAGCGAAGTCGGTATTGCGGGCGGCTCGTTACTGGCGATCGGATTCGCGCTCTTCGTCGTCAACATGCTTCGGACGATTCACCGCCACGGTCCGGGTGGTCTCGGTGGTGTACTGATCTCGTCGATACCGTCGACGACGGCCGCGAGAGCGAGTTCGGACTCGAGCGGCGAGATCGACGATCCGGTCGACGAGTCGGGACAGACCAGCGACTGAGCGGAGGCCGACCACGGGAGACGGACCGCTCACCGCTGCTCGAGGAAGATCGTCCCGATCACGAACGCGTAGCACAGTGCGCCGAGAAGAACGACGTACTGTCCGACAGTCGTCACCGAATTCATCGCGGTGAGGTATCCGAGGGCCTCGAGCCCGAACCCGCCGGCGAGGAGCGCGATCGAAACGAGGGCCGTCCGGTCGTCGACGCCGGGCGTCGAGCCGATCGCGGGCGGGTAGAACTGGTAGGAGACGCCGACGATCGTCAACCCCAGAAAGCCGCCCGCTGCGAGCCTGACGTGGGCCTCGAGGACACCGGTCTCGACGCCAACGAGTGCGACGTACAGCGCGAGGCCGACCGCGGCGATCCCGCAGAGCGCTCCGGCGAAGACGGCGTGGAACCCGACGCGATCGCGATCGGTTCGACGGTACATGTCACCGACGGTGACCGCGAACCCGGTGACGGCGAGCACCTGGAGGACGGCTCCGAGTCGGAACGTCGTCCCGCCGAGGAAGTCGACCGCGAGCATCGCCGGTGCGATCGCTCCCGCAGGGAGCACGAGCGCGACGAGAAATGGGCGGGGCGTCGTCACCGTAAACCGCGGGAGCAGTCGGAACCCGATCACGAACACGAGGAGCGTCGCGGTTCCCGCCGCCAGCAGGTGCGTCGTCGGTGGGCCGACGGAAATCGGTCCGTCGACGCCGAGTCCTTCGAGAACTGGCAGGACGCCACCGGCCAGCAGGTACGCGAATACGACGGGAACGAACGCGTTCGACGCGCGGTCGATTCGTCGCCGATGCTCGTTGACCGAGCCGGTTCCGGTTTCGCGGCCGGTGAGGTTGTCGCGGACGGTCCAGCCGAGCGTCCCGACGAAGACGAGACAGCCGGTGAACCAGCTGAGTGCGCCGAGGAATCCCCACGACCAGGGCCCCGGCCCCGACGCGACCCCGACCGCCCCCGCGAACAGTCCGATCGCCCCGCCAGTCGCCAGCGGCAGGTGGACCATCGGCGCGTGCGCGACGGCCAGCTCCCGTTCGAAGTAGGACGGAAGCAGCGCGTAGGCCTTGCCGAAGACCACGCTAAAGACGAAGCCGTACAGCCCCAGAAAGACCGTCGCCGGTCGCCCGACCCCGGCGACGATCGCGAGCTGCCAGCAGACGAAAAAGGTGACACCGGTCGCGACGAACGCGCGAGACCACCGGGAGACGGTCGCCGACGTCATAATCGTTCGCTACGTTCGCGGTCGGCGGTCATAGTCGTACGGTCCGTTCTCGAGTACCGGACGACGAACGCAGGATCCACGACGCGGTCAGATAGGCGGTTCCCTCGTCGGCTCGTCGAGCAGTCCGTGTTCCGGACTCGACTGACCCTCCGGATCCTCGAGCGTTCCGGCCTCGCAAAACGAGTCTTCGAGCTCCGCGAGCGTCGACTCGAGCGGCCCGGACTGGTAGTGCATCGGGTGGACGCGGACCCGGACGACCTCGTACTCGTGGTCGTCCGCGAGGCCGTTCCAGGCGCGAAACGAGCCTTTCGTGAGGGTCCCCGCCTGCGGACAGAACGGCGTCGTCGGCGTGAACTCCGCCCTGAGAACGCTCGCGTCGTCGGCGTCGACCGCGTACCGGTACCCCGCGTCCGGATGACGACGATCGAGGTTCAGCTTCGCGAGGTTGTAGCCGAACGTTACGTCGTAGACGCCGCGTCGTTCGAACAGCTCCCGGGTCCGCTCGTGAAACGCGATGTGGTCGTCGCCCGTAAGCAGGTCGTGGCCTTCGAGGAACGGACCGGGATCGGGGTTGTGTTCGGCGACGAACTCGTCCCAGTCGTCGAAGTAGCCGCCCGCAGTGTCGTCCGAGTCAGACCGCGACCGAGCGAAAGGGTTCATTCTACTCGAGAGAAGGGACTGAACGGTTCAGTATCTCCTCCCGAACGTGTTCAGTTCGATGGCAGTCCGTAGCTACTCGAGCAGCCGGTCGAGATTCTCCTCGAGCCATCGACCCGCGGAGACGCCGGCGACGGATTCCTGTAACGTCGCCGTTCGATTTGCCTTCTCGGGTGCCGGCATCGTCACCGCCTCGACGATCGCGTCCCCCAGCGCCTCGACGTCGAACGGGTTCACGGTCAGCGCGTCCGGCGCGAGCGTCTCCGCGGCGCCGGCGAACTCGCTCACGACGAGCGCGCTCTCGGTCCCTCGCGAGGCGGCGACGAACTCGAGGGCGACGAGGTTCATTCCGTCTCTCGTCGAACTGACGACCCCGACGTCCGCGTGGCGATACAGGCCGAGGATGTCCTCGTAGGGTAGCGATTCGTCGATGTAGACGATCGGTTGCCAGTCGTCCGTCGCGAAGCGATCGTTGAGACGGTGAACCTGTTCTCGGACCTCGTGCTGGTAGTCGCGGTACTCGTCGATGTCGCTTCGGGACTTCGTCGCCTTCTGGACGTAGACGAACGCCTCCCTGTACTCGGGATGGCGCTCCCAGAGCGACGCTAGCGCGTCGAGGCGCTTCGTGATCCCCTTCGTGTAATCGAGTCGGTCGACGCCGACCACGATCGGCGTCTCGCAGAGCCCGTGCTGGTTCGAAAGCGCCCGCCAGGAGGCCGATGCGGACGGTGAGTCGGCGCGTGCGGCGACCTCGTCCGGATAGATGCCGACGGGCTGGACGAAGGTGCTGGTCCCGGTCTCGCTCGATCGGTGACCGATCTCGCCGGACTCGCGATCGACCGTCGACGCCGGAAACTGGCGCTCGACACAGCGCAGGAAGTTCTCCCGGTACGACGCCGTGTGGAAGCCGACGTGGTCGCTCGCGAGCACGCCCTCGAGGAGTTGCTCGCTGTGCGGACAGATATCGAAAATTTCGGCGGGCGGCCAGGGGATGTGGACGAACGAGACGATCCGGCTCTGTCCGCTGATTCGGTCGGTGAGCATCTCGGGAACGAGGAGGAAGTGATAGTCGTGGACCCAGATCCGCGATGTGTCACGGTCGACGATCTCGTCGGTGAACCGGGCGTTGACCTCGCGATATCCCTCCCAGAACGTCGGTTCGACGTTGACTCGATCGATGTGAGAGTGAAACAGCGGCCAGAGGACCTGGTTGCTGTATCCCCGGTAGAAGTCGTCGACCTGCCGTCGGTCCAACTCGACCCGCTCGAGAGTGTAGCTCGGGTCGTCCGGCGGCAACTCGAGCTCGCCGTCGGCGGAGACGACCGACGGGTCGAAATCGGCCGCGGCGCTCCCCCAGGCGACCCACTCCCCGCCGGTCGTCTGCAACACGGAGTCGAGGGCCGTCACCAGTCCGCCCTCTGACCGAGTGCTCTCGATCCCGTCGCCGGTGTACCGGTGGCTGTAGGGCTGGCGGTTCGTGAGGACCAGGAGCGGGCGGTTCTCGGCCTCGACTGAGTCGTCCATCTACCAGCAGTTTATCGATCCGGTGATTAAAGCTGACTATCGTCTCCGTAGGTCTGCCTATCGCGTCCGTGAGGACCTCCCAGTCAGATCGGTCACAAGAACCATCATCCGCCTCGCCGTTCTGATAGCACAGAACATGTCCACAGTCGTCGTCGTTCGCCACGGTGAGACAGCGTGGACGCGTGACGGTCGCGTTCAGGGCTGGGCTCCCGTCCCGTTGACCGAGCGCGGTCGGACGCAGGCCAGACGGACGGGCGATTACCTCGCGACCGCCTTCGAGATCGATCGCCTCGTCTCGTCAGATCTCCTCCGCTGTTTCGAGACGGCCTCGCTCATCAACGATCGGCTGGACCCGGCGGTTCGATTTCGAACCGATCCAGCGTGGCGCGAACGCGACTTCGGACTCTATCAGGGACTCGCAGACCGGACGATCGGCGAGGTCCTCCGTCCCCACCTCGAGTCGGACGCGTCGAGACCGAATCCAGCGCCGGAGTCGGGACCGGGGCCGCTGATAGAGAACACTCGAGGGGAGTCCTGGGACGACGTCCAACGCCGGGTTCTCGAGGCGTGGGCGTCGCTCGTCGATTCGCTCGAGGGCGAGACGGTCGCGGTCGTTACCCACACCGGACCGATAACGAACCTGCTCGCGGAGATTGAAGGGCTCGACCCGGCGGATCCAGCGGCGGTCCCGTGCGACGTGGGTAGTGTGCACGTTGTCGACGTCGACACGGACTCCGACACCGGACCGTGCGTCGTCCGTCAGAACGTCCTCGAACATTTGCGTCGGTGACGGAAACGAACCGAAGTCGCTCGTCGACCGAACCGCGAGGGGCCGTTTCAACGGGTATAAAATGATAGACTCCAACCCGGAGGTATGCGAACAGTCGAAGTCGGGGATCTCTCTATCGGGGACGGACACGCGCCCAAGATCATGAGCGTGTTGAACATGAGCGACAACTCGGGGTACAAACCGAGCGTCCACATCGACACCGACCAGGCCGCCGCCGCCGTCGACGAGCAACTCGTGCCGGCGGGTGCCGACATCATCGACATCGGGTTGCAATCCGCGAACCCGAAGTACGAGACCAAACCGGTCGAGTACGAACTCGAGCGCCTCGACGCGGCCGCAGAGGTGATCGAGAAAGTAGAGAGCGACACCGTCTTTTCGCTCGAGACGCGGTACGCCGAGGTCGCGGAGGAGGGCATTCAACGCGGGTTCGACATCGTCAACGACGTCTGCGGGTTCGCCGACCCTGAGATGCGCCCGACCGTCGAGGCCTACGACGTCCCCGTCGTCAAGATGGCCAGCCCGCCGGATCTCGAGCGCCCGGGTGCGCTGAAGACGATCGACGACGTCTTCGAGGCCCTCGAGCGAGGCGGGTTCACCGACCGGACGATCATCGATCCGGCCTTCGGCGGCTGGTACGATGGAAAGACGTTCGAGGACAACTGGGAGATGTTTCGGCGGCTTCGCGAGTTTCGCGCGTTCGAGTGTCCGATTCTGACGGCGACGAACCGCGAGGATTTCCTCGGCGACCTCGCCGGGCGGCCCGAGACTGACGACCAGCTAGAAGTGAGTCTCGCCGCGGCGACGCTCGAAGTCGCCCGCGGCGCGAACGTGATCCGGACCCACGACACCCGCGAGACCGCCGACGTGGTGCAGGTGGCCCACGCCCTCTCGGAGGAGCGGACCGTCCGCCGGAACGAGACCGAAAACGAGGTCGCCGTCTCCGAACTCTTCGGCGCTTCTCGCAGGGAGGCGAACCGTCACCTCTCGCTGAGCGACCGCGTGACCGGTCGTTCCGACCACAGTTCGACGCTGACGTTCGTCGTCACGGACGTCCCCGACGCGGACGTCGACGTGATCCACAACGCCGCGGAGCTGTGTGAGGTGACCGTCGGGACGGCCGAGGACCGGGTGTTCCTGTCCGGGACCGTCGCCGCGCTCGCGGCGTTCCTCGAGCGGCTCCCGGTGAATACGGACGCCCTCGAGACGGTCGCGGAGAGCGTTCGAGAGTCGATTACGCGGGAGTGATCTCACTCTCGGCGGAAAAGAAAAACGACGACCGGACCGACCAACCTCACTCGAGAACCGGCGAGACGAGTCGGAGCGGGTCGTCGATATCCTTCTTCTCGCCCCGTCTCCGGAGTCGGTCGACCGCGTCGATGACCTCGTCGTGGTCGACGTGCGCCGGGACGCCGAGCGGAAAGTCGGCCCCTTCGAATTCACAGTAATCGAGCGTGTAGAGGTCCCCCTTCCAGCGACAGAGATTCTTCGGATCGGCGAACTCCGCCTCTCGCAGGGTCGGTACGCGTTCTCTCACCGCGGCCGCTACCTCTCCTCTCCTCTCGTCTCCGATCTCTCCCTCGGAGACGGTTTGCGCGTACGGATAGACCGCGAACCGACCCCGTGGCTCACAGAAGAGACTCGGGAGGACGGGCAGGTCGCCGTTCGCGTTCGCGTTCGCGTTCGAAATCTGGGCTTCGACGAGATTGTGGTGTCGCCCCGTTCCGAACGCCTCCCCCATGCCACAGCGGCCGATTTTCACGACGAGGTCGTCCTCGGTGTGTGGCGGAAACCGACAGACGACGCGGCTGGTTCCGACACCGAGAAACTCGAACCCCGCCTCGAGCAACGGCTCTAACGCGCGTCGCTCTTCCGGAAGGATCTCTGTGTACCCCTCGAACACCCCGTCGGTCTGTGCAGGCCAGCAGTAGTACCCTGAGTCCGGAACGAAGTAGTAGGTGTCTTCGACGTATCCCTCGAAGTGTTCCGCGAACAAGCGACGCCGAGCGTCGTAGACGCGCTCTGAAACGGTAGTCAGTTCGGAGCGATACGCTGAGACCACGTCCCTCACGCTCATTCACTAGCACTCTCTCGAGGGGAGTAAACTAAGTATTGGGTCACGATGGCGAATGTCTGTCACTTCTGTGCACTCCGGGCGACCTGACACTCCTCGAGCGTCGGACCGAAACCGATCGCGACTCAGTCGATGTCGCCTTCCTCTCGAAGCACCCCTTCGACGGCCTCGAGAAGTTCGTCGGCGCTCTCGTAGGGATAGTCCTTCGGGACTAACAGGAGAAGTTCTCGCGGCGTCAGCGACACGTCTGCCGACTCGAACCGGGTGTTCGACCACGAGGGGAAGTTCGGTGTGAGGTCGGTTTCGTTTCTCACCGGGTAGGTCAGATCCTCGAGTGCGGCGCTGAGTTGCTCGCGCAGTGGCTGTCTCTCGTCCCCGTCCTCGTCCTCGTCTTCATCCTCGTCCGTCACGACCAGTAGGAGGTCACTGCTCGTCCATAACTCCTCGGTCTCTCCGACGCCGACTACCGGTGAATCGACCGTGTGAGGGTGAAGACGAACATGGCGATGAGAAACGCGCCGATGAACGCCTGGATCTGGCTCAGGAGGTTGATGCTAGTGACCGGAATGTCGCCGACGCTACCGATGATCAGGGTGACGAACGATCCGATGCTCAAGACGGCGTAGTTCAACGGATTCTCGTACAACGTCGGACTGACGGCGTAGTAGAGGAGGCTGAAGAATCCGATGAGGACAACCGACGTAGAGATGACTCGTGACGGCCGCTCGCCGTAGCCGGCCGACCACCAGAGGATCGAGTTCTTCGTCCAGTTTATACCGTGGTGAAGTTTGTCTCGATACCCGTCGGTGCTCACGGCCAGTTCTCGGTGTCGGGTTCGGCGCTGTTGCATCTCCCGGATGAAGAACATCGACGACGAATCGTTGTCGTGAATCTCGTTCGCCCCATTCTTGGCCAGCAAGTACGTGTACTCGAGGTCTCGCGTCGAGGGATTCCGATAGTTCGGCGTCGTACTGGTCGGGGGCTCGAGCTCAGAGAGCCGGTCGTTCACCCGCGCTCGGAGGTCGCGGTAGTCGTCGGATTCGGCGGTGGGTCCGGTGACGCCGCCGTCCGATCGCAGCTCAGAGTGCGTTTCCTCTCTGGCCTCCCCCAGCATGAGTCCGTATCGCAACAGCCCCGCGACGACCTCTTCTGCGCCGTCGAACATCTCGTGGAGGGCGTACTTCGACCGTTTCAGTTCGATGTCGTCGCTATCCCGGAAATCGAACCGTTCGAATCGCGTTCGCAGGACGTGTATTCGATCGACGAGGTTGACGTCGGGGTCGTTCGCCTCGAAGGTGACTTTGCCGATCGTCGCGCCCGCAATGTCGTAGACGACCCGTCCGGATTCGGACTGTCTCAGGGTCCCGGTCGGAACGTGACTGTCGGTGAGATCGACGAACGAATCCATCGGCTGGAACGACGGTGCTGGCTCGATCAGGAGGTCGGTCTCGAAGGTCGTCTCCGCCAAATTTAGCGCACCGGCACAGTCGATACCGCCGAAGTCGGCCGTCTCGAAGTCGGCGTTTCGAAAGCTCACGTGTTCGAAGATCGATCCCCGAAAGTCCGCATCACCGAGCGTCGCCTGCTGGAAGTTCACCCAGCCGAAGTGACAGTCGGGAAAGTCGGCCGACTCGATCGTCGCCTTTCGAAAGGCGGCCTGTTCGAACCGGACGCCGGAGAAGTGGCCGTTCGAGACGGTGGTCCCGAGCCAGTTCCCGATCGCAATGTCGGCGTCGTTGAAGTACGCCCCGTCGAAGTCGGCGCCTTTGAAGACGGCATCGACTGCCGTGACGTCTCGGAAATCCGCCTGACCGAACTCGGCGTAGTAGAAGTCGATCGTCTCGACGGTGACGTCGTCGAAATCCACGATCTCGAGGTTCGCGTGGCGCCCGGTCAGCGTCTCGAAGGACGCCCGATCGAACTGCCCGCGAGCGATCGATGCCTCGTCGAGGTCCAGCTCTCCGACGGTTCCGTCCCGCAGGTCCGCGAGTTCGACGCTCCCGTTTCGAAGGGAGACCGTTCCGAGTTCTCCGTCGCGACAATCCAGCCGCCGGATCCGTGTCTCCTCGAGAGACAGCTCGTCGATCTCCGCATCGACGGCCCGAAGGCGGTCGAACGTCCCGTTCATCGTCAGGGTCCCGACCGTCGCCACGCTGAAATCGAGGTCGTCGGTGAGCGAGACGTCGGCGCACCTGAACGAGCCGATCTCACAGTAGCGGAGATCGAGCGGTTCGTCGTCTCGAACCTCGACCGTCGACGTCACGTCGAGATCGGCGAACCGTCCGGCGACGAACTGTTTTCGCCGCCGGCGGTCTCGCTGCGTGTCCTCGTCCGAGCCTCGGCCGACCGCCTCGAGCAGCCAGTCCGTCTCGTCGATCCCGTCCGGATTTCCCTCGAGGTGAGCGAGACACCGCTCCCGTCCCTCGAGGGCGTCGTGGGGACACTCCCAGACGCCGTCCTCGTTGCAGTCCGTCGCAGAGAGGTGGGCGTCGGAATCGGTCGTGTCTCGAGGGGGAGAGAAGGTAAACGAACAGGATCGGCTGGCCATGACGTACCCATCGTGTGCAGGCGACCGAAAAAACGTTTGCGTGACCGTTCGGCGAGGGATCGCCGTCACTCCGGGACCGTCGACGAAGTGATCGCCAGCGAAGGTGCTCCCCTGTTGTGGGGGTCGTCTCTCTCTCTTTATTCGTGAACGTATTCCTTCAGTATCGTCCTCCTGTTCGTTCTCGTCAGAAATCGATCTCTCGAGAATCCATCTATCGACCGCGGTCCCTTCGGACTTCGAGGGGTGTCTTCGACGGCACTGTACCGTTCAGCCGTTCGAAATGGATCGGTATCGAAGACGAAGAGAGCTCGAGAACGGACGGTGTCGGACGGGTTTCGAACGGAAATTTCGGTGTTCGTCGGTAGAACTCCCTGTAGATCGTGACGCGTATCGATTCGGGTAGTGACTCGTGGTATGGAGCGGTCTCGAAGAAATGACATATTTAAAACTATACTGTGTATGTGACTATTGTTGTTACTCGAGCGCGATATGCGCACTGGTGCACTCGGCACGAAATCCTCGGGGTCCGCCCCGGCCGAACGCTGATACCGTCTCACGTCGTATCGTCCGTATGAGACCAGTCGCATCCGACGTCACCGAGGCGGACGGAGGCGAGTCCGACGACGGACGGCTCTCCACTGCGTGGCCGACAGCGAAGCGGTTTCGATCGATCGGGTCGAGGTGTGAGTAGATGCGTTCGCTCGCTCGTACCACCGACGGCGAGGCGCTGTTGGGCGACGAGACGGGATACGTTCCGCTCTCGGCGGCCGCACCCGGCGTCGAGACGATCCGCGAGGCGCTGACACTCGGCTCCCAGTCGCTCCCCGAGCCGTCGACGGCGTTCGCGTCCCGCGTGCCGGCCGAGGACCTCTCGTTCGCTTCGCCGCTTCCCGACCCGGGAAAACTCCTCGGGATCGGTCTCAACTACGCCGATCACGCCGCCGACCTCGACGAGCGCCCGCCCGAGGAACCGGCGAGTTTCTTCAAACCCACCTCGGCCGCGACCGGTCCCGGCGGTCCGATTCGACTGCCACCCGCGGAACGCACCGATCACGTCACGGCGGAGGCCGAACTCGCGGTCGTCGTCGGCCGAACCTGTCGCGACGTCGACGCCGCGGCGGCCGACGCCGTCATCGCCGGCTACCTCCCGGTGATCGACGTCACCGCCGAGGACGTCCTCCGACGGAATCCGCGCTTTCTGACCCGTGCGAAGAGCTTCGACACCTTCCTCGTGTTCGGGTCACACATCGCCGTTCCCGAGACCGGCACGGACCTCGCTGGACTCGAGGTGCGGACCGTCGTCAATGGCGAGGTCCGGGCGCGAAACACCGTCGACAACATGCACGTCTCGCCGCGGGAACTCGTCGCCTTCCACTCCCGCGTGATGACCCTCGAGCCGGGCGATATCATCAGCACCGGGACGCCGGGCGCGCACGTGATCCGACCGGGCGACGAGGTCCGAGCCGAGGTCGATCGCTTCGGCTCGGCGCGGGCAGACGTCGTCGCCGGACCCGAGGAAATTGTCTGAGTACGTAGCAGAGCGTGGAACGCCACTCTCGAAGACGGTCAGTGACTGCGAAAATTCTGGATTGTGACATCGCCGACCTCGTGTGAGTGACTACCGCCCCGTCCGACAGTATGATACCGCTTCCCGAAGACGGGTCTCTCGATGGGTGATTCGACGTCGACGGACCGATCGTGACCGCTCTTCAGGACGCGATGATCGAACGCGGGTCGTCCGATACAGAACCCGTCGGTGAAACCTACGGTGCCGACGCCAGCCACTACATCGAAGCCGGGATTCCGACCGTCGTCTTCGGACCCGGCCGCATCGAGGAGGCTCACTTCCCCGACGAATCCATCTCCTGGCCAAACGTCGTGGCCGCTGGCGAGGTACTGGCGGAGACGGCGCGTGACTTTCTCCGTTCGTAGTCCCTCGAGCGTCGCATCTCGTTCTCCAAGTACGAGCGGAGTTGGCACGGACGGCGTTCAACTCGAGAACGATCATCACGGCAGACGAGCGCGCCGACCGTCTCACTCGCGCCAGGGGAAGACGCCCATCGTCTCGACGGAGTCGAGGCGTCGTCGCTCCTCGTCGGTGAACTCGACGTCGAGGGCGGCGAGGTTCTGCTCGAGTTGCGCTTCGGTGCTGACGCCGATCACGGGAACGGTCGGCTGGTCACGTGCGGCCATCCACGCGAGAACGACCTGATTGCCGTTGAGCCCCTTCCGCTCGGCGATCTCCGAGACGATGTCGCGTTTGACCCTGTTTTCGGTGTTCACGTATTCCGAGGGAATTCTCCGATCGTCGCGACCGTAGCAGCCGCTCAGCGTCGGTGAGTACGGCAGGACGGTCAGTTCCTCGTACTCGCAGTACGAGAGGAGTTCGTCGGTCGGCTCGAGCTGATTGCCGAAGTCGGCGTCGCGGTTCGGAACGTAGTACGAGAACCGCGGCTGGGCGCACTGATACGGTGTCAGTCCCTGCTCGTCGGCGATTCGATTCGCGCGGGCGAGACGCCACCCCAGGAAGTTACTCGCGCCGAGGTGGCGAACTTTCCCGGCGTCGATCGCGCGCTGGAACGCCCGCATCGTCTCCTCCTGGGGCGTGTCGTAGTCGTCGACGTGGGCGTACAGCAGATCGATGGTGTCGATTCCGAGGCGCTCGAGGCTGTTGTCGATCTCGCTCTCGATCAGCTCTGGGTCGAGGCTCTGTGGAAGATCGCCGTAGTTGAACCCGAGTTTCGTCGCGATCGTCATCTCGTCGCGAACCCCGCGCTCGTCGAGCCAGTCGCTCAGGAGCGGCTCGCTCTTGGGCTCGTCGTACCCCTCGAGCCAGGTCGCGTAGTTGTTCGCCGTGTCGAGAAACCGTCCGCCGGCCTCGTAGTAGCGGTCGAGGAGGTCGAAGGAGGTCTCGCGGTCGACTCTGCTGCCGAAGTACATCGGACCGAGACAGATCGCGCTGACCGCTTCGCCGGTCGTCCCGAGAGGAGTCGTGCGCATACCTAGTATTGCCCTCCCAATTACATAAGAAGGTTTCTTCGAACGAGTTTCCTGCGTTCTCGGAGAGTCACCCAAGTCCGGGTTACACTTCACTACTCTCCCACGGGAGTACACTCGCGACGGAAAAACGACGCTGGAAGGGAATTTACGACCCGAACAGACCTCGAGAACGAGTATTCGGACCGATACGTCTTTGCGGGGAATCGACGAACACACGAGTAGTATGTCCAGTGCTATCGTGGTACACCCACTGTTCGAATCGGTCTGGCCCCACGCCGCCGACCACCTCCGCCGGCGCTGGCAGGAGGAGGGCCCCCTCGAGTACCGCCGACTCGACGAGGATCACGACGATCCGCTCGATGCGGTTTTCGACGACCCGACCGGGATTACTCGCCTCGTGAGTCTCGGCGTCCCCGTTACCGACGACTGCCTCGACGTGTTCGCCGATCTCGAGCAGGCGACGGTGCTCACGCGGAACGTGTACGAACCCGACGAGGAGATCGTGGCCGCCCTCGAGGATCGCGGCGTAACCCACCGCTGGCACGACGGCGAGGGGTTCTGGTCGGCGTCGGTCGCCGAACTCGCGCTCGGGCTGACGATCGGCGCGCTCCGGCAGATTCCCCAGAAACACGCTTCGATCACGCGTTCGCACGACGACTGGGATCGCGAGCTGTGGGAGAGCGAGGTGCCGGGCGCCGGCGGCTACCAGTACGTCGCCGATCCGCCGAGTCACACTCACGGGACGATCGCCGGCAAGCGCGTTCGGATCGTCGGCGTCGGCAACATCGGCAGCCGATACGCCGACGTGACGGACTCGCTCGGGGCCGATGTGGCGGCGTACGATCCCTACGCCGACGAGCCGTGTTTCCACCGGACCGGTGCGGATCGGATCCACTCACTCGAGGAGCTCGTCGCCGACGCCGAAATCTTCGCCCCGATGGTTCCGCTGACCGACGGCACGCGCGGGCTCGTCGACGCGGACCTCGTCCGCGCGCTGCCTGACGGGACGCTGGTCGTGCTGGTGACGCGAGCCGGAATCGTCGACGGCGACGCGCTTCGCGAGCGGGTCCTCGCCGACGAACTCGCGCTCGCCGCGGACGTGTTCGACGGACTGGCCGGTGAGCCGATCCCGCTGGACGATCCGCTCCTCGGCCGGGAGAACGTCGTCCACACGCCCCACGTCGCCGGGCGGACGCGACACGCGAACGAGCAGTGGGCAGTCCAACTCGCCGACCGGTTCGAACCCACCTGATGACGCAGTCGGCATCGGCTCCGTTCGGCTCGAGACACCGGATCGACGAAACAGCGCGCCGAGTCGAACGGATCGACGTCTCGAGGAACGTCTCGGCGGGTGCTATCACAGCCCGGTTTTATTATCGTCGACGGAACAGACGCAGGCATGGAAATCGAACGCCTCGAGACCTTCTCGAAACGAAACGTGAGCTTCGTCCGCGTCCACACCAGCGACGGCGACGTCGGACTGGGACAGATCGCGCCGTACAACGCCGACATCTCGGCGCAGGTGTTCCACCGTCAGGTCACACCGCACGCACTCGGCCGAAATCCCCTCGAGATCGGGGCGCTGGTCGACGACGTCGTCGAGGCGGAGTACAAATTCCCGTGGTCGTACGTCTGTCGGGCGCTCGCTGGGCTCGATACAGCGCTCTGGGACCTCCGCGGAAAGCGCCAGGGCGAACCGGTCGTCTCGCTGCTGGGCGGGACGCCGACGTCGCACGCGGCCTACGGCTCCAGCATGCAACGGGAGATCGAGCCGGCCGACGAGGCCGAACGACTCGCCCGACTGCACGACGAGCGCGGGTACGACGCGTTCAAAATTCGGATCGGAAGCTGGGACTCGAAGGGTGACGACGAGGATCAGTGGCCGGGTCGAACGGAGGAACTCGTGCCGACGGTGCGGGAGGCGATCGGCGACGACGTCGAACTGTTCGTCGACGCCAACAGCGCGTACACGCCAGAACGTGCGATCGAGGTCGGGGAGGAGATCCTCGCACCCAACGACGTCGTCCACTACGAGGAGCCGTGTCCGTACTGGGAACTGGAGTGGACCGCCGAGGTGACCGAGACGCTTGAGGACGTCCCGGTCACCGGCGGCGAACAGGATACCGACCTCGCCCAGTGGCGCCGGATGGTCGAGATGAACGCCGTCGACGTCGTCCAGCCGGACGTCTGTTACGTCGGCGGCATCGAACGCACGCTTCGGGTGGCGAAACTCGCGGCCGACGCGGGACTGCCCTGCGTGCCCCACTCCGCGAACCACTCGATGGTCACCGTCTTCACGCTCCACTTGCTCGGCGCGATCGACAACGCCGGTCCCTACTTCGAGTTCTCGATCGAGGACCACTGGGCCGAGGGGCTGCTCGAGCCGGAACTCGTCGTCGAGGACGGCGAGGTCGAGGTTCCGATCGGACCCGGCTGGGGCGTCGAGGTCGACCCCGATTGGTTCGACACCGCCGAGTACGCGGTCAGTGAGGCGGACTGACTCGGCGCGGACGAGCGGTGCGGTCGATACCGACCGCTACTGCGAGATCCCCCAGACGTCGCTCTCCCACTCTCGAGCGGGGGTATCGTACACCGGCTCGCGGCGGTCGCGCTCGTCGATCCGTTCGAGATCGGACTCGGACAGCTCCCAGTCGAACAGTTCGAAGTTCTGTCGAACGTGGTCCGGATTCGAGGACTTCGGGAGGACGACGATGTCGCGATCGAGCGCCCACCTGAGCGTGATCTGGGCCGGCGACTTATCGTATTGCTCGGCGAGATCCTGGATGACCTCGTCGTCGAAGATTTCGGTCCGGGCCAGTGGGGCTGCGGCCTCGATGATCGTCTCCGTCTCGCGACAGTAGTCGACGATCTCCGGCCGCTGGAACCGGGGGTGGAACTCGATCTGATTGACCGCGATCGGCACGTCCGAGATGTGCTGGGCTGCGCTGAGCTGGTAGGCGCTGAAGTTCGAGACGCCAACGTTCCGGACGAGGCCCTCCTCGTGGAGGCGCTCCATCGCGTGGAGGGTCTCCCGCAGGGAGATCGCGGGATTGGGCCAGTGGATCAGGTAGAGGTCGAGGTAGTCCGTCTCCAGGCGGTCGAGCGAGGCCTCGCAGGACTCGATGACGGACTCGTAATCGAGGTTCTTCGCGAGGACTTTCGAGGTGAGAAAGAGGTCCTCGCGGTCGACGTCGGCGTCGGCGATCACGTCGCCGATCTCCGACTCGTTCATGTAGCCCTCCGCCGTGTCGACGTGCGTGTAGCCCGCCTCGAGGGCGGCTCGAAGTCCGTCGCGAAGCGGTTGGCCGTCGATGTTCCACGTGCCGAAGCCGACTGCGGGCAGTTCGTCGCCGCTCGGGAGCGTTTTGGTCGGAACGGACATGCTATGCTAGGTCCTAGCTCGAGAGACGGTGATAACGTTGCTGTTCACCACGGCGTTTGCCGATGGTCGGTTCGGCCGAGACACCGCCGCCGCCGAGACCGGCCGATTCCGCTCGACAGCCCGTACGGCCAGTCCGGCGCGTTCGGATGGTTGAATCGCCTTCGAACGGACGACCCGCCCGGCGCCACCGCCGTGTCCCGCGAGCGGAGGCGGATCGCCGTCGAACGCCGGCGACCGCGGGTCAGTTACCCAGCGCCGCACTCGCCGCCGCCAGCCCGGCGTCGACGTCCACGTCCGCACCCTGGGCGGTCAGCGCGTTCCCGAGTGCGACCAGCAGGAAACTCACGTTCTTCGGTCGGGCCGAGTGACCCATGCAACCGATCCGCCAGACGTCACCCGAAAGATCGCCGAGCCCGCCGGCGATCTCGAGGTCGTACTCCTCGAGGAGGTGTTCGATGACGGCGTCGTCTTCGACACCGTCGGGGACGCGAACCGCGTTCAGGCTCGGCAGCCAGTACTCGTCGTCGGGGTTCATCTCGAGACCCATCGCCTCGACGCCCGTCTTCAGGGCGCCGGCGACCGCGCGGTGGCGATCCCAGCGCTCCTCGATTCCCTCTTCGGCGACGAGTCTGAGCGCTTCCCGGATCGCGTAGACGTTCGTGATGGGCGCGGTGTGGTGGTAGGAGCGGTCCTCACCCCAGTAGCCCTCGAGCAAGGAGAGATCGAGGTACCACGAGCGGGGCGCTTCCTCCCGGGAGAGCACCTTCTCCATCGCCCGGTCGTTGAGCGTGAGCGGACTCGCACCCGGCGGACAGGAGAGACACTTCTGTGGGCCGGCGTAGGCGGCGTCGATCCCCCACTCGTCGACGCGGAGTTCGATGCCGCCGAGCGACGTGACGCAGTCCGCGACGACGATCGCGTCGTGGTCGTGGGCGATCTCGGTCAGTTCCGGCACGTCCGGTTGTAACACGCCCGTACTCGTCTCGGCGTGGACGAACCCGAAGACGTCCGGCTGGGTGTCGGAGATGGCCTCCTCGACGGCTGCAGGCTCGAGGGGTTCACCCCACGGCGCGTCGACGGTGACGACCTCGCCGCCGGCGCGCTCGGCCATGCTGGCCATCCGGCCGCCGAAGTAGCCGTTGGTCGGTACGAGCATCGTGTCGCCGGGTTCGACGAGGTTCCCGATGGCGGCCTCCATCGAGGCCGATCCCGTTCCGGAGACCGGGATCGTCCACTGATTGTCGGTTCGGAACGTGTATCGCATGAGTTCCTGTACCTCGTTCATGATCTCGATGAACGAGGGATCGAGGTGGCCCACCAGCGGTGTGCTCATCGCTCGAAGCACACGCGGGTGAACGTCGCTCGGCCCGGGTCCCATCAGCGTCCGATCCGGGGGGCGTAGTTCGCCAACGTCTGGTGCGTCGGACATACGCCGAGATTGTGCTAGAGTGATAAAAAGCTACAGACTCCTGTCGGATTTCCGTCGGTTTCGATCGGCTTCGACCTCGAGCGACTACCGTCCCCGTTCGAGTGCGTCGGCGACCTTCTCGATCGGGTGTGGCGGCCGCGTCCCGCCGGCCCGATCCGCGAGCTGCGATCGACAGGAGACTCCCGGGGCGACCACCGAATCGGCGTCGCTGGCCTCGACCTGCTCGAACAGGAGCTGTCCGATCGATTTCGACAGCTCGTAGTGTTCGGATTCGTAACCGAACGAGCCGGCCATCCCGCAACACCCCGAGTCTAGCGGGTCGACCGCGTAGCCGGCCCGACGGAGGAGTCCTACCGCGTGGTGGTCCCTGTTCAACGCCTTCTGGTTGCAGTGGCCGTGGTAGACGAGCGACTCCGGTGTCGACGCCGAGTCCAATGGCACGTCGAAATCTAGCGACTCATCCAGCCGATACGTGTCGATAAACTCCGAAATCCCGTACGCGTTCGCGCCGACGCTCGAGACGGCCTCGCCGTCGAGGAGATCGGCGTACTCGTCCTGAAACACGACGGCGTCGGAGGGTTCGACGAAGACGACCGACCACCCTCGGTCGACGTACGGCGCGAGGACGTCGACGTTGTGTTCGGCCCGCTCGCGCGCCTGATCGAGAAACCCCATCGAGTACGCCGCTCGCCCGCTCGCCCGGAGATCGTCCAACAGTTCGACGTGGACACCCGCCGTTTCGAGGACGCGGACGGCGGCTTTCCCCGCGTCGGGATACACGTAGTTCGTGTCGGTGTCCGGGAACAGCACCACGCCGTAGTCCGCTTCGGCGGGATCGACCGGCGATTCTCGGTCGTCGAACCAGTCCTCGAACGTCTCTCGAGTGAACGTCGGGAGGTCGCGGTCGGGTGCGATTCCGAGTGCGCGGTCCATGAGCGCTCGCGAGCCGGGGAGTTTCGTCGCGACGTTCGAGAGCGGGGCGAGCGCGCTGCCCAACCGAGCCGCGCGGTCGATGTTGGCGAACAGTTTCTCGCGAAGATCGGACCCCTCGCGCTGGTGGTACTGGTGTTTCGTCTCGGCTTTGAGCTTCGCCAGATCGACCCCGGTTGGACAGTCGTTCTGACAGCCCTTGCAGCCGATACAGAGGTCGAGTACCTCCCGCTGGAAGTACTCGGAGTAGCGCTCGTCTTCGGGCAGTTCGCCACTGATGGCTGCCCGGAGCAAGTTCGCCCGACCTCGAGTGGTCGCGATTTCGTCTCCGGTCGCGCGATAGGTCGGACACATCGTGTCCGAGCCAGTCTGGCGACAGGTGCCACAGCCGTTGCAGAGTTCGATCGACTCCGAGTAGCCGCCTTCGTCGGCAAAGTCGAGAGTAGTGTTCGGTTCGATCGACGCGTACTCGGCGCCGTATCGCAGGTGTTCGCGCATGTCCGTCGGCTCGTCGTCCTGGAAGACGACCTTCCCGGGGTTCAACAGCCAGTCGGGGTCGAACGTCGACTTGAGTTCCTGGAAGGCGTCCCACAGCTGCGGCCCGTACATCTTCGGATTGAATTCAGTACGTGCCAGTCCGTCGCCGTGTTCGCCGGAGAACGAGCCGTGGTGGTCCACCACGAGGTCGGTCACGTCGTCAGCGATCGCTCGCATCGTCTGGATGTCGTCGCCCGCTTTCAGGTTCAGAATCGGTCGAATGTGCAGGGTTCCGGAGCCGGCGTGAGCGAAGTAGGCCGCGGAGGTCCCGTGATCCTCGAGGATTTCCTCGAAGCGCCGGACGTAGTCGGCCAACTCGGCGGGCGGCACCGTCGCATCCTCGATGAAGGGGTACGGTTTCGGATCTCCTTCGAGAGACATCAAGAGCGGGATCGCCGCCTTCCGGAGTTTCCACAGGCGCCGTTGGCTCTCGTCGCCGTACGCCTCGAGGACCTCGAACGCGTTCCCATCGTCCCGAAATCGGCGGTTCGTCGCGTCGACGGCCGCCTCGAGGTCGTCGTGTTCCTCGGAGTCGAACTCCAGCATGAGCGCCGCGGCCGTCTCGAGTGGAATCGGGGCCGCGTACTCGGCGAACTCGCCGGAGTCACGCGCCAGTCGGAACACCTCCTCGTCCATCAGTTCCACGGCGCTCGGGTCGAACTCGAGCGCTTCGGGGACCGCCGCCATCGCGTCGTCGAGGTCGTCGAAACAGTACAGCGCCAGCGCGGTCGTCTCGGGGGTCGTGACCAGCGACAGCGTCGCCTCGACGACGATGCCGAGCGTTCCTTCGGCGCCGACGAACAGCTTCGAGAGGTTGACGACCGTCTCGCCGCGTTCGTTTTCGAAGACGACGCGGTCGAGGTTGTAGCCGGAGACGTTGCGCTTCAGGTCCGGATAGCGCGCCTCGATCTCGTCAGCGTTCTTCTCGACGAGTCGCGTGACGGTTCGGTAGAGTTCCGCCTCGAGGTCGCCCTGGGCGAGGATGGCGTCCCACTCGTCGCTGCCGACGACGATCTCTCGAGTGTGGATCAGCGAGCCGTCGGCGAGGACCACGTCCAGTTCCTCGGTGTAGGCGTCGGTGATGCCGTATCGGACCGAGTGAGCGCCGGTCGAGTTGTTCCCGACCGCGCCGCCGATCGTCGCCCGGTTCGAGGAGGCCGGATCGGGTGCGAACTTGAGCCCGTACTCGGCCAGGTGGGCGTCGAGGTCGTCCTGTACGACCCCCGGCTGGACCGTCGCGCGCTTCTCGTCGGGATCGATCGAGACGATGTCGTCCATGTACGTCGAAAGGTCGACGACCACGCAGCCGGGACCGACGGCCTGACCGGCGAGCGACGAGCCCGCCCCGCGCGCCAGGATCGGCGTCCCATGCTCGCTCGCGATGCGAACGACCGCCCTGACGTCTTCGACGGAACGGGGAACGACGACCCCCGCTGGACGCGCCTGATAGATGCTTCCGTCCGTCGCATACAGGATCTGGCTGTACTCGTCGAATCGAACGTCGCCGGCGATCTCGCTGTGAAGCTCGTTTGCCAGTGTCGCGTACTCGCCCCCGTCAGCATCCTCGGCGGGTGCGTCGGGTGAACGATTCGGCTCCGGCGGCTCGGAGATTCGCTCCCCGATCGTGTCCTCGTCGGCGGCCATCGTCGGCTCCTACGAGGGCGAGCCCCAAAGCTTTGGGTGAGAATATCACACAGCGAGCTGGGCGAACAAGAGTCGAACCGGGACGCGTCGACGACTCGCGTTCGACGGTCCGGTCGAGACGACGACCGATCTCCGTCGCTACTGGTCGCTCGATGCAATACGTTAAAGACCGTCGCCGTAACCGTTCTATCTATGTTCGTCGACAGCACGATTCGGACAGACGATTCGTTCGGTAGCCAGACGCGTCTCTCGGAGCAAAAGCGGGAGGGTGACCGATGACGAACTTCACGCTCGCAGCCAACACGGGAATGGTGCTGGGCGACGACGATCCCGTCGAGGGGATCGCCCACGCCGCCGACCTCGGCCTCGAGGCCGTCGAGTTCTTCGACATCGAGGGCGCCGATCGAACCGCCGTTCGCGAGGCCAGCGAGGATCACGGCGTCGACATCGCCGCGTCGCTTACGGTCGGCGTCGCGGCGAACGTCGGAGCCGACGGCGACAGCATCACCGATCCATCGCTTCACGAGGACGCCGTCGCGGACATCGAACGTTCGCTCGATATGGGCCAGGAACTCAGCGCGGAGACGCTGATCGTCACCGTCGGTCCCGAACGGGACGACCTCCCGCCGGGCGCCGAACACCGGGCGATCGTGAACGTGTTGAAAGACGCGGCACCGGCCGCCGAAGACGCGGGGATCACGCTCGTCCTCGAGCCGTTGAACAACCCCGTCGACCACCAAGGATACTATCTGGACTCATCCTACGAGGCCTACGAGATCGTCGACGCGGTCGACAGCCCTCGAGTCAAGGTGTTGTACGACATCTATCACCAGCAGATCACGGAGGGGAACGTCATCGACAACGTCCGCGAGCACGCCGAGTTCATCGGCCACTACCACGTCGCGGACGTTCCCGGCCGTCACGAACCCGGCACGGGCGAGATCAACTACGCGAACGTCTTCGAGGCGATCGACGAGACCGGCTACGACGGCTACGTCGGCCTCGAGTTCTCTCCCAGCGGCGAGCCGGACGACGCGGTCGAGGAAGTCCTCTCGCTGACCGAGTGAGCTCGAGGGTCTCGTCTGCACTGACCTGCGCTGTCGCGAAAAAGACCGAAGAGGAGAGAAACGACGAGTCGATCCGGTTACGCGTCGGCGACCCAGCGAACCGTCCGGCGGAGTAACTCGCCGACGTCCGGATCAGTGATCGTGGAGACGGTGTGGCCGACAGAACAGTAACAGACTCGGCCGTCGCCGTGGTCTCGGACCCAGAGGGCCGGCATATCGGCGTGGTCGGGATGATCCATCCGGGCGAGGACGCGAACGTCCTCGTCGACGTCGAGGACGTACGGCTCGTCGAACACGCGGAGGTCGGGCAACGAGGCCGTGATCGGGTGGTGGCTGTCCACGACCCGGACGTCGTAGGTCGACTTCTCGGGGTGAGTCAGGAAGTGGCCGCCGATCAACTCCCTGAGTTCCGGGAACGGTTCGTCGCGACTGTCGATGACCTCGTCCGGATCGTCCGGTTCCGTCGACGTGAGATCGGACGCACAGTGCAGGCCGACGTAGCCGCCACCGTTCTCGACGAACGAGAGCAGTCCCTCCCGTTGGGCGTCGTCGAGCGTGCTATCGGTCAGGTAGTCGAGGACGACGTCGTACGCCGAGAGGTCAGCGAGCTCCTCCCGGTCAGTCGTGAGCGTGACGTCGATCCGGCGGGTCTCGAGTGCATCCTGGATGTGCGGGCTCATCTTCTCGAATCGGTGGAACGGAAAGCGGTTGTCCCCGATCGCGAGCACGGCAGTCGTTGGTTCCATGACCGGGATATCTTGGCCATCGGGGATAGCTCCTTTGAAATCTGCAATCGAGGAGGCTGGTCGTCGGAGACGGGGTCGAAACGAGCCCGTTCCTCGAACCACGATACCATCACCCACGGAATTGCCTGGATGCAAACTTTGATTTGTTCAATGTATTCTGAATGTTCATGGCAATACAGCTGGCCTTCATCGGCTCCGGCGGCGTCGCAAACTGGCAACACTTCGACAATCTCGAGCGGATGGACGCAGACATCGTCGCGATCTGTGACATCGACGAAGAGGCCGCGCGGACGGCGGCCGACCGTTTCGACGCCGACGTCTACACCGACCACCACGACCTCTACGAGGAGGCGTCGGACGAGTTCGACGCCGTCTTCGTCTGTCTCCCGCCGTTCGCACACGAGGACCAGGAGGTCATGGCCGCCGAGCGGGGTATCGATCTCTTCGTCGAAAAGCCACTCGCGCTGAGCAACGAGAAGGCCGCGGAGATCCGGGACGCGATCGAGGAAAACGACGTCGTCGCCCAGGTCGGCTACAACTGGCGGTACGCCCCGGCCATAGACCGGGCTCGAGAACTGCTCGAGGGCCGAACGATCGGTTACATCGACGGTCGCTGGTGGGGCGGCGTCGCCGGCGGCGAGGACCACTGGTGGCGCCATCAGGATCGATCGGGCGGCCAGACCGTCGAACAGGCGACACACACGTTCGATACGATTCGGTACCTTGCGGGCGACGTCAACCGCGTCTTCGCAGCGGGCGCAAACCGCATCTCCGAACTGGTCGACTTCTCTGATGTGACGAGCGCGACGATGGAACACGAGTCCGGGACGGTCAGCCACGTCTCGACGTCGTGTGTCGCCGAGGACCACCAGAGCGGGCTGGAGATCGTCGCCGACGGCGCGACCCTCGAGGTCGATCAGCACTCGATCGAGGGGGTCGTCGACGGAGAGGAGATCGACGAGACGTTCGATGCCGAGGTCGAGGACAACCCCTACGTGCGAGAGGTCCGCGCGTTCCTCGATGCCGTCGAAACGGGAGACGATGCGGGTGTCCGCGCACCGTACGCCGACGCGACGAAGTCGCTCGCGCTGACGCTCGCGGTCAACGAGTCGATCGAATCCGGTGAGCCGGTCGACCTCTCGTAATCTCTCGGGCCGGTCCCCGGGTACTCGACGCGGACTCGATTCGCGCCGTCGGATCCGGAGGAAGAAGGGTAGGAGGAGGGCAGGAGGAGGAGAGCGACGGCTACCAGTGCGAACGCGCCGATATCGGCGGTAGGTATATGTTCGTGAACGTGAATGCGCCGAACTATGAACCTCGGCGCGATGGAGTCGATACTGCCGAGCAAAGCCCCCGAATCGATTACCGAGGCCGCCGCCGCCGGTTTCGACGGCCTCGAGCTCGACGTCGCGGGCCCGGACCCCGGCGACGACCCCGTCTGGGACCCCGCATCTCGAGATCGAATCCGCCGTCGAGCCGCCGAGCGGGAACTCGAGATCCCCTCGATCTGTCTGGGGTTTCTCAACCGCGGCGGCCTCACCGCCGACGATCCGGACGTACGAGCCGACGCGCGGACGGCGATCCGCCGGTCGGTCGACGCCGCCGCGGCGCTCGACGCCGAGGTCGTGCTCGTCCCCTTCTTCGGCGACGCCACGATCGAGACGGAGCGCCACCGCGACCGCGTCGTCGACGGCATTCGTCGAGTCGCAGATTCGGCCGACGCCGCTGGCGTCACGCTCGCCCTCGAGAACACGCGGTCGGGGAGGGTCAACCGCGACCTCCTCGAACGGATCGACTCGCCAGTCGTCGGCACCTACTACGACGTCGGAAATGCGATCGCCTACGGGCTCGATCCGGTCGACGATATCCTGACGCTGGGTGACTACGTCGCTCGCGTCCACGTCAAAGACTGGGACGCCGGTGGTGAGAGAGCGGAGAACGGAGACGAAGACGCGATCGGCAGCTGCCCGATCGGCGAGGGACAGGTCGACTTCGAGGGCTGTCTCGACGCGCTCGCGCAGGTCGGCTACGACGACTGGATCGTCCTCGAGACGGCGTCGCCGACCGATCCGATGGCCGACGCCGAGACGAATCTGGAGCGGACGCGAGAACTGCTCGAGGCGTCGTCACTCGACATCTGACCCGGTCGCCGCCGTCCGACGGCCGACGAGTCCCCCTCTCGACTCGGCTCACCAATCCTGCACGCTCCCGTCCTCGTTGCGCGGCGCGGGCAGGTGACTCCGTTCGTACTCGAACTCTCGAGCGGCGTCTTCGTCCACGTCGATCCCGAGTCCCGGTTCGTCGGCCACGTCGACGGCACCCGTTCCCTCGAGGAATCGGGCACCGCCATCGAACACGTCGGCGCAGTCGGGGAAGACGGTGTCGTGCTCCGTGAGTTCCTGAATCCCGAAGTTCGGGAGTGCGAGATCGAGGTGGACCGTCGCCGCGAATCCCACCGGCGAGAGGTCCGGCGGCCCGTGAAAGGCCGTGCGGACGTCGTGGAACTCGCCGACGGTCGCGAGCTTTCTGGCGGCGGTAATCCCGCCGACGTGGGCGAGATCGACCCGGATGAAGTCGACGAGTTCGCGTTCGACGAGCGGGAGCATTTCCCACGGGTTCGCGAACAACTCACCCATCGCGAGCGGCGTCGTCGACCCCCTTCGAACCGTCTCGAATCCCTCCGGATTTTCGGGGCGGATCGGGTCCTCGAGGAAGAAGAGGTCGACGGGCTCGAGTCGGCGCGCGAGGTCCGCGGCCTCGATCGGGCTCGCCCGGCCGTGGACGTCGATCAACAGTTCGGGGTCCGGCCCGAGCGCATCGCGGACCGCTCGGGCGGCGTCGACCATCGCCCGCTGGTCGAGGTACTCGTCGTCGGCCGCGTGGAGGTTGATACGCAGGTGGTCGATCCCGCGCTCGAGCGCCGCCTCGCAGTTCTCGACGATGTCCTCGACCGATCCGGCGCCGCAGTGTTGGTAGACGGCGGCGTGCTCCCGGGTTCGTCCGCCGAGCAGATCGAACACGGGAACGCCAGCGGATTTCCCCTTGAGGTCCCAGAGTGCCATATCCACGCCCGAGAGCGCGCTGTTCAGGACGGGGCCACCGCGCCAGTAGGTGTGTCGGAAGAGCGACTGCCACGCGTCCTCGATCCGGCGAGCGTCCCGGCCGACGAGTTCCGGAAGCACGTGCTCGTCCAGTGCGGCTTCGACGGCGCGTTCGCGACCGTTCAGCGTCGCGTCGCCCCACCCGACGAGCCCGTCGTCGGTTTCGAGTTTGACCAGAACGTAGTTTCGACCGGGACAGGTGACCAGAACGTCCGCGTCGACGATCTCCATACGGCAGCGCACGGCGTCGACCGAGATAAACGCTGGTCCCGCGGGCGCCGCTCCGCCGGAACGAGTCCCGGCGAGAGTTACTCGTCGGCGCTCGAGTCGATCGACTCGATCGGTTCGGACTCGCCCCAGACGGCCTCGGCGCCCTCGGTGGGTGCGGCCCACTCGACGGCGTTGGCGATCACCTGCTTGACCTCGTCCTGATAGAAGATCGGGTACTCCTCGTGACCGGGTCGGAACGCGAAGATCCGACCGCGACCGCGGCGGTAACAGAGCCCCGACCGGAACACTTCGCCGCCCTCGAACCACGAGATGAACACCGTTCGATCGGGTTCGGGGACGTCGTAGGGCTCGCCGTACATCTCCGTCGACGGAATCTCGAAGAACCCCTCGAGGCCGTCGGCGATCGGGTGGCCGGGGTCGGCGACCCAGATTCGCTCGGTCTCCCCGCCGTGGCGGTACTTGATGTTACAGGTCGTCCCCATGAGCCGCTTGAACGGCTTGGAGTTCTTCCCCGAGTGGAGCGGAACGAACCCCATCCCCTCGTGGACGCGGTCGACGACGCGGCCGGCGACGTCGTCTTCGACCTCGTGGTTCGCACAGTGCGACCACCAGACGAGGACGTCAGTCTCCGCCAGCACGTCTTCGGTGAGTCCGTGTTCTGGCTCTTGCAGCGTCGCCGTTCGAACCTCGACGTCGACTGCGTCTTCCTCGAGTCCGGCCGCGACGGCGCCGTGAATCCCTTCGGGGTAGCGTTCGGCGACGGACTCGGACTCCTGTTCGTGGACGTTCTCGTTCCAGACGGTTACCCGAATTGTCATACACGACGGCGCGACGGCGACGACTATTAAACTGGCGTTGTCGTCGACTCGAGGCCGGACGCTGGCACCACCCGCGACGGAGTTCGTGTCCTGCGTACGGTCGGCGTGAAAACGGAGACCGTTTCAGTTGGTACTATGTGGGATCGACCCGCTCGTTCGACCATGGAAATCACCCACCTCGAAACGATTCCGTTGACCCACGCACTGCCCGAGGGGCAGGGCCTCGGCGACGCACGCGGGTTCGGCCGAACGCGAGCGACGACGCTCGTCCGCCTCGAGACCGATACGGGGACCGTCGGCTGGGGCGAGGCGTTCGTCCCGGGATCGATCGCGCGGGCGACCGCGGAAGAACTCTTCGTCGACGACGTCGTCGGCATGGACCCATTCGACGTCGAATCGCTGGCCGTCGACTCCTACACCGATCCCTACCACTTCAGCGAGAGCGTCTTCGTCCAGAGCCTCGTGAGCGCGATCGACGTCGCTTGCTGGGATATCATCGGAAAGACCGTCGAGCGGCCGGTCCACCGCCTGCTCGGGGGGACCGAGCGGTCGACGCTTCGGCCCTACGCCTCGACGATGTACTTCACTGAGGAAGACCGCCCGCTCGAGGAACCGATTCGAGAGGCCGTCGACGAGGGGTTCACCGCCGCGAAGATCAAGATCGGAGCCGGCCTCGAAAGCGACGTCGAACGCGTTCGCGTCGCTCGCGAGGTGCTGGGCGACGACGCGCTGTTGATGGTCGACATGAACGGCAACTACCGCCCCGAGCAGGCGGTTCGAAGCGCGCGGGCGATCGCGGAGTACGACATCAACTGGATCGAAGAGCCCGTCCCGCCGGAGAACCTCACTGGCTACCGGGAACTCAAGCAACGCATCGATATCCCGATCGCCGCCGGCGAGGCCCACTACGGCCGCTTCGAGTTCAAGCGACTGATCGACGACCGCACCGTCGACATCGTCCAGCCGAATCTCGCCCGCTGTGGCGGTCTCTCGGAGGCCCGAACGATCGCGAAGCTGGCGACGACCGAGAATGTCGGCGTCCGCCCGCACATCTGGAACAGCGGCGTCGGACTGGCGGCCGCCGTCCAGTTCGCCGCGAGCATCCCCGACTACCCGCACACCAGAAACGTCCCCGAGCCGATGCTGGTCGAGTTCGACCGCAGCGAGAACCCGCTTCGCAACGAAATCCTCGAGACGCCTCTCGACCCGACCGGCGGCAGCCTCGACGTTCCGCAGGCGCCGGGACTCGGAATCTCGATCGACGAGGACGCTCTCGAGCGGTATCGGGCCGACTGAGAGCGATTGACAGCGGCGCTGCACCCAATTGCACGCCGTTGCAGGACGACCGAATCAGCCAACCTCCCTCGGACCGTACTAGAAGACTATTCTGAGCCCTCTCGAGTCGAATCCATCACAGTGTAAGACGCAATCCCCGACAGAACGTTCACCAATAAAAATTGGGTAAATGCTGAGTTTATTGGCACACAACAACACACATGATTGCACCGTTCCATCGATAGTCTTAACAAACACACTGTGGAGGGGCGAAATGCAACAACAATGAACGAGCGCCAGTCACAACTCGGCCGACGACGCGTACTCGAATTGGCCGGTGCAGCGACAGTCGCCGGTCTCGCAGGGTGTATGGACGACGAGAACGGGAACGGCGACGATGGAGCGGAGAACGGTGACGAAAACGGCGACGAAGAGAACGAGAACGGCAATGGTGACGACGTCGACGAAGCCGCCTTCGGAAACGACGACGAGGAGACCATCCTGTTCTCACTCGAGAACGAGGACGGAGACCCCGTTTCGGAGGGTGTCACGGTTACGGTTGTTCCTGAAGAAAACGAGAGCATGAGTTACATCGTCGATTCGGAGGACGAAATGGAAGGCGGGGAGTTCGAACAACCGTTGATGGAGCCGGGTGACTACCACATCACCGTCGAGGGTGAGGACTTCGAGGACATAGAAGAGACGGTCACCGTCGAGGAAGGCGAGACCGAAGAAGTGACGCTCACACTCGAAGGTGCACCGGCCGAAGGGGAGGGCGAAGACAAAGAAAACGGTGAGACTGACGATAGCGAAGACAACGGCGACGAGGAAGAGAACGACGACACCGACGAATAACTCCCGTTCGAACTAATTCGATCTCTGTCTCGTCTCTCGTCTCGAGATCAGTAACGAGTGTCGTGGTCTCGAGTCCCTCGAAAAGGCGTCCGGTCCGATCAGTTCCGTCAGAAAGAGACAGGAGCCGTCCGTATCGTCGTCAGATTTCGGTGACGTAGTTGTGGGACTCGGCCAGCGCGTCCGCGTCTTCGGG
>JAOPKB010000021.1 GCA_025517485.1 Natronoglomus mannanivorans | reverse complement strand
GTGCAGTAGATTCACGTGAATACATCTCTAAAGAAGAGGGTTTCAACAGAGCCACTTTGGTGTATGTGAGGATGTATCTTAGTTCCTTTGCTGATATTCTTTGTAGTTGAAGTAGTAACCAACTACTTCTGAGTAGTAGTATCTGTCACCACAGAATTGATGTTGTTGGACCCTCTGACTCTTAGTAGTAGAATGGAACAACTGGGCGATGAGTTAAGCCGCCTCGGATGGGGCAAGTATGAATCAGCTTGTTACCATTCGCTGGTGAAGTTTGGAGAAATGAAGGCAAGTCAAGTAGCAGCTCGAATCGATGCTCAACCTGCCAAAGTGTATCAACCGTTGAACAGCCTTCATGAACGCGGATATGTCAAGGTTCGAAGCGAGAATCCGAAGCGGTACGTCGCTCAGAACCCCCGCTATGTCATCGAAAAGGAACAAGAGAGATTCGAGGCAGAATCAGACGAGATTCTTGAGAGCCTCGAAGAAGCGTGGGAAGTGCAAATCGAACGAGGACCTGACGCCGATGACTCCGCATGGGTACTCTCCGGCCAGGACGGAATGAACACCGAACTTCTCAACCTGATCGAAGACGCCGAGAAGTCCATCATTGGATTCGATACTCGATTAGCATGGGCGACCCGTGACGTGATTGAAGCTATCGAGGAGGCACTGGAGAACGATGTTGATGTTAACATCATCGGAACACCCCACTCCTCGGATACGTTAGACCGATTGGATGAATCGGGTGCTACCACGAATATTTCCGACAACCACAATCGTTCTTCATACTATATTGTGGACGAGAAAGCCGTCCTCCTGAATATCGGCACTCAGGAGGCAACACTCTCATTTGAAGATTCAGATATTGCAGGAATTATACTGGATGATTACCAAACACACGAGCGTGAACAAATAGAGGCCCAAACATGAACACCAGAAAGAAGCTCCCTCTCGCGTTGTTGTACGCTGACGAGGAGCAGCAAATTGATGGGCGTACTCGATTCCAGAAGCTTATCTTCCTGATGCAAATGGAAGGGAACCTGAATGACCTCACCCCGACCGAAACCTATCGGTTCGAACCCTACGACTACGGGCCATTCTCCAGCACCTTATACGACGATCTGGATAACCACATCGAGCGAGGGCTCATCGAGGACTCAAAGGAGACGCTCGACGAAGAAGACGACATTGTCCAGTATAAATATCACCTCAAGCCTGAGGGACGAGAGTTCATCGAGGAGAACGAGTCAGGGGCCGAATTTGAACGTGTTGTGGAAGAAGCCAAGAGAATCGTACAAGAATACGGCGATGTTCCTCTTCCGGAACTGATTGATATGGTCTATTCCAAGTACCCGGATTACGCCGAAAACAGCGTACTCCGGTAGTTAGAACACTTCGAGGTAGTCCCAATAACTTACTTACCGAAGCGTCTTTAGGTGTTTCGTCGTTCCTTGCCGTCGCCACGTTCGCGTACGTTACTTGTACTACGGCGAGGTCAATGCGCGACGAGATGGAGACTGCCAGGCAAGGGGTGAAACTGCAGCAGAAACCCGAGGTGAAGTGAACGCTTCGAGACACGGATTTATCAAACCGGAAACCACACAGTCAGCCATGGCTGACGACGACGAACTACCCGTCTGGCACGTCGTAGACCTCCAAGACGACGACTCTCTGTCTTGTTCGGAAAAACTGACCGAGATACAGAGCGTCATTGACCGACACGCCCACCAGGCCCTCCCACACGTCTCGACGATAATGAAGGACTGTGCAGCGACCGACCCCGAATTGTGCTTAGAAACAGCGTTCTTCATATCAACCGAGATATTTGGATACGGTGGAGATCTGCAGGACGGGCTGCAAGCCGTCGGTGACGCCGACATCGACACCGTCAACGAGTTCATTACCGACACACTCGACAATAACCCGATTGAGGATGCTCATCCTCTAACTTCGCTCATCCCCCACCTCTACCGGGGACACGAAGACGAACTCGTGGACCAATTCGAGACCTGGCGAGATAACCACGAATGGTTCTGGCACCGCGCAGCCGATGAAACTCTGGCACAATACGTTCGAGACACCGACAATCCGAGCCAATCATTCCGCGATGGAATCCAAACAATCCGATCGGGACTGCAGGAAATGGCTGCCGCAGAGAGCCTTGACCCGGAGGATAACACCGGTGCGAACACCCTGCTCCAAGAAACGCATGACCTTCTAGACGACATTTACTTTGCCGACGTCGATGAAAAACGGATTAGACAGAATATCACTTCATACCCGAACTTAGAAGGCTTTCTTCAAGTGAGAAACTCTTGGGTGGACGAACTCACCGAACACAACGAGCATACGCTTGCGAGGTCCCTCTCCCACCCGCACTCCAAATCTGAAGCAGAACGCATACTCGAAGACGACGACGCTGAAATGAAAGAACAGCAGGAAGCAAAACGGTCACTTCGGGAAATCCGAATCCTCGATTACTACGACGAGCTCATTTCCGTGATTAACGTCGGTAACGAGCCGACGGGCGAACTCAGAGACCGACTGTTAGACCGCCCGCAGTTCGAGAAAGCAATCGCCGAGTTAGAAGTAGTCTATGCACTCCGTGGGGAGTTTGGCTCAGTTGAGGTGGAGCCCACTATCCCGGGCACAGACGGTGACAGTCAGGTTGACTGCAAGATAACGAGCACGGCGGACCCGGTTTGGGTGGAGATCACGCGTCCGGATCCGACAGAGTCGGCTGCAGTCGGTGACTTTTGGACGACAACAGCAGACCCGGAAACGAGCGACGTTCGCCGCACGGTGACGAACAAGACGGACCAGATTATGGAAGCGAAGGAAGCGGGCGGGTTGACGATGCTCGTGATGAAGAACGAGGCGTCACGGTTCGAGGATGTCGAAGTGGTGAGTTACGCGGCCGGACCTGACATGGCTGTCCTCCCTGAAGGGGCGAATGAACCAGTGATAGTGAGGGGGCAGTCGGGCCCCGAGCTTAACGATGATGACGTCACGGACCACCTCGATATCCTCGTGAATTTTGAGACGGAGAATATGGATGATGCCAGTTTGGACGGGAAGGTGTTCGTGTTGGACGACGTTGATCGGCAGGTGGCTAATCAGTTGGCAACAGCCTTCTCTCCGGCATAATCGCACCTGAGCGGTGAAGAAGGCAGGCACTCGCCGAATCGGCCCGCACTCGACAACTGCAGGCAACCCCAACAAGCAGCGCGAGTTTGTCAACGACAGCGGCGGTGCGCTCGGCACCTCAGGATTTTTGAAACGGTCTACTGCGATTGGACAGTTGAATCCCGGAGACTTGCTCCCCGTACATCACTACCATTAACCGCTTGAATTCGGTCGATTTACAGAGAGTAGCGAGTGACATGAGTGGCAGTACTCTAATGAGGTATGCCTGATACGTCTGAAGAGATGAGCGAGAAGTTCGATTCGTTGGGGAAAAATTCGAGGACAAACGAGGGTCTTCGGAGTCATTGGGCGGGGTATTGGGAGGATTTAGTTGATGATCTGCAGGATGATTCGCTTGAAGTGCTTGATGGGCAGCCGAATCTACGGAGCGCATTTCGGAAGGATACGTCGTTAGGGCAGTCGGAGCGGACGATTGCGGAAGATCATCCGAATCGGGAGATTCTGGAGTTACTACAGAACGCACGCGACGAAGCACAGTACGCGGATGATGGGCAAGTGTTTATCGCCGTGACCGATGAGGGACTGCTCATTGCGAACAACGGGCGGAGCTTTAATTTCCACAACCGGTCGGTCGAAGAGGCGGCGACCGGTATCGGGAAGACATCGAAGGACACGCCTGATGAGATTGGGAAGATGGGGATCGGTCTCAAGTCGATCCTCGGGAAAGGGGAGTCATTCGAAGTGTGGACGGAGACGCCTGACGCGTCGGGTGAGCAGCAGGCGCTTCGTGTCCGGTTTTCGAAGGCGTATCTGCTGGCTGCGATTTTGAATACGATCGGATACGATCACGGCGTGGACGGGCTGGGTGAGGAATTCAACACTGACGCGTTCCCGGTTGATTTTGATTTGAGTCGGGACCAGGATGGGAAGTCCCCGTCCGATTTGAGTGTGGATAACCGGCGTGCATTGATGCAGCTGTTTCTGTTCGCGTATCCGATCCCTTTGTCGCTGTCGGCACGGCGAAGTGAACTCGCCGGTCTTGCCGACTATTTAGTCCACGGGAACGACCGGGTTGCGGCTCCGAATGACACCGTAGCGGAGTACGGTGGGGAGTTTTCAACTGCGGTGTTTGTCGAGTTTGCGGACGAGAATTGGCGGGAAATCGTGACGGAACTCTACGGCGTAGACGCGGTGAGTGAGTTACCGGATGATGCTGTTGAGGAGTCCGGGATTGCCACTACGTCTCCGGAACGTATCTGGTGGTATGTGGACGGGACGCGGTCCGGGTCACTTGATCCGGAGACGCTGGTCCATTTCGGCACGATCGACGAGGTGAACGCAGTCCGCGTCTCGGACAACGAGATTGACGAGCACATTTCGTGGGATATAGAGCCGGAACCCGGTGTGTTGAGTGGCGATTCCGTGCAACATACTGAATGGCGGGTCACTCAGGTTGATCGGGACGGGTCCGAGGAAGAGGAGACTGCCCATATGTTCGACGGGTTCCGGTTACCGGCTGGCGAACGGGATCACGGGACGCGGGTCCTGGTTCCGCGTCCGAGTGACGATTGGCCCGTTATCGAGAGGGAACGGTTTGGGGACGGAGAGCTGCATTCGTTGAAGGATTACCCGTTGTACCTGTATTATCCAATTAGTCAGCGGGATCCTGGGTTGTCGTTTTCGTTGCACGGCGAGTTTTCGGTGACGCCGAATCGGCAGAATATCAAGGACGTGTCCCAGCGCTACGTGGATTATAATCGCCGTGTGTTCGAGGAGGCAACGGAGCTGGTCGGACGCGTTGCCGAGCAGACGGCGGAGGTCACCGAGTCGGAGTATGATTGGTTGAGTCTGTATCCGTGGGTGTTGCTGCCGGACCAGACACAGGAAGACGAGTGGGAACCGGACGCGCGACCGACCGAGGCTGATGAGTTGCTCGGGTATCTTCGACAGCAACTGTTGGATAGGTTGTGGGAGGCGGAGTGTATTCCGATTGCGGGTGGGAATTCTGCAGCTCCGGCGCAGATCCAATCTGACACGGGCGAGGTTGGAGCTACGGATTCGGATTCGTTGTTGTTAGACTGGTCGAGCGATGGGTGGGATGGAGTGCGAGCGGTGTACCTGTTGAGTGATCAGTTGCCGGTAGCGGGAGCGCCGGCATTGAAAGCGGGCGATCGGCCGTTCGGGAGTCCTGGAGACGGTCGCGTGTCAGTTGCAGTGCCAGCCCCGGATCGAATCTGGGGGCTGTCACAACTTCGGGGCGCGTCGGACGATCGACTGGTGAGTCGCATTGAGAGTTTGCTTCGTGTGACTGACGAAAACGAGGCGGCTGTGACCGCACGGTTACGAGATCGGTGGGTCGAGTTGGTTTCTGGGGCGCTCGCGCGGAGTGACCGTGGCAGCGACGGGGAGTCAGGGGTACAGTGTGCGGCTGATCCGGCTGACGCGATACTTCGGGCGACAGCTCGGTATTTCGAGCCGGTGTCGAGTTCAGATATCAGTGATTTACTTGGGGCGGATCGGCGTGCGTTGGACGGTGTGTATCTCTTGCCGTGTCAACTGAAGCAGTCAGAACCTGGGGACAAGCCGGAGGGCGTCAAGGAGGAGTCTCAGAAGAGGGTATTGCTGCAGATCGAGAATCAACAGGTTCGGTCGGAAGGAGATCGGCGGCAGCCGCTCTCTCGAACGATTCTATGGAACGTCCCGAATGACGCGACAGACGTCATAGCTCCGCCGGAGGACGGCCAGTTCACTGTGTTCTTCCTCGCTGAACTCGCTGAGACCGATGACCGTATTAATGCACTACTCGATGAGGCAGGGGAGTCCTGGGGGATCCGAAAGTACCAGACCGACCGGCAGGAGTATTTCCGCTCGCTCGTCGCAAGTTTCGAGCGTGAACAGAATAATCGAGTATCTCCGACTGCGCTTCGGTTTCTCGCAGAGCGTGTCGATGAGTTCACCGCCGCAGACCTGAACACGCTTCCCGCAGGGTACGTCGCGCACGATTTGTTAGAGACCGTATTGAAAAACGGGGAGTACGATCGGTTGCGGACGCGGTTCCGGCTTCGACATGCGTCACTCACTTGGGCATCGCCGTCAGAGACGGAGCGAGCTGACGTGCCTTTAGGTACCTGTGAGTTCGGTCCGCAGTGGTGGCCGTTACTGAAACAGGAACTGGACGGCCCTGAGACCGATGTGCTACAGAATCCGTCCTTGAGTCTTGATTCGGTGCTTACTCGGAGCGAGGATGGTTCTGGGTCAACCATCGTTTCAGAGCCATCGGGTGCCCCGCTTGGAGTCGGGGAGACGACACTCCCTGGGCCGTTCGATCCGGTTTGGGAACCAGTGTACGCACAGATGGAGACCACGGACCCGGTGACTGCAGCCAGGGAGCTTGCAAGGACACTATCCCTCTTCGGTGTTGGCGTCACACCGAACGTGAGCGCTCTGTGTCATCACGGGCCTGGATTGCAACGGCCGAACGATGGTGTGACGAAAGCGTCGTGGGATCCCCGCGAATGGGAGCTCCCTCAAGCAGACTCGTACCGGTCGGATGTGGTAGCGTTACAGCGAGAGCTTAGTGAGGACGGCCAGGACATCAATTCTCCAGCGTACCTTTCGTTCGTCACTGGGTTCGGGAATCACTCGGTCCAGACCGGGAAACACACGAGTAGCCAGTGTCACGGCCGGCCGTATACTGCCGATCGAGGGTACGGGGCGCGTATTAGTTCGTGGGTGTGGAGCACGGATCTGCAGCGGTTGACTGCTGATCCCGCTGGGCTCATTCAGTGGTTAGAGCAACACGAGGACACGTTACGGGAAACTGTGCTGGAAACCGGGTGGTATTGTGACGGAGGGAACAACCACATTCAGCGGCCGTGGTCCGAAACAGTGCCGACGGTCTTCAACTGGCAGCTTCGAAACACAGCGTGTTGGGACCCGGTATTTGATGATCAGTTCTCAGGGTGGGTAGACGAGGCGTGGAGAGAAGACGCGGTGCGGTTGCGGTGGGCTGTCCAAGACGGTGGTCGCGGTGAAGTCACACAGCTTCTCCCGACAGTTCCGAGTGACTCGGAGTCAGACCAGCAGATATCCGACGACCTGCTCTCGTGTCTCGGTGTCGAACCGATCGATGAGCTAACTGCGATTCAAGCGGCAGACAGGCTCCAGAAGCTCCAAGCAGTGCTGGCTACAGAGGACTCGCTTGACGATGTGCACCCTGTTCGAATGCGGACTGACGGTGTGGAATCGGCGTGGATGTACGTGTATACTGAGTTGTTGAATCCGATTCTGCAGTCGTTAGCTGATCCTGTGGAACACGTACCGAGCGTCTTGGAGTCTGAATTACTGACGCATCTTCCGCTCCGGTTCCGGAACAAAGAGTGGTATGCTGTTCCGATTGACCAGATACAGGATGAAGGAGAGGCTGAACTGAAGTTTAAATACCATACGCAGCGGTCGCTACGACAATGGGAGAAACAGGAAGCCAGGAACTCGGATTTGTATCTGTTAAAACCGCCGACCCGCGGTGGTCTCACGCCGTTAGCAGACGCGTTAGGCATCTCGTCGCTGGACGTTGAGCAGCCGATTCTACAGGCTGATGAGTTGGACGGATTGGCGGAAGACGGGCTGCAGCCACCGAAACAAGAATTAGAGCGGCGGACGGAATGGATTCTGGCAACGCTGAATCGGTCAAATCCCGACACAATTCGTGAGTCGAGAGACACATTCCAGACTGCGATCGACCATCTCGCTCGTGCGCGACTGCACGAGGAGCAAACGGACGACTTCTTCGACACCCGGTCTCGGCTGTATCGAGTCTCGGATGACGATGACGCACCGCTGGGAATCGTCTTGAACGACGACAAGATACGGGACAGTGACCCGCAGGAAATCGTTGAAGCGACTGCCGCGGGAATCGCGTTCCTCTTCGAGATGCCGGGTCGATACGAGGAGATCCAGCCTGCACTAAGGGCGTCGTTGCCGAGTCCAGAGAAGTTAGAACGGGAGTGGGAGCAACGCGGTCACGACCTCGACTTGGTTCGGACTGCGCTCGGCGTACAGGACCATCGAGAACTTCTCCGTGACGTCGAAGCACTGTATGAGTTAATCGAGGCGCTCGGCGGGGACGCCCCAAACAACGTGGAGCGGATCCGGTCGAATTTAGCCGATACAGATTCCGGCACGATCCAATGGGTTCGCAGTCAGTTCCTGCGTGGGACTGGAGCTGAGGAGACGCCTGAATCGCCGTCTCCGCAGGTGGCAGAGACGATTGACCTTCTGTCTGAGGCCGTCACCCGGTTACCATCGGAACTGGAGAGCAACACTGTTACTCCGCTGTTCGAGACCGTTATCGCAGAGCAAAACACCGCTCACGAGCAGTGGGTCGAATGGTCGCATACACTGGCAGCACACGATGGTGACGTATCTTCCTTCATCCGGTGGATTGCTGCGAATTCACGACTCATCACGGAGCAGTGGGTTCCGTCTCATCACGCTCGCTGGTGTGCCAGAGTCGAGCAGTTCTGCATCCTTCGTGACGAGCGGGAAGACGCCGACTTGGCATCGATTGCAGCGCTTGAAGACGTACTACCGTCCATCGAGACGGACGATCCGATCGCTTGGGAAGATACACCGACAGCGACGGCGAATCTATCAGGTACTGATTTTTCGCCTGCTGATCGGTGGTTCGACGTCGCACCGCAGGAAGCCTTCGAGGGTCGAGTACTCACACCGCTCATTGAGACTGTGAGCGAGCATGCAGCGGGGGGACAGAAAGAGGATGTCGCAGTTGCTCTCAGGGACTTCATTCTCAACGGTGAGGTTCCGGCTACTCAGGTAGACTCTCGAACAAAGCAGCAAAACGTGTTTCGAGAGGTACAATCACAACTTGATGGAAATCTTGACCTCAGCAATGGGATGGTACCCGGTCGAGGCCGCACGACTGTAGCGACGTTCGGTGGTGGTTCCAGCAGCGAGAATGATGGTGGGGGCTCACCTCGGATTTACGGTGAACGCGGTGAACGTGCTGAGGCAGCTGCAGTCATCCATATTCTGCAGCGACTCGGTCAATGGTTGGACGAAGAGAGAAACGGCTTCGATTGGTTGTTGACCGAACTTGAGGAGCTTGAAGCTAATCAAGACAGCGCAGGGTACAAGTGGCACACCAAGAACCGCTGGAATGGATCTCTGAAACGGTATTTCAAGCACGAGTTTTCGGCGAAGGACTACCAGTCCCTGGATCGGTTCACGGGTGGAGACAGTAACCTGTGGGATGATCCGTTCGTACAGATCCTCAACGCGACCCAAGAGTATGGACTTGGCTTTGATTTCATTGACCCGTTTGGACCCGCTGCAACACAAGATCAAGACACTGTTCCGACACTGGATATCGCCCCAGTCGAAGTGAAAGCTGCAGGCCTGTCGTCGGAGTCTGAGTCTGTTAGTTTCCGCTTTTCGACGAACCAACTACGGCAGGCCCAGGCGTTTGTTTCTGCCGGGTACCAGTATGTAATCCGGTTGTTTGCGACACCTGGAATCGAGTCAAACGACTGGTTGCAAGAGACACGAATCGTGGATGAGATTATCCTGAACGAAGAGAACCCACCGGGTGCTGCGTTAGGTGGTCTCGACTCTGAGGTCCGAACAAATGGTTCTGTAACGATCCCCGCTGATGCGGTCGCAGGCGGTGAAATGTATATCGAGCGCATATTCCAATAACCTATTCTGAATTAATCCGCCCAGGATTTCTGGAGTTGCGAAGTCAAGAATCAGAACCCGAATGAAATGATCTACACATTGATTACAGACTTTTCGGCTCTGTTGAAACCCTCTTTACGTCTTGCGGTTTTGTATACCGGTTCGTTTCATTTGCTTTGGGCGTGAGTAGGTAGGAGAGCGTCTCTTCCGAATGTCAGCGACAAAGGATTTCAACAAGGCCGACTTTTCCCACTTCATCATGGTTATTGAGAATGTCTGCGACAGTCTTGAACCAACTGACCCGGAAGACACTCGCTCTATCTCTCGGATCGTCGTGGATCGGCCGCGGTCCTGAACTGTAAACCGTTATTTACCAGTGTGAGCTCATTATGATACTCTGATGCCGGTCACTGATATCACGATCCCCGATTCGCTGCAGACGGAAGTGGAGGAATTTGCGTCACTCTATTATTCAATGGTCAAAGAGACGTACGAGTCGCGTGATTCGAGTATGGGGTGGCTTCGTCCTGTGATTACGTGGACAGAAGAAACGGCTGAAGAGCACGGATGGGAGTATCTCGATGATGGCGGGGGCCGACTAGTGATCAAGATTCCTCCGACGGCCTGTGCGCCGTATGATGGAGCACCATTGGTGCTCAAACTCCCGGTTTACCGAGATGACCCACGAGACGGTAGGTACCAGAACGCGTGTGAGGTGAATCTGTGGGCTGAGGCATCGAATGAGCTACGGCCGTATTTAGTGCCAGTACTCGCGTCCGGCCAGCTGTATCGGTGGTTGCTGATGCCTTGTGCTGATACTGAGAGAGTAGATCGGGACTTGATTTCCCAGCGGTCGCAGGAACTGGTACACGAGCAGCAGATTCTGTCAAATGAGGTCGTAGCGGCCCAGAACTGGGGAGTCTGGGAAGGAGAACCCCGGTTGATCGATTATGGGCACGAAATCTCACAGTATGTATTGGATGATGTGGACCAAGTGACTGTAGAAGAGTATGCGCCGGAGATTCCGGCATCGTACGATGACTTGGATACCGGCGATGACGACAATGTTGATAACGAGGTAGACAGAGAAGAGACGCGGGACGAAACGGTGGATGGACCGGACGCTGAGCAGGTGGTCTTAGAGGGAGAGGGCCTACTGCCAGCGGAAAAGAACGAGATTCGGGCACAAGTAGTAGATCAGGGTGCGGTAGCGGGTGAGGCAGTGGAGGTAGATATTGGTGAAATTATAGTTGTGGCGACGACGCCATCAACGAGATCTGCCTTTGGCGTTGATGAGGCACTTATAACGGATGAGACGAGAATTCGGTTTGATTGACGACAGTTCGTGGCATTTGAGCTGTTGTTCCTACACCAAAACAAGCAAATAAAAGCAATTTAGAAGTTAAATTAATAGAATTCAAATATTAACTTGATGAAGGGAAGGAAGCGCGATTGAAGTCCAGTAGCGGACACACATGGCCGGTAAGCATTGCTCACAATCGAGCAGAGCCGTCAGAGGCGGGCGCTACTGGCAACCCCAGACCTGTTACCGACATGCGTGACAAGCACCACACCGGCCCGTACGGGCCAGCATGAACCTTCTTGTCACTGCCTTTCGAATGAGAGATTGAACCGCCAGCCGAAGTGGGCGGCAAGTCGAGCTCAGAAGATGATTGGGAACCTTCGGACCAAGCATTTTGGTCAAGCTTTTGCCCGACGCGAACCCCGACGCGGGAGGGGTGAGCGAGGGGAAAAGGTTGGGGTTCCAAATCCTGCAGCGCCCATGATTCTGTCGCGAACAACCTCGTGAGCGACAGAACAGGACCGCGAAGGATGTGAACCAGAGAGCAGCATTGTGCGACCGTGGTTCACAATCTTGCAGCGCCCATCCGAAAACAACGTGCTTCGGAACTAATCTATACCCGTCCATAGGAACCTCGAGAAACTCCTTTTCCGACGTTTTGGGTTCGCGTGATGGCCGGTCACCTTCTCATACATCGCCGGTCCCGTATGCGGCCCGCTCACGTCCTGTGGTTCACTGCGCAAGCGTGTGACGGTGACCCGTATTTCGAGACGTCCGGCGGCCCGAATCGTGAACGCACTCGACGGGCGTTGACGGGTGGTTCGGCGCCCACTGGGGTCGGTCCACAGGTAAGTACTTATTTGTCACTAACTAACGTGTTATACGGTATCATGACCCAGTTCTCGAGCGTCGACGAACAGGTCGAGGGGTCGCGACTGCAACTCGATATCTGGCATCCCGATTGCTGGACGCTCGAGGTCACAGACAGCGCGCCAGGTGGGTTACTCGGTCACGGCGTGTTCGCGATCGACGGCAAAGCTACTGGCCGGTTTACCGCGTACGGTCGATCGGTCGACGAACTCGAGACCCTCGTCGATGCTATCGACGCGTCACCGTTGACCGACGATGTCTGGGAAGCCGACCAGCACTACGCCACCGACGCCGGCACGCCCGATCCAGAAAACGTCACCACCGGGCTCGTCGTACAGTACGAACTCACGAAGAGCATCAACGACGCACTCGTCTCGCGGGGGTTCATCCCCGACGAACCCGTTCGGATGACCGGCGGTCGCGAGTACTGGACGGTCGTCAACCACGAGGATCGGGCGACGATCGGCGATCGTCTCGAGGAGATCCGCGAGGAGAACTCGGCGGAGATCACGGTCGAATCGATGCGATCACTCCACGGCGGGCTGACCAGTGGTGTGTTCCGAACTGATTGCCTCTCGAAGCGCCAGCGCGAGGTGTTCGAACTCGCACGCACCAGGCAGTACTACACCTGGCCCCGTGAGGTGACGGCGGCGGAACTCGCCGCAGAACTCGGGATCTCCGAGGCGACCTTGCTCGAGCACCTCCGGAAAGCCGAAGCGAAACTTCTCGATCCCGGGACGTAGTGAGCGCTCTCGGTTTTCGTCGAACCCTGTGTATCTAGGGAGGGTGTTCACCCTCCGAAACGCCCATGATAACAATAGCCATGGCAACAGATGGCACCAAATCGGATCGGAGCCTCGCTCGCGACATCGGTCCCTTCGGCGCGATCGCGACCGTCGTCGCCGGGACCCTCGGCGCAGGACTGTTCGTCACGCTCGGGACAGCCAGTTCGACGACTGGACCGAGCGTCATCCTGATCATCGCACTGTCGGGGATCATCGCGATGGCGATCGCGATCAACTACAGCTGGCTCGCGACGATCTTTCCCGCGGCCGGATCGACGTACTCCTACATTACACGGGTGTTTCGCAACCGCCTCGCCGGGTTCGTCGCGACGTGGTCGCTCTGGCTGGGGTACATGGCGGCCGTCTCCGTACTCGCGCTCGGGTTCGGCAGCTATCTACAGGTGTTCTACCCGGCCGTCGATCCGCGGTGGGCCGGAATCGCCCTGATTACCCTCTTGTTCGTCGTGAACATGCTCGGCGCACGCAGATACAGCATTTCACAGAACGCCATCTTCCTCCTGCTGGTCGTCTCGATTCTGGTGCTGGTGATTCCGGGGACGTTCACCGTCGAGGCCGGTAACTACACGCCGTTTTTCACCGGCGGATTCGACGGCGCACTGGCCGCCGCCGTCCCGCTGTTCTACGCCTACATCGGAATCGCTGTGGCGGGTGAGATCGGAGCCGAAGTCAAGAATCCTTCGCGGAACCTTCCGCTCGCGATGGCCGGAGGGACGCTCATCCTCATCGCCCTCTACATGTGGACCGCCGCGGTCATCTACGGCGTTGTCGGCGATTACACCGTTCTCGCGGGCTCTGACCGCCCGCTCTCGACTGCCGCGGAGACGTTCTTGCCGGTGAACGCGACCGCGATCGTCGGCATCGGTGGATTGCTGGCGACGGCCTCGAGCGTCCACGCCGTGATGGCCGCCGGGATCAAACTGCCCTACTGCTGGGCCTGGGACGAAGTGTTCTCGACGCGATTCTCGGAGGTCAACGACCGCTGGCGGACGCCCCACTGGTCGTTGCTGACCCTGTTCGTCGTCTCGTCCGGGCTGACGTTCTGGACGGGCGGGTTAGATCAGGTCATCGCGATCGCGACGTTCAGCTACCTGATCGCCTACGGGGCGACGTCGTTCACCGCGATGTACCTCTACCTGAACCGACCGGCGCTCCGCGAGAAAGCGGCCTTCGATCCCGGGAGGTGGATCTTCGTTCCGGGCCTGCTCGGACTCGGCGGCTGCGTCCTCTTGCTCTCGCAGGCCTACCAGGGGTCGATGACGATCTACGTCCCGTGGCTCGTGATCGGCCTCGCCGTGTTCAGTGCCTACTGGTACCTGGGCAAGCAGTCCGAGACGGACGTGGACGCGATTCTCGACACGCTTCCAGGCGTCCCGACCGACGAGTATAGCCCCGCGATCGTCGACGAACCGACGATGGCAGACGACGGAACGCCCGCAGACGACTGAGAGACCGATCGAACACACGACACCATGAGCGAACACGACACCCCATCGGAGGAGATCGACCACGACGAGACGATCGCGTTGCTCCAAGATCTCGTCCGGATACGGAGCCCGTACTTCGAAGAGACCGAGATCGTCGAGTTCGTCTACGAGTGGCTCGCAAACGAGGGACTCGAGCCAGAGTATCAGCCGGTGTGTGAACCCGAGATCACCGGCTACGAGGGACACAACGTCCTCGCACGGCTCGAGGGGAGCGACCCCGACGCTCCGACGCTGCTGTTGAACGCCCACGTCGACACAGTCCAGTTGGTCGAGGAGTGGAACGAAGATCCCCTCTCCGGCCGACTCGAGGACGGAAAGTGCTACGGGCAGGGAGCCTGCGACATGAAAGGGGGACTCGCGGCGGTGCTCGTCGCGTTCCGCGCGCTCGCCCGGATGGACGCCGAGTTGCGCGGTGACGTCATCCTCTCGGCGGTAGTCGACGAGGAAGGTCCCTACGGACTCGGCGCAAACCAGCTGATCAGGGATGGAGTCACCGACGAGTGCGACGCGGCGATCGTCACCGAACCCGGTCCAGTCCTCGCCCAATCGGACCTCGAGAACCCCGCGCTACTGCTGGGCGCGCGCGGTCGATATCTCTACGACATTACGGTCCGGGGGCACGCATCCCACGGGTCCCAACCCGAGCACGGCCAGAACGCCGTGGTCGACGCCGGCGAACTGGCCGGAGCGCTCGCGAGGATGGACGTCGGCTCACACCCGAAACTCGGCGATGGATCGGTCTGTCCGCTGTCGATCGAGGGCGGCGGTGAGACGCTCTCGGTCCCCGAGAGCTGTCGCCTGCTGGTCGATCGCCACGTCGTCCTCGGCGAGGACGCCGACTCGGTGCTGGCCGACGCAGAACGCGTCGCCGCCGACCTCGATCTCGGTTCCGACGTCGAGATCGGATTCCGAGAGGCCCCCGCAGCGGACGTTCGCTACGGCCCGTACGTCACCGACGAGGATCATCCACTCGTCCGGTCGTTACAGGCCGCCACCGCGTCGGTTACGGGCCAGCCCCCCTCGATCGGCTACTTCTCGAGCGTGGGCGACTTCAACTACTTCGGTCACCGTGCGAAGCTCCCGACGGTGATCGTCGGCCCCGACGGCGAGAACATCCACGGTGCGGGCGAGTTCGTCTACACCGACGACGTCGTCGACGTGACCCAGATTCTCGTCGATGGCGCGCTCGAGTTCGTGGGGTAGGTTGTGATCGAAACCCCCAGACTGGACGCGGAGCGCGCTCCGGTCGTGACGGTTCGGCCCGCGGTCCTCGAGCGAAACGCACGTCGGGTCGCCGACCACTTCGACGGCGAACTCGTCGGCGTCACGAAAGGGGTCGGCGGTGATCCCCGCGTCGCGCGGGCGATGCTCGAGGGCGGCGCGACCGCCATCGCGGATTCGCGGCTGGCCAACCTGCGACGGCTCCGCGAGACGGCCGATGTCGAGTGCGAGTGTCACTTGCTCAGGACGCCGATGCGCAGCGAGGTCGAGAACGTGGTTCGGGACGTGGACGTCTCGATGCAGTCAGAGCCGTCGATCCTGCGAGCGATCGGCGCTGCAGCGTCGCGACGAGGCGTCGACCACCGCGTCGTGTTGGCGGTCGACGTCGGCGACCGACGCGAGGGGATCATGCCCGACGACCTCGAATCGACGCTCGCGACCGTCGAGGCGTTCGGCGGGGTCGAACTCGTCGGAATCGCTGCACACGTCGGGTCGCTCAACGGCGTCGTTCCCACCGCCGAGTCGGCCGCGGAGTTCGTCGAGATCGTCGAGCGTGCCGAGGAGGCGGTCGGCCGACCGCTCCCGATGCGCTCCGGGGGGAGTTCGAACGCCCTCTCGCTGTGTTTCGCCGGCGATCTCCCGACGGAGGTGAGTCACCTCAGAGTCGGCGAGGCGATCCTGCTGGGGACGGACCCGGCGACCGGCGAGGTCTTGCCCGGATTCGAGACCGACGCCTTCGTCCTGTCCGCGGACGTGATCGAGTGCAAGTCGAAGCCGTCCACACCCGACGGGACGATCCGCCGCGACGCGTTCGGGGAGTCGCCGACGGTCGAGGATCGAGGGCCGAGAGAACGGGCGATCGTCGCGCTCGGACGCGTCGACGTCGCCGTCGAGGGACTGGTCCCCGTCCGTGACGGTATCGACGTGCTCGGTGCGAGCAGTGATCACACGGTACTCGACGTCACGGACGCCCGAGAGACGATTCGTCCGGGCGAGACGATCACGTTCGGCCTCGAATACGGGGCGCTCGCCCGTGGATTCGGGTCTCAGTACGTGGCGACAGCCTACGAGTGAATCGCTGGGCCGTCTCACCGGTGTCTCGAGTCAAGAGGACGAGCCGAGAACCGCCCACTCGACTGGTCCCGAGTGTCCAGTGGAGAACGAACGGTGCTTGCAGACGTTGGCCGAGCACCTATTCGAGGCGGTTGCCAACCGGCGGTGATGAATTCGCTTCCCGACGAACTCGAGGAGTTGCCGACAGAGCGGAGCTGTCCGAACTGCAAGACCGAAAACGACTTTTCGTTCACGTACTGCCACCACTGTCTCGAGCGGCTCGACACGCCGTCGACGCAGTCTCTCAGGTGATCGGCCACCGATAGCGGCTTCGGCCGGCCCGGCTGGGTTCGATCGTTGATCTCGAGTGGACCTCGAGAGCGGAGAGCCCGGAGTCGAGACTAGGCGTTTTCGACCGAGTCGCGAACAACTGAACGGTGTCTCGAGAGTGGAGAGCGGAGAGCGAAAGAGAGTGAACCGCCCGCCGGAAAACGGAGATTGATGGGGTTCCCACTCGAGTGTCGAGACGACCCATGCCCATGGACGTCACTGCGATCGACCACATCAACCTGCAGTTTCCGGCGGATCGACTCGAGGACGTGATCGACTTCTACGTGGAGACGCTGGGGTTCGAAACGCGGTTCGACGACCCTTACGAGGCGGTCGCCGACGACCCGGGGCTCTTTCCCGTGTTCCTCGGAGAGGGTGGTCGCCTCTACGTCAACCCGACGGACGAGTTCGATCTGGCGGCGGGAAACTATCGCCACGTCGCGGTTCGCGTCGCGGAGTCGCCCGAAGCCGTCGAGAAACGGCTGACGGACGCCGGTGTCTCGATCGACAACGAGGCGTCTCGAGAGCGAGACGACCCCGAGATCGGATCCTACACCTCCTACTACGTCTCGGATCCGTTCGGCTACACGATCGAGTTCATGGCGATCGGCGACTGACTCCGGTCACCGACCCGGGGCCGGGACGGGCCCTGTGAGGACGAGAGTGAGGTGAAGAACGCGGACGACAGAAACCGCCGTTCGGAACTAGTACAGCGAGAGATCTCCCGTGACCCGATCGACGAGACTCTCCTCGTCGGGACCGACGGCGAGTGCGGTTACCGTTCCCGGCTCGAGTTGCGTGTGGCCGGCGTCGCGGATGATCGCGTTCGGAATTCCCTCCTGGTCGGCGATCTCGGAGAGTTCGTACAGGGTGCGCTCGCTGTTCGCCTTCAGAACGACCTTCTTCTGGCCGCCGCCTTTCCACTTCGAGCGCGTCCGATCGTCGGCTTTCTCGTAGGCCGAGAGCGAGGCGTGGGCGACCTGCGCGGCGAGTTTTCCCTGTCCCATGCCGATATCGGTGCGAGCGACGATGGCCTGTTTCATGTTCGTGACCAGATCGACGGGAAGCGGGCCTATAATTGCGGTGATCCGCATTCGTCCGGGGTCGCGTTCGCGTTCGATTTCGCATTCGAGCGAGTCGACCGACTCGAGAACGGATAACTTTAGAAGGCGGGCTTCCACAGCCAGCGTAATGATCCTCTCGGACGCGGACATCCTCGAGCGCCTCGAGAACGGTGACCTCGTCGTCGATCCGATCGACGACTACGACCTGCAGATCCAGCCGGCGAGCGTCGACCTCCGACTCGGCGAGGAGTTCCTCGAGTTCCAGCGGACGAACATCCCGTGTATTCACCCGAACGCCGAACACGAAGTCGACGAGTACGTCACCGAGACGATCGTCGACGACGGCGACGACTTCATTCTCCACCCGGGCGATTTCGTCCTCGGGACGACTCACGAACGGGTCGAGATCCCGGACGATCTCATCGCTCACGTCGAGGGACGATCCTCCCTGGGTCGCCTCGCCGTGGTGGTTCACGCCACAGCCGGTCTCTGCGATCCGGGCTATCGCGGCCAGATCACCCTCGAGCTGTCGAATCTCGGGACGGCACCGGTCGCGCTCACGCCGGGGATGCGAGTCTCCCAGCTCACCTTTACGGAACTGAAGACGCCCGCGGAGCGACCGTACGGCAGCGACCGCGGGTCGAAGTACCAGGACCAGGCCGGCCCGCAGGCCTCGCGCATCGGCGGCGACCACGAGTTCGGCGGCGATCAGCGCAGCGGCGACGACCGGCGAAACGGCGGCGAATAGCGGGACCGTCTCGAGTCGTTCGATCGCGAGTCGTGTGAGGAGATCGTCCCAACGGAACGAAAAAGAGCAGCGGAGCCCACGGCAGGTGCCCACGAAACCGGACCGGCCCGGACGCGGACACGATCGCGAGTCAGTTCACTCGAACAGTTCGACGGCCTGCTCGTAGCGTGCGGTCGGTTCCTCCCAGTCGACGACTTCGAAGAAGTTCTCGACGAATTCACCGCGGGCTGGGCCGTAGTCGTGGTAGTACGAGTGCTCCCAGACGTCAAGTGCGAGGATCGGGTGGGAACCCCAGAGTGCGCCCTGGTCGTGCTTGTCGACGACGACGTTGCGAAGCTGGTTCGAGAACGAGTCGTAGACCAGCAGCGCCCAGCCGCCGGCCGCGCTGGCGGCGGCCTCGAACTCGCCGCGCCAGGCGTCGTAGGAGCCGAAGTCCGCCTCGATGCGGTCGGCGAGCGCGCCCGACGGCTCGTCGCCGCCCTCGGGGGACATGTTCTGCCAGAACAGGTCGTGGAGAACGTGTCCGGAGCCGTTGTGGGTGACGTTTCGGAGCGCGCCGGCAGACGAGGAGAAGTCGTCCGCCTCGCGGTTCTCGGCGAGGGTCTCCTCGGCGCTGTTCCAGCCGTTGACGTAGCCCTGGTGGTGGGTGTCGTGGTGCCAGGTGAGCACCTGCTCGGAGAGGTGTGGTTCAAGCGCGTCGTACTCGTACGGAAGCGGGTCGAGTTCGTAGCTCATGATGCAGTTTCGAGAAGGGACGACACACCCAAGAGCGTTCCCTGAACTGGATTTTTGTACTCGAGTTGACTGTTCGTTCCACCGATCTGTTCCGAACGACCACTCGCGTTCGTCGACCGGCGCTCGTCCGGTTGTCGGTGGGTGGAGCGATACCTCTTCGAGAGCCCCACCAGCGCCCGATGGCGAACCGGACAGTGGGACCGCAGAGTTTTCCTGCGCGCGCTCGTAGCGCTACCAACGAATGAAATTCGTCGAAGAGATCGTCGTCGAGGAGTTCCTGCCCACGATCCGCTCGCGACTCGCGGGCGAGCTTCGAGAACAGGGGCTCACCCAGAGCGAAGTCGCCGAGATGCTCGGCATCAGTCAGAGCGCCGTCTCGAAGTACGCCCACGGCGACGTCACGATCAACGAAGAGATCGCAGCCGACGAACGCGTGCAGGCGCTCGTCGATCGACTCGGCGAGGGGCTCGCAGCCGGCGACATAACGTCCGTACAGGCACTCGTCGAAGCCGAGGTACTGATCCGGGAACTCGAGGCCGGCGGCGATCTGCTCGCCCAGTTACACGAAGACGCCGTGCCGGCGCTGGCCGACCACGGCGCGAGCTTTCGGATCCACGATCCCGAAAACGATCTGCGGACGAGCGAGCGGGTGCTCTCCTCGCTTCGGCGTGGACTCCGGATCCTCGAGAACGCGAGCGGCTTCGCGGGGTTGATTCCGGCGGTCGGTTCGAACCTGGTCGCCTGTATCCCCGACGCCGAGGACGTCGACGACGTCGCTGGCGTTCCGGGACGAATCTTCGACGTGAAGGGGAAGGCGACCGTGCCCGGCGATCCGGAGTTCGGCGTCTCGGGACACGTCGCCTCGGTGCTGCTGGCGGCCCGACGCCACGGCAGCGACGCCGCCGCGGCGGTCAACGTCCGGTACGATCCGAAGCTGCTCGCCGAGCTCACCGAGCGCGGACACGTCACGGCCGAGTTCGACGAGTCGAGCGACCTCGACGCCAGCGTCGGCGCGGCGATCGAAGACGAGCCCGAGGCGACGGTGCTCTACCAGACGGGCGCAGAGGGAATCGAACCGATCACGTACGTGCTCGGACCGGATCCGGAGTCGGTCGCGAACACGGTACGGGAACTGCTCTGATTCTCCATGACCGCTGATGGAGCCGACGAGACCGGTGGGGACACGGGCGAAGAGGACGCACAGGACTTCTACGGGCGGTGGGCCCGCCTCTACGACCTCCTCGCTCGCAAGACACCCGGGATCACCACGCTCCGGACTCGAGCGGCCGCGGCCTGTCGCCTCGAGCCCGGCGACACGGTCGTCGAGATGGGCTGTGGGACGGGTGCCAACCTCCCCTACCTCCGCGAGCGGGTCGGTCCCGAGGGAACCGTCGTCGGCGTCGACTTCACCCGGCCGGTCCTCGAGCGCGCTCGCGAACTCACCGCCGAGTACGACAACGTCCACGTCGTCCGCGGCGACGCGACGGCGCCGCCAGTGGCGGACGCAGACGCGGTCCTCGCAACCTTCGTCGCGGGGATGCTCGCCGATCCCGCGGATGCGGTCGACGACTGGTGTGATCTCGTCGGGGCGGGCGGCCACGTCGTCCTCGTCAACGCCGCCCGGAGCCGGAAGTGGTACGGGCCGCCGGTCAACGCCGTGTTCCGGGCGGTCGTCGTGCTCTCGACGCCCCCGACGACGAAACTCCGGTACGAGACCAGCCCCCACGACCGACTCGACGAGCGGATCGACGCCGCACACGGCCGATTACGCGACCGCTCGGCGGCGATCGCACACGAGAGCCACGCTCTCGGCGTCGTTCGGCTCACCGGCGGCCGGGTCCGCTGAGAAGACAAGGTTTTAACACGTTGTCGTGGAACATTCGTTATGGGAAGCCGACACGTTTTAGGAGTGCTGTTGCTCGCCGCCTTCCTCCTGCTCGCGGGGTGTACTGCACCCGTCGCCGACTCCGCCTCGGCCGGTCTCGAGGAACCGACGGGCGAGGGTGCGGAGGGCGTCGAAACCGGTGCTGACGCCGCCGACGATGACGGCGACAGCGGTGACGACGGCGACGAGCCTGCTGACGAGAGCGACGCTGACCTCGCGGTCGAAGCCGAGACGACGGCGGAAGCCGACGAGGTACTACCGGTCGATCTGAACGAGACCTTCGAGCGGACCGCCGGGCTCGTCGAGAGCGAGGCCGAGATGCCCGAGGTCCAGGTCGGAGACATGGACGCGCTGCTCGAGGGGACCTACGAGGGGCGACAGGATCCGTTTCAGGCGGCGCTGAACATGACCGAGACCGAGGTCGACACCGAGAGCGCACGCGGCGTCGCAACCATTGGACACGTCGCCGTCGATCCGAACGAGGCCGAACGGGCAGACGTCGAACAGGTGGTCGTCCACGAGTTCTTCCACGCGATCCAGTTCGCGGAGGGCTGGCAGCCACAGCCCGAACTCGAGGCCGACGTCGCGACGTCGACGGACTACACGAACGTGGAACTGGCGCTGGTCGAAGGCGGTGCCGTCTGGATCACGGATCAGTACAGCGCCGAGTACCAGGACGACGACGTCCAGTTACAGTCCGAACGCCTCGCCGAAGAGTACGAGACGGCGCCGGACGGCGATCGGTACTTCCGGGCACCGTACCACTACGGGGTCCAGTACGCCAACGCGACGCTCGAGGAGTCGACGGAGATCGCCGAGTTCTACGAGAATCCACCGACGACGACCGAGCAACTCCTCCACGGGCTCGATCCCGACGCCGGCGACGCTCAGCCGGCGACTCTCTCCGTCGAGACGAGCGCCGACGAGACGTGGACCCTGCAACGAGACGACCGGCTGGGCGAACTGTTCGTCCGGGTCGCACTCGAGACGGAACTCGATAACGACACTGCGGCCGACGCGGCGGCCGGCTGGGGTAACGACCGGCTGATCGGCTTCCAGCATACTGACGCTGGCGCAGACGGCGCTGGGGTCGAAGATGGAGACGGAAACGGAGACGGAGACGGTGACGACTGGGGCTTCGTCTGGGTCCTCCACTGGGACACCGCCGACGACGCGGACGCGTTCGAGGACGCCTTCGAAACCACGCTGGCCGAACGGACCGACGAACGCGCCGACGAGACCAGCGTCGACCGGCAAAGCGAGCGGACGACCGTCGTCACGGTCGGCCCGGACGAATTCCACGAGGCGGTCTCCGTGACGGGATCGGAGGCTGACCTCGAGGTGACTGTCGACGGAGTTGCGAACGAAACCTGACTCGGCGTTCGATTCTGCATCTCTTCGTACAGCGACCGGCGGTTTACTCCTCGAGTCCCTCGAACGCGACGATCGACTCCCGGATCGGCGAGGGAAGTTCGGCGGGCCGTTTCTCGTCGGGGTCGACGTAGACGAGCGTCGTCTCGCCGGTCGCCACCCGCTCGCCGGCGTCACGGAGTTCGTAGACCATCGTCGCACTCGAGCGACCGAGGTTCGTCGTTTCGAGGGCGACCGACAGCGTATCGGTCATCTCCACCGGCCGTTCGAAGGACAGTTCGAGGTTGGCGACGACGAAGGTGAAGTCGTTCACGTCGACGTCGAGGACCTCGTCGATGTAGGCGATACGAGCTTCCTCGAGGTAGGTGGCGTAGACGGCGTTGTTGACGTGGTTGTACGTGTCGAGGTCGCTGTACCTGACGTGTACGTCCACAGTAAACGCGTTGTCTATGTCTGAGTCCATGGTCGTCGTACGACGGGGGCGACAGAAGTGGACTGCGGTTCCGGCAGGTGCCGACTGCGGACGGATGCGAGCGTTTATCAGGATCTCCGAGAACGAACGAGCCATGAACGTGCTGGTCGCGATGCCGAACGGAGCGCTCCGCGAGGACTTCTTCCCACCGCAAACGAAGTCGCGTCTGGAATCGATCGCCGACGTGACGTGGAACGAATCGGGCGAGGAGTGGAGTCAGAGGGAGTTACGGGATCGAATTCAGGGCATCGACGTCTGCGTCACCGGCTGGGGGTGTCCGCAACTCACCGCGGACGTCGTCGACCGAGCGGACGACCTCGAACTGCTGGCTCACACCGGGGGGAGCGTCGCGACTATCGCGTCGGAAGCGGTGTACGACGCGGGGATCGACGTCGTGAGCGCGAACGACGTGATGGCGGAGTACGTCGCCGAGTACGTCCTCGGGGCGATCCTGACTCACGTACGATGTCTCGGCGAGCTGAACGCGGCGATGCACCGCGGCCGAACGGACTCGGACTCGTATTTCATCGAGTCGCTCCACGACTCCACAATCGGACTCGTCGGACTCGGCACGATCGGCCGTTTCTTCCTCGAGCACCTCCGGTCGTTCGACGTCACGGTCGACGTGTACGACCCCTACATCGACGACGACGCGCTCGGTGAGTTCCCGTTCGTCACGCGAACGGACCTCGAGACGGCGCTCTCCTCGGAGATCGTCTCCTTGCACGCGGCGCGGACGCCCGAGACGATCGGGATGCTCGACGCCGAGGAGTTGGCGCAGATTCCCGACGACGCCCTCTTCGTCAACACCGCCCGCGCGGAACTCGTCGTCGAGGACGCGCTGCTGGACGAACTCCGATCGGGCCGGTTCTCGGCGATCCTCGACGTCTTCCACGAGGAGCCCCTGCCCGACGATCACGAACTTCGGGACCTCGAGAACGTGTTTCTCACGCCCCACGTCGGCGGCTCACAGATTCGACCGCCGCTGACCGAGTCCGTAATCGACGACATCGAGCGCTATCGGGACGGGGCGCCACTCGAACACGGGATCTCTCGAGGAGCGTGGGAGTTGATGACCCGGTAGGGGTAGGGGTAGGGCAGAGAGAGGAATAGGGAATTCGACACGCGACAGTTCTATCCCTCCGGGCGTCCCTGCTTTCGAGACTCATGTCGAACGAGAGCCACGATCGGTCAGACGTCGAGACAGACCGCCGGACTGACGACTCCGAGCGCTCGACCGTCGACCGGCGGGCGTTCTCGAGGGCGGTCGGTCTCGGAGTCGTCGGTTCGATCGCCACGCTGGATCGGCTGTCAGTTCGAGGTAGTGGGGGGTCGAGCCAGCGTGAGAACGAGGACGCAGACGAGAACGCCATCGCCGCGGAAAACGCTCGCTCCGGAGACGGCGGCTGGGAGCCGGCGACCCTCGTAGACGGCGACCTCGAGGGGTACACGACGGCCACGTCCGTCCAGACGGGCGAGACGCTGGAACTCTGCGTGAGCGCGGGCGGTTCGTACCGAACCGAGATCTATCGGATCGGGTGGTACGACGGCGACGGCGGTCGACTCGTCGCGAACACGGCCGGCAGCGAGCCGCGCCAGCAGCCGATCGTCACCGCCGAGGGGGCGTACGACATGGTCGAGTGCGACTGGGACGTCACGGACCGACTCGAGGTCGGCGAGGACTGGACGAGCGGGCTGTACTACGCGTGGCTCGTGCGGACGGACGGCGACGGAAGCTACGCTCACCCGTTCGTGGTCCGTTCCTCGCGTCCGTCGGCCGACGTCGTCGTCCAGCTCCCGCTGGCGACACAGCAGGCGTACAACGGCTGGCCGGGTGCCGACCGCGGTGGCAAGTCCCTGTACGGGTTCAGCAGCGACGGCTGGCGGGCGGACGCGGTGTCCCACGACCGACCCTACGAGGCGCCGTTCGACCACCACCTCACCTACGCCGTCCACCTCGTTCGCTGGCTGGAACGCGAGGGGTACAGTATCGAGTATCTCTGCGACTCGGACGTTCACCGAAATCCAGAACGCGTACGGGAGTACGCCGTCGCGGTCAGCGCCGGGCACGACGAGTACTGGTCACTAGCTCAGTACGACGCCTTCCTGTCGGCCCGCGAGGACGGGACGAACCTCGCCGTTTTGGGAGCCAACGTCTGTTACTGGCGCGTCCACTACGAGGATGACGGCCGAACGATCTACTGTCCGAAGATCGAGGCGGAAGACCTGTTCCGAAATATCGGACGACACGAAGCGCGCCTGCTGGGACTGGCGAGTTTCGGTTACCAGCCCGACGGGCGGTACCCCTCGCTGACCGTCGACGCGTCCGGACTCGAGCACGACTATCTGGCGGATACCGGATTCGAACCGGGCGATCGAGTCGACGGCGTCGTCGGCCACGAGTGGGCGTGGATCCACGACGAAAGCCCCGACGATCTGCACCGGTTCTTCCACTACGAGGCGGGCAGCCAGTTCGAGGTGCAGCGGGATCGGGACTGCGATACGGTCGCGTTCACGGCGGACTCCGGGGCGACGGTCTTTCACTGCGGGACGCTGGCGTGGCCGTGGCGACTCGACCCCGACCCGACGTGGGACACGACGTATCCGTTCGCGGAGGCTCGAAGACACGACCCTACAGTATCGGAGCCGGACGAGCGACTCCAGCGGTTTCAGGCGAACGTGTTTCGGGATTTGCTCGAGTAGGCAGTTTCTCTCGAGTGTACGCTCGGAGAGCCGCGTTCGAGTCGGAACCCACCGAACCCTCGACTGCACGGTGAGATGCACGAAAACAGCGCTCGAGTGTCGTCGAGTACGGCCGAAATCACTCCGACGTCGATCCCGAGTGCCCGTACAGCTGTGCGTGGGTCCCACAGAACGGCGGCTCTCGCAACTGCGCCTCGATCAACTTCTCGTGATAGTGAGCGTTGAACAGCCGACAACCCTCCGAATCGCAGAAGGCCTCGCCCGTCTCGAGGTAGTGGGCAGCCTGCAACACGTACCCCTTCAGCGCGTCCGTCGTTCGCGGGTCGTTCTCGATCAAAAATTCCCCTTCGACCTGGTTCTCGAGCACCTCTCGCGGCGGCGAGTCCCCCGACAGCAGGGCGTGGCGCTGTTTTTCCTTGTAGTACGCCTCGGGTTTGGCGGGGGCTTCGTAGAGACCGGGGACGGAGACGATCGCCGGCTGTCCGAGGACGTTCACCCGCTTGTGCCAGCGCCCGTCGTGATCCCCCCAGGTCCCGACCGCCCGATCGAGGACGACGACGTGGAGGGTTTCGAGGCTGCGTTCGTCCGCGGGGATCGCGGCGTTCAGCGCCCGCTGGACCTGTCCGCCGTCGTAGAGGACGCCACCCCCGCGTTCGGGACTCTCGAGGGCCCGCTCCTCGTAGCGGATCGTTCCGAGCATCGTGTTGCCCGTCTCTCGGTCGTGGGGTGAGAGCACGCGCGCCTCGGCGAAGCGTTCGGCGAGGTCGTCGGTTCGGTGGGTCTCGAGAAACCGGTCGCGGACGGTGACCGCGGCCTCGAGTCGGTCGTCGAGCCAGTCGGCGATCGCGTCGACGTCACAGACCGTCGTCGGTGCGCGATAGAGGACGAGTCGCTCGAGTGCGGTCATCGCGATGCTCGAGTTCGGTCCGCCGGTCGGTCGTCGATCGCGTGGGATCCGGGTTGGGGTCGGGGTCGGTCGCTACGACTGACACGGCCGAATGTGCGGGTCGAACGTCGGCTCTGGACCGTCATACTACTCGATTGTATTCCTCAGTGGTTGAAAGCGGTTACGGACCCACCACGTCGTCGAGCCAGCCGATCGATCGCAAACGGTTCCCGGGAGACCCTATCACCGGTTCGAGTTACCGATGGGGTGCTGTCGGGGTTACGTAACAGGTAGAAGAGCCACAACTGGTATTGGTAGCTAGCGACGAGTGATTGGAGTGCTCTATCGACTCCACCTGATCGGGTTGCTACTGGCAGCACTCGTTTCGATTCTCGCTGCGTGGTGGGTTCGCAGACAGACCCGGGATCGGGTGGGAACGATGATGGTCGTTCTGTTGCTGAGCCACGGGACGATGGCGCTCCTCGCCGTCGTCCAGCTGCTCGGTTCGACGGCGTCGTGGCAAATATTCTGGTACCGTCTCTGGTACCTCTTCGGACTCGTGCTTCCGATCGTCTGGTTCCTGCTCGCAGTCTACTACGTGGGCCGAGAACACTGGCTGACCAAACCCGTCTGGGCCGTGGTACTCGCCAGCCCGATCGTTCCAGTCGCCCTCTGGATCACGGATCCGTATCACGGGCTCTTCGTCGCCGAATTCGTCTTCGAGTCCGACCCCTTCGACCGCGTCGTCCTCGAGGAAACTGAGATCGGACTGGCGGTCATTGGAGTCCTATTCCTCTACTGGTTCTTCGCGTTCGGGTTGTTTTTGCGGCAGTTTCTCTTCCCTCGTCGAACGCAGCGCTGGCAGGCGGGTGCAGTTCTGGGTGGGTTCATCGCGATTTTCGTCACGACCGCGCTCACGGACGCCCCTTTCGTTCCCGCGCCGGGGTTTCCCTATAGCCTGTACGGAGGCGGTATCTTCGGTGCACTCGTCGCGCTCGCCCTGTTTCGAACGCAGCTCTTCAGCGTCTCGCCGCTGGCCCACGAGACGATCTTCGAGTCCATCGAGGACGCGATCCTCATCGTCGACGCCGACCGGTCCATCGCCGATTTCAACGGAGTTGCCGGCGACCTGTTCCCCGATCTCGAGGACCGAATCGGCGACACGCTCGACGAGGCGTACCCGGGACTCGTCGCAGACGACGACACCTGTTGTGACGGCGGCGGTGCGAGCGCGATCATCGAACAGCTCGATCGAACCCTCGACACGCCCTTCGCGGGTGCCGTTCGCGTCTCGACGCCCGAGAAGTCCCGAACGCTCCGAATCAACGTCTCCGAAATCACGAGTGGTGGCGAACCGCGGGGCTACGCGCTGATCATGCGCGACGTCACCGAACTCGAGCAGTACACGATCGACCTCGAGCACAAGACCGACCAGCTCGAACGGTTCGCCAGCGTCCTCTCACACGACCTCCGCAACCCCGTCTCGATCGCCAGTGGCTACGTCGAACTTACGCGCGAGACCGGCGACCTCGAGCACCTCGAGGACGTGACGATCGCACTCGAGCGGATGGACGAGACTATCGAGGACCTGCTGACCCTCTCTCGAGAGGGGGACGCGATCGACGAGACCGACGCCGTCACCCTCCGCTCGTTGGTCGCCGACGCGTGGACGACGAGCGATACACAGACGCTGACCCTCGAGAACGAGATCGAACCCGAGTATCGGATCCGAACCGATCCCTCACGGCTGCGGACGTTGCTCGAGAACCTCTTTCGAAACGCCGCCGATCACGGTGCCGAGACGGTTCGTGTCGAGCGACTGGGTGTAGAAACGAGAACGGGAACAGGAGCGGGAACTGAGACCGGAACGGAGACGGAAACAGCGAACCAAACGGGATTCATCGTCAGCGACGACGGTCCGGGCATTCCCGAGGCGGAACGCGAACGAGTCCTCGAGTACGGGTACTCGTCGGCAGACGGGACGGGGATCGGACTGGCCATCGTGTCCTCGGTCGTCACCGCCCACGGCTGGTCGCTTTCGGTCGGTGAGAGCGACCAGGGCGGTGCGCAGTTTACGGTTTCGAATGTCGAGCGAGTGCTGTCTCACGACGTGGCTTCCGTACCGAACGACGACTGATCGGAGTCGTCTGCTCTCGAGTCGGCCGTCACTGTCTCTGTCTTTGTCTTTGTCTTTGTCTCTATCTCTGTCATTGTCTCTACCTCCGTTCCAGTCTCGATCTCGGCCTTCGCTCGATCTCGAGTGTCCCTCGCGTTCTCTCGCCCTCGTTTCGCGTTCTGCGTTCGACCTCGCGACCCGTGAGTAACGTATTACTGCCCGATTGCTGTACTGGCAGCTACGATCATGGATCTGGAGACGATCGGCCTCGTCGGTATCGGCGCGATCGGCGAACAGTTCGCGGAGTCACTCGAAACGGCGGGATACGAGACTGTCGCCTACGACACGAAGTCCGAACGCATCGACGTCGCGGTCGAGCACGGTGCGGCGCGAGCGCAGTCGCCCACTGCCGTCGCCGAGGCCGCCGACGTGGTCGTCCTCGCGGTGCCGGGCTCGGCCGAAGTCGAGGCGCTCGTCGAGACGGAGTCGTTCCTCGCGGCGCTCGCCGGCGGCTTGCTCGTCGACGCGACGACGACTCGCCCCGAGACCGGCGTCGTCGCCGCCGAGCGCTGTGCGGACGTCAACGTGACCTACGTCGCCGCGCCGCTAACTCGCGGGGCGCCTCGAGAGGGGACGCTCATGATGGTCGGTGCCGCCGCGGACGACTACGAACGGGCGACGCCCCTGCTGGACGACCTCTGTACCGCCCACCGGCGGATCGGTCCCGTCGGCGACGGCCGTCGGTTCAAACTCGCCTTGCAAATGCGCTACGCGCTCCGGACGGCCCTCGATGCGGAAGTCACCACGTTCGCACGCGAGGCTGGTGTCGATCCGGCGATCCTGAACGACTTCCTCGAGATGGACGTCTCCGAGCGGTACCTCGAGGCAGGCGCCGACTACGCCACGGACAATCCCGGCCTCGGTGGACTGGGGATCTGGCACAAGGATCTGGGCTACGCGCTCGAGGTGGCCCGCGAGAACGACGTCCCGACGCCGCTGACGAACGCCGGTCACGAACTGTACAAGGCCGGGCGACGCGCGGCCGGGCCGACGGAGAACGCGCCCGAAGCCGTCCAGTACTATTGGGAGCGGCTGTGTGCGGATTCGGATCGGTAAGTACAGGGACGGCGTCCGCTCGAGAGGTGGACTGAACGGAAACGAAAACGGATATCAGCGCGTCAGTCGTCGGCCGGCGTCGCGCGACTCGTCAGTTCGACCTTCGGGGCGTCGACCTCGAGTTCGTCCAGTGCGATCTGGGCGGCGCGTTTGCCGGAGACGAGCATGGCGCCGAAGGTCGGACCCATGCGCGGGAGACCGTAGGTCGTCGCAGTGGCCATCCCGGTGGCGATCAGGCCCTCGTGGACGAGTCCGGTGTGTTCGACGACGGCGTCCTCGGACTCGCCGACCCACATCGAGTCGTGGCCGGGCGAGTCGTGACCGGGGGCACCGTAGGTATCGTCGCCGGTCTGATCCATGACCTTCCCGCGGTCGCGGGCGTCCTGAATGCCGGGCGCGTCGAGGACGCCGCGCTCGTCGAGTTTCGTGACCGCCATCGCGTCGTGGCCGGTCGCGTCGATGACCAGATCGGCCTCGACCGCGATCGGGTCGACGCAGGTGATCTCGCGGGGCAGGGCGTGAACCGGCGTCCAGTTCATGACGATGCCGCCGACGCGGTGGTCCTCGCGGATGACGATGTCCGTGAACTCGGTCATGTTCTGCATCTTCGCGCCGGCGTCACAGGCGGCCTTGATGAGGCCGGAACAGGCCTCGGGGCCGTTGGCGACGTACAGTCCCTCGCTGTCCTGGGACTGCTTGAAGTCGACCTCGAGGTCCTCGAGGACCTCCTGGGCGGGGTCACGGACGGTGATCTTGTTCATGAGGAACCCGCCGAGCCAGAAGCCGCCGCCGAGGTAGTTGTTCTTCTCGACGACCATCGTCTTCACGCCACGCTCGGAGAGCTCCTTCGCGGCCATCAGTCCCGACGGACCGCCACCGACGATGATGACGTCCGAATCGGAGAAGTCCATGAACTCCTCGGTCCACTCCTGGCCGATCGCTCGTGTTACGTCCGCTTCACCGACGTCGCTGAATTTCTCGAACTCGCTCATACAACCGAGTAATATGACCCAGTAGTGAAAAAGGTATCGTGATCCGTTTCGTGTCGAAAACGCACCACAGAAGGCGACAGTCACCACATCTGGCCGTTTCGCAAGCAGAAAAGTAGATGGGGCGGAAGGGAAATCCCTCGAGTAATGTGTTCCTGTCTGGCGACCGACGGCCAGTGTCCTCCACTCGTTCGGTGTGGGCTGAACTCGTCGCCCGTCGTCGCAACGCTCTCACCGTCTGTCTCGACGCTCGAGGGAAGGGGACCGGTCGATTCGGGCACCCGATCGGACCCGGATTCCAGTTTCGGCGACGATTCGAAGCCGGACCGAGACGGACGGTCGACTTCGCCGGCGAACTGGCGACGACTCGAGTGGAGAGTGCGGATCGTAGCCGTGCGACCGACGCCCGAACGCTCAAGAGTCGCGCGGACGAATGATTCGACGCGAATGAAACGTCGCGCGTTCCTCGTCTGTTCGGTCGTGGCAACGGCCGGGTGTCTCGATATCATCGAGGACAACGGCGAGGAGATCAGGGAGCCACAGGACATCGTCATCGTCGAGGAGAGTCTCGTCCGAGACAACCCCGGGACCGAAGACGAACGCGTCTACGTTTGGGGTGTCGCCAGAAACGAGAGCGATCGACGGTGGAGTTACGTCGAGATTCGCGCGACGTTCTACGACGAGGACGGCGAGGAACTGGACAGCGTCATCGAGAACGTTCCGGACGTAACCTCTGACGAAGAGTGGCCGTTCGAGATCGAGTATCCACACTTCGGCGAGGACGCGGCGGCCGTCGCCGACTACGAACTCGAGCCATCGACAGGTGTGTGAGCGTGACCGAACGCGAAGGGTGCGCCGAATTACCGCTGTCCCGACACGGCACTTCCCGAAACGAAGACGCATGAGATCGACTCGGCGATCGAGCGACTTCAGGGCGAACCGACGAGCGACGGTTGGCGGCCGGTGGTGTCGGGTTCGAGACCGCTCTCGAGAGACGACTCCGACGAACTGCACATGACTGATCACGACGAAGGCATCAGCGTCCTCGCCAAACAGGGGTCGATTACGTTCGTCGGCAACGTCGCCAACGGCGTCTTCGGATTCGCCATCGTCATGCTGCTCACCCGGTACGTCAGCCCCTCTATTTACGGGCTGTTCGTCCTCGCGACGTCGATCATCCTCTTCATGCAGGTGTTCGCGAACCTGGGACTGCCGCTCGCGATCGACTACTTCGTCCCGCAGTACCTAGAGGAGGGCGAGCAGGGGAAAGCGAAGGGTGTGATCGTCCAGGTGACGACGACCGTCCTCGTGACGTCGTCGCTCGTCGCGATCGCGCTGGCCACCAGCGCCAACTACGTCAGCAGCTTCTTCGACGAGCCGTCGCTGGGTATCGCACTGTTGTTGCTGAGCATCACGATCCCGATGCTCGCGATCTACAACGTCTTATTGACCTCCTACTACAGCATCAAGAAACTCCAGTACCGGGTGGTGATGCGCGACCTCGTTCGTCCGATCGTCCGATTCAGTGTCACGCTCGGACTGTTACTCGTCGGATTCGGTCTCCTCGGCCTGATCGGCGGCTACATCATCGGACTGTTCGTCGCGATCACCGTCGGTGCGTTCGTCTTCGTCTACAAGGCGTGGTCGCTTCTCACCGCAGACACCGAGTTCGTCCCCGCGTGGCCGCTGTTGACCTACTCGGTGCCGCTCGCGATGACTAGCGTCGTCTTCGTCCTGATGGGCCACGTCGACTACTTCGTCCTCGGCTTCTTCCTCACGGCCGACAACGTCGGCGTCTACCGCGTCGGCTACATGCTCGGCTCGGCGCTGTTGATCATCTTCAACTCGCTGGCACCGGTGTTCAAACCGCTGATCGCGGAAACGAGAGACGACACCGAACTCGTCCAGCAACGGTTTCGCGTGGCCTCCCGCTGGATCGCCGGCTTCACGCTCCCCATCGCGATCATCCTCTCGCTGGGTTCGACCTCGTATCTCTCGGTGTTTTACACGCCACAGTACGCGGAAGCGAACACGGTCGTCGCCTTGCTCTGTGCCGCGTTCCTCTTCAACGTCACCTTCGGCGGCCCCGACGGCACCCTGTTACAGGGAATGGGCTACTCCCGGATCGTCTTCGTCAACACGCTCGTCCTCTTCGGCGTCAACTTCCTGCTCTCGCTGACGCTCGTTCCGATCTACGGCATCGAGGGCGCGGCGATCGGATCGGCGACCGCACTCACCCTCGTCGGCCTCCTCACCCTCGGCGAACTCTACTACCTCGACCGCGTCCACCCGTTCACGAGCGAGTTCGGCAAGGTCGTCTTCGCGGGCGTCCCGGCGACGGCCGCCGGCGCCGGTGTCGTGTACGTCCTCACCTCAGAGACCGCGATCGCCGCCACGCTCCCCATCGTCGTCGTCCTCACCTACGCGGGCACGCTGATCGCGACCGACGCCTTCACCGAAGACGACGCACAGATGGCCGCGGAGTTCGGCCTGAACGTCGACGACCGTCCCTCCATCTCGGGTCTGGTCGACCGAATTTCGTCTCGGTTCCTCGATCGCTGACGGCCGGACCGTCTCACGCCTGCCGAACCCTCATGTGGGTCGTCGCCCTATCTCCTCGGACATGGGTTATCGAGAGGACATCGTCAACGCGGTCCGGCGAAGCGCCATTCCGCAACTCCACTACCTCCTCGACGGAACCTTCGGCGCCTACGCGGTGAGCCACACCACCGCCGACGAGTACGTCATGACCGCCCACTGTGACGAGGACACGATCGAGGCGGTCCTCGCCGACATCGGCTTCTCGCGGAACCCGATCGCCTCGCTGAAGGTTCGCATGGACGGCAACACCTCCGAAGGGTCGTGGGTCTGGCGACCGTCACCGCTCTCCTCGTGGCAACTCCACATCGTCTTGCACCAACTCGAGGAGACCGACGAGGACTGCGTCGACGTCTACGCCCACTGGGAGTGTTCGTGGATCCGTCATCCGTACAACCACTACACCGCTCGCGGCTACGACGCCGAGAAAGGCGTCGAACTCGCCAAGCGATGGCTCGAGGGCTACGACGGAGACGCGATAGAGAGCGACGAGCTGGCGTACGAGACGGACACGTCGATCTACCGTCGCCTGAGCGAGACCTTCTCGCTGTCGTACTACCAGTTGAAAGAGCACTCGATGGCCGTCCGATCGCGGCTGCCCCTGATCGACGCCACCGGGGACGTGAGCCTGACCCACAGCGAGGACGACGGTCGAAGTGGAGTCTCACCCCGAATCACGGATCGCTTCTGAAGACCGAGATCGAAATCGAGACTGAGACCGAGACGCCACGCTCGCTCAAAACTCGCCGCTTCGAATCCGCTCCTCTGCCGCCTCGAGCGCCTCGTCGGCGTCGAATTCGTCGACGATCCGCTCGAGTGTCCGAGAGTCGGCGTCCGCGAGCTCGCGAGCGTGAGCGGTGATGTTCGGCACGGCGCGGATCACGTTGTCGACGATGGGAATCGACGCGACCCGTGGCGACCGCGAGGCCGGATTGAGGTCGATCACGATCTCGGCTTTGTCCATCTCGCCGAGCGCCTCCGCACGGTCGCCGTCCTCGAGCGGGACGAGGACGACGTCGGCCTCGTAGATCCCGTCCGTGTCGACTTTTCCGCGTTCGTGCTCGAGACCGGGAATTCTGGCGTCGGCAGTCAATCCCTTGACGTCTTCGGCCCCGTGTGCGCGAAGGTGGTCCGCGATGGCTTCCATCCGTGCTTCGGTTCGGTTGAAGAGGTTGACCTCGAGGGCCGCGTCCACGGCGTCGGCGAGTTCGACGAGTTCGTCGGGGACGAGCGCGGCGACGTTGCCGTTGACCGAGAGGACGGGATGGTCGGCGAGCAACAGCTGGGCGGCGGCGGCGCGTTCGGCCGCGTCGGCGCTCGGGATGGTCTCCTCGCCGAGCAGGTAGTCGAAGGCCTCGCCCCGTCCCTGAGCGATGAGTCCCTGTTTGCTGGTGATGCCCGCCTCGACGCCGTGTTCGATCCGGTGGCGCGTGAGCAGTGACTGGTAGCGCGGGTGACTCTCGGGGACGTCGATCTCGGTCGTGGGTTCGGACTCGAACTCGGACTCGCATTCGGATCGACGAGCCCTCTCGCTCTCCTCGGTCATACGTCACCGTCCGAGTCGAAGACGAAAACCCTCGCGATTTCGTCGAACCCGGCGTGAAGGCTCGAGTGTGGGACCGACGCGGCGTCCCCACGACATGCACGCGGGATCGCAAAACGCATCGCTCGAGACGTCGGCGGGAAACGCGACGTCACTCCACTCGTCCGACAGCGAGCATGTGTGTCGACAGATCCGCCACCGTCCGATCGTCTCGAAGCAGTTGGACCGTCCGCTCGATCGCCTCGAGCGCCCCGGACGTAACGTCCTCGAGCCCGCTCTCGGTTCGTCGCACTGAGGCGATCCCCTCCAGTCCGACGAGGTGCTCGACCGCGAGTCCGTTCTCCTCGAGCAGCGCTTCCAGTTCGGCGGCCCTGAAGAAGTGGGCGGCGAAACACGTCGGATCGCGGTCCACCGCCTCGAGCAGGTCGCGGTCGTAGGTCCCGCAGTCGGCGAATTTCGGGAGGAGTTCGACGTCGTCCTCCTCGGCCGGGACGGTTCCCGTCTCCTGAACGATCGCCTGGATCATCGCGAGTCGGCCCATCACCGAGACGAAGACCGGAGCGCTCGAGCGAGTGACGCGCTCGAGTTCGGCGACTGCGGTGTGTCGTTCCTCCTCGTCGAGAACGTGGGAGATGGGACCGCCGAGACAGAGCGTGGCGTCGAACGCGTCGGCGTCGAACGCGTCGGCGTCGAACGCGAGGTTCCGGACGTCACCGCGCTCGATCGTGACCCGCTCGTCCAGCCCCCGTTCGGTACACTTCTCGCGAGCGATGTCGAGTTGGGTCTCGCTGATATCGACGAGCGTAACGTCGTAGCCGCGGTCGGCGAGCCAGACGGAGTACCGCCCGGCCGCGCCGCCGACGTCGAGAACGTGGCCGCGCTCGGGCAAGTGGCGCTCGAGGGACTCGACCGTTCCGTCCCACTCCAGTCGATGGTAGGGGTCGCGCTCGAGACGTTCCCACTCGCCGTGACCCAGTTCGTCGTAGAACCGTTCTGGCTCGAGGGTCTCCCACGAGTACGGATTCTCGGTCATCGTCTGCTGGTGACTCGAGACCGGCGACCGGATAGTGATTGCGGCGGTGTGCGGTCGACTGTCAGCCGGTCTCTGTCGCCCGGACGAGTTCTCGCACCCGCTCGAGTGCGACCGAGTTCGCCGGTTGTCCGTCGCGTTTGAACGCCGTTCCGACGATGGCACCGTCGGCACCGCGCTCGAACACCTCGCCCACCGACTCGGGAGTCACACCGCTACCGACGAGCACCGGCACGTCCCGCTCGAGCTCTCGAACCGTCTCGACGACGCGGTCGAGGTCCGCGAGTTCGGTCTCCGCTCCGGTTCCGGGGCCGGAGACGATCACGCCGTCCGCGAGGCCGCGTTCGACGGTTTCTCCGGTGGCGCGCTCGAGTCCCTGCTCGCCGATCGGCGTCGCGTGCTTGACGTGGACGTCGGCGAGGATCGCCACGTCCGAGGCGAGGCCGAGCTCGTCGCGCGTCCGAAGCGTCTCGTGTGCCCGCCCCTCGAGAATCCCCTGATCGGTGGCCGCCGAGCCCGTGTGGACGTTGACGCGGACGAACGACGCGCCGGTCGCGCCGGCGACGGCGAGTGCCGCCTCGGCGTCGTTTCGGAGGACGTTGATCCCGAGGGGAACGTCGACGACGTCGGCGACGTCGCTGGCAACGGCGGTCATCTCCGCGACGACGTGGGCCGGGACCGACTCCGGGTAGAACGGTGCGTCACCGAAGTTCTCGAGGACGAGGCCGTCGACGCCGCCCTCGAGCAGGGTTTCGGCGTCGGCCAGCGATCGCTCGCGGATGGCGGTTCGATCGCCGTCGAATCGGGGTGCACCTGGCAGGGGCGGGAGGTGGACCATTCCGAGGATCGGCCGGTCGGTGTCGAATCGCCGGTGGAACGAGGATGGAGACTGTGGTGGCGACGTCATGATCGTGCTCGTCCCGTTGTCGTCCTCCCAGCGCCAAGAATGGCGGCGCTCTCGCGGGCGACAGTCGCTGCGCGATTCCACCCACACCGACGCGACGCCGGCAAAGGACTCGCCTTCCAGACCCGTTTTCTCGAGCGGGTCGGTACACACCCCTATGACCGATCTGTTCTCACCGCTCTCGATTCGCGACACCGAGGTTCCGAATCGGATCGCCGTCTCGCCGATGTGCCAGTACTCCTGTGCCACCGACGGCCTCCCCACCGAGTGGCACCGCGTCCACCTCGGGAGCCGCGCCGTCGGCGGGGCGGGTATCGTCCTGACCGAAGCGACGGCGGTCGAGCCCCGCGGTCGCATCACGCCCCACGACCTCGGCATCTGGAGCGACGAGCACGCCCGCGCGCTCGAGCCGATCACCGAGTTCGTCCGCGAACAGGGATCCGTGCCGGGTATCCAACTCGCCCACGCGGGTCACAAAGCGAGCAAGAGTCGGCCGTGGGAGGGGAACGAACCGCTGGTGTCCGGCGGGATCGGAGGCGAGGATGACGATGGGGATGACAGCGCACACGAAGATCAAAACGAGGGCGCGAACGGCTGGGAGGTCCTCTCGCCGAGCCCCGACGCCTATCCCTTCGGCGGCGAGCCGTCGATCCGGAAGATGGACCACGAGGACGTCGAAACGGTGATCGAGGCGTTCCGGGCGGCCGCCCGACGATCGCTCGAGGCCGGGTTCGTGGTTGCGGAGATCCACGCCGCCCACGGCTACCTGCTCCACGAGTTCCTCTCGCCGGTGACGAACCGTCGCGACGACGAGTACGGCGGCAGCTTCGAGAACCGGACGCGACTGCTCCGCGAGGTGACTCGAGCGGTGCGCGAGGTCTGGCCGGACGAGCAGCCGGTCTTCGTCCGTATTTCGGGGACCGACTGGCTCGAGGGCCTGGAGTCGGTTGCAGACACCTGGACCCTCGAGTCTTCTGTGCGGCTGGCGAACCAGCTGTCGGAACTCGGCGTCGACCTGCTCGACGTGAGTTCGGGCGGACTCCACCCCGAGCAGGACCCGCCGACGGGACCGAACTCGCAGGTTCCGCTCGCGGAGACGATTCGGGCGGAGAGTGCGTGTGTGAGTGAAAGTGGGAGTGAGAATGAAAGCGAGTTCGAAAAGGGCCTCGCGGTCGGTGCCGTCGGCGGGATCACTGAACCCGAACAGGCCGACGCGCTGATCCGCAACGAACGGGCCGATCTCGTGCTCGTCGGCCGGGAGTTCCTCAGGGACCCGTACTTCGGGCTCCGCGCAGCCGACGAACTCGAGGTCGAGGGAGAGTCCGGCGAGACGAAGTGGCCGATCCAGTATCGTCGGGCCGTTCGGTAGTCTCTCCGGTCGCGACCGCGACGATCCGAGATCAGTCCTGTGGCGCCGTGAGTCCCATCTCGTCGCGCTCCATCCCTCGAATCGGATACCCGTCGTCGTCGCGCGGCGAGTGGACGCGGTGTGGGTACGGAATCGAGATGCCCTCGCGGTCGAAGGCGGCCATCACTGCCTCGATCGCATCCGTTCGGGCGTCCCACGTGCGCCGTTTCGTCGGATCGCCGATCCAGAGCTGCAGTTCGAGGAGGACCGCCGAATCGCCGAACCGTTTGGCGACGACCTGCGGGTTGGGCGTGCGTTTGATCGACTCGAGGTCGCAGACGGCGTCGACGATCACGTCTCGTGCGTACTCGAGGTCAGTCTCGTAATCGACGCCGATCTCGATCTCGACGCGGAGCTGGTCGTTGCGTGAGAAGTTCGTCAGCTGGCTGCTCGTAATCTCGTCGTTGGGGATCAGGACGTGTTTGTCGCCGAAGGTCTGGATCTTGGTGTTGAAGATGGTGACGTCTTTGACGATCCCCGAACGGTCGTTGACCTCGATCCAGTCGCCGACGCGGAACGGTCGAGAGAACAGGAGAATGAATCCCGCGAGCATCGACGTCAGCGTCTCCCGGGCGGTCAACGCGACGATTGCGGTGATCGCGCCCGCACCGATGAAGATGTTGGTGAGGTCGATCCCCCAGAGCGTGAGGGCCAGCGTCGCCGCGGAGCCGACGATCGCGACGTCAGCGACGTGGTAGGCGACCTCGCTCTGGTGGTTCGTGAGCGCTCTGGTCTCGGCCAGTTTGTCGATCGACCGATTGACGAACCGGATACAGAGATAGGCGACGACGGCGATCGTGATCGTCACGAGGTTCAGGGTGACGATCCAGCGATCGAACGCCATCGCCGCGAGCGTCCGTCGAAGGACGAACGTGACGTGCCAGATCACGCTGAACGCGTAGATACTCCCGAGGACGACGACGAGGAGCCCTGCGACGGCGCTCGCTTCGGCGATCTGTGGCCCGTATCGCCGACGGACCGAGGGAACCGATCGGCGAATACCGACCGTCGCCAGCAGGGCGACTACGACGAGCAGTCCTGTCGCGAGCAGTTGACTCTCGAGCGAGGAGAGATACGTCTCCTGAATCCACGGAATCGGGTCGGGTCGAAGCGGCGACTGGAGGAGGAAATCCGGGGACGTGAGCACGTATTGGATATTTCTGTAAGGCGAGAGTCTGTATAAGTAGAACGCTGGCAAACGCCACCGGTGCCGTTACCGGTGGTTACTCCTCTCGCCACTTGATCGAACAGCCCTGCGACGGCTGCCACTCGAGGCCGACGTCCTCCCCCGCGAGCACCGAGTCGATCGCTTCACGAACGTGGAACCGCGTCGGCTCGTCGTCGGGACTGAGCGCGTCGTCGAGTCGGCCCTGATAGACGAGCTGGAACTCGCCATCGTCGCGGGCGAACAGGAACGGATCGGGCGTGCAGACGGCGCCGTATTCGCGGGCGACCGTCTGGGACTCGTCGTGGAGGTAGGCGTCGTAGGCGATCGTCCCGTCTTCGACGAGTTCTTGCATCCGCTCGAACGAGTCGTCGGGGTACTCCTCGGCGTCGTTCGAGTTGATGCCGACGACCGACACGTCGTCTTCGTCGTACTCGGCGGCCAACTCGTTTAACAGATCGAACTTCGCCTTCGCGTACGGGCAGTGGTTACACGTGAAGACGACCAGGAGCGCCTCGCTCTCGGCGAACGACTCGAGCGTGTACGTCTCGCCGTCGGTTCCGGAAAGTTCGAAGCCCGGTGCTGGATCTCCCGCCTGCAGTTCGGATTCGGATTCCATCAGGACCATGCGCGTTGTTTTCCCGGTTTCTCCCTTAAACGTCGTGTTCGCCGGTCGCTCGAGGTCCGCTTCGGTATCCAAGTATTATGTACACCCCGCCACATCAGGGTGGTATGAACACGCTCGAGGTGACGGACGAACAGTACGCGTTCATTCAGCAACTCCGCGAACGGATCTCCGCAGACGTCGTCGGCAAGTACGGATACGTCCGTGAACGCGACGCCATCCAGTTTCTGATCGACAATCTCGACGGCGATCTCGAGGTCGAGGTCGACACCGAATTCGAGACCGACGGCGAGTTCGATTCGGCCGCCGGTCAGGATGTCGCAGCGTCGGTCGATGCCGCGCTCGCCGAGACGGAGTCGAACGAGAACGAGAGCGAGGGTGATGCGATCACGTTCGACGAGTCCGAAGACGCACTGGGTAGTGGAGAGGGAGAGAGAGACGAGGACGAGGAGGACGGCGAGAGCGACGGTCTCGAGGACGACGGAGACGAATCGGCAGACGACGAGGCAGACGAAGTCGAGACCGAAACCGACAACGAGACCAGTACCGAGAGCGCCGACGACGGCGGCGCGGCCGACGACGACGACATGCTCGACCAGATGATGAACTTACTCGACACCCACGACGACAAGTGGGAGGAGTCGCCGTCGGGCGACTACCGCTACCGCGTCGAACTCCCCGACGGCGGTACTGAAGACGTCCAGACGAAAGACGACGTGCGGGCGATTCTGTTCAAGAACTATCGGTAGTCTGGCCGGCGACGAGACGGTCCCGGCTGAACGGACACGAACGTGCGTCTCGAGAACGCCACCGGACCACGTCGAGGGAGCGTCCCATCTCGAGGGCCCCGACGAGAACCACCGTTCGACACGCTACCACGAGACAACAACGTTTTTCTCCCCGCTCGCGCTGTGAGAGCGTATGAGCGAACGCGAGGTGCTCGAGTTGCTTCGTGAGAACGCGCGCTACTCCACGGCGGATATCGCGCGAATGACCGACCTCAGCGAGAGCGAGGTCGAGGCAGCGATCGAGGAACTCGAGGCGGCGGGCGTGGTTCGGGGTTACCAGGCGGTCGTCGACTGGGACAAACTCGAGGACGAGCGGGTCCGCGCCGAGGTCGAACTCAACGTCACGCTCGACCGCGAGACCGGCTACGCCGACATCGCAGAACGCCTCGCACGGTTCCCGCAGGTCAAAGCGCTGCGGCTGGTCAGCGGCGACTACGACTTCGACATGGAAGTCGAGGCCGACTCCATCCGTGAGGTCTCCCAGTTCGTCAGCGAGAAGGTCGCGCCGGTTCCCGAGATCACCCAGACGGTCACCCACTACGTAATGACCTCCTACAAGGAAAACGGGATCGAACTCGGCGACGGCGACGACGACGACCGACTCTCCTACTCGCTATGACCCTCGAGCAATCCGAGCGGGCCGCGCAGGTTCCTCCGTCGGGGATCCGACGCTTCTTCGAGATCGCCGAGGAACGAGACGACGTCATCTCGCTGGGCGTGGGCGAACCCGACTTCTCGACGCCGTGGGCGGCCCGCGACGCCGCGATCGCCTCCCTCGAGCGAGGCCAGACCTCTTACACCGCCAACAGGGGGATGCGGGAGTTGCGCGAGGCGATCAGCGACTACGTCGAACGGTTCGACCTCTCGTACGATCCCGCCGACGAAATCATCGTCACGACGGGTGCGAGCGAGGCGGTCGACCTCGCGTTCCGGGCGTTCGTCGACCCCGGCGACACGGTCGCGATCCCCCAGCCGTCGTACCTCTCCTACGAGCCCGGCGTCGGGCTCGCTGGCGGCGAGGTACTCCCAGTACAGACGACCGAGGACGATGAGTTTCGCCTGACGAGCGAGGCCCTCGAGGCGGCCGGCGCCGCCGACGCTGACGTGCTCGTCCTCTGTTACCCCAACAACCCGACGGGTGCGATCATGACCGAAGCGGACCTCGAGCCGATCGCCGACTTCGCCCGTGAGCACGACCTGACCGTCTTCAGCGACGAGATCTACGCCGAGTTGACCTACGAGGGCGAGCACGCCTCGATCGCCGCCTTCGAGGGGATGCGAGAGCGCACGGTCGTCTTCAACGGGTTCTCGAAGGCCCACGCGATGACCGGGCTTCGACTCGGCTACGCGCTCGGGCCAGCCGAGGGGATCGACGCGATGAACCGCATCCACCAGTACACGATGCTGTCGGCGCCGACGACGGCCCAGCACGCCGCCCTCGAGGCGCTCGCGTCCTGTGAGAACGACGTCCGCGAGATGGTCGACCAGTACGACCGACGGCGGCGGTTCGTCCTCTCGCGATTCGCGGAGCTCGGCATGCCGTGTTTCGAGGCGAAGGGCGCGTTCTACGTCTTTCCGAAAGTACCGGATGGCTGGGACTGCGAGACCTTCGCCGAGGAACTGCTCCGGGAAGAGGGCGTGGCGGTCGTCCCCGGCGACGTCTTCGGTGCCGGCGGGAAGGGCCACCTCCGGGTGTCCTACGCGACCGGTCTCGAGGAGCTCCGCGAGGCGCTGGCCCGGATCGAGACGTTCGTGGCCGACCACGCCTAAGTCGGCCACTCGATCGAGAGGCGCGCGACGAACGTGCTAACACGACTCCCGAACCTACTTTTCGGTTCCGTGCGCTCTCTCCCGTATGACCGACTATCGCCCGCTTCCCGACGAGCAGCGGGACGTGTTCCACGAGTACGTCAGCTACGCGTTCGCACCCGAGGAGGGGCCGTCGGCGTCGGAGTCGGAGTACGACCCCGAAGAAGAACCCGAACGTGCGAAACTCGGGAGTCGACGCGGGTTGTATCCCGATGGGGAGTCCGCCGATACCGGAGACGACGACCTCGAGCGACCGCTCTGTGTCTGTCGTCACCACTGGTTCGACGCCCGCGTTCGCGGCGACGTCCACGCCGCACCCGGACTCTCCGCGGTCGCCACGCCGCCGGAAAACCGCCGTATCGGGTTCGTTCGAGACCTTCTCCGTCACTCGCTCGCGGAGTATCGCGACCGGGGCGCTCGCTTCTCGGTCCTCTGGCCGTTCGAGTACGCGTTCTATCGGCAGTACGGCTGGGACACCTGCAACAAGCGGACGGTCTACGAGTGCGATCCGGAGACGCTCGCGTTCGCCGCCGACGAAAGACGGAACGAGGGCTCGTTCTCTCGGCTCGAGGCCGACGACTACGAGTCGCTCGCCCCCACCTACGAGGCCCACTCGAGTGCGTACGGGCTCTCGCTCGTCCGGGAGGAGGAGTGGTGGCGCCACCGCGTGTTCTCGAGTTGGGAGACGGATCCGTTCGTCTACGCGTGGGAACGTGACGGCGAGGTGCGGGGGTATCTCACTTACACGGTCGAGGAAGAAGACGGGAGAGACGAACCCACCATGGCCGTCACCGAACTGGCGTTCGTCGACCACGAGGCCCACCTCGCACTGCTTTCGTTTTGCGCCAATCACGACTCGCAGGTCGGGCGGGTTCGACTCCCCGCTCCCGAAGAGTCGCGACTGCTCGACCTGGTCGGGGACCCCCACGACGTCGACTGCACGGTGAAGCTGGGTCCGATGGTCCGGATCGTCGACGTCGCGGAGACGCTTTCGGCGCTGTCGTACGCGCATCTCGAGCGCGCCGAGGAGTCCAGAGCTGAGAGTCGAGAGCCCGTTACCCTCGCGGTCGAAGATCCGCTGGTCGAGTGGAACGACGGCGTCTTCAGCCTCGGCGTGTCGTCCGAGAGTGACACGACAGCGGTGGCCTGCGAACCTGTGACGACGGATCCGGACGCGACGATCGACGTCGGCGCGCTCTCGCAACTCGCCGTCGGCTACCGGTCGGCCCGGACTCTCAGGCGGGCGGGTCGGCTCACGCTCGATGGCTCCGAGGAGCGAGTGATAGAGCGTCTCGAGACGCTCTTTCCGACGACACCGACACCGGGCTATCTTCGAGACTTCTTTTGAGGGCGGTCGAGCGACTCGAGTGGACGAGGGAGATACGAACGTGGGTCCAGACGGCAGATAGCGAACAGCGGAACTCGTCAATCGCTCGGCCACGACACTCAAATAACCACCTGTGTAAGTACGTGCTAACGACACGCATCGATGAGCAGTCCAGAGGTTTCAGCCGGCGAGGGGGTCGAGCGACTACGAGTGGGGACGTCGAGCGACGGGGCCGAAGCTGAAACTGGAACTGAAATCGAAATTAGATCTGAAACTGACACCGAGAGTGCGATCGAGACCGACCGCGGAGGAAACCCGTGAGAGAAGAGCCCTCCCGCTCGATTCCGACGTCGGTGATCGACCGCGTCGAAGACGCGTTCTTCGCACTCGATACCGACTGGCGCTTTACCTACCTCAACGACGCCGCGCAGGCGCTGCTCGAACGCCCGCGCGAGGAACTGATCGGGCGGGTGATGTGGGACGAGTTCCCCGAAACCGTCGAAACCCAGTTTCCCGACGGGTTCTATCACGCGATGGACGAACAGGTCTCGGTCTCGTTCGAGGTCTACCATCTGCCACTCGACACGTGGCTCGAAGCACAGGCGTACCCCTCCGAGAGCGGGCTCTCGGTCTACATGCGCGACGTCACCGACCGCAAGCATCGCGAGACGAAACTCGCCCAGCACGGCGCCGTCGTCGAAGCCATCAAAGACGGCGTCTTCACCCTCGACCGGAACAACCGCATCGCCTCGATCAACGACGCACTCGAGCGGGGACTCGGGGTCGACCGCGAGGCGGTCGTCGGCAAACACGTCGAAGCCATCCTCGAGCGGGCCGACATCGACACGGATCACGCCGTCGACATCGGCCAGGCGATCAACGAACTCGACGTCGGAAACGCGGCCCACCGCGAGCTCGAGATACCGTACCGAGACGCCAGCGGAACCGATCGTGTCGGCAACGTTCGAATGGTTCCAGTCGACGATGGCACGGCCAAACTCGCGGGCGTCGTCCGCGACATCACCGAACAGCGCGAGTACGAGCGTATCATCACCTCCTTACACGAGGTCACCCGCTGGCTGCTCCAGTCCGACGATCCAGAAGAGATCTGTGCCATCGCCGTCCACGCCGGGAGCGACCTGCTCGACCTCCCGATCAGCGGCGTCTGGTTACTCGACGACGAACACGGCTACCTCGACCCCGTCGCCGGGACCGCCGGTGCCCACGACGAGTTCGGCGGCCTCCCCCGGTTCAGACAGGGCGAGGGACTCGTGTGGGACGTCTTCGAGGCCGGCGAGGCCGAACTCTACGACGACCTCCGAGAGATCGAGGGGATCTACAATCCGAAGACGCCGATCCGTTCCGAGATCATCGTCCCGATCGGGACCCACGGCGTGCTCATGACCGGCGCGCTCGAGCCCCATCGATTCGACGAATCCGATCTCGACCTCCTCTCGACGCTCGCCGAGAACACCCGTGCTGCCCTCGACCGCGCGGACCGCGAGCGCGTGTTACGCGAACGAACCGAACGACTCGAGCGCCAGACCGAACGACTGGAAGCGGTCGCGACCGTCCTCTCGGAAGACCTCGACCGCGAACTGACCGCCGTCGCCGACGCACTCGAGGAGCGAAGCGAGTCCGGAGGTGGAGCGACGGCCGCGGGAAGCCACAGTCAAAGCGAGTGGGAGTTCCCGCTCGCAGAGGACACCGTCGAAGAGACGCTCGACCGGGCGGAGCGACTCGTCGACGACATCCAGGAGTTCGCGCGCAACGCGACGACCGTCGGCACCCGTACCCGGGTCGACCTCGAGACCGCGATCGAAACGGCGGTCGAGGCCTCGCGAATCGAGTTCGCCAGCGTCGTCGTCGAGCAGTCGGCATCGCTCCGAGCGGACCCCGAGCGATTCGCCAACATGCTCGAGACGATCTTCAACGACGCCGATGCTCGAGCGACCAGCGACGTGACGGTGCAGGTCGGGCTCATCGGGTTCGAATTGTCTGGGGTGTCCGGGGTGTCCGGCGTGTCGAGAGGTGGTGTCCGCGGGAGCAGTACCAGTACCAGTGCCGACACTGGTGACGAGCAGGGAACTGGCTTCGGCACTGACACCGACGCCCCCCGCGGCTTCTATCTCCTCGACGACGCCTCCGAAATCCCACCCTCGGCCCACGATCAGGTGCTCGACCCCGCAGCGGACGTCAGCGACGGCATCGACGGACTCGGTCTCGCCGTCGCGCGGGCGATCGCCGAGGCCCACGGCTGGTCGGTATCGATCTCGAACGGTGAAAACGGCGGGACGCGCTTCGAAGTCCACGACGTAACGACCCTCAAGCCGGTGTGACGACGGTCGCGTCGCAACTGACAGTCACTGTACAGCCGAACCGAACCCGATCACACGGCCGACGATCGATGGAGAAGAGAACCCGTTTCGGTTGCCACGATTTCGGTCAGCGCTCGCAGTCACTCGTCCGAATCGGTGTCGACGTCGACCACCGATTCACGGGTAATGTCCTTGCAGAGCCGTCGGTACACGTCTCGCTCGAGTAACTCGGTCATCGTATCGTCGACCGTCGTCCGGAGCACCGCCAATCGATCCTCGAGGGTCGCGTACTCCTGACTCGAGCGACGTTCGGCGTCGGTCTTCTCGGCGTCGAGCAGTGCTTTCTTCGAGGCCAGTGCGAAGAACTCCTGAAGCTGTTCGTCGTAGGCCGAGCGCAACATCAACTGGTCGATGATCGAGAGTAACTCGTCTTTCGAGACCGGTTTGACGAGGTAGTCGTCGAATCCCATGCCGATGATGTCGAAGTCCGGTTCGACCGCGGTCACCATCGCGACGCGACAGTCGAGGTTCCGGTCGCGAATCGTGTCGAGGACGGTGTCTCCAGAGAGCCCCGGCATCCGTCGATCCAACAGGACGACGTCGATCGATTCGTCGATCGACTCGAGGGCCTGCGTGCCGTCGTAGGCAGTCTCGACCGTACAGGCGTCCTGTAGCCAAGCGGCGTACAGGTTCGCGAGATCGGGTTCGTCTTCGACGATCAGGGCGTGTGGGTACTCTGCCATCAGTCCGTGTCCTCCGAAACGGCTAGTCGTCGTACGAGTTGTAGCGAAAGCATATCAAGATACCGGGAGCACTCGAATCGAGCCGAGTCGCCGTCGTCCACAGCGATTCGAACGGGCGTGAACGGAGTTCTACTCGAGTTCCGTCTCGATGATCGATCGCAGCTCGCGAATCGTGTCCGCGTCGGCCGCGAGCGTGCTTGCGGTGTCGTCCGTGAACTCGATCGACAGCGTCCCGTCGTCGGTCCCGCGGCCGAGGGAGACGACCGGTGCGACGCCGTCGAATGCCTCGCGGACGGCCTCGGAGTCGGTCGTCTGGATCAGCACACGGCCGGCCGCTTCGTTGAACAGTGCACCGCGTGGATCGGCAGTCGAGAGCGAGACTGCGAGACCCGCATTCGAGGAGACCATCTCGGCCAGCGCGACCGCGAGGCCGCCGTGGCTGACGTCGTGGACCGCGAGCGTGCCGTCGGCGTCCGCGATATCGGCCAGTGTCTCGACGAACGCCGCCGGTTCGTCTGGAAGCGCTGGGAACCGGTCGGTGCCGCCGAACTGCGCGAGGTACTCGGAGCCGCCGAGGGCGAACTCGTCGCGCTGACCGACCAACAGGAGTTCTCCCTCCGGTGTGGCCTCGAGCGGCGGCGCCTCGTAGCCCGCCTTCGTGCCGACCATCGCGAGCGTCGGCGTCGGCGGGATCGGGCCGGAGACGGAGTCGTTGTACAGCGAGACGTTGCCGCCGACGACGGGGACCGAGAGCGTCGAGCACATCTCGGCGAGTCCGTCGACGATTCCCGAGAAGCCGCCGTAGACCTCGGGTTTCTCGGGGTTGCCGCCGTTGAGGCAGTCCACTGCCGCCAACGGCGTCGCACCCTTGGCCGCGAGGTTCGTCGCGTTCTCGAGGGCGACGGCCTTCGCGCCGTTCTCGGGGTCGGCGCTCGTCCAGTTGGGGGCCGCGCCGGCGGAGATGGCGAGGCCGGTATCGCTTTCTCTGATTGCGATCAGCGCCGCGTCGTCACCCGGCCCCACGCTCGTGCGCACGCCGACCTCGTGATCGTACTGTCGGTAGACCCACCGCTTGGACGCCGTGCTCGGGCTGCCGACGACCGCGTCGAATGCCGCCTCGAGGTCCGCGTCCGGAAGATCGGTCTCGGGCTCCGGTGGCGACTCGGTCTCGAGGTCGTTCATCGGCGCGCCCTCGCCGAGGAAGTAGGCGTCGACGTCGACGACCGTCTCCCCTTCGAAGGTACAGACGTAGTTCTCCTCGGTGACCTCGCCGATCACCGAACAGCCCAGATCGTACTTCTCGGCGATCTCGCGGACTCGATCGACGTTCCCGGGTTCGACCTCGTAACACATCCGCTCCTGGGATTCGGCGAGGAGGATCTCGAGGGCGTTCATGTTCGGCTCGCGCTGGTGAACCCGTTCGAGTTCGATGTGGGCACCCAGCCGTCCTTTGGCGACCATCTCACTCGAGGCGCCGCCCAGTCCCGCCGCGCCGAGGTCGCGTGCGGACTCGAGCAGGTTCTCGGCGACGAGTTCCTCGTTGGCCTCGATCAGCAGCTTCTCCGTGTAGGGGTCGCCGACCTGCACCGCGGGCCGGTCTTCGGTTTCGGCGTCCTCTGCGAGGTCCTCGCTGGCGAAGGATGCCCCGCCGAGTCCGTCCCGACCGGTGCCGTTACCGACGAGGACGAGTTTGTTGCCCGGTTGCTGGGCCACGGCGGTGACGAGGTCGTCCGCCGAGAGGAGGCCGACGCAGGCGACGTTCACCAGCGGGTTCCCCTCGTAGTCGGGGTGGAAGTCGACGCTGCCGCCGACCGTGGGGACGCCGATACAGTTGCCGTAGTGGCTGATCCCCTCGACGACGCCTTCGAACAGGTAGCGGGAGTGCTCGCGGTCGAACTCGCCGAAGTACAGCGAGTCGGTCAGTGCGATGGGGTAGGCGCCCATCGAGAGCGTGTCCCGGACGATGCCGCCGACGCCCGTCGCCGCGCCGTCGAACGGATCGACGTAGGAGGGGTGGTTGTGGCTCTCGATGCCCATGGTGATGTACTGGTCGCTCTCCTCGCTCCCGTCCTCGTTTCCATCTCCGTCCCCGTCCCCGTGAGCGGGCAACGCGACGACCGCCGCGTCGTCACCCGGCCCGACGACGACCTGCTCGCCCTCGCTGTCGAACGCCGAGAGCAGCGGTCTCGAGGAGCGGTAGGCACAGTGTTCGCTCCAGAGGTTCTCGAACAGCGCCGCCTCGGCTGGGGTGGGGTCTCGGCCCAGTTCCTCGACGACGAGTTCGCGATCCGAATCGGCAAGACTCATTCATCCCGCTGTTGAAAGCCGGTCGGTAAAGGGGTTTCCATGTGCACGTTCGTGTATCGATCTGCTTCGGATCGAGAACGGGAGAGACGACGAACAGCGCGACCGAGACCACGATTTTTGTAGGCTTCGCCCGAACGGTCGGTAATGAAGATCATCAAGGACAGCGTGCACGACCACATCACGATCGACGGGGTCGCACGCGACCTGCTCGACACGCCGACGGTCCAGCGCCTGCGCGGAATCGCCCAGCTCGGTACCGTCTCGCTCGTCTACCCCTCCGCGAATCACACGCGGTTCGAGCACAGCCTCGGCGTCTACCACCTCGCGTGTGAAGCCCTCGAGCACCTCGGCGTCGAGGGACGGCAGGCCGACCGCGTCCAAGCCGCAGCGTTGCTCCACGACGTGGGTCACGGGCCGTTCAGCCACAATCTCGAGGACATGACCTACCGACGCACCGGTCGCTATCACGACGACGTCGACGACCTCCTCGCGTCGGGACAGGTCGCCGCCGTACTGGAAGAACACGGCCTCGAGCCCGAGCGCGTCGCCGGACTCGTCGCGGGCGAGGGCCGATTCGGCCAGCTAGTCTCGGGGGAACTGGACGTCGACCGGATGGACTACCTCGTGCGGGACGCCCACCACACCGGCGTTCCCTACGGGACGATCGACCACGGGCGGCTCGTCCGCGAACTCACCTTCGTCGACGGCGAGCTCGTCTTGCGGGAGGGGAACGTCCAGACCGCCGAGAGCCTGCTCGTCGCCCGGGCGCTGATGAACCCGACGGTGTACAACCACAGCGCCGCCCGGATCGCCAAGGCGATGCTCCGGTGTGCGACCGAACATCTGCTCGAGGTCGAGTCCAACGAGGACGAGATCGACGCGGAGACTCTCCAGCGGATGGACGATCACGACGTGATCGTCGCGCTCCGACGAACCGACCCCACTCGGGAGTTCTCGAGACGGCTCGATCACCGCGACCTCTACAAGCGCGCCGTCTGGGCGGAGATCGACGACGTGCCCGGCGGGATCATCGAGGCAGACCACGAGTCGATCCGAGAGTTCGAACGCGAGATCGCCGACGATGCGGGCGTGCCGGAAGACAGCGTCATCCTCGACGTGCCCGGACGCCCGTCGATGACGGAGTCGACGAGTCGCGTCGTGGTCAACGGCGACATTCGACGGCTCGGTCACCAGTCGCCGCTGGTCGACGCGCTCCGGGCGGCTCAGTACTCCCAGTGGCGACTGGGCGTCTACTCGCCGGAAGCAGTCCGCGAACAAGTTGGCCACGCCGCGGTTCGAATTCTGGGGCTGGACATCGACGGGCCGCTGATCAGCGAGACTCGAGACGGGCTGTACGCGACGCTGGATCAGTTCGCAGAATGAGTTCCCTCGTCTCTTTGTCTACTCGACGCAGATTCTCGAACGGGTCACCGCGTTCATTGCCGTAAGTCCCTGCTCCAGTCCCGACGCGCGAAGCAACGGCGTGTTCGTCCGGAGTTCCTCGCGCAACCAGAAACGAGCCACAGTCGTGTCTCTTTCTCGAGTCGAGACTCCGAACTCGTGCCCTCGCCGCAGCCCGACCACGCCGAACGAAACGCTTCAAAAGGACGCGACCGAAACGCAAAGTATGGAAATTACGGGGACGATCCTTCGCGGCCCGGATCTCGAGCCCGTCGAGGGTCGAGTGATCGTCGACGACGGACGAATCGAGCGAATCGAAGAAGCGACGACGGAGTCGACCGACATCGTCTGTCCCGCGTTCGTCAACGCCCACACCCACATCGGCGACTCGATCGCCAAGGAAGCCGGCGGCGGGCTCTCCCTCGAGGAACTGGTCGCGCCGCCGGACGGTCTGAAACACCGACTGCTCCGCCAGGCCTCCCGCGAGGACCTCGTCGACGCTATGCGACGGTCGCTCGCGTTCATGCACCGCAGCGGGACCGCCGCCTGCATCGACTTTCGGGAAGGTGACGTCGCTGGCGTCGAGATGCTCCGCGAGGCGGCCGACGGACTGGCTGTCGACGCGGTCGCGATGGCCCGCGGCTCGATCGACGCCATGCACGCGGGTGACGGCTTCGGCGCCAGCGGCGCGAACGACGACGTCTTCGACGAGGAGCGAGCGGCGACCCGCGAGGCGGGCAAACCCTTCGGCATCCACGCCGGCGAGGGTGACGCGAGCGATCTCGATCCCGCGCTCGAGCTCGAGCCGGAGTTTCTGGTCCACGTCGTCCACCCCGAACCGCGTCACCTCGAGCGAATCGAGGCCGAGGAGATTCCGGTGGTCGTCTGTCCGCGGTCGAACCTCGTCACCGACGTCGGTGTCCCGCCCGTCGAGGACCTCGTCGAGCGGACGACCGTCGCGCTCGGGACGGACAACGTGATGCTGAACTCGCCGTCGATGTTCCGCGAGATGGAGTTCCTCGCGAAACTGAGCGACGTCCCCGCACGCGAAATTCTGCGGATGGCGACCGTCAACGGCGCCGACCTCGCCGGGGCCGACTACGGCCCGATCGAACCCGGCCGTCCCGCCCGAATGGTCGTTCTCGATGGTGACTCGGACAATCTGGCCGGTGCTCGAGATCCGATTCGGGCGGTCGTTCGACGGGCGGGCGTCGACGACGTTCGCGAGGTCGTCTCCTCGGCGTAGCCGTTCGGGCTTTCGATTCGAAGGATAACGTTCCCTTATCGTTTCATTTCGTCGGTACACTCACGACAACGTTATTATGCCCTGCGCACATATGACACATGATATCGTATGTACGACTGTATTCTCGTCCCGACGGACGGCTCGACCGAGGGCGAGCGCGCCGTCGAGTACGCGATCGACCTCGCACTCACCCACGACGCGACGCTCAGAGCGATCTACGTCGTCAACGCGGCGAGCTACGGTGGGCTCCCGATGGAAACGGCCTGGGACGGCATCAGCGACGCCTTGCGTGAGGAAGGGCAGGCGGCAGTCGACCGCGTGGAGGAACTCGCCGACGAGCGAGGCGTCCACGTCGAAACCGCCGTCCTCGAGGGGTCGCCGAGCCGCGTCATCGTCGGCGAGGCCCAGCCGGAGAAGTGTGACCTCGTGGTGATGGGGACCCACGGCAGAGGTGGGATCGATCGCCTCCTGCTGGGAAGCGTCGCAGAGCGTGTCGTCCGCTCCTCTCCGGTTCCCGTCCTCACCGTTCGCGTCGGCGAAGACGAGTTCGAGGAGGCGACCGCAGACGTGGACGCGCAAGCTGTCGTCGAATGAATAGACCGGAAACGCGTCCGGAGTCCGAGCGCCGCGACAGCAGCGAGTAGCACGGATCGGAACAGTCGTACTCGAGTCCCCGATTCTGTTTTGACGGTTCGCCGACGGAGTCTCGCTCAGGTCGGTCGAAGGTGCGTACAGTCTCCTGCGGACACCGTAACGCGTCCGCCGTCGTCTTCGATCACGAGCCCGCCGTACTCGGTGATATCGATCGCCTCGCCGACCACCGTCTCGTCGGGGAGTTCGACGCGGACGCGCTGGCCGATCGTCAGCGTCAGTTCGCGCCACGCCGGGAGGACGCACTCGAGGTCGGTTCGGAGGGTGTGAAACTCCTCGAGGAGTCGCTGGACGAACAGCCGGCGGTCGACGTCTCCGGGCTCGCCGTTCTCACCGGCGGTGTCCGTCTCGGCACCGCGATCGCCTCCACCCGCCCGCAACTCCTCGCGAAGCGTCGTCGATCCCGCCGGAAGTTCGCCCGCGTCGAAGTTGGCGTTGACGCCGATGCCGACGACCAGCCACTCGACGCGGTCGGTCTCTCCTTCCATCTCGGTGAGGACGCCGGACAGTTTGCGGTAGGAGCTGTCGTCGGTCACACTGTCGTCCGACTCGAGACCAGCGTCGGCACCGGAGCCGGGAACGACGACGTCGTTTGGCCACTTGATCCGCGCGTCGACGCCGGCCTCGCGGGCCGTCCGCGCCGTCGCGACCGCCGCCGCGAGCGTGTACAGCGGCGCTCGAGCGGGCGGAATCGTCGGTCGACAGCACACGCTCATCCAGATTCCCCCCGACGGGGAGGACCACTCGCGGTCCAGTCGCCCCTTTCCACCGGTCTGTTCGTCCGCGAGGACGACCACGTCGGCTCGACCGTCGCTCGCCAGCGCTCGAGCGCGGGCGTTGGTACTCGCGATCGACTCGTGATACTCGATCGAAAACGGGGCCTCGAGGCCGTACTCGATCGCCGGACCGTTGTAGGCGGGAATGCCGGTGAGCGCGTAGCCGTCCGGGCCGCTCTCGATCTCGAAGCCGTCCTCGCGAAGCCCCTCGACGTGTTTCCAGACCGCCGCCCTGGAGACGTCAAGGGTGTCGGCGAGCGTCGGTCCGGAGGCGGGACCGTCCGCGAGCGACTCGAGGATCGACCGTCGAGTGTCGTTCATGCGCGTGTCTGTGCGCGGAACGGTCTTGAAACGGATGGGTCCCGTCTCACGCTTTACGCCCCACACCTCACGGACGCCTACGTGTCGGCGTCGCCCACCGCATCCTCGACGACCTCTCGAGCGTCCCCGATCAACTCGTCGACATCGTCGCTCTCGGCGTAGATCCGGACGTAGGGCTCGGTCCCGCTGGGTCGTACCAGCACCCACGACGCGTCGGGAAACTCGAGGCGAACGCCGTACTCCGTGTCGGCCGAGGCGTCCTCGAAGGCGTCGGGAAGTGCCGTCTCGAGACTGTCCATCGCGGTCGCCTTGGCGTCGTCGGGGCAGTCGACGCTCAGTTTACGATACGGTCGTTCGGTGACCGGTTCGCGGAGCGCGTCGGTGCTCCCGGCGTCGGCGACGAGCGCGCTCACGACGGCGGCGCTCGCGACGCCGTCGATCCAGCCGCCGAAGGCGGTGTGGATGTGTTTCCAGGGTTCGGCGGCGAAGACGACCTCGGTATCGGTATCGGTATCGGTGTCAGTATCGGTGTCGCTGTCGGCGTCGCCGTCCTCGCCGGCCTCCGCCCGGACGCGGGCGATCCCCTCGTGTAACGCACCCAGCCGGACGCGCTCGACGCGACCGCCGGCCTCGCGGACCAGTTCGTCGATCCGAGCGGAGGCGTTGGGCGTGGTGAGAACCACCGGATCGTCCACGGCCGCGGTTCGGGTGTAGTGGGCCGCGACGACCGCCAGAATCGTATCCTCGTGGATCACATCGCCGTCGGGACCGAGAACGACCAGTCGGTCGGCGTCGCCGTCGTGAGCCAGTCCGAGATCGAAGTCACTTCCCTCGAGAAACGCCGAGAGATCGGTCACCGTCTCGGGTGTCGGCTTGCTCTCTCGAGCAGGGAAGTGACCGTCGACAGTGGCGTTGAGCCCGATCGTCCGGGCGCCGAGCCGGTCGAGTACGTGTGGCGTCGCGAGCGCACCGACGCCGGTTCCGCAGTCGACGACGATCGACAGTCCCTCGAGCGGACGGGTGCGCTCGGCCTCGTCGGCGAACTGCTCGCGGACGTAGTCGACGACGGCGTCACGATAGGGGTCGAGTACCTCGAGTCGTTCGGCCGAGCCCCACTCGTCCCAGTCGGCGAGTTCGGGCGCTCTGGCGACCAGCGCCTCGACGGCTTCCTCGGCGTCGCGGTCGTACTCGACGCCGTCGACGAACAGTTTGATGCCGTTGTCTTGTGGCGGGTTGTGGCTCGCGGTGAGCATGACTCCCCGACGGCCCTGCGAGGCGAACGCGAGTGTGGGCGTCGGCACCTGCCCGATGCGGCGGACGTCGGCGCCGGCGCTCTCGAGGCCGGCTTCCACTGCCGCGGCGAGGGCCTCGCCGGTTTCGCGGCCGTCGCGACCGACGACGACGGTCTCGCCCGGCTCGCCGACGGCCTGGCCGACCGAGAGTGCGAGTGCGGGTGTCACTGTCTCGTCGACGGGACCACGGATGCCTGCGGTGCCGAACAGCGTCATTGGAGGACGCTTCCGTGAGGAGCTACTTAGCACCATTGCACCGCCAGCTGACGCGCTCGTACTGAAGAGAAAACGAACGGGACGTGCCGATCGCTCGAGGGGGTGTCGAGAGAAAATCGAACGCTGGAATCGCGACGATCGAATTCGAACCCCGACTCGGCGTCAGTTCTCGGGCATGTCGTCGATCAACACGACGGCTTCGCCGTCGATGACGACCGAATCGTCGTCCTCGTCGCGGATCTGGGTCTCGAGGCGGTACTGGTCGTTGCCGAGGTCCTCGACGATCTCGACGCGCGCGGAGACGCGGTCGTCGATGCCGACGGGACCGCGGAACTCGAGGTCCTGTGAGAGGTAGATGGTCAGTCCCGGGAGCCGGGCGAGAGCGGCACTGATGAGTCCGGAGACGAGGGTCCCGTGAACGATTCGCTCGCCGAAGCGACTCTCAGCGGCGAACTCGTCGTCTAAGTGGAGTCGGTTGGTGTCGCCGCTGACCTGTGCGAACGCGCGGACGTCCTCGTCGGAGATCGATTTCTCGAACGTGACGGTGTCGCCGACGCTGATGTGGTCGGCGTCGTCGACGGTGCGCTCGAACGACCAGTCGAGCTGGTCGTACTCGACGGACGGGATGGAGGCCTCGACTGTCTCGGCGGTTTCGGCGCTCGAGCCGTTCGTACCGACGGGTGTGAGCATCGCGGAGACGGCGGCGCGGTTGGCGGCAGTCGCTCCCTGTACGAAGCTGCTTGCCATCGTGGTCCACGCGTTGGTCATCGCGGCGAAATTGCTCCCCCCAGTGTTACGTTCTCCCATGTACCGCCGCATAGGCGGGTGGGAGTTAAGACTTCTTTGGCTGCACAGGTCGTACGTCCACCCTAGCGACGCAGAAAACGGAACGTACGATTTTCGAGCGAGTGCTAACTAACTCGGTCACTCGAGAGTGGAGGTACATGTGATGGGAACCCTTGAAAACCGGATCGAGACGCCCTCACCCTCCTAAAACCATTCAATGGTATCAGATGGTATCTGACGGAAAGCCTTATCAGCGTGGCCCTCGTTGGTCCTGTTGATGACGGACGACTCCGGCCAACCGCCGTGGTTCCCTGCGCTGTTCGGACAACAGATGCAGGACACAGGCGAACAGGTCGCCGAATCCCAGCAAGAGATGTTCCGACAGTTCCTGCAGGCGAGTTCCTCGCCGTTCGAGGAGATGTCGGGATTCAACCCGATGAGCACGAGCACCGCGACGTTCAAGGCTCGCGTTCAGAGCGGCGGCCGGATCAGCATTCCCGAACCGGAACGGGAAGCCCTCGACATCGAGGAGGGAGACATCGTCCAGACGATCGTCGTCCCCGTCAAGCGATCTCGCGACGAGTGAGTCGCCGGACGTCACGCCGAACACGACCAGCAGATATCGAAACCGATACCGAACACACGACACCCGACCCACGAACCCCACAACACGACCCAATCATGACTCAGAACCCATTCACCGCCGTCTTCGACGCACAACGCACCGCCATCGAACAGAGCCAGTCCCTGACCCACGACGCCCTCGAGGCCCAGCAGACCTCGTTTGCGGCGTTCGCTGACGCACTCGCAGCCTCCGAGACCCTCGTCGAGCAGAACGCGGAGCTGACCAAGGGCGCACTCCACGCGTACTTCGACGCCGTCGAAACCAACCTCCCCGCGGAGGCCGGTGACTTCGACGAACTCCGCGACCTGGTCGACGACGGATTCGACACCGCGACCGAAGCACAACTCGACTCCCTCGACGCAGCGATCGAGGCCGTCGAAGAGTCGGGCACGGCCTACGACGAGTTCGCCGCCGACTACGCGGAAGTCGTCGATTCCTCGTTCGACGCCTACCTCGACGCCCACGAGCAACTCGAGACCAACGTGACCGCGGTGGCCGAGAACGTCGAGGACGCGACCGACGAGTTCGACGTCTCGGCGTAGAGCCCGGACACAGAGACGTTCGTATACATCCCGATTTTTCAACCCACAATGGCAAACTCAGATACCCAACCGCAGAACTGGAACGCGTTCGTCGAACAGTGGAACGAGCAATTCCTCGAGGCACTCGAGGGCAACATGGAGGCCCAGGCCGAATTCGTCGAGAGCTGGTCCGAGACGGTCGAGAAGACCACCGAAGAGAACGAGATCAGCGACGGCGTCGAGGGCTACGCCCGCGCCTACGAGGCGTGGATGAACGCCTCCCAGCAGATGGTCGACCGGATGAACGATACACTCGAGGGCGAGGACGTCGAACTCGAGGAGTTCCGCGACATCTGGCTGAACACCTCCAACGAGGCGTTCAAGGAGATCATGTCGACGACGGCCTTCGCCAAGATGACCGGTGAGACCGTCGGCGACGTCCTCGAGGCACAGCAACAGGCCGACGAGGCCGCCGAGACCACCCTGCGGACGCTCGGGTTCGCAACAGAGAGCGACGTCGTCGAGGTCGGCGACCGACTCGTCGAACTCGAGCGCCGCCAGCACGCCGTCGAGGAGAAACTCGACCGCGTGCTCGAGGCCCTGGACGCCCGCGAGGACGAATACTAAATGAAGAACCCGTTTAGCCTCACCCTCGACATGCAACGCCAGGCCTGGGAGGGTGCCGCCGAGATGACCGAGAAGTTGGGCGTCACACCCGACAGGACGGAGACACTCGAGAACGTCGAGGTGGGCCAGACGCCCAGCGAGACGGTCTACGAGGAGAACAAACTCCACCTCAAACACTACGAGGCCCGCACGGAGGAACAACACGACGTCCCGATCCTCATCGTCTACGCGCTGATCAACAAACCATACATCCTCGACCTTCAGCCCGACCGGTCGGTCGTCCGGACCTTACTCGAGGCCGGCTTCGACGTCTACCTGATCGACTGGGGCGAGCCCTCCGCGCTCGACCGGTCGCTCACGCTCGACGACTACGTCACCCGCTACATCGACAACTGCGTGGACGTCGTCCGCGAGCGATCCGGACAGGACTCGATCAACGTGCTCGGCTACTGCATGGGCGGGACGATGGCGTCGATGTACGCTGCGCTCTTCCCCGAGAAGGTTCGCAACCTCGGTCTGATGGCCGCCGGCCTCTGCTTTACTGGCGAGGGCGGCGTCCTCGAGCTCTGGGGAGCCGAAGAACACTACGATCCCGAACGGGTGACCGACACCTTCGGCAACGTTCCCGCGGACTTCCTCGACGTCGGCTTCGCGCTGATGGACCCCGTCGCGAACAACGTCACGAAGTACGTCCGCTTCTACGACAACATGGACGACGAGGAGTTCGTCGAGAACTTTGCGCGGATGGAACGCTGGCTCGCCGAAGGAATCGACGTCGCCGGCGCGACCTACGATCAGTTCATCGGCGACATCTATCAGGAGAACAAACTCGTCGAGAACGAACTCTACCTGGACGGGAAACACGTCGACCTCGAGAATATCGACATGCCCGTCCTCCAGATCGTCGCCGAGTACGACCACCTCATCCCGCCGGAAGCGTCGAAGCCGTTCAACGACGCGATTCCGTCGGCGGATACGGAGATCCTCGAGTTCGCGACCGGTCACATCGGCATGTCCGTCTCCTCGCGAAGCCACGCCGAACTCTGGCCCGAGGTCTGTGAGTGGTTCGAAGAGCGCTCACAGGTCAACGTGGCCGCGGAACCCGAGACGCCCGACAGCGACGACGAGGCCGACGCCGCGCTCGCCGAGGACGTCGAAGGCGACGAGAACGGTCCGGAGGACCTCGAAGCCGGCTCGACCGTCGAGAGCGACGGCGAGAACGAGTCCGACCGGGAACTCGAGCCAGACGTCGACCCCGACTCGAACGCAACCGACGTCGGCCAGGTCGAAGGCGACGACCTGACCGAACTCTCCGGGATCGGCAGCGCCTACGCGCAGTCCCTCCACGAGGCCGGGATCGGAACCTTCGAGGACCTCGCGACGGCCGACCCCGCCGAACTCGCCGTCGAGACCGACATCTCGCCCAGTCTGCTCGAGGACTGGATCGAACAGGCGAGCGAACGCTAAGATCGAGAGCCCAGTCGTTTTTTCGAGCGTATTCGTTCGGGAGCCACGTCTCGAGTGGGACGGCCGGTCGTGACGGCTGGCGATTACCCGGACGGTGTCTTGGACAGCCTCGAGGAATACAGGACGAGAGACGTCACCGGGAGGGTGACGACCGCCACGACGGGAAAGGTAGCGAGCATCGAGAACGGATCCGGCGGGGAGAGCGCTGCAGTGACGACGACCGCGAGTCCGGTGCCGACGCCGACCGTCCCCGCGACGCGCTCGCGGCGAGTCGGCGGCGACCGGCGCGGGAGAAATCGACGACGCTGGTAGTAGGCGTACAGCGGGAGGACGAACGGGGCAGCGACGACGGCGGCGAACGCCCAGCTCGCACCGTCTTCCTCGCGTGCATTCGCGTCCGCCGCGACTGCGTATGCCAGACAGACAGCCCCGGCGACGAGAAACGACGCCACGAATGGAAAGACGACCTCGAGGCCGGTGGAGGGAACACTCGAACTCATTGAGAGAGACAATATTCCGACACGGCATAGGCGTATATATATCGGCCGAAACCACGACAGACGCGGTCGTCTGAATCGAATGTCGGTCACAGGGACCGCAAACGATAAACTCGTTTCCAATCGGTCACAGGTCGTTATTTACCGCTTCCCGTAGAACGTTCAGAGAAATATGTCTATGGAGGGACGAACCTGCGTCGTCACCGGTTCGGCACGAGGTATCGGTCGCGGCATCGCCGAACACCTCGGACAGGAGGGAGCGAACGTCGTCATCAACTATCGGTCCTCGGAGGGCGCTGCCCACGAGGCGATCGCAGCGATCGAGGACGCCGGCGGCGAAGCGGTCGCCGCTCGGGCCGACGTCACCGACCGCGACGAGGTCGAGGCCATGCGAGATCTCTGTCACGAAGCGTTCGGGCCCGTCGACGTGCTGGTGAACAACGCCGGGATGACGGCGGACACCCAGTTCGCCAAGATGAGTCGCGAGGAGTGGGACCGCGTGATGGACGTCAACCTCGGCGGCATGTTCAACTGCACGCAGACGTTCTACGACGACATCTGGAACGCCCACGAGGGCCGGCTGATCAACATCTCGAGCGTCGTCGGCAAACAGGGGAACTTCGGACAGGCCAACTACGCCGCCGCCAAGAGCGGCATGTTCGGCTTCACCCGCACCATCGCCCTCGAACTCGCACAGGGCGGCTCGACCGCCAACTGCGTCGCCCCCGGCTTCACGAAGACGGACATGCTCGAGACCGTCCCAGAGCACGTCTTAGAGCGGATCATCTCGGGGATTCCGCTCGAGCGACTGGCCGAGATCGAAGACGTCGCCGCCGTCGTTCGCTTTCTCGCCAGCGAGGACTCCTCGTACGTGACTGGCGAGGTCATCGACGTCAACGGCGGAATGGACCTCTGAGGACGTCCGCTGTAGATCGCTGCGTTTCGTGGAGATCGGTGTCCGTTACATTCACAGGGTATCGTAACGTAGTGAGACGTAACGATGAAAACAGTGACGACGCGGATACCGGAAGACGACGAAGATGCACTCTCCGAACTCGAGGAGGAGATGAGTGCGGACAGGTCAGAAGTTCTTCGCCGTCTTATCCGACAAGGACTGGCAGACTGGCGGAGAGAAAGGGCAGTAGAACAGCTTCGGGAACACCGGATAACACTCCGCAAAGCGGCGGAGCTCGCGGACGTGAGTTACGTCGAGATGGTTTCACTCGCCGCCGAAGAAGGTCTCGACGTCGGGTACACGACCGAGGACCTCGAACGCGACCTCGAGCGAATCTAATGGTCGTCGTCGATTCGTCTGCGCTGATTCCGCTCGCGTGGGTTGGCCGACTCGACCTCCTCACGAGTTGTTTCGACGAGATACGAACGACCGAGAACGTTCGCTCGGAGGTGTGTACCGACGGAAAGCGTGGGACGACTGCACTCAAATCGTTTCTCGAAGACGTATCTGTACACGAGACACCTCCCGAAGCCGAGGAAGTCGCAACGTTAGAGGGGATCGCGGTCACGGACGCGTCGGTTATTCTTGTTGCGGAGGACGGAGAAGCGGTTTTACTCGCCAACGACAAAGGGCTGATCGAGGTCGCTCGGAGCCACGGTGTCGAGTGTTGGTGGGTGACGACGTTGTTATTGAAGTGCGTGAAAGACGGGAGTGTAACCTCGAGCGAAGCAACTGATGTCCTCTACGACCTCGTCGATGAGGGAATGAACCTACATCCAAAAGTGTACACGCAGATGCAGAAGAAACTTCGAGAGCTAGGTGACTGAGTTCACGTCGTAGTGACGGACAGTCCATTCGAAGAACCGAACGGCTCTGTCGGTCGAAACAACGGTTTCACGATACGTTTTCTGGAAGCGACGCGATCGCCGCCTCCGTTTCCTCGACGAGCGCTGTGACGAGCGCTTTTGCAGGACGGGTCTCCGCTATCGACCCGACGCTCTGCCCGGCGTACAACGCCATCTCGTCGATCTCACCCGAAACGTCGGGCGTCGCCAGCGCCTCGTCGTAGCGTTCGATCGGCTCTCCCGAGCCCGTTCTGGCGACGACGTCGCGTTCGCCGGGCCGCGACCCGGACTCCGGCCGACCGGCGTCCGCCCACCGCTCGAGCGTCTCGTTTGCGAGCACTCGGTGGGCCATCCCCGGCCAACCCTTGTCGAAGGCGGTCGTGTAGCGTGTATCGGTCTCGTCGCTCTGGTGAAGACGCTCGCGGTAGCGGTCGTGGACGACCGCCTCCTCGGTCGCGACGAATCGCGTGCCGAGCCAGGCGCCGTCGGCCCCGAGAGCGAGTGTGGCAGCGATCCCTCTTCCATCACCGATGCCACCCGCCGCGACTACCGGAACGTCGACCGCGTCGGCGACCCGCGGCACGAGCGCCGTCGTCGCCACCGTTCCCTCGACGTGGCCGCCAGCCTCGAGCCCCTGCGTGACGACCGCATCGACACCGGCCTCGGCCGCACGTTCGGCCCCCGCTGCGCTGGTGACGGTCTGGAGGACGGTCCCGTCGGCGTCGTGGATCCGCTCGACGTACGGCGCAGGGTCACCGAACGAGAGCGTGACGATCTCCGCGCCGGCCTCGAGAACCGCGTCTAGATGGCGTTCGGTTTCGTTGGTGCCGGTCGCGTCGTCGAGCACGAGGTTGACCGCGAACGGCTCGTCGGTCAGCGCTCGCGTTTCGCCGATTACGCGGCGGGTCTCCTCGAGGTCCCGCCAGGTGACCGCGAGCTGGCCGAGTCCGCCAGCCTCGGAGACGGCCGCGGCGAGGTCGGGACAGGTCGCGCTGCCGATCGGCGCCTGCACGATGGGATACTCGATCGCGAGGAGGTCACACAACGGCGTTCGGAGCCTGGAGGTCATGTAGACGGGTCGGATTCTTCCGTGCGTTCCACACGCTCTTTTCGCTTCTCGAGCACCCGCACGTTCTCGATCCTCGTCGCCGGGTATCCCCCGGCGTCGTCCTTCTCGATGGCCTTCACCATGTCCCAGACGACGTTGAGCCCCGTCGTAACGCCCTCGAGGGCTTCCATCTCACAACCCGTTTTACCGGTCGTCTCGACGGCGACCTCACACTCGATCCGGTCTTCTGCGAGGGCGAAGTCGGTATCCACGTTGGTGATCGGGATCTGGTGACACATCGGGATCGTCTCCCAGGTGTGTTTGACCGCCTGAATCGCGCCGATCCGTGCGGTGGCGAGCACGTCGCCCTTGCCGACCTCGTCGTCGCGGATCGCGGCGACCGTTTCAGGACGGAGCCGAATCTCGCCGGCGGCGACTGCCCGGCGTTCGCTGTCGGGTTTCTCGCCGACGTCGACCATCTGCACGTCGCCCTCGGTCGTGGTGTGCGTGAGGTCGTCTGCACCGGCTCGGGCGTCGTCGCTCGAGTCGCTCGCGCTCTCCTCGCGCGTCCCGCCCTCTCGACTCGCGCTACTCGAGTCGTTCTGGTCAGTCATCGTTCTCACCCCGCTCTCGCTCGCCGGCGTCGCCCCACAGCACCGTCGGAATCGCCTCGAGCATATCCGAGGCGTAGATTCCGAGCCCGCTCTCGTGGCCCTGCCGATCCGCGACGACCTCGCCCGCCCGGCCGTTGACGTAGGCCGCCGCTGCCGCGGCCTCGAACGGGTCGACGTGCTCGAGCAGTCCGGCCGAGATGCCCGCGAGCAGGTCGCCGGTGCCGCCGACGGCCATCCCCGGGTTCCCGACGCGCGCGACGAGCGTTCGCTCGCCGTCGGAGACCACGTCGTCGACGCCCTTCGCGAGGACCACGTGGCCCAGATCCGCGGCGAAGTCCTCGATTTCGTCCATCGACGCCCGAAGATCCTCGACCTCCGGGCCGCCCATCGCCGCGAGTTCCTTCCGGTTGGGCGTACAGATCAGGGTTGCCTCGGTATCGATCTCGGGCACGATCGGCAAGGCGTCGGCATCGACGACCGCGGGCCCGGTGTAGGCCTCGAGGAACTCGCGAGCGGCCTCGAGGGTCTCGTCGGCGTTGCCAAGCCCCGGCCCCAGAATCACGACGTCGTCGTAGCCCTCCGCGGTGTCGACGAGGTCGTCGACCTGCTCCGGCGTCAGCCGGTCGCCCTCGTAGGGCTGGACGATCAGGTCCTCCGCGTAGCCCTGTATCTCGCCGGCGACGGTGTCCGGCGCGGCGACGAACGAGAGTTCCATTCCCGAACGCAGCGCGGCCTGTGCAGCCAATGCGGGTGCACCTGTGTACGGGCCGCCGCCGACGACGAACGCCCGGCCCTCACGCTGGGTTGGCCGGGCGAGGTCGAGGTCGCCCGGACCGACGAACCGCTCCGCCGCCGCCGGAATGCCGATGTCCGCGACCGTCACGTCAGCCGTCAGGTCCTCGAGTCCCGGTTTCGTGTCGTGGAAGGTGACGACGTGGTCGGCCTCGACGCCGTTGTCCGCGTGTTCGCCGTTCTCGGCGTCGAATCCCGAGGGGACGTCGACGGCGACGATGGTCGCGTCCGCAGCGTTGATCGCCTCGGCCGCGGTCGCCGCGGGCTCTCGCAGCGAGCCCGAGATGCCGGTTCCGAGCATCGCGTCGATGATCACGTCACACGCCGGCAGCTCGAACGTCTTCGAGTCCGTGACCTCCCGCGTCTCGTACTCGGCTCGCTCGAGGGCCTCCCAGTTCTCTCTCGAGATTCGCGTGCCGATGTTCTCGCTGCGCCCGAGCAAGAGCGTCGTGACGTCGTAGTTATCCAGAAACCGCGCCGTCACGAACGCGTCGCCGCCGTTGTTGCCGCGTCCGGCGACGATCGCGACCCGAGTCCCGGGATCGGCGACCTCGCGGACGACACGGGCGACGGCGTGTCCGCTCGACTCCATCAGTTGCTTGCGCGGGACGCCAAGCGCCGCCGCGTTCTCGTCGACGGCGGCCATCCGCTCGCCTGTGATCATACAGAGGCGTTCCACGGGGACCCCGTTGAAGATTGCGACGACAGGCTCAGGTGGGTGCCAGCCCTACCACTATCGTGAACGTCTTCTGGCTCGACGAGGACCCGCGACTGGCCGCCCGCTATCACTGCGACCAGCACGTCAACAAGCTGCTGCTCGAGGCCGCACAGGTCCTGTGTACGGCCGCTCGAGTCAACGGCCTCGAGGCGGAGTTTCTCTACCAGCCAACACACACGAGCCATCCCGTGACGACGTGGGCCACCGAGTCGCGGGCGAACTGGCTTCGGTTGCGCGAGCACGCAGCAGCGTTGAACGAGGAGTTCGTCGACCGCTACGAGAAGGACGACGATCACGCCAGCTGGCAGGTGATCGAGCGGATCGACCCCGACGAGATCGACTTCCCCTCGAGCGAGCCGACGCCGCGCCCTCAGACGATGCCCGAGGAGTATCGTCGTCCGGACGACGTCGTCGGCGCCTACCGGGCCTACTACGCGGGCGAGAAGGCCGAGTGGGCAAAGTGGGCCCACACCGAGGAACCGCCGTGGCTCGCGGAGTACGTGGCGGCACTCGAGTCGGAGGCTGTGTCGGAATCGGACGGCGAGGGGGACTCGCTCGAGACGGCGACGAACGCGGACGGCGAGAGGTAGACTCGAAACGCGCGAACAGTCAGTACCGAATCTCGAACCCGTCTTCGCCCTGCGGGTCCTCGTACTCGGCCTCGACGTCCGCGACGTCGGCGGCCGGACTCCCCTCGTGACACCACTCGACCATCGATTCGACGGCCTCGGTCGGTCCCTCGAAGACCGCCTCGACGCGTCCGTCCTCGAGGTTCTTCACCCAGCCGTCGACGCCGTGCTCACCGGCTGTGTCGCGGGTCGTCGCGCGGTAGAAGACGCCCTGTACCGTTCCCGAGACGAACACGTGTGCTCGCGTGCGGTCGGTCGATTCCGTCATACGCGAGTGCTCACCGGGAAGTCACAAAAAGGCGGCTTTTCAGCGTGAGTATTCGCCTCTTCACCGGCCGAGACCCGACCTCGAGATTCGACCCACTCGACCGGGGCTGAGAGAGAATTCGAGCCACGCGACCGACGAAACCGACAGGGAAACGGTGCTCGAGCCCTTCCATCGCGTATCCCGTGACGGTCAGACACCACGATGGCATCCACTTCCACTTCGACTTCGAGGTCGACGGCGGTCCCCGGATCGTCGCCGACGCCCGAAGCGCGGTTGGCGACACCAACATCGTGAGCCACGCTCACGCCGACCACACCTTCCGCTCGGCGCCGGAGACGGTCGTCTGTTCGCCCGAGACCGCCGCCATCGCCGAGGCGCGAACCGGAACCAGCTTCGAGTTCGTCGACTCGACGCCGGAGGTCGAACTGGTCCCCGCCGGCCACGTCGTCGGCTCGAGCGCGGCGCTCATCGACGGCGCGGACGGCCGCCGCTACTGCTACACCGGCGACTTCTCGATCCGCGACCGGTGTTTCCTCGAGGGATTCGACCCCCACGCGATCGATGCCGATGTACTGGTGATGGAGACGACCTACGGCCTCCCTAAGTACCGGTTCCCGTCCCAGGAGGCCCTCGAGACCGAGATCCGCGACTGGATGCAGGACAACGACGACCGGCCGCTGGTCCTCTTTGGCTACTCGTTGGGCCGCGCCCAGAAGCTCCAGTGGCTGGCCCGCGAGGCGACCGAGCGGGAGGTGCTGGTCTCCGGATCGATTCGTGACGTCAACCGGGCGATCGAGTCCGCGACGGAGCTCTCGTTTCCGGCCCGCGAGTTCGACGCCGCTGGCGAGGACCTCGACGCCCTGACCGACGAGATCCTCGTCGTCCCCTCGAACCAGTCGCGTGCCGACTGGACCGGCCGACTCGTCGAGCGCACCGACGCGCTCAAAGCCGGCTTCTCCGGTTGGGCCGTCGACGACTCCTTCCTGTACCGGGGCGGCTACGACGTCACCTTCCCGCTGACCGACCACTGTGACTTCGACGAACTCCTCGAGACCGTCCGGGCGATCGATCCCGATCGGGTGTACACCACCCACGGCTCCGACGAGGCCTTCGCGGACGTCCTCGAGACCGAGTACGGCTACCGAGCGCGGCCGCTGAAACGAGATCAGACGACACTCGAAGAGTTCTGCTGAGTCCGCACCACGAGGCTCTTCGAGCCTCGATGCCGTACGTCGGTGACCGATCGACGATAACTCGATATATTTTTCTGTGGGACAAATATATGGCCCGGTGGCTCGAACCGTCTCGTATGCCCGGTGCCGGCTATCCCGAGAACACGAACGCTGTCGACGAAGAGCGACAGCAGTGGGATCGAAATACCTCCACCCGTGATCGCGTGTACGAGACGGCCATCCAGTTGTACGAACCGGCGACAGCCGAGACTGTCGCCGACCGCGCCCACTGTTCCGAGGGTGCCGCACGAGAACACCTCGAGTGGTTCGCTGCACGAGGAATCGTCGAGCCACTCGAGGGTCGGCCGAAGCGATACCAGCGAAACCACGCCTACTTCGAGTGGGCTCGTGCCAACGAACTTCGCAGAGAACACACCGACGACGAACTCGAGCGCAAACTCGAGACGTTAGTCGACGCGGAACGGGCGTATCGCGAGCAGTACGGTGTGGATCATCCGCGGCAGGTCGATGCGCTCGAGGAGGGTGACTACGACTCGATGGAGACGGTCTGGCAGGACATCGGTGACTGGAAGACGGTTCGCCGTGAGCTTCGAGTCATCGACCGTGCCCGAAAGGATCGAGATGCCTTCGATGGAGCCGGACTCGTCGGATGACGGAAGTAGAGGACACAGACACCGGTGCCCTCGACGAGGAAGTCTGTCGAGCGATTTACGGTCGGCTCACGACGGACGATCGGTTCGAATCGGTGACGTTCGAACCGTCCGCGGATCGGATCCGAACCGTCAGCGCCCGGTACGATCGATCGCCGTTTCCCGCCGACGTTCGGACTGCTCGGCTCGATATCCGATGGTACGTCGGCGGTAACTTCTCCGTCCATTACATCGAGGACCGGACGAACGAGGACCAGTGGGAGTGTCGATGGGATAGACATCCGAAGGAGGTCGGTCGAGCGCACTTTCACTCACCGCCGAACGCTGGACGTGCGACAACGGCGGACTTCCCCAGCGACTATCGAGACGTCCTCGCGATCGCCATCGCGTACGTCGCAGAACGGATAGAACGGCTCTGGAACCAGCAGTAAGGTGTTGGAACTCGAAATCACAATCAAACGTAATCTACCATGGGAATCATCGACCGCTTCGAAGACGAGTACGTCGACGTCTCGAGCAGTCGCGCCACGCTTCGCGAACTCCTCGAGTTGGCCGTCGGTGCCGTTATTTTCGTCGTCGTCGCAGCGGGTCTCACGAACTACCTGCTCGGGCGGACCGAGGCGTACGCCGTCGCCGCTATTCTAACCGTGATATTCGCCGTGACGTTGCTCTCACAGGCCTACTGGGCCGTCACCGGACGATCGGATTACGACGACGAGGACGGAAATGAAGACGAAAACGACGGCGAGCAGAAAGACGAGTCGGACGGGCCGTGAACTACCCCGCCCTACCGCTCGCCTTTCGGCTCGCGCTTGAGGGTGGGGCTTCCTGTTTCAATGACGTGCTTTGCAGACACGGGCGTGTCCACAGGGAGCGCAGTCTCCACAGGTCGTTCGAAAGGCGCTTGCGCCTTTCGTG
>JAOPKB010000020.1 GCA_025517485.1 Natronoglomus mannanivorans | reverse complement strand
TGTGCAGTAGATTCACGTGAATACATCTCTAAAGAAGAGGGTTTCAACAGAGCCACCGCGTCAACTCCTCGTTTTGCTGGGTGAGCGTCCGATCGTGCTCTCGAAGTAGCTGCTCGCGTTCGGCTCGATCGAGCGCCGCCTCGGTGTTCGCCGCGAGAATGTACATCAGCTCGCTCATCGTTTCGTCGAATCCATCGACATCTTCGGATCCGGCGACGAACACCCCGTGCGTGCCGAGGGGGACGATCAACTCGCTTCGACTCAGCGTCTCCGGGTTGTAGACGTCCTCTTCGCTTCGGGTGTCTTCGTAGTAGGCTCCCTCTCCTTCCGAAAAGACGTCCCAGACGAGCCCCTCGCCGCGGTCGAAAGTCACCTCCGCATCGAGGAGTTCGCGCGATTCGGCCGTCGAAGCGGCGTGAGATAGCGTTCCAGCGGTCGGATCGAAGGCGTAGGCGGCGACGATCGGAATGTCGAGAATGTCACCCGCCGTGTCGACTGCCGCCTGATAGATCTCCTCTTTCGTCCCCGCGCGCATGAGGTCGCGCGTCGTATCGTGAAGAACCGTCAGCGTCCGTTCGTACCGGCGCTCGCTCTCGCGAAGCTCCGTCTCCGTCCGATACTGTGACACCGCGTTCGTGATCTGATTGGCCAACAGCGTGTACCGGTCCCGGCCCGGTTTCTTCTGGAGATACTGCGTGACACCGGCCGCGATCGCTTCGCTCGCGATCTCCTCGCTCCCTTTCCCGGTAAAGAGAATGAACGGCAGATCCGGCTCCATCTCGCGGACCGACTCGAGCAGATCGAGACCGGTCGTCCCGGGCATCTCGTAATCGCTGACGATACAGTCGACGTTCGTCTGCGGATCCTCGATCGTCGCCAGCGCTTCGTCGGCACTCGTCGCGGTCTCGACGTGGAGTAAGTCGTCCTCGCGCTCGAGCATCGACGCGGCTAGGTCGGCAAACCCGGGATCGTTGTCGACGACGAGCGTGGTGATCGGTGGTGTCATAGGTTCTGGATCGGGTCCTCGAGTGGCTGTGGGCGATGGTCGCCTTCGACTTCGACGTCTCCCTCGAACTCTCCCTGAGTGACAGGTTATCTACCCGCAACAGGGCGACCGAGGTACTAAAGAATTAGGTGTTAGCTCGGGTGATCGAACGACGGACCTTCTCAGGATATCCTTGCTGTCTCTCTCTGACGTGTTTCACTACTACGTTGTACCTCGGTTACGGCACACTGACGTCGAACCGATACTGCTCCGCTAGCTTGACGCTCGGGTGGTCGATCTTGGGTTCCGTGAGTCGGAGATACGTACTTTTCTTTCCCGCATCTTTGAGGGGGACCCAGTAGAGTGCATCATTGTCTTTACATCTGACTCCGAACGCATCGATCTCACCATCGTAGTCCGTCATCTCTACCTGTCCGTCAGACGTGGTCTTGCTGGCTGTCTTGAATCGAACGACATCGTCTTCAATCCATCCTGTCTTGCACTGTACGCGGTGGAGTTCGGTTCCGGTCTCGAGAATCAGATCGTATCTGTCGTTGTCACCGAACGGGATGGAGACGGAGTATCCCCTCGAGATCAGAGCGGCGATGATTTTCGCTTCCGTCTCGTCACCTGTCTGTTTTGTATTCACGGGTGCTCTTCGAGCAATTTGTTCCCTTTTCGTACTTGAATCGTCGGGCAGAATGTCTCGGGACTCACTCCAGTGCACCGCTTCTCGAGGTTATCGTCGAAGAAAACGTCCGGTGTGGGTTTGAACTACGTCTGAGAACCTGCTCGCTTCACTCACAGAAGCACAGCCTGATTCAAATCCTCTCGTGTCTTTTACGTTCACGGCTAACGAGCACAGATTTCACGGTGCTCGTCGGAATTGTTCGCGGAAGAAAACGCCCGGAGCGGGATTTGAACCCGCGTCACGACCGTGACAGGGTCGTATGATGGGCCACTACACCATCCGGGCCTTCGCATCTCAACATATCCGGGTCGGAGTATTAAGGCTTTCCAATCGATCGTCGTGTGGTAGGGCGAAACTCCCCACGATTCGTGCGTCTTCTGCCCTGATAGTATATTCTTTTGACACCCTCCAAAAGGGATATATGCCAGAGCGAGGTACCCTGCAGTGTGAACGACTCCCCCGGTCAGGTTCGCCCGGCCGGTTAGCTCTGTCTTCGGTCCAGTTAGTAACCGTTAAATGCCCTCCGCCGATACCTTCCTGTAGTATCTCGTGACAGCCGCTTCTCTCCCGGTAGCCCAGACCAACACCAACCCCAACACATGGTAGACGTAAGCCAACACGAACTAGTTCCAGAGCACACCGTTCTCGACGAGGAGGTTCTCGAGGGCGTGCTCTCGGAGTACGACATCGACCGCACCGACTTACCAAAAATCAAGCGCACCGACCCGGCACTCCCCGACGAGGCGGAGATCGGCGACGTGATCAAGATCGTGCGCAACTCACGAACGACCGACCAGGCAGTGGTCTATCGACTCGTGGTGGACTAAATGGCAATGGACACAGAACTCGACCGTTCGACACGACGCGACATCTCGCGGGAGTACTTCTCTCGGGAGCGACTCGCAGAGCATCACTACCGATCGTTCAACGCGTTCCTCAACCGCGGCATGCAGGAGGTCGTCGACGAGAAAGCGACGATCGACACGGACATCGGCGACAAGGAAGGCGAAGAGCCAGTTCACGTCGAACTCGGCGACGTGCGGGTCGTGACCCCGCGCGTTCGCGAAGCGGACGGCAGCGAAGAACTGCTCTACCCGCAGGAAGCTCGCCTTCGGAACATCACCTACTCGGCACCGGTGTTCATGGAAATGTCCATCGTCAAAGGCGAGGAGGGAGACCAGCGGGTCGTCGACTCCACGGAGACGAAGATCGGCCGCATGCCGATCATGGTCGGCTCCGACAAGTGTAACATCGCCGGCTTCAGCGACGAAGAACTCGTCGAGATCGGCGAAGACCCCGCCGACCCCGGCGGCTACTTCATCGTCAACGGCTCCGAACGAGTCCTGATGACCAGCGAGGACCTCGCGCCGAACAAGATCCTCGCGGAGTACGACACCAAGTACGGCGACCAGATTCAGGTCGCCAAGACGTTCTCACAGCGCCGGGGCTACCGCGCGCTGGTCCTGTGTGAACGCACCCGGAACGGTCTGCTCGAGGTCTCGTTCCCCTCGGTCTCGGGTTCGATCAACTTCGTCACGCTCGTGCGCGCGCTCGGCCTCGAGTCCGACGAGGAGATCGTCCACAAGGTCTCGAACGACCCCGAGGTCGTCAAGTACATGCTCGAGAACTTGGAGGAAGCGGAGGTCCAGACCGAAGAAGAGGCAATCGAGACCCTCGGGAAGCGTGTCGCCTCCGGTCAGGGCAAGAACTACCAGCTCAAACGCGCGAACTACGTCATCGACCGCTACCTCCTGCCACACCTCCACGAAGACGGTGTCGAAGAGGAGGACGTCCGGATCAACAAGGCCCACTACCTCTGTCGGATGGCCGAGGCGTGTTTCGAACTCGCACTCGAGCGTCGAGAATCCGACGACAAGGACCACTACGCGAACAAGCGCCTGAAAGTCTCGGGCGACCTGATGAAGGACCTGTTCCGGACGGCGCTGAACAAGCTCGCACGCGACGTGAAGTACCAGCTCGAGCGCGCGAACATGCGAAACCGGAACCTCTCGGTCAACACCGTCGTTCGGTCGGACGTGCTCACGGAGCGACTCGAGCACCCGATCGCGACGGGTAACTGGGTCGGCGGTCGCTCGGGTGTCTCCCAGCTGGTCGACCGGACCAACTTCATGGGTGTGCTCTCTCACCTGCGTCGGCTCCGCAGCCCGCTCTCGCGGAGCCAGCCCCACTTCGAGGCGCGTGACCTACACGCCACACAGTGGGGCCGGATCGGTCCCTCGGAGACGCCCGAAGGACCCAACTGTGGCCTCGTGAAGAACTTCGCGCAGGCGATGGAGCTGTCCCAGAATATCGAGGACGAACAGGAACTCAAGCGAGAACTGGCGTCGATGGGGGTCCAGGGCATTCCCGGACTCGAGGGCGTCAACCGAACGACGGCGGACGATTAAGACGACTAACATGGCAAGCCAACAACGCGAAGCGAAGGTGTACGTCAACGGGTCGCTGGTCGGAACGCACCCGGATCCGAACGAGCTAGCAGAACAGATCCGCGAGGCGCGACGCATCGGCGACGTCAGCGAGATGGTCAACGTCTCCGTCAAAGAACGGACCCGCGAAGTGATCGTCAACGCCGACGCCGGTCGTGCGCGGCGGCCGCTGCTCGTCGTCGAGAACGGCGAACCACGGATCACCGAGCAGGAGATCGAGGCAATCCAGAACGGTGACATCGAGTTCGAGGATCTCGTCGACCACGGCTACGTCGAGTTCATCGACGCCGAGGAAGAAGAGGACATCTACGTCGCCGTCGAGGAGGAAGAACTCGAGGAAGATCACACCCACCTCGAGATCGATCCGTCGCTGATCTTCTCGATCGGTGCGGGGATGATTCCCTACCCCGAGCACAACGCCAGTCCCCGTATTACGATGGGGGCAGGGATGGTCAAGCAGTCGCTTGGACTGCCGTCGGCGAACTATCGTATTCGGCCGGACACACGCCAGCACCTGCTGCACTACCCACAGCTCTCGATGGTCAAGACCCAGACCACCGAGCAGATCGGCTACGACGACCGCCCCGCGGCACAGAACTTCGTCGTCGCCGTGATGAGCTACGAGGGGTTCAACATCGAGGACGCGCTGGTCATGAACAAGGCCTCGGTCGAACGCGCGCTCGCTCGCTCGCACTTCTTCCGGACCTACGAGGGCGAAGAGCGCCGGTACCCCGGCGGTCAGGAAGACCGTTTCGAGATCCCGAGCCAGGACGTCCGCGGTGCACGCGGTGAGGAAGCCTACACTCACCTCGACGAGGACGGCCTCGTCAACCCCGAGACGAAAGTCGACGAGAACTCCGTCCTGCTCGGCAAGACCTCTCCGCCGCGATTCCTCGAAGAACCCGACGACATGGGCGGTCTCTCGCCCCAGAAGCGCCGGGAGACCTCGGTGACGATGCGCTCGGGTGAGAGCGGCGTCGTCGACACCGTTACCCTGATGGAAGGTGAGGACGGCTCGAAGCTCTCGAAGGTCTCGGTGCGCGACGAGCGGATCCCCGAACTCGGGGACAAGTTCGCTAGCCGCCACGGCCAGAAGGGGGTCATCGGCCACCTCGCGCCCCAGGAGGACATGCCCTTCACCGAGGAGGGCGTCGTTCCCGACCTGATCGTCAACCCGCACGCGCTGCCCTCGCGGATGACCGTCGGACACATCCTCGAGATGATCGGCGGGAAACTCGGTGCGATGGAAGGTCGACGGGTCGACGGGACGCCGTTCCTCGGCGAGGACGAAGACGAACTGCGGGGTGGACTCGAGGACAACGGGTTCAACTCCGCGGGCAAGGAGACGATGTACTCCGGCGTCACCGGAGAGAAAATTGAGGCCGAGATCTTCGTAGGGATCATTTTCTACCAGAAGCTCTACCACATGGTCTCGAACAAACTGCACGCCCGTTCGCGCGGGCCGGTGCAGGTGCTGACCCGACAGCCAACCGAGGGTCGTGCCCGTGAGGGTGGCCTGCGGATCGGGGAGATGGAGCGTGACGTGTTCATCGGCCACGGAGCGGCCATGACGCTCAAAGAACGCCTGCTCGACGAGTCCGACCGCGAGTTCATCCACGTCTGTGGTAACTGTGGGATGTCTGCCGTCGAGAACGTCGAGCAACGCCGGGTGTACTGCCCGAACTGTGACGAAGAGACGGATATCCACGAGATCGAGATGAGCTACGCGTTCAAGCTCTTGCTCGACGAGATGAAGGCACTGGGAATCGCGCCGCGACTCGAACTGTCGGATGCCGTCTGAGCGAACCACTACATGATGCGAAACAGCACACCAAAGGACATCGGATCGATCAACTTCGGGCTCATGGAGCCCGAGGAGTACCGGGAGATGAGCGCGACGAAGATCATCACGGCCGACACCTACGACGACGACGGCTTCCCCATCGACATGGGGCTGATGGACCCACGACTGGGCGTCATCGACCCCGGACTTGAGTGCAAGACCTGTGGGAAGCACTCGGGGTCGTGTAACGGTCACTTCGGCCACATCGAACTCGCCGCGCCGGTGATTCACGTCGGCTTCACGAAGCTCATTCGACGCCTCTTGCGAGGGACCTGTCGAGAGTGTTCGAAGCTCCTCCTCACGGAGGACGAGCGCGAGGAGTTCCGCGGGGACATCGACCGCTCGCGCAAGCTCGGTCGGGACCTAAACGACGTCACCAAGGCGGCGATCCGGCAGGCACGAAAGAAGGATCGCTGTCCGTTCTGTGGCGAGGTTCAGTACGACATCGAACACGAGAAGCCGACGACCTACTACGAGGTCCAGCAGGTTCTCACCAGCGAGTACTCCCAGCGGATCGCCGGCGCGATGCAAGGCGACGAGGAGGAGGGAATCGAACGGACGACGCCGGACGAACTCGCCGCGAAGACCGACATCGACCTCACGCGGATCAACGAGATCCTTTCGGGGTCGTTCCGGCCACGCGAGAGCCAGCGCAAGGCCATCGAGAAGGCCCTGAACATCGACCTCACCGACGAGGACACGAACAAGCTGATGCCCTCGGACATCCGGGACTGGTTCGAGAACATCCCGGACGAGGACATCGAAGTGCTGGGGATCGACGCCGAGCGGTCACGGCCGGAGTGGATGATCTTGACGGTACTTCCTGTTCCGCCGGTGACAGCGCGACCGTCGATCACGCTCGACAACGGCCAGCGTTCCGAGGACGACCTGACCCACAAGCTGGTGGACATCATCCGGATCAACCAGCGCTTTATGGAAAACCGCGAGGCGGGTGCTCCACAGCTGATCATCGAGGACCTCTGGGAACTGCTGCAGTACCACGTCACGACGTTCATGGACAACGAGATTTCGGGAACGCCGCCGGCCCGCCACCGTTCTGGCCGGCCGCTCAAGACCCTCTCCCAGCGTCTCAAGGGGAAGGAAGGTCGCTTCCGAGGATCGCTCTCCGGGAAGCGTGTCAACTTCTCCGCCCGAACCGTCATCTCGCCGGACCCGACCCTTTCGCTGAACGAGGTCGGCGTCCCCGACCGCGTCGCGACGGAGATGACCCAGACGATGAACGTCACCGAGCGCAACGTCACGGAGGCCCGACGGTTCGTCTCGAACGGCCCCGAGGGCCACCCCGGTGCGAACTACGTGCGCCGACCCGACGGCCGCCGGCTCAAGGTCACGGAGAAGAACTGCGAGGAACTCGCCGAGAAGGTCGACCCCGGTTGGGAGGTCAACCGCCACCTCATCGACGGCGACATCGTCATCTTCAACCGCCAGCCCTCGCTGCACCGGATGTCCATCATGGCCCACGAAGTCGTGGTCATGCCGTACAAGACGTTCCGACTCAACACCGTCGTCTGTCCGCCGTACAACGCCGACTTCGACGGCGACGAGATGAACATGCACGCCCTCCAGAACGAGGAGGCCCGTGCGGAAGCGCGCGTCCTCATGCGCGTGCAAGAGCAGATCCTGAGCCCCCGCTTCGGTGGGAACATCATCGGTGCGATTCAGGACCACATCTCCGGAACCTACCTGCTCACCCACGAGAACCCCCGATTCAACGAGACGCAGGCACTCGACCTCCTGCGTGCGACCCGGATCGACGAACTGCCCGACCCCAGCGGGATCGACGACGAGGGCGAGCCGTTCTGGACCGGTCAGGACGTCTTCTCGGAACTGCTGCCCGACGACCTCAACCTCGAGTTCGTCGGCACGCTCGGCGACACCGTCGTCATCGAGGACGGCCAACTCGTCGAGGGGACCATCGCCGAAGACGAGGTCGGTGCCTTCGACGGCGAGATCGTCGACACGATCACGAAGGTCTACGGCAACACGCGAGCGCGCATCTTCATCAACGAAGTGTCGACGCTCGCGATGCGGACGATCATGCACTTCGGATTCTCGATCGGGATCGACGACGAGACGGTTCCGGACGAGGCCGAGGCGCGTATCCAGGAGACGATCGACGACGCCTACGACCAGGTCCAGGAACTCATCGAGGCCTACGAGCGCAACGAACTCGAGAGCCTGCCCGGTCGGACGATCGACGAGACCGTCGAGATGAAGATCATGCAGACGCTCGGGCGCGTTCGTGAGAACGCCGGTGACATCGCCGAGGAGCACTTCGACGACGACAACCCGGCGGTCGTGATGGCCGAGTCGGGTGCCCGTGGTGGACTGCTCAACCTGACCCAGATGGCCGGCTGTGTCGGCCAGCAGGCAGTTCGGGGCGAGCGGATCAACCGTGGCTACGAGGACCGGACCCTCAGCCACTACAAACCGAACGACCTCTCGGCGGAGGCACACGGCTTCGTCGAGAACTCCTACACCTCCGGGCTCTCCCCGCGTGAGTTCTTCTTCCACGCGATGGGTGGCCGCGAGGGGCTGGTGGACACGGCAGTCCGGACCTCGAAGTCCGGCTACCTCCAGCGGCGGCTGATCAACGCCCTCTCCGAACTCGAGGCCCAGTACGACGGCACCGTCCGGGACACCTCGGACACCATCGTCCAGTTCGAGTTCGGCGAGGACGGCACCTCGCCCGTGATGGTTTCCTCGGGCGACGAGAACGACATCGACGTCGACCACATCGCCGACCGCGTCCTCGACTCCGAATTCGAGAGCGCGGAGGAACGCGAGGAGTTCCTCGGCACGAAGCGACGGCCGACGAACCTCTCGGAGCACGCTGATAGTCGTCGCGTCAGCGACGCCCCGGAGGTGACCTCCGATGACTGAGACCGAGTTCGACGTCAGCGACGACGTCACCGCGGTCGTCGAGGATACGCAACTCCCCCGACGACTCAAAGACCGCGTCTATCGGACCGTCGAGGAACGCGACGGCGTCACGGTCGAGCAGGCCGACGAGATCGCGAAAGCGGTCGAAACCCGCTATCTGGACACGCGTATCGACCCGCTCGACCCCGTCGGGACGGTCTCGGCGCAGTCGATCGGCGAACCCGGAACGCAGTTGACGATGAACACGTTCCACTACGCGGGTGTCGCAGAGATCGACGTGACTCAGGGGCTGCCGCGACTCATCGAACTCGTCGACGCCCGGAAGACCCCTGACACGCCGACGATGTCGATCTTCCTCGAGGACGAGTACGCGACCGAACGGGAGAAGGCCCACGAGGTCGTCTGGAAGATCGAGGCGACGAAGATCCTCGCGCTGGGTGACGTCTCGACGAACGTCGCGGACATGCGCGTGGTCATCTCGCTCAACGAGGACACCCTCGCAGAGCGAATGATCACGCCCGAGGAGGTCGCCGAGATCATCGAAGACCACCTCGGCGTCCAGACCGTCCAGCAGGGAGCGACGATCGAGTTCGGCCCGGAAGAGCCGTCCTATCGGGATCTGCTCCAGCTCGTCGAGGAACTGCGCGACATCACGTTCAAGGGGATCGAGGAGGTCTCCCGAGTCGTCATTCGCCGCGAGGAACTGGACGACGGCGAGGAGGAGTTCGTCCTCTACACCGAAGGGTCGGCGTTCGGAGACGTCCTCTCGATCGAGGGCGTCGACGCCTCCCGGACGACGTGTAACAACATCCACGAGATCTATCGCAATCTCGGCGTCGAGGCGGCCCGCGAGACGATCATCGAGGAGACGAACAACACGCTGGCAGAGCAGGGTCTGGACGACGTAAACGTCCGGCACCTGATGCTAGTCGCCGACATCATGACCAACCGCGGCGAGATCGAGTCGATCGGCCGTCACGGCATCTCGGGGTCGAAACAGTCGGTGCTCGCGCGGGCGGCGTTCGAGGTCACGGTCAATCACCTGCTCAACGCAGCGATCCACGGCGAAATCGACGACCTCGACGGTGTTACGGAGAACGTCATCGTCGGCAAGCCGATCAAGCTCGGAACCGGTGACGTTGACCTGCGGATGGGCTCGACAAGTCGGTAATCGAGACTCGAAGGTCACCAGACGTCCGTTACTGTTTCCACGTTACCACACGCATTCTACGCGATCCACTACATTACCCTACACTCACTCCAATACAATGGCTGTCACACTCGGAGACGACGAACGTCAGTATCTCGCGCTGTTCGAAGACGTGACCGGTGCGTCCGGACAGGATTGTGTCGTCGAGGACGACCGACTGCTGGTCGTCGTCACGCGCGGCGAGATGGGCGAGGCGATCGGTCCGCAGGGCCAGCACGTCCAGAAATTCGAAGAGCAGGTCGGCAAACCCGTTCGGCTGATCGAGGCGGCCGACGAGCCGGGTGACTTCGTCGCCAACGCCCTCGCGCCTGCGGCGGTGTACAACGTCACGATCAGCGAGAACGACGACACCGTCGCCTACGCCGAGGTCGCAGACGAGGACCGCGGCGTCGCGATCGGTAAGAGCGGCGAGACGATCGAGGCCGCACGGACGCTAGTCGAGCGCCATTTCGATATCGACGACATCCAACTCACCTGACCGTTGCGCTGGGCAGTCGTCGTTCAGTTCTCGAGCACTCGCGTCGGATCGTGTTATCGCCCCTGCCCGGCTCTCCGGTCGTATGACGCGCTCAGATCCCTCGAGAGCGGTCGATAACGCTCTCTCGAGGCGTAACGTCGGATCGAAAAGGGGATGCTTAAGTGTCTCCGTCGGATAGCGGCAGGTACTATGGCAAACGGCAAATACGCCGCGCGCAAGCTGAAGAAGGACCGCCAGCAGCAGCGGTGGTCCGACTCGGATTACGCGCGACGTGCTCGGGGCCTTCGCGAGAAGTCCGACCCGCTCGAGGGTGCCCCACAGGCTCGTGGTATCGTACTGGAGAAAGTCGGCATCGAGGCGAAACAGCCCAACTCGGCGATCCGAAAGTGTGTCCGAGTCCAGCTGATCAAGAACGGAAAGCAGGTCACTGCGTTCTGTCCCGGTGACGGCGCCATTTCGTTCATCGACGAACACGACGAAGTCACGATCGCGGGGATCGGTGGCGCGAAGGGTCGTGCGATGGGTGACCTCTCCGGAGTCAACTACAAAGTCGAGAAGGTCAACGGTGTCTCGATGATCGAACTCGTCCGCGGGAACGCGGAGAAACCGGTGCGATAATCATGGCGGCAGAAGAGCAAGATCAAGACACGCAGGAACAGGACCCAGATCAGGACCCCGACCCGGACGCACCCGCTGGCGGTACCGACGTCGCCGCGAAGCTCTTCGGGAAGTGGGAGATCTCGGAGATCGAGTACTCCGATCCGTCGACGGAACGCTATCTCTCCGTGACGCCAGTCGCTCACACGGCGGGCCGTCACGCACGAAAGCAGTTCCAGAAGTCCGAAATCTCCGTCGTCGAGCGTTTCATCAACCGTCTGATGCAGACCGAGGAGAACACGGGCAAGAAACAGCAGACGCTCAACCTCGTTCGTGACGCGTTCGACATCATCCACGAGCGCACCGAGGAGAACCCGATCCAGGTGCTCGTCACTGCCGTCGAGAACGCTGCACCTCGAGAGGAGACCGTCCGCCTGAAGTACGGTGGCATCTCCGTCCCGAAAGCCGTCGACGTCGCCCCACAGCGTCGCGTCGACCAGGGTCTGAAGTTCATCGCCGAAGGTGTCCAGAACAGCTCGTTCAAGACGCCGACCTCCGCCGAGGAGGCCATCGCGAACCAGCTCATCGGTGCAGCGAACTACGACGTCCAGACCTACGCCGTGAGCCAGAAAGAAGAGAAAGAGCGCGTCGCAGCTGCTGCACGCTAACGCCTCTCGTCTATTTCTTCTCGGTGTCGATACGACCGGATCGTCGACGTCCGAGACTCGTTCCTTGAGGTCGGAGGCTCCACCTCGAATTATGCTGAATCGCTCGGACGTTCGGCTACCGGCTCGGTTCGAGTGTTCGCCTCGAGCAGTCGGAGGTGCGAACGTCGTCTCGCTCCGTGACTCCTTTCGTCGTGACCGATCGCTATCGTAACAACTGACATTATTTATACTGATCGCACAGTTCGCGGTTCTCGCTCGTTTCACTCGCTCCGAACCGCGCTGCAGTCGTGTGATCAGGTGTGTATTGACGTTCAGTAGCTACTATAATCCGCTGGGGAACTGAGAACCCCCAGCCGGTGACTGTCGTGTCCATTCGCCTGCCTTCTCTGCTCGTTGTCTGCAGCCATGTACTCAGTCGACACGACGACGAGTAACTCTCGCCGATACTTATATCTGATAGCGACTATCACGTTCAATTATCTTTCATGCCGGATGATCGTTTGTCGCCGACTGAACTGGATCGACGGTCGCTGTTGAAACACGCGTGTGCGACGTCGTCGCTCGCCGTTTTCGGGACGGCCGGTGTCTCAGCCCAGGCTCGACGTTCGACGGATCAGTTGGGTGAGCGAGAGGGCGAAGGTGGGAACCAGAAGGAGAACGAGGACCGGAACGAAGACGAAGACGTACTCAACGAACTCGTGGTGGACACGGACGGCCGTCCGGACCTCGAGCACGCCTCGATCACGTTTCTCCGGCGCGGTCGGACGGAAGTCGTTCGTGGGGAGATTCGAGTACGCCACGAACTCGACGCCCCCGACTCTCACAGTGACGACGAATTCAGGGCGGTCGATCACTCGCTCTCGCTCGATCCGACACTGCGTCGACAGGGACGGGACACGGATCTCGATACACTGGACGTAGAGTCCATCACCGAACTCGAGGCGGATGCGGTCGTTCTCGAGCGATCAGCGCGGACTGTCGAGCTGGACGACCACTTCGGTGAAGCCGCTCTCGGTCCTGATCCCGATTCTGATTTTGATTCTGACGCCGACTCCGACTCCGGCTCCGCCCTCGCTCTCACACGAGAGACCCAATCCGGGACCCACGGCCTCGCCGACGACCCGGCGTTCGACCACCTCGGTGATGCGGTCACGTACGTCGAGACGAGCTCGAGCGAGTGTGGACCGCTCTGTCGGACGAACCTCGTGGTCGACGTCGACCGCAGTAACTCGAGCGAGTACGAGATCGAGGACTCGGTCGGGCGGTTCGAAACGGTCGACGGGTCCGCGTGTGACGGCGACGAATTTGGCGATCGGTTCTCCTGTCTGGCGATTCCCGCGGTCTACGACTGCTCGATTCCGGACGCGTTCGATACGACCTGGCACACCGCGGGCTCGGACGTCGATCAGACGTCCGTCGAGGCGGACTACTACAACACCGACTTTCCGGTCGTTCCGCGGACGACGGCCGACCACTCCCAGGAGACGAATCTGTCCGGAACGACGCTCGAGGTCACCGGCCGCTGGGAACACTCCGGGACCTACGGGTTCAGGACGGCGATCAGGTACCTTCTCAAAGGGTCTGTCGGTGCGATGTACTATTGACGGGAGCGCGGTCGAACGTCGATGTCGGTCGGCCACGTGATGGAAGGGGGCGAGTCGGTGACCCATCACGACCTACCCGTGTCGGCACGCTTTTGCGACCCGCTCGAGTAACGGACGATCATGACTGACAACAGGTGGAGCCGCCGCTCGGTCCTCGCGAGTGCCGGTGTCGTCGGTGCGGTCGGCGTCGCTGGCTGTCTCAGTGACGACGACTCGTCGTCGACCGAACTCGAGGACGTGACGCCAGTCGAGAGCGACTACGAGCTCTCCGTCGACCACGACGGTCTCGAGTCGTGGGACCGCTACGATCCCGACTGGACCCCGCCGACGGACTCCCCCCTCGAGGCCGACCTCGAGTACGAGATCCTCGTCGAGAACCTCGAGGTGCCGTGGGACCTGTCGTTCGCGCCGGACGGTGACCTGTTCATCTCCGAACGGACCGGCCGAATCCATCGCTTCGGATCCGGTGAACTCGAGGCCGTCGCCGAGCCCGCCGATATCATCGACGCGGAGGCCCTCGAGCCGGGAACAGACGAGCAGCCGTGGTGGGTCGAGGGCGGCGAAGGTGGATTGCTGGGGATCGCGGTTCACCCGGCCTATCCCGATCCGGCGTTGCTCTACGCCTTCTACACCTACGATACCGACGACGGGGAGCGAAATCGACTGGTCTTCGTCGACGTCTCGGCCGACGACCCGGCGGCGACGGAGACGACGGTGATCGACGACATCGAAGGCGGGCTGGTCCACAATGGATGCCGTCTCGCGTTCGGGCCGGAGAACTACCTCTGGGTGACGACGGGCGACGCGAATCGCAACGACTGGGAGGAAGACGTCGACCCGATCTCACAGGAGCTGACGAGCCTCGCGGGGAAGGTGCTCCGGATCGAACCCGACGGGACGCCCGCGCCGGATAACCCCGATCTCGAGGGTGGGGATCCGCGGATCTTCAGCTACGGCCATCGCAACCCACAGGGGATCAGCTGGTTGCCCGACGGGACGCCGATCGTCAGCGAACACGGGCCGGGCGCTCGTGACGAAGTGATGGTGCTCGCGCCGGGTGACAACCACGGTTGGTCGGTCGCCCGCGACGCCGAGACGTACCCCGACTCGGAGTTCGCACGCCCGGTCGTCAACACGGGGCCCGGTGACACGTGGGCGCCGAGTGGCTGTGTCTTCTACACCGGCGAAGACGTCCCCGAGTGGCGAAACCGGCTCGTCGTCGGGACGCTGACCAGCCAGCACGTCAACGTCGTCACCGTCTATCCCGCCGACAGCGAGGCCGACGAGGACGAGGACGAAACTCCGACCGACGACGGTGGCACCCGTTACGACGCCGACTGGATGCACGAGGGGTACGACGCCGTCTCACACAGAACGCTCGAGGACGAACTCGGCCGCGTACGCCACGTCGAACAGGGTCCAGACGGCGGCCTCTACGCGATCACGTCGAATCGGGACGGCCGTGCCGACGACGGGTTTCCGACCGAACAGGACGACGTACTCGTCCGACTCACGCCCGCCGAGTGAGTCCGGCGGACGACGCGTTCGAAGAGCTCAATCCGCCGCCGGCCCCTCGCCGCTCGCGTACGACCGCGTCGCGTCGACGAGCACCTGTCGGTAGCTACTCGAGTCGGGATCGCGGGACAGTTCTCGGAATCGGCGCTTGAACCCCTCGAAGTCGACGCTGGGGGCGTCCATCGCCGCCGCGTGTGCGAGGTCGTACAGTCGGTGATCGGTCTCGAGGAGGTCGTGGCGTTCGGCGAGCGCGAGCGCGAACGCCGCGTTGACGGCGGTGATGTCGGGATCGGCCGAGGGGGAGATCCGTCGGGTCTGTGGGTCCGGCTGCGCTTTTGGACTCGGATCCGAACCCGAATCTGCGTTCGGACCGGAAGCCGGACCCGGGCCCCGGCCCGGCGGAGTCCCGGGTCGATCCGCGATCGCGGCCGCCAGACTCGACTCGAGGAAGGCGAGCAACTTCTCGCCGGGGCCGACGGTCAGCGTGATATCGTCGGCGTAGATGTCTTTCATGTGGTTGGCAATTTGGTAGCAGTGGGCGAGTTTTCGCCGCTCGACGCTCCGGCCGGCGAGTGCGAGGTAGAGCACCTCCTCGGTCGACTGGATGTGAGAGGGGTGGCTCTCCTCGTAGCGGGCCATGTGGGCGAACTCGTGGAGGGCGAGTTCGCGAGCCATCGCACTCGAGGCGGCCTGTCTCGAGATGTTCAGCACGTGGCGGTCGTCGTAGTGGCCGGCCCAGGTGCGTTCGTCGGGGTCGTCTCGGAGGCGGACGTGGACGGGCAGCGAGAGGTCGTGTTCGGTTTCGAAGAGGTCGCGGGCGCCGAGAAAGGGAGCGGTCGGGCCCGGGCCCTGTACGCGAAGATCCATGGTTACCAGTAGCAAGGCCTGTGGCCGTATGGCTCTTGCGCCCAGTTGTACAGGGTGGACTGTGCGCTGTCGTCACCGAATCGAGACGAATTCGAAGCGCGTCTCTTGCGTGGCATTCACTCACGCAAATCGGAGATTCTGGCCAACCAACGGGTCACTCGGCCGATTTCCGGCGGCGACGAAACACTATCCTTTTGACCCCGCTACCGGTAATGGGGATTATATGGGCCGACGCAAGAAAATCGTGCAGGAGTGTGAACGGCTGATGGACGAACCGGAAAACATCCGGAACATCGCCATCGCTGCTCACGTCGACCACGGAAAAACGACCCTTTCTGACAACCTCCTCGCGGGTGCGGGCATGATCTCTGACGAGACTGCCGGCGAACAGCTCGCGATGGACACGGAAGAAGACGAGCAGGAACGTGGGATCACCATCGACGCGGCGAACGTTTCGATGACCCACGAGTACGAGGACACCAACCACCTCATCAACCTCATCGACACGCCGGGCCACGTCGACTTCGGTGGCGACGTCACCCGAGCGATGCGCGCCGTCGACGGTGCGCTCGTCGTCGTCGACGCCGTCGAAGGGGCCATGCCCCAGACCGAGACCGTCCTGCGACAGGCACTCCGCGAGGGTGTCAAGCCGACCCTGTTCATCAACAAGGTCGACCGACTCATCTCCGAACTGCAGGAAGGACCCGAGGAGATGCAACAGCGTCTCCTTTCGGTCATCCACGACGTCAACGAACTCATCCGTGGCATGACCCAGGACATGGACGACATCGATGACTGGACCGTCTCCGTCGAGGAGGGGACCGTCGGCTTCGGATCCGCCCTCTACAAGTGGGGTGTCTCGATGCCGTCGATGCAGCGCACCGGGATGGACTTCGGCGAAATCATGGACTTAGAGCGTAACGACAAGCGCCAGGAACTCCACGAGCGGACGCCGCTGTCGGACGTCGTCCTCGACATGGTCTGTGAGCACTTCCCGAACCCCGTCGACGCCCAGCCGATGCGTATCCCACGCATCTGGCGTGGTGACGACGAGTCCGACCTTGCGGAGACGATGCGTCTCGTCGACGAGGACGGCGAGGTCGTCTTCATGGTCACCGACATCGCGATGGACCCACACGCGGGCGAAGTCGCCTCCGGTCGTGTCTTCTCGGGATCGCTCGAGAAGGGCCAGGAGCTCTACGTCTCCGGAACCGCAGGCAAGAACCGCGTCCAGTCCGTCGGGATCTACATGGGTGGCGAACGCGAGGAAGTGGACCACGTTCCAGCCGGGAACATCGCCGCCGTCACCGGTCTTCGAGACGCCATCGCGGGCTCGACGGTCTCGTCCATCGAGATGACGCCGTTCGAGTCGATCGAGCACATCTCGGAGCCAGTCATTACGAAGAGTGTCGAGGCCCAGACCATGGACGACCTGCCGAAACTCATCGAGACGCTTCGACAGGTCTCCAAGGAGGACCCCACGATTCAGATTACGATCAACGAGGACACCGGCGAGCACCTGATCTCCGGACAGGGTGAGCTCCACCTCGAGGTCATCACTCAGCGTATCGAGAAGAATCAGGGGATTCCGGTCAACACCGGTGAACCGATCGTCGTCTACCGTGAGCAGCCCCAGCAGCCAAGCGACGAGATCGAAGGCATTTCGCCGAACCGCCACAACCGCTTCTACGTCTCCATCGAGCCGATGCCGGACGAACTCGTCGAGACGATCAAGATGGGTGAGGCGTCGATGGACATGCCAGAGCAGGAACGCCGAGAGGCCTTACAAGAGGCCGGCATGCACAAAGACGACTCCCAGGAAGTCGAGCACATCCACGGGACGAACATCCTCATCGACGATACGAAGGGGATTCAGCACCTCAACGAGACGATGGAACTCGTGATCGAGGGATTCGAGGACGCCCTCGACAACGGCCCGCTCGCGAACGAGCCGGTCCAGGGGACCCTCATCCGACTGCACGACGCCCGTCTCCACGAGGACACCATCCACCGTGGCCCGGCACAGGTCATCCCGGCAACCCGAAACGCGCTCCACAAGGCGCTGATCGACGGGAAGATCAAGCTGCTCGAGCCGATGCAGGACGCCCGTATCGACGTACCGAACGACCACATGGGTGCTGCCTCCGGCGAGATCCAGGGTCGTCGTGGCCGCGTCGACGACATGTACCAGGAGGGTGACCTCATGGTCGTCGAGGGTGTCGCACCCGTTGGTGAGATGATCGGCTTCGCGAGCGACATTCGCTCTGCGACCGAAGGCCGTGCCTCCTGGAACACCGAGAACGCCGGCTTCGAGGTTATGTCCGACTCCCTCCAGCGCGAGAAGATCATGGAGATCCGCGAGCGCAAGGGGATGAAACTCGAGCTGCCGCCATCGATCGACTACATCTAGAGCACCGACCTTTTTTGCGTTCAGGTCCGCTTCGCGGACCGTTCACGCAAAAAATCTCGACCAAAAAAGGCCGCGAGCGCCGAGGCGCTCGCGGTGCGAAACGGTGTGCCGCGTTGTTCAGCCGATTTTCGATTGAGTCGTGTTCTACCGATTTCTATTCGCTCGAGATCCGTCTCTCCAGTCGTGGTCCCGACTCGTTCGAACTCGCGGACGGCTCGGGCGTCGACTCCGATTACTCCTCGAGCGCTCGCCGCGCCTTCTCGAGCACCCACTCCAGACTGTCGGTGCCGAACCGATCCACGTGTGAGTCTCACAGCGAGTACGCCGACGCTGCGAACTCGGCCGGCGCGAAGAATCGGGCGTCGGTCGCGTCCGAGCCGGCGTCGACCGTCCCGGTCGTCTTCGACCGCGGGACCGCGTAGTCGACGTTCACCATGTACTGCTCCGCTACCGGCTCTCCCGACGAATCGTAGAAGTACGTCAGTTCGTCGGGGTCCACGGAAAGTCCGGTCTCCTCCTCGAGTTCGCGGGCGACGCCCTCCCGCGGCGACTCGCCGAGTTCGATCCGACCAGCGGGGAGTTTCCACTCGCCAGCGGCGCGGAAGTCCTCGACGAGGAGCAGGCGCTCGCCGTCCACGACGGCAGTGCTGCCGCCGGGCGTGGGGTTGTAGAACACGTAGTCGTCGCAGGAGTCACACCGATAAACCATCGAAGTCTCGACCGCGCCGAGCATCGGCGTGTCGACGCCGGTGACCGGTGTCCCACAGTAGGGGCAGTACTCCGGTGGCTGGTTCATTGCTACCTCCCAACATGGGCGTCTCGAAGTTAAACCCCGCCACCGGATTCCCGCGCGAGGCGGCCCCCTTCCTCCGTACGTAAACCGACCGTCGCTCCGCCCTCTCACCGGTACGGTCGCCGTCTCGTCACTTCGAACGACTCGAGCAAGTCGTCGACGCGAATCTCGAACGTCCCGGGTTCGACGGTTCGCGAGCCGTCGTCTTCGATGATCCCGAGGGATTCGACTGTGAGCGTGAACGCAATCGTCTCACGCTCGCCGGACTCGAGGCTCACGCGGTCGACGGCGACGAGTTCGCGGACGGGCGTGACCCGTGAGCTACGGACGTCGGTGGCGAACAGTTCGACGGGTTCGGTTCCGGCGCGGTCGCCGACGTTCTCGAGCGTGACCTCGACGTCGATCGTTTCGTCCGGTCCCACGTCCTCGGCCGAGAGCTCGAGGGATCGATACTCGATGTCCGCGTAGCTGAGTCCGTGTCCGTACTCGTAGAGCGGGTCGTAGGACGACTTGAACGCCGAGTCATCGGCCGTCGGGCTGGGAAGGTAGTTGAACCGCAACGGGACGTGACCCTCGGATCGGGGGACCGAGATCGGCAGCCGTCCCGACGGATCGTACTCGCCGAAGAGGACGTCCGCGACGGCCCCTCCCTCCGAGCCAGGCTGGTAGGCCATCAACACGCCGGGGACGTGCTCGGCGATCCACGGCGTGGCGAGGACGCGACCGGTGACCAGCACCGCGATCGTCGGCGTCCCCGTCGCGTGGACGGCCTCGACCAACTCTCGTTGCGCCTCGGGCAGTGTGAGTTGGGTTCGATTCGGAAACTCGTCGAGGCCGTACTCCTCGCTGCTGGCGATGAATTCGTGGACGTAGTCGGGTTCGCCGAGGACGACGATCGCCGCGTCCGCGTCGGCGGCGCCCTCGCGAGCGGCGTCGACGTCCTCCGTCTCGTTGAGCGTCGCGCCGCGCTCGTAGGTGACCGTCGTGTCCGATCCGACGGCCGCTTCGATCCCCTCGAGGACGGTGTCACCGAGCGGATCCGGATCCTGAACCGTTCCCCAGCCGCCGTGCTGGTGGGCGAGGCTGTCGGCGTTGGGGCCGGTGACGAACACGCGCTCTGTGTTCGGGTCGAGAGGAAGGACACCGTCGTTCTCGAGCAGCGTCATCGACTGCCGGGCGGCCTCGCGTGCGACCTCGCGGTGGGGTTCGGACCCGAGGGTCTCGACCGCGTTCTCGACGTCGACGAACGGGTCGTCGAACAGGCCGAGCGCGAACTTGAGTCGGAGGATCCGACGTGCGCTCTCCTCGATACGGGTCTCCGAGAGTTCGCCGTCCTCGACGAGACCGACGATCAACTCGGCGTACTCGCCGCCGCCGAATGGAAGGAGGTCGAGTCCGGCCCGGATCGTCCGCCAGAGAGATTCCTCGCGAGAGCCGGTGACGGCGTGGCCAGCGTGGAGGTCCTCGGCGCCGCGGGCGTCCGCGAGCACGAAGCCGTCGAACCCGAGGTCCTTCCGGAGGAGGTCCTCGAGGAAGCGAGCGGAGCCGTGGACCGGTTCGCCGTTGATGGAGTTGTAGCAGGGCATGATCCCGGCGGTCCCGGCGTCGATGCCGGCGGCGTACGGCGGGACGTGGACCCGGCGGAGCGTGTAGTCGGTCACCTCGTTGGGGGCCTGGTCCTGTCCACGTAGCCCTTCGCTGTAGGCGGGGAAGTGTTTCGTGACGGCGAGGACGCGGTCGGCTCCGTTTTCACGCTCGGCGTCGGTTCCCCCCTGATATCCTCGGACCATCGCCGCGGTCAGCTCCGCACAGAGGAACGGACTCTCACCGAACGTCTCGGCGATCCGGCCCCACCGCTGGTCGCGCGCGACGTCGCCGATCGGACTGCTCGTCGACTGGACGCCCGTCGCCCGCATCTCCGTCGCGGCGACGTCGGCACAGCGCTCGAGGAGGTCGGGGTCTCGAGTCGCCGCGAGGCCGAGTTGCTGGGGGAAGACGGTGCTGCCGGCGACCGCGGCGTGGCCGTGTTCGGCCATCGCGCGAACGAACAGCGGGACGTCGAACCGGGAGGCGTCGATAGCGGCGCGCTGGATCTCGTTCGCGAACGCCGCCTTCTCGGCGGGCGTGTTGTGGGGCGTCTCCCCGAAGTGACACGAGCCGAGGTGGTGCGTTTCGATCTCGTCTGTCGTCCCCTCGACGTCCTCGCGTGCGCCGATACCGACGATCTGGCCGACTTTCTCTTCGAGGGTCATCCGCTCTATGATGTCGTCGACGCGTCGTTCGTCTTCACTCTCTACGTGCTGGCCGAACGCCTGTCCGGGAGTCATGTCGACTGTGACGTCCTCGCCGCGGTGGAACTGTCTTTTGTGTGGTTTGTTGTCACGAATCACGGTTCGACCGTCGGTCGAACGGTTCGCTCGCGTGGAGTCGGTCCGTGCGTTCGCTCGAGACGGAGACAGCGAACCGAAACTGCGAAAGAAACGAGAACGAACCTGCCGTCGATCAGTCTTCGTCCTGAACGCCCATCGCGGCCCGCTGGCTCGCCTGTTCGATGAAGTCGGCGTCGAGGGCGTCCATCTCGCCGGCTTGCACGCTCCAGAGATTGGCGTAGAGGCCGTCTTCGGCGAGCAGATCGTCGTGATCGCCGCGTTCGACGATCCGGCCGTCCTCGACGACGAGGATCTCGTCGGCTTTCCGCACTGTGGAGAGGCGGTGAGCGATGATGAACGTCGTCCGATCCTCGGTGAGGTCGTCCAGACTGCGCTGGATGAGCATCTCCGTCTCGGTGTCGACCGCGCTGGTCGCCTCGTCGAAGATGAGGATCGCGGGATCGTTCAGGATCGTCCGCGCGATGCAGATCCGCTGGCGCTGGCCGCCCGAGAGCATCACGCCGCGTTCGCCGACCCGGGTGTCGTAGCCCTCGGGCATCTTCGAGATGAAGTCGTGGGCTTCGGCCCGCTTGGCGGCTCGTTCGATCTCCTCGTCGCTCGCGTCGAAGGCGCCGTAGGTGATGTTCTCCTCGACGGTGCCGTCGAAGAGGAACGGCGACTGACTGACGTAACCGATCTGGTCGCGCAGACTGTCGAGGGTGACGTCACGAACGTCGTGGCCGTCGACGCGGACCTCGCCATCGGAGACGTCGTAGAGACGCAACAGCAGCTTCAGGATCGTCGTCTTCCCGGCGCCGGTCGGCCCGACGAGCCCGACCGTCTGACCGGGGTCGACGTCGAAGTCGATGTCGTGGAGGACGGGTTCGTCGTCGCCGTAGGCGAAGGTCACGTCGTCGTACTCGACGCGGCCCTCGACGTTGCCGAGGTCGGCCGCGTCGGGGTCGCTCTTGATGGTGACCGGAATCGACATCAGCGCGAAGATCCGGCTCGAGGAGGCTTTGGCGTCCTCGTAGCGGTCGATGACTTCGCTCATCTGAGCGAGCGGATCGACCAGTTGCTGGGTGAGCAAGAGGAACGTGACGAGTTCGCCGACGGAGAGGGTGCCAGTGAACGGCCCGGGCGGTCCGGAGACGACCCAGATCCCGCCGACGACGAACGTCGAGACGAACGCGATCGACGTGAGGATCTGCAGGCCCGGTCGGTAGACGAAGTTCATCCGGAGCGCCCGCCAGTGCTGGCGGAAGTACTCGTAGGAACTGTCCTCGACGCGTTCGCCCTCGTACTCCTCGGTCGTCGCGCTCTTGATGACCTCGATGCCGCCGAGGTTGTTCTCGAGGCGGGAGTTGAGGTCGCCGACGGTCTGGCGGATGTCGACGTACATCTCCTCGACGAGGGACATGAACCAGTAGGTAAAGAGCGCAGCGACGGGGATCACGAACAGCGTGACGAACGCCAGCTGCCAGTTCATCCAGAACAGGACGCCGCCGATCCCGACGACCAGCACCGCGAGCTGGATCGCGCTGTCGGTCATGTTGTCGAGGAAGAGCTCCAAGCGATTCGTGTCGTTGTTGAGGATGCTCATCAGCTGGCCGGTCTGCATCTGGTTGAAAAAGTCCATGTCCAGCCGCTGCATCGTCCGGTAGGTGTCCGTCCGAACCTCGTGTTTCACCCGGTGGGAGAACAGGTTCAGCGTCGACATCCGGAAGAAGTGCATGATCGCCGCGAGCACCATCGCACCGCCCATCAGCCCGACCGACAGCCAGAACTGGCCGCTCTCGGTTCCCGGAATCCAGCCGTCGGGGACCAGCGGAAGCGAGTACGCCTCATCGTCGTTGAAGACGGAGTCGATGGCGATTCCGAGGATGATCGGCGGAACGAGCCCGAGGAATCGGGCCAGCGTACTCGTGATCACGCCGATCGTGAACCAGTGTAGCTGTGGACGGCCGTACTGTGTAAACAGTCGAAGGATAGGTCGAGAGACCTCGTCGCGATACTCGTCGAGAACTGTCGAATCGGGTGTAGGTTCCGTGCTCATTAGGTGTCTGGGTACCTCCAGTTTCTCAGTTTCGCCCGAACTGACCGCTCGGGCAGCCTGACTGCTTACTGCAACTGACGGTCAGCGAAATAACCCTACGTGACCCGGCACGGATCGCCGGTGGCGACAGTTTCGACCGTCTCGAGAGTGCAGCCGACCGACCTGTCCCGCGGTCAGTCGTTGCCACTCGCCGACGAGTTGACCACGTCCTCGCTCTCGATCTCGTCTCCTCCAAACGAACTCGAAGTGAGGTCCCCCTCGCGCCAGGTCCCGCGTTTGAACCACCAGTATGCGAGGACCGCACCGGCGACGTTCGAGACGGCGAACGCGAGCCAGAGGCCGCTCGAGCCGATCGTGTTCGCGCCGACCCAGGCGACGGGGAGGCGGACGACGCCGAGGACGGTGAAGGCGATGGCTGCGGCGATCAGGGTCTTGCCGGCGCCGCGGAAGCCGCCGTTGTACGCGCGCATGATGCCCATAAAGCCGAACGTCGGCGCGACGATCCGCAGGAAGGTCGCGCTCGCGTCTGCGACGGCGGGGTCGGTGGTAAAGATTGCCGAGATGGGGCGGGCGGCGAGGAAGGTAACGGCGCCGACGACCGTCAGAATCACGAACAGGAAGCGGGCACCGTAGTCGTTCGTCCGTGCCGCTCGGTCGGGTTTGCCGGCGCCGATGTTCTGGCCGGTCATCGTCTCGATCCCCTGAGAGAACGCGATCGCCGGGAGGAAGACGACGGAGAAGATCCGCGTCCCGATCCCGTAGGCGGCGACGGTCGTCGTCGAGAACAGGGCCACGATCACCAGCATCAGGTTGACCGAGATCGCCCGGCCGGTCATCTCGACGGACGCCGGAACGCCGATATCGAGCATCGTCCGCGCGTACGAGAGGTCGGGCATCATCTGCCCGAGTCGAATCCGGACGCCCCGGTTCCCACGGAACATGATCCAGAGGCCGACGCCGAACGCCAGCGCTCGCGAGACGATCGTCGCGATAGCCGCCCCTTCGATTCCGCGTCCGTCGAACCCGGTCGTCTCGTAGAGGGTAGCCTCGAGTCCCTGTAACGAGAACCAGGCGAAAAGCGGGTTCTCCTGAAAGCCGAAGATGAGGAACGGGTCGAGGACGATGTTCAGGACGACGGAGCCGAACATGACGATCATCGGGGTGATGGTGTCGCCGTAGCCACGCATGAGCGCGATGAACATGGCGAAGCCGAAGACGAACACGAGCCCGGCCGAGAAGACCTCCATGTAGCTCACGACCTGTGGCGCGTACTCGGGGTCCGCACCCAGCAGGGCGACCATCTCGCCCGCGAAGACGTAGCCGATCGCACCGACGACGATCGAGAGGATGACCGAGAACGCGACGGTCTGGGAGGCGGCGTACTCGGCCTTCCGGAACTGCTCGGCCCCGACGTGCTGGGCGACGAGGACGCTGCCGGCCACCGAGAGCCCGATCGCGAGCGAGATGAGCAGGAAGACCATCGGGAACGCGAAGCTGATCGCGGCCAGCGCGTTCGTGCTGTGCTGGCCCAGCCAGAAGGTGTCCGCGAGGTTGTACGCCGTCTGGAAGAGGTTCGTCACGACGATCGGAAAGGAGAGGTACAGCAGCGGTTTCGCGATCTCACCCGAGGTCAGGTCGAACTCGTCGCTGCTCTTGAACAGCGACCGAACGCGGTCGCGGAGACTCATTCGATCGCCGCCCTCGCTGTTCGGTCGTCGGTTCTCGGCGCGTCGTTCGAGAGAGAGATAGTCGTCATCGTCGAAGGTCCTGACTAGTCGGTCAGTCGTTACACTGACCTACTGGTCAGTCAGTCATATAGCTTGTGGAAGGGGCTGGTCCGAGACTGCCGAACGAGAATCGGGGTCGAACCCTCCTCGACCTGCGTGCCCGGCTCTGAACCGCCATCCGCGTTCACTGCCTGCCCGCTCAGACAGGTCCGACGCGGAAGAACGCGACGTCGTGGGAGTCGACCGTCGCCTCGAGAGAACCGTCGGTCGTCCACTCCTCGCCGCTCCAGACGTCCGTCACCGCGTAGCTGTCGGCGTCCTCGGGCAGGTGCAGGTCGACGGTCTCGACGTCGGCGAACTGCTCGGCGTGGCGCCGCTCGTTTCCGAGACTCGCCTCGTGGCTCGCACAGGTCTCAGTTCCCGCAGAGGAGTAGATTCCGAACTTCAGGCCGCGGTCGTGGACGTAGTCGGCGAGGTCGGCGACGCCGGCCGGAACGTTGTCCGGGTGGTTCCGAAAGCTCCCGTCCTCGGCGAGTTCCTCCGCCATCCAGCAGTCGTCGACGACGAGGTACTCGTAGCTGGCGTCGCGAAAGCCGGTCTCGACGAGCGCGTTGGCGGCGTTGCGGACGTCGAGTTCGGTGACGTTCCAGCTGTAGGCGTTCCAGGTGTTCCACCGTTCCTATTTTCGGCAGTAAACAGCAGTCCTCTTAATGAATTGAGGGGTGCTGTGTGTCGCTGGGCTTGACACTGAAACAGGTTTACTGCTATCATTTATCGTCTCTGTCGGGGTGACAGCGGGCGCTATCAAGCACGACCCGCCACCAGCAGTCACATCTTCATCCGACTGTCCGGTAAACGCGATAGGCGCAGTACCGAACACGAGACGCATGCCAACGGAACGGCTTGCTGGCACGATTTCAGAGTCTCCCGTGTAGGAAGACGTGAAATCGTGGTTCAGCGTTGCCGATTCGCTGAAGAACACACGCGCCACGTTGACTGCGCCAACGTAGTCACGGTCGGCTTGGAAGCCACACCGAGCGTTGTCACAGCGGAAGTGGCCTCCGTGCCACACCTCGAACGTGTGGTCGGGGGACTTCGTGGTGTGCCCCGTGGAGCCGCATCGTGGACACGACCTGCTCGTGTTGCCCGGACACACCCGCTTCACGTGCAGTCCGGCGATTTCAGCGCGGTACTCGATTTTCGAGATGATTTCTCGCCGTGCCCACGACGAGAGTTCCCACGAGAGTTGCCCTTTACCCCGAGGCGGTGAGAGGCTTCGCAAGTCTTCGTGAACAATCGCATCCACGTCATACACGAGGGCGAGGGCAAGAACTTGATTTGCTACATCGTGAACGAGTTGCTCTCGCTTGTTCGCGATTTTGTTGTTCACGCGCTCGTATTCTGCTTGGACGCTCTTGAACGAGTCCGTGTAGCCACGTCCTTCCCGCCGCAGATATGCAAGTTTGGAGTTGAGTTGGTTACGTACCTGAGCGAGATCACGCATCCGGTCTCGCTCCGTATTCTGGATGAAATACGGAACAGAGAGTTGCTCGCCGTCTTCGTTCACGACGACTGCGGTAGCGTCTTTTCTGAGTCCTCCATCAATTGCTAAAACGGTTTCTACGTCGTCTGATTTCTCTGCGTGTTCGAGTTCGACGGGGAACGAGAGTTCGTAGTATTCGCCCCCGGTTTTGGTTTGTGTGGGTTGGAACGAGGGTGCGGAGAGACTGCCGTGGTCGAGGAGTTCGTGGAACGCTTCGTAGCCGTCCATCGCGTGTTCCGTCCACGTCCAGTCGCCACGGGATTCCGGTTCGGGTGTGTCGGGCGTCTTGAGTTTGACTGTGAGTGACTGCGTGGAATCTTTGTATTCGTATTTCACAGTCTGACCCAAAGCAGGGCCATCGTCTGCGGAGTACGGAAGCACGCCCTTCGAGTACGATGGGCAGTCCTACATCTCAAAATACGATTCAGGGAAGCGACCGTGACGGTCGTAATAGGAGTTGACCGATGAGTAGGTCAACATACCCGGATTTGATGTATTCCTCTGAATCCCAGAGCCGTTCTTTGATTCGCCGGGTGTCGATACGGAGAATTTTGTGGTCGGGGAGAACGGACTGGATGGATTGGAAGGCTTCGCGTTTGTCGGCGTGGCTCCGTAGTGTTTCTCCGACTTTCTGCATCACACAGCGTTTGTATCGACTCGGGAGGTATAGGTCAACGTCAGCGAACGCCTCGTCTTCGTCAAAGTATTTCCATGCTTGATACGAGTAGTCGTCGATCTCGGTGAGATGTTCAGGCGTCCAGTATCGCTCGATAAGCGTGTTTGCAACCGCGGTTGTGAGCGTGTCGAGTCGAGCGTGCCGCTCTCGCTCTTCAAACGGTAAGCGAATCGGGAGTGAGAGGTGGCTACTCATCGGTTTCCATCTCTGCTTCTACTGTTTCGACGATCCGCTTTCGTTTCGAGGACCGCATTCCGTACAGTTTGCCTGCGAAACTGGCGACGAGTTGCAAAAGGTCGTCAACGAGTTCTTCGTGTGCGGTTTTGTCGGTTTCTTCGTTGACGACGGTGATTTCGACACCGTACTGTTCGAGCAATCGTTCGAGGTAGGAGAATCCAAATCTGGTAAGTCGGTCTTGGTACGTGACGAGTACGCGCCCGTAGTCGGCGTTTTCTGCGTCGTCCAAGAGTTCGTTCAGTCCACGGCGGTTCTCGTTGAGTCCGCTTCCTACGTCGGAGTATTTGTTTTCGATACTCCATCCATGGTCGTGTGCGTATTCGGTGAGGGATTCGAGTTGCCGGTCAAGGTCTCCGTCCTGTTTCTGAGCGTGGCCCGAAACTCTCCCGTAGATGGCGACTTTATCGGTTCTGCGTGATGGTTCCCCTGTGAGTCGTTGGAGTTCTGTGTGAGGGATTCGTCGGTGGCCGCCGGGAGTTCGAGAATACGTGAGTTGGTCTTCCCGGCACCACTTCTTGACGGTTTCACGGTGGACTCCAAGTTCATCTGCGAACTCTCCGATGGAGTACACCTTTGTCATTACTGCTATTTACTGTCGTTCACTACTTATCAATTCCGAATTTCGTAGCAGTTGCGCCACCCCATCGGCGGCGTCCGCACCTGTGGAACGTTGTTTACTGACACGAACGTGAGCGAACGCGGCGGCAGGAAAACAGTTTCGATGACACGTTCTCGTTGGATCGCTCCTCGTCGTCGATCCCCGCCTCGAGTGTGTCGGTTTCACTTCCATCTCGAACCAGTTCGACTCGAGTTGGGCGTTTCGCTCCTCTCTCGGTCTCGGTCTCAGTCTCGGTCTCAGTCTCAATCTCGGGATCCAGATGACACTCACCGTCTCGAGACACACGAACGAGGAGACCGCAGTCAGTTACCGACCGAGTTTCTCTCGGCCGATACGGACGCCGGTCGGCGTGATGATGATCTGGTCGTCGCCCTTCTGGACGATGTCGCCGTCGACCTCCTGGGCGACCTGACGGAGTTCGTCGACGATGTGTTCGACGGTACTGTCTTTGGTGCGCAGACGGGTGATATCCGCGATGACGATGTCGCCGTCGTAGACGGCGTCTTTGATGTCGATCGCCGCCGCCTGCCCGTCGACTTCCGCGATGTGTACCTGCATCGTCGCCTCGCTCGCGCCCTCCGCGACGTCGTCGAGGTTCAGTTCGACGTAATCCTCGGCGCTTCGGGACTGATTCCCGCCGAGAATTTTGCTCATGATTCCCATAGAAAAGGGACACCCGCGCCGCCAGTATAGTTCTTACGTCAGACGGGCAGCGAGTCGCCGACGTCTGGTCGATACTCAGGACCTGAATCTCCACTCGTCGACTCGAGAGGGACTCGAGTATCCCGACGCGGACACTTATTGACGGCCAGCGCTATCCGAGAGACATGACGTTCAGCATCTGTGTGTACGAGCCCGTCGAGACTGACGGCGACGAGAGCGGTGACGACGAGGGCGAGCGCGAACACCACGACTGCTTCGGCGTCGCCGTCACGACCCGCCTCCCCGGCGTCGGCACGCTCTGTCCGTTCGCCAGCGAACGCGGTGCCGTCGCGACCCAAAGTCTCGTCAACGTCGACCTCGGTCGTCGAGGCATCGAATACATCGACGACGGACTCGCCGTCGACGACGCTCTCGAGTCGCTGCTCAACGCCGACCACGACGCCTCGAGCCGCCAGCTCCACGGCGTCGACGCCGAGGGTACCTTCGTCTTCTCCGGCGAGGAGTGTGGCGACTGGTACGGCCACCGCGAGGGCGACGGCTACACCGTCGCGGGGAACCTGCTGACCGGCGAGTCGGTCCTCGAGGCGGTCGCCGACAGTTACGAGTCGAGCGACCGGTCGGCGCCGCTCTCGAAGCGGTTGATCGACGCGCTCGCCGGGGGTCACGACGAGGGTGGCGACAAGCGCGAGGAGCTGTCGGTCCAGAGCGCAGCCGTCGTCGTTCGGACGACCGAGGAGCACCCGCTCGATCCGTCCTACAACGACCTCAGAGTCGACGCGACGGAGACCCCGATCGCCGACCTTCGGGAGACGTACGAGTTCGCCAAAGAGGGGTACGAAGCGGCGATGGAGCGCTACGAGGAGTCGTACGAGGCCGACCAGCAGGAGACGGAAGCGTCTGAGGCTGAGGAGAACTGAGGGATCGAACGCGAGCGATCAGCCGGTGAAGTCGTACAGTTCGTCGCCGACGTAGTGCAGCGAGTCGACGACCTTCCCCTCACTGCCGACCATCTCCGAGCCGTCCACTCGAGCGCGGCCGACCGCGAGGACCTTCCCGTGGGCTTCTTCGGCGATGACGACGAGGTCACCTTCGGAGACGTCGCCCTCGACCGTCGTGATCCCCGGCCGCATGACGTCCGCGCCGTCGCTGACGAACGAGACGGCACCCGAGTCGACGACGACCACGCGCTGGCCGGGGTCGTAGACGTTCGCACCGCGGACCGTCAGAAACAGTTCGTCGTCGAACGAGGCCACGCGCGGTTCGCCGTCGATCAGGACGACTTCGCGATCGGTCTCCTCGAACTCGACGCGCTCGTAGGTGTCGCCATCGAGGTCGACGCCGAGTTTGTCTGCCATGGCGTTCTCGAGGTCGCCGACGTCGTCGCTTCGAAGGTGGTGTCGAGACTTGACCTGCATACCCGCCCTACCTTCTATACCCATTTAACAGAATAGGTTTCGAGGTGTAGATCGCGTGCCAGTCTGGACGATCGGACTGGACTGGTCGATCGTCTCGACCGTCGTCGAGAGAAGACTGGGTGAGCAGAAGACAACAGGGCGACATATTTATCACGGTGTAAAGTGGACTTTACTGTAAAGAGTGCTTTACACCGTGGTACCAATGACTGAGAAACTCACCGCAACAGAGCGAGTCGAGAAACGCGAACAGTACAGCGAGTGGATCAGCAGGTCGGTCAGTGTCGGCGTGGTCAGTTTCTTCGTTGCGACTGCGGCGTGGATCGTCACCGAAGAACCGCTGGTACTCTTCGCTGGATTGTGGCTGTATTGGCTCGGTTGTCTCGGGATGGCGATCGGATACTGGCGATCACCAGTTTCGGTTACCGACGAACTCGAAGATCGAATCGAGCGGGAGGCGAGTCAAACGACGCTCACGTTCGTCGCAGCGGTGGGGATCGCCGGTCTTCCGGCGGAAGTCGTCCTCAACACGACAGGAGTGTACACTGCTCCCGCCGCTGTTCGCGGTGCACTCTGGGGATATCTCCTGTTGGTATTCATCTTCGGGGCATCTCACTGGGTTGTGAAACGGCGGTACACTCGAACGTAAAGCGACCATGAAGAACGTGATTCCGACGTACCGCGAACGCGAAGAGTTGAATCAGGGGGAACTTGCGGCAGCCGTCGGTGTCTCGCGCCAGACGATAAACGCGGTCGAACGGGACCGCTACGATCCGTCGCTGGAGCTGGCGTTCAAACTCGCTGCCTACTTCGATTGCGAGATCGAAGAGTTGTTCACACCCGATCTCGAGCCCCTCGGCGAGTGAGCGTCGACCGGATTGGGTCGTTTCGTTCTCTGTCGAGTCCTGTGCGTTCTCGAAGCCCACTGAAGGCAGTGTGGAGAGGAGTCGTTCACAGCGACCGTCCGCTCGGGCAGATAGATCAACTCGAGTGTGCTAATCGCTAAGTGTTCTCACGACGACGATACTCGTATGTGGCCCTCCTGGCGGGAGGCGAGGGTGACCTGTCTCGCCTGTGGTGAGGCGATCCCTCGTAGCGAGGCCCGCGAATACGACAAGTACGGCGATCGCTGGGATCGGGACGACAAGGAGTTCGAGTACCTCTGTAAACCCTGCGACAGCGAATTGTCGCGAGTGTCGCGACACGGACTCGAGTCGTTGCTCGTCGACGTCGAAGCCGAGATTCAAGGTCGCGACGACGACGCCGATCGAGCAGCGTTCTGTTCGAACTATCTCGAGCGACTCGAGGAGTGGTACGGAACTGCGGAGTCGGAATCCGAAGGGACACAACGCTGGGAGTGAGCGTTGTCCTCTCCGTTTCGTCGGTCGATTCTACGCATAGAATAGTGAATTCTCCCCTTCTGCATGTGTAAGACTGGCGGAATCGGGTGGATCTCCTTCGTGTGGAACGCGAATGTATCGTTATGAGCATCCGTGAGTGAAGCGATCGGTTCTCCGACCGCGAGGCCGAAGGCCGAGCAGTCGGCCTTTTTCATCGAAGTTTTTGCGGCGAGTGGTTCGCCTTGGCGAACCCGAGGCGGAAAAAGTTCGTTCCCTGCATCCAGCGTGTTTTCGTCACATTCGACCAGGTGACCGCTCTCGAGACGGAGAATTCATCCACTGAAGTGAAGGATATAAATAATGTGTATGTGGAACTACACATATGCCCATCGCTGTCGAACCCCGTTTGGCCCCGTCAGTCGTGATTGCCAACGTCGCCATCCCCTCCGTTCTCATTGCGCTCGTTTTGCTCGTCGCTGGGCTGATAACCGGCGGTATCGTGTTCGTCCTCGTCTCCCTCTTCCGGAGACTGTCTCACGGATCGGACGAACGCGGCGACCGGTGATGCGGAAACGGACGCACAATTCACGGACGCACAGAGCGTGGTACAACGCGCTCAGTCGGTACTACGACGTGCTGATCGATCCCTTCCAGGGTCGTCTCCGACGGCGGGGAATCGGCTTCCTCGGCGTCTCCGCGGACGACCGCGTTCTCGATATCGGCTGTGGGACCGGTCGTGGCTCGACCACGCTGCAGGACGCTGTCGGACCCGGCGGCAACGTCGTCGGTATCGACGTTGCAGACCAGATGTGTCGACGCACACGGGATCGCCTCGAGGCCGATGCCCCATCTGCGGTCGTCTGTGGCGATGCGTTGGCGTTACCGTTCGCTTCCGACAGTTTCGACGCCGTTCTCGTGAGTTTCACGCTCGAGCTGTTCGAAGCCGAGTCGCAGATGGTCGTCCTCGAGGAGATCCGTCGGGTGCTCGCTCCACGGGGTCGAATCTGTGTCATCGCTCCGTCGACAGCGGCGAGCACGCTCATTACGGTCCTCTACGAACGACTCAACGACGCGTTTCCGACGCTGGTCGACAGCCGACCGCTCGATGTTCGTGGCGTCCTCACTCGAGCCGATTTCGAGGTCGTTCGGACCGAAGTCGAGTGGGTACTGGCTGTGCCGGTCGCACTCGTCTTCGCTCGTCGTGGTCCGTCTCCGGGAGATCGGTCCCGAACCACCGACTGAACCGTTTGCTCGGGCGAATCCTCCCGTGAGATCGTGTCCCGTTTCTCACACTCGATGTGAGGGTGTCGACAGCGCACAACCCGTCGCGTTCTATCCGTCTCCCCTACGACGCGATAGAGCTCGATACCGATCGCCTCTCGAGGTCACACACAAACTCCAACTCCAATAGGCCCGTTCGTGCTCGCTCTCAGAGGTCGGTCTCGCGAAACCGCAGGTAACCCACACCCGGCGCGATCACCGCCCAGCCGGCGAGAACGAGCGTGGCGAACCAGAGCGGGACGTCACCGCCGGCGTCACCGGTCGTCACGGCGTCGGAAACCCGTTCGTGGGCCGCACTCGGCGAGAGCGCCTCGAGGTACGGCGTCCACCAGGGGGAACTGGCGGGCATCTCGAGGCCGTTGACGAGGTAGACGACGGCGTCGGGGACGATCCACCAGGCGAAGACGAACAGGAGGAACGATCCGAACGCGAGGAAGGCGGTCAGCGTCGTCGAGCGGACGAGCGCGGAGACGGTGATTCCGATGGCGACGTAGACCAGCGCGAGGACGAGCGTCAACGCGAGGAAACTGGCGAGCGCTCGCCACGGCAGGGAAAAGCCGCTGACGAGCACGAACAGCGACGCGACGGCGGTCCCGACGAGGACCGAGACGGCCAGAATCGCGTACCGGCCGAGGTACGTTCCGACGACGAGGTCTCGACGGGAGTGGGGGAGCCCGAGCATGAGCCGCCACTGGCCGTTCGTCCGTCGTTTGACGATCGCCTCGTGGGCCAGCGAGAGGCCCGCGACCGGGACGAGGATCATGCTGATGAGTGTGAGCAGATCGACGAACTCGCCGGGTGAGCCGCCGCGACGAGCCGACCGGACGGTGGCGTAGCCGGCCAGCCCGAAGATGAGGACGAACAGTCCGGCGAAGACGAACAGCTGCCGGCTCCGAATCGAGTCGCCGACCTCCTTGCGAGCGATCAGCGACCAGCTCATCGGCTCACCTCCGTGCTGGGTTGTGGGTCGGGCGTCGACTCCGTCCCCGAGTCCGATGTCTCGTCCGCGTCTCTCGAGGCGTCCGCACGTGCTCGGCCTTCCGGCCGCCGTTGGCCCGGACCCGGCTTCGCCCCCGCGGAATCCGTATAGGAGACGAACAGCTCCTCGAGGCTGGTCTCGCCGGTCGAGAAGTCGCCGATCTCGCCGCCGGACGCACGGATCTCGTCGAGGACCGCGAGTTTCGCTCCCGTCGTACAGCCGACGACGAGGGTCCGTTCCCTGTCGTGTTCGGCGACCTGGGAGACGCCCTCGAGGCTCCGAACGGCGTCGGCGACGGCGGTGACCGACGCCGGGCCAGCCAGTTCGACGGTGAGCTCCGATTCCGCGCCGACGGTTCCACGAAGGTGCTCGAGCGAGTCGACGGCGATCAGTTCGCCGTACCGGAGGATTCCGACGCGATTGCAGACGGCCTCGACCTGCTCGAGAATGTGACTCGAGAAGAAGACGGTCGCACCGCGGTCGGCCTCTTCGCGGACGATCTCGCGCATGCGGCGGACGCCGTGGGGGTCCAGCCCCGTCGAGGGTTCGTCGAGGACGAGGAGGTCAGGTTCGCCGACCAGGGCCATTCCCAGTGCGAGTCGCTGGGCCATCCCCTTCGAGTAGCCGCTTGCGGGTCGGTCCTCGGCGCCCTCGAGACCGACGCGTTCGATGATCTCTTCGGGGTAGTCGTCGACCCCCTTCGACTCGATCGCGAACTGGACGTGTTGTCGGCCGGTCATCGTCTCGAAGGGTTCGAATCCCTCGGGGAGGACGCCGATTCGCCGGCGGACGGCCACGGGGTCGTCCGCGACGTCGGTGCCGAGGACGCGGACCGAGCCGGCGGAGGCGTGGCTGTAGTTGAGCATGATGTCGATCGTCGTCGATTTTCCGGCTCCGTTGGGTCCGAGGAAGCCGAAGACGTCGCCTCGCTCGACGGAGAGGTCGATACCGCGGAGGGCGGTGACGTCGCCGAAGTGTTTTTCGACGCCGTCGAGTTCGATCGCGGGCATTCGGCGGCTATCGTATCGGAGACCCAATAACTCTTGTCGTCCAACACCACGACGTTCTTTGCTGGCGGCTCGATCGACCGTCGTCTTCTGGCGTTCACCCCGACGTTCCGCTCCCGACACGTCTTTCACCCTCACGCTCGAAGAGGGGGCCATGAGCGACGACGCACAGGCGAGCGCCCAGGCCGAAGCCGGCACGGCCGAAGGACAGGGCCCCGTCCAGATCAGCGAGGACCTCGCGCGCCACCTCGAGAACAAGCGCGAGGAGTTGTTCGAGAAGTTCGAGATCCGCGACGAGTTCCCGGCGGGCGTCCTCGAGGAAGCCGAGGAGCGCACGCAGGACATTCAGGGGGAGATCGCCGACGAGGTCGACGAGCGGACCGATCTCCGACACCTGACGACGTGGACGACGGACCCGATCGACGCCCAGGACTTCGACGACGCGATCTCGGTCGAGGAACGAGACGACGAGTACGTCATCTGGGTTCACATCGCGGACGTCACCCATTACGTCAACCCCGAGACGTCGATGTGGGACGAGGCCGTCGAACGGGGGAACACGGTCTACCTGCCGGCGTACACCATCCACATGCTGCCGCCCGTGCTCGCGGAGACGGTCTGCTCGCTGGTCCCCAACGAAGATCGACTCGCACACACCGTCGAGATGCACCTCGACAAGGAGACGCTCTCCTACGAGACCATCGACATCTACAAGTCCGTCATCGAGTCCGACGAGCGACTCACCTACGCGCAGGCCGAAAAGCGCCTCGAGGACCCCGACGCACCGCTTCACGAGGAGAACACGCTGGTCCACGACCTCGCGGATCGGATGCACGAACAGCGAAAGGAGGACGGCTCGCTCGTCTTGAACCCGAGTCGAGATCGCGCTCACACCATCATCGAGGAGTGCATGCTGAAGGCCAACAAGGCCGTCACGCACACGCTGATGTGGGACCGTGGCGTCGAGGCGATGTACCGCGTCCACCCCCAGCCTAGCCCCGACGAGTGGTCGAAGGCGCTCCGGGAGATTCAGGACCTAGACGGCGTCTCGATCCCCGGCGACACCTGGGAAGACCCCCGCAAAGCGGTGAACGCGACCCTCGAGGACGCGCCCGGTCGACAACTGGACAAGATCCAGTGGGCGGTGATGAAGGTGATGCCTCGAGCCCGGTACATGAACGACCCGTTCGGCGGCCACCACGCGCTGAACTTCGAGATCTACGGCCACTTCACGAGTCCCATCCGACGACTCTCGGACCTGATCAACCACTGGATCGTCTACCAGAACGACGTGCCCGAGAACCTGGTCGAACTATGCGACCGCGCCAGCGACAAGCAGAAGGCCGCCGAGACCTGCGAGCGCGAGTACAAGGGCTTCCTCCAGGAGGTCGGCCTCGATCCGATGGCGGTCAACAACCGCGGAATCGAAGTCGTCGACGACGACGAGGCGGACAAGACGCTGTAGGCGGCCGCGACGAATCAGACGATCTCTTTGTCTTGTCAGTCTCCCTGTCTCCCACCCTCTCCCTCTTCCTCGAGCGACCTCTCGTAGGTGTACACCGTCTGTGTGTCGCCCGCGAACGCCTCCTCGCGTTCGCCGACGCGCTCGAACCCTCTCGATTCGTAGAACCGGACGCCGACTTCGTTCTCGGCGAACACCTCGACCTCGACCTCGACTTCGACCTCGAGTCCGCGTCGCTCGGCGTCGCCATCACTCGTCTCGAGTTCATCGAGAGCCCGCTCTACGAGCACCGTTCCGATCCCCTCGCCCCAGCAGTCTGGATGGACGTACAGCCGAACCAGGGAGACAACCGTTCGGTCGTCCGGTTTCGGGACGACGTGGACGAAGCCGACGAGGTCGGTGTCGCTATTGTACTCCTCATCACCATCGCCGTCACAACCACCCTCGGCCACGAGAAAGACAGCGTCCGCTCGGCCGGCCGCCTCGGTAATCGACGCCTCGAGACCGTCTACGGCGTACCAGTCGTCGACCAACGAATCAATCGTCTCGCGCTCGAGGAAGTGACTGTAGGCGGCGTGCCAGCTCTCGCGAGCGACGGTTCGAACTGCTGTGGCGTCGCTTATGGTCGCCCGGCGACAGACTCCTGTCATGGTTCGAGGGACGAGTCTGGGTGCGTTGGGATCGGAAAAAAGCGTTCGGATGGCGTCGAATGCGAGACTCGAGTGCGGGCATGGGCGCGGACTGACGGCTGGTTCGTTCTCCGCCGGGAGTGACGTGTGCTTCGGTACCCGTTTCGATCGGTCCCAACCGTGCGGTTTCGAGCCGGGATCTGTCGCTGTATTCCCTCGAGTAGGCCACCGTGTCCCGACACGTCTCCGTCGATATCCACCACTGCCCTCGCATATCTGTCACTCGCTCACAATCCGTCTAATTCTGTCTCACGTATAAATACCATTAGTAGTAACACCGATATTTCATACTATCTGCCTTCTTTGTATTCGTCATCTCAGATGCCCAACTGGCGTGATCGCTATCTCGACGACGAAGCCGAAGCTCGGCTGGCCTCTCTCGCCGATTCGGTTCCCGACGTCTCACTCGAGGACGCAACCGACGAGTACGTTCGCGCCTGTGAACAGTTCGAAGAACTCCTCGAAGACGGGTCACCGACCGGGGTGATCAGACGGGCGGCGTTACAGCGGACCGAGAGCAGGCTCTCGTCGGCATCGGAGTCGGAGTCGGAACCGAAGTCGGAGTCGTAGCGACCGACCGGCCGCCGGTCGATCGCCCCTCTTCGAGTCACGGATTCCGTCCGATACGCTCCCCGTCGCCTTTGATCTCGAGTGTGTTCTCGAGCAGTGCCTCGAGCCCGCGACGCACTCGCTGTGAGGTCGCGTTCTGCGAGATGCCGAGTGAGTCCGAGATCGTGGCGAGGGAGGTCTCTCGCGGGACCCGGAAGTATCCCTGCTCGAGCGTGAGCCGGAGGACCTCGAGTTGGTCGGGGGTCAGCCCGTACTCGAGCTGGCGGGGCTCGGAGGGTTCGATGATCCGGTGGACCTCGAATTCCGGCCCCTGCTCGTTGAAGTGGGCCTGGAAGTCACTCAGTTGGGCGCGGGTGAGAAACCGAAGCCGAAAGAACCACGCTCCGTCTCCGCCCGAGGCCTCGAGGACGATGCCGTGTTGGTCGATGATTTCGTCGATCAGCGATCCGACCTCGTCGGCCCAGCGGATGTTGTATAGCGTCGTCTCGTCGGTGGTTTCGACGATCTGACAGCGATCGACGGTTGGATCGTTCTCGAGGGCGTCGGTGAACGCCGCCTCGTCGCCGCCGGCCATCCAGCAAAACGGCATCACCCACTCGCGGCTGTGGGTCGCGACGCGTTCGGCTTCGATCCGTGCGTCCGGGACCGCCCGAAACGTCTCCGCGAGTGCGAACCCGTCCGCGCCGATCGTGAACTCGGCAACGATACTCATTGCAGGAGAAACATCGCTGAGTGGGAAAAGATTCGGGCCGGCGTGTGAAAGAAACGGGTTTCGAGCCCGTGATCGTTGTCGAACGCGACGAGATTTGAGTTTGGGTCCGAACGGCCGATGGAGACGCCCGAGACGGGACGCGGTCAGCGGGACCGATCAGTCACTCACTCGATGTCGATCCGGTGACTCGAGTCCCGTTCGGCCTCGACGATGGGCAGGTGGACCTCGAGAACCCCGTTTCGGTAGGTGGCGGTAACGTCCTCGAGGACGAGTTCTTTGGGGATCGGAATCTGGCGGGAGACTCGCCGACTCCCGGCCGTGTGATAGGTGTCCGACTCCTCCTCGACGTCGCGACGGGCGCGGACGGACAGGATTCCGTCGTCGAGCGTGAGGTCGATGTCTTCCTTCTCGAAGCCCGGGATGTCCATCACGAACCGGTAGGCGTCACCCTCCTCTTCGAGGCTGACGGTCGTGTCGCCGCCGAACTCGAGCGTTGGGCTGTACGCGTGTCTGGCCTCGTGGTCGTCTCCGATATCACCACTGCCCTCGAGAGCGGAGGCGGAGCTGGGACTGGCCGACTCGAGGCCGGGAGCGGCGTACTCGTTCCACCACGACGCACGGAACTGGTCGAAGGTGCGGTCCATCTCACGGAACAGACGGTTCATATCGTCGAAGGATCTCATGATCGCACCACTATAGAACACGATTAATCATAAGGTTTCTGTGACGTAAGATAACACGCGTCTACAACCCGATATCTGGCGATTCGGGTTCGCCGACGCAGTGTTGGGACTCGCCCAGTTCGGCACACGCCTCGCGGATCAGCCCGTCGAGGATTTCGGGCGTAGTCGGGTGGTACGCACGCCGTGGAATCTCGCGGACGTCGAGACTCATCTCGACGAGGACCTGCATCGTCTTGGCCATCACGTCGGCGTGATAGTGCAGCCCCTGATATCCCAGTACGCTCCCGTCGGCCTCGCTGACGACCAGCGTCGCCCGTCCCTCCGGGTGGTTCTTCGTCGCGAACACGCCGTCGCTGCTCGCTTCGCGCGTGACGACGACCGCGTCCATCTTCGTTTTCGCGACCGTCGCCGGCGTGTGACCCAGCCGAGCGAAGGGGTAGACGCCCATCCCGGAGAAGATCACGTGGTGAGGGACGTTCGCGTAGGGCTCGAGGGCCTCACCTCGAGCGTGGCGGACGACGTTCTCGCCCGCTGCGAAGCCCTGTTCCTTGGCGACGTGGAGGATCGGCTCGCGCCCGTTCGCGTCGCCGACGACGAAGACCCGTTCGTCGTCGCGGGCCTGCATCGTCGCGTCGACCCACCCCGTCTCGGGTTCGAGCGAGGTGTGCTCGAGGCCGAGCCCCTCGAGGTTCGGATTTCGGCCGGTGAAGGCGAAGAGCCGGTCGGCTTCGACCGTCTCGTCGTCACGGTTGGCGCTCCCGTCACTCTCGTCTCCCTCGTCTCGCTCGCTATCGAGGGTCAACCGGACCCCGCCGTCGTCAGTCGCCTCGACGCGCCGTTCGTCGGCGTTCGTCAGGATCTCGATGTCGAAGTGCTCGCGGTAGAGCTCGAGGATCGTCTCGCCGTACTCGGATTCCATCTCCTCGAGTGGATGATCGCCGTGTTCGATCACCGTGATATCCATGCCACCGACCTCGCTCAGGTAGGGCGCGAGCTCGAGTCCGATGTAGCCAAAGCCCATGACGACGCCCGAATCGGGGAACTCAGTCGCGTCGAGAACGTCGGCGCTCGTCGCGACCGCTACGTCCTCGATCCCCGGTAGATCGGGGACGTTCGGCACGGAGCCGGTCGCGATCACGACGTAATCCGGCTCGAGTTCACGCTCGCGTTCGCGGTCGCCAACTGCCAGCACGCGATCGTCGACGAACCGCGCCGTTTCGCGGAGCAACTCGACGTTCTCGCGGTCGGCGAACGCGTGGACCGTCTCGCGGCGGTGGGCGGCGAACTGCTGGACGTGTTCGTCTTTCCGTTCGACGATCGCCTCGCAGTCGACCTCGGGGACTCCGTCGAGACGGTCGTCGTGGCGCGCCTGATACCGGTGTTCGCCCGCAGAGAGGACGTCTTTCGAGGGCATACACCCCCGAAGAATACAGAGTCCGCCGCCGGGATCGCCGTCGTCGATCAGCGTTACCTCGAGGTCCTCGAGGTCGCTCTGGAGTAACTCTTCGGTGACAGCGACACCCGCACTTCCGTACGCACCGACGACCGCGACGTGAACCATACCGGACGTTCGGTCTCGAGTGAAAAAGGCGTTCGTCCGGTCGTGTTTGACACGATCAGGCCAGTGACGGGCTGCAATCCGGATCCGTCGCCAACGAGTGGTGTCGGTAGGTTACTGACCGCACTCGAGGGTGGGGGGTTGTGGCGGAGTCGAGTTGACGGTCGGGATCGAGAGAACAGAATCGAGACGAAACGAGACGAAACGAGACCGATCGCGCCGAACCGTGACTACCGCGAAATCTCGTCGTTGTTCTCCGAGACGACCGCCTCGACTTCCTCCTTGGTGACCAGCGCGATGTCACCCGGAATCGTCCGCTTGAGCGCCGCGGTCGCGGCGGCGTACTCGAGCGCTCTGGGAACGTCGTTTCCGGCGAGTCGGCGAGCGATGAAGGCGCCGGTGAAGGCGTCGCCGGTGCCGATGGGGTCGACGGTGTCGGTCTCGTAGGCGTCGTGGTCGTGGACGACGTTGTCGTGCCAGGCGAGCGCGCCCTTGTCACCGCGGGTGACGACGACGGTGGTGAAGTCGAACTGCGAGCCGAGTTTGTGCGCGAGCTGACGGGGGTCGCCCTCGTAGCCGAGGACCGTGCGGGCGTCGCGAGCAGCGATGACGAGGACGTCGATGCCCGGAAACAGCTTCGTCAGCGTGTCTCGAGCTTCCTCTGGCGTCCAGAGTTTGTTCCGGTAGTTGAAATCGAAGGCCGTCGTCGTCCCGCCTTGCTGGGCCGCCTGAAGCAACTTCGCGGTCGTGTCCCGCAGCGTCGGCGAGAGCGCGGGCGTGATCCCCGACGTGAAGAAGACGCGGGCGTCCTGGAGCAGGTTCAGGTCGAACTCTTCGGGTTTGGCGGTCGTCACCGCGGCGTCCGCGCGGTCGTAGATGACGTTCGTCCCGCGGGGCTTGCCCGCGTGCTCTAGGTAGTAGGTTCCCTGGCGTCCCTCCTCGCTCCAGATGACGTCGGTGTCGATCCCGTACTGGTTGAGTTCGGCGTTGACGCGTCGGCCCAGCGGCGAGTTCGGGAGCTTCGAGGTCCACGTCGCCGTCGCGCCCAGTCGTTCGGCGGCGATTGCGACGTTACTCTCTGCACCCGCGGCACGGACCTCGAATTCGGTCGCCGCTTCGATTCGCTCGTTGATCGGCGGTGACAGTCGCAACATTGTCTCGCCGAAGGTGACGAGGTCGCTCATCGGTCTCTTCCCTCCGTCCCTGTTCCGGCTTCGGTGGGCCGTGAATCGATCATACGTCGTCAAACGGACGGGTTTGGTATAAGTCGTACCATACTCGGTATCGACTCGCTCGAGTCTCGGTCACCGTCTCGACTGGTTCTGTCGGATCTCCGCTCTCCCGTCGTCCTCGAAGCACAGACCACAGACGTCTCCGCCGACCACCGCATCACGACGGCACCGGTCACGCGTTCTCCCTCGAGACCACCAGCTCTTCCCGATCCACGATCAGTTCGTCCCCCATCGACTCGAGCAACGCCAGACTCGAGTCGACGTGATCCGTCACCGTCGGAATCTTCACTCGTCCGCCCGCGAGCGCGAGGAAGACGAGCAACTGGTCGGCCATGTGCCGATCGACCGGCGCGTCGCTCGCGAGAAACCGCTTCGCGGCGTCGGCGGCCTCTTCGCCGACGCGTTCGGCGCGTTTTCCAGGTTCGCCTAACGCAGTGAACCCCGCGATGGTGTTCGAGCCGTCGATCCGGAGCACGACCGCCGAGCCGGGACAGGCGCTCTCGGCGGTCGTTTCGACACGGTCGCGAACGGTGAGATCGTGGTCGTGGTCGTGGTCGTGGTCCCCGAGTGCGCGTGAAAGCGCCTCGAGTGCCCCGCCAGCTTGCCGAGATGCAACGTCGCTATCGGCGAGCGCCGCGGCCTCCGTGGAGTAGACGCGGACGTAGTCCGGTTCCGGATTTGTCCGTCTCTCCTCCCCCAGACGAATCGGCGCCAGCGTCGACGGCGAGAGCCGAAGCGTCGCCCGTCCGCCACCCGTCGGATAGAACCCCCGTCGATCGAGTTCGACGGCCGCCTCGAGGCCGAACCGACGCAGCAGCGGCAGTTTCACGTATCGGTAGTAGTCCATCGGCGGCGACCACGCCACGTCGGTGCCGCCAGTTGCCGTCACCGAAAGCGGCGACTCGAGGCGGGTCACCAGCGGCAGCAGGGCGTCGAACAGCAACGTCACGCTCCCGGCGGTGTCGATCTCGACGCTGTACTGGCCGCCGGTGACGGTGACGGCACCGGGATCGAACGCGACCGTCTCCGCACCCAGTTCGTTCCCCGAGACGTCCGCGTCGCAGATTTCGGCCAGCGTCTCGAGGACCGCCAGATGTTGCGGCCGGAGTCCCGGATTCGACCGTCCGCCGCGGACGTTCTCGAGGCGGACCGCCTCGCCGCGAACCGCCGACAGCGAGAGCGCCGTCCGGAGGAACTGGCCGCCGGCGTCCGAACCGTCGAGTTCGTGCATGGTCGTCGTCTCGTTCTCGAGGACTGTCAGTGTCTCCCTCTCGGTTTCGAGGATTGTCAGTGTCTCCCTCGTCGTTGCGGCGGCGACTCCCTCGAGCACCCGTCCGATTCGACGTCCAGTCGTCGGAGTCGCGACGACGGCGATTTCCGCTTGGTCAAGGTTTTCGGTCGCTCGACGAGGAGGAGAGGGTGAGACGAATGCGGCTCCGAACCGATCCCCTCGCCGTTCGGTGGGTACTGTGGGGGACCCTCGGAGTCGTCTTCTTGCTGGTGAACATCTACCGCCTCTCGACGGCGGTCCTCGCGGCGGATCTGATGGCCGCGTTTCGGACGACCGGCGCTCAACTCGGTACCTTGCACGCCGTCTTCTTCTGGGTGTACGCGATCATGCAGATCCCGACGGGCGTCCTCGCCGACCGGATCGGACCTCGTCGAACCGCGGCGGTGGGTGCGGTCGTGATGAACGCCGGTGCGATCTGGTTCGCGCTCGCGACGACGTATCCGTCGGCGCTCGTCGCCCGCGGACTCGTCGGCCTCGGCGGCAGCGTCGTCTTCGTCTGCATCCTGCGGTTCTGTGCGAACTGGTACCGCGCCGACGAGTTCGCGACCATGAGCGGACTCACCTTCGCAGTCTCGGGAATCGGCGGCATCCTCGCGACGACGCCGCTCGCGGTCGCCGTCGACGTCGGCGGCTGGCGAACGACGACCGCCGCCCTCGGCGTCTTCGGACTCGCGTTCGCGGCCGTCGCGTTCGCAGTCGTCCACGACACGCCCGAAGATGCAGGGTTCGAACCACTCGAGGACGTTCCCGAGCAGCCGACGCTCACGCTCGGGGAGTTGCGGGGCCACACGGCGACCGTCCTCCGGGATCCCTGGACGTGGGTCGTGAGCGTCCTGCTGTTCTGTACGTCCGGGCTGAACCTCACCCTGTTCGGGCTGTGGGGCGTCCCCTACGTCGTCCAGACCTACGGCGTCTCGGTGACCTACGCCTCGACGTTCACGCTGCTGGGCAGCGTCGGCCTCGTGGTCGGCCCGCCGGCGATCGGCTGGCTGTCCGACCGCCTCGAGCGCCGGACCGACCTGATGGTCGTCGGTGGCGTCTGCTACGTCCTCGCGCTCGGGACCGTCGCCGTCCTCGGTGCGCCGCCGCTGGCGGTCGTCGCCGTCGTCTACTTCGCGGCGGGCGTCCTGCTCGGCGCGTTCGTGCTCAGCTACGCCGTCGTCAAGGAACGCCACCCGAGCGAGGCCAGCGGCGTCTCCACGGGGACGATCAACGGCGCGGCCTTCTTCGGTGCGGCCGTCTTCCCCACGCTGATGGGGTGGGCGCTCGACGCCTACTGGACCGGCGAGGTCGTCGCCGGCGCTCGCGTCTACACGCCCGCGGGATATCGGGTGGCCTTCGCCATCGCGACCGCGGCGACGCTCGTCGCGCTCGTCTGTGCGGTCTGGCTCTGGGTACACTCGCGTCGCGAGGGCTGGTGACTACACACGAACACCGAACACCGAAGACGCGAACTCGAGAAGTCCCCCGCTCAGCCGCCGTGACCCGGATAATCCCGCTCGAATCGATCCTCGAGTTCCCGGCCGTCGATCGAGACGATCACCGGCCGCCCGTGGGGACAGGCGTAGGGGTTCTCACAGTCGTCGAGCGCCCGGAGCAGGTCGACGACCGACCCCTCCGTCAGCGAGATGTTGCCCGTGACCGAGGGGTAACACGCCAGATCCCCGAGGAACTCGTCGGCCAGCGCGTCGACGGTTTCCGCACCCGACTCGCGGTCACCCGAGACGAAGGAAGCGAGGACGTCCCGCAGCCGGTCGGGCTCGAGGGTCTTCTCGAGGACGGCAGGAACGGTGGTTACCGCCACCGTCCGGTCGTCGACCCGGTCGGCGTAGAACCCGAGCCGCGAGAGCGCCTCGCGGTAGTGTTCGAAGGCTTCGGCTTCGGCGGCGGTGAGTTCGAGTTCGACGGGCGAGGCCAGCGCCTGTGCCGACGGGTCAGCCGCGAACGCCTCCTGCAGGCGCTCGTAGTTGACCCGCTCGTCGGCGGCGTGCTGGTCGACCAGCGCGAGACCGTCGGGGGTCTCGCAGACGACGTACGTATCGTGGAGTTGGCCGAGGACTCGCAGCGGCGGGAGGGAGTCGAACTCGGCGTCGGTCGTCGCCTCCTCCCCCGTCAGCGTTCGCTGTTCGGTGGCTTCGGTGAACTTGCGCTCGGTCTCCGTTCGTCGCTGTCGGTTTTGCCGGGCGGATCGCTGTTCGGCTGTCTCGGTTTCGGTTTCGACTCCGACCTCGACCTCGGCCTCAGCCCCGGTCTCGATCCCACCCTCGGTTTCCGGCCCGGCCGATTCGCTCGCGTTCCGGCGGCTCGAGTCGTCTCCCTCGTCAGTTTCAGGTCTCGTCTCGGTCTCTGTTTTCGCCTCCGCTTTCGCGCTCGCTCCCGAGTCGTCCGTCCGATCGGCCGTCGGCTGTGACCTCGAGATCGAATCCGAAGTGGCGACGTGCTCTCGACGACTCTCGGTCTCCTCGACTCGAGTCGCCGTCGGGTTCGATTCGCTTTCCGGTTCGGACGCCGGGCTCGAGTCCTCGGTCTGGGTGTCGACCTCGACTTCGGCCTCAACCTCGACCTCGGCGGCCCCCGGCCCCTCCGCGGACTCTGGCTCTGGCTCTGGCTCTGGTTCAGTAGTGCCGTCCGGAACCGCGTCCGAGAGCGACTCCGACTCCCGCTCGGGCTCGACCCGCGTCTCCGCCGGCGCCGACCGACCGCGAGGCGCACTCGAGCGCACCAACCCGTGCTCGAGCAGCGCTCCCTCCACCGCGGCTTCGACCTGCCGACGCACCGCGTCGTCGTCGTCGAATCGGACCTCTCGCTTTCGGGGATGGACGTTCACGTCGACGGCGTCGCCGGGCGCATCGAGGAAGCACACCACGAACGGGTAGCGGTCGCCTAACTGTCCGTCGTAGGCGCCCATAATCCCCTCGCGGATCGCACTCGAGGTGATCGCGCGGCCGTTGACGTACGTCGAGAGGTACTCCGGACTCGAGCGGTTCGTCTCGGGGTGAGAGACGAGGCCCGTAACGGATTCGAGGGGGCCGGGTGGGAGGTCGCCGTCGTTCGTCTGTTCGCCCTCGGCGTCCACGTCGATCATCGCCGTCGCCACCTCACGGCCGTACACCGAGAGGACGGCGGCCTGGAGGTCGCCCTGGCCCGTCGTGGCGAACACCTCGCGGCCGTCGTGGGTCAGGGAGACGGCGACCGACGGGTTCGCGAGCGCGTAGCGCGTGACGACGCGGTTGACGTGGGCGAACTCAGTCGCCGTCGTCTTGAGGAACTTCCGTCGTGCGGGCGTATTGTAGAAGAGGTCCGCGATCTCGATCGTCGTCCCCTCGGGACAGCCGGTCGGGCCGATCGAGACGATCTCGCCGCCCTCGTAGACCAGTTCCGTACCCGCGCCCCCTCCATTTCGGGGGCGGCTCTGGACGGTCAGTCTCGAGACGGAGCCGATGGTGTGGAGGGCCTCGCCCCGGAATCCGAGCGTCGAGACGCCACTGTCCAGATCCTCGACGCTCTCGATCTTGCTCGTCGTGTGCTGGCGGACGGCGGCCCGGACGTCCGCCTCGGACATTCCGTGGCCGTCGTCTGCGACCCGGATCAGGTCCGTCCCGCCGGCCTCGACCGTGACGTCGATCCGGGTGGCGTCGGCGTCGAGGCTGTTCTCGACGAGTTCCTTGACGGCGCTGGCGGGGCGTTCGACGACCTCACCGGCGGCGATACGGGCGACCGTGTCCTCGTCGAGTTCCTGGATCTCGGTTTCTGTCATCGGTGAGCCTCGTGAGTTAGAACAGTGGTACACAACCGTCCCCCATGAGTGTATGCACTCCACTCGACCGTCGATCTCGACTCTCGGCCCCGACACACTCGAAGCCTGCTGACCGATTGCCCCCGACCGTCCACGTCCTGGCTCACCCACAGCGGCTCCTCGAGCGCACCGATACAGTTACCCTCACCCCTCGCCTGCATGAGTCAGGTGAACGGAAAGTCATGGAACCCATACTCAATTTATTCGAGGAGGTCCCCGCCTGGCAGGCGACGGCTCTCCTGATCGGGGCCTCCGTCCTCGCTGCGGTGATACTCGAGTTCGTCGTTCTCCGGACGGTGCTCAGGTACACGAATCGGACGAAGACGGAGTACGACAACATCCTCGTCGGGGAGCTCAGAGTGCCGATCGTGGTCACAGCGGCGCTGGCGGGCGTTTTCCTGTTGACCGAAGTTCCGTCGGTCGTCGAGAACGTCGTGCTCACGCCGGAACAACTCGAGACCTTCTTCGGGAAACCGTCGCTGTCGATCGTCGTCCTCGCGTGGGCGTTCGCCGCCAACCGGATCGTCAACCGACTGGTCGAGGAAGTCAAGGACAAAGGGTCGCGCTTCGACTTCGCGCCGGTCTTCTCGAACGTCTGGACGCTGGTCGTTCTCCTCGGCTCCCTCGGCGCCCTGCTCTCGATCTGGGAGTACAGCATCTCGCCGCTGCTCGGCGCGGCGGGCGTCGCCGGTATCGCCGTCGGGTTCGCCGCTCGAGACACCGTCGCCAACTTCTTCGGCGGGATCGCGCTCTACTTCGACGACACGTACAAACTCGGCGACTACATCGAACTGGACTCGGGCGAGGGCGGCACCGTCGTCAAGGTCGGCGTCCGCTCGACGACGCTCATGATGCGCGACGAGGTGTTGATCACGGTCCCGAACGCGGCGCTGAACGCCGCGAAGGTGATCAACCAGTCGGCTCCCCAGCGGCGAAAACGCCTCAAGGTCCCCGTCGGCGTCGCCTACGGGACGGACCTCGACGAGTTCGAGGAGATCGTCGTCGATATCGCCCTCGAGGAGTCGCTCGTCCTCGACTCGCCGAAGCCGCGGATGCGCTTTCGGTCGTTCGGCGATTCGGCCCTCGAGTACGAACTGCTGTGCTGGGTCGGCTCGCCCAACCGCGAGAACAAGGCGCGCCACCGGCTCAACCGCTCGATTTACAACGCGTTGAACGAGGCGGCGATCGAGATTCCGTTCCCCCAGCGGGACGTGCGACTCGTGTCGGCGTCGGACGGGTCGGCTGTGACACTCGAGATGGCAGAAGACGGGTTGCGGAGCCGATCGTCGGGGACGATGGATGCAAAGCGGGGGACGGAGACCGAGACGGAAAAGATGGAGACCGAGACGGAGAGGGAGCCGACTGCGGATGCGGATCTGCAGACGGATTCCGACGGCGACAGACCGGTCGTCGGCGACGGGGGCGTCGACCCCGGATCGAAGTAGGCGGTTCCCAGTGGGACCTGGCGAGTCGATCGCTCACCGGTTCTCGTTTTCACTCACGCTCTCTCACTCGCGTTCGCTCTTACTCTCACTCGTCCAACCGATCCTGTAACTGCTGTACCTTCGTCACCAGCTCGATCGGCGACGTGTTGTTGATGTCGAGCGACTCGGGATTGGGATTTAAATGACATATATCCGTCATTGAGAAACTTCATAATGACCGCAAGGCGGAAACCCGCGACTTTAGGCGCGGGAGGAAGCCGACAACCCAGACACAAACCACGTTCGATGGCTGGCCGACTCCCTCACGCCAACCGAACTATTATAAATACAGAGTAGTACATATGAAGTACAGATGGTGGAAGACTCAGCCACTCGAACCGTGCCCATCAAGCTTGATATGGACGAGAGTGACGCTGACATCCTCCACCAGACTATCGACCACTTCCTTGACGCTGCCAACCACGTCGTAGACGTGGCGTGGGAACCCGACTGGAAAATCACCAGCAAACAGAAACTCCACGACCTCACCTACTACGACGTTCGAAACGACTCACCACTCCCTGCCAACCTCGTGCAAGCCGCACGGAACCGCGCCGCCGAAGCCGTCAAAGGCGTCGTCGAACGGTGGAAGGAAGGCGAGAACGCCTCGAAACCACACTTCACGTCACGGTTCGCCAGTTACGACGCCCGAACCGTCACCATCAACGACGACCACTGCACACTCGCCACGATAAGCGGGCGAGTGACCACAGAGTTCGTCCTGCCCGACGAACAGCGTAACACACCGCACTCGGCGTACCTGTTCAACAACGACTACGACGTGAAAGGAGCTACGCTCCACTACGACGAGGTTGAGGACTGTTTCTACCTTCACGTGCGGACAAAGCCCGCCGTGGAGAACGATGGGGCTGAACAAGGTGATACCAAGCACGTCTCCGTCCTTGGTGTTGACCTCGGCATCACAAACATCGCAGTCACCTCAACTGGGCAGTTCTGGAGCGGCGGTGAACTCAACCACTGGCACCGCGAGTACGAGAGACGCCGAGGCGACCTCCAACAGACTGGAACACGGTGGGCACACGAGAACGTTCAGAAAGTCGGTCGCAAGCAAACCGGACGCTTCGAGCAAATGCTCCACACCATCTCGAATGAACTCGTAGAGGAAGCTCTGGAGAACGACTGTACCCATATCGTGTTCGAACAACTCAAAGGAATCCGCGAACGCTTGTCCCAAGTGAAGGCGGTTCACAAGTGGGCGTTCCACCGCCTGTGCGAATACGTCACGTACAAGGCTGAGTCTGAAGGGCTTGTGGTGAAGCAGATTAATCCGGCGTACACGAGTCAGCGTTGCTCAAAGTGCGGATTCACTCACGATGACAACCGCCCCCACAACAACGGACAGGACGAGTTTGAGTGTCTGAAATGTGGATACGATGCTCACGCGGATTACAACGCCGCGAAGAATATCGGCTTGAAGTATCTCCGCGACCAGCAAAAGTCTGGTCGTGGAGGCGCACCCGTAGGCGTGCGCTTGAACAGCGGGATGTTGAACGTGAATGGCGAGTATTCGCCTACTGTGTTACACAGTTAGAACGGGAGTCCATGCTGAATGCCACGCCCTGAAGGGCGTGGTAGCTTACTTCGGACGTCATCGGTTCACAACGTTTTGGAAGAAAGAACAGGGACTAGCACGTGAGCTGGTCCAGTATATGCGCGGTGATGTCGTCGGAAAGCCGGCTATGGACCGAACAGCCATGCACCACTACTTGCACGCATATTACGAGGATATAGAAGACCAGTATCGTAGCGGAATTTACGGTCTATTCCCGTCTACAGTCGAATCACTTCTCTAAGCGCTGTTTCCATTCTTGGACTTGACTCAGTAGTTCGACGGGCCGAACTTCGTTGATGTTCGTCGATTGTAATTCCTCGAGTACTGATTCGGTTGCTGGATCAAGTGACTCCTTGTCGCCGCCATCTGGACTGGCTGATCCATGGAACTGTCCCGAACCGAGGTCGAAAATGACCTGCTGCGTCTCGTTCGTCTCTGTCCCTCCGCGTACGTCGATAGCCTTGTCCTCTCGGAGCTTTTTGAGAACGTCTCGAGATCGATCGACGACAGGTCCAGGAACACCCGCGAGATCGGCGACGTGAATTCCGTAGGACCGATCTGCCGGTCCTTCGCGGACGGTTCGAAGGAAGGTCACATCGCCGTTGCGTTCCTCGGCAGCTACGTGAACGTTTTCGACGCCCGGAAGTCGATCAGCAAGGCTGGTTAATTCGTGGTAGTGGGTCGCGAACAGCGTCTTTGCATGTATCTCGTTGACGAGATATTCGGTCGCACTCCAGGCTATCGAAATCCCGTCGTAGGTCGCCGTCCCTCGGCCGACCTCGTCTAAGATTACCAGCGACTCCTCGGTCGCGGTGTGGAGGATGTTCGAGAGTTCGCTCATCTCGACCATGAACGTCGACCGGCCCTGTGCGAGTTCGTCGAGGGCGCCCACGCGGGTGAAGATGCCGTCGACGAGGCTGATCCGTGCCTCGCGTGCGGGCACGAAACTGCCCACCTGCGCGAGCAGGACGATACAGGCCACCTGGCGCATGTACGTCGACTTCCCGGACATGTTGGGACCGGTGACCACGAGGAACCCCCGCTCTCTGTCCATGCGGACGTCGTTGGGCACGAACTCCGTCGTCTGCTCGACGACCGGGTGACGGCCCTGATCGATCACTAGCTCGTTGCCCTCGTGTAATGCCGGCTGGACCCAGCCGTTCGCCGCGGCGTGGGTCGCCAGACTCGAGAGGGCGTCCACCGTTGCGAGCGCCCGGCCGACGTCCTGCAGCAGTTCGGCCCGCTCGGCGACTCGCTCGCGGAGTTCCTCGAACAACTCGTACTCGAGGTCGCCCCGTTTCTCCTCGAGGCGGAGCACCTCGCGTTCTTTCTCTTCTAGGGCTTCGGTCGTAAAGCGCTTGGAGTTCTTCAGCGTCTTGATCTCCTCGTAGTGGTCGGGGACGCCGTCGGCCGCGGACTTTCCGACCTGGACGTAGTAGCCGTCGGTCTTGTTTCGGTCGACGGTGACGTGGCTGAGGCCGTGTTTGCGCTTCTCGCGGTCGGCCAGCGAGTCGAGCCACCGCTGTACCTCTTCGTGGCTGTCGATCACCGTGTCGAGGTCCTCGTCGTAACCACGCTGGAGGAGCCCGCCCTGGGTGACCGTCGACGGCGGGTCCTCGGCGAGGGCCTCCGCGAGTTCCTCCCGAAGGTCGTCTGCGGCCTCACGATCCGGGCGATCGACGATGGCCGACAGCGGCGACGCCGCGAGTTCGGGATTCGAGTCGATCACGTCGGCGATCGCTGGAAGGGTTGCGAGCGTCTCTTTGACTGCCAGGAGGTCGCGGGCGTCGGCGCTGCCGTGGCTCGCCCGGGAGGCCAGCCGCGCCAGGTCGTAGGCCCCGCTTAGCGTCTCCCGGAGTTCCTCGCGAGCCAGCGCCGCGGACGCGAGCGCGGCGATCCCGTTCTGGCGTTCCTCGAGCACCGACAGGGACCGTCGCGGCCGTTGCAGCCACTCCTTCAACAGGCGGCCGCCGGCGCTGGTCTCGGTGTGGTCGATCGTCGCGAACAGCGAGCCGTCGCTGTCGCCGTGCATCGTCTCGGTGAGTTCGAGGTTGCGCTGGGTGGTCGCGTCGAGGGTGACGTGGTCGTCGCCGTGGTGGGCCTGAATGCGAGTCATCGAAGCGAGGACGCCCGTCCCGGTCTCCTCGACGTAGGAGAGGACGGCACCCGCGGCGGCGATCGCCGGCTGTGCGACGCCGAGTCGGTCGACCGTTTCGCGGCCGAACTGCTCGCCGACGGTGTGGTCGGCCCGTCTGGGTGCGAACGATTCGGTGTCGTGGAGGGTCAGCGTCGCGTCGGTCCGTTCGCGGACGAGGTGGAGGAAGTCGTCGTCCGTCCGAACGTCGGGGCCGGGGAGGACTTCGACGGGCGCGAACCGGTACAGTTCCGTCAACGCCTCGTCGCCGTCCGCGGCGTCGGCGACGAGGAAACGGCCAGTGGTGATGTCGGCGAAGGCGAGGCCGTACTCGTCGCTGTCGTCCCCGCCTACGACCGCCGCCAGGTACTGCGCGTCGGCGTCGCTCGTCTCGAGGAGGGTCCCGGGGGTCACGACGCGGACGATCTCGCGGGCGTGGCCGTCGTCGGTCTCGTACTGGTCGGCGACCGCCACGCGGTAGCCGCGTTCGACCAGCGCTTTCAGGTAGGGCGTGAGGTCGTTGATCGGGACGCCGGCCATCGGGTACGACGAGCCGTGGGAGGACTTCTGGGAGACTTTGAGATCGAGTTCTTCGCCGACGGTCTCGGCGTCTTCACCGAAGAACTCGTAGAAGTCCCCACACTGCATCGTCAGCAACTCCGCGTCCGTCTCCTCTTTGAGCGAGAGGAACTCCCCGACGATGCCCGTCGCCTGTGTCATACCAGTGTGGCTGTCGTCCGGGAGGTAAAATCCTCCGGGTTCCCGTCGGCCGCCGGGTCGCCCTGGCGGTCCGAACCCGTCGTTGGCGGGTGACTACCGCCAACCGATCGTCGTCAGTAGAGCACCCCGCCCAGCGGCACGTCCTCCTCGGGCGTAACGAGAACGGGATTGCCCGCCTCGTCGGGAACGCCGACAGTCAGCACCTCCGATTCGAAGCCGGCGATCGAGACGGTTCCGAGCCCCATCGCACAGAGGACCTGCGTTCCGGGGAGGGCTTCGGGATCGTGATGATAGCCCAGCTGTGCGGCCGACTGGACCTCCTCGTCCCCGAGATCGATCCAGAGTTTGGTCATCTTCGGCTTGTTCGTCTCCGGAAACGCCTCCGCACGCATCACTTCTCCGACGCGAATCTCCGTCTCGAGTGGACTCTCGACCATATCCAACCCACGGCCGCTCGTCCGAAAAACCCACGTGAACGTCGTCGACTCGAGTCGTGCTCGCTCTCGAGCACCTTCTAATAACAAAACTGATAAAATACAGAATAGGATGTTTATATTATATTGTTGGGAGGTGATGTGGGTATTGATGAATGCGAAATTAGTGGCAGATATCGACGATAAACATCGACTTATAGATGAAAATAGGATTTTTACTCGAGTTATGGAGAAACATCTATTATTGTCTGACCCACTCATTCCTTTATCGACGGAATAACCAATTCACATTCTATAATTTGAATCTGATATATATGCGACCTTCCTCGAGATCGACGACCCCTCGTCGGGGACTCGTGAATGCACTCGAGGAGAGGCGGCTTCGATGACAGTCGTAGGTCTGTAATGGCCCCGATCGAGGAGATCGGTCGCGAACCGACGTCCGTGCCGGGTTCTCGTTCCAGTAGCGTGAATGCGCATCTTTATTCCGAAAGCGATCCAGACGTGAGACATGACACGCGATCGACCGCGGCTCACGCTCGGGATCGTCGGGTTGGGGACCCACGGGGTCAATCACGCACAGATACTGCGGAGTCTCGGTCACGACGTCGTCGGCGTCGACGCCGATCCGAACGTTCGTTCGGAGTTCGAATCGCAGTTCGAGACGACGACCTACGAACGACCGTCGGAGCTCTTCGAGACAGACATCGACGCCGTGATCATCTCGACGCCGAACAAGTTCCACGAGACGGTCGCCACCAAAGCGTTCGAAGCGGACCTCGATGTCCTCCTCGAGAAGCCCCTGGCACACACGGTCGAAAGCGCCGAACGGATCGTCGAGGCCGCCGAACGGACCGACCGGATCTGCATGGTCGGCTTTCACCACCGGTTCCGGAGCACCTGCATGGTGCTCAAAGAGTACATCGACGAGGGGTATCTGGGCGAAATTTCCCACATTCAGGCGAAGTTCATCCGCCGACGGGGCGTGCCGGGACGGGGGACGTGGTACACCTCGAACGAGATCGCGGGCGGCGGCGCCCTGATGGACGTCGGCGGCCACCTGCTCGACCTGCTCTTGCACTTTTACGATTGGCCGTCGCTCTCCGACGTCATCGCCCGCTCTCGCTCGGAGTTCGGCCCGCGAGAGGACTACGCCTACCTGCACATGTGGGGCGAGGACGGTGAAGCGAGGATGTACGACGTCGAAGACTCCGTCAACGCTTTCCTCGAGTTCGAGAACGGCGCAACGGCCGACATCGAGGTCGCCTGGGCCGCCAACGCTCGGTCGACGCACACGTACAACGTCCGGGGAACGAAGGCGGGCGTGGCCCTCGACATCACGAACACGCTCACCGAGGTCGAACCGCGGGTCGACCAGCGCAACGACCTCGAGCTCTACGAGGTTCGAAGCGGCGGTGGCGACCACTTCGTCAACTCGTCGATCGTCTGCTCGCACAACGACCCCTATCGTGACGAACTGCAGTCGTTTCTCGACGCCGTCGTCTCCGGCGATCGACCCGAACAGAACAACGTCCATCAGGCCCTCGACGTCCAGCACGTCGTGAACGATATCTATCGGGCTGCCAGCGAGTAGCCTCCTGTCGGCCGGCACGATTCACGGCTCGCGATCGCCGGTCAGGAGCCGCCAGACTTAATTCGACACGCTTCCCTTCTTCTCGAAACCATGTACCACGAAGACGGAGACGCCCCGGGGAAAACGATCAAGTCGGTCGAGACTGCCATCCACCTCTTGCAGGCGATTCACGACCGCGAGGAGGCCGGCATCTCGGAACTGGCCGAGGAGTTCGATCTCTCGAAGAGCACTATCCACCACTACCTCAAGACCCTCGAACTCTACGGCTGTCTCGAGAAAGTCGACGGCCGATACCGACTCGGGCTCCGTTTTCTGACCTTCGGTGGACAGGCTCGCGCACGGGAGACGATCTACCGACTCGCCAAGCGCGACGTCGACCAACTCGCCCGCCAGACCGGTGAAGAGGTGCGTCTGATCGTCGAACGGGGCGGGTACGGGATCACGCTCTATCAGGCGACCGGCGAACACGTCGAGCGTTCGCGAACGCACGTCGGAAACATGGAGGAACTCCACTGTACGGCCGCCGGCAAGGCGTTTCTCGCCGCGCTTCCCGAATCGCGGGTCGACGACTTGCTCGACGACCGCGAGTTGACCGCCTACACCTCCAACACCATCACCGATCGAGACGAACTCGAAGCGGAATTGGCGGACATTCGGGCCCACCACGTCGCGTTCGACGACGAGGAGCGCCACGAGGGGGTCCGGTGTGTCGCCGCGGCGATTACGAACCGCTCGGGCGAACTACTGGGGGCGATCAGCGTGTCGGGCTCGACCGAGCGGTTGACCGGCGACCGGTTCCGGACGACGATCCCCGACCAGATCCGAAACATCGTCGGCGTCGTGGAGATCAACACGACGTACTCCGGGTGGGAAGACGATACGCTCGACCGATCTCCGTAGTCTGTCTCCGTTCTGGCCACGGCTTCAGGTGCTGTTCGCGTCTCGATCGGTCCGAACTCGATCGCTGTCGAGTGTCGATGCCGAGAGACACCGATGGTTTGATATCGTCAAACACTCTCCGGACTGACCGGTTCGACTCGCGTCTTCGTCGTGGTGTCGGTCGCTCGGAACGCTGGCGACCGCCTCGCCGATTCGTCGATGGAAACCCGTTTCTGCCCGACTGGGCGGCGATCGTCTCCGATTCGATACCGTTCACCTCGTTGATATGGGGAAACTAGACGCGGACGTTCGACGGGTGTTTGATATTGTGAAATTTGTGGGTATCCTTCCTCCGATCCCGATCCCGATCCCGACCCCGACCCCGACTCGAACTCCTCGAGCGGTCGTCGCGACCGGCTTACGGGCGTTCCGATGACCGGCTGGCCGGTCTCGAGAGAATCCGTAACGGCGAGTCCTCGGTCGAACCCGAAGTGCCGTTGACTACGAGCGTCGTCGAGCGATGAGCCGACGAATTCGGTTACAGAAAAGTAGAGAGCCGACGGTCCCAGTCGTCGGGAAACGGCGCTGCCCGGCGATTCGAGTGGTGACAGTAAACGTATTTATGTGATGCGTTCGAACGGATTCGTCATGGAATCTCGGCGGATCGGGTTGTAGTCGACTGACCTCGAACGGATCCGCCTGGCGACCGCCCCGCAAACGCACTGCGAACGCTCTCATCCCAACACATGGATACGCACTCACTCAACGGCACGTGGCAGTTCAGACCGACAGCAGACGGCGAGTGGCGACCGGGAACCGTCCCCGGCGACGTCTACTCGGACCTCCTCGCGACCGACACGATCGACGACCCCTACGACGAGGACAACGAACTCGACGTTCAGTGGGTCGGCGAGACCGATTGGACCTACCGTCGCGAGTTCGAGGTCGACGACGACTTCCTCGCACACGACGCGCTCGTCCTCGAGTGTCTCGGCGTCGACACCGTCTCAGAAATTTCCGTCAACGGAACGTCGGTCGGCGAGACGACGAACATGCACCGGGCGTACACCTTCGACCTCGGCGACGCACTCGAGGCCGGGGAGAACCGGATCAGCGTCAGATTCCGGTCGCCGGTCGAGTACGGGAAAGAGCGGATGGAGGCCTACCCCTACGAGGTCCCGCTGATCCGCTATCCCGTCGACCAGCCCGGCCGGAACTTCATCCGGAAGGCCCAGTGTCACTACGGCTGGGACTGGGGCCCGTGTCTCCCCGGCGTCGGTCTCTGGCGCGATATTCGGGTCCTCGGTTACTCGGGGCCGCGGATCACCCACACGACGACCGAACAGACTCACCACGAAGACGGCGTCACGCTCTCGGTTCGCGTCGGCGCCGACGTCCCCGCCGGCAGCGAGGGGACCTACGACCTCACCGCGACCGTAGCCGACACGACCGCCCACCGCGAAATTTCGCTCGAGGCGGGCGAGGCGGAAGCCGAGATCGACCTCACCGTCTCCGATCCGGAGCTGTGGTGGCCCAACGGCTACGGCGATCAGCCGCTGTACGACCTCGACGTGACGCTGTCGAACGGCGACGGCGAGGCGATCCACACCGAGTCCGATCGGATCGGCTTTCGCGACCTGAACGTCGTTCGCGAACCCGACGGCGACGGTGAGGGCGGCGAGAGCTTCGCCTTCGAGGTCAACGGCGAACCGATCTACGCCAAGGGAGCAAACTGGATCCCGATCGACGCCATGCGGGGTAACGTCACCGACGAACGCGTCGAGGAACTGCTGACCAGTGCGACCGCGGCGAACATGAACACGATCCGCGTCTGGGGCGGCGGCTACTACGAACTCGACACCTTCTACGAACTGTGCGACGAACTCGGCTTGCTCGTCTGGCAGGACTTCATGTTCTCGTGTGCGCTGTATCCTGCGACCGACGAGTTCCTCGAGACCGTCGAGGCGGAGGTCCGCTACCAGGTCCGACGACTCGCCAATCACCCGTCGATCGCCCTCTGGTGTGGGAACAACGAAAACGAGATGTCGCTGGTCAACTGGTTCGACGACTCCGAGCACATCGACGAGTTCTACGCGGACTACGAGCGACTCAACGACGAGACGATCGCCCCCGCGGTCGAAGCCGAAGACCCCTCGCGGACGTTCTGGCCGGGGTCGCCCTCGAGCGGCGGGCTCTTCACCGACGACGGCGAGTTGAACCCCCACGATCAGTCCCGCGGGGACCTCCACTACTGGCGCGTCTGGCACGACGGCGAACCGTTCGAGGACTACCTGAGCGTGGAACCGCGGTTCGTCTCGGAGTTCGGTTACCAGTCTTTTGCCTCCGTAGACCTGCTCTCGGAGGTCGTCCCCGACGACCAGCTGAACCCGACGGCCCCGATCATGGAGCACCACCAGCGCCATCCCGACGGGAACAAGAACATCCTCCAGCGGATGGCCGACCACTTCCGTATCCCGTTTTCCTTCGACGACCTCGTCTATCTCAGCCAGATCCAGCAGGGACTGGCGATGGAGGTCGCGATCGAACACTGGCGGCGACTCAAACCCTACTGTATGGGCACGCTCTACTGGCAGCTCAACGACCTCTGGCCGTGTGCCTCCTGGTCGTCGATCGAGTACGGCGACGACTGGAAGGCCCTCCAGTACATGGCGCGGCGTTTCTACGCACCGGTGCTCGTCTCGACTGTCGTCGACGACGAGGGCGAGGGCGACGGTGAAATCTCCGTTTGGCTCACAAGCGACCGACGCGAACCGACCAGCGGAACGCTCTCGATCGAGTTCTACTCGCTCGAGGGTGAGCGGCTGGCAGTCCATGTGGAGTCGGTCGCCGTCGAGAGCCATGGGAGCCGGTCCGTCGCGACGCTGTCGGTCGCGGACGAACTCGGACTCGGACTCGAAGGAGAGGACGTCTCGACCGAGTCCCTGCTCGTGCGGAGTTCCTTCGAGGCTGACGGCGACGGCGAAGGCGAAGACACCGTGGAGACCTACCCCAGCTTCGCCTTCTTCGAGCCGTACAAACACCTCGAACTCCCCGAGCCCGAACTGTCCGTCGAGGTCGACGGCACCGACGTCGTCGTCGAGACGACCGACGTGGCGCTGTTCGTCGCCCTCGAGACGCCCGTGGCGGGACACTTCTCGGACAACTACTTCCACATGGTCCCCGGCGAGCGCAGACGACTCTCGTTCGAAGCGACCGACGCCGTCACCGCAGACGACCTCCGCGGGGCGGTGACCGTGAGGAACCTGCGGGAGACGTACTGACTCCGTCTTACCGGCCCCCGTCTGGTCCGAACTCGCTGCTCTCGGCGTCGCTCGAGTCTCGATCCGCTCGCAAAAGCCAGCTCCCGTCTCGACTACCGCACCGATTCGCTGCGCTCGAGTAACCCTTTCATGTAGCCGATCGCGAACAGCCGGCCTTTCGTCTCGTAACCGGGGCTTGCATTGTCCTCGCCGGCCATCGTCGGGACGTGATCGGGGCGGATCGGGCCGTCGAAGCCGACCTCCCGATAGGCGTCCATCGCCGCGTGCATGTCCGTCGGCCCGTCGTCGTGCCAGGTCTCGACGAACTCGTCGGCGTCGCCGTCGACGTCCCGAAAGTGTGCGAAGTGGATCCGGTCGCCGAAGTAGCGGATCGCCTCGGGGACGTCCAGTCCCATCGCGGCGAAATTCCCCTGACAGAACGCGATGCCGTTGTACTCGCTGTCCGACAGCGAGAGGAGCCGGTCGAACCCCTCGCGACTGGACAAGATGCGCCCGACGCCTCGCAGCGAGGACAGCGGCGGATCGTCGGGGTGCATCGCGAGTTTCACGTCCGCCGCCTCGGCGACCGGGATCACCCGTTCTACGAAGTACTCGAGGTTCTCCCAGAGCGTCTCCCGACTCACGTCGCCGAGTGGCGGGGCGTCCTCGACGTCGGCGCGGTCGAAGGCGGTGACGAGCGACCCGCCCCGGGACGGAACCGACGTCGCCGTCCGCGCCCAGTCGTGTCTGGCCATCCAGCAGGGACACCAGACCGGGATATCGGCCTCGCCCATCGACCGAAGGAGTCGCTGGACGGTCTCGAGTTGCTCCTCTTGGGCCGGCCCGCCGGTCATGATGTCGTCCATCGGCGGCCGGTCTTCGATCACGGCGACGTCGATGCCGGCGCGGGCGAATCGATCGACGACCCGTCGGAGGTTCGCGGCCGCCCACGGATCGTCGACGTCCCGTGGAACACCCGTGACGGCGGACGCGACGCCCAGCTGTCTGGCGAGGTCCCAGCGCTCGGTGTGAGCCGGCGGGAGGAACAGGGCGGGCGTCGGTGCACCCGTCGTCTCCGTTCCGGACGTTCGTCCCGATGCCACCTCAGAGCACCCCGAACTCGTCGTAGACCTCCTCGACGGTCATCCCCTCGCGGATGCGGTCGCGTTCGTCCTCCTCTTTCTCGTGGGTCTCCTCGACTCGCAGGAGGACCTCGTCGACGAGCGCCTCTGGGATTACCTGTACCCCGTCCCGGTCGCCGAAGAGGAAGTCGCCCGGGTGGACCTCGACGTAGTGGGTGAGGTGACCCGGCAGGTAGATCGGTTCGTTCACCTCGGTGATGATCCAGCCGCCATAGTAGTTCGGCGTCGTTCCGAGACTGTACGCCGGGAAGTCGTCCATCTCGAGGACGTACTGGGTGTCGCGCATGTTGCCGGCGACGACCATCCCGCGACAGCCCTGCTGGTAGGCCAGGTTGCAACTCAACTCGCCGAACTGGGCGGGTTGCATGTCGCCGCCGCAGTCGAAACAGAGGACCGAGCCGTCGTCCATCTCCGCGACGGTCTCCATCATCCGCCGCTGGGGGTGGACCTCGCCCTCCTCGAGCTGGTCTTGGAGCGGGTCGTCGTCCTCGCTCTCGAGGACCTGCGAGTGGAGTTTGACAGGCAGCGCGCGACCGCACAGGACCATACCGGCCTCCAGCGGCGCGAACTCCTGGGCGAGGATCGTGTCGTCGACGCCGAGGTTGTAGAGTGCGTCGGAGACGTTCCCGCCGTAGCCGGCGCGTTTGAACCGTTCGATGCGTTCCTCGTCGGTGATCTCGAGTGATCGGAGCTCCGATTCGTCGACGTCGAACTCGTGTGGCATACTGTGGCGTGGTTCGGCCTGGTGCTTAGTTGTACGGTTCGCGGCACGTTCCACGACGGCTCTGACCGACCCGCTCGAGTTCGGTGCTCGGTCACTCGAGATACACCAACGATGACTTTTGTAAATACACTATCAATCATCCATATATACTAGAACACCTAATCGGTGAACGAAGCATGGCAAATGATAGCAATCACCAACGGTTAGCGGACAGTACGTCGAACAGTGGGCCGACCCGACGGTCGGTCCTTCGGACGGCCGGCGCGGGGATGGCTGCGCTCACAGTGTCGGGACTGGCCACCCACTCTGCAGCCGCGGTCGGTAGCTCGTTCGGAAACGGTGCGAACCTTCAGCCGGCGTACTTCTGTAACGGCGAGCAGGATCTGGGGTGGGACCTGATGGACCAGTATCCGGCGATTCAGACGCTACGAATCGAGATCGAACCGCCGTCGTGGGGTGAGAGTCAGGCCAGTCTCGAGGAATCACGGCGCTGGATCGACGAAGCGGCCGCCCGGGGGTACGACGTCGTCGCGACCTGCCACCACTATCCGTACAACGGCGAGAGTGACCCCGGGAATCTGCAAGAGGCCGCCGACTGGTGGGTCGACAACTACGACTACCTGTCAGCGAACTCCTCGTTCACGATCAACCTGTTGAACGAGTGGGGCGGCCACGACGTCAGTGCCGGCCAGTACGCCTCGGCGTACAACGACGCCGTCAGCACGGTTCGACAGGTCTACGACGGTACGATCGTCTGTGACGTTCCCGGCTGGGGACAGAACACCCACGTCGCCGCGGACGCCTCGCCGCAACTCGAGGACGACGACCTCGTCCTGTCGGCGCACGTCTATCCGAGCGCCTGGAACGAATCTGCGGGGGAGTGGCTCCGGCCGGAACACCTCGACGTCCTCGAGGACACTGGCCGACCGTGCATGATCGGCGAGTTCGGTGCCAATAGGGACGGTGACGCCGACTGGTCCGCGATCGTCGATTATGCTAACGATCTCGGCTGGCCGGTGATCGCGTGGGCCTGGAACGGCGACGGTGAGGACGATCCGATGAATATGAGTGATCCGTACTGGGGCGATCAGTGCCAGCCCGGTTCCTACACCGAGAGCGACTACTTCTGGGACGTCTACCCGAAGATCGACGAAGACGGTGGTTCGGGTGGCGACGGCGGTTCTGGTGACGACGGTTCTGGTGACGGCGATGGGTCCGGTGGCGATACTGGCTCCGGCGACGACGACGACCCCGACTCGGCGTATCCCCAGTGGGACCCCAACCAGGTCTACACCGAGGGTGACCGCGTCTCCTGGGACGGCACCGACTGGGAGGCCCAGTGGTGGACCGAGGGTCAGGAGCCACGCCACGAAGACTGGTACGTCTGGCAACCCGTCTAGGACTGTGGCTGTGAGACCGGCTCTCATCGACCATCTTCGCTGAATTGCTTGGAGTCGCCCATTCGCCATCGGTACACAGACCGACATAAATTATTGAACTAAATCACCGAAAAAATATTACTCTGTCTCCTCCTTGGGTCGGGTACCATGGACGACGACACCCACGCTCGATACGGGAGGCGCGACGTATTGACGCTCGCCGGTGCTGGAGCGGTCGGCACTGCAAGTGTGCTCAGTTTCAGTGGCTCGGGACTCGCGGACGACCACGAGGACACCTTCCAGAATCCGACGGGTCCGTTCGGGTTCGGTGATCCGGACGTGATCCGGACCTGCGACGGGACGTACTACGCCTACGGCACGGAGACGCCCGAAGACGTGGTTCCGATCGCTAGATCGGACGATCTGGTGAACTGGACGTACATCGGCGCGGCACTGGAGAGCCAGCCCGACTGGCGGGACGACCCGGACGCCGGCGTGTGGGCACCGACGATCAACTGGTACAACGGACAGTACTACCTGTACTACTCCTACTCCACGTGGGGGAGCCAGCAGAATCCCGGTATCGGCCTCGCGACCGCCGACACTCCCGAGGGTCCCTTCGAGGATCAGGGACCCGTCTTTCGGGCGGAGGACCTACCGATGACGAACGCCATCGACCCCGACTTCCTGCTCGTCGATGGAACGCCGTACATGGTGTGGGGGAGCTGGTACGGGCTGTACGCCGTCGAACTGACGCCCGACGGTCGGGACTACGTGCCGGACACCGCGTTCCACCTGGCGGGCGATCTCAAGGAGGGACCGATGATCGTCGAGGAAAACGACTACTACTACCTGTTCTACTCGACGGGCCACTGTTGTGACGGCTACGACAGCACCTACGAACTCGAGGTCGGCCGGTCGGAGTCGTTTTTCGGGCCTTATTACAACCAGAACGGGGACGACCTGCGCGAGCTAGACGAACACCACGACGGCGTATCGATCCTGACGGGGACCGACCGGTTCGTCGGGCCGGGGCACAACACGGCAATTCAGGACGACGACGGTGACTGGTGGGCGATCTACCACGCGGAGGCGACGACGGAGTACTCCAATCGCATCATGATGGTCGACAGGATCCGGTGGGACGACGACGACTGGCCGGTCGTCGGTGACGACGGCACGCCGAGTGTCGAGAGCCCGGTGCCCGTCGCTGGATCGGACCGGTGTGGCAGTACTGTCGATCTCGAGTCGGGCACCTACTACGTCGTGAACGAGAACAGCGGCAAACTACTGGATGTCGATAGTGATGACGCGAGCGACGGTGGAACCGTCGACCAGCGAGACGAGACGGGTCACCCGGCCCAGGAGTGGATCCTCGACTCACAGGACGACGGGTTAGGTTCGTACACCCTCGAGAACGCGGCCAGTGGGCTGGTACTCGCGGTCGCGGATGCCGAAACGGCCGAAGGTGTTCCCCTTCAGCAGTCCCCCTCGGACGGGAGCGCTACCCAGCGCTGGTACGTCGTCGAGAACGGTGACGGGACGGTCCGCCTCGAGAACGCCGGAACCGGTCTGGTAGCCGCGACCGAGGGAGGGTCGACCGCCGACGGTGCGGATGCAGTCCAACGGACCTGGTACGGCGGCGACGAGCAGCGGTGGCACCTCGTCTCGGTCGGTGACGACGACTGTGTCGACGCCGGACTGGAGAGTGGCCCGGTGTGTGACGTCGACGGCGACGGACGCTATCGGGATTTCACGGGTAACGGCGAGGTCACCACGTCCGACGTCGTCGAGTTCTTCGATCAACTCGAGAGCGACGGCGTGCAAACCAACGTCGAGTACTTCGACTATACGGGCAACGAACGCGTGACCGCCTCGGACGTCGTCGAACTGTTCGAGTCCGTGAGTTCCTGATCGGTATTCGTCACCTCGACAACCCTCCCGCACTTTCCGCTCGTTATTTCGCGTCCGTTTGTGTGTCTTCCAGCACATATCCAGCTGTGAACCCGTCTGTCACGTCTGTAACGACTCCCGTTGCCGGAAGATTACGTCGACGACTTTCCGCTCGAGCGGGTCCTCCAGATGAAAATACAACACTATAAACAATAGTTTTACTTATGTATAGTAAGAAATAATTGGCGAGGCACGATGAACGACGACCGAACTCCAGCGACCGATAGTGGTACAGGCGACGAACAGACGAGTTGGTCTCGGCGACGATTCCTGAACACGGGTCTCGCAACCGGGCTCGGCGCCGCTGCTCTCGGTGCCTGTTCGACTGTCGCTGCTCAGGACGCAACGACTACATCGGTGCCGTCCGTCGAGGAAGCTGTGACCCACCTCTCCCACCCGGACCCGTCCGAGGAGACCATCGCACTCTATCGCTATCTCCACGACGAGTGGGGTGAGCGCGTTCTCTCGGGCCAACAGTACGAGCCTTGGGGCGTCGACGAGATGGACCACATCGAATCGGTGACCGGACAGCGCCCCGCCGTTCAGGGTGCCGACTTCATCCACGACGACAAGTCACAGGCGACAGATCAGGCCCTCGAGTGGTGGGATCAGGGCGGGATCACCTCGATCATGTGGCACTGGGGCGTTCCGGGTCAGGAGACTCCCGAAGACGAGTACGATCAGAGCCGAAACACCGGCGTCCAGATCGACCTCCAGCAGATCCTTCAGGAGGGGACAGAGCCGAATCAGGAGTTCTGGGCGGAGCTGGCAGAAGTAGCGGACGAACTCGAGACGTTACGCGACGCCGGGGTCCCGATCATCTGGCGGCCGTTCCACGAGTTCGAGGGCCAGTGGTTCTGGTGGGGCGTCGAAGGGGCCGACTTCTTCGTCGAGCTGTGGGAGACAATGCACGAGTACTACGTCCACGAGCGGGATCTGGACAACCTGATCTGGCTGTTGCCCCACACTGGTAACCCGAATCCGAACTGGGTGCCTGACGAGTCGACGTTCGACCTCTGGGGTGGCGACACGTACTCCGGTGGCACCTCCTACCAGTGGCTTTACGACGACGTCGTCTCCATCCACGGTGAGGACAGGCCGATCATCATGCACGAGATCGGTCGCGACGACGGCGCAACTGACGGCCAACCCCCGGATCCCGACGCCGTTCCCCAGGACGGCGCCTGGTGGTCGATGTGGATCAACTGGCACACCTCCTGGCTCACCAACATCGAGGACTCGTATCTCGACCACGTTTACAACCACGAGCTGACCGTCACGCTCGAGGACGTTCCGGATATCGTCGCCGAGTACGGGGGCGGCGGTGGTGGCGGTGGTGGCGACCCCGACCCCGATCCCGATCCGGAGAGCTGCCGGGACTTCGGTGAGTTCAGCGCCTGCGACACGAACGACGATGGACTGTACCGAGACTTCAACGGCGACGACGACGTCACCACGTCCGACGTCGTCGAGTTCTTCGAGCACGTCGACAGTGACGGAATCCAGCACAACGTCGAGTACTTCGATTATACGGACAGCGGCGAGGTCACTACGTCCGACGTCGTCGAGTTGTTTCAGTACGTGAGCTCGAGTTGACCCGCGAGACGTCTCGGACGCTCAGTCGTCGTAACCGGCACCTCGCCGTGTGGTCCACCTCCGGCGGTGACGGTCGACCTGTCACTGGATTTCGATCGGGGGCTACATTTCGGAGAGAACAGGTTCGTGTGAGGCCGACGTCTGCCAAAATTGGCCTCGAGTATCCGGAACTCGATTCGAGAGACGTACCGCGTTAGGTCTCCGCGTCGGCGTCGACTTGCTCGAGAAGCCCTTTCATGTAGCCGATCGCGAACAGACGCCCCTGGGTCTCGTAGCCGGGGTTCGTGTTGTCCTCGCCGGCCATCGTCGGGACGTGATCGGGGCGGATCGGGCCGTCGAAGCCGACGTCTTTGTAGGCTTTCATCGCGGCGAGCATGTCCGTGGGCCCGTCGTCGTGGAACGTCTCGACGAACTTGTCGGCGTCGCCCTCGACGTCTCGGAAGTGGACGAAGTTGATCTTGTCGCCGAAGTGGTGGATCGTTTCGGGGATGTCGACGCCCATCGCGGCGAAGTTGCCCTGACAGAAGGTGACGCCGTTGTGCGGGCTGTCGTAGATGTCCAGCACGCGATCGTAGGCCTCGACACTGTTGATGATGCGCGGAACTCCTCGGACTTCCTCGCGTGGCGGGTCGTCCGGGTGGAGTCCGAGTTTGACGCCGGCTTCCTCGGCGACGGGGACGACACGTTCGAGGAAGTACTCGAGGTTCTCCCAGAGGTCCTCGGCGGTGAGATCCGGGATATCCGGGGTGGGCCCGGCGCTCATCTGCTCGTTGTCGTAGGCGGTCGTGAGTGCGCCGCCGCGGGTGGGGACGCTCTGGGCGGTTCGAGCCCAACGGATGCCGCCCATCCAGTCGTAGCAGACGACGGGGACGCCGATGCGCCCGAGGTTCCGGAGGAAGGTACAGAACTCTTCGATCTCCTCGTCGCGGCCCGGGAGTCCCAGCCGGGTGACGTCGCTGATCGGGACGCTGCCCTCGAAGACGGCGACGTCGATGCCGGCGTTGCGAAAGCGGTTGACCCACTGCAAGAGCGGGTCGTACTCGTGTGGACAGGTGCCGTCACCGATCTCGAGTGTGTGGACGACGGCGTCGGTCACACCCATCTGTTTGGCGAGGTCCCAGCGTTCGTCCGGCGTCGGTGGAAGAATGAGCGAGAGTTTCATTGCGTCGGTCACGTGATCTGGTTTTCCCATCGAAGTGGTCGGGCTTAGGTCTTTCTTTGCTCGACGTCGTTGCCGAGACTGGTCCGTGGCGGTCGGTCCTGAGAGTCGGCGAATTGCTGCTGGACTTTCGGTGATCTTTATATCAGTAGGGTGGAAAACGGGAGCGTATGGCACTCGAGACAGTCGCCGTTACCGGCGGCAACGGAAAGATCGGCGAGGCGATTCTCGCGGAGTTCGCAACCCACGGCTACGATACCGTCAATATCGCCCGCGGGAAACGCCGTGAAGAGGTCTCCGACGAGTTTCTGTCGACGGACCTGCTCGACGCCGGCGAGGTGTACGGCTCGATCGCACGTAGCGACGCCGACGCGATCGTTCACATGGGAACGATTCCCGGCCCGACGAACCACCCCGGCTTTCGCACCTACGAGAGCAACGCGATGTCCTCCTATCACGTCCTCGAGGCGGCGACCGAGCTCGGACTCGAGTCGGTCGTCGTCCCCTCGAGTATCAACGCGATGGGTGCGGCCTATCAGGAGGCGCCGACGGACGTTCGATACCTTCCCGTCGACGAGGACCACCCCGTCACCCCGAGAGACCCGTACGCGATCAGCAAGCACGCGACCGAGGTCACCGCCGACGGCTTCGGTCGTCTCCCCGACGCACCGACGATCTCCTCGCTGCGCTACCCGTGGGTGGCGACCGACGAAGAACTCCGCGAGACGTTCGCCACGAACGATCGCACGCTCGAGGGGATCGACGAGGTCTGGCATCACACGACCCGCGACGTCGTCTTCTCGTATCTGCACATCGACGACGCCGCCTCGATCGCGCGGCTGGCGATCGAAGCCGACTTCGAGGGCCACGAGGTCTTCTGGGCGGTCGCCGCCGATACGTCGATGACGACCGATTCGGCGACGCTCGCCGCGAAGTTCTTCCCGGAAGCCGACGTCCGAGGGTCGCTCGAGGGGACGGAGACGTTGATCAGTACCGACAAGGCTCGAGAACTGCTCGACTGGGAACCCGAACGCAGTTGGCGGGATCTGTGAGGTTGCAGTTCGTGTTCGCCACGATGGGGTGACACAGTGCGTTCGGTTTCGACCCGAACGAGTGTGTAATCGAGGGCGCGAAGAGACGAGCGATCCGACACTATACGAAATATCGAAACCCCGTATATCGACCGTTCTGTCCCGCTGTCGCCGGTTCAGAACCGGTCGTTTGGCCCGAACGTATATGTTTGCGGAGTGTCCAGATAGATTGAGTTCGAACGGAGTAACTCGGATCTCGAATATGAAAGACGGTGACAACGACTCGAACGGTGATGGGGGGAGGCAGCGATCGGTTGCCGGTCGAAGTGGTGCTTCGAAAATAGATCGGCGTCCGATGAGCAGGCGCTCACTGCTCGCGACTGGTGGTATCGGTACCGCACTCGCGTTGGCTGGGTGTCTCTCTGACGAAACAGACACGGACGCCGATTCCGGTGACGGTGAATCGACTGAAGCGGCCCAGACGGAGGCGGAAACGGACGACGAGGACGACGAAGACGACGAGGGCGAGGAGTATGAGGAGGGTGAGGAGGAGACCGACGAACCGGACGTCGAGCACGCGTTGCCCTTCGAGGACGATTTCTCGACGCTCGAACTCTTGCATTCGGAGTCCAGCGAGGAGGGACTCGGACTCGATACCGAGAACGTCGATCAGTTCGCCCGACTGGCCGACGCAGACGAACCGGTCGACGGCAGCCGTGTGAATAGAACGACGGAAGACGAGGAACACATCGTCTACAAGTTCGACGACGTGATCGGTGGCTTCCGAGTGGAAACCCACTACCATCCCGATCAAGATGGGAGAGTTTCCGTCGCGGTTTCCGAAACCGGCGCCGTCTGGACGAACGTCATTCCCAAGAAGGATCTCTACAGCGAGGCCCACAACGATGAAGACGCGCCCGGTCACTGGTGGAAAAACTACGAGTACGTCTCCGAGGCGACCGGCGACGACGCACGGTACATCCGATTGACGCTCTCGGGCGACGTGGACTGGTCTCCACAGATCGGGTGGGTGACGGTCTGGGGAACGGACGGATCCGACGTGGAAACGGACACGCCCGAAGGGGAAGGGGAGGAGGAGGGGGAGAGTGAAGACGAAATCTCCTTCGAGGACGACCTCTCGAGTATGGACGCGCTCCACACGTCGTCGGACACGGATCTGCTCGGATTCGATACCACGAATACGATTCAGTTCGCACGTCCGGAGGACGCGGCTGAGCCAACGGATCCCTCTCGATTGAACCGACAGACTGACGACGATGCCCACGCCGTCTACAGAATCTCCCAGGATATCACTGGAGTACGTGTCGAAGGACACACCTCTCCCGACCACCCGGGTGACATTTCGATTTCGGTCTCCTCGAACGGTGCCGACTGGACCGACGTCGACGTCGAGAAGGACGTTTACAGCGAGGCACACGACGACGAAGACGAACCTGGTGTCTGGTGGGAAAACGCCGAATACACTGCCGAAAACCTCGACGATGGCGTTCGTTACATTCGGATCACCCTCTCGGGTGACGTCGACTGGACTCCCCAGATTGGTCACGTCGAGATCTGGTGACGGTGAGACAGCAGTCGTCCGGCAGTCGATCGGTCCCACGTTCGTTCGATCGACGCCACACCGAACTGCTGTGAACGGACGTGCGGATCCGAACCGACTGACGAGCGTTCGAAACCAAGCAGATGTCAAATGTTAAATAGTATGGGCGCTGTGAACTGGATATGATCGATAGACGGCAGTTTCTTCTGAGCGGTGTGGCGGTCACGTCGCTCACTGCTGGCTGTACTGGGACCGAGGATGGCGATACCGAACCGACCGCAACTGAAACGGCCATCTCTCCGACTGCAACGGAATCCGAACCGTCGTTCGAACCGGCGTTCGACTCCTTCGTCGACACCGAGGGAACCGAGTTCGTCGTCGACGGAGACGTCGTCTACTTCAACGGGACGAACAACTTCTGGGTCACCAACGAGACGGTCGACCGACAGCGCGTCGACGACTGTTTCCAGCTGTTCGAGGACATGGGAATCGATCTCGTCCGGACGTGGGCCCACTGCGAGGCGAAGGGCGGTCGCTGCCTGCAACCCGAACCCGGCGTCCACAACGAAGAGGGGCTCACACACCTCGACTATCTCGTCTCGAAGGCCCACGACTACGATCTCCGACTCGTCCTCGCGCTCGTCGACAACTGGGAACACGAAGGTGGCATTCCACAGTACATCGAGTGGGCCGACGGTGCCGAGAACCGGGGCGACTTCTACACGATGGACGAGACTCGAGACCTCTACAGGAATCACGTCGAGACCGTTCTCACTCGAGAGAACACGGTCACCGGTCTCGAGTACCGGGACGATCCGGCGATCGCGATGTGGGAACTCGCGAACGAACCGCGCTGTGAGCGCGACGACGTCGACGACGGTGTCGACCACGCACAGGTGCTTCACGACTGGATCGCCGACATGTCCGCGTACGTCAAAGAGCTCGACGGCAATCACCTCGTCTCGAGCGGCGTCGAGGGGTTCTACACACGCGACGACGGCGAGTGGTACTACGGAGACTGGACCGGTCAGGACTACATCGAGAACAACCGGATCGAGACCATCGACGCCTGTTCGTTCCATATGTACCCCGACCACTGGGGGGAGGGGTTCACGCGTGAACACGGCTCCGAGTGGATGCGCGAACACGTCGAAGATGCCCACGCGGAGCTCGGCAAACCCGCCTATCTCGGCGAGTTCAACGTCCAGGTCGATCGGTCGGACGAGACGACTCTCGAGGCCCAACTCGAGGAGCGCAATACGTATCTCTCATCGTGGTACGAGACGGCCAACGAGGTCGACGCCAACGCTGTCTTGCCCTGGCAGGTCGTCCTCGACGAGACCGACGACCACGACGGCTTCCAGCTCTATCGAGACGAGTCGGGCGAGATCCTCGAGACGTACGCCGAGACCGCGGCGGCCAAGAGCGATCGCTGATCGAACGGTCGTCGTAGTGGAATCGAACTGGTCGGTTCTCCCGGCTGGACGCCCGACGTCGTCAGTCACGTCGAACTCACCGATACGCCGTACCAGTCTCTTTCCTCTTCGACCTCTCTCGCCGACCAACTACCTTCTGAATTGTTAGATCAGATAGAGTATATTAGGAACCGATTCTCGGGATTCACTCCAAATTTCGACTTAAGGCTCTTCATACGGCATCTTCAGCCAGATTTGATTTCCCAGTCCACTCTCGAGACGAGCCCTGCAGTACTGTGTTCGAATATCTGGTTTAGAACGTTCTATCGTTCTTAAAACCGTTTCTTATACTTCTAAGGGCTCGATGAGTTCTCCAAATATGGAACACCCAGAGTGGTTATCAATCACTTAACCTAACTATATGTGGATACAAATTCAACGTACTCTCTTTTGCTACGACACTCGAGTCCCCAGCTCGCGAACGCGGTCTAGTACTGTCTCGACGTCGGCCGCGACGATCCAGACGATCGATTCCGAGCCGTCGGTCACCGCGACGGGACGCTCCACTGCTGCCTCCGATTTCGACCTGCCGTCCCGACCGATCTCGCAGACCGGCCACTCGAGTGATTCGAGCGCCTCCACCACGGCCTGGGTGTGTCGACAGCCGACTGCGAACCGCACGTCGGGTGATCGCTCTCGTGCTGCCAGAACCACGTCTGCGCCGTCACTCGAGTCGCCAAAGCGGACGTCGCTGTCGATGAGTTCTCCCGAGTTCGGACGGGAGAGCGTGGCTACGTCGTCGAACGACTCCGCGTAGGGGGTTGCGCCGACGACGGGTCGCCTACCCCGAGGGACCAGCCTCGAGACGTCCGCGTCGGCGAGTTCGGCGGCGATGGTTCGGACGGCCGCTGCGGTCGGCTCCCGCATCGCGTCGTTCCGGAGGTCGACGAGGTGGTTGACCCCACCCGGGCCCTGACCGACGTCGTAGTGATAGCGCACGGCGCGGGTGAGGAAGTCGACGCTTCGTTCGACCGCCGTCCGACGGTCGTCCCCGTCTGCGAGTCGGGCGGCGATCGCCGCCGACAGCGCACAGCCCGAACCGTGGGTCGCGTCGGTGTCGATCCGCGAATGTTCGAACGTGACGGTCTCCTCGTCGGTCACGAGCACGTCTCTGACGAGTTCGCCGGGGACGTGACCTCCCTTGACGAGCGCGCTCTCGGCGCCGAGGTCACACAGCTGGTCGCCGGCCTCCCGTGCGCTCTCCTCGTCGTCGACCGAAATTCCGGTCAACACCTCGGCCTCGTCGGCGTTGGGCGTCACCACCGCCGCCTCGGCGATCAGTTTCTCGTACGCACGTTCGGCCGCCGGCTCGAGCAATCGATCGCCCGAGGTCGCGACCATCACGGGGTCGACGACCAGCGGGAAGTCGAACGCGGCCGCTCGGTCGGCCACCGCCTTGACGATCTCGGTCGTCGCGAGCATGCCCGTCTTCGCCCCGCGGACGTCGAAATCGCCCCGGACGGCTCCGAGCTGGCCCGTCACCTCCTCGAGTGGGAGCGGAACGGAGCGTTCGACGCCGCGGGTGTGCTGGGCGGTGACGGCCGTAACGACCGACGTTCCGAAGGCTCCGTGGGCGGCCATCGTGGCGAGGTCGGCCTGGATACCGGCACCACCGCCGGAGTCGCTGCCCGCGATCGTGAGCGCGACGGGTCGAGAGTCGGGTGCAGGAAGTCGCATCGTACGTATTGCTATCCGTCGGTGGTACTAATCGGTAGTGTTCTCGGAGACACCGACTCGAGTCACCTAGCCGTCGGTTCGGCTCGCGAGGTCGGCGTACACCGCCCAGGCGGGGTCTGTGCCGGGATGCGTGATCGCCTCGCCGTCGACGACCACGCCCTCGCCCGCCTCGACGCGGCCGATGTCGGCGACGACCGTCTCGCGATCCTCGAGTGCCCGTCGGACGCGGTCGACGCCGGACGGATCGACGGCGAGTACGAGCGAGCCACAACTCGAGATGTGCCAGGGATCGATCCCGAAGTGAGAACAGACCGCCTCGATACCCGGCTGTATCGGGACCGAATCGCGGTCGATCTCGAATCGGACGCCTGCACCGTCGGCCATCTCGTTCAACGCGCCCGTCAGTCCGCCTTCGGTCACGTCGTGCATCGCCGTCACCGGCCCCGCGGCGGCCGCGGTGAGGGCGTCGCGGACACAGTAGACGTCGTCGAAACGGGCGCGTGCCGCCTCGAGGGTGTCTTCCGGGAGCGCGATCTCGTCGCCGAACAGGGTCGCGAGCAGGCCGACAGCCTCCGCGCCCGGTCCAGTGGTCAACAGGAGTCGGTCGCCCGATCGTGCGCCGTCCGGTCGGACGATGGTCTCGTGTTCCCCGACGCCGAGCACCGTCGCGGCACCGACCCAAGGGTACGAACACTCCGAATAGCGCGCCGTGTGACCGGTGGTGACGGCGACGCCGAGCTCTCGACACTCCTCGTGGATCGTCTCCCAGACGGTCGCGAACGACTCGTCGTCCATCTCCGGGGGCAGCGTGAAACAGATCGAGAGGTGTGAGGGTGCAACGCCGCTGACGGCGACGTCGGCTAGAATCAGATCGAGGCCGAACCGAGCGGCCCGCTCGAGGCCGAGCGCCGGCAGGATCGACAACGGGTCGGTCGCCAGCACGACGGCCGACTCGTCGACTGCGAGGACGCCGAAGTCGACCCCGTGTCGAGGGCCGATGCGGACGTCGTCGCGGTCGGCACCGAGGTTCGGCGCGACGTGTCGGTCGAAGAAGGCCCGGTCGACCTTTCCGAGTTCAGGCATGGATAGACGACGTGAACGGGGCTGCTTACCAGTATTGATCTTCGATCCGAGGCCGTTCGAACACGTCAGGTTCTGTTTTATTCCTCACTGGATAAAAGAAAGCTTTAGGAGGGTTGCTGGAACACGTCATAGTATGGTGACACGTTTGAAACGAGTGCTCGCCGTTCTCGCGGTGAGCCTGTTGCTCGTCAGTGCCGGTTGTCTCGGGGGTCTCACGGGATCCGACGGAAACGAGAGCGCGAACGGTGACGACGTCTCCGAATCGGAAATCCTCTCCCAGATCGAGGAGATCGAGACCTACCAGTTCGAACTGAACCAGTCGACGGAAACGCCAGAGGGGAACGTGACGATCACCGCCGACGGTGAGGTCGACGAACCCAACGAGCGGATGTACCTCTCGATGACCCAGGAGATGGACGTCGGTCTCGGCGGAGCGATCGAGATGGAGCAGTACGTCATCGGTGACACCCAGTACGTCCTCATGCAGGGTGTCTGGCAGCAGATGGAGGTCCAAGAAGACATCTGGGAGGAAGAAGGGGACGAACTCTCCGAACAGGGTGACGTGATCGAGACCGGCGAACTCGAGGTCGTCGGCACCGAGACCATCAACGACGTCGAGACGACCGTCGTTCGCGTCGACGGAACCGACGAACTCATCGACGATCTCGAGGCCGACGTCGAGGAAGACGCCCAGCAACAACAGATGCAGAGCGAGGTAGCGATCGACAACGTCACGTATCACTTCTACGTCGACGAGGAAACCCACACGCTCCACCGGACCGAGATGGAGATGTCGATGGAAGAGAACGGACAGTCGGTCCAGACGTCGATGGAGATGACGTTCTTCGAGCACAACGAACCGGTCGACATCGAACTCCCCGAAGCCGCCGAAGACGCAGAGGAGATCGACGACGATGCGATGGGCGACCCCGCCTGAGTCTAGTCCGTCTTCGTAACCTGTTTCGTTTCTCTGTTGCTTTCGTTCGAGTCGGTCGTCTTGTTCCTGTGTCCCCCTGGATACCGGCGCTCGTGGCGAACCGCTTTTTCACCTCGAGCGCCGACGATTACGGGATGACCACGAGCTGGGCGGAACTGTTCGACCGGAGCGCTACGACCGACGGGACGGTCGCTCTCGAGACCATTCGGGAGGAACTCGAACGGAGACGGGAACGAGAACCAGAACCCCAACATCGGGAGGACACCGATGCCTGACCGTCCCAACCCCGCCCGCGTCGTCGCGGACGCGGACGTTCTGGCGGCGGATCTACTGGTCGGTGGCGACGCTCGCGAGGCTCTCGATCACGTCCGCGCACACTCGTGGGTCGAACTGGCCGCCAGCGACGCCCTCTTGGACGACACCGAAGCCCTCGTCGCCGACCTCGCCGACCCCGCGCTCGCCGCCGACCACCGCGAGCGCCTCGAGGCCGACCGTATCGATGTCGACCATCCCGAGGGCGATCATCCCGCGCTGGCCTCCGCGTATCGCGGCCAGGCGGCCCACCTGCTGTCGTTCGACGACACGCTCCGGTCTGCGAAAGCCGGGTTGACGCTCCAGCCGCGGATCTCCGTCAGCGTCCGGCCGCCCGATGCCTTCGCCCGGCTGTTCGATCCCGAGAGCCTCCACGAGGCCGTCGTCGGCGGCGAGTATCGGGGTCCGGATCGCGATCCGCGGGCGTGAGTCGGATTCCGGTTCGATCCGGTCTCGCTCTCGTTCTCGACCTCGAGGGTGGACGATACTCGGTCCGTGTCCGCGTATCGACACGCCAAAATTACGTGCGAACGTATCGGCGACCATGGCCACGCGTTACCGACTGACGAGCGTCGATACCGTGCTCGACGACGGCTCCTGGCTGTTCACCGCCCGTAACGGCCGTGGCGAAGACGTCGAAGTGGTACTCGTTCCCTGCGAGGACGAAAACGCCGATTCGGACGTCGAGGCGTGGGTCAACCGCTGTACGCACGAAAATCAGCGTCTCTCCCGCGAGGGCGTCGGGGCGATCGTCCGCGACGGTGGAATCGTCTGTCCCAAACACGGCTCGATCTTCGATAGCTGCTCGGGTTACTGCGCAAACGGTCCGGCAGCGGAGTCGACGCTCCCGTCGGTCGATATCGCCGTCGAAAACGGACAGGTGTACCTGACCGACGAGGACGTGACGTATCTCCACGAGGGGCCACGCGACGACGACGAGAACGAAGACGACGAGGGCCCGAGTTCGACCTCACACATTCGGTTTTGATCACCGACGTACCGAGTGAGACACGAGAGTAGAGGCGAGTACAGCCAGCTCGACGGACAGTAACCGCCGCTCGAGCAGTCTCACGGGCCGTCGTCTCACCCGCTAAGATCGAACGGACGAGCGAACGGCGGCGTACTCGAGTCGACAGGATCACCACCCCCGGACGTGGACGTCGAACCCGACGCCGTCATTAGGGCCGGTTTCCAGCACCTCCGACCGCTAGTCGTCTACCGTCTCCGGCTTTCGCGCCTCGATCCGCGCCGAAACGATCGGCAGTTCCTCGCCGTCGTACTCCCCGCCCCACTCGCCCTCGACGGTGATCGACACCTCCCGGAAACCGGCCGCCTCGAGCCACCCCTCCATCTCCTCGATCGTCGCCGCGCCGCCGACGCAGGCCGAGACGAGGTCCGGATCCTCTCGGACAGCCGCCGGAAGCGGCTCGGTCGCGACGAGATCCGAGATCGAGAGTCGGCCGCCGGATCGAAGCGTCCGGAAGGCCTCCGAGAGCACCTGCGGTTTGTCCGGCGAGAGATTGACGACGCAGTTCGAGATGATCGCGTCGACCGCTCCGTCGGCCACCGGCAGGTGTTCGATCTCCCCGAGTCGGAACTCGAGGTCGACGTCCTCGAGATCCTGATCAGTCTCGGTGGCGTTCTCCCGGGCGCGCTTGAGCATCGACGGCGTCATATCGACGCCGATCACCCGTCCGCCGGGGGCGACCTCGCGGGCCGCGAGGAAGCAGTCGAACCCGCCGCCGGAACCCAGATCGAGGACCGTCTCGCCGGGCTCGAGGTTCGAGATGGCGACCGGATTCCCACAGCCGAGTCCGAGGTTCGCGCCGTCGGGGGCGTCCTCGAGGTCGTCCGGTTCGTACCCGAGTTCGAGGCTCTGGGCGTCGGCGTCGGGCGGGACCGGTGTCGCCTCTCGGTCGTCGTCACAACAGGCCGGGCTACAACAGTCCTCACCGTCGTCTTCGACGTTACGTTCGCGGTCGTCCCCTGTCCCCTCGTCGGCGGCGATCTCGCCGTAGCGTTCGCGAACCGCCGTTCGCCGGTCGTGGTCGTCTCGTCGATCCCGTCCCCGGGTTCCTGCTTGCTCCTGTTCGCTGGACGATGCCTCGGTCGACGTCGTGTTCGTGTCTGTCATGGTGTTCTGGGTTCCGTCTACGATTCCGCGGTCACTCCGACCCCGGGACGTCCACGGCCGCCCCGAGATCGAGCAGGTCGAAGACCGCCGTGTCGGCCACGCGGTAGTAGGTCCACTTTCCCTTCTTCCGGGTCTTCACGAGCCCCGCATCCCGCAGCGTCCGGAGGTGCGTCGCCACCGTCGACTGCGGTGCCTCGAGGACGATCTGTAACTCGCAGGCACAGAGTTCGCCCTCGCGTAGCGCCTCTAGCGCCCGCACCCGGTGTTCGTTCGCGAGCGCACCGAAGACGGTCGCCTGTCCGTCGATCGTCGCCGCATCGCGTCGGCGCTCCGTGAGCGCTCTCACGGTCTCGTCGACGTCGATGTCGTCGTACAGCGACTCGAGCGCACAGCAGGCTTCCTCGAGTGAGTCGTTCGAATTCATATTGTGAATTTACGATCTAAATCTGGTGCTGTCGACCGCTGTTCGATCTGATCCACCACATAATCATATCGGACTCTCTCGATATAACTCTATCGTCTATTCCGAGACCACCGCGATTGCGGAGCGGTTACTTTCGATCGGCGCATTTCCAGCCCTCAACTATGCATACATTCGATTGGATTCGGGTCCTGTCACTCGACACCGATCACTCGAGAGAGAAACAAATCGAGAAAATTCGATGTTTCTTAGCGATCGTCGAACCACTCAGCGAACGCAGCGAGCGCACGGCCGCGATGAGATATCGAGTTTTTCTGCTCTGTACTCATCTCGGCCATCGTCGTTCCGTCGTACTCGAAGATCGGGTCGTACCCGAACCCGCCCTCGCCGCGCGGGGCGACGAGCGTTCCGGCGACCGTCCCCTCGAACGTCTCCGTTCCCGTCTCGTCTGCGTACGCGAGTACCGTCTCGAATCGCGCTCGGCGGTTCTCCTCTCCCTTCGCGAGTCGCCAGAGGCGCTCGACGCCAACGGTGTCCTCGACGTACGCCGAGTACGGCCCCGGAAACCCGCCGAGTGCGTCGACGAACAGTCCCGCGTCGTCGACGAGGACCGGCTCCTCCTCGCCGAGTTCCACGAACGCCTCTCGAGCGCCGCGTGCGGCGATCTCCGCCAACGAATCGCTCTGAATCTCGGTGTAGTCGAACGAGACCTGTTCGACGGGTTCGATCCCCTCGAGGTACTCCTCGGCTTCGCGAACTTTCCCCTCGTTGCCCGTCACGAACTGGATGGCCATGTGCGAGGGGCCGTCCGGTGGCCCCAAAGCGTCGTCGGTTGCTGGTCGCGGTTCGTCGACCCGGCGTCAGTCCTCGTTCTCACCGACGGAAGCTTGAGAGCAGCCGGCGTCAGTCCTCGTATGTACCTTCATTGGCACCGCCGAGACCTGCGACTGACGGACAATCTCGGGCTGGCAAACCGCGCGGACGTGCTTCCGGTCTTCGTCTTCGACGACGACGTATTGACCTACGCTAGCCCGCCCCGAATGGCGTTCCTGCTCGAGGCTCTCTCGGCGCTTCGGGCGGCCTACCGCGACCGCGGCGGCGACCTGCTCGTCGAGCGGGGCGATCCGGTCGACGTGATCCCGTCCGTGGCGTCGAGGTTCGACGTCGACCGGGTCGGCTGGAACCGCGACTACTCCGGGCTCGCCGTCGAACGCGACGACGCGGTCCGCGAGGCGCTCGCGGAAGCGGGGATTCCCACCGAGACGTTTCACGATGCCGTCCTCCACGAACCCGGCACCATTACCACCAACGACGGCGACCCCTACGCCGTCTTCACGTACTTCGGGAAGAAGTGGCTCGACCGCGAGAAGGAAGACCCGGCTTCGCCGCCGGAGTCCGTTGTTTCTGGGGACGGTGTGCTTCCGACCCTCGCGGAGCTGGGGTTCGACGAACCCGACGGATCGACTCCCGACGCGGGCACCGACGCCGCTGCGGACCGACTGTCGGCGTTCTGTGCGGATCCGATCTATCGCTACGACGAACGGCGAGACTACCCGGCAGCGGGGTGTACCTCGCGGCTCTCGGCCGATCTGAAGTTCGGCACGATCGGCATTCGACGGGTGTGGGAGGCGACCGAAGCGGCCAGAGCCGACGCCGACGACGAGCGCGAACGCGAGTCCGTGACCGAGTTCCAGACGCAACTCGCCTGGCGGGAGTTTTACACGCACGTCCTCGCGGCGAATCCGTCGCTCGTCACGGAGAACTACACGGCGTACGACCGCGACATCGAGTGGCGAACCGACGAAGACGCCCTCGAGGCCTGGAAAACCGGTGAGACGGGGTACCCGATCGTCGACGCGGGAATGCGCCAGCTCCTCGCCGAGTCGTACGTGCACAACCGTGTGCGGATGATCGTCGCGTCGTTTCTGACGAAGGACCTTTTGATCGACTGGCGCGAGGGCTACGACTGGTTCCGCGAGAAACTCGTCGATCACGACACCGCAAACGACAACGGCGGTTGGCAGTGGGCCGCCTCGACTGGCACCGACGCCCAGCCGTATTTCAGGATCTTCAACCCGATGACGCAGGGTGAACGCTACGATCCGGATACCGAGTATATCGGCGAGTACGTCCCCGAACTCGCCGATCTCGAGCCCGAAACGATCCACTCGTGGCACGAACTCGAGCACGACGAGCGCCCCGACGTGGGGTATCCGGCCCCGATCGTCGACCACGCGAAGCGTCGAGAGAAGGCGATCGCGACGTTCGAGCGGGCTCGTGGCGAGGCGTGACGCCGGCTCTCCGATCCGCCCTCTCCGTCACCCGCCCGGACGTCGAAACGTGTACTCACCGTCGTCGCCCTCGACCGTGAGTTCTCCGGCATCGTGATCGAGTACGAGAGTCGCTTCGCCCGTCTGCTCGAAGTCGTGGAGTGGCATTCCGGTGCGGACCTCGCCCGCTCGAGTGACCGTCACTCGAGCGTTCCCGAACTCGAGACGAACCGCGTCCTCGTCGGTCGTCACCTCGCCGCCACGACCGAACGCCTCGAGTTCCTCGACGACCCGGTCCCAGTCATCGAGAGCAATACGTGTGCTCATACGCCCGTTACGACCGACTGCCGGATAATACTGCGGCCCTGCGAGACTCGACATCTCCGTTCGTAACGCTCGCCCGAAACCCGCGAGTGTCCGGCACACTGGTGACGTCTCGTGACCACGACTCGACTCTCCGCAGTATCCGGCTCACGTCCGCCCGCAGCTATTCGTCAGCATCGATAGATCGCGACTCGCTCGGCGTCTATACTTATAAACTCACTAGTGAGTGGGGCAAAATCGATTCGGCCCGTTCGTCCGAATCTTCAGGTATGGCTTCACGACGGGAACTCGAGCGAACCACCGACGACCAGAGACCGCTGGGGGATCGACTCGAGGACCTTCTCGGCGATCGGGTACGCTCCCGCGACGACCACCTGAACGCACCTGGCGTCGTCGTCCGACCGGACGAGGTCCAGGCGGTCCTGCGTCGACTCCGCGACGAAGCGGGATTCGACCACTGTTCCTGCGTTACCGCCCAGGAGTACGCCGACCGGTTCGAGACGATCTACCACCTGAAGTCCTACGCGGATCCTACGCGGGAGGTCAGTGTCGTCGTCCCGACGGCTCGCGACGCCCCGATCAGTGAGAGCGCCGAACCCGTCTACCGGACCGCAGACTGGCACGAACGCGAGGCCTACGACCTCGTCGGTATCGGGTACGAGGACCACCCCGACCTCCGACGGATCCTCCTCCCCGAGACCTGGCAGGGCCACCCGCTTTCGCGGTCGTACAATCGAGAAAAGCCGCAGATCGTCACGCTCGCCGAACACGCCAATCCGATCGCGGCGGATAGCCACGACGCCGAGACGGACACGATGTTCCTCAACATCGGACCTCACCATCCCTCGACGCACGGCGTCCTCCACGTGAAGGCGGTGTTAGACGGCGAGACCGTCGTCGACGCCGAACCCGATATCGGCTACATCCACCGCTGTGAAGAGCAAATGTGCCAGCAGGGAACCTACCGCCACCAGATCATGCCCTTCCCCGACCGCTGGGACTGGGTCTCTTCGGGCCTGTGCAACGAGTGGGCCTACGCTCGAGCGGCCGAAGACCTCGCAGACCTTGCGGTCTCCGAGTACGCGCAGGTCATCCGGACGATGGGGGCCGAGCTCTCGCGGCTGGCCTCGCACTTCATCGCGCTTGGAACCTACGCGCTCGACGTCTTCGGGGAGTTCACCGCCGTCTTCCAGTACGCGATGCGCGATCGGGAACTCGTCCTCGACATCCTCGAGGAGCTGACTGGCCAGCGGATGATGTTCAACTACCTCCGACTCGGCGGCGTCGCCTGGGACCTGCCCGAACCCCGCGAGGAGTTCTTCGAACGGGCGCGGGACTTCCTCGAGGGCCTTCCCGCCAAGATCGACGAGTACCACGATCTGCTGGTCACCAACGAAATCTTTCAGATCCGGTGTGTCGACACGAGCGTCCTCGAGCCCGAGGTCGCCAAACAGTACGGCTGCACCGGGCCCGTCGCCCGCGGTTCCGGCGTCGACTACGACCTCCGCCGGGACGACCCCTACGGCTACTACGAGAACTTGGAGTGGGACGTCGTCACCGAGGACGCCGGCGACAACTACGCGCGCGTGCTCGTCCGGATGCAGGAAGTCGAGCAGTCCGCGAAGATCGTCGCACAGTGTCTGGACTTGCTCGAGGACTGGCCCGCCGAGGATCGCGAGGTCCAGTCGAACGTCCCGCGGACGCTCAAACCCGAGGCGGACACGGAGACCTATCGCGCCGTCGAGGGTGCGAAGGGTGAACTCGGGATCTACATCCGATCGGACGGGACGGATACGCCAGCCAGATTCAAGATCCGGAGTCCCTGTTTTTCGAACCTCTCGGCGTTGCCCGAGATCGCCCGCGGGGAGTTCGTTCCAGATCTCGTCGCCGCGATCGGGAGCCTCGACTGTATCATGGGTGAAGTCGACCGGTGACCGGTGGGTCCGTGTTCGCGTTCGGGTCTGTGTTCATCTCCGCGTCCGTATCCGCGTTCGTATTCAGTCTCGCCCTCATCGCTCTCGAATCGGCTCGATTCGTCCCGAGCCCACTCGAGGGTCCGACGTATCCCGACTCGAAAAAAGTCTGTCTCGAGCGTTCGGATCACTTCGTCGCGCTCAGTCCAGCGGATCGAACTCGCTTTCGCCGTCGCTTTCGATTCGATCCAGTACCGAGGACACCGGTTCGGCGAGCGTGAGTTCGACTGTCACCTCGGCTCGCTTCGGCCGATCCTCTAGTACCGGATGTTCGATTCTCACGTCTTCGACAGTGTACCCGCGATCTGCGTACTGTGCGAGGATATCCCGCCCCATGTTCAGGTCAGTCTCCTCGTCGATTTTGTTCATCGTTCCCCCAGCTATCGGAACAACTATCGCAATAATAATATTTCCGATCACACACGTCGACTGCTGGTCTCGGTGTTCTTTTTGTGCCCGAAGAGAGGGGGCTATCGCACCGAAGCGGCCTCCGAACGAATCTCGGATACAGTCGAGGAGGGAACTCCTCGAGAGTGACCGACGGAACCGGCGCTCACCGACTGGAAAAATCAGAACGCCGGTCTTCGCTACTCGTCGTCGTCGACGATGACCTCGACGGGGTCGCTTTCGTCGGTCGTGTCGGGTGCGCTCTCGCTCTGTTCTTGTTGCCAGAGCAGTGCACCGGCGATGAGGACGACGATCCACGACCGCCAGTTGGCCATGTTCAGGGTGTAGCCGACGCCGAACGGTTTCTCGACGAGCATCCCTTCGCCGGGTTGCCAGTACGAAGAGAGCATTCGGCCCATGCTCGGTCGCTCGAAGTTGTACGGAATTCCGAGAATCTCACCGGAGGTCGGCTTGTCTGCCATGCCCGACCGTACAACCTACAGTATTAAGAGCGTTATGTGCGACGCCGGTCAGCGATAGTTGAATCGACCGCCGCGAATACACCACGCTGTCGTCTCGCGTTCCGGACGACCGTTCTCTCACCCGACACCTGACACCCGATACTTAACGCCAGACACTCGACACTCGGCACTCAAGACCCGACACTCGGCACCCAACACCCGATATTTAACGCCAGACACTCGACACTCGGCACCCAACACTCGCCACGCGACAACCCTTTTGACCCGATAGATACTGGTCACAGCCAACGACCACATGACGGGAGACGACGAACTCGAGGACGGACGCGAACGCGAGACCGACGAGATCCGGATCGGCGTCGACGTCGGCGGGACCTTCACCGACATCACGCTCTCGACCGCCGGCGGCGACCTCGTGACCGCAAAAGTCCCCACGACGGCCGACCAGAGCGAGGGCGTCCTCGTCGGCATCGAGACCGCCTGCGACCGTGCGGGGGTCGATCCCGCCTCGATCACGGCGTTCACCCACGCGACGACCGTCTCCGTCAACGCTCTCCTCGAGCGCGCCGGCGCGAAGACGGCCCTCGTGACGACGGCGGGCTTTCGCGACGTCCTCGAGATCGGTCGGCAGGACCGACCGGCCCTCTACGATCTCGAGGCCGAGCGCCCCGAGCCGCTGATTCCACGCCGTCGCCGGTTCGAGGTCGGCGAGCGAGCCACGCACGAAGGGATCGAACGGCCGGTGACCAACGAGGATATCGACGCGGTCGCCACTGAAATCGAGGCCTGCGACGCCGAGAGCGTCGCCATCGCCTTCCTCCACTCCTACGCGACACCCGCGAACGAAGCGCGGCTAGCCGACGGCCTGCGTGAGCGCCTCGAGGTTCCCGTCTCGGCGTCACACGAGGTGCTCGCGGAGTTTCGGGAGTACGAGCGAACCTCGACGACCGCCGTCGACGCCTTCGTCCGGCCGACGATCGACGACTACGTGGGTCGACTGGCCGAACGCGCCCGCGAGGCGGGTGTTCCGGCCCCGCGGATCATGCAGTCAAACGGCGGCATCGCCGACGCTGAGACGGTCCGCGAGCACGCGGCGACGACGGTTCTCTCGGGGCCTGCCGCGGGCGTCGTCGGCGCGAACCGGACGGCGGTGGCCGCCGCCAACCGGACTCTCGAGGGGCTGGTCACCTTCGACATGGGCGGCACCTCGAGCGACGTGAGCCTCGTCCGTGACGGCCGAATCGAACGGACGACCGAGACGGAGATCGACGGCCACCCGATTCGGCTTCCGATGGTCGACCTGCACACGGTCGGCTCCGGCGGCGGCAGCATCGCGCGCGTCGACGCCGGCGGTGCCCTCCGCGTCGGACCGCAGTCTGCCGGCGCCGACCCCGGACCGGCTTGTTACGGCCACGGCGGGATCGATCCCACGGTGACGGACGCGAACGTCGTCCTCGGCTATATCGGTCCCGACGCCGCACTCGGCGGCGAACTCGAACTCGAACCCGCAGCGGCGACGGCTGCACTCGAGACTCTCGCCGACGAGGCGGGCCTCGACTCCGCGCTCGAGGCCGCCGACGGCGTCTACCGCGTCGCGAACGCGACGATGGTCCGAGCGATCCGCAGCGTCACCGTCGAGCGCGGCTACGATCCTCGCGACTTCGGCCTCGTCGCGTTCGGCGGCGCGGGGCCGCTCCACGCGGCGGCGCTGGCCGAGCGCCTCGAGATCGACACCGTCGTCGTTCCGCTTCCGTCGGGGGTCCTCTCGGCGTTCGGCCTCCTGGCGGCCGACGAGCAGTTCGACGCCGCGCGAACCCACCGCGTGGCGCTCGCCGACGCCGACCCCGAAGCGATCGGTGCGCGCTACGACGAGCTCGCAGACGAGGCGCTGGCGGGCGTTCACGAGCCCGAGGCGGCGACCCTCGAGTTCGCAGCCGATCTCCGGTACGCGGGCCAAAGTTTCGAACTCGACGTAGACGTCCCCGTTTTCGTCAGTGGTGACGATGCGACCGACGACCGATTCGATCCGCAGACGCTCCGCGAGCGCTTCCACGAAGCCCACGAGCGCGCCTACGGCTACCGGACCGAGGAGCCGATCGAGTTCGTGACGCTGCGGGTGACGGCGGTCGTCGAGCGCGACGTCGACGAGATCCGGTACGAACCGGACGACGGAGACCCGCAGGTCGGAACGCGGGAGACACGTTTCGACGGGACGTTTTACGAGACGCCGATCTACGACCGACCGTCGATCCCGGTCGGGACGACCATCGACGGTCCCGCGGTCCTCGAACAACGCGAGTCGACGACCGTCGTTCCGCCGGGCTGGTCGGGGAACGTTCGCGAGGACGGAACGGTAGTGCTCGAGTCTCTGTCCGGGTCCGGATCCGATTCTGACTCTGATTCAGACCCAGGACTCGATTCCACACCCGACGGAGGTGAGCGTCGATGACCGATCCTGAGACCGACGCCGCCGCCGACCGCAACGCAACCCGCGACATCGACCCGATCACCCTCGAGATCGTTCGCAACCAACTCGAGAGCGTCGCCGAGGAGATGGGACAGGTCCTGATCCGCAGCGCCCACTCCCCGAATATCAAGGAACGCCGAGACTGCTCGACCGCGTTGTTCGACGCCGACGGGCGACTGATCGCGCAGGCCGAGCACATCCCAGTCCACCTCGGGGCGATGCCCCGTGCAGTGGAAGCGATCCTCGAGCGAGAGCGCGACCGAGAGCCCGAACCGGGCGACGTCTTCGTGCTCAACGATCCGTTCGCGGGCGGCACCCACCTGCCCGACGTCACGCTCGTCTCGCCGGTCGCGCCGCGAGGGGAGATCGTCGGCTACGCGGTCTCGCGGGCCCACCACGCCGACGTCGGCGGTTCGACGCCGGGGAGCATGCCCGCCGGCGCCACCGAGATCTACGAAGAGGGGTTGCGGATCCCCGGCATCCGGCTCGTCCGCGGGGGCGAGCTCGACGCGGACGTCCTCGAACTCCTGCTGGCGAACGTCCGCAACCCCGCGGAACGCCGCGCCGACATTCGCGCTCAGCTGGCGGCCACCGAGCGCGCCGAGGTGCGCGTCGGCGAACTGATGGCCGATCTCTCGGTCGACCTGGAGACCGCCGTCGACGCCGTCGTCGACTACTCCCGCGAGCGGATCACTGCCGAACTCGAGGCGTTCCCCGACGGGACCTACGAGGCCGACGACGTCCTCGAGGGCGACGGGATCACCGACGAGGACGTGCCGATCGCGGTGTCGGTGACGGTCGACGGCGCGCGGGTCTCGGTCGACTTCTCGGGGACCGCCTCGCAGGTCGCGGGCAACGTGAACGCGCCGCTGTCGGTCGCGACCAGTGCGGTCTACTTCGTGATCCGGTCGGTGACCGATCCCGAGATCCCGCCGAACCACGGCTGTTACGAGCCGATCGACGTTCACGCTCCGGAGGGATCGCTGTTGAATCCGTCCCCGCCCGCCGCCGTCGTCGGCGGGAACGTCGAGACCAGCCAGCGGGTGACCGACGTCGTCTTCGCGGCGCTGGCCGACTGCGTCCCCGACCGCGTTCCCGCGCAGGGCCAGGGGACGATGAACAACCTGATTATCGGCAGCCGCGGGCCTTCCACCGGGCCAGACGGTCAGACGAGTACTGAAACCGGATTCACCTACTACGAAACCATCGGCGGCGGCTCCGGTGGCCGTCCCACGGGCGACGGCACGGACGGCGTTCAGGTCGGCATGACGAACACGCTCAACACGCCGGTCGAGGCCCTCGAGACCGAGTACCCGCTTCGCGTCGAGCGCTACGCGCTCCGTCCCGACACCGGCGGCGACGGCGAGTTCCGTGGCGGGCTGGGCCTCGAGCGCTCGGTGACCGTCGAGACCGAGGCCGTCGTCTCGCTGTTGACCGAACGCCGGCGGACCCAGCCTGCGGGAGCCAGCGGCGGCGAGCCGGGTGCGGTCGGCCGGAACCTCGTAGACGGCCGAGCGGTCGGTGCCAAGACGACCGAGTCCGTCTCGGCGGGGACGACGATCACCGTGCTGACGCCGGGTGGTGGCGGATACGGCGATCCAGCCCGGCGCGAACGGGCCGCTCGAGAGCGGGACGTCGACGAGGGAAAAGTGTCCGCAAACGAGGACGAGAGCAGGGGCGGGGACGACGACGAGACCGCCGCCGGCCGATCGCAGTAACGGCGAGTCTCGAGGAACGGTGACAGTCGACACGACGGTTCGGAGCCGGAGGAGCCGGACGTGAACTACCCCACCCTACTCGCTCACGGCTGACGCCGTTCGCTCCTTGAGGG
>JAOPKB010000002.1 GCA_025517485.1 Natronoglomus mannanivorans | reverse complement strand
CGCTCACTACCGTTCGCTCCTTGAGGACGGGGCATTCTCGCCTACTTTCTGGTAACTACGTGTACAGAAGTACCTTTTTCTCGTCGGGTTCGCTCGCGCTGCTCGCTCACCGCTCCTCCAAAAATCTACGCTAAAAAGGTCGCTCACTCGCTTCGCTCGTTCACGGGTGCTGTGCTTGTGGCCCAACCACAGCGGTAACTCCTTCTGCTGTACTGGCCGTAGCGTTCTATCGTAGAGCGCTTGGAAAGAAATGCGTCAATCTGCTAAATACATCTGCGAACTTATCGGTATTACCGATCAGAGTACCTGCTCCTTATCGTAGATTGATCATGCAGACCGAATATAGGAGTGATGAACTGCAATAACTACATACAGTCCAATGAGTCCGGCAGCGATCCCTCCGATGAAGTAAAACACCCACATATTGATAGAAAAATAAAACCACAAAACAAATAGGATAACTACAGCAGCAATCGCTTTGGCTGCACCACCAAGAAAAGTATCAACCGGACTCAAATCCATACAAAAATTTCGTTATTGAGTGGGGATGAACTTTGTGGAATGCTCGAGATTACCGAAAACGACCTGTCAAAGGGATCGTACGAGATAGACATATCTTCATCGATAATGTCTCCACCTGTACTGACCGCGAGTTGTACGACCAATTCTGAAAGAAGAAACCGTGCAGTATCGACTCTCACAGTGGCACGTACCCCGCTCGAGTCGCCCCCACGGTCAGGACGACAACGACGAGGTTCGTGAGCAGGAACAGTCGCGAGGACATCCAGGCGAACGAGAGCAAGACTGCGAGGGGGAGTGCGGCGACGAGCGCGGGCCAGAACCCGCGAACCGCGAGCGTAGTGAAAAACGCCGTCGTAAACACGTAGAGGACGTCGACGGCGACGGCGTTGGCGCTGCTGCGTCGAATCTCCTGCCCGACGATGACGAGGGAGTCGAGGACGCCATCGCTGCCGCTGCCGTCGTCGCCAGCGCCAGCCACGTTACTCTCCGACGGTATCCTGTAACACGCCGTCGAGTGACTCGACGATCGGCTGGACGTCCCGGTCCGGTTCCGCCCAGAGCCCGAGCAGTTGCGACCAGAACTCCGCCTGGAACGGGTCCCCCAGCGCGTCGTCGAGGTCCGGCACGAGTTCGACCTCGTCGGCTTGCTCGGTGAGGTCGCGCATGATGTCGAGTTCGTAGGCGTCTTCGGAGACCTCGAGCGAGGAGGGAACGAAGCCGCCACGTTCGGTCCAGACCTGCTGGCCGTCGGGCGAGATGATACTCTCGACAGCCTCTCTCGCCGCGTCGGTCGACTCCGTGTACGCCGGCACGGTGAACCAGTTGATACTCGACACCATCGCCTCCGTTCCGGGGAGCATGAAGTAATCCAGATCCTCCGGATCCTCGATCGCGCCGAACGCCGGCGTCCACGACCCCATGAAGTAAAGCGGCGTCTCGTTCGCCCAGAAGAACTCGTACTGGATGCCGAAGTCCCGGAGTTCGCTGAAGTACCCCTCGAGGTGGAGTTCCTGCAGTTCTTCGAAGGCGGTGACCACGCGCTCGTCGGTGAACTCCGCGTCACCCTCGATGAGGTCCCGCTGGAGTTGGTGGCCGTCGTCCTGGCGGAGAATGAACGCTTCCGTCACGTCGCTGAGGGGCCAGCCGTCCCCGTTACCCGAGGCCAGCGGCGCTTCGACGTCCTCGATCCCGTCGATCTCCGCGAGTAACTCGAGGAACGCGTCGTAGTCGTCTGGCTCCTCGAGGTCGTGCTCGTCGAAAAACGACGGGCGATACCAGAACCCGGGCTTGAGGTCCATTCCGAACGGTGCGGCGTAGACCTCACCGTCGACCGCCACCGTATCGTGGTCGGTCGAGTACTCGTCTTCGTTCCACAGATCGCCCAGCGGCTCGAGGTGGCCCGCCGCGCCGTCTCGCCGGACCCGTCCCTCCGTGGGCAGGACGACGACGTCCGCGGTCGCGACCCCCGCTTCGTAGTCCATCAACGTCGACGTCAGGAGGGTTTCCGTGTCTCGGGGCTCGTAGGAGATCTCGAGACCTGTCTCCTCCTCGACGTGGTCGACGACCGCGAGGAAGTCCGCTTCCTCGTCGTCGGTCCAGACGGCGGTCACCGAAATCGAGTCCTGTGCGCTCGCCCCGCCAACGCTTCCGAGTCCGATCAGTACGGCGGCTCCACCGGCCGTAGTGCGGAGTACTTCACGACGATCGAATTGCATGTTAGTCTCACCCATAGCAGTCGTATGCCGATCGTAACCTTAATGGTTTCCCACATGTCTGTGTAATTACTGGAAGGCGTACAGTCGAATTTCGAGATAGGTCACCTCGAGTGGACGTTCTAGAGAGTTCGTGGGAGTTACAGGGCCACTGCCCGAGACTCGAATGCGTCGAACTCTGGTACGAGATCAGGGACGGGAGCCGCGTCCTGCCACTACACATACATAGGTCGGGTCGAAACGATACGTCAACAGATGTCGACAGCCCCGATCTCCGTCGCCGACGCAGCAGCCACCTGTGAGGACGTCCTCGAGTCGATCAGTGGCGCCGTCATCACGAACCGCGAGTTCCTCGAGACCGTCCTGACCGGTACGCTCGCAAGCGGTCACGTCCTCCTCGAGGACGTCCCCGGAACCGGGAAGACGCTCACGTCCCGGTGTCTGGCACAGACACTCGGCCTCGAGTTCAATCGGATCCAGTTCACGCCCGACCTGCTCCCCTCGGACATCACGGGCTCGCACGTCTACAACGAGGACACCCACGAGTTCCAGTTCAACGAGGGGCCGATCTTCGCGAACGTCGTCCTCGCCGACGAGATCAACCGCGCGCCGCCGAAGACCCAGGCCGCGCTGCTCGAGGCGATGGAGGAGAAACAGGTCAGCGTCGACGGCGAGACCCGCCAGCTGCCGGATCCGTTCTTCGTGATCGCCACCCAGAACCCCGTCGAACAGGAGGGGACCTTCGAGCTTCCGGAGGCCCAGCGCGACCGGTTCATCGTCAAGACCGAGATGGGGTATCCGGACGCCGACGGAGAGCGCGAACTGCTCGACCGGCGAACCGACCGGCTGACCGCCTCGCCGACGGTCGACCAGGTCGTCGACGGCCGGACTGTCACCGACCTCCAGCAGGTCCCGGAGTTCGTCACTGTCGACGGGAAACTCAAAGACTACATGATCGAGCTCGGCCGCGCCACCCGCGAGCACGACGCCGTCGCGGCCGGGGTCTCCCCCCGGGGGATCCAGCGACTGCTCGAGGCCTCGCGCGCTCGCGCCGTAATCCACGGCCGGGACTACGTCGCGCCAGACGACGTGAAGGCGGTCGCGCGGCCGGTGATGACCCACCGACTCGTGACGACCGCGAGAGCGAACGTCGACGGAACGACGAAAGAAGACGTGATCGAGACGATCCTCGAGGCGACGACCGTGCCGGCAATGGAGACGGTCTCGCGCTGAGACGGCGAGGTTACCTCATCCTCTGATCGCGATCGTCAACGCGACCGCCGCGACCGTCGCGAACACGAGCGCCGGCAGGACGAGCGCACCCTCGAGGGTCGTCCCCGCGAGGAAGCCGGCGGTCGCGATCGTCCCCGCGAACAGCAGCCCGCCGACGACGACGCTCCCGGCGACGTGGACGAGTTCGCCGTGGCGCGTCGGCGCCGATCGACCGAGTTCTTCGGTGAGACCCAGTCCGAACTCGCCGACGTCCCAGATCACCATCGTCGCGACGATCCCGCCGACCAGAACCACCGTTCCGATCCCGCCGACCGCACCGGCGACGGTCGCGAGGAACGTCCCACCCATCACCAGCCGCACGCCGGCGGTGCGGTCGGGAACGAACCCCAGCCCGCTGGCCGCCGGGATCGCGAGCAGGGCGACCCCAGCGAACCAGAGGCCGACGACGCCGGCGAGCAGTCCGACGACCACCGGCCCGAACTCCTCGGTCGCGGTGGTCAGCGCCCGTTCCTGAGCCGGCTCGAGCGACCCCGCAACCGACTCGAGGACCGACGGCGCGGCGACGGCGATCGCCACCACGAACAGGAGCCCCCACAGGATCGCCGGGACGATCCGACTCGGCGCGTCGTCGAGCCGTCGCGTCCCGACGGCGGCGAGGAGTTCGACGGCGACCGCCACGACGAAACTGACGAGGATCACCTGCACGAGGAGGAGCCGCAAGAGCGAGGACTCCACGACCGTCGAGAGCACCGCGTGCAGCGTCGGTGAGAGATCGTAGTAGACCGCCTCGAGGCGGTTGACGTTTCCGAGAGCGGCGAGCGAGACCACGAACGTGAGGACACAGAGGGCGAACGTGGCCCCGAGGACGTTGTCGACGATGTCGAGAGCGTCGCTGACGGCCGTCTCGTGACGACCGGGAACGAGCTGGACGATCGGGAGGGCGGCGAGGGCCAGCCAGACGGCGACCACCGCGAGCGCGAGCAGGGCGGAGAACTCGACGAGCGCCGCCTCCGAGGGCGACGGAACGAGCAGGGCGTCGATGGCGTCACCGACCGACGGCACGGCCTCCCCGAAGACGGCCGACACCGTCTCCACGCGGGTGAAGACCAGTCCGACGGTGACGAGCGAGGCCGCCGCGATCGCGCCGAACAGCTGTCCGAGCGCGACGTATCCCACCCGGGTCCCGAACGCGTCGAACCGGAACCGGACGATACCGTAGCCGACGAGGGCACCAGAGACGACCACGACGCTCGAGAGCGGGCGACCGAGGTCGAAAAAGCGATAGACGGGAACGTAGACGAAAAGCGGTGCGGCGACCAAGAGGAGCCCGGTTCCAGCCACGATCGTGACCGGTCGATCGCTCGCCGCGAACGCGATCGCGACCGCCAGAACGATCCCGAGGACGAGACCGATCGCGACGTCGCCAGCGGCGTCGACGGCGACGCCGATTCCGAGTAGTGTCGCCAGCGCGATCGTCCCCACGACCGCGGCGGTCACGGGCGGGATTCGCGACGTCTCCTCGGGCAGGCCGATCGTCGCGTCGATCGTTCGGACGAGTGTCGTGAGTGGTGAGAGCATGGGAAATTACGCGGTTGCAAGAGCGGGGTCGAACGCCCGGTTCAGCGCCAGTTCGATCGGCACGGCGACGTCCCAGTCGACGACCGTCGCTCCGGTCTCCCGGAGCCTGCGGATCGCGCCCGTCCGCTCGAGGGCTGCGATCGTCTGGCCGGGCGTCTCGCCGTCGGTGACGTTCGGGGCGAAGACGGTCACGTCGTGACCCCGGGCGCGAAACCGTTCGACGAGTCGCTGCGGGTATCGATCGAGGACGGGACTCACCACGAGCAGTTGCGCGTTCGAGTCGATCGACGCCTCGAGGCGCCGGCAGTCGTCACCGGCGTTCGCACGCGAGGTGACGTCGCTTCCGGGTGCGGCGGCCGCCGCGATCCGGTCGAGGACGGAGAGCGCACGGCTTCTCGTCTCCGCACCCGTTCCCGGCGGGATCCAGGCCGGATCGATCCCGGTCGTCGGGTCGTCGATGCCGATCGCCGCGAGGCCGACGTGTTGTCGGGTGGAGAGGAGACCGCCGAGCGCTCGGGCCGCGGCATACACCGAGAGCTCCGTCGCCGTCGGTTCGTCGGCGGCCCGCGCGACGTGGTTTCCAGACCGGGCGTCGACGAGGACGACGGTCTTGGACGCCTCGTTCTCCCGGTAGTCGATCGTGGTCAGTTCTCCCTCTTTGGCGTACCGTCGCCAGTTGATCCGCCCGATCGGATCGCCCGGCTGGTAACTTCGAGTCGTGTGGAACTCGAGGCCGTCGCCGCCCGAGTTGGTCGGCACCTGGCCGGTGAGTCGGATCGTTCGCTCGCCGAGGGGCCACTCGTCGACCGGGATCGTCGACGTGAGTTCGTCGATCCCGCTCGCGGTCAGGTCGGTCGTGTAGCAACTCGAGGCGCTCATACTCCGGGTCCGAACTCTCACGGAGCCGAACTCGTGGTCGCCGCGACGGGCGGTCACCGCGTACTCCACCGTCGCCGACCCCCCTGCGCGGATCGCGGTCGACGCCCGCGGCGAGTCGTCGGCGACCGGGAGGTCCTCGGGAACGCCGTCGACGACCCGAACGTCGGGCAGCGGGGTCGACCCGGTGTTCGTCAGCGTCAGCGTGACCGACACTCGTTCGCCGGGGAACGGACGCTCGCGGTCGACCGTTCGCTCGACGGTCAGGACGTCGTCGACCGGGACGGCGCTGGTCGCCGCGCTGTAGGCGACGTAGGCGACCGGCACCATCGCGGCAACCAGCAACTCGGGCGTCGTCAACCAGAGCGCGATACCGGCTAGCGCGAGCGTCGTGCCGAGGGCCGTCCGCCACCGCGGGACCCGGTGGAAAGTCATCGGTTCCCTCCGCGCGTGGCTGTCGTGCCGGATTCGATTTCGTCGTCTGCAGGTTCGACGCCGGCCCCCGCGCTCGTCCCGACACTCGAGACCTCCTCGCGTTCGAGAATCGCCGAGAGTTCCGCGACCGACCGCTCGATCGCACGCTCGGCGGCCAGTTCCGGCCGGAGCCACTCGAGAACGCGAAACCGGAGCGGGAAGTCGAGATCGTCCGCGAGAAACGCCGCGGCGACCCCGTCGTCGGTCCACTCGCCCGACTCGAGTAGCGAGAGCGCCCGCTCGCGCGAACGGTCTCGGTGCAACTGGAGCGCCTCGACGACGGCGTCCTCGAGCGTCGTCTCGAGACCCGTCTGGGAGACGGATCGGTCGCCGCGCTCGACCGCCTCGAGAGACTCCGCGAGATGCATGTCGAACGCCGCTCCGACGACGGTGACCGGGCGCGCAGCCTCCTCCGGATCGGTCTCGACGAGCGGCTCGAGGTCGGAATCGTCGGCGGTCGACGAACCGCCCCGGACGTAGACGAGTGCACACAGCGTGAGGACGATGGCGATGGCCGTCGCCGCTCGCTCCGCGTCGATCGATTCGGTGGTCTCGACGAGCGTCTCGAGAACCCTCTCCGGAAAGACCTGTGATGCGAGAAGCATCGAGACCGTTCCGAGTAGGGCGAGGAGGCCGACGGCGACGAGCAGCGTTCCGGATTTCGATCGCCGTGCGGTCGCCATTACTGTGGGCCCTCCTCGAGTGTCGTGTTCTCCGCTGGTTCGGCGTTCGGTCCTCTCGTCGCTGATTCGGTCCCTGTCGCCGGCTCGGTATCCGATTCCGATTCTGATTCGGTCTCCGACCTCGAGTCGCCGGCCGCCCGCTCTCGCAAGTACTCGAGCGCGTCGGTCGCTTCCGCCGCTCGTTCCTGGGAGACACCGCCGCCGTACTCCGTCTCACGGAACGCGTCGGTGAGCGCGTACACCTGTCGCTCCGGGAACCCCATCGCGGTCGCCGTCCGGGCGACCTCGCCGGGCGTCTTCGTCTTCGTGCGCCGGCCCCACCGGGACACCATCCCGACGAACGCCCGCCAGGCCCGACGAACCGTCAGCTGGATGCGTCCGTCCGCGTCGGGTCCGTCACCCGATCCGCCGGCGGCTCCGGCGGCGTCCTCGCTCGCCCCGCCACCGGCCGATCCGCGGGTAAACATCGACCTGAGCCGGGCGAGGAAAGCCACACACAACTCTCGGAACGCACCGACGAACGACGCCGGCCGCCACGCCCGGAAACGGGCGTAGAGTACCCCCGGCAGCGCCCGCATCGACGCCCAGCCACCCCTGACGTGGGCGACGACGAGCTCGAGCAGCGAATCGAGTCGGTCGGTCGCCAGCACGACGGCGTTGATCGTCGAAACGATCACCGACCGGGCGGCCGCCCCCACTCGACGGGGCGTCACTCCCAGCCGACGGGCGAGGAGGGCGAGTCCGACGAGAACGCCCAGCCCCGCGCCGACGACGGCCGCTGCGATCCCGAAGAGCCGGTCGACCTCGAGTTCGGCGGTCCCACCGTCGTACGCGACGGCGTAGGTGACCGCGTTCTCGAGCGGCAGCGTCGTCGTCACCGTCCCGTCGCCGCCTGTCGTGCCGACGGCCGAGCCGTCGTCCCGTTCGACCGCGACGCCGGAGAGTGTCTCGTTGCCCGCCGTGACCGTCAGCGTCGTCGTTCGCGTGGGTAGCGGAAGACTGTACTCGTGGTCGGCCTCGATCGCCAGCGTCTCGACGGGAACGGTCCGCTCGGCCGAGAGCCCGTCACGACGGGCCGAGATGGTGACGTTGTCGTCCCCGTCGTCCGGAATCGGAACCGTGAGTCGGCCCTCTGCGTCGGTTTCGCCGACGGCCTCGTCGTCGACCGCGACGGTCGCCTCGGGAATCGGCGTCCCTCGAATCGTCACCCGAACCGCGGTCTCCCCGCCGGCGACGAGCGGACTCGATTCGACGCCGAGCTCGACGTCGGAGGCAGTCCTGTAGGTTCGCGTGGTCTCGTTCGTCGCCGCGTTCTCAGTACCGCCGGCCGACGCGAGCGGCCCGAGACTCCCGCCGGCGCCGAAGGGTGCCGACGACGACGCCGACGACACACTCGAGGATCGCTCGCCGGACTCCTCGGCGGGGAGTGAGACCGAGACCTCGAGGGAGTCCTCGAACGGAACCTCGCCCGTGACCTGCCCGTTTGCGTCGGTTTGGCCGATCGACTCGCCGTTGAACCGAACCGTCGCGCCGGGGACTGGCTCACCGCCACCGTCGGCGCTCTCGGTCTCGAATCTCGTCAGCGTGGCCGTCGCCTCGGTGCCGGGGACCGGTTCCTCCGGGGAGAGCGAGATTTCGTACGATGGAGTGTCGTCTTCGTCTGCAGTCTCGTCAGCGTCTTCGTCGTCTCCGCCGTCGCCGTCAGCACCGTCCTCGTCGGTCTCGTCGTCGTCCGTATCGTCTTCCTCCGATTGCTCCTGTTCGTCGGATTGTTCGTCACCGTCACTGTCTCCGTCGCTGTCACCCTCCTCTCCGTTCCCGTCGCGTTCCGCTTCCTCCCCATCAGCATCCCCGTCGTCCATCGAGCCCTCCCAATCGTCCTGCTCGTGCTCGCCGGGGTCGCTGGGGTCGCCACCGTCGTCGAACTCGTCGTTCGAGTCCTCTGCGGGCTCCCAGCCGTCACCATCCGCCGAGGGCTCCCAGCCCTCGACCGACGAGACGGTCCCGTCCTGGTACGCCTCGTCTAACTCGCTCGGATCGTCGTTGACCGACGGCGCGTGCGCGAGTTGCTCGTCGGTGCCCGCCTCCTCGAGGTCGGCCCGTTCCTGATCCATGCGCTCTTCGGGCGGCGTCGGGTCGAATCGGACCCAGCCGTGGTCCGGGAAGTAGACCTCGACCCAGGCGTGGGCGTTCGTCGATCGGACCTCGAACCCGCCGTCCTCGGCGACCGTCCCCGGTGCGTAGCCCGTCACGTACCGCGCCGGGATATCCTGGCTTCGCAACAGCACGACCATACTCGAGGCGCTGTACTGGCAGTACCCCTCGTCCATCTCGAAGAGGAACTCGTCGACCGGCCGGCCGTCGGGGTCGTGTTCTGCGTCCAGCGAGTAGGCCTTGTTCGTCTTGATCCACCTGTCGATCGCGTCCGCCTCGTCGTAGGCGGTCTCGGCGTCGGCGGTGATCTCGCTCGCGAGGTCGTGGACCCGGTCGGGCGTCTCCGCCGGCAGTCGCGTGTACCGCTGGGCGATCGAATCGGGGTAGTCGGTCCCCGCCGCGCGAAGTGCGTCCGGCTCCGGCGCGTACTGGTAGCTCTCGACCGTGTACGTCGTCCCGGCGGGCAGGAAGCCGTCGGCGTGGACCCCACCCTGACTGCTGACCGAGAGGTCGGCCTCGCCCCGAACGTCGACTCGGCGGGGCTGCCAAGCACCCGGTAACGCACCCGCGGGGGACTCGAGCGTGACTTCCTGCGTCATCGTCCCCGTGACCTGACCCTCCGGACGGAGTTCGCCGGGGTACTCGCGGTGGTCACCGGTCCGTTCCCACGACTGCCCCGTATAGTGGTCGTAGGCGTCGATACGCCAGTAGTCGGCGCGCTCGCTGTCGACGGTGAACTGAATCACGTCCGACCCGTTCTGGAACGGGTTCTCGGAACTACCCGCCGTGGTCTCGTCGCCGGCGCCGATCGCGGGGTCGGCACTCTCACCACCGCTGGCGAGCGGACTCGAGTCGCTAGCGCCGAGTCCGTCTCCGAGGGCTCCCGCGCCGTCTGCGGCGCCGGTACCGTCTCCAGTACCGAACCCGCCACCGAGTCCACCGCCGATCGTCGCCGGCCCGCCAAGAACCGGCAGGAGGATGGCGACGGTCGCGAGCGCGAACAGACAGCCAGCCGCGAAGAGCACGTCGCGAAACCGGCGATCCCTCGCGCTCGAGTCGGGGCGGTTCTCGGTCACTGCATCACTCCGTGCATCGCTGATGTCAATCGATATAGTTCAGTAATTCATAAAGCTTCGGTCATGTTAGTGTATCGTCGACAGGAGAATCCGCGGGAAGCGGAGAGACGTTCCCGTTCGTCGGGAATCGATCCGGTATTCGGACAGAACAGTTTACAGACAATAGCCTTGTATTTACGCCGTTGAGTGTGGTTTCCGGTTCGTCGTCGGAGAGCGGAACGTCGAGAGTGAGAGTCGGTGGCCCCACCGTTTTCCACATTTCGAGTGCCCCCGTCGCTTCGGTCCGCCTCTTATCACGGCCGGGCGACACCCGCCTCGTCTCCCGAACTGCACCGGCCGCCGCCTTGCCGGGGGACCAACCGTTATGCCGCGCGCGATGGTGTATCGTCGTATGAGCGACGACACGATCGAAAACGAGAGCGACACGTTCGAGATCGGCGACACGACCGTCCACCGACTGGGCTTCGGTGCGATGCGCCTCTGCGGGGAGAAGATCATCGGCGCACCCGACGACGAGGAGACCGCTCGAGAAGTCCTCGAGCGCGCGGTCGACCTCGGCGTCGACCTCGTCGACACGGCCGACTCCTACGGCCCCGGCGTCAGCGAGCGGCTCATCGGCGAGGCGCTGGGCGACCGCGACGACGTGTTAGTCGCGACGAAAGCCGGCCTGTTGCGCAACAGCGACGGCGACTGGCTCGCCCACGGCGACCCCGACTACATCCGCAATCAGGTGCTGGCGTCGCTCGACCGACTGCGAACCGACACCATCGACCTCTACCAGTTCCACCGTCCCGACCCAGATACGGACTTCGAGGACTCCGTCCAGACGTTCGCCGAACTGAAAGACGACGGCTTCGTCCGCGAGGTCGGCCTGAGCAACGTCTCCGTCGAGCAACTCGAGACGGCCCGCGAGTACGTCGACGTCGCCACCGTCCAGAACCGGTACAACCTCGCCGACCGCTCGAGCGCGGACGTTCTCGAGGTCTGCGAGGAGAACGACATCGGCTTCATCCCGTGGGCGCCGATCGACGCGGACGACATCGACGAGGTCGGCGACACCGTCGACGAGATCGCCGACGCCCACGACGCGACCCGCCGGCAGGTAGCGCTCGCGTGGCACCTCCAGCACTCCGACGTCGTGCTGCCGATTCCGGGTACTTCGAATCCGGAGCACCTCGAGTCGAACGTCGCCGCTTCCCAGTTGTCGCTCGAGGAAGAGGAGGTAACGCGGTTGACCGACGCAAGCGAGTGAGCCCCGATCGAGTGACGGTTCGATCGACGGGACGTGTCGACGTTCGAACGTAAATCCGACTATTCCTGCACTACGGTTTCGGCGCTCCGTGCTGAACCGGTAGGTAACGGGGGAATCCACAACATGAGCGTCACAGTATCGATCGTCGGCAACGACGACATCCGTGTGAGTACCGATACCGTCGAACCGCATCCGCCGGATGCGATCTCGTTTACAGTCGAAGGGACGGTCACCATCACCGAGGCGTTGCTCGGTCAGTTCGAGGGAACGACGCTCGAGCCCGTTGCGGTCGACCTCGCAGTCGACGATTCGGAGTTCGTGACAGTCGATCTCCGGGACGATGGCCGGCTGCGACTCGAGACGATCGACGTCGGGATCGAACCGCCCGATGCGGGAGAGCTCGTTCCGGACGGGGATACGGTTCGCTCGCCGATCGAGAGCGCGGCCGGGCTCTCCGACCCGGAACCGGGCGTGATCGCGTTCACCGTCGAGGGGGTCATCGAGGGCATCTCACCGGCGACGATCGACGATCTGACCCGCTCGGATCGACAGCCGACGCTCGAGTCGATCACGTTCGCCGTCGAAGACTCGATCAGAAGTGACGGCGGACGGGAGAACGATATCGTCGCCGAGTTCACCCTGCTGGGATGCGGGATCGTCGTCCGACGGAACGGAACGGTTACTATCGGAACGCGGAGCGGCTGGATCGGCGAATCGACGTCGTAAACTCGACCCCTCAGTCCGCAGGCGACGGCACCGACTGCGCGGCCGTTTTGCCGTCGAAACAGATCGAGACGCACGCGAACAACAGGAGCCACATGCCGATCGTCGGCGGCAAAATCGCGGTGAAGACCGTCTCGAAGACGGTCAGGATCGCAGTCTCGAGGCCCGCCGGCACCGGAACGACGTCGAGGGTGAGAACGACCATCTCGAGGCTGAACATGGCGTAGGTAAAACAGACGCCGGCGACGAGCAGGTGTCGCGATCGGCCGGCGGGGAGACGGTACAGTAAGACGAGCAGCGGGAACGCGAGCAACGAGAAGTAAAGCGGCTGAAGCGGCATGAACAGCAGGGTTGCGACGAGGGTACCGAGGATAGCCGCCAGCCGTCGCTCGTCGGTGTCGACGCGGCGGTAGAGGACGGCGACGAAGGGCGCGAGCGTGAGGAGTGCGAGCGGGGTGAGCAGTCCCGGTCCGAAACCGAGAGCCGCGAACAGGCGGCGAACGGTGACGAGCGTGCGGTCGGGATCGGGCGCTCCGTCGAACGTCGAGTCCCGAAATCGGCCGGTGAGGACCTCAGTGACGTACTGGACCGTCAGCTCCGGCCCGAAGACCAGCGCTCCGGCGAGCAGACCGCCACACCCCGTCACGACCGCGGCGGCGACCGCACGCCAGGCCCGTTGGCGGAGGAGCCACAGCCCGATCGCGGCGGGAAAGAGTTTCACGAGCGCCGCCAGCGCGAACGCCGCGCCCGCGAGTTCCTCACGGTCCCGCTCGAGGGCGTCGAAGCCGGCCGCCAGCAGAAAGGCGAGCCACAGGGTCACCTGCCCCTGGATCACCTGTGTGATCGCGTGCGAGGAGAGCAGGGTGAACCCGAGCACGAGCGCGTAGTCGACGCGCTCGAGCGAGACGCCTCGGCGGGCGAGTGCACGCCAGACGAGGATCGCGATGCCGGTTCCAGCGACGACGTTCAGACCCGTCTGGAGGGCCAGCGACGCGGTTTCGTCCCCGAGGAGTGCGTGGGGAACGAACGCGAGAACGACGATCGGCGGGTAGAGGTAGGTGTAGCCGTCGTACGCCGGCGGTGAGACGGCGTAGACGTTCTCGCCAGCCAGCGCCGCCTCGCCGGCGTAGTAGTAAACGGTCGAGGCGATTCCGACCTGTTCCGGCGTCGACAGTGCCGTCTCGACGGCGAGGACGAGTCCCACGAGGATACCGATCGCCAGCACGGCGCGGGCGCTGGAGCGGACGGACGGGTCGGTGGTCACGGGTACTGGCGTCGATACGTACTCTCGGTCGAAAACGTTGTGGAAACGCCGTGTACCCGGTCGGCCGACGCGACTCGAGTGTGCCGAGCGTCTCGAACGCCTCGAGTGCGACGAACGGCGAGGCCGCTACTCGAACTCGAGGTCGTCCAGAAACCCCGCTAATTCCCCGAACGCCGCGTCGTACCGATCTCGGAACACGCAGTGTCCCGCACCGTCGACGTGGACGAGACGGCCGTCCGCGAGCGCCGCCGCAGTCTCGCGGTGGTCCGCCTGCGCGTCGGGGTCGGCGTCGGCTTTCAGGATCAGCGTCGGGCAGGTGACCTCGGCGAAGGCCTCGCGGGGGTGGGAGAACCCCTCGCGGATGACCTCGGCGATAGACTCGCTGCACTCGGTGCGGGCAGTCGCGAGGATTTCGGCGAGTTCCGGTTCGCGGTCGATATCGGCCATCGTCTCCTCGAGCGATTGGTCCTGCCACGCTCGAATCTGCTGGCGCATTCCGCAGACGGCGTCGTCGGGAGCCGTCTCACGTGCGTCCTCGAGCATGCCTGCCGGGTCCTCGAGAACCAGCCCGCGGGGGAGATCGGGGTGGGTCGCGGCGGTCCACGCCGCCGTCGTCCCGCCCATCGAGTGGCCGATCAGGACGGGATTCGAGAGTTCGAGGGCGTCGATCAGGCCGACGAGGTCGTCGACGCGATCTGCGGCCGTGTTTCCGGTGTCGGGGACCGACGAGCGGCCGTGTCCGCGGGCATCGGGAGCGACGACGTCGTAGCCAAGATCCGCGAGATCGGCCGCCAGCGGCGACCAGCAGCGGCCGTTGTCCGTGAAGCCGTGTGCGAGGACGACCGGCGGACCGTCACGGGTGCCGGTCCGGTAGTAGTGGACGTCGATCCCGTTCGCGCGGACGGTGTCGGTCGACCAGTCGTCGGTCAGGTTCATAGCGGAACACTCCCCCGGAGGGAGAAAAAGGTCACTGGCGGTGAACGACGAGTGGCGAGTGGCGGACGACGAGCGACGAGAACCGAACGTCGAGCGGTACGACGACGAACGACGAACAGCAACGAAAGACGACCGAACCGCCGCGAGACCAACCTTCTTGCCCGGCGACGGTGAGTCCCCGAACATGACCTGGCGATTCGTCGGCGCGAACTTCGACCAGATGCACATGAACACCAACCTCGAGTGGGTCCGTGACCACCCGGACGCGGAACTCGTCGGCGTCTGCGACGAGGAACCCGAGACGTCGACCGGCTCGCTCGAGCGGGCGGTCGACGACCTCGAGATTCCCGACGAGGCGGTCTACGACGACCTCGATCGCTGTCTCGAGGAGACCGATCCCGACGTCGTCCTCGGCTGTCCGCGAAACTCGTTGCACGCCGAGTTCGTCGAGCGGGTCACTGCCTTCGACGACGGCATCCACATCGCGATCGAGAAGCCACTGGCCGCGGACCTCGCCGACGCCGACCGGATGCTCGAGGCGACCGCAGAGACCGACGGGCTGTTCGCCCTCAACTGGCCGGTGATGTGGGACCCCGTCAAACACGAGGTGAAGCGACTCGTCGACGACGGCGTCGTCGGCGACGTTCTCGAGGTTCAGTACTACGGCGGCAACGCCGGCGCACCGCCCGAAGACAGCTGGTTCTACGACCCGGAGGCGGGCGGCGGGTCGATGCTCGACTATCTGGGCTACGGCGCGACGTTCTCGACGTGGTTTCGCGACGGCGACCTTCCGGAATCCGTCTACGCGGACGCCTACGTCCCCGACGACCTCGCGGTCGACGTCCAGAGTTCGACGGTCTGCCGGTACGGCGAGGGGCTCTCGACGCTGCAAACCAGCTGGCGGATGTTGACGAACCCCTGGGAGATCGAACCCCAGCCGATGAAGGGGTACGAGATCGTCGGCACCGAGGGCTCGATCAGCACCCGCGAGCGCGGCTGTCCGATCCGGGTGACGACCGCCGAAGAGCCGGCGGGGTACGTCGTCGACCCCGATCCGCTCCCGGAGCGGTTCGAGAACCTCGTGACCTACCTGATCGACCGCCTCGAGAGCGGCGGCGACCTCGAGGGGCCGACGGACCCGGCGTTCTGTCGGGAGGCCCAGCGAATCGTCGAGACCGCGAGGCGGAGCGTCGACGACGGTGGGGCGCTCGAGTTAATAGAGTGATGAACACGGCCACTCGAGTACCGTTCGAGAACAGACGCAGCGGTCAGTGAACGCGGTTAGCGTTCGGAGACGGCGTTGAGCGCACTATTCAATTCGTGGAGGGCGCGTGTCTGCTCGGACGCCGCCACCCGATATCGTTGTGGTGTCGTTGCCTGGACCTCCTCGACGATATCTAACTCGAGGAGGACGGAGATGTGCTTGCCGACGGTCTGTCGAGTGAGACCGGCCTGACGAGCTAATTCTGATTTGTTAAACTCTCGACGAGGTTGGAAGTCCAGCAATGCATCGACGATGAGTGGCACGCTTTCGTGTCGTGTCAGGTAGAGCCACCCGCTCGGGTGGTCGTATCGCAACTGCTTCATCTCCTCCCGATCCGGAGGAGAGTCCGTCGTTTGGCTCATTGTTGTATAAACGTTCAAACGCCCACGTGTATAAGTGTTACCGGAGGCGTTAATTCAGAGTAACACCATTTAAGTGCGGTCGGATGACAGTTCGGATATGGAGAAGCCGAACGTCCGATGCGCGATCCTGTCGACGTTGATCGCGAAACACCGATGGGGATCGCCGATGGACGACGAAGCGCTCCTCGCGTTCACTGGTCTCGGACCGAATCAGAAACCCGTCGCTCGCGACGTCATCGACGATCTCCGCGCCGCTCGGTATATCGAGAACTGCGGAAAACGAGGTCTCAAACTCGATTCCAGCGAGTTTCAGATGCTCGCCGACGTGCTCTACTACGACTGCGAGTGGGAACCGTTCGAGATCGAGTCTCGATTGAAACACTACGAGGGATGGAGTGATCACGATTGGGCGTGATATCGCGGACCGCGATGACGGCTGGAGGTCCAGTATTCGACACGAACGCGGTCGTCTCGAAATCGCAGATACCCGAGGAGAGCGACGTTCTGTCGGGAGGCCCAGCGAATCGTCGAGACCGCAAGACGGAGCGTCGACGACAGTGGGGCACTCGAGTTAGTCGAGTAGGAGCCGACAGCGGTCGCCCGAGAACCGCGTGAAAATTGAGTACAGATAGAAGGAACTATTTCGATTCGTAACACGTCTCTCGCTATGACGATCGACATCGGCATCGTCGGCGCGGGGAACCGAGGACAGCAACACGCGGGAGAGTACGAAACGGTCGAGGGCGCGACCGTCGCCGCCGTCGCGGACATCGACGAGGAGGCGGCGACCGAACTCGCCGAGGCCCACGGCGCCAGCGTGTACGGGGATTTCCGGGACATGCTCGAGGACGCTGCCCTCGACGCGGTCTCCGTCTGCGTCCACAACAACCTCCACCGGCCGGTGACGGTCGCGGCGGCCGAAGCGGGCTGTCACGTCTTCTGTGAGAAACCGCTGGCGGCGACCTACACCGACGCGAAGGCGATGGCCGACGCCTGCGAGGCGGCGGGCGTCGAACTGGGCGTCCAGAACGTGGAGCTGTTCACGCCCGAGACGCGAGCCGCTCGGACGCTGATCGACGACGGAAAGCTCGGTGACCCCTACTACGCACGCGGCGTCTTCTCGCGCCGGCGCGGCCGACCGTATATCGACGGCTACGGGACGCCCTCGTTCGTCTCGAAGGATGCGTCGGGTGGCGGCCCGGTCATCGACATCGGGACCTACGTCCTCGGCCAGCTGCTGTACCTGCTGGGCAACGCACCGGTCGAACGCGTCGGCGGCTCGACGTTCGAGCACACCGCGGACGCCTACGATGAGGAACTCGTCGGCGACCGCGAGGTCTACGGCGAGCGACTCGCGGAGTCGGGCTACGACGTCGAGGACGCCGGCGTCGGCTTCGCCCACCTCGAGGACGGGTCGCTGCTGTCGCTGCGGGCGGCCTGGCACATGTTCCTGCCCGACGAGCCGAGCGTCGTCGCGGGTTCGCAGGGCGGGCTGCAAATCGACCCCTTCGAGTTCTACACGACGACGGCCGACTACGAGGCCACCGTCTCGCTCGACCTCGACGAGTTCGAGCGCCGGCAGGGGCTGTTGGGAAGCGAGACGGGTTACGACGTCGAGGGCGAGAGCCAGTTCGCCCACTGGATCGACACGCTCGAGGGCGACGCCGAAGCGCCGATCCCGACGGGCGAGCTCGCGCTCAACTCGATGCTCGTGATGGAAGGGATCTACCTCGCACAGGAAGCGGGCCGCGAACTGACCGCCGAGGAGATCGCCGACCGGTCCGAGTCGAGCGCCGTCGAGTTGTAGCTGAACGGACGAAGGGAGCGGGACGGAGTCACAGGGTGGGCGGCCGACGTCTCCACCGCACCCCTTGAGTGTGCAAGAGACACTGGTTTCGGGGTACCGGACCGAAGGGTTGTATGGCCAACTCACCAGACGAGGAGCCGACGGACACGCCCACGCGAAACCGGGAACAGGCCGAAGAGGAAGGGGCGTGGATGGGCCAGAACTGGCTCCGGATCGCGGTCGTCTCGATCCTCGGGCTCTGGGTAGTCGCGCTCGGACTGTTGCAGGCGTCCGGACTGATCAACGTGTTCGCGCCGATCGCCGATACGCAGCGGGGTCAGTGGGCCGCCTTCGCGGTGCTGGCGCTCGTCGTGATCGGAATCGGCGCGTGGAGTTGGTTCTCGCCGCGAAGTCACCGCGGTGATTGAAGAGCGAAGAGGGAACTGCAAAACACGGAACGAAACCAAACGAGTGACGACCGGACCAGCCTACCAGTTCCAGGGCCCGTGGCCGGCGTCGATAACGCGATACTCTCTCTCGATCGAATCGATCCGCTCGACGTCCTCGTCGTCGAGTTCCATCTCGAGCGCCTCGAGGTTCGCGCGCATGTGCGCTTCGCTGCTGGCTTTCGGAATCGGCGTGACGCCCTTCTCGAGGAGCCACGCCAGACTGACGTGAGCCGGCGTCACGTCGTGTTTGTCGGCGATCTCCTGCAGAACCGGCACCTCGAACACCTCGCCTTTCGCCAGCGGCGAGTAGGCGACCATCCGGTAGTCGTGGTCGCGGGAATCGGCGAGCAACTCCTCTTGCTGGAGCAGGGGGTGCATCTCGACCTGGTGGGCGTACAGCGGCGCGTCGAGGACCTCCCGTGCTTCGGCGAGCAGTTCCGGCGAGAAGTTCGAGAGCCCGACGTGTCGGGTCTTGCCCGCCTCGTAGGCCTCGTCGTACTGGGGTAGGACCGTCTCGTGGTCGTAGATCCCCGACGGCCAGTGGACGTACAGCAGGTCGACCGCGTCGACGCCCAGCCGCTCGAGACAGCCGTCGATCGCCGCACCGACCTCGTCAGCGCTGGCGGGCACGTCGTGGTGGACGGTCTTGGTCGCGAGGAAGACGTCGTCACGGTCGACCGACGACCGGCGAATCCCCTCGCCGACGTACTGTTCGTTCTCGTAGACCTGTGCGGTGTCGACGTGTCGGTAACCGACTTCGAGTGCGGTTTCGACGTTCCCGGTCCACTGGTCGCGATTGTCGTCGGAGTACGTGCCGAGCCCGATTCGGGGGAGTTCCTCGAGTACCATGTGGGTAGAGTCCTTTCGACGAACCTCCTTGGGTGTACGGCTACCGGTTCGGTTTGCCGCACGACGACGGCGGAGACGTCACTGAACGGTCACTTCGGGACCGACGCGATCGCCGGATGCAACACCCTTAACCGGACCAGTGGCCGACCCTCGAGACGAATGCCACCGGCCATCGAGACGCGGGACCTCCGCAAGGAGTACGGCGAGTTACAGGCGCTTTCCGGCCTGTCGTTGACCGTCGAGGAGGGGGAGTTCTTCGGATTGCTCGGCCCGAACGGCGCGGGCAAGACGACGTTCATCAACACCCTCGTCGGCCTGGTTCGCAAGAGCGGCGGCGAGGCCCGGGTGTTCGGTCACGACGTCGAGACCGACTACCAGCAGGCCAGAGACGCCATCGGCCTCGCGCCACAGGAGTTCAACGTCGACCGATTCTTCCCCATCCGAGAGGTACTCGCCCACAAGGCGGGCTACCACGGCATCCCGCAGGCGGAAGCCGAGCGCCGGGCCGACGACGCGCTCGAGCGCGTCGGCATCTACGACAAGCGAAACGAGCGCTTCGACTGGCTCTCCGGCGGGATGAAACGGCGACTTCTGCTCGCGCGAGCGCTCGTCACCGAACCTGACCTGCTCATTCTGGACGAACCGACCGCCGGCGTCGACGTCCAGTTACGCCACGACCTCTGGGAACTGGTCACTGAGCTCAACGAGGAGGGGACCACCGTCCTGTTGACCACCCACTACATCGAGGAGGCCGAACGCCTCTGCGATCGCGTCGCGATCCTCAACGAGGGTCGGAAAGTGACGGTCGCGACCCCCGACGAACTCACGGAGCGAGGGACGGACACGATCGCGGTTCGGCTCGAGTCGCCGCCCGCGACCGCCCCCACACTCGGCGAGTACGCCCACGAGACGTCGCTCTCGGAGGACCGACTCGAGGTCCGCGTCGACGACGGCGGCTCGATGGCCCCACGGCTACTCAACGACCTCGAAGCCGCGGGCTACGAGATCGTCGACCTCGAGATCACGCGGACGTCGCTCGAGGAGATCTTCGTCGACCTCACCGACCGCGAGGATCGGACGGTGACGCGCTCGTCGGCGAGCGGGCGGGAAGACGGTGAGGAGGGACGTCCGGAGGACGATCGCGAGACCGAGAAACGAGAGACGGAGGGGATCGCCTGATGTGGTCGACCGGCGCTCGAGCCCTCTTTCGCCGGGAGATCCTGCGGTTCGTCCGTCGACCCAAGAACACCTTCCTGCCGCCGGCGATCACGAACGTTCTCTACTTCGCCGTCTTCGGGATCGTTCTCGGCGGCCGGATCGATCGGATCGCCGGCTTCGACTACATCCTCTTCATCCTCCCCGGTCTCATCGTGCTGGGGACGATCTCGAACGCCTTCGAGAACGCCTCCTTTTCGATCTTTCACGGCCGCTGGAACGAGTACATCCACGAGACGCTCACCTCGCCGCTGTCGTACCTCGAGATGGTCGTCGCTTACGTGGCCGCGAGCGCGGTCAGGGGGCTGATCGTCGGCGTCATCATCGCCGTCATCGGCGCCCTGTTCACGCCGGTGACCGTCGAGCACGCGCTCTACCTCGTCGTCACGATGGTCGTCATTAGCGTCCTCTTCGCCGGGTTCGGCATCATCGGCGGCCTCTGGGCGCGGGACTTCGACGACCTCACCGTCATGAACCAGTTCATCCTCCGCCCACTGGTCTTTTTCGGCGCCGTCTTCTACTCGCTCGAGATGCTCTCGCCGCTCTGGCGGGACGTCTCCCGGCTGAATCCGATGGTGTATATGGTCGACAGCGTCCGCTACGGTTTTCTGGGTTACAGTGACCTCGTCCCGCTGACGTCACTCGGCGTGCTCGTGGGACTCACGGCGGCCGTGCTCGCGATCGACGTCTACCTGTTCGAGCGCGGATTCGGGTTGACCGACTGAGTGACCGGACACCGGGCCGCAGGCAGTAGACGGCTCAGGGAACGGATACCCTCGCAACCGTCCCGCGAGGGTCGTTGTCGACCATCCGAAACTCCCCGCCGGAGGCGGTGACGATCGTCCGAACGATCCAGAGTCCGAGTCCCTCCGAGTGGAGCATCGGTCGTTCGACGTTCAGTTCGAGGACGTCCTGTTCGATCTCGGGCAACCCGCCGCCGGTGTCGACGACCTCGAGGACCGTCGCTCCGTCGACGGTACGGACCGAGACGTCGATCCGTAACTCGTCGTGTGCGTTGTGTTCGAGGGAGTTCTCGAGGAGTTCGTCGACGACGAGTGCGAATCGCGGATGCACTTCGACGGAGGCGTGCCGTGGGAGCTCGGTCCGGAACTCGACGCCGGGAGTCGTCTCGCGTGCCTCGTCGACGCTGGCCTCGACCACGGAGACGAGATCGATTTCGGCCGTGTGATCGCGCTCGTCGAGGACGAGCGTGCGGAGTTGAGAGGTCTTCTCGCTGAGTTCGACGAGGGAATCGGTCTCGTCGGCGACGATTGCGAGGAGTTCCGCGTCGTCGACGTCGTCGCCGCTCTGCAGTCGTTCGGTGGTGCCCCGGATGACGTTGCACGTGTTTCGGAGGTTATGCCGGAGGACGCGGTGGAGGACGCTCGTCTGCTGGACGACCGCGTCGAGGCGCTCGTTCGACTGCTCGAGTTCGCGCTGGCTGCGGGAGACGAGCACGTAGAGAAGCAGTGCCGAGACGGCGACGAAGAACCAGCCCTTCGCGGTCTGGACCCAGGCGACTCGAGACGGATCGTCGATCAGGGTGACGGCCAGTCGATCGCTGAACAGGATCCAGGTGCTGCTGAGTACGAAGTAACAGATCGCAATCGTCGCCGGTGTGAGCCGAAACGACCGGTCGAAACCCAGCATAGTCCACTATTCTGGGCACCCCTCTTGAATCTGATTCCCGTCGAACGGTGGCCGTCGACCGGTCGACGAGTACGAGAGAGAACGGTGACACTATCACAGACCCACGAGACCGACGTGCCGACACCGTTTTGCGATTCGGTTTCGAACGGAGAGCTATGCGACGGATTCTCGAGTCGGACACGGGCTTTTACTACGCCGTCGGGGCGTTCACGGTCGCGATTTTCGTGATCGGCCTCGTCATCGTGGGAGTAACGAACCCCGACACGATCGGAACGCGGGAACTGATCGGGTTCGTCGTCGGCTTCTTCCTCTTCATGCTGGTCTACTTCATCTCGATATCGGTCCACCGACTCGAGGGTGGCGACGGTGCGTGAGTCGACCCACGGCAGGCGGCTGGTCGATAATCTATAGAAAAAGAACGTTAGAACCGAAACCGCAGGGAGAAGTCCGATAGCGTCCGAAATCAGCCACAGACGCCGAGTCGCAAACATTATCTGTGATCGGGTCCTCCCTTCAAAGGCGATGGCGAAAGGCAAAGTCGACTTCTTCAACGACACTGGCGGTTACGGCTTCATCGAGACAGACGACGCGGACGACGACGTGTTCTTCCACATGGAAGACATCGGCGGTCCGGACCTCGAGGAGGGACAGGAACTCGAATTCGATATCGAGCAGGCCCCCAAGGGCCCGCGCGCGACGAACGTTACTCGCCTGTAAGCGAGTCGAGTTCACCGTACACTGCGGCATCGGCACACGAACGATTCTCATTTCATCACCTCGCGAGCGGCGCTGCCGGGTGACGGTTCGCGTCGACACCACGGACAGTTTTCTCTCACCAGCACGTATTCGGCCTCGAGACCATGATCACGAGCGACCCAGACCCCCTCGTTCGACGGAGTGACGAGATCGAATTCGAAGCGGTCGACGCCGCCGACGGCCTCTCGAAAGGCGTCCTCATCGGCGACGACCACGACGCGCCGAACTTCGCACTTCGGAAATTCACCCTCGAGGCCGGTAGCGAGGTTCCGAAGCACACCAACGAGGTCGAACACGTCCAGTACGTTCTGGAGGGAGAGTACGTCGTCGGGATCGGGTCCGGGCCGGATGGAGACGGTACCAGTGACGGTGACGAGAAACAGGGGGAGAAGCGAGAGAATGAGGACGAAGAACACCTGGTGAGCGAAGGCGACTCACTGTTGATCCCCGCAGGGACAGTCCACTGGTATCGCAACGAGAGCGACGAGCCCGGTGCGTTCCTCTGTGCCGTTCCTAACGGAGACGACGAGATCCAACTGGTGGAGTAGGCTGCGTCGGCGGGACAGAGCGCGGTCGTCCAGCGGTCCAGCAGACGATCGCCGTCCGTTTCCTGTCCGGGCAGGTGAGACCTGAATGTGTGCGATCAGAATCGCAACGACGGCGCGAGCTTTTTGGCAGACCTAAATCGTAACGGCTAAGAGTCTTTTAGGCAACCCTAAATCAGATGGGTGAATCGCAATCGGCCGGTACACACGTGTCTACCGGGGAGCAGGGATGGATCACCGGGACGCTCGTTCTGTTCTGTCTCGCGAGTACGATCGTTACGATCGTTGCAGGCTTCGTACAGGTCAGTTTCGGCGCGTACTCGATGACCGTCCTCGAGGCCTGGCAGGCGGTGACCGATACCGACGTGGTGTTCGACCTCGAGGCCTGGTCGGCGTTTTTGATGGGAACGGAGCGACCGGAGATGAGCACCAACAGTATCGTCGTCTGGGAGATCCGGCTCCCGCGGGTCTTCGTCGGGATCATCGCGGGCACGACGCTGGCGATCTCCGGAGCGATCTTCCAGGCGGTGACGCGCAACGAACTGGCCAGTCCCTTCGTCCTCGGGGTCAGCTCCGGGGCCGGATTCGCAGTGTTGGCGACGCTCGTCGTCTTCAGTGGTCTCACACCGTTCCTGCCGCTGATCGCCGCACTGGGCGGTGCGATCGCGTTCCTGATCGTCTACGGGATCGCCTGGAAAGGCGGCACGAGTCCCGTCCGTCTCGTTCTGGCCGGCGTCGTCGTCAGCATGGTCTTCCAGTCGCTCCAGCAGGGACTGTTCTTCTTCGCCGACGACCTCGGCGTCGTACAGACGGCGATCGCGTGGCTTACGGGATCGCTCACGGGAACCGGCTGGTCGGAGGTCCGGATCGCGACCTTGCCCGCGACCGTTGCGGTCGCCGTCGCGCTCGCAGGCGCTCGCCAGCTGAACGTCCTGTTGCTCGGCGAGCAGACCGCACAGTCGCTCGGAATGCGCGTCGAACGGGTCCGCTTTCTGCTCTCGGGTGTCGCCATTCTGGCCGCGAGCGCCGCCATTTCCGTGGCGGGTATCGTCAGCTTCTTCGGCCTCGTCGTCCCCCACATCGTCCGCAACGTCGTGGGGGGCGACTACCGACAGCTGATGATCGGCTGTCTGTTCGCCGGCCCGGCGTTGATGGTCACCGCCGACGTCGGCGCGCGACTCGCGCTGGGCGGGACCCAGATACCGGTCGGCGTCGTTACCGGCCTGATCGGCGGTCCGTACTTCCTCTACCTGATGCGCAAACAACGATCGATGGGTGAACTCTGATGGCACGACCGACGACGAACGACACGAACGCAGACGCCTCGCCGAGAAACGGTGGCACCGACACCGAAACCAACCGCAACACCGACAGCGTCGACGTCGGGACAGCCCCCGACGACACCGTCCGGAGCGCGCTCGTCGGCGACGAACTCGAGTTGAGCTACCCCTCGAGCGACGAGACGGTCGTCGATTGTGCGCGTCTGGACGTCCCCGAAGAAGAGATCACCGCGCTCGTCGGCCCGAACGGCAGCGGCAAGAGCACCGTGCTGAAAGCGCTCTCGAAACACCTCGAGCCGGACTCGGGCGTCGTCCGACTGCGCGGCGAGGACATCCGGTCGTTCGACCGGCCGGAACTCGCACGCGAACTCGGCTTGCTCTCCCAGGAGAACGACTCCGTCGGCGGCATCACCGTCGAAGACCTCGTCTACCACGGCCGGTATCCCCACCGCGGGTTCTTCGACAGCATCTCCTCCGAGGATCGCGAGGCAGTCGACCGCTCCCTCGAGCTCGCGGGCGTCGGACACCTCCGAGACGCCGAACTCGGCCAGCTGAGCGGCGGCCAGAAACAACTCGCCTGGATCGCCATGGTGCTGGCTCAGGACACGGACGTCCTCCTGCTCGACGAACCGACGACGTTCCTCGATCTGCACCACCAGTTTCGCGTCCTCGAGACGATCCGCCAGTTGAACGAGGAGAAAGGCGTCACCGTCGCGGTCGTCCTCCACGACATCTCTCAGGCGGCCCGGTTCGCGGACTACCTCATCGCGATGCACGACGGCGGACTGTACGACTGGGGGCCGCCCGAGGAGATCGTGACCGAACAGTTGCTCGCGGACGTCTTCGACGTCGAAGCGAGCGTCAGGTACGAGCCCGAATTACAAGTACTTCCGAAGCGCGCCTTGCCGAACGACCAGTCGTAATCGCAGTTTCGGAATCTTTTTACACTTTTAGGTAAGCCTAAAAGTCGATGAACGACGGACGTCACCGATCGAGACGAGGGGTACTGCGAGCGAGCGCAGCGATCGCCGGATTAGGCGTCGTCGCCGGCTGTGTGAGCGACGACGGGAACGGCAGTGGAAACGGCGACGGGTCCGGAAACGGAACCGAGAACGGTATCGACGGGAACGATAACGAAACCGACGGGAACGACAACGGCACCGACGGGGACGGAAACGGTGCCGAAGACGACGACAGCGACGACGCCTCGAGCGGGAGCTACGCCGTGACGATGGAGCCGGTCGGCACCGTCGAGTTCGATTCCGTCCCGGAGACGTGGGCGGCCAACAACGGCAGTTGGGCAGACATGGGCATCGCACTCGGACAGGAGCCGCCCGAAGCCGTCTACCTCACCTCGCGCTACCACACACAGTACTACGACGAGATTCCCGGCGTCAGCGTCGACAAGAGCGACACGACGTCGCTCTGGGAGGGCGAACTCGATCCGGAGGAGTTCCTCGCGCTGAGTGAGGGAGTCGACGTGTTCGTCATGGACCCGAACTTCCCCGTCGGCCGGACCGATCACTGGGACGAAAGCGACATCGAGCGGATCGAGGCGACGGGGACGCCCTTCTTCGGCAACAGCATCTTCTCGCGGGACTACGGCTGGCACGACGACTACGAGTACCTCACGCTGTACGAGGCCTTCGAGAAGTTGTCACAAGTTTTCCAGGAAGAGCAGCGGTACACGGCCTTCGAGTCGCTCCACGACGAGTTTCAGGACGAGGTCGAGGCCGTCGTCCCGCCGGCGGGCGACCGCCCGGACGTCGCGATCCTGTGGCCGGCCGGCGACGGCGCGTTCTACCCCTACACTATCGACGAGGGGACGAGCTTCAAGCAGTGGCGCGATCTCGGCGTCACCGACGCGCTGGGGGAGGCGGGCGTTTCGGACTTCCTCAGCGACCGCGGGACGATCGACTACGAGAACCTGCTCGAGATCGATCCCGAGGTGCTGTTGCTCCGTAGCCACGAGGCCCTGAGCGCCGAGGAGTTCCGAGAGGAGGTCGTCGCGGAGATGGAAACCCACAGCGTCGCCAGCGACCTGACGGCCGTCCAGAACGGCGACGTCTACCGCGGCGGGCCGCTCTACCAGGGCCCCATCGCGAACCTCGTACTGACCGAACGCGGCGCCCAGCAGCTCTACGACGTCGACGAGGAACTATTCGATCGACAGGAAGTCAGTGATATCGTCGACGGGGACTTCTAACGCGGTCTCTTCGCAGTCCGATTCATCGTCGCGCACGACTCGAGTGTTCGAACGGATGACGACGCCGACAGCCGGCTCTCGGTTTTCGGTCCAGTCCGAATCGCTGAAATACCGTCCGCCCGTACTCGTGTTCGTGTCGAAGCAGGTCCAGGACGTCGAAACGCTCTTCTGTCACGGACTCGGCGACGACTTCCTCGTCGTGGTCACCCGAGACGGAAAGCGACTGTTCCGAGCGAAACTCGGGCTCTCGGAGACGAACGCGGGGCCACGACCCGCCAAGTTCCGGCTCAAAAGCGGCTCGAGCGAGGAGCCGCGCCAACCCGACGAGTTCGTCGAACTCGCCCGTCGAGCCGAGCGAATCCGCATCTCCGAGCAGACCTCGCGACAGGCTCGTGACGAACTCCGCGAAATGCTCGAGGGTTACAACCTCGAGGCGAAGGTCGTCCGCACCTGTCGGTACTGTGCCTCCTCTGGACGGTACTCTCCGATCACGACGGACACCGCCGTCAAGGACGGCCAGGACTGGATCTGTACGGACTGTGCGAGCCGCGAACTCGAGCGCGAACTCTCCTACGTCGGCGGCGTGAAAGGCGCCGCGATGGACCGCCTCGAGGAACTCATGCTCGAGGTACAGGACCTAGAGCGGATCGTCAACCTGCTGAAGGGCCGACTGGATCCGGACCTCACGAAGTTCGATACCATTTCGGCGACGACCGACGAGGTCGACCCCGTCCGCACCGATTCACTGAACCTCCACCCCGGATTGCAGAACCTGCTCGAGGACCGGTTCGAGACCCTGTTACCGGTTCAGAGTCTCTCCGTCGAGCACGGCCTTTTCGATAGCGGGGAACGGAGTTCCCCGGACCACGCGAGCGGGCAAAGCCCGCGAGCAGGCGGAGCCGACCAGCTCGTGGTGTCGGCGACGGCGACGGGGAAGACCCTCGTCGGCGAACTGGCCGGGATCAACAACGTCCTCAACGGAAAGGGGAAGCTGCTCTTTCTGGTGCCGCTGGTCGCGTTGGCCAACCAGAAGTACGAGGACTTCCAGGACGAATACGGCCACCTCGTGGACGTGACCCTCCGCGTGGGAGCGAGTCGCATCAACGACGACGGCAACCGGTTCGACCCCGGTGCGGACGTGATCGTCGGCACCTACGAGGGGATCGACCACGCCCTCCGGACGGGCAAGGAGATGGGCGACATCGGGACCGTCGTCATCGACGAGGTCCACACCCTCAAAGAAGAGGAACGGGGTCACAGACTGGACGGCCTCATCTCGCGGCTGAAGTACACGTGCGAACAGCGGGCCAAGTCGCGTGAAGAGTACCAGGGCGCCCAGTGGATCTACCTCTCGGCGACCGTCGGCAACCCACAGCAGCTGACCGAAGCCCTCGAGGCCACGCTGATCGAGTTCGAGGAGCGACCGATCCCCATCGAACGCCACGTCACCTTCGCCGACGGCCAAGAGAAAGTGCGCGTGGAGAACAAACTCGTCAAACGCGAGTTCGATACCGAGTCCTCCAAGGGATATCGCGGGCAGACGATCATCTTCACCAACTCCCGGCGGCGGTGTCACGAGATCTCACGAAAACTCGAGTACTCGGCGGCGCCGTACCACGCCGGGTTAGATTACAGGCGCCGGAAGACCGTCGAGCGGAAGTTCGCCGACCAGGAGCTGTCGGCGGTCGTCACGACGGCGGCGCTGGCAGCGGGGGTCGACTTCCCCGCCTCGCAGGTGATCTTCGACTCGCTGGCGATGGGTATCGAGTGGCTCTCCGTCCAGGAGTTTCACCAGATGCTCGGCCGCGCGGGCCGGCCGGACTACCACGACGAAGGGAAGGTGTACGTCCTCGTCGAACCCGACTGTTCGTATCACAACTCGATGGAAATGACCGAGGACGAGGTCGCGTTCAAACTCCTCAAGGGAGACATGGAGTCGGTGATGACCCACTACGACGAGGGCGCCGCCGTCGAGGAGACGCTCGCGAACGTGACGGTCGGCGGGAAAGCCGCCAAACGACTCAACGATCGGATGCTGGGTGAGGTCCCGACGAAACACGCCATCGGCAAGCTCTTGCAGTACGACTTCATCGACGGCTTCGAACCCACGCCGCTGGGCCGGGTCGTGACCGAACACTTCTTGGAGCCCGGCGAGTCGTTCGCGCTGCTCGACGGCATTCGAAAGGACGCCCACCCCTACGAACTCGTCGCCGATATCGAGATGCGGGACGAGCAGATGTGAGTGTTCTGTCCCCGTGATGGCGAGCGCGTGGCGTACTCGCCAGTGTGGCTCAGAAGTGATGTCGCCTGTGAACACGGCGCTCGATCGGCCGCTACCGTTATCACGAACCTGTTAGCGGCCGGAACAGTAAAGGGCGATTCACACCTGTTCGCAGACAGTATCGGGTCCTCGACCCGAGTGTTGCACACATGGAGCCGACAACCCCAGACACGATCGAGCCGCCGGCGAACGTCCTGCTCGTCCACGCGGGCTGTAGCGAACCGGACGCGTGTCAGCCCCTACTGGAGAGCGACGAAGCGACGGCCGAGCTGAGGGTGTCGTTTTCGAACGAACGGACAGACCGAACGCGGGGCGGCGAAACACCGGCGAAACTGGGACTGCTCTCGATCGGCGATGTGCTCCGGTCGGCCAGTAGCGATGCTGGGAGTAGTCAGAGTCACACCGGACCCGCCCGCAACACCGGTCCGGACTTCGGCGGCCCGATCGCCATCGACGCCGTCGACGACCCACAGGACCTCGCGTCGATCGGGCTCTCGATCAGCCGCTTCTGTGAGCACTGGGCGGCGGACGACGGTGTAGAGCGGATCACCGTCTGTTTTCGCTCGCTCGACACCGCACTCGGTTACACGTCGCCGAAGACGGTCTTCCAGTTCGTCCACGTCCTCACGTCTCGCCTCTCGAGCGTCGGCGCCACCGCCCACTTTCACTTCGACCCGACGACGTACGACGATCGAATCGTCGCGACGTTCGGCTCGATTTTCGACGAGGTCGTCTGTGACGACTCCGTCGGGAACTCGCTGCCGGAAGCGACCGACGACGAGGTCGCGGCCGTCCTCGAGGAGTGGGGTGAAGACGTGGAGACACCGACGGAACCCGCCGACGGTGGCGGATTCGAGACTCCTGTGGCACCACGTTCCGAGGCGACCGACGAAGATATCGCGCGACTGCTCGAACAGTAAGACGAGCGACGCGAGCGACTCGGTTCTGTTTCGGTCTCCGACGACGAAATGGAGAGCGGACGCAGGCGTGGTCTATCTAGGCGACGAACGCCAGTTCGAACACGGCGAGCAAGATCACGAGCACCGCTCCCGGAACACCACCGATAGCGACCACCAGAAGAGCGATCGGTGTCACGGCCACCGAGAGACCGAAGAACGACTGGGCTACCCAGAGTACGACGAGTCCAACGACTGCGTTGACGATGAACGGTCTCACCGCCCAAATGATCCGTGCTGCACCGATGAAGAACGCGAGGACGACGAGGAGGAGGGCGATCTCGAGGCCTGTAACCATAGCTATCAGTACGACAGAGCGTGTGATATGGGTTCCGTCTCAGAACGAAACGCTTTACCCGGGGAGCCTCGAAGTGGGGTTACGGGACCATGGGTTAGCCTGGTATACTTCGGGCCTTGGGTGCCCGTGACCCCGGTTCAAATCCGGGTGGTCCCACTTTCTGACGCACCCCGAATCCGTGAGCCATCGGTTCGGGTGAGTCCGGTTCGAACGTCGACAGTCACAGCGCGAAGCGAGCGGTTGCGAGTGGCGGGTGCGTAGATCGCACTGTCGCGGACGAAATATCCGATCACAGCCGTTGTTCGACGATGATCTCGGAGCGTAGTCTAGAAACGAAGACTCGAAGACCCGAAGAGGCCGGCTATCGGTTCTGAGTTCGGTAACTGCGAATTCGGGTGCTATTCTCCGACGGTCCGCGAGTGACGATCCACCGGTATCGAGGGTGAATCCACGACCACTCGCGGTCGACGATCCAGGCCCGGAGGCGGTTCCGGTTCGTGATGTTCGGGATGTGTTCGATCGAAGTCGAGTCCGAGTTCGAGTCCGAATCCGAATCAGACTCCTCGAGCGGTTCGTTCGTGATCGATCGCGTCGCCGTATTGTAGAAGAGTGCTCGTGTACAGTCGTCTTGCAGCCCGATCAGGTACTCGTTGACCGTGTCCTTCTCGAGAAGACGGTGGCACAATTCGTCGGCGCGTTCGTCGCTACGTGTCTCGGCGAGGCGATTTCGAAGGTCGGCCTCGAGTCTCGTCTCTGGATCCATTTCGGTGTCCAGATCCGTCTCCGTATTCGTATCCATACCCGAGTTCGGGGACGGTCGACGAAAAGTCTCGAGGTTGCGCTCGCAACACGGTCGGCGAGCGGGTCCTCGAATCGACAGTATCGGACGGACAGTGTGTCTGTTCTGGACGAGAGATGGACCGAAACGGCGGGAGCCCCAGCGGGGAGTGGTGATCGGAGTGGGTCGGTGTGATCTCGGCACGAGATCGATCCCCGCAGTACAGACGTGTTACTGCACCATCATAAATCCGTTGGAAATCCAACAAAGGGAGACGGTCGAGTGACGTCTACCGACGATCAGTCGACGCCACCCACACCGCTGGCTGCATCCGGGAGGTCAGCTGGCTCGGCATCGAGGCCGAGTTCCTCGAGTGCGGCTTTCATGTGCTCCTCTTCGGCGTAGTTGGCACCGGCTTCCTCGCGGATTCGCTGAGTTTCTGCCAGCACCTCTGCGCGGCGGTCGTCGGGAATGTCGAACTTGTCCGTCGACAACTCGATTACGAGCCCGTTGTTGTCGTGGGTGTACAGCGACTGAAAGATTCCCCGATCGAAGACGTTGTAGCCGCGACCGTCCGCTTCGAGGGCGTCCATGACCGTCGTAAAGTCCTCCGGGTCGAACGAGAACGCGAGGTGGTGGACGGCACCGACGCCGCCGCGCTGGCGGCCCTGATTCGAGGGCCGATCGTCGCTGACGAAGAAGGTGATGATCCGGCCGTCACCGGTGTCGAAGAACAGGTGCGTCTGTGAGGGATCGTCGAGATTCGGCTGGCGCAAGACCAGCGGCATCCCGAGGAGGTCACGGTAGAAGGCGATCGTGTCCTCGGCGTTCGATCCCCAGATGGTGACGTGGTCGGTACCGGTGGTGTGAAACGGACTGTCCGGTTTCGCGGCCGTGGTCGGATACTCGTCGCTCATACGCTACGTTGTCGCTCGAGTCGAATATACCTGCCTCCAGCGGTGTCGAGTGTCAAGCGTCGAATGACTGACAGCCGAGACAACTCGTGGCGAGTCGAAGAGGTACACTATCTTGTATCTCCGGCCCCGCAGCACAGCTATGGACATCGACGCGATTTCGTGGCCACGGGTTTTCGCCGAGACGGGGGTCATTCTCGTGCTAATCCTCCTCTTTCAACAGTATCAACGCGGGGAGATTACCGTCTCGGTCGCTTTGCTCGCAACGGCGGGTGCGTTCTGTGTGATCGTCCTCAGAGAACTGTACACCTCCCGGTCGACGTGAGTTCGTCGCTCGTCGACCCGCGGGAGGCCCGAGGAGACTCGAGTTCGATCCACACTCGAGTCGAAACAGCGGCCGCGAACCTCACCACCGACTATCAGATCGACCGCTGGTACTGACAGGTCGGACAGGTAAACGAGTTGTCTCGCATGATGAGGAGACTCCGTTCACATCGGGTACAGGGTCCCGCGATCTGAATCCCGGCAGTCTCGTTCGCGACTGCGGAGAGCGTCCGTTCGACTTGCTCGAGGCGTAACTGGACCCGCTCGACCTGCTCGCGGAGGGTCTCTTGGTCCTGCCCCTGGCCCCAACGCTCGTCGTCGCGCTCGAGTCAGGGTGACGCCTCGGTGTGATACAGAGTCATCGACCCCCTCGACGCGCCGAGACGATAAAAAGATCGCTAGAGCTACACTTCGAGCGGACTGTCCGTCAGTACGGACGGTCCGAGCGGTGAACGGACCGGGTGGCTAGATGTCGGTAGAGATGTTCGTCCGAACGACGTCACCATCACTCGTCGATCGCCTGCGTGGCGAGCGTCCGATGACTCCGCCGAAGGCGTTCGGAGACGGCCTGATGAGACACGTCGAGATCGGCCGCGAGCTCCTCGAGCGTGACCGCACGCGGAATCTGATAAAAGTCGTGCTCGAGCGCAGCGGAAACCGTCTCTCGTTGACACTCGGTGAGCGTCGATCGGCCCCGAACCGCATCGACCGTGGTCGTCGTGATCGACTCGATCTCGAGCGGTGCGTCACACGATCGGTAGACCTCCGTGAGCGACTCTCTGTCGGGGGCGACCGCCGTCACGTGCCACCGTCCGGCAACTGCAGTGGCCTCGAGGACGGTCCCGTCGTGAGCCAGTGAGTGGAGGACCGATGGCAGTCCGTCGGCCCACTCGACTTCGTGTATCGCCCGTGACCGCTCCTGATCGCGGTCAGCGGGTTCGGTCCTGTCGGTACCGTCGGCAGCGGTCAGACACGTCACCGCGTCGATCGACTCGTCGGCAGCGAGCGCTGCGCCGGCCTTCGAAGGTGCCACACCGACTGTCCAGACGATCGATCGGCCAGCCGAACGCGTGACGGACCGTCCGAGTTTCACGCGAAGATGTGGATGCCGCCGAAACGCGTCCTCGAGTGCAACCGCCGCCGCCGGAATCGTGAATTCGATGAGTGTGCTCATGGTCTCGAAGGGGCAGTACGGGTTCGAACGAGACGGGACGGAAACTTAGAAAGAGGCGACCGTTTAGATTGCTGAAATGATGTGAATTCGAGTGAACGTCAGGTTAAGCAGATAATAAATCGACGACGAACGATCACGAGAACGACACGGTCGCACCGAGTTCGCCCACGAACACTCGAGTGCCACCCGGCCGAGGTGACGACGACCGGATCACTTTCGCCGCGGTATACGACCCTTTATAGCCGATGGGTAACCTAGGAGTGTGCAATGGCGCAAGCGGGAAATGCGGAACTCGTCGACGCGTTCGAGCAGTTCTTCAGGAACTACTACGACAACGAAATCAAGCAGCTTGCGCAGCGGTATCCAAACGAACAGCGCTCGCTCTTTATCGACTGGCAGGATCTCTATCGGTTCGATCCGGACCTCGCGGACGACTTCATCAACCAGCCCGAACAGCTTCAACAGTACGCCGAAGAAGCCCTGCGGCTGTACGACCTGCCGATCGACGTCAGCCTCGGTCAGGCCCACGTTCGCATCCGCAGCCTTCCGGACACAGAGACCCCCGAAATCCGGGAGATCCGTGCCCGGCACATGAACAAATTGGTACAGGTCCACGGCATCATCCGAAAGGCGACAGACGTGCGCCCGAAGATCGAGGAAGCCGCCTTCGAGTGCCAGCTCTGTGGCACCCTCACTCGCGTCCCACAGTCCAGCGGCGACTTTCAGGAACCCCACGAGTGTCAGGGCTGTGAACGCCAGGGACCCTTCCGCGTAAACTTCGACCAATCGGAGTTCGTCGACGCCCAGAAACTCCGCATTCAGGAGAGCCCCGAAGGCCTCCGCGGCGGGGAAACCCCACAGGCGATCGACGTCCAGGTCGAAGACGACATCACCGGCGAGGTGACCCCCGGCGACCACGTCTCCGCCTCCGGCGTGCTCCGACTCGAGCAACAGGGCAACCAACAGGAGAAATCCCCCATCTTCGACTTCTACATGGAGGGGATGTCCGTCGACGTCGACGAAGAGCAGTTCGAGGACATGGACATCACCGACGAGGACAAAAAGGAGATCTACGCCATCTCCGAACAGGACGACGTCTACGAGCAGATGGTCGCCTCCATCGCCCCCTCGATCTACGGCTACGATCAGGAGAAACTCGCGATGATGTTGCAACTGTTCTCCGGCGTGACGAAACAGTTGCCCGACGGCTCGAGGATCCGCGGTGACCTGCACATGCTTCTGATCGGTGATCCTGGTACTGGTAAGTGCGTCTCAGGTGAGACGCGAGTGACGCTCGCGGACGGTTCCGAGGTTCCGATTCGCGACCTCGTCGAATCGAATCTCGAGGACCCGAAACCGATCGACGACGGCTGGTACGACGAAGTAGATTTCGAGGTCCCATCGCTGCAACGGGACGGGATGATCGAATCCCAGCGTGCGACGAAAGTCTGGAAGCGTGATGCTCCAGATCAAATGTATCGAATCCGAACCTCGAGTGGTCGAGAACTCGAGGTGACGCCGTCGCACCCGCTGTTCATTCGTGCTGGTGAGGAGTATCAGGCAGTCCGAGCGGACCAACTCGAGGTCGGACAGTCGGTCGCTCGAGCACCGTCTCCCCCGGAATTGGGTCGCGGAACAGAAATCGCCGCCGACGGTGGAACGATCACTGAACCAGTGACCGTCCGCACCGACACGATCGACTCCATCGAAACGGTCGACACCGACGACGAGTGGGTGTACGACCTCGAGATTGAGGGGACGCACAACTACGTCTCGAACGGGATCATCTCGCACAACTCTCAGATGCTAAGTTACATCCAGAATATCGCCCCGCGATCCGTCTATACGTCAGGAAAAGGCAGCAGCAGCGCCGGGCTTACCGCCGCAGCTGTGAGAGACGACTTCGGCGACGGCCAGCAGTGGACGCTCGAGGCCGGCGCGCTCGTCCTCGCGGATCAGGGGATCGCGGCGATCGACGAACTCGACAAGATGCGGTGCGTAACGGGAGAGACGCTCGTCCAGACGTCGACGGGAGCCAAACCGATCCGAGACATCGCCCGAGACGCGATTGCGGACGGAGAGATCGAGGAACTCGAGAACGGGCGAACCATCCGCGGCGGAGAGACGACCGTTCGATCGATGACCGAAGACGGTGTACTCGTCGATCGGCCCGTTCTGGCAGTCCACGAGTACGATGCACCGTCAGAATTGATCGAAGTAGAAACCGAACGCGGTGACCGACTGCGCTCGACGCCCGATCACCCATTCTTCCTCGAGACAGCGTCCGGAGTCGTCGAGCGCCCGGCAGCGGACCTCGAGGTCGGGGATCGGACGCTCGTCCCGTGCGAAGAAGGGGATCCCGTGACCGACGGCGGCGTAACCGTCGAATCCCAGTCGGATCAGACGGGGCGGGACGTCCGACCGTGTGAGATCGTCACGGTTCGTCGACTCGATAACGGAGCGCAATCTCGAGTGTACGACCTCACCGTCGAAGGAACGCACAACTTCGTCGCGAATGGAATGATCGTACACAACTCCGAGGACCGCTCCGCTATGCACGAAGCCCTCGAGCAGCAGAAGATTTCGGTTTCCAAGGCCGGGATCAACGCGACCCTCAAATCCCGTTGTTCGCTGCTGGGCGCGGCCAACCCCAAGTACGGCCGGTTCGATCAGTACGAGCCCATCCAGGAGCAGATCGACCTCGAGCCGGCGCTCATCTCGCGGTTCGACCTGATCTTTACGGTGACGGACAAACCCGACGAGGAGAAAGACCGGAACCTCGCAGAGCACATCCTGAACACGAACTACGCGGGCGAGTTGACCACCCAGCAAAACCAGATGACGTCGATGGACGTCTCGACCGACGAGATCGAGGAGATGACCGCGACGGTGGATCCGGAGATCGACGCCGAACTGTTGCGCAAGTACGTCGCCTACGCCAAGCAAAACTGCCACCCGCGGATGACCGAGGAGGCCAGAGAGGCAATCCGAGACTTCTACGTCGACTTGCGGTCGAAGGGGACAGACGAGGACGCGCCGGTTCCGGTGACGGCTCGAAAACTCGAGGCACTCGTGCGGTTGTCGGAGGCCAGTGCACGGATTCGCCTCTCGGATACGGTCGAAATAGAGGATGCAGAGCGGGTAATCGACATCGTCCACTCGTGTCTGCAGGAGATCGGGATCGATCCCGAGACCGGCGAGTTCGACGCGGATATCGTCGAAGCGGGGACGACGAAGTCCCAGCGCGACCGGATCAAGAACATCAAGCAGTTGATCACCGATATCGAGGAGGAGTACGACGACGGTGCGCCGATCGACATCGTCCTCGACCGGGCCAACGAGATCGGCATGGATCAGTCGAAAGCCGAACACGAGATCGAGAAGCTCAAACAGAAAGGCGAGGTCTACGAGCCGAGTACGGACAATCTGCGGACGACGTAGGGGCTGAGGGAAGCGTTTTAGTGAGGGACTCGAGTGAGTGGACACTCGAGAGCCGAAGTGTTCGAACGAGAGTGAGAGGAGTCGGCGAGCGTCGTGTACATCGATCGCACACGCTGCGGATTTCGCTCACGGTGTCCGCCAGTGACCGTTCACCGCTTTGCGAGTCTCGTTCGGTTCACTCGCTCCTCGTGCGATCAGGCGTGCAACGACGGCCAGTGACGACGATCGTTGAACGTCACCCGAGACCGCCTTCGAGTTCGAATCCAGACGCTGGGTCGGCTGCCAGCTCCCGAAGGTTGTCGACGGTTGCACGAACCGTCGCTGGTGCGACGCTGGCGACGTCTGCGGCTGCGGCCTGCGTGATCGGTTCGACCGTCGGCACGGTTCGGGTTGCAGTGTACAGACAGCCGGCAGCGATACCACTGGGGTTTCGGCTGCCGATCCGATTGGCTTCACGGAGTCGCGTTACGTAACAGGTAGCACGACGTTCGACGTCGGTCTCGAGGTCGAGTTTGGAGGCGTACCGTGGCAAGTACTCGGTCGGGTCGATCGGTCCGATCGGTAATCCCAGTTCCCGGTTGAGGGCGGCGTAGGCGGCTTTGAGTTCCGCGGCGTCCGCATAGGAGACGGAGACGATCTCTTCGATCGTGCGAGCGTTCGACCGCGTGCGACAGGTTGCGTAGACCGCTGCGGCGGCGAACCCTTCGATCGAGCGGCCCTGAAGGAGGGATGCAGACTGGGCGGACGCGAACAGGCGACAGGCTTGCTCTCGAGTGTTCACCGGCAGCGGGAGCTGAGAGATGATGCGCCAGATTTCTGAAAATCCGGTCACTTGGTTGCGGTCTGCCTTCGATTCGAACCGTGCGCGGTTGTGTTCGCGTCGCATGCGACCGATCTGCCGTCGCTTTCGACCGGTTATTCGAAGTCGTGAACTCGAGCCGATCTCCGTCGAGAGGCCGCGATCGTGACGCGATCGTGTCAACGGTGCACCAGTCCGTTTCCGGTTCGTCTCGTCGTCGTCGAACGACCGCCACTCGGGGCCGTGATCGATCGGGTCGGTTTCGGCGACGAGACCGCAATCTTCACAGACGAGTTCCGTTTCGATAGCACGTAATCGCCCCTCACAATCGGGGCAATTTTCGGGGGTATTGGCGTTAGCCATGTTTGAAAGTTGACTTCTACACGTGTTCAGAGAAGATCATATAGTAAAAGTATTTTTATCTCTAATTAGTCGTGTATTTTATCCCGATTCGTTCTCGTTATAACCATTGGAAAGCAGATCGGATCGAAAACAGTGTGACACGTTCGACACGAAACGATCGGTCCGACGAATCGCGTTGTTCGTCCGGTTCGAACTCACCGGCGTTCGAGTGATGAACGGCGACGGCGACGGGATTGGAGGGAAGCCGGGAAACCGATAGCGGCAAAAGACCTATCGCCCCGACGGTCGTTTCCCCGCGCATGGAAGACACCGTCACTGACACCGACACCGACACCGCCGTCGACGTCGCGTTCGGCGAGGACGGACTGGTTCCCGCCATCGCTCAGGACGCCGAGACGGGAGAGGTCCTGATGCTCGCGTACGTCTCGCCGGAAGCCCTAGAGCGGACACGCGAAACGGGCGTCGCTCACTACTACTCGCGAAGTCGCGACGAACTGTGGCAGAAGGGGAAGACGAGCGGCCACACCCAACAGGTCGAAGACGTCCGCGTCGACTGTGACGCCGACACCTTGCTCTATCTCGTCGATCAGGAAGGCGGTGCCTGTCACACGGGTCACCGGTCGTGTTTCTATCGTACCATCGAAGGCGAGAACGTCGGCGAACGGGTCTTCGATCCGGAGTCCGTCTACTGACAACGATGAGCGAACCCGCCCAGCACCGTGTCAGCGGCGAGAACGGTACCGACTCGGAGACGGTCGACCACGTCGACCGGCTCGAACGCGCCCGCGATCGGCTCGCAACCGTCGACGCCCGGATCGACGACCACGGCGAAGAGACCGTCGAGGACGCCGCCGACGCCTACCAGCGGGCCCGGAAGCTCCTCGAGGACTACGTCGACCGGGCGACGGGAACCGGCCGAGAGAACTTCAAGGCCTACATCGAACTCGAGGGCCAGTTCTCCTCGCTTGTCGAGGGGCTCCCAGCGGATATCGCTCGACGGGAGGCGTTCGAGTCGGCACTGGAGGCCATCGACAAGCGTCGGCTGAAAGAAGCGGACTTCGAGCGCGCAGAGGAGGCCCTCGAGCCCGGCAAAGCGTTTTCCGAGCTCCTCGAAGAACGCACTGAAGCCCGCGAGGCACTCGCGGAGACGCGCAAAGAAGCGAACAAACGACTGCGGACGATCGACGACGAGATCGATCACCGGAACCGGCTGCTCGAACTCTCCTCGGCGGATCTCGAGGCGCCGGTCGACCGCCTCCGAGAGCCGATCGCGGCCTACAACGAGGCCGTTTACGAGTCGTTCGTCGCGTATCGTCAGTCAGAGTCCGCTCGTGAGGTGTTCGACGTGCTCGAGCGCAGTCGCTGGTACCCGCTGGTTCCGTTCGAGCAGCCCCCCGAGGAGCTCCGGGAGTACGTCAGCGAGAACGGAGCGGGGACAGAAACGATTCCGAAACTCCTCGAGTACGCGAACTACTCGCGGTCGAAACTCGACCACTACGTCGACGACGCCGACGAACTCAAGCGGCGTGTCGCGACCCAACAGACCTACCTCGAGGGGATCGACGCCGAACCGCTATCGGTGGCGTGGCCGCCGGCACCGGCAGCCGAGTTGCGGTACCGACTCCGGGAGTTGCGGCCGTTCGTCGAACGGATCGGCGGCGAGGAACTCGTCGTCCGACTTCGGGAGCTCCGGCAGTTGGCGCTCGGGTCCCACTCTGATTCGGAGTTCGAGTACGACCGCCTGCAGACGGCCGCCGTCGCGGTCGAGCAGTTGACCGAGGACCAGCGCCGGCGACTCGCCGACGGACGGATCGAGGAGGAACTCGAGGCGCTTCGGGAGGAACACGACCGGATTCAGAGCGTACTCGCCACTGAGAACTGACCGAACCGGACACCCAGAGACGTGACATCCAAATCGACGCCGAATCCGAGACACCTGCTCGTCCCGATGGACGACTCCGAGCCGGCTCGAGCGGCCCTCGAGCACGCGCTCACGATCTTTCCGGACGACGAGATCACGGTCGTTCACGCGGTCGACGAACTCGAGGCTCAGTACGGCGGACAGAGTGGGCCGGACGGCGAACCGGACCTCTTCGCGGACGTCGACGCGATCGCGGCAGAACACGAGACGAGCGTCGAAACGGTAGTCATCGATGGGACCGCCGCGGACGCGATCCTCGAGTACGTCGACCGCGAGGGCGTCGATCAGTTGATCATGGGGAGCGAGGGGCGGTCGGGCGTCTCGCGGATGCTGCTCGGGAGCGTCGCAGAGCAGGTCACCCGGCGGTCGCCGGTGCCGGTGACGATCGTCAGATAGACCGCGTTTCCGGGCCGCACAATCGTCGTGGTTTTATTTCTCGAAGAGAACTCTCACCGGACGACATGGACGACCGAGTCGGGACGACGATACACGCCGGATTCCTCGTCACCGTGACGGCCGCCGTCGCCTGGCTCTCGGGGCTCCCGATGTTGTTCCCGAGTCTCGGCCCCTCCGCGTTCGTGCTGGCGATGTTTCCCCGGAGCGAGGCCAGCAACGCGCGGCGGGTGATCGGCGGTCACGTAATCGGCGTCGTCGCCGGTCTCCTCGCGTACGCGCTACTCGCCGGCGGCGTCACCATGACAAACGCACTCGAGCCAGGGTCGGTCGAGGGGCTCCGGCTCGCGGCCAGTGGCGTTCTCGCGATGGTACTGACCGTCGCGGGGATGCTCTGGGCACGTGCCAGACACCCGCCCGCGTGTGCGACGACGCTCATCGTCTCGCTCGGATTACTTCCGACGCTCCTCGAGGGTGCGCTCATCGTCGGAGCAGTCGTCGTCCTCGTCAGTGCCCATAGAGCCCTGATGATCGGCGAGCGGGCCAGTCGGAGCTATCGCGAGCGGACCGAGTCGTGACGCTCAAGCAGCACTCGGTTTGGAACTCGGCGAGTCCGTCGGATCCACAGACGGTCGAGAGGAGAGGTCTCCGAAATCCACGAAAGCCATCACTCACCGGCGTCGCTCGTCTCGAGGTCTTCGCTTGGCAACTGCTCTTGCAGGACGAACGGACCGAAGTCCGCGGCCGTGCGTCGTGCGATCGTCGCGATTCGAAGAACGTACGCGAGCAAGACGGCGAACGGGCTGAACAGAGCCGTGATCGTCGTGCTGACGACCAGCGCGTAGACGTACGGGTGGAGAGCCAGTGCGAGAAGGTTGCCATACGAGATGATGATGAACGCCCCGCCGAGCAGCGTCGGAAAGCCGACGTACAGCAGGATCTTCGAGAGATCCGCCAGCTCCTGTTGCATGTACACCGTCTTGAAGTACTGGCGGGTGACGTGGATGTCCCGGAGGAGGTCCTCGAGTCGGTCGAGTTGGCGATCGACCGCGTCGGAGATCCTGAACCGGTGGTGGGCCCGGATCTGTCTGACTTCCTGTAACTGCCAGGGATCGTTGTAGTGGAGGATCACGCCGATGACGGTGAACGTTCCGAAGGTCGTTCCCTCGAGCGTCTCGACCGCGTCGTCGTCTTTGGGTGCCGTGAGATCGACGTAGTCGTCGACGTCCGCCCGGAGTTCCAGATTCGAACCCGACCCGGAGCTGTGACAGACGTTCTGCAGCCCGCGTGCCGTCCGTCGTTTCGCTTCGATCAGCGACCGAAGGAACGCCGCCGGCTCGACGGGGCTGGGCCGATAGCCGGTGTGGTCTTCGACCGTTCGCCGGAACTCGCGCGAGGCCTCGAGGCGTTCGAAAAAGGCACCGGTCGTGCCGAACTCTTCGGAGAGGATCAGCTGGTTGATCGCGAGGACGACGGTGATGAAGGGGAGCATCCCACCGACCAGCGCCGCGGAGAGGGCGGTGACGTCTCCCGCTTCGGCGGGTGTAATGAGATCGATACGAATCAAGAGCAACGACGCACCGAACACGCCGGCCAGAAGCAACGCGGACAGCACACCGCGATTGCCGTGTAGGTAGACCCAGTGTAGCAACTCGTCGAGTCGCGACTCCTCACCCACCAGCGGATCCGGCTGGGACGCCGGTGGATCGCGGTCCTCCGGAGTCGACGTCACACTTGGTGGTGCACTCGAGTGTGATCGGCTGTGCTCACGAGCATCGGTTACGAGAGACGTCTACGGGGGGATTGAAAAGCGCTCTCACGGATACCAGTGCGAGAGACTCGAGGGGAGTCTCGAAATTAGGCGTCGGCTTTCGCGTCCGCCAGCGCGTCGTACATGTCCGCTGCGAGTCCGTCGGCACGGGACTGGTCGCGAGCTTCGGCGTAGATGCGCACGAGCGGTTCGGTGCCGGAGGGACGAGCGAGCACCCAGGCGTCACCGTGGTCTAACCGATAGCCGTCGCGGGTGTTCAACTCGGCGTCGGACTCGTGGGCCTGATTGGCTGCCGCGTCGAGCATCGCGTCGCGTTCGGCGGTCGACTCGTAGTGAATGTTCCGGCGAACGTTGGCGTAGTCGTCGTAGGGCTCGACGAGCTCGCTGGCCGGGCGCTCGGCGACGAGTTCGAGGAATCGGGCGGCGGTGTAGGCGCCGTCCCGGGAGAGCCGATAGGCGGGGAAGAAGATCCCGCCGTTGCCCTCGCCCGCGATGGGAACCCGCTGGCCGTTTTCCTCGAGTTCCTCGATCCGGGTGATGATGTTCGTCGAACCGATAGGGGTGAGTTCGAGGTCCGCACCCACGTCGTTGGCGACGTCGACCAGCCGCTGGGAGACGTTGACCGCGGAGACGGTAGTGTCTCCGGCCTCGAGTTCGGCGGCGGCCAACGCGGCGAGGGTGGCGTCCCCGTGAATGTAGGTTCCGTCCTCGTCGAAGAAGATCGCACGGTCGGCGTCGCCGTCGTGAGCGATGCCGAGGTCGGCGTCGGTCGCACGGACCAGACGGCCGAGATCCGCGAGATTTTCTGGAACCGGTTCGGGGTCGCGACCGGGGAAGTGACCGTCTGGCTGGCCGTTGACGGTGACGACGCGACAGCCCAGTTTCCGGAGAAACTCCGGACTCGTCAGCGAGCCCGCACCGTGGCCGGGATCGAGTGCGACGGTGAGGCCGGCGTCGGCGATCGTCTCGCGATCGACGTGCTCGAGGAGTTCGTCGATGTAGGCCCGTCGAACACCGTCGATCTCGCGAACGCGACCGGTGGCGTTCCACGGAGCGGTTTCGAACGCTTCCGCCAGTAGCGTCTCCTCGATCTCCTCGAGATCGGCGATCGTGAGCTCGATCCCGTCTGTCCCGACGAGTTTGACGCCGTTGTACTGTGGCGGGTTGTGTGAGGCGGTGATAACGATCGTCGCGATCCCCTCGCGTTCGGCGTAGGCCTGCGCCCCGGGTGTCGAAACGATACCGAGTCGATCGACGTCCGTCCCGACGCTAGCGAGACCGCTCGCAGCGGCGTCGGCGAGCATCCCACCGGTGAGTCTGGTGTCTCGAGCGATCGCAACGCGTTTGTCCCCCCACGTCGTCCCCGCGGCTTTCGCGACGCGTAACACGAACTCCGGCGTCAACTCCTCGTTGGCGACGCCACGCGTCCCGCTCGAACCGAAGACGTTCATCGAATCGTTCTGGGGACGGCATCCTCAAAGTGATTCCGGAGTAGTGTGTGATTTCTCGGCCCCCCAACTGTGAGATGCGTGTCGTTACTCCGGGTCGCGGCGCGAATGTGGTGTCGGGCTGTTTCGAATATCGGGGGAGATCGGGGGTGATCGTTGGGGGAGGTCGAAGACGAGGACGAAAGTGAGAGCGAGAACGAGAACCCGGCCAGAAACAGGAACAGACACTCGAGTCGAGACCACCCCCACACCCGTCGACCGAAACCACGTGACGGAACGTTTTCGGCGCTCCCGACCGACCGAGCGAGTATGAGCACGCTCGAGGAAAAACGCGTCTACAGCAACCGACAGGACGCGACCGAGGCCTACGTCGCCAGCGCGATCGGCGTCGTCCGCGTCGCCGTCGCCGACGACATCGTCGGGGAGTTCTCCCTGGTCGAGCGCTGCGTCGCTCGAGACGTCGCTGCGACGGCGTCGACCGTGGCCGTCGCGACCGACGAGGACGTGATCGTTCGTTCGCTCGAGGGGGCGAGTGAGAGAGAAGAAGAGAACGGGAGCGAAGACGAGCTCGACGGAAAAGCGGACGCAGAGACGTTCACCCGAACCGACTTCGGTCCCGCGACCGCCGTCGGCTTCGACGGCGACGACCTGCTCGCGGCCGGTTCCGACGGGCGAGTCGGCCGCCGCAGTGAGGACGAGCGGGAATGGGAGACCCTCGAGTCGGCCGACACCGACCTCGAGGTGCGCGCGATCGACGGCGACCTCGTCGGGACTGCAGGCGGCGTCTTCCGGGTCCACGACGGGGAACTCGAGCACGCCGGACTCACCGACGTCCGAGACGTCTCGGCCGACGGCATCCCACAGGCGGCGACGGCCGACGGCCTCTATACGCTCGGAAACGGGTGGCTCGAGGCCCACGGTCGAGAGTTCGACGTCGTGACTGCCGACCCGGCGAGCGAACCGGGAACCCTTCGACGGGCCCACGCCGTCTCCGGACTCTCGGTCTACGAACACGCCGACGGCGAGTGGCTCGAGTACGCTCGGACGAGCGTGCCGGTCGTCGACCTCGCCTACGGCGAGACGGTGTACGCGGTGACCGGGCGGGGAACGTTTCTGGCGGCGAGCGTGGACGCAGGCGAGAGCGACGCCATCGAGGGGTGGCGCTCGCGAACCTTGGGCGTCACCGACGTCGCTGGGGTCGCGATTCCGTCACTCGAGTGACGCGTGAATCGCCAGCGGTCGAACAGGTGTCTGACGAAGGATTGATTTAGTCCGGTTCGAAAGAAGGTTCACATGAGCGATATAACGCGCCGTCGGATCCTCGCCGCGAGTGGCGTCGTCGCAACGGGGGCGGTCGCCGGCTGTCTGGGTGGCAGTGCCGAAGCGGACGGAAACGGTGACTCGGAGTCGGCCTCCTCGAGCGGAACAGTCCTCGGAAATATTACAGTCGAAAACCTGGCCGATCAGTCGCACACGGTCGACGTCATCGTCGAGTTCGACGGCGAGATCGAAGACTGGTCGACTCACGAACTCGCAGCCGACGACGGCGACTCCGAACTCGAGCGCAACTGGCCGACGACGGCCGGCTCGTTCCGGGTGCGGGCACGCCTCGACACGGAACGCCTGATCGAGGTGACGCCGGCGACGTGGAACGATCCCGACTGTCTCAACCTCCTCGTCCTCGTCGATCGCGCGGGTGAGCTCACGATCTGGAGCGATCCCGGCGGCGGACCGTGCGGGAACGACGGGGCAGCTGTCGTCGAGGACGAAGACGGCGAGAACTGACGGCGAAAGCAGAACCGAAACGCGAACCGACGGCAGGTCCTGTAGCGTACGGCCCTGTCGGAGAACGAAAGCGGGTTTACCCCCGGCGTACTGACTTCGACCATGATCGTCAGTGGGTCACGCTCTCAGACACTCGCCGCCGCGCTCGCACGCGAACTCGAGCAGCCACTCGCAGCCGTCGAATACGACCGGTTCCCCGACGGCGAACTCCTCGCGTCTGTCCCGGACTTCTCGGCAGCCGACACCGACCGCGCAGTGATCGTCGCGTCGACCGTCTCGAGCGACGCCCACCTCGAGGTGTTGCAGTTACAGGACGCCGTCCGCGAGGCCGGCGTAGAGGAGGTCGTCACCGTCCTCCCCTACATGGGATACGGACGACAGGACGAGGCGTTCGAGGCGGGCCAACCGATCTCCTCGCGGGCGGTCGCGCGAGCGATCTCGACCGGCGCGGATCGCGTCCTCACCGTCGATCCACACGAGGAGGGTGTCTGTGACTTTTTCGAGCCCACTGCGGAGGCCGTCGCCGCCGCCGGCCGACTCGCCGACCCGCTTCCGGCGGACCTCACCGATCCCGTCTTCCTCTCGCCGGACGCCGGCGCGATCGAGCTCGCGGAGACGGTTCGAGACGCCTACGGCGAGCGAGAAGGCGAAGACGAAGGAGAAGTCGATTACTTCGAGAAGACTCGCCTGTCGGGCGAGGAGGTCGAAATCTCCCCGAGCGATACCGCCGTCGAAGGCCGGGACGTCGTCGTCACCGACGACATCATCGCGACGGGCTCGACGATGAGCGAGGCGGTCGCGATCCTCCACGAACGCGGCGTCGACCGTGTCTTCGTCACCTGCGTTCACCCGCTGTTGACGTCCAACGCCTACACGAAGCTCTCTCGAGCGGGCGTCGAAGCCATCTATGGCACCGACACGATCGAAGGGCCGGCCAGCGTCGTTTCCGTCGCCCCCACCCTCGCCGCCGCCCTCGAAACCAATTACTAAATAGTCACCTTCCAGTAGGGTATCTATCAAGAGCGTCGTTCCGCTGACGGCGGGACGACACCGCCACACTCCATGCACGGAATCGTCCACCAGTCGCTCAAACGCTACGTCGTCGAGAAAACCGACGAACGAAGTTGGGCGACCGTCCTCGAGCGGTCGGGTATCGAGCCGAAGCTGTATCTCCCGGTCACCCACTACGACGACGCGGAGTTCGATACGGTCCTCGAGACGGTCGCGACGATGTCGGGCCACGACCGAGCGGCCGTCGAGCGTGACGTCGGTCGATTTCTCGCGGAACCGCTGTTGCGGACCTTCCGGGGCCACATCAGGCCCGGCTGGGACCTCCTCACGCTCCTGACATCGCTCGGAGAGATCGCCGAGGATCTGCGATCGAAACGAGCCGAGACGGAGCCGCCGACGCTATCGTGTGAACGGATCTCCGACGGCGTTCGAGTCGGCTACGCCTCCGATCGCGACTACTGTGCGCTGGCCCACGGCGTTCTCGAGGGAATCGTGACCGAATACGGCGAGTCCGGAACCGTCGAGAAGGTCGCCTGCGTTCACGAAGACAGAGGAAAGAGCGAAACTGGAGACGGGTACGACAGCGAGAATGGGAACGGGGACGGCAGCGAGGAGAGAGGCGAAGACCAGTGCGTGTTTCACGTCGTCCTCGGGGAGTGAGGGCGACCGACCCGACTCGAGTACGTGCATGAATCGTTGTGAGAACGAGACGACGACCGGCAGCCGTGCGGTTACGAGTCCGTTCGTCGTCCGACGAGCCCGAGGACGAGCACGACCCCGAGCGCGACGACCGTCGCGGGAACGCCGAATCCGGGAAGCGCGTCGGCGGCTTCCTCGACCGCCGCGGGAATGGCGGACTCCTCCTCGACGGAGACGACGACCGTGTGATCGCCGGCGGCCACCTCGTACCGACCGGGGTCGTCGAACGTGAGATCCGTCTCGACCGTCGTCGTCTCGCCGGGTGCGAGCGCGACCGTCACCTCGTCGGCGACACCCGCGGGCGTCCTGAAGTGAACCGTCGCGTCTGCGGGCCGATTCGCGTCGTTGGTAACCGTCGCAGTCGCGGTGACGGTTTCACCCGGTTCGACCCGCTCCGGGTCGACGGCGAGAGCGGTTACCGTTCCGCTCGCAGGTGACTTCACCTCGAGGGAGAGTCGCTGGTCGCCAACCCGGACGTCGTACCGGCCGGGCGCGTTGGGCGTCCAGGAGACCGTCTCGACACGGCGATCGCCTGCCTCGAGTGTGTCACTTCGTTCGTCGACGACCGAGCCGTCGACTCGAAGCGTCGCGCTGTAGGAACCCGACCGCTCGCCGACGTTTTCGACGGCGACGGGGAACGTCACCGTCTCGCCGGGAACGAGCGTGGGAACGATGTCGACCGCACCAGAGACGTCTCGAGTGGGGCCAGACACCCCGATCGGTTCGTCGGCGATCGCGTAGTCGATCAGTGCGGTCGGTTGGTCGAACGCCGCCCGATGGTTCGATACCGACCAGGCGTCGGGCGTCTCGGCGGTGTGCGCGTATCGTTCGGCGAACGCTCGCAGTTCGGGACCGCCCTCGCGCTCGAGCAACGAGAGGAACGCGTCGTCGGTAATCGGCTCCTCACGGAGGTTCAACTGGCGGACGAGGTCCCGTCCGGTCCGTTCACCCTCCGTCTCGAGACGCAGTTGGCGGTCGATCGCCCCGAAAACGAGCGGCCCCTTCACGTAGTCGGTCTGCTCGTGGCGCCAGGTCGATCGGTCGGCCAGCGTACCGTCGGCGTAGGGAGAGCGCTGGCCCTCACGCAGGGCTCGTCGAAAGTCGCTGAACTCGATTCGCTCTTGTTCGAGGGTCGTCAGCGCGGCGAAGTACTCCGCCTGCGCCTCGACGAGCCACTGGGTTTCGGCCGTCGTTCCGGTGTCCGCCGACTTCATGAAGTCCTGTCTCGTGTGGACGTACTCGTGGAGCCAGACGTTGTGCGGTGTGTCCAGTCGGGCATCCGCGACGACCCACGCGTCGCTGTCACCGTACTGGATTCCGCTCGCCCCCCACGAGACGTCCTCGGGCGGGACGGCGACGACGAACACCTCGTCGTTTTTCCCGCCGATACGAAGCGAGCGGCTGGCGTCCTCGAGCGAATCGAGGATGTCCTCGGGAGACTCCCGTAGTTCGACGGCGTCGGGGACCGCGAGGCGGAACGACTCGCTTCCGGCGGATCGGGTGTGTTCGGTTACCGGCCCGAAGAAGGCGATGTCGCCACCGGTCGCGCCGGGGCCGTCGACCTCAGCGGTGCGCTCGACGCTGACGGACGATGTCTGCCACCAGTTGAGCCGAACCGTCGGGACGGTGACGATACCCCAGGAGCCGGTATCGACGAAGTAGTACTCGTGGTCTCGAGAGGTGGCCGCCGTAGGTTCAGCTGTGGTCGTAGTCGAACCCGCAACCGTCGACGCCGACGGAGAACTCGTCGTCAACTGCCGGGGTCGATGGTGGTGGTCGAGTTCCGTCCGGTTCGCCGGCATTCGGAACGTAATCCGGGGCTCGTCGGTCGACCCCGTCCCCGTCCACTCGTAGGTGTCACCGCCCGCGTGGTCGAACCCGTCCGTCGAAACCACCTCCGCCGTCGAATCGACGGTCAACTCGAGGTCGGTGACGGGATCGGGAACGTCGACGGTGAGTTCGGTCTCGAACTCACCGGGCCGGTCCGGAAGGTGTCGAAGCACGGCTGTCTGTCGAATCGTGTCGTCGTTGTCGGTCGCCGCAGTCGGTGTCGTGTCCGTCAAAGACGTGACCGAACTGCTCGAGAGAGACGACCTCGTGTCCGGTGTCGACGGAGAGGGAGAAGGAGAGGAAGAGGATGAGGAAGAGAGAGAAGAGAAGGAGACAGCGCTCTCGGTGTCGAAACTGGTGCTGTCGCCAGCGCTCACACTAGCGCTGACACTGGTACTGGGAGCGGAGTCGACACCGGAACCGGCATCGGACCCAACACCGAGGGCCACAGCGTGTCCGGGCAGACTCAGCACACAGAGCAGTGTGACTGTGAGTGTGAGGACGACGGCGAACCGGCGGGTCACGACATACTCTGGCGAGTGAGTTATCAAGACTCTTGTGGCAATTCGGTCCACACGACGTCGATCGAAGCCGAGGAATTGCGACAGGTGAGCGCGGTGAGCCGACCCTCGTGAGGCGACAATCCGCGAGACGGCTCACCGTCTTCGAAGACGGGTCGAGAAACGGATCGAAAGCAGAACAGACTGAAAGAGACCGAAGTCGAGAGCGCCAGGCCGTGTCGGTACCGAACAGCGTCGACGACCTCAGACGGTGTCCGACGTCGTCAGCGGAACGATCGCCAGTTCGATATCGACACCTTCGACCTCCCACTCCTTGCGGTGGCCGTCCCGTTCGTCGACGTCGACCGTCGAGAACTCGTCGGCTCGAACCTCCTCCAAGATCAGGGCTTCGCGTTCGTCGATCAACGAGGCGACGCGATCGTCGTCGACCGACAACTCGAGGGCGATGCGCTCTTCGACGTCCAGATCGAGCTCCTTGCGCATCTCCTGGACGCGGCGGATGACCTCGCGAGCGTAGCCCTCGCTCTCGATATCGTCGGTGAGCGAGGCGTCGACGTAGACGACCCCGCAGTCGTCGCCGTCGGTTCCGAAGGCCGTCCCCGCGACGCCCTCGGGCGTCTCGGTGACGAACGAGACCATCTCGTCTGTGATCTCGGCCGGTTCGTCGAGGAGTTCGTTGGCCGCAGTCTCGAGGGACTCGAGCGTCGGATCGTCGATGCGGGCCTCGTTGAGCGCGGTCATGACCTCGCCGGCGCGACCGCCGAACGCGGGTCCGAGGACGCTCATGTCGGCCTCGGCGCTGTAGTTCAGCTCGCCCCAGCGCTCGTCGGGATCGACGAGTTCGACCTCGCGGGCGTTGAGTCGGTCGGCCAGCAGGTCGTTGTGGCGTTCGACGGCGGCAGCGACACGCTCGTCGTCGGCTGCGACCACCACGCGCGGAACGGGCCAGCGCAGTTTGCGACCGGCCTGCTGGCGGGCGTTGGCACCGGCCTCCTCGATCGCCCGGAGGAAGGCGACGTCCTCCTCTAACTGTTCGTCGACCCGGGAGTCGTCGACGGCGGGCCAGTCTTCCATGTGGACCGTGTCGTAGCCGTCCTCGTCGGTGAGCGTGCCGTAGATCTCCTCGGCGACGAACGGGGCGTAGGGCGCGAGCAGCGTGACCGTCTCTCGGAGGACCCGGTAGATGGTGGCGTAGGCCGCTCGCTTAGAGCCGCTGTCCTCTTCGTCCCACATCCGCTCGCGGACCGCCTGCACGTAGAATCGGGAGACGTCCTCGACGACGAACTCGAGGAGGGCCTCGAGCGCACGGTCCTGGCGGAACGCCTCGAGTTCCTCGGTCATCGTCTCCTTGGTGGACTGCAGCCGGGCGAGGACCCACTCGTCGACGAGTTCGAGGTGGTCGTCGGCGTCGTCCAGTGTCGTCTCATCCGGATCGAACTCGTCCAGCCGCATGTACGGCAGCGGGAATCGGAAGACGTTCCAGAGCGTCCGCAGGGAGTTCTCCATGTTGCGCAACTCGTCCCACGAGAAGCGCATATCGTCGCCCTGCGGGTTCACCGACAGCAGGAACAGGCGCATCACGTCCGCACCGTGGCGCTCGATGGCCTCGCCGGGCTGGACGATGTTACCGACGCTCTTGGACATCTTGCGACCGTCCTCGTCGAGCGCCCAGCCGTGCATGAGCACGCGCTCGTAGGGCACCTCGCCCATGGCCGTCGTCCCCATCCCGAGTTGGGACCAGAACCAGCCACGGGTCTGGTCGTGGGCCTCGATGATGAGGTCGGCGGGCCAGAGTTCGTCGAATCGACGCTGATCCTCGGGGAAGTTCAGCGTCCCCCACGATGCCACGGATGAGTCGAGCCAGACGTCGAAGACGTCCGGAATGCGCGTGTAGGTCGTCCCGTCCTCGGTAATCGTGAGGTCGTCGACGGTGTCCTTGTGGAGGTCGATCGTCTCGGGATCGACGTCCTGGTCGACGCGCTCGGCTAACTCCTCGCGGGTCGAGACGACGATCATGTCCTCGTCGTCGTCCCGGCCCTCCGGCGTCCAGATCGGGATCGGGATCCCCCAGTAGCGCTGACGGGAGACGTTCCAGTCCGGCGCGTCCTCGACGAAGTCGTGGAACCGGTTGTCGCGGGCCCACTGTGGGTACCACTGGCTGTCCTCGACGTTCTCGAGTAACTCGTCTTTGACGTCCGTGATCGTGATGAACCACTGGTCGGTGACGATCTGGATGATACCCGTATCACACCGCCAGCAGTGACCGTAGCTGTGGGAGACGGTGCCCGAAGAGAGCATCGCGCCGCTGTCTTCGAGGTCGGCGATGATCTCCTCGTCGGCGTCCTTGACGAACTGGCCTTCGTACTTGCCGCCCTCCTCGGTGTAGACGCCGTCGCTGCCGACCGGACAGAAGACCGGGAAGCCGAGTTCGCGGCCGCGCTCGAAGTCCTCCTCACCGTGGCCGGGCGCGGAGTGGACGAGGCCGGTGCCATCGCCGTGCGTGTCGACGTAGTCGCCGGCGTAGACCTCGCGTGCGCCCTCGTGATCTGGGTGTTCGGGGACCTCTTCGGCGAGCGGATGGTCGTAGGACCAGCCGAGCATCTCCTCGCCGGAGAGCTCCTCGACGACCTCGTAGTCCTCGTACCGCCCCTCCTTCAGGACCTCCTCGTGTTTGGCTTCGGCGACGTACAGCAGTTCCTCCTCGCCCTCTTTCTCCGCGCGGACGCCCACGTAGTCGCCCTCCTCGTCGACGGCGACGAAGGTGTTGGCGGGAACGGTCCACGGCGTCGTCGTCCAGATGACGACCTTGCCCTCGCGGTCGGTGAGGTCGAATTTGACGTATATGGAGGGGTCCTCGACGTCCTCGTACTCGACTTCGTTGTTCGCGATGGCGGTCTCACAGCGAGGACACTGGCTGATCGAGCGGTGGCCCTGCTCGACGAGGCCGCGTTCGGCGGCCTTCGAGAAGCCCCACCAGGCGGCCTCCATGTACTCCGGTTCGACCGTCTTGTAGGGGTCGTCCCAGTCCATCCAGACGCCGAAGGACTTGAAGTCCTCCTGAAGCCCCTCGAGTTGCTCGTCGGCGTACTCCTTGCAGGCGTCGATGAACTCGTCCTCGCCGAACTCCTCGATGTCTTTCTTGTTCTCGAAGCCGAGTTGCTCCTCGACTTTGGTCTCGATGGGCAACCCGTGCATGTCGTAGCCCGGACGGTCGGTGACGTCGTAGCCCTGCATTCGCAGGAAACGGATGTAGACGTCCTTCAACGACTTGTTCCAGGTGGTTCCCATGTGGGCCGCCCCCGACGTGTACGGCGGCCCGTCGACGAAGAAGTACGACTCGCCGTCCGCTCGGTGCTGTTTCGTCTGCTCGTAAGCGTCGACCTCGTCCCAGTACTCGAAGACCCGCTCCTCTAAGGCGTGTGGGTCGTACTGGTCGTCGACCTCGCCGAACCTGCTCATACGTGTGGTGACTGGCTCCGACATTAAAGGGGAATCGGTCCGGCAGGTGGAGGTGCGAGACCGGTGATCGACGATCGACGAGCGTCGCTACTGGTGGGGTCGTACTCGGAGAACTCGAGAGGGGTCGTGTCGGCGTGAAACGGCGTTAAATTCAGGACACTCGCGCGAGCAGTTTCTTGTAGCCGATCCCGTACAGCCCGGCGTAGAGCAACACGGCACCGATCGCGGCGAGCCAGAACGCGACGACCTGCTCGCCCGTTCCGAGATACTGTACGCTCGTGTACTCGACGAACAGACCGCCGATGGTCAACACAGCGGCGACGACGGAGTAGACGACGAGCGAGATCGCTTCTGCGAGGGCACCCGATCCGAACATTCCCATGATACGAGTCCAGTCGCCCAACGGTTGTAAACCTGTCTGTCCGCCAGAAGAGGTCTGACAGCAGTTTTTGCTCGCACAAGCGGGCCACTCGCGTCTACGATGTGACGGCTCACTGGACTGCCAGCGGCTCGCGAAAATCGGATCCGTCGCCGGAATTGCGATGTCCCTCGTCGGTGTCGTCGCCACCCCTGTCGACGCGCCTACTCGAGCCCCGTCCCGGCTGGTTCGACGTCCTCCTGATCCTGTTCGACTTCGTGGTGTTGGCCTGCTCGTCGCACTCTTCTCGCCGATCCTGTTCGGCGTCGTGTTGTCCCCTCACCCTCCCCCGAGTGAACGGCGGTCGGGTCGAGAGTCACTCGAGTCGTGTCGAGATCGGCACCACTCTCGATCCCGAACTCCGAATCCGCTAAGGTCTTCGCGCATCTAGCGGATCCGTGCCCGCTTCCGACCCCGAACCCGATTCCGAGACGGATTCCGGACCTGTACCCGAATCCGATCCGGGTTCCCATCCCGACCCTGACCCCGAACTCGAGTTCCCCACCACTCGCCACGCCATCGAACCGACGTGTGCCCGCTGTCCTGCCCTCACGGAACACCGCGAGTGTATCTCGTGGGGCACCGGCTCCCTCGAGGCGGCCGTCGTCGTCGTCGGCGAAGCCCCGGGTGCCGGCAACCCTGACGCCGACCGCTGGCAGGGCGGCAACTGGACCGGAAAGGCCTACACCTCGAGACACTCCGGGCGGCGGATCCGTCGGATACTCGCGGCGGTCGGGTTCGGCGACGCCTACTACACGAACGCGGTGAAGTGCTTCCCGCCCGACGAGACCGACCCGACGACCAACCGCGAACCGACCGACGAGGAGCGGACGAACTGCCGCAGCCACCTGCTGGCCGAACTCGAGACCGTCGACCCCACCGTCGTCCTCGCGACCGGCAAACACGCGACCGAGACGGTTCTCGAGGCGGAAGGTCGAACGCTCGAGGGCTTTCTCGAGACAGTCCTCGAGCCGATTCGCTGTGAGTCGCTGGGCGTCTGGCTGCTGCCGATCCTCCACCCTTCGTATCAGGACGTCTGGATCGGCCGACTGGGCTACGATCCCGAGGAGTATCAGGAGGCGATTCGGGCGGAACTCGAGGGGCTGTGTGAGTGAGACGAGCGCGAGAGCGCCTCGACGGGTGAGTGCAGCGTTCGGACGTGGCGAGGGCACGTGACGGAGGACAGCCCAGCAGTGGCGCTCCCCGATTCGAACTCGTAAGGTCAACAGTTTTAAGTTTCATCGTCTGTTACATCAAACTGGCTTTGGGATACCCAGAGCCGATGCATGGCTTGACCGACAGGCTGGAAGCCGCGTCTCGGGTGAAGACACGAGACGACCAGTGCATGCCCCCTACTGTCGGCTGTCACGGATTCGACTCGCTGGATGGCCACGGCGAGTCACCGAACGGTGACAGCCCGGCGGTGCTCAATCACCTGCAGCGAAACCGGACGCCAATCCGAGTCCGGGTTTTTCGACGTTCTCGAGTACCGACACACCGAGCGTTCCCTCGAGACCGCCCTCGCGCGGGTAACCTTCTTACGGCGAGCGGTCCCAGACTGGCACATGAGTACGATCTTCAGCCAGATCGTCGCGGGCGACATCCCCGCGCGTGTCGTGTACGAAGACGAGACCACGATGGCCTTTCTCGACGCCAATCCGTTAGCGCCGGGGCACACCCTCGTGATCCCGAAAGACGAGTACGAACGGCTGAACGACGTCCCCGAGGAGGTCGCCGCGGACCTCTACGCGACGCTCCACCGCCTCGTGCCGGCCGTCGAGGAGGCCGTCGACGCCGACGCGAGTACGGTCGCGTTCAACAACGGCGAAGCCGCCGGTCAGGAAGTCCCCCACGTCCACGGCCACATCGTTCCGCGCTTCGACGGCGACGGCGGCGGCCCCATCCACGCCGTCGCCGGCGAGGCACCCGACCTCTCGGACGACGAACTCGACGATATCGCCGCGGACATCGACGGCCGGGTCTGAATCGAGACTCGAGCCGTCGACGATCGAATCGACGGTCCGATATCGCTCCCGGAGCGTCGATCGCCGGCCACCCCCATAACACATTCGTTATTCATAACATGTTTGTGGATCGGACGAGACCGTCGACTCGAGATGTACACCGGACTCGTCGAGACGACGGCTGCCGTCGCTGCAGTCGACCGCCTCGAGAACGGCTGTCGAATCCGTATCGAAACGGGGACCGACCACGACCTCGACCTCGCGATCGCCCCCGAAGACAGCATCGCGGTCGACGGCGTCTGTGTGACCGCAGAACGTGTTACGGACGACTGGTTCGAGGCGTTCCTCTCGGCCGAGACCGTCTCACGGACCCGCCTCGACGAGCGAGAACCTGGCGACCGCGTCAACCTCGAGCGCCCGCTTCCAGCCGACGGCCGATTCCACGGCCATCTCGTGAAGGGGACGGTCGATACGACGACGACGGTGCTCGCGGTCGACGAGAGTGAGGAGGGCGGTGAGGACGTGAAGCTCGACACCGGCGACGAGAGAGCCACTGGCGGTCGAAACCTCACCCTCGAGATTCCCGCGAATTACGAGCAGTACGTCGTGGAGAAGGGTGCCGTCGCGCTCGACGGCATCAGCCTGACCGTCGCGGGTGTGGACGACGATGCAGGAACGTTCGACATCGCCACCGTGCCCACGACCGAAGCGGTGACGACCCTCTCGGAGAGACGCCCCGGTGACAGGCTCCACTTCGAGGCCGACGTTCTGGCGAAGTACGCGGCTCGGCGGGAGACGCTCACAGGGTGAGTAGGTCGGTTCAGACCGAACCGACGCTCAGGACACCTCGCCGCTCGTCAACCCCGCCGCGAGCGCCGAGACGTAGACGTCCTTGATGCGCTCGTAGTACCCCTCCTCGTACAGTTCGAACTCCTCGCGGTACAGTGCGAGCAGAGCAACGGTGCTCAGGAGGCCGAGGACGGTGATCGAATCGAACGCCGAGAGCGCCTCGTCGCGCTCGCGAAGTCCATCGACGATCGGGACGAACTCCGCGAGTCCAGCCTGCTGTAATTCCTCCATCTTCTCGGTAGAGACTCCGCGAAAGGTCGCCCCGTAGTCGCCCTCGACGATCGTTCGCTGGATCAGGTCGTTCTCCTCGATCCACTCGAGATAGCTGTGAAAGAGCACCTCGAGGCCCTCGCGGGCAGTCTCGGTCTCGGCGAGGTCGGACTCCACCCGATCGAAGTACGCCCGCTGTTCGCGGCGGACGATCTCGATGTAGAGTTCGGCCTTCGAGTCGAAAAACCGGTAGAACGTCCCCTTGGCGATCCCGACCGGCTCCGTAACGTCCGTGACGGTCGTCTTCTCGGGGCCGTACTGCAGGAGGTGATCGCGACCGGTTTCGATCAGATCCTCTCGGAGTCGGTCGCGTTCGTCGTCACTGAAACCGCGCATGTGGTTCGTTCGGTTCGTGAACGCAAAAACAGATCGGTCAGCAGTCACAAAAACGTCCGACGATCGACAGTCAGCGCCGAGATTCACCGACGTGACTTCGTGACCGGAATAGGTATGTAGTCATAGAACGAAGGTTTCGTATGGCACCGATCGAGGTAACCGACCTGACGAAGGCCTACGGCGACGTTCTCGGCGTCGACTCGCTATCGGTCACAGTCGAGAAGGGGGAGATATTCGGCTTTCTGGGCCCCAACGGGGCGGGAAAGACGACGACGATCCGCGTCCTCCTCGGATTGCTCGCTCCGACGAGCGGGTCAGCGACGGTTCTGGGAGCCGACGTGACCGACGAGGCGGCGTTGATCGAGGCCAAACGTCGGATCGGTTACCTCCCCGCGAATCTCGGGTTCGACGAGGAGGCCACCGGCGAACGGGTCCTCGAGTACTTCGCGTCGATTCGCGGCGACAGCCGTCGCGACGAACTGCTCGAGATCTTTACGCCGCCTCTCGAGCGGAAGATCAGGGAGTACTCGACGGGGAACCTGCAGATGCTCGGCCTGATCCAGGCGTTCATGCACGACCCCGATCTCGTGATCATGGACGAGCCCACCGCCGGTCTGGACCCGCTCAAACAGGAGGGGTTCAACGAGTTCATTCGCGCCGAGCGCGACCGCGGGACGACGATCTTCTTCTCCTCGCACGTCCTGAGCGAAGTCCGTCGCGTCTGCGACCGCGTCGGAATCCTCCGCGAGGGCCACCTGGTCGCCTTAGAAGACGTCGAGACGCTGCTCGACCGGGGCGGGAAACGTGTTCGGGTGCAGGTCGCCGGCGACGGAACCGGTCTCGGAGACCTCGAGGGAGCGAAGACCGTCGAGACGATCGGCGAAGAACACCAGTTCACCTACACCGGCGAGTACGACGCGCTCCTCCGGCACCTCTCGAGCTACGAGCTGGTCGACGTCGAGATCAGCGAACCGCCGCTCGAGGACGTGTTCATGCACTATTACGGGAGCGACGTGGAAGAGGGAGAGACGGCGAACGAAGGGACGGAGACTCCCCTCGCAAGCGACACGACGGAGGCCACCGATGCTTGAAATCGCCCGCTACGAGGCCGAACGCAGGTTGAAGGGGACGGTCGCGCTCGCGGTCGGACTCGGGATCCTCTCGCTGTTCTTCATCGCCTTCTTTCCCTCGTTCGCGGAGATCGATATGGACAGCTACATGGAGGCGTTCCCGCCGGCTGCCCAGGAAGCATTCGGGATCGCGTCACTGGACACGATCGAAGGCTTCCTCGCCGTCGAGATTTACAACTTCGTCTGGCTGCTCCTGCTCGGACTGTACGTCGCCTACGTCGCTGCCGGCACCATCGCCGAAGACGTCGAGCGCGACCGGATGGACATGTTGCTCTCCCTGCCGGTCTCGAGAACCCGCGTCCTCACGGAGAAGTTCGCCGCGCTCTTCGTCCCCATCGGCGTCCTCAACGTCGTCGTTCCGATCGCCGTCTACGCCGGCGTCCTCGCGATCGGCGAATCGGTCGATCCGGTCGATCTGGTGATGGTCCACCTGCTGTCGATTCCGTACCTGCTGGCCTGTGCGGCGATCGGACTGGTCCTCTCGACGGTCGTCGACCGTGCGGACGTCGCCAAACGCATCGCCATCGCGGCCGTGTTCGTCCTCTTCCTGATCGATTCGATCTCCGCGAGTACGGAGGGCCTCGAGTGGGTGGGCAACGTCAGCCCGACCGCCTACTACGACCCGACGGCCGTTCTCGTCGAGAGCAGTTACGATCTCACCGGAGCCGCCGTCTTGCTGGCGGCGACCGTCGCACTCGTGATAGTGAGTCAGTACCAGTTCCGGCGGTCGGATATCGGCACGTGAGACGAGGTCGCCGGGGCGACCGACTCCCGGATCGGTAAACGAACGCGCCGCTCGCCGTGAACCTTTTTTACCCGGGCCGCGAGCGTCGGCAGTATGGGATCACTCACGGCCGGACTCGCGACGCTCTGGGCCGACGTCCGCGCACACCCCGTCGCCGCGGTGCTAGAACTCGGCAGCGTCGCCGGTTGCGTCCTCCTGTTCGTCGCCACGCTCGTCGCGATGGTCGGCGGACCGCCGACCGCGAACGAGTCGCTCTGGCTGGCGATCATCGGCGGCGGGGCCGGGCTCGTCCTGCTGTGGACGTTCGTCGTGCCGCTATACGACCGATTCGGCGCTCATTGACGGGGTACTGGACAACGACGCGAGGTGGAAGACGGCGAACGCGCCCGCAGCTACTCGACTGACTTCGCCCGGTTCTGGAAGTCGCCACCACACTCTTCACACTCGCCGGGGTGTGTCTCGGCCTCGACGATCTTGCCACACTGGAGGCACTCGTACTTCGATGAGATGTCTGAGGTGTCACCTTCGACGTCCTGTCCGTGGGGCATACCGCTACTTACGAACTCCAGATGGAAATAGGACCCGTTAGTAATGTTTATTGATGCGTTCGGGGGGGCTACCCCATTACAACATCGGAGGGGCGGTCGTCTTGCAGACGACGGCTTCCCGTACGAAGCGTCGTTCGAACCGCTCTCGCAGCTAGAACAGTGCGCCGAGCAACAGATCGCCGTACACTAACGCGATCACGAGCCCGACGAACACCGGGACCAGAAACGGCGTCCCCGGCGAGATCCAGACCGTCTCCTCCGCGGAGAGCACCTCGAGCCCCTCCCGAAGTTGCGACGCCGACGTGCCGTAGGCGGTTCCCTCGATGTCCTCGAGGAAGGCCGCGGCACCCCACGGGTCCTCGAGTTCGGTCGCGTCGGGAGCGGTGGTGGCAGTACCGATTGCAGCGTCAGTGGCGGCGTCGTCATCACCATCACCATCGATGTCACCGACCGCCTCACCCTCCGCGTACTCGAGCGTTTCACCCCCGTCCGAAAGCGTGCCGTCGGCGGCCACTGCACCGTCGGTCGGCGGGTTCGGATCGGCGGGCAGCGTCGCCGGGTTTCGGTATCGATCGGGATGCTCGCGGACGGCCGCGAGCGAGAGGCCTCGCCAACGGAGGTACATCCGGAGGGCGTCGAGATCGAGGCCCCCCTGCGTGAGGCCGTCGGGCGTCTGGAGGAGCCTGCCGTGGGTCTCCGGAACCCGATCCCAGCCGATCGGCCAGCCGACGAACATCACGGGAGCGATCCGGCCCGCGAGCCCGTTGCGGACCGCGAGGACGATCGGGATGACGACGGCGACGAGTACGGCGTTGGTCAGAATCGTAAACGAGAACGCGCCGATCTCGGTCGTCTCGAGCGGGATCGTCCACGAACCCACCGTGTAGGCTGGAAAGACCGGGAACAGCAACGCGAGCACCATCAGCGCCTTCGCGTCGGCTCCCCCGAAGCCGCCGAACCACCAGAACAGGTAGGCGATCGGGACGACCAGCCCCAGACTGATCCCGACCGGAAGCAGGAACTCGTAGGCCCAGTCGATTCCGCCTGCGTTCCGGGCGATCCACGCGTCCCAGCCCAACAACACTGCGCCCAACCCGGTGAGTGGGATCCAGAGCTGACTCGAGACACGGCGCGTTTTGATGTCGCGAACTGCAGCCCAGGCGAAGACCGGGACGGCGACGAGTCGGAGGAGGTCGGGGCCGGTCGTCGAGAGGAACGTGAGGGTGAGGGTGAGGGTGAGAGAAAGGACGGAGGCGACGACCGCGAACACACTCGAGATCGGGCTCGAGAGCGAGGCCAAGAGCGAAATCGGAATCCAAATCCAGAGAGAGATCGAGAGTGTCATCTCACACGCCCACTCAGGCGGGGAGGGGTGTTATGGTTTCGGCCCGAAACGAGCGTCAGACACAGCCGGGGAACTCCTCGCCGGTAATGTGGACGGAGTCGACCCAGTCGGGGCGTTCGTCGTCGTCCTGGGTGAACCGCGACCGCGAGGACATGTAGGCCATGATCAGCGCCCGCCGCCAGCGATCGGTCTCGTTTGGCGAGGTGTAGTGGGGCAACAGACAGTGTGAGAACAGAGCGTCACCGGACTCCATCGGAACGTGCTCGAGGTCGCCCTCGTCGTACTCGAGGTCGCCGATGACGATGTCGGTGTCGTACTCGACGGCCTCGTGGCTGAGGATCCCGTCTTTGTGCGCGCCAGGGACGACGGTCATACAGCCGTTCTCCGGCGTCGCCTCGTCGAGGGCGATCCAGACGGTGACGTGGTCCATCGGCTGGATCGGATAGTAGGCGGCGTCCTGATGGAATCCCTTCTCGCTGCCGACCTGTGGCGGCTTGAACATCGCTGCGCTCCGCAGGAGCTTGAGGTTCGGCCCCAGTAGCTGCTGGGCCGTCGAGACGAGTGTCTCGTTCTCGGCGACCGCCTGAAAGACGTCGTCTTCCTCGACCATCCCGAGTCCCTCGAACTTGCGGACGGCGTCGCCCGCTTCGTCGACCTCGAAGTCGCCTCGCTCGACTGCCGGCTCGAGTTGGCTCTGAAAGCCCGCGTCCGCCGGCATCCTGTCGCCGTGAGTGTACTCGCGAAGCCGTTCCGTGACGGTCTCGACGGTCGACGCCGAGAGGGCGTCCTCGACGACGACGTAGCCGTCGGACTGGTACTGCTCGAACTGCTCGTCGGAGAGCGACGATGTCATGGAATAGTCCTGAGTGGTATCTCGAGGTAATGCTTTCGATCCTGTAGAAAATATACCAGTAGTACCACCAAGTAAAACTGCTTTTATACGTGCAGTTTCTGTCCAGTGGCAATGGCGGACGTCGCACACGAAACCACCGGAACGACACGGAGCACTGTTGGACGATATCTCTCGAAGATGGGCCCGGCGTGGCTCGCTGGCGCGATCGCGGCGGGGCCGGCGACGATGGCGAGCGTCATCACGGCCGGTGCAGCCTTCGAATACGCCTTGCTGTGGATCGTCATCGTTTCCGCCGTCCTCGGCACGACGGCCCAGTACCTCTCGATGCGACTCGGATTGCTCACCGAGGCCGGCATCGTCGGCGTCGTCGAGGAGTACGTCGGCGAGTTCTGGGCGTGGGTGCTCGTCGTCGACGCGGTGCTCGCCTCGGGACTCGCACAGCTCGTGATCATGAAAACGCTCGCGGATGTCAGCGCGATGATCACCGGCGTCGACGCCCGGATTTGGGGGCTGGCCTGGGCGCTGATCCTCGCCGTCGGGCTGGCCGCCGGCGGCTACTCCATCGCCGAACTCGGCGCGAAAGTGATCGTCTCGGTCGTCGTCCTCGCCTTCCTCGCGTCGCTGTTCGTGGTCCCGATCGATCCCGGGGCCGCGACGACCGGACTCGTCCCGACGATTCCGGACGGCCTCAGCGGTGCTCTGATCGCCGCCGGCGTCCTCGGCGGCGCCGTCCACATCACGCTCGTGACGATGCACACGTACACGTTGCGCGCTCGCGGGTGGACGCGTGAGGACTACGACCTCGGCCTGTTCGACATCGGCGCGTCGATGCTGGTCGCCTTCGGCATCTTCAGCCTCGCGATCTTCCTCGTCGCCGCGAGCGTGCTCCACACGCCGGACCTCGTCGCGGCCAACCTAGACGCCGCCGCGGCAGCCGAGGCGCTCGGCCCGCTGGCCGGTGACTACGCTCAGTGGCTGTTCCTGCTCGGGCTGTGGGGTGCTGCGGTGTCGACGCTCGGCGCGAACACCATCGTCCCGGCGTACCTCGTCGGAGACAAACTCGGCTGGGAGACCGACGTCTCGGACGGTCGGTTCCGCGCCGCGATCGTCGTCGTCGCCCTGCTGGGTGCCGCCGGCGCGTTCCTCGGTGGATCGTTCTTCCCGCTGCTCGTGCTCACGCTCGCGTTCGGCCTCGTCGGAACGCCGTTCGTGCTCGTGCTCGTCCTCTACCTGCTCAACCACCCCGACGCGGTTCCGGAGCCGAACCCGACGATCGCCAACGTCGGCGGCGTGATCCTGCTGGGCATTACGATCGTGACTGCCGGCGCGTTCGTCCGCGACGAACTCGCGGCCGTCTCGAGCGATCCGCTCTCGGTGTCGGGCTTCGTCGTCGCGTTCGCCGCGGCGCTGTCGGTCGCGACGCTCGCACTGATCGGGAAGTACGTGCTGTCGGTGAGAGAACAGTAGGTTAGCCGAGAGAACGGTGTCGAAACGTGCCGTCGACCGAATTTTCGTGAGAGGTGCAGACTCCGATCGGCTCCGGACGAACGGACGTCAGATCGATCGCTGCCGGACGAATGGACGTCAGATTCCCGAGACAGCGTCCCGAACGACGGACGTGGACGACCAACGGAACAGAGAGCGAAACGGAGTAAAGGACAGAGACACGTCTCGGCGACGAATAGAGCAAAACCCCTGAACGGGGTCGTAGCAAACCGTGCGAATGGCGCTGTTGCTTAAATGACGCGGTTCTGCAGGTAGTCGAGGTGCTTCGCGTTGTAGACGATCTTGACCTCGTCGGCTGCCGGCGAGCCGATGCAGGTCAGACGGACCTTCTTCTCGTCGACTTCCTCGTCCGAGAGGATCTGCTGCATGTCCATGTCGATCTCGCCCTCTTTGACGATGGCAGCACAGTTCGCACAGGCGCCAGCACGGCACGAGAAGGGCCAGTCGTAGCCCTGGGCCTCGGCGGCCTCGAGGATGTACTCGCTCTCGTTGACCTCGAGCGACCCGTAGTCTTCGTCGTCGAAGCCGGCGTCGGCAGCCTTCTCGAAGAGGTCGTCGTCGTCCATCTCCCATCCCTGATCGTCCAGCACTTCGTAGTTGAGGTATTCTACCGTGGGCATCACCCCTCGATTCGAGACCCGCACTGGTATAGCTTGCTGTTCAGTCCTAAATTGTCTTTCAGTCGGGATCGGAACATTCGAAGCAAAGAACGTCAGCATACGTCAAATAATCGGTCGAAAACGGCCCGAGAAATAGAAAAGTTCGAGCAAATCGTTCGGTTGATGGCGACGTTTGCCGTCTCCGGACGGATCGCAGATCCTCGGCAAAAATCGCGATCAGGTGACCGTTCGTGCGAGACCGGTAAAGCCGAGACCGCCAGGTCTACTCGAGCGGTCGTCAGAAGGTGGACGCCGTCAGAAGCCGAAGATCGGAACGAACCGGAACGTGAGGAAGGCGCCGACCGTCGAGAGGATCGGCACGACGTTTTGCATGAGGACCACGCGGGCCGTCGTCGAGGGGTCGAAGAGGTCGGAGGCCTTCGGGATGTCTTCGGGCTCTTCCTCGCCGATGTCGGGGGAGCGTTCGCCCTCCCCTTCGGCGGTCAGGGCACCGACGGAGACTGTCGTTTCTTCGCCGGCTCTGGCGTCCGACAACGTCGTCGTCCGGGTCGCTCGTCCCCAGCCCAGCCCGATGATGCTCATGGTCGCGATGACGACGAAACTCGCGGGAATGCCGATCCACGAGAGCCCGATGACGATCCCCGAACTGATGACCGCGACGACGATCGCAGCGGTCAGCGGGAGGTTCGTGATGTCGTTGCCCAGCGTGTCGAGCGTTCGACGGGCGATCGTGAAACAGCCGATTGCGACGGCGACGGAGCCGATCAGGATCAGCGGGATCATGTCGATAGCACCGGTGCCGTGGATCGGCGCGATGGCGTTGGCGATGTTGCTCGTCCCCGAAGAGAAGGCCATCAGACAGCCGATTCCAACGACGACCAGTGCACCCGTGATCTCGCGTCGGGTGGCGTTCTCGCCGAACTGGAGTCGCGGGACGGTCCCCGAGCGGTCGACCGTGACCATCTCACGACCCTCCCGGTTGCCCTCGATGGCGACCCACGCGTTGATTCGCGGGTAGAAGTAGCGACCGACGATGCCAGCCACCCAGAAGCCGATGATCGGGGCGACGATCCACCAGATGACGATCGTACCCAGTACCTCGAGGTTGAGTTCACCGGTCGCGAGACCGAGTGCGGCGATAGCGCCGACGGCGGTCATGGAGGTCGAGGCGGGAACACCGGCGTAGTTACCGACGAACAGCGCGCCGCCGATGAAAAAGAGGACGGCGACGTTCGACCGCATCGTGAAGATCGCCGTGTCGTCGACGAGTTCGTTCCCCAGCGTATCGACGACCTGCGGACCGATCGTGATCGCACCGACGAAGAAGAAAATCGACATCAATCCGGCGGCCATGAGCTTCGTGATCACGTTGGCACCGACGGCCGGACCGAAGGCGGGGCCCGTCGTCGCGCCACCGATGTTGTACCCGACGAACATCGCAACGAGAAGCCCCACGATAAGCAGTACTTCTGTCACATCACTACCCACACCGGCGGCCCCTAAAAATACGCCTATTTTCGGGCCCGCCTGTCAGTCAGACACGGACAGCGTGCTGTCTCGAGAGACCGGCGCATCCGGCGACGGTTCGTGGGTGCGTCGGACGTGACCGACAGCAGTCGGTATCGAGGCATCGTCGCGACGAGCAACTGCCGATTGCGCACGGAGTCACTCGGTGATTGGTCGGTTCCTCGTTCAGTACGGCAGAACGTGTGATTTAGGCGACGGTTTTCGAGACGGATCGATCCTAACAAACTTCAACAGCCACACCATGGAGTACAATATCATGTCCTTCGACTGGAAACTCGACTCGAGAGACCAGCAGAGACGAACTGGAACGTCCCACCAGTACGTCGGAACCGACATCGTCGACGAGCGTGTGGAAACCGCCAAATTCGGACGTGTCGGTGGCGATCGATCATGCTGAACCCGGTCCGGGTCGACGCGGCCGTCGATCTCGCCTACGGGGCACTGATCGCCCTCTCGATCGTGTTGATCATGCAGGTCGGGACGAACGTCGGGATCGCGTTCGGTGTGGGCGTGTTCGCCTCGTACGTCGTCCACGTCGTCTGGAAGATGGCGCGTTTCGACCCCGACTGGATGACCAGAGCGGTCCAGGAGTCGGTCGAAGAGAGCGTCGGCGAGACCGTCGAGGAACAGGTCGGCGAAACCGTCGAGAAGACAGTCGGTGAGACCGTCGAAGAACAGGTCGGCGAAACCGTCGAAAAGACAGTTGGCGAAACCGTCGAAAAGACAGTCGGTGAGACCGTCGAAGAACAGGTCGGCGAAACCGTCGAAAAGACAGTTGGCGAAACCGTCGAAGAACAGGTCGGCGAGACTGTCGAGAAGAAAGTCGGCGAAACCGTCGAGAAGACAGTCAGCGAGACCGTCGAGGAGAGTGTCGGTGAGACCGTCGAGAAGAGCGTCGACGAGAGCGTCGAGAAGACGGTCGGCGAGACCGTCGAAGAAGCCGTCGAACGAACCGTCGGAGAACGCCTCGACGAGGTGCAAGCGGAGGTCGAAGCGATCGACGAGCGGATCGATCGCCGTCCTCGAGAGGACGAAATCGAACAGTTGATCGAGAAATCCACCGACGGCGAGCAGACGGAACGTACCGACGGTGAGCAGACGGAGCGTACCGACGGCGAGCAGACGGAACGTACCGACGACAGCTGATCGACGGCGAGAGAGCGGTCGTCCGATATCGCGTCCGCGCGGTCACGACGATCGACGGTTCACTGTCGTCACAACTGAAACGGGAGACACTGATCGCACAGCGATTGTGCCACCGGCGTGCATCGACGTCGGTAGCGACGATAGATCACTGCACACTGGTCACCGAACGACGACCACCGGAACTGGCGACCGACGAACCACCTTCTCCGCGACGTTGCCGACGAACAGCCGCTCGGAGATCGTTCCTCCGTGACTGCCGATCACGACCGTCTCGTAGTCGTCGGCGCGATTGATGATCGCGCGAACAGGATGTCCCAGTTCGAAAGTCGTCTCGATCGTCGCGTCACTGCCGGCGTCCGCGGCGAGTTCGCGCGCCCGATCGAACGTCGACTGGGCGTGTTCCTGTGCCGCCTCTTCGAGGTCGTCGGCGAGCGCGAGGCCGGTCGCCGACCCCCACATCGACGACGGTTCGCCGACGACGTGTAAGACGGTTATCTCGGCGTCCGGATAGGCCGTAAGGGCGTACTCGAGTGCGTGTTCGCTCATCTCCGAGCCGTCCATCGGAACGAGAACGCGTGAGATCATACGTGAGCTACGAGGGCGATGAGAATAAACGCGGGGGAGTGGATCAGCTGATACCGACGGTCACGAAGAACCCGTAGGCGAGCAGCGTCGACATCGTCGGCCCGATGATCCACATCGAGACGTACTTCACGATCGCTCGTGGGTTGAAGAGATCACCCGCGTCCAGCGCTTCTTCGGATTCCGCTTCCCCGATTTTGGTGACCGGCGCGTCGGGCTCTGCGGTCAGTGCACCCATCGCCAGCTCCGCGTCGGTGTCACCGCGAATGGCCTCTCGAGCCGTGATCGGGCGTGTGGCCCGCCCCCAGCCCAGACCGACGATCGTCATCACCGACGACATCACGAGACTGATCGGAATTCCGATCCACGAGAGGGCGGTCGTGATCGACGAGGCGGTGAGCATGACGATCAGCGCCGCTAGCAGCGGAATATCGCTGAGTTCGCTGCCGACGGACTCCATCGTCCGTCGGGCGATGGTAAAGCCGCCGAGCCCGATCGCGACGGTCGCGATGATGATGGCGGTGTTGACCTCGAGTGCGCCGCTGCTGACCAACGGCGCGACGGCGTTCGGGACGTTACTAGCACCGGCGCTGAAGGCCATGTAACAGCCGATAACGAGAACGACGATCGTGCCACCGAGTTCCTGGTAAGTGGTGTTCGGGCCGAGCGTCGGCATCGGGAGCGAGCTGTTGCGATCGAGTGCGAGCAACGATCCCTCCGAGGAGCGGATCTCGAACCGTCGGTTGAGTTCGGGATAGATGTACCGGCCGACGGTCGCGCCGATCCAGAGTCCGAGCACCGGCGTGACGACCCACCACGAGATGATCCAGGTGATCGTCTCGTAGTTGAGAGTTCCCGTCGCCAGCCCCAGTCCCGCGATCGCGCCGACGGTGGTCATCGACGTCGGGACGGGGACGCCAAAGACGTTCGCGATGAGGATCCCCAAGCCGATGAAAAAGAGGACAGCGACACCAGCTGCGAGCGAGATCTCGATCGAAATTATATCGCCGCTCAACGTGTCCATCACGTTCCGTCCGACGGTCCAGCCGCCCAGAAAGACGAAGAACGTCATCAACGCGGCCGCCGACACTTTGCTGAGAAGGCCAGCACCCACGGCCGGACCCCACGCAATCCCGGTCGACGAACCCCCGATATTGAACCCGACGAAGACGGAGGCGACGATTCCGACCAACAACACAGTTTCGACCATCGGAGAATAGTATCGATGGGGTCGGGAAATAAGTACTGGGACTCGTCAGTACGGTATGCGAACGATACAGACCGCTTGGCGGTTGGACCGGGTGGAGGACGCTCCCCGGATCGGTACCGACCGATCACCGAAACCGTGGCCTTTACTCGGGCTCCCTGCGGTGTTTCGCGTATGAGCACAACCGCATTCGCGGCGTTCGAAGTGATTCCAGCGGTCGACGTCCAGGACGGCGACGTCGTCCAGTTAGTGCAGGGCGAACGCGGCACAGAGAAGACCTACGGCGATCCGGTCGAGGCCGCCCGACGCTGGGTCGACGCCGGCGCTCGAACGCTCCACCTCGTCGACCTCGACGGCGCCTTCGAGGGCGAGCGATCGAACGCCGAGGCGATCGACGCGGTCGTCGACGCAGTCGACGTCCCGACCCAACTCGGCGGCGGCATCCGAACCGCAGCCGACGCGATCGCCCTCCTCGAGGCCGGCGTCGACCGCGTCATCCTCGGGACAGCGGCCGTCGAGAACCCCGAGATCGTCGCCGAAATCAGCGACGAGTACCCTGACAGCGTGATCGTCAGTCTCGACGCGAAAGACGGCGAGGTCGTCGTCGAGGGCTGGACCGAGGGGACCGGACTCGACCCCGCCGAAGCCGCCAGCCGCTACGAAGACCTGGGCGCCGCCGCCATCCTCTTTACCGACGTCGACGTCGAGGGGCGGCTCGAGGGAGTTCAGACCGAGCCCGTCGAACGACTCGTCGCGGCGACGGAGATTCCGATCGTCGCCAGCGGCGGCGTCGCGACGCTCGCGGATATCGACGCGCTTCGCGAGGCGGGTGCCGCCGCCGTCGTCGTCGGAAGCGCGCTGTACGAAGGGGAGTTTACGCTCGAGGAAGCACAGGAACGGGAGTGAAGAGGAAATCGGTCTCGAACACGGCCACGACGGGCATGGCGAACCGTCGTGATCGAATCGAGAACGGACCGACGAGACCGGAACGCGAATCTGGAGGGCCGAGCGGACACGCAGTCGGACTACTGATTGTAGCCGTGGCCGACGTAGAGCGCGACGAAGTTCAGTGCCAGCAGGGCGAGAAACACCAGTGCGACGGTGCCTTCGAGTCCGGACGCGATGAGCGAGACGTGGACGAACGGGAGCGCCACCGCGGTCCAGAAGCCGACGAACTGCGTCGGGCCTTTGAGTGACCGAAGGGAGTTGCGGAGTGGATGGGCGTGGGAGTTCGAGGAGGGCTGGTCGCGGGACTCCGTCTCGGGGCTCGAGGGAGTGGTCGATTCGTTCGAGAGTGGGGATGGGGACATGGGCAGTTCACCTGACGTACTCCTGACTTTCACTGCTACCATCATATAATGGTGCGAACATTAGCGTGGTTTCGACCCGTTTCACGCATCGAATGGGTATACTAAGACCTTTCACAACGGCCTGAAATTCAGTTAAACGTTTTATAGCCCATTCTAGGATAGTAACTCCGAAATAGACGTTTCACTGGATGGTGTCGGGAATAGAAGGGGCGAAATGACAGTTGGCGCGAACGGAATTTCCTTGTATCGTCGGCCCACTCGTTTCGATATGACTGAGCGAACGGCGACGGTTACGCGGGAGACCGCCGAGACGACTATCGACTGTACTCTCGCCGTCGACGGAAGTGGCGACGCGGCCGTCGACACCGGCATCGGCTTCTTCGATCACATGTTGACGGCACTGGCCAAACACGGTCTGTTCGACCTCGAGATCGACTGTGACGGCGACCTCGCGGTCGACGACCACCACACGGTAGAGGACGTCGCGATCGTCCTCGGGACGGCGTTCGACGACGCGCTGGGCGACCGGTCGGGGATCGTCCGCTTCGCGGACCGGCGTGTCCCCTTGGACGAGGCCGTCGCGAGCGTCGTCGTCGACGTCAGCGCTCGCCCGCGCTTTTACTTCGAGGGAGAGTTCTCTCAGGACCGCGTCGGTGAGTTCACCAGCGACATGGCCAGACACTTCGCCGAGTCGCTGGCGACGAACGCCGGACTGACGCTCCACCTCGAGGTCGACGGCGAGAACGCCCACCACGAGATCGAGGCGCTGTTCAAGGCGACCGCCCGCGCGCTCGACGACGCGACGCGGTTCGACGAGCGACGGGAGGGAACGCCGAGCACGAAAGGAACGCTCGAGTGAGCAGGGACGAGGTGTGTCTCTCACCGACGTTCACCGGAGTCACGTCGTCGTATTCGGCGTAGTCGGAACGACCGAAGAGCGAGCGGCAACCGCCGACGCGATCGGTAGCACTGCCGGACACGCGACGCGAATCTGTCTCCGGCTCGACTGTGACGGGATCGGCGAGCGGTACCCGGACGTCGTGAGCCGCGTCCGAGCCGCGTACGACCGGGTCGGATCGGTCGGTGCGGGGTACGACGAGTACTGCGCGAGCGAGCCGACGGACGAGGCGGTCGCCGCCCTTCGGGACCTCCTCGCGATCGAGACGTGGCACCTCGCCGCCTTCGTCCAGCACGTCCGCCTCGAGCACGACGGCGACGCGTTTTTGCTGTACAACGCCGATCACCGGCAGTTCGACGTCGACGGTGACGCGGTTCCGGCGGCGATCGAGTCGATCGAGTCGGCTCTAGAGGGGATCACCGCGGGGATACTCCCGGCCGGAACCCGCTGTGAGTGGGAGTGCAACGGGAGAGTCTACGAACTCTCGCCCCCGAGTTTCTGCGTCGAGACTGCCTGTTTCGATCTCGCCGCACTTCGGGGTGTCGACGCCGACGCGGAAACGAGGACGATCCGCCTCGAGTGGGACGACTCGCGGCCGTCCAACCGCGTGCTCTCGGGACTGGTCGGATTGCTCGAGCGACTCGGCCCGTCCCGGCCGACGGAACTCCGGTTCGACTCCCGCGAGTCGTTTCGAGAGGCGAGGGCGGGATTCGAGAGCGTCTCCTCGGCGCTTACGTCGTGACGGACCGGGGCGTAATTAACCGCCAGTCCCGACTCACGAACCCGTATCACTATCATCCACCCGGTCGACGTGTCCGCTATGGATCTCGACCTTTCCGACCGAACGGCGCTGGTTACCGGCGCCGGACGCGGCAACGGACGCGCGATCGCCCTCGAGCTCGCCGACCTCGGCGCGAGCGTCATCGTCAACGATCTCGAGGCCGACCCGGCCGAATCGGTGGCCGAAGAGATTACCGATGCCGGCGGCGAGGCGGTTGCGATCGAAGCGAACGTGAGCGACGAGGACGCCGTCGACGAGATGGTCGCGGAGGGAACCGACGCCCTCGGCACCGTGGATATCCTCGTGAACAACGCCGGCATCGGCGACGCTGGCCCCTTCCTCGGTGACGACAGAGAGACGCTGCGCGAGCGGTTCCGGCGGAACATCGACGTCCACCTCTGGGGGTCGATCAACTGCACGCTGGCGACCGTCGACCCGATGGTCGAGCAGGGATACGGCAAGGTGGTCAACATCACCTCGATCCACACGAAAAACGCGGTGGGGATGTCCCCGGAGTACGACGTCGGAAAGTTCTCGCTGCAGGGACTCACGAAGTCACTCGCCTTAGAACTCGGTCGCGAGGGGGTTCGCGTCAACGCCGTCGCGCCGGGCTGGGTCAACACTCGGATGACGGAGAAGTTCAGCGATGAGACCCACGAACAGATCAAATCGAGCAATCCCCTCGGCAAGTACGCCGAACCCGAGGACATCGCGAACGCGGTCGCCTTCCTCGCCTCGCCCGCCGCGGATTACGTGAACGGACACGAACTGCGCGTCGACGGCGGGCAGGTCCCGATCGACAGCTGGAAGTACGACAATCGGTGACGACGGCGTGATCGGCTACGGGAGCGACTACGACGGTCGGTGGAGTTTCTCACCGTCCGCACGGAACTCGCCCCGCTCGATCGCGTGATCGACGATCGCCTCGACCTCGTGATTCTCGAGTTCGTACGCGCCCGCGGCGAGCGATTCGACGGCAGACCGGTCCATCGGGAACTCGCGGTTACGAAGCAGTCGAACGACCTTGCTGTAGGCCCGCGGTGGTCCCTCGGTTTCGGCTGCCGGCGCGGAGTGTGACGGCGAGTCGGATCGAGAAGTGCCTCGAGACTCAGACTCAGGCTCAGACTCAGACTCAGACGCCGTTCGGGAACCGGATATGGAGTCCGATCCGGACGCCGCTCGAGAATCGGACTTGGAGACGGATCCGGACGAAGTCTGCGCCCGCGCTCGGTCGGCACCCGACGTTTCACTCTGACTCGCGCTCGAGCCAGCGATCGAGGTGGCCGTTTCCGAAGCGGGAGTTGCCACAGACTCGTCTTCGGGTCCTGCTTGGTCATCACCGTCACGGTCCGTCTCGTCGTTACGATCGGTCTCGGCCTCGCTCCCGTCCCCGTTCGTCTCGAGTGCGCCGGCGCGCTGCCGGTCGCGATCGCTCCTCGCGTCGCTGTTGCCGCGGCTCACACGGTCGTCGGGATCGACCGTCGTCGAGTCACCCGGTTCGACGGTGATCCCCGAAGAGGAACTGCGGTCGGATCCGGTTCCGGACTCGACACCGGGACGATCGATATCGTCTCCCGACCCGGGAACGGAATCGAGGGAATCAGTCGTCCGCTCGGACCGAGACGAAGAGTCTGCGGTGTCGGACTCGTTTCGCGAGGCAGCCGTCGCTTCAGTATCGACGTCGACGTCGGCGCCAGCTCGAGCGAGCAACGGCTCGATCAAGGCCCCGAGTCGGGCTTTACACGCCTCACAGAGGACGACGCGGCGCTGTTCGGCCTCGGTCGGCTCGAGTTCGGGCGGGACGATTTCGAAGGTGCCGGCGGCGTCGCTGCCACAGAAGTCACAGCTCCGGAGTTGGTGCATGTGCGATCAGTTTCGGTCGGAGCGTAAAAAACCGCCCGTCCGTCCGGCCGCGTCGCCGGGTTCGCGTCGTGGCGAGCGCCGCCGACGCCACTCGAGTCGAAGAGAGCCCGCAGATCACGGGGGATTATAGTCCGGCCCTCGTATGTTCGCCAACCGATGTTCGACGAGATTATGGAGAAGTTCGAGGGGTCGCCGAGCCAGCAGGCGGTCATCCGGCTGCTACTCGAGCGCGGCTTCTCGGTCAACGACGAGGGCCGCGTGGTGTCGGGGGGGATCGAGATCCCCAACACGGGAATCGCCCGCGAGATCGGCGTCGACCGACGCGTCGTCGACTCGACGACCGGTGCCGTCCTCGAGGACGACGAACTCAGGCGCATCTTCCAGAACATCTCGCAGGTGCCAAGTCTCATGGACCTCGCGCCGGTGCTCGATCTCACCGTCCTCTCGGTCGAGGTCGCAGACGCCGAAGATGAAGGGATCGTCTCGGCCGTTACGGGCGTCCTGGCCGACCACGGCGTCTCGATCCGACAGACGATCAGCGAAGATCCCGAGTTCACCGACGAACCGCGGCTGTACCTGATCACCGACGAAGATCTACCTGGGGAGTTGATCACCGAGATTCGCGACCTCGAGTTCGTCCGCAAGATCGAGTTGCAGTGATCTGAACCCGCTCGTGACCGACACAGACACCGACACCGACGACACCTACACTACGCTCGCAACCGACGCCAGCGCCAGCTTCGTCGTCCAGGGATCGGAATTCATCGGTCACGCCCGACCGGTCGAAACCGTCGCGGACGCGGAGGCGTTCGTCACCGCAATCGAGGAGGAGTACGACGACGCCACCCACAACGTCCCCGCGTACCGGGTGCGAGCCGACGCCGGTGGGGGCAGCAGGGACGGGGGCGGCAGCCTCCTTCGCGAGTACTCGAGCGACGACGGCGAACCCTCGAGTTCGGCGGGGAAGCCGGCGCTGAACGTCCTCGCCCAGCGCGACCTCGAGAACTGCGTCGTCGTCGTCACCCGCTACTACGGCGGGACGAACCTCGGCGTCGGGGGTCTCGTCCGGGCGTACTCCAGAGCCGTCAAAGAGGCCGTCGACGCCGCGGGCGTCGTCGAACGGCGGCCACACGAGGCGATCGCGATCACGGTCGAGTACGACGACTCCGGGACCGTCAGGGGGATCCTCGAGAGCGAGGGCTACGAGTTCGATGCGACCTACGAGGCGGCCGTCTCCTTCGAGGTTCGAGTTCCAGTCGCGGAGGCAGCGGCGTTCCGGGATCGGATTCGAAGTGCGACGAGTGGACGAGCCGACCTCGAGTAAGGGTGAGAGTGAGCGCGGGCGTGAGCGTGAGAGCGAGAGTGAGCGTGATCGCCATCGACGTCGCGTCTCCGGTCGCTGGCCTGAGAAGAGAGAAGGGTCACTCCCGGCAACGGGCCTCGATCGTCTCGTACACCGCCTTCGGATCGTCGATCGGATCGGTCCCACAGCGAACGTTCCACAGCCGACGCTCGATCACGAGTTCGTCGTCGGTGAGTTCGACACCCCTGATCTCCGACCACGGCACGAGCGTCTTCGTCCGTCCCTGAGATTTGACGAGACCGGCGTCGTGGACGGCGAGGTCGGGTGTGAAGGCGTTCGTGGTGTCTTCCGAATACCACCCGTCGAACCACCGATCCTGACCGGCGGTCAGGACGAGCAAGAGCGCCCCGTAGCCGAACCAGGCGGCGGCCCTTCTGTTCGTTCCCCAGTACAACTGCACGGCACCGAACACGACGAACGCGCCGCCGAGTGCGTACTCCCAGCGGAGCACTCCGACCCGCTCGAGACGCCAGATTGCCACCGGCTCGTCGGTCGTGATCGCGTCGACGTACCGGTTGCGCGCCATCGTGACGACGAGCAATCCCGCGAGGGCGGAAACCACGGCCGACAGCAACGAGGCGACTGCGACACCGCCACCGAGTGCGGGTGTGAACGCCCCGACGGCGGCCACGACGGCGAAGACAGCCGCCGGACCCAGTCCGTAGAGCACCCGAAACCGCCGGGCACCGAGGCGCTCCGGGAATCCGCGGGCGCGCCTCGAGAGGATCGCACCGACGAGGATCCCACCCGTGACCGCGGTCGGGAACGAACCGAAGAGCGTCGCGACGTCGGCCCCTGCGGCCGCGAGCATCGTCGTTACGATACCCGCGAGAACCGTCCCGCAGAAGACGCCGACTCCGACCTGAAAGCCGATATCCGGCTCGTCGACCTCGAGGGCATCGATGTCGACCGCGGACTGAGACTCGTACGTTTCCATCTCGGCGCTCATTACGAGTGTCTACGCCCTGTCGTGTTAAAACGGTAACGAGTAGTTGGAAGTCTGGAAAACGTCGGCTTCAAGCGTCTCCTGGCGATCGTTTCGATGCCGGCGAGCGGTCGTCCGCGGTGAATTCCGGTTCACGCTGGCGGTTGAACCTCGAGAGAACGAGGAGCGCGCCGAGACCGACGAGCCGAAGCGAAAACGTGACCGGAAAGCCCGTCAGCGTCGGCGAGGTGCCGACCAGTCCGAGAAGCCCCTCGAGGATCAACAGCGGGATCTCGGGCACCATGAGGAAAATCGACGCGAGGGCGAACAGCGTGCGCTCGAGTCCGTCGACGCGGGCGTACTGGTAGCCGATGATCGTCACGCCGAGCGCGTAGACGCCGAGGAACATCCCGAGGACGGGGACGACGACCTCGGGGAGGAAGAAACTCACCTCGACGACGTCTGCAGTGCCGATGATCCGCCAGCCCTCCTCGCCGGAACGCAAGAGGAGGATCCCCGGCGAGAAGACGAAGGCGAAGGGGACCATGATCTTGTTCAGCGAGAGCATGAAGGCGATGGTCGCCGTCGAGAACTCGTCGGCCTTCGCGACGCCGGCGGCGGCGAAGGCGGCGACCGCCACGGGTGGCGTGACGTCGGCCATCAATCCGAAGTAGAGGATGAACAGGTGCGCCGCGAGGATGGCGATGCCGAACGCTTCGATCGCGCCACCGAGCATCGCGACGAGGATGATGTACATCACGGTCGTCGGCATCCCCAGTCCGAAGACGACCGCGGCGACACCGGTCATAAGCAGTAACGGCAACATCGCCTGCCCACTGACGTCGAGGATGAGCGCCGTGAGGTTCGGACCGAGCCCGGAGACGCTGATGACGCCCGGAATGACGCCTGCGGCGGCGACCGCGATGACGACGGTCGTCGCCGTCCGCGCACCCCCTTCCATCGATTTGAGGACGAACGTCCCGAACCGGTAGGCAGGGTTCCTCGCGAGGGCGGGTCTACCGAACGCGGAGGCGGTCGTCTCGGCGGCGTCCTCGACCGACTGGTCGAGTTCGAGCAGCGGCGTCTCCTGACCAGGCCGGACGAGCAGGAAGGCGACACTCACCAGGATCACGATCGTGCTGAGGGAACCGAGAGCGGCGTCGAACGCGGCCTCGAGTGCGAGGGGGTCACCGGCACCGGTGGTTGCGCTTCCAGCGAACACCCGAATCGCGTCGACGAGACCGACGCCGGAGACCGCGTACGCCGCGACCTCGGCCAGAAAGAGCGTGAGGATCGTCCCGACGAGGGGGAGACGAATTCGTCGGTCGTAGGCCGCGATGAATGCGACCAACACGACGATGGCGACGATGGTCAGCCAGCCCGCGCGGTTGATCGACAGCCGCGCCCAGACGAGGTAGTAGACGAGCAGGGCCAGCGGGACGATGTAGTACCAGCCGAGTTTGAAGTGACGCCACGGCCGGGGCAACTCCGAGGCGTCGAGACCGCCGATTCCACCGCGGACGGCCTCGAAGTGGACCATCACCCACATGCCGAAGAAGAACGCGAGCGCCGGTAAGGTGGCGGCGACGATCACGTCCGCGAAGGGCGTCCCCGTGAACTCGACGATGAGAAACGCCGCCGCCCCCATGACGGGCGGGAGGATCTGTCCGCCCGACGAGGAGGACGACTCGACTGCGCCCGAGAACTCCGGGCTGTACCCCGAGCGTTTCATCAGCGGGATCGTGAACGCGCCCGTCGTGACCGTGTTCGCGACTGAAGAGCCGCTGAGCATCCCCATGAACCCACTCGAGACGACGCTCGCTTTCGCGGGCCCGCCTCGACGCGTGCCGGTCAGTGAGTACGCGAGGTCGATGAACCACCGACCCGCACCGCTCATCTCGAGGAACGCGCCGAAGAGCACGAAGATGTAGATAAAGCGGACGCTGACCGTCACGGGGACGCCGAAGACGCCCGCCTCGGTCACGTACCAGAGGTTGTAGACGATGTTGTCCCAGGTCGTCGGCGTGATCGCCAGCGCACCGATCGCCGAGTCCCGCGGCACGAGATATCCCCACCGGGCGTAGACGATGAACATCGCGACGAGCGACGCCAGAAGGAGCCCGAGCGCCCGCCGAGTCGCCTCGAGGACGAGGAGGATTCCCAGCACGCCCAGCAAGAGGCTGTAGGCGACCTCGTCGAGCGGAATGCCGAGGCTGGCGACGGCCATCACGAACGGCTCCGTGACGGGGTAGACCTCGTGCATCGGACGCATCGCGGCGAGCCCGAAGACCGCCATCTGACGAATTTCCTGAAATTCCGTGACGATGTAGTAGGTCGGAAGGATCGAGAGGACGACGAGCACCACGTCCAGTGGCGTGACGCGGTCCATGTTCCGATCGACCGCGAACCAGCGGACGACGGTTCGCGCCCGCACCGCCACACTGGTCACCGGACTCTCGGCCCCGAAGCGAGAGCGGACGGCCGGTTCGACGCGCGCGAGTCGCCGAGAGAGGAAGCCGTCGCCTCGAGACGGCGGAAACAGGATGAACGCAAGCACGAGCGCGAACATCACGTGAATGGCGTTGACCTGGAGCTGCTGGAGCGACGTGAGTCGAATCTCCCCGACCATCGGCAGGGTCACCTCGAAGATGTATCCTCGAGCGGCGATCCACAGCTGAAACGCCGAGAACGCGACGCCGACGATCGCGACGACGACGACCGCGACACCGCGCAGCGATCGGCGGCGTTCGACCTCCTGGAGGATTTCCTCGGTGTCCTCCTCCGAGAGCGATTCGGGCGCGTCGTCGACGCTCACATCGGGACACCTCCGGGTTCGCTCTCGTCTGTCCCCGCAACAACCGCTGGGGCAAGTTCGCCATTCGTCTCCGCGCTCGAGGCTCGCTCGTGATCCACACCGTAACTCGAACGGTCGTCAGTTTTCAGATCGGGACTCGAGCGATCGGCGGTTTCCGGGCCGTCACCGACGATCCGCTCGATCCAGTCCGCCAGCGTCGGGGTTTCGACGAAGAGGACGACGCCGTTGCCGTGATCCCTAATGTCGGTCACGCCATCGCTTTCGGTGTCGGAATCGGTATCAGGTCCGCAGGTGGAGTCTGCGTCGGTAGGAGTGTGAGTGTCCGTGTCGGTGTTCGTGTCACCACCGATGAGACAGCCACAGTCACAGCTAGCACCGGGATCGGCCAGTGCGACGAGATCGTAGTGTCTCTCACCGACGACGAGTTCGTGGCCCGCGATCGATCCCGGGACGACGGAGAGGCGCTCGTAGGACCGATCGACGGTCGTGACGAGTCCATCCTCGGTTCGCTCGACGTCCGCGTCGGCTGGGAGGCCCGCCCCGTAGGAGTCGAACTCCATTCGGACCATTCGTAGCGATTCGTTCCGCTCGTCGACGACGTACACGTCTCTGACGTCGGTCTTCTCGACGCTGTGCGTGTACGCGAGTGTCACGGTCTCCCCGTCGTCGACCGGGATCGCGAGCAACCGCTCGCCGGAATCGGCGTCGGCGACCACGAGGGCCGCGCCGAAAGAGGGGCTGCCGACCGCACTGCCGACAACCGCCACTACGCACAGGGCGACCAGCGCAAGTGTGTGCTGGTGAGAGACGGGCGGCCCCACGGCTACGACTGCACTCGTCGCGGGGCGATCGATGTGGTTCGATCACTCATCGTCGTCTTCGTCCTCACCCTCGTCTTCGTCCTCGCCGTCGTCCTCCAGTTCCGCGTCGAGGTCGAGATCCGACTCCTCGAAGTACGCCTCCGCGCCGGGGTGGAGTTCGATCGACATCCCGTCGAGGGCCGTCTCGAGTTCGATGAACTCCGCTTTGATCGAGAGATCGTCGCTGTTCTCGAAGATGGCCTCCGTCACCTCCTCGACGACGCCCTCGTCGACGCCCTCGTGGGTGGCGATCATCGCCTGGACGGAGACGGTGTCGACGTCCTCGTCGACACCGTCGTACGTGCCGCCGGGGATGGTGTCCTCGGCGAACCACTCCGCGCCCTCGAGGACGTCGTCGCGGGTGTCGTCGGTCACTTCGACGATCTCGATGTCCGCGGTCGTCGCGAGTTCTTCGACGGCGCCGACGGGCCAGCCGCCGACGATGAACGCCGCGTCGATGTCACCGTCGCGCAACTGGTCGGCCGCCGCCGAGAAGCCGGTGTTCTGCTCGTCGAAGTCGTCCTCCGTGATCCCAACGGTCTCGAGGATCTGTAAGGCGTTGACCTGCGTTCCGCTACCGAGATCGCCGGTGTTGATCGTCCCGCCCTCGAGGTCCTCGATGGAGTCGATGTCCGAACCGGCGTCGACGAGGATGTGGATCGTCTCCGGATAGAGCGTCGCGACGCCCCGAAGGTTCTCGATGGGCATGTCCTCGAACTCCTGCAGGCCGGTGCCGTGGTAGGCGAAGTAGGCGACGTCGTTCTGGATGAGCGCGAATTCGGCCTCTTCGCGGGCCAGACTGCCGACGTTCTCGACGCTCGCACCGGTCGACTGGACCTGTAGTCCGTGGGGCGTGTTGTCTTCGACGATCGTCTTGAACTCGCCGGAGAGCGGATAGTACGTGCCGCCGGTTCCGCCCGCGTGCCACGAGAGGATCTCGCCGCCCTCGTCCGGATCGGCGTCCTCGTCGATCTCCTCGCCATCGTCGTCCTGCCTGGCTGATACGGTGCCGGTGAGTCCGGCAACCCCTGCGATACCCGTTAGCGTGACGAACCGCCGCCGATCGATTTTCTGCACCATATCCGGACAATCGCGTCGAAACCCAATATAACTATCAGGCAGAAAACATGAATATAAATGAAGAGGAACTGTCGTGATCGTCGGACAGTTCGCCCCAACTGATCGACGAGCGATGGAATCACGAACCTCGGTATCGATAGTCGGCCCAGCGATGAATCGAATCACGGCCGCGGACTACCACGATATCGTCCGGGTATCGGACCCCGACCTCTCGCCGGACAGTGAGCGAGTCGCGTTCGTCCACACGACACCGACCGACGACGCCGAGGAAGCGACCATCTACGTCGCGTCGATCGGCGGTGGCGACCCCAGACGGTTCACGATCGCGGACGGCGTCGACTCTCAGCCCCGGTGGAGCCCCGATGGCGACAGGCTGGCGTTCGTCAGTACGCGCGGTGGCGACGACCGCCAGCAACTCTGGATTCTCCCCACCGACGGCGGTGAGGCCCAGCGAGTGACGCAGATCGTCGGCGGCGTCTCCGACCTCGAGTGGAGCCCCGACGGCTCCCGACTCTGTTTTATTCAACGAGTGACGGCCGACGACCGCGAGACCGGCCGTGACCTCGCGGTCGATCCCGCCTACGAGTCCGAGGCGCCCGATCCGCGGGTAATCGACCGCACGATCTACCGCGCGGGAACGGAGTATTTCGACGGGAAACGCAGCCACGTCTACGTTCTGGACGTCGAGGCGGCACTCGAGAGGGAGTTGTCTGGGTCGAACGGTGGGTTCGAGGGAGGCGGGGAGGGGGAGGTGGAAGGAGAGAAAAAGAAAGAAGGCGAGGAAGACGGCGACCCCGTCGAAAACGAGGCGCTCGAGCGACTCACCGACGGCGACCGGGACTACACCGCCCCGATGTGGGGAGACGAGCGGACGGTCTACTACGCGAGCAAACTGGGCGACGACCCCGACGACTCGGTCACCCACGAGATAGACGCACACGACGTCGAATCGGACGCGGTGGAGTCTGTCACGCAGACGACCGGCTGGGCGACGCAACTCGCGGCGACCGACGACGGCCGCGTCGCCTACGCGTACACGCCCGAAGAGAAGATGACGATGCGCCAGACCGAGATTCGGGTCCACGACCGCTCGAGCGGCGAGCAGACGACGCCGACCGATCCTCTCGACCGAACGCTCGATTCCGATACCGAATTCGAGTGGGGCCCCGAGGAGGAATCGCTGTACTTCGCGACGCCGGACGAGGGCTCGGTGGTCGTGTGGTCGGTGCCGGGAGACGCGTCGGAAGAGCCGACGCGGGTGTACGGCGACGGGGTCACCGTCGAGGGATTCTCAGTCGGCGAGGATGCGATCGCGTACGTCCAGAGCGAGTGGGACCACCCAGGCGACGTCTTCGTCTCGACGCGCGGTGGACACGAGGCGACCCGCCTGAGTCGGGTCAACGACGAGTACCTCAGCGACCGCGCCGTCCGTGAACCCGAGGAGGTGGGATACGAGAGCGACGGCGAGTCGCTTCAGGGATGGGTCCTCGCACCGCCGGACTTCGATCCGAACGAACGGTACCCGCTGGTCGTCGAAATCCACGGCGGCCCCCACGCCCAGTGGACGACCAGCGGAACGATGTGGCACGAGTTCCAGACGCTCGCCGCGCGGGGCTACGTCGTCTTCTGGGCGAACCCCCGCGGCTCGACCGGCTACGGTGAGTCCCACGCGACGGCCATCGAATGCGACTGGGGTGGGGTGACGCTGACCGACGTGCTGGCGGGTGTCGACGCCGTCTGTGACCGCGAGTACGTCGACGAGACGAATCAGTTCGTCACCGGCGGCAGTTTCGGCGGCTTCATGACCGCCTGGACGGTCGGCAACACGGACCGTTTCCGGGCGGCCGTCTCCCAGCGCGGCGTCTACGACCTCACCGGCTTCTACGGCTCGACGGACGCCTTCAAACTGGTCGAGGGTGACTTCGGCGCGACGCCGTGGGAAGACCCCGAACTCCTCTGGGAGCAGTCCCCCGTCGCACACGTCCCGGCGGTCGAGACGCCGACGCTCGTGATGCACTCGGATCGGGACTACCGCACCCCCGCTAACACCGCCGAACTGTTCTACCTCGGTCTGAAGAAACACGGCGTCGAGACGCGTCTCGTCCGCTACCCCCGCGAGGGCCACGAACTCTCTCGGTCGGGCGAACCCGGCCACGTCGTCGACCGACTCGAGCGCATCGTCCGCTGGTTCGACGGCTACTCGGACCACCACGAGGCGGCGCCCGCACTCGAGCGCGAGCGGGACGACGGGCTCTCGGCCTCGGACGGAGACGGCGGTGAACACAGCGACTCGAACGACGAGTGACCGACGCTCGGCCACGCGACGACCGTCGACACACAGGCCGAACGAACTACTCTGGAGGACCGCTTCGTTCGGAAGATAACGCCGGAAAAATACGAGAGTGCGTCGATGCTCGAGGTGAAACGAAGGGGTTCAAGATTGGTGAGAATCGATTCCGAAACCACCGCTGTTACTGCTCACCCGACGGTCGGTTCCAGATCCGACTCGAGACGAGTCGCATCACCGTAAAGACGAGATAGCTGACCCCGAACCCGAGGGCGACACTGCCCAGCAGTTCCGGCACTGTCTCGAGGGTCCCTGACCGGGAAAAGAGCGCAAGCGAGAGCGCCAACACGAGTGCCCAGATTCCACGCCACGGATCGAAGAGGAGCGACGACTGATCGGCGTCCATTGTATCAGTTCGTCTCCGGTTCTTCCAGAGCCGTTCTGAGTCGGTTCATCCGCCGGCCGTCGTTTGTCACGATTCTACACGAGAGGATCGTTTCGTCAGGAGAGAGAAACGGGAGAACCCAGACGCAGTGTAATGGTTTTCGAGGGGAAAGAAGGGGGTTCGGAATCGAGAGAGTAGCGTCAGTAACGTGTCCGAAAAAGCGGTCGATACGGATTCGAACCGATCAACTGAGCGCGCGCAATCGCCACATCTCAGGTCGTTCGGAACGCCCGATCGCCGGCGTCGCCGAGTCCGGGGACGATGAAGCCATCGTCGTCGAGATAGTCGTCGATCGACACCGTCAGCAGGTCGACCTCGGGGAACGCCTCGCCGACGCGGAGCAGGCCGTCCGGTGCCGACACCGCCGAGAGGACGATGAGGTGCTCGGGATCGGCGGAGTTCTCGATGACGTGCTCTAAGACCGAACACATCGTGCTCCCCGTCGCGAGCATCGGATCGGCGATGATCACCGTATCCTCCTCGCCGATCTCGGGCAGTTTCACGTAATCGACCGTGATCGGGAACGAGCCGTCTTCGTCGCGGCCCGCCTCCTCGTCGCGGCTCGCGCTGATCACACCCTGTCTCGCGCGCGGGAAGGCCTTGAGCAGTCCCTCGACGAACGGCGTCGCCGCCCGCAGGACGTTGATGATGACTACGTTGTCCAGTCCCTTGACGCGCTCACCCATCGTCTCCTCGAGGGGCGTCTGGATCGAGACGTACTCGGTTTCCATGCGCCCGTCGATGATCTCGTAGCCACAGAGGCGTCCGAGTTTTACGAGTCCCTTCCGGAATTCGACCTGTTCGGTCTCGACGTCACGAATCCGCGAGAGGGTATCCTTGGCCATCGCGTGCGTGACGAGATACGCGTTCTCCCTGTCTTCGATCGTCATACTCTACCCTACTCGTGCGGGCAATCGCCGGTAAGTGTATCGATGGTCGTACGCGCTCGACCACGGGGTCACGCTCGCCCTCGAGTCGCCAGTTACTGCAAACTGCTCGCATCGGTGGGCCGAAAGCAGTGATTACGACCGAGAATCCGAGATTACGAGACGGAGTACGCTGGTAGGGACGGCCAACACAGTGGTTCGAGGTGTGAAATCGTGGTAGTGGGTGTCGAGACGAAACAGTCGTTTATCGACGACAACGGTCGGAACGGTGGCCGCGCTTTATTCGGGAAATCGGCGTAACCTCGGTGGCCCGACAGGGCAGGAGGACTACTATGAACCGAGATTTTCAGCATCGACAGGAGAGACGACAGGACTCGAGTCAGTACGGACAGCAAGGCCAGCAACCGATGAGCCAGCAGGGCCAACAAACAGGGACAGGAGGGCGAATGCAACAGAATCCGAGTCGACAGTCGATGGGTCAACAAGCCAACAGATGGGTGGGCAACAGGACCAACACGTGCAGACCCAGCAACCCGCGATTCGGTTCGACGACCACTTTACGGACGAACTACGGCTCCTCCTCGAGGACTTCGACGAGGTGACCCACGTCACCGAGTGGTGTGCGACACAGTGTTCGGCGGCCGGGCCGGAGCTGGCCGACTGTGCGCGTATCTGTGCGGATATCGCCGAGTTGGCCGAACTCAACGAGAAGTTGATCGCACGGGACTCGATGTTCGGCCCCGAAGTCGCAGACCTGTTCGTCCGCGTTGCCACCGACGGCCTCCCGGAACTCCAGCGACACCAGCACCACCACCCACACGTCGCGGAGACGGTCGCGACGATCGAGCGGACGATCAACTCCTGTACGTCCGTTCTCGAGATGGGCGGGCGAGAGCAGGGACGGTCACAGATGCCGATGCAAGGGCAGGGTCAGAGTCACGGACAGAACCAGATGGCCGGATCCCAACCACAACAGGGCCGTCAACAACAGCGAAACCAGCAACAGCGATTTTGAGAAGCGACCGGGAGCCGCAACTGCGACCTGTGACCCGCGTCTCCTAACTCATCACTCGCCACTCGTCACTCTTCACCGTCACTCGTGACACAATGTTAGCGGAAGCCCACGACTTTAGTCGTGGGTCCAAGCGATAGGCAGGATTCCACAAACCACGTACATCACTCAACCCGTGATTCTCACGTTACTCCGACTCGTCAGCAACCCACCATACAACAGCCCGAGCGCCAACTTTCATCCGACCCACACTCCCCATTTCATGTAACTCCTGCAACCGATAGTACACTGCCTGTCGAGTCACCGGCAACTCATCGGCAATCATCTGCGTCGTCAAAACAGGGGTATCAGCATTGCTCAACACACTCAATACATCGTCGTCGGAAACGACAGATTTGAACTCGCCTCCCGTTTCTCGCTCTCGGCCCATTGTGAGCGAGCATACGAATTCGAGCGTGTTAACCATTTGCTTCGACGTCAATCGATGCGTTTATCACCACATATCTCGTGATAAGTGGTGATGACGCGTTGCGATACGTTCGAGGTGAGGCCGCTCTCCCACCTCGACGAGTTACTCCTCATCGAACTCCTCGACGCGTCAGCAGCCTGCAACAACCAAGTCAACTACGCTCGAAGGCAAACCCTCTTCGAGACCGTAGACAACGCAGACACCCGCATCCCCGTTAGTGAGTTGAAATCCACGGTGAAACGAGCGGTCACCCAAGAGGAATACCGTCAACGATACATCCAAACCCTCACTTCCAGCACGCCCCAACAACTCGTGCAGAAGAACTGGGAACCGTGGAAAGCATACTTTGCACTCCTCTCGAAATACCGAAACCCCGACAACTCGAAGGTCACGGACAGGCCAAGCCCGCCCGGATACTGGAAGGAAGACGGGATGCGTACGCCACGTACCGTCATCCGCAACGACCAGTACACCCTCGAACTCGGCGAGCGAAGCCGATTAGAAATCCCTGTGGGGAAGGACCTCAAAGAGAAATACGGGCTCGGATACGGAGAACGGCTACGCTTGGAAGTTGCAGGACAACCCCGTTGGACAGGCAAACAAGGGCGCTTGGAAATCGTGTACGATAGAGACACCGAAACGTTCACTGCATACAGAAACGTCGGCAACGAGGACAACCCTCCGCGCCGACGCGACTCTTATCAACCATCACTGGCCACTACTGGCAGCGGCGAAGAGGTAGTGGCAGCGGTGGACATCGGTGCGAATAATCTTGCCGCCGTCACGACAAGCCAAGGCGACCACCGCCTGTACCACGGGAGACCCGCGTTCCACACGTTCCACGCTCACACTGAGCGCATCGCTGAACTGCAATCCATACTTGACGACGACGAGTGGTCGAGCAGGCAAATTCAGGGTGTTTACCATACGCGCAGTGAGCAACGCAACCACGCGATGGATTCGTTGATTCGCGACCTCGGAGAATGGCTCGCCGAGAGAAGTGTCACGGAACTCATCGTCGGCGCGCTGAGCGACGTGCGGGAGAAGCACTGGTCCGCGACAGTCAACGAGAAGACGGACCTTTTCTGGGCGCACGGACGCTTCCGACGACGACTCGACGAAGTACTGGAGTTCGAGTACGACATAACTGTCACTGAGAAGTCAGAGGCAGGGACGTCGTCCCAGTGCCCAGCGTGTAAGAGCGACGACGTGCATCGGAGCGGGGACTTACTTCAATGTCATGAGTGTGGGCGCGAGGGTCACTCGGATATCGTGGGGTCGACGAATTTCCTGCGGAAGCACGCTACGGAGAGTATAGTTGTGGAATCAAGTGGGTCGATGGCTCGGCCCGCGGCCACTGGAGAGAACACGAAGGTGGATGGACACCAAATTCAGGTACCATGCCTCGAGTGGAACGACCATGCGTGGACGGTGAAACACGAAGGTCATTCGACCAAAGAGGCACCCGCAAACCAGAGTACCAGTCACGAGACTGGGAACGTTGCCCCCGGTGTTTCAGACGACTGAATCACGCGTCAGCGGAGGGGAAGCCCACGACTTTAGTCGTGGGAGGGCGTCACGCACGCCAACCGACACAATTCGCTCGAACTTCCGCGATTTTTCGCCACAGCGGAGAAGTTTATACGGACTGACGCCATAGACCCGGACCGACCGAATGGAAGAGAGCATCTCCGGGTTCAAGATCCGCGGTGACTGGGGCGACGTCGTCGAACACGGCGAACGCATCACGTACGCCCTCCGAGACGCCGATGTCCACGATCCCGACGAGGACTACGGCGCTCGCTTCGCTCGCGCGTACGACGAGTGGGAGGAGTGGCGACCCAAGGCCCACGAGACACTCGATACCGACGTCAGCGAGAAAACCGCCGACCAGGCCAGCGTCGAGGAAGGGAAAGGAGAGAAAGCCGGCAAAGACCCCGACGAGGACATCAAAACCGCCGGCGAGAAACTCTCCGAGTCCTACGAAGCACTCGAGAACGACGACGCCGAGAACGCGGTCGGCAACTGGAAGGAGTCGATCGACTACGTCGCGCGGGCGGCCGACTCCGCGAGCCGGAAGGCGATCCGCCGGGTCGAGGACACGGTCTACCAGAACGTGATGACCCAGCTGGCACCGTACTACTTCGACAACGAACTCGTCAGCGCCAACATCCAACAATCGACCCGCGGCGAGGGTGAGACGTTCGTTTTCGAGGTCAACGTCAACGACGACGTGCTCAAAGAGAACGTCTCCGACCGACTCGCCGAACTCGAGGATCAGGTCGACCGCTGGCACGTCGAGACCGAGAAGGACACCGACACTGCCGAAGCCATCGAGGGTGTCGAGGCGCCGCCGGAGCCGGAGGACAACTCGCGGTCGACGACGAACTGACTCGTCTCCGAGGAGCCCCCGTTCCGTTCACGCCGTTTCGTCGGCGTCCGTTCTCGTCTCTTTGCTCGTTCCCTGCTGTCGCCCACCGACCTGCCCCAATCCGGGAATCGCGACGCGCCGTTCCAGACGACCCATCGCGTCGGTCGCCGTCAACACGAGTCCGAGGTAGACCAGCGCGAGCAGCGTGAAGATCGGCGTATACTCGAACGTCGACGACGCGACGCGACTGGCCCGGTAGTAGAGTTCTGGGACCGTGATGAACCCCGCCAGCGAGGAGTACTTGATCAGGTAGACGAGTTCGTTCGTCCACGCCGGAATGCCGTACCGGAGCGTCTGAGGAAGGACGACGTGACGGATTCCCTCGAGTCGGGTCATGCCGATCGCTCTGGCGGCGGTCAGTTGCCCCTCGTCGACGCTCTCGAGCGCCCCGCGGATGTACTCGGTCTGATAGGCCGAGCCGTTGATCGTGAAGCCGATAATCGCGATCCAGAAGGCGTACTCGGGGACGAATCCTCGGCCGACCATCTCGAGGTCGTTGATCCAGACGGCTAGGGGTAGCCCGTAGTAGAGGACGAACAGCTGGGCGAGCAACGGCGTCCCGCGGATCAGTTCCGTGTACGCCAGCGCGATCCATCGGAACGGACCGCCGTAGACCCGGAGGACGGCGATCGGAACCGCGATGAACAATCCGAGCACGATACTGACGCCCGTCAGGACGATCGTGTTCCACGCGCCGTCGGCGAGGATCGGTGCGATGTCGATCGCCAGCGCCACGCCGTCGAACAGTGTCGCGAGCCAGTTCATCGGCAGACGGACCGGCCCGACCGTCGCGACGGTCCCCTCGAACGTCTCCGCCGCGGCCTCGAACGGCGCCGGCGAGAGGTAGTTCTCCCCGGCCCCCGGTCCAACGCCTACTCGCGCGAGCACCCAGTCGTTGAACCAGCGGGTGAGGAGCCAGCCCCAGAACGCGACGCCCGCCAGTACCGCGAGTACGGGTCCGATCCGACGACTCGAGCCACCGAGTCGGTCTCGCACCCCATCGGGGCTCGAGTCGCTCATCTCGAGGACACCCCAGCGATCGCCGGGTCGGTCGCAACCAACGCTGGAACGACCGCCAACTCACTCATGGCGAATGCTCTGGAAGAACCGGGCGGTTCGTTCGCGTTCCGGATCGTCGAAGATCTGATCGGGCGGCCCGTGTTCGATCACTTTCCCCTCGTCCAGAAACGTGATCCCCGTCGCACCGCCGCGGGCGAAGCGCATCTCGTGAGTGACGACGACCATCGTCATCCCCTCGGCGACGAGCTGGCTCATCACCTCGAGGACCTCGTTGCTCAGTTCGGGGTCGAGCGCGCTGGTCGGCTCGTCGAACAGCATCACCTCGGGATCCATCGCCAGCGCGCGGGCGATGCCGACACGCTGTTTCTGGCCGCCCGAGAGCTGTGCCGGGTAGGAGCCGGCCTGCGCTAAGAGTCCGACGCGGTCCAGTTCGGAATCGGCCCGCCGACGGGCCTCAGCCTTGCTCTGTCCCCGCACCTTTCGGAGTCCGAGCGTGATGTTCTGGCGTGCAGTGAGGTGGGTAAAGAGGTTGATGTCCTGAAACACCATCCCGATCTGCTGGCGGATGGCGTTGGGGTCGGTGTCCGGGCCCGTCACCTCCGTCTCGCCGAGATAGACGTGACCGCTGTCGACTTCCGTCAGGCGGTTGAGACAGCGCAGGAGCGTCGACTTGCCGCTCCCGCTGGGGCCGACGAGCACCTCGACGTCGCCGCGGTCGACCTCGAGTGAGACCCCCCGCAGGACTTCCTCGTTGCCGTAGGACTTCCAAAGGTCCTCGATCCGGAGCAGCGGCTCCGTCTCCCGTTCCGCGTCGGCCGTCCCGGCGACACTCTCTCGCTCGCGTTTGCTCTCGATGCGCCCACCGGCGTCGTCTGGGTTCCGTTCGCTCACGATGATTCACCTGGAATTGCGAAGCGGTTGCTCACGTAATCGAGGGTCCGATTGGTGCTGAAAGTCAAGACGAAGTAGATCAGGCTGGCGAAGATGATGACCTCGAGAATCGCGGTCGTCTGCTGGAAGAACAGGTCGTTGCTGCGTTTGAGAAGTTCTCCGAGCCCGATCGCGAACGCGATCGAGGTGTCTTTCAACACGATGGTAAACTCGTTTTGAAAGCCGGGGACGCTCCGGCGAAGCGCCTGCGGGGCGATCACGTGACGGATCGCCTCGAGGCGATTCATGCCGATCGATCGGGCGGCCTCCATCTGGCCCTCGTCGACGTTCTGGAGGGCGCCGCGGAAGATCTGGGACTGGTAGGCTGCACTACGAAATCCCAGTGCGAGGGTCGCTGCCATGAACGCCTCGCCGACGTCGGGGACTGGAATCGGGCCGAGCACCGCGTCGAGTCCGGCGAGAGCCGACTGTACCGGATCCAGTACGATTCCGATCGGGAGGACGTAGAACGTGTAGATCATGATCACGAGGATCGGCGTGCCCCGCAACAGGACGCCGAACTTTCGGACGAACGCCCTGGAGTATCCACCGCCGTACGCCTCGATCACACCAGCCGGAAAACCCGCGAGAAAGCCGAGCAGCAGGCTGGTGATCGTCAACGCGATCGTGACGACGGTACCCCACAGGAGGTACTCCCGGTTCCGGTAGACGAACGCCCAGTCCTCGCCGAGGTACTCGGCGACCGTCTCCTCCGAGAGGATGGGCTCTGTGAAGAGTGGAACCGCGTCGCTCGCAGTGGAGGCGGTCACGGCTGTCTCCGCTAGCGCTGGAACGAACTCCATGTCGTGCTAGCTTACTCGTCTTCGTCGCCGTTCTCGTCTTCGTTGTCTTCGTCGTCTTCCTCGTCTTCCTCGTCTTCGTCGTCTCTCTCTTCTTCGTCCGGATCGAACCACTCGCGAGTGATCTCCTCGTACTCACTGCTGTCTTCGACCGCCGCGATACCCTCGCTGAGTGCCTCCTGGAGGTCCTCGTCGTCCTGACGGACGGCGAAGCCGTACTCCTCGCCGGTTTCGAAGACGAACGCCACCTCGACGTCGCGGTCGGCCTCGAACGTCTCTCCGACCGGTTCGTCCAGAATCACTGCGTCGAGGAGGCCCGACTCTAGTTCTTCGACGGCGAACACGTACTCGTCGTAGGACCTGTAGTCACCCTCGTCGAAGGTGCCGTCCTCGATCTGTTCTTCGACGACCCCCTCGCCGGTCGTCCCCGACTGCGCACCGAGTGCTTGCCCCGCGAGGTCCTCGAGCTCCTCGGGTTCGAAGTCTCCGTCGGTCTGGACCAGCACCGACTGATCGGCGCTGTAGTAGGGATCGGTGAACGAAACCGTCTCCTCGCGTTCTTCGGTGATCGTCATCGCCGCGGCGATGACGTCGATGTTCTCGTTTTCCAGTGCGGGAATCAGCCCGTCGAACCCGAGGTCCTCCCAGCCGGTCAGTTCGTAGTCCGTTTCGGCGACGGCCGCCTCGAGCAGATCGATGTCGAAGCCGACCAGTTCGCCGTCCTCGACCATCTCGAACGGCGGGAAGCCGGAGGCGGTTCCTGCGACGATCTCGCCGCCGGCCTCGGTGTCATCGTCCTCGTCTTCGTCTTCGTCCTCGTCCCCTGCTTCCTCCCCGTCCTCGTCGTCGGTCTCGTCGTCCACTCCGTTTCCGGTCTCGTCACCGTTACCGTCGCCGTTACCGTCATCGGCATCCTCGAGACAACCCGCCAGTCCCACTGTCGCCGCGATACCGGTGGCACCGGTCCACTTGAGATACCCTCGACGATCGAACGTGCGGTCGTACTCGTCCATGTCTACTACTCCACCGGAAACTTCTTAATTGTTGAGATATTTTTCGTGAGAAAACACCATGAATGCACTGAATGTGGATTTTACTGGACAATTGTACGTAACTGGACGGCACGAGGTCGACACCGGATCCGGATCCGGACCCGGACCGCGGGATCGAGAGATCGGCCGAGCACAGGTCGGCACACACTTGTAGGGGCCGCCAGTAAGCGCAGATAGATTCAGATGGTCGACGTCGCGACGTTGGGAACCTTCGCCGTGGCCGCCGTCGCCAGCCTCTTTATGGCCTGGGCGATCGGCGCGGGCTCGAGTGGCTCGACGCCGTTCGCACCCGCGGTCGGTGCGAACGCGATTTCGGTAATGCGAGCGGGTTTCATCGTCGGTATTCTGGGGTTCGCGGGTGCCGTCTTGCAGGGCGCGAACGTCTCCGAGGCCGTCGGAAACGAGCTGATCGGCGGCGTCGTCCTCTCGCCGGAGGCGGCGACGATCGGGCTGACGGTCGCCGCGGCGCTGGTGGCGATCGGCGTCTTCGCGGGGTATCCGATAGCGACGGCGTTCACGGTCACGGGAGCGGTCATCGGCGTCGGCCTGGCGATGGGTGGCAACCCCGCGTGGGCGAAGTATCAGGAGATCGCGGCGCTGTGGATCCTGACACCCTTCGTCGGCGGCGGCCTCGCTTACGTGATCGCGCGACTGCTGCGCGACGAACCCGTTCCAGAGCGATACCTCATCGTCGGTCTCGCCGCCCTCATCGGTGCGATCGTCGCCAACATCGAGTTCGCGGTGCTCGGCCCGGCCGACGCCGGCGGCGCCTCGATCGCCGCCGCCACCGGCGAGTGGCTCCCCGGACCACAACTGCTCGGGATCGTCGTGACGACGACCCTGATCATGGCACTGTGGGCGGCCGTCCTCGCGTTCGACCTGCGAAACGACGTCGACCGCGGCGAACGGCACTTTCTGCTCATTCTGGGCGCGCTCGTCGCGTTCTCCGCCGGCGGCAGCCAGGTCGGACTCGCGATCGGACCGCTGATCCCGCTCTCGGGCGACCTCGAGATCCCGTTGCTAGCGCTCCTGTTCGGCGGTGGCTTCGGACTCCTGCTCGGGTCGTGGACGGGCGCACCGCGGATGATCAAGGCGATCTCACAGGACTACTCCTCGCTCGGCCCGCGCCGGTCGATCGCCGCACTCATCCCGTCCTTTGCGATCGCCCAGACCGCCGTCCTCTACGGGATTCCGGTCTCGTTCAACGAGATTATCGTCAGTTCGATCATCGGCAGCGGCTACGCCGCGGCGGGCGCCGGCGGCGGCGTGAGCGTCCGAAAGATGGGGTACACCGTACTGGCGTGGATACTCTCGCTCGCACTCTCGCTGGGCGTCTCCTATCTGGGGTACAGGGCCGTCGACGTCCTGCTCCTCTGATCCGTCCGACAGTATCTCGACCTACACCGGATCGTCGTTCTCGTCCCTCCGATCATCGCCTCTCCGATCGTCGCCTCGCTCGCTCTCCTCACCCTCACTGATGTCGATGTTGATCGGCCCCACGTCACTCTCGCTCTCGCGCCTGGCTCGCCTCTCCTCATCATCGGACCCGCCACCGACCGGAATCTTCGTCCGGAGATCCGCGGCGAACGACTCGACCTGATCGCGGACCGTCTTGACCTCCTCTGCGAACTCCTCGACGGTCCGTTCGACGTGGAAGACCCGCTGTGCGGGAATCCGCCGAACCAGATCCCGCCCCTCCTCGTCCTCGTCGGTCTTGATGATCCAGTGATCCTGAAAGTACGCGATGTGTTCGTTCGGAACGGTCGTCTCTTCGATACTCTCGTCGGCCGTCTCGTAGACGATCGTCGCCTGTCCGACGTCTCGCTCGAGTTCGAGGTCCTCGTCAACCATGGGCGAACGGAGGCGCTCCAGATGGGTAGTGCCTCGGGTTGCATACACCGACTCGCTCTCGAGTCGGGCGTGTCCGACGACCGTCGACAGCCGCCCTGAAGACGAGGGTTTGTGCCCGACTCCCGGGTAACGATCACGTGACCGGGCGACGCCACCGTCTTGCACCTCGCGGAGACCGAACGGTCTTTACCCGTACGACGGCGAGTACGATCCATGGACGACTCCCGAACGGTACAGTGGCGACGTGACCCCACGACCTCTCGAACCGTCCGTGTGCTGTGGTCACTCGGCGTCGGCACGTTCTTCGCGGCCATCGTTCTCATCGTCTTCTGGCGACTGTTCGATCTGACCGGCGAGACCGGCGGCCAGTCGATCGTCGTCGCCGTCTTCGCCGCACTCGTCGTGACGATACTCGCACTCGCCGCCAGCGGAAACACCGAACGCCACCTCGAGCGACTGACCACCAGACTCTCGGTTACGAACCCAACCGGGACGGGGCTCAGACGGGCGACGGACGCCGCGCTAGGAACGATCGCGATGCTCGCTGTCATCGGCACGCTGATGGGGATCGGACGACTCGTCGTCGAGTTCGGTCTGCTGGAGGGTGCCGGCCCGTTCACCGGACTGGCCGCACTGACGCTCCCGCTCGCGCTGGTCGCGATCGCGCTCTCCGTGTTCCTCCAGTCGGTCGGGACGCTCGACCTCGAGGAACGGCGCCTCTACCTCTACGATCCCGACGAAGCGGTCGACCTCGAGCACATCGAAGGCGTCTCGGTCTACCGAATCGGCGACGCGGCGGTACTCAGTCTCGAGTACGCCCAGCCCGACGGAAAGTACGTTCCCGGTCCGCGGCGACTCGTCGTGCCGCCAGAGGTCGCACGCGAAGTGAAAGGGGCCGTCGGGACGCGATCGTAGGGCCAGGAGACGGCGACTCACAGACACCCGATCACTACGACGTCGGACGTCGGACCGCATACCGCAATAGAACTCACTCCTCGAGCGAACTCGCATCGTCCTCTTCGAGCGCCGCCTCTTCGTCGGGTTCCGGCTCGAGTTTCGTCACTCGCGCCTTCATGATCCGCGTGTTTTCGACGTCCTCGATCGTGATGCGGACGCTGTCGAAGTCGATCTCCTCGCCCTCTTCGACGAGGCGACCGGCGCGGTTGAAGATGAAGCCGGCGATCGTCTCGAACTCCTCGCCCTCCGGCAGTTCGATCTCGAGGGCCTCGTTGACGTCCTCGATATTGACCTCGCCGCGGACGAGGACGGTGTCGTCGTCGATGTACTCGACCGGCTCCTCCTCGCCGCCTTCGAGAATCTCGCCGACGATCTCCTCGATCATGTCCTCCATGGTCACCAGCCCCTCGGTAGTCCCGAACTCGTCGATGACGATGACCATGTGCATGCGGGCTTCGCGCATCTCCGCGAGCAGTTCGTCGACGTTCTTCGACTCGGGGACGTGCAGCGTCGGCTGGATCAGATCCTCCAACTGGAGATCGGCGGTCTCGCCGTAGTTGAGGTCGCGGACGAGATCACGGATGTGGACGACGCCCTGGACGTTGTCGAGGCTCCCCTCGTAGACCGGAATGCGGGCGTGACCGCTCTGGATACAGGTCTCGATGGCCTCGTCGATTCCGGCGTCTTTGGGGACGGCGGTGACGTCCAGACGCGGGGTCATCACCTCTTTGACGATGGTGTTGTTAAAGCGGAAGATCCGCTGGAGCATCTCGTGTTCTTCTTCCTCTAAGACGCCCTCGCGCTCGCCGGACTCGATCATGCCCTGAATTTCGTCGCGGGTGACGTACGGCGTCTCGATCGTCCCGGTCGAGCCGGTAACCTTGTTCACCTGCCGAGTGAGATAATCGAAGAGGACGACCAGCGGGAGGAGGAGATACTCGGTTACCTTCAGCGGTTTCGCGATCCGGACCGACCACGTCTCCGTGTTCTCGACGGCGTAGGACTTGGGCGCGCTCTCGCCGAACAACAAGACGATGGCGGTGATACCGAACGTCGCGAGCAAAACGCCGACGAGCCCCCCGAAGTGGATCGACAGAATTGCCGTCGCGATCGAGGACATCGCGATGTTGACGATGTTGTTCCCGACGAGGATCGTCACGAGCAGACGATGCGGATCCTCCTTCAGCGCCTTTACGCGTCGGGCACCCGCGACACCCTCCTCGACCATCCCGTCGACACGGTGTTTCGGGAGCGAGAACATCGCGATCTCCGACGAAGAGAAGAACCCCGAGAGCGCGATGAGGATCGCGACCGTGATCACACCCGCGATCGTCACGAATTGCTGATCGACCTCGAGGCCGGTGAACGGAACCTCGTAGGTAGCGAGCGCGACCTCGAAAAGCGGAGACAACACCATTGACTGCGTGAGGTTTATCACCCGGCCGATTAACGCTTTCCGCTTTTTTTCCGCTCGCGGCGGGCGGGACGACACGTTTACCGGCAATCTTCCCGAACGGTCGGGTATGAGAAAGGGATCGACTGCGGACGCACCGATCACGTTCTACCGATTGCAGGGTTGTCCGTACTGCGAACGGGTCTCCCGGCTGCTTCAGGCGTACGACCTCGAGTACCGGTCGCGGTTCGTCGAGCCGTTCCACTCGAAACGCAACGTCGTGAAACGCGTCGCGGGCGTGCGCACCGTCCCCGTCGTCGTCGACGAGAACACGGGCGTGACGATGGCCGAGAGCGGGAACATCGTGGCGTATCTCGAGGCGGAGTATGGGTCGGGAACGGACGCGACATCGACGTCGAGCGGAAACAACGGGAACGGAGGTGACGACTGATGCCCGACTTCGACGTCGTCGACCTCGAGCCCGCCGACCACCCCGAACCGGGCGAGACTGCACCCGACTTCACCCGCCCACTGGTCGGCGAGGAGTACTGGGAGGATCGGTCGCTCGCCAGCCTCGCGGAAAACGGACGGTTCGTGCTCGTATTCACCCCCATGAACGGCTCCTTCCTCGCCCGGTACATCTGGGACGAACTGGTCGACCGGAAGTGGGACACGTCCGACGCGACCGTCGTCGGTGTCACGATCTCGACGCCGTACGAACACAAGCGGTTCGTCGACGACCACGACCTGCCGTTCGAACTGTTCAGCGACCCCGGAAACGGCGTCGCCGAGGCCTACGGTATCGCCCACGACCTCGACGGGATGGCCGGCGTAAGCGAACCCCGTCCCGCGGTGTTCGTCGTCGACGGCGACCGCACCGTCGAGCAGGCGTGGGTCGCGAGCGAGTGGCCCGACTTCCCGGATTACGACGCGCTCGAGGCCGTTCTCGGGAACGACCTCGAGGAGTGAGTCGGTACACCGTCGGCGACGGGAACGCAGTACGTTTTTGCCACCGACGGCCCGACTGTCTCCCATGAGTGACGTCCCAGCCGCAGCGCGGGCGATTCGAGAAGGCGAGCTCGTCGTCTATCCCACCGAAACCGTCTATGGACTCGGTGCGGACGCCCTCGAGCCGGCGGCCGTCGAGCGCGTCTTCGAGGTGAAGGGGCGCAGTCGAGAGAAACCGATCTCGCTGGCCGTGCCGAGCGTGGCGGCGGCCCTCGAGTACGTCCGCGCGAGCGAACTCGAGCAGGAGTTCATGAACGCCGTTCTCCCGGGACCGGTCACGGTCCTCTGCGAGCGCCGGGAGACGGTCCCGGACGTCCTCACCGCCGGGCGAGAGCGGGTCGGCGTCCGCATCCCCGACTGCGAGATCGCACTCGAGTTGTGCGAGCGCAGCGAGACGCCGATCACCGCGACGAGCGCGAACTTGAGCGGGCGGGGGAGTGTTAGGCGAGTCGAGGAACTGGACGAACGGGTACTCGAGGCGGCGACGGTCATCGACGACGGCGAGACGCCCGGCACCGAGAGTACCGTAGTGGACGTCTCGAGCGGGACGATCCACCGCCGGGGCGCGCTGGCGGACGAGATCGAACGGTGGCTCGCGGAGAACTGAGCGGCAGTATCACCGGAGCACTCGTGCGATTTCGTCGTTCAGACACGTCCCGCGGAACGAACGATCAGTACAGGAACGTACCGAGCAGAGCACGTGGAACGACTTTCAAAAGAGCACGGCAGAGCGTTCCGTAGAAAGTATTTATCAGTTCCGCACCCGGTTTCGTTATGGATCGACGACAGCTCCTTCAATCCGTCGGGGCAGGTCTCGGACTCGTTTTGGCTGGCTGCGTTGCAGCTGACGGTCCCAACGACGCGGAGGGCGAGATCGGTACTGCCGGAAAGGACACCGGAGACGCGGTCTCGCCATCTCCCGATGGGTGTCCGACATCACACAATCTCGGCGTGTCCCCACCCGAGGAGATAACGAGAGCGACGGCCGAGGGATTCGTCAAACGCTACGAAGAAGCCTACGTGGACGAATTCGTGATCTCCGACTCCACAACCACCATAACGGGGCCGTCGACGACGGTCACCGATCGCACCGAAGTCGAATCGGGATTCGCGATCGAAACCAGTACGGTCTGGGGCAGTTCGTACTACGAAGGAGTCACAGTTCTCGCCGAACCGGTCGCGTCGATCCCCGACGGAATCGATCCGCTCGAACGTGACTCGATGCCGGAAATCGCGGATTTCGTCGCCGAGGCTGCACAGAAGGCAGCCGTCGAGGAGAGAGACGTTACCCTCACTGAAGACGCTATCAGACCCAACTCGTTAGGGAAAAATGCTCACGAACACGTTACGGAGGCGCTTTCGACACCGCACGAGGATTCGGATCACGAAGCCGGAGCCGTGTATTACGTCGCCGGTGAGGACCGCTCGGTACGAGTTACCGTCTTCCCGGTTTACGAAGTGACAGACGATGCGAAAGAGTATTTCGGACAGTATTATATCGACGACGTGGTTCTGAAACGGACCGAAGGGCAGCATTCCGATCCCCGCAACGGACATCTTATCGAGTGTTTCTCGACACCCAGTAACTGAACGTCGGTACGTACCTCATCGCACGGTAGCGGTGCGATCAGGTGTGTTCAGTTTCAATCGTTACGGCAGTGGTCGACGTTCGGAACCCGACACCCGCAGGGGCCGAAGGCCCAATCGCTCGGCCCTCTCACGGTCACCTGAAAGACTGGGTCACCACACTTCGGACACGTGCGATCCGGTGTCCCGTCGGTCACCTCGAGGTCTGTATCCTCGTTCACGCGAGCCTCCGAACCGCCTGTCGCGGGGCTCGAGGAGCGATGGCTGTCGGTCGTGAACGATACGCCAGTCGTGCGAGACGTTTATGTCTCGAGAGAAGCAATGCAAACATGGCTTCGAAGCTTCGCGTTTGGAAGCCACGTCTCGGGTGTTGGCGCACCCGGGGCATTTCAGCGCATGCCCCCTGCGTCCGTTTTGGATCGGTGGCTTCCAGTTGAATGTTATTTCTGTAGGAATATATACCTATTGGGAATCGTGAGTAGAAATGAGGTGTTCTGAGTGACGTGTATACGAATGAGATCTGCGGCGGATCAGTGATCACAACAGTGTCGATGACTATCGTAAGCCTCCCAACGAGAAGCCTCGTGGGAGAGTCCGAGAGTGGTTGCGAACGCTTCGCTGTCGTTAATGGGAGGCTCGGTTTGGTCAGTATCCAATACTCAGATCCACTATTTACGGGTATACTGCGTCATTTTGTCGACAGCAGCACCGGTCAATTCGTCAGTCACCCGTGCAACCGCCCGATCGACGTCGATATCCTGCAGCGAGACGACAGCCCAAGGAGACACGAACGATTCGCGATTTAACGTGCCTGTTTCGAAGGCACCGGTGAGTGGCAGGCTCTCTGGATACTCTTTCGTCGTGATTCCGAGCGCGATATACTGCTTTCCAGCGAACGGGTGTGACGTATCACTGACAATCAGATACGGCCGTCGAGGGGTGTTTCCAAATGGATCAGCAGCGACGACGACGACACCGCGCTCGTACATTACTCATCCTCCACCGAATCAGCCTCCTCCTGCGCACTAAGATCGGGAAGATCAGCGTCCCAATCGGGGTTCCGATCGTAGTAGTCGCCGTCGAACTGCTCGGCGACAGTCTGCAAGCCGATGAGACTCGCGGTATGGGCATCGTAGGCCTCCGGATTGATCGCCCAGTATTCTCCCTTGTGTCTGACGAGTCCCCGACTCTCGAGACGGCTCAACGTCGTTCCAACACTCCCACGCGGGATATCGAGTTCTGCCGCGAGTTCACCGGCGCGATATCCCGTGTCCGGGTGCGTGGCGAGGAACTCGAGGATTCGTCGACCGTTCGTGTTTTCGTCGGGCAAATCGGTCGGGTAATAGCTCTCGAAATCGACGGGCATGTGTAACAGGATGTAACGAAACGTAATAATTTTGTCGTCGGGACCAGCGGTGGCGATCTGTATACCGACTCAAATAGTGAGTAAGTCGATTACTCCAACCGCAGCAACGACCGAAGCGTCCGCGTCCGAACCCCACACTCCCCGGCGTACTCGCAGGACTCGCATTTCGAGCGGTTCTTCACTCGAGCAGGCGGACCGTCGATTTCTCGCACGGTCCGCAGGGCGCGTCGATACAGCGCCTTCCGCCGCGTCGTGAGCTCGAGTCGACGAATCACGCCGTAGGCGGGATACTCGAGGTAGGCCACCTCGACAGGCTGTTGTCGGTCCCAGGCTAGGGCCTTCGCCGCGGCGACGGCGTGGACGGTCTGGGGTTTCCAGACGCCGTTCTCGGGTGGTTCGCCCGTCGAGAGGAGTGAGGGGGCCAGAAGGGCGTCGTCCTCGCCCGTCGTTTCCCCCTCGCCTGCAGACTCGAGCATCTTGTGGACCACTCCGCGACAGTCACGCCCGCTCAAGAGGACGTGACGGTCGGTCGGCTCGCGGAGCTCGTCCCAGTGCTCGAGTCGGTCACGGGTCTCCTCGAGTGTTCGGCGATAGGTTCGTGGATCGACTGCGATCGGAAGCGCCGTCAGTTCGTCGTCGGACGCCTCGAGGAGGTCGGGATAGCGAAAGGCGAGCGAGCGGATCCTCGAGACGTCGTCGGGGATCTCGATGGACGAACTGTCGGGGGTGTCATCACCGTCACGGACACTCCCGCGTTCGGCGTCTCGCCGCCGGTAGTAACACTTTCGGGGACAGTACGCGGCCGTCCGGAGGTCGCTGAACGCGACGGGTGAGGCGGAGACGGACGTGGGTTCGGATTCGGAACCGGACTCGGGCACTGGCACGGACAGTCTGGCCGCGCCATCGTACAAAAAGATCGGGTCGGAACTCGACGGTGACGACGAGACTCGACAGCTACAACGAGACGTCGGTCTCCATCCCCTCGGTGGCGTCCTCGAGGCCGTCCTCGCGGACGTCACTGGCCATCCGTTCGGAGAGTTCGGCCTCCGCGAGGATGCTGTCGAACTCGCCACGGTAGCGGTCGTTTGCCGCACGGGACTCGTCTTTGGCGGCCGCGACGCGACGGTAACGGCGGATCTGCTCGGCCGAGACGTCGTACTCCTCGGCGAGCGTCTCGTCGTCGGCCTCTCGGTTACGAATCGCGACGAGGTCGACTTCGTCGGCGTCTTCCTCGCCGACGAGGTGCAGCGCCATCCGCGCCTCGAAGACGTCGTCCTCGGCGACGCCAAGTTCGTCGGCGACGTCGGCGTCGGATTCCTCCTCGTAGAACCGACGAGCGACGACGCGCAGGTCGTCGGCGTCCAGCGGCGTCTCGAACTCGTAGCGCTCGCGCATCTGCGCGATGACGTTCTCGAGGCGTTCCTCGACGGAGCCCTCGTCTTTCTCGAGCGTCCCCCGGGTTGCCTCCTGCGATTCGGTGACGGTCGCTTCGCCATCGGTGACACTGGTGAAGATATCACGGAGTTCCTCGGTTTTCTCGTTCATGAGTGGACACGGCGACTGGTGGCTATTTAAGCCTGTTGCCAAGTACCGTAGGGTGAAACGACCGGTGTAAACTCACAACACGGTGCTGGTTCCCGAGAGACGGCGTAGAGGTCGATCGAACACTCGTAACAACAGTTAAGGGTATCGTGGTCGCGTGATAGTACATGATAGTTCCCCTGCAGGCGGCGGAGACCCCGACCCCAACCCGGGAGACCTTCTGGGGGATCAGTGGGGTCGGAGAGATACTCTTCTACTATCTCACGGCGCTCGTCGTCGTCGTCTTCCTCTACGGCGTCTACGCGCGGTTCGCTCGCTACGCCGAGGGCGACGAGGATCCGATCGACCGACTCGACGACCTCGGATCGCGGATCGTCGCGGCGGCGAGGATCGTCCTGACCAACGAGAAGCAGTTCGACCGCGACCTCTACGGCGGACTGATGCACTCGTTTATCATGTGGGGGTTTCTGACGCTACTGATCGCGACGACGATCCTCGCGATCGACATGGACGCCTGGCAACTCGTCCTCGGACAGGAGTCGTTCTGGGTCGGTGACTTCTATCTCGGCTATCAGTTCGTCGTCGACGCGATGGGACTCCTGTTCGTCGTCGGGATCGGCATGGCCCTCTACCGACGCTACTGGGTTCGCAATCATCGTCTCTGGGGACGACACACCTCGAGCGAGGACGATCTGTTCATCTGGACGCTGTTCGTCCTCGGCGTCGGCGGCTTCCTCCTCGAGGGACTGCGCATCCTCGCCACCGGCTACCCCGAGTTCGAGATCGTCAGCTTCGTCGGCTGGGGGACGGCACTGGCTCTCGAAACGGTGGGGGTCGACCAGTCGCTCGCGACCACGCTCCACTGGTGGGCGTGGTGGTCACACGCGCTCGTCGCGCTCGCGTTCGTCGCCTGGATTCCCTACGCCAAGCCGTTTCACATGCTCTCGTCGTTCGCGAACGTCGTCACCCGCGACGAGAACTCCGCCCGGCGCCTGCCGGGAATTCCGGCGGATCTCGAGGCCACGAACGCCGAGACCATCGACGACTTCACCTGGAAGGAGATCCTCGACCAGGACGCCTGTACCAAGTGCGGCCGGTGTTCCGCTGTCTGTCCCGCCAAGGCCTCGGACCGACCGCTCGACCCGCGGGACGTCATCCTCGACCTGAAGAGCTATCGGGAGGAACTGGACGCGGGGACGACTGACGAACAGTCGATCGTCGCCGACGGCGGAACGAGCGTCATCGACGCGGAGACGATGGAGTCCTGTATGGCCTGTATGGCCTGCGTCGACTCCTGTCCCGTCGAGATCGAGCACCTCAACTCCTTCACCCGGCTCAACCGCCAGCTGGTCGACCAGGGCGACGTCGATCCGGGGATGCAGGACGTCTTCCAGAACGTCATGCAAGACGGGAACACCTTCGGCAACGCGGCCAGAAACCGCGCCGACTGGGCCGACCCCCTGGAATTCGACCTCACGGACGCCCGCGAGGAGTCGGTCGAGTACCTCTGGTACGTCGGCGACTACCCGAGTTACGACGACCGAAACAAGAAGGTCGCCCGCTCGCTGGCGACCATCCTGGAGGCGGCGGATGTCGACTTCGGCATCCTCTTCGAGGACGAGAAGTACGACGGTAACGACGTCCGCCGCGTCGGCGAGGAGTTCCTCTACCTCGAGTTGGCGGGCCACCACGTCGAGTCCTTCGAGGCCTGTGACTTCGAGAAGCTCGTCTGTACGGACCCACACTCGTACAACACGTTCGAAAACGAGTACTCCGAGGTCGACTTCGCGGAGTTCGCCGACGACCCGATGATGCCGTTCGAGTACGACGGGTACTGGAACGCCGACGGCGAAGTGGAGGTCCTCCACTGGACCCAAGCCGTCGAAGAACTGGTCGCGGACGGGCGAGTCGGCCTCTCGGGCACCGAACTCGAGTACACCGTCACCTACCACGACCCCTGTCACCTCGGCCGGTACAACGACGAGTACGAGGCCCCACGCGACCTGATTCGGGCGACCGGTTGCGAACTCGTCGAGATGCCGCGCAACCGCGCCAATTCCTTTTGCTGTGGCGGCGGTGGCGGCGGCGTCTGGATGGAGTTCGACGAGGACCCGAAACCCAGCGAAGAGCGGTTGCGAGAGGCCCTCGAGGACACTGACACCGCTGCCGACGCGACGGTCGAAAAGTTCGTCGTCGCCTGCCCGATGTGCATGACGATGTACGAGGACGGCCGGAAGACCGGCGGCTTCGAAGACGACCTCGAGATCGTCGACATCGCGGAGTTGATCGTCGAGGCGCTCGGGAAAGAAGACGTCGCGACGGGAGAATGACGTGAGAACGACGCGGGATCGTCAGTCGTAGCGGACACGGTCGATGTCGCTCTCGTCCGTTTCGACCCCCGACGAGACAGTTTCCAACAGCCAGCGGTCGATTTCGTCGTCCGTCAACGGTTCGAACTCGTCGCGAAACGGATCGATCAGTTCGTCGGTCGATTCGACGGCTTCCAAGACGATCCACTCGAGGAGTTCTTGCTGCGTGACCGTTCGACCGGTCTCGAGTACGACTCCGGCCGCCCACTACTCGAGACGATCCGCTCCGACGAGTTCGCTCGGCTGTTTCTCGACCCGATACTCCCGCCCGTACGGATCGTAGAACCGCATCGCGTCGTCGATCTCCCTGATCGCCGCGATCCGCTGTTCGTCCAGTGCACCGCACTCGAAGGACTCCTCGAGCAACGCTTCGGGAACCGGGATCACCTGCGCGATCGGTGACTCCGGGTCGTAGGTCACCGCGTCGTCGGTCGTGATCGGAATCGAGAGTTCCCGGACGCCGTCGGCGGCGGTCACGAGTTGCGAGCCGATCCGGTGATCGAACGACCCCGACCACGAGGTGACGAAGAGGGGGTAGCCCTCGTCGACCTCGACGTGCCACAGCGTCTCGACCGTCGCACAGAGCGTCTCCGCCGTCGATCGATCGTCGTGAACCATCACGTAGTCGGTCGCGGCCTCCGGGCTGACGCCCTCACCGGGCTCGAGTGTGATCGTCGTCGGCGGATAGAGACACCAGCCGTGCTGACAGCAATCGAACACCCGTGGGTCCGACCTCGAGGCGCTGTGAATCGTCGGTTCGACCCCGGCGCCGTTGCGAAGCGCCGCGGCGGCGGTCGTCGGCGCGACCGCTTCGTCGGCGTCGGTGTCGGCACAGCGGAATCGGACCGGACTCGAGTCGGTGTCACTCACGGTCGATCACGCTCTCGTCTCCATCATCGTCGTCGTCGTTTTCGCTCTCGCGCTCACTCTCGTTCTCGTCCCCGCTGTCACCATCACCACCGCTCTCGTCCGCTCGCTCGCCGTCGTCGACGATCGTCGCGGTGTGCAAGATCCGATCCCGATTCAACGGCACGTGCTGTGAAACCGGCATCTCGGCCGGAAACGTCCGTTCGTCGGCCCGCCCCGTGAACAGTCCCGGCGTGTTCGCGGTCGTCGGATACCGGTCGAAATCACCGAGTCCGGCGTACGCCCGGTAGTACCGCTGGCAGTGGTTGAACGGGCTGCAGATGAGGACCGAGTAATTCTCGGGTGGATCGATCACCCACTCCGAATTGACGTTGAGCAGCGTGACCGGCGCGAGCGGGTGATCGTCACCCATCTTGAGCGGGTTCTGGGAGTGGTGGCGATCCGCCTCGCCCGGGGACTCGAGTTCCAGTGTCGAATTCCGTCCGCTCTCTCGTCCTCGCCCTCGCCCTCGACCAGCCCCGCCGGCCGTCCGCCGCACGGTGAGTCGTTCGGGCAGCGGCACGATCGTGCCGATCGACATCGCCGCGAGCATCCAGTCGGTCGTCGGCTGATCGGCGTCGAGTCCGTCGATTTTCCGGAGGGCGTCCTCGTAGCCCTCGGGAACGAATTCGGTGGCCGACGACGGGTTCGGAAGGGCGTCGTATCGCTCGTCGAAGCAGTAGTAGTTCAACGACGGATCTTCGTCTCCATCGTCCTCTTGTGCTCTTTCCCCGCCGTCTCGAGACGCCTCACCGGACGCCGGCGAATCGGCCTCGCCGGGATCCGAAACGATCCGCGGAGTGTGCTTCGGTACCCACGCGTCCTTCCGGTAGACGTCCTTTCGGCGCGTACTCGCTTCCGAGCACCTGATGTGGGCCTTTCGGAGGTCGAGGTCGGCGCTGAACGGTGCTGCAGCCGTCGAGAGAGCGAGGTCGCGGCGATCGACCGGGATCACCTGCGCGATCGGGTCGCCGGCCTCGATCGTGACTGTCTCAGCCTCGAGGTGGATCGGTACGCGGATCGGGCCGTCGTAGGTGTCCGTCTCGGCCAGCATCCCCGAGACGGTAAAGCGCATCTCGTCGCGGTTCAACGGCTGCGTGATCAGTGTCGAGTAGCCAGTGGGAGTGTCGATCGCCCACGGCGTCGAAATCGTACAGTCGGGGCGGAGAAACGCGCTGTTTCGATCGGTGTCCGGCTGGTCGACGTCGAACGTGGTGACGAGGTCGTCGGCGTCGAGGGTGTGTCCATCACCATCGTCATCGTCGGTACTGGCGTCTTTCCCGTCACCGTCGACACACACCTCGACAGCACCGTCCCGCTTTCGGAGGGTGATCGTGGCCGGTGCCCTGAGCATCCATCCCAGCCGCATCGCGTCGTTGAGCGGCATACAGAGTTTGGCCGTCTTGTCGACGGGAATCGGAAGCGAGTCGATCGACTGGTTCAGGGTCCGAAACCACTCGGGAATGTAGGCGCTCGAGGGCTCCGGTTCCGGAGCGTCGGGCGGACCACCGCGTCGGACGAAGGTAACGTGCTGGTCGGTCATAGTCTGCGTGTGGGTGTGAGGGCTGTCATTCGTGTCCGTCTCCTCCTCTGTCTCCTCCTCTGTCTCCGTCTGGGTCACCGGAGGAGAGAGAACTACCGTCGACGACGTCGACGTCGGCAGTTATCGGTCCGTCAGAACGCTCGAACGGGACGAGCTGGACGACCGGATCGTTGAACTGGAGTACCCCCTCGTCGACGTTGATCGTCACGGGAACGCGGAACCAGTAGGGGAACTCGTCGGCGTCGACTATCCCCGGAATCACGGAGAACGTCTCCTGAGAGTAGTTGAACGGGTGCGTATAGAAGACCGAGTACCCGTCCGGCACGTCGATCACCCACTTCGTGTCCAGATGCCAGATGTCCCGACTCGAGCCGACGTCGAACTCGCGTGTGTAATCGGTGACGTGGTCGAACTTGGGATGAGTGACCGGAATCACGTCGCTGGATCCTTCGGGAGTCGAGATATTGGTCGGAACTGGATTCGAGAGGATCCAGCCCGATCGCATCGCCCCCTCGACCGACGACTGGTCGGCAAACGCGCGTTCGGTCTCGGAGAGCCCCGTCCCGTAGATCCCGTTTTTCGACCCGGTGTCGACGACCGAAGCCGCCGGCCGCGGATCCGGGTTGACGCCGATCTCCGCCTCGAGACAGTAAAACTCTGCGACGTCCCCGGAGACGGTGGGATCGTAGTCACCGTTTTTGATGTCGCTGATGACGTCACCGAAGTCCATTCTACGCCCCGCTATCGTGTGTACACGCATATTTGTCTATCGGTCACGTATATTCAACTGGAACGTCGGGCGAGACGACCGGAAGCTGTGATCGACCGACGGCCGTGCTCGACGCTCGAGCGAACGAGGCGCTTTTTCCGACCCCGCTCGAAGACACCGTATGGCCAACGATCGCTCGCTCACCCATCGCCCCCGTCGGCTCCGCCAGGACCGCATCCGGGGACTGGTCAGCGAGACCAGCCTCGAGCCGTCGGATCTCATCGCCCCGATCTTCGTCGACGCGACCACCGACGAACGCGTCTCCATCGAATCGATGCCGGGTCACGAACGCGTTCCCGTCGCGGACGCCGTCGACCGCGTCGAGGAAGTCCTCGAGACCGGTGTCGAGGCCGTCATGCTGTTCGGCATTCCCACCTCGAAAGACCCCGACGGAACGCGAGCGTGGGCCGACGACGGCGTCGTCCAGGAGGCGACGCGACAGATTACCGCCGAGACCGACGCCTACGTCCTCACCGACGTCTGTCTCTGTGAGTACACCGATCACGGTCACTGCGGCCCGCTCGAAGAAGCGTTACGAGGGTCGAACGCGCGTGCCCAGGAACACGACCACGACCACGATCACGATCACGGACCCACGCTCACCGTCGACAACGACGCCACCCTCGAGGCCCTCGAGAAGATCGCCGTCTCGCACGCCGAGGCGGGTGCGGACATGATCGCGCCCAGTGGCATGATGGACGGAATGGTCGGCGCCATCCGCGGCGCTCTCGACCGCGAGGGATTCGAGCACGTGCCGATCATGAGCTACGCCGCGAAGTACGAGAGTGCATTCTACGGCCCGTTCCGTGACGCCGCAGATGGTGCCCCCTCGTTCGGCAACCGTCGTCACTACCAGATGGACCCCGCGAACGCACGGGAAGCGATCCGCGAGGTCGAACTCGACGTCGAGCAGGGCGCGGACGTCCTGATGGTCAAACCCGCACTTCCCTATCTGGACATCGTCAGCTCGCTCCGTCGAGAGTTCGATCACCCGATCGCCGCTTACAACGTCTCAGGAGAGTACGCGATGCTCCACGCCGCGAGCGAGAAAGGGTGGCTCGACCTCGAGGCGGTCGCCCACGAATCGCTGCTCTCGATCAAACGCGCCGGTGCGGATCTGATCCTGACGTACTTCGCCGAGGAGATCGCACGGTCGTACTGAGCGAATCGCCGGTCGACCGACCGGTATCGGGGGAGACCGGACGAACGTCAATACGTCGTCGAGACCGGCCGTTCGAGTGGTAAGAGTTGCCGCGCGCGAGTCCGAAACCCCCATTTTTCACGCGAATCGGCACAGTTCTCCCGTTTGTGGCAGCAAATCTGGTCTACGTACGTCCAATGTATAACCACGGATCGTGAATTACGTGTACGATCAGCACCCCTAGACAATAATAGGACACCTTATATTCGGAAGCATTTCGTATAGTCACCCACAAACATCCCCGATTGTCAACGCTAACCCTTATATGGAATAGAACACTCGGTCTCGAACGTGAATTGGAGGACAATCATGAACAGAAATCCACCAAACATGGACGTTCGTATAGACACTGGGGAAATCACTGACGCGGATGGAGAGGTGAGCGATAGATGTTAGACGTCGCTCTGGACGGGGTCGTCCTTCAAGCGAGTGAGTCCGACATCGAGGCTCTGATCAACGGGATCAACATGACGTGGTGGTTGACCGTCACGTTCCTGATCTTCTTCATGCACGCCGGCTTCGCGATGCTCGAGGCCGGGCAGGTTCGCTCGAAGAACGTCGCGAACCAGCTGACGAAGAACATGCTGACCTGGGCGATCGGTATTCTCGTGTTCTTCGTCATCGGAATGGGAATCTCGAACAACGTCGGAGCGCTCCTCGGGAGCGGTGGAGAATCGAGCGCGTTGTCGATGTTCGGTGCGGATCCGAGCATCGGTATGACCGAGTGGCTGTTCAGCGCGGTGTTCGCGATGACCGCCGCGACGATCGTCTCCGGTGCGGTCGCCGGTCGCGCAAAACTTCGCGCCTACCTCGTGTACACGTTCTTGCTGGCCGCGGTCATCTACCCGGTCGTCGCTGGAATGGTCTGGTACGGCGCCGAAGAACCCCTCCTCGTCCAGTTCGGCTTCGAGGACTTCGCCGGTGGTATGGTCGTCCACGGTGTGGGCGGCATCGCCGGCCTCACCGCGGCCTGGATCCTCGGATCTCGGATCGGTCGGTACAACGACGACGGTACGGCAAACGTCATCCCCGGTCACTCGATGACGTTCGCCGTGCTGGGAACGCTGATCCTCTGTTTCGGCTGGTTCGGATTCAACGTCGGCACGGCCGCCGGCGTCGTCGAGCTCACGGGTGATGGCGTGATCCTCGGTGACTTCGCCATCGTCGGTCGCGTTGCAGCCGTCACCGCCCTCGGCATGGGCCTAGGTGCGATCGGCGCAGCCACGGTCTCGCTGGGGATGAACGGAAAGGTCGACACGCTGTACGTCGCCAACGGCATGCTCGCAGGTCTCGTCGGTGTCACCGGCCCAACCAACCTCATCACGCCGATGGGTGCGATCGCGATCGGCTTCCTCGCCGGCGCTCAGCTCCCGCTCGTCTTCAAATTCGTCGAACAGAAACTCAAAATCGACGACGTCTGTGCCGTCTTCCCAGTTCACGGGAGCGCCGGCATGCTCGGATTGATCATCTACCCGCTGTGGTCGGTCGAGGGAACTGCGATCGGTGACGGCCTTATCGCCGGCGGTATCCTCTCGATCGAAGCTGCACAGTTCGGTCCACAGATCCTCGGCGTCGCCGTGATTACGCTCTGGACCGTCGTCGCCACCGCTGCAGTGTGGGGCGCACTCAAAGCGATGGGTCAGGCTCGAGTCACGCCCGAACACGAACACGATGGCCTCGACGTTACCGAACACGGCGTCGACACCTACCCCGAATTCGGTCAGACTGACGTCATCACCGACGGCGGCACCGACGAATACGAGATCCGCACCGACGGCGGCCGCGAGATCCGCACCGACGGCGGTGAACCCGTCGAGAACGACGAGAGCGAACTCAAGATGATCACCGCGATCATCCGTCCCGACCGCCTCGGCGCGGTCAAGAAGTCTCTCGCAGAAACCGGTGCACCGTCGCTCACCGTGACGAACGTCTCCGGTCGTGGCTCCCAGCCCGCCAAGAAAGGACAGTGGCGCGGCGAGGAGTACACCGTCGACCTCCACCAGAAGGTCAAAATCGAGTGCGTCGTCGCCGACATCCCGGCACAGGACGTCGTCGACGCCATTCGCGATGGCGCCAACACCGGCGAACCCGGCGACGGCAAGATCTTCGTCCTGCCGGTCGACGACGCCTGTCAGGTTCGGACCGGCAAGACCGGCAGCGACGCCGTCTAAGGTCTCGACTGACCGTCCTCCACTCGAGTTCGAGCGAGGGTGAGTGGGGATCGAGAGAGAGACAGTAACGGTGCAGTGTGGCAGGGGTATCGAAACGTCCGACTGATCGTCCCAACGTTGTGTCTCTGGCTCGCACACGGTCGACGCATCGATCATCGCCGAGCCGTTTTTCAGCGACCGAAACCGGGAGTGCCAACGGGAGCGAGGCGACTCTCGTCGAGAACAGTCTCGAACGAACCTCGGTACTACTTTCAGGTCCCATCTCGAACGCTCGCGCATGAACGACGATCAGTCACGCGCACTGTACGACCGGGCGCTGTCGGTCATGCCCGGCGGCGTCAACTCCGCCGTCAGAGCGGCGATCGAGCCCTACCCCTTCTTCGTCCGCAAGGGCGACGGCGGCCACGTCATCGACGCCGACGGCAACCGGTACGTCGACTGGGTGATGGGACTCGGCCCCCTGTTGCTGGGCCACGACCTCCCCGAACAGGTCCGCGCGGAGATCCAGCGAACCGCCAGCGAGGGGCCGATGTACGGCACGCCGACCGAAGTCGAGGTCGACCTCGCGGAGTTCGTCGTTCGCCACGTCCCCAGCGTCGAGAAGATTCGGTTCGTCAATAGCGGCACAGAGGCGACCGTCTCCGCGGTCCGCCTCGCCCGCGGTTACACCGGCCGCAACAAGATCGTCGTCATGCAGGGGGGCTACCACGGCGCTCAGGAGTCGACCCTCGTGGAGGGTGACGCCGAGAACCCGAAACCATCCTCCGCGGGCATCCCCCAGTCGTTCGCCGAACACACCCTGCCGGTTCCGTTCAACGACGAGGAAGCGATGCGGGACGTCTTCGAGAACCACGGCGATGACATCGCCGCCGTCCTCACGGAGCCGATCCTGGCCAACTACGGCATCGTTCATCCGGTGGAGGGCTACCTCGAGACCCTCCGCGAGATCACCGACGAACACGACTCACTCTTGATCTTCGACGAGGTCATCACCGGCTTCCGCGTCGGCGGCCTCGGCTGCGCCCAGAGTCACTTCGGCGTCACACCCGACGTGACGACCTTCGGCAAGATCGTCGGCGGCGGTTTCCCCGTCGGCGCGATCGGCGGCCGCGCCGAAATCATCGAACAGTTCGCGCCCTCGGGCCCCGTCTTCCAGGCCGGTACCTTCTCGGGCCACCCCGTCACGATGGCCGCCGGCCTCGAGACCCTGCAGTTCGCCGCCGAAAACGACGTCTACGAGCACGTCAACCGGCTCGGAGACCGCCTGCGCTCCGGCTTGACCGACATTCTGGCCGATCAGGCGCCGAACTACACCGTCGTCGGCACCGACAGCATGTTCAAAGTGATCTTCACGCGCGAGGGGCCGAGCGCCGGCTTGCTCGAGGACCAGTGCGACGCCGGCTGTGTGCAGGATCCCGACTGTCCTCGCTACGACTACTGTCCGAAGAACGCCGCCGACGTGAAACGCGCCGAAACCGACCGCTGGCGGCGGCTGTTCTGGGGCCAGATGAAAGACCAGGGCGTGTTCCTCTCACAGAACCAGTTCGAGTCCCAATTCGTCAGTTACGCCCACACCGAAGAAGACGTCGACGAGACCCTCGAGGCGTACAAGGAAGCGCTCTAATCAGGACTCTACCTCGTCTGTATCGTCCGTTTTCTCTCCCGACTCCGCTCGAGCCGCCCGCCGCTGCTCGAGTAACTTTCGCGTCCAGACGGCGAAGCCGTGGTCGTGGCCGTAGGTCCACACCGCCGTCTCGTTTACCACGTCGGGGAGGTCGCTCTCCTTGCGGCCGGCGGCGACGACCGACGACCGATCGACCATGAGGAGTTGGCCCGGCCACTCCGAGTAGACCGGCTCCGAAGACTGGAGGTCGCCAGCCACGACGACCACGGCGCCCGGGACCGCGTCCCGAACCCTGTTCGCGACGTCTTCGGTGGGAACCTCGACGAGGACGTGAACACCACGTTCGGCGGCGGACTGTAACCCCTCGAGAATCCGCCGGTCGAGCACCTCGTCGGTCGCGATCAGGAGGTATACCGACTTCTCGGCCGCCTCGAGGAAGGTGACGATGCGGTCGACGACCTGTTCGGACTGGTTGATCGACCACATTCCCTCGTCGTCCGATGATTCGGGTTCTTCGACCTGAGACAGGGCGTTTTCGGCGGCGTCGATGCGCGAGTCGTAGTCTTCTTTGAGTCGTCGACACGCCGCTTCGGTCGGAACTGCGCGGTACTCGCGCGGCTCGGACTGCTGGACGTCGACCAATCCCTTCCGACCGAGACGCTCGATGGTGTCGTATACCCGCGATCGGGGGACGTCCGACACCTGACTGACCTCCTTTGCGGTCCCCGACGAGAGGCGCGTGGGCGCGACGAAACACCGTGATTCGTACTCTGTCAGCCCCAGTTCCGTCAACGTGGTGACTGCTTCCTCGGTTTTCGACACGGCCGGACTAGGGCGAGGGAGTGCAAAAGTACGAGGCCTGCCGAGGGCAGTACCCCTCGAGCGGACGATCGTCACACGACCGTCAGTTCGTCCCGGTCACCGTCACCTCGCGCTGATCGGCGTCGTCGTCACAGGACACCGTGACGGGGAACGTAGCGTCTTCTTTGATCGGATACGTCTCGTAGGCGAGACTGAAACTGTGTACCTCGTTCGTTGGAACCGTCGTCGTCTGGCTGTCGACCGTGCTCCCGGCCTCGAGTCGAACCTCCTGGGTCTGGGTCACGCTGCCGGTATTTCTGACCTCGACGCGAACACGGAGCACGTCGCCTGCCGGGACGGGATCGTTCACGCTCGTGATCTCGAGTTCGAAGTTCCCGTCACCCTCCGTGAGGACGTCGACGGTTCGCTCGGCGCTGTCGTCGTCGCTGGCGACCGTGATCGGGAACGTGGCGTCCTGTCGGACCGGGTACGTCTCGTACGAGAGTGTGACCGGCCAGGACTCGCCGGGGGGAACGGCCATCGTCTCGGTGTCGACCGTCTCGCCCGCGACGAGTCGGATCGTCTGTTCGTCGGATTCGCTGCCGGTGTTGGTGACGATCGCCTCGACCTGGAAGACGTCACCCGCGCGGACGGGTGCGTTAGTCCTGACGATCGAGACGTCGAAGCCACCGGATCGGTTCGCGCCGATACCACCGGAGCTGCCGGTTACAGCCATCACAGACGCGAGTGAGAGTCCGAGTCCTGTTCCGATTGTCGTTAGATATGTTCTTCGGCGCACTCCGGCGGCTACCATACTGTAGAATAATAGGTTTCGGGTCGTTCACGTTGGAACCTGAAGTTGTGATGATGGTAGCAACCAACAAACTCGAGCGGGAGAGTGGCCCGCGGTCGGCGGAAGAAGACGCTGACGGAGAGCGGTAGATGTATTCTACGGGGGACGAAAACGTCGGCTCAGGCGATGGGAACCTCGAGACTCGAGGACGTCGACTGGGGGCGGGTGATCGAACGGCTGTGCTATCTCTTTCCGCCAGTGATCGGTGTCGGGCTCGTGGGAGTCCTCCAGGAGGCCGATCCCGGCGTCCCGGGCTTGCAGTGGGGACTGGTCCTGTTCGGGACCTTCGGCTACACGGTGTTGACGCTGGGGTTGACGACGGCGCTGTTTCTCGACGCGAGACGGGTTCAGGTCGTCGGCGGCTGGCATCCGCGACCGTGGCTCAACGCGCTCTTCGCGTTCGTGCTCGCGCCCGTCGCGGGCGTCGTCTACCTGTATCGACGCCACGAGCGCTTCGGAACGCCGGCGACCCGCTCCGAGTGGTGGATCGTGATCGCGATTTCGCTCGGGACGACCGTCGCCGGACTGGGCACGGCCGTGATCGCGTACGTGCTCGCGATGCCCGGACTGGTAGCGACGGCGATCGGGCTGGCCGGGACCGTGGCCTTCGGCGCGTTTCCGATCGCGATCCACCAGGACGCGGCCTACGTCTGCACCCGTCGGTCGCGGTGGAATCCGAACCCCGGAACCTATCTCGGGTTCGCGTTCCTGAGTCTGTTCGTCCCGCCGCTACAGCCACTGCTCGCGGCCTACTACCTGTTTCAGCGGCGACGGGCGGTGGGACTTCGCGAGTCGTGAGCCAGCGGAAAATACGCCGGAACGACAGTCAGTCGGCCGCCATCACGATCGCGTCCTCGTAACTCCCGAACGCCTCGAGGACCGCCTCCCGATCATCGTCGTCGACGTCGAACTCGACGAGCGTCTCCTCGAGGTGGGTCGCGATGGCGTCGAAATCCGATTGCCGGATCTCGAGGTCGGCGTGGACCGTCTGCATATCCTTGCCGGTGTAGTCGACGGGCCCGCCCGCGACCGCGCTGAGAAACTGCGTCTGGTGGGCGCGTTGTCTCTGCATATCGACGTCCTCGAAGAAGCCTGCGAGCTGGTCGTCCGCGAGCACGCGTTCGTAGAATCGATCGACGACCGCCGCGATGGCGTCTTCACCGCCGAGTCTCTCGTAGAGTGTCTGCTCAGACATTCGGTCGAACGTTTCGACCGGACGTACATAAACCACGGTCCGAACATGTCCGAACGGGCGCGACCAGAGCGTGCGCTTTTCATACCCGAGGCGCCCAGACCCGACTATGAAAACGCGCGGGACGCTCCGACTGGCGACGCGGGGGTCGACACTGGCCCGACGGCAGGCCACACTCGTGAAAGAAGCCCTCGAGGACCGCTACTACGAGGTCGAACTCGTCACAGTGGAGACGACGGGCGACCAGATCCGAGACGAACTGATCCACCGACTGGGAAAGACCGGAGCGTTCGTCCGCGAACTCGACGAACGCGTTCTCGAGGGCGACCTCGACGGCGCCATCCACTCGATGAAGGACATGCCCACCGAACAGCCACAGGAACTCGTCACTGCGGCCGTCCCCCAGCGCGGGCGGCCGGGTGACGCCCTCGTCACACCCGACGGCGCCACGTTAGAGGAACTCCCCGACGGCGCGACGGTCGGCACCTCGAGTCTCCGCCGCCGAGCACAGCTGCTGGCCGAGCGTCCCGACCTCGAGGTCGAACCGCTCCGGGGGAACGTCGATACACGCCTCGAGAAGTTGCTCGCACCCGCGTTACAGGACGAACATCAGGAGCGGACGGAGGCGGACAAAGAGCGGAAAGGAAACACCGGAGACGAGGACTTCGAACCCGAGTTCGACCGGACGACCGACGAGTGGTTCGACGGACTCTCCGAACTCGAGCGACAGGCCCTCGGCCGCGAGGTCGAGGTCGAGTACGACGCGATCGTCCTCGCAGAAGCCGGCCTCGAGCGCAGCGGCCTCTCCCACCACGTCGACTATCAGCGGCTCCCGACCAAGGAGTTCGCGCCCGCGCCGGGGCAGGGAGCACTGGCGGTGACCGCCACGAGCGGCGAGACCGCCGAGGCGATACAGGAGGCGATCGACCATCCCCGGACGCGAGTCGAGACGACCGTCGAGCGGACGCTACTGGCGGAACTCGGCGGCGGCTGTATCGCCCCGATCGGGATCTACGCGATCGTCCAGGGCGAGTACGTCCACGCCGCCGTGCAGGTGTTCGACCGCGACGGCGAGGAGTCGGTGACGGCGACGCGGGATCTGCCGATCGAGAGTTATCCCGACGCCGCCCGCGCGTTCGCTCGTGATCTCGCGGATCGGGGCGCAGCGGATCTGATCGCCGACGCACGCGAGGATGCCGAGACCGACGACGACACACCGGATCGCGCAGACGAACCGGAGGGGAAGTGAGATGGGTCAACCGAACCGCGATACTGCGACCGGCACCGTCTACCTCGTCGGCAGCGGCCCCGGCGATCCCGACCTGCTGACCGTGAAAGCCGCGCGACTACTCGAGGACGCCGATATCGTCCTCCACGACAAGCTCCCGGGCCCGGAGATCATCGAGCAGTTACCCGACGACCGCAGCGAGGACGTCGGTAAGCGAGCGGGCGGCGAGCGAACCTCCCAGAAAGAGATCAACGAGCGACTGGTCGAACTCGCTCGCGCGGGAAAGACCGTCGTCCGGCTCAAGGGCGGCGATCCGTTCGTCTTCGGCCGCGGCGGCGAGGAAGCCGAGTACCTCGCGGCCCACGACGTCCCCTTCGAGGTCGTCCCCGGGATCACCTCGGCGGTGGCCGCCCCCGGCGTCGCCGGCATCCCGGTCACCCACCGCGATCACACCTCCTCGGTCTCGTTCGTCACCGGCCACGAGGACCCCACGAAGGAGGAGTCCGCCGTCGACTGGGAGGCGCTGGCCGCGACGGGCGGGACCATCGTCGTCCTCATGGGCGTCGGTCGATTACCCGACTACACCGCCGCCCTCCGGGAGGCGGGGATGGACGCCGGGACGCCCGTCGCGCTGATCGAACGCGGCACCTGGCCCGGCCAGCGGGTCGCGACCGGCACCCTCGAGACCATCGTCGAGGTTCGCGACGAGGAAGACATCTCGCCGCCCGCGGTCACCGTGATCGGTGACGTGGCGGGGAGCCGCGAGGCGGTCGTCGACTTCCTGGCGAACGAAGTGGGGGACGAGACGTCCGCATCCGCGCCTACGGAACCGGAGGAATAATCCATGCGCGACCTCACTGTCGCCGTCTTCCGCCCCGACGACGAGCGGCTGGCTGACGCCGTCGAACTGATCGACTCGCTGGGTGCGACCGCGATCCCGGATCCGATGCTCGCCGTCGAACCGGCCGACACCAGCCCGCGAACCGACGCCGACTACGTGATCCTGACGAGCAAGACCGGCGTCGAACTCGCCCGCGAGGTCGGCTGGGAGCCCGGCGACGCGGCCGTCTGCGCTATCGGCGCGAGTACCGCCGACGCGCTCCGGGAAGCGGGCTACTCCGTCGACATCGTCCCCGAGACGTATACCTCGAGCGGCCTCGTCGCGACACTCGCAGACGAGGTCGACGGCGCCCGAATCGAGATCGCCCGTAGCGACCACGGGAGCGAGGTGTTACTCGAGGGACTCGAGGCGGCCGGGGCGTACGTCCACGAGACGGTGCTGTACCGACTCGTCCGTCCCGAGGGAAGCGGCGAGTCGGCCGAACGTGCCGCCGCCGGCGACCTCGACGCCGCGGCGTTCACGTCGTCGCTGACCGTCGAACACTTCCTCGCAGCCGCCGACGAACGGGGAATCCGGGAGGAGGCGATCGCCGGCCTCGCCGACGCGGTCGTCGGGACGATCGGTCCCCCGACTCGAGAGACCGCCGAGAGCCACGGGATCGACGTCGACGTCGTGCCGACGGACGCCGACGCCGAGGAACTCGTCTGTGCGGTCGTCGAGCGGGCGGCGCCGACCTATCACGACTAGCGGGAGTGAGCGTCGGATTCGGCGGCCGGGACCGACCGGCGAGAGCCCCGGCGACCGCCAGCTCGAGCCGTCGACGGTCGATATCACGACCGATCGGAAACACGGGGCCAGTCAGCGCCATCCGCAGGTTTATCCCACAGGCCGACTCACTCCGTGGTGATGACTGGGCCGGTCCCCGAACTCGAGGAACGTGCGATAGCCTGCGCGAACCGCCTCTGTGCGGCCGATCGCGTCCTCCTCGCCTCGCACATCGATGCCGACGGACTGACGAGTGCCGCGATCGCCGCCAGCGCACTCGAGCGCGCCGAGATCCCCTTCGAGACGGTCTTCGAGAAGCAACTCGACGAGGCGGCGATCGCCGGTATCGCGGCGAGAGCGTACGACACCGTCCTCTTCACCGACTTCGGGAGCGGCCAGCTGGACGTGATCAGTGAGCACGAACGGGCGGGTGATTTCACCCCCGTGATCGCAGACCACCACCAGCCCGCAGACGAGGAGACGGAGTTCCACCTGAACCCTCTCCTGTTCGGCATCAACGGCGCCTCCGAGCTCTCGGGTGCCGGTGCGAGTTACGTCCTCGCACGGGCGCTGGCGGACGTGGCCGACGCCACACCCGCCACGGACGGCGAACTCGCGACCGACGGCGGAACCGGAACCGGAACCGGAGCCACCAGCCGACGACCGAGAACGGACAACCGCGACCTCGCGGCCCTCGCCGTCGTCGGCGCAGTCGGCGACATGCAGGCCTCCGGCGGCGAACTCCACGGGGCCAACGAGGCGATCGTCGACGACGGTGTCGAGGCCGGCGTCCTCGAGACCGGTACCGACCTCGCACTCTACGGGAAACAGACCCGGCCGCTGCCGAAGCTACTCGAGTACGCGACCGACGTCTACATTCCCGGGATTTCGAACGACGAGAGCGGCGCGCTGCGGTTTCTGGACGGGTTGGATCTCGAACTCAAAGACGACGGCGAGTGGCGCCGGTGGGCCGAACTGACCGCCGACGAGAAGCAGTGTCTCGCGAGCGCGCTGGTCCAGCGAGCCGTCTCGCGGGGCGTTCCAGCCTCGAAGATCGACGGTCTCGTCGGCACCTCCTACGTCCTCAGCGCCGAACCGGTCGGCTCCGAACTGCGCGACGCAAGCGAGTTCTCCACGTTGTTGAACGCGACCGCCCGCTACGACCGGGCGGACGTCGGACTCGGCGTCTGTCTGGGCAACAGGGGGGACACACTCGAGCGCGCACGCACCCTCTTGAGAAACCACCGGCGGAACCTCTCGGAGGGGATCGACCTCGTCACTCGCGAAGGTGTCACACACGAGGAGCACGTCCAGTGGTTCCACGCCGGTGACCGGATCCGCGAGACGATCGTCGGCATCGTCGCGGGGATGGCCGTCGGCAACGACGGGATCAGCAGGGAGAAACCGATCGTCGCGTTCGCCGACAAGAACGACGACGACGTCAAGGTGTCCGCACGCGGAACACACAGTCTCGTCCGCAAGGGACTCGATCTCTCGGCCGTCTTAGGCGAGGCCTCGAGAGCCGTCGGCGGTGACGGCGGCGGCCACGACGTCGCGGCCGGAGCGACGGTTCCAACGGGAGCAGAAGAGGCGTTTCTCGAGTGTGTCGACGAACTCGTCGGCGAGCAATTAGGGAGCGAACGCTAGCTTCGCTCCATCGACGCCGGCACCGTCGGGACGAGCGGTGCCCGCGATGTCAGCAGGTACGTCGACTTCCTGACGGCACCTTTCGCGTACTGAACCGTGCTCTTGTGGACCGGTGTCCGTTTGCCGCGAATCTGGGTCCGTCCCTCGAGGATGGCGTCGACGAGTTCGTCGCCGTCGATGTCCGCTTTCGAGTCGACGTCGTCGTCTGGTGTGACGAGGATGTCGGTGTAGGCACGGCCTACGTTCGGCAGGTAGTGGGCGTCGCTCGAACCGATTTCGGGATAGTCACGACGTCTGGCGAACGTTCTCGCACGCCGGTTTCGGTAGCCGGTAAAGAGCATCGAATTGTACACTTCGATCGCGTCGGCGTCCTCGATTCGCCCCTTGCGGACGCCGTGGCGGCTGCGCTGGAAGGGGTGGGGAACGATAGCGATCCCACCGAGTTCGCGGACGGTTTCGACGGTCTCCATGAACGGCTGGCCGGGGTCCGGCCGTTCTTCGACACCGATCGCGAGCAGATGGCCGTGTCGTGTGGACACCTCGACACCGGGGATGCCGACCAGTCCGTACTCCGGTGCGAGTTCCGCCGCGCGGAGTGATTCTTCGATCTCGTCGTGGTCGGTGATGACGACCCCGTCGAGTTCGATGTCGGCTGCATGTTCGAGGATGAGCTCGATCGGCTCGTGGCCGTCGTAAGAGTCGTCCGAGTGGACGTGGAAGTCGATCGCGAACGGGATCGGAGACGTCATTGGACCACCGCCATCATGACTTTCACTGCGTCTCAATAGCTCGTTGACGTGCATAAACACTGCGCACCGACGAGCGATCCGACACGAACCGGAGCGTAGCAGATTGTATATCGCAATATGAGATTTATTTCCGATCGGACGGAGACACAGTCCTCGAAGAGGGAGACGGGTTCGGAAAGAGACCATTAACAGGGCCGTGGGCGGCTTCCAGGTTCGGACACGACAGAATCGGCGACGGTCGATCGGACAGTTGTCTCCACCGAGTCACCGAAGAGGCCACCCCATCGCCGCCAATCGGAGACAGGGCCGGTCGCAGGCTCGAGGGGGTCGACCTCGCTTCGCCGAGAGGTCTAGTAGCCACTGAAGGTCAATCCACATCTGATCGCACGACTGCAGTGCGATTCGAAGCGAGTGAAACGAGCGAGAACCGCGAAGAGAACGGTGACTACGGGAGCCGTGAGCGAGTACCGTGAGCACGAACTGCGGACTGTGCGAGTAGTGTGTAACTAGTTTCAGTTGTGACGATAGTCGAACGCGAGTACTGCTGTGACTCGCCGCCAGGAGCCAGTTCGCTACAGAGACGATTAGGTTGGGTTGGAAAACGGCCCCTCGGTCGACACGGAGCATAAAGTACCGGAGTGGTAGACTCGTTCGTCGGGAAGTGAGAACACAGAGACCGAGACGCCTCGAGCGAGCAACACTCGCCTATGCACGTGTTCACGATTCGAAGCCGGAAACTGGACCGAGGACGGCGCTACGAGACGTGGACGGCATACTCGAGCACCGCCACCCAGCCATCGGAATGAATCATATAACGATATATAGAATCTGGTTCGGTCTTCCTCTCGAGGGGACGGTGGTGGCCGACGTCTCCCAGCGGTCACGGCCCAGCCAATCCACAGTTGCCGACCATTCGAACGCCCAGACAAACCTGTTCGATCGACAGAATAGCTGCTGAACGAACACTCTGTATCGAGTTGTGTTTCTCACAGTCCGTATCAGTTGTCGGGTCAGGTCGAACGAGATCCAGTTGCGTTCGTAAAGAAAGCGGTACCACGGGGCCTTTCAGAGAATGTCGACACGAGCGAGACCGTCATCGGTCGAGTCGTGGCCGACGGAAAGTCGGAGAGACCAGAAGACGGAGCCGATCGAGGAGCGATAGATTACTAGAAGAAAAACGATCCTGTAAGGTCATCATAACGAATTCCGAACGGAAAACCGGTGACGAATCACAAATCGTACTGGCACGACGAGAATCGGTCGAAATAGCAGAATGTAAAGCATGTTCCAATGTGAGTAGAATAGAATAAGGAGAATCGAGTCTGTAGTGTTTTTTGTATTGAGACTCGTCACGATTACAATCGTATGGGTGTCATGCAATCTGGCAGTGAAGTGGACTCCCCGGGTAATCGGCACAGAGACCGAAAGATCGAACGGTCCGTCAGTGAACGGAGAAGAACGCGAGAAACAATTCGTGATCCTGAAAACGCCACGAGACCGGACCAGACGACAGTGAACGACGGTATCGAACAACGGTGAAGCGGGTTTGCGAACTGCGACGTGAAGACGAACTACAGATTCCCCTTCGAATCCCAGATGTCCATCATCAGGTCGGCGAAGACCGATGCTCGAAGCGGATAGCCGTCCTCGTCGGTCTTCTCACCGTCGATCGGCTGAATGTTGCCGACGAACTCGTCGTTGAAGTCCATCTCGGTGAGCGTCTCGCGGACGTCGAACGTCAATTTGCCCTCGTCGTCGGTGTCGAGCCAATCCATCTGTCGTTGTCGGTCGTCGTACTCGAGCGTGTAGGTCTCGCCGCCGACCAGTTCACAGATATCGTCCAGTTGCCCGATTTCGAGCCAGCCATCGTCGGACTCGAGGAAGAGAACACCATCCCGCACGTCCGTATCGTATCGGTCCATACCATCGTGGTACGACTCGATGGACTTAACGGCGTCGTCCGTAGCCGGCCAGCTTCCAGACAGTCCAGCGAGAGGAGCCACTGAACGTCACCGGATATCGATCGTGCGACAACTGTATGGCCACTGTGTGACTTTCGGTCGGCGTGATAGCCGGTGTCGTTCGAGGCAACCGACCTGACACTAGACAGTGTCGATACCGTTCTCGAGAACGGGACGTGCGACACTCAGGAGTGAGGAGATAGTATTGTGAATAGTGTTCTCTATCAATAGCACCAGAGAGTGTAGGATTGACGAACAGTCGAATCGATTGAACAGAGAAGATCGAGCATCGGACGGAACCATCTCTCCCAAACCATAATTGAATAGTCAAATAGAGTAGACAACCTCATTAAACATCCACGTTTGCCGCTAAATGCGGCTTACAAACGTATGTTTGTAATATACTCTCGAACGGATAGATTCCCTCGGGAATCAATCACCGAACGAGTCTCATTTAATCGAGTATCGTCCGTGGAGTCGACGAATGCACGGAGAAATAGTCTATGTGGAACAGTAGTTCGTTCTACAACAATATTGTTCTGTAGCAGAGAAACTCGTTCGCTGTCTCGAAGGAGGCGACGACGTCTCGGTGTTGGAGCGATGGGAGAACAACACTTTTGCCGAATACTGGACCTACTCCAGGCGTGCAACCGGTAACCCGGACCCACGTGACCGGCGATGGAATGGGAAACGCCCAGACGAATACACCGCCGTTCTGTCCACGGTTGGTCAGTGACGGCGACCGTCAGTGGTTCGCCTACTGGACCTACGGCGGGAGGCTCGTGGTCGCCTCGAGGTCGCTTCCCGACGGGACGTGGGAGCGTGACGAGACCGGAATCGAAATCGACGTCCGTGACGGCCACTGGACGCCGGGTCTCGGTATCGGACCCGACGGATACCTCTTTCTGGCGTACAACGTCCGGTGCTCGACGATCCGATGGCGTCGCAGTATCCGACCGGCCGACAGCTCCGAGTTCGGTACCGAGCGTATCGGGACGACCGGCGACGGGTCGAGCGCGACCTATCCGGAGTTTACGCGCCTGCGCGATGGAACACTGTTGCTTGGCTATCGCGAGGGCGAGAGCGGCCACGGTGACTGGTACCTCGATCGCTGGCAACCGGAAACCGAGACGTGGGAATCGCTCCACCATCCTCTGCTGTCGGGAACGGCAGGCTCGAGCGGAGAGCGGTCGACAGAACGAACGGAGGCGACCGACTCGTCGTGTCCGTACCTCTGGAATCTCGTCCAGTCGACCGACGGCGTCCTCCACGCGTTCTGGTGCTGGCGACGGACGCCCGACGTGCGCACGAACAGCGAGCTATCCTACGCCTGCAGCCCCGACGGCGGCGAGACGTGGACGACGAGTTCGGGACGCGAATACGAACTGCCGATCACCCAGTCGGCGGCGGAGATCGTCGATCCCGTCTCCGAGGGAATCGATCTGCTGAACAACGGCTGGGCGGCGACCGATCCGACCACGAACGCACCCCACGTCGCGTACTGTCGAAACGACGCGGCGGGGAACACCCAGCTCTATCACGCGACGCTCGAGTCGGCGGCCGACGGGAACGATCCTGCGGGCGAATGGCGCGTCGAGTCGGTGACCGACCGGACGACGACGGCGAACTTCGGCGGACCGGGCGTGGTCGGCTCGCCACTGGGACGGATGGGAATCGTCGTCGACGACAGCAGCGGCGTCCATATCCTCACGCGCGATCTCGAACGAGCGAACTGGCCACTGCTGTACTCGAAACGCGAGGGTACGTGGCAATCACAGCACCTCGTCGACAGAAACCTCGCGTACAGCGACATTCACATCGATCTCCAGCGGTGGCGCCAAGACCGAGTGCTGAGTTTCGTCGAGCAACCTCAGACGGTCGGCGACGTTCCGTGGGCCGGTGCGACCGAGATTTCGATCACCGACGTCGATCCGCACGCAGTATGGGACAGGACGACGGTCGCGAGTAGTATTGTCGAGACCGACGGCAGAGAGAACATCGACGGATCACCTGACACCTCACTCGCCACGTTCGCGTCGACATCACTCGAGGACCCGTTGCTGGTCGACGACACCGCGTTTACGCCGATCGGGTCCGGCCTCGGGTTCGACGAGCTGTCGGTCCCGGCGACACCCGTGTACGCGCGCGTTCGAATAGACGGTGTCGACGGAAGTGAAAGAGAGGGTAAGAACGACGCTGCCGTTCGCGCTCACGTATCCCTCGTGAGCGACGGAGAGACACGCGAAACAGTAGCGGGAGAGCCGGTCAGCGTGACCGCAGGTTCGAAGACCGCGACCACAGACTGGCATCGTATTCCCGACGGGTTTCGGACCGGTCGTGTGGATGGAGCGGTCGCGACGACGTCAGCTACACCGCTGTGGGTTCGGTCAGCGACCGTCGAACTCGCCTGTCCGATGCCGTCGGTCGTCGAGAAGCAGTGACATTGGTCTCGAGGCCGAACGTTTCCCGCCGCGAGCGGGCGAACGTCCCGGTTCGTCCTCGAAACGAGTCAGACGACCGTTCTCAGAGTCTATTCGGGAATAGTCGACGGTTGTTTGCGATAATCAAATTCCAGAACCCCTCTCAGCGGGAGGTTCGCTCGTATCCGCCCATACATCATGAAAAATAATCTCCCTGATTTCCCATTGTCAAATTCGGGAGGTGAGACGAAGACTCAGTTTGAGATAGTCAATGAATTCCGGCGGGGGAACAGGGGTCGATCCGCTCGCAACCGGGCCCGAGCCGTCGCAAATCCCGGGAAAGTGTTTTGAGCCTCTCGGCCACTGGTCACGTATGGACATCGGAGTGTGCTATTTTCCAGAACACTGGCCGCGAGAACGGTGGGAGACCGACGTCGAACAGATGGCCAGCGCTGGTATCGAATACGTCCGAATGGGTGAGTTCGCGTGGTCCGTCCTCGAGCCCGAACCCGGGAGGCTCGAGTTCGAGTGGCTCGAGACGGCGGTCGAGCTGGTGGCCGACCAGGGGATGAAGGCAGTGTTGTGTACACCCACGGCCACACCGCCGAAGTGGCTCGTCGACCGCCACCCGGAGATCCGTCAGGAGGAACCGGACGGCACCATCCGGGAGTACGGCGGGCGCCGTCACTACTGCTTCAGTTCCGAGACGTACCGCGAGCAGACGGCGCGTATCGTCAGGGAACTCGCTGAACGGTTCGCGGACAACCCCCACGTCGTCGGCTGGCAGACGGACAACGAGTTCGGCTGTCACGACACGATTCGGTGCTACTGTGAGGACTGTGCCGAGGCGTTTCGCGACTGGCTCCGCGAGAGGTACGGAGACATCGAGTCGCTCAACGACGCCTGGGGAACGACGTTCTGGAGCCAGCACCTCCGGTCCTTCGAGGAGGTGGACCCGCCGCGACACACGACTGCCAGCCACCACCCCGCGCGAGTGCTCGATTACCACCGGTTCTCGAGCGATCAGACGGCCGACTACAACCGACTACAGGCGGAGATCCTTCGCTCGTACGGCGACTGGTTCGTCACGCACAACTTCATGTACAACTTCTCGCAGCTGAACGCCTTCGACGTCGGCGACGACCTCGATTTCGCGTCGTGGGACGCCTACCCGACCGGATTTCCACAGGTGATGCACTCGCGATCGGTCGACGAGGACGACCTCCGTGTGGGCAACCCCGACGAGATCGGGCTCAACCACGACCTCTTCCGGTGTGCGGCCGACGGCCCCTTCTGGATCATGGAGCAACAACCCGGCGAGATCAACTGGCCGCCGACCGCCGCCCAGCCCGCCGCGGGCGCGATGCGATTGTGGGCCCACCACGCCGTCGCCCACGGCGCCGACGTCGTCACCTACTTTCGCTGGCGGCGCTGTCTCGAGGGACAGGAACAGTACCACGCCGGTCTGCGTCGAGCGGACGGATCGGCGGCTCGAGGCTACCACGACGCCCGGCGAGCCGCGAGCGAATTCGCCGACCTCGAGGCGCTCGTCGACGGCGAACCCGAGGGGACCGTGGCGGTACTCCTCGACTACGACAGCCTGTGGGCGCTCGAAGAACAACCCGGTACCGACGACTTCGACTACTGGGAGTACGTCGGGACGTATTACACCGCGTTACGTGCTCGCGGGGTCACCGTCGATCTGGTGCCGACGGAGACGGATCTTTCGGGGTACAGTGCCGTCATTGCGCCGGCACTCCACGTACTGAGCGAGTCCGTCGCGGCGTCAATCTCCGACTACGTCGAGAACGGGGGTGCGTTGCTCGTGACCATGCGCTCGGGCGAGAAGACACCGGGAAACAAGCTCACTGGGACGGCACCACCCGGCCCGCTGGCCGACCTCGTCGGCGCCTCGGTGACCGAACGCGAGAGCGTCGGTGACAGTGAGACGCTCGAGACCCGTCTCGAGTATCACGGGGAGAGCTACGAGTACCGCACGTGGGCCGAGTGGCTGGCGGTCGAGGACGCGATCGTCGCCGGCGAGTACACGACCGGCGTCGGTGCAGGTCGAGCGGCGATCACGGAGCGGGTGACCGGCGACGGCTCGGTGACCTACGTCGGCGTCTGGCCGAACGAGGAACTGGCAGACGCCCTCGTAACCGACCTGCTGGCGCGAGCGGACGCCACCTACACCGCGGATCGGCTTCCCGATCGGGTCCGGGTCGCCGAGCGTGGGTCGGTGACGTGGGTGTTCAACTACCGGAGCGAGGAGACGACGATCGACGTCGGTCCCGACGGCGAACTCCTCGCCGGAGCCGAGACGGTTCCGGGGTACGATCTTGCGGTCCTCGAGGGCACGGCGGCGGACGTGACGGTCGAACCCGAACGCGAACGTGAGTCCGAGTCCGAGTCCGAGTCCGAGTCCGGCGGTTCGTAACGACCGACACCCGGTCGCGAGCGTGACGAGCGACCGTCGCAGAAACCTTTTTATCCGGGCGTCAGAACGAACAGTCATGACCCACGGCACAACGGGGAGACACCGACGGAGGGATCGGTGATGGGAGAGAGTTTCGACCGGTTCATGCGGGAGTTGTGCGAGCGGCGAACGTACATCGTCTGGATCTGCTCGCTCTCCGTGGTATTCACCGTGTTACAACTGCCGTATCTGTTCGTCGTCGAACCCGGAACGAGCCTGTTCGTCATCTCGACGATGAACGTTGCCGGGTTCGGACTCTTCGCGATCGGAAGTGGAGCCATGATTCGGTACTGCGACCGACGGCAACGTCGACGACGACGGTAACAGTTAACAGTCACAGCGGCAGTGACGGTAACGACAACGACAGCCTCTCGAAGTCACCGAACCTCACCACACGCTCGTCGCACACCCGGCGTGTGATCGGTACGTGAACCGATTCAACGAGCAGAGAAGCACACTCGAGACCACGCTCACGCTAACTGAGACGATCTGTCGGACCCCTCTCCCCCGTCCGTGCGACACTCGAGGCCGCTTCGGTTTCGACCGGTGAACGGGGAGCAGACGAACTCGCTTCGGCCGACGGCCAGAGATCGGCTCGAGGGTGGACGTCGTCGATCAGGACTGAGAGGCCGTAACCTGAGCGTACTTCGCGTTCGCCCAGAGGATCCCATAACCCAGTACACCGAGGAGGATGAGCGAGACACCCCAGATCCCCGCGATTCCGGCCATGATGGCTGCGTTTGGTGAGTCGATATTCAGTGTGTCGACGATGGGCTCGAGTGATGCACCTGCGCCGATCATGACGATTCCGAGGGCGATGACGGTAATCGAGAAGTTCCCGAACAACAGGTAGTAGGCCGCAAGAACGTACATCCGCCACCCACTGGCTTCCTCCCTGGCTGTTTCGATCGCGTTTACCATTAGATGGCATTCCCGTGGAAAACTATTTGAATCTTGTGCTGTCTAGAACGGACGTGAGGTAGTTGTGCTGTCTAGAACGGACGTGAGGTGGAACGTTCGTGAGGCGACGCCGTCTCTCCAAACGCTCGCAGCGAATCGACGGACTGCGATGAGTTATGTCAGCATCCCACAGGCAGAATACTAGAATCTGTTGTGATGTTTTAGGAAGGTTTATGTGTTATCGCTCGTAGTTAGTACCATGCGGCAAGTTGACAGTACACAGAACCGCCGTAAACAGCTCTCGCGACGCCAATACGCACAGATCCTTGCTGGTGCGGGCATTGCAGGTCTCGCGGGTTGTTTCGGTGACGACGGAGAGGGGAATGGTGACGATGATGGAAATGGTGGCAATGGTGGCAACGGTGACGACGATGGAAACGGTGGCAGCGGCCAGACCGACCCACAGCGAGAGACGCTTCGGGTCCACGTCGACAACGTCCCAGAGCAGGCCCAGCTCAACCCGTGGGCGGCGACCCCGCGGACTGAAGGAGAGTTGTACTTCACGGAGATCAGTGCACCGTCGTTCCTCCTCGAGGGAGAGACGCTTATGTCCGGCCACACCTGGGACGCCTCGTGGACCGACGAATACGACGAGATTTCGATCCCGACGATGTACACGGGCTTCGACATCGAGCCCCCGTACGACGTCTACGACTACTATCACGAGGATCTCACGTACTGGGACGGAACGCCGATCGACCCACAGGCCAAACTGTACGAAGACCAGATTTACTTCTTCAACGACGGCCACCAGTTCAACGACGAGGCGACGTTCAACAACGAAGTGGTCGACGACACGACCTACCACTGGTGGCAGGACAAGGGCGAAGTCGAGGGACAGACGCCAAGCCCACGAACCGAAGAAGTTCTCAGGCAGGACGCGGCGCCAACGCAGAACGTCCCGCCACACCCGGACTTCACGCAACCGTACGTGGAAGAATACGAGGACGCCGACACGCAGGACGAGGCCGACCGAGTGACGGAGGAACTCGCCAGCGAGTCGATCAACTACTACGACCTCGCCGAGAACGAGTGGGGATCCGGCCTCTACCAGCTCGACCCCGACCAGATGTCCGAGGACACGATGATCGCGACCAAGCGCGACGATCATCCCAACGAGCACGCGGTGGTCGAAGAAGTGCAGTTCCAGATGGCGAGTGCGGACCGCCGACCGCTCCTGGCACAGCAAGGCGAAGTCGACCTCAGCTGGGGTGTCGTCCAAGAGAGCGACGGAGACATCAACCGCGAACAGCTTCCTGACCACATGCAGGAACTCGATCGCTACCTCCAGGACGGTGGTGACCACCTGTTGTTCAACTGGGACGCGAACCCACACCTGGAGAACCTCTGGGTACGTCGAGCGTTCATCGCGGCCATCAACTGGAACGCCGTCGGGAACAACGGCTGGGGGCCGGAACGCTCCACGCCGAACGATCACCACATCTGTATGCTGGACAACATCGCCGAGGCGGCGTTCGACGACGAGTTCCTCGACAGCCTCTACCAGTACCCGATCGAATCGGACTACGATCTGGCCGTCGAGTGGCTGGAAAACGCCGGCTACAGCGGCAGCAGAGACAGCGGCTGGGAGAGCCCCGAAGGCGAGGAGCTCACGCTCTCTCTGGACATGAACAGCGGTCAGACCGACTGGATCGGTGCCACGGAGACCATGGACGCCAACCTCTCGAGCCTCGGCGTCTCGACCGAGATCGTCAGCCTCGACTGGGACAGCTGGCAACAGCGGTACAACCACGACAACGTCGTCTACGAGTCCGGTATCTTCTGGACCCCCGGTGCCACGCCGTGGGAGTACTACGAGGCCAACGGACAGTGGTGGACCGCGCCGCTCGTCGGCGGCGACCCGGAGAGCGAATGGTCCGGCGACGTCGACTACGAGGACTACAGCGAAGCCGACAACCACGGTCGTCCGTTCGAACAGGAGATTCCGAACGACGTCGGCTCGATCGACGCCCCCAACGAGGCCGGCCGACAGCCCAGCCTCTCGGACAGCGAACTGATCAGCCTGCCGGAACTGACCGAGGCTCTTCGTAACCCCGAACTCGGTCTCGACTACCAGGAGAGTCTCGAGAAGCTCGCCCGCTACGCGAACTTCTACGTCCCGTACTTCACCTTCCACACCTACACGTGGGGGACCTGGGGGAACGTCCGCGACTTCAGCTTCCCCGAGCGGGGTCACCCCGCCCACCAGACCTGGAAGGAGTTCTCCAGCGAGGAGTACCACACCCTGAGCGGGATCGTTCAGCACAAGTACGACGACGAGTACCCAGAGCCCTGAACTGAACTGAATCAGACCGACTCCGTCGGGTCGGTCACGACCACACCGCTATCGCGATTCCGTTTTCGCTCGTTTTCCGTTTCCGTTTCCGCTTCCATCTCTGTTACCGTCTCGTTCCGTCCACTACGACATCCACGACCCCCACAGCGGTGCCGATCGTTCGCGACGCCGTCACCGATCGTCCCCAGTCGGCTCGATCGCACCGGCTTTCAACAACTCGAGTTCCGGCCGACGCTCGGAGCCGAACTGACGGTAGCGTGGGTCCTCGGCGGCCGGCCAGGAGAACTCCCGCGTGTTCCCCCAGACACCGACGATATCGGTTCCGAGATCGATGTCCGGGACCGCGTCGTTCCACCAGCGCGCGACCGTCGCGACCGCGGCGGCCGTCTCCGCCTCGTCTCCCGACTGGCCGCTGATCCGTCGCCACTGCTCGAGAAGGTCGATCCGCTCGCGGCCGTCCGCGCCAGCGTGGACGTCGCCGGCGGTCACGGGAACAGTCGGCTCGAGCGGTTTGCCCAGACGCGGTTCGAGAGCCTCGCCGTCGCCCTCGCTCTCACCGTCGATACCGTAGCCGAGCGAGGACAGGTCGGAATCGGTCGGATCGTACGCGCTGAAGGGGTGGCCGTCGGTCCACCACGGAACGAGATCGAAGCTGCCCTCGTCGACGTACGCGAAGAACGTGTTGTTCGCGACCTGCTCGAGTTCGAGGTCGAACCCGAATCGATCCAGATCGTGCTGGATGAGCTCCGTCGGCGCCGCCCACTCCTCCCAGAGTGGGACCCGAAGTCGGATCCTGACGGTGTTGCCGTCGCCGTCGCGCCAGTATCCGTCTCCGTCGTCGCGCGTGTATCCCGCATCGCGCATGTACGCCGTCGCCTGCTCGTGATCGGCTGCAACCGGATAGCGGTGGAGATCCGCAAGAACCGACTCCTCGAGCCACCGTCGGTCGAGAGGTTCGGTCAGTCCCGTCTGGACGGCTGCCGGCTCGCCCCAGCCGCTGCGTTCGACGAGATCGTCGAGGGCGAGTGCACACAACAGCGCCCGACGAACGTTCCGGCGTGCGAGGTGGGGATTTCGCCAGTTGCAGACGAGTTTCATGCCGTCGTTGGCCCGGTACCGATCGAGTTGCTCGAGGTGGGCTGGCGGCTCGACTCGCAGGGTCTCGAGGGTGCCGTAGCTGCCGTCGATCGCGCCGTCGGCGACGAGTTCGTCGGTCGCCTGCTCCATCGCAACCGGGAGCCACAGTCGTGGAATCGAGATCGACGCCGCTCGAGGGTGGTCTTCGAAAGGGTCGAGGACGAGCCGGTTCGGCGAGACCTCGGCGAGTTCGTAGGGGCCACAGCCGTAACCGATCTCCATCGCCTCTGCGATCGGCAGCTTCGTCCGCTGGAGGTCCGCGACGACATCGGTCCGTTCTGCGGCCGTCCCCGCCTCGGTGAGGTCCTCGAGCCACGAGTCGAACCACCAGGCTGCGACGTTGTGGACCCCGCCGAGGACGCGGGCGAGCACGAGCGGCCGAGCGAGCGGGCGAGCGAACTCGTAGGTCAGTGTGTACTCGTCCTCGAGGGACATCGACATGGCGTTGGTGCCGATGGGGTCGTCGGTGAGCAGCGACGCCTCGAGTTCACCGAGTTCGTCGGTATCGTCGATCGGTCGGTCGGCATCGACGTCGCTGACGAACGACTGGATTCGCTCTGTGACCCATCGGTCGCGGGCGGTTACCGGCTCGCCGTTCCACCAGGAGAACTCGTCGCTGTAGGAGACGGTCACGGTCGGGCCGTCGATTGCCACGTCCTCGATCAGGTCGGTCGGCTGCTGGTCGAACGTGGGTGTCGTCAGCGACTCGGATTCGAACAGCAGCGGGTAGATCGCCCACGGGTAGCTTCCAGCCCACGGATTGAGCTGGGCGGTCTCGGGGAGATACGGAAAGGGAAGCCCGAACACGGCCGGGTCGTCGGCGACGCGTCCGTCGACCGTGTTTTCGTCGTCGAACCCCAGACAGCCACTGAGACCGAGCGTTCCGAAGACGGCACTCGATCCGATCGCCGTGAGCAGTCGTCGACGGCTCCGGTCGGTGACGTCTTCGGCCGCCCCGTCGTCCGCACCGCCTGTGGTCATTACAGTGAGATGAGTCTACAGACAGTTCAAGGTCTCGGATCAGTGCGTCCGGTCGTCTCGAGTTCGGTTCTGTGTCGACGTGTGCACACGATCTGGATTGTAGCTCGATTCCTGTTCGGGATCCTGATCCCGACCCTCGGACTCTCCCATCCCCGACCCAGACTCGAGCGCGTCGGCGGCGGCTGCACGAACGTACTCCACGTCGTCCTCGAGGAGGGCCTCGAGACGGTCTTCGGCGGGAGAGACGACGTCGAAACCGGTCGCGTCAGTCTCCGCACTCGAATCCGCAGCCGACGCCGCCAGCGCCAGCAGGTTCGCCGCGGCACCCCGGACCGGCGGTTCGTCGTGGTCGAGCAGCGGTCGAAGAGGGTCCGTCCGGTCGACCACGCACGCACCGACGACATCCGGTTCGTCGACGCCGAGTGCGGCCAGTGTCTGTGCCAGCCGGCCCCGAACGGTCTCGGTCGCCTCCGCCTCGAGACGGTCGGCGAGCGTCGTTCGGTACGGGAAGACCACCTGCGGTCGACTCTCCGCGAGTGCGAGCACGGTCTCGGCGGCGACCGCCCGTATCTGTGGATCGGCGTCCGAAAGTAGCGTCGAGAGCGGTTCGATCATCGACGTGACGGCGTCGGGGTCGGCCACCGCGAGCCGAGAGATCGCGTGTCCCGAGTATCGGCGTACGAGTCGGCGGCGGGAGAGCTGGTCGTGGTCGACCGACTCGAACCGCTCTCGGATGTCGGTCGACTGCCTGACGTCACTCGTCCTCGGGGTTTCGATCTCCGGTTCACCGTCGCCGTCCTCCGGTTGGAACAGCTCGAACAGCGTCGGTGCTGCGTCCGCCACCGAGGAGCCGTCGACGGAGGCGACCTGCGCGAGGACGACGACGGCGTGTTTGGTGATCGTCGGATCGTCGTCCTCGAGAAACCCGACGGCGTCGCCCGCGAACGGGCGAACGCGTTCCGGTGCCGCCGAGCCGATCTGCTGGAGCCCCTTGAGGGTCTGTCGCTTGACGAGCCGAGAGTCGTCCTCGAGCAGCGACGGGACGGGATCGAACGTCCCGTCGGGTGGCTCTCCCGCCGGATCGGCGGCGAGCGTCGTGAGCAAGTCGGCACCAGCGGTTCGGACGGTCGCGTCCGTGTCCGAACACAGCGAGTGGAGACGCTCGAGGTCGCCGACGAACTCGGCTCGAAACAGCGGTGGATCGCGTGAGGCGACGACACGAAGTGCGTCGAGTGCGATCCGGCGAGCCGACGGATCGTCGTCCTCGAGTAACTCGTGAAGGGTGGCGACGTCGGCAGCCGTCGGAACTGCCTGTACGTCCTGGAGGAACGATCGAGCGGTCGCGATTTGATCGTCGGTCGTCATTGTGATTGTCCGTAGAAAGACACTGCAATCGTAAGTAAGTCCCCCGTCTCCTGCCCTGTCCCGTTATCGTTACCGTTACCGTTACCGTTCGCACATCAGATCCGGCATGTCCGCCTCCGGTTCGCCGACGGCGACGCCCCCGCACATTCGAAGGGCAGTCTGACCGTCCTCGTGGAAGGCGTAGTAGCCGGCGTCTTCGAATAGATACGCCACGCTCTCGCCGGGCTCGAGTTCGTACTCGAAGTCCCAGTTTTCCGTCTCGCTGTAGGTGTTGTTCGTGTTGATCAGGTACGTCTCGTCGCTCTCGTTGTTCCATCTGACAGCTTCACCGGGCTCGATTTCGGATCTCATCGGATCGAACTCGCGGTTGTCGGCGGTAATCTCGACGACGATGTCCTCTTCGTCGACGTCGGGAAGACCATCGTCACCGAAACAGCCCGCGAATCCGGCGATCAGTGCACTGGTACCCGCCGCGAGGAAATTTCTCCGATTCATCGTGTTATCCCTTGACAGGAGATACTCGAACACGTACTTAAGTATTTTTATTATTATGACTCTGTGAAACGGAATCAGCAGACGGTGTCAGGTCACCGAACGGAAGGTCGGCGAAAACGACAGCGATTCACGAAGTGTAGAAAACGAAAACAAAAAACGGACCGATCCGGGGGCTACAGGACCTGCAGTTCGTCGTCGTCGGCCGGGACCTGGTCGTCGTCGACGTCCGTCTCGAACCGATCGAGTGCGTCGCTGAGACTGGTCGCCCGACGCGAGAGGTCCTCGATACTCTGGGAGGTTTCGACGAGCCCCGCGGTCTGTTCTTCGGCCGCGGAGGCGACGGTTTCGGCCTCTGCAGTCGTCTCCTCACTGATACTCGTCACCTCTTCGACCTGCGTGACGATCGCCTCGGTGGAGTCGGCCTGCGCTTCGGTCACGCCGCTGATCTCCTGGACACCGGTGTTGGTCTCCTCGGCGTACTCGGCGATCTCCTCGAGCCCTTCGACGGTCTTTTGGACCCGCTGGCTGGCGTCTTCGATGAGTTCGCTGTTCTGTTCGACCTCGCTGGCCGAGCGTTTGGTCTGCTGTCGGATCGCCTCGAGTCGGGTCTCGATCTCGTCGGCCGCCCCCTTGGCGTCCTGTGCGAGTTCCTTGATCTCGTGGGCGACGACGCCGAACCCTTCGCCGTCGGCGTTCTCACCGCCCGCCGACCGCGAGGCCTCGATGTTGGCGTTGAGCGCCAGCATGTTGGTCTCCTTCGCGATGTCACTGATGGATTCGATCAGTTCGTCGATCTGGGCGACTTCCTCTTCCTCGAGTTCGCGGATCGCCTCGACGGCGTGTTCGGAGCCCTCTTCGATCTCCTCCATGGCGTCGATCGCTTCCTGGGCCGCCTCGCGACCTTCCTGACCGGTTTCGGCGGTCCGCTCGGCGATATCCGCGACCTCCACGGAGAGGGAGGTGATCTCCTCGGTCGTCGCCGAGAGGTTGTTCATCTCCTCGGCGGCCGTGATCAGCTTCTCGTTTTGCCGTTCGGCACCGGCCGAAATCTCCTGAATCGAGTCGGTGACCTGCCGGCTCGCGGATCGAACCTGCTCGGTGCTGGCGGTCACCTGTTCGCTAGCGACTGCCGTCTGGTTCGCGAATCCTTTGACGTTGTCGAGAGCGATCTCGAGGTCGGCGACCATCTCGTTTAGGTCCTCGGCGATCTCGGTCATCGCCGCGTTCTCGCTTTCGGGGTCGAGACGCTGGGTGAGGTCGCCCTCCGCCCACTCGTCGATGACGTCGTTGTACTCGTCGGCTTTCGCCTCCAAGTGTTGGTTCATGTGTTCGGCCTCGTCGCGAGCCGATTCGGCGTCGGCGCGAGCGTTCTGGACCTCGGCGATGCGCTCTCGAAGCGAGTCGCGCATCGTCGCGAAGCCACCGTAGAGTTGGCCGATCTCGTCGGACCGTCTGGTCTCGAGGTCGACCTCGAGGTCGCCTTCTTCCATGCGCTTGACTCGCGAACGGAGTCGGGTGAGCGGCGTCACGGTGTGTCGACCGAGGACGACCGCTGCTCCGACGAGGGCGATGAGGCTGACACCGACGATCGCACCGATACTGTTTCTGACCGTGTCGGCCACGGCGTACGCCTGCGTTTTCGGCGTACTGGTGACGGCGACCCAGTTAGTACCGGGGACTTGCTTGTACGCGTACACGGTGTTTGCACTCTCGCTGACGGAGGCGTTCTCGAGGTTCTCGTTCGGATCGAACACCGTATCGAAGGCGTCCTGATTCCGGTCTGCAGCTGCCTGCTGGTCCGCTTCGTCGTCGGCCGTCATAACCTGCTCACCGTCGGTGTTCAGAATTGTCGTCGACTGGGCCGTACTCTGCTGGTAGAGTGCGTCGACCTGATCTTCGATACCGGCGACGACGACGATGTAACGTCCATCCCACCCGGTGATGGGACTGACGAACGTGATGACGTCTCTCTCGTGAATGGAGCCAGGGTGGGCCTGGTCGGCGGTCCAGACGTCGCTTGGCGACGTCAGACTCTCGAATGTTTCGTCGTTAGTCCACGGCTCGTCGATCCCGTCGAGAGACTGGTCGACGGCCGACGGTTCGGAACTGGCCGTGATTTGGTTCCGGTCCGTGTCCACGTAGTGGATCCCTTCGACGTCGAACGACCGCCAGTGGCGGGTCATGTACGGCTGAATCTCGTCCGTATCACCCGAGCGAACCTGCTCGGTTTCTGAGATCATGTTCGTCTGTCGTTCCTTCTGGTCGACCCAGGTACCGATCGAGTCGGCCTGCATCGTGACAGTCGACTGTAATTGTGCATCGGTATCTTCCTCGACAGAGTTAGTTGCCTCCATGTACCCGGCAGCCCCAACGCTTGCAATGACGACGACGACGAGGAGCATGATGACGAGGAACTTCGCGAGATACCGGTCACGAATGAATCCCGGAACGAGTCGCCTCAGTCCTCCGCTGATCGTCCGCCATATTCCATTTCCTTTCATAGTTTGTCCATATCCGTTAGGTGGTGTGGGAAATACATACCAGCATGCATATTTAAACGTTGTTGATGGTTCAGCTCGAAGAACTGACTGAGAATAGTCACAACGGGGAAACGAGGTGTACTGAGAGTCGATACTGGTCTCTGGTGAGTCGAGAGCGAACCCCACTCTCCGGGGATAGTTACAGAAGTTTGACCTGAACGCGTTACGCTTCCTAACAAAACAAAACCGAAAAAAGATATAAGGCTGACCCGTTAGGTGAGTGTATGGCTGGTTATGTGTCACAAAGCACCCTGCGTATGCTCGTGATCGGGCTCGTCTGTATCGCGACGATCGCAGTCGGTGCTGCGACAATTACGTCGACCGTCGACGTCGGGACACCCGATGCGGCAACCGATCCCACTAGCGAAGAGATCGGACAGGGGGATTCAGGGGGGAGCGGTGGTCTCGGCGATAACGAAAGTACGGTTTCAATGGGGACCGGCGAAGGATCGTATATCGATCTCGAACTAGAACGCTGTAACGACTTCCTCGCGTCGACACCGGGGACGCTCGTCTACTTCGGTGCGATCGTGGCAGTCGTCTACCTGATCAAGCGCCGTTACTCCAGTGGCGCGGCGATGATCAGCGTCTACGGACTGGCTCCAATCGTCCTGACAGCGTACTTCCTCGGAACGTCGTGTCCGGACCGGGACGGACGGGGACTCGGCGACGCCGATCTCGGCGGTGACGGGGGCGGCGGCGCCGGAGACGCACTCATGACGACACCCGAAATCTCGCCGATCTGGCTCGTGGGCGTCTTCGGAATCCTCCTCGTCGCCGCGGCCGCGGTCATGATCCGTGCCTCGGGCGACCAGACGGTCGAACTCGAGGACGAGGACGAGGAAATCGAGCAACCGGACGTCAGAGACCTCGCCCAGGCAGCCGGTGAGGCCGCCGACCGACTCGAGAAACACAACGCGGACGTCGACAACGCAGTTTACCGCGCCTGGTGGGAGATGACCCGCCTGCTCGAGGTACCGAACCCCGACAGCGCGACGCCCGGCGAGTTCGCCGCGGCGGCGGTCGATCTCGGTATCGCCGAGGACGACGTCGACGAACTCACGACGCTCTTCGAGGAGGTCCGCTACGGCAAGCGCGACCCCGCGAGCCGCGAACAGCTCGCGATCGACGTCTTCCGATCGATCGAATCCGAGTACGGCGGTGGATCGGAGGCGGACCTCGAAGGAGACGACGTATCGACGAACGAAACCGACGAAACGACAGACACTGAGGATCGATAATGGACGTTGACAAACTCACGACGCGAGTACTGCTCGGCGCGGGTGCCGTCTCCCTGCTGGTAGGCGTCGCTCTGGCCGTAAGTCCGGGACTGGGTGCCGGTCTTCCCTTCGGCAACGGGACGATCATGGGAATCGGCGGACTCGGCATCCTCCTCGGATTCCTGAGCGCCCGAAGCCGGCTTCGAAGCGAGCTCACGGAGACGGAGACACCGAACCCGGAGCGACCGGCACGGACACCGACGCCCGGCGAGGACGTCGACCGAATGCTCTACGAGATGACGACCCTCCGACAGGGGATCATCGAGAACCGCGAACAACTCGAGGGACGGCTCGAAGGGCTGGCGATCTCGATCATTCGAGACCGCGAAGACTGTACGGTCAAAGACGCCCGCGAGATCCTCGAGTCGGGCCAGTGGACCGACGACGAGGACGCGATCGCGTTCTTCGAGGGCGATCTGTCCGCGGCCGATCAGAGCGGACTCTCCCAGATGGTCAGCGGGAAGAAAGAGGAGTTCGAACCGAAGTTCCGCGCAGCCGTCGCAGCGCTGACCGAGTACGCGGATATCGACCTCGACGACCTCGCCACCGAAGACGAAGACGAGGACGACGAGGGTGGTCTGCTCGACAACGACTCCACCGTCGAGAGCAACTGGAACGTCGAGGACTCCTCGATTCCGTCCTACGAGACCGACGAGGCGTTCGAGGACGTGAGCCTCCAGCACACGAACCGCTGGCTCGGCGTCACGGCGTTCGGGCTGGTCGCACTCGGCGTCGGGATCCTCGCGTTCAACCCCGGACTGATGCTCGCCGGAACGGTCGGCATCGCGTATACAGTCTACGCGCGTATCAACGCCGTCCCCGGTGTCGAACACCTGCACGTCGAACGCGAACTCAGCGAGACCAACCCCGGTCCCGGCGACGTGATCGAGGTCACGGTGACGGTTCGAAACGACGGCGACTCGATGCTTCCCGACCTGCGGATGATCGACGTCGTCCCGGACGCGTTCGTCGTCACCGACGGAACGCCGCGACTCCATACGGCCCTGCAGTCGGGTGCACAGGCCACGTTCACCTACAGCGCGCGGGTCGAACGCGGACAGTACCAGTGGCCGCTGCTCACCATCGCCCGCGACTTCAGCGGCGGACTCGAGCGCACGTCACTGCTCACACCCGACGTCGAACTTACCTGCGTCCCGTCGCTGACCGTCGCACACGACGTCCCTGTGCGCTCGCAGACGACCCAGTACGCCGGCGACGTCTCCACCGAGAGCGGGGGATCGGGTCTGGAGTTCTACTCCGTTCGCGACTACCGGCCCGGCGATCCGATGAACCGGGTCAACTGGAAACAACTGGCCCGGACGGGCGAGCTGGCGACCGTCGACTTCCGACAGGAGCGGGCGGCGACGATCACCATCCTGTTCGACACGCGCCAGAGCGCCTTCGTCTCCGAATCGCCCGGCAAACTGCACGCGGTCGACCAGTCGGTCCACGCCGCGAGCGACGTCTTCGGGGCGCTGTACGATGCGGGACACCTGGTCGGGCTCGCGGCGTTCGACACGGTTCCGTGCTGGTTCTCACCCGGTGCGGGCAGCGAACACCGCGAACGGGCGCGATTGCTGTTCGCACAGCATCCCGCGCTCTCTCCACAACCGCCCGAGCGAGACAACATCCAGGGCAGTTACATCGATCCGATGACCCACGTCCGTCGTCGGCTCTCGAGTAACTCCCAGATCTTCCTGTTCACGCCGCTGGTCGACGACTACGCCGCAGAGGTCGCCCGCCGACTCGACTCCGGTGGCCACCTCGTGACGGTGATCAGCCCCGACATGACCGCCTCACGAACGATCGGCCAGCAACTCACACGTATCGAACGGACCGTTCGCGTCCGGTATCTCCGCGAACGGGGGATCCGCGTCGTCGACTGGGATCCGGACGAACGACTCGACTTACAGCTCGATAAAGCACAGGCGAGGTGGGCATAATGAGTACTGCAAATACGACATCGAAAGCGGAAGCGGAAGCGAAAGCGAATCCGAGTTCAGACCCAGACCCCGGACCAGATCCGAACGCCACCGAGACGGGTGGCGGCGGGGGCGGAAACGACACGGGAACGAACGTCGAAGACGTCCTCGAGGCGGTGACGGTCACTCACAAGCCGGCGCGACTGAGCGGCGGTCTGGCGGTCGGCTGTGGGCTGCTCGCGGTACTGACGAGCGCGCCCGCGACGATCATCGCGTTACTGATCGGCGTGTTCGGACTGGCCGGGCTGGCGGCGGGACAGTTCGTCCTCGAGTCCAGACGAGCCGCCGGGGTCGGAACGGCGTTGATCTTCGTCGGCGTACTCGTCAGCGGAGTGCTGGGCAACAGCGAAGTACTGGTCACCGTCAGCACCCTCGCGACGATCCTCGCGTTCGATCTGAGTCAGAACGCGTTCAGCGTCGGCGCGCAGATGTCGTCGGCGACCGACACCACACGCGGTGAGATCATCCACGCGGCTGCGAGCTTCTTCGTCGGCTCGGTCGCGATCGTCGTCGCGTTCGCGGTCTACTTCGTCGTCGGCACCGGTGGGCAGCCGATCGCCGCACTCGCGTTCGTCCTGCTCGCGGCGGTCATCCTGAGCTGGAGCGTTCGGTCGTAGCCGCTCCAGACGGGGGACGGGGGATCGGTTCTCGAGATCGAGATCGAGACGGGGGTCGAAACCGAAACCGAAACCATATCGAAACCAACCTGCACCCAGATTCGAACCCGCAATCGAACGCACGTCCGGTTTCGAGTCGTCTCGGGACGATAGCAGCCATCGAGAGCGACGGCAGTATCTGTTATAAACACGACTCGATGACCGGCACAATTAAGAGGGTTTGCACGCCCCATGGAAGCATGGCGGCTACAGAACTATCGATCGACGAAGCCAGCGAAGAGATCGATGCGGTAATCGACGAAATTCAACGGGCGGTGATCATCGACCAAGAATTCCTCGAGACCGTACTCGTGGGACTGCTCTCGAAGGGCCACGTCCTCCTCGAGGACGTGCCGGGGACGGGGAAGACGCTGACGGCGAACAGTTTCGCGAAGGCACTGGGCCTGTCGTTCTCCCGGATCCAGTTTACGCCGGACCTGTTGCCAAACGACGTGACGGGAACCCACATCTACAACGAGAAAGAGGGGGAGTTCGAGTTCAACGCGGGCCCGATCTTCGCGAACGTCGTCCTCGCCGACGAGATCAACCGTGCACCGCCGAAGACGCAGGCGGCACTGCTGGAGGCGATGGGTGAAGGGCAGGTCACGACCGAGGGAGAGACCCGCCAGCTGCCCCAGCCCTTCTTCGTCATCGCGACCCAGAACCCCGTCGAGCAGGAGGGGACCTTCCCACTGCCCGAAGCACAGGTCGACCGATTCAACATCAAATCGAGCATCGGCTACCCGAACAACGACGGCGAAGTCGAGTTGCTGCGCCGACGGAACGACCGGTCGACACCGACACCGACCTCGGAACGAGTCCTCGACCTCGAGCGAGTGCGTGCGGTACAGGAGGTCCCCGAGCGGGTGACGGTCACCGAGGACATGCTCCAGTACATCGCAGAAGTTTCGCGAGCGACGCGTGACGATCACCGCGTCTCGGTCGGAATGAGCCCGCGTGGCACGCAGCGACTCTACGAGTCCGCACGCGCCCACGCAGTTATTCAGGGCCGAACGTACGTGACGCCGGACGACGTCAAGTCCGTCTCACGGGCGTGTATCGCTCACCGACTCGTGCTCACCGCGGAATCGCAGGTCAACGACGTCGACAAGTCGGCGATCGTCGAGGAGGTACTGGCGGAGATTCCCGTGCCGACCGTCGAAGCGCCGGCCTGATCCGACCGAGTCGACATACTAATATAATTCAAACGAGGTGTTTTAGTGAAAATGGGTGTTTCAGACGCAGTTCGAAATCCAGGATCGTACGTCGGTGAGAAACAGCGAGTGTATCGTTCGCTTCTCTTCGACCCGGACACGTTCTACTCGGAGTACGCTGGGAAACGAGGGATCGTCCGTGAACTAATTCTCGTCGCCTTGGTCGGCGTCGTCGGCGCGATCGGGACGCTCTACGCCGTACAGGCCCTGCGAGGCGAGTACGGCGGGATGTTGACCAACGACGTCGACATGCAACTCTGGGGTAATGCGCTCGCACCGCTGGTCGGCGCGTTCTTGTTGTGGATCGGATTCACCGTCGCGCTGTACGCGGTGTCGTGGCTCTACTCGACCGCCGGGAGCTTCTACACGCTGTGGAAGAACACGGCGTGGTCGCTGCTTCCGTTACTGTTCGCCAACCTGATCCTGACAGTTGCGTACGCGGTGACGACGTATACGGCCGAGTTCGACGGAACGGACGAACTCACCAGCAGCCACCCCGACGCGATCGTCGCGTTCATGTGGGAACAACTCGCCCACGAACCGATGGTCGTCGGTGCGTACGCGCTCAGCATCGTCTTCGTCGTCTGGTGTGGCTACATCGCCGCCTACGGCGTCGCAGAAGTTCGAGACCTCGAGACCGACGAGGCCTACCGGGTCGTCGCGGTGCCGGTAGTCGCGTACGCGTTGTACGTCGGCTACACTGCGATCGGTACCATCCTGTGACGGAAGATATAATAGCAAGAGACTACCTCACATACATAGGCCAATGCGATATTACGTCCAGCGCGTTTTCCAAGCAATCATCACATTCGTCGGTGGGCTGTTCCTGACGTACTGCCTCTACCGACTCATGCCGGGGGGGCCCGTGCAGGCGATCGTCGCACGAATCGTGAGTCGACGTGTTCGCCAGGGGCGTCCGGTCGACGCCCAAGAAATCGGTGCACAGGCGGAACGAATGACGGGAATAAATCCGGAACACGGGATCCTCGAAGGGTTTTACAATTACGTGTTCAACATCGTCGTCTACCAGGATTTCGGACGGTCGATCGGCTTCTCCGATCCGGTTTTCGACGTCCTCTTTCGGGCGATGCCCTGGTCGCTGTTTATCAGCGGCTACGGCCTCCTTCTCGGGTTTACTGCGACGGTGCTCGTCGGGACGCTGATGGCCTGGAACGAGGGGACCAAGACCGACTCCGGATTGACCGTGTTCGTCCTGACGATGAACTCCATTCCGTACTACGTCGGCGCGATCTTCATGCTCGTCATCTTCGGCTTCGAGTGGGGAGTCCTCCCGACCGGCGGCCGCTTCCCACAGAGTGCGGAGCCGGGATTCAACGCGGAGTTCATGATCGGGGTAGTTAGCCACGGGGCGATGCCGATCCTTTCGACGTTCATCCTCGGGTTCGCAGCGGGTTCACTGGGGATGCGTGCGAATACGGTTCGGATAATGGGATCCGATTACCTCAGATCGGCGGAGTTACGCGGGCTGAGCACCAACCGCATCCTGACCCGATATCTCGCCCGAAACGCGATCCTCCCCATCTACACGGGCCTCGTGATCGGGATTTCCGCGGTGTTCTCCTCGAGCGTCGTCACGGAGCGTATCTTCCAGTATCCCGGCGTCGGCTGGTACATGCTCGAGGCGCTCGAACTGCAGGATTATCCACTGGTGATGGGTGGGTTCGTCTTCTTCGCCGGATTGACGGTGATCGCGATCCTCATCGCTGACCTGACCTACGGACTGATCGATCCACGAGCTGGAGACGCTGCCTCCAGGGAGAGTTTCTAACGATGACTGACGACGACATTCAATCGGACGGTGGCGCCACGAAAGAGGAGATCTTCGGGACCGGAGATGCGGTCGAACGGGCCCGAACGCCGCCAGCACAGCGGCTCAAACGGATGTACGACATCTACGTTCGGACGCCGTTGCTGGTCGGCTGGAGCGACTGGCGGACGCGGATTGGGGGGCTCGGTATCCTGTTTTACATTCTGATGGGAACGGTCGGCGTCCTGATCGTCCCGTCACCACAGATCAACGAAGGGCCGAACTTCCTCGGTCCCTTCGAGGACTTCTCGATAATTACCGGGACGGACTACATCGGCAGGTCGGTCGGCAAGCAGGTCGTCCACTCGACACCGGCGATGTTACAGATGGCGCTGGCGGGGATCGTCTTCGCGATCGGTCTCGGCGTGCTCATCGGACTCGTCGCGGGGTACAAGGGCGGCACCATCGACCGGGCACTGATGACGGTCACTGACGTCTTCATCGTGCTTCCCGGACTGCCGCTGATCATCGTCATCGCGTCGATCTATCCGCCACGGGACCCGTTCCTGGTCGGTTCGATCCTCGCGATCAACGCCTGGGCCGGACTCGCACGGCAGTTGCGCTCGCAGGTACTGACGTTACGTGAGGAAGACTACGTCGAGGCCGCGAGAGCGATGGGACTCGGAACGCCGACGATCATCATGCAGGAGATCATGCCCAAACTCGCGCCGTTCATCCTCATCAGTGCAGCCGGTGCGGCGACGGCCGTCATCGTCGCCTCCGTCGCGCTGTACTTCCTCGGCATCCTGCCGTTTACCAGCGACAACTGGGGTGTCATGATGAACTTCGCTCGCTTGCGCGGGAACGCGATCGCCAACCCGGGTCACGCCGGCCACTGGCTGTTCCTGCCGCTGCTGGCGCTATCGGGGCTGACGTTTGCCCTGACCCTGTTCTCACAGGGGCTCGATCGGGTGTTCAACCCGCAGTTGCGCGCTCGTCACTCGAAGACCGTCACCGACGACGAAGGAGGCGAGCCCTGACGATGCGTACGGACTCAGCCTCACGGTTCGGATCGAGCGCACAGGACCGCGGCCACGAACGAGAACGACACCACCGCAGCCGACGAACGCACGACGAGCACTAACGACAGATGGCAATCGGACAACCACACCAATCGACGACGGACGCAGAGACGAAAGACACCATCCTCGAGGTACGGGATGCACGAGTACAGTTCGGTATGTCACGCGGACAGGCGTGGGTGCTCAACGACGTCGATCTCGACATCTATCGCGAGGAGATCCTCGCGGTCGTCGGAGAGTCGGGCTCCGGAAAGTCGATGTTCGCGTCGGCGCTCCTCGACGCCGTCGAGGACCCGGGCGTGCTCTCGGGCAACGTGACCTACTATCCGGAAGACACGGGAACGGTCAGTAGCGACGAGATCGAGACGTTCGACGCGTCGGGATCGGACTCGGTCGACGTCCTCGACCTCACCCAAAGCGAGCTCAAGCGGCTTCGGTGGGAGGAGATTTCGATGGTCTTCCAGGGGGCGATGAACTCCTTCAACCCGACGATGAAGATCCTCCACCACTTCCACGAGACCATCCGCGCACACAACGCGGTGATGGAAGACCGGATGGATCACGTCCGGGATCTCTTCGACTCGCTGCACTTAGACTTCGACCGCGTGATGAAGTCGTACCCACACGAGCTCTCCGGCGGGATGAAACAGCGCGCGCTGATCGCGCTCGCGCTGGTTCTCGAGCCGGACGTTCTCGTGATGGACGAGCCGACGGCGGCACTGGACCTGCTGATGCAGCGGTCTATCATCTCGATGCTGCGCAATCTCCGCGACGAGTTCGGCCTGACGATCGTCTTCATCACCCACGACCTCTCGCTGGTCGCCGGGCTCGCGGATCGGATCGGCGTGATGTACGCCTTCGAGTTCATCGAGGTCGGAGACCCCACGTCGCTGTTGAACGACGCCGCACACCCCTACACGCGAGCGCTGTTACGATCGTTGCCGAGTCTGACGTCGGACTTAGACGAGATGAAGCCGATCGCCGGCTCGCGTCCCGACCCGGTCAACATCCCGACCGGCTGTTCGTACCATCCACGGTGTCCGATCTCCGACGACCGGTGTGAGATCGAAGATCCGGAACTCGTCGACGTCGACGACGAGAACGAACACAAGGCTGCCTGTTTCTACACCGATCAGGCACGAACCGAACTCGAGTACACGCTCCACGACGAATCGATGGAGGATATGTAAATGAGTACAGAGACAGAGACAGAGAGAGACCGAAAATCGGACGAAGAGGCGGCTACGGACGAGACAACCAATACGGCGACGGACACGCCCGACGAGGCGGGTTCCGAACCGCTGCTCTCGATCGAGGACCTCGAGGTCCACTTCGACGCCGGCGGCCTCGTCCGAAAACTGCTCTCGGACACGAAAGTTCGCGCCGTCGACGGCGTCAACCTCGAACTCGAAGAGAAGGACATCGTCGTCCTCGTCGGAGAGTCGGGCTGTGGAAAGACGACGCTGGGTAAATCCGCAGTCGGACTCCAGAAGCCGACGGGCGGCAGCGTATCGTATCGTGGGCAGGACATCTGGGAGGCAAAGGACAGCCCACGGAGTAGCGACATCGACTGGGCGGAGATCCGGCGTGCGCTCCAGATCATCCATCAGGACCCGTCGACGGCGCTCAACTCCTCGCGACGGGTCGAGGCGATCCTGGCTGATCCGTTGAAGAAGTGGCGCACCGAACTCAGTGCCGAGGAACGAAAGGAGACGATCTACCGGTACCTCGAGTACGTCGACATGGTGCCGGCCGAGGACTACGCCAACCGCTATCCACACCAGCTCTCGGGTGGGGAGAAACAGCGTATCGTCCTCGGACGGGCGCTGTTGATGAACCCGGACGTGATCCTCGCGGACGAGGCGATTTCGGCGCTGGACGTCTCGCTTCGCGTCGAGATGATGGAGCTCATCCTCGACCTCCAGGAGACGTTCGACACGTCGTATCTGTTCATCTCTCACGATCTGGCCAACGCCCGGTATCTCGCCAAGCGGGCCGGTGGTCGGATCGCGATCATGTATCTCGGCGAAATCGTCGAGATCGGCAGCCCCGACGAGATCCTGAAGAATCCGACCCACCCCTATACGAAGGTCCTCCGGTGGTCGACGCCGTCGATCGACCCCGAGATCGCCGCCGAGGAGATCGAGACCCAGCCGCCGATTCGCCGGATCGACGTGCCGGACCCTGCGGACCCACCCTCCGGCTGTAAGTTCCACACGCGCTGTCCAGAGGCCAGAGAAGCGTGTACGCAGATGGAACCCGAACTGTACGACGCGGAGGGCGGAACGAAAGCGAACTGTTTCAGAGCGGTTTCGAACCACGAATACTGGTCGAGTCCGGAACTCGAGGACGAAGACGAGATCGGCGACTGGGGCTGATCGGCTGCGTTTCGGGTTCTGAGTTCTGATTCTTCGAGTATCGACCACTCGGTCGCGATCCGTCTCTCTCGAGTCCAATCGACGTCGTCAGGCACAGTCAGTGACCGCCAGTCGGTTCGAGAGTGTCTCGAGACTGCTCGGAACGGCTCGAGGTCGGCGACGAATGCAAACCTTTTTTCTGTCGTAGTTGCTTCACCGTGTCAGCATGGCACGACAGATGCGAAACGGCCCGCTGTCCGTCCTCTCGAAGGAATCACAGCGGACCGCAGGCGACGAGGCTCGAACGATGAACATCTCGGCCGCACGTGCGGTCGCCGAAACCGTCCGGACGACGCTCGGCCCGCGTGGAATGGACAAGATGCTCGTCGATTCCAGCGGGAACGTCGTCGTCACGAACGACGGCGTCACGCTCCTAGAGGAGATGGACATCACCCATCCCGCAGCGAACCTCGTCATCGAGGTCTCCCAGACCCAAGAGGAGGAGGTCGGCGACGGGACGACCTCCGCCGTGATCCTCGCGGGTGAACTCCTCTCGGTCGCCGAAGACCTGATCGAGCAGGGCATCCACCCCTCCTCGATCGTCGCCGGCTACCAGGAGGCCGTAACGACCGCCAAAACCGCTCTCGACGAGCTCGCGATCGAGATCGATCCCGACGACACCGAGACCCTCGAGGCGATCGCCGCGACGGCGATGACGGGCAAGGGTGCCGAACGGTCGAAGGAACTCCTCGCAGAACTCGTCGTCGAGGCGGTCACCACGGCCGTTCGCGAGGACGGGACCGTCGACCGCGACGCCATCGACGTCCGGTCGTTCCCCGGCCGGTCTGTCGAGGACTCCCGGTTCATCAGCGGGACGCTGGTCGACAAGAAGCCGCCGCATCCGAGTATGCCGACCTCGTTCACCGACGCCAACGTACTCGTCTACGAGGACGACCTCGAGCTGTCGGAACTCGAGATCGGTGCCGGGGCGACGATCACCGACGTCGAACAGGCGGACGCGTTCGCCGACCGCGACCGGGAGGAACTCGAGTCGGTCGTCGACCGAATCGTCGATTCCGGTGCCGACGTCGTTCTCGTCGACGGCGGGATCGACGATTTCGCCCAGCAGCGGTTCGTCGACGCCGGCGTGCTCGCGCTCCGGCGAGTCAGCGACGACCACCGGCGGCGGGTCGCCGGTGCGACCGGTGCCGCCCGCGTCGGCAATCTCGAGCGGCTTACCTCGGACGACCTCGGCCACGCCGGCCGGGTCGAACGGGAGATGATTCGCGAACTCACGCACAAGGGGAACGCACGAGCCGAACAGACGACCGTCTTCGACGACCTCCCGGAGAGCGAGATCGGGACGATCCTCCTCCGGGGCGGCACCGAACACGTCGTCGACGAGATCGAGCGAGCGATCGAGGACAGCATCGGCGTCGTCAGCGCCGCGATCGAGGATGGATCGGTTCTCCCCGGTGCCGGCGCGCCGGAGGCCGAACTGGCGCTTGCAGTCCGCGAGGCGGCGGGCGGTATCGGCGGGCGCGAACAGCTCGCCGTCGAGGCGTTCGCCGAGGCGCTCGAAGCCGGACCACGGACGCTCGCGGAGAACAGCGGCCACGACGCGATCGACGCGCTGGTCGAACTCACGGCCAGCCACGACGGCGGCGATCGGACCGCGGGACTCGACCCCGACACCGGGAGTCCGTTCGACGCGCTCGAGGCGGGCGTCGTCGAACCGTTGCGAGTGAAGCGAACCGCCCTCGAGTCGGCCGTCGACGCAGCGTCGATGATCCTGCGGATCGACGACGTGGTCGCCGCCGGCGAACTCTCGACTGCGGGTGACGACGACGGTGCCGGACCCGGTGCGGGCGCAGGTCCGATGGGAATGTAACCGCGAGCGAACACTCACTTTCACGCGTTTGCTTTCGTTGCTGTTGCTGTTGCTGTTGCCGTTGCCGTTGTCGTTGGAAACGCTATCACGAGACGGTCGTCGGTCTCTCGAGCATCGGCATCGACGTGCGCTGTCGACTCGACTCGAGCAGTGATAGTGATAGTGATAGTGACGTCCGAGATAAGAGCGAAAAGACGGATTCTACTCGAGACGCTGAGAGGCCTCAGTCTTCAGTCCGATCGATCCGCTCGTGCCACCTCGACGGCGTCGACGAGGATCTGCGAATCGCGCTCGAGCGCCGCGATCGGATCGTCCGGTTCGTCGTGTTCGTAGATCGCCCACTCGACGCCCTGATCGAACGCGACCGGCAGGACCTCCTCGAGGTCGAGGTCGCCCTCCCCGAGGTCGGCGAAGTCGGCTTCACCGTCGAAGTGCATGTCCTTGACGTGGATGATCGGCGTTCGATCGCCGAGGTCAGCCAGCACCGTCGCCGGGTCCTGTCCGCCCGTTCCGACCCAGCCAACGTCGAGTTCGAACTGGAGTCGGTCGTCGACGTGAGCGAGGAAGACGTCGAACGCGGTCTGTCCGTCGCCGATCTCGACGAACTCGTGGGCGTGATTGTGATAGAGCAACTCGAGGTCGTAGTCGGCGAGCGTCTCGACGAATCCGGAGACCAGTTCGGCGGTTTCCTCGGCAGCGTCGGCGGATTCGAAGTGATCCGGGCCGAGATAGCCGAGGACGACGCGGTCGACGCCGAGCGCACGACAGGCGTCGACGAGGCCCTCTTCGGGGGCCTCGAGGTCGTCGAAGCCCGCACCGACGGTCGGAACACCGAGGTTCAGCTCCTCGAGGGCAGCCTGAACGTCGGGGTCCGCGGCGCCGTCGGCACCGATCTCGGCACCGTCGAGGGGCGTCTCGGCGACGCGCTCGAGGGTCCGGACGAGTGGTTCGTCGAGGGTTCGAAGCGTGTACATCTGAACGGCAGTATTCATGTGTCAGTTGCTCGTGGCGAGCTATTTAATCGTATGGGGTTCGTTCACGAAGGAGAGACGGATCGGACGTGTGCGGTCGGACCGTCGATTCAGGAGTAATTGTGTGCGAGCTCGATGACGTTGGCCGTCCCGAGGACCGCGTCGGGGAGCTCGTCGTAGAAGCGGTCGTCGCCGATACGGTGGAGCGGGCAGGCGACGCTGATCGCGCCGATGCTACGGTCCTGATTGTCGGTGATCGGTGACGCGACACAGCACAACCTGGTGAGGCGTTCCTCGCGGTCGATCGCGTACTTTTGCTGGCGGACCTCGTCGAGTTCGTCGAAGAAGTCCTCACGGTCGGTGATCGTCTGCTCGGTCATCTCCGGCATCCCGTATCGATCGAGTATATCCGCGACTTCCTCGCGCGGACGGAAGCCGAGGATCGCCTTTCCGAGGCCCGTACAGTGGAGCCGAACGCGTTTTCCCTCGTACGTATCGAGTTCGACGGCGTTCTCACCTTTGGCCTGATAGAGATAGACCCCCATCCCGTTTTTTTCGACGAGGAGGTTGACGAGTTCGCCGGTTTCGTCGGCGAGTTTGTCGACCTCGAGTCGTGCGGCGTCGTAGATGTCGTTTCGGTTTCTGGCGTACACGCCGAGACTCAGAAAGGAGAGTCCGATGTGATACTCGTCTCCCTCTTTCGAGAGGTACTCGCGGTTCGCGAGCGTGTTCAGGTGGTTGTGGACGGCGCTCTTTCCGATATCGACACGGTCTGCGATTTCCGAGACGCCGGCTCCGTCCAATTCCTGAATGATCTCGACGATTTCCAGTGTCCGATCGACGGTCCGAACCGGGTGTTTCGGCTCAGCCATATCACTACCATGCAACGTTAGTATATAAGTTGTTCTGATCCAGAGAACTGCGCACGTCTCACAGTGGATTGGTCGCGAAACTCACTCGATTCTCGAGTTGCCGGTTCCGGCTCTCGGACGAGACGGGACGAGGAGCGACCGTGAAAGAGAACTGTCGTTCTGAGAGCAATCGTTGATTTCGACCATTAGAGAACTATTTTCTGTATAGCAGTACGACGTTCTACTGTGAGATTTTCGGAGATGTTACGACCATATGGGTGTAATGATACGTCTATAGTAGTATTTACAATAAAGATACTCAGTATTTATCCACGTTCAATCCCCGTACGAGAGGGATGTGAACCGAATAATACGTTTTTCTGTAATATTTTAACGTCGTTTCAGTATCGTGTGTCAGAAACGAATGGATAGGTAGAACAGTGTTCTGTGTGAGTGTCCAACACGAATCTGGTGGAGAACAGACCATGAAAGACGGTGCCACGGTCGTTCCGTCTATCTACATCTGATCGGACCAGTGACAACGTAAACTGGACCACGTTCGGGCCAGCAGAATCGAAATGTCGTGCTCGAGAACACCGTTCGCGGGCGAATCGGCAGCGAGACAGGAGAGACGTGAGAATCGAACCGTTCCGAGGACGACCGCTGGTCACCCGAACGACAGACAGCCGCCGAGGCTCTCGACAGTTCAGGTAGTGAGAGCCGTCGATACTCGACACTCGACCGAGGTCACACCTGAACGACAGTGTTGGTGAGCGTGCCGATTTCGTCGATACCGATGTCGACGACGTCGCCCTCCTGCAGGGTGAAACTCTCCGAGGGGACCAGCGAGGTGCCGGTGAGCAACACCGAGGTTTCGGGGACGGCGTTGTGCCGGGTGTAGTAGTCGACCAGTTCCTGGACCGTGCGGTCCATCTCGCCGGTGTTCGTCGACTCGTCGTACATGACCTCGCCGTCGCGTTCGATCGTCATCCACATCTCGAGGGCGTGGGGGTCGCTGATCGAGTCGGCGGAGGTGACACAGGGGCCGAGCGAACAACAGCGGTCGTAGACCTTTGCTTGCGGAAGGTACAGCGGATTCTCGCCTTCGATCGAGCGGCTACTCATGTCGTTGCCGATCGTGTAGCCGACGATTTCGCCGTCGTAGAGGACCGCGCCCAGTTCGGGTTCGGGGACGTCCCACTCCGAGTCGGCGCGGATACCGACCGTGTCGTTCGGGCCGACCGTCCGGTTGGGCGTGGCTTTGAAGAAGACCTCGGGACGCTCGCTGTCGTAGACGTCGAGGTACATATCGGGCATCGAACTCTCGGCCTCACGAGCCTGCTCGCTGATCGCGTAGGTCACTCCCGCCGCCCACACCTCCTCCGCGTGGACCGGCGGCGGCGACGCCGTCTCCGTCGGGAGCGAGCACTCGTCGGCTCCCTTGAGCAATCGATCCGCGAGCGTATCGATCGGCTGGTCGGTGATCGACGACGTCCGCAGGAGGTCGTCGAGCGTGCGCAGTTCCGATTTCGCCGTAGTGAGATCGTACGCAGTTCCGTTCGTCTGGACTGCGAGACGGGGGGTCCCCCCTTCGTCGAGCTGGTAGTAACGCATGTGAGTATCCGTCTCTTGTGCCCCCTCTGTCTTAGCTCTAGTGTCTCGGGCCGCTCGGCAGCCGAATTTCCCGGATCGTCGACACCGCCTACCGATTCGGACGTCGTTCGGATCCCGACCGCCTCGGTTCAGCTACCCGAACGTTTACGTCTCACGATACGTTTGTTCGAACGATGTCGACCGAGCAGACTCTTCGAGAGGCGGCAACGAATCGCGACTTTCGAATCGGAGCGGCGCTGGCTGCCAGAGCCCTCCGGAGTGACCCGAGTTACTGGAAGGCGGCTCGTAACGAGTTCAACGCGGTCACGCCGGAGAACGCTCTGAAGATGGGGCCGCTTCGACCCTCCCCACACACGTACGACTTCACCGACGCGGACGCCATCGTCGACTTCGGACGGGAAAACGACATGTACGTCCGTGGCCACACCCTCGTCTGGCACAACCAGAAGCCCGAGTGGTTCCAGGCGTGGGACTACACCGACGACCAGCTCCGGAAATTCCTGCGCGATCACATCCACACCGTCGTCGGTCGGTACCGCTCCTCGATCGACGCCTGGGACGTCGTCAACGAGGCGGTCGCCGACGACGGGACGCTGCGCGAGACCGTGTGGTACGACGCGTTGGGCGAGGAGTACCTCGATCTCGCCTTCCAGTGGGCTCGCGAGGTCAACCCCGAGGCCGACCTCTACTACAACGACTACGGCGCAGACGCCATCAACGAGAAGTCCGACGCGATCTACGACCTCTTAGAGCGACTGCTCGAGCGCGACGTCCCCATCGACGGTGTCGGCCTCCAGTTCCACGCGCTGGCCGGTCGGCCCGACCCCGAATCCGTCGCGGAGAACATCCGCCGATTCCAGGACCTCGGACTCGACGTGCAGATCACGGAGATGGACGTCGCCAACGCCGTCGACGACCAGCCCGAGGATCCGCTCGCGGAACAGGCCGACTACTACCGGGAGATCGTCGAGGTTTGCCTCGAGACAGACTGTGACACGCTCGTCACGTGGGGAGTCCACGACGGGAGTACGTGGTTGCGTAACTTCAAGGACTTCTCGAAGCGCTACACGGACGATCCGTTGCTGTTCGACGACGGCTACGAACCCAAGCCCGCCTACGACGCCGTCAAAGGCGCACTCTCCGGGACCGACCGGTCGTAGTCCGTTCTCCAACCCGGCCTGCGTCCTCTCGCTCTCGAGGCGCCTAGTATGTACACCTGTAAACTGCGACCGAAAATATCGGCCTATTACTTCAGAAACGAATTCAGGGGATAGATTTAATGCCCCGTCTCGACATATCCTATCCAATGGCGTCTCACCAGCAGTCAGCTCAGCCGTCGTATCGCTGTCCCGAGTGTCACGGAGACCTCGTCGTCCACCACCAGTCCTGGCAGTGTACCGATTGTGGTCACACTCCCCGTCACGGCGCAGATTAGTCTCTCGGGCGAGCTGTGAGTCGAGTCGATCGACCCGTTCGAGACGGCTCCGTGACGATTCAGCGTGGGGACTCACTCGAGTGACCACTGATTCGGTTCTCCCGGTCCGTCGATACCGTCTGCATCGGGTGCCTGAACGGTGAGATGCTCCGACGACCGGTCGTTCACGGTCGTCGTCTCCGCTCCGTTCGCGGTTGCTGCACGCTGGTGAACTCATCGTGAGATCGAGGTCGGTGTCCCAGTCCCACTCTCACTCTCACTCACTCTGCGTGCCACACCGCCGCATTCCATACCTATTTACTGGCGCGGGAAAACGGGCCCACTAGATGACAGTGACACCGACTCGAGCGGAGACGACCGCGACTACCGCCACCGGAAACGGAACCAGCGTCGATCCCGACGACGTGACGATCGCCTACATCGGCGGCGGGAGTCGCCAGTGGGCGCCGAACCTCATCCAGGACCTCGCCCAGTCGCCGCTGGACGGCGAGGTCCGACTCTACGACACCCACCACGAGAGCGCCGAGCAGAACGCCCGCTTCGGGAACTGGGTCCAGGATCAGGAGGGTGCGACCGCCGACTGGCAGTACGAAGCAACCGAGACGCTCGAGGCGACGCTCACCGGCGCGGACGTCGTCATCATCTCGACGCAGTACGACCCCGCGGAGACGTTCGTCCACGATCTGGACATTCCGAAGGAGTACGGCATCTATGGGGCGGTCGCGGCGACGATCGGGCCCGGCGGTATCTTCCGGGCAATGCGGACGATCCCCCAGTATCGGGAGTTCGCGGCCGCGATCCGCGAGTACTGTCCCGACGCGTGGGTGTTCAACTACACCAACCCGGTCCACTTCGTCACGCGCGCACTCTACGACGAGTATCCCGGGATCAACGCCCTCGGCCTCTGTCACGAGGTGCTGGGCACCCGACACCGCCTCGCCCGCTACGCCCGCGAGGAACTCGACATGGACGCCGAGCGCTCGGACGTCTCGGTCAACGTCAAGGGCATCAACCACTTCACGTGGGTCGACGAGGCCCGCTGTAAGGGCGTCGACCTCTGGCCGGTCCTCGAGGACTTAGTCGAGAGCGAGCACGCTCATCAGGAGTTCACCTGGGACGATCTCGCCGAGGAGAGCGTCTTCACGGACAACTGGCAGGTGACCTGGGAGCTGTTCCGCCGATTCGACGTGCTCCCCGCCGCGGGTGACCGCCACCTCATCGAGTACGCGACGTGGTTCATGCAGGGTGGGCAGGAAGGGCTCAACCGCTGGGGGGTCAAACGGACCGGCAGCGACTACCGCGCGAAACACTGGACGCCCGCCGAGTCCGATCAGACGACCGACGTCGAGGCCTGGCTCTCCGGCGAGAAGGAGTTCGAGCTCACCGAGTCCAACGAGACCTTCGTCGACATCCTGCTGGCGCTGGCCGGCGAGGACACCTACGTCACGAACGTCAACCTTCCCAACGTCGGGCAGGTCGAGGACCTCCAGTCCGACGCCGTCGTCGAGACGAACGCGCTGATCCGGGCGGGCGAGGTGCGGCCGGTCTCGGCCGGCGGCTTCCCGCGTCCCGTCCGGAGCCTCATTCGGGGCCACATCGACACCATCGAGACGGTCATCGAGGCCTCCCGCGACGGCGACCTCGACGCGGCCTTCGAGGGCTTCCTCATCGATCAGCAGATCCGCACCCTTCAGACCGAAGACGCACGCGAACTGTTCGCGAAACTGGTCGTCGCGGAGGAGGAGTACCTCGAGGACTGGGACCTCGAGGGCTCGTCGGTGCTCGCGGAGTCGGAGGCGTACACGTCCGCGTAACGGCTGACGGCGCCGCCCTCGAGTTCAAACTTGGGTTCGGGTCACAGTCCGAGTTCGAGTCCGAGCCCGAGCCCGAGTTCGAGCGAGTGAGAGGGCGGACCCCCGAGTCGACCGCTCGAGGTCCCGCCGAATCGTCCGCTGACCGCTAATCACGGTAATTTATTAGGCATCTCACGCTATCGAGGTGCATGGATCCAGACGGACTGCAGTCGTATCTCGACTCGTTTTCCAACCGAGACTGGCAGCAATCGGACGACGGTGCCGGCCCGATCCGGTTCGCGATGGTCGGACTGGGCTGGTGGACCCGCGACAAGGCGATGCCGGCCGTCGACAACTCGACGTTTTGCGAGACGACCGTCGTCGTCAGCGGTTCGAAGGAGAAAGCCGAAGACGTGGCCGCCGGCACCGAGACGGTCGAAGCCGGACTCACCTACGAGGAGTTCCACGACGGCGCGGCCGTCGAGGCGTACGACGCGGTCTACGTCTGTACGCCCAACGCCCGCCACCTCGAACTCGTCGAATCGGCCGCCGAGCACGGCAAGGCGGTCCTCTGTGAGAAGCCGATGGAGGCTACGAAAGAGCGGGCCGAGCGCATGGTCGAGACCTGCTCGGACGAGGACGTGACCGCGATGATCGCCTACCGGATGCACACGGAGCCGGCGGCCAGACGCGCTCGAGAACTCGTTCGCGAGGGTGTCATCGGCGAGCCGATCCACGTCCACGCGGACATGTCCCAGGACATCCTCGGCTGGGGGCCGGATCAGTGGCGACTCGACCCCGACCTCGCCGGTTACGGGACGAGCGTGATGGACCTCGGCATCTACTCGATCAACACGACCCGGTTCGTTCTGGACCGTGACCCAGTCGCGGCCCAGTCGATGATGCACAGCGACCACGAACACTTTTCGGACGTCCCCGACGAGGTCGCCGCCTTCACCGTCGCACTCGAGGACGAGATCTACGCGACCTGTACCGCGAGCCAGCACGCTCACATCAACAGCCACCTCCGGATCGTCGGCAGCGACGGCGTGATCACGATCGAGCCCGCCTTCCACACGGCGAGCGGGTTCGAGGTGACCAGCGCGGGGACGACGATCGAAGTCGACACGGAGCAGGTCGACCAGATGGAAGAGGAGTTCGACTACTTCGCCGACTGCCTGCTCGACGGCCGCGAGCCCCACGCGACGCCCGAACACGGCCTCGTCGACATGCGGACGATCGCGGCGATCCACGAGGCCAGTGAGGCGGGCGAGACGATCGAGATCGAGCTCGAGCGCTGAGTGGTTGGTTCCATTTGCTGTTCCGATAGTAGCCACTGAACGTCACTACACACCTGCTCGCACAGTCCGCGGTTCTCGCCCGGTTCACTCGCTCCGAACCGCGCTGCCCTCGTGCGATCAGTGTGTAAATAGCTTCAGTTGTTACTATCGTTCTCTGTGCTGTCGGCCGTCTTCCGTTCTCGCAGCCCTCCCCCGGGACGATTTCGAACCTCTCGGGTGATCGAGTCGACTCGAAACGCCTTCGGAATCACGCGCCACGAAAATCGGGCTCGAGCCCGAAAGAGAGACTCCGCTCCCTACTCTGCGTCCTCGACCGACGACTCGGCGAAGTACGTCCGCGCGGTCTTCGGTACCGCCTTCGATGTGGTGACCGCGAGGTCTTCGGTCGCGACGATGTCGGCGGCCGAGCGGCCGATCCGGACCTCGTAGGGACCTTCCTCGACGGTGAGCGTCATGGATTCGTCGTGGAAGGCGAGTTGCGTCGGCGAGAGCTCGAACGAGACGCGTTTGCTCTCGCCGGGCTCGAGTTCCACGCGTCGGAAGCCGGTCAATTCCTGGACCGGACGGGCCTGGCTCGGGTTCGCGGCGCGGGTGTACAGCTGGACGACCTCGGCGCCGGCCCGGTCGCCGGTGTTCGTGACCGTCACGCTCGCGGTGACGGGCTCGAGGGGGGCGACGTTGTCGGCCGACAGCGAGAGGTCGCCGTACTCCATCTCGGTGTAGCTCAGTCCGTGACCGAACGGGTAGACCGGATCGCTGTCGGTGTAGACGTAGTCCTTGTTCGCGGTGTTGGCCTTGCGGTTGTAGTAGACCGGCAACTGGCCGACGGACTTGGCCAGCGAGATGGGGAGTCGACCCCCGGGGTTGTACTCGCCGAATAGGACGTCGGCGATGGCAGGGCCGCCCTCGTCGCCCGGGAGCCACGCCTGCAAAATCGCCGGAACGTCCGCGCTCTCGGCCATCCACTCGATCGCGTGGGGTTTGCCGCTGACCAGCACGACGACCAGCGGCGTGTCGGTCTCGGCGAGGTGCTCGACGAGTTCCTCCTGTACGCCCGGTAGCCCGAGGTGGGTCATGTCACAGCCCTCGCCGCTGGTAGGCACGCTCGGCTTGTTCTCCTTCTCGGCGTCGACGTCCGAGAAGTCGACCGCCGACCGCGCGCCGACGAACGCCAGCGCCACGTCGGCCTCGCCGGCGGCGTCGGCCGCCGCGTCGAATCCGTCGGTCGATGGGCCGGAGATCGTACAGCCCTGCTCGTGGACGACGTCCAGATCGCGGGACTCGAGGGCCTCGAGAGGTGTGATCGCGTCGGACTCGTACTCCTCTTCGGGGTAGTGGGCGGCGAAGGCGTAGTCGCCCATCAGTTCCTTCTTGTCGTCCGCCTTGGGGCCGACGACGGCGACCGAATCGACGTCCAGCGGCAGCAGGTCGTCCTCGTTCTTGAGCAGCGTCATCGACTGCCGGGCGGCGCGGCCGGTGACCTCGCGGGCCTCCTCGGTGTGGAAGGCGTCGGCCGCGGCGTCGATATCGATCTCAGGGTCGTCGAAGACGCCCTTGCGGATCTTCTCCCGGAGCACGCGGCGGACGGACTCGTCGAGGGTCTCCTCGGCGAGGTCGCCGTTCTCGACGGCCTCGACGAGGTACTCGCCGTAGTAGTCGGTGTAGGGCAGTTCGACGTCGATGCCGGCCTCGAGGGCCTGAACGCCCGCCTCGACTTTGGTGTCCGCGGTGTCGTGTTCGGTCTCGAGGTGGCGGACGCTGTAGTAGTCGGAGACGACGGTGCCGTCGAAGCCGAACTCGCCCCGGAGGACGTCGGTGAGCAGCCACTCCGAACTCGCACAGGGGATGCCGTCGATGTCGTGGTAGGCGTTCATCACCGACTCCGCGTTGGCTTCGCTGATCGTCGCCTCGTAGGGGAACAGGTGGGTCTCGTAGAGTTCGCGTCGGCCCACGTTCAGCGACGAGCGGTTCTTCCCGCCGTCGGTCGATCCGTGACCGACGAAGTGTTTCAGCGTGGCCGTGATGCCGTCCGATCGGTCCTCACCCTGCAGGCCGTCGACGTACGCACACGCCATCGCCGCGACGAGGTAAGGATCTTCGCCGAAGGTCTCCTCGACGCGGCCCCAGCGGAGGTCGCGGGCGACGTCGAGCACCGGCGAGAGCGCGTGGACCGTGCCGATTCCTTCCAGTTCGCCTCGAATCGTCTCGGTCACTTCCTGGAGGAGGTCGGGGTTCCACGTGCTGGCCATCCCCAGCATCTGCGGGAACGTCGTCGCTTCCGGCCCCATGTACCCGCTCAGACACTCCTCGTGTGGAATTGCGGGGACACCGAGTCGCGTCTCGCCGAGGATCTCCTGGAGTTCGTTCGTCACTCGCGCCGCGTCCGCGGGTGCGAGACTCGCCTCGCCCCCGATCCGGGTCAGGTGGCCGATCCCGTGTTCGAGCCACTCCTCGGCGGCCTCGCGGTCGACCTCGCCGTCTTCGACGACGCGGTCGGCGTTGACCGACCCGAGCTGGGCGGCCTTTTCCTCGAGAGTCATCCGTTCGAGGAGGTCTTCGACCCGATTCTCCACCGGCGCCGTCTCGTCCCGAAATACGGCGTCTCGCTGTGTTCGTGTCACGCGTCGAGTCTCACAATCTGCGGTATTAACTGTTTTCGTCACTCCTCGCTCACCGCGCTCCTCGAGACTGTTTCCGTTCGTTCTGTCGAAGTTCTCTTCACGATCTCCTAAATCGGCTGGTGTTCTCTCATACAGAACGTCGGTGTTGTATACGATGAGTCCCGTTATCGGGTTTTTCCGACCGCCGATCCTTGTGATTTGCTCTCACTATCCACACTTTCGGTGGTCTCGGCTCCGTAAGGTCGGGTTTCGGGTGGACAGTTTACACACGTACGGTTGTAACGATCGCTGACAGATCGCTCGGTATAGCTCCGTCCCGGATGTCTGGCCAATCTATTAGAGAACAGAACACAACTCATACAGAACACCGTGGCATCTCGTTACAAACAGTCGTAACTACTGCGCGTCGTCGACGGTGGACGAACGCACGCTCGCGTTCCGCGTTCGCCGAGTGGGGACGAGACTCGAGTGACAGTTGCGACCGACAGTCTACCCGAACGCCGCTATTCCGTTCGAGACGGCCGTCTCAGAAGTATTTACTCTCGTCGATGTTCGGGTTTCGAACCCAATACTATATATGCGAGAGCACTAATCCACTATTGAGACGCGATAGCATGACTAGAAATAGCCAACCTTCTCGGCGAGGCACAGGCAGTGGTAATGGACTTTCTCGGCGGCGGATGATACAGGGTGCTGGGGCAGTCACGTCCGTATTCGTTGCAGGCTGTATCGGCGGTGACGACGACGACGAGACGACACCCGTCACTGGGAACGGAGACGGAGACGGAAACGGGAACGGAAACGGGGGAAGCGACCTCGAGTTCCACACCTTCCTCCCAGGGGCGATGAATCCCCAAGAGCAGATTCAAAACCCGTGGGGGTCCAACCATCACGCCCTCGCGTGGGCCGTCCATCCCCAGATCGCCCGCTGGGCGACGGCCGCGGAGTTCAACACCGAAGAAGAACACACGTACGACCAGTTCGTTTCGCCCCACACCGAGAGCCTCGACATCGACGAGGAGAACGGCGTCGTCTCGTTCGACCTCTACGACGACTGGCAGTGGACCTCCGGCGACGAGGTCACCGCCGAAGACGTCCTGTTGCACCTCCGAATCTCCCAACACGTCGAGGGGATCGGTTCGGTACTCTGGAACAACATCTCGGATATGTACGCCGACGGCGAGAAGACCGTCGTCATCGAACTCGGGGACGTCAACGTCGACTACGCCACGAAGCAGCTGTTCACCGAAGCGCTTCACATTTCTCCGCCTCGAGAGGTCGACGGCGAGGAGACGGTCTTCGTCGAGTACCTCGAGCGACTGGACGACGCCTCGACCGAGGAGGAGATCAACGAGATCGACACCGAACTGAACGACGACCACGAGTGGCCGATCGACGAGACGGTCTCGTGTGGCGCGTGGGAGGTCGTCGACGCGACCGAGACGGTGGCGGTGCTCGAGCCAAACGAGGGATTCCACTCGCCCGTCGAGTTCTCCGCGCGCATGGAGAACTTCGACGCCACGGGCGGGCGCGCCCAGCCGATTTCGGCGGCACTGTCCCAGCAGATTCAGGCCGGGCCGCTTCCCCAGCCGGAACACATCGAACAGATCCAGCAAGAAGACGACATGGAGGTCGTCATCCGAACGGGGACGGAAGTACAGGGCCTCGCGTTCAACTGGAACACCGACGCCGACGACGTCCCCGACGTGTACGCGGACCCACGATTCCGACAGGGGATCGCCCACGTCCTCAACAACGAGAACATCGACCGCGCACACCCGACACGGACGTCAGGGCTCGACCGCGCGGACGGCGTCTTCTTCAACGTCGAGGAACAGTTGCCGAACATCCACGACGACCTCCGGACGTACGAGACCGACCACGAGCGCGCAGAAGAGCTCCTGACGGAAGCCGGTCTCTCCCTCGAGGACGGCACGTGGTACTACGACGGTGAACCGCTCCTCATCGAGCACATCTCGCCGGACTTCCACCACTGGCCGACGACGGGTCAGGCGACGGTCGGCCAACTCGGGGAGTTCGGTTTCGAGACCGAGTTCCGCGTCGACGAGAGTTTCAGCGGTATTCTCTGGGGGCGTGACGACGACACGTGGAACTCGCTTCGAACCCACACCGACGCCCTCTCACCTATCTCGTACATGGACGAAATGTTCGGTGACAACAGTATGGTCCACTTCCCGGAGACCGTCGAGGTCCCCAAACCGGTCGGCGACTGGGACGGCTCCATGGAAGAAGTCAACGTTCGGGAGGCAGTCGACGGACTGGCCCAGCTCACCGGCGACGAGTACACCGAGCAGATGGAAGAGCTCGCGTGGGTATACAACTACACCCTGCCGTCGATTCCGACGAACGTCGAGAACTGGGGAATGATGTACTGGGGCAACGAGTGGGAGTGGCCGGCGAAAGACGATCCGCTCTGGGGCATCAACTACACCAACCGGTCGTTCATGTCCATCCCGGCGATGAGTCCGCGGTAACGTCGACGAACGTTTCGATCGATCCGATCCACCGACACCCACAGCAGGCGACGCCCGCCGGTTGTGACCTTTTTCGGTTCCGTTCCTGACCGAATGATAACGAATAATGTGAATAATCGATAGGCATAATAGGTGGTGGACGCAAACCACGTACAGATGTCTCAACAAGTGGTAGCGCAGGAGAACATTCTGGAACTCCGTGACGTCACGGTCTCCTTCGGGATGAACCGCGGGGTGTCGAAGGTACTCGACGACGTCTCTATCGACATTCACCGCGGTGAAATCCTCGGTGTCGTCGGTGAGAGCGGGAGCGGAAAGTCGATGCTCGCGTCCGCAATACTGGACGCGGTCGTCGACCCCGGCACCGTCGACGGCGAAATCTCCTACCGGACAGACAGCGGTGAGACGGTCGACATCCTGAATCTCGAGGAAGAGGAACTTCGCCAGCTGCGATGGGAAGAGATCGCGATGGTCTTCCAGGGGGCGATGAGCTTCTTCAATCCGACCATGAAGATTCGCGGGCACTTCCTCGAGACCCTGAAAGCACACGATCAGGACGTCGAGGACGGAATGGAACACGCTCGAGAGTTACTCACGGACCTTCACCTCGAACCCGACCGGATCTTCGATACGTTCCCCCACGAACTCTCCGGCGGGATGAAACAGCGTGCACTGATCGCGCTGAGTCTGATCCTCGAGCCGAACGTCCTCGTGATGGACGAGCCGACGGCGGCACTGGACCTGTTGATGCAGCGGTCGATCCTGACGCTGCTGGACGATCTCCAGGAGAAGTACGATCTGACGATCGTCTTCATCACCCACGACCTGCCGCTGGTCAAGGACCTCTGTGATCGAATCGCCGTCATGTACGCTTTCGACGTCATGGAGGTGTTTCCGGCGGGCGACCTCTCGAATTCGACTCACCCGTACACGCGATCGCTTCTCAACGCCGTCCCGAACCTGACGACCTCGCTCGACGAACTCAGGTCGATCGAGGGATCGGCACCGGACCCGGTCGATATCCCCTCGGGCTGTTCGTACCACCCGCGATGCCCGCTCTCGACCCCCGAGTGTGAACAGGAAGATCCCGCCCTCGAGGAGATCGGCCCCGACCAGGAGGTCGCCTGCTGGCACCACGAGAAAGTCGACGAGGAACTTCCGCTGGCTCTCGAGACGAGCGATGGCGTGAGTGCGGAGGTCTACGAAGGGAACCAGTCCGACGAGCCGGTCGTCTCGATGGACGACGTGGAAGTCCACTTCGAGTCGGACGACGGCGGATTTCTGAGTCTCTTCGACGACCCCGAGGTCGTTCGTGCGGTCGACGGCGTCGACCTCGAGATCTACGAGAACGACGTCGTCGCGATCGTCGGCGAGAGTGGCTGCGGGAAGACGACGTTCGGCAAGACGGCCGTCGGTCTGCAAGAGCCCACTGGCGGCTCCGTGCAGTACCGCGGCCAGGATATCTGGGAGACGAAGGCGGGACGGGGGAACGGCGATCGCTCCTACGCCGAGATCCGGCGAGCCCTCCAGATCATCCACCAGGACCCCGGCAGTTCGCTCAATCCCAACCGAAAGATATCGGCGACCCTCCAGGTCCCGATGAAGAGCTGGCAGTCGGACCTCGACGTCGAAGACCGGAAGGCCCGGTTGCTGGCGATGCTCGAGTCAGCGGGGATGTCGCCGCCGGAGGACTACGCCGACCGCTACCCACATCAGCTGTCGGGTGGCGAGAAACAGCGGGTGGCGCTGATCCGCGCGCTGCTGATGAATCCCGACCTGATCCTGGCCGACGAGGCCGTCTCGGCGCTCGACGTCTCGATGCGCGTCGACATGATGGACCTGATGTTGACGCTGCAGGACCTGTTCGATACCTCGTACCTGTTCATCTCGCACAACCTCACCAACGCACGATATCTGGCCGGGCGGGCAGGCGGTCGAATCGCCGTGATGTACCTCGGCGAGATCATCGAGATCGGTCCCGCCGAGGAGATCGTCCAGAACCCACAGCATCCGTACACGCAGGCTCTCCACTGGTCGACGACCGACCTCGATTCGACGGACGAGACCGAATCACCCATCAGCGATATCGACGTCCCGGATCCGATCGATCCACCGTCGGGCTGTCGATTCCACCCGCGGTGTCCGGAGGCCAGAGAGGTCTGTGCGAGCGAAAAACCGTCACTCGAGAGCGAGACGGACCACTGTACCGCCTGCTTCCGCGAGTATCCCGAGGACCATCCCTACTGGGACAGCGAGCCGCTCGACCAGGAGACTGTCGGCGTGACCGTGGAGGGTGAGTCGTCATGAACGGCCGGTGGTTGCTCAAGCGCATCGGCATGTCGCTGCTCGTCGTCTGGACGACGATTACGCTCACGTTCGCGCTCATTCGTCTGATGCCGGGCAGCCCGATTTCGCGGATGCGTGCGGAACTCTACCAGCAGTATGGGGCGACGATGTCCCAGGAGCAGATCGACCGGCAGGTCCGACTCTACCTGAACGTCCAGCCCGACCAACCGCTGTGGCAGCAGTACTTCAACTACATGTTCGATACCTTCCAGGGAGATCTGGGTCACTCGTACATCCAGGGCGTCGAGGTGACCGTAATCCTCGCGGACGTACTCCCGTGGACGGTGTTCTTGCTCTCGATCGCGATCATGTTCCAGTACACGATCGGTATCCTGCTCGGTGCCTCGATGGCGTACGCGGAGGGGACCCGCTTCGACTTCGCGTCGACGTCGGTGAGTACGTTCCTCGTCTCCGTTCCGTTCTACGTCTTCGCGTTCCTCCTGATCTTCTTTTTCGTCTTCCAGTGGAACCTCTTCCCACAGGGCGGGAAGTACGCAACCGGTCTCGAAGCCGGATCGCTGGCGTTCTACCGGAGCGTGTTGTATCACGCGACGCTGCCGATCGTCTCGTTGATCGTGACCGGTTTCGGCGGGATCGCACTGAGTATGCGTGCGAACAGTATCCAGACGCTGGGATCCGACTACATCCGCGGCGCCCGGTTGCGCGGGCTCTCAAACTTCCGGATCTCCTACCGGTACGTCGCCCGGAATGCGATCTTGCCGCTGTACACCGGATTGCTCATCCAGATCGGCTTCCTGTTCGGCGGAGCGGTCATTTTAGAGCAGATTTTCTCCTACCGTGGGATCGGCTACGTCCTGCTGGACGCGACGTTGTTCCGTGATTATCCGCTCATGATGGGGACGTTCCTCGTCATCACGATCGCGGTCGTCATTGGCGTCTTCGTCGCCGACCTCACGTACGGAAAACTCGATCCGCGGATTCAGACGGGTGATAACTCATGAGTGATGCATCAGTCGACAGTGAAGACATTCCCCTCGAAGTGGTATCGGACGTCGATCAGACGTGGCAAGACACCGTTCGGAACCTGTTGAACGCGTACGTGCTGGTTCCGGGGCGGATCATGATCACCGACTACCGGGCGCTGATCGGGTTCGGGATCGTCTTCGGCTATCTGTTCGTCGGCACCATCGGCGTCTGGCTCATGGAGCCGACGACGATGTGGGACGGCGAACGGTTGATGCAGTCGTTCGAGACGTGGGATCACCCGCTGGGAACCGATCCACAGGGACGTGACCTGCTGACGTTGATGGTCTACGGCACGCGGCCGATCCTCCTGATGATGTTCAGCGGCGGCCTCTTCATCGTCGTCGTCGGCACCATCGTCGGGACGGTCGCAGGGTTCTCCCGCGGTCGTCTCGATCAACTTCTCTCGACGATCACCGACGTCGCGCTGACGATTCCCGGCCTCCCGCTGGTCATCGTCCTCGCGGTGACGCTCAACCCCCAAAGTCCGATCCTGATCGGAGTCTTGCTCGCCATCAACGGCTGGGGTGGACTCGCGCGGAACCTGCGGTCACAGGTGCTCAGTATCCGCGAGGAAGATTACGTCGAGGCCGCCAACGCGATGAACGTCCCGACCAGACACATTCTGCTCAAGGACGTCCTGCCGAACATGATGCCGTACATCCTCTACAACTTCATGAGTTCGATGCGAGGCGTGCTGTTCGCCTCGGTCGGCCTCTACTACCTCGGCGTCCTCCCCTACTCGCAGGAGAACTGGGGTGTCCTCCTCGATCAGGCGTACACCGGCGGTGCACTGACGACCTGGTCGATGTTCCACTGGATCCTCTGGCCGATCGTCGCCGTCGTCACCCTCTCGATCGGGCTCATCCTGCTCTCCCAGTCGACGGACAAACTGTTCAACCCCCGCGTTCGCGCTCGCCACGAGTAGGAGCGCAAACTTCGGTTCGGTCTGTTTGCTTCGACTGCGGGTCTCGTTTCTAACTCCACTGTCCACTCTGGACTCGTTCACCCATCTACCGACGGTGCTCACAGCGACCAGAAAGACGTCCCCTTCCGCCCTCCGTCACAGGTCTCGAGCGTTGCACCGACGAATGATGACGGTCAGCACGACCACGTTGGCCGCCAGTATGACGACGTTCAGTCGGATCAACGCGTGTGCCGTCGTTCCGGGTGTCGCGTTCCGCCACGAGAACCACATGAGAAACAGCAACGCGGCCGAAACCGCGAGGAACACGTACGCCTGCGCCGAGAACAGACAGACGAGGTCCCAGAACCGATCTCGAGTCGTGCTCATTACCATCTCTACAGACGCGCGATACTAGGTCGTTACGGTCAGGGCCGATCGCTCGTCTCACCGCCACCTCGAGTTCGTGGCTTCCTGTCGACGGCTCCTCAACAGGTGGAATTCGGATTCGGGGAGCGAGCCTTCCACTCGACACCGTTCGAGTCCGACCCGGTGGGCGTGGTGACTCTCGTTCGAGCGTGTCACGTCGAATAAGTCCCTCGTGAACGACGAGTCGGCGTCGGTCACCTCTCTCGCCCCATCCAATAGTATTGGATGAGATCTGACGAATCGAACCGCTCTCGAGTCGTCGGTCCTCTCCCACCCTTTCAGACAGTCCTCGATCGTCGTGTCGTCGATTGTCTCCCGATTACATATCACACGTCGAACTCGATGGTATCGCGTTTTGGTCTCCTCTAATGTTACAATCATATGGTTGTAATCTACATATATAATAATTCACGTTCGGCATAGGTGTCATTAACATGCTATTAATTGCAGTTACTATTCGTGTACTTCGTCGAGACAGGGCCGGTAATTCAGCGAGCCCCGGACTGCCACCGATACCGATCCGCACACGCCGTTCAATAGTGACGAAGGTGCAATTCGATAACGTTCGCTTTGTCCTGGAGTTCTTCGACCAACTCGTTCTCGATACGAGCGTCGGTGAACCGCGAGACCGGTCCTGACAGCGAGATCGATCCGACGACCGTCTCGTTTGCAAATACCGGGACGGCGACGGCCCGGATGTTCGTTCGCCGCTCTTCGTCCTCGAGGGCGTAGCCCCTCGACCGGATCGACTCGAGTTCCGAAGCGAGCATCTCTCGGTCCGTGATCGTTCGATCCGTCGCGCTCGGAAGCCCGTGCTGGTCGACGATTTCGTCGACGCGGTCCGGCGGCAAATGTGCGAGTATCGCCTTGCCGAGTGAGGTCCAGTGCATGTGGGTGAACTCCCCCGTAGGCGCTTTGTCGTACACGCCCTCCTCGCCCTCGCGTTTGTAGAGCAGTACCCGCTTTCCGTCCTCCTCGACGCCCAGATTGGCGACCTCGCCCGTCGCGTCCGCGAGCCGATCGATCTCTGCTATCGCGACCTCGTAGATATCGAACTGTCGACGCGTGTTCACGCCGTGGCTCAAAAACCGGAGGCTCAACCGATACTGACCCGCCGACGCAGTGAGATATCCCGCCTCCTCCATCGTCTTCAGATAGATGTGCGCCGTACTCGTCGGCAGGTCGAAGTCCGAGGCTAGTTGCGTCGGCGTGACACGTCCGGTCTCCTGGATGTATCCAACGATTTTGAACGCCTTCGCCACCGATTTCAGCGAGTCATCCGCGTTCTCAGTCATACTAGTTCGTAACCGTCACCACTACTTAGTGGTTGACGTTCGGGTGTCCTCGTGGCTGTCACGTTCTCGAGGCCGAACGACCGGCTACCTACTGCCAGACTCCGTCCGAGTTGTGTACCGTGTTCTCAAGCCGCTCACAGCCATCCAACGTTGTTGGACCGACTGCGGCGACCGAACTTGTTCGAGTGCGTTCGAACGACTCCCACGGAGGGTGAGAAAAAGAACGATCGTACTCTATCACAGAACAACACGTCAGTCTTGAGATTTCGTCAGTGACGACCGCACATCAGAACCCCTCCCAACCTGATTATCATATTACACCCATAGGAATGTCAATTTCGGAACCGGGTTGTCGATATCACCGATCGAATACCACGACTCTCGCTGCTCGAGCGGCGTCGTTCCCGTAATATCGCGTCACGACGTCGTCCCCCGTATCGTACACGCCGAGGCGTCCCCTTCCTCGCTCGCTGCCCGTCCAGTCGACGGCAGCTCTCGCTTCGTTCTCTATAATTGGACTAATCTTCTGTATGGCTGGATTTGGATTCGTCTCGACCAGTTTCGACCCGATTCTACTTTCCAAGACCGCCGGTGGATGGCGATACAGTGTCTCGAAAGCCCGGCTAACCGTCAACGCTTTCAGGCCCGCCGGTCAACCCCGTTTTACATGCCGATCGATTCCTACGATTCGTGCTGGCTTCGCTACGAGCCGGTCGACGACGAGGAACTGTTGTCCTCCTACCGGGACCGCTGTGAACACGTCTACGCCTCCGACAGCGCACCGGAACTCGGCGTCGTCCGCGAGGAGCTCAATCGCGGCCTCGAGGGGCTGCTCGGACGAGCCCCTCACCTCTGGAACCACCCGCCACGGTCCGCCGACGGCTTTCTGGCCATCGGACTGCCCGACGAGATGCGCCCGATCAGCGAGACGGTCGACACCGACGCCGTTCGCTCGCTCGACGAGGACGGCTACCGCATCCGTTCGGTCACGTGGGAGGGCGTCGACTGCACCGTCATCACGGCACCGACCGACAGCGGCCTCGTCTACGGGACCTTCCACCTGCTCCGGCTGATGTCGACGGGGCAACCGATCGACGACCTCGATATCGTCGAGGAGCCCGCGAACGCGAACCGGCTGATCAACCACTGGGACAACCCCTTCCGCGGCAAGGTCGAACGCGGCTACGCCGGCCCGTCGATCTTCGACTGGGAGCGACTTCCGGACCTCCGCCAGCGATACTTCGACTACGCCCGTCTGCTCGCCTCCGTCGGCATCAACGGCGTCGTCGTCAACAACGTCAACACGAAGATTCCCTCGCGCGAGGGCGCGAACGAGGCCGTTTCCCGGCGTGCCGGCTGGCAACTCCTCGAGTCCGACAATCTCGAGAAGGTCGAGGCGCTGGCGTCGGTGTTCCGCCGGTACGGTATCAAGACGTACCTCTCGGTCAACTTCGCCTCGCCGATGCTCGTCGGCGACCTCGAGACGGCCGACCCGCTCGACGCCGACGTCGAAGCGTGGTGGGAACGGAAGGTCGACGAGGTTTACGAGACCGTTCCGGACTTCGGCGGCTTCGTGGTCAAAGCGGATTCGGAGGGACAGACCGGCCCCTACGACTACGACCGGGACCACGCGGAGGGCGCGAACGTCATCGCGCGCGCGCTCGAACCCCACGGCGGCCGCGTCTGGTGGCGGGCGTTCGTCTACGGCTCCCACGAGGATCGCGCCGTCCAGGCCTACAACACGTTCGAACCCCTCGACGGGGAGTTCCACGACAACGTGACGGTCCAGATCAAAAACGGTCCGATCGACTTCCAGCCTCGAGAGCCAATTTCGACGCTGTTCGGCGCGATGCCCGAGACCGACCTCGGCTGCGAGCTCCAGATCACCCAGGAGTACACCGGCCAGAACGTCCACGCCTGTTACCACGTTCCCCAGTGGAAGGAGGTCCTCGAGTTCGATACCTACGCCGACGGGGAGGGAACCCCCGTGAAGGACCTCCTCGCGGATCGGGAGGGTCAGGGAATCGCGGGCGTCGGCGTCGTCGGCGACGACCCCAACTGGACCGGCCACTACCTCGCGCAGGCGAACCTCTACGGCTACGGCCGACTGATCTGGGACCCCGACCTCACGTCCGAAGAGATCTCCGAGGAGTGGATCCGCCAGACTTTCGGCGGCGATTCAACTGTAGTCGAGACGGTCAACGAGATTCTCATGAACTCGTGGGACGCCTCCATCGACTACCACACCGGCAGCATCGGCCTGATGCACATGATGTACAACGGTAGCGCCGCCCTCGAGAACCACTACGACCCCTCGCCGGAGGAGTGGCCCGAGTACCACGGCGCCAGCGAGGATGGCATCGGCCTCGACCGGACCTCGAGCGGGAGCGACTACACCGGTCAGTACCGCGAGCCGCTCGCTTCGCGTTACGAGGACCCCGAGACCTGTCCGGAGGAACTCCTCCTGTTCTTCCATCACCTCCCCTGGGAGCACGAACTCGCGGACGGGACGACCGTCGTCCAGCGACTTTACGACAACTTCTTCGCCGGCGTCGAGGCCGTGAAAGAACTCCGCGCGCAGTGGCACACCCTCGAGGGCGAGATCGACGACCGTCGGTACCGCCACGTCGCCGATCGGTTCGACGAGCACGTCCTGCAGGCCGAACGCTGGCGGGACACGATCGTCTCCTTTTTCTACGACTACTCGGGCGTTCCCGACGAGGACGGTCGGGTTCCGCTCGAGGCGTAGGACCGGTCGCGACTCTCGAGAGGTCGGTGCGGCACCGACGACTCGAGATTCGGTTTTCGGACTCGCCACGAGATGGTCGCCGTCTCGACGGGATACTTCGCCGAAAATCAGCCCGGAGACGGCCTGTGTCTGTACGAAACGGTCGGACGTATGTGCGGCCCTCAACGGACGTCGAACTTCGTCGACCGTCTACTCGATTGTATCACCCGATCGCCGTTCCTCGTCAGTCTTCGACAGGAGATGTCTGGCGGCCGCCCCGAGACCGGCCAGCCCGGCGACGACGCCGAAGCCGGGAATACTGTCGTCGTCTCCGTCTCCGCTCTCTCCCTCGTCGTCGGCCTGCTCGTCGTCTTCCTGTTCAGTGTCGTCTCGGTCCTGGTCTTCGTCGCCGTTCTGGCTCTGGTCCTGATCCTGGTCCTGGTCTCCACTGTCATCGTCACTGTCGTCCTCGCCTTCGTCGTCATCGCCGTTTTGCTCGCTGTCACCGTCGTCGTCTTCTTCCCCGTCTCCTTTCTTCCCACCATCGTCGTCGCTCCCGCTACTGCTGTCGTCATCGTTCCCACTACTGCTGTCGTCGTCGCTCCCGCTACTGTCGTCATCGTCGTCCTCATCCTCCGCCAGATCGATCTCCGCCGTTCGACCACCCTCCGAGAGCGCCACGGTCTCCGTCCGCTCGACACCATCTGCCGTGACAGTCACCTCGTACTCGCCGCGGAAACCGGTGACCGTGACGCGGCCGTCCTCGTCCGTCGAGCCGGTTTCCTCGGTCCACCACTCCCCGAAGACGAGATCGGTGTAGACGTCGTAACTCGGCTTTTCCTCCCAGTCCTCGTAGAACAGCGGGGCGTCGTCTTCCCAGTGGTCGCCGTCCCAGAAGCCCCACATCAGGAAGTCATCGACGTCCGGGTGGCTGAAGAGCGTCTTCAGGAACCAGTGGAAGAAGTCCGCCTTGTCCGTCTCGAGCCAGTTCGGATCGGCCATGTCGAACTCCGTGATCCGAAGACTCGCCCCGTCGCCGGCCGCGGCGTAGCGGTCGAACGCCTCGAGGAGCTCCGCCGGCGTCAACTGACTGCTACGGCTGAAGTGACTCTGCATACCGATGCCGCCGAGGTCCACGCCCTCCGCCTCGGCGAGGAACTCGATCTGGCGTTCGTAGGCGTCTCTGGTCCCCTCGTAGGGCCCCACCAGCGTGTTGTAGTCGTTGACGTCGAGTTCGACGCCCTCGGGAGCGACTTCCGTCGCCCTCCGGTACCACTCCGCCAACACCGGTGCCTCGACCGGGTCCACGTCCTCGCCGTCGATCGCCTCGATCATCGCCGTCTCGTGGACGACCTCGTTGACCACGTCCCAGTGGACCATGTCGTCGCCGTAGTGATCGATGATCGCCTCGAGGTGGTCGAACGAGCGCTGTTCGACGTGCTCGGGGTCGAATTCGGGATCGGTGACGTCGTTGTCCTCCCACTCGACACCCATCGCGCTCACGACGTCCGGTGGGACGGCCCACGAGTCGACGGCGGCCCACAGCGCGGCGTGACCGCGGACGTCCAGATCCCGCTCGAGCAGCCAGTCGGTCGCGTCGTCGGCCAGTTCCTGGTTCTCCTCCCAGAAGCGCCACTTGTGCTGGTTCTCTAGCACCGCCCCGTTGAACAGCTCCGTTATGGTCTCACGATACCGGTCGCCGTCTTCGCCCTCTTCTTGCAGGCGGTTCGCGTCCACGGCCGTCCCGAAGGTGAACTCGTGTTCGACCATCGAAACGTCGACCGCGGCTCCCTCGACGGTGTCGCCGTCGTCGGTCACCTCGACGGTGAGCTCGGCCGTGCGGTGGTCCTGGATGCGTTGGTCGGCAGCAGCCTCCCACTCTCCGAGGTCCATCTCGCTGTCCCAGGAGGGGAGTTCGTGCGGTTCGGCACCACCGGCGAAGTCGAGCAGCGCGACCCCGCCGATGTCGACGGTCTGGCCTTCGACGCCGACCCAGAACTCCGTCCACCACTCGCCCGCGTCGCCGGCCGACTGAAACCCGATCGGGAAGAAGTACCGCTCCCACTCCTGGCCGACGGAGACGCCGCCGTTGAGCACGTAGTTCGCCGACTCGTTGTCCGCGTCCGTCGATTTGTAGGTGACGTCGGCACTCGAGCCGCCGAGTTGCGGGGTCCGGAGGTAGGCGACGCCCAGTAACGTATCGCCGCTCGAGACGGCCCGCTCCTCGACACCCGCCTGGAAGTTCACCCCCCACGGATCCAGTGATTCGTCGTCTGCGAGTTCGCCGACCTCGATCCGGGTCGCCTCCGAGAAGGGGACGTCGTCCTCGCTGACGTCGAGTTCCTCCTGCTCGGCGAGGTCGACGTTCGCGCCGCCGAGGTCGTAGGCGGCGAACGTGTCGGGTTCGTTCTCCGCGTAGACGAACCGCCCCGGCGCGATATCCAGTTGCGAGAGTTCGTCGACCAACCCTGCGTAGTACTCGTCGTCGACGTCGGGCCACGAGTCGTACTCCTCGCCGGGTTCGTCCTCGTCTTCGTCGTCACCGCCATCGTAGTCGTCACCCACCGCGCCGCTCGGAAGCTCGCTCGCCTCGATCGATTGCCCGAAGTCGAGCAGCGCGACCCCGCCGACGTCGACAGTCTGGACGCCGAAGCCGAGGTGGAACTGTGTCGACCACTCGAAGGCATCTCCGTCAGCGGCAGCCCCGAATTCGACCGGGAAGAAGTAGCGCTGCCACTCGGCAGGCGGTTCCTGATAATCGACATCACCGACCACGAAGTTCCACGGATCTTCTACGTCGTGGATATCGGCCACGTACTGGGCAATTCCGTCGCCAGCAGGTGCACGGAGGTAGGCGACCCCGAGCATGACTTGGCCTTCCTCAATTGATCGATAGGGATCGCTGGCCCAGTCCGCCGTCCGCAACTGGACGTCCCAGTTTTCGTTGGGCTCTTCGGTGACGTCGAAGCGCGTCGCCTCCGAGAACGGGACGTCGTCCCCGCTGACGTCGAGGGACTCGGCGGTGCCGAACTCCTCGGTTCCGGCCCAGTACTGTTCGCGCGTACTCGATTCGGTCTCTCCGTGGACGAACTCCGCCGGCGGGAGCCCCATCCCCGCCAATTCGTCGACGAGTCCCGCGTAGTAGGCGTCGTCCGGTTCGGGCCACCCGTCGGTACCCTCGTCTTGAGCGCCGACACAACCCGGTAGCCCCCCAGCGATACCGAGCCCGCCGATCGCACCGAGTAGTGGACGACGTCTGATCGAACGCTCGACGCGAGACTGTTTCCCTGTCCCCTTTTCACTGCTGTCGCCTCCCATAATCGTATAGCTCTATATTTAATTAAAGATAAAAGGTTTTCCCTGCGTGTATTACAATTCGGGAGACAGTACGTCCTGCCAACTGCTCCCACGAGGCTGTGGAGTTCTGGACGCTCCCTCTCCTCGTCGACTGTCCGACCGACTTCCTCCGAAACCTGTCTCGACTCTCGTCTCGTTTTCTCGTTCCCACTCCTCCCAGTCGCCGGTATCGGGGACGGTCACCGACCCGGAGACGTTCGATCCGTCGGCCTCGAGGTAAAACTCGCTACCGCCGGACCCCGGCGAGACCAGCGCCTCGAGGGTGTTCTCGCTGGTCTGGCCGACCGAGACGGTGTACTCGAGCCACTCGCCCTGTTCGATCCAGTCCACGGTGTCGCCGCTGCCGGCGGTACTCTCGCCGATGTCGACCGACCCGTCTGTGCGGGACACCACCTTCGTTCTCGCCAGTCTGATCGTTGTAGGCGACACCTTGCCCGCCCTCGTCGAACTCTTCCTACCGAACCGTCCCTCTCTCGTAATCCGGATTTCGCGGCAGTCGATTCTCACCGTTCGATTCTACCCATCTGCTTCTATTCTCATGTGAATTATCTATAGTAATAACCTTTGGAAAAACACTTATTATTAATTGCATTGTTAGTATCCATCAGGGTGGTTGTAAAATTATACCTCCGGGACGGGGAGAGCGATCGGAAGATGGAGAATCGAGTGACAGCCAAATCGGACACGACACAACGATGACGAAAAACGACACCAACGACGACGATACTGACGAACAGACAGCGATCGAAACAGCAATCGAGTCGACCGACGACGCGTCCGGGGGACTTCCGGAGATGGACCGTCGAGGCTATCTGAAAACGATCGGGGCTGCCGCGGCGACTGGCCTCGGTGCCGGAGCGCTGGCAACCTCGGCTGCCGCCCAGGAAACGCTCACGGAGAACCAACAGACCAGCTACGACGGCCGCTTCGTGTCGTTCTGGACCGACACCGATGGATCGGTTTCGATGACGTTAGAAGACGCTGGCAGCTACAGCGTCGACTGGCAAAACACCGGCAACTTCGTCGTCGGGATGGGCTGGAATCCCGGTGCAAGCCGGACGATCGAGTACGATGCCACGCACAATCCGTCGGAAAACTCCTACCTGTGTCTCTACGGGTGGACGACGAATCCACTCGTGGAGTACTACATCATCGAAAACTACGGGACCTACCGACCCGGCGACGAGGAACACGGGACCCACCAGAGTGACGGCGGCACCTACGACATCGCCACGTCCGAACGCATCCAAGAGCCCTCGATCGAAGGAACGGCGACGTTCACTCAGTACTGGAGCATCCGCCAGAACTCCCGAACCAGCGGCACCATCAACATCGGGAACCACTTCGACGCCTGGGAGAACCACGGCCTCGAGTTAGGCAGCCACGACTACCAGATCATGGCCGTCGAAGCCTGGGACTACCAGGGTCCCAACAGTGCCTCCGTCTCGTTCAGTGAGTCCGGCGGCGGCGGTGGCGGTGGCGGCGGTGGCGGTGGCGGTAACGACGGTGGGGGCGGCGGTTCCGGCGGGGACGACGGCGGCTCCGGTGGCTCCTCCGGCTCGCTCTCCGACGGCACCTACAGCATCCAGAACGTCAACAGTGGCAACGGGCTAGACGTCTCCGGCCAGTCGACCGACGACGGGGCCAACGTCCAGCAGTACTCTTACTGGGGCGGGTCGAACCAGCAGTGGAACGTCCAGGACACCGGTAACGGCTACCGCATCGAGAACGTCAACAGCGGCAACGTCCTCGACGTCGGCGGTGAGTCGAACGGCGCAAACGTTCAGCAGTACTCGGACCACGGTGGCGACAACCAGCGCTTCTCCCTGCACGACCAGGGCGGCGGCCAATACCACATCCAGCCGGTCCACACCGAGATGGCGGTCGAAGTCGAGAGCTCCTCGACCGACGACGGCGCCAACGTCCAGCAGTACGACTGGCACGGCGGAGACAACCAGCTCTGGACCTTCGACTCGGTGTAGCTCCCCCGGGAACGCATCGGTGTCTCTGCTCGAGACGCTTACTGACGGCCATTTTTCGCCGCTTTTGCCTTCTCTCGAGGTCAGTGTCGACACTCTGTTCGACGTCTCGCCTTCGCTCGAGGTCGGTGTCCCTCCTCGACACCCGTCCAGTCACCGGGTTCGGCCTCAATCCGACCCGGTCTCCGACCCCACTGACGCCGCTCTCCCCCACCCGTCTCCGATCGCTCGAAACGATATCGCGAAGACTAATACACGACCGACCCGAGTAACGCACACCCAAGAAAACGCCTGCCGCGACTGTCGGTGCCGAATTCGGCAATTTCCACCTCGGTAGATATACATCTCTCCACCGAAGCCCGTCTGTGGTTCGGCACTACTAGCCACGATAGGATGCTTTTTGTGATATCGTCCACAACCACTCTCCATGTCACTCGACGAGGATTCCCTCGAGTATCACCGGACGGAGCCGCCCGGAAAGATCGAAATTCAGACGACGAAATCGACGACCACGCAGCGTGACCTCTCGCTCGCGTACTCCCCCGGCGTTGCAGCCCCCTGCCGCGCGATCGCCGAGAACCCGGACGACGCCTACAGCTACACGGCGAAGGGGAACCTCGTCGCCGTCGTCTCGGACGGCTCCGCCGTCCTCGGACTCGGTGATATCGGCGCGCAGGCCTCCAAACCCGTCATGGAGGGGAAGGGCGTGTTGTTCAAGCGCTTCGCCGACATCGACGTCTTCGACCTCGAGTTCGACCACGACACCGTCGACGCGTTCCTCGAATCGGTCACCGCCCTGGAACCGACCTTCGGCGGGATCAATCTCGAGGACATCGGCGCGCCGGAGTGTTTCACCATCGAGGAGGAGTTGCGCGATCGGATGTCGATTCCGGTCTTCCACGACGACCAGCACGGGACCGCGATCATCAGCGGCGCCGCACTCCTGAACGCGATCGAAATCGCCGACAAGGACCTCGAGTCGCTCCGGGTGACTTTCGCCGGTGCCGGCGCGGCGGCGGTCGCGACCGCCCGATTCTACGTCTCGCTGGGCGTGAAACGAGAGCACATCACGATGTGTGACATCGACGGTATTCTCACGACCGAGCGGGCCGAAGCCGGCGACCTCCATCCCTACAACCGGGCGTTCGCTCGAGACGTTCCGGAGGGTGACCTCGCCGAGGCGATGGCGGGGGCGGACGTCTTCGTCGGTCTCGCCGCCGGCGGCATCGTCAGCGAGGAGATGGTTCGGTCGATGGCCGAGGATCCGATCCTCTTCGCGATGGCCAACCCCGATCCCGAGATCGACTACGAGACGGCCAAAGAGGCACGCGACGATACCGTGATCATGGCGACCGGCCGATCGGACTACCCGAATCAGGTCAACAACGTACTCGGCTTTCCCTTCATCTTCCGGGGCGCACTCGACGTCCGCGCCAGCCAGATCAACGAGGAGATGAAAGTCGCCGCCGCGACGGCGCTGGCCGACCTCGCGAAACAGGACGTCCCCGACGCCGTCGTCAAGGCCTACGGGGACCAGCCCCTCCAGTTCGGCCCCGAATACATCATCCCGAAACCGCTCGACCCCCGCGTGCTCTTCGAGGTCGCACCCGCGGTCGCCCGCGCCGCCCAAGAGAGCGGCGTCGCCCGCGCAGACCTCGAGATCGACACCTACGTCGAAGCGCTCGAGGCCCGCCTCGGAAAGTCCCGCGAGATGATGCGTATCGTCCTGAACAAGGCCAAGAGCGATCCGAAACGGGTCGCGCTCGCCGAGGGGACCGACGAGAAGATGATCCGGGCGGCCTACCAGCTCCAAGAGCAGGGGATCGCCGAGCCGGTGCTCGTCGGCGACGAAACCGAGATCAGACAGACTGCGGCTAACCTCGGGCTGGCGTTCGAGCCGACGGTCGCCGAGCCGTCCGACGAGGCCTACGACCACTACGCGGACTTCCTCTACCAGCGCCGTCAGCGCAAGGGAATCACCCGCAACGAGGCCGGCGAGATGATCGCCGACAGCAACTACTTCGCGTCGGTGATGGTCGAATCCGGCGACGCCGACGCGATGCTGACCGGGCTGACCCACCACTATCCCTCCGCGCTCCGCGCGCCGCTGCAGGTAATCGGCACCGCCGAGGACGCAGACTACGCCGCCGGCGTCTACATGCTGACGTTCAAGAACAGGGTCCTGTTCGTCGCCGACACGACGGTCAATCAGGATCCCAGCGAGGAGGTCCTCGTCGAGGTGACCCACCACACCGCAGCGCTCGCCCGTCGGTTCAACGTCGAACCCCGTGCGGCCCTGCTGTCGTACTCGAACTTCGGCAGCGTCGACACCGAGGGCACGCGAAAGATCCGCCACGCCGCCGAGACGCTCCGCGAGGATCCCGCAGCTGACTTCCCCGTCGACGGGGAGATGCAAGCCGACACCGCCGTCGTCGAGGAGTTACTCGAGGGTACCTACGAGTTCTCCGAGCTCGACGCGCCGGCGAACGTGTTGATCCTCCCGAATCTCGAGGCCGGGAACATCACCTACAAACTTCTCCAGCGGCTGGGCGGTGCGGAGGCCATCGGGCCGATGCTGACGGGGATGGGGAAGCCGGTCCACGTCCTCCAGCGCGACGACGAAGTCAAAGACATCGTCAATCTGGCGGGCGTGGCGGTCGTCGACGCCCAGCAAAACGAGTAGCGGTACCGGTTCACTCGTTCTCCGGTACGCGGACGGCCTGATACGGCGTCTCGACCGGCGAATCGCGGGCCAGATGGCCGGCGCGCTCGGCGGGGTCGATCGTCCACGACCAGATGGTCGACCGCGGATCCTCCCGTCGCTCGTCGATGGGCCAGCAGACGCCGACGTCGGGCTCTCCCATCACCGTCTGGAGATCCTCCGCAGTGACCCGTCGTTCTCGCTCGTCGAACCACGCCGCGATGGCCTGACGACGCGAACAGTCGGCTGGAGTCCGATCGGTCGACTGGTACTCCCGCATCGATTCCGTCCGAAACTCCCTCGTCACCGAGACGATATCGTCGTCCGGAAAAATTGTCGTCACTTCGGCCGGACTCGCCTCCACGATTGCGATTTCTCCCGACGCATCGCCGACGAGGAAGTTCACGTTCGTCGCGTGCGGGACCGACTCGAGGAACGCCACCGCCTCGGCGACGGTTCGACAGGTGTCCAGTACCGCCCGAACGGCGAGTTGCCACGTCACGCCCGGTTCGAACTCGTGTGGCGGCACCTCCGCGAACCCGATCGCCAGTCCGGCCTCGTTGACGCCATCGCAGCGGCCGACGTAGACACAGGAACAGCCGACGCTGGCCAGTCCATCGGCCGGCTCCGTCCGATAGCACGTCGCGAAATCGCGAAACGACGGACAGAAGTCGTGATTCCGCGCGAACAGCGGCGCCCCATCGACGGTCCGTTCACCCCCGACGGCGACGAGCGAGCACCCGGCTCTGGCGTCCAGCGCGAGCGGGACGGTTTCGACGACCTCCGGCTCGAGACCGGTCGCGTCGGCGATTCCCTCCAGTTCCGCGAGCAGAAACGGTGCGTGCTCTTCGACGTGGGCCGCACACTTCCGTGCGAACGCCCGTCGCTCCGTCGAGGGCTCGAGCGTTTCCGGGGACGCTTCCGCGAGCGACCGACCTGCGTCCTCGAGTTGGCTCGCGTACTCCCGTCCCATCGCCTCGTATCTTCCGGTGAGGTGGTGGTCGTGCATGCTCTCCCAGAGAGTTCCAGTGACGACAAAAAGATACTGCTTCGACACTTCGGATTGGGGTCGTAGACGGTGTGTTTCGAACGATTGACTTCGCAGTATACTCCGATCGAGTCACACAGCGTGGTATCTATCTTCGCTATCAATTGTGTTCCGAGCTCGGTTCGAGCGAGCCGTCGCTATCCGTGAATACGTTCGGGCTGCAGAGCTTCGAAGTCAGTAGGGATGATGATAGACACACTCTATCACTCGAAAACGACACTCTATTCGTTTCGTCGACGTCCGTAGATGACAGTCGCTCTCGTCGATCCGGGCCTTCACAACCGGCAGTCAGACATCTCGTCGAACGGAACAAACCGATTACGTATTGGGTAGGTGAGGATTTCGTTCGTCGATCATCGCGAATCGACGATTTCCGAGCACGGTGGCGGCTTGCTTCGACGAACAGTACGAACCGGAGTAATACTGGCTCGACGAGCCTTACGCCTCGTCGAACGACGCTGAACACAGTTCAGCGAGCACGACGAAGCTATGCTTCGTCGAACAACGCAAATCAAATATTTGCTGGCTCGACGAGTCTTACGCCTCGTCGAACGACGCTGAGCTGTGCTCAGCGAGCACGACGAAGCTATGCTTCGTCGAACAACGTCTCGCCTTCGACCATGTGCTCCTCGACGGCGTCGAAGTCGAGGGTCAGGCCGAGACCGGGCTTCTCGGGCACTTCCATGCGACCGTTCTCGATGAGGTCGTCCTCCTCGACGAGGTCCTCCCACCAGCCCAGCTGGTAGCTGTGGTACTCCACGGCCAGCGAGTTCGGAATCGCACAGGCGGCCTGCGCGGAGGCCATCGTCCCGATCGGCGAGGAGACGTTGTGCATTGCGACCGGCACGTAGTAGAGGTCCGCGAGGTTCGCGACCTTCACCGTCTCGCGAATCCCGCCGACGCGAGGCAGGTCGGGTGCGATGATGTCGACGGCCTGGTTCTCGAGCAGGCGGCGCTGACCGTGGGTCCGGTAGACGTTTTCACCCGTGGCGATCGGCGTCGTCGTCGACTGGGTGATCGTCTCCTGGACGTCGTGGTTCTCCGGCGGGACGGGGTCCTCGAGCCACCAGACGTCGTACTCCTCAAGTTCGCGTGCCAGTCGCTTCGCGGAGCCACCCGAAAAGGACCAGTGGCAGTCGAAGGCGACGTCTGCGCGGTCGCCGACGCGTTCGGTGACCTGTTTGACGATCTCGACTTTGTGGTCGATCTCGGGGCCGCGGAGGTGACGGTTCGCGCGGTCTTTCTCGTGACCGGAGGGGACGTCGAGGTCGAACTTGATAGCGTCGTAGCCGAGGTCTTCGACGACACGCTCACCTTCGTCGGCACAGGCCGTTGGGTTCGCCTCGTCTTCGGTGTGAAGGTCGCAGTAGATCCGAACTTCGTCGCGGTACTTACCGCCGACAAGCTGGTAGGCCGGCACGTCGAGGACTTTGCCCGCGATGTCGTGGAGCGCGATTTCGATGCCGGAGATGGCCGAAATGGTCTTGCCCGAAATGGAGCCCTCGCCGGACATCTTCTGGATCATGTGCTCGTAGAGTCGGTCGATGTCCAGTGGGTTCTCGCCGATGATGAACGGGGCCATCCGCTCGATGATCGCGGTGTCGCCACCGCCCCAGTAACTCTCGCCGATGCCGACGATTCCAGCGTCGGTGTAGACGCGGACGAGGATCCACGGGTAGTTGCCGTCGACCATGGTGGTCTGGACGTCCGTAATTTCGACGTTGCGCGGCCCGCGGTCGGCGTTCAGCTGCATCGTGTCCGCCGAGAGATCTCGCATCGTATACTCCGCGTTCGGATCGTGTAAGTTCCGATAGTCTGGCATACGGGTGTGAATATACGCACCATGGTATATCACGTTTGGCATACGCCATCGAACCGTCTGCAGAGCGTGACCGACCGTTTCGAGCGCTCACTCGTCGCCAGAGTCGGTCGACGAGTCGGAACCGACCACCGGGAACTCGGACGGCAGCGCCGGCGGTCGCTCGCAGTCGGCCTCGAGCGTCACGTACTCACTCTCGTCGGAGGACGACCGAATCCCGGCGAGGATCTCGAGGACGTGCGTGGCCAGTTCGCCGCTCGTCCGCTGGTCCCAGTCGGTGCGGATCGCGAGTGCCATATCGGCGACGCCGGCACCGCGGCCGCCCGTGTACTCGTGGGTGTGTGGAACCGTTTCCCATCCGTCAGTGTCGTGCCCGGAGACCTCGACGGTCCCGTCGAACTCGTTCGGGTCGGTGAGCCGAATCGTTCCCTCCGTCCCGTAGAGTTCGAACGCCGGCCACGGCAGCGTCGAGTCCTGTACGTCGAAACTCGTCAGGACGTTCGCGATCGCGCCCGACTCGAAGTCGACGACGCCGGCCTCGTGGGTCGGCACCTCGACGTCGATCGTCTCGCCGTGGCGCGGCTCGCTCGTGATCGTCCGCTCGTCGGCCGCTCGGCCGACCGACCCGGCGACCCGCTTCGCGGGGCCGAGCAAGTTGACCAGCGCCGTCACGTAGTACGGTCCCATGTCGAACAGCGGCCCACCGCCCTCCCGATAGTAGAGGTCCGGATTCGGATGCCAGGACTCGTGACCCGGCGACGTCCAGATCGCGGTCGCCCCGATCGGCCGCCCGATACGACCCTCGTCGAGCACCGATCGACACGTCTGCAAGCCGGCCCCGAGGAAGGTGTCCGGCGCCGACCCGACGAGCAGGTCACGCTCGGCCGCCGTCTCGAGGATCGCCTCTGCGTCCTCGACCGTCGTCGCGAACGGTTTCTCGGTGTAGACGTGTTTGCCGGCCTCGAGAACCTGCGTGCAGACCTCCGCGTGGACCGTCGGGGGCGTCAGATTGACGACGATCTCGATCGTCGGGTCCTCGAGCAGTTCCGAGACGTCGGCGGCCGCGACGTCGTACTCAGCCGCCTTCGATTCGGCACGATCGCGGTCGATATCTGCACAGGTCGTGATCCGATACTGGTCGAACTGGTCTGCGTTCGAGAGGTACGCGTCGCTGATCGTCCCACATCCGACAATCCCGACGTCGACTGGTTTCATGGCCGGGTGGTTCCGTGACTCGAGCCTTAAGTTTGCTGGTGTTGGTGGCAGTACTCGAACTCGAACTCGAACTCGAGCGGCCGCTCGAGCAAAAAATGCGAACTCGTGAGTACCCGCCGATGAAGTGATGGGGGTTGCAAACCGTCGAATCGTCGAACCGTCGAGTGGACGAGGTCGACGAGCCGGTGAGATTACGAAACGTCGACCCACTCGCCGCGCTCGTCGGAGCGCTCGATCGCCTCGAGCAACTCCTGGACGCGGTAGCCGTCCTCGAAGGAGGGCGTGTGTTCCTTACCCTCGGCGACGGCAGTGAGGAACTCGTAGTTCTCGTGGACGAAGGTGTGTTCCCACCCGATGATGTGGCCGGCGGGCCACCAGCAGTCGATGTAGGGGTCGTCTTCGTCGGTCACGAGGATCGTCTGGAAGCCGCGATCGTCCTCGGTCAGCAGTTCGATCTCGTTCAGTCGTTCGACCGAGAAGCGCAGGCTCCCCTTCGAGCCGTTGATGACGATGTTGTGGTCGTTCTTGTGCCCGGTGGCGAACCGCGTGGCCTCGAAGGTCCCGACCGCGCCGTTTTCGAACTCGGCCTGGGCGGTGTAGGCGTCGTCGACGGTCACCTCGCGGGTCTCCGTGCTGTCGCCGCCGCCGGAGGACAGCGTCCCTCCGTCGTCGCCGGGAACGGGCCGCTCGTCGACGAACGTCTTGAGCTGACCCGACAGCCGCGTGAGGTCACCCGCCTGCTCGCCGACCAGAAAGCGAGCGAGGTCGAGCGTGTGCGCACCGAGGTCACCCAGTGCGCCCGAACCGGCGACCTCCTCGTCGTTTCGCCAGGACCACGGCGACGTGGGGTCGGCGAGCCAGTCCTGGAGGTACTGCCCCCGCACGTGGTGGATCTCGCCGAGTTCGCCGGCGTCGATCAACTGCTTTGCGTACTGAATCGCCGGAATGAATCGGTAGTTGAACGCGATGCCCGCGGTTCCCTCCGCGTCGCGGGCGGCGTCACGCATCCGCTCTGCGTCCTCGAGCGTGTGAGCCAGCGGTTTCTCGCAGAACACCGATGCACCGGCCTCGAGGGCCGCGATCGACGGATCGGCGTGGATCGCGTTCGGGCCGAGGTTGTAGAAGACGTCGACCTCGTCGACGACCGCTTCCCAGTCCGTACTCGTCCGGTTGAAGCCGAACCGCTCGGCAGCCTCCGCGACTGCCTCCTCGTCCCGACCGATCAGGACGTCGCGCTCGACCTCGGGTGCCTCCGGGAAGAACATCGGGAGGCGTTCGAGGGCGTTCGAGTGCGCTTTACCCATGAATCTGTACCCCAACATACCGATCGTCAGTGGTTCGTTGCTCATCGTAAGTCCCTCAATTCAGGCCCAGTAGGCGTCGCCGGGTGTCGTTTCGAAGACTGCGCGGTCGAGGACGTCGATCGCCTTCTCGAGGCCTTCGTTGGCCGAGGTCAGCGAGTCCTCGTGTTCGATGCTGAGTGCGCCGTCGTAGTCGACCATCCGCAGCGTCGAGACGACGTCCTTCCAGAACTCCTCGCCGTGGCCGTAGCCGATCGAGCGGAACAGCCACGAGCGGTCGGCTTCCTCGGTGTACGGCGTCGTGTCGAGGACCCCCTTCTCGCGGGAGTTGGCGTCGTAGACCTTCGTGTCCTTGGCGTGGAAGTGATGGATCGCGTCCTCCTCGCCGAGCAGACGGATCGACTCCGTGATGTCGATCCCCTGCCAGATCAGGTGAGAGGGATCGTAGTTCGCGCCGATGCGCTCGTTGGTCGCCTCCCGAAGGTCGAGCAGTCCGCGGGGCTCGTAGATGAACATGTTCGGATGCATCTCGAGGCCGACGTTCACGCCGTGGTCGTCGGCGAACTCGGCGAGGTCGGACCAGTAATCGACGGCGACCTCCCACTGGTACTCGTGGGCCTCCAGATGCTCGGGCGGCCACGGCGCGGTGATCCAGTTGGGCACCGAATCGTCGGGGCCGCCAGCGGGCAGTCCCGAGAACGTGGTGACGGCGTCGACGCCGAGCTGATCCGCGAGGCGGATCGCCCCCCGCAGTTCCTCGTCGGCCTCGGCGGCTCGCTCCTCGTCGGGGTGGAGCGGGTTGTTGTGTGTCGCCAGCGCCGAGATGTAGAGGTTGTAGGTGTCGAGTAGCTCCTGGAGTTCCGCCTGCGCGTCCTCGTCGTCGAGGTACTCCTCCTGTGGGAGGTGGTCGTCACCGACGAACCCGCCACAGCCGATCTCGACTGCGCCGACTCCCTGTTCTTCGAGGTACGCGAAAGCGTCCTCGAGCGATTCGCCCGCGAGCGCGACCGTTAGTACGCCGACTTCCATGTGCACACATGGCACGAAATATATGAAAACTCTTCCGATGTCGGTGATGTACGAAACGGTCGCGGACCACTGGGTCGATTCTCACATTCTCGAGTCACGACGTCGAACGCACGGTCAGTGGGTCTCGGTTCCAGCACGTTCCGAACCGCGCTCTCGTCCTGTGGCCGTCGAACGCTCGTTTCGGTGGTCGCTTCGTTCGACCTGTTTACGGTACGCGACCCAAGGTATATGAGAGAGTATCCGAAATTGGGACGGTATGCGATATTACCGGATCGAGGACGATGGCGGTGATCGGCTGGCCGTGACGACTGGCGGCGACGTTTACGATCTCACTGCAGTGAAACCCCGACTCGAAACGTTCGACGACCTCCTGCGCGCGTCGTCGATCACCGATCGCTCGGCGGACAGTATCGCGACGTTGCTCGTCGACGATGCCCCGACTATCGACGATGGCGTCCTCGAGTCGTCGATCGGCTCGCCGGTCCACGCGGAGGAGGTGTGGGCGGCGGGAGTGACCTACGCGATCAGCGAGCAGGCTCGCGAGGCCGAGAGTTCGATGCCCGATATGTACCTCGACGTCTACGATAGCGAACGTCCCGAGGTCTTCTTCAAAGCCACGCCCAACCGGACGGTCGGCCCGAACGACACGGTCGGCATCCGCGCCGACTCGGAGTGGGACGTCCCCGAACCCGAACTGGGCGCGGTCCTCTACGACGGCGAAATCGTCGGCTACACGATCGGCAACGACATGAGTAGCCGCTCGATCGAAGGCGAGAATCCGCTGTACCTTCCGCAAGCAAAGGTCTACGACCGCTGTTGTTCGCTCGGCCCCTGTGTCACCTCCGCCGACTCGATCAGCGACCCCCACGCCCTCGAGATGTGGATGACGATCGAACGCGACGGCGAGGTCATGTACGACGAGTCGACGAACACCGGCGAGATGGACCGCACGGTCCAGGAACTGGTCGACTACTACACCCGGCACAACGCCGTCCCCGAAACCTCGGTGTTGCTCACCGGCACCTCGCTGGTCCCCTCGGAGAGTTTCACCCTGCAGGAGGGCGACGTCGTCGACATCGGTATCGACGAGATCGGCACGCTCACCAACACCGTCGTCGAAGTCTAGAACCGGCATCGAGACCGACCGAACAGTGTCTCTCGGTCGAACGAACCCGTTTTTTCGCCGCGTCACTCGAGACCCAGTACAGATATCGCAGGCGCGGGCACGGGCACGACCGTACCCCACGGTCCACGCTCGGACATCACAAGAATCAATTACGGAAGCGACGAGGTGAGCATATGAGTGAAACCAGAACGAGTACTGTCAGCGTCGCCGACCGATCCGCCGTCGTCATCGGCGGGACGAGTGGCATCGGCCGTGCGATCGCCCTCGCCTTCGCCGACGACGGTGCGGACGTCATCGCGACCAGCCGAGACGAAGGGCGAGTCGCGGAGACGGCCGAGGAACTGCGAGAACGCGGCGCGACGACTCGAGAGATCACCTGCAACGTTCGCGAGAACGAGTCCATCGAGGCGCTCTGGGACGCGGCCGAGGAGGCTTTCGGCGGCGCCGACGTCCTCGTCAACTCCGCGGGATCGGTCGCTCGAGCGCCGATCTCGGAGATGACCGACGAGCAGTGGGGACAGGACATCGACGTCAACCTGACCGGCGTGTTCCGGGCGTGTCGCGTCTTCGGACGGGAGATGGACGAGGGGAGTATCATCAACATCTCGTCGATGTCCGCGGGCCAGGCCCGTGAGAATCGAGCGGCCTACTGTGCGGCCAAGAGCGGCGTCAACGGGCTGACTCGAGCCGCCGCCGCCGACCTCGCTCCGGACGTCCGGGTCAACGCGATCGAACCGGGGTTCGTCAAGACGCCCCTCGCCGGCGACGCCTTCGACGAGGGGACGGAGACGCGAGCCGCAATCGACGAGCGAACGCCGATGGAACGCGTCGCGACGCCGGAAGAGATCGCCGGCGCCGCAGTCTATCTCGCGAGCGACGCCGCCTCGTTCACGACCGGACAGGCGCTGAAGATCGACGGCGCCTACGACGACAGCGCGCTGTAGGCGTCGGTTCGGACACGGTTCGAGCGACGAATCGTCCTGAGCTGTCTCGAGTCAGAATCGACGAAACGAGGAACCCGGAACGGACAACAGCGCGGAGACACGTTCAGCCCCGATCAAACCTCACTCGTGTGCGATGTCGGTGAGGAGGGACGGCTCGGAACACCGAGATCCGTAACGAGTACGCTTATAACAGTTCATCCCCGTGAAACGTACATGGCAGAGCAGTCATCCGAATCGACAGCGACTGTGGGGGACACCGATTTCGACATCGACGAGCTCCCGATGCGCGTCGGCGTCGGTCAGTTCATGCAACCGACGCCGGAACGGCTTCGATACATCAACCAGCTCGGCGTCGAAGACATCCTCCTGAACATGTACGCGACACCGTTGCTGAGCGACACCGAAGTGCCGCTAACTGGCGATTCGGAGTGGGACTTTCAGGAACTCGTCCAACTTCGCAACCGGGTCGAAGACGCCGGCCTCCGGCTGAACGCGATCGAAAACATTCCGATCAGCTTCTACGAGGACGTGATGCTCGGTGGACCCGATCGGGACGAACAACTCGAGCACGTCAAGACCACGATTCGAAACATGGGTCGGGCGGGCATTCCGATCCTCGGCTACCACTGGTCGCCAAGCGGCGTCTGGCGAACCTCGACCTCGCGGCGGGTCCGCGGCGGGGCCGAAGCGACCGGTCTCGACGCCGCCGAACTCGAGGACGCGCCCTTGAGCCACGACCGCGAGTACACCGAAGAAGAGCTGTGGGAGAACTACGAGTACTTCTTGGAGGCGGTGCTCCCGGTCGCCGAAGAAGCGGGCGTCACGCTCGCACTCCACCCGAACGATCCGCCGGTCGAGCGTATCGGCGGGATGCCGTTCCTGTTCCGGAACTTCGAGAACTTCAAGCGCGCGATGGACGTCGTCCCGAGTGACAATCACGGCCTCGAGTTCTGTCTCGGAACGTGGTCGGAGATGGGCGAGGACCTCTTCGAGGTGATCGAGTACTTCGGCGACCGCGACGAACTGGTCTACGTCCACTTCCGGGACGTCGAGGGGACGCTTCCGTCGTTCACCGAGACGTTCCTCGACGAGGGTAACTTCGACGAGTACGCGATTCTCGAGGCCCTCGACGACGTCGGCTTCTCCGGGCTGATGATTCCGGATCACGTGCCGCGACTCGAGGGTGACGACGACTGGAAGGATCGGGGTCGCGCGTACACAGTTGGGTACATCAAGGGGATGCTCCGCGGCGTTCGGTCGTCGTAGATTCCGTTATCACGCGCCGAAGAGCCGAACGGGGACGATCGAAGCGATAGAGAAAACGGATGCGACAGGAGAGAACGAGGGCGCGTGTGGGAGAAGAAAACCCGTGGAGGGGTGGACGGGCAGTGAACGTAGGGGTGCAGTCGACTGAATTCGACAGAAAGTGGGATCGACTCGTGCTGGTAACCTCGAGAGGACTCCGAAGACAACTGACCGCGTACAGAACGGTATTCGGTATGCCCCAGGTCACCGGTCGAGACGTTTCGGGGGGCGATATACGAGAGAACCGCAAGAACCGTATACTCTCGCTGTGATTGTTCCCCCGTGAGCGAGAGTTACCAAAACTACGTCAACGGGAGTTGGACCGACGCGTCGACCGGGGAGACCTTCGAGACGAACGACCCGGCCGCGCCAAACGAGGCTATCGCCAGCTATCAGCAGTCGGACGTCGAGGACGCGAACGCGGCCGTCGAGGCGGCTGCCGCCGCGAGCGAGGAGTGGGCAGAGACGCCCGCGCCCCAGCGCGGCGCCGTCCTGCGCGAGACCGCCCAGAACCTCGCCGCCCGCAAGGAGGAACTGACCGAGTTGCTCACCCGCGAGGAGGGCAAGACCCACGCCGAAGCCGGTGGGGAAGTCCAGCGGACGATCGATATCTTCTACTACTACGCCGAGAAGACCCGCGACCTCGGCGGGAAGGTGAAGTCCTCGAGCGGCGAGCGCACGAACCTCTACACGAAGAACCAGCCAGTCGGCGTCGCGGCACTGATCACGCCGTGGAACTACCCGATCGCCATTCCGGCTTGGAAGATCGCCCCCGCGCTCGCGACGGGGAACACGCTCGTGCTCAATCCGGCGTCGGTCGCGCCTGGCGTCGCGATCGCCATCTTCGAGGCGCTCGACGACGCGGGGCTTCCTGACGGCGTCGCCAACATCGTCACCGGCCCCGGCAGTTCGGTCGGCGACGCGATGATCACTCACGAGGACGTCGACGCGGTCTCCTTTACCGGCTCCGGTGAAGTCGGCCACATGGTCTACGACGCAGCCACCGACGACGGCAAGCGCGTCCAGACCGAACTCGGCGGGAAGAACCCCACCGTGGTCTCGAACAGCGCCGACGTCGAGGAGGCAGCGGACATCGTCGCCGCCGGCCGCTTCGGCGTCACCGGCCAGGCCTGTACGGCTTGCTCCCGCGCGATCGTCCACACCGACGTCTACGACGAGTTCGTCGACGCTATCGTCGAGCGCGCCGAAGCCATCGAAGTCGGCCCCGGCGACGAGTACGACATGGGTCCGCAAGTCAGCGAGAGCGAACTCGAGGGCACCCTCGACTACATCGAGATCGCCAAAGAGGAGGGCGCAACCCTCGCGACCGGCGGGAACAGACTCGAAGGCGACCGCTACGGCGAGGGTTACTTCGTCGAGCCGACGGTCTTTACGGACGTCGAGAACGACTTCCGGATCGCCCAAGAGGAGGTCTTCGGACCCGTCCTGTCGGTGATCGAAGTCGAGGACTTCGAGGACGCCCTGGAGACGGCCAACGACATCCAGTACGGCCTCTCCGCGAGCATCGTGACCGACGATCACACCGAGGCCGAGCGCTTCGTCGACGAAATCGAAGCCGGCGTCGCGAAGATCAACGACAAGACGACCGGCCTCGAGTTGCACGTTCCCTTCGGCGGGTTCAAACAGTCCTCGAGCGAGACCTGGCGCGAGCAGGGTGACGCGGGGATCGACTTCTACACGATCGAGAAGACGATCTACGACACCTTCTAATCGAGACACGGCTATCAACCTTCGACCTTCGACCGCAGTCAGCTCATCTCACCTGCGGTTTCGCGACGACTCGACGAGCGGTAGCGGTGAGCAAGAAACGCTCGAACTCAGAACCCGTACAGTTCCATCGGCCGATCGTAGGCGACGTGGGCGACCAGCTCGCGGGCCACGTCCATCGGTAACTGGCCGCGTTCGACCTGCGCCCCGACGACGTTCGCCAGCGAGCGTCGGAACATCTCGAATCGCGAGCCGTAGGAGAGCAGTTTTCGGGAGTCACTGACCATCCCCGCGTGACTCGAGAGCGTGTCGATCGTTCCTGCGTACTCGAGTTGTGACTCGATGCCGTGAGGGCTGTCGTTGAACCACCAGGCGGCACCGACGCTCACCGTCGGAAAGACCCGCGCGAGCGTCGCGATCGAGGGGTAGTGGGTAGGATCGAGCACGTAGAGGACGGTCTCGAACTCGCCGTCGAAGGTGTTCAGGAAGTACCGCAAATTGTCGGTCACGTCGACGTGCTGGGTCGAGATGTCGGCTCCCGAGGCGGGGCCGAGCGCGTCGTAGATCTCCTCGCGGTAGTTGCGGACGGGGCCGACGTGGAACTGGGTCGTCCACCCCTTCTCGGCGTTCAACTCGCCGACGAACTCGAGGAGAAACGCCTGGAGGTCGGTCGCCTCGCGGTCGGCCAGGTCGTCGCCGGCGAGGGCGTCGCGGTAGAGTTCCCGGGCTCGCGTCTCCTCGACGGGACGCGAGACGGGCTCGCGAATCCCCAGGTCGCTGGCCACACAGCCGTGGTCGGCGAAGTAGTCGTGGGTCTCCCACAGGGCCTCGCGGTAGCCGTCCAGATCGCCGGTGTCGATCCCGGTCGCGTCCGCCAGTTCGTCGACGAACGTCGGCCACTCGTCGCCGTCGACCGCGAGCGCACGGTCGGCCCGCCACGTCGGCAGGACGTCGACGCCCGGCACCTCGTCGACGGCGCGCTCGTGGTACTCGAGTTGCGAGGTCGGATCGTCGGTGCTACAGAGGACGTCGACGTTCATCTCCTCGAGTAACGCGTGGGGGCGTTTGTCGTCGGCCTCGAGCTGGGTGGCCGTCTCCGCCCAGATTTCGTCGGCCGTCTCGCTCGAGATGGTCTGTTCGATGCCGAACCGTCGTTTCAGGTCGAGGTGGACCCACTCGTAGGTCGGATTGCCCGCGAACTCGGGGAAGACCGCGGCGAGTGCGTCCCACTTTTCGCGGTTTGTGGCATCGCCGGTGATCTTCGCCTCCGAAACGCCGTGATTTCGCATGAGCGCCCAGACGTAGTGGTCGGTCGCCCCCTCGACCTCCCAGATGTCGTTCCAGCCGTCGTTCTCGACGATCTCGGCGACGTCGGCGTGGTTGTGTGGATCGACGATCGGGAGATCGGCGATGTCGTCGTAGAGCGAGCGAGCGGCCGCCGTCTCGAGGAGATAGTCCGCGCCAAGGAACCCCATAATCGACCGAACCCACGGCGGTCGCGCTGATAAAAGTATGGGAACGCGACGTGAGGGCGACGCCGCGAGTGAAGTGAAAACTAACTCTCGAGAGAGTAAAGAATAGAAGCATATTTGTAAGACATTACGAATGAGTAGCTATGGCATACACAGCAGCGGTCATTGGAACGGGGCAAGATCCCGACAATCCGTCGAGCGACGGCTACGCGATGGGGTACGATCACGCGGACGGCTACGTCGAAGCCGACGGCGTCGAACTCGTCGCGTGCGCGGACATCGTCCGCGAGAACGCACAGGCGTTCGCGGACAACTACGGGATCGACGACGACAACGTCTTCGAAGACTACAACGAGATGGTCGACGAGGTCGATCCGGACATCGTCAGCGTGACGGTCCCACCGGCGATTCACGCCTCGATCAGTATCGACTGCATCCGCAACGGCGTTCGTGCCGTCCACTGTGAGAAGCCGATGGCGCTCACCTGGGGCGAGAGCCGAACGATGGCCCAGGAGGCCTACCGTCACGACTGTCTGCTGACCTTCAACCACCAGCGCCGGTTCGGGAAGCCGATCCGGATGGCCAAGCAACTGCTCGACGACGGCGAGATCGGCGAACTCGAGCGCGTCGAGATGGGCGGACACAACCTCTACGACTACGGCAGTCACTCCTTCGACCTCTGTAACTACTTCAACGACGAAGTGAACGCCGAGTGGGTCCTCGCCCAGATCGACTACCGCGAGGAGACCGTCTACTTCGGCGCGCACAACGAGAACCAGGCGATCGCCCACTGGCAGTACGAGAACGGCGTCCGCGGGGTCGCGATGACCGGCGTCGGCCAGATTCCGACCCACAATCGCATCGTCGGTACCGAGGGAATGATCGACATCGGCCCATACGAGACCGACGCAGAACTGCGAATCCGCAGGGGCGACGGCTGGGAAGACCTCGAGACCGACGGCGAAGGAATGCACGACGTCGAGTACATCTACCGGGGCATTCAGTCGGCCGTCGACGCCCTCGAGACCGGTGAACCCTCGGAACTGAGCGCCCGCAACGCGCTCAATGCGACCGAGATCATCTTCGGCGCCTGGGAGTCCGCCCGCCGGCGCGGCCGCGTGGAGTTCCCGCTGGAGGTCGACGATAACCCGCTCGAGGCGATGGTCGAGTCCGGCCAGCTGACGCCGGTCTCGAGCGACGAGTAGGGTTCAACAGTCGGTTTTTCGTGTCGTCGCGAACAGTGAAGAGGCAGACTCGTCGAGAGAGGAACGGTCCTATTTATCGGTAGCCACCAGCGACCGGACGCTGATCGAGAGAGAACACGCGTCTGAGACGTACCGGAATCGCGTCGAACAGCCGCTGTTGACCCTCTCGAGGAGATTCGGGACGGAACGACGCGAGCGGGTCGTCGTTGGACTGGTCACCGGGCTCGTCGAGCGAGTGCTCTCGCTGGGGCCGTCGATTGCTTCGGTCACCACCTGATATGCGTGATTCAGATGGTGAGATCGGCAACCGCGGCGGCAACGGGGTGATTCGTCGAAGACGGCCGCTACGTGAACCGGTGGAAGGGACAGGCGGGGGAGGTCGGCGACCGTCTCCGGACGGGCGTCGGGCGCCTCGCACGGACGAGAGAGCGAGCGGTCGAGTTGGACGTATCCGTGACGTGTATACAAAAGAGACCCCAGGATGGATTCGACACGAATAGTCGTCGGTGTAACACACGAACGACGATCCGTCTCGATGGCTGACGAACTCCTGGCGTCCACTCGAACCATCGTGGACGGGGGTGTTTAATGTACCGCCTGTCAGCGCGTCGCCCCGGATCGAAAACTGTCGAGTGCGACGCGAACGAGTGGAAAGGGGGCTCACACAGAGGGAACAGCGTTCACTATATCTAAGACCCGTTCTGTATGTAGAGATTAGAGTCGAAATCCAGAAAACGTGGTCGAGTAAGAGAGATCGACCAAAGAGAGCGATCCACGAGTAAACTGACAGACTGTGAAACGGCCGACAGAATATTATTACACCCATAGGCGTGTAAAGTTGGTCCGCCGGGAGACGACTACTCGCGATGGACGCTATTCTGTATGCCATTCGTTCCGTTCTGTGAATGAGTAAGTGCCGATTCGAAACCGAGAGCCGAAACGCGAAGAGAGCGAGACGGACTGACTCGAGTACACCGAGTGAAACGACGAGCCGACCCTACGAGCGGGGCCCAACGATCGGGTCGGGAGGTAGCGACTCGTCTGTCGGCAGAAAAACTATCGAGAGGAACTGTCGACTGGAGTGTCGACGCAGTCGGACCGCTATCGGGTGATCGGCTTCCGAAGAGTACCGGCCGTTACGATCCTCGGTAGCGGTAGCGATAGCGATAGTGACAGCGGTAACGCCGAATCGGGTCGGCCGTGGTCGGTTACGCGGAATCGTCGTCTTCGTCGTCCGCTTCGCCGAGTTCTCCCTCTTCGATTTCACCCTCTTCCTCGAGTTCCTCCTGACTCTCGTTGATCATATCTTCAGTATCGTCCTGACATCCGGCGATCATGGACACTGATACTGCGCCAGCCCCACACAGAAACGTCCTTCGTTTCATACTGCGAGAGTGTCTCGCGAGAACGATAAAAAGATGACGGTACTGTCAATAACGTTGATGATCGTTAGGAGGACGGCTCTGGGCTGGCGTTCGTGGTGAACCGATAGCGACGGTAGTGAGGAGCCGGACGGCCGAACGAAATACCGGTTACCGACTGCACACGCGTTCACGACCACGTCGCGCTCCGGAACGCGTGCCGTCGGACCTCTGTCACCAGCGGGCGTCTGGGAGACAGCGGCACGCGGAGGCCGATCAGTGAACCGTCCGGTCGTCGCTCGTGTCGATCTCCTCGAGTGGTTCGTGGTTGCCCAGAACCGGTTCCGAGCGATCCTCGCTCGGCGCCGCCCACTCGACGGCGTTCGCGAGCACTCGCTGTACGTCGTCGTCGTAGTAGACGGGGTACGTCTCGTGACCCGGTCGGAAGTAGAAGATCTTCCCGTTGCCTCGACGGTAACAACAGCCCGAGCGGAACACCTCGCCGCCCTCGAACCACGAGTTGAACACCAGCGTGTCGGGCTGGGGAATGTCGAATCGCTCACCGTACATCTCCGCCTCCTCGAGTTGGATGTAGTCGTCGATGCCGTCGGCGATCGGGTGACTCGGTTCGATGACCCAGAGACGCTCTCGTTCGGCCGCCTCGCGCCACTTCAACGCGCAGGTCGTCCCCATCAGTTCGCGAAAGATCTTCGAGAAGTGCCCGGAGTGAAGGACGAGCAGCCCCATTCCGTCGAGGACCTGCTCTTTGACGCGCTCGACGATCTCGTCGTCGACCTCGTCGTGGGCGGCGTGACCCCACCAGGTGAGGACGTCCGTCTCCTCGAGGACCTCCTCGGTCAACCCGTGTTCGGGCTCCTCGAGTGTCGCCGTCTGCGTCTCGTAGCCGTGATCCTCGAGCGCGTCGGCGATCACGGCGTGGATGCCGTCGGGGTAGAGGTCGGCAACCACGTCGTTTTCTTGCTCGTGGACGTATTCGTTCCAGACCGTGACTCGTGTTGGTGCCATATCACAACGTGACCAGCGGGAACCAAGCGGGTTCGCCAAGCGGCAATATTGTAGACATCGTCACGCCGTATGGCATTCACACACATAGTGTCAGAAAAGCGAAAGTATCATATGTTGGTGCAGGTGACTCACCGGTATGGAAGAAGTTGAGATCACCCGACGGCGATTCACTCTTGGAACGACAGCGGCGCTCAGCGCATCGTTGGCGGGTTGTCTCGGTGACGACGATGAGGAGGAGAACGGGAACGGCGACGATGGGAACGGGAACGGCGACGACGGAAACGGCGACGACGAGGCGACTGAAACCGAAGAAGAAACGGACAACGATGAGGGCGACAACGAGGAAGAAGAGGAAGAACCACAATACGGCACGCTCGCCGTCAACGTCGAGGACGAGGACGGCGAACCCGTCTCGGAGGGAATCACGTTCCGTGCGACTCCCGACGACGACGGACACACGCTGTTGATGCAGTCGTTCGCGGACGGACAGGGAGCGATGCAGAACGTCGAACCCGGATCGTACACGGCGACCGTCGAAGGGGACGGCTTCGAGACGGCCGAAGACGAGCTGACCATCGAAGCGGGCGAGGAGACGGAACTGACGCTGGCCCTCGAGGAAGCCGCCGAGGACGACGAGTAACGAATCCGTTTCCGTCCGTTCGTCCCCGACCAAGCGAACGATTACACTCGACGGCGACCCGTCTCGAGAGGGAAATCAGTCGAGATGGACTCGAGTACCAGTATTTTTGCCGGTCGCCGTGAGACGAGCAGTGTCACTTCGGGGCGTCGACTGGCGGAATCCACACAGAGATGCGTAGACGTTCGTATGCCGATCGCAATCGAACGCGAGTCGCGTCCAGCGGCGAGCGAACAGTGGCGAGCAACGAGCGATTCCGGCCGGCAGTGGATTAGCGCTCGAGTTCGGTCCTCGTCTCGGTGCCGTCGTAGGCGATCGTCGCGTCGGCGTCTTCCGCGTCGACTTCCGCGAGCCCGGTACCGCTCTCCTCGCTCTCGCCGACGATCACGACCTCGAAGTCGCGTTCGGCGACGAGTTCGGGGAACGAACCCTCGCGCTCGGCGATCGTCAACGCGCTCGCGGTATCGTCCCACTCGAGATCGGTGGTAGCGTACGCACCGTCTTCGTACTCGTAGCCGTCACCGGCGTCCTCGTAGAGTTCGAAGGAGCCGTCACGGCCGGGGTAGACCCGCAGCTCCCACGCGGCATCGGGATTCTCGTCGGTGTGCTGGACGATCGGTCCCATCGGCAGGATACTACCCGCGCGCACGAACAGCGGGACCTTCTCGAGGGGCGCGTCGGCGAGGATCGTCTGCCCGCCGTCGTAGCGCTCGCCCGTCCAGAAGTCGTACCACTCGGTTCCCTCGGGGAGGTAGACCTCGCGGGCTTTGGCTTTCCCCGAAAGCGGCGTCGATTCGGCCTCGTAGTACATCGGCTCGGTGACCGGACAGACCATCAGCGACGGGCCACAGAGGAACTGGTCGGTGACGTCGTGAACCCGCTGGTCCTCCCGGAAGTCGAACGCGAGGTGGCGGAAGGTCGTGTAGTCCTCGAGAGTCTCCCAGCCGGCCAGCGAGTAGATGTACGGCAGGAGCCGGTAGCGCAGTTCGTCGAACTTGACGAGCGTGTCGTAGGTGGCGTCGCCCGGCTCGCCGAAGCGCCACATCTCGCGGGCCGTGTTGGTGCCGTGAGAACGGAACAGCGGCAGGAAGGCCCCCAGCTGGAACCAGCGGGTGTACAGCTCCCGGTAGCCCAGGTCGTCGTGGCCCGCGTCGTACTCGCCGTTGGCGTAGAACTCCTCCTCGGTGTTGTCGTGGACGAAGAAGGCGCCGATGTCCAGGGTCCACTTCGGGTTCCCGGTCGCGGTGAACTGCAGGCCATCGGCGATCTGCTTCTCGAGGCGGTCCCAGGTCGCCTCGATGTCGCCAGACCAGGTGATCGCGCCGTAGCGCTGCTGGCCCGGATAGCCGCTGCGGGTCAGATTCAGAACGCGCTTGTCCTCAGTGCTCGAGCGCTGGCCCTCGTAGATCCCTCGGGCCTGATAGATCGAGTAGGCGTTGATGTAGGCCGGATCGAAGACGTGCTTGTAGTCGCCCGTGATCAGGGCGAGGCGCTGTTCGGGCTCGAGCGGGTCCTCGAGTCCCCAGTCGGGGTTGTACGGTTCCGTCGAGTCGGCCCACCAGGCGTCGACGCCGTGGGAGAACAGCCCCTCTTCGGCCTGCTCCCAATAGAGTTCGCGGGCTTCCTCGGAGAAGACGTCGTAGTAGTGGATCTCGTTGTCCGGCGCGGAGAGGTCGCTGTCGTCGAGTAAGTGGCCCGCCGCGGCCATCTCCTCGTGGTCCTCGCCGACGAGCATGTTCGGCCAGATCGAGATCATCAGGTTGACGTGTCTCTCGTGGAGGTCCTCTGTGAGTGCGTCGGGGTCTGGGAACTGCTCGGGTTCGAAGGACTTCTGGCCCCAGCGGCCCCAGTCACCCTCCGGACCGCCCCACTCCTCGAAGTCGGGGTCCTCGTCGGTGGAGTTGGGCCAGTACTGCCAGTCCTGGACGATGCAGTCGAGGGGGATCTCTCGGTCGCGGTACTCGTCGACGATCTCGAGGAGTTCCTCGCCGGTCTCGTAGCGCTCTTTGGACTGGACGTAGCCATAGGACCACTTCGGAAGCATCGTCGCCCGCCCGGTGAGCTGGCGGAAGCCGGAGACGACGGCGTCGAGTTCCGGCCCGTAGACGAAGTAGAAGTCGAGCGCGTCCGTACACTCAGACCAGAAGTAGCTCCCGTGCTGGTCGTCGTGAAACGTCGACAGCGAGTAGCTGTCGAAGAGGATCCCGTACCCGCGCGTGGAGGCGATGACCGGCATCGACACCTTCGTATTGTGCTGGTAGAGGTACTGGGAGTTACCGCGGTAGTTCGAGATGCCGTCGTCGTGCTGGCCGAGCCCGTAGATGGCTTCGTCCTCGGCGAACTCGAGGGCGAGTTTCGTCGAGTAGGCCTCTCGATCGAGGGTCTCGAGTGGGGTCGCAGCGTTTTCGCCGGCCATCTCGCCGACGTCGACGGTATGGAGTTCCTTCCCTCCCTCGGGGGGTTCGCGGACGAGGCGGTCGCCGTCGGCGTCGCGCCAGGTGAGCGCGCAGGTGTCCTTCTCGAGGTCGACGGACAGCGCGTCGGTCTCGAGGGAGACCGTCTCGGCCGTTTCGGTCACCGACCACTCGGTGTCGGCCGTCTCGTCCTGCGGGACGATCATCGGGCTGTTCTCGTCCGGAGCGGTGATCGCCGCGGGTTCGTCCTCGGTCGCGACGACCCTGACGATCGCGGCGTCTACGACCTGTAGCTTCAGTACGCCCGTGTCAGTTTCGACGAGCGGCCCGTCGGGTTCGGTGTGATATCTCTCGTATCGCATAATCGAACGTGTCAGTACAGTCTCTTTACTGTTCCCTTCTTACTTCGGTTTCGAGTGAAGATTTCGAAGACCGTCTGTGGGTTCGGACGTTGCACTCGCGAAGTGCTCAGAATTTATGCAGTCAGATACTGACTGCATATCTGTCTTCGGGTTAGATGAAGTTGATTTCTAAAAAGACTCAGTCGGTCGAATTATGATAGAGATCTAATCGTTGCCGGAATTTTTATTATGATAGTTAATTATTGTGCAGTTGCAATGGTAGATGATGGCGACAGTCACGGTAGCGGACGCTCCGGACGAGAACGACCACCAGCGCACGGCCACGACCTCTCGCGTCGACGAGTCCTGCAGGCGACCGGCCTCACCGTCGGTGGGCTCGCTCTCACCGGGCTGACCGGCTCGGTGAGCGCCGTCGGAGACCCGACACCACGATTGCACACCGAAGGTCGATGGATCCGAGATCCGGACGGTAACGACGTCACACCGCGTGGGTTCGCGACCGCGAGCCTCGACTTCCTGGCCGACCACCACCCCAGAACGCAGACGGAGATTCTCGAGCACGCAACCGACGGCGAGCAGTGGCATCCGAACACGATCCGGCTCCCGATCACGGAGCACGCGGTCGTCGACCACGGGATGGACTACATCGTCGACGAACTGCTCCGCCCCGCAGTCGACCTCCTCGAGGACCGGGGCGTCTACGCGGTGATCGACTTCCACATGATCCGGCCGTACGCCGACGCAGAGGGGTGTGCGGAGGACATGGTCGACGACGGCTGGGCCGACAGTACGGACGACCTCGGGTTCGAAGCCGACGTCGGCACCGACGAGATGATGACCGAGTTCTGGAGCGCGGTCGCCCCCGAGTTCGCCGACGAGGAGCACGTCCTCTTCGAGCTGTTCAACGAGCCGACCGTCCCGGTGACGTGGGGCCAGTACGGCGAGTACGGCGAGCAGGTCGAGAGCCGCGAGGACTCCTGGCTGCTCTGGCGCGACGTCGCCCAGCCGTGGGTCGACCTCGTTAGATCCCACGCGCCGGAGACACCGATCATTATCGGCTCGCCCGACTGGACCTCCGAGACGCAGTTCGCGCCCGACCACCCCTTCGAAGGCGAGAACCTGATCTACGCCTCCCACATCTATCCCGCGAACGGCCATCCCGACGAGTTCGACGACGAGTACGGCGCACCCGCCGAGGACGTTCCGGTGATCTGCACCGAGTTCGGCTGGGACCCCGACGAGGAGTTCGAGGAGACAGTCGAGTACGGCACCACCTCCGAGTGGGGCGAAGACTTCCGCGAGTGGATGGACTCCTACGAGAATATGGGCTGGTTCGCCTGGTGTTTCGACGACTCCTGGGCCCCGACCTTCTTCGACTCCCCCGACGAGGGAGCCGGCGAACCCTGGACGCTCAAAGACGATTACGACCAGGAAGGCTGGTACATCCGACAGTGGCTCGAGGAGGCCGCCGACGGGGAGTCTGGTGGTGGAAACGGCGGTGACGACGGTGGAGACGACGGAAACGGCGACGATGGCGATGGAGACGACGGCGGGAACGATGGAGACGACGGAAGCTACATCGCCGAGGTCGACCCGAGTACGACCGAGGCGTCGACCGGCGAATCGATCACTTTCGAGCCCGAGGACACGTCTGGAGACGACAACTGGATCGACTCCCTCGAGTGGGACTTCGGCGACGGCACCACGGCCAGTGGCTGGTGGGCCCAACACGCCTACGACACCGCGGGGAGCTACACCGTGGGGCTCACGGCGACGAACAACGAGGGCACTGCGACGACCCACGAGATCACCGTCACGATCTCCTGATCGGACGACTCGAGACCGATTACCGACGACAGCACCAAAACCGACCGCCTACTGTTCGGAGTCGACGGTATCGATGACGCCACGGAGGTAGCCGACCGTGAACCCGCGGGCGCGGTGACGCCAGTCGTCGTCGCCGACCATCTTCGGGACGTGGTCGGGGATCACGACGCCGTCGTAGCCGATGTCGTAGAGCGTCCGGACGACCTCGACGGTATCGAAGTTGCCCTCGTCGACGAACGTCTCGTGGAACTTCGGCACGGTGCCGACGACGTCCCGGAAGTGGATGAAGATCAGTTGATCGCGCTCGGCGAACCGGCGGAGCACCTCGTGGACGTCCTCGCCCATCTGGGAGAAACAGCCCAGACAGAACTTCAGGCCGTGGTGGTCGCTTTCGACCAGACTCATCGCCTTCTCGAAGTTCGCCACGTTACAGCACAGCCGCGGAATCCCGCCCAGCGACTCGAACACCGGCGGATCGACCGGGTGGAGGGCGAGCGTGACGTCGGCTTCCTCGGCGACCGGCAACACCGTCTCGACGAACTCGTGGTAGTTCTCCCAGAACTCCTCCTCGGTGTACTCCCGGTCGAGTCCCGGCGCCAGCGCGTCGGGATCCTCGAGTTCGTCGTAGTCGAAGGCGGTGCCGAGAGCCTCGCCGCGAATCTCGACCGGTGAGGTCCGCATCGGGACGACCCCGCGGGGGTTCCACTGATAGCCCAGAATGGGGATGTCGGCCTCGCCGAGGTTACGGACGAGCGTCGTGATTTGCTCTAAGGCCTCTTCTTTCCCCTCGCGGTCGAACATGATGTCGCCGTACAGCGAGTAGGGCAGCGACTGGATACCACGAAGCGTCAGTCCGGCGTCTTCGACGCGCTGTTTGGCGGCGTCGAGCTCTTCGACCGTGGGGATGGCGTCGCGGCCGACCTCGAGGGTGTCGGTTCCGATCCGGTCGTTGAACTCGTCGGGTTCCTCCTCGACGTCGGCGTGGTCGACGAAGATGTCGGTCGCGCCGAGTTGCCGGATGTACTGGAGACGCGATTGAGCGAGCGAGCGCGTTCGGACGCCGACGCGAACATCGGCGGAGTCGGGCTGTGTCATAGATGAGCGTTCGTGTGGCGACCCTAAATATCATGAGATCGGTTCCTGCGTAACGTCAGACGGAACGAAGACCGTCACGACCGGATTGGCGGTCGATTTCGGCGGTCTCGAACGCCCCGAGGAGCAACAGACGTCGGTTACACGGTGGCACCCATCGCAACGGATTCGACCAGCGGTTCGCGGACGGGTCCGAGAGTGGAGCCGACCGCATCTCCTTCGGCGACCGAAACGCCGAGTGGTGCGGAGAGACCGTGGTTGTCGTCGTCTGTTCATCTCAGAGTTCCAAAAACGGGTGTCGGACGACACTGACTTCGTGAGTACGAACCCGCTCACCACGCTCGAGGACAGTTGCAACCGGTATCCGAACGGTTTTACTCCCCCTCGCGACATGAACGCGTATGGATCTCGGAACTGGACTCGAGCGGTACACGGAACGGGACTGGCAGACGACCACCGAGGGGACTGTCAGACTCGCACTGATCGGACTGGGCTGGTGGACCGTCGACGTCGCGATCCCCGCGATCGAGGACTCTGATCTCTGTGAGACGACCGTCCTCGTCAGCAGTTCGACGGAGAAAGCCCAGAACCTGGCCGACGAACACGGCGCCGAACGGGGGTTGACCTACGACGAGTACCACGACGGAGTGGCCGCCGACGAGTACGACGCCGTCTACGTCGGCACGCCGAACGCCTACCACTTAGAGCACGTCGAGACCGCCGCCGCCCTCGACAAGGCGGTCCTCTGTGAGAAACCCCTCGAGGCGACCGTCGAGCGCGCCGAGAAACTGGTCGCGGCCGCCGAAGAGGCCGACATTCCGCTGATGACCGCCTACCGAATGCACACCGAACCCGCGGTCCGCCGGGCGAAAGAACTCGTCGAGAGCGGGTTCATCGGCGAGCCCCTGCAGGTCTACGGCAACAACACCCAGCCGGTCCTCGAGATGATCCCCGACCCCGACCAGTGGCGGCTGAACCCGGACGTGACGGGCTACGGGACGAGCGTGATGGACCTGGGGATCTATCCGATCAACACCGCCCGATTCGTTCTCGAGCGCGACCCCGTGGACGCGTCGGCTCGAATGCGATCCGAACACGAGGCCTTCGCCGACGTCCCCGACGAGTTCGCCTCGTTCACGCTCACCCTCGAGGGTGGGATTCTCCTGAGCTGTACGGCGAGTCAGAACGCACAGACAGACACGCACCTCAAGATAATCGGGACCGAAGGGCAACTCGAGTTGTCACCGGCGTTCCACGGCGAGGCGACGTTGCACGTCTCGAAAGGGAGCCTGCGAGCCGAGATCGAAGAGACCGACTTCGAGGCGACCGAGGAGATGCGCGAGGAGTTCGACTACTTCGCCGACCGCGTCCTCACGGGCGCGGAAATCCTCCCCGACGGCCGGCACGGACTCGACGATATGCGGACGATCCGGGCCATCTACGAGGCGGCAGATCGCGGTGAGACGGTCGAGATCGATCTCGAGAACGAGCGCTGATCTCGAGGTTCTCGAGACGTCAGCCAGTTTGTCGCCGTGACGACGACCGATCGGTGCTGTTGAACGTCAGTGGCGACGGTAATTTCGGGGAGAACGGGGCCGAGGTCCGGAAAGGGAGATCAGGTGCCGATTCGCCAAAAAACGGACCGGAACCGAGAGAAGACGAATGTAAGATCTGTGGAGTAGTTGCCAACACATCTATAATAGTATATCTTATTAGGTGAGAAAAACGCTGCTAGAGGATCATATCATCTCGATATGGTTGGGGAGAAAATTCCGCTCGAGAGCGTCTGAGTCCAGTGTATCGTCACATCACGTTCTGTCTTTCAACTGATCCAAAACGAGATCAACTCCGAAACGGGAACGTCGAAGTATCGGGACAGATCTGCCCTTATCGGTTATTTATCCGTTCGAGACGGTTCACAGACCAGAATCCCACTGCGACCAACCGATGTTACGCCTTCGAGAACGTGTCCGTTACAGAAGTATGTAATATAAGAGATGTGATCGGCATATCGGTGCGTCGAACGTGAACGACCGATCAATCGAGCGGCACACTACACGTGATTGGAAGCACGAAAACGCCGTCGGAGAAGGGAGTGATCGTCGCCGATCCGACGTCGAACGAGGCTACGGTACTTTCGACGTGCCGTCCGGTACGAAGTTTCCGAGCGTAACGCCGTCGAGCACGGCCTGGATCTCGAGTGGATCGTGGAGGTCCTCGACGCGGTCGTGAACGCGGTGCATACACTCGAGGAGCCCCTCGAGAGCGGCGTGTCGTGTCGAGACGCGGCCGACGGAGTCTGCGACCGGGACTTCGCCGACCGGGTAGCGGTAGCGAAGCTCCCAGCATCGCTCGAGACCGAGCACCGGATGTGAGCTATCGGCGTCGGTCTGGGCGGCGATCAGTTCGATCGAGGGCCGATTGCGACGGTACTGGATGTACTCGTCGCAGTGATCGGCCAGTCCCCACGCCGGCGGGAGCCGCTCCCGCGGAATGGGGTTCTGATCGGGTGGCATGCAATCTACTTGACGAGACAGGAGGGGGTGTGGATTCGGCTTGCGTTCGCATCCCACGTATGTAGGGAGCCAATACCGTATCACCCGTCGTGAGAGTTCCGAGTAACTGACGGTGTCGGTGACCGATCGGCCGACTTTTGTCCTCGCCTTCCATTCGTTCGAACATGGCCGACTTCGACCCCGAGAAGTTCGAAGACAAGTACGCCAACTACTTTCCGGAGCTCCAGCAGGCGTACAAGAACGCGTTCAACCGGATGAACGACCGCTACGACTCCCAGCTGATCCACGGCATCGACCAGCAGGTGTTGAACGAAAGCGAACCCTTCTACGAGGGAGACGGCGAGTTCCGGATCGACCTCCCCGACGACCCGTACGAGCGGCTTACCGGCGTTCTCGTCGAGAAGGAGAAGTTCGAAACGGTTCTCGAGACCTACCTCGAGGAGATCGAGTCGGAACTCCAGCGCGTGTTCGGGGTCTGATTCGACTCAGACCTCGGGACGGAACGCGGATCGAGAGTCACTCGACTCGAGCCCGCGACCGAACACTGACGACGGAAGGCCTAAGGAGGCTGGCCACCAACGACAGTACATGAGCACGGACACGCAAAACGACGGAGACGACCTCGAAGAGCGCGTCGCGAACTTCCTGCGACGGAACTTCCCACAGATCCAGATGCACGGCGGGAGCGCGGCGATTCAGGACATCGACCGCGAATCCGGCGAAGTCTCGATCGCGCTCGGCGGCGCCTGCAGCGGCTGTGGGATCTCGCCGATGACGATTCAGGCGATCAAGAGCCGAATGGTCAAGGAGATTCCGGAGATCACGAAGGTCCACGCCCAGACCGGCATGGAAGGCGACTCCGGCGGCCACGACGGTGGCATGAGTCCATCCTTCCCCGGTGAAACGGTCGACGACGACGGCGACAGCGACGAAGGCCCGCAGGCGCCGTTCTGAGGCGACTCGAGTCGTCCGGTTCCCAGATTTTTTAGTTTTTAACGGAGAGAGCCGATGGCTCGAGTGACGTCTCTCCCGATTTCGGGGCTCGAAGACATGCCAACCACACCATATTCATAGTAATTAATTATTTAGATAGTTGCGATCGGCGACACAGACGACAGCCTCGAGCGAAATCGATCACGAACGAGGCCGTTTGGGTCCGGTCGCGATCGATAGCGACGGTCGCTCGAGTCGTCGGCATTTATATCAGGTCGTTCGAAAGGGACTGCATGGTGTATTCCGACGACACCCGCGTCGAGAATCGCAACCGAAACCGACGTCGTGGCGCGAGCGCGAGCGGGTGTTGTCGGTCGCGTGTTCACTCATCGATTCGGCCTCGTGATCGAGGGTGGGACCGGAACCAGAACCGGAACCGAACGGGAACGACGAGTTCGACGAGAACGAGGCATGTTCGAGCGCATCCGTGAAGACGTCCGGGCGATGCTGACCCGTGATCCAGCAGCCAAGCGCCCGCTCGAGGTACTGCTGTGTTATCCTGGCCTCCACGCCGTCTGGGGGCATCGAGTCTCTCACTGGCTTTGGGATCGGGGCTGGCAGCTCACGGCGCGACTGCTGTCCCATCTCGTTCGCGGGGCGACCGGTGTCGAGATTCACCCCGCTGCGACGATCGGTCGACGTGTCACGATCGACCACGGGATGGGCGTCGTCGTCGGCGAAACAGCGGTCATCGGCGACGACGTCCATCTGCACCACGGCGTCACGCTCGGCGGGAACGTCGACGAGCCGGTGAAGCGCCACCCGACGGTCGAAGACGGCGTCGACATCGGCGCGAACGCGACGCTGCTGGGCGATATCACGATCGGCGAGGGGGCCTCTGTCGGTGCCGGCGCCGTCGTCCTCGAGTCGGTCGAGGCAGGTGCAGCCGTCGCGGGCGTGCCGGCCGAGCGGATCGATTGAGAGGGGCGGGGAAACCGGACAGCAGATCGACTCGGCTACCGAATCCCCTGTCCTCGCTCCCAGGTTCGAATCAACGCCGTGAGCACCCGGTTCGTCGGCACCTCGAGTCCCGTCGCCTCGGCCCCGTCGACCACGAACCCGTTGATCGCGTCGATCTCGGTTCGTCGCCCCGCCCGAACGTCCTGGCACATCGAAGACGTGTTCGTCGCCGTCCGCTCGGCGACCGACGTCATCGCAGCGAGGGCCTCCCGGTTCGAAAGAGAGACGTCGCGGGCGCGGGCCGTCCGGGCGGCCTCGCGGGTCGCCGTTCGCGCGATCTCGATCGCCGGACGCTCGAGGACGGCGCCGTTCTCGGTTCGGGCGAGCGCCGTAACGGCGTTGATCCCGGCGTTGACCGCGAGTTTCTCCCACAGCCGACGGGGCATGTCGTCGGCGACGGTCGTCTCGAGATCCGCCGCGTCGAAAGCCGTACCGACGCGGTCGGCGACCGGTGAGGGCCCGCCGTCGTGGGCGCCGAGGACGACCTCCCCGAGGCCGGTACAGTCGACGACGCCCGGCTCGCGGCGGACGGCTCCGTACGTCGCCGTCCCCGCGAGAATCGGCGCGTCGAGGTGGGTCTCGAGCGTGGCCTCGTTTCCCATTCCGTTCTGGAGCGAGCAGACGGCGTCGAACCGTCCGGTCGAGAGCGTCCGCGCCGCCGTCTCGGTGTCGAACGATTTGACTGCCACGACCGCGAGGTCGGCCGCGAGATCGCTCCCATCGGTCGTCACCTCGGGGTGGACGACCGTCTCGAACTCGCCCGTGAGTTCGAGGCCGTGCTCGCGGATCGCGTCAGCGTGAGCGGACCGCGTGACGAGCGTCACGTCGTGCACCTGTGCGAGTAGTCCCCCGACGAGACTGCCCAGACTGCCGGCCCCGAAGACGACGATCTCCATGGCTCGAGAAGGTGCGCGGAGACGGATAAATCGGTACGCTTGGGTCGTGGAACACTCGAGTCCCAACAATGGATGTGGACCGATGGATTCGCGCCGAACGCGTCAGTCCTCGGTCCAGTAGTACAACTGTTCTTTGCTCACCCCACAGTCGGGGCACTCACTGGGAAGATCTCGGTCGAGTTCGCCCATTCGACCACACTCGAGACACTTCCACATCAGTTCCGCCTCGCCAAAGTCCGGTGTCGAACGGATGTGCTCGACGCTGAGTTCCTCGAGTCCCTGCCGGAAGGTGACGTGGACGCCGTCTTCGTCGATTCCACGGACCGTCCCGATCTTCGTGCCGTCTTCGACGTACACTGCCGTTCCGAATCCGAGCCTGGTGGTATTGGTGCTGTCTGACATGGTGAACTATACCACACGCAGCGGCATAAAGCCGGTCGACACGACCAGTCGACACCTCGATCTCAGTCTTCCGTCCAGTACATCAGACTCTCCTTCTCGACGCCACAGTTGGGACACTCCTCCGGTAGCCCCTTGTTGATCTCGCCCATCTCACCGCACTTGATACACCGCCACATCAGCTGGGCCTCGCCGAACTCCGCCGGCGAGACCGCGTGTTCGACCGACAACGCCTCGATTCCCTCTCGAGTCGTCACGAAGAAACCGCTCCGATCGAACCCACGAACCGTTCCGAGTTCGGTCCCGTCCTCGTCGTAGACCGGCTGTCCGAACTCGACCTCCTCGAGCGCCTCGACGGCCTCCTCGTCACCTTTTCTGGCCGGTGTCTCGCCTGTGTCTCCCATAATCATCGCACGCTGGCGAGGTCAATAAAGCCACAGCGCGCATTGTTACGGAGAATCAAGGAGAAAGTCCCGCCCTTCAGGGCGGGGAGGATGTCAATCGGCCGCTCGAGACGGTGGACGGACCGCTTGAAGTGCAGTCACGAGTCCCGCCAAAAAAGTCGTCACATGAAGTCCTCGATACCTGACTGCTTGTTTTTGTCGTTCTCGAAGACGCTCTCGAGCGATTTCTCGAGGACTTCGAGTCGCTGTTTGGTGTACTCTCGACAGCCGTACTCCTCGGCGACGTTGATCGAGGTCTGCATGTACTTGTTGACCGACCCCTGATGGACCGTGAGGTTGACCCGGCCGCCACACTCCCGGCAGGTCTCGGTCAGGGGCATCCGCCGGAACTTCTCGCCGCAGTCCAGACACCGGGTCTCCTGTCGGGAGAACGCCCGCAGGTTCCCGATGAGGTCGGGCAGGAAGTGGCCCTCGATGACTCGCTCGGCGACGTCCGTCTGGTCGACGGCGAGCAGTTTCCGCGAAAGCTCGAGTTGGGCGTCCATCTTGTCCATCATCGAGCCGAGCGTCTTGTACGCCGAGAGGTCCGGCCCCATCGCGATGTCGGTGGTGTCGTGGGTGTGCTCGAAGCCGGTGTACTCCTCGTCGGTGCCGAGGGTATCCTCGGCGATCTCGACGTCGACCTCGCCGGGGTCGGCCATCTCGAGGGTGGCCTCGTAGAACTCGCGGGGGTACTGCGAGACGACGTCCATATTGTGTGCTTCGTCGTCGATCTCGGAGGGGTCGATCCTCGAGGACATCACGAGCGGGGCGTCCATCTTCCCACCGCGTTTGTCCGGCAAGAACGATTTACTGAAATTCAGGAGTCCATCGAGGAGTAACATCACGCAGTCCTCGTCGCCGTCACATTGACCGACGAATACGTCGTTTACGACAAGTGTATTTGTTTCATCGACAGTAAGACAATATGTGTTATCTATATCACTTTCGACAATCTCAATAGAGGTAACTTCATCAAGCCATACATCACCACCGTCAGCGAATATTCGTTGTGTACGAAGTTCTGTCGTCTCGAGAACAGTATCAATCGTCTTTTGTTTTCTCTCGAGATGGAATCCGATTCGATCCGCGAACCGGGCGGCGTTCTCGGATGATATCTTCAGAACCCATGATTGGAATTCCGGTACCGGTTCGTCGTCGGCATAGAACTCAGCAACTGCGCCGGTAGACGGGCGACGCGTTTCACGATACATTTTCGTCGCAATACCGAACCGCTTGAGTGCGGCGACGAGATCTATCGCGAGCTCATCGCTTATCGTGTGTGCTCGAATCTCGATTCGATTGCTCGATGTACTCCCATCACCGCTAAAGTACGCAGCCAAGAATGCACGTAAATGTGATCGGGGACTATCCAGAATATAACTGGGAATCCGCTTTGCCTCTGCGGTCGCGCCGAGATTGAGTACATCTGCGAACAGTGTCGAGACGAGCCGACTCGAAACAGTCACCTTCCACTCGCTTTCTTCGAACGCATCAATCGATAACGCGTTCTCAAAGGTACCGATAATTTCATCTCGAGCAGATTCGTCGGGCGTGCAAATGGTCGTTTGATAGAACGATCCATCTTCGCGACGCGTGAACCCTTCGGCGGCGTAGTATCCGAGCAGTGTTGCAACGGATTCGTCGATATCGAAGTGTCGCTGTACACTCGCTGTATCACGCTTCACACCGAGCGTCACGTCGTCAGGAACGCGCTTGAGGAGTTCTGCAGTATCGAACAGCGATAGGAGCGGTTCGACTGGAACGCTGTCCCGGTTGATCCAATTATAAACCGTTGATTGAGACAGATCCAACCGTTCTGCGACCGGTTTAAGATACGTATCTGCCGGCGTCGCATCGTCGAGAAGAGTTTTGATTCGGTTACTTCCGAGACCTCGAACGACGAGAGATTTGTTCGGAATTCCGTCAGTCTCGATAAACGCCTCGAGCAGATCGATTGACTTTGGCGTTCCTTCGATATCGACCGATTTCGGAGTCGGGAGTTCGTCGCCAGTCGAGAGTGAGCGTGCTTCGATAGCTTCTAGCCCTGATGGTGTCCATCGTCGGAACGTGTGGTCGGGAGTTACCTTTAGCGTTTGACCACTCCGTGTTTCGACGCGAACGAGGTGATCAGGTGCTGGATGTTTCGAAACCGTCTCGACCGGGCGTTCGACCGGCGTCCCGTCAGCAGTTACTGACGGAACAGTGAGCCCGTCGACATCTTGAACGAGTGTTCCAATATCATCTTCGCTGGGATCCGTTAACCGTTGTTCGACGACCGTTTGGATCGATTCGTGGGCCCATTCGTCGTTCTCGTCTTGGATCCACAATTTCGAGTCTGGGTGGAAACAGTTCCGACGTTTCGCCGCGTGAAAGAACGGATGTGCGTATCCGACCGCTGCACTCGTGAATCCAATCACTCTTCCGACAGTTGCGGCAGACGTGTGCGGTGCCATCCCGAACACCAACTCACCCACCAAGTCCTGTCGATCCTCGACCTCGTAGAACGGCTCGAGGCCGTAGTACTGTACCAAGAGGTCGTCGATGAAGTCTGCGATCTGCATCACGTGCTCGGCCGCACCGTCCGAGAGGACGATGTCTTGGACTTTGAGTTCGACCAGCTGGTCGTCGTGGACCAGCGGTTCGCCGTGGATGTCCTCCTCGTAGCCCAGCGCCTCGAGCTGGCCCGCCGAAATGTCGAGTTCGCTCGCTCGCACTGCCGAGACGGGGAGGTCCGTCATGTCGTAGCGGACGGTGCCGTCTTTGAACGCCGAGACGTCGTGTTTCGCCCGGAGGATCCCCTTCTCCATCGGTTCGGGGACCTCGTTCGACGACATCAGGCCCTTGACGCCTTTGAGAATGTCGAAGGCGTTCTCGCGTTCGCCGACCGACGCGAGGGCGTCGCGGTACTGCTCGTTGATGTCGATCTCGCGGCGCTCGACGCAGGTCGCCTCGCGGTCGCAGTGACCGCACTCGACGCGGCCGGCGTCGTCGGGTTCGATCCGCGTCTCGCAGTCGGGACAGCGGTAGTCGGGTTCAGTCCGGGCGTTGCAGTCGGGACAACGGTTCTCGAACGTCTCCGTCTCGCAGTCGGGACAGCGCTGGCGGCCGATCGAAACCTCGACGACACCGGGGGTATCCGACATCGTCTCGGCGTGTTTGCCGGCCTTCGCGACGTCGCGCTGGGCGCCGCCGGCCTCTCCGATCGGGAACAGCGTGTGGACCGGCGGGCTGAGGTCCCGGCGTTCGGACTTCTCGGGGCGGCCCATTCGGTTGCCGATCCGGGTCGGGGCCCGCTCGCGGACCGCGAACGGGGCAACCTCGTTGACCGCTTCGATGGCGTTGGTGCCGGTTGCGTCTCCGTCACCCTCGCCCCACGTCCGCGCTCGCTCCGACAGCTCGTCGTCGCTCCAGGTACGCTCGAGCGGTGTCGCGGATTCGGCGTCGACGTTGTCTGGATCCGAATCCTGCTCGGCATCGATCGTTTGGGTCCCGCCGTCACCGATCGCCTGTCTCGCCGGCACGCGCGCGTCGACCGACGACGGCACCGTACAGCCGAGCGTCCGTGCGAGCGGGATCCAGTCGTCGAGCTCGAGTCGGCCGTCACCCTCCGACTCCCGCTGGCGATGTTCGACGACGATCGACTCGAGGGCGTCCCGGGTCCGTTCGGTCCACTCGAGGACGAGTGTGCCGTCCTCGATCCGTCCCTCACTGACGGCGTCGGCCAGCGCACAGAAGTCCTCGACCGCGAGGTCGTGCCACTGGTAGGTGTAGGTCGGATGGAGGGGCGCGTCGTACTCCGTCGCCCACTCGAGGGCCTGTTCGGCGGTGGGAAACTCGAGGTCGAGACGCGGGTCGTCGGCCATCGCCTGGACGTCCGCGCCGGCGGCGTCCATGTCCTGGCACCACCACTCGAAGACGTAGCCGGCGGGGGCCAGCGGATGGTTGTTCTCGACGAACTCGCCGTAGTTCACCAGATACTCGCCGAGATCGAGGATCTTCTCGACGCCGTTTCTGACCTCGAGGGCTTCCTCGGGGTCGTCGATGCGGCGGACGTCGCCGTTGGCCAGACGAACCGTGGGACCTTCGATGGAGTCGACGGGGACGACGCCGGCGGCTTTCCCGGGGCGTTCGGTCTTGATCTGGGTCCCGGTTGCGAGGAAGTCGTCGACCAGGTGCATCGTCGCGGGATGGACACCGGCGGTCGCGAACCCGTGATTGCGCGCGCGGCCGTACCGAAGACGGAATCCACCGTCCGCACAGGGGTGAGAGAAGACCGGCCGGCCGGCGATGAGGTCGCGGAGGAACTTCGTCGACTCCTCGACGCGGACCGGGCCGGTCGGTCCGTCGTCCGCGTCGCTCTCGGCCTCACCGTCGTCACCCTCGCCGTCTTCGGCCGCGGTTTCGGCGTCGTCTCCGCTGTCTGCGGATTCCTCGTCCTCGTTCTCGCCCTCGTCGTGGCCGATCGTCCCGTCGATGAGATCCTGCAGCCACGGCCAGTCGATCTCGTCGAGTTCACGGGTGTATCGCTGGATCTTGGGTGCCTTCAGCGCGATCCCCTCGGCCATCACCAGACACATTCCCCCGCGGGCGGAGTTGGTGTCGACCCGCTCTAAGTCGCGAAAGCCCGAGACCTCCTCGTCGCCGGTAGCCTCCCCGTCGAGCATGATCGGGAGGTGTTTGGCGATGAACTTCGTCTCCTTGTCCTTCGGGGAGTACTGGAGGCCGGTCTCCTTGTCGTAGAGGCCGATCTCCTCGGCGTAGCGTTCGATCTCCTCGCTGCGAGCGACGTACTGTTCGATACCCACGAGCGCGCGTGTGTAGTCGGCCACCAGCACGGAGAGTGCCTGTGCGGTGCCACCCGCAGAGCGGATCGGCCCCGCGTAGTAGACGTTGACGAACTCGGTGCCGTCGTCGTTAGTGAGGATCTCGACCTTGTCGATCCCCTCGATGGGGGCCGCGACGACACCTTCCGTCAGGAGCGCGACCGCCGTGCGGACCGCACCCTCGATCTTCCCCGCCTTGGTCTCGTAGTCGCCGACGCGTCCCTCCGCGAAGTCCTCCGCGAGCGCGAGCGCCGCCTCCTCCCGAGACATCTGCTCCTCGAGTTCGCGCACCCGCTCTGCGACGCCGTCGATTCCGAGGATGTTCTCGACGCGGTCGGCCATGTCTCTGGCGACCGGAATCTCGACTTCGGGTTCTGGGTCGCCGCCGCGTCGCTTGGCCTCCTCGGCGACGTCGAAGGCCTCGTCGAGGCGGTTCTCGAGGCGCTGGAAGTACTGTTCGTCTTCGTCTCGCATGTTAGAACCAGAGGTCCAGATCGGTGGTCTCGTCGTGAGTGCGCTCGAGTGGCTCCTCGAAGACGCGCAACTGAACCTCGCCCGCCCAGACCGTCGCCGCGTTCAGATGACCCGCGAGCGTCTCGCCGTCGGGTCGAGAGAGGACGGCGTGGGTGTGAGCGAAGCGGTCGCCGTCGAGCAAGGAAACGTTACCGACGCAACTGGCCACTTCCAGCGGTTCGTCGAACTCGACGGGTTCGTACTCGAGGGTCTCCTGGTCGTAAAACCAGATTTCGGCGTCCTGGACGGCGCCGAGAGCGGTGAACCAGCCGGCGTCGGCCTCGACCTCGTCGGCCAGCGACTCGATCTCCGCCCGCCAGTCAGCGCCCGTCTCGAGGCGGGCAACGTACTCCGCGGTTGCCTCGACTTCCCTGTAGTTCATACGAGCTACCACGATTCCGGAATAGAAAAAGTTCACCGGTCCGCCGCTCCGGGCTCGGCGATTGCTGGCGGGAGGTCGTTCAGTAATATACTATTGGATGAGAGACCGGATATCATATATAAGGATAATACATTTTTGTAATATAGAAATAGTCTCTTGCTTTCTGTTACGATGCGAGTTACATAGATGGGACGGTTCGTAGAATGGTGGCATGTCACAGAGAGACATAACTCGACGGCAGATACTCGCGATGGGGGGCGCAGTGTCGACGTCCTTCCTTCTCGGGTATAGCGGACAGGTGGGCGCACAGGAAGGAGACGGTTCGATTCACATCACCCAGCAGGTCGAACCGGCACAGGACTACGACCCGGTCGTACTGAACGACGCGTACTCCGCTCGAATCGCGAACCACATCTACGACGGACTGTACGAGTTCGGTCCGGAACTGGAGATCGAACCGAAAGTCGCCGTCGGCGAGCCGGAGGTCGAAGAGGACGGCATGCGGTACATCGTCGAGATCGAAGACGGCATCGAGTTCCACAACGGCGATCCGCTCACGGCCGAAGACGTCCTGCACTCCTTTACGGCACCAGTCGAAGAGGAGACCGACAACGCGCCGACCTTCGACATGATCGACATCGAGGCGTCGGATACGATCGACGAGCACACCGTTCAGTTCGATCTCCTCGAACCGTATGGTCCGTTTCCGACGATGACCCTCGCAACCAACATCGTCAATATGGATCTCCGACTCGAGGAGGAAGACGTGGACCCGGCCGAACGATCGTACAACGTCGACGATCCCGTCGGCTCCGGTCCGTACCAGTACGTCGACCACGCGGAAGGCGAATTCTTCGACATGGTGCGATGGGACGACTACTGGGACGAACCGCTTCCGAACGTCGAGGAGGTACGCTGGGTCGCAACCGAGGACGACGCGGCACGTACCGCACAGATCCGCGCGGGCGATACAGACTTCATAACGGGGATTCCGCCGGCTGACTACGAACTACTCGACGGCGAGGACGGTGTCGAGGTGTACAACACGCCGAGCATCTCGTACTTCTACATCGCGTTCAACTGTAACGACGGGCCGACACAGGAACCCGAGGTACGCAACGCGATCGATCACACGTTCTCCGCGTCGGCCTTCATCGACGACATCATCGGCGAACTCGGGGAGAACGCGGTCGCACCGATGGGACCGTCCGTGCTCGAGGAGTGGGGCTTCCCCGCCGACGAGTACGCCGAAATGGAAAACGAGTACGACCCCGAACAAGCGGCGGAGATGATGGAGGGACACGTCCCCGACGGCTGGGAGCCCGAACTGATCGCGCCGCCGGACGACATCCGAATCGCACTGATGGAGCGGGTCGCGGCGCGACTCGGCGAGATGACCCAGTTCGGCGTCGACATCAACCCGCAGGTCCGAAGTCTCTCGTGGGGTGAGTTTCTCGACCGGTACACGACCGGTGACGCGGACGACTACGCCGCGTACACGCTCGGCTGGACCGGTCACAACGACCCCGACGCATACTACTGGGCGCTGTTCCACGAGGAGAACGAGGGTGTCACGCAGGGTCACTACTACGACAATTCGGAGTTCCACCAGACGATTCGCGACGCCCGCGAAACCTTCGACGAGGACGAGCGCTTCGACCTGTACGACCAGGCGACACGAATGCTACTCGAGGACAAAGTCCACATTCCGGCGTACAGCATCCACAACAGTATCGCCGCGTTGCCACACGTCGAGGATCTCGAGGTCCATCCCCACTCCTCGATCAAGCCGCGGCTGGTCTCGGACCACCACAACGTCGACGTCTAGCGATCCCCCGCCCCTCTTTTCGAGAGGGAGCGACGGACACACGCGCGTGAATCACCACCACGATGGGAGCGAGGGTGCGATATTTGCCGACTCGTGCTGACTGTCACGCTCGGCAACGTGAGTTCACGTTCTGGCGGCCGCGAGAGCGACTGCCGGAGGACGGTCATCTGGACGGACAGAGACTGACGCCCGGCCCGACCGAACTGCTCGAGGCCGAGAGAACGACACCACCGAAGGACACACGACGATGACCCTACTACGGTACACGATCAGCCGGTTCGTGCAGGCCATTCCGGTACTGATCGGAATCTCGTTTATCACGTTCGTAATGGTCAACGCGCTGCCGGGCGACCCGGTCGCGATCATGCTCGAGGGTCAGGAAGTAGACCGGGAGACCATCGAGGCCGTCGAACGCCGATACGGGCTCGATCGGCCGTTCCACGAACGGTTCGTCACGTACATGCTGGGACTGGTTCAGGGCGACCTCGGCTACAGCTTCCACCGTGACATGCCGGTGTCCCAGTTGATGTGGATCCGACTCGGGCCGACCCTGATGCTCGTGTTCTCGGCGTTCGTCTTCGCGCTCGTGACGGCCGTCCCACTGGGCGTGCTCGCAGCGAAGCGACGCAACGAACCGACCGACCACGTCTCGCGGCTCGTCGCGCTGGTCGGCGTGAGCACGCCCTCGTTCTGGATCGGCATCATGCTGATCCTCATCTTCGCGGTGTGGCTCGGCTGGTTACCCTCGGGTCGGCTCGTCTACCCGTGGCGTGATCCGGCCCACTACGGCTTCGACGGCCGACTCGAGCTGTACTATCAGACGATACGCCACCTGCTGTTGCCGATGGTCGCACTCGGGACGCTCCAGATGGCGACGATCATGCGCATCGAACGGTCCTCGATGGTCGAGAGCTTGCAGGAAGATTACGTCCAACTCGCCCGTGCGTACGGCGTTCCGGAACGAACGATCCTCCGGAAGCACGCGTTCAGAGCCGCCCAACTACCGATCATCACGATCGTCGGACTGAACCTCTCGACGGCCCTCGGGGGCGCGGTGCTCATCGAGACGGTCTTCGAGATCAACGGTATGGGACGACTGCTGATCCAGTCGATACAGCAGCTAGACTACCAGGTGGTGATGGGCGTCACGATCGTGCTGGCAACGATCTTCGTGATCGGCGTCATCATCACGGACATCTCTTACGCGTACGTCGACCCGCGCGTGAGCTACGGTGATAGAGAGTAAAAATCATGGCCACGACCGAAGGACAACTCGACGGCAAAGACGGCGGCGGGGAACCCCAGATCGGGTGGCGACACACCTTTCAACAGGTCAAAGGCGATCCGACAGCTCGCTTCGGCCTCTACGTCATCGCGATCGCTACCTCGATTGCGGTGTTCTCCGCCGTCGACGCCAACCTCTCGCGGGCGACGATGGGAGTGTATCCCGACTACACCATCGGCGAGTGGCTACCGGTGCTCGAGAACCCCGAACGAATGCCGCCGCCGACCGAGATGGAACCGTACCAGCCGCCCGTGTTCGCCGAGGGCGGCTCGTGGGCGAATCCCCTCGGGACCGATCAGGCCGGCCGAGACTATCTCTCCCGAATCATCTACGGCGCCAGAGTGTCGATGGCCGTCGGGTTCTTCGCGACCTTCCTCGGGTTGACCGGGGGCGTCCTCATCGGAGCCGTCGCGGGGTACTACGGCGGCAGGATCGACGACGTGTTGATGCGGTTCGTCGAAATCATCTACTCGATCCCCGCACTCGTGCTGGTGATCGTGTTCACCGTCTTCGTCAGCGGCGGCAATCCGGACGTCATCTACGCCGTCCTCGGGGTCGGCATCGCGACGATCCCCGTGTTCTCGCGCATCATCCGCAGTCGGGTGTTGAGCGTCCGTGAGATGGACTACATCGAGGCGGCGCGTGCGGCCGGCGTCAAAGACCGCAACATCATCAGACGCCACGTCATCCCGAACAGCTTCGCACCGGTGTTGGTGTACGCGACGCTCCAGATCGGCTTCGCGATCCTCATCGTCGCCGGCCTCTCGTTTCTCGGGTACGGCGCGCAGCCACCGACCCCCGACTGGGGACAGATGCTCAACCACGCCCACGGCCAAATGCACGTGAACCCGTGGATGAGTATCTGGCCGGGCGTCGCGATCCTGATCACCATCATGGGCTTCAATCTCTTCGGAGACGGCCTTCAGGACGCACTCGACCCCCGTATCGACAACTGACACTGATACGACCATGAACCAGAACACGATTCTCTCGGTCGACGGGCTGCGGACGCACTTCTACACCGAACAGGGCGTCGTCCGTGCGGTCGACGACATCTCCTTCGACGTCCGCCAGGGCGAGATCGTCGGTATCGTCGGCGAGTCCGGCGCGGGCAAGAGCGTCGCGACGACCAGCATCCTCCGGCTGATCGAGGAACCCGGCGAGATCGTGGCCGGTGAAATCACCTATCAGGACACGACGATCGTCGGCTTCGACGAGCGGTCGGACGGCACGCTGGTTCCGAAAGACGAGATGCTCACGAACCGCCAGATGCGCAGCCAGGTTCGTGGCAACGAGATCGCGATCATCTTTCAGGACCCGATGGAGAGTCTCAATCCCGTCTACACCGTCGGGAATCAACTCCAGGAGTTCATCGAACTCAACCGCGACCTCTCGGGATCGGCGGCGAAAAAAGAGGGGATCGACGTCCTTCGGGAGGTCGGTATTCCCGAACCCGAAGCGCGCTTTGGCGACTACCCACACGAGTTCTCCGGCGGGATGCGCCAACGTGTCCTCATCGCGATGGCACTCGCCTGTCGGCCGAACCTCATCATCGCGGACGAGCCGACGACCGCACTGGACGTCACCGTCGAGGGACAGATCCTCAATCTCGTCTCCGATCTCCAAGAGGAGTACGGGACGAGTTTTATCTGGGTCACTCACGACATGGGCGTCGTCGCCGAAATCTGTGATCGAGTGAACGTGATGTACCTCGGCAAAATCGTCGAACAGGGACCGGTCGACGAGATCTTCTACGACACTAAACACCCGTACACGAAGGCGCTGCTCGAATCGGTCCCCCGGCCTGACCGAACCGTCGACGAACTCAACCCGATCGTCGGAACGATGCCCAGCGCGATCGATCCGCCACGAGGGTGTCGGTTCCACACCCGCTGTCCCGACGCCCGCGAGGCGTGCAGGGAGGTCGATCCACAGTTCGTCGACGTCAGCGAGACCCCCGACACCGAACACCGGACCGCGTGTATCAAGTACGACGACGTCGGCTACTGGGACAGCGTCCCCCTCGAGCACGCCAGCGAGCAGGACACGTCCTACATAGACGAGGACCAGCGGCCGGAGAACCGAGATCTCGAGCAGACGGAGGGAGAGCCGTGAGCGACGCGATCGGCGGTGAGTCGGTTTCCGAGGACGAACCCGTCGTCGAAGTCGAGCACATGTCGAAGTACTTCAGCTCCGAGACTGGCTTTATCGCCAGTTTACTGGGGTCGTCCGACGTCCAGGCGGTCGACGAGGTTTCCTTCGACATCAGGAAAGGGGAGACGCTCGCGCTGGTCGGCGAGAGCGGCTGCGGGAAGAGCACGCTCGCCCGCGCCGTCCTCCAGCTCCACCGGCCGACCGATGGCACCGTCCGATTCAAGGGACAGAACCTGACCGACCTGTCCGACCGGGAGATCAGACCGTTGCGCCGGGACATGCAAATGATCTTTCAGGATCCCCACTCCTCGCTCAACCCTCGGCTGAAGGTCGGCCAGATCGTCGAGGAGCCGATGAAAGCCCACGACCTCCACGACCCCGAGGAGCGAACCCGCAGGGCACAGCGACTGCTCGAGAAGGTCGGTCTCGAGGCGGAACACTACTACCGGTATCCCCACGAGTTCTCGGGTGGGCAACGCCAGCGGATCAACCTCGCACGGGCGTTCAGCACCGACCCGGAGCTCATCATGTGCGACGAGCCGACGTCGGCACTCGACGTCTCGGTTCAGGCGCAGGTGCTCAACGTCATGAACGAACTCCAAGAGGAGTTCGGTGTCACGTACCTCTTTATCTCCCACGACATGAGCGTCGTCCGATACGTCGCCGACCGCGTCGCGGTGATGTATCTCGGCCACATCGTCGAACTCGCCGAGAAAGAAGAGCTATTCGAGAATCCCCAGCACCCCTACACGCGCGCACTCCTCGATTCGATTCCGATTCCGGATCCCCGCGTGACCGACGCCCGCGGCACGCTCGAGGGAGACGTCCCCAGTCCGATCGATCCACCCTCTGGCTGCCGGTTTCGGACGCGATGTCCGAAGCTGATTCGACCCGGGACCGACGACGTCGACAGGTCGGAACTCGACGAGCAAACGGCTGCGGCCGCCCTCTCCATCTACGAGATGAGCGACGTCGCCTGGGAGAACGTGCGAGCGTACACGCGGGCGGTCACTCGCCGGTCGTTCGCCCTCGAGGACGCGGATTCGCCGGCAGCGGTCCGAAACGTCGTCGACGAACGCTTCTTCACCGACGCGCGACCGGGCGGCGAAGTCGACGAAGTCCTCGACCGCTCGATCGAACTGCTCGCGGACGGCGAGTGGGATGGGGCGACCGACCTCCTGCGGACGACGTTCGAGGAGCCGAGCATCTGTGCGGCCCGAAAACCGGCTTACACGGTCGAAAGCGAGTACGGCGGTGGTGACCACTACGTCGCGTGTCACCTCCATCGAGGACGTGGGGAGTGATCGGGACGGCCGGTTCGAACACGAACCCAGATTCAAATTCGAATTCGGACTTGGGTCCGGCTTCGGTTCCGAGTCCCTCTCTCACTGACGCTCGTCTCCAACCCACGTTAACGCAAGACAACTGTCGTCGAATCCCGTCGTGGCTCGTCCGGCGTCGCGACGAACGCTCCGATTTCGTACTCGCCAGGATCGGCCTCGACCCACCGGGTCGGCGAGCCGGTTCGCTTGAATCGGCCGTCCCAGGTACGCTCGAATCGTTTGGTTTCGAGCGCCCTGAACTCGAGGCTGTTCGGCCGGTCGGCGGTGTACAGTCGCTCGTCGCTGGCCTCGAGTTCGCCGTCGACGGTCCATCCCCAAGTGCGCCGACCCGACGTGACGATGGTGACCGGGAGCGGGAGTCGGTTGGTCACCTCGATCGTAAACTCGATCTCGAGATCGTCGCCGGTGTGGATCTCGTATGCCGATCTCTCGGTCGAGACGGATACCGAGAGCCCACGTCGTGCGAGCCACTGTGGAACGAGTGTCCGAAGTACTCGCGTCGTGTACCCGCGTCTGGCATCGTCCAGTTCGAGCGGATCCGAATCGTCGTCCGGCCCAGTGGACGTCTGTCCGGGTCGCATATCGATCAGTCACTGCACGCTACTCGCTCGAGACCGGTGAATCTTCCGCGAGTACCGAGTATCGACCCCGATACAGAACCCGAAATGGTCGACTGATCCGTTTCGGAGTAGTGGCCCTGTCCAGCGGTGCGAACGGGACCAAACGTGCAAGATTCAGTTCGACTTCGTGACCGATATGCTGTTGTTACTCTTACTCGAGGTCGAAAAACGGTGAGACGATTCCGGGGGACGACGTACCGGTTGACAGTGACTGTCGTCGGCCGAGATCCGGAGACGGGCCAGGATAAACCCTTTACAAGTTGTATACTGATTAAGACACATTATGGTCACTGTAAGGTGGTTGCCAAATTACACCGTAAACAATAATAAGAAGATTTCATTTGATACAAGCAATAAGATAGAGCAGCCGGGACAATAGGGCAGTATTACTGTCCAATACTGTTCAAGAGTGAACATGGCTGTCTATCATATGTACAATTTTGCAACAATCAAGGTAGAGCGGTAGGTTTAACACAAAGCTCTCCCAGAATAGACGTATGTCACGCGATTCGACTATGAAGCGGCGGCGGTTTTTGCAGGCAACTGGTGGAACTGCAGTGGGTATCACCCTCGCCGGTTGTCTCGGAGATGACGACGATGGCGACGGCAACGGCGATGGAAACGGCGACGGTAACGGTGACGGAAACGGCGACGGCAACGGTGACGGCAACGGCGAAGACGAGGACATTAGCAACGTCCAGAAGGCCCAGGAAGCGTGGGAACGGATCGAGGACAACCCCGAGCCCGAAGCCGAAGACCTCCGCAACGAGGCACACATCGAAATCGAGGAAGCCGTCAGGGACGACATGATCCTGCTGCCGCTCTTCCACAACCTCAACGAGCGGATGTGGTACGACCACGTCAACGTCCCAGAGACCGGTCCGCTCGGCGGCCACCGCCAGCAGCACAACGAGACGTGGCTCGACGAGGGCGACTCTCAGGAGGGTGGCGAGCTCAACATGATCAACTCCCAGATGTCGTCGCTGGACCCGATCCAGTCGACGGACACCGCGTCCGGCGTCGTCATCAACCAGATCTACGAGAACCTCACCCACTACCCCAACGGAGAATCGGAGCTCGAGAACCAGCTCGTCGAAGAGGTCGAACTCTCGGACGACCTGCTGACGTACACCTTCACGCTCACGGAGGCCGAGTTCCACAACGGCGACGAACTGACCGCCGACGACTTCGTCTACTCGTGGCGACGACTCGCCGAATCGCCGAACAGCCAGCGAGCGAGTTTCGCACTCGGTCCCGGGTTCCTCGGCATCGAACACGAAACCGACGAGGATGACGGTGTCGGACCGATGAACATCGTCCCCGAGTCGCTCGGCGTCGAGGCAGTCGACGACAGGACGCTCGAAATGACGCTGGCCAACCCCGAACCAGCCGCGCTTGACATCCTCGCGTACGACTCGTTCGCGGCGGTTCCCGAGGGATTCGTCGGCGATATCGAGGGTTACGACGGCGAAGTCGACCAGCAGGAGTTCGCAGAAGAGACCGCATCCGGTACCGGACCGTTCGAGTTCGACGAGTGGGAGCCCGGAACGGAGGCACGCATCACCCGCTTCGACGATTACCACGGCGAGCCAGCGTACCTCGACTCCATCCACTGGCAGATCATCGAAGACGACAACGCGATCTGGACGTACGTAAACGAGCAAAACGCCGACATCTTCGGCATCCCGACGCCGTTCTACGAGCCAGGAGACGTCGACGCCGAACCCGACGACACGGGACGAGAGGTCGGTACCTACGGACCGCTGGAGAACGACGAGACCGTCAATTACCTCGGCGTCGCCGAGTTGAGTACGTTCTACGTCGCGTTCAACGCTCGACACGCACCACGTCCCGTCCGACAGGCGATCGCGTACGTCACCGATCACTCCGAGTTGATCGAGATCGTCTTCAAGGAACGCGGAGAAGAGGCCTTCAGCTTCACTCCACCGGGAATGTGGCCCGGCGGTGAGGACGCCTACCAGGACTACGTCGACGAGTGGCCATACAGCCCCAACGAGACCGACCGAGGAGCCGCTACCGAGGTTCTCGAGGAGGCCGGCTACACCGAAGACGACCCGTTCGAGATCACGATTACGACCTACGCGAACGAAGCGTTCCAGGAGTTCGCTCGTCTGACTCGAGACAAGGTTTCGGGTCTCGGCATCGACCTCTCGATCGAGGAGACGGAGTTCGGGACGCTACAGAGCCGCGGTGAAGACGGTGACCTCGCGTTCTACACGCTCGGTTGGATCTGGAGCTGGACCGATCCCGCCTACGGTCACTTCGGCTTCGAGCCGGCGAACACGAACACCGAACTCATCCCCGAGGAAGCCGACGGCTATTACCTCGACTGGGAAGCAGAGGACGAGTAAGGCCGTCGGGTCGTTCCAGCCACTTTCGGCTGAGGCCCAACCCGGTTCGGGACCGAGACGAACAGAACCAATCGACGAAAAATCGCGGTATATATGAGCCTCGGATTCGTACTTCGGTCAATATCAGAACAGCCATAGGCGCTTTGCATGCACACTCATTCGACACCACCACTCATGTTTCAGAAGACGCGTGATTCGCCATGAGCCGCTGGCACTATTTCTTCAAGCGGGTTTTGCTCTCGATCCCGGTTCTGTTCCTCGTGATGACGTTGATTTTCGTCATCCTCAGACTGGGACCGCTCGACCCGGTTGCTTCGCTCCTCGGTCCGGAAGCTAGTGGTGCCCAGGCCGAACAGATTCGTGAGAGTCTCGGACTCAACGAGCCTCTCTGGCAACAGTATCTAGACTTTATGTGGGGACTGATCACGCTGGATCTCGGCCAGTCGTGGGCGGTCTATAGCGGCCGGAACGTCATCGATCTGGTGTACATTTTCGCCCCCAGAACGATATGGCTCGGATTCTGGGCCGTCTTGCTGCCGCTGTTTATCGGAATCCCGCTCGGCTTTTACGCCGGCCTCAACCCGAACAGCTGGGGTGACTACGTGGCGTCCTTCGGCGGAATCGTCTGGCTCGCGATGCCAAACTTCTGGCTGGCAATTATGGTCCTCGCCGTGCTCCGTCAAACTCAGGGTGGCGGCTTCCTCGGATTCGACTGGTACACGTTCGGCCCCGAGGTGAACAGCCTCATCGGAACCCCGCCACTCGATTTCGCCGGGGCGACCGACTGGACGACTCTCTGGCTTCTATCGGTCCCGACCGGCGGGTTCTACTTCGACTTCGGGACGCTCGCAGTCGCCATCAAGGTGATACTTCCGGCAGCGATCGTCCTCGGTTCGGCGTCGATGGCGACCGAATTGCGAATCGGACGAACTGCAATACTCGAAACGAAGAACTCGAACTACGTAGAGACCGCCAAAGCCAAGGGGCTATCGGGACGCGTCATCGTCTGGAAACACGTCTTCCGAAACGCACTGATTCCGCTCGTCCCGATCATCACGAACGAGGCACTGCTCTTGCTCGGTGGATCGGTCATCGTCGAGGTGATCTTCGGAATCAACGGCCTCGGGAGGCTATTCTTCCTGGCTGCCGTTCAGGGTGACCTACCGCTTGCAGGTTCGTTGATCTTCATATTCACGCTGATAACCATCTCGCTAAACATCATTCAGGACCTCCTGTACACGCTCTTGGATCCACGTGTGGGGTACGACTAATGAGCTACGACGAACACGACGACGAGACGTTTCGTGAACGCATCGACGCGAATCCACGACCGGCACTGATCTGGATCGTTGGACTCATCGTCCTGCTCGCGGTCGAACTCGGCCGGATCGTCGACGGCATCATCGCGCTCGGAGGGGCGATCAGGTTCGCCCTCAGCGGAATCGCTGCAGGACCCTCGTGGATCGGTGACAACGTCGCCGGAACGCTCGGGTCGGCAGTCGGAACCGGGGCAATGATCCTGACAGCGCTGCTCTTGCTGGCCATCGCCGGGTCACTCGTCAAAACGATCTTCGTTCCGGGATCGCCGCTCAAGCGGCTCGGCTACGATATCGACCAAACCAAACAGACCATCGACCTCCTCGATCGGCTGTTTCTGACGGCGATCCTGGCGGTAATCGCCTTGCTCGCGATCACGTCACCGTTCAGCGGCGTACTCGAGTCCGGTATCAACGGACTCACTCGAGGACTGGAGTCGGTGTCGTCGCTTCCAACGATAACCGGCCGGGAGACGATTTCGAACGAAGGTCATCGAACACCGGGTGGTGGCTGGGAGGGGACGTTCCTCGGACTCTCGCCTGCGTGGGCGTGGGCGCTCCGCGTCCTCGTCGTCTACGCGTACGCCTTCGTTGCTCTCGCCTGGCTATGGAAGGGGTACACGATCTTCCGCGAGCACTACCGAGAAGCCGATTGGACACCCAGAGACGACAGTATCAATCGCTTCCGAAACCACTACTGGGGGATTTTCGGACTGATCATCGTGTTCATGTTCGTCGTGATGGCGATCTGGGCACCGGCACTCGGCCCGGTGGATGCAGAACACAACCTCTACAGCCCGTACGAGCACGAATTCGAATATCTCGACGACGATACGGTCGTCTCGACTACGCACGGGACGGCCAATCTCCAGAGTCAGTCACAGGGTGGTGAGAGCACGATCGGGCTGATGAGCTACGACGACTTCGACCGGTGGGCACCGTTCGGGACGAATCAGGACGGAAAGGATCTCTTTACGTTCCTCGTGTTCGGAGCACGGACCTCGCTGGTCATCGGTGTGACGGCGATCGGACTGGCGACGGCGATCGCGCTGGCGATGTCACTGATAACGGCGTACTACAAGGGACTGGTCGATACCCTGACGATCATCACCAGCGACACGATCATCTCGATTCCCGCGTTCCTGCTGGTCTTGCTGTTGTCCGTCATTTTCCAGCAAGCGAACCATCCGATAGCGGACGTATACAACGGTGGATTATTACTCGCGTTGATATTTGCGGGGATCTACTGGCCGGGGCTGTGGCGATCCATACGTGGCCCATCGTTACAGGTCGCAGAACAGGAGTGGGTCGACGCGGCCAAGAGTTACGGCCAGACCCCTGCGATGACGATGCGTAAACACATGGCACCGTATATCGCGACGTACATCATGATCTACGCATCGCTGTTACTGGGTGGCGTCATCATCGCCACGGCCGCGCTGTCGTTCCTCGGGTTGGGTATCAATCCCCCGACTCCCGAGTGGGGACGGATGGTCAGTGACGGGCGATCCTACGTCTCCACGACGTCGTGGCACATCGCGACGATCCCCGGTATCATGATCGTCTTCGTAGTGACGGGGTTCAACGCACTTGGTGACGGGATCCGTGACGCGATGGATCCCGAGAGCGACACCGGAACCAGCGACGCAGGTGCCGCTGCGTCCGGAGGTGGTGGCTGATGGCAACAGAATCACAACCCGAGAGCGAAACTGAACGCGAGACCGGAACCGGAAGCAAAGCCGAAACGACGGCCGATCGGAACGACCCGATCATCACGGTCCGGAACCTCCAGACCGCGTTCTTCACCGACAAGGAAGTGATCCGGGCAGTCGACGGCGTTTCGTTCGACATCCGGCCGAGCGAGACGGTCGGTATCGTCGGCGAGAGCGGCTCCGGCAAGAGCGTTACCGCCCGTTCGATCATGGGATTGGTCGAATCACCCGGACGGATTCTGGACGGGAGCAGCATCCGATTCCATCACACGGAAACGGTCCGGGAGTTCGCCCGGCGGTTCCCCGGCCGGACCGTCGACCTCGGCGCGCTCGAGGCCGAACACGATCCGGCCTCGCTGTTCGCCCACAGTACCGTCGACGCGACACCCGAGGCGTTCGGATACGACGATGCCAGTGAGGCGACGGTCGCCGATTTCGTCGCCACCGGTTACGGCGAGGCGCTCGGACTCGATCCGAAAGACTGCGTGTTCGTCACGGATGGAAGTACCGACGAGCCGGTAGACGGATTCGTCGAGATTACCCGGCTCAGCGGGGACCCCCAGCGAGCCATGCGCGGCGGTCGAATCGCCATGGTCTTCCAGGACCCGTTGACGAGTCTCAACCCCGTCTACACGGTCGGAAATCAGATCAAGGAAGCGCTCCGTCTCCACCGAGGGCTGTCGGGAGCCGAGGCGACTCGCGAAGCGATTTCCCTCCTCGAGGCCGTCGGCATCCCCGACGCCCGCCGGCGCGTCGCCGAGTACCCCCACCAGTTCTCCGGCGGAATGCGCCAGCGCGCCGTCATCGCGATGGCACTGGCCTGTGATCCCGAAGTACTGATCTGTGACGAGCCGACGACGGCGCTCGACGTCACTATCCAGGCCCAGATCCTGGACCTGCTCGAAGAGTTACAGGACGAACGAGATCTCGGGATCATGTTCATCACACACGATATGGGCGTGATCGCCAACATCTCACACCGGGTCAACGTCATGTACGCCGGTGAGGTCGTCGAAACGGCCGACGTCGAGCCGCTGTTCGCCGACCCCAAACACCCATATACACGGGGGTTACTCGAGTCGATCCCGGGCCAACAGAGCGGCGATCGGCTCCAGACGATCGAGGGGAACGTCCCGACACCCAACGAACCAGCGACGTACTGTCGGTTCGCACCGCGGTGTCCGGAAGCGTTCGCGGACTGTACCGAGGTCCACCCCGTCTCACTGCCCGTCGAGGAGGGAGCCGACGACCACACTGCGGCCTGTCTACTGTATCCCGAGCATCGATCGACGCCGGAAGCGGTCAACCGACACGCCGACCGTGAGGACTCGATCTCAGAAGCGGGCGCGAGTCCAGCGACCGACGACGACACGACCGGAGGTGAGAACCGATGAGTCAGGAACCGACACGAACCGAACGGGCGGCATCGGACGACGACCGTATCGACGCGGACACAGACGAGGACGTGATGGTCAAAGTCAGAAACCTTCGCACCTACTACGAAGGTGGCGGGCTGCTCAACCCCACCCCGGTAAAAGCCGTCGACGGCGTCTCCTTCGACATCAGGCGTGGGGAGACCCTCGGGCTCGTCGGCGAATCGGGCTGTGGGAAGACGACGCTCGGACGAACGCTCGTCCAACTCGAGTCCGCGACCGGCGGCGAGATCCTGTTCGACGACGTCGACGCCACAGAACTGTCGGGGACCGAACTCGAGAAGTGGCGGCGAAACGCACAGATCGTCTTTCAGGACCCCGACTCGAGTCTCAACGACCGGATGACCATCGGTGAGATCGTCCGCGAACCGCTGGACGTCCACGACTGGAAGACGCCACGAGAGCGTCGCCAGCGCGTGCAGGAGCTGCTCGATACCGTCGGGCTCCAGCGCGAACACTACTACCGATACCCTCACCAGTTCTCTGGGGGCCAGCGCCAGCGTATCGGCATCGCACGGACGCTCACGCTCGAGCCCGACTTCATCGTGCTGGACGAACCGGTGTCGGCGCTCGACGTCTCGGTGCAGGCCGAAGTGATCAACCTGCTCGAGGACTTACAAGACGAGTTCGGGCTGACATACCTCTTCATTGCCCACGATCTCTCGGTCGTCAAACACATTTGCGACCGGGTCGCGGTAATGTACCTCGGACACATTATGGAACTCGGCCCGACAGAAGAACTGTTCTCGGATCCCGCGAACCCGTACACGCACTCGCTGCTGTCGGCGATTCCGGAACCGGATCCGACGGTCGAGAAGGACCGAATCAGGCTCCACGGAACGCCGCCGAATCCTCGACACCCGCCGGAGGGGTGTCCGTTCAGTACTCGCTGTCCGGCCCGTATTCGCCCCGACGAGTACGAACACCTCGACAACGAGCTGTGGACGCGACTCAACACGCTCCGTGAGGTGCTTCGAGAGCGTGAACGTGCGGATCGAACTGTCACCGACCGGATCAGGGAGTTACTCGGGAAGGATCCCCGCTTCGGAACGATCGACGAGATTTACGACGAACTGTTCGCCGACCAGTCAGTTCCTTCGAACGTCGACGCAATCCTCGAAGAGGTTGCAGACCACGTTCGGGCGAACGATGAGACGGCCGCACTCGATCAACTCAAAGCGGAGTTCGGTGGTGCCTGCGAGAGCGAGCCGCCGGAGTACTATACTGTCAGCGACACCGGTCGACAGAGTTTCTGTCACCGCCACGACGACGGCTACCGTTCACCGGACGAGGTGCTCAACACGCGTCATCGATGACGATGTCAGTGAACGAATCGGTCACCAACCGGCTTCGGACGGCGGCGCTCGTCTGTGTCGACGCGATCACGTACGCACTCGTGGTGACGGCGGGAGCGACGATCGTGGCTCTCGTCCTCGGGATCGCGACCGGCGGCGGGTTCGTGCGGGCGAAAGTGATCCTGTTTCTGGGTGGGGGTCTCCTGATGGCCTACGCGACGATCAGACTATGGCCGTCCTCGCCGAGCGACCTCGAGAGCGATTCGATCCCAGCCGCTCACGACGAAACACGGTTTCAGTCGTTCGTACAGTCGATACCGCCGGTCCGATGGCTGCAACCGCCCCCACCCGAACACCGGTTGACGGTCCCGGGGAAGCTCTTTCTGGGGAGTATCTTCGTCCTGTTGGCCTCGTACCTGATGGAAGCGGTCTTCGGGGTTACGTGAGTCGAGCGAGCGTCGTCGCTGGCACCGCGAGTGAACTACTCGAAAAGATTAACCGCATCCTTGCACGAACACGCCTATGACCCAGCCCGAGGACGATGCCACGGGAGTTCGCCAGCGATCGAAAGCAGCCAAAGAGGCATGGTCGCAGACGAACGAAGATATGAACGTCATCGCGGACCAACGTCGTGAGGAGGGATGGAACGTCGTCTCGATGCCGGCCGTCCACACGTCCCCAGTCAGCAAGGACCAGGGTGACGACGACACGTTCGGATTGGTCCACGTGATTCCGGATAACCACACCGAGGCGTTTTCCGAGGCGTTCGACCGCGGGGAATTCCACCAGTACGAGGCCTACCGCAACGAAGTCGACGGATTCGTCTATCTGGTCACCGAGCTGATCGACCCCGACAGCGAAACGATCGTTCTGATCGCCAGCCAGTACGACTTACAGCTCTCGAGAGGGATGATCGAGTCAGCCGTCGACGAAGACGCGCTGTACACCCACGCCAAGACGATCAACGGGACAACGCTCGGTTCGGTTCGACACGAGAAGTTCGATCCACTGATCCCGGGCGATTACCAGTCCGGAGCGGAGAGTGACAACTGAGTCAGTGGACATCGATCGCACGATCGCCGTGTGAAGGAAGCGAAAGCACAGACGAAAAGAGGGAAACCGGCGATTGCAATCGTGAGTGGCGACGACCTCGAAGAGTCGAACGTGGACGAAAGCGTCGAGGCTCGGTTAGCGCCACGCCGGTAGCGTCGGCGCATCGTCGGCACACATCGAGAGCCAAGCGCCGTCGGCAGAGATATCCGCAATAACGTACTCCTCGCAGTCGCTAGAGTCGGCCGCGTCGATCGATCCGACAACCGTCCCATCGGCGCCACCCGTGTGGCAATGAATATCCGACGTCATATGTGGACAGTTATCATGGACCATTATAAACGCGTCGGATTCAATCACATCGATCCTGATAGTTCTCCGTGCCGTGACCGCCATTGACCACCCAATCGCACGAGGGAAGCGCGGTTCGGAGCGAGTGAAACGAGCGAGAACCGCGACGAAGCGAACGGTGACCGCCGGGAACCGTGAGCCAGTGAAACGAGCGAGAACCGCGGGCCGTGCGATCGACGTGTGACCGTCTGCGAACTCGAGGCGCTCGAAAAAAGACGGAACCGCAACGACCGATTCGAGCCGCTGATTGGAACGCAACCACTCGCTCTCGAGCGTTCGTCACATCGGGCCACGGAAACACTGGGTTTATACACATTTTAGCCGTACGGACGGGATATGAACGTAGCCGACGCCATGACGCCCCGTGCCGAGGTGGTAACCGTCGAGTTGCCCGGTACCCGTACCGACGTCCTCGAGTACCTCCAGGAGCGATCCTTCTCTTCCGTCCCGGTAATCAAACAGACCGACAACGGTCCCGAGTACCGCGGGCTCGTCTCGCGAGACGTCCTCATCGAACGGCCCGACGAGGACCAGCTCGTCATGCTGATGGAGGACGTCCCGACGACGACCGCGGAGACGACCCTCGAGGAGGTCGCGCGACTGATGGTCGAACAGAACGCCCGTCGCGTCCCGGTCGTCGACGGCGAATTCGAGGGGATCGTGACGGTGACGGACGTGATTCACGCGATCGCGACCGGCGACGAGGAGACCGACGCGGTGGTCGGTGACTACGCCAGTCCCGACGTGAACACGACCTACGAGGGCGCGCCGCTGCCGGTCGCCGAGCGGGAACTCTCCTACGCGAACGTGCCCTACACCGTCGCGCTGAACGACGAGGGCGGAGTGAGCGGCGTTCTCACCGAGGTCGACATCATCGACGTCGCGCGCATCGTCGAGGGCGAAGAAAAGACCGGCGACAACTTCGGTGATCAGGATTCGGAGTGGGCCTGGGAAGGGATCAAGGCTGTCGGGAGCCGGTACCTACCGACGCGTAACGTCGAGATTCCGAACGGTCCGGTCAGCGAGTTCATGACCGAGGACGTCGTCACGGTCTCCTCACAGAAGCCCGTCCAGGAGACCGCACAGCTGCTGATCAGCAACGACATCGAACAGATTCCGATGGTCAGCGGCGACCAGCTCGTCGGCATCGTCCGGGACATCGACCTGCTGGAGGCGCTGTATGAGTGATCGAATCAGCGAGAAACTCACCGAGCTCGCCAAGCGCCGGGGCTACTTCTTCCAGTCCTCGGGAGCCTACGGCGGCGTCGGCGGCTTCTACACCTTCGGCCCGCAGGGCGCGGCGCTGAAGGGCAACGTCGAGGACGCCTGGCGCGATCGCTTCGCGATCGCCGAGGGCCACATGGAGATCGACGCGCCGACGATCATGCCCGAGCCCGTCTTCGAGGCCTCCGGCCACCTCGAGACCTTCGACGATATGCTCGTGGAGTGTCCGGAGTGCGAGGAGAGCCACCGCGCGGATCACATCGTCGAGGACGAGACGGAGTACGAGGACGCCGAGAGCCTCCCAGTTCCGGAGGTCGAGGAGATCATCGCTGAGTACGAACTCGTCTGTCCGACCTGCGGCGCCGGCCTCGCGGGCGCGGCCATCGAGGACTTCAACCTCATGTTCGCGACGAACATCGGTCCCGGCGACTCCCAGCCGGGCTACCTGCGCCCGGAGACCGCACAGGGCATCTTCGTCGAGTTCCCCCGACTGAAGGAGTACGCTCGCAACACGCTCCCCTTCGGCGTCACCCAGATCGGGCGGGCCTACCGCAACGAGATCAGCCCCCGGCGGTCGATCATCCGAACCCGTGAGTTCACGCAGGCCGAACTCGAGTTGTTCGTCGACCCCGAGACGAGCGAGCCCGACCTGACGCTCGTCGAGGACGTCTCCGTGCGGCTGTACCCTGCGACGGAACAGCAAGCCGACGACGGAAGCGAGGTGGAGACGACCATCGGCGACGCGGTCGCCGACGGAACGATCGCGGATCCGTGGATCGCGTACTTCCTCGGAATCGCCCAGGAGTGGTACGCCTCGGTAGGCGTCGACACGGACCGCTTTCGGTTCCGCCAGCACCTCGCGGGCGAACGCTCTCACTACGCGAGCGACTGCTGGGACGCAGAAAGCGAGATCGACGGCAACTGGATCGAGATCGCCGGCTTCGCCCACCGCGGCGACTACGACCTCTCGAAACACCAGGAGTACAGCGAGGAACGCTTCACCGTCTTCCAGCAGTACGACGAACCCAAGACCGTCGAACGCGCGGTCGTCGACCCCGACATGAGCTATCTGGGACCGGAGTTCGGCGGCGACGCGCAAGCGGTAGTCGAGGAACTCGAGACGCTGGCCGGACGCGACAGAGCGGCGTTCGAGGGTGAAACCGTCGACGTGGAGTTCGGCGATGAGACCCACGAGATCCCCGTCGAGAAGACCGGCTTCGCCGTCGAGGAACAGACCGAGGCCGGCGAGCACGTCGTTCCCCACGTGATCGAGCCTTCCTTCGGCGTCGACCGGCTCGTCTACACCATCCTCCACCACGCCTACCGCGAGGACGAGGTCGCCGGCGAGGAACGGACCTACCTCGACCTCGAGCCGGAGGTCGCACCCACGTTCGTCGGCGTCTTCCCGTTGCAAAGCGACGACGACCTCGAGGACGAGGCCGAGGGGATCGCCGCCGCTCTCCGTGCGGAAGGACTATCGGTCACCTACGACGATTCGGGCAACATCGGTCGGCGCTACCGACGTCAGGACGAGGTCGGTACGCCGTTTTGCGTGACCGTCGACTACGAGAGTCTCGAGGACGGCGGCGTCACCGTCCGCGAACGGGACACCACCGATCAGAAACGGCTCCCGATCGACGACCTGCCCGAGACGCTTTCGGCGCTGCGGGCGGGCGAGGTGGCGTTCGAGGACCTCGACGAGGAGTGAGTTCGTGGGTGGCAGAGAGACAGGCGTGAGAAGACGGGTCGGTCGATGCGGCGTCGACCCCGAAAAGTACCGACGAACTGAAGGTCACGGCCTTCGAGGAGTGAGGCGATGGCCGACGAACTGAAGCGGCGACTCGTCCACGCGAGCGGCTCCGGACTGGTCGCACTCTATTTGCTCGCGAACTACCTCGAGCTCGGGCTGACCTGGCAGCGGTTTCGAATCCTCATGGTCGTCCTCGCCGTCGGAACGCTGGCCCTCGAGTTCCTGCGATTGCGGGTCGGCCTCGAGTGGTGGATCTACGAGAAACTGACCCGCGAGTACGAACAGGACCAAATCGCCGGCTACGGGCTGTACATGATCAGCATGGCTGCGGTCGTGTTGGTCTTCCCATCCGAAATCGCGCTGCCGGCGATGTTGATGCTCGCACTCGGCGATCCGATCAGCGGGGCCGTGTCGGACGACACGCTCAAGCGGGTCAAGAGCCCGACGGTGCTCGTGACGATGTTCGTCGTCTGCACGGTCATCGCGTGGCCGTTTCTGGCCCCACTGGCGACGCTGGCCCCGATCGCAGCCGCACTCGGCGCGACGATCGCCGACGGCGTGACGGTGAAGATCCGCGACTTCGTCCTCGACGACAACCTGACGATCCCGATCTACGCCGCCGTCGCGGCGTGGGTCGTTCTCGAGTTCGTCCCCGTCTGAAGAAAACACCGGTTTCGGTAGCAGACCCAAAAAGGACGAAAGCGAAAGCGCAGCCGAAAACGAAAACCAGACTCCTCGAGAACGTCGACGCACACCAGCCGTCGTCGACCCGTGTCCAACCCCAGTCCGCCGGCTCGATCTGTCTTCTTCCGTCAGCTGTCGTCGGAGGAGTTCGTCTCCCTGTGTTCGTGCCGGTCGGAGCGTCCGGCGGCGGTCGCAGTATGCGTGTCGCTCTCAGGCACTGAGTCCGTCTCTGTTCTCGTCCCTTCGTCCATCCCGGCTTCCACCTCCGTTCCGGTTTCGAACCGATCAAGCGCCGCCGAGAGCTGCGTCGCCTGCTCGGAGAGATCGCTCGCACTCTCGGCGACGTCGGTCAACGCACTCGTTTGCTCCTGGGCTGCCGCCGCGACCGCCTCGCTCTCAGTTGCCGTCTCGTCTGCGATCGTCGCCGCCTCGCCGACCATCGCGACGACCTGCTGGGTCGACCCGGCCTGTTGCTGGGTCGCCCTCGAGATCTCCTGAACACCCTGATTCGTCTCGTCGGCGTACTCGGCGATCCGGTCGAGTGCCGTCGCCGCCCGCTCGACCGACTCCGTGTGCGTCGAGACCTGCTCGCTGGTCTGTTGGACCTCCGCCGCCGCCCGCTCGGTCTGGGCCTGAATGCGCTCGAGACGCTCCTCGATGTCTTCGGCGGCCTGTTTCGTCTCCGCGGCGAGCTCTTTGACCTCCTCGGCGACGGCCGAGAACCCGTCGTTCGTGGCCCCCGACCGGGCGGCTTCGATGTTCGCGTTCAGCGCGAGCATGTTCGTCTGCTCTGCGACCTCCGAGATGAACGCGAGCAACTCGTCGATCTGTTCCATTTCGGCCTCGAGACGATCGATCTCTTCGACCGCTCGACTCGACTCGTGTTCGACGGCTTCCATCCCGTCGATGGCCTCCTCGGCCGCTTCCCGGCCACGCTTGCCCGTCCGTGCCGTCTGTTCGGCGAAATCCGCGACCTGATTCGCGGAGGCTGCGATCTGCTCGACCGTCGTCGAGAGCTCGTTCATCTCGTCGTCGGCCGACTGGAGGCGCTCGTTCTGGCGGTTCGCATCCTCGGCGATGTCCTCGACCGACGCGCTGACCTGCTCGGAGACCGACCGAACGTCCTCGCTCGAGGCGGTGACCTGTTCCGAAGAAACCGCGACGTCGTCGGCGAACGCCGCGAGTTCGGCCGTCGTCGCCTCGAGTTGTGCGATCATCTCGTTGAAGTTGGTCGCGATGGCGGTCATCGCTTCGGTCTCGGTCTCGGCATCGGTCTCGGACTCCGTCCTAATCCCCGTCCCCGTCCCCGTCCCCGTTCTCGTCCTCGTCCCCGGATCCATCCGAGCAGTCAGGTCGCCGTCGGCACACCGGGCCATCACCGCACTGTACTCGTCGGCTTTCGCCTCGAGTCGCCGGTTGATCCGTCTGGTCTCTTCGCGGGCTCGTTCGGCGCGTTCGCGTTCCTCGTGTGCCGTCTGGATCTGCTGGTGCAGCGAGTCACGCATCGTCTCGAAGCCGTCGTAGAGCTGTCCGATACTGTCGATTCGGTGGGTGTCGAACTCGACGTCGAGATCGCCGTTCTCCATCCGCTCGGCCTTCGCGGTCAGCCGGTCGATCGACCGGGAGATGTTTCGACCGACGAGGCCGCCGATGAGAACGACGACGAGGAGGCCCGCGGTCGACGCGTAGGTACCGTACTCGCGGATCGTCGCGACGAAGCCGTAGGCCTCGTGTTCGGGTGTGTGAATCACGATGTACCAGTCGCTGTCGTCGGTCACCTGTACGGCGGTCGCCAGGAAGTCGTCGTCTTCGGAACCGGGGCCGGCCGACTGCGTGAGCGCCGCTCCGGGCGGGCCGATCTCGTAGAGCGTCGGTGTCAGCGTCACGTTCTGGAACGGAACGTCGGCGTGGTCGTAGGGCTCGAAGAACGATTCGCCTTCGGTGTCCATCGTGACGACGGGCTCGTCGCTGGCGATCGGTTCGTCCGCGTCGAGGATTCCGTCGGGAATCGTGCCGTCGTAGACGACGTAGCTGACGCTCCCCTCCGAACTGATCATCTCGTCGGCGTACGCTCGCAGATCCATCAGGATGAGAACCAGCCGGTCGCCGCCATCGACGAACTGGCCGTAGATCAGAACCGGCGTGCCGTCGTGGGCCCCGCCCGCGATCGGATCCTCGAACAGTCCCTCGCCGTGTTGCTCGAGGACCGCGGGATCGATTACCCACGTTTCGTTCGCGTCGGTCGCCGGCCGTCCGGCGAGGTCGTCGTTCGTACTCTCGAGAACGATTCCCTCGTTCAGATCGACGTAGTGGACGTCGTGGACCCCCTCCTCTTCGTCCTCGACGGACTCGAGATACGTGCCGGGGTCGGCGGCTCCCTGTACTCCCGCCGCGGTGCGGTCGACGAAGAAGAGATTGCGTTCGTTCCACTGTTCGACGTTTCTGGCTTCCTGTGCGGCCAGCGCTTCCTGATCGCTGTGGACCCGCTGTTCGACCTCCGCTGCGATCTGTCCCGTCCCCGCGTACCCGATCAGTGCCACGGCAGCCCCGAGCACGAAGAGGACGATGACGAACTTGAGTGCGTATCGCCGTCGGATCGCATCTGGGAGTACCGTTCGTACCAGCCCGGACATGTATTGTACGCGTTTCTATATTGTAATAAGATATTCGTTCTCTAAAGTAATACCTTAGTTACTGTAGATATTCCCCACAGAACGTCCCGAAACGGCTGTAGACGAACCGGAACGTCCGTTCGACAGAAATCGTCCGAGTATCCGTCCGTTCTGTCGTAATAGAGTGTCGTTCGGTAATATCCCCTGGTGGACGGGACTGGTCACTCACAGAGAACGTCGACGTTTCCGTAGACGGGAAATTCCTCGAGAAGAGCACCGACTCGGCTCTGTCACCAACAGGAGACGTCGAACCGAACTCACGACCAGTTGATCGAGATGGATCAGAAAACAGTGAGGGATGCCGTCCATCCCACAACACCTATAGCATTTCCATCAAATCGTGTGGCAGATGGGTCCCGCCATACGTGCTGCCCTCCCCGAGTTGGGACACCGCTTCCAGGCGCACCTGAAACGGTGCGTTCGAATCGACACGCGAACGCTGGCTCTCTTTCGGATCGTCGCCGCCCTGCTCATCGTCGCCGACCTCGCTCTCCGGGCGCGAAACTTCTCGTACTTCTACACCGACGACGGCGTCGTCCCGCGATCGCTCGTCCTCGAGGTGTCCTCAGGGTACCCGTTCTCGATCTACCATCTGACGACGAACTCGACCGTGATCGCGACACTGTTCGTCTTGCAGGGGCTGATCGCCGTCCAGTTGCTCGTCGGCTACCGGACGCGGCTGGCGACCGTCCTCTCCTTTCTGTTCGTCGTCTCGCTGGACCACCACAACCCGTTCGTCCTGAGCTACGCTGATACGCTGTTTCGCTTGCTGCTGTTCTGGGCGATCTTCCTCCCGCTGGGCGAACGCTGGTCGGTCGACGCCGTCCACGCCGACCGCGTGCCTCGGCCGTCCGTCGCGAACGTCGCCTCCGCGCTGATCCTCGGACAGATGGTCTATATGTACGTCACGAACGGCCTGATCAAGACCCAATCCGAGGTGTGGACCGGCGGGAACGCCGCACCGCTCGTCCTCGCTCTCGACGAGATCACCTTCCTGCTGGGCGACGTCGTCAGCGGGTTCCCGACGCTGCTCGAGTACGGCGGCCTGCTCTGGTTCTACATGCTGGTGTTCGCGTGGCTGCTCCTCGTCCTGCCGGGTCGGGCTCGGATGCTATTCGTCGGACTCTTCGTCGGCGGACACCTGGCGTTCGCCCTCACGGTTCGTATCGGTGCGTTCCCCTACGTCGCCCTCGCGGGCGTCGTGCTCTTCCTGCAAGGGCAGTTCTGGGACGACCTCGAGACGGCGGGCCGGTGGCTCGGGATCGAGGGTTCGCGAATCGCTCCAGGAGTGGCCGCCCTCGAGCGACTCGCAACCCGGGTGCCGGACTATCGACCGGACCTGACGCTGGGACGGAGACTGGGACTGGACGCCGAGCGGGTCGCCGGCGTTCGAGCCCGTACCTACACCCTCGGACTCGGGCTCGTGGTCGTCTCCATGCTGTTCGTGGCCGCCGTCTTGGCCGCCAACGTCGCACCGATTGTCGTCGACGGCGAGCGCGAGGAGCCGATCGAAGAGCGGATCGACGAGACGATCGTCGACACCCTCGAATCCTCGACGGGCGTTCGAGAGGTCGAAACCGTCGCCTCGAGTCTGGGGATCGATCAGCCGATCGGCTGGGGCGTCTTCGCCGGTCCCGACCCGCGGACGACGGATCGGTACTACGTCTTCCCCGCGGAAACCGCGAGCGGTGAGCGGGTCGACGCCTACAGCGAACGGCCGTTGAGCTACGACCGACCGTCCGACGAACTCCAGAAACAGTACGGCACGTATCGGGAACGGTTCTACATGAACAGCGTCCGACGCGGCGGCTTCTACAACGACGTTCCCGTTCACTTGGCCGAACACATCTGTGACCGCTGGGAGGCCGATCACGGCGAGGAACTCACCGCCGTCAACATGTACATGGTCGGTGAAGACATCACCCGCGAGACGATCGACGATCCCTCGAGTCGGGACCGAAGTTATACGGAGATCTACCGACACGGCTGTGGCGACAACGACGCGACGGTGATCGAGCCGCCGGAGTGAGCCGTCTCACGGTCGATTTCGACGGTCGTCACCGACTCACTCGAGGCCGAGAGAGCGCCACGTAGCTATATATCTGCCCGGTTCCAATTCCCTCCAATGTTCGATCGAGTGTCCGAACTGGACACCCGCAGCCTGTGGCGGATCTTCGTCGCTGCGAGTATGGTGCTCGGAATCGTCGCAGCGTACGTCTCCACGGGCGACCTCCTTCCGTCGCTCGTCCTGGGGTGGTTGTTCGCCATCGCGGTCGCAGCCGTGTTCACGGCACTCATAAGCGGAGTCCGTCACGTGCGGACGCGGTTCGCCGGCGAGCGCGTCGAGCAGTGAGGTCGAAACATGGACACGGATGCCCGGACAGGGGCCGAACACCACCTTCGAGTCCCGACGTCTGGGGCGATTCGACGGTCTCGAGCACCACGACCGAACGATCGAGTAGTACCTTCTCCACCACCCAACTGAGAAGCCCCTGACCGGTCGCGGATCACTTTCACCACGGTTCGCCAACGCTTAACCGCCGCGGCGACGAACCGTGGGCAATGGCCGCGACGGACGACGGTGACGGTGAAGGGGAAGGAGAAGGAATCCCCTCCATCGACCACCCACTGCTACAGCCGGACTTTCTCGAGCGGCGACTCTACCAGCTAAAACTCGCGGGCACCGCCGCAAACCACCACACCCTCGTCTGTCTTCCGACCGGACTGGGGAAGACGACGGTGAGCCTGCTCGTCACCGCCCGGAGACTCGACGAAGTGGGCGGGAAGTCCCTGATGCTCGCACCGACGAAACCCCTCGTCCAGCAACACGCCGACTTCTACCGCGAGGCACTCCAGATACCCAACGAGGAGATCGTCGTCTTCACCGGCGACGTGAGCCCGGACGACCGCGCCGCGATGTGGGACGAAGCGACGGTGATCATGGCGACCCCGCAGGTCATCGAAAACGACCTCGTCGGGAGCCGAATCTCCCTTTCGGACGTCACTCACATCACCTTCGACGAGTGCCACCGCGCCACCGGCGACTACGCCTACAACTACATCGCCGAGCGCTACCACGCCGACGCCGACCGGCCGCTGGTCACCGGCATGTCCGCCTCGCCCGGCGGCGACGAGGAAGCCATCCTCGAGGTCTGTGAGAACCTCGGTCTCCAGGAGGTCGAGGTGATGACCGAGGAGGACGCCGACGTCGACGAGTTTACCCACGACACCGACGTCGAGTGGGAGCGCATCGACCTCCCCGAGGAGGTCATCGAGATCCGCGACGCGTTGAACGAGGTGATCACGGACCGCCTCGAGAAGCTCAAAGAGCTGGGTGTCGCGAGGTCGACCCAGCCCGACCAGTCCCAGAAGGACCTCAACCGAATGCGCGCGGAGTTACAGAAGCTGATCAACAACGACCAGTCGGAGGGGTTCAAGGGGATGTCCGTCCACGCGGAGGTGATGAAACTCCGCCAGGCGGTCACCCTCGTCGAGACGCAAAGCGTCGAGGCGGTCTGTCTGTACTTCGACCGCCAGCGCAACCAGGCCCGCTCCTCGGGTGCGTCGAAGGCCAGCCAGCGGCTGGTGTCCGATCCTCGCGTCAGGGAAGCGATGCGCAAGGCAGAGTCCTTCGACCAGCTCCACCCCAAGTACCGCAAGACGCGAATGTTGCTGGCGGAGACGTTGGGTCTCGAGGGCGGCGAGCGGGTGATCGTCTTCACCGAATCGCGAGACACCGCGGAGGCGCTGACGGAGTTTCTGAACACGAGTTTCGACGCCAAACGGTTCGTCGGGCAGGGCGACCGCGAAGGGAGCGACGGGATGACCCAGAACCAACAACAGGAGGTGCTCGACCAGTTCCGCGGCGGCGAGTTCGAGGTGCTCGTCTCGACTTCCGTCGCCGAGGAGGGGCTGGACGTTCCGGAGGTCGACCTCGTGCTCTTCTACGAGCCCGTCCCCACGGCGATCCGATCGATCCAGCGCAAGGGTCGAACCGGCCGCCAATCGGAGGGACGAGTCGTCGTCCTGATGGCCGAAGACACCCGCGACGAGGCGTACTTCTGGATCTCCCGGCGACGCGAGAAGGAGATGGAAAGCGAGCTTCGAGAGCTGAAAGGAATGGCAAGCGAACTCGAGTCCGAACTCGAGGCCCCACAGCAGTCGCTCGCGGCGTTCGAGGGTGACGGCGAAAACGCCGAAGGAGAAAGCACGGCGAAAGTAGAACGGAAGAGCGGAAAATCGCCTGCAGAGGGTAAGTCTTCCAGTGGAAGCGAGGGGGTTTCGAATCAGCCCGGATTGCAGGACTTTGCCGCGGACGCGTCGGGTGAGGGAGACAGTGCGGACGACGAAGACGGAGACGGAGACGGAGACGGAAACGGCAACGAAGACGAGGGCGTCGAAACCCACGTCCCGAGCGCCGAGGGCGACACCATCGAGATCGTCGCCGACCAGCGCGAGATGGACGCCAACATCGCCCGTGACCTCTCCCGGCGCGAGGAGATCGAGATCCGCCTCGAGACCCTCGACGTCGGCGACTACATCTGCTCGGATCGCGTCGCTGTCGAGCGCAAGTCGGTCGCGGACTTCGTCGACTCGCTGGTCGGCAGCGAACGCTCGATCTTCGAGCAGGTCGGCGACATGGCTCGCCACTACGCTCGGCCCATCGTCGTCGTCGAGGGCGAGGGGCTGTACGAACAGCGGGACATCCACCCCAACGCCGTTCGCGGCGCGCTCTCGAGTCTGGCGGTCGACTTCGGCGCGTCGGTGCTGCGAACCGAGAGCGAAGCCGACACCACCGAACTGCTGGCCGTGATCGCAGGCCGCGAACAGCAGACCGCAGACAGGGAGGTCAGCGTCCACGGCGAGAAACAGTCGAAGACCCTCGGCGAGCAACAGGAGTACGTCGTCTCCTCGATCGCCGAGATCGGTCCCGTGACGGCCCGATCGCTGCTCGAGGAGTTCGGCACCGTCGAGGCGGTGATGATCGCAAGCGAAGAGGAGTTACAAGAGGCGAAGGGCGTCGGGCAGGTGACCGCCGAGCGGATGCGCGAGGTCATCGGAAGCGAGTACGATGGCCAGTGACAGTGACGACGAGCGATCGGTCAGCGAGGCACGCGAGTCACGGCGGGGACCGATCACGCGAGCACTCGAAGGGGAATCCGTTCGACGGGAGCTCGGACTCGAGGTCGGCGTCTGGCTGGTCGTCGTCGCACTCGCGTGGATCGCGGCGCTCGTTTTCGACGGCGTGACGTGGCGAGTGAGTGCCGGCGCAACCGCGACGCTGCTGGTGGGGTTACTGTTCTGGGTCGTCGTCGGGGCTGAGTCGCCGTCGTGGCGGAAGAAGAGCCAATAAAGTCCGAACGGCTCACCGCAACGCCGCGAGTGTCTCCGCCGCCTCACGGGCCGCCTCGAGACACTCCTTCGCGTAGCGCGGATCGTCCGTCGTCGCCGCTTCTTGCGAGAAGTACTCGAGCGTTCCCCGGAGTGCCTCCCGGGTATCGGCGAGGTCGCCCGACGAGCGGGGTGCGGTCGTGTTCGAAGGGGGTCGTCCGGCGTTCGCATCCGTACTCGGCTCCGCGTTCGCACTCGACCGCGATGGGATCGACTCGTCGGGAGCCGTCCCGGCCGTGGAATCTCGAGTCGATTCCGACGGCTGGGAACCGCTGGACGGCGAGGAGACGTCGATCTGTGTGCCACTCGAGTCGGCGGTCGCTCGTTCGGGAGCCGACCGGTCGGTCGCCGATGAATCGGCCTGGCTCTGGGTTCGACCCGAAGCGGCGGTGTCGGTGTCGACGTTGGCGTCGGCATCGGTGGTACCAGCACCACCAGTCGTATCGACACCGGCGTCGGCCTCGGCCTCGGCTGATGTGCCTGCGTCTGTTTCTGCGCTCGTGTTCGCACCGCCCTGTGGTACGCCACCCTGCTGTGGAACACCACCCTGTCCCTCCACGGCGCCGGGACTGCCGTGACAGGACGGACAGAACGTGGTGCCGTCCTGGTTGAACAGCGGATCGCCACAGACGCCACAGTGGGTGTTAGTCATCGTCGCCCCCTTCAACAGGAGGTCGCTCATGTGCTGGGTCGCCTCCCGGTCGGCCTTGTCGCGTTCGTACTTCTCTCGAAGCTTCTCGCGTTCGGCTTCCTTGTCGAAATCGCTCATGCTCGACTAGACGTAGCCGAGCGTCGAAAAACCTGCGAAGCGGGCAGTGGTCGTGACCGGAACCACACGACGCGTGCGAACCGTCCGGCAGTCGACCGACGGGAAAGCGGAAAGTGGGTCGAACGCTCACTCCGTCCGTCGATACATCCCCTTCGACGCGGGTCTGGTCTCCTCGTAGCCGAATCGTTCGTAGAACCCGTCGACGTCGGCCACGAGGTTCACGTAGGCGTCCGGCGGCGCCGTCTCCTCGAGGTACGTCTCGAGTGCGGCCATGATTCGCGTGCCGAGCCCGCGGCGCTGGTGGTCCGGATGGACGGCCATGTCGCTGATCTGGTAGACTGCGCCGCCGTCGCCGACGATCCGGCCCATACCGACGATTTCGTCGGTCGGGTCGTGGACCGCGATCACGCCGTACAGGGAGTTCGGAAGGCCGCGCTCGAGTCCCTCGAGCGACCGGGGTGGCATGCCGGCGGCCTCGCGGAGTGCAGCGAAGGTCTCGGGGCTGGGGAGTTGCTCGCGGATCGTGTACGGGTCCGCGTCCGCGTCCGCGGACGTGTCGTCGTGACCGGTCATAGGAACCTCGAGTGACGAAACGGAGAAGTCGGTACCGATTCCGGATCCGAATCGGTTCACGTCGGGAGCGAGGTCAGGACTCGGGCTCAGGACTCGCGTTCGTGGTCGCAATCGCTACCGTCGACCGCCCGCTCGAGTGCGTCGACCGCTGCCTTCGGTGTCTCGACGAGTTCGATCTCGAGGTCAAGGTCGGGAACGTCGTGGGTATCGATCCCGACGACGGGACGGCCGTAGACGAGCGCGAATCCGATCTCCGAGAGGGTTCCGGGTCCGCCGGAGAGGGCGATCACCGCATCTCCGTTCAGCGGGACGAGCGCGTTCCTGGCGTGTCCCATGCCGGTCGCAATGGCGGTGTCGACGTACTCGTTGGCCGCCTCGCGGTCCTCGAGCGGGAGGATGCCGATCGTCTCGCCACCCGCGGCTTTGGCGCCGCGACAGACCGCCTCCATCGTCCCGCCGAGCCCGCCGCAGACGACGGTGTGTCCGCGTTCACCGAGTTCCCTGCCGACCGCAACCGCGACCGCCGTTTCGGCATCGGTGATCGTCCCGCCGCCGATGATACTGACGCGCATCGTACTCGAGGACGGGCCTCGAGTCGCCATAACGGTTCGGTACTTCGGGATACGGCGTGGTCGCCACAGGCGTTCGACGATCGACGTATCAAACCTCGTCGAACTGTTCGAATACGGGGGTACCGACGGATTTAACGCCCTGACGGGCGGATGAGTACGTGGTATGACGAAAGTTAGCGTGGTCGGCGCGGCCGGAACGGTCGGCGCCGCGGCAGGGTACAACATCGCACTTCGGGATATCGCCGACGAACTCGTCTTCGTCGACATTCCGGACAAGGAGGACGACACCATCGGCCAGGCGGCCGACACGAACCACGGGGCGGCTTACGACTCGAACACCGTCATCCGGCAGGGCGGCTACGAGGACACCGAGGGATCGGACGTCGTCGTCATCACGGCCGGCATCCCGCGCCAGCCCGGCCAGACTCGAATCGATCTCGCGGGCGACAACGCGCCGATCATGGAGGATATCGGCTCCTCGATCGCCGAGTACAACGACGACTTCGTCACGATCACGACCTCGAACCCCGTCGACCTGCTCAACCGCCACCTCTACGAGACCGGTGACCGCGCTCGCGAGCAAGTGATCGGCTTCGGCGGTCGCCTCGATTCCGCCCGATTCCGCTACGTCATCTCCCAGCGCTTCGACGCACCCGTCCAGAACGTCGAGGCGACCATTCTCGGCGAACACGGCGACGCCCAGGTCCCCGTCTTCTCGAAGGTCCGCGTCGACGGTCGGGACCCCGAGTTCTCCGACGACGAGAAAGAAGACCTCCTAGAGGAACTGCAGACGAGCGCGATGAACGTCATCGAGAAGAAAGGCGCGACGGAGTGGGGTCCCGCGACGGGCGTCGGTCACATGGTCGAAGCCGTCCTGCGCGATACGGGCGAAGTGCTGCCCGCGAGCGTGAAACTCGAGGGCGAGTACGGACAGGAGGACACGGCCTTCGGCGTCCCCGTCAAACTCGGCTCGAACGGGATCAAGGAGATCGTCGAGTGGGACCTCACCGAGTACGAACGCAACCAGCTCGGCGAGGCGGCGGACAAGCTCTCCGAGCAGTACGAGAAGATTTCGTAGTCAGAGCCCAGTCACCAGCGGTTTTTTCGATCGGCGGGAAGCGTCTCCGTGTCGTCTCCCGGCCCCGACCTCGAGTGACGCACCCCTCACGATTAGCCGTGCTTTCGCACACGGACCTCGGCCGGTCCGGGGTCGAGTGTCACGCCGAGTGATGGCTCGAGCGTCTCCGTTCCGGCGACCCGATCGAACTCGACGCGACGTGCGATCGTCGCGAGCGCGAGTTGCAGTTCGACCATCGCGAACCGCATTCCCAGACAGTGTCGCGGGCCGCCTCCGAACGGGAAGTAAGCGTATTCGGGTCGGTCTGGGTCGGACTCGAGTGTCCGCTCGCCGTTTTCGCTTCCCGCCTCGTGCTCACCGTCGTCGGCATCATTTCTCTCACTTCCATCCCCACCCACCAGCCAGCGCTCCGGCCGAAACACCGCCGGTTCGTCCCACCAGCGCTCGTCGCGCTGAATACCGTACACCGAGAGCTGCAGGGTCGTCCCGGCCGGAACGCGATAGCCGCCGAGGACCACGTCCGCCTGCGGCTCGCGGTAGACGCCCACGATCGGCGGGTAGAGACGCATCGCCTCCCTGAGGACGGCCTCGGTGTACTCGAGACGAGCGAGGTCTGCCATCGTCGGCTCCCGGTCGCCGCAGACGGCCTCGAGTTCGGACTGGAGTTCGGCGTGGATCGCAGCGTTCCCCGCGAGCAGCCAGCACGCGACCGTCAGTGCCGTCGCGGTCGTCTCGTGTCCGGCAAAGAAGAACGTGACGAGCTGATCGCGGACCTCCTCGGAGGAGAGCCGGGAACCGTCCGGATACTCCGCCCCGGCCAGCACGGAGAGGAGGTCCTCACCCGTGCCCGTGGTGTCGGCCGCGCGGCGTTCTACAACCAGGTCGTCAACGAGCGCCTCGAGGTCGGCCATCGCAGTCTCGTACTCGCGTTCGGTGGGGGTCGAGAGCCACGACGGCACGACGGACTCGAGAGCGAGTCGTCCAGGGGAGGCGTAATCGTTCAGAGCCGTCGCCGCTCGCCTGACGATCGCAGCGCGGTCGTCCTCGAGCGGCAGGTCGAACAGCGTTCGGGTGAGCACCCTGAGAGTGTACGTCGAGAGCGTCTCGGAGAGTGCGATCGTCTCGCCGTCGTTCCACTCGTCGACGAGCGTCCGTGCTTCGGTGACCATTCCGTCACCGTACGAGCGGATACGGTCCGGCGTGAACGACGACTGCAACAGCTGTCGCTGGCGACGCCACCGGTCGCCCTCGGTGAACGCGACCCCCTCGGGAGCGACGAGGTCGCCGAAGTCGGTCTCGAACTCGCCCTTTCGGAACTCGTCGGCGCGGGAGACGAGCACCGATTCGACGACGTGGGGCTCGAAGACGAGCGCAAACTCGGTCCCGTAGGCCTCGTAGCCGACGACGTCACCGTACGCTCGTGCCGATTCGACGAACTCGAGCGGATCGCGAGCGATCGAGAGCGTACTGCCGATCAACGGGAGTCCCCGCGGGCCCGGCGGTCGGTCGGCGCTCGAGCGGCCGGTCTCCGAGTTCGATTCAGATTCAGATTCAGATTCCGATTCCGACGTCGACTCCCGATTCACCCGCGACACGGTATCGTCGGGCTGCAGTGGGTCCGGCTCGGACATAGTCGAAGAGAGGACGGGAGAGAACGTCGACTCTGTCCCGAAGCACTGAGATTCTTTATAGTGGCCCGTGACCGTCCGGTATGCAGTCGACGGATCTACGACTCCGCCTTCCGGATCGAATGCAGCTTCCCGTCCCCAGACCCGAGAGCGAACTCGACTTTCACCGCGAGGAACTGCTCTCGTGGCACGTCGACCCCGAGACCGAACGGGTCCGATTCCTCTCGTTGATCGTCGGCGACCGCGAGGCCGTCCGAGACGTAGCCGGCGACCTCGAGGTCGTCCACCAATTCGAACTCACGCCGGTCGACGAGGACACGTTCTACGCCTACGCCGTGATGGATCTTCGTGCCGCCGACGCGACACTGATGGGCGCGTTCGATGAACCCGGCCTCGTGATCGTGCCGCCGATCGTCTACACCGGCCGAGAGACCGTTCACGTCACCATCCTCGGCGAACCCGACGCGTTGGCGAGGCTGCTCGAGGGAGTTCCCGACGACGTCGGTGTCGAGGTCGAGCGGGTGAGCGACCACCAACGCAGCGCCGAGACGCTTGCAGGGCGACTGACCGCCCGGCAGTTCGAAGCGATGGAGACGGCTCGCGAACTCGGCTACTACGACGTGCCCCGGAGCGGAGCGCTCGCCGAGGTCGCAACGGAGTTAGGGTGTTCTGAGAGTACGGCGTCGTCGCTGCTCCGGACGGTCGAATCGAAACTGGTGGATGCGGCGCTGGGGCGCTGAGAGAACGGCCGGCAGAACGGCGACTCAGGGTATCAACTGCTCGCCGTCGTCGTCGTAGATCGTGATCGCGTCGACGGGACAGGTTCGAGCGGCGAACTTCGCGTCGAGTTCCGCGTCCTCGGGGACTTCGCGGACGAAGAGACCGTCCTCGACCTCCTCGCTGTCCTCGAGAACGGCCTTTCCAGCCGATTTGTCCTCCTCGAAGGCCTCCCATTCGGCGACGCACTGGTACATCCCGATGCAGGTGTCGCGGTCGAACTCGACTCTCATACTCGACGGTTCGGCGCTCGAGGGTATAGTGCTGACGACCCCGCTGTGGCCGTGATTGGGTGCCGGAGGCGGCGTACACCGTTGTGTGTTCCACGGTAGTATGTCACGTGTTACACGGGACCAAATATCAACGTGTTTTTATTATTCGGGGAGCCGTCGGCTCGAGTATGCCATCGGCGCTCGACGCACGCGAGACGGCCGATCCGCTCGGACAGGCAATGCTCGACTACCTGCACGGCGAAATGGGGGCGCTCACGTACCGGGACGGCGCACAGACGCGGGACGGCCACGTCGCCGACTACTACTTCCAGCCGCGAGCGGAGTGGGGCGAAGAGACCGTGGCCTTCCTCGAGCGGATCGAATCCCGGGGTGGCCCGATCCTCGACGCCGGCTGTGGCGCGGGCCAGCACGCGCTGTGGTTGCAAGATCGAGGCCTCGCGGTGACGGGCATCGACGTGAGTCCCAACGCCGTCGAAGCCGCTCGAGAGCGCGGCCTCGAGGACGCTCGAGTGATGGACATGTTCGAGACGGACTTCGAGCGAGACCGGTTCCACGTCGTCTACGCGCTCGGGACCCAGATCGGACTCGCAGGGTCGTTCGCCGGCCTCCGTGACCTGCTCGCGGAGTTCGCACGGATTACCGACGAGGACGGCGTCGCCGTGGTCCACAACTACGATCCGAGCGGGATCGACGGTGCCGACGACCTCCTCGGCTACCGCCCGGATCCGCGGACGGGCGTCGCCCACCGGTGTTTTCACCTCGAGTACGAGTACGAATCAGACGATAGGGGCGACGGATCCGAGGACGGGGGCGGAAGAGAGAAAGACGAGAACGCTCGAGTCCGGGAAATCGGATCGACACTGCACTTCCTGCTGTTCGGCCCCGATCGACTCGCGGACGCGACGATCGGCACGCCGTGGACCGTCGCGGACGTCGTCTCCGAGGACAGGACGTACGTGGCGATCCTCGAGAAAGCGGACGACTGACGGTCGGACGAATCCTTTTACACGGCGCCGTAAAACAGTACGAACAGATGGTCGCACTGTCGTTCGGGATTCTGCTCGGCGTCGCCATCCTTGCCTGTCTGTTCATGGCGTGGGTGCTCGGGGCCAACAGCAACTCGCCGCCGTTCGCGCCGGCGATCGGGGCGAACGCCATCTCGACCATGCAGGCCGCGTTCGTCATCGGGTTACTCGCCGCGCTCGGTGCGATCTTGCAGGGTGGCAGCATCTCCGAAACGGTCGGTGCGGATCTGATCGACGGCGTCGCGATCACGCCGCTTGCTGCAACTGCGGGACTGCTCACCGCAGCGGGCTTTATGGCTATCGGGATCTACACTCGCTATCCGATCCCCGCTGCGTTCGCGACGACGGGGGCGATGGTCGGCGTTGGCCTCTCACTCGGGGGCGACCCGGCGATGGCGACCTACCAGCGACTCGGGACGTTCTGGGTCATGGTCCCGTTCATGTCCGGTGGATTGGCGTACGCAACTGCGGTCACACTTCGACGAGACGATATCCCCGAAACAGTCGGCGTTCCGCTGCTTGCGGGTATCGTCGGTTCCATCGTCGCGAACATCCGTCTCGGCGTTATTCCAGATCCCACCGCGGATCAGGGAACGCTCGCCCGATTCGTCTCCCAGCAGATCGGTCCCGGCCCGACACTCGCCGCGGGCGTGACCGTGGGAGTCGTCATCGTGACGATCGTTTTCGGCGCGCTCTGGTTTTACTGGGTCCGAACGCAAGTCCTCGAGTCCGTCGAGGCCGGGATCCGCTCGTTTCTGCTCGTCCTCGGCGGCATCGTCGCGTTCTCCTCGGGCGGTTCACAGGTCGGACTCGCGACCGGCCCGCTCGAGAACCTCTTTCGCGTCGAACTCGGCCTCCCGAGCATCGTCCTGCTCTCGATTGGCGCGACAGGCATCCTCGCGGGTGCCTGGATGGCCGCCCCGCGATTGTTACAGGCAACCTCGAGAGAGTACGCCCAACTCGGCGTTCGGCGTTCGATTGCCGCGCTGGTTCCCGGCTTCATCATCGCGCAGTTGGCAATCGCACTCGGGATACCGATTTCGCTCAACAACATCATCCTCTCGGGCGTCATCGGCGGCGGGCTGGCGGCCGGATCGGCCGGCGTCTCCCGGCGCAAAATCGGATTTACGATCACCTTCTGGCTGCTGACGCTCGGCAGTTCCATCGTCGTCGGTTACGGACTGTATCAGGGCCTCGCGTTCGTGATGGGCGGCTAACGCGCTCAGACGGGCTGCTGGCAGTCAGGTCCAGAAAACCGAGGACGGCTCGCGGTTCGCCAGGAAATCGTGACAGGAGACCACCTCACTCGAGGACCGTCACTGGCCGCGGCGTTCGGTCGACGACCGTCGTTGCGACACCGCGGCCGAGAAATCGAGAGACGAGCCCGCTCGAGCGGGTATCGTGGCCGTACATGACGACGTGGTCGACATCGTGATCGGTCGCGTACTGCGGGACGACGGTTCCGGGTTGGCCGGCTGCGGTGTCGATTTCGACGCGGTCGGCTGCAGCCGGCTGGTCGACCCCAGCCACCAACTGACTCGCACCCTCGCGTGCCGCAGCCGTTCGCTCGTCGTCTCGCTCGAGAACGCCACCCTCGCTCATCCGGGCATCGAGCGGTGTGACGACCGCCAGGAGCGTCACGTCGGCGTTGGGAAAGGTTTCGAGGGCATATGCGAGGGCCTCGCCCTCTCGAGGGCGACCGAGCGTCGGGACGAGGACAGTGTCGGGATCGATCATAGCGCGGTGTACGATATCGACGGCCATCGGTCTATCGCCGATTGGGGGGTAATCGGTCTCGAGACCCGTTCTGCAATCAATCCAAACCGAAATGGGAACGGAACCAATATATAAGGAGGTTGGAAATAACTCGAGAGGGACGTGTCACCGTCCCACTCCTGAAAGCGCTCACAGGCCTCGTTCGTTGTGATTCTGCTGGCGAACCTCACGTCGCTGGCGGTCGTCTGGTGGTACGACTGGCAGGCGCACGCGCTGTTGATCGGTTACTGGCTCGAGACCGGCGTGGTCGGAGCGGTCTCCGTGGCGAAAATCCTGCGCGCGGAGGGGACGGACGATCCCAGCGCGATTCGGTCGTGGACGAATGTCGACGGCGAATCGCCCGACGCGTACGTCGGACAACCGAATCGAGCGGTTGCGGACGCGTTCGTCCGGAACTACGTCTGGCTCTGGCTCTTTGCCGGTGTCTTTCTCGCGATTATTCCGTTCGCCGAAGAGATGCCCCTCGAGGTGGCGAGTCCGAGCGTCGTCGCGCTTGCCGCGGTCGGTCTCGTCGCGAGCCACGTCTTCTCGTACTGGTACGAGTACGTCGGCAAGCGGGAGTACGAGCACCGCGGCCCGGTCTCGTTGCTGGTCGAACCCGCACCGCGATTCTGGGCGCTCATGCTGACGCTCATTTTCGGACTGGGCGCGACCTCGATCAGTCGGAGTCCGGTGGGTGCCATCGCCGTCCTCGTCGTGTTCAAAACGAGCGCTGATCTGCTGGCACACAGACGGGAGCGCAAGCGAGCGGTCGCAAGCGAGTGAGTGGGTCCTCACTCGAGCGTTACAGATGGTGACTCGAGAGACGACAGTTTAAACCACAGGACGCGCCAACTGCGGGTAATGAACGTCGAGGAGCTGTCGGGGCTCCCGCCCGGTGCCGTCTCGCACTTTCGCGAAGAGGGCATCGAGGAGCTCTACCCGCCACAGGCCGCCGCCGTCGACGCTGGCGCACTCGAGGGGGACAATCTCGTCGCAGCCGTCCCCACCGCCAGCGGCAAGACGATGATCGCCGCCCTCTCGATGCTCTCGGCCGTGAAACGGGGCGGGAAAGCACTCTATATCGTCCCGCTGCGAGCCTTGGCCAGCGAGAAAAAAGCCGAGTTCGAAGCCTACGAGGAGTTCGGCGTCACGACCGGCGTGACGACCGGCAACTACGAATCCAACAGCGAGTGGCTCTCGACGAAAGACATCGTCGTCGCCACCAGCGAGAAAGTCGACTCGCTCGTGCGCAACGGCGCCGACTGGCTCTCGGATCTCACCTGCGTCGTCAGCGACGAGGTCCACCTCATCGACGACGGAAATCGGGGGCCCACGCTGGAGGTGACCCTCGCCAAATTGCGAAAGTTGAATCCACAGTTGCAGGTCGTCGCCCTCTCCGCGACCGTCGGCAACGCCGGCGAGATCGCCGACTGGCTCGACGCCTCGCTCGTCGATACCGACTGGCGACCGATCGACCTCCGGATGGGCGTCCACTACGGCAACGCGCTCAACTTCGACGACGGCGACACGCGAGAGGTTCCCGTCCAGGGATCGGAGAAACAGGAGGCCGCGCTCGTCCGAGACATTTTAGAGGAAGGCGGCTCCTCGCTCGTCTTCGTCAACTCCCGTCGTAACGCCGAGGCGGCCGCGCGGCGACTCGCCGGCGTGGCCTCGAACGAACTCACCGGTGACGAGCGGGCCGAACTCGCGGAGCTGGCCGAGGAGATTCGCGAGGTCAGCGACACCGAGACGAGCGACGACCTCGCGGAGTGCGTCGAGGGCGGCGGGGCCTTTCACCACGCGGGCCTCAGTTCGGAACACCGCTCGCTCGTGGAAGACGCCTTCCGCGACCGCCTGCTGAAGGTCATCTCCGCCACCCCGACGCTCGCGGCCGGCGTCAACACGCCCGCCCGTCGGGTGATCGTCCGCGACTGGCGGCGATTCGATCCCAGCGCCGGCGGAATGTCCCCGCTGAACGTCCTCGAGGTCCACCAGATGATGGGACGAGCGGGGCGGCCGGGACTGGACCCCTACGGCGAGGCGGTCCTCCTCGCGAAGGGCCACGACGAGATGGAGGAGCTGTTCGACCGCTACATCTGGGCCGAAGCCGAACCCGTCCGCTCGAAACTGGCCGCCGAACCCGCACTGCGGACCCACGTCCTCGCGACCATCGCTTCCGGGTTCGCCCGCACCCGCGAGGGTCTCCTCGAGTTCATGGAAGAGACCCTGTACGCGAGTCAGTCCACCGAGGAAGGGCGCCTCGAGGTGGTGACCGACACCGTCCTCGAGTACCTCGAGTCGAACGACTTTATCGAGCGCTCCGGTGGGCAAAACGAGGAATCCACTGACGACCCGGCGGGCGCGTTCACCTCCGCGGCCGAGCTGGCCGAACGGGAACAGGAGACCGTCGACCTGCGGGCGACCAACCTCGGCCACACCGTCTCGAGGCTCTACCTCGATCCGATGAGCGCCGCCGAGATCATCCACGGGCTCGAGGACGCGGACGAACGCCCCACCGCCCTCGGCCTCTACCAACTCGTCTCCCGGACGCCGGACATGTACCAGCTCTACCTTCGGTCGGGCGAGGACGGAACGTACGGCGAACTCTACTACGAGCGCGAACGCGAACTGCTGGGCGACGCCCCCAGCGAGTTCGAGGGCGACCGCTTCGAGGACTGGCTGTCGGCGCTCAAGACCGGCAAACTGCTCGAGGACTGGGCCGAGGAGGACGACGAAGGCGTGCTCACCGACCGTTACAAGATCGGACCGGGCGACCTCCGCGGGAAGGTGGATACGGCGGAGTGGCTGCTCGGCGCCGCCGAGTCGTTGGCCGCCGAGATCGACAGCGAGTGGACCGTCGCTGTCCGCGAAGCCCGGGCGCGCGTCGAACACGGCGTGGGCGAGGAGCTACTCGAGCTAGTGGGGGTCCGCGGCGTCGGCCGGAAACGCGCCCGCCAGCTGTACTCGGTGGGGATCGAGACGCCCGCCGACCTCCGGGAGGCCGACAAGGGTGTCGTACTGGGCGCGCTCAGAGGGGCGAAGACAGCCGAGAACATCCTCGAGAACGCCGGTCGTGAGGATCCGTCGATGGAGGGTGTCGAGCCGCGAGGCGGGGCTCGAGGGGATTCGAGCGGGAGTAGGAGTGAGGGTTCGAACGCCGGTGATAGCGACCAGAACCAGGATCAGGACCAAGATCAAGCCAGTCTGGGTGACTTCTGATGGAACTGCTCGAGTGCCACGTCGACATCTCCGATCTCGACGACTTCGTCGCCCGCCTCGGCGAGATCGGCGAGCGCCACGACGTGACGATCCAGGCGTTCGACGCCCGCTACGTCGCCGGCGAGTGCCACCTCGAGCGCGCCGTCCAGTTAGCCGATCGCGCGATCGCCCGGGGCGAGAACGTCGCCCGCGACCGCGCCGTGGGGATCCTGCTGTACGCCGCCGGTCGCAGGCAGATCACGCGAGCGCTCGAGATGGGGGTGAGCGAGGGTAAGAATCGAGCCGTAATTCTCGTCGATCGCGAACCCGACGAGACCAGCACTGATGGAGATGCGGAGACGGCCGCACTCGAGACCCTCCGGACGGAACTCGACCTGACACCGGAACCGACGCTCGAGACCGTCGACGAGAAACGGCTCTGTGAATTCTTCGAGATAACCGACATCGAACGCGAGGCGACCGACGCGACCCTCGAGGAACTGGTCCGTGAACGAGTGGCGTTACTCGAGGTCGAAAAGTAAGAACGACCTCTCGAGACGGCTATCCCGGCAGGAAGACGTTGATCGCCGCCACGACGATTCCGGCCAACCCCATGCGAACGGCGGCGACGTACCACCGCTGGCGGGAGATCGAGGCGAGGTAGACTCCGAACGTCGCCAGGATCAGGATTCCGACGGTGATCGACGCCAGCACGGCCTGTAACATGGTGAAGACGACCCCCTCGAGTGCGAGCGGTGCGAGGGTGAACACGATCGCGAGTATAGGTCCGGTCGCACTCGCGACGGCGTGGACGATCTGTGCGGCCCGATGCTCGCGCTGGACGCGCGTCTCCTCGAGTTCGGTGAGCATCGCGCGCTCGAGTTCCTGTCGCTGGGCCATCGCCTCCGCGCGTTCGATCTCCCAGACGCTCCAGACGCCGGAGGTGCCGAGGCCGATGGCTGCGCCGAGACCGATCGTGATGGCAGTGAGTCCATCGTCGATCCCGGAGAGGTACGCGCCGACGACGACGCCGATACTGGTGAGCGTGCCGTCGAACCCGTTGGCGATGAAGTACCGGCGAGAGATCGATCGGACGTCCCCTTTCCCGATGACGCGTCGCAGTCGTGCGATACGATCGCCCACCGTCACGTCAGCTCCCGACCAACGGATCCTCGGCGATTCGATCTCCCGTTGCCACCTGATCGATCGAGTGGATCGACGCGCTCAGGTCCTCGATCTCCGTCCGGATCGCCTCGAAGTCGAGATCCGTCCCTTCGATGGTCACGCGGATCGTCTTCACGTTCTCGTCGACTTCGACGACCGTCGACGTGACCGCGTCGACCCGTTCGACCTCGTTCACCTGCGTCGCGAAGGTTACGACCCCCGGATCGTGTGGCTTCAACACGTCCAGGACGAGCCGTCTAATCGGCGCCATACTCGAGCATACGAGCGCGAGTGTGAAAGGAGTAGGGTCGAGACCAACGGAGACTGGACGGAGACGGAACCGCAGTCGACACCGACGGACAGCAACCTCTTGTACGACCCCGTGATAGCGTGGGTATGGCAACCCTCGAGGACCCACTCGAGATCGGCGGCTGCGAGGTCCCGAACCGACTCTATCGCGCGCCGTTGCTCGAGTGTGCGGGCAACGGTCCCGACGCCGTGGAGACGTTGATCGACGACCTCGAGCCCGCCGCTGCATCGGGTGTCAGCCTGATCTGTCAGGGCGCGACGATCGTCCGCGGCGAGGGCGGTTGCGCCGCACCCGGGATGACCCGGGTGGACGACCCCGCGTTCGTCTCGCGACTCGCCGAACTCACCGATCGTATCCACGACCACGGCAGCCGGATCTTCGTCCAGCTCGAGCACGGCGGCCTCCGGAGCATGGAGACCTGGCACGCCGAGTACCGAGCGGAGAATCCCGACCTCGAGCAACTCGCAGTCTCGCGACCGCCGTGGCAGTTGCGAGCGCTGGATCGTGCGGGCTTTCTCCACTACGATCCGCGCGTCCTCTCGACCGAGGAGGTGTACGAACTCGCGGCCGACTTCGGCCGGGCGGCGGCCTACACCGCCGACGCGGGCTACGACGGCGTCCACCTCTCGGGAGCGAACATGGGAATCGTCCAGCAGTTCCTCTCACCCTTTTACAACCGTCGCGAGGACGAGTTCGGCGGCAGTCCCGAGAACCGCCTTCGATTCCTGCAGGTCGTCCACGACGAGATCCGCGAGCGGGCCGGCGACGTTCCGTTGATGACCAAGGTGCCCGCCGAGACGCCGGCCCCGCCGGTCGTCCGGCGAAAGCTCTCGCTCGAAGACGGCGTGGAGATCGCCCGTCGCCTCGAGCGAATCGGCTACGACGCGGTCGTTCCCGTGCAGACGTCGGTCGTCTGGGACATGAGCATCGTCCGCGGCGAGTACCCGGACCGAGCGTGGGAGAACGAGGCCATGCAAGAGGGGTACGCGACGGCGTTCGGCGGCCGCTGGCGAACGCGACTGGTGGCCGCGGCGAATCGAGTGCAGTCGCTACAGTACACACTCGAGGGGCCGTGGAACGAGGAGTTCTGTCGACGTGTCCGCGAACAGGTGTCGATTCCCGTCCTGGCGGAAGGCGGGATCCGCGAGCGGAGGGAGATGGATCGGTTGCTGGGTGGCGAATCGACGGAGACAGAGACGGAGACGGGCACGGATACAGACCCGAACACGAACGACACCCCCGCCTGCGACATGGTCGGCATGGCTCGCCCGTTCTACGCCGAACCGCGACTCGGTGCGCGACTGCTCGAGGGGCCTCGAACGCGAACGCGAACGCGAACGCGAACGCAACCGGCCGAGGAAACACGCGTCCTCTGTGAAAGCTGCAACAACTGTACGGTCCCGCAAGTCACCGGCGCACCCGGCATCTGTCGAACGCCGTCGGTACTTCGAGAGCGCGGCGAACTCGAGCAGGCGGGCGCGTACGACTAGCGAACCGTCGACGAAGAACGCGCGGAGCGTCCCGAGAACTCCTCCCTACGCTACCAGTTCCTCACCCACGACGGAACTCGTGAGTTCCGCGAGCGTCGCCTCGAGAGTGTAATCGGGAGCTTCGACCTCGAGAACCGTGTCGTCGGTGAGGTCGCTAAAGTGGAGCGTGAGTTCGTAACTCCCGTCGTCGCCGACCGGACCGAGTTCTCGCTGGCCGTACTCGAGATCGCGGATCCAGACGTCTTCGCCGGCGTAGGCGGGATCGGAGACGCCTCGAACCTCGTAGGACGGAAGCGATTGGGTATCGCTGGCACCCTCGACGGGATAACCACGGTTGCCCCACTCGATGAACCCCTCGTCGAGGATATAGACGTCTCCGTACCCGCGTCCTGCGAGTGACTCCGCTCGCTGTTCGGCGAGGGCGTGTGGACAGTCACAGTAGGTGACGATCCGCGTATCCGTCGACCACTCCTCGACGGGATCGTTCGTCTCGAGGCCGTCGGCTGCAGGACTGAACACTGCGCCCGTGATGTGCAGGTCGTCGAACTGACGCTGGGAACGCGCGTCGACGAAGTTCGCCTCGTCGTTCTCGTGCCACTCGACCGCCTCGTCGACCGATACGAACTCGGCCTCGTCTGCTAGACAGCCCGCAATAGCGCCCAGGGTCACAGCTCCTCCTGCTGCGAGGAACGTGCGTCGTCTCATTGAGAACCCGTTCGTACCTGAAGACGATATGGCTTCTGGTGACGCCGACGTCACCACAGACCCCTTCGTTTCGACTGGAGATCGGGAGACTGAGCTACAGAATTGCTCGAGTGGAAGCGGAAATCGAAGAAGTAGTCCATACTGGATTCGAACCAGTGTCGAAGCCCCCAGAAGGCTTCAGGATTGGCCACTACCCTAATGGACTGACATGTTTCGTCGGTTTCAGTTACCGACTACGTACCAGATAGTAGTGGGCGTCCATATTAGAGTGTTACGAACTTGAGCGCAGATCAGATAATCAAGAACGCTCAGTGTAGTTCTCCATTCTACGGGGTGTAGGGGGTTGGTGACTCGTAATGCTCCTTTCGGTGGCAGTTCGCACAAAGAATGCAACACCGTTCGATTTCAGTTCGAATTCGTTCTTTCGTTCGACCGTCCGAGACCAGTTTCGCGATAGAGTCTTCCTTTTTATCACTTACGTGATGGAAATCCAGACAGACGGGGTTCGACTCCTCACATCGCTCGCACCCTCCGGAATCTCGTTTTTGCTCGAGAACCCATCGCCTGCGTTCATGGTCCGGCGGTGTATAATGGGCCATTCGATGGCAGTTAGCACACAGTACAGCGCACTTCTCGAGTTCGTCACGAAGTGCATCCTTTCCATAACCGTATGTAACCATTCGCCCGACCGCCATCTCCTTCGACGATTCATCTATGTGATGGAAATCCAGACAGGCAACAGTATCGACGCCACAACGTGAACAACCGCGTTCCCGTTTTCGCTCGTTGAGCCAGGAACGAAGTCGAGATCGGCGTCGTAACGACCGTTCCGTGTTCCACTCGACGTTTCGATAGTGCCACCGCTGGTCGACCGAGAGTTCTTCCCAGACGAGGTCCGAAGGAAGATCGACATCGTCGGGTTTCGGCATAACACGAGAGCCAGTAGAGGGTGCTGTTTCGAGTTCTGCCAGTTCCTTCGCGTCGTTCCATCCGCCCAGCGTACGAATAATCGTCGCGGACGCAGGCCGCAATCCGAGTTCCTCGTACTGCGCCTTCGTCGGCGACTCCCCAAGCTGATCTGCCGCCCGCTGCAACGCCGTGAGACACTCCTCTTCCGTCGTCACAGGACCCGTTGGTCCCGTCATCCGATATAAACGTGCGGACGACCGACGTCACCCCTCGAGTCGTTTCTCGTAGAAGAGCATCTCGAGTGTCTCACTGTTCTCCGCTTCCTCTCCGTCGCTCTCGTCCCCCATCTCGAGCGTGTCACGTCGCCACAACTCGTACCCGTGAGACTCGTAGAACGCCACAGCGGCCGCCTGTCGCGCCGTCGTGTCCAGCACGATGCGCTCGAACCCGTCGTCGCGAGCGCGGGCCTCGAGTGCCTCGAGAATCGCTGTTCCGAACCCGCGGCGGTGGTGGTCGGGGGCGACGCGCATCCGGCGGAGGACCGCCGTTTCGTCGCGTTCGTCGGAGGGTTGAAAGCCGCCCATGGCGACGAGAGCACCGTCGTACTCGCCGACGAGGAACTCCCCACCGGCCTCGAGGTCGAGGTACGCCGCCTCGACTCGCCGGAGGTCGGCGTCGAGGTGGGCAAATTCCTCGTCGTAGGCGCCTGCGGCCGAGAGCGCGCGGACGTGGAGGTCCCAGACGGCGTCTTCGTCCCGCGGTTCGTACCGACGGATTCGGAGTGGGGCCATAGCGACGAGACGGACGGGACTTCCACGAACCCCCGTCTCGAGGCAACGCTTGCGTCGTTCACCGACGAATCGATACGAACTTACCCGCGAGCGAGCGACGGTGACACATGTACGTTGGACGCTTCCTCGTCGTCGGCCCCGACGTCGGTGCCTACCGAGTCTCCTCGAGATCGTTCCCGAACCGCGAGATCAACGCCCGCGAAGACGCCCTCACCGTCGGGCCTACGGCGGACGCCCCGGAGACGGACAACCCCTACGTCGCGTACAACTGCCTGCGCATCGTGGAGACGCCGACGGGCGAGACGGCTGCCTTCGGCAACGGCTCCCACGTCGACCCGATCGCCGAGAAACTCGAGTTGGGCTATCCGGCGCGGGACGCGCTGGCCGGAAGTCTGCTCGCGCTCGACTACGAGAAGGACGACTACGACACGCCGCGGATTGCGGCGACGATCGGCGACGACGGGGCGTTCGTCGGCACGGTTCGCGAGGACGCCCTGCTCGTCGAGCGAGTCGACGAGCCGACGCTCGTCGCGACCTACGAGACGGACACGCCGGAGGCGTTCGAGTTCGGCGCAGCCGACGCCGAGGCGGCCGCTCGAGAAGCATACGATCTCGAGTTCGAACACGCGGTCTGTGCGGCGGGCGTCGCTCGAAACGAGGCTGGAGACGGGAGCGGATTCGAGACGGCGATCGTCAACGACGACTGAGTCGAATTCGTCGCACGAGACTTACGGAGCCGCGGTAATCGCGTCTTCGAACGGCCGTCGATCGGCGAGTTCGAACAGCGGGACGACGTCCGTAATCGAATAGTGCTCGAGCATCGCGCGGAGTTCGCGAAACGTCTTCGTCTCCGTGGCACCGGCCTCGAGCAGATCGAGGTAGATTTCTCCGACGACCGGCACGTCGCTCCCGATGAAGTGTGGTTTCATCGCGTCGGCCGTCGGTCGATGGGCGGGGAAGTCGACGACGCCGTGGACGTCGAACACCTCGAGTTCCGTCCGCGTGACGCCGACGTCGCACGCCCGACACGCGTCTTCGAACGACGGCCACTCACCGTGGACGGCTTCGTAGGCGTCTCTCGCGTCGGGAAAGAGGTCGACGCTGTCGAACCCGTCGACGACTCGTTCGACCCGGTGGACGAGGTCGGCCCGGTCGCCGAGGCTCTCGGCTGCGATACGAGCGCGGCCCCGGAGATGGGGCAGGTCGAACGCGTCACCGTTGTACGTGAGTAGCGTCTTCGATGGCCGCGTCTCGAGCCAATCGATCGTCCGCTCGAGAACGTCGAGTTCGGCTGCGGGTCCCCATCCTCGACGAAAGAACACCTCGTGGTCGACCGCCGCCCCGGGTTCGGACTGGAAACCGACGCAGACACAAAACAGTTCGACGTGGGTCGAGTCCGCCGCGTCGAAGGACTCACCGTCGGGGATCGCGCCGTCGACCGTTTCGATGTCGAGGGCGAGTTTCGCAGTCGAAGGCATACGTTCGAGTACTGTTCACCACACGGATATAAATTGAACAGACAGACACGCGACGTGACCGGTGGTGTCGCCAAGAGATACATACCGCTGGCTGCCGTCCACGCGAGTATGAGAGTCGGTCTCGTCTCCGACATCCACGGCAATCGCGTCGCACTCGAGGCGGTGCTTTCGGACATGCCCAGCGTCGACGCGCTGGCCTGTGCCGGCGACGTCGTCGGCTACAATCCGTGGCCGGCCGAGTGCGTCGATGCCATGCGAAAACGCGACGTCCCTACCGTCCTGGGCAACCACGACGCAGCGGTCGTCGATCGAACCGGCTTCCGATTCAACGGCATGGCGCAGGCGGGCGTGAAACACGCGATCGAACACCTCGAGGACGACCACCTCGAGTGGCTCGAATCGTTACCGGAGGAGCGCCGCGAGTTCGACGGTCGGGTGAAACTCGTCCACGGCCATCCGGAAAATCCGGATCGATACACCTACCCGGAGGACTTCTCGCCGCGACTCCTCGGCGACGAGGACGTGCTCGTCCTCGGCCACACCCACGTCCAGCACGCCGAGCGCTACGCCGACGGCATCGTCGTCAACCCCGGCAGCGTCGGCCAGCCGCGCGACGGCGATCCCAGAGCGGGGTACGCCGTGCTCGACCTCGAGGCGATGACCGTCGAGACCCGCCGCGTGAGTTACGACATCGAGGCGGTCCAGCGGGCCGTAAAGGACGCGGGCCTTCCCGAGCGGATCGGGACGCGGCTGGCGCGCGGAAAGTGATCGTCGTCGAACACCGGGAGCCCGGTCTGCACTCGTATTCGATCAGTTCGAGTGAATTTTGTGACTCGAGTAGAAACGACACTAGTGAAACATGTCATCGAGGCGACCAGGTGATCCGTCGTCCGGCGACCGAGAACGAACGCGGACCGTGTCCGTCGGTGACGGTCGCCAACTGGCGTACGCCGAGTACGGTGACCCGGACGGAACACCGGTACTGTTCTTCCACGGGACGCCCGGATCGCGGCTCCTGGGAGGTCTGTTCGAGCACGCGGCGCGCCGACACGGAATTTGCCTGCTCTCACTGGACCGGCCGGGATACGGACGGTCGAGCCCGTGGCCGGGACGGACGCTCTCGGATACCGGGACGTTCGTCACCGCCGTACTGGACGACGCTGGAATGTCGGACGCTCGAGTCGTCGGCTTCTCCGGTGGCGGCGCGTACGCGCTCGCGTTCGCGGCGACACACGGCGATCGGGTGAGCGAGATCGACGTTATCTCCGGGGCGACGCCGCCATCATTCCGGTCTTCCACGCCGGCGGTACAGCGACTCCTCGGGGCGATCGGACAGCGGACGCCGCGAGCGCTCGGCGGACTGTTTCGATTGCAGGCGTGGCTCGCCGGGTGGGCGCCGCCGTCGGTCGTTGTCTCGCAATATACGACGGCAGACGGACGGGCAGAGGTCAGTGAAAAAGAGGCCGAACTCGTCGCGCACGATTTCGTCGAAGCGTTCGCGAAGCACCGAACCGGTGCAGTCACCGAAAGTCGCCTCTTCACGGCAGAGTGGGACGTTTCGATAGCGGAGATTGAACACCGGGTTCGACTGTGGCACGGCGAGCGAGATACAAACGTTCCGATCGACGCCGCTCGAAGGCTTCACGACCGGTTGCCGAACAGTCGATTGACCGTGCTCGAGGGGGCCGACCACCTCACGGCGCTTCTTCGGAGTAGAACTCGAGTCTGTGAAGTGTGAACACCGCGGTTCGACCGGCAACGATGGTGACAGCGCAGTTCGTCGGCGGACCGATCCACCGTTCGTTTCTACGTATTTCAGCAGAACAATCACGCAGCGCTCACATCGTACACACGACAACGGCTAAGTAAGCCGGCTCACAATGTACACACAATGAGCTCCGAGAAGAAGCGTGTCCAGTTTCGCGCACCACAGAGGTTGATCGATCGGACCGATGCGCTCGCATCGGTCCTCGGCGAGGATCGGACTGACATCCTCGTAACCGCACTTCGAGAGTACCTCCAGGATGCGGCCCACGACGATGCACTCACCCAGGAGATTGCAGCCGCCTACTACGACGACGAGATTACCTACGACCAGCTCACGGCGCTCGTCGGTGCCGAAGAAGCTGCCAACTTTCGCGTGCTGAAACAACAGTTGAACGAAGGGTTCGTCGAGGACGTCGTCGATCTGTAAATGACGAAACTGGTCGCAGATACGTCGGGTCTCGTAAGTCTGGGAATCGCCGCCTATCAGGTGCCGAATCCGCTGGACCGTTGTCTCGGTACCTACGACCTCCGGGTACCGGAAACGGTACTCGACGAACTCCGAGAAGTCGCCTCGTACGACGACGAACACGGTCGGGCCGCCGAAGCAGTGCTCGCACGGTCCGCCGAGATAACGACCCGGTCGGTAACGCTCGATGTCGAATTCCCACTCGACGACGGAGAGAACGCAGCGGTTACACTCGCAAACGACATCGATGCCGAACTCTGTCTCTGTGACGAATTCAATCGTCTCGGCCTGATTCACGCTTCGTTAGCCAACACGCGGCTCGTGACGACGCCGACGCTTCTGTCCGTGTTGGTCCGTACGGACCAGTTGCCGTCAGATGACGCGCTGGCACTCCTCGAGGAGATCAGTCGGGCCCGAAGCTGGGAGGCGAACAGCTACGTCCAGCGAGCCCGCTCGCTGCTCGAGACGTCGTGATCGGCGGACCGAGTGTGAATCAGGGCTTGCGCCACGGGCGACTCGAGGCGGTATCACACGTTCGAAGCCGCACGCTCGACCGGATGGGCGCTCACTCGAGGAACGTCCGAATATCGTCGACCGCGTCGCCGTGGTCCCAGTAGGCGTCGTTGGGAACTGCGTCGAACCACTCGAGTTCCAGATCGTCCCACGGATCGAAGCTGGGGTCGTCGGCGACCGGCTCGCCCGTCACAGGAGTCGAGCGCAAGACGACATCGTAGCTCGTCGTTTCGCGTGCGGTTCCTTCGCGTCCACCGTCTTCGAATCCGTCCTCCAGACGGTGTGTGATCTTTCCGACGCGTTCCGCTCGAGAAATCGAGACGTCGACGCCGGTCAGTTCCGCGCCGATGCGGCGACCGACGGCCACCCAGTCCTCGTTCTCGGCCGGATCGACCGGGCCGTACGGTACCCGCCATCCGTGCGGGCTGTTCATCAGCAGGATCGCGCCCGCCCGGTTCGTGATACCGACCGCGACCAGTCCATCGATCGAAGCGAAGTAGTCGAACCCCTCTCGATCGTCGACACACCGCTCGTCTCGAAATTCGACGCCTTCCTGACCGCGGAGGGAAGCGGGGTCGAGAAGTGACTCCATGACTACCGACTCGTCTATCATCGTACTTGACAGTTCGGTCGGGAGTGGGACCGTCGGGACATCTCCCGACCGAGCGGTACCGGGCCGGTTCCGGGCGGAAACGTTCACGTATCCGTGAATGCGGGCCAACAGCTATCTGGCGGGACGTGGTACGTCGGCGGGCATGGCGCTACAACGGATGTTCAGCGGTAACCCCGCACGGAGTTCGATGCTGTATCTCGGTATCGGCGTCCTCTCGCTGGTGAAAGCGATCGCGGTGCGAAAGGACCCCGATCGATTCCGCCGAGAGCTGGTCGACGCCGGCCTGTTCATCGGTGCCGGGCTCGTCTTGCGACAGTACAGTCAACTCAAGGAAGAAAAGCGCGCGGAGATGCAAGAGCGACTGCCGGCCTGGCTGAGTCCCGACTCGGGTTCCGGATCGACCGGCTCCGGGTCCGGGTCCGGACTTCGAGGACGTGCAATGCAACGGTTCTCGAGCGAACCCGAACCGGAGCCGACGTTCACGGAACGGGCCCAACGAGCGATTCAGGGTCGACAGTAGCTCCGACGGCTCCGAATTCGAATCGGACTATCGAGACACCGGACGCAATTCTGCGGTGAAGTGACGGAGTTCGGGAATCGGCGGCTCGGACGCGAGCTCGAGTCCCGATACCGCCTCCCGTTTCTCGAGGACGGCCGTCGCCGTCTCGGCGACGTGCTCTAGGTGTTCGCGGTGGTAGGTCCGCCGCGGGAGCGCGAGCCGGACGAGTTCCGGTCGATCGGTGTTGGGGAAGGCGAAGCTTCCGAGTTCGACCCCGCGGACGCCGCCCTCGCGATAGAGTTCGCAGACGAGCGCCTGGCCGGGGAACTCCTCGGGCGGAAGGTGTGACAGTGCAGTCCCCGCGTCGACGTAGACGGCGTGTCCCCCGACCGGCGTGTAGATCGGAACGCCGGCATCCTCGAGGAGTCGGCCGAAGGTGCGGACCTGTTCGATGCGGTCGGTGGCGTAGGCGTCCTCGACGGCTTCGCGGAGGCCGACGGCCATCGCGTCCATGTCGCGGCCAGCCATACCGCCGTAGGTCGGAAACCCCTCGTAGAGGATGGCTCGCTGTTTGCACCGCTCGAAGAGATCCACATCGGTCGTCGCGACGAAGCCACCGATGTTCGCGAGGCCGTCTTTCTTTCCGCTCATCACGAGCGCGTCGGCGTAGCCGAGCTGTTCGCGGGCGATTTCGTCGATCGAGGCGTCGGAGAACTCGGCCTCGCGTTCGCGGACGAAGGCAGCGTTCTCGGCGAACCGACAGGCGTCGAGTACGAACGTCGCGTCGATCTCGTCGGCGAACTCGCGGACGCGACGCGTGTTCTCGACGCTGACCGGCTGGCCGGCCGCCGAGTTGTTCGTGATCGTCTGGATCACCACGGGGACGGCGTCCGCTCCTGCGTCGTCGACCACCGCTCGAGCGCGCTCGAGCGAGAAGTTGCCCGCGAACTCGCGGGCGTCCGTTTCGCCGGCCTCGAGATCGAACGCGGCGTCGACCGGACAGTCGACGGGGTCGGCCCCCTGATTCGCAATGTGTGCCCGAGTCGTGTCGAAGTGAGTGTTGTTGAGGACGACGTCACCCTCGGCGAGCAGCGTCCCGTAGAGGACGTTCTCCGCGCCACGACCCTGATGGGCGGGGACGATGTGAGGAAATCCCATGACGTCCTCGACGGCGCTCTCGAGGCGGTCGAAGCTCCGCGAACCGGCGTAGGATTCGTCGCCGCGGATCAGGGCGGCCCACTGGTCGGTGCTCATCGTTCCCGTCCCGCTGTCGGTCAGCAGGTCGATAAAGACGTCCTCGGCGGGGAGATTGAAGACGTTGTAGCCGGCCTCCTCGAGGCGTCGCTCGCGGGTCTCTCTCGAGGGGAGGTCGATCCGTTCGACCATCGTCGATCTGTAGGTGACCATATCGGAGTCCCAACGGGCAGGAAGTTCAATGCAGGTGACGAAATACGGATGGGAACGGATCGAACGGATCACTCGTGTCCAGATCCGGTCGTCGAGTTCGGGCGAGCGGCGACGATCGACAACGCTGTGCGCTCGAGAGCGGATCAGGGCGCTCGATCCTCCCCGGCAGGATTCGACGGTCGTCACAGTCGGGTGCAGTGACCGGCGGGCACGGACGTCGCGCGGGCGCTTACCAGTCCGCTTCGAGGGTGGAACTCGAATCACCGAACCACACGAAGTCGGTGAACTCGGCGCCGAAGGCGGTGTTGTCGATCCGAACTTCGTCGGGTTCCGGGCCGACGAGGGTCAGATCGTTCGTGGACGACCGGTTCGTCGACGAGGCATCGTTGGACGAGGATTCCCAAGCGGTGTCGGTGGCAATCGCTGCCTCGGTATCGGCGCCAGCGACAGTACCCGCGTCGGTGTCAGCGGAAGCATCGGAACCGCTATCCGACCCTGACATCGATTCGACGGACAAGCGGGCGGCGACCGTATCCTCTCCGTCCTCGAGCACGCGCTCGAGAACCGTTCCGTCGTGTTCGACGTCTCGACCGTCGCCTTCCTGGACGGTCACCGACGGCTCGATGACGACGACGTCGGCGTCGACCGTCGTCTCGGTATCTCCCGTCCAGTCGATGGTGGGGACCGCGTCCGCGTCCGCGTCCACGTTCGTCTCCGACTCCGATCGCGACGACCTCGCCCCCGCCTCCGATCCGGTCGCTGGCTCTCGCTCCAATGCGGACCCCTCGAGTGAGTCCTCGCATAGGTCGCCGAACAGGGCGTCGGCCGCCGCGTCGTCCGCGTCGAGTTCGTCGTCGATCGTCGGCTCGTGGTCGCCGCCACTCGCGACGAGTTCCTCCGGTGTCTGTGCGCCGTAGGCCTCGAGAACCGCGTCGGGGTCGGGGTCGACGTCCTCGAAGATCTCCCGCGCTGTCGAGTCAGTGCTCATGACTGTTCGCTCGAGACGCCCACAACGGTACCCTTTGTTACGGGCCTGTTAACCCCGATTTCAGTGAATAAATAGCCTATTGAAATGAAATTAGGGTCGTCGATTTCCGACCTCGAAACGGTTCCGATCGGCGAGCAGGATGGCGGTCGTACCCGTCGCGGACAACGGGTGGAGACGAAACGAGGTGAAAATTGGTGCGGAACCGACACTCGTGCGTTTCGAACCGACTAGAAGAGATCCTGCGTGATCTCAAGGGTCTCTTCGCGGTCCTCCCAGTCGACGAACAGCGCGACGCTGGTCGCGCTGGTGATGAGGTCGTGGACGTTGATACGGGCCTCGCCGAGCGGATCGACGATCTCGCTGATGATGCCGGGCTGGTTCGGCAGTTCCCCACCGGTGACGCGAATGACCGCCAGCGGAGAGTCGACGGTGACACTCGAGAGGGCGTCCTGGGCGATGACCTCGCGGTGGAGGATGTTCTCGGCGCGTTCGGCCTCGTCCGCGTCGATGTAGAAGGTAATGCTGTCGAGTCCGCTGGCGACGGCGTCGACGTTGACCTTGCTGTCGCCCAGTGCGGCCGAGAGCGACTGGAAGACGCCGGGTTCGTTTCGGATCGCCCGGCCGGCGACGGTGAGACAGGCCAGCGGCCGCTCACGCATGTCGACTAAGTTCTGGAACTGTCCCTCGATGTTCGTCCCGCCCGAGAGGAGGTCCCCGTGCTGGTAGTGGACGACGCGGACGTCGAGTTTGCCGTCCTTGTACGACAGCGCGGAGGGTGCGACGACTTCCGCACCGCGAAACGAGAGGTTTCGGAGTTCGTCGACGGAAATCTCGCCGACGTTTCGTGCCCCTTCGACGACGTGGGGATCACCGGTCATGACGCCCTCGACGTCGGTGACGATGACGACCTCGTCAGCTCGCATGTACTTGCCGAGCATGACTGCGGTTGTGTCCGACCCACCGCGGCCGAGCGTCGTGATAGAGCCGTCGTGGCCCTCCGCGAGGAAGCCGGTGATGACCGGGACGACGTCACCGAGCGAGTCGGCGACCTCGAGGGCACGCTGTCGAGTCTCCTCGACGTCGACCTCGCCGAATTCGTCGGTGATGATCGGCCATCCCTCGCTACCGGGCTCGAGGAACTTGGCCTCGATACCGCGAGAAGAGAGAGCGGCTTTGAGCATCCGAACGGAGATCCGTTCGCCCATACTGACGATCTGGGAGCGGTCGGCGTCGTCGGCCTCGAAGGTGATCTCCTCCAGCAGCTCGTCGGTGGTCGATCCCATCGCACTGGCGACGACGGCGATCTCGTGACCGTCCTCGACGGCGGCGGCGATCGAGTCGGCGGCACGATTGATTCGATCACCGCTACCGAGACTCGTCCCCCCGAACTTCGCTACGACGCGCATGGCTGCACCTCACGGACATGTCGGAAGATGGTGAATGCACTCATGTGCCACATCGTTACCAGAGCGAGATGATAACTGTGTCCCTTCGGTACCAATACGGTGGAAAATCGTGTACGTAACGCGACGCCGGAATTCGATAGCAGGCGCCGAGGTGTCAGATCGGCGGTGGGGAAACGGGGATTCCGAAATCGGGGGTCGAGTCACCGGGATCGACCGAACGACGGGGAGTCGGTCCCGAACGGATGCCTACTCACACAGTCCGCTCGTTCACTCATCCGACGATACCGAGGCCGAGCCCGAACGCGTCGTTCGACTCGAAACACGGCGGTCGTTCGGGCGGGATTTATATTCGTGCAAGTCATTGCCACACATCGATGAACGTACGGGACGCACTCGAGGCCGACGCCGATGCGCTGGCGGCAATTGCCGACTCGCCGACGGACGTGATGCGGAACCTCGTTCACGACCGGACGGTGCGCGTGGCCGAAGCGGGCGGTCACGACCCGAATCTGGACGCGGACGTGGCGGATTCGGGTTCGGCTTCGACCTCGGATTCAGATTCGGATTCGGATTCGGATTCGGAGACACGACCGAAACCGAAAACCGCGACGGAAACGGATCCGAACGCCGACGGTTCCAGTGTACAGTACGGTGGCTCAGACCCCGACGATCTCCTCGGCTTCGTTAGCTTCGACGCGAGAGATCAGACGGTTCACGTCACGCAGATCGACGGAACGAGTGACATCTACGAACAACTGCTCGCCGAACCGGTTCGATTCGCGACCCGCGAGTCGATGGCCGTCGAGGTGCTGGTTCCACAGGACGAACCGTCACTCGAGAGTGCCGCCGAACAGCTCGGGTTCGACGATCGCGGATCCGGCCCTCGATTCAACGGACGGCAGACGGTTCGGTTTCGACTCGAGCCGTAGATCGGTCTCGATCTCGAACTGTTGCCCGCGTTCTCGAGTTTTCGACCTTTCGAGTCGAAATCTGACTCGTCGAACCGGAAGCGGCCATCAGGAGAACTTCTGAACCGTCACGTCGAGCGTGTCGAGGTCGACGATCGGCGCGTATCCCGAGTCGGGGTCGATGTTGACGCTCTTCTGGAAGTCGGTCTGAGCCTGCCAGCAGCCGGAGTTGATCGCGAGCACGTTGTGGTACTTGCCGAACCCGAGTTTGTGGACGTGACCGGTGTGGAAGATGTCGGGCACCTCGTCGATCACGAGGTAGTCTTTCTTTTCGGGTGCGAGGCGGGTGTGGCCGCCGAACTGCGGGGCGACGTGGCGTTTCTTCAGGAGCTGGTACATCGCCTTGTGCGGTTCGCCGTAGCTCGCTTTCTCCTCGGGGAGTTCGGCGATCACCTCGTCCAGTGAGACGCCGTGATACATGAGGACGGACACCCCCTCGACGGTGACCATCGAGGGATTGCTCACGATCCGGGCATCGTGAGCGGACATGATCCCCCGGAGTCGTTCGTCGAACCCCGGCTGGGGCTCGGCGAGTCGAACGGCGTCGTGGTTCCCCGGAATCATGACGATCTCCATATCCCCGGGAACCTGTTTGAGGTACTCGTTGAAGGCCTCGTACTGCTCGTAGATGTCGACGATGTCGAGTTCCTCGTCCTGATTCGGATAGATACCGACGCCCTCGACCATGTCACCGGCGATCAACAGGTACTCGACGTGCTGGGCCGCTTCGGTGTGCAACCAATCGGTGAACGCGTTCCAGGCGTCTTCCATGAACTCCTGGCTGCCGACGTGAACGTCGCTGATCAGCGCCGCCTGTACGTGGCGGTCGGCGGTCGAGGGCTGGTGGGTCCGGGGGACGTCCGGGAAGTACATCGAGTCGACGAACGCGATCCCCGCATCGTCCGAGAGGGTCCCCTCCATCGCCAGCGCCTCGTCACACAGCAACTCCTCGACGAGGTCGGCGTACTCCCGATCTTTCATCACCAGCCACGGGAAGGTCCCAGTGGCGTCCTCGAGTTCGACCAGCCAGTGGCCGCTGGCCGTCGACCGGATGTCGTTGACGAGCCCGACCATCCCGACCTCGCTGCCGCCGGGCATGCTCTGGATCGCGGACGCGGGCCGGTGGTTGACCCGCCCGCGTAGCTTCGAGCCGAGTCGGTCGAGTCGATCACGAAACACCGTCACGAAGTCGCGATACTCGCCGGTCCCCGTACTCTGACCGGTCATGTCGCCGACGATCTCGAGTTCTCTTTTGGCGGTGTCGATAGCTCGTTCGAAGCCGGCGGCGGATCCAGTCGAAGACCCCTTCGTTTCGGGTGGAGATCCACCACTGTTTTCGACCGATTTGGGGGTGGAGTCTCCAGTTGAAACAGAGGGGTGTTGGGGCTCGGATTCGGCGGTTTGCTGAGGGCTCGAGTCGGGTTCGTCGTCTCGCGAGGAGTTGGTGGGAACCCCACTACTGTGAACGGTCGCTCGAACCTCGTCACGAACAGAGCGAACGAGGTCGGTCTCGACGACCAGAGCGTCCTCGGGCATCTCCTCGAGGACGCCTTCGAGTACGGCGCGTGAGTCGTCGGCCGAGGCGATCAGCGTCACCGCCTCGCGTTCGACGTTGTAGCCGTGGCTCGTGAGTTCACTGACGATTCGAGCCGACCCCTCGAGTGGCACACTCCTGGCATTCGCGAGTGACGAGAAAAGCGTGGCGAATGTCGTGTTCGGTGGCGAGTCAGTGAGAGCGGTCGAACAGTGCTACCAGACACCGTAGAACAGAAAGTTGATTGCTGGCCCCGGCAAAACGGATGGTAATGAGCGGTCCCGGCTCCGGTGGCTCCTCCGACGATTCTCGAGACGCGGACCGACCCGAAGACGAGGATGAGGACGAGAAGGAGAACGAGGAGATTCCATCGGACACTTCCACGGACGACCCCGCCGATCGCGATCCCGGCTCAGGTTCGAATTCTGATTCCGATCCTGATTCCGACCCCGACCCCGACTCCGGCTTCGAGTCGCCGGATTCGACTCGTGATTCCGACCGTGATTTGGATCACCCCCACAACGCCGATTCCGCTGCTGACGGAACATCGGGTTCGACTCGGAACGGACGTGAGTCGGATTCCCGAAACGGTCCCCCTGATCCCGAACAGAACGGCGGCGAACACGCTGTGGCGGGTTCAGCGACTGCACAAAGTGAGTCGGCTCGAACGTCGACTTCAGAACCGAACCCGGAGCCCGGCAGCGAGGCTGCGAGTACGGAGCCGGTCACGATCGAAGACGACGGTATCGTTCGCTGGTTCTTCAAGACGAACGACGGGACGGTCGTCGCGATTCGTGACGTCCTGAGCAGCATGGCGGTCGTCGCTCTCATCGGTCTCGTGCTCTTCGGGATCAGCGGCGTCTGGCCGCCGCTGGTCGCCGTCGAGAGCGGGAGTATGCAACCGAACATGAAGACGGGTGATCTCATCTTCGTCGTCGACGAAGAGCGGTTCGTCGGCGACGATCCGACCGGTGACACTGGCATCGTCACGCACGCTGACGGTCAGAACAGCGGCCACGAGAAGTTCGGCGAACCGGGAGACGTGATCATCTTCCAGCCGAACGGAAACGAGTTCAACACACCCGTCATCCATCGGGCCCAGTTCTGGGTCGACAGCGGTGACAACTGGGTCGACGAACAGGCCAATCCCGACTATCTCAACGGAGCGACCAGCTGCGGGCAGGTCGCGACCTGTGAGGCCAACCACGACGGATTCATCACGAAAGGCGACTGGAACAGCGGCTACGACCAGCTCTCGGGCGGTGGTGCAGACACTGACGTCGTCAGATCGGAGTGGGTCACCGGGAAGGGCATGTTCCGAATTCCGTGGCTCGGCCACGTCAGGCTGACGTTCGACAAGTACCTCTCGACCGGGCCCGAACCGGGTGTCGTCTCGGCGACCGAACCGGGCGTACAGACGACCCCGGTACTGCCGAACAGTCCGACCGGACTGGCGGCAACCACGGCTGCTCTCGGCCTGAGCATGGGCGTGCTCAGATTCACGGTTCGCAGACGGTATGGGTAGTAGCGGCTCGAGACCGTCGCGCAAAACCCACCTCCGTTCTCCGTCTCCGTTCCCGACCCTGTCTCCGTCCCCACTTACATCCCAACCCTGACCCTGTCTCTAACCTCCATCTCCGTCTCTATTCTCGAAAATCGATCGAGATCAGCCGACCATCGATCTCACGACGAGGGACATCTCGAGTGGAACTGAAGGGGTTCGACGATCGACGTCCGGCAGTGACTGTCAGTACTTGTGAGACGACGATACCGTGAACGAGCAGAACTGACGTTTCGAGAAAACGGACGCGAGCAGGGGAGACGACCCCCTCGAGCCACACTCAGTTATCGAACCGAGCCTGCACGAACGGCTGGACGTCGTCGATATCCGAGAGTCTCGAGTCCGACAGGAGAACTGCCTCCGTCTCTTCGATTGGAACCGAGAGGCTGATCTCCTTGGTGCGGCCGTACCGGCCCTTGGAGACGACGACGGCGTTGACGATACCGAGCATGTCGAGTTCGCTGATGAGGTCAGTGACCCGCCGCTGGGTGAGCACGTCGGCGTCGATCTCCTCACACAGGCGCTTGTAGATGTTGAACACCTCGCCGGTGTTGATGCTGTGAACGCCGTTTTTCTCGAGGAGGATGATCGCGAAGAGGACGAGTTTCGACTGCGTGGGGAGCGTGCGGACGACCTCGACGACGCGATCGAGTTCGATTTTGTCCTGGGCCTGCCGGACGTGTTCTTCGACGATCGTCTCAGCCTGAGCGCGTTCTGCGAGTTCGCCCGCCGTCCGAAGCAAGTCGAGCGCACGCCGGGCGTCACCGTGTTCTTGGGCCGCGAAGGCCGCACAGAGCGGGATGACGTCGGGCGAGAGGGCGTCCCCTTTGAACGCGACCTCCGACCGGTGCTGGAGGATGTCCCGGAGCTGGTTGGCGTCGTAGGGCGGGAAGACGATTTCCTCCTCGCCGAGCGAGGACTTCACGCGCGGATCGAGGAAGTCGGTGAACTTCAGGTCGTTCGAGATACCGATGATCGACACTCGAGAGTTCTGGAGCTCCGAGTTCATCCGCGAGAGGTTGTAGAGCGTGTCGTCCCCGCTCTTCTCGACGAGTTTGTCGATCTCGTCGAGCATGATGACGACGACGCGCTCGGAGTAGTCGACCGCGTCGAAGAAGACGCTGTACACTCGATCGGTCGGCCACCCGGTCATCGGAACTTCCTCGAAGGATTCGCGATCCGCTTCGAGGGATGCGATCCGGTCTTCCACGTCGGCGGCCGAGGAAAACGGTGTGTCGGCGAGTGGATGTTCGTAGTCGTCGTCGTGGCTCCGATCGGTGTCGCCCTCCGTTTCGGATCCAGCCGACGAACGATCGTCGTCGACGACCGTATCAGACCCCCCTGTTTCGACTGGAGAGTCCAATTCAGAAGACGTGAGATCGACCGTATCACCGGTCGAGAGGTCGACTCGATTTACAGGTTCAGATTCCCCACTCTCGAGGTCGGTGCTCGAATTGGCGTCGAAATTCGGCTCGGTCGTCTCGGCGACGCCATCGTCGACGAACGAATCGTCTCCTGGGACGTCGGACGCTGTCGTCTCCGAGTCCGGATCGGACTCGTCGCTCGTGATCGTGTCGTCGTACTCGTCGAGGTCGTCGAGCAGTGCCTCGAGGGAGTCGATCTGGGTCTCGATGACCCGTTCGTTCTCCTCGATGAACTTGTTGGCGAGCTGTGCGAGCACCCGGTACTGGGTGTCGGTCACCTCGCAGTTGATGTACTCGACCTCACACGGAACGCTGTACTTCTTCGAGGTGCTCTCGAGTTCCTTGCTCACGAACTTCGCGCTCGCCGTCTTCCCCGTCCCGGTCTTTCCGTAGATGAGGATGTTCGACGGCGTCTCTCCGCGTAAGGCGGCGACGAGAATGGTCGCCATCTTGTTGATCTGATCACTTCGGTGTGGCAGTTCGTGTGGGGTATACGAGGGTCGAAGGACCTCTTTGTTTTCGAAGATCGGTTCCCCACTGAGCAGATCGTCGAACAGTCCCTGATTCGGCTCGTCGTCGGGATCGGAGTCGGAATCGGAACCGGAACCGGATAGATTGGACTCCTCGAGATTCGATCCGAATCCACGCGTAGATCCGAGATCGACGTTCCGATCAGACCCCTCTGAATTGTCGTCAGACATCCGTCGTACACGTACCCCCTCGTTTCGGGTGGAGTTGCGGACCCGAAAGACCAAACATTACGCCGTAGACGGCCAGAGCGGGCCGATATACGATTCTCGATCTGTCTTTCGGGTCCAGTTGATGCAAACGAACCAGAGGAAGAGCTAGGTATTAAGTTCTTCCCTTCAACAGCCTAGTATCTCGGATATCAGGTTTCGTGCCAGTCCGTGGTTCGGGACGGACAGCCGACGATATCGTCTCGAGAGAGGCGAGAGTAGCGATCGTAAACGAACCAGAGGATGGCCCGAAACGGTCCCTGAGTGGTATCTAGCTAGATACCCGCGTATACACGAACGGCGAGTGAAATGGAGGGAGACAGTCAAACGAGTCGGAGAGGTCGACGTGGCAGTCCATCGATTCGAGTGTTCGGGCACGGTGAAGACCATCGATTCGAATGGAACGAGAGTAGCCACAGGAAGGGAGTGTACATCTGGACTGGGAATCGTCCAGTTCGACGGCGGAACGTTGCCGCCTGTATGCGGAGGACGTCGACTAGGTGAACCGAAGGGAGTGTCGAGGACCTGTGGGGACTATTTCGACTCGAGTCGGGAGAGATTGCTCGTATCGGAGACGGATCGAGAACTGGAGAGCTGAAGCGAGACGAGAAGGAGCGATGAGTTCGGACGAAGTGTAGAAGGAGAGGCTGGAAACGTTGAAGTCGTTTGGAGTTGGAGGGTCGTAACCCCCCACCCCTTCGTTTCGGGTGGAGAGCGTTCCGAGGGAGGGGGTGGGGAGGGGTGTCTCTAGCATGGATATCTTTATGTGAGTGGGTGAGAGACTAGTCCGCAATACTAGCAAAATAGCGGTGTTACTAGGTGAGTTGTATTTTATTGCTAGAAGCTACTAGAACCGTCTCTGTAAGGCCGCTCTCTTACTAGAACTGTGTTCTCCGTCCAATTCATCCGTCTGAGTCGCTCACACTCCCGCTCGAGGCGAAATAAAGGGGAGAATCGTCCGGCTCGTCATCGAATTTACCGCGATCGGGAGGGAGGGGTTCGTTCCGTTCCAGTCGAAACGAAGGGGTGGGGGTGTTTACTCTCCCGCTGACCATGTCACTTAACCCCATTCACATCACTCGATTTGTGCGGATTATTACAGGTGATCTTCACACCTATTAATACGAGATTATGTGCCACGTTCATTGTTCGCATGGGGCTCGATTCGCTCCCGTGTTTCCCTTTCAGTATCACTCTTGATACTCTCTATTGTTGATCAGTAATCATGTCTGACGTAGGCTTAAGTATATTGAGTACACTACTACGCGCAGACGCACCCCGCTGGTGCTGGAGGACCCCCAAGGATGGGATTGTTTACAGAACTCAAAGATAGTATCTCTCGCGCGACGGATCGCCTGTTCTCCGAACAGGAACCCAAGCGCATCGGAATCTACGGACCGCCCAATGCTGGAAAGACTACTCTCGCGAACCGTATCGCCCGCGACTGGACCGGTGACGCGGTCGGCGCCGAGAGTCACATTCCACACGAAACACGCCGCGCCCGACGAAAAGAGGACGTCGAGATCGAACGCAACGGCAAGACGGTCACGATCGACATCGTCGACACGCCCGGTGTCACGACGAAAGTGGACTACGAAGAGTTCACCGACGAGATGGACAAAGACGACGCCGTCCGCCGCTCTCGAGAGGCGACCGAAGGGGTCGCCGAGGCGATGCACTGGCTGCGCGAGGACGTCGACGGCGTCATCTACGTCCTCGACAGCGCCGAGGATCCGATCACGCAGGTCAACACCATGCTCATCGGAATCATCGAATCTCGCGATCTCCCCGTTCTCATCTTCGCGAACAAGATCGACCTCGACGAGTCGAGTGTCAAACGCATCGAAGACGCCTTCCCACAACACAAGACCGTCCCGCTCTCGGCCAAAGAAGGCGAGAACATGGACGAAGTGTACGACAACATCGCGGAGTACTTCGGGTGAGGTGAGTCAATGCCAGAAGCCACAGGAACGGACGACATCGACGGTGTTCAGATCGATTTGATCAGCGGCCAGCGAATGGACGGGATGGCCAGCATGGAGAAGATCCGAATGATCCTCGATGGCGTTCACGACGGGAATATCGTGATCCTCGAGGAGGGGCTCACGCCCGACGAGGAGAGCAAACTCATCGAGGTGACGATGGCCGAGATCAGCCCCGACGAGTTCAACGGCATCGAGATCGAGACCTATCCCAAGTCGGGACCGAGCGACTCGTCGTTGCTCGGCCGGATCATGGGTAACGACGAGTCGACCGCCAAGTTGACCGTGATCGGTCCGGCGAACCAGATCGAGACGCTCCACAAGGACGAAACGCTCATCAGCGCACTCGTCTCTCGAAACTAATGCCCCACCAGTGTACGAACTGTGACCGCACGTTTCCCGACGGCTCGAAGGAGATGCTGTCGGGATGTCCCGACTGCGGCGGCAACAAGTTCCAGTTCGCGCCCGCGGGCGCGGTATCGGAGAGAAGCGCAGGAACAGGGTCGAATAGCCGTGACACCGACTCCAACGGCCGTGAGCAACGATCGATCATGGCCGACGAGAACGACGACAGTGACGGTACCGTTTCACGTGCAGCCGAGACAGTTCGTGACTGGGTCTCCAGTTCGGATCCGTCGACGGATTCGACCTCGAGTTCGAGTTCGGACTCGAGATCGAAGCCGACCGCCGACTCGAACTCACCGGCCGGAAATCGGCCGTGGCCCGATGCGGACGACCGCGCCTCGAGTTCCCACTCGAGTACCGACGACGATCGTAGAACCGGTGGCAGTGCCGACGATTCCACGACCTTCGAGGAGTGGCCGGAGACCGCGCGCCCACCGGCAGACCGCTCCGAACCGGACCCACCTCGAACCGCCGGTCGATCGACAGCGTCGGAGACGACCGCGAGTAGCAGCGAGGAGCACTCGTCGGCGACCCGTCGATCGGTGACGATCGACGACGACGAGGATACCGCACAGGCAGACGCCCGGAGCGCGGTCGTCTCTCCCGATGACCTTCCAGCGTCGGCGCCGGAACCGTCCGAGCGGACCGAGAGCGACGGTGAGGATGGCGCCGATGGAACCCCCGACTCCGAGGACGCCCGTCCCCCTGCCCCCGACACCGAACCGACGACGGAGACGGTCCCCCCGGACCACGGTCGTGTCGTCAGCGAACCGAGTGGCGACCGACCGTCACTCGACGAGTTGCGCGATGAGCTCAACGACCAGTTCGAGAGCATCAAGATCGTCAGCCCCGGACAGTACGAACTCAATCTGATGGAGCTGTACGACCGCGAGGAGTACATCGTTTCGCTCCAGGAGGACGGCCGGTACGTAATCGACGTTCCCGATTCGTGGCGAGATAGCGACGACTGATTCTCACCACCCCCTCGTTTCTATTGCAATACTCCGATAGCTAGAGGGGTCCACCTTATACGAGCGTATTTACTCTCGACACGAAACTCTGGAAGAGACGAACTCTCTTCGGTCACTGACGATCACTCGAAACCGAACCCCAATTCGAATTCGAACTCGAACTCGAGGTCATCCTCACGGCATTTCGAAACGGTGCCCAGCGTGAGCGTTTCGCGAACATCGCTCGGTAGGCAGCGAGAAAGATGGATTTAAGCGAACTGGCCGATAGCCATCCAGCATGAGCACTGCAACCAAGATCGTCCTCACGACGATCGCCGCGGCGGCGATACTGTCGATCCTGCTCGTCTTCCAGACTGTCTACGTCTGATGTTCGAGCGTCGTCCTCTCTCAGAGCCGGTCGAAGCCGTTCGCGCGGCCCACGCGCCAGACGCGGTCGTCCTCGACTGTGAACGAGATTTCGAGACACTGCCGCCGTCTCAGGCCGAAGCGCTCGGGGTCGTCGTCGACGCCCTCGAGCCCTCGTCGGCACCGACAGCGTGGCTTCCCGACGACGCACCGGAACTACTCCGGCGGTACGCGAGCGACGACTTTACCGTCGGAATGCCCGGCGACGGGAGCATCGCCTGGACGCACCAGACCGTCCCGCCGACCGTGATCGTCAAACCTCGAATTGGGGGTTCGCCCGAGCCGTTCGTCGACTTTTTGCTCGCCGAAGCGCTCGTCGAGATCGGGCTCGAGGTGCCAGAACACTTTCTGGGGTTCTTCGAAGACGAGTATCGCGAGTTCGACCGTGTCGTTCCACTCGATCCGAACGGAACCTATCAGGTCGCGGCTGCGCTGTACGACGGATGGGTCGGGCTTCAGACTCGAGCGGTGTTCGCTGGCTGGGTCTCGGAGGCGTCTGAAGCGTCCGAATCGCCCGAAGCGTCCGAAGCGGAATCCGAGATCGAATCGGACCCAGCGACCGGAGCACCATCGACACAGTCTCGACCCGAACTGGCTGCCGCCTGGCGAGATGCCGGTAACCGACTCGAGGAGCGGGTTTCCGAGTTACCCTCGGCCGTCGCCCGCGGTGAGACGGATTTCGCCGACGCGACAGAACTGGCCTGTGCGGCGATCAAACACGGGATCGAGCTGCCGGCACCGTTCGCCGCACTCGAAACGGAGGCCTACCTCGACCACGGTCCGGCCTACGCGATCAGGTGGGCCGAGAAGACGTTCGATGCGCTCGGCGAGTAGCGAGGACGTGACCAGAGAGGCGAGTCGCGCTTCGGCTCGAGTGTGGATGCCGGACCGGATCTGTCCCGACGACACTCGCCGTTAGCCGAAAATTCCTCGAATTCGGAATGTCTTCCTACGTGGCCGTTACCGCCCCGATCCGCATTACTATCGGATATTCAAATACCGGAAATTATTAACCACGTGGTGTGGGGACTACGGGTAATGGAATCGACTCTCGCGATAGACGCAGACGACGTATCCGATCGGATCGTCGCCGAGGTTGCGAGCCGCGACGGCGTCGACCCGATCGAACTGCCGCCACTTTTCGATGCGGTCGATCCCGACGCACTCGATGTGTTGTTCGCACCGAAAGCGAACGGCGAGACTCGGCAGGGTCGGGTCTGGTTCCCGTACGCGGGCTACGACGTCACCATCGAGTACGACGGTGAACTGGCCGTCACGATCGAGTAGCGTCTGCACGCGACGGTTCGGGGGAACCGTAGGGGGTTCATCGAGTCGTCTCTCTGTCGGTCTCTCGACAGTCCTCTTGTCACCCTCGCCCGGCCGACGCTGTGGGCACCGACAGCCCGTTCACGAACGAACTCGACTGCGTCCCGTCCAGCAGTCTTCTACTCGGCCTGCTCGACTTGCTCGAGAACGATCCGTTCTTCGAACCCACCACGATCCTCACGCTTTTCTCGGCGCAGTTCGTCGAGTTCCGCCCGTGAGCCGCCCTCGAACGCCAGCATTGCGTCGATCACCTCGAGAACGTCGGCCAGTTCCTCGAGGTCGCCACTTTCCTCGAACTCCGTCGCTTCCTCGAGCAGTTTCTCGCGGAGCCGGCGTTCGTACTCGGTGTCGTCGGCGACGTGTGTCACCGGTCGCTCGTCGTTGGCGTCGATGATTTCGGGGATCCGATCGCGGACGAGTTTGTCGTACGTGGTCGACGTTGGCATCGGTGTGGTCTCTCCAGTCTGGGTGTCTGATCTATCGCGTTGTACTGGGAATTCGGCCTTCGTCCTCTCAGAACTCGGCGGTTACGCTCCCGTCCTCGTCGAGGTCGACGACGCCGTCGAACAGTGCCCGGAACTCGTCGACGACATCGTCGCCGTGGACCTCTTCGGAGAGGTGGAAGAGCCCGATCGCGTCGTGCTCGACGAGTTCGGCGATGATCCGTTCGACAGCCTCGAGTGCGGCGTCCTCACCGGCGTAGTAGGCGAGTTCCGTGATCGAGTCGAAACTCACCCGGAGCTTGCCGTCGTGGTCGTCCAAGAACGCTCTGACCTGTTCGACGATGCCGTCGACGTCGTCGGGTGCTGCGACGTAGTGGACGTTGTCGCTCGAGCGTCGGGAGTAGCCGCGTTCGATACTGAGGGTGTCGAGAATGTCGGCTCGGCGTTCGTCGACGTCGTAGTACTCGAGTTTCTGTTTGACTTCTCGGGCGGTGGTTCGAGTGGAGATAACGAGGAAGTGATCGGTGTCTGTCTTCAGGAATTCGGTGTCCATCCGGTCGGTTTCACCCGTGCTCGGATGCAGGAGGAGGATTCCCGTTCCTCCCGGGACGGTGTTCGGTGTGCTATCGATTTCGAGCGAGTACTCCATATAGGCGTGAACAACTTTCGGCATTAACTTAAGAGTGCGGTTGTGGGTTAGTCGTCTCGTTTCGTCTCGTCAGCGTCGAGCCACCGAGTCGCCAGCTCAGAGACCGGTCTGTCGGCCGTTCAGATGTCCTCCTGACGAAGGATGATCACCAGTGAGAGACCGGAGACGACGATGAGGATCAGCGCCGGAATCGCCGCGTAACCGTACAGTCCTGCGCTCTCTGCAGCCCAGATTCTGGTGACGAGCGTCTCGAAGCCGGTTGGACGCAACAGCAGGGTCGCCGGCAGTTCCTTCATCGTGGTCAGAAACACGAGTGCCGCTCCGGCCACGACGCCGGGTGCGATCAGCGGGAACGTGACGTTGCGGAACGTCTCGAGTCGGCCGTATCCGAGGGTTCGTGCGGCCTCGTCTAGTTTCGGGTTGACCTGCAAGACGGCGGTTCGCGTCGAGCCCACCGACTGGGGAATGAACCGAACGACGTACGCGAACACGAGGATCGGAATCGACTGATAGACGCCGACCGTGACCGGACCGAAATCGAACGAGCCGTAGTTCGCGCCGAAGTAGACGAGCGCGAGTCCGATGACGATCCCGGGTATCGCAAAGCCGATGTAAGTCGCGCGTTCGAAGAGGTGGCCGGTGAGTGAGTCGTGTCGGGCTGCCAGATACGCGACGGGTAACGCCAGCAGGGCAGCACACACGGCTGCGAATCCGGCCACGTACACCGAGTTCCAGACGAAGACCCAGCTGAACTGGAAACTCTCGGGAACGTCGGTCTGGCTCGTCGCGAGCCACGAGAGGTAGATGATCACGGGCATTACCAGCGTGGCGAATCCGAGCAGCGCACAGACTCCCATCGCCGGGTACTTCGTCCATCCGAGCCGGATACGATCGTCGCTTCCCGAGCCTGCACTGTCCGTGTGTATCGTTTCGTCGCCTCTGACGCGAGATTCGACCGCGAGGACGAACGCCGTGACGACGACCAACTGGAGCGAGAGAAACGCGGCGTAGTCCGCGCCGCCGAGACTTCGGTGTTCGAGGAAGATCTGTCGCGTGTACACGTCGGCCTGAAGAAACGCCGGCGTCCCGAAGTCCGAGACGGCATAGAGCGCGACGAGCAGTCCACCGGCAGCGATCGCCGGACGAATCTGTGGCAGCGTGACCCGGTAAAAGGTGCCGAGGCGGTCGTGGTTGAGCGTCCGTGCGGCGTCGACGAGGGACGTGTCCATCCGGAGCAACGCCGCTCGCGTCGTGATGTAGATGTAGGGGTAGGTGTACAACGCGATAATGACGGTCGCACCGTGAAGTCCGTAAATACTCGGCAGCTCGGTGACGCCGACGGGCTCGAGCCAGCCCTGGACGATCCCCTTCGGTCTGAACGCCGAGACGAACGCGAACGCACCGATGTAACTCGGGATCGCCAGCGGGAGGGCGATGACGATCGTCCAGAACCGTCGGTAGGGAATGTCGGTTCGGACGGTGAGGACGGCCAGCGGGACGGCGATACAGAGCGATAGGACGGTCACGCCGACCATCAACAGCAGACTGTTACCGAGAATCTCGGCGGTTCGGGGGCGAACGACGATTCCGTACGCGCGATCGAAGTCGACGCTACTGGCACGAAACACCAACCACGTTAGCGGAAATACCATCGCCGCGGCGACCGCCCCGCTCAGCAGCGTCAGTCCGAGCGGTCTCGCGTCGCCGGTCCGACTCCCGGGTGATTCGGTTTCTGTCTGTTCACTCATGATGTCGTGACCGACCACGATCGCGAATCGAGGATCGTCTCTGGGGCTGCATAGCGAGAGTGCGGGGTAAAGGATTTCGAAAGGGACGAGTGGGTGACGGATACGGATGGGACGTGAGTGTCACTCCGCTCGGAACCGATGGTTTCGCGGACAGGAGCGGGAATCGGTAACAGCGGCAACCGAGGGAGGGTCTCGGCGAACGTCTTATCGAATGCCGACTTCGCGCAGCAAGTCGACGGCGGGTTCGATATCCGCCAGCTGATTCAGGTCGAACTCGGGATAGTTGATCTCCTCGAGCTGGGGGACGTCCTCGTGGTCGTACTCGACACCGGGGATAACGGCGTATTCCCGGTTCGTCTCGACGAAGAACTGCTGGCCCTCCGATCCCAGGAGGTGTCGGATGAAGTTGCGAGCGAGCTCCTGTTCGTCGCTGCTGTCGAGGACTGCGGTGCCGGAGACGTTGAACAGTGAGCCGAGGTCGCCGTCGGTGTACGTCACGTTGATGGGTGCGTCGGGCTGGTCGTCCATCACACGGCCGACGTAGTAGTGGTTGACGAAGCCGACGCCGACTTCGCCTGCAGCGATCGCGTTCGGCGTCGTCGAGCCGCCCTCGTAGTGGGTGACGCCCGCGTCTTCCATGTCGGTCAGGTACTCGCGGGTGAACTCCTCGCCGTGCTCGATCATGAGTGCCCGCACCCACGAGAGGTACGATCCGGAGTCGACGCGCCAGCCCATGTCGTCTTCGAACCGCTCGTCGTCGGCGTAGGCGAAGATGTCGTCAGGGAGGTCCTCGGGATCCCACGTGTCGGTGTTGTACGCGATACACCGGACGCGACCGGAGACGCCGGTCCAGGTTCCGTCGGTGTCGCGCCAGGACTCGGGCACCGTCTCGATCACGTCGTCCGGAAGCGAACTCGTCCGCCCCTCCCTCGCGAGCGCTCCGAGCGTCCCCGAGTCTTGCGTGTAGAAGATATCCGCCGGACTGTTCTGACCCTCTTCGAGGATCGTACTCAGGTGCGTCTCGTTGTCGTCGAAGCGAATGTCGAGCTCCAGTCCGTCGTAGTACTCTTCGATGTCTCGGAGCACCGGTTCGATCTGGGACTCCTTGCGCCCCGAGTAGATCGTGAGCGATCCCTCGAGGTCCGGTAAGTCCTCCCACGACGTCCCCTCCGGAGTGATGTCAGCGTATTCGGTGCCGTCGCTGTCTCCGTTTCCGTCGGCGCCGTTGCCATCGTCACCGTTCCCACCGTCACCGTTACCGTCGTCACCGTCGCCGTCTCCATCGTCGTCGCTGAGACAGCCAGCGAACCCGGCAGCTCCGATCGCAGTTCCTGTGGCTGCGAGGAACCGGCGTCGGTCGATCGGCAAGCGAACGGGAATCGGGCCGTCGTTGTCGCGTTCCATACTTGTTTTAGGCTGACCTAAAACACAAATACCTTCCGATCTGTTCCGGATATCATCCAAAGAGGGAGCGATCTGAAGGGCAATTCTCGAGGTAGGAGCGATCTCGCCGCCGCTTTCGGCCGCCCTAAACTACACACATGTCTTTTTAGGCCATCCTAAAGAACCTGTCGTTGATCGTTCCGGTGGTTCGACCCGTCTCCGGTCGAAACCCGAATCCGTTTAGTCGCGCGCGGGCGACCCTCGAGTATGAGCGTCCGCGAGGAGTTCGACGCCTGGGCTACGGACGGCCGTGACAAAGGCATGGAGGAACGACACTGGCACACCGCGAAACACGCGCTCGCGCGAGTCCCCGTCGAACCCGGTGAGACGATCCTCGACCTCGGCTGCGGGAGCGGCTACGCCGGCCGTGCGCTTCGGGAGACGAAGGACGCGGGACGGGTGTACGGACTCGATGGGGCTCCCGAAATGACCCGTAACGCGGCCTCCTACACCGACGACCCGAACGTCGGATACGTCGTCGGTGACTTCGACTCGCTCCCGTTCGCCGACGACTCGATCGACCATATTTGGTCGATGGAATCGTTCTACTACGCCGCGGATCCCGAACATACGCTCGAGGAAGTCGCTCGCGTGCTCCGTCCCGGCGGGACCTTCTACTGTGCGGTCAACTATTACGAGGAAAACGTCCACTCCCACGAGTGGCAGGAGTTCATCGCCGTCGAGATGACTCGCTGGGATCGCGAGCAGTATCGCGAAGCGTTCCGCGACGCGGGACTCTACGTCGCCGAACAGGACAACATTCCGGACCGCGAGATCACAATCCCCGCAGAAGCCGAGTTCCCGACCGACGACTGGGACACTCGAGCGGAGATGGTCGAGCGTTACCGTGAGCTGGGGACGTTGTTGACCGTCGGCGTCGCGCCCTGACCGTCCAGGAGACCGACATCGTTCCGCGCTATTTTCTGGACCGTACCGACGCCGGTCCTCTCACTCCTGTCGTGAATCGCTCCCACAATCCGTGCATTCGGTGCTGTGGCCCGATTCGACGAGTTTGCCGGCACAGTTGGGACACGCGTACACCTGTGGCCTGTCCTTAGCACGAACTGACACTGTTGAGAGTCACTGCTCACTGGTATGTCGTTTTCCGCCAGGGAGGTCGAACGTGAAGAAGGAGCCTAATACCTAAAACGGCACTCAACTGAGCTATTTCAGGTATTATTTAGATATAGAAGGCGGAAAAGATTAACACAGTTAAGAAACCACCAATCTATATTAGATGATCATCTACTATTAGCTATATAACAATCCCTAGAGAATACATTCCATAATGCGTAATTAGTAGTTTATATACAGATACAGAACATTAATATATTTTGACTGAACAGATTTACTATGAGGGACTCTACACGTAGGCGGACACTCTATATGCTTAGCTCGGGCCCGCTTGTTGTATTGAGTGGTTGTCTCGAAACTTTTAATTCTAGAAGTTCTGTGCGCTATTGCGGTGTTCATATAACCAATATAGATGCCATCCCTCTTGATATCACAGTACGGGTCCGTGATGGAAACGATCCAATCTTCGAGCAGGAATTAAATCTGGAACCTGACGAATCAACGCTGATAACACCCGAAGACGGCAGTGAATATTACAAAGGAGATTTGATATTAGGTGCGCGGATAGAATCTGGGGATTGGAATGAGAAATCACTCACAGAATCAGACTACGATCCGCTTGGAGTCTCAGTGTACGTCTCTACAGATGGGGGGTTCAGTACTGAGGACGAAGTAGTAATATCTACAGTTCCATTAGATTGTCATTCAGAATAGTGTTTCTCGTCTCAACTCTTTGTCTCTTGGCTTTGGCCATCATTTGGTGTCTGGAGTCGTATAGTTATAGAAATTAGGCGAGAAAACCCACGACTGAAGTCGTGGCATGAATCGACGCATGGTTCACAACCGCCCAAATCGCAACAGTTGAGTGCCTACACGCCATATCTGATGGTGTCGGGTCGATGGACTCCCATCGGTTCTCGGCAGTCCACAAATTGGCAGTTGACTCGGTGTTTGCCTCATCAAAAAGTAAGCCCGTGGACAGCAGAACCGACACAAAATAATCAGGTAACTCCGAGTCCTTCGCGGGATAGGAGTAACGGGGGCGTGGCACTCCCACCGGCACGTCGGGTCGGAAACCCTCAGAGACCAACGAACCGCCCGTTGGTGGGCGTGGGAAGCCCACGACGGTAGTCGTGGGAGGATGTCACACGCGCCTGCTACGCTGGGGAAGTGGCCACCGACAACCGACACATCAACGGCGTCAGCGGAATCTATATCTTGACCACCCCTTACAGTCAGAGGATTTGAAACCAAGCAAACCCCGACTGCTGGCTCACTCCTCGTAGCGCTCACCCGCCGGAATCACGACCTCGAGCCAGTTCTCCTCCGGCGGGAGCGGACAGTCGAAGGTCTCGCTGTAGGCACAGAAGGGTGAGTACGCCAAGTTGAAATCGAGGACGATCTCGTCGCCGGTCTCGAGCGATCGGTCGACCTCGAGTTCCATGTATCGGCCGCCGCGGTAGGTCTGCTGGCCGGTCGTCTTGTCCCGGAAGGGGACGAACAGCGCCTGTTCGCGGGCCCCCTCTTGCTGGTAGCCCGCGAGTTCGAATTCGCCGCTCGCGAGGTCCTCGTCGGCGGGGTCTAGTTCGAACGAAAGGGTTACGACGCGGAGATAGCGCATCTCCCGGTCGGCCGTCGTCTCCATCGGCACGGGCTCTGGATCGTCGTGGACCTCGACCGTCGCGCTCACGCGGTAGTCGGGGTCAGGGTCGAAGTACTCGAGGCCGTCGAACGCCTCGCGGTCTTCGGGTGGGATCGGCGACTGGGGATGGTCGGCGAAGAACTCGTCTTTCTCCCGCCGTTTCGACTCGAGTTCGTCGCGCCAGCGGTCGACGTCCACGTCGATGTCGACGTCCGCACCGGTGTCGTCGGTCATAGCCGTCCTTACCGGCCCCGACCGGAAGGTGTTTCGTTTCAGTGGGCTCGAGGCAATCGGTCCGGGCCGGGGGTGGATCGAGTCGAATTCGTTGCAGCGACGAGACTGGCATGTGCTGTGGTATCGTGTCTCGTGAACGGCTTATATACACTGTGGCTGTAGACGCGACGATGACCCTCCAGCGACACCGTGACGACGAGCGATCAGTCCGTCCGAAGTCGACCCTGTTCTGTACGGCGTGCGACCACGAGAGCCCCGTCGGGGGTGACTGGCGAGTCCGGACGCGCGGCGATCGAATGGTGACCGTCTGCCCGGACTGCGAGACCGCGATCGACGATCGGCCAGTCGCTCACGACGAGTCGATGGTCCCGAATCACCCGGGTGCCTTGACGGTCGTCGCCTCGACGCGACTGCTCCTGACCTCGACGACGCTGTGGTGGACACCGCTCGCGGTCACCTCGAGCGCACTCCTCACAGTCCTCGATCGTCCCTGAGTGAACGGTGTCGACTCGAGGCCGATCTCTCGCCGTCTCGTCCCGAACTTTATATACCGTCACGCGGCCAGTTCCGTCCGTCAACGCTATGGACGACCGACGATGAGTAAGGGAAGAATGGCGGATTCGAACTGGCGTGCAGTGTTCGGCCACGAGGAGCCCTACGACGAGCAGGTCGACGGTATCGAGACGACTCTCGACACCGCTCGAGACGGCGGCTTCGTCGCCCTCGAGGGTGCCTGCGGAACTGGCAAGACGATGATCGCGCTCACCGCGGGCATCGACCTCGTGCGCGACCCGGACACCGACTACGAGCGCGTGTTCGTACTCACCAGCGTCAAACAGCAACTGCGCCAGTTCGAAGACGACCTCGAGACGATCAACGCGAACCTCCCCGAGGAGTGGAACCCCGTCTCGGGACTCACGCTCGTCGGGAAGGCGGACGTCTGTCCGTATAATCGTGAAGGCGCGGGCGGGATCGACGACGGAAACGTCTACGATCGCTGTGAGACCCTCCGTGATCGCACTCGCGATCTGACGGGCGAGGGTGGCTCGACCACCGCCGCGAACCTCGCCGCTCGCGCTCGCAGCCAGCAGATCGGCCTCGCCGACAGTGGGAGCAAGGGCAACGGCGCGCGCTTTCTCGAGACCGCCGGCGAGCCAGCACCGTATCCGCCGGAACTGCCCGAGTACGACGACGGCGGCCCCGCCGGCAGCGAGATCGAGTACTGTCCGTTCTACGCCCAGTACCTCGAGGACCTGCCCGAAGAGGGAAGCGACGGTGACGCCTCCGAGGCGGTGCCGTTCGACTTCACCGAGACCGGCCTCGTCACGCCCGAGGATCTCGTCTCCCTCTCCGTGAAACACGGCACCTGTCCACACTCGGTGATGGGTGCACTGTTGGGCCAGACGGAAGTCGTCATCGGCAACTACTACCACGCCTTCGATCCGACGACGACCGGCGCGTTCACCGGCGCGCTCCTCGACGACTCGACGTTCGTCGTCTGCGACGAGGCGCACATGCTCGAGCCTCGCGTGCGCGATCTGGTCAGCGAGGGAGTCGCCGACGGGACCCTTCGGGACGCCGAGACGGAACTCTCCCGCGTGATCCAGCCGATCAAATTCGAGCGCGAGGGGCGGCGAGCGGAGGGCGGCTCGATGACGGCTGACGCCGACCTCGTCCGCGCAGAACTGAACGAGACGGACGTCTCATACGACGAACTCGAGCAGGTTCGGGACTTCCTGCGTGCGCTTCGAGAGGAACTCGATCGACGGGTGCGTGCGCACCTCGACCGGAACGACAGGGGGTGGCAGTCCGACCTCACCGAGCTCTCGGACGAGGAGATCCCCCTCCGGGATCCGGGTGTGCCGGGCGAGGACGAAATCTCCGAGTGGGCCGCCCGCGAGGGCTACAGCGACGCGATCTGGGTCCGCGCCGAATCCGTGGGTGCCGTCGTCGAGCGGATCCTCAACGAGGCTGAAGACGAGGAGAAGACCAGGGCGTCGCCCGCGGTGGGCCGCGTCCTCGGCGAGTGGTACCGCCAGAACCACACCGACTACTTCCGCGAGATCGAACTCGAGCGCACCTGGGACGAGACCGAACCCGCCGACTCCTGGCGACGAGCCTACACCGCACGCCTCGCCCTCCACAACTGCGTGCCAAGCGATGCGATCGGGTCGCGTCTCGCAACCTTTGGCGGCGGAATCCTGATGAGCGCCACCCTCGAGCCGATGGAGGCGTTCACCGAGGTGACCGGACTGGAGTACTTAGAGAGCGAGGGCCGACCGGTCGTCGAACGCCGCTACGGGTTGCACTTTCCGGAAGACAACCGCGAGAGCTTCGCCGTCGCCGCGCCCAAGTTCACCTACGACAACCGCGGCCGTCCCGGCGAGGAGAATCCGACGCGGCGCCAGTACGCCGACGCGCTCGCACGGATCGGCCGAGTTCCGGGGAACGTCCTCGTCGGAATGCCCAGTTACGGCGAAGCCGAGTGGGCCGCGGGCGCGCTCGAGGATCGTCTCGAGTCGAAACCCGTTCTGTTAGACGAGAGCAGCGGCGACGACGTCACCGAGTCGTTAAAAGACGAGTTCTTCGCGGGCGAAGGGAAGGTACTCGTCACCAGTCTCCGCGGGACGCTGACCGAGGGCGTCGACTACAGCGGCGACCGCCTGTCGGCGGCCGTGATCTGTGGCGTCCCGATCGTCAACACCTCGAGTCCGCGGACGAAAGCCGTCCGGCGGGCCTACGACGACGAGTTCGGCGATGGGTTCGCCTACGCACTGACGGTTCCCGCCGTACGGAAGGCCAGACAGGCTGTCGGTCGCGTGATTCGAAATCCGGAGGACGTCGGCATCCGCGTCCTGCTCGACGAACGCTACGCTCGAGAGTCGTGGGACTCCGTCCGTGGCTACCTCCCCGACGGCGAACGCGAGGAGTTCCAGCCGGTGAGTCCCGATATGCTCGCGTTCGGCCTCGAGCGGTTTCGCGGGCGGTTCTCGTAGCGACCATTGTCGTTCGAATTCCGCACAGCAGTTCTCCGTCTTCGAGCCGGTCTCGAGGCACTCGGTCCGTCAGTCGGTGTGCTCGAGCGGTCGTCGCTCGTAGCGCTCTCGTTCGATACCGCGTCCAGCCTGGCTTTCCCCCTCTATCTCGAGAATCCGGGATTTGATCGCGCTACTCGAGAGAATTTCGTCGCCAGGTCCGTCCCATGGGGTCAGCGCGCTCGCTCGCCGAACCTCACACTCGATACCCCACGATTCGAGGGCTGCTCGGACGTCGTCCTCGTCGTGGTGCTGGTCGTGACCGAGCACGAGGACGTCGGGGTCGATCCGTCGAATCGGAATCGAGAAGTCCGAGGGGTGGCCGCGGTGGGCGTGGTCGACGGGTTCGAGCGCGGCGACCATCGTTCGCCGCTGCTCGTCGGGGAGGATCGGCTTCGGTTTGTGGGTAACGCTCTCGCTGGTGGCGACGATCACGTGCAGTTGCTCGCCCATCGCGGCGGCTTCCTCGAGGTAGTGGACGTGACCGGGGTGAAGGAGGTCGAAGGTTCCCTGCGCGAGGACGTCCGTCGGGTTGGTCGTTTCCACGGTCACTTCGTCACCCTCGTTCTAACGGTCGTCGTTCGTGGCGTTTTGCTGTACAGTGAGTAGAGCAGTGCCGCGAAGCCGCCGGCGGTGAACGAACTCTGGACGGCGATTCCGAGGGCGACGTCACCGGCGAGGTGGACGAGGCCGCCGAGGACCGACCCGGCGACGATGAAGCCGAAGCCGATCGCGACGGCCCGAAGCGGTGTCGCCCCGGTTCGCCTGAAGGCGCGGTGGGCGAACAACATGACGAGCCCGCCGGTGACGAGCGTGGCGGTGTTCGCGAGTGCGATGATGGTCGTGTATTCGTACATGGCTGGTCTCGAGGTGGAACGGATGGGTGAATCGTCGCTCCACCGGTCTTACCCGTCGGTACACTCCCTTGGTAGTCAGTCACAGCGACGATTCCCACGACGATAGAATGGATGCGAACACGTTTGGTTCGCGTCGAGCGGTTCTGTTCTCGAGTGTGACTCACTCGAACTCGGCGTCGAAGTCGACATCGAACTCGACGACGTGCGCGCCGTTCGGCGCGAAGCCGACGGTCAATTCCTCGGTCGCCGGCGGCTCCTCGAGTCGAAGGACGATCGGCGTGTCGTTCCATCGACCGTGGACGCGGACACTCTCGCCGAGGAACTCGCTGGTCTCGACGGTCACGGGAAACCGGTTGGTCTCCGCTGTCGGCGTGAGCGCTTCCGGGCGGATACAGAACGTGAGCCGATCGCCCGACTCGAGGCCCGTTCCGGCGTCCCCGACCCCAGAGGAGTCGGGGAGGACGAACTCCGAACTCGAAATCCGGACGCGAATCTCGTCGCCCGAGCGCTCGAGCACCTCGCCCTCGAAGACGTTGTTGTCGCCGACGAACTCGGCGACGAACCGGGTCGCGGGTCGCCGGTAGATCTCCTTGGGCGTGCCGACCTGTTCGACGTTTCCGGCGTGCATCACGGCGACGCGGTCGGAGATCGCCAGCGCCTCCGCCTGGTCGTGGGTGACGTAGACGGTCGTGATCTCGAGTTCGGACTGGATGCGTTTGACTTGCCGTCGGAGCGTCTCGCGAAGGCGGGCGTCGAGTGCGCTCATCGGTTCGTCGAGGAGCAACAGACTGGGTTCGGGCGCGAGCGCACGGGCGAGTGAGACGCGTTGTTGTTGGCCGCCGGAAAGCTGGCTCGGCTGGCGCTCGCCCATTCCGGCGAGGTCGACCAGTTCGAGCAGTTCCGAGACCCGTTCTTTCCGACTCGTCCCCGCCGGCGGGTCGCGAAACCGCAGGCCGTAGCCGACGTTCTCGGCGACGGTCATGTGCGGAAAGAGCGCGTAGTTCTGGAAGACGACGCCGACGTCGCGGTCTTCGGGCGGGACGCCGGTCATCTCCTCGCCGTCGAAGCGGACGCTACCCGACGTCGGTTCCTCGAAGCCCGCGATCGTCCGCAGGGTCGTCGTCTTCCCACAGCCGGAGGGGCCGACGAGCGTGAAGAACTCGCCGTCCGCGACGGAGAGATCGACTTCGCGGAGTGCGGCCGTCTCCTCGTAGAGCTTCGAGACGCCCTCGAGCGTGAGGTCAGTCACGTTCGAACCTCCCGCCGACGCGGTCGACGACGACGAAGCTCAGGCCGGTGATCACGAGGAGGACGGTCCCCATGGCGATCGCCGGGCCGTTTCGACGACCGAGGTAGCGTTCGACGGCCACGGGCATGGTGTAGGTGTCGCCGCCGCTGGCCAAAATCACCGTCGAAGAGAACTCGCCGATCGAGATGGCGAAGGCGAAGGCGGCGCCGGCGACGATGCCGCTGGCTACGAGCGGAAGTTCGACGTCGAGCAACGCCCGGTACCGGGAGGCACCGAGCGAGCGGGCGGACTCGACGAGCGAGGGATCCAGATCGGCCAGCAGCGGCGAGACGTTTCGGGTGACGAACGGGTAGGCGGCGACGGCGTGGGCGGCGACGATGGCCACGACCCCGGTGACCTGTAGCCGCCAGCCGCCGACGAGCGGGATGCCGAAGACTAGCCCGCGCAGGAGCCCGATCCCGAAGACGATGCCGCTGACGGCCAGGGGCAACATCGCGAGCGTGTCGATGACCGTCGCCCACCGGCCGCTCTGGTCCCGTCCTCGCCCCGACCGGGTCGTCAATACCGAGATGACGACGCCCATCGGCATCGCGACGAACAGTGTGGCGACGCCGAACAGCAGGGAGTTGCGGATCGCCGGCCACGGCAGCGTCTGGTAGGTCGCCCCCTCGGCCTGTCGCTGGACCAGGAACTCGTAGTGACGGAGCGTGAACCCGCTCCCGTCCGTGACGCTCCCAATCACCATACTCGCCATCGGCCCGACGAACACGACGAGCGCGACGACACCGTAGCCGACGATTGCGAGCCGCCGCGGCTCGAGGACCGTCCGAAGGTCGGGAAACAGCCGTTCGCGCGGCGGCGGCGTGGCGGCGCGGCTCATCCCCGCCTGCGCGGACTCGTAGCGGAGGTACGCGTAGGTGAGCGCCAGCGAAACGATCGTCTCGAGGATCGCGAGCGTCGCGGCTTCGGCGAAGTCCAGTCGCTGGATTCGCGCGTAGACCCAGACCTCGACGGTCGCCAACTGGAGTCCGCCCAGCGCGAGGACGATCGGGAACGTCATGAACGTGAAGATGAAGGTGAGCAAGGCGCCGGTCGTGATCGCCGGCAGGAGTTGCGGGACGACGACGTCGGCGAACGCCCGGCGGGGGCTCGCACCCAGCGAGCGGGCGGTCTCGAGGGCCCGGACGTCGACCGACTCCCAGGCGGCGACGGTGATGCGGGCGATCAGCGGCGCGTTGTAGAAGGCGTGGGCGACGATAACGATCGCGAGCGGGTTGCGCTCGATGAACCGAAAGGGGCCGAGACCGACGACGCCGAGGATCGTGTTCAGCGTGCCGGCCTGGCCGAACATCGCGTAGAAACCGACGGCGACCATGATTCCCGGGAGGACGAACGGGAGGATGGTCAGCGACCGGATCGTGCGCCGGCCGCGGAACTCGTAGTTCGCGAGGATGTACGCCGCCGGGAGGCCGAGCGCGAGGCTCGCGACCGTCGAGAGGGCGGCCTGATAGGCGGTGAAGCCGAACAGTCCCATCCGGAACGAGGGAAAGCCGGCGAGAATCCAGTCGACCAGCGAGGCGTAGTGGCTCCCGACCGCGAGCGGATCGGCGAAGACCGACGCCAGAACACCGAAGTAGAAGGGGTCGGTGAGCACCTCGCGGAAGTGTGCGAGCGAGAGTCGACCGTCGAGAAACAGCGCCTCGGCGAAGACGACGCCTACCGGCAGGTAGAGCATCACGCCGAGGACGGCGGCCGTCAGCAGCGCCGTCAGCTGGAGGGCGTGGCGCTCGAGCCAGTCGTAACCACGACCTCGACCGCGGGGGGAACCGCTGCCCAACGGACCCGTCGTCACGAGTGTGGATTACCGGCTGGCGACCAGCTGGCCCCAGTCGTCGACCCACTCGTCGAGGTTGCCGCTGAGTTCGTCGTAGGTGAGCGAGACCGCTTCCGGCGGCTCGTGTGCGTACTCGGCGTAGTCCTCGTCGAGATCGACGTACTCGTCGGCGACGGCGGGGAACTGGACGTTTCGGACGGCGATCTCGGCCTGGGCCTCGTTCGAGAGGACGAAGTCCAGGAAGGCGTTGGCGAGATCGACCTGTTCGCTGTCCTCGAAGATCGCCATTCCCTCGGGATTGGCGTATCCCTGCTCCTCGAGGAAGCCGATCTGGCTACGGGACATGTCGCCGTCGAATCGGTTGGTGTAGACCTGATCGGTCGAGTAGGAGACGACCATCGGCCGTTCTTCGTTCTCGTAGGCGCTGTAGGCGCTCGACCAGTCGTCGATGATACGGACGTCGTTGTCGAGTAACTCCTCCCAGTAGTCGAGGTAGCCGTCCTCGCCGTAGGCGTCGATCGTCCACAGCAAGAACGCCTGGCCGGGGTCGGACTGCTGGGCGTTCTGGGTGATCAGCGTCCCCTCGTACTCCTCGTCGGTGAGCGCGTCGAAGGTCTCCGGATCGTCGACCTCGTTCTCGTCGTAGACGAGACTGATGTAGCCCGTGTCGTAGGGCAGCACACGGTCGTGGGGGTCGTCGAACTCCACCGACGGATCGTCTCGAATGCGGTCTACGTGCTCGAGGCGGTCGCGGTCGACCGATCGAAACAGCGATTCGTCGGTGTTGTCGTCGATCAACACGAGGTCGTCGACGTTGAGGCCGAGGAAGACGTCGGCGTCGATATCGACGCCCTGGTTGGCCTGCTGGATGTAGTGACTCGTCCCCTCCTCGGGAACCGTCCAGTCGATCGTCGCGTCGGGGTACTCCTCCTCGAACGCGTCTTTGAGCCACGTTCCGGCGGCCTCCTCGTCGTCGACCATCGACGTGTAGGTCGCGACTCGAAGGGTCCCCTCGAGGTCGGGTTCGTCCTCTTGCTCCTCCTCGTCGCCGTTGTCGGTTTCGTTGCCGTTGTCGTTGCCGTTGCCGTTCTCGTCGTCCTCGCCGTTGCCGTTCCCGTTTTCGTCGCCATTGCCGTTGCCGTTCTCGTCGTCGTCTTGGGTCAGACAGCCAGCGAGCGCGATCCCAGCCGTTCCACCACTTACCGTTCGAATGAACGTCCGTCGATCCATTACACGGTTGTTACACTGAGTAGTCTTAAGCACGGTGAATCGTATTTCTCCGTCTCGTCGTCCGTGTGACCTGTTCTCGAGGTACTCGGTCACGCGAAGCGAACAGTTTTGACGGTAGCGTGAGAGGCGTATCTGTGACAGATACGTGACCCGGAACCGCACCTACGTCCTCGCGGGGGTCGTCGTCGCACTCGGCGCCATCACCGGTGCGATCCTCCTCGAGGTCCTCGGAACGATCCTCTTCGCGATCACGATCGCTTACGTGCTCGCACCGGTCCAGCGCTGGCTCGTTCGCCGCGGCGCCTCCGAGTGGACCGCCGGCGTGCTCGCGACGCTCGTCGGCTTCGTCAGCGTGCTCGCGGTACTGGCACCGATCGTTCTCACGCTCTACCTGCGCGTCGACGAGGTCGTCGCTTTCGTTCGGGCGCTTCCCGACGAGTTTTCCGTGACGGTCTTCGAGACGACGATGACGCTGCAATCGACCGAAATCCAGTCGTTCGCGGTGTCGACGGTCCAAGGCATTGCAGGCTCTATCGCGACGGCCGCACCCGTCCTCGCCGTGAAGTTCGCGCTGTTCGTCCTCCTGTTGTTCGGCCTCCTGTTGAAGGGTGACGCCGCCGCTCGAGCGGCGGTCGCACCCGTTCCACGAGAGTACAGGGACATCGTCTTCGCGCTCGCCACCCGTGCTCGCGAGACGCTGTACGCGATCTACGTCATCCAGGTTGCGACGGGGGTCGCGACGTTCGTCGTCGCCTATCCGTTCTTCTGGATGATCGGCTACGACGCGGCGTTCATGCTGGCGATCGGCGCGGCGATCCTCCAGTTCGTCCCGATCATCGGCCCGAGTCTCCTGATCGCGCCGCTCGCGCTTTATCACCTCGCTCTCGGCGATCTCGTGACTGCCGCACTGGTCGGCGGAATCGGGATCGCGCTCATCGCGTGGATGCCCGACGTCACCGTCAGACCTCAACTCGCACAGCGGTCCGCCGGCTTACCCGGCAGCCTCTACTTCGTCGGCTTCACCGGCGGGCTGTTCACCCTCGGCGCGATCGGGATCGTGGTCGGCCCGCTCATCGTCGCCGTCTTCGTCGAGGCTGTCGAACTCCTCGCCGACGAAGTCAACGGCGACCGCCCGCTCGAGGAGTTACTCGAGACTCCCGACGCCGATTCTGGGGAGCGATCGGAGTCTGAGTTAGAACGGGATCTCGTGTCGGAGTCCGAAACGGAAGGGGCAGGGGCAGGGGTGGGGACTGGGACGGACCCGGAACCCGACATCGACCCCAGATCGTCGGACGACGTTCCGCCGTCTTCGGACTGACTGTCGTCCACCGTTGACAACCCTGCTGACCACCGATCTTTTGGCCGTTCGCCGCGTTTCTCTCGTATGGGACGATTCCTCAACGCGCTCCTCGGTGCCATCGTCACGGTCGTGCTGGCTGCACTCCCGTTCTCGCCGGTCCTCGGCGGTGCGATCGCGGGCTTTTTCGAGGGAACGGACGGCACCGACGCGGCGCTCACGGGCGCACTCTCCGGACTGATCACGCTGCTCCCATTGGCGGGCGTCGGTGTACTTCTCTTCAGCCTCCTCGGCATCGGCATCGGCCTCGGTGCACCGCCCGGCGGCGTCGCCATCGCGATCGTCTTCTTCGGCGCAATCGCCGCAGCGTTCGTCGTCTACACGGTCGGTTTCGCCGCGCTGGGCGGCTACATCGGCGCGATGCTCGCGAGCGAGTACCCCCGACAGCGGGCCGATCTCTGCCGGACGATCGGCATCTCCATCGACGACGGCTCGAGGCCGCAATACGACTCGACCCGTCTCGAGTGAGAGACTGGTTACTCTGGAACTGGCCGAGGCGTCCGACTCGAGGTCGGACACCGTCGAACTCGTCGAATTCGATACGGTCGTCTCCCGGTAGACGTTTTTTCGTGGTTCAGTCCGATTCGGTCGACAGTCACGATCTGTCGCTCGAGTCGATCGTCTCACTTCGCGTTGTCTGCGCATCTATGACGGACCACTCGACTGCGACTGAAGCGTCGACGAGCAGAACTATCGACGACAGCTCGCTCACGAATCGACCGCACCGTCCGATGCGGATCGATCTCGCGTTCGTCGGAACGAACTCTCTCAGTTACTCGGTGACGCGCTCACTCGAGTCTGTCCAGAATCGCCTCTTTCTCGTAGGACAGCGAGAGGGACCGCGAGCGTCCCCGACCCTCGATGTCGGCGTAATCGGCGTCGATCAGGCCGAGCTGGTCGAGTTTGTTGACGATCTCGGAGTAGCGGGTGTAGCCGAGGTCGGTCTGCTCGTGAAACGCCTCGTAGACGTCGCCGGCCTGTTTCCCGTCGTGGGTGGCGATCACCTCGAGGAGGGCGCGTTCGTTCTCGCTGAGCCCCGAGAGACTCCGCGAGAGGTTGATGTACTTCGAGGTCTCGTAGGCCTTCTCGACGTCTTGCATCTCGACGACGCGACTGGCGCGCATCTCGGCGTTCAGTCCCGCTCGCCGAAGCAGGTCGATCCCGACGCGGAGGTCGCCGCTGTCGGCGGTCAGCGACGCGACGTGTTCTAGGGTCTCCTCGGCGACGACGTCGTCGTGGAAGCCGCGCTTGACGCGCTCGCGGAGGATCGTGACGATCTCGGGCTGGTCGTAGACGGGGAAGTAGACGTCTTCTGGCCGGAAGACGCTCTGGACTCGCGAGTCGAGTTCGTCGATCACGTCCAGTGTCGGATCGGAGGAGACGACGATGACGCCGATCTTCGCGCCGGGGTGTTCCTCGTGGGCTCGCAGCAGCGAGTACAGCGTGTCCGAGGCCTCGTTCTCGTAGAACAGGTAGTTGACGTCGTCGAGTGCGACCACCAGTACGCGGTCTTCCTCGACTAACTTCTCGGCGATCTGGCCGAAGAGCTTCTTGAACGAGATGCCAGAAGAGGGCGGCTCGTAGTCGAAACTCCCCTCGAACAGCCTCGAGAAGACCGAGTAGCGGGTGGCGTTGACCTGGCAGTTGACGCGGATCGTCTGGACCTCCCGGGTCTGGGCGGTCACCTCGGAGAACAGCTTCTGGATCGCGGTCGTCTTCCCGGTTCCGGGCGGGCCACGAACCATGACGTTCAGCGGACGCGACCCTCGAACGGCGGGACGGAGGGCGTACGTTAGGCTCTGCATCTGCCCTTCGCGGTGCTTGAACGTCTCGGGAACGTAGTCGATCTCGAAGACGTGTTCGTCCCTGAACACGGATTCGTCCCACGACAACATTCCCCCGTCCCCGCCGGGGTCGTCGGTCATCACTTTCACCACGCTTTCGGAGCTACTTAGTTGTTTGCGCGATACAGCCGGCTACGCGGTGTCAGCTCGCTCGATCACGCCGTCGATGTCGGCCGACTCGACCCGACCACCGTGGGCGTCCCGAACGTGGGCTCGAGCGAGCTGGATCACCTCCTCGTTCGACCTCGAGCGGACCAGAAACTCACAGTCCGGTTCCTCGCACTCGAACTGGTGTGCCATGCTATACCAGTAGGCCCCGCGGCGAGGAAAGGATTCGCGTTGCAGCGGCGGGGTCCGGGCGAAACCGTCTCGACCTCGAGCGCCCCGCTGGCCATCCCTTCATATTTCCAAACAATCATATATCGGCAGAATAACAGCACCGCAATGACCCGCTTCACCAGACGCCGACTGCTCGCGGTCGCCGGCGGCTCGTTCGTCGCGGGCGCGGCCGTGCGACCGTCGGTGGTGCGTTCCACACAACGGTTCGACGCCGGGGTACACGTCTGGCCCGGCCCTCACGGTGACGGGCGGGGGACTGGGGCTGTTCCCGAAACGACGGGGCCGACCGAGGCCACCGTCGCCTGGGAGTACGAGTATCGGGCCCCCTCGGTGTCCGCCGTCCCGCTGGCGCTCGCAGACGAGACGTTGATCGTCGGCGATCGAGACGCGATGCGCGGACTCGAGCCGACCGATGGCTCCCAGCGGTGGTCGTACGCGCTGCCTCATCCGTTCGCGGATTCGACTCGCCCCTGGCGCAATGCCGTCCAACTCCCGCCGTGGATCGTCGACGACCGCGTTATCGCCGTCTTCGACACGAACGTCTGCGCGCTCGCGCTTTCGAACGGTCGCCTGCAGTGGCGTGTTCAGACGAATACGAACATCGACGCCGCGCTCGTGGCCGGAAACACGGTGGTCTTCGACGGGCGCATCTCCGGGACGAACGCCCTGTGGGCGCTCGACACCGAGACGGGAGTCGAACGCTGGATGGACACCACCGACGGCGACCGCAGGCTGCCGATCGCTGCGACCGACGGCCGACTGTACACGGTCCGCTACGGCGACCGCTGGTCCGTCGCCGCCCACGACCTCGAGACGGGCGAAATCGACTGGCGAGAGTCTCTCGAGGGGCGACCGCTCGCCTCCGGACCGCGAGCCGCGGTCACCGACGACGGACTGTACGTCGGTGCGGAATCACTCGTCGCGCTCGACCGCGACGGTGGGCAACGGTGGCGGGCGGATCTGGGAACCGCATTCGGCCGCGCGCTCGCCGTCGCACACGAACTCGTGTTCGCGACCGACGTCGACGCGAGCGAGGTCGTCGCCCTCGAGACGACAACGGGTGACCGACGGTGGTCGGCGTCCGTCTCGAATCTGGCCCGACCCGGCGGGCTCAGCGTCGACGCCGACACGGTTTACGCCTCCACGACCGACGGATTCAGAGCGCTCGAGGTCGAGACCGGCGAGGAGCGGTTCCGGTTCGACGGTGCCTCGTCCGCGAACGGGGATACGGACACGACTACGAGTCCGACCGCCAGCGGGCCCGTGATTCCGACGGTCGACCGCCTGTACCAGTCGGTCGGTAATCGTGTCTACGCACTGGAGGGGCGAGCATGAGTACGAGTACGACGCTGAATTTCGAGTCACTCGGGAACGTCGTCACGCTGGCCGGCCGGTTCGTCGGCGTCTTCATTCTGGTCATCTTCGCCTTCGGTCCGATACTGCAGGTCCTCGAGACGGTCGCCGTCCGCTGGGGATTCCTGCTCCCCGACTGGGCGACGCTGGGCGGCTACGCTGTCGTCGCCGCCGTCGTCACTGTCGGCTACCGCGGCTCGATCGACGACCTCACCGTGTTCTGCGTACTGACGTTTGCCGGCTCCCTCGTCGTCGGATTCGTCTTCGGGTCCTTCCACGTCGAATCCTCGTGGCTGGCGATCGGCCGCGAGTTCGCGCTCTTCGTCGGGGTCGTCTCACTCGCAGCCGCGGTCGCGTTCCGAAGCGACTGGCGGGCCGTGTTCCGATCCGACGAGTCGACCTGACTCGAGCGAACTCACGACGCGTCGACCTGACTCGAGCGAACTCACGACGCGTCGACCCGCTCGATTCCGCGCTCGATGTCGACCTGTGCGAACCGGCCGCGATGGCCGACGCGGGCGTGGGCTCGAGCGAGTCTGGCGACCTCGTCGTCGGCGTTCGAGCGGACCACGAACTCGCAGTCGGCTCGTTCGCACTCGAACTGATAGGGCATATCGACACGGTCGTTCGCTACAGTCGTAGGGTTAGCACTTGCACAGCACAGCATCACACCTCTCGACCCGTCGAGACCACTGCCGGACCCCGCTATCGATCACTCGAACTTCTCGAGCAACCGATCGTAGAACACCGCTCCACTCTCCCCCGCTAACTTCTCGACGATCAACTCCGGCGTCGACCGCGCGAGGTGTTCTTTGACCGGCGAGCGGTTCACCTGCAACTCGCCGTCGACCAGTCCGACCGCTTCGATCCCGTCGATCGTCACGTCGAAGACCGCCATCTCGCGGATCTCGCCCGCCAGATGGGAGACGAACACCGCCGTCGCCCCGTTTTCGTCTAGGGCTTCGAGGATGCCCGCGATGATCTTCGCGCTCGCTCCGGGCTCCGTGATGCTCTCGAGTTCGTCGACCAGCACCAGCGAGCCGTCGCCACCCGTCGCGAGGTCGGCGAACTCTCGGACCGTGGATTCGAACGCGCCCGCGTCCAGTGTCCCCTGGGTCTTGGCGTGGTAGTGGAGGTCGTCGAACCGCTGCAATCGGACGTTCTCGGCCGGGACGGGCAGCCCCATGTGTGCCAGCACGACGACGCTCGCGACGAGGTCGAGCGTCGACGTCTTCCCACCGCTGTTGACTCCCGAGAGCAAGGCGACCTCCGAGACCGCGTAATCGACCGGGTCGATCGCCTCGAGCGGTTCGTCGAGCAAGGGCGAGCGGCCGCCGTCGATGGCGAAGCCGGCGGTTTCGGTCCCGAACTCGGGCATCGTACACTCGAAATCTCGAGCGAACTGCGCGATCGCGAGCTCGACGTCCAGTTCCAGGGCGTTCCTGACCAGCTGCCGGGCTCCCTCGCGCTGGTCGGCCAGATCTGCCGCCAGCTCCCGTTTCAGTCTCGCCGCGCGTCGTTCCTTCGCGGCGGTCAGCTCCTCGCGTAGTCGGGAGACCACGTCCTCCTCGCGTTCGACGGGAAACGTGGGCTCGTCGCCGAAGGCTCGGCGGGCGATTTCGGCCTCCCCCGTATCCAGGTCGAGCGAGTCGACCAGTTCCTCGCGGGCGGCCTCGACCGCCGCGGCGTACTCGTCGGCGAGCTCCCGCGAGAGCAGCGAGTCGACGCCCGCGCCGCGCTCGACCAGCGAGAGCAGATCCGCGCCCTCGATAGTGACGTCCTGTTCGCGGATCGCCTCCCGCAGGTGGTCGTTCGCCACGCTCTCGGCGGTCGACGCGGCCGCATCGAGATCGTCGACCGCCACCGTCAGCCGGTCTAACTCCTCGTCACCCGCAACGGTGCCGTCGTCGGCCAGCCGTTCGAGACCGTCCTCGAGCGACCCGAGATCGCAAGGGGCCTCGAGGTCGGCCGCGCGGTGGACCGCGACGGCCGCCCGCAGCGACGTCCGGTTGCGCGCGAAAAACGCCAGCGGGCGTTCAGGGACGACCTCCGCGGGGTTCTCGAGGGCGTCCGGACGTACCTGTACGTCGCCGTCGACGTCGACGCCTGCGAACGATTCGTCGAGTGCGACGACCGTCGCGTATCCGCGCGCGAGTTCCGCGAGCCCGCGAGCGTCCTCGACGACCTCCACGGAGAGTTCGGGGAGCGCCTCGCGGGCCTCGCTGTAGCGTTCGGCGTCCTGCGTGGCGAGACAGCGATCACGGACCCGAACGTCGCTGGGCCGGTCGAGCGGCTCGACACCCTCGAGGGCGGCCAGTACGTCCTCGGTTGGTTCGTGTTCGATGGCCTCCCGCGTGAACGCCTGGACTTCCTCGATACGGGAGCGACAGGGGCTGGGGTAGATCGTCTCGAGGCGCTGGGCGCCGTAGCGGGTGACGGTCCGATCCTTGAGCAAAGAGAGCACCTCCCGGTAGACCTCGCGAGCGCGGTCGGTCGCCAGAAACCCACCAGGATCGTCGTGTTCGCGGCGAATCGCGCCGCGAGCGATGCGTGCGGCCCGTCCGTGCGTGATCCCCGGTGCCCGCGCGAGCGCCGCGACGTCGCCGTCACGGAGGGCACGCTCGGGGTCGTCGAGTTCGGCGAGCGCACCGGCCGTCTTCTCCCCGACTCCCGGGATCGTCTCGAGGTCCATTGCCATCGCTATCGACCGGGATATTCCGCCGAGACGAGAAAAAGCTCTCGCCCGCCGAGCGTCGATCGGTTGGGGGGTGATTTCCCCACTCGAGCCGGTTTCGCATCCCTCCAGCCCCGCAACAGGTGATCGTGGTGAACGAATGCGTCGTCGACTCGACACTCGCGAAGAAGCGCAGCTATTTCTACTTGCACACCATTGGTAATTCTCATGCAACGGTCGACTGTATTCTCTCTGTTCGTCGCGGTCGTGCTCGTCGCGGCGCTCGCGGGCTGTCTCCAGTTAGGGTCCGACGCGAACGACGACGGACTCGAGGGCGATGACGAGGACACCGTCACGGAAGCGGACGCGGGTACGGAAGGCGAGGACGCCGACGCGGACGACGATTACGCTGACGACACCGACACTGAGACTGCCGACGCTGACACCGACACTGACGAGAACGCCACCGCCACGTTCCTCGAGTCGACGGGTCCCACGGAGAACGTCACCGTCACGCTCGAGGTCGCTGCGAACGGCACGGAGCGGGCGGAGGGGCTGATGTACCGCGAGTCGCTCCCCGAGAACCACGGGATGGTGTTCGTCTACGCGGACGAGGACCAGCGTTCGTTCTGGATGAAAAACACCCTGATCCCCCTCGACATCATCTACCTCGACAGCGACGGGACGGTACTGAACGTCGAGGAAGCCGAGCCCCAACCCGACGCCTCCGATTCTGACCTCGAACGCTACCACAGCGACGGGCCAGCCCAGTACGTGATCGAACTCGATCAGGGATTCTCCGAGGAACACGGCATTGAACCGGGGACGGAGGTCGTCTTCCACGACGACCTCGAGGTTGAGGCCGACGACGACGGGTCGTAGATCGCTCACGTACGGTCCGGTTTCGCCCCCTCACCTTTTCGGTCCGCTCGTGGTATCGAGACACATGGCTGACCGGTCTCGCGTCGACGCCCTCGAGTACCACGAGCGGACGAAACACTCCCCTCAGAGCATCCGTCAGAGCGACCACCGCCTCGACTTCGACACCAAGCCGACGCCGTACAAAATCTACGAGGAGTTACCGACACGGTCGCTCACCGACGACGTCCCGTCGATCGACTACCCCGCACTCGCGGCCGTCGCGGAACCGACTGCCGACGGCGCGCTCGAGCGTCGATCCGGCGGGGACGCGAGCACCGACCTCGACCGCGAGGCGGTTGCGGCGCTGTGTCACTACGCGGCGGGGATCACGAAGACGATCGAACGAAGCGGTCGCGAACATCACTTCCGGGCTGCGGCCGCGACGGGGGCGCTCTATCACGTCGATCTATACCTCGTCTGCGGCGAGCTCGGGGTCGGCGAGCGCGCCCTCGAGGCGGGCGTCTACCACTACGATCCGCAGTCGAATGCGCTCGACGTACTCCGCGAGGGCGACTTCCGGGGAATGCTCGCGTCGGCGAGCGCCCACGACGCGGTCGGTGAGGCGCCGCTGACGGTCGTCACGACGTCGACCTGGTGGCGAAACGCCTGGAAGTACCGCGAGCGGGCCTTTCGCCACGCGTTCTGGGACTCTGGGACGGTGCTCGCGAACCTGTTGGCCGTGGCTCACGCGCTGGACTACCGCGCCGAGGTCGTCACCGGCTTCGCGGACGACGCGGTGGCCGACCTGCTGGGTGTCGATCCCGAGCGCGAAGCGCCGCTGGAACTCGTTCCGATCGGCAGCGGGGCTGGCGACGCTCCGCCGGAGCCGCCCACGGTCGAACCGATCGACCCCGAGACGGCTCCGCTGTCGGCCGAGGTGCGGGAGTACCCGCTGATTCACGCTGCGTGGCGCGGCGGGGCGCTCGAGGACAGTGTCGCGGCTACAGAGTGGCGAACCGACAGACCGACGGGAACGATCGGAACTCGAGGGTGGCGTGACGGCGGAGATGGAGGGAGAGACGGTGTCGTGGACGGGTCTACGACCGACGGCAACCCCGTCCCACTCGAGCCGGTCGACCACGAGACGGCCTCGAGTCGCCCGCTTTCGGCGACGGTCCGGCGTCGCGGCTCTTGCCGGGAATACGAGCGCGAGGCGATCAGCCTCCGCAAACTCTCGACGGTGCTCGATCGGGCGATTCGGGGCCCGCCGCTCGACGTCCGCCGCGACGACGGCCCGCCGCTCGCGTTCGTGGATTGCTATCTGATCGTCAACGCAGTCGAGGACCTCGAGTCCGGCGCGTATCAGTATCACGCGGGCTCGAGTGTGGGTTCGGAGGAGGAAGCAAGAGTGGGGGAGACAGAGGAGACGGGAGAGAAAGGGACACTCGAACCACTCCACCTCGGCGAGTACCGCCGCGAAGCCGGCCACCTCGCGCTCGACCAGCGACTGGGTGCGGATGCCGCTGCCTGCATCTACTTTCTGGCCGACATAGAGGCGATCACCGACGACGTCGCGTTCGGTGACCGCGGCTATCGTGTCGCCCAGCTCGAGGCGGCGCTGACGGCCGGTCGGCTCTATCTGGCGACCTACGCTCATCGCAGACTCGGCGGGACGGGGCTGACCTTCTACGACGATCTCGTCACGGATTTCTTCGCGCCGCGAGCCGAGGGACAGACGCCGATGTTCCTGTACACGATCGGCCGTCCGGCGTAGCGGTCGGCGGCGTCTGTCGGCCTTGCGGACAAAAGCTCGCCCGTTATGCCCTCGAAGACCCAACAGAACGTATGGGACTCACGAAATTCCTCGGCTCGAAAGCAACTCGCACCCTGACGTCGCTGTCGGTCGCTCGAAGCGCCAAACGCGAACTCGACAACGGGAATCGAACACGGGCGATCGCACTCGCCGTCGTCGCCATCGTCGCCTGGAAGTGGACGCTGGTCGGAATGGCCGCACAGGGAATCGTCTCGCTCATTCGGCGGTCGGGTGGCTCGACCAAGCCGAGCGCGTGACTGCCGGCGAATCGACCGTCGATCCGCTGTCGTCATCGGTCCGACTCGCTCACTGATCCGATTCACTCCCCGAAGTCGGCGTCCGGGAAGTGCTCGTTCGCGAGCCGGTCGATCAGGTCCTCGATTTCCGCTCGCTGATCCTCGTCCAGTCCGTCGACCGCACCGACGCCACGACCGCCGCTTTTGGCCGTCTGCAGGGCGTTTCTGTTCAACTCGCTGCTCGGTTCGACGACGGGGAGTGTCAGGTCCGTGACGTTCTCCGGCGGGAACCCCGACGAGGAGAGAACGAAGTGGTCGGCGACCGCCGACAGATCGTCGGTGTCGAAGTCCTCGAGTCGCGGTTCCGTCCACTCGTCTGTCGTCGTCCCCGAGAACTCGGGTTCGTGGATCTCGTAGTCGGGCATCGTGGAGCGTATTCGACGCTCGAGAGACTGTGTGTCTCCCTTGCAGATGCGACGCAACGACGTTCACTCGAACAGCTCTGCGACCAGCCGCGCCTCAGCCTTCCGCAGGTGTTCGCCGACAGTACTAGACGCGCAGTCGAGTTCGGCGGCAATCTCCTCGTGGCTCGCCCGACTGGGGGTCTCGTAGTACCCGAGTTCGTAGGCGGTTCGCAGCGTCTCGCGCTGGTGGTCGGTTAACCCGGTCCCGCGATGTAATCGGCCACCGCGGTAGGGTCCGACCTCGAGAACGGTCGCCCGCATTCCCTCGGGAAGATCGTCGAACGCCGTCGAGAGATCCGATTGACTCCCGACGACGGTGAGTTCGACGGCACCGTCGGGGCGGAAGGTCGCCGGGAGGAGCACGACTAGACTGTCCCGGGTCAGGTGCTCGCGGAGCGCACCCACGGCGGGCGGTGCGCGAAACCGGACGTATGCGTAGACCGTCCCCGCCTCGGCGCTCGAGATCTCCCACTCGAGGACGGTCGGGTCGTCCTCGAGCGTGGTTCGAACGGCGTCCTCACTGCCCGCGATCGAAAGCGAGTACGTCGGTGCGTCGGTGTCCGCGACACCGCCGGCGAGCAGGTGGACGCCATCGACGCCGTCGGCGGCTGCGAGTGCTGTCACCGGCGTCTCCTCGACTGATTGCGAACTCGGTTCTGACGCTCCGATCCGAACGCGAGCGTACTGCATATCAGACATCACGAACTCGATCATATAAAGACCCGGTCCGAACCGGCAGTAAAACCACCGCCGGGCGGTCGAAGGGACACCTATGAGTCAATCGATACCGACGCCCGACGGACTGCCGGTGCTCGGCAACGCACTCGCGGTCGGCCGCGATCCGTTCTCGTACGTCGAAGAAGCGACACGCGAACACGGACCGGTGTTTCGCGTCTCGATTCCTGGCCTCTCGTTCGTCTGTTACGCCGATCCCGAACTGGTCGAGCGGGCGCTGGTCACCGAGCGAGACCGCTACCGCAAGGACCCGCGCGAACTCGAGTTATTGGGAGACCTCCTCGGCGACGGACTGCTCACCGCTCGCGGAGAGACCTGGGACCGCGGCCGCGAGCAGGTCCAGCCGGCGTTCTATCCGGGCCGGTTGCGCGAGTACGCGGACGTGATGGTCGCGGAAACCGAACGCACCGTCGCCGGATGGCACGGCGGCGAGCACGTCGACGTCCACGCGCAAGCGCGGGACCTGACCCTCTCGATCGTCGCCGCGACGATGTTCGGAATCGACGGTGTCGAAGAGACCGCGGTGGTCGCCCGCGCCGCCGACGCGATCACCTCACGATTCGAGCCCTCGAGAATTCCCGTCGAGGTGCCGCTGTGGGTGCCGACGCCCGCTAACCGTCGATTCGAGCGAGCGGTGGACGATCTCGAGACCGTGATCGATCGGTTGCTCGAGCGACGGGAGGGCGTCGACAGCAGTGAACGAGTCAGTGATGACAGCCCTGACCTGCTCTCGACGCTTCTCTCGGCGGCCGACGCGGGAGCACTCACGGAGACGGACGTTCGCGATCAACTCCTGACCATGCTGCTGGCCGGCCACGAGACGACGGCGATCGCGTTGACGTACGCACTCGCACTGCTCGCCACGCACCCCGACGAACAGGAGCGCGTCGTGCGGGAAGTTCGTGAGGCCGACGACCTCTCATCGGAGACGCCGCTCCCACAGACCGATCGCGTCGTCCGCGAAGCGCTCCGGCTCTACCCGCCGGTGTACATGCTCTTTCGGCAGACGACGACCGCCGACACCGTCGCCGGTTACGAGATCCCCGCCGGGACGCGGGTCGTCCTCCCGCAGTGGGGTATCCACCGTGACGGCCGCTACTACGACGATCCTCTCGCGTTCCGACCCGACCGCTGGACCGCCGAACTACGCGCGGAACTGCCCGACTTCGCGTACTTTCCGTTCGGCGGCGGGCCCCGCCAGTGTATCGGACGCCGTTTCGCCCTGCTCGAACTCCGTCTGGCGCTCGCGACCGTCCTGCGGGAGGTCCGCCTCGAGTCGACGTCTTCGACCGACCTCTCGCCGGCACCGGCGCTGACCGCCCGTCCCGAGGGGCCGGTCTGGCTTCGTGTGCGCCGGTGACGCTGGCTGCCGGTTTCGAGCGGTAACATCCGACCGATGACACCGACACCAACACCGCCGTCCGGGGACAACGACCTTTTGCCCGCGCGCTCCGAAGGGGTGGCTATGACAACGGTCGAGGCGAAACTCGAGGCGGCCCGCGACGAACTCGCGACACACGACGGAGTCCTCGTCGCCTTCTCCGGCGGCGTCGATTCGAGCGTCGTCGCCGCCCTCGCCCACGACGCACTCGGCGACGACGCCGTCGCCTGTACCGCAAAGAGCGAAACCTTACCCGAATCCGAACTCGAGGACGCCAGACGCGTCGCCAGCGAGATCGGTATCCGCCACGAGGTCGTCGAGTTCTCCGAACTCGAGAGTGACGACTTCGTCGCCAACGACGGGGATCGGTGCTATCACTGCCGGACGATGCGTCTCGGGAAGATGCTCGACCGAGCACGAGAACTCGGAATCGAGACGGTCTGTGACGGGACCAACGCCGACGACCCCGGCGCGGACCACCGACCGGGACTCCAGGCCGTCGCGGAACTCGATATCGCCTCGCCGCTGCTCGTACACGACGTGACCAAAGACGAGGTTCGCGAGATCGCCGACCGGTACGAACTCTCCGTCGCCGACAAGCCGGCGATGGCCTGCCTCTCCTCGCGCATCCCGACCGGCCTCTCGGTCACCGAGGAGCGACTCACTCGCGTCGAACAGGCAGAGGCATTCGTTCGAGGGTGGGGATTCACCCAGTTTCGCGTTCGCGACCACGACGGCCTCGCCCGCATCGAAATCGCCACCGAGGAACTCGAGGACGCGCTCGACCGAGAGTTCGTCGAGACGGTCCGTGACGCCCTCTCCGAACTCGGGTTCGACCACGTGACGCTCGATCTCCACGGCTACCAGACCGGGAGTGTCAGCCCCGCCAGCGAGGAGTCCAGCGAGGACGACGAGCCGCTGGTCGAAGACGTGTTTAGTGCGGAGTATCCGACTGCCGACAGCTCCTGATTGTCGGTCATCTCGGTCCCGACCGAGGGCCTCGAGGACCTGCTTACGACACGATCGCGGACAGGTCACGCAACGACGACAGCCGATGCGTCGGCGATCGGTCGATCGACGACCCATCGCGTGTGAGGTGCGCCGAATCCACACCCGCGTTGTCGGCCGCCTCGATATCGACGTCTCGATCGCCGACGTACAGGGCTCGCTCCGGGTCGACGTCGAGTGCGACCAGCGCCGTCTCGAGGTTGTGTGGGTTCGGCTTTCGCCGTTCGAACCCAGTCGGCGTGAACGGACAGCCGTGGATCGTCTCGAACCGGGAGACCACCCCGACCCGCTGGAGCACCAACGAGAGGGCGGTCGGGTGATTGTCGCTGACGACGCCGAGGGACGCCTCGAGCGAGCAGAGCGCGGCGATATCGTCGTAAGTCGATCGCATCCCGGCCTCGAGTTCCTCGCGCTGGACGCGGATCGCTTCTCTGGCCGCCTGCGCACAGAACCGGTCGGTGTCGACGCCGAGTTGCTGACACCGACTCGAGATGGCCTCGAGGTTTCCCTTCACGAACGCCGACACCTCCTCCGGTGTGGGACGTTGGAGTTCGAACGAATCGTACACCCGCTCGAGCGTGTTCTGCAGAGTTTCCGACGATGGTGGCTCGACGAGAACGCCGTCGAAGTCGAACAGGACAGCGTCGTACGACATACGTAGATGCAACCTGTGACACCGATAATCATAAATTTGTTCTTCTCGTTGACATCTGGCCGGTCGACTCGTACAAGGGGCCAGCCCGCCAGCACACCGATTCGGACGGCCGGCTTCAGGCCTGTGGATTTTGCTGGACCGCCGAGTCAATACGACAGAGGCGTCTCCAGTGCGGTGATAAGCAAACGATTTCCATATTAGGTCCCCTCAAGTACCTAGATAACCTACCGGTAGTCCAGAAATCTGAGGACCGTGGAGAAATATTGCGTGAGACAATACGTTCGTCGTCCTTGGGACAGTACGTAGTGACGATGGCCGAGGACGCCCCCGACGAGTGGCAACAGGACCAGCGCCGAACCTATACCCCCGCAGACAGCGATCACGAACTCCAGTACGCGACGTACGTCCACGACTCTGGTGATCTGCGCCTGCGGATCGCCCCCGCATCGCTCGACGGCGACGACACACCAGGGTACACGTTACAAGCAACCACCTATCCCGGGCTCGACTTCTCCGAGTCGGTCCGGATCAGACAGGTGTTGACGTTCGATCGATGTCTCTCGCTCGCCGACCGATTCATGGAGCTCTTCGCGGCCGCCTACGACGGCCCCGGAAGCCTCGAGGAAGCCCTCGAGTACGCGTTCGACCGGACAAAAGCTGCCGGCGCGCAGAATCCCCCACCCGGAACCGGGACCGAGGGGATCGACGACCGTCGGGATTGACGGGACGCGGTTTCAGTATCGCTTTCGGATCTGGGTCCGGTTCTAGTTCCGGTTCCAGTTCTAGTCTCAGTCCCGGGTGATCGGGACCGAACACAAAACAAAAAATCGAAATCGAAACCGAAATCGAATCACAGGGGAGACGCTCCATTCACTCGTCCTCGAGGCGTGTCGGCCACTACTCGGACGTGCTGTTTTCACCGTTCGAACGAAGTGCTCTGTGAGATCGTTCAGAACTCGTCCGATTTTTGACCGTCAGTCGTCGGAAACCACCGTCTCGCCACCGGTTGCCGTCGGCTTCTCGCCCTCGGCGAAGGGGTACCACGACTGCTTGGCGTCGGTCATGTACGGCGCTTCGAAGTCGGTCTCCTCCGGCTCGCAGAACTCGATGAGCGCTTCGGTGCCCGTCGATTCGACCCACTGGCGGAACGTCTGGCCCTCCTCGCGGTGGGCGGCGAACGCCCCGAGCAGGTTCTTGATCGCGCCGGGTGCTTCGTCTGCGGGGACGCGCTGTTGGACCCACTCGACGAACGCAGGGTTCTCGCCGACGCCGCCTCCGACGCCGATGTCGAAGGCCTCGACCATCTCGTCGTTCTTGCGGGCGCGCATCCCCTGCAAGCCGATATCCGCGGTCATCGCCTGCCCGCAGTCTGCGGTACAGCCGGAGTAGTGCATCTTGATCTTGCCGACGTCCTCGGGCAGCTCGACGTTCGCGTTGAGCCAACGCAGCATCCGGGCCATCCGACCTTTCGTCTCGGTCAGCGCGATCGAACAGAACTCGGTACCGGTACAGGCCATCGCACCGCGCTCGAACGGACTCGGCTCGGGCTGATAGTCTTCGAGGAGGGGCTCCGCCAGCAGGTCCTCGAGGTCGTCCTCGTGGACGTCGACGACGACGGGGTTCTGGCGTCGAGTCAGGCGGAGTTCGCCGGAACCGTACTCGTCTGCCAGATCCGCCAGTTCGATCGCGTCTTCGGCGGGCAGGCGGCCGATCGGGACGTTCAGCCCGACGTACTTCAGTCCCTCCTGTTTCTGGTCGTGGACGCCGACGTGGTCGTGTTTCCCCGCATCAGTGGGCTTGCCGGCGTTGTAGGTGTACTCCTCGCGGAAGTCCTCACCCGCACGAAGCATCTCGAAGTCGACGTACTCCTCCTGAAGCGTCTCGCGGATCTTCGCCATTCCCCAGTCCTCTGCGAAGAAACGCGCACGATTCTTCGAGCGGTTCGTGCGGCCACCGTAATCGTGGTAGAGTTCGACGAAGCCGCGACCGACCTCGTAGGCGTTTTCGGGGCGGACGAAGACGTCGAGCGGCGTCGCAGCGCGGGGCTGTCGGCCGCCGAGACCGCCGCCGATACGGACGTTGAACCCCTTGACCGTCTCGCCGTCGATCTCCTTGCGGGCCGGCTCGAATCCGATGTCGTTGAGCGAGTCCTGTGCACAGCCGGATTTGGTGCCAGTCACGCTGATGTTGAACTTCCGGGGCATGTTTGCGAGCGCGTCGTCCCCACGAAGTTCCTCCTGGAAGCGTTCGAGGAGCGGCCCGGACTCGACGTACTCCTCGACTTTCCCGTGGAGTGCAGAGCCCGAAATGTTTCGCATCGTGTCACCACCCGCGGAGCGAGAGGAGACGCCGGCGCTCTCTAATTTCTCCCAGATCGCCGGGACGTCCTCGAGTTCGAGCCAGTGGAGCTGGATCGATTGGCGCGTCGTGAGGTCGATCCAGCCGTTGCCGAACTCGGGGTTCTCGACGGGACCCGTCGCGTAGTCGCGGGCGACTTCGGCGATCGTCCGCAGTTGTCCCGGCTTCAGGATCCCGCTCGCGTTCGTCAACCGCATCATGAAGTACGACTCCTGCCCGCTGCGCTGGTGGAACAGCCCCCAGAATTTGAACCGAGTGAACCACTCGTCCCGTTCGTCTTCGGGGATCGACTCGAACCCCTTCTCGGCGAACTCGAGGATGTGTTGGCGAACCTCGTCACCGTAGCACCCCTCCTTGTAGTCTTCTTTCTTATGCACCATCGACGATCACCTCGATGTTGTTTGGACAAACGTCTCCCCAATCCGTGAAAACCTCTCCGGACATAGCGCAATTCATGTTACAGAGTCACGAGAGTGGATAATATAACCCTAACCGTTTACAAATAACTAATTTATTGCCCTGTTCGATCGTAGTCGTCCGATGTACATAGGAATATAATGTCTATTAGGATTCGATTGGAAGGAACGACGGGGGACTCGTCTCCGGTTCTGTACGGTTTTCGACGGGCGCCGATCCGCGAACGCAGTCGAGGAGTCGGTACCCGCCGGTGAGATATCGAGCATCCGCGCACGAAAACTGGATACGGAAACTACCGTTCGAGTCCCGTCGTCACCCTCGGAACCGCGGTTTCGACCTTCCTCTCGCGGAGCCGTTGAAGCGACGCCGGCGTATCGATCGCTTCGAGGCGGGCGGGCTCCGTCCACTCCTCGAGACGCTGTTCCTCGAGCACAGCGATGTCGAGTTCGTCGAGGACGTCGAACAGCCGATACCGGTCGGCCTCGAGCGTCGTCGTACACGCCTCGAGCGCTGCGGAGACGGTATAGACGGCACAGAGCGGTTGTAGGTACCCGTCGACGCGAGGAACGACGGCGGCGGTGTCGGCCCGTCGATGGCTGTCGAACAGCCGGTCGACGAATCTCGTCTCGAGCAGTGGCAGATCACAGGGAACGACGACGGCCGACTCTCCCGTCGCCGTCTCGAGTGCGCGTCGGAGCCCCGTGACGGGTCCCTCGTCGGTCCGCTGGTCGATCGCGAACCGGACCCCGGCGTCGAGATTCACACTCGCCAGCGCGCGTTCGAAGTCGGGACGCTGGTCGGCCCGGCAGTTGACCACGAGTTCGTCCACGGCCGGCGAGACGGCGCGGGCAACGCGGACGAGCATCGGTATCCCCTCGAGCGTGGCGAGGGCCTTCTCCCGATCGCCGAACCGTCGTGAGTAACCGCCTGCGACGACGATCGCGCTTCTCGTCACCCGTGTCCCTCGAAATCGCGAGCGGTGGACTCGCCTCTCTGGGCCCGTCAATTCGAACGCTCGAGAACCGCGTTCCGACCGCGCCACGTTCATCGAACTCAGGCGCTGGCCTCGGCGATCGCCTTGACGTCCCGGTCGTGGGGCGACTCGAGGCGAACCGCACACTGTTTGAAGTTTGGTTCCTTCGAGCGCGGATCGACCTCTGGGAGCGTCAGATCGTTCACTGCGGGGTGGTGGATCGGCAGCCAGACGACACCGTCGGGAATCGCCTCGTCGATCTCGAGGGAGGCGAGGACCGACGCGCGCCGGGAGGTGACGGTCGCGTATTTGCCGTCCTCGCGGTCGTCGATCTCGGGTGCCAGCGAGGCGGCCGTCGCCGGGCTGACCCGTGCAGTCGGCGGCTCGTCGTCCCGGGTTCGAACACCGGTGTTGTACGCGTCCGAGCGTCGCGCGGTCGTCAGCGTCAGTGGGTACGATTCCGACGGCGGCTCGGGCACTTTCCCGGAAACGCCCTCGGAGAACCGGGCACGGCCGGAGGGAGTGGGAAACTGCCAGTGGTCGTCTGCCTCCTCGGGTTCTGATTCTGATTCGGAGTCCACGTAATATCTGTAGCCACCCTCGTCGGTCGGCGACGGTGCGGGCCACCGCACTGCGACTTCCGCTTCGAGGCGCTCGTAGCCGATCCCCGAGCAATCGGCGGGCGTTCCCTCGGTGAGTTCGACGAACTCTTCGAAGACCGGTTTCGGTTCCGGGCGTTCCTCGAAGAGACCGGGGACGACCCGGTTACCGATCTCACCGATCAGCGAGAGATCCGTCTCGATGTCGGAGGGCGTCTCCGTGGCCGCACGAACCCGTGAGACGGTCCGCTCCATGTTCATCACGGTCCCCTCGGACTCACCCCAGGTCGCCGCGGGCAAGACGACGTCCGCGAGTTCGACCGTCTCACTGTGGAAGGCGTCCTGAACCACGAGGAAGGTGTCCTTAAGGCGCGCTCGAGCGGCGGATGCGTCCGGCAAGCCGACGGCGGGGTTCGTCGCGACGGCGTACACCGCGTCGATTTCGGTGTCGATCGCCTCCACGATCCCGACCGGCCCGGGACCGGCGTCGTCGGGCAGTCTCGAGGGTGAGACGCCCCACGTCTCGGCGACCGCGTCCCGGTGGAGCGGGTCGTCGAACGGCCGGTGGCCGGGCCAGGATCCCTTCGAGGAACAGACGCGAGTCCCCATCGAGTTCGCCTGCCCAGTCAGCGAGAACGGTCCGGAACCGGGCCCGAGATTGCCGGTCGCCAGACAGAGATCGATCAGCGCACCCGCGGTGTCGGTTCCGTTGGCGCTCTGATTGACGCCCATCCCCCAGTAGACCAGCGTCTGGAGGTCGAAGGCGTCGGCGAGTCTGTCGACGTCGGCCATCGAGACGCCCGCCGTGGCCGCCGCGGTCGCCGCGCCGGGAAGCGATTCGCGAAGGGCGTCGAACCCCTCCGTCTCGGCGTCGACGAACTCCTCGTCGATGGAATTGGTCTCGAGCAACCGGGCGAGAACCGCCCGCGCGAGCGTGAGATCCGTGCCGGGGTCGGGTGCGACGTGGTAGTCTGCGACCTCGGCGGTCTCGCTGTGGACCGGATCGACGACGATCAGCTCCGAGTCGTCCTCGGCCGCACTTTGGCGGATCCACCGGAACATGACGGGATGCGCAGCGGAGGGATTCGCACCCCAGACGAGGTGGGTCTGTGCGTCCGGAATGTCGTCGTAGGTCGGCGGCGGGGCGTCGCTGCCAAAGGCGTCGTAGTAGGCGGTCACGGCACTCGCCATACACAGGGTCGTGTTCGCGTCGTAGTATCGCGTACCGAAGCCGCCGCGGGCGAGCTTTCCCAGCGCGTAGGCCGCTTCGTTGGTCTGCTGGCCGCTTCCCAACACGGCGACCGAGTCCGGTCCAGACTCGAGTGCCGAGGAGAGTCCGGCCGCGGCCGCGTCGAGGGCGTTCTCGAGCGTCGTCGGGACGAGCTCGCCGTCGCGGCGGACCAGCGGACGGGTGAGCCACTCGCCGTCCGGTTCGGCGGTTTCGCGGACGCCGCGCTGGCAGGCCAGTCCCTGATTGACCGGGTGTTCGGGGTTTCCGCGGACGAGATCCAGTCCGTAACCGCTGTCGACGGCTCGCTGGACGTGACCGCAGCCGACCGCACATCGCATACAGGTCGTCGGGACGAACTCGCTCACGGGGACCACCCGATCGAGAACCGATCGACAGTGTTGGGTCGACGGATGTCCGTCTCCCAGCGACAGAGAGGCGAATTCATACAGGTTTTCACGTGATCGAATCACATCTTCTACTACTAAAACCCTATCCGTTTACAAACACACAATTGTTGCACTGTTCGTGCTCTCTTCCTCCAATGTAGGGATGGATAGGGAGAATATTAGGACGTATAGTGCGCCGAGAGCGAGCGCTCAGCGAACGAGCGTCAACGTCACTGTCACCGTTCACAGAAAGGAATCCGACGGCTGCTACTCCCGTCCGACCCACTTCAGGACGAACAGTGTTCCCTCGAACAGCACGATCATGATGATCGCCACGATGATCGGTGCCATCCCCGTCGGATCGAGCGTGAACATGAAAGAGAGCCCGAGGAAGGCAGCCCAGAAGTAAAGCCGCTTGTCGGCGAGCCACCGTCGGGTCGTGACCCCCATCATGATCGCGAGCATGATGAAAAGCGGGATCTGGAAGACGATCGCGAGGAACCCGGTGAGCGTGATGATCATGTCGAACGTATCGCCGAGTCCGTACGCGATGTTCGCACTCGCGTCGGAGTAGTAGGTGAAGTATCGAAAGAGGATCGGCAAGACGAGAATGTAGGAGACGAACATCCCGAACGCCGCGAGAACGAGACTCATCGGCACCGCCGAGATGTAGTACTTCCGTTCGTTCGGATACAGGCCGGGGCGCATGAACGCGTAACACTCGTAGACGAACATCGGAAGCGCGAGCAAGATTCCCGCCAGCGCGGCGACCTTGATCCGGGACAGCCACAGCTCGAGTGGGTGGTAGACGTGCGGTGGCGGTACTTCTTCGACCGGGCCGGGGAAGACGTTGAACCAGATGAACTCGATGGCCTGGGATGCACCGAGCAGGCCGATCGCGGTCGCAGCCGCGCCGACGAGGAGGATCCGTGCCAGCCGCAGGATCATCTCCTCGATGTGGTCGGCAAGCGGCATCTCCTCGTCGTCCGGCGGTGTCGAGATCCCGCCGACGTCGTCGTCTGGCTCCGGATCCGGATACTCCGTCTCGCCCGCGCCGGAGTCCGGTCGGTCGTGGACGTACCCCTCACCGTCGGTTTCGATGGCGTCGTCCCGGGTGCCTTCCTGTGGCTCTTCGGAGCCGTCGACGTCCGCACCTTCGTCCGACTCGTCCGGCATCTATCGAGATATAGATAGGCCACTCGTTATAGGCCTTTTTCTTACGGTCAGCTCTCGACAGCGAGAATCGTCCTCGTCTCGCGTTGTCACGACGCGAAATCTGGCCTCAGGTGCCTGATTCACTCGAAAGGTTGATAACTGAATGTAAGCTACCCACGGGCACTGAATGAGCTCCGCCGTTGACGAAGACACCGTCCGAGCGATCAATACCGGACGGGAAACGATCGGCGACCTTCTCTCGAGCGCACAGACGCATCTGCAGAAAATCTTCATCGTCTTCGTCATCGGCTTTCTCGGCTCGTTTTACGCCCTCAGACTCTACATCTGGGACTTCCTCGAGGCGACGGCGAAAGCGCAGATGGACGCCGACCTCGCGGGGACGACCGAGATCATCACCCGGACACCTTTCGAAGTAATTCTGTTACAGGCGAAGATCGGAGTCATCGTCGGGATCATCATCTCGATCCCTGCGGTCATCTACTACGCCCGCGAGCCGCTCAAGGAGCGTGGTTTCGAGTCCGCAGTTCCGATCTCGAAGCTTCACATCGCCGGGTTCGTGTTCACGTCGCTGTCGCTGTTCTGTGTCGGAATCGTCTACGCCTACGGTGTCTTCTTCCCCTACGCCTTCGAGTTCCTCGCGAGTAACGCGGACAGTGCCGGCGTCAAACCGAGCTTCGGGATCACCGAGTTCACCGAGTTCATGGCGCTGCTCACGATCTCGTTCGGACTCGCAGCGCAGTTGCCGCTGTTTATGGGTGCCCTATCCTACAGCGAGATCGTCCCCTACGAGACGTTCCGGGACAAGTGGCGCCACGCCATCGTCGCTATCACCGTCTTCGGCGCGTTCTTCTCGCCGCCGGACCCGTTCACACTCATCATGTGGGCGATCCCGCTGGTCGTCCTCTACGTCTTCAGCCTCGGTCTCGCGAAGATGCTCGCGAACATGCGGCGAAAGGGGGCCGCCGAAGCCGTCGCCGGGACGAACCTCGTGAAACAACGTGCCCTCCAGTTCGGCGGCGCGGTGGGTATCGTCTGGCTCGCCACCGCCGCGTTCCTCTGGCTGGACGGCTTCGAGTTCCTCGAGGACGAACTCTACCCGGTTCTACCGGAATCCCTCCAGCCTGGTGGACCGACGGCTCTCGAGACGATGGCTGCCGAGTACGGTGCCTTCGGTGAGGTCATCGCCGGGCTCTTGGTCGCGCTCGCCGTCGGATTCCTCGTCTTACTCGTCTACACGGTCAAGGTGCTCCAGAGTCCGGTCCACCCGCGAATCGACCAGATCCGAACCGGCGATCCGGAGGAGATCGACCTCGACATCCTCGACGCCGACGCGATCGAGGCCGTTCCACCGCAGGCGTTTCTTGCGATGGAAGAGGAAGAGGCCCTCGAACACGCCAGACAGGCGATGTTCGACAACGACCGTGACAAGGCACAGGCGATCCTCGACCGGTACGACACCTTGCACGCCGACGACGGTGACGGTGAGGGTGACGCAGCCGGCGCGACAGCGGCGGCGACAGCCGAAGCCGGTGGCGGTGATGGCGGCGAAGCCGGGGAGGAATCGGGCGGCGCCTTCTCGAGTACCGCTGCCGGCATCCTCGATTCGTTCACCGAAGAGGAGACCACCGAGGAAGACATCGGCGGCTACGCGTACGATCTGGCCTTTATCTTCCAAAGTCTCACCTCGAAGATGTTCCGCATCGTCGGCGTCTTCATGCTCGTCATGGGTGGGACGTTCATGTGGCTGTACAGTGGCGGACTCGGCTGGGTTCTCGAGCAGTTCGTCGAGAACGTGCCGCGGGAACTGCTGATTCAGCTCGCGGAGTTGAACGATACCGACGTCAGCGCCGACCCCGATCTGCAGGAACTCATTCAGGCGGGCGACTTCGTCATCGCGCTCCACCCCGTCGAGGTGCTGATCTTCGAGGTGAAGGTGAGTCTGCTCGCGGCGATCGTCGCTATCTTGCCGATGGTGCTTTACTACTCGTGGCCGGCGATGAAAGAGCGCGGACTGGTCCGGGGCGACCGCCGCCTGTTCATCGTCTGGGGTGGCTCGCTACTGGCTGGCTTTGCCTTCGGGACCTACCTCGGGTTCTTCTGGATCGCACCCGCAGTGATCTCGTACCTGATCGCCGACGCGATCAACGCCGGGATGATCATCTCCTACCGGATCAAGCACTTCTTCTGGATGGTAATCTTCACGACGATCGGGATCGGCTTCCTGATGAACATCATCGTCACGATGGCGCTGTTTCACGTCGGTGGCATCGTCTCCTACCGGACGATGCTCAAGGGCTGGCGCGTCGTCGTCATCGCCGTCTTCACGTTCGCCGCACTCGCCAGTCCGTCGGGCATTCTGACGATGCTCGTCCTCGCGTTCCCGATCGCGTTCACCTACCTGCTCGGACTCGCGATCCTGTACGTGTTCACCGCTGGTGGTCGCCTCGGTGGCGGTAGCGGTGGCGGCGGCGATCCCGTTCCCGAACCCGAAACGGACGCCGTCGCGGAGTAGCCGTTCTCGTCGCTCTTCGAGAGTTCTGGAGTCCGACGATCCGCGACCGCAAACCGCAGCCACAGCCAATTCCTTAAGAAGGCCGCCTTCGAACGCACCCGCATGCCAAAGATCAGCGTCGAAATTCCACAGGAACTGCTCGACGACCTCGACGACCACGTCGGCGACGACGGCAAGTTCGTCAACCGAAGCGACGCGATTCGCGCGTCGATCCGGAAGAACCTCGACATCCTCGACGAGATCGATCAGCGCCACGACCGCCTCGAGACCGACGAATGACGTGTCACAGCGGTCGACGATCACAGTCGAAACCGCACATCTTGGCGAAATACCATAACGGTTTTCGAAGGCAACGCCGAAACCATCGATATGGGGTTTACAGACGTCGATTCCGATCTCGTCGCGATACTCGGCTTTATTCTCGCAGTTATCCTCGCCGGTCAGTCGCCGGCACTGTTGGCCGTCTTCGGTGGCTTCCTCTTCGTGGGTTGGCTCCTCGTGCAGATCGGCGTCTTCGACGAGGATTCCGAGCGGGACACCGACAGATCGGTGGATGACTCCCTGCAACAGGACCCACTCGAGACCCTTCAGTTGCGCTACGCCAACGGCGAGATCGACGAGGCGGAGTTCGAACACCGGCTGGATCGGATCATGGAGTCGTCCGAGGCCGTACAGCAGGGCCGTCGGGGTCAGCGTCCGAGTTCAGGTTCGAACGCGGTCACTCGTACCTCCACTGCCGATGACGCTCGATCCGACCGAACCGTCGACCGTGACCGTGACCGTGATCGTGAGTTCGATCTCGAGCAAGGATAAGTGAGCGCAAGAGTGTGAGTGCGAGCGAGAGCGAGACTGGAGGAACGAGAGAACCCAGAAGAACACAGAACGCACGTTTCTCCTCCTTCTCGAGTTCGCCGCTGGGACCTGAATCGATCAGGCGTCCGTGTCGGTGTCGGTGTCCGTGTCCGTCTCGGCATCGGCATCGCGGTCGATTCGCTGGGCGAATCCGAACCGCGGTTTGACGTCCTCGACGCGGACCGAGACGGTCTCGCCTTCTTCCGTCGAGGGGACGAACAGCCGGTAGCCATCCACCGAGGCGATTCCGTCACCCTCGTTCCCGACGTCGACGATCTCGACCTCGAGTTCGTCGCCGGTTCTGACGGGGGTAGTGAGCCGCCCCTTTCCGATGAAGTAGATCTCGGAGGACTCCTGGCGGGAGGCTTTCGGGCTGGTCGCGCGGACGTACTGAAACTCCTCCTCGACGTCCGAGCGGAGGTCTTCGACGTCCGGCCCCTGGAAGACCTTCACGAGGAAGTCGCCGTCGGTGTCGAGGAGTTCGACGGCAGTCTCGAAGGCCATTCGCGCGAGGTACAGTGATCGAGCCTGATCCAGCGAGTACTCGCCGGACATGTTCGGCGCCATGTCTGAGAGCACGCAGTCGACCTTCCCGCCGGCGGCCTCGATGACGCGTTCGCGGGTCCGTTCTTCGGTCATGTCGCCGCGGATCGTCTCGACTCGGTCGGCGAGGGTCTCGTCCTCGAGGTCTTTGATTCGCTGGAGGTCGACGCCGATGACTCTCCCCTGCGGGCCGACGCGTTCGGCGGCGACCTGCAGCCAGCCGCCGGGGGCGGCCCCGAGGTCGACGACGGTGTCGCCACTGGAGATGACGTTCTCGAGGTCGTCGAGCTGTTGGAGCTTGTAGGCCGCTCGACTCCGGTAGCCTTCCTGTTTCGCTTTGTTGTAGTAGTGGTCTTTCCGGGACATCGCTTTCGTTGACCCGAGCTACGGGCAGGAGGCGTATACGGTCTTCGTTCGGAGGGTGCCGTCGTTCGAGTGGATGTGACGAGATTCGTGTTCCGGCCGCGTACGCTCGAGCGGACTTCCCAACGCTCTCAGAGAGGCCCCGTGTCGCTTCACTTTCGCCCCACAAAGGGTGGCTTTTTGTACCGACCGTTCGTAGCCCGACCTATATGTTCAAGGCCATCGTGAGTGCGGAAACGCTCTCCAGCACGCTCGATTCGGTGAGCGTTCTGGTCGACGAGTGCAAGATCCATCTCGAGGAGGACGGGCTCCAGATACGCGCCGTCGACCCCGCGAACGTCGGGATGGTCGACCTCTCGCTCGAGGCAGCTGCGTTCGAATCCTACGAGGCCGACGGCGGGCTCATCGGCGTCGACCTCTCGCGACTCGAAGACATCGCCGGCATGGCCGAATCCGGCCAGCTCGTCCAGCTCGAACTCGACGAAGAGACTCGCAAACTGCACATCCAGATCGACGGCCTCGAGTATACCCTCGCGTTGATCGACCCCGACTCGATCCGCCAGGAGCCGGATATCCCGGATCTCGACCTCCCCGCAGAGGTCATCCTCGAGGGCAAAGACATCAACCGCTCGGTGAAAGCCGCCGACATGGTCTCAGACCACATCGCGCTGGGTGTCGACGACGCAGACGAGTTCTTCTACGTCAACGCGGAGGGAGACACCGACGACGTCCACCTCGAGCTCACGCCCGACGATCTCATCGATCTACAGGTCGGATCGGCCCACTCGCTGTTCTCGCTGGACTATCTGAAAGACATGAACAAGGCGATCCCCACCGACACCGAGGTCACCCTCGAACTCGGTGAGGAGTTCCCGATCAAGATGCACTTCGGTTTCGCCGAGGGACAGGGGCAGGTCACCTACATGCTGGCGCCGCGGATCCAGAGCGACTGATCGGTCGATCGTTTCGACGCTTCGCTGAACGTTCTTCGTCGCACGACTGTATTTTTCACGCCTTTTCTCCAGTGATTTTATAACGGCACCGATCGTTACTGCCGGTGATGGCTCTGATCGCCGAGTTCTCCGTTCCGACGGACGCGTTTCCACTCGGACGGGTGTTCGAAGCACTGCCGAGGGAAACGACGATCGAACTCGAGCGGATCGTCCCGACGTGTGACACGCTGTTTCCTTACGTCTGGATCCACGGCGTTTCTGTGCGAACGGTCGAGCGTGCACTCGAGATGTCGGGGATGGACGTGATCGTCGACCGGGGCGGAAACGGTTGTGAACAGGAGGGTTCGAAAGTCGGTTCGTTCAGCGATTCGGCGGCGGATGCGCTGACGGATGAGCGTTCGAGTGCAGATGCAGGTGCAGGTTCGGCTACGGATGCAGATACGACCGCCAGTTCGAGTACGCCCACGAATACACACACCGGACTCTCCTGTTCGTTTACACTTCTCGAAGACTTGGGGGAGCGCGGCCTGCTCTTTCGAGTCACCTGGGGCACCCATCTCGACGGAATCGTAACCGCGATTACGACGTCGGCGGTGACACTGCTCTCGGCCTCGTGTCGGAACCGCACGTGGACCTTCCGTCTGCGTGTCGACGACCACGCGGAGATCTCACACTTTCGCGAGACCTGCCTCGAGAACGGCGTTCGGATCTCACTCACCCGACTCCAGTCCCTCGGCTCGACGGACGGTCGCGACGACGAGCTCACGGAACCCCAACTCGAGGCGCTCGGACTGGCGTTCGAACGCGGCTACTTCGACGATCCGCGTCGGGCGACACTCGACGAGCTCGCGGCAGAACTCGACATCACTCGACAGTCGTTCGCGGGACGGCTCCGTCGAGGTCACCGGAACGTCCTCGCCCGCGTCTTCGCGGCCGAACCCCAGCCCTTCGCTGGGATCGAGTAACTGACTTAAAGGAACTACATAGTCAGGATCGATGCTACCAGTGAGACGGGTGTCTGTGTGGCTATGTCTGACACAAACTGGTCCGGTGATCCACCGGAGACGTTCGGCCCCACTCACACGGCTGCGTTCGAACCGGACGAAGACGCGAGTACGGCCGTCGTGCTGGCCGTTTCGGAGGCGTCCGGCGTCGATCCCGTCGCGCTGTCACCGCTGTACGACGTCGTCGAACCCGACGCACTCGACGCGCTCGTCGCCCACGCCCGGCAGACGGAAACACCTGCCAGACACCGTCTGGGCTTTACCTACGAGGGATACGACGTCCTCGTTCGCGGTGACGGGTTCGTCGTGCTCGAGACGCTCCCCGACGGGTCCACGGCATCGGCGGCGACGGCTCTCGACCTCGAGTGAGGGTGAGGGTGAGCCGTCTGTGGACTCACGACCGTCTCTCCGTCGATTCTGATCAACTCGAACGTACGCTCGAGCGCCGACTCACTGAACGACCCGTTCGTCCTCCAGCAGAAACTCCCGGAGGTGGTCGTTCACCACGTCGTCGTCCTCGAGGAAGAACATGTGCGAGCCGCCGTCGACGATCTCCATGCGGCTGTCGGGAATCTTCTCCTGAAGTAGGCGTGCGTTTTCGACGGGGACGATCCGGTCGTCGGTTCCGTGGAGGATCAGCGTCGGGATGCGGAGCCGTCCGAGTCGGTCGCTGACGTCGAACGACGAGGCGGCTCCTAACTGGGCTTCCTGTGCGGGTTCGCTCGCGTCCTGCTCGAGACGCCACTCGATGATCCGGTCCATCAGGTGTGGGTTCCGGTTGGTAAAGCGATCGTTGAACGCGGGCCGCATTCGATGGCGCAGCCGTTCGCGTTCCGAGCCGTCGGGTGTTTCGAGGAGCGTCTCACGCGTTTCTGCGGGCATCGGTACCGCGTCGGGGCCGCCGTGGGTCGTACAGCAAAGCGTCAGCGACTTTGCGCGCGTGTACTCGAGGGCATAGCGCTGGGCGATCATTCCGCCCATGCTGGCGCCAACGACGTGGGCCTCGCGGATTCCGGCGTCGTCGAGGACGGCCTCGAGGTCGGCGGCCATCTCGTCGATGGTGTAGCTAAAGCGGCCGGTGAGTAGTGGCGACCGGATTCGCTTGGGGAGTTTTCGGAGGAGTCCCGAGATCCCGACGTCCGACCGGCCGGTGCCGCGGTTGTCGGGGGCGATCACGCCGAACTCGTCTCTGAGCGCCTCCCGCTGCCAGCGCCACATCCACCGCCCGTAGCCGAGTCCCTGAACGAGGACGACCGCCTCGCTCGCACGGTCGTCGTCACCGTCGCGCTCGTAGTAGATCGTCACTCCGTCGTCGTCGTTGGTCGCCCACGGCATAGCTCGTCTTCATAGACGTGGTGGAGGGTCTTGAAATCGGGCGTCGATTCGCGTCTCTCGTCTCTCGAGTCTCTCGTACCGACGACTCCTCGCCACGGAGACGTCACGCCACACCACGGAGGCGCCACGTCACGACACAGCCGATCGATTCGACGATACATCCCCGCAATCGATAACCATCGCGCTTAACACACAGTAGCGGGATACTCTGAGCGATGCAGCGACTGCACGCTCGCTACCCGTTCCTCGAGGCCGCCCGCGAGAGCGTCGCCTCTCAGACGGTCGATCTCGCCACGGTCGTCGAACAGGACCAGGCGGTCGTCGACCGCGCCCACGAACGGGTCGTGGCCGCACTCGAGGCGGGTGACACGGGCGAGCCACACCGGGACACGCGGACGGAGTTACTCTCCTATCCCGTCGCGCGCGTGCTCGTCTCACTGGTGAACGAACGGATCCTCGTGCGCAAGTACGCCCGCGCCGAGGCGGAGGACGCCTTCGACCGCTTCACGAGCGACTTCGAAGACACGGTCGAACTCAAGAGCGCAAGCAACGACGGCCTCTCTCTCGACACGTTGCTCTCGGAGTTCGATCTCGAGGACGCGGTTCGCGCCGTTCCGAACGAGGACGGCTACCGGATCGACGTCGGGACCTACCTCCCGCTCTCGGCGGACTGCTGGGGCGACGAGTGGCGACTGGTCAACCGCGCGCTGGCCGACGGCGAGGTGCCGATCGACGAGCGCGAACTCTACGTCCTCGTTCAGGAAGCCGTCCGCGAACGCGTCGAGGACGGCCTCCCATTCGACGTCCCCGACCCCATCGCACAGGCACTCGAGGACGAAGTCGAGGAGATCCGCGAGATACTGGCGAACCTGGAACTGACCCGCGAGATCGACACGGTCGTTCCGGACCTGTTCCCGCCGTGTATGAAGGCCCTGCTCGACAGCATTCAGAAGGGTGAACACCTGGCCCACCACTCCCGCTTTGCCATCACCGCCTTTCTGACGAGCATCGGAATGAGCACCGACGAAATCGTCGAACTCTACCGGGTGAACTCCTCGTTCGGCGAGGAGATGACTCGCTACCAGACCGACCACATCCGCGGCGATAGCTCGCCGACGGAGTACTCGGCGCCATCGTGTGCGACGATGCAGTCGTACGGCGATTGCGTCAACAAAGACGATCTCTGCGAGCGTATCTCTCACCCGATGGCCTACTACGAGAACCGGCTGGACGACGAAGACGAGGACGACCTCGAGGATTGGCGCGAGGCGACCGGAGGCGACGGTGAAGAAGAGACCGAGGCCTGAATCTGAGTAGACGAGTAACAGCCAAAGAAGGATAGAGAGCGGCAAACAGAGCGGACTCGGATCGAAAACGACCGCGAACGGTCAGACTGCGTTTTTGCTCTCTGTTTCTGTTTCCGTGTCCGTGTCCGCCCCCGTTTCGCTCTCGTCGGTTTCCAGCCCGTCTTCGGGATCGTTCAACACGTAGGCCAGTCCGACTCCGACGATCGTCATGAGTACGACGAACCCGACGATCGCACCGACGAGCAACTCGCCGCCTTCGACTGCGAGGCCGCCTCCGTTCCCGTTGCCGTAGGTGATCCCGATCCAGTACATCGTACCCAGCATTATCAGGACCGCGCTGGCGGCGGCGACGATTTCGATGATCCGCTCCCGCTCGAGCATTATATGACGGCTTTCGCCGGACCGGACAAAAGCGCTTCGAACGTGTGCGCTCTCGACGGCGGTCGTGGGTTCTGAACCGTCGCCGGTGCAGGATCACGCAGGCGAGACCGTTAGGTCCGCTGGGCACCTACAATCACTGAATAGCCGATCGAATACCGATTCACAGTACACACATGACGCACTCACTGAACACACCCGCGTCACCGAAAGCATCGCTCTCGTTGCCGGCCGATCGGCGACTCGACGACCGATCACGGCGGGCGCGGATCGAACCGATGGCAGTCCTCCCGCTCGGCGACAGTCTCTACGAGATCGAGTCGGGCGCCGAACACACGTATCTCGTCGACATGGACGCAGCCCGCTGTACGTGTCCGGATCACGTCTTCCGGGACGCTCGCTGCAAGCACATCCGCCGGATCGCGATCGAAATCACTGAAGGACGGGTTCCCCCGCCGGGACAGCGTACTGTCGTCTGTCACGACTGCGAGGCCTCGATCTTCGTCGATGAAGACGAACCGGGACCGTTCTACTGCGAGGATCATACCCTCTATCCGGGCGATACGGTACTCGACCGCGAGACGAACGACCGGCTCACCGTCGTCGACGTCTCGGAGCGCCGAGCGGACAGCGTCCGGATCCAGTCCGCCGGCTGTTCGGTCGCCGACTACGGAACGAACGAGAACTACGACCCGGACGTCCCGGTCGTCGGTGCGGTCTACCCGCACGCTCGAGTCGCGCGCAACGGCGTCGTTCCCGACTCGCTAAAAGTGTACGTCTTCCCGCGAACGCGGTTGCAGAAGGTGTCGGTGTCCTCGAGTGCGAGTGAGACGATCTCGGGGTCCAGATACAGATACAGAAACAGGTCCGAAACCGAGTCAGAGTCACAGCCTCGCTCCCGCTCCCGCTCTCGAACGGAGCGAACGGAGCCGTCGGCCCAGTCCTGACTCGACTCGACTCGACTCGAGTTCGTTTCGCTTACTCACCGAATCTTTCGTCGACGCGTCTCGAGCGACAGCGACGGCTACTCGAGCATCGCCGCGGCTTCGTCGACCGATAGCTCGCCCTGTTCGACGGCCGTGAGCACGCGTAACACGTTCGGGTCGTGATCGGGGCCGCTGTCACCGAGGTCGTCGAGGGTGACCTTTTTCGACTCGCCGACGAACTCCGCGAAGTCGGTTCCGTCGGCGATGGCGGTCTCCTTTTTAACCCGGTAGTTGCCGCCGTCGGTCACGTGCAAGTCGCCGGGGTGAAAGAAGTACCAGTCCTCGCGGTCGAAGCGGACGCCGATTCGGGGTTTCGCGCCAAAGTTCTGGGAGAAGTAGATCAGTGCTTCGACCTCCTCGCCGGTGAGGTAGATCGGGTTGCCCGAACTGGACTTGGCCTCGACCGCGTAGAAGGTTTCGCCGTCGCCGGCGAGGACGTCCGGCAGTTCCCGCTCTGTCGCAGAGCCGCTGGCGGGTGCGCGCATGACGGCGAACCCGGCCTCGTCGAGTTTGTTGACGAGTTCGCGCTCGCGGCGATCACCCTTCGCTTGAGACATACCCCTGACTCACCACTGACCGGTAATAAACGAGGCGGAGCGCTCGAGCGGTTCGAACGGTCGAGAGAGTCGCCTACAGGAGGCCGCCGACGATCGCCGTCCCGACCGCCATCGCCGTCTCCATGTCGACTTCCTCGGGGTAGTACTCGAGAAGGATGTAGAGGTTACCGAACTGGAGCGCGTTGAAGCCGGCGTGAGCGAGCGTCGGGACGACCAGGTTGTCGGTCTTGGCGTAGATGTAGCCGAAGATGATCGAGCCGCCGAAGATGACGGTCAGCGAGACGGCCGTCGCGACCAGCGAGTCGACGGTGGCGGCGTAGACGGGGAAGTGGACGAGCGCGAACACCAGGCTCGTAGCGACCACGGCCTGCATTCGAGTGAACGCCAGATAGAGGCGTTTCTGGATGACGTTCCGAAAGAGGAACTCCTCGGCCGGTGCGTTGAACAGGAACACGATGACGATGAGGTACAACACGAGGGTCGTGTCGCCACCAATATACTCGACGATCTGGCTGTCCGCAGCGGGGAGATTCGCCAGTTGTGCGAGCAGGCTCACGGTGATCATAAAGACGATGCTCGCGACGATCCCGGCGGTCGCGTACTTCCAGTCGCGCCACGACGGCATCTCGAGGTCGACGAACGACCAGCCACGGCCGGTGTAAGCGAGATAGAGGCCGCCGGCGACGAAGAAGCCGAGGAAGTTGAGGATGAAAAACGTCACCATCACGTTCCGTGCGACGGTCTCCGGGGCGTCTAGCAGCGACGGATCCATCAGGAACGCCGGGAGCGTCATGAGTTCGGCGGTGAGCAATCCCCCAATGGTCAGGCCGACGGCGACGAGCAACGAGCGGACGGGACCATCGGTCTGCTCTACTGAGTCCATAGCCGCCCTACACTCGTCACACCATTAGGCGTTGCTCCTCGAGACTGTCTTTCCCGGTGGTACTCCGTCCCGAGGCCAATTCGACCGAAGAAACGACGACAGGATCCAACTCCGATAAGCGAAACGTCGAGCCAGTACTGGTTGTAGCCCCACGTCGGAAGCTGATCACGTCTTTCATCGGTGATCGAGGCGGATACCCCGATTCTCGAGGTCGGGGTTGTTGACCGCCGCCTCTCTGTCGCTGCGTCCGTCATCATCGAATGTCGTGTCCCGTTTGTCGTCTCACGAAACCGAATGGTTTTAGTGTCGTATTATCCAATATTTGACAATGGTGCTGCGGTTGGATTCCGTCGGGAAGCGCTACAGCGAGGACGTCTGGGGTGTCGAGGATATCGATCTCGAACTCGAGGCTGGAATTCATGGATTGCTGGGGCCCAACGGTGCCGGCAAATCGACACTGATGCGTATACTCACGACGGTGTCGAAACCGACGACAGGAACCGTCTACTGGAACGGGACTGACATCACCGAATCACCGACTGTCGTCCGGAACGTTCTCGGCTATCTCCCACAGGATTTCGGCGTCTATCCCGACCTCACTGCCAGGGAGTTTCTCGAGTATATCGCTGCGTTGCGTGGTCTGAATCGTGAAACGGCGACTGCCCGAATCGACGAACTGTTGGCGTTGACGGATCTACAGCATGTACAGGACAGGGCGCTCCGGACGTTCTCCGGCGGAATGCGCCAGCGCGTCGGCATCGCCCAGGCGCTCGTGAACGATCCGGAGTTGTTGGTCGTCGACGAACCAACCGTCGGACTCGACCCCGAAACACGGGTACGGGTTCGGAACCTCCTCTCGTCGGTAGCGAAAGACCGCGTTGTGCTGCTCTCGACGCATATCGTGCCGGACATCGAAGCGACATCGAACAACGTCGCCCTCCTCGCCGATGGGGAGCTGTTGACACACACCGATCCGGAATCGCTCGTCGAGGCGACCGCGGGCAACGTGTACGAGTATCTCGCCCAGAGAGAACATCTCGACGAGATTCGACGACAGTATCAGGTATCGAGCACCGTCCAGCAAGCGAACGGGGTCAGAGTACGGGTTGTCGCCACCGAACGACCAGCACCGGACGCAGAGTCGGTCACGCCAACGCTCGAGGATGCGTACCTCGATCACATCGGTCACCGGGGTTTCGAGTGAGATGGTCCGTCGTGGTCTCTCTCTCGCCGTCCACGTCGCGTCGGCTGATTTTCGTCAACGGGTCCGGTCTCGGCGACTGCTCGTGGTCCTGGCGGCGGTCGCGTACTTCGGCTACCAGTTCAACGTCGGAGCGCTCGAGTTGCTATACATGGAAACGGTCAACGGTGAGACCCTCAATTACCGCGGCGAGCCGACGTCGGCGTACGTCGGTCTCACGACGGGCGTGACTGGCGCGACGATTCTCCTGTTTGTCGGGTACTACGTTCTCACCGGCTCGCTCGAGCGAGATCGATCGACCGGCGTCGACCAGCTCGTCGCGAGCACGCCGGTCGAGAACTGGTCGTATCTCCTCGGAAAGTGGCTCAGTCATCTCGGAATTGTCAGTGTGATTCTGGTGACGCTTGGTAGTGGTGCACTTATCGATCACCTCGTTCACGGTGTCGGCACGACGAATCCGCTCTGGATCTTCGGTGCCGTCTTCTTCGTCGGATTCCCGCTCGGCTGTTTCGTCGCTGGCGTGACCGTCCTGTTTCAGTCGATCGATCGGCTGGCCGGGACGCTCGGGAACGTGGTGTACGTTTTCGGCGCTATGACGTTGCTTTCGGTCTTTCTCGCCATAGCACACGATCGGGGAGCAGAAACGACCACGCTCTGGATCCGGCTCGGAGACACGGTCGGCCTGTTTGCAGCCGGTGAAATGACGTTCGATGCGCTGTTGGCTGTCGCTCCGGAGTACAGCGGTCCGGCGGTGGCGAACTACGGAACGGGCGCCGACGGCGCCGAGACCGTCACGTACTACTGGGGCGGTGGTGTGTGGCCCGGCTGGTTCTACGTGAATCGCCTCGGTCTCGTTCTTCTCGGCGTCGGTCTGGTGGTCGTCGCGACCGTCCCGTACGACCGGGTTTCCTCGGGCAGGAACACGACACAGACGCCCGTTCTCGGCCGATTCGGACGATTTCTTCCGTCGTTCTTCGGCGGCCGGACCACAGTCGAACCGGACTCACACGTCGGGCAGAACACCTCGCTGACACCGGTTACAGATCGAACCAGCGACGGTTTCGGAGAACTGTTCGTACAGGAACTTCGGCTGTTGCTACGCGGTCACCCGTGGTGGTGGTACGTCGGCGGGGCCGCTATCGCTGTCGTCGGTCTCAGCGGCTCCGCCTCGCCTCGAGCAGTCGCCTCGATCGCAGCGATCTGGCCGCTTTTCCTGTGGTCGACGATGGGATACCGAGCGACCACCCATCGAATCACTCCGTTCATCGTCTCGTCGAAACAGCCCTACGGACAGCTCCTCGCGGAGTGGGCTGCTGGCGTACTCGTGACCACGATATTTTTCGGGGTTGCCCTCTGGCCGACAGTTGCCGAGACCGGTTTCAACGGGTTCCTCGTTCTGGCCGGCGGCGTACTGTTCGTCCCCGCGTTCGCCCAACTGTCTGGACTGGTGAGCCGAACACGACGACTGTTCGAACTCGGCTATCTCGTGGTCTGGTACGTTGGTCCCCTCAACGGAGTCGCGGTACTCGACTTTGCCGGGGCGACCGGCGAGACTGCCGGTACTGTGACCCCACTGCTGTTCGGTACCGTCGGGGTGGTCGCACTCCTCGGAGCAGTGGCCTACCGATCTTTGCAGGTGTAGTTTCTCGCTCGCGTTCGTGTTCGTGTTCGTGCTCGTGCAGTTCGACACGAAACGCTCGATGAACACAGAACACAGTGATAGTGATAGTGATACCCTCCTCGGTTTTCTGATCGAACCCGAACTCGAGCACGCTGTTCAGAGTACACTCCAACGCGTCACGCTTCGACCGTTGCGTGACTGTCCGCCTCGAACAACTGCTCGAGGAGCCGTCGCTGTCCGAGCCTGAGGTGTCGGTTGACCGTCGGCTGGGTGACCCCGAGCATGTCGGCGATCTCCTCGCCCGTGCTCTCTCTGGGCCAGTCGAAGAAGCCGGCGTAGTAGGCCGTCCTGAGAACCTCGAGTTGCCGGTCGGTCAATGGTTCGACCAGCGAGGTCGTCAGCTCCCGTCTGGTCTCGGTGGCTCGTTCGACGTCGCGCCGGCCGGTGAGTTCGACGGACGGATATCGGTCGCCGAGCATCTCGAGGAACTCGCGGACGTCACTTCCCGTCGGCAGGTCGACGACGGCTTCGAGGCCCGTCTCGGTGGCTCGAATCGTCCGCGGCGTAGCGCCGTGGCGAAGGAGCCTCGAGGGCACTGTCGGGCCGGAGACGGTCGCTTCGAAGCGGGATTCGGCCTCGTCGTCTGCCCCAGACTCGCCGATCAGTCTCCAGTCGGTCACGGAGACGAGGTCGTCGAGGAAGGTGCCGACGGCGTCCGGACGACACTCGCTCGTCGTGAAGAACAGCCGCGTCTCGTCGGCCGAGTGGGTGGTGACCCCCTCGTACTCGACGCGACAGCTGGTCTCGCGGGCGAGCCGTCCGAGACACGTCTCGGGGCCGTCGAACTGCAGCGTGAGCTCGAGGTGGGTGTCGGCGTGGAGCGCTTGCCGGGTCTTGACGGCGGTGATCGCGTTCGCGATGCTCTCTCCCAGCTCCGCGAACACCGTTCGCTCGAGGTCGCCGAACGTCTCCGGTTCCGTCGCGTACACCGTGAGCACGCCGTAGGAGTAGTCGTCGACGGCGAGGGGAACGCTGAGACAGGAGGCGAACTCCTGGGCGAGCGCGGCTCGTCGCCAGTGCTCGGTTTGCAGGTCCTCGACGACGTTCGCTACGACCGTCGGTCGGTCCGTTCGGGCGGTGGTGACGGCGGGTTCGGAACTGGTCGCGGCGTCGAGTGACACCTCGTCCAGATACTCCGGGTTCGTGCCGACCCACGCTTGTGGGACGAGCTCGGTTTCGCTTACGTCTAGATCGCCGATCCAGGCGAACGCGACGTCCTCGGTCGCAGCCAGCCGATCGCAGACGGTCCGTTCGATTTCGTCCTGACTGGTGGCGTCGATCAGCGACTGGTCGATCGTTCTGATGATCTCGTTGATCTGGATCTGTCGTCTGAGACGGCGGTTGCGTTCCTGAAGTTCGATATCCCGCTCTCGCAGGCTCGCCTCGCTTTCGAGGCGGTCGAACGCGGCCGTCGCCGTCGCGACGAGCGTCTCGACCAGCCGTCGCATTCCGCCATCGATCGCCGACTGCGGCGCGGTGACGACGAACACGCCGTGGTCGCCGATGGGGACGGCGAGGCCGCTTTGCCCCGGGGTGTCGTCGGGAGTGTCCGTGCTCGACTGGCCCGGTGAGCGGCGTTCGCCGTCGTCACTGTCGGGCGATCGACCGCCGGTCTCGAACTCGCTGTCGAACGAGTCGAAGACGGTCTGGTTCCCCGTGACGAGCGTGTTCCAGAGGGCGGAGTCGTGGTCACCGGCAGCGATCGACGGGGCGTCGCTCGTCGTGTCCTCGCTGTCTCCGCCGGTTCGACTGCCGAATCCAGGAGTCGTTGCGGCCGGTTCGAGGGCGTTCGTCGCCGTATCGAGCAGGTAAAGCCCGACACCGGAGACGTCGAGGACGTCGTCGGCGGCGTCCACGACTAACTCGGCGACGTCGGGTTCGGTCTCGGCGTGGAGCAAGCCGCGGGTGGCATCGTGTAACGAACTGAGCGCCAGTTCTCGTTCTTTCTGGGCGGTAATGTCCTGTATCGAACCGCGGTATTTGACGAGTTGGCCGTCCTCGTGGAGGGATTCGCCCATGGCTCGCACCCACCGGGTTTCGCCGGCCTGAGTGAGCAGCCGCGCCTCGAAATCGTAGTCAGTCTCGGTTTCGAGCGCCCGCTCGAGACGCTGGCGCACGCGTCGTCGATCGTCGGGATGGTAACACTCGAGGACAGCCTCGAAGTTGATGTCCGTGTCGGGGGGCAGATCGTGGACGCGGTAGAGCTCATCTGTCCAGATCGAGTCGGGTGGCTCGGACCGGACGTCGAGTTCGAAGCCACCGATATCCGCCATCGCCTGCACTCGCTGGAGCAGGTCCGTCGTTCGCTCGAGGTCGCGTTCGCGCTCTTTCCGGTCGGTAACGTCCTGAAACGAGCCGTGGAGTGTGACGACTTCGCCGTCCTCGGAGACGGGTTCGCCGATGGTCCGGACCCAGCGCTGCTGGCCGTCAGCCGCGAGCAGGCGTAGTTCGAGGTCGTAGCTCTCCCCGTCGGCGATCGCGCGTTCGACCGCCGCCCGCAAGCGAGGTCGATCGTCGGGGTGGTAAAACTCGAGGGCGCTCTGAAGATCTATTTCGATCCCCTCGTCCGACGAGATCCCGTGAAGACGGAGGACTTCGTCGGTCGCGTGAACCTCGTCGTTTCGGACGTCGAACTCCCACGCCCCGACGTCCGCCAGTCGCTGTGACTGCTCGAGTCTGTGCGTGGTCCGCTCGAGTTCTCGTTCGTACCGTTCGCGCTCGGTCACGTCCCGGCCGATACCGACTACCACGGGATCGCCGTCGACATCCTCGAGACGGGAGGCGACGAACTCGTAGGGGATCGAGTTACCCTCCTTCGTCAGGTACGGCAGGTCGACACGGACGTGGCCCGTCTCGAGGACCGTTTCCATGGCCTCTTCGATTACGTCCCGGTCGTCCTCGCCGAAGAAGTCGACGACGTTCATCGATTCGAGCTCCGCGTCGGAGTAGCCGGTCACCTCGGTGAGACTCTCGTTCCAGCGCTCGAGGCCCCCGTCTCGACCGAGAATGTAGAACACGTCGTCGATGGCGTCGAGGACGTCGTCGGTGTACTCCCGGTAGCGTTCCAGTTCCCGCTCGCGTTCGACGCGTTCGGTGACGTCCTCCTGGAAGCCGACGAAGTGGGTTATCTCGTTGTCGTCGGTTCTCTTCGCTTCACACTCGCTTTCGCTTTCGCTTTCGTCCTCGCCCTCGCTCTCGTCGCAGTCTTCGCGCTTTCCCTTCCCGTCGCCCTCGACCGGCGCGACTGTCACCCGGTTCCAGAACGGCGTTCCGTCGCGACGGTAGTTTCGAAGCTCGACCGAGGTGGGCTCTGCCGTGTCAATCGCCCGCCGCAGTTCTTCGACACGCTCTGGGTCCGTCGCCGCTCCTTGCAGGAACCGACAGTTGCGACCGATCGCTTCCGCGGGCGTATAACCGGTCACGCGTTCGAACCCTCTGTTAGCGCGAACGAGAGGGTTGTCCTCCCGGTCGGGATCCGTGATCGTGATCCCGATCGGTGCGGCCTCCATCGCGCGGTCGACGAGCCGGAGGTCCCGCGTGTATTCGCGGCGTTCGGTCACGTGACTCACCCACCGAGTCACGAGGTCGGCGAACGCTCTGTCCTCGTGTGAAAACGGCTCCTCACGGGGCTCCCGATCGACGAAACAGACCGTCCCGACGAGGTCGTCGTCGACGACGATCTTTCCGCCGACGTAACAGCCGATCGACCACCGCTCGGGGGCTGGGTCCGTCCCCCACTCCCCCTCGCTGGTGTCGCGAATACCCAGGATGTCGTCCGACGTGATCGTCTTCCGGCAGATCGTGTTCGAGAGCGGGGCCTCCATTCCGGCCCGAACGAAGTCGTCACCGGTGGCCGTCCGAATCTCGAAACTCCCCGTCGAATCGTCGATCCGGGCGACGAACCCGGTTTCGACCCCGAGACGCTCACAGCCGAGTTCGAGCAGCGCCTCGAGTTTCGCCTCGTCGGTCAGGTCGGAACTCGAGGTGATCCGGTAGAGTTCCTTGCGGTACCGTTCGCTCTCCCGTGTGCGTCGCTCGCGCGTTCGAACCGTCTCCGCCAGGTCGTCGACTGCCTCGGCGAGTCGACCGATTTCGTCGTCTCGGTCGGTCGGGAGGGCCACGTCGATGTCCCCACGTGCGTTTTCGTCTCTACTCGGATCCGGATCCTGCTCTAGCTCCGCGACCGTATCGGGGCCTGCCGCGAGCCGTCGAACCTCGGCCGTCACTCGCTCGATGTCGCCACTGTCGTCGTCGCCGTCGCCGTCGCGGACGCTCAGTCCGACGAGTCCGAACAGAACGGTCCACGACGGCAGGACGCTCGTGGCGTCGATCGTACCGATCGTAACGACGAACCCGATCGCAACGACGGCGAGCATCCCTCTCGTCGTCGGGGAACCGACCGCTGCTCCCCGATCGAAACCCGCCCGTCGAATCGAAGGGGTGACCATACGAGTCCCTTCGAGTCGGACAGGGATTATACCACGGCGGTCAAACGCGTGGCCGCCGACTCGAGTGACGATCGTGTAGGAACCGGAGGCGGCGCCTTCCACCGGTTTCGACCGGGACACTATACACGTTACCCCCGATTTCCCGGTCACACTACGCACGTACTGGCCAGTCCAATGCCGGTCGCTCACCTCTCTCCCTGTATGAACGCACCAGCACCCACCCGAACGCACGATCCGATCAGCGTCCGCGTCGTCACCGCCGTCGCCGAGGCTGCGGGAACCGATCCGATCGATCTCGAGCCGCCGCTGTACCACTCGGTCGACCCGGAAGCGCTCGATCGACTCCTGTGTACGGGACTCGACGGCCAGATTCGCTTCGAATACAGGGGCTACACGGTAACGGTACAGGGGGACGGAACCGTCTCGGTCGACGGCGTGACCAATACTGACAGCCAGTGACCGACCGGGAACACCACACTGCTACTATGACTAGAGACACGCCAGACTCGCTCGAGTCCGCGCCTGATCGAGCGATGGACCGGCATTCAGTCGAGAGGCCCATCGTCGTCTGCTACGTCGACGACGATCCGACCTTCCGCGACCGCGTTCGATCCGCGTTCGCAGACGACGACCGACTCGAAGTTCGAACGGAAGCGTCGTTGGAGGCAGCGAAGAGACACCTCGACTCCATCGAGTGTCTGGTCAGCGCAGAGACGCCGCTGGTGGGAAGTGAGGGTGAAGATGGAAACGAACGCGAACACGAACACGACACCGACCTCGAGTCACTCGAGGCGATTCACGAGCGCGATCCAGAACTGCCGGTCGTCTATTTCACCGACGAGAGACGCGAGGAGCTTCTGGCCCGGCGCTGCTCGATACAGTCGCCGTGGACCGACTGCCTGCAGAAAGGTGACGACGACGTGACTCTGGCGCTTCTCGGCTCTCGAATCCGGACCCTCGTCGATCGCCAGCGGCAGTCGACGTTGGCCCGACGAACGATCGTGGCTCTCGAGACGGTCCAGAACGGCGTCGCGATCGTCACGCCTCAGGGCACGTTCGAGTTCGTCGATCGAGTGTTCGCGGCGACGTTCGGTACCGATCCCGACGACCTGCTGGACCAGCCCTGGCACACCGTCTTTCCCGACGAAGAGGCAGACCGCCTCAGATCGACGGCACTGCCGACTGTCGACGACGGGTGGCGGTGGACGGGCCGTTGTACCGGCACACATGCCAGCGGAACGACGGTCACCACACGGACCGACATCGTCGGTCTCGAGGACGGTGGACTGGTGTTCGTTCTCGGTGACTCAACCGATTCGACGGGCGAAAACGGGTCGTCGTAGAACCGGTTCGTTCGTCGCCGAGTTTACGTCCCGTGTTGCCACGAACCCATGTACTCGCGCTGGGTCTCCGAGAGCGAGTCGAACTCGACGCCGTCGGCGGTGAGTTTGATCTCGGCGATCTCGCGGTCGAGGTCGTCCGGAACGTCGTGGACACCCGGCTCGTACTCGTCGCCGTTCTCCACTAACTCCCGCACGCAGGCCGCCTGCACGCCGAAGCTCTGGTCCATCACTTCGACGGGATGGCCCAGCGAAACGGGCGCTGCGAGGTTGACCAGTCGACCCTCCGCGATGACGTTCAGCCGGCGGCCGTCGTCCAGTTCGTATGCCTCGACGCCGTCTCGAGCCTCGTACCGGTCGGCTGCGAGGTCGTCTAAGGCCTCGAGGTCGATCTCGATGTCGAAGTGACCCGCGTTGGCCAGCAGGACGCCGTCGTTCATCCGCTCGAAGTGCTCGCGGACGATCACGTCCCGGTTGCCGGTCGTGGTGAGGAAGACGTCGCCCACCTCGGCGGCCTCGGCCATCGGCATCACGTCGTAACCCTCCATGTGGGCCTCGAGGGCCCGGCGCGGTTCGACTTCGGTGACGATGACGTTCGCGTTCTGGCCCGCCGCTTTCTTCGCGACGCCCTTCCCGCAGTAGCCGTAGCCCGCGACGACGACGTCCTTGCCGGCCCACGAGAGGTTCGTGGTCATGGCGATGGAAGCCAGCGAGGACTCGCCGGTGCCGTGGACGTTGTCGAACAGGCGTTTCATCGGCGTGTCGTTGACGGCGAAGACGGGATACTCGAGGGCGCCGTCTTCGGCCATCGCGCGCAGGCGGTGGACGCCGGTGGTGGTCTCCTCACAGCCGCCGACGATCGAGTCGATGAGTTCGGGGTAGTCCTCGTGGATCGCGGCGACGAGGTCCATTCCGTCGTCGACGGTGATCGTCGGTTCGTGGCCGATGACGGCCTCGATCGCGGCGTAGTACTCCTCGTCGTCGACCTCGCGTTTGGCGTAGCTCGTGATGTTCTCGTGGGTATCGAGCGCCGCCGAGACGTCGTCGTGGGTCGAGAGCGGGTTACAGCCGGTGACGGCGACCTCGGCGCCGCCGTCGGCCAGCGTCTCGACGAGGATGGCTGTCTTGGCCTCGACGTGCATCGCCATCCCGATACGCTCGCCTTCGAAGGGTTGGTCGGCCTCGAACTCCTCGCCGACGTGTTCGAGAATGGGCATGTGCTGGGCGGCCCAGTCCATCTTGCGCCGGCCCTCCGTTCGAGCGGCGTCTATGTCGTCCAGTTGCTCGCTGATCGGGGGATACTCGGATTCGGGTGCGGACTCGGTCATACACCGATAGAGAGTGACCGCGCTCAAAACGGTACCGAAGGCGGTCGACGTCGACGGGTGTGAAAACGAGAGCCGGCTGTGGATCGTGCATCGAACCGGTTTCGATGCGTGCGTCAACGGTGTCGGTGTCGGTGTCGGCGTACTCGAGATGGCGACCGGGGCTGGCGGTTACGGCTCGACCGTCCGCAGCCGATCGCGCTCGAGCGTGTTCTGCTATCGAATGGGTGTCGTTCGACCGACGAACGGGGTGCCTCTGAAAGCTGGTGTTCGTCGGTAGTGGTGTCAACTGCTGTGTCGATTGTCGCGTTCGCGTGGGTGATCAGCTATCGCCGTCTTCGTCGTCTGCGTCGTCGTCTTCATCCGCTTCGTCCTCTTCATCGTCGCTCTCTTCGTCGTCACCGTCCTCGATCTCGTCATCGTCCGCTTCGGCATCGTCTTCGTCGTCAGCTTCAGCGTCGTCTCCGTGCGGTCCTGCGTGGCTCGGTGGACCGCCCTTGTCGTCTTTGTCCTTTTTGTCTTTCTTGTCGTTCTTGTCGCTATTACCGTTCCCAGCCCACGATGGCTGGCCACCTTTGTCGTCCTCACCGTCATCGTCACCGGGCGGTCCCGCGTGGTCCGGCGGCCCTGCGTGGTCCGGTGCGTTACCCGGGTTGTGTTCGACGACGAAGTTCGCGACCGTGAGTCCGAGCGGTCCGTCGGAATTGTTCTTCGCGTCCTCGACGAACATGGAGACGAGCGAGCCGAAGTTCTGCGTTTCGACCGGCTCGAGCGTCACTGTCGTCTCGGCGGAGTCGTTGTCGTGGGTCGCGACGAACTCGACGTCGACGGGGTCGGTCAACGGCGCGGAGAGCGAGAGCGTCCCGTTCTCGTCCGTTTCGTACGATCCTTCGTCGGCGTACGAGGCGTTCTCGTCGACTGTCGCAACCGCGACGGACGCGGCGTCGACGCCGCTCGCGTTCTCGGTGACTGTCACGGCGACGGTGTCGTTATCCTGGGTGACGTCGATCGAGAGTTCCTCATCCTCTTCGACCACGAGCGTTACCGTCGTCGAGTCGGAGACGTCCCCGTCGGTCGCGGTCACGTCGATGGTGACGGTCTCGTCGGGTGCCGGGAGCTCGACCGTTCCGTTCTCGTCGGTCGTGTGGTCGCCCACGCCCTCATACGATGCGTTCTCGGCGTCTGCCAGCGAGACGTCGACGGTTACGTTCTCGGCGCTACTCTCGTTGCCGTCCTCGGTGATCGTGACCGTCACGACGTCGTCGTCGACGTCGACTGTCAGCGTCTCGTCGGCCTCGTCTTCATCCTGCTCGGCGGCCACTGTGCCCAGTGGCGCGAGCACGGACAGGCACATGACGAGCGCCAATCCGATCGCGAATACTCGGTGACTGTTCATGCAACCCTGACTTTCGGGAAATAAGGGATAAACCCCCACTGCGGTTCGACTCGTTCGGGACGATGTCAAACGCCTCGAGAATCGTTTAGAGCGTTTATAGAAAGTTCTGAGTGTTCAACTATCGTGAATAACCGACCCCGTTCGTGACTACTCGCCGACTCGAGCGTCCAACGACGACGCGCGTTCGAGCGCCCGCTCTCGGACGGCCGTCTCGTCGAGCGTCAGGACCTCCCGGTCGCGCATCAGGACCCGCCCGTCACAGACCGTGTGGCGGACGTCCGCGGCCGCCGCCGCGTACGCGAGGTGACTCACGAGGTCGTGGTGGGGAGTAAGGTGTGGTTTCTCGAGGTCGATCACCGCGAGATCGGCGGGCGCACCCGCCTCGAGCCGTCCCGAGTCGAACCCGAGTGCTTCGGCGCTGCCCTGCGTGGCCATCTCGACGACCGTCTCCGCCGGCACCGCGGAGGCGTCTTCGGCGGCGAGTTTGCCGAGCATCGCGGCGTCGCGGGCCTCGTCGAGCATCGAGAGGTCGTTGTTCGAGGCCGCGCCGTCGGTCCCCAGTCCCACAGTCACGCCGGCCTCGAGCATGCGCTGAACGGGGGCCATTCCGCTGGCGAGTTTCATGTTCGAGGCCGGACAGTGGATGACGCTCGTCCCCGCCTCCGCGAGCAAGCCGATTTCGCTCTCGTCGACGTGGACGCCATGAGCGAGGAAGTCCTCGGGCTCGAGCATCCCGCGTTCGGCGGCGTAAGCCAGCGGCCGGACGCCGTGTTCTTCGACGATCGGCGTCACCTCCTCGCGAGTCTCGTTCGCGTGGTAGTGGATCGGCACGCCGGTCTCGCGAGCTTTCGGGACGAACTCCTCTAAATACTCGCTCCCGACGGTGGTCAGCGAGTGGGGCATGAAGGCCGTCGAGATGCGCCCGTCCGCCGCCCCGTCGAGTTCGCGGGCGACGTCGAGGCTCTCCTGGGTGTCCGCCAGCGCGGCCTCGCTGTCCTTCGCGACGGTCACGGTCGCGTGTCCCAGCAGCGCCCGTAGTCCCGCCGTCTCGACCGCGTCGGCGATCTCGGGGACCTCGAAGTACATGTCCGCGAAGGCCGTCGTCCCGGACTTGATCATCTCGAGCAGGCCCAGCTCGGTCCCCGCACGAATGTCCTCGGCCGTGAACGCGCCCTCGACGGGCCAGATATCCTCGCGCAGCCACGTCTCGAGCGGTTTGTCGTCGGCGTAGCCCCGAAGGAGCGTCATCGCGACGTGACAATGGCCGTTGACGAAGCCGGGGGTCACCAGCGAGTTCGCGGCGTCGAGCGTTTCGTCACCCGTCTCGGAGAGGTCGGGTGCGATCTCGAGGATCTCGCCCGATTCCTGATCGACGAGGACGTCGGCGCGTTCGATCGTCCCGTTCGGTCGCAGGACCCGTCCATCGGTGATCGACAGCGTGGTCATGGCAGGTGGTTTTCGGGCCGGAAGCGTCAATCTGCCGTCTCGGTCGCACGTTCAGTCAGTCTCACTGATCACATCGCCACTGCTCGAGCCAAATAATCTCGTTCTCGAGTTCGGACGGAGGATAGTGGGAGAGCGCACGGTCGATCGTTTGGACGGCTGTTTCCGGAGCGTCGTTGAGAAAATTGCGATCCGTGTAGATGATGATGCCTCTGTGTGATCGTTCGGCTGAAACGGCCTCGGCGAAATCCGAGCGATCGTTCGTGATCAGGACGAGTCCGTTCCCTGCGGCGTACTCGAGGACGTCGGAGTCGTCGGCCCCCGCTTCGAGCACCGATCGAACAGTAACGACATCGTATCCGGCGGATGATAACGCTGTAATGAAGACGCTCGGGACGTGCTCGTCGGTTAGGAACGATCCGGTCATTCAGCCGTATTGGGTGGTGAGAGCGACTCACGGGCGAGTTCGCTTCGTCGCTCCCGTTGTGTATTTCGAAGCTCGCGCATCTCCTCTGGATGTTCGTAATAGTACGCGAGGGCCGTATACACGTCACCGAGAGACAGGTCGAGCTGATCCGCGATGTTTGCTGGCGGGTTCGCTCCGTCCACTACGAGTTCGTATACGTCGAGGACGCCGATCCGTGTCCCTGCAATGCGTGGATCGCCCCCGAGCACACCCTCGGTTCGGACGATTTCGGTCATATCTCACACTAGCCTGCGATCGTATTTAAACCACTGGACGGCCTCTCGGACCAACCACATCGTTCGATCGAACGTGAGCCGATACACAGAAAACACAACCCTGTCTCGTTGGAGACGCGAACGGCCGTCAGGTCAGTCCCCGAGTCCCTCGAGCACGCACTCGTCGTAGAACGTCGTCTCGGCCGACTCGAGGTCCGCGATCGGTTTCCAGACGGCGGTGATCTCCTCGTCGACCGCGTGTTCGTAGCCGGTGAACGCGTCCCGTTCGTAGGGCCAGTCTTCGACGATCGACGCCTCGAATACCCACCAGTGTTCGTGCCCTCGTTTCCCGTCGAACGAGAACACGTCTTCGTACGTTCCGAGGTGGGAGACGTCGGTGAGCGTCACGCCGAACTCCTCGTCGAACTCCCGCTCGACTGCGTCGGCGGCGTACTCGCCGAACGCCACGCCGCCGCCCGGAAGTCGGTAGAACCGTTCGTCCGCGCCGGGGTCGTACCCCTCGGTGACGAGGAGTTCGTCGTCGCGTCGAACCGCGCCGAGGGCGACCGGCCGTATCCGCTGCCAGCTCTCTGTCATCGGGATTGCTCGAGTACCGATCGGGTCGGCAAAAACGCGTCGGTTCCCTCGTTTCGCCGACCGTCGTTCGCACCGTTCTCGAACAGTCGGCGGATTTATCGACTGCCTGATCTAACAGGGGAGCATGAACGATGGATCGAGACGCGCCCGATTCGGGGCGTTCGTCCGAGAGTACACCGTCCGCGAGGCACTGACCGACGCGTGGGACGAACATCGCGGGTACGTCGGCTTCGCGACGGCCCTGTTCCTGGTGGGCGTTATCATCGGTATCGCGCTCGTCCTCGCGGGCTACAACCTGATCGAGTTCATGCTCGAGTTACTCGACGAAGAGCTGGTCGTCGACGAGGAGATGATGGGTGAGGGCGGGCAAGAGATCGAGCTCTCGGCACAGTTCTTCGTGCTCCAGAACACGCCACCGTTCGTGCTCTCGATTCTCGGTGCGGTAACGATCGGGTTGCTCACGGTGGCGATCATGGTGTTCAACGGGGTTCTCGTCGGCAATATCGCGTACGCGATCGGGCAGGAGACCGGGTTCGGTCTCATTCTCGCCTTGCTCCTCCCGCACGGAATCTTCGAACTGCCGGCGCTGTTCATCGCCGCGGGTGTCGGCTTTCGGTTGCTCCACCGATTCGTCCAGCGAGTCCGCGGGACCCGCGAGGCGTTCGTCACGAAGCCGTACCTCTACCGGACCGGAATTTTAGTTCTCCTCGGCTACTGCATGCTCCTGCTGGCGGCGTTCATCGAGGCCTACGTCACCATTGCGGTCGCCGAGTTGCTGTTCCCGAGTGAGTTCTAGCGCTGGCCGCTTCGCTCGTTTTGCAGTTCGTCTCCGTCTCCGTCTTCGTTCCCGTCTCTCTCTATTCCGTCTCCGCCCAGTCCTCGACCCGCTCCTCGAGAAACCCGTGAACCGCTTCCGGCGGGTCATCGGCCTCGAACCACCGTGCCTCGAGGATTTCGTCGTCCTCGATCTCGATCGTCTTTTCGCTGACGTCACCGGCGTCGACGTCGACGTCGCCCTCGAAGATAACCGTCAGCATCCGAAACCGACGCTCCGGGTCGTTCTCGTGGACGATCGTCTTTCGTCGAGCGAAACAGACACCGGTCAGCGTCGGCTCGAGGCCGGTCTCCTCCCGAACCTCACGGCGGGCGGTTTCGGCCATCGTCTCGCCGGGTTCGTGGCCGCCGCCGGGCGTCCCCCAGCGCTCGGGGCCGTCCTCGTGGCGGATCAACAGCGCGCGGTCGGCCGCGTCAGTGACCCACGCGCCGGCATCGCCGATCCAGCCCTCTCGTACCAGTTCGACGCCCTGCTCGAAGAACGCGGGCTCGTTCGTCACCCGCTCCTCGCGGACCGGAAACGCGCCGTACTCGGACTCGAGGCGCTCGAGACGGCGGTCGATCTCGGAACGCGTTCGCTCGTCGATATCCATAGTCGTGTGGGGTGACCGATTTCGATCGCCGTCAGGAAGAGGGCGTCGAAGGAGAACGGGCGTTCAGCGTCGCAGCCACGCTAGCGGTTTCAGTACTGCGAGTTCGTAATCGTCGTGAGGGTCGTACTTCGCGAACGCGAGGCTGTTGCCCATCACGCTCACGCTCGAGCCGGCCATCGCCAGCCCCGCCAGCGCGGGGTTGAGAAGCCCGAGCGACGCGATCGGGATGAGCGTCGCGTTGTAGACGAACGCCCAGAAGAGGTTCTGGCGGACCTTCGAGATCGTCGCCTCCGAGATACGAACGGCCTTGAGGACGTCGGCAGGGTCGTCGCGCATCAGGGTGACGTCCGCCGACTCGATGGCGACGTCCGTCCCCGAACCGATGGCGACACCGACGTGGGCTGCCGTGAGTGCGGGGGCGTCGTTGACGCCGTCACCGACCATCATCACTCTCGTGTTCCGCTCGGTTTTGCCGCCGAACGGGATCCACGACCTGCTCGTTCGCACAGTCGCCGCTTGCAACGTCTCGACGTGATCGGCTTTGTCCTCCGGAAAGACCTCCGCACGGACGTTCTCGGGATCGATACCGACAGCCTCGGCGACCGCTCGAGCGGTCCGCTCGTTGTCACCCGTCAACATCACGACCTCGATGTCACGCTCTCGAAGCGCTGCGACGGTCTCTTTCGCGCTGTCGCGGACCTCGTCGGCCACTGCGAGGACGCCCGCGAGTTGGCCGTCGATCGCGACGAGAATCGCCGTCTTCCCCTCTCGCTCGAGTCGAGTCAGCGTCTCCTCTGCCGGATCGGGATCGATCCCAGCATCCGCGAGCAGTTCGCGTCGACCCACCAGCACGGATCCGTGGTCGGTCTCCGCGCGGATACCGTGACCGGGAACGTTTTCGAACTCGTGGACGTCACCAACGTCGATCCCCCGCTCTTGGGCACCCTCGACGACTGCGCGGGCGATAGGGTGTTCGGAGCCGGACTCGGCGGCTGCCCCCGCAGCCAGAACCATCGACTCGCGGGACCCCTCACGCTCTGATGCGTCGAGAACGCCGCCATCGGGAGCCCTGTTGCCGCCGTCGGGGACCATTTCGTCGGAGTCGAACACCACCACGTCCGTCAGGGTCATCTCGCCGTGAGTTAGCGTCCCGGTCTTGTCGAAGACGACGGTGTCGATGCCCCGAACCCGCTCGAGGACGTCGCCGCCCTTGAAGAGGACGCCGTTGGTCGCGCTCAGGGTCGAGCCGACCATCGTCGCCGCCGGAGTCGCCAGCCCGAGCGCGCAGGGGCAGGCGATCAGGAGCGCCGAGGCGAGGACGACGACGGAGAACTCGAGGACGGGAACGCCACCGACGACGGGGCCACCGCCGACCGGCTCGAGCACCGGCAGCCACGAGCCGAGCCACGACGAGACGGTGTACAACTGGTCCGGGAAGGCGAGCCAGACGAGCGCCCAGAAGACCGCGTTGACGATCACTGCAGGGACGAAGTACGCACTCACCGTGTCGACCAGTCGCTGGATGTCGGGCTGGCGCGACTGGGCTTCCTTCACGCGCTCGACGATCTGTTGGATCGCCGTCTCGGAGCCGACCTTCGTGGCCTCGACGAGGAGGACACCGTTTTCGTTGATCGTCGCACCGACGACGTCGTCGCCTACACCCTTCTCGACGGGGACCGACTCACCGGTGAGCATCGACTCGTCGACTGCGCTTTGGCCCTCTCGGACGACGCCGTCGACCGGGATCTTCTCGCCGGGTCGAACCTTGAGGACGTCGCCGACGGTCACGTCTTCGAGCGGAATCTGGAGTTCCTCACCATCACGGACGACGGTCGCATCGTCGGCTTCCATCTCGAGCAACTCCCGAAGGGCGTTGCCAGCGCGGGCCTTCGACCGGACCTCGAGCCAGTTGCCGAGAGTGATAAACCAGAGAATGAAGGCGACGGCCTCGAAGTAGAGGCCCTCGCTCGCGATCAATCCGCCGAGTACTGCCGTACTGTAGACGTATCCGGCGGACGTTCCCATCGCCACGAGCGTGTCCATGTTCGCTCGCCGGTTGTGTGAGAACGCCCGGTAGGCACCCCGGATGAACTCCCGTCCGAGGGTGGCCATCAGGATCGTTGCGAGGGCGAACTCGATCCAGCCCGCCGGATGTGCAATCGCGGGGACGGGCGAGGGGACTCCGGCGAGGCCGAACAGCATATCGACCATCATCGGAACGAACGGGAGCGTCAGCAACCCGCCGAGGATCACGAGTCGGTACTGGCGGGCGAGTTCCCGCTCGACTGCGCGCTCGCGTTGGCTCTCTCCTTGCGTCTCGTCTGTCTCCTCACGAACTGGTTCGTAGCCTGCCGTCTCGATCGCGTCGTATACGTCTCGAAGCGACGCGTCGGCCGGATTGTACCGCACACGCCCCTCGTCCGAGGCGAAGTTCACGTCGGCGCTGATCACGCCCGGAACCGCCTCGACGGCTTCGCTGACGGTCCCCGAACAGGTCGAACACGACATCCCCATCACGGTGATCGACTCCGTCACCGATTCGGCCTCGTAGCCCGCCTCCTCGATGGCGTCGTAGATCTCCGCGAGCGAGGTGCGGTCGGGGTCGTACTCGACTGCCCCCTCGTCGGTCGCGTAGTTGGCACTCACCGATTCGACGCCCTCGAGGTCCGCAACCGCGTCCTCGATGGTCCCCGAACAGGTCGAACACGACATCCCCGTGATCTCGAGGTGGGCGCGTCTGGTACTCATACGTGAACGTAGGGGGTGCACGTTCAAGCGATTTGTGCCTTAGAAAGAACGTCTAAAAGCGATACAATCCTTTGAAAATAAACCATGTGGCCCGGATTAACTTTGTAAATAAGGCCATTTCGGCAGTGTCGTTCGTGTTCGGCTCGCTATCCCTTTCGAACGCCGTCATCTGCGTCCCGATTTGCGTTAAGAAAACAAATGCGATCGGTAGCCGCGAAAGGCTAACACGATACCCTGACTCGCCTCTCCCGTCTCTCGCGAATGGCGTTTGCACTCGGTTTCGCGACGGTAGTGCAATCAGTGTCTGACCGATTCAGGTGTTACTTGCAGTGTCCACTATTTCCGTGGTGTTCTCCAGGTTCGTGAGCCGCATGGTGCTCACCGGGATCGTGATCGTCGTGATGTTCCCCGTGGTCGTGATCGGCCATCCCCACTCGGTCGTGCATTTCGTGTATCCACTCGATTCCATCGTTGGCAACGTCTCCATCGTCACCGCTTACGACCGCCACGCCGCCGAGCAGCGCGACGACGGTGAGTGCGGCGACCGTCATTCGAAGTTTTGGTGTCGTCATTGGCCTTCCTCACCTGTCTCGAGGGGCGACCGACGGTTATTCGATTGGGTGTAAACACATCGAGTAGATCGTTCGAGACCGTTTCTCGAGCGTTCTCGTCGCTTCGTTTTCACAGAATCGTTCGTGCGGACTCCGTACGCTCGTTTCGACCGGATTCGGGCACTCGCTTTCAGGATCGAGTCGTCACGGCTATCGTACACCCGTCTCTGCCGGCCGCCTCAGTGCTCCTCGAGGTCGTCGCTCGGATATACGCGATACGTCCGCCCCTGTCGCTCACGGTAGAGCAACCCCCGTTTCTCGAGGTCGGTGACGGTCTGGCTGACCTTGCTCTTCGAAAAGTCGGACCGGTCGCGGAGCGCGAGTTGTGTGACACCGGGGGACTCGAGGACGGGCTCTACGATTCGACGTTCGTCCTCCGGAAGGACGTCCAGTACTCGCGGTTTCGCTCTCGATTTCGATTGTGGCTTTCCGGTCTGCGATGATTCGTCCGCCGGCTGCGACGATGGCGGTGAGGGTGAGGGTGACTGTTGGGCTGGCTCGGATCCGGACTCGGACATTCGACCCCCAGACCGACCTTCCGCGTCCGTCCCGACGTGATCGCGAACGATCCAGTACGCGCCGGTGACGACGCTCGCGACGAGAATCGAACCGAGCAGGTACCAGACCGGATGCGGACCGTGAACTGACGCGTGTCCCATCATCTCGCCGTGTGCCTGTGCCTGACGGGAGGTCTGCCAGGCGACGCCGATACCGAGGGTGAGGGTGCCAGCAACGAACACGGCGACGACAGCGTCGAGTTTCGTTCGATCCACGGCTTTCGTGTAGAGTGTCTCCCGTCAGTCCCCTACCTGTTACGTTTTTCGTGAGCGATGTGGATGGTCGTCGGCGAACGTGTTCGCCGCTGCTGGCCCCGCCGTATTCGAACCGTGTGTAAGAACTATGACGGGTCACCGGTAACTAGTACACAATGTCACCTGAGGACTCTCTCGGAAGGACGGCCCGGTTCGTAGCGGTGACGCTGGTTCTCGTCGTAGTCCTCGTCCTCTCGAGCGAGGATTCGAGGAGCGCTGCGAGCGCCTCGTACGGGGTGACCAGCGCCGATGACTGACTCCGAACACGACGACTCGTCTCGAGCGCCGGCGGCCAGTTCTCGAGGAAGCCACGAGCGCGAGCGCGAGCGGCCGACGGACAGCTACTGTTCGTGTTGCCGAGTCTGTAACTGCTACCGGAACGCACCGGGTTCCGGCGAGAAACCGGACGGACCTCGTTCCGTCTCTGGCTCGAGCGACGTCGAGGACGATCACGGCTACGGTCACGACGAGGGTGGCGAGAGACACAGTGGCGGTCGCGACCATCTTGAGGACGACGAGGACCGCACTGGAAACGGCGAGGGCCACTCCGGACACGACGGGGACGGGGGCCACTCCGGACACGACGGGGACGGGGGCCACTCCGGACACGTCGACCACTCGGACCACGAGGAGATGTTCAAGAAACGCTTTGTCGTCTGTCTCGTGCTCTCGCTGCCGGTCCTCTACTACAGCCCGATGCTCCAGGAGTGGTTCGGCTACACCGCGGTGACGTTCCCGGGCAGCGAGTTCGTCGGTCCCGTCCTCGGCGTCGCCGTCTTCGTCTACGGTGGCATCCCGTTTCTCAGAATGGGCGCGATCGAGGCCCGAAATCGCGAACCCGGGATGATGCTGCTGATCTCGCTCGCGATCACAGTGGCCTTCGGCTACAGCGTCGCGGCGGTCGCCTTCGACATCGGCGAGCCGTTCTTCTGGGAACTGGTGACCCTGATCGTCATCTTCCTGCTGGGCCACTGGATCGAGATGCGAAGCGTCCGACGCGCGTCGGGGGCGCTCGACGAACTCGCCGAGTTACTGCCCGACACCACCGAACGCGTCACCGACGACGGCGAACTCGAGGAGGTCAGGGTCGACGACCTCGAGGCGGGCGACCTCGTGCTCGTCCGTCCCGGCGCGAACGTCCCCGCCGACGGCGTCGTCGAGGAGGGCGAGTCGAACGTCACCGAGGCGATGATCACCGGCGAGTCGAAGCCGGTCGGGAAGGAACCCGGCGACGAGGTGATCGGCGGCACCACGAACCGCGACGGGAGCCTGCGGGTGCGGGTGACCGCCACGGGCGACGAGACGACGCTTTCGGGCATCGTGGGACTGGTCGAACAGGCCCAGGAGAGTCGCTCGCACACGCAGGTGCTCGCGGACCGCGCCGCCGGCTGGCTGTTCTACGCGGCGCTGGGTGTGGCGGCGATCACCGCCGTCGCCTGGACCGTCGCGATCGGCTTCGGCCTCCCCGTCGTCGAGCGCGTGGTCACAGTGCTCGTCATCGCCTGCCCGCACGCGCTGGGACTCGCCGTGCCGCTGGTAGTCGCGATCAACACCTCGATGGCAGCACGGAACGGAATGCTCGTCCGCGACCGCATCGCCATGGAGCAGGCCCGGAACCTCGATACCGTCGTCTTCGACAAGACGGGCACGCTCACGGCGGGCGAACAGGGCGTCGTCGACGTCGCCACCGTGGACGGCTGGACCGAAGACGACGTCCTGACGCTCGCGGCCGCCGTCGAGGGCGACTCCGAACACATGATCGCACAGGCGATCCGCGAGGCAGCACGGGATCGCGGGGTGTCGATCCCCGACGTTCGCGGGTTCGAGGCGCTCGAGGGGCGGGGCGTTCGCGCCACCGTCGAAACGGGGGCCGGTCCAGCTCCGATTTCGCCCTCGACTTCGGCCGCGAGCGAGAGCGAGAGTGAGAGCGAAACCGAGACCGGAGCGGCCGACGACGAGGAAGACCGCACGATCGTCTCCGTCGGCGGTCCCAACCTGCTCAGACACCTCGAGGTCGAACCGGACGAGTCGCTGTCGGCCTTCGCCGACGAGGCCGGCTCGCGGGGACAGGGAGTCGTCTACCTGCTCCGGGAAGACGAGGCCGTCGGCGCGCTCGCACTCGCCGACGTGATCCGCGAGGAGAGTTACGAGGCGATCGAGTCCCTCCAGTCGATGGGAATCGAGGTGGCGATGCTCACCGGCGACACCGAGGACGTCGCCCGCGCCGTCGCCGAGGAACTCGGCATCGACACGACCTTCGCGGAGGTGTTGCCGGAGGACAAAGACGAGAAGATCCTCGAGTTACAGCGCCAGAACAAGCTCGTCGCGATGGTCGGCGACGGCGTCAACGACGCGCCCGCACTCACGCGTGCTGACGTCGGGATCGCTATCGGGAGCGGGACGGACGTCGCCGTCGAGTCGGCCGACGTCGTCCTCGTCGAGAACGACCCGCGCGACGTCGGTCGCCTCGTGCGTTTGAGCGCGAAGAGCTACCGAAAGATGCAGGAGAACATCGCCTGGGCCGCGGGCTACAACGTCTTCGCCCTGCCGCTGGCCGCTGGCGTCCTCGCGCCGGTCGGGATCCTGCTCTCGCCCGCGGTCGGCGCGGTGCTTATGTCCGCGAGTACGGTGATCGTGGCGATCAACTCCCAGCTCCTCCGGCGTGCGGACGTGACGTCGGTCGACGGCTGAAGGTGTCGTCCGGACCGTCCCGTTCTTGGAGACCTCTCGAGACTCGAAACTCGAAACTCGATTCTCGAAACCCGATCCTCGCGATCCCGGCGTCGAATCGGCCGGACGTAAGAGCCTCAATAGAAAGACAATTCCCGTCCCCGCCCGAACGACCGGTATATGCGTATCGCCGTCCCCAACAAGGGCCGCCTGCACGAGCCGACGATCGAGCTGTTAGAGCGGGCGGGGCTCCACCTCGAGAACGGTGCCGACCGCAAACTCTACGCCGAGACCGTCGACCCGGACGTAACCGTCCTCTTCGCTCGCGCCGCCGACATCCCCGAGTACATCGCCGACGGCGCCGCCGACATCGGCATCACGGGACTGGATCAGGTTCGGGAGAGCGGCCACGACGACGTCGTCGACCTGCTCGATCTGGCGTTCGGCCGCTGTCGACTCGTCCTCGCCGCACCCGAGGACGGGGACATCGAATCGATCGAGGACCTCGGAGGGAAGACCGTCGCCACGGAGTTTCCCACTATCACGCGAAACTTCTTCGCGGATACCGGCGTCGACCCCGAGATCGTCGAAGTGACTGGCGCGACCGAACTCACGCCCCACGTCGAGATGGCCGACGCGATCGTCGACATCACCAGCACGGGAACGACGCTGAAGGTCAACCGGCTCGCGATCATCGACGACGTGCTCTCGAGTTCCGTCAAGTTGTTCGCCCGCGAGGACGTCGTCGACGACCCGAAAGTTCAGGAGATCCGGACCGCGCTCTCGTCGGTGTTGGCCGCCGATGGTAAGCGATACCTGATGATGAACGTCCCCGAGGATCGGCTCGAGGAGATCCGCGAGGAGATTCCAGGGTTGGACGGGCCGACGATCATGGACATCGCCAACGGCGGCGAGAAGGTGGCCGTCCACGCCGTCGTCGACGAGCGGGACGTCTTCCAGACGATCTCGCAGGTCAAAGAGCGGGGCGCGAGCGGGATTCTGGTGACGGAGATCGAGCGATTGGTCGAGTGAGGGACGTTCTCGTCACTGTTGTACGCCACTGCACCGTCACCCAGGCGCCTGTCCGATCAGGAACACGATATTGTAGATCACGATCCCGAGGAGGAGGGCGACGGTGTAGTAGATCACCGTCACGAACGCCGTCATTTTGTGGCCGAGATCGTAGACGACGTAGATCAAGGTATAGGCGACCACGAGCGACACGCCGGCGGTGATCGCCGGTCCGGCCTGTTGCAAGACGATCAAGAACAGCGCCAGAACCGGCGCGACGCGAAACGCCCGCCGAACGCTGACGTCGCCGAGGACGTATCTGGCGGCGATGTGCAGGGTCAGCCCGTAGAAAATCGTCGCGATCACGAACGTGCCGAGATACGCGAGGAGGCCACCCGTCGCCGGCTCGAGTTGAGCGACGACGTGAGGGACGGACGACAGTACCGGAGCCGAAACCGAAGCCATACTCGAGTGTTCGACCCCACCGATTTGTGCCTGCCGAATGTGGTTTCGATTTCGCTCGCCGTTCTCGTTCTCGACCCGACTGCCGACTCGTCGGCGTCGACACTCGAGGAGAGAGTCAGTTGTATTCGATTCGAGCCGTCCGTCTCGAGAAGCCGAAACGATCTGAGACCGTTACTCGAGCAGGCCGAGGTCCTCGAGTCGGGAGACGATCTTGTCGACGGCGTGTTCGGCGTCGACGGGCTGTTTCCCACCCGTGATGACGAGTTTGCCGGAGCCAAAGAGCAGGGCGACGACTTCGGGTTCGTCTAATCGGTAGACGAGGCCGGGGAACTGTTCGGGTTCGTACTCGATGTTTTCGAGGCCGAGGCCGATCGCGATCGCGTTCAGGTTGAGGTTGCGTCCGAGGTCGGCGGAGGTGACGATGTTCTGGACGACGATCTCGGGGTCGTCGTTGACCTGAATCTGGAGTTCACGGAGCTTGTCGAAGACGATACGGAGACTCTCGTGAACGTCGTCGGTGCTCTTCGCGCCGGTGCAGACGATCTTGCCCGAGCGGAAGATCAGTGCAGCCGATTTGGGATTCTGCGTACGGTACACGAGGCCGGGGAACTGTTCGGGATCGTAATCCGCTCCCTCGAGGTCCATCGCAACGCTCTGGAGATCGAGTTCCTGGCCGATGCCGGTCGACGCCACCACGTTTTCGATATTGATGGTGTCCTTCGGATCCGTCATAAGTCGCTTAAAAAGACGTATTTAAGGTTTATAAAGGTTAGTACCGGCACCTGATCTGTCCGGTATTTAGGAGGTGACTAAGTCGTCGAAAACGGTAGGCTCATAGCTCGCGCGCGGTGACGATGGAGCGTGTACTTCCTCGAGTTCGCCGGCGAGGACGACCGATTCGCGGCCCACGAGGCCGCCAGCGCCGCGGCCGACGTCGAGCGAATCGCACCCGGACTGGCCGTCGCTACCGCCGTCGACCCCGACCGCGTTCGCGGCCTCGCCTACACCCACCGCGCGAGCGAACTGCTCGGCCGCACCGACGCCGACCTCGAGAGCGCCCGCGTTCTTCTCGAGGCTGCGGGCATCGACCGCGAGGGATCCGTCGCCGTCCGCGCGACCGACGTCCACGGCGCGACCGGAATCAGTACCGGTCGTGCAGAGCGCGAACTCGGGCAGGTGCTGGTCGACCGCGGATTCGACGTCGACCTCGAGGAGCCCGACCACGTGTTGCGAGCCGCGTTTTCGGTGGGCGTCCTCGAGGGCGACCAGGAGAGCTCCGACGGGGCCGGGACTGACCCAGCAGACGTCTGCGCGCTGGGCTGGCTCACGAGCGAGAGCGTCCGCGACTTCGGCTCTCGAGCGCCCACGGACAAACCGTTCTTCCAGCCGGGGAGTATGGATCCCCTTCTCGCCCGTGCGATCGCGAACGTCGCGGGCGCTCGCCCCGGTGGGACGGTTCTGGATCCGATGTGTGGCACCGGCGGCGTCCTCGTCGAAGCCGGACTCGTCGGCGCGGACGTGATCGGAACCGACGCGCAAGCGAAGATGGCCGCCGGCGCCGCCGAGAACCTCTCACACTTCCTCGACCGCGAGGACCCGTCGCCCGTCGGCGTCGTTCGCGGGAACTGGCACACTGCACTGGGAGACGGCACGCAGCTTCCGCTTCGCGACGACGCCGTCGACGCCGTCGTCTTCGACGCCCCCTACGGTCGCCAGTCGAAGATCGAAACTCACCGCCTCGAGGATCTCGTCTCGGGTGCGCTCGCGGAAGCTCGGCGCGTCGCCGAGCGCGCGGTCGTCGTCGCAGACCGGTTGTGGATCGAGGAAGCGACCGCTGCCGGCTGGGAACTCGACGCAACGTTCGAACGACGCGTCCACCGATCGCTAACGCGGTACGTGCTCGTACTCGAGTGATCGGTCTCGGATTTGCCCCACAGTCGGGGAAACACGGTTTTCTGCGTCCTGTCGTGTTCGCGGATCGTCGGATTGCACCGCCGCTACTCACTCGAGCGACGACAGTGCCCGTTCTCGAAGTTGCTCACCCTCGTCGGTTTCGACGGTGAGATCGGGGACGGGAACCGGCGAACCGTCCTCGTCGATCGCGACGAAGACGAACGTGGATTCGGTCGTCAGTTCGGTCTCGCCGGACCTCGGCTCCTCGCGCCAGGCTCGAAGTGCGACGTGGACGCTCGTTTTCCCCGCCCGGTAAACATAGGCCTCGACGAGCGCCGTGTCGCCGATGAGAATCGGGCGCTTGAAGTCGAGTTCGTTCACTCGAGCGGTGACGCAGGTCTCGCCCGCAAACCGCATCGCCGACATCGCACCCACCTCGTCGAGCCACTTCATCAGGTTCCCGCCGTGGAGCGTCTCGTAGTTGTTCGCGTGGTTCGGTTGCACGCGGAATCGGTTCTGAATGCGCGTCTCGAGGACGGTTGGCATACGAGTACGTGCGAGCGGGAGGCGGATAATGGCTGTCGATAGCGGAAACCGACCCGTCCGCACCGCCCAGCCACATTCACAGGGCTGGAGCGGACGTTTCTCCGTGATCGCAGAACGGAGTGAGAACACGACGGACGCCGAGACTCTCGAGGCGCTCACGCGCGTGTCGGAAAACGGGGAGACGAGTCGTTCTGGGATGCAGGCGAGGCGATGGTTCGCGATCGAAACGGAACGGACGGCGGCGATCCGTTGCGTCGAGTACCGTGACGGGGAGTCGGATGGAAACGCGTGTGCCGGACGCTCGAGAACCGCCAGCGGACGACACTGCCTTGCTCTCTACGCGTCTCGCCCCAGCTCTGCCAGCAGATGCGAGACGTGAATCCGGTCGCTGGTCCCCTCGTTCATCTCGAACTCGATGTCCGCGGCCAGTCGGTGGATCTGCGCGAGTTCGTCTCCCTGATAGCGTTTGCGTGCGATCGAGAGAATCGACTCGAGCACCTCGGTTCCGCTCAGTCCCTCGTCGACGAGCAGGTCGTCTAAGGTCTTGCGAGCGTCGGTGAACTCGCCCGCTTCGGCGTCGTCGAGCATCGACTCGATCTCCTCGTCGAGGCCGACCGCACCGATCGTCTCGTAGGCGGTCTGCATCGTGATTTCGCCTTCTTCTAGGGCGGTGGTCTGGGCCGCCAGAATCGCCTGCCGGAGGTTGCCGTTGGCGTAGCCCGCGATGAACTCGAGGCCGTCGGCGTCGTACTCGACGTCCTCTCGCTCGACGATACGCTCTAAGACGGTGACGGTCTCCTCGCTCGAGGGCGCGCGGATGGAGACGGGAAAACACCGCGAGCGGATCGGTGGGATGAGCTTGGTCGGCTGCCGGGTGGCGATGATAAACTGGGTCGTCTTGTGGTGTTGTTCCATGATCCGGCGCAGGGCGTGCTGGAAGTCCTCGCGGATGTTCTCGGTGTTGTCCAGCAAAATGGTCTTGAACGTCCCACTCGAGGGGGCGTAGCCGGCCTGTTCCTTGAGAACGTGGGCGATCATGTCGCGTTTGGACCACTCGCGTTTGTACTTGTTGCGCTGGTCCGTGCCGCGCCGATACTGTTTGGAGAACTCGGTCTGGCCCTGCAGGAAGTGTTCGAAACGGGGGTCCGAGCGGATCTCCTTTTTCGTGCGGTCGAAGAAGTCCGCGACGTTGATCTCGACGAAGTCGTTGTCCGGATCGTCGTGGATCTCCCGTGCCAGTGCGCGCGCCGCGGCCGTCTTGCCGCTGCCTGCCGGTCCCTGCAGGATGAGGTTGATCGGCTCCTCGACCGCCCGCTGGAGGTACTCGCGGGCGTCGTCCTGAGGAAGCTCCGACAGCGTCGGCGCGTGCGTCTCGGTCCACAGCGGCGCGTCCATCGCTCGTCGGTAGGGAGCGGTCGGGTAAGAATCGGTCGGTTGCGGTTGTGGGTTTGCTGCCAGTTCTGTGTCCGTGTCCGGGGTTGGAGCTGGGTCTGAGTCCGAGTTCGTGTCCGAGTTCGTGTCTAAGTAAAAGTCTGGATCACGTCGTCGTCACTCGTCGCTGGTTTCGGCCCCGTCGTCACCGGTTTCGTCGGTATCCTCGCTCTCTGTGCCGTCGCTCTCCTCGTCGGCTTCGGTCTCGTCGTCGCTTTCACTGTCACCGTCACTGTCACCAGTTCCGTCTCCACCGAGATCCTCACCGACGACGACGGTCTCCTCGATCCGCTCGTCACCGACGCTGTAAGCCGACGCGTTCTCGACGTCATCGACGCTGCCCTCGTAGACGACGACCGAGATCGTCTCACCGTCCTCGAGCGGTTCCTCGAGGGCTATGGTGACGTTTTCGTGGTCACCAGCCTCGAGCGAGTCGGAGGTGCCGAGGATCTGGGGGTTGGTGTTCGTATCTGTGCTGTTCTCAGTGTCAGTGTCGGTCTCGTTGTCCGCGTCTGCGTCTGCGTCTGTGTCAGTGTCAGCGTCAGTGTCGGTATCGTTACCGGCGGCCTCGACGGCGAGGAAGCCGTCGGTCGTGAGCGTCGCGTCGGCGACCACGCGGTCGGATTCGGCTTCCAGAACCGTCACGCCGGCATCGTCGGGTTCGACGGTCAACTCGCCGAGTGCGCCGTCGTCGGTGGTGTAGATCCCGTAGATGTGGTCGCCCGGTTCGACGCCGTCGAGGCTGATCGTCACGTTGAGTTCGCGCGTCTCGTCGGCGTCGAGCGAGAGTACCTGTCGTTCGACCAGCTGGCCGTCGAGCCGGAAGTCGACGTGCTGGCGGTCGTCGAACTCGTTGGGGTTGCGGATCTCGGTGGTGATATCGACCGAGCCGTTGGCGGTGACCGATTCGGGTGCGTCGACGGATTCGACGACGAAGGAGGTACTCGACTCACCCTCGTCGGGTCGTTCGGACATCGTCACCGTCGCCGTGTCGCTGACCGGGTAGCCGCCGTCGGAGTACGGCCGATCGTGCTCGTCGAGATCCTCGTCCTCGGCGGCGTCGGCTTCGCTGACGAACGTGCCGGTGTCCGTCGTATCCTGGAGGGCCGTCGCGGTGAGCTGGCCGAGCATCTCGAGGTCCTCGTCGTCGCGTTGCTCGACGGTGACGTTCTCGTGGGTGCCCGACTCGAGATAGTCGGAGACGCCGACGACGTCGCCGCCGTTCGTGACGACGACGAAGCCGCCATCCGAGAGCGAGACGGTGTCGACTGTCACGCTCGTGCCGTCACCGCTCTGGTCCGGAAACTCGATCGACGCCTCGGGGTCGGTCGTGACGTCGGCGCCGAAGAGCGCGGGTGCCTGTCCGACGACCGTCCCGGCGGCGAGGACGATCACGACGGCGATCAACACCGCGCCGATCTGCTTTATCGTACTGAACTCGAATATCGTGCTCATTGTGTCGCGGGTACCCAGGGGGGTTAGTCGACTGTTCGGGCCCCACGGATGTAAAATACACCCTCCGTTGCAGGCACATGCAACCCGTCATCTAGATTAGTGTCGCTTTATTCCGTTTTTAATCGCGTTCTTCGGACTCGAGCGCGGCTTTCGCCGAAACAGGCGCAAATCCCACGCGCCCGATCCGAAGGCGGTTTAGCCGCCCCGCACCGAGAGGTGACCGATGCCACTGCGCGTGACGTTCTTGGGGACTGCCGGAGCCGTCCCGACGACGGATCGAAACCCGAGCAGTCTCTTCGTCGCCCGCGAGGGCGAGCAGTTACTGTTCGACGCCGGTGAGGGAACCCAGCGTCAGATGATGCGCTTCGGGACCGGCTTCTCGGTGTCTCACCTGTTCGTCACGCACCTCCACGGCGACCACGTCCTCGGGATTCCGGGACTGATCCAGACGATGGACTTCAACGACCGCGAGGAGCCACTCGCCATCCACGTCCCCCACGGCACGCGCCGCCAGATCAAATCGCTCGTCCGCGCGCTCGGCAACCGGCCGACGTTTCCCATCCGAATCTCGGAGGTCGGCCCCGGCGACGTCGCCTACCGAGCCGACGAGTACGAGGTTCGCGCCTTCGCGTCCGACCACGATACGCGCTCGGTGGGCTACGCCCTCGTCGAGGACGACCGCAAGGGTCGGTTCGACCGCGAGCGAGCCGAGGAGCTGGGCGTCCCCGTGGGACCGAAGTTCTCGAGACTCCACGCGGGCGAGTCCGTCGAACTCGAGGACGGTACCGTCGTCCACCCCGACGAGGTCGTCGGCGAGGCTCGGCCGGGCCGATCGTTGGTGTACACCGGCGACACGCGCCCGACCGCGGCCACCGTCGAGGCCGCCGCCGAACCCGACCTGCTGATCCACGACGCGACCTTCGCCGACGACCGCGTCGAGCGCGCGAGCGACACCGCCCACTCCACCGCACGGCAGGCCGCCGAGATCGCCAGCCGGGCGGGCGCGCGCCGACTGGCGCTGATGCACCTCTCCTCGCGGTACGCGGGGTACACCGACGACCACCTCGCGGAGGCCCGAGAGGTGTTCGACGGCGAGGTGTTCGTTCCGTCGGACGGAGAGGAACTCGAGATTCCGTATCCGGACGGCGGCGACGTCTCTCCGGACGAGTAGGCGTCGACGGCGGGTCCGCTCGAGTGCGCTATTCGCGATAGACAGCTAGTCGTGCCCGTAGATCGGCACCGGATGATACGGCTCCTCCAGGTACTCGAGGTCGCTGTCGGAAAGCGAGATATCGAGCGCTTCGACGGCCTCCTCCAGGTGTTCGACGCTCGAGGTGCCGAGGATGGGTGCGGTGACGTGTTCCTTGTGGAAGTGCCACGCGAGTGCGATCTGGGCCATCGTGACGTCCTTCTCGTCGGCCAGTTCCTGCACGCGGGCGTTGATCTCCTCGCTGCCGGGGCCCTCGTGGTACTGCGTGCCGTAGTCGAGTTCGTGCTCGCCGCGGGCGGTCTCGTCGAAGTCCTCGTGCGGGCGAGTGAGGTAACCCGCGCCGAGCGGACTCCACGGAATGACGCCGATATCTTCTCGCCGACAGATGGGGTACATCTCTCGTTCCTCCTCGCGATAGGTCAGGTGGTAGAGGTTCTGCATCGTCTCGAAGCGTGCCAGTCCCTCCCGGTCCGCGATCTCGAGCGCGCGCTGGAACTGGTGGGCCCACATCGAGGAGGCGCCGACGTGTCGGACCTGTCCGCGCCCGACCGCGTCGTCGAGCGCGCGAAGCGTCGTCTCGATCGGCGTCTCGTAATCCCAGCGGTGGATCTGGTAGAGGTCGACGGTGTCCATGCCAAGCCGCTCGAGGGAGTTCGAGAGTTCCTGCTCGATCGTCTTTCGCGACAGTCCCTGCTGGTTGGGCCCCTCGCCCATCTCGCCGTAGACTTTCGTGGCGACGACCTGCTGGTCGCGATCGTAGTCGGCGAGGACGTTCCCGAGGATCTCCTCCGATTCGCCCCTCGAGTAGACGTTCGCCGTGTCGAAGAAGTTGATCCCGAGGTCGATCGCCCGCTCGATGATCTCGCGGCTCTCCGCTTCGTCGAGCATCCACTCGTCGCTCGAACCGAAGCTCATACAGCCAAGACAGATCTCGCTGACCTCCATCCCCGTGCTACCGAGTGTCGTGTACTCCATGCGAAGGTGCGACGGCAGGCAGGGACTAATAATCGAGGCCACCGGCAGGACGCGAGAACCGGCGAATCGAAGCCACCGGGAGACTCGAGACCTGCAGTGACACATCCTCTCATCCGCGTCGGATTTATACATCACACGCCCCTAGACGGAGTCGTGAGCACGCGAACGAGTGCGCTCGACGCGGTCGTCTTTGGAGTCGACATCCAGAGCGGCGACGTGCGCGGTGACGCACCTTCTTACGCACTGGTCCAGTACGACGGCGAGGACGTCACGCGCGACGTCGTCACCTACCGCAAGTTACGCCGATTGATCGACGACGTCGAACCCGCGATCGTCGCGACGGACAACATGTACGAGCTGGCCGCCGACAAGGACCAGCTCGTCCACTTCCTCGGCTCGCTCCCCTCGGAGACGAAGCTGGTCCAGGTGACCGGCGCCGCACAGCCAGAACCGCTCTCTCGAGTGGCCAAACGCCACGGAATCCCCTACGGCAAGGACCCGATGCAGGAGGCCGAAGCCGCCGCCAGACTGGCCGCCCACAACGTCGGCCAGGAGGTCTCCGCGTTCACCGACACCACCGAGGTCAAGGTCGCGCGCGGCCGCTCGACCGGCAGCGGCGGCTGGAGCGAAGACCGCTATACCCGCCGCATCCACGGCTCCGTCAGGAAACGCGCCCGCGAGGTCGAATCCGACCTCGAGGACGAGAACCTCGAGTACGAGAAGGACGTCCGGGAGGCCTACGGCGGGCTCGCCAACGCCGTCTTCACCGTCGAGGCCAGACCGACCGACATCCCGGTCTCGCGGAACCGGTCGGGAGACGTCCGTGTCGAGATCGAGCGAAAGCGCCGCGACGGCATCGAGTTCCACCCGCTCGTGAAACGCCGCGATCACGTCATCGTGGGGATCGATCCCGGGACGACGACGGCGGTGGCGATCGTCTCGCTGGACGGCTCCGTCCTCGACGTCTGGAGTTCGCGCACGAGCGACACCGCCGACGTGATCGAGTGGATCGTCGAACGCGGGCGGCCGATCGTCGTCGCCGCGGACGTGACACCGATCCCCGAAACGGTCGAGAAGTTCCGCCGGAGCTTCGACGCCGCCCCCTGGACCCCCCAGCGCGACCTCCCGATCGACGAGAAACAACACCGCACGCGCGAGGAACCCTACGACGACGACCACCAGCGCGACGCGATAGCCGCGGCGCTGTTCGCCTTCGACGCCCACGAGGACCAGTTCGAACGCATCGCCCGCAAGATCCCGCCGGGGATGGATCACGGCGAGATCACCGCCCGCGTCGTCGCCGGCGAGGAGAGCGTCGAGGCCGCCCTCCGCGATCTCACCGAGGACGACGAACCCGAAGAGGAGTCGACCGAACACGAACCGCGGGAACTCACCGACGAGGAAAAACGCATCCGCGACCTCGAGGAGCAAGTCGACCGCCTCCAGTCACACGTCGGCACGCTCGAGAACCGCCTCGAAGAAAAAGACGACCGGATCGAGGAACTCGAGGGCGAACTCACCGCGACCCGTCAGGAAGAACGCCGCGAGGTGCGACGGAACCGTGAGGTAACTCGCCTCGAGCGCCGTGCGAACCAGCTCGAGCGCGAACGCGACGAGGCCCGCGAGGAGACCGAGGCACTCGAGAAGAAAGTCGAGCGGATGAAGGAGCTGTGGAAGCTGGACCATTCGAACTTCGCCGACGTCTCGGCGAAGAAAGCCGGACTCGTCCCGGTGAAGGTCGTCGAGAAGTTCACCAACGACGCGATCCGCGAGGCCGACGAGCAGTACGGTATCTCCGCCGACGACGTAGTCTATCTGCGCGACGCGAGTGGTGCCGGGCGGTCGACGGCGGAGTTGCTCGCCGACTTCGAGCCACGGGTCGTCCTCAAAAACGGCGGCGGGCTCTCCGATATCGCCGACGCGATCCTCTTCGACCGCGAAATCCCGATCGGCCCGGCCGACGACGTGGCCATGCAGGAAGTCGACGAACTCGCCGTCGCCCGCGAGGAAGACGTCGAGAGCGTGATCGACGACTGGCACGACCGGGCGAAAGAACGCCAGAAACAGCAGAAGGCGTCGATGGTCGACCGGCTCATCAGCGAGCATCGGGCCGGCGACAACGAGGCCTGACTCGATCGAGACGCGGCTTTCGTTGTGTGCAGTCGTTTTCGTCCGCACTCGAGCGGTGATTCGTGCTTCGACCGCTCGTACTCACATCATGCCGAACGAGGAGAGCACGTTACTGACGAGCGCTTTCACGACGACGCCGAGTCCGCCGACGATCAGTGCCATCCCGGCGGCGATGAGGAGGTTCTGGGAGGCGACGAGTCCGATTCCGGCGAGCATCACGACGATACCGACGATACCGACGGGGCCGAGTTTGTCGTACATAGGGCCGACTGCACGCTCCGGTGAATTAAACACGATGATATTCCAGCGAGCGAACGCACGACGATATCCGGCGTTTGGTGCGTTTTCCCAGGGAAAAATCGATAAAACGTTAAACGCCCGGAAACCCAACGACGACGTATGAGCGAGGAAAGCGGTGGTCGCAAGAACCTCCGAATGCCCGAAGACGACGAGGTGTTCGCGACCGTCACCAACATGCTCGGGGCGAATCGCGTCAAAGTACGGTGTGCGGACGGGGAAGAGCGCACCGCACGCATTCCGGGGAAGATGCAAAAACGCATCTGGATCCGGGAAGACGACGTCGTCCTCGTCGAGCCGTGGGACTGGCAGGACGAGAAGGCAGACATCACCTGGCGCTACGAGAAGTCCGACGCCGACCAGCTTCGGCGCGAAGGCCACATTCAATAAACCGACCTTTTGACACCGAACTTTTGCACTACGGGTATGCCTTCGGCACACCCTCGGCAAAACTTCGATGAAAAGCACTCCTCTCTCCGTTCCGTGACGCTTCGCGTCACTCCACATCGGTCGTCGGCCCGAGCGCGAAGCGCTCGGTGAACGGCTTCGCTCGAGTTCTTCGAACCGCTCGCTCGCCGAGAGTTGACTCGTGGATCGCCCCTGTTGTCGACACACGGCCTGCTACCCACTACACATTCTGTGATTCTCCCCTCGGTAGCAGTACCGCCCGACGTGACGATGTTGCTGTATGACGATCCGTTTCCCTACCAATTGCCGGACGGGTGAACGACCGGTACCGCCCACGACCCGTTCTCGAGTCACGCGTCGATCCGGTGCAGAAAGCTTATCTCCTCGGTTTACATTCCAGAATCCATGACTCTCAGTCGTCGCCAGCTCCTGCAGGGCGTCGGAGCCGGCGTTGCTGCGGGGGTACTCGGGACGGTCGGGTCGGCGTCTGCGTCGGACACCAGCCGGGTGTTCGTCCACCCGGACGGCGGACTGCTCGGCGGTCTCCTCGACGTCGTCGAATCGGTCGGCGGCACGACCGTTCTCGAGTACGACAACTTCGATTTCGTGGTCGCGGAGGTCCCGTCGAACCGACTGGACGACCTGCTCTCCGCCCCTGGTATCGCTTCCATCGAGGACGACGACGAAACGGGAATTCCCGACGGCTGGTCGCCGTCGCTGCTGGACGTGTTGTTGCCGCCGGATCGCACGGATTGTTCGACCCACCCGGAGCAACGGGCCTCGTGGGGCCACGAGCGGATCGGTGCCGACGCGGTCGAATCGGACGGGACGGGTGTCGATATCGGCATCCTCGACACGGGTATCCAGACCGACCACTGTAGCGTCTCGGTCGCGGGTGGCCGGAACTTCACGGCTGCCGGGATGCCCGGCGACTACGAGGATCGCCACGGACACGGGACCCACGTCGCCGGCGTCGCCGGTGCGGTCGACAACGACCTCGGTGTCGTGGGCACGGCACCGAACGCGAACCTCTACGCCGTGAAGGTGCTCGACGACGACGGGCAGGGTCGGTACAGCGAACTGATCGCCGGCATCGACTGGTGTGTCGAACACGACGTGGAACTCATCTCGATGAGCCTCGGGGGCGAGGCCGAGAGCGACGCGCTCGCGAAGGCGATCGAGACCGCCCACTCGGCGGGCCACCTCCTGCTCTCCGCGGCCGGGAACGAGGGGAACCCGGGGAACGGCTCCTGTGACGCGGAGACGATGTCCTATCCGGCGACCCACGAGGACGTCCTCGCGGTCGCCGCGATGAACGAGGACGACACGCTGGCGTCCTACAGCAGCGTCGGCGCCGCCGTCGATCTGCTGGCGCCGGGGACCAACATCGTCTCGAGCGTCACCGACAACCGATACGCCGAGGCGAGCGGAACGAGCATGGCCTGCCCGTTCGTCACCGGCGTCGCGGCGCTGGTCTGGGAGCGCCACGAGGGAGACGGTCCAGGGCCGAACGAGGCGGTCCGGCGGACCCTCACCGAGACGGCGGAACCGGTCCTCGGCAGCTGTGAGGAAGGCCACGGCCTCGTGGACGCCCGTGCTGCGCTCGACGCGAACGGTGTGGCCGAGGACGATGCGGTCGAGAACGAACCTGCGACGGGTTCAGAGAGCGGCGTCACCGGCGGCGGCTGGCTGCAAGCGGCGTTCGAGTGGGTCACGGACGTGATCACGGCGATCCTCGAGTGGTTCCGCGGGCTGTTCGGGTGACGTCTGGTAGTGTCTCCCCTGTCGCCCGCCGGGCCATCCGGACGACGACGAGACCAACGATCCTCGCCTCGAGCCAGTCCCCGATCGACAGCGTCGTGGTGGGCCACTCGAGCGCGACACGCCGACGAACGACTCTCGTTCGGCGTCTCGTCTGGAGTTCGTGGAGCCGTCCGTGACGGTTGGTCTGGTGTCTGGTTCGAGAAGACGGACGATGCGAACACGCGACTCGAGAGCCAGCGAGTACACCGATCAGACCGTCAGAGGCCTTCGTGATCTTCGGGTCGAGTCGCAACGTAGCCAACAGCGAAGGGAATACTGGCCAGGGCCGTCGTACCGAGAAGTACTGTCGGAAGCGTCGCATCGAAATCCCAGACGTCGGCGAGCGAAACCGCGACGAAGCCGATCGGCAGCAAGGCCACGACGGTGGCGTCACGCCAACTATGTCGGGCCGCAACTGCCCCCACGACTATCGCCGAGACGGCGGCGAGAGCCACGAACTGAACGCCCGTCAGTTCTCGGAGGACGATCTCGAGCACCGACGGATCGATCGTCTCTGCCTCTACGGCCCCATCTCTCTCGAAACGGTGAACCGCATCGAACGGTGTTGCCTGAATCCACTCGTACGTGAAGCGACCGATCCCAGCAACGATTCCGAGGACGCTCAGAACCGGTGCGAGTAGCGCTCGACCGGGTGTTAACGGAGTGAGGTTTTGATGCCGGAATACAAACATTCCCCAAACCAGAACCACTGGTCCACTGACTGCGCTGAGATAGACGACGAGTGGATGGCTCGACTCGAGCGCACCAGCTGGATGGATCGGGTCGCTCCCTGGAATCGTTTCGACGGGGGCCAATGGATACACCAGCAAGAGTCCCATCCCCACAACGCTTGCCAATAGCCCAACAGACCGAGTCTGTATCGGTCCAATTCGCCGTAGGAGAGTCGCAATTTCAGCCACAATCGATTCAATCAACACACCATATAGTATTATAAATAGTTCTCGGAAAATTACGATTTTTAGATTGGTCGTATCGCTCGTGGCGACTCAGCTTTTTTGCTGCGGGCTGCCGCAGGCGGCCCTCGGTAACAGTTGGACCAAAAGCACACCTCGTTCCGTTCTGGGTGCTACGCACCCTCCACAGCAGTCGTCAGCCCGATCGGTCACATCGTTCGCAGCGTTTCACCCCGACGGCCTTACAATCCCGCGACGTCCTCGATCGCGTCGGTCAACTCCTCGATCGACTCGAGGTCGTGTTCGCCCATGTGGCCGATGCGGAACGTCTTCTCGCCGAGTGCGGATCCGTAGCCGTTCGAGAAGACGAAGTCGTACTCCTCGCTGACGGCGTCGATGGTTTCGGCGACGTCGATCCCCTGCGTGTTCTCGATACAGCTCACTGTCTGGGACTCGTAGCCCTCCTCGGGGAACATCTCGAAGTGTTCGCGGGCCCACTCGCGCGTGTATTCGGCCATCTCTCGGTGGCGTTCGTCCCGGGCCTCGTGGCTCTCCTCGAGCATGTACTTCATCTGTTTTCGGTAGGCGAGCATGATCGGAATCGCCGGCGTGGAGTGGGTCTGGCCCTTCCGGTCGTAGTAGTCGAGCGTTCGCTGGAAGCCGCCGTACCACGACGCCGAGTCGGACTCGAGTTCGCGCTCGTAGGCGTCGTCGCTGACGACGCAGACGGCGAGTCCGGGCGGCATGGCGAAGGCCTTCTGGACCGACGTGAAGATGACGTCGATATTGTGCTCGTCGATGTCGACGTAGTCGCCGCCCAGCGCGGAGACGGCGTCGACGACGAAGTACGTGTCCGGATAGTCGGCGACGACGTCGCCGATCTCCTCGATGGGGTTTCGGACCCCCGTGGAACTCTCGTTCATGACGCAGGTGACGACGTCGTACTCCGTCTCGCTCTCCTCGAGTGCTTCGCGCACGTCTTCGGGTTTGACTGCCTGCCCCCACTCGTACTCGAGCGTGTCGACGTTCTTACCGAGGCGGTCGGCGATGTTGGCCTGTCGCTCGCTGAAACTGCCACAGGTCGTGACGAGGACGTTCTCGTCGACGAGGTTGAGGATCGAACTCTCCATGAACCCGGTCCCCGAACCCGTGAGGATGATGACGTCGTTGTCGGTACCGAGGAACTCCTTCGTGTCCTCGACGATGGTCGTGTACAGGTCCGTCATGCGGTCCATGCGGTGGCCGAACATCGGCTCACACATCGCTTCGATGACGTCCTCACGTACTTCGGTCGGACCGGGAATGTACAGCTTCTTGTCGGGATAACTGTCTTTGTATTCGCGTTTTTTGGTCACGGAACCACCTTTCTACGGGCTACTGGGCGGCGAGACGGTATGGTACTTTTGATGGGTCCTCGAGACACACGGCGTTCTCGGGCCGCGGTCGGTCGCTGTCAGGGTCGCACTCGACGTGTCGGGTGACGCTCGCCGATATCGACACTCGAGTGGTCCCGAATCGGTAATTCGGGTGTTCGGACGTGAGTCTCCCCGTCCATGTTCGACGACGGTGACGAGTCCGACGCTACTCGCTGCGAATCTCGATCTCACCGGTCATCGTATCGGGGTGGTTCTCACAGACGTACGACGCCACCTGCTCGGTCGCTTCGAACGTCACCGTCGCCGACTCGCCCTCCTCTTCGAAGAACTCGGTCGCGACGAGGAGTTCGTCGTTCTCGGCCATGATTGCGAGGTTGTGTTCGTTGCCGTCTTCGTTCTGCCAGGTGATGTCGTACTCCCGATCCTCGTAGAGAACGAGCGTCGGGTTCTCCTCTTGGTCGATGACGTCGGGTGCCATGCCGGTCCACTCGGAGACGTATCCACTGAGGACGATCTCCTCGACGTCGGCCCACTCGTCGTCCTCCTCGACGTCGTCTTCGTCGACGTCGCGTTCGGCGTCCGCGTCGTCTGCATCGTTTCCCGCCGTCTCGTCCTCGACTCGTTCCTCGTCGTCTTCGGCTTCGGCTTCGGCTTCGTCTCCAACGGCACCGTCGTCTGCGTCCTCGGGCTCGTCGACCCCCGGAGCCTCGCCTTCACCCGGCTCGCCGGGCCCTTCGTCGTTACACCCCGCGAGGAACAGACTCGAGGCCGTCACACCCATCGCTGTCAACGCAGACCGCCGAGAAAGAGTGTCGTCGCTGTTCATACCGCGAGTCGAGTCCCAGGAAGGATAAGACGACGGCCGACATACTCGTGGTCCTCCCTCGTCGCAGTAGGGCCCCTCGATCGGCTGGCTACTCGGACTGGACTTCGATATCACCGATCATCGTCCCGATGTGGACCTCACAGACGTACGCGGCCATCTCCTCGGTCGCCTCGAACTCGAGGGTCTGGGTCTCGCCTTCCTCGTCGATAATTTCGGTCTGGTAGTCGTCGACGACCTCGTCGTCGTCGTCCCAGATCTCGATGTTGTGTGGGTCACCGTCGGCGTTCTCCCATGTGATCTCGTACTCGGTGCCCGCGGTGAGCTCGAGGGTGGGGTTCTCCTCGCCTTCGATCATCTCGGGTTCGACGCCCTCCCAGCCGGCGGTGTAGCCGTCGAGGACGATTTCGTCGACGTCGCCCCAGTCTTCGGCGCCGTTGCCGTTACCGTTTTCTTCGTCTTCCTCTTCGTCTTCGCCTTCGTCGTCTTCTGCCGCACCATTTTCGTCTTCGTCTTCGGCTTCCTCTTCGTCGTCTTCTGCCGCGCCATTCTCGTCTTCGTCTTCGGCTTCCTCTTCGTCGGCTCCAACGTCCCCGTTCTCCTCGTCTTCACCGGGGGCGGCCTCGTCGCCAGTTCCATCGTCGTCGGCTTCGTCTTCCGTCTCGGGCCCGCCACAGCCTGCAATCAGAGCGGTTACTGCGGAGGCTCCCGTGAGCTTGACGATAGAGCGTCGTGAAAATCGTTTGTCTCGAGTCATCACCGACGTTTCCAGACCGACGGGGAAAAGCCGACGCCCGTCATTCGCGGGGTCGAAACCGGCTAACAAGACGTTACTGGAGCTAATACGTCCCTACTCGTCATGGATCTCGAGGTCACCCTGCATCGGCCCGACGTGCCACTCACAGACGTACTCGACCATCTCCGCCGTCGCCTCGAATGTCAGTGTCTGAGTCTCACCCTCGTCGTCCATCCCTTCGGTTCGCTCGAGGGGGTCTCCACCGTCGTCCCAGAGGGCGATATTGTGGGTGGCACCGTCGGCGTTTTCCCACGTAATCTCGTACTCACGGCCCGCAAAGAGGACGAGTGTCGGGTTCTCGACGTCTGCGATCGCGTCGGGTTCGACGCCGGTCCATCCGTCGGAGGTATGACCCTCGAGGACGATTTCGTCGACGTCCTCCCACGCCTCCGGATCGGTATTTCCACCGTCGTCGTCGCCGATACAGCCGGCGACCAGTGCGGCCGCCGTCGCCGTGCCAGCGAGTCGTACTACCGTCCGCCGGGAGAGCGTCTCGTGGTTCATCGTCTCTCGATTCGGCGCAAGCCCCTAAAAGCGGTCCGTCTACGTCTTCGGTGGTTTCCCTACGTGACTACGACTCGTCGTCGTCGTTCTCGACCTCATCGTCTTCGACCTCGACGATCAGTGAATCCAGGTCACCTCGAGGTAATCGCATACGCTACCGCGAACTCAGCGCGACGTTATACTGTCTTAGCTACCAGACTCTCTATGAAACGTGAACGTTCGAGCGCGAGCGCTGATGGGTTTCGAACCCGCTCGTTTGCGGTGCTCTTTTCGTTATTGATGGTCGGATCGCTGATGGTTCCCTTTACTGCGGTCGGTGCGTCGTCTCCGCATGGAGCGACAGCGAATCTGGACGACGGGACCGACGTGTTCGACGGTTTCGGCGGGAGTGATGAGGCGTTCACGACAACGTCGGCTGGTGAATTGGCCCCGAAATGGGACGTCGCTATCAGTAACGAAAACGAGGGGGTCGGTCGCACCTCTCCGACGATCGTCGAGGGGACGGCCTACATCGGTAGCGGGAACGGGACGGTGTACGCGTTCGACGCCGAGACTGGCGCGGAGGAGTGGCGCGTCGACGTCAATCCGGGGTCGACGTGGGGACTCGCCGATTCGCCCTCGGTCGTCGACGGGACCGTCTTCGTCGGGAGCCAGGACGGTTACGTCGTCGCGCTCGAGGCGGAGACGGGTGCGGAAATCTGGCGACAGGATCTCAGCCCAACGTCCGACGGCGGGAACCTGCGCGCGACGACCGTCGCCGACGGTATCGTCTTCGCGCACAACGGGGACAACGACCTCTACGCGCTCCACGCGGCGACGGGCGGCGTGAAGTGGGTCTACGACGAGCGCTTGGACAATTACGGTACCCAACGGGTCGCCCCAACAGTCCACGACGGAACCGTCTACGTCGTCCTGCGCGGCATGCTTTCCGCGATCGATGTCGAGACGGGCGAACAGGAATGGGAGAACCATCTGAGCAACCTGCAGTCCTCGTCACCGACCGTCGTCGACGACACACTCTACATCGGTAGCGGTGGCGGAGAGCAAGTCGACACGCCCGAGGACGACCCCTCCGAAATCGTCGGCAACGGTGCGATCCACGCCTTCGACACCGCCACCGGCGAGGAACAGTGGGTGTTCGAAACCGGCGTCGTCGGCTCCTCACCGACGGTCCACGACGGGCTCGTGTACGCCACCGGCGGCCTCGAGGCCAACGGTACCTACGCCCTCCACGCCCACGACGGCTCGGTCGCGTGGATCAACGAGGACGTCTTCGGGAGTTCCTCGCCGACGGTCGCCGACGACGTCCTCTACGTCGGCAGCAGCGACGACCACCTCTACGCGCTCGACGCCGCTGACGGCGCGGAAGTAGACAGCGTCGAACTGATCGGCCAGGTTCGTTCCTCGCCGACGGTCGCCGACGGCGTCGTCTACGTCGCTGCCGACGCCGCACCGTTGAGCGGCGACCGGAGCCACCTCTACGCGTTCGATACTGGCACGGCTGCCTCGAGCGAGGACTCGCGCGTCTTACTTGGCACCCACGGCCACCACGACGGCTGGGCGAATACCCAGGGCGAGATTCCCGCGCACCCGATCACCGGCTGTGCAGTGATCGACCGGCCGGGACCGTACGAGCTCCAGGGTGACGTCGTCGGGAACGACACGTGTATCGAGATCGTCGCCCCCAACGTCCACTTCGACGGAATGGGGTACAACGTGAGTGGCGTCGACCTGGAATCGAATGCCCACGGCATCTACGTCCACGACCTCGCCGACGACGTGACCGTCACAAACGTGTCGGTCGACGGCTGGTTCCGTGGCATCCTCGCCGAAGACGTCACCGGATTCACGCTCGAAGACGCGACTGCAACTCACAGCGATAGGAACGTGCAACTCAGTGAGGTGACGGACGCCCAGATTCGGGACACTGACGCAACGAATAGTACCTCCAGCTATGGTATCTCGATTCAATGGTCGGACACCGTCACCGTCGTCGACACCGTCGCAGAGAATAACGATGGGCACGGCTTCTACCTCCGCGGAACGACGAACTCGACGTTCGATCGTGTCCACTCCATAGACAACGCGCAGGCCGGTATGCACGTCACCTCCACCAGCACGCACAATACGGTGGCGAACGCGACAATTCAGGGGAACTCGAACGGGTACTGGTCCCGCTTTACCTCCGACAACAACACCATCGTAGACTCCACGTTCACTCAGAATACGGGGCACCCGGTCATATTCAGCACCTCGAACAATACGTTCGTGCGAAACAACGTCAGCCATCAGGACGGCGGGAATTTCAACACAGCGATCCGCGTCGAGGACGAAAGTAACGAGTTCCGCGAGAACACGATCGTCGGCAGCGGCGACTTCGCGTTCTCGTTCGTAAGCGGCGCGGATCGGAACCACCTCGTCGACAACGTCGTGCGTGATTCCGACATCGCCTTCCATACGGCATACAACGACGAGAATCGCGTCGAAGCTCACGACGTCGGGACGGCCGTCGTCTCACTCGAGGGGAACAACGTCGCCCTCAGCCCGGGCGAGTTCAGCGGAACGAACTCGCCGGATGGGCTCGACGCCATCGGCTCCTACGTCGACCTCGAGGACGCCGTTAGCCCGTACAACACCGGCTGGGCGAACCTCTCGATGCACTACGAGCCGTCACCGGCACTCGAGGAGGATTCCCTCGCGCTCTACCTCTACGACGGTGAGTGGGTCGAACAGCCCTCGACGGTCGATACCACGAACAATACGGTTACCGCGAACGTGACCGACATCATCGGCTCGACTCGCACGGTCGGGCTATTTGGCGTAGGGACGGAACCGACGCCGATTCCGATTACGAGTTGTGTCACCATCGACCAACCGGGCTACTACGAACTGCAGGGTGACCTCACCGGCTCGTCGACCTGTCTCCAGGTCGACGTCGGTGGCGTCACCATCGATGGCAACGGCCACAGCATCGTCGGCGACGGCTCGAGCGACTCGCAAGGTATCGCCGTCGGGGAAGTCGGAATCTCGTGGTCCCCACAGCTGGACCCGAAGCACGTCCACGTCCGCAACGTCACCCTCGAGAACTGGGAGAACGGCTTCGGTGCGCGGAACGTCGAACACCTCTCCCTCGAAGGGGTCACCGTTGAGGGGAGCACCAACGCCGGAATTCGCGTCCGAGACGGCGCCAACGTCGAGATCAGCGACGTGGACGTGAGCGATAACGGCGGTGACGGAATCTTCCTCCGCAACGTCCACGATAGTACGGTTGCGCACGTCACCGCGTCCGAGAACGAGCGAACTGGGATCTTCTTCTTCACGCCCTCGGGCTCGAACCCCGGATACAACACGAACGTCACCGTCGCGCACAACACACTCGCCGACAACGGCCAGGGCTTCAGCGGGGACGGCATTCGCGTGACCGGCGACGAGATGTCCGTCGTCAACAACACGGCGACCGGAAACAACGGTGACGGGATCTCCGATGACCGGTCGTCCGTAAACAACACGTACACACACAACACCGTCGCGAACAACGACAACGGCATCTCGGTTCGCGAGTCCGGCGAGGGCAACGTCATCGAGTACACCAACGCGACGGACAACACACTCTCTGGCGTCTACCTCGACACCCGTACGTCGAATGTGACAGCGGCGCACAACTACCTCGAGGGCAACCAGTACGGCGTCAGCGTCGTCAGCGCCAACGACAACTGGATCGAGAACAACACCGCCGTCGCGAACACCCGAGACGGCTTCCGGGCGTACAACGGCCAGCGCAACAACACCTTCGTCGACAACTGGGCGATCGACAACGAGCGCGACGGCATCTTCATCGATCGGTCCGTGTCGAACTCTCACCTCATCAACAACACCGTGATCGACAGCCAGCGCCACGGCATTACGATCACACAATCGAGTAACGACAACCGTCTCGTCGACAATACGATCAGCGGGAGTGGCGAGTACGGACTCAACGTTCGTGGGTCCGACGGCACCACACTCACCGGCGACACGATCCTGGACAGCGGGGAGTTCGACGTGAGAGCCGGTGACTTCGATGACACCAGCCACAACAACGTCATCGAGAATCTCACCGCGAGTGACGTCACGATTGGCGACAGTGGTGCTGGCGAGCTGACCCTCGACTTCGAGGCGACCGACGTCGCGTTCGGCACGGCGGCCAGATCGGTCGCACCCGAGGGCATGCACCCCGTCGAAACGCCGTTCGACATCGAGGGCCACCCCGAGGACGGCTCACTCGAGGTCACGTTCTACTACGACGCAGGCGACCTCCACTACCCGGACACGCTCGATGTCTGGGCCCACGACGGTTCGAACTGGAACGAAGTCTCTGAAAACATCGACACGCAGGCGGGCACGGCAACGGCGACGATCACCGAGAGCGGGGCGTTCGGCCTCTACGAGGACGCCCCCGACGTCTCGTTCGACCTCAGCATCGACGGGACCAATTCGCCGGTCGCAGCGGGCGAGACGCTCGAGGTCACCGTCACCGTCGAAAACGCCGGTAACGAGGAGGGAACGCAGACGATCACACTCGAGGACTTCGACGGCACGGTCGTCGACGAACTCGAGGAGCTGACGCTCGCCGCGGGAGCGACGCACACCGCGACACTCACCTGGACGCCCGAGGCGAGCGACGTCGGTAGCGGCGAGGTGACGGTTCGAAGCGACGACGACGTCGCCACGACGTCCGTGTCGGTCACCCACGACGGACCAGTGACGATCACCGAGAGCACGACGATTACGGTGCCCGGTACCTACCTCCTCGGCGAGGACCTCACCGACGACTCGACGGCCATCGTGATCGACTCGAGTGACGTGGTCTTCGACGGTCAAGGACACTCCATTCAGGGCGAGAACCTTGGATCGAATACTCAGTACGGCATTCAGGTCGGTCCCGACGAGACGGTTACGAACGTCACGGTCCGGAACGTCGACGTCGTCGACTGGGACGTCGGCGTCGCCTTCATCGACGTGCGAGAGAGCGTGTTGACGGACGTTCGCAGTGAACGCAACAACGGTGGGTTCTATCTCAGGAGTGCGAACGACAACGAGATATCGAACCTGACAGTTCGAGATAACGGGCACGCCGGCATCAGTCTCGGCTGGGCAGGCGGTTACAGCCACAACAACCAGTTCACGAACGTCACCGCAACCGGCACCGACGGCGATGGCATCTACCTCGGCTCGGGATCGAACAACGTCTTCGACGGTGTCGACGCGAGCGCGAACGAGATCGGTGTCAGAACGTACGCCGGTGGGAACACCCTGAAGAACGTGACGGCGGACGACAACAGCCAGTACGGACTGAGCCTCGAGAGTCCCGGCAGCTTCGGCACGACCGTCGACACGGTTTCCGTCTCCGGAAACGGCTGGAACGGGATTCGCGTCAGTCAGAGCGACCGGAACGTCCTGTCGAACGTCACGGCCACCGCCAACGACGGCACAGGCGTCCTCCTCATCGGCTCGATGCTCAGTGGTGCACAGGGCATCTCGAACAACGAGATCCACGGGCTGTACGCGGGCAACAACACCGGCAGTGGGATCCAGTTGAGCAACGCCGAGAACTCCGTCCTCACGGACCTCACGCTCGAGAACAACACCGGCAGTTCGTTCAACGTTCCGAGCCGATCGAGCGACAACACGATCACCGGCCTCACGGTGATCGGCGGTACCGGAAACGCGGTGTACCTCGCGTCGAGTGACAACGAGGACAACACGTTCGAAGACGTCACGATCACCGGCAGTCCGTCGGGCCTGTCGAACTTCGCCGACGGGACGACGGTCACGAACCTGACCGTCGAGGACGTTGGCGGGACGGCACTCTCGATCTCGAGTTCGGCCTCAGATGTCGTCGTCACTGATCTCACGGTGCGAAACGCGAGCACCGGCGTGAGCATGGTCGGCTCACCGACGAACAACACGCTCTCCGATCTATTGATCGAGGAGACCACCACCGGAATCGTGGTAGGTGGCAGCGACAACACGGTCACGAACGCGACGGTCCTCGACAGCGAGACGGACGCCGAACTCGGCAACGGGCCGAACAACTGGTTCGAGTCGATCACGCTCGGAGACACCACGGTCTCGGCGACCGGCAGCGACGTTCGCCTGAACGCGACGACCGAACCCGGCGAACTGCCAGACGGCGTCGACGCGCTCGGCCACTTCGTCGAGATCACGAACACGGGTGATTCGGCGACACTCGAGCAGCTTCACGTCTACTACGACGAGGCCGACCTCGCTGTCGAGGAGACCTCGTTACGCGTCTGGCGCTACGACGCCGACGGCGAGTGGCACGCGCCCGCGAACGACACCTTCGTCACGGGGCCCGATCTCGACGAGCAGTTCGTCGCCGCCTACGGCGTCACCGAGTTCTCGACGTTCGGGGTCTTCGGCGAGACCGGCGTCGACGCACCCGAAACCGGCACGCTCGAGGGCTCCGCCACCGTGACCGGCGACGGCACACCGCTCGAGGGCGCGCAGGTACTCGCGTTCGACGACGACGGCTTCGGCGCGCTCGCCGAGACGGGCGCGGACGGGTCATACGACCTCTCGCTGCCAGTCGGCACCTACACGCTGGTCGTCAGCGCCGACGGCTTCATCGAGACGACAGTCGCCGGCGTCGAGATCGATGCAGGAGAGACGACGCTCGAGGACGTTGACCTCGTCCCCGAGCCAGATCCGGGGACGCTCTCGGTGTCGGCCGTCGACGAGACGGGCTACCCGGTGTTGCAACGAACCGTCACCGCGACTGATCGCGCTACCGGCGAGAGCTGGACGACCCAGACGACTGGATACGGCGCGTCCGAACTCGACCTCCTGCCCGGCTCGTACGACGTTCTGGTTTCGGGGATCGGTTTCGAGTCGAAGACCGTCGAGGACGTGATAGTCGAAACAGACGAGACGACCACGCTCGAGGTCGAACTGAGCCAGATCGAGTACGCCGTCTTCAGCTACGACCCCGACGAACCCGTCGTCGGAGACGAGGTGACCTTCGATGCGAACGCGTCGGAGCCACCGGACGGTGAGACGCTCACCTACTACTGGGATTTCACCGGTGACGGGGATTTCGATCACAACTCGACCGATCCCGTGACGACTCACGTCTACGACGAACCGGGCGAGTACGAGGTCACGCTCGAGATTCAAGACGACCTCGACGCACACGACACCACGACACGGACGATCACGGTCGAGGAGAAACCCGAGGCGAACGTCGTCGTCTACGGCGCGGACGTCGACCCCGAGCCGCTCCCACACGGTGACACCCTCGCCGTCAGCGCCAACCTGTACAACAGCGGGGACATTGCTGGCAAAGAGACACTCGAACTCGTCGTCGACGGTGAGGTCGTCGACAGCCAGAACGTCACCGTCGAACCGGGTCTCACACGGGGGGCAGCCACGCTCGAGTGGGATTCCGCCGGCTTCGAGATGCCCGAGGGGGAACTCACCGCGTCGGTCTCCCTCTCGATCAACGGCCACGACCTCGGGACGGTCGCGGTCCAGAACGCCTACACGGACGTGCAGGTGATCGCCGCATCGTCCTCGGAGACCGAACTGATCGAGGGCGAGGAATTGTCCGTCGTCGGCAGTATCTACCAGGCGGGGACCACCGAGGGCCCACAGGAGATTGCGCTGACCGCGACGAACCTCGAGACGAACGAGACGACGACCGTCGGAACGCAGACGGTGACGCTCACTCCGGGCTGGTACCACCTTGGCGGGGTGAACATCACCTTCGAACCCGAACCGGGAACCTACGAACTCACCCTCGGTGACCGTCCAGCTGGGGTCGTCGAGGTCGAGGAAGCCGAATCGGATATTCAGGTCATCGCGGCGTCGACCTCCGAAGTCGAGATGATTGCGGGCGAGGAAGCGTACACCATCGGCAGCGTCTACCAGGCTGGCAACATCGAGGGAACGGAGACGATCGAACTGACGGCAACGAATACGGAGACGAACGAGACCGAGGTTGTCGACAGCCAGGAGGTCACGCTCTCGCCGGGCTACTACCACCTAGGTGCGATCAACATCACGTTCGAACCCGAGACAGGCGGAACATACGAACTCGAGTTGGGCGATCGTCCGGCTGGCACCGTCGAAGTCGAGGATGCCGAATCGGACATTCAGGTCATCGCGGCGTCGACCTCCGAAGTCGAGATGGTCGCGGGCGAAGAGGCGCACACCATCGGCAGCATCTACCAGGCCGGCAACATCGAGGGAACGGAGACGATCGAGCTGACCGCGACGAACCTCGAGACGGGCAATACCACGGTCGTCGGCAGTCAAGAGGTGACGCTCGAGCCGGGCTACTACCACCTGGGCGCGATTAACATCACGTTCGTACCCGACAAAGGGGGAACGTACGAACTCGAGTTGGGCGATCGTCCGGCTGGCACCGTCGAGGTCGAGGATGCGGTCTCTGACATTCAAGTCATCGCGGCGTCGACCTCCGAAGTCGAGATGGTCGCGGGCGAAGAGGCCTACACCATCGGCAGCGTCTACCAGGCTGGCAACGTCGAGGGAACGGAGACGATCGAACTGACGGCAACGAATACGGAGACGAACGAGACCGAGGTTGTCGACAGCCAGGAGGTGACGCTCTCGCCGGGCTACTACCTCCTAGGGGCGATCAACATCACCTTCGAACCCGAGACAGGCGGAACGTACGAACTCGAGTTGGGCGATCGTCCGGCTGGCACCGTCGAAGTCGAAGATGCGGTCTCTGACATCCAGGTGATCGCGGCGTCGACCTCCGAAGTCGAGATGATCGAAGGCGAGGAAGCCTACACCATCGGGAGCATCTATCAGGCCGGCAACATCGAGGGAACGGAGACGATCGAACTGACCGCGACGCACGTCGAGTCGAACGAGACCGAGGTCGTCGACAGTCAGGAGGTAACGCTCTCACCGGGGTACTACCATCTGGGTGCGATCAACATCTCGTTCGTTCCCGACAAAGGGGGAACGTACGAACTCGAGTTGGGCGATCGTCCGGCTGGGGTCGTCGAGGTCGAAGATGCGATCTCGGACATTCAGGTGATAGCGGCTTCGCCGGACGGATACAACCTTACTGTCGGTGAAGAAGTCAACGTCATCGGGAGCGTCTACCAGGCGGGGAACGTCCAGGGAACCGAGGAGATCGAACTGACGGCGACACACACGGAGACAGGCAACACGACCTCGGTTGGCAGCCAGGCGGTCACGCTCTCGCCGGGCTACTACCACCTGGGTGCGATCAACATCACGTTCGAACCCGACGAGGCGGGCACCTACGACCTCGAGTTGGGTAACCGAAGCGCCGGGTCCGTCTCCGTCGAGGAGTCCCTTTCGGACATTCAGGTCGTCGGTGCCTCGGTCGCCGACGTCGAACTGATCGAAGGTGAGCAGACTCACGTGGTCGGCAGCATCTACCAGGCTGGTGAGGAAGGGGGAACGGAGACGATCGAACTGACCGCGACGCACAACGAAACCGGTGAGACGACGACCGTCGGGAGCCAGGACGTCACGCTCGATCCAGGCTACTACCATATGGGCGCGATCAACATCACGTTCGAACCCGAACAGGCGGGCACCTACGACCTCCAACTCGGCGATCGCGATGCGGGATGGGTCGAGGTCGAGGAGGCGGTCTCTGACATCCAGGTGATCGCGGCCTCGACGTCCGAAGTCGAGATGATCGAAGGTGAAGCAGCACACGTCATCGGCAGCATCTATCAGAGCGGTACCGTCGAGGGAACCGAGACGATCGAACTGACCGCGACGCACAACGAAACCGGCGAGACGACGACCGTCGGGAGCCAGGACGTCACGCTCTCACCGGGCTACTACCACCTGGGCGCGCTGAACATCACGTTCGAGCCCGATGAGGCAGGAACGTACGACCTCGAGCTCGGTGGCCGTTCGGCTGGCACCGTCGAAGTCGAGCCAGCCGTCTCTGACATTCAGGTGATCGCGGCTTCGACCTCCGAAGTCGAGATGATCGAAGGTGAAGCGGCACACGTCGTCGGCAGCATCTACCAGAGTGGCACCGTCGCTGGAACCGAGACGATCGAACTGACCGCGACACACAACGAGACCGGTGAGACGACGACCGTCGGTAGTCAGGCGGTCACGCTCTCGCCGGGCTACTACCACCTGGGCGCGATCAACATCACGTTCGAGCCCGATGAGGCAGGAACGTACGAACTCGAATTGGGTGACCGTCCCGCTGGCACCGTCGAAGTCGAGCCAGCCGAGTCGGACATTCAGGTGATCGCGGCCTCGACGTCCGAAGTCGAACTGATCGAAGGCGAGGAGGCGTACACGATCGGGAGCGTCTATCAGGCCGGCAACGTCGAGGGAACGGAGACGATCGACCTGACGGCGACACACAACGAGACGGGCGAGACGACGACCGTCGGGAGCCAGGACGTCACGCTCTCACCGGGCTACTACCACTTGGGCGCGATCAACATCACCTTCCAGCCCGAGGAAGCCGGTACCTACGACCTCGAACTCGGCGGACGCCCTGCTGGCACGCTCGAAGTCGAACCTGCCGTCTCGGACATCCAGGTCATTGCGGCCTCCACCAGCGACGTGGAGATCACGCTCGGACAGGAGACGTACGTCATTGGAAGCATCTATCAGGCCGGCACCGTCGAGGGAACCGAGGAGTTCGAACTCACGGCGACACACGACGAAACCGGCGAAACCGAAGTGGTCGGTAGCCAGACGGCCACGCTCGTACCCGGCTACTACCACCTGGGTGCGCTCAACGTCACGTTCGAACCCAACCAGACGGGTACCTACGAACTCACGCTCGGTGACCGCGCCGCCGGAACCGTCGACGTCGTTGAGCCGGTCGTCGATCCGTCGATCGTGGACATCGCGGGGCACTCGAGCGGTTACGACCTCGACCTCGATGCTGACGTGGTCTACACGAGCGAGAACACCCCCGTCGAGATCGACGTCGAATCCGACCTCGATCTCGAGGAGGTGACGCTGCTCGTCTCCTCGCTGCAGACGACGTACTCGGTCAGTGTCGACGCGGATCACAGTAGTGGGTCCGACTGGAGCGCCACGGTTCCCGTCGACGACATCCCCGACGATGGGGTCTACGAGCTCTCCGTCGTCGCAGTTGACGAGGTCGGAACCGGTGACTTCGCTCGAGCGGACGAACTCCTCGTGATCGATCGCGAGGGTCCGGGAATGTCGGTCACGCTCGATGGCGTCGATGGCGAGGACGCGACGGTCGTGATCGAGAGCGACGAACCGCTCGCCGAGGCGCCCGACGTCTCGGCTGAACTGATCGAACCCGACGGCTCGACGTCGTCTGCGACCGTGGCGATCGACGGCGACGACGGCACCGGGACGCACTTCACGGGAACGCTCGAGTTCGAGGAGTCGGGCAACTACACCGTCACCGTGACCGGCACCGACCGCGCCGGTAACGAGGGTGTGGATACCGCGTCGGTCACGGTCGACACGCGATTCACGCTCGCCGACGGCGAGATCGTCGTCGTCGACACCGGCACCTCGATTGCCTTCGACCTGATCGAGGACGCCGACGAGGCGCTCAAAGCCGAGGAACTGTACCTCGCACTCTCCGAGAACACCGTCGACACGAACCTCGACGATTCGGCCGTCGGTGTCGGCTTCCTGACCGCCGACCTCGACGACTTCCTCGATTACCTACTCGAGGAGGGCACGGTCGAGAGCGCGACGATCTCGATGGCCATCGACGATGCGGCGCTTCCGTCCGGTGTCGACGCGAGCGACGTGACCCTCCACCACCACGACGGTGCGGGCGAGTGGAGTCCCGTCGACTCGTCGGTCGAGTACGTCGACGACGACCCGTTCGTGGTCGGAACGGTCCACGAGTTCTCGACGTACGGTGCGCTGATCGTCGACGACGAACCCCCAGTGATCGACGTCGTCTCGCCGACCGACGGGACGACGCTCGACTCGAGTACCGAGACGGTGACCGTCCGATTCGAGTACGACGACGACCTGTCGGGGATCGACGTCGGGTCAGTGGGCCTGACGGTCGACGGGAACGACGTCACCGACGCGGACGGAACGCAGCTCACCTCGACGGCAGCCGAGTACACCCTCGCTGTCGATGCTGGCGAGTCGTACACGGTCGGCGTGGCTCTCGCCGATCAGGCGGGCAACGAGGCGACGACCGAGACGAGGTTCGACGTCGCGAGCGATGGGTCGTCGGCCCCCTCTCCGCCGTCGACTCCGTCACCATCGCCGGAGCCCGAACCCGAGCCTGACCCCGAACCCGACCCCGAACCTGAACCAACCGACACGCCGTCGGACGCGGACGATTCGAAGCAGACGACTGACCCGGACGAGTCTGACTCGCCGTCGGACGCGGACGATTCGAAGCAGACGACTGACCCGGACGAGTCTGACTCGCCGACGGACACTGCGGACCCGAAAGAACCCGCCGACCACGACGATACCCCGACGCAGGACGAATCGGACGACGATTCGATCCCCGGCTTCGGGATCGTGATCGCACTCCTCGCCCTCTCGATCGGAGTGGTTGGACGCAGATTCGGTCGCCGTTCGAGCTGAAACCGGACTCGTCGTTCCGGTCCAGCACTGGTCATCTTCGTCGAGTTCCCGGTCTCTTTTCGGCGTCTCTCTCCATCTCCAGTTCCAGTTCCAGTTTCAGCTCCATCGACGACGCTACGCTGACGACTCGAGCGATCGCTCGAGCCGATCCAGATCGCGGTCGTCCGAACGATCGAACGACATCGCAGTCGTCTCGAGCAGTTCGTCCGGACTGCTGTCGGTCATTTTCGATGCAACCGCCGACCGTCTCTGGGTTGTCCCGGTCGATCGGGACCTCGATCCGTCTCAGGTCTCCCCGTCGTCCGGTTCTCCGTCTATCTCGAGCGAGAATCGCGCCGAGCGGTCGATCGACAGCCGGAGGAACGCGGGAACGGCGACGATCGCGATCGCGATCTCGAGGCCGCCGACGGCCAGAAACGCGACGTCGTAGCCGTACGTGCCGGCGACGGTGCCGCCGACGAGGAAGCCGGCGAGGAAACCGACGCTGCCGGCGACGTTGAAGCCGGCCATGGCGATTCCTCGCTCCCCGTCGGCGGCGAGGTCGGTGACCAGCGCCATGGTCGCGGGTGAGACGAGCGCGCCGAGGACGCCGACGGCGATCATCGCGAGCGCGGCGGTGGCGACCGTCGGGGCCGCGCCGACGGCGACGATACCGAAGCCGTAGCAGATCGAGCCGACGACGATCGGCGGGACGCGGCCGATGCGGTCGGAGAGGGCGCCCATCGGGTACTGCAATAGGGCGAAGGGAGCGAAGAAACACGCCAGCAACAGGCCGGTCGCGGCCGGGTCGAGTCCGAAGGTGTCCTGAAAGTACAGCGTCCCGACGAGGGCGAAAAAGCCCGCCGTCAGTCGGTCGATGAGGCCGAACGCGAACGGGATGGTCAGCGCCGGCGTCCGGCGAACGCCGGACAGCACCGCTCGCGCCGTCCGGCGGTCGCTGGGCGCGCGGTCGGGTACGAGCGAGACGAGCCCGCCGACGCAGACGAGGAGGACCGCGGCGGCGACGAGCGGCGCCAGCGGATCGACCGTCGTCAACTGCCCGCCGATGGGCGCGCCGAGGGCGGCGCCGAGTCCGATGGCGATCCCCGCGGCACCCATGTTCCTGCCGTGGCCGCCCTCGAGGTCCATGAGCATCGTCATCGTCAGCGAGAAGGCGCCGATGGTCATCGCGCCCTGGACGACCCGCAGGAGGAGGACGGTCTCGAAGGAGACGCCGCCGCCGATCGAGGGGGCGACCGCCAGCGCGGCGTAGCCGACCGCACCGGCGAGTGCGCTGGCGACGATAAAGGGGGTCCGGCGGCCGGCGACGTCGCTGGCGACGCCCCAGACGCCGACGAAGGCGACGTAGGCGGCGAACTCCGCGACGAGGAACCACATGCTCGCGTCCAGCGGCGTCGCCGCGAACGCCGAGTCGGTCGCGTCTGCACCCAGGGCCTCGACCAGCGTGGAGACGCCGGGATAGAGCAACAGCTGGGAGAACAACACGGCGAAGACGACGCTTGCGAGGACGAGCCGGTCGCGGTTTACTTCCCGGAACCGGCCGTCGGTGTCGTCCCGATCCCGCTCGCTGTCGCTCGAGTACACGCTCGCCCGTTAGGACCCGGGAAGTATGAAGGCGTCCGTCTCGAGTCGACGCGGTCGTCGGGAGCGGTTGCGCCATCGGCCAGTGCGAGACAGTCACGCCCACGGCCAGCCAAACTTGCCGTTACTGGCAGTCATAAGAACGTGTGGAAGTATGCGTACAAAACATGAGTGACGACGAGCGCGAGCGGGACTCGAGTCCCGGATTCGGCACGCGGAGCGTCCACGCTGGCCAGTCGCCGGACCCCGCGACGGGCGCGATGGCGCCGCCGATCTACCAGACGACCTCCTACAGCTTCGACGACGCCGACACGGCGGCCGACCTCTACGCCCTCGAGGGCGAGGGCCACATCTACTCGCGGATCTCAAACCCGACGGTCGAGGTGCTCGAGAATCGGCTGGCCGATCTGGAGGGGGCCTCGGGAGCGGTGGCGACGGCCAGCGGGATGGCCGCCCTCGACTCCGCGACCCTGATCCTCGCGGAGGCGGGCGACAACGTCGTCTGCTCGACGGACACCTACGGCGGGACGACGGCCTACTTCGCGAAGACCGCCAGCAGACGGAACATCGAAACGCGGTTCGTGCCGACCCTCGAGTACGACCGGTACGAGGAAGAGATCGACGAGGACACCGCGTTCGTCCACGTCGAAACCGTGGGCAACCCGTCGCTCGTGACGCCGGATTTCGAGCGCGTCGCCGAGATTGCCCACGATCGCGGCGTGCCGCTGGTCGTCGACAACACGTTCGCGACGCCGGCGCTGTGTCGGCCGCTCGAGCACGGTGCCGACGTCGTCTGGGAGTCGACGACGAAGTGGATTCACGGCTCCGGAACGACGGTCGGCGGGATCTTGCTCGACGGCGGGAGCTTCCCGTGGGGCGACCACGGCTACGAGGAGATCGCAGGCCAGAACCAGGCCTACCACGACGTCGACTTCTCGCGGGACTTCGCCGACGCGCCCTTCGCCGCGACGGCTCGCTTTCGCTCGTTGCGCAGTCTGGGCAACCAGCAGTCGCCCTTTGACGCCTGGCAGACCCTGCAGGGACTCGAGACTCTGCCCCTCCGGATGCGCCAGCACTGCGAGAACGCCGCTATCGTCGCCGACTACCTCGCCGACCACGACGACGTCGCCTGGGTGACCCATCCGGGTCTCGAAGAGCATCCGACCCACGAGAACGCCTCGAAGTATCTCTCGGACTACGGCGGCATGATCGCCTTCGGTCTCGAGGGCGGGTACGAGGCGGGGAAAACGCTGTGCGAGTACGTCGAGGTCGCTCAGTTCCTCGCGAACATCGGCGACGCGAAGACACTGGTCATCCACCCCGCAAGTACGACTCACGGCCAGCTCACGCCCGAAGAGCAGGAGGAAGCGGGCGTGACGGCGGATCTTATCCGGCTGTCGGTTGGAATCGAGGACCCCGAAGACATTCTGACCGATCTCGAGCAGGCGATTGCAGCGGCGACTCGAGCGGCGGAGTGACGGCGGTCGGTCGGCGTTCGTGTCGAATTCTGCTGGTTCCGTGATCGAGTTCGAGTGGGAACGACGGGTGCTGCGGGGAAACGTAGTCGACCCGGGAACGACGATCGGATCGCGTGGGCGATTGACCCGCTCCCGACGAAGACGCGGTGATCGAGGCACTTCGCGATCCGAATCCGACCTCCAGCGTGCGATGGGATAGCACGACATGCAGAAATTACCGTAACTACCAGTTATAAACTCTCGAGGTACTATGCATCTCACGTATGAGTGAACGGGAACAGCTTGCCGACCGTCCGACGCCTCCCGCTCGGTCTCGAGTGACCTCTCTCTGTGACTCGCTCTCTTCTCGTCTCGAGTCCCGTGATCAACCGACGGCGGCGATAGCACGCACGAATTCACCGGCCGAAACCGCGACCGCGACACCGATAGCGACGGAGACAGTATCCACCACATGACCACACAGGACACTATCGACCTCGGTTCGTTCACCTTCGAGTGCGGGGAGTCGATTCCCACACTCGAGGTCGCCTACGAGTCCTACGGCGAGTTCACCGGCGACAACGCGGTCTTGCTCTGTCACGCCCTGACCGGCAGCGCCCACGTCGCCCGCCGACCCGACGCGGGCGACGGGACGGCCGGACAGGCTCGCGCCTGGTGGGGCGACGTCGTCGGCCCCGGGAAGGCCATCGACACCACCGAGTACTACGTCGTCTGCGCGAACGTCCCCGGCTCGTGTTACGGAACCACGGGACCCTCGAGTACGAACCCCGACACCGGCGAGCCCTACGGCACCGACTTCCCGCCCGTGACGGTCGGCGACTGGACCCGCGCCCAGCGGAAACTGCTGGACGAACTCGGCGTCGGCCGGCTCCACGCCGTCATCGGCGGCAGCGTCGGCGCGATGAACGTCCTCGACTGGCTGCGCCGGTATCCCGACGACGTCGAACGCGCCGCCTCCGTGGCGGGTGCCGCCCGACTGGACGCCCAGTGTCTCGGTCTCGACGCCATCGCTCGACGGGCGATCACCGCCGATCCGAACTGGAACGGCGGCCACTACTACGACGGCGACCCGCCCGAGGAAGGACTCGCTCGAGCGCGCCAGATCGGCCACGTCATGTACCTTTCGAAGGCCTCGATGGGCCGGAAATTCGGTCGCCGGTCGGCGGGTCGGGAGGCCGCTCGTGACGAACCGCCGGACGCCGCGGCGGCTTTCTTTCCCTACCGGGAGGTCGAGTCCTACCTCGACTACCAGGCCGAGAAGTTCACCGACCGCTTCGACGCCAACAGCTACCTCTACCTGACGCGGGCGATGGACGACTTCGACCTCTCGGCGGGCTACGACTCCGACGCGGACGCGCTGGCGGCATTCGAGGGCGAGTTACTCGTCTGTTCCTTTACCGGCGACTGGCACTTCACCGTCGAGCAGTCCGACGCGCTCGCCGACGCCTGTCGCGAGGCGGGCGTCGCCGTCGCCCACCACATTATCGACTCGGATCACGGCCACGACGCCTTCCTGGTCGAACCCGAGAAGATCGGCCCGCCACTGTCGGCGCTGCTCGCCGAGGGACTCTCCGGGCGAGCGATTTCGGACACGGAAGAACCGGACGAAGACGAGTTCGCACCCGTCCACACGAGTCTCTTTTCGGACTGACCTCCTTTCTCGGACCCCGATCGCCGCTATTCGGACTCGGGCGAGGTCGGCAACTGAAATCGGACCTCCGCCCCGCCACGCTCGCCGTCGAGGTTCGTAAACGTCACCGATCCACCCAGCTGTGAGGTCCCCCAGGCGATCAGCCAGAGGCCGAGCCCGCTGCCGTGTTCGAGGGCTGTCTCCGTCCCCGTCTCGAGCGGCGTGCGTTCGACTTCGGGGATTCCGGGCCCGTCGTCGGTGACGACGAGTTCGACACTGTCCTCTCGACGGGTCGCGGCGATCCGGATCGACGGGCACTCGCCACCGTGTACGACGGCGTTCTCGACTGCGTCCTCGAGGACGGTCTCGAGGATCGATCGGTAGGTCAGAAACTCGATATCCTCCGCTCCCCCGTCCTCGCGGAGTTCGTCTCGAGAGCGTGATCGATCACCGACCGTGATCGAAAACGTGGCGTCGGTCTCGTCGAAGTTATCGACGACCGACGTGATCACGCTGGCAATCGACACGTGTCCGGGGGTGCCGCCGGGCGTGTCGAGGGTCCGTTCGATTCGTCTGGCTTTCTCACCGAGGGTGGCGAGTTTGGCCGACTGCTCGACGATCACCGAGACGAGTTCGTCGTCCGGGTGTTCGACGCGTCCCTCGAGTTGGGCCGCGTACGACTGGATCACGTTGAGGTCGTTGCGGAGGTTGTGTCGAAGGACGCGATTGAGCACCGATAGTCGCTGTCGCCGTTGGGTTTCAGTGGTGATATCGTGGAAGACCAGCGAGTGGCCGAGCGCGTTCCCGCGACCGTCGGAGACCGTCGAGATGGTGATCTCGTACGTTCGATAGCCCGCGGCCGACTCGAGTCGAGCCGTGAACCGGCCGGGCTCGACACCGGTCGACGTTTCGGGGACGATCGTGTCGATAAACTCGCCGACCAGTTCGTCGCGCTCGGTCTCGAGCGTTCGTTCGGCCGCGTCGTTGGCATCGACGATCCGGTCGGTGTCGTCGAGCAGGACGACGCTGTCGTCGAAGTCGTCGATCACCCGCCGTTTTCCGATCCGGCGGGCGGCCGGTGCGGAGTCGAAGAGCGTACTGCGAAAGAGGACGAGCGTGGCGACGGCGAAGACGGGACCGAACAGCAGCGGGGTGAGCGTCACCTGCGGATACGGACCGACTTCGAACAGCCAGAGCAGACTCCCCGCTACCAGCGGAATCGAAACCGCGACGAGCAATCCTGCCTGTGCAGTGTACAGCGAGTCGCGCGCGGCGAGCATCTGGACCAGAACGATCGTCGCCCCTGCGATGAGCACGTAGCTGTACAGTTTGTGCACGTAGAGCCACGGGCCTTTGTCGTAGTACACCGTCGCGGCACCGCCGACGGACTCGAGCTGGAAGTTCGACCACATCAGGTGATGGACGTCGTTCGTGAGGACGGCGACGACGGTCAGGAGCGGAATCGTCCACAGTAGCAGGTGGTGGACGGCCGACAGGGATTCGACGCGACCGGTGTACCGGAGGACGAAGAGGAGGAACGCGACCGGAACGATTCCGTGACCGACCCAGATCGGGATTTCGAACACCCATCGAACTGCGGGATCGGATACCAGCATGCCAGCGGCGTAGGCGAACGACCAGCAGACGGCGCCGACGACGCAGACGACGAACCAGTCCGCGCCGGGTTTGTGCCACCGACGACTGACGAGTACACCACAGACGATGCTCGCGATCCCCGAACAGAGTGCGAGCACGAACAGTAGTGACGTCACCGCCATGGGGGGTACTTTTCCTGAAGGGGTATCGTCGTTTCGGCCGGTTGGAACGTGAGATCGGAAACGAGCGGACCGTTCGTACTCGAGTTGGCGGAGCCGTTCGTGGTGAGAGCGTGGAGAATTAGTCGGCGGTGTGGGTATGGGTGTGGGCGTGAGCGGACAACGAGTGTTCACGGCGAGGTGCGTGTCTCCTCTCGTACTGTTCGACTGTTGCAGTTCCGGTAACGAGGGCTTGGCACCATCGCCGGACGTCGGCGGCGAACAGCGAGTACCGTTCTCGCCGCGTCAGCGTCGGTGACTGACTGCCCGGCGACCGGTAGAGCGCGATTAACGACCACATCGTCGCCGCCGAGAGCGATCCCATCGCCGAGAACGTCATCCCCAGACTCGCGAACGTGAACGCGTACACGGCACCGATTCCCATCGACGGGAGACTGGTCCCCAGCGGGACACGCGCGGACGAATCACGGAGTGTTGGTGCGAGAAAGACGATCGAGAGGCTACTTCCGATCAGGAAGACGAAGTCCTGCCACATTACGATCGAAACTCACTCGATTGCGAGTAAAAACGCCGTTGGTTTCAGAAATGGGACACTGGATTCACTGTCGTCTCGAGACGATTCTCGTGTTCTCGAGAGGGTCTTCGTTCGGTTTGTCCTCGAATGCCCGCGTTAGCGAGAGACCTACGCCGTCTCGCCGGTGAGAACATCTTCTTCGACCAGCAATTCGTGGAGTTCCTGCATCGAGGTGACGACGACGTCGCAGTGAGGTTCGACGGCCGGTTTCGGGTCGAAGCCGACCGCCAGCCCGGCGACTTTCAACATCGGCAGGTCGTTGGCCCCGTCGCCGACGGCGACCGTCTCCGCGAGGTCGACGCCCTGTGCGTCCGCGAGGGTCTCGAGGGCGGTGTCTTTGGTCCCCTCGATGAGTGATCCTTCGACGTCGCCGGTGAGTTCGCCGTCGGCGACGGGGAGGCGGTTGGAGACGATGTGGTCGACTGCGGTCCCCTCGCGTTCGAGGGCACTCTCGACGCCGCGCTGGAAGCCGCCGGTGAGGATCGCGGTGGTGATGCCCGCTCCGTTGAGGGCGTCGATGAGAGAGGCAGCGTCCGGGCGGAGTTCGACCCGATCGTAGGCGGCCTCGGCCTCCGCGTTCGGCAGTCCCTCGAGCAGCGCCGCGCGCTGGCGCAGGCTCTCGGCGTAGCCGATTTCGTCGTTCATCGCGCGTTCGGTGATGTCGGCCATCTCGTCGGCGACGTCGATCCGTTCGCCGAGGAGGACGGTCATCTCCGAGTCCGATAGCGTCCCGTCGAAGTCGAAGGCGACGAGTGTCATGCTGCGCGGTTATCGCCGACGGGATAAACCAGTTCAGGTTTCTCTCTGGGCGCGTGGCGATCACGCCAGCGATCGATTTTCGAACGAACGACCAAGTCACTCGCTAACGCGGACCGAAAACTGCCAGTTCTGCACACAACGGAAGGGTTTACCCGCTCCGACCGGTTGACTCGCGCATGAAGGTGCTGGTCACAGACCCGATCGCCGACGCGGGTCTGGACGTACTCCGTGAAGCAGGCCACGACGTCCGAACAGACTACGAAATCGAGGGCGAGGACCTCCTCGAGGCAGTTTCCGACGCCAACGCGTTGATCGTTCGGTCGGGAACCGAAGTCACCGAAGAGGTGTTCGAGGCGGCCGACGACCTCGTCATCGTCGGCCGGGCGGGCATCGGCGTCGACAACATCGACAGAGACGCCGCCACCGAACACGGCGTGATCGTCGCGAACGCCCCCGAAGGGAACGTCCGTGCGGCCGCAGAGCACACCGTCGCGATGGCGTTCGCCGCGGCGCGCTCGATCCCGCAGGCACACACCCGACTGAAAGCCGGCGAGTGGGCCAAAAGCGACTACCTCGGGGCCGAAGTCAACGGCAAGACCCTGGGCGTCGTCGGCTTCGGCCGCGTCGGCCAGGAGGTCGCGAAGAAACTCGACTCGCTGGGGATGGACATCGTCACGTTCGACCCCTACATCAGCGAAGAGCGCGTCGAGCGCATCGGCGCCGAACTCGTCGAGTTCGAGGAGTGTATCGAGCGTGCGGACTTCGTCACCGTCCACACGCCGTTGACCCCCGAAACCGAGGACCTGATCAGCGACGAGGAACTCGAACTGCTCGAGGGCGGCTATCTGGTCAACTGCGCTCGCGGCGGCGTCGTCGACGAGGACGCGCTGGCGGCGAAAGTCGAAGACGGCACCGTCGCCGGTGCGGCACTGGACGTCTTCGCGGAGGAACCACTTCCCGAGGACTCGCCGCTGCTGTACGTCGACGACATCATCGTCACGCCCCACCTCGGCGCCTCCACGGAGGCGGCCCAGGAGAACGTCGCGACCTCGACGGCCGAACAGGTCGTCGCCGCACTCGAGAACGAGCCCGTCATGAACGCGCTCAACGCGCCCTCGATCGACGAGAGCGCGTTCCCCCGCCTCGAGCCCTACGTCGACTTAGCCGAGACCGCCGGCAAGGTCGCCGCACAGTTACTCGACGGTCGTATCGCGTCCATCGAGGTCACCTACGAGGGCGACATTGCCGACGAGGACGTCGACTTCGTCACCGCCTCGGCACTGAAGGGCGTCTTCTCGCCGCTCGAGTGGCAGGTCAACGCGGTCAACGCGCCCCAGATCGCCGAGGACCGCGGCGTCGACGTTACCGAGTCAAAGACCAAGCAGGCTGAGGACTTCCAGAGTCTGATCTCCGTGGCCGTCAGCGACGGCGAGGACGAGGTCTCCGTCGACGGGACCCTCTTCGCCGGCAACGACCCGCGGATCGTCCGCGTCGACGGCTACCGCGTCGACGCCATCCCCCACGGACGGATGGTCATCACGCGCAACACGGACGAACCGGGCGTCATCGGCCTCATCGGGACCGTCATGGGCAACCACGGCGTCAACATCGCCGGTATGTTCAACGCCCGCGAAGCCATCGGCGGCGAGGCGCTGACGGTGTACAACGTCGACGGCGAAGTCCCCGACGCGGCACGCGAGGAACTCGAGTCCGACGAGCGAGTCATCGGCGTCCGCTACATCACGCTGAACGGCCAGTCCTGATCGCGCGTTTCGGACGCTGTCGCTCGGACGTTTTTTCGAGACGGACCGTCGACAGTCACCGATATGCGTTCACATTCAACCTCGAGTCACGTGCTACGGTCAGCACGCCCACGGCGAACTCCTTCCGAACTCGTCGATAGCCCTCGAACCCCGCGTTCGGACGACGATGTGACCCGGCGAGCGAGTCGCTCGCGGTCTCGAGAAAAACGAACCGAACGGCGAAACGGGTGCCTCTGTAGACGTGGGTGCGGAGGGTGTCGCGGTTAGCGGGAGACGCTCGCGAGAGCCCGCCGAACGTGTGCGCCCAGTTCGGCGATGCTTCCTTTCGAATCGGAACCTGAACTCGACTCTGACTCAGCCCGGGACCGTGCGTCGTCGGAGCCGTCATCCGTTCGACGCTGCCCGACGGCAGTCGACTCCGTCTCGCGATCCGGTTTCTCGGCACAGCACTCGCGGTCCTCGAGGACGCGTTCGTACTGGTCGACGATCGCTTGCTGGTTGCGCCGGCTCGCGGCGAGTTCTCGCTCGAGTGCGGCGACGCGGGTTCGCAACTGCGTCTGTTCGATTTGGGCGGTGAGCGCGTCCGTCTGCGTTCGCGTGTGCCCGGCTGTCGATTGTGTGTATGACTGCGTCTGACAGGGATGTTGGCGTCTGGACCGAGAACTGCTGTACTCGGTCGGCGATACACTCGGAGGTGACGCGTCGTCGACGCGCGAGTCGGTGTGGGGTGTCTCGAGGTGCGACGATGAAGCGCCAGCGGGGGAGTTGTGGTCGGGGTCTGGGGTGGTGTGGCGATGCGCGGCTGACATCGGGACTATTCCTACGATCCGATCCGACTAAAGTGTCAGTCAGTCGTCCGTCAGACGAGTCTGACGGGTGTCGTTCGAGCGTCTGAAAACCGAGTCGAAGCGGGAAGTCAGCCCTGCAAGTGCTCGAGGACGCCTTCGGTCTCCGCCGGAACCGGTTCCGGATCGTTGCCGGCCGCGGCGGCGGCGTCGGGGTCTTTCAGGAGGTGGCCGGTCGTGAGACAAACGACGCGCTCGTCGCTGTCGACGACGCCCTCGGCGCGCAGTTTTCGCAGTCCGGCGAGCGAGGCCGCGGAGGCGGGTTCGACGCCGATCCCCTCGCCCGCGAGGTCGCGCTGGGCGTCGGTGATTTCCTCGTCGGAAACCGAGACTGCGGTCCCGCCGGTCTCGCGAATCCCCGGCAGCGCCTTGGGCGCGTTGACCGGGTTCCCGATTCGGATGGCGGTCGCCCGCGTCTCGACGTCGTCCCAGCGGCGGACCTCGTCCGCGTCGTTCTCGACGGCCTCGACCATCGGCGCCGCGCCCTCGGCCTGGACGCCCGTGAGTTTGGGGACGTCCTCGCGGGCGAGCGCGCCCGACTGGACGAGTTCGCGAAACGCCTTGTACAGCGCTGCGGTGTTGCCCGCGTTGCCCACCGGTAGGACGATCCGGTCCGGGACGGCGTCGTAGTCGGCGAGAAACGCCTCGAGAATCTCGAGGCCGATCGTCTTCTGGCCCTCGAGTCGGAAGGGATTCAGCGAGTTCAGCAGGTAGGCCTCGCCGCGGGCAGCGAGGTCCTGGACGACGTCGAGGCAGGCGTCGAAGTTGCCGTCGACCTCGAGGATGCGCGCGCCGTGGAGACTGGCCTGGGCGACCTTCCCGGCGGCGACCTTGCCGGCGGGGAGCAAGACGAGCGTCTGCATCCCCGCTCGCGAGCCGTAGGCGGCGAGAGCGGCGCTCGTGTTCCCCGTGGAGGCGCAGGCGAGCCGGTCGACGCCCAGTTCGCGGGCGACGGCGACCCCGACGGTCATTCCGCGGTCTTTGAACGATCCCGTCGGATTCATTCCCTCGTGTTTGATCCGGAGGGCTTCCACGCCGACATCGTCCTCGAGACGGGGCACGCGGTACAGCGGCGTCGCCCCCTCCTGGATCGTGACGCCCGATTCCAGGGGCAGGGCCGCGTTGTACCGCCAGACGCCGCTGCCCGAGAAGTCCTCGAACGTCGGCAGGTCGGTGTAGCGGACCTCGAGCAAGCCGTCGCAGTCGTCGCAGGTGTACCGGACTGCGTCGAAGGGCCCGAAGGTGTCACCGCACTCGATGCACTCGAGCCAGGCGCCGTCGGCCGCCTCGGCCGGTGGCTCCTGTCTCTCGGCGGATAGACTGAGACTCATTACGAGCCGAGAGGCGCGCGGGGAGGAAAAGTGGGTGGGTTTGGCCTCGGCGCCTCGAGTGGTCGCCGTTCGATGTTCAGCGATCGATGGTCGATGATCGCCACTCCGTACCCGATTCGAACACACCAAAAATGGACGCCACCCGGTGTCCGATGATATCCCTTCTTCGTCCCCATCGCTCACTCACGCGACCCGTCACGGGTCTTTCACTTGCCCCCAGGCAGTGAGTGCGTGGCGAGCAGCAGCCTGAGTGCCATGCTGCCACGTCGACGTAGGCAAAGTGGGCCATTAGTAATGCGGTCGCTAACGGTGTTCAGCAGGGTCGACGGTGACGAGAAGCCGGTATTAATGTCGGTCAGTTGAATCGACGTTCTGGACGGTCGTGCGAGAAACAGTTGTCCGCATCGACTCGTCGGTCTCGATGAGGAAGACAGCGAGAAACGACGATCGAACCGATACGCAGACACCGCCGTTCGAAACCGTATCCCGAGTCCGGGCCTGGACTCGAGACTGTCCGATCGCGCTACTCGACCAGCGTCGCCAGCAACGCCTTCTGGGCGTGCAGGCGATTCTCGGCCTGCTCGAAGACGATCGACTGATCGCTCTCGATGACGTCGTCGGTGATCTCCTCGCCGCGATGGGCGGGCAGACAGTGCATGACGACCGGGTCGTCGGCCGCCTCGAGCAACGTCTCGTTGACCTGAAAGCCGTCGAACCGGCGCAGGCGCGTGTCGCGTTCGTCCTCTTGGCCCATGCTCACCCAGACGTCGGTGTAGACGACGTTCGCGCCCGCGACCGCCTCGAGCGGGTCGGTCGTCGTCTCCGGCGCCTCGCCGAGTTCGGCGGCACGCTCCACGACGGCATCGTCGACGGCGTGTTCGGGTGGTGTGACGACGGTGAGGTCGATCCCGGTGATCGCACAGCCGAGGACGAGCGACTGGGCGACGTTGTTGCCGTCGCCGATCCAGGTCACCGACACACCGTCGGATCTTCCATCCGACGAGCCTCCGCTCGCTTCGCTTCCGGAGACGCCGTCGAACCCACCGAAGTGCTCGCGGATCGTCAGCAGATCCGCCAGCGTCTGGCAGGGGTGGGCGTCGTCGGTGAGCCCGTTGACGATCGGGACGTCGGCGTACTCCGCGAGCACCTCCATGTTCTCGTGTTTGAACACCCGCGCCATCACGCAGTCGACGTATCGCGAGAGGGTTCTCGAGGTGTCCTTCAGGGGCTCGCCCCGTCCCAGCTGGATGTCGTCGGCGCCGAGGAAGATGGCGTGGCCGCCCAGCTGGGTCATTCCGGTCTCGAAGGAGACGCGGGTGCGCGTACTCGGCTTCTGGAAGAGCATGCCGAGGGTCTGCCCCGCCAGATCGGCATGATCGTCGCCGTTCTGTTGGGCGAGTTTGTACGCCGCCGCTCGGTCGAGGACCGCGAACAGTTCGTCTCGAGAGAGGTCGTCGACGTCGATGAAGTGTCTGACCTCGGCGGTCGTGTCGGTATCTGTCTGTGAACTCATTCGTCTTCACCTCTCAGCGTCGTCGCGACACGCTCTAAGATGGCGACCGACCGGTCGAACGCCGAGAGCGACAGCCGCTCGTCGGGGGCGTGATCCAGGTCGGAGTCGCCGGGCCCGTAGGTGACCATCGGACAGTCCCACGCGCCGGCGTAGAGGTTCATGTCGCTGGTTCCGGTCTTGCGGAGCAAGCGCGGCTCCTCGTCTTCGGCGCGAATCGCGACACGGAACGCGCGAGCGATTTCGGTTCGCGGGCTCTCCATCACCGGCGGAATCGGCTCGTCCCACGAGACGGTACCCATCTCGAGGTGGGCTTCGGCGGTCTCGCGGACCGATTCGGCGTCCAGACTCGGGGGGATCCGAAGCTGGACGTCCATCGTCGTCTCGACGGAGAGGCCGTCGTCGCTGGTTCCGCCGTCGACGTCGACGGGTTTGGTCGTCACCTGCTCGAAGACGGGTTCGTAGTCGTCGGTCTCGAAGGCGTCCTCGACGGTCGTCCACCAGCGCATCGCGTGCTGGATGGCGTTCGGATCGGGACGCGAGGTGTGTCCCGACTCGCTGGTCGCAACGTAGGTTCCCGCGAGGAAGCCGCGGTAGCCGAGGGTGATACCGGTCACGCCGCTCGGTTCGCCGTTGACCACCGCTTCGGGTGCCTCACGATCTTTCACGAGGTGACGTGCGCCCCTCGAGTTCGTCTCCTCGCCGACGACGCCGACGAAGGAGACGCCGGTGCGGACCGCCGCGGCGGCCATCGCCGCGAGCGGGCCGGTAGCGTCGACGCTGCCGCGTCCCCAGAGGACTTCCTCGCCGTCCTCCGTTTCCACTCGAACCGGGATCTCGCCCGGCACCGTGTCGATGTGGGACGTCAGCAAGACGGCGTCGTCAGCCGGCGCGCGGACGTTTCCGACGTCGTCGATCCAGACCTCGCGGTCGTGGGCCTCGAAGAAGTCGGCGAGTCGCTCGGCAGCCGCCGCCTCCTCGCCCGACGGCGAGGGAATCGAGACGAGATCGACCAGCAGTTCGCGAGCGTCCTCGAACGAGACGTCGGCCGTGTCGGTGTCGGTCATGCTCACGTTCATGCGTCTGACTGTGCCTCGGGCGCAACGGTCGCGGTCAACGCCTCGACGAGCTCGTCGGCTACCGCCTCGTCGATCACGAGCGGCGGGAGCAGTCGTAGGACGGTCCGTCCCGCCGGCAGCGCCAGAATCTGGTGGTTCATCGCCAGGTCGCGGGCGACGCGGTTCGCGCCGCGTTTCAACTCGATCCCGACGAGCAGGCCCTCTCCGCGGACCTCGCGTATCTCGTCGCCAAGCGCCGCCTCGAGTTCCGCGGTGAGGTACTCCCCCATCTCGGCGGCGTGGGCGGGCCACTCCTCTTCGACCAGCGTTGAGACGGTCGCGTTGACCGCCGCGGCGACGACCGGGCCGCCGCTGAACGTCGCGTTGTGCGAGGCCGCGCCCTCGGCGACCCAGTCCTGTACTGCGACCGCGCCGACGGGCAGGCCGTTGCCCAGGCCCTTCGCCGTCGTGAGCACGTCGGGCGTGACGCCCGCCTTCTGGCAGGCCCACATCTCGCCCGTCCGGCCCATTCCGGTCTGGACCTCGTCTAAGACGAGCGCCGCTCCCGCGTCTTCGGTACAGTCGCGTGCGGTCTCGAGGTAGCCCGCCGGCGGGACGTTGATCCCGCCCTCGCCCTGAATCGGCTCTAAGATCACGGCTGCGGTCTCGTCGTCGACGGCGGCCGCAAGTTCCTCGCTATCGCCGTAGGGGACGAACTCCACGTCGCCGGCCAGGGGCTCGAAGGGTTTCTTGTACTTGTCCTTCCAGGTCGCCGCGAGCGCGCCCATCGTCCGGCCGTGGAACGAGCGGGTCGCAGCGACGATCTTCGAGTTCCCCGTGGCCGAGCGAGCGAACTTCAGGGCGGCCTCGTTGGCCTCGGTCCCGGAGTTACAGAACCAGGCCGAGTCGAGTCCGTCCGGTGTCGCCGCGACCAGTGCGGCGTAGGCGTCCTCGCGCGACTGCACTGGGTACGAGGAGTCGACGAACGTCAGGTCGCCGACCTGCTCCTGAACCGCCTCGACCACTGCGGGATGGCTGTGACCCAGCGGCGTACACGCGAAACTCGCGCCGGCGTCGATGTACTCCGTGCCGTCGGCGGTGTAGAGGGACGTCCCCTCGCCGCGTTCGAGCCCGATGGGCTTGCCGCCGGAGACGAAGTCGAGGTCGCTCATTGCGCCGCCTCCTCTGTTTCAGTATCGACGAGCACGCCCGGCTCGAGGGTCGTCCCCTCACCGGCCAGCGCACTCGAGATCGGCTCGTCTGCGTTCGCGGTCGCGACGATCACGGACGTCGCGCCGCCCGAAAGCGCCTCCTCGGCCGCCATCACTTTCTTCGTCATGAAGCCTTCGGCGGCCGTTTTGACCGCTTCGAACGCCTCGGGCGTCGCCGCCGAATCGATCTTCGTCGACTCGTCGTCGGGATCCTCGTAGATCCCCGAAACGTCCGTGAGCACGACGAGGTCGGCCTCGAGCGCGCCCGCAATTGCGGCGGCCGCGCGGTCGGCATCGGCGTTGACCGCCGTGTAGCCGCCGCCTTTCTCTTTGCCCAGCACGGGAACGGAGACGACGGGCGTGTACCCGCCCGCGAGGACGGTCTCGAGGAGGTCCGCGTTGACGGACTCGATCTTCCCCGAGTGGTCGCCGCGCTTGATCTTCTTCTTGCCGTCTTCTTTCACGCGGACGGCCGACTTGCGCTTGCCCTCGAGGAGTTTGCCGTCGGTACCTGAGAGGCCGACCGCGTCGACCGCGAGGTTCTGTAGGCTCTCTACGAGATCCGTGTTGAGCTTGCCCGGCATGACCATCTTGAACACGTCCATGGTCTCCTCGTCGGTGAATCGCCCGACGACGCCGCCGGGGGTCTCGACGTACGTCGGTTCCCGACCGAGGTCCTCGAGCGTCTCGTCGACGGCGGTCGACCCGCCGTGGGTGAGTACGACGTCCTCGCCGTCTGCGACGAGGCTCGCGACGTCCGCCAGGGCTCCTTCGGGGTTGACCGCGCGAGCGCCGCCGATCTTGACGACGACCGTCATCTCAGGGCGCCCCCACGGGATGTAATCCGAGGAACTCGAGGCCGGCCGTCTCCTCGAATCCAAGCGCGATGTTCGCGGCGTGGACGGCCTGGCCGGCCGATCCCTTCATCATGTTGTCGATCGCCGAGAAGACGACGATGCGCTTGTTCGAGGGGTCGAGTTCGAAGCCGACCTCGGCCACGTTGGTCCCCGCGACCGACTTCGGTTCCGGATACCGGTAGACCCCGGAGCCGCCGGCGGCCATGCGGACGAACGGCTCGTCCTCGTAGGCGCCGCGGTAGGCCTTCCAGAGGTCGCCCTTCGAGACCGGTCCCGACGGGAAGACGTGGCTGGTCGCGCTGGCGCCGCGGATCATGTCCACGGCGTGGCAGGTGAACGCCACCGAGGTGCCGAGGAACTGTTCGATCTCGGCCTCGTGGCGGTGGCCCGTCGGCGCGTACGGCCGGACGACACCCGACCGCTCCGGATGCGAGGAGGCGTCGCCGCCGCCGGCGCCGCCCTCGGAGGAGCCGACTTTGACGTCGACGACGACCTGTTCGCCGCCCTCTAAAATGCCGCTCTCGAACAGCGGGTAGAGTCCCAGAATGGTGGCCGTGGCGTTACAGCCGCCGCCGGCGATGAGTTCGGCGCCGGGCAGGTTCTCCCGGTTGATTTCCGGCAGTGCGTACTCGGCCTTCTCGAGGTATTCGGGAGCACTGTGTCCGTCGTACCACTCGTCGTACTGGGCTTCGGTCTCGAGGCGGAAGTCCGCCGAGAGGTCGACGACCGTCTCAGCGATGTCGAAAAAGTCGTCGATCTGTCCCATCGAGACGCCGTGTGGCGTCGCGGCGAAGAGGACGTCGACGGGCTCGAGATCGTCGGGTTCGGTGAAGCGAAGGTCGGTCCCGCGAAGCGGCGGGTGGACCGAGCCGACGCTCTTGCCGGCTTTCGATCGGCTGGTGACCTCGCTGATCTCGAAGTTAGGGTGACCGGCGAGCAACCGCAGTAGCTCGCCGCCCGTGAAGCCGCTGCCGCCGATGACGGTGGCGGTGACGGTCTCGCTCGCGGCGTCCGACTCCTGGGTTTCCCCGGCCGCCATCAGGCGGTCACCTCGAGACTTTCGGCATCGACTTTCTGCTCGAGCCAGTCGACGACGGTGCCGGCGATGTCGGTCTCGACGGCGCCGTCGAGGGCTTTGAACTCGACGGTGTGGTTGACTTCGTGGACGGTATAATCGTCGCCGGCTTCCATGAGATCCACTCCCAGAAGGCCGCCGCCGACGGCGTCGCTGGCCTGCTGGACCAACTCCTCGGCTCGGGCATCGAGTTCGAACGGTTCGGTCTCGGCACCTTTCGCGGCGTTGGTGAGCCAGTGATCCGACGAGCGGGCCATCGCGGCGATCGGTTCACCGTCGACCGCGAGCACGCGGATGTCGCGACCGGGTTTCTCGACGAACTCCTGGACGTAGAACACCTTGTGCTCGTAGTGTCCGAGCGTCGCCTTGTGCTCTAAGATCGCCTCCGCGGCGTCGCGGGAGTCGATCTTGGCCATCAGACGTCCCCACGAGCCGATCACCGGCTTGAGGACGCAGGGGTAGCCGAATTCCTCGATGGACTCGAGGGCCGCCTCCGTCGTGAAGGCGACGTCCGTGTTGGGCGTGGGAACGCCCGCGGCCTCGAGTGCCAAGCTGTTTTTCACTTTGTCCGAGCAGATCTCGGCCGTCTCGTGGCTGTTGACGACGGGGACGCCGTAGGCCTCACAGAACTGCGTCGCGTAGAGGCTGCGGCTGGTCGCGAGACAGCGGTCGACGACGATGTCGAGATCCGCGAAGGCCTCTGGAGCCTCTGCGAGGTTGAACCGCTGTTTGCGGACGTCGATCTTCTCGACGTCGTGGCCGCGCTCGCGAAGCTCGGACAGCAGGAGCTTCTCGTCTTTCCGTATCCGGGAATAAAGTAGTCCGACGTTCATGTTGTGTGAGTCCTCCGGTGGTCACCGCGTGCGTGTGTTCGTGTTCTCGTTGTGGCTGTGACTGTCTGCAAAGCTATTCACCCCAGTCCTCTTCGAGCTCCGGGGCTCGCTCGAGGACTGGCGGCTCGGTGTCGACGACTTCGAGTTCGGCTCCGCAGGTGGTACAGTCGACGATTTCTCCAACTTCCAGATCGTCGTGCAGGGTCACGTCCGCCCCACACTCGACACATTCGGTCATTGTACCCCCAACTCGGGGGCCATCACCCTTAAACCCTTCGAACTTACCAGGAAAATTAAGTGACCGAGACTACCGTCTAATCGCGTGAGAGTCCTGCCGCGTGCCGGATGGTTCGTGACGTATCATCAGGTAGGTAGTTTGTCCCCGGAGGGGGACGGCGGCGGGCCCACGGCCCGCGGAAGCGGCCGCGAGCACGAATCCACGACTCGCGGACGTGTCCGCGAATCACACATACGCGTTCACCTCCTCGCGAAGGGTCGTCGACGCCGCCTCGAGACCCTCTCGCCGGTCGCCAACCCGCTCCTCGTCGTCGGCGACTGCGTCCTCGGCGACTTCGAGTTGCGCCGCGACGGCCTCGGGTGCGGGGCCGCCCTGTGAGTTCCGGGAGGCGACGCTCTCGACGGGGTCGAGGGCCGCTTCGACAGCGGCGGGATCGACGTGCGCTTCGAGGGAGTCACCCAGAACCTCCCGGGAGGCGGCTTCGAGGGCGTCGTAGTCCGCGCCGTTGTCGGCTGCAATGGCCACCAACTCGTGGGCCGTCCGGAACGGCAACCCGTTCGCGGCCAGCAGGTCGGCGACGCCGGTCGCCGTCGAGAAGCCGGCACCCGCCTCCGCGGCGAGGGTCTCCTCGTTCCAGTCGGCAGAAGCGACGGCGCCCGCTGCGACTTCCGTCGCGTCAGTGACGTCGTCGACGGTCTCCCAGGCGTGGGGTGTCGCCCGCTGGAGGTCGATATTGTACGCGCGCGGGAGCCCCTTGAGCGTCGTCGTCAGCCCCTGTACCCCGGCCGCCGCGTCGCCCGCGGTCGCGCGGACCAACTCGAGCGTGTCCGGGTTCTTCTTCTGGGGCATGATCGACGACGTCGAGGAGTAGTCGTCGGAAATCTTGACGAAGCCGCGGTTGGCGAAGACGACGAGGTCCTCGGCGAGCCCCGACAGCGTCGTCGCCAGCGTCGACAGCGCCTGGGTCGTCTCGAGCAGGAAGTCCCGGCTCGAGGAGGCGTCCATCGAGTTCGCGAGAACGGCGTCGAAGCCCAGCAGGTCGGCGGTGCGCTCGCGGTCAATATCGAACGTCGTCCCGGCGAACGCCGCGGCGCCGAGTGGCGACTGGTTGACCCTCGCGTAGGCCTCGAGCAGCCGTTCGGTGTCGCGGCGAACGGCCCCCTCGTAAGAGAGTGCCCAGTGAGCGACCGTGATCGGCTGGGCGGGCTGGAGGTGGGTGTAGCCGGGCATCACCGTCTCCGTGTGCGTTTGGGCCACCTCACACAACGCCTTGCGCAACCCGAGGGTCGCCTCGAGAGCCTCGAGGACGTCCTCGCGGAAGCGATAGCGAATACACGTCGCGACCTCGTCGTTTCTCGAGCGCGCGGTGTGCATCTTCCCGCCGTCGGCGCCGATGCGTTCGATGACGGCGGTCTCGATCGCTTCGTGGACGTCCTCGCCGTCGGGCAGGGAGCCGTGGCCGTCGACCTCGACGGCGTCGAGTGCGGTGAGGATCTCGCCTGCGGTCTCGCTCTCGACGATCCCCTGCTCTGCGAGCATCACCACGTGCGCGCGGTCGACCGCGAGGTCGGCCGCGAAGATCCGCTCGTCCGCCGCGAGCGACGAGAGGAAACTCCGGGCGGGGCCGCCGCTAAAGCGGTCGCGGCGGATGACGCTCTCGCCCTCCGTGGAGTCCTCTCCGGTCATGTTACTGTTCCTGATCGCCGCCGTCGGTCGCGAGTTCGACGGTCTCGTCGTCGCCGTCCTCGTCTTCGGTTACCTTCTTGGCCAGACGACGCTGGAAGCCGTGGTACTTCGCGACGCCCGTCGCGTCTTCCTGCTTGATCTTGCCGACGGTCTCGGTGTCGAAGGAGGCGTGGGCCGCCGAGTACGCCGCGTACTTGCTGTCGCGGCCGACCGGACGAGCCTGTCCGCCCTCGAAGCGGATCTTCACCGTTCCCGTGACGCGTTTCTGGGTCTCGTCGATGAACCCCTCGAGTGCGTCCACGAGCGGGGCGTCGACTAACCCTTCGTAGCCCTTCTTCGACCAGCGCTGGTCGACCAGCTGCTTGAACTCGCGTTCTTCCTGCGTGAGCACGAGCGCCTCGAGGGCCTCGTGGGCGTTGAGCAGCGTCGTCGCTGCGGGGTGTTCGTAGTTCTCGCGAACCTTGAGCCCGAGCATGCGATCTTCCATCGAGTCGGTCCGTCCGACGCCGTAGGAGCCGGCGAGTTCGTTCAGGTACTCGATGAGTTCGACGGGGTCCATCTCGTCGCCATCGACGGCCACCGGATACCCCTTCTCGAAGGTGATCTCGATCTCTTCGGTCTCACCCGATGGGTCCTGGGTCCACTCGTAGATGTCCGCCGGTGGGACGTAGTTGGGATCCTCGAGTTCGTCGCCCTCGATCGAGCGGCTCCAGATGTTGGTGTCGATACTCCAGTCGCCTTCGTTACCGCCCTCGACGGGCAGGTTCTTCTCGGCGGCGTACTCCTGTTCCCACTCGCGCGTGAGCCCGAGTTCGCGGATCGGCGCGAAGACCTCGAGATCCGAGTCGCGCCAGATGGCCTCGAACCGGAGCTGGTCGTTGCCCTTGCCCGTACAGCCGTGGGCGAGGGCGTCGCAGTCGTTCTCGATCGCGACCTCGAGGATCGCTTCGGCGATCACCGGGCGTGCGAGTGCGGTTCCGAGCGGGTAGCCCTGATAGGTGGCGTTCGCGCGGACGCCGTCGAGACAGAGTTGGGCGAATTCCGCTCGCGCATCGACGACGTAGTGCTCGAGGCCCAGCGCCTCGGCGGTTTCTTCGGCTTCGTCGAACTCCGACGCTGGCTGGCCAACGTCGACAGTGACGCCGATGACGTCGTCGTATCCGTATTCTTCCTCGAGCAGCGGGACACAGATCGTCGTGTCCAGGCCACCCGAAAACGCGAGTGCAACGCGTGTCATGTCGTACTCGAGTGGAATCGAAGAACGGCCTTAAATTCGTCGGTTTTAGACGTGAATTATTTAGAAAGAGCGGGTGCTAACCGGAATATTTTGAACTCTCGGCAATTTGGTCGAATACGAAAGACGGGAAGTGAAATAATGATGGGCCTACCGGCCCGGTCGCGGTCGTCGAGCAACGGCGGCCGCGTCGCTACCGAAGAGAACGCCGACGGTAGACGCGGACTCGGACATATACTGAGAGACTCTAGTGAGCGTCATATTAAAACATTCCGGTGAGGCAAATGTTACGGCCCCGCGAGGGTCTCACGGAGGCGTTCGTAGTCCGAATTACCGATTGTCAGTCGAGTTTATGTGGTGTGTTGGAACACACCAACCTCACGGCTCGCCGCTGGCGTCGAGTTCGTCTTCGTCGGCGTCGGTCTCGAGACCGACACGGTCGTCCGCGTCGTCCGGGATGGACAGCACGTTCTCGCGCCCGATTCGGAACACTTCGATCTGCTCTTCCTCGCGAAGCCCGCTGACGACCTGACTGGTCTTGGCCTCCGTCCAGTCGAGTTCGGCGACGACCTGCTGTTGTTTGATCCGCCCGCCGTGTTGCTCGAGCAGTCGCATGACGCGTTCTTCGTTGCTCAGCAGTTCGAGCGGTGGGCCCGTCGGTTCGTCCGGTTCGTCGACGTCCGTCGCTGGTTCCGCGTTCGCGACCGAGCCGGCCGGTTGGTCGCTCGTGTCCCCGTCCCTGTCTCCACTCTCCTCGCGTTGTGTCATCCACCACCAGCCGACGGCCAGCGCCGCCAGCAGGCCGATTCCGAGTCCGGCGAGCCAGGACAGCGGCAGCTCTTCGCGAGCGTCACTCGGCGACTGGATCGGGTCGCCACCGGTCTGGATCAACTCGATCCGCGGTTCGCCGTCGACGAACTCACGGGTCTCCTCGCCGGACCAGAGGACAGACCTCTCCCCGCTATCGTCCGGCTCCGGTTCGATCGAGGCGTTCTGGTACTCGTCCGGCCAGCTGACGATCAGTCGCGTTCGCTCGTCGATGACGAACCCCTCGAGTGCGTCCCCGGCTTCGATTCGGTTCACCTCGACGTGTGAGAACGAGCCCCAGTCGAAGGTAAAGCGGACCTTGCCGTACTGTGGGTCCGCACTCTCGTCGGTTTCGACGGCGAAGTTCGACATCGTCATGTTCCGGCCGGTCTCGTTCTCGGCGGCGACGAGCGTCTCCTCTCGACGATCCTCGAACGACTCGAGGTAGGCCTCGGGTCTGTCCTCGATGTCCTGTCGGAGCGACTCCCAGTCGACGGTCTCGTTTCCGTCGTCGAGTCGATACCGGTACTCGACGGCCCACGTGGCAGAGCCGTTGCCGTGGAGGTCGATCTCGACGTTGATCCTGTAGTAACCGCTCAGGGACGGTTCCTCCTCCTGTCGGGAACTGACGTGTGCGTCTGCAGCCGTCGCACTGGTACTGTCAGTGTCGATCCCCGAACCGGACCCGTCGACGTCGGCGGCGATCGGTCCGTCGTGACCGACCGCCGTTCCGGCACCGACGAGTGGAGCCAGTCCAACACTGGCACCCATCCCACCGAGCACCACCAGACAGCAAAGCAGTGCTCGAACCGCCCTGGCGTCCATTACCACGAGATGGCATGGCCGTCTAAATAGGTCTTTCCGACCACGGTCACTCTGTGAGAGCCCTAAAACCCCACGACGACACGTTTTTCACACTGTCCGGTGTTCGTGAATGTATGCGCAATCGAAACACTCGTGGTGAGCTCGAGGTAGAGTCCCTGCTCAAGATCGTGCTCGCGCTGGTCGCGGTGTTGCTCGTCTTGCAGATCGTCGGTGCGCTCATCAGCAGTGTCGCCAGCCTGCTGGGACCGTTTTTCTTCGTCGTCCAACTCGCGATCGCCGTCCTGATCGTGCTCTGGCTGGTCGACCGGCTCTGATCGGCACCGCTCGCGGTCGGCGGAAGAGCACGCAGCGAACGCGAACACCAGACTCATACTCCATCCGTTCCTAGACTCGCCCACGTGTACAGCGTCAACGTCCCCGTTCCCGGCCGTGTCCGCCAGATCGCGGACGACCTCTTCCCCGAGCTGCAGGGATTCCAGACCGTCCGCGACGACCACTCCTGTCTCCTCAAACGCCTCGGCGACGCCGACGACGACCACGTCGCCCAGCTCCAACACCGCGCCCACCGCGCACTCGAGGGTTCCCCCGCCGTCGAAGCCCGTATCACGGGCATCGACTACTTCGAAGCCCCACCGCTGGGCAGCGCCCCCGTCGTCTACCTCGCCGTCGAGAGTCCCGGTCTCGAGGGGATCCACGCCGATCTCGTCGAGGTCTTCGGCGCGACGGACGGGCTGGAAGGCGAGGACTACGTCCCGCACGTGACCCTCGCCCGTGGCGGGGATCTCGAGGACGCTCGCCGGGTAGCCGACCGGGCGATCGAACCGGTGCAGTGGACGGTGAGCGAACTCGAGTTCTGGGACGGGACGTACAAGTTACCCGTGAGTCGGGTGTCGCTGCCGGCGTAGGAGGACGAATACGTCGGCTTTTCCCATTTCTCTCACCTCGCCGCACGCATTTGTTGTGCGCAAACAACCCACACAATAAACACGATGTAACAAGGGTTAGATATGAGGGCGACAAATAGAATTCAAACAACGTGTTTTTATTTGGAGTGTCAAGATGTTCCCTCACAAATATTATCGAGTATGTCCTTCTCGTGATCTGTAGCCGACACATCCAACTCGAGATCAATGATTTTACCACTGTTATCGGGCGTTGACGACGATTCAGACGAGACGACCGCTCGAAAAGCACGCTACCGCTGTGGACTCGTTTTGGTACTCGGGCTCGTGATGCTGTGGGGTGGATCGACCGATTACGTCACACAGGAAGATCGCCTCGAGAACGCCATCGAAGTCGAGGCGACGATCGTCGAGACGGACATCGATCGACAAACCGGCGATGGAACCCGATACTATCCAGCTATCGAGTTCGAGTATCGGTACGACGGAACGACGTACAGCAGTTCGAACCTCAACCCAGCCGATTCGCGAAGCAGTCATTCGACACGCTCGTCGGCGCAATCGGTCGTCGATCAGTATCCGGAGGGAGACACCGTAACCGCGTACGTTCCGCCGTCCGAGCCAGAAGGGGCGTTTCTCGAGGCTGACCGTTCGTCGGGCCCGTACCTGTTTTTGCTCGGTGGCGTGTTGACGACGGGGTACGGACTCGTCATGCTCAGAAGACTGTGGCGGAACGACGAGGTTAGTATCCAGTGATGGAATCCGACACTATGGCGCCGGCGGCTCGCCCTCGTAGGCGTCGTGATCGCCGAAGAAATTGAGCATCGCGAACTTGAGCTTCTCGGGGTCGATGTCGATCAGCTCCTCGCGCTCGTCGTGGGGGAACGTCTGATTGACGCTGTACTTCCCAAGATCCGACTTCGCTCGCTTCGAGTAGCGCCGATCCAGAAGGGCTCTGACGCCGACGTCCTCCGGAGAGCGGATGACCCGACCCAACGCCTGTCGGGTCTTGCGGACGGTCGGAATCTCGACGGCGTAGCGCCACCCCGTCTCGGTCCCCTCGAAGGCTGCGTCGTAGGCGTCCTGGACGGCTTCGGCCCGGTCGTCCAGATGCGGATAGGGGACGCCGACCACGAGCACCGTCCGGGCGTCCTTGCCGTCGAAACTCACGCCCTCCGCGAGCGTGCCCCACAGCGACGTCAGGAGCACGCCGTTCCCGTCGGCGACGAACCGCTGGCGGAGCTCCTCGGCCGCGACACCCGGCTCGTCGAGGTAGACCGTCGCCTCGCAATCGCTCCGTCGGAGTCGGTCCGCGTACCGCTCGGCCTCGGCGTAGTTCGGGAAGAAGACGAGCGTGTTGCCGGGCGTAAACCGGACTGCGTCACGAATGGCGTCTGCGACCTGCTCCTGGACGTCGGGGTCGTCCCGGTCGCTCGAGAACAGCGCCGGCGTCTCGACGGCGTAGGTTCGACGACACTCCGCCGGGAACTGGAGGCCGTAGGCCATCGTGACGGGATCGGCGAGGCCGAGGACGTCCTCGGTGACGTCGAACGGCTGGATGGTCGCGCTCATCAGGACCGTCGCGTACACCTCCTCGAACAGCCGGCCGGTGACCTGCCGCGGGAGGCAGGTGTACAGCTCCGCGCGGCCGTAGATCTCGTCGGTGCCGGCGTCGCGGGTGACGGAGACGACGGGGTACAGTCCCTGCTTGGCTCCCTCGTTCATCCACGCGCTGACGAACGCAGCGGCCTGCAGGGTCTGACACTCCGTGCGGGTCGCGCTCTCGCCGTTGCGGTAGGCCTCCTCGTACTCCTCGTCTAACTGTTGGCCGAGTTTCATCGCCGCCTCGAGGTCGCCGTCGATCCCCTGCCCGGAGTACTGCTGGAGGAAGGCGAGCGTGAGGTCGTCCCGGCGGTCCTCGTTGGTGACGGAGACGTCCTCCCAGTTCTCGCCGATCCGTTCGCGGTCGCCGAAGCCGAAGGAGTCCTCGTACGTCTTCACGAGCGCCCGGCGAAACGCCGAGAGGACGTTCGCGGCGTCGCTCGCTCGCGGGTCGTCGGTCTCCTCGCACTCGTCGAGCGCGGAGTCGAACGTGCGCTCCGAGCAGTGTCGCGAGGCGTGGTCACGGGCGGCGTCCTCGACGTTGTGGGCCTCGTCGAAGACCGCGATGATGTCTTCGGGGTCGCGGCCGATCCAGCGGAAGAACTGCTCGCGAATGGTCGAGTCGAGCAGGTGGTGGTAGTTACAGACGACGAGGTCGACGCCTTCCATCCCCTCCTTGAGGAGTTCGTAGCCACAGAGTTGGCGCTCGTCGGCGTACTCGTAGACGTCGTCGGGCGTGCGCACGTCCTCGAACAGCCAGCCGAAGAACGCCTCGGTGTCTTCGCGTAGGTTGTTCCGGTAGTGATCGCAGACGTTCTGGTCCTCGAGATCCTCGATATCGTCTTCGATCGACTGCAACTCGTCCATGACCGCGCTCCGGGCGTCTGCAGCGCCGCCGTCGCCTTCCTGGCTCTCCGCTAAGAGTTCACGCTGGCGTCGCTCTAACTGGGTGCGGTCGCGTTCGGCGTCGACGAGCGCGCGAGTGTTGTCGCGCAACGCCTGACACTCCTCGTAGCCGACGTCGATATGACACATCGACGCCTTTCCTTTGAAAACGACTGCACGGATGGGTTCTTCGCGCGTGATCGCGCTGGCTTCAGCGACGAACTGGCGCATCTGCTGGTGGACGTTCGTCGTGATGACGACCGTCTTGTCCTGCTCTCGAGCGACCTCGAGGGCGGGGACGAGCGAGGAGAGCGTCTTGCCAGTTCCGCAGGCCCCCTCGAAGAGGACGTCCTGTCCCCGGACGAGGGCGTTGTGGATTCGATCCATCGCTTCGCCCTGATTCTCGTACGGGGCGTCGTACGGGAAGAACCGCATGTACCCGGCAGTCTCGGACACGATGAGTGATTGGTACTCCATCAGATAAAAGGGTTCGTGCCGTCACGGCGTCTCGTTTCGTCCTTCGGGGGCGGATTTGACCGTCACCCGCGGGCCGAAACAAACGTCACCCCGGAGCGCGTATTCGCGGTCATGATCGCGATCTTTTCGGACACCCACAGTAGCCGCGGCCACGAACTCGAGGGTCCCGCACTCGAGGCAGTCCGTGAAGCCGAGGCGGTGATCCACGCGGGCGATTTCAACAGCGAGGCGGCGCTCGAGGCGTTCCAGGCGGAGAGTTCGCGTCTCTACGGCGTCTTCGGCAACACCGACTCGATGAGCGTCCGCGACCGGTTGCCGGAGGCGCGGACCATCGAACACGACGGGATTCGAATCGCGGTGACCCACCGCCGCGACGGCGGCCAGACGGGACTCAGGATGTTCGGGCGCTCGCGCGAGGCGGCGCTGGTCGTCTCCGGGCACACCCACCGGCCGACCGTGATCGAGACCGACGACTGCCTCCTGTTGAACCCGGGCAGTCACGCCGACCCGCGGGGGAATCGGCCGGGGTACGCGACGCTCGAGTCGACCGAAAACGGGGTCGAGGGTCGACTGTTCGATCTGGACGGGGTGGTGGTCGAGACGTTCGAAGTCGAGTCCTGACCCGAGGAACGCGACGCGACAGCGCCGTTCGCACCGTCGCCCGATCCTGTCTACTATCCTGTCTTATTTCTGGGCCGATACAATAATGTAGAACGAAATGTAGTTCCACGTATGTCTGTTCACGAACCGGGTACACCGGGTGAGACGGCGACCGTGGTCGCCGCCACCGACGTTCGTCGGACGTACCACCTCGGCGAGCCCGTCCACGCCCTCGACGGGGTCTCGCTGTCCCTCGAGGAGGGGTCGTTCACCGCGGTCATGGGGCCGAGCGGATCGGGGAAGAGCACGCTCATGAATCTGTTCGGGTGTCTCGACACGCCCGACGAGGGCACCGTCGAGATCGACGGTCGATCGGTGACGGCACTTTCGGGGAGCGACCGAGCGCGACTTCGCGGCACCGAGATCGGATTCGTCTTCCAGACGTTCAATCTCATGCCACGACTGACCGCCGCGGAGAACGTCACCATGCCGATGGTGTTTCACGACGTCGTCGACGAGGACCGTCGTGCTCGCGCTCGCACGCTCCTCGAGCGCGTCGGACTCGGTGACCGACTCGACCACGCGCCGAGCGAGCTCTCCGGGGGGCAGCGCCAGCGCGTCGCGATCGCCCGTGCGCTGGCGAACGAACCGACACTCCTGTTGGCCGACGAGCCGACGGGCAACCTCGACACCGAGACCGGCGCGGAGATCATGGACCTGTTTCGCGAACTGCACGACGACGGTCGGACGATCCTGATGGTCACTCACGAGCGGGCTATCGCCGAACACGCCGACCGGATCGTCCATCTCGTCGACGGCACGCTCGACGAGATCGAGGAGGTGCGGGGGAGTAAGGCGGCGTCCGGACGCGACCGGTCGGGTTCGGAGGGGAGCGAATGAACCTCCGCGAAAGCCTCCGTATCGGCTGGCGGTCGATCGTCGGGCACAAGCTCCGCTCGACGCTGACCACGCTCGGCGTCATCATCGGCATCGCCTCGGTGATCACGTTCATGATTCTCGGCGGCGCGTTCACCGCGGACGTCGTGGGCGATCTCGACGACGAAAACGAGCCGATGATGTCGGTGGTGACGCAAACGGAGCCGGACGCGGGAACCGGCGTTATGCACGTCCAATCACCGATTTACACCGAATCCGACGTGGATCGGATCGAGTCTATCGATGGCGTCGAGTGGGTCGCACCCACCGGGAGTCTTTCCCCGGTCCAACTGACCCACGGGGACGACAGTATCACCGGCGGATTCTCGGCACAGGCGACGAATCCCGCCCCGTTCGAGGAAGACGGACTGTACCCGCTCGAGGAAGGTGAGACGTTCTCGACCGAGGACGAGGCGATCGTGAACCTCCAGGCCGCTCGTCTGTTCGATGAGGAGCTCTCCGCAGACGACGAGATCACCGTCACGTTCGAAGACGGATCGACGGAGAACTTCGCGGTTGCCGGCGTCGCCGACGTAGACCTCGGGGGTTCGTCGTCGAACCCGACGGTCTACGTTCCGCTCGACGCTCACTACACGGTGACGGTCGAGACGCCGCGCGACACGCGGGAACGGGGCTACCCGTCGCTACTGGTGAAAACGGAGAGTATCGAGGGTCTCGACTCCGTACAGGACGACGTCGAGGCGTACCTCGAATCCGATTCAGACGCGCACGAACTCAAAGCGGACGACCACGAGATCGTCGCGCAGACGCTCGACGACCTCGTCGAGCAGATCTCCGGTATCGTAGATCAACTGACGATCTTCATCGGCGGAATCGCCGCGATATCGCTGCTCGTCGGCTCGATCGGAATCGCCAACATCATGATCGTAAGCGTCACCGAACGGACCCGGGAGATCGGAATCATGAAGGCGATCGGCGCGCGGAAACGCGACATCGTCCAGCTGTTTCTCGTCGAATCGGTCATACTCGGTGCGATCGGGGCGTTCTTCGGCGTCGCGTTCGGTATCGGACTCGGGTACCTGTTGGTCTCTTGGATCGGCTGGCCGATGGCGTACCCGCTCGACTGGATCGTCATCGCAGTCGGCGTCGGCGTCGGCGTCGGCGTCGTCTCCGGCCTGTATCCCGCTTGGCGAGCGGCGAAGACCGATCCGATCGAAGCGCTCAGGCGGGAGTGAGGGGTCGCCGGCCGGACCGACAGGAGACGTTTTGCGTTTCGGGTACGCACCGGCTCCGACGACCGTCATCGAGTCGACAGAGCTGACTCGAGTCGCGAGTACGGAGCGATTCGATGGATCGGAGTACGAATACGAGTAGCGTAACGAGTACGAACGCGAGTTAGAGCCGCGAATACGAAGCGTCAGGGGGACACGAACTGGACCTGGACCGAGACCCGGGACCCGGGACCGGAATCGATGATCTGAGACGAGTCCGGGCCGGCGTGAACGACCCGGACTCGAGCTGGACCCGACTCGAGTGGAGGGACGTCGGGTCAGGGAGGGCGGGCAACGACCGGGAGCGTGATCGGGACCGGTTCGGGCGGCGGGCGGTGCGATGACCGGATGACCGGGTGATCGGATGGATGGCCCCGACGGACGACGGAATCATCGTCTGCGACCGGGGCGCATCTTCGTGTAGGCTTCGGGTACCAAAGTAGTCATCGTAAGGTGAAATACCGGTTTTAGCTAGGGATATCGAACGGATCTCCGACACGAACTGGACACCAGAGCGCCGCTCTCCACGAACCACGACTCGCGTGAGATCGCACGACTGTCCGCCGACTCGAGCGGGCCGCGGGCGGTTCGAGGTAGATCGCGACCTGTCCGTCGAACGTCGAAACGACTTTGCACTCAGACTGTGTACTCGGCGGATATGCTCGATTTCATCCCCGACGATCCGGTCATCATCGCGATCGTCTTGATCCTGCTCTCGCTGATCTTCTTCCTCTATCTGATGCTGCGGCGAACGATGCTCGAGTTCCGCGACGGGATGGAAGGGAAGTAGGCGGGTTCTGAGTGCCGGTTCTCGACGTCCGAGGAGCCCGGGCCCGGACTCGAGACCGAGTTCGAAACCGAATCCGACCTCACGCGAGCACGCCTGCGACCGCGTCGACCGCCGCCTCGATATCTCCACGATCGACGTCGCGGTGCGTACAGAACCGGATCGTCGTCGGCCCGAACTTCGTCCCCAGGACGCCCGCCTCGCGACACCGCTCGAGGATCGTCTCGACGTCGGTTCCCGTCTCGGCGACGTCGACGAGGACGATGTTCGTCTCCGGCTCTTGGACGGCGAGTTCGGGGCGCTCCGCGAGTCCCGCAGCCAGGAGTCGGGCGTGCTCGTGGTCGGTCGCGAGGTCGGCGACGTTCTCGAGGGCGCACTGTCCGGGGCCGGCGATCACGCCGACCTGACGCATGCCGCCACCGAACAGTTTACGGGTCCGGCGGGCGCGACTGACGAATTCTTCGCTGCCGGCGAGTATCGAGCCGATCGGCGCGCCGAGTCCCTTCGAGAGACAGAACATGACCGAGTCGACGTGATCGGTGATCTCGGTGACGGGCACGTCGAGCGCGACCGCGGCGTTGAACACGCGTGCACCGTCGAGGTGGACGGGGACGTCGAGGTCGTGGGCCGCTCTCGCTGTGTCGGCGACCTTCTCCGGGGCGATGGCGACCCCGCCTTTGCTGTTGTGGGTATTCTCGAGACACAGCAGGCCGGTTCCCGGTCGGTGGGCGTCCTCCTCGACGTACTCCTCGTCGACCTGTTCGGGCGTCGGAATCCCGCGGGGACCGCCGTCGAGCATCCGAACCTGGAGCCCGGAGTGCTGGGCCAGGCCGCCGAGTTCGTACTTGACGACGTGGCTCTCTCGTTCCGCCAGCACCTCCTGTCCGTGCTCGGTGTGGACGCGAGCGGCGACCTGATTCCCCATCGTCCCCGTCGGCACGAAGAGCGTAGCCTCCTTGCCGACCGCCTCGGCGGCCCGGCGCTCGAGGTCGTTGACCGTCGGGTCCTCGCCGTAGACGTCGTCGCCGACCGCGGCGGTCCGGGACGCCTCGCGCATCTCGTCGTCGGGTGTCGTTACCGTGTCCGAACGCAGATCGATCATAGCCGGCGTAGTGGTGCGACGAGCAAATAGTCGGCGGTCGAGGGCGTCGATGGGTGGCGGGCGTCTCGAGTCGTCTGGCTCGACGTCTCGTCGCTCCGGCGAACGTACACATATAAATGGACGATAGGCTTCGCAATCAGCTACTCCCCGATTCCCGCCCGACGACGAGTATGAGCAGTGACGCGCGGGATTCGGACGCCGATGCAGGGAACGGCGCGCCAGGACTCGAGAACGGCGAATACGCCAACCACCTCGAGCGAAGCCGAACCGTCTGGGATCGCTGGAGCGACTGGTACGAGATGAGCGAGAACGACCTCGAGCCGATGCGCGAGACGGCGATGGACCACCTCGAGCTTCGGCCGGGTGATCGCGTCCTCGATATCGGCTGCGGACCGGGGGTCAACTTCGAGCGGATTCGAAGCGACATCGGCGAGACGGGGACGCTGGTCGCCGTCGACTACAGTCCCGAGATGGTCGCGAAGGCTCGCCAGCGGATCGAAGACCACGGGTGGGAGAACGTCGAGGTTCGGCGAGCGGACGCGACGACGATCGACTTCGAGGACGAGTTCGATGCCGCGATCGCGACGCTCTCGATGAGCGTGATGCCCGACGTTCGGCGGACGGTCGAGAACGTCCACCGCTCGCTCGTTTCGGGCGGTCCGTTCGTCGTCTTCGATATTCGGGCCGTTCCGACGGGACCAGCGCGGATCGTGAATCCGCTCCTCTGGCGGTTCCTCCGCTGGTACGCGAACTGGAATCCCGACGGTGACGTCGTCGACTCGCTGGCCGCCGTCTTCGAGGAGAGTGAGCTCGTCGAAACGTACTTCGCCGGCGTTACCTACACCGTCCGCTGTCGGAAAGCGACGTCTGAAGGGTCCTGAGCCAGAGTCCGGTTCGCTCTCTCGGAGACTCGAACTCGAGTTCGACCGCTCGTACCCGTCCCTCGAAACCGAGTCGACGCGAACTCGAGGTGCCTGCGAGAGCGGGAGACGGCCGGTTCCGGACCGATCCGTCACGAGAGCGGCTCACGGGCCCCGATCCAGGATCCGACCGATTACGGTGGCTTCGCCCCGCCGGAGGAGTTCGGACGCCGTCGACACCGCACAGTCGAGTTCGTCTGCGACCGCTTCGATGCCGTTTCTCCGCGGCACCTCGTAGAACCCGACGTCCCAGGCGGCCTGCAGCGCCGTTCGCTGCCGATCGGACACCGACGGTTCGGTGGTCACGTCGTCGCTCACCCATCGGACGTCGAGCGTCACGCCCTCCGAGAGGTCCTCGAAGACGCTCGAGAGCGCCGCCGGGTGGCCGACGATAGTCATTCGAATCGTCCGATCCGACCGGACCTCGATCGGCGGGACGACGACCACGGTCTCCTGTGCGAGCGCGTTCAACAACGACAGCCCCTCCGGACCGAGTTCCTGTCGGAGATAGAGGAAGAACCCGTCGTCGGTTCGAGTGATATCGTACTCGAGGACCGACTCCCGTCCGGCGATCAGCGGCTCGTACGCGTCGGCGTCGCCGTCGACGAACGACGTAATCGTCTCGACGCCGTCGACCGCCTGTCCGCCGAGAATAATCTCCCGCTCGAGGTCGGGTGACCGACAGATTCCCTCGTGTATCGGCGACAGCGCCTCCTCGTCGTGTGTGAGCGCGACGCGCATCGACTTCATGGCTCGACGTACCGTCCGATTATATAAAAAGGCGATACACTTCGGGAACAACCCGAGGGTCTCTGGCGCCCTCGCTCGAGTATGGAGAAACGGCTTTCTCGACGCAAGCGACGTCTCGGTTTCGCTCTCGGAGTCGGAACTGCTGTCGCTGGGATCGTGTACACTTGGTATCGGTCCCGGTCCGAGACGACAGGCAGCGAACCGACGGACGGCCCGATTACGGAACGCCACGTCGCCGCGTTTCTCGTCAGTCGACGACTCGATCCCGACGACCTCGAGACGGTCAGTGAGAGCGTCTCACACGCACAGCGCACTGCCGACGGCGCCGGGTGGGTACTCGGAATCGACGGCGCGACCACGGCGTCTCTGTTCCTCGATCGGGGACGTGAGGGTCCCGAAACCGAGGGGGAAGGCAAACTCGAACCCGAACCCGAACTCGTCTGGTACGTCGAGATTCCGCGCTCGACTCTCGAGGAGTGGGACGACCCGGAATCGACGGTCAGGGACGCGTTTCCAGTGACCTGCGAGGCGGTTGGCTCCCCTGCTGGGGTCGACCGAGAACTGCTCGTTCACGCCGTGAATCCGGAACGGCCGCGGCGAGTCGCCACCGAGGAAACGCCGCTCGAGGCGTCCGATCCGGCAGCCGACCGGACGGTCGACGTCGATCTGGTTCGAATGACCCTCGAGTCCGGCCTCCCGGAACGACTCGCCGACCGGTTCGCGGGGCTCTCTCGGCGGGTGATCGCCGGCGACCTGACCCTCGGCCCGATCGAAACGTGGAGCGCGGAGATGCTCGACGCCGAAACCATGTACACCGAGTCGGTCTTCCTCGAGCGACGCGCCGACGGCTACTCGCTCGTCGGGTACATGGAAGCCGAGGAGATGCAGCGGGTGTACGACGCCTACTACGACACCTGGAATCCCGTCGCACGGGCCTCCGAAATCGTTCTCGGGTGGGTTCTCACCGACCCGGCGACCATCCTCGAGTATCCTCTCGAGACCGACGTCGAACTCCTCGCGCACGCGGCCCATCCGGATCGGCCGCGACGGGTTTCGGAGTGTGGCGGCGCTGCTCTCGATCCCGATCGAACGACCGAATCCGATCTCGAGGAGGGGTGAGATCGGGTCAGTCGCCGTCCAGCACGTACGAGAACGCTCGAAGCGTATTCCGACCGCTGTCGGTCACCGACAGGCGTTTCGTCCGGCCGACGTCCTCGACCGCGACGTATCCGCGTTCGGAGAGCGGATCGACGACGTGGCGCTCGAGCAGGCGGTACTTGCCCTTCTCGCCTGCCCCCTCGTAGTCGGCGATGAACGGCAAGGTCTCGTCCTCGGCGAACGCGATGAGGCGCTTCTTGGTGACGGGTTCGTGCTCGGCGACGTGTGCGAGGACGGCGACGTGCTCGCGTGTCGGGCGTTCGATGGGATACGCCGGCAGTTCGTAAATGGCCTCGACGCCCTCGCTGACGGAGTCGGCGTCCTCGCCGTAGCGTTCGGCGCGGACGTAGTAGGCCGTCGCGTCCGTTGCCATGCAGGCGATGGCGCCCGCGATCGCGGTCACCTTGCTTCCCGAGGCGACGTTGACGAACACCTCCTCGTCGGCCTCGTCGAAGGCCGTGACGAGTTCGGCGATCGTTCCGATCGACTCGTAGAGGTCGAAGACGTCACAGGAGACCGTCTCGTGGGTGATTCCGGCCTCCGTCAGACGATCACGGACTGTCTCGGCGTACTCGCCTGCGTCGCCCGCGTCGGGCTCGAGGAGGACGACTCGATCGGCCCCGAGTTCGATCGCCGGGAGGACGAGTCGGTCGTTCTCGTAGCCGACGGGCATGACGTGGACTCGGTCGGGGACGGCCATGCGTTCCATACGAGTGACACGTCGGACGGAGGAGGAAAAGAATTGGATAGCTGCAAGGATCGACGTCTCCGTCCGCCTGCAGCGGGTCTTCGATGTCGTCGGTCACTACTCACGTTCTTCGTACGCGCCGTCGGCGACCACACAGCCGTCACGGTTTCGCACCGTGACCGAACCGGACCCCTCCAGCACGGTGACGTCGACGTCGTCCTCGAACGCGGCCGAGCGGACGTAGATCGGGGAAAGCTCTGCAAGACCGTGTTTTCGACGTCACCGCTGAGAACGACCAAGCTCGCGCCGGACTCGAGTTCCAGCTCCGAGAACGTGTACTCGTAGCCGGTGTCGTACTCGACGGTGTACCCGGTGACGTCGACCGATTCGGCTCCCGTGTTCCGAATCCGCACCTGTTCGTACTCGTACAACGGTGGGTCGTCGTCTCGCAGGAACACGTCCAGCGTGAGTTCGCGGTCCGGACACTCCGCTTTCGGATCCGGATCCGACTCGAGGCCCGCCCCGCTACCGTCGTCCGTGGTCGGGGCCTGACAGCCGGCGAGTGCGACGATACCGCCGGCCAGAACTGCTCGCCGTTTCATACTGGCCACTCGATTTGTCAATACATAGTGGTTAGGAAAACGAAGACAAACGCACACATTGAATCGGCCGGTCTAAGGTTGTCGTGGCAGCCTACCGGCACTGTCACCGTTCCGGGCCACCCGGGGACTGTGACCGTCACGGATTTGCGTGACTATCGCGACCGTTCCGCCAGTATCGTGATAGATTATTTACTAATTCGCCCCTTCCGTTCGAGTGTAGATATGCACGACGACCACGTGCGCGAGTCTGATCCCGCAGTGGCCGAGGCGCTCGCCGCAGAAGTCGACCGACAACGCTCGAGTCTCCAGTTGATCGCCAGCGAGAACCACGTCAGCGAGAGCGTGCTCGAGGCCCAGGGGAGCGTCTTCACGAACAAGTACGCCGAGGGCGTGCCGGGCGATCGGTACTACGGCGGCTGCGAGCACGCCGACGAGATCGAACGCCTCGCTATCGCTCGAGCGAAGGAGCTGTTCGACGCCGAACACGCCAACGTCCAGCCCCACAGCGGCAGTCAGGCGAACGCGGCCGCCATGCTCGCGGTGCTCGAGCCCGGGGACACGATCCTCTCGGCGGACCTGCGCAACGCCGGGCACCTCAGTCACGGCCACCGTGCGAACCTGGCCGGTCAGGTCTACGACGTCGAGCGCTACGGGCTCGATCCCGAGACCGGTCTGCTCGAGTACGACGCGCTCCGCGAGCGAGCCGAGGACGCCGAGCCCGACCTGATCGTCTCGGGCTTTTCGGCCTACCCCCGGACGGTCGACTGGGAGCGGATCCAGTCGATCGCCGAGGACGTCGGTGCGTTCCACATGGCCGACATCGCCCACATCACGGGATTGGTCGCGGCGGGCGTCCACCCCTCGCCCGTCGGCGTCGCGGACCTCGTCACCGGCAGCACGCACAAGACCGTTCGCGCCGGTCGCGGCGGCATCGTGCTGTGCGGGGCGGACCTCGCGGACGCGGTCGACCGAGCCGTCATGCCCGGCGTTCAGGGCGGTCCCGCGATGCACAACGTCGCCGGCAAGGCCGTCGGCTTCGGGGAAGCCCTCGAGCCCGCGTTCGAGGCCTACGCCGAGCAGGTGGTCGCGAACGCACGCGCGCTCGCGGACGGACTGACCGATCGAGGGTGTCGGCTCTCGACCGGCGGAACGGACACCCACCTCGTGTTGGTCGACCTGCGAGGGACCCACGACATCCTCGGGAAAGAGGCCGAGAGAGCGCTCGAGGCGTGTGGAATCGTGCTCAACGCCAACGCCGTCCCCGGCGACCCACGGCCGCCGAAGGATCCCTCAGGGATCCGGGCCGGCGTCCCCGCGCTGACGACCCGCGGGTTCGACGAGAGGGCGATGGACACCGTCGCGGAGTGCATCGCGCGCGTCCTCGAGAATCCTGCGGACGACGCGGTTCGGCGGGCGGTGACGACGCGCGTAGACGAGTTGTGTGCCGCGCATCCGCTGTACGAGGCGTCTCGGTAGCGCCGACGCTGTCCGGCCGTCGACTCTCAATCCATCCGGCCGGGGACGTCCAGCGATCGGTCGGTCGCCGACTCGTCCGATCCGTCGCCCTCGAGTGCGACCGGGACGTGCCCACTGGTCTCGTCGAACACGTGGTGGGTGTGTGGATATGCGATCTCGACGTTCGCTCCCTCGAGCCCGTCCCAGACGTTCGCCTGCACGGCTGAACGGACGGCCGCCTCGAGGTAGGGCTCTTCGGCCCAGAACCGCAGATCCAGCCGAATGCCGTGATCGCCGAACTCGTCGATCAGCGCCCGCGGACCGGCGGGATAGCGCTCGGTTCCGACGCGGATATCCGGACCGCCGCCGATGACGCCGTCGACCCGTCGGGCGGCCTGTGTGAGGAGCCGACGCGCGGCCTCGAGGTCGCTCTCGTAGGTTACCAGCAGTTCGACGGAGAGCCGGCTGCGTTCGTCCTCCCCCGAGACGTTGCGGACGTCGCGTTCGCGCATCGTCTCGTTGGGGACTACCAGCGAGGAGTTCTCGAGGGTGACGATCTTGGTGTAGCGCAGGGTGACCTCGTCGACGTAGCCGCGTTCGTCTCCCTCGCCGCCCGGATCGGCGAGTTCGATCAGATCGCCGACCTCGTAGGGGCGGTTGAGCAGGACGAAGAAGCCGGCGACGTAACTGCGGCCGACGGGCGCGAGGATCGCCCCGGCGACGACCGAGAGTACCGTCACCGAGAGCAGGATGTTCCGCGGCCGGAATCCGATCAGGGTGGCGATCGGCGTGAGCGCGACCCCCACGACGACGACCCGAGCGAGCAACAGGACGGCGTTCGTGACGCTCGGCCGGAGGAGCCGGCGCTCGAGCCGTGGTCGGAGTCGGTCGGCGATGCGTTTCGAACCGACCCAGGTGACGACGACCAGCGCGATCGCGAGCACCCACGAGAGGTCGACGAGCCCGAGGACGCGCTCGACGAGCATCGGCGCCGACGGTGGGAGTGCCGCCAGGACGGCCTCGGGAGCGATTCCGGGCTCGAGTTCGAGCCCGCTGGAGGGACATCGCATGGCTGCCCGTTCAGCCACGACGCGAAAAAGCACGGACGTGGCGAGAGCCGGGTCGTCGATACGGGCCTCGAGTGGCGCTCTCTCACCCGATTTCGGGGGTCGGTGTGCTCTGTGACGGTCTCGAGGGGGTCTTTGCGTTCGTTTCCGTTTCCGTCTCCGTGTTCGTGTCCGCCGTCACGTTCGGTCTCCGCGTTCGTGTCCGCCGTCACGTTCGGTCTCCGCGTTCGCGTTCGCTTTCGTCTCCACTTTCGCCCTCGCTCCCGCTCCCACTTTCGCTTCCGCTTCCAAAAGGGGTATGCGCCCACTCCAATTCCATTCGCCTATGGACCCGCGTATCCGCGAACACGCACAGATCATCGCCGACCACTCCGTCGACCTGCAGGCGGGTGACAACGTCATCATCGACGCCCACCCGGTCGCCGAGGACCTCGTCGTCGCCCTCCACGAAGTGATCGGCGACGTCGGCGCGAACCCGCTGACCACGAGCCAGCGCACCGGCACGCGAAACACACGTGCGTACCTCCGAGCTTCCGACGGCGAGTTCGAGACGCCCGAACACGAACTCGCGCTCATCGAGAACACGGACGTCTACATCGCGATTCGGGCGACCGACAACGCGACCCAGACGAGCGACGTCTCGCCGGAGGTCTCCTCGGCTCACCGACAGGCCCACAGCCCCATCCTCGAGGAGCGACTCTCGACGCGCTGGTGTCTCACGCAGTTTCCCGCACCCGCGAACGCCCAGCTCGCCGAGATGAGCACGGAGGGCTACGAGAACTTCGTCTGGGACGCCGTCAACAAGGACTGGGACGAGCAGTACGAGTTACAGGAGAACATGGTCGAGATCCTCGATCCCGCAGACGAGGTTCGGATCGTCAGCGGCGACACCACCGACGTGACGATGAGCGTCGAGGGCAACCCGACGCTGAACGACCACGGCGAGCACAACCTGCCGGGCGGCGAGGTCTTCACCGCCCCCGTCGCCGACAGCGTCGACGGCGAGGTCCTCTTCGACATGCCGCTGTACCACCAGGGCCGGGAGATCACGGACGTCTCTCTCGAGTTCGACGGCGGCGAGGTCGTCTCCCACTCGGCGGCGAAAAACGAGGACCTGCTGACGGAGGTCCTGAACACCGACGACGGGGCCCGCCGGCTGGGCGAACTCGGAATCGGGATGAACCGCGACATCGACCAGTTCACCTACAACATGCTCTTCGACGAGAAGATGGGCGACACGGTCCACATGGCGGTCGGTCGCGCCTACGACGACACCATCGGCGAGGACAACGAGGGCAACGACTCGGCGGTCCACGTCGACATGATCGTCGACATGAGCGAGGACTCGCGGATCGAAGTCGACGGCGAAGTGGTGCAGCGCGATGGGACGTTCCGGTTCGAGGACGGCTTCGAGGAGTAACAGCGTTCTTTGGTGGCGGTTTTTTCGTGAGCGAAGCGAGGCGGTGATGCCGCCTCGGAAACGCGACCAGGGGAGAACGACCCGTGGTCGACTCGAGCGCTCGAGACTCTTAACATAATGAACTAGTCAGTCATTATATTCTGATATATTTAATGGTCTCGTTCGACAGAACCACGACGCCGTCCCCGAAATTGCGGCCTTGCGTACGAAAGCTCAACCCCTTCTTGTGGATCGCGTCTATCCGGATATCCGACAGGGCGCGACGGCATCCCCGACAGGAGAGAAACAACCCCGCAGTCGTCGTTGCGAACCTCTGTCCAACGGACACGGAGTCATCCAATGAAAACTAGCCTCGAGGTCGAGTACTGGGTCGTCACGGAAGACGGCGACCTCACTGACCCAGGATCGCTGTTAGACAGCTCCGAGCAGATCGACGCGGAGTTCGTCGAGCCGATGCTCGAAATCAAGACCACACCGTGTGAGACGCACGCCGAACTTCGCGACGAACTCTACCACTACGTCGGCCACGCCGTCGATGCAGCCCGCGAGCAGGGCAAGCGGCTCGTCCCGCTCGGGACGCCACTGGACGCGACGCCGCGTGACATCCCTTATCGTGAGAACAAACTCGAGAGCACCGACCTCCAGCGGGAGATCATCGGCCCGGCGTTCGACAACGCCCGCTTCTGCGCCGGCACGCACGTTCACTTCGAGCAATCGAACGTCGTCGACCAGCTCAACGCGCTGACCGCGATCGATCCATCGTTCGCACTCGTGAACAGCGCTTCCCACCATCGCGGGACGGAACTAACCACCTGCGCGCGACCGTTCCTCTACCGATCGTGTTGTTACGAGCACTTCCCCCAACAGGGTCAGCTCTGGCCCTACGTCGACAGCGTCGACGAGTGGGAAGCGCGACTCGAGACGGCGTTCGAGACGTACCGCGAGGCCGCCCGGATGCGCGGTATCGATCCGACTACCGTCGAGGAGCAGTACGACCCGTACGACGCGGTCTGGACGCCGGTCCGACTGCGCGATGCGTTCCCGACGGTCGAGTGGCGCTCGCCCGATACCGCGCTTCCGGAGCAGGTCCTCGAACTCACGCGTCAGGTTCGATCGGTCGTCGAACGAGCCGACGAATTCGGTGTGAATATCGCCGCGAGCGACGGCGGTACTGAGCGCGCACGCGAGAAGCAAAACGGGACCGCGGTCGAACTGACGAGCGACCGGAGCAGCCGACAGCGTGGACACGGCCCGATCACGCTCCCGTCCTTCGAGACGGTCGAGCGAACGGTCCAGACGGCCATTCACGAGGGGTGTTCCGATCCCGCCGTCGAATCCTACCTTCGAGAATTGGGATTCGATCCAACTCGACTCGACCCGCTCGCCGACCGCCACCGCGACGGACCGCTCTCGCGCAGGCGCGCCCGAAAACTCCGACTGCGTGCGGCCGATCGACTCGAGGCCGAGGTTCGACGAGCGACGGTTCGAGTCTGAGTCGTCGAACCGCGGATTTCAATTTCGATTTCGATTTCGATTTTAGGTACCTCTAGCCCCGAACGAGCACTTTCTGCTTCTGACGGATCGGCGGCACCTGCTCGAGCCACCGCCGTCCCGATAGGAGGTCCTCGGGGACGTCGCCGCCGAGTTCGTAGCGTGCGAACCCGTCGAGACACGGGTAGCCGATGGCGGCGTCGACCGCAGCCTCCCCGCCCTCGAAGAGTGACGCGCTGACGGTCGTTTCCTGACCGAACGCCTCGGGATCGGCGGCGTTCTCGCCGGCATGTCTGCAGATCGAGTACTCGCCGGGGACGTACTCGTGGTCGTTCGACACGCGCCGGAGGTCGTCTCTGGAGTAGGGCCACTCGGTGGTCGAGAGCAGCGCCCGCGCTCGCTCGAGGCGTTCTTCGGAGCTGATCGGTACCGGCGATTCCGACTCGAGGAAGTGGTTGGTCCGCGCGACCACCGGCTCGTCGACGGGCTGGACCGACTCCGAGATCGGGTCGACCTCGAGGAGGAGGCTCTCCTCGGCGTCGGCCAGCAGGAGCGAGTGACCGGTGAACAGCCGCGGCGGGTAGGACTCGACGAGCGCTCTCGCCTCGCCGACGGTCGAACACTCCTCGAGAATTCGCCTGACGACGGTGCCGTTTCGGACGGCTTCGTCCGGGCCGACCTCGTCTCGCGTGACGTCGATGTGGGTGTTCGCCGCGACGAGTCCGGCGTCGTTGGCCCCCTTGTAGAGCAACACCGTCCCGCAAGTGTCGACCGTGATGTAGCCGTGGTAGGGGCCGATCGCGGGCTGTTCGACGATCGCGACTGGACGGATCCCGCGACCGACGATGTCTCGGTTCTTGAACGCGAGCGCCCCCTCCGTCGCGGTGTGTGAGTCCGCGACGAGGACGTTCGTACAGCCGTCGCTCGCGTATCGTGAGTGTCTCCCACTCGAGCGCGAACGTGCGTGTGACCGTCCACCGCTCGCGTTCGCATCGGCGAGTTCGCCCGCGAGATCGCTAAACGAGAACGCGTACGCTGCGTAGAGGTCCCGATCGACGTCGAGAACCTCGGCCATCCCCTCGAACGCCGCTCGGTGTCTCGACGGGACGTTCTCGAGGGTCGCCTCGGCGTTTTCGACCAGCGGGGTGCGGTCGATCCCGGTGTCGGCGCACAGTTCGTCGATCTCGTCGACAGCCCATTCGATCGCTTCGCGCTGGAGGCGGCCACGACGGCGGCCTAGCTCACGAAACTCGTCGTCCATATCACGGCCAACGTCGCGTCCTGTTTATCGCTTCGACACGCAGTAGAAAGCCGAAGCGGGTGTACGCGTCGGCAGGGTAGCGCGGTAACGGTCGACGTTCCGCTCCCCAACTGAACTGTGATGCCGTTGGGCACGACTGCCGACGTGCCCGACCACGGGGGCGTGGACTATCAATCTTCTTCGGAACGGATGAACGAAGCTGAAGCTCTCGCACTGAAGTAGGTACGGGGTCCCAGCCACGATTCTTGCGAGCGATCGGTCCCGCCCGAGGTGGCTTCCGTATTCAGCAAGCGGTAGCGTGGAGCCTCCGGCCTCAAGGAGCGAGCGAAGTGAGCGAGTCGGCCGGAGAGGAAGCGCGTGGTAAAGCAGGGCAAAACCGCAAGACATAGACCTCTTCTCCCCGTCTTTGGAGATACTGCTACCCCGGCACAAGTCCGGGATAGTAGGTGCCACGAGTAAACTGGCACCTGTGGTGCGGCGGCCACGCCGTCGCACCCGACACTCGGGAACGACGAACGCGAACGGGTTCGACTCCCGTCCCCGTTGTTGGGGTAGAGCGTGAGAACACCGGGAATTAAACCGGCGGGACAATCCACGCGGACGGTCGAAGGTGGGCCTGAAAGCCCCCGCCCGAAGCCTGGACGGGAAGAGGAAGCCGGGCCGCGTCCTTGCATGGGGTCGCGGGGCACAATCTCGTTTCGGTAAAGCCCCGCCCTCAAGGAGTGACCGACGGCCGCAAGGCCCGAGGGAGCGAGTAGGGCGGGGTAGTTTATTCGGTCACGTATACTCCCCCGGTCGCTCTTCGAACTCGTCCCGATGATCGGTCGAACAGAAGTGGTAGTTCTGTCCCTGATAGAGCGTGACGATCTTCTCGTCTCGGTTTTCGTAGAGTTCCTCGCCACAGACTGGACACGTTTCCATGGGGTCTCGTACGGGCAGTCGAGAGCCACGGTCAGGTACTCTCTCCTTGCAATCACAGGGACCGTGTCGGCTGGTTACGACGGTCCGTGGGCGGATAATCGAAGACACGCAGCGGCGGCCGGCGACAACTCGATCTATCGTGCTTCGGCTGTCTTCGGTCAGTTCGCCGTTCGACTCACGTGCTCGAGACTCGAGTCGTGAGACGGCCGGTTCACTCGGTCAGCGTGACGACGTAGTCCTCGAAGTTGAGGATGACCTTCTGGGCCGTATCACCGAACAGGACCTTACCAGTCGGACTTCGGCGACGGCCGACCATGAAGATGTAATCGCAGTCGTTTTCGGCTGCGACCTCGAGGATCGCGTCCGCTCGCTCCTTGTCGTCTCCGACTCCTCGACCGATCGTCTCGGTTTCGATCTCGAGGTCCGAGAGCAGGTCGCTGACGGCGGTCTGGGCGACCTCTTCGGCGTACTCTGCCGGCGACAACTCGTAGTCCGTTCGCTCGGTCCTTGCGATCTTGCCCAGCACTTCCGAGTCCTTCTCGAACTCGTCCTGGCTGACGACCGTCAGGACGCACAACGGGACGCCTGCGTCCGCTGCACGTTCGCCGGCTTCACGAATCAGTTCGGGGGCACGATCGCTCGGATCGGTTACGACGAGTGGTTTCTTCATATTCCTTCATCGTGGATTCCGTACTAATAGTTTCTCACACGAATTGGGGTGTTCCTGTGATCAGTTGACGTGATCTCGGGCTCGAGATTGTGTTCGAACCCGAACCCGAACCCGAACCCGAACCCGTCTCCACCGAAAGCACCGCGTCTCGGCGGCCAGCGATCCGTACTAGCGGTTGGACAGTCGATCCTCGTCACGGCCGGCACTGGTCCACCGCGAGATCGCGACCGTCACGCCGGCGATGATCCCGAGCGCGGCGGCGGTACCGGGGAGTACCGGGACGGACTGGAGGCCGCCAGCCGTCTGTGCCGGCGCGTCCGCTGTGGGTGCCTCGTCTGCGGCGTCACCGACGACGACCGCTCCCTTCATCCCCATCGGGATGTGTGGCGTACAGCCGTACAGGGAGACCCCCTCCTCGTCGAAGGTGTGCTCGAACTCGTGGCCCGCGTCGCTGACGAACTCGCTCTCGAACGCCCCGTCCTCGTCCACGACGTCGTGGCCGCCGCCCTCGCCGGTCCACTCCCAAACGACCGTCGTTCCGGGATCGACGCGAATGGCCGCCGGCGCGAACGTGAAGCCATCGTCGGCACCGACGGTCACGTGAACCTCGTCTTCACCCGTGTAGTCGACGACGCCGTCGTAGTTCGGGACGTCCTCGAGCCAGCCGTCGAACGAATCGTCCTGGGCGCTGGCGGCCGAGGTGCCGACCGTCAGTGCAACTGCACTCGCCCCCGCGCCGGCGAGGAACGTGCGTCGGTTCATGGTGGAGCGTTGTATCGAATCGTGGCTCATAGACAGCTGAGTATAGGCGGTTACGGACCATCTATACGGGTTCTCGTTCCCATTCGATGGGAATTGTCGATGATGGGATAGTATCGAACTACATATGTATATCTGTACAACCATGACAACTGCCGCCACCACTACTCGACCCGTCTCCCTGGCGTCCCGACGCCAGGTGCTCCAGGGCATCGGTGCCGCCGGTCTCGCGTCGGTGGCCGGCTGTCTCGCACCCTCGACGACCGCTTCCGGTCCTGGGCCGGCGGCGAGCGTCGAAGCCGATCCAGTCCCCGCCCTCGACCCGGCCGGCGCGCTCGGTGCCGACCGAATCGCCGCCGATCCGACGGCGATCCCGGCCCCGATCGACCGCGACCACGCCGAGACCGTCTCGGTCGAACTCGTCACCGAGGAGGTCGTCGCCGAGATCGAACCCGGCGTCACGTTCACGTACATGACGTTCAACGGGCAGATTCCCGGCCCGCTCGTCCGCGTTCGCGAGGGTGACACCGTCGAACTCACCATCCACAACCACGAGGACAGCACGATGGCCCACAACGTCGACTTCCACGCGACCCGCGGCCCCGGCGGCGGCGGCGAGGCGACCCTCGTCGTCCCCGGCGAGACCGCTCGGCTGCGCTTCAAGGCGACGTACCCGGGGGCGTTCATCTACCACTGCGCCGTCCCCAACGTGGACTACCACATCGCCGCGGGCATGTACGGCGTCATCCTCGTCGAACCCGAGGAGGGCCTCCCCGAGGTGGACCACGAGCTCTACTTCGGCCAGCACGAGCTGTACACCGTCGGCGACACCGGCGAGGAGGGCCACCACGACTTCTCGTTCGACCGGATGGCCGACGAGGACCCGACGTACGTGGCGCTCAACGGCTCGAAGGCCGCCATCACGCCGGACGGACACGGCTCGCCCACCGTCGCCGTCGGCGACACCGTCCGCGTCATCTTCGGCTGTGGCGGCCCCAACCTGCCGAGCTACCTCCACCCCATCGGCAGCGTCTGGGACGAGGCGTGGGCCACGGGCTCGCTGGCCTCCGACCCCGAGCTGTTCGTCGAGACGTCGACGGTCGCCCCCGGCAGCGCGTTCGTCGGGACGATGTCCTTCCCCGTCCCCGGCGACGTCAAACTCGTCGACCACGCACTCAGCCGCGTCGCCTGAAAGGGCGCACTCGCCGTGATCCACGTCGAGGGTGACGAGAACCCGGAGATCTTCGACCCCGACCCCGAGTTCGACGACGACGCGTCCGAATCCGGAATCGTCGACAGCGGTTTCGACACCGGACCCGAATCCGCCGCTGGCAACGAGAGCGCGACGCTCGAGGACTAGGGCCTCGAGCGGTTCATTCGTGTCTCTTTTCGTCGGTTCTCGCACGATATCCGGTTCTGGTGGCCGTACTCGTCGCCACGACCGCTCTTCAGACTTTTAGTGCGGAGACTGCCGACAGAGCTTCCGTTCGCAACCGACATCGGCATTCGCTATCACCAGTGTAAACTATACAACAAGTATATCCGTCTCAATCACTGACTCTCGAGCGGGAGAGGAAGGCACCCTGGCAGTTCCGATCACCACCCATATCACACTGTGTACTGCACCCTCTTCCGGGCCGCTCGCCGATTGGGGGCTCCCCACTCGTCGAGCGTTTTCTCTTACTGATCAGCGGGACGTTTTAGAGATACCTCGAGATCGTCACTCCCGACTCGTTCTTCGGTTGGTCGACGCTTCACACTCCCTCGATAGCTGCTGCCAGCGGTCGTCGAGACCTTCGTCGAAATCAGCGAGAGCGAGCAGGTGATCGGACGCGACTCACACGCCAGATCATCGATCGGCCCTCTCAGGAGAGGGCCGTCGCGTCGAATCGGCCACCGATCCACACCGGCTTCGTCCAGAACAGTTAACAGAATTAATAGGAAAGGGAGAGGTGATGCCCTCTCCGACTCGTCTCGAGCGCCCGTCGGGGTTTCCGGGATTCGTCCCGATCCTGCTGGCGAACCTGCTTCCGCTCGTCGGCGTCCTCGAGTTGGGCTGGGACCCGGCGATGCTCGTCGTCATCTACGCGATCGAGTTTCTGTTCTCGTTCCTGCTCGCGGGCGCGAAAGCGCTGTTCGCACAGCGTCCACCGCGGGCAGATCGCGAAGACGGAACCGTGTTGAGCGTCTCGAGCGAGTTGACCGACAAGCGCGGGAGCGTCGAACTGGTCTCCTGGCTGCCGCCGTTCTATCCGCGAAATCTCCCGTTCGCCACCGCGGTCGTCGTCCCCGCCGCGTGGTTCGTGGTCGTGATCGGGATCGTGTTCTCTAACGTGTTCGCCGCCGACGCGATCTCCCGTCCGGAAGTGGCGGTGAGCGTCGCGGCGCTGATCGTCGGCCAGTCGATCGGGACCTGGCACGACTACCTCCGTGACGGCTACGAGACGGCCTCGCCGTACTCGGTCGTCGAGACGCCGGCGCGACAGGCATTTTTCCTGACGTTCGTCCTGATCGCGACGCCGGGAATCACCGCTGCCGGCGCGGCGGTCGTCCTCGTCGTCGTGGTTCTCGTCAAACTCCTCGTCGAGTGGTCGGCCTACCGTGCGACGCGGGGCGACGGCGGACGGCTCACAGGCTGGCTCTCCGGGCCGCAGGCGGTGATCGAGCCCCTCGATCCGGTGTGCGTCCCCGACGACGACCCGGACGTTCGCGTGCAAACCGACAGCCGTGCGGTGCTGTACACCGGCGCGTTCCACGTCTTCGGACGACTCGCGCCCTTCCTCGCGATGCCGTTCGCCTTCGCCTGGATCCTCTCTCTGGCGTTTCTCGGTGAGGAGGCGTCCCCCGTGGTGGCGGTCGGGGCTACCCTCGTCGTGTTCGGCCTGTTCGTCGGTGTCCTTACCGGGGAAGTCCTGACGTTTTTTCTCAGGTACGGCCCACTCGAGTACCGACGATACGACGACCGACTCGTCGCGTACGACGTGCTCCTCTCCGAACCGCAGTGGTCGACGCCAGTCGACGTGCTCCGCGACGTTCAGGTCGTGCCCGATCGTCTCCCGGACCGGCTCCTCGGAACCCGGACGGTCGCCGTCACGGCAGGCTGGGGCGACGGCGAAACGAGGCGTGAGCTCGGACCCGTCACCGACCCCGACACGCTCGTCGAGGCGTTCGAACTGCCGGTCAGAACGACGGCACTGGAGCCGCTCGACCGACGCCCTGCTGCCGTCGTGGCTGCGTGTCTCGGCGGAATCGTCGTCACTGTCGCCGTACTCGCGGTCGGTCCGTGGATCTCTCCGGGAGCGTTACTGTTCAGCGGGCTCGTCTACGGCCTCTTCGGGATTCCGTTCGTCGCACTCGTACTGCGGGTTCTCTGGGAGCAGGCGTATCCCGACCGAAGCGATTGAGGAGGGGTTCTGCTCCGTGGGACTGCACGTCGCTGTGGTCCAGAGTCTCGTCTTTCGCCGTCGAACACGAGCGACTGACTGCTCACTCGACCGCCGGATTCGTCGGATGGAACACACCCATCGGGTTCCAGTGCGGGATCCACACGTGGAGCGCGGTCACGTTCGCCGTGTCGACGAACACCCACCCGTCTTCTTCCGAATGCAGCGGTGCCTCATCGGCATCCTCGTCCGCGAAGAGGTTCATGGCAGCGCCCTCGGTGCCGGTGTGGGCGAACTCCACTGCAGCGAGGACCAGCTCGTCGTCGCGCTCGGGATCGTGTTCGGCTCCGGGTTCGGGGTCGTATCCTTCCGTGGGAACGTACACCAAGATCGCCGGTTCCGCGAGCTCGACCGCCGCGTTCTCGTCCTCGGCGACCAGACCTGGATTGACGAAGTGAAAGCCCATCCCGGGCGTGTACGGCGAGACGTCCTCATCGTAGCCGTCCTCGCGAGCTCGAGCGACGTCCGCCCAGTACGGACGCGTCACGGCCCGCACCGACAGCAGCTGTCGGGTGAGTTCGTCGAGGTCCATCTCCGCTTGCTCCTGATCGTGGTCGTCCTCGGCCGTCTCCCTCACCGGCGTCCCGTTCGGCTCGAGCACCCACCAAACGTCGTTGACCCCCTGACCGGTCGCATCGCCGGGCTCCTCGTCTTGGGCGAAGTAGTACAGCGGCCACCCCGCTGCGGCGACCTGCGTCGAACCGTCCGCGCGCTCGAACGTCGTCAGCTCGGCGGTGACACCCTCGCCGGCCGTTAGGTCGCCCTCGATCGTCAACGGCGGCCACGCCTCGGCACAGTCGTCCTGACAGGCACTCTCGTCCGCGCCTTGCTCGTCGGACTCGAACATGTAGAGTACCATCCCGTTCGGGCCGACCAGCACGTCGCCGAGGTCGGGATGTGACTCGACGGCGACAGTGGCCTCCGTTTCGTCTCCGCTCGCAGTCGCGGGTGCGCTCACGGCGAGCGCGCCAGCCGCGACTGCACTCGCCTTCAGGACTGTGCGGCGCAGTACACCGTCACCGTGCGTGATTTCTTTGCTCATTGTTTTCCGCCTCTACGGTTCCTGCTGATCGTTCAGACAGGATGAGCCTATACACGTTAACATACCACATATAGTTATCAAACACACAATATTATGGACTCTCAGACCTACCAGCGCGTTTTGCGGTTCCTATCGTTCAGTTTCCGTGTACAACGAACTTTTGCGCTGCGGGTGCGGCAGGCCACGCCCTCGGCAAAATCTCGAGAGAGCAACGCTCTCGCTTCGCTTCGATGAAAACCACTCCTCTACGGGTCGGTCGTCGGCTCGCTCACTCTGTTCGCTCGCGGTGAGTGCACAGTTCTTCTACTGAACTGAGCACGAGAATCAGTCTGAGGTCGACTGCAAAGAACAGACGTAATTTGCTACGGGGGAGCTGCGTGTGTACCAGTCCTCGAGTACTCGTCGAAACTCTCGTCGTTCGACCGTGGGGAAATTATATGATGCCTTGGAGACAACAACGATAAGAGACGAGAGGCTGTCGCAGTCGGCGGCGATCAGCCGCCGACGCGACGGTGTTGTCACTGGTCGATACGGCGTCCTCGGTCGGCGGTTACCGGTGGGACCGATCATCCGGAGGCCGATTCGAGGGGACAGCCCGACGCACCGCAAGGGCCGTCCACGCTGCCCGAGTCACCATGTCGACGAATTCTTCGAACGGCCACCACCAGAGGCGACGCCCGCCTCGGCGGGGCGTCGCCACATACTCCCAGTGCAAGTATCGCCAGACGTTCTGAATCAGCAGGCTGAGTACGACGAACAACAGCCGTCTCGTGGGATTTTGCGTCGTCGTCGAGATAATTGTTGACTCGGAGAGCCGGTAGCTCGCTTCGATCCCGAACCGTTTGCTGTAGTGGGACCGGGCCTGGCGTGGTTCATCGACGAACGGCGCGTCGACGGCGTAGCCGTGACGCGCCACTCCGTGCTCATCGTATCGACCATTCTTGTAGGTACAGTCGATCATCTCCGGGAATTCGACGGTCCACTCGTACTCGTCGTAGGACGTCGTGAGATTGTGAGTGTACTGCACCCTCTTCCGGGCCGCTCGCCGATTGGGGGCTCCCCACTCGTCGAGTGCTTCATTTCACCGACCAGCGGGACGCTCAGTCTGGCTGTCGATGGTGGCTACTCGAGGAACTCGCTAGCGCGTTCGGGACTTCCGTGTTACCAGTAACTCCGAAACGGGACGTTCGTCAGTTCAGACGATGGGTAGGAGTGAGACGCGACGCGTTATCTCTCCGTTCGACTCCAACCGAGCCCGAGCGCAGGTCCGAGAGCCAAACCGACGGCGACCCCTATCGCCAGGTTGTCCATCGCAACACCGATTGCAACGCCGATCGACAGCCCAATTGCGACTCCGTCCCCCATCGCATCCCGGTCCTCGTTCTCCCCCGTACTGGTCATTACTAATCACTCGCCGTATCAGAGGATACGTCTTTCAGCGATATTCGGCGCGGGTTTCGCGGAGACGCCCGAATCCAGAGCCCGCACTCTCCACCGAGGTTGTGATCGACGTGGAAATGGTCTCATCGACGCCGCTCCTTGCGATACAGTTCGCCTCGAGAGCTGCACCGCCATTGTCACCGTACACTGAGACGAATCTTGTTTTGATTTCTGTCACACCCATCAGAATACGATATTCGGAACATGTCTAGAGAGGGTTATATGTATCTGATGCTGGTCCGTCCCTGTCGGGGTTCACGGACGTCGCCGTTTCGACTGATTCGGCATCTGTGGCTTCCAATGGGGATTCGACCATGACCTTCCAAAACAATGACAGAAATACGAACCCAGAATCGACTCACGAACGACCGACGTCACGGCGACGAATTCTCGCGGCGTCGGCAGTGATCGGTGCGGCCACGGTCGGCGGTGCACCGTTCGTCTCGGCCGACGAAGACAACGACTACGACCACGAGGAAGACGAGGACCACGACAAAGACGCGGATGATGCCTCTCAACCGCCCCAGGCGGTGCCCAACGAGTTCGAGAGCGACGTCGACATTCTCAACTTCGCTCGGACCCTCGAGTTCCTCGAGGCGACGTTCTACCAGCAAGGGATCGAAAACATCGGCGACGACGCGTTTCGACAGCACTTCGACGGATGGGGACCACTTCAAGATCAGGTCTCCGACCGCCTTCGTGTCATTCGAAATCACGAAGTCGTGCACGCGGAAGTCCTCGGTGCGACGGTGGAAACGCTGGGCGGAGAACCGGTCGCGAGCCCGCAATTCGACTTCGGTACGGCCGTCGAGGATCCCGCCGAGTTCGTCGCCACTGGTGCATTACTCGAGGACGTCGGCGTTTCGGCGTATGCTGGTGCCGCGACGGCGATCGAGAATCCGGATATCGTCGCGCCTGCGCTCAGTATTCACAGCGTCGAAGCGCGACACGCATCGCTGCTCCGGGAACTGAACGGCGAAATCGGATTCCCGGTGGCGTTCGATCAGCCGCGCTCTCGCTCGGAGGTTCTGGACCTGGCGAGCGGGTTCATCGTCGACTAGACGGTCGACCATTTTCCGACATGATACGCCATTTTTTGTCAGCTTCTGGGTCGAACGCTGGCGAGACTGTTTCATACCTGTACTGAGCGCAAGTGTCAGTCTGAGATTGGCTGCAAGAACGGACTTGACATCCACCCACGACATCCGTCGTGGCCTTTCTCCTTGCACCTCTGTACCAGCGCTCGAGTACTCGTCGAAACTCTCGTCGTTCGACCGTGGGGAAATTATATGCTATCTCGAGAACAATTATAGAACCGAATGGTGACGTCACCGCTTCGCATCCCCGTTCTCTCTACGGCGTGGCGATTCGCGTTCGTCGGCGCGATAGCCTCGCTGCCCGTCGGCGTCGTTGTAAACTGGGTGCCGAACTCGGAGGCGACCGTCGGCGGCGGTGTCATGATCATCGGTGCGTTCATCGCAGGAGTTGTCGCCGCGATCTACTCGACGGATCCGGATGCTGCCGGCCTCCGCGCTGGTTTTCTCGGCGGTGCCCTCGCAGTGCTCGCGCTCGTCGTGACAGTCGTCAGTGGCGCGATCAGCGGGACGATGGCGGCGTGGCCACTGTCCAGAGTCGTGTTCTGGGTCTTCGCCAGTGGGTTGGTCCTCTGTGTCGCCCCGCTGTTTGGTCTCGGATTCGGACGTGCCGGCGGTTGGGTTGCAAACGCGGTCGCCTCACGATGGACCACTGGCGCGAGCGCGTCATGATTCCTTGACTGAGTTAGTGCTCGTGCGAAGTGATCAGTTCGAATCAAAATACACATCACAAACACCTCAAAATAATGGGGTGATGTCCATGGATACCGAGAGACAGAGAGATATTCTATTAATGCTCTTTGCCGTGCAGTTCACTCTCCTCGTTCTGATGGTTCAGTGGTGGTGGCCACTCCTTCTCTTCCCGGTGCTTCTCACCCTCCACGTAATGAAATCCGAGTACGACCGTCGACTCGACGAGGAGTCACTCTTGTAAGTTCTTCACCGATACTCATCGAAGCAACCGGTCTAAAAACCGCTGCAAAGAACAGAGACGATTTGCTACGTGTCGCTGCAAACCGAACTTTTGCGCTACGGGCGCGCCTCGGCGCGCCCTCGGCAAAATCTCGAGAGAGCAAAGCTCTCTCGGACCTCGCGGGAGCGAAACTCCCGCTTAGCTTCGATGAAAAGCACTCCTCCCTCCCCTACGGGTCAGTCGTCGGCCCGCTCGCTCCCGTCGGTCGCTCGCGGAGGGTGCACAGTTCTCCGCCTGTACTGAACACCGTCTTCTGACCGAAACAGGCTGCAAAGAAAGGCGGCCCTTTGCTTAGTCTGGTCTGCGAATCAATCAAAAGCATTCGAGTAGAGTACCCTCTTCGACCAGATCAGGTATCTTGTCGGCGATAATTTCGTCGTGCGTGTACTCAGCATCTGTCCGGACGATTCCTGACTTGTCGATTGCGTATACCGCAACTTCGCCGAGTTGATCGCTGGCGATCCCGCCGCCGTCCGAATGACGGGTTTCGACACCGACACCGAACTCGATCTGGACGACGGTGATTTTGTCGTTGTAGTCGAGTACCTGCGTCTCGCGCTCATCGATCCCAACCGCGACGCTCACCGCATTTCCTGAATAATCATATTTCGACACGGCCCCGTTTTTCGAATAGGCCCGTTCATACTCGTGTACGTACTCCGTCAGCGACCCCTCGTCGAAGGCCGTCGGTGGATCGGGATATGGTTCGACGCCGGTGCTATGAAATTCATTGATTTCACCGTCCTCACGCTCGAGTTCGATCGTCTTACAAACATCCCCAGTCGGTTCTGGGCGAGTCGCGTTCGCACAGTCACGGCGACCAGCAATCGAGTTCGGGTCGGGAGCTGCTGGCCCGGCAGTGATGTCGGTAGTCCACTTCTCTTTTTGCATACATCCCGGGACATCGTTCTCGGTACTCTCCTCGTCCCACGATCCGAGATTAGTAAGACAGCCGCCCGTCCCGAGGAGAACACTCGAGGCACTCACAGTGAGAAGCTGTCGACGGTTCATTCTAGGTTCCCAACGAGATGACTACACAAATATTCACGCTAAACTCACGGGATGATTTGAGTGACCTCCGTTCGTTACCTATCTCACCTTACTGAGCGACTGCCACAAGCTGTCTCTCACTTAATCAAAAACCGGAGTGGTGTGAAAATCTGTAGTGTTAATCCGTATTCGAGACGTTACTTCTGCTATGCCCAATGGAGAGATTGAACGAACAGTCGCTGCATGTCGCACCTGCGATTCCGTCTATGCGGCTCGAAAATGGTGCGACGGGACGATTCAACCGATCGGGAGCACTGGCTGTCAATGTGGATCAACACAGTTTCGAATAATCAAAAATACGGGTACTCCCGTCATCCCAGAGAAGAAAATCAAATGATCGCTATTGTACATCCTTCACCTATACCGGGCGCGTAAGTCGGTCTGAAATCGGTTGCAAAGGCGGGAGTGATTTGCGATGTGCGTATGCGAACTGATCAGTTTGAATCAACTCGAAGTCTCTTCTTTGATTCACGCGTATTCTCACAGCCAACACCGTTTGGATAAGCGGTTATCACTTCTACATCGCCTGTTTTTGCTATGGGAACTGATAATGAGCCATACGCTACTACTGTCGATGCCACGGTATCGGATTTCGAGTTCTCAACTGACCTTCCGATAGATAGTGGTGATTTCTTCCAGCTCCTTACCAACGAACAAACTCGTTACGTACTGTATCTCTTGACGGAACGGGGAGGGACTGTTCATCTGGAGGAGATTACTGACTATTTCGACAGTAGTAGTGACGAAGTTATGCTTCATCACACTGTTGTCCCACGGCTGGTTGATTTCCATCTGATCGACTACGATCAGGAGACCAGAGCGATAACACCGACTCCAATTTGTGACGATCTAACACCTGCTCTGGAAACCGTCAAAATATTGGAAACGGAACCCGTTAACGAGTTTCTGGAAGAGATGAACTGACAACCACTCTATATTGAACATACCGATGCGGTAAGTCCTTCATCTGTTCTGAACACGGTATCCTGACCGAAACAGGTTGCAAAGAAAGGCGACCCTTTGCTTAGTGTGAACTGCTTATCGATCAGCAAGTGTTCTATCAGGCTCGAGTGCAGTTCGTAGCAGCGTACTGAATACAATGCGCGAGTGTGGCACGAACGTTCGATCTACGGAGGGCGGTGATCGGAGGGGTAGGCTATCAGCACTCGACCGGCTCGACCCACTCCGTCGCTGGTTCACCGTCGGGGATCCCGAGGAAGGTGACGTGTGCGAGCGCGCCCTCTTCGCTGTCGGCTTTGTGGACGTGGCCGGGGTCGATCCACGCATCGCCCGCCGAGTACGTCCGCGGGACGCAGTCGTCTTCCATCGTGTGCTCGATTTCGCCCTCGATCATACGGACGATGGACATCCCGGGGTGGCGATGCCACCCGGACTCCGCGCCCTCCTCCCACGTCGCCTCGGCGAGGATGACGGTCGACGCGTCGTCGAGGTCGACGGTGATCGGCTCGTCCGCGTCGTCGTAGGTCACCTCGAACGTCGCCGCCACCTCGTCGGCGAAGGGCGCGTGCTCCGCGATCACTTCGACGTCGAAGCCATCAGGTTCGTCTACCTCGACCTCGTCGTCGTTCTCGTCGTAGTCGTCCTCCTCGTCGTCTTCGTCGGCGGCCGTTGTCCCGCTCAGGGTGAGCGCCCCCGCCGCTGCCGCGCTGGCTTTCAGTACTGTTCTCCGCAAGATGCCGTCGATTGGTTCGGTTTCGGTGGTCATTGGTTTGCACCACGCTCCATCGTGAATCTCCACTCATGTAAGATAAATAACTATCTCGTGAAATTTGGTCACTCGCTGGCGGATACGCAAGCGATGACGAGGTATCACCTGCTATAAGCGGAAGTACGGCGCGTTCGTCCGTTCACGGCGCTGGTGGAAGCAGTTCCGTGAACTCGCTCTTGCGTGTATCGTCCACAATCTTGACCAAGCAATCTGACGACCAGTACAGGTGAACGATGTACCACATGATCGCGACACTAGAGTGCTGGCGTGATCCTCACCCCCGTAATTGTCCTCACGTTAGCTGGCTGTCTGGGCAGTCTGTCCGGGAGCATCAACAACCAACCCAACCTGAACGTCACGAACGGTGCAGAGACGGATCGGACGGTCGAACTGTGGTACGGGACAGCCCCTATGGAGGGCATCGTTCTGGTTGAGGGCTCGGAAGAATTTGTTTTTCGGCGGATGCTCACCGGAGCGATACTCGGCTTCGCTATTCGTACGCCCGTAATTCTGTCGTATCGCCAGAAAATCGGTGGTCGAAGTAGCCCAGCAGCAGACCCAAGGCGGCGGTAAACACGGGCGGAAGACCAGCAGTCAACACCACCGCGAGCAGCGTTCCGACGAATCCCCACGCGAGCGCGTTGAACAACCACCCCACCAGGATGATCGGAGCCAGAATGCCTGCCTGTGTCACGACACCTGTAAAAAAGACTCCCGACCACAGTATCATCGCCAGCGGGGGTGCAGTCACGAACGCACCGATACCGACCCCGAACCCGAGGAACCCGTACGTTCGGTACCGTGGCAGGCCCGACGGCGGCACTGCCACCCGCCAGACGACCCATCCGACTGCGCCGGTGGCGATCCCGCTGGCGGCGACCACCGATCCTCCCGAAACGATGAACGTGTGTGGCCCCCACGGAGAGACGACCAGCAGGAAACACGCCATGTACACGATCGCTCCGAGTCCGAATACCGCCCCTGCGACCGCTGGCCTGTTCGCCGCCGCTCCGATCCGTTGGGCGATTGTCATACAACGGGTTCTCAACAGCTCTTAATAAACGTTGGCGCACTCTACTTACACCGGAAAGGAATAGCGCTCTCCATCGACAGGAGACCAACCGGAGCCCGAGAGCGAACTTCGCTCGAATTATCCAAATCTGGTAGGACTCCCAGTGGTCAGTTCGCACGTGTAGTGTACAGTAGATTCACGTGAATAACGCTCTAAAGAAGAGGATTTCAACAGAGTCATTTGGTCATATAATCACTAAGTATGTTGTTTCTATCGTTTCACAAAAACTGGTCGGATATGTTTGCTGAATATAGAGGATATATTCAGCAGGCTTCTTTTGACAGCTATCGGAGGGACTGATTGCTGCACTGTTACCGACTTAACCTGTCCTTCCCGTTTGTTTCCGGGGTGATTCTGGATACCGTGACAGTGGTGCTATCTACTGTGAACTGACTCTAAGCGGCCGAGGGGAACAATTCGTTGCGTTCGGGAGCCGTCTTCAGTGTTGCTCTCACTGGTTACAGAAACACTGAATGCGTACTCGGATTTGACGCCAGTGAGTTGATTTTCGTCGGTCTCGACAAATAACACGGTCGTTCCGTTCTCTTCAGGGACTTGGACAACGGGACCCTTTCTAGAGACGACATTCCCCGACCGCTTTGATTCATACGCGACCTCAACCTCATCGCCCTGTTCAAATTCTTCGCTCATACCCCATATTCCGAGCACTGGTGATTTATTATTGTGGGTCGAACGCACTGTCCGTCTCCAACTGAGTAGTAACTGCTCCATTCGCGCTCTGTACCGGGCGCGTGAGTCGGTCTGAAATCGGTTGTAAAGGCGGGAGTGATTTGCTATTTGCGTATGTAAACTGAACGATGGCAGAAGAATTCACAGATTCGGTCGAGCCTGATTTTCGATCCGCTCAAGAAGAGGGCTAATTTCGTTAAATCGAGGACCGCGTGTCACTGCACCTGTATTTTGGTTCCAATCGATGAAACCAGCCTCTGCAAGTAGAGGAAGATGGTTGTGATATAGTTCAATCTGATGTTCTTCCGGAAATTCCTCTAGAGGATATATCGTTTCTTCACCACCGTCTGCTTGTAGAGAAGGGGTAAGTAACTCATCGAGTATCCGCCGACGTTGAACGTCCGCTAATACACGAAGGGATTCGTCCATTAGCTTGTATGGGACGGAGAATAGTTGTAAGTATGGTGCCAACATATATTGGTATGTTTCTACTCGAACGACATCTAAGTATTCTGTACTTAACAGGATGCAAAGAAGGGTGACCCTTTGCTTAGTCTGGTCTGCGAACTGAACAATCGCTGCACTTTTTATCAATGTTATGTAATCATAAGATATGGTGTTAGAAGTCCTGTTCAGCTATACCGCCCTTATCGGATTAGTGTTCCTCGTCGCTGTCGTGGCCGCGTCATACGCCGGAACGACACTAGCATTGAAACGATTTTTTGGAGACGAGTATCAGGAACGCCCGAGGAGTGAGCCTCGATAGCGGTATGACCTATACCAAGAGCAAATTTCACGGATGATTCTGAATACAGAACCCGTATTTCCGTACTGAGATCTAGATCAATGGGGAACCGGTTCCGTCGCTCTCGTTAGTCCTCACGACTCAGATCGCTCGCCTCGAGTTCTCCCTCGAGATAGGCAATCCCGTGATCGGTGAGTTTGTAGTACCCTCGTTTCTCATCGGTCTTCTCGAGAAGTTCGGCTTGGCTGAGGACATTCATCCGGCGAGAAATAGTGTTTTGGCTCCGATCGAGGACGCCGAGTTGTTCGACGAGATTGAACCAGATGGCGGTCGGCGGTAGGGAGGCCCGATGTCCCGTCTCAGTCTCTAGTTCTTGCAGATACTCGAGAATCGCGTCGTCGACCTCGTTCATCCACGGTACACGGACCCTCATATTTTCAGTTCCTCTCGCTCAGTGATTAATCGTATCGAATTGATCTCTCCGTGAACGCCTCGAGATCGAGCGCTTCGAGGCCGTCACTCACAGTCTTCGACGAGATCACTCGCCTCGAGTTCGCCTGCGAGATAGGCACGACCTTTCTCACTGATCTGGTAGTAGCCCGCCTCGTCGACCTTTTCGAGGAGTCCGTGGGCCTCTAACTCACTGAGTCGGAGTCTTACGGTCGAATAACCGATTTCATGACCATGACGGTTGAGATTTCGGTAGAGCGGTTTTGCTGGCAGCTCTAGGTCGTATGTCTCGAGAAACTCGAGGATAAGGCCGTCTTTCAGCGACATCCACTCTGGACGGGGACGCATTCGCTGCTGTTCTCCCACTCCTGTGCATTAACATGAATTGGTTCTGCAGGATTTTAGCGCATTCTCAATCAATCAGTAGTATAGATGCGCTAAGATATAAGTGAATGGCGCTGCCAATATATCTCACGGAAGCGGTAGACGGACTAAACACTCGTGCGGTCCGTAAAATGCGACCCGGTGTTAGGCCCACCGGTGTCGCGAGACGCTCCCGTATCCCAACTACGGAAGCATGTATACCGACGATTCACGGGGCCTTGAAAGCCCCGACCAATCAGATGTATCGAACGAAACGATTGTAACTCGAGCCCTCCCCGACGGCGGCACCGACGCGCTCTCTCGCTACCGCCTGCAAGTAATCGACCGGCAGGCTCGGAAGCTACTCGAGACCATCGGAGAAGACAGCGACGCCACGCGCCACTGCCGCGAGATCCGGGCGGAAGTCGAGTACGTCCGGCGCGAGTTGTTCGGATTCGAGTTCGAATCGAACGATCTCGAGACCGACCCCACGACTGTCCCGATGATCGTCGACCGCGGCGAACTGGTCACGACCTGTCTCGGGCCAGACCCGGATGCGTACGTGCGCGAGCACGGTGTAGATGAACGTGAACGCGGTGATAGCGATGACTAGCCCTCGCCACGACAGCACCGATCGCGAGCGGTTCGACGTCCGGTGGACGCCCGAGGGTGGTGTTCCTCGAGCGGCCATCTTCGAATCCCGCGACGGGGGCTGGATCCGCGTACAATTCGAGTGGACCGGCGAACGATGGCGCGAACTCGAGCGCGAGCGTGTCACCGAGGTCGGGTGCTTCGGTGATGGCTGTGAGTGGGTCACTCCCGATACTCTTCGGCCACGTCTGGAGGGTTCGGACGATGGGTGACGGGACCGACCGCGACCTCGAGTCACTCGCCGCGGAACTCGAGACCCTGCGCGAACGGAACGAACGCCTCGCCGAGCGCGTCGAAACGGTCGAAGACGAACTGGACCGAACGACCGACCGCGTCGAAACGCTCGAGTCCGAGAACGACGAACTCCGCGAGGAAACCGACCGCCTCCGAGACCGTGTCGACGACCTCGAGGCCGAAACCACACGAACGAGCGCAGCCGTCGACGCCGCCCACAGACGATCCGGTGCGAACAAATCGCGGATCGAGGAACTGCAGGCGCGGGAACTCGAGAAGGGCGCCCACCTCCTCGAACGGAACGTCGACCACTGCGAGCTCGAGATCGACGGCGGCCACCTCGAGAAGATCGAGAAAGACGACGGCGAGACCTACTTTCGGCTGCCCGATTCCGACGATCCGCTCGGTCGGGGCGGGAACGTCGCTCTGGCCCACGGCGACCTGCTCCCGATCCAGCAACTCGCGCGGATGGACGACGACATGCTGTGCTCGACGACGAACGCGTTGCCCTCGAGACTCGCGGCGAAGCTCTGGCGGGCCAGATCGGATCCCACGGTCGGCGACGATCCCTGGAACGACGGCTGCAAGACCGTCAGGGAGTACGTCAAAGCGAGTGATCTCAAGCACTGGATTCGGCGGCAAGAGAAGGGTGTGAGTGACTCCTACGCGAAGAAACTCGTCTCGAGGACGATCGACGCCCTGCTCGATCTGTCGAAGAACCGTCTCGCTATTCGGCGGAAACGGGAACGGAAGAACGGCCTCGAGTACACCGAGCGGCGGGTGCTCTTGACGGCGGATGCGGAGATTCCGGGGGAGGCGGGATCGATCGGTTCCGGGGCGGACTCTACAGCACTGGAGACAACTGCCGTCCACGGCGGGGGCTGACTACGGGGGTGTAGTGAGGCCTCGAGAGAGGGTTCAGTCTCGAACAGGAGCAAACGCACACACCGCGCTGGCGGTTGTTTAGATGGTGCGGTAGTGATGGGTGCGTCTCTCGAGCGGTCGTTGGCGGTTACAGACGGGGGTCACTTGGACCGAGTTGTCTGGAGACATCATCTGTCCATGGATGCGGCTTCGAATAATGGGGGTTCTCGTCGACTCTGTGAACACGACATGGCACTTCCGGGATTCTCCGATCACTCATTCGGTGTTCAGTTATACGGGTTTGCTAGTTTCAGTGATTTGCACAGTCATCTCACAGCGAATCCCGAACTGTGAATACGGCCAACTCGAGTTCGTGTTCATATTTGAGGACTCGAGTTTCTCGAAGTGAGACCCCAAGGGGGAAAGGGAGAGCGTTAATCTTCCTATTCTAACCCCATTAGGTCACAAGGTCAGATATTGTAAACATATATCAGTAATAATAACCAAAGCAAAATCGATGACCGATTACTTGTTGGTAGATAGTGAAATAGATCTTTGGAATAGTGCCAAGCACTGTTATTACTCATTTCTATCTTTTTTCACACTTGTTTGCTTCCTGTCGATGTATGTTGGAATATTCGGTGAACCTTCGATTTATAAATATTCAAACTATCCAATGTCCACTGAACTCATTAATCAAAAAGGACCAAGACGAGTAGTGGGATTGGCGCTAACAATACTAATATTTGGCATAATATCATGGCAAAGTAGGATTCGTATTCAATCAATATTCAGTCGCATATCTCTTCTATCAATAGTGTATCTTTGTCTTGGTATTCTGTTACACTACTGGATCGTCGGTGGTATCAGTGTCAGCTTTCTATTCTTAGTCCTAATAATGTCCCTATTCATGGGGATAACAAACGAAATATTGTTTTACAATCAAGGATTTAGTTATGACCCACCGCTATATCGAAAGGATGATTACAACTCATATCTGGAATTTGAAGCCACAAATTGGTGGAGAATTAGCCAAACTGCCTTCACATTTGGTCTTGTTATCATGTTTAGTTCTATTTTTGAATTGGTTCCTCGAATTGAGGATATAAATGAAAGCTGGGGCATTGGACTGGTTTCAGTACCATTCCTAATTGTTGTTTCTACGATTGTTCTCCTGTCTGCAAGAAATAAATATTTAATACGGAAAGAACTCCAAAGAAATCTTTAATAACCAATGATAAATATTTAACGGTGTTAACGAACATTCGAGGCTAAAAGAATATCGCTGATATATATGTAGGCGAGTAAGATTCCTCCTATTGAAAATATAACTATCGCACTCACCCAGATCTCAACGATAAGCGAAATTATGTGGGCGAATGGGCCGGATGGGTTTAAATCCATCAAAATCTGGGAGATTAATACCCCGATGACACCAATGAACACTAAAGCAAGCGTGTTTGTACAAATTTCGAGAATTCTATCCATGATTGCCAATATGACATGAAGACTGAAATATATTTCTTTGGGATATAATCTACTCCAGTCTTAACTGGTTTACTGGTGATATGCGTACAGAGGTGCAGGCAGATCATTATGATTTCCTCGCGTCACCTGTACGGAAGTAAGCAATAGTGTGGTTGACCCCGCTCCTCCGGCTGTCGGACTGCTTCAGTTGCTGTGAGACTATGTTGGTCGCGATCTCAAAATCATCACATCGACGGAATATAGTTGAATAGACAAACCACGCTAATAGGTTTGTAAGAACCTCTTCTCGAGAATTCAGTGGTAGAAAGCCTGTTTCGTGCGGGCACAATGGGATTCGAACCACGGTCGCAGCGAGCTGCTCCCTGATTCGAATCCCCGGTGCCGTTACTGCTCACTGTCGTTCGCAGATAACGGGCACGATGGGATTCGAACCACACCTGAGAACCCCGAAACAAAGTTTCGGGAACCTCAGTTTAATTCGCCGCCGTAGGCGGCTCACCCACGACCGTTATCCGAAGTCAGTCTGGAATAGCAACCCGAGCTACTGGCTGCCGCACGACTCAGTCTGACGGTTCCGCCTGAAACAGAGGTCGAACCCCATGCATGCAAAGAAAGCAACGACCGTGTATCTCGATTACCGTGAATCAGACTGTGCGCACCAAACAGTACAATCCTATCAGTATCGACTCGCCAAATTCGAAGACTGGTGGGGCGACCGCCCGATTGGAGAAATGTCAAAACAGGATGTCCACGAGTGGAAGCAATACCTCAATGACCAAGATTTGGCGAAGCCCACAATCAAGTCTCACATAGACACTCTGCGTGGATTCTTGGAATATATGGCCCGACTCGACTACGTTGATGACGACCTCGTCGACGTGGCCGACTCACCGACGTTGAGTAAGGGCGAGAACGTCCGGGACGACGAGGTTGAAGCGGACGTCGCACAAGCAATCCTCGAACGCTTGGACCGATTCGACTATGCAAGCATGCGCCACACACTCGTCTTGCTGCTCTGGCGCACTGGAATGCGCACGGGAGCCGTACGAGGTCTGGATTTAGACGACTACAATCCGGATGAACAATATCTGTCCCTTGAACATCGCCCGGAGAGAGATACACCGTTGAAAAACCAAGGAGAAGGAGAGCGGATGGTTGCAATCTCAGAGGAAACATGCCGGATACTCGACGACTACATCGACGAAAAGCGGGTTGAAACCACAGATGAACACGAGCGAGAGCCACTGTTAACAACGAAACACGGGCGAATAGCCAGAAATACAGTAAGAAAATGGTGCTACCGGTTGACGAGACCCTGTTGGTTCTCCGGTGAATGTCCACACGGCCGAGAGTTAGATGAATGCCGGGGTAGTGTCGAACGGAGCGATAATTACAGCTACGAGTGCCCGTCGAGCGTGGCTGCACACGCATTCCGGCGTGGTTCCATCACGCACTTTTTGAGAAACGATATGCCAGAGACCGTCGTCAGTGACCGAGCTAACGTCTCAACTGATGTGCTTGACAAGCACTACGACCGACGCAATGAAAAAGAGAAAATGGAGCAACGGAGGGACTACCTCGACAATATCTGACAGACTTACCAACAGCCTCAGTGGTCTTTCAATTCGTGTTCCCACAGATTCGCTAGCCGTCCAGATTCGTTTTTAAAAGTCTCGAACCCGCAGCGGTTGCACCGGACCATGCCCCCACCCACGTCAGTCCAGTTGCGCAGCATCTCTTCACGTCCTCGCTCGATATCGATTTTATCCATATCTATAGACATGGGAAATTAGTGCATTGGTGTACTGCACAAAATTAAGCTGTATAAGACGACTCAGTGCATCTCAAACACTGTATGGCTAATATCAAAATGAAGGCTGCAGACCTCGTCGTGGAGGTAGAGGACGAGGAGATGAGTGGCGAGGAGCTATCTGTCGTGGCGGATAGAGAGATGAAAATGATGATGCGTCAGTGGGTCGCCGCCGACGAATCCTTAATCAAGTGCAGTCCGGAGTGGCCGACGTTCACCATCGAGGATTAAAACGGCTCAGATTCTATCCTCAACGGTTTCGTTGTTAATGTGTCTAATGACACTTCTACGTTACACCCGTGCGTAGACGATGCGTGTAGGACACTTCATCGTCCTCGCTACGCTCGTCCTCTTTTCTGAATCACAGTGTCCCCTCCGCATTCATACCGTCCCGACGCCGTCTGCCATGTTGCGGGTAAACAGTCCGTGTTGCGCCCTGTTGCGGGGTTGTTGCGGGGGTGGGTGCAACAGCTCTCGCTCAAGAATTCATAAGGTAGAAGCCTTCTACTTAACTTAACTATTTTTGTTGCACCATATTCTCTACTAGTGTTAATGTTGAGAGCAAAAGGCGCTATACCATATTGTGATTCTAATCTCAGAAATCTTAGACACACAGAGAGAATTTGCCGCAACACGAACCCCCCAATCGAGGTAGAAGGTCTGTACACTCTGTGAACAACAGGTAGGAGTGTTGCACCCACCCCCGCAACAAGGGTGCAACAAGGTGTAATTTGGGGTGCAACAAGCGCAACATTGGGTGCAACAAAGGGGGAACCACACATAATTCAGTAGTGATTCGTGTTGACCAAATACCTATGTACCCGTATCACTTTGTATACAGATGCATATGTTCGATAACAGTACAATACAGATGGATTATATCGCTGCACTCGATATAGACCCGGATGATATCGCTGAACAGTCTAACATGGTTAGACTGACTGATGATGTAGCGTTGAAATTAGCAATAATGGACGCTGTGACTCCCGGACGCACAACTAAACGGTCTCTCGTCTGCGAGGCGGTGGAGTCATATTATGATTCATATTTCAGCAAAATCGATGAACCAGACCCGTTCGAAACGGACGGAGAATCGACTGATAATATCGCACAGTACCTATAATAGAACTGGTGAATAAGTATGTCTGCAATCAATAATACAACGTCTGACGGTTTAGGTGTATCGGGAGAACGACAGGAATCACTGGTGGAATCGCTCAAATCCAATGGAAATTGGGTAGCATTCACGAGCGACAAGATGCCAATCAATGCAGATACCGGGTCTGCAGCGAAAATCAACGACAGTAGCACGTGGACTGGTTACTCCAGTGTTGCGGACTACTGCGTTGACACGGGTGACTATCTCGGGTACGCACTCGATGGTACGGACCTTGTGTTCATCGACTTAGACGGCTGCCGAGACCCTGAGACAGGGGCCGTCGAAGACTGGGCACTGGATATCATCAACCGTGTCGACTCGTACACGGAACTCTCTAAATCCGGAACGGGCTTCCATATCCTCGTGCGTGGTGACGTAGACCTTCACAAGAACAAGCAAAAGATGGATGCAGAGAAGGTTGACGTGGACAAGACTTCGGAAATTGAGGTCTACGTCGACGGACGGTTTGCGATATTCACATTTGACCACATCGACGATACGCCAGCCGATACAACACACTGTGACAACCTCCAAGACATCTATACGGAATACTATGGAGAGGAACAAGAGGCGTCTGAGACGGAAGGTTTCGACGATGTAGAGGTCTCGATGACGGCAGAGGAGATTCTGGAAAAGGCAAAATCGAGCGACGAGAAGTTCGTCTCGCTCTGGAACGGAGATAAGTCGATGCACTCCGGAGACCATTCGGCTGCAGATTTAGCTTTGGTCTCAAAACTTGCGTTCTGGTGCGCCTGTGACACAGAGATGATGGATTCTCTATTCCGGCACTCGGACCTGATGCGTCCAAAGTGGGATTCCATGCGTGGTGACCGGACGTACGGTGAAATGACCATCGAGAAGGCAGTCCAGTCTACGACTGATGTGTATCAGGGACACACCGGGTTGCCTGATGATATTGACTTAGTTCTGAAAGATGGATGCTACGGCCATCTGGGAACGAATAAAGATGGAGAAGGGGTGTTCAAGGAGGTGACGAATTTCACTTTAGCCCGTAAGGAAATCCTCCGAGAAGACGGTGAGCAGTACGTCAAACTCGAAGTACGGCCTGCTAACGGACAGACCTTCGAGGTCACTGTAAAACCAGATGTGTTCAATGAGGCACGTACATTCAAGAATTCCATCTGTACACGTCTCAGTACATCGTTCTCGGGGTCGAGTCACGACCTCCCGGAACTGCGTAAGATTGTCCTGCGGCAGGATAGCCCAGAGCGTATGTCAACGACGAAAATTGGGCTTCATGATGGAGAGTTTGTGTCCCCATCTACGACGTTCTCACCGAACGATGAGCACACGCACGTTTACCGAGATACCGGGGCTAGTGTAGCAGCGAAAATCCAAATCGAAGATTTGGACTATGACGAGGATGAAGTGCGTGAAATCCTCGAATTGCTCCCACAAATCCGGGATACGGAACGATGGATTCCAGTTCTCGGATACTACTATGCGACTCTGTTCGCCCCACTCATCCGAGATATCGAGGGAGAGCTTCCGATTCTGTCAGTCACAGGGGAAACCGGGGCTGGGAAGTCGGCATCTTTCCGTGTCGTCTCCCGAGCGTTCGGGTCGGATGGCACAGCGTTCGCTGTCGATTCGACGAAATTCGCCCTTATCAAGCAACTGAGTGCTATAAACAACGTACCTGTCTGGTACGACGAGTACAAACCATCTGACACTCAGAACTACAAACTCGACCGTTTCCAGTCACTGCTGCGTGCTGCAACGAATGGTCGAACGGAGACCCGGGGACAGAAGAGTATGGGTGAGGAGTTGTTCCGGTTGACGGCACCCGTAGCAATCACTGGAGAGCAGCAAATCCAAGGGTCTGCGGAGCAGCGTCGAGCGATTATGACGCAGTTCCAACGGTCGACGACGGACCCGGGGACACCGACTCAAGCTGCGTTCACCGAGATTCGACAGTTAAATCTGAATGACCACGCTAAGTTCTCCGTCGAGCAAGTCATGCAGCGGGTTGCGAGCGATGAGGGTTTCGAAGAAATCTGGGAGAGATGTAAAGACCACGTCCGAGGTCTCGCAGACGATGACGTTGGAGGTCTCGCCATCAACGCACTTGCAATGGTCAAATTCGGGATGGTTGTCTATCGACTCCTGTGCGACCGGGTCGATGCTACACAATCTGTAACCAACGACGATATCGACGATGCAATCGACTATGTCGCTGCTCAGAAGGGTGTTGAGAATCGGAAGACACACGTGGACGAGTTGATGGAGCAAGTTGTACGATGCATCGACAACGGTGAACTCAACCCGCTCCAGAAATCGAACAATCGGGGAGACTACACGTTCATCAACATGGGTGAAGACAACGAAGAACTCCGTCTGAAGTTTAGCCGGATGTATCCAACCGTGTCCAAATATCTGGCGGACCACAATCTGGACATCGACTTGCTGGCTCCGGATGATTACAAGGACCGCTTTGGGGACATGGAGACCGACGAGAACAGCTATGTCATTGACAGCAGCAAGCAGACACGGGGTCTCAACCGCTGTGTTGCGATTGACGCACGAGCGATGGAGGACAAGCTGGACGTTGACTTAGACGATGTACGACAAGACCTCCACACAGCCTGAGATACGGTTTTCTTCCGGTCACTGACTCATTACCCTTGCACAACATAGAACTGGAACAGCGACAGCTATAGCTAGGTAGAATGAATGATGAATGCCGTAGAATAGTCAGACTTGGTCTGCGTGATGATGGCAGTAGTAGTCTACATCATCGGCCGTGACCCGGTCGACAGAGAACCACGCACTGCACTGGTCTCCGTCTGCAGTCTCGCCCCGGCACTGGACTCGCTCGTATCGACTCATACTTCTACCTCTGGAAGCGAGATGTGGTCTTCTCGCTCCCATTGGTTCCCGCAGATGTTGCAGGAATAGTGGATGTAGTCTACATCCTCTCGCCACATCTGGATATCTAAGCTGTACTCGCCACATTGAGTGCAGTGTTCGTCTTGGTCGGGTTCTAGACTCATTGGCACACATCTCCGAAGAGTTCGCCTTTGTACAGGACTGACCCCGTGTTATAATCCGAATGGACTTCACCTGTTGCTCCGCAGTTTTGGCATTCGTAGAAGTTCCGGGATTGATTGCTGAAGTTCAGTTGTTCGATGGTCGTTCCTCCGACTTCGAGGATGTGTTCGTTGGTCTCGCAGTCTGGACAGAACAGTTCGTTCGATTCGTTACCAGATAGGGTTGTGTGTTCAACCATACATCCATATTAGAATCAGTGCATATAGCTTTTTGGTGAACTGGGTGTATAAACCCAGTTAATCAGAATAGTATGTTTCCAATGGCTGATTCCGAATATTTTCAGCCATACTATGCATCTTACGTGTCTGGTAGTAGTGTGTTCCTTGCTCACTTCGCCGCTGGAGATAGCCTTCATCTTCCATCGTCTGTAGAGCATTCCTGATTGTCTCATTGTGAGCATCCACATCGATGTCACTGACTTTGACCCACCCTTTGAGCCCACACACTTCTTGTGCTTCTAATGTTATCCGGACTTGTTTTCCGCTTGCCATACACTGTTAGATGGCATACGCCCGCTTAAGTGTTGGGTCAAGGTGGGAGTATGTACCCAATTAGGGGGTACACCAATATTCTAGGGGTGTTTCTATCATGACATGATGGCAACAACCCATCTGGCTGACGACGAATCGCTTGAAAGTATCTCGGGACTGTCGTCCCGAAAAGCAGACGCACTCCGCACAGACGGGTATGAGTCTGTTAAGGACCTGCAACGGGCTTCCGTTGATGATATCGCTGATGTCGAAGGTTTTGGCTCGGCTCTCGCTGCTCGGGTCAAAGCTGATGTGGGGAACATTGAGACAGAGGACGCAGAACGAACGGTTTACCGTGATGCTCGTGGCCGCTTCACAACCGAATCTGAAGCTGTTGTTGAGGATACTATCGAGGTGATTCGATGACAGTCTTTGGCGTCCCATTCGAGTGGGTGTTGATTGTGTTCGTATCCGCAGTTGCACTCCCCTTCGCTGTTAGTATAATCGCAATACTGTGCTTGCGGTTTGTGAGGTCGATTAAGCGTATCGTGGGGATGGTAGCATGAGCCGAGCGCAAGCAGCTCTAGACGATTTCGACGCTGTCGACGAGACCTCCGAGACTGAACCTACAGAGAAGACCCGGTGCGAGTGCCCCGAGTGTGAATCGACGGATGTCATCCCGCACATGCCAACAGAGGTCGTGTGCATCCCGTCTGACGACGATGACGAAGAGGACGAGTATCAGGTCAATACATCCGATGAACCTCGAGTCTGCTGGGAGTGCGCTGGTTCCCGGGCGCATTGGGAAGCACGGGATGATGTGCGAACGCAGGATATCTCTGATGCACCGTTTGCAGCCCATCCAGACGGTGGTGCACAATGAGTTCGTTTGTCCCCGGGTCCCGAACTGAAGACCTCGACCAGCCTGACTTGGACGACTTACCAACACTCGCTGCTGAACCTGTCCCGGACCTATCGATTGACTCCCTCGTGCGCATCATCTCTGTGCATGAGACGACTCACAACGGACGCACTCACTGGCACGTGGATATCCCTACAGAACTACGAGACTGGGCATCTGAGGCGTCTCGGAGTGAGCAAGACGATAGAGACGAACGAGATTCAGAAACGTCGTCACAGCACTCTCACGTCGGCAAAACCGGCGAGTGCGCAGTAGCCGCCGTTTGTGAACACGAAGGCGTGGATTGGGATTGGCACGATGGATACCAGACTGGAGACCTCGATATCGACGCTCTGACAGCAGACATCAAAACTCGTATCGAAAACGAAGACTGCCACAAGGATATGCTCGTGGGAATGCGTTCAACAGGCACCGAATCCGATATACTGGCAGACTCATATGTGCAAGTACTGGTTTCGGAGGACCTGTCAACTGCACTCGTGACCGGATGGGCCTTTAGCCACGAGGTCCGGGATGCATCCCAATTCTACGGAGCCAAAACATATCCGTCAAAAATTGTTCACCACGGCGAGTTGCGAGACCTCCAAGACCTGTTCTGATTCTACTGTATTTGGAGTATGAAAAACTGTTTTACTGTATTTGAGTAGTGAATTGTAGAGAACAGGCTTACTCAAGCCTTCAAACGCCGAATATCGAGAGATAACCCAACAACAGTCTTTGAAAGGGTATAATGCAGCCTATTATAGCCTATAATACAGTGTGCTGCTCTGAAATCCCTTTTATACCCCTAAATCTCGAGAATCGGGGGACGGGGGGAGGATGCCAATATCTCCGACCCCCTCTCATAGAGAGGGGTACAGGAAACACTGTGAATCTGAGTGGGGGAGAGAGTCCGACCTTGGTCCTCGGGCTCTGGAGAGTAGGGAGTAAACCTTAGCTAGTGGATGACATATCTATATACATGAGCAAGTCTGGCAAGACAGGGCGACGTGTGTTTGCAGTCCAAGAGTGGGCAGATTATGTGAGGTGGAAAGAAACGAACAAGCCATATCGAAGTGGTATCAAGTTCGAGAACCCGGAGGAAGAGATTCTGTCCACTAAGGCCATCGAGCAGGTCACCGATATCTACGTCATTAGCTACGGAGACCGTGGTGAAAAGCGAATCATAGAGGATGGAGTTTACTTTGTGGACTGGAACCGTGCCAAAGCGTGGGCAGACCGGCACGCCGATGGGGATAACTGGCGCATCGAGTCCCTGTCACGCATTGACCACGATTATCGAGTGTGACAATACCTTTACACTCGAGTGGCATATTATAACACGAGGTGACCTGATACAAATTAGACCACAAAGTCTATCATATGACACTTCGCCAGAGGGTTGTTGGAGACGGTAACACCGTCTCCGTATTGCGGTTGTGTGGTACTCACACGTTGCTTTCTCGAGATTTTTGCAGGATTGATACTGATGCACCATAGACATTTATTCTTGATAGCCGTCTTATAACTTGCAATGAGTTATAAAAATTCACCGTATGCAAAAGGAGGAGCCGGAGTCATCTCCGGACTGCTTGGAGTAGAGGCACTGACTGAGACGTTTTACTTCGCAGAATTGTACGACGTAATCCCGAGCGAAGCGCAGATGGCTGTAGGGGCTGTCCTACTCGTCACTGCTGGAGTGGCGGGTTTTGCAGCGTCACAGGACATCTAATCACGAGGTAACCAATTATGTCATTTATCACAAACAAGTTGCCGAGTGGAAAAGCAGTATTAGTGTCCCTGATGGCATTCATGCTGCTGGCTCAGCCAGTGGCAGCGATTGCCCCGGTTGTGGTTGGGGCGGCTGTGGTTGGCGGGGCTGCAGGTGGTGCTGGAGGCTTCTACGCAGGTTCTGCACTCGCCGAGGACACGGAAGGGATGGGTGCTGAGGAGGTGGAACAGGAACTGTATCGTGACGCCCTGAGCTATCAGGATAGCGTCGACGAATCCACCACGTGGGTGGAAAACCAAATAACGGATGCTGAGCAGGTCGCTATTGGCCATGCGCAATATGCTATAAGCCAAGCGTTGCAGGATGAGGAGTCTGAGTCAGTCCTCGTGAATGATGGTCAACAGGCTGCTGAAGACCATTATTCGACGATTCTCAAAAATCACATCAATAGTTGGAACTCTGAAGTCGAATCCATCCACTCTGCAGCACAGGTGGACCTCGACACAGAGGGTACATCTAACGAGATATTCTTCGTTCAGCAGCCGTCTGAAGCCGAGGATGACGACCGCTGGCACTGGAGAGACGATACTGAAGTAGAATATACCGACCACGAACTGCCGAACGGAGAGACCGTCGAAATGGCGACCTCTCTTACCAATATGGGCGCTCCCGGTAGCAACACCACCAACACTCTCGATGTGGTCAATGGCGGCAACGTCTATGACCGTTCTTCCGAACCGTCTGTGTTCAAGGCTAGTGACCCGGATGGAGAGGACGACCCTCTAACGCTACTCAATGCTGGAGAGCACCACGTCGACATCATTGACACTCTCGAAGCTGACGCAGAGACCGTCAACAACGAGGTAGAGGTCTATGCTGTCGATATCCACGCTGCGTATAGCGGACAGGACGTAGACCACATCGATGTTGTGGACCCATCGGTCCTATCCACGATTGGAGACGATACTGATGGTGTGACCTTTGCATCGACGGCGGCTGCAGCATCAGGATATCAGACCAGTGCGACGGCTGTTGCAACGTTCACAATTGTAGAGGCTGATGGGTCAGAGGTCTCGACATCCGGTCTCCTGACGACTCGGGCTGACCCCGGCACTGAAACTGACGATGGGCAAAAAGCATGGCTCGAGGGCGAGACGTACGCTGCTGATAACTTTAGCGAGGATATCATCATCCAAGCTATCGACGGTGACGGCAACGTCGAGCAGTGGGTCCTTGAGGATGGTGACGAGATGACGATTGACGACATCGATGGTAGCGACCATATCGATTACAATGAGCGCAACTACTCGGAATACGATAGTTCGGCGTATATCGATGAACTCGAGGCTCAGAACGAGCGATTAGCCGAACTCCTCAAAGAGCGTCAATCGGGTGGTGGCGCTGCGTGGGTCGGAGACATCTGGGATGACATCGCAGATGCATTTGGTGTTCCGGGTGCCATTGCAGTCGTCTTTATCGGGTTTGCAGGGGGCATTCTCGCTGTTGGAGTCTTCTTCCGGGCTGCAACTCCCTGATTTCTCATTTTCTGTTCGGGCACAGACATTTAATCTCTTAAACCATTTATTCTAGTGATGATTCGTAAAATTACAACGATGGTTATGGCGCTTCTGATGGTCACAAGCGTGGCCATGGTGGGCGTCGGAACAGTATCAGCACAAGAGATAGAGTGGACGACTATTGACACTAATACCCACGATGATGGGGATGTGACGTTGACCCTAAACGATGGAGAGTTCGTCGTTGACTGGGATGCGCTAGAAGATGGGACAACGATAGTGGCGTGGACCTCAACCGACGGAGTGGACGATGTGACTGTCGATGGGTCGTCCGGCACAGAGACAGTCGATTATAGCGGAGATTTGGCGTCTGTCACAGTCATGCACGATTATCAGACAGATGGTGGTGACTGGATGACGGATGAGTGGGATTATAATGCAGTCACCGAAGGCGATTTGGCTGGTGGTGATGTCGACCTGACAACCACTGGACTTGACACAGGGGAATACCAAGTCAGTATCCGGATGAGCGATGGGTCGATACTTGACCGAGACATGCTGGAGTCGCCGATTGACACGACATTCACCGATGTTCCGTATGCTGCCGATGTCAATGTTAGATTCCAGACGATGGGCGGCGAGACGTGGCAGACGGACACGTTCGATTTCGCCGACGAAACCGTCGTCGAGTATAACGCTGATACCGATGAGACGACAGTGCTGACGGGCGACGACACTAACACTGGTCGGGACGACCCTGAGTACGACGATGATGACCCAGCACACGACCTCGACGTGACTGTTGAGGACGACTCTGGGACTGCTATCGACAATGCTGATGTGACGGTTGACGGTGAAGCAGACTGGGACGCACTCGAGAACGGAGACTACCTCGTCACGGCTGACGCCGAGGGTTACATCTCCGCCTCTGAAGACGTCACCATCGACGGTGACGACGCAAGTGTCACGCTGACGCTTGTTGAGGAAGGTGAGGATAGTGGTGATGACGACACTGGAGATGACGATAGTGATGCTGACGATGGTGATAACGACGACAGTGACGGTGACGAAGCTGGAGGCGGTGGAACAGTTGACGACGGCGAAATCTCGTCTGAAGCAATCATCATGGGTGTTGTTGTTGCACTAGTCGTATCAGTTATCATGGGTGTCTTTTCCAAGGCTGCCAACTGACGACCTATTTTTGGCGGTTCGGGGCAGCACTTTTGCACTTGTTTGACATATTAATACTATATGCTACGCATAGTAATTAAAATAGTTATTGTCGGGTCTCTGTTGACGCTATTGACTGCAGGTGCAGTTAGCATTGCATCAGCCGATGAGACCCCGCCAGCCCCGATAGACATGGGCGATGAATCGACCGACGAGATACCAGACGGAGCAGAATACGTGCACGTTCTGACTGACGACGTGCGCATCGTTGAGTATGAGGCTATTGATGACGGTGACAAGCTGAGGGTCGTCATTGACGCTGACACGGACGCTACCGGGTCGTATACTGACGATGGAGTCACAGGCGGTGGGGCGCTTCCACCGGTGCAGACACTGACTCTGGAAGAGGGGCGTAACACAATCACGATTGACGTTGAAGACCGTCTGATAGCGACGTTTACTGTCGATGGACAGCGGTGGCAGACTCCATATGAGAGCGAGTCTCAAATCCATACGAGCACTGAACAAAACCGGTCAATCGCAGCCGTGTTCGTTGCAGGATTTGTTATCTTCGCAGCGGGAATCTCGTCAGGACTCGCAATCCGCAAAATCCGCAAAGAACAGGTAAAGGTGATTAAATAATGATATCGACAATCTTTGCGTATCTGTATCCAATACTAGCTGTCATATTGGCAATCATCCTCGCCGTTCTGCAATGGCGTGGATACCCGGTAGTATCGACTCTTAAGACCATTGCACTTTGGATGGTCGGCGTTGGTCCGTTCGTGACGCTCATCGTTTTGTGGATAGCGTCTGGCATCCAATTAATCGGATTTAACGCCCTTGACTGGTGGGTCCTCGGCCGTCTCGGACTCGGGGGCATCCACATCGATTACGTGTTCTTGTATTTCCTCAGCTTCGCCGTTTTCGGGTGGCTCAGCGTAGCTGTTGGGGTATTCGTTGTCAAGGTCGATGGAGAGCATCTACTGGCCAAAAATCCTAAAACAGGCGAGACTGGCGTCTTCAAAATTCCTCAGGAGAAGTGGGACAACATGCGGGTTGTCCATCATGAAACTGATGAAGAACTGAGCAAGGATGCGTTGACGACCGCCCCATGGTACAAGGTCGGCATGGGCTGGGAGGCAACCGAGTACAATCCGGACACGAACGTAGCTAAATCGTCGTACTTTGGCGACTTAACCCCATCAGAGACACGCACTCATGCGTTTAAAATTGACTTGCTCATGGGTGAACTGCTGGACGACGTGGATGCTGCGTACGATGCTGACGCTCGCCGAGACCGTGATGCACGTATGGACTCTAAGCGAGAAGCAACCCGCATCGCCCGAGACCACGAATACGCAACTCTACCCGACGGAGAACTGCCGAAGAGTCCGCTCCGGGAACGTCTGGATGAGACTGACGACACTGACAATACAAGCGACGAGACCACAGCTAACGAACTCTATGAAGGTAGTCAGAACGGTGAGTCCGGGGACAGCTCTTCTGACTTACCAACAGGAGGTGAAGCTGATGAGTGAACGTCCAATAGAAGCCGAGTTTCGGGAATATACCCGTGGCAACCTGCCGAAACAGGACGAACCAGAGGTCTATCCATGGGCAGGAGTCGTTACTGACCCTCGTGTGCTCGCACATCTGGATAATATGGCCCGGAACTATTGTCCGGACCTATACGAGGAGGACATGCCGGACAAGTTCGAGGACACGCCGTATTGTAAGATGATAGTCCGCAAGTACGGCACCCAGTCGGCTACTCAGTCGATGCAGATGGGCAACATGGGGCACCTGTCGTTCTTCTCTGGATTCGTCGGGTACTCGAAAGACGTGAGCGGGATGCAGACGCTAATGGCTCTGATGAACATGATAGAGGAAGCTCCAGTGTTCATTGCCTACCTGTACGGAGTCATGGGGAAAGGCAAATCCAACTTCGCCATGTTGCTGTTCGAGGTCTTTGAGAGCGTCTATGGCGAGGACAACATCTACCGTGCAGCCAACATCTCGTCAGATTCGGTCGACGAGGAGATTCGGGAATATAGCCGGATGGTTGAACTGCTTGAAGAGCGCCGAGAGCGGGTTCAAGCAGGGGAAGACGTTGATGAGATGCTTATGCTTATTGACGAAGCAGCTCAGATTTTCACCGGGTCTGGCGCTGATTCGTGGAAGGCAAGGGCACTCGCTAAAATCCTCAAGCTCGCACGCAAGGCTAAATCCAATATTATCCTCGTTGGTCAAGACGGAAAGGACATAGACCCCGCTCTGCGGGCTCTGTGCACGACCTTCGTGGAGAAGCAGTCCAAGACATCGGCAGTGTTCTGGCGGGATATCAAGAACCGTCAAGGGCTGGATAAGATGATGAAGCTCTCCGGAGTGCCTGAGACCTCGCTAGACTGGTCCACATGGGACGAGGGCGAGTTCAAGTTCGAGGATGGGGACGAGGAGGACGTGCTTACACAAGCCGACTTAGACGAGCTTGTGAAGCAGCACGAACGGGAGATGATGGCGATACTGGACGCTACGACCGACATGACACAGCAAGAGATTGGAGACGTGTACGAGGTCTCCGACAAGACCGTACGCCGGGCAAAGAGCAAGCATCAGGATGAGTTGCGAGACCTCGGGCTTATCGACTGAATCGCAGGTCGACGCAGTCTCTTGAAAAATCGCTCACTCGTGCGTACGTGTATGAGCGGGCGCATTTGGGGAGGGGAGGTCGCCGCCTGTCCGCCTGTCCCCTTGACGCCGTCTATCGGTTTTAAAATAGAGAACGGACACGAGATTTCTGGTGAAACTGGAAAACGGACATTGCGTGCGTTACACGTGTATAATCAAGGGACGAGAACACCGTAGCGGATACTCGTGGATTAAACGAGCTGTCCGGAAGAGAGACCGTCGACGGTGCAGAGATTGTGGATTCAAACCCGACCGGGGTGAAAGCCATAAACTCCACATTCACCATATTACACCAAAATCTGAAGGCGGTTCTGATGAGATGAACAATCTAATTGCGCTGTGTGATGATTGCCACCAGAAGCGCCACTCTAATCCTGACAAGACATTTCCGGAAGAAATCAATCGGCCAGAGAAAACACCTGAAGAAGAGTTATTTCCACACGAATGCTACCATGAAGACTGTGACTTGAGATTTCCGAAAGAACAAGGGGCGCAATCTCATTATTCAACTCAACACGGGAAACAGGAGAACGGATTATACCCGTGGCAAGAAGAATGGGTATACATCTGGTTCAATTGTGATTGGTGCGGAGAGTTAGATGAGAAGCGTCAGAAGTACGCTGGGAACAAGAAATTTTGTTCGAATGAATGCTATGAAGCATACCGTGATGCACAGTAGTCACAGTCTCACCGTCTATACCCTTGTTGCAGTGTGATTATTCTCTGTCCCAAGTCTCACTTTGGCATTCTAATGTAGGACTCCCAGACTCACTCCAATTTTCGGCCCGATAACCCCCCGATTTCGAGTCCAAAATAGAGAGTTTTGCAGATACCCCGACTCACCCAACACCTATGCATTCCAATAACATACTATATTACACACATGAAATTGGATAAGTCAAGGTTTGGGCCAGCGACACAGGCTTTGCTCGACAGTATAGAAGACATGCGTGATGAGTTAGTTGACGACCTCGAAGAGGTTGACCCGGACACATTGTCTGAGGTCGAGTTGGTGCACTACCACGCACAGCAATCCCAGTTACATCGGATGAACCACATTATCCGTTCCTACGGAGGTGACGAGCAATGACGTCTGCACTTATCCTCGGACTCGTCATAGGCAGTATTATCGGTACCGTAAGTGGTGCCTCTTACATTGTAGGGTATAACCACGGATTCAATTTTGCAAAAGAACCGATAATTGAGGCTCTAGAAGAGGTGACCGAGCAATGATACTGAAGCTGGTCAAGTTTATTCTTATCATCAAGCTCATTCCGCTCGTAGGAGCGGTTGTAGGTGGATTCCTTGCCGCTTTTGCTGATGAACTCGGTGTTGCGACCGGTGTCCTAGCTGCAAGTCACCCGTCTACGTGGATTGCGTGGACAGCAATTGGGACCATGATTACCATCGTGATGATTCTTGTTGTCAAAGGGGTGTTCGGGCGATGAAGCGTGTAGATAATAAGAACCCCATGTATCCATCAGAGTTTGCGATGCTACTTCATAATCAGTATGGAGTAGACATGGAGTCCGCTGTACAAATCTCGAATATATACATCACACAGCTTGAGAAAGCCTTCGAGGTGACCGAGCAATGAGCGACGGAATCTACCGGAAGTGTGAGGAGTGCAACTCGTACAAGATGCTCTACCCGGAGTACCTCTGGTTTTGCAAGACTTGCTACGGCGAGACCGTCGAGCAATTTGAGGACTTTGACGGGGTGTCCAGCCGATGACTGAGAGCTTCACACTCCGTGTTTCCGACGAGGATACTCGTCGAGACCTCCGTCGTACTCTCGACCGACTCGAACTTGACCACGAGGAACTGTGGGACGCTGATGCCGACGAGATTGGTGAGGCTATCGTCCGTCTGGCCGTGGACAACCCGGACCTTCTCAAACTGAAGCTCGATGAGGTGAGCGACGATGAGTGACGAAAGTCCAGAAGAGACGGAACTGTGGAAGGCGATTCAGGAAGCGAAAGACGATGAATTCGTCCAGCCTGAGCAGCCGTTCGAGGTCTACGAGGACGTTCCTTGGGAAGTGATTCCAGAAGAAGGGGAGAAGCTCAAACTCCTCACCTACGATGAACACGTTGAGTCCGACGTATTCGATATGCCTGAGTCTAATGAAAGAAATTCACCCGTATTAGAACGGTCGGATGCAACACAAGGCATGGATACGACCCATTGGGATATGTTCGAAATCGCCTGTACAGGTGACGATTGCGACGGTCGATGCTACCCGCTCCACCCTGAAACCGACCCAGACCACAACCGTGTGCAATGTTACGAGTGCGAGCGAGTCTACGAGATTCAACTGGAGACTAAAGAACAATGAGTCAAACAACAATCAACACATGTGACGGCGAACAGTGCGGATATGAATATGAAGGCGACGGGCCAGTCTACTGCCCAGAGTGCGGGTACAAAATCCGAGAGGAGATACACCGCTACTTCACGCTCAACCAGATAGACGACTTACGAGACGCCGCACACAGTCGAGAGGCACGATACAATACGTCCCTTCGGGACGAAACCCTCGTAGTCCTTGCAGCAGACCTCGGACTCCGGGTTAACGAACTGACGCAGTTGACCCGGTCGATGTTCGATTTGGATGCAGGGGAAGTCATGCTGCCTGCCCAAATCCAGAAAGATTATCCAAAAGAGGACATCAGTCCGAGCGCAGCTACACTCCGGATTGACCCTTACCAACACTTCAATACGGTTCGGCTGTTGCGTATGCACTTCTCGGACCTTGAAGAGAGCGGTGACGATTACCTGTTCCCATCCCGCCAGAGTGACCACATGTCGACCGAGACTGCACGGGACATTGTGCGTCGATTAGCAGTTGAAGCCAACGTTGCTCCCCGAAGAACGGACGGACAGCCCGCCGACCCGGATGAAGCACACCCACATGCATTCCGGCATTCACTGGCCAACTATATGTTGCAGGATAGTGACACCCGTTTAGTCGACGTGCGTAACCGACTCCGGCATCGGTCTATCACGACGACCGAGCGTGTCTACGAGCACTTCCAGCGTCGTTAGAGATTACATCCTTTCAACACTCCCGCCTCTTCAAGGACGGGGACAATGAACTCGCCAAATTCGTGCATAGTTTCAACGACGTAACCTGTATCCACATCGCCCGCTCCGACCGACTCATACCCTCTTTCACTTAGTTCATCTGATAGGATGCTCCTCATTTCCTGCACTGCAGAAGCGGGGATGATTGTTCCGTCTTTGTACATCAGTTTCAACGAAACGTAGATTGCCAACACTTTCTCATCCGGTTCGTCTTCTACTGCATTATGCATCGCACCTTCGAGGTCTGTCTCAAGCATCACTGCCCGTTCTGGGATTACAGTTTAAAACCACTTCGACGGAGAAATGGACGCACAATACAGTGAAACGCTTGTTTTCAGTCGGGGCGAACTACTGATACCTCTTTGAGCGAGACCGCTGTCCAGTCGTCAGCTAAATATTGAAATTGGGTGTGGCAAGCGTTAATCACCGTATCGAGGTCGTCGTTAGGCGCTCCAGACACTGATACTAACACGGTATCTCCCGATTGCATCATCTCGCAGTGCGGTCCTTGTTCTGACATACACGCTCAGATAGACGGTCTGGAATGATAAACGGACGAAAATATTACTCGGAAAGAAGCGGTGGAAGTTACTCAGTCATCATCACACGTCTATCGAGGACCACTTGGAGAGTCGCAGAAATAGCAAACACAACCAGTGCAAGTATCGAATATAGAACACCATATGTGGTTCCAAGAACGACAGCGAGAGCAATTGTGGGGATTGTAGCGCCGATAAGGTTCCGGGCGGATTTTTCCCACGACCACGCTTCCCGAGGCGCTGAAAATTGAGGTCTCCCCATGTGCATTACCTTGTTTAGAGTCTTATCAATAGTTCGTTCGTTGAATTGATTGGATACATAGAATATATTGGCGAATCATATTCTGAGGTTTATTGTCCCGGGGCGCATCGTATCACACGGAATCGCCAGACGGAGTCGACTGCCGTGATGCAGGATAACGATATCACCACGGTTCGAGGGTTAAATTAGAGCAGAACCCCGAGCCGTCTTGCATATCTGACCGTGATGCAGCGTAACGGGCACGATGGGATTCGAACCCACGACCGTCGGATTAGAAGTCCGACGCTCTATCCGGACTGAGCTACGTGCCCTCGAGTGCTTACTCATCGGTGGATCGGTATAAGCAGTTGGGATTCGTGTGTGTGCGTGTGTGTGCGTCTCCGCGATTACCCGTCGAACCGATACAGCGACGTCACGTACGGCAGCCGGTTGATCAGCCAGATCGCGACTGGTAATCCGATCACGGTGATGGCCAGCAACGCGGCCACGTTCGCCCAGAGGAAGCTGAGCCACCAGCCGACGAAGACGAAGTAGACGGCTCGAATGACGAGCGAGGGCTGGCCACGCGAGGCCACCGGATCGACGACTGATCGCGGCTCTTTCAGCGTCAACACGGTCGGCACCAGATTGATCAGCTTAATCCCGATCGGCAACAGGATGACCGTGACGTTCAGCACCCACGCGAGGTTGATCACGATGGGCGTCAACCACCAGCCGACGAAGACGAACCAGATCGCACGGACGAACAGTGATCGTTGTGTCATATCCTCCCAGAGACACCCGGAACCGATAACGGCAGCGACAGCGCTCGAGTCGTGATCTCTCGCGTACACGATCCGAAAGTCCCCACTCGACTCGAAACCCATTCCCGACCGACACCGAAGACACAGCCCTTATGCCGCCAACGCCTGTATTCGACGCTAATGCACGTCATCGGAACGGTGGGGCTGCCCGGCAGCGGAAAGGGCGAAGCCGCCACGGTCGCACGCGAGGAGGGCATTCCGGTGGTGACGATGGGCGACGTCGTCCGACAGGAGACCCAAGACCGGGGGCTCGACCCCACGAAGGACCACGGCACCGTCGCCCAGACGCTCCGCGAGGAGAACGGGCCAGCGGCCATCGCCGAGCGCTCGCTTCCGATGATCGAAGACCGCCTCGAGAACCACGAGACGGTGCTCGTCGACGGCCTCCGTTCGGACGTCGAGGTCGAACGCTTCGAAGAGCGCTTTGGCGACCGGTTCACCCTGTTAAGCATCGAAGCGCCGTTCGAGGTCCGACGTGAGCGGATCGACGCCCGCGGCCGCGACGCCAGCGAGGCCGACGGCGGCGAGGGACTGGCCGCCCGCGACGAACGCGAACTCGGCTTCGGGATGGGCGAGGCCATGGACGAGGCCGACGTCGTCCTCCAGAATACGGATACGCTCGAGGCGTTTCACGACCGCGTCCGGACGGTTATTCGGGAGGGGCCGGGGCTCGAGGGAGAGATCGGCTCCGATTCGGACTCCGAAACCCACGTCCGAGGACGGAATTCGTAACTGCGAGCAACGATTGCGATTCACACCATACCATACCACACCACAATCGACCTATGACCGACATCTACCGCGTCGACGTCGAAATCACGGCACCGGTCTTCGATACCGAGGTCACCGCCCGCGTGGCCGACGCCATCGCGAACATCTTCCCCAACGCCGACCTCGAGGAGTCACACGGTGAGATCCGGGCGACCGCACACTCACTCGAGCACCTCTCGGACCTGCTTCACCGCCAGGAGATCCTCGATACGGCCCGTGGCGAGTTCTTCGGGAATCTGGAGGGTGACGACACCTTCACCTTCGCGTTGAAGAAACAGGCGGCCTTCGAAGACCGGGTGAACTTCTCGGTCGGCGAATCCGACGAACTCGGCGAGATCGCCGTCCGCGTCCGGGTACAGGAGCCGACGCTCGAGGAGTACGTCGACCACGTCGCGCCGCCGACAGAAGACGGAACGCCGATCGAGCCCTGATCACGCGATCGCCGACGAGCGAGTTCTAGAGACTCCGGCCTATTCTCCGCACCGATCCGCGTCCTCGAGCAACGCCTCGGCGTCGTCCCACCGCTCGTCGGCGGTCGCGTGGTCGCCGTCGCCGGCCGCCGTCGCGCTCTCGGTGAACGCAGTCGCCGCCGACTCGAGGGCCGTACTGCGACAGGATGCCGCCTCGAAGTGCTCGGCGAGCCCGTCCGGCGTATCCGCCCGCCCCGCTTCGACGACCGAGTTCGCCTCCCGAAATTCGCCCCGAGCGGTTTCGAACTCCCCTTTCGCGGGCTTGTACTCCCCGTCCTCGAACGCGCGTTCACCTGCGTCGAGATGTTCGTATCCGGCCACGATCGACACGAAACTCGTCTGCAGCGTCTCGAGGGCGTCGAGTACCGTCGACAGCGTCTCCACACCGGCCTCGAGATCGGCGATCGAGACGGCGTCGAGCGATTCGAGTCGCTCGCGGTCGAGATCCTCGAGCGTCTCGAGGGCGGGGTCGAGTCGGTCGCGAGCGCTCTCGGTATCGCTTCGTTGCTCGTCCAGACCCGCTTGCGCTGCCTCGAGTTCCCGCGCCTCGATATCGGCCTGGATCGTCTCGAGGTCGGCTTCGAGGTCGCCGTCCGCGACCGTCTCGGTGGCGTCGGTCAGTCGGGCGAGGACGTCGGCGTACGCTCGCAGTTCCGCGACGTCCGCACGCTGGTCGTCGGTCGCCGCTTCGGTGGCCGACTCGAGGTGCTCGCGACCGTCGTCGATCCGTCCGGCGGGTTCGGCCGCGTCGAAGTCGGCGGTTTCGGGGTCCTCGAGTTGCGATTCGGCCGCCTGCAACGACGCCGCGGCTTTGTTGAGACTGCCGACGGCGCGGCGGATGTTCCGGTCGGCCCGTCGCTCCGATTCCGAGTCGAAGCCGTCCGCCGGGTCGACGGTGTCGTCGTCGCCTATTCCGGGGACGCTGCCGAGACAGCCCGCGAGCGTAACCGAACCGAGACCGCCGGTGAGAGAGAGATAGGTTCGTCTGTTCATAGGAGATACTGAGAGTTCGTCCTGATGAACGTTCGGGCCGCGGTGTGGCTGTGTGTGACAGTCTACTGGTGGCGGTCGCACTCGAGAAGCGAAGATCGAAGCGTGAAAAACCGAGAACCGAGCGCGAAACCGAAGCCGACCCGCTCGTCCCGTCGATCAGGTACCGATCAGTCGCCGAACGGACCCATCCCGCCCATGCCACCGCCACCGCCGCCACCGCCGCCTTGCTGTTGCATCTGCTTCATCATGCGCTGCATCTCCTGTTCGGAGCCCATACCCTGGAACTGCTTGATGGTGCGTTCCATCATCTTGAACTGCTGGAGGAGTTCGCGGACCTCCTCCTCGCTGGTGCCCGAGCCGCGGGCGATGCGCTCGATCTGACTGGCGCCGATCGCGCGGGGATACTCCTTCTCGGTGTCGGTCATCGAGTCCATGATGTACTCGAAGGTGCGCATGCGATCCTGGGTGACGTCCATCGCGTCGTCGGGCAGCTGGTCTTTGATCCCGCCGCCGAAGCCGGGGATCATGTCCATCACCTGATCCAGGGGCCCCATGTTGTTCATCGCCTCCATCTGCTTTTGCATGTCGTTGAGCGTGAACTGGCCCGTGAGCATGTCTTCGGGGTCCCAGTCTTCTTCTTCGACCTGCGTCTGCTCCATCGCGCGCTCGACGCGTTCGGCCAGCTGGCCGAGGTCGCCCATCCCCAGCAGCCGGGAGATGAACCCCTCGGGTTCGAAGCGCTCGACGTCCTCGACTTCCTCGCCGGTCCCGAGGAAGGCGATCGAGGAGTCCGTCTGATCGACCGCGGTAAGGGCACCCCCACCTTTCGCGGTCCCGTCTAACTTCGTGATGGCGACGCCGTCGATTCCGATCGATTCGTCGAACTGCTGGGCCTGATCCTTCGCGCCCTGCCCGATCGCCGCGTCGAGGACCAGCAGCGACGTGTCCGGCTGGACGACGTCGTTGATCTGCTCGATCTCCGCGATCAGGTCGTCCTCTAACGCGTGGCGACCGGCGGTGTCGACGATGTGGACGTCGGCGTCACTGGTCGCCTCGAGGCCGTCGCGGGCGATCTGGACGGGATCCTCGCCGTCGGGGTCGCCGTAGAAGTCGACCTCCGCGCGTTCGCACATCTGCTTGGCCTGGTCGTAGGCGCCGGGTCGGAAGGTGTCGGTCTGGATGACCGCCGGCTGGAGGCCTTTCGTCGAGAACCACCACGCCATCTTCGCGGACGTGGTCGTCTTCCCCGATCCCTGCAGACCCGCCAGCAGGATGGTCTGTTCTTCCAGCGGGAGGTCGGTCGACTCGCCGATCAGGTCGACGAGCTCCTCGTAGACGATTCGCAGGACGAAATCGCGCGCCGGAGTTCCGGAGGGGGGTTCCTCCTCTAGGGCGCGAGTCTTGATGCTGTCCGAAAGCTCCATCACGAGCGAGACGTCGACGTCGGCGGAGAGCAGCGAGCGCTGGATCTCCTTGACGACCTCCTCGACGTCTTCCTCGCTAATTCGTGACTTCCCGCGGAGTTTGTCGAGCGTGCCCCGCAGAGAACTGCCGAGATCGTCGAGTACCATTTGACCGATGTACGAGACGGGAGCGTTAAAGGCTTTTTCTCGGCCGCCAGCGGGGGCATTTCTCGAGTCTGCCCGGTGACTGTCTCGAGCGGTCGATCCTCGCCGCTCGAGTTCGCGGTGGCGACCGTCGTGACGGTAGCAACGACGGTCGCGGACGCACGATCGCAGTGACGGTCGCGGACGGTGTCGGAACCCTCGGCAGCCCGCTCCGCGAACAGAACCCTCAAACGTCCCAGTCGTCTGCCCGAGTGCATGGACATGGAGGTTATCGGTCGGCTGCTGTACCTCGTCGTCTTGCTGTTCGTCGGTGTCGGGCTACGAGCCGGCGGTATTCTCGACGAGTCGCGGACGAACCGACTGAACCTCGCGGTCTACTACGTCGCGCTTCCGGCACTGGTCTTCACCTCGGCGTACGACCAGCCCCTCGCGGATCTCGTCTCGCCGGCGCTGCTCGCGGGCGTGTGGTTCGTCCTGCTGTCGACGGCCGTCATCGCCTGGGTCGTCCACCGGAACCGGGACCCGAGCGCGCGTCGGGGCGTCGCCGTCGTCCAGTCCTATCACTCGAACCTCGGCTACCTTGGACTCCCGCTCGTGGCCGCGACCCTCGGCAGCGAGGCCGCGGCGATCGGGAGCGTCATCCTCGGCATCGGCGTCCTGACGCAGGTGCCGCTGACGATTCTCGTCCTCGTTCGCCTGAACGGCGCGGCCGTCTCGATCCGCCGCCAGCTCCGGCGGCTCGTCACCGACCCCGTCCTCACTGCCCTCGCGGTGGGGCTCGCCGTCTCGACGGTCGGCCTCCCGGTGCCGACGCTCGCCGCGACGGGACTCGAGGGTCTCGCCAGTCTCGCCTTACCGCTCGCATTACTCTGTGTCGGCGCGTCGCTTCGCCTCGAGCTCTCGGAGATCGACGTCGGCGCGACCGGCTCCGTCGTCGCCTGTAACGTCCTCTGGATGCCGGTGCTCGCGTGGGGGGTCTTCTCCGCGCTGGGCGTAGGCGGTGCGGCGTTCGCAGCCGCGGTGGTAATGCTCGGGACGCCGACGGCGGTGTCGACGTTCATCTACGCGACCGAACACGGCGGCGACGTGGCGTTCGCCTCGCTGAACGTGTTCGTCACGACGGTCGCCTCCGTCCTCACGCTGTTCGTGTTGATCGCGCTGGTGGGGTGAGCCTCGAACTGACCTCTCGCTTCGATCACCGAAACATCATAGATCTTACCTTTCCACCCGCTCCTCTGATCCGCCGTACGCCTCGCATCTCGAGTCCAACACTCCTGACTCGGACTTGACAGCGCTTATTGCAATCGTCCACGCACCGGAGCGTATGGCAGACAAACTCGAGACCTACCAGCAGATCGTCGACGCGGGCGTCGTCGCCGTCATGCGTGGTATCGACGAAGAAGACATCGTTCCCGTCGCGAAGGCGCTCTACGAGGGCGGCGTGGTCGCCCTCGAGGTCACCGCAGACGCCACGCGAGCGACCGACATGATCGCCGACGTCGACCGCGCGCTCGAGGACACCGACGCGGTCGTCGGTGCGGGGACCGTCCTCGACGAGTCGATGGCGGTGAACGTGATCGAGGCGGGTGCGGACTACATTCTGGCACCGCACTTCGACGAGGGGATGGTCACGGCCTGCAATCGCTACGGCAAGGTCTCGATTCCGGGCGTGGCGACGCCGACCGAGGCCGTCGAGGCCGCCGAGGCGGGCGCGGACATGCTGAAGGTGTTTCCCGCCTCCGACCTCGGACCGGGCTACATCAGCGCAATTCAGGGGCCGCTGGGACAGTTGCCAATCGTCGCGACGGGCGGGGTCAGCCCCGACAACGTCAACGAGTTCTTCGACGCCGGATCGACCGCGGTGGGCGCTGGATCGGCGATGATCGACTACGACGCGATCGAACGCGGCGATATGGACGGCGTTCGCGAACACGCCGAGCGGTTCGTCGAGGCGGTCGAGAACGCGCGATCGTAGACGCCGCAGTTCGTGTTCGACTCGGCGCAGAACCGAACGGCTCGGTCAGGACGAACGCTCGTCTCGATTCACTCGAGCCGTGTCGACACCGTCTTCTCGGTGTGAACAACCGTCTCAGAGCAAATCGCCGCTCCCGCGACCGGAGGGGTTCTGCTCGAGCGACGGGATCTCGCCCGTTTCGGCGAGGCTCTTGAACCGACGGAGCGCCGTCCCGACCAGCGTTTTCGGGATGAGATTCGTCCGGTTGACGAGCGCCTCGCCGACCGTCCCACCCGGCGGATCGACGTGGATGCTGAGCGTGACCTCCGTCCCGCGGTCGCCCGGCGCCGACCGAAAGTGGACCGTCCCCGTGTGGGGGATCGTGGCGCCCTCGAGTGTCTCCCAGCGCAGGAATTCGCCGGGACGGTCCTCGACGATTTTCGACTCCCACGCCAGCTGTCGGTCGAGCGGTCCGTCGGCGGTCCAGTGGTAGCGTTCTCCGGTTCGGTTCTCGCTGTCGTCTTCACTTTTACCCTCGCTTTCGCTTTCGCTTTCGCCTTCGCCTTCGTCTCCATCTCCGTCGCCGTCCACAGTCACACGGACACTCCCGTCCTCTCCACCGTCCTCACTCGCCGCCGTCACCTCTACGGTCGGCCCGAAGATGCGCGACAGGTGTTCGGGCTCGAGCCAGAACTCGGTGAGTTCGTCCGTGGGTTTCTGGACGGTGATCGAGCGCTGGACGACGGTCGGTCCGGGCGGTGTCGACTCGGACTCGGACTCGAGTTCGTACTGGTCTTCGCCGCCAGTCACAGGACGCGAGCCGACCATCCCGGCGAAACTGCGGCCGCGGACGCCCCGGTAGACCAGCCAGCCGCCGGCGAGTGCCATCGCCGCGCCGCCGAGCGAGCGTCGTCTGAGTCCGCTTCGAACGAGCGCCCCGCCGAGCGTCGCGGTCGTGATCCGTTCCCATCGCCCGGCGTCGGCGCTCGAGGCTGATCGATCCGCTCCCTCCGACGCGTCCGATTCGTCGGTGCCGGTGGTCGCGTCCGGCGAGTACGCGCTCATAGTCGTCCCCTTTCGCTCCCGTTGGCGGCGCTGGACGGTTGCTGTCCCCCGCTCGTGAACTCGATTCGAGAAAACACGTCGTGCATTGTCACGGCGAACTGGCCACGACTGCGCCATTGTAGGCGAGGGCTGCACATGCAACGTCGAGCGCTCGAGAGGCGGGTGGAACGTTTCCGTGGTCGTGATAGACAACCGTCCCACCGAACCCGCTCCCAGTTTTATACGCCTGTTCGTGGTCGATTGACCGAGAAACACCATGGAAGAGTTCGATATCGTCGTTCTCGGCGGCGGCTCCGGTTCGCAGGTCGCGACGGCGGCCGCAGACGACGGGCTCGAGGCGGCCGTCCTCGAACCCGGTCCGCTCGGCGGGGCCTGTATCACTAGGGGCTGTGTCCCCTCGAAGGCGCTGCTCCACCGGGCCGACGTCTGCGAGGAGATCCGTCGGGCCGAGCGCTTCGGCGTCGACGCCGAGATTCGGGACCTCGACTTCGACGCCATCACCGACGCGGTCCACGACACCGTCTACGAGAAGGCCGACCGGCAACACGAGTCCCTCGAGGCGAACGAGAACGTCACGCTCTACGAGGCCGCGGGACGGTTCGTCGACGACCAGACGATCGCGTTGGGCGACGGCGACGGCGGCGAATTCCACGGTGACACCGATCGCATCCGGGGCGAGGTCGTCGTGATCGCGGTCGGCTCTCGCCCGGTCGCACCCCCGATCGACGGTCTCGAGGACGTCGCGTACCGCACGAGCGATACTGCCCTCTACCTCGACGAGCAACCCGACGACCTCGTGATCGTCGGCGGCGGCTACATCGCCGCCGAGCTGGGCTACTTCTTCAGCGCGATCGGCACCGACGTCTCGATCGTCGGACGCAGCGAGACGCTGGTCAAACGCGAGGACGACGCCGTCAGCGACGCGGTAACGGAGTCGCTCGCGGAGCGCTGTGACGTCTACACCGGTTTCGAGGCCTCGAGTGTCGCCGAGCGGGACGGGTCGATCGCGGTCGAGATCGAACGCAGTGACGGGAACGGGAACGAAGACGGAGACGAAGACGAGAATAACGATCCCTCGACACTCGAGGCCGACGAACTCCTCGTTGCGACCGGCCGAACGCCGAACACGGACGACCTCGGCCTCGAGAACGCGGGCGTCGAGACCGACGAGGCGGGCCACGTCGACGTCGACGAGTTCCTCAAGACCAGCGCCGAGAACGTCTGGGCGCTCGGGGACGTGATCGGTGACCAGCCGTTCAAACACGTCGCCGACTACGAGGCGCGCTGCGTGACGGTGAACGTCTTAGAGGAGACCCAGCAGACCGTCGACTACGAGGCGATGCCCCACGCGATCTTCACGTCGCCCCAGGTCGCGAGCGTCGGCCGGACGGAGTCGGAGCTGGTCGAGGCGGACATCCACTACGACGCCGCGACGGTCGGCTACGACGCCGCGCCGATGGGGCTGATTCTCGACGCCAAGGATGCGTTCGTCAAGGTGCTGGCCGCTTCTGACGAGGACGGTGATCGGGAGGGGGAGATTCTGGGCTGTCACATCGTCGGTCCGCAGGCCTCGACGATGATCCACGAGGTGGTCCTCGCGATGCAACGCTGTTCGGGGACCGTCGACGACGTCGCGGACACGGTCCACGTTCACCCGGCGCTCAACGAGGCCGTGCTGGCGGCGTTCGACGAAGTCTCGGATCGGTCGTACTCGACGGCGCCGGACTGGCGGGACGTCGGTGAGTGATCACTCGCATCCATCGGGACGCGTACACTCGAGGAAGAGCCGGTGTTCGCTGTGTGTCCGTTTTCGCCTTCCCAAGGGCGGTCAGTCGTCCGAATCGGAATTCGAGGACGAGACCGGCCCGCTCTCGACGCGGCCGTCGGCCGCGAGCCACTCCGTGAGACTGCCCTCGTAGAAGGAGACGTCCTCGTAGCCGAGCGCCCGGAGGACGACGTAGGTGTGGCTGATCCGTCGAGCGGTGTTACAGTAGAGGACGAGTTCGCGGTCCGGGGTGATTCCCCGCTCTGCGAGCAGCGCTTCGATCTCCGCCCGCGGTTTGAGCCCGCGCGTCTCGTCGTCGACGACCTCGCGCCAGTCGAAGCGGACGGCGCCGGGGAGGCGGGCCTCCTCGAACTCGAACTGTTCGCGGGTGTCGACCAGCAACGCGCCGCGGTCGATCGCCCTTTCGACGTCTTCGCGCTCGATCAGCGGGCTCTCCTCGAGTGCGAGCGGCTCCGGTTCGTAGCTCGACGCCTCGACCTCGGACGCGTCGGAGGTCGTTTCGTACTCGCGGTTCCAGGCGCTGTAGTCGCCGTCGAGCAATCGGACGTCTTCGTGGCCGTACAACAGTGCGGTGACGACGAACCGGGCGGCGAAGACGCCGTGGGTGTCGTCGTAGGCGACGATCGTGTCGTCGGGTTCGATTCCGGCCTCCTCCACGAGCTCGGCGAAGACGTCGCTCCCGGGCAACATCCCGCGGTCGGCGTCGCCCTCGTCCCGAAACCGATCGAACGGGATATTCACCGCCCCCGGGACGTGGCCGATCCCCTCGAACTCCCAGGGCTCTCTGACGTCGACGATGCGTATCTGTGGCTGCGATTGCGAGTGCGGGTCCTCGAGGCGGTCGGAAAGCCACGCCGGCGTGACGACGAACTCGTCCATCGCGTGTCTATACTCGTCGAGGACTCCAGAACGCGTCGGTCCCGGCACAACTGTCAGTGGTTCCGAGGTGGTGGCAACTCTTGCCTCCCCTACCGGAGCGTCGTCGCGAGCCGACGGCGTCCTCGTCGTTGCTTCTTCCCCGGTCGCCCAATACGGGGAGGTATCGTTCCGACGACGAGCGGGTGGATTCTTTCAGGCTGCGGCAATAATCTCCGACAGGGTAGAGCGACGACCGTATTGACCGGTTGACGAGTGCCTATGAAGAGAGGGTCCGTAGAGACGGATATGGCAGAACAAGACTACGCCAACGACGTGCTGGTCTCGGCCGATTGGGTGGAAGACCGACTCGACGAGTTCCAGGACGAGGACTCGGACCTTCGACTCGTGGAAGTCGACGTCGACACGGAAGCCTACGACGAGGCCCACGCACCCGGCGCGATCGGCTTCAACTGGGAGACCCAGCTTCAGGACCAGACGACGCGAGATATCTTGGAGAAGGGGGACTTCGAGGACCTGCTGGGCAGCCACGGCATCAGCGAGGACGACACCGTCGTCCTCTACGGTGACAACGCCAACTGGTTCGCCGCCTACACCTACTGGCAGTTCAAGTACTACGGCCACGACGAGGTCTACCTGTTAGACGGCGGCCGCGAGTACTGGCTCGAGAACGACTACCCGACGACCGACGAGGAGCCGGACTTCTCCGAAGCCGAGTACGAGGCCTCCGGCCCGCGCGAGAGCATCCGCGCCTACCGCGAGGACGTCGAGAACGCGATCGACCGCGGGCTGCCGCTCGTGGACGTTCGCTCGCCCGAGGAGTTCAGCGGCGAGATCCTCGCGCCCCCGGGACTCCAGGAGACCGCCCAGCGTGGCGGCCACGTCCCCGGCGCGAAGAACATCTCGTGGGCGGCCGTGACCAACGACGACGGCACCTTCAAGACTCGCGAGGAAATCGAAGAGCTCTACGCCGAGGAAGGCATCGACGGCGATTCGACGACCGTCGCCTACTGCCGCATCGGCGAGCGCTCCTCCGTCGCCTGGTTCGCCCTGCACGAACTGCTGGGCTACGACGACGCCATCAACTACGACGGCTCGTGGACCGAGTGGGGTAACCTGGTCGGTGCGCCGATCGAGACGGGCTCGGGCGAGTGACCGAGGCCTCGAATCGGAACGGCGACCGCGAGGGAGCCGTGGAGACGGGCTCGGGCGAGTAGGAAGCCCTTCACAGACGACGTCGAATCGCGAGTACCTCCCTTTTTTTGAGGCCCCAGTTCCGGAGCGACCGTTTCACCCTCCCGACCACTCGACTACGACAGAGACAGGCATAACTCACCGGCGGTCGTACGCCGGCGTATATCCATGACCGATTCCGAGAGCTTCCTCGAGACCGTCGAGACGGAGAATCAGACGCCGCTGTCCCGGCTTGGCTCCTCGAAGTCGCTGTACGCCGCGACGGAGGGTGACATCGACGCCGAACCGGTCTTGCGGGCGACCGCCGACGCCGAGTACGCCGCCTGGCAGACGTTCGCCAGCTGGGCCGACGACGAAACGAACGACGACGTCCGCGAGGCCTTCGAGACGACCGCGACGGAAGAGGAGGGCCACTACGAGACCGTCCTCGAGGAGTTAGGGACCGAGGCCGACGATTACGACCCAGCGGAGACGCCGGCGCTGCACAACTATCTCCGCGAACGAACGGAGACCGTCGAACGTCTCGGCGGCTTCGTCGGCCGCACGCTCGCCAGCGACCGCTCGAAGGACCAGGTCGTCGGCTTCTTCGTCGGCGACGCCGATCCCCAGACCGCCTCGCTGTTCCGCGAGTTCGGCGACGATCTCGACGACCAACTCGAGCGCGCGCTCACGCTCCTCGAGGCCGTCTGCGAGAGCGACGAGGACTGGGAGCGCGCCGAAGCGAGCGCGAGCGGAGCGATCGAGGCCGCCTACGGCGAGTACGTCGAGGTCCTCGAGGGGATGGGCGCGAACCCGAAACCGGTCTGTTAGTCGAGACCGCGTTCCGGCCGCTCGAGTCGGTCTTCGTTACGACCTTCGTATTCGAAACCGAACGCTCGGTCGATCGGATCCAGTTCAGACGCCCTCGACCGTCTCTCGATACGATCGGATCGCTGCGAGCGCCTCGCCGACGTGTTCGGCGGCCTCGGTGTCTCCTTCGTCGTCGGAGATCGACGACAGGATGTGCTCGTGGCGTGCGAGTCGTCCGTGGTCGGGACTGGAGTCGCCGTCCGCGTGGCGTTCGAACTGATCGGCCTGGGACGCGAGGCGCTCGGCAACCTCGTCGTCGTCCGCCGCGTCACTGGCTTCCCGAAGCGATCGAGCTGCAGTTGCGAGTGGTTCGGTGGTCATAGCTGGCTCTTCGCGGAGCGTTCTGAAAACCGTTTTTATCAATCGGACTCGAGACGGTCCGATTCGACCCCTCCGTTCTCCGGTCCCGTCAGTCCTTGCGCTCGATCGGCAACTCGTCGATGACCGTGATCGGCGTCCCCTCGAGTTCGTCTTTCGTTCGATCTGCATCACCGAATCCGGCGCTGACGACCCGTGTGAGCGCTTCTTCGACGGTCTCGTCCAGTTCCGTGATTCGCTCCGGTTCGACCTCGAGGATGAAGCCCGTCGTGATGTTCGGCGACGTCGGCAAAAAGAGTGTGATGCGTCCGTCCGTGGACGTCTGTCCGGTCTTGAAGGCGGTCATCCGGAACCCCTTCCAGGTCTCGAGTTTGACGGGTGTCTGTATCGATTCCCCCTCGCCGAACGTGGTCTCGGTGGCCGTTTTCGACGCGTTGTAGACGAGGCGCAAGCCGGGAACGCGGTTGGCCGAGTAGTCGACGAACTCTTCGATCAGTTCGCCAGCCGTCGTCCGGGTCAGGTGCCCGATCGAGAACGTCAGCAACGCGACGAATCCGAGGAAGGTGACGACCCGGAGGAACCCCGCGATGTGCTCGCGGGGTTGCTCGCCGATGGGAAGAAACGGCTCGAGCGTCTCGGCGTTGAGGAGGACGCCCGGCGTGAAGTTCGCGATAAAGGCGTAGAGGATCGACATGATGAACAGCGTCGTCAGGATCGGTCCGAGGACGATGAGGCCTCGGCCGAAATCTCGTTTCCACGAACTCATTGCTCCCCTCTCACTCGAGACTCTACCCACCCAACCTTTGAGTAGGTTGTGGACGACGGCCGGACTCCACCCACCCGGTCAGTACTCGAGACCGAACGCCTCGTTTGCGACGAGCAGTACGCAGACGACCGCCAGCAGCGCGATCAGGAACCCGAAGGAGACGGCCCACCCGAACAGATCCGCGAGGAGGCCGACGACGACCGATCCCGAGGCGGCGACGACCATGTAGACGGTCCGGATCAGCCCGAAACCGGAGCTCTGCTCGGCCGCCGAGAGGTGATCCATGAACCGGGGGAACACCGCCGCCGACCAGCCCATGCTCAACCCGAGCAGGACGATTCCGGCGCCGATCGCCCCGAATTCAACAGCGGACTCGGAACCGAATCCGAGGCCGGCGACGACCTCGGGTCCGACGACGAGCAGTGCCAGCCCGACGATACCGGTCACCATGCAGATCGCCGTCGTCACGTCGCGGCCGATCCGATCGGCGAGCACGCCGACGCCGATCTGCAACACCCCCTGGGCGACGAAGTACGCCGCGAACAGGGTTCCCGCCAGCGTCCGGGAGTAGCCGTGATACTGGACGAAAAACGTCGGTAGAAACGAGGCGATCGCCTGCCACGTAAAGTCCGAGATGATGGCAATGACGCCCGTGAAGACGATCGCCGGCCGGGAGAGCAACTCGAGGATGGGCGCCAACTCGAGGCGCTCGCGCATCGGCTGGTCGGGACGGCGCGGTTCGGTCGGTCGGATCCCGCGCATGATGAGGACGAAAAGCGGCAAGGCGAGTACCGCGGCCACCGCGACGGCAGGTCGCCAGCCGTAGACGGCGGCGATCTGGGCGACGGCGATCGGCGTCACCAGTCCGGCGATGGGTGCGCCGGCGTTGTGGAGGCCGATCGCGGTTCCGATGTCGTCGTAGATCCGAGTGAGAAGTGCGGTCGCGACGCTGTAGTGGAGGCCCGCGACGGCGCCGAGCAGGATCGTTCCCAGCACGAAGACGCCGAAAGTCGGCGCAACGGCGATCACGAGCCCGGTCAGGCCGGTGCCGCCGACCGACGCCAGGATGACGAGCCGTTCACCGTAGCGGTCGGCGAGGACGCCGCTGGGAAACTGTGTGAGCGCGTACGCCACCCACATGCCGGTCAGCGCGAGGCCGATCAGCGCGTTCGAGACCTCGAACTCGGTGGCGATATCGGGAACGACCGGGCTGATCGCCAGTCGGCCGACCATCGTCACGAAGAGGGCGACGGTACACAGCGTGAGGACGGTGTCCCGGTATCGCCAGTTCATCGAGTGTGCTCACGTCTCCCTTCGAGACCGACGCGCCTTCCTCTTTGGAACGGCCCCACCGTTTTCCGGAACCCGTCTCGACGTCGGCGAGAACACGACGGCGTTCTGTAGGACGATACCGCGCTGACACCTCACTGGACACCTGCAGGTGCCACGACCACTCCTATCCCGTTCAAGTCCCTTCCTCGAGTGATGAGTCGGCTCTTTCAGACCAGCGACCGAAGCGACAGCCAGACGACCCGACGGACGGAACCGGCGGCCGAGACCGACCAGCGACCGCTTACCGAGACGACGCTGTTTCGTCTCGGACGCGTCCTGTTCGGCGGCATTCTCGCGTTAAACGCCATCGACAACCTCCGGAACCTCGAGGGGCGTATCGCCTACGCCGAGTCGAAGAACGCGCCCGTGCCGAACGTCTCCGTGCCCGCGATCAGCGGGAGTCTCCTGCTGGGCGGGATCGGCGTCGCGCTGTGGCGGCTCCCGTCCGCGGCGGCCGCCGCCATCGTCGGGTTCCTCGTCAGTATCACGCCGGTGATGCACGACTTCTGGAACCACGACGATCCGGAACAGAAACAGCAGGAAGTGATTCACTTCCTCAAGAATACGGCACTTCTCGGGGCTGCTCTCGCGTTCCTGAAGGTCGGACAGCGCCGAGACTGATCGTCTCGATACCGTCGTGCTCTATCGTCGCGGTTCCGTGTCGTCCGAACTCCCGTTTTTCGCGCTCTCGCCCCCTCGAGAGCGATCCGTTCGACGACTGCTCGAGACCCCCCGATTCGCTGCCCGTCTCGACCGAACATTCACGGTTCTGGGAGTTGCGTGCGGGTGTATGACATACCGTGCGGGGATAATCGGCACCGGCGGCGTCGCGGGAATGGGCATCTACGGCGGCTCCGAGGACGACATCGGCGCCGACCCAGAAGACGCGAGCCACGCGGGTGGCTACCGCGCGACCGACGGCATCGAACTCGCGGCGATCGCCGACGTCGACGCGGAGGCCCTCGAGCGGTTCGGACGCGCGTGGGACGTTCCCGAAGAGCATCGATACCGCGGCCACGAGGCCATGCTCGAGGCCGATGAGCTGGACGTAATCTCGGTCTGTACGCCGTCGATGCTCCACCGCGAGCACGTCGAGGACGCGGTCCGGCTCGCCGATCCCGAGGTGATCTGGTGTGAGAAACCGATCGCGTGCTCGGTCGCCGACGGGGAGGCGATGGTCGAGACCTGCGAGGACGCCGGCGTCGAACTCGTGATCAACCACTCGCTGCGCTTCCAGCGCCAGACGCAGGCGCTCCGAGCCGAAATCGCGGACGGACTGCTCGGCGAGGTCCACTCCGTCGTCGCCGGCTCGAGTATGGAACTGCTGCGCGTGGGTACCCACGTGGTCGATCTCGCGGTCTACCTGCTCGAGGCCCGGGCCGCGTCGGTCGCGGGCCACGTTACCGGCGAGAACGAGGCGGCCGACCACCTCACGGATCGACGGGTCGACGACGCCGGCGGCGGCGGGTTCGTCCGCACGGACGACGGGACGTTCGTCACCTTCGACGGCACCGCGCCTCGGGACGCGACCGGGTTCCACGCCCGGTTCACCGGGAGCGACGGTCGGCTGACGACCGACGTCGACGGCTGGCGCTACTGGGACGGCGACGGCACGGAGCGGGATCCGCCGTCGGGCGGCTACGCGGACGACCACGAGCAGGGGTTCACCAACGCCGCCGCACACACGGTCGACCTGATCGAGGGGACGGCCGAAAACGTCTCGCCGGGCCGGCAGGCCTGTTACACCCTCGAGATCCTCGTCGGATTCTACGTCTCGAGTGCGACCGGCGGACGCGTGTCGGTGCCGCTCGAGCGGCCGTTACGGGACGTGACGATAACCTCGTGGTGAGCGCCGCGGTCTCAGAAGATCGACTCCTCGCCCTCGAGTGCGTACTCCTCGGCGACGTCGGGATCGATCTCGATGCCCAGTCCCGGCCCCTCCGGCAGGTCGATGTGGCCGTCCGCGAGGATCGGGCCGCTTTCGCCGGTTCGACTCACCAGATCCTCCCACCACGGCACGTCGAAGGCGTGGTACTCGAGGGCGACGAAGTTGGGTACCGCCGCCGCGGCGTGGGCCGCCGCGACGGTGGCGACGGGGCTGGCGATGTTGTGGACGACGACCGGAATCCCCTCGAGATCACAGAGGTTCGCGATGCGTTTGAAGTTCCGTAGGCCACCGCAGTTGTGCGGATCGGGCGCGGCGACGTCCATCCCCTCGGAATCGAGCATCTCCTTGAACTCACCTGGATCGCGGAGGTTCTCGCCGGTCATGATCGGCACGCTGGTCGCCTCGCGCACCCGGCGGTGGGCGTCGTACTTTCGGGGCGGAACCGGGTCCTCGAGCCACGCCAGATCGTAGGGCTCGAGTTTCTCGGCCAGTCGCGTCGCCGTCTCGACCGTGAAGTTCCAGTGGAGGTCGAACCCGAGGTCGACGTCGTCGCCGATCTCCTCGCGGACGGCCTCGACGAGCGAGACCTTGTGCTCGATCGCCTCGTTGTCGAGTCGCCGCGCAGCGGTGTCGACGTCGGCGTGGGTTCGCACGTCGAGGTCGAACTTCAGCGCGTCGAAGCCGGCGTCGACGACCTCGCGGGCGGCCTCGGCGTAGGAACGCGGCGTGTACACCTCCCGAGGGTCGATGCTTCCCGATTGGGCTTCGCCCAGCGACTCCCCGCCGTGGGTGTCACAGTACACCCGAACCTCGTCGCGGTACTTCCCGCCGAGCAGCTCGTATACCGGGACGTCGAGGACCTTCCCCTTGATGTCCCACAGCGCCATCTCGACGCCCGGTCCAGGTTCCCACATGACGTCGCGCAGGCGTTCGACGTCGAGGGGATTCTGTCCCTCCAGTCGACCGGGGTCGTTCGGCCCGCCCCCGTGGACCTCGCCGATGCCGGACACCCCGGCGTCGGTCTCGACCTTCACGAGCCCCCATCGGAAGTTCCCCTGCAGGGTCATCGAGGAAATGTCGGTGATCTCGAGGTCGCGCTCCGCTGGACGGTGGGTCTCGTCTCTCGTGAAGTCCATCCACGGGACGCCGCCGCCCGGCGGGATGACGTACTCCGGCGTGTCTCCTGTGTCGTCGTCTACCATGCCTGTATGTCTCTCGCACGCCGGTTCAATCTTGGCCTGCCGGCCGACGATTCCGACTCTCTCGAGAGCGGCTGTTCGCGGCAGCCTCCCCCGGGACCCACAGCCTTTCACCGGCCGGGGGAGTGGTCGACGCCATGCGACTCGGTGGCCCAGTCGACACTGACGAATCGGATCCGAACGCGTGGATCGCCGAACTCGAGAAACGCGGCTACCGCGCCGCGGCCGCACCCGTCGGCCCGGACGCGAGCGACGAAACCGTTCAGGCCTATCGCGAGGCCGCTCGCGCGGCCGACGTCGAGATCGCCGAGGTCGGCGCCTGGGGTGCCAACCCGATCAGCGACGACCCCGAAATACGGGCGGCGGGCATCGACCAGTGCCAGCGCGCCCTCCGGCTCGCCGACGAGCTGGGCGCACGCTGTGCGGTCGACGTCGCCGGTTCGCGCGGCGAGTCCTGGGACGGCCCCCACCCCGAGAACTTCTCGGACGAGACGTTCTATCGCATCGTCGACGCCGTCCAGGAGATCGTCGACGGCGTCGAACCCGAGAACGCCGTCTACACGCTCGAGCCGATGCCCTGGGTCTACCCCCACGACGTCGAGAGCTACCGACGGCTCGTCGACGCGATCGACCGCGAGGCCTTCGGCGTCCACTTCGATCCGGTCAACATGATTACGAGTCCCCAGCGGTACGCCCGCGACGCCGACTTCGTCCGGGAGTTCGTCGCCGAGTTCGGCGACGACATCGAGGTCGTCCACCTAAAAGACGTGACCCTCGCCGACGAGTTGACCGTCCACATCGACGAGGTCCGCCCCGGCGCCGGCGAACTCGACTACCACGTCCTCCTCTCCGTACTGGACGAACTGGACGACGACCTGCCGGTGCTCCTCGAGCACTTAGACAGCGAGCAGGCCTACGAACGGGCCCGCGCCTACGTCCGCGAGGTCGCCGACGAGGTCGGTGTGACGGTCTGAGCCACCGGCCGTCGGTGCCGACTCACTCCGACTCCGCTGGGAATCGTGGGTTCACTCCGACTCCGCCGGGAACCGTTCGTCGAGAAAGTCTGCGAGCAGGCGGAAGACACGGATCTTGTGATCGATATCCGTCGAGCCGTGCCCTTCCTCGCCGAGTTCCCGGTACTCGAACTCCTCGCCCGCGGTCCAGCCACGGCGAGTCTCGAGTGCGTCCCGGAACTGCCGGGCCTGCGAGACCGGACAGCGCGGGTCGTTGACCCCGTGGAGCATCAGCAGCTCCGCCTCGATGTTCTCGACGTGGGTGATCGGACTGCGTTCGCGCCACAGCGCCTCGTTTTCTGCGGGATCGCCCATGTTCTCGCGCAGGATCGTCTTGAAGTGGGGCATCGACTCCTCGAACAGCGACGGTAGGTCGGTGATGCCGATCCAGGCGATGCCGGCGTCCCAGAGGTCGGGATACCGAACTAACTGCCAGTAGGCGCTGTAGCCGCCGTAGGAGCCGCCGAAGACGGCCATCCGATCTTCGTCGACCCACTCCTTCTCGGCGAGCCAGCGGGCGCCCGCCGCGACGTCCTCCTGTTCCATCCCGCCCCAGTCGCCGTGGACGGCGTTTTTGAACTCACGGCCACGGCCGGTCGATCCCCGGTAGTTCGGCCAGACCACCGTGTACCCGCGGTCGACCAGAAACTGCGTGCGCTCGTCGAACCCCAGTTTGACGTCGGCGTGCGGGCCGCCGTGGACGGCCACCACGACCGGCGACGGCCGTTCCCCGCTGTCGTAGAGAACCGCACCGATCTCCGTGCCGTCCGTCGATTCGTAGGTGACGTACTCGGCGTCGGAGAACGCGTCGGGGTCGACGTCGCCGTACTCCGCCTCCCTGACGACACGGGTTTCGTCGGTCGCGGGGTCGACGGCGAACAGTTCGTCGCGGGTGGTCGGCGTGACCCGTCCGGCCAGGACGCGTCCGTCGGCGAGCACGCCGCTCCGTCGGTCACCGATCGCCCGGGAGACGCCCTCGGTAAACGGCGTTCCCAGTTCGTTCCCCGCCAGATCGTAGACGACCAGCGGTTGCGTCCCGCCGTCGTTTCGCCCAGCGAAGACGTAGCCGTCGGGATGGACGAAATACGCCCACTCGTCGACCGACTCGTCACCGAACCACTCGAGTTCGTCGGTCGCGAGGTCGTACAGCCCCCACCGCGTGACGTTCGTCTCGTTGTCCGAGAGCACGAGCCCGTCGCCGTCGGGCGTCCAGTCGGTCACCCCCGTCTCGTAGCCCTCGGGGCTCACCTCGAGTCGGCGAGGGTTCAGTTCGTCCGCCCATCCGCCGTCACCCTCACCGTCACCGGCCGCCGCTTCACCTCCCGTCACGTACTCGAGGCTCGCGACGTAGACGTCCCTGTTCTCCAGATCGTCCCGCTCGTTGGTGACGTAGGCGATCCGTTCCCCGTCCGGGTCGTACTGCGCGCCGAACACCGGCCGATCGTAGCTCGTCAACTGTCGGCTCCGGCCGCGCTCGCGGTCGTACTCGTAGAGGTTCATCTGCTCGCCCGCGTCGCTGACGTACAGCAGCCGATCGCCGTCGGGAGAGACATCCTGAAGCATACACTGCCCGTCGTCCGTGACGAGCGCCCGCGTCCCGCCCTCGAGGTCGAAGGCGTGTATGTCGTTTTGCTCGTCGCCGTCCTCGTCTCGGTGGAAGAAGATCGCCTCGCCGTCCGGCGACCACTCGATCGGATACCGAGCGTTGCGGGGGACGTCGCCGTCGCTGACCTGGGTGAGGTCGCCCGTCTCCGGATCGAGCAGACACAGCTCGTTGCGCCCGCTGCCGTCGTAGTAACAGGCGATGCGTTCGCCGTCCGGCGACACGCGAGGGTGGTGGAGACTCGGCAGACTGGCGAGTTCCTCGAGAGGGATCTGTGAACTCATGGACCTGTTCGAATTCCGAACCGATCGACAAAACTTCTGTGGTTCGTTTCGAACGATTCACCGGTCGGACACCCTGTGTTCGTTTCGTAACGGCATCCGACTGCGTCGGGACGATCGATATCGCTCCCTCGAACGCGAGATAACGCGAAAATCGAAGAGTTTCCGCTCGACGACCCGCTCAGTTGCGCCCTTCGTGCGGATTCAGCATCGTCCCGTAGTTCTCGGCGTGGTCCGTGTAGTCGATGAAGCGGGGCGCGTCGGGGTCGAACGGCCGCTGGAGGCTCTCGAAGGCCTTCTTCTTGTCCCAGCTCTGGAGGCCGCCGATCGCACCGCGGTCCTCTAAGTCGTGGTAGTCGAGGCTCGGCTCCGTGAGTTCCCACGCCTTCAGACCCTGCTCGGTCCGGACGATGACGCTCGAGTACTCGTCGGACGAACCGACCGAACCGACGGTGACGTCCGCGGCGTAGCCGGTGAAGTCCGCACACTCGTCACAGCCCTTGAGGGCGGCGTCGTGGAAGTTCTCGATGTCCTCTTCGAGGATCATCTCGCCGTCGTGACCGTAGACCATCATCTTGCCGTGGAGGACGTCCATCTTGCCGATCTCGTCGGGGCTGATCCCGCGCTGGTCCTCGATCATGTCGCCCATGAGGCTGTAGTAGTTGAAGTTCTTCGTGCACATGAGCGCGATCGTGTAGTCGACCGCGCGGACGCCCTCGTTCTGTTTCTGGTAGTCCCACTCGAAGTCCTGCAGGGCGCGGATGCCCTCGATCTCGCAGGGGGTGCCCACGAGCGCGAGGCTCATTTCGTCCCACGATTTGTCGGGGAGTTTGTGCTCCCACTTCGAGAGGTCGAGGTGACCCAGCGCCATCGTCTGGTTGTAGATCGTTCCTGCATTGGCGATGAGGTCCTCGCGACTGGTCGCGAGGTAGCTCTCGGCCTTCCAGGCTTCCTCGTCGCTCTCGGTGGCGATGAGCGCGCCGTCGATCTCGCCTTCCTCGAGCAAGGTCGCGAGCATGCCGGTGACGACGCCGCCGTCTTGGGCGCCGTCGGTCCAGTCGTCGTCGACCTTCGCGGAGAACTCCGTGATGGGGTCGCCGGCACCTTTGACGTTGTCCTCGCCGCCGGTGATCTTCCACTGGCGCTCGTAGCGGAGACCGCCGCGGGGACAGAAGTCCCAACAGAGCGAACAGCCGGTACACATCTTGACGAGCTCCGGCAGGTCGTCGTCACCGATCCCGATCGAGTCCGACGGGCAAGCGGCGACACAGGTCCCACACTGGATACACCGGCCCTCGTCGATGACCGCCTCGTCGAGTTCCATGAACCAGGTCTTCTCGTCGGGCGTCTCGATGTCGTTCATCTCCGAGCGGATGGAGTAGGAGGGAGTCTCGAGGTCGACGCCGTCGGGGATGCCGACGCGGACCGACGGGTCCGTCCCCTCGATGTCCTGACTGACGTCTTTCGCGGGTTCGGTGAACTCGATGTCGCCTAAGTTCCCCTCGGCGTCGACGTTCGCGACGCCTGCGCCGTCGGTCATAGCCTTGGGTGGTGTCTGCTTCTGACTCTGTTCCTGCTCCTGCTCCTGCTTCTCGCCACAGGTACACGTACTGGGGGAACAACTGTCGCCGGCCGACGCTTCGTGATCGTGGTCGTGGTCGTGCGAAGGCGTCTGCATCGCCTTCGACGGCGCATCGGCGGACGAGTGGGCGTGCTCTCGAGCACCGTTCGTCGGCGGCACGCTCACGTCGTCGGTGTCCACGCCTTCGACGTCGGGGACGCCGGGGAACGGCTGACTATCGCCGTCTTCTCGCAGGCTTCGCCCACTCGAATGGTCCGCGGAGCTTCGCTCCGCGCTACTCGCTCGATTCGAGGACTTGCCTCGCTCGTCCTCGCGGTCAGTCCCCATGGGCAACACCTCGAGCGACCGGGGCATCGGCCTGTTGCATGATCTCCCGAAGCCGACCGTTGTCGACCCGGCGACACCACGCGTAGAACGGTTCGTCGTCGCGTTTCTCCTCGGCGAAGACCTCGAACAGGCGCTCTAAGGCCGGAATCACGGCGTCGGCCGGAACGGCGGTCTCGACCCAGTCGAGGAACTCGTTGTCCGCGCCCAGGGCACCGCCGAGGCCGAAGTCCATCCCTTCGACGATGTTGTCTCCCTCCGCGTTGGTGCTGTTTTCGTCCTCGAGTTTGACCGTCTCGCCGCGGAAGCCGATGTCGGCGATCTGTGGCTGTGCACAGGAGGCGGAACAGCCGGACATGTGCATCCGGATGACGTCGACGTCGTCGGGGACGTCGATGCGCTCGTCGAGTTCGCGCGCCCAGCGTTTGGTGCGCTTTTTGGTCTCGATGATCGCGTAGTTACAGAACTCGTTGCCCGTACAGCCCACGGCACCGCGGGAAAATGCGCCGGGATTCGGGCTGTACTCCTGGGCGAACGGCTCCGCGAGGAGGTCGTCGACGTTCTCCTCGGGAACGTGCGTGATGAGGAAGTTCTGGTCCGTCGCGAGGCGGATCGAGGACTCCTCGGTCCCGTACTTCTTGGCCGCGCGGGCGGCCTCGGCGAACTCGTCGCCGCCCATGCGTCCGGCGATGACGTTGAAGCCAACGTACTGCAGTCCGTCCTGTTTCTGGTCGTGGACGCCGACGTGGTCGCCCTTGTAGCCGGTCGTCAGTCCCTGCCCGCGCTGGGGGAGGTCGACGGTACAGCGGTCGCGGATCGCTTCCTCGAATTTCTCCGGGCCGACCTGCTGGACGAGATAGCGCATGCGGCAGACGCCACGGTTGTGCCGGTCGCCGATCTCCTTGAACGTCTGGGCGACGGCGCGGCAGAACTCGACGGCGTGTTCCGGCTGGATGAAGACGTCGATGTTCGACGCCATCCGCGGGCCGTCCGAGAGCCCACCGCCGAGGCGGGCGTGGAAGCCGTAGAGCCACTCCCCGTCGATTTCCTTCTTGGCGGGGACGAGTCCGACGTCGTTGATCTGGGACTGAGCGCAGTCGTGCGTACAGCCCGTGATCGTCATCTTGAATTTGCGGGGGAGGTTGGCGTACTCCCGATTCTCGGTGAAAAAGTCCGAGACCGCGTCGATGACCGGCTGAGCGTTGAAACACTCGTGGTCGTCGAGACCCGCCGCCGGGCAGCCTAGCACGTTTCGCGCGGAGTCACCACAGCCCTGAATCGTCGTCAGGCCGACGTCCTGGTAGCGCTGCCAGAGTTCCGGAACGTCCTCGACGCGGATCCAGTGTTTCTGGATGTCCTGTCGGGTCGTGATGTCGAGGTAGGCGTCGCCCCATAGTTCGTTTTGTTCCTCGCCACCGTGTTCGGGCGGTGCGGTCGCGTAGTCGTCGGCGCACTCGCCGATCACTTCGGCCTGCTCGGGCGTGAGATAGCCGCCGGGGACCTTCGTCCGGACCATGAAGAAGTCCTCCTGTTTCTGGGTGTACATCCCGGCCCACTTCAGGCGCTCCCACTCGCCGCCGCCGGCGCGTTCCTCGATCTCCTCGAAGGAGAGCCCTTCGTCGGCGTACTCCCTGAGGTCCTCGATGACGTCGAGGGGGTGTTTCTCCTGTTTGTGTTGTTCGACTGTATTCACGCAAACCACCTCGTGGTTCGTGTGTGCTCGAAAGAGCGTGCTCTTTCGTTGTTCATGTAAACCACCTCGAGACCGAGAGCGCGGCCCGTCCGAACACGTTCGTGTCGCCTTCGTTCATGCCTTCGCTCCCCTCCCATTACGGATGGCTCTTTTGGAATCGGTCGATTCGAACGATCGCGAGCGAGCGATCTGCACGGTCGGTGCGTTCATTCTTACACCGCTAGTGTGATCCCGACCCTATACACACGCGCAATCAGGCGAACACTGACGACGCTGGGACACACCGGCACCGTTTGCCGCAATATGGCGGGCTTTTTTGAACGACGACTCTCGAACCGGGTACGGGAGCACCCGCGAGAGACGAGAGGTCGTCGGCTGTGACACAACAACAGGTCAATGTTGCCGATAGTGGGGAGTCCGACTACGTACCCGACCACTCCCGGGCGAGGTACTCCTCGAGTCGCGAGAAGACGACGTGGTGGTCGGCCTGCAGGTCGGCGATCGGCGACTCGTAGCCGTAGTCGTTGAACCACGCGAACATGTCGGCGTACTCCTCTCCCTGGTGCTCCTCGACGTCGTCGATCGAGAGGTTCTGGGCGCGGACTTCAGTGCCGAGAGCGTCGGCGAACCGGACCGCCATCGAGCGAAGTGTGAGTTCGTCGCTCGCGAGTTCGTAGGCCTCGTCGAGATACCGATCCGGATCCTGAAACGCGTTCGCGACGAACGCACCCATGTTGTCGATATCGAGCATCTGCAACGGCTCTCGTGGTTCGAGTCCCATCGCGAGCGTCCCCTCCTCGATCGACTCGCGAAAGCCCTCGAGGTTCTGCATGAAGAACACAGGTCGGACGACCGTCGCGGGCAACTCGAGGTCGCGGATTCGCTCTTCGATCTCCCACTTCGAGTCGAAGTGCGAGATGCCGGTGTCGCGTTCGGCGCCGCCGACCGAGGAGAAGACGAAGTGATCGACGCCGACCTCGGCGGCCAGTTCGGCGACGTTGGTCCCCTGTTCGACCTCGTCCTCGTAGCCGTGCTCCCAGAAGTTGGTCACGCAGAAGACGCCGTCGGCGTTCTCGATCAGCGGTTCGATCGCATTCTTCTCGCTGATATCACCCTCGACGATCTCGGCCCCTCGTTCGGCGAGTTGGTGGGCTTCCGGCTTGTCTGTGTCTCGGGTCAACGCGAGCACCTCGACGTCGCGCTCGAGGAGGTTCCGGGCGACTGCACCACCCTGCGTTCCGGTCGAACCGACGACGAGCACTGTGTCTGCTGTCATAGCAGGGGTGGTACCACAACCAGCCACAAGAAGGTGACACCGCCGGGACTCGAGGTGTCGGTGAACGTCCGCGAACCCCCGGTCCGGTGTCGCTCGCAGAACGCATCGGGAGCGCCTGATATCCGATTCCGACTCGGACGACACGACATTCTCGATGGAAATACTTTTCTACATTACACGTCACTGTGATAGTATGAATCGCCGGGGGGTGCTCGCCACGCTGGGGGTGGCGTTGAGCGGCGGCTGTCTGGACACGACCCGGTCGCCGTCCGACTCGCCAACCGAGTTCGACCGACCGGCGTACGCCGAGGGGTTTCGGCCGCACGGGCCGTGGGAGGCGAACCGGTACGATTCCGCCGGAAGCGGGCACAACCCCGAATCACGGCTGCCGACGGGAGATGTCGACGGCGCCTGGTGCCGGTCTCTCGACGGGTCGATCGACCCGCGGGCCGTCCCCGTGACGGACGACCGTCACCTCTACGTCGGTCACCAGCGGCCGACCGACGACGGGCCACAGGGTGTGGTGACGGCACTCGAGGGGGAAACCGGAACGCAGGAGTGGACGACCGTCCTCGAGATTCCGACCGGCGGTGACGGCGACACTAGCGCCGCCGACACCAGTGGGAGACCCAGAGCCAGAACTTGGGACACCGTCGGCGGACTCACGCGCGACGGCGACACGATCTACGTCACCGGCCACTCCCGACAGTACGAGGTGGTACTGCTCGCCGCACTCGAGAGAGACGGCGGAACGGTCGACTGGCAGGTCTCGGTTCCGGGCACGGAATACCGGGCGCCGGTCACCGACGCGAACGGCGTCTCCCTCGCCTTCGGACGTGAAACCTCGAGCGACGGCGAACCCCCGGTCAACGCGCTGTACGCGTTCTCCCACGGCGGCTCCGAACGATGGCACCATCGCTTCGGGACCGCGATCCCGGCAGGAAACGCGTGCGCCGACGGCGTCGTGTACACGCGTCTCGACGACGGTCGAATCGTCGCGCTCGAGAGTGACGGCGGAACGGTGCGTTGGGAACGGACGCTCGAGACCGGCGAGACAACACGCGACGGGCGCGACGACCACCTCGCCGTCGACGGCGACCGGCTCTACGTTTCTGTAGGCGGGCGACTCTCCGCGCTCTCGAGAGAAGACGGTTCGGTCCTGTGGTCGCTCGATTCCGAGGCGTCGGTTCGGCCACTGGGCCCGCTCGTCCGTCGGGAGGGGACGATCTACGTCGGCGCTGGAAACGTGCTGGTCGCCATCGACTCCGCCGACGGCACCGAACGGTGGCGTCTCGAGGACGCTCCAGTCCACGGATCGCTCGTCGGCGTCGCCGACGGCCTCGTCGGTGCATCGGGAACGACGGTCACCGGTTTCGATCTCGACGGCGAGCGACGGTGGTCGCTCGATCTCCGTGAGGACTCCACGGGCGATACGATAGACGAACTGGATTCACGGATACTCTCGGCTCACGATCTGGTTTACGTGCCGTTCACCGACGGATACGTCTCTGCTCTCGGTGCACCGACGTCGTGAGGACCGACGGTACACGGAACCGGGGTGAAATCCCACGACGTCAGTCGTGGATGGCTGTCACGAACGGCCGCTGGTAGTACTCTCGAGCGTTGTGCGTCGATTTCTCGTCTTTTGTCTCTCGCCTCTCGCCTCTCGCCTCGACGTCGAATAGGGTATCGCAATAGCAGTTCCAACGATCGATCGAAAAACCGCTGCGAGAACCGGAAGCGGAAGTGGAAGCGTATCCGTATCGGTACCCGTTACTCCTCGTCCTCTTCCTCGAGCAACCGATCGACCATCCGGTCGGGATCGAACCGCTCGATGTCGTCGTAACCCTGTCCGACCCCCAGAAAGAGGATCGGCTGTCCGGTGACCTGGGCGACGGAAATCGCGGCGCCGCCGTTGGAGTCGGCGTCGGCCTTCGTCAGGATGGCGCCGTCGAACGGCGCGGCCTCGTTGAACTCGCGGGCGCGGTTGACGGCGTCCTGTCCTGCGACCGCCTCGTCGACGAAGATCGCCATGTCGGGGTCGACGACGCGGTCGATCTTCTCGAGTTGGTCCATCAGCCCCTCGTCGGTGTGGAGCCGTCCCGCGGTGTCCCCGAGGACGACGTCGACGTCGTTCGCCTCGGCGTACTCGACGGCGTCGTAGAGCACCGCTGCAGGATCGCCGCCCTGTTCGTGGGCGATCAGCTTGGTATCCAGCGCCTCGGCGTGCTCGCGGATCTGTTCGTTGGCCCCCGCACGATACGTGTCGCCGTTGGCCATCACGCTCGAGAAGCCACGCTCCTCGAGGTAGCGGCTCAGTTTGGCGATCGAGGTGGTCTTGCCGACGCCGTTGACGCCGGTGAAGATGATCACCAGCGGCTTGTCGGCGATGGCGACGCGCTCGTCGAAGTCGAACTGGCCGACGCTGATCACGTCGCGGATCGCTTCCTTGAGCGCCTCCTCGACGACGCCGCCGGTGGACTCGGTGAACTTCCGGGTCTCGCCGACGAGTTCGTCCCGGATGTTGTCGAGGATCTCCTCGGCGACGCCCATCTCGACGTCACTCGAGAGCAAGGCGAGCTCGAGTTCCTCGAGCGGTTCCTCGAGGTCTTCCTCCTCGATGACGAACTTCCCGCGGACGAGCGACTTCGCCTTGCGGCCGAAGCCGGTCGAACTCGAGTTCGAGCCGTCGTCGTCCGCGTCCGTGTCCGTGTCCGCCTCCGATTCGTCACTGTCTTCCTCGAGTTCGAGTTCGGATTCGGATTCGGATTCGGATTCGGATTCGGATTCAGCGTCCGTCTCGACGTCTCCGTCCTCGAGTTCGGTCTCCTCACCGCCGACAGCAGCGTCGACCGAGGGCGCGGAGTCGTCGGGTGTCGATTCCGGCTGGGACGCCGCTGCTGGCGTCGGTTCGGATTCGGACTCGGGATCTGGATGCGGTGCTGGCGCGGAGTCGGGAGCCGGCTCCGACGCCGTGTCTGTCTCGACGTCTGCACTCGCGTTCGCAGCGTCTTCGGTCGCGTCAGCGTCGGCTTCGAACCCGTAGTCCGGCCCGTCGGCGTCGGTTTCGGGCTCGGTGACCGAACCGTCGTCTGCCAGTACTTCGTCGTCGTCCAACTCCTCTTCGTCGACCGGTTCCGCCTTCTCCTCGGCGGTCTCTTCGACGTCTTTGCGGAAGCTCCCCAGCTTGTCTTTTAAGCTATCGAACATGAAAACGCTCCGGCGTTACTGGTCGGGGCCCGGGCCCTGACCCTGCTGGCCTTGCATCTGCTGCATCTGCTGTTGCATCTGCTGTTGTTGCATCTGCTGGGCTCGCTGTTCGATCTGGGAACTCTCGGCTTCGAGTTCGGAGATCTGGTCGTTGACCTCGTCGATTCGGTCGTCGAGACGGTCTTGCTTGTTCTCGAGGGCGTCGATCGCACCCTCCTGTTCGAACTCCGCGGCGTAGTCCGCACCGAGTTCGACGATGATCTCGTCGATGTCGTCGATGGTCGCGCGGACGTAGGCGCCGCCGCCGAGGGGAACCTGCACGACCGAGTCGGTCTCGAGCGTCTCGATCGCGGAGATCGCTTCGTTGGCGTCGCTTTGCTCTTGGCGGATGGACTCGACGTTCGCCTCGAGCTGTTCGATCTCGCCTTCGATCTCCTGAAGCTGCTGGGAGAGCGCCTGCAGTTCCTGTTGTCCACTCATTGGCCTGTGACCTCCTCGAGTTCGATTTCCGTTCGTTTGACGCCGTGGCGACTCCCGAACTCCGAGAGGACGCGTTCTTCGGCGACGTTCTCGTTCGGTGCGTCGACTGTCGTCTCGAACGGCGAGTAGCCGTCCCGATTCTTGAACCGACCACTGACCGTAAACTGACTCATAGCTCCCACTCCGGTCGGCAGTCGGAAGAATCTTCCCTTCCCGAACGACGACCCGCAACCCGAAATGCTTCCACAGCCGCGGCTGGCACGTCGAGTCGATTCGATCGAAATGAAGAGACGAGGCAGGAATCAGTCGATGTAGTCCAGTGCGTCTTCGATCCGTCCCAGCTCTGGCCCAGTCGTCTGCTCGCCGACGATGTAGCCGTCGTCGGTGGCAATCAGTCCCGATCCGACCAGGGGCGCACCGTAGTTGATCGTCCCGACGTCGGCCCGAACGTCGAGGACGTCCTCGAGGACGTCGAGTTCGTCGTCGGTCGCCTTCGGGTGACAGAGCACCCCGGAGTTGGTGGCGACGGCGGCCGTCCCGACCGTTCGAACACCCGCGAGGTCGCCGCGCTGGACGGGGACCCCGAGTGTCTCTTTGACGATCGAGACTGCCTCCCGCGGCAGATCGGCGTGGACGAACGCACCGTAGTCGTTTGCGAGGACGACGTTTCCTGCAGCGTTGATACTCCCGGGCAACTCGGCGATCGGCAACTCGATCGCCTCCTCGAGTCGTTCGCGTTCGTACTCGAGGATGCGGCTGCTGACCAGCACGCCGTTCTCGTTGCCGGCGACGAGCGCGCCGACGGTCGAGGAGCCGCCGACGGTCGTCTGCAGGGCGGAGACCTCGAGTTCGGTTTCGACATCGGCGACCACGTCGTCGTCGGTGTCGGGGCGGATGAGCACACACGAGTCTGTCGCGCGTGCGAAGACCCCGACGTACGACGATCCGGCGAAGGCAGTACGAAGCACGTAAATTCGTCTCTTAGTCTGCGACTTCGGCTTCGACGATCTGTTCGCCCTCCTCGTCGAAGCGGGCCGCGCGAACGCGGAGCTTCCGTGGTGGGTTGGATCGGCCGTTCGACCAGACGGTCTCGTTGATCGAGGGGTCCAGTCGGACGGCGTCCTCGTCGACCGCGAAGTGTTTGGCCAGATGCTGGCGAACGATCTTCATCGCTCTGTCAGCGGCCTCGTGGTTCGCACCCGTCTTGACGTCACGGAGTGGCACGGTTACGATCCGTTCTTCGAAATCACTGGCGCTCATGATTACTCGTCAGTGTTGCTGCGCCGCCAGTTTCGTCGTTTCGGGTTCCGCTGGACGCTCATGTCGGTTTTGAGCATAACCCAGGCTGGGACGCGGCTGTTCTGGTTCTCGAGTTTGGCAAGTCGCTTCTTCTTGCCCTTCGATTTCTTACCCATAGTGGGCCAACGTAGCCCACGCTGGCTTAAAATCTTGTCCATCTTGCGGGATGGCGGTGAACGCTCGAGATCGGCCGGTTCGCCCGATCATTGCACCCGATCGGTGGATCGAATTCGGCGGCGACGGTACCGACTCTTGGAACCCGTCACTGGTACCAGTGGATGCCGGTCGCCCGATGTCCGTCGCCGTAGGCGTCCAGTCCGTCCCCGAGGATCCGACGCATCCGCAAATCGTCGTACAGCGTCGAGTGAGTGTAATCGAGGAAGGTGACGGGGACGATCAGGTCGCCGGTTCCGTCCTCGTCCTCGTCCTCGACTTCGTCTCCGTTTCCGTCTCCGTCTTCACCAGCACGCCCGCGAACGACGCTCGCGACGATCGTGTAGACGTGCTTGTGTCGATCGTTCTTCACGAAGCCGCCGACCACCGGCGCCGTCTGGTCGGGTGCCGGCACTGCCTGTAGCGCGTCGACCGACCGCCGCGTGAGTTCGTAGCAGAACAGCCCGGTGTCCTCGCCCGCGAGGATCGCCTCGAAATCCGTCTCCGACTCGAAGTGCTGGCGGAGGTCGCGGGCCCCGAAGAGCACGTTGTCCTCGACCGAGCCGGCGAGGTAGCGCTCGATATCGTAGTTCGTGTGTTCGCGAAAGCCGTCGACGAGTCCTTCGACGACCGCCTCCGGATCGTGAGGATCGGCACCGGTGAAGTCCGCGACGAGATCCGGATCGGCGTCCCGATAGCCTCGTACCGCCGAGACGGTGTACGGTCGCGCATCGTGTTCGGCGATCAGATCGAAAAAGGCCGGGTAGCTGTCGTAGACGAATCGCACGTTCCCGGATTCGATCGCCGACAGATCGGCGACGAGTTCCTCGAGCGGTCCGTCGCTCAGTCCGAGCTCGGCGTCGACGGCGGCGGCGTCTGCGGGGTCGTCGGTCGCGGGGTCGAGGGTCTCGAGCGGTTCGCTCTCGGTGTCGCTGTCGTCGGCGACCGAGAGCACGCCGTCGTGTTGCTCGATTCGGTAGCCGTCGACGGTCGCGACGTGAGCTTCCGAGGGGCGGAACCCGCTGGCGACCATCGGGTCGAGGTCCTGTCGCAGCAGGTTGGTTCCCGTGAAACGGTCGTAGCCGAGGAAGACGTTGTAGATCGCCCGTCCCCCGCCGACAGCGGCGGTACCGCCGACCGCACCCGCGAGGAGCTGCCGACGCGTCAGATCCATCTATGATGTTCGCATTCGGGGCCGCGATCAAAGGCGTTTCGTCCGCTTCGTGGCGCTCTTCGTTCCACTCCACTCCACTCCACATCACTCCTCTCTCCTCCACTCCGCCTCGTTTTACTCTACTTTAACGGCCTCACGCCAGATACCGCTCGATGTACAGCGTCGTCGCCTCGAGGGTCGCGTCGCTCAACTCCGTCGTGTACTCCCAGTTCTCGGCATCCTCGTAGCCGTCGTGGTGGGCGAACGAATCGTGATCGTAACAGCCGGTGCCGTGCCAGCGCGTGCCGCCGCCGTACTCGTCCGGGCCGGCGTAGGCGGTCGCCATCGGTGAGACCTCGAGGGTATCCTCGTCGACCCGAACGGCCGTCCCGAGATTGTGGTCGCATCGCGAGTCGACCACCTCTTCGACGACGTCCGGCGAGAGGAACGTGTGCAGGGTCTCGTGGATCGCGATATTCCGGGTTACCGCGCGGGAGTCCCAGGCTTCGGTCGCCCCGAGGTTCGCGATGGTCTGGGAGTCTTCGCCCTCGAGGGCACCGACGTGGGTGTTCGGTGCCCGTGTCCCGCCGTAGCCCAGATCGTAGTTCAACGCGTTCCACCACAGCAGCAGGTGGCAGGTAGACCCCATGTTCACCTGTCGGTCGTGAACCTCCTCGTGGAAGGCATCGAGCAACGCCTCCTGGGAGAACAGGGAGAACGAGTCGGGCGTAACCAATGAGAAATCGACTGGGTCGCAGGCCTCGACGGAGGTCTCGACGTGGTCGAGTGAGGAGTTCGCTTCCGCGTAGGTGGCGATCCTCTCGAGTGCGGTCTCTACCGCCGCCATCGCGTCGCGGTGGACGTCGAACCAGCCGCTCACGAAGTGGGACCAGCCGTTCCGGAGCCAGGTGAACACCGACACTGGGCCGGGGTAGACGCGGACGTGAAGGGTCGCCTCCTGGACGCTGGTCTCGCTCGAACCGGCGACGTTCGTCGCCGAGAGCGCTGTCGCGCTCCCGACGGCCGTAAGCAGCTCTCGACGCGTGAAACTGGGGGTCCGAATCGGAGGCATCACCGGCCCCCGGGACGGACCACCGCGGGACGCTCCGACGGAGCGCCATCGTCGAACGTCGCTGTGGCTGCACGGAGACCGTCGCTGGTGAAAGCGATCGAACGTCTGTCATGTATTGCCGTTCTCGCCACCATCGTGATCAGTGACTTACATCGTCAAGCGACATTATTCCCACTGGGTTATTGTTCGAATACCGGGCGATGTGGGTGCTGTACGTGACGATTTACGTCACAGTAAGTGACTAATACTGGCAAAACAGTTCAATCCACAGACAACAATTTGGAGAATGACATTTCGGTGAGATAGTTCGGATATCCAGTCACTCGTTCGAGAACGAAAATCGTCCGACCGTCGTGTATACTGGCCCATCCTCGGTGAGGGTACTCTCGGTTAGGTGGATCGACTCGACGGTCGTCTCGCCTACCACGGGATTGTGCTCCCGGACGAGCCGCTGAACTCGCTCTTTCCCGCTCGCGTGTTCCATCCGTGCGAGGGTGACGTGTGGGGTGAACTCGTGGGATTCCGGCTCGAACCCCATCGCCGTCGTTCGCTCCTCGATGGTCTCGTGCAGCCGTGTCAGTTCCTCGCTGCCGTCCTCGACGCCCAGCCAGACGACGCTGATGTACTCGAGGCTGGGGAAGACGCCGAGGCCCTCGAACCGGGCCGTGAAAGGGCCGACGTCGGCGTCCACGACGGCGCCGGCGAGTTCACGACGCAGGTCGGGGAGCCGATCGGCCTCGACGTCGCCGAGGAATTTCAGGGTGAGGTGAGCTTGTGAGGGGTCCGTGAGGTTCAATCCGTCCGCGTCGGCGAACTCGTTCTGAAGATCCACGACCGCGTCCGTGAGCTCGTCGGGCACGTCGACGCTAACGAACAGGCGCATACTCATACGAGGTGCGTGGACGGCTCGAACCTTGAATTTCGTCGGTGGTGTCGCAAGGGCGCGTCTTCGCGTTCGTGGCCGAGCAGACAGAAAACCGGACGATCGGAATCCGAACGACCCGCGAACGCAGCCCTTAACCGGCGTGATGCCCAATTCGTGGCCAATGACCGATCAGGGCGACAACGATCGCCGCCACCCGTTCTCCGAAGGTGCCGGCTTCGACGAGGACTACGACGAGTTCGACCTCGACCCGCCGGAACTCGACGTCGACCCGTCGAAGATCGACCCCGTCGACTCGCGGGTCGTCACCGACCTCCTCGACGACCACAACGTCGAGCGAGACGACGTCAACGCCGAGGAACTGCTCGACGTCGGCCTCAACTACATGCAGATCAACCGCTACGAGCAGGCGACCGAGGCCTTCGAGCGGGCTGCACGCTTCGCCGAGGACGACCTCCTCGAACAGGAGTCGTGGGTGAACAAAGGCGTCGCCCACGCCGAACTCGAGGAGTACGACGAGGCCATCGGTGCCTACCGCGAGGCGTTGCGTATCGACGACGAGAGCGAGCACGCGGCCTCCGCAGAGACGAACCTCGCGTACGCGCTCTGGGAGTTCGGCGAGACCACCGAAGCCTTAGAGCACGCCGAACGCGCCGTCGAGATCGACGAGCGGTTCCCGCAGGCGTGGTTCAACCGCGCGTTCTTCCTGCAAGAGCGTGGCCTCTCCGAGGAGGCGCTCAACTGTATCGACAACGCGGTTCGACTGGGAATGCGAAACGCACAGGTCCTCGAGGAGAAAGCCCGCATTCTCGAGGATCTCGGCGAGTACGACGAGGCCGAAGAAGTCGCCGACGAGGCCAACGAGTTGCGCGAACGCGCCGAAGAGCGGATGATCGAAGAACGCGACGACCACGACGAGAATCAGCTGTTCGAATGAGCATGATCGTCAACGAACGCGAGACCGAGGAGGGATTGCTGGTCGCCATCTGTGACAGCGACGTCCTCGGTGAGACGTTCGAAACCGGCGACATCTCGTTGACCGTCACCGAGGACTTCTACGGCGGTGACGAGGCCGACGAGGATGCAGTCGTCGATAGCCTCGCACGGGCCACCGTCGCCAACATCGTCGGCACTCGATCGGTGGATCTCGCGATCGACGAGGGATTCGTCGACGAGGCGAACGTCCTCGAGGTCGGTGCGACGCGCCACGCGCAGTTGTTGCGGCTGTGACGTCCTCCCCGCGCTGAAGCCGTAAACGTCGTGGTCGCTTCCACCGAGCTCGCGAATACTGACTCTACTCGAGTTACTGTCTCGTGACGTCCCCGTTCTGTTCTCTCACGTCACGATCGTCTCGAGCGAACGAAAATCGAACGACTATCGAGTCCACCAGAAGTTTTTTGCTGCCGTCGGGAGATTGAATTACCATGAAACTCGTACTTCCAAACACTATCGACCGAATTAGACAGCCCGAATACACCGGCGAAAACCGTTGTATTCCGTGTACGTCGGTCAACGTCGTCATCGCAGCCGTCTTCTCGCTGGGGGCCGGCTTGCTCTTCGTCCCGCTCGGCGTCGTCGTCTTCGCCGCCTCGCTGCTGTCGATCTACCTCCGTGGCTATCTCGTTCCCGGGACACCCACACTCACGAAACGTTACTTCCCGGACTGGGTGCTCGCGAAGTTCGACAAGGAACCCGCAGACGAGACCGAGTCGTTCGGCGTCAACGCCGACGTCTTCGAGACGACCACCGACGGGGACGGCAGTGACGGGACTGACGGCGGCCGATCTCTGGAGACCGATGGCGGCCGACGCATCGAAACCGACGGCGGAAAACCGGTCGCAGCCGACGACTCAAGCTCCGAGGATCTCCCCGACTTCGACGACCTCGACGCAGAGGAACTGTTCCTCGAGCACGGCGTCGTCGAACCCACCGCCGAAGACGACGACCTCCAGCTCACGGCGGACGTCCGCGAGGTCTGGCGCGAACGGATGGCCGACCGTCGCGACGGCGACCGCGTCGACCAGCTCGCCTCGTTTTTCGACGTCGACGCCGCGGATCTCGAGCTCTCTCACCACGATAAAACGACCGCAGTAAACGTCCTCTACGAGGGCCGACTCGCCGGCAAGTGGGAGTCCGACGCCGCGATTCTGGCCGACCTCGCCGCGGCGGACATCCTCGGCGAGTGGCTCCCTGGCTGGGAGTCCTACCCGCTCCAACCCAAGAGCGCGGTCGTCAGCGGCCTCCGTGCGTTCGCCGAAACCTGTCCGGACTGCGAGGGCAAAATCGAACTCGAGGAGGAGATCGTCGAATCCTGCTGTCGCACGCACGAGGTGTACGCGGTCACCTGCAACGACTGCGAGGCGCGACTGCTCGAGATTTCCCGGATGCAGGGGAAGAAACCGCGACCGACCAAGTGAGCTGTCCGCTGTCTTCTGCCGGTTACGTCCCGTTTTCCGATCTTCTCGAGTGCGAGCCAGTGCCAGTATTAGTGTCAGTGTGAGCGTCCGAGATCGCCACGAAACCCGACGCGACCGAAGGAGTGTTTTATCTTCGGGCCCTGTACGAAGACAATGAGTCAACAGAACCTCGAGTCGCTCGACGTCGAGCGTCTCCGGGAGGACTTCCCGATCCTCGAGCGGGAACTCGACGGGAAGCCACTCGTCTATCTCGACAACGCTGCGACCACCCAGACGGCCGATCCGGTCGTCGACGCGATGAGCGACTACTACCGTCGCTACAACGCGAACGTCCACCGCGGAATCCACCACCTGAGCCAGGAGGCCTCGATCGCCTACGAGGAGGCCCACGATCGCGTCGCCGAGTTCGTCGGTGCCAGCGGTGGCCGCGAGGAGATGATCTTCACGAAGAACACGACCGAGAGCGAGAACCTCGTCGCCTACGCCTGGGGGATGCGCGAACTCGGCCCCGGCGACGAGGTCGTGCTGACGGAGATGGAACACCACGCCTCGCTGGTGACCTGGCAGCAGATCGCCGAGCGCACGGGCGCCGACTGCACGTACATACAGATCGACGAGACCGGGCGACTCGACATGGACCACGCCCGCGAGTGCATCACCGACGACACCGCCATGGTCTCTGCGGTCCACGTCTCGAACACGCTCGGCACCGTCAACCCCGTTTCCGAGTTGGTGGATATCGCCCACGACCACGACGCACTGGCCTTCATCGACGGCGCACAAGCCGTCCCCAACCGACCCGTCGACGTCGAGGCGATCGACGCCGACTTCTACGCCTTCTCCGGCCACAAGATGGCCGGCCCCACCGGAATCGGCTGTCTCTACGGCAAGGCGCACTTGCTCGAGGAGATGGAGCCGTACCTCTACGGCGGCGGGATGATCCGCAAGGTCACCTTCGAGGAGTCGACGTGGGGCGACGTCCCCTGGAAGTTCGAACCCGGCACGCCGCCGATCGCCGAAGCCGTCGGCCTCCACGCCGCGGTCGACTACCTCGAGGAGATCGGCATGGACCGGATCCGGGATCACGAGGAGGAACTCGCCGAGTACGCCTACGAGCGCCTCGCAGCTGAAGGCGATATCGAGATCTACGGGCCCGAACCCGGCCCCGACCGGAGCGGGTTAGTCGGATTCAACTTGGAGTCGGTCCACGCCCACGATCTGGCCTCAATCATGAACGACCACGCGGTCGCGATCCGGGCGGGCGATCACTGTACCCAGCCGCTTCACGACCGACTCGGTGTGGCGGCGTCGGCTCGCGCTTCCTTCTACCTCTACAACACGCGCGAGGAGGTCGACGCGCTGGTCGACGCGATCGATAGCGCCCGGCAGTTGTTCGCGTAGGTGGCCGGACCGAGACGGATCGAATACAACCCTCGAGATCTGGGGTCGAAATCGCCCAAAACCCAGAGACTGCGCGTCGATCGTCACCTGAGATTTTTGTGACTGGCGGTCCTACCTGTGTCTGCCGAGGTGAGACATATGAGTAACACGATCGGCACACCCGTTTCTGGTCGTGGTCGCAGGCAGGATCGAGACGGAGAGCCACTCGAGAACCCGATCGAGACGCTCACCGCGGCGACCCGGAACGATTTCACGCTCGGGTTCATCCCGGTCGTGTTCGCAGTTGCAGCGGTCGTCGCGAGCGCAACCGGGCTGTCAGTGGTACAGGCACTGGCCCCGGCGGCGTTCGTCTCGCTGTTCGTGGTCGTCGACGCGATCTACCTGAACCCGCCGATCGATTCCGGTGTCGACACGGATCGCGGTCGGGGTTCGGCGTAGCGCGACTGCCGGCCGTTCTCGGTCGGTGCGACCGAGAGTCGATCCAGTCGCTCGAGTCGGCGGTGTCGTCGACGGTGGACTGGACCGACCCACCGGGCCGAATGTCACGGCCAACCTGATCACTCGCTGGGACTACACTTCCTCCCAGGGGCCCCACTGGCTGGCACCCGGCTCCTGATTCTGGGTCCACCACTGGGCTTCCCAGGTCGAGCCGTCGTAGGTAACGCGGTCTCCCTCAGTGTAGACCTCGTTGGGGTCCCAACTCGAGGTGCTACCGGTATCACCACCGCTGTCACCACCGGTATCGCCACCACTGTCACCGCCCGAATCACCGGAGCCGCCCGAGTCGCCGACTGCTTCCCAGGGGCCGTACTCCCTGGCGCCGGGCTCTTCGTTCTGGGTCCACCACTGGGCTTCCCAGGTGGTGCCGTCGTAGGTGACCTGATCGCCCTCGGTGTAAATCTCCTCGGCGTTCCACGCGGAGACGTCACCTGGTTCGTCATCTGGGTCTCCGCCGTCGTCCCCGCCGCTTCCGCCATTGCCACCCCCACCACTGCCACCGTCGACTTCACTGAAGGTGACGGAGGCGCTGTTGCTGCCCGAATAGTCGTAGGCCTCGGTGGCCATGATCTGGTAGTCGTGGCTGCCTAACTCGAGGCCAACACTCTCCCAGGCGTCGAAGTGGTTCCCGATGTTGATGGTGCCGCTGGTCCGCGAATTCTGGCGAATGCTCCAGTACTGGGTGAACGTCGCCGTTCCTTCGATCGAGGGCTGTTCGATGCGTTCGGACGTAGCGATGTCGTAGGTGCCGCCGTCGCTCTGATGGGTCCCGTGTTCCTCGTCGCCGGGTCGGTAGGTCCCGTAGTTTTCGATGATGTAGTACTCGACGAGCGGATCCGTCGTCCACCCGTACAGACACAGGTAGGAGTTGTCCGTCGGGTTGTGCGTGGCATCGTACTCGATCGTCCGGCGAGCGCCAGGGTCCCAGCCCATCCCGACGACGAAGTTCCCCGTGTTTTCCCAGTCGACGCTATAACTGCCACTATCCTCGAGTGTCATCGAGACCGACCCCTCGGTGTCGGTCCAGAACGACACGAAGTAGCCGTCGTGGGAGGTTTGCTGGTTCTCCGTGAGCACGGTGCTGTCCTGGGCAGACACGGCCCCGACGCCGAGGCCGGTTGCCGCGGCGGCCCCGACGGCCTTCATGTACCCTCGGCGACCGATCGACCCTCGTTCCCCCTCGTTGGTGTCGGTCGGTTGCTCGTCCTCCGCCGTGAAGTCGGTCAGATCCTTCGCCACTGTGGCGATATCGTCGTGTTGCTCCGTCGTCTCCTCGAAGTCTCGTTCGTTGTTCGTCATGCGATGGCCATAATTACATCACTATAATTCATAAACATTATTCTGTAATACTGGAAGAAATCGTCCGAGCTGCTCGGTATCCGCCGGTGGACTGACGGACCCAGTCCCGAGCGAACACGGTTCGGTGAGGGATTCGTACTGCCGACGTCGTCGGTCGCCCGTTCATCCTCGTCGTTTCTCGCGGCCAGAACGACGGTATCGGTATCCGGCGACCTGTACCAACTGCTCGCGCCCTACATCCGAACCAATCCAGCCGTGAGGACGACCGTGACGGCTGGTTTCGGAGACGGCCCTCAGCGCGCAGACTCCCTCGCTTTTCACGCTTTACTACCCACGCCCCACCGGTCGCAACCCTTTTCGGTCGTACACGCGTAGTACGGCCAACAATGGGAATGGGCTCGGACATGTACCGACAGCAGATCCTCGACCACTACAAGAACCCGCGTAACTACGGGGAACTCGAGGATCCGACGTTCACCCACGTCGGCGAGAACCCGATGTGTGGCGACGAGATCCGCATGGACGTCCGCCTCGAGGACGACGAGGAGACGATCGAGTACGTCGCCTTCAAGGGCGACGGCTGTGCGATCAGTCAGGCCAGTGCGAGCATGCTCTCCTCGAAACTGCAGGGGAAGACGCTCGAAGAACTCCTCGAGATGGACCGCGACGACGTCGTCGACATGCTCGGCGTCGACATCTCGCCGATGCGGATCAAGTGTGCGGTCCTCGCGGAGAAGGTCGCTCAGGACGGCGCCGAGATCTATCGCGGCGAACTCGACAAGGAGAAGACGACGACCGAAGAGTGAGCGAAATGGATTCGTCAGGTTCGTTTTTTCGCGTCTCATCGATTTCGCTCCCGACCGAGACGTCTCTACTCTGGAAAACGACTCCGAGTACGTGACGGTCGAACGAGGGTCGACTCAGCGGTAAACGACAGACTCTATCTCGTCGAGAGATTCGAAATCCGAATCACCCGTGTGAATCATCTCACAGTCGGTGAGAACTGCCGTTGCAATGTGGATCGAATCGGCATACGAGAGTTCGCGTTCTCGACGTTGATAATATTTCGTTCGGATACTCGAGGCGCGGAGTGCGATGTCGTCGGACACGGAAACCACGCGGAGTGAGTTGCTGTCTTCGATCGAACTCGTTACGAAGTCTGCGGTTTCGCGGTCGATTTCCCGGCGGATGATGTAATCGACTTCCGTGAGTGTAATCGTTGACGTTGTCCCGCCACCGTCGTGAGCGTCGTCGAGCACAGTTTCTGCGTCGTTCTCCGCTTCACCTCCGAGGACGTACTCGATCCACACCCACGAATCGAGATACGTCATCACGACCACTGCTCGCGTTCCCGGTCGAGAAGTTCGGTCGCATTCAACTCGAGCGATGATCCGCGTTCGCGAGCCGCTTCCAGTCGCTCTCGAGGATCGGACGGGACACGAACGAGGCGTACCGATCCGTCGTCGTCGAACCGAAAGAGCACTGTCTCTCCCTCTTCGAGCCCCATCTGCTCTCTCACTGCTTTTGGGATCGTCACCTGTCCTCTGGACGTCACTTTCGACTCGTAAGACATGCGTGGATCTTACGAATTAAGAGGTGGTAAGTGGATAAAAATATTCGTCTTACAATTCTCGAACGTGTCTGATCTTCACTCGGGCTTCAGTCCGCCGTCCTGGACGCGCATGACGGCCTCGCCGTCGGCGAGGTTCGGCGCGTCGACCAGACGGACGATTCGCTTGTCACCCTTGGACTTGCGCAGGTACATCCGGAAGGTCGACTTGTGGCCGAGGATGTTGCCACCGATCGGCTGGGTCGGATCGCCGAAGAACGAGTCGGGGTTCGAGGCGACCTGGTTGGTGACGATGACGGCGGCGTTGTAGAGGTTGCCCACCTTGTCGATGTCGTGGAGGTGTTTGTTGAGTTTCTGCTGGCGGTCGGCGAGGTTCCCACGGCCGACGTACTCCGCACGGAAGTGCGCGGTCAGAGAGTCGATACAGAGCAGTCGGACGGGATACTCCGAGTCCTCGTGCTCGCTGGCGAGTTCCTTCGCCTTCTCGGCCAGCAGCATCTGGTGGTTGGAGTTGAACGCCTTCGCGACGTGGATCTTGTCGAGGATGTCCTCGATGAGAAGCTCCATCGTCTCCTCGTCGCCGGGACTGCCCTCGATCTCGCGGTCCTCGAGCGTGGCCTCGATGGCCTCTTCGGGGAGTCCGCGGACCATGTCGTCGATCCGCTCGGGTCGGAAGGTGTCTTCGGAGTCGACGAAGATGACGCTGCCGTGGAGCCCCCCGACTTCCTTGGGGAGCTGGACGTTGACAGCCATCTGGTGGGTGACCTGGGACTTCCCGGCACCGAACTCGCCGTACACTTCGGTGATCGACTGGGTCTCGATGCCGCCGCCCAGAAGGTCGTCGACCTCGTCGATGTGCCAGCTGAGCTTGCCGATCTCGTTTCGCCGTTCGAGGACCGTCGAGCCGGTCTCGAAGCCACCGATGTCTGCAGCGTCACGAGCCGCGCGGACGATGTCCGATGCGGTGGACTCGCCGACGTCGGCCGTGTTCGACAGTTCGGAGGGGGAAGCGACGGCCAGACTCTGGAAGGAGTCGAAGCCCGCTTCGTGAAGTTTGTCTGCGGTTGCCGGTCCAACGCCGGGGAGACTCTCGAGGTCTGCGTCTGCCATGGACGGTTCTTGCGCTGGACACCACATAAACCCTCGTTAACAGGGGAGTGAAAGTGAAAGTACGGGACAGCGACGGGGTGATATCGAGCGTCGACCGCAGGTTTAGGTAGGAAGGCGAGCGTTCGGCAGTCGGTGTGGACGTTTGTCGACCGACTCGAGGCTCACGGGACGTTTCGACGTGGTCGGAACCCGAAACCGATCACGACCTCGCTACTCGTCTCGAGCCCACGCCAGACATGCCAGCCGTCCGTCCTCACAGCCGACGTAGAGTCGACCGTCGGCCAGTGCAGGTGTGGTCACGACGGGGCGTTCGGGAGTGAAGTGCCAGAGAAAGTCGGCGTCGTCGGTCCGAATTCCGTAGAACGTGCCACTCGAGTCGCCGACGAAGAGGACGTCGCCCGCGACGACCGGGTTTCCGCGGACGTCGCCGTCGAGGGGGACGCCCTTCTTCGAGAAGAGGAGGCCGCTGAGTTTGCGGGTGCCGAAGGTGGTCTCGATCACGTGGCAGTACTCGTCGTCGGCGCCGACGAACGCCGTCTCCCCGAGGACGGTCACCGACGACGTGAACGCACCTCGAATCTCGTAGGCGAACCAGGACTGGCCGCTGTCGGCGTCCAGCGCGAGCAGCGTCCCCGCGTCGTCGGCGATGTACACCCGGTCGTCGTCGACGGTCGGACCGCCGACGATCGTCCCGTCGGTCGGCGCCGTCCACGCCTCCTCGCCGGTCTCGAGATCGAGCGCGTGGATCGATTCGGTCTCGGTCCCGACGAAGACCAGTCGCCGGTCCCGGTCGTCCGCGATCGCCGGGCTCCCGGCAATCGGCCCCTCAGTTTCGTAGGTCCACCGCTGTTCGCCGGTTTCCGTCTCGAGTGCGGTCAGTCCGTCCGCGTCGCCTACGAAGAGCGCCCCGTCGGCGACCGCCAGCGGTGACTCGAGCGGCTCCGTCGCCGAGTACTGCCACTGTCGGTCGCCGGTCGCGGGATCCAGCGCCGAGACGGTGCCGTCGCTCGCCGCGGCGTAGACGCCGTCTCGCGTCGCGACCGGTTCCGACGCGATCGTCGTCGCCGCGTCGAACACCCAGCGTCGGTGGCCGCGACGTCTGTCGAACGCGTAGAGTTGGCCCCGGTCAGTTCCGACGTAGACGGTGTCACGGTCGACCACCGGCGAGCAACTCACCGCGCCCGACAGCTCGGCGGACCAGTCGGTCTCGATCCGTTCGGGTCCCTCGAGGTCGGGCTGTCGGCCCGAGTTTCGCTGGTCGCCCCTGTACTGGTTCCAGTCAGTCACGCCTCGGTCTACAGAGGCGACCGGAATAATAGCCCCGAAGCATGCTACGGCGACGTCGGTGGAGATTCGGTATCGGTCAGGTAGTGTCGTCCGTCCTCGACGCGAACCTCGAGTCCGGTCCGGAGCCATCGTTTGCCGTCGGCTCGATACGTCCACTCGTTGGCGAGCTGTGTGTCGTCGACCGGTGTCGGCACCGTCGGCCCCGATACTGCCAACGTCCCCCGTTCACCCGCTGCGACGGGTTCGAACGCGTCGGTTTCGGTGACCGTATCGACGACTCGAGTGTCCACGCCGGGCAGTGGCTGTCCGAGTGTCCGGTCCTCGTCGGGGCCGCGCACGTGCGTGACTCCCGTCATCGGCGAACTGAACAGTCGGAAGACGTCCCACTCGTCGCCGTTCTCGAGCGATTTCGGTCGCCCGTCGTGGACGGTGTGGACGATACCGACCGTCGTTTCCGTCGGTTCGATGGAGCCGCCATCTGCCAGCAACTCAGTGTCCATCCCACTGGTGAGATACAGCCGGTCGATCGATCGCTCCTCGAGTCGCGACTGGACTCGCTCGACGTCCCACCGGCGGGTGACCTCGTACTCGCCACCGGCCAGGAGCGTCGCGAGCGCGTCGAGGACGAACCCGGTCGGATGAGAGAGCGGCAAGACGCCGAGTTGGGTACGAGGTGAGCCAGTCGATTCGAGCAGTTTCCCGACGCCGAGCATCGTGCGCGTGATCGCGCCGTGAGTGTACGTGACCGAGAACGGATCGCCGTCGACGGTCGCCGGGTACGCGAGCATCGCGACCGCGTCGGGCCCACGTTTGATCACCTCGATGCCGGTCCGCGAGCCGCTGCTGTAGAGGCCGTCGTTGTCGAGTAGCTTCTCGAAACCGAGACCGACCGTCGCCTCCCCGTCGGTCGTCACGAGGAGGCGGAGACTCGAGGACGTGAGCCGAGAGAGGTTCGACGCGACGCGATCGGCGGTCGTCACGAGCGCCGTCGTTCCGGTCCCCTCGAGGACGTCGACGACGGTCTCGCCGTCGTAGTGGGCCGGGAGTAGCACGATCGTCCCGCCGTTTCTGAGCGTGCCGACGGCGGTGACGAGCAGGTCCCGTCCGTCGGGGAGCCAGACCGCGATTCGATCCCCTTGCGTGTACTCCCTATCACGGATCGCACCGGCGAACCGGTCACAGGACTTCCAGAACTCGGCATAGGTCGTCTCGTCGTCAGTGTCGGTGATCGCCGCCCCCGCCGGGCGCTGCATGACGGGCGTTCGTATCCCGTCGACTACGTTGGCCATTACCGGTGACAATCACAGTTCGCACAAAAGGGTTCAGTATCGAGTATATGTCGTATATAATCGCATACAAGGTCTTGTGATCGTCGACACCGACCGAACTCACTCCCAGGGATGGCGACCGCCCGCACTCGGCCACAGCGGGTACCAGTACTCCTTCTCGCGTTCGATCTCGAGTTCGCCATCCAGGACCGACTCGAGTTTGAACTCCGCGCTCGAGTCCCGTTCCCGGCCGTCCCGTGGTGCAAAGGGGTAGTAGGCCCCCCGGCGGAAGGAGTAGATCCAGTAGGCGGGGCCATCCCGGTTCTCGTAGCCAAAGACCGCCGCCAGCAGCCGCGAGCCGTACCCCTGTTCGATGAACGTGTCCGCGGCGAAGTGGAGGCTCGTGATGAGGTCCTCCGGGTCGGTGTCCTCGAGGACGACCCAGTGGTAGCCGTGGTCGTCCTCGGAGATCGAGAAGTCCGTCTCGGTCTCCTCGCGACCGGCCTCGAGGATCGCTTCGACGTCGTCGACGGTGTCCCGGAAGCCACTCGAGTCGACGCCGGCGAAACAGAGCGCGCCCGCGTCCAGCGACTCGTAGCCGAGGTCGGCCTCCATCGTGAGGTAGGCGGTGCTCATCCCGAAGAGGTCCTCCGGGTCGGCGTCCCGGCGCGCGTCGGTCTCGGCGCGGATGCCGAGTACGGATCGCAGTCCGTCCAGCAGTCCCATGTGCGTGCAGATGGGGGCGATCCCTTAGTAAGGTACTGTTCGTCGCCTCGTTCGATCACCAGCCGGCGTCGTCCGGAATCGAAGCGGCGAACCGACAGACGGTCAGCATCGATCGACGGCAGGACGACGGTCGTGTGTCGGTTCGACTCGACGGTGACCAATTATGTGCACGGCGACGGATTCGCCGTCGTTCGCTGACTCGAGTGATCGATGAGGCCGCCGGCGGTCGTCGTGTGGACACCCGACTCAGAACCCTTCCATCTCTCGCTCTAAGTCCCGGAGTCGCTCGACCCGGCGTTCAGTCGATGGGTGGGTGCTGAACAGGCGGCCGACGATGCCGGACTTGATCGGGATGATGAAGAAGGCGTTCATCTCCGCCTCCTCGCGGAGGTCGTCTTTGGGGACTTTGTCCATCTCGCCGGAGATCTTCAGCAGGGCCGAAGCGAGCGCCGACGGCCGGCCCGTGATGGCGGCGGCGCCGCGGTCGGCGGCGAACTCGCGGTACCGGGAGAGCGCCCGGATGAGCAGGTAGCTGACGATCCAGACGACCAGCGAGACGAGGATGGCGACGACGATGCCCCCGCCACCTCTGCGACCGCGACCGCCGCCGAAAAAGGCCCCCCAGCGGACCATCATGAACGCGATGGTCGAGAGGAAGGAGGCGATCGTCATCACCATCATGTCCCTGTTTTTGACGTGGGCGAGCTCGTGGGCGATGACGCCGTCGAGTTCCTCGCGATCGAGTGTCTTCGTCAGCCCGGTCGTGACGGCGACCGCGGCGTTGCGCTGGTTGCGTCCGGTCGCGAACGCGTTCGGAACCTGCGTGTCCATCACGGCCACCTTCGGTTTCGGCAGGTCGGCCTGCTGGGAGAGTCGCTCGACGGAGGCGTGGAGTTCGGGGTACTCCTCCGCCGAGACCTCCTTCGCACCCATGCTCAAGAGCGTGAGTTTGTCGCTGAAGAAGTACTGACCCAGCGAGAAGACGCCGAACAACGTCACGATCATGATCATGCCACCACCGTAGTAGGCCGTGATCACCCCAACGAAGACGATGTACAGTACGAACAGCAGAAACATCGTTACCAGCATCCGAAACCGCAGTCCCCAGTCCGTCTGCCATTCCATACACTCCTGTACGGGACGAGGCCGAATAAGGATATATCTCCCACCCGATACTCGCTCGCTCGAACACTACCTCGAACCCCCTCGTTTCGCATGGAACTCGAGTGACGTGAGTACGTCTGACAGTCATCTTTCGATGAACGTCTGACGGTTGTCTGACTACTCTCCTCTCGTCGGAATTCCTCCTCGAGAAACGGACCTTTGTTCGAACGTGTCTCTCGTCGTGGGGGTAATGAACGGCGGATACAGTGGCTGAGGGGCCAACTACCGGGACATTGTGGATTCGCTTCGACGAACGAAACTCGGCCGCGAGTGACGGTCACAACCCCCTCGTTTCGGATGGAAATCTCAGATAGTGAGAATCGACGACCGGTTGGTCACGAATAGTACTGGAAACGTATATTTCTGTCCTCGAGGGTGGTGCTGATCGCTCGGGTTCCGGGCGGGTCCGAGCGCGCCGTTTAACACGCTGAGGGCCAAACGGAGGCCAATGAGTGAATCGCGCGCGTTCTGCCCGCGGTGTGGAGATCCGGTTCCCGACCGGACGGAGAGCGACGCGGACGGGAGTGGTGACGGCACTGAAGCCGACCGTGCCGGCGGGCACGCGGCCGAACGTGCCAGTGAGCACGCAGCCGAACCCCTCCGCCCGAGCGCCGACGTCGACCTCTGTGACGCCTGTTACTTCGAGGACTTCGAGTTCGTCGACGCGCCGGATACGGTCGACGTTCGCGTCTGCGCCCAGTGTGGTGCTGTCCACCGAGGCCGGCGCTGGGTCGACGTCGGGGCCGAGGACTACACGGACATCGCGATCGAGGAGGTCAGCGAGGAACTCGCCGTCCACGTCGACGTCGAGGACGTCGCCTGGCAGGTCGAACCCGAGCAGATCGACCCGAACACCATCCGCATGCACTGTTACTTTACGGGCATCGCCCGCGGAACGCCGGTCGAAGAACAGGTGATGGTTCCGGTCAGAATCGCACGCCAGACCTGTACCCGCTGTGGCCGAATCTCGGGGGACTACTACGCCAGTATCGTCCAGATCCGCGCCGAGGATCGGACACCGACCACCGAGGAGATAGAACGGGCCAAGACCATCTCGAACCAGATCGTCGCCGACATGGAGGCGACGGGTGACCGCAACGCCTTCATCACCGACACCACCGAGACGCCCGACGGGCTGGACCTGAAGGTCTCGACCAACAAGATCGGCAAGAAGATCTCGAACAAGATGGTCGAGGAGTTCGGCGGTACCGTCAACGACGCCGAAACCCTCGTCACCGAAGACGAGGACGGCAACGGCGTCTATCGGGTGACCTTCGCCGTCCGACTCCCGCCGTACACCCCCGGCGAGGTTATCGACCTCGAGGACGAGGCCGACGACGATGGCCCGGTCCTCGTCCGCAGCGCCCGCGGAAACCTCAAGGGGACCCGCGTGACGACCGGCGACCACTACGAAGCCAGCTACGAGGAGGGGAACTCCCCCGACGCGCGTCGGCTCGGCGACGTCGACGACGCCGTCGAGACCACCGTCGTCACCGTCGAAGACGAGCACGCGGTGCAGGTGCTCGACCCGGAAACCTTCCAGGCAAAGACCGTCTCGAGGCCCGATTACTTCGATCCCGACGCCGACACCGTGCCCGTGTTGAAGAGTCGCGCCGGGTTGCACATTCTGCCGGACGACCCAGACGAGGGCAATGCGTGAGGAAGACGCCGAGCGGACGGTGACGCACATCGAGGGAGACGACCACCCGCATCCACACCTCGCGGTCGTCGTCGAAAAACCCCGCTCGGAGACGGCGATCGCGTCGCTTCGAACGGAGGGGGTCTACGACGACTCGAGACGCGTCCGCGAGTACGACCCGAAGACGGTCGCGCTCCCGGTCACGGAGCCGCCCGCGGAGACCCGCGTTCTCGAGGTGATCCGCCAGATCGATCCCGACCGCCGGAGCCCGGGTCTCGAGGGACGGCTCGCGGACCGGGGCTGGACGGAGGCGGACCTCGAGTCGGTTCCCGGCTCGTGGGCCGTGATCGGGTCGGTGATCCTGGTGACGGTTCCCGACGAGTATTCTGACGAGCAGGCACGGGACGTAGGCGAGGCGTTGCTCGACCACCACGGCGAGGCGACCTCGGTACTCGCCGACGAGGGGATCGCCAACGACGGCGAGGCCGGGACCTATCGAGAGCCGCGGACGCGCCTCCTCGCCGGCTCGACGGACACGGAGACGATCCACACCGAGCACGGCACCCGGTACGGTCTCGACCCCGCGAAAGTGATGTTTTCGCCGGGGAATCAGGCCGAGAGAGCCCGAATGGGAGAACTCGTTCGTCCTGACGAGCGCGTCTTCGACATGTTCGCCGGGATCGGCTACTTCACGCTCCCGATGGCCCGGGCCGGTGGGCGGGTGACGGCCACCGAGATCAACCCGACGGCGTTTCGCTACCTGCTCGAGAACGCGATGTTGAACGACGTCGCCGACCGCGTCGACGCCTACCGGTCGGACTGTCGCGACCTCGCCGCGACCGTCGACGCCGACCGGGTCGTCATGGGCTACTACGGCGCTGCCGACGGGACCGACGACGCGGGTCACGGGACGCGTTCCGACGAGGCCGACGACTTTCTGTCCCACGCCCTCGAGGCGCTCGTCCCCGGCGGCGTCCTCCACTACCACGAGGCGACGCCCGAATCGCTGCTGTGGGAGCGCCCGCTCGAGCGTCTCGAATCGGCGGTCGAACGGGAAGACGGGGGGCGAAAACTCGAGGTGCTCGAGAAACGACGCGTAAAGAGCCACAGCGCCGGTGTCGAGCACGTCGTGGTGGATGCACGCGTCGAGTGAACCGCTCACGCTCTCGTTCACCCCGTCGGTCGCTCACTCATCGGGCGTGAATTATTTGCTCTCGCAGTCACAATGGACGAGCAAATGAATAAGAATCAGATCATCGCGCTCCTCTTTGCCACCCTGATGGTCACCTCGATGGTGGCCTGGGGCGCCACGTTCATCTTCTAGTCGGTATCCCAGACGTCCGCGAGCGGACTGTCTCTGGACCCCGATTTCGACCGCGAGCGGCGGCTCGTTCGGGAGTAGCGTCGCTGCTGGTTTTGGCCCTCGTTTTCGCCGCTCGAGTCGTCGTTCCGAGACTGAGATGCGGTGTCGGTCGTATCGCCGGTTCCGGCGCTCGAACCGCGACTGCTACCGTCACCACCGAGCGCCGCGCGCGGCTGGAACTCGGGAAGGTCGGGTTCGCTCATCAGGTCGACCTGCTCGGCGAACCAGTCGGGCATGTCCGAGCGCGCTCGCTCGAACATATCGAGCAGACTCGAGTCCGCCAGGTACGTCGCCCCGTAGTCGTCGGGTGCGCGGACGACTCGGCCACAGCCCTGGATCACCGTCCGGAGCGCCGACCGGAAGTACCACGCCCACTGGCCCTCCTCGAGCCGGTGGGCGACCCGCGAGTCCCTCGTGTTGAGGAACGGGGCCTTGCAGATGACCTGCCAGCGCGCGAGGTCGCCTTTCAGATCCAGCGCCTCCTCCATCTTCACCGAGAGGAAGACGTCCGGGTCCGGGGACGCTTTCCAGGCCTCGAGGTCGGCGTCGCGGTCCTCGCGGGTGTGCGCTCGGACCCGGTCGCCGACGCCGAAGTCCCGGAGGAGGTCCGCGAGTCGCTCCTGAATGTCGTAGGAGTGGGCGTGGATCAACCCCTTCTCGTCGGGGTGTTCCTGCATGATCCGGACGATCGTCCGGGCGATCTTCGGGATCGTCTCGTCGCGGTGCTCGAAGGTCATCTTCCCCTGGGTCACGTCGTACAGCGGGCGGTTCTCGACGGGGAAGGTGTGGGGGACGTCGACGAGCGTGACGTTCGCCGGATCGAGCCCGACCTGTCCGCAGAAGGCCTCCTTGTTGAGGATCGTCGCGGAGAGGAGCGCGAACTTGTTGCCCCGGTCCCACACCGTGTGGTGGAGGTAGCGTTCGGGGTTCATCGGCTTGATCGTCAGCGGGCCGCCGAGGTCTACGTCGTCTTCGTCTTCGTAGTCGCCACTCGAGTTCGCGTCCGCCGGTTCGGACTGATCGACCAGCCACGTCGTCGGACTCTGGGGATCCCGATAGTCGGAGACGAACCAGTCGAGTTCGCCGATGAGTTCCTGGAGGCGGTCACGTTCCCGGACGTCGGCAGGCGTGAGTCGTTCCTGTGCGAGCAGGTCGTCCTTTCGTCGCGTACAGACCTGCGAGAGGTTCTCGGCGTAGCGGGCGGCCCGCTCCACTCCCTCGACCGCCGGCACCCGCAACTCGTCCCAGAACGGAACCGTTCGCGGCCCCAGCTGGATTGTCGCGTACATCTCGGCCCACTCGGCGAGGCCGTGGGCTTCGTCGATGACGACGACGTCGCGTTTCCGGAACACTTCGCTGCCCGCCGTCTGCATGAAGTACGCCAGCGTCATCGCGGCGATCTCCCTGTTGGAGGCGATCGCTCGATCGGAGAAGTACGGACAGCGGTGCTGGACCGAGCAGTCGTAGCCGCTCTCTCGAACGCAGGGGGCCTGATTGACCGGCGTGTCGAGTTCGTTCGGCAGGATGCAGGTGTAGTTGGACTTCCCGCGAATGACGTTGAGATCCGAGAGGAGGTCGTCGCCCGCGACGTCGTCTAGCTGGGAGACCTGCGGCGTCGTGTAGTAGGCCCCCGTCGGCTCGCTGGGCTCTGCGTCGTCGATCTTCAGTGCACAGCCCGCGATCGCGCGAGCTAGCAGGGACTTCCCGCTGCCCGTCGGCGCCCGTACCAACACGACGTCGTTGTCGGCCGCGAAGGCGTCGCGAATGTCGCGCAGGGCCGTTTCTTGGGCGCCGCGGTAGCTGGGCGCCGGAAACTCCTCGAAGATCCGCTCTGTATTCACCGTTGGAGAGGGCGTGCGGGGACGCCCTAAAGGCTCCGGACTCTCGCGGCAGGCGAGGCCGACTCGAGTCGAAACCGTCGGACGAAAGCGCCGCCTACGGTCGGGGTAGGCGGCCGATTACTAATGCGATCCCCGCCTACCTGTGAAACAGGAAGGGTCGCTCAGCGGAAGAGCACCGTGGAGCCTTTTGGTTCCGCGGAGGCCATTCGGCCTCGTGGCGTTCGAATCCCACCCCTTCCGCTCGTCGGTTTTCACCGGTTCTCGAACCTCGAGCCGTCAGTTTGCGCTCGTATCCGCGTCCGTCTCTGGATCGTACTCCTCGAGTGCCGCCACGTCGGCTTCGACCGGGTTGTCCGGTATCTGTTCGATGCAGGGGTAACACAGCAGATGATCCGAGCCGTCCTCGAACTCGAGCATGATCCCGGTGCTCGGCTGGTTCGAGAACGACCAGATGTTGGCGATACCGCCCGAGATTGAAATCGTGCGGCCGCAGCCGTCGCAGGACTCCTTTGCCATACTCGTTCTGGGACGCGAGGGTGCAAAGACGTTGGCCTCCGACCCGAGTGCGTCACCGTTCGGACGTCGATCGCCCGGTCACTGGACGATCTCGAGATTCGGTTCGGAACGATTGTCCACCGGAAACTCTTCCCGCTCGCGATCTGTCTCCCTTCCCGTCCCTAGACCGATGTAGATAGTATTACTGAACTTAGTGCGAAAACAACAGATCAATCCAACGTCAATGTTCGGCCTCAGCAAGTTCGACCTCTTCGTCGGTGGGATCTGGCTCGTCGTCGGTCTTCTCGAGATCGGACAGATTTCTGGTTCTTCGTCCAGCCGATCCGTCGGCGTGTTCTCGGTTTTGATCGGCTGTTTCGTGCTCGCTGCTCGAGCGGAGACGGCCGTCGAGCCGCTCCGAATCGGAGGACCGGATACCATCGTGAGCATCACGATGTTGGCGTTCGGACTCGTCGAGATCGTACGGCTCGGATTCGCCGGTGGTGTGATACCGATCTGCTTCGGGATCGGGATGCTCGGACTCTCGCTGCGAACTTCCGGAGCCGATGACGGCTTCAGCACCGACCGATGAATCCTCGAGCGACGACCGCCAGACCCACCACGCACCGTTATCGCACTCGAGTGCGTGAGCTACTCCCATGGAGGTGAACTGTGCCGGATGCGCCGGCTGTTGTCTCGACTGGCGGCCGCTGGTCGCCGACAGCGATCGTGACGCCGAGTCGACCGGTATCGACCACGAACGGCGCGGCCCGCGCGCCCCGCTCGACGACACGTACAACCTCGTGGCGCTCACTCGCGACGAAATTCGTGCGTTCCTCGAGGCCGGCCTCGGCGACGTCCTGACGCCGCGACTCTGGGAGGCCGACCCCGACCGTGACGACGACAGTCTCGAGATCGACGGCCACCGGATCGCCGCCGTTGCCGGCCGTCCCGCCTTCTTCATCGGACTCCGGAAGCCGCCCAAGCCGGTCGCACCGTTCGACCGCGAGGAACCCGCGTGGCTCCCGACGTGCGTCTTCCTCGACCCGTCGACACTGCAGTGTCGGATCCACGGCGACGACCTGTATCCCGAGGAGTGTGCGGACTACCCCGCACACAATCTCGAACTCGCCCAGGAGACCGAGTGCGAGCGCGTCGAGGACGCTATGGGTGGGACCCGACTGCTCGACGACGACCCGGGCGACGGCGAGGGACTGTCCGAACTCCTCTTCGGGCCACAGGCGATCGGTCAGAAGCTGTTCACCCATCCCGAACCCGACGAACTCGCGGGACTCGTCGACCGCGTCGCTCACAACGAGCCGACGCCCGCCGACCGCGCCGAGTTCGTCGCGACCGCCGCCGCCTCGAGTCCCGGAACCTTCGCGACGTCCGACTATCACTACGAACAGGCGAGAGCGCGGGTGCTCGAGGCCGATTCGTGGGCCGGACGGGCGATCGACGAATGGCGACGACGAGCCGACGAGAAACCGGATACCGGACTCGCGAGTGCAGTCGAGGACGCTCGCGGCGCGCCGCCGACGCCGGGATGGGACGCACTCGAGGGGAGGCGAGAGAACGACGGAGGCGAGCGAAACGACTGACGATGGGTCCGTGGCCTGATTCCGGCTGCGACTCGAGACTGCTGTGTGTCGTGTCCGGTCCCCTACTGAAGCCGGTGAATCTGGCGTTGTCGCTGCCGTCCGGAGCGATGGCTCTCAGGAAGAAAGAGTGGTGGTCGCGATCCCCACAGACCGCGACACACGGACGCAATCCGACAGCCTTCACTAGTTCGACTTGATCTCCTCGAATTTGTTCAAGAGCGCTTCGGCGGATTCTCCGGAGTCGTATTCGACTTTCCCGTGGTAGATCGTCCGCTCGTCGTCGAAGTCCGTATCCACCCTCGAGACCTGTTTTTCGCGGCGCTCGTGTTCTGCTTCGTCATAGGCACCCATTGACATGGTAAGTACACACATAGTAGGCACGAGTGCCATATTAATGTAACGGTCATACACATTACCGGTGTCCGCGGGGCCTGTTCCCAAAGAAAAGACGTATGCCTTCGCCACTCGTAAAATATCCCGTGGCGCGGCCACTTCGCTTCCGCTATTCGCCCGAGACCTGGAGCGAGCAACGGGTTCGCCAGCAGATCCTGCAACCGCTCCGGAGCAACATCGGCGCTCGAGCCGTCTCTCCTTGGTTCGCCATCGGCGGCGACTGGGAGACCCATCGTTTCGAGATGGCCAACGGAGACGTCGCGCTGTTCGCCCGCCAGGAGGGCGAGGCGTACTGGATGGGTAATACGGAGACGCCGAGTTCCCTCTGGCGGACCGACAAGTTCGGCTGGGAGGAGATTCCCTACCGCGTCTCGCGGTGGGCCCAGCGGGAACTCCTCGCGACCTTACACGAGGAAGATCCGTGGCTCGCGGACTATCCGCACATTTCCTGGTTCTTCCTTCCGGTGTTTATGTCCAAAGACGGCCGCGACTCGACGCGCAGTTTCTTTCGCGAACACGCCGCCGGCTTCCCCGACGCCGGACGCAGGGAGACCACCCGGTTCTTCGAGGACTTCTTCGCGACCGGCACGCTCGACGAGTACCGGGACGTCATGTCGGGGAAACTCGGAACCAGCAACCACGTCGACCGCGTTCGCATGAGCGCCGCGATGGGCGAGTTCATCGCTGCGAAGATCCTCGACGACGCGAGTTACGACGTGGTCCCGGAGATCGAGGTGACGACCGGACACTCGCTGGACTTTCGGGCGTCCGACGCCGAGACGAACGTTCTCGTCGAGGTTACACGCCCGCAGCCGCCGAACAACCGCGCGGCGTCGGGGCCGGTCGCCGCCGTCCGGGACACCGCCGAGACGAAGACCAGCGGTCAGCTGGCAGAACACGGCGGCGGTGCGATCCTCTTCGTCGACTGCTCGAGTTTCCGCGACGACCAGTGGGCACCGGTCCGCGGCGAACAACCCGACGTTCGCCACCGGCCCGCCGTCGTCTACCGCGCCCGTCCGAACGGCCACATCGAAGGCTATCGGAAGGGATCGGTCGTGCTGGACCTCGAGGACGCACTCGAGTTCGTCGACTGATTTCGACGCCGCTGGACTCGACGTTGCTCGAGGCCCGTTCGCGGGTCGGGGTTCCTGATTCAGGGTCCGAGCGCTATCGCTGGCTCGCTTCGAGCTACTTGACCGAAAAAAGATAGCAAATGGTCCGTCCTCAGAACGACACGACGTCGGGTGCGTACGGACTCCCCGGCGGCGTCGGATCCCGGTCGCTGTACCCGAAGCGTCCGATGGCCTTGTTACTCACCGCCGAGTAGATCGCGACGGACACCTCTTGGGCGGATTCGAAGGTCTCGCCCTCGAGTCGCCCGAGTACCTCGCCGACCGTCTCGGAGCCGTTCTGGAGTTCGAGACGGTAGTCGCCGTAGGCCTCGATCAGTTCCTCGGTGGTCGCGGGGTACTCGTGCGCGTCGACGAGCGCGTCGGTTCGATTGAGCTGCATTACACCCGAACACAGATGAACGATAATTATAAACATTGTCCATAAACAACCTTCAGGTCGTGTGTAGACCTTAGTCACCTTAATCGGCATCCGGTACCGTGGCGCATCGGTGAGGAAACGGCTTTAGCGCGGCCGATACACTACTCTGTCATGCCCCACGCCGATCTTCACGTTCACACGACCCGCTCTGACGGGTCGCTCTCACTCGAGGCCGTCCCCGACGCCGCTCGCGACGCCGGCGTTTCTGTCGTCGGCGTGACCGATCACGATCGCCTGCAGCCGTTTTCGGAGCCGATCGTCGATCGCGACGGAATCACGTTCGTCCACGGGATCGAACTCCGCGTGCAGGCTCCGTCAGGGATCCGCGTGGATCTCCTTGGATACGCCGTCGACCCGACGACGGCCCTCGAGGCCGCCTGCGAGCGCATCCAGCGAAACCGACGCGAGCGGGGACGCGCCATCGTCGAGTGCGTCGAGGACCGACTCGGCATCGACCTCGCGGTCGACGTCGCGGACGGATTCGGGCGCCCACACGTCGCTCGAGCGATCGACGCCCACCCCAGCACAGAGTACGACTATCAGGGTGCGTTCGACGACCTCGTCGGCAACGACGGGCCGTGTTACGTTCCGCGAGAGATCCCGTCGTTCGAAGAGGGCCGGCGACTGCTCTCCGACGCCTGTCGAATCGTCTCACTCGCTCACCCGTTGCGCTACGACGATCCGGCGACCGCACTCGAGTTGACGGCGGACCTCGACGCCGTCGAACGGGACTATCCGTACGGCGGGGACGCCGACTACCGGCTCGTCGACCGAGCGATCGACCGATACGGTCTGCTCGCGACGGCGGGGAGTGATGCTCACGACGATCGCCTCGGACTCGCGGGGCTCACGGAACCGGCGTTCCGGGACCTGCTGTTGGACGCCTGACACCCCTCTATGGCCGATAAGGGGAGGCTTAAATGCGGCGCCACCCATAGACCGTTGTATGAACTGCCACTACTGTGACCGCGAGGCTGCCTTTGCCGCCGAGACGGAGGGCGTCAAGGTCGGGCTCTGCGAGACCCACTTTCGGGAGCGGTTGCAGGAGCTCGCCGAGGCCGACGGTCTCGAGGCACTGAAGGAACAGGTCGACGTCGACCGCGCCGAGTAACGACGGTTTCGTCGTTTCGAGAGCAGTTAGTCACGTTCCTCCCGAAACTGTTGGTGCTCTCGAGGCACTCGTTCGTCAGAAGCAGTAATTTTCGATATCCATGTGCGCTCGGCCCCGATCCGACGTGAATCAGTCTCTCGATCGACGTCGATCAGGCCGTCCGTCCGGCGTCGACGTCGATCGCGTCGACCGGACAGACGTCGACACAGAGCATGCAGTCGATACACTGGGCTTCGTGTGTCGGTTCCGCCTTCTTCTCGCTCTCGGGGTGTCCCGGCGTGTCGACCCACTCGAAGACGTCGACCGGACAGTCCTCGAGACAGGCACCGTCGGCGATACAGAGGTCGTAGTCGACCGCGACGTGTGTTCCGTGGATGCCGAGCTCTTCGGGCTCGTCGACCGGGCCCCAGACGGCAACGCCGTTCTCTTCGCCGACTTTCTCTCGGTTCTCGTGGAACTGCGGATCTATGGCCATTGCTAGCAGATGCAAACGAGGGTCGAACACTTAAAAGTACGCACGTTCTTAAGTCCCGGTCGGAGATTTCTCGAGCTAGGGCTGCCTAAAACCGCAACGAGCGAGCAGGGAAGATCGACTATCACGAAAATATGACGGAAACTCTCTTTTATACTGCCGACGCTTGCCCAGTGAACTGGATTCGTCGACGGGGCTCGGCGGATCTCAGATACAGCGACAGCCGACAGTGGACATCCCAGCGGCGAACTCGAGCGGCGCTTTTCCGTCTTCGTCCCGTACGACGCACATGGAAACCGTCGCCGATCCACCGCCGCGACTGGTCTACGACGACGACTGCGGGTTCTGTACGTGGTGTGGCGAGTACGCCGCCGATCGCGGCGAGTTCGACCTCGTCGGCTTCTCGGAACTCACACCGGACCAGCGAGCGCGGCTTCCGGACGACTACGAGGAGTGTGCCCACCTGCTCACACAGGATGCGGTCTACTCCTGTGGAGCGGCGATCGAGGAGGCGCTGGCCCGTGTCGACTCGCCGGTCACGTGGCCCGTCGAAGGCTTTCGACTCGTTCCCCACCGCGACGGCATCCGCGAGCCGCTGTACCGACTGGTCGCTGGCAATCGTGATCTGTTCGGCAAAATCGTCCGTCGAGAGCCGCCGGCGCAGGCGCAGGCGGAGGCGGAGGCGGAGACGGACTCGTGATCGCGAAACGCGACCGTCAGACCCTCGACCGCGTCAACTCTCCTCCGTTTTCGATCACCGGAAGGCCGTTGATCTCGAGATAGGAGAACAGACGGGCGAGGGCCAGTCCGAGCACGATCACTGTGACTGCGCCGGCACCGATCAGGGCGACCATCTCTGGGTCGCCGATCGAGACGGCGAACAGCGACGCCGCGCTGGCGAGCAGTGCGAGCGCGATCACCGTCTCCACGGTCACGCTACCGAGTCTGAACCACGTCGATGCCGAAACGAACCGTTCTTTCGCGAAGCTATCGCCCATGGAAAAGTGTTAGATTTCCACCACCAAAAACCTGTATTCCCACTAACACCAACGCACGGACGCATACAGCCACTTCCGTCCTCGAGCCGAGAGACCACGTATGCCACACGTCCGAATCGCGAGCACTGGCGGCACCATCGCGAGTACGTCCTCGGAAACGAAGGGCAAATCGGGAAAGACCCCCTCACAGTCCGGCGACGACCTCGTCGACGCCGTCCCGGAGATCGGCGAGGAGGCGACGATCGACGTCGAGGAGGTCTGTCAGGTCTCGGGCTTTCAGATGAACGGCGAGGCACTCGAGGCCCTCGCAGGTGCGATCGACCGAGCGGCGGCCGACGGTGTCGACGGGGTCGTCGTCACCCACGGGACCGATACGATGGCTGAGTCGGCCTACGCGCTGGATCTCGCCTGTGCGGCCACCACCGAGTTGCCAGTCGTCTTCACGGGCGCCCAGCGCTCGTTCGACCAGCTCGGGACCGACGGCCCGACGAATCTGCTCGCGGCCGTTCGAACCGCCGCCCACGAGCGGGTACGGGACGCTGGCGGCGTCTACCTGACGTTCAACGACACCGTCCACGCCGCCCGCTGGGTCGTGAAGGGTCACACGAGCGCACTCGAGACCTTCGAGTCGCCCGGCGCGGGTCCCGTCGGGGAGTTCACGCCGGACGGATTGCGGTTCTTCCGAGAGCCGCGGAGTTACTCGATGTCGATGCCGGACGCGACGGTGAACGCTGACGTCCGCGTCGAAATCGTCACGAACGCGCTAGGCGTCGACGGCCGGCAGGTCGAGCGGGCGCTCTCGGAAGAGGTCGAGGGCGGTCGTACAGAGACCGAAACCGCCGTCGACGGCATCGTCGTCGCCGGCACCGGCCTCGGAAACACCACCGCGGAACTCGGCACAGCGCTCGAGTCGGCGATCGACGCCGGCGTTCCGGTCGTGCTTACCTCGCGGTGTCACGCCGGGACGACGGCCGGCGTGTACGGCGGCGAGGGCGGCGGACAGACGCTCCTCGAGGCCGGCGCGATCTCGGGCGGCGACCTCCCGCCGTGGAAGGCGCGGCTCACGTTGGAACTCGCGCTGTCTCGAGGCGACGACCTGGATGCCGTTCGAGAGCAGTTCGGATACGTCGATTCGATCGTGTGATCCCAAACGGTTACGATCCCGATTCCGTTCCCTCGGCTTCGAAGACGAGACAGTAGCTGTGATCGTAGCCGTAGCCGTAGATTCCATCGTCCTCCTCGCCGTAGCCGTCCGTCTCGTCACCCTCCCACGCGACGATCACCTCTCCTTGAAACTCGAGCTCCTCGCCGACCGAATCGGCGACGTCCCAGGCAAGCGTCGTCACCTCCCCGTCGTGTTTCAGGTTCGAAACCTCGAGGACGACCCGCCCGCCGGGTCGCATTCGTCGGTTCACCTGCGCGAAGACGTCCTGAAGGTCCTCGAGGTAGGTCTCGTAGTCGCTCTCGCCGGCGTAGTCACGCAACGGGTCCACCGTCGTGCCGTCGGTCGCGAACGGCGGCGACGTAAAGCAGTAGTCGAACATTGGGAGGTCGTAACTCGAGAGCTCGAGGGCGTCGCCGTGGTGGAGGGTAGAAATCGGTGATTCTGGGGCCTTTGTCTCCGAACTCGAGTCCGAGTTCAAGTTCGAATCGGAGCCTCCCTCAGTAGCGGCCTCGAGTCGCTCTCTCGCGTAGGTAACCTTCTCCGCATCGTACTCGAGGCCGTAGGCTCGCCGATCGAGGTCCGCCGCGACCCGAAGCACCGTCCCGAACCCGGCGAAGGGATCGAAGACGGTGTCGCCGGCGTCGGTATCGCGCTCTATGAACTCCCTGACGAGTGCCTCGGGAAATCGGAGGTCGTCGGGGAACGCCAGCGGAAGCGTTCCTTCGCGTTCGATGGGGACCGAGAGCACCGTTCTCGTTCGCGTTCGCATGGTCGGCGACTCGACCGTCGTCGGGAAAAGCGTACCGCCGGAAACGCGGTTCGGGCGGTTTCAGATCCGGTTACGAGTCGTCCGAGCACTGATTACCGCACTCGTCCGAACACCCGCAGTCTCCGGCCGACCCACAACTTCCGGCACAGCCGAACCGCTGATACGCGACGGCGAACGCCGCGAGTCCGACGATTCCGAGGAGTTGACCGGATACCGCGCCGACGAGTGGGAGTGCGACGGTATCCGTGTTCAGTAACGTGAAGACGACGTATCCCGCGACGGAACCGGCACCGAGCACCCCGACGAATCGGACGTCGACCGTCTCTCGGATCCCGGACCCGATCGTCTCCCGCCTCGTCGTGTGCTCGTCGGGTTCCGCTGCCATACGTATCTACTGTCATTCAGTTGCCGTAATACTTCGCGTTCTCTCTTTTCGGTGACAGCACCGGATCGAACCCGCTCTTCGGAACGGTTTCGGAGCGGACGACTCGGCGTCGAACGCTCTCGAACTCTCGTCACCGAACACTCACTCGAAGGCTGGGATTCCGGTCAGATCTTGACCCAGCACCAGCGTGTGGATATCGTGGGTCCCCTCGTAGGTGTAGACCGTCTCCATGTTCGCCATGTGGCGCATCGGCGAGTAATCCGTCGTGATGCCGTTCCCGCCGAGCATCTCGCGGGCCGTGCGAGCGACGTCGCGGGCCATCCGGACGTTGTTTCGCTTGGCCATCGACACCTGCTGTGGACGGAGGTCGCCGCGTTCTTTCAGTTCGGCGAGTCGGAAGGCCAGCAGCTGTCCCAGTGTGATTTGGGTCGCCATCTCCGCGAGTTTCTCCTGTTGGAGCTGGAAGCGAGCGATCGGCCCGCCGAACTGCTCGCGGTCACCCGCATACTCGAGAGCGACCTCGAAACAGTCTCGAGCGGCCCCCACGGCGCCCCAGGCGATGCCGTAGCGGGCCTGCGTGAGACAGGAGAGGGGGCCCTTCATCCCGGAGACGCCGGGGAGGACGTTCTCCTCGGGGATCCGGACGTCGTTCAGGTCGACGGTGCCCGTGACCGAAGCCCGCATCGACAGTTTTTCGTCGATCTCGTCGGTCGTGACGCCATCGCGGTCCGTTTCGACGAGGAAGCCACGGACCGGGTTCTCGCTCTCGTCGGTACTCTCACTCTTGCCCTCGCCCTCGCCACTCGAGCGATCCCGCGCCCATACCACCGCGACGTCGGCGATCGGGGAGTTGGTAATCCAGGTCTTCGAGCCGTTGAGGACGAACTCGTCCCCGTCCCGCTCGGCGTCCGTCTCCATCCCCGCCGGGTCCGAGCCGTGCTCGGGTTCCGTAAGTCCGAAACAGCCCACTGCTTCGCCCTCGCCCAGCGCTGGTAACCACTCCTCCTTCTGGGCCTCGCTCCCGTAGGCGTGGATGGGGTACATCACCAGCGCACCTTGCACGGAGGCCATCGAACGCACCCCCGAATCGCAGGCCTCGAGTTCCTGCATCAGGAGTCCGTACGCGGTTTCGGAGACGCCGGGCGAGCCGTAGCCCTCGAGATTGGGTGCGTAAAATCCCATCTCGCCCATTTCGGGGATCAGGTCGGTCGGGAAGGTCCCGTTCTCGAAGTGATCGCCGATCTCGGGCTGGAGGCGGTCGGCGACGAACTCGCGGGCCGTGTCCCGGATCAGGCGTTCTTCCTCGTCGAGGTCCGCCTCGAGGGAGAGGTAATCGAGCATGATCGTTACCGAACGTGCGATGGCTGCGGTGAAAAACGCTCCCGTCGGTGAGCGGGGCGGTTCGAAGCGTCGAGACGGTGAGAAACGGTGTCGATGGAATCCGGACCGGCTCGAACGGACCCGATCTCAGTCCGTGTTCGCCGTCGGCGACTCGAGGAGTGCGTCGGTCCGTGAAGACGCCGTCCCCGTCTCCGCACTCGACGTCTCGTCTCCGGGCTCGTCTTCGCGAACCGACGACGGAACCGCCGTCTCGGTACCGGCATCCGCGGATCGAACCTCGCGGACGTACTCGAGGTAGTTGTCGAAGACCTGTTTGGCCTCGCAGGCCCGTTCGTAGTTCTCGTCGGTAATCTCCGCGAGGACGGACTCGCGGCGCTCGTCGGTGAGTTCCTTCTCCTCGGTCAACTCGCGGGCCGTCCGCTGGTCGTACTCGGGGTGAAACTGGACGCCGAAGACGCTGCCCTTGCGGAAGCCGTGGTTCGAGTACTCGTTCTCGGCGAGTGGCTCGGCTCCGGGTGGCAGCTCCGAGACTTCGTCGGAGTGGGTCGTAAAGGCGGTGAAGCGCTGGCTGATGCCGTCGAACAGCCGACAGTCGCCGGTGTGTTCGATCTCGTTGTAGCCGATCTCGTAGACCCCCATGTCCTCGACCGTTCCGCCGAGGACGTCCGCCAGGAGCTGGTGGCCCCAACAGATCCCCAGACACGGCAGGCCGTGTTCGATGGCGTCGGCGACCCAGTTTTTGGTCGCCGGAATCCAGTCTTCGTCCCAGTAGACCGACGCTCGCGAGCCCGTGACGACGACCGCGTCGTACTCGAAGTCCGCGGGCAGGTGACCGCCGGTGACGTCGAACTCGGCGATCGAGGCGTCGAGTTCGCGTCGGAAGTTTCGTGTCGTGTTCGCGTCCCGGTGGGAAGCGTTCAGGACGGCGATGCGGAGCTGCGTCATTCGTGACGTGCAAACGGGGCTGGTTAAATAGGCCTTGTGCCTCGGGTCGAGAGTTGCCGGTATCTGCGAGCGCTTGCGAGACCCGTTCTCGCTCGAGTTCCGCTCGAGTCTGCCGTGATCGCTCGTCGATTCTCGATTAGGGGTTGTCGCCCGCCTCATCCTCGAGATCGACCGGATAGTACCGGCCGTCCTCGTCGCGACGGAACCGGTCGCCGGTGTCGATCCAGTCGTCCGCAGCGCCACCGGAGTCGCCGTCGTCGCCGTCCGAACCGTCGGCGACCATCGGGCCCGCCACCTCGAGTCGTCCCTCACCCACACCCTCGACGACGGAGCCGTCCGCGACGAGCCGGACGCGACAGTCGAAGAGCGGATAGCCGACGCTGCCGTTTTCGGTTGCTGTTTCGACTGCTGACTCGCCCTCGCCTTCGCTTCCGGAAACGCCGCCGATCGGCTGGGCCAGCGCGGTCGGACACGCAGGACAGCCGTAGGTCCCGGACACGGGCACACCGCGCTCGAGGTACGTGTTTCGGACCTCGCTCTCGATCGGTCCGTCGGAGACGGCCCACTCGAGCGTCTCGAGGGCGTCGGCGTCGTCGTTCGCGGCGAGATCCCGGAGCTCCGCCCTCCGGCCTACGAGGCCGGTCACGGGTTCGCGCCGGATCGCCTCGAGCGTGTCACCGGGATCGAACGCGCGATCGAGCAGTAGCGTCCCACCGGCGTAGAGGGTGGGGAGCGCGACACGCAGGAGGCCGTCGGGTGCCGACAGCGGGAGGACGAGCGGCGTGCAGTCGGTCCGACCGAGCCCCCAGGTGGCCGCGACGGTGCGGCAGTTCGCTTCGGTAGCATCCGCGGAGAAGCCGACGGCCGCGTCCGGCTCCGGATCTGCGCCCCGGTCCGAGTCCGTACCACCCGGATCGCCGTGCAGGGTAACCAGCGGCGTTCCGTCGGGCGCGGGAGACTCGAGGTCCGTCTCGAGATCGGGTACGACACTCGGACTGGAATCGTCGTCAGTGTCGATCTCCGCCGATAGATCGTCGAACGTCACCGTCTTCGCGTGCTGGACCGCCCGCGTCAGATCCCGCTGGGCCGACTCGGTCACGACGACTGCGGGCTCGAGTCGCTCGAGCGGCCGCGAGACCGTCTTCGGCGTCAGTCGGTGCGAGAGCGGTGCGAACGTCGTGCCGAGTCGGCGACAGGCGAAGAACAGCGCGAGCACCCGGACCCGGTTTCTACTGATCACACAGACGGTGTCGCCGGCGTCGATGCCGTGTTCGGAGAGCGAGGCGACGAACCGGTCGGCGATCGCCGCGAGCTCCGCGTACGAGTAGCGGTCTCGATCTCGGTCGACGGTTTCCGCCTCCTCGTCCCGCCGGGCCTCCGACACGTCGACGACCGCCGTTCGGTCACCCCAGTGAGCCGCTCGAGCGTCGAGGGAGAGCGTCATAGGTGTGGATACGGTGGCCACTGCCGTAGTGGCGGGGGTTGCAACGAACGACGGCAACGCTCGGGGAACTACACCTCGTCGCTGTAGGACTCGAGAAACCCGAGAATCCGATCGTTGACCGTCCGAGACCGCTCGACGAAACAGAGGTGGCCGGCACCCTCGAGCGGTTCGAACTCCCCGCGGGGCAGTCCTCTGGCGAGATCGCGCCCCGCGTCCGCCGGGACCAGTTCGTCGCTCGTTCCGTGGACTACGAGCGTCGGGAGGGTGAGTTCGACGAGCCAACCCGTCGCGTCGAACCCCTCGAGCGCGGCGAGCTGTGCCCGCCAGCCCGCCTCGTCGGCGTCACCTTCGGCCCGCCAGTCGACGATTCCGTCACAGACCTCGGGTTGGGCGTCTCGAAACTCGGCGGAGAGGGCGGACTCGAGGGACGCCTCGAGCGCGTCGCGGTCGTCCGGCGGTGCGAACAGGTCCTCGAGTGCGAACGCGTCCTCGCGGGCGGCGGTCCCGAGCAGGGTCAGCGTCTCGATTCGATTCGACCGCCGAGCGGCGGTGAGCGCGACAGCCCCGCCGAACCCGGCGGCGACGATGTGAGCCTTTCGCGCACCGCACTCGGCGAGGACGGCCTCGAGGTCGCTCGCGAGGGTCTCGAGGTCGTACGGTCCGGGCGGTGCGTCGGAGCGACCGGTTCCCCGGAGGTCCCAGACGATCGTCTCGAAGGGACCGGTAAGCGCGGCGTGCTGCCAGCCCCACGACCAGCCGCCGAGGCCGGCTTCGGAGACGAAGACGACGGGGGTCGCGTCTTCGCTCCCCGCTCCGTCGGTCTCGTAGTGGAGGACGACGCCATCGTTCGTCGCAGTAGGCATGTGTTCCCGTAGACGACCCCGGTACAGAAATAGCAGGTTTCGGTTCGAGGTGTACCGACGCGTTCGAGGGTCCCATTCGAGGTCGCGGTCACGAGTGCCTCGTGAGGGCCTCTGCTCGAGAAGCGGTCGAGACAGAGTCGTGACGGTGAAGCGGAGGAGAGAAAATCGAACGCCAGCTACGCGTTCAGCACCTGCCGCAATACGTCGGGGGCGTCCTCGAGCGCGCCGTCTAACGCCGCCTCGTCGGGGCCCCCGCCCTGCGCGAAGTCCGGCGGACCGCCACCGCCGCCGCCGACTTTGGCGGCGAGTTCGCCGACGACCTCGCCGGCGTTGATCCCGACACCGTCGGGGGCGGCGACGACGAACTGAGCGCCGTCGGCGCCGCTTCCGAGTACGGCGACTTTCCCGTCCTCGGCGAGGGCGTTCGCGGTCGCCCGGAGTTCGTCCATGTCGGTGTCGAGGCGCTGGATCACCGCGACGCCGTCGCCGATCTCGACTTCCTCGCCGCCGCCACCGCCGCCGGCGCGGGCCTCGGCGAGCTGTTCTTTGAGGTCCTCGATCTGCTTGCCGCGGGCCTTCCACTCCTCGAAGAAGCGCTCGGACGTGTCCGGGACCTCGTCGGGGGCGACGTCCAGAATCTCGGCGGCGTCGTACAGCGAGTCTTCGGTCCGCTGGGTGGCCTCGACGGCCGCGTCGCCCGCGGCGAAGGTGATGCGCTCGACACCGTCTTGGACGCGCTCGGTGTTGAGAATCTTGACCGCGCCGATGTCGCCCGTTCGGGCGACGTGGGTCCCGCCGCAGGCCTGGACGTCCTCGGCGACGTGGATCAGGCGGATGTTGGTCCCCGGCGGAATGCCGCCCTGATAGAGGTCGAAGCCGTGTTCGGCCTCGGCCTCGTGACGGTGGGGCCACTCCTGACTGACGGCGGTGTTGTCCATCACCATGCTGTTGGCGACCAGTTCGATCCGCTTGACGTCCTCGCGGGAGATGCGTTCGTAGTGGCGCAAGTCGATTCGCGAGGACTCGACGCCCTTCTGGGCACCGGCCTGGCGAACGTGCTCGCCGAGCACCTGCCGGGCGGAGTGCATGATGATGTGGGTCGCCGTGTGGTGGCGCATGAGCTGGCGCCGGCGGGCGGCGTTGACCTGTCCGTTGACGAATTCGCCTTTGCCGGGGCTCTCGTCGGTGCGGTGGAGGATCACGCCGTCTTCGATCTGGACGTCGCGAACCTCGACGGTCGTCTCGTCGGTCGCGAGCGTCCCCTGATCGGCGGGCTGGCCACCGCCCTCGGGATAGAACATCGTCTGGTCTAAGACGACGTCGTAGCCGTCCTCGCGGTCGAAGACGTCGAGGACGACGGCCTCGAACTGCGTCCGTTGCTGGTCGTCGTAGTAGAGCTTCTCGGTCTCGGGGAGGTCGGCGAAGCGCTCGTCGGCGCTCTCCTCGTCGTCCTCGAAGGCCTGTCCGCCCTCGTGGCGCTCGGCGACGAGGCTGTAGAAGTCGTCCGGGATCTGGACGTCCGCTCCGGTCTCGCCGGCGATCTCCGCGACCATGTCCGGCTGGATGCCGTGGCTGTCGTAGAGTTCGATCAGTTCGTTCGTGGGGATCGCCTCGTCGCGCTCGGCGTACTCCTGGGCCAACTGCTCGACGCGGCGGCTGCCGCGGTCTAAGGTCTCGCGATACTTCTCGAGTTCCGTCCGGACGATGTCGCGGACCGTATCGCGGTTCTCGTAGCCCAGTCGTTCGGCCTGCATGTCCACGAGTTCGTCCAGCGGAGCGTCGACGCCGACGGTGTCACAGAGTCGCTTCGTGCGCCGGAGAACCATCCGCGCGAGGTAGCCCGTCCCGACGTTCGAGGGGACGATGCCGTCGCCGAGCATGTACGCGAGCGTCCGGCAGTGGTCGGCGATGGCGTAGATCGTCTCGAGGGGCTCCATGAGCGCTTCGAGTTCCTCGCGGGAGACCTCGAGCTGGGCGGCGATCTCGCCGCGGGCGGTCTCCATGTCCTCGGCCTCGTCGATGTCCATGTGGCCGGCGAGTTTGGCGGCGCGGTGGACGAGGTCGGCTTCCTCGTCGGTGTGTTCGATCTCCGCGTTGTCCTTGAGGAAGTCGATCATGTCCGGGTAGATCGCCTCGTACACTGTGGGAGTGCCCTGGGAGACCCACGTCCAGCGCTCGAGTCCGTAGCCGGTGTCGACCACGTAGGTGTCCATGTAGGAGTAGGAGTTGCCGTCTTTCATCTCGAACTCGCCGTCGGGGTCCTGTTCCATGCACATGAAGACGAGCGTGGCGAGTTCGACGCCTCGGAAGATGACTTCGATGGCGGGCCCGGCGTTGCCGCCGCCGACCCACGGGTCCTCGATGTAGATGACCTCTTCTAGGTCGACGCCCAGCGATTCGAACAGTTCGTCGCAGTAGCGGACGGCGTCGTCCTTCCAGTAAACCTCGCCGTCGAAGGCGTACTCCTCTTCTGCGTCCTCGCGGACGTTGAAGGCGTGGTGGGCCATCATCTCGAAGGCCATCGTGTGTCGGCCGGTCTTGCCGACGTTGTCGATGTCTTGCATCCGGATACACGGCTGGCTGATCGTCAGCGGGTTCGCCGGCGGCGGCGACTGCCCGCTCGTGACCAGCGGCTGGAAGTCGTAGATCGACGCCTGCGTCAGCAAGACGTCGTCACGCCAGCGGTTGGCCGCGACCGGATACGGGTCGATTCGGGTGTGGTCGTTGGCCTCGAAAAACGAGAGGTAGGCCTCGCGCATCTCCTCGAGGCTGTACTCGTCGTCGAATCCCGGATTCTCGATGAACCCGTACTCTGCACACGGCGGTTCCCCACAGGTCGTTCGCCCGTGGTCGCGCGTCCAGAAGTGTGCGCCACACTCCGAGCACTCCTTTCGCTCGAAGCCCTCCTCCTCGAAATAGTCGAGGCGGTACTCCTCCTCGAGTTCACTCATTCCTATGTGTGGTTGGCCATGCAGAGAGTAAAACAGTTCCGCAACGTCCAGTCCGCGACGTATCGACCGTCGTGAGGGTCCAGTGGCCGTAGTGCGTTCTCGAGTGGTCCAATCGTTCTCTCCCGAACCTCGTTATTGCCCGACTCGAACGAACAGGAAAATATAACTGATAAGATATCTAACCGTATTCCGAATGGAATCGCCTGTCGTCGGGGCCGGTGTCCCTCCGAACGGTCGATATCGACGAGTGTCCAGACAGGGCCGTCACCGTCGAGTCGAGCAGCGCCAACACAGCCGATGACGGGGCGTCGATCGTTTCTCGGCACACTCGCCGCCGCCGGAGTCGCGACGGCGACCGGACTCGTCGTCGTTCCCTCGCCGCCGGAGTCGCCCGCGACGGTCAGTGGGACGACCGACGAGTCGACCGATCCACCCGTCGATCTCGCGGACGCCTCCTGGTTCGACGCCACGCAACCGATCACCGACGAGGACGCGACGCCGATCGCTCGCTACCAGTACAAGGCGACGGAGACGGGATACGAACCGACCGCACCGATCAACGTCGTCGTCTCGCTCGCGGGTCCAGCCGACGTCGACCTCGAGACCGTCATCGGCGTCTTCGAGGACGCCGGCTGGACCCGCGAACTCGAGGAGTACACGCGCTACGCGTGGGATCGGACGACCGAGCGGTACGTCCTCCAGGAGGCGACGGCCGCCGAGACCTACTACGGGACGAGCGGTCGGCTTCACGTCCGATGCTGGGAGTTCGAGGGCGTCGTCTCGATTCAGGCCCATCAGGACGACGCCGCCCGACCGTTTCACGTCATCGAGTCCTACGACCGCGGTCGGCAGGTGGCCGAGGCGCTGTTTCGCGCGAACGGCTGGGCGGTTTCGCGGGCGGCGATCGATCTGGACAACGCCGCGCAGCCGGACCACGACGGGTACGCCTCGGTCGTGTGGCCGACGGCTGACGACGGCGACACCGACGCTCGAAGCGGCACTAACACTCGAACCGACACTGCACCCGAACTCGAGGTGATCCCGTGAGCACCGAACACCGATCCCCTCTCGGTCGCGGAGTCGGGTTCGTCACCGACCTCCTCGAGCACCCCCTCTTCGGAACCGAAGTCCGTCGAACGCGGTACGCACTCGCGTTCCTCGCCGGCCTCGCCGCGCTCGTCCTCGCGAGTCACGCCGGGACCGTGATCACGGTCGGCGGCGCGCCCCTCGAGACGACGACCTGGTTGTTCGACACGCTGAGTGCGATCATCATCGTGGGCGTGGTGGCGGCGATCACCGTCGTCCCGATCGCCTACGCCGGGTGGAACGGCGGCCCGGCGATGGCCTTCGCGATCCCGCTCGTCCCCGTCGCACTCGGGGAACTCATCGCGGGACGGTACGTGCTCGGACTCGACATGGCGATCGCGCTGACCGTCGGCGCTGTCGGTGCGGCGGTTGCGCTGTACGCCACGGACGTCCGCCAGACGAGACGGTTTCGACCCTGGCGCGCAGGGTCGATCGACGACGACCTGCTGGTGTTCGTCACGACCGTCTCGCTCGTGGCCTCGCTCTCGGCCGTCTCGTTCGTCCGGACGGTTCCCGACCACGTGCTCGAACTGTACACCCCGTTTCTGGTTCTGTGGCTCGTTCCGGCCGTGATCGTCTGTACGTACTGGGGCGTCTGGACTCGAGTCGCCCTCGAGGCTGGCCGTGATCGGCGCCCGCTCGAGTCCTGACTCGTTTGGCTCTCCGCGCCCATTTCGCCGCCCGCCAAGACTTACGACCGTCGTCGGTGTCGGACCCCTATGCCATCGGATCGTGTCGTCACACGTTCGAACTCGACCTCGAACTCCAGTACCGACTCGAGCGATCCCTCCACCGCCCGCTCGCTCGCGACGCTCCTCGCGTTCGTAATCGGCGTCAACATCGTTGGGTCCGCTCCCTCACTGCTCACCGGTCCCGACACGGCGTGGTTTCGCGCGCTCGAGAAACCGTGGTTCTACCCGCCGGGCTGGGTGTTCGGCGTAGTGTGGACGTTGCTGTTCACGCTGCTCGGAATCGCACTCTATCTGGTCGTTCGGCGGGGCCTCGAGGATCGTGCGGTTCGGATCGCGGTCGCCCTGTTCGGAGTGCAACTGGCGGTCAACGTGACGTGGACGCCCGCGTTCTTCGGCCTGCAGACGCCGCTACTGGCGCTCGGGATCATCGTCGTGTTGTTCGGACTCGTCGTCGCGACCATCGTCGCGTTCGATCGCGTCGACCGGCGGGCGGCGGCGCTTCTGGTTCCGTACCTGTGCTGGATCGGTTTCGCGACCGTCCTGAACTACACGATCTGGTCGTTGAACGTTTAACCGGCTCCGATCTGTGTACCATCACGATCGCCGGGGAACGCGACATCGACCTCTCTCACACGTCTCGACGGTGACGAAGGAAACTTCGACGTGGTGTTCTTCGAGCGGGACTCGATATGTCGATCCTGTCCGTTTGGATCTCTTCGGCCTCTTCTTCCGTTTTGATACTGTCGTTCGACAAATGCACTATATTTTTGCCCACGACTCTGCCATTGATGTATATGAACCGGAGGGAGTACGTGATCGGTGCCGCGGCGACTGCGGGTGCGTTTGCGGGTTGTCTCGGCCGTCGTAGCGGCTCCATCGACGCACCGGGGACGGACATCTCGCTCGATGCGGCCGGTGGGTCGGGGACGTGGCCGCAGCTCGCCCACGACGCGCGCAATTCGCGGTACGCTCCCGGTGCGTCGGGTCCCGTCGACGATCCCGAGGTACAGTGGCAGGCCTTCGGTGACCGATACCTGACTCGACCGGTCATCGAGGACGGCGTCTACTGCAAAGCCAGATGGATGGAGGGGACGGCGTTTGCCTTCGAAGCGGACGGTACCGAACGCTGGAGCGATCCGTCCGACAAAGGAGGTGGGGATTACCCTCCCGTAATCGTGGACGAATTGGCCGTTTTCGTCAGAGAGGAGATCGAAGCATACGCGACCAACGACGGGAGCCAGCAATGGGTCGCTAAACCCGATTCGTACCAAGCAGGTGGACGCAACCCACCGAATGCGCCGACAGTCGCCGAGGGACGACTCTATCTCGCGACGAACGATGGTCTCGTCGCGTTCGATGCTGTGAGCGGTAACGTAGACTGGGAGGTCGCGATCGAGGAATCGAAATCGGGGGGAGACGAGACGTTCACTTGGTCGACGCCAGCGGTCGCGAACGGTCGGGCGTATACGTTCGACCGGGGGTACGGCAGTGAATCACTTCCGGTGTACGCCTTCGATGCGGAGACCGGCGAAACGGACTGGCAGACGGACATCGAATTCGACGAACCGCTCGACCAGCAGCGAGCGTTCAACGGACACGTCGTCGCCGACAGTGATCACGTGTTCGTCCAAGTGAGGACGATCGTCAGTGGTCCACTTGGCGACTCGAGCGATCACGAGTGGGAGGCGTGGCTGTTCGCCCTCGACAACACGACCGGTGCGATCGACTGGACGGCGGAACTGCCGATGCGGGCGACCACGCCGCCGGCGTTAGCCGACGGCGTCTTGTTCGTGCCGATGCGCCACCCCGAAGAGCGTGGGGGTGCCCTCGTGACCGTCGACGCCGACGATGGGTCGATGCTCTGGGCCTACGAGACGAGTGCCGGATCTGTGCAGACTCCTGCTGTGACCCTCGAAACGGTGTACGTCGGGCAGGGATCCGAACTCGTGGCGATCGCGGTCGAAGACGGTTCCCGACGGTGGGCACTCGACTGTGGTGGTCCCGTCACGTCTTCGATAGTTGCAAATGAGTCGGTCTACGCCCGCACTGGCCGAGGCCAAGACGATGAGAACGAACTCGTCGCTATTCGCGAACAGTAAGAATCGAGTGGATCAACCCCACCGTCGTCGCGCTCGACTGCGTCGACCGGCAGGCGGCGGCGCTTCTGGTTCCGTACCTGTGCTGGATCGGCTTCGCGACCGTCCTGAACGACACGATCTGGTCGTTGAACGGCTGACCGACTCCGATCTGTCGTCAGCAACGGACGTTCGGGGACTCAGAACCTGATTCCTCCAACAGATTAATAGCTGTGACACACACTCTGTAAAGACAGTATTCACATCCTCGCCGACCGACACCCCCCACACCCACTGAAGCCGACGTCATGACCGACTTGCGTACGATCCTGTACATCGCCGCCGCCGAGACGGACGCCCGCGACGGAGCCGCCGCACTCGAGCGCGTCGCATCCACCTCGACCGGCGGCGACCTCGAGTTCGTCGTGGAGGGGGCGACCGACTTCGAGACGATCCGCGATCGTGCTCCCCGTGTCGACTGCGTCGTCTTCGCCGAGACCCCGACGACCGCGGCCGGCGCCCACTTGCTCGATGTCGTCGACGCCTGTCGGGGAATCCCGCTAGTGCTCTACACCGACGGTGCGTACGGGCCGACGGCCGCCCGCTCGACCGACGGCGTCGACGGCTACGTCCGGCGTAATGGGAACGACGAGGACGGACTGACCCATCTGGTCGACGAAATCGCCTGGGTCAGCGAGAGTCCTGGACGCACACAGTCCGATCGAAAAGCGCTCCCCCGAGCCCAGGCCGAGACGGCCGCTGCAACCGACCTCCTCGAGTCCCTCCCGGAGGGCGTGTTCACCGTCGACCGTCGGGGACGGCTCACCTACGCCAACGAGTGGATCGGCGACTTACTCGGGATCGACGCGACGGCCGTCCGCGACGTCCCGCTCGAGGCACTGGAAGCCGCCGGGACGCTCTCGACGGGAGATCTCGAGACGCTCGAGGACGCTGTCGATCGCGTCGTCAGTGGGGACGACGACCACGCGACGACCACGGCGACGGTGACGACCGACGGGACGTCGGTTCCGCTCGCGTTGCGGGTCGGAGTTCGCGAGGAGCGAGACGGGGTGGGAACCGAAGCCGAAACCGAGACCAAGACCGAGGCCGTCGTCACCGTCCGCCCGGCCGCTGATCGACGTCGATCGGAGGTCGTCACCGCCGCCGGCACCGCTCCCGTCGCTTCCGAACCACCGGTGACCGATGACGAACCGGTTGCAGTGCCCGCGCCCGCCGTCAGTCGGGCGAGCACGACCGTGGATGACGACGAAGCCGGAGACGGTGCCGAAGCCGAAGACGTGGACGAAGAGAAAGAGGAAGAGGAAGAGAAAGAGAAAGCGGAAACCCAGAACGAGCCACAAACTGACGACCAACCAGCGCAGAACCCCACGACTCGAGAGGCCGACCGGACGACGGTCCAGACTCTCCGCGAGGCGACCGACGGTATCGCCGCCGCTCGGACGGAGGCCCAGCTGTTCGAACGGGCCCTCGAGGCCGCCGAAGCCGTTCTCGACGTCGACCAGTGCTGGCTGCTGATCGTCGAAGATGGACGTCTCGCTCCCGTCGCCGAAAGTGCCGATGCGCCGACGTCACTCGTCGAGTCACAGGCAGTCACGCTCGGTCGTGACGTCGACGCCGCAGCTGGGGCTGCAGACGACGGTGACGATAGGCCGTTCGACGGCCGGGACGAGTCCTCGAGACGCGAGACCGGGAACGGAGACGAAGCCGGCGCCGGATCCGAATCTAGCGTCGCCGAACGGACGCTTCGAACCGGCGACGGTGGCGTCTTCGGGAACAACCAGACCGGTCCCCGTCACCGATCGCTTCTGAGCGTTCCGGTCGGCGACGTCGGCGTCCTCCAGGCCGTTACCGACGACGCCGACGCGTTCGACGTCACGGCCCGCGAATCAGCAGCGCTGCTCGCGTCGATCACCGCGACCGTCCACGCTCGAGTCCGGACCGAAGCGGTCCTCGAGACCGAACACGAACGCATCTCCGAGCTGTTCGAGAACGTCCCCGACCCGGTGGTCCACTACGAGTTCGACGACGGCGAGCCGATCGTCCGGGACGTCAACCCGCCGTTCGAGTCGGTCTTCGGCTACGATCGTGAGACGATCGTCGGCGAGAACGTCGACGACTATATCGTCCCGTCGGGGCTCACAGCGGAGGCCGAAACGCTCAACAGAAAGCTCCGAAACGGCGAGAACGAGCAGGTCGAGAGTCGTCGGCGGACGGCCACGGGCGTCAGGGACTTCGTCGTCACGTGCGTTCCGCTCGAGGCCGGCGAGCACGCCGGCGACGGCTTCGCGATCTACTCCAACGTCACCGACCGGAAACGCCGCGAACGCGAACTCGCCGCCAAGAACGACCGGCTCGAGGAGTTCACCGGGATCGTCGGCCACGACCTTCGCAACCCGTTGAACGTCGCTCGCGGCTATCTCGAACTCGCGAACGAAACTGGGGACGAAGAGCACTTCGCGGAGGTCGACGCCGCACACGAACGCATGGGAGAACTCCTCGATCGGTTGCTCGCGCTCGCCCGCCGCGGCGACGTGATCGCCGACACCGAACCCGTCGCGATCCACGACAGCGTCCGGCGGGCGTGGGACAACGTCGAGACCGACGCGGCGGAGCTCGTCCTCGAGCGCGACGACATTCTCGAGGCCGATCGGTTACGATTGACCGAGGTGCTCGAGAACCTGATTCGAAATTCAGTGAAACACGGATGTCCGTCCGAATCCGAGTCGGATACAGTGACCGAGAACGGCGACGGAAACGGAAACGGAAACGGAAACGAAACCCCTCCGACGATCCGTATCGGCGCAACCGACGACGGCTTCTTCGTCGCCGACGACGGCGTCGGGATCCCGCCGGCCGACCGCGAGACGATCTTCGAGTCGGGGTACACGACGGCCGACGACGGCACCGGCTACGGCCTCCGGATCGTCGAACAGATCGTCGAGGCCCACGGCTGGACGATTTCGGTTACCGACAGCGAGAACGGTGGCGCTCGGTTCGAGGTTCGGGGCGTCTCCGTCACCGGCTTCGAATCGCTCGACTCGGACGCGGCGTTTCTCGAGGAAGACGTCGACGCCTGATCGCCGTCGTGGGTGTAGGCGTGGGTGTGGGTACGGGGGTGGGTGTGGATATGGATATGGATGTCGACGCTCTCCCGCTCGAACTCACTCCGGAGAGCCCTCGAGCGCCAGCGACGCCAGCATCGCCTCGAGTTGCAGGCGCTCGTTCGCCCCCTCCGTGATCCGGTAGTCGACCTCGCCAAGTCGCTCGAGCAATCGCACGGTCGCCTTCTCCTCGAGATCGAACTCCCAGGCCGAGCGGTGCAGTTGGTCGATGACGTCGCCGCCGGCGAGTCCGCGCTCGGTGAGCAGGTCCTCGAGGGCGGCCCGTGCCGCGGTGAAGTCGCCGGCGATCGCGCGTTCGACCATCGCCTCGACCTCCTCGGGGTGGGCGGTCGCGGTGATCGTGTAGACGGTCTCCTCGTCGACGGTCTCGCCCATCACCGCGGCGGCCTGCAGGCCGTTGATCGCCTTTCGCATGTCGCCAGCGGCGGCGTAGACCAGCGCCGCGACGCCGTCGTCGGTCGTCTCGATCCCCTCCTCGGCGGCGATCTCGCGGACTTGGGCCTCGATGGCCTCGTCGGAGAGCTCCGTGAATCGGAAGACGGCACACCGGGACTGGATCGGGTCGATGATCTGACTCGAGTAGTTACACGAGAGGACGAAGCGGGTGTTGTGGGAGAACTGCTCCATCGTTCGCCGGAGTGCTGACTGGGCGTCGTTCGTATTGTGGGTTAAAATCCCGTTGGCAAGCATGAAGTTTGGCGTGTCCTCCATGCTGATGTTGTAAGCCTTCCCACGGTGGCTGTATTCGATACGACTCACTGCTACGGTTTGGACCGTCTGTAGTCCGCCGTCGGATACGAGAGCGGGTTCGAACTCGTCTCTGTTATAGTGTTCGTGATGTGGCAGTGCTTCGTCTCCAACGACGATGAACCGATAGTCGTCACCGTACTGCTCGAGGAACTCCTTCACCTTCTCCGTCTGGCCCCATAGCTTGGCGACTCCTTTGACTTCGATGACCGTATCGTCGATCAAGAAGTCAGGATGGAACACTGAATCGGATAACTCGAACGCTGGCTCGTACTCGTATTCGATTCCGGCGTCCTGCAACGCCTTTGCGACCTCGTACTCCCAGTCGGATCGAACAAGATGGTCGAGTTCGTCACTATACCTGATGTTCCCTCCTGTCGGCTCGTGGCCTTTCAGGGCTTCCGAGACCTTCCGTGCGACCTCGGGATCGCGCATCGGATTGTTGTCTCCAGTGATATCGCAGACGGGATACTCACAGTTTTCGGCGCTCTTTTCGATGAGACGTTCCCGTTCGTCCTCGTCCAGACTGCCCCACCATTCCGCGGAGGCTCGTCCGATTTTCTCTTTGACCGCTTCGGGGTCGGCGTCGACGACCCACTCGTCCCACGGGGTACCGGACCGCATCTCGCTAAGCGTTTTACGGAACCGTTCGATGGTCTCTTCGTCCATTTCCCAGACGGAAACACCGTGGAAATCGCCCCCGTAATTCGGATTGTTCTCGCACTCGAACCGTCCGTCGGAGAGTTTTGCTACGATTTTCTCGCGTCGCTCGTCGGACCATTCCGTTCCATGCATCGGATTCCCCTCGCCCTGCATCTCGAGGCTATGCCCCTCGTTTTTGCAGGTGACAGAACAGAACCTCCCTGCAGTCCAATCGGCGCAAACCTCACACTGCGAGACGTCGATGTCGTCTTTGAAGTCGGCAATCTCGTCTCCAGGTGACAGTTCCCGAAGCTCCTTTTCGACGAGTTTGCCGTCCGCTCCGACGACGAAGAATGGATGCGTCGGACTCGCCAGTACGGATCGTCCGTCCGCTAGCTCGAGTTCGAAGAAGTCCGCGACGCCGGAGTCTACTAACTTGCCCTTATCCGACTGTATTTCGTTCGTCTCGAAGTCGACAGACGGGATCGGCTCACCGTCTTCGGCGACATCTTCGATCCGTTTCACCTCCGGTGACGACGGATACCCGGTAACGACCTCGGTCCCGGGCGGTACACACAGTGCGTCGGCCTCGTCGAGGAAGATGATCCGGTGGTCGTAGCCGCCGAAGGAGGCCCGCGCAAAGTTCTTGATCCGGTCGCGAACGACGTCGATCCCGCGCTCGTCGGAGGCGTTGAGCTCGAGGAAGTTCTCCTTCCAGTCGTCGCCGTACAGTTCGTGGGCGATAGCGACCGCAGCGGTCGTCTTTCCTGTGCCCGCTGGACCCGCGAACATGAGGTTCGGCAGGTCGTCAGTCTCGACGTAGCGTTTCAGTCGGGGGACGATGTTCTCGTGGCCTTTGATGTCCTCGAGCAGTTCCGGGCGGTACTTCTCGATCCAGACCTCGGTCCGGCCCGCCGCGGACTCTGCGGGTTCGGTGTCGGCGTCTGCGTCGGCCTCGCTCATGTCGCGGGAAAGGGGTGGGTTCCCCATAAGTACCCCGAAGGCAGTCACCGTCGTCTCAGTCCCGCGTCGAGAGCGGTGTGTTGGTTCCCCGACCCAAACACTGTTTACCGAATCGCTGGCAGGGCATCCCACGGACGCGTGAGGGTCTTGCTCTCCCGCTCTCGTCGTACGCGACGACCCTCACGAGAAGTGTCATTCAGACTATGTCTTTATGCCGTAGTAGCGCGTATTTCACAGTATGACTCCTTCGAGACCGTCTCTCAAACAACTCGCCGTACTGGTCCTGATCGTCGCCGTCATCCTCGGAACGCTTCCGGGGCTCGTTCTCGCGCAGTCCCAGTCGGGCGTCGGCGGGACCGTCGTCGTCGCGGACGGCGAGACGGTCTCGGAGTTGAGCGGCGTCGCGGGGACGGTCATCGTCCAGGAGGGCGGGACGGTCACCGGCGACGTGAGCGGGCTCGCCGGCAACGTCTACATCCACGGAACTGTCGAGGGCGACGTCACCGCTGCCGCGGGGAACGTCGAGATCACCGGCACCGTCGACGGGAACGTCGCGACGGGCAGTGGCAACCTCCTCGTCGCCGAGGGTGCGACTATCCGCGGCACGCTCGAGGCCGGCGCCGGCAACATTCGTATCGACGGGACGATCGACGGCGACGTGGCGGTCGGCGCCGAGACGATCACGCTGGGGGAGGCCGCCGCCATCGGGGGCGACCTGCGCTACGACGGCGATCTGCAGGGGAACACGGCGGCCGTCGCGGGTGAGATCACTCGCGACTCGACGCTCGGGTTCGACCTCGCGCCGACGATCCAGCCGATCGCGTCGTGGCTGTTCGCGGTCTACGCGCTCGCGCTGAACCTGCTGCTGGGGGCGGCGTTGCTCGCGCTGTTTCCCGACTTCTCGCGGGGCGTCGCCGACCGCGTCGCGAGCGATCCGGCCCGCACCGGTCTCGTCGGGCTGGGCGTCCTCGTCGGCGTGCCGATCCTCCTGATCGCCGCCGCGATCACCATCGTCGGCATTCCGTTCACGATCGCAGGTGCGTTCGTGTTCGCACTCGTGAGTTGGATCGCAGTCGTCTACGGCCGCTTCGCGGTCGCGGCGTGGCTGCTCTCGAAGGCGGGCGAGGACAACCGCTGGCTCGCACTCGTCGTCGGGCTGGTCGGCGGGGCGCTGCTCGCACAGGTTCCGTTCGTCGGCGGACTGGCGAACCTGCTGTTGTTCCTGCTCGGACTCGGCGCGCTCTCGGTAGGACTGTACGCCCACGCCCGACGGCACCGGGGTCGAGAGTCGCCGTCCGGAGTTCCTGAAAGGGGGTCCGGACCCGGAACTGAAACCGGTGCCGCCACCGGAACCGACGCCGACGCCGGCACCGGTTCCCGCTCGAGCTCCGGCACTGACGATCGGGCATCGAACTGATCGGACGTCGGCGATCGACCGCCGGTCGTCGAACTCCCGGTTCTGACCTCGAGCACCGAACGTCTGTTGTGCTTTCGAGGATCACCTCTCGGACGCCGAACGCCGAATACCGGACGAGCGACGCGCTCAAGTCCGGCCACCCGAAAGGAGACTCATGCCCACGCGCGTCACCGTCGACGTCAAAGGCGAGGACACCCACGAGATCGACCTCGAGAGGCTCGCGGCGTCCGGGAACTCGGGGGAACCGATCTCCTACGCGGACCTCCTCGCCGAAGTCGACTTGAGTCCACACGAGGTGAGCGTCCTCGTCGACGGCCGCCCCGTCCCGGAGGACCAACCGGTCGAAGCCGATCACGTGACGGTCCTCCGGTTGATCAAAGGCGGCTGACGACCGAACTTCTCTCACTGCGATCACGCCCAGCAGTTTTGAGTGTCCGTCGCCAACGAGACGTATGACCCTCGAGACTCGCGCGCTCGACGTCACACTGGCGAACGTCGGTCCCGGCCCGGACCCCCTCCGGTTGGGCGAACTCGCCGACGCCGTCGCGCCCGCGGATCCGCAGACGACCGACGAACCCGATCCCGCCCACGAGTCCGTCGTCGTCTTGCTCCACCGCGACCACCACTGTGGGAAGTGCCGACGCCAGATCCGGGCCGTCGCGGACCGTTACGACGAGTTCCGCGACCATGGCGCAGAAGTGGTCTCGATCGTCCCCGAACCCCGCGGGAAGGCCCAGGAGTGGCAGGACGCCTACGATCTCCCCTTCCCGCTCTGTGCCGACCCCGAGAAGACCGTTGGCGAGCGGTTCGGTCAGCCCGTCCGCTTTGGCCTACTTGGTCAGTTCTCGGATCTGGTCGGTCGGATGCCCGCGGCCATCGTCCTCGACGTCCGCGACCCCGACGAGATTCGAATCGCTCACGCCCACCGCGGGGACAGCACGCTGGACCGACCCGAGGTCGACGACCTCCTCGAGGCGGTCGCCGGACTCGAGTGAGGTCGATTCCGATTTCGATTTCGGGTTCGGGTTCGACCGTCGATCTCGAGTACACCCGCTCCGATATCAACTCACACTCCAATCCCGATGCCCCCACCCCTCCAAGTCACCGTCCGTCCGGCCACCCCGCGAGACCGCCTCGACGTCAGGCGAATCCTCGACGGCGCGATGCTCGAGGTCGGCGACGTGGAGGCACACATCGAGGCGGGTGACGTGTTCGTCGCGACGGAGGTTCAGCAACGAGAGCGGGGACGCGACCAAAACCGGGATCAGGAACCCGACACCGATACCGACCGAATCCTCGGGGCGCTCGTTTGCGAATCACGCGATCTCGAGCGAGACGCTCGTGCTCACGATGACGACCACGAAAAAGACGCACACGGACACCCACACGCACACATCTCGGCGATCGCCGTCCGCCGCCGCCAGCGCGCGAGAGGGGTCGGAACCGCACTCGTCGAACACGTCCTCGAGCGCGAGGGTGCGCTCACTGCCCGCTTCGACGAGTCGGTCCGCCCGTTCTACGACTCACTCGGGTTTTCGATCACGCAGATCGCCGAGCGACGGTACGAGGGGCGACGGCGACGCTCGGAGTGAGACGTGGTGTTCGAACGACGAACGATGCGCGGTTCGACCCCGTTGTCCCGGTTCGACCACTCGAGTCGGGACTCGGCCGTCTTCTCTCAGTCGTTCGAGGGCGCGCTGTCCGTCCCCGAGGCCTGCTCGTCGAAGTCGACGTCGCCGGTTTCGGTCTCGTCGTCGCCGACGTCCGGGTCGGCCATCGACTCGTCGGGATCGGACGTGTAGGTGAGTTCGAGCGAAAGCATTGCCGAGCACGGCATTCCTTCCTCGTCGAGTTCGGTGTCCGACTGCTGCTGGTCCATGTAGCCGTTACACCGACCGTGGTTGACGATGTTCGAGAGCGTCGCCGCCGACCCACACTCCGGACACTCGATGTAGAACTGCCCGTCCTCGTCTTGATGCCAGGCGTCGGATCCGAGTTCCATGCGAACGGCGTCGTCAGCGGTGTCGGTCATACTCTGTTCGTCGGGCCCGAGGTGGATAGTGGACCGGCCGGCGAGAGCAACCCGTCTGTGATCGATTCGGCGCTTGATCTCGACACCGATCGTGAACTCAGCTCTCTCGAGACTCGGGTCGAGCCTGCACAGACCACTCGAGAAGCCGACATACACCCGCCGTAGACGAGCGCTTATTGTGGTTCGTGTGCAATTGACACAGTATGAACTGGCTGGTTCTCTTTTTCCTCGGCGCCGTATTGCTGGTCGTCGTTGCCGCGTACGCGCTGGGTGAGCAATCGAGCGGCCGCTCCACGGAGCCAGTCTTGCCATCCCACTACGATCCGCAGAACTACCTCCCTGACGAGTCGAAGATCCCCGGCTGGTGTCGTCACTGCGAGACGATGAACGACGCCGACTATCGCTTCTGTGAGAACTGTTCGGCGAAACTCCCTGACGTTTCGGCGGGAGACGCGGATCCCCGTCGCTACTGGTTCTCGAAAGGGGAGTAACCGGTTTCGACTCCGGGCTCGAACTCGAGCCGCGAGTACTAACTCGAACACACGGTGTGTCTCCGGCCGAACGACTTAGACGAACTCCGCGAGCAGGTCCTCGCCGGCCTCGAGCAACGCTGCGATCCGGTCGTCGTCTTCGGCCTCGGCGTAGACCCGGAGGACGGGTTCGGTGCCGCTGGGCCGGATCAGGACCCACGAGCCGTCCGAAAGCAGGAGCTTGAATCCGTCGGCGGTGTTGACGTCCTCGACGTCGGTCCCCGCGATCGCCTCGGGGATTTCGTCCTCGAGATCGGAGAGGACGCGGGCCTTCTCGTGGTCGGGACAGGCGACGCTGATCTTGTCCTGCACGACGGTGCCGTGTTCCGCGAGCAGTCGGTCGACCCGGTCGTCGAGGGGCTCTTCGGCGTGCATCGCCGCCGCGACCAGCGCCATGAGCACCCCGTCTTTCTCGCGCACGTGGCCGTCGATCGTGAACCCGCCCGACTCCTCGCCGCCGACGAGGGCGTCGTACTCGGCGATTCCCTGGGCCACCCACTTGAAGCCGACCGGCACCTCGTGGACGTCCTCGCCGTGGGCCTCGCCGATGCGGTCGATCAGATAGGTCGTCGAGACGGTCCGGATCGCCGGCCCGGAGCCGTCCTCGAGCAGGTAGTCGTACAGCGCTGCGAAGAAGAGGTTCTCGTCGAGGTAGCCCCGCTCGGGTGTGACGACCGCGAGCCGGTCGGCGTCGCCGTCGTTGGCGATGCCGAGGTCCGCGTCCCCGTCCCCGGATTGGACTCGCTCGGTCAGTTCCTCGAGGTACTCCGGCGAGGGTTCGGGCGGCGAGCCACCGAAGTCCGGATCCCGGTCACAGCGCAGGCGGTCGACCGACGCGCCCGCCTGCTCGAGCAGCGTGTCCGTGGTGTCCCGGCCGCTGCCGTGCATGGCGTCGTAGGCGACGGTGAGCCCCTCGAGGTCGGCACCGGCTAGCCCCAACGCGTGGTCGGCGTGAGGCGAGACGAAGTCGACCTCTCGAGCGCTGCCGTGGCTGTCCCGCGGGTGCTGTTCGGGTTCGGCGAGCCGGTCGGCGATGGCGTCCATGACTTCGGGGAGGGCCGGCGCGCCGTCGCCGGAGATGAACTTGATTCCGTTGTATTCGGGGGGATTGTGCGAGGCGGTCACGACGAGCGCGCCAGCGAGGTCGCGCTCGACGATGCCGTAGGCGAAAAGCGGCGTCGGCCGGTCGCGTTCGGGAAGCAGGACGTCGAAGCCGTTGGCACATAGCACGCGGGTGAGTTCCTCGGCGAACTCCGGGGAACTCTCGCGGGCGTCGTAGCCGATTGCGACTGGGCCCTCGAGTCCCTCGTCGGCGAGGTAGGTCGCGACCGCCTGCCCGACCATCCGCACGCGCGGTACCGTGAACTCCTCGAGCGTCGCCCGCCAGCCGTCGGTCCCGAAATTGATCGTCTCCATACGTCCGCTTCGCCGCCGGGTGAGAAAAAGGCGATGGAAGGGGCGGTCGGCGCGTCACTAGACGGCACCACCGTCGCGATCAACCGGTGAAAGACGCGTTTGAGCTAGCCGAGTTGGTATAAGGGGCTCTCGAGATGTGCACATATGTCACGGAAAGTGGTGGTTCTGGTCGCGGTGGTCGTGGTGCTCGCGGTGACCGCCGGCTGTATGGGACTCGGAAACGATTCGGGTGAGGCGGATCGGTACGGAGGAAACGGAAACGGTGACAGCGCCGCCGGTAACGGTAACGGTGGGGCCGGCGACGAGACCACCTACGCGGACGCCGACGCCGACGCGAGACAGGCCGTCGCGAGCACACAGGAGACCGACCGGCAGCTGATACGAACCGCCGAGCTCTCGGTCTCCGTCGACTCCTACGAGACGGCGCGCACCCAGCTCACCGCCGAGGCCGAGGGAAGCGGCGGCTACCTCAGCGAGTCCGACCAGCGGACCCGCGAGCGAGAGTTCGACAACCGAACCGAGACGTGGACGGAGGGAACGCTCACCTACCGCGTTCCGAGCGAGTCGTTCGACTCCTTCTACGCGGCCGTCGAGGGGACCGGCAACGTCACCGACGCCAGCACCGGGACCGAGGACGTCAGCGACCAGCTCGTCGACCTCGAGGCCCGGATCGACAACCTCGAGACCCAGCGCGACCGGCTGCGCGGACTCTACGAGGACGCGAACGAGACCCAGGACGTGCTCTCGGTCGAGCAACGGTTGAGCGAGGTGCAAGCGGAGATCGAGCGTCTCGAGGCCCAGCGGGAGTCGTTGCGGGATCGCGTAGCTTACTCGACGGTGACGGTGACGCTGTCTGAACCAGCGCCGGAACCGGAGACGGCGGCGACCAAGGAGGCGGGGTCAGCGTGGTACGAGACGAGCGTGGTGAGCGCGTTCGTCTCCTCGATCGGCGGCGTCGCGACCGTCGCTCGAGCGGCCGTCGTCGCGGGCGCGTACCTCGCGCCGTACGCGCTGGCGTTCGGGACGCCACTCGCGCTGGTACTTGTCGGCAAACGGCGGTATCTGAATCGAGGGCACTCGAGTGCGAGCACGGAGACAACCGAACGCACGACGCTCGACGCCGACGAGTCCGAGGCGTCTGACGAGCACGACGAGTGAGTGTGACACCGGTGATTTCAGCGGAGTGACGAGCGGCGACGGGGCTTTACGATCCGAAACCGTAGACGGGATAGAACATGAGTTCGGCCCCGACCGTCGTCGCCGTCTGCGGGAGCGTCCGCGAGGAGAGTACGACACGAACGGCACTGCAGTACGTCCTTCGAGCCGCCGAAGAAGCCGGTGCGGAGACGCAACTCCTCGATCTCGGGGAGTACGACCTCCCGGTCTACGACCCCGACGCCGACGTCCAGGGAGACGAGGAGGAAGTCAAACGGATCACCCGTGACGCCGATTCGCTCGCGCTCGGAACGCCGGTCTACCACGGCTCGTACTCCGGCGCGCTGAAGAACTACCACGACTACTGTGGCTGGGACGAGTACGAGGACACCACCGTCGGCCTGCTCGCGACCGCGGGCGGTGGCAGCTACGGTTCGACGCTCGATCACCTCCGGATCACCGTCCGCGGCGTTCACGGCTGGGTCCTCCCCCACCAGGTCGGTATCCGCGGCGCCTCGAGCGAGTTCGAGGACGATCCCGACGCGCTGGACGGGCGGCGATTCGTCGACCCCGACCTCGAGGAGCGCGTCGAGAAACTCGGCCGGATGCTCGTCGAGTACGCCTACATCACGCCGGATGTCACGACGTCGCGGGCTGCTGCGGACGACGACTGATTTTTCGATTCTCGCCTCTCGAGTTCCGAACGCTGACCTCGACCTCGACCTCGAGGCTCCTATTCGCCCTCGACCAGCCGAACCTTCCGCGCACGCGAGAACTGCTTGATCTCGTACTCTCGAGACATCGCGGCCGACCGCGAGTCGTACCCCTCGGAGTGGACGACCTCGACCGGCGTTCGCCCGCGGGTGTACTTCGCGCCCTCGCCCGCGTTGTGCTCGCCGACTCGCCGCTCGAGGTCGGTCGTGTAGCCGGTGTAGAGGCTGCCGTCGGCGCACTCGAGGACGTAGACGACGTGGTCCCGGTCGGTCTCGCACTCGCTCATCGGTGCGTGTTCGATGCTGCAGTACAAAAAGCGTCTCGAGGGGCGTGTGGTCGTTCGGGGCCGATACGTCGGGAGGGCGTCAGGTACTACGGGCACGCTCTTTGGCTACTTCGGCGATACCGGCGTTGGCCGAGCAGTTGGTACACGCGCGAACCTTACCGTACTCGTCGGCAAAGACGCGTGCGAACCGTTCTGAGACGTGCGCGCCGCAGTGGTCACACTTGGGCATGGTCGTGCCGGACGTCACCGGCACGTGGAACTACTCGGTCGGTCGTTAAATAGCCTTTCCCAACACCTACTTCTATTTTCGATCGTGAAAGAATTTTTTCTCACAATGGCCGGTTCGTGTTACTCTCCGGAGTGGTCGATCGCGCGCGCGATCAGCGCCGCCTGAGCGCCGGCGACGAATCCGGCGTCGATGTTCACGACCGAGAGCACCGTACACGACTGGAGCAGTCCCGACAGCGCCGCCTCCCCGTCCCCGCCGTGACCGTAGCCGCTCGCGACCGGAACGCCGATGACGGGCGTGTCGACGAGGCCGGCGATCACTGTCGGGAGCGCTCCTTCCCGGCCCGCGGCGACGATCAGGACGTCGGCCTCGCGCAACCGATCGGCCTGATCGAGCACCCGGTCGAGGGCGGCGACGCCGACGTCGTCGATCCGATCGATCGTCGCACCTGCGTCCTCGCAGACGATCTGGGCCTCGTCCGCGACCGGCCCGTCGACGGTCCCCGCGGTGACGATGCCGACGGTCGCCTCGAGTGTCGGGCGCTCGTAGTCCGGACCGTAAGCGAGCACCGACGAGCCGCGACGTTCGAGGGTCGCGTCGGGGTACTCCTCGCCGAGGTGGGACTCGAGTGCGGCGACGTGGTCGTCGTCGGCTCTGGTCACCAGCGCCCGGTCGGTCGTCTCGACGGCCGTTCCCGCGAGCTCGGCGACCTGCGCCGGCGTCTTGCCGGCCGCGAAGATCGCCTCCGGAATGCCTCGACGCTGCTCTCGCGCGGCGTCGAACCGTCCCGCGTCGCCAGTCACGTATCCCGCCAGTTCTGCCTCCGCTTCGGCCGGTGAGAGCTCGCCAGCCGCGACGGTTTCGAGTAGGTCGCGCATACCTCACCTACCGACCGAGACTACTCCAATCCGTCGTCGTGTGATCGACGCGATGGGGCGTTCGAGAGGCGCGTGAGAGCGCGCGCGAGCGGGTTTTGGGGGTAATTCTTCCGCTCCGAACGGAAACCAAATTCATCAGTCATATACTTTCCGGTGGTTTCGGAGGCTAAACAGCCGCTGTAGCCCTCGAGACGCCCGCTATCCCGGGGATTAAACAGAACGCTTATAAAGGGGAAACGGGAACGGGTATATCGTATGGCAGACCTTATCGTCAAAGCCGCTGTGAAGGAAGCGCTCGATGACAAAAACGTTGCCTCGGACTTCTACGACGCCCTCGACGACGAAGTGTCCGAGCTGCTCAACGACGCTGCACGCCGAGCCGAAGCAAACGACCGGAAGACGGTCCAGCCCCGCGACCTGTAAGGGACGCCACTGAGATCATTTTTATCGACGCTACGCCGCTCAGCGACGGGTATCGCTGGTGTCTACCTTCCTGTCCGAACCCGCTCAGAGCGGCCAGCGTCCGTCCTCGCGCTCACGAATGCGCTCTTCGACGCCGTCGGCCAGCCGATAGCCCGCGTCGCCTCGCTCGAGCGCTCCCGTTCGAGTCAGATGCTCGAGGTGGGCGGAGGCCTCTCCGGGGCCGTGGAGGATGTGAATGGTAGAGAGGTCGCCGAACAGCCGGTCGCTGACGGTCCACGCGTCGGCCGGTTCGGACGACTCGAGCGCCGAGAGCACGCGAAAGGCGCGCTCCTCGTGGTGGTCGCGGATCCGCCGCGCCCGCTGGGCCGGGTCGTCGATCGGCTCACGGTGGCCCGGCCAGGCGCGGTCGAACCCGCCGTCGGCGATGATTTCGAGCGTTCGGAGGTACTGCTCGAGCGGGCGGTCGACGCGGACGTCGGCGCCGCCGACGTTCGGCGTGTACTCCGGGAGCAAGGCGTCGCCGGTGAAGATTTCCTCGTCGTGGACGAGACAGATGTGGCCAGCGGTGTGGCCAGGCGTGTGGCAGACCTCGAGTTCGAGTTCGCGTTCGTCGGTACCGACACCGAACGAGAGCGTCTCTCCGTCTTCGACGGGTGTTACGTCGACGGGCTCGCCGTAGATCCCCTCGCTCTCGCTCATCCGGAGGAACCCCAGTAGTTCCTCGCGGGCGGGCTCGGGCATTCCCCACTCCTCGAACAGTCGACGCTGGGTCGCCTCGAGATCCTCCCACGCACCTGCGTCGCCCGCGATCAGCGGTGCGTCGGCAGGGTGGGCGTAGACGGTCGCGTCACTTTCGGCCTGGATCTCGCCGGCGAGTCCGGAGTGGTCCGCGTGGTAGTGCGTGAGAACGATCGCGTCGACGTCGGCGAATTCGACACCGAGAGCTGCGAGTTCGGACTCGAGTTCCGCTCGCGTCTCGTCGATAGCGACGCCCGTGTCGATCAGGACGGTCGACTCCCCGTCGAAACAGTAGGTGCTGTTGGCACCCTCGAAGACCGTGTTTCCGAGCGAGATTCGGTGCATTGACTATCGGTTGTGGGGCGATCGCCTTATAATCGCCACCGGTCGATGTGAAGCGATCCAACCGTTGCATGGGTACCGAAGACAGACCCGTCGACGTTACGTCCCCCGAACTCGCGCGTCGCGACCGTCACGACCCCTCAGTATCGAAAACTTCGATCACGTTTCCCTCCGTATCGACGACGTGGAAGGTTCGATACTCTCCGATCTCGAGGACGTCGTCGTGAACCATCTCCGGTGCGAACCGTTCGATCCGCCGGTAGGCGGCCTCGACGTCTTCGACCTCGAAGTTCGGGACGCAGTTGTCTCCGAACTCGATCTCCTCTCCGTCGTACCCGGCGTTGTAGAGGCCGAAATCGACGGTGTCGAACTCGAACGTCGAAAACCGCTCCTCTTCCTGTGTGGGTTCCGCTTCGAACAATTGTCGATAAAAGTCCAGCGCCCGTTCCATGTCTTCGACACCGACGTAGACCGAACTCAGTCGCATTTCGATCGCACCTCTCGAGGTTGTCGTCTCGTCATCGTACTCACCTTCCGGTTCGAAGACACGTCTGATATCCATTCACCACACGGTGAAACTGTCGTCTCCTCGCAAGGTATCGCCCACCGGATCACACGGCCGTCGTGCGATCGTGTACTCCGACTCCGTTTCGGTCGATGGAGTCCGCCGTTCCTGTTCCCGTCCCCGTCACCGTTTCCCGTCCCCGTTTCCCGTTTCCCGACTACCGCTCTCGAGACGATTCTCGCTCTTCGAGGTACTCTTTCGTCCGGCCGAGGACGACGTACTCCGCCGACTGCAGGTCGGCTATCGACGCAGAGCCGGTGACGAACATCGCCGTCTGCAACTCCAGACGGAGTTGCTCGATCAGGTCGACGACCGTCTCGGACCCCTTTCCGGCGGGTGCGAGAAACGGCTTGGCGAGTCCGCCGGCCCGCGCGCCCAACGCGATCGCCTTCGCCACGTCGAGCCCGGAGCGGACGCCGCCGCTGGCGATTACGGCGTCGTGGGCGTCGGCGGCCTCGAGCGTGCTCACCGCCGTGGGGACCCCCCACGCCCGGAAGAGTCGGCCGACCTGTTCCTGACGGTTCGCGCCGACGGCGGCGGCGCGGTAGGATTCGATGCCGGACCAGGTCGTGCCGCCCTTGCCGGCGACGTCGATGGCGTCGACGCCCGCGTCGGCGAGCCGCTGTGCGGTATCCCCCGAGATACCGTTGCCCGTCTCCTTGACGATCACCGGGACGCTGAGCGCGTCGGCGACGGTCTCGATCGCCTCGAGACAGCCGCGGGCGTCGACGTCTCCCTCCGGCTGGACGGCTTCCTGGAGGAAGTTCAGGTGGATCGCCATCGCGTCGGCGCCGATCATCTCGACGGCGCGCTCGACGTCGTTTACGTCGTACTCGAGCAACTGGGCGGCGCCCACGTTGCCGTAGAGGAAGGCGTCGGGCGCGACGTCGCGGACGACGGTGTACGACTCCAGCAGCGCCTCGTCGTCGAGTTCGAGGCCGGCGCGCTGGCTGCCGACGCCCATCGCGATCCCGGTTTCCTCGGCGGCGATCGCGAGCGCACGGTTGAGCTTCGTTGTGTTCGGATGGCCGCCGGTCATACTCTCGATGACGATCGGTGCCGCGAGCTCGTGATCGAACAGCGAGATCGACGTGTCGATCTCGTCGCGGTGGATCTCGGGCAGCGCCTCGTGGACGAGTTCGATGTCCTCGAATCCCGTCCCGGTGGTCTCGACGTCTTCTTCCTCGATGATACGGATGTGGTCGTCTTTCCGGTCGGACGTTTCGGTTTCTGTTTCGGGTTCGGGCATCTCCGTCTCATCGCAACTGTCGCAAAGGGGGGTGAAAAACGGTCCGTTCCGTCGGCGGCCGCTCGATTCGAACGGTTGGGGGTCGATCGTCCGGCGACCTCCCCCTCGCTTTTGTCCTCGAGTCGCGTACGACCGCTATGCGCACATTCCGACTCCTGCTGGTCGCGTTCGGACTCCTCGAGATGCTCGTCCCGGAACGGATCGTCCAGTGGAGTGAACGCCTCGCGTTCGAGAACCCTGGCGAGGGAACGCTCCGCCCGTGGACGCTCCCGATGGCCCGTCTCGAGGGTCTCGCGTTCGTCTGGCTCGTTCTCCGCGGTCGGTCGGTCCCGACTCCCTTTAGGGGGGCACTCGCTGCGATCGGGCTTCCCGCGGCCCTGTTCCCGAAACCGTTCGTCACGGGTGCGCTCGGGATGGCCTACGAGAATCCCGCGGATCTCGAGTTGCAATCGTGGGTCGTTCCCTTCACTCGAGTGCTGGGCGTGGTCTACCTCGTGGTCGCGTTGTTTGCGGGTCGTGCCGACGCGCCGATGGACGACGGTCAAGACGAGGCGCTGGAACTCGATCCGACGGATTCCTGAGGCTTGACTTCGACCCGCTTGCGAACCCGGGTTCGATTTACGAACGACGAGGAGATCGTCGATTCTCGAGGGTCTGTCGTTACCGGGTTCGACTATCCTTCAGCCGACTCGTTTTCCGCCTCGAGGTCGCCGTCGCGTTCGAGGTCGAGCGTGAGATCCGCAGCGTCGCCGTCGACTGCGATCGTCTCCGTGACGAGATCGTATCCGTTCGCGTCGGCGGTCACCTCGTAGGTACCGGTCTGGAGGTCGAACGTCGCCGTGCCGTCGGAGATCGTCTGAATGGCGACGACGCCGTCGGTGTCGGTGTTCACGACCTCGATGGTCGTCGTGTTCGTTACCGGGTCGCCGTCTTCCTCGACCGAGACGGTCAGGTCGTAGGTCTCGAGGCCGAACACGGCGATTGTTCCGGTGACGGTTCCGGTATTGTACTCGGCTGCAGTTTCGTTCTCGTTCTCGGTGTCGGTGTCGGCTTCGGACTCAGACTCGGACGCCAGCTCGGACTCACCGAGGGAGACGGAGACGGTTCGATTGTCCACGTCGACAGTGGATTCGTCGACTCGTTCCCACGTCGTGGCGTCGTCGTCGAGCCACCAGAATCCGACCGTTTCCTCGTCGACGTCGCCGAGACCCGCGCCGGTGTACGACGTCGTGAGGTTGACGGCCGAGGAGCCGTTCGTCGCCTCGAGTTCGAACGCTGGGCCGACTGCACCGTGGTTCGGTGGCGCTTGGGTGTCGACGTCTGCACCGGCATCGGTATCAACATCGTCCCCGCCACTCGAGCGCAGCCGAACGTTCTCACCGTCTACCGAAACGGTCTCGTCACCGAGTTCGAGGTCGGTCACGTCCGTCTCACTCGAGTTGTCGATCGTCAAGTCCCAGTCGAGGCTCTCGACGGTGTTCTCGGTCAGCGTAGTCCTGTGACTGGCTGCCGTGACCGAAATCCCCTCGACGTTGTCGTGGAGTTCGTTTTCCTCGAGCGTGTTCAGATGACTGGACGACTCGAGTACGATACCGGAACCGCTCCCGGCGACGGTGTTCGCCGTCAGTGTGTTTCCGCTCGATCGCTCGAGGACGATGCCGTCGGCGGTGTCGGTCGCGGAGACGTTCGATACCGTGTTTCGGTGGGACGCTTGCAGGAAGAGGCCGTAGTCGCCGCCGGTCGCACTGGTGTCGCCGATCGTGTTCCAGTGTGCGTTCCCCAGAACGACGTTGTAGTAGTTTCCGGAGACGGTGTTGTGCACCACTGCGTTACCGCTGGAATCCCAGAGAGCGATCCCGTCGGTGTTCTCGGTCGCGGTAACGTTCGCTACCGTATTTCCGTTCGAGTCCCACAGGGAGACTCCCGCGAAGTTCTCGGTCGCGGTGACGTTCGTCACCGTGTTCCCGGTCGCGTTGTCGAACCTGATCCCGTCCTCGTTTTCGAAGGCAGCCACGTCGTCGACCGCCCCGCCGATCACGTTCTCGAAGGCGATCCCTGCGGCGTCGTCGCTCGACCCGGTGTCGTTCGACCCCCAGCCGGCGACGGAGACGTTTCGCACGGTGACGTTCTCGGTGTCGTTTACGTGGACGCCGTATCGCGCCTCGTCTCGTTCTATGGCGCCGTAGCTGCCGATTCCGTATCCCGCGCCGTCGACGATCACGTCGCTCTCCGTGATCTCGAGGCAGGTCGATCGGTTCGTGAGGTTCGACGCGAGTTCGTACTCGCCGGCGGTATCGATCTCCGTGCAGCTGTCGATCGCCGTCGGTTCGTCCGCCTGCGTGTCGATCGCGTCTCCGCCAGCGCCGACTGCGATTCCGACACCGATTCCGAGTACCAGCAGCGTTCCAACCAGGGCGATCACGGCCGCCGTGATCGGTCTGTCTCTCGAGGCGTCTTCAGTGATGCTCATTCCGTAATCGGACGCTCGAACACAGTCGCCGAACTTACCTATTTCGAAATAGATACTTTTGATAATAATAGCAGTACGTCACAGTCTTTGAAATGTATACGAAACCGATGAGTGTTGGTTGTGGGTAGCTCTCACACGTCCGGTCTGGTCGTCAGCACCGTCGTCTGGCGTTGGGTTTATTCGACGGAAGTGTAACTAGCTGGTACATGAGTAAACGGGGCACGACGACCGGGGGTCCGTTCTGGCTTGCTGTCGATGGAGGTGGTAGCGAAACCGAGGCCGACGGTGGTGAAGCGCTCCTTCACCGCTATCGATCCCTCGTCAACACGATCGACGACGGTCTCTACCAGCTCGACGCTGACGGACACTTCGTCGGCGTCAACGACGTGCTCGTCGAGACGACTGGCTACAGTCGATCGGACCTCGTCGGGAAACACGTCTCCACCCTGCTGGCCGACGACGACGCGTCGCAACTCGCCCTCGAGGTCACCTCCTCTCGTCGACAGCCGACCGACGGTCGAGACGACCCGTTCGAGGTTTCGGTTCGAACCGCCGGCGGCGAGACGATTCGCTGTGAATTCCGGGTGAATCCACTCGTCGAAGAGGGCACGCGACAGGGGACCGTCGGAACCGTCCGCGACGTCAGTGATCGGAATCGGGCGAGACAGGCGGTGACTGAAGCCGAGCCACAGGCGGTGGCCGAGAGTGAACCACAGAACTCCACCGAGCACGAGTCCCCCGAGCGCGAGCAAGATCTCACCGACCGGATCCTCGAGACCAGTCCGGTCGGCATCGTGGTCCTCGATTCCGACGGCGAGCTCGTCCGGATCAACGAACGAGGGACGGACCTCCTCGGCATTCCCGAGGACGAATTCGAGGAGTTCTCTCCGTCCGACAGGCCGGTCTACGACGAAGACGGTCGCCCGCTCTCGATCGGTGACCACCCCTTCGCGAAGGCGCTCGAGACCGGCGAACCGGTGATCGGAACCGTGCTCTCGATCGTCCTCCCGGACGGCGAACGCCGGTGGCTCTCGGTCAACGCCACGCCGCTATTCGACGACGACGGCGAGATCGACCGCGTCGTCACCACCGGGAAGGACGTCACCGAGCTCAAAGAACGCGAACGCCGACTCGAGCAACGAGCGGACGATCTCTCGACGGAACTGAACGAGGTGTTCGGCCGGGTATCCGACGCCTTCTACGCGCTCGACGAGGAGTTCCGGTTCACCCACGTCAACGAGCGCGCCGAGAAACTCCTCCGCCGCCCCGAGGAGGAACTGCTCGGCGAGTCTCTCTGGGAGCTGTTCCCGGAAGCCGCCGCGGAAGACGAGGTCTGGGACGCCTTCCACACGGCGATAGAATCCCAGGAACCGACCAGCTACGAACTCTACTTCGACCCGCTCGACCTCTGGGTCGAAGCCCACGTCTACCCCTCCCGAACCGGCGTCTCCGTCTACTTTCGCGACGTTCACGACCGCATCCAGCGCGAACGCGAACTCGAGCGATCCGAGCGCCGGTACCGGACGCTCGCCGAGTACTTCCCCAACGGGATCGTCACCCTGTTCGACGACGATCTCCGGTACACGCTCGCCGCCGGACAGGCGTTCGACGATTTCCCCGTTTCCGCAGCCGAAATCGAGGGCCAGACGGCACCGGACGTGTGGGGCGAAGACGTCGGAGAGGTCCTCGAACCGGCGCTACGAGCGGCCCTCGACGGTGAAGAGCGATCGGTCGAACTCGAGTACGTCGATCGGGAGTGGGTCGTCCACGCGGTCCCGATCACCGACGCCGAAGGTGACGTCTTCGCCGGGATGACGATGGCCCAGGACATCACCGAGCAAAAAGAGCGTGAGCGGTACCTGCGCGACGCCAAGGCCCAGCTGGAGGCTGCGACCGAAGCCGGTGCGATCGGGACCTGGGAGTGGGACATTCCTGCCGACCAGTTCGTCACCGGCGCGTCGTTCGCCCGGCAGTTCGGGGTCGATCCGGAAGCGGCCCGCGAGGGTGTCCCCCTCGAGCGGATCACCGACTCGATTCACGAGGCCGACCGCGACCACGTCACCGAGAAGATCGAGGCCGCCATGGAGGACTGTGGTGAGTACGAGGCGGAGTACCGCGTCTGGAACGCCGACGGCGAACTCCGGTGGGTCGTCGCTCGCGGTCACGTCGAGTGTGACGCCGAGGGTACTCCGATCTCGTTCCCCGGTGCGCTCGCCGACATCACGGATCGAAAGCGAGCAGAGAGGGCACTCGAGACACAACGGCGGCAACTCGAAACCGTGTTTCGGGTGTTACCCGTCGGCGTCGTGGTCGCGGAAGCAGACGGGACTATCGTCAAAGCCAACGAGACGGCAGCGGAGATCTGGGGCGGTGATGTCTTCGATGCGGCGAACGTGGCCGACTACGATCGCTACACGGCGTGGTGGGCGGACACCGGTGACCGCGTCGAGCCCGACGAGTGGACGATGGCACAGGTCCTCCGAGACGAGGAGGTCACAGAACCCAACGTGTACGAAATCGAGACGGTCGACGGGAAGCGTCGTGTCATCATGGAACACGGGATGCCGGTCAGAGACGAGTACGGCGACGTGAGTCGTGCCGTCGTCACGCTCACCGACATCAGCGAACGACGAGAGTACCAGCGCAAACTCGAGGAGACGATTTCGAAGTTAGAGGAGTCCAACGAGCGCTTAGAGCAGTTCGCCTACGCCGCCAGTCACGACCTCCAAGAGCCACTGCGAATGGTCTCGAGTTACCTCCAGCTGATCGACCGCCGGTACAGCGACGCCTTCGATGACGACGGCCAGGAGTTCCTCGCGTTCGCCATCGACGGCGCCGACCGCATGCGCGAGATGATCGAGGGACTGCTCGAGTACTCCCGGATCGAGACGCGCGGCGAGGCGTTCGAGCCGGTCGACCTCGACGCGGTACTCGAGGACGTACTCGACGATATCCAGGTGAAAATCGGAGAGTCCGACGCGGAGATCACGGCAGAGTCGTTGCCCCAGGTACGAGGTGATGCGGGACAACTCCGACAGGTCTTCCAGAACCTCCTGAGTAACGCGATCACCTACAGCGGTGACGAGCCCCCGCGTGTCCACGTCTCGGCCGACCGAGATGGACGGCAGTGGACGATTTCAGTTCGTGACGAGGGAATCGGTATCGATCCGAGCGACGCTGATCGGATCTTCGAGGTGTTTCACCGGCTACACGGACGTGAGGAGTACTCCGGCGCCGGTATCGGGCTCGCGCTCTGTCAGCGGATCGTCGAGCGCCACGGTGGCGAGATTCGGGTCGACTCCGAGCCTGGCGAGGGTGCGACCTTCTCGTTTACGCTGCCGGCGGCGGGCGCACTCGAGCAGTGATCTCCCGAACCGAGGCCCGAAACGAGAGGTGCCGCACCGATCGAACGGACTGAGGTGAGAGCACACGACGAGGTGCGTCCGATATCGACAGCATCCGGCGGATGCGTCGATCACTCGGACTCGAACCGGCGCACCTCGAGACCGTCGTCGGTCCCGACGTAGACCGCGTCCGCCATTCCGACGAACAGTCCGTGTTCGACGACACCCGGCACGTTCGAGAGTTGCGTCGCCAGCGTCTCCGGGTCGGTGATAGAGCCGAACTCACAGTCGAGCATCAGGTTTCCGTTGTCGGTGACGACGGGGCCGTCCTTCTGACTCGCTTCGCGCAGCGTCGGCTCGCCCGCAGGCTCGAGTTCGCGCACGCGCTTTGCGACCACGGTGTGGGCGTCGGGGACGACTTCGATAGGGACCGATCGCTCGAGTCTGGCGGACAGTTTCGAGGGGTCGGCGACGACGACGAACCGATCGGCCGCGGCCGCGACGAGTTTCTCGCGGGTCTGTGCGGCGCCGCCGCCTTTGATCAGGTCGCCCGCTTCGGACACCTGATCCGCGCCGTCGATCGCGAGGTCGACGCGCAAGACTTCGTCGAGGCTCGTCAGCGGAATGTCGCAGTCGATGGCCAGCTGGCGCGACTGAAACGAGGTCGGAATCCCCCGTACCTCGAGTCCGTCGTCGATCGCCCGACCGATCGCCTCGATCGCGAACGCCGTCGTCGAGCCGGTTCCGAGGCCGACGACCGAACCGTCCTCGACCGCCTCGGCCGCGCGTTCACCGGCGCGACGTTTCGCTTCGTCGGATCCGCCGCCTGTTTTCATACCGTTACGACCGTGCGCCGGCGCTAAAAGCGTTGTATCTCTCGGCCGATCGGGGTCGAACGCACCCCTTAGTGTCAACACGAGAACCACTTCCACGCACGTAAGTGTTACCCGCTTGCTCCTCGAAACGGTAGTGTGGAGAGAATCAGGCCCCAACGCGAACGTGACAACGAAACGGAGCAAGACCAGACGCAGCGAGGGAGCCACGAGTGCCCTGAGTGTGAGACAGACACGCTCGTCAAGAGCTCTGACGGCTCCGAACTCGTCTGTGAGGAGTGTGGCCTCGTAAGTGAGGAAGGCCAGATCGACATGGGTCCCGAATGGCGCGCGTTCAACCACAGCGAACGCCAGCAAAAGTCCCGCGTCGGTGCGCCCATCACGAACACGATGCACGACAAGGGGCTCACCACCACCATCGACTGGAAGGACAAGGACACCTACGGTCGCTCGCTCTCCTCGAAGAAACGCAGCCAGATGAACCGGCTACGCAAGTGGCAAGAGCGTATCCGGACGAAAGACGCCGGCGAGCGCAACCTGCAGTTCGCGCTCTCGGAAACCGACCGGATGGCCTCCGCACTGGGGGTTCCCCGCTCGGTCCGAGAAGTCGCCAGCGTCCTCTACCGGCGCGCACTCGAGGAGGACCTCATCCGCGGGCGGTCGATCGAAGGTGTCGCGACGAGCACGCTCTACGCGGCCTGTCGCATGGAGGGAATCCCCCGATCGCTCGAGGAAGTGTCGGCTGTCTCCCGTGTCGAACGCAAAGAGATCGGCCGCACGTATCGGTACGTCTCCCAGGAACTCGGCCTCGCGATGGAGCCGGTGGACCCGAAGAAGTACGTCCCCCGGTTCTGCTCTGAGCTCGAACTCTCCGAGGAGGTCCAGTCGAAGGCCAACGAGATCATCGAGACGACCGCCGAACAGGGGATGCTCTCGGGCAAGTCGCCGACGGGGTACGCCGCCGCGGCGATCTACGCCGCCTCGTTGCTCTGTAACGAGAAGAAGACCCAGCGCGCCGTCGCCGACGTCGCGCAGGTGACGGAGGTCACGATCCGGAACCGCTATCAGGAGCAGATCGAAGCGATGGGCATTCACGACTAGGCGCCGTCGGATACGGTTCGGCCACGGTCTCCATTCGTTCGTGTTCGCTCTCGGTAGTCGTCGTTCGCGTTGGACTCGCTCGCGGTCACGCTCGAGCGAGATGAGAGAGACATCGTTGGAGCCAGTGACGACTGAGTTCACGGTGGGTGACGGGCGTCACCCGTACCCGTTTCTGATCGTTCACGTCCGTCTGCGCGATTGCTCAACTGCACTCGAGCGAAACAGATAGTGTCCGAACAGTTCTATCTGTAGACACGGTCCCCGTGGAACGCACACAGCCCGACCCCCGGCGGACGACCGGGACGGTCGTGATCGGCCTCGTACTGGTGTTGCAGGTCGTCTTCCTCCTCGGATCCTACGCCGACGGTGGTGTTCGTCTGGCCGCGGCCAACCTCGCCGCGCCGTTCGTCTGTTTCGCGTTGCTGGTCGGATACGCGAGCGACCAGCATCGGACGCTCGAGTTTTACGTCGTGGTCTTCACCGGCTAGACCGTTCTCATGGGGATCGGATATGCGCTCGAGCCCTCGCGGGGGACGGCCCTGATCGGCGGTCTCGTCGGCGTGATCGCGGTCTACTACGCGGTCCAGTACGTCGTCAGTGGGTCAGAGGACGACAGTGGCTCGAGTTCGAATCGCTAACGTAATCGCACAGTTCACAATCGACCCCATCCGCACTCATGACCCACCGCCGCTGACCGTCGTTTCGTCGCTTCCGGTATTCCCGGCCACATCGACGACGGTGACAGTGATTCGATACTCGTCGGCCCTCTCCGCTCCTCGCGCACGTAACTGTCTGCTCGCGGTGTCCTCCTCGCCGCTCACGCTCGCCGTAGCCGTATCGATGACGGTGTTCGTCTCCGGATCCCGTAGTTCGTAGTCGACCCGCTCGAGGTCGCCGTCGGAGTCGGTCGCCTCGACGTCTACCGTGTAGCGGTCCTGATTGCCCCCGACGTTGGCAGCCACGTCGCTGATCGTCACGGTTGGCGAGGTCTCTGCGCTCGTGTCTCCGCTACCCAGGGTCATCACGCGGACGTCGAACGTAACCTCCTCTCTCGGCTCGTCGCCGAAGCGTGTCGTCACCTCGACGGTCCGGCTGTGGTCGACGGTATCGGGGGCCTCGTAGACGAACGTCGCGCGTCCCTCGGTGTCGGTGACCGGATCGACCGCCCGAACGGTGCCGTCGCCGACGTTTCCGTTCACCCTGACACCGCTGACCGGATTGTCGAACCTGTCTCGCGCCTCGACGACGAGTCGCTGTCGACCGCCCTCCGGGACGGCCGTCGCGTTACCGTCGACGTCGGTGAGGTACGCCGCCTCCTCCGCAGCGACGTCGCTTCCAACGGCGACCGCACCGAGACGGAGTTCGTAGGTGGCCCCCTGCTGGAGCGTGATCGTGAGTTCCTGGCAGGGAGCCGGCGGTGCCGTCCGACAGTCGAACTCCGTCACGTACCCGTCGGTATCCGGATTGCCCGTTGGATCGAGTTCGTCCGCGAGGAGATCGCCCCATTCCTCTTCGCCGAGACGGGTTGGGATCGTCAGTGTGACCGGATCGCCGTCCGCACGGACCGTGATAGTTCGGGTCGGAGCGCTGGTCGGTTCGACGCCGATCGGGGCGCTCCCCGCCCGCGAGACGGACCGTTCGCCCTCGAGCGCGACGAGGTCGATCCGCCGGCCGTCGACGAGGTCCTGCTCTGTCACGGTGAGCGTCGCGTCGTCGAAGCGATTGAAGACGACCCATGGCTCGGCTACCGTCACCGGAGCGGTCGAGTACTCGTTGTATTTCGGCACGTACTCGAGCGATCGGGTCTCGAACGTCCGGGTCCCGCCGTCCCAGTAGTCTCCGGTCTCGCCGGTTGCGCGAGCGTTCGCAATCTCGATTTCGGCGGAATCAGTCGTACGAACCGTTCCGGCGACCGGCGGCGGATTGAGGAAGAACATTCGCGGCGGGTAGTGGAGCCCGGTTTCGACGCTGACCGTCCGCTTACTCCCGGTCGCGGCCACCTGTTCGATGGTCTCGCCGACACCGACGATGTCGGTCTGGACGCGGTCGTTGTGCTGGAACTCCCGTTGCTCGTTGAGTGCGGGAACGGCGGTCATCTGGAGGATCGCCAGCAACGCGAGCACCAGCCCGAATATCAGGATCGCGCCGATGACCGGTGAGACGGCTCGATCGGTGTCGGAGGAGGCGGTGGTCATGGTCATGGTCATGGTCGTCGTCGTGCGTTTATCGCGGACTCTCGAGGGCCTCTCGTGCGTGGGTCCGTCGTCGGAAGTAGGACTCTGTCTATGAGATGTCATATTCACACCAATAGGAAGAACGCTAGGACGGTGAGGACGACGAGTCCCAGTCCGTACTTGAGTCCGCTGAGGATGTCGTTCTCGGCCAACTTTCCGGCGATGAGTCCGCTTCCGAACCCTTGTACGAGCGCCGAGTGGAGGAACAGAAGCTGGTACGTCTCGACGGGAATCGAACCGAGCGTGACCGGGCTCTCGACGGCCGTCGGCCCGGAATCGACCGTCAGTTCGCCGATCGGGCCGAGATAGCTCGCGCTCACCATGATAATGACCAGCAGATAGACCAGAAAGCCCACGACGACGATCGCGACGTACGAGCCGACCTCGCGTCGTCGCGCTCGAGTGAGTTTCGCGTGAGCTTTGGTGTTCGTGGCGGCGATCGCTAACAACCCGTGAAGGTCGCCGCTCGAGCGAGTTCCCTCGGCGACGAGCGTCATCGTCCGGGTCAACTGCGGAACGTTCAACCGATCCGCAAAGGCGAGCAGCGCACCTGTCACGTCGTGGTTCCACGCCACGTCGTTGCGGACTTTCTCGAGTTCTTCGGCGAGGGTGCCACTGGCCCACCGGGTGACCAGTTCGAAGGCGTCGACCAGGTCGACGCCCATCCGGTTCGCGCTGGCGAGGATGTTCAACACGTCGGGAAACCGCTCGGTGATGATCTGTGTTCGACGGCGCTCGCGTTCGTGAAGCACCATCAACGGTCCCGTTGCCGTCACAAGCGGGACGACGGCGAGTCCGACGGTCGTTCGGAGCGGTGTCGCGAACAAACCCGTGACGGACGCCTCGACGAAGCCAGCCCAGACTGCGAGTCCGGCGACGCCGACACCGGCGGGAACCGTCAGCCACAGCGAGCGCACGGGACGGCGCCGGATCGCTCGAAACGGGTCAGAGAGGAAGGCCCTGAGGCCGGTCTCCTGTTTCGATCGCCAGTAGGCGGCAAACCGCGGATCGTCCGCGACGTCGGCCGTCTCGATCGTCCGCCGTTGTTCGACCGTGAGACTAGTCGTCGGCACCTCGTACGGGCGGGAGAGCAAATCGACGACGAGCAGGAACCCGACCATCGCCAGCGGAAACACGACGTACACGAGTGCGGCGATCACCCCGACCGTGTTCGCGCCGAGGAAGCTCACGACCATCAACACGACGATGAGAAAGAGCGGTGCAGCGATGAACGCGACGACGAACACTTCGCTGAGCGCGCCCAGCGTCTCGATGAACGACTCTTGCTCGTCGAGGGCGTCGTCGAGGGCCTCCTCTGACTCCGCCTCGAGAAACGTCTCGAGGTCGCCGCCGGACTCGAGGACGCCCAACAGGTCGTCGAGAAACTGCTGGAGACTCTCGCTCGGCGTCAGCGTCTGGACGTTGTCCAGGGCCTGCAACAGGTCGTTGCCGAACAGGTCGATCTCCCGGACCACGAGGTCGAACTCGTTTGCGACCTCGCCGTATACCTCCTCGCTGTTTCCGAGCCGGCGACACACCTCGATGAAGTTCATTCCGCCGCTGGTGAGTGCGTACATGAAGGTGATCGCGTACGGCATATTGAGCGCGATGCTCCTGCGTCGAGCCGCGACGACGCTGCGCGGGTAGTAATAGTTGCGCACGATCCACGCGGTCGCGCCGGTAACGAGTGAAACCACCAGCGGAACCGTCAGCGCCGCGATCACCAGCGAGTTCGTCAGGAAGACGTCCCGTCCCCAGTCGCCGTCGCCGACCGGCGCCTCGAGGACGGCGGGCTCTGCGATGACCGTCACCGCGACGAGCACGACGCTGGTCACGACTCCGGCCAGGAGTGCGGCGACGACCGCGACCGTGACGCTGGTCGTCAGGTATTCGTCGTAGGTGTCACGGACGCGGGCCTGCTGGAGCCGCCGCTGGAGACCGCGATATCGCACCGACCGACTCTTGAAGAACGCGCGAACACGGCCGTAGGCCTCGCGGAGTTCCGCCCGTTCCGTCGCGCTGAGGTCGCGTTCGTCGACGAGCGGTTGGCTGAGCGCTTCTTCGGGTTCGGGTTCGGGGTCCGATTCGGATTCCGGTTCTACTCCTGGCTCTGGTTCCGATTCGGGTTCGGGGTCCGATTCGGATTCCAACTCCACCCCCGAATCCGATGCATCGACGACCCCCTCTCTGAGCACTCCATCACGCGACACTCCCGTCCCGTAGACCGCATCCTCGAGTACCGCCTCGGCCGTCGTTTCGTCGAGTGTCGGACCCCGGAACGGTGGTTCGTGTACCTCGGGTCCGATACTGTCGTCGTCCTTCGAACCGTCGCTGTCGTCGTCTTCGGAATCGTCACCGGGGAACCGATCGCGGTCGGTCACGGGTCAGTCGTCGTCCTCCGCGATCGCGATCTCTTCGGGATCGAGCTCGCCGGCGCGCACTTCTTCGAGAACGTATTCCGGGTCGCGGATAAACCCTTGAATGACTCGTGCGACGCTCTCGTAGTCCGTAATCCCTTCCTCGAGGAGGTACTCGAGAACCGCTTCGCGCCGGTCGAGCTCCCGCTCGATGCGGCCGGGCGTCCAGCCTCGTTCGTCCGCGATATCCCCGAGTACAGCCGATCCCGTGATTTGCTCGAAACTGTCGGATCGGGCGTCGTACTCGAACACTTCGTGAGGATCGATCTCGTCAGAATCCGTGTCGTCGCGGGAGAACTCGACGAGTCGTCTGTTCCGCCGGACGCGTTTTCCCTCGTGGGTCGTCTGCTGTTGGATCGAGACGATATCGAGGTTGCCGATCATCTGCGTCGGGACGTTCAGCGGCTCGTTCTGGAGCCGGCTCAACAGCCCTCGCACGGAGTCGGCGTGAAACGTCGTGTACGCCGTGTGTCCGGTGGCGATCGACTGGAAGAACGTGAGCGCGACGTCGCTTTCGGTGCGGATCTCGCCGACGACGAGGTACTCCGGGCGCTGTCGCAACGCGGCCTGCAGGAGGTCGAACATCCCGACGGAGCCGCGCCCGCCGCCGGTGGTCCCTTCGCGGGTGACGCTCTGAATCCAGTTGTCGTGGGGAAGCGTGATCTCCGGCGTGTCCTCGATCGAGACGACTTTGCTCTCCGGTGGCACGAACATCGAGACGGCGTTGAGGCTGGTCGTCTTTCCAGACCCCGTCCCGCCGGCGAACATGAGCGACGCATTGTTCTCGACGGCCAGCCACAGATAGGCCATCTGCTCGAGCGAGAACGTCCCCCAGTTGACGAGATCGACCGGCGTGAACGGGACCTCGGCGAACTTCCGGACGGTGAAGTTCGATCCTCGGGTCGTCACTTCGCCGCCGAGTGTTAGTTGGACACGAGAGCCGTCGGGCAGCGAGGCGTCGACGAGCGGGTCCGCGACCGAGAGGTGCTTGCCCGCCCGCTGGGCGAGCCGGACGACGTAGGTGTTCAGCCGGTCGTCACCGAACGAGAGGTTCGTTCGGAGGTCGCGGTAGCCGTGGTGGTAGACGAATACGGGTTGGTCGGCGCCGTCACACGAGATGTCCTCGACTGACCAATCGCGCATGATCGGGTCGATCTTCCCGTAGCTCACGAAGTCCCGACGAAGGTAATAGAGGAGTTGCTGGAGCGAGCCGTCACCGACGGTCGCGGCGTGTTCGCGCATTACTCGCGGAACTTCCGCATCGAACACGGCAGCCTGATCGATCGATCCGTCGAACTCCTTGTACATCAGATCGCTTCGCAGCGCCCGGATGAGGTCCTCGCGAACGTACTCTTCGAAGGTGTCGAGTTCCGGTTCGACGACGTGATATCGATTGGTGTTCGTCGCCTCGTCGTACAGCACCGTCACGTACGCGAACGGGCGGTTCACCCAGTAGCGCTCCACTTCGTCGTAGTCGTCGAGGTAGCTAAAATCGAAGAACTCGTTCTCGATGAACGCAGTCGACGGGCGACCGAGAAACGTCTCCCCGGTTCGTTCGTCGAACGTTGCCTCGACTTCCGCGAGAACTGTCTCCTTGATCCGTCGTTTCGACGTGGGACCGGTCGGTGCGATCGCCGATGTTCGCTCGGTCTCGGGGTCGGGGTTGGGGTCGTCGTGGACTGTGCCGTCCCGGTTCCGGTTCCGGTCGTCGGCTCCGTCGATACCACTGTTCGTGTTCCGATTCCCATCGACTCCGGACGCCGACCCGTCCGGCTGATCTCCACCCGACATCGATTGACTGACTACCAATTGAGAACCAGCCCATAAATCATCATGGGCTCTACACTGTCAGAGAATCGCTACTATCTGTCGACCACGAACACTCCTCGATCGCCGTCAGTCCCGTCGGTGTGTGACTGCTGACGGTCGAAGCGACTGGTCGTGGAATCGAAGACGACGTTCGGGAGCGGGTTCGGAAATCATCACGGACTCGAGTCCGTCACCGAACCGTTCGTGCGCAGTTCCAGCATCGATCGAACTCGTACTCGTCGATCGGCTCGCCACACGAGGGGCAGTGTCCGGGCCGGTCGCGGGGGTCTCGAAACTGGGGCTCGCCCGACTCGCTCGAGTGGTGGGGCTCAGGACCGATCCCTCCGTAGGAGGCGGCCGACCAGGCCTGTCTGGAGACGCCGAGACGGGAGCGAACGAACAGAAAGACCGCCCAGACTGGAATCATGACGACGACGAAGACCGCCAGCCAGTAGACTGCCTCGAGGTTCATGGTAGCTGAACGAAGGTGTTCTGGCGAGATAAGCCTCTTGCAGGGGTGGGTGGGGTGGGGATGGGTGGGTGGGGCGAATAAGGTGAAAAGGCTCTGTTGAAATCCTCAGTGAGTTACAGATTCAGTCGGAAGTGTGAGTAGATGCAGACTCTCCCAAAGTCTCGGTTGCTCCGATTTGTTGAGGAAGCATGACGTCTCGGGCTTCGACCGCAGTCACGCCTCGAAGCACTACAGGAAACGGGCGAAGTTGACGATTCAGCAGCTAAACTCTATGGTCAACGGAGCCAGAGCGAAACGGTGAACGCTCGACTCAAGCGAAGATACGGTGCGTTCATCCGTTCACGACGCTGGTGGAAGCAGTTTCGTGAACTCGCCCTTGCGTGTCTCGTCCACAATCTCGACCGTGCCCTCTAACGATCAGTACAGGGAACCTATGTAACACGATGAGCACATTCATTCCGTCCCAGATCTACTGGATCACCTGTACTATGGGACTGCGGATATCAATTCAATCTACAAACTTCATGTTACTTCTTACTGGGCCAGTGAAGATAATAAAGTAGAGAAATGCTAGCACCTACAACGAGTATACCGACTATAGCAACGGCTACAGCAGCTACCCCATCCAGATAGAATGCTATTTGAATCGCCTGAAGGCCGATGAGTATAGTGAATCCTGCGAGCAATGTCCAAACAACGATCGAGAGAACTGAACGGCCAACTCTAGATATTTCCTGCCTCACAATCCCCTGAATCTCGGCTTCAGTGAGTTTGTCTGAGTCACTCATGCCAAACGTTGTTAGTGCCTTGTTAATAAGTAGTTTCCTTTAATAACGGTGGAGTGATGATTTGAGGCCGTCAGATCGAATGCACTCCAGTGCAAGATATGCACGTGTAATGTGCAGTAGATTCACGCGAATAAGTCTATACAGAAGAGGATTTCAACAGAGCCGGTGAAAAGGGAAAAAGTGAGATGGAAGGTGCGAGGTGAGCGACGGTGAAACGAAGCGTAGAGACGGTCGAATCATCCCTCCTGCTCGTCGACCGCCGGCAGCGTAAACGAGAAGGTCGCACCCTCGCCGGGCTCGGAGTCGACCCGGATCTCGCCGCCGTGGCGCTCGACGATCCGCTGACAGAGCGCGAGCCCGATGCCGGTGCCGGCGTGGTCTGCCCGACTGTGAAGCCGTTCGAACACCTCGAAGACCCGATCCTGGTCGGCGGGGTCGATTCCAAGACCGTCATCGCGGACCGAAACCGTCCACGTCGCTTCGCTCCGTCGCTCGGCAGTGATATCGACCTGTGGGGGTTCGTCGCCGCTGTACTCGATCGCGTTGCTCAGGAGGTTCTGGAAGACCTGCCGAAGTTGTCCCGCATCGCCCTGGACTCGAGGCAAGGAGTCTGCCGTGATCTCCGCGTCGGACTCCTCGATTCTCATCCGGAGGTCCGTACGGACGTCCGCGAGAACGTCGTCCAGTTCGACGGGCTCTACCGGCTCCCCCTGCGTCTCGACGCGGGAGTACTCGAGCAATCCCTCGATCATTCCGCGCATCCGTTCGGCACCGTCGACGGCGTACGCCAGAAACTCCTCGGCCTCCTCGGAGAGTTCGTCGTCAGCCCGACGCTCGATCAACTGGAGGTAACTCGAGACCATCCGCAGCGGCTCTTGGAGGTCGTGGCTGGCGGCGTAGGCGAACTGTTCTAACCGCTCGTTCGACGCCGCTAACTCCGACACCGTCTCCTCGAGTTCGGCCTGCGTTCGCTGGAGTTCCCCATTACGTTCCTCGAGTCGCGATCGGATTTGTTCCAGTTCCCGATTGCGTTCTTCGACGTGCGATCGGGTCCGTTCGAGTTCCCGGTTTCGCTCTTCGACGTCGAACGCACGCGATCGGGCCTGTGCGTCGTTGATCCCGATCCCGAAGCCGGCGACGGTACTGAGTGCCGTGAGGATGAGGACGGTCTGGAACGACCCGGCGAGGCTGTCGTCGGGCTGGAGGTGATAGAGGCCGAGGATCGTTACCATCACGCCGAGTCCGATCAGCGACCTGCCCGCGACGGTGGCGTAGAATTCGGGACGGATGTCGGTTTCCGGGAGTCGAGACCCGCCGTAGAGGAGGACGATTCCGGGGCCGCCGATCAGGAGCGAGACGAGCACGAGACTCGCGGACGACGTCTCCCGGGAGACCAGCACGTACCCCCATCCAACTGCGAGTGCAACGTAGAGCACACCGAGCGCGACGACCACGGACCGTCCGTCGACTGCAGACGCTGACACGGACCCGAGGCGCTTCCAGCGAACCATTGCCGATAGTCTGCAGGTCGCGAGTATAGTAGTTGTGTGTGATTTATTATCCATTTTCGCGTTCGTTCCCGTCTGGGTTCTAGACCGTTCGCGCACCCATCTGGGTTCCAGACCGTTCGCCCTGTCCGTTCGTCAGAGCCGCAGACGTCTGGAGACGACTCGAGAGGCACTTCCCGCCTGCCAAGGTTTTTCGCTCGCGGTGGTGTGTTGGTCGTATGTCGAATACGGGTCCAGAGCCTGGGTCAGGATCAGGGTCAGGGTCGGAGACAGGATCGGGATCGGGGACGGGACCGGGAACGGGACCGACGACGAAAACAACGACCGGCGGAGAGACGGCAGTTTCCCTCTCGAACGTCAGGAAGACCTACCACCTCGGCGAACCGGTCCACGCCCTCGACGGCGTCTCCCTCGAGATTCCGCGCGGCTCCTACACCGCGATCATGGGTCCCAGCGGGTCGGGCAAGTCGACGCTGATGCACCTCGTTGGTTGTCTCGACACGCCGACGGAAGGCGAGATCACCGTCGGCGGACAGGCGGTGACGGAACTGAGCGGCCGCGAACGAACCGAACTCCGGGGAACCGAAGTCGGGTTCGTCTTCCAGACGTTCAACCTCATGCCCCGACTCACGGCCCTCGAGAACGTCGCGCTCCCGCAGCTCTTTCAGGGGATCGGCGCCGGTGAGCGAACCGACCGCGCTCGCGAGTTACTCGAGCGGGTCGGACTCGGCGACCGGGGCGACCACCGGCCCAACGAACTGTCTGGCGGCCAGCGCCAGCGTGTCGCGGTCGCGCGGGCGCTCGTCAACGATCCGGAGATCGTCCTCGCGGACGAGCCAACTGGAAATCTCGACACCGAAACCGGCGAGCAGATCCTCTCGCTGTTCGAGGACCTCTACGCCTCGGGACACACGATCGTGATGGTCACCCACGAACCCCACGTCGCCCAGCGCGCCGAGCGGATCGTCCACTTGCTCGACGGCGAGATCGAGCGAATCGAGGAACTCGAGGGTGTCGGTCCGGAGACGGGATCCGGCACTGCAACGAGCGATGCGGCCGAGATGGAAACGGAAACCGACGCAGAGCCGGTCGGGAACGGGAGCACGAACGAAGACGACACTGGAACCGGACCCGATCGATGAACCCCCTCGAGAGCCTCCGCCTCGCCTGGCGGTCGATCCGCGGACACAAACTGCGCTCGGCGCTGACGATGCTCGGAATCGTCATCGGCATCGCGGCGGTCATCGCGTTCGTCACGCTGGGTGCGAGCCTGCAGGCGGGAATCATCGGCGACATCAGCCCGGACGACCAGCGAAACCTCTACGGCTGGGCCGCCGACGAGGACACCGAAGGCGGCCCGCTCGCGGGTGCACAGCCGGTCTTCAGCCAGCACGACCTCGACGAAGTACGCGACCTCGAAGAAGTAGAAGCGGCCTACGGCTACGCCTCGATCCAGACGCAGGCGGTCTCGGACGGCGACGAGCAGGTCGCACAGGGTGACGGGTTGATCGCCGCCGGGCCGTCGTACATCCGCGAGGGAGACCTCCGGGAGGGCCGGCAGTTCGAGATGGGTGAACGCGAGGCGGTGATCAATCCCGCCGCCGCCGAGCAGTTCGACGACCCCGTTTCGGTCGGCGACGAACTCACGCTCACGATCCTCGGCGGCCAGACGACGACGATCGAAGTGGTCGGAATCACGGATACCTCCGAGGGATTGAGCCCCTTCGAGGGGTTCGAGGCATCGCCGCGGATTTACGTGCCAACGGACCCCTACTACGCCGAACAGGCTGCGGGGCTGGGCGTCGGTGACGGTGGGGGTGGCGACGAAAACGAAGGCGGAGACGGAGATGGAGACACCAACGACGGCGCACGATACCTCGCAATCGTCGTCGAAGCCCACTCGACGGACGACGCGGATATCGACGGCGCCCGCGACGCTGCAACGGCTTACCTCGAGAGCGACGAGTCCGACGCCAGCGAGCTCATGGGTGACGGCCACACCGTCACGATGCAGACGAGCACGGAGTTACTCCAGCAACTCCAGGACATTCTCGACTTGCTCCAGAACTTCATCGTCGGCATCGCGGCCATCTCGCTGCTCGTCGGATCGATCGGCATCGCCAACATCATGCTGGTCTCGGTGACCGAACGAACCCGCGAGATCGGGATCATGAAGGCCGTCGGCGCACAGAATCGGGACGTTCTGGGACTCTTCCTCACCGAGTCGATCGTGCTGGGCGTCGTCGGCGCCATCTTCGGCACCGCGCTGGGTCTGGCCGCGGGCTACCTCGGCGCGTGGTACATCGACCTCCCGCTGGTCTACCCACTCGAGTACGTCGCGCTCGCGATCGCCGTGGGGATCCTCGTCGGCGTTCTCGCCGGGCTCTATCCGGCGTGGCGGGCCGCGCGCACGGATCCGATCGACGCGTTGCGGTACGAGTGAGCTCGGACTCTTTGGCTTACTTATCGATCAACCAGGTATATTATTCGAGTCCATATGCCCGTTTTCATTCACCGATGTATTGTCAGACCCGAATATTCATGGTGTTCTACTCCGAAATATCGGTATGGATTATAAAGACGGCGTAGTAATTTCACTTGCGCTGTTGAGCGGATTAGTTGGTGCCTCAATTGGAGGCTTACTCGGGCTTTTTGCAGGAATTGTTGTTGGCGCAGGTTTCGGGGCAACGTGGGCATATCGATCTGACCTCCAAGAGCGCGCTCTACACGACAAATCAGACCAGCCCTATAATTGACATACTTTCTGTCGTGATACTGTAACGGGTGCAGTGATCCGTGGTTACCCCTAGCGCTGGGAGTCCCGCAAGATCAGCGGGCCGATCGCCAGCGTTCGCTTCGCGGCCGTCGCGATCCGCATCACGTACGACGTCAACATTAGGAACGGGACGAGCGTGATCGTGAACGTGAGTCCGACGAGCCAGAGGAGGTTCTCCGTCCCCAGCGTCGACCCGGGAACCGTCGACGCGTCGACGAACGTCATCATCATCCCCGATATGAGCAACGCCGGAATCGCGACGTAGAGGATCAGCCGTGAGAGATCGATCAGTTCCCACTGGAAGTACAGCGTCTTGATGTGCTCGCGTGCGGGGCCGAACATGACCAGCGAGGTCCGAAGCTCGTCGAGTGCCTCCTGCTGGTCTTCGTCGAGGACATCCTCGTAGTCGTCCTCCAGACGCTCGATCTGGAAGATCTTCCAGGCGTAATTGTAGTTCATCGAGGCGTAGACGACGTCGAAGGAACCGAACTTCGCACCCTCGAGTTGCTCGCGGACGGTGTCGGCGTTGCCGGTGAGGCTGTCGACGAACTCGTCGACCTCGTCCTGCAGGTCGGGGTCGCCGCCCTCGACGGTGTCGCGGAGGTGGTCGGCGCGCGTCTGCGTGACGTCGACGATGCTCCGGAGGAACGCCGAGGGGTCGGCCGGTGCGGGTTTGCCGACCAGTTCCGTCACGTACTCGCGGACGTCCATCGTCTCGCTCATCCGCTGGCGTTGCTCGCCCAGCGGCCCGTTCTCCTGGGAGACGATCAGCTGGCTGATGGTGACGACCAGCGTGACGCCAGTGATGAGCGCGCCGATCATCGACGCGAACAGCGACTCGATGACGGCCCGCTCCTCTAACATGTCCGAGAGCGTCGGATCGACGACCGCGCCGAGCATGAAGAGGACGAAGAAACTCGCCGAGAGGACGCCCGTGACGATCAGCCGGTTGGCCCCGAGGAGCAACCAGAGCTTGACTCGACTCTCGTCGGCCCGCTCGCGCATCGTGTCTTCGGTACTGATCTCGTCGTCACTCATCGCCGTCACCGTCGCCGCCGCTGGCCGGTCGCTTGAAGACGAGGTACTTCGTCCCCCCGCCGGTGTAGTCGATCGTGTCGACGAGTTCCCACCCGTCGCTCCCGAGGTCGTTCAACACGTCTTTCGGATCGTCGGCCTCCTCCATGGTCGCTTCGCGCGGTGGTCGCACCGTCTCGTACTCCCACGTCGTGACGGGACTCGAGGGCATAGCACGCCGTACCACGAATCCGCGGAAAACGGTTGCCCCTCCTCGCACCGGCTCTCGAGTCGTTGGTTCCCGTTGCCAGTTCTCATTCCGGAAGCGAGCGATCGAACGACGAGCCGGCTCGAGACGACCGATGTCACCGGCCAGCAGGCCACGACGGCGGTGATGGGGGTGTTGCTCGAGGCCGTCGACGCCGCAGAGCGCGACGGCGTGGACGGAAACGGAATCGGAAACTGAGTCAGCCCTGCGGTAGTTCTTCTCGATACTCCTCGGCGTACTCGAGGGCCTCCTCGATGTGCTCTCCGGTTTCGCCGTCAGCGTGCTGTTTGGCCTGCCGGAGCGCATTGAGGTGTTCGTCCATCACGGCGTGGTCCGGTTGCTGGTCTCCGTTCGCGAGCTCTGCGAACGCGGCGGCCGTCTCGTGAACCGGGTCACGAACGTCGTCATCGTCGCCGGCCGTCTTGGCTGCCTCCTCGAGTTCGTCTCGAGCGCGGGCGAGTTGCGTCTGGTCGGGGGTCATATCGGGAATCACTACGTTATCGCGGGAAAACCCTTGGCCGGCGACTGCCGCTCTCACGACCCGGTTCGACCGTCTCCGGTCGCCGCCAGCGGACCACCCACGACCGACAAGCGAGCGGGTAAAGTGCCTCCGGCCCATATCGAAATCATCGTGAGCGACACTCGAGGACCGCTGCAACCGGACCGTCCAGATGTCGACCACCCGTTCGATGTGGACGCCCCGTTCGACCCCGCCGGGGACCAGCCGGAGGCCATCGAGCAGTTAGCCGACGGCTTCGCGAACGGACTCGACAGACAGACCCTGCTCGGGGTCACCGGGTCGGGGAAGACCAACACCGTCTCGTGGGTGATCGAGGAGGTCCAGAAACCGACGCTGGTCATCGCCCACAACAAGACCCTCGCGGCGCAGCTCTACGAGGAGTTCCGGAACCTCTTCCCCGAGAACGCCGTCGAGTACTTCGTCTCCTACTACGACTACTACCAGCCCGAGGCCTACGTCGAGCAAAGCGACACCTACATCGACAAGGACGCCTCGATCAACGACGAGATCGACCGCCTCCGCCACTCCGCAACCCGTTCCCTCCTCACGCGCGAGGATGTCATCGTCGTCGCCTCCGTGTCGGCGATCTACGGCCTCGGTGACCCGCGCAACTACATCGACATGTCCCTGCGTCTCGAGGTCGGCGAGGAGGTCGGCCGCGACGAGTTGCTGGCGCGGCTGGTCGATCTGAACTACGAGCGCAACGACGTCGACTTCACCCAGGGGACCTTCCGCGTGCGCGGCGACACCGTCGAGATCTACCCGATGTACGGCCGTTACGCCGTCCGCGTCGAACTCTGGGGCGACGAGATCGACCGCATGGTCAAGGTCGATCCCCTCGAGGGCGAAGTGCAGGGCGAGGAACCCGCCGTGCTCGTCCACCCGGCAGAGCACTACTCGATCCCGGAGACGAAACTCGAGAACGCGATGGACGAGATCCGCGAGGACATGAACTCCCGCATCTCCTACTTCGAGCGAAAGGGCGATCTGATCGCCGCCCAGCGCATCGAAGAGCGGACGACCTTCGACCTCGAGATGATGGCGGAGACGGGCTACTGTTCGGGGATCGAGAACTACTCACTGTACCTTTCGGATCGGGAGTCCGGCGAGGCACCCTACACCCTGTTGGACTACTTCCCGGACGACTTCCTGACCGTCGTCGACGAATCCCACGTCACCCTGCCCCAGATCCGGGGTCAGTTCGCCGGCGACAAGTCCCGGAAGGACTCGCTGGTCGAGAACGGCTTCCGACTGCCGACCGCCTACGACAACCGGCCGCTGACCTTCGAGGAGTTCGAAGAGAAGACCGACCAGACGCTGTACGTCAGCGCGACGCCCGCCGACTACGAGCGCGAGGAGAGCGACCGGATCGCAGAGCAGATCGTCCGGCCGACCCACCTCGTCGACCCCGCGATCGAGGTCTCGCCCGCCAGCGGGCAGGTCGACGACCTCATGGACCGGATCGACCAGCGTATTGACCGCGACGAGCGCACGCTCGTCACGACGCTCACCAAGCGGATGGCCGAGGACCTGACCGAATATCTGGACGAGGCCGGTGTCGCCGTCGAGTACATGCACGACGAGACCGACACCTTAGAGCGCCACGAGATCATCCGCTCCCTGCGGTTGGGCGAGATCGACGTCCTCGTGGGGATCAACCTGCTCCGGGAGGGACTAGACATTCCCGAGGTCTCGTTGGTGGCCATTCTGGACGCCGATCAGGAGGGCTTTCTCCGGTCGGAGACGACGCTCGTCCAGACGATGGGTCGGGCCGCCCGAAACGTCAACGGCGAAGTGGTGCTGTACGCCGACGACCCCTCGAACGCGATGGAGTCGGCGATCGAAGAGACCCAGCGCCGTCGCGAAATCCAACAGGAGTTCAACGAAGAACACGGACTCGAGCCCACGACCATCGAGAAGGAAGTCGGCGAGACCAACCTGCCCGGAAGCAAAACCGACACCAGCGGCGTCTCCGGAAAGGACCTCGCCGACGACGACGAGGCGGCGCGGTACGTTGCGGACCTAGAAGAGCGAATGGAGGAAGCGGCGGGTAATCTGGAGTTCGAACTCGCGGCGGATATTCGGGATCGGATCCGGGAGGTTCGTGAGGAGTTCGATCTCGAGGTCGACGGAGACGAGGGGATCGCACCACCGGCGGAGGAGTTTTAACGGCACAGCGACCGAAGGTTACTTTTCAGTAATTGTCCGGAGTACCGCGTTTTTCGTCGAATATTCATCTATTTCCGAACGTGATGCAACGAGTTGGTTCCTTCAAAGTAAGGTATAGTTATTAGTTATATGAATTCCACAAGTAGCACGATATTGATGCTCCGCGGAACGTTGAAGTCGCCCCAAACGGTCGTGAGTGCACTGCTCCAAACCAATTCTGGTGTCTCTACACTACCTGCCCGGTAAGTTAGACTCCGATACCATGACAATTGAACCTCATCGAACGACAGCGACACGTCAATCAAAGCGGTCATCGAACGTCCTGAACCGCACACTAAGGGAGACGAATCCGGCTGGGAAACGTACTCTCTGTCACCACCCTGACTTCCCGACGACCACGCGCAGTGACACAGCGATTGGTTGGACGAACCGGTTCGGCGATCTCGGTTCTGGGTTTCGACGATATGCATGGACGTGGATGTCAGGCCGAGTCTCGACAACACGAGATGGGGAACACGCCAATCGTTGGAATACTGTTGGAACAACTTTGGCGTGTGTTGGTGCACTGAGGACGCGCCGCGAACGAAGGCCGAAGACCGCGTCTGCGTCTGAACGTCCCGCTGGTTGGACGCGAGACGGTGGTTGCGTAACCGTGTCTGGTGGGGGAACACAAGGAAACCGACCGTCATGAGCGAAACAGATCCCTCGGACGTCGGTTTACATGTATACGTCCAAACCGAGATAGGCGATGGTGAGACGAGAGACGAGAGGGCCCTTCGTACACTATTCACCGACGACGAACCGCTCGAGTTGTTGGTAGAAAAATTACAGCGCGTCGAATTCAGGGTAGTCATCCCGTTCGCCGATATCGAACACTTTTCAGTCACCGTTGAGGACCCCCACGTTGAGTGGGTCGTCGAGCACACAGATCCCTTGAGCGGAGAGTCTTGGGAGATGGAGGACATGGACAGAGACGGTCCACCATTTCAAAACAATACGAGCTGGGACACTGCTGGAACACATACGGTTACCTGCACGGCGTTCGATGAGAACGGGAAGATCGGAGAACTGTCGGTGACCGTCACCGTCGAAGATTCTGTGTTTCCTCCAGCGATGATGGACAAAGTCGGAGACAGAAATCTCCTCCGAACAGCCGTACTGTACGCCGATCGGTATCAGACCGCACTTCGATCCTGGAACCGAAACATCGAGTCGAATACGACTCTCGCCAGTGATCATCCCGCAATACTCGAGAATTCGTCCCGGGTTGCCCAGATTCGACTGTGGGACGTCGTCCAGCAGTTCCTGACCGACGTAGGAGAGGAGAATCACTTCGAGGATCTGGGTATCGAGGCCGAGGCGTACAGGGACTCGTATTTGCAAAATTTGCAGGAGATGAAGATATATAGCGACGACGACGACCCTTCGTTAGCGACGGCCCGTCTCGACAATGGAGGCCTCTACGGGCTGCTCGGATTTGGCTCTCCGGACGAGCTCGATCCGATAGAGTACAGAATTCCGAGCGGCGTCACGCCGGATCGGGCTATGGAAGAGTACGAACGGGATCTCCCGAGTATAAACCGTAGACGGGCGGAGGCACGCCCGAATAACATCTACGAGATCGGACCACACGTCCGCCGTGAGGCCGAACGGAACGTTGGGACCCCATCGCTATTCCACCGGCACGGCTGGGACATCGTAGCCGACAGAGCCGGCATCGAGAACTACTCAGTCAAATTGGCCCTCATTGTGTTGCACGGTATCGACAATCCGAACTACACGGAACTGGACCGGTTTCACGACGGGCTCGAGTGGTTGGCGGGTTACAAACCGGGCGCTAGGTTGTCGGGTGAGTCGACGGACACGTTCTTCCAGCAACTGTCGTCGCTTCCATACCAGACGCAGTTATCCTACCTCTCGACAGTCCTTTCCGGGCTCAGCGAGTCGGAAACCGGCCTCAAAATGTTGGCCAGTATGTTCACGTGGCGATCGAGTGGAGATTGCCTGGATCCCCTCAACATTATCGATCCCCCCGACACATCTGAGGAACCGGGCGGCGTGTACCCAGTCCTCTCGATCAACCCAGGGGTCCGCGATCAGCTATTTGATGAGAACGATCGGCTCAACTGGATGAGTCCAGATGCGTCGTCCGTTGCAGGCGATTTACAGGACATCCTCATTGAATTGCTCGCCGGTGCGACGTACTACGTTGAGTATAGCAATCACCTGGACCGGGACAGACGAGCGGATGTCTTTGCAACGTTGCACGCCCAGGTCACGTCGTTACTCGTATCTGACGCGGACTTCGCGGATGCGCTCTCCGACTGGGACAATTACAGTGCTCTGTCTGATGGGCCGCTTCACTTTCGAAATGCGAGTGACGACGAGGAGATTCGTCCCATAGAATCGGCCGAATCCTGGGACGTAGACGATAGCATTGGGGTCGCCAGCAACTCCGTAAACCTTCTCGAAACGATATTCGAGGAGGGCAAAGACGGGAACGGTCCTCAGGCAGCTGCCCCCCAGAATGCAGTTGCTAGTCTACAAATCGTATTTTCAGCGTACTCGTACAGCAGCGCTCTGTACGGAATCACGAGTGGTCTTGTGGACGGTGACTCAGTCTCCGATGATGATCTCAAGACGATCGGAACGGGGTTTCTCTCCTTCGTGAATATGATAGGCGACACCTTTCTATCAGACATTGATGGAGAAATCGTCGAAGGATTTTCCCCACAATGGTTCAAGGCGCTCACGCACGAACCGGAATACGGCGAACACTTCTTCGGCACTGTTGAGACGACGAGCGACGTCGTCGGGAAGACGATGTCGGTACTAGGCCTGGTAACGACAATCCAGCAGGCGGACGAACGCCACCGGCGTGGCGAGACTGAAGCAAGTCTCGTGCTGGGCGCGTCCGCCGCAACTGCCGGAGTCGCCCTCTTGGCAGAGATGTACGGTATCGACCGGATCCAACGACGGTTACAGCGGATCGCCCCCCGGGCACTTGTTCCTGGAAAAGGACAGCTCATCGTCGCTGCGGAACTGGCCACAATCGTCTACGACATCCTTCTGGTCGTGTTCTCGGGAACCGATCTCGACCAGCTGTTCGAGTACAGTATATATGGCTCTTCATACCGGGACGAGGTCGGTATCTACGACGATGATGGCGTGGATCTTGACGACGTGGCCTTCTTCAACCCGGATCGGCCGGTATTCGGATTCTCTGCTCGTGTATCTGACCCGACTGCCCCGGTTGAGCAAGCCGATCTTCAACGACAGATATCCGCGTTCCAGTCCCAGTCGACCGCGCTTGGAGATAAGGGAGTAGCTGCGTATCTTCACAGAGACCCAAGGGATGCGGATGCGGGTGTCGAAGACTTGTACATTCAGATCGAACAGGAAAACGATCGGATCAAACGAGACGGGACGCTGTTCATCCGTCCAATTATTGTCTACGGCGGCATCTCTCCGGAGAAACCGGTGTATCACTGTCCAGTTCTCCATCGGATCAAGCTAGACGAACAACACGGTGATCGTGGGGCCCCGAACTGGGAAACGCAGTGTCCCTACGTACCATCCGTTCTAGAAAATGACGGCACCGATCAGGTAGTGACGGAGGACTTCGAGGCAATCTGCACGAGTGGACCGGAGTATCCGTGGTGGCAAGAGACCAATCAGGAAGAGCCAGATCTGCTCGGCCAGCACATTATTCGATTCGACTGGTCGGACAATTCGAAAGTTGGGGAACACATGCCCAGTGAAGGTGACGCACTCCTCGAGGAGGTAAAGGCGTGGCCAAGCGTCGAGCCCCAGTCGTTCAACGAGATGCGTTGGACGATGGAAAACGGAGTCGATAATTTACTGTTGTTCCCTGACGGTGATGACCGATTTGGCGCAGATCGATCCATAGACCGACTGGCGATCTGTATGCGAGGCCCACCCCAGTCACTGCTCGGTAAGGTCGACCTCGCAAATTCCAGTTCCTATCGATTGTGTCTCGAACTGCTCTACCTTCCGCGCGAGTACGCCGACCGAGTCGGTGACGACGTCGTCTACGATATCGATATCACGGGCTCTCCGAGCGTCTCCCGGCGGATAGTCGAAGTTCAGGAACATACCGGGATTGCCTCGACGGGCGCCGTCGAATCGCTTCTGGACAATGTGGGAACCGGCCACGAGTACGGCGTCAACGTCGGACTGTGGGAGGATTCATAGGAGAGTCATCAATGACAACGAAACGGAAACAGTCTGGGTTTCAACGGACACTGGCACGAGAATCGTACCTGTTGATCAAACCGATTGTCAACGCAGCCGACGGGGGACCGACGGGGGTCGCACGGCTCGTCGATGACACCGGAATTAGCAATGTGTTACTCGAGGAGGAATTCGAGGACTTAGTGGTCCTGATTCAGGACGACCTCGTCGATTCGGTCGAACAGCTGGTCGACGGAATCAGTGACGTGATCGGTGGTGAGGACGTTGAGATGGGAGATATGACCGTGTGGGTGGAGGCGGTCGAACAATTCATCACAGGACTCGAAACGCTCGATGAGGTCAACTTTCAATCGGCCGATATCGACGACCTCGGACTTACGATACTCGATTATCTGCTGATCAAGTATCTTCACGATTATCACCGTGACGTTCACCACCTCCTCTTTCTGACCGGTGTCATCGAACGAACCGGTGACACGAGTTACGGGCGGTTCGATTACCAAGCGCTCCCCGGTATTTTCGAAGATCCGGACACAAAAATATCTAATACGATTGTGGATGAAGAGGGAGTCTCGTACTCCAAACTCGCACTCGTCGTCGGGCTGCTTTCTGAAGTCGCATCCCGACAGGGAATGGCGACGTCGCTATCGGAACCCCACCCAGATCATCTCGAACGGTTACTCGGCGTCGACGATATACTCGATCTCCCTGCCGTCGACTCGGTGGGTAACATCGCACCGCAAGCTACCGTCAATGTTCTCACACTCCCCGTTGGAAACGTCCTCTCCGTACTCGGATTACGTATACTTCCCCTCCCAGAGACAGACGACGATGGTGCCGGTTTCGGGCTCGTTCCATTCGTTCGTGGAATCCTCGAAGAAGGTACCGAGACATCGTTCGGTAAGGACGACGACTGGACGTTTTCGGCCAATATCTCTGGTAACGCATCTCTCGAGTCCCACGGCATAGCAGTCCGTGGCGCGGAGGGTGAACTCGAGACGAGTCTGCGGGGGATGAGTGACGACGTACCAGTCGAATCGAACCTCACGGCTGAATTAGGCGTCGTACACGACGCGACCCCGGACGAATCGGCGTATACTCCCGTATTGGGGGCCGACGGCGACTCTCGACTCGACATCGGTGAGTACGGTGCCGTCGTACAATTCGAATACACCGAGGACGAGTCGACGATCCGGTTCCTCGTGCCCATCGAGGGAAGAATCGTCGTCGAAGCAAGTGATGGATTCCTTGAGTCGGTCCTCCCTGAGGATGGCATCGAGTACGACTTCGACGCGACCCTCGGCTGGTCCTCGAAAAGCGGCCTCTACTTCGAGAGCGGCGGGACCCTCGAGGCGGCGATTCCACAGAACGCCCAGCTCGGTCCGATCTCTATGGAAGAGATCTACGTCGGAGCGCTTCCCGACGGGGTCGACGACGATGCCGAAGACGACCCAGGCGTCACGCTGACCGCCAGCGCTTCCGCTTCGGTCGAACTCGGCCCCGTCGTCGGGACCGTCCAGCGGATGGGGATCCGCGCCACTATCGCCTTCCCGGAGGACGGCGACGGGTCGCTCGGTCCGATCGACCTCGACGTCGGCTTCGACCCGCCGAACGGCATCGGCCTCGCGATCGACGCCGAGGGTGTCTCCGGCGGTGGCTTCCTCGAGCTCGACTACGAGAACGAGCGCTACGCGGGCGCGGTCCAGTTGCACGTCGGGGAGCTGACGTTCAACGCGGTCGGGCTGCTGACGACGCGGATGCCCGACGGGAGCGACGGCTTCTCACTCTTAGTCCTGATCACTGCGGAGTTCCCGCCGATCGAACTCGGGCTCGGCTTCACGCTCAACGGCCTCGGCGGGCTCGTGGGCATCCACCGCGGGGTGAAGACAGACCCATTGAAACGAGCGGTCCGCGACGGCACGCTCGACTCGGTGTTGTTCCCCGAGGACGTCGTCGAGAACGCCCCGCGGATCGTCAGCGACCTCCGGGAGACGTTCCCACCGACGGCCGACTACCACGTCTTCGGGCCGATGGCTCGCCTGGGATGGGGGACGCCGACCCTGATCACAGCCGATCTCGGGGTTCTCGTCGAGATCCCCTCGATTCGGATCGTCCTCCTCGGACGGATCAGCGCCGTCCTCCCCGACGAGGTCGCCCCGCTGGTCGAACTCAACGCTGGCGTCTTCGGGATCATCGATCCGGCGGTACCTGAACTCGAGTTACACGCCTCGTTGTACGATTCGCGCGTGGTGGCGTGGGACCTCTCGGGGGATTTCGGGCTACGGATTCGCGGGGGTGATCAGCCCGATTTCCTCCTCTCGGCGGGAGGATTCCATCCGCAGTACGACCCGCCGGCGTCTTTCGCCGATATGCGCCGTCTCCGGGCCTCGTTGGGTCCACCGGGAGGCAACCCAAGCCTGGTTCTGAAGGGCTACTTCGCGGTCACCTCGAACACGGTACAGGCGGGGGCGAACTGCAGTTTCGCCGGTGAGTTCGGCCCGGCGTCGGTCGACGGCGAACTCGGCTTCGACGCGCTGGTTCAGTTCGACCCGTTCGAGTTCGTCGTCGACATCATCGCCTCGCTGTCAGTTCGGGCGCTCAAGACCACGTTTTCGGTCTCCCTCGAGGGGAGTCTGTCGGGGCCGTCCCCGTGGCACATCGACGGAAAGGTGAAGGTCAGTATCGCCTTCGTCTCCGCGACTGTGCGGGTCGACGCCACCTTCGGTTCGGCGGACGACCGGGACGCCTTGCCTCCCGTCGACGTGCTCTCGAAACTCGCGGCGGCGGTCGAACAGCCCGGAAACTGGCAAACTGGTCTGCCCGGCGATGGGGAGTCGCCGGTCACCCTCCGCGACCCGAGTGACGTCGACGTCGAGGACAACGGAGAGGACGAGACGCCGACGATCCTCGTCCACCCGCTCGCGGCGCCATCCGTTCGCCAGACGGTCGTTCCGCTCGACTTCGAGATCGAACGATTCGGAAACGCCGAACCGGCCAACGCGACCCGTTTCGAGATCGCAGGTGCATCGGTCGACGGCGAAGCGGAGAACGCTGAACCGATGCTCGAGGTCGGCGAGCCCGTGACGGAGAAATTCGCACCCGGGGAGTACCTCGACCTTTCGGACGACGAACGCCTCGACAGCCCGGCGTTCGAGTCGATGCAGGCCGGGACGCGGTTCGAATCCGGCGGCGTCTACGCCGGGCAGGAGACGGCGGACGACGGGCCCAACCTGGCGAACAACGCCCGGCGGACGGTGTTGGCCTACGAGACGTCTGTCAGAGACGAGGCGTGTGACAACTACGGCGTTGCGCTCGATTCGTTCGACGCAGTCGAAGTCGTCCCCACTAGTCTGGGCAGCGAGATCACTCGGCAACTCACTCGTGCGACGATCGACCGACAGACGATCGGCTGTGAGTCCGGCCCGGCGCCCAAAGAGACCGTCGACGAGGGGACCACACCGAGCGAGGCCACCCTCGAGGGCTCTTTTACCGGTGGAACAAGCGACCGGCGCTACCGAATCGTGCGAACGGACACGTTCGAACCGGTCGACCTAGACGGACACGACGACGGCGGCTACACGAAGGCCGAGGCGAAGCGCACGATCGAACGATACGCACCTGACGGGGCGACCAGTCAGTACCAGGTCGTCGCGGGGGACCAACTCGAGTGAAACGATGGACGAATTTGGATACGAAATCAGCTGGAACACCCCAGTCGACGACGCGACGAATAACGAACGAGTGAACCACCACTGGCGACCGCCCGGGCGATCGGTCCATCGGATGGTGAATTCAGCAAGTGGAGGGGAGCCATGAGCGGCAACGACGAGGGCGGAACCGGAACGAGCTACGGGTTTTATCCGATCGTCAGGCCGGGATTGCGTCCCGGCTCGGACGAGCAATTCGAGTGGGAACCCGAAAACGGCGACGTCGGGTCGGTCGACCCCGACACGGTCGACGCGGGGGAACTCGGCATCACGCTCACGGTCGCTGGCGGCGACGAGAACCTGGACGTCGACCTCGACGCGCGGCTGTTCGGTCCCGGCGACGTCACTGGACTCGACGATCGGACGATCCTCAGACAAGAGCCAAGTCCTAACGCGGACGCGCACCCGCCGACGCAGTTTCCCCTCGTCGAGTTCGGTTCCGCCGAGTTGCCGTGGCTGTTCAGCCCGCAACGGGCCGACGAGTCCGGACGAACGCATCCCTGGCTGTGTCTCGTCGTGATCGACCGGGACCGGCGTGGTGTCTCCTACGAGCCGGTCGGCCCGAAGTCGATGCCGATCGTCGAAACGCCAGTCGACGAACTACCAGACCCGGCCGAATCGTGGGCGTGGGCACACGCCCAGTTGTTGGGCGACCACGTCGACGGGGCGGCCGCGGCCGTCCTCGAGGAACTCGCCGAACCGTCGACGGCGACGCGGTCGCGACTGATCTCTCCGCGAAACCTCGAGGCGAAAACACGTTATCGCGCCTGCGTGGTTCCGACTTTCGAGGCGGGACGGCTGACCGGACTCGGACGCGATCCCGCGGACGCCGAGCGCGCCTTCGCCTGGGGCGACGACGGGTCCGTACGGTTACCGGTGTATCACTCCTGGACGTTCACCTGCGCGGCAGAGGGTGACTTTCGAACGCTCGCGGACAAGCTCGATCCACAGCCGGCCGACGACGGTATCGGGACGAGTTTCGTCGACGTCACGGACCCGGGTCCGCCAGCACTGGTGAAAGGCGCCGTTCCCGAAACCGATCGTGGCGTCGTCACTGTCACCGGGGCGCTTCGCTCGCCTCACTCGCCGTCGATCGGCTACCAGGACGACGTTGGGGCGGAACTCAGACGCCTCCTGAACCGGACGGAGGCGGTCGACGAGGAACTTGACCTCGGCGTCGTTGGGCCACCGCTGTACGGCCAGTGGCCCGCGCGCGTCGATCGACTGCCGGAGACGCCACCCGAGGGAGGTGACGACGAGTGGACGGCCGAAGTACCTCGGTGGTTCGACGAACTCAACGGAAATCCCACCCACCGCGGTGCCGCTGGCCTCGGGACGGTGATCGTCAACAACCTCCAGGAGGAGTTGATGGACGAGGCCTGGAACCAGTTCGACGGGATCGCCGAGGCGAACGCCTTCCTGGCCAGGTCCCAGCTGTTTCGCGACGCCAACGCGGTTCGGTTCGATCACCTCGCCAACCTCCCCGACGACGAACTCCTCGGGCTCACCGAATCGATCCACGGCCACGTACGTCTCGAGACCGGTGGGACGGTGCTCGATCGCGTCGAGACCGACCCTGACGTCCGGGGACGGACTCGACCGTCGTTTCGCACTCTGACGCGCTCGAACGGCCCCGTGGCGAGACGGCCGGGGGTCGACGTCGAGCGGGCGTCGGTACTCGGGGCGGACGGCGCAGACGACGGTGTCGGTTCCCACCGCTTCGGAGCCGGCTGGCGGCCGGGTAGCGGCACCTACTGGGAGGGAATCCACGCCGACGATCCCGTCGCGACTGGCGCGTCCCTCGACGACGACCCGCGGTTCACCGCGGCTGGCGAGCGGGAGTGGCGCTGTCTCGCTCGGGCGGACACGTCGGCGTGGGCGGACGCGACCGAGGTGCCGGAGCCAGTCCAGTCACCGAAAAAACCGGCCAGCTCGAGCAGTGAGACGGGCTGGATGTCGGAAGCGACGATGGTCACCGAGGACGCGAAGCGAGAGACAGTCGTGCCAGCGACCGACGTCGACGATTCGACGACTGCGAGCGAGACGGCGAGTGTGGAGGACGAGTTTGCCGAACCCACTGAGGGAGACGGGCGTGCGAGCGATACCACTCGGGACGACGAACCGCCAGCGTGGATCGCCTCGTTCGTCCGAACCATCGTCGAACGGGTTCGAGCGACGATCGAGCGACTGTTTGGGAGCTCCGTCGGTAGCGGGCGACGCGACTCCGACGAAAGCCGACGCGAAGAGAACGAGGCGTCCGGTGAGAGACCAGACGAGGTGACGGACGCCGAATCGATTCGAACAGACAGTCCCCACTACGTCGGTTCGTCGCCGGAGGTTGGCGGTGGGGTAACGGGCCCCGACATTGGAGACTACCTCCCGGACCCACCTGATCAAGGAGACGACGGGCCGGATCCCGACCCGGACGATGATGACGAGGATGAATCGGACGACGCCGACGGCGAAACGGGCGACGGAACTGTGGGTGGTGACGACGGGGAAGAAACGGACGACGGAACTGTGGGTGGTGACGAGGAGGAAGAAACGGACGACGGCGTGGCCGAAGGAGACTCCGACGACGATCAATCGAAGGAAACTGCACGCGACCGGATACTCTCGAGGCTCGATCGGATCGAGCGGGCAGTACGTATCGCCGACGGGCAGGCGAGCGACGTCGCCGGCGCGGAGCCGGAGACTGCCGACGAGTACGAAACGGTGCGACACCGATTCGAAATGGAGCCCTCGCCAATCGAGTGCGCCGACGAAGCCCTCGAACTCGCACAGGCGGTCACGACGGGCCTGAGTGACGTCTTCGTCGAGGCCGAACGAACCGACGAGCTTCATCCCCAGTTCACGGAGAGCGAGGCGATACAGGAGGCGCGACGGCTCGCTATCGAACTCGAGGCACTCCTCGAGGTGCTTGTCCGGGCGCGAAAGGCGCTTTCGTCGGACGAATCGGGGGCGGTAGAAGTGGCGCTTGCTCCCGTCCCCGACCGCGTGGCGACCGCCATCTCGATCGTCGAGTGGCTGCGCGACGGGCTAGGGTCGAGAGACGATGTGGGCCCCGAAACGGATCACACACGGCTCGAGCAGGCGATCTCGGGAACGATGGACGCGGCGGCCGAGTGTGGTATCCTCTCGAGTGTGAGCGTCGATCCGGCGACGATCGCCGACGAGTTGCGCACCCACCTCGATCCCGAGGAGACGTTCCGCTCGCTCGCCGCCCGACGGCTGGGCGTCGATCAGGAGCTGCTGACGGCGCGGGCAACCGATGGCGCCCGGGAGCGCGACGCGCTCGGGCCGGTGCTCGCAGCGCCGACGTTTCCGCGACCGATGTACGAGCCCCTCGCCGAGCGCGAACCCGAGTGGTTCCTGCCGGGGCTCGAGGAAGTCGAGCGAAACAGCGTGATGCTCGTGAAGACGAATCCGGCGTTCATCGAAGGGTACATGGCCGGACTCAATCACGAGTTCGCCCGCGAACTTCGCTGGCGGAAGTTCCCTGCGGACCGGCGGGGAACCTACTTCCGTCGCTTCTGGGATCGGACCGGCAATCCGGCGCTCGATCCGGACGATCCGGAGGACATGGCGGATATCGCGCCGATGCACGAGTGGCGTGAGGAGAACGAACTCGGGGCGAACCCGCCAGCCGGCGGAGACGACGGCGCGAAACTCGTCTTGCTGGTGCGGGGCGAACTGCTCCAGCGCTACCCGAACACGACGGTCTACGCGACCGACGCCATCGACGCGACGGGCGGTGAAAACAGCGACACGGGCGAGCGCGTTCCCGGGCTTCCGGACACGGAGATCGAGGCAGGAGACGACGAGCGCGAGGACATCAAATTCCCCGTCTTCGAGGGAACGATCGGATCGGACGTCACCTTCTACGGGTTCGATCTCGACCTCGAGGACGCGCTGTACGAGCCGTATCAGGACGAGGGTGAGGCGGCCGCCGATCGTGCCGACGCCGGCTGGTTCTTCGTCTTCGAGGAGCCAGCGGCCGAACCGCGATTCGGCCTGCTTGACCCCGAGAACGAAGACGAACGCCTCGCGAATCCGGGCGGCCACGTGACGGTTGCGGCGACCGATCCACCGTTCGATCCCGCGCAGGTCGAAGACGCAGATGAGGAACGAGAGACCGGCGTCGAGGCGACCGACTGGGGGCGAAACGCCGCGCACGTCGCGAAGTACACCTGGCAACAGCCCTACCGCGTCGCGATACACGCGAGTACGATGCTCGAGGCGGAGGGGAGTGAGGAATGATCGAACGTATCAACCAGTTACACGAGAGGCGAGCACGAATAGACGCGGAGATCAACCACACCCGAACGCTCGCAGAACGATTGCGTGAGCTGGAACGGGCGATCGAACGCAGTGAGGGCGTCGCCGAGGCAGTCGAACGCGTCCGCACGGAGTTCGAGCGGTTCGCGACGGAGACGACCGAGGCCGGGCCGATCGATTCGGATAGGGCCGAACGGAGTGTGAGCAAAACGAGCGACGACGAAACGCGCCAGCAGGCGCTTTCCTACCTCGTCGACGAGGGGGTGTGGCGAGCGGTTCTCGCTACGCCGAACCTCGCCGAGCGTGGAGAAGAACTGCGCGCGCTGGGAGACCTCGGCTCGGGCCGACGGACGTTGCTCGAAGCCGCGGTGGTGACGGTCGAGCGATTCGTCAGGGCCGAACGACCGGCGCTCGAGGAACGATGGCACGAGCCGCTCGCACTCCTCGGCGCGTATGCGGCGGGAGGGAAGGCCGACCGAGACGACGTACTGGGTGCGTTCGAATCGGTGTTCGATCCGAAACGACGGGACGAGTCGTCCGTCGCGGCGCTCGAGGCCCACGCCCTGACGTTCGAGTTGGTGACCCGCGCCTGTGTCGGCGCTCGCGATCGCTACGACGAACTGGTCGCCGAGGCGCTCGAGGACGTGTACCGCGAGCGAGATCCGGTGTCGCGGCTCGAGCCGGAGCCGTCGCTCTTGCTCCCGGTTCGTCTCGAGACGCGGTTCGTGGATCCAGACGATCCCCACGAGCTTCGAATTCGCGTCTATCCCGACCAGATCCACGTCGACAGCCACGAGTCGGAGCTGACGGAGGCGGAGGTCGTCGCCGGGAAGCAGTTCTGGGCGACGCTCACCCTCGGGTTGGCTGGCGCGGCGGCGACGTCGGCGGAGGGATCCGGTTCGTTCGTCGAACCCGAGGTTCAAGCGTTCGCCGACGACGTCGACCTCGAGGCCTACGAGCGAGCCGTCGCAGACGGTGACGACGTCGACGTTGCCGCCAGGTACGACGAACTGAAATCGAAGGGATGGAACCGACTGATCGAACGGTCCGATCCGGAACGAGCCGCCTACATCGTCGAAGCGGTGACGCCGGTCGAGACCGACGAGAGCGGCACTCAGATCGAGCCGATCGCGGACCGACTCCTCACGCGGCCGGACTCGGACGAGAAACCGTTCGATGCCGATCGAATCACGTTCGAGAGCGTCGATCGAAAGGGCGAGTCCTGGACAAGACGGGCGACCGCTCGCCTGTTACCCGATCGGTGGATCGCCGTCCTCGAGTGGGACGCCGGGCCGGACACCGCACGGAAGCTCGTCACCGGTAACGTCGTCCCGCCTGGGTTGGCGATCGATCCGGCCGTCGAACCCGGGTCGGCCGGCGACGAGATGGACTGGTTGTTCGACTACGACCGGGCGGTCGAGGACGGGATGGCCATCACGGTCCCGCTCGCGGAACTCGACGGGTTCGACCCCGCAACGGACGCCATCGACTCTCTGCTCGTCCTCGGGATGCGGACCACTGCGGAGGCGACGCAGACGGCCGAGGACGTCAGGTCGCTCTTCGACGCACACCGTTTCACTGACGGCCTCGCGCTGCTCGAGTCCGGAACGCCGACGAACCTCGAGTCCGCCCCGGATCCCGAGACACCCGATCCTCCGGAGCCGGCGGGGAAGCAGGTCGCTAATGCGGGTCGAACGACCGACGCAACGCTGCTCGCCGGCGCGCTCGGCCTCGTCGATCCGGTGGATGGGTTTCATCCGTTCGAACGAGTTCCGAACGCCGACTCGACGCGGTTCGAGGACGCCAAGCACGTCAACAACGTGCTGTGGTCGGCGACGCTCGGGTACTACCTTCGCCACCTCGCAGTCCCGAACGAGCTCGCCACTGGGTTGAATCCGGTCGACGGCGTCGAGCCGTTCCCGACGCTCGACGTCGAGGACACGGCGGCGTGGCTCGAGGGAGTCGATACCGCCCGGAACGTCTTCACCGAGTACGTTCGCGGCGGCGGCCCCTTCCCGACCGTCCAGGTCGCAGAGATTCCCTACGGCGTGTTACCGGTCGCACGACTCGACGAGGAACGGGCTTGGTTCGGCGGCGACGGTCAACTCGCCGATCGGATCGCCGCCTACGTGCGGAGCCTGCGGCCGCTGTGGGACGAGGCGATCGCCGACGAGCCGCTGTCACACCCCGCAGACACCGTCGGTGCGAGTCCGCTCGATCCCGCACACGAAGACTGGGACGTCCTCGACGTACTCGAACGGTCGGGCGTGTCCCACGGCGCGACGAGTGGCGCCCGGTTTCGGAACTGGAACGAACACGTCCGCACTTGGGACAACGAACTGCACAATTGGGGGTACGTCGGCCAGATCTTAGCGGCCAACGAGGCGTTCGAAGACGGCCGAGCGGCGGTAGAAGCGTCGATACCGCCCGAGACACGGGAACTCCTGTACGACGCGCGGGCGACTACCTTCGACCGAGAGGATATCGAGGACGAGGTGACGACGCCCGCACACGGATTCGTCGACCCTGACTTCGATCGTTTCGTCGAGATTCTCCAAAACGAATCGTTCGATCGCCTCCAGACACTCTCGAGCCAGGTTGACCTCGGCGCCGAGCGTCACGGCCTCCTCGTGGAGGACGTCTTCGAGTGGGCCGGCGTCGATCTCGAGGGGCTCGATCCGGAGTTCGAGGGTGAAGACGAAGTGGAGGAGGTAAACGAGGAGTGGCGCGCCGAGCGACGGGCGCTCCTCGAAACGGTCTGGGAGGAAGAGTTGTCGCCCGGGATCAGACACGCACTGCTCCTACGAGCGATCGAGGCCCGCGAAGGCGACGGGTTGTTCTACGATCGCCTTCGATTCTTCGACCCCACCGTCGCTGCCGACGTCTCGACGCTGCCCGAGGCGATCAATCACCCACGACTCGTCACCGCTAGCACGTTCGCTCGCCGGTACGACGACGCCGGCACGATGAATTCCCTGGCACGCGTCCTGACCCACTACGCTACCCTGCAGGAGTACGCCGACGGTCGGCTTCGACTGGGGCTGCAGGTCGACGATCCACCCGCGAGCGACCCCGACCGAATCCCCGGGCACGGTTCGACGCGTTCTGACCTCTACGACTACGTCCCAGATGTCGCCGGGACGGTCGCAGATCCCGACAACGTCGAGTACGCGCCGCTGATCGATTCGTTGATCGCCGGTGAGGACCCCGATAATGTGCTCCCGGACGGCTTGACGGCACCGCAAACGACGGTCGACTTCGCCGAGAGTCTCGAACACGTCGGCGGACTCGACCGGTCGTCGACTGCCTCGCTGACCGCCGACGCGCTCGACACGACCAGTCACCGGCTCGACGCCTGGTGGACGTCGCTGGCGACGGCGGCGGTATTCGCTCACCGCCGGATCGACCCCAACGACTTCCATCCGCACGAGGCGGGCCTCCACGTCGGTGCGTACGGCTACGTCGAGGAACTCAGACCGGACGCTCAGGTCGAGGACCGATTGACACCAGCGTTCGTTCACACGCCCTCTGCAGATCTGGCCAACACGGCCGCACTACTCAGGAGCGGTTACGACGCCGCCGAGGACGACGAGCTGCGCGAGGCACTGGCGATGGATCTCTCTGCGGAGCGGGTGCGGGATGCAAAATGGCTGCTCGACGGGGTACGACGGGGGACCGCCCTCGGCGAGTTGCTCGGCGCTCGCTTCGAGCGGCGGATGCACGAGGTAACGATGGACTCGCTGGCGGAGCTCGACGAGGGAGACGGGAACGTCTGTAACCTCATGCGATGGAAACATTCGCTTCGAGAGCGCTACCCCGCCGTGAGCGACCAGCTCGAGACGGCCGACGAAGCGAGTGGCCCCGACGAGAGCGGGTCGGACGTCGCCCACAGCGACGTCCTCGACGGCTACGAACTGCTCAGAGAGTTCCAGGCCGGCGAACTCGAACTGGTGTCGCTCTCGATCCCGGATCAGGACGACGGACCCGATGAGGACGAAATCGACGCGTTCGACGCCCTGCTCGCGGAGCTCGACGACGACCTCGACGCGGTGAGCGACCTGCTCGTCGCTGAGACTGCCCATCAGATCGCCCGCGGTGACCCGGAGAAGGGTGGCGCATCGTTCGAGGGGCTCGAACGGGCCGAGGGAGTGCCCGACCCGGACGTCGTCGAAGTACCCCGATCGGAAACGGGCGTTACCCACCGGCACCTGCTCCTGTTCGATCCCGAGGCGGCGGACGAGGGGAAGACCCCGAGGGCCCACGCGGAGCCGGTCCTCGAGTCGTGGGTCGACTCGTTGCTTCCGGCCCACGACGAGGTCGAGTGCGTCGTCGCGTGGGAGCAGACGGGCCAGACCGACGAGGACGGTGGGGACGACGAAGTCGTACTCGAGTCGGGCACGGTGGCCGTCGAACTCGCGAGCCTCGGACTGTCGAACCTCGACCTGCTCGCGCTCTCGGGCGACCATCGCCAGGGACGATCGGAACTCGACGCGAGGATGCGACACCACGTCGTCCGAGCCGAACCTGTGCCCGCCGACGCCGAACTCTCGATCCAGTATCGCGACGTCGACGACGACGGGAAACTGGACGTCGCCACCGTCCTCGAGGTTGCGCGTAGCCTTTCGGCACTGCTCGACGAAACGCGGCCGGCGACGGGGGAGGACCTCACTCACCCGAGCGAATCCACCTCCACGGGCTACTCGGCGGCGACGGCCGACACGCTCTGGGGTCGGTACGACGACCTCGGCGGCACGGACGGTCTCAAAGAGATTCGAGGCGAGCTAGGTTCGGCGATGTCGTTGCTCGCACCCGAGGAAGAGGACGATGACCAGGACGAAGCCGACGAGCCGGCGACGTCCGTTCCCGAGCGAATCGACGAGGTCGAGGCCGCCGCTCGAGCGGCGACCGAGACGATCCCGTTCGACGACCTCGAAGCGGTCCTCGAGGCCATCGACGAGGACGAGCTCTCGGGTGCCATGTTCGCGCTCTCCCCGCCAGGCGACCGGGAGAACGTACTGCTCGAGGCGCCGGGGACGTTCACCGAGACCGTCTCGCTCGACCCGGAGTCGATGACCGAGAAGACGGTCGTCTACGACGTCGGCGAGCGCGATCCGGCGATCGAAGGGGAGCCGATCGAAACCAAGGACCTTCCCCCAGACATAAGCGGGTCGAGCTCCTCGAGCGACGCGGTCAGGACGGCTTACGAGCGACTCGCCGAGGCACGTTCGATCCTTCTCGAAGTCGCCACCGCACTCGAGAGACCCGCGTTGCTCGAGAGTTACGAGGAGCCGGCGACCACGCTTCGGTCGTCCAGAGCGCACTACGAACGAGCCCTGGAGACGTACGAACTCGCGTGGCGGGCGCACGAAGAAGGCGCCCACGATCGTGCGAAGGAGGCCGCGAAGCGGACGATCGATCTGGCGGAACGAGTCGTCCACCTGGCGAAAGAGACGAACGACCTCGCCACGCTCGACGACGAGCTGATCTACGTCGATGACGTGCCCGGCGCCGGTGGCTTCGAGGAGCAGCCGACGGTCACGGTCTGGGGAACTGACGGCGAGGCGTGGTTCGAAGACGACGGGTTCGATGACCCGACGATCGTCGACGGGACCCTCGAGGTATCGGTCGATCTCTCGGTCGAGCCAGGAACCTGGGTCACGGTGACCGTTCGAGATGGCGACCGACTGGTCTACCACCGGAGTGGATACGTCGGCGCTCCCGAGCCCGAACTCGACGACGCCATCGCCCGTCTCGCCTGGCTCGCCTGGGCTCGCGAGGAAGTGAGGGTGGCGCTGGAGTCGGTCGAGGCTGCCGTGTCCGCCGTTCCGTCCTGGGTCGCAGTCGAGACGACTCTGGAAGACGCAAGCGACGTCGATTCCCCGTCTCTCACGGACGAACGACTCGAGCAGGCGTCGGCTGCACTCCTCGGATCCGACGAGAGAGCGGGACTGGCAGACACCGACCCTGTGTCGGTTCTGGCGGCGCTCGACGCCGTGCTCGTACCGTGGGACGCCGCCGCGCTGGCGGACCTCGTCACCGTCAGTCGGGCATCTGCGGGACCTGCCGAGGCGAGCTATTCGAGCGAGCCGGCGCGACCGACGTTCGCCGTCGAGTCGAGCCTCGAACTCGATCACCTCGACGTCGACCTCGAGGCCGACGCGATCGCGACCGCACTGGAGGCGATCGTCACGCTCTCGGGCGACTCGATCGGCGAGGTCCAACGGGCAGCGAACGGCTGGGAGCCGGACGGATACGACGAGACCGTCCCGATGTCGACCACGCAACGACGGCTCACGAAGTGGCTCTACCACCCGGATGAGAGCGACGACGGGGAAGCGGTGGCGGTGGCGACCGCACTCAGTCACCAGGTTGCGCGCATCGACGAAACCGGCTCGGACGGCGCGGCTGCGTTCGACGAGCGACTTTCGGCCGCGTTGCCCGCGGAGACCGATCTCGAGACCGTCGCGGCGGTCCTCGGGTCTCTCGCAACCGCACTCTTCGACGGGTCGACCAGCGGAAACGGAGGTGTCGGCGGTGACGTACAGCTCGGCGAGACGACCGGGGCAGCGATTACGGCAGACGTGCTCGACGCACTCTTCGACGTGCTCACAGCCGTCGAAGACGAGCCGACTCCCGCCGAGACGTTCAGGCTGGCGGTTCTGGAACTTGTTCGGGACGCACTCTGGGAGGCGGGATGGTTCTCGGTATACGGTGCGATTCCGGCGTCGCCGGTCGGCCACACCCACGAAGACGAACGGGCACTCGCCGCTCAGGCCGGGTCTGTACTGTCGAAACTCGAGGATCGAATCGACGCGGTCGAGTCGATCCTGAGACCGGACGAGGACGCCCCGCCCGAGGAGCGAGTCGACGCGGCGACCGACAGACTCGAGACGCTCTTCGACGGCTCCGTTCCCGTACTGCCGCCGTTCACGCCGACGAACGCAGCCGAACTCGAGGCGACGTTCACTGACGATCCAGGAGCGCTCGCCGAGAACCCCCTCGCCGTCGAGACGTGGTTCCAGCGGGCGGCGCAAGTGACCGAGCGACTGGCCGACGAGCGGGAAGTTCTCTCGTACGTGGCGGCGCTCTCGGACGGTCCGGTTCGCGAGTTCGGTGTCGGCCAGCTCCCGTACACCCCGGACGACGAGTGGGTCGGCCTCGACGGCGTCGAACCGGTCGACGGTGCGGTGTCGATCGTGGCCGCGTTCGGCGTCGGAAGCGGCCCTGACGGGTTCACGTCCGCCGACGGCGAGCCCTCGGTCGCCGGCGTCTTCGTCGACGAGTGGGTCGAAGGCGTCGCCGCCGAACATCAGGATACCGGCCTCGCCCTGCGATACGACGCCCCCGGGTCGCGTGCGCCGGGATCGATGCTGCTCGCGATGCCGCCGGGACCGGAGGGGTGGACGATCGAGTCGCTGATCGAGACCGTCGAGGAGACGATGACCTACACAAAACTCAGGGCTGTCGACGCCCACGACCTCGAAGCGCGTACCGACGACCTGCCGTGGCCGTTGCTGCCGGCGCCGTATTACGCCGAACGGCTCGAAACTGCACCCAACGAACCCGTCATGGAGCCCGAGCGGGTGACCTATCACTCGCCGTTGACCCGGGAAGCCTGCCGATTGCACGTGATGGATCGGGCCAAGGAACGGGGGGTGTCCGACCGATGATCGTCCAGAGACGCGGCCGCAGGTGGCGACGGCTGCGGCCGACGAGTCGCGACGCCGACCTGGCAGACGGACTGGCCGCGGCGGTTCACGACCCGCTGTGGATGCTCTGTCGACAGTGGCAGGTCGGCGAGTTCCGTGGTGAGGACGCGGGCTCGCCGGTCGACGTCGACGTGACCGTCGAACACGACGAATTGGACCGATTCGAACGGCGCGGAGAGCGCGGCGGCGAGGTCGTTCCGTACGAAGGCGGGCCGCTCGAGTCGGCGATCGAGCGTGAACGCGTACTTACCGCCGACCCGCCCGCGCGCATTGCTGCAGAGGCCGGAACCGTATTCCTCGAGACCCTCGAGGCCAACGAGTTCCTCGACGAGGATAACGAGCCGTACAGCGCGAGCGACTTCGACGGCGACTACCGCCTCTCGAGACCGACCGAACCGATGCCCGAACGCGATCGTCGTTACTACCGCGTGGTGGAAGACAGAGTCCTCGACGGAGCGACGATATTCGACGCGCTTCGGGACGCGCTGGCGGCCGATCCACCGACGTTCGAGGACGTTCCGCTCCCGGAGGGAGTCGAACGCCTCGACGACATCGGGGCCGAACGCGCGAATAAGTACGTCAACACCGCCGAGGCCTACTGCGAGTGGTACCTCGAACTCTACGACGAACCCGGCGACGACGGTGACGCCTGGCGGCCAACGCGCCTCGAATACGACGGGGCGGTCGTGACCGGGTCGGGCGACGACGAAAACACGTTCGAACTGCAAGGGTACACCGGCGGCCGGCTCCACTGGCACGCGTTCTCGCCGACGGAAGACACCCTCGGCAACGTCGACGGCGCCCCCGTGACCGACGGCGGCGAGCTCGAGTCGACCGATGCCGACAGATCGCGAATCCCAGCGGACGACGAAGAGCCGAAAGATGACGATGCTCGGAAACGGATCGACCAGTCGAATCTCACCGACCGATTCGAGGCGATCGGCCGCACCGAACGAATCGATTCGTCGAATCTCGACACGACGCCTTCCAGCGACGTGAACGAGACGGCGGCTGATGAAGAGGAGGAGTGGCTGGTCCCGACGCCGGTGACGTTCCCGGGCATGCCCTCACCGCGCTGGTGGGAGGTCGAAAACGCCGGCTTGCTCTTCGGCGATGTCTCCCTCGACGGCTCGAACCTGGTCAGGATGCTCGTCCACGAGTTCGCGCTCACCTACGGCAACGATTGGTTTCGCGTGCCGATCGAGGACGTTCCCGTGGGTGCGCTCACACGGATACCCGAGTGCACTGTAACCGACTCCTTCGGTGTGAGCGAGTCAGTCACCTCCGGAGAGGACGACGAATGGCGTCTGTTTAGCCACGACCTCCCCAATGAGAACCACAATCAGGGACTGTTCCTACCGCCGACAGTCTCCGACGCCATCGAGAGCGATCCGGTCGAAGAAGTGCTGTTCGGGCGAGACCCGATGGCGAACCTGGTGTTCGCCCTCGAGCGCCTCGTCGAGGGGACGACCGGCGAGCCGATCGACCGGACGGAGTTCAGGCGGCCGCGTCTGGAGATCGTCCGTGCGAACCCGAACGATGACCCCGACGAGGAGTTCGTCGAACTGGCCAACTCGGGAGACGACGCGTTCTCGCTCGCAGACTGCAGACTCGAGGTTCACTCCGACGGCGAACTCGACGCCGGCATCGATCTCGACGACGAGGTGACGCTCGACGCCGACAAACGGCTCACCGTTTACACTGGGGACGCCGGTGTACGCGACGGGATCGGTATCGGGACCGATGCAAGCGTCCTCGAGGAAGCCGAGACGGTCTCGGTCGTCCGTTTCGAAGAGAGTGACGATGTGGGGGGAGGCGACGATCCAGATAGTGACGATCCCAAATTCCGCCGGGTAATCGCCAAACGGGCGCTCTCGACCGTCGACGAGGCCGACGCCGCCTATCGGTTAGCGTCGACCGTCCCCGATCACTGGTACCCATTCAGCATCGAACCAACGGAAGCCCAAGCGGGAGTGGGGGGTAACGGGGGCGAGCTGGGGAGCGACGGTGGAGCACTAACGGGGGACGACCGCCTGCTCCTATCGATTCTCCTCGACGCTGCATCGCTCGACGTCCACGTCGACGAACTCCCGCTGCCGGAGGGACGACTCCTCGACCCGGAGGAGGAGTCGCTCCCGAAGGGTGATGGGGTGCTTAAACTTCACGAGGACGCGGTGACCCGGAGCGGACGGACAGCAGAGCGTCACTATCAGTACGTCCACTGGGCAGACGGTACCGTCCACTGCTGGTCCGGGCGAACGGTGCAGCCAGGCTACGGAGAGCTCGCGAGCGCGCTCCGATTCGACGTGCTTGACGACCTCGAATGAGGACCCACCGGGTTTGGGCACTGCCCGACTACAACTCGAGCGTGTACACCACTTCGCGATACGTCTCACCACCCATCTCCACCTCGCCCTCGCCGCTTTGCTGGAATCCCAACGCCTCGTAGAACGACCGACCACCCTCGTTCGAGGCGAGGTCGATCGCCCGCATTCGGTTCATCGGCGGTCAAGGCGGATATCCCGAGGTCGTTCGAGAGACGTACGTCTCTCGTGATGACGAGAATCTCCGATTCTCGAACCACTTGACCTCGGGGAGGAACCCGACACTTGGGAATACAACCACGGCTCACAGAACGGCCAACCCCTCCACGCTGCCAAACACTAATTATTAAATAGTCTCAAGTCATTTAATGAAGTATGGCAGGGGTGGTCAGGAACATCCAAGTCAAACTCAACATCCCCGAGGAACACCACTCGGATGTTGACGAGACGTTCGAGGAGTTCCGACAAGCCTCCCAACACGTCGCAGACCACGGATGGAGCGACGACCCAGACCACCTCGTCAAAGCCAAAAACAAACTACACGACGCCACGTACACTGAAGTCCGCGAAGCAACCACTCTCCAATCCAGCCTCGTTCAATCCGCGAGAAACCTCGCCGCGACCGCTCTTGGGAACTGTCACGACTTGCTCAACAACGACAAGAACACGAGCAAACCAGAATTCCGAGGAAGCGTTGTCGTGTACAACGGGCGTACCATCACGTACAACGACGACCACGTAACACTCGCCACCACTGGCGACCGCGTGACCGCCGAGTACGTCCTACCACACGACGACGAGGATACGCCGTTCGAGGAGTACTGGAACGATGATGAATGGGAGAAGCGAGAAGCAACGCTCCACAAAAGAGACGGTGAGTACTACCTCCACGTTGCCGTTGAGAAAGACGTTGAACCTGTTACTGATGATTCGACCGAGAACGGAGTGGTTCTCGGCGTAGACCTCAACGTGGATGGATACGTAGCCGTCACCAGCACGGGAGCGTTCCTCGGCAACGCGGACGAACTGAACCACAAGCGCGACGCGTACGAACGCCGTCGTGGAAACCTGCAACAAACCGGGACGCGCTCAGCTCACATCACCATCCAGTCAATCGGAGACAGGTTCGCCGAGTGGAGTCGCCACCGCCTACACGCCGTGTCGAACGGTATCATCCGAGAGGCCGTTGAGAACGACTGTACGCACATCGCGTTCGAGCGGTTGAAATACATCTGGACGCGCATCTCGAACGCCTCGAAGTTCCAGCAGTGGGCGTTCCGAGAGATTCAGCGACAGGTCGAGTACAAGGCCGAAGAACACGGTATCGAGGTGGAGACGGTTGCCCCACAGTACACGTCGCAGCGGTGCAGTCACGGTGAGTGTGGATTTACCCACGAAGATAACCGCGATGGTGATGAGTTCGAGTGTCTGAAGTGCGGGAAGGAGTTGCACGCAGATTACAATGCTGCGCGGAACGTGGCGTGGCGTTGTGTCCAGAACTGGCTCAAGTCTGGTTCTGGACGGGCCACCAGTCAACTGGCCCTCAAGTCAGGAACTGTGAATGCGAACGGCGATTTCAACGCCTCCGCTGTCTAGCGGCAGAGTGGGAGTTCACTGACAAGCCCCGACCCTTGTGGTCGGGGTTGTTGACGTTGAAGTCCTCGAGGGCCGTCCGCAGTCGTTCGTGAAGCGCCGTGCCGACTCCTTCGCGCTGGTGGTCGGGTAAACGACTCGTCGGCGTACCACTCGTCGACGGTGTCGTCGATGGTGTCGGCCTCGAGTTCGTCGTAGGTGTCGTGCCAGGTCTCGCGGGCGACCCGTCTGATCGCGTCGCGGTCGGCGGCGGTCGCGGGTCGAAGGTTCATACCGAACACTTCGCGGGCGATTCCCAAAGAGATTCTCTCAACTCGAGTTGGTGAAAGAACAGTACGGTTGTCGAGGGCCGTGACCGACGGTCGATCACCTGTGCAGGACGCTCGCGACGACCACCGCTGTTCGGTTCGCCGACAACAAAAGACGTCCCGGACTCGGCGTCTCCGTCCGGCCGTCTGCTCGACTAGCGATACGCTAGGAGCGGGACGAGTATCGCTCTCGCCGTCTCGAGGCGTCTCGAGGCGTCTCGAGGAACGCCGCCCGTTCACTCCGTGACCGTGAACCCCTGATCGCGGAGCAACTCGGGGACGCGACCGCGGTGGTCTCCCTGCAACTCGATCCGGCCGTCGTCGACGGTACCGCCGGTTCCCAGCGACCGTTTGAGCGTCGAGGCGAGTTCACTCACGTCGGCGGGGGGTAGGTCGAACCCCTCGAGGATGGTGACTGGTTTGTCGTAGCGCCGGCGCTCCATCCGGATCGAGACGGACTGTTCGGTGCGGGTCAGGTCGTCGTGCGTGTCGAGTTCGTCGAGCAGGTCGTCGATCGATTCGTCGTTTGCCACGGGTACAGGAAGGTGCCCGACGACCATGAATCCGTTTCGAAGCGGTCGTGACAGTCGGATCGAGAGACAGATCGCTCCTCAGAGCCGTTCGTGGATCGTCCGGGCGGTCTTCGACCCGATCCCGGAGACGCTCTCGAGGTCTTCGGGACTCGCCTCACGGACGTTCTCGACGCTCCCGAACCGGCCGAGGAGCTGTTTTCTGGTCTCGGGCCCGACACCGGGGACGTCGTCGAGGACCGTCGTCACCTCGTCGCGGATCGTCTGGTGGTACTGGACCGCGAAGCGGTGGGCCTCGTCGCGGACCCGTTGGACCAGATGGAGGTGGGGGGCGTCTTTGGGCCACGAGAACTCCCGATCGGGCGTAACGACCCGCTCTTCGGCCTTCGCGAGCGCCACCGCGGGCACGTCCCAGCCGACCGCCTCGAGCGCCGCGCGTGCGGCCTCGAGCTGTCCCGCCCCGCCGTCGATCAACAGGAGGTCGGGGTCGGGGCGGTCGTCCCGGCCCTCGACGGCCCGCTTCGCACGCCACTCGATCAACGCCCGCATGTTGTCGTAGTCGTCGTTCTGGTCTACGAGCTTCTTCCGACGGTAGTCGGCCTTCTCGGCGCTGCCGTCGACGAACGTCACGTTACTTCCGACGGCGGACTTCCCCTGAGCGTGGCTCACGTCGAAGCCCTCGATTCGGCTCGCCGCGTCGAGGGTCAGCGCGTCGGCGAGCATTCCGCACTCGTCGCGGCGACCGACGTTCCGGCGGGCGTTCTTCAACGCGAGTTCGACGAGTTTAGCCTCCCGTCCCGCGCCGGGAACGCGGACGCCGACGCCCTCGGCCTCGAGCCACGCGGTCACTTCCTCGTCACCGTGGTGTTCGGGCAGGAGGATCGCGTCCGGCAGCCGCCGCTCGGTGTAGTACTGGACGACGAACGCGGCCAGCACCGCGGGGACGCCCTCGCGCTGGCCGTCGGGGGCGGCCATCGTGTGCCGGTCTCGGTCGACCAGCTTGCCGCCCTCCGCTCGAAGCCGGGCGACCGTGGCGTCCTCGCCCTCGATCGCCACCCCGAGGACGTCGACCGCGCGCTCGTCGTCGTAGGACTGGACGGCCTCGCCGCCCTCGCCGTGGAAGGCCTCGACCGCCTCGAGGCGATCTCGGAGGTTCGCCGCGCGCTCGAAGTTCTGATCCTGCGCTGCGGTCTCCATCGCTCGCTGGAGCGGGTCGGCGAGCACGCCGGTCTCGCCCTCGAAGAACCGCTCGACGCTGGTCACGTCCTCGCGGTAGCTCTCGAGATCGATCTCCCGCGTGCAGGGGGCCGTACAGAGCCCCATCTCGTAGTCCAGACACGGCCGGTCGCGGCCGGCGTACTTGTGGTCCGAACAGCCGCGGACACCGTAGGTCTCCCGGAGCGCTTTCACGACCGTCTCGACCCGACCTTTGTTCGTGTACGGACCGAACACGGTCGCGGCCTCGTTGGGATCGCGGGTCACCTCGATCCGGGGCGCGTCGTGGTCGGTGAGCTGGACCATCGGGTAGGACTTGTCGTCTTTCAGCCGGACGTTGTAGCGGGGCTGGTGGCGTTTGATCAGGTTCGCCTCGAGCAACAGCGCCTGGGTCTCCGTGTCGGTGACGGCGATCTCGATGCGCTCGGCGCGGTCGACCATCCGGCGGATGCGCGCGCTCCGCGGGTCGGCGTAGGACCTGACCCGCGAGCGGAGATCGACCGCCTTCCCGACGTAGAGGGTGGTGTCCTCCGCCTGGAACTGGTAGACGCCGGGCTCTCGAGGGAGGGCCGTTGCGCGCTCGCGAACCGACTCGGCGTTCATCGATCCCCCCTAGCGAGTCGACGGATTTGAGCCTGACGTCGGCTGTCAGCCGACGAGTAATTCGGGAGCCACCCGAGGACCGCCAACGCCCCCTCGACTCGGCCACACATTGAACGATCGACACGTCTTTACTCCGCCGCTGTCACTCGCCGATTAATGATCGTCTCCGTCGCTGTCGTGCTCGCAATCGCTGTCCTCCCGTTTCTCGGCTTTCGGGCGTACGCTCGGCGCGTCGAGGCGATGGACGCCTCCCTCGAGGACCGACTTCACCGCCTCCGCCGGGCCCAGCAGTTCGGCTACATCGTCGTCTCCGTCGTCGCCATTCTGGCCGTCGTCGCGGTCGACGTCATTGGACAGGTACAGGGCCTTCTCGAGACCGCCGTCCCCGGACTGTACACCCTCCCCGGCGTCGGATGGCTGGTGGACCTGTTGTTGATCTTCGGCGTCGTCGCCCTACCGATCGTCTCGGCGGTTCTGGGTGCGTATCCGACCGAACGCTCGCTTCGGGAGACGTCGGCGTCCTCGCGTGCGGTCGTCAAGGGCGTTCTCGGCGGAATGGCTGCGATGATCGTCTCGATCGTCTTCGTGGTCGAAGGCATCGGTCTGATCACGTCGATCGCCGGCTCGTCGACCCCGGTGCTCATTGCTGCCCTCGCCGTCGTCATTTTCGCGGTCTTCGCCCTCGCGCCGTACCTGACGCTGCTGTTCTCCGAGCGGGTCTCGTTGGCGGGCGACCGACGGGAGCGCGTCGAGGGACTCTGTGCAGACCTCGGCTACACGCCGCGCGCGCTGTACCTGCTCGAGGGCGAGTCCACGAAGGCGGCGAACGCGCTCGTCGCGGGGACCCTGCCGGGGCTCCGGTACGTCTTCCTCACCGACTACCTGCTCGAGGAGTGTTCGGACGCGGAACTGCGGGCGATCCTCGCCCACGAGTTCGGCCACGTCGCCGGTCGCCACCTCTGGCAGCGCGCGATACTGACCGTCGCCGTCTTCGGCGCCGGGATCGCCGCCTACGGCCCCCTCGGCGTCGCCGCGCTGGAGGCGCAGTTCGGTTTCGTCGGGTTCTTTCTCCCCTTCATCGCCCTGTTCTTGCTGTACTACGTCGTCTTTCTGGGCGGGCTCGCGCTGTGGCAGGAACGCCGCGCGGACGCCTACGCGGCCCGGACGGCCGGCGTCGGGGCGACCGTCGCGGGCCTCGAGACGCTCGCCGACGCGAACGACACGCGCGAAGACGTGGGGACGGTATACAGCCTGCTGACTCATCACCCGCCGATCGGCGACCGGATCGACGCCGTTCGCGACGGCGTCGACGGCAGGGAGTCGACACGCTCGGCGCGGACGACGCGGTAGTTTCTCCTGTCCGGACCGGGAAGGAAGCCTATGACCTCGAGTGACTCCACCGTGCAGTGTTGGCTCGTCGAACGATCCGTCGGCCAGCGAAACCTCGTGACGATCGTCTACGCGACCCTCGACGGGAGCCGATATCACCAGCAGGAACGCTCCTCGACGGCGCTTCGGACGGGATCGACGGTCACCGCCGCGATCGACGTCGACGAGGAGAAACTCCAACCGGTCGCCGACGAGGAGACTCGAGAGCGGTACGCCACCGAAGCCGAACGGACCGCCGAGCAGTACGAACCGGACGATCCGATCTGATCCTCGCTGTCGCCTGCTGATTCGGTCGTGTTTTGACTGTCGGACAGCTGCTCGACCGTTCGAGTCAGCGGACCGTCAACAACCACCTACCGCCCGGTAACCGGCGCATACTTTCCCGTGGGATCGGTGTCGATCCGTCCATGACCGAGCGAGGACGAGGTTCGCGACGGGGTGGTGTGTAAGAATGGTTCTCTCAGCAGTCACGACGGCAGTGGACCGAATGGCCGACGGGTCGACGACACCCACGCTCGAGCGCTGCCGTCGGTTCACGACGCGCCAGCGATTCCGGTACCGAACCTGGCACCACTGTGGGCGCGAGTACGCGGCACCGATCGATCCGTTTCGGGTTCACTGGCTCGTTCCCGGCGCGATCACGCACGCGCTGACCGAGGAGGATCGGCTGGCGCTCGCGGACGGTCGGCCCGACGGCATTCAATCCGTCGACGGCGGCGACTGGGACCGCCAGACGGTTCCGTTCACCGAGACGCCGCTGTACGAGGCACTCCGTGCGCGGTTCGTCGACGGAACGCCGTGGGAGGAGACCGGCTACGCCGAGGCCCTCGAGCGGACCAACCGGGTGCGCCGCGAGGGCGGACACGACCCCCGACACGAACTGGCGGACGACACCGACCGAAACGTCAGGTACGCCTATCTCGACGAACTCTACGACCGGATCGCGACGGAGGGGTATCGATCTGCTGCCGAGTTGCGAGGTGGCGAGTCCGGAGCGAGCGCGGGTACGGGGTCCGAAATCGGGATTCGAAATCGAACCGAAGTCGGCTCACCGGTCCCGCCTGCGAAGCGTGAAATCCGCGTCGCCGTCGGCCGCGACGGGCGGTTCATCCTCGAGAGCGGCCATCACCGCCTCGCCATCGCCCGCCTGCTCGGACTCGAGTCGATCCCGGTACACGTCCTCGTTAGACACGAGCAGTGGCAGGCGCGTCGGGATCGGATCGTTCTGACCGGTACCGACGACGGCGATCATCCCGACCTCGAGGGCCTCACGCCGGGACGGCTCTCCCTCGACTAACGGTCTCGATACCGACTGCAGACGGGATCGACACCCGATCCTCGCCTCGCCTCCGCTCTCACGTCGTGTCGTGATATTCAGGTCACACGTTTATCGTCGGGAACGGTGTCCTCCACCTATGGCGGCGATATCGGTCGCTGGCCTCACGAAACGCTACGGCCAGACGGTCGCTCTCGACGATCTCTCCTTTCGCGTCCACGAGAACGAGGTGTTCGGCTTTCTGGGCCCCAACGGAGCCGGCAAATCGACCACGATCAATGTCCTGCTCGACTTCGCCCGGCCGACCGCCGGCGACGTTCGGGTCTTCGACCACGACGCGCAGCGACGAAGCCGCGAGATCCGCCGACGGACCGGCGTGCTCCCGGAGGGTGCCAGCACCTACGATCGACTGACCGGCCGCCAGCACCTCGAGTTCGTCATCGGATCCAAGGGGGCCGACGACGACCCCGAACGGCTCCTCGAGCGCGTCGATCTCGTCGACGCCATCGACAAGAAGGCGGGCGGCTACTCCAAGGGGATGTCCCAGCGCCTGCTGCTCGCGATGGCGCTGGTCGGCGACCCCGACCTCCTGATTCTGGACGAGCCCTCGACGGGACTCGATCCGAACGGCGCCCGAGAGATGCGCGACATCGTCCGCGAGGAGAACGCTCGCGGCGCCACCGTCTTCTTCTCGAGTCACATCATGGAACAGGTCGAGGCGGTCTGTGACCGCGTGGGCATCCTCCGCGACGGCGAGATGGTCGCCGTCGACACCGTTTCGGGCCTGCGCGACTCCGTCGGGCAGGGATCGACGCTCCACGTCTGGGTCGACCACGTCGACGAGACGGCACTCGAGCGCGTCCGATCGACCCCCGACGTGACGGCCGTCACGACCGAGGGTGAGGGTAGGGGCGGGGAGAGCGCCGAACCGACGATCGCCGTCCAGACCGGCGGCGCGAAAACCGACGTCATCCACGCGATCGAGAGCGCGGGCCTCGAGGTCCGAGATTTCGAGACCGAGGAGACGAGTCTCGAGGACGTGTTCCACGCCTATACGACGGGGTCGGGTTCGGGGGCAGTGGCAGGAGAGGGGACGAGAACTGGAACCGAGACGGACACGGACCCGGAACCAGACACCGGCGCGACCGAGGAGACGGAGGCCGGACGGCGATGAGTTCGCTCGACGTCGACCCGCGGAGCGTCGCCACGATCGCCCGGAAGGACCTCCAGGACGCCGCTCGTTCGAGGGTCCTGTGGCTCCTGACGGGGCTGTTCGTGATCTTCCTCGGCGGCGCGGCGTTCCTGTTCGTCTATCTCGAGGACCTGTTCGCCCAGGAGGGAGAGGAGGTCGCCGCCGTGAGTCTCATTCTCCTGCTCGAGCAACCGGTCGCGTGGCTGTTGCCGCTGCTCGGACTGCTGGTCGGCTACAAGTCACTCGCCGGCGAGGTCGACACCGGGAGCGTGAAGATTTTGCTCTCCCTGCCTCACTCGCGCCTCGACGCCGTCCTCGGGAAGTTCGTCGGTCGCACGCTCGTCCTCTGGGCGTCGTTGTTCGCCGGCCTCGCCGTCGCGCTGGTCGTCATCGTCGCGTTCTACGACGAATTCCACCTCTGGGACTTCCTCGTCTTCAGTGGTCTCTCGATGCTGTTCGGGGCCGTCTTCGTCGCCCTCGGCGTCGGCATCTCGGCGATGACGACTTCGACGACCAGAGCGGCCGTCGGCATCGTCGGGCTGTTCGTCTTCCTGATCTTCGTCTTCGACACGATTCGGGTCGGACTCCACTACCTGCTCGAGGGGACGCCCTGGCCGGATCTCGGGGCCCAGCCGCCCGAGTGGTTCGTCTTCTATCCTCGATTGAACCCGATGGGGGCGTACGACGCGGCGCTGATGAGCCTGTTGCCGGACGTCGTTCCGCAGGCGGTCGCACAGTACTACCCGTCGGCGGACGCCCCGTTCTACCTCTCGGGCTGGTTCGCGGTCGTGATCTTGCTTGTGTGGCTCGCCGTTCCGCTCGTGGTCGGTTATCTGCGGTTCGAGGGCCACGACCTCTAGCCGGCGATTCGCTCGCCGTTTCTCACTCGAGACCTCCCTCAATCCCGTACTCCGCGAGCAACTCGTAAAACTCCGCTTCGTCGACGATCGGCACGTCGTTTTCCTCGGCGTCCGCCTGCTTGGTCGCGCCCGGACTCTCGCCGGCCACGAGGTAGTCCGTGTTCCCCGAGACGCTCCCGGTCGCGTTGGCGCCGTGGGCCTCGACGGTCTCCTGGGCCTCGCCGCGAGTCACCTCCGAGAGCGACCCCGTGAAGACGAACGTCAGCCCCTCGAGTTCGTCGCCGCCGGCCTCGAGGTCGGATTCCTGTGGCGAGACGTGCTCCAGCAGGGCGTCGACGACCGCGGCGTTGGCCTCGCTCGCGAAGAAATCGTGGATCGTCTCGGCGACCGTCTCGCCGACGTCGTCGACGTCCTCGAGTTCCGCGGGCTCCTCGAGCGCTCGCTCGCGAAACGCCGCGAAACTGCCGAACTCGCGGGCGAGTTCCCGCGCTGTCGTCGGGCCGACGTGGGGGATGCCGAGCGCCGAGAGGAAGTCCGCGAGCGGGGGTTCGCGGCTGTCCTCGATTTCCGCAAGGAGGTTGTCGGCGCTGGTCTCGCCCCAGCCCTCGAGATCGGTGAGCTCCTCGCGCTCGAGTCCGTAGAGGTCGGCGACGGTCTCCACCAGCCCGGTGTCGACCAGCTGGCGGACACTTCGCTCGCCGACCCCCTCGAGGTCGAGGCCGTCGTCGCTCGCGTAGTACTCGATCGCCCGTCGGAGCTGGGCCGGACAGCCCAGCCCGCCCGAACAGTAGGCGATCGGCCCCTCGCGTTCGACGGGGCTGTCGCAGACGGGGCAGGTCTCGGGGAGTTCGTAGTGGCCCGTGCTCCCTTTCTCGACGACCTCCTCGACGTAGGGGATGACGTCGCCCGCGCGCTGGACGCGGACGGTGTCGCCGACGTTGACGTTCTTCGCCTCGATCTCGTCGGGGTTGTGCAGGCTGGCTCGCGAGACGGTGACGCCGCCGACGTCGACCGGCTCGAGGAGGGCGACGGGTGTCAGCCGGCCGGTGCGACCCACCTGAACGGCGACGTCGACGATCGGCGTCACCTCCGCGCGAGCGGGGAACTTGTAGGCGAAGGCCCAGCGGTCGTGTCTGGCGGTCCGGCCGAGTTCCTCGCGGGCGTCGCGGGAGTCGACCTTGATCACGACGCCGTCGATCTCGTAAGGGAGGTCGTCGCGGGCCTCGAGCATGCGGTCGCGGTAGTCGATGGCCGCCTCGATGGTGTCGACGCGCTCGACGCGATCGTTCGTCCGGAGCCCGTAGGTGGGCAGGGTCTCGAGTTCCTCGGTGTGGGTCTCCTCGAGTTCGCTCGCGTCGAGGACGTCGAAGTAGAACACCTCGAGCGGGCGCTCGGCGACGACTGTGGGGTCGAGCTGGCGAAGGGTGCCCGCGGTCGCGTTCCGCGGGTTCGCGAAGGGGTCGTCGCCGCGTTCGATCCGCTCGCGGTTGTACGCCTGGAACTCGTCTTTGGGCATGTAAACCTCGCCCCGGACCGCGAAGTGTGCCGGCGGGTCGTCGTGGAGTCGCTGGGGAACCGAGCCGATGGTCCGCGCGTTGGCCGTGACGTCGTCGCCCTCGCGGCCGTCGCCGCGGGTGACCGCCCGCTCGAGCGAGCCCTCGTCGTAGACGAACTCCATCGAGACGCCGTCGAATTTGGGTTCGCAGACGTACCGGACAGTACCGACTTCCCGTCGCACGCGCTCGTCGAACTCGCGGACGTCCTCGACCTCGCCGCTCTGGTCGATCGAGAGCATCGGCGCGACGTGTTCGACCGTCTCGAAGGCCTCGAGCGGTTCGCCGCCGACGCTTCTCGTGGGACTGTCGGGATGGGAGAGGTCGAACTCGTCCTCGAGCGCCGACAGTCTCGCAAAGAGCGCGTCGTAGGTCCGGTCGGCGATCGTCGGGTCGTTCTCGACGTAGTAGCGGCGGTCGTGCTCGCGGATGGCCTCGCGGAGCAGGTCGACCTGGTCGCGGGCGTCGTCCTTCGAGAGCTCCTCGAGCGGTTCGAACTCCGTCGGCGGATCGTGGAGGTAGGGGTTGGCCTCCGTCCCATCGTCGTCCCGGTCCGAATCCTCGTCGTCGGCAACTGGCATTGTCGGACGTTGGTGCGCACAGCCGTAAAAGCGCCCCATTCTCGCGTCCGGTGGCGGTCGCTGTCCTCGACGTGGACGGTGACAGACCGCGTGAACGATACCCATGACTTTAGCCCCTCGAGACGCTAGAGACGGTAGATGGCCAACGACTTCGAACTGGTCGATCCCGAAGGCGGCGACATTTCGGGCGACGAGTGGGAACCGATCGACGTCTCCGAGACGGAGGCAGACCGCATCGCCCAGAAGCGGGATCGGAAGTTCGAGCAGTTCGAAGAGCGGATCAAAGACGCCGACCAGTTCAAGGTCGAACAGTCGGTGTTCGACGACGCGACGCTGGCCGCCCTCTACAAACTCGTCCAGGACGGCCACGTCGAGGCCTTCGGCGGCCCGCTCTCGACTGGCAAGGAGGCCAACGTCTATCAGGCTCTGGGCCCCGACGACACCGAGGTCGCGGTCAAGGTCTACCGGATCAACGCCTCGAACTTCCGGCAGATGCGCGACTACTTGGAGGGCGACCCCCGATTCGAGGGACTGGGCGGCAAGAAGAAGGACGTCGTCCTCGCGTGGGTCAAAAAGGAGAGCGCGAACTTAGAACGCGCCCGGAAGGCTGGCGTCCGCGTCCCGACGCCGATCGCCACCGAGCGCAACGTCCTCGTCATGGAGTACATCGGGAACGAGGCCGGACGGGCCAAGCGCCTTGGAGAGGTCCACATCGAGAACCCCGAGACGGCCTACGAGGTGCTTCGGGAGTACATGCGCCGACTCTACTCCGCGGGACTGATCCACGGCGATTTGAGCGAGTACAACGTCGTCTTCCACGAGGGCCAGCTCGTGGTGATCGACCTCGGACAGGCCGTCACCGTCCACCACCCAAACAGTCGCGGCTTCCTCGAGCGGGACTGTCGAAACGTCGCGAACTTCTTCTCGCGACAGGGACTGGACGTGACCGGCGACGACCTACTCGAGTTCGTGACGACGCCGGAGCCCGATCCCTCGCGGGATTGATTTAGTTCGAGCGCGAACGCGAACCGGATCGGTTCGCGCTGTCGCCACACGACTTTTCGCTCTCGCGGCGGTACGCTCGTCCATGTCTCGTACGACTTATCAGTGTACTTGCGGGGCTCGAATCCGGTTCAAACAGGACCTCGAGAAGGAGTCGAGTGGAGTCGTTCCGAACTGGACGTGTCGCGACTGCGGGACGCCCGTTCCGGGCCAGACCGCCGAGAAGATCAGGCACCAGCACCCCTCGTGAGGGGCTCGACGTTCGGTCCGACGCTGCTCGTGTGTCGTTTTCTGTCGAAGGCGTTCTGAGCGTTCTCGACGAGCCTTTGTCCCTCGTTTCGTATTTTGGGACACTGTTCGATTCTGTGCAACGAGGGATACGTGACCGAATGTCGAGTGGCTCCACGCTTGTCGATCCTTTCGAGTATTCCAAAAATGTGACTTCAACCGTTCTCCTACCGAAGTCTCCGGGCCTCGAGTCGGCCGATCCGACAGCCACACGGCGACGCGAAGTGGGTGTCCGGCCCGGTGCTGGTGATCCGTACGACGGGCCGGTTACACCGCGGACACGGTGGTGGCGACCGGGAACTGGTACGGGAACTCGAGTTGGTCGCCGAGTCGTCGGTTCCGCGCTCGCTCACCGGATCTCACCCTCGTTTCCGGTCGAACCGATCGGAGAGCGCGGTTGCTGGTCGATTTGCTGGCGGTACTGCCGTCTTGCGAGACGTTTATGTCTCGAGAGAAGCAATGCAAACATGGCTTCGAGCAGCTCGCTTGGAAGCCACGTCTCGGGTGCTAGGTCCACCCGGGGCATTTCGGCGCATGCCCCTCGCGACGGCATTGTGGACGTAGCTTCCATTATATTAACTGATACACTTCGACTTATAGCTACTGAAAATGGACTGTAAAATATCGGCGTACTCGAGAAGACGAACTCTCGGTCGACGGTCGTCACCGGTATCGAGCGGGTCCGAGAGTGGCGGCGACTATTGTCAAACGACCACACAATATTATGCTCCTCGAGCGAGAATGACCGATATGGGACTCCTCTCGAGAACGTCGGCCGTCCTCCGATCGAAGGTCAACGCCGCCCTCGACGGCGCCGAAGACCCCGAGGAAACACTCGAGTACGCCTCCGAACAGATGCACGACCAGCTCGCGGACGTCAAACGGGGCATCGCGAACATCGCGACCCAGCGCAAGCGACTGGCGAATCGAAAGGCGGACCTCGAGTCGGATGTCGAAACGCACAACGAACAGGCCCGACAGGCGGTGTCACAGGGCCAGGACGATCTCGCACGGCGCGTCCTCGAGAAGAAGAAGACGAAGATGCAGCGAATCGAAGACATCGAGGGCCAGATCGACGAACTCGAGGCGGCACAGGCCGAGTTACTCGAGGACCGAGACGAGCTGGAACGGCGGATCGAGGAATTCCGGACGAAAAAGGACGCGACGGTGGCCCAGTACAGGTCGGCCGAAGCGTCCTCGCGGGTTGCCGAGGCCACGACTGGTGTCGGCGACGAGATGGACGACGTCGCCCGGTCGATCGACCAGGCGAACGCGAACACGGAGGAGCTGGAAGCCCGATCGAAGGCGTTGGACGAACTTCAGGAAAGCGGTACGTTCGACGACCCGCTGTCGGAGACCGACGATCTCGAGCGCGAACTCGAGGACCTCGAGTCCGGTGACGAGATCGAATCCGAGCTGGAGACGTTGAAGTCCGAATCCAGAGACGAATCCGAGTTCGGTGATGACCTCGAGTTCGACTCCGACTCCGACTCCGGCTCCGAATCCGAACCTGACGCTGACTCCGAATCCGACTCCGAATCCGACTCCGAATCCAACCCCGAATCCAGTACCGACTCCGAATCCGACACAGACGAATAGCTCGCGTGGCCGTCGTGTTTCGAAGCACGACTCGAGCGCTCGAGTCCGTTCGCAGACCTCCCGAAACGTTCTTCTTGCCGCCGCCGAAAGCATCGTTCGATGAGAGCCGCTCTCGACTGGCGCTGGCCGGCCCCTTCGAGAGCGGACAGTGTCGTCTTCGCGTGCGACGCGGCTTAACCCGGCGGGCGCGGTGGCGGGTGCTCCCTTCGTTCTCTCGGTTCTGAACCCTGCACCGCCAGCCAGACCCATCCACGACCCACGATACGCACATGACCGACACAGACGAGACGACCGACGCACAGCCAGCATCCCAACCCCAGTCCCGAACTCGGCTCTCGACCGAGTCGGAGTCCGAACGATCAGCGAGCACAGCCGCCAGCGACACCGACGACTTCACCGTCACCCCTTACGCCGTCTCCGGCGAGGTCGACTACGACAAACTCGTCGAGCGATTCGGCGCCGATCCGCTCACCGACGAGCAGATCGCTCGCTTCCCGGACCATCCGTTACTCCGTCGACGGACCTTCTACGCCGGGCGTGACGTCGACGACTACCTCGAGGCGGCCGAAGCCGGACGCCCCCACGCCGTCGTCACCGGCCGCGGTCCCTCGGGACCGATGCACCTCGGGCACGTCCTTCCGCTGTACCTCGCCAGACGATTTCAACAGGCGACGGGCGCGACGGTATACGTCCCGCTCTCCGACGACGAGAAGTTCCTCGCGAAAGACCAGTCCTTCGAGTCGATCGGCGAGCACACTCGAGACAACCTCCGGGATATCCTCGCGATCGGATTCGACCCCGACCGCACGCGAATCGTGATCGACACGGCGGACGCGGACGTCGTCTATCCGATCGCCACCCGCCTCGCGAAACACCTCACGCCCGCGACGGTCGAAGCAGTGTACGGGACCCAAGACACCGTCGGCCTCCAGTTCTACCCGGCGGTGCAGGCGACTCACCTCCTGCTCCCGCAACTCGTCGACGGCCGCCAGCCCACGCTGGTCCCCATCGCCGTCGATCAGGACCCCCACGTTCGGGTCTGTCGCGACGTCGCAGCCAGAGACGCGCTGCCGGTCGAAAAGCCCGGTGCCCTCCTCGGGCGCTTCCTCCCGAGTCTCGAGGGCCCGGGCAAGATGAGTTCCTCCGGGGACGCTCCGTCGATCTCGCTGACCGACGATGCGGACACCGTCGCCGAGACTGTCCGGAACCACGCTTACACCGGCGGTCGCTCGAGTCTCGAGGCCCATCGCGAACACGGCGGCGACCCGTCAGTCGACGTCCCCTTTCAGTATCTGCGATTTTTCTTCGAAGCGGACGACGACCGACTCGAGGAGATCGCGGCCGACTACCGCGCTGGCGACCTTCTGAGCGGCGAGTTGAAGGAGATCGCGATCGAGCGGATCACCGACTTCCTCGCCGACCATCAGGAGCGGCGGAACGCGCTGGGGGAACTCGACGAAGAACTCGAGGCCTATCGGCTGACCGAGGAGGAGCGACGCCGGGCGCTCGAGTCGGCGGGCGTGCCTCGGATTCCGTGAGTCGCCGTCTGGACTGACTGGCCTGCTGTGGTCCCGTTCGGCTCGACTCGAGCCGTCGAACGACGGGTTCCGACCCGAGTCGTCCGCCCCCTCTCCCGAACGTTCTTGTGATTCGCCGGAGCGCCATTACGCACGCATGCAACTCGGAATCATCTCCGACACCCACGACAACGTCGAGGCGGTCGATGCAGCGATGGACGTCTTCCGCGAAGAGGGCGTCGAGGTCGTCGTCCACTGTGGGGACTTCATCGCTCCGCCCGTGATCGAGCGGTTCGACGGGGTCGAGCTCCATGGCGTCCTCGGCAACAACGACGGCGAAGTCGAGGGTCTCGAGGCCGCCTTCGACGCCCTCGGCGGGGGCAGCGACCTCCACGGTCGGTTCGCCGATCTCGAGTTCGACGGCCTCTCGATAGCGGTTCTCCACGGCGAGGACCTCGCGGAGGTCGAGGAGTACGCCGTATCCGGTGATTACGATTACGACTACGTCTGCTACGGTCACCACCACGAGCGCGAGCACCGCGAGGAGGGGCGGACGACGGTGCTCAATCCCGGTGCGCACTTCCCGACGGTGCCCGCCGAACACCGGACCGTCGCGATCCTCGAGACGCGGACGGAGTCGGTTCGGTTTCGGTCGGTGGCTGACCGCGAGTGAGTCTGGCGGTCGTCGATCCGGTGCCTATAACATACTTTGAAGTATGGTACTCTGAGAGACCGTACTTTGAAGTACCGTACTCGAAAGTATGCTATCCGGAATCGTTATATCAGCACGAGACAGTGCGTGAGTATGGACGAGTTCGTCGATCGAACAGCCGAGTTGGAGCGCCTGACGTCTCTCTACGAGTCGTCTGAAGCGGAACTCGCCGTCATTTACGGGCGTCGCCGGCACGGGAAAACGGAGCTCGTCAAACACTCTCTCCGTGACCGAACTGACGTCGTATTCTATCAGGCGAGGCAAAAAACGCGAGCACTGCAACTCGACCAGTTCGTCGAACGTGCATCCGCGACGTTCCCGGGGATCACTGATATCCGTCGAGAGTGGGAACCGCTTATAACCTATCTCGCAGCACAGAACGCGATCGTCGTCCTCGACGAGTTTCCGTATCTCATCGAGGAAGACGAGAGCCTTCCGTCCGTCCTTCAGGCACTGTTCGACCACGAACTCGACGATTCATCGTCGACGATCGTTCTCGTTGGATCGTCGATCAGTATGATGGAGGAAGCTGCACTCCTCGGGAACAGTCCACTCTACGGTCGTGCCTCGGTAAAACTCGACATCACACAGCTTCCGTTCGATGCGGCGATGGAATTCTTCGACCAGCCGTATAGCCATGAGGAGCAAATCTTCCTCTGGGGGATCTTCGGTGGCACACCGTACTATTTGGAAGAGGCCGCAACTGCTGAGAGTCTCAGCGATGCGGTCTTCGAGTCGATTCTCACCCAGCACGGACCGCTTCACGACGATCCGGAGTTCGTCCTCCGAATGGAACTCACCGATCCGACGCGTTACTTCGCGATCCTCGAGTCGATTGCTGGTGGTGCGACGACGAGAAACGAGATCGCACAGGCAGCCGGTATCGACAGCAATCAACTCTCGAAGTACCTCAGCCGTCTCGAGCGACTTCGTCTCGTCGAGCGACATGTTCCGATCACGGAACGAAAGGAACGATCACGCCGGGGTCGATATCGGCTTCTCGACCCCCTCTTCCGATTCTGGTTTCGGTTCGTCTACGGGTCCGGGACGCGCTACGACGATCTCGGACAGGACTCGTTTTCGTCACTCGTCGAGCCCGAACTCGCGGATTTCGTCAGCTCCGAATTCGAACGACTCTGTCAGCGCGCACTCCGACCGTTGTTCCCCGAGCAGACGCTCGTCGACGTCGGGCAGTGGTGGTATCAGGAACACGAAGTCGACGTCGTCGGCCTCACGAACGAGCGGACGCTCGTCGCTGGTGAGTGTAAATTCCAGCAGTCTCCGGTCGGCTACAGTGCCTTCGCTCAACTCGAAGGTCACGTCGACGAACTCCGATGGACGCCAGCAGACGGCAGTGACCGAATCTGTGAGTACGCGCTCTTTAGTCGCAGTGGATTCGAACCGTCCGTCGAAGAAACGGCCGTCGACCGTGACGATCTCCACCTCTTCGATCTGGACGATGTAGTCGCTGCCCTCGAGCGCGAGCGATCGTAACCCACCTTGGAACGTCCAATCGCCCCGAACCGGAGCCTGCACGCTCGGACCACAGCCTTAACCTCTCCGAGCAAGTACTCGAGAATATGCAGCACGTGAAGATACCGCAGGACCGAATCGGCGTCCTCATCGGCGAGGGCGGCGAGACGATGCGCGAGATCGAGGCGGAAGCCGAAGTTCGCCTCGACATCGACTCCGAGAACGGCTCCGTCGCGGTCGAGACGGTCGGCGACCCCGTCAAGGGACTCAAAGGTCCCGAGATCGTTCGCGCGATCGGTCGTGGATTCCCGCCCGAAGACGCCCTGCAACTGTTGGCGGACGACATGATCCTCTTCGACGTCGTCGACATCGACGCCGCCGCACGAAACAAAAACGACATGAAACGGAAGAAAGGCCGTCTCATCGGCGAGAGCGGCCGGACTCGCGAACTCATGGAGGAACTCAGCGGCGCCTCCGTCGTAATCTACGGCTCGACGCTGGGGATCATCGGCACGCCCCCGCAGGTCGACGCCGTCCGAACCGCCGCCGAGATGCTCCTCGACGGCGCTCCCCACGGTGCCGTCTACTCGTTCCTCGAGGAACGGCACAACGAGATGAAACATCAGGGAATGCAGTACCACCGGTTCCCCGGCGGACAGCCCGAGTCCTGACTCCGGTTTCGGTTTCCATTCCGGTTTCGACTCCGACTCCAGCTTCGGTTTCGGTTCCGGTCCCGGTTCCAACATCACCGATTCGACCCTGCAGTCACGACAGTTCTTCCCAACCCTCTCGTCGAGTCCCCTCGTTCGAGTCTCTCCATCGCCGCTCGAGAGCAGTCCCCGTTCTGAGGTATAAATACGTCGGTGGTAACTGTTGTCAAATACTCTTGCCCCGGCCACGTGCGGCGGTTTGCTATACCCAATACCGAAGTATTTATATAGAATAGCAAACAATCTGTCTTTGACTATGGCGCAACAGATGGGTAACCAGCCCCTCATCGTACTTTCGGAGGACAGCCAGCGGACCTCCGGCAAGGATGCACAGTCGATGAACATCACGGCCGGGAAAGCCGTCTCGCAGTCGGTTCGCACGACGCTCGGCCCGAAGGGGATGGACAAGATGCTCGTCGGTTCCAGCGGGAACGTCGTCGTCACGAACGACGGCGTCACCATCCTCAAGGAGATGGACATCGACCACCCAGCGGCCAACATGATCGTCGAAGTCGCCGAGACCCAGGAAGACGAGGTCGGCGACGGCACCACCTCCGCGGTGGTCGTCTCCGGTGAACTGCTCAAGCGCGCCGAGGAACTCTTAGAGCAGGACATCCACGCGACGACGCTCGCACAGGGATACCGTCAGGCCGCCGAAGAGGCGACCGACGCCCTCGAGGAGATCGCGATCGACGTCGACGAGACCGACACCGACATCCTCCACCAGATCGCCGCGACGGCGATGACGGGCAAGGGTGCAGAGAACGCGAAAGAACTGCTCGCTGACCTCGTCGTCAACGCCGTACAGGCGGTCGCGGACGACGACGACATCGACACGGACAACGTCCAGATCGAGAAGGTCGTCGGCGGCTCCGTCGAGAACTCCGAACTCGTCGAAGGCGTCATCATCGGCAAGGAACGCGTCTCCGAGAACATGCCCTACTTCGTCGAGGACGCCAACGTCGCCCTCGTCGACGACGCCCTCGAGGTCAAAGAGACCGAGATCGACGCCGAGGTCAACGTCACCGACCCCGACCAGCTCCAGGAGTTCCTCGACCAGGAAGAAGAACAGCTCAAGGAGATGGTCGACCAGCTCGTCGACGTCGGCGCCGACGCCGTCTTCGTCAACGGTGCCATCGACGACATGGCCCAGCACTACCTCGCCGAGGAAGGCATCCTCGGCGTCCGCCGCGTGAAGGCCTCCGACATGGGCCGTCTCACCCGATCGACCGGTGCCCGGCCGGTCTCGACGCTCGACGACCTCTCCGAGGACCACCTCGGCTTCGCCGGCTCCGTCGCCCAGAAGGACGTCGGTGGCGACCAGCGCATCTTCGTCGAGGACGTCGAAGACGCCAAAGCGGTCACTCTCATCCTTCGGGGCGGCACCGAACACGTCATCGACGAGATCGACCGCGCCATCGAGGACTCGCTGGGCGTCGTCCGGACGACCCTCGAGGACGGCAAGGTGCTCGCCGGCGGCGGCGCACCCGAGGTCGACCTCGCGCTCTCCCTGCGTGACTACGCCGACTCCGTCGGCGGCCGCGAACAGCTGGCCGTCGAGGCCTTCGCCGACGCCCTCGAGATCATTCCGCGAACGCTCGCGGAGAACGCCGGGCTGGACCCCATCGACTCTCTCGTGGAGCTTCGCAGCGAACACGACGCTGGCGAGACCGCAGCCGGACTCGACGCCTACACGGGCGACGTCATCGACATGGAAGCGGAAGGCGTCTACGAGCCGCTGCGCGTGAAGACCCAGGCGATCGAGTCCGCCACGGAGGCGGCCGTCATGCTGCTTCGCATCGACGACGTCATCGCTGCCGGTGACCTCAAGGGCGGCCAGGTCGACAACGACGACGACGACGCGGGCGGCCCACCTGCCGGTGGTCCCGGCGGCGCCCCCGGCGGAATGGGCGGCGGCATGGGCGGCATGGGCGGCGGTATGGGCGGCATGATGTAAGTTCGGCCAAGTTAGCCCCTTACGTCGACTCCAACCCACCTCGAACCGCTTTCGACCGTCGAACCGCACTCGAGACCGACGATCTTTCGATCGGTTCACGAACCATCGATTTCTTCGACTGTCTCCCCACATCGGTACAGGCGTGTCCGGATCTGGTGGCTGTAACGCGATAGAAACTAAGTGCCAGCCCGCAATACCTCCCGACATGGAGACGCTGCTTCTGGATAGCGACGACGTCGACTCGAACGCGCGCATGTCCGAGGTGATCGACGCGGTCGAGGCCGCCTTCGCAGCTTTCGAACGCGGGGACACTCAGATGCCCGCCAAGTCCTACATCGATCTTCCGCAGTACAACGGCGACTTCCGGTCGATGCCCGCCTATCTCGAGACCGCAGACTGGGACGCCGCCGGGCTCAAGTGGGTCAACGTCCACCCCGACAACCCCCGCGATCACGACCTGCCGACCGTCCTCGGGACGATGATCTACTCCGACCCCGAGACCGCGTTCCCGCTCGCGATCATGGACGGCACCGAACTCACGATGAAACGCACCGGCGCGGCCGCCGCCGTCGCCACCGACTACCTCGCCATCGACGACGCCGCGACCCTCGGAATCGTCGGCGCGGGCGTCCAGTCCTATACGCAACTCGAGGCCATCTCGCAGGTCCGCCCCATCGAGGAGGTGATCGTCTCCGACCTCGACGACGAACGAATCGAGCGCTTTATCGACACCTTCGGCGACGAGTTCGACGTCCGCGAGGGGTCGATCTCGGAGGCCGGCCACTGCGACGTCCTCTCGACGGTGACGCCGGTCGAGGAGCCGATCGTCGGCCTCGAGGACGTCGGCGACCGAACCCACGTCAACGCGATCGGGGCCGACGCCGCGGGGAAACACGAACTGACGGACGACCTCCTCGAGGCCGCGACTATCGTCATCGACGACTACGAGCAGTGTACCCACTCCGGCGAGATCAACGTCCCCTGGAGCGCCGGTGTGCTCACCGACGAGGACATCCACGCCGAGATCGGCGAGGTGGTCGTCGGCACGACGGCGGGCCGAACCGACGAGACCGGAGTCACGGTCTTCGACTCGACGGGGCTGGCGATCCAGGACGTCGCCGCCGCCCGCGTCACCTACGAGAACGCCCGCGCGAACGACGCCGGCTACGACTTCGGGATGATCGATCCCGGCCGGTAGTCGCCTCCGGGCTCGAGCCGACGTGACCGCGGCAGAACCCGCATTCGACGCCCTCTTCGTTTACTGGACGGGAAACCGGAGCAGCGCGCCGACCTGCCCGAAGGTGTCGGCCAGACGCGCCCCGCGTTCGAGATCGCTCGAAATGACGGAGACGTCTCCGCCCTGCCGGGTGACGGCTCGCTCGAGTTCCGTTCGTGGCGAGCCAGCGTCGTCGCGAGGAGGTTCTCTCGGATACGATCGACGACGTCGATCACCGCACCTGCGGACGCGAAATCCGCCGCGGAATCGATCCAGTCATCGAGAGCTCGCCGCAGTAGTAGGCGACCGGTTCCTCGTCCGGTTCCGGTTCCGGTTCCGGCAGGCCGTTCGCCTCGAACATCGTATTCTCGTGGACGGTGAGTTCGACCGGCTGGAGCGGCCACGGTGCGTGGGCGATCTCAGCCGTGAGGATCCCTCGCCCCCGACCGCTGGGCGCGTAGAACCGTCGCCGGGCGGTGAGCCAGTGGGCCAGCGAGTCTGGTTCGGCGTAGAAGACCTCGCCGTCCGGTCGGTAGGTCGCCGAAAACCGTGCGTCGGATTCGACGTCGGGCGTCCGCGAACTCGAGAACGCGACGCGCTCGTCGGCGCCGCCGACGTGCATCATCGCGTGATGGCAGGGCAGTCGGGCCAATCGACCGACGGCCTCGGCGACGAACTGGCTTCCGAGGTCGACGCTGAAGAAAAAGAGGCCGGGATCGCCCCGGTAGCGGACGTAGGTCCGAACGTTGAGCTCCGGCGTCGTCAGTCTCGTCAGCGACGGCGTCCCGCGAAGCCCGGCTCGAGCGAGGACGAAGGGGAGGACGGAGAGCCACGCCTTCCCGTCGTAGGTGTCTACCTCGAGCGGCTCGGGGACCCGTGACCGGATCGCGTCGGGATCGACGGGCCAGTGGATGAACGCGCCGTCGCGCCAGGTCATCGCGGCGATGTGAGGGAGTGGAGACGGTCGTGGGTTTCTGGTCGTACCCGAACCCGAAGCCGAGCCCAGACGGGTCGACCGCCCGTTTCGGGTCCGCAACCGAAACCGTGACCCACCGTCGGCCTGACGCTGCTCGTCGTGCCGGCTCATCGTTCCGGCCCGAACCTCGGCTCGAGAGCCGTCTCAGCCGTCGTCAGTATGATCAGTCCGTCGCTTCCGGTGGTGTCGGGCCCGCTCGCTGTGTTCGTCTCGTTCGATTGCCGATTCCGCTGGCTCTCGTCCAACGAGAGGACAGTACGCCGAAATGTCGTCGACACCGACTCGTTCTCGATAGCCGCGCGACTCATATCCGTTCTAACGACGAATACGGCCATAAAACCGGCCGTCGTCACTCAATTCCTGTGACCGTAACACATCGTAGACCGATCATGTCTGAACACAGTCACGTCCGGGGATGGCTCGCCAACGACTCGAGGGCTACTCGAGGTGGGTCGCCGACTGCGTTAGTCCTCGATCTCGATCGCCGGCCGGCCCGGCTCCGCGTTCTTCAGTACGCTCTCGTCGACCTCGTCGGCGCCGACGACGCGGACCGACGCGTCGAACTCGCGTTCGATCAGCCACGCCGCCGATTCGAGCGCCGCGTGCTCCTCGTCGGGATCGAGCGTCCTCGAGAGCGCCTCTCGCTCGGCCTGTAGGTCTTGCCCGTAGCTCGCGGCCGCGTCGCCCTGCTCGCGGATGTGCGATTCGCCCATGAGTTCGCCGATCAGGTTGTCGGCGTCGCTCTCGACGGCGATCTCTAAGGCGTCGTACTTCCAGTCGGGTGCGACGACGACGTCGATCCGCTGTGGGTCTTCGATCCCGGCGACGTCGACGATGTGGCGGACGTCCTCGCGGGTGTTCTCGACCAGTTTGCGGCGTTTACGGACGTACTCGTGGTCGACGTTTGCCGTCGGCCACTCGGCGTCGACGACGAATTCGTCTTCGGTCTCGTCGCCGAGTTGCTCGTAGAGCGATTCCGCGAGGTGGGGTGCGACCGGTGCGAGCAGCCGAACGACCGCCGACAGCCCTCGCTCGTAGGTTTCCGCGTGTGGTTCGGTGAAGTCTGCATACTGACGCAGTGTCCGAACCAGTTCCTGCGTCTCGCGCAGCGCCCGGTTGAACGTCAACTCGTCGTACTTCTCAGAGGCGATGGCGACCGTTGCGTCGATTTCGCTGTCGACGTAGCTGGCGATTGCATCGTCGTCGCCGTCCGGCGTGCTGTCGACGTACTCCTCGACCATCCCTTGCAACCGCCCGAGGAAGGCGTAGGTCGAGCGGACGCCCTCCTCGCTCCAGTCGAAGTCGCGCTCGGGCTGGGCGGCTTGCATCATGAACAGGCGGGCGGTGTCGGCGCCGTACTCCTCGACGATCCGCTGGGGCGAGACCGTGTTCCCCTTCGACTTCGACATCTTCTCGCCCTCGAGTTGGACCATACCCTGTGCGAGCAGGTTCGTGAAGGGTTCGCGGTGTGCGAGCCCCTCGTGGTCGGCCAGCACCTTCGTGAAAAAGCGCGAATAGAGGAGGTGCATCACGGCGTGTTCGATGCCACCGACGTACTGGTCGACGGGCATCCAGTCGTTGGCCCGCTCGCGGTCGAACGGGGCGTCCTCGAGGTCCGGCGAGACGTACCGCAGGAAGTACCACGAGGAGTCGACGAAGGTGTCCATCGTGTCGGTCTCCCGTTCGGCCGGGCCGCCGCAGTCGGGACAGGTCGTCTGCTTCCACTCCTCGGCCGCATCCAGCGGGTTGCCGGTCGTGTTGATGAACTCGGGGAGTTCCACGGGGAGGTCCTCCTCGGGAACCACGACGGAACCGCAGTCCTCGCAGTGAACGACCGGGATCGGCGTCCCCCAGTAGCGCTGGCGGGAGATTCCCCAGTCGCGAAGCTGGTACTGGGTCGCCGTCTCGGCGCTCTCGATGTCCGCAGTGAGCCGTTCGCGGGCCGTCTCGCTCTCGAGGCCCGAATACTCGCCCGAGTTCACGAGGACGCCGTCGTCGGTGTAAGCCGCCTCGCTCACGTCCGGGGCGTCGGGGATCGTTTCGCCGTCCCAGTCGTCGGGTTCGGGGGCGATCACGGGCTCGATGTCGACGCCCATCTTCTCGGCGAAGGCGTGGTCGCGCTCGTCGTGGCCGGGCACGGCCATCAGGGCGCCCGTCCCGACGTCAGAGAGGACGAAGTCGGCGACGTAGACGGGAATCTCCTCGCCCGTCACGGGGTTCGTCGCGGTCAGCCCCGTCTCGACGCCGTTGGGTTCGTCGCCCTCGGGGTCGGCCTCGTGCTCGACGAAGTGGCGGACGTCCTCGTCTTCCTCGGCTAACTCCCCGCTGATCGGGTGATCCGGCGCGAGCGCGAAGAACGTCGCCCCGAAGATGGTGTCGACGCGGGTGGTGAAGGCCTCGACGGATCCGTATCCCTCTACCGAGAACTCGAGTTCGGCCCCATCCTGTCGCCCGATCCAGTTGCGCTGCATCTGGCGCACCGAGTTCGGCCACCCCTCGAGGTCGTCGATCGCTTCTAACAACTCGTCGGCGTACTCCGTAATCCGGAGGAACCACTGCTCGAGTTCGCGCTGTTCGACGGGCGTGTCACAGCGCCAGCACAGTTCCGCCTCGCCCTCGACCTGTTCGTCGGCGAGGACGGTCTCGCAGTGAGGACACCAGTTGACGTCGGCGTCACGTCGCTCGACCAGCCCCTCCTCGTGAAACCGCGAAAAGAGCCACTGGTTCCACTGATAGTAGTCGGGCGTGCAGGTGGTGATCTCCCGATCCCAGTCGTAACCGAAGCCCATCGACTCCATCTGGCCGCGCATCGTCTCGATGCAGTCGACCGTCCAGTCTCGCGGGTTGGTATCGCGGTCTTTGGCTGCGTTCTCCGCCGGGAGTCCGAACGCGTCCCACCCCATCGGGTGGAGGACGTCGTCGCCGCGCATTCGCCGGTAGCGGGCGTACGCGTCGGTGATCGTGTAGTTGCGGACGTGACCCATGTGGAGTTTGCCCGAGGGGTACGGATACATCCCGAGGACGTACGTCGGATCGTCGACGTCGTCGGGCGTTCGATAGACGTCCGCCTCGTCCCACGCCTCTTGCCAGCGCCGTTCGACCGTCGCGTGGTCGTATCCCTGTTCGCTCATCTCTTGTATCGATGTGGACGAGAAGCCGCCCTATAGCTTTCCATACGACTATCGTTTTCGCGGGTGTCCGCCCGCTCGAGAATGACGGCGTTCGATGTGGCGTCCGAGCCGCGACTCGACTCGACGCCGCGATACGGGTCGCTCACTCGATGTCGATCTGTTTCGATCCCTCGTCGGCCGAGACCTTCGGCAACGTCACCGTCAGCACGCCGTTGGTGTACGACGCCGAAACGTCGTCCTCCTCGACCGGCTCCGGGAGGCGGATCCGTCGTTTCACCGACCGGTGGGTCCGCTCGCGGCGCAGGTAGCGACTTTCGCTCTTCGGGCTGTGTCCGACCGCTATCTCGGAGTCGGAATCGGATTCAGATTCAGATTCAGATTCAGTTCCGGACTCGAGTTCCGGGTCCGAGGTCGACTCCTGCTCGCGCTCACGCTCGGCCTCGAGTCGCAGCGTCCCCTCCGACAGCGTCAACTCGATGTCGTCGATCTCGTAGCCCGGCAGATCCGCCGTGACGACGTACTCGTCGTCGTAGTCGGCGACGTCGACGGCGATCGACCCCGGCACCGGAAAGCCGGTTCCGCTCGCCATCCCCTCTTCGACCTGTCGGCTGACGCGGTCGAGCATCTCCTCGAGTTCTTCGAACGGATTGCGTCGCATACTGTTCGGTAGGTCGCGGACGGGCATAAATTCTGCCCGTCGAACGAGGACAGGATCGTCGACGCCGTCGGTCGGTTCTCGCCGATCACTCCACGACGTGCTCGGTGTCGTACGACCCCAGCCACCGCACCCAGCCGTCTTCCGAGAGTGCCTCGAGATCTTCGATCGCCTCCTTCGTCCGCGCTTCGTAGTGGCCGGCGGCGACGTCGATGTGGAAGACGTAGTCGCCCAGTCGCTCCCCGCTCGGGCGGGACTCGACGCGGGTCAGGTTGATGTCACGGTCGGCGAAGGGCTCGAGCAGTTCCAACAGGAGGCCGGGGTAGTTGGCGTCGGGGTAGACGACCAGCGAGGTCTTCCCGCCACCCTCCGAGCGCTCCGAGGCCGGCGCGAGCGCGAAGAAGCGGGTCGCGTTCGAGGTCTGGTCCTGAATGTCTTCGGCGAGGACTTCTAGCCCGTCGCCGCCGTTGTCCGGGTGGCCGATCCCCGCGACCGTCGGATCGTCCCGGGCCCGTTCGACGCCGCGGGCCGTACTCGCGACGGCCTCGAGTTCCGCGTCGGGGTACTCGCGCTCGAGGTAGCTCCGACACTGTGCCAGCGCCTGGGAGTGACTGGCGACGGTGTCGAACTCGGGTCCCTGCGCGAGCAGCGCGTGTCTGATCGGCGTGATGATCTCGCGGACGACCGCGACGTCGTACTCCGCGACGGCGTCTAAACTCTCGGTGACGCTCCCCTCGATACTGTTCTCGACGGGAATGATCCCGTAGTCGTACTCGCCGTTCGAGACGGCCTCGACGATGGCCATGAACGACTGTGCGAAGTCGATGTCGTCGTCGATCGCACGCGCTGCTCGATGTGAGTAGGTTCCTTCGGGACCGAGCGTGATTGCCGTCATTGCCGTCTTCTAACGGGTTCCGGCCCAAAAGGCCGTCGGGTGGTGGGTGGAGTGTGGAGGATGGATGGTGCAGTGTGCGGTGTAGAGAGTGGTGGACGAATAATGGGACGAACGCGACAGAGTGACCCGAATTCGAGACCGGTCTGCACTCCGTCAATCGTCAGCCGGATTCGCCGCGGAAACTGGCTCTTCGGTGCCGAACAGGGAGAATCCGTCGACATTCGCTCGAGCGGCGATCTCCGGGCGGAACACCCAGGCGTTGGCCAGGATGATGGGGAGCATCGTCGCGGCGACGACGACGTATCCCGTGTGGACGTCGACGGTGTATCCCGAGTAGGTGGTCTGGACGTCGGCCATGGCCGAGTAGACGAGCGGGTAGCCGATCCCGCCGACGGTGCCGATGCCGCCGACTGCGCCCGCGGCGGCTCCGGTTCGGTTGGGGAACATGTCCGGAACCTGCGCGAAGATCGCGCCGCCGGCCCAGCCGCAGGCGGTTCCGAGCAGGGCGGTGACCGCGACCACGAGGACGACGTTTCCGGTCTGCCCGGCGACCGTCATCACACAGAGCAAGACGACGACCGAACACAGACAGACGAACGTCCACTGCTCGCGGTACCGTCCACGGAAGACGGGCAAAATGTCGCGCTCGCGGCGCATCAGCACGTCACTGATGTAGCCGCCGAGCGGTCGGAGGACGCCGGTCGTAATCCCGAATACCGCGGCGAAGGCACCGGCGAGTGCGACGCTCGAGTCGAAGCCGATGTCGAAGTACGTCGGCAGCCAGCCGTTCATCGCCAACACCAGCCCGAAGCTCATGAAGTACGCAAAGGAGAGGGCGACGACGCCGTAGCGAGTGCCGACGTGAGCGAGGCTCCGCAGGGTCGCGCCCTCCGCGGCCTCCTCGGCGGCAGCCTGCGTCGCGGCGTCCTCGCCGACGACGTAGTAGACGATGCCGAGGACGACCGAGAGAGCCCCGGTCCAGATGAACGCCGCTCGCCAGTTCGCGCCGAAGAGGAAGGGAAGTGCCAGTGCACCGACACCCGCGCCGGCGTTCCCGATCCCCGCGTAGATGCCCTCCGCGGTGCCGACTTGCGATTCATCGAACCACTGGGCGACGTGCTGGATGCCGACGACGAACGTGATGCCGGCCGTCCCGACGATCAGTCGAAGGAGGAAGAACAGCCAGTAGGAACTGACGAACGCACTCGCGATCGAAAATATGCCGACGTACACGAGCACGATACCGAACACCGTCGTCGCACCCCAGCGGTCGGAGAGCCAACCGGTGACGACCCGACCGGCCGGCGCCATCCACATCGCGGCGCTCACCAGAATTCCTACCGCCCCCATCGAGAGTCCGAAATCGTCGCTGATCGCGCCCATAAACGGGGCGAAGGAGAACCAGATCAGAAACGAGAGGTTGAGTCCGGCGGTCGCCAGCAGGAGCGTCCGCCACTTGGTCATCCGCATCGGTACTCACCGTCTCTCGGATGGAACGACAGCGTCCGTTCTGGCCCCGTCTCCGTTCTCTATCGGATCGCCCGTGTCACGGTATTCCCGTCGGCCAGAGTGGGTGGACGACGTTTGGCCGCTTTTCACTCGAGGAACCAGATATACATCCATATATTCTGTATAGTGTTGTACTGATCGCCTCCTATAAACTCATTTGTTGAAACATCCATACAGTATCAGATAACCCCTCGAGTATTATTGGATATAAGGACTGGGGAACTCTTCGCCTTCTCTCCGCTTATTCGACCTGTCGTTTCGAACGACGACGACTCGAGTGACGATTCGACAGAAATCTCGGCTCGAGGTGGCGCTCGTCGAAACCCGGTCGTACGAGCGGAACTCGAGTCGTGTTCGCCTAGTCGTCCGCCGCGACGGTGTTCGTCGCCGTGTGCGGTTCGTCGACGAACCAGCCACCGGTCGTCGCCTCCTCGGCGATGTGGGGCTGGAAGACCCACGCACTCAGGACCAGAATTGGGATCATCGTGGCGCCAACGATCGCGTACCCAGTGTGGAGGTTCGGGAGGAACGGTGCGGCGAACACGAGCGGGTAGACGGAACCACCGATCGTTCCGATGCCGCCGACGACGCCGGCGACGGTTCCCGAGTTGTCCGGGAACATCGCGGGGACCTGCGCGAAGATCGCCCCCTCGGAGAACGCACAGCCCACGCCGACGAAGAAGCCGGCGACGACGGCGATGTAGATATTGCCCGTGAGCCCGGCTGCGGTCATTCCGAACATCGTACACACGACGAACACGAGCGTCGCGAACGTCCACTGCTCGCGGTAGCGGCCCTCGAACCACGGGAGGATGTCTTTCTCCCTGCGCGCGACGACGTCACTGATGTAGCCGCCCAGCGGCCGCAGTAAGCCGGCCGCGATCGAGAACGTCGCCGCGAACGTCGCCGCGATCACGATGTCACCCTGTCCGAACCCTTCGCGGTAGTACGTACCGAGCCAGCCGTTCATCGCGACCTCGAGGCCGAAGGTCATGATGTAGGCCGCCGAGAGGACGACGGCGCCGTGGCGGGTGGCGATGTAGAGCCACTGCTGTGCGCTGACTCCCTCTTTGGTCGCCTGGCGTTTTTCTTCGCTCTTTGCGGCCTGGCCGAACACGAAGTAGACGATTCCGAGGACGATCGCGAGCACACCGGTGTAAAAGAAGGCTGCTCGCCAGTTGGCGTCGAACAGTGGGCCGACGTATCCCTCACCGAAGATCCGTGGGAGCGTGAAGTACGCACCCAGTCCTGCACCGGCGTTCCCGACGCCGGCGAAGACGCCTTCCGCCAACCCGAGGTTCTCCTCTTCGAACCACTCGGCGACGTGCTGGATGCCGATAACGAACGTGATCCCCGCCAGCGAGGCGATGACTCGTGAGACCGTGAACACCTCGTAGGTCTGGGCGTAGGCGCTGATGATCGAGAAGATGCCGACGGTCACCAGCGTACAACTGGCCGTCACCGGCGCACCAAACTTGTCGGTCAACGGTCCGATGATGATCCGCCCGAGCGGAACGGCGATGACGGCCGCACTCGAGACGATTCCGAGCTGGGCGACCGAGAGTCCGAACTCGTCGGCGATTTCGCCGGTGAACGGCGCGAACGAGAACCAGATGACGAATCCCAGGTTGAACATCGCCGTCGCGAGCAACAGGTTTCGCCACTTCCCGGCGATCATGCCGAATCACCCCCCGTGTGACGGTCCACCTGTGACCGGTACTGCGCTGCACTCGTCTCGGTCGATTTGTTCCATCGACCACTCGATCCATCGTCACCCGATTTGAGGGCACGTTTGTTCTCCCTTACGCGACGAATGCGACCCTTCGTCAACATATCTTATACTATGGTGGGTGGACGGTCACGTATAAGCCTAATTATTAGTATATCCTCACAATGGAAGATAACCTCGTATGTATTATCACGTATAAGGAATTCACGGTCGTCATCGTCCTCTGGAAAATCCATCTTTCCGTTCAGCTAATCGACGAATAAATATCGATTCTCCAGATGTTTGTAGAAACCTCGTCTCGGTGCCACGTTTACTCGTCGCAATTACGTACCGATGTACTGGTCTCCTGTCTCGGCCCGTCTTTCTTCGTGATAGATCGCTCGAGGTCTCTCCGAGACAAATATCGAACCACGGACCTCGATCACCGACCCTGCTACCCGAAGTCTCGACGCTGGAGGGGCCTCGATGCGAGACGTTCGTGAAACGAACGCCGAACGTAAAACACGAACCGAATGCCGTCCATTCGTGACTGTTCAGTCGTCTGCAACGACGGTGTCAACGGACGTTCCGGGATCACTGACGAACCAGCCACCGGTCGTCGCCTCCTCGGCGATGTGGGGCTGGAAGACCCACGCGCTCAGGACCAGAATCGGGATCATCGTGGCGCCAACGATGGCGTAGCCGACGTGGAGGTTCGGCAGGAACGGCGCAGCGAACGCGAGCGGATAGACGACCCCACCGACGGTACCGATGCCACCGACGATCCCGGCGACGCTTCCCGCGCTGTTCGGGAACATCGCGGGGACCTGCGCGAAGATCGCACCCTCGGAGAACGCACATCCGAGGCCGACGAAGAAGCCGGCGACGACGGCGATGTAGATGTTCCCCGTGAGTCCTGCGGCGGTCATCCCGAACATCGTACACACGACGAACACGAGCGTCGCGAACGTCCACTGCTCGCGGTAGCGGCCCTCGAACCACGGGAGGATGTCTTTCTCCCTGCGCGCGACGACGTCGCTGACGTAGCCGCCGATCGGCCGCAGTAGGCCGGCCGCGATCGAGAACGTCGCTGCGAACGTTGCGGCGATGACGAGATCGCCCTGGCCGAACGCCTCGCGGTAGTAGGTGCCCAGCCAGCCGTTCATCGCGAGCTCGAGGCCGAAGGTCATGACGTAAGCGACCGAGAGGACGACCGCGCCGTAGCGGGTGGAGATGTAGAGCCACTGTTTTAGCGTGGTACTCTGTTTGGTCGCGAGTCGTTTTTCCTCACTCTTGGCCGCCTCGCCGAACACGTAGTAGACGATCCCGAGAACGATCGCGAGAACGCCGGTGTAGAAGAACGCTGCTCGCCAGTTCGTCGCGAACAGCGGTCCCGACCATCCTTCGCCGAAAATGCGTGGGAGCGTGAAGTACGCACCCAGTCCTGCACCGGCGTTCCCGACGCCGGCGAAGACGCCCTCCGCCAGTCCGAGATTTTCCTCTTCGAACCACTCGGCGACGTGCTGGATGCCGATGACGAACGTGATCCCCGCCAGCGAGGCGATGACTCGCGAGACCGTGAACACTTCGTAGGTCTGGGCGTAGGCGCTGATGATCGAGAAGATGCCGACGGTGACCAGCGTGAATCCGGCAGTGACGGGTGCTCCGTAGCGATCGGTGAGCGGTCCGATGAGGATGCGTCCGATCGGTACGGCTACGATCGCCGCGCTCGCGACAATCCCGAGTTGGGCGACTGTGAGCCCGAACTCGTCGGCGATCCCACCGGTGAACGGTGCGAACGAGAACCAGATAACGAATCCCAGGTTGAACATCGCCGTCGCGAGCAAGAGCGTCCGCCACTTGCCGTCGATCATCTCCACTCACCGTCCGAACTCGCAACATCGTTCGGACGAACCGATCCCGATTCGTTCGTCTCGATACACCCGCCCACAACTCGACATTCGTCTGGATTTCTATCAATACAGTTGATTTCGGCCAACATGTGCTGGATAGATCTGGACGTGTGGGGATATATAAGCGTAGTTCTTACCCTATCCATATCATCTCGAACAACTATATGCATATTATGCACTCCAAGAAGTGTGTCTATCCGCACATTCAGAGCCGGTACAGGACCGTTTCACTCGAGACGAGTACGATGAGACGACGTTCGAACCAAATTCTCACGCGCGGTATTGCTTACAGCCGACCCGAACGAGCGACCCGCTTGAGGGTCTACAGCGAGAAAACAGTCGCGATTCCGGTTCACTCCTCGAGGTGTTCGATACCCTTCTTCGAGACGTTCGCCTCCGTGATGTCGCTTGGCATCCAGTCGGGCTTGTCGTCCGGCGCGGTCTCTTCCCACGCCCAGCCGTCGTAGATGTGAACCTTGTCAGTTCCCTTCTCTCGGAGTCTGAGCTCGACTCTCTCCGCGGCGTCTTCGCTCGAGCCCGGCTCGAGGCGCCGGGCTGCTTTCAGCGCAGCCTGTCGTGGTGTGTTCCCGGAGAACACACTCGACTCGTCACCGCTCGATTCACGCAGTGCAAAGTTTCGCTTACCGTCTTCACGTACCATGGTTTTGGCCCTCCGTGTCAATTCAGCACATGGCGTGACATAAAGATATCCCCGAAAATCGGCCGCAAGCGTCGGTATCTTTAAGTGCGTGGCCTTCGCCACGCTACGGCGAACAGTGGGAGACGGCGTCGGGGTCGTCGCTCGACGACCGTGAGTGGTCCGTGATCGAGACAGTCACTCGATGAGGCGTAGAAAACACTTAAGTATATCCTACGGCGAAGTTCGGAGTAGAATACCGCGATGGTACGGAAAAAGAAGTTGAGTCCGAGCGGGGCCAAAGACGAAAACGGTGACTATCACAACGTTCACCTCAACCTCCACGAGGACGAACTCGAGGTCGCGGGCATGGATATCGGCGACGAGGTATTCGTCCGGGTCCGTGACGGCAAGATCATCATCCAGAAAGCCGACGAGGACGAAGTAGAGCACGAATTCTAAGAAACGACCTTTTTACTTCTCGGGTTCGCTCGCAGAGCGAACCGCTCGAAGCAAAAATCTCGACCAAAAGAGCCGCTCGCTCACGGTGTTCGCTCGCGGTACAATACGTCGAACCGCACGTGAAGAAGCACCAAATCAGTCGATGGAGTCGAGGTGACGTACGACGGTTCCTCCGTCCTGTCTCAGTACCAGATTACAGAAGTGCAAGGAGAAAGCCCACGACTGAGTCGTGGATGGATGTCAAAGCCACTAGTCGCCTTCCCACGGCCGAGACAGCGCCTCTTCTATCGACTCGAGCGTGTAATCCGGCTCGAACCGGTTCTGGGTCCGGTTCGGTCGCTCCGGGTCGCCATAGGGAATCCACACCGATCGAATCTCGCTCGCGGACGCACCCGCAATATCGGAACGGAGGGAGTTTCCGACGTATATCGTCCGTTCCGGTGAGACGTCGAGATTGGCCATCGCCGTCCGAAACGGCGTCGGATCCGGTTTCGCCGGCGTGTCGTATCCCGCGAGAACTACGGTCTCGAATCGGTCTCGTATCCCCAGCGCGTCGATCTTCGGCGACTGCGTGTCCGGACCTCCGTTCGTCACGAGACCCAGTCGATAGGTCTCCTCGAGGTCTTCGAGGACCCGTTCGGCCCCAGGGAGGAACTGTACTGCCGTGTAGTCTGTGAGCGCTTGGTACGCGTCCGCGACCTGACGACCGACCGTTTCGTCCCTGTCGTACTCACGCGCGAGTCGTTCGAAACACCGCTCGCGCCGGCGGATGTCACTGTCGGTTCCACCGATCTCGTTGACCAGCCGATGGTACTCGTCGGCGGTGAAGAACGGTTCGACTCCGGCACGGTCGAACGCCGCCGCCAACCGTTCGGCTGGCCGTCTCGGCCGCTCACACAGTGTCTCGTCGAGGTCGAAGAGCACAGCCTTCACGTCTCTGCTCATAGTTCTATCCACGAAAAACAGGATTAAAACATTTCTATTCGGAGATCTCCTCACCTCGAACCGACCGCGAACACCTGTAAGGCCGCGAGCCCTACGCCAGCGACTCGAGGTCGAACTCGAACGCGGCCACGGGCACCTCGAGGTCGTGTTCGACGAGGACCTTCGGGTGGACCTCGCCGATGACGCCGACTTCCTCGCCGTCGACGACGACCGCGGCGGTGCGACCGTCGATGAACGTCGGATGTTCGGTCGCGGGCGTCTCGAGTTCGCCGCCGAAGTTCCGGACGAGCGCCTGCAGGCGGGCCTTGGCGTCCTCGTAGGCAGCGTCGTGGCTCGCGAGGACCGCGGAGACGTGGCGGCTCTCGTCGACGCCCGTCTCCGTGTTCGCTTCGTCCTCGCCCTCGACGTCGACGCGGGCTGCAAAGCCGATCTCTGCGAGATCCTGCGGGTACGCCCGGTGAGTGTTGTTCTCGAGGACCATCATGAGCGAGGGCAGAACCCACGTCCGAAGCATCGTGTAGTCCTCGCTGTAGGGTTCTTTGATGGTCGTGGATTCGCCGGCGCCGAAGGCCTCCTCGCCCGACGCAAGTCCCATCCGCGAGAAGTTCTCCGTCTCGTTGATCATGTGGAAGTTCAACAGATCCTCGAAGCCCAGTCCCACGAGTTGCGTTCGGGCGGCGTCCTCGAGTCGCGTTCGCTCGTGGCGGCCGCCGACGGTGCCGACGTCGGGGTAGCGCGGCTCGAGTTCGTTGAAGCCGTAGGCCCGCCCGAGGTCGTCGATCACGTCCATCGGGTGGAGGACGTCGACGCGGTAGGGTGGGATCGTCATCTCGTAGACGAGGTCGCCGTCCTCGTTCTCGCCCGTCTCGGCGTCGAGACCGGCCCGTTCGGCGAGGTCGACTACTTCCTCGGGGTCGAAGTCGATCCCCAGGATCGTCTCGACGCGGTCGTGAGAGACGGTCTTCGTCTTCGTCTCGAGGTTCGGGCGGACGAGGTCGCGGCCGTCGGGCCGGCCGTCGGGGTACTCCACGGTCACCTCCTCGATCGTCCCGCCGCGAGCCGAGAGCGCGTAGCAGATGATGACGCACATCTTGTCGATCGTCCACTGGTCGGTGCCAGTGAGTTCGACGAACAGGTCCCGCGACTCTTCCGAGACCTCCGTCCGGCGGCCGTTGATCACCGGCGGGAACGAGAACAGCCCGAGGTCGTCGTAGATCGCGGGATACCGGTCGTTGTCGCGGACGAGGTCGGCATACTTCTCGCCGGTCGCGTGCTCCTCGAGTACCTCTCCGGGCGTCAGATCCTTGTCGGAATCCAGCGGGACGAACCGGTCTTCGTCGGGTTCGACGCCGGTGTAGCGGACGCTCGGATTCCCCTCCGTCGCGGGGCTACCCTTCAGCATCGTCATGTCGTGGATCCCGATCGCACCCTTCGCGCGCTTTCGCCCCATCGTTGCGTGGAGTTTCTCCTGGAGCTGGATCAGCGAATCCAGGGCGTCCTCGTCGAGGTTGACGTCGCGGACGACCGCACCCGTGACGTACGGGCGCTCGTCGGGAACCGACTCGTCGACCGTGATCGTCCAGTCCGGCGAGTTCGTCTTCGGAACGTACACGCCGCGAGCGTCGCCGTACTGGTAGCGAAGCGAGCGGGCGACGCCCTCGACGGAGAGTCGATCCAGTCGGTCGGGAGCGAACTCGAGTTCGAACTCGCCCTCTTCGGTCTCGCCCTCGTACTCGAGGCCGAGCGCGAACAGATCCTCGATGAGTTCGTCGTCGCTTTTCTCGTCGTGGCCGGTCAGGTCGCGCAGTTCGTCCGGTGCGATGTCGACGGTTGGCATCAGTAGGTCACCTCCGTTTCCCGCAGCAGTTCGAGGTCACACAGCGTCCCGTGGATGTCGCGGATGTCCTCGAAGCCGTACATCAGCATCAGCAAGCGTTCCAGAGCGAGCCCCCACGCCATCACGTCACACTCGACGCCGAGTGGCTCGAGCATCTCCTCGCGGAACAGGCCCGAGTTACCGATCTCGACGAGTTCTCCCGTAGTGGGGTGCGTACCGAACAGCTCGAAGCTCGGCTCCGTGTAGGGGTTGTAGTGGGGTTTGAACTCGATGTCCGTGATCCCGAACTGGGCGTAGAACTCCTCGAAGGTGCCCATGAGGTCCCGGACGGAGAGGTCGTCGGCCATCACCCAGCCCTCGATCTGGAAGAACTCGAGCAGGTGGGTCGGATCGAGCGTGTCGTTCCGGTAGACCTTCTCGACGCTGAAATAGCGCTGTGGCGGCTCGAGTTCACCGATCTCGGTCCCCGACAGGTAGCGTGCCGACAGCGAGGTCGTGTGCCCGCGAAGCGCGAGCGCACGCGCGAAGTCCTCGTCCCACGGCGAGTGGTAGCCCTCGCCGTCGTCGCCGACACCCTCGCGGTGGGCGCGTTCGACGCGCTCGACGAGGTCCTCGGGAAGGTCGTCGATGTGCGTCGGGTTCTCGAGGGCGAACCGGTCCCAGTGGGTCCGCGCGGGGTGGTCCTGGGGCATGAACAGACAGTCGTTGATCCAGAAGTCCGCGTCGGCGTGGGGGCCTTCCATCTCCTGAAAGCCCATGCCGACGAGCACGTCCTTCACGCGATTGGCGGTCTGGCGCAGGATGTGGACCTTCCCGCCCTCGATCCGCTCGGCGTCGGCCTCGACGTTGTACGCCGAGAACTCGGCGTCTTCCCACTCGCCGCTGGTGAGCAGTTCCGGCGTGACCTGCCCGACCGTCTGGCTCTCCTCGATACCTTCCATCAGCACCGTCACGCCCTCGTCCGTGAGCGTCGCCTCCCGTACCGTGGATTCGGAACGCTCGAGCAGGCCCCGGCGCTCGAGTTGCTCGATGGTGTCGTCGTCGATGTCGGTCGCGTCCGTGGCGTCGCCGTCGCCGGCGGCCAGCGTCTCCAACGCCGTCGCCTCGCTATCCGCGTCGGGGTCCGCGTCGAGGTCGGCGGTAATCTCGCCGCTGTCGATGACGCCGTAGCCCTTCCGGGCGTAGTTCGACAGCGCGATGTCGACTTGCGCCCCCTCGAGTCCCGAACTCCCGATGACCTGTCCCATGGAGACGGGCTCGTCGTCGGCGCCGGCATCGAGTGCGGCCCGGTAGAGCGTCACCTCGGGGAGGTCGCCGTCGGCGTACGCCACACCTTCGTCGGTGAGTTCGATCGATTCCTCGACACGCTCGGTGACGGCGACCAGAGCCTGCTCCTCGAGTTCGAAGACCGCGCCGGTGACGGTCTCGACGGGCAGGTCGGTCGCCCTCGCGAGGGCGTCGACGGGCTGTGCCTCGTCCGCGCTCACGGTCTGGATGACCGCGGCCTGTGCGTGGGGAAGTTGCATTCGCTTGGTTGAATTGCCGCGTGTCGATCAGTTAGCGGTTCCGACTCGAATCGACGTGACTCGGCGCGGCCGGTTTCGACGCGAACGCCCGGTGTGGGCGCTCGAGCGTCCACCGAGCCGATCACCGAGCGAAGAAAAAGCCGAATCCCTCCCGTTGTCGCGGTGACTGGCGGACGACACTGGCACGAGAGTGGGATTCGGGTGCCATAGAGACTGTCTCACACGGTCGGCGCAAAAACGTTACGGGTTCGCCCGATCGCTCTCGAGACCACTCGCACTCCGCCGTCTCACGACTCCGAGATTCGCGTCGTCTCGAGCGATCCGGACTCGACCCACTCGAACCCCGACTCCTCGGCGGCGGCTTTCGCCTTCGGTACTGCGGCGGGGTCGAACTCGTCGGCGAACTCGATCCGCGTCTCGACGCGCTCCGCGGCGGGCAACTCCGGCAGGAACTCGTCGTCGTCGAGCAGTCCCTTCACGGAGACGTTTTTCCCCGTCCCGATCGCCGCTCCCAGCGCCCGGTAGCGGTCGTCGTCCGTCGGCGTCTCGACGTCGGCACCGAAGGAGTCGTTGGTGACCCGAGCCGTCTTCGTCTTCCCCGAGAGCGTGCCGAAGCCGTCGGTATCCGTCTCCCGGCGCTCGCGTCTCGAGACGACCGCCGACCGGTCGTTTCGGTCCGCACGCGAGGGCTCCGTCCGCTCCACCGCGCGTTCTGACTCGCCGGTCGCCGCTGGGTACCGGTGGGAGTCTCCGTCTCGTTCGCTCCCGTGCTCGCCGTTACGTTCGTCGTTTCCCTGTTGGCGAACTCTCGAGACGGTCGGCGAACCGCCGGCGACGACGAGGTCACTCGACTCGCTCGTCGTTCCGTTTCCCATCGATTCGTTCGAGCCCTCCGCGTCGGAGACGAGAGTCTCCGCGTCCGTGTCCGTGTCCGTGTCCGTGTCCGTGTCCGTGTCCGTGTCCGTGTCCGTGTCCGTGTCCGTGTCCGTGTCCGTGTCCGTGCGACTCGATCTACCGCTCGAGTCGCCTGTCTCGGTCCCGGTCTCGACTCTGGTGGCTGCCTCCGTCGTCGCTTCCAGCCGAGACCCGGACTCTGACTCCGACTGTGACCGGTCGGGTTCCGCCTCCTCGATGAGATCCGGTGTGGCGTCGTCGGGGGCCGTTCGGTCCCGGGAGTCGTCCGATTCACTCGCGTGCCCACTGGAAGTCGAACCGGTGGTCGACGTCGACCACTTCGTTCGCTCGAGCGCCCACGCCGGCCAGGGGCCCGTTTCCGAATCGCCGTCACTGGTTCTCCCACACTCACCTCTACTCTCTGTCCCGCCGACGTAGGAATCGATCCCGTACTCGGGACACAGCGGCCGGTCGAACACCGGAATTCGATGGCCGTACCGATCGCGAACACCCTCGAGTTCCTCGCGCTCGACCAGCGCCGCCCGCCACCGGTCGACGCCGCTCGAGAGCAAGACGAATCGCGCGTCGACGCCGTACAGAATCTCGTCGTTGAGCCCCGCGAGTACCGCCGGGAAGTTGTCACACTCGAGGGGTGTTTCGGGGTACTCGATCTCCGTTTCGCGTCGTCGGCCAGAGCCATCGGTCGCTCGCACCCCGAGTCGGCCACCGCCATCCCGCTCGCACACGTCGATCGACCAGTCGACGGCTTCGAACGTCGTCGTGAGTTCGTCCGCCAGTGCGCTCGTCGAGTACCGCGCCGAACAGTCGAGTCCACGACTCGAGCGACAGACGATCTGGCGAACCATCGCCGTCCGATCCCGGGTGTCCTCGAGCGCGATAGCGAGGACGCGTTCTAACGATCGGTCCTCGAGCGTGGGGTCCGTTTGCGTCCGGACGTCGGCCGGCGTCACGCCGAACGCACCGAGCACGTCGGCACAGACCAGCACGTCGCGGGTCGAGCCGTGGGCGCGGTCCGGACTCATCCTCTTCCCGTCTAGTCCACTGTAACTTAAACATTCGTTCTACGAGAAATGAACGATGGATCGCCCTCCGCCCACCGTACTCGAGAGGCCGGTCGACTTCGTCCGGACTGCTATCGGTCAGTTCCGGCGCACCCGCGACCCGTCCGCGGGTACATCATTATAGCAGACCGTGTCAGAATCCATACTATCTGCGAGGAATTACTCGAGTTACGTCCGATATCCGGTGGTTTCTGGGACACACACTCGGATACCGGCTGACCGCTTCCTCCTCAGTACGTGGCTGCGTGGTCGTGGTGAGATGCCTCGGCGTACGCAACGAAATTTTCGAGTATCCGTAGCCCGGTCGCTCCGCTCTTTTCGGGATGAAACTGTGTCCCCATCACGTTTCCAGCCTCGTTCGTGGCGATCGCGGCGAAGTCGAACCCGTAGTCACAGGACGCGACGGTGTGGGTGTCGACGGCCGATCCGTAGGAGTGGACGAAATACACGTACTCCTCGTCTTCGATCCCCTCGACGATCGGATGATCTCGTTCGATCGTGAGTTGATTCCAGCCCATATGCGGAACTTTGACTTCGAGTTCGCCCTCCGTGTGAGGAATGCGTTCGACTCGTCCGGATATGAGATCGAGTCCGTCGATCGTCTCGCCGTCCGGAACACCTTCGGTACTCTCGGTGAACATGAGCTGGAACCCCACGCAGATGCCGAGTATCGGAGTCTCCTCGGCCGCCTCGACCAGCACGTCGTGGAACGGTCTGGAGTTCCGAACGCACTCTCCGAACGCACCCACGCCGGGAAGAACGAGCGCCTCCGCGTCGGCAATCTGCTGTGGATCGTCCGAAATCTCCACCGTCGCATCGGCTCGCTCGAGTCCCCGCTGCAGACTCCGGAGATTTCCAACTCCGTAGTCGATGATCGTTACCTTCACGTCCGCCGTTCGAAGCGGACTCACAAATGGTTTCCTCTATGTTGGACTTCGTCTGGGCTCACCAGGGTGTTTGTGACGTCCGAGAGAGTTCCATTCGAAGACTGGGGGCTCTGTGCGAACTATCCCCGTCGCGGTGACTCGAGGTCGATTTCCGCGGCCTCGAGCAGTTCTTCGACTTCCTCGCGTTTTTCCTGGTGGTCGGCGAGGAACTCCCGCATGAGCTGGGCGGCCTGTTCCTTGCAATCACCACAGAGGCGCTCGCCGCCGACACACTCGTCGTACACCTTCTTGGCGAACTCGTCGTCGTCGCCGGCCAGCAGGTAGGCGTACAGCTCGTAGACCGGACACTCGTCGGCCTTTCCGCCGAGTTCGCGTTGCAGTTCCGCAGTCTCGCGGCCGCCGGTCGTCGCCGACTTCACCTTGTCGTAGCCGTCCTCGGGGTCGTCGAGCAAGGAGATGTGGCTCGCCGGGATCGAGGAGGACATCTTCCCGCCCGTCAGCCCGGTCATGAACCGGTGGTAGATCGACGACGGCGGGAGGAAGCCGTAGCCGTCGTACTCGAGTTCGATCTCGCGGGCCAGTTTCTCGGCGTCTGCCCGCTCGAGGTCGAAGGCGTCGACGTGACCCTCGAAGACGCGCTTTTCGCCGTCGATCGCGTCGATCAGCCCCTCGAACGCCGCCTCGGTCGCGCGCCGGTCGAGGAACCGGGTCCGCGGTCGCAGCGGTTCCATCCCCGCATTCTCGAGTTTCGAAATCGCCGATTCGACGGCGGAGTCGGCGGGACGGTTCGCCGAGAGCCACTCGGCGGCGTCCCCACAACGGGGCAACTCGGGCTCTTCGGCGTACTCCTCGCGGGCGTCGTAGGCGGCCTCGACGTGGGGGAGTTCCTCCTCGCTCACCTCGAAACTCGCGTACGCGGTCGTCACGCCGAAAAAGCGCATCCGTTCGGCGAGGTCCCGTGCGAGTCTGACGTGGGGATCCTGGTCCGGGCCGACCGGAATGACCGTGGGCTTTGGCTCCTCGAGTTGCGGGTAGAGGATGTCGGCCATCTGGGTGACCACCGACTGCATGTGCGAGACGTCGGTCTCGCCGTCGAAGCCGTAGATTGCCTGCAGTTCGGAGTAGTTGGCGTCGACGCCGAGTTCGAAGGCCAGATCCTGCACCTCGCGGTTGTCCGACTGGCGGTACAACTCGCCCTCTTCGGGGTCGAATCCCAGCGCGAGCAGGGAGAGGAGGTAGTTTCGTGAGTGCTCGTCGATCTCGTCCCACGTCAGTCCTCGTGCGGAGTGGGCCTCGAGGTCGGCGATCAGCGCGTAGGCGTCCCCGCCCTGTTGCTGGTGCCAGATGATCTCGTCGAACACGAGCTTGTGACCGATGTGGGGGTCGCCCGTGGGCATGAATCCCGAGAGCGCGGCGAAGGGGTCGCCGTCACGCATCGCCTCGGCGACGGGCCGGTAATCGCGGTGACCGAAGATCACGCCGCGGCGCATCAGGTAGTGGGGATTGGGGACACCCTCGAGGATTTCGTCGAACTCCTCGATGCCGAACTCCTCGAAGAGCTTGCGATAGTCGTCGACGCTGGAGGAGCCCCACGGGTCGAGTGCGACCTCGTCGGCTCCCTCGGCATCGGCGTCCGCCTCGGTACCGGCCCCGCCGTCCGGCCGAAGACCGTCGTCAGGAGCAGGAGAATCGTCTGTCATCGATTATCAGTCACTCGAGTCGTGAGGCGCAAAAAGCGTTCGTTTTCACCATCACGGCGGTGAACAGTACGTCGCGGTCACTGCGAGTGCGGGACTCGAGGGGGACCGGTGTCGAACAATCAGGGATAGTTACATTTATACTTTAATCCGCGAGAGATGAGTTATGGATTTGAGAGACCCGCCTGTTCGATGGGGACTCGGTCTCGCCAGCGGCGCTATCATCGCAGCGGTCGCGGTCTTCTTTCTGGAGGGAACGATACAACTGCTCGTACTGGGAATTGCCGTCTTCGACGCGGTTTCGACGCCGCAGGTTCTGAGACTCGTCGCCGAGGGGCAGGCGAGTTAGGACCGAAGGTTCGGAGAATGGACCTCGGATCAGGGCGTCAATCGCTCGAGCGACCACCACTCCACGACGTCGCCGTCGTCGACTAGCGCGAACACCATCGTCTTTCGGACGCCGTGGGCGAGTCTGACGTCCAGAGCGAGGTCCCGCGGTTCGAAGACGTGGCTCGCGGGCAACACCCGAATCAACAGTTCCGAGTGTCCGAGGTCGTCGACCGACGCCACGTCGGCGTAGGTCCGAAAGTCAGCCCCGAACTTGTAGCCCGTCTTCGGGACGACACCGCGCTCGCGCAACGTCTGGTAGACTGCCAGCCGTCGGTCGAACCGCTCGCCCTCGACCTCCCGTCCGCGTTCGAGAACCACGTCGGCCTCGAGGTCGATCGCCCCTCGATCGGCGAGGTGGGCCGCCTCGACCAGCGAACACTGGAGCGTCGGTTCGTCGTACTCCCGGCCCTCGAGCGGTTGCCCGTAGAACGTTCGCTCGTAGAGTTCCAGCGGTGGTTCCCAGACGACGACGCGGTCGGCCAGCAGGTCGGCCTCGACGCCGGTCGGCAGCGACCGCTCGCTGGTTCCCGAGACCTCCCGCCGGTCGACCTCGAAGTACGTGATTTCGCTCTCCTCGTCGACGACCGCGAGGACGCCTTCCTCGAGTACCGCTGCTGAAATATCGGTCCGCTCGCCGACGACACGGAGGGGATACTCTACGTCGCCGTCGGTCGGCCCCTTCCCTCGCGGAAAGACTGCGAAGTCACAGTCGAGGGTCTCGCCGATCCACGGCTCGCGAGCCGGCGAAAGGTAGAACCCGCGCGAGCGAAGGTCGGCGTAGACCAGAAAGCGGACGCCGAAGGCGTCGCCGGGTTCGCGGGCGACGAACGAGCGGAAGTCGAGGCGTTCAGCCCCGCTTTCGCTCCCCGCGCCGCCGCTCCCGTCTTCACTCCTCCCGCTCCCGTCGTACACCGCCTCGAGATCGCCCCTGTACAGCAGGTGGGCCGCCTCGACGGGTGCGAGCGCGATCTCGTTTCCCTCGAGCGGGTAGCCGTAGCCGCGTGCGTCGTAAAACCGCTGGCGGGCGTCGCCGGCGACGCGGACGATGCCGTCACCGTCGTCATTCTCGTCGAACCGTCCCTCGAGCTCGGGTCCCATACTCGAGGGTCACCCGCTCGTTACAAAGGGGCTGTGATCGGCGTCCAGGTCGCGACTCGAGCGACGGCGTTTCGCTCGCGATCGCCTCCGTCGTCAGTCACTCAGCGGTGCCTCGAGCATCCGTTCACAGGTCGCGTCGAGACACCGCCGGCCGCTCGGCGTCTCGAACGCGGGGAGACCGCAGCCGCAGTCGCCGTCGAGGACCCCACCCGGGATCACGAACCCGGCGTCGCAGTCGGGGTAGTGTTCGCAGCCGGCGAGCAGGCCCCCACGTCGGAGGATCCGGAGGTCGCCGTCGCACTCCGGACAGGACCACTCGCGGTCGAACGCGTTGCGGACGGCTTCGTCGAGCGATTCGCAGTTCCGGTCGAGACAGACGTGGAAGGCGAGCCCGCGTTCGACGCGCATCCGCGGGAGGCCACACTCACAGTAGTCGTCGCGGATGGTCGCGTCAGCGGGGACGCCGTAGCGCTCGCCGCAGCCGACGCAGTGGACGCCCGAGGAACGGACGAGCGCGCCGCCGCAGTCGGGGCAGTCGCCGACCGGCGTCCCCGCTTCGGAGGCCGGATACTGGCCGAAGCCGTCCTGCTCGTGGGCGGCGATCCGGATCGTCTGGTCGCCCTTGTGAGCGAGGAGCGTGAACCCGTTGGTGGGGTCGCTGGTGCTCGAGACGCTGTCGGCGCGGGTGAGCCAGGCGACCGGCTGGTAGCCGTCGACGTCGTGGACGAGGACGGTGTTGTCGGGTTTGACGATGACGGTGACGCGGCCGCGGTACTCCTCTCGATCGGTCCCGTCGGCGATGACGGTGCAGTCGCCGGCGAGAACGCGAATGGTGTCGTCGAGCATGGGGGGTCTGGCCGCGGCTTCGTATATAAACTCGCGGACGGCTGGGCGCCGTCAGTGTTTCACTTCGAGAGCGGGCGTCTCTTGCCGGCCTCCCGCTCAACCGCCGACGAACCGTCGGACGTCTGGACGGACTCGGTATCCCGCTGCGATCGGATCGATCGCTGTGAGACGGGACCCGAGGTGAGTCTCGAGTGAGCGAGAACGATTTCCGCTCGTGGAATTCGACGATTCTGACCGGAGACAGCACGAGTCCCTATCACAGACAAAAGTTTATACATTCGATAGATTGCTTGGGCTGTGAGAAGACTTCGTTACCGGATAGACAATCTTATCATGCGAAAGCAGCAACCATTCAGTGATGAATAGGTCAAACCAAGACTGGTGGCCGAATCAGTTGAACCTGAAGGTTCTCGACCAGAACGCTCGCCCGGTCGATCCGATGGGCGAGGACTTCGATTACGCCGAGGAGTTCCAGACGCTCGATCTCGACGAGGTGAAAGCGGACATCGAGGACGTGATGACGACGTCCCAGGACTGGTGGCCTGCCGATTACGGCCACTACGGGCCGCTCATGATTCGAATGGCCTGGCACAGCGCCGGCACGTACCGCACCAGCGACGGCCGCGGTGGCGCGTCCGAGGGTACACAGCGCTTTGCGCCCCTCAACAGCTGGCCGGACAACGCGAACCTCGACAAGGCGCGTCGACTGCTCTGGCCGGTCAAGCAAAAGTACGGCCGCAAACTCTCGTGGGCCGATTTGATCGTCCTCGCCGGCAACGTCGCCCTCGAGTCGATGGGATTCGAGACGTTCGGCTTCGCCGGCGGACGCGAGGACGCCTTCGAGCCCGACGAAGCCGTCGACTGGGGCCCCGAGACCGAGTGGGAAGCCTCCGAGCGCTTCGACGAGGAGGATACCCTCCAGGAGGGTCTCGGTGCCACGGTGATGGGCCTCATCTACGTGAACCCGGAAGGCCCGAACGGCGAGCCGGATCCGGAGTGGTCGGCGGAACGAATTCGAGAGTCGTTCGGCCGGATGGCGATGAACGACGAGGAGACGGCCGCGCTCATCGCCGGCGGACACACCTTCGGGAAAGTTCACGGTGCCGACGATCCCGACGAGCACGTCGGCCCCGTACCCGAGGACGCACCCATCGATCAGCAGGGGCTGGGCTGGGAGAGCAGCCATGGCTCCGGCAAGGGTGCGGACACCATCACCAGCGGGATCGAGGGACCGTGGAACACCACGCCGACCCAGTGGGACACGAGCTACATCGACAATTTGCTCGAGCACAAGTGGTGGCCCGAGAAGGGCCCCGGCGGTGCGTGGCAGTGGACCACACAGAACGGCGAACTCGACGACGCTGCGCCGGGCGCCGAAGATCCGTCGGAGAAAGAGGACGTGATGATGCTGACGACGGACGTCGCGCTCAAGCGCGATCCCGACTACCGGGAGATCTTAGAGCGGTTCCAGGAGAACCCAAAGGCGTTCCAGGACGCCTTCGCGAAGGCGTGGTACAAGCTGATCCACCGCGATATGGGCCCGCCGATTCGGTTCCTCGGTCCGGAGGTTCCCGAGGAGGAGATGCTGTGGCAGGACCCCATCCCCGACGTCGACCACGGTCTGATCGGCGACGAAGCGATCCCCGAACTCGAGGAGGAGATCCTCGAGTCGGACCTCTCGGTCTCCCAGCTGGTCAAGACCGCCTGGGCGGCGGCGTCGACCTACCGCGACAGCGACAAGCGCGGCGGCGCAAACGGCGCGCGCATTCGCCTCGAACCGCAAAAGAGCTGGGAGGTCAACGAGCCCGAGGAGCTGGAGACGGTACTGGAGACCCTCGAGGGAATTCAGGAAGCGTTCAACAGCTCGCGCTCGGACGGGACGAAGGTCTCGCTGGCCGACCTGATCGTGCTCGGCGGCAACGCGGCCGTCGAGCAGGCGGCGGCCGAGGCCGGCTACGACGTGGAGGTTCCGTTCGAACCGGGCCGCACCGACGCCTCGCAGGAGCAGACCGACGTCGACTCGTTCGAAGCGCTCGAACCGCGAGCCGACGGGTTCCGTAACTACCTCGGCGGCGAGCACGACCAGTCGGCAGAAGAGTTGCTGGTCGACAAGGCCGACCTCCTGAATCTGGCGGTCGACGAGATGACGGTGCTGGTCGGCGGTCTGCGGGCGCTGGGCGCCACCTACGAGGGGTCCGAACTCGGCGTCTTCACCGACCAGCCGGAGACGTTGACCAACGACTTCTTCGAGACCGTGCTCTCGATGGACTACGAGTGGGAAGCGGTCTCGGACGCCGAGGACGAGGACAAAGACATCATGGAGTGGGAAGCGCCTTCGGACGCCCACGACATTTACGGGCTCTACGACCGCGAAACGGGGGAACTCGAGTGGACGGGAACCCGTGTCGATCTCGTCTTCGGTTCGAACTCCCGGCTTCGAGCGATCGCGGACGTCTACGGCTCCGACGACGCCGAGGAGAAATTCGTCCGCGACTTCGTGGACACGTGGCACAACGTGATGACGCTCGATCGGTTCGACCTCGAGTAGTCACTTTTTCGCCCCTCTCCTCCGTTCTCCTCTCTTTCCTCTCTCAGTTCTTCTCTTCGCGTGGAACTGTCCGCTGCTCCGGGGCTATCGCGGATTGTCTCGAGCGATAAACCCTTACACTTTTTAGATAACACGCGAGCATATTTGTCGGAGATAGATGGAAAAGGCGTTGTGGTACCTCATCGCCGGCACACGTGGCGGTGAGAACAGGGCACGGATCATCCGGGAACTCGACGACCGGCCCCGCAACGCCAACCAGTTGGCTACCGAACTGGACGTCGGCTACAATACCGTCCGCCACCACCTCGAGATGCTCGAGGACCACGACGTCGTCGAGACGGGTGGCCAGACCTACGGGGAGCTGTACTTCCTGACCGATCAGTTCGTCCATCACTGGGAGGAGTTCGAGACGATCACCGAGAAATTGGACTGAGCGTGGGTGTGAACGTGAAAAAATGAGAGTGAGTGTGAATGAGAGAGTGAGAGTGATACGATGTCAATGACGACGGAACTCGCGGTGGCGACGGCGCTTTCGGGCGGCAATCTGGTGTTGCTCGCCGTCCTCGCGTACGTCTGGGCGCAGAATTATCGGCGGTTCAAGACGCCGCTCGTGTTGGGGCTGCTCGCGTTTAGCGTCGTCCTCGCACTCGAGAACGCGACGGCGATCTACTTCTTCTTCTCGTCAGGGATGTTCTACGCCTCGGACCCGCTCGCCCAGCGGGCGGTGACCCTGTTGCGAGGGTTACAGCTGCTCGCGCTGTGTTTCCTCGCGTACGTCACCCTGAAGTAGCCGGTACCGGCGCTCGTTTGCGATACCGGTTCGCTTCTCGCCGCTTTCGACGCGGAAGTCGCCGTTCTCCCGTCCGCTCTTCGTGCTCGAGACGCCCCCGCTACTGGAGCGTCGCCCACGCGAGAAAACACAGCGCCAGAAACTGGAGGCCGCGGAGCACGGCCGCGACGACGATTGCCTCGGTCGCGTCCGCGTAGAACATACTCATGCTGGTGTGAAACGCCAGCGCGGCGACGTTCTCGCCGGCGAGCAAGAGGGCGAAACACAGGAGCGCGAGCACCTGTCGGTTCCGGAACATCCGATAGTTCTTCAGCCAGACGAACGCGAGCACGCCGAGCAGGAGCAGGTTACAGCCCGAGAGGACAAGCGCCAGCAGCGAGAGGGTCGGGGTCATCGGCTCTGGGTGCTCCGTTCGGGCCTCGAGTCGCGACTCGGATTCGAACCGGCGCTCGGCGGTCGGTTTGGGTACTGCTCGCCAGCGCCTTCACTCTCGCCCCTGTCCCTGTCCCTGCCCCCACCTCCGTCCCAGTCCTGGTCGACTCGAGACGGCTCCGCGTTCGAGACGGTCCGTCCGTGTGCAACCGGGACTCGCGCGCAGGCGGTCGTCTCGAGCCGTCGGAGATGGAGGGATCCGGTCATGGGTTCGTCCGAATCGTCCGAGATACCCATCCGCTGGCGCCGTCGGGTTTCGAACCGGATTCGTCTTCGGGTTGCAGTCGACCCTCGCCGTCGATCGCTCGGACGACGACGTCGCTCTCGTCGGGGGGCTCCCACGTGTAGCGCCACTGGCGCCAGACGTCGGGCGCCTCGAGGTCGCTCTCGTTCGAGAGGTCCGCCGAGAGATCGGCGTCGGTCCACGTCTCGTCGCCGTCGGTCGAGACCTCGACCGCGTCGACGCCGCGTCGGCCCGCGTAGGCGTGCCCGCCCACGGTCACCCGGCCGTCTTCGTGGCGATCGACCGACCACAGCTTCGCGACGGTGCGAACCTCGCCAGTGCCGTCCCAGCCGCGTTCCTCCCAGTAGCCGTCGCGATCCTCGCGTGCGAGTTCGATCTCGGTCACCCACTTGACGTTCACTTCGCCCCAGTTACCCGGGACGATCAGGCGGACCGGATGGCCGTGTTCGCGCGGGAGCACGCGACCGTTCATCCCGTAGACGAGGGACGATCGCTCGAGTTCGTCGCGCGTGATCGTGTTCCAGTAGCCGTCGACGGCGTGAACGACGGCGACGGTCGCGGCCGAGTCGGGGTCGCAGTCCTCGAGCAACTCGCTCACCGGGACGCCGGTCCAGACGGCGGTGTCCATCTCCCGGTCGTTGAGTCCCTCGCCGACGCAACGAAGCGTGCTGAAAAAGCGCTCCGTGGGCCGGTCGCGGAGTTCGTCGTAATCGATCGTCAGCTCGTCGCCGACCGCGCCGGTGATCGAGAGCCGCCAGTCGTCTGCTTCGACGATCGGATCGATCGTGTTGATGTCGACCGTGTAAAACGACCCGATCTCGCTGACGAGTCCCGGTGCGTCCGGGAGGTCGAACGCTTCGCTCTCGGCCTCCCGTAGCAGCGTCCGTTCGCCAAGCGGCGGTCGACTCTCGCCCTCGAGGTACGGCACGCTCGAGTCGGGGGTCCGTCGACGGCCGGCGACGTAGGCGATGCCGGCCAGCGAAAGGGTGCCGAAGCCCGCCTGGAGCGTCGCCCGCTTGGCGCGGTCGGGGGTCCGGTCGCGGCGGACGGAGAGCGGATCGTGAGCCGCCGCGTACTCGACGACGCCGACGACGGCGGTCGCCGTGAGTGCCGGGGCGACCGCAGCGAGCGCCGCGCCGGTCGTTCCGGCGGCGAGCAGCCACACGCTCAGCGCGGTTAGCGGGACCGCGAGGTACTGGATTTCGGCGGTAACTTCGATCTCGAGGGCGAGGAGGACGGTCGCGGTCAGCAGGGCTGTCACGATTGCGAGCGCGAGCAGGAAGCTCGCGGGCTGGGCCAGCGGGCCGAGGGTCTCGAGGATGGTGTTGACGACGACTGCGGGCGTGGTGTCCACGACGAAGGTGGAGGCGGGTTCGCCGACGAACGCCGGGGTGAGTCCGCTGACGGCGAACGAGCCGCTGATGGCGGCGATCGCCGCGATGGCGGCCGTGACGAGTCGCCAGCGTGCCGGCGTGTGACTCGCCAGTCGAGTGGTGGGGGTCATAGGTTCAGTTCGTGTCGTCTCGTCCTGCTCAGGAGTTCAGACGGCGGACGGCGACGACGCCGACGAGGCCGGTGACGACGAGCGCGCCGGCGGCGATCAGTCCGACGTTTCCGAGGAGCCCGTCGTCATCATCGTTCATGTCGCTCATTTCGTCGCTTTCCATGTCCTCATCGTTCATGTCGTCGCTGTCGTCCATCTCGTCATCACTCATTCCGTCATCGCTATCGCCCATCTCATCGTCGCTCATGTCGTCGTCTCCCATTCCATCGTTCATCTCATCGTCTCCCATTCCATCGTCCATGTTGTCTCCGTCGTCTTGCCAACTCGCGACGCTCGAGCCGCCGTCGGCTCCGCTTACGGCACCAGCGGCACCCGCGGTCAGCGCGAGCAGTCCGACCATCAGTACGACTCCGACGCGTGTCAGATTTCGAATCATGCGACATCCTGACCGACTCGAGACTCCTTGAAGGAACTTTTTCGAACTCCGACACAACTCCCTTGTAACTCCGTTCGATTCCGTTCGAACTCCCTCGAAACTTTATTGCAAATTCGCACCGCTGTCACGTGATTTTCCCGCTCCGAGTACCTGCCACTCGAGACGCGTACTGTGACCTGTCCCCGTCGAAATACGTTTGGCCGATCGGAACGATGGTGCCCCATGGTCGACATCACCGCTGCTATCGTCTGTTTCGACGGCTTCGACGAACTCGACGCGATCGGCCCCTACGAGGTGCTCGAGAACGGCGCTCGCGCCGGCGGCTCGGTCGAGACGCGTCTGATGACACTCGAGCCGACGGATCGAGTGACGGCGAGCCACGGGCTCCGGATCGAGCCGGACGGCGTCCTCGAGGACCCGGATAGCCCCGACCTCGACCTCCTGCTCGTCCCCGGCGGCGGCTGGGCCGACGGCGGTGGCGTCCGAACCGTCGTCGCGGACGGCCGTCTGCCCGACCTCGTCGCGCAGTTGTACGCGAACGGAACGACGGTCGCCTCGGTCTGTACGGGCGCGATGGTCCTCGCGGACGCCGGCCTCCTCGAGGGGCGGCCCGCGACGACCCACCACGACGCCGTCGCCGACCTCGAGGCCCACGCCGACGTGGTCGACGCTCGCGTCGTCGACGACGGCGACGTGCTCACCGCGGGCGGCGTCACCGCCGGCATCGACCTCGCGCTGTGGCTCCTCGAGCGGGAGTTCGGTGCCGACGTCGCCCAGCGGGTGGCTCGAGAGATGGAACACGAACGCCGAGGCGAGGTGGTTCGCTGAGTGCGGGGTCGTCCGCCCGGCCGAACGGCTATACGCCTCGAGGAAATACGCTCTCGAAGAGATGACAGACACCGCCGTGCTGTTCGACATGGATGGCGTCATCGTCGACTCGGAAGACTACTGGGTCGACCTCGAGCGCGAGGAACTCCTTCCCGAAGTCGTCCCCCACGCGGACGTCTCGGTCGCCGAGATCACGGGGATGAACTACCGCGAAATCTACGACTACCTCGAAGCCGAGTACGGGACGGCCGTCTCTCGCGAGGAGTTTCTCGACCTGTTCGAGACGGCCGCTCGCGACCTCTACACCGAACGCGTCGCCCTCCTCGAGGGATTTCACGACCTGCTCGCAGAGCTCGAGGATCGCGACGTCCCGGTTGCGATCGTCTCCTCCTCGCCACACGACTGGATCGGCATCGTCTGTGAGCGGTTCGACCTCGAGGGCGCCTTCGACGCAATCGTCAGCGCGGAGGGGATCGACGGGCCGGGGAAGCCGGAACCCCACATCTACGAACACGCCGCCGGCGAGATCGGCGCCCCGGTCACCGACTGCGTCGCGATCGAGGACTCCCAGCACGGCCTCGAGTCGGCCGCGGCGGCCGGGTCGACCGTCGTCGCCTACCGGATCGACGCCCACACGGACCTCGATTTCACTCCGGCCGACGTGGTGGTCGACGATCCGGACGAACTCCGGCGGACGGTGCTCGAGTTGATCGGGTGAGGCCGGTTCGGTTTGGTTCGATTCGATTCCGTTCGCTTCGATTCGCTCCGATCCGGTTTCGGCTCGCGGCGACCCGGATCGTTCTCTGAGAGGACTTCTGTACGGTGAACAGACGCGCTTCGAGAGCGTCGGTGGTCGTCAGTCGGTGAACGCGGGACTCGAGAGGTGAGCGGTGAGAATCGAGAGATGGGAGATGAAAAACGACAGACGACAGACGACCGACGACCGTCGGTCGCTACTCCGTTCGCTGGTCGGGTCCGGCGACACGTTCATCGTCGGAACCACGTTTCGACGTCATATCCGAATCGCCTGTCGAGTCGTAGCTGAGTGTCTCTCCGTCGTTCGAAGCGAGAGCGTTCTCGGACGGGAGTGCGCTCTCGGTTTCGACATCGACATCGACGTCGACCCTGATCTCGACGTTGGTCTCGAACTCGTCGAGCGCGGTCGACAGCTCGGACGCCTGCGTCGTCAGGCTGGATGCGCTCCGCGAGACTTCCGTGAGCGCGACGGTCTGCTCTTCGGCGGCCGCGGCGACGGTCTCGCTCTCTGCACTCGTCTCCTCGGAGATCGTGGCGGCCTGATCGACCATCGCGACGACCTCCTGGGTGGAGGCGGCCTGCTGTTCGCTGGCCGCGGAGATCTCCTGGACGCCGTCGTTCGTCTCCGCGGCGTACTCGGCGATCTCGTCGAGTGCGTCGACCGCGTGCGCGACCGAATCGGTGTGTTCGGTGACGCGCCGGCTGGTCGACTGGACCTCCTCGGCAGTGCGTTCGGTCTGGCGCTGGATGCTAGTGAGGCGTTCTTCGATGTCCTCGGCGGCCTCCTTGGTCTCCTGGGCGAGTGACTTGACCTCGCCGGCGACCGCGGCGAACCCGTCGTCGGCGCTCTCGGTTCGTGCGGCCTCGATGTTGGCGTTCAGGGCGAGCATGTTCGTCTGCTCGGCCACACTCGAGATGAAGTCGATCAACTCGTCGATCTGCTCGACCTCGTCCTCGAGGCGTTCGATCTCCGCGACGGCTTCGTCGGATTCGGCCTCGAGTTCGGTCATGCCCTCGATCGCCGTCTGGGCGGCTTCCCGCCCCGCCTTCCCGGTTTCGGCGGTTCGCTCGGCGATGTCGGCGACCTCGTTCGAGGAGGCCGCGATCTGCTCGATCGTCGTCGAGAGCCCGTCCATCTCGTGGGTGACCGACTGGAGGCTGTCGTTCTGTCGATCGGCGCCGTCGGAGATCTCCTGTATCGATGCCGAGACCTGCTCGCTCGCGCCGCGGACCTCCTCGGCGGAGGCGGTCACCTGCTCGGAGGCCGTCGCCACCTCGTTCGCGAACGCGTTCAGTCGTGCCGTCGTCCGTTCGATCTCGCCGATCGTCTCGTTGAACGTCGTCGCGATCGCCGCCATCGCCTCGTTGTCGCTCTCGGCGTCCATCCGGGCGGTGAAATCGCCCTCACCGGCGGCCCGCATGACGTCGGCGTACTCGTCGGCTTTCTCCTCCAAGTGCTCGTTGAGTCGCTCGGTTTCCGCCCTCGCCCGTTCGGCGTCCGCTCGAGCCTCCTCCGCCGCCGTAATCTGGGACTTCAGCGAATCCCGCATCGTCGCGAACCCGTCGTAGAGCCGTCCGATGCTGTCGATCCGCGGCGAGGACAGGTCGACCTCGAGGTCGCCGTCTTCCATCCGCGCCGCTTTCGTCGTCAGCCGATCGATCGATCGCGACGTGTTCCGGCCGATCACCGCGCCGACGACCCCGACGAGGAGCACGCCGGCGATCGACGCGTAGAGGCCGTACTGCTGGACGTCCTGGACGAATCCGTAGGCGTCCTCGGCGGGCGTGTGGACGAGGACGGCCCACTCCGTTCCGGTGACCGGCGCGTAGCCGACGACGTACTCGCCCTCGCCGATCCCGTAGCCGGTCGTCGACGTGAGGATGCCACTCGCCGGCCCGGCGTGGAGCGAGTCGCTTCGGCCGCTCTCGAGGGCGAACGCGTTCTCCGTCGCGTCGTTTTCTTCGTCGTAGGTCTCGAAGAGGACGCCGCTCGTCTCCTCGAAGAGGACGCGATTACGGTCGTCGACGACCATCGTCACGCCGCTGTCGCCGCCGCCGAGCTGGCTCGAGTAGCGGGTGGCCGGAACGGTATACGCGAGCACGGCGTCCCCGTCGAGGAACCGATCGGTGACGTAGGCGATACGTGGCTGCTCGCCGCCGAGTTCGCCGCTTCGGTACGCGTCGGTCACGGACGTCCCGCTGTGCTGGTCGAGCTCGTCGATCCACTCGCCCTCGAGCGTCGAGACGGGGTTTCGATCGACGTCCGTCTTCGAACTCGCGAGGACGGTACCGTCGTCCGAGATGTAGTGAAGCTGTGCACTCGAGCGTTCGGTCTCCTCTCTGTCGCGCATCTCCCCCTCGATGAACGCCTGAATGCGGTCGACGTCGCCGCTCTGGACGGCGTCCGTCCGCGAGAGCGCCTCGACGGTCTCCTCGTTGTGTCCGTTCCACGCGTACAGCGACTGTGCCTCCTGCTTGGCGAGCGTTGCGTGTTCGTCGTGGACGTTCGACTCGACTTCCGACTGGATTTGCATCGTTCCGACGATGCCGACTGCACCGACCGAGGCTCCGAGGACGAGCAACGCGATGGCGAACTTTAACGCGTAACTTCGCCGGATCGCCCGCGGTGTCAGTTTGCGTAGTAGACGCTTCATACAGACAGACCCTCTCTACTGCACCAATAAAAGATTGATATATTATTTCATCACTTGTTCCCACATCTCGATTACAGGTCACTCGCCGCTGTCGTCACTGGCCCTGCACTCCGAAACCAGCCACATCGGACCCGACCACGCTGGACCCAACCATACCGGACCGACCGCTCTCGACTCGAGACTGGCTCGCCGCTCGAACGGTAAGTCAGCTATCCGACCGCAAACTGAGCACGGGATTCACTCGACGACGACCGTCCACGACTCCTCGAGTGGCACCAGCGGTTCCCCGGGGAACGCGACGCTGACGGTGAACTCGAGTTCGTCCTCGTTGGCGCCGAAGACGCCGACGGGAATCGTCTCCTCGTCTCGGAGGTAGGTGCTAACGCTGGACATCTCGACGCCGTTGACGGTCACGCGAATCCCGGCCTGTGACGGCTCACCGACGTTCCGGACCGTCACCTGATGGACGTCGCTCTCGCCCGTTCTCACGGTGTCGGGGAACGCGCCCCACTCGAGTTCCACCGCCGGAAGCGACTGGGCACCCTCGTAGACGCGCTCGGCGACGCCTTCCGAGAGCCCCGCCGCGACGAGTCCGGAGACGCCCGCACTCACGACGTCGCCGGGCGTCGAGAGCCCCTCCTTGGAGAGCTTGCTCGCTCGGCCGGGACCGACGCCGTCGATGGCCGTCAGCCCCACGGCGTCGTCGGCGACGCCGTTCTCGATGCGCGCCTCGACACGCCGGGCGAGGTTGGCCGCGTGCGGGTCGCAGAACCGCTCGAGGAAGGCCTGCAGTGCGGACAACAATCTGGTCGCGTTCTGGCGGATCACCCAGGCGTCGCTGCGCAGTTCCGACGGCGTGCTCCCGCTGGCGGCACCCCGAAGGATGGCGAGCACTTTCCGTTCACCCGCCTCGAGGTCGCCAGTCTCCTGTCCGACGAGGACGGCGCTGATCGCGTCCCGCTCGGACTGGCGGGCGGAGACGGAGTCGAACTCCTCGGCCGTCGCCACCGCCTCGAGGAGGTCGTCGGCGGTCACCTCGTCTCGCTCGCAGACCGCGGCGAACCGTTCGGCAGTATCCAGACGCAGGTAGTACTTCGAGGCGAGGACGCCCAGCGACGTCGCCTCGATCGAGAGGTTCTCGCCGGTCTCGACGAACCCCTGCTCGACCAGTCGCTCGAGACAGTCCCGGACCCGCTGGCGGAGATTCGGGAAGTCGTACGCTTCGGGTCTGGACTGGCCGCGGACGTAGTAGAATGTGGTCTCGAGCCAGTCCATCACGTCCTCCAGATCGGTGATCGTGCCCATCGCGATCTCGGCGTTGAGGTGGGCGTCCAGACTGTCAGCCAGCCGGGACTCGATCTCCTTGCCGTCTCGCAGCAGGCGACGGTACTTGTCGGCGTCCGCGCTATCGCAGACGACCCAGCCGTAGCCGACGTCGTCGTAGCCCGGCCGACCCGCCCGGCCGAGCATCTGGAGCACGTCGAGCGGGCTCATGTCGACTTCGCCCTCGAGGGGGTCGTGGTACTTCGTGTCCCGGATCACCACGCAGCGCGCGGGCAGGTTGACCCCCCACGCGAGTGTCGACGTCGAAAAGAGCAGTTCGATCTTTCCCTGTTTGAACCACTCCTCGACGAGGTCCTTGTCGTTTTTCGAAAGGCCCGCGTGATGGAAGGCGACGCCGTCGAGCGCCGACTTTCGAAGGGTGTCGTTCTCGAGGTCTTTGCTCTCGGTGTGGAAGTCGTAGTCGCCGCGGGCGCCCATCGGGACGTCTCGTTCGGCAATCTCGTCTCTGGCCTTCTTGGCCGCCTGGACGGTGTCCTGACGGGAGGAGACGAAGACCAGCGCTTGGCCGTCCTCCCGGAGGTGGGGTTCCGCGAGATCGAGCGCCCGGTACAGCCGGCGATACTTGTCGGCGAAGGTGTTCTCGCCGTGGGTGTAGGTCTTGACGCCCGCGTTGAGGTCGACGGGACGGTAGTCGTCGCCGAACTCGAAGGTACACGCCGGCGGGGCGTCGAGCCACGCCGCGACGTCGTCGACGTTGGGCATCGTCGCCGACAGCGCCACGACCCGCGGCGAGCACAGGCGTCGGAGCCGGGAGATGGTGACCTCGAGGACCGACCCTCGGCGGTCGGCGTCCAGCAGGTGGACCTCGTCGATGACGCAGACGTCGATGTCGGTAACGAAGTCGTAGCGTCGGGAGTCGTGTTTGCGCGTGGCGGAGTCGAGTTTCTCGGGCGTCATCACGAGGATGTCCGCGTGGCGCGCGCGGCGAGGATTCAGATCCCGCTCGCCGGTGACGACGTACACGGAGTAGTCCAAACTCTCGAAGCGATCCCAGTCGGCTTCTTTCTCGTTTGTCAGCGCCCGCAGCGGTGCGATAAACAGTGCGGTACCCCCGTCGGCCAGCGCCTTGCAAATCGCCAACTCGGCGAGCGCGGTCTTGCCCGACGCGGTAGGCGCGCTCGCGACCACGTTGTCATCGCGCTCTAACAGGGCGGGCAGGGCCTCTCGCTGCATTCGGTTGAACTCCTCGAAGGCGAAGGCGTCAGCAAAGTCGGGGAGAACCTCGGCGACCTCCATTATCCGGACACGGGGAGCGCCCGGTGAAAGGCGTTTCTGTCGCGGTCGCGGTGACGGCGGTTCGACGCAGTCACCGCCCGTCGAGGACCGCAGCGAGCACGGCACCTGCAGTGGCGAACACCAGCGGATAGAGGACGCCGGCGAGGACGACCGCGGGGCCCAGCGCCGGTGCGACCGAGCCACTGATCTCGATGCCGAAGACCGACCCTTCCCCGCTGGATTCGGCGACGAGCGCGCCGAGACCCACGACGACGGCGTATCCGATCGTCACCGGCGCGCCGACGGCAACGGCCTCGCCGACGTCGCTCACGTCGAACTGGGTCGCCAGAAACACGCCCGTCCCGAACAGGACGAGCGGCGGAATCACGTACAGCGCCGTCGCGCTCGTACTGCTCGACTCCGCGATGAAATTCACGGTGTCCGAGCCGCCGAACGAACCGAAGGTACCACTGGTCTCGACATCGACCACGTGGGCGTTGTAGAAGTACCAGGCGACACCTTTCCACTCGGCGACGTTGTCTCCGAAGGCGTCGCGAACCTCCCCGGCGATCAGCACGTACGACGTGAGATAGCCGATCGCCGCCGCCAGCACGCCCAGTCCCGCACTCGCCGCGATGCTCGAGCGCCGCGATACCGACCCGACGGTTGCCGTCGCTGATCGTGATGCCATTGTGTCGCCACCGGATGTCGTTTGATATAATATGCTTTGTGGTTCGATATACTGACGACTCGGATCGGAAGCCATCTCGAGTCCGTTTCGATCGCGTGAGACGTCCGGATTCGCTCGAGAACGTGGCCTCGACACCGCAACCGGATACGGACTGACCGTCGCCTCAGACCGGTTCTACTTCGGAGGCCCTGTCGTCGTCTTCACCGACGAGTTCGCCGCTGAGTACTTTCCCCGCCCGTGCCGGTCGGGGAGTCTTCTCGAACACCAGTTCGGGGTCGCCCGATCCGGCGGTGTAGATCGTTAGATCGCCGTAGCCGAGCAGCCGCCCCAGCACCGACTGCTCGAGGCTGGTGTTTTGGACGCGGTCGAGTCGAAACTGGGTGACGTCCCGCGAGACGACGCCACACTTCTTGTAGAGTTCGCCGCTCGTGATCACGTAGCGCGTGTTGGTCCAGTAGACGTACCGGACGAGCGCGATCAAGCCACCGGCGGTAACGAGGAGGAAGCTCGCGAGGGTGATCAGACTCGAGTTGCCGTCGGTCATGCTCCAGCCGGCGAGAACGATCCCGAACAGCACGAGTGCGATGGCGATCGGCAGCCCTCTGCCCATGGCGACGAGATGTGGACGGCTCTCCCAGACGATCTCTTCGCCCTCGGAGAGGTGGAGCCAACTCGGATCCTTGCGCGTGGGCTCCCGTCCTCGATCCATCCCCTGGGCCATGACCCCTCCTATTCCGTTCGGCCCCGTAAAGCTACCCCGAATTCCCAGTTCGTGCAGTTCGAGTCGCGGTATTCGACGATCGTCGGTGTCGGAACGGAACCAGTCCGAACCTCGAGACGGGCGACGGACCGCCACGACTTTTCACCGTCGCCCCCTAACGTGTGTCCATGAGTCGCTCGAGAAAGCCCGACTGGCTGAAGATGCGGCCGCCGTCGGGCCGGGAGTTCGCCGGCATTCGAGAGACCCTCCGCGAGCACGACCTCAACACCGTCTGCGAGGAGGCCAACTGCCCGAACCTCGGGGAGTGCTGGAGCGGCCGGTCGGCGGGTCGAGAGGGTGGCGGCGGGACGGCCACCTTCATGCTGATGGGCGAGCGCTGCTCGAGGGGCTGTAACTTCTGTGACGTCGAAACGGGCGGGATGGAACCCCTCGATCCCGACGAACCCGCGAACGTCGCGAGCGCGATCGCCGAGATCGGCCTCGATTACGTCGTCCTGACCTCGGTCGACCGCGACGACCTCTCGGATCAGGGCGCAGGTCACTTCGCCGAGACCATCCGCGAGATCAAGCACCGCCACCCCGGAATTCTGGTGGAGGTCCTCATCCCCGACTTTCAGGGTGAGGAACACTTGATCGAGCGGATCGTCGACGCCGGCCCGGACGTGATCGCCCACAACGTCGAGACCGTCGAACGCCTCCAGTTCCCCGTCCGGGACCGTCGCGCGGGCTACGAGCAGAGCCTCTCGGTCCTCGAGTACGCCGATCGCGAGTCCGACATCTACACCAAGACGTCGATCATGCTCGGCCACGGCGAGTACGACCACGAGGTCTACCAGACGCTGACCGACCTGCGCGAACGCGGCGTCGACATCGTCACGCTCGGCCAGTACCTCCAGCCCTCCCGGAGCCACCTCGAGGTGCAACGGTACGACCACCCCGACAAGTACGAGACGTGGCGTCGCGTCGCCGAAGAGGAACTGGACTTCCTCTACTGCGCCAGCGGGCCGATGGTCCGCTCGTCGTACAAAGCCGGTGAACTGTTCGTCGACGCCGTCTTACGTGAGGGCCGGTCGGTCGAGGAGGCCCGCCAGCGGGCTCGAGAGCGGTCGGCGACCTGACCTCAGGTTCGACTCGTCGCTTTCGTCTCGGCCTCGAACTCTCTCGAGTTTCTTCTCGATCCGAGTTCGCTCTCACGAACTGCAACCGAGCGATAGCTATTCTCGCTTCAGTATCGTCACGGTCGTATCGTCTGTCGCGACCGCCATCCAAACGAGACAATCACACACCATCTATGAGATTCAGTGAACATCTTTGTCCGTCACGTCGGAAATGGTTTCGATACTAAACAATCTACGAAACTCCTTTAACCCGAGCGATAGAAGATGAGGTATGTGCAGGTGGGTTTACCCGTGAGTACACTACAGCACGACCCCCGAGACCGCGTACAGGTGCTCGACGACACCGGTCGCGTCCTCGAGGGCGCCCGCGTGCCGGAGCTCTCCGACGATCGGTTCGTCGAGATGTACGAACAGATGCGTCTGGCTCGTCACTTCGACCAGCGCGCGGTGAGTCTCCAGCGACAGGGCCGGATGGGGACGTACCCGCCGCTGTCTGGTCAGGAAGGCGCTCAGATCGGCAGCGCTCACGCCCTCGCGGAGGAAGATTGGCTTTTCCCGAGTTACCGCGAGCACGGCGCCGGCCTCGTCCGCGGGCTCACACTCGAGCGGGTCCTGTTGTACTGGATGGGCCACGAGTCGGGTAACTACATCCCCGAGGACGTCAACATCTTCTCCATTGCGGTGCCGATCGCGACGCAGATCCCCCACGCGACCGGCGCAGCGTGGGCCTCGAAGTTGAAGGGAGAGGAGAAAGCCTTCCTCTGTTACTTCGGCGACGGCGCCACGAGCGAGGGCGACTTCCACGAGGGGCTCAACTTCGCCGGCGTCTTCGACACGCCGACGGTCTTCTTCTGTAACAACAACCAGTGGGCCATCTCGGTCCCCAGAGAGCGCCAGACCGCGAGTGCGACCCTCGCCCAGAAGGCACAGGCCTACGGCTTCGAGGGCGTCCAGGTCGATGGCATGGACCCGCTTGCGGTCTACAACGTGACTCGAGACGCCGTCGAGAAGGCGAAGAACCCGGCCGAGGACGAACTTCGGCCGACGCTCATCGAGGCGGTCCAGTATCGCTTCGGCGCCCACACCACCGCCGACGACCCGTCGGTCTACCGCGACAGCGACGAGGTCGAACGCTGGAAGCAGAAGGACCCGATCCCGCGCCTCGAGACGTTCCTCCGGAATCAGGGGATCCTCGACGACGAGCGCGTCGACGCGATCGAGACGCGCATCGAGGAGCAGGTTGCCGAGGCGATCGACGCCGCAGAGGCGGTCGAACAACCCGAACCAGAAGAAATCTTTACGCACGTGTACGCGGATATGCCGAAACGGTTGCAACAGCAACTCGAGTGGTTCGAATCGATTCGCGAACGACACGGCGACGACGCGCTGCTGGAGGACTGACGAGACTATGAGCACGGAATCTACATCGACGGCCGAATCCGCATCGGAGGGAGAAACGGAATCACTCACGCTCGTGCAGGCGGTCCGCGACGGACTGCACGCCGAGATGGAACGTGACGAGGACGTCCTCGTGATGGGCGAGGACGTCGGAAAGAACGGCGGAGTCTTCCGGGCGACCGAGGGCCTCTACGACGAGTTCGGCGAGGACCGGGTCATCGACACGCCGCTGGCGGAGTCGGGCATCGTCGGCACCGCGATCGGCATGGCCGCCTACGGGCTGCGGCCGGTCCCGGAGATCCAGTTTCTGGGCTTTATCTACCCTGCGTTCGACCAGATCGTCTCGCATGCAGCGCGCTTGCGCACGCGCTCGCGCGGTCGATTCACGTGCCCGCTGGTCGTCCGGGCCCCTTACGGCGGCGGCATCCGCGCCCCCGAACACCACTCCGAGTCCACGGAGGCGATGTTCGCCCACCAGCCCGGGCTGAAGGTGGTGATCCCGAGCACACCCTACGACACCAAGGGGCTCCTGACCAGCGCCATCCGCGATCCCGACCCCGTGATCTTCCTCGAGCCGAAACTCATCTACCGGGCCTTTCGCCAGGACGTCCCGAGCGAGTCCTACGAAATTCCCCTCGGCGAGGCTGCCGTCCGCCGCGAGGGATCGGACATCTCCGTCTTCACGTGGGGCGCGATGACCCGGCCGACGCTCGAGGCCGCCGCCGACCTCGAAGGCGAGATCGACGTCGAGGTCGTCGACCTGCGGACGCTGTCGCCGCTCGACACCGACGCCATCGTCGAGTCGTTCAAGAAAACCGGCCGCGCGGCGGTCGTCCACGAGGCGCCGAAGACCGGCGGGTTCGGCAGCGAGATCATCTCGACGATTCAGGAGGAAGCCCTCATGTATCAGGAGGCACCGGTCAAGCGAATCACCGGTTTCGACACGCCGTTCCCGCTGTACAGCCTCGAGGATTACTACCTGCCCGAACCGGCGCGGATCACGGAGGGCATCCGGGAGGCCGTCGAGTTCTGAAGCGCCCGTCGTAGTCAAACGCAGTACCGATCCGTCCCTTCTCTCGTCCCTCGATTTCTCTCGGCTACCGTTCGTCGGCGTCAGATTCGAGTTGCACCCTCTGTGGTAGTCGCGCGGCTGGATACTGGCCGCTGTCGTTGTTGACCGACACACCGTCCCCAGCGGGAACGGACAGGGCCGTGGAAATGGACGAGGTGATGGAAACGGGCGAGACGGCGGAAAACACAAGTAATGGGGATGGCGATAGAAAACTGGCTCACCCGCGCGGCGGACGTTCCGCTCGAGACCACCGATTGCACCGATTCACTCCGACGGTCGAGGATCGGTCCGCGCTCACGATCGCCTACCATGACCGAACTGCGCTCACAACCGTCCCCACCATGATCGAATCTCGGACGACTACGACGGTCCGACGCCAGCGAGCGCTCGCGTGCGTTCTCGTCGGGTTCGGTATCGTCGTCGCCCTGATCGCGATCGGCGTCGTGTCCGGTTCCGCCATCGCGACGTTCGGGCAGCCACACGCGATCGACAGCGACGATCGAATCGGTCCCGACGAACCGCCCGAGAACGCGACTTACGCGGTCGAAATCACGCCGAGGGCACCGGACGACGCTCGAGTCGACGTGACGATCAGCTACGACGCGCGGTCGGCCGACGAACTCGAGCGAGCGCGAAACGACACGCTGGCTGCGGAGTGGTTTCAGGGGGAGGAGATCGTCCGAGAGGTGATGGCGACCAGAGACCGCGATGCCGACGCGATCGAGCACGCCAGCACGAGCTACTCGGTTCCCAGGAGCGACGACGCGAACACGGTGACGATCCGGTATCGCGTCCAGTGGACCGATATTCCGTCGGCGGACTCCGATTCCGATAATGTTCGGTTCGGGCCCGGTTTCGCAGCGGCGCTCGATCCGGGGGACGAGTTCCGGGTCAGCTTCCCCGTCGAGCGGTGGGAGGACTGGACTGTAACCCGTGAGCGTCCCGAGACGGTGACACACGCCGAGCACGTCTACAGCTGGACGATCGGTGACGATCCAGACCCCGAGATCACGCTGGACCGCGGGGCGGTCGCCGGAGAGAGCGACGACGGCGACGACGCCCTCGGAATGTCGCTCGCGGTGCCCCTCCTCGCACTCCTTCTCGCGGGTCGCGAGCTCGCGCGCCGACGGAGACCGTAACGCCGCACTCCACACCGCGGCTCTCGCACGTGGCGTCCCGACGACGCGTCGACTCGGTGAGTTCGACCGACCTCGAGACGATCCGGCTTCGACTATCGAGAGCGGGTCGGATCGTCGGTACCGGTGACTGTCCTTCGACCGATCCGTCAGTTCGCTCGTCTCTCGGGCCAAAACGGTATGTAAGCGCGCGGTGAAGGCGACGTATGCGCGAATTCAAACTCCCGGACGTCGGTGAGGGGGTCGCCGAGGGCGAACTCGTCTCGTGGCTGGTCGAGGAGGGCGATACCGTTTCGGAGGACCAGCCGGTCGCCGAGGTCGAGACCGACAAGGCGCTCGTGGAAGTTCCCGCGCCGGTCAACGGCACCGTCCGCGAACTCCGCGCCGAGGAGGGCGAGATGGTGCCAGTCGGGACCGTGATCATCACGTTCGACGTGGAGGGTGAACCGGTCGAGGACGCCGCTTCCGCAGACGAGGAGACGGCCTCGGAAGCGGAACGCTCGAGCGAACCGCCGGGCGTCGACGAACCCGGCGATGGTGCCGAGGCTGGGGAGACGACGAGCGGTAACGGTGACGCCAGCGCCGAACCCGGAACAACTGGCGAGGAGACCGACGAACCCGCGACGCCAGACGGTCGCGTCTTCGCTCCCCCACGTGTGCGGCGACTGGCTCGAGAGGAGGGGATCAGCCTCGGCGAGATTCGGGGCAGCGGTCCCGGTGGACGAGTCACCGAAGCCGACGTGTACGCCGCTGCCGAGGGCGGTGGGTCCGCGACGGAGAGGACCGAGACTGCCGATTCGGACGAAGCGACAGCGGATCCGGCACAGTCGGCCGACTCGAGTCAGGCTGCTGGACAGACACGACAGCCCCAGCAGTCAGCATCTCCTTCCGCCGCTGCCGATTCTCCCAACGCTGCCGACGCTGCCGACCGCGAGCGCACACTCGCTGCGCCGGCGACGCGCCGGCTGGCCAGAGAAGAGGGCGTCGATCTGGACGCCGTCCCCGCCACCGAAGAGCGCGACGGCGAGGCGTTCGTCACGCCCGAGGCGGTCCGGGAGTACGCCGAGGCACAGCAACGGGCTCAGGAGGCCGACGCCGCGGCGGTGAGCGCAGGAGCGGGAGGTCCGCAGCAAGACTCCGGCCAGCGCGAAGAGCGCATCCCCTACCGGGGCGTCCGCAAGGCCATCGGCGACCAGATGGAGCGTTCGAAGTACACCGCGCCCCACGTCACCCACTTCGACGACGTCGACGTCACCGAACTGGTCGAGACGCGCAAGCGACTCAAAGAGCGCGCCGACGAGCAGGGAATCCGGCTGACGTACATGCCCTTCGTGATGAAGGCCGTCGTCGCGGCGCTGAAGGAGTACCCGCTGCTCAACAGTCAGTTGGACGAGGAGGCAGCGGAAATCGTCCAACAGAACGACTACCATATCGGTGTCGCTGTCGCCACCGACGCCGGCCTCATGGTCCCGGTCGTCGAGAACGTCGATCGGAAGGGCCTGCTCCAGATCGCCTCCGAGATGAACGAACTGATCCAGAAGGCTCAGGATCGTTCGATCGCCCTCGAGGAGATGCAAGGCGGCACCTTCACGATCACGAACGTCGGCGGCATCGGCGGGACGTACGCGACGCCGATCATCAACCATCCCGAGGTCGGAATCCTCGCGCTCGGGTCGATCGAGGAGAAGCCGCGCGTGGTGGACGGGAGCGAGGCGCGTGGCGCCTCGGACGACGCGAGCGGTGAAACCGCGAGCAAAGAGATCGTTCCCCGACACGTTCTCCCACTGTCGCTGTCGTTCGACCACCGCGTGCTCGACGGCGCCATCGCCGCCCGCTTTACGAACACGCTCGCAGAGTACCTGCAGGATCCCGAACTGTTGTTGCTCGAGTGAGGGGGACACAGTGATTCGATGATTCGAGCAGAGCCACATTCGATGGACGAGGAATCCGGCTTACTTCGAGTGTGTCGCGAGATAACCGACAGTGAAGGGAACGATTGCGAAGGATACCATCAAAAAAAGGTCATGTGTGATTGGGGTGTGACCGTCCCAGACGACCGCGAGTACGACGAACGCGAGCGGCAGGAGTACGCTCGCGATGGTGGCACGGTGGTCACGTCGGGACGCGACTGCTCCGACGACCATCGCCGAGACGGCGGCGAGTGCCACGAACTGGACGCCTGTGAACTCGAGGAGGACGATCTCGAGCAGCGAGGGGTCGGCCGTCGTTTGCTCGCTGTCACCCCACACGAACGGCGTCGCTCGAGTCCATTCGTACGTGAATCGCCCGACCCCGGCACCGATCCCGAGGATGCCCAAGAGCGGTGCCAGAAGCACGCGACGTGGCGTCAACGGGGTGAGGGTCCGGTGTCGAAGTGCGAATACGCTCCAGGTGAGGAGCATCGACCCGCCGATCACGCTGAAACACACGACGAGGGGGTCACTGACCCCGATGGCACCCGACGAATGAAACGGATCACTCCCCGGAATCGTCTCTGCAGGAGCGAGTGGATACATCAACACGCATCCTACCCCGACGAAACCCGCCAGCACTCCAAGGACGAACGCTGGTAACGACTCGGTTCGTCCCAGGGCGGGTTCGCTTTCGACCATGGTGCTTTGGGCTAATTTCTCGTATTATTCCCTTAATACTTCACACAAGAACCGTCTTCGAACTATCGTTCTTTGTAGAACGTTCACACTGCGAACGTCGGCCGTACCGACGGCACGTATCGATGGATACCCTCGAGAGGACGGGTTCCGAATTCGATGTCACACTATCGTCGATTCGTGAGACTGGTATCAGTACGAACGTTTACACCGTCCCTCTACGACGATGTCGGTATGACGACGGACGACGCCGACGAACTCGAGGCGGGTTCCGAGCAGCGGTCGGATCTGGATTCGGATTCGGAGCCGAATCCGGATTCGGACTCGGACTCCAACTCGCACCCGAGCTCTACCCTGGACCCAGACTCTGACTCCGACTCTGACTCGAGTGACGTCCCCTCCGAAACCGAATCAACCCCCACAACCGAATCGGGTATCTCCCTCGAGCGAACGACGATCCTCGTCTGTCTGGCCGGGACGATCGTCGGATCGACGTTACCGTGGATCTCGCTTCCCGACATCACGGTCTACGGCTTCGAAACCTATGGGCTCGCGACGATCGCCATCGCGACTGCGACGGGCGCGTTCGTCTACGCGTCCGACTGGAGCAAACGCGCGATGGGCGTCACCTTCGTCTCGGGACTTCTCATCGCTTCGATCGCGTTCGCGTACGTCCTGTTCGGCGGAATTGGCGCACTCGTCACGCTCGTCTCCGGCGTCGTTCTCGCGTTCACGGGCCTCGTTGGCTACGACAACCGTCGGTGATCGGCGTGGGATGGCCTCTGGTTCTTGGGCCCCGGTTCTCGGTTCTCGGCTCCAGCACTCGCGTTGACTGTCTCTGTCGAGAGCTCATCGTCTCTGTCTTCGTCGAACCTCGTCATCGCGCACACGTACCGCTCGAGAACGGTCGGCAAAACGACCGGTAGAACGCACCGCCAAGAGGGACGCTTCACTCACCGAAGCGACGAAACGACCCGTCACCGCAGGGACAGTCGCTTCCGATGCCGATCGGTCGAAGCGTCCCGTCGGATTCGACTCGAGCGACGTAGATCGATCCACAGGACTCACACACCGCAAACGTGTCCGAAACCGCCTTCGTGTGACTCATCTACCTCTCTCGAGGCGCTCTCGGACCATCATCGTTCACCCAACGTATTTTGAATCGTCGAGCTGGCGGGTCGTGTCTATGGTCCTCCTCCGTTGCCGGTCCCTGCGGCTATTTAGGCGTGGCCGACCCACTGTCGAGCATGGTCGTCGGGGACATCGCAACCGGAACGGACGTACTGGTAATCGGCGCCGGACCCGCGGGCTACGTCGCGGCGATCCGCGCCGGACAGCTCGATCTGGACGTCACGCTCGTCGAGAGAGACGCCTACGGCGGCACCTGCCTCAATCACGGCTGCATCCCGTCGAAGGCGCTGATCAGCGCCACCGATATCGCTCACGATGCGGGCCACGCAGAGGAGATGGGGATCCACGCCGACCCCGCCGTCGACATGACGCAGCTGATGACTTGGAAAGAGGGCGTAGTCGACCAACTCACCAGCGGCGTCGAGAAACTCTGCAAGGCAAACGGCGTCTCGCTCATGACGGGCACCGCCCGCTTCGCGGACGAACACACGGCTCGCATCTCCCACAGCGGCGACGGACAGGGCTCGGAATCCGTCGAGTTCGAGCACGCGATCGTCGCGACCGGCTCGAGCCCCATCGAAATACCCAACTTCTCCTACGAGGACGAACCCGTCCTCGACTCGCGACAGGCGCTTTCTCTCGAGTCGGTCCCCGACTCGCTGGTCGTCGTCGGCGCGGGCTACATCGGAATGGAACTGGCTGGTGTCTTCGCCAAACTCGGCACCGACGTGACGGTTGTCGAGATGCTCGACGGGATCCTCCCCGGCTACGACGACGACCTCGCCCGACCGGTCAAGAAACGGGCCGAGGACCTGGGGATCGACTTTCACTTCGGTCGGACCGCGACGGAGTGGTACGAAGACGGTGGCGGCGGGATTCGGGTAGCGACGGAGGCCGCGGGACAGGCGGTCGAACGACCCGACGAAACCGCCGCCGACGGTGGACACGCCGAAGCCGAGGGCGAGGACGAGACTGAGGACCCAGAAGCGACAGACGACCTCGAGCTCTCGGCCGAGAAGGTCCTCGTCGCCGTCGGTCGATCGCCGGTCTCGGACACGCTGGACCTCGAGAATGCGGGTATCGAAACCGACGAACGCGGTTTCATTCAGACTGATGATCGCGCACGTACGAACGTCGAACACGTCTTCGCGGTCGGCGACGTCGCGGGCGAACCGATGCTCGCCCACAAAGGGAGCAAGGAAGGGCAAGTGGCGGCCGAAGTCATCGCCGGCGAACCCGCAGCGCTGGACTATCAGGCGATGCCCGCCGCCGTCTTCACCGAACCCGAGATCGGGACCGTCGGGCTGACCGAGTCCGAAGCGGAGGAGCAAGGATTCGAACCGACGGTCGGTCAGTTCCCGTTCCGTGCCAGCGGTCGCGCGCTGACGACCGGTCACACCGACGGCTTCGTCAGAATCGTCGCCGACGGCGAGACCGGGTTCGTACTCGGCGCACAGATCGTCGGCCCTCACGCGTCGGAACTCGTCGCCGAACTCGCCCTCGCGATCGAAATCGGCGCGACCGTAGAGGACGTGGCGGCGACGGTCCACACCCATCCGACTCTCTCCGAGTCGGTGATGGAAGCCGCCGAAAACGCGCTCGGACACGCGATTCACACGCTCAATCGGTAGTGCCGTTGTAGTCGTTCTCCGTAGTTGCGGTTCGACGACTCGCCGATTCGAACCGTCGAATCGCCCGAGAGGGACCGCGTCTCGAGCGACTCACTCCTTTTTCACGGTCGATTTCAGACTCAGACCACGTCGACGACGCCTTTCATTCCCTGTGTTTCGTGCGGCCGGCAGATGTAGGTGTACGTTCCCGTCTCGTCGAACGTGTGGTCGAACGTGTGCCCCTCGCGGGGCGTCTGTCCGCTCTCGAACGCGCCGTCAGTATCGACGACGTCGTGTGGACCGCCGTCTCCCGTCCACTCCCAGCGAACGGTCGTCCCCCTGTCGATCCGGATCGCTGCCGGCCCGAAGTACATCCCGTTGTCGCCGCTGCCGACCAGTACGGTCACCGCCGCATCCTCGTCTGACTCCGACCCGCCGGCGTTCTCACCGGTCCAATCGACTGTCCCCGGATAGTCGACGTCACTGAGAAACCCGTCGTACTCCGGTTCGTCGTCGACCAGTGTTTCGCCTTCGTACACTTCCTCGTCGTAGCCTCCGTCTCCCAGACAGCCGGCCAGTAACCCGCTGATTCCAGCGACGGTCGCCAGCTCGAGGACGGTTCGCCGTCGGACGTTCTTTGGATCCATTTCTCGTCGTCCCGTACACGTTCGGACGGTTACCCCCTTTCGTTCCCACCGGTTGGGAACCGTCGTGACGGGTCTTTATGGTAGACTTCGTAGGTCCGGTTGTACACGATGACGACCTACTCTAACACGGGATCTGGGATGCGTCGACGAACCGTGCTGACGATGGCCGGTGCGGGTGCGCTCGGTGCACTCGCCGGCTGTCTCTCGCCGAGTACTGACGACGGATCGACGGCTGCCGGTGCCGAAGGCGGTGACGATGAACCGGCCGACGACACTGACGACACTGCCGAAAACGAGGGGCCACTGACCGACTACCAGTACACGGCACCGCCACAGATCGTCGACCTCGCCGAGCAAAACCACGAATCGACGCTTCGGACGGTTCCCGCTCGTCACGAGATCGTTACCGAGGAGGCATCCGGCGGCCCGACCACGCTCCCCGAAGTCTGGGCCTGGCAGGCTGACGACCTCGAACCGAGCGTTCCCGGCCCGATCTACCGGATGACGGAAGGCGAGTCGTTCGAGCTCACCTACGACAACTCCGGCCACAACCGGCCACACACCGTCCACGTCCACGCCCTCAGCAAATCGTGGAAGGACGACGGCGCACCGGTCTCGACCCGGATGCAAGTCGACCCGGACGAGAGTCACACCTACGAACTGGCCGGAGACGTTCCCGGGACTCACTTCTATCACTGCCACGTCCAGACTCACAACCACCTCGACATGGGTATGTACGGTCTCATTCGGGTGGACCCCGAGGACTATCAGGAACCTGACCGCGAGTACTTCCTCACGCTTCGCGAGTGGGACAGCAGATTACACACCCAGAACGCGGGCGGCGATGCGGAGTACAGCCCGACCGACCGCAACCCGAACCTCTACACTATCAACGGCCGAAGCGCACCCTCGACGTTCCACCCGGAACTCGGCTCACCGCTGCTCGTGAGCGAAGGCGAAACGATGCGTATCCACCTCACTAACGCGGGATACGACTCCCACCCGTTCCACACCCACGGCCACCGTTTCACCGTCGTCGAAAAAGACGGCAGTCCCATCCCCGAGGAAGCTCAGTACAAAGAAGACGTCATCAACGTCGCACCCGCAGAACGGTACACGATCGAACTCGAGGCCACCGCCGATCCCGGTATTTACCCGGCTCACTGCCACAAAGTCCACCACGTCACCACCGACGGCGCCTACCCCGGCGGCATGGCGACGGCGATCGTCTACGAAGAAATCATGGACACCGAGGAGTTCGCCGCCGTCATGGACGACGCCGGCTTCGACGGATAGCGCTCGAGTTTCGACTTCGACCCCAATCTCTATCTCTACCTCTACCTCGATCTCGACTTTCCCTTCACCTTCGTGATTGTACTCACAACAGACGAACAACAGACGAGCACGCGCTGTACGTGCACAGACATTCAACTACTGTACGTACAGTGAGTACGCGATGACGAGAAACCCGATCAACACCAGCACGCTCTCGAGTAAGACTCCAACCGCGAGATGCACCTCGAGTAGTTCGTAGCTCAATCCCGCCACTCCCAGTCCGACGGTTACGAGCCCGAACCCCGTCGCCAGATATCCGAGTGCCCGCTGTCTCGTTCGCCGATACGCCTTGAACGCGAAGTACGTAATCACGCTTCCGACGACGAAGACGAGCGTCTTCACGACGGCCAGCGCGATTGCAACGTCCGTTCCGATGGTCTCGTGTGGACTCATACTATACTATGTCTCCTTTCGAACCTCCGACCACAGCTCTGCCAGCCGTTCGTCGGCCGTCCGGGCCGGTCGTTCGATCGTTACCGCCAGCGTCCGGTCGTCCTCGAGAAACAGTCTGATCTCGTCGAACGCCACCGAGTACTTGCTCGCGTGGTGCCCGTCTTTCCGGATCTCCGTCGACTCCTCTAAGAGCGTCGACTCCGTGAGCAACTCGAGTTTCCGATACAGCGTCGACTGGGGAATCTCACAGTGTGAGGCCAGTTCCGCGGCTGTCATCGGCTCCTCGAGTTCGCGGATGATCTCTCGACAGTCGGGATCGTCCAGCGCGGCACAGATATCCGTCGCCGGCGGTGCCCGTTCAGAGCCGATCGGATCCCGAACCATTCACTCACCTGTTTCGAGGCTCACGATTTAGTAGCATCGATGAAAGAGCGTGTTCGCGGTCGACTCGTCGATTACTGGTTCGGTTCGGCTTTGCTATCGAGCTCGGTCGGGTATTTCGTGTGGCGCAGGTCAACACCTTTCCCTTCAGGGCGGGGAGGATGTCAGACCCGGTCGATACGTCCGCTGGTGGTATTCCCGGGTCTCGAGCCCGAGCTCGAGGTCGTCCTGCTTTAGGAAATATACTGCTCCGGATTCATCTCGAACTTCTCCCGACAATCGATCGAACAGAAGTAGTACATCTCTCCCTCTTTCTCCGACTGTACTTCGGTGTCGTTCGGATTCACGTCGGTCTCACAGACTGGATCGGTGACCATCGTTCGACCTGCTAAACGACACGGGCGAAAACCGGTTTGGCTGGCAATTGCTGGTTGGGCCGCCGTTCCGTCGAGGCGGTTTTTCACGCTGCCGTTGGCACCGACGAGACCGACGAGAAAAACGCATCGTTCATACGCGTGCACACGTACGTGAAAAACGCGCGGGAATCATCCGATCGGACCAGGTCTACGACGGACGGGATGAACGATCGACCTCCGCCCGCGCGATATTCTACCGGTGAGTGAGATCTCTTTTCGCAAAGCGTCGTTCACTCGTGTCACTGGCGTGAGTGACTGGTGCAAAACCGTACCATGGTAGCGGGTTCCGATGGTAGACTCGTTCGACGGCC
>JAOPKB010000019.1 GCA_025517485.1 Natronoglomus mannanivorans | reverse complement strand
CCCTGAAACACCCAAATCCAATTTCCAAAATTCACTTCGGATTAGGCCAGTTATGGTGAGTGGATTTACTATCCCCGCCGCCGTACAGTCATCCAAACCGATGGATCACACGCAGAACCGGTCTACTCCGGGGGGCACGGCCTTCGAAACGGTTCGGAGCGATTATCTTCGCACGCTCTCCGATACCTCGGCCAAAAACATGCGCCCAGTCCTCGAGCGCTTCGAGACTTATCTCACACACAACGGCACCGACGTCGTTGAATCGATCGACGTCTACGACTGTCGCAAGTACGCCTCGAGGCTCGCCGACGGCGAAGAAGCAGGGGAAATCGCGGCGTCGACGGCACACACATACTTCGACTACGTCGCCGGCTTCCTCGGCTACTGCGTCCGCGAGGGACTGCTCGATACGAACCCGGCACGCAAGAATCGGGCGACCGAGAACCTCCCCGAAGATCGCGGTGAACGCGAACGCCAGTTCTGGGCCCCTGCAGATCGCCAACGTCTGTTCCAATTCGTCAATCGATGCGTCGACTCCGCACTCGAGCCCCCGCGAGTGCCGTCTCAGATCCTGGAACGACGGATGCGCGACCGGGCGATCGTCTACGTCCTCGGGAAAACCGGCGTGCGTGGCGCGGAGGTGTTCGCCGTCTCCGGAGACGAGACCAGGAACGGGCTGCGATGGTCCGACGTCAACCTCGAGGACGGTGTGCTCTGTATTCTCAGTAGCTCTTGTGAAGGACATTGTTGGTGAATCAGAGAACAGTTCGAACAATCTCTTTCAGGGCTTCTCGTCCGGGTTCACGTAGGATTCTCCGGCGAAGTTCGAAGAGTCTGAGATACGCGGTGAGCTTGTCCTTCGAAATACCTTGATGCGGTGAGAGCCCGTATTCACATGTGCGTCTCCATCAACGTACTCGCCTTCGCCGTGAATAACCACTTCTCGCTGGTACGTTTCGTCCGTCTCCAGTGGGTCGTAAGCACGAAATCCGTCGGTATAGACTGTCAGCGACTCCTCCTTGTGGTCATCAAGGAGGAGTCGCACGGTCGATTCATCAGCGGATTTCGACGGGATGACGTATCGCTGAATGCTACCTCGAACAACAAGGACAAACACCGGTGGCCTGTCTTCGTCGTAGCTTCCTCGTCCACGTTTCGACAGGCCACGCGAGTGCGGCGGTTGGTCGCGCTCGCGGCCTTTCTTCCTGGCAGAGACATAGAACTCATCGATCTCGACTAGGCCACCAAGATTGATGTGAGTCGCGTTCTCGATAAATCACGAATATCGAGGCTGCTCCCTTACCGTCGCGCCCTCGAACGGCGCTTTCACGGTGGTAGGATGTCCCCGAGCCGCCGACGGACGAGTGGCCTGTGTTCCCGAGTGATCACGCACCGTCGAAGTACAGGTGTCTTCGGGAAGGTCTCGACCGTCGTACGTCGTTTCCACCGCCAGTAATTGCGTAAATGCGTTTAGGTCTTCGATACGAAGTTGATCGCCGTCGGCGGTCACCAATTCAGCATCAAGCACTCGCAAGACGGATTCGAATTCGATGCCCCGTTTGCCCTCGTTGGCTTCTTCACCGGGTAGGTCGATCGCCTGTCTGCGAAGCACGAGTTCGTTCTCACCTCGACAACCGCTTCGTACATCCTGTTGTCCCATCAACGACACTGTCGTCGATACAGATTCGTCCCCGCTTATACGAACGACGAGCACGTCGTTGACCGTCGAGACGAACTGCTCGCGCACGTTTCGCGTGCCGCTTCGGTCGTACTCAACACGTGCGATTCCTGTTGTGAGATTGAACGATCTCTGGTACTCGTCTACGACACGATCGTAATGTCGAATATCGAGTTCTGCGAGCGATTGATACGGTCGTATTCTCATTGGATCACCGACGAGATGATCCTCGATGCCCGACTCGACTGCCTCATGCTCCTCGTCCAGTAAGAGTTTACGAGCGTTTTCGAAGTTCTCACGAGCCGTCAAATTGATCCGATTGATCACCGAACCGACCTACGGCGTCTCTTCCTATATCTGGATTCGTTCCTCGGCCAGTTCACCGAATACCATCGCTCCGATCCGTCCGTTGATGAGCGGTAACACTTCTATCCCCACCTCTGTGGGATTTCGATACCAGATAGTCCGTCCGTTATCGTTCTGCCTCGTCGATTGCACACCCAGTTACTGGGTTGAATAGTAAGGAATAGTTATGGTGAATTAAAGGAACGTCGTCTGGCCACAGGTGTCGACGATGTTTCGAACGAGTCGTCACTGGAACGGGCCTTTGTACACGCACCTGATCGGGACCCTTCAATATCGGTTTCCGGAGACGCCAGTCAGAAACTCTGTTCCATATTATGGAACGGTGAGAACGGACCGTATCGTCGCGATTGTTGGATCAAATGCTCCCAATAGTACTCTGATGACCTACTCGGGTTTTGATCGTTCAAATAGTGATGAGTGAGCAATCGCTTACAATCATGCGATTGTGAGTGGACAGAATATACCACTGAAGTAGTCGCTGCGGCCCAGAACGACCAGTTCTCAACGATTTCGAGACAAATATATCCAGAAGGATGTTCTATAACCATAATAAGTGACCAACAAATACTTGTAATATTTTATTGGACATAAATATTCGCACTCAGGTAGTGTTTATCCTAAATAAAACTGTTTTCGGTACGTTATTTCCGATATCCGTTCCTCATTGGTGAACAAACTCTGGATACAAGGACGAATATTCATCATTATTATTATTGGTCAGGGAGGGCTGTTTTCCGATCAGGACTGGAAATCGGTGTGTCAGTCGAGACGCGGATAACTCGTTCTCATACCGAGAATCCATCCGCTCGTTGACTGGAGAAGGAATGGCGTCTGCTCTGTCCTCCCGAACGTACTGATACCGGCTGCAAGAGCCGTCGATACGCTTCGGCAAGTCCACGAAACTGATTCGAAGCGATCACTTAGGGAACGTGTGACTACGGCGATTCACTCCGGACTGTGAGTGGTTGACGGTGTTCTTCGTTCTCAAGTACCGCTTCTTTGTTCCGATGACTGCGTCTCGTGACGGGTCTATCCGTTAGCGGTTACAGTGAAACGACACTGCATCCCACGACCGGACGACCGCTGTACGATCAGTGCGTGAACAGTCTCAGTCGTTATTAGAGCCACGTCTCGCGCGTTCAAGCGAATGAAAACCACTCTTTCGTTCTAGATCAAGTAACTCTCGGCCTATGATAAGAAACTTCGTTTAGTGAAACAAAATACATGCTATATAATGACTGACGTAGGACCCCGTTTAAAGGATGGCAAAACAAGCGAAAATTCGGTTAAAACCACGACGACAACGTTCACCATTGTCGAGGCGTTGAAGGAATTGGGAAGCTGTGGCGTAACTGAACTGGTCAACCACGTCAAGTTACTCAAGAGTACGGTACACAACTACCTGAGTACGCTCGAATAGAGGAGTACGTCAAAAAAGGGGAGGAACAGATACAGTGTCGGAATCCGATTTCCCGATTCGGCGTCTACGCCCTTAATTGCATGCAGATCTACGAAATCGCGAAGCTTGAGGTTGATCGACTCGCGGAAGAAACGGGCGAACTGGCGAATCTGACGATTGAAGAGCACGGCCACAGCGTGAACAGTCATCAAGTGCAGGGAGAGCAAGCGGTCAAAGTCGATTCGTATGTCGGGACCTCCGTCGATCTCCACGCGACGGCGCTTAGGAAATCCATCCTCGCGTATCTTCCCGAAGAACGTATCGATACGATCATCGACAACCATGGACTTCTACATCGAACGGAACAAACGGTCAGCACGCGCGAGAAACTCGGGGAGGAACTCGAAATGGTTCGAGAACGCGAATACGCGATCGACGATGAGGAGCGGCTCAACGGACTGCGGTACGTTGCGGCACCGATTTGAATGAAAGACGGACGAGTCCTCGGTGCGGTCAGCGCTTCCGGCCCCGTCAATCGGATGCAGAACGAGTATACGCACTCCGAAGTAGACCACCGCTCCCATCGTCATCTTGCAGTGACCACTCCCTGAACACCGTATAGCATCTCTGCACGGGACGTCATATATTCGGATTGATTTATTGAAGGAAATGAACGAGCGGATGTGTCGGATGGATTTATTACGGCCCCGTCCGGTTGTCGTGCTATGGCTCCGACAATCACGCGTATAGAAAGTCGCGAGTTTCGATATCCACTCGAGGACGTCGGAACGGACGCGAACGGTTTCAATTTAGTCTACGAGCCGGGAGAGACCACCTGGCGGAAACTCTTCGGTATCAAAGTGCACACCGATACCGGAGTGACCGGTGAGTACGTCGGCGGGAACTCCCCCGGCGCCGCCCAGCTCAACATGTTCGCCGACTACCTCATCGGCAAGAACCCGTTCGAGCGCGAAAAACACTGGAGCGAGATCAAACGCGCCCTCCGCAAGTACGACCGCATGGGCATCGGCCCCGTCGACATCGCCCTCTGGGACTTCGCCGGCAAGTACTACGATGCACCGATTCACGAACTGCTCGGAACCTACCGGACGAAGATTCCCGCCTACGCCTCCACCTATCACGGCGACGAGAACGGCGGCCTCGACTCGCCCGAGGCCTTCGCCGACTTCGGTGAACAGTGTCTCGAGATGGGCTATACGGGCTACAAGATCCACGGCTGGGGTGGCGGCGACGACAGCCGCGACATCCAGCGCGAGATCGACTCCGTCCACGCCGTCGGCGAACGCGTCGGCGACGAAATGGACCTCATGTTCGACCCCGCCTGCGAGTACGAGACGTTCGCCGACGCCCTGAAGGTGGGGAAAGCACTGGACGAACAGGACTTCTTCTGGTACGAAGACCCCTACCGCGACGGCGGCATCTCACAGCACGGTCACAAAAAATTGGGTGACCACCTCGAGACGCCCATCTTGCAGACCGAGCACGTCCGCGGACTCGAACCCCACGCGGACTTCATCGCCAACGGCGCGACGGACTTCGTCCGCGCCGATCCCGAGTACGACGCCGGCATCACCGGCGCGATGAAGATCGTTCGGACCGCCGAAGCCTTCGGCCTCGACGTCGAGTTCCACGCGTCGGGGCCGGCCCAGCGCCAGTGTATCGCTGCCACCAGAAATACGAACTACTACGAACTGGCCCTGGTCCACCCGAAGTGTCAGAACACTCAGCCGCCGGTCTACGAGGGCGGCTACTCCGACATGATCGACGCGATCGACGACGACGGTCAGATCGAGGTTCCTGACGGCCCCGGCCTCGGCGTCGAGTACGATTGGGACTACATCGAAGACAATCAGACCGGTTCGGTCCACGTCTACGAATAATGGAGAATTGAACGATATATGACGTATACTGCAGGAATCATCGGAACTGGAGGCATCGCGGGAATGGGCATCCTCGGCATGCACGACGAGGAAGACATCGGCCGCAAGAAGATCGAGGCCAGCCACGCCGGCGGTTACGACGCTCAAGCGGAGATCGACCTCGTCGCTGTCGCCGACGTCGACGAGGACAAACTCGAGCGCTTCGGAACGGCGTGGGAGATCCCCGAAGACCGGCGCTACGTCGGCCACGAGGCGATGTTGGCCGCCGAGGATCTGGACGTAATCTCGGTCTGTACGCCGTCGTACCTCCACCACGAGCACGTCATCGACGCCGCCCGGTCGGCGGCCGAGCCGGCGGTGATCTGGTGTGAGAAACCCATCGCCTCGCAGGTGACCGCCGCCGAGGAGATGGTGGAAGTATGCGAGGAGACCGGAACGGAACTGGTCGTCAACCACTCCTTCCGGTTTACGGACAAACTCCAGCAGTTACGGACGCTGATTCAGGAGGAGGATATCCTGGGTGAGATCCAGTCGGTGAGCGCGCAGTTCCGCATGGAACTGCTTCGCAACTCGACGCACCTGTTAGATACGCTCGTCTACCTGCTCGACGCGCGCGCCGAGACCGTCGCCGGCCACATCACCGGCGAGAACGAGGCCGTCGACAGCCTCGAGGCGGGTCAACAGGTCGACGACTCGGGCGGCGGCGGCTTCATCGTGATGGACGACGGCTCGTTCGTCACTATCGACTGCACACTCCCCCGAGCCACCTCCTCGATGACGTTCAACCTCATCGGCTCGAGGGGCAAACTCTACATGAACAACGACGACGGCGAGTGGCGTTACTGGCGACTCGAGGACGGCGAGCACGTCGAAGAGTCGCTGCCGGGGATCAACGGAGCGTGGACCTGGGAGGACGACTACCAGCGGGCGTTCGCCAACGCTGCCAGCCACATCGTCGACGTGCTCACGGGCGACGCCGAGAACGGCTCAACCGGCCAGGAGGCGACCCGTTCGCTCGAAATCCTCATCGCCCTCTACCTCTCGCACAACACGGGTGGACAGGTCGAGATTCCGCTCGCGCGACCGCTCCGCGACGTGACCGTGACCTCCTGGTAAGATTTGGGACTGACGGACCACTCCGAAGAAAGACCGGCCGGCGGCCGGTCAGTCGAACTGCGGCATCACTTCGTCGGCGAACAGTTCCATACCGTCCGTCTCCGGGAAGTCGAGGGACATCAACTGGAGTTTCCCGAATCCGAGCTCGCGGATCTCCTCGATCTGTGTCGCGATCTCCGCGAGCGTGCCGATCAGCATGCTCCCCTTCTCCCGAGCGTCTTCGGTCCGCTACAAAACCAGATTCTTGGAATTCAATATCTTCTGTCGACTCTTCTGGTAGCCAATTTCTAGCATCCATCCAAGGTTCATAAATCCACTAAGATTCAAAAACTCTTGTGGCTTCATAAATGAAGCCGTAACCATTAATGTCAGACCATATTGCAAGATCGCCGTTGTCAAGAGATTCCTCAAACAGTGCACTCTCTGTCGCAGTCAATTGAATATTCGCTCTTATGTAGCACTTTGTTGAACTCACAGTGTGGCTTTGATAGCGTGTTTGAGCGCTTCTCTCACCGGTTTCCGCAGTAGCTTGCGTCGAAGTTGAAACGCTCGGAGATACTGTGTGAGCTTATCTTTTGAGATGCCTCGATGAGGCGAGAGCCACGGTCGCAGCAGCAATCCGTGGCTCTCGCAGGTGTTGAGTGTACGTTTTCGTCAGCGTATTCGCCGTCGCCGTGGACGACGTATTCGCGCTCGAAAGCGTCATCCTCGGCCACCGGATCGTAGGCGCGAAATCCGTCGGTGTAGACGGTCAATGGCTCCTTCTCGCAAACCGCGAGAAGGAGCCGAATCGTCGATTCATCGGCTGATTTCGCGGAAATCACGTATCGATTGCCGGTGCCGCGATCGACGATCGTGAACACCGGCGGTTTGTCCTGGTCGTACGATCCTCGTCCACGCGTGGACAGGCCACGCGAGCGCGACTCTTGGTCGCGCTCGCGGCCTTTTAGCCCTGCAGAAACGTAGACTTCGTCGATTTCGACGGGACCAACGAGGTCGAGCGAAGGCGCTTGACGCGCTGGTAGATTGTTTTGTACTGGACGTCAATTTCTAGCTGAAGTTGGCGAAGACTCGTGTTAAATCGGAGAAACGCGTAGATCGAGAATAGCCACTTTCGGAGCGCGACTTTCGAATGAGCGAAGATCGTGCCGATCTTGTCGTTGAACGTGCGGTCGCAATTCTTACAGAGACAGCGCTGAAAGTGGCTATAGCTGCCGTTCTTGACCGTTAGGTCAGAACGGCAGGAGGGCAAGTAACACCGTTACGCCAGCGAACCTGCGCCAACAGGTCCGCTACGGTCGATTCCGACCCAAACACATCTAGCGGAATCATGCCTAACGGACACCGCTGACGCGGTGTCCTTGCTCTCTTCGATTCCACAGCGACAGCTGAGCAGTATCAACAATCTCCTAAAGAAGAGCGTATGATTTATTATCGAATGGTGCGACTAACATGTATGTCGAACAATTCTTCCGGAGCAGGGCTGGGAGATACTGGCAGCAGCAAGCCCATCGATCTCCAAGTCGACTTCCAAGCAAATCCAAATAATGTTGAGGTTACGCAACCACCGCGGTTTTCTTGGAGGGTATCGGACTCAAGCCGCGGCGCAAGACAAACGGCGTATCAGGTTCAGGTCTCTCGAGATCCAAATTCACTTGAAGAGAGGAATCCGGATTGTTGGGACAGTGGCAAGGTCGAATCGAATAGATCCGTTGGCGTCGTACACGATGGAATTGAGTTGCAGGCGGATGAATCGTACTACTGGAGGGTGCGAATCTGGGACGGTGATGAATCAACAGCCTACAGTGATGTGGGCGAGTTTTCCACTGCTCTCGGATCCATCTCGGCGTGGGATGGTGACTGGATCGGGTACCAACCTGGTAAAGGGGATTCGAACGGATTCCGAACACAATGGCATCCCGGTACCGAAGACGATGTGACCGAGTGGGTGCAGGTAGACCTCGGGAAAAACGTGAACGTAGATACCGTCGAACTCCATCCAGCGGCGCCGTTCGACGGGCCGCGAACTCCGGACGGAACCGTCGTCTCACCGTTATACTCTCACCTGAAGCCGGAGGGCGCTCGAGAGATGATTGATCGTACTCACGGGTTCGGGTTTCCCGAAGGGTATCGAATCGAGGTAGCCGAGGATCCGGCGTTCGAGAACGCGACGACGGTCGTCGATGTCGCCGGGGGAACACGTAACAACCCGATCGCGGACCCCATCGACCACGACGCCGACGTGTCAGGACGATTCGTTCGCGTCACCTTCACCGATCTCTACACGTTCGACCCCACGTCGCCGCCCGTTAGCCCGGTTTCTTATCGGAAACCGGATCTCGTTCGTGAGGAGATGAGCACGTGGCAGATGGCCGCGCTCGCGGCGCTCGCGGTGCGAGATGAAACCGGCGTCGACCTCGCTCGGGGCCGTCCCGTTACGGCCTCTTCGTCGATCGAGACGGCGACCTGGGGGCGCGAGCTTCTCGTCGACGGTGCTTATCGATCAACCACGGCTCCCGGGTCGCCGCTACTTCGAACGTCCGTCGAACTCTCAAAACCCGTCGAGACCGCACGGATTCACGTTGCGACCCTCGGGTACGGAGAGCTGTACGTGAACGGGGTGCGGATGGGCGAGGCGGTGCTGGATCCGGCGTGGACACAGTACGACGAGCGGGTGCTCTACAACACGTACGACGTGAGCGAGGCGCTCAAGGCCGGCGAGAACGCGATCGGCCTCTGGCTCGGACGCGGACGATTCTCGAGGGGGAACCGCGACTGGTCTGGGTTCGGCTCTCCGCGGGCTATCTGCCAGCTCAATATTACGTATGAGGATGGAACCGTCAGACGCGTCTCGACTGACCTCTCGTGGAGGTCCACGGAGAGCCCGATCGTCGAAAATGACATTTATGACGGAGAGCGGTACGACGCACGTAAGGAACGATCCGGCTGGTCGGTTCCCGGGTACGACGCCGACGACTGGGACTTCGCGAGCGAAATGCCCGCGCCGGGAGGTGACCTCGTCCCCCAGCGAACGGATCCGATCTCCGTCGTCAATCGTCTCGAGCCAGTTTCTATCCGTTCTCAGGACAACGGGTACCTCGTCGACTTCGGACAGAACATCACCGGATGGCTAGATCTCCGGATAGATAACCCGACCGCTGGCGAGGAGATCGTCTTGCGTCACGCCGAGGCGCTCGACGAAGAGGGGGCGTTGTCAACGACCGATCTTCGAAGCGCCGATGCGACCGACACGTACGTCCCGCGCGGCGACGACCGCGAACGGTACCACCCCCGGTTCACCTATCACGGATTCCGATACGCGCACGTCGAGGGCTTTCCGGGAACGTTAACCGAGGACGACGTCCAAGCGTGCGTGGTTTCCACGTCGATGCCAGAACGCGGTACCTTCGACTGCTCCGACGAGAACGTGACACAAATCCAGCGGAACGCGAAGTGGGGATTACGCGGAAACGCCCACGGAATTCCGGAAGATTGCCCCCAACGCGACGAGCGGTTTGGTTGGACCGGCGACGGCCAGATCACCGCCCAAGCGTTCCTCTACAACTTCGATGCGGTTCGGTTCCATCGAAAGTGGATGGACGACCATGACGACACTCAGTCCGAACACGGATACGTCGCCGACACCGTTCCGGCCGGATTCGGAACGACACCGGCGGACCCCACTTGGTCGGTCACGCGGGTCGTAATTCCGTGGTACCTCTACCAGCACACGGGGGATCCCGCGCACCTCGAGCGTCACTACGAGGGGATGCGTCGGTACGTCGATTACTGGTTTGACCAGTGCGAAGACGGTATCCTCCCGGAGAAGTACGCCAACTACGGCGACTGGCTCGCGTTCGAAAACACCGACGGCCGCCGAGGCAAGCCGTTCGATCTATTCACAACCGCCTTTCACTATCAGACGACGCGACTAGTGGGACGCGCGGCCGAGGTGTTGGGATACGATATTGATGCGGAGAGATACAGTGACAGAGCTGCTGCCATCGAAGATGCGTTCACCGCCGCCTTCTTCGACTCTGATGCCGCGACCTACGGCCCCGGGACCCAATCAGCCCTCGCCATCCCGTTATTCCTCGGTTTGGTCCCCGACGAACACGTCGACGGGGTTGTGAAAACGCTCGCGACGAAAGTTCGCGAGGACGACGGAAAACTCAGGTCCGGGTTCCTCGGCACTCGACCGCTCATTCACGTCTTAGCAAACCACGGCTACGAGGATCTCGCGTACGAGGTGGTGACCCAGCCCGAGCAGCCGGGGTGGATGTACATGGTGCACCAGGGGGCAACGACGATGTGGGAACGGTGGGACAGCGACGAGCAAGTGGGCTCGGGCATGAACTCGCTGAACCATTCGCCGTTCACCTTCGTCTCCGAGTGGTTCTACCGGACGCTCGCGGGGATCGACTTCGGCGACGGGTCAGTGCTCGATCGGATTGAGGTGGCTCCAACGGTCGTCGAAGATCTCGAGTGGGTCGAAGGCACGCTTGAGACGCCGCTCGGCGACCTCGCATCGCGTTGGGAGCGTACGGACAACAGCCTCGCCGTAACCGTCCAAATTCCGTGGAACGCGAAGGCCTGTGTTCGAATTCCGTTCGAGCATGATGGAATGTCGGTTTGTGAAGGCGAGACGGTCCTCTGGGAAGACGGTTCCAGGGTAGCGTTACCGACCGGCGTAACGCACGTCGATCGCGAGGACGATACCCTCGTGGTAAACGTCGAATCCGGTACCTACCGATTCGACATCCTTCCCGGACGTACCTCCTGATACCGGAGTTGACCGATTTCGGTGATACTGTAGTCCTCGTCCTCGAGGTGGTCGCCGCTCCTCAGTAGTAGCGTCCTGAGAAGTCACGTCCCTGTTTCGCGTATAATGACAGATCGGATGTCGAAGCACTGGTCGCCCCTTTTCTGACGGCTGTATTCAAATCGATATCATCTTCTCACAGCCGGTACCACAGCTGCTCCGTGAAGTACTGCTCACGCTGGGCCATTCACGCATCCGTTCAGCTGTATGCGAGATTCACTTCGATGACGTTAGCGCTTCGCAATACCATGTTCGGAATCGTCTCCTCGAATCGCTTCCCAGTCAAACGGCTCTTCGGACACGATACGCTCACCGCGGCGACTGCACGGTCCGTGTTATCGGTTATCGGCGCAGCGACACAACGCATTCCAGGGAGTCGTTCCTCGTCATCAACCGCGTACCCACGTTCTCTCACGGTCTCGAGTTGATCGAACAATTCCTCGCGGTCGGTGATGCTGTTTTTTGTTACCGGAGGAAGCCCGTGACGATCGAGGATCTCATCGATTTCGTGGCGGGGGCGGTTAGCCAGGATCGCCTTGCCGAGTGCCGTCGTTGGTAAATGTACGCGCATGCCAGCATGTGTATCAAGTTGGACGGCATCCGGTCCGAGGGATTTGTACACGAATACGCCGCGCCCGTGTTCTTCAACTAAGAGGTTCGCGTGTTCTCCCGATTGCTCGGCCAGCGCGTCAACTTCCGGCCGCGCGATGTTGTACACCTTCAGACGCGATCGGACCTGTTCACCGAGTTCGAGGAATCGGGCGCTGATGTGGTAGGTCCCGTCCTGTTTGACTAGGTACTCTTCCGATTCGAGCGTCCGGAGGTGATCGTGGACGGTGCTCGTCGGTTTTCCGAGCCGTTCAGCGAGTTCCGAGACTCCCGCGCCGTTGAGTTCTTGGACCGAATTGATTATTTCGAGGGTAGTCTTAGTCGCCTTTAACGACGTCACTCCAATGCTCATGGTAACTGAATCGAGACGATATATCATTAATGTTCTGGCGAGTGGCACCCTCCTCTTGACGGTGATACTCGCCTCCCCACTGGCAAAGAGTAAGGGACGAGCGATCTTCCCCCAAGGAAGCGCGAATCCCACCGTCGGTTTGATATAATATTGAATACAGAAGGCTGCCTGCACTCTAGCCCTCTCTCAACCACAGCGGTTCTTCGAGTTACCTTTCGGCGGATGCGAATTCACCGTAGACGGCGTATTCCTTCTCATCTGGGGGTAACGACCCTTTCTCCCAGAACGACCGATTCACATATTTCGAATCAAGTACTTCTATGATATCACCAGTCCTGTTACCGTCTTAACGTCCAATCGAGAAATCGATCCCGCCTTGCATGCTCGTGTGCGCATAGTTGCCATCGGTCCTGCCTTGTGATTACAATCATATGATTGTAATTGATGGTCCATCAGGCGGATACGGATTTCTCGAATCGACAGGATCGAGACGAAACCGGTCGATTTCCGCTGTTCTATCGGTGAGTGGATCGATAGTCGCAGCGTAATTCAACATTGGTATTCGGTACCGTGTTCCATTCGTCTTCTCGCTACTCGTTCTTCTCGAGGACTTCACGCAAAATAGTACAGGAAATAGCGTATGGTCTTCTATTGCATTTTTATTTCGCCATGACGATTCGTACATCGTGAATTTTATTACATATGTTGTGTTAGAGGAGGACATGGGCCTACCGACGGACGGACCGGCTGACTCCGAACCCCGGCGCACGCTAAAAACGACCGAACGCTCTCTCGAAGTTTTAGAGTTCGTCATGGAGTTAGACGGCGGCGGCGTGACGCAGGTCGCCGAGGGACTCGGTATGTCGCCCAGCACCGCCCACGGCCACCTCGCGACGCTCAAGCGTGCCGAGTACTTGGTGCAACGCGGCGATCAGTATCACGTGAGTTGGACGTTTCTCCGGTACGCGGATTTTCTCACCCGCCAACAAGAATATCAAATCGCGACGAACTACGTCGAGCAGCTCGTCCAGCAAACGCAGTGTCGGACGAACTTTATCGTCGAAGAACACGGCCGAGGCGTGTACGTCCAGAACAATCCCGGAGAGCAACGTACGTGGGAGCACTCCTCACAAGGCAACCGGGAGTATCTGCACCTGATCGCGGCTGGAAAAGCGATCCTCGCCGCGCTACCCGACGAACGCGTCGAGCAGATCATCGACAAGTGGGGGCTGGCCGCGAAGACGCCCAACACGATAACTGATCGAGACGCCCTGCTCGACGAGCTCGAGACTATCAGAGAACAGGGGTTCGCGCGCAACGACGAGGAGATGATCTCGGGGATTCGTTCGGTCGGCGGAGCCGTCACCGATGAAAACGATCAGGTGATCGGCGCATTGAGCGTCGGCGGTCCCGCCGATCGTCTTACCGGCGAATTCTGGGAGGAGGAACTCCCAACGATTATCCGAGCCACTACCACCGAATTCGAGTTCGACATCCGTCTTTCCTGATTTCCGAGCCTTGTTTCTGCTATTTTCGAAAGTTGGTGATTCAACGCCGATCCATTTTGTCGTTACCTTGTGCCTTTAACGAGATTTCGCGACGTGAGGCGATGGGTGACGTAGGAGGGTGAGGACCGATCTTCCCCGCGATGACCGGCCGATGAAACTGCCGTCCGATATCCTAGCGATCACGCCCCGACGTTTCTCGACCAGAGTCCCTATTGTCGCAGCGGATCCCGGTCAACGGTCGAAGTCGATTTTGCCCCACTTGCCGATCGCGCGACTATCACCCAAACCTACTTGTACCGCCGTAAGAACCTGGTATTATGGAGGATCGAAGTTCCGATAGCGTAACGCTGCCCGATACGTTGTTCCTGCGAGACCGCGCAACCGAGGCGCTCAACGCCCTGACTCAGTACGTGGACGAGGACGCCGATTGCCGCCCGTACATGACCGGTGATCTCTCCGATGAGCCGGCTCATCTGGGCCATTCCGGGTGGGACTTCGGAAGCAGCGTCGGTCGGATGGTCAGCGCGTTCGTCCTCGCGCGAAAACTGTGCGATACGGCGGATGCGCTGGACGTGGAAGAACGGTTCCGACAGAAGCTTCTGGATATGTTCGACGAAGACGGGCTGAACTACCGCGAGGAGACCGATACAAGCGTCGCTCGAGCGAACATGCACGACCAGCGATCGGTGCTCCTCGGCCTGACGACCTGGTATCTGGAGTCCGGGGATCCGGACACCAAGGCGGCGGCTGATAACCTCTGCGCGGCGCTCAAGAGAATTTCGGTGAAAAGCGGGCACCCGCACCTCGCGAAACAGGACTACTGGTACTTCCCTGCCGTCGAGTACACGCGCGATGGGTGGCCCTCCGAGGACATGATGTACCTCGGGATCAACATCGATCCGTCCCACACCAGCGCCCGGATGATCAATCCGCTCACGAAGTACTACGAGGAAACAGGAAACCGAGACGCGCTGGAGTTGGCGAGAAACTTCGCCCGTCACACAGTGATTCACAGCGGATCGTTCAACGAGGACGGGAGCTTCAATGATGGGACCGAGTTCCGAACCGGCCACTTCCACAGTCGCATGGTGAGCGTTACTTCCATCGCTCGCTTCGGTGCGGTAACGGGAAATGCGTTCTACGTGAATTGGGCGAAGAAGGTCTACGAATGGGCCCTGACACAGGGAACGGAATTCGGTTGGTTCCCCAGCGCGTTGCACGATGACTACGACAAAAAACACGAAACGTGCACGCTGACAGATATGGTCGAGCTCGGTATCCTCTTGGCCGAGAACGGCTACGTTGAGTACTGGGAAACGGTTGAGCGGTTCGTCCGCAATCACCTCGTGGAGACGCAACTCCTCGATACCGACTGGATAGTCGAATCCGAAGACGAAGCGGCGGATGACGCGTATCGAAACGTCGCATCGCGATCGAGGGGCACGTTTCCGGGCTGGGCCGCCCCGAACGACTTCGTGTGCGATGTGGGCGACGATCCGGACGTCATGATGTGTTGTAACGCCTCTGGAACCCGTGGTCTCTTTCTCGCCTGGGACAACGCCGTAACGGAATCGGAAGGCATCGTCTCTGTGAACCTCCTCATCAACAATTTGTCGGAATGGGCCACCGTAGCGAGTTATCTCCCCCACGAGGGACGAATCGACGTGACCCTCGAACGGGACGCCCCCGAGTTGCGGATCCGCATCCCCTCGTGGGTCGACCCATACACCGTCTCCCTCACACAGGATGGTGACGATCGAGAACTCGGCGATGAGGGGTTCTGGGAGGGCCCGTTCATCGGGCTGCATGACGTTTCCGGGGGAGAGCGCGTTTCGGTTCGATTCCCCGTGGACGAGCGGCGAACCGTCGAACGGGCGGGCGGGGAGGATTACACAATGGAGTGGCGCGGTGACGACGTTATGTCGATCTCACCGTCTGGTACGTACGCTCCCCTCTACGAAGATCGCGACGTTTACGACGAGGTCCCGATGCGAACAGTAGACTGCGATAACGGTCACGCTGAAGTCCACTGGTAGTGAAGTGCCGGGAACGAGGTACCGATCATCTTCTCTTCAACGCGTCGAGCGGGGTGGTGCAGCAATCGTTAGAACGTTCGCAGTGTGCGGCGGTATTCGGCGCTCGAACTTAGGCTGTCTGCACGATTGCGGGCGGTCCACTCGCCCGTCCGCCTCTGGGATGTTGTTGATCAGCGGGTGGGTTCGGCCATTTCCTCGACGATCGGTTCGTCCGAACTCCGATCGCATACCTCCGCTTCGGTGATAGCGACGTGTTTTATGCCGGCGCGGCGATACTCGTACACGACGTGTATTGTTCCGTCCTGCGTCTGTGTGAGTGATCCGTACGTGAAATCGGGCCTTCCGACCGGATTTAGCTCGGAGACAGGTTTGTCGAGTTCCTCGTATTCAAGGGTGAGTTGATAAGGCCACGTCTCGCCGTCATCTTCCGAAAGAAACAGTGCGAGTTCATTGCGCCCTTTCGGCATCTCGGCGTTGACCGGGTTGTCCACTAACACGAGATTGCCGGTGCGCGTTCGAATAACATCGTATCCCGCGTCTGGATTCGGAATGTTCGTCTCCGTGGCGGTCGACCACGTGATCCCGCCGTCGGCCGAATGCGTCATCCACAATCGTCCGCCTCCAACAGGCCGTAAGTAGGCTCGCAGGCGGCCATCGGTGAGTTCTACCGGCGTAGGATACCGGAACCCTCGATGTCCGTGCACGAGCCCCGTCTCTTGTGGGACGATCTGGTCCCCGCCCACGAGTATTGGAAAGTCTGCGGGACGATCGCAGTAGTCGTCCATGATGACAAGAAATCCAGGTCTGTTCCCCGCCCCATGCTCGATGTCTACACCGAGGACCCACCATCCTTTGTCGTCGACGTGAACGGGCGGATTTTTCAGGTATATCCCAGAGCGGTCGTGCAACAGTTCCAGATCGGACCACGTGTAGCCGTTATCCGACGAACGCTTCACGAACGGCCTGCTTGTGTGGATGCTGCCGTAAAATTGCGTGACGAGTAACCAGAGCTGATCGTCCGGGCCGAAGAACATCACCGGGGGTTGCACCGGTCGGCCTGGAACGTCGACGAGTACACGAGCGTCCTCCCAGGTGTTCGCACCCGCCGGCAATCGGCTCCCGTACACGTTCGTCTCGCGGTGCAGTTCACCGCGGTCTCCTCTCGAGTTGGCGAACCAGGCGGCGAAGAGATCTCCGTTGGGGAGTTCGATAATCTCTGAGTTCTTATGAAATTTGTTACCGCACGCACATCTATCGGTGTGACAAACGATATGTTCTTCCATACCTGAATTGATGAGCTGAAAGAACATAAACTAGTCGTCGAATTCCCAGCTGATGGAATAATAAACCCTCGAGACAGTCCGTCAATTCGGAGAGCGACTCCGAAAACCGGAACGACTAAACCGACTTCTGTTATTTGTGATAGGTATGTCTCGTTCGATCGCGCTCTTTGGAGCGGGCGGAAAAATGGGGTGTCGAATCACCGACCAACTGAAAGACAACCCACATTACGACGTCCGGTACGTGGAACCGAGTGAGGACGGAGCGGATCGGCTCGCCGATCGGAGCGTCTCCCCGACACCAGTCGCCGATGCCGTCGACGGGGCCAACGTCGCTATCATGGCCGTTCCGGATCGACTGCTGGGTTCGGTTCTCGAGGACGTGGCTCCCCGACTCGACCCTGGATCGATCGTGATGTTGCTCGACCCGGCGGCCGCCTACGCCGGCGTGCTTCCCGAGGTCGACGATCTCTCCTATGTCATCAGTCACCCGTGTCACCCACCGTTGTTCGACGGTCCGACGGACTCCGAGGAACGTCGCGACTGGTTCGGTGGACAGGGACTTGCAGAGCAAGACATCGTGTGTGCGCTTCACCGGGGGAGCGAGGAGGACTACGCTATCGGTGAGGCCATCGCGCGCGACATCTATGCACCCGTCGACGAAGCTCACCGAGTGACGACCGAGCAGATGGCGATCCTCGAGCCGCAACTGGTCGAGGCGTTGCTGTCGACCTGCCTGATCGCCCTCGAAGAGGGAATGCAGCGGGTAATCGAGATGGGGGTTCCGGAAGCGGCTGCTCGATCGATGATGTATGGACACCTCCGAACCGAACTTGCGATCGTCTTCGACGAAGTCGACTTCCCGCTTTCCGACGGTGCACAGCGCGTCGCCGCCGAATCGAGAGACGAACTGTTCCGCTCCGAGTGGAAAGAGACGTTCTTCGGCTCCGAGAAGGTTCGGCGGAACGCCGAGCTAATCGTCGAGGAGAATTGAAACGCCGGCGAACCCGGACTCATGGATCCGGGCAGGCGCCGCTCGGTCTATCCGTATCCTCGTTCGGATCCGAACTCGAAGAGATCATCCTCGGGCGACTTCGGTACGATCCGCCGCGAGCCCGAGCTGGGATCGAACCCCCTCGCTCCGGAAGGTGTGACACTGATCTCGGACGCTCAGATCGACGTGATCTCGAACTCGTACGATCCGGAGCCGATCTCGATGGCGAGGAATCCGCCGTCCGTACCGACGGACGTAACGCCGGCCGGTAACGACGCCGACGCTTCACCGTCCCAGACGGGATCGCCGCCTTCGGTGATAGCGGCCTCATCGTCGATCGACGGCAGGCTCACGGTGGCCACCGTGTTCCATGGAATCTCGACTGACAGGGCGATCCCCTCCGCCGTCCGTTCCCATCGCGATGCCAGCCGTCCGTTGACGGTTTCGAGCGCGCCTTCGACCCACTCGAGATCGTCAACGAATGCGGGGTCGATCTCCACGCGTCCCGTCTCGTGCATGGATTCATCGATGCGAAGTCCCGCCAGGCGCTCGTAGAACCACTCGGAGACGAAGGTGAACGGCGAGTGGTTCAGCGAGTTCATGCCCGAGCCCACTTGCTCGTCGCTGTCCCACCGTTCCCACATCGTCGTCGCCCCCTGGTGCACCATGTACATCCACCCCGGCTGCTCGGGCTGGGTGATCACCTCGTACGCCAGGTCCTCGTAGCCGTGTTCGACGAGCGCGTGGATGAGCGGTCTCGTCCCGAGAAAGCCGGTCCGGAGCTTCGACCCGTCCGAGCGAACTTTTTCGACCAGGCCGGCGACGACGGCATCGACCTGCTCGTCCGGCACCAGGCCGACGAACAGCGGAACCGCGTACGACGACTGCGTCCCCGGCCCGTACCGGTGGGACGACTCGTCGAAGAATTCGTCAGTGAACGCGTCGGCGATGAACTCGGCGCGCGAGGCGTACCGCGTCGCGTCGGCGTCGTTGCCGAGGATGGACGCGATCTGCGTGAAGCAATTCGTCGTGTGGTAGTGGAAAGCCGTATTGAACAGGTCGTAGGGAAGTCCGCGGCGTCCCTCCGCGTTTTCGAACGCGAGCCAGTCGCCGTAGTTGGCGTACTCGTCCGGGAGGATACCGTCTTCGCACCGGTCGAACCAGTAATCGACGTACCGACGCATCCCCTCGTAGTGACGCTCGAGGACGCCGACGTCGCCGTAGTGACGATAGAGGTGCCACGGGACGGTCACTTGCGTGATCCCCCACGTCGGGTCCTCCGGTTTCGTTCCGTACCCGTAGGGGACGGTGTCGGCGACGTAGCCGTGCTCGGAGCGAACGTCGGCGTGGTCGTCCATCCACTTCTCGTAGAACAGCGTCGCGTCGAAGTTGTACATTACCGTGGGGGCGGCGATGTGGTTGTCGCCCGTCCACCCGAAGCGCTCGTCGCGCTGCGGACAATCGGTGAGTACGCCGTGGAGGTTCCCGCGCAAGCCGCGCTCCGCGTTCTCCTGAATTCGCGTGACGTCTTCGTTCGAGCACTCGAAGGTCCCGATCGGCTCGACGTCCGTGTGAACGCGCTCGGCGCGAACGTCGTCGTCGGAGAGCTCGCCGGGGTAGCCGGTGACTTTCGCGTACCGAAACCCGTGGTAGGTAAACCGGGGCCGGTAGGTCTCGACGTCCGCTCCCCCGGCGATGTATCGATCCGTCGCGTCGGCGGTCCGCAGGTCGACGACCGAGAGTTCGCCGCGTTCGTCGAGCGCTTCCGCGTGCTCAAGCGCGATCTCGTCGCCGTCGTTCGCCCCCCTGATCGTCAGCGCGAGCCGGCCGACGAGGTTCTCGCCGAAATCGATTATCGAACCGGACTCGCGTTTCGTTACCGACTCGGGTTCGATCGTCTCGGTCACGCGGATCGGCGGCGTTCGCTGCGGGGCGAGCCGTCCGCCAGAGGCACCGACGACGCTCGCGTCGTCCCACTCCGAGTCGTCGAATTGGGGGGCCGCCCATCCCGGTTGCTCGCGACGAGCGTCGTAGGTTTCCCCCGCGTAGATGTCGTTGCGGACAATGGGACTCTCCGTCGCTCGCCACGAACTGTCCGTCGTCACCGACTTCGTCGTTCCGTCGGCGTACTCGACGTCGAGTTGCACGATCGCCCGCGGCGACCCGTATCCGCTCCAGTTAACGGCATTCCGGCCGAACCAGCCCCGTCCGAGCCAGAGGCCGATCGCGTTCTCGCCGGCCTCAAGTGCATCGGTAACGTCGTACGTGTTGTAGAGGACCCGCTCGTCGTACTGCGTCCACGCCGGATCCAGCACCGCCTCGCCCAACCGCTCCCCGTTCACGTACAGCTCCCCATACCCGAGGGTGCAGACGTGTGCGCGGGCGCGAGCGACGTCTCCGAGTTTGACCTCGGTTCGCAACAGCGGCGACGTCGAGTCGACGTGGGGACGGTACCGCCCGTTGACGAGGTGTGACGTGCCCCACGTCTCTTCTTCGATGCTCGAGGACGCGGTCACCGGCCGCCCCTTCGCGAGATCCTCCCCGTCGTCGTCGCGGACGGCGATCGCTGCCAGCGCAAAGAGCTTCCACGGCCGGCGTTCTTCGGGCCGGTAGTCGGGTTTCGTCGAAGAAAACTCCTCGCGGGGTGTCGTCGCGGGATCGAACTCGTACAAGTCGGTCGCCGTAACGCGAACGAATCGCCCGGTGGCCGAATCCGCGTTGACGGTCACGGAATCGGGACTGGGGTTCGGTTGGTCGTCGTCCGTCCGGTCGACGACGGTGTGCGCGTCCGCAAACGCCGGGTCATCGGCCACTTCGACGCGATAGCGGACCGGAAATCCGACCCCGTGAGGGGCGTCCGGGCGGGGCGAATCGTCGTGAGAGTAGTACGCCGTCACGGGGTGACCGTCGGGAGTTTCCAGTCCGTCGAACGGCGCCGCCGGATGGAGTTCGATCTCCCGAACGTCGACCGATTCGCCGAGATCGATCTGGACCCACTCGCGGCTGTCGTCGTCCGGCGGCCGCCAGTGACTGCGATAGCCGTTCGTATCGCCCAAGTCCGGCTGATGGCCGATCCAGGCACCGTCCCAGTCGTTCTCCGCAATCGCCGTCGAGAACGTCGCGCACGCCGCCCAGTCGGACGCAACGCCGTTCTCGTCCCACACGCGGACCGTCCAGTAGTAGTCCGTTCCTGACTCCAGGGAGATTCCGTCGTACTCTACGTTCGTCGACGTGCTCCGGTCGACTCTTCCCGTATCCCACAAGTCCCCCGTTCGCTTCTCGATCGACTCGCGGGACCGAGCGACGAGAAGCCGATAGGCGGACTGAGTCGACCCCTTCCCGGGTGAGGTCGCTCGCCAGGAAAAGCGGGGCGCCTCGGGCCTCGCGTTGATCGGATCGGTCTCGTACTCGACTCGCAAATCGAGAACGGCGGGCAAACTCGATGGTGAAGACATAACGAGACGATCCGCTCACGACCGTTTATAGATTTGGTTCGATGCGAAATCGTCTGTTACGGCGAGCGATATCGGATCACGCGTCGCCGGAGTTCGATTACGTGTACCGGAGTCGATTAATCGGCCGCCCGCGTCCGCGCGTCTCGGAGGAACTCTTGGACGTCGACCGGTTCTCCTCGTCGGTCGCTCTCGATCGCGGCGAACACGGTCGCCGTGGAGTAGAGATTGTCCCGCACGTTCGTCGCCATCCGCTCCCCGCCGTCGATCCAGTCGACGAACTGTTCGACGAGCCACGCGTTCGTCCACGTCTCCCGTTCGTGAAGCGGGATCCGATGCCCGTCGTCGGGATCGACGCCCCGGGCGGCCTGCGGTTCTTCGTCGGGGTCGTACGGATACCGCACGAGTTCGCGCTCGTCGAGCACGAGCGTCGCATCCTCGCTTTCCGCGCGGATATACTCGTGGCCCCAGCCGTTCACGCACGCGGCGTTCGTCTTTGCACCCTCGTACGTCGCTTTGACGCCGTTTTCGAACATCAGGTTCAACAGCGCCTGCGCGTTGCCGGCGAAGTCGCCCCACGGCGGGTTCCAGGTGTTCGCGTACACGGTTTCACACCGCGACTCCGCCAGGTCGGCGAGGATATCGAGGTGGTGGATGCCCCCGCTCACGAGGAGCGGATCGTCCATCTCGTACTTCCACTCGCCGCCCCAACTACCGAACGATCGACAGTTGCACGTGAAGCGCAGGACGAGGTAGTCGAGTCGACCGTGGTCCCCGGAGCGGAGCTCGCGTCTGAGCGTCGTCTTGTCCCGATCGAACCGATGGCTCATCGTCACGCCCATCTTCTTTCCGGACCACTCTACCTTCTCAGCGATTCGTACCGACGCTTCAAGCGTGTCTGCGATCGGTTTCTCGCAGAGCACGTGCGCATCGTGCTCGAGCGCCACGTCGACCGCCGCTTCGTGTACTGACGGCGGGGTAGCGACCGTGCAAATGTCGACGGAATGCTCCTCGAACGCCCGCTCGAGATCGGTGTAACACTGCTCGTCGGACAGGTCGAGATGGGGTTTCGCCCGCTCGAGCGCGTCTTCGTCGATGTCGACGGCTGCGACGACGTCGATCAGTCCCTTCTCGACGTTCCGCGGAAGGTAGTGTTCGCACCAGTTGATGCCCTGATTACCGATCCCGACGTGGATTACGCTGTAAGTCATTCCGGCTTCACTCCTGGATACGTGTTTTTTCGCGATAACAGTTCGGGGAGCCCCGGACCGTCTCTGGACGGCTCGAGCGTCGGTATCGATCGCGCCTTCACTCGGAACTGGCGTCCTCGTCGACGAACTCGACCGTTCGCTCCCCGGTGTCGTAGACGATAACGGCGACCGCCTCCTCGTCCCCCTCGTTCCAGGCCTGGTGGGGCTCGCCCCGGGGAATGTGCACGAGATCGCCGGCCTCGAGTTCGACCGATTCGTCGCCGACGCTGTGTCGTAGTTCTCCGGAGCAGAGGTGGAGCGCCTCGTCGCAGTTCGGGTGGACGTGTTCGGCGTTGTGCGCACCCGGTTCGATCGTTACGGTCCCGACGGTCAACGAATCCGTTCCGGTCAGTTCCGCGCTATCCCTCCAGACGATGGTTCCCCAGTCGAACTCGACGGTGCGCTGGTCAGCAGCCGTCGTGACAAGTCGGTCGATTCCCATGATACCGTGCGTACCATCGCCAGTTCGTTACTAAATCTTTACCGTTCGCTCGAGCAGCGGTGTTGTCGCGGCCGATTTTGTCAGCCCTTCCGGTACGCGCGGCGGTCACCGAGGTGCCGGTCGGCGAGACGGTACACCTATGGGAGTTCAGGACGTTCTTGCAACAATGACTGCCAACGATCGAGAGGCACTCTCAGCGCTCGCCGCGGAGTTCCTCGAACCGAGACCGGAACACGGCCCCGTTCCGCAGTGGTGGCTCGACGGCGATTCGCTCGACGACGAACGCCTGACCGAACAACTCGAAGCCCTCTCGGAGAATGGGGTCACCGGCGTGTGTTTGATCTCGAAGCTGCCGACCGGACACGACGGGACCACCCCGGGCTATTTCACCGAGGAGTGGTGGTCGCACGTAGAGCACATCGCCGCCGAGTGCGAACGGCTGGACATGGAGCTGTGGATTCACGACGAAACCTATCACCACAACCCACCGACGTGGTGGGAATACTGGCAGAATCGGATCCGAACGGAAGCGGCGACGAACGATGAGCTTCGCGGCCACGCCGTCCATCGCGAGGGCGCCGACGTCGCCGCTGGAGAGTCGATCACGGTCGACCTGCCGGAGGAGTTCGATCCCCTCTCGGTCGCCGCCTACCCTCGCGGGGACGAAGGTCGACTCGACCTCGACGGAGCGGTCGAACTCGGCGTCGAAGACGGCCGAGTGACGTGGTCCGCCCCCGACGGACCAACGACGGATCACGACACGTGGCACGTCGCCGCGGTGGGTCGCCGGCCCGCCGACCTCCGGTACACCTCCTCGGAGACGGTCGAGCGGTACATCGACCTGCACTACGAGGAGTACGTTCGCCGTCTCGGCGACCAGGTCGGAGAGACGCTCGTCGGGACGTTCGAAGACGAACTGCGAATTCTCAATTACGGGATCCCGTGCGACGACGCCGTTCTCGACCGGTTTCGTCAGGACCGCGGCTACGACCCGACGAGCGAACTGATCGCGCTCTACGAGGAGTGCGAGGAAACCGCGCGCGTGCGGACCGATTACTACGACGTCGTCGTGTCGTTGCTCGAGGAGAACTGGTTCGAGCCGCTGTACGAGTGGCACGAAGAGCACGACATGAAACGCGCCAACGACAACTACGGCCGGAACAACATCGCTCAGGGAACGGAGCTCTACGGCGATTACTACCGAACGATGCGCTGGTACCAGGCGCCCGGCTACGACGACGGCGCCCCGAAGGCCATCGGGGAGCGCAATTTCTTCGACGCGAAACTCGCGGCGTCCATCGCCGCGTGTTACGACCGCGATTACGTGTGGGGCGAACTGTTCCACTCGACGACGTGGGGGTTCCGACCCGATAACCAGCTCGCGGGAATCGTGGAGAACGTCTGTTACGGCTGTAGCCGCTACGACAAGCACGGCCTCTACTACACGACGCTCGGGGGGTGGTGGGCCCACGCTCCGCCGGACGTCCACTTCAGACAGCCCTACTGGGAGGACGTCGGCGCCCTCAACGACGCTGCTACCCGCCTGTCGCGGCTGTTCAGCGACGGGACGCCTGACGTCGACGTCGCACTCGCATTCCCGGTGCGGTCGATGCACGCCGACTGGCATCCCGAGGAGGGGATCGGCGACCGCGGCACCGAAATCGACGAGCGAACCCGCGACCTGGCCGCCGGGCTCTACGGCGACGGAATGGATCTCGTCATCGCGGACGACGAGTCACTCGTCGACGCCGCCGACGAGGGCCACCTCGAGCTGTCGGGGATGCGGATCCCCGCCCTGGTGTTGCCACCGTCGACCGCAATCGCCGCCGACACCCTTCGGACGGCGGTCAACCTCTTCGAATCCGGCGGCGTCGTCGTCGCATCGGGTCGGCTTCCGACCACCGTCGTCGACGACGGTACTGGCGGCGCGGACCTCGACGACGCCCTCGAGACGTTGTTCGGCGACGCCGTCTCGGCCGCTCGGAGCGGCGAGATTTCCGACCGGACCGTCACGGAACACCCGAGTGGGGGCGCCACGATTCTCGCACCGTCGGGCGCTGACGTGGCCGACGAGATCCGATCCCACGTCGAGACGAGCGTCCGCGTTGACGCCCCGGACGTCTATCACACCCACCGCACCGTGGCCGGCGGCGAGGGCGAAGCGTACCTGCTGTTCAACGCGCGTGACGAGGAGCGTGAGATAGGGGTCGAACTCCGTGGGGACGGCCGCCCGGAGCGCTGGGACCCACTGACCGGAGAGACGACGCCGATCCGCGAGTACGACCGCGTCGACGACTACCTTCGATTCGAGTTCGACGTCGGCCCGCACGACTTCCGGGTCGTAGTCGTCGACGAAACCGCGTCCGCGGATCGACCCCACGTGCGCGAGAGCGAGTTGGACGTGGTCAAGGTCGACGCCGACGCCGTGCGGGGCTACGCGACCGCTGGCGGCACCGTAACCGTCGAAGCGACCGACGGAGAACGCACGTACCGCGGCCGAACGGAATCGACCGCACCCGACGCCGTGACCCTGACGGACGACTGGGAGTTCGAACTCGTCCCCACGCTCGACAACCACTGGGGGGACTTTCGGTATCCCGCGAGCGACGACGTCATCGGGCCCGAGGTCAAGGCGTTATCCTACCGCCGGGAACGGCCGAACGAGGACGGCATCGAACGGGGCTGGCACCGCCCGACCGCTCGAATCAGCCGGTGGGAGGAGGTCCGTCCGACGTACGGTCCCTACTTCTACCGCATGCAGGGAACGACCGACGAGGGCCCGGAAACGATGCCCGACGACCTCGAGTTCGATGCCGGCGCGAGCAAGTGGGAACCCTACGAGTTCTCCCAGACTACCGGAAAGCCGGGAATCAACCCGTATCTGATGGGGTACATGGGGGCGATCTCCGACTACTTCCTCGTTTCACCCCCCGCGAACGAGGACGACCTCGATGCGACCTACTTCTGGACGACCGTCGACGTTCCCGAAGACGGCTTCTACCGCTGCTACTTCGGTCCGGGCGTCACCACCGTTCGACTGGGCGCGTACGAGTTCGAGACCGAGCAGGGCCAGGAGGCCGACTGGGGCGTCAAGATTCCGCGAAACGACGGCGGATACGAGACGAGTATCCAGCTTCCGGCCGGAACGACGCCGCTCCTGCTCACCGTCGAGCCCGACGTCGAGACGTACGCCGCGTTCGAACCGGAGCCCGGTACGGCGCTCGAACGCGACGCAAGCAATACACCCCGGCTTCGGTGGTTCTTCGGCGACGGCATGGGCGGCGTCCGCTTCGATCCGCGGCCCCAGGAAGACTCGGTCGGCTGGTACCGTTTCGACGCGCCGGTCGGCACCGCGGCCTTCTCGCTCCCCCTCGAGGGTGACGCTCGGGTCTGGATCGACGGCGAAGAACGGTCGATCGAAGACGCGTCGGGCGACGCCCGCGTCGAATTGCCCGAACCGCTCCGAGCGCCGACAACGGTCGCTGTCCGGGTCGAACAGGCCCGGGGCGCCTACGGCGGCGCCGCGTGGATGCGTCCGATCGCCGTCGAAACCGAACCCGTGTCGATCGCGGCCGAGAACTGGCCCGCGCTTGGACTCACCTCCTACTCCGGACGGGCCGTCTACCGACAGACGTTCGACCTCCCGGCGTTCGAAGACGGCGATCGGGTCACGCTCGTCATCGACGACGTCGTCTCCGCGGCATCGGTCACGCTCAACGACGACTCCGTCGGTTCGGTCTTCTCGAGGCCGTTCTCGCTCGACGTGAGCGGCGTCGTGACGCCCGGCGAGAACCTGCTCGAGATCGAAGTCGGGAACTCGCTCGCGAACCACTTCAAGCGCGAAACGCCGATCGACTACACGGAACAATACGCCAGGAACTTCGTGAGCCCTGATGCCGGCCGACTTCCGGAGGTCGACGAGGACGTCCGGCTCGCGGGCGGCCTCCGCGGCCCGGTCACGGTCCGGATCGAACCCGAGGTCGAAATCAAACTGGACGCCAAGTAGCCCCCGACACAGTCCGGGAGTCGCCGATTATTCGCCGCGAATCGACCACGAACCGGCGGGCAATTCGACGACCGCGCGGTCCCCGGTCTCGTCCACCGCGTGCGCGTCGGCGCCGCCGACGGGATCGCCCGTTATTTCCGGGTCTTCGAGGGGAAGGCGCGCGGTCGCACGGGCGTTCGGCGGGACGGTCACGTCGAACCGACGGCTCTCACCCGTCTGTTCCCAGGCGGATCGGATCCGGCCCCGCGGCGTCTCGACCGTCGCCGCGACGGACTCGAGGTCGGTCGGTATGAAGGGCTCGATGGCGACGGTTTCGAAGCCCGGCGTCGCCGGGCGGATCCCGGCTAGGTACTTGTAAAACCACTCGTCGACGCTGCCGAACATGTGGTGGTCGTGGCTTCGAACCTCGAGTTCCCAGGCTTCACACATGGCAGTCACGCCCTCCTCGATCCAGTGTCCCCAGCTCGGGTAGGTTCGCTGCGTGGCGATCCGGTGGGCGAGGTCGGTGTAGCCGTGGTCACAGAGGACGCCGAGGATGTACTTCGTCCCGACGATGCCGGTGTCGAGGTGCTCGCCCTTCCGGTTTCTGATGTCGTCGACCAAGTTCGCGACGACCGCCTCGCGGTTCCGTTCCGGAACGATGTCGAGGGCGACCGGGAACAGGTTCGACGTCTGGCGATACTCGTCGACCTCGCCCGTCGAGTACACGCTTCGCTCCCGATCGAAGAACGCGTCGTTGAACGCGTCGCGAATCCGATCGGCCAGCGCGGCGTAGGCGTCGCGATCCCGGTCGCGGCCGAGACGGTCGGCCACCGTGCTCACGATTTCGGCGGCCCGATAGTAGTACGCCGTCGACGTGATCGCCGGTCCCTCCGGTGGATGCCAGCGGAGCTCCCCGTCTCCCGGCGGATACCAGTCGCCGAGGCCGACGTCGATGATCCCTTCGTCGGCGTGTCTGGCGAGGTATCGAAGTAACGCCGTCATGCCGTCGTAGTGCTCGGCGAGGAGGTCCGTATCGCCGGTGAACTGGTACGTCCACCAGGGAACGAGGACGTACGCACAGTCCCAGGCCGGGTTCGGCCCGCGTATCGACGCCTCATGCTCGTCGTCGCGATAGCCCCAGTCGCTCGTGGGGACGAACGGCGGAAGTTCGCCGGTATCCAGCTGGGCGTCGGCGACGTCTCGCAGCCACTTTCGGTACAGCGGGTGCATGTCGAAGTTGTAGAGGGCCGTCTCCGCGGTAACCTGGGCGTCGCCCGTCCAGCCGTGTTTCTCGTAGGCCGGCGTGTCCGTTGGCAGGGAGTGATGGTTGTTCAATAGCGCCCGACGGGCGCTGTCGTGGATCGCGTTCAAGAGGTCGTCGGACGCCTCGAAAGAACTCCCCCAGCCGCGTTCGATCGTCGAGTGCGCGACGACCGCGGTTACCGTCTCCTCGTCCGGCTCGGACGGGAGCCCCTCGAGTTGCACGTAGCGAAAGCCCTTGTAGCTGAATCGCGGCTCCCACTGCTCTCGCCCTTCCCCCGAACAGGTGTATCGATCCGTCTGGAACGTACCGCCGAAGTGATCGAGGTCGAGTCGAACCGTTCCGTCCTCCTGTCGCTTCTCGCCGTGGGCGATCTCGATCTCGGTGCCCGCGGGCGCGTCGACGGTCAGTCGGACCCACCCCGCGATCATCTCCCCGAAGTCGACGACGTACACGTCGTCTCTCGGCTCGTGGATCGCCTCGGCTGAAACCGTCCCGACGGGGGCGATCGGCTGAACGAGCTGCGGCGTTATCGCCCCCTCCGGCGGAGAAACGTCCTCTGCGGTCGCTAACGCTTCGTCGTCGAATTCGGGGTCGCTCCAGGTGCGCGCCGCTCGAGCGTCGTATACCTCTCCCTCGTACAGGGAGTCGTACCGCGTCGCGCTCGGTCCCACCCGCCAGGAGGAGTCGGTCGCCACGGTCCGTTCCGTTCCGTCGCTGTACGTGATCGTGAGTTCGGCCAGCAACTCAGGGTGGTCCCGATGCCAAGGCGCCTCGCACCATCCCCACGGATTCTTCGTTGTCATCGCGTACCGCTCCCGACCGCAGACGACAGCGAGGGCGTTCTCTCCGGCCTGGATTCCGTCGGTCACGTCGTACGCCGCGTAGAGGATCCGTTCCTCGTAGTCAGTCGTTCCCGGGTCGAGCGCTCGGTCGGTAATCCGTTCACCGTTGAGCCGCGGGTCGCATGTGCCACCAACGGCGACGTAGAGGCGCGCCTTTTCCACGCCCTCGGCTGCCTCGAACGTCGTGCGGAACGCCGGAGCCGGGGCGGGAGCCGTCTCGTACGCCGGCCCGCTCGGCGCGATCCACTCCCCCGTCCACTCCGCGACGCCGGTTTCGAAGGTAGACGGGGCGCTCCACGCCGACCACGTCCCCGTTTCGTCTCGAACCCGAACGGTCCACGCGTAAGTCGTCCGAGGCTCGAGCGCCGGGCCCGCGTACGGGATATCGGACGACGACGCCGATTCGATCGACCCGCTATCCCAGACTTCGCTCCCGTCTCCGTCGATACAGACTCGAACGCGGTAGCCGGTCTGAGTGCCAACGGCCGGCGGCGCGTTCCACGAAAACCGAACCGCTTTCGGCTCGAGCCCTCGCGGCGTCTCCAGGTGCTCGACGCGGAGTCGCGTCGGAGAATCCTTGCTGGTCATCCGATGCAGATGTTCGCGGAGCGATGTGAAAAACGTTCTGACGGCGACCGGTGTAACCGTCTCCCGGGTCTTCGGCGTAATGGCTGAAATGGAGACGGTTCCTGATCCGGTGGCCGACCGGCGTTTTTTTCAGAGCCGGAGGAGAATCGCGATCGCCGCTACCAAGAACGCGACGAGTCCCAAGAACGCCGTCGCGTAATCGGCGACCCCGGCCACGAAGCCGACGTACGTCGGCCCAACGCTTCCGACCCCAGCGTAAACCGTCTTGAACACGCCGAAATCGCCGCCCATACTCTCGTTCGGAAATCGAGTCATCAAGTAGGCTTGAATGACGGGCGGAAACGCCCAGATACCGAACCCGAAAAGAAGAATTCCGACGCCGATTGCTGCTTGAGTCGGCGCGAAGAGGAGGAGCAACAACCCAACGATCCCGAGTAGGAGCCCGCCGACCGCGACGGGGACGTGCGAGAACCGGTCGCCGAGGTACCCCGAAATCGGCAGCGTTACCATCGCCCCGAGGAAGAGAACGGCGAATCCGACGCTCGAGAGAGTGGACGAAAAACCGTGTTCGTGCTGTAAGAAGAACGGAAGAAATCCGATAACTGCTTGCATCGCGAAGATACCGCACGAATACGCGATCACTAGGCGACGGACCTGCGGGTCGCCGAAGACGCGTGATCCGGCATCAACGAAGTCGAACTCGACGGGCGAGACGTCGTACGGTTCGCGAATCCAGTTGTGAGCGACGATCGTCGATCCGGCGAGGAGGACGGCCGCCGGTAGAAACGCCATCTGCCAGGACGTCATCTCGAGAACGACGACCGCACCTCCGGCCGCAAGTAAGGGACCGGCGAATCCGAGCGAATCCTGCACCCCGAACGCCTGTCCCCGGCGCGCGACGAATAGATCGGCGAGCAGCCCGCGGAGCGATATCCAGTACAGCCCTGCACCGATGCCGACGGTCGCGGCCCCGAGGACGAACGGAGGGTACGAGTTCGCTAACAACAGCGATACGAAGCCGACGGTCGATACGACGGATGCGGCCACCAGGACCGTTTTTCGCGTGAGCTGGTCCGAGAAGTGGCCGCCTGGATACATGCACAGCGCGTACGTCGCCGAAAGAACGGAGAGGGCAATTCCCGCCTGGAACGGGGTGATTCCCAGATCCTCGACGATCGCGGGTAACAACGGCGAGAGGATGTTTCGGCCGAACTGGATCACGAGGTAGGCGAGCGAGAGACTTACGAGCAATCGACCGGAGTACCCGCGAAACAATCGCTCTCCGCCGTCTGACGCATCGATTCGTTCGTCCACATCTACCGTTCCTGAAGCCGCGACAATCAATTTTCCTCTTCGTTGGTTCTCAGATTTCAGTCAAAAATCCGGATCGAACCTGCGTACGTTCGACGAATTCGACTTCGGCCGCCGTTGCGAGTTTTCGCGTCACGATGCCGGACTGCTCGGGCCCGTTCAATCTCAACGTGTCGACCCTCGATTTCACCGCCGGCTCTACGCACCGTCGCGAACGGGTCCGGACGTTCGAGCGAAACCAACCGTGAGCGTTTCGGGCGGAGCGAAGCGGACTTGATCAATCGCGAGCAGCGTCAATTCGTCGACGAATCGGTTCGATGAACAACGTTTAGGTTCCCCCTCCGAAAGACGAGGTATGATTCACGACGGCGTGAAACTTCACAACGTCGAATCGTTGACGGACCAGAACGGAGGCGTTCGTCTCGATCGACTCCCGCGAGACGTCCGTGAAACGTTGAACGAGAACGCGCAGATAATGTACACTCACGCCGCGGGATGCGAGGTCAGGTTCGTCGCCGACGGACCGGTTTCGGTGACCCTTTCGAGCCCCGGCGAATGCCAGGTGACGCCGTGTTACGGGTCGTTTCTCAGTCCTCCTGACGAACGAGTGACGCTTGGCGACGAATCCACGACGATCGAACTCGACGTCCCCGACCAACTCAATTCGCTCGACCCGAAACTCGTCGACAAGATGCCGTTCGATCCGTCCGTCCATAGGGTGACGCTTTATGGCGGGCCAGCTATCCTGCACGGCATCGAGGGCGACGTTCGGCCGCCTGAACCGGCCGAACTCCCCGATCGCCGCTATCTCGTGTACGGAACGTCGATAACCCAGGGGATCGCCGCTACCGATCGCCACCTCACCTACGCCGGCCAGACGGCCCGACGGCTCGGCGCGGACCTCGTCAACCTCGGAACCAGCGGATCGGCCTATTGCGAACCGGATCTCGCGGAGTACGTGGCCGCTCGAGATGACTGGGACCTCGCGACCCTCTCAATCTCGGTGAACATGCTCGGATCCGGCTTCCCGGCGGCCGAGTTTCGCGAACGAGCCGCCTACATGATCGACACGATCGCGAACGCGCATCCGGACGCCCCGGTCGCGTGCATCACGTTGTTCCCCGTGTTCCCGGATCTTCGTCGGGAGAAATCCGTTCCCGAGTCGTGGAAGTCGACGTCCGAGGAGTACCGGGCGACGTTGCGTTCGGTCGTCGCCGAGACGTCCGCGCCGAACGTCTTCTTGATCGAAGGACCAGAACTATTGGCGGATTCCACCGGCCTCGCGCCGGACCTGGTCCACCCGACCGACGTCGGGATGGTCGAGATCGGGGAGCGTCTCGCGCGCCGGTTGACACCCCTCCTCAAGTAGGGTGACGGCGCTTCCGGCTCGTTTCGTGTGCGCTCCGGCCGGGAGAAAATGGCTTAGACGGGGCTCCAATCGAAGTAGAGGGCGGCGCTCAGGACGAGGAAGTTGACGATAATAATAGCCGCACCGAGTTGAACGACGATGTAAGTTTCTGCGTCGGCCTCCGCACCCGTGTACTGGATCCCAGCGTAGGAAAAGGCCAACAGTACCCCCATCATGATGTTTGCACCGAGTAATTGATGGAGTAGTTCTCGGAATGCCATGGAGAGAGTTGGGGAATGGGACTGATAAGTATTGCTACCGAAGGAATCGCGACTCGATCGACCCGCCCGATTCTGGCGGGCCGTCCGACGGATCAGAAAAATCGATCGGATGATTCCTCCGGCGAGAAGGCGCGTTACTGCATCGGATCCGGTTCGTCCGAGTCGTCCATCGTCGTGGCGTGCCGGGCGCGCACTCGAGGGTTGAACAGTCTGTCCATCCCCTGCGAGAAGATGGTGATGCCGTACCCGAGCAAGCTGATGGCGAAGATCGGAGCGAGCAACCAGGGGAGCCCGGCCCAGGAGAGCAGGGCGCCGTGGTTGTACGCGAAGTTGATCATCACGCCCCAGTTGTCCGTCGTGAACGGGAGGACGCCGAGGAAGTACAACCCGACGGATAGGTGGATGATCCCGATGGCCGCGTTCATGAAGTTGATCATGATGAACGGCATGATGTTCGGGATCAGGTCGTCACGCATGATGGGGAACGATCCGAAGCCCATGAGTCGTGATGCCTCGACGTAGGACTCGCTTCGCAGCGCGAGCACCTGCGAGTGTAACGCTCGTGCGAGGCCCGCCCAGGAGGTGATCCCGAGGATGAGACCGACGACGATCGGGCTCCGGGGTTGTAACGCCATCGCGAGCACGATTAGCAACGGCAACCCGGGGATTGCGATCTGTATATCCGCCGCGGTCATGAGGATCCGCTCGGTCGTTCCACGTTTGTATCCGGCGACAATCCCGACGACCGCGCCGACGAACGCCGTGAACACGCCGCCGGCGAGCATCATCTGCAACATCGCCGGCGTCGCGTGAATCGTCTGAGCGAAGATGTCTTCCCCGAACCCGTTGGTCCCCAGCGGGAACTGCCACACTTCGTACCCGTAGACCATGTGGGTGTACTCGAAGTCGAACGGCTGGACGTACGCGGGCCCTTCGTTCTGCGTCGCCGGACTGACGAGTCGGACGCCGACCGTTCCGACCATGAAGTACAGGAGGATGATCAACGAACCGTATCGCGTTCGTCGATCCTTCCACATGATCTGAAGCGGCGTGAGTATCCAGAGGTCGATCCAGACGCGCCATCGCTCCGAACGCGTCGTAGGTTCGACGTCGTCGGTGGTTTCGAGCAACTCGAGCGGGTTGTTCTGATTAGACATCGGATATCACTGTATGGACGTGTTTGGTTGGAGTCACCGGTGCAGTTTTAGAACGATTCACTCGACTCACCTCGCCTGACGCGGGGATCGACGAGTCCGTACGTGAGGTCGGCCACCAGCATCGCGATGGCGATGGTGACCGTGATCAGGAGGAAACAGCCCATCATCAACGGATAATCGTTATTCTGAATCGCCTGGAACATGTACCACCCGACGCCGCGGTACTCGAAGACCATCTCCAGGATGATGGAGCCGGAGAAGATGAATCCCACCTGGATCAACATCTGCGTGTACATTGGGAGGATCGCGTTCCGGGCCACGTACAGTAGCGTGATCCGTTTCGACGTGATGCCGCGAAGCTTCGCCGCCCGAAGGTAGTCCTCGCCGAGAATCTGAATCGCGTTCGCGCGCATCGCGATCGCCCCAGCGCCGAAGGACGCCCACGCGAGCGCGACCATCGGTAAGGCGGCGTGGTGTAAGATCCCCGCGATGAACGGCCAATTGAGACCCGCGGGTGGATCGGGATTGTACCGGCCGCTGACGGGGAACCAGCCGAACTGGTAGCCAAATGTGTACAACAACAGGATGGCGACGACGTAGAACGGAATCGAGTGCCCCCAGATGAGGAGGGTCGTTCCGCCGATATCGAGCTTCGATCCCTCTTTGTACGCGAGCGCGGCTCCGACGATGACCCGGCTGATGAACGAGATGAAGATGGCGACCGCCCCAATGAACACGGTCCACGGAATCGCCGGGAATAACACTTCTTCGACCGGCTGTTGGTACCAGATCGACCGGCCGAGGTTACCGGTGAGGACGTCCCCGACGTATTCGAAATACTGGACGTACAACGGCGCCGTGGGGTCGAAGTTGATGTAGACCTCCGCCATTCGTTCGAACGCCGCGATACGTTCCTGGGTATCGACTCCCGTCCCCGAGGGGCCCAAATTGCCTTGAACGAACTGCGCCATCAGATAGTCGAGCGGCCCGCCGGGCATCCACCGGATTAACACAAACGTGATAGTCAATACCGCCCAGATCGTGAACAGCGACTGGAGGACGCGTTTTACGTAGTAGTTCATGCCGTGCCTCCGTTCGGATTCTCATCGGTGCAATCAATAGCAATACGCCGTAACTCGTGTCCACTCGAGCAGGTGGTCGTGTGGAGCGTCCCACCCCGTTGGCTGAACGAGTTCGGGATTGTACGGCTCGTCGTAGGTTGCGGTTGTAGCATGGCTGGTCAGTCGAGGGTACTCATCGAAGTCTCGTCATCGTCCGACTCTTCGTTGACGATCGACGGGCTGTCCCAGTAGTCGTGGTCCGGATCCGCACGGAAACACGCCACTTCGGACCCATTTGTGGAGATGTTCGTCGGATGGACCTGTCGGCAAATCTCTCGTGCCTCGGGGCACCGCGTGTGGAATCGACATCCCGAGGGCGGATCTTTGGGATCGGGGATGTCGATGGCCCGGATCGGCGATTCCTCGCTTTCGTTTCGCGGGTTTAGATCGGGCGTCGCCCACCGTAGTGCCTGCGTGTAGGGGTGCTGAGGGTCGTGGATGATCTGTTCGACTGTCCCGATTTCGACGATCTCCCCGAGGTACATCACCGCGATACGCCCGTCCGCCTTTTCGGCGAGGTAGCGGGCGTTCGAAAGGTCGTGGCTGATGAACACGAACGAGGTGTTGAACCGCCCCTGCAGATCAAGGAGCAACTCCATCATCTCGACGCGTAACGAAACGTCGAGGGCACTGATCGCCTCGTCTGCGAGGATCACGTCCGGATTCATCAGGAGTGCACGTATCAGCGCTACCCGCTGTTTTTCCCCGCCTGAGAGTTGGTGAGGGTATCGATTCGCGTAGTCCTCCGGCGGGGACATCCCGACGTATTCAAGCATAGCCATGATCCGCCGCTCCTGTTCGACCCGCTCGAGATCCGGTTGGGACTTCTTCAACGGCTTCCTGAGCGAGTGGATGACGCGCTTGTTCGGATTCAGCGAACTTCCGGGGTCTTGGTGAATCATTTGTAAGGCGCCCCGAATCTCGCTGAAGGAGATTTCCGCTTCTCGATGGCTATCGCGCGCCTCCCAGATATCTTGCCCGCGGTAAGTGACGTTCCCCGATTCCGGTCGGTGAACACCGATGATCGTCTTCCCGAGCGTTGTCTTCCCGCACCCGGACTCGCCGACCAACGCGACGACGTCGTCCTCGTGAACGTCGAGCGAAACGTCGTCGACGGCTCTGACGTACTCCGGTTCGTCGAACAAATCGAGTATCGATTGATCCCCCTCGAATTCGACCGTTACATCGTCTAGACTGAGAATGGGCTCCCCGTAGTCCCTCGAACTCGTCGAGGAGCCTTCGGTTTCGATCGCATCGTTATCTTCACCGATAGGGTACGTGACGGCATCGGATGCCTCTTCGTGGAAGAAACACGCCGCTTGATGTTCCGCCGAAACGTCCTCGAACTCCGGACTAGATTCTGCACAGATGTCGCGGGAGATGGGGCATCGTGGATGGTATCGGCAGCCGGTGGGCGGCGCAACCGGATCCGGGCTCGATCCTTCGATCACCCGCATCTCGTCGACGGGTGCGTCGAGATTCGGCGTCGAGCCCAGCAACATGCGGGTGTACGGGTGGGCGGCGTTCGTGATGATTTCCTCCGCCGGGCCAATCTCGGCCAACTCGAACGCGTACATGACTGCTATCCGATCGGCCAAGTGAGCGACTAATGGGAGATCGTGCGTTATGAACACCAGGGTCAGGTCGTACTCCCTCTGAAGCCGATCGAGGAGACTGATGATCGAGCGCTGCATCAGTAGGTCGAGCGCCGCTGTCGGCTCGTCCATCACCAGCACGTCGGGTTCGAGAATCAGGCTGAGCGCGATGAGCGTTCGCTGTTGCATCCCGCCAGAGAGTTCGTGCGGATACGAATCGAGGACCCGATCGGCGTCCAAGTACAGCTCCGAGAGGAGATCGTACGCTCGCTCTATACACTCCTCTGGATCCGCATCGTGTGCATCGATGGTTTCGGCGAAGTGATCGCGGATTTTCATCGTCGGATTGAACGAACTCATCGCCCCCTGGAAGACTATGGAGATTTCCTCCCAGCGGAACGTCCGCAGCTCGTCGTCATTGAGTTCGAGAACGTCGATCGGGTCTCTTCCGTCCGGCGGGAAGTACCGAACGCTCCCGGACGTTTTCCCGGGGTCGACGACCGCGTCGAGCAACGCGTTCGCCAGCATCGACTTTCCACTCCCGCTCTCCCCGACGATTCCAAGCACCTCGTCACGTTCGACGGAGAGGTCGACTCCGTTGAGAACGCGCGACTCGCCACGCTCCATTTCGAACGAGACGGTCGCGTCGCGAACCTCGAGGATCGTGTTGCCTTCCGATCGAACCGACCTTGGAGATTCGGAATCGACGTTCTCCTCCGTAGTGCCGCTCATAGGTACCTTATATAATGCATCTTATTTACTTGTTTTGGGTAAGTAGCGTCGTCGTTGCTGGTGTTCGGTATCCGGAACGACTCGTCTACGACCATTTGTTTGTGTTTCGTCATTTATTCTCAGTCAAGGAGGGAGAGGGCGGATACCGGAATGGCGACGAACAGAATCGTGATAACGGTGACCACGATGGCGAAGGCGACGATGATCGCCGCCATGATATCGTACCCAAGGAGGTCCAATAGCACCGCTAGGACGGTGCTCCCGACCACGAATGCCCCGAGGGATTTGGCGATAATGCTATCCTGTATCGCCGCGAGGACGTTATTACTGAGGCCTCGACTGGTGTTTCGTACACTCATACTGTTATTCGCTATCGCAGAACACAATAAAACTGTGCATACCTCGTGGGAGCATCCAGCACGGACCAGAATCTTCGCCGCGTGGATGGGGTGGACGGCCTCGATCACGAACGGATCCGCCGATTTGACGGTCAATTACAATGGCATGAGTGTAATTTTAATTATTAACCATTCCCCAAGTTTCCGAGCCGGATTCCTTTCGATCGTTACGCTAGCGACGGCGAATGTTCGCCGCTTGAGCGTCGGGTTCGACGTAGCTCGATGCCACGTGAAACACCGCTCGATCGCCGTTGTCGACCGCGACCCTACCGGAGAAATAATAACGCGCTGATCGTTACTGTCCGGTATGGTAACACTCGTTACCGGTGCACTCGGAGGAATCGGCAGTTGGATCACGGACCGACTCGCTGCGCGCGGAGATCGGGTCATCGCGGTCGATACGGAGCTCCCGAACGGGTGGCGAACCAACGTGACGTTTCGCGCGGCGGACCTGACGAATCAGGGCGAGACCTGGGACGTGATACTCGAGGAGGAACCCGATACCGTGCTCCACTTCGCCGGCGTGCGAAGCGGTCGGATAGCCCGGAACAGGCTGTTCGACGTAAACGTGCAGACGACCCACAACGTGCTCACGGCCGCCGGCGAAGTCGGGGCCGACGTGGTTTGGGCCTCCAGCGAACGGGCGTACGGGTTCCCGAACCAGCGGATCGTTATGCCCGCGTATCTCCCCATCGACGAAGAACACCCGCGACGGCCCGTTTCGTCCTACGGGGGATCGAAAACGGTCGGCGAGGACATCGCCGGGATGATCGCTCGTCGCTACGATATCGGAATCGCGTCGATGCGAGTCACGTGGGTTCGATTCCCCGGCGAGTACGACCCCAATCCCGTCGATCCATCGGAGGTCACGTTCGAGACTGCGAGCAGCAATTTTTGGAGCTACGTCGACGTCAGGGATGTGCTCTCGTTCATCGATGCGTACCTCAAATCCGACGTGGACGGTCACGAGGCGTTCAACGTCTCGGCGCTGGACAACCACGCGGGCGCTCCGACGGCTACGCTCATCGAGCGCGCGCTCGGTGACGTTCCCGAGCGGTGCGATATCGAAGGAGAAGAATCCGTCTACTCGATCGAAAAAGCGGCTCGGCTGCTCGACTGGGAACCCGAACACGACTGGCGCACCGGCGCGACCGAGGATCCCGATCGTCCCTCGTTTCTCGAGTAACGCCGCGGCGGCGCCGAGCGGGGGAATCGGTTCCGAGCGGGCGTCTCCGCACTGCGCCCGCGAATCAGTCCCGGTCGACGACGCCGCTCGAATCGACACGTGCAGTTGTTCACGCGTTCGTCCGCATGGCGACTTCGACTACGTAGTCGCGGTATTCTCGATCGTCGATCCGCTTCTCGCGGTCTCGAACGGCACGGACGAGCCGTTTCGACGATGCACCGGTTCGTCACAGCCGCTCGATGATCTCCCGCATCCGCTCCCTCGAGCGTACGATCGCTGACTCGTCGGCCGACGACGCGGCGCTTTCGAAGGCGCTCTCGTCCGGTTTCACGGCCTGTATCTCGAAAGCGTACGCGTGTTCGGCGTCTCTCCCGTCCGGTTTCTCCGCCGGCAGCTCGACGACGAGTTCCTCCCCCGTGACGCTCCAGTCGAGGTGACGATTTCCGTCGGTTTCGGTAGACGGTCCCAACAGTTTCACGTCGAATTCAGGATCCATGTCGACGTACCGGGGGAGGTCAAGCCAAACGGTGTCTCCAGATCACTCCAACGCGATCACGTACACAACGTTACCCTTCGTCGTGTATCGGACGTCCACGTCGCTGGTCCCGTCGACCGGCTTTCCAGTGGCGCGTGCCGTAGATCGCCTCCCCGTTTATCTCTAACCAGCGGCCCAAACCGAGAACTGGCTCTCTCTGCACCTCAGCGATGACGCCGTTCGCTTTCGGTCCGAGCCCAATCAGTAGGGTGCTGTTGGTGCTGACGGTTCCGACCAGCGGGTGGACGAGATCTTTTGCGTCCGGAACGTTCTCGGGCGTGGCATTTCGATCCCAACCCCACGAATTGGGGTTGAGATTGCCGACCGCCTCGGACGTCTCGGCGAAAATCTCGTCCGGCGGTTCGTAGTCAGCGAGGGTCATTTCCAGCGTCATGTAGTTTCCCCGACCTCGATCTTTGGGGGTCGGTTGACCGAACCGATCGTTGACGAGGACCTCCGAGTCCCACTCCTCATTCGCCGTGTTATAGTAGTCGGCGACGATCTCCTTCGTTCCCCACGTTTTGTCCGACGCCGTCCAGTCGCCGTCGAGCCAGAGGAGATCGGGCCGGCTGTGCTCCAGCAGTTCATACATCTTGGTCCTCCACTCCTCGACGTACGCATCTTCCGGGCCGTCTTCGGTGTACGCCGGATGGCCGTACAGTTCGAACGGTGCGACCTTCGGTTCGTACCAGTTGAGCATGGAGTGCTCAGATACGCCGTATTTGAGGCCGCGGTCGCGCACGGCCTCGCCGAGGTCTGCAACGAGGTCTCGTTCGGGACCTATCGTAACCGTGTTCCAGTCGTGTAACTTCGCATCCGGATCCCAGAGCGGGATTCCGTCGCAGTGCTCCGCCGTGAGAACGACGAATCGTGCTCCGACTGACTCGAAGAACGACGCCCACCGGTCCGGCTCCCACTCCTCGGCCGTGAAGCTCTCGTCGACGTCCGGATTCCGAGCGGTGTCGGTCGTTCGAAGGAAGTCGCGATAGGGATACTCGTCGACCGGTCAGTAGTTCTCCTCGTGAAAGTCGACGATATCGTCTTCCCCGCTCAACAGCTGGTGTACGTACCACTCCAATTGTCCAGTGACGGAGTACGCGCCCCAGTGAAGGAATATTCCGAGTTTCCTGTCCCGGTACCAATCCGGGACCTCGTGGCGCTCCACTGACTCCCACGTGGCTTCGTACGCTGTCGGCTCGTCGCTTCCGTCGCTCGCCGAGCTGCTATCCTTTCCCATACCAACCAGCAACACAATTCACGAACTTAACACCTCCGTCGGTCCCGGCGCATCGGTAGTTCGTGTCGGACGCGGCAATCGGATCAAAACGCGTCCGGGCGTTTAGTATCCCCCTAACCGCACCCGCCCGTTCGACGACGAGTGATGATCTCTGGCGCCCGGACTCCGTCGTGCGTCGCGACTCCTCGGCCTCTGGAGCGGAGACGTTAGATCGAATCGATCAACGCGGTCATCCGTTCGTGCGCTTCCGCGATATGTCGTTCGTCCACGTCGTCTCCGATGTCGGAAGCGGGTTCTCGACAGTGAGGGGAATCGATGATCCCCTGCTCCGCGAGCAGTCGCTTCGCGGCGGGGATGTCCTGGACGTAGTTGAGGGCCGACAGCAGTTCGTTGTGTAACTCGACCGCCCCCTCCCGGTCGCCTCGCACGTACCGGTCGTGGATCTCCAGATACAACTCGTCGTACAGGACGATCGGCATGACGCCTACGGCGCCTCGATCGTAGGCGTCAATCATCCGGAACCCCCAGTTGCCGACGAGCGTGCCGACGCGGCCGTCCGTCTCCTCGAGAAGCGCCGAAATGTACGCGCCCGGTTCGGAAACCTCGATCTTGAAATACCGGACGTTCGGGACCGCTTCGTTGAGCGCGGCGAACGTCGCCGGCGAAATATCGACGTTCACGTCCGTGTGCTGAACCATGACGGGGACGGAAACCGCTTCGCCGATCCGTCGGACGTGCTCGACGACGGCCTCCGCGGGCGGGTCCATGAATCGGGGCGGAAAGACCATGATGCAATCGGCGCCGATCGCTTCGTATTGTTTGGCCCGTTCGACGGCGACGACAGTCGACTCGTGGGTGACCGAAACAACGAGCGACACGCCGACGTCGGCGCAGACGTCCGCGACGAACTTGGCCAACTCGACGCGCTCGTCGTCGCTCAACTTGAAGAACTCGCTGGCGACGCCGAACAAGGTCGCAGCTTCGCAACCGTACTCGGCGATGATGCGGAGTTCGTTCTCGAGACTCGGATAATCGATGGCTCCGTCCGGGGTGAACGGCGTCGCGATAATCGGACAGTCGCCTGGCTTGTCGGGCATCGTCATTCGGTGGCTCCCTCGAAGGGAACCTCAGTAAGTGACCTAATGAATGTTCCCCCGACGAGAACTACTCGCGTCGGCGACGCGCCGGTCGGCTCTCGTACGATGCGACGGGCGTGCTGCCGCGACGCGCGGCCCGAGCGCTTTCGAAACGAACGGGCCCGAGCCGACCCTCACGTTTTATAGTGTCTATTGCCGACCATTGTGGTGACGGACCACACCATGGATAACGGTTACACACTCGACGACGACGAGCTGCCGGCGGGCGCGCCGACGTTGACCCCGCGACCGGCGACCGATTCCCGCGACGCCGACCGGTGCTCGCTTAACGGCACCTGGACGTTCGCCGCCGGATCCGGCGCCAAACCCCCGACCGCCCCGTCAGACCGGCGGCGCCACCCGGTCCCCGGCCAGTGGAATTATCAAGGAATTGACGTCGGAGCCGACGAGCGCGGCTGGTATCACCGCACGTTCGCGGTGCCGGAACGGTGGGCGGAGAGGCGGCTCGTCATCCGGTTCGACGGCGCGTACAGCGACGCCGTCGTGTGGGTCAACGGCGAACGCGTCGGTGAACACGTCGGCGGATACACGCCGTTCGAGGTGGACGTCACTGACGCCGTCGACGTCGGCGACGACAACGTCCTCGAGGTCGGCGTGATGAACGCGTCTCCCGCGGACACGATGGCGCAGGCGAGCCTCGGTGGGGGAATCACGCGTGACGTCACCCTGCTGAGCGTGCCGACGTGCTACGTTTCGGACCTCGATATCGTGACGACGATAGGCGACGACCGAGCGACGGTCGAAACCGGCGTTTCGCTCACGAACGGGAGCGATCACTCCGTCGATGCGACCGTTCGAGCGACGTTGACCGATCCTTCCGGAGAGGAAGTGCGCGTTCTCGAACGAGACGTTGAGGGGATCGACGCCGGCACGGGTCGCGACCTCGATCTCGAGTTTGCCCTCGAGGACTTCGTCACCTGGAACCCCGAACAGCCCCGCCTGTACGACCTCCGCTGCGAACTCGAGGCGGAGAATGAATGCGAGCGAATCGACCACCATATTGGCATCAGGGAGATTGAGGTGGACGGCAACCAGCTGCTGTTGAACGGCCGGCCGATCACCCTCCGCGGCGTCAACTGGCGGGAAAGCCACCCCGACCACGAGCAGGCGGTCCCCGCCGAGATCGCCCGACGCGACGTCGAACAGCTCCGAGAAGCGAACGTCAATTACGTCCGAACCGGCCACCATCCGCCCTCCGAAGCGTTCGTCGAGGCCTGCGACGAGGCCGGCATCCTCGTCGAGATGGAAGCCGCGATCGCCGGCGTCCGGTTCGGAAAGGCGTACTTCGCGGACGACCCTTCCTATCGGAAGGTGCTCTGCCGACAACTCCTCGAGCTCGTGGAACGGGACAAGAACCGGACGTCGGTAGGGATCTGGTCGCTGGCCAACGAGTCCGAGTGGGGACCGAACTTCGAGGCGGCGGCCCGGCTCGCCTCGGCGGCCGATCCCACCCGGCCGACCACCTTCAACTGGGGGATGTACCTCGACGACGACGTCGGATTCTGTGACGTTGCGAACCACCACTATCCGGCGTTGCGCGACTCGAAAGTCGACCTCGAGGAGTTTGAGGAATCCGACCGGCCGGTCATGTTCGGCGAGTTCTGTCACACGTACTGTTACAACGTGAAGGAACTCGGGACGGATCCGGGGCTCCGCGACGACTACGTGCGGGTCCTCGAGCGCGGGTGGGAGCGCGTGAACGAACTCGACGCGTTCGCCGGTGCGGCGATCTGGGCGGGCCTCGATCACCTCTCGCCCGAGTGGCGGTGGGGACTTCTCGATAAATATCGTCGTTGCCGCCCCGAGTACCACCACGTGAAGAAGATCTACTCGTCGGTCGAACTGACGGCAATCGAGTGGCGAGACGCCGGCGTCGACATCGAACTCGAGAATCGATCGACGTTCGTCGGTCTCGGCGAGCGCCAACTGGAGTGGGAAGCGGGGGGAGAGTCTGGTTGCCTCGAAATCGACGCGGCCCCCGGCGAAACCGGACGGGCGACGGTTCCGGTGCCCGCGGAGGCGTCCTCGTTCACCCTTCGCGTCCTCCATCCGCACGGTTTCACGATCGACGAGTTCGAGCGCCGACGGAACGACTCGGAATCGGATCGAGACCTCGTGGACGCGGCCGCGGCGACCGACCCGTCGCTCACGCGCACCGAGACGGCTATCCGACTCGAAACGGACGGCTGTTCGCTCACGGTCGATCGGAACGTCGGAACGGTCGAGGTCGGGCGTCTGGGCGGAGAACCGATCATTTCCGGCATCCCCGCGGTCGTCGCGACGGTCCAGGAATCAAACGTCTCCACGTCGCCCCGCTACGTCGGGTCGGCGGGCGGACGCCTGCACCCCTGGCGCTGCGAGGAGGTGCGCGTCACCGACGACGGCGCGGGCGTCGAAATCCGGGGCGGGTACTATTACGACACGATCGACGTCGCCTCCGGATCGTTCGCGTTCCGGGTGGGCGAGGACGGTCGGCTCGACGTCGAGTACGACTTCACCCTCAGCGAGGATCGGACGGTCCGCGAAACCGGAATCGCCCTTCCCGTGGCCGGTGACTGTGACACGCTCACGTGGGAGCGGGACAGCCGCTGGAGCACGTACCCCTCGGATCACGTCGGTCGATCGAGCGGAACGGCCGCGGCGTTCCCGGGGGAGCGGCCGACCGACGAAGTGATGGAACTCGATCGATCCCGCCCGTGGAGCGCGGACGCGACCGCTAACGGGTCGAACGACTTCCGGAGCACGAAACGCCACGTTCGGGAGGCGCGTCTCTCCGCCGAGGACGGACGTTCCGTCGCCGTCCGCGCGGACGGCGACCGGCACGTGCGCTGTTCGGTCGGGAGCGATACGATCGATCTCAACGTCCTCGATCGGTCGTTCGTGGGCGTCGGACTCGGCCTGCTCGATCGACACGCCCTCCTCGGAGAGGAACCCACGCTCGAGGCGGGAACGCGCCTCCGGGGCACCGTGATGATCGAGATCTCGGACTGAACGCCCGTGTACTGACCGGGCCCGCGCCGGTCTCCGACGGGTCGACCGACGGAATCGAGACTCCCGTCGTTTTTCCGGTAGGTGAGACGATAAGTCGATTCGGACGGTAACCGACCTATGTCGTACGCTCCTACCTGGGAATCGCTGGACGAACACGAAGCGCCGCAGTGGTTCGACGAAGCGAAGTTTGGACTGTTCGTCCACTACAGTCCGTCGGCATACGTCGCGGACGACACCGACTACGAACCGGACGAACTGCCGGAACTGTCCGGATTTGCGGCCGACGAGTGGGCCGACCTCGCCCTCGATGCCGGGGCGAAGTACCTCGTGTACACCGCCGCGCACCGGGGCGGATTCTGTAGTTATCCGAGTCGAGTGACCGAGTACAGCGCGCGGGAGGTGGGCGGCCCGTACGACGTCGTGACGCCGTTGGCCGACGCGGTGAGAAGCAGGGGCGTGAAACTCGGCCTGTACTTCAACTGGAACGCCCATCCTCCCGACACGACGGACGACTCGACCTGGAAGAGCGGCCCCGAGGAGTACAAACTCGATCAGGCGAAGGAGCTCGTCGAGCTGTACGATCCGGACATCTTCTGGGCCGACAGCGGGTGGTACCCGTCGGCGGAACTGCAAAGCACGGAGTTCCTCGCCTGGTACTACAACCGGGCCGCAGCGAGGGGTCGCGACGTCTGCGCCAACGATCGTTTCGGCACGGAAACGCGACACGAGTGGGTTTCCACTCGGTACGAGTGGTTTCGACGAGCGGATACGGCAGACCATCCCGACGGGCGATACCCCGATTTCTGGTACGATTCCGATCGACTGTTGGACGCCGCGGGCGACGAAACCGGTCGCGGGGATTTCTTTACCGGCGAGCACCAGGTGATGCGCGACGTGGTCGACCACAAATGGGAAACGTGTCTCCCTTTGTCTCGCCAGTGGCTGTGGAAGCGCGGCGGCGAACGGAAGTCGATTTCGGACCTGATCAGGCTCCTGATCGACGTCGTCAGCAAGAACGGAAATTTGCTGCTCAACGTCTCGCCTAAACCCGACGGCGCTATCGACGAACACGATCGGTACGTGGCGGAAGGAATCGGCGATTGGCTCGCTGTCAACGGGGAGGCGATCTACGGAACGCGGCCGTTCGAACGACCCCGTGAGGACGCCGTACTCCTGCCGGATATCGACTGGGAGGAGTGGCCGCGGGACGACTGGGTTCGCCTGTGTGACCACCTCGCCGAGGAAGGGCCATTGTGGTACACGCGAACCGGAAACGTGGCGTACGCACTGCACCACGGCTGGCCGGGCGACTCGGCGTTCCTCGAGGGCCTGTCCGTACGCGACGGCGCTTCGGTCCGGATGCTCGGAGTCGACGAGGATCTCGAGTGGACCGCGGAGGACGGCTGCGTTCGCGTCGCGACGCCGGACGAACGACCGTGTGAGCACGCCTACGCGTTTCGCGTTCCGATGCCGATGGGAGACGGGATGGGTGGCGTGTAGCGTCAAGCAATAGACCGTTTCCTCCGCGTCGACGACCGGATGGATGGCCCTACCGGCTGTGCGATTTATGCCGATACGCGTGAATCCCCGAACATGGAGATCGTCGACTACGAAGTATTCGAGGTTTCGCCGCGGTTCCAGTTCCTGAAACTCGAGACGTCGGACGGGCGCGTCGGCTGGGGGGAGCCGGTCGTCGAAGGCCGCGCTCACACGGTGCGGGCGGCCATCGAGGAACTCGCGGAAGGCGTCCTCCTCGGCGCGGATCCGTTTCCGATCGAACGCCACTGGCAGCGAATGTACCGCGGCGGATTCTACCGCGGCGGGCCGGTGCTGATGAGCGCCATCGCGGGTATTGACCAGGCCCTCTGGGACCTCAAGGGCAAACACTTCGGCGCCCCGGTGTACGAACTGCTGGGAGGCAAAGCGCGCGATCGCGTTCGACTCTACTCGCACGTTCCGGCCGAAGACGAGTCCCCGAGTGCTTACGCGCAGGGCGCCGCATCGATGGTCGAGAACGGATTCACGGCGCTCAAAACCTCGCTAAATGGGCCGATACGGAGGGTAGACGCACCCGACGCCATCGAACGGGAGCGAAACCGGTTGATAGCTATACGCGACGCGGTCGGACCGGATATCGATCTCGGGATCGACTTTCATGGGAAGGTGTCGAAACCGATGGCGAAACGCCTGGTCGTCGCGCTCGAGGACGTCGATCCGATGTTCTACGAGGAGCCGGTGCTGGCGGAGCACGACGATGCGCTCGCGACCGTCGCACGACACACCTCAGTCCCGATCGCGACCGGCGAACGAATGTTCTCCCGGTGGGATTTCAAAGGAGTGCTCGAATCGGGGACGGTCGACATCGTCCAGCCAGATCTCTCTCACGCCGGTGGGATTACCGAGGTGCACAAGATCGCGGCGATGGCCGAGGCGTACGACGTCGCGCTCGCGCCCCACTGCCCGCTCGGTCCGGTTTCGCTGGCGGCCTGTCTCCAGATCGACGCGTGTTCGCCGAACGCGCTCGTTCAAGAGCAGGTCGTCCATCGTGCGGTCGACGCGCACGTTCTCTCCTACGTCGAGAACCCGGAGGTTCTCGAGTACGACTTCGGCGGGTACGTCGACCTTCCGGACGGTCCCGGCCTCGGTGTCGAAATCGATGAGGAGGCGCTCCGGGCCGCGGACGGAGAGTACGAGTGGTCGGTCCCGTCACACCGTCACGACGACGGCAGCGTCGCCGAGTGGTAGCGGCCTCCGACGGAGCGGCCTTCGGCTCGTCCGAATGCCGGGAGACGGTCATCCGACCTGCTCGTGACAGGCGGGACCCTATCGATAGTCCGTTCCGCAACAACCGAAGCGACTGACCGACGCACTCTCGCACTCGGCGTTCCAAGGGCTCGAGCGTTCGAGCGCGTCGGTGGGAGAACGGAGAAATCGGGGGAACGCGACGGTCGTGAAGGTGCTAGTCGTCGTACCCCGGAACGCGGACGCCGGGGTCCGGGTGCGCTATCGTCTGGAATCCGGTCCCGTAGACCGGGTGGTCGTCCTCGGTTGGGTTCGTTACCCGCCCTTCGGGGATCGGTTCGGGCCACGACTTCGCCTCCGTGTTCAGCGTCATGTTCGACATGAAGGGGAACATCGGAATCTCCGGCAGGTGGTAGGCGTACGCCCACAGGAGTTGTTCCACGTCCTCCCGGTGATCGTCGAGACTCTCCGCCTCGAAGTTCGACGTCATCTCGATCACGTCGAGCGTCTCTGTCGGTTCGGCGTCCATGTCGCCGATCGGCGGCACCTCGTAGTTCCCCGGGCGAACGGTATCCGGGTAGCCGTACGTTTCGACCATGTGGTTTTGCAGTTCGATGTCGACGGGGTTTTCGACGATCCATCCTTCGGCCATGCTGATGGTGCCGTCGAGGTACGAGGTCCAGACTTGCTCGCCGAGGGTCTCGAGTTCGGAGGCGAGGCCGACGTTCTGGAGATCCTCGTTGACCGTCCGCAGCATATCCACGCTCTCTCCCGACGCCTGGAGGACGATTTCCAGTGGCTCGCCGTTCGGTTTCACCCACGTATCGCCGTCGAGTTCGAGGCCGGCCTCTTCGAGGCGCTGCTCGGCCATCTCCGTGTCACGCTCGGTGTACGACGGGAGTTGCTCGTAGAGGTCCGGGAACTCGTTTTGCATCGTGATCGGGTTGGTCGGATGGGGTTTCTCGTACGGTTCGGCGAGTTCCGCGGTCCTCGCGCCCAGGTGGTTCATCTGGACGTTTTCGAAGTTGATGGCGTGGGCGATAGCCTGGCGAATTTTCGCCTGCTGGGCGCCCGCGACGCGCTCCTCCCGCGGCGCGCTTTCGTCGACCCCCATGTACGGATCGATATCGGGACCGCCATAATTCATCAGCATTGTCGAACCCGCTTCCGACGGGTAGGAGACTTGCGTGACGTGGTCGGGGATCGCGTCCTCGGGAATGCTGCTCGGGATCGACCCATCTATGACGTCGACCGTCCCCGAATCGACGGCCTGGTAGATGCCGCCGGAGCCGCCGCCGAGGATGTGGATCTCCATCTCTCGCGGGGTCGCCGGGCCCTGCTTCGCCGTCCAGTGTTCCTCGTTAATGGTGAACCGAGCGACGTTCTCGTGGACCTCCTCAAGCATGTGCGATCCGCACAGGGGAGGGTCGTCCGCGAGGGTGAACTCGTGGGTGGAAACCTCCTCGATGATGTCCATCTCCTCGTCTTCGGTGCTGGCGTCCTTGAGTTCCTCCAGTTTCTCCGCAAACCAGCCGTTCCGATACGTATTGACGAACTGCGCCCGGATCGTTCGGAGAACGGATTCGAGGTTGTACCCATCGGGGTTGAGTTCGACGACGAACGTCGTGTCGTCGTCCGCCCGCCACCCGGTCTCCGCGGGATTATCTGTGCGGTCGGCCTCGGGCGTCATGTACCGCAACAGCTCGTACATGGTCACTACGTCCTCGGCGGTGAAGTCGTCGATGACCTCCCCACCTTGGGTCCAGTAGAGGTCTTCCCGTAACTGAACGTAGATTTCGTCCGCATCCTCCCGATACTCGTACTCCTCGATGTCGAGCGGGTACCACTCGAGATCGCGATTGTGTGACAAGTTACCCGGAACGAAACAGACCGACCGGGTGAGTTGCCCGGCGAAGTTCGCCCCCCACCGGTTCATGTCCGCTCGGGGGAGGTCGGTATTGGGTCGATGCCACGGGACCGATAGCGTCCCGTCCACGACGTTCGGCGTGTCTGTACTACCGTTTCCGTTGCCGTTCCCGTTACCATTTCCATTACCGTTTCCGTTCCCGGTTTCCTCATCGTCATCACCGCCTAAGCACCCCGCGATACCAACGCCGAGGCCTGTGACGGCCAATCCCCGTGCGTAATCTCGCCGCGATACAGTCGATAACCGGCGTTCGTGCTCGCGCATTACAGTATGGCATATGCGAACTAGCTACATATGTTTTTCCACGGTAATTAGAAATATGGTCATATGAGAACATTGACGTCAGACGATGTGGCGAGTTCATACACCAGAACTGATCGCTGAGTACCGTGCGAGAAGCAATTTGGCGGTCGATGGCGGAAATCTGTCTGCGGATTTGCTCGAAATTCGCGATACCTTTACCGGCCTCGTGGTCATCTAGGCCACCATGTCTGATAGCCACCCGAACCGGTTTGATCAGGACGTCGTACTCGTCACCGGATCGAACTACGGCATCGGGAAAGCAACCGTCACGCGATTCGCTCGCGAAGGCGCGAACGTCGTCGTCACCGGTCGTGACGAACGACGCGGGCGAACCGTTCTCGAGCAGTTGCGGGAGGAGGGCACCATCGCGATCCACGTCCCCGCCAATCTCGCTGATCCCGATGCCATCGAGACGCTCATCGAGAAAACCGTCCACAAATTCGGCCGTATCGATGTCCTAGTCAACAACGCCGCCGCCCAAACCCATCAGACGGTCAAAACGACCTCGATCGACGAGTGGGTGCTCACCTTCGACGTAAACGTCCGCGCCTACTGGCTCACCGTCAAACACGCCCTCCCGCACATGCCGGACGGCAGCAGCATCGTCAACGTCTCCTCGAACCATGCCTTCGAAACCGGCGCCCATTCATTTCCGTACAACGTGACCAAAGCGGCGATCAACGGTCTCACCAGGGCCATGGCGCTCGAGTTCGGCCCTTCCATTCGCGTCAACACGCTCAATTCCGGCTGGGTCACGACGGACGAAACGACGGCTGACGACGAAACCATCGCCGAACGAAAGGAGATCGCCGACATCCATCCGGCGGGCCGCATGGGGCGCCCCGAAGACGTCGCCGGCGCAATCGCATTTCTCGCCAGCGACGACGCCGCGTTCATCACCGGAAGCCACCTCCTGGTTGACGGTGGCCGAAGCGCCGTCATGTACGATCGAACCACCCCCGATTACCGGCGTAGCGGGTGGCCGGAAGAGTACGACCACGAGTGGGTGTAATCGGACCCAGGATGCCGATTATTCGTCGGCCGTCGATCGATGACGATCCGTTCCCGTTGGCTCATGGCGGCCCCGAGGCGCGGCTCGTTTCCGGCATCACAAGGTATATCGTGTTATTAGTTAACGGGTGAAACGAGGGACCAATTCATGGAGATTACGGGAATCAACGCCGTCACCGTCGAGGGAAACTTCGAGTGGCCGTTGATCAAAATCGAGACCGACGAAGGGATAAGCGGGTATGGCGAGGTTCGCGATCACAGCCTCGGACACGTACACAAAGAAGCGTTCTACGCCGACACGGCGGCGGCGCTCGCGCTCGACCTCGAACCGGTATTGCTGGGCAAAGACCCGACAAACATCATCGGTCGAGTCGAGGAACTTCGCCCCTACGGCGGCAGGGGCCGTCTCGGCGGCGGTGTGAGCGCGATCGAGATGGCGTTGTTTGATATCGCTGGAAAACGCCACGGCGTACCGGCGTATCAGCTTCTCGGAGGGAAGTATCGGGATGAAATCCGCGTATACGTCGACTGTCGCGCAGGCCAGCCGGTAACCGACTCCGCCGAGTCGTACCGACTTGACGCCAACGACTACGCGCCCGAAGACTACGCTGCTCACGCGAAACGTCGCGAAGCCCAGGGGTTCGACTTCCTCAAGTTCGACCTAGATCCGCGCGTCGCGAAGGACGTCACCGGCAAGGCGGGGATCCGAGGTACCCAATTGACCGCGGCCGGTCTGGAGTATCTCGAAGACGTGGTCGCGGCGATACGGGGATCGGTCAGCAGCGACACCGATATCGGGTTCGATTGCGCCGCGATGCAGCGGGTGTCCGTCGCGGACGCGATCAAGTTCGGCCGAATACTCGACGAGTACAACACGGCGATCTACGAGGACGCCGTGAGCGACGGCGACGTCACCGGCTGGACTGAACTCTCCGAGGCGATAGACACGCCCACCATCACGGGCGAGGACCTCTTCGGTGTCGACGGCTTTCGCGAGTTGATCCGCAACGACGCGATTGACATAGTCGGTCCGGATCTACTCACGGCCGGCGGCATCCGCGAAACCGTACGGATCAGCGATTTCGCGAACCAACACGGTATACCCGCTAACCTGCACTTCGCTGCCTCCCCGGTCGGCTTCATGGCGAGCATCCACGCCGCCGCCGCGATCCCGGACCTCATGGCGGTCGAATTCCACGCCGTCGGTGTTCCCTGGTGGTCCGATCTGGTCGAACGGCCCGATACCCTCTTCGAAGACGGGTACGCGACAGTTCCGGATGCACCCGGACTCGGGATCGAATTCGACAACGGCGTGGTTGCCGAACACGCCCTTGAGGGGCGGAGTTTCGAATAGGCCCGAGAACCGCGACCTACCGCGCTAGACGATGAACGTCTGCGCCCTTTTTGAGTGCGTCTGCGGTGACGAAAGGTGACCAGTACGAAGATGACCGTTCCGCGACTGTGTTTGCACGCTTTCTCGAACATCGGGGTCGTCTGTCGAGGCGCCGCTTGGGATGGATTATCCGTCCGATTGAAAAACGACGCGCAAAGTGAGAACTCAGCTATAACCGTCTCACTCGTCTCCCGGGACGTGGACGCTGGAGTCCGGGTGCGAAAGGATGTAAAATCCGGTCCCGTAGACAGGATGATCGTCCTCGGTCGGGTTCGTAACCCGCCCTTCGGGGCGCGGTTCGGGCCACCCCATCGTCTCCGTGTTCAGCGTCACGCTTTGGACGGTCGAGAACATCGGAATCTCCGGCAGGTGGTAGGCGTACGCCCACAGGAGTTGTTCTAGGGTATCCCTGTGATCGTCGACGCTCTCGAGGTGGAACTCGCTGGTCATTTCGATCACGTCGAGCGTTTCGCTCGGGTCGGCGTCCATGTCGCCGATCGGCGGCACCTCGTAGTTCCCCGGGCGAACGGTCAACGGCCAGCCGTTGTTCGGAACCATGTGGTCCCGAAGTTCGATATTGACGGGGTTCTCATTTATCCACCCTTCGCCCATACTGAGCGTCGACGGATCTTCTAGGTACAGCGTCCAGGCCTGCTCGCCGAGCGTTTCGAGTTCGGAATCGAGTCCGATCTCCTGGAGATCCTCGTTGATTGTCCGCAGCATATCCACGCTCTCCTCCGTCGACTGGAGGATGATTTCCAGCGGCTCGCCGTTCGGTTTTACCCACGTACCGCCGTCGAGTTCGAGGCCGGCCTCTTCGAAGCGCTGCTCGGCCATCTCCGTATCCTGTTCCCTGTACGATGGGAGCTGCTCGTAGAGGTCGGGGAACTCAGTTTCGATCTCGACGCTACTCGCCGGATGAGCTTTCTCGTACGGGTCCGTGCTCTCGGCGTTCCTCGCCCCGAGCTTGTTCATCTGTACGTGCTCGAAGTTGACTGCGTGGGCGATGCCCTGACGGATTTTTGCCTGCTGGGCGCCCGCAACGCGCTCTTCAGGCGGCGCACTTTCGTCGACCCCCATATACGGATCGATATCGGGGCCGCCGTAGTTGATGATCAACGTCGTCCCAATGTCGGACGGTTGCGATATCTGCGTGACGTTATCCGGAATGGAGCCCTCGGGAACGCTGCTCGGAATCGATCCCTCGATGACGTCGACAGTTCCCGAATCGACGGCCTGGTAGATGCCGCCGGACCCACCGCCGAGGATGTGGATTTCGAGCTCTCGCGGGGTCGCCGGGCCCTCCTTGGCTACCCAGTGGTCCTCGTTGATCGTGAACCGAGCGACGTTCTCGTGGACCTCGTCGAGCATGTACGGCCCCGAGAGGGGTATATCGTTCTCGAGAGTGTAATCGCCGTAGCTCGCCACTTCTTCGATCAGCTCCGCCTCTTCGTCTTCCGTGCTCGCGTCTTTGAGCCCCTCGAGTCTCTCAGCGAACCACCCGTTTCGGTACGTCGTAACGTACTGCCCCCTGAGGGTAGTGAGGACCGTGTCGATATTGTAACCGTCGGGATTGAGTTCGATAACGAACGTCGAGTCGTCCTCCGCCCGCCAGCCGGTCTCCGCGGGATTATCCGAGCGGTCGGCCTCGGGCGTCATGTACCGCAGCATCTCGTACATGGTCACCACGTCCTCGGCGGTGAAGTCGTCGATGACCTCGCCACCCTGCGTCCAGTAGAGGTCCTCCCGCAACTGGACGTGGACTTCGTCCTCATCCTCGCGGACTTCCCACTCCTCGAGGTCGAGCGGATGCCACTCGAGGTCGTGACTGTACGATTGCCCGCCCGGGAAATAGAACACGGATCTGGCGAGCGATCCGGCCCAGTTCGCTCCCCAGCGATTTAAGTCGGCGCGAGGGAGGTCGGTGTTCGGCGCGTGCCAGGGAATCGACAATGTGCCGTCAACAACATTCGGTCTGTCCGAGCCACCGTTCCCATTGCTGTTGCCATTTCCGTTCCCGTTCCCATCCTGGTCATCCTCGTCTCCGCCCACACATCCTGCGATTCCCACAGCTGAGGCGGCCCCAGCGAATCGCAACCATTGCCGGCGGGAGTATCCGTTACTTGTGCCTTCTGACTTCTCGTCCATCACCATATATTGATAATCAAAACAAACCGCTCCTTCTTAAATCTTTAGTTATGTAATTCGCATTACCAGTCCAAAACGATGATTCTCGCTCGATTTTACACTGCTGGGAATTCGATCAGTCCACGTCACGTGATCACCGCGACGGTATTTCGCGACTCTGGTGGCAATAACTTGCGAGTCGAACCACCTTCAAGATCGGTTTCGTGACCCCATTCGCTCTGCCCGGTGTAGAGCCAGGCCAACTGGAAGCGGTCGCTCGAATCAGAGAGATCAAGCGTCACCGACTGATCGCCGGGGAAGTAAACGACGTAGGAGCACCCGGGCGTCGCCGCACAGAAAGCATCGTTGGGTCGCCGGGAACCGAGGAGGTTGTTCGCCGGTTCGATTGAGAAAAGGTCGACAGCATCCTCGAGCATTCGTGCGGAACGGAGCTGAGCGCCGGATCGGTCGTCTAGTCCAATACCCCACGCTGTCGGGCGATGGAATCGAGCGGACGCACAGCCTCCGATCAGTTGACGCCAGAATCGTTCGATCGCGTCCTGGGCGCTCCCCGCCGACGGATTCTCCTCGTCGGTGCCATAGATTTTCACGTTGTTCAGCGGACGAGGGCCGAGTTCGTCCGCTATCTCGTTCTGCCAGGACTGGACGGCGTCCCAGTGCTCCTCGCCGGCGTAACCCTTCGAATGTTGGTTGACCTGCGACACTTCGACGTATGAAAAGCAGTCCGGGTTCCGGATCACCGTGGCAACAGATTGGCCAGGCCAAATATTCATGTTCGTCACGTGTGCGCTCGTTCCAACCTCGTCGGCACGGTCTCGTATCCGATTCGCCCAGTGACACTCCCACGATTCGCCCGCCCAGCTTTCGTTATTGACGTTGTACAGCACGTGATCATACTCGAGCGAAATATCGAGAACACGGTCGACGAAGCACCGAAGATGCGGGTATACGACGCGATTACGGGCGCCACCAGAGAAGACGTCACGACCGCTGGCGATCCCGGACTCGTATCGGCCGTAGTTGACGTTGTTGAACGGATTCCACGGATTGTTCTCCCAATTATTGCCGGAGAAGTCGTGCTGATCCCAGAGCGTCAACTGTACGACGATGTCGCGTCGATGGGTTTCCTCGAGGAACGTCTCGAATCGGTCCCAGTAGGTGCCGTTCCACCGCTCGAGATCGAAGATGCCGTCTCGAACGGCAGCGAACGCGTGCACATCGTTCGAACCGCGATCTGACATCGTGTTCCGGACGTAGTTCCCACCGGCTGACTCGAGTCGCTCGAGCTGTGACGATAACGCTCCGTCGGCCCATTGAAAGAGGTTGTCGGTGTCGGTGGCGCCCAGTAACATCGTCGGTTCGCCGTCGTACGCCCAGTACCAAGGCCGCTCGTCCGAGGGATGGATACCGGTACTTTCAGCCATGGTACAGTGTGTGAGGCCAATACCGATATAAATTCCGTCGGTCGAATTGAATTCGATCGTCGCAATACTGGATCCAATTTGACGATTGTACGACTCCTGGGAAATCAGCCGGAAACGGTGCGCAAACGCTGATGGATTTCCCAATTCCCGTCTGTGCAACCCTCAGTAGTCTCGTTCGAGGTATCGGTTCGCTCTCGTTCCGATGCCACCGGAAAAGGGTGGATCGATCCTCTGCTTGTATTACAATCATAGGTTTGTAATCTATGTTGGCGGCACGGCTGAATTTGTCGATGAATGGGGGAATAGTGTGCTATAGCGCCCCAAATCCACGGAATCCGATACTATCGGATCCGTTTCCGGAACGGGCGGCAAACGAAGGCCCACCGAGATGCGAATCGGGCCGCCATCGGATGTCCGGTTGTTTCGCAAGCGCTCCTCGGCTAGGACGAATCACTCGAAAGAAGCCGCTTATCAGTCGGAAATTATCTCGGCGAGACGATTCGTCCATCGGAGGTGACCCCCGGGCGAACACTGGACCGCTATTCGTTCTGGATGCCGAGTTTCACGCGCCCCTCGAACCGCGTTCCGGCTTCTATCGTCGGCTCTTCGTCCAACAGCGCGTGTCGATCGAGCAGACCGAGTCCGACACCCGCGAGCGATCGATCGAGGACGTTGAGGTCGATCGTATCGCCCTCGACGGAACACCGGACGTGTTGATCACCGTCCGCGTATATGTCGATGGCCCTTCCGTCTGAGCCGGAAAGGGTCGCCTCTCGGATGTGTCGCTTCGTGCTCCGGAAGTCGTTCGACCCGTTCTCGGTCGCTTCATCGCACCACAGCCACGATCCGTCAAGCTTGCTGTTGTCGTTCGCGGCGCGTTCACCGCCCGGGAAGGCGACGGTCGAACCAGTCGAACGGCCGATGTGATCCGACGGGTACGCGCTCCAATAGCTGTCCCGAACCCACGACAGGGTATCGCAGTCCCGAACGACGGGGATCACGAGGCCGGCCTGGCGCACGTCGCGCGACTCGTTGAACGTGAACTCGTAGGCCAATTCGAGGTGATCGCCGGCAAACCGGAGGTGGAACGACCCCGTCGCGATGTCAATCGTATCGTAGTAGTAGCCGCCCTGAATCTCGACGCCGGTCTCGTCGTCCGTCGTTCGTACCGCCTCGCATCGCCACGGGCTCAGTCGGGTGCCGATGGTGTCGCCGTAGATCGGCGGGACGCGAATGTTCGACTCGACCGACGTCGCCCCGAATCCGAGGAGTCCCGAGACGATCGGCTCGCCGTCCGGTCCGGCAATCTCCACTTCGCCGATATTCCGATCGACAGTCACCGAACAGTCCGGCGTCTCGAGCATGAACTTGGTTTCCGATTCCGTGACGGTCGGATCGTCCATCGGTGCGTTCGGTCGGCTGGTGTGGTCGTCATCTTCGAATACGTGCTCGTCGATCGTGAACCCGGCCGGATGGAGAACCTTAACCGTGATCGAACTCCCGTCGGCGGGCGGGTCGATCGTCACCGTTCCGGTTTCACCCGGCGGGACGTCCGCCTCGAACGTCCCCGACTCGTCTCCGGCGCGCCACTCGAGTCGTCGGTCGGAGAGCGAGACGAACTGACTTCGGTTATCGAGGTCGACCTGAACCAAATCGCCGGTCCGACGGACGGACTCGATTTTGATCGGGGCGTACACGTTCTTTACGTGCCAGTACTCGGGGCGGCGCCGACGATGAGCGTCGATGAGTCCCCACCGGTACTCCGGGGTTAGGTGGTCGAGTCCGGCCCAGATCGCCGCACCGGCGAACGCGTCGAGTTCGTTCACGCGCTCCCACCCGCGCTCGAGGACCCGCACGTAGTCGTCGCGGAGCCCCGGATCCGTCCCGAGTTCGCGGACGTTGTAGCAGTACGTGTGACAGAACTCGCCGAACATGACCGGCCGGTCGGATTCCTCGAACTCCTCGAGGTCGACTTTCGAGTCGCGCAGCGCCGGATAATGGTGGTTCGCGATGTCGACGTACGGAGCGTCCTCGTCCTTGTGCATTCCCCAGTTGAACGTGGTCGGCCGGGTGGGATCGGCCGCCGAGACGAGCTCGGCAGCCGCCTCGAAGTTCGGCCCCCACTCGGACTCGTTGGCCAGCGACCAGATCCCCACCGACGTTCGGTTCTTGTCCCGTTCCACGATCTCGAGGATTTGTCGGCAGAGTGGCTCCCGGTAGGACGGATCGGTCGCCAGGTGGGAGTTCTCGAAGCGAAGGAACGCGATCGGCGCTTCCATCTCCACGACGATCCCAAGTTCGTCGCAGGCTTCGACGAACGCTTCAGTCGTGGGATGATGGCCGGTCCGCACGTAGTTCACGTTGGCCTCTCGGAGCAGTTCGGCGTCGCGACGGGTTCGTTCCGCCGGGATCGCGAGCCCGTGATCGGGATGACACTCCCGCCAGTTGACCCCGCGGAGGGTGATCGGTCGACCGTTCAACAGCAGTTGATCGCCATCGATCTCGAACTCGCGAATACCGACGCTCGCCTCGACGCGTTCCGACTCACCGTTTGCCTCCACTTCACACGATAATTCGTACAACCGGGGCTGTTCGGGATTCCAGGTCGCAGCGCCGTCGACGGTAAATTCGAAACTGACCGATTGTTCGTCTTCGTCACCGAGCCCGTCGATTGATGACTCGAGCGTCTCGACGGCCGTTCCATCCGGATCGGTCAACGTGGCGCGCATCCGGGCGTTATCGATGCGATCCGGGCCGGCGTTTCGAATCATCGCTTCGACGGCGATGGTTCCCTCATCGTCGTCTTCGACGGTCGTCTCGATGTCGAGGTCCGCGAGGTGACACGGCGGCACGCTGAGGAGGGTTACGCCGCGGGTGATGCCGGCACCGAACCCTGTCTGTGACAACGATTCAGCCTTCGATTTCTCTGCGACGCCAACTTCGAGAACGTTGTCGTCGCCGATCTCGAGGGCATCCGTGACGTCCACTTCGAACGGCGTGTACCCGCCTTGGTGTAATCTGACGCGCTCACCGTTCACGCGGACGATGGCGTCGCTGTATACCCCGTTGAATCTGATCTTTACGGGCCCGCTCGCACGGTCTGAGGGGACCTGAATCGTTCGTCGGTACCATCCCCGCCCGTCGTCGGGTACCTCGTACCCGGCGTAGTTCCACTGACCAGGCACCTCGTGTCGACGCCACTCATCGTCGTCCGATGGTGGTTCGTCGGTTCCTGGGGCGAACTCCCAGGTTCCGTTTAGCGACCGCCGTTCCGTCGCGCCGGAACCGTCGCTTGGGCGCGGTGTCAGGCGAACGTCGATATCCGGTACAGATTCGGCACTCGCGGTATCATTCTCAGTCATGATGACTCGATGTACCGAACAAATACGCACACTGATACTTAAACGATGTGGTCCGAACGATGTCGAAGAGCGGATCGGCCTCAAGGATCAGCCCACGGAATCCAAGGCATGACGAGGACTCGGGAGCGACGAGTGGCGGAACGTGTACACGTGATCGTGTGTCGGCTCGCACGTAGTCACCCATTGACCAATTGACCGAACACGCACGTAACGGCCTACTCGCCGTTTCGGTTGAGCAGCTGCTTCCGGTCGTTCGGACCGCTGAACGAATTCAGCGTAAACGAACTGTTTTTACCGATCCAAGACGAGCGCTGAGACATGCCATCCCCCGAGTGGGAAGACCCGAGCGTATTCGAACGAAACAAGGAACCACCGCACGTCCCGCTCACGCCGTACGCGAACGTGGAGGCGGCACTGGCGGACGATCGGCGCGAAGCCAACGCGGTCAGGTCGCTCACCGGAGACTGGAAATTCTCGTGGTCACGGACGCCCGAGGAAGCTCCCGAGGGATTCCACGACCCGGCGTACGACGTCGACGAGTGGAACGAGATTCCCGTTCCGAGCAACTGGCAACTCGAAGGAAACGGCCATCCGGTGTACCGAAACGTCTCCCACTCCTTCGACGCCAAACCGCCGAACGTGCCCGACGAATTCAACCCGGTCGGCTCGTACCGTCGAACGTTCGACCTGCCGGCGGGGTGGATCGATCGACGTATCTTCGTGGAGTTCGAGGGGGTGAAGGCCGCGTTCTATTGCTGGGTGAACGGCCACGAGGTTGGGTACAGCCAGGGGAGTATGACCACCGCGGAGTTCGACCTCACCCCGTACGTTCGCGAGGGTGAGAACACGATCGCCGTCGCGGTCTACCGCTACTGCGACGGGACTTACCTCGAGGACCAGGACATGTGGCGACTGGCAGGCATCTACCGGGACGTCTCACTGGTCGCGCGAACGCCGGTTCACGTGCACGACCTGTCGATCACCGGCGAACTGGACGACGAGTACGAAGATGGCCGTCTCGAGGTGGAGGCGGTCGTCCGCAACCTGAACGATCGGCCCGTCGAAGGCGGTTCCATCTCGTTTGACGTATTCGACGCCAACGGGGGGTCGGTCACGACCGCGGATCGCGCCGTTTCGGTCGAACCGGGTGAAACCGCATCTGTCACGTTTCACGACGTCGTCGAATCGCCCGCGAAGTGGTCCGCGGAGTCTCCCACGCTGTACACGCTCGTAGCGACGCTCGAGACGTCCGACGGAGGACGGGAAGTCGTGAGCGATCGGTTCGGCTTTCGAACGGTCGAAGTCGGCGAGAACGGCGCGATCCTCGTCAACGGCGCTCCAATCGAATTCAACGGCGTGAACCGTCACGAGCACCATCCTGAACGGGGTCGGGCCGTCACGCCGGAATGGGGACGAGCGGAGCTCGAACGGATGAAGCGAAACAATATCGATACCGTCCGGACGTCTCACTACCCCCCGCGGGCAGACTTCCTCGAAGCCGCTGACGAACTCGGGATGTACGTCGTGGACGAGGTGAACGACGAGGCCCACGCGAACGTTCACCTCTCGGAAGACGACGACTGGACCGACGCGTACGTCGAACGCTCTCGACGAATGGTCGACCGGGACAAGAACCACCCGAGCGTGGTCATCTGGAGCGCGGGCAACGAGGCCGGATCGGGCGACAACATCGCGAACGTTGTAGGGGCCGGAAAGGAAATCGATCCAACCCGACCGTGGCTATACGGGGGGAACGAGGGGGCGCTCCCCTTCGAAGACGTGATCGGGCCGCGATACCCGACGCCGACGGAACTCGAGGAGTTGGCCGTTGATCCGGAGGAACCGCGACCCTCGTTCATGGACGAGTACGTGGCGGCCCCCGGGAACAGTATGGGGCACTTCGAGGAGTACTGGGACGTGATCAGGGAGCACGATCAACTTACCGGCGGGGCGATCTGGCAGTGGGCGAACCACGAACTTGAGCGGGACCTACTAGCCGTCCTCGACGAGTCCGAACACGAAATCGAGGGACTGTGTTTCGGTGAACCAACGGTCGTCGAGGGGAGGGGCGGCGACGGGAACGCCCTTGCACTTAGCGGCTACGACGAATGGGTGGAGTTCTATCGGCACCCGGCCCTCGACATCGTCGGAGACGAATTGACCGTCCAGACGTGGGTGCGCCCCAGCGAGTTCCGGACGGCGAATCCCCTCGTCACGAAGGGCTACCAGTACGGGCTCGAACAGGCGGATGCCGAGACGCTGCGATTCTACATTCTCGATCGCGGCGGGACGACCGTCGTTGAGGACGTCCCTCCCGACGAGTATCGTCGCGAGACCGTCACCGGCCAGGCGAGCGTCGAGGCTCCAGTCCCCGACGATTGGGTCGGCGACTGGCACCACGTCGCCGGCGTTTTCGACGGCAAGGCGCTCGAACTGTACGTCGACGGCGACCGCGTCGCCCGCGAGGAACACGAGGGATCGATCGACTTCGGCTACCGACCCGTAAACGTCGGCCGAAACGCGGCCGTCCATCGGATGAACCACGCGGGGACAATTTCGAACGCCGTCGTCGACGAGGTACGGATCGACGAACGCGCGTTGACCGCCGACGAGGTCCGCATCGCGGCCGATCCCTCGGACGAGGCGGGAGGCGGAGAAGCGCTTCGCGTCACGTTCGATACCGTCGAGGAACGAGGGGCGTTCACGAGTTACGGCATCGATCCATTCACGCTCAACGGGATCGTCTTCTCGAACGGCGACCCAAAGCCGGGGGTCCCCCAGGTGAAGAAGACTGCTCAGCCCGTGGCCGCCGAACTCGTCTCCCTCGAGTCGAAGGAGGTCCGACTCGAGAATCGCTACGCGTTCACGAACCTCGACGCGCTGTCCGCCACCTGGGAACTCCGAGCCGACGACGAGACGCTCCAGTCGGGCGACTTCGCGGTCGATCAACCGCCGGGGGAATCGACGACCGTTCGGATCCCGTTCGAAGACCCCGAGATCGCACCCGGAGCGGAGTATCGGCTCGAACTCCGGTTCGCACTCGCGGACGACACGCCGTGGGCACCGGCGGGTCACGAGGTTGCCTGGGAACAGTTGCCCCTCCGGTACGACGTTCCGCCGGGGCCCGAACCGGACGTGGCTAACGCCGCTCCGGCGTCCGTCGACCGATCGGCGGACGCGATCGAACTCAGGGTCGACGACCTGACGGCCCGGTTTGAATCGGGAACCCTCGCGTCGCTGACCGTCGACGGGACCGAACTGCTCAAGCGGGGTCCGCGGTTCGATCCTTGGCGCGCGCCGACCCAGAGCGAGACGAACGTGTGGGGGCGGACGAGCGCTGACGAGTGGCGCGCGTTCGGCCTAGACCGCCTCGAGTACGCGGTCGATTCGGTCGAGGTGGACGGCGCGTCGTCGAATCCGGGCATCGAGGTTCGTGAGCGCCTGCTCACCCCCGGAGACAAACTCGCTTTCGCCGTCGTGACCCGGTACGAACTGCGCTCGAGCGGCGACCTCGTCGTTGGCTATCGGGCGACGCCCGGCGAGGATCTTCCGGAATGGTTACCGAAGGTCGGCCTCGAACTGGAACTACCCGAGGAGTTCGACCGGTTCACGTGGTACGGACGCGGGCCGCAGGAGACGTATCCGGACCGAAAGACGGGAGCGCGAATCGGACGGTACGAAGGGAGCGTCGCGAATCAGAACCCGAACTACGTGGTACCGCAAACCTACGGCACGAAAACCGACGTTCGCTGGGGCGCGCTCGAATCCGACGACGGCATCGGCCTGCTTGTCACCGGTCGATCGGCGAGAAATGTCGGCGTCCGTCGCTATCGAACGGAAACCCTAGACCGATCGACCCACCGTCGACACCTTCCCGATCCCGAAGGTATCTTCCTCGACGTCGATCACGTGGTCTCAGGGATCGGCGGCGCACCGGTCGTTACCAGACCCGCGTACCGGATCGAACCGGCTACGTACGAGTCCTCGCTCGTTCTCACCCCCTACACGTCGAGCGAGGATCTGATGGACCTAGGCCGACGATCGATACTGCCGCTCAAGTCGAATCTACAGCATATGTAAGTGCGGCTTACTCGACGCGCCGGTTCGCAACCGGGCGATCCCATTTTCTTCGTCGATGGATTCGCCGCCAAAACAGTTTCCGGGTGCCTTCATCGGGCTGAAGCAGCCGTCGGCCCGTTCCAAGTTTGCGTTTACTCGGCGTCCACGCCGCCCTCCCGGACAAGTCCGAAATATTTCACATCGCCGGTCTGCCCGCCCTTGAGCGTGATCTGGAGCCCATCGAACGCTGGATCGAGGGAGAACGCTCGACAGAGAGGTGCTCCCGGATCCGTCGCCGCGATTGGCTCGAGGGCGTAGAAATCGAGTTCGCGGGCGACGAATCCGCTCGTGTCCCCGCCTGCGATGCAAGCGCGTTTCAGCCCAGTCTCGGAGAGTACGCGTCGGAGGATCGAGCCGAGTCCGCAACCGAGGCGAGCGGCCAAACCGTCGTCTACGTCGAGGCTTTCGAATCGCTGATTTGTCCGCTCGATGGCCGGGTCGTCTGGACCGTCGGCGGAGTAGAAGACGACGCTACGACCGGCGTCGATTGCCTCGATACCGGCCTCGACGACTCGCGCTCGTTCGTCGGCGGCCGTCGCCGGATCGATCAACCGTTCGGTATCCACTCGAATCGCCTCGAATCCGTTTTCGGTTGCCCACGATATCTGCGCGGCAGTCACTGGCGAGGCGCTGCCAGAGACGACGGCGATTTGTTCCGCGGGCGGCTGGGGGGTGAGCATCGAACCCGTGTTCTCGAGCAGTCCGATCGAATTCCAGTGTTGCGGGAGCGCGTGGTGTTCGATACCGGACGAACCGACGACGAACAGTGGCCCTGTCTCCGCCTCGGCTCGCTCCCACACCAGTCGACCGATGCGCTCCACGTGGTCGACGTCGTAGCCGTCGAATACGACGACCTCCGCGTCCCGGACGACATCCTCGAGCGCCGCTTCTGCGTCGTCGTCACGCTCGAGGTCAGGTAACTCGACCGAGCCGATCGGGAGGTCCGTTTGCGCTTCCAGGTGCCGTCGAAGGTCGGCTTCGGTCATCGGCGTCACCGGGTGCTGACTCATCGTCGGATGGCGATCGATCCGGTAGACGTCGCCGTCTTGCTCCGCGAACAAATTGCCGAAGACAACGTACCTTCCGCTCGGGACCCTTGATCCCTGGGAGACGGGAACGAACGGCGAGTCGAATACTTTCTGGCCGAGTTCGATCGCCCGCCCGATGCTCCCGACCTCGGGTGAGGAATCGAACGTCGAGCAAACCTTGTAGTGGATGAGCGTGGTTCCAAGTCGTTCGAGCGCCTCGAAGACCGGTGGTAGCTCCTCGGTCATCTCCTCGGGCGTCATCGAACGACTCTGCCCGGCGATCCCGACCGCGTCGAGGTCGTCGAATTGCGCGAGGTCACTCTTCGTCGGCGGATCGAGGAAGAGTACCGTTCTAACGCCGTTCCGAGCGAGCCCCTCGAGGACGTCCGTCGACCCGGTGAGGTCGTCGCCGTAGTACGAGAGGAGTAACTCGTCGCTCATCGACGATCACCGTAGTGATCGAGTGCGACGCGTAACTCCTCGTGAGTCTCGGCGTACTCCTCAAGCGGGATTCCTTCCATCGCCGCCTCCCACCCCTGTTTAAGGTGGGCGACGCCGGCCGCTGGCCCGTCGGGGTGGCCCAGAATGCCGCCGCCGGAGAGATACATCAGATCCGCGTTACCGAGCGCCTCGTGCGTGTCTGACGCCTGTCCGGCCCATTGGCCGGAAGAGAACACGGGCATCGCTACGTCGTCCGACGAGGAGATGGGGGTCTGCACGGCGCGAGCGGACGCGACAACCGACTCGTCGGACTCGCAGAACTTGTTCCTGATCCCATTGACGTGGAGGTGATCGGCTCCCGCGAGTCGGAAGAACTGGTGATACACTTCGTAGTCGAACCCCAGTTGCGGACACCGGGACAGTGCCCCCCATCCATTCCTGTGCCCGTGAATCGGAAGGGACGCCTCCCGTCGAAGTTTTGCGAACGCGCCGAGGCCGACGGTGTTCATGCTTACCATGACGCAGTTCCCCCCGGCCTCGACGACCGCGTCGTGGTGCTCGAGCATCGACTCGAGGTCGTCGGTAATGTTACACGCGTACATCACCTCCTTCCCGGTTTCCTCCCGGTGGGTGTCGATCACATCCATGACAGCCGCCACGCGGTCTTCGACACGCGAGTACGGCGGGTTCGCGATCAGTTCGTCGTCTTTTATGAAGTCGACACCTGACGCCACTACCTCGGAGACGAGCTCCGCCGTGTCCTCCGGCGAGAGGCCGACGCTCGGTTTGATGATCGTCCCGATGATGGGACGATCCTCAACGCCGACAATCTCTCGCGTTCCGTTGATTCCGAACTGCGGCCCGGGGTAGGCGTCGGCGATCGACGCGGGGAGGTCGAGATCGATCAGCCGGAGCCCCGAGAAGTGCCTAAGTTCGAAAAGATTTCCTGCGATAGCCGTCATCACGTTCGGGAGAGACCTGCCGACGTTCTCGACCGGGAACGCGAGTTCCACCTCAGCTCGTCGATACGTCGGCGAGGACTCGATATCCGCCGGCGGGGTTGTCCCCGGAAGCGTCGGCTCGCTCACCTCCTCGAGAACCGTCGTATCGACGACGCGAGCGCCGTGACGTTCGCGGAGGGAATCGGTTTCGCCCGGGACGTCAACAAACGTGCCGGACGACTGCTCGCCGGCCATTGCCTCGGCGGCCTCTTCGACCGGATACGGCGTCTCGATTCGGTATCTCGCGATGAATTCGTCGGAAGCCATTGTTCGTCCAATTACCACGATTTCGTATAACGTTTCGCATCACCGACCTCGGACACTTCGTCTCGAGTGATACCGGACCGGGCTCCGGCCCCATCGGCGTTCGATCGCTCGAAAAGACTTATTGCGGGAGCGGAACATCGTTACGATGTCACATGAGCACCGTATGTTTCTTCCACACGGGATCAGTCCTGTGCGAACCGTTCGATGAACTCGCTGCGGAGTACATCCCCGAGGGCGACTACTTCCACCTCGTCGACGAGAGCGTTATCGACGAACTGCTGTCGGTCGGGGAGCTGACGCCTTCGATCACCCGCCGAATCTGCACGCAACTTTCGCTCGCCGAACAGGCCGGGGCCGACGTCGTTCTGGATACCTGCTCGAGCACTTCGCCCGCCGTCGACACCGCCCGGCAGCTCGTCGACGTCCCGATCGTCAAGATCGACGATCCGATGGCCGAACGAGCCGTCGAACTCGGCGATCGAATTGCCGTCGTCGCGACGGCCGAGTCCACGCTGGGCCCAAGCACCGAACTCGTCGAGCGCAAGGCAGAGGCCACCGGGGAGTCCGCATCTGTCGAGTCGACGCTCGTAGACGAGGCATTCGAGGCGAGACTGGACGGGGACACCGACCGTCACGATCGGCTGGTCTCCGAACGAGTCGTCGGCCTCGCCGAAGAAACGGATGTCGTTATCCTGGCACAGGCGTCGATGAGCCACCTCGAATCGGACCTCTCCGATCGCGTCTCGGTCCCTGTCCTCTCGAGCCCATCGTTGGCTATGGAGGCTATCGCCAATCGAGTCACAGAATGATCGGCCTACTGTCGGGTTCTTCGATTACCGGATGACCGGAGGGAAGCACGTTCGTCGTTCGTCACTGGTCGCCGAGGCTGACACGTCTGAGAGGCGCCGACTGCTTCACGGGACTGGCTGATGTCGTCGGCTGTCAAGTGTACCGGCGTAATCCCGATCATACAGCCGAAGGCTATTGTGATCGCGGTGTAGCACCGCTGCATTTCGGAACGGTCGGTATCGCCGAGGCTCTACACGGCCAGTCCCCCCAGGTGAGAATCCTTCCCGAAACGATTATTGTATTCTCTCGAAAAATTGGAGACGAATAACATGGACGAGAGATCGATGGATCCCCAAGACACCGAACAGATCGACGACGAAACGATAGCGGAGTGGACGGCGCCGTTCGAAGATTGGTACTACTATCCGGACCACGTGATCCAACCCGAGCCGAACATCAAGGGCTACGAGGACGTGTTCAAGACCGACATCCCGACGGTGTACCAGATTCCGGGAGACGAAACGTGGTACATGAGCTTCGTCGGCTTCAACGGAGACGGCTACCAGTCGTTCGTCGCCGAAAGCGATGATCTCGTCAATTGGTCGAATCCTCGGTTGGCTTTCGGATTCGGACCGGAGGGGGCGTTCGATCACGGGGGCGTCACGCTGGGCGCGTACCTCTACGAATCCTATGATATCGATGCTCCACGGCGGATGAAGCGCCATGATGGATCGTTTTGGAGTCTGTACGGTGCATACCCTCGGCAAGGGGAATACGAAACTCGGCCGGGATCCGAAGGTCTCGCGAAGAGCAATGACGGGATCACTTGGGAACGGGCAAAGGACGATCCCATCCTCTCCGTTCACCAGGACGACTGCGGCGAATGGGAACAGAGCTGTATCTATCAACCGTGGCTGCTCGAGCACGACGGCCACTACTACGACTTCTACAACGCCGCCAACGGGTCCGTCGAGAAGACAGGACTGGCCACCTCCGAGGACCTGCGTTCCTGGGATCGGTACGAGGACAATCCGGTCGTCGACACCGGGCCCGAGGGGAGTTTTAACGAGCAGTTCTCCTCGGATCCAAAGGTGTACTGGGACGAGGATCACTGGGTGATGTTCTTCTTCGGCGTCGGCCGAGACGGTGCGCACATCATGCTCGCATTCTCCCGGAACCTCCACAATTGGACAGTGAACCCCGATCCGATTTACGAGGCCGGCGGCCATCCCCACGACCTCGACGAACGCTTTGCCCACAAGACGTCGCTAGTCTACGAACCCGATGAGGGGATCTACTACCTGTTCTACAACGCGGTCGGCAACAGAGGCCGGGGTATCGGATTACTCACGAGCGAACCGTTGCCCGGAGTCGAGTATCCGCAGCGGTAACAGCGTGAGGCCTGACGCGTCAACCGGCCGCCGTAGCCGATTCCAAATCGGAATCTGTCCACGCGATACCCGTTCCAGCGGTAATTCGTTCCATTCCATACATATGTATTAACAAGTATATGTCGTTCGCTCTGAATATGGCGTCCCGAACTTTCCTCCGTACCGCGGCGCGACGGTTTTACGAATGGTTCGTGAAATTCGGCACTTCCGACCCGCGTCTGTGCATCGACCGGTTTAGAATTGTATGCTCTCCGCGGTACTGATTTGCTTCGGACGCCCGCTCGTGAACGGCCGGCACCCAAAATTTATAAGATATCATTCCATTTCAATTGATACCGTCTGCATCCAGTGACGACTATCGATGAGAGCAATCGTACAAACGAACCCGCAGAAAGTAACAGTACAGGAACGAGAGAAGCCGGTCCCGGGCCCTCAGGAAGCGTTAGTTCGGGTTCACACGGCCGGTCTCTGCGGCAGCGATGCGCACGCCTTCAAATACGACGGCGGATACGAGTGGATTCCGATACCGCGGATAATGGGTCACGAGTACTCCGGAGAAATCGTCGACGTAGGCGCGGACATCGACAAGTTCGACGTCGGTCAGAAGGTCGTTGAAGAGCCGATACACGACTGCGGACAGTGCTTCCAGTGCAAAAAAAGGCGAAGAGAACGTCTGCCAGGAGTTCTCAATCACCGGGATGCATCGAGACGGCGCGTACGCCGACTACACCGTCGTTAACGAGAAGCACCTCCACGCCGTTCCGAAGGAGGTCCCTCTGCGGGACGCGGCGATCACCGAACCGACGAGCATCGCGGCGCGAGCTGTACTGACGAGGTCGTCGGTGACTGCTGGTAGTAACGTCCTCGTCGAAGGACCGGGTCCTATCGGGGTCCTCACCGCGCTGATCGCCGACTCCCTCGGTGCGAACGTCGTGGTCTCGGGACTCGAAAAGGACGCCCGGTATCGACTTCCCCTCCTCGAGGAGCAGGGGATCGATACAGTGAACGTCCAACAAACTCCCCTCGAGGAGTACGCCACGGACGTTACGGGTGATATCGGATTCGACGTGGTGTTCGATACTACGGGGCACAAATCTGGCGTAGAGGAGGCGATCGACGTCGTTCGAAAGGGCGGGGAAATCGTCGTCGTCGGCCTCCCCGGCGAGTCGAGCGATGTGTTCATTACGCCGGTCGTCCGCGGAGAACTCGACATCCACTCCTCGTACGGGTCGACGTGGTGGGACTTCGAACAAGCACTTCGTCTCATGCGAGAGGGTGCCATCGACGTCGACGGGTTTGTCGATACCTCGTTCGACATTGAAGACGCTGACGAGGCGTTTCATGCGTTTCTCGAGTCCGAAACGTGCAAACCCGTGTTCTCGTTCTCCAACTGACGGCGGCCGATCGCGCTATCAGCGTCTATTCAGGAACGGTCGTCCATCCACGAGAAACACTAAAGTTTTATCATGAATGTTCTCATAATATGCTGATGGACGGGCCCGTTCTTCGAGTCGTTCGACCTCGAGCCCGTCGAGAGACTCTCAGGGTCGGACGTGGGTGGATCACCGACCACTGATCGGTCTTACCTCCACTCTTTCTGAGCGGAGGAACTCGACCGAGACGAGCCGAATCGACGATACGTCTCTCGCTCGCAATCCCGTTCTTCGAGCGTTTCACCCCCTCTCGTCTGCCGATGGTGGGATACGCCGTCGGAACAGCGCTCGGCAACCAGATCGATGCGCCGCTTTTCCGTTCGGATCGAGCGTTCTAATCGGCCATCCTCTGAGCACGTAATCCGACCACATCGGAAATAGGTAGTCCGTATTTGACCATCCATTACATTCATATGATTGTAAACGAACCTCGTCAGAACGATCCGCTTTCCGACCTCATCGGATACTGGGCGGACTCGCCGTTCACTACACACGGGGAGTAACCGGAAGAGCGAGCCGAATCTAGCTTCGTAACTGGACGAACGGCCCCACCAATTTCGCGTTTGCGAGTCGAGATCGAACGCTCGGGACGTGAGCAACGAATACTCTCGAAAGAGAGTGGCCGAGGTCTGTTTTGATCGCGACCAATAAAATCGCTTGGCGTGGTTGTTTCAGTTGTTCGACGGTTTGATCCGTATCGCGTACGCGAACTCACACGGCGGATTCTCTGGGAGTTCAATGCGGACGCCGTCTTCCCCGCCCCCCCACGTGAGAGACTCGTCGGCACCGACGAGTTCGACTTCGTAGCGATCTTCCGGCCAGGGGTCCGGAGCGGGACCAATCGGCCACTCCCCGGCGACCGAGCTCGTCCATCTGCCGAACGGCGTCTCGATCGTCACTTCGCTGTCCTCCGGCCACTTGAGGAGGAGGGCGTATGCGGCCTCGTCAGTTCGTGTAAACCGGATATCCTCGGACGTATACTCCACGGTCGACGCCTCGTCGAACTCCGTCGAAGAGATGTCGGTCGGTCCCTCTCCGAACGTCCACCACGGATTGGCGCCGTATACCGCTTCGCCATTGCGTTCAAGCCAGTCGCCGATCTTTTCCAGCCGGCTCGTCGCCTGCTTGGGGAGGGTGCCGTCGGCTTTCGGTCCGACGTTGACCATCGTGGCCCCGTTCTTGCTAACCCGATCGACGAGCCCCGTCACGACCGTGTCGACGGAGCGGTAATCCGAGTTCTCTACGTATCCCCACGAGTTGCGGTCGAGCGGTGTATCCGTCAGCCAGGGCTGCATCGAGACGTCCTCCTCGCGGGTTCGCTCGTGGTCGACGATTCCGACGCCGAGCGGAACTTCCTGTTTATGAGTGAAGTCGACCTCCTTGCCCCACTCCTCGGCGCGGTTGTAGTAGTAGGCGACGAGTTCGCGGCGGTACTCATCGAAGTGATTGATGAACCAGTCGTTGCCGATACCCGAATCGAAGTAGATCAGGTCCGGCCGATAGGCGTCAATCACCTCCATCACCTTCGCCTGCCAGTCTTCGAAGAAGGATTCGGGTGGATCCTCGTCTTTGTCGTGGGCTTCCCCGTATAGGCCGGCATACTCGGGGTCGGCCGTGTCCCACCCGTCGACATGGGGATACCACCACCAGTGGAAATCGTGGTGAAAACTCGTGACGAACTTCATGTCGCGCTCGCGAACGGCCTCGGCGAGTTCGCCGACGACGTCCCGTTTCGGCCCCATCTCGGCCGCGTTCCACTCACTCACGTCGCTGTCCCACATGAGGAAGCCGTCCGCGTGCGTCGCGGTAATACCGACGAACTCGGCGCCGACATCCTTACAGAAGTCGGCCCACGCGCTCGCGTCGAACTCCTCGGCTTCGAACATCGGAATAAAGTCCTTGTAGCCGAACTCATCCCGCGGCCCCCACTCCTTCTCGTGGTGCTCGTACGCGTCGGTGCCTTCGACATACATGTTTCGAGAGTACCACTCGTTCGCGTACGCGGGAACCGCGTACGGTCCCCAGTGGAAGTAAATTCCGAACGTCGCGTCTCTGAACCACTGAGGGATCGAATGCGCTGCCAGGGACTCCCATTCCGGTCGATACGGGCCCATACACGGTCCGCGTCGTCAATCCCTAAATAACTTGTGACGACGGCAGCCCACTCGCCGTCATCACGGCGAGCACCGCTCGAGCTCGTATCGGAATCGAGCCGGCCCTATCAGTCGAAGTACTCGACCAGGTCACGCACGTCGTCAGCCGAAAGGATCTCCGGACCGCCAAGGTGTTCCGCTCGGTACGTGACTTCGGCGACGTGCTCGAGTTGGACGGCGACCTCGTAAGCGTCTTCGATCGTACTTCCGACGGTGAGGACGCCGTGGTTGCGGAGCAACACCCCGTTTCGATCTTCAAGTGCGGCGACGGCGCGCTCGCCGAGTTCCCACGATCCCGGCATCTCATACGCCGAAACTGGAACGCGGTCGCCAACGAGCGCGACGAGGTAGTAGGCCGGTTCGATCGGACGGCCCGCCGTCGCGTACGCGCTCGCGAACGGCGAGTGCGTGTGAACGATTCCGCCCGCGTCGGGCCGCTCCCGGTATACGGTCGCATGCATCGGGGTCTCCGAGGAAGGTTCGTTCACTCCGTCGACGAGTTCCCCTTCCGTCGTGACCACGGGGACGGCGGATGGATCGACTTCGGGATAGGGAACGCCGCTCGGGGAAATTGCGAACCGATCGTTGTCGACGCGGACGCTCACATTCCCGCCCGTGTGCCGGGTCAGTCCGTCCTCGAGTAAGCGTTCACCGTATCTCGCAATCGCTTCACGGGCGCGTTGCTCATCCCATCCCGTCATACTCGCTAATCGATTCGGACCGACCAAAACGCTTTGGTCGACAGCAATGGAGTTCGCCGAACTAACCGGGTAGTTACTCTTCGACGGTTTTCGGGCTCTACCGTCGTCCCAAACGCCGGATTTTAGACGGCGAGCGGGCGGTGACCGACTACAACTCGGGTTCGTGGGTGCTCTCGATCGTTGCGGGATCGACGGTGCGTCCCTCGTTCCAGGATTTATAGGTGGCGTTCGCCAGTCGAAGCGTTTCGATGTTATCCGCGAGATGGGTCGGCGGCGTATCGCCCGTTTCTATCCCGCGTAACAGCGATCCCATCGTCCCGATAAACGCATCGGGGAACCACGCGTCGGGTACCTCGTGGCTCTCCCACTTGTCCCGGGAGCGTTCCAGATATTCGAACGTGTCAGGGCCGCTCTCGGGATAATAATCGAAGAGGCCGATGGAACCGCGAACGGCCCCGTCGGTCCCTTCGAACCTGAACCGCGCGTACGGATCGGCCCAGTTGTTGTGATTCACGTCGATCGTCGCCCGGAGATCGTTCCCGTAGGTCAGCACGTGCAGCGTCCGCGTCTCTCCAATCGACGCCTGTCCCGGAGCGGTCGCCATCGTCGACGAAACGCCCGCCGGTTCTCCGAAGAGGTATCGGAGCGCATCGAGGTAGTGGATGCTATGGAACATCACCTCGAGGTGATCGGTCTCTTCCATCCACCCCCAGTTCGAAAAATCGGTCTCGATGTTGACCTCAAGCGTCGCCCGGAGCGGCGTCCCGAGCGCGCCCTCGCCGAGGAGATCTTTGACCGCTCGGATCGATTTCTCCCATCGCATCTGCTGATTAACGGCCGCAATCACGCCGGCATCTTCGACGGCCGTCCGGATCGCCGACGCATCCTCGAAGTCCATTGCCAGGGGTTTTTGACAAAGGACGTGACAGCCCGCGTCGACCACCGTCTCGACGATCTCTCGTTGGAACATCGGCGGGACCGCAACGTCTACGACGTTCACGGAGTCGGCCAGCGTTTCGATATCCGGGAACACCTCGAGATCGAACTCGTCAGCTACCGCTTGAGCCCGCTCGTCGTCTACGTCGGTCACGCCCGCGACGGAAAACCCGGCATCCGCGTAGGCGGGCAAGTGCGCGCTCTCGACGATTTCGCCGCAACCGACGATTCCGATCGTGTGCTGGTCGTAATCGCCGTACTCAGCCGCGTAATCGTAATTCGGGTCGACCATACTCGGACATTTCACCCAACCACAATATAAGTTCGTGCCTCGCGGTGGGCCGTACGTTTAAGTCACCTTCGGATAAACGGACACTGTATCGCATGGACGCACCACCGAAAGACACCGACCGGTACTTCGAAGAAATCGAAACGGGCGAAGAGTACGTCGTCGAACACGGGCGGACCATCACGGAAGCCGACGTCGTCAACTTCGCGGGGATTTCCAGCGACTTTCATCCCTTACACGTAAGCAAAGTGGCCGCTTCCGAATCGGATTTCGACGGTCGCATCGCGCACGGAAACCTCGTCTTTTCCGTCGCCGAAGCGATGGTCGCCGACATGAACCCGCGATCGTTCTCGTACGGGTACGACGAACTGCGGTTCATCAACCCCGTTCTCGTGGAGACGACCATTTCGGCCCATCGAGAGGTGATCGAGACGGAACCATACAACGACGACCTCGGCCGGGTCGTGTATCAATACACCGTAGAGGACGAAGACAGCGAAACGTTGCTTGCCTGTGAACACATTACGCTCGTCGAACGCCGTCCCGAATGAACGTCGATTCAACCGAAGAATAGCAGCCTACTCACTAAGCGCGTAGAGTCACCCTCTTTCAAAATTGGAACAAGAAGGCCAGAGGACCGTTTTATTCGTCGCCTTCCGCCAAGAGTTCGTTCGCACGCCTCTCTGTCTTCGCCAACGCTTCGTCCGGTGTCGCACTTCGTTTGACGACGACGGATTCAACCATTTCGTTCAGGATCTCGTTGAGTTCGACGTACTCGGGTAGTTGTGGGAGCGTGTTGACGGCATTCGTATTGATCTCCTCGAGAACGGAGTAGAACGTGTTCGATCGGAGTATCTCCGGATCGCGCCACGTGGAAAAGCGCGTTCCTGATGCTCCCTCGACGGTCGTTATCTTATCGCCTTCTGTCGTCGTCGCGTGCCTGATAAAGTCGTAGGCAAGTTCCGGATGGTTGCTTCCGGCGGGGATTGTCAACCCGTAGAGTACGGTCAATGACGTATGAACGCCGTCGGGATCGTCCCCTCGAGGAATCAAGCCGTAGTTCGTTCGGCCGAACACCGGGGCGTCTTCGGATTCGGCCATAGCACCGAAACCGGCCCAGTTCCACATCATCGCCGCCTTCCCCTCCGCGTAGAACTCGCCCGACTCGACGCTCTCGAGTTCGACCGACTCCGGCGGGACGACCTCGTGTTCGTGAATCAGGTCGTGGTAGAACTCGAGCGCCTCCCGCCCGGCGTCGCTGTTGAACGCGGGGGTTCCGTCGTCGTCGATCACCTGCCCCCCACGACTCCACAGGTGGATGAGGAAGTCGTAGACGTTGTTGTGGCCGTCCGGTACCGCGGCGACGACGCTTCCCCACAGGTCTTCCTCCGGTCGAGTGAAGAATTCGGCGACCTCGAGGAACTCGGACCAAGTTCGAGGCACCGTGAGCGGACGGCCGTACTCGGCGCGGAAGGCTCGCTGTTCGGCTACGCTCTCGAACAGGTCCTCGCGGTAGTGAAACAACTCGGGCCCGTCGTGGTAGGGGACGCCGTAGGTCGAACCGTCGTAGGAGACGAGCGTACGCATGCTGTCGGCCCACCCGTCTGGCCACCCAGTGGGCGGAGTCTCTTCAACGAACTCGTCGAGGACAAGGAGATCGCCCGCCTCGGCGACGGCTGGAAGCCAGTCACTCAAGCACAGAAAGATGTCGTACGTGCCGTCCGCGATGTCCCCTGTTTCGATCAGTTCTTCGTGGATCTCCGGGAGCGGTCGATGGTCGCGTTCGAAGGTAACGTCGTCGTCAACGTGCTCAGCGAACGAATCTATCTGTCGTTGAAGCGCCCGCTCAAATCCCTCGAACGGTCGCCCGATGAACCGAAGAGTCGGCATGCAGTACACCTCTGCGGCATCGTTAATGAAGATTGTGGGAGACGGATTTTGCGGCCGATCACTCGCTAAAAAGCGCGCACCGGTCAGCTTTGCCGGTCCGCGTTTCCGGAAGCGAATCGACGAACCGAATCTTCCGAGGGGCCTTGTACGCACCCAGCCGGTCTTTGACGAACGAGACGAGTTCGGCGTGAAGCGTATCGCCGTCGGCCCGATCGATCGGCACGATCGCGGCCGCGACGCGCTCGCCTCGTTGCTCGTCGGGGACACCGGTGACGACGGCCGCCGAGACGTCCGGGTGCGCGACGAGCGCGTTTTCGACTTCGACGGGGCTCACGCGGTATCCCGAGGTGATGATCAACTCGTCGCTTCGACCTCGGTGGTGGAAGTAGCCGTCCTCGTCTCGAACGGCGAGATCTCCCGTGTCGAACAGTCCGTTCTCGAAGAAGGCTCGGTCGGTCTCGGTGGGGTCGTCGTGATACCCCAAAAACAGGGCCGGATCGGAGGGGTCGAGCGCAATCGTTCCGATTTCCCCGTCAGGGACCGGCTCCCCGTCCTCGTTGACCACGAGAACCTCGTGTCCGGGGTACGGTTTCCCCATCGATCCCGATTCGACCGGATAGGCCGCTTGACAATTCCCCACGAGCGCGTTCGCTTCCGTCTGTCCGTACGCTTCGTTGATTACGACATCAAGCGCCGATTCGGCCCAATCGAGCAGATCCGTCGGGAGGGGTTCGCCACCGCAGGTGAGAACCGATAACGCATCGAGGTCGGCGGTTTCGTGTCCACCCGTCCGTCGAACCTTCGCGAGCGCAGTAGGCGGCATAAATGCGTGCGTGACACCAGTCCGATCGGCGACACGTATCGCTCGAGCGGGTTCGAATCCGCTTCGGCGCGCCTGTGCGACCACCGTTCCGCCGAGGGCGAGGGTAGGGTAGACGACGTTGAACAGCGCCCCGGCCCACGCCCACTCCGCGGGCGTCCATACTCGGGTAGAAGCAAACTCCTGCTCGTCGAAGAGGTGAAACCAGCACTGGTACCCAGGAAGCGAACCGATCAGGTATCGGTGCCCCTGGACGACCCCCTTCGGCGCGCCCGTCGTTCCGGACGTGTAGAGGAGGAACGCCGGATCATCCGGAGTCATGGTGATTGACGACCCCCCTTCGCGCTCGGAGCCGGCGTGATCGTCAAGGCCACCGAGGCCATCGTGTCCCGGCGCACTGTCGGGATCAACCACGAACGTTCGCTCGGGCGTACGAATCGAAAGCTCCGACGCTCGTGTCTCGTCGACGATCAGCGCGGCAGCGCCGCAGTCCTCAAGGACGTACGAGAGATGGTCCTCGCCGAGGAGCATCGAGAGCGGCGCCACCGTTCCGCCGAGTGTGAGCGTCGCGAGGTGGCTAACGAGCAGTTCCGGACACTGCGGGAGGAGGACGCCTACGACGTCGCCGCGTCCGATCCCGCCCTCCGCCAGCGCGTTCGCCGTCGATTCGACTGCAGACTCAATCTCGCCGTAGGTGAGCGCCGTCGCCTCGCCGTCCTCGCTTACGTAGCGAAGCGCGGGATCATCGGAGGGAGAATCGAGGCATGCGTCTGCCACGTTGAACCGATCCGGGAGATCCCAGGAAAACGACGGCCACGTCTCGTCGTCGGAAGGACTGGTGAGGTCGTATCCAATCGTCATTGCTCCAGAAGGTGCTCGATGGTTCGAGCGACGTAATAATTCGACCAGATGAGCTCAGCGTCGGTCGCGTACTCCCCGGGTTTGTTGAAACACCCGTGTTCGATGGCGCCGTAGTGAGTCGCATCGGAGTCCGTCACGAGATAGTCGGAGAGCAGCGCCTCCAAGACGGATCGTCCATACCGGTGGAGCGCCGCGGTAGCCCCTTCCCCGGGTAATCTGCACAACCCGTAGCTGATCAGCGCCGCAGCACTACTGTCTCTGGGCGTTTCGTCATCGGCTGGGACCTCGAAATCCCAATAGGTGACTCCGTTGTCAGGACTCCGGCGGCGATAATATGCCACGGTCCGCTCCAAGGCATCGAGGTATCGGCTCGCTCCCGTGGCCTCGTACGCCCGTGCGAGGCCCGCGACGTTCCACCCCTGCCCTCGCGCCCAACAGGTATCGTCACCCGCGGCGAGTTCGTTGTATTGCCGATCGAGTGAACCATCTTCGGCATCGAACACAGCGTGATGCCAGGTAGAACCGTCATCGCGCACGTACCAGTCGAGATGGCGGTCCGCGTGAGAGACAGCCGTTTCGAAGAACCGCAAATCGTGCGTCTCCTCAAACGATCGCCACAGCACCGGTAACGCGGTGTATACGTTGTCAACGGCACCGATTCGGTTCCCTGACGGCCCGTGCTCGCTCTCGGGCCCTCGGAACTGCTCTGGCCCTCGAATCTCGAGCTCACCGATCGGTATCTGCCTGGCCCGATTGTGATATAGTGAAACCATCGCGTCAGCGCCCTCCATCCCGAGAACGAACAGTCCTCGATCACCGGTTCGGTCGTACCCCCCAAACCCCGCGTATGCGAAATTCATGCCACAGAACATCGAATTCCGCGGCATGTAGGAACGCATCACATCAGTGTGTTCGTACGCGGCTCGTTCGAACCGATCCGCCTGTGATCCCTCGATCGCATCCCTCGCAAACCAAAGGAGTCCGATCCAGTGACCGCCACACCAGTTACCGTGAGGCGTCGTCTGCCACGCATCGCCCTCGCGGATGTACGGGAAGGCAGATCCCGTCTCGGAAAGCGTCTGATCTACTCGAGCGACAAGTGCATCTCTCGCCTCCGCTAGGGCCGACTCGGAGAGGCTCATACTCATTCCATAGAGGGACCGTCTTCGACTTCAATGCTTCTGTACTAATCTTTATCAACCTCCTTATCTATGCACACGTATGAGCGGTGCATTAGACGGAGTCACTGTCGCAGACTTTACACAAATGATGCAGGGGCCGTGGGCGACTCAAAAGCTCGCAGATATGGGTGCGGACGTGATCAAGATCGAGCGGATCGGCGGTGAATGGGAACGATCCCTAGAGGCGGGCGGCGAACTCCTCGAAGATATCAGTCCGTTCTTTTTGGCCATGAACAGAAACAAACGGAGTATCGAAGTTGACCTCAAGTCGGACCGCGGTCGGGAGATCGCCCTCGAGATCGTCCGGGATGCGGACGTCCTCGTCGAGAACTTTCGACCAGGGGTTATGGACCGGTTCGGGTTGGGGTATGACGACGTTCAGGAGGTCAATCCGGAGATCGTCTACGTTTCCAGCACGGGCTTCGGAAGAGATGGTCCATACGCCGACCGTCCGGGTCAAGACCTGTTGTTGCAGTCGATGTCCGGGATCGCGCGCTACACTGGCCGTCGCGACGACCCTCCGACGCCAGTTGGAACAGCCGTCGTCGACGAGCACTCAGCGACGCTCATCGCGTTGCACACCATGTTCGCGCTCTTTCACCGCGAGCGAACCGGCGAAGGGCAGCGCGTCGACGCGAACCTCTTGAACGCGGCCCTCGACATTCAATGTCAGGAACTCACGGCCGCGCTCAACATGGACGAGACCTTCGAACGGAGCGAGGAAGGCATCGCACAGGCCTGGCTCGGCGGCCCATACGGGATCTACGAGACGGCCGACGGGTATCTCGCGATCGCGATGACGCCGATGCCCCACCTCGCGGAGACCGTAGGTATCGACGAACTGGCGGAGTACGACACGTCGAAGGCGGTGTACGAACACCGTGACGAGATCAAACGGACGCTCGAAGCGTACACGCGGGAACGGTCGACCGACGACCTTTTGGAAAAATTACTGGAAGCAGACATCTGGGCAGCGCCGGTCCAAGACTTCGACGACGTCAATAAGAATCCACAGGTCGAACACAATGAAATGCTTCTCGAACTCGAACATCCGAATGGGGGGACATTCACGACGACAGGATTTCCGGTTGATCACTCAGCAACGCCGGCGAAGATTAGACAACATCCGCCTGTAGCGGGCGAACACACAGACGAGATCCTCGAAGAGCTCGGCTACGACGAACGAGATCGAGCCGAACTCGCAGACAGTGGTGTGATCGGATAGGCATCCGACCCGAACGAGAGGCGATCATATACTACATGACATCTCGTCTCGCCGCCGTTGAATGTTCCTTTGTGTGGAAAACGACGTTATCTTTAATGGCTGCTATAATGTGTGTCTTTTCCATACAATGTTTTGAGGGTTGCCCTTGTAGGGTTGTCAATGGCTGCTGATAAGGATATAATCGACGATCAGACCTTCAAGCTAACACAACCAGGTCAACTTCCATATATGTGTGACAAGGGAGAATACACGGCATTGGCCGCCGATCTCCGCAAGGCCGTCGCCGGCGACGTCCGATTCGACGAGTACAGCCAGATCCTGTACGCGACGGACGGAAGCATCTACCAGGCGCGTCCGGCAGGGGTCGTCGTTCCCCGTTCCGTCGAAGACGTCAGGGCGGTCGTTCGCATCGTGAGCGAGCACGGGACGCCGATCCTGCCGCGCGGCGCGGGATCCTCGCTCGCCGGTCAGGCCGTCGGCCCCGGCTGCGTGGTCGTCGACTGCTCCGTGTACATGGACGGTATCGTCTCGATCGATCCCGACGAGAAGCGCGCGACGGTCCAGCCGGGGGTCGTCCAGGACGATCTCGACGCCCGACTGGCCGAACACGGTCTCAAGTTCGCGCCCGACCCGGCTTCCTCGAACCGGGCGACGATCGGCGGCGGGATCGGAAACAACTCGACCGGCGCTCACTCGGTCCGATACGGCATCACCGACGCCTACACCGAGGAGCTGGACGTAGTCCTCGCCGACGGCTCGCTGATCCACACCCGGGAGGTCGTGGTGGGCGGCGACGAGTGGGATACCATCCTCGCCGAAGACGACCTCGAGGCAGAGCTCTACCGAACCGTCACGCGACTCGTCGAGGAGAACGCCGACGAGATCGAGGCGCGCTATCCCGACCTGAAGCGCACCGTCTCCGGCTACAACCTCGACCGCGTGGTCTTCGAGAACGAGCGCGGCGAGACGGTCGTCAACCTCTCGAAGCTGTTCGTCGGCGCCGAAGGAACCCTCGGGGTCGTCGTCGAGGCGACGCTGTCACTGGTCACGACCCCCGAGACGACTGCACTGGCGCTGTACTGTTTCGACGACCTCGGCGACGCGATGGCGGCGGTCCCCGAAGCGCTCGAGTTCGACGTGAGCGCCGTGGAACTGATGGACGAGGAGGTGTTCCGGCTGGCGCGCGACTCCGGCGAGTTCGCCGAGTACGCGGCCCCGATTCCATCCGAGACGGCCGCGGCGCTGATGCTCGAGTTCGACTCCGAGGAACACGACGACCTCGAGGCGGCCGTCGACGCGACGAACCGCCGATTTCGGGACGATGGGAACGCGTTCGAGGTCCTCGAGGCGTACACCGACGAGGATCAGCGAGACCTGTGGAAACTCCGGAAGGCGGCGATCCCGCTCTTGATGTCGCTGGAGGGAGATCCGAAACCGTACCCCTTCATCGAGGACGCGACGGTGCCGCCCGCCGAGTTGGCCGACTACGTCCGGCGCTTCGAGGAGATCCTCGAGGAGCACGGGACTTCCGCGGCTTACTTCGCCCACGCCGGTTCCGGAACCTTGCACATTCGGCCGATCCTGAACCTCAAATCGGACGACGGTATTCAAACGATGCGAGCGATCGCCGACGACGTGACCGATTTCGTGGTAGACCACCACGGCTCGTTCTCCGGCGAGCACGGCGACGGTTTGGCGCGCACCGAGTTCAACCCGAAGATGTACGGCCCGCAGCTGTGGGACGCGTTTCGAGAACTCAAGTCGACGTTCGACCCCGATTGGCTGTTGAACCCTGGGAAGGTCGTCTTCCGGGACGACGAGCCGACGGACATGCGCGAACACCTCCGGTACGGCGCCGAATACGTGTCGATCGAACCGAACACCACCCTCGACTTCGCCGACGAGGGCGGCTACTCGGAGTCGATCGAACTCTGCAACGGCTGTGGCACCTGTCGCCAGACCGGCTCGGACACGATGTGCCCGACCTACCGCGCGACCGGAGACGAAATCGCGACCACTCGAGGTCGGGCGAACCTGCTCCGGGCGGCCATCAGTGGTGAGCTCCCGGCGGACGAGCTCTACTCCGAGCGCTTCCAGCGCGAGGTTCTCGACCTCTGTATCGGCTGCAAGGGCTGTCAGAACGACTGTCCGACGGGGGTCGATCTGGCGAAGCTCAAAGCCGAGACGAAACACCAGTATCACCAGCGCGAGGGGTCCGATCTTCGCGAGAAACTGTTCGCCAACATCGACCGCGCGGCCGAAGTGGGCAGCGCGCTCGCTCCGCTGTCGAACGTCGCGACGAAACTCCCCGGGTCACGGGCGCTCATGGATCGCACACTGGGTATCGCACCCGACCGCGAACTCCCGACGTTCACTCGAGAGTCCTTCGAGGACTGGTTCGACGCCCGCGACTCGCCGGTCGACCCTGCGGAGGCCGACCACGGCGTGATACTGTTCCCGGATACCGACACGAACTATATGTATCCCGATGCGGGAAAAGCCGCTGTCCGGGTACTCGAGGCCGCAAACGTCCGCGTCGAGGTACTGGACGAGCTTCGAGAGAGCGGGCGCGCGGCGTACTCGATGGGCTTTCTCGACCGGGCGCGCGAGCGGGCCGAGCACAACGTCGACGTCCTCGCGCCGTACGTCGACCAGGGCTGGTCGGTCGTCTTCGTCGAACCCTCCGACGCCGTCGTGTTTCAGGACGAGTACGGCGATCTCCTCGACGGCGAGGCCGTCTCGAGCGTCGGCGCGAACGCGTACGGGATTTCGGAGTTTATCGACACGTATCGACTGGACGAGTCGATTGATTTCGCCGTACAGCCGGCGTCGACACCGGAGTCGCTCGTCTACCACGGCCACTGCAACCAGAAAGCGCTGAACAGGGACCACCACGCGGTGGGACTCCTTCGCCGGGCCGGCTACGCGGTCGATCCGCTGGATTCGGGCTGTTGCGGGATGGCCGGCTCGTTCGGTTACGAATCCGAACACTACGAGCTGTCGAAATCGATCGGGAGGACCCTGTTCGAGCAGGTCGAGGCCAGCGACGCCGATTCGGTGGTCGCACCGGGGGCCTCCTGCCGATCGCAGCTCGCGGATCGGACCGGCGAGACGCGGCCGCCACACCCCATCGAGAAGGTCGCCGACGCGCTCGAGACGGAGTCGGTTCCACCTCGAGTCCGTCGGGACAAGCGGAAGTGACGACCCGTCGCCAGTATTCTGTAACTTTTTATCACTCTAGCCCCATGCCGACGTATGTCCGATGCACCAGACGTTGGCGAACTACGACCTCCGGACCGAACCCTGATGGGTCCCGGACCGAGCGACGTCCACCCCCGCGTTCTCAAGGCGATGAGCACGCCGCTGGTCGGCCACCTCGATCCGTCCTTCATTGAGATCATGGACGAGGTACAGGAACTGATGCGCTACGCGTTCCGAACCGACAACCGGTGGACGATCCCGGTCTCCGGAACCGGCTCGGCCTCGATGGAGGCAGCCATCGGAAACCTCGTCGAACCCGGCGACACGATGCTCGTGCCGACCAACGGCTACTTCGGCGGCCGGATGGCCAACATGGCCGAACGCGCCGGCGGCGAGGTCGTCACCGTCGACGCGCCGTGGGGCGAACCGCTCGAGCCCGCGGCCGTCGAGGAAGCAATCGCCGACACCCAACCGGACGTCTTCGGCTTCGTCCACGCGGAGACCAGCACGGGCGTGGTACAGCCGAACGTGTCTGAACTGACCGAGATCGCCCACGACCACGACGCGCTCGTCGTCGCGGACTGTGTCACGTCGCTCGGCGGCATCGAACTCCGCGTCGACGAGTGGGGGATCGACGCCGCCTACGCCGGCCCACAGAAGTGTCTTTCCTGTCCACCGGGCGCGAGCCCGCTCACGCTCAACGACCGGGCGATGGACAAGGTGCTCTCTCGGGAGGAGGATCCCCGCTCGTGGTACCTCGACCTCTCGCTGCTCGAGGGCTACTGGGGCGAGGATCGGTCGTACCACCACACCGCCCCGATCACGAACGTCTACGCGATCCGGGAGGCGCTGCGGCTGGTCGCCGAGGAGGGGATCGAGGAGCGCTGGGATCGCCACCGCGCGGTCGCCGGCGCCCTGAAGACCGGTGTCGAGGCGATGGGCCTCGAGATGAACCCCGACGACGAGTACTGGTTGCCGAGCCTGAACGCGGTGCGAGTCCCCGACGGCGTCGAAGACGACGCGGTCATCGAACGCCTCCTCGAGGAGTACGACCTCGAGATCGCCGGCGGACTCGGCGACCTCGCGGGAGACGTCTGGCGGATCGGGTGTATGGGCCACTCGGCCCGACCGAAGAATGTGAGTTACCTGCTGGGTGCGCTCGGAAACGCATTGATTGAACAGGATGCGGATATAGATATCAATGCTGGGCTAGAGGCAGCAAGTAATGCATCCGGAGAGTCCAAGTAATTAGATAAAGAAAATACGTGACCATCTGCAGAGACTTGAAAACCCTGGAAAAATATTAAATTGATTTTATTATATATAGTTCCAGATGTTTTAAAGGCAGCGATATCGAATGTTCTCTCGTTAACTGAAATATTCTGGATAGACATTACTAGTGACAGACGGGGCTATTATTGATATTGTCGAAGAGGTCACAACTATGACAGAGTTGATAATAAAATGGATAAACAGTTCTCGGCAATATTCACTGTTAAGTCATCGTCGGACACCCTCTTAGATTGTCATCACGTAGTTGTGCACATCATCGAGCGCGCTGGCGTCCTCGGGGAGGAGCGCGACGACCAGACAGTCGACGTACTGCTCGAAGTACTCGACCAGTTCCGCGATCCGGTTCGAGTCGATCGCCTCCAGCGAGTCCAGCAGCATGAACGGCACGACGTCGTGGACGTCGTGGACCAGGTAGCCCGCGAGCGCGAACACCAGACCAGTCACTTCGCGCTCGCTCTCCGAGAGGTGCTCGATCGTGTCCTCGTAGGTCGTTCCCTCGTCGGTCGAGCGCACCACGTGGAGGTCGAACGCCGAGCGGTCGACCTTCCGTCGGCCCTCTCGAACCGTCTGCTCCCGGCGCTCGATCCAGATCCGCTCGATGTTCGCGTACTCGAGGATGGCCAGGATGGACTCCATGTGGTCGTTGAACGCGTCGAGGGCGTTCTTTTCGATGCGGTCGACCCGGGTCCGGAGGTCGGTCAGTTCGTCGCCGATCTCCTCGCGGCGGGCCTCGAGTTCCTCGCGTTCGTCGACGGTGCCCTCGAGTTCCGCGATGCGGTTTTCGACCTCCTCGCGTTCGTCCTCGAGTTGTTCGATTTCGATCTCGAGGCCGTTGGCGTCGCGATGAGCTTCGAGGACTTCGCTGTAGTCGGTGCTCTCGAAGGACTCGGCTTCAGCTTCGAGTTCCTCGACGCGTGCTTCTTGCTCGTCGTACTTCTCCTCGAGGTCCGCGATGCGATCCTCGCGGGCGTCGATTTCGTCGTCGATGCTCTCGAGGCGGTTCTCGAGGCGCTCGCGTTGTTGTTCGCGCTGGCGGATCTCCTTCTGACGCGTCGAGAGCTCGTCGATCTGCTCCTGGAGGTCGTTGCGTTCGCCGAGTTTGTCCTGGTGGAGCGACTGCAACCGCTCGAGGGTGGATTCGATGCGGTCGCGTTCGACTTCGGAGCCGCAGGTCCAGCAGATGATCTCGCTTTCGTCCGCGAGCAGTTGGTTGGTGACGTCGCCGTCAGCGTCGGTTTCAGAGCCGAACGAATCCCCGAGGTCTAAGCCGCCCTCCTCGAGTCGTTCCTCGTTGAAGCGGATGACGCTCTGGAGTTCGTTCAACGTGGTGTCGAGCGAGCGTTTGCGCTCGCGCAGTTCCTGGACGCGCCCTTCGAGGCGAGTGGGTGACTCAGTTTCCTCGTCGTCGAACTCCTCGCGTTCCTCGCTGATGCGCTCGCGCTCGCGCTCGAGTTCTTCGCGGCTCTCACGTTCGGTCTCGAGGTCGTACTCGATGGACTCGAGTTCGCGGCGCGCGCTGCGGAGGTCAGAGAAGGTCTGTTCGAGTTCGTCCTTGCGGGTGCGACTCTCCTCGACGTCGGCGTCGAGGTCTTCGAGTTCGGCCTCGACCTCCTCGAGTTCGGCTTCGACGTCTTCGATCTCGCTTTCGATGGAGACGCGTCGTTCCTCGAGGTCGGGGAGTTCGCCCTCGAGTTGGTCGAGTTGCTCGAGGCGTGAATCTAAGTCGCGTTTTTCGTCCTCGAGGGCGCGAATCTCCTGTTGGATCTGGTCGGTGTCGATGGGGCGCATGATGAGCTCGCGAAGGTCGTCGCCGCGGCTGACAGCCCGTCGAGCCTCGTTCGATTCGAGGAGGAACGCGAACAGATCGGCGAGTTCGGGATCGTCGAGGTAGGGGTCGCCGTCGTAGATGATCTGGCCATTGCGCCGCTCGAGGTAGCGGGTGTAGTGGTCGTCGTCGAGGGTGAGTTCGACATGACCCTCATCGGCGTCGCCTTTCAACGAGGGGGCGTCGCTGCCGAGGGCGGCCATGATCGCCTGAAGGAACGAGGTGCGGTTGGTGGCGTTGCGCCCGGTCAGCACGTTCACACCAGGGTTTAACGAGACGTCGGTGTCGTTGATACCGCCAATATTTTCGGCAGAGATATCAACAGTAGCCCCGGCTAGTTTGGATTTAGACATATACTGTAGAGGTAGCAATCCAGGTATAAATATTGTTTCACGAGAATTGTAGCTGTGTTCAGATACGGTTGAAGGAGTGAAACGTAGCACTTTCTGAATATCGATGCCCGAAATGCATGCCTTGGTCATAGTATCAATCGGGTTGACTTGGATTTTGTGAAGCGAGAAGCAACATTGCGACTGTTGACGAAACTCGATATTCAACTCCATATCGCCAAGAGATCAATTTTATATATTATTTAGATAGTCGAGATATTCGATTTAGAGTGGACGCAGCCGACTGCTCACAACTGGGTCAATAAAGCCGATCTACAGCCGGAGGCTAGACGCAGTCCGGATCACGTTGCAGTCGACGAGACTGTGATCCGACTCAACGACGAACAGTATTGGCTGTATGCCGCTATCGATCTCGAGTCGAACGGTCTACTCCATACAACGCTTGAAGCGACCAGAAACAAGGTTATTGCAAGTACGGTCTTTCAGGAACTCTGTGAGAAACACAACGTCGACGAGGCGGTATTTCTCGTTGATGGCGACACTTACTGAACTACGCTTGCCAAAGACACAGCCTCGGTTTCAGATACGAACGTCACGGAAATCGGAACAATGTCAAACGTGTCATTCAAGAGATAAAACGATGTATATCTTTGTTTTCAAACTGTTTTAGCAATGCTCGAGCAGAAACGGCGGTCAATGGTTCAAATCATTCGAAGATGCATGGAACCAACTTATCTGAAGACGACTAGGCGACCACAGCCGAACACTTATTCACCCACCGGACATAGTACGACATAATGAGTACAGACACTGGTTCAAACGGAGTCTCTGAGCCTGAAACCACGATCACACTTACCAAAGAAGACGAGTGGTGGGTCGCAAAAGACGAGGAAACTGGTGTTGCCAGCCAAGGCAAGACACGAATTGAGGCTCTCGAGATGCTTGACGAGGCTGTTTCGCTCCACAAGGATGAGACCAGTGAATCGATCGACACGTGGGAAGAAGAGCAAGAAGTACTCAAAGATCTTGGTCTTGATCCTGACGAGATCAAGGCTTCTCGAGGAGCGAACGACGGACTGCCTGACTTTATGCAGTGATTTTTGAATGGCGAAGCGCGACTTTTCTGGACTTGACGTGGTTAAAGCGCTGACGAAAAACCGTTTTCGAGTTGTCGATCGAGAGGGGAGTCATGTGAAACTCCGATATGAACATCCGAGCAATGCTGACGATATCCGGGTCGTCTCAGTCCCCATGCACGACCGGATTAGGACTGGAACGCTTCGCAATATTGCTGATCAAAGCGGTGCAAACGACTTTAATGCCTGGTGCCAGTGGATTGATCAAAACCGATGACTGAATCCTTTCTCTAGCGGTCTACACCCTCCGTTTTCGAGTTGTAAATTGGAGGAAGTACAGTTGGAATGAGGTGTGTCTCTCAAAAACTATTTTCACTGGTGTGATGTACTCATTTTCCCAAGAGCTCCCATTCCGCCATTGCCAGTAATAGTAGCGGAAACCCGCGGCTTTGTTTTCTTGACCGTGACATAGGCTCCGCTGGTCGGGACGTCTTCATACTCCTCGGGATCAGTTGCAATCCCACGTTCTTCGAGATTCTCGAGTTCCTCATTGTCGACGGCTTCTTCAATTCGCTTTTGTTCGAGTCCACGGTCACGTTTTGTTCGCTTCCTGGTCGCCAGTTCGATAGCATAGTCCGCGATTATCTCGAGTCGGTCTGGCGATTGCCTCTTGAGAGGCTACTGGAGATACGTCGGCAACTCTGGTTCAGGGGTTTTAAAAGAGTGTTACTCGCCACAGTTACCCCACGTCGTGAAACAGTATCAATTCGTGGGGTGACTCTCATAGATGTTAAAACGACGTCGACAAGCAGTTTTGCGAGTACTAGGTGGTTCTTCTATCAAAATAATTCAAACGGACTTTGGAATACACGGACAGGATTAGAGCGGGTTTGAAAGAAATATTCGTGAGGAGGAATGGTCTTTCTCTGCCACTCCACGAACGTGATTGAGGTTGCCAACTCATTCTCTAATGCATCATCTATAGATGGGAGTACTACACACCCACCACCATTTCACGAATTAGTGTCAACTGAAACATAGTTATACAGACCCACCATCGTTTCATGAATTTCGATGAGACTCTTGCTGAATTGCTCTTGGAAGGATCTATAGTAGAATATGGAAGTTTTCACAGGGTTGACTGGCAGAGATATGCTCTTTCCAACTGTTTCCGAAATGACGACGAGAACTGAGAGTAGAATCTTCTGAGGATTACTATGGACACCCACCACCGTTTCGAGAATTTCGACTGCATAGTGTTCCGTGTAGGGTAGAGAGTATGATTAGTGATCATCTTGGTGATCAGACACCTATACCGATGATAATTGTCGTCTATCGAATATCGTATAGCAGAACGCTCTTCCGTAGGAGATTGTTGATACAGACGCGACCACTAGAGGTAAGGTCAAAACCAGTCTTGTGAGTGGCTTTGTTCCCAGATTCTGTTTCTACCCGACTAGCGTAGAATCGCAAGACAGCTCTACATCAACAATGTACTACACAAGAGCGTAGCAGAAAGAACTACCCCCACACCACCGTTTCATGAATTCTACACTGAGAGAGAAGAGTCCAAAATCAGGGTCTGCAGCGAGATATTCGAAATAGGTTATAAAGGTTCGGAGTGAAGACTAGATTAGGATGGTATATTTGCTGTAGAAGACTTCTACTGCTACCCTTACTACTACTAGAGGAAAACGTTATAATATATAATAGAGTCTATTTCAACTGTCCCAGGTTAGAACCGTTCTAATAATCCTTCTATCGAGTGATTTCGGCCGATACACGTTATCTTCCAAATCTCACCCCTACCTATTCCTCCTGCGGAGAATTGATGAAACGGTGGTGGGGGTGTGGTACTTCTCGTTCCCCCTCCACTACTATTAGGGACATTCGAGACATTCCTGAAGAGGGGGTTTTATTACCTCTTGACCAGAGAACACCAGTATGACTCAGTTTTCAGAAACCTCACCAATCTTTAAACGAGAGGAGGTACTCCGTGAAGAACATCATCCCGATGATCTCCCAGAAAGAGTGGATGAAATGGACGATCTTCATATGTCATTGGCTCCAGCAGCTCGAGGAGTAGGTGCGAATAACGTGTTTCTTCATGGCAAGGCAGGACAGGGGAAGACTGCTGCTGCTAAAGCAAAATTATCTGAACTCCAGCACCATGCTGAACACGAGTCGAATCACCTGAATCTCACCACCTGTTATGTCTCTTGCGAGTCTCATGACCTTTCGACATCTTATAAAGCCGCTTCTCGGATCTATCAAGAACTCACTGGTCGTAGTCGACCAACAGGGTATGCAACCGACGTCGTCATGGACATGATGTTTGAGGCGATGAACGACATTGGTGGAACTATTATCATCGTTCTTGACGAGATCGACACACTTGGTGACGATGACCGAATTCTTTATAGCCTCCCTCGGGCTCGAGCACAGGGTTACGTCGATGATCACGTTTTTCCCAGTATAATCGGTATCAGTAATGACCTTCAGTGGCGTGATAACCTTAGCCCAAAAGTGAAAAGTTCACTCTACGATGATTCTGTTCTATTTTCTCCGTATGATGCGACACAACTTCAACAGATCCTGCGACGGAGAGCAGCCAAAGCGTTCCGTGATACTGAACTCATTCCCTCTGACAAGGTAAGCACTGATACGGACCAGAATGGGGATATCGTTGATGTCGATAACTCTGATAAAGGGTTTTTGTTCCAAAGCGAGGTTCTTTCTGATGAAGTGATCCCACTGATCTCTGCACTTTCAGCGCAGGACACGGGGGATGCTCGACAGGCTATCAAATATCTCCGAAAGGCCGGTGAGCTAGCTGATAAAAATAATGAGGTACACGTTAACGCAGATCACGCTCGCGAAGCTCAAACTCTTGTCGAACGAGAGGCCGTCATTGAAGCAATGCGCAAGATGACTACGCAGGCCCACTTAGCGCTTGCAGCCCTTACTGCACTGGAACTCTCTGGAGATGCACCCGTCCGTGCTAAACCCATCTACGGAGTATACAAGAGTATTGCCTCAAAAGTTGATGCCGATAAACTCGGTCAGCGACGCTTCAAGGATCATCTCCGTGAACTTGATATGCAGGGTATCGCAGACGGTGAAAAAGTAGCTGCGGGATCAATCGGTGGACCAGCATGGGAGTATCAGTTACAGGTCGATACCGAGATCGCCGTTGAAATCCTTAAAGACACGACTCGATTCTCCAATATTGATTTTCATCAGATTAGTAACGACCGTTCATATTCGTGATTCTGCTTCACCCCCACCACCGTTTCAGGAATTACAGTTGGTTTCAAAGAATTTCATCACAATCTGCATATATCACCCACACCACCGTTTCGGGAATTATGGCCAATTCTAATTATATTTGACACAATCTATTGATCATACCCACACCACCGTTTCAGGAATTAAGTTCGGTTGATATCAATGAACTCTCGAGACTCATCTCTTGAAGTGGTTATCCTTGCTATAGAATCTGTAGAGTTGATTCGAGAATGAGTCACTATTGAGCCGTATTTGATCCAGTTCCTTGCTTTGGATTCACTGGCGCAATGTATTCGTTGCGCCACTTCTCTCCGTCTCGCCATTGCCAGTAATAGTAGTGGTAGCCTGGCTTCGTTTCCTTGATCGTAATATAGGCGCCGCTGGTCGGGACGTCTTCATACGCTTCGGGATCGGTCGCAATCTCACGTTCTTCGAGACTCTCGAGTTCCTCGTCGTCGACGACTTCCTCGGCTCGCTTTTGCCTGAGTTCGCGTTCTCGTTGTCTTCGTTTCCAGGTCGCCAGTTCGGTAGCATAGTCCGCGATCGACTCGAGTCGGTCTGGTGATTGCCTCTCGAGGGGCTCTTGGAGATACGCTGGCAAGTCTGGTGCAGAGGGCTTTGAAGAATCATCACTCGCCATAGTTACCCCACGTTGTCCGAACACATTATTTTGTGGGGTAACTTTTCGAGCCTAACGGTATTTCAGTGTGGAATCGTTGTTGCCTGTTTCCTTTCTCTCAACTGACTCCATGTCTCTCCATTAGCCCGACTCCATCCATTTAGAATTTGTATTCTATACCAAAAAATAACCTGAATAATTCCAATCAGAAACTATTATATATCTACCACTAGCAGGGTTTGTTGTTGGTTATTGGATTAGGTAATGAATGCGCCAAAATACCATCAACAGGACGGTTTCAATCATGCCTGCCGACGTGTTGTTCATCCACTGGACAACCAGTCTCAACGCGCCCGGGCTTTTTCGTGAAGCACTGGTCGAGCAGACCTCGGACCTCGAGGAATTGCTCGAATCGCCCAATGCAGAACCCCCTCAGTATGAGTAATCAAACGTCAGTTGACTCCGGTGAATCGTCGAGCTATTTGCAGACACCCATCGTCAGTATCTCCCCGCGAGTTCTCTCACTCACCGTGTGGGTAGGAGTCTTTCTCGTCATGACCAGTACAGCAACTGCACAGTCGAACGTCGGTGACGTGTATTGTGGGACGGGCGTCGAGACAGGCATTACCATCGTGTTCGGAGCGATCGCCGGGCTTGGCCTTCCTGCAACCGGGTACTACCTTACCAAGTCTGGGCTCGATTACATGCGCGCTGGCGGTAATCCCGAGAAGAAGAATACGGCGAAACAGGAACTCGTCATGTCCGGTGTCGGGTTCGGGATCATCGTAATCGCGCTCATCTCTCCCGAACTCATAGATAACATCGGTAGCCAGATGGGATTCAGCTTCTCAGACTGTGTGAAACCTTTCTGACAATTACGATGAGAGTTTGGACAGTAATCCTCGTTCCCTGATTCGATCCAGCAATGCTTGCCATCCGTTCGATAGTCGTTGTGCTCGCTCTCTCCGTGTTTGTGAGCACTACTGCTATTCTTGTGGGTGGCGTTACTGCGCAGACAGGGCTAACCGGAAATCCGGATAATTCCTCGGCGATACCGGAATATGGTCCCGCCTACGGTGTCGAGAATAGTACGTTCCAGATACTCTGGTCGGAGGACGTCGACGACGGTAATCTGTCGGTCGATGATTTCGAGGGAGCAAACGTCTCGTCCGATGGCGAGTTTGCAACTCGCCTCGCGAAATCAACGGACGTGTCGTTCGAGCAGCCACCGGACGCGGTCGAGACGTGGAACGACGGTGACTTCGAAGGTTTCTCTCCTGGTGGTGATGACGAATCCGTCCATCCGAACGGCGCATCGCTCGAGGATGACGAGTACATCAAGGATGCGTACGTCGAGATCTACGCGGTTCAGCCGTCGACGATCCTTCACGAGGATAACGGAACGACTCAGTACGTCGCTCCTGACGGCGATGTCCTCACGATCAGTGACTACCGGGTCCTGCTTCCCGAAGACGATACGTCTGGAAGTGAGCAAGAAGAGTGGTCACTCACGGAGACGAGTGTCGACTCGATCGAGCTCAAAGCCGATGGGGAGACGCTCAGCACGAGCGATGGTCACCAGACGACGCTTTCCTACGAAGATCTCTCTGGCCCGGTGGAGTTGACCGTCGAGGCAGAGATCACGGCCACGATCAAGCACGTCACGCTGGACTGTCCGGACTGGGTCGTCGTCGATCGTGTCTGTGAAGGTCTCTGGTCGGAAGAGGTCGATCACCTCGAGCGATCGAAGACGGTCACGGCCTCTCGAGACGTCGTCGTCAGCCAGCTCTCGGAGAGTTCCGGGACTCGAGTCGAGTTCGAGGCGGACAACGATCGGACGGGTGCAGTTATCAACGCCAATTCGACGTGGTCCACCATCGACGTCGACGGTGATGTCCAGGCTCGGAGCAACTGGTGGTTCTACACCGCCGGCAAATCCGGCTGGCATACGATGGTCACGAGGACGGCAACGGAGTCCACTCGGACCGAGTCGTCGATGCGACCGCTGCAGGTTCACGCGTATCCGGATCGGGAGAGTCCGGATGTGCCAACGCAATCGATCGCCGGCGAGAACTCGCTTCTCATCGAGGAAGCCTGGGGAGCAGAACGGTCTGGTCCATCTCTCCCAGAGAACATCGATATCGATCCCGCTGAGACGTACGTCGATGCGGACTCGATCGCCCTCAGCTCGACGACACTCGAGGGAGAGGCGTTCGACGAAGTCACGCTACAGGGAGTCGTTCAGGGCCAGTCACAGACCGTTTCCCTCGACGAACCGCAGACTGTCCGCGAGACGAATCTCACACTGTCCGTTCTCGAGTCGAACTCGACACGTGCCACTGTGCGTGCGGAGGTCACGGAGAACACAACCGGCAATGCAGTTTCGACCGGCCAGGTTGTGATCGGTGATCGATCGACTCCCGTGAACGCCAGTGGAATGGCCGTTCTCGAGATCGGCTCTTCATCGTCGCTCGTTCGTGGTCAGTATGTTCCCCAGGAATGGTGGCATACAGATCGACCATATGCGTCGGCTGAGGATCGAACGAAGCTCCCACCGAACTTCCCCGAATTTCGGACACTCGTTCAGTTGGCTCTCGTGACTCTGTTGTGGTTCGTTCCACTTGCTGCGGCCGTGTTCGGATTCGACTATCTGACCAGAGGGACGTTCCTCGGACTTATAGATCAACAATGACAGGAAATACCCCTACACACGACAATCGTATCGCCCGCCGATCAGTCCTCGCTAGCATTGGACTCGGCACAGCCGCACTTGCCGGCTGTACGTCGGACTCATCCTCTGACCCAGAGAACAACAGTACCGATTCTGGCCTTGCTTCCGGAGAGAGTGATGTCTTCCTTGACGTCGCGATGGAAGAAGACGAACTCGAGATCGAGATCGCTGACGACGCCTCGGTCGAGTTCATCAATCTCGTCGATCCGAACGGTGAACTGTACGATCAACAGCGCCTCGAGAGCAGTGAAACCAGAACGTCGTTCGAAATTCTCGGCCGGTCCGACGATTTTGTCACCGGCGACTACGAGTTAGTCGCCCTCAACGGTGACGAGCAAATCGATACAGCGACGGCCACTCTCGAGGCAGAGTGTCGGATCACGGATGTGCTGTGGGCTGCGGAGAATCCCGACATGGAGTGGGACACAGACCTCCCGCACTGGGACGAATACGCGGCAGTCGTCATCGAGAATACGGGGACGATTCCCTCATTGCTCACCGAACTCGAGTGGGCGGGTGCTCCAGTTGCTCGACTGCAATCTAAGGAGTCACAATCGTACTATCATGAGAAGCGTTTGCCGCCAGGAGAGACTACTGTCTATTCTGCGGGTTCGGTCTATGCGACTAATGATGCAGTTCATTCTCTCGACTGTAACGTACTTGAAACGGAACCGATGACCGTGACGGCCGTCGTTCGGGTCGGGCCGGATCCATCGTATACTCAGCAGATCACGTACGACGGCGATCAGTCCTGTGAACTCTCTATTGAGGACAGTTCAGACGAACTGATAGCAGGCGGAGGTGAGAACTAAATGGGATGGTTGCAAGAGGAAGTCGAGAACGCAATCAAGAACGTCATCGAGGATATCACTGATGCGCTTCTTGGGCTTGTAAATAGCATCTATGAAGCGCTTTTAGGCCCGATCGTCGGCGTTCCAGCGCCAACATCAGATTCGGGATACATGGTCGTTGGCACTCCGGATAACACGCCTTGGATAAGTCTGTATCAGGACGTGTATCTGCCGTATATCCTGCCGCTGTCGATTATGACGTTAATTATCGCCTTCGCGTTTCTCGGCCTTCGAGCGGGATCGATGAGCGACTATCGACGGAAACGTCTCGTGCGTCGAATGGGACTCGTATTCATGGGGACCTTCGTCTGGTTCCCACTAGTATCGATCCCGTTGCAATTCATTGACGCAATCGGAATGACGATTGCTCCAGTTGACGATATGTCTGGAGGCCTCGACGGCCTCATTCAATCCTCGCTTGGTGGGACGTTTGCAATTCTCGCGATGGTTCTCGTCTCGAATTTCTTTTTAATCGTTGCTGGATTTGTCGCTGCTCTACGCTGGATAGCAATCCTTGTGTTAACCCCTCTCATGCCGCTTCTCGGCGTCTGCTGGTCGATCGACACGTGGCCGTTTAGTCCAGCGTCGAATATGGCACGTCGGGCTGCTGGCATCTATCCCGGATTAGTACTCGCTGGCCTCCCGCCAGCGATTCTTTTCCGTCTTGGATGGGAGATTGGTGGTCTCGAAACATCCGTCAGAGGACTCTTTTCGTTATTTCTCGGCTTGACATTGATTCCTGCAGCGGTTCTTGCGATGGTCATGGTAGTGTACTGGAGTAGCCCAGCGATGCGGACAATTGCAAAGACGGGTGTTTCTGCAACGAACCCGGCGGCGGCAAAAGCTGGTGCTGCGAAGGCAAAACGGGCATCAGGGACGGCCGTTCGCGGTGCCCAGAACGTCCACCGTGGATACGCGAACAAGCAGTTTGGAGCACTCACAAAGAGCGGACAGACAACACTCGGAAGTGGCAATTCGAAAGCGTACAAGCTCGGTGCGTCGGCTGACTCGGTGAAGAAGAATGCCGGTCAGTACAACAATTTGCGGAAGTCGAAGACGGGTCGCATGCGCGATAAGGCCAAAGATGACGCCCGTCAGGTCACGCAGACCGCATCAAAGCGTGCAAAGCAGGGGTTCAAAAACACGAAGCAGAAGGTCTCACGGTGGTGATTTCCTATGAGTGTAAATACAGCAGACAGCGAGTACAGTGCGCGAAAAATCCATCAATCGCTCGGCGGAACAACAGCGTTCTTCCGCGGCTACACGATCGGCGAACTCATGCTGTTTCTCGCTGTGGCGTTCGTCACCGTCGTCGCAGCGACGTTCGTTCCACCCTCGTTCACGATCCCCGTCCTCGGGTTCGGTCTGATGCTCTCGCTGTCACTCGTCCTCCTCCACAAGGTGAAGCCATCACATCTCTGGCTCACCGAGTGGCTCGTCGCTCGCTTCGGCTGGGCGATCAAGAACAAGGAGTACACGCACGGCGGTGAGGACAACAGCGAAGTCCGGTACATGACCCGTCTCAATCGCGTCTATCCACACGCGATCGAGCGAACGGACGGCGCACTCGTTGGTGCAGTACAGGTCGAACCAGCCAACATGGCCCTCGAGGACGACGAAGCGTGGGCGAAAGCGGTCCAGTCACTGTCGGAGTTCGCGAACGCGACGATCGATTTCCCGGTGAAGTTCTATCTCACCAGTCGAGAGATCGACCAGGGCGACGTCGTTCGTGCTCACCAACAGCGTCTCGGTGATGAGGACGTTCGCTCACGGCCGGTCCTCAAGCGTTTGCTCACCGAGTATCTCTCCGGAAATACCAACGAGAACGGCGATCTCGATTCTGAAACGACGACGATCCGCGAGTACTATCTCATCACTGCTGTCACTGACGCGGACGTCGAGCAGTTTGACGAGACCGGCGACAGTGTTCTCGCATACCTCGCATCTCTTCCAGTCATCGGGCGTCCGTTCGATCGGTTCCAGTCTAATGATCTAACCGAGAGCGACTACGATCGACTCAAGGAAGACGCACTCGAGTCGCGACTCGCACAGCTCCGCCGTGACGGATCGTCACTCTATCGCTGTTCGATCAGCCCGGTCGATGCGTACGAGCTCGCTCGTGTGACCAAGGAATACTGGACGTGTCGTCCCGAAGCGTATCACGATCTTACGGAGGCAATTGGGACGTTTCCGGTCGTTTCCCACGGCATCAGTGATGGCGTTCCGTCGACGCCCGATCCTGACGATGTTACCGACGCACTGACCGAGCAACACGGGAGGGCTGGCACGGCGACCGACGATAACGATCGAGACGGGGAGTGGGACATCTCCCTCGAAGATCTCGAGTCCGAAGCCGGTGAGACTGACATCCCACCCACGGACCGACTCGAGGACACGTCGACGATGCACCAGTCGATCATCGCACCGTCGACAGTCGACTGGGAGACCACACACGCGATCATCAACGACGAGACGTACGTCCGGACGTTCTGGATCGAGCAATTCCCCGAAGAACCCGTCGATGGGTTGTTCGAGCGACTGTTGCTCGAAACGGAGCTGCAGACGGACATCAGCATCCATCTGGATCCGTTCGATAGCCAGTCCGCAAAGGACATGATGGCCGACTGGATCGCGGATCTCAAAATCAACCAGCACGACTCGAATAGCCTCAAATCGGAGGATCTGCAGGAGGATATCGACCAGGCGAAGTACATGCGCTCGCTCGTGCGAGCGAACAGAGCCTCGTTCTACCGGGCTGGCGTCTTCATCAGGCTGACCGCGGAGAGCAAACAGGAACTCGAGAATCACACGACGCGTCTTCAGTCGATCATCAAGGACGCTCCTGCGAACTGTACGCTCAAGGTCGCGAACCGGTGGCAGGAGAAGGGACTTGCAACCGTCTCACCACTCGGTGCGAACGAACTCGGTCACGATCGCATGTCGACGCTGACCAACCAGGCGATCGGCGCGATGTTCCCGTTCTCGTCGAACTACCTCATGATGGACGACGGCATCGAGTACGGCTATCACGGCCACAACGGGACACCCGTCCGAATCGATCCGTGGGCCCTCGAGACCGGGCATAGCGAACTCGTCGTTGGGATGCCTGGCGCCGGGAAGACGTTCGGCGATATCATGCGCCATCTCCGGATGATGAAACGCCGTCACGACACGATGCTCGTCCTCGTCGATCCCGTCGGTGGCTTCAGAGGGATTGCCGACGCCCTGAACGCGAAGACGATCACCGTCGGCGGCGATACGAGACTCAATCCACTCGAGATCCGAGAGACGCCACAACATATCCTCGACGATGGAGATGTCTCCCCACTCTCAGCGAAGAAAGACGAGGTCTACGCCGTCCTCGAGAACTTCCTCGGCGCCCGTGATATCGAACTCGGCGCTGAGACGGGTGTCCTCTCGTACGTGATCGACGAGGTGTATCGGCAGGCCGGCGTCGTCGAGGACGACGTCTCGACGCACACGTCGGCGAACTCGCCGACGATGCAGGACGTCCACCGAATTCTCTCGGACATCGCCGACAATCCCGACGAACACAACATCGCCGAGTCGGACTCGGCTCGCGAACGTGCTGCCCAGTACGCCGACGAACTGGCAATCTCACTGCAGCCGTTTCGGGAGGGCGGCACCTACGAGAACCTGTCTCTGCCATCGGAGATCGACATCCTCGAGGGCGATAACAAGGTTGTCTACATCGACCTCGGGCAGATCGAAGGGAGTGCGTCGGGGATCGACCGCCAGACGTTCCTGATGCAGTTGCTTCTGAGTACGATCTACCAGCAGGCCAAGCACACTGATCGAAACGTCGAACTCGCGATCGACGAGGCCCATTATCTCTTCGAGGACCAGGCGAACCTCGATTTCCTCGAGACGGCGTTCCGGCATCAGCGCCACGCTGGCCTCCGAATGGTACTGCTCTCACAGACTGCCCAGGAGTTCTACGAGACGGATCAGGCCGAGAAGATCATCGGGATGTGTCCGATCAAAGTGTTCCACAAGCTTCCCGATCTGGACGACGAGACCGCAGACAAAATCGGGCTCACGCGTGAGCAGCGTCAGTACGTCCGCAACGCCGATGCCGGAAAAGAGGACCTTGGCTACAGTCAGTCACTCGTTCATATCGAAGAACACGGAACGTATCCATTACACGTCGTTGCCGACGAATTCGAAAAACGCGTCATCGACTACGAGCCGGACGATCGTGCGTTTATCCAACAGACAATCAGTGCCGACCCCGAGGAGTACGTCTCCTTCGAGCAGTTCGTCGAGAACGAGGCCCGACTTAACGCACTCACGAACCGTTTCGATCTCTCCGAAGCGAAAGCGACCCGCATCCTCGAGCAGGGATTCACACAGGAGGAACTCGTAGCCGCGGTTCTCGAGACAGGGATCACCGATGATGCGTCCGATGTCCTCGCCTATTCCGACGGTGACGGGGGGAAGCAGGGCCAAGAGAGTGACACGCTGACGGCTAGCGAGGTCGAACGATGATCTCCTGGCTTCGCAAGGCCCTCGGTCGATCCCCACAGTATGAGGCGACCCGACTCGATCTCGAGGAGCCGTTCGTCCACCAGTGTGAGAACGACGCCGGTGTCCTGCTTCGGATCCGGCCCTACAAGGAAAATCAGGGAATCGTCGATGGCGCCGGACTCCTTCAGTCACTTCACGACGTCACGACGAACTTTCGGGGGAAGAACACGAGTGATCACCACTCGTTCGAGGTCTGGTTCGACGAGGGCAAGATCAAGTTCTATATGCACGCGGCAACCGAGGCGGCTGCCGACAAGTTCCGCCGTCGCGTCGGGAACAACTACGCTAACAGCGAAGTCTTCTCTGTCGAGGATCGCTCCACCTTCCCTGTTATCGAACCCGACCAGTACGTCGCCGGTGCGCGCCTCGAAATGGAGTTGATTCCGTACTACCCGATACGGCACCACCACTCGGAAGGCTTCGAGACCGACCCGTACGGTGAAATCACGAGCGAGATGCTTTCCCTTGACACCAGCACTGTTGTAACGCAGGTCGTTTTTCGACCGGCGAAGCAGTCGTGGACCGACGGTGATCGCTTCAAGCACAACAGCGTCGACGAACTTGCTCATGCCCTCCGACAGGGAACCTCTGTCAGGTGGATCGATCCACAGACGCGGCCACCAAGCGAGAAGGACAAACGGGCTGCGACGGTCATCGAACAGCAGCGTGGCCAGCAGGCGTTCCACGTAAACATTCGCGTGCTCGCCGCCTCGTCGAATCAGGACGAAGCTGAGGCTCGAGCCCGCGGGGTTGCGGGGATGTTCAGAAAGTACTACAACGCGATTACCGAGCAGGGACTCGACGATACGCCAATCTGGCATCGGAGCGAGTCAAAGCGAGCCAAACGACTCGAGCGCTTCGTTCGTCAGATGAGCGACCGCGAGTGGATCGATCGCCACATGATCATGACCGTCGACGAACTCGCCGGTGTCGCTCACATTCCGAACTCGGAGATCGAGACGCCGAAGATCGACTGGCGCTACACCCAGCGTGGTGATCGGATCCCGGCGGACGGTGTGCGATACGAATCCGACGCCGACCTTTCAAATGGGCCGCCTCCTGGTGTGCCGGATGAGACAGCAGAGCGATTCCAAGAGACGACTCGAGAGCCGGAGGGATACGATGGTTATTGATCGGTTCCTCGGTCGGAGTTCAGAATCCACTGATGACGACCAGAACGGTGAGCAGACAGCAGACGACACTTCCGGTGAAAACCTCCCTGTGCTCTCCTCGAACATCGAGGAACAGGAAGCTCACGAGGCCAGCGAACCGGGACAGCAGTCAGACCCCGCTAGTGGATACGATATCGTCGATCGTGAGACGATCCGTGTCGGCGGGAAGCAGATCATCACGGAGACCGTCGACGAGGGAACTGTCGCGGGTCCGTTCGTTCGCGAGATGTTCGAAGCCGGACTGTACGATGCACCCGCCCCACTTTGGGTCGGCTACACGGAGGATCCCCAAACCGGATTTCGTGAAGCTCCATTGCGCTTCGAATCGCTCTTCCGGCACACTTGGATCGCTGGCACGACCGGCTACGGAAAGACGACTCAGCTTCTGAATATGATGGTCCAGTGGGCCTACGCCGGCTACGGCTTCACCTATTTCGATCCCAAGGGCCGTGACTCGCGAGAGTTGCTTCGGATGCTCCCCGCCCACCGTCTCGAGGACATCGTCTGGATCGAACCCGGATCGACGACCCACGAGAAGACGGTCGGCCTCAATTTCCTCGAGGTGCCCGACTGTGAGACGATCGAGGAGTTCGAAAACGAGATCGAAAACCGCGTCGAGAACCTGAAAGCGGTGTTCGACACGTCCGACTACTGGGGCATCAACATGGAGGCGATTACCGAGTCGATGGCCCGCGCCATGATGAAGTCGAACAAGCCGTTCTCGGTCATCGATATGTACTTCACGTTGCTCAACGCCGAGCGGCGGGAGAACTTCGCACTCGATGTGGAAGACCCCTACATCCGTGAATTCTGTCTCGAGATCGCGAAGATGGAAGACGAGACGGTTCGGCCGCTGCTGAAACGCATCAAGTCGTGGGTCGAAAACTCGGTGATCCGCCGAATCATCGCCCACCGCGAGAGCACGATCGACTTTCGAGATATCATCGACAACGACCGCATCGTCATCGTTCGGACGCCTGTCGAGAACACGGATATCAAGAAGATGGTGACCCTCGGCGTGATGCGGAACCTCTGGTCGGCGATCCAGCGACGGTCGTACGAACTGGAGACGACGCCGGAGCCGTACTTCGTCCTCTGCGACGAGTTCGACGACATCGCGAGCGACAATCTCGATATCGAGTCGATGCTCGCTCGAGCTCGATCGATGCGGCTGTCGGTGACGCTCGCGTCCCAGTACCCCTCACAGTTCGATGAGGACACGCTGAAAGCGATGCAGAACAACTGCGACAACCTCCTTACGTTTTCGGTCAACGACAGCGACGACGCCGAGTTGTTGATGAAACGCTTCCGTGACTACACGGCGGAAGACCTCATCACGACCGACCAGTTCAAAGTGTGGACACGGATTCCGCTCTCGGGTGGTCGATACTCGGAGCCTGTATTGCTTCGAACGTTCCCGCCGTACCCACCGCTTCGGGATTCGAGTGATGTGGATGAGATTATCGAACGGAGTCTCGAGCGCTACGGCACGGACCCGGTGACCGATACGGCGATCCTCCGGAACCTGATGTACCGCGAGTACAACGGGGTGGCCAGTCCCGATGCACTTACTGTCGATCGCGTAATGGCCGAAGCAATTCGTGCCGTCCAGTTACGCGAGGATGTTCGCGATCAGAACGGCTGGGTGTCCGTGACCGACGTCGACGAGGAAGTTGTCGATCAACTCGAGAATGACGGCGAACTCGAGGCAGCCGATACTGAACTCGAGGAGTTTCCCGACGTCCGCCAGGAGTCGCCGCTGATCGACGTCGATCTCAGTGTTCGCGATGAAACGGTCGTGGTTCGGCTGACCGACGAGGGTGAAGAGATTGCAACTCCCGAGACTGGCGATGTGCGGTCCGCAGGTGGGTCGGATCACGATGCTTTGTTGTTCGATTTCGAAGCTGCACTCACGCGACTCGATTTCAGTGTCGATATTCTCGAACAGGATGGCAGCGAGCAGCCCGATGGGATCGCAACGCATCCTCATTTCGACGTCGAATTCGCGCTCGAAGCCGAAACGACGACGCCGAATCGACCGGCAAAGGTTCTGCAGAACCTCAGGCGTGCGCAGGAAGCTGGTCGTGTTCCGATGTTCGTGGTTCGTCCTGGTGAGGACGATCCGGTACAGTGGGCGGCCCGTCTTGAAAACGTACTCGAGCCGCCGATACGGGAGAAGGCAGACGGCACTAAGCAGTTCTACAATACGGATCAACTCGTGACCTTCGGTGGCGGTGCAACTGACCGTGGCGGTGTCACTGCTGTTCGTCCGGTGATTGATGGGTCAGAGCGCACAACTTGGACTCGAGAGGGTGATGAATACGTTCTCTCGGATGGCGAGACTGTGTTTGCCCGCGTGGCAGAGGGGACTGCCCTCCCGAAAGATGCGATGCCGGCGTACTACAGTTATGATCCAGCCACAGGCCAGTACACAGTATACGAACAGGGAGACACCCACATCTATGAGGATTCGGAGGCATTTGAAGCGGAGTGGACGACGATCAACCGTCCGTTTCTCCCTGCTGAAGACTTGGTTGAGCCAGATCACGAACAGTGGGAGTATCTTGTTGTGGTTCTTTCTGCAGACCAGCCGCAGCTCTATCGAAACGGAGAGAGAGAACCGCTGTCTGATGCTCTTGATTCGTTGTTCTGTAATCCGCCCGCGTCATCTGCTGCTACTGATCCCAGTGAAACCTCGCCAACAGACCCACAGCAGGGTGATGGGAGTCCCGAGTTCGACCTCGATCCGGATGATGACGGGGTTGAGATCTTCGTCGATCACTACGTCGACGAACGAGAAGAGGCATCGATCCCGAAGCAGGAACTCTTCCAGGCCTATGAGGCGTGGGCTGATATTCACGACCTTGATGGGACGAACGACGTTTGGTTTGCACGCAAACTAGGCAACCTCGTTGAGGCAGATACTGACCGCCCCCGATCGAATGGAGAACGTATCTATATTCATACTGGTATCGCGCTTACGGACGAGGGATATCAGCTCCTCGAGGACACGAAGGTATCAGATTCATGAGTTCACCCCTTGATCAGTCAGCACACGTAGTGTCCTGGGTAAATACGATCAGAAAAATAGGGATAGAGGGATTGTTACCGGTATTTTTACCCTCCTGGTCGAACCGTGTCCCATGTAAATCGCTGTCCCCAATATCTCCAGTTTACGGTGTCCCATGTACTAACCGGAAGACGTCGTGGCTGTCCTGGGTAAAATCGGGTTCAAAACCAACTAGTATAGAGGGGGTACCCCCCGTTGGAAAGAGGCTACTTGAGTGGAAGTGCCAGTGGCGTTTTATCGGCCACTTGATAGTAGATGAATGGCTCGAGAGCCAAGCATTAGACCGAGGGAAGAGAGAATGACAGATAGTGGAGAGAAATCGGTTCAGTCGGACCGGATTCCAGACGCGATAGTGGATCGAGAACAGTGGATCTGCTGGCGTATCAAGGACCGCAATGGGAAAGCGACGAAGGTCCCGATTGTTCCCGGTACTGGCGAGTACGCCTCGGCGACTGACCCCAAAACGTGGCGTCCGTTCGACGAGGCACTCGAGTACCTCGAGGATGGGGATGCTGCTGGAATCGGGTTCGTATTTACCGAGGATGACCCGTTCGTTGGGATCGACCTCGACGACTGCCGTGATCCGGAGACGGGGTCACCGAGTACGGATGCTCGAGAGATTATCGTTGAACTCGATTCGTTCACCGAGGTATCGCCGTCGGGGACGGGCTATCACGTCATCGTTCGTGGGTCACTTCCCGGTGATCGAAGCCGGCGTGGGTCAGTCGAGATGTACGAGACGGCACGGTTCTTTACGGTGACTGGCGATCACGTCGACGCGACGCCAGCTCGAGTGAGGGAACGATCCGCTTCACTCGAAGCTGTGTACAACGAGTATATCGCTGAGACGGAGTCTTCCGCTGAGCCGGGCCAGCAGACGTTAGATGCAGATCACGACTCTGCTGGAGATGTGAATACCGGTACATCCAGTCAGCAGCCAACGCTCGAGGACGAGGAACTCCTCGAGAAGGCACGGTCGGCGAGCAACGGCGAGAAGTTCGACCGGCTATGGCGTGGCTCGACGACCGGCTACGAAAGTCAGTCGGAAGCGGATATGGCACTGTGTTGTCTGCTGGCGTTCTGGACCGGTGGGGACGCTGCTCGAGTGGATCGGCTCTTTCGACAGTCGGGGCTGATCCGGGGGAAGTGGGACGACGTCCACTACAGCGATGGCTCGACGTACGGTGAGAAGACGGTCGAACGGGCGATCGCGAATACGGACGATGTGTATGATCCCTCGAGTGAGAAGCCAAGTGGTGAGAAGGTCGGTCATCGAGAATCTCGAGATGTCTCGACGTCCTCAACTGAACAGACCGTTGGTGGAACTGATGGTGCCCGAGCAGCGTATCTGGCCGAGAAGAATCAGTTGTTGAGTGAGCGAATGACCGATCTTGAAGCAGTACTCGAGCAGAAAGATGATCGCATCGAGAGACTCGAGCAGGAGAATCGAGCGCTTCGAGAGCGACTCGAAGTGAGTGAAGAGCGGCTCGAGCGGTTCAATCAGCAGCCTGCTATCGACACGGACAGTGATACCACTTCAGGTGATGGGCGAGGTTCGGTCTGGAATCGTGCGAAACGCTTCGTCAGAGACAAGAACAAGTAGACTTCTCGTGCTATCAGAGGTTTTATCGCCTCCTGAAGGATGAGGAGATCAACCATCACTTCGAATCCCGACAACAGCGGAATCGAATGCCATTACGAACCTGCCGACAGTGCAACCATGTTCCACCCTCCGCTGTCTCTAGTGATGACCAGTATCGGATTAACTGCTCGAGATGCGGCGTATCGATGGTTCGATCATCACTGACCGAAATTTGGTTTCTTAGATTCGGTCTCGAGTTTGATGAGCAGGATTCCAAGACATCCGAAACCACGACCAACAATAGCAAGGATGGACCAGTGATTTTTAGTACTGTACCCGCCTATGCAATGATAGTAACAGAAGTGAGTCTTCATGTCGAGTAAAAGCAATTCCAACGATGGGTCATCGCCGCTTGAGCAGTTCCTGAGTGGTGGCCGTATCGATCCAGAGGAACTTGGAGAGCCACCGCTCGCGAACACTGAAGATTCGCTTCTTGACCGAGAGCGTATCCACGTCGAGAAGGAAACAGACGAGGAGTAACCGGTGCACGGAGCGGACCCAGTTCGTGATCATTCTGATGCAGTAATTTTTCCCGGCTGATCACGGTAAATCGACTGTCTTCTTAGGGAAAGAGGCATTGTTGGCGCGGTTAACTGATCTCCGGTCACCACGACATCAAGAAGTTGTTGATCGTTTTTTCGAATTGAGCCGTGACCAAGCGTTCTACTACACCAACGTCTATGTACTCGCAGAAGTCTTTACCAGCGTTCGCTATGGGACATCAGCTCACGAAACAGCTCAGTTACAGGCAGATATTCAGAACTCGGCAATCCGGGTGTTGCACGGGAGTGATGACTGGGATAGTACTACCCTCTCAAATACGCCGAAGGAAGTCTTTCTAGCTGCAACGCAACTGTATGAAGAACGTGAGAAGATCACGTTCAACATTACGGAAGCAACGCTTGTGCTTGAAGCGGCTCGTGCCGAAGCAAGCTTTATCTTCACCTACGATGGAACGATTGCGACTCTTGCACGAAGTTTCGGGCTTGACGTTCTTCCATATTCTACTCCGTTACGCTCTGAGTGAGATCTATATCCGACTGGGCTATCGTTTCACTGCAGGATATCGATGTAGACCGTGCGATTGCTCGGGTGACGGCTGAATTGGCTACTGCCGCTGTCGGCGAACTGATGCAGTACACTCGTCAGTAGTGAGGGTCAGTGTCAGTCCGTGAGGGTAGGTGTTCAGTCCGTGTTTGAGGCCGAGTCACTCGTGTCGCACACTGTTCTTCCAGTCGACTCCCTGCCAGCGTCGTGGCTTCGGGATTGGGCTGTGACGGGCCGTCTCGAGTTCGGGTGCCCGTCTTGTCCGTCAGCGCGGGAGTGTGTTGCGGGCACTCACCGGTTTCCGCGAACCGGGTAATCCGTCGCCGCTCGGTCGCGACCGAGCGGTTCCCAGGGTCACCCCACGAGGGGGCGACAAACTACTCCGGTTCGCGGGACGGGTTCGAACATGCCCGCGAACACCCGCGCTGGTGACGGACGCATCGAGTGGCACTTCGAACCTGTCGACGGCTGCGATCACGAGCCGATCCCTGCGAGCCTCTGTGCTGGCAGGGCACCCATCGACTGCACGACCTGTGGCGCATCGGGTGAACTCATCCCTCGTTGAGTACTCGGCCCAATTAGGTGAGTGTTAGTCGGCTCGAGCGGTCAGCCTTGTTCTGGAACGCTACGTACAGGGTGCTTACTGACCAGAACTCAAGACTCAATCTGCAGGAAAATTCATATTCTATGAATATAATAGATAACATATGTCGGGAAGGAGACCAAGAGACCCCATCGTTGATTGTGGAGCTTGTAATGGGACGGGAGTACACGGCGCTGGTTCATGTGACGTTTGTAATGGGCGCGGTCAACATCGACTGCAGCGCCGACACCCAGACGAGCAGGTCGTGATGTGCAAACGTTGTGATGGTAAGGGGGTAGTTGGAGCCAGCATTTGCCCGAATTGCAACGGCGTGGGCAAACATCTGATGTAGTAGCACCATCTATTTATCCTCTTAGCATCCTGCCACAATAGCGATAGTGATCTGTAAGTGTCCTGTACTAAGCACAGGGTTCTTCCTGAATCATTCGCAAAAAACAGCCGATTGGAAGTGATGGTTCCAGTGAAATTTCGAGCGTAGCAGGTCCGTTCAATCCCATCCCGTTGAGTGATCAAAGAGCCAAAACAGTCAGATGCCACTTTTCGCCTCCGGTTCGCCCCACTCGCCGCTGCTACCCTCCGCATCACTCGCGACCAACCATTCCGGGCGGGCTTCCGCACCGTAGGTGCGGGTCCTGCCGGGCGTCTGGTTTCGGCGCCAGCGGGTAAGCCCGTCGGTTGCGCCCCTCGCGG
>JAOPKB010000018.1 GCA_025517485.1 Natronoglomus mannanivorans | reverse complement strand
CACGACACCGACGGAACCGCCGTCGAATCGCTTGACCTGTCCGACGAACGCGAGCGGTTGGAGCGCGCACAGCGTGACCTCTCGCGGAAGGAACACGGGTCTATGAATTGGGAGAAACAGCGGCGTGTCGTGGCCGAGCGTCATGCTGACCTCAAGCGAAAGCGGCGAGACTTCCTCCACAAGTTGTCGAACCACTACGCCCGTGAATACGACCTCGTGGCGGTCGAGGACTTGGATGCGAAGGGCTTGGTCGAACTACCGGGCAACTCTCGGAACCGAGCAGGAGCGGTGTGGGGGACGTTCCTGCGGATGCTCGAATACAAGTGCGAACGCGAAGGAACGCACTTCGTCGCGGTGAATCCGCGCGGAACGACGAAAGAGTGCGCATCCTGCGGTGTCAAGACAGACAAGCCGCTGTGGGTGCGCGAACACTCCTGTCCGGCGTGCGGGTTCGAGGCGGACAGGGACGCGAACGCGGCGTGGAACATTCTTTCCCGCGGTATCAAGAAGCGGTTAGGAGCGGGACGCTCCGAATCAACGTGGTTCGAGAGAGCTCCGCTCTCTCGTCATCACGAAAGGCGCAAGCGCCTTTCGAACGACCTGTGGAGACTGCGCTCCCTGTGGATACGTCCGTATCTGCAAAGCGCGTCGTTGAATCAGGAAGCCCCACCCTCCAGCGCGAGCCGTCAGGCGAGTGGTAGGGTGGGGTAGTTCACGTTCTCGAGTTTTCGCGTTCGGTCGTCACACCTTCAGTTCTCACACTCCCCTGAACTCCCACCGAGAGGAGACAACATTATCTCCGTCCCACACCTGAACTGTGTGAGAGTTTGGTCGCCTCTCTCGACTATCATGAGCCATACCCCCTCTACACAACCAACGGAACTGTTCGAACACGAACTCGAGGAGCTGATTGCAACCGCCTTCGGTCAGGGAGCTGCCGTCGAAGGTGAGTGGACGATCTCCCTCCCAGTCACCGATGCGCCGGACTGGACCGTCACGATCGAGAAACACAGCTCCATCGGTGACGCGACTTACGAACCCGAGTTCCTCGAAGGGTGACTGGTCGGAGATCCGCAGTCTTTGTTTTCTAGTGATATTCCGATACAACAAACATTATGTGGATACGCACGACACATCAATCGTACTCTGCTGAAGTCGGACGACGACGATTCTGTCGGATGTTGTGTGTAGGTACAGTACGCAGACACCATGAAGCCCCAAACCCGAACCCCCAGAGAAGCGGACATCGACACTACGAGCATCCCGCCGACACAGCTCTTCGTCGCCTTCTCCGAGAAACGACGTCAGCACGCGCTCGCGTATCTCGCCCAGAAATCCGCAGCGATCCACCTCGGTGATCTCGCCGAATACATCGCGCTCAAAGAGGAGAATCCGTCCTACGACTGGTACGAACGCATCCTCGTCGACTTGCACCACACGCACTTGCCACACCTGTGTGACGTCGGTCTCGTTCGCTACGATGCGGAGACCGAGTTACTCGAGTTAGCGGTCGACCGCGGTGTCGTGGCGCCGTACGTGCAACTGGCCGAACGTGCAGAGTGACGAGTTCTTTCACCTGATCTATTTCGAGACGAGAACAGCGATCCCTCGAGTCGCCGGCTCCGCGTTCGCGGAGAGCGGCCCCGTTGCGTACCCCGACGACGAACTCGAGTTCACCATCCGCTCGAGGCCGTCGACCCGTCACACGTGGTGAAAAACTACTAAGAGGATCGACACTGTGAGACCTACAACCGTGAAATCAGTCGTTCTCGCCGCCGGAAAAGGAACCAGGCTTCGACCGCTCACCGACGACAAACCCAAGGGAATGGTCGAGGTGGATGGAACACCGTTGATCACCCACTGTTTCGACCGGCTCGTCGACCTCGGGACGGACGAACTCATCGTCGTCGTCGGCTACCTCAAAGAGAAGATCATCGACCACTACGGCGACGATTACGAGGGCGTGCCGATCACGTACTGCCATCAGCGCGAACAGAAGGGGCTCGCACACGCACTGCTGGCCGTCGAAGAACACATCGACGACGACTTCATGCTCATGCTCGGCGACAACGTCTTCGAGGCCAACCTCGAGGACGTCGTCCGTCGCCAGCAGGAGGATCGTGCGGATGCGGCGTTTCTGGTCGAGGAAGTCCCGTGGGAGGAGGCGGATCGATACGGCGTCTGCGATACGAACAAGTACGGCGAGATTACCGACGTCGTCGAGAAACCCGACGACCCGCCGTCGAACCTCGTCATGACCGGCTTCTATACGTTTACGCCGGCGATCTTCCACGCCTGCCATCTGGTCCAGCCCTCCAATCGCGGCGAGTACGAGATCAGTGAGGCGATCGACCTGCTGATCCAGAGCGGGCGGACGATCGACGCGATCAGACTCGAGGGCTGGCGGATCGACGTCGGCTATCCGGAGGACCGAGACGAAGCCGAACGGCGCTTACAAGGGGGCCAAGAAGTCGAGGCCGGGACCGACGGCGAGGAGAGCACCGACGTCGGAACAGAGGACGAACGTGAAAGCGAACTCCCGACGTAGGTGTTCTCTCGAGCGACGAACTCTCCAATCGACCATCGATCATCAGTCGTCCGTTCGTTTCGATCTGACGACCGTACGGATCGATTACTCGGCGCCCGCTCTCCGCTTCGAGTCCGTCTGGTATAGTATCTGTTCTGTCCAATCACTCCGATAATCGTGCGTTTCAACGGTTATCCCAGTCATAATTAAGTACGGATCGGTGGACGAAACTCTCGAGTGGCAGAGAACATGTCAAGCGAGATCGACGGGCAGGTATATTGTCCACAGTGTGACGAGAAACGAGACGTTCGAAAAACAGTACCGTGGCAAACGGATGTCTGTCGTCACTGTGGAGGATCCGTCGACGACTGACCTGCGGTCCGTTTCTGGGTGTCACCACGGCCCGACGCTGGGACTGCGTTCCGGATGTCGTCACCCATCTGTCGGCCACTTTTGATTTCTGTTCGTCGTTCCCGACGGTCTCTGGAATTCACAACCTATATAGAATCATAAAATTCTCAGTGACTAATCTTAAGTGTGATTGGGTAGGACATCCAGTGGGAGGGGGAAAACAATGTCAAGCCAATCGCAGAAGCGACAGTATTGTCCACAGTGCGACGAGAAACGCCCGATTCGGGAAACAGTGCCGTGGCAGACGAACGTCTGTCGCGAGTGCGGAGCGGATATCGAAGCGTGACTTCTCCCACGACTGAAGTCGTGGGCTTTCTCCTCGAATTTCTGTAAGTAGGGTGGGGTAGTTCACTCAGTTGCTGTCGGCTCGTCGCGGTAGTGAGCGATCGCCCAGACGAACAGCGCACTGATCCCGGCGACGACTGCCGGCCAGCGATCGGTGCTCACGTAGAGTCCACCCGAAGGTGGACGGTACTCGGTCAGCGGCCAGAAGACGGCGTAGGCGTACCCCGTGGGCGTCAACAGGAGGACGTCGAGGACGTGGTGTGAGCCGGCACCGATCGCCAACAGGACGAGTGCCCGCATCCGGTACTCCGGGGCGAAAAAGAGCGTGCCGAGACAGAGGACGAGCACGGTTCCACCGACCGTGTGCAGCGGGCTCCAGGAGAACGGGACGCCGAGTATCGATGCGGCGACCCCGTCGGGAACGACCAACTGGATCTTCGCAAAGTCCGGCGACAGCGCACCGATCATGACCAGCGTGACGTGTGCCGGTTTCATCCACACGTACCGCATCGAGAGCAGCGTGCCGACGATGTAGCCGACGATCACGTGTGTGAGGAGATCAGGCACGTCGGTTCCCTCCGTTCGCGGCGGTTCGGGTTCGGGTTCGGGTGTGGTCCTCACCAGTCGATCCGCTATCGGACTGGTGATCGCTCTCCGGACGTGACCGCCGATCCCGACCATTCGTCGGTCGCTTGCCGAGTACACCCCCTACGGTGAGTCGTGTCTCCCGCGGGACGAACGCTCGCGACTCGCTGTCGAATCGCCAGCCGCGGACGAACCGGCCGGCGACCCAAAGCCCCCCGACCAGCGAGATGACGATCATCGAACGCGTGTCGGCCGAATCGCCGGTCATCACCCGCTCGACGGCCAGCGTCGAGTCGTCCTCGAGCCGTCCGACGGCGGTTACCCGGTCGTCTCGCTCGAGCGGGCGGTCCGAATTCAGGAGGTGGTCGTTCGCGTCCACGAGCGTGAACCGGCCGTGCCCGCTGGCGAGTGTCGCGATCACGACGGGGTCCGTGTCGACGACGAAGCCGCCGAGACGGACCTGCTCGCCGACGTACGCCTCGGACGATGGCGTCACCTCGACCTCGTCGGGGTACTGACTCGAGAGGGGGTCGTCGGACATCGTCCCCGCCCAGACCAGACAGCCAGCCAGGAGGCCGACGAGGAGGACACCGGCGAGCAACCGACCGTGTTGTCCGTATGGTTCCTGCATTCGCTCTCTCGAAGGGGTCGTCGAGACGCACGAAATGTGTTGGGTTTCGCCGTCGACGGGAGTTCGTTGTCTCGTGTATCGTGTTGTGCTGGTTCGTCCTCGAGGGGCGAATTCGTGCGTGCGAGGGGGCGGGTATCGAGTCGCTTAGACGGACAGCAAGACGGCGGTAACCAGTTCGAAGAAGACGAACACGCCGAGGCCGGTGACGGCGGCCGCGATCAGCAACGGGACGAGTATTCGACCGGTTCGCTGACACGTCTCGACGCTGGCTTCGATCGCGGTCGTGGCGACGGGGAGGTCACGTTCCATACGAGCGACGGCCACGTCCGAATCCTTCAAAGTCAGTCAGACGCCCGACCGACAGCGCTCGTGGGACCGTGCTCGGGCCCCTCCTTGCTGGCCTCGAGACGGAGCCGACGGACCGTCACCGTCCACGACAATACCGGGACGACACGAACCACTCACTACTCGTTCGGATCGACAGTTCGTCCTCGAGACGACATCGGCGCCGACGGAACGTCTCGTTCACAGTGACACGTCGACACGCCGAACTCGAGCGATCGCCGGCCACGAATCGCCTCTCGTCGGGTCGATCGTAGCGATCGTCTCGGTCTCGATTCGGGTTCGTCGGTCGGCGACGGATTCCGTCCTCGAGCGGCCTGCAGACTTTTATTCGGATATAGATAGGAATATTGTTTTCTGTAGAATTTTTAAAATAGTGTTTTATTACAGTGTGATGTGAACCGATTCCATAGTGAAATGAGCACCCAGTCTCGGCAGTCGACGATCTGTAACGTGTGTCAGCGACCGATCGGTGGGCGGAGCTCCGTCTACTGTGGCGAACCGGTCCATCCCGAGTGTCGCTGCAAGCTTCTCAAAAACGGGTTGTGAGGCGGCGGGATCGCCCAAGTGGACCGGCAGAGACGGGCCAATAGCCGGGCGGTCGGGATCCGTTCGCCGCTCGAGTCGACCGAGTCCGTCGTGTCCGCTCTCTAGGGCGTTTCGGGAGCCGTCTCCGGGAGACACGACTCGCTGCAGTAGTGGTAGACGAAGACGTCCTCCCCGTCTTGAATGCGCCACGTCAGTCGGCGGTCGCGCACACCGATCCGCGTTTCGCAGGCCCGACACGTGTCTGCGTCCTGAATTCGACGATGACTGGAAGGCTGGGTCGGTTCTGTGTACTGGTATTCCATACGCTCGCTACACCGACCGGATACAAATACGATTCCCTGAAATTCAGATTTTATTATAAGAGGGTCGGGCGTCGGTGAGACGTCGACACGGATCGAAACAGCGGGCAGTGATCGATTCTGGAGACCGGTACAGAGCGAGACACTCACTCGAGAATACGAACGATGTTCGCTTGGCGGTAGTTGTAATCAGTCGTTCACACAGCGTATACTATTTAACAGCGGCTCGCATTGAGAGCCCATATGACGGTCGGGAAGTCGACATCTCGGTGGCCATCTTCGACGGCCGGATGGCTCCGGAGAGAACGGCTGTCCGACCTGCTCTCCGAACAGCCGACGTCCGCGCTCGAGGACCCGCTCCCCATTCGCAATCGATGGAGACTCACGCGCGTCCCGATCTCGGCCGGCGCGGACGAAACACACCGATCACCGACCGACGTGTTCGAACTGCACGTCGGCGTCGGTCACGTAAAACACCGGTGGCGACCGGCCTCGAACACGAACGGTCGTCGGTTCCTCCCTCCATGACGATCGAATTCCAAACGAACGACTCGGCGCCCGAAATCATCGTGGTCGACCACATCGAGGGTCGTCGCTTTCCCCTCGCGACCCGACACCCGGTCACGTTACGGCCGACCACCGACCAACTCCGAGACCCCGTCGACGGCGCTGTTTCGTGTCGGGTCGAAGCGATTACGCTCCCGTACGTCGTCCCGATCTTCGTTCGCGACACGGACGGCACACCGATCGTCGAGTGTCAGGACTTCGACGAGCGAACACTCCCGGAGGGCGAGTACGTCCTCGAGATCACGGCTCCGATCAAGCTCTTCGTTCGGGTTTCGGGGCCGATGACGATCGGCTCGACGAGCACGGAGATGCAGATCACGCTGGACGCGGCCAGAGAGGTCACGCTCGCAGCCCGTTCCTATCACGAACGCCCGGCGGCGACCGTGACGACGACGTCGACGGTCGACGATCTGATGGCGGCCGTCTCGACGTTCGGATCGGCGCTCAAGACGACCAGTCCGGAGCGGTCGTTTCCCTCGCTGCGGGGTCACCCACCCGCGATCGAAATCGGTGAAACTCTGTCCGTTCCCGATGCAGTCACGCCACCCGATACCGGACTGGAGATCCAGCTCCCTCGCGACCGGGCGGCGGTGTACGCCGTCGCGACTCTCGCACACTACCTCGGCGCTCGCGTCGTGCCCGGCGAGACGGCCCGACTACTCGCCGACGGCGAGGTCGTCTGCGCTCTCGACGGCCCGGACGGGCTCGAGGGCGCCGTCACCGAGGCCCTGCAGCACGTGTTCGTGCTCGACTGTGTCGTCCGAACCGAAGGGCGCTATCAACTGAACCTCCACCAGCGCCACCAACTCGCCGACCGCGTCGACCTTCCGCTTCGAGAACTGTACGACACCCCGATCGCCGACCGCGTCGCCAGCTACTTCGACGTGCCCGTCGAGACCGTCGCGGACCTGGTTCCCACGTGGTATCTCTCGACGCACCTGTCGCCGGAACTGACGTCGGCGAAATCACTCCCGTACGCGGCAAACGCGCTGTCGGTTATCCGTGTCGAGACGCCGGAGCCCATCGATTCGGCGCCAGATGCCGAATCCGGGTTCGAGCTCGAGGTCGAGGCCGGACCCGAGTCCAGATCCGAATCTAGAGCGTTTACCAGAGCAACGAGGGCGCCATCGGACGGATCCGACGTGTCGGCGGGGTCGGGGTCGGGGTCTGAGTCTGAGTCCGGGTCTGAATCGGAATCGACGTACGTTCGCGTCTCGAACACCGACACACTCGAGCGTGCCTGGGTCGGCGACGGACGGGCGATCAACGCGAACGACCTCTACCTGACCGGGGTGGAAAACCGGTTTGCGTCCGAATCGAACGGCGACCCCATCACGATCGGCGTCGTCTGCAACGACGAGCGAATGGTCGCCGAGGTCGACAGCAACCTGTACGGGGACCGCGATGAACTTCCGTTCGACGTGGCCGTTCACGCGAACCTCACGTGCGAGGGGTTACAGTCGCTGCTCGAGTCGGAGCTAGATTTCCTCCACTACATCGGCCACGTCGAGCGCGACGGATTCGTCTGTCGCGACGAGACACTCGACGTGACCGACATCGAGACCGTCGGCGTCGACACGTTCCTCCTGAACGGTTGCCAGTCCTACGACCAGGGCCGGGCTCTGCTCGATGCCGGCAGCGTCGGTGGCATCGTCACCCACGCGGACGTCGACAACACGAGTGCAACCGCAGTCGGTCGACTCGTCGCCGGCCTCCTCAACGCGGGCTACTCCCTTCGATCGGCCCTCAACGTCGCCGGACGCCGCCACGTCGTCACCGGCCAGTACTCTGTCATCGGCGACGGCGCCGTCCAGATCGCCCAGTCGGAATCGGGCACCCCGAACTTACTCGAGATCAGTCGGGCACCCGAAGACGAGGGTTACGAGGTACTGATCACGACGTACCCGACGCTCGGTACCGCGATGGGGTCGTGTTACACGCCGTTCGCCTCGAGCGTCGACCGCTACTTCCTCGCGGGCGGTGAACTGCCCCCGTTCTTGCTGTCGCTGCCCGAAGTGGTCGATCTCCTCGCTCTCGAACGTGTGCCAACGATAATAGACGGTGAATTTTGGTGGTCGACTGACGTTTCACTCGGGGATCTTCCTTAAGCGACCGTGCCGCCGTTTGCCGCGGCCGCGCTGCCAGCCTGTGACAGGAGGAGGCAGATCGTGAACAGGACGCCCATCAGTCGCGGGTTGTCGGTCAGGAATGCGGTGAGTTTGTTGGTTTCGGACATTGCATGCTCTTCTTGCGAGCGCACTGTCATGGGCTTTCTGGTATATACGTTTGGATAGTAATAAAGTATTAGCTAGGTACTTTCACTAGATAAGTATAATATAACATCGAGTAGTGTAGAAATATCGGGGTTCCTCCCTGAAGACGCTGTCGCCTCGGTGTTCGTTCGGGTCCACTGGCGCTGATTTTGACTCTGATAGCGGGGTTTCAGTCTCGGTTCTGACTCCGGTTCCCGGACCTCTCTCGAGACGACGCTCTCGTACACAGGTCTCTCGAGGCGGCACGAACAGCCGGAGTCGGCCCGGTCGGAGAACTGAAGTCAGGACTGGTGGGACTCGAGTTTCGTCGACTCCGCTTTGAGTCGATCGTACTGGGCTCTCCCCCAGCGAACTGCCGGGTCGGCGTCGGTGACGAGCGATCCCTTGATGCCACCCTGTTCGTAGATCGTGATTCCGGCGTGGTCGGTCGGCTCCCGATCGATCAGCCAGAGCGCGTACGGAATCTCACCGTCGTACACGTAGAGTTCGACCGAACCGAATCCCGTCAGCGTCGTAAATTCGGCGCTGTAGTTCGTGACGATCGATTCGAGCAACTCCTGTTCCAGTACCAGTTCCATCGCCGCCTCGCCACGTTCCATCCACTCGGTGAGAATATCGAAGTACTCACCGAACACGACTGGCGCCGTCCCGGTCAGTTTCGTCGCTCCCTCTAAGAGATCGATCGTGGGTTGCAACGCGACATCCGGCGTCTTCGACGACGCGTGGAGTTCGGCCGTGGAGACGAAGCACTCGCTGATCTCGGTCCCCGGTTCCAGTGCGTTCAACACGGGGGCACATCGCTGGACGAAGTCGGTATCGGAACAATACTCCTGATAGGTCTGTAGCGCTACGGTCCCGGTCGGCGTAGATCGATACCGGCTCCGATCGGAGTCAGTCGGCTCGAGACAGTCGATCGTGAGCAACTCGGTGATGGCTCGATCGATCGTGGATCGGGACTGATCGAGTTCGGCGACTAACTCGGCTTTCGCCTTCGATTCCTCGCGGACCGACTCGAGGACGTCGTACCGTCTCGAGAGCACATTTCGAAATCGGTCCCCAGTCTCCGTCTCCATGCATCGATCATTCGTGGTTCCCGTCATAACCCTGTTTCTCTTCGCTTCCCGTGAGAGTCGTCGCTTCTGGCGACTGATGACGCGACGCTGTCACTGGAGACGCGACGATCGACGGTCTCGAGACCACGGGTGCAACCAGGACGGTCGCTTCTTACAGGCCGGACCGACAGCCTGTCGCTCCTGACGTAACCGGTCGCGTCTCGAGACACTCGAGTCCTCGAGACCGTTCGTACGTGACGAACGAGTCGTCGAATAATGAACTCCGAGTAGGATGCAATTAGTATCGCCGACACTCGTCGCACTCGTTCATCCAATACTCCACGAACGTTCAGGAAGATACATCATCTGACAAAGGATATTTACCGGTCATCGACAGTATCTCTCTATGAGCACTCAGATCTCGTCGAAGAATCAACACGATACAGCCGACTCGGTCAGTCTCGACGTCGTCCGTGCGGTCGCGGCGACGACGGGAACGGACCCGGAAGCGTTGCCACCGCTGTACGAGTGGATCGATCCCGACGCACTCGAGGCGATTTTCGCACCGTCGCAGGCGGACGATCGACGAGAGGGAACGATCGAGTTCACGTACGACGGCCACCTCGTGACGGTCTCGTTCGACGACGATCGAACGATCACCGTCGACGAGGCCGACCACTAGCGCGACTCGAGTTCAGCCGTCAATACGGCGGTTCCCACCCTTCTTCCGTGACGATGTCGAGATCGGTCAGCGCACCACCACACGTTCGACAGGAGCCCTCGGCGTTCCAGGCGAGGTCCCCACAGGTCTGACAGCTCGCCTCCGGTCTCTCGAACGAAAACTTCCCCGACCACCGGCACAGTGATTCGATGAGGTCCATGGCAACACTATAACATACATCTTCGTTCATTATAAACATTCGCCAGACTATCGCGTATCGTGTCCGGAGTCACTGGTCCCGTCCAACTGGAACGAGCCGACTGACGGAACGAGGAGACCGCGAACGGACCCAAAGCGAACGTGACCAGTTCGAGCGCGAACAGCGAACGACCTCGGCCTGTGAAAAGCACACAACTGCGCACGTCTACACCACGAAAGGTGACGCCGTGTTCGTCGAGAATCTGAACGTGGAGTCGATGGTGGCCATTCTGCCTCGAGGAGCCTGCGAAGCAGGTTCGTCGACGGGGATCGTTCACTTTCACGACGATCCGCGACGGTGGCTCGTCATATTGAACGAGACGTCGGAAGGGATTGTAGATCTCTTCCTGTCGACACGGCGTACGATGTCGAAATCGAACGACGGGGGACTGTCTCAGTACAGCACCGACCTCGTCGCCGGGGAGCCACGGTGAATATCGAGGAGGTCGAGCGAAATCTCGCCATGCTATCGTTTGATAGTGGCTCCGGCAACCGACTCAGGATGTCGCCAGAGGGAAGTAATCGTCCCGGGTAGGACCCCCTATGCCGGGGACCAGCGACGACGTGGTCGACGCTCTCGGACGGGCCCTCGATCGGCTGGGAATCATCGACGCCGAGCGACTGGGACCGACGCTCGAGCTCGCGTGGCCGCGCGTCGTCACGGGGTTTGCGATCATGTCCAAACAGACCGCCGACCTCGCGATGGTCGGCATCGCCGTCGGCACCGCCGGGACGGCGGGTCTGGCGTTCGCGCTCGGCTACTGGAGCATCGTCGTCCTCCTGGGATTGGGGCTGGCAGGTGGGACGGTGAGTCTCGTCTCGCAGAACTACGGCGGCGATCGGAGCGACCGCGCCTCGCTCGTCGTCAAACAGAGTGCCCTGATCGCGGCGCTTTTCGCCGCCCCGATCATGCTCGTCTTCGGTTTGTTCGCCTCCGAACTGATCGCCGTTCTGGGCGCCGAGCCCGAGGCGCTTCGGCACGGAACCGTCTATCTGCTGTTCGTCACGCCGGCCGTGCTCTTCGAGTTGTTGAACCTGATCGCCAGCCGGACCTACACCGGCGTCGGGGACACCTTCACCGAGATGGTCGTCCGGAGCGGTGGGGCGGTTCTCAACGTCGTCCTCAGCGCGCTGTTCATCTTCGGGCTCGGAATGGGCGTCGCCGGGGCCGCTCTGGGGACGACGCTTTCGACCGGCGCAGTGATGGTCGTCCTCGGCTGGGGAATGTTCGGCCGCTCCTACGGCGGACTGGGCATGGAGCCGAGCCCGGTTCCGATCTCGCTGTCGACGCCGCTCGTGGATCTGGCGATCGTTCGCCAACTGCTCGAGGTGTCGGCTCCCGAGATCGGTCGGCGGCTCGCACAGGGGCTCATCATCTTCCCGCTTCTGTGGATCGCCGCCTCGTTCGGCCCCGTCGTCGTGACCGCCCTCGAGGTCGCACGCCGGGTCCGTGCGATGATCAACAGCATCAACTGGGGGATGTCACTCGCGTCGAGTTCGCTCGTGGGCCAGCACCTCGGCGCCGACGAGGAATCGGAAGCCGGTGCCTACGGTGCGGGGATCATCCGTCTGGCGATGGTGGTCTATCTGGTCGTTGCGGCCGCCGTCATCCTCCTGGCATCACCGATCGCCGGACTGTTCGTCTCCGGCTCCGAGGAGGTCGCCGTAACCACGACGTTCGTCGCCGTCGCCGCGATCAGCGCCGTCGGCCTCGGTCTCGACGGGACGGCCTCGGGTGCGCTCGTCGGCGCCGGCGACACCCGCTGGCCCTTCGTCGCCTCGCTGGTCGGCCGGTACGTCTTCGCTCTCCCCGCCGCACTTGTGGGGCTGGCTACACCCCTCGGGATCGGCGGCCTCTACCTGGCGCTCGTCCTAGAGTCGTTCGTCCCGGGAGGCATCAACTACGGACTGTTCAGGTCCGGCCGATGGAAGGTCGTCAGCCGGCGATACCGGCCGAGCGCGGACGCCGGTGACTGACCGACTCGAATCACACCGTCCGCTCTCCTCTCAGACGTCCTGTCACGTGATGTGGGGGCTGTCAAGATAGCCATCTCCCCCTACTACCCATACCTCGAGCGACATCCCCACCAGCTGTGATCGCAACTCGAGCGGACGATTAGCAGGCGCCATTTCCGAAACGAATACTATTTCCAGCAATATTAAGAAGATGCAAAAGAATACTCGAGTGAGATGGGGAATACGGACAACAACGTCGACGACTGTGATGAGAGTGACAACTGTCCGCTCGAGGAAGCATCACAAGCGGATGTCGACGAGGCGATCGAGGCGGTCGAGGATCGCGAGGGAATCGTAGTCGGGTCGTAGTCAATCGTTCGGAGCGAAGACAGCGCGTCTTTCCCGCCGTCTCGGAGAGGTGTACGCTCCCCTCGACCCGGTATTCGTGTTTGTACGCCCCTCGTGAAGTAATCGTTCGCGCTCGTAGCCGGTCCGGTCGAACGCGCCGTCGGTCCGCCCGTTTGGGCCAGAACGGGACGGGTGACACAAAGATAGCGGAAGCCCACGACTTCAGTCGTAGGAGGACGTCACTCGCGTAGTGTCGAAGTGGCCGCAAAAATTATAATGAAAGACTGTGGACTTTCGAGTGTATGATGGGGATCATCCTCACGATGGGCGAGATTCTACTGTTGCTCGTCCTTGGTGGTCTCATGGGGCTCTACGTGTTGCCACACCTGGTGGCGGCGGGTCGCACGTGGTGGCCTCGACTGGGCCAGTGACCGATAGCCGAGTTCTCTGACGGTCCTGCGTAACGTCATTCGGACGAAAGATGTCGCCAGATGTCGGTCAGTTCTGTCTCGGTCAGTTCGGCGTTCGTCTGCATCTTTCGCAGTTCCGAGATGCAGCGCTTTGCCACGAGCGGGTACACGTCGGCGGGCGTGAACGAAACGTCGAGTCTCAGTAATTCGGGCCAATTCTCGGTCCAGATGTCTTCGACCACTCGAGGATACAGGTCGTCGGTGATGAACAGCCGAACTCACAGCCCTCTTCGACGACCATGGTCCGGATTTGTTTGCGAATCCGTGCTGGTGTACAGTAGGTCGCAACGACGTATTCAGCCCCCAACTCCGCAGCCTCGGGTTTCTGGCCGAACTGCTCGTGGTTCAGTTCCTCGAACTGCTCGTGGACCAGTTTCACGCGAGGGTCGCCGCTTCGGACGACGACACCTTCGGCTTGCACATCGTCGGCCAGTGACGACGCATGTTCCTCACATGCGGGAGAACACCACGGCTCACGTTCGACGGAGGACGCGACCACCTCGAGTGGAAAGATGGTCGTGTACGGAAACGAATTCCAATATACTGTTCCGAGGATTAATTATCTTGGGAGCCGTGCATCTACACATGACTGCGGGCGTCAACGAGGCAGCGACTGACGAATGGGTAGCGGAGACCACGACCTTCCAACGCGTTCGATCGGTGATGCGGACGACGTACGATGGACAGACGACCAGCGAAATCGCTGCTCGTGCACACGTCTCGGAGACGACCGCACGCAAACATCTCGAGGATCTCGCCGAGAGTGGATACGTGGACTCGTCGCCGAGTTCGGAGGGTGCAACGCGTTACGCGCGGTCGACTGAATCACTCATCCTCGAGGAAGCACACGATATCCTCGAGCGCGTCGAGACCGGTGAACTCGTCCAACAGATCACCGATATGGAAGCCGAACTCGAATCGTACCGCGACGAATTCGATGCGGAGAATCCGGAGCAAGCGGCAATTGCCGGAACAGTTATCGATCAGCAGACGCTCACGGCGTGGCAAACGACCCGTCGAAACCTCAGTTTCGCCCGGACAGCACTCGCACTGTCCGAGTCGAAGGAGACAGTGCAGGCGACGAACGCGGTGTGAGATGGACAGTCAGGATTCAGCCGCGGAGTCACATTCGCTTCGTGGCCCGCTCGACCGGACCGCACTGCGAGAATTCCGTGACGTGGTTGCCGCTATCGAACCGCTAGCGACTGGTTCGCTCGAGGGTGAGATCAGAACGACGTCACTGCGGATCCAACTCGATGATGGCATCGGTCGCGCCGACCACGGCCGGTTCGATGTCAGGTGGTCGACGACGGGCGACTACAATATCCACTATACGGACGACCTCGATCGCAATCTCCGATGGGACGTCCACCCGCACGATTTCCCGGCACCAACTGGAGACGAGCACTATCATCCCCCACCGAATGCCGCTTCCGATCCCGACTCCGTCGAGGGGTCGTGCATCACTGTTCGTGAAGTCGAACTCGTCGCTCGAGCGACGGTCACCCTGTGGCGAGATGCATACGACCGTGGGTCCGTGAACGGGGCAAACGAACTCGTCGATCCACCGTGAACGGCTGTGGTGACAGGATCTTAGCCCACGACAACAGTCGTGGGTGACTGACCGAAGGTTAAGTGACACATTTTGGTCGGAAGGAGAATATGCGTGGTGAATCCGTTAGCCTCAACTGAATACGATGTCACTCAAATCGAACAATTGTACGTCATCGCGTTCGGACACAGCCTCCTGAACGGACTGTGTTGCACCACTCCGTGTGAATAACGCATATTTTGTGTCTCTATCACCAGTCTCTGGCGTCCAACGGATTTCGGCAGCGTGGTCTTCGAGCGAGGCGAGGGCACCATAGTCGAGCGGCGCGTTTGTAAACTTGCATTCCCCCACGATCATCGTTCCATCGGTGGTGAATCCGACGGCGTCAACCTCGTACTCCTTGTACCACCAGCGGCCGATGTCGAGGAACGTCTCCTCCGGATAGAGGTTCGGCAGGACGTCCTGGCAGAGTTTCTCGAACTCCTGGCTGACGAAGTTGGGGAGCTGCGGTTCGATGACCGCGTCGTATGCAGCCTCACCCAGGCGTTCGTATCGATCTTCCTTCCCGTAGACGAAGCGGAACCAGAAGCGAAAGAGGGGATCCAGAATCCGATAGCGTCCGCGGCGTGACTTCGCTTTCTCTTCGGTGATCGGGACCTCTCGCTCGATGAGCCGCAGCCGTTCTAATTTCTGGGTATACGTCGAGATTTGCTTTCCATCGATACCCACTGCCTGGGCGATTTCGTTCGACGTGGTCTTCCCAGCGGCAATTGCGGTGAGGATCGCGAAGTACCGGTTCGGGTCCGTAAGTTCGGTTCGGAGCACGTACTCCGGTTCGTTGTGAAGATACCCCTTCTGGGAGAGCACTTCCTCGGTGAGGACCGTTCCGAGTTTCTGAGTGAGATCGACGCCATCGAGGTAGTACGGGACGCCACCGAAGATGCCCCACGTGAAGAGCCGCTCTTCGGGCGAGTAGTCGTCCGGAACGAACTCCTGTGCAGCGGGGAAGTCGAGGGGCCGGAGGTCAAGTCTTTCCGTGAACCGCCCGTATAGGGGACTGTTCCCCAGAAGGGTAGCTTCTTCCATCATACTGATCGACGACCCGACCAGAATGAGTGTTCCCGAGGTGTTCTGGAACCGCTGGTCCCACAACCGCTGAATGACTGAGGGGAGGCTCTCGTCGGCGTCGATGAGGTAGGGAAATTCGTCGAGGACGACGATCCCGTCCTGATCGCCGAGATATCCGAGCAGTGCTTCCCAGTTCTGTTTGATTTGCGTGATACCGGAGAAGGTCTCGGACGCGACATCGACGAACTCGTCGAGTTGTATTTGGGAGGTGGTTTCCGTAGCCTGATAGACGATTGCGTCGTCACGGTCGGAGAGTGAGTGCTGGACGAGCTGTGTCTTCCCGAGGCGTCGCCGACCGAAAATAACGACCATCTCGGCGTCGTCGGATTCGTAGCATCTGCGGAGCCGAGAGAGTTCGTCTTCCCGATTCACGAAGTGCTCCATGCGTCTACTCTATCTCGGCGGAGAATAATACTTCCGAATAACCTATTTCAATATAGGCTATTTCAGAATAGGCTAATTCAAAATTGGCTATTTGCGAATTTCTTGATACGATATTTATCGACCACTACTGGACACGATGCTGTTGCAGCGTATCTCAGTCAGAACGAGGACGAAGACGAGTTCGTGACGACGGTGGTCAACATCAAGGTGAGAGCGATCGGACGGAAACTACAGGGAGCGTGTGATCGGGCGGACGTCCGCTAGCCGGTTCTCACGCGAACAAATCTACGGATCCTCGAGAAGCAATCGGTCGTCCTCGAGACGAACCTTCGGGAACAGAATCAGACGGTGGCGTGATCGAGTACGACGATTTGGACGACGAAACGATCCCACTAGAATCGTCACCACGAGTTGCTGGTGACCAGCGTTTCGACTTCGCGAGAGCGCCCCACAACCATCAGAAGTTAGATCTATCTGCAGTATTGGACAATATCTATCACAAATCGCCCCAGCTAATTAGACGATCGTGGGCGATCTGCGCAAATCGGATCATTCAAACGATAGAACTGCCTGAATAGCATCAATGGAACACGAGAGTGGGACCCTCTCAGACCGTCTCGAAGGGGAGACACCCTCCGAGATTGACACTGACTTTTTTCGGACATTGGTCGCCAATACGTCTGAGGGGCTCCTGACGATCGATTCGAATAGCACGATCGTCTTCGCGAATCCTGCAATCGAAGACATTCTCGGCTATTCCCCCGCAGAACTCGTCGGCAGTTCCAAACTCGAGATCATCCCCGAACGGTTGCGGTCGACACACGAACGGCAACTACAGCGATACATCGAGACCGGGGAGAAGAACATCGACTGGGACGGAGTCCGTCTTCCCGCATTGCACAAAGACGGCCACGAAGTACCCGTGATGATTAGTCTCCGTGAACACGAGTTCGAGGATACACGACTGTTCACGGGCGTCTTTCGAGACATCTCCGAATTGAAAGCCCAGGAAGAACGACTCGAGAGACAGAACGAACGGCTAGAGCGATTCGCGAGCGTCCTCTCACACGACGTTCGAAACCCACTGAACATCGCGCAGGCGTACACCGACTCTCTTCGGGACGAGCTCGACCGGGAGGAGATCGATGAGACCGCGGCCGCACTCGAGAGAATCGAGAACATCGTCGACGACATGTTGCTGCTTACCAATGCCGACCGCTCGGTCGATTCCGTCGAGCAGGTCTTTCTGGAAGGGATCGTAACCGAGGCGTGGCAATGGGTGAGTACCGCCGATGCGGAGTTAGTTATCGACGACTCGATGGCCACGATTCGAGTGGATCAGAGTCAATGTCTGTCCTTGCTAGAGAACCTCTTCAACAACGCAGTCTCTCACGGTGGCTCTTCCGTCACTGTTCGTGTCGGGACATTAGACGGCAGTGAGGGATTCTATATCGAAGACGATGGGCAGGGGATCCCGGAGAAATACCGTACGGACGTCTTCGAACACGGATTCACGACGAGTTCCGATGGAACCGGATTGGGCCTCTCGATCGTCCAAGAGATCGCACTCGCCCACGACTGGACGGTCACGGTGACCGACAGCTCCGAGGGTGGTGCTCGGTTCGAATTTCGCTTCGAGGACGACTCCCCCGAACTGTGAACTGGCCAGAACACGTATCCCCTGACAATAGATACGTCACGAATAGTATGAAGACGATCTCCATCCTACACGTGGACGGTGATCGATCGTTCTCCGAGTCCTTTTCTGCAGCCCTTTTCGAAGAAAGTGACCGATTTTCTATTCGTTCAGAACAGCGAGTAAGCGATGCAGTCGATCACTTGACTGACTCTCGAGAGCGCATTGACTGTATCGTCAGCGAGTATGACTTGCCGGAAACGACCGGTCTAGACTTTCTATCCGCAGTACGGGACGAACATCCCGAGCTCCCGTTTATCCTGTTCACTGGAACCGAGCGTGACTCGATCGCCAGTGAGGCGATATCCGAGGGTGTCACGGATTACGTTCGGAAAGGCGACGACGAACAGTACACGCTCCTCGCAAACCGTCTCGAAGGCTTCGTCGAGCAGTATCGGTCGCGCTCTCGGCGCGACCAGGTTTACCACGCACTGGAAGCGGCGACGGAAGGAATCGGGTTGCTCGACGAACGCGGGCGATACGTCTATCTGAACGACGCGTACGCGGAGTTGTACGACTACGACCGAGACGACCTCGTCGGCACACACTGGGAACGACTGTACCCCGAGGACGAAGCGGATCGATTCCACGAGGAGATCCTTCCGATACTCGAGCGAGACGGAACGTGGAGCGGCCACAGTCTCGGCAAGCGAGCGACTGGAGAGACGTTTTCGGAAGAACTGTCGCTCACGAAGCTGTCGACCGACGGCCACGTCTGCGTCGTTCGCGACGTATCCAGACGACTCGAGCGAGAACGCCAGTTCGAAACGTTAGCGACGACCCTTCAGGGGATGGTCTACCGGTGTCGAAACGAACCGAGTTGGCCCATGGAAACCGTCCACGGGAACATCGAAGAGTTCCTCGGCTACACGGCGGCTGGGCTGGCGTCACAGCAACCCTCGTGGGGTGAGCTGATCCATCCGGACGATCGAGAGACGGTCTGGCGGTCGATCCAGGACGCACTGGCAGCGTCCGAACGGTTCGAACTCACCTACCGGGTAATCGATTCCGATGGGGATATCAAATGGGTGATCGAGCGTGGCTGCGGCGTCTACGATCAGAACGGCTCAGTAGAAGCCGTCGAAGGACTCGTTACGGATATCACCGACCGGAAGCGACGCGAAGAGGAACTCGAGTGGAAGACACAGGCGATTGACGAAGCGCCGCTGGGGATCGTCATGTCGGACCCGAATCAGGGCGACAATCCGATCACGTACGTGAACGATCGGTTCTCCGAGTTAACTGGGTATTCGAAGGACGAGGTCCGCGGCCGGAACTGCCGGTTTCTACAGGGCCCTCTGACTGATGAGGAACCAATACAACAGATCCGCGACGCGATCGCTACAGAGGAGAGTATCGGGGTCGATCTGCTCAACTACCGCAAAGAGAAAATCCCGTTCTGGAATCACGTACAGATCACACCGATTACCGACGACGATGGTACCCTTACCCATTTCGTCGGATTCCAGAACGATATCACGTCCCGCGTCGAACACGAGCGACGGATCGAGATCCTCAACCGAATGTTACTGCACAATATCCGCAACAATCTCAATATTCTCCTTGGCTACCTGTCTATCCTTGCCGAACGTCTGCCTACCGAAACCGAACTGATCGCAGACGTCCGCGCTCCGATAGATCGACTCATCGAATCGAGCGAGAAGGCACGCCAGATCGAATCACGACTGGAATCCGCATCGTTCCAGCCCGAACGCTTGAATCTTGAACAATTGCTCGAGAAAGCCCTCGCCCACGGATGGGAAATCGATGGCAACGCCGAAATACGGTCGGATGTCGACCCCGACTGTTGTGTTCTCGCTTCCGAATCCGTCGCAGTCGCACTCCGTGAACTCATCGAAAACGCTGTCAAATACACCACAGAAGCACAACCGACGGTGACTATAACGACGGATACGAAGACAGTCGACTTTCCACAGCAAGACGAGACGAGGGATGCCGTCGTCATCCACATCGACGACACGAATACGACGATCTCGGATCTCGATCGGACACGGCTGCTCGGAAACGAGGAATCGGCTGTCCATCACGGATCCGGGCTCGGCCTGTGGATCGTCCACTGGATCGTCACAATGTCCGGCGGCCTCATCACACATACACCGCGGGAACCTCGCGGCAATCGAATTTCGGTCACGTTGCTTCGACCGGAGTGACGCCTGTCCGCTCAGCGAGGACGTGCTACTCTGTTCGAGGAATTATCTTGGGTGGCGTGGTCTAGGACAATAACCAGAGACGTCAACGAGGCTGTGACAGACGAGTGGGTCGACGAAGCCACGACGTTTCAGCGTGTCCGATCGGTGATGCGGACGACGTACGACGGACAGCCAGCGAGCGAGATCGCGGATCGGGCACGAGTCTCGGAGACGACCGCACGCAAACATCTCGAGGATCTCGCCGAGAGTGGCTCCGTCGAATCAGCCTCGAGCACAGAGGGCCCAACACTGTACACGCGGTCGACAGAATCACTCATCCTCGAGGAAGCATCCGATATCCTCGAGCGCGTCGAGACCGGTGAACTCGTCCAGCAGATCGTGGCGACACGCATACGATCGCGGGACGCTGAGCGGAACGAACGAATTCGTCGATCCGCCGTGAACGCCCGTTCGACGTGACGTGCCTTCGAATACCACAACTGCTGTCCTGGGGACGCGATACAGTCTTTGGTTCAGTGCCTCGTTGGCGTGGTACGCTCGGAGGTAGCTACCATCGAACAGCCCATGACAATCGATATTGGTAATTACTACTACAATATATTATTATAGTCTTTCTGTGAAGCCTATCTCAGTCCGATGAGTACCCAGTTCACCACGGCGACGATTTGCAACGTGTGTCAACAGCCGATCGGCGGCCGCGAATCTCTGTACTGCGGTGAACCAGTCCATCCCGACTGTCGCTCTGCGATCTTGACAGACGGTCTGTGAGAACAGTGCAAACCGTCGAACGGGACTCGAGAAAGCCGGTCACTTCACCCGTGGATTCTGTGTGGTCGATCGAGCCCATCGTCTGCGTCACGATCCGGGGGTCGACTCCACCAGGGTCCGATATCGTCCGTCTCACCTCCGTTAGGACACGCTAGACGCTCCGTCGAACCGTCAGCGTCCCTCGAGTTCGCCGTTTCGGTTGTCGACGGGCCGTCCTCGAGAGACGGATACGTCGGCGAGCGAGTCGCCGGGACCAGTCCTCACTCGGGTCTGTCGGACTCGCCTGCATCGCGCGCACGTCGCTCGAGCAGGTAGGTGACGCCGCCGAGAGTTGCGAGCGCACCGACGATACCCGGTCCCGGTTGCCCGTCGTCATCCGTAGTCGAATCACCGTCGTCCGAATCCTGTCCCATCGTCCCGGCGTTCGCCTCGGTCGCGTCGTCCGTGACCGATTCGTCGTCGCTCGTCTGCTCGTCTTCGTCCTCCTCTGTCCCTTCGGCACTGGCGTGATCGGCCGCGGTTTCGCCGGACTCGTCGACTTGCCAGCCCAGAACCGGATATTCGTCCGGGGAGCTGACGGTTCGCCAGACGCCGTCGAAATCGAACCCGTCCATATTGTCTCGAGCGGCATCACCGGTCATCTCGCTCGAGGTCAGGTTGATCCTGGGCAACTGATCACTCGACCCGGAGGCCTCTTCGTCGCAGTACGAATCGGTCACGTCACCGTCGTGCATTCCGACGAGTCCACCCGAGTACGATCCGCCGGTGACGGGCCCGACCGCGTAGGAAGTGCCGACGTCGCCTCCGTTTTGTCCGACGAGACCACCGACGACGACGTCCGCATCCACGTTCCCGGTCGCGTACGAATCGGTGACCGAACCGCCGGACGTGTTCATCCCGACGAGCCCGCCACCCTCTCCGCCGGTCGTGACGTCGCCGGTCGCGTAAGATTCGGTCACCTCAGATTCGTTCCGTCCGACCAGACCGCCAATCGTCTGCTCGCCACTCACGTCACCGCTCGCGAACGACCTCGTAATCGTCCCTCGATTGAGGGCGACCAGACCGCCCGCGGACCGATTCTCCGACGTGACGGTCGCGGTGACGTCCGAGTCGGCGATCGTACTACTGTTGCGTCCGACGAGCCCGCCGACGTTCTGTCTGCCAGCCACGGTTCCGGAGACGTGACACTGGGTGAGTTCGCATCCGCTCGAGCCGACGAGTCCGCCGACGGTGGCCGCTCCGGTCACGTCGATCTCGACCAGAGTGACGTTCTCGACCGTCGCCGAACCTGGAAACAGTTCGAACAGTCCGATGCGATTTCTCTCGGGTCGATCGACGCACAGCTCGCGTATCTCGTAGCCGTTCCCGTCGAACGTCCCCCCGAACGCGTTTCCGTAATCCATCTCGTCGGTAAGCGAGCCGTCGCCGAGTGGCTCGAATCCCGCGCCGTCGTTCCAGTTCTCGGTTTCGCTCGCGTCGATGTCTGCCCCGAGTTCGTAGTGGGCCGACCGGTCGCCATCGACCGCTTGGAGCTCTGCGACTGTCGTCAGGACGTACGGATCGTCCGCCGATCCCGTTCCGTCCATGTCGTCGAGGAGCGTCTCGTAGTCCTCCGGGTCGGGCGCATCGGTACTCGCACCCACCGATCCGGTCGCCGAGACCGTACCAGCTCCGACGACGCCGAGACCGATCGCTTTTAGCACCCCACGTCGACGTCGACCGGTCATCGCACTCTCCTCCCCGTTCGGCCCTCCCCCGATCGGTAATTCATGAAATATATACTTTCAGATTATCTTATATATGTTTCGAGATTTCGAAAGCTGTCGGCGGCGATCGGAGCCACCGACCGCCAACTCGTGTACTTGGAGGCGGAGGCGGAGGCTGGTGGATCGTCTCAGTCGGAATCGCCAGCGCGGGTCGGTGAACGTCGACGATCGTCTTCGGACACAGTCAGTCCGACAGTCGATACGAGAGACCGCCGACGACCGCTCGAGGGACGCACTCACCGGTACCGAACCCGTCTGAACCGGCGGTGGCGTGGGTGAAGTGGTCGGTGTGGGAGCGGTGAGTCTCTCTCGAGGCTGGGTTTCAGGGCCGTGGTCAGTCCTCTCTGTGGACGTCAGGTGTCTTCGGCGTCGGCGTGTCGGCGGTTTCTGTCTCGGCGTGCCACTGGAGTCGTCCGTGTCATCGTGATCCGTGTCAGCGGTTGCTGCTCCCCTCGTCTCGCCGGGGATCTCCGCCTCCCTGGTGAGGAGGACGCGGCGTTCGGTGTACTCGAGGCCGTTCTTTCGCTCTCGCTTTCTGCGGATCGCTACGCGATTCTTGGAGAGATCTAAGAGGGCGTCGATCGTCCTCGAGACGAGTTTTTTGGCATACGTGTCGCTCATCCCTGGTTCCTGCCGGCGAATCCAGTGTTTCAGGTCTGAGGCCTTGACGTACTCTTTGACGTTCTTGCAGCCGTCGTTCCAGGGGTTATCCCCCGTCGACAGGTCGGTTCTCGCCTTCCAGAGTTTCGCCGCGAGTCTCGAGTACCTCGAAATCGTCTTCCGTCACCACCGTCACCACGATCTGTCGATCCGGATGGTCACCCAGACCGTCGACGAATTCTTCCAGCACGCCGAAGCCGAGGCCATTTTGGACCAGTGTGCGATCAAGCAGTTCCACCGCCTCGACGGAATGGACTCCCGATGGGCCGACGAGTTCGGGCTCAATTCGGCACAGATGCACTTCGTACAGGGTGCGGTTCCGGGTAGCGAGAAGACCGGCTATTCGGAGGCTTTCGTGGGTATCGACGGCGACTGGCGTGGAATCGAAGTTCGAGCCATGGAGCAAGAAAAACGCGTGATCGACTTCGATCCGAAAGAACAGTCTCGAGGCGAACTTCCGGGGATGGGGTCGGGGGCGGAGATGATCGAATAAAAATACCGCGCCATCATGACGACGACGGATCGTGAGCGAATCACTGGAGCAGCTGACGCCACTGACGAGAAGCGGTACCAAGCAGTACATCGCGTGCGAAGTCGCATTGAGGAACTTGAACAAGATACTGAGATTCTGGAGGAACACCACCCTGAACTGTACCGGGAACTTCGGGAGGCGGTTTGCGACGACGACTGAGCGACAGTTCTTTGAGTACCACCCGCGTACCACGGCGTATGAGCACGGGCGCGGACGACAACGGTAACGGGGACATGGTGAAGTTGAACGTGAAGGTCCCAAAGCGGCTTCTGGAGGAGATCGACGAACTGGCCGAGGAGTTGGAGTACACCAACCGCTCGGAGTTCGTCCGTGAGGTGCTGCGCGACACCACGGAGCCGATTCTGACGCCCGGCGCGCAGGAGGGTGTCTCGGAGGGCTACGCGGACGTTGCAGCGGGCCGGACGATGTCCACGGACGAGGCCCGCGAACGCCTCGGTATCGACGACTGAGGGCTGAACGGTGGCTCACGAGGTCGTCCTGACGGAGACAGTGGTCGAAACGCTGGAGCAGTTCGAACCGGAGGACGCCGAGCGGATCATCAACAAGCTGGAGGACATCGGCGACTTCCCGGAGCATTTCCTTAACCGGCTGAAGAACCACCCCGGCTACAAGCTTCGTGTCGGCGACTTCCGCGTGCTGATCGATTGGGACAAAGACAACGAGGTGATCTACGCCATCGACGCCTTCGAACGGAAGAAGGAGTACCGCGAACTCGGCAAGTACCGAGAAGTGTGGGGGAGCTGGAGAGATGATGAGTGAACGACCGCGGGCGCGGTGGCCCGCGGCTTTATTGAGCGGCCCACAGAACGAAGAAAAACCGGGCTGCTCGCGGTGAAAATGTGACAAATTCGCCAGTGAGAGAGGCATCAACTAGGTGTTGTAACCACGGACAGGACATAGATGTCCATCACCATTTCTCGTTCTTGTGAGCCGTCTGGTCGCCAACAAGTCCAGTAAGCGTATTGCGGCCTGACTCTTGCTTGATCGTGCTGTGACAGATACCTACCTCGTCAGCAATCCATTTTAAAACAGCACGTCGAGATCGTCGAGCGTGAACAGCGACCAATTGTCGTCGAGGTCGTCCTCGAGGCCGTCGACGAAGCCGCTCTTCGAAAAGAGTGCGAACCGTTCGTCCCGCGTCGCAGGTCCCCACCGAACGCGTTCTGCCTTCGATCGAAGGCTCTCGACGAGCCCGTTCCCGACGGGATCGGCAGTCCACTTGCATTCGGCGAGCAAGAGCCGATCGTCATCGGGTGCGAGGCCGACGATATCGACTTCGTCTTCACCGTACCACCATCGCCCGACCTCGGCGTACGGGTCGAACTCACCTCGTCGGATCACCTCCCAGACGGCTTCCTGACAGATATCCTCGAACGTCGGTGCGACGTGCGCGGGAAGGTCGGGTTCGATCGAGCCGTCGAAGACGACGGTCGGTGCTTCTTCGATACTCGAGCGGTTCGGTTCGACGTATCGAAACCAGAAGCGGAGGAACTCGTCGGCGACGCGATACCGGGAGCGTTTGGACTTCTTCCCGATCGCTGTGACCGGGACGTCACGGTCGATCAGCCGAAGTCGTCGAAGCGTCTGGAGATACTTCGACAGCGGCCCCGGGTCAATTCCCGTCGCTCCCGAGATCTCGTTCGGCGTCGTGTGGCCGAGTGCAATCGCCTCGAGGATACTCATGTACCGTGCCGGATTTCGCAATTCGGTTCGGAGCAGGAACTCCGGTTCGTTGTAGAGGACGGCAGTCGGCGACAGGATCTGTGACCTGACGTTCTCGGCGAGAGACTCGTCGTAGTCGAAGAGCGTGAGGTACATCGGCGTCCCGCCGGTGACCGAGTACGACCGGATCGCGTCCTCGAGCCCGTACGAAATGGCGTCTCGAGCCTGCCGAAAGGAGAACGGCTGGAGGTCGATCTGTCCAGTTCGGCGACCGTACAACGGACTTTCGTGGCCGAGTACCTCGGACTCCATGGTGCTCACGCTCGATCCACAGAGCACGAGCATGGAATCGGTGTGCTGGAGGTGCTCGTCGACGAACCCCTGTACGTACGACGGTATCGAATCGTTCTCCTCGACCAGGTAGGGGAATTCGTCGATGACGACGACGCGTTGCTCCGACGCGAGTTTTTCACCGAGATACTCGAGGGCGTCGTCCCAGCCGTCGATCCGTGGCACACGGTCGTCGAACGTATTGGAAACGTGTTCGACGAACTTCTCACGCTGACGATGTTCTGCCTCCTCAGCTGCGAGAAAGTATACGTGCGGGCGATCGCGACAGAACTCTTTGAGGAGTTCCGTTTTCCCAACACGGCGTCGGCCGTAGACGACGTAGAACCCATGGCCCGGCGAATCGAAGGCTCGCTCGAGTGCCTCGAGTTCGTCGGCCCGGTCGTAGAAGGTCATACTCGGGATAATGATTACTACGATAATGACTTGTGTGTTTCGGTCAATTCAATCCGCATTTGCGGTATCAGGGTAGTTCACTACTGAGCTAGACTTTGCACGATCATCACGCCGAACCGAGTGGAATAAAGATCGTCTGCTTTAGCGGATCGTAGCTTAGATCCCCGCTGCAGTGTGATTTCGAACGGTCCCTTCTCGAGGGCAGTCTCTACAGGAGGTGGACTCGAGGTCGCTTCGGTCAGCGGGTGCAAATCTCAGTTGGGTAATCGTCAGTACCGTTTCTCGAGCGGTGTCCGTAGACAGTCGTCGTGTTCGGACACAGTCGGTCCAACAGTCGATACGAGAGACCGAGACGACTACGTCAGCCTTGAAGCGAAGTTCACTGACGGTCAGCTGGTGAAGAACCCCGACCTCAAGGGTCGGGGCTTCCAGCTTCACAGCGTGGAGTTCCTGTTTCTGTGACGGAACTTGCATCCAGCGCGGACACAGGGGTTCCAGTCTCCACAGGCGTGAATTCGGAGTCTCCCACTCCTACTCGGCGTTGATGGCGAGTTCGAAGCTGGTCGGACGTGTTATTGTCCTGCAAACCAGCAGTGTTGAGTGACGCCATCACGATTGTTTGTTCCGTTCAGTTCTATTTAATAGTTTGTATTTGCGTTGTCGGATTCATCCCCGAGGTCAAGTGGTTCGAGAATCGGAGATTCTCGTCATCACGAGAGACATACGTCTCTCGAACGACCTCGGGGCATTCTCCTCGACCGCCGGTAAAGATCGCACGCAACGACTGGTGACCTCCTCGCCGTGAACGGAGCGGGAGCAAGCTTTAAGCAGTCGGGCTATGCTCGGTCATTTCACTGCCAATGAGAATGCCCCCATTTCAAAAAAGATTGAAACTTCGATGAGGGAAGTTGTTCGGTCGTGCTTGTCTCATTACTGCCTGAAAAGCTCAAGCCCGACAACGCCGGGATTCTCTCCTTAAAGAAAGATAGTTAATCGTCGCCCGGTTTGTAGGCTCCAGGACGCTTCTCAATGGTGTATATCCACAGAATCTGGTCAGTCTGGACTGTCTTACAGCCGAGACGGAACGCACCGATGCGGAGCTTCGAATGCGGCGCACCGGTGAGTGGTTCTAGGTAGTCGCTTGGATCGCGCCACTGGTCAGTGACGATCTCGTCAAGCTTCGAGACGATACGCTCCTGTTCGTGCGGCTGAAGCTTCTCGTACTCACGTTCTGCGGGGTCAGTGAATTTCCAGTCCCACTCGTCGTCACTCGCTACCATCCGTGTCCTCGTTCAGACGCGTTCGAATCTCGTCGCTGCTGTAGGTTCGCCCCTCACCGGTCGCCAGCTGATGTTCGCTGGCGGCGATGTCCTTCCAACCCTTGCGCGAAAACGAGGGGTGCTTGACAGCGTCTCGGAGCGCCCAACGGATAAACTCGCTTCGAGACGGAAAGTCCTCGGCACGCCAAGTTGCGTCGAGGTCGTCCAAAAACGCCTGCGGAATCTTGAGCGTGATCGTAGTCATGTTGGGGTCATCGTTGGCCCCTGCATCAGCGTCGGACATACATCTGTATTACCTCCGTATTACCATAAGCGTTGTCGGTGTGTCGGGAAATATATTGAAATATATGGGTGAATGATTTATGTACTGTTCTGAACGAGTGTTTAATACGGAGCAGCCTCCGTCCTTCCGATAGTTCGAAGAAAGCTTGTGTCGAGGATGTGAGCTGTCGGGAACGGTTTTGGATGCTTCTCACTCATCGGCCTGCTGGTACGGCCCCTATTCGATTGCACGGTCGTGAACGTCCATCTCGAACGTGATGTCGCTGAGCGTTGGGTCGTGGGTTTTCACCACGGCGATGATCCGCTCGCTCGCCTCGGTAACAGCGATGGCCTCAACAGCGGGTACACCGAGTTCGTCCGCGACGCCACGACGCGTCGTTTCTCCCTGTAGGTAGTCGATCGTAACCTTGACATTCTCCTCCGCGTGAACGCGGAGAAATCCTGAGTCAAGCGAATCAGAGATTCGCGTCCGTCGCAAATCTTCGATTTGCTCAGCGTTGGTGTTTTCAGGTTTGCAACCCCACCGAGCATCCAAGCGGTGAGAATCCGCAGGGATGCTCGTGGTCTAAGCGGGTGGGACTGCTGGGAGTGCCACGCTCCCGGTACTCCTATCCTCGACTGGGTTCGACCCTCGTGGTTGTTTTTGCCCGGCGAGGGTCGAGTCGGCTTCGACAGACTCGGAGTTACTTTGCGTCTGCGTACAGCAGTCAACTCCACTCGTACTCTGTGAGAGTACAGCGGTCATCGACTGGTTCCGATTACTGTTTGATTGCTTGGGCGGACAGGCCGCCATCGTCGGACTGGATGGGAATCGCTCTCTTTCCAGCCTCCGTGGACAGTCGTCGTCTTCGGCCACGATCGATCCAGCGGTCGACATACAAGACCGCCGACGACCGCTCGAGAGACGCACCCAGTGGTACCGACCCCTTGTACACAGGCGGTGGCGGTGTCGTGGTGATGCGTGTGAGAGCGTGGTCCCTCTCTCGAGGGTGAGGTTCGGGTCCGTGGTCAGTCCTCGCCGTGGACGCCAGCTGTCTTCGGTAGCGGTGTGTCGGTGGGTTCTGTCTCGAGGGTTTCTATCCGAGCACGATCTCCGCTCGAGCCGTCTCCTTCGTGGTCCGTCCCACCAGCTGTCGTGCCCCGCGTCTCGCCGGGAATCTCCGCCTCCGTGGTGAGGAGGACGCGTCGCTCGGTGTACTCGAGGCCGTTCTTTCGCTCTCTCTTTCTGCGGATAGCGAGGCGGTTCTTGGAGAGGTCTAAGAGGGCGTCGATCGTATCGACTACGTTCGAGTGATACCACAGCGTCTATCCAACTGTTGCTATCGTGCGTTTGAACATGATCGCACCCGAACACAACGATATGAGTCTCGTACAGGACCCGGAGCACAGTAACGGCGCCCCGACGATCGAGGGCACTGGAATTCGGGTGACGGACATCGCAGTCGCTTACGAACACAGCGGGTACGAACCCGACGAGATTACGCAGCTGTATCCCGATCTCTCGCTCGGCGATGTGCACCGCGCGCTTGCCTTCTACTACGAGCACATCGGCGACTTCCGCCCCGCACATTCGGCTCCTGCATGAGGCCATTGTACTGTGAGAACTGAATACCCATCGTCGACGGGTCAGCACAGATTTCACACTATCTCAAAGAGATCTATTCTCGGAGTCGCAATTCGGAGAATTCACCTCCTGTACACCGATACTATTCGTTGATCGATGCCGAGCGACGAGACTGACGACGGGTTATGGTACCCATCTGTCGACGATATCCTGCTCATTCACGACGATATCATCACAGAAGACGACGACGCGACCCCAGGAGTACGTGACGCGAATCGGATCGAATTCGCGATTGAATACATCGAAGACGGTCATTTTGGGAAAGTGCCAACTACCATTCATGAGAAGGCATTTCACCTGATGCGACTTCTCGCATCGAACCATTGGTTCGCCGATGGCGACAAACGGACCGCACTCAACTCCATTGAACTCTTCTATCTCATCAATGGATACGAACTTGACTACGGAGAGGATATTCGATCCATGTTGAAGTTATTCTCAGTGCGTGAATCACTCATCGATCGAACGGTCGGACCGGCGTACCTCGACGACCAAACCACACCGCTCGAGATTGACGACGATACCGACCCGCTAGCCCTCCTTGTCGTGACCGCAACAGCTGCGTTTGCGGACTCACTCGATATCGACCTCGACAAATACCTTCCAGAGGCCGAACAGGGGTTCTCGAGACGAGAGTGGGGACTCACCACGGATTCCGACGGAACCGTTAACACTGACGACGACAAAGACGGATCCACAAATGGCGGCTGAAAACGACTCTCACTCCACCGACGTCAGTCGCGGGAACCTGCTCGACACGATGCTTGAACGCGCTCGAGAGCAGTACGTGGCCGAACATGGTGAAGAACCACCGGACGAACTCATAGCGGATGCTCGTGAGTCAATCCTTCGCCGCCTGGCGAAACACAAACGGGACGAACATCGCGACATCTACGACGCGCTTGCCGACGAGTAGGGCTCGCGCTCGCCCGTTCGTCGAACCACTGTCGGCGGAGTGACTTGAAACGCTGTCGTCACTGACATCCAACGGTCGTCCCGGACAGCTGCCGTCGCCACGACAATTCTCCCTCGCACTCGAGATATCGCTTCGAACGCTGACGGAACCAGTATCGTCACTGCACTCATTTCGAAACTCGTTTCGTCCGTTCGTCTCTCCGTCTCGAGTAGCGAGCCCCGTGGACAGCCGTCGTCTTCGGACACAGTCGATCCAGCGGTCGACATACAAGACCGCCGACGACCGCTCGAGAGACGCACCCACCGGTACCGAACCCGTGTGAACCGGTGGTGGCGTGGGGACTGTGGTGGTCCTGTGAGAGGGTAATCTCTCTCGAGGGTGGGGTCGCGGTCCGTGGTCAGTCCTCTCCGTGGACGTCAGGTGTCTTCGGTGTCGGTGTGTCGACGGCTTCTGTGCCAGAGGTCTCTCTACGGGATTTTGCCTCGAGGGTCTCCGTCCCGGCGTGATCTCCGCTCGAGTCGTCCGCGTCACCGTTCGCTGCTCGCCTCGTCTCGCCGGGAATCTCCGCCTCCGTGGTGAGGAGGACGCGTCGCTCGGTGTACTCGAGGCCGTTCTTTCGCTCTCGCTTTCTCCGGATGGCGAGGCGGTTCTTGGAGAGATCGAGGAGGGCGTCGATGGTCCTCGAGACGAGTTTCTTCGCGTAGGCGTCGCTCGTCCCAGGTTCTTGCCGGCGAATCCAGTGTTTCAGGTCACTCGCTTTGACGTACTCTTTGACGTTCTTGCAGCCGTCGTTCCAGGGGTCGTCGCCCGTGGACGGGTCCGTGCGAGCCTTCCAGAGTTTCGCCGCGAGCCTCGAGGGGAGGGCGTTGGTGGTCGATCGGAGCATATCCTCGTCCATGCGCGCGAGTTGCTGGATCGGGAGGAGATCGCCGTGGGCTACCGTGACGTCGGATCGATCGAGCGGATCGTCCGCGTCGGGCAGGCGGTAGTACGCGCGGTCGTCCTTCTGGATCTTCTCGAGGCGGTCGCCATCGACGTCGATCTCGTGGCGGTCGACGTTCGTCTCGAGCAGGTGGGCTCCCTTCTCGAGTTCCCTGGCCTGGAGCTCCTCGAGTCTGGCCTTGTTCGCACCCGACCGTCTGTGGGCGGCCTCGATCGCGGCGGCGTTCTGGGTGGTTTCGGTCTCGAGCGTCTCGAGGCAGTCATTTTTGTGGTGAAGGGTTGCGGTTTCGGTCTCGAGCGTCTCAGTTTTCGCTTCGAGTGTGGTAGTACAGGTCTCGAGGGTGGTGACATTACGCTCGAGGTCGTCGACTCGGTCAGTGGTTCGATCGAGATCGTCCTCGAGCGTCTCAACGCGCTCGGTGAGCCGCTCGTTCTGTTTTCGGAGGGCCTCGAGTTCTTCAGCGAGTGACTCGAGGTCTCGGTCAGAGACGTCACTCATCGTCTTCGCCTCCGACGGGTCGCGGCCGCGGGCCATCGGGCGCAACGTAGTCGTCGCTGCCGAAGCACGCGACCTCGGTGACGTGGTCCCGGCCAATCTCTCGCCACTGCTCGTCGTCGGTCCACTCGAACTCCACGCGGAGCCAGTGCTTGCCGTCTTCGCGAGGTTCGAAAATGAGCGCTCTCGGTGAGCCGTGCTCGGGCGTCCACCGGACGTCGAAGCCAGCGTCGGTCATCGGGGGGCCTCCGGATCCATGGCGTGGGCTCGAGTGTGATCTGTGCTCGGGGAGTCGATACCACTACGCATCGCGATCACCGTGCTCGAGTTCGTAGGCATCCGGATCCGGGCCGAGGTACGTCGTGACCCGTTCCCCTCGGTGGACGATCATCGGGACACGTGGATCAGTGTTGAAGTCGGTGGCTGGAGAGTCAGCGTTGTTATTACTACCATTACTGTCACTGGACTCATCCTCGACTTCCACCTCGAGCGGCACTCCATCAAGCACCGCCTCCGGACCCAACAACGAGAGTCGGACTTGGTTGACTTCCGCCCGGATCTCGCGGCAATGGCGCACGGCCTCACCGTCTTCGGACACGCTCGCACTCTCGAGGAGCTGTCGCGCCTGTTGGTCGATAATCTCGAGGCGAGCGCGGGTTTCACTAGTGTTTCCGGTGGTGTCGTCTGGTGCTCGAATGTTATCGGTCGATACGTGCGGTCGGTCGGGGCTTTCATTACCCCGCGAATCGTCATCTGACATGGCTTCCGTACTCTAGATACGGGAGCTAGCGCAGCGCCGGTGCGCTACCACCGGTCTGCACTTTCTACGAACACTGCACCTCTACAGTCCGTATAGCGTTCCCGTTAGACATTACTGTCTTCTACAGTAACAAAAAACTATGCTTAACCGATTCTTAAATCTGCTAAATTGCCTTTTGAACCTTCTATAACGGTTCAGAACACTGCTTTCGCGAACATATATGCAGCACTGTTTAACATAGCTAGACAGATGCGAAAGCGCGCCGAATGGATGACGCGGGCAGACGACGAGATTCTCGAATACCTCGAATCACAGGGCGCAGGGACTCCCAAGGCGATCGCTGACGAGATGGATCGAAACAACGACTACATTGGGGTACGGTGTCGGAAGCTCGCTTCGTATGGATTGGTCGAGAAACCCTCTCGAGGATTCTACGTTATTACGGATACGGGAACGGAGTATCTTGACGGAGAGTTTGATGCCAGTGATCTCGAACAAAGCGATCGCTAACGTCTGTTTTCTATCGATGATCATTGTAGGGTCTCTTCGAGCGTCTCGACGCACTCGGTGAGACGGTCGTCTGTTTCCGGAGGGCCTCGAGTTATGTGCGGAGTGACTCGAGGTCTCGGTCGAGGACGTCACTCATCGTCTTCTCCTCCAACGGGACGTGGTCGTGGGCCGTCGGGGGCGACAGAGTCGTCGTTGCTCCCGAAACATGCGACATCAGCCACGCGCTCGCGGCCAGTCTCTCGCCACTCCTCGCCCGTCCACTCGAATTCCGTACGTTGCCAGTCCTCGTCGTGCGGTTCGAAGATGACCGCTCTCGGTGAGCCGTGCTCGGGCGTCCACCGGACGTCGAAGCCAACGGTCATCGGTCCACCTCCTCGAGAAGGACACAGTACGCTCGCTCGAGGTCTCCCGGTGTGACGGGGCGCTCGGGGGTGATGTTCTCACTGGTCGATTCGTCCGAAATCGTTTCGTATGCGTATCTCGTAGGCATCAGCCCCGTACGGGTGGCCTCTCTCGTCGGACTCGGTGTGCCGTGTGTTGTGCGGTCGTCTCGCCAGCCCCACCGAACAGCATGGCAGCGACAGCGAGCCGAATGCGTGGTCGACGGACCTACCTCGAGGCGGGGTTTTTCTACGTCGTCGTGGGTGTCACAGGCAGGATGGTATCCGATCCCACGGCTGATGGGGCGACGGTCGCGAACCCGTTTGCCGAGGGTTCCGCTGAGGCCCGTCTGTACGGCGCAATCGCCTGCTCCCAGGCGTCGCAGACAGTGGCCGAGCTTACGGCCCGGACCGACTGTGAGCCACAGATCGTTCGCGAGTCCCTGTGGGTGATCGTAAGTCTCCGCGTCGCACTTGAGCACCGTGGCGAGTCGTTCATCTACGAGCGCAACGACGCGTACTTTGAGGAGGATACCGTCAACTACTCCTCCCGGGGATCTTCGACAAATTCGTAGAGCCCCCGAGCGATCTTTCGGATCCAATCTGCATCATTCAAACGTTGCAAATAATACTCGACGTTAGTTTTCTCAATCTTTGTCTCATTAATTATGTAGCGCGGATTTGCACGCCCCCATGGTTCTCCTGTGCCTTTTCCCTGTTTGAATACTTCCAGTACTTTCTCGCAATCCTCCGATGGTTCGAAATCCTCGTTTGGCATTAATATGTCTTGTATAGTGCATCACGATACAAATCAATATCGTGTGTCTCAAACACTCCATCTGCAGAGTTTTACACTGTGCAAAGCACAGTATTTATTGCGGATGCCGTTGTAGACAGGAGTAAGAAGCGCGGATGGCGGCAGAAACTCTGTGGCTCGGTGCTGGAACACCGAACCGCGCTTCTGAGGAGACAGAAGCAATGTCCACTACGACTTCACTGCTTGAAAAGTATACCGAGGAGAATGAGTGCGAGCACGACTGGTGTGATGGTCCGAACGGGGACCAGCTCCCCTGTTTTGCGTGCTTCGAGTCGAGAGGCCGTAAAGAGGGTGATGAAAATGGCCACTGACGACCGCTGTCGCCCGCCCGTCGAACTGGCCGAACCACTCGAAGACGAGCCAGTCGTTCTCGCAACGCCGACACAGGTTCTTACTGGCCACCAGGTCGGCCCACGAGCGGATGCCGCTATTTGCATCGGCTGTGGGGACCCACTCCATGAGACGGATATCGTGTTCGCGTACGCGTATCGCTGTGCCGAGGCAGCGGACTGGGCTGTCTCACGACTCTATTGTTTCAGCTGTGCGCCGAAAACGATCAAGTCACCAACGTTAGGTACGACTGAAGTCGTGATGGGTGGGCGACTCGGGACGATCGCGCTCCCGACGTTGCGGACCCATCGGCTCTGTCTCACCGAATTGAAGATCCGAGCGGTCAGTCCACCAACGGAGGGGTGCCCGCCGTGAGTTCCGAGCCAGCAGTGGCTGACCTTACGGCCGTCTACGTCCGTCTGGAGATTGATCTGCCAATTTCTGGTAGTATAACTATCCATTCGGTCGTTCCAATGCAACAACAGAGCGTTGACAGCAATTCCAGATTGCTCTACCTGATCCCAGATGCGACTGAGATACGCCTCCAACCGATATCGAAACCCCCGATGAGAACCAATCGAAGTAACTTGAACCACTGTGAAAATGAGTATTGATTGTCCACAGTGTGATCGAAGTTTCGAGTCACCTCGGGCGAAGTCAGTCCACGTATCACGTGCTCATAATGGCCGGGCACCGTCTATCCGATGTAATCAGTATGGACATCGGGGAATCGACACGAAATACGATGGTGATCGATACCGCGTTCAAATACATCGCTTGCATGCGACGTTGCTCGTCGACGACCTTTCTGAACTCGATGGACGGGACGTCCACCATAGAAATGGTTGCCCGTTCGACAACCGGTTAGAGAACTATGAACTGATTAACGTTGACGAACATCGGACGAAATCCCGGAAAGTCTATCGTAGCCTCTCTGGTTTCAAGATTCTTTGTCGAGCGTGTGGTAATCACACTCAGATCACTGCCCGTGACGGTGTTCACTTCTGTCCAGTGTGTGGGTCACAGTTGGATGAGGTGGAGATCGCACGTTCCGAGCCAATTGATTGGCAGATTTCCCATTAACAGCGATTTTGTGACCATTTTGGCTACCTGATTATCACGTACTAAAGAGCACTCTCTTCTGTAAACTGGTGAAATTGTCAAGTTATTTTCCTCTTTCGGCCCAATTTCCGCGTATTAGAACCTCGCATCTGTCGTGAGGACGTGTCGTCGGGGGTACTTGAAGCCGTTCTTCCGTTCTCTCTTTCTGCGGATGGGAGGCGATTTTCGAGCGATCCAACCATCAACGGTTCTGGTCACAGCCCCATATGAAGAGTTGAAGAGGGTCTCGAGTACTGTGACAAGTACCTTGAGTTTCAGTTGAAGACAAAAACAGTGTGAGCAATACAAGCCGTTAGCCATTTATCAGAATACGACTGATGGATGAGCACGATGAATATTCTCGTCACAGGTGGTGCTGGCTTTATCGGAGGCAACCTCGCTGAAGTGTTCGTTGCCGATGGCCACGACGTGATCACGCTCGATAATCTCGACCCCTATTACGACATCGGCATCAAAGAGCACTCGATCGACATTGCTCGAGAGCGAGCCGACGAGGGTGAGGGGTCCTACGAATTTATAGACGGCGACGTTCGCAACCAGGACCTCGTCACGGAGCTCGTCTCACAGGTGGACGTCGTCTATCACCAGGCCGCACAGGCCGGGGTTCGGACGAGCGTCGACAACCCACGTAAACCGAACGACATCAACATCGACGGAACGCTGAACGTTCTCGATGCGGCACGCGACAGTGAGATTTCGCGCGTCGTGTTGGCAAGCTCGTCCTCGGTGTACGGTAAACCCGAGTATCTGCCGTACGACGAGGATCACCCGAAGACGCCGGTAAGCCCGTACGGCGTCTCGAAACTCGCAGCGGAACAGTACGCCCGAGTGTATCACGAAATCTACGGTCTCCCGACGGTCTCGCTGCGCTACTTCACTGTCTACGGCCCGCGAATGCGGCCGAACATGGCCTTTAGTAACTTCGTCTCCCGCTGTCTGAACGGCAAACCACCGGTGATTTACGGCGACGGCACACAGACTCGCGACTTCACCTATATCGACGATGTCGTTGACGTGAATCGTACGCTACTGGATACCGACATTGCCGACGGTGAGATTTTGAACGTCGGAAGCTCTGACAACATCGATATCCGAACGCTCGCGGAGGTTGTTCGAGACGAGATCGATCCCTCACTGGGGCTCGAGTTCGCCGATCAACCGACTGGTGACGCCCAACACACTCACGCGGATGTCTCGAAGGCGACCGAGTTCTTAGGGTATGAGCCGTCGACTACGATTCGTGAGGGTGTCTCGCAGTTTATCGACTGGTACAAGGCGAACCGTAACTGGTACGAGGCGCTCGTTCTCAACTCCTGACGTTGTCAAACAGATACTCTCGGTTAAAACTCGTTTTATCCTCTGTCGCTCCGTCTTGAGTATTATTCTATGTTAATTGTCGTCGTGATTGAATATAGTCGGTCCAACGGTTACCACACAAAACCGTTGATGACCACTTGAGGAATGGACCCCGCGTACTGAATCGTCTATACAGGAAGTGACCGTGTGATGACAATTGGTTTGAGTGTATAGACCTTCTCTCGGAAGTAGTGAGGTGTTCTCGAGAGTCGAGACATTATGATTGAGTTCACCGGCTTGATCAGTGGCTCGATCGGTATCGTCTCTCACGTAGCAAGACCATCGAATTCTTCTACATTGGATTAGGACGAATTAGACCCTATGTTCGAAAGACATATACTTATCCCTGCCTGAATATGTCATGTTATGGACGCAAATGTATTGAATCTAACAGTTTCCACACAACGGTCCTTTTTTAGGAATCAGGTGAGAATTCTAGAAAATAAGGGTATTGACACGACAACTCTTAGAGTTCCTGGCGAAGGTGAAAGACCCAACCGAACTGTGATTGAATATATTAAATACCACCCCCAGGTTCTGAAAGAAACATCGAACGATTATGATCTAATTCATGCCAATTGTGGCCTTACAGCACCATTCGCGCTACTCCAACAAGAAAGACCGATTGTAGTTACATTTTGGGGAGATGATCTCATGAAGTATGGTATAGTGACGAAGAGATGCGCTAACTTCTTTGACGCCGTAATTGTAAGAAGTGAAGAAATGAAGGATATGCTGGATTGTGAGGCATATATTGTGCCTAGCGGAGTAGATATGGAACTTTTCAGGCCTATGGATGAACTGAAAGCAAAGAGCATCTTAGGATGGGACAATAAAGACAAACATATTATATTCCCATATTCTCCAGAGCGGCCAAAAAAGAATTATCCATTAGCTAAAGAGATAGTGAGTAAAGCAAATAATGAACTGAAAGAGGACATCGTTCTACATCATATGTCAAATGTTGACTTCCAAAAAATGCCAACATATATGAATGCGGCTGATGGGTTGTTACTAACATCCACAAGGGAAGGTTCACCGAACACAATTAAAGAAGCACTTTCTTGTAACCTTCCTATTGTATCTACGAATGTTGGTGATGTTGAAAAGAGGGTCCAAAATGTTGACCTGTCTTATGTTTGTGATTCGAAAGCCGAGCTCACTAATCGATTAGTGGAGATCATTGAGGCTGATCAGAGAACAAACGGCCGGGGCTACGTAAAGGAAGTCAGTTTAGAAAGCATGGGGGACCGACTATTAGAGATTTATGATCGGGTAATGTAATTACACATACTTTTATTCTGGTTTAAGGCTCTCCTGACGTCTTCATCTTTCTCTAATACTACCTATTTTTAATGGAAATACTACATTTCCACCAATCCATGGGAAGGAATTAACAAATCTTTATGCCTGATAAGAATTTTAACTGGTACTTTATCTATACCTATTATTTTGGAGATTATTAGCCTATGTCGCCCATGTCCTATATAGAGGGGGGTCCCATTCCTGTCAAGAGCTATATTTATGCCCTCTAATGGATGTTCTCTTAGCATTTCTTGAGATAGAACCCCATTATTTTTTATTTTCGAATATAATTCCTCATAATAGTCGAATTTATCGTCTAATTCTGACCTTGATCTACATCCTAGAGATTGATACCCATTTGTTATACACTTCAGGTGTTTTTTGTAATATGTCGTCTCTTGCCATTCCTGATTGTTTCGAAACCTATTATCAAATGCCCTGAATGTTAACAAATCAGTCAAATCTCCATTTTCAACATCCCAGTCTCCATCCAAAATGCTCCCAATACTATTTGACATTCCAAAGGGACGGTTAATCTCTTCTATGTGGTATTTGTGGGGTGCCGCAGGAGATATTGGACCAACTGTCGATTCTAACACACTTGGATTAATATAAAATGTTTCTAATGGGTTGAATTGAATATTTCTGTTCTTATATCCATAAATCTTCAACAATATGTTATACGCCGGAGAGTAGTCCCACATTTTTCTCCAAATGTACTGAGGAGCGCGTCGAAGATTATATTCCATAAAAGTATTACTGGCTCCATTGTAATAGATATGTTGTTCACATTACGGCTGTCGGACGTCATAGGAGTTGAAGCGGGAGGTTGGGAGTATCTATGACGCAAATCACCTGCTTCATTGGGGGAAGTTGTGCCGATTGCTCAAAACGTTACTAACGACGGAGAAGAATCAGTCACCTTCCGGGACGGCGGATACGCCAACTATGCCCTTGTTTCACTTACTGTTTGCGGATTTACCTTGATACGGCCTACTGGATGACGATTGACCTGCTTAAGGAGGAGTCACAAATAACCGGGGAGATCTGCTGCGCTGATCCGATCTCTCCTATCCATTCACGTTGTTAAAGCGTCCGATCGGATCAGTATGAGAGTCTGTTGAATGCCGCTGCGCCAGTCGGCGCAGTTGCAGAATCCCTCGAAGTACGACGCTATTGGTGCATTCTACAAGCGATCAGCCGCGGGCCATCATTACTGACAGCGAATAAACTACCGTGTCCAGAAGCTCAAAGTCACGAACTGGTCGATACGGTGCCTCGAACCACTTTTAACATATTTGCTTGACGAACCGGGAAGGAAGCGACGCAGACCTCGCCGGGCAGATCGCCCACTGAAAAGCGTTACGACAAGCAATCGCTCTGCAAAGCACTCCGTGAACTTGGCATTAGACCGCTGATCAAGGCATTGCATCCCGCTCCGTACGACCGCGCACAACGCCAGAATCGACAAAGAACGTTACAACCAGCGCTAGACGGAAACTGTGAACTCGGCTGTCAAGTGCTCCTATGTGAGTTCCACGAAATTACCTTGATATGTGTCGGCTGCAACGTCGAGCGTACCGTAAAACAGCGAATTCCGGCATTATCTGGCGATTCAGGGGGACAATCATAGTATCACACATTTAGAAATGTGGTTGGAATTTATGGTTTGCCAATAGAAAGACTCTTTAGTACTTATTCAGGTAGTAATATACTGAACAACATATGTCTCTATTTACCGATTATTTTATAAGTCATAGAAACAGAAAGTCTGAGTCCTATGTATTCAAATTATCTATTATACTGTTGCTTATATTAGGGTCCTTGATGGCTGTGTTAATTCATTTGTCATACCCTGTATCTATTTCACATAGTTCTGGTTTTCTATTACAGATACCCCTATCTTATTGGGTTGTTTCCCCCCTCCTTATTTTTGTACTATTCATTCTGAACTATGCATGTGACTCTCCTCGCATTAGCTTAGCATCCACAATATTGTTTTATTTAATCTTGTTCTCTTATAGCTTTTTTTTCCGTGGAATGGGTCAATGGGGTTGGAATCCAAGACACATGACTGCTCTCCGAGACAATATTCATGTTACCTCCGACATTCCAATGTACTTTGACGCTCAATTCCCATTACATTATATTTTTTATCGTCTTCAGTATTTGATGGTCGAGTCAAACCATTCCTCACTTGACGCAATAGAACTTGGCTATCTATATTACATATTTATATTTCCGATCCCAATTTGGATATTTGCATACCGACATTTAGGAGGTGGTTTTCTTCCTTTCATCTCGTCTGCAATGTTCATGATTTTGAGCTATCCTTTTGTCAGAAGTAGATATGTGCCACAATTCTTCGCGCTAATAATTTTATTATATTTATTTTCAATCGGAATTCAAAAAGGTAAACGGTGGATCCTGATCAGCTTGCTTCTCTTTATAGCTTTATCACTTGCTCACCCACTATTGTATGTTTATTATTTGATCCCTGTTTTAATTTTCCCAGTTGTGAAGGGATTTTGGAGTTCCTTACCTGTCGCTGCGGGGACAAAGCACTCCTCATTTGTGAGGCTATCCATTCGAGGCATCTCGAATTTCAAGACATTAGTTTTATCCACTATCCATCACACGATCAAGCACACACAAAATATCAGATGGATTCAATTTACCCTGTTGTTGTTAGTAGTATATACAACATTGCTAGTATATAGATTCATTATGATCCCGACATATATTATCACTGGTTTTGTTTCGGTTCCAGATGCAGATCACAGTGGTAGTGTCCTTTCTAGGATTATAGAATTTGATTTTGAAACCAGAGGTGGAGAAACTGAAGTCCAGCCAATATATGAAATAACAAACCAAACTATAAGCTCATTGACAACACAATTAGGGACTTTATTATTAGTATTTCTTGTGGTGATATTGGCCATATCGTCACTAGCAAGAAAACATGACGACTATAACCCATTTCACATATCTATATTTGTTTGTGGATTCCTTCATTTTTCAGTTGGATTAGTTGCTTCAATCGAAGGTCAGCGAGCACTCCAAATTGTATTTCTGCCATTTATATTATCTGCTCCTATTTTACTGTCAGATGATAAAGTTCCTTTCATTGATAGATTCACTATAAGAAGAGTCTCAGTGGTGGTGCTGGCGATCATATTAGTTTCAGCTATGGTTTTACCGGCAACATCATTGAATTCTCAAGAATTGAGAGCAGGGGACCGAACTCTGGACTATCAAACAGAAGTTGCAGGTGAAAAATTGGAAGGGTTTGGCTATGACACTGTCATTGAAACTTGGAGAGCAAACCATTACCCTACGGACACATATAATACTAATAACCATATTTACTTGCCAGATATACTAGTTGGGGTAGAAGATAGCCAAGACTCAACCTATGAGCCACAAGAAGGTGACCATATCAAATATGATCATCAGATGTATTATCAAGCAAAATACCACAAACATACTTGTAACTTTGGAGAACAGAACACTATTTACAATAATGGGAATAAAATAAAAATAGTTGGATCTAAAGGCTTGGAATGTCTTCCTGAGAATTAGCTATTTAGGATCTGATTGCGTTAGTACCCATCAATGACTACTTTCCTGAGTATCATGGAAATAGTAGTGTTTTTGATCTTCCGAGTGTGGCCTAAGCGCTAGATACTGTTGACTGGAGTCGTCAATGTCTGGCTATTGACTTTGTAACAATCTTGCCAGCATTGTCTATTACTACCACCTGTATATGTTGATTCTGGACGTCAATCCCGAAAAACATGGTCTGTTCATTAGGATGCCGGAGCGAATTAGATAGTTAGCTTTGCACGTCCCCTGTGACACGGTTTGAACTTGGTCCTATAGTTTCCATACTTTGGTTCACACTTTCATAGAGTGGTATTGGGTTACTGCCCTATCAGCGTAGTTGGACGCGCCAAACGACTATCTGTATTATATTAAACGGTTCGCTCTTTTGTAAGAGATTGTTGATGGCGCTTAGCTGTCGCTGTGAACCGAAGAGAGCAAAGACATCGCGTCAGCGGTGTCCGCAAGACATGATTCCGTCCGATGGGGCTCGTCTAGACGCGTGAGATCGGTGGTGTTAGAGCCTCACAACTTGCTCGATGTTTCTGGCGGCGGCCTTTAGGACGAACTCTCTGAATTGGTCAAACCACGTTCTGGCCCGCAACGTCTCGCCGAACCGATGTTTCAGGGCGAAAAAGATTGCCTCGACGATCAACCGGCGGTGATAGACGTCCTCGTAGTGGCGAGCGTTGTGCGCTTTGTTGAGTCCATAGAATTCTCGATGTTTGATTACCGGGCGGATACCTACCTCCCTGAGTTCGTGCCGGAGCGTGTCCGAGTCGTAGCTTTTGTCGGCTGTGATCGTGGTCAGTTGTACCAGATTTCCCGTCAGCACTTGCTGTCCGACCTGGGTATCATGCGGCTGTTTCATCGAACAATGGATGTCGAGGATGGCGCTGGTTTCGCAATCGACGAGCGCCGTTGTCTTGATGTCGTCAAAGTTGTAGCCGACGCGAGGACGTAGTGACGGCTGGCTTGATGGCGTTTGAAACCGGTTGCGTCGACCGCCTGGATGTCGCCAAGTTCGTGAAGCGAGACCGACGACCGCAGCAGCACCCGCCAGATCCGCATTTTGAGATCTTGTTTCCGCGTACAGACGGTGGAGACACCGGCTGCCACGCGTCTAAACATGGCCCGCTCGATGTATTCGGATCGGAATCGGTCGCAGCAGACCTGTTGCAGCGGGTTCGCTAGCATAACGGTGTTGCTTTCCCTCGCTGGCGTTCTTGACCGTTAGGTCAGAACGGCCGCTATGGGCACTTTCAGCGCTATCTCTGTAGGAATTGCGACCGTACGTTCAACGACAAGATTGGCACAATTTTCGCCCATTCGAAGATTGCACTCAGAAAGTGGCTGTTCTCGATTTACGCGTTTCTCCGGTTTCACGCGAGTCTTCTCCAATCGCGTTCAGTACAGAAATGACCCACCAGCACGTCGAGCGCTTCACGAAGGTGCTTGACGCACCTTCGCTCAACCTTATCGGACCCGTCGAAATCGACGAAGTCTACGTTTCTGCAGGGCTAAAAGGCCGCGAGCGCGACGGCCGGTCGCGCTCGCGTGGTCTGTCCATGCGTAGATGAGGATCGTACGACCAGGGCAAACCGTCGGTGTTCACGATCGTCGGTCGCGGCACCGGCAATCAGTACAATCCCAACGAAAGCCGCCGCCATATCAACAATTCGACTCCTACTGGCCGACCGCCAAGAGGTATCGCTGACCGTTTATACTGACGGCTTTCGAGCGTACGAACCATTTGAAAAGGACTACACATTTGTCCGAGAATACGACGTCCATGGATGATGAATACCCTGACAACACAGTTTACGCCAATACGAGACATCGACCCATCTTGAAGGACAAACTGACGCAGTATCTCAGAGTGTTTCGGCTACGGCGTGAATTATACAGAAAACCGGTGAGATGCGCTCAAACACGCTAACCGAGCTATCCCTCTGAGATCGATAATGTTCTATGCGAAAGTGTTAATTTAAATATTGAGGATCTCAGTGAAGTGGGCTCTCAATATTGTCGAAGGTTCCAATTGGTGAACTGCTATTAGACTATTAGCTCCTTTTGCACAATCTTTCTTATATTTGACTTAACCTCGCTAATGTTCTGGTTTGACGTGTCGAGTTTGTAGTATTTATCGGTGGTTTCTAGCTCATTGTTGAAATACTCTTTGTATGTTTCTCTCTTATTCGTCATCTGTTCTAACGTCAAATCATCATCTGTTTCTCTTTCCAGTGCTATCTCACCAGGAGAATCCAGTACTAATATTAGGTCTGGCTTTGGGACGAGCTTCTCAAATACCTTTATTCGACTCACATCAATATCATACATCCAAGACAGTTTGATCAACACATCATAAAAATACCTATCAAATACTATGAATTCTGATTTTTTATTTTTGATGATTCTTGTCCATGTGTGTGATACTCCTGTTGATAAAATCCTTAGAGCTGCCATTAATGTTAGAAGATCCGATAGCGGTCGTTTCCTATTAGAATTTTCGTTATTTGAAGACGTCCCTCTTTCAAGTTTCTTCAATAATTCCCCATGTTTCAACATTATTTGTTTCATTATAGGTCCTGACGCAAATTGATGGGATTTAGTAGCAGTTTTATCACATTCCTTATTTAAAAAATTTTTCAAGTATTCTGATTGTGTTGTTTTCCCTGTTCCATCAATTCCTGTGATGACGATTATTTTGGTTTTCATACTAATCATGACTCATTTGTACTAGATTTATCTCCACGTAAAACATTAAGAGAGTGGGATAAGTTATTTACAAGCCATCTTGTTGTAGAGTTTGATTTTAACATGTTATAGAGCCAAGTTCCTTCGCTCTTATACATGAAATAGTGTAAAACATACGACGAGCTAAATAATATCCTATTTTTGAGGGATAATTCTTGTTTTGAGCTTTCTTCTATTGAGGAAATTACAAAGTCATAACTGAACATATAAGGGAACTCTATTACCTTTCCTTCATTGTATATCATGTCTATGAGAGTGGTTAATAACTCCACTGTATTGTAAAATAATGGTTCCCAACCGAGATCTTGAGCATATTCACAGCATTTTTCCAAATCAGCTTTTTCAAGCAAAGACTTAAGGTGTAAAAGATCCAACAGTGTTATTCGTTTATGTCCGATAACTTGGTGTGGAATCAGAATGAGTAGGTCTGTATTAGATGTCACCCCAGGATAATTCACCCCAAAAAAATCATTGTCAGCGCCGTGATTCAGTATTTTATCGGGGTTTACAAATGGGATCCCACCATAGTTAATCTCTGTGTATATGTCTACCTTTCCAAACTCTCCTCGGAGTTTAGTCTCAGCAACATTGTCTTCAATTAAATCCAGACCCCTATCCGTCAAGGTTTTTATTAATACCTCTCTGTCGTTGCTAGACACAAAAATATCCAAGTCGTTCGGTATATGTGGGACTTCGTTGTATAATTTTATAACTTTATATGTGATATCTAGCTCACCACAGACTTCGTTCAAAAGTGAAATTAATTTTTTCGTATTTGAAATATCCTTTTCGAATGAGTTCGTGTCATCACCATCATTTAATTTCTGAGAATAAAGGTAATCCACTCCATTTTTTTCTGCATATCGCAATATTCTTTCCCTGTCCCTCAGATTATGATCCACTAAACCAGTCCCCTCATAGTCATTATCCAATACATCTAAAACGCACCTCTGGGGGTGAACACTTACCATGACTTGTGCCACGTTGTTCACCGGGTATTATAAACGTTCAGAATCTATATCTTCGTTCCTTATCAGGGGAATCAAACGGCCTCACGATATACGAGTATCATAAACATCAGCCCGATTTTTCTCCAAGTAGTAGAACTGTATTCCCATGATCTGCCACAACTTTAGTATTGAAGCCAAGATCCACTAGTTCTTCTTGTACCGAATTCACGGTAACACCACGTCGACGGTGAACTTCACAGAAAATCGTTCGACAATTATCATCAGAAATTGTTTCAGAAAGACCACGTAGCACATTAAGTTCGGCAGCCTGAACATCAATTTTTATCACATTGGGTATCGGGAGTTCATTACGTAGACTATCGCCCCGGATAATTGGGACATCTATCTGTTCTGTGTATGATTCACTTTTAATGCTATGACTCCCTTCACCAACGTCATCCCCCTCCAGTCTAAGTTCGGTAACACCTGTTTGGTTACCGAATGCTTTTGGGACAACTCTAATATTCCCGATGTTGTTATGACGAATATTTTTTTCTAATTGTCTCACAGTATTAGGATGAGCTTCAACAGCAACAACCTCACCCGTCTCAAGGTACTTTGCTGGAAGAATTGTGTGTGTACCTACATTTGCACCAATGTCCCAATAGTTATCATCTGGTTCAATTTCTGACATGATTCGTTCAATCTCGGAAGGATCATGAGCAAACTCTGATAGTCGGGATAGTAAATGATAAGAGGAAACCAAAAAGTCCGCGGTAATCCCATTTGCAACGATAGTGATGAACTTGGGTGCATGCCGCATGCGGTACCTTTTATAACAGTCCTCTAATGTATCATCAATTCCAATTTTCTGACAGATCTTTTTCGGATATCCACGGTAAAGTTGACCGATCATACTTATGGGACCACACTAGTGCTAAAATATGTTCGCTCTTCTGTAGGAGATTGTTGATGACGCTTAACTGTCGCTGTGGAATCGAAGAGAGCAAGGACACCGCGTCAACGGTGTCCGATAGGCATGATTCCGCTCGATGTGTTTGGATCGGAATCGGTCGCAGCGGACCTGTTGCAGCAGGTTCGCTGACATAACGGTGTTACTTGCCCTCGCTGCTGTTCTGACCTAACGGTCAAGAACGGCCGCTATGGGCACTTCAGCGCTATCTCTGTAAGAATTGCGACCGTACGTTCAACGACAAGATTGGCACAATTTTCGCCCATTCGAAGATTGCACTCAGAAAGTGGCTGTTCTCGATTTACGCGTTTCTCCGGTTTAACACGAGTCTTCGCCAACTTCAGCTAGAAATTGACGTTCAATACAAAACGATCCACCTTGAGTGGTAGCTACGTATGAAGCCAGTGAGTGTAGCACCTGCGGCGAAATTGAATACGAATGCCCAAACGAAGGAAAGATGAGGTGAGGCGATGTATGGTCTTTAACGAGGTGCCATTATTGTGTACAGACTTGGCTTCCTCATTCCTCTCGAATAGAAGCTTTGACAAGTCGATTCTTTCAATTGATTTCTCGCTTAGATAAAGGCTGACAATTGGATGGCGTCAACAATCATCTGTAAATGACTGAGATCATTCATTAGATCTGATGGGGCTATATCCAAATCTGGACTCCCAAATACCGTTAACCTCATTTCTAAGGTCTTATCTGGATATCGCCATGTAGAGAAAGGATATCTATTCTCTGATCCAAGGGGTTTATAAGTAAGGAATACCCATTTTTCCCTGAAACCGATAAAATAGCTGCATCAGAAGTGTAATTGTGTTTGGTATAACTGACATCGATATGAAAATGAAACATCTAAAAGAATATACAGTAAGAGAACAACAAACTAAGCTCCCGCTAGTATCCGTGATACTTCCAACTTATGAGGACCATGACTATCTTGAGAGGTCAATTAAGTCAGTTCATTCTCAGACTTATGGGAATATTGAATTGGTGATTGTAGATGGTAATGGTTCTGAGGACCTATGTCAATGTTTGTATGACTCAAACTGGATACAATATTATTCTCAAAAACCAAAAGGCGTCGCAGCAGCTCGGAATCATGGAATTGATGTTTGCGAAGGAAATATAATATCATTTATTGATGCAGATGATCGCTGGTTACGACAGAAGACAGAATTGCAAGTGAGAGAGATTAAGTCTGGAGCCGATATTGTTTATTCAGATGAATTCCGTATTAAATACGGAAAGAGATACAAATTTTCATCTTTGGATATTGACTCAACAGATTCGGCTTGGGAACAACATTTTATTGAGGGTGGAGTTCCACTAAGAACTGTTTCTGCTCGCAGAGAATGTTTCAACCAATATACTTTCTGGGAAGATTTAAAAATGAGTGAAGATCCACATCTATGGACCCGGATGTTTAAGGAATTCACCCCCAGAAAAATATCAGAACCATTAGCGGTGAAACATATGCGTGCTGACTCTCTCACGAGTGATTATGAAACATTATATCAAAATGAACTTAAAGCAGCGATCGACTTAGCAAATCAATATGAAGAACTCAGAAAAATGCTAAAACAAAGACTTATGACAATTGAATATACATATGCTATCAACGCATTCAAGGATCCAAATAACAATAATAGTGGAAAACTCCTTTCTGGGTTAGTTAAGAAAAATCACAAATTATATACCACACTTCCGTTGTTTGTTGTTGACAAGCTACCAGTTAGATCTGACAAGTTGATTAAACCATTAGAGATAATAAAGAACAAAATCTAACCCCCATCAGCACTGATGAAATGAAAGCCTGCTAAGTCCCCACGCATGGATGAAGGAATGGGGTGGCAAAGGCTGACAACTATAGTAACAACTGAAACTATTTACACACTGATCGCACAGCAGTCGTGCGATCAGGTGTGCATTGACTTTCAGTGGCTACTATAGACAGCGCGAAAAGCGCATGGCACTGATTAGCCGAGATGCCAAGGAAGCGCCATCATGAGGCCAAGCCCGACTGCCTCCCAGGCAGTCGGACGACGACCTCGAATAGGTGTAGCTCCCTCCATGCATTACCATCTCAGAGGAAGCCATGTACTACCTCGGAATCGACGTTCATAAACGTGACTCGTACATCGCTGTGTTGGACAACGACGGTGACGTGGTCGAAGAGGTTCACGTCGAAAACGCAAACCTCGACGAATTCGCTCAGCAATACACTGGTTCGAAAGCAGCGATCGAAGCAACCAGCAACTACTACACGATCTACGACACTCTCAGCGACCATCTTGATGTCATGGTTGCTGATCCGTATCAGACCAAAGCGATAGGCTGTGCCGAGGTCAAACGATCGGTTCGACGCGAAGTTGCTCACTCAACTTCGTCGAGCCGGGATGATCACGGAGAGTTACGTCCCTCCAAATGAGATCCGCGAGCGCCGCGCACTTGTGCGCGGGTGCAAGCGACTCGTCGAGAAGCGAACAGACTTCAAAAATGAAGTTCACACTGTACTCGATCACCATGGAATCGAGTACTCGTGGAGTCCGTTCGGTAAGGAGGGGCGAGAGATCCTCGCCGGCGAGGATCTCTCGTTGGGTATTGTCGGACAGAGCTTGACCGAGTCGTATCTTGCAGTGATCAATGAACTCACCGCCCAAATCAAGAGGCTCGAAGATGTTATCGAAGAATGCGCTGCGTCTCTGGAGGAGACGCAGCAGCTGATGACGATCCCTGGTGTGAGTTTCTATTCACCCTTGTTGATTACAGCGGAGATTTGTGAAATTGACCGGTTCGACGCTGCAAAGCAGGTTGTGAGCTATGCTGGCCTAGATCCAGTCGTCCGCGAGTCACCTGACTCGCGGACTGAAGGGAACATCTCGAAGCACGGAAGCGGCGACTTACGATGGATCCTCGTCCAGTGTGCGAACGTTGCTGTAAATCGGTGTAACGATCCGTATCTTGGACGGTTCTATGCCCGGCTCAAACGGCGGAAGGATCATCAGATAGCGATCGTTGCAACAGCTCGCAAACTGCTGGTCTCTATCTATCATCTGCTCACTCGGAAGGAAGCCTACGATCCACCAGGGTGAGTGCCTGAGGACCGCCGAGTCGGCGGTCCTCGGCAGCCGGCTACTGCTAACGTTAGCAACTGCTCTCTCACAACCCCCGCCTGGGTGATCATTACACAGTTTATCAGGTCGCCGGCTAGTGATTGTGACTACTCTCAGTGGAAATGCTACAGCCTATCCCAAACTATACGAACGAAGACGTGGTTTGGTGGGGTAGCAGGCTTTCATAGTGTCTGGTTTAGACCTCCGCTGGTGTTTGTTCGTTGAACAATTGATGCGGTCGTTGTGTGTTATAATAGTATACGAACTGTTCAAGCTATTCCCTGACGTTCTCCCGACTGCCCACTCACGGGTTATGGAAGCGATCAACTCGTATCTTGACGGTGTGACACCACTTTCGATCAGGGTTCAATCAACATAGTCGAGTTGACCGCTCAATTTTAATCAAGAGGGAACAGTCAGATAATCGTATCCATTGACAAGAAATACCGTCTCGGAGAGATCGTGTTTCTCGGTCAATTGATGCAAGAACGCAGCTCAAAACGCGCTAACTATATTTGAGCGGGGTGAGTCAGCGTTCACTATGCTAAGTTAGTATAGCTTGGATTACAATCTCTGCTATCAAAATTGAACGTTGAAATTCTCTTCCAGTATATCTTGATTTTTGTTAATAATCTCAACTCTTTCGCCCCAATTGACACACAAACGTCCATAATTGTCATAATCAATGTCTGCACGTCGTTTATAGTTATAGGGTAAACCAATAATAAATGAACGAGGAGATACTTCTACTCTATCACAATATTCTGTCATGTACTTTATTAGAATCCTATTATATTCAGAATCTCTCAAAAATACTTTTTCAAATCCATCTTGGAAGTCTCTGAATATATATTCAGATAGTTGAATGATGAAATACCCAGAATCTGCTATTGGAAAACTGTCGCTGTCTGAAAGTTCCCAATCAATGACTCGGTCTACCTTCCCATCTGACACAAATATGTTCGGAAGTGAAAAGTCCCCATGAATTGGTGTTTTGAATAGAGAAACTGGTGATTCTATTTTTGATTGAGGGCTTGATGGACTATTTTTGTAATTAAGCATTGATTCAACTTCATCACTATCTAACACCACATCTTTCCTCCGATATTCGTTTTGGAACTTAGAGATCCACCCTAATCCTATTTGAAGTGCTTTTTCAAACCCTTCTGGTGATCGACTGATAGATTGATTCAACGAACTACCAAAAATGGGATTTTCACGCCATACAATCCCGAAATCGCTATATTCTTTTTGCCCATCCGGAAGAGTACTCGAGATCTCAGTATCTGTATCTTTTAGCTCGGTTATGTTTTTTACTGCATTCTTGTTCAGTCTTTGTCCCGGGGTATTTGAACCAATTTTCCTCACCTGATTTATTTTTTGGTTCTCGAATTCTAATAACACCGATCTATACATAGATGTCATTAAGAATTCATCACTGCTGAATTGCCTACCACTCCCCTTATTTTTATCACAAACAATGAGATACCTCGGATAACAATATTTGAGTACACCAATATTATTCGCGACTCTTGCTAATTTGTAGGATATGTCTAGCTTCATATTTGTATTAGCTTTCTGATTTGAATTTAGAACCCAGTTGACAATACTAGGGTTATCAATATCAAATGACCAAGTTCTCAATTGTGTCCCATTTGTCAGTAAAGAATAGAATGAACAATTGTAAAACCCAGCCTCATGTAATATGTTCTCATATGACCTTATCTGTGATTTAAATAACGAATCTGCAGATGCAGATATGTTGTCATTGTTTGGCTCTAACCCCAAATAATTTGTAATGCCAAAATTTCGCATCCATCCGTCTAATTGGAGAAATAGGACTCCATCCTTACTGAGATACTTCTTCAAGACACTAAGAGTCTCTGGCAAATCATTGATTCGATCGCCAGAAACAACAATCGATTGGAAATAGCCTGAATCAAATGGGAGATTCTTTAGATCAGTATGTACTGGTATAATATTGTCATCCGGGCCTGATATTTCACAGGATACACGTAACATTTCGCTATTAGATTCCGCTGCATAGATTGGTTCACACGTCTGTGCTAAAAGTCTTGAGCGTTTTCCAAATCCAGATTGGTAATCTAAACATGGACCCCTTAAATATTTCTCAACCAATATGCACCAAGTTTCGGGCCTAGAATTCATTAACTCATTAAGGACCTCCTCACCATAATTGTCTCCAATAACTCTTCTTGATTTATATGGGTCTTCATCCCGGAGTAAGGTATATATCTCCTCTAAATTGTAGGTTCCATCTTCCTCTCTTTTGACATCAGAATCTATATAGCTCGGTATGTGGGATTTCTCCATATTAGAATGTTCACAATTATAACATTCTCCATCCTCTAATGGGTATTCACAGTTTTGACATATCGTATTCGAAGCCATATATAGATAGTAGGAGTCTAACCAATATTTAAGTTCCGATAGTTAGTACAACCAACATTCCTTGGTTGGGCAACACTAATTAGGTCAGTTGGGGGGGGGGGGGTAATTGATTGTCAAGTTAGTTTGAGTCAATGTAAACCTGCTCAGCAAGAGCCGCCCAGCGTGATTCGAAACACTAGGAGTGTAGACAGATGGTGACAACCGTCAGGAGATCGCAATCCTGCTTCACACGATTGGTTGTACGCTCCGCAAGATATAGTGATTCTAAGCTCCCTTAGTGTTGAAACTTTCGTCAAGTGATCTGGTAACAGATACGTCTGCTGGCTAATAGCATTACAGACTCACCGATCTAACACTATCGGATGGAGGTTAATGAAATCGCCGTCAAGATTAACGGCAGTCGGTCTTGGGTGCTGGCTGCAATAGACCTCTGTACAAATTCACTCTTGACGGACCACTCTTTGAACAACGGGATACTGATCAAGTTGCTGTGTTTCTATAGGTTCACCGAGAAATACGATCTCGCCGATGGTGAGTTCCTCATTGCTGGTATTGAATCCCTAATTATTCTTCTCGAAGCTCTATTGTAGGCTTCATTTAGTTCATAAGCCAGATGACTTCCAAATTCGCAAATTTATCAACCATAATACTGGTTCACATACATAATAGTGGACCATAGAGTTGCGCAGACGACCATGGCGACACCAAAAAGTAATAATCCACTAAATAATTCCGAGAGTCCGAAACTTATAGCACCAAATAATATCGACATCAAAAATCCCTTGAAAACTATCGTTATTATTTTCGGAGTCTTCAAAGATACTTCCATGTGAAGAATGATAACTGTCGTAAGTGAGTATATTCCATAAGCCAGTACCGTTGTCATAGCCGCTCCTTCGATACCAAGAACTGGAATGAAAATTATATTCCCAGAAATTAGTATTATTAGTACGACAAACATTGCATATGACCGGTATTTAGCTCGGCCCATATAATCGATTGAACTGTTCGTTAACTTTGATATTGACCGAAATAACACAAATAACATTAATATTTGTAGCGTTTTTGTTCCGTTAACATACTCTGACCCAAAGAGACCAAGTAACACATCTTCTGAAATAACTGCTATGACCATGCAGACAGGGAAATAGAATAGTAATATTTTCTCAAGGAGATTTTGGTATGCTTTTTTAGCTGTATTCTTCTGGTCAAGATCATCTTCAAATCCAAAAGACGGGGCTATTGAAAATCCTACGGTTGCAGCAGGAATTTCTAGAAATTTTGTTATTTGTTTACAGACTGAATACACACCTACTGCAGCAGGACCAATATAGAACGCGATTAAAAGTTCATCAATTCTTTGGGTTGAGTCAGATATTTTCATAAATCCGATCGGGACACTATATTTCAAAATTCTCTGCTGTAGCCCCTTATCAAAATCCAAAGAGAATCTATTGATAATACGTTTTAAAAAATACACACCAATTAAGGCAGAAATCACAGACCCGGATATATAACCTATGAACGCACCTTGTACTCCGAAACCCAATAGTACTAGCGTAGTGACAACAAAAAAACGCCCACTTCCAGAGAAAATATTAACTAAAGAACTGTATTTTATTACATTTAAACCTTGAAACGCGTATCTTATATTGTATTCTACAACAGATGTGAATAAGTACAAAACGCCCAAAAATAATAATGGTCGTAATCTAGGTTCGTCAAAAAAATCAATAATAATGTCCTTCCCAACAAATAGGAAGGCCGTGGCCAATAGTCCTAATAGAATATTGTATATAAGTGAGAAAAGAATTATATTCGCCTTTGCGCTATCTGTTTCTGTTATTGAAATATACCTAGCAGCGGATTTTGGAATACCCCACTGAACAAAGATCGCGATAATTGCAAATAGAGAAAGAGCGAGTCTAAATAGTCCATATGAATCCGGTCCTAAATATCTTGCTAGAAAGATGGACAATAAAGCAGCAAGTAGTGAGACAATGACTCTACCTGAAAATTCATATGAAATCTTCTTTTTTAGACCATCCATTTGCGGATATGCTATGTTACACACATTGTCTTCTTTCTTCCAATTGGTTTTAACTCTATATTTCAAATTATAAGCAAAGATCTCACGGAATGACTCTATATTGTCACATTGAGATTGAGAGTCTATTAAGGGAGGGTAGTGAAACCCATTAAATGTTTCCAATCCCAATCTTTCAAAGATCACTTATAAACGGACTTTAAGTATAATCTAGTCTGAACAAAAATAGATGGAATCATGGTTCTATCCACTCTCAAGGATCTACTGGAGCAATCGAAAACCCTATAGGCCAATCTGCAAGTAGATCGTCAGCCTCACATTCCTTAGTGTGAAACATAACCGAGTTCTTCAGATAGAACAGATCAATCGTCACATCATAGATAACCTCTTTCTCTTCGGTGTCAGTGACAATCGTCACATTGTCAGTGGCGACAGATATTTGTCATGGTTGGGAGAGAGGCAGTGTCTATAGTAGCCATTGAAAGTCAATGCACACCTGATCGCACGATAGCTGTGCGATCAGTGTGTAAATAGTTTCAATTGTTACTATAGTTAGGCCTGTTTGAGAAGTGAGCAGGTCGTAGAGTTGGGAATGATACTCGCAGACCTGCTCAGCGAATACTACGCGGCAGAATTTGGTGAAGCTTTGGAGCGTGAGCGGACGGGTGTTCGCTTCGAGAGACACAAGCGATTCTTCGCTCACTCGGCGTTAAACGCTCTCATCAAGCAATCTGGCACTGGGTACCTCGGCTGGCTGACAGTGTTCCAGACCCGCCGACGTCTACGAGAGCTTCGCTCTCGTGCGGCCCATCAGAACGCAAAGCGTTCTGAGGACGGCTTCGCCGTCGCGGGTCGCGGTTGACGAAACCGCTGTCAGGATTAACGGCGACCGATCTTGCTGTACGCTACAATAGAGAAACTGATTCTTGATGTCGCGCTCTTTGGATGACGAGGCACCGATCCAGCTGCTGCGTTTCTGCATAGACTCACCGAGAAACACGATCTCTCTGACGCTGAGTTTCTCGTCGGTGGCTACGGCTATCTGACAGCCCTCTCCCGATTAGGATCAAGCGGTCACCTGGACTACGTTGATCAAAACCTCATCGAAAAGTGGTTTCATACACTCAAAATACGGATTGACCGCTTCCATAACTCGTGGGTCGACAGTCGGGCGAGCGTTAGAGAGTGGCTTGAACAGTTCGTACACTACTATAACACACAGCGACCGCACCAGTCACTCAACAAGCAGACGCCAGCGGAGGTGCTAAACTAGACAGTGCCGGGAGAGAATTCGTATTCTGTTGCAGTTGTCTCAGCTGTTTGTTTCCTGGTTTTAGCGAACTTGAAACAGTGGTCTGGTTTCCGCGCGTGTTTCACTCCACAGTACGCTTCAACAAGGCGCTTGTTGAGGTTCTGTCGATACCTCAAGGATCACTTCAAGTTGGATCTTTTCCTGAAACCCTCGGTTCGACTTGTTCTCGAAGACGGCCTAAGAATGATATCTTAAAGAAGAATGTATTATCGATCAACAGTCTCCCAAGTTACCACATTCTGTTTATTGATTAAGTTCCATGCGCCAACCAACAGTGCATAATTTATCAATGAAAAGTAGTATGGGAAAGTTAGTACTGGACCAACATTTCTACCAGCTTTATTTAGTCCATGACTAAAGAGGGCGGTACAGTAGAAGATTATCTGCAATGTCAATAATGTATATAACACTAACCCCCCTCTACTTATGGATAATATCAGATTTGATGCAAAGAATAATATCAACCATATTGGTAAGAGCCATCTTAGAATGGTTCGCGACAGGAATTTATATGAGAATGTTATATTATTAAATGGGCTTATTAGATCGGTATATTTGACAATAGTATTGAAAGATCGTGTTGCAATTCTTTTTTTCCGATTTATTTCTTCATTAATCGTCTCCTCTAGTTCTTCAAATGCAAATGCACTTGAGTTATATTTCACATATTCTCCATTCCTAACAATCTCTAATACTTCCGCTAAATCACTTGTCACCTCCTCGTCTAGAGGGACATATGATTCCTTCTTTACCGCATAAATTGACCCATTTCCAGCTACAAGTGAGCCTGTCGCTGATTCCAAGTTCTTTAACCACTGCTCGTACTTCCAATAAACAGATTCCCCCTCCATATCATTTGGGTTTGTATATCTTAGTTCCCCGACGACACAACCTACATTCGACTGGAAGGATGAAACAATTTCTTTAATTGCCTTCTTATCATACATGCTATTTGCATCAGAAAACACTACAATATCTGTATCGACCATATCTACGACTCTATTTTGACATTCAGTTTTACCAACTCTCCCTTCAATTCTACACAAATCAACTCCTAAACCAGAATACGAACTTACGATCTCGTCCGTCCTGTCAGTTGAAGCATCAGAAAACACAACGATCTCGTATTTTTCGGGAGGGTATTCTAATCCAAGACTATTTTTCAACTTTTTCTCGATTATATCCTCTTCGTTATAGGCAGCAATTATGAGGGTGACGGTTGGAAGTTGATCTCTGTGTGGTTCATCCTCTGTTTGGTTGAATAGAGACAATGCCTTTAATGAAAATGGATATAACATATTAACATGTATTATCAATAGAAAACTTGCGGCTAATATGGCATATAGAACATAGGTTCCGATCATAGTGTCATAGTTATGTTTAATGACTCTTTTTGATTTTTCATGATATGTAGGCTCCTTCTTGGTATGTCAATTTAATAGATGACTGTGATTGGGGGGTGATAACTGTTCCGCTATAATCCCAAACAAACACGAAATGTGATTAATTTAATACCATCCTAACAATTCAAATCTCCACTAACAAAAAGAAGCCATACTTACATTAATTATATGGCCTTTCATCGTACCTCCTTCAGTTCACTAATCATATTCGACATCCGATTCAGCACAAGTCCACAGAAGACACCAAGAACGCCGATAATCGTCAGGAAGATACTCACGAGCGTTTGGCCCGCAGCGAACGCCCCCTGTGAATTGTACAAGAGAACGGCATCGACACCGAGCGCGATACCGGCGACGGTGAACATGATCCCTGGAAGACCGAAGAACATCAACGGATGCCGGTCCCGAATCATTTTCAAGATGAACGTCGCCACACTCAACCCGTGTCGAAGCGGGTTGAACGTCTGCCCGTCGATCCCTTCGTAACGAACGTCGATCGGCACTTCCTCGATCTCGAGGTCATTCTCGATCGCATTCCCGATCATTTCGCTTTCGACGCCCATCCCATCCGTCCTGATCGAGAGTCGATCGACGGCAGTCGGTGAGAACGCCCGAAATCCACTCTGCGTATCCGATAGCTTCCGTCCGCTCGAGCCGAGCGTCAGGACGTCCAACACTTGCTGTCCGAACCGCCGGTGGAACGGTGTCTCGGTCGGACTGTCCTCGAGATAGCGACTGCCGACGACGAGATCAGCTTCTTCCTCCTCGACCGGTTCGGCGACGGCCGGGATTTCGGTTGGAAGGTGTTGTCCGTCACCGTCGAGGATGACGAACGTCTCGTACTCCGTCGTTCGCGCGTACGTGAGGAAGGTCTGCAGGGCGTAGCCTTTGCCCTTGTTTTCCTCGTGCTCGAGCACGGTCGCTTCCGTCTCCCTCGCGATAGCGACCGTATTGTCCGAACTCCCGTCGTCGATGACGACGACTTCGTCCGCGACCTGCTGGGCTGCGAGGATGGTACTCCCGATTCCGACCGATTCGTTGTACGCCGGGATCCCGACGAGCCGTTCCGTCGACGACTCGTTCGGCTGTGTCGGTGCGGTGATCGCGTACGTAGAGGGAGAGACCAAGGCGTCCTGACAGGCCTCGAAATCGATCTCGTCGCCCGCTTCACAGAGGGCGATTCCATCGAGCGATCGAGATTCCGCCGCGTCGACCAGCAGTTGCCGTGGATTCTCTTCGCCCTGTCTCTCGATCGTCTCGACGACAGTTCCCCCGAGCTGTCGAACGAGTTGTTTTGCCTCAGTGTCGAGTCCATCTGGAACGACGAGCGTGGTAAAGTCCGCTCGAGTCGCTCTGAGTACGGTTCGAAACAGCGCCTCGTTGTGTTCCCCCGTCGCAATGATTCCGATTCCGAAATGAGGCGACTGTGCCTTCTTGACTGCGTCTCTCTCGAGCTGATCTGTGGATCCCTGTGACATATTTAGCGAGGATCTTTCATTATGGTCGCTTCCCCCACTGGACCTGTTTTATCTCCAAAGCGGTTCTCATATCTATCAATCAAGTATACTCCCGGCTAGCAGATACTAAAATCTTTCTCGTTTGACACAGATACAGTATGGACGCCCTAAATTTAGTGATACGAGCAAATACTCGATATCCAATCACAATTTCCTTTGGTTGCACCCTGTAGAAACTCCTCATCACTGGTATCTGAAGCAATTCTGTAACCTTCTTCTAAATTCCAACCCGTTTCTTCAATTACAAACTTTACCATATGGTTACTAGTTTTTTCTGGATGAAGTGGCCCGATAAATGGGTGTAATCGTGCAGTAATGTCCACTCCTGAACACTAACCAAAGAGCTATTAAACCACCGTGGTTCGGAGTATGCAAGATGCAACGATTCGAAGGTGAGCGTCACGAGTCACTGGAGGTCCTTTCGGTTCTCGATGGAGACACGTGTTCGTATTGTGAAAATGGAACCCTGACGCAGCAGTTCTTTCAATCAGACGAAGCCGTCGTCTGTGACGAGTGCGGAACGCCCGCAGCGCGGCTCTGGTAGGCTTAAACTGAATATCTCTGTGGCGTTAGCCCACAATAGTAGTTGCATACTCCCCACTCGAGACATGTACGGTTCAACTACCCCACTCCTTCGGAACAGCGAACGAAACCGAGTGTGCTGTCACTTCAGTACGTGGTCGTAATCACGTAGATACCAATCTCGAGACCCCACATCCATCACTCAACAAACCTCGAGAGCCCGCCCTCTAAACTAACACTCGGCTCGAACCCCAACATCTCCCTCGCCTTCGAAATGTCGGCTCCACTATGCCGAATATCACCCTCTCGAGGATCATCATACACAATCTCCGAGCGAGACCCAGTCACCTCGAGAACCGACTCAGCCAGTTCGGTAATCGTCACGCGCGTCCCGGTCCCGATGTTGTACGCTTCCCCAACCTCGTCAGTCACCGCAGCCCGCAAGTTAGCCTGCACGACGTCGTCGATAAACACGAAGTCTCGAGTCTGCTCCCCGTCACCAAACACAGTCAGCGGCTCACCCGCACGCGCCCGATCGAAGAAGATGCTGATCACGCCGCTGTAGTCGTTAGCCGGCTGGCCGGGACCGTAGACGTTGAAGTACCGCAACGCAACCGTCTCCAAACCATATAACTCGTGATACAGCCGCGTGTACTCGTCGAGTGCGAGTTTGTCGAGTCCGTACGGTGACGTAGGCCGTGTTGGATCCGTCTCACTGATCGGCACAGTGTCAGGCTGTCCGTAGATCGCCGCACTCGAGGCACAGACCACACGCGCGTCGTGATCTCGAGCGGCCTCCAACACGGTGAGCGTCCCGGTCGCGTTCCGCGTGTGACTCTCCAGCGGATCCTCCACTGACCGGGAGACGCTGACCAGTGCGGCTTCGTGAAAGACGACGTCGATCCCTTCCATCGCGTCGCTGACGGTCTCCCGATCCCGAATATCCCCCTGGACGAACGTCGCCTCCGAGGGCACACTCTCGGGGTCACCGCCGGAACAGTCGTCGAGCACGGTGACGTCGGCCACAGGGACGAGTGTCTCGACGAGTTTCCCGCCGATGAACCCGGCACCGCCGGTGACGAGCACCGATGTCCCGGCAAACTGGTCTAACATGTGCTATCCTGACACCGCCAGTGATTTTACTGTGTCCTTCTCTTTTCGAGACCTTTCCCTCTCGAGAGCCCCGACGCTGTCACTTGAGAGTTCGTGTCCCTGTTACCCTCGAGTACAGGCCAATCGGTCCCTCTCGAGCGCGGACCAATCTTTGCTCTCGAGGACAGGCCAATCGGTCCCTCTCGAGCGCGGACGAATCTTTGCTCTCGAGGACAGGCCTATCTACTACTCTCGAGAGCACAGACACTGCCACCTTCAAAACACAGGTCGATCGCCGACAAACCGTGACCGAAACTCAGCTGCTCGTCTCGAGGGACGCGCCACAGGTTGCACAGAGATTCGACTGCCAGGGCACGGTTTCTTTGATCTGTTGCAGTTCATCACAGTCTGGACAGTATTCGGTCGTCATTCCCCTAGATAGGAATCATTCTTCACAATGATAGACTTTACTATGCATTGAATAATGAAAAAGCAAACGTACCGGGAATCTGAACGCGATCGAAAAGATGGGAATGCCGATCAGTCGTCCGCGCTCGGAACTGCAACTGCCTCGTCGTCTTGCAACCGTCGTTCGGCTTCCTCTCGGTCCTCGGGATAGCCGACGTCGATCCGCCAGCCCTCGAGTGCGATCGCGTCGATCGTTCGCCCGCTTTGAATCAGGAGGTCGATCGCCTCGCTGATCTCGTACTCGCCGCGATTGGATGGCTGGACGAGTTCACACGCCGGGAAGATTGCCGGCGAGAACGTGTAGAAGCCGGTCATCACGAGGTTCGACGGCGGATCGTCGGGTTTTTCGACGACGTCGGTGATCTCACCGTACTTGTTGGTGTCACAGACGCCGTACCGACTCGCCTCTTCCCACGGGACTTCCTCGACGAGGAACGCCGCATCCGTCCGCTCTTCTCGCTGTCGTCGGACGACGTCCTCGAGGTTCGCCTCGAAGATATTGTCGCCGAGTGTCAGCATGAAGTCGTCGTCGATGTGTTCCTCGACGGTCAACAACGCGTGTGCGAGCCCCTGCTGTTCGCGCTGGTGTGCGTACGTGATCGGGATCCCCTGATACGCATCGCCGTAGTGATCGATGATTCTCTCCTTGAGATATCCCACGACGACGACGAACTCCTCGGCACCAAGGTCGACGAGCTGGTCGAAACAGTGTGTCAAGATCGGTTCCCCGTCGACCTCGACCATCCCCTTCGGTTTGTCTTCGGTCAGCGGCCGAAGCCGCGTCCCCTCACCCGCCGCGAGAACAACTGCCTTCATTGCTATCACAGTGACAAATACACCTACAATAACTTTCTGGCCACTGGTCCCGTCTCTCCCATCGCAATCGTAATGCAGTTCGACTCGAGCATTGTACCCAATGCACATCACGGTCATCGGCAGCGGCTACGTCGGAACCACGATCGCGGCCTGCTTCGCTGATCTGGGACACAAAGTCACGGCGATCGATATCGACGACGACATCGTCGCGACGATCAACGAGGGGGAGGCGCCGATAGACGAACCGGGACTGGACGATCTCCTCGAGGCGCACGTCGGAGACCGTCTCACTGCGACGACCTCCTACGACGCGGTTCCCGACTCCGACGTGACCTTCCTGGCGATCGGAACGCCGTCGAACGCGGATGGGAGTATCGACCTCACCACACTGGCAGCAGCCGCAGAAGCGACGGGCGAGGCGCTCGCCGACAAAACGGACCGCCATCTCGTCGTCATCAAAAGCACGATCACGCCGCCGAGTATCGCATCGACGATCGAGCCCGCAATCAAAGCGGGAGCGGATGGCAACGAGAACGTCGAGATCGGTATGAACCCGGAGTTCCTTCGAGAGGGCAGTGCCGTCGAGGATTTCGTGAACCCCGACAAACTCGTCTTCGGAACCAATTCGGAGTGGGCGTCGAACCGATTGCACGACGTTTTCGAGCCACTACAGGACGACCGATCCGTCCCGATCGTCGATACCGACCCGGCAACCGCCGCGATGATCAAGTACGCGAACAACGCCTTTCTCGCCTCGAAGATCAGCTTGGTCAACGATCTCGGAAACATCTGCAAGGAGTTTGGGCTCGATGCGTACGAGGTGATGGACGCTGTCGGCCTCGACGATCGGATCTCCGAGCGATTCCTCCGGAGCGGCGTCGGCTGGGGTGGCTCCTGTTTCCCGAAAGACGTCGCGGCGATCACGGCCGCTGCCCGCGAGACCGGATACGAGCCCGCCGTCCTCGAAGCCGCGATCGACGTCAACGACCGCCAACCCGGCCGACTGCTCGATCTCCTCACGAAACACGTCGACGTCGACGGCGCACGAATCGCAGTGCTCGGCCTGGCGTTCAAACCGCAAACGGACGACATCCGAAACTCTCGAGCGATCCCGATTATCGAACAGCTCCAAGATCTCGGTGCCGAGATCGTCGCGTACGACCCGGTCGCTATGGATCCAATGTGCGATCGGTTCCCCGATATCGAGTACGCAGCCTCGGCTGCCGAAGCACTCGAGGGGGCCCACGGTACGGTCGTCGTCACCGATTGGGACGAGTTCGCCACCCTGAACGACGAATTCGACGAGATGGAGACGCCGGTCGTGGTCGACGGTCGCCGCATCGTCGACCCATCGACGGAGATGACGTACGAGGGACTGACCTGGTAACCGATCGAAGACACCATACACTGCTCGAGACTCGAGGAATACGACGCTCCCAGAGCGAGCGATACTTCCCAAAAGACACCTCCCAAAAGACTCCTCCCAAAAACGGCCGTCACAATCTGCCTCGTGATCACACCCCTCATTCGTCTGAGTCAGTAACAGACACACTCACCTGGACACGCGCATCTCGAGGAGCGACGGTGAGACGATACGTGCCGTCTTGGTCGGCCGTGTGTTGCTCGTTCGTTTCGGTCATCGAGCTGAGCCTGCGCTCGAGAACCTCGTCTCCATCCGGGTCTCGCAGCGTCAGCCCACCGCCAGAGTCGCCGTCGTCGTCCGTGTTCCTGATAGTGATGAAGATCTCGTCACCGGCCGTCGCCTCGAATTCGAACGATTCCGTGGATCTGGAGGCCGTCCCGGAGACTGCCGCTTCGTTTCCGATGTCGATGGCTCCTTGGTCAACCTGATAGACAACCCAGATCACGGCAGAACTGAGTCCGGCGGTGCCGAGAATCGAAAGCAGCCGCCGACGGTTCATGGCCGACCCCCGTCGACGACCGGTCGCCCATCTGCTCTCGAGTTCGTGGCCTCGAACGCCACCCGCTGATCACAGCTCCTGTTCTCCGCCCGGACCGACCCACACCAACCCTCGAGTGACCGCGGTTCACGCGAAACCAACCGGGACGACTCTCGTCTGTGGTTGGATACGAGGCGGACTGTCTCGGGTAGAGTCCACCGAACGTGAGTGATTCGCAAACACATACTAGTTGATTGTTAATTTCGCCTACAAATATCTTCGTATCGAGACTGATTTCCCGACCGATCATCTGTCCCGCGTTCCCACCACGACTCTCTCGAGAGAGCGGCCGATCCAGCGATCTCGAGTCCGTATAACTCGTGAACAACCCATTCGAATGCTGTGTGCGGACGCGGTCGGAGTGGGGCCCCTGAGAGTCTCTGGAGGATGTCAAACGCGTTCAGCGCGGATTGTCGGCAGCTGTACTGGCAGCGCAAACGAGAACAACGGCGGTGAGTCGGGTTAGGTTCGCTTCGGATACAGACGATAGTTATAACCAAATCAACTGTCGAAAACAAGCAGATCAGGGCCTGCATTGCTGTCAGACGACAGCACAGACCGAAATATTTATCAGTTTTAACAAGATTGTTTGTGATACTCGTCGATGATTCATTCTGTACGTTCAGTCACCGATACTCGATTGTTGTCGGCACATGTGTATCCGGGTGGGGGAAAGTGGACGGTAATCGATCACGGTCGGATTGAACGTCGGGACGATGACTAGTGTGGGACGTCGGTCGATATTTCTCGGACTGGCGACGGTCGGTATTGGACTCCTACTACTATCGTCACTCGTCGTACTCGGGGTTGGCGGCGAGACGTCTTCTTCACCCCAATCGATTGGGACGATCGACCAGTCAGCGTCGATCTCTCCGGACGAGACGCAGACGTTTGCTCCCGGGGGAGCCTATCCACTCATCGTCTCAGTAGAGGTCGGTGCAGATTCGTTTTTGAGTGACGACCGTGTCGAAAACCCAGCTCTCGATTTCGAAGTGACTGGCGATGCGACGATCGAGACGGTTCAACCGTCAGATTACGACGTCGGTTCGGTAGATGGCTCTACGGCGACGGTTTCGTCGGAGACGTTCTTCCGGCCGCAAACGACCCAGACCGCAGTCGTACTCGTCGACATTCCGGAGAACGTAGAGTCTGGATCGTTTTCGCTGACGGCGACGCCCCAGGCTGAGTCGACCGAATTCGGGCCGACGACGGCTACGTACGAGATTACGTCGGCGGAATCGTCGACTGACGCCCTGGCGAGTGCCGCTGATGCGAGAGCGACGATTGCCTCGTCGTACCAGGAGAGCTACGCGTCGCTCCTGTACAGTGAACCGTGGAACGAAACGACGGAGACGGCGATGCAGGACGCGTTTGCCACTGCAATCACAGATGGGACGAAAGGTGCGATCGTCGGCTCCACACCGGGTGTGTCCACCGTCGACGATATGCAAACCTCCTACGATGTCGCCACCGGCGAGTACGATGGCGGGACCGTGGGTCAAATCGCGGCGATAAACCAACACCTCACGAACGAACTTCACTCTCGGATGGATCGAGACGACGTTCTTCGGGCGGGTAACAGTTCGGGTCCCCTCGAGACGTTCGAGACACTCACGACCGCTGAACGCGAGGCGTGGGAGGCTGGTGATCGAGACGAACTCGAGGAGCTACTCCTTCGGCAGCAAGCGGTGCTGTTCGACGCTAGCTTCCAATCCTCGGGCAATCCGTACGCGTCACATTACGATACGTCGCTGTATTTCGAGGCCCGTGATCAGAAAGACGCCGCCCGATCGAGCGTCGGGTTCGGGAGCGAGAGTCCGTTGCTCGCGGAGTACTTCGAATCACTCGAGACGTTTGCGCGCGATGAACACCGACAGATCGACACCCGATTACAGCTCGTTCGGGATCCGTCCCCGATGGCTGGGACGGTTTCGGACCGCTCGAGTATCGAAGACGAACTTCGCGGGCTCGAAACGGGTGAAACCACGACCGTGACTTTCACGGTCGAGAACGCTAATGGGGCGGGCGTCACCGGTGATGGCTACCTGTCGGTGAGTCATTCTGAGACGCTGTCGATCGAGGACGTGACGGCTGTCGACAGCGACGAACCTGTCACGTATCACCAGACAGCACCGGGTGAACAGGCAGTAAACGCCACTGGGGAGAACGTAACCCTCGACGATCCACTCCTCGACGTCGTCGATCAGTACGACTCCGGTGACCACCGGGCGTTCGAGGTAACCATCCAAAGAGAGGCCGAGGGGGAGGCGTGGCTGTCCTACCGGGCAGCGTTCGACCCGTTTGTCGTCGCTGACGGAGCGACTCCTGTGGAAGAACAGGAGGCGTACGCTCGCTATCCACAGTCCGGATCGGTCGATCAGCAGGGATGGCCGGTTCACACGCTCTCGACGGCCGACACTGTCGACCCACCGCACGTAGCGATCGATATCTCTGAGACACCCCAGGCAGGGGAGCAAGTGACACTCGACGCTAGCGAAACGACAGCGGACGCCGACATCGATGCGATCGAGTGGACGGTCGACGCGACCGGAAACGGCGAGGTTGACGAGAAGTTTTTTGGTGAAACCACATCGGTCACGTTCGACACGGCAGGCACGAAACGATTGACGGCCACAGTCACGGACGAACTGGGGCACACGGCATCGGCGGAAACGTCGATTCGCGTCGAAGATGCGGAACTCGCGGCGACGAAGACGACGCTCTCGTTCACAGCTAACAGATCACTCCCCGAACCTGATGACGACATCGAGTTCGACGCCCCGTCGAACGTCGCCGATCCAACGTGGTCGATCGCTACTGAGGGAACCGAACTCGAGTCTGCCAGCAGTGAGACGTTCTCGGTGTCGGTTGCAGATGCCGGCACATACGACGTAACGCTTTCGGGGACCGTCGATGGCAACCATATTGTCGAAACGCGGACGATCCACGTCGCGACTCGCGAGGACCGCGTCTCGTCGCCCTCCCTCCAGACGGCGATCACCTCGCCATCCGTCGTGACTGACCCGATCGAGATCGATGCGACGAACTCGACACACCCACATCCTGAGAGGGAAATCGACCGCTTCGAACTTCGAGTGGATGGCACGTTCGTAGCGGAACGGGCAGACGGAACGTTCGAACACGCCGTCACCGAGGACGGGCGATACGACGTGGAGATAACGGCGATCGGGAGCCACGGAAACGAAGAGACCGTTGCGCGGACTGTTTCGGTCGGCGACGTCTCGCGGACGCCGTCGCCGGCGATTCACGTCACCCCGAACCCACCGACTGCCGGAGAGCCAGTGACGTTCGACGGGACTGAGTCGACGGCCGACACGCCGATCGTCGCCTACGAGTGGACGTTTCCCGATGGCGAGACGGTGACCGGTGACACGGTCGAACGCACCCTGGCTTCGGGGTCGCACACGATCGAACTGCAGATCGTCGACGTCGACGGACGGACAGCGACTGTCACCGAGCGCGTCCGTACGAGCGATTACGATCCGACTGATCCAGCGAGAACCGGATACATCGACGGAACGGGTACCGACGAGCAAGACGTCGTCTGGACGAAATCGTTCGAACGGTCCACCGAGTACCGGACGGTGAGCGACCGGAGCGTGTACGTAATTACCAGCGGGGATTGGCACACCGCTGAACGACTGTACGCCTACGATTCCGACGGCTCTGAGCGGTGGAATCGGTCCTTCTCACAATCGAGTAGTGCGGCCCCGACTGTCGGTGATTCCGGAACGGTATACGTCTCTCACACGCGAGGGGTTCAGGCGTTCGATGACCACGGAACTGAACAGTGGGATACGTCGGATCTCTCGTGCGGAGCTGGGGCCTGCTTCTTGTATCCAACGCAGGCAGTTGCGACCGATGACGGTGTCTACACTCTCGGTGAGACCTCTGAGGGGACGGCGCTATTCGCACTCGATCCGGAAACTGGAGAGATTCTGTGGGAACAGACGCTCGCAGATCAGGCAGACTATCCCGACGACGCCCTGGCTGTCTCCGGTGATTCCGTGTACGTGTCACTCCCCGGTGAGGGTCTGGTCTCGGTCGGGACAGATGGCGAGGAGAACTGGCGTGTCTCGTTGCCAGATCCCGTCACACACCCAGTGAGTACGCCCGATGAGACGGTGCTGTACACAACCGATCGCGAGATGATCGGGATCGACGGGGAAACGGGCGAAGAACGATTTAGACACGACTCGCAAAGCAGAGCCCCGCCGAGTGTCACCCCCGACGGGACTATTGTCCTCCCTCACGGAACCTATTACGACGACTTGCAAGGGACGTATGGAATCGATATCCTCGATTCCGACGGTGACGTCCAGGCCGAGTGGAGAAGCGAGACGTTCGTACTCAATCCCAATGACGAATACGACATCGTCGAACAGCCACTCGTTACCCAGGATGGCTTGATTCGGTTTGCCAGCGAGTTCCCGAGAAAAGCGGACGCAAACCACGTCATCGATCTGAACGGGACTTCCCAGAGCGTGGACTTTGTCAACGTCGGTACGCCGACGATCGGCCTTCTCTCGGACGAACAGCCGGTCGTCGTCGGCCACGGCGAGATGGAAGCGCTCGGTGAGGTGCCCGAACCTGAACCGCCCGAGCCCGCCGATGTCGGCGTCCCCGAACCACCGACAGATTCCTGGCCGACAGATCGGTACGATCAGGGGAACACCGGGAGCGCTGAACAGGCAACCCCTCCACGACCGATCGACTCGAGTTGGCACTTCGAGGTCGATAGAGACGATGGACAGGGGACGATGCCGATCGAGTCGGCCGTCGCGTCCGATGAGCTCACAATTGTCGGCCTCAATCGTGTGTACGGAGCAGACGCGTACGACGGATCGGTGCTCTTCGGCGTCGACAGCGAAACGGGAGAGATTCGCTGGAATGCGATCGATCGCGGCTCCGACGAGTACTTTGTCGAGGATATACAGCTGACGGGCGAGACCGTCGTCGTCGAATATCGAGCGGGCGGTTCGCTGAGTCGACACTACATGGGGATCGACGTCGAAACCGGCGAGCAACGGTGGGACACGGAGATACGCCACACCGAAGCTGGTTTCAAAGCGGTCGATGAAACCATCTACCTCCGCTCCAGTACGCAACTCCGTGCGGTAAACGCGACGACCGGCGAAACGATGTGGGGCGTGTCTCCCGACGAGGAACGGCTGTCCTTCGGCGGCGCAGTCGGCCCGCCGCTCGTCACCAACGAAACGGTCTTTTCCGCTGGAGGGTGTGAGGTTCCTGCCTCACAGCGGCGGACCGGTTGTGTCTTCGCGGTGGACCGGTCCAACGGGGAGACCCGATGGATCGAGACTGTCGAGCATCGATTCGCCACGACCGGTCCCATTCCGGTCATCGCCGACGAATCGCTGTACCTGACGGGCGATCTCGGTTCGTCGACCGACCTCGTCGAGTTCGACGCGATGACTGGTGACGTTCTGGGGAATGAATCACTGGGCGGGGTGTACGGGTCGCCCAATCCAGTTGTGACTGATTCCACGTTCATCACTACCGGTGGCGTGTTCTCACAGGACGATTTCAGCCAGCAAGCGACGGTCGGTTTCGACTCACAGCCCCTCGCCGTCGGCGACCTTGCGATCGGGACTGCTGATGGCGAAGTAGTCGCGTACGACGTGAATAACGGGGATCGACTCGAGACGGTCGCTCACGAGTCTGGCGATACGGCCGACGAGATCGAGGCGGTGGCCAACGGGACTGTCGTGACTCTCAACCGTGGGCACAACCAGTCGGTCCTCGCGTTTGACGGCCCCACCGAACCCGGTTTCGAGATCGGGACCGAGTCGCCGTCGATCGATAAACCGGTGACGTTCGAGGCCGTCGCCGACGGTGAGGCCTTCGGCTGGGACTTCACTGGTGACGGCGAGATCGACACGACTGGTTCCGTGGTCGACCACTCGTTCGAACGCTCCGGATCACACGACGTGTTCCTCATCGCGGATCCAGACAGTGAGGATCCACAACGACACGTACAGTCCGTGACGGTTACCGAACCGATCGACGCCTCGATCGAGACGAACGAGCCCTACCCTGAAACGACGCCAGTCACCGTCAAGATGTCTGCATCCGAGAGTACCGGGACCGGCGGTCTCGACTACGACTGGACACGCGATGACGGTGAGTCACTGGATTGTGGCGTAACCTGTTACGTCTCCGTCGAGGATGACGAGCCGATTACTGTCTCCGTGGCGGTTACGGACGAAATTGGCGCGACTGACACGACAACGTTCGAACTTCGCCCCGTCGACGTCGGCATCGAGTTGACGGTCGATGGTGCCAATCGAACGGATCTCCATTTCGACGAGGACGTCCTCACTGACGAAGCAATCGTCGTCACCCCGGACGAAAACGCCACGCTGACCGACATCGACGTGACAGGTATCGACGCGGACGTTGACGGTGACTCGATAACGCTCACCTCGAGCGGTGAAGCGACGATCACTGCCCGTCTCGATGTCGATGGCGTCGCCGAACCGGTTCCACGCTCGGTGGATCTGACCGTCCACGACTACGTCAGCGAGACCGACCAGTTCGAATTTGACGCGGACAGTCGAGAGAGCAAAGTCGGGCTCGCGATCATCCAACCCCAACTCGACTCGATGGTCCGGGGAATCGAACAGCGGATCGGTGATCTCCCGTCGACGATCGAGTACAGGGCAGTCGAAGACAGTGGCGATCGAGCGGGCTATGCCGTCTTTCCAAATCGAATCATCGTCGATACGGTCAGGGGATCGAGTACGTTGACCGACCGCTATGCGGGGAGAACGACGGAACACGAACTCACCCACCTCGCACAGTACGAACTCGGAATGGAGACCCGTGGTGAGTGGAATTTCCTCCTCGAAGGCCACGCAACCTTCGAACAGGAAACCAACCATCGTTACTTGATCGGAGAGGGGCGTCCAGATCGACAAGAACTGCTCGACTGGGATGGCACGTCAACGGAATACAGTCAATCGGCCGATTTTGTCAGTGCGTTTTTCGTCGAGTACGACCGTCAAACGTTCCTGGAAATGGTCGAACACTCCGAGGGCGACGACATGCGGGCTCGGTTCCACTCGGCCACGGGCGATTCGTTCGACGATTTCTACGACCGCTGGGAAGGATTCTCGAACGACCCCGGCATCGACAGACAGGACGTTCCGTATCGGGTCTCTTTCGAGTACGTCGACGGCGAACTCAGGAGTCACTCACCCCCACCATCGGTCGATGTATCGTGGGATCTCACCGGCGACGGCGAGTTCGACCGCACCGGAAAAACGATCGATTGGGTGCCGTCCGAATACGGCGAGCAAACGGTGACGGTCGCCTACGAACGGTACGGAACGACGATCGAACAAACCCAGCAGTTCACCGTCGACGCTGCGGACATCGACCACGGTGAGTTCCTCGTCTCGAATATTACTGCGAGCGATCCCGTGAGTGAAGGTGACCGGATGGATATCGAAGCCACCGTCACGAACGCCGACGACGTGTCGGCGTCGCAGGTGATCGAACTGGTCTCCGAGGATGGGACGGTTCTCGACGAAACGAGTCTGCACCTAGACGGTGGCACAACGGAGACCGTCTCCTTCGAGTGGGCGACCGAACGAGGTGATGGCGGAACGTCGTCACTCACAGTCCGCACCAACGACGATACTGAGACTGTCCTGGTGGACGTCTTTGAGCTGGTAATCGAGCCATCACTGTCGGTGTCGGATCAGACGCCGTACAACACCGAGACGGTTACGTTCGATGCGTCCGCAACGGAAGCGTTCGAAGATGGCGACGATGTCGCGATCGATTCCTATCAGTGGGATCTGGGTCCCGAAGGCACGGTCACGACCACCGATCCTGTCCTCGAGCACCAGTTCGAGGAGGCGGGGAACTACACGGTGGCCGTCTCGTTCGTCGTCGGGAACGTACACGACACGTACGAAACGAACCTGGCCGTCGAACACGACGACAGACCACCCTCGATAACGGACGTTACGGTCGAGGAATCGCTCACGAACGACACCGCAACGATACACGCCACCGTCGAATCAGTCGGCGCCGACGTGGCGACGATCGACAGTGGCCTCGATGCGACGTTCACGTCGTTTACCGTGAGTGAGACCGTTGGCGAGTCCTCCGGACAGGTTTCGGTGACGATCGATCGTGACGCCATCGTCGCCGACGGCACCTACACACCGTTCGTGTCGGCCGAAGACGAACTCGGAAACACTGCCACTGTGGAGGGAGAGTCCGTCCAGTTCGATACGACACCGCCCGAACTGCAGGCAGGGATCGATGACGGTGCACATCAGGAGGCAACGCTCTCCATCGACGCTTCCCAACCCGTTTTACTGAACGACATCGAGATCATCGCCGACGGAGACGAGACGATCGATAGGACGCCATCCAACGTTCCGGACCGTCTCGAGGAGTCGTCTGACGGACTAGAAATCCCGTTCGAGGGTGGAACAGTTGGCGGTGAGACGACCTACACTGTATCCATAACCGGTATCGACGACGCAGGCAACGTCGGGACGACGACCCTCGAGTCGACGATAACGAGCTATCAGGTCGACAACGGTACCGCCAAACTGGACGAAAGGCCGTACGCTATCGAACTCGAGGGCAACGAAACCGCGATCGGGGACGACCTCGCCCGCACCGCAACCATCACGAGTAGTGAGACACCACCGGCAGGGACGACACTCGATTCGGCCACGTTCGCCGATGGGTTCCTCGACGTCTCGGATATCGGGCTCTCCGAAACCGAACTCGAGGAAGCGACACTTCGGCTTTCGCTCGACGAGCTAGACGCCGACCTCGCGACCGAGTTCGAACCCACTGACCTCGAGATCATCCGATCAGGGGAGACACAACAGAGCTACGAACCGATTGCAACCCGGTACAACCAGAGCACGAACGAATTGGTGGCTACTGTCGATGGCTTCAGTCAGTTTGCCATCGCCGGAAACGACGACTCACCCCCGGTTATCGAATCGGTAACGGCCGACCCTAGTACGGAGCCCGACGAGGGAACACAACCGGTCACGGTCACCTTCGAGTACAGCCCCTCGATCTCGGACATCGACGTTGCGGCAACCGAGATTACTGTCGAGGGAACCGATCAGGAATACGACGCCCAGATAGAGACGGATCAGGCGGTCGTAACGCTTCAACCGCCCGAAGAGGGCGACGTTGTCTCGGCAACGCTAACGCTCGTGGATACAGGCGGCAACGCTGTGACGGCGACGGAAACGATCGCGGTGGGTGAGGACGACTCGGGCAGTGGTGGCGGTTTCCCACCGATCGTTGGCGAGGATCCATCCGACGACCCCACCGAAAACGGTCAGGACAACTCTGATGAGGATGAGAAACCCGACGAGGACAGCGAGGAAGCTGATTTGGAGGGTGCCGAGGATACTGAGGACGACGTGGATCAAGACAATGAGACGAATGCGTCCGCCGATACCGTCGATGAAGACGATCAAGACGAAGCCGACTCAACATCCACATCCGACTCAACTGGCGACGAATCAATACCAGGGTTCGGTGCCGAAGCAGCCGCGGTTGCCCTACTCGTGACGATATTCGCGTTTCGACGGCAGCATGGAGGAGGTGAATGATGGCAGGAATTGGTCCGATGGCTGTCGGCTCCTCCTCGTGGACGCGTCGACGCGGCCGTAGCAGAGTAACCTGAGCGAGGGAATGATAAGTTATCATTAGTCGATAAAGTTTGAGCCGGGGAATTGTTAGGCGACCGAAATTGTCGACTCGATTCCTTCAGTCTCTCCTATACTCGCGATCTCCGACCAACCACCTTCGTAGGTTCTCGATTCTCATTTGTAGGGTGCGTGATAGATTGCTCTTCCGTCTATCGATTATAGAAATTAGGCGAGAAAACCCACGACTGAAGTCGTAGGAGGGGGTCACGACTACAAATCGACAGATACTGTTGGCACCAGCTCGTTTGAACACTGCCTCGAGTTCGTCACGGTCATCCGACAGGTAAACTCAGACACAAGACGAGCGTTGATCGCTGACATAGCGGTTCTCGAGGGCGGGGCCGTCGTCCTCAGGTGTACGCTCTTCGACCTCGCCTGTTCATCAGGAGAACAGAATCAGTTGTCCCAAGACTGGGTCCCGACATCGAACTGCGTACATCGAGAACCCGATTCTGGACGGCGTTTACTCGAGGATGTGCTCGAGCGCGTCTGTCCACCAATCAGTAAACTATAATAGATCTGTCTCTTGGTGTCAGAACGAACAAACCTCGAGAGCCCCTCTTCGAGAGAAACCGTCGGCTCGAACTCGAGTTGCTCCCTCGCCTTCGTAATATCGGCGCTGCTGTGTCGAATATCTCCTTCACGCGGCTCATCATAAACGATCTCCGAATCGGATCCGATCACCTCGAGAATCGACTCGGGCAACTCGGTAATCGTGACCCGCGATCCGGTCCCGACGTTGTAGGCCTCGCCCACGTAATCCGTAACCCGCCTCGAGGTGGCGACGAGAGTCTCACACCGCCACAAAAAACCACCAAACAAGTGAGAGGTGTACCCGAAGGCCGGAAGAGTCGTGTACGATCCCTTCAGAACACTGTCTAACGTTCTCCGAAAATGACCAAAGCGGTCGACACACACCTCGAGAATCGAAAACCCACATGCCAACCGAAAGAGACGTTCCAAACGCCAGGTCCGAACAGAGAGACGAACGTATCGAATAATCACCATCATCGGAAAAAAAAAACGAACCACGAACCGTTCTCAGTCTTCGGAGAACCGACGAGAAACACCCATACTGAATCGGTACTCGATGACCGGAGACGTCGATCTCGAGAACCATTATCGACCCGACAGCGCTGCACTCTATTCCCAAGACCACCGATCGAATCTCGTGACAGAAAAAATATCAATCGGACAAACCTCGCGGATCCAATAAGAAACTGGCTTCTCCCAAATCGGCAGACGTGAAGAGGGTTTCAACTAAGCCATTTCAACCACAGATACGCTTCCCTTATACTGAAAAGCTCGCAGATACTCCGGTAACGTCGTCTATCCCTACCGACACGAGAAAACCAGTCTCGAGAGCACAGCAGTCACGAGTCTCACCCCTCGAGCCGAAGACGGTCCGTACCGGTTTCGAAAACGACCGATTCGTCGACTCGTCCTCGCGCACGTGAGAAATCGTACTCGCAACCCGAACGGTGTTAGACACTACCGAGAGTACCCTCTCGAGAGTGGAGCCGCTCGGTCGACGGTGAGACTGTCCTCGATCATCGCGTCGTTCGAGGTACTCGAGGGGTGAATCGCCGCGACCTCGAGCGGGGCTGGCTCGAGAGCGCGGTTCGCTCTCGTCGTCACGGAAGCGAGATCTCGAGGGCGGAGAAGAGGGACCGGGCGGTCGTCACTGGACGGACTCGACGTCGGTGAACTCGAATCGCGCGCCGCCGTCCGACCCGGGAGTCACGTCGACCTCCCAGTCGTGGGCCGCCGCAATCCGTTGCACGATGCTCAGCCCGAGGCCGATTCCGTCCGCCGACGTGGAGTATCCGGTCTCCAGTACCGCGTCCAGCTCGTCCGACGGGATTCCGGGCCCGTCGTCTTCCACGTAGAAGCCGCCGTCGAGTTCTCCGACCGTGATCGTGACCCCGTCGCCACCGTGTTCGACGGCGTTGCGTACGAGGTTCTCCACGAGTTGCTTGAAGCGACTCCGATCGGCCCTGATCTCACGGTTAGCGGTGACCTCGAGGCGCGCGTTCTCCGTCACGACGTGTCTCCAACACTCCCGAACCGTCTCCGCGACGTCGACTGCTTCGGGTTCGAAGAGTGACTCTCCCTCGCGTGTGAGCCCCAGGAGGTCCTCGATCAGCGTGTCCATCCGGTTCAGAGCCTGGGCGATGGCGTCGAAGTGGTTGCTGTCGTACTCCTCGCGGGCGAGTTCGAGTCGGAGGGCGGCGACGTTCAACGGGTTTCGCAAATCGTGAGAGACGATGCTGGCGAACCGCTCGAGCTGTTGTTTTCGCTTCTTGTGCTCCGTTACGTCCCGTGCGATCGCGACCGCTCCCTCTAATCGATCGTCGGAGAGGATGAGATTTTGATTCCACGAGATGATCCGTTCGTCGCCCCCTTTCGTCGTGATCGTCGTCTCGAACTCCTCGACGGCCTTCTCACCGTTCAGGATCTCGCTGACGTGGTCTAGAATCTCGGTTCGATACGACTCGTCCGGATAGAGCCACTTCCAGATCTTCCCGTGACCGACGACGTCGTGTGCGGAATATCCGCTGATCTCCTCGGCGGCCTCGTTCCAGATGACGACGTTGCCCTCGGAGTCGAGAACGTTGATCCAGACGTTTGCGCTGTCGATGACCGCGTCTCGGAACCCGGTTAGGTCTTCGAGTTGCCGCTCTCGCTCTTTTTCCGCCGCGATATCCCGGACCGCGCAGACGAGTTCGTCGTACTCCGTTCCGGCGACGGTGTGACGTTCGGGGAAGGTAGTCCCGTCCGCTCGCAAACCGGTCGTTTCGCCTTGCCAGTACCCGTTGGTACTGACCGCGGGGAGGATCGTCTCGTATACGAACTCGACGTCCTCGTCGGGATAGGTGTACTCCCAGTGCTCGCCGATCAACGTTCCGGGCTCGTACCCGTAGAGGTTGGCGTACGCCTCGTTGACGAAAATGAACCGGCCCGTCTCGTCGAGGATACTGATGCCTTCGTGAGCGGCTTCGATGGCTTGCAGTTGACGTCGGCGCTGACGTTCGGTTCGCCTCCGTTCGACGGCGTTTGCGACCCGATTCGCCAGGATCGCGTACTGTTCAGTTCCGTGTTCTTTCTGGAGATAGTCGGTCACGTCCGCCGAGATCGCATCGCTGGCAACTTCCTCGCTGCCCTTCCCGGTGAACAGGATAAACGGGAGGTTCGGATCGTCTTCGCGAACGGTTTCGAGGAACTCGATCCCGTTCGTGTCCGGCATCTCGTAGTCCGAGACGATACAGTCGAAGTCGCGTTCGGCGAGTCGATTCAGCCCCTCGCTCGCACGGGTCGCAGTCTCGACGGTAAACCGTTCGTCTTCACGCTCGAGAAACGCGCCGCTGAGATCCGCAAAGTCCGCCTCGTCGTCGACGTGGAGGATCCGAATCTCGTCGTCCATACGTCCAGATACCGGCCACCACACATAGCAATTGTGTCAATAATTAGCAAACCGTAGCTATTCCGCTCTTCGACCGAGCCGTTTACAAAATTCGATCGAGTCAGCGGTGATCGAGTGGCTCGCTTCGGGGAAGACAGTTGGCGAGCGTCGTGAAAGCACACGTGTTCCTCGATCAGATCGGCGCCGCAGGCGGCATAGAGGACCTGAACTCTGATCGACACACTATCAGCGTTTCGAACTCGAGTTCGTTCAACAGTCTGGGACCCACGACATCGATAGCGATAAACGCTAACCGTCTGATTAGCACGTAGAATTGAATTTTCACTCGAGATTACACGCCTATGTTTGTAATGGGGATAGCGAACGGAAATCGACCGAGACGAATCCGCCCGATATATAATTTTCAACAGTATCGAATTTTAGACTACAGTCAGTAATGAAAGAACCGTTCCCGGAGATGCTGTGGTCAGTAACCGAGTAGGATTCGACTCGTCTTCAGTCTCAGTCACCCAATCTCAGTACGAGGGTACCGAACAGTGCGATAACACTCGCGTTGTCGGCCGTTTGTTCGGAGAGATGGTCGCTGGGTTCTTCGAACAAAACGGGCCGATCGGTTGGAGAGTATTCGCCGCCGTCGACTTGCAGGACGTTTTCGCGACAGTCGAATCCACCCCGCCTGCCAGACGTGGCCAGATATCCGCTGAACGGTGCGTCCCAATCGTAAACGTAGTCGACCTCGAGAGTCCAGCAGAGAAGGTGGCGGATATAGAAGCCCCCATCTTGGAGGGTGAATAATCGAATCACGCGCGCGCTCGCTGGTTCCTCCTTCGGCACCCAGTTACAGCTGTCGATCGCCAACCCGTTACATCGTTCCTTGACGAGCTTTTCGGTCCTGTTCTGGCCGCTCTTGAGTATGTCGAACGCGGCGTACATACCGGTCGTGCACAACACCGTTGATCGGGTCCCGGCGTGCACCGTAGAAACACTCGAAGACCGCGAACTGATTTGGAGAAACGCCGGCAGACGACGTCACGATGCCGTCGACCGAGCCAGTATCGACGTCGGAGATCACGACGAGCAAGTGGATTAATCGTTGGCTGCATCGGACTGACTTTCAAATACGATTCCGATGAGTGATGAGCAGTTGCTTGGCGACCGATCACTCGACCAGCGAACCGGGAACGTTTTCTTCCTGCCACACCAGTGACAGTCAATGGTCGCAGACCGGCCGGCGACTCGCGTAATCGTAATCATCGGCCTTCTCGTCGTCCTGATTGGCCTGCTCGTCTGGTACGGTTCGGCTCGAGTCGGATCCGAGCGTCCACGCGTATCCAGACGACGTAGCGCTCGGAACGGACGATCGAGGTCAGATCGGCGAGCGAGTCGAACTGAACGGCATCGTCACGGACGTCGATCCAATGACGATCGTCGCCGGGGGGAGTGAGATTACCGTTCGATACGAGTTTCAAAACGCACCACCGGTCGAGCCGGGTCAACGTATTTCGATCTTTGCGACCGTCGAATCGGATCAGACGCTCACCGTCCACGACGCCGTCGTTCGCGACCCGTGGGAGTACGTCTATCTGTACGTGATTTCGATCCTCGGTGCCCTCCTCGTGGCCGTCCGCGTCGCACGTCATTGGCGGATCGACCGACGCGAGCTCGCGTTCGTACCACGATCGGACGAGACGCGCGACCGAACTGACCCACACCACGATGCCTGATCTATTGACCCACGTCCTCGCAGCGTACATCCTCGCGATGCTCCTCGCACGGCGCTACGAGTGGCTCACGCCGTCGTTCGTCACGGTCGTGATGATCGGCGCTGCCGTGCCCGATCTCGATAGAATCGGACTCGTGATTCCGGAGGAGACGATCCGGTCACTCCTCGGCGTTCCCTTCGTCTGGGGCGCGATCCATACCCTGGGCGGATCGGTCGTCATAATTACGATCGGGGCGCTACTCGTTCCGACCCGCTATCGGCTCCGAGTGTTCGTCGCCTTACTCCTCGGTCTCGTATCGCATCTCGTCCTCGATCTCCTGCTGATCAACCCTTCGGGTCACTCGTACCCGGTACTGTGGCCGCTTACCCAGTATCACCCGCCGACGCCGAACCTCTTCCTCAGTACCGATCGCTGGCCTGCAATTACCGCTGGAGCCATTGCTGTGGTTGTCTGGTACACTCAACCTCAGCGCCCGCGAAACACCACTCGATCGCTCTGAACGCGGCACTCAGAAGCGATCGCGTCCCGAGGCGACTTCGGGCGACCCTACTGCGGCCGTCGACGGAACGTGAATCAGTCCCGTACTGAAGCGCTAGCAGGGAAACGACGAATACGACGGCAGTATTCCGACGTCGAATCCGGGTTGACTCTCTGCGCCGGGAGCGTCCTCGAGGGGATTCTGCGTCACTATCGCAACGAACGATCTATCTTGAATTCGAACCGATTGAGTGGGCACGACGGACAATAAAAGTGATCACGTGTGATTCGAGTTCAGGGATTGTCTCCGGTGTTCGGATCGATTCTGGCCTGCCAGAGTGTGACGATGAATCTCGAGGAAAGTGCGTTCGTGGTCGATTACAGAATATCATCGCCTATTTGGACGAGTTGCTTCTTTCACACTGAGTGATCCGTTCTGTGATGCCCTCCCTTTCTTAAGGTGGTCAACTGGTTCACTGATCCCTCCAACGCGATGTGATGGCTCACTAGGGCGGGTTTTGTCGCTCACGATGTACTTGACTCTCTCCCCATCGTTTCGTCGCTCGATTCTTTCTTTACAATCAGTATCTTCACCCCCAAGTCTCGCACCTGCAATTTCTCCATTCAAATGTGATAAACCACGACACAAATAGTGTGTGACTGCATAGACGACGTTTCGGCCGCTATTGATTGCAGACATCCCTTCTTTGCCGTATTCTTCGAGAGGTTCGATAAACTCGCCCGAACAGTAGGGGATATCGAAGAGATAAGTGTCCGAGTGGCGGGTTATTTTTTCACCCTTCTTGTTTATGTGGTTGCTCGATGGAGAGAGAGAGACCATGAAACGTCGAACGATTCTCGAATTTGGCGGGACTATGATTGGTGCAACGGTTGGCACTGGAATTCTTCCGGTCTCCGCTGCAAAGACAGACTTGGATACTGATGATTCTATCACATTCGACGGTGAGGGCCCGGACGAAACCGACGAATTTGAGCTCAAAGATGGTCCAATGATGATCGAGGCAGTCCATGATGGTGAGGAGGAATTCTTAGTCGATCTCGTGCCATTTGAGGAAGAAGACGAGAACGAGAGCGAAGACGAGGACCAGAACGAAGACGAAGACGAGGATGAAGAGAAAGACCAAAACGAAGACGAGGACGAAGACCAAGTCCAAGCCCAAAACGAAGAGGAGGACAAAGATGATTACAGGATTTTCAATTACAGCGGCGAACTTGATGGATCTGGAGGCGCATTTGTCGAATCTGGGGAGTATACGATTGAAGTAGAAGCTGATGGTGCGTGGGAACTATCTGTTACCCAACCCCGTGAAGGGACGGACGATCCTGATGAACTTCCCCTCTCGTACGAAGGCAATGGACCAACGTGGATTGGTCCGATTCTGTTCGAGCAACCAACGGAATTCCGGACAGGACACGAAGGAAATTGGCACTATAGAATCGACCTCGTACCACAAGAAGAAGACAACACGGAGTTTGTCTGGCATTACGGTGAATTCGTAGTCGCCGCTATCGGGGAGATGGAGGCATTTACGGAGTCGAATACGGAAGGCGTTGGGTACCTCTCTGTCAGAGCTGACGGAGACTGGATAATTCGGCTCGAGTGACCAGAGAACTGTTCATGTGTTGGCTTTCTTTGGACCAAAGAAATGAACTCTTCCTCGGGAGGTCCGATTATACTTGGTAATACATTCTCTTTGAGAACTGTGGAATCAGGACAGAAAAAGGAGTCGCCTGGCTACTCAGTACGGTTCGTTTTGAGAGACCTCGTTACCGAATTCGTCCGTGACGGTGAGTCGAACGTCGTCGGGCTTTCCGCGGCGAGTTCGGAGGTTGTGTCTACCGGATGCCTGTGATCCGTCGAGTGACGAGGTGTTGGAATCAACAACCTGTCCCTCAGAGAGCAACTCGGTCGTGACCGTGCCTAACGTTGCGTTTCCATCAGAGACCGTCCAGCGAACTTCGGCACGGTACCACGGCCCGGTGGACCGTTTGTTTACACTGAGTCGATTGACTTTCAACTGTGCATCCAGCTCGTCGTCCTCTGGCTCATCGTCCTCTGGTTCCTCATCTTCTGGTTCATCTTCTACTGATTCCTCGTCTTCCGGTTCATCTTCTACCGGTTCCTCATCCTCCGGCTCCTCGTCCTCTGGTTGTTCTTCGGGTTCGTCGTCTGCCTCGTCACTCTCCGGCTCCTCGTCCTCTGGTTGTTCTTCGGGTTCGTCGTCTGCCTCGTCACTCTTCGTCGTGAAGGTCACAAGTGACGTATAATCGTGGGCGGTATCTCCTGCTCTGTTCCACAATTCGCCTCGCACTTCGTACTCCGTACCGGCTTGCATACTGTCGAGGGTCAGTTCGTACGTACCTGGACTCGTAACCTCAAACCCGCCAGCAGCGGACTCTGGCCAATCGGATGAATCGGTCGGTGCATAAGCCGCCCACAAATACGCACTGTCGACGTCTGCCATCGATTCGATTTCGACGTGGAACGTCGCTGTCGACTGATCAACAGTGGAGATTTCGTTGGCTACCAGTGTGACTTTCTCATCGGTTTCTCCCGTCTCCGATTCATCGTCTTCCGGCTCCTCGTCCTCCAACTCATCGTCTTCTGGCTCTTCATCCTCCGGCTCCTCGTCCTCCGATTCATCGTCTTCTGGCTCTTCATCCTCCAACTCATCCTCTGGCTCATCGTCCTCTGGTTCCTCGTCGGGTTCGTCGTCTGCCTCGTCACTCTCCGTTGTGAAGGTTACCAGTGACGTATAATCGTGGGCGGTATCGCCTGCTCGATTCCACAATTCGCCTCGCACTTCGTACTCCGTACCTGCTTGCAAATTGTCGAGGGTCAGTTCATACTTGCCCGTACTCGTAACCTCAAATCCGCCAGCAGCGGACTCTGGCCAATCGGACGAATCGGCTGGGGCATAAGCCGCCCACAAATACGCACTGTCGACGTCTGCCATCGATTCGATTTCGACGTGGAACGTCGCTGTCGACTGATCAACAGTGGAGATCTCGTTGGCAACCAGTGCGACTTTCCCGTCAGTTTCCTCCGTCTCCGATTCGTCATCCTCCGGCTCCTCGTCGACTTGTTCCTGATCGTCGTGGCCGATGTTGGCTCGATCCTGCCAGAGCCAGAGTTGGAAATCGTCGAAGAGAGCGTGTTGGTCAACCGGCGACCCGTAGTCGCCACCGAAATAAAATATGAGCCACAGCGTTTGGATCCCGATCAGGTCTTCGTAACCTGAATCACGCATGTACAAGTCGTCGATTTCGAGCGCGAGTTCACCGTCGACCCAGCCTCGGAAGACGCCGTCGGCTTTCCCTGGTGTGTTACATGCGACGAACTGGTCGATCTGATGCCAGCGGCCGGTATCGAGCGGTTCTCGCCACATCGGGTGGTCACCGTACGTGTTGTCGGTGTTCGCGTGGTAAATCTGACTTGCTAACGGGATAGGGCCATCATTGTATTCGTTGCGATCCGGACGGACGTTGTACATCCGAGCTGACCATCCATTCGTGCCGTCAGATGGCCGACCCCCATATCCTCCTTCGAGGGAATCGTCGTGATCTCCCGTCTGGTACGTTGACGCGAACCCTGGAAGTTTAGTCCCACCGAGGTGGCGTTCGTGGAACTGCCAGTCGTCGGGGAAATACGCCCAGTAACGGACGTGAGCCGCCTCTGGTTGGTACCCGTGGTGATCGAGCATGTGATACTCCATCGTTCCACCATAATACTCCCCTTCCGGCCAGGATACCTCCAGTACGCGTCCGGAGCGATCGGGATGTGTCGTCGTCGTATTGTAGTTGTTGTGGGTGTTCGTTAATTTACGGTCCCAGTCGTCGGCGAAATCGATATGAGCGTAGTCGTCGGCGCTATCGAGATCGGTCGAGGGGGAGACGCTTCCTCCGTCGCTGGTCGCGCTAGCCGTACCAAAGGAGGTCATAGTAGCGGCTGTGGCACCGGTCAACTTCAATACTGTGCGGCGATCGATCGATGCGGGAAGAGTGTGCTTTTCGTCAGAAGATCCTGTCTCGTTGGAGCAGGGATCCGAGTGTTTTCGTCCCATCGTGAGTTGTGCAACTCTATAATAAGACGATGAAATTTGCCATTAACTGATGCCGATTTTATATAGAAGTCTATTAAAATCCACTTTTTGTAAATAAGTAAAATATATTAATATGCTAACAAGACTAGGTCGAAGAGTGATTGTACGATGTTTCTGACGCCCGTAGCCGCGACAAATGTATTTAAAAAATCACAAGTAATTGTCGTTATTGTTGGAAACCAACGCTAGTTCGGTCTTATTACCCAATATATTCGATAGTGAGACTAGATACAATAAAAACGCATCGTAATGGGCTCCTCAATTTGCGGACGTGAACCCGATCGGACGGGTGACGTTACGACACACGAGTGATCAATATTTCTGAGTTAATATTCCACGTTACAATATTCTTAGTTTATCAAGGCCCGACAATTATATAACCACGGTTGGTATAGGTAGGCCGACACGCTAATGATTCTCACAAAACAAATCTGCCATACTGCTATACTTATTATATACGTTATATATTTCTCACGGAGTTTGAATTGCCGCCTCGAGAGTGATGATTCCTTGCTGTCTCAGTCGAGGTCTCAATCACAACTCTCTACATTTAACAGAGTTCTATCTCGTCGAGGACAGCGTTTTGCTATCGTCGACTGTGAACAGTCGGACGTGACCTATCAAACAACTAGCGTTACTGGTCACTGATGCTTTCGTTCGAAAACCGGGACGAGTTAACACACCACACGTTCACACTCGCTGTATACGGATTACCTGTTGCTGGTGTACTCGGTGTCGTCGTTCCGCTCCTCTTAGGGTCGAAAAATTTCAGCGTTCTCGGCCTATACCTTGCAATTCCGATGATATTCACGCCGTTCGTAGTCAATTCATTTCGGGTGGAATCTGTCGGTCCGATACAACTCCACCAACTCGACTGGAAAATTCCGTCGATCCTAATCCACGTGCTCGTTTCGGTGATGATTTATCAGACAGCTACATCCGTGGTTAGACCAACGTCGTTCTATGTCGCCTACGCAGCAGCGTATGGACTTTTATTTCTACTGCTTCTTTCTCAAGAGCCGGGTTTTACGAACCGCATCGTCGGTCTGTACCACCTCTGTCTGCTTGTTCTTCTTTTGATTTTTAGTGTCACACTCAACTATTTCTTCTTTATCGGTCGAACGGACCTTCCCCCACACGTCGCGATGATGATGGGAATATACGAGGAGGGATTGATGCCAGAGCTCTGGGAGATTTATCAACCATTTCAACTATGGCACATCTACACAGGTGCAGTCTACGGACTTGCCGATGGATGGATCACTCCCTATACGACGATGGTGTTACTTTCCGGCCTGATCTTCGCCGCTGGCGTTACGATGATGTTCGCGTTGTCGTATCGCATATATCCCAACGAACGAGTTTCCATGTTGGCATGTTTGATACTGATTGCGATCCCGGAGTACTTCTTCTACGGAATGTACTCCATTTCACGTAGTATCACCTCAATTCTATTTGTCCTATTACTATTCACACTCGTCTGTGGGACGACGAAGAGAATTCGAGCATTGCGAATGGTACTCATTACCGGTCTCATCCTCTATCACACGATTACGATTCCCTTCCTGCTGTTGCTACTCGGAGTCCTGTATTTCGTCGAGCGACTCTTTGACGAACGCCCGTACGTCGTGGATAATTATACGATCACGATTATGGCGGCGATCTCTGCGCTCTACTGGACCTTTCATGCAGGGGATTTGACGGTGTATCTCATCGAGGCGGGCGCCAGACTTGGTAATGGACTTCGAGAAGGTACTGGAGTTGGGGAGGAGACTCCGAGCAGTGTATTCATTTCTCCCTGGATAGAGGTGATAAATTACACCCCGTACTCGTTCCTGCTTTTCTTCGTGATTCTCGGGTTCCTTTTCTGGTTCGTCCAAACCCATAACCCGTCAATCATGTTTTCGGCTTTTGCTGCTACCTCCGTCCTGATGGTCCCCGTGTTGTATCCGGGACCCGCACTTTTGCTCGATTCGCTGGTGGGGGTGAATCTCGAGAGATTCGCACATTACGGTTTCATGTTCACCGCGTTAACCAGCGGATTTGGCATTTACGCCCTCGTGAAACGAGGGGGTATCAAAGCAATTTTCGTAATGTTGCTTATACTGACTTGCTTCTCATTTGTGGCCGTTTCGAATGATTTCGTCGCATCAGACAATCCGTTGGTCGAACGCCCGTTCTACACCTACTATCTGACCGAGCAGGAAGATTCGTCGTTCGAACGAATACACGAGATCCACGAGGGAAACCTTACCGCAGATCACATCACATGCAGGTATGTTGAAAACATATATCTGGATGATTGTTCTGGCTTCATACTCGAAAATAACAACATCCCCATCAACGAAAATGACGGAGTGGTGATACGTGAGGGGGAACTCGAAAGGAGGCCCCTTCGGCTTGAAGATGGAAATTACGTCAACAGAGAGATGCTACCGTGGGATCAGATCAACGAACGGGATCGTGTACACGACTCGGGTGCTGTCACGTACTATAGTAATATCACTTCTCCATAAATCAGTGATCTGATGGTAGACGTCTCGATGCTCAAGCAGCGGCGAAACGCCGCCGCTTACGCTCTCACAAATTTGCCCGTGACGAAGTAGGGATAGACCAGCTGATGAGCGTAAGGGCCGGGTCAGCGGACAGCAATGGCTACCGCTTGATCCCCGGTCATTGAGTGTCTACACCTACCAGTCTGCTCAGGAGTTGCAAACGCTCGCTCGGACCGCGAGAGTTTCAAATCACGCACCCCTCGAGGACTGATGTGATTATATCGTTTGGATATAACACAAGAATATCACTATATCACCTGTACAGAAGGTCTAATTTCTTCTACAGACGATACTCAGTTTTATTGTATTCGACTAATCGTTCCTGATGAATCGAACGACTCTCACATAGTGCTCAAAAGTAATACCTAATTGAGGGGATCTCTTTCCCTATCCAATTCACGTTGCTTGAGAGATCTCCGCTTGCCCTCACGGGTATTAACTTTGGGAATCTCCAATAGCATGGTGATGTCTATTGGAAATACTATATGGAAATCCCCAGTAATTACAAAACCAATGAAAGTTCTGATTGGACAAAACCATAATATGTTACCAGGACATTCATCTTTTGACATGAGGAAACTAACAATATTGTAGACTGTAACAAGGTTGTCGTTTTTAGACGATTCGCGGGGTCCCGAACGGTAGAATGAATTCGATGTCTGGCAACAACGCTGAAATTCAGCGTTCGATCGGATACGCGTACGCGAAGGACACAACACCTCCAGTAATAGGTCGGGAAGCCACTATCAGATCCGGTACGATCATTTACGACGACGTTCGGATCGGGGATCAGTTCACGACCGGTCACTTCGCCTTGATCCGAGAACGGACCGTAATCGGCGATAACGTACTGGTCGGGACGCGGGCTACTATCGACGGGCACTCGACCCTCGGGTCGAACGTGAGCCTCCAAACTGGCGTGTACGTTCCAACAGAAACGACCATCGGTGATCACGTATTTATCGGACCTAACGCCGTACTCACGAACGATCCCTATCCCCTTCGTCGATCGGCTGAATTGGATGGTCCGACGTTGAACGATCACGTATCGGTCGGAGCAAACGCGACGATTCTCCCTGGCGTGACGGTGGGCGAGGGGGCTTTCGTTGGCGCTGGAGCGGTCGTGACTCGGGAGGTCCCCGATCGTACGTTGGCCGTCGGCGCTCCGGCAACGCACAAACCGCTTCCGGATGTCCTTCGAGGGGGGAACGACGCCGTATGATCCCCATTTCGATGCCTATCCTCGGAGCCCTAAGCACAACGTCTGTTTACAAATCTGCTGTGTCCGTACGTATGCGTCGCTGCCACGCTCTGACGTTCGAGATGGGGAGGATACGACCAGTCGCACCACGAGGATTCGAGGTGCAGTCATAATGTGTGGAATCATCGGATACACCGGCGACAGTACGGCGCTCGACGTGTTGTTGACAGGCCTCTCCAGCCTCGAGTATCGCGGGTACGATTCGGCAGGTGTAGCCGTGTCCGACACGACACTCTCCGTCCACAAGTGTGAAGGTGAACTCTCGGCACTCAAGGCGGTGCTTCCCGATGGGAGCGTTCGCGGCCACACCGGTATCGGACACACTCGGTGGAGTACGCATGGTCCGCCCTCCAACGTTAATGCTCACCCGCACACCGATTGTGATGGCCAAATCGCCGTTGTCCATAACGGGATTATCGAGAACTATCAAGCGCTGCGCCACGACCTCAAAGCGCGCGGCCATACATTCGACGGTGAGACTGACACTGAAATCGTCCCCCATCTCATCGAAGAATTCCTCGCCGAGGGTGCCGATCAAGAGACGGCGTTCCGGCAGGCGATCGATCGGCTCAAGGGAAGTTACGCTATTGCTGCGGTCTTCACTGCTAGCGAGACTGTGTACGCGGCACGTCACGAGTCCCCGCTCGTGCTCGGTATCGGTGAGGACGGTCATTATCTCGCGAGCGACGTGCCAGCGTTCATCGAGTACACAAATCAGGTGATCTACCTTAATGACGGCGAGTTCGCGACGATTACTCCTGATGGTGTGACGGTTACTGATAGTGCAGGGATAGTCGTTGACGCGCCGGTCGAAACGATTCTGTGGTCTCCAGAGGACGCTGGGAAATCCGGATACAACCACTATATGCTCAAGGAGATCAACGAGCAACCACGAGCACTCCGCCAATGTTTACGCGGTCGAGTCAATGAACTATTGAGAATAGTCCAAGTAGATGAGGTAATTAACCTCGAGACACCCAATGCCGTCCAGTTCGTCGCGTGTGGAACGTCGTATCATGCTGCGTTGTATGGTGCGCAATTCTTCAGAGAATGCGGAGTGATGGCTCAAACGTTCCTCGCGAGCGAATACACTGCGGCGACAGTTCCCATGGGTGAAGGAACACTTGTGATCGGTGTCACTCAGAGCGGCGAAACCGCCGACACGATGCGCGCACTTCGAGAGGCAAGCGCTGCCGGTGCGACAACACTCGCGATGACTAACGTCGTCGGGAGTTCCGCCGCCCGGGAGTGCGATCACGCGATGTATATCCGTGCCGGCCCGGAAATCAGCGTCGCCGCCACCAAAACGTTTGGAAGTCAACAGGTTGCTGCCGTCCTACTGGCAACTGCACTCATCGGTGTCGCCGACCAGTCGCTTCTGGCAGCACTTCGTGGACTCCCAGACCACGTTCAAACCGTGTTGGATTCCTCACGTGCTCGAGATGTCGCTGAGGCGTATCTCGACGCGGATTCGTACTTCTTCATCGGCCGAGGGTACAACATGCCTGTCGCCCTCGAAGCCGCACTGAAAACAAAGGAAATTACGTACAAGCACGCCGAAGGATTCGCCGCCGGTGAACTAAAACACGGCCCACTCGCGCTCGTGACTGAAGACACACCCGTATTCGCACTACTAACCGCTGGTGTAAACTTCGAGAAAACTCTTAGCAATGTTAGGGAAGTCGAAGCCCGAGGAGGTCCAGTCATCGCCGTCACTGACTCACCGAAAGAGGTCAAAGGATACGCTGATCACGTTCTCGAGGTGCCCGAGACACATTCGACGGTGGCGCCGATCGTGGCGAACGTTCAATTGCAGTTAGTCTCGTACTGGATTGCCAACCGGCTTGGTCGACCGATCGATAAACCACGGAACTTAGCGAAAAGTGTTACCGTTGAATAGGTATCTAGTTCTGATTTGATCGCCAGTTTTCGAGGCGATTCTGGCCGTACGACCAGTGTCAACAACCCCGACCTCAAGGGTCGGGGTTCTCGTCCTGTACCGCCTATAGAACCCCTCTAAACACAGGTTTGACGCCTCATCCAGTAAGTCGTTTGATCGAGCGCTGCTACCCATCTAGTGAGAGCGACTCCGACTCTCGTCGCAGTTGCTCGAGCAGTTCAGTCACGCCGCCATCGACGCTCCATACTTCGACCGTCGACAGAACTCGATCCACTACTTCAGTCGATGAAACCGAGAGATATCGACGATCTAAGCCACATTCCCGCCGATACCACGCCTTGCACGGTTATCGACGTTCACTACAGTACGAAGTCGTCCAACGGAATTAGCACCGGGCCGTGGGCCGCCCGACGCAACGCCGGCGAGCTGCTCAGTCTCATCATTGACAAAGGATCTCTCCTCGAGTCAAATCTCTGTTTTCGATTGTATTCTGCTAATTGCTTCCGATGAACTAAATGATCCTCGTGTAGTGCTCAAAGGTAATACATGATTGCAGGTGATCTCTGTCTCTACCGACTTCACATTAGTTACAGGCTCTCGCTTTCTCACCACAGATATCGCGTATGGGAATACCCAACGGAATGGTAACTTCTATTGACGATATCTTATAATCATATCCCATGGTCACAAAACCAATCCTAATATTGAAAAAACAAAATCGAGACATGTTATTAGAATATTTACTTTTTTGATGCGACAGAACGAATAATATTACAGACTGGAACGAGCTTGTCGCTTTTAGACGGTTCGCGGGGTCCCAAATGTCAGCAATGACTTCGACGTCTGGAAACAATACTGTAATTTACCGCTCGATCGGACACGTGTACACGGAGAACACAACGCACGAACCGCTTCCGAATGCCCCTCGGGAGGGGAACAACGCCGTATGATCCCCATTTCGAGGCCGATCCTCGGAGCCGCCGAGCGCGAGCGTGTCTCGTCCGTTCTCGAGAGTGGGATGTTAGCTGACGGGAGCGAGGTTCGTGCGTTCGAGGACGAGTTCGCCGACTACTGCGGAGCGGAGTACGGTGTCGCAACATCGAACGGGACGACGGCACTCCAAGCTGCACTTTCGGCGCTTGGCATCGGTGAGGGGGATTGCGTATTGACGACCCCGTTCTCGTTCATCGCGACAGCGAACGCGATTAAACACGTTGGAGCAGAACCAGTCTTCGCCGATATCGATTCGGAGACGTATAATCTCGATCCTGGGGCTGTACAAGAAGTAGTGGCTGAAACAGATGTCGACGCGATTCTCGGGGTTCATCTGTACGGATTGTCGGCTGACATGGCCGAATTATCTGATATAGCGGACGAATTAAACGTTCCGCTCATCGAAGATTGTGCCCAGGCCCACGGGGCAACCTATCGAGGACAACGCGTAGGAACGTTCGGTGACGTCGCGTGTTTTTCGTTTTATCCGACGAAAAATATGACCACCGGTGAGGGAGGGATGATCGTCACCGATCGTCGTAAGGTCGCAGACCGGGTGAGACAGTTCATCGATCACGGTCGGTCGGACACGTACATTCACGAGTTCGTCGGCTACAACTTTCGAATGACGAATATCGCAGCCGCGATCGGGCGCGTCCAATTAGAGCGTCTTTCGGGATTCATCGAACGCCGCCGTGCGAACGCCGCGCAACTGACTGCGAATCTCACGGAAACCTCGTTGGTCCTTCCAGAAGAACCACAGCGTTGCAGGCACGTCTATCACCAGTACACGATTCGTGCCCCTGAGCGAGAGGAACTGCAGCAACACCTCAAACGGCACGGAGTTGCTACTGGGATCTACTATCCAGTTTGCATTCACAACCAGCCGGCGTACGAGCTCGATCACGTCGCACCCGTCGCAGAGCGCGTAGCGACCGAGGTTCTCTCGCTACCGGTCCATCCGTCCGTCACGAGAGACGATGTCGACCACATTTCGGAGGTGATTCTCGACTATGCTCAGTGAACGTCCAATCAATGTTGGCGTCATCGGCGTCGGTACGATGGGGATCCACCACGCCAGGGTGTACAACTCTCTCCCGTCCGTGAATCTGGTCGGAGTTCACGACGTGTACGGAGAGCGGGCCGAGCAGGTGGCGCGTTCGTATGACTCTGAGGCAATGTCGCTCGAGGCACTGTTAAGCAGAGTAGACGCCGTGTCTATCGCCGTTCCGACGAAGTTTCACTACGATACGGCGATATCCTGCTTAGACGCAGGCGTCGCGACACTCATCGAGAAGCCGATGGTTGCCGATCTCGACGCGGGTAGACGTCTGTTTTCGAAAGCGAAACAGGCCGGCGTTCCGGTACAGGTCGGTCACGTAGAGCGGTTCAATCCTGCCGTGAGCGCATTGAAAGATCTGATCGCTGAACAACACGTGTTCGATATTACCTGTCTACGGTTGGGTCCGTCACCAGGAACCCGGATTACCGACAACGCGGTGTTCGACCTGATGATCCACGATATTGACGTGGTTCTGTCGCTCGCTAACAGCATGCCTACGTCGGTAAAAGGAACTGGCGTTGCGAATAACGAACATGTCTCGGCACTGCTAAAGTTCGAATCGGGAATGATGGCCTCGCTGACGGCAAGCCATGTCACTCAACGGAAGATCAGGACCTTACGAGTCACGACGGAAGCGTGTTTGATCGACCTCGATTATTTCAATCAGACGATCAACATCTACCGTCGGTCGGACCCAGAGTATCTCGACGACAATGGGGGACTCAAGTATCGCCACGAGGGTGTCGTCGAACAACTGAGCATTCCGAAAGAAGAACCGCTTCAGTTGGAACTTGAGTCGTTTATCCGTGCCGCCGCAGCTGATGAAACGCCGCAGGTCACGGTCGAAGACGGACTCAATGCGATCAAGGTGGCCCATCGGATCGATCGAGAAGGAATGACTGAACAAACAATGTTAGGAGCCTAATATGAAAAATCACCTTTCAACACCGATACTGACTCCCGAACCAATCCGTTCGATGACCGAACTGGAGACGAATTGTTGGCCGCGCGTACAGACGCAAAAGAAACGGGGCCGAGATCGATGAGTGAAGCACGATTCAGCGAAAACCGACCATCTCCCAAACGGCGTACGATCTGCGTCGTCGGCCTCGGTTACGTCGGCTTACCGCTCGCATACGAGTTCTCTCGTACCAGTTACAACGTCATCGGGTACGACATTAACCCCGAAAAAATCGATCGCCTCGCATCTGGTTTCGATGTGACCGGCGACGTTGGTGACGAAGCGATAGAGGAGTGCGACATCACATTCACTGACGATCCCTCCGCCATCAGTCAGGCCGGGTTCGTGTTGATCACGGTACCGACGCCAGTCACTGAGCTCAAAATACCGGATCTAACGTACGTCGAACAAGCGGGAGAAACCGTCGGACGTCACGTTGAACCAGAAACAATCATCGTCCTCGAATCGACCGTGTATCCGGGTGCAACACGGGAGATACTGATACCTGCGATCGAACGCACCTCGAACCTTACCGTCGGCGAGGACGTCTTCGTCGGCTATTCACCCGAACGTGTCGTTCCTGGTGACACCGAACACGGAATCCGGGACGTGATGCGAATTGTTAGCGGACAAACGGACGATGTTCTCGAAGAAGTCGCCGCGTTGTACGAAACGATCGTCGACGCCGGCGTGCATCGCGCATCAGAGATCGAAATCGCAGAAGCGGCGAAGTGCGTCGAAAACATTCAACGAGACATAAACATCGCACTCGTCAATGAACTCGCAATCGCGTGTGAACATCTCGAACTCGATACGAGAGCGGTCCTCGAAGCCGCAGAAACCAAATGGAACTTCCACAAGTATCGTCCGGGGTTAGTTGGCGGGCACTGCATACCCATCGACCCGTTCTTTATCATCACTGAGGCTCAGCGACACGGATTCACACCGAAGTTAATCCAACAAGCCCGTGCCGTAAACGAGTACGTTCCAAAACACGTCGCCGAGCTTTCGTTCAGATGCATGAACGAATGTGAAAAGGTGCCTCGTTCCAGTACCGTACTCGTCTTTGGACTCTCGTACAAACCGGGCGTTGCAGACATCCGAACGTCGGCTGTCAGCGGCACGATACACCACCTCGAGTCGTATGGCGTCGACGTAATCGGCTTCGATCCGTACGTGGATCGTCACGTTGCTGAAGCCGAACTCGAGATCGAGATTCAAGAAACGCTCTCGTTCGACGAAATCGACGGGATGATTCTGGCAACCCCACACGACATGATTCACTCGATCGACCTCCGCCAAGTAGCGTCTGACATGGCTGTGAATCCGTTCATCGTCGACGTCGATCGTGTCCTTGACGAGCGTGACGTGACCAACCTCGGCTTCAACTATCGGACTCTATAATCATGTACAAAGATCACACCATCGCCGTCGTTATCCCTGCATACAATGAAGTGGATTTCGTCTATGACGTAATTCGCGCACAACCAGAGTTCGTGGATCGAATTTACGTCATCGACGACCGCTCAACCGACGACACCTGGAGCGAAATACAGAACGCTGCGGAGGATGACAAAGCTCTCACTGTACGTAACGGAACGCTCTACGCATCCAGCGTACATTCCACGATGCAGGTCGCCGACGCCAGCACTTCGACCCGTGTCGTACCTATCCGTCACCGTGAGAACCGGGGCGCAGGTGGCGCAATCAAGACTGGCTATCGACATGCCCACGCTGACAACATCGATGTTACCGTCACCGTTGATGGGGACGGCCAGATGGATCCTGCCCTGATGCGTAAGTTACTCGACCCGATCGTCGACGGACGGGTCGACTACACCAAAGGTAACCGATTAGTCGGGTACTCGAGACAATCAATGCCGTTAGTACGATTCGTCGGGAATAACATTTTGACGTATCTCACGCGGATTGCTTCCGGATACTGGGCAGTGACGGACCCGCAGAACGGATACACGGCAATTTCCCACCGAGCACTCGATGCCATAGATATTGACGACATGTACGAGTACTATGGGTACTGCAACGATCTCTTAGTGAAGCTGAACGTCGCCGAAATGCGCGTTGGCGATGTGGTGATGAATCCAATTTACGGCGAGGAGAAGTCAACTATTCGATACAAAACGTACATCCCAAGAGTGTCGAAGATGTTGCTCTCGACCTTCCTCCAGCGATTGCGTATTCAATACGTGGAACCTGCGCACCCGATTGGACTGGGGTTCCTCGTCGGCAGTATCGCTGTAGCACTTGGAGTGATAGGGGGAATTCAGTCAACTCTCGAGCAGAAAGATCGAACCAGTGAGCTCGGAAGCGGACGACTTCTCAGCGGGATCACGTTCGTCCTCGGTGTACTGTTATGGCTCGTCGTTTTGGTTTTCGATAGGCAGTCGAATAGCGGCAATGTGGTGGTCATTAATGAGTGAACATAGTCGAGACGTCGTCGTGGACGGCCAGCCCGGTTCCAGTCGGCGGAAGACATCAATGAGTAAATACGACCGAGACGTCGTCGTGACGATTCAGCACCCAGCGAACGTCCACTTCTTCAGGAACGCGATCCACGAATTATCGGAAGCCGGGTACAACGTGCACGTCTTCGCCCGAGAGAAAGATATCGCCTGTGACTTGCTAGACGTGTACGACATCGAATACACCCTCCTGGCTGGTGAAGCGCACTCGCTCTTTCAACTTGTTAGAGTACAGGCGAAGTACGAGTACGAAATTCTGAAGCGAACTCGAAAGATGGACGGCGCGGTCTTACTTGCGGTGAGTGAACCCGCTATCACCCACGCTTCGACCTGCTTCAATTGCCGAAGTATCCTTTTCACGGATACCGAACACGCGACCATCCAAAACACTCTCGCATACCCATTCGCGGACGTGATTTGCACGCCAGCATCCTACTGGGGAGATCTTGGTTCGAAACACGTTCGCTACGCAGGAAATCACCAACTCGCGTATCTCCATCCCAATCGGTTCGAACCGGATCCGACGGTGCTCGATGCGGCGGGCGTCGACGAAGACGAACAACTCGTTCTCATTCGATTGATCGCGTGGGAAGCCGCCCACGACATCGGTCACGGTGGTCTCGGCAATACCGAGGCGATCGTCGAACAATTAGAACGGGCCGGTGCAACAGTACTCATCACATCCGAAACCGAACTTCCGCGGCAGCTCCGGCGTCACGAGGTCGACATCCCCCCGCACAAAATACTCGATCTCATGTATTATTCGGATCTCTACCTCGGCGAGGGATCGACGATGGCGCTCGAAAGCGCCGTACTTGGTACCCCGGCGATGTACGTCTCGTCCTACTCCGCGGGAGTGGTTGACGAACTCGAACGAGAGTACGGACTCGCGTTCAGATACGATGAAGATCCGGATGAGACTGAGATCCTCGACCGGGCACTGTCGCTGCTGGCAGAACAACCAGAGACTTGGCAGTCGCGACGAGATCAGTACCTCGAGGAGAACACCGATACGACAGATTTTATCGTCGAAGCGGTCGAAGCAGCTATGGATAACTGATCGAGGTCTCGAAATAGTTACTCGAGACCGGCAGGGTTCATTCATTGAGATGGTATATTATACTACAGGAAGCACGTAGCCACTGTCGTACCTCTTCCTTTCACCCTCGAACCATTGCGATCAATTGCTTGTAATCGAAAAGGTCTAGTGCGTGACAGCCGACAATCCAAATTCCACCCCCTACCCCTATTCCCAGCAGTAGCGCGGTGAATCCAGTGGAGAGTTGGAGGAGTATATACACTGCAACGCCCATGAGAAGCGACACGGTCAACACTCGAACGAAATTCCGCCGAACTGTCGAGAAACTGAATGATAGTTCTGTATAGACGAGGTACACCGTGAGAAGAGAGTACGTTCCATGTGTGATGACGGTGGCAATTGCGGCCCCCTCTACACCGATCATAGGGATCAAGACGAGGTTCAGGCAGAAGTTGCTCACCGCTGCGATCGAGTAGATCAGTGCGCGGGTTCGGGCTCTTCCGAGGTAGTCCAACGCCTCACTCGAGATATAGGCAAGTCCTTCGAAAAAGATGAATAGTGAGAGGATTTGAACGACGGTGATTGCTCCAACGTACTCGTCGCCGAAAACATTTAGAATCATAGTTTCTGCGATAAGGGCAATACCTAGACAGGCAGGGATATAAAAGATAAGGACATTGTTCAAACTCTCCTCATAGATGGACGCAGCGCGGTCAACGTTCCCGGTCGCTTTTATTGCACCGTAGGTGGGGGAGAGAGCAAAACCAATAGACGCTGCCGGGACACCGATGAGCCGCGATATTTCCTTTCCGATCATATAGAAGGCGACGGCCAGTGGATTAAGCAAGTAACCAACGAGCAATATATCAACCTGCCTATCTATTTCGTTCGACAACCTCGTCACGGAGAGTGGAACGTTATACTTCAGGATTTGTAGTCGAATTTCGGATCGAGATAGTGATGTCGTATTCGCCGGTTTGTGCGCAACGTTCACCAAGTACAATCCGACGAGAGCGACTGCACCGAAGCCCACTGTGTATCCGAACATGGCCGCCATAGCTGAGGGCTCGTAGAGAACGACGACGATCACACACAGCCCGGTGAAAATCGCCTCCATCACGTGAAGTTTCGCGCTCCCTGCTACTTTCTCGAATCCTTGTAGGAGCGTTCTGTTGTAGCGGTGAAGGGAGTAAAACGCCACGTATCCGGCCCCGACGAGAATGACGCCAGAGAGGGCTGGTTCGTCTAGGAGAGCGCCGATCCAGTCAGCAGATACCACCAGAAGGAGGGACACAGTCACGGCTGCTACGACCGCGAACGTCAAGGACTCTCTGACTACGATACTCGCCGCTCCCGGCTGTGTATCTTTGAACCCTGCAACGTACCGCGCGGCGGAGGGAGCAATTCCAAGTTCACTAAATAGCCTTGAGAAAGCGCAAATCGACACGGCGAGAGCGAATATCCCGTACGTCTCTGCCCCGAGCGTTCGCGTAAGAAAAACCAGCAATACGCCTGCAATCACGGCATGAAAGACCCTCCCGCCAAATTCTGCCGTGATACTCGTAACGAGATCTCGTCTCATGTACTACCTTGAGCAAACGGAACAGCGATTTGGATACGAAGTAGACTGTGCAGTGGAAAACAGGTCGTGCGGTTCGAGCGAGAGCGGGCGTCGGTTGGAACTGCGAACTCACCGTTGGTCAGTACGTACGTCATTCGTCGCCGAAGGTAACGTACGCATGGTATGGCGCGTTTTCAACGTCGGGTTCGTCTGGGTTTTCACCGGGGTACAATAGGAAGGTGATGCGCGCACCATCGCCAGTGTACGCCGGATCGATCTCGTATTCGAGCCGTTCGGTTTCGTCGTGATCCACTGTGAATTCGAACTGGTCAAGTTCTCGGGGCTCGTTTTCACCTGATTCGTTATCCGGCGGCGAATGTGTTTGCTGGACGATGAGCGTGTACTCTATCGATCGATATTCGTGGTTATCGATATCGACGACGAATGTGCCATTCGGCCCTGAGGAGGTTTCGTTCAAAATCCCTTCGCCGACTGTGGTTTCGTCTTCCTCGAAGTCAATCGTGATCGACGAGAATTGGTCTTGTTGTGGAAGCATCATCCCCGCGTATCCGATGGTCCCTATCATCAGGATAATCGATGCAATGAGAAGAATCGACAGAGTGACATCCGCACGAGCGTCCCGGTGGTTTATCCCGGTTTTCGCTGTCGCGATCCACTCTCGATATGGGACGATGAACCGTTCTTCCTCCGGAACGTTCCACCGGCGGACGACGGCGATTGACGTGGCGAGGAGTGAGAACAGCGTAACGGCGAGTAGTATCCACGTAGGGGATACGCCATTCATAGCGATCGTCAACGGGAAACCGATCATCGGAACGATTACGATACTGAGCCCAAACGAGAGCGCAACGCGTTCGGTTCCACTGAGCTCCGGGCGAAACCGCGCTTCGAGAAACGATTCACGCTTCGCATCGTTGACGTCGCCTGCAGGAGATGTTCCGGCTTCTGGATATAGTGCGGAGACGACAGCATACCCTGGAACGAATAGCGCCATGACGAATACGAACGGGACTCGTAACGGCGTCTCGCGAATGACCGGTGCGAACACGGAAATATTGACGATGAGAAGCAGGCCAACAACGATTGCAAGATCAACGGGTATCAGCTGGGTAGAACGAGCAGGCTTCAAGAAAGACGGGACGTCGACTGTCATCTTTCTATTTCACGACCCACTACGGGAAAAGTCAAGTTGGTGATTGTACAGACAATCATACCGTCTCCAATTTGTCGGATCGTTAGACTTGTCATGATTTGAACTACAAGTTTCTTAATGGCAAAATTGTTTAATTTCTAATTTCCTATACTGGCACCCATTCTTGAATGTAAGTGCAACTGTGTGTTACCCCCGTAGATTCAAACCAGTGAGAAGCATACTGCATGCACGTGCACCCACCTATGAGAGAGTGTATCACGTGCGAGCTGCCCGCGTCAAGTCCGACTGGATCGTCTCTACTCCAACCACGGACCCGCGCTATGGTCCTTTGCCTAAATTTGAACAGTGAAGGTAGTGGAACCGAACGATCAAAAGCGAACTCCAAACCTAGCCAGCGTAGCAGTCGCGAATCGATCAGGCTGCTCCGTACACCCACAACATCGAATGGATGTAAATAACAACGACAGTGATGCAACTCCTTCGGCGGAGAGTGTTACCGAACAGCAAAATGAAACCGGTAGCGAGCACAGCCAGTCGGATGATTTGTCAGTGATCGAATCACGGTCAATTTTTACTTCGTCCGATAGTTCACTCACACGCACTAGCAACATCCCGTTTCGACGTAGTCTGGTGACGCTTGGCTTCTTTGCAATTCTCACGGCGGGGGCCGGCGTCGTTTTCAGTGACGTTCGAGAGCTGTTGTTCGCACTCTCCGCAACTGGTCTCTTTGGAATCGTTCTCATCGTAACACTTAGAGCCGAACGACAGGTCCCACGTTCAGTGGCCGAGGCGGTTTACGCCACGACCGCAGCAAACGAAGCTGCGATCGCCAGAAAAATCGCGGGATCACAGGTGCGACTGTACGTTCCCGATACTGAACGATCACAGGTGTTCCTCTACGTTCCACCGACACGAGATTACGATATCCCTCCCGAACCGACCATCCCGTGGTCGATCGACGACGAAGACACAGGGCTCATTCTGGAGCCGACGGGAGCTAGTCTTTATCAACAATTCCAGACACAACTGACCGGCGACCTCGGAGACGGGGTGACGAAACTAGCGCTTGCGCTCACAGATGGTCTCGTCAAAGAATTCGAACTTGCCCGTTCTGCGAACGTAGATGTATGGCCTGAGGAAGGCCGAGCGACGATCGCCGTTCAAAACGGTTCGTTTGGTGACGTTGATCAGTTTGACCATCCGATTGGTTCGTTTCTTGCGGTGGGATTTGCGGCGGGACTTGACCGTCCAGTCGAGCTCAACGTTAAACCGGACGGCGGCAGGGCAGACTGGTCAATAACGTGTTCGTGGGATCCAGACACGACGTGACTTTTCCCTTGCCGAACGGATTTGTTCGATCTAACCCGAATAGATGTCGACGCCTCACCCGATTTGTCTGGCTGTCTTAACTCACAGTCGCCGCTGACAAAATCCCGATTTCCTGAAGTCCGAATACTCGATTTCCCAATACAAGCGCAAACCCGACGAGCATAATCGCGAGCAACCTATTCAACCGGCGGCGCCACCGTGGCCGCACTACGAATGGGTCCGTGAGACTAACGATAATTAGCAACCACAGAACGGAGAGGAGGAAAAATACTTCGTACGAGAACGACGCTGTTGCGACGAGTACGAAAACAGTGGCAACCATGGCCGACAGTTGCCACACGATCACGTTCAATCGTTGCTGGTGCATCAGTGGGTGTACGACGGCGAGGCGTATAACCGCGGTGTTCAAGTGAGATAAGAAACTGCAAATCGGGTTTGGAAAGACGAGGTCAACTGAGAGTTACTGAGCACGCTGGTGGAACGACGGTGGACTCGGCCAATTAACGCCGAACTTCGGAGACGCACGTTCCCCGAAGCCGGTAAAAACGAGCAACAAGAACTTCTCGAAATGCTAACGACGACCAGCCATGGAAATGACAGAAGAGACAGCACCTCTCAACGATGGATTCGACGTCGAGTATCATCCTCTGGTTGGGGGATTCTGTGTGCCAAAACATCGGAATGCAACTGACTGGATTAGTCACTGACCGTTTACCACCGACAGTGCGTGGATTGAGCTACGCCAACTGTCTCCCGTTGAGTCGGCGAAGATCTAGCGGGCCCATCGTTGAAGCGATACTTACCGCATCCAACTCACCGTTCAGTAATACTTGGCTGTCACGTCCAGCTACCCACACGTTACTCGACGATCAGGGCTGTTTCACCCGAATGCCTTGGTCGGACACGATCTCTTCCCGCTCGAGCTCACGTGCTCTAAACTCGAGAAGAGACATCGCCATCCAACGCTCTGCACAATCGTTTCGAGATATACTGCAGATTTGTGCCGACTAATATTCTACTATCTGATTGCTTCTCTCTACGTCGCCCCTCTGATCAAGCGTCGTATGGTGACACTATACTATCACCAATCAGGACTTATCTAATGTAGGATATTACTATTGATACGGATGTCATAACAAACACGGTTGTTGTTCCTGGTAACTTTGAGGAAATGGGGCACAATCACCACGCAAGGTATTTAGCAGCGGCAGACTGTCTCGTCAATCAGAATCATTCGCATCGGTAAGGATTGTATGTCAATCGTGAACCAACTCCGATGGTACCATTGGCGTTCGACTCACTTGATGGCTTATTGGATGACGCATGTTGCTCCAGACTGTCCTTCGGGTTCCAATCGGAACTCGGTCGGGTAAAATCGTATCTAACCGATTCCCACGGGCCGTACACATGAAAACAGAGAACAAACCAAAACAGAACCATATAGAAATAGACAACAATGCGAACACTCACCTCACCAACCCGACTTTCGTACACTTTCGGCGAATACGAACAATTATTGCGGTCGCTACAATCCGACGGATTTCAGTTCAGTGACTTCTCCTCACTGGAGGATAACGAGATCGTGATCCGCCACGATGTTGACTTACTTCCAGAGCAAGCGCTCAATATGGGCAGAATAGAAGCCTCAAATGACGTCCAATCGACTTATTGCTTCTTGTTGACGGCCCCGTTCTACAACCTCCTAGAAATAAGGAACGTACAATTTCTCGAAAAGCTTCGCGAGTTAGGTCACCAAATCGGCCTTCATTTCAACCCACACTTTTACTGGTCAGAGCGACCGCCTCAAAGTGACATCGAAGCACGAGTAAACGCTGAAAGAGCCATCCTCGGCCGACTGTTAGGGGACGAAATTGATATCGTTTCGTTTCACATCCCGCCGGAATGGGTTCTGGGTGAGACTTTCGATGGCTTCACAAACACCTATCAAGCAGATTTTTTCACAGATGTGACCTACCGATCCGATTCGAATCAAAAATGGCGAACCGAACCTCCGTTCCCGGACAAGTGGGCAAGTCGGATTCAATTGCTCATCCATCCCGGGCTCTGGAGCAACGAGGGCCGTGCAATGGACGACATCGTCACCGAGATCGGCGACTCCTGTCGAGCGGAAATCGAGACGTACATGAGACCTCTGGGGAAATGAGCTGTACATTCGTCTTCCTGCACACGTTTGAGAGTTACGTAAACACGTCTGATTGATCTCATCGCATGAACCACCCCGAGGTCAAGCCTCGGGGCTTCCCGTTTCTACGACGTGACTTGCAGACACGTGCTGAAAGCCAGCAGTGTCCGTAGCGGTCACAGTCTCCACGGGCGTGGATTCGGGCCATCCCAGCCCTAATTCAGAAAAACCGCGTTGTAAGACGTTCATCGCTGCGTTCGCATCCCTATCCGTCTCGAACCCACACGCTGGACACGAGTGTTCACGAACCCAGATAGGTTTCGCCGTTTCCACACCACAGCACGCACACTCTTTCGTTGTGCCACGAGTAGGAACCTGAACGATGTGTGTGCCGTACAGGTCGCCCTTGTATTCAAGGAGCGTGATGAATTGTCGCCATGCGACATCCTGCTTGTTCCGAGCGTTACCGTCGTCCTGAAGCATTCCAGCTACGTTGAGATCTTCGACTAACACGGCATCATACGTTTTGACGAGCCACGTCGTCAGCTTGTGCTGGTAGTCCAGTACCTTCCGTCGAATCTTCCGCTTCACCTTGGCAACTTTTCGGCGCTGTTTCCCGTAATTGTTCGACCCGTGTTCTTTCCGCGAGAGTTTGCGTTGCTCTCTTTGGAGTCGGTCGTATTCGTCTTCGAGGTCGAGCCAATCCACGGTTTTACCGTCGCTGGTGAGGATGTAGTTCAGGATACCGAGGTCAATTCCTACACTGTTGCTCGCGTCAAGAGTGTCTAATTCGGGTTTCTCTGGAACGTGTTCATCGTCGGTTTCGAGACTGAACGAGACGAACCACTCGCCAGTCACTTCCTTTTTGAGCGTGACTTCTTTGATAGTGGCGTGTTCGGGGAGTGTTCGGTGGTATCGGATTTTCGCCCAGCCAATTTTGCTGAAGCGGACATAAGCAAACCCGTCTCGGCCCCTCTTGTTATCGAGGTCGAAGCCTGACTGGTTGTACGTGACACTTCGATACTCGCAGGGTGATTGCCGCTTGAGCCGACCAACCGTGTACCCTTTCTCTTTTTTCTTACGAAGATTGGAGAGGTTACGGTGGAAGCGTGCAACGGTGGCTTGGGCGGCTTTCGAGTGTAATTCTGCGAACATGGGCCACTGTCGCTTCCACTCTGGAAGCTTGTTGTTCTGAGCGTATCTGCTTGGCTTGTCGTCTTCGGGACTTTGGTGTAGTCCCATTGGACATGGTTGTAGAGTTGGCGATGAACGTCAATGTGATGGTCGGCAGCTATCGCTACCTCGTCGCTTGGGTAAGCTCGGTAACGGTGGCTGTGTTCCATCGCTGTCCACTGATTACGTAACGTGTTTATTTAATCGTTTGTATCCGTGTTGTCGGATTCATCCCCGACCTCAAGGGTCGGGGTATTCTCCTCGACCGCCGATAAATTGACTCGATCTTCATGGCCTACATAGACGATTAGCGATTATGACAATTGAGTACATATGGTGTCATGTTACGACTCTTTCTCAATGAAAAGAGGTCTCCAAAACTGAAGAATAATTTCAATCACGTGTAGCTCTGAATCCTTCCAAAACATGTCAATTCTGTAGCTTAACACGCTTGCCTGATTTTGCTGATTCGTAAATGGCTTCAATTGCAACGAGATCAGCGAGTCCATCCCACCCATCCGGTTCCGGTTGAGAGTCTGTGATGATGGAATGGGCAAAGTAGTCGAATTCTTCAACTACTTCATCCGCTATCGGTCCAGTGTACTCCGATTGGATCTTTCTCCGATTCGCACTGATCCGTTTTGGAGTGATCCCACCAAATGCCGACGTTACTCTAATCTCACCTTCCGTACCAATAACTTCGATATAACTCGACGGGTATGCGTTCAAACTAGCTGTACAAGACGCGGTTATGCTCCTGGGGAAATTCAGTTCAAATGAAATGTGTTCATCGACGTTCTCGAAGGTCGGATTATGGGTGGTTGTCGATCCGTACACCGTCTCGGGGTCGTCCCCTAAGAGAAATCGTATCGTATTTAACGGATAGATCCCGAGATCCATCAGCGCCCCACCACCCGAAATATCCGGGTCAGTTCGCCACTCCAACGGGCCACCTCCAATTGGGGGTTGATTCGAAAACTTACCGCTGAAATGAATCGGGTCCCCAATAAAACCCTCTTCGATCAGTGTCCGCATCCGTCGAACGATCGGTTCGATCTGCATTCGATACCCGGTCATCAGCGTAACTCCGGCGTTCGTACACGCTTTGACCATTTGTCTAGCCCGCTCGGCGCTTATCTCAAGCGGTTTTTCACAAAGGACGTGTTTTTTGAGCGAGGCTGCAGTTTCCACATACTGACTGTGAAACGTGTTCGGTGTAGCAACGTACACAGCATCGTAGGAGTCGCTGGCTTTCCCCTGATGAAATTCATTGGCAGAGATTACGTGATCAATATCGAACTCTTTCGCGATGGGGCGGATTTCATCCACTGAAATGTCGACTGCTACTGTTGCCTCACAGAGTTCTGCATCTCTAATTGCAGGAAGTGCACGCCGATGTGCGAACCTCCCCAGTCCAACAACTGCGATACGAACAGGCCCTCCATCCCTAGTCTCTTGCCAATCTCGAGTCGTAAAATCATCGAAATTTTCCATGTTGACAGTATCATACCATGTCCAGTATTAAAACACTTATTTAAGATTTTAAAATAGTGTGATTTTCTACTTCTTTAACCGCAACCGTATTCGCTTTCTTCGCGTCTATCGTCCCCGTCGATATCGTGTTCGTCACCGACGGAAAAAACTGCTCGAGCGTCTCCGCAGGTGACCGGTCGCTGCTCGTCTCCTCGCTCTCTATCTCAGCCTCGTTTTCGTCTACCCCGTCGGATCCGGAATCGCCGTACTAGAGAAGCACTGTTTCGACGAGTGCCGTGGTCGCGCCGCTGACCTCGTTCGCGATCGTTTCCATCGATGTGTCCGGGATCGATGCTACAGCGATCAAGATTTGCTTGTGAATAACTGCTCACGGTACACCCGCGTTCGACTGGTGCTAAACGAGTCGGTTCGTCGGGGCGTGCCCGTTTTGGACTGTGATCCCAATCGGTCCAGTGACGCATTGGACACGTCTATCGATCGCCAGCGTTGATTTCTCGCATCCAATTACAAACCTATGTTTGTAATGCAAATCACTGGTGACGATTTTTAGTAGCAATAGCCTCGCTACAACAGTATACGATGTCGAATCTCTAGGAATGAACTCACGTCGGGAACCGATTGGAGGTGAAAACAGAAGAAACTCGCAGTTGAAACCGATGAATCAAGCGGCGGCCAACCCACACAAAACGTCAACAGCCGGAAGTATTAGCTGTTTGTAGTCCAATACCTAGTGAAAGGAGAAAGCGTCCATGAAACTCAGACAACCGACAGACTTCCAGATTCTCGAGGCGCTCGAGGAAACGGGTCGGAACGTCGCTGCGAACCTCGAATCACAGACGGACAAGACCCGGCAAAATATCAACACTCGGCTGCCGGTGCTGGACGATTACGGACTCGTCGAAAAGATCGGACCAGCCGAAAGATCGGGGCTCTACGAGATTACATCGGACGGGAAAACAGCGCTCGTCTACCGGGAACGGTACTGCGACGTCGACGATTTCGAATCGTTGATCCGGGGTCCGGAGCCGGATTCACAGCGTTCTGCAGCGACGCAGTACGCTCGAGGAGAATACGACGACGATGCCGACCAGTCGGAACGACAAGATTGAATCACACCTTCCGCAACGATGGGTGATACGGCCCGATCCATCGGAAAATCATCATATTGACCTGATCCAGCGGTACGCGAAGCGCTGCAACCACGTTTCGGCCGTTTCTGTATCGGTGTGTCTAAAACATTTCCAAACAATTATGTTCGATGTTTTACTTCTCACCAGATATGTTCGACGCTGGGGAGCCGGTCGTGGGGTTCGTACCGACACTCGTCGCCCCGGCGGTGGAGTGCGGCGTTCAGTCGGTTGGTGGAATCGACGACAAACACGTCGTCTTCGACATCGTATTTCTCGCTCAGTTCGTCGGGAGCGATTTCCGTACACCCGGTATTTCGCGCCGGACACAGCCTCACAGTGAGATATCCATTCGTGCTGGATGACGCCGGCGTACAGTCAGTGCCGTTCGTTAGTCAGTTAGATCATCGTCTCATCGACCGCAACGTGACCCGCGCTTTGCCATCCTTCGGCTGTCGCTTTGCTTTTTGCACTCGGTTGTGGACGGTCGGTCGAACGCGATAAACACTGAACCTCTCTAAAACACGAACAGTATTTGAGAGCGAGAGTTTTCCGATATCGAGGTGGATAGTGAGCCACATCACGACTACCAGGTCTAATTGTATCATTAATTATGCATTTGAGTCCACAAACCTCGAGAGCCCGTCCTCTAAAGAAACAGTCGGCTCGAACCCGAGTTGTTCCCATGCCTTCGAGAGATCAGCGCCACTGTGTCGAATATCTCCCACTAACACGGTGAGTCCCGGTCGCGGTCCGAGAACTGCTGTGTGAGGACGCTGTCGGAGTGCGATCTCTCGAGGACGGAGTACGGTAATTCGATCGGAGCTCGTCTGTCGAGTCAGTATTCGGTTTCGATACTGGACCCACAGACGGTACACATGTTCGACTGCCAGGAAACAGTACGCTTGATCAGTTGCTGTTCACCACACTTCGGACAGTACTCGGATCTTCTCTCCCCAAAGAGAGGCTCCGGATTGGAATTCACTCTCATTTCCCCCGAATAGGGGTTATTTTTTAGCTAAATAGCCTTTTCGGTTGTTCAATATAAGACTGATAAATCTCTCCCCGGTCGGTATTTCTACGACAGACACGAGAGAAATATCTGAAACACGCAGCTGTCGTAGGTCCCTTACCATAGGATAAGATATATTTCCACCCCTTCAGAGACGACGCAGAGGGATCGGATCCGGACCCACCACCACCGAGACGTTCAGATATCACGAATAATACCGCTATCAATACTGAACACGAAGCATATTAGTCAGTTGCATAAACAGTACCCAATCATGCGCCCCAATATCGACCGACGACGATTTCTTCTCGGAAGTGCGGCTGCGACGACTGCGTTCGCCGGCTGTCTGAGCGACGACGACGGAGACGACACGGACGAAGACCCTTCCGATGACACTGACGCTGACACTGACGAAATGGCCGACCAGCTCAACCTGATGCAGATCCAGCAACAGACCCTGGATCCGATCGGGATCTCCGGGCGTGCGGCCGGCCGGGCGAACTGGCAGACCCACGAGCAACTGTTCACCTACGCGGGCGGCACCGATCCGGTCGAGGGGCTGCTCGCCGAGGACTACTCGGTCTCCGAGGACAACCTGACCTACACGATCGACCTCAAAGAAGACGTCACCTTCCACGACGGCTCGGAGCTGACCGCCGACGACGTCGTCTACTCGCTCCGACGTTTGGCCGAGTCCGAGAACAATCGCGGCCACGAGAGCACGATCGTCGGCAGCACCCTCACAATCGCCCACGAGCGCGACGACGACGAGGAGATCGTCCCCGACTCGCTGGCCGTCGACGCCGTCGACGACCACACCGTCGAGATCGAACTCGAGTCCCCCTTCCACCGGACGCTGGCCGTCCTCGCGGACATCAACTGCTCGATTATCCCCGAGGGCGCCGTCGGCGACATCGAGGGCTACGACGGCGAGTACGACTACGACGAGTGGTCGACCGAGCACGTCCACGGCACGGGTCCCTTCGCGCTCGAGAGCTGGGACCAGGGCAACGAGATCGTCCTCGAGCGGTTCGACGACTACCACGGTGACGGCGCGAACATCGACAGCATCCGCTGGCAGATCATCGAGGACTCGAACGCGATCTACAACCGGGCGATGAACGAGAACGCGGACGTCTTCGAACTCCCGCGCTCGCAGTTCGATCCCGACCTCCTCGACGTCCAAGAGGAGATCGGCAACGGCCGCCGGGTGGGCGAGTACGGCCCGGTCCGCAACGACAGGACCCTCCAGTACGGCGAGGTCACCCTGCCCCAGACGACCTACCTCCTCTTCGATACGCTCGCGGTCGAGCGCCCGGCCCGACAGGCGATCGCGTACATCGTCGACCAGGAGACGATCGCCGAGCGAGCCTACCGCGGGCAGGCCACCGACGCCTACCACCTGACGCCCCCGGCGACGTTCCCCGGCGGCCCCGAGGAGTACTGGGACCGTGCCGAGAACGAGTACCCCTACGGCTACCGCGAGTCCAGACTCGACGACGCTCGCGAGGTGATGGAGGACGCGGGCTACGACGCGGAGAACATGTACGAGACGACGCTCCACCACCCCTCCGACTCGAACGCCAGCGAGTGGCGCGACATCGCGAGTCTCCTGCGCGATCAGGCCGAGAGCGTCCACATCGACCTCTCGATTGAGGAGGCGCCGTCGACGACGCTCACGAATCAGGCGATCGAGGGCTCGCTCGAGATCTTCGCGACCTACAACGAACTCGAGTACGACGAGGCCGACGCGACCCTGCAGTACGCCTACCCCAACCCCTGGACCTGGACGCAGTGGGGCCAGGGCGATGAGATGAGCGACGCCGCCGAGCGAGCCGCCGCGGCCTGGGAGGACTACGAGGGTGCGCGCGAACCCGGCGAGGAGAACGAGGCGATCCGCGAGGACGTCTACCGGACCCTCGAGTCGGCCAACTGGGAGGATATGACCCAGCTGCCGCTCGTCCACGACATCCGCGAACGCTACTCCTACGAGTGGGTCGAGAACCTCGAGATGGTCGGCCCACAACACAACCAGCAGTTCACCGAGCTGACCCTCGGCGATCGGTCCTAATCCCGGTCACTGGCGACCTGTCGACGGATCTCGAGTCTCGAGAACTGAAGCCTCGTTTTGCCGAGCGTTATGCGCTATGTTCAGTGCTCACTACACATGCGAATCGATCACATCAGTCCCCGAAAACCGGTGGAGAGACTCACCTGCTAATCATTCTCTGACATCCATCTTCGCGTGAACGCGGAGGGGGATGTCGAGGTTCCTCGAGCACGCCGCTCACATCGTCTTCCTCCTCGAGCACACTCTCTGCATCTTCGCACACCTCGAGATGTCGGTGATGTGCTCAGAACGGTCAGCCACTCCCTACTCTTCCGCCGAGTCCACACCCTCGTGACCGGCCCACTCCCGGTGATACGAGCGCTGGCTCTCGGTCACCTCGTCGATCGTCACCTCGAGGGAGTCGAGTTTCATCTCTGCGATCCGCCGGTCGAGTCGGTCGGGGACCTGGTGGAGTCCCGCCTCGAGCGTCCGACCATCCGCGACGAGATCGACCAGCGCGGCGCTCATCATCGCGAACGTGGTGTCCATCACCTCCGAGGGGTTGCCGGCGCTGGCCGGCCCGGAGAGGTTGACGACCTTCCCCTCGGTGACGAGGTTGATCGTCCGGCCGTCGGGGAGGGTGTAGCGGTCGATCCCCGGCGTCGGCGAGGACACCCCCGTCGCGAGTGTAGCCAGCGCATCCACGTCGATCTCGATGAAACTCCCGATCGAGGTGAGGATCGCGTCGTCGGCCATCGCCTCGAGGTGCTCGCGACGGACGACGTCGTAGCGGCCGGTCGCGGTGATGACGTAGTCGGCGTCCCCGACCGCGTCGGCGAGTTCCGTCACCCGGTGGCCGTCGGCGATGGCCGCGAGCGCTCGCCGGGGGTCGACCTCGGTGACGACGGTGTCCGCCCCGAGATCGCGGAGTTTGGTCGCGATCCCGCGACCGCAGCGGCCGTAACCCACGACGACGGCGGTCTTGCCGCCGATCATCGTATTCGTGATCGACACGAGGTTGCTGATCGACGACTCGGCGGTGCCGTGGACGTTGTCGAAGGTGTCCTTCATCGGCGTCTCGTTGACGCCGTAGACCGGAAACGAGAGGACGTCCTGGTCGTCCATCGCCGACAGGCGCGTGATCCCGCCGGTGGTCTGCTCGCAGCCGCCGACGACCGACTCGGCCAGCGCCGGAAACTCGTCGTGGACGAGGCTTAACAGGAACGAGCCGTCGTCGGCGATCAGGTCCGGTCGCTCCCCCAGCAGCTCTCGCTGGGCTTCCTTCAACTCCGCGCCGTCCATCCCGGCGGTGCTGAACGTGGTGACCGACGGGAGGGACTCGAGGTGAGCCACGACGTCTCGATGGGTGCTTCCGGGTTCGCCTGAGACGCCGACGGTCGCGCCCGCGGCGGCGAGCGTCTCGACGAACAGCCCGGTGTGTGGCGTCATCGGTGCCGAAACGGCGACGTACTGGTCGGACAGCGGCGTCGTCTCGCGGTACTGGGCGGCCAGCGTGGACAGGATCGGGGAGAACTCGCGGACCCACGACAGTGGGTCGGCTCCCGACGCGGTCTCGGTCATTGCACGGTGGGATGGAACGCCGAGTGAAAATCGTTCGCTTTGGCGGTCGGCGTGCGGGCTCTCGGTTTGCCAGGAGGGAGTTGCACGAATCCGTGATTCAGTCGGGAACTTGAAATTGAATCAGGTAGTTCGATCACGACTGGCTACCTCGTGTCGAGGGTGACCCAGGGCAGTTACGCCAGGTATTCCAGACGCAAGAGACCAATACAGGTGAAAGAAGGTAGTATTCAAATTTCTGTTTCCATGTAGGACAACGCGTCCCAGATGTTGACAACGGTGATTCGACCTTCGTAGTACGTGTCACTCAGCACAGATTCGATAGACTCCTCTGCGTGGTTGTCATCGATGAGAATCCCAACTCGGCCGAATTTCCGAGAGCCCAGTAACATGACTGAGATTGCGGGAAGCGACGCGTCTGTCTTTCGCAGTTCATCGGGGTTCTTCTGTTCCCGTTCGGCGATTTTGGCGTGCGTCCTATCGAAAATCGCTCCGGCACGTGGCCCATCGTGGATACGAACCCCTGGTTGGAGTTCCCCAGTCGTTTCGATCCATTCTGCAGTTTGGGCTTTGTCTACCCAGTCGATACTCATGTATGCCCGCTGTTCGTCGAGCTCGGTGATCACTCGTCGTGTGAGCAATAGCGTCACGTCTTCCTGTTTCACGTACTCGATAAATGTCCGGTACTTCTCTGTTCGAGTCCCTCCGAGTGTTCGGAGGAAGCTCGTGTCCAAAACCAACGCAGACGGAAACGGAGTTAAATCGCCCTCGCTCATTCGTCGGTATACGGGGCGTCTTCGAGGGCTTTGTCAGGAAGCGAAACCTCAAATTCGTCAGCCGGAATCGAAGGGTCAAGATCCTTCAGTAGATAGACGATCTTCTCGATCGCTTGCGTGATTGCAATTCCTTCGACAGCAGGAACGCCGAGTGCGTCTGCTGCTCCGCGGCGGCTCGTGTTCCCACGTAGGTACTCGATGGTTTGTGCGATAGCGGAGCTGAGTTTCGACTTCCCATGGCGCTCGACGAAGAGTTCGATGTCTTCGTTCAGTTCGATTGCACCATACACGGCAATCATGGCTGGGCCAATGGGCTCTGCTCCGTTCCACATGCCAGATACTGCCTTCGCTTCCCAGAGGTGAGCTCGGTCTCTTTTTTCATCCAGTTGCTCCGCTGCGCGTAGCTGTTGAAGGGTCTTCGCATAGTTGTGGGCGGCGCTGCTGGAGAGGGTGACACGCTCTACACTTTCGCCGACTGTGGTGGGAGAGTGCAAGAGCATATCTGTGTAGAAGACGGCTAGTTCTGGACGATGGAGCAGTTCGTGGATCGTGAAGAACTCTTGTCTCTTCCTTTCGGCTTCGGTCGAGGTGTCGGGGGAAGCGTGGGCCATGACAGTCCACAGTACGCGGACTGTGTCCTAAAATCTACCGCCGGTCGAACGCTCGAAGAGGTTTCGAACAATGCTACTAGTCTTGGATCAAACCACCAATCGGATTGGGAACTACATCTCCTGTACTGATCGTGGGATTCGGTCCGGGTTCAACTGTGAAGAAGAGTAGTGAGTTGCAAAGGACGCGTGCATCGTTACCGATCCGGGTCGGTACAACATCCGGGGTCAGGTGTCGAGTCCGGCGGCGACCGTCGCCCGATTCGTTCCGGGAGACGGAAACAGTACTTGAAGCATGTGACTATTCCCACGACTGAAGTCGTGGGCTTCCCTCACTGAGGGTTAGGCCCACATCTTCCGGGGAGTTCGCAGGTTCTATCTCACCGTTCGTTCCCTCGAGTCTGACCTGCGTTTCGGGCTGAGCCACAACAGCCCCCACCGTCGATAGCGGGCTCTGAATGTCCTTACCGACGGCTCGTTTACCGATGTTCGACGCCCCGTTCTTGTCAGCATTGTCCTCTAACCCACAGTCGCCACACTCCAACCGACCCTGTACGTCACGACTCGTGTTCTGAGACCCGCACCGCCAACACGTCACAGACGTGTCCGCCTCGTTTACCGGCAGACACTCACGCCCATCCAAATGTGCTTTGTACGTGAGGATGGTCGCCAGCTTCGCGTACGGCATCTTGTGCGTCTTGTCGTTCACGTACCGGCCTTTGTCGTTGTCGAAGCGCAACCCCGTCATATCACCGAACACGATGACTGCGTTGCGTTCTCGGGCGCGAGCGACGAGTTCATTCGCTACCTGATGCAACTCGTGTTCAACCGTTCGGGATTCCTTGTCACCGAGGCGTTCGATGACCTGCGCCCCCGAGCGAATCTTCGCCTTCCCGATGGACTTGCGGAGTTGCTTGTAGTGTTCGCGGACACGGCGGACCTCTGCGCCGTGGAACTGTGTGTCGCGGTCGGAGAGGAACGCGCTGACGGCTATCCACTTCGCACCCATATCGACGGCGAGAACATCGTCGTATTCGTCTGCGACGGCCACAGACCGCGTGCAGACGAGATGCACGTACCACTCGCCGTCCCGATGGACGAGTTCCGAATCACAGATGTACTCGTCTTGGAGCAGGTGAGTGTCTTTTTCGGGAACGTGGACGGGTACCCAGATGCTATCTCCTCGATCTCGCTCGGGATTGTAGATTGGGAGTTTGAACCACCACGACGAGAGGACGGTGTCCTCATCGTGTTCGATGGTGATGCAGTCATTGCGGAGGACGACGGGTTGTTCGGTGTCCTCGCGCGGATTCTTGTTCGACCGGACTTTCCCCGCCTGTTGTTTGGTGGCGGAGTAGAGGTTCGCGTCGTCACCGTGAACGGCGTCTTGGAATGTATCGTATTCGCGTTCGATGAGTCGGGCTTTCCGCTCGGTGAGCGAGTGGAGCTTGACACGTACCGTCGTGGTGACTTTGCGGTGCATTTTATCGTCCAGTCTGTGCTTCGATGTACTCCTCGATAGTCTGACTCGACACTTCACCCGCCGAGGAGACGAAGTACGAGCGTGTCCACAGAGAGGGGAGACTAAAGTCGAACTCGTCTCGGAGGTTGCGAGAGGTGTATCCGTTGACCTGTTGGATGATTTTGTTCGGGGAGAGTTTCGGGTTACCTGTGGGGAACAGATGTACGTGATCGGGCTGGATTGCCAGTCGGAGGATGTCGAGGCCGAGTTCGTCGGCTTTTGCCTCGATAAGTCGTTCGAGACTGTCGGCAACCTCGTCGGTCAACACCGGCTTGCGGTATTTCGGACACCATACGAAATGGTGGTTGAGGTTGTGAACCGACGTTCGCTCTCGACTATATCCGATCGGCATATTATTAGATATAAAACACTCTCTATTAGGTATTTCTATTCCATCGCTCCTGCGCCTGCTATTGAGGATTGATTGTGTCGGCGTTGTCGGATTCATCCCACGACTGAAGTCGTGGGTTTTCTCCCTGACTTCGTGTAATTTCCATCGGACTCGATCGTGCCTGTCACTCGCGCCTCGGTTTCGACCACTTCGCCGAACGCGAAATCCCCGTTGTGGTGGACCTCGATACTCACTTCCTCGCCCTCGTGGAGTTCAACGTCAGCGATGAACTGATCGCCTTCCTCGGCTTCGAAATCGACTGTCGTCATGTTCTCAACAGTCTCGTCGAGTAGTTCTTTGTCACCAGGTGATCCATCTGCACCGACGGGAATATCAGCGAGACAGCCAGCGGTTGCTACTCCTGTTCCCACCATCATCATCGAAACGACAGTGCGACGATGCATGGTGGTAGATATGAAGGATTCGGAATAAAACTGGTGACAGGAGTGGACGGAGGAGACGGTACAGTACGTTCCTCGCCGTTTTCGATATTTAACTGATAGTTCACTGGCTGGTACGTTCCCAACACCTGTTACAGTCCCTCGAGCACACCACCCACACCGTCCTCCCCCTCGAGCACATCGTCTGCATCCGCGTACGCCTCGAGATGGCGATGACACCGACTCGAGTGACCCTCCCCGACGTCGTGACGAACGGGCTGCTCGCGCTCGCAGACGCCGCCGAGTGCGTCCGCCAGTTCCGCTCGAGCCGCGGACACCTCTCCCTCGGCTGCCCGGTCGACCGCCCTCGAGAGGGCCGCCTCGACGGAGTCCGGAAACGAGACGTCGCCGAGCAGTTCCTCGGCGACCGTCGGAATGGGGGTAAAGCGCGTCGAGAGCCCGAGGCGTTCTCTCAGCCGCTCGACGAACGTGACGTCCGCCAGGTCGCGCTCGCGGAGCACCTCGCGGAAGCGGTCGATCGCCTCCCACTGGGCCCTCGAGAGGTCGTGATTGCCCTCGATATCGGGCCGGATCTTCAGCGGGCACCGCGTCGAGAAGACACAGCCCGAGGGCGGGTCCCGAGGGCTGGGCGGCGTCCCGCGCAGCGGCAGTCGCTGGAACGGCGCGGACGGATCGGGTTTCGGGATCGCCGACAGCAGCGATTGTGTGTACGGGTTCGCCGGGTCCGAAAACAGCTCCTCGCTCGGCCCGAGTTCCATGAGCTTCCCGAGGTACATGACGCCGACGCGGTCGCAGACGTGGCGTACGACGCTCAGGTCGTGGGCGATCAGCAGGTACGTGAGGTCGAGTTCGGCCTGCAGATCCGACAGCAAGTTGAGGATCTTCGCCTGGACGCTCACGTCCAGCGCGCTCACGGGTTCGTCGAGGACGAGGAAGTCGGGCTCTAAGGCCAGCGCGCGGGCGATCCCGATCCGCTGTTTCTGCCCGCCACTGAACTGGTGGGGGTACCGGTAGTAGTGCTCCGGCGCCAGCCCGACCAGCTCGAGCAGGTCGTAGACGCGTTCCCGCCGCGAGTGGGGGTCGCCCCAACTGTGGGCCTCGAGGGGTTCGCGGATCACCGCGCCGACGGTCTGGCGTTCGTTGAGACTCGCGGTCGGGTCCTGAAAGACCAGCTGTGCGTTCTTGCGCCAGCGTTTCAGCTCGGTCCCCGAGAGGGTCGTCACGTCCGTCCCGTCGTAGCGGACCGTGCCGTCGGTCGCCTCCTCGAGTCGGACCAGCGTGCGTCCGAGGGTGGTCTTGCCACAGCCGCTCTCGCCGACGATGCCGAGCGTTTCGCCGCGGCGAATCTCGAAGGAGACGCCGTCGACCGCCTTGACGGGTTTGCCGCCGAGCAGTCGCTCGCTCTCGTAGTACGATCGCAACTCGTCGACGACGACGAGGGGGTCTCCTCGCTCGTCCGGCTGCTCGACGCGAGCCGCTCGCTCGCTCATCGTTCCGGCCCTCCTTCGTCGTGGTGGTGCTCGCTCGAGTCACCGTCTCGGTCCTCGCCCACTTCACCATCACTCTCACCGCCGTGATACTCGAGTCGCCCCGCCTCGTCCTCGTCCGTCGGCTGGAGCAAACAGGCCGCCCGGTGGTCGCCGTCGTCCCCGACCGACACGAGCGAGGGGTGGACTGCGTGACACTCCTCGAACGCCTTCGGACAGCGAGGTGCGAACCGACACGCCGTCGCGTCGCCGGTCGGCGTCGGCACGCGCCCGTCGATCGTCGCGAGGCGATTCCCGCGGCGGGTGATCCCCGGAATGCTCTCGAGGAGTCCCTCGGTGTAGGGGTGGCCCGGTCGGTCGAACAACCGGTCGACCGGCGCGGTCTCGACGATCTCGCCGGCGTACATGACCGAGACTCGGTCTGCGGTCTGGGCGATCACGCCCATGTCGTGGGTGATGAAGACGATGGCGACGTCGCGGTCGGCCTGAATCTCCGCGAGCAACTCCAGGATCTGGGCTTGAATGGTCACGTCGAGGGCGGTCGTCGGCTCGTCACAGATGAGCACTGACGGCTCGCAGGCCAGCGCGAGCGCGATGATGGCCCGCTGTTGCATCCCGCCGCTGAACTGGTGTGGGTACTCGCTCAGCCGGCGGTGGGGATCCGGAATCCCGACGCTCTCGAGCAGGGCTGCCGCCGTCTCGGTCGCCTCCTGCCCGCGCAGTCCGCGGTGGGTTCGGAGGAGTTCCTCGAGCTGGTTGCCGACCGTGTACAGCGGGTTCAGACTCGAGGAGGCGTCCTGGAAGATCATCGCGATCTCGCGGCCGCGGACGGCCCGGACGACTGCCTCGGGGGCGGCGACGAGGTCGACGAAGCCGCGGTCGACGACGACGTCGGTGCCGCTGCCCTCGAACGCCTCGAGGGTGACGAAGCCGTCCGATTCGTTCGACTCCGCGTCCGGGTCTGGGCCCGAAGACGTCCGGGCCCTGGTCCGGGTCCGATCGGGATACCGCCGCGCCATCCGCTGGACGAACGCCGGCTCGTGGTAGCGGATCCGACTGTCCTCGTGGACGACGCCCGGCGAGTCGACGAGCCCCATCACCGATCGGGCGGTGACGCTCTTGCCGGAGCCGCTCTCGCCGACGATGCCGAGGGTCCGGCCGGGTTCGACGGCGAACGAGACGTCGTCGACGGCCCGGATCGTCTCCTTGTCGGTGTGGAAACTCGTCTGCAGTCCCTCGACCGAGAGTATCGGGTCGGTGACCGCCATCAGACGCCACCTCCGCGGGCGTTCGAGGCGTTGTCGGAACTCGAGTCGTCGGCCTTCGGATCGATCGCGTCCCGGACTCCGTCGCCGAGTGCGTTGAAGCCGGTGACCACGAGCGTGATCATGAGTCCTGGAATCAGGGAGATGTGCCACGAGGTGGTCGCGATGTAGTCCTGCCCGAGGTTGACGGCCCGTCCCCACTCGGGGGTCGGCGCGGTGATGCCGAGTCCGAGAAAGGAGAGCCCCGCGACGGCGAGGATGACCCCGCCGAGTACCATCGAACAGTAGATCAACAGATACCCAACTAGATACGGAAGCATGTGTGTGCGCATGATAACGGTTGTCGACTGCCCGAATCCGCGAGCGGCGTCGATCCACTCCGCTTCGGCGATCTGGAGCGCCGGCCCTCTGAACGATCGCCAGAGGTACGGCCACCCGGTCACCGCGAGGACGACCGCGAGTAGGATCCCCCCGTCGTACAGCCCGCCCAGCCAGGTATCCGCCAGCAGGACGGTCAACAGGATCAGGAGCAACAGACGGGGGACGCCCATGACCGTATCGCCCGTCACGACGAGCACGAGATCCGCCAGCCCGCGATAGTACGCGGAGATCAACGCGAAGACGGTCGCGAGCGCGCCGCTCAATCCGACGCTCAACAACCCGATCACGAGCGAGATTCGGGCGCCCGCGACGAGGAACGTGAACAGGTCCGATCCGTCCGGCATCGTCCCGAAGGGATGGAACCGATCGTACTCGTCGTAGCTCATCGGCCCGACGTTCTCGGCCTCGTAGCCGACCGATCGGGTCTCGAGGTTCGCCTCGCCGACGGTGAGTTCCTCGACGCTCCCGCTCCCCTGGTCGTAGTACTCGAACGTGTGCGAGTAGGGACCGTACAGGTCGGCTTCGGCTGTCGTCGGTCCGAGCACCGGCGCGAACAGTGCCATGACGAGGAACACGAACACGACCACCATCCCGAACTGCGCCCAGCGGTGGCGTCGGAGCCGGTCGACGACGTCGTCTCGCGGCGTCCACTCGACGCGCCGGTAGTGGGTTCGGAACCAGCGGTAGCCGACGAACACCCAGCCCACCCAGAGCAACGCGTAGGCGTAGATCACGACCACGCGAAGCGCCCAGGCGACGGCCGGCGAGAGGCCGAGGAAGGTCCCGTGCCAGGTGCCGTCTGGTGTCTGATATCCTTCGTTCGAGATCACCTCGCGTGCCGTGAGCGTCGGGAGGTCGGCGATCCACGTTAACGTCCCCTGGCCGACCGTCCGGACGAGGCCGGCCGCACCGACCCAGATGGCGAGTACGACCACGGTCCCGACGAGCGCCGCGATCACGGCCGTGTCGACCGCTCGAGGCGTGTTCGGCACTCGAGACTCGTTCGACTCGCTCGTATCAGCATCCACGGCCGCGTTCGAATCACCCTCGGCATCCACACCGGCCCCCGCCGTCACCCGAAACCGATCGATCGCCGATAGCCGGCCACTCGCTCCGACGAGGCCGACGAGCGCGACCGCGAGGAGCGCGACCCGTGAGAGCCCGCCGCGCTCCCAGAGCCCCGTCGTTCGCGTTCCGATCCACGATCCCGCCTCGAGTGTTACGCCGGCGATCGTGCCGAGCTCGAGGGCGAGCAGTGCCAGCAGTCCCGCGATCCACAGGATCGCGGGTCGCGGGTTCGCAGTGACGCGTTCGCGCAGCGACCGCTCGTCGAGGTGTCTTCGGCCGGCGTTTCGGTGCTGATCGCGCTCCCCGGTCATCGTCCGTCGTACCCCACTCGTGGATCGATCAGGACGTACAGGAGGTCCTGGAGGAGATTCATCGCGACGACGACGAGAACGAAGACGAAGACCAGGGCGGTCACCAGCGGAAGGTCGCCGTTGATCGCCGCCTGGAAGAAGAGATAGCCAATCCCGTGGATGCCGAACACGACTTCGACGATGATCGAGCCGCCGATGAGCAGGAACGCTTCGTTCGTGATCGTCGGCACCAGCGGCACCAGCGTGTTCCGGAGGACGTGTTTCCAGACCAGCGAGCGCTGGCTCACCCCGTTGGCCTTGGCCAGTTCGACGTACCCCGAGTTGATCGTCTCGAGGACGGCCGTCCGGGCGATTCGCAGTTCGCTTCCCATCGACGCCGAGCCGAGGACGACCGCCGCCGGGAGGATCTGTTTCGTCGCTGCCGCGAAGCCCGACGGCGATCCGAGCGCCGACAGATCGGGAGTCCCGGTAACCGGCGTGTCGACGAGAAAGTCCGGCCAGCTAAATCCGAAGAGCTGGCCCGACTGCGAGAGGACGACGAGCAAGATCACGGCCAGCCAGAAGTTCGGCATCGCACGCCAGACGATCCCGAACATCGAGATCGCGTAGTCGATCCGCGTATTCGCGTTGAGACCGGCGTAGATACCCAGCGGGATGCCGACGAAGATGGGAATGAGGACCGCCCAGAACCCGAGCCACAGCGTCCGCGGCGCGTAGGTCGTGATCAGGTCGACCGTGCTCGTCCCGGGGCTGATCACCCACGATTCGCCCAGGTTCAACAGGAACAGGTCCCGCATGTACTCGACGTAGTGGTCGGTCACCGGCTGGGTCAACCCGAGCTGTTCGCGCGTCCGCTCGTAGGACTCTCGAGACGCTTCCGTCGCGGCCTCACCCACGATCGCTGCCGCCGGGTCGATCGGTCCGAATCGAAAGATCACGAACGTGGCCGTCGCACCGAAGAAGACGACCGGTATCGAGAGCAATAGCCGACGAAGGAAGTACTCCCACCGACTCATAGCTGTCGATCACGCGACGGCGCCACCTCGACGATCGGTGTCGGATCCTTCACGCCACGTTTCACAGCAGGGGATTGTCCCGTCCCATTAAATGCGTTCTGGAAGACGGATCAGGTGAGCTTCGTCGCCCGCTCCTGATACTCGTCCAGCGTGCGTTCTGCCCACGCCCGAATCGCCGCCGACTCGGTCTCCACGAGGGCGCGGGGCTCGCCGTCCTCGACGACGCCGAGCTGGACCATCTCCTCGTCGAACACGCCGGCGAGGAACGGAATCTCGCCGTCGTACAGGAAGATCTCGAAGCGTCCGGTCGCGATCAGTTCCTCGGTCAGGTCCACGTACTGTGGGTTGGACTGCCAGGTCTCGACCACCTCGGAACCGACGATGACGTCCCCGCGAGCGTCGCCGTGGACGATCGCCTCGTGAGCGGCCTCGTGGGCGTGCAAGCCCGTAACCGGCAACAGCACTCGTTCGGCATCCATGCTGTCGATCGCGCTGACGTGGCGATTGATCATCGCGTAGGGATCGCCCATCTCCGGGACGAAGAGCTCCGCGTCGGCGAGGTGGCGGAAGTCGAAGTCGAACGCCGACGCCGGCGCGTGCTGGAGAAACGGTCGGAACTCGGCCAGTATTCGATGGCTCCGTTCGAACTCGCGGTACTCCTGGACCACCAGCTGGCCGTAGGTGGTCACGCGGTACGCACCGTCGGCGAACGCGACGAGTTCGAACAGTTGCAACTCCTGGATCGCCCGGTCGATCGTCGAGCGGGAGACGTCGAGGTGCTCCTCGAGCGTTCGCTTGTCCGTCGGCTCCGCGAGCAGTTCCTCGAGGACGTCGATCCGTCGGTTGACGGTCTCGATGACCTCCGTGACCGGACCTTGTGGATCCATTCTCGATCTACTTCAGGGAAGACAACCGCCCTTCATAAACACTCGGCGATTGTCACGCTCGGCGTCTTCGAAGATCGGCCGGGTCTCGAGGAGTCGCTCTGGGAGACGGTCGGTACTGGCGCTATTGTCTGGTGACTATTCAGACCGTTAGTGAGAGGCTCTGAACCACCGGCTTGACAATCCCTCCGGTTACGGGTAAGAGACAGGGCTTCACGTGCGGGAGGATGTCAATCACAAAGAGTTACGGAAGTAGATCATGCGGGAGATACTGCGAGCAATCGACCGGGATTGCTTCCCATGCCGCCTGAATAGCTTGATATCCTATCCACCCTTCTCCTCGGAGCATCTCAGCGCAGGCCTCACAAAACTCCTTAAGAGTGGCCCTTCCCTCATCGAGGAGCAAATACAGCAAAAACGTGGGAGCAACCGCCTTCCCAGTCGTCTTCCCTGCTCTGTCGAATACTTGGTTGATAGACCGACGCCCGTGCTTATCCATCAAAATCACAAATCGGTACAACTCAGTGTTCTGTTCGATTTCGGTCTTCACTGACTTCTCCCCAGCGTCCTCTCCATGCGGTCGGGGAACACACGGGACCACAGTGAACGACTCGTTCTCATCATCGTCGAGTGGTTCCAGTGCTATCTTGCTCCCATCGTGAAGCCATCGTTCTCTCGTTCCCTCAGGCGCGTACTCGGACGTCTCCTGAACGTGGCGTTTGAGTTCATGGTAACAGACGTTAGTCGTTGTCAACTGTAGATTATTCGTAATTTGTGGCCAGAGACTCGTATTCGCTACAGCGATAAACGCGTCTGTATCCACGATAACTGGATGGCGCACATCATCATCCACCATCCTTACTCTTGGAAAACCCCGGTCCTATCGAGCTCTACGGCCTCCTCAAAGGTCTTCCGCTCGCGTTCAATTTCCTCCAGAGCATCATCGAGAAGAATCTCTGCAACCTCGTCAGAAAGTTCTCCCTGATTGTATCGCTGGTGAAGGGTGATCATCTCCTCATCTGAAAGGGCCTCTCGAAGCTTCTCTCGCAGACCCTGTCGAGCAAGCTCACTGATGTTGATCCCTCCGAGTCGCATTTGATCAACAACCTGTGTCGCTTCCTTCTCAGCTTTCCCCCGGAACTGGATTTTGTCGTTGTTCGCCGCCATCTTGTCTACTCTTTCTTTTCCCATGGATAAAGATGTTGTGACGCGCCATCCCTGTCATCACACACTCTTGCATCAGTCGATGACATGACGGACCGGGAACCATTTCAAACAAACACTCGGCGATTGTCACGCTCGGCATCTTCGAAGATCGGCCGGGTCTCGAGGAGTCACTCTGGGAGACGGTCGACCACGTCCTGCATCCGACCCTCGAGATCAGAGATCGCGACCACGACGGGTGGGCGAAGTACACCGAGAGAACTCTCGGACGGAGCAACGCTCGTGATGTCCTCCTACGAGTAAACTCGTGGGCTTTCGCTGTCCTTGTGTCAGCGAGTTCCGGTTTCGGTATCGCTCCCGACGAGTCGCCGGGCGAACGGATACTCCCAGGCCGTCCCGAAGATCGCTTTGATCGTGGCGACCACGGCGAAGAGTAGCGTCGCCATCCACGCGAGTATCGTCGGGAGCAACAGGAGTATCCCGACGAAACCCACGATCGTGTGGAACGGTTCGGGGAGCAGCGACCACTCCACGGGTTCGCCGCCGACCGTCATCTCGTCCGCCCCGAGGAAGAATACCGTGAAGCTGACGACGGTGAGGAGTACCACCGACAGATACCAGTTCAGCGCGTTCCGCGCGTTGGCTCGAGTGTACTCGTGACTCGAGACGAGATAGATGGGGATGGCGAGGAGGCCGCCGGTGAGGAAGGCCAGCGGATGGACGACGATACCAGTAACGGAGCGTTCGTCGAGCAGTTCGGGTCCGTGATTCGGCGTCGGTGTGGTTGATGTCATGGGTTGGTGTGACGAGTGGTGAGTGGTGTGGTCGTATCGGCGGGTCAGGCGGTCGAAAGGACGGAAAACGGTCCGTATCGGGTACGGACCCATCGGACGACTCGTTCGACGACGAGCAACAGGAGGCAGACGAACAGCAGGTCGAACGCCGTCCCCCAGAGGACGACATCACTGCCGGTACTGCCGACGTCGAGCCCGACGACGGTCAGGACGCCGCCGAACGCGAAGAGGACCAGCGCGAGCTGAAAGCCGGCGAGAACGAGCGTTCGAATCCCGGCCGTGTCCTGCATCGTGAGGAAGCCGCGGGTAGAGAGCCGGTCCAGCGGGGAGTCACTCGAGAGGGCGCGTTTTCCGTCGGGCGACAGCGGCCAGTTCGACTCGGGGTGATTGATGTAGTACAGTGTGATCGATTCGGGATACGTTTCGGTTGCGACGACGTCGATCTCCTGTAACTCCTGCAGCCGGTTTCGAACGGTGGCCGCTCCGACCTCGGGCGTGATGCGCGCGTGCAGCTGTCGGATCGAGAAGAACGGCCGCTCCGAGTCCAGCATCGTCTCGACGACGTGCTCCTGAGTCAATGTGTTGTTGAGGTTCCGTTCGATGCGGTCGTCGATCCACGCTGGGAGGTCGGACACGGTATCTCGAGAGATGATGCGTGAGTGACGTAAATGTTGGTGGCGATTTCACGGCCGTGAAACGGCGTTTTGCGGGCGTCAAACGCGTATTCCGTCGCTTGTAGGGACTATCGCCGCGTCGAGTTCACGGACGATCGACGGTCTTCCAAACGACCTCGAGGCACCGGTCTGCCCCGCTTGTTTATCTGGTGTAACGATCCTGTGAGCTGAAACGGCCCATGAGTTCCAACGTGATCCCATAAGTGCAGAAGCCATCTCGAACGAATGCAGACGAAAGCGAGTGACCAGACCAGACAATATATCTTGGTTGAAGGAAGAAATATATGTTCTCGATCCGTTGTAGACGTATGGCAGACGACGCTCGCCGCAGCGGTCCGCCTCCGTTCGAGAGACCCTTCGAGGACGAGGACACGAAACAACGCGTTTACGGCGCGGTGTTGCACGCCCGGGGGCCGATGACGGCCGCCGAGATGGCCGAGCGAGCGGACTGTTCAGAGGAGTCGGCGCGGGCACATCTATCCTTCTACGCCGACCTCGGCATCGTCATCCGGCACGATGGCCGGCCGGTCAGATACGAGCGCAACGACGACTACTTCGAGTGGCGGCGGGTGAACGAACTGGCGCGGGACCACACCGTCGACGAATTGCAGGCCCGCGTGTCGGAGCTAACCGACAGGATCGAAACGTACCGCGACGAGTACGGTGTCGACTCGCCCGCTGACGTCGACGTCCTCGAGTTCGACGCGGAGCTGGTCGACGACGTGTACGTGGAGCTCGGTGACTGGGCGACCGCCATCGAGGAACGACGCCTCCACGAGCGCGCCCGGAGGAAGGCCACCGGCTCTACGGCCCCGTCCCACAGCTAACGATGGTGCCAGCGGACGACGGCGCGAGTCCCGCGCCAATCGATCGGGCGGTGCTGGAGCAGATGCGTTCTCGGTTCGACGGGCGTCGTCCGTTCGAGTCGGCGGAGATCGTCACGGAGGGGAAGTCGTCTCTCCGTGTCGAATTGTCCAGTGAATACTACCCACGTGAAACGTCTCCCCGCCTCGAGATTCGCTGGTACCGCAACGACGATTTCAACGTCCACTACCAGGAGGAGCGACTGGACAGCGTGTGGAAGTGTCGGTGGGATCGGCATCCGAGCGCGCACAACTCGCGGGACCACTTCCATCCGCCGCCGGACGCCAGTCGTACCGACGCGGAGGACGCCCAGTGGCCGACCGACCATCGCGACGTGTGTCGCCTCGTCCTCGATCGTCTCGAGGAGCGAATCGAGACGCTGTGGGAGCGGCGGTAGGCAGACGGACTCGTATTCCGCCGTTGCTCGCACCGAGCTCACTTTCGCAAGCGGGCTGCGCTCCGCGCATGCAACTGTGTGTGAACGGAAAAACCTCGATTATCCACCGTATGGAACGCGACCGTTATCCTCGCTCGAGACCTCCTAGTCGTGAGGAACCATGACACAAGTGAACATCCCACAAGAATTTACCGACGCCGAGCACGTCCACGTTCTTGGTGCGACGATCTCGATCACCGCGGACAGCGAGACGACCGACGGCGAGTATCTGGTACTCGATATGCTCGTGCCGCCGGCGTTCGAAAACGGACTCCACACCCACGACCCGAGCGAGGTGTTTCACGTGATCGACGGCGAGATCCGACTTCACGTCGACGGCGACGACCGCATCCTGAGCGCTGGAATGACCGGCCACGTATCCGGCGGCGAGGTCCACGGGGTCGCGAACGCCGGTGACAATGTCGCTCGCGTCGTCGCCGTCATGACCCCCGGTGGTTCCGAGGGGTTCTTCCGCGAGGTCGGACGGCCAAGCGAGGACCGGTCGCTTCCCGAACCCATGGAACCGACCGAGGAGATGCTCGAGTCCGTCTTCGCGATCGGCGAGACGTACGGTTTCGAGTTCTTGGGGCCGCTCCCGGAACAGACGGCGTGATCGGGGGATCGAACAGCTACGCTTTCTTTACCAGTAAGTAGGCGAGAATGCCCCGTCCTCAAGGAGCGAACGGTAGTGAGCG
>JAOPKB010000017.1 GCA_025517485.1 Natronoglomus mannanivorans | reverse complement strand
GCTGTTGAGGTGGTGGATTCATCCCGTGAACGTTTCGTGTCGTTCGCAACTTAACCTCTTATCCTCCATACGAATAGGCGGCTCGCTCGACGACCAGAGGTACCGTCGGTTCGCCTAGTACGTTCTCGAGTCGTTCGAAGCCCGTGTATCACTCGCTCGAGTGAGAAAGACACGGTCGGTGTCACAACGTCGTATTGTCCCCCTATGTTACACTCCTACGGCTGTAAATGTAAAGGTGAAACTGATCCATCAATATTGTTCACTACGGATGTAAATACGTCTCTCGATCCGTTTGTCGGCGATCGGACACGCACGACACCGGCTGACGTATCCACCGATACTGGATCCGACGATGGTCGGAATGGCCTGTATCCGACCCATTCGCCGTCCTTTCGACTGCCCTTCACCGACCGTTGACGGTAGTAACGTCGACAGAAGATTCGAAGGAAGCTCTGAAGAATTCGAGGCCGTATCGAGCGGTCGACGCTGACGTCGACACGGTGTCGCACACGATTACGGACAATTATAAATATGTTCTGATAGATAATTGGATTCTTTATCGTTAAAAGCATATATTATTTCCAAATGGCGTCTCAAACGCCCGTCTTCGTTCTTTTCCAAATTCTGATGGACGGGGAAATATATATGTATGAATAACATGGACAATGGGGTATGGGATATAGTGACAACCCGCAGTCGACTCAGTCACGACGCAATGCTCTCGAGGCACTGTCGCGGCGTCGGTTCATACAGGGTGCCGCCGGCGCTGGTGCAGTCGGGATCGCGGGATGTGTGGGTGAAGACCCCGAAGGGAACGGTGGCGATGGAAACGGGAACGGAACCGGAAACGGTGGAAACGGGAACGGAGCCGCGGACGACGATATCTTCCAGCTAGTGAGTTGGCTCGGTGAGGCCGACCCGACCCGGTTCCAGTTCAATCCGTACAACGTCGAGAGTTACTACGGGACCGCTATTTTCGAGTCGTTCGCTCACTTCGATCTCCAGCCGTTCATCGACGACGGCCAACGGGAGTGGTTCTACCGCGGTCTCGAGGACTGGTCGATCGCGGAGCCAACAGAAGGTGGTGTAGTGACACTACAACCCAACACCGACCGAACGTGGCACGATGGCGACGACGTCACGGCCGAGGACGTCTACGCCAAACTCGTCCTCGAGGAAGCGTTCGGTTCGCTCATCGGCGATTACATGGACGACGTCGAAGTCGCGGGTGACACCGTCGAACTCACCCTCGCTCGAGACGTCAACGAGGAGGTGTTCGAACACGTGCTCACGAGCGTCGATATGAACACGAAGTACGACCTGTACGACGACTGGGTCGAGCAAATCGAGGACGCCTCGACCGACGACGAGGTCGACGAGATCATGGGCGACCTCGCCACGTGGGACCTCGACGAACCAGTCGGGACGAGTCCCTACAAACTCGTCGAGATGAGCGAACAGTCGTTCACGTTCGACGTCCACGAGGAACATCCAGTCGGCGGAGAGATGGATATCGAGGGTGTCGAGGCACTCACTCACACAACGAACGAGAGCAAGTGGCAGTACGCACTCGGTGACGAGTGTGACATGATGGAGTCGGGGACCCCCAAGGAGACGATCGAGAGTATCCTCGATACCGATACCTTCGACTTCATGATGCGCTTTCACTGGCTCGACGCGATTTCGCTCACGTTCAACCACGAACACGACATCTACGGACAGCGGGAGGTCCGGCAGGCGCTCGCGTACCTCGTCAACCGCGACATGGCGACGGAGGCAGGCGGCTACGAGGAGGGAGAGTGGGGACAGGTTCGGTTCCCCCAGGAACACCTCCACGGGATCTACATCGGCGAGGAAGCGTGGTTCGACGACGAATTCCTCGACAGCCTGAATACGTACGGAGTGAACGAAATGCGGACCGACGAAGCCGCTGCACTCCTCGAGGAAGCCGGCTACGAACGTGACGGCGACACCTGGGTCGACGAGAGCGGCGAACCGCTCACGATGGAGATCGAGACGGTCGGCGACTTCGGGGAGTTCGTCCGCGCGAGCCAGTCCCTCGAGCAGCAGTTCGAAGACTTCGGGATTCAGGCCGACGTGCTGACAGAGGAGGCGGGAACCTTCTTCGACGGGATGTACGACGGCGATTTCGGCATGTGTACTGGCCTTTGGGGACAGAACGTACACCCGTACGATCAGTATCAGATGCCGTTCTACAACGCGCCCCGAAACTGGATCTCGACCAGTCATCCCGGCGAAGTCGAGATTCCGATGCCCGTCGGCGACCCCGACGGCTCCCTCGAAACGGTCGACGTCCACGGGCTGATGGAGGAGATGTCCACGACGGCCGACGAAGAGCAGACGAGAGAGATCGTCCAGGAACTCGCGTGGGCGTACAACCAGAGCGTTCCGCAGCTTCCGATCTGGTTCCGCTACGGCCAGATGTTCCTGAACACCTCCGACTGGGAGTGGCCGGACCTCGAGGAACTGGATACGAAGATGGCGTACGCACAGGAAGAGCTGTTCCGCCGTGGCTGGCCGCGGAGCGTCGAATAAGCGAGTTGAACCGGGAGATTCGACTGTCAGACAGTCACCAATATGACGAACACTCACAGGAACGAGCGATTACGTACGAGGGCGAGGTGGAGATGAATGATCAATAATTATTATATCGAACGAACGGCGCAGGCAGTCTTCACCGTGTTCGCCGTCGTGACGATGACGTTCGGGATGATTCGCCTGATGCCCGGGGGTCCGGTTTCGTACATCCGGTCGCAACTGGTCCAGCAACAGGGGAACCAAGTCGACATGGAACAGGTCAACGCGCTGGTCGAGGTGTACACGAACGTCGCGCCGGACGAACCGCTGTACATCCAGTACATCGATTACATGGCGGCACTCCTCCAGGGAGACCTCGGCGTCTCGATGTTCTACAACGATCCGGTGACCGAAATTCTGGCGTCGGCGGCGCCGTGGACCGTCTTCGTCATGTCGATCTCGCTGGTGTTGACGTTCGGGCTCGGCATCACGCTCGGGGCGGTGATGGCCTACATCGAGGGGAGTCGATTCGACGTCAGCACGACGCTCGTGTCGATCTTCCTGAACTCGATTCCCTACTACGTGATGGCGATCATCCTCGTCTACGTCCTCGGCTACCAGTTCAACTGGTTCCCGACCGGCGGTCGCATCTCCTCGGACGTCGCCACCGGCATGAACCTCGCGTTCCTCCAGAGCGCCTTCTACCACGCGGCCCTCCCGATCGCCTCGCTCGTGATTACCGGGTTCGGTATTCAGGCGCTCGCGATGCGCGGGAACAGCATCCGCGTCCTCGGCGAGGACTACATCCGGGTCGCGCGCCTTCGCGGACTCCCGCCCCACGACATCGCGCTGCGGTACGTGGGCCGCAACGCGATCTTGCCGATGTACACCGGCATGATGATCGCGATCGGCTTCATGTTCGGCGGCTCGGTCATCCTCGAGGAGATCTTCGCCTACCCAGGGATCGGCTACTACATGTTTCGGGGAATCATGGCCCGCGACTATCCGCTGATGATGGGTGCGTTCCTCATCATCACGATCGCCGTGGTCGTCGGTATCTACGTCGCCGACCTGACGTACGGAAAACTCGATCCACGCGCCGGCTCCGGAGGTGGGAACCGTGAAGCGTACTGACGAGACCGACGGCACGAACACGATGTCGATCGAGGAGACCGTCCCCGACGGCGGGACGATCACCGGCGACGAAGCCTCAGCCGACACGCCGTTCGGGACGGTCTCCTCCGGGACGATGTCCCGACGAGACCGGTACAAGATGCTGGCCAACGAGTGGGTGATCGCTCCCTTCAAGATCCTCTGGGACGACTGGCGGGCCCGCGTCGGCACGCTCATCATCCTCGCGTACGTGCTGATGGGAACCGTCGGCGTTCGTCTCGTCGATCCACCCAGAGTCGGCGAAGGAGACCGACTCGTCTCGCCGTTCGAAGACATGTCGCATCCGCTGGGCACTGACAACATGGGGAACGACATCTTCGCCCAGATCGTCCACGCGACGCCGCCGATGCTCGAGATGATCGTCGCCGGCGCCGTCTTCACCACCGTGATGGCCGTCGTCGTCGGCACGCTCTCGGGGTACAAGGGCGGCTGGACGGATCAGCTCCTGATGACGTTCAACGACATCTTGATGACGATTCCCGGCCTGCCGCTGGTGATCGTCATCGCAGTGATTCTCGAGCCCCGCAGCCCGTGGCTCGTCGGGGTCATCATCACGGTCAACGCCTGGGCGGGACTGGCCCGAGCGATCCGTTCGCAGGTGCTGACGCTGCGCGAGGAGTCGTACGTCGAGGCCTCCCGACTGATGGGGATCTCGACGCCCCAGATCGTCATGAAAGACATCATGCCGGGACTGATGCCGTACATCCTCGTCAACTTCGTCAACTCGGCGCGGTCGGTCATCTTCGCGTCGGTCGGGTTGTACTTCCTCGGCATCCTCCCCTTCACCGAACTCAACTGGGGGGTGATGATGAACCTCTCCTACGAGACCGGCGGCGCCCTGTACACGTGGGAAACCGCCCACTGGTTGCTCGCGCCGATGGTCACGATCGTGATCCTCTCGTTCGGGTTGATCCTGTTTTCCCAGGGGACCGATCGGGTGTTCAACCCACGCGTCCGCGCCCGACACACCTCCGCGGCGGATCCCGAGGAGGGAGACGAGGATATGAGCGGCGAGGTCGCGACGCACATCCGAGGCTAACTATGTCCGCACTCACCACACTATGAGCAAAACCGACGACACGCAGACAGCGACGACGGCAGGAACAGGAGCGGGAACCGACCTCTCGTCGATCCGAGTCGACGATCCGATCGTGGAGATCCGAAACGCCAGCGTCACCTTCGACATGGAACGCGGCGAATCCCGCGTGCTCGACGAGGTGTCACTGGACATCGAACGCGACGAGATCCTCGGGATCGTCGGCGAATCCGGGTCCGGGAAATCGATGTTCGCGTCGGCGCTGCTAGACGCCATCGTCAACCCGGGCGTTCTCACCGGCGACGTCACGTACCATCCGCAGGGAGACGCGGAAGTCGACGTACTGGGACTCTCGCCCGAGCAACTCCGAGAACTGCGCTGGGAGGAGATCTCGATGGTGTTCCAGGGCGCACAGAGTTCCTTCAACCCGACCATCACGATCCGGGCCCACTTCGAGGAGACCATCGAGGCGCACAACTACAACATGGAGCAAGCGATGGCTCACGCCCGCGAACTCCTCTCGGACCTCTACATGGACCCCGACCGGGTCCTCGACTCCTATCCGCACGAACTCTCCGGCGGCATGCAACAGCGGACCCTCATCGCGCTCTCGCTGGTCCTCGAGCCGAACGTCCTCGTGATGGACGAACCGACGGCGGCCCTGGACCTGCTGATGCAGCGGTCGATCCTCTCGCTGTTAGAGGACCTTCAGGAGAAGTACGACCTCTCGATCGTCTTCATCACACACGACCTCCCACTGGTGGCGGGATTGGCCGACCGCCTCGCGGTGATGTACGCCTTCGAGTTCGTCGAGATCGGCCCGGCCAGCGATCTCATCGGGAACCCGACGCACCCGTACACGAGGGCGTTGCTGAAGGCCGTGCCGAACCTCGACACGCCGCTTTCGGAGATGCGGCCGATCGACGGGATGGCCCCCGACCCGGTCGACGTCCCGCAGGGCTGTTCGTATCACCCGCGATGTCCGCTGGCGGACGAGACCTGTCGCGCAGAGGATCCGACCTATCACGACGTCACCTCCGACCACCAGAGCGCCTGCTTCCACTGGGAGGACTCGGCGGAGGCGATCCCGCTGTCGACCGACGGCGAGCACGGCGAGACCCAGGCGTTCGCGGGCGAGCAGTCCGACGAACCGGTCGTCTCGCTCGAGGACGTCGACGTCCACTTCGATCAGGTGTCCGACGGCGGCCTGCTCAGCGTCTTCCAGGAGCCGGATACCGTCCACGCGGTCGACGACATCTCGCTCGACGTCTACGAGAACGACGTCGTCACGCTCGTCGGCGAGAGCGGGTGTGGCAAGACCACGCTGGGGAAGGCCGTGATCGGGGCCCAGCGGCCGACCGACGGCACCGTCGCCTACCGCGGGCAGGATATCTGGGAGGCCAAAGACAGTCGCCGGGAGACCGACATCCCCTACGAGCACATTCGCCGCTCCCTGCAGATGATCCACCAGGATCCCGGGAGTTCGCTGAACCCCAATCGGAAAGTGGCGGCGAGTCTCAAGGCACCCCTGAAACGCTGGGAACCCGACATGGATCCCGACGACCGACAGGAGCGGATCCTCAGCCTGCTCGAGTACGTCGGCATGTCGCCGCCGGGTGACTACGCCCAGCGGTACCCCCACCAGCTCTCGGGCGGCGAGAAACAACGGGTCGCGCTGATCCGGGCGCTGTTGATGAACCCGGACGTGATCCTGGCCGACGAGGCTGTCTCGGCGCTCGACGTCTCCTTGCGAGTCGAGGTGATGGACCTCATGCTCGAGTTGCAGGACCTGTTCGACACCTCGTACGTGTTCATCTCCCACAACCTCTCGAACGCCCGGTACTTCTCCGGCAAGGCCGGCGGCCGAATCGGCGTGATGTACCTCGGGGAACTCGTCGAGATCGGGCCGGCCGAGCAGATCATCAACGACCCCCAACATCCCTACACGAAGGTGCTTAGGTGGTCGACGGCCGACCTGGACATCGAGGAAACGGTCGAGGATCCGCCGCTGCGAGGGATCGACATCCCCGATCCGGTCGATCCGCCCAGTGGGTGTCGGTTCCACACCCGCTGTCCGGAGGCTCGCGAGGCCTGCACTCGAGCGCAGCCGACGCTGGACGGTCACGACGACGGTACGGAACACAGGACGGCGTGTTTCCGGGAGTACGACGAGTCCCACGAGTACTGGGAGAGCGAGCCGATCGTCGACGACGCGGACGATGCGGACGTCGCCGTCGGTGGATCCGATTCCGACGCCCGCACGGACGAATAACGCGACCGGAACCCACCCCGTCAGCCCGCCGAGCACGCGTTTCGAACGGGACGCCCCAAATTACATAATAGACGGTAAAATACACGAACACTGATGGAACGATTCTGGAACTGGGTCTGTAGCGTCGTCCCGCTCTGGCGGATCACGCTCGCGGTGATCATGATCCTGCTGACCATCTCGGTGTTCTCGATCGGGTTCGTCGAATCGGGGTCCGAATCGTACTACATCACCCTCTTCAATTTCGTCGTGCTGGGAATCCTCCTGACGGGAAACGTGTTGATACTCTACCAGTGCAAGAAGGGACGCGAGAAGGAACTCGAGCAGGCCAAAGACCTCGAAACGTTCGAGGGCGAGTGAGGTTCGAACGCGTGGTGCGTTCGGGTGTTCGAGCGTTCGAACGTTCGAACGTTCGATCGAATACTGACTACCGGCGTAATATTAATGATGATGGATAATGTGGCTCCGAACATGCTCGAGCAGTTCCACGAACGGATCAATCATCCGGCGATCGGCTGGCTCGTCCTCGCCGGCGTCGCCATGATACTGATCGGATTCGCCGCGGATTTCCTCGGGGTTCCGGATGCCGCCGGATTCCTCGGGATGTACGGCGTCACGATGTTCCTCTTCGCAGCCGTCGGCTACGGGTCGCTGCTGGTCCTGAAGCTGACGTCACCGCTGTTCATGGAGGACAGCGCCAAGAGTTCGAAGTCCGGGTCGTAACCGTCGACGCCACTCGCGACGTCACTACCGCCGACGGTGATCGCGAACCGCTGACTGCGAACCGTCGGCCACGCTCACGGTCAGGATCACGATCAGGACCTCGAGTCGCTTCCATCTCCCCCTCCCTCCCCGTCGACGACCACGACCCGAAGATCGTTGACGTTCGTCCCCGTCGGCCCAGTTCGAACGAGCGTTCCCATCGCCTCGAGCGCTGGCTGTGCGTCGTTTTCTGCGAGTGCGGTTCGAGCCTCGCCGAATTCGAGACCGCTGGCCGCGAGCGAGGACGAATCGACGATGGCGCCCGCGACGTCCGTCGGGCCGTCGATCCCGTCGGAGTCGACGCTCGCGACGACGATCTCCTCGTCCGTGAGCTCGAGGGCGGCGCTCAGCACGAACTCCTGATTTGGCCCGCCGGTGCCGCCGTCGCCGGTGACGCTGACGGTCGTCTCGCCGCCGGAGAGCAAGACGGCCGGCGGCGTGACGGGGTTGCCGGTCGCGAGACACTCCTCGGCGATCGCGACGTGAACCCTCGCGACCTCGCTCGATTCGCCCCTGATCCCCGAGGAGAGCACGAGTGGGTCGTAGCCGCAGTCCGTCGCAATCCCGGCCGCGGCGTCGATGGCGGTCGTCGCGCTCGCGAGCAGATGGGATGTGACGCCGTCGAACGTCGCCGCGCCCGTGACCGGTGTCTCCGGAAATTCACCTCGATCGCCCCGCCGCAGATGCTCGAGGACGGCGTCGGGGCCGTCGATCCCGTAGCGCTCGAGGACGGCCAGCGCGTCGGCGTAGGTCGTCGGATCGGGCGAGATCGGCCCGCTCGAGACGACGCCGAGATCGTCGCCGACGACGTCGCTCAACACGAGGCCGACGACGGTCGCGGGGCTCGCGACGTCGGCGAGACCGCCGCCTTTGACCGCCGAGCAGTGTTTGCGGACGGCGTTGATCTCGTCGATCGACGCGCCGCTTCGCAGGAGGTCGTCGGTGACCGTCCGGAGGTCGTCGACCGACAGCGATCCGGCCGGTGCGACCACGAGCGCGCTCCCGCCGCCGGTGATACAGGCCAGTACGAGGTCGTCTTCGCCCGCGCCGTCTGCGAGCTCGAGCACGCGACGGGTGCTCTCTCGGCCGCGCTCGCTGGGGAACGGGTGGTCACCCGGTAGTACCTCGATCAGGTCCGTCGGTGCCGGATCGTCGGTGACGACCGCGCCGCCGGAGAGTCGGTCGCCGAGGTGGGTCTCGAGGGCGCGCGCGAGGTGGCCTGCGGCGTTGCCCCCGCCGACGACGACGACGTCGTCGTACGATGCCAGCTCGTATCGGGTCGTTCCGCCGTCGACGTCACGAATCGAGAGGACGTCGTCCTCGACGGCGAGTCGTTCGTCGAGGACGCGCTCGGGATGGGCGGCCTCGAGTCCCGCCGTGACACACTCCAGGGCGAGTTCGTGTGCGGGCGTTCGCTCGAGGGTCGAGCGGTTCTCGATCGTGACGTGGGCGTGTCGGTCGTCGGTGCAGTCGGAATCGGAGTCTCTGCCGGTCATACGACACCTCCGACACACCAACTGCCACTGGCCGCCATCGGGCGACAGGGCGTCCGGCGGATCGGGGCGTGGTCGCGGTGCATAGGTACACGCACGGGCTCCAGAACTACAATGTGCCGACCCGAACCGCCGGTCGGCGAGAACGGCCCTACGAGTAGGAGATGTTGAGTTCGATGATGTTCGCGGCGGCCTCGAGTCGATCTCGGATCTCGGTTTCGAGTCTGTCGCCCTCGAGACGGGTCGTCGGACCGGAGATACTGATCGCTCCGGCGATCACGTCGTCGTTTCGCAGGATCGGTGCGGCGACACACTGGATCCCGTTGAGCCGCTCCTCGCGGTCGTAGGCGACCTCGCGTTCGCGGATCGTCTCGAGTTCGTCGAACAGTTCCTCGCGATTGCCGATCGTGTTCGTCGTCGTCTGGGGAAGTCCGTGTCTGTCGACGATCATCTCGACTCTCTCGCGGGGCATGTACGCGAGAATTACCTTACCAAGCGCGGTGTTGTGGAGGTGGACTCGCGAACCGACGTGAGCGTCGACCTGAACCGCCTGATCGCCCTTCTCCTTGCAGAGGTAGAATCCGCGGCCGTGTTCTTCGGTCAAAATGTTCGCCCGTTCACCGGTCTGTTGGGCGAGTTTCCGTGCCTCCGGCTGGCCGACCTTGTAGAGGAGCCGGCGATGGCGTGCGTGAGCACCGACCTCGAAGAATCGTAACCCGACGTGATACTCCGTTCCGTCCTTCCAGACGTACTCCTCTTCCTCGAGAGTGCTGAGATAGTTGTGGACACTGCTCTTGTTCAGGTCGAGTTCCCGTGAGAGCTCCGTGATTCCCGCGCCGTCGAGTTCGGTGAGAGCTTCCACGATTCGGAGGGTGTTACGTGCAGCTTTGACAGGGTTTTTCGCTTTCGGTGGCTGCCGTGTCATTCTATGTGTCCCAAACCGTTTCATGATATATAAAAATTCGTTCACCGATACCAATTGACATACTCGGGAATACCTTCGTCCGCTCTCGTCCCGGGGAACGGTCGAGACGAATCACTCGACACTCACCGCCGGTCAAACCGGGTGTAGTGACCGGCGACGTGGGAGACGCCATCCGTACGCTCGGCCCTCGTATCTGACCGGTCGAAACCGACCACGCTCAACTCAGCTCACGCTGGCGGTTCGTCCCACTCCTCGCCGTTGTCCTGTGGCGCGTAGCCGAGCACCGCTCGAGCGTGCTCGAGTGAGTACCAGCGCCGGTCGTTGTCACTGACGCCGCTGAAGATGCCGAACTCGACGGTGTCGTCCTCGAGACAACAGTCGATCAGGTGTGCGAAGTCCCGCCGAGACTGCCACATGCCCTTCATGCGGGCGACCTTTCGCTCGTATTCCTCGCTGTCGCGCTCGAACTCGCCGTCGTCGACGCCAGCCTCCGCGTCACCGTAGGGGTGGTCGTACTCGGCACTGTTGACGGTACAGATCCGGAGCGCGTAGAACCGCTTCGGATACTCGTGGTTCTCGACGTACTGGCGTCCGAGATCCTCGCCGAACGCTTTCGTCGTCCCGTAGTACGAATCCGGCCGAACCGGATCGGTGTGGTCCAGCGCGATGCCGTGGCCGGGTTCGTAGATGTCGGGTTCGTTCTCGAGTTCGTACATCCCCATGACGTGGTTCGTCGACCCGAAGACGAACGTCTCGACTTCCGCCTCGCGGGCGGCCTCCAGAGCGTTGTGCATCCCCTCTATGTTCGGATCGTGGACGTCGTCCCAGCTCCCTTCCGTGTAGGGATAGGCGGCGAGGTGGACCACCGCGTCCTGTCCGTCGAACGCGGGTCGGATCGCATCGTAGTCGGTGACGTTGGCGACGACGGTGTCGTAGCCGCCGTAGGGGTGGTCGTCGGGCCGGTCGGACCGGTTCAGATAGCTGAAGTCGTACTCCTCGCGGTCGTGGAGGTGATCGATGATCGCAGTTCCACAGCGTCCGTACGTGCCCGTTACGAGGACGTTCATACCGTATTCAACCGATCGATTCTGCATAAGTGCTTGGAAGTCGGCGCTCGGCGATAGACATCCCAGCTCGCCAGTGGTCGCTCACTCGTCGGACTCGTCGTCGGTCGCCGCGATAAACGTCGATCCGCATCGATCACACTCGCGGTGCGGTCGATCGTAGCCTTCGCCACACTGAATACACCGGTACGGGGACTCCTCTCCGTCCGATCCACGACCGAAGAGTCCGAGGAGCGACTCTAGCAATCCCATCTCGGACCACCCGGTCGTGCCGTTGAATCGATACCCGAATACGTACGTCGCCGCCGTCGATCAGACGACCTCACACTGGCGACCCCAGCGGACTCGACGGCCGTTTCGTTTGGCATACATCCACCAAAAACACGGACCGGTATAACCGTTTGTTCGCCGTAGTTGCAAACCGTCGAACGCCCTCGACCGGTATTGCCGGAAGGGACCTCTCCAGTTATCATTAGTGAACACAGACTGTAATAGCTATACGAATGTTACACACCGTCCCGTACTCGTATCTCCATCAGTTCTCGTGACTCGCGCGTTCGGGATTACCGAACAGACGATCGTAACCGAACGACCGGGGAACGATAGTGGCCACAAACCACCGATACACACCCGATTTCGCGACAGAAACACGGTTCGGAGCGCACCGTAGGCGAGACCCACAACTGAATCGGTCACGAGTATCGACTGGCTCGGTCGCCACCGGACCGGATCGGGTGTCCGGTACGCGGCCCACAGCCGTGACAACTCGCGGACGGAAGCTTTATTTTTCACTCGGAGACAGTATTCGGTATGTCTGGCTCAGATATCGCGCCGAAACTACGAGACGTGGCCGCGGGAATGTTGACTCCGTTCGACGAAACGGATACCGACGAAATTCGGGACACCGAACTCGCAGCGACCGCACAGTGGCTCTACGACGGGGGGATTCGTCTGTACCTAGCCTGTGCGAACATCAGCGAGTACCACTCACTGACCCAGGACGAGCGGATCGAAACCGCCCGGGTCGTCTGTGACGCGCTTCCCGAGGACGCGACCGTTCTCGCTGGGGCCGGGGGGAGTACGAAGAGTGCGATCGAACTCGCACAGGCCCACCAGGAAAACGGCGCGGACGGCATCATGGTGATGCCGCCCGACCACATCTTCAAACACGAGCAGGGCGTCGTCGACTACTACCACCGACTCGCCGACGCTGTCGACATCGGAATCGTCCCCTACATCCGGGGCTTCGACGCGACGGTGGGGCTGCTACGGGGGATCACCGCCCACGAGAACGTCGTCGGCGTCAAGTGGGCGATCTCGGACATCGAACTGTTCTCCGAGTGCGTCGCTGCCACCGACGACGACGTCGTCTGGATGTGCGGGATGGCCGAGCCGCCAGCCCCGGCCTACTACTACGAGGGTGCCGAGGGCTTCTCCGCCGGCGTGACAAACTTCGAACCCCGACTCGGAATCGCCCTCTTCGACGCCCTCGAGGCCGGCGACGACGACCTCGCACACGAGCTTCGTGACCTCAGCTTCCCGTTCATGAACCTCCGGGCCGAGCGCGGCGAGGACAACGTGTACGCCGGGGCGAACAGCGTCCCCGCCGTCAAACGCGGTCTCGAGCTCGCGGGTCAGTACGGCGGCCCCGTCCGCGAACCACTCGTCGAACTCTCCGACGCCGACACGCAGCGAGCCGACGAGTACTACGAGGAGTTACAAGCGGGCCTCGAGCGACTCGACGTCGCGTAATTCGGGCTCGGATATCGAGTCCTCGAGTCGCGCACCGACGCGATCGTCCCGGTCGACTTTTTGTACCCCTCACCCGAAACCCGTACGATGACTGTGACTGACCCGGTCAGATACGGGATCGTTGGCGTCGCTGGAATCGGTGACACCCACGCGAACGCCGTCGAGCGAGCAAGTGGCGTCGAACTCGTCGCGTGCGCCGACCTCGACGAGGACGCCGGCACGACGTTCGCAGCGGAACGAGACTGCCAGTGGTACCCCGACGCCGTCGAGATGATTCGCGAGGGCGACGTCGACGCGGTGAGCGTCTGTACGCCGAGTGGAACCCACGCGAACGTCGCGATCGACTGCATGGAAGCCGGTGCGCACGTCCTCTGTGAGAAGCCCCTGGACGTCTATCGCGAGCGGATGGACGCGATGGTCGAGGCCGCCGACGAGACGGGACGGACACTCGCCGGCGTCTTCCAGCGACGGACGTACCCGGCCCACCGGCGGGCGCGGGAGGCGGTCGTGAACGGTGAACTCGGACGGCTGGTGCTCGGGACGGCGACGGTGAAGTGGTACCGCTCGCAGGAGTACTACGACTCGGCCGACTGGCGGGGGACGAGAGCGATGGACGGCGGCTGTCTGCTCAACCAGTCGATCCACGCGATCGACCTCCTCCAGTGGATCGCCGGCGGCGTCGCCGGCGTCTACGCGAAGACGGACACCGTCGATCGGGAGATGGAATGCGAGAACGTCGCCGTCGTCGTCCTCGAGTTCGAGAACGGTGCCGTCGGGACGATCGAGGCGACGACCGCGACGCAGGGTGGCGTCGATTCCCTCGAGATCAACGGGACGCGGGGGTCGTACAACGACGGCGAGTTCGCGATGGGTGAGGGTGAGGCCGAGGACGAGATCGGAATCGGGAAAGAGGACGAAAACGGCATCCTCGAGTGGGGCGAAGGCCACGCCCGCATCGTTCAGGACTTCGTCGACGCGATTCGCGAGGGTCGCGAGCCGATGGTCCCGGCCCGCGAGGCGCGGGCGGCAGTCGATCTCATCCTGGCGATCGAGACGTCCGCCGACCGTGGGGAGTGGATCGACCTCGAGGCGTTCCGGCACGGGGAGTACGACTGACTGGCGACCTCTTCGTCCTCGGCTCGCTCGTCGCGAAACGATCAGCTCACGAGTTCGTCCTCGAGAACGGACGTTCACAACCGTAAGCTCAATACGACTAGCACGTGATGCGATCCCATGGTCAAGACTGCCATCAACCTGTACAGCGTCCGCGACCTGGACGAACCCATGCTCGACATTCTCGACCGCGTCGCCGACGCCGGCTACGACGGCGTGCAGTTCTCCGGTGGCTTGCGCGACGCGACTCCCGAGGAGGTCGTCGATACACTCGAGGCGACCGGTCTCGAGGTCACGGGAACGCACGTCGGTATCGACGCGCTCGAGGACGACCTCGAGGCGACCTACCAACTGTACGGCGAGACGCTCGATTCGCCGAGCGCCGTCGTTCCCTACCTCGAGGCCGAGCACTTCGAGTCGGCCGACGCCGTCGAAGCCACGGCCGACCGTGTCGCGTCGGTCGCTGCGGACGCGGCGGCCTACGACTGGCCGGTTCACTACCACAATCACGCCCACGAGTTCGTCGAGATGGGGGACGGCGAGACCGCGTTCGAACGGTTCGCGGACCTCGCCGAGGACGTCGGGCTCGAACTCGACGTCGGCTGGGCACTGGTCGGCGGCAGCGATCCGGTCGCGTTGATCGAGCGCTACGGCGATCGGATCGACCTGTTACACATGAAGGACATGGTGACCGACGAGGAACACGGCTTCCGCGAGATCGGCGAGGGAGACGTCGACATGCAGGCGTGTGCGGACGCGGCTCGCGAGGCGGACGTGGAGTGGCTCATCTACGAGCACGACGCGCCCGACGATCCCGCGGCGTCGATCGAGACCGGCGCCGCGTTCCTCGAGTCGTTGTAGCACCATCGAGACGTCACGCTTATCGATCGATATGACCGAGACCGACGACGAAGCGAAGCTCCGCGCGGCGCTCGAGCGCGACCGGAGCGCCGTCTACGCCGGCACGCTCGTCACGGCGGTCGCGACGGTCGCGCTCTTCGTAGCACCGGACCTCGTGGCGGTCGACGACCTGAAGCAAACGATCTACGAAACGACGGGCGTCTGGCTCGCCGCCGAGAACCCGTTCACCGTCGTTCGGCTGTTCGGGGGCGTACCAGGGGCTATCGTCGCCGGCTGGCTGACCTCGGAACTCGGCTCCGGGACGGTTACCGGAACGAAAGCCGCGATGTACGGATTGGGGCTGGCGTATCTGCTCGCGGTCGGGTTCTCGATCCTCTACTGGCCGCTCGTCGGCGGGATCTTTCCGCCGCCGCTGTTCAGTGTGATCGTCGTTCCGGCGATCAACGCGATTCCCATGTTCGGCACCTACCTCGTCGGCGGCCTGCTCGCAGGGGTCGTCGCCGACAGTGTCTCGTCGACCCGGTACTGATCCGGATCTGGCGGCGAGCAGTGAATGCACATCACACCCGTCCCATGCTCGCCACTCGTGGCGCTCGGCGACTGACTCGAGACAGTCGACGGGCGTCGAACGACGGCCCGGGGTCGGCTCATCCGACGACAGTACGGACATCCAACTGAGGATAACAGACGAATATAAATCATCTTATGCGTGTGAATAAGTGGAAGAAATCATACCTATGTGTCAGACTCGAGTTGACACTCACACCCCTTCTGGTCGAACAGTTCCCGAAGCGAGTGAATACGATTACAGTGAGAGCACGTGATTCGAATGTCGACGACGACGTCGAAGTCAGGGAGTGCGAGTTCGCCGGTTCCCTGAAGCTGTTCTAACGTGTTCTCGACCACGGCGACGACCCGGTTTTGCAGCGCGTAGAGTCGCTGTTGTTTGCGCTTCGGATCGGACCCCGACTTCGTCGTCGACTGCGTGACGCCGAGGTCGTTTTTCAGGTGGCGGTTGATGCTCTGATAGGAGACGAAATCGTGCACGAGTTCGTCGACGTCGACACCGTTTTGCTCGAGACGCTTGCGAGCCTGCATCTTGACGCCGCTACTGACGTCGTCGGTGAGGATACGATAGAAGTTCTCGACCTCACCCTCGAGCGGGTTCATGTTCTGGGATTCGACGGCGGCCCGGAGCACCTGCTCGTTGAAGAAGTCCGCCAGCTCCCTGAGACTGAATCGATCGTCCGTACGCGTCCACCGATCGGCGAGTTCCTGGTCGATGTCCTCGAGGCCGTACTTGCTGGAGACTCGTTTGATCTTGGAGTTGTACGAGCCCTGATCCTCCGACAGACTGGTCATATCCGTTCTGCACAGTGGATCGGGAAGATCCTTTCGGGTGGAATTCGAGTCGATACCGGTGTGTTTCGGTCGGCTATCGAAGATCGGGGCACGAATATGGCAACTCTGTAGAATAGACACATTCTATACAATATCGGCGATGGACATCGACCGTCGTACTGGATAATCGAAATCGAGATAGAAACGGTTTTCCACCGGGTTCGTGTATCAGGAACCTGTAATGCGCTTCGTGCGATACGCCAGCGACGGGCAACCTCAGTGGGGGGTCGCCGTCGAAGACACCGTCTACGCGCTGGCAGACACACCGGCAGGCGAACCGACCTACCAAGACATCGCGAACCCCGGTTACCGGGCGACCGTCGAACGGGCCCTCGAGACCGAGTCGCTTCGCGGCCAGCCGCTGGCTGACGTCACGCCGCTGGCACCCGTTCCCACGCCCGGGAAGATCACGTGCGTCGGGTTGAACTACTTCAAACACGGCGAGGAGCAAGACGAGGAGATTCCCGAGAAGCCGATGCTCTTCTCGAAGTCACCGACCGCGGTCGCGAACCCCGATAGCGCCATCGTCCATCCGGACGACGTCGAGGACCTCGATTACGAGGTCGAACTCGCGGTCGTCGTCGGGAAGACCGCGAAACACGTCGACGAAGCCGACGCCCGCGACTACGTGGCCGGCTACACCGTTCTCAACGACGTCAGCGCTCGAGACGCCCAGTTCGAGGACGAGCAGTTCTTCCGCGGGAAGAGCTACGACACGTTCGCGCCGATGGGCCCCGAACTGGTGACCGACGACGAGATCGACGCCAACGACGTCGACGTCGAACTGCGGGTCAACGGCGAGGTCAAGCAGTCCTCCTCGACCGCCCAGTTCATCTTCGACATCGACGAGATCATCTCCTACCTCTCGGACGTGATGACGCTTCGCCCCGGCGACGTCATCGCGACGGGAACCCCCGGCGGCGTCGGCATCTTCCGCGAGCCGCCCGAACTGCTCGAGCCCGGCGACACGGTCACTGCCGAGGTCGAGGGGATCGGCGAGCTGACGAACCACGTCGTCTCCGAATAACGCGGTCGATTCTAGCCGCACTTTTTGGTTGTTGGCGAACTCGTACGCTTCTCGACACCGATTCCCAGCGACCGGTGACGTCGGCTTCTCACTACAGCAACCGCCAAGCAGGAAGTTTTAGTAGCGATTGCCGTCCAGTTGTAACCGACATGGTACTGGACACCCACACCCATGCCTGGGGACCGCCGACGTCGGACCATCCGTGGACCAACGGCCCGCTCGTCGAGAACTCCGTCGACTCCTTCTCGGTGGAGACCGTCTATCGCGGCGAGAAACTCCTCGAGGACATGGACTCGATCGGCGTCGACGAGGCGGTCGTCGTCGGCTACCCCATCTGTGACTGGACGAACAACTGGTACACCGAACAGGTCGCCAGCGAGTTCGACGAGCTGTACGGCATCGTCATGCTGGATCAGTTCGCCGACGGCGCGGCCGACGAACTCCGGCGGTCGATGGCCGTCGACGGGGTCCTCGGCTTCCGTCTGGGCGCGATCTGCCCCTACGATCGAATGTGGGAGACGTTCGATCCCGACGTGAGCTGGCTTCGCGACGCCATCGACGAGACCGAGTTCTGGGACGCGGCCCGGGAGACCGACGCCGTCGTCCAGATCCTGATCCACCACGACCAGCTCGAGCAGGCGATCGAACTGGTCGAGACCTATCCCGATCTGACCTACGCCTTCGACCACTTCGGTCACGCCGATCCCACCGTTCCTCCGGAGGAGAGCGCGTTCAGCCGGTTCGCCGACCTGGCTGCGTACGACGACGTGGCCGTCAAGGTCTCGGAAATCCCCCACATGTCCGACGAGGAGTTTCCCTACACGGACATGCACGACCACGTCCGCTGGTTCGTCGACACATTCGGCCGCGAGCGCGTCGTCTGGGGCTCTGACTTCCCGAACGTGAGCGACGTGGCGAGCTACGAGGAGTCGCTGACCTGGCTCGAGCACGTCGACGAGCTCTCGGAGACCGATCGCGAGTGGATCACCGACCGGGCGTTTCGGGATCTGGCCGGACTCTGACTCGAGTGAGTCGGTGAGGTCGGTGTCATCGAACCGGCCCCGCGGTTCGACCTATTCTTCAGTCGAGTATCTGTGGTGACCCAAATCGTTATACACTCGTACGGATACCCCACCCACATGGAGCGAATTGCGTTCCACCTCGAGATCGAGGACGGACAGCGCGAGGCGTACCGAACCGAACACGAAGACGTCCCAGAGGCGCTCGAGGAAGCGTACCTCGAGTCCGACGCCGGGATCGAGACCTATTCGGTCTTCGAGACGGACGGCCACGTCTTCGGCTATCTGGAACTCGAGAACCCCGAGGTGATCCGGGAGGTTATGGAGGAAAGCGATGCACAGGCCGACTGGAACGAGGTGATGGACGGCATTCTCGAGGAGAGCGACGATCAGTGGATGGACGAAGTGTACCGGATGCGGTGAGCGGCTGCGGTTCTGAGTCGCGTTTCCGGCGAGTCGAGACGAGCGGCTGTCGGCTCTCGAGTCGTCGGTGAAGAGTCGCCCAAAATCACACGTATGCGACGGGCCAGTTCGCGGAAAGCGAGGACAGATCGGGTACCGAATCCGGACCCCACCCCACCCCACCCTCACCGCGGCGCGATCAACTCGATCGGATGGATCGGATCGTCCTCGCCGAGCGACCCCACCTGTTCGGTACAGGAGGTCCCGCTCGTGAGCACCTGACTCGCGTCGGCCGCCTCGAGTTGGCGACACAGATCGTCGCCGATGTCGACGGCTAGTTCGTAGTACTCGCTCTTGTAGCCGAACGAGCCGGCCATTCCACAACACTCCGCGTCGCTGGTCGTCACCTGGTAGCCGAGCCGGTCGAGAACCGCGACGGTGTGAGCCTCGAGGCCGAGCGTTCGCTGCTGGCAGTGGCTGTGGTAGGCAATACTTGCATCGCCGGCCGGCCGCGAGAGCACGCCGTCGTCGGCCCCGTTCTCCAGCAGGCCGAAGACGTACTCGAGGATCTCGTAGCTGTTCTCGCCGATCGCCGTCGCAGTCTTCTCGGGCAGCAGCCGCTCGTACTCGCCCTGAAACATCGCCAGATCGCTGGGTTCGATGACGACGATGTCCCGGTCCTCGAGCAGGTGGGGTGCGGCCGCGTCGGCGACCGCCTCCGCCTTCGATCGCGCGGTCGCGATCATTCCCTGCGAGAGCGGTGCTCGGCCCGAGGAGGGCATCGACGGAACGCGGACGTCGACGCCGAGCGCCTCGAGCGTGCGGACCGCCGCTTTCCCGCGGTCGACGAGCACGTGGTTCGTGTAGAGGTCGGGATAGAGGACGACCTGCCGCGTGGGATCGGCAGGGGATCGATCGGGTCGCGTCTCGAACCAGTCGACCAGCGTCTCCCGCTGGAACTCGGGGAGATTCCGCCGCCGGTCGACGCCGAAGACCCGCTCCATGACCGCTCGAGACGGCCCGATGTCGGCCATCCAGTTCGAGACCGGCGCGGTCGCGCTGCCGAGTTTCGCGAGCGTTTCGAAGTTACCGAACAGCCGCTTCTGGAGGTCGACGCCGCCGGGGTCTTCGTCCGGGGTGAGCCCCTCGACGAGCCAGTCGAGTTCGCCGTCTTTCCCGCGGTTGATCCGGTCACGGACGGCGACGTTGATCCAGGGGATGTCGATCTTCACCGGGCAGGCGTCGACGCAGCGCGAACAGCCGGTACAGAGGTCGTTGAACTCGGCGGCGCTGTCCTGTCCGTGGACGCCGGCTTCCCACCCGGTCGCGATGCCGCCGGTGTAGGTCTCGCCGCCGAAGGCGTGGCCGCCGACGTGCTGGAAGTTCGCGCAGGTGTTCGCACACGCCGAGCAGCGGATACAGTAGAGCGTCTCCTTGAGTTCGGGATCCTCGCGCATGGCCATCCGGCCGTTGTCGATGAGCACGAGGTGGAACTCGCGGTCGTCGGCGCTGTCGGGATCGATCGGCTCGTCGGGTCGGTCGAAATCGACGACCGGCGACTCGACCGGCGGCGTCAGCAGGGAGACGTAGCTCGTGATGTCCTGACCCGTCCCCGACCGGCCGATGAGTTCGACGAACGGGTCCAGATCCTCGACCGACGGGACGATCTTCTCGACGCCGGCGACGGCGACGTGGGTATCCGGGACGACGGCGGTCTTGCGGGCGTTGCCCTCGCTGGTCACCAGCATCATCGTCCCCGAGTCGGCGGTGATAAAGTTCGCGCCGGTCATCCCGACCTCGGCGTCGGTAATCAGTTCGCCCAGTTTGTCGCGAGCGAACATCGTCAGTTCCTGGGCGCTCGAGAGCGGTTCCTCGGGCTCGAAGACCTCGTTGAACAGCTCCGCGATCCCCTCGCGGGACTTGTGGATCGCCGGCGCGACGAGGTGGGAAGGCGCCTCGTCGGCGACCTGTAACACCCACTCGCCGAGGTCGGTCTCGACGACGTCGACGTCCCGGGCCTCGAGTGCCTCGTTGACCTCGATCTCCTCGCTGGTCATCGACTTGGACTTGATCACGCGTTCGGCGTCCCGATCGGCGACGACCTCTTCGATGTAGCGGTTCGCGTCGGCGGCGTCCTCGGCGACGTAGACGTGCCCGCCTCGGGCCTCGACCGTCTCCCGAAGCTCCTCGATAAGTTCCGGGAGCCGTTCGATGGCCTCTTCTTTGATCGCGCGAGCCTCGTCTTTCAGTTCCTCGTACTCCGCCAGCCGGGAGACCGACTCGTAGCGCCCCTGGTTGAAGCTCTCCGTGTTCGCCTGGACGGCGTCGCCTTCGGTCGCCATCAGCTCTCGAATGCGGGCGGCCTTTTGCTGGCGCGAACCGGACTCGGAACTCACCGGTCCTCACCTCCGAAGAGGACGACGTGGACCTCCTTCGGTCCGTGGGCGCCGGTCACGAGTTCTCCCATGTCCGCGGTCGCGCTCGGCCCGGTCGCGACGATCATACTCGCACCCTCCTCGCGAAATGCCTCGCCTTGCTCGCCGATCGCCGTCGCCATATCCGGGACGACGTCCGCTTCGTGAAGGACGGCGACGTGGCGGTCCGGAAAGAGGCTCACCGGCTCGACGCCGTCGGCCGTCGATCGGAGCAAGATGCTCCCGTAGTCGGCGATCCCGCTCACGGCGGCGGTGATTCCCGTGCTCGCGGCCTCGAGTTCCGCCGGTGTCGGCATCGTCGTGGCCGAATCGGGGAGCGAGACGTCGGTCCACGGAAGCGGCGCACCGACGACGGACGGTTCACGGTCACAGAGGTCGGCCAGCGTCGACGAGACGTCCGCACGGGAGACGCGCGTTACGTCGACGCCGACAGTCTGACTTCGGGTACAGAACCGCTCGATCGGTGAGGTCTGTGACGCCGAATCACTCACGTCGATCCCCTCCGAGGAGTCGATCTCCGGCCGGGGCCACACCGCGATTGAGGTACATGCTACGTGAACCTTTGCACCCAACAGATTAGTAGTTACGTTCGACGCGTTCGTCGGGCACGGCTGACCGAGGGAGAGAGTTGCTATCGAAAGAGAACGGTAGTGATGTGGGGTCGAATGGTTGATAGCGGCCCGATCGATCACTACGGCCAATGGTGGTAGGTGTTGCCAGTCAACCTGGCAATTGGTAACTCTCCCGCATTGTATGTAAAGGTTGCCATCCACCGAAAAGGGAGAGTGAGACGACACTGACCGTTCGGTGTACTTCGATATCGCGACTGTGTCGACATCGAACTCACCAGCGAGGAGAACGCAAGCACACCCCGGTCACGCTGTCGACGTACGGTTCTGGCGTCGATCCTCGATGGCTGATGACGACCGACTCACGCGTAAGTCTCGCATTCGGTATCACCGAACGCCAGCAAAGGGGAATGCTATCACACCACGCAACAACGGACTGGTCGAACCCGTTTGCACCCCTGTCGAGTGTCCCGCGAGCGGTGAGACAGCGAACCGAATCCGGCCAAATCGGATTCGGCAGAAACGGACGAACACCAGATCGGAATAGACCACCGAAGCGGCCCGACAACGGGTGAAATCGACTGGATCGCGTAGCGGACGAAAAGTGAAAACTCGAGAACGGTCTCGAGTCGACCGAATTCGTTACAAGCGTACGAATGTAATAGATAGGGGCGGTGATCGAACCGTCTCGATCGACGCGGTGACCGAGTCCGGGATTCATTCGGTATTGCCGGACGTATGGCCCGTCGAATCCTGAGTGGCGATCGGGCGTAGTCACACATCGGTCGAACGACGAGCGGGCGATCGAACACGAAGAGGGTGACGACGGCCGCTGGGAGCCGATCGAACGAGACACTCCACAGCGACTCTCGGTTCGTCACCACGTCACCAGCCGAATCGTCCGAGAGAGTCGACCCAGAGAATCAGCTCGAACGAAAACCCTCGTAAAGTGAAAACAGCGGAACTGCCGTGTCAGAACGTCGGTCACTCGTCGACGAACGAGAAGACCGGTTTGCACGTCTCCGAGTCGAGGAACGCCTCGAACGCGGCCGTCGGATCGTCGACGCTGTAAGACGTGTCGATGATCGAATCGACGTCGATCGCACCGTTGGCCATGACACGAATCGCCTGTTCGAAGTTCCGCCAGGTCGAGCCGTAGGACGTATTGAGTTCGATCTCGCCCCGAACGACCGGTGTCATGAACACGTCACTCGAGTCACCGGGGAGGCCGACGACGACGACCTGTCCCCCCTTACGGACGTTGTCGATCGCCATCTCGACGCCGCTTTTGTGACCCGTCGTGTCGAAGACGACGTCGAAGCCGATGCCGTCGGTTCGCTCGTCGACGAGGTCCTCGAGGTCGACCGCTCCGACGTTGACCGTGTCGATACCGAGTTCTTCGACGAGCGGCAGCCGGTAGTCACCGTCTTTGCCCAGTCCCGAGACGACGACGTTCGCACCCATCGAATCCGCGACGGCGGCGACGAGCACGCCGATCGGACCGGGGCCTTCGACCAGCACCGTGTCGCCGGGCGTCACGTTCGACTGCGTGAAAACCGCACGCGTCGCGATACTCAGCGGCTCGGTGATACTCGCCTGTCGAAGCGGAACGTCCTCGGGAATGTGGTGAAGGTCGCCGGGTTCGACGGTCGTATACTCGGTGTACGCACCGTCGTTGTGCATCCCCGTGATCTCGAAGTTCTGACAGACGTTCGGTTGGCCGTTCTTGCATTGAAAACAGGTCCCACAGTCGTGGATCGGTTCCTCGACGACCTTGTCACCGACGGCAAACTCGGTGACGTTATCGCCGACTTCGGCGACTGTTCCCGAGTACTCGTGTCCCATGACGCGCGGAATCGGGATCCACTCGTAGCCCCCCTCGTACTTGTACGCGTGTGCGTCGCTCCCACAGAGACCCGCGTAGTGAACTCGAACGAGCACCTCGTCGTCGGACGGGACGGGACGCTCGCGATCACGAATCTCTATAGACTTGGGAGCGGTCTGGACGATAGCCTTCATTATGTAGATACCTCGTGCTCGACTTGCACTACCAACAGATGAGAAGTTCCACTACTAATAGTTTTAGGGTCTTCGAGTGTACAGTTACCGATTGACGTACGGGTTCCCGAGGGGTCGGGACGAACCGTGGAACCGCACCGGCGGGACTCGGTCGAGCGAAACGAATCGGGACAGAGTAGAACGAGACGGAAAACCAAACGAACGGAAGACCAATCCGCCGATAGCGTTACAATTCGTCGAACGCGAACTGCTGGTTCTCGCCTTCACCGTACTCCCACAGCAGGGCGTTGGCGCCGGGCTCTTGTGAGATGGCCTCGATGTCGATCGCCACGTCGGTGTGGGCCGGTTGAAGGGCGTAGTAGTACTCGCCGGTGGCACTGAACACCGAAACGGCATCCCAGCGCTGGTGCGTCTCGCCGAGATCCTCGCCGACCCGCACGTTCGAACCGCTCTCGGTCGACCCGTCTTCGGCCTCGAGGACCTGCCCCGTCTCGGCGAGTTCGAGACGGAAGTGGTCGCCGTCTTCCGTGACGTGCCAGCGCTGATTCTCGCCGTCTTCCCACTCCTCTTGCTGGACGTTGGCGCCGTCGGCAGCCGAGAGCGAGAGTCCGCTGTGTCTCGCCGAGATCCGGTAGGTACCCGCCTCGAGTGGCTCGGGGTCGATCTCTACGTCGCCGCCCTGAGTCTGGTCGACGATGTAGGAGAGCTCGAGGTCCTCGCCGGGGTCGGTCTCCCACGCGAAGACCAGATCCCACCCCTCGCCGGACCACTCGAAGTAGTGGGTCCAGGCGACGGGACCGGCGGGGACCGCCGCGGGTTCCGCGCGCAGGTCGAACGCCGCGTCGAACCGGCCGTGGATGCCCTCGACCCTCGCGGCCTCGTCGGCGCCGGACTCGAGCGTGACCGTTCCCGAGTCGATCCCGTCCCCGAGGTTCTCGCGGACGATCGTATTGGTGGCGTCGACCGAGATGAGTTCCTCAGTACCGCCGCCGCGGACGTCGTTATCGACGATGCGGCCGTTCTGACCGGTGAAGCGGATCGCGTGGGTCTGCTCGCGGACGTCCGGACCGCCGATCGGGAGGAAGATCTCCTCGCGTTCGTCCTCGGAAAGGTCGTCGACGATCCGCAGGTTACTGATCGAGAGGCCGTCGGCCCACGAGAGCACCGCCTCCTCGACGACGTTCTTGACGAGCCCGCCCTGAACGGTCACGTTCTCGACGTCGTCGATTTTGATCCCGTGATAACGAGCGCCGACGATGTTTACCTCGCCGATCGTGATGTCGTTCGAATCGGTCGTGATGTGGACCCCGCGCGGGGCGTCGCGACTGACGACCTGCCCGACGGAGACGTTCTCACAGCCGTTCGCACAGCGAAAGGTCGCGTACCACGACGGCGACTCGGGATTCTCACCGACGACGCCGTTGACCGTCGCGTTCTCGGTTTCGTTCAGAATGACCGCACTACTCTCCATGTCGACGCCGATGACCTGCTCGATCTGAACGCGCTCTGCGTCGTACAGTTCGACGCAGTGGTGGCCCGCCCCTTCGACGTACACCGAACTGATCCGGATATCCGAACACGGCTCCGCGCGCGCTCGGCCGTCGATCCTGATCCCCTCGTTGTTCGCACCGACGTAACCACGGTTCGCGAGGATCTCCTCCTTGCTGCTCTCCGGATCGAACGCGACCGGCGGCCAGTCGCCGGGTGCGTCCTCGTAGGGCTCGAGCGCGTCGAGATTCTCGAACCGGATGTCGATGTTTCCGAGCGTGACCGAGTCGCTGTTCTGGATCCAGATCCCAAAGCGCGGATTGCCCTCGATCGTGAGGCGGGGAATCTCGATCCGCTCCTCACCGAACGCCCGGATCGGCGTCACCAGCGACTCACCCTCGTCCTCGACGGAGATGGTCCCCGCGACGTCTAAGACCGTGTAACTCGGCAGGACGATCTGAGTGAGTTCGTCCACGGGACCGACCGTTCCGGAGGCGGCGACGAGCACCTTCTCTTTGCTCGTCCGACCCTCGCTGAGGCTGTCGACGGCCGCCTGAATCGTCTCGAAGTAGTCCTCGCTGCTGTGGACGGTCTCCTCGTGACTGTCCGCGTGATAGACCCCCTCCTCGTCCCGCCAGACGATGACGTTCGCGTCGCGGGCCGAAGTGTAGAGATGGTCGACCTCGAGCGAACCGAGATTCGACAGGTCGTGCCCCTGTGCGTCGACGTCCTGATTCCAGCGGCGAGCGGGCGAGCCGTCGTTTTTGCGCTCCCCTTCCTCCCCCGTGGCGCTCGCACTCGCGGTTCCGGCCACACTCGCGACGCCGCCGACACCAAGCAGTGCCAGCGCCGTCCGTCGCGTGAGCGAGAACTCGTCCGAGACAGTCTCCGCTGATGGCTCCGATGGATCTTGCATCGTGTTCACACGGTACCAGACACCACTACATATAATTGATGGTGATAGTCGTGGGTTCCTGAACGTTTGCGGCCAGCGGAAGCCAGAAGAGAAGACACGCAGTTCGAAGTGCGAGGGTCGATCGACACGTTCGCGAGTGATTCACCCTCTCGCATCCGTTCACCGGAAACCCGGTGTCCGGACCGATCGGGAGACGGGCCGGTCGACGGCCGCTACGTCGATCCGTCCCCTACCTCGAGTCGATAGGTCCCCGACTCGACCGTCACCGTTATCGTCCCGTCGTCGTCGTGAACGGAGTCGATCCCGTCGGGGAGCGTATCCGGGTCCGATGAGGAGGCGTCACCGCTCCAGATCGTCTCGCGGCGGTCGTCTTCGGTCCCGTCTACAGATCCGTCACCTTCCACAGCAACCGCCACGACGGGATCGTCCACCGCCTCGAGAGTCGGGACCTGGACCGTCGCGACCGTGTTCCAGGGCACCTCGATCTCGATCGCGAGTTCGGGTTCGGATGCGGGCGTAGGCTCACCACCGTCGTGCTCGAGTCGCTCCCACCGTGACGCCAGTCGCCCGTGGGGCGTCTCGAGCGAGCCTGCGGCCCACTCGAGGTCGTCGACGACGGTCGGCGCGATCTCGACCTCGCCCTCGCGGATCGAGGTGTCGAATCGGAGGCCAGCCAGCGCCTCGTAGAACCACTCGGAGACGAAGGTGAACGGCGAGTGGTTGAAGGAGTTCATCCCGTCGCCGACTCTCGAGTCGCTGTCCCAGCGTTCCCACATCGCGGTCGCGCCCTGGCGGACCATGTACACCCAGCCGGGCTGTTCGGGCTGGCTGACGACCTCGTAGGCGACCTCTGGATAGCCGTGGTCGACGAGCGTGTGGACGAGCGGGCGAGTTCCGAGGAACCCGGTCTGGAGCTTGCCGCCCGCCTCCCGCACCTTTTCCGCGAGTTCCGCCGCGACCGCGTCGACGTGCTCGTCCGGCACCAGACCGACGAACAGCGGGACCGCCGAGGACGACTGCGTGCCGGGACCGTACTCCGACGCACCGGGATCGAAGAACTCGTCGGTGAACGTCTCCGCGATCGTCTCGGCTCGCTCCCGGTATCGCTCGGCGTCCGCCTCGTTGCCGAGCACCGCCGCGATCTCCGCGAAGAGATTCGTCGTGTGGTAGTGGAAGGCGGTGTTGAACAGGTCCACCGGCAGCCCGCGGCGTCCGTCGATGTTCTCGAAGGCCAGCCAGTCGCCGTAGTTGCCGAACGCCTCGCCGACGAGCCCGTCCTCGGAAACCGAGTGCCAGTAGTCGAGGTACCGGCGCATCCCCTCGTAGTGGCGCTCGAGGACGCCCACGTCGCCGTAGTGGCGATAGAGGTGCCACGGGATCGTCACCTGCGTGATTCCCCACGTCCGGTCCTCGGGGATCGAGCCGTAGCCGTAGGGGATCGTGTCGGCGATGTAGCCGTGTTCCGAACGGACGTCCGCGTGGTCGTCCATCCACTTGCCGTAGAAGCGACCGCCGTCGAAGTTGTAACACAGCGCTCGTGCGGCGATGTGGTTGTCGCCGGTCCAGCCGAAGCGCTCGTCGCGCTGGGGACAGTCGGTCAGCACGCTGTGGAGGTTCCCCCGCAGTCCCCACCGGGCGTTTGCCTGCACCTGTGCGAGCTCCTCGTTCGAGCAGTCGAACGAGCCGATCGGTTCGACGTCGGTGTGGACCACCTTCGCGCGAACGTGCTCGGCCTCGAGGTCGCCTGGATAGCCGCTGATCTGGGCGTACCGGAACCCGTGATAGGTGAATCGGGGGTGGTACGTCTCTGTGGGTTCGCCAGCGGCGACGTAGCGGTCGGTCGCGTCCGCAGAGCGGAGGTCGATCAACGAGAGGCTGCCGTCCTCGAGGAGGGTCTCGGCGTGTCTGAGGACGATCTCGTCGCCGCTGTCTGCGCCCTCGATCTCGAGTTCGACCCAGCCGACGAGGTTCTGGCCGAAGTCGACGATCGGGCCGTCCTCGTGGTCGCGGATGGAGTCGGGTTCGATCGTCTCGGTCACCCGGATCGGCGGCGTCCGCTGGGGGACGAGGTCGCCGCCGGGGCCGGCGACGACGGTCGCGGGCTCCCAGGCGGCTGTGTGGTCGTCTCCGCTGTCACCGTCGGTACTATCGGTACCGTCGTCGCGACCGAACCCCGGTTCGTTCCACCCCGAGGCCTCTCGTCGCGCGTCGTAGGTCTCGCCGTCGTAGATGTCGTTCTCGAGGATCGGCCCCGCCGTCGCCTCCCACGATCCGTCGGTCGACACCGAGCGCGTCGTCCCGTCCTCGTAGGTGATCTCGAGCTGGCAGATCGCTCGCGGCGAGCCAAAGCCCGTCCAGTCGATGGCGTTGCGGGCGAACCAGCCCCGACCGAGCTGGATGCCGATCGCGTTCTCGCCGTCGGTCAGCGCCTCGGAGACGTCGTACGTACTGTAGAGTACCCGCTGGTCGTACTGGGTCCAGCCGGGGTCGAGCACCGCGTCGCCGATCTTCTCGCCGTTGATCGAGAGTTCGCCGTAGCCGAGCCCGCAGACGTGGGCTCGAGCACGTGCGACCGGCTTCGAGAGTTCGACGTCGGTCCGCAACAGCGCAGAGCCCGGGCCGGTCGCGGACTCGTACCGACCGTTCACGAGGTGGTCGCGACCCCAGGTTTCGGACTCGACGCTCGAGGTCGTGGTGACGGGGCAGTCGACGGCGAGGTCCGTCCCCTCGGCGTCGCGGACGGCCAGCGCGGCGAGCGCGAATGTCTCCCAGGCGCTGCGTTCCTCGCCGACGTGCTCGGTTTTCGTTTGCTTCCAGCCCTCGGGTGGCTCGGCGGGGTCGAACTCGTAGGGAGCGGTGGCGACGACTCTGACGTAGCGAGCGTTCGTATCTGACCCGACGTCGAACGCCACCGTCTCGGAGCCGGGATTCGGCTGGTCCTCGTCGGTCCTATCGACGACGGTCTCCGCGTCCGCGAAGTCGGCGTCGGTCGCGACGTCGACGCGGTACCGGACCGGGAACCCGAACCCGCCCGCGCCCTGCGGATGATCGACCTCCGTATCGTGGGAGAACTGCGCGGAAACCGCCATCCCGTCCGGCGTCGTCGGGCCGTCGAACGGCTCCGCCGGATGGAGCTCGAGACGGTCGATCGGTCGGACCTCGCCGAGGTCGACCTGGACCCACTCCGGCTCGCCAGCGCCCGAGTTTCCGTCCGCAGTACCTCCCTCGCCGCCGGCGGACCGCCACCGGCTCCGATACCCGTTCGAGTCCCCGACGCCCGGTCGGTACCCGATCCACTCGCCCTCCCACTCGCGGCCCTCCTCGAGCGCCGTCGAAAACGGCGACACGTCGGCCCACTCGGACGGTCGTCCCGCCTCGTCCCAGATCCGGACCGTCCAGTAGTAGTCCGCGTTCGAGGAGAGCGCCAGCCCGTCGTAGGCGACGCTGGTCGACGTCGAACTCGAGACGCGCCCCGAGTCCCACAGATCCCCGCGGCCGGCCTCGAGGGCCTCTCTCGAGCGAGCGACGAGGATTCGGTAGGCGGTCTGGGCTGCGCCTCGCTCCGTCGCGTCAGCGCGCCAGGAAAAGCGCGGTCTCGACGAGGCGTCGAGCGGTTCTGACTCGCCGTCGACTCGCAGGTCGACGAGGTCGACGGGGGACGTCTCCGCTTCGGCTGTCGGTGGTGACATATGCGCCCCGGTTTGTGATCCGATAGCATATAGCTTCGGAGAGGAGCGCCGAGACGGGGGCTCGAAAACCGGACACAGCTACCGCTCGGAGGGGGCCGACGGCAGTTCGACGCCGTCCATTCCCTCCCAGTACTTCCAGGGATTGGCGTACGCGTCGCGTTTGATCTCCTCGGCGTCCGGCCGGACGAACCGCTGAATGGCCGACAGCCGCGTGTACGGACTCGTGTTGATCCCGCCGCAGTGCAGCAGGTTCTGGTGCCAGAAGACGACCGTCCCGGCGTCGCCGTGGATCTCGAGCGGGTCGGTCTGGTGGGCGAGCGCTTCGCCCCGGGTCCACTCCCCGTCCTCGTAGGCGGGCAGCGTCGCGTCGTTCACCAGACTCTCGAGGTGGTGGTCGGCGTAGTAGTCGCCGGCGTACCAGTGCGAGCCGGGCCAGACGGTGAAACCGCCGCCGCGCGGATCGACGCGATCGAGGTAGACCGCGGCCATCACCGTGTAGTAGCCGACCTCGTAGTGTTCGTCGAAGTGGGGGCCGTAGCCGTCGATGTGACCCGTAGCGCGGTGCAACGGCGGCCGCTCGTCTCCCTCGGTCTGCTCGCCGGTCGGAAACCGCGGCGTGACCTGAATGCGTCCGTCGGGGCGCTCGAGCGTCCCCTCGCCCGCGAGGGCCTCCGCGTAGGGGAACAGCTGGTCGTTGATCTCGCGGAACGGGTCGGGGTCCTCGATGTACTCCCAGGCGTTCTCGAATCGTTCCGGTTCGGTGGTCAACCCCTCGTAGTCGTCACGATCGGTCGGAAAACCGTCCCAGAAGGCGTCTCGAGCCGCCTCGATCGTGTCGTCGTCGACGACGTCGGAGAGCACGACGAAGCCGTTTCGTTTCAGCGCCGTCAGCTGTCGGTCGGTGAACAGTGACATTGGTCCGCATAGTTCCGCGTCGAGCATAATTCTACGGGAGCCGGAAGTTCGAGTCCGTGTGCGCTCGTTTCTTTGCTCTCCCTACTCGTCGTCGTAGTGGAACTCCGTCCAGGGGCCCTCCTGGAACGGGTACTCCTCGACGACGTCGAGGTCGACCTCGATTCCGAGCCCCGGCGCGTCCGGGACCTCGAGTCGACCGTCCTCGACCGGCGGCGTCCCGTCGACGAGGTCGAATGCCAGTTCGAAGGGGTACATGCCCGGGTCGCCCGCGGCATCGACGAGCGGATCGTTCTCGAAGATCGGATACTCGACGAGGTCGACCTCGGGTGCGGCGGCCACGAGGTGGGCGTTGGCCAGCAGTCCGATCCAGGTGCCGAAGTTGTGCGGAACGAACTCGATATCGCGACCGCGACAGTACTCGATGGCCCCCCGACAGCCCGTGAACCCGTGGTGGTGGCGGACGTCGCCCTGCAGGAAGTCGACGGCGCCGGTCTCCGCGAGCGCGACGAGCCCCTCGGGGGACTCCTCGCTCTCGCCGCCGGCCAGTGGCGCGCCCGTTTCCGCGAGCCTCCGGTACCCGTCGTAATCGTCCGGCGCGACCGGCTCTTCGACCCAGTAGGCACCCTTCTCGGCCGCGTAGGAGACGATGTCCTCGACGACGTCGGGCTCGTAGGCATCCTGAAGCTTCCACCAGGTGTGACAGTCGAGCATCACCTCGGTCGTCTCGAGGGCCTCGGAGACGAGGTCGATCGTCCGTCGATCGCCGTCGGGGCCGATTCCGGGACGGTACTTGTAGCCCATGAACCCCGCTTCCTCGACGAGTTCGGCCTGTGCGGCGTACTCCTCGGGTTCCATGTACATCCCCGCACTCGCGTACAGCGGGAGGTCCGTCGTCGGTTCGGGCGCGTCCTCGAACTCGTCGACGAGGAGTTCGTAGACCGGGACGCCGAGTTCCTTCCCCCGGATGTCGTAGAGTGCGACGTCGACGGCTGAGATGGCCTGCGTCTGCAACCGGTCGGGCAGGCCTGCCGACTCGATGTGTGCGTGGGCCTCGGAGATCTCGTCGATCGTCTTCCCCTCGAGTGCGTCCGCGACATCGCTGTCGATGACGTCTCCGAAGGTGCCCTGCGATTCGCCTTCGAAGTACTCGCGCATGGCCGAACTGGACGCGCCCGCCGTTGCGACACCGCGGTAGCCGTCGGTCGTCTCGACGACGACGAGGACGACGTCGCGTTTCAACAGTGTCCGGGAGCCACCGTGGAATTCGCGGTGCTGTGGCGGTTCGATCGGCGAGGAGAGTGCGTAGCCCGTGACGCGGTCGAGTTGCATACGCATTCTGTTCAGTCCGAGTCAGTTAAACGCTTAGGTACGTGCACGTTTCACACGTGAATCGAATCGTGCCGTCGACGCCGCGGCGGGTGGGAACGTGACAGCGAGCGGACTGACTACCAGCTGAGCACCGTGATAGCGAACAACAACACCTATCTTGGATCAGTTCACAGTGCGTCCATATGCATCAACTGACGGCGAACGACCCAGCTGAGTTACCGGAATCGACGTCGGACGTAAAGATCGGCTACGTCGGCGGCGGCAGCCAGGGATGGGCACACACCCTCATCAACGACCTCCTGCAGTGTACGGACGTCTCAGGCCGCGTCGCCCTCTACGACGTCAACTACGAACCGGCCGCGAAGAACGCTGAACTCGGCAACCAGCTCGCGGGACGCGACGACGTCGACGCCGACTGGACGTTCGAAGCCCACCACGATATGGAGGAGGCGCTCGCGGACGCAGACTTCGTCATCTGTTCGATTCAGGACCCGCCCGAGGAGACGTTTGTCCACGACATCGACGTCCCCCAGGAGTACGACATCTACCAGCCGGTCGCCGACACGGTCGGTCCCGGCGGCGCAGTGCGGGCGCTGCGAGCGATCCCCCAGTATCGCGAGATCGCCGCCACGGTTCGGGAACAGTGTCCCGACGCCTGGGTGGTCAACTACACCAATCCGATGACCGTCTGCACGCGGGCACTCTACGAGGAGTACCCCGACATCAACGCCATCGGGCTCTGTCACGAGGTGTTCCACATCCAGAAGCTGCTGGCCGAGATCACCGAAAAGTACGTCGACGAGGCCGAAGACGTCTCGGGCAGCGAGATCGACGTCACCGTCAAGGGCATCAACCACTTCACCTGGATCGACGAGGCCAACTGGCGCGGCCACGACGTCTTCCAGTACCTCGACGAAGAACTCGAGGATCGCCAACCCATCCCCGGCTTCGAACCCGGCGATCTCGACGACGAGGGTTACTGGACCAACCACCACCAGGTCGCGTTCGACCTCTACGACACGTTCGGCCTGCTGGGCGCCGCAGGCGACCGCCACCTCGCGGAGTTCGTCCCGTGGTACCTCGACCTCGAGGAACCCGAGGAAGTACAGCGCTGGGGCTTCCGCCTGACGCCGAGTTCGGCCCGCGCCGGCGACGGAGAGGGACCGGCGAAGATGAGCCGGTACCTCGACGACGAAGGAGCGTTCGAGTTCACCGAATCCGGCGAGGAGGTCGTCGACATCATGCGCGCACTCCTCGGCCTCGAGCCGATCAAGACCAACCTCAACTACCCGAACGTCGGACAGACCCCGGACCTCACCGAGGGTGCCGTCGTCGAGACGAACGCCGTGATCACCGGCAAGGGCGTCTCGCCGATCACCGCCGGCAAACTCCCGGACCAGATCCGGAGTATGGTCCAGACGACCGTCACGAACCAGGAGACGCTCATCGAGGCCGGCTTCACCGGCGACCTCGACCTCGCGTTTCAGGCGTTCTGTAACGAGCCGCTGGTCGACATCCAGCGCGACGAGGCTCGAGACCTCTTCGCCGAACTGATCGACCTCGAGCGCGAGTACTTCACCGACTACGACCTCGAGAACGCGGACGTTCTCGCGGACTGATCGCCTCGGGTAACGGTAACAGTAGCTATATACTCCCGGAGGGGTGCTGTGAGAACATGCACCACGACGGACTCGAGTTCCACAACGTCGGAGAGCTCCGGGCGGAAGACGAGTACGACGGGGCACTCATCCAGCGCGTCCCGGAAACGGTCCGAACCGGTCTCAACGAGGGCGCCCAGCGCCGGATGCGCCACCCCGCGGGCGTCGAACTCCGATTCGTGCCAGAGGGCGAGGGCACGGTCGAACTGACGCTCTCGACGGTCCCGGACAACGGCGTCGACGAGGGCGTCGTCCGCATTTTCTGGGGACCGTTTCAGGGTCGTCGAGACTTCGTTCCCGACGACCCCGAGGACGTGTCGTCGCTGTCGGGCGTCGGCTCGCGCGGTCGCCGCGAGGAGTACCTCGTCGGCGAAGAGCCCGTCACGCTCGAGCTCTCGGTTCCCGAGCGACTGACCGAGATCGAGCCGGCCGTCGCAGACGACCTCGCCTTCCACCCGCAGGTCTGTCGGGTGCAACTGCCAGGCGAACACCGCGGCGGGTTCGTACAATACCACGAGATCGAGGGCGACGTCCGGCCGCCCCGGGACGACGAACTCCCCGACCGACGCTATCTCGCCTATGGCACCTCGATCACGGAGGGAGAGTCGCCGCTGGCCGAACACCTCACCTACGCCAGCCAGACCGCCCGCCGGCTGGACGCCGACCTGCTCAATCTGGGATCCTGTGGAACCGCCTACTGCGACCCCGCGATGGCCGAGCACATCGCCGGCGAGGAGTGGGACGTCGCGACGCTCGCGCTCTCGGTGAACATGGTCGGGACGTTCTCGCTCGAGGAGTTCCGATCGCGCGCCGCGGCGATGGTCGAGACGGTCGCCGACGCCCACCCCGACGATCCGATCGCGTGTATCACCCTCTACCCCCACGCCAGCGACGTCTGCGGGGACGAAGAGGCGGCCGAGCGAGCCGAGGCGTTTCGGGACGCTCTCCGCGAAATCGTCGCCGACTCGCCCCACGAGAACGTCCACCTGCTCGAGGGGACCGATATGCTCCCGAGTATCGCCGGGCTCACGCCCGACCTGGTCCACCCCGGCGACAACGCGATGATTACGATGGGCGAGAACCTCGCGCGAGAACTCGAGGCGTTGCTATCGGAGTGAGGCCGGCGTCGCCAGCGAATTCTACCCGCGGGAAACCGGAAATCGGACGAAACACCCTCGAGCGAAGGCCCCGTGACGGAGAGCAGAGATTATGTAACCGCCTCGTGAAATGGGAGCCAGTACATGAGCGGTACCACCGACGAAGCGATTGCAGTCGATTCTCACGGCGGGACCGATTCGGATTCGGTTCCGCTCGTCGACGAACACGCGACGACGCCGATCTACGCGCTCGGAACCGAGTCGGTCGTCGAAATCGCCGCCGAGGATTTCCGGGACGATATCGAACGCGTGACCGGACAGTGTCCCACGCTGGAGTTCAAGAGCGACGGCGGCGACGCGATCGGCGAGACCGGCGACCGAGCCGTCCTCGTCAGTCCGTACGGCGTGCACGACGCTGTCGACACGACGATAGACGCCCTGTTCGACGACCACGACCTCGAGACGGCGACCGAGAGCTACGCGCTCGCAGCCGTCGCCGACCCCGAGGCGCTCGAGGTGGACGCGGCGCTGTTGATCGTCGGCAGCGACCCGCGCGGGACCGCCTACGGCGTCTACGAACTCTCTCGACGGATCGGCGTCTCGCCGTGGTACTGGTGGGCGGACGTCCCGACGGACGAGCGCGACGAACTCCACCTGAGCGCGGGCGCGGAACTCGAGGGGCCGCCCTCCGTCAGTTACCGCGGGATCTTCATCAACGACGAAGACTTCGGGTTCCGGCCGTGGGCGACACAGACCCACGAGCCCGAGGTGCCGGAGGGGATCGGGCCGAAGACCTACGAGCGAGTGTTCGAGCTCCTGTTGCGGCTGAAGGCGAACACGATCTGGCCGGCGATGCACGGCGGCGGAAAGGCCTTCTACCAGATCGACGGCAACCGTGAGGCCGCAGACCGCTACGGCATCGTCGTCGGGACCTCCCACTGCGAGCCGATGCACCGGAACAACGTCGAGGAGTGGGACTCCGACGAGCGCGGCGAGTGGAACTACGCGACCAACGGCGAGACGATCCGGGAGTACTGGGCCGACCGAGTCGCGGCGGTCGCCGAGGCGGAGAACGTCTTCACCGTCGGCATGCGCGGCATCCACGACTCGGGGATGCCCGGCGGGGAGACGGTCGAAGAGACCACCGCGCTCCTCCAGACGGTCCTCGAGGACCAGCGGGACATGCTCGCCGAGCACGTCGACCCCGACGTCGCGTCGATCCCACAGATATTCTGCCCGTACAAGGAGGTCCTCGAGTGTTACGAGGCCGGCCTCGAGGTCCCCGAAGACGTCTGTCTGGTGTGGCCCAACGACAACTTCGGCTTCGTGAGGCGGCTTCCGACCGCCCCAGAGCGCCGGCGAAGCGGCGGCCACGGCATCTACTACCACCTCTCCTACTGGGGGCGTCCCCACGACCACCAGTGGCTCTGTTCGACGCCGCCGGCGTTGATCCGCGAGGAACTGTGCAAGGCCTACGAACACGGGGCCCGGGAGATGTGGATCGCGAACGTCGGCGACATCAAGCCGGCGGAGACGGAGACGGAGTACTTCTTCGAGCTGGCGTGGGACGTCGAGTCAGTTCGCGAGGAGTCCGTCGAGGACTGGCTCGAGCGATGGGCCAGTCGAGAGTTCGACGCAGAGTACACCGAGGAGATCGCCGAGATCTACCGCGAGTACCATCGGCTGGCGCGGGCGCGAAAGCCCGAGCACGTGGGCTGGAACTCGGTGTATCCCAACACCGAACAGAACGAGCCCGCCTTCAGCGCGACCGCCTGCGGCGACGAGGCGCGGCGGCGACTCGAGGCCTACGAGCGGATCGACGCGAGCGCCGCGGCGATCCACGACGCGCTCCCCGAGGACCAGCGGACGGCGTTCTTCCACCTCGTCCAGTACCCCATCCGCTGTGCCATGCTGATAAACCGGAAAGTCGTGGACGCGATGCGGAGTCGACTGTACGCAGGTCAGGGACGGGCGTCGGCCGACGAGTACGCGGATCGGGCGCTCGAGGCGGTCGACGAGATCGAGTCGGCAACCGAGCGCTACAACGGGTCTTCGGGCGGAAAATGGAAAGAAATGATGTCCGAGCGGCCGCGCGATCTGCCGGTCTTCGACCGACCGACGGTCGGCCGCGTCGAGAGCGAACAGGGGCCGACGCTCGGCGTCGCCGTCGAGGGAGAGCCGAGGGTCGCCGGTGCCGGACGGGCGACGGAGCGCCCCGAACTCGAGTTCCCGGAGTTCGTCGAGGGCGTCGATCATCCGCGGTTCGTCGATATCTACAACCGCGGGAACGGGACGATCGAGTGGACAGCAGAGACGAGCCACGACTGGCTCGAGGTGAGTCGAATGGAGGGTGCGATCGACCTCGAGGAGCGACTCCACGTCTCGATCGACTGGGCGTCGGCGCCGGAGACGGAGACGGAGACGGTCGGCTCGCTCTCGATCACCGGTGCCGGGCGAGAAGTGAGCGTGGACGTGCCGATTCGACCGCGTTCGGGCGGTGTACAACCGGCGACGGGATCGGACTCGAGTTCACCCTCTGGGCCGGGTTCGGACGCCGACCACAACCCGCTGTTCGTCGAGTCGGCCGGTGCCGTCGCCATCGAGGCCGAACACGCCACGGACGTCGTCGCCGGAGCCGACACCGACTGGGAATCGATCGACGGGCTGAGTCGAACCACCGGGACCGTGATGGGGAGCCGTCCGGTGACCGGACCGCGCCTCGAGCCCGACGCGACCGTCCTCGAGGATCGAGCACCGCGCCTCGAGTACGAGTTCGAGGTACACACAACGGGAGCGGTGACCGTCGAAGCGCAGTTGCTCCCGACTCACGCCCCCGAGCACTCGCTGGGGCTCCGGTACGCCGTCGCGATCGACGGCGGCGACCCGACGGTCGTCGACTTCGATGCGAACGGCGGGGAACACGACCCCGAGTGGCAGGAGAACGTGCTTCGAGGGAGCGCGATCGAGACGACGACCCACGAGGTCGACCGTCCCGGTCGGCACACGCTCTCGGTCTACGCGGTCGATCCGGGCGTCGTCCTCGATCGGCTGGTAATTCGGACCGACGGCGACGGGGACGAGAACGGGGCCGGCAGGCGCTCGACACGGCAATCGTACCTCGGTCCGCGGGAGACGATGGACCGGCGACTCGAGTGAGTTTCGACGGAACTGAAACCCCCTCCCGCTCTCGTTCTCGTTCTCGCTCGAACGGCGGCCCTACTCGAATCGAAGTGCGCCGAAGAACTCCGGCGAGTGATAGTCCGGCTCCGGCTTCTCGATCGGGTTCCACGTGGCTTTTTGCGAGTCCGACTGGACCCCGCTGCGGTAGAAGTTTCCCCGCCACTCGGCCCCCTCGGTCGGCCCGATCTCGAGGCCGGTCAGTTCCGAGAGGACGTCGAAGGGAATGGCCGCGGCGAGCCACCACTCCTCGTCGTCGGGGTGGGGCTCCTTCGTCGGGCCGGGGACGGACGTCTCCACGTCGATCCGGTCGGCCACCGCCGGCGAGACGAGATCGCGGCCGATCCCTCGCTCCTCCCAGTCGCGTTCCTGCCACGCGAGTTTGAACTGCCCGCAGCAGTTTGGCTCGAAGTTGAAGTACATCGAGTCGTCCCCGGGGTTCGGATCGGCGAAGAACTCGACCGAACTGTCCCGGTAGGTCGGCCCGTTGAGGTCGGTCACCGAGGCGGTGATATCGCGGTCTTCGACGTGGTACTGCAGGTAAATCGCGCGGTCGTCGTAGAGCGCGCGGCCGGTCGTGAGCGGTTTCGGGCCGCCCTCGTGCCAGGAGAACTCGTCGATGCGGAACTCGGTCGCTTCCTCCCACGGGGTGTCGGAGATCGTCCCGCCGAGCGGAACGTCGTCCGTCGTTCGGACGATCGTGTACGATTTCATGTGACTCGTCGTTCGAGTGGCCCCGTGATAAATCGGGGCGATTGCTCGCGTTCGAGTCAGTGGAGTCCCGGTACGAATCGAGAGCCGACCGTCAGAACGGGGTCAACTCAGCCGGGGCAGGTCCTCGAGGTCGTCGGGAACCGCCGCGAGGTAGACGTCGCTGCCATCGCCGCCCATCGTGCTGTCGAAGACGACGTGGGTGCCGTCCGGGCTCAGCCGCGAGTGGGGGTGGGCGTCCTCGTCGCTCTCCCACTCGTGGCCGGCTAGTTTTCGCGGCGGGGCGTACTCCCCAGTTGCTTCGTCCCACGCCCACAGGAGGACGAACGCCGGCCCGCGGGTTCGGTGGGTCCCATCGCCCACGACTAGGTCGCGCGTGTTGCTGTGGTAGTGCGTGTAGATGTCCGGTGCGGTCCCCTCGCGCCGGTCCGTGTTGTCGTGACGGATCTGCCCGAAGAAGGCGTCGGGATCGTCTCGAGTGCCCTGCCAACCGTGGTAGCCGACAGTCTCGCCGTCGGCCAGCCAGTACTCGTGGCCGACGGACTCGCCCTCCGCAGTCGGACGAATCTGCCACGTCTCGTCGGTCTCGAGGTCGAGTCCCCAGATCCGGTCGACGTCCTCCCACGGCCCTTCCTCGCAGTAGGTGACGAGTTCGGGGCGTGTCGGCGAGGCGTTGACGTGGTTCAGCCAGCGGTTCTCGTCGACGTGGACGGTTGGTTCTCCGTTCGAATCGGAATCGCCGTCGGAGTCGGAGTCGGCGTCGATCGGCACCGAGAGCACCTGCGAGTGGGGCTCCTGAGCCATGAGCTCGGCGATCCACTCGTCGCGGGGCCTATTCTCGCGTTCGACCTCGATTTCCTCGGAGATGGCCGTCACCGCTCGCTCGCCGTCGGCGGTCCCGCCGATGACGCTTCCCCCATATCCCTCCGGGCGGACGTACAGCACGTCGATCGCGAGGGTCTCGAGATCCAAGGAGACGAGCCGTCGGCCACACCAGAACAGCGCCGTGGGCTCGGTCGCGACTCGTGTGATGCCACCGATATCCTCCGGAAGGTCCGTCAGCTGCGTGATCGCACCCGACTCGAGGTGAACGGAGTACAGCCCCCACGTACCGTCGCGGTCCGACCGAAACAACAGCCGGTTGCCGTCGTCGTACCACATGGGCTCGGTGAAGTAGAGGTGGTAGTCGTCGCTGTCCGGGTCCGAGGTGAGCCGGTGGACAGTTGCGCCCGTTTCCGGGTCTTCGAACGTCTCGCGTTCGGCCGCGAGCTGGCGGCCGGCGTCCGGTCCCTGCAGTAGTTCGGCTTCCATGAACCCGACAGTGGATGCGGGGGAGCAAAAAGGCTCGTGAACGGGCACTCGAGGTCGGGGTCGAGGTCGAAGTCGAAGTCGAAGAGGGAGTCAAAATCGAAATCGAGACCGACGGCGGGAATCGAACCGCCGCTACAGCGGCGGGACGTTCCCCGACACGACGAACCCCGAATCGGACTCGGCGTCGATACCGGGCGTATCTGCATCAACGAGATCGTTGTCGACGAACAGCCGTCGATCGCCGCCGCCCTCGAGCTCGAGAAAGCGCCCGGTTCCGGGTCGCGCCCGGCAGTCGCGGATCGAGACGGTCTCGGTTTCCCGGAGTGCGATAGCGGCGTCACTCGAACCGAGGTGTGCCTGTCGACCGTCGAATCCGTCGATCTCGAGGCCGGTCACGTCGACGCACTGGATCCCGTTCGAGAAGTACCCGGGGAGGTCCTCGCCCCACTCGACGGTTACGTCCTCGAGGTCGAGATCGGTGACGCCCTCGCAGTGGACCCCCGAAATATCGTGCTCGACGATCGGCGTTTCGGCGGCGGTCGGTTGCAGATCGAAGTTGCCGCCGGTGAGCGGGGCCTTCTCCCCGCCGCGAATCTCGAGCCGGACGTCGTCGAACGAGAGGTTCTCGATGGTCGCCTCCTCGGAGCCGTAGACGAGGGCCCCGTTCTCGGCGGTCGCGAGGACGTTCGAGAAGCGGACGTTCCGGACGGTTCCGAGGTCGGTCTCCTCGTCGCGCGGGACGGACGTGACGTAGATCGGCTCGGCTTTCCCCCACCACGGACCGGAGAGCAACCGTGTCTCGATCACGATGTTCGAGAAGAGGACGTTCTCGAGGGTTCCGCCGTCACGGTGTTGAATACCGAGTCCGCGGTTCGAGTCCTGAACGACGCAGTTCTCGAACGTGAAATTCCGCATGACGCCAGCCGTTTGCGAGCCGAACTTGATCGCGCAGGCGTTGGACTCGATCGTACAGTTCGTGACGGTGACGTTCTCGCAGGGCTGGTCGCTCTCTGCCGTCCCGTTCATGCAGATGCTGTCGTCACAGGTGACGAGCGTGCAGTCGGAGATGTGAACGTTCCGCGAGTCGGTAACCGCGATGCCGTCGTTGTTCGGAATCCGCTTGTCGCCGAGGATGTCGACGCCGAGAACGTCGACGTCTGTCGATCGGTCGACGTGGATCGTCCACGACGGCATGTCCCGCATGGTGACGTTCTCCACGAGGACGTTCTCGCAGCCGTCGAACTCGAACATCGGTCCGGGACGGAAGTCGGGTTTCGCGACCGGCCAGTCGTCGGTTCCGTCCTCGCGGTCGAGGTAGTCTTCGCCCTGTCGGGCCTCGTGGGGCCCGCTCGTGATCAGCGGGTGTGCCGACGATTCCCCCGAGTGGCCCTGAATCGGCGTATCCATTCGCATGAACTCCGTTCCCCGCCCGTCGAACGTCCCACGACCCGTGAGGGCGACGTTCTCGACCGCTTCGGCCAGTAGGAAGACCCGCTCGCCGTCCGGCCCGATCCGCTCTGCGGCGTACTCGCTCTCGTCCTCGGTTGCGGCGACGGTCGCGCCGGCCTCGAGGTGGAGCGTGACGTGATCCCGGAGGCGAATCGTCCCCGTCTCGTACGTACCGGCGGGGACGAGGACGGTGCCGCCGCCGGCCTCCCCGCAGGCGTCGATCGCCGCCTGAAAGGCTGTCGTCGCCACTGCCGCGTCAGTGTCCCCGTACTCGGTGACGTCGAACGTCCTGTCGGCGGTTGTCATCGTCGTATCCTCCGATCCTGCGCGTAATAGTGGTTGTGACCGTGATCGAAGGAAGCCGTCGCTCGCTCGTGTGAAGACGACCGAAAACGACACTCGAAAACCGAAACGAAACCCCGCACCGAAGACGCCCGGTCAGGAGAACTGCGGAATGACCTCGTCGGCGAACAGCTCCATCCCACTCGTGTCCGGAAAGTCGATGAACCAGCCCTGGAACTTCGTCACACCGACGTCGATCCGCTCTTCGATCGCTTCCGCACACTCCTCGGGCGTGCCTATGACGAAGTACTCGCGTGCGTCCTCGACGGTTTCGATCGGTGCCTGATCCTGATACTCCTCTTCGAACTGGATCGGCGTCATCAGATCGATCAGATCCTCGAGTTTCTCCTCGTCGCGGGTACAGATGACGTGGCCGTCCCAGGAGTACTCGATTTCGTCGGGGTCGCGGCCGACGGTCTCGCAGTGGTCTTCGATCACGCCAATCTTGTGCTCGAGTGTCTCGACGTCGCCGTTGAAGACGTCCGTGTTCCAGACGTCGGCGTGCTTGGCGACGAGTTTGAGCGTCACCTGCTCGCCCTGTCCGCCGACGAGGATCGGCGGGTGGGGGTCCTGTACAGGACCGGGTTCACAGTGGGCGTCCTCGATCTGGTAGCGGTCGCCGTCGAAGGTCGCTCCCTCGCCGGCGTCGGTCGTCCACATCTCTTTCATCAGGCGGATCCCCTCGTCCAGTCGCATGAGCCGCTCGAAGCCGTCGCGGTACTCCCAGCCGTAGGCCTCGTACTCGCCGTCGTGCCAGCCAGCGCCGAGGCCGAGCTCGAGGCGGCCGTCGGAGATGACGTCGAGTGTCGCGGCCATCTTCGCGACCAGTGCGGGATTTCGGTAGTCGTTACAGAGGACGAGCGAGCCGAGGTTGATGTCCTCGGTGAACCCCGCCATCGCCGACAGCAGCGTCCAGACCTCGTACTCGGCGTGGTCGCGCCCGAGCATCAGGTGGTCGGGTGCCCACGCGGCGTCGAAGCCGAGGTCCTCGGCCAGCAGGATCGACTCCTTGGTCTGGTCCCAGTCGAGACCCTCGAGTTGCGGGGTGTCGCGGTGGACCGGTTCGTCGTCGCCCTCGTCTGGCGCGCCGGCGAACACGGGCACGTTGAATTCGAACGAGACGTCGTTCGTGCTCATGGGTTACTCCACCGCGTAGTGCTCTAAGGCGTCGCGGTTGACTTCCGAACTCAGCCCGACGCCGTCGGGGATGGGGATCGAGCCGTTCTCGGCGTTCGGCGGGTTAGCGTAGATGGCGTCGGCGTAGGTCGACTCCTGTTCGCCCTGGCGCTCCTGATACCACTCGGGGATCGGGAAGTACTCCGCCATCGGCGCGTTCGTCGAGGCGGCGATGAAGTGCAGGTGCGGGTTCGTCCCCGAGTGCGGGACCACCGGCACGTCGTGGGCACTGGCCATCGAGTCGATCTTCAACAACTCGGTGAGGCCACCGCAGCGGTGGACGTCGGGCTGGAGGATGTCGACTGCCTCGCGCTCTAACAGTTCCTTGTGCCCCCAGCGAGTGAACTCGTGTTCGCCGCCCGAGATCGGAACGTTCGACGCCTCGCGGAGCTCAGCGTAGCCGTCGATGTCGTCGGGGATGACCGGCTCCTCGACCCACTCCATGTCGTAGCGCTCGAGGCGTTTGAGCATCTTCTTCCCGTAGCGGACGTCCCAGCCCATGTAGGCGTCGCCCGCGATACCGATTTCGTCGCCGACGGCGTCCCGGACCGTCTTCACGATCTCCTCGTTCTCTTTCATCCCCTTGCGGCCGGCTTCGGGGCCGTGCAGGAACCGGAGCTTCATCGTGTCGAAGCCCTTCTCGGCGTACTCCTGGGCTTCCTCCTCGAGTTTGTCGTGGTCGACTGGGTGGAGGTTGCTCGCGTAGCAGTCGATCTCGTCGGAGACCGGGCCGCCGAGAAGCTCGTAGACCGGTTTCTCGGCTTCCTTACCGGCGATGTCCCAGAGCGCGAGGTCGACGGCGCTGATGGCCTCGACGGCTGCACCCTTGCGACCGAAGGGGATCGTCGCGCGGTACATCATGTCCCAGAGATACTCGCGCTCGTGGGGATCCTCGCCGATAATCAGCTTCGAGAGCGTCTCGTCGACGATGGTCTCGATGGCGCCCGTCGCCCAGTTACCGACGCCGACGCCGGTGATGCCCGCGTCGGTCTCGACTTCGACGACGACGTCGCCGACCGGTCCCATCCACTTGCGCCGAGCCTGCGGGTTGTCGCCCTCGGCGTTGTTGTACTCGTCGAACTTGCTCATGATGGTGACGAGCGGGAACTCGACGAACTCGCCCCAAGAATCGGTACTCACCTTCGTAACGTTGATGTCTGTAATTTCCATGTATGTCTTGTCTCCGTCGCTGCGTCGGATTCAGTGTCATATCCTTCTAACGGGACCATAAGTGTTTATGGTGGCCGTTCGGAAGCGTGGGCGCTCTCACGGGAGTCGTCCGTAGACCGACTGCCACCCACGGCGTCGACGCCGAAAACGATAACACCGCGGAAGATGAGTGGCTAGTATGTCTCTCGAGGCAGACGGCACGGACGAACCGTCCGTGGTATACGAAAATCCGGGACCAGTCGAACGATTCAAAAACTCCTTCTCGCTGAAGCTCGCGGCTGCCGGACTTGCACTCATCGTGATCGGATTCATCCTTCAGACCGGGGTCATGGCCGCCGTTCTGGCCGTGTGGGGCGGTGCACTCGTCGTTATCGGAATCGGAATGTACGCCTTTATCCAGTGGTCCTTGCAGGGCACGCAAGGCTGAGTGTTTTGCAGGGCACGCAAGGGAGTCACTCGACAACCGATCTGACGTCATCCGTGAGGAACTGATCGAAACGGGGGCGTAACGGGAAACGGACGGCTATCGAGTCCCACGCGTGGGTTCGGCTCGCGTACTGGAAACTCGCGGAGAGTCGAGAATCGATGGGTGTCACCGGATTCGAAACGTCGTCTTCAGTATCATTTTCGTGTCGTCGTCTCGTGTGAACGAAGGGACGACGGTAACTAGAGTAACAGCTGAAACGATTTACACACCCATCGCACAGCCCGCGGTTCTCGCTCGTTTCACTCGCTCCGAACCGCGCTCTCCGAACCGCGCTGCAGTCGTGCGATCGGGTGTGCAGTGACGTTCAGTGGCTACTAGAGAAGTCGAAGGTCGAACGCCAAAAACTGAAAACTGAAATCCGAAATTCGAAATTCGAAAACCGAACGTCGAGAACCGACGTCAGTCCGACTCGGAGGTCACTCCCGAGTCGGTATCCGTGTCCGTCCCGACGTTCGCATCCGCGTGCTCGTCAGTGATCGACTCGCTCTGCCAGTACTCGTGGTCGTCGTACGCCCGGAAACAGGCGCTCTTCTGAGCGTGCACGTCGTCTCCGAGGTCCACGAACTCGGGTGTCTGGGTCGCACAGACCTCTCTGGCTTCCGGACACCGCGTGTGGTACCGACAGCCCGACGGCGGGTTCGTCGGATCGGGAATGTCGATCGACCGCATCGGACTCTCTTCGGCCACCTGATCGACCTCCAGTTCCGGCGTCGCCCAGCGCAGCGCCTTCGTGTACGGATGCTGAGGATCGTGGATGATCCGCTCGGCCGATCCGATCTCGACGAGTTCGCCGAGGTACATCACGCCGATCCGACCACCCGTCTTCTCCGCGATGTAGCGGGCGTTCGAGAGGTCGTGTGAGATGAACAGGAACGACGTATCGAAAGTGTCCTGCAACTCGATCATCAGGTCCATCATCCCGACGCGCAAGGAGACGTCGAGCGCCGACACCGCCTCGTCGGCCAGAATGAGGTCCGGGTTGACCAGCATCGAACGAATCAGCGCGATCCGCTGTTGCTCGCCGCCCGACAGCTGGTGGGGGTACCGATCGATGTAGTCCTGAGGCGGGCTGATCCCGACGTACTCGAGCATCCCGAGGATACGCTCGCGGCGGTCGTTGCCGTCGAGGTCGGAATGCCAGCGCTTGAGCGGTTGCTCGAGGATCGTCCGCACGCGGTGGTGGGAGTTCAGTGAGGCACCAGGGTCCTGATGGACGATCTGGAGCGCTCGTCTGATCTCCTTGTCGGCGAGCGTGCTGCCGGAGGCACCCTCCCAGATGTCCCGACCGCGGTACTCGATCGTCCCCCCGGTCGGCGTCTGGAGGCCGACGGCAGTCTTGGCGAGGGTCGTCTTCCCACAGCCACTCTCGCCGACCAGCACGACGACGTCGTTGTCGTAGATGTCGAGCGAGATGCCGTCGACAGCCGTGACCGTCTCCGACTCGCCGAAGTCGAGCCACCCATCGTTGGCCGAGCCGAAGGTGACCTCGACGTCCGACAGCGACACCAGTGGGTCTCCCGACGCCTTCTCGACGGCGCTCGCCGTCGTCCCGCTGTCGCTGGTCTCCTCGAACGCGATGTCGAGGTCCTCGATCGACTGCTCCCAGTGGTGACAGTGGACGTCGTGGTCCGGACCGGCGTCGTAGGGGCCGGGATCGATCGTCTCACACTCCTCGTCGGCCAGCGGACATCGGGGATGGTACGAACACCCCTCCGGGATGTTCACCGGGTCCGGGCTCTCTCCTGCGATCGGGCGCATCTCCTCTAACGGCGCCGAGAGGTTCGGCGTCGCGTTCAACAGCGCCCGCGTGTAGGGGTGGGCCGGCTCCTCGAGGATTCGCTCGGAAGGGCCGAGTTCCGCGAATTCGAACGCGTACAGCACCGCGAGCCGGTCGGCGAGGTCCGCGACCAGCGGCAGGTCGTGGGTGATGAAGACGATCGTCAGGTCGTGTTTCTCCTTGATATCCTCGAGCAGGGAGACGATCGACCGCTGCATCAGCAAGTCGAGTGCGGCCGTCGGCTCGTCCATCACCAGCAGATCCGGATCGAGAACCAGCGAGAGTGCGATGAGCACGCGCTGTTTCATCCCGCCGGAGAGCTCGTGGGGGTAGGAGTTGAGCATCCGCTCGGGATCGAGGTAGAGATCGGACAGCAGTTCCTTCGCGCGCGTCAGTCCGCGCCTGATATCGTAGTCGTGGGCCGAGAGCGTCTCGACGAAGTGGGTCTTGATCGGCAACACCGGGTTGAACGAACTCATCGCCCCCTGGAACACCATCGAGACCTCCTCCCAGCGGAACTGCCGGAGTTCCTCCTTCGAAAGGTCGGTGACCGAGATCGGGTCACCCTCTTCGGGGTGGTAGATGACCTCACCGGTGGTGACTCCTGGTTCCGGGACGGCGTCGAGCATCGCCGACGCGAACATCGACTTGCCGGAGCCGGATTCGCCGATGACGCCCAGGATCTCGTCGCGATAGACCTCGGTAGTCACCTCGTTGAGAACCTTCGAGGTCCCGCGGTCCATGCCGAACTCGACGGAGGTGTCCCGTAGCTCGACGATGACGTCGTCGTTCGTTCGGGTGGTCGCGTCCGACTGGAAAGCGGTCATCGGCCCACCTCCGAGGCGGCGAGTCGGCCGTCGGTTCGGTCGTCGTGGGTAGTGAGAGTAGATCGTCGAATCATACGTTCATCATCTCCTTGGTATCGTCCTCTGCGTCCGGTTCCAGCGTCTCGTCGCCACCGACGTCCTGGTGGCGGGCCCTGATCCGGGGGTTGAACACGCGGTCCAGCGACTGGGCGAGCAGGATGAGCCCGATCGCAATCCCCGAGATGGCGATCATCGGGGTAAGCAACCAGTGGTACGCTGACGGCCGGTAGAGCGCACCGGCGTGGTAGGCGTTGTTCAGCATGACTCCCCAGTTGGCGTCCGAGAACGGAAGCACGCCCAGGAAGTACAGCGCGACGGCCGCGAAGATGATCGTGCGGGCCGCGTTGACCATGTTCACGACGATGTACGGCATCAGGTGTGGCAGGATCTCCTTCGTGAGGATCCACCGCGTCGACAGGTCCATCGCTCGCGCCGACTCGACGAACGACTCGTTCCGGATCGTCAGCACCTGCGAGCGGATCGCACGAGCCAGCCCCGCCCACGCCGCAACCGCCAACAGCACGCCGAGCGTGACGGGGTTGTTGATCCAGTCCTCGAGCAGCGTCGCGAGCACGATGACCAGCGGAAGACCGGGAATGTTGATGAACACGTCGGTGATCGTGCTGAGTGCGGTGTCGACGATCCCGCCTTTGTAGCCGGCGACCACGCCGAAGAATGTCCCGACGACAATGGTGAATACGGCACCCGAGGCCATCATGATGAGAATCGAGGGCGTCGAGTGAACTGTCATCGCGAGGACGTCCCTCCCCGCCGAGGTGGTTCCGAGCGGGAAGTCCCAGTTCTCGAACGCACCGACCATCTGCGGGCCGTGGGCCGGATAGGTCGAATCGACCAGATAGACGCCGACCGTTCCGACGATGATATAGAAACTGACGATCGCGAAGCCGACCATCGCTCGCCAGTCGTTTCGCAGAATCGACCACGGCGTTCGAATGTACTCCTCGAGGAAGCGATCGATCCGGTCGCCGCGGGTCTCGGTGACGGTCGAAGTCGTCTCGAACGGCGAGTCGGTATCGACCGTTCCGCCGTCGCTTCGCACCGTCGCGTCCGAACGGTCGTCGGTCGAGCCACCGGAATCGGGGATCAACTCGTCGACCGAGCCGGGAGCGCCGGCGGCGTCGGTGCTTTCGTTCGTCGTGGTGGAATCGTCTTCAGAACGCATCGTGATCCTCGTTCCCCGCACGGGGGTCGATTTTACCGTAGGTCAGGTCGGCGATCAACAACGCGATCACGACCGCGATCGTGATGACGGTGAACGCGCCCATCATCAGCGGGTAATCGCGCGCTCGCACGGCCTGAATCATGTAGTAGCCCATCCCTCGGTAGGTGAAGATCTCCTCGAGGACGACGGCGCCGCCGAACATCGAGCCGATGGCGATCATGAGGCCGGTGTACATCGGGAGGATGGCGTTGCGAGCGATGTACTGGACGGCGATCGTCCGGTCGGGCAGGCCACGAAGCCGGGCGACTCGGAGGTAGTCCTCACCGAGGACGCGGATACTGTTTCCGCGCATGGTCAGTGAAGCGACGCCGGAGGCGACGAACATCGAGAAGACGGGTAACACCGCGTGGTGGATAATTCCCAGAATGAACGGGATGTTGAACCCGGCCTCGACACCCTCGGGTCGACGGCCCGACGTCGGGAACCAGTTGAGTCGGTAGGCGAAGGTAATCAACAGCACCAAAGCGAGCACGTAGAAGGGGATCGACGTGATGATCGTCGCGTAGCCAGTGAGCGCGACGTCGAACTTGCTCCCTTCCCAGTAGGCCATGAGGGCACCGATCGAGATGCCGACCGCGAAGCCGATGAAGATCGCCCAGCTCATGACGAACAGCGTCCAGGGAATCGCCTCGGCCATGATCGCGGCGACCGAGTCGTTCTGGCTCATCGACATTCCCATGTCACCCTGAAGCATAGACGCCATGTAATCCACGTAGGCGACGTGTATCGGGTCCTGGGGGTTGATGTTCATGTAAATCTCTGCGAGCTCGTAGGCCTCCTGGGGATTGTCCAGTTCCGGTCCGACCCGCGCGACGAACGCATCGACCGGGTTGCCGGGCATCATCCGTGTCAAGAAAAACGCCAGCGTCATCACTGCCCAGACAGTGAATATAGCCTGGCCGAACCGTCGTATTTTCCAGTTCATGTGTATAACTACGTCGTATCGTGGTCCAATTAGTGTTGTCGTATTCGATACCCGGGAAAGTCGTATCGGCGAAACGAAGTGTGTTCTAGCGTGTTACTACTGACGCGGGATCAATTCCCCGTCCGGAACCTTCACCAGATTGAATTCGCCGACGCGGTTGTCGAGCATCTCGTCGGGAGCGTCGACGTGCCAGTCCTCGGATCGGATCGCACCGTAGTCGCCGGCGATGACGCAGCCGTACATCGGCAGTGCCTGGTTGTACCACCAGGTCAGCTGGCGCAGGTGCTCGTTGTCGCCGGTGAGGTGGAGCTGATCGATCTGGTCCATGACGTTGACCTCGGTGGTGTCGCTGTCAGGGTTCCCGATCTCAGCGGGTACTTCCCAGTCCGTGTTCTCGTAGTCCGCGTGATTCAGCTGGGAGAACCAGTCCCAGACGAAGTCGACGAAGGTCAGTCCCATGATCGAGAACACCGGGTGGTTGTCGAAGAGGATGTCGTGATCGCCGTTGAGCCGGCCTTCACCGTAACTCGCCTCGTCGACCGCGTTGAGGGAGGCGTCGAATCCGAAGTCGTTCAGCTGGTGCTGGACGGAGTCGAGTGCGTCGACCTGGACGGAGGTACCCGACTGAGCGAGCAGTGCGAGCTCGGCGGATTCGTCGTCCTCGTCGTACCACTGCCCGTCGTCTCGCTGGTATCCCGCTTCTTCCATGAGCTCGACGGCTCGATCCTGGTCGGTATCGTAGTTGTCGTAGCCCTCGATATCGATCAGTCCCTCGTCGACCGCAGTCTGGTTGAGGAACGTCGGCGGGAGTTCGTACAACTCGTACTCTTCGGGAACCGACGCCCAGATCTGCTCCCGATCGATCGCGTACGCGATTGCCTTGCGGACCCGCTCGTCCGCCGTAATCGGCTGATTAGACGGGTTCTCGACCGGCGAGTTGGGGAAGTCGTAGTTGCCGAAGTTGAACAGAATCGACCAGAGGTGGTCGTAGTCCCGGTTGATCTCGTAGTGGTCGGGCAGTTGTTCCATGACGTCCGGCGACTCGGGCAGGTTGAGCGAGATTCCGTCGACGTTCTCCTCCATCAACGCCAGCACCTGATCTTCGTGGTGTTCGATGGCGTACTCGGTGAAGTAGATGTTGTCAGCGTTGGGGTGGCCGTCGTAGACCTCGGTGACGAAGGTCGTGTCCGTGACCTCTCTGATCTCGAACGGACCGTTTCCGACGACTTCGTCGAGTTCCGGTGACCACTCCTGGAACTCCGAGACGACCTGCGTGTCTTCGTCGCTTACGGCATCCTGAAGGTCGTCGCGCCACTCCCCGAAGGAGGGACTGCCGACGTCTTCCTTGATCATTATGTGAGCGGCGAGTTCGTTGACGAGCAGGGATTCCAGACTGTAGTCGTCGTGGAGATCGAATCGAATCGCGTAGTCGTCGACGACTTCGTAGTCGGAAATGTAACTGCTCGCCGGCGAGTCCGGGGACGTGATGTCGGAAATCGCGAACCTGATGTCCAGATCCGTCGCCCAGTCGTTGACGGTGACCGAATCGCCGTCGTGCCACTCCCAGTTATCGTTGAATTCGACCAGTACCGACTCGCCGTCTTTCTCCCAGTCGTCTGCGATTACGCCCTGGAACGTATCGTGACTCTGGTAGTGGATGAGCACCGGGTCGTAGATCAGCCCCGGCGGGTCGAAGTTCGCCATCGCGCTGTTGGGATCGTACGGATTCCAAGACGCGTTACTCATGTTGTAGGTCCCTCGGTGGAGGGACATCGTGAACCGTTCGTCGACGCGTTCGTCGACCGGGTCACCGGCACCCGCCCCGGGGTCGCCGTTTCCGTTTCCGTTTCCGTCGTCGGAATCCCCACCAATACACCCTGCAAGTGCAGCCGCTCCACCGACGAGCCCACTCTTGAGGGCCATTCGTCGGCTAAGCCACCTAGTCTGGGACCTGTTATCAGCTGGCATCGGATGTTTATTTAGTACCGGCTTATATATATCTTTCGCAAACCGTGGCGGCGAACGTCGACCGAAAATGAGAGGTTCGGCCCTCCCAGAGACCGCATTTCGAGTGATATCGTCGTGTCGTGACGGCGTGGGAACCTATTTATCGATTCGATCACAACGTCTCACCCAATGGAGCGTACACGTGCCGTATTGAAGATGGTGTTCGGGATCAACGTTCTCTTTCTCGTCTTACTCGGTTTCTCCTATCCCTATCTCGAGCCCGGTACCGGTTCGTACGTCGTCGCTGTAATAACCGCCGCGCTCTGTCTCACGATGTTGGCGATCGTGGCGGTCATCACGTACTTCGACTGGGACGTCTTCGATCCGTACTGACGAGCGACGGCCACTCGCGATCGTGTCTCGTGATTCTGGCAGCCCCACGAGACGGGTCCTTGTATCTCACGCGCGTACGCCTAACAAACGAAGTGAAGAGAGTCCCACTGCACTGATCTCCTCCAGCCCACACGAGAGAAGCGACTGCCGTAGCCCAATACATAAGTAGTAGTAATACGCACAGAACCGTACGCGTATGAAATTCGGAATCTTCCCCATCGAGGGCGGCGACCGGTGGACCGGCGTCGTCGAACAGTGTCAGTTAGCCGAGGACGTCGGCTTCGAAACCTGCTGGGTCAACGACCATCAGGCCACCGAGGGCGACAACTACTGGCCCTCCCCGCTGACTCGACTGACCAGTATCGCCGAAGGCACCGAGGACCTCGAGTTAGTAACCTCCGTCCTCATTTTGCCACTGTACCACCCGCTGCACGTCGCCCAGCGGGCGGCGATGCTGGACAACATCTCGGACGGCCGCCTCACCCTGGGTGTCGGGCTGGGCTACGTCGAGAAGGAGTTCGACGCCTTCGGCGTCCCGATGGACGAACGCGCCGGGCGGATGATCGAGGGCCTGCGCTTCATCGAGGAGTTCTTCGAGGCCGACGAGCCGATCAGCTTCGAGTGTCCGTTCTTCGAGGTCGAAGACTGGGAACCGCTTCCCGAGACCGTCCAGGACCCACGCCCGCCGCTGTGGATCGGCGGCTGGGGTGACAAACAGATCGGCCGCTCGGTCAAGTTCTCCGACGCTTGGGTACCCGGCGTCGTCGCCGACCTCGGCATCGTCGAGGACCGCAAAGAACTCCAGCAAAAACACATCGAGGACAGCGATCAGGAGTGGGACGAGATCGATCACCCGCTGATGCGCGAGGCCGTCATCGCCGAAACCGAGGCGGAGGTCATGGAGCGCAAACAGTACCTCCACGAAACCTACCTCGAGGAGTACGGCGGGGAGTTCTCCCACCCACTGATGACCGCCGACTCGGTCGAGGACTTCGAGGAACTCGCGGACGACCGCTTTATCTACGGGACGCCCGACCAGATCATCGAGCAGATCGAAGCGATGCAAGAGCGGTTCCCGCTGGACCAGCTCGCGCTTCGCTTCCACCACTCGGGAATGCCAAAGGACCTCGTCGAAGACCAGATCCGGCTGTTCGGCGAGGAAGTCATTCCCGCCTTCGACTGAGAGCGGACAGCTTCTAGCTCGACTGGGCATCTAGACCGCCCATCGTTCGGTTATACCGGACAGGGTTCGAAACGGATCGAGCCGGTTCTACAGCGGAACGTGATCCCGTAGAAACCGAAGAACGCTCTCGTGCTACCGGATCAGCGCACATTTCCCCGATCTGAACGGAAATGAGTCGAGCACGTCAACAACGTTGTATTACAGACATAGGATAGTAATGGAATTGAGGGAGAAAACGACTGGCGACGGTTCACCGTCCGGTATCACCGAACTACATAGGTACACAGTTGTACACATTCCGACAACAGTTCCGTCCACGGGACGGCTCGTGGCGGATCGATCGGTCACCGGTGAACGTCTATAGACATCGATCGAGAAGAAAAACGACGGAGAGCGAACATCGGTCGAACCGAACCCCCGTTTCCTCTTTCTGAATCGTCCCGACGAGACGGAGCTCGTCCGGTATATTCGGAAATGCGGCTACCGCGACCCACTCGAGTCTCACCATCGCTCGGTATAGCAGCCACTGACAGTCACTGCAAACCAGATGGCACGACAGCAGCGCGGTTCGGAGCGAGTGGTACGAGCGAGAACCGCGGACTGTCGATCGGTGGGTAACTAGTTTCAGTGGTTACTACAGTACGAGTGTCCCCTCACAGCCTCGAGGGTGCGGTGAACAGACGCCTCTCCAGAAGTTTGCGGCGTCAATCGCGACAATAGGAGGATATCGATCAGCGAGCAGAACAAGAAGAATCGAAACTGGCTGCGTCCCCGTTCACTCTCGCAGTTCGGAGACGTCGAAGACGGGTTTGCACGTCTCACCGGCCAGGAAGGCGTGGAAAGCGTCGTCGGCCTCGAGCAGCGAGTACCGATCGTCGAGGAACGTCTCGGCGTCGACCGATCCCTCCTCGATCATCCGCAGGGAGCGCTCGAAGTCCTCGTACATCGACGCGTAAGAACACTGGAGGTCGATCTCCGCGCGGACGAGCGGCGAGTACTCCATCGTCGTCTCGCCGGTCTGTCCAACGAGGACGATCTGGCCGCCCTTTCGGACCTCGTCGACGGCCATCGTCAGCCCCGATGGATGGCCGGTGGTGTCGAAGACCACGTCGTAACCGACGCCGTCAGTGTACTCGTCGCGGGCTGCCTCCATATCGTCTTCCTCGACGTTGAGCGTCTCGAAGCCGAGTTCCTCCGCGAGGGGCAACCGATACTCGGCGTCCTGACCGACGCCGGCGACGACGACGTCCCCGCCCTGTCGTCGGGCGACCTGAGCGGTGAGTTGCCCGATCGGACCCGGTCCCGCGACGAGTACGCGATCGCCGGCGCTCGTCCGAGAGTTTTCGATAACCGCTCGAGCACCGATACTCGTCGGTTCGACCATCGCGGCGTGCTGTGACGGTAGTTCGTCCGGAATGGCCTGCAGCGCCCGTGTGGGGACGGCGATGTAACCGGTGTAGGCGCCGTGGTAGTCGACGCCCGTGATCACCGCGTTCTGACAGACGTTCTCCTCGCCGATCTTGCACTGGTAACAGGAACCACAGCCTCGAATGGGTCGTTCGACGACACGATCACCTACCTCGAAGTCGGTGACCCCGTCTCCGACCTCGACGACGGTCCCGGCGTACTCGTGGCCGATGACCGTCGGCAGGTTCATCCGTTCGAACGCCGACTTGAACTTGTAGATCCCCGCGTCGCTTCCGCAAAGGCCGGCGTACTCGACTTCGATCAACGCCTCGTCCGCCTCCGGCGTCGGTCGATCAATGTCGATGAGTTCCATCGCGCCGTCCGTTCGTTCCGTTTTGGCAAGCCCTCGCATGCGAGTACGTCAGCGGGCGACACTCATAACTTCACGGGATCCACCGTCGGCGGTGAACGAAGCACCTCCGTGGCCGGGTAACCGAGATGACAACGCTCATGAGAACCCCCGTGCTCACAGTACACATGGACTACACGCACACGCCGGTGAGCGTCGAAGGCAAGCGCGCCGTCGTTGTCGGTGGGACCAGCGGCATCGGCCAGGCGATCGCCGTCGGCTTCGCCGCGGACGGCGCCGACGTCATCGCGACCAGCCGTGGCGAAGAGAAAGTCGAGGAGACGGCCGCGTTGCTCGAGGACCAAGGTGCGGAGACGGCCCGGGTCACCTGTGACGTGCTAGATCAGGAGTCGCTCGCGAACGTGCGGGACGTCGCCGAGGAAACGTTCGGCGGCGTCGATATCGTCGTCGCCTCGCAGGGAGCGATCTCCCGGGAGACGGTCGCCGGCATCAGCGACGAGGAGTGGGACCGGGTGACCGACATCGCACTCGACGGTGTCAGGCGCGTGACCCAGGCGTTCGTGCCCGCGATGGACGAGGGCGGGAGCATCGTCAACATCTCCTCGCTGGCCGCCCGACTCTCGATGGCGAACCTGCCAGCGTATGCAGCCGCCAAGGGCGGCGTCGAAGCGTTCACCCGCGCCTCCGCCAAGGAGCTGGCCCCCGAGATCCGCGTCAACGCGATCGCCCCCGGGTTCGTCATCACGCCACAGAACGCCGACGTCTACGCCGAGGGAACCGAGAAGCGAACGAAGATCGACGACCGAACCCCGCTCGCCCGCGTCGCCGACCGCGAGGAGATGGTGGGGCCGGCGATCTTCCTCGGCAGTGACGCCTCCTCGTACGTCACCGGCGAGGTCGTCACCGTCGACGGCGGGTTCGCCGACAGCGCGTTCTGATATTCTGAGGTTCTGAGATTCCGGTCCGTCGAGAAACCGTCCGTCGTGAGACGCGACATCGTCCGGACCTTGGCCGTCGCGTCCGCTCGAGCGCGTGAACGGCTACTCGAGGCGAGGAAGGGATGGATTGCCAACTGTTATAACACCCTCTCGTGAATCACGTGGTATGTCTTACCGAGTCGCAGTGATCGGAACCGGCACAGAACCGGACAACCCCGGCCGAGACGGCTACGCGATGGCCTATCACCACGCCGCAGGCTACGAAAAGGTCGACGAGTGCGATCTCGTCGCCTGTGCGGACATCGTCCGCGAGAACGCCGAGGCCTTCGCCGACGAGTTCGAGATCGACGACGAGAACGTCTTCGAGGACTACAACGAGATGCTCGAGACAGTCGAACCCGAGATCGTCTCGCTGTGTGTCCCACCGGCGATCCACGACACGATCGCGGTCGACTGCATCCGGTCGGGTGTCGTCGAGGCGATCCACTGCGAGAAGCCGATGGCCGACAGCTACGGCGGCGCTCGGATGATGACCCAGGAGGCGAGTCGCCACGACGTCCAGTTGACGTTCAACCACCAGCGGCGCTTCAGTGACGCCGTCCGCACGGCGAAAGAACTGCTCGACGACGGCGAGATCGGCGACTTAGAGCGCATCGAGTTCTCGGCACCGGTCGGTATCTTCGACTACGGCAGCCACTCCTTCGACCTCTGTAACTACTTCAACGACGAGGTCTCGGGCAGCTGGGCGCTGGGCCAGATCGACTACAGCGAGGAGAACATCCTCTTCGGTTCGCACAACGAGAACCAGGCGGTCGTCCTCTGGGAGTACGAAAACGGCGTCAACGGGCTCGGGACGAGCGACAGTCTCGGCAAGAACAGCCCAACGGGCGCCGTCGAGTGTCACAACCGACTGATCGGGACCGACGGGACGATCGAGGTCGGCCCGTCCGGCGAGGAAGGCCTGCCCGCCCTGCGGATCCGCCGTGCCGGTGACGAGGAGTGGGAGGCCGTCGAAACCGAAGACGGCCTCCACAGCTGGGAGTTCGTCGACCGCGCGATCGCCGAGAACGTCCGCTGTCTCGAGGTGGGCGAGGAACCCGAACTCAGCGCGGAGAACGCGCTGAACGCGACCGAGCTCATCTTCGCCACCTGGGAGTCCGCCCGCCAGCGCGGCCGGGTCGACCTCCCACTCGACATCGACGACAACCCGCTCGAGTCGATGATCGAGACCGGTGCGCTCGCGCCCGAGCCGATGGAGTCGGAGGGAGAGGGGGAGGACGAGTAGATGCCCAAGCTCTCCGTCTGCGTCGAGATGGTCTACGACGACGAGCCGTTTCACGAGCGCGTCACCCGCGCTGGCGAGGCCGGTGCCGACGCCGTCGAGTTCTGGGGCTGGCGCGAGAAGGACCTCGAGGCCCTCGAGACGGCCGCCGACGAGGCCGATATCCCGCTGATCGGCTGTACCGCTGGCGGGACGCTCACCGATCCGGACGAAGTCGACGACGCCGTCGAGACGATCCGCGAGTCCATCGAGACGGCCGCAGACCTCGGCGTTTCCGCACTCATCGCGACGACCGGTCCGGACCAGGACGGCCTCGATCGCGAGACCCAACACGAGACGATCGTCGAGGTGCTCTCGCGGGTCGCTGCCGACGCCGAAGACGCCGGCGTGACGATCGTCCTCGAGCCGCTGAACACGGCGGTCGATCACCCGGGCTACTACCTGACCAGTTCGGCGGAGGGATTCGAAATCGTCGACGAAGTCGATTCGCCGAACGTGAAACTGCTGTACGACGTCTACCACCAGCAGATCACCGAGGGGAACGTCATCCAGACGATCACCGAGAACGCCGACCGAATCGGTCACTTCCACATCGCCGACGTTCCCGGCCGCCACGAACCCGGAACGGGAGAACTCGACTACGAAACAATCTTCGAGGCCATCGACGACACCGACTACGACGGCTACGTCGGCTGTGAGTTCTCGCCGACCGGCGACGCCGACGAGGCGATGGCTACCGTCCTCGAGTGGCGCTGAGAGCGAATCGAACTTCAATATTCACAGGAGCAAATCAGTTACGGGAGGTGGATACTCGATCGGGTTCGATTTCGGGTCCGGAAAGAGCGGACCAGTCCGTGCTCGAGTGAGAGATTACCCCGAATTCAAAGACGGTTAACTCATCTATCGGTTACAGCCGTACGAAAGTAATGGTGCCGGTCGATTCGGACCGAGTAGGAGCGGCTCTCGTCGGTAGAAAACGGACGAGAGAGCGGCCGTCGAATCCGAAAACGGAGTGGTCGAGAGAACTGGATGGGCAGAGACGTTTCGCGATATTATTTAAGCATACGTCATATTAACTTCGATAACGTTCGCAGTACTGAGTACTTTATTCGGAATTTCTTCAACGAAGACGTCGTCGTTGAACCGACTCATCGGACCGGAGACGCTCAGGCCACCGATCGGATACCCCGAGGAATCACGAAGCGGTGCGGCGACACAGCGCATCCCCTCGACACGTTCCTCGTCGTCGATCGCGTACCCTCGGTCGCGGATCTCGGCCAATTCCTCTTTGAGCGTCTCTCTGTCCGTAATCGTGTTCTTCGTCACGGCCGGTAATCCGTGTTGTTCGATGATTTCGTCGAGTCGGTCCTCGGGCAAGAACGCCAGAATCGCCTTCCCGGTCGCGGTCGTGTGGAGGTGGACCCGCATCCCAACGTGGGTATCGAGCTGGACGGCGTCCTTTCCTTTGACCTTGTTGAGGAAGATTCCCATCCCGTGTTCCTCGACCACCAGATTCGCGTGTTCACCCGTATCTTCGGCTAATTTCTTGATCTCCGGCGCTGCGACACGGTGGAGTTTGAGTTCGTTCCGAACGTAGCCACCGAGTTCCAGAAAGCGAACACCGACGTGATACTCCCCGTCACGCTGGACGAGGTACTCGATCTCCGTCAGCGTCCGGAGGTGATCGTGAACCGTACTTTTTGGCATGTCGAGATAGTCGGCAAGTTCGGCAACACCTGCACCGTCGAGCTCGTGGAGGGTCTCGATAATTCGAAAGGTCGTCGCGGCCGCCTTGACGGGATACGTTGTCTCAGTCGACATGGGAATACGTGAGGATTAGGCCGAGACCACTTAACGTTTTCCGGCATCTCCGGACAGGTCGTATCCGACCGAACAGGGCACAACCCGCGTCACACCATCGAAGGAAACCGTGAACGGAGGAGTCAGTGTTTCGACCTCTATCGGACGAACGACCTCCGCGTTCGGTGAGCTCTTCGAACCGTCCGAGAACAGGATCGGTCGGGAACCGTCGGGAAAAGTAGATCGACGTCTGCCAAAGAAATATGATTGAATTTGTATAGTTTTGAGGACGTGAATCCTGACATGAAGATTCGAAAAACGAGACTGGAAAGGGGGAGCAGACACGAATACGACGATAGACTCATTTCGAGGATCTTTTCTGGCCCGTATTTAATAGAAGAAGAGAAAACCGATCACGGATGGATTGTCGTGGCAGTATCGAATGATACTATGTCAACAGAGAGGTTCGGTAGCACCCGTTGTGCTGAAATCCACAGCGATAGACGTCTGACAACCAGGAATCGACCAGTGAAAGCACAAAAGAGGTCGAATATCTAAGATAGAACGGAGAGGCAGCTTAGAAGTTGTCGTAGATCGTCTTCTCGATCGTGTAGAAGTCGATCCCCGCGTCACCCTGCTCGCGCCAGGTCTCGCTCGAGGACTGTTTGAACCCGCCGAAGGGAACGTGCAACTCGAGGCCGGTCGTCTTGTCGTTGATCTTCGCGACGCCGGCTTCGATCTCGTCGACGAAGCGCTCGGCCTCGGTGTGATCGTCGGTCACGATGCTCGCGGAGAGGCCGTACTGGATGTCGTTGGCCGTCTCCAGGGCGTCCTCGAAGTCCTCGACTTCGATCACCGACAGGACGGGTCCGAAGACCTCCTCTTGGGCGATCCGGAAGTCGTTCTCGACGTCCGTAAAGACCGTCGGCTCGACGAAGTAGCCCTCGCCGTAGCGGTCGCCCTCGAGTCGCTCGCCGCCGGTCGCGAGGGTCGCACCCTCCTCTGTGGCGATTTCGATGTAGTCGAGGGTGCCCTCGAGTTCGCTCTCGCTGACTTGCGGACCCATGTCGTACTCGTCGCCGGGGCCGACCTCGATGGCTTCGGCGCGGTCGACGATGGCGTCGACGAACTCGTCGTAGACGTCGGTGTGGACGATCGCACGGGAGCAAGCGGTACAGGCCTGGCCGGTGACGCCGAAGCGGCCGGCGGCGACGATATCCGCTGCCTCCTCGACGTCCGCGGTGTTCGAGACCACGGTGGGGTTCTTCCCGCCCATCTCGGTCTGGACGCGCTTGCCGTCGTCGGTGGCGGCGTCGTAGACCATGTGGCCGACCTCGCCGGAGCCAGTGAACGAAACCGCGTCGACGTCCTCGTGAGTGATGATCGCGTCGCCGACGGAACTGCCGGGGCCGGTGACGATGTTGGCGACGCCGTCCGGAAGCCCAGCCTCGTCCAGGGCCTCGAAGATGGCGACTGCGGGACCCGGCGCGACGGAGGCCGGATTGAGCACCAGGGTATTGCCCGTCGCGAGCGCGGGGGCGATCTTCCAGGCCGGAATGGCGATCGGGTAGTTCCACGGCGTGATCAGTGCCGCGACGCCGACTGGCTGGTTCTTCGTGTAGAGGTTCGTTCGCTCACCGCTCGAGGACTTGACGTTGCCGCCGAGGTCGCGGGTCTTCTCGGCGTAGTAGTAGAAGATGTCGATCGTCCGCTGGACTTCCCCACCGGCTTCGGCGTGGGTCTTGCCCTCCTCGCGGGTGAGTTGCTGGGTCAGTTCCTCTTTGCGGGCGGCGAGGTTCTGGGCAGTTTCGCGCAAGATTGCACCGCGCTGAGGGGCGGGCGTCTCTGCCCACTCCTCGCTCGCGGCGGCAGCCGCCTCGACGGCTTCGTTCGCGTCCTCGACGTCCGACTGCTGGTAGCTGGCGACCGTCTCCGCCGGTGTTGCCGGATCGACTGTCTCGAAGGTCTCGCCAGTCGACGCGTCTGTCCACTCTCCATCGATGTAATTCTGTAGATCCTCGACCATGAATAGCAACTCGCCGTCCGGGTATACGATTCTTGCGGTCTGCGCAGGAACCGCCAGTTTTGCGGGCGATCTACATCGAGTGGCTCGAAGACGACGAGCGAATCCATCACCGTTCGCCACCGTTCCGGCCTGTCTAGGTGTCGGTGTTCCAGAGGGAACGACCGTTCACTCTTTCAGAACAACTTATATGATGCTTCGCTCCCAGGTGTACGTATGGCCGAGCCGAAACACCCGGTTCGAACGGTCGACAGAACCCTCGAGATCGTGGAGATCATCCAGGAACTCGACGGTGCAGGCGTTTCCGAAATCGCCGACCGAGTCGATATCGGGAAGAGCGCCGTCCACAACCACCTCCAGACGCTGGCAGAGCGCGACTACGTCGACAAAGTCGGCGACGAGTATCACATCGGACTCTCGTTTCTCAGTCTCGGCGCGTACGCGAGAAACCAGACGCCGATCCACGACGCAGCCCGCTCGGAAGTCGACAAACTCGCAGACGAGACGGACGAGCTGGTGAATTTACTCGTCGAAAAGAACGGCAAGGGCGTCTACCTCTATCAGGCCAAAGGCGACAACGCGGTCGAACTCGACACCTACGAAGGGAAAGACGTCCACCTTCACAGCACCGCACTCGGAAAAGCGCTGCTCGGTTTCCGGCCGACCGAAGAGGTCGACGAGATCATCGACGAACACGGCCTCCCCGCAGAGACCTCACACACGATCACCGACCGTGAGGAGTTCCACGCCGAACTGGCCGAGATCCGGGAGAATCGGTACGCCGTCGACCACGAGGAACGGATCCACGGCCTGCGCTGTGTCGCAGCCCCAATTACCGATAACGAAGACCGAAGCGTCGCCGCCGTGAGCGTCGCCTGTCCCGTCCACCAACTCGACGACGAGCGGTTCTACGACGAACTCCCGGATCGTGTCCGGGGAGCGGCCAACGTGATCGAACTCGAGTTCAACTACTCGTAATTCGCAACTCGTAGCGGCCAGCCGGGAACCACGCCTCGAACCATCTACCGGGAGCGAGACGTCGTCCGATTTTCGAGAGTGCCCCTCGATGGTGAGTAGTCGTGGCGTTCGACGACCACCGACAGAGAGACTGCTGTCCAGACGGGGAACTGGTCTCCTCGAGCGGGTTGTTCTATAGCACAGAAAGTCGTTCTATGTATCGTTCTGTGTAGTGAGAAAACTGCTGCAAACGAACTCGACACACGAACTCTCTGGCAAGCGACGATAGATACCTTGATAGGACGGTGGATAAAAGTGGAGGTATGTCAGCACTCGAGCGAGTCGCGGACACGCACAACGAGACCGGTGAAGGACCGCTGTGGCACCCCGAAGAGGAGCGTCTCTACTGGGTCGATATCCCACCGGGACACCTCTACCGGTACGATCCCGCAGCCGACGAGCACGAACGAGTCTACGAGACGCCGGACGGCAATCCGCTCGGCGGCTACACGATCGAGGACGACGGTTCGCTCCTCATCTTTACTGACGACGGCCGTGTCAGTCATCTCGAACCCGGCAGCGACGAGGCCGAACTCGTCACCCAGGTCGACGCGGCCACTCGCTTCAACGACGTCATCGCCGACCCGGAGGGACGGGTCTTCGCCGGCACGATGCCAGGCGAGGACGAACTGGGAGATCTCTATCGGTTCGACACCGACGGAACCGCAGAACTCGTCGTCGAAGACGTCGACATCGCCAACGGAATGGGCTTTACGGACGACCTCGAGACGTTCTACTTCACCGAATCCGAAGCCCACCAGATCTACACGTTCGACTACGACCGCGCGACCGGCGAACTCTCGAATCAGGAGACGTTCCTCGAGACTCCCGCGGACGACGGCGTCCCGGACGGGATGACCGTCGATTCTGAAGGCTACGTCTGGTCGGCACGCTGGGACGGCGGCCGGGTCGTCCGCTACGATACGGACGCGGACGCGGTCGACGAGATTCCGGTTCCGGCGCGGAAGGTCTCGAGTGTCACGTTCGGCGGGCCGGAGTACACGGATCTGTACCTGACGACCGCGCTCAGCGGCGGCGACCGCTCTGAGGAGGGAGAGGGTGCGGGAGCACTCTTCCGATACCCCGACGTCGGCGTCGAGGGCGTTCCCGAGTTCCGATCCGGACTCACCCTGTAACGGTCACAGCGACCGTCAGCGGCTCCGTTCGTCTTTCGAGAACACTCTGGACGACGCGAGTATTGGAACAGTTCCGACTCTCATCGTCGCATTCGGATTCGAATTCGAGCTCAAGTTCTCCCCGTGTCGCGTCTCGAGAACGTCTCACGAGAGACGGCGACTGGAAGCGAACGCAAAGTCGTTACGCCGTTCGGCGTTACCGTCAGTCCTCGTCTCGATCGAACATCGCGGCTCCGATCTGCTGATCGTCGTACTCGAGGTTCACGTGGCGGATCCCGTCGGCTTCGGCCTCGAAATCAAGATCGAGTGACACGACATCGCCTTCAGAGAACGTGCCCTCGAGGTCCTCGACGTCCTCGAGGTCTTCGAACGCGGTCGGTTCTCGACCAGCGTCGCTCCAGACGACCACCTCGAGCGAACTCGTCGGAAGTTGGTCCCCGCCGAGGTGTTCGAGCGTGTAGTTGTCGTCACCGTCGTCAGATTGCCGCTCGAGATCGAGAGTGATCGAGGGGCGTGCGGTAAAGCCGGAGACGCGAACGTCGTCGTCGCCCCAGACGATCGTTCCGGAGGTGCCGACGTCGACGTCCTCGAGCGTGACCGTCGCGCCCGAGTCGACCGTGTCGGCGTCGTCGGTCCACTGAACCGGTGCCGGTTCGTCCTCGACGAGGAGTTGATACTCCGCCGCGGGTCGTGGGTCCTCGAGCTCGAGGGTCACCTCGAGCGTCTTCGACTCGTAGTCGTAGTCGGTACTGGCGTAGCCCGGCGGCTGGACGTAGTAGCTGTAGATCGAATCACGGCGACTGTCACTGCGCCAGCCGACGATGACCGTGTGTCCAACGAGGACCCCGTCGAGGGTGGCCGTCGCACCGTCGGTGACCTCCTGACCGGTCCACGGCTGTGTCGACTCGAGTGAGTCGTCGTCGAAGCCGGTTCGCTCCTCGTAGACCGCCAGATGGAGTTCGTCGCCGTCGAGGGGGATTTCGTCGGCGTACTCGAGCGTGAGCGTCTCAGTCTGGAGGTCGTAGTCGGCCTCGAACGCGAAGTGTGAGTTGATGGTCGTACTCGTCGCACTACCGCCGTAGGCGTGCTCGTGACGGAGCGTGAGCTGCAGGTTCGGCTCGAGGTCGTCCGTGGCGATCCGGATCGTATCGCCTTCCTCGATGGTCTCCTGTCCGGCGGCCCAGACGTCGGGGTCGTACACCTCGTCGTTCAGTTCGAGCGTGAGGTCCTCGACCGGCGTCGGATCGCCGCGGGTAACGTCGAGTTCGACGGAGTCTGCGTCGCGGTCGATCTCCATCGGGCTGCGAACCCGCGGGCTCTCGATCTCCTGGGCCTTCCGCTGAGCCTCGAGATCGATGACGGTCGAGACGGTGACGAGCGTGTCGTCGACGGTGATCTCCGGCTCGTCGTGGCCAGCGCCGTATCCGAAGTCGTCCTCGATCTCCGCGAGTAACTCGTCGGTGATGTGTGCGGCGTCGGTGAATCGGATTCCGTACCGGAGTTCGATCGTGTCCGGGCCGAGAACCGTCTGGCCGTAGACGACGAACTCGAGGTCCTCCGGCTGGATATCGTCGTCCTCTGCGGTGGTGATCGTCTCGCTGGTCATGACGATCCGACGGTCTCCGTCCGGGAGGGTCTCGAGGGCGTCTTCGTAGACCGGATCGGCCTCGAGCAGCCGCTCCGTGTCGCCGGCTGCAGCCTCGAACGCGGCCTCGAGGAGAACGTCCGAGTCCGTTTCGTGCTCTGCCTCCGCCCTCTCGTCCGACCGAACGACGACGGTCACGTCGTCCGTGACAGCAGCGACGTGCGAATCGAGTTCGTAACGGTCGTACTCGGTTCCGTCGGGCGATTCTCGCGGGTTCGACTCCGACTTCGGCTCACTCTCGAGGAGGACGTCGCCGGAGAGAACGATAATCGACGTCGCGTAGTTCTCGCCGGTTTCGACGGCGACCGCGTTCGAGACGGCGTCGGGGTCGATATCGAAGGGAGAGCCGAGCGATGGACCTCCGTACGGCTCGTTCGCCTCCGCGAGTGCGTCGGTATCGACCGTGACGAGCGTGGTCGGACCGTCGACGGCCGACGCGGGCAGGTACTCGAGGAGCGGGCCGAACTCGGCGTCGGCACCGTTTTCGTCGGTGTCGGATTCCGTTTCGGTTTCGGTCTCAGTATCGGTCCCGGATTCGTTCCCGGCGGGCGACTCGTCGTCCGGCGTCGAGAGACAGCCGGCTGCGCCGATCGCGAGCGTCGAACCGATGCCACCGAGGAGGGTGCGGCGGGGACACTTGTTCATGCGCGATCGTTGTTGTGTTCTAACAATAAATGTACTGTATTCTAACCGAAATCGGAGGAACGTGATCCCAGGACGGGACAGGAGCGTCAATCGTCGGCGACCTCGGGGCGATAGGATCGACTGATCGCCTTCCACTTCCCAGTCGAGAACCGGTAGTAGTTGATCGCCGCCGGCACCGCCGTCTCCGCGACGAACGCCAGATAGAGACCCATAACACCGAGTTGCGTCGTCGCACCGATGTAGGCGATCGGGATCGAACACCCGAACATTCCCAGCGCCTGACTGTAGAACGTCCAGCGCGTGTCGCCACTGGCCTCGAGTGCGCCGGCCGCGCCGCCGGAGACGCCTTTCAACGCGATCGCGAAACAGGCGGCGTAGACCAGTGAGATGGCGACCGGCACCGAGAGATCGTTCGGATCGTCGACGAACGCGAGCGTGATCGGCTCCGCGAAGACCAACACGATCGCCCCCGAGACCAGATACACCGCGACGGCGAAGCGGATGATCTCTCTACCGTAGTCCTCGGCGGTCGCCTCGTCGCCGGATCCGAGTTCCTGCCCGACGAGACTCGAGGCGGCGAGGCCGAAGCCCCAGCCGGGCGTGTTCATCAGCCCCCAGATCCGCCGGGCGACGATGTACGAGGAGGCGATGTCCTCGCCAAAGATGTCGACGATGCCGAGCATGGGGAACTCGGCGAGCGTCCAGACCAGTCCACGAGCCATCACCGGCACGCCGATGCTGATCAGATCGCGGATCGTCGCCTCGTCGACGTAGGTCCCTCGCGGGTCGATCTGGATCGGGAGGGTCCCGACTCCGGGGAATCGGCCGGCGACGAGTGCGATAGCGAACCCGAGTGCGATCATGACGTTCGACAGCACCGTCCCCAGCGCGGCACCGACGACGCCGTAGCCGAGCCCGAAGATGAGGATCGCGTTCAACACGATGTTCGCGACCGCACCGCTGGCCCGGAACATCATCGGCGTCCAAGCGTCGTCGAGGCCGACGAAAATCCGGCTTCCCACGAGGTTCAACCCGGCGAAGGGGATCCCGAGACCGACCACCTGAAGATACGCGGCTCCCTCCCTGATCGTGTCCGGATTGTCGCTGATCAGCGAGATGAACTCCGTCGGAAACAGCCAGAACGCCGCCGTCATCGGGAGCGTGAGGACGACGACGAGGAAGGCACTCGAGCGGACGGCCTGCCCGAGTTCGCCGAACGCTTCGGCGCCGTAGCGCTGGGAGACGAGCGCGATCGTGCCGCCAGCGATACCGCCGCCGATCGCGAAGGCGAGTCCCCAGTAGGGAGAGGCGAAGCCGACGCCGGTGATCCCCGCCGAGCCGACGGCGATGCCGACCATCGCGACGTCGACCGCGCTCTTGGACATACGAGCGAGGCCGGTGACGATACGCGGCCACGCGAGGTCGGTCGTTCGACGCGCTCGCTCGGCGTCGATCAGGCCGAGACGGGCGAGACCGAGTCCGATGTAGAGGATGAGCAGGCGGATCGGATTGGGGAACCGGCGAGAGCGGGCCACGGACGTTACCCGGCCTAGTCAACGGTGGTAAAAAGACCTTTTAAACGCGGCAGGGACGACCGGTTTCGAATCGATGTGGTCTCGAACTGGTCTCGAGTCGATCTCGAGCGGGCGTCGACGCTGGCGACACAGTCCGGGAAACGACCGCGAGTTCACTCGCCGGAGCCCGGACTCCCCGTCTCCTCGAGTCGGTCCCGATACTTCGCGAGGGCGTCCTCGAGTGCGTCGCCAGCGTCGATCTCGAGCGAATCGGCGAGCGCGAGCAGTGCGAAGAGCGTATCACCGAGTTCGTCGGCCGCGAGGTCGACGTTCTCGGGTTCGTCTCCGTATCCGGTCGATTCGTTCACTTCCTTCGCGAGTTCGCCGACTTCCGACGTCAGATCGAGGACGCGGTAGGCGGGCGGAGCCTCGAGGTCGTGTTCCTCCACGAAGGCGGCGACCGTCCGTTGTTCGTCCATACCGGCGAGTCAGACCCAACCGTAATGAAGCCGGGGAAACACGTCGACGACCGACGGGTCGCGCTCACTCCACGACGAGCACGGGAACCGACGACTTCTCGGAGACCCGATCCGAGACACCACCCCGGAAGAGACGCTCGAGGCGGCGGTGACGGCCCATGACGATCAGTTCGATCTCGTGTTCGTCGGCGTACGACAGAATCGCCTGATGACGGAGGCCGTGAGTGACCGTCGTCTCGACGGTTTCGACGCCGGCAGCCGTCGCGCGCTCGCGGACGTGATCGACGGCCTGTTGGCCGATCGACCGCAGATCCTCGAAGTCGATGCCGGGTGCGAGCGTCGCGGAGTTGATCACGTAGAGGACGTGCAACCGGGCGTCGTGTGCGTTCGCGAGTCCGATCGCTTCCTCGATCGCCCGCTCGGTATTCTCGCGGCCGTCAGTCGGAACGAGAATGTCGCCGTACATAGGCTCCGTTTTGGTGACCGGGGTAATAGGCCTGTCCCAGTCAGTGGCCCACGACCGGAGTCGTGGCTTTCGTCCAGTCGTTCTGTGATCGGCTGATCGACGGCTGGGCTCATCCATCGAGACGACACGGAGAGAAAGCCGACAGTACAGTTATTTCGGTGACGTCCGAACGCCCGACTATGACGACACGCGTACTGGTCCCGATCGACGGCTCACCGCAATCGAAGGACGCACTCAGACTGGCAACCAACCTCTTTCCGCAGGCGGAGCTCACCCTTCTGCACGTCGCCGATCCGGTCGATCGAAGCGAGACCGACACCTCGAGCGAGTACGAACGACGACTCGAGGACGAGCACGATCGGGCGACGCAGCTCTTCGAGGCGGCCAAAGACGACCTCGAGGGAGCCGACGTGACGATCGAGACGGCAGTGGTGACGGGATCGCCGTGGCGAGAGATCGTCGCGTACGTCGACGACAACGAGATCGACCACGTGCTGATGGGGAGTCACGGGCGCGACGGTGCAAGCCGGTTCCTGCTCGGAAGCGTCGCCGAACTGGTCGTGAGGCGGTCGTCGGCGCCGGTGACCGTCGTCAAATAGAGATTCCGAACGGAGTCGAAAGACTCAGTCGTCTCGGCGAAGACGACGGAACTCTCCATCACCACAGGTGCAGTTCTCCGGAACGGCGAGCGGGCGGATCGAACCGTCAGCCGCCTCTTTGGAGACGGTCATCGTCTCGCACGACTGGCACACTGCGACGAACTTGGGGTCCAATTCTGTCTCAGTCATCGAAACCGACAACGGCAGAGACGCGTATCCTCGTTGTCCCAAGCTGTATTGGGTTGCAACTGCAGGCGATAGTGTACTACAGTTCCCGCCGACAGACGTGAAACCGGAGTACCCTTCCGCGTGCACCGGTTGGCTGTTCGTATGCCGGAACCGAATCGCAGATTCGTCCTGGCGAAACGCCCCGACGGGAAACCGGACCGTGAGACGTTCGAACGCAGGGAAGAAGACGTCCCGGAACCGGAACCCGGCGAAGCGCTGATTCGCACGCTGTACCTCTCGGTCGACCCTTACATGCGCGGTCGGATGAACGCCGGCGAGTCGTACGCCGAGCCGTGGGCCGTCGGCGGACCGCTACGAGGCGGCGTCGTCGGCGAGGTCGTCGACGCCAACGGGAGCGGGTTCGAGACGGGTGACATCGTGACCGGCAACCTCGAGTGGGCCGACTACGCGACCGCCCCGGGAAGCGATCTCCAGCCGGTCGATCCCGACCTCGCGCCGATCTCGACCGCGCTGGGCGTCCTCGGGATGCCCGGCCGAACCGCCTACTTCGGCACCCGCGAGGTCGCCCGGCCCCAGCCCGGCGACACGTTCGTCGTCACGGGCGCGGCGGGCGCGGTCGGCTCCGTCGCGGGCCAACTCGCATCGATGGCCGGCGCCCGAGTGGTCGGCTTCGCCGGAAGCGAGGAGAAAGTTGCCTTCCTCGAGGACGACCTCGGGTTCGACGTCGGGATCGACTACAGCACGACCGACGATTACCGGGCGGCACTCGAGGACGCCGCCCCCGACGGCGTCGACGCCTACTTCGACAACGTCGGCGGCGAAATCACCGATGCCGTCTTCACGCAGTTGAACGTGGACGCCCGCGTCGCGATCTGTGGACAGATTTCGTTGTACAACGCCGAAGAACTTCCCACCGGACCACGAAAGCTCCCGACGCTCATCGAAAAACGGGCTCGAGTGGAGGGCTTTCTCGTCGGCGACTTCGCGCCGCGGTTCGAGGAGGCGACCCGGAACCTCGGCCGCTGGGTCTCCGCGGGCGACCTCGAGTACCGAGAGACCGTCACGGAGGGTCTCGAGAACGCACCCGAGGCTTTCCTCGGGTTGTTCGAGGGCGAGAACATCGGAAAACAGCTCGTGAAGGTCGGCGAGCGCGACGACTAGCTCTGCGACCGGCTTCGACCGTGACGTCTCGGCGGGTCGATCATCGATCGGGCGGTCGGTGCCGTTCTGAAACGAGAGCGTCGCCCGTTTCAATCGTCCGCAGCTGATTCCCCGTCCGACGTCTCGGACCCGTCGCCGGTCGGTGTTGGCGTCGATTCCGGTTCGGATTCGGTTTCGTGGCTCTGGTCCACCTCCTGTGTCTCTCCCTGTTCATCGTCGTCTGCTTCACCGTCCGACCCGTCGTCTGCTTCACCGTCCGACCCGTCGTCTGCCGGTTCTTCGGTCGAATCTGCCGTCGCTTGTTCGGTTTGGGTTTCGGCTTCAGTTCCAGTTCCAGTTTCGGACTCGGCTTCGGTCTGTCCCTCACCTCCCTCCGCACTAGCGCCGCCAGTGTCGTCGCCGGCCTCGGCTGCACCGTCTTCGCTACTGTCAGCCTCCGCTCCGCCACCATCGACCTCGAGCCCGGCCGTAATCTCCTCCTCGCAGGCCGCTTGATTCGGGTGCTGTGCCGACTGCACGCCCAGACCGGGCGTCGACGGTGTCTCGTCGAACAGTTCGACGGAGTTCAAAACGGGACCGTGTTCGAACGGACCGAACTCCTCGGTGGCGTTGATCGTTCGCTCGCCGTCGACGCTGCCGACCGGTTCGCTGATCGTTCCGGGAAGTCCCTCCGCAGACCACCAGGTGAGGTGGAGCATGACGTCCTCGAAGGTCCCGGTGACGCGTGCGGTTTCGCAGTCGAGGAACTCGATCGTGCCGCCGTCGGCCACTTCGTCGCCCTCGCCACCGTCGACGAGCTCTCCCAGATGTTCCTGCTCGCACTCCTCGAGCGTCGGGTTCTCGGTGCTGACGGTTCCCAGACCGGGCGTGGCTGGCGTTTCGTCGAAGCCCTCGGCGTAGGTGACGACGGCGGCCTCGGTTCCTACGTCGAACGCGGAGGGGCCGTGGATAGTTCGTTCGCCGTCGACACCGCCGACCGGTTCCTGAATCGTTCCGAGGTCGCCATCGGGAGCCTGAAACGCGAGTCCGAGGATCACGTCCTCGAAGTCGCCGACCACGCGGACCGTCTGGCAGTCGACGAATTCGATGGTGCGTTCTCCGGGGTCCCCGTTGGTGTCGGTGTCGTCTTCGTCGGGATCCTCCGGGTCCTCGTCCGAGTTCGAGTTCGGGTCCGAATCGTCGTTATCCTTACCGTCACCGTCCCCGTTACTGTCGTCCGAATCACCGGCATCCTCGGGGTCGGAGTCGTCCGCCTTCGACTCGTCACCGTCGGCGTCCTCGGCGTCTCGAGTATCGTCCTCGCCGTCACCGTCGTCGGTTCCCTCGCTATCGGTCTCGAGTCCGTCGACCAACCGCGCCCACCCCTCCGTTCGGTCGCTCGAGATCCGTCGGCCCGAGGCGACCAGTTCGCCGTCGTGGGCGTCACAGAGGGACGTGACCGCACACTCGTCGTCGGCTTCGAAATCGGTTCGCTCGAGCGTGCCGACCCAGCCGCGTCCATCGTGAGAGCCGCCGCAGACGACGCCCCGGTCCCCGGACGTCGCGGTGAACATCGGCGTGTCGTCCCGGTCTTGCAGCCACACCCGCTCGCCGTCGACTGTGTACGCGGCGACGAACCCGTCGCCCTCGACGCCGGGGTCGTGGGGATGGGAGTGATCCCGATCGCCGAGTCGAACGCTCGGACCGGCCGCGCCGACGACGAGGAAGTCGTAGGCGTCCGACTCGCTCCGTGCGACGTCGTAGGCGCGGGTCGGTCCGTCGACTGCGAGGTCGAACCGGTCGTCCCAGCGGACCTCCGCCGAGTCGTCGAGGCCGACCGTCCACGCGCGTGCGTTGGTCCCGTCGTCGTCGGGGTCGTAGTACCCCGACAGGACGAACTCGTCGTCGAACCGCGTGATTGAGGTGAAGACGTCACGTCGTCCCGTCTGCTCCAAGTCGCGATCCGTCGCGGGATAGCGGCGGTGCCAGTTGACCGAGCCGTCGTCGGTGACCGAGACGAGCCAGCCGGCGCCGCCAAGCATGATCCCCGGCGACTCCATTCCACAGAGGAGGTAGCCGTTGTCGGTCCGGATGCCGTCGGCGAGGTAGCTGTACGCCGAGGCGTCCTCGAGGTCGGTAAACGACCGCTCCCACTGCACCCGACCGGATGGACCGACGCGAACGAGCCGGCCGACGTAGACGGCGGTGTTGTCGTAGTACGTCCACCCGACCAGCAGATAGCCGTCGTCGCCGTCACCGTTTTCGTTCCCCGCCGGAAGCGCGAACGAGAACCCGTCCTGTGGAATCGGGCCCATCTGGGGGTCTTGCTCGAGCCCCTCCTCCTGGTCGGGCGAGGCGTAGCGTCGGGTCCAGTCGACGGCCCCGCTCGGGTCGCACTTCATCGCCAGACCCTCGCTCGGATCGGTGCCGTCGCGGACGGTCCCGACGAACAGGTAGCCGTCGTCGACGTGCAGCGAGTCGGCCAGCGCGCTGTAGGTTCGCCCGCTGTCGACCCACTCCCACTGCGTTTGCGTCGGTGCCCGCCGCTCTCCAGAAACCCCTGTCCCTACTACCGAACCGATGGTCGCTGCAGTCGCTGCCGAACAGAGAAAGCGCCGCCGGTCGAGTATCGACATGCCCCCGGATTGGATCACTCGAGGTATCAATCATTTTTTGGGTTCCCGTGACTTTCACGAGGCGTGATGGAAGTAACCAGTGGCTACTAAGGTGTATTCCCGAGCCTAACGGCGTCTCGAACCGTTTTGTGATACTCCAGAAACACATCTAGACCGGGGAAGACAGGTGAGGTTTAGATGACAGGTACGAGAGTTATCGGCGGTCGAACGCGGCGCTCGAGCGGAATCGGCACGATTTCGAGTCCTCTCGACACGGAGTCTCATCTCGAGCGTACTGTCGAGTCCGCCTGAACGGTATGAACCGTGTGAACGACGCCATCGAATCTTCGATGTCCCCTCGAGCGGTCGAATCGCGTCGGGCGGGTCGGACGCCCCTCGATAGAAGCCTCTCGAGCGACCACTACCGGGTTCGATCGCCGACCGATGGGCCGTCCTCCGCGTCGTCGGATTCGTCGGCGAACTCGAGAGTCAAAAGCGTCGTCACAGTGAGGAAGACGAGGCTGAAAATACCGACGAGGGCGATCTGGAGCGTCGCTCCGGCGTCGTTCCGTGTCTCGAGGAGATAGTACTCCCCGTCGACGGAGAGGTACTCCGCCGTCGCGAACTCGTCGGGAAGGCGGGTCATTCGGTCGAGTTCGACGGTCTCGACCTCGCCGCCGGTCGAGGCCGAGTCCTCGAGAGTCGAGCGGACGAGTTGCTGCACGTCGGCCGGTTGGTCGGCGAGTGACACGGTCGCCGCGTTCCCGGGCGAGTCGGCGACCGGCCCCGTCGAAATCGAGGCTACCTCGTAGCCGAAGGGCACGAACGCGGTCCAGACGACGACCGCGACGACGACGATCCAGAACGCGATCAGCGCGGTGGGGCCGACCAGATCGACCAGCAGACCGTACGCCGGCATTCCGACCGTCGAGAACGTCGTCACCAGCCCGACTGCAGTGACGATGGTTCCGACGATCAACGTTCCGTACAGAACCGGGATCGTACTCGACGCTGGTGCCGTCTCGACCGTGACCGGATAGACGACCCCCTCACGGTCGACGTACTCGACACCCTCGATCGTTCCGGTCGCGCTCCCGTCGGTCTCGACCGCCTCGTCGAATATCTCCTGTTCGTCTGCAGTGAGAGAGTCGTAGGGGACGATGTCGACGTCCACGTCCACGTTCTCTCCCTCGAGTGGCTCGCCGACGGCCGTTCGCTCCTCGTGGAGGGGTGCTGCGAACCCGGCCTCGGCGGCGACCGTGGGTCCCAGCAGGGCCAGTCCCACGAGCAGAACGAGGACGGAACCGATCGCCGCATCGGAGGGGCGAGCCACGAGAGCCATAGTCGAGACAACCAGTAATGGCGTGATAAGTTTTTCTTTCTTACAGATTCGAAGAACGAACGATGCGTGAGAAGGAGACAGAATCGGGAAAAGACGATCCGATCAGTCGGACCACCGGCATATATACTGTCACTGGCCGAGGAGAACGTATGGGGAAAGTCGACGCGGAAGACGTGGAGTGGACGGCACTCGAGGAAGGCGAGACGTTCTTCAGACGGAAGCAACTGGGCGAGGCCGCCGGCGGCGACCGGATCGGTTGCAGTCTGTACGAAATTCCGCCGGGAAAACGGTCGTGGCCGTACCACTATCACACGGCGAACGAAGAGGCGTTGTACGTTCTCTCGGGCAACGGAACGCTCAGACTCGACGGGGAGACGACCTCGCTCGAGGAAGGCGTGTACGTCGCGCTTCCCGCCGACGAGCGAGGCGCTCACCGAGTGATCAACGACTCCGACGAACCGCTTTCGTACCTCGTGCTGTCGACGATGGACGAACCCGACGTCACCGTCTACCCCGACTCCGACAAACTCGGGGTGTTCGTCGGCACACCGCCCGGCGGCCGGGGCGAGCGGACGCTGGACGGTTACTACCGTCGCGAGGACACCGTCGACTACTGGGATGGTGAGACGGATCGGACGGAGACGACCGACTGACTGTTCCGTCGACGGGGGCCGAGACCGTAGACAGAACGGAGAAGAGTCAACACAGGACGGTCACTCGTCGAGAACCGGAATCGTGAACGAAAACGTCGCACCCTCACCCGGCTCCGACTCGACCCAGATCTCCCCGCCGTGGCGTTCGATGATACGCTGACAGAGCGCGAGTCCGATCCCGGTTCCGGCGTGTTCGTCGTGGGTGTGCAGTCGCTGGAACACCTCGAAAACACGGTCACCGTCGTCGGGTGCGATACCGATTCCCTCGTCGCGAACCGAGACGATCCACTCGTTTCCGTTGCGCTCGGCACCGACGTGGACTCGTGGCGGCTCGTCACCGCTGTACTCGAGTGCGTTGTCGAGCAGGTTCTGAAACACCTGTCGGAGTTGGCTGGCGTCACCCTCGACGGTCGGCAACGAATCGGCGGTGATCTCCGCGTCGTGGTCCTCGATCGAGAGCCGAAGATCTTCGAGGACGTCCGCCAGCACCGTATCGAGGTCGATCCGTTCGAAGGGATCGCCACGGGTTTCGACGCGGGAGTACGCGAGCAGACCGTCGATCATCTCGCGCATCCGTTCGGCACCGTCGACGGCGTACGCGAGGAACTCCTCGCCGTCGTCGTCGAGTTCCTCGGCGTACCGACGCTCGATGAGTTGCAAGTAACTGGAGATCATCCGGAGCGGTTCCTGAAGGTCGTGGCTGGCCGCGTAGGCGAACTGCTCGAGGCGTTTGTTCGATTCCTGTAGATCGTCGATGTACTCGTTCCGATCGAAATTGAGCTTCAGAAGCGTCGCGAGCGTCTCGATCAGCTCCTGTTCTTCGTCGAAAAAGCCTCCCGTGTCGTTGGCCGAACGAGCGTCCCCCTCGTGGAAGACGACGTCGATCGTGATCGGTGTCTCGTTGACGGTCCTGCTGGAGGCGGTGATCCGCTGGTCGGACGGTGCGTATGCGCCTGTCGTCGCATCGACGTCACCGACCGAAACGCGCGCGGCGGTTCGCTCCGGATGCTGGAAAAACTGCGGGAGAGTCGTGACGAACTCTCGCAATAATTCGTCGGTCGGTTGGTCGCCGGTTTCGAGCAGGTTCGTCACGAGCTGGACGGCGGCCAGTTCCTTCTCACGCTCTGTGAGTTCCCGCTTGCGCCGCTCTGCCAGCTCTTTGAGATCGGTGATATCCGTCGCGGTTTCGACGACTTGCTCGGGCGTTCCCCGTTCGTCGGTGATCGGTCTGGCGTTTATCGAGAGCCACTGGCGCTGTCCGTCCGACCGTTCGAGGAGAATTTCCCGATCGATCACGGGCGCTCCCGTGTCGAAGACGCGGGAAACGGGTCGTTCCTCGAGCGGGAGAAACTCACCGTTCGCGTCGTATATGTCCTGCTGGGCCGTGGTGTAGACGGACGCGTCGTCCATCGGCAAGTCGAGCAATTCCCCCATCCGTTCGTTCGCACGGGCAGCCGATCCATCCGGGTTCACGACCGCGATGCCGACCGGACTGGCCTCCAGTATCTGGTCGGTCAGTTCGTACTCGCGGCGCAATCGTTGCTCCCGTTCTCGGCGCTGGGTCATATCTCGAGTGACCTTCGCGTACCCCTGCAACGTGTCCTCGTCGTAGATGGCCGTAATCGTCGCGTCCGCCCAGAACGTCGAGCCGTCCTCGCGGACGCGCCAGCCCTCGTCCTCGACCGTCCCGGCGTCTCTCGCTCGCGCGAGGTTGTCCTCCGGAATACCGTCCGCTCGAGCGGCCTCCGTATAGAACCTCGAGAAGTGCTCGCCGAGAATCTCCGCCGAACTGTAGCCGTGGATCCGCTCGGCTCCCTCGTTCCAGCTGATAACACGCCCCTCGGTATCGAGCATGAATATCCCGTACTCTTCGACCGTATCGACCAGCGTCTGGAACCGCCGTTCGCTCTCCTGTCTGGCTCGTTGGGCCTCCTTTCGGTCGGTAATATCGTAGTAGAGTTCGACACGCCCCCCGGCGTACCGTCCCGACTCGATCGGTTTACTGCGATGTTCGAGCCAGCGTTCCTCACGATCGTCACCGGCCGTAATCCGACACTCGAACTGTTCGACGTAGGTGTTGTCCTCGTAGGTTGCCAGTACCGTCTCCGTGAACGTCTCGGGATCGGCGAGGTGGTTGCGGATCGTCTCCCGAATGAGCGACGACTTGTCCCGGCCGATAGCCTCGCTTCGGTCGACACCGAAGTACTCCTCGATCGTGTCGTTGATCCACACGACGTCGAACTCGTCGTCGAGGACGAACACACCGACGTTGGCCTCGTTGATGACCGACGAGATCGAATCGTTCGTCCGCCAGATCGACGGCAGTTGGTCGTTCGCTCGGTCGTGCTCGTCGACCGTCCGAACGACGCCGACGGTGCCCTCGAGTTCACCACCCTCGACGAGGAGGCTAAATCGAAGCTCGCAGGGAATGCGGTCACCAGCAGCCGTTTCGATCACGAGGTTGAACGTCGTACTCGGATCCGCACCGGACTCGAGCCGGTCACGGGTTTCCCGTTCGAGACGCCTGGCGTCTGCGTCTTCCACGACGGCCGAGACGTGCTGACCGAGGAGGTCGTCTCGAGCGTAGCCCGTCGCGTCGACGATGGCATCGTTGACGGCGACGAACCGGCCCTCAGTGTCGAGCTGGTAGACGCCGTCGTCGATGGTGTTGACGAGTGTCAGGCAACGCCGAAGTGACTCGGATTCGTCGTCGCGACTCCGAAATAGCTCGTTGTCGGTCCCCACCGGATCGCTCATTAGGTGGCGAATTGGTGCTGAACAGGTTTATGTAGTATGGTCGCACGGAGCGTTCGACAGTTCGTACCCACGAACAGTGAACACGATCCGTTCCTGATGGGCGACTCGAGAGACTCGGTTTCTCGTTCGACGTCGCCGCGGGTGTGAGCGCCCGCGAGCGAGGGCGAGTCCGAACGTAACGAAAAACCAACAGCTAGTTGTCCACTCGAGTCGACCGCCTTCGTATGTCCGGCTCATCGGTCGACGGCGCACTCGAAGCGCTCGAAGACCGCCACGGCGTCCGTGTGGTCGCCGCTCGCGACGTCGGCAGTCGCGCCTGGAACCTCGCACACGCCGACAGCGATTACGACGTCGTCTTCGTCTTCGCCCAGCGGCCGGTCGAGTACGCCACGCTCGACGGTCCCGAATCAGCACTCGAGTTCTCTCGGGGGGATTACGAGTGCCAGGGGTGGAACGTCCGCCGGTTCGCCGAACTGGTCGTCGACTCGAACCCGACGGCGTTCGAGTTCCTCCACAGCCCGCTTCGGTACCGGGAGTTCGATCCGCTGGCGCGACTCGAAGCCGACGTCGGCGACTCGTTCGTCCCGATCGCTCTCTACCATCACTACCGGTCGCTCGCGGTGAGACAGTACCGGAAGTACCTGCAGGGACGGTTGCTCGAGTCCGAGGGTGGCGAGCTCGCCTACCGCGTGCTCGAAGATCGCGGAGACGAGTATCTGGTCCGGCCCGCGAGTACAGATGCGGACGACGGCGACGAGAACGGATCGGTGCGATCGATCCCGAAAGCCACCGACGACTATACGGAGGCGACGACCGATCGAACCGTCAAACGCCACCTCTACGTCGCCCGCGGCGTGCTGTACGCACAGTACGTCCGCGAGACACACCGATTTCCGACGCTGGACTTTCCGCAGTTCCTCGAGGAAGTTAGCGACGCTGACAGAGACAGAGACAGAGACAAAGACGGTGACTGGATCGACGCCGACTTCCTCGAGCGAACGCGCCGGCTCGCCGAGCGAAAGCGTCGCGGCGAGGGTGACGCGGTCGTCGGTCGCCTGTTCGAACCCGAGGAGGTTCTCCTCCCGGAGATCGATCCCTCGGAACACGCCGATGGCGGCGTCGACCGCGGACGGGTCGACGAGTTCGTTCGGGAGACGCTCGAGGGTGCGTTCGACAGTCGGTGTCTCGACTGATCGAGGAGTGAGTGGGCCGAGACAGTATTCTCGAGTGTTCAGTTCAAAAATAATGTGACTGCGTACGTTTACCACGGTGATCGTGGAAGGGTGAACGAACCGCCATGGCCACCGACGATTCGAGCCGAGACGAGGACGAACAGGAACCCGAACGATCGGCAGACGGCGGAGAGGAGATGGAGTCGTCCCAGCCCGGAACCAGCGACAGCCACGACGGCGAGCTCGACGAGGAGAGCAAACAAGAGCAACTCGACGAGGTTCGAGAAAATCCCGAGGGAGAGTACCTGACGTCGGACCACGGCGTCCGCATCAGCGACACGGACAACTCGCTGAAAGCCGGCGAACGCGGACCGACCATCATGGAGGACTTCCACTTCCGGGAGAAGATGACGCAGTTCGACCACGAATCCATCCCGGAACGCGTGGTTCACGCCCGCGGGACGGGCGCCCACGGCTACTTCGAACCTTACGAGGACCCCGACCTCGAGGGGTTCGACGACATCTCGGAGCTGACGAAGGCCTCCCTCTTCCAGAATCCCGAGCGGAAGACGCCGGTCTTCGTCCGGTTCTCGACGGTCGTCGGCTCGCGCGGCTCCGCGGACACGGTCCGGGACGTCCGCGGCTTCGCCACGAAGTTCTACACGGAAGATGGGAACTGGGACCTCGTCGGGAACAACATCCCGGTGTTCTTCATCCAGGACGCGATGGAGTTCCCCGATCTGGTCCACGCGATCAAGCCCGAACCCGACGACGGGACGCCCCAGGCCTCCGCGGCCCACGACACGTTCTGGGACTTCGCCTCGCTCAAACCGGAGATTACCCACATGATCATGTGGGTGCTTTCGGGGCGCGCGCTCCCCCGCGCGTACCGGATGATGCAGGGCTTCGGCGTCCACACCTTCCGACTGATCAACGACGAAGGCGAGTCGAGATTCGTCAAGTTCCACTGGACCCCCAAGTACGGGACCAACCAGCTCGTGTGGGACGAGACCCAGAAGATCGCGGGGAAGAACCCCGACTTCAACCGACAGGACCTCTACGACGTCATCGAGGCGGGGTACGAGCCCGAGTGGGAGCTGGGCGTCCAGGTGTTCACCGAGGAGGAGGCCGACGAGTTCGACTTCGACGTCCTCGATCCCACGAAGATCGTCCCCGAGACGGAGGTGCCGGTCCAGCCGATCGGCAAGATGGTCTTGAACGAGGCCCCGGACAACTTCTTCGCGGAGACCGAACAGGTCGCCTTTCACCCCGGAAACGTCGTCCCCGGAATCGACTTCTCGAACGACCCGCTCTTGCAGGGGCGGCTGTTCTCCTACCAGGACACCCAGCTCAACCGGTTCAACAGTGCCAACTGGGACGAGCTCCCGATCAACCGGCCGCTGGCCGACCGCCACAACAACCAGCGCGCCGGGTTCATGCGCCAGGAGATCAACTCGGGGAAGGTGTCGTACAAGCCGAACTCGATCGGCGACGACGACCCACAGGAGGCCTCCGAGGAGGAAGGCGGCTACGAACACCACGCCGAGAAGGTCGACGGGAAGAAGATTCGAAACCGAAGCGAGAGCTTCAAGACCCACTTCGATCAGGCGCGACTGTTCTGGAACAGCATGACTGACGTCGAAAAACAGAACATCGTCGAAGCGGCCCACTTCGAACTCGGCAAGGTCGACCGGGTGGAGATCCGCGAGCGGATGGTCTACGACATGTTCAACAACGTCGACCACGAGTTCGCCAAACGGGTCGCGGAAGGCATCGGGATCGAACCACCCGAAGAGCCGGGCAACGAGATGTCAGACCACGACCGCGAAGATCCGTCGCTGAGCATGGAGAACCGAACGCCCGACACCATCGAGACCCGGAAGATCGCCGTCCTCGTCGACGACGGGTTCGACGACGAGCACGTCTCCGAAGTGAAATCGACGCTCGAGGAAGCGGGTGCGAGAGTCGAAATCGTCTCGAAGGTGCTCGGCGACAAGGAGGGCGAAGGTGGCGAAACGGTCGAGGCCGACGAGAGCCACGCGACGACCGGCTCGATCCTGTTCGACGCGATCGTCGTTCCGGGCGGGAGCGACAGCGTCGACGCCCTGCGAGAACAGGGCGACGCCAAGCAGTTCGTCGCGGAGACGTTCAAACACTACAAGCCGATCGCCGCCCTCGGCGAGGGCACCGAGCTACTCGCGGACGTCGACCTCCCGGAGATCGAGATGGCCGGCGACGAGTCGGACGGACTGGTCTCGGAGGCAGGTGTCGTGACGAGTCAGGGCGACGACCTCGAGGAATTCCTCGAGGCGTTCGTCGACGCTGTCGCGGAGCACCGCCACTGGGATCGCGAGCCGATGGAAGTGCCGGCGTAGGCGGCGGTGTCGGTAGCGGTGTCGCTGGAGACGTTACCGAAACCGATCCCGGATCGAACCCCACTCACTCCGCTAGCGTCCACCGCAACAACACGCCGTCGTCCATTCGCTCGACGTCCTCGAGGGTCAGTTCCGGAAAGTTCTCCACGAATCCGTCGCCGTCGGCCAACGTGGGAGCGTCCCGGCCGCCGACGAGCTGGGGACCGACGAACACCGAGAGCTCGTCGACCAGTCCGGACTCCACGAGCGAAAAGATGAGTTCGCCACCGCCTTCGACCATTACCTCCTCGATGCCCCGCTCTTGGAGCGAGGCGAACGCTCGCAGGAGGTCGACCCGGCCCTCGCCGGCGGTGACGAACTCCACGGACGGTCGAGCGAGTTCGGCCCGCCGGTCGAACCGCGCCGACTCGCTGACCAACAGGTAGGTCGCCGCCGCGTCGTCTACGATTCGCGCGTCAGTCGGCGTGCGCGCGTTCGAATCGACGACGACGCGGGCGGGGTGTTCGGATTTTCCGGCCTCGAGACGCTGTTCGCGAAGCTCCGGGTCGTCGAGCGTGAGGTGTGGGTCGTCCGCGAGGACGGTGCCGACGCCGACGACGACGGCGTCGCTTCGTGCGCGGAGGCGGTCGACGCGGGCGAAGTCCTCGGGGCCGCTGATCGTGATCTGTTCGCGGCGTCTCGAGGAGAGCTTTCCGTCCGCGCTCATCGCGGCGTTGACGACGACGTGCATACCACGTCTTTCGGCGGTCGTCAGTAACGGTTTTCGGGTCCGATTTCGTCAGTTCACCGGCGATATGTCGCCGCCAAAGAGAGAGGTATGTGATTTGGAGAAGCGCATTTAGCTCGAGTTCTAAAAGGTCTAAAGCGTTCTGGGGCCGTTCTTTTGGCCCGTAAAATGACCTGAAATGTGGTCGTGTAAACAGACAGTCGTGAAATGAGATGAATCACAACTCATGATATGTCGTTTATATGGGGTCGAGGGAACAAGGGGTGAGTGAGGCGAGAGAAATGCTGCCAACACCGAACACTGACCCACACGCTCGCACCACTGCCCACCAGGTCGCGAGCACCGTGAGTCAGTCGATTCTGTCGGCCCTCCGTGCGAGTGCCTTCTGGGCGACGATCCTGCTTCCCCTGCTGGCGCTCGTGTTGGTGGTAACCGGTATCGTAACGATCACACTGCTAACCAGTGCCAGCTTCCTCGCCGTGTACAGTGCATGTGCGATCGCTGGCCACAGCCACACCCCATACTAATGAGTACACAAGCAACCACCGCCACCCAGCACAGCTCCCCGAAAGCACGACGACTCGTGAGTTACCTCCGAGAGCAAGTCGAGCAGCAGTCGGGCGAGATCTACGTCAAAGGCAAGTTCATCGCCGACGACGTCGACCTGTCGCCCAAAGAGATCGGCGCGCTGATGGTCCAGTTGCAGAACTCGGTCGACGAACTCGAGATCGAAAAGTGGTCGTACACGTCCGCGACCACCTGGCGAGTCGCGTCGTGTGCGTAGGTTCGATCGAGAGAGAGTGAGAGACAGGTTCTCGAGACTGAGTGACCGAATCGCGATCGAAATACCGAGTAGAGCAGTACCGTCCGAAGAGCGTTGTGCCATCCGAACGTTCGACTCAGTAGCGGTGCCTAACTGTCAATCGAAGATCTTATTCCAGTTGAGACTCTATCGGAAGAGAGGCCGACCGATGACCGTTTCTCTTCGCTGTTGAGGCGCCAGTTCTCGCTCGTGTAGTGGACACGCAAACGAGGGCCAGTGCCCGAACCGTCGCGGTACTCGATCGCTCGACCAGAGAGATAGACTCACACACTCACACACTCGCCGACACACATGCCAGGATCGACGTTCATCGATTGCGACCGACTCGAACTCACGACTGCGGAAGAAGCGGACATCGAATTCCTCCACGGAGGAGTGAACCACCCCGACGTCCGCCGATACATCAGCGCGTTCAGAACACCGTGTTCCGAAGACAAGTATCGAGATCGAGACCGCTCAAACCGACCGTCGCGGATCGTCGCTCGAGCCGAGTAAAATCCGGTAGACGACGTAGCCGACGAGACAGGCGAACGCGAACGTCGCGACCGTCTCTGCGAACCAGATCGCCGCGTACAGCGCTCGCGTGAGGACGCGGATCACGACGATTCCACCGAAGATGGCGACGACGAACGCGAGACCGCCGAGTGCCGCACGGAGGCGTTCCATAGTCGCTCGAACCTTTCGCGGGCTCGATTATGAACCTAAGGCTCTCGGATGCTCGAGGACGATTGGACGCCAGCGAACGCCGAGCGGTCGGTTCCGAGGGTTCGCGTTCACCGGTCGTCTTCGGGATCCTGATCGGCAGGATCGGCAGGAGCGTCGAGTCCGTCGGAGTCGTTCCGTCCGACGCGTCGCCACTCTTCGGCCGGTCGGTTGAGGCGACGGAAGTGACTGATCGGATCCGCCCGATCGAACCAGTCGGGATCCTGAAAGCCGAGTTCGCGGTCGAACAGCGACTCGGCGTAGTTCTGGGACGCGAGCATCGCCTGGTAAACCGCAGAAGAGACCGGGAGCGCCGTGTTGCTGGCGTGACCGATCTCGATCGCGTAGGCGTGGTCTTTCGCCCAGTGTGAGACCGCCATCCGCGGTCGGACCGCTCCCTCGCAGAGATCGTCCCGCGGAGCGGCTGTTCTCGCGCCCTCGAGTCCATCAGGTGCGGTGTCGTCGCTAGCCTCGGACGTCCCGTCGGTTCCGTTCCGACCGTCGGTACCGGCAGTCGCCGTCTCCGTCTCCGTCTCCGTCGCCGCCGCCCATCCCTCGGTCGAGGGATAGGTCTCCTCGAAGAGTCGGTCGGCAACGTCCAGATCCAGGAGGTCGGTCGCGGCCTCGGGGTCGACGCCGTTGTTTCGGAGGAACTCGACCATCTCGGCGTCGACCATCGCCATATTGTTCTGTCGAAGTCGATGCCCCGCTTTGACGATCTGTCCCGATCCGAGACCGCCGAAGTGGTGGTGCTGGGCGCTCAGAACCTCGAGAACGGGTCGTGCTCGCGCGTAGCCTTCCTCGCTGGCGCCGACGAACATCGTCGGCCGATTCCCCGGGCCGCTCCAGGTCAACGGGGCGTCGACGAAGTGGGCATCTCGGTCCCGACACTCGCGAGCGTAGTGAAGGTCGGTTTCGACTCGAGTCGTGCCCGTGTCGACGACCAACTGGCCCTCGCCGAGGGTCGCGAGGATGCCGTTGGCAGTGTCGGTGTCGTCTCCGTCACCCCCTCCTTCCATCACTCGCTCGACGTACTGACTCCCCGGGAGGGAGAGAACGACGGTTTCGGCTCGATCCGCGAGTGCTGCGGGGGACGAAACGCCGGTCGCACCGCTCGCCTCCGCGACGTCGATCCGGTCGTCGTCGACGTCGAAGACGAACACGGGGAATCCGTCCTCGAGGAGCCACTCGACGAAGTGCTGTCCCATCGTCCCGACACCGACGACGCCGACGGCGTGCTCTCGTTCCATACGGTGGGAGTCAGTCACTGACACGGTACCTATGTATTACGCTCCCGGAGCGTCTCGCCGGTGAATGGGCAGTTCGAGTGCGTTTCGTGACTCACCATGTGTCCGGTTACGTGTGGGGAGGCCCAACGCTCGCCTGTCGGGCAGGGTGTCAAAAGACCCGCGCCGTTCGCCGCCACTCGAGGGGTCGCAGGGATCCACCGAAGCCGGAGAGAGTCGTTCAAGACTGGCGCCGGCTTCACTTTCGATCCGCTGCGGGAACGCTTTTTAACTCCCGACTCGAAGGGAGATTGATGGATTTCGAAGATCATGTCGAGGAACTCGCCTCCGACCTCGGCGTTGACAAAGAGGAGGTCACGCAGGACCTGCAGAATCTCGTGGAGTACAGCGTCCCGATCGACGAGGCCAAACAGAGCCTTCGCCGGAAGTACGGCGACGGCTCGAGCGGCGGCGGGACGCCCTCGGCCAAGGACATCGGCGACGTTACGCCCGACTCGAGCAACGTCACGGTCACCGCGCGCGTGCTCACGGCGGGCGAGCGCTCGATCCGCTATCAGGGCTCGGATCACGTCATCGTCGAGGGCCGACTCGCCGACGAGACCGGCGTCATCGACTACACCGCCTGGGAGGACTTCGGCCTCTCGCCGGGCGACACGATCACCGCCGGCAACGCCGGCGTCCGTGAGTGGGACGGCGAACCCGAACTGAATCTGGGCGAGAGCACCTCGCTCGCGTTCGAAGAAGAGGCTCTGGAAGTCCCCTACGAGGTCGGCGGCGACGCGACACTCGCCGAACTCCAGACGGGCGACCGCGCAGTGACCATCGAGGTCGAAGTCCTCGAGTGCGAACGCCGGACGATCGACGGCCGCGACGGCGAGACCGACATTCTAAGCGGCGTCTTCGGCGACGAGAGCGGGCGGCTTCCGTTCACCAACTGGGACCCCGCCCCGGAGATCGAGGAAGGTGCGTCGGTCAGAATCGAGAACGCCTACGTCCGCGAGTTCCGCGGGGTTCCCGAGGTGAACGTCTCGGAGTTCTCGACCGTGACGGCGCTCGACCACGACGTCGACGTCGGCAGCGACGCCCCGACGATGGGGGTCGGCGAGGCGGTCGCGACGGGCGGCGTCTACGACGTCGAACTCGTCGGGAACCTGATCGCCGTCCGCGACGGCTCCGGACTCATCCAGCGCTGTCCGGAGTGTCGCCGGGTCGTCCAGAAGGGGCAGTGTCGGACCCACGGCGACGTCGACGGGATCGACGACCTCCGCGTGAAGGCGATCCTCGACGACGGCACCGGCACCGTCACCGCAGTTCTGGACGACGAACTCACGAAACAGGTCTACGGCGGCGACCTCGAGGACGCTCTCGAGGAGGCCCGCGACGCGATGGACCAGGAAGCGGTCGCGGACACCATCCGCGAGAAGATCGTCGGCCGGGAGTACCGCGTCCGCGGTCACCTCTCGGTCGACGAGTACGGCGCCAATCTGGACGCCAGTTCGTTCGACGAGAGCGACGACGATCCGACCGAACGCGCGGCGGCGTTCCTCGAGGCGGTCGACGGCGACGCTGGCGCTGGAGCCGGTGTAGAGACGGAGGTGGACGCATGAGTTCGAATTCGAGTTCGAGTTCGAGTTCGAGCGCAACCGGAGACGTCGGCCGCGAGGTCGCCTACCGGCTGTTCGCCGCGGAGTACGACGACGCCTCGCTCTCTCACGCCGAGAGCGACGAGGAGCGAGCCCCGAACTACGTGATCACGCCGACGGGCGCGCGGGTCAACCGCCTGTTCGCCGTCGGTACGCTCACAGAGATTACGCCGGTCAACGACGAGATGCTACGAGCCCGTATCGTCGACCCCACCGGCGCGTTCGTCGTCTACGCCGGCCAGTACCAGCCCGAAGCGCTGGCCTTCCTCGAGGGGGCGGAGCCGCCACTGTTCGTCGCCGTGACGGGCAAGGCACGGACCTTCCAGCCCGAAGACTCGGAGCGGGTCTACACCTCGGTTCGGCCCGAGAGCCTCGCGACCGTCGACGCCGAGACGCGCGACCGCTGGGTCGTCACCACCGCCGAACAGACGATCGAGCGCGTCGGCGCCTACGCGACGGCGGCCGGGATCGACGCCAGCGGCGACGAACTGACCGACGTCCTCCGCGAGAACGGTCTCGAGGAGGGGCTGGCTCGAGGGATTCCACTCGCACAGGACCATTACGGGACGACGCCGGACTACCTCGCGGGGCTTCACGAGTTGGCGGCCGACGCGGTTCGCGTCGTCGCCGGCGAGCGCGACGAGGTCGGTTCGTTCGCGCTGGCCCCCAACGGGACCGACGGGCGAGGCGCGACGTTCGCCGACCTCGCCGGTGTGGGTGGACTCGACGTGGACGTGGACGAAGCCGTCGGTAGCGATGTGACTGCAAGTCCGGATCCGGATACAGCATCGACGACCGCAGCCGACGACGGTTCGGTTGGGTCCGAGGCTGTGACGGAATCGGAACCGGAGACAGCGACGACAGCCACGGACGATTCGGAGGGTGATGCTCTCGAGTCAGACTCCTCGAGCGATACCGACGCGGTCGTCGAGTCCGACGTTGAAGTCGACGAGACGGCGTCGGCCGATGACTCCGCCGAGATCACGGAGAGAGAGACGGAGACGAAGACGGAGACGGAGACGACCGACGATATCGAAGGAGACGACACCGAAGAGACGGACGAAGCGACAGACGTGGACTCGAGTACGGACGACCTCGAGACCGTCGACTCGAGTGACTTCGACGACGACATGTACGAGATGGACGAGGAGGAACGCGCCGAGATCGAAGCGGAGTTCGGCACAGAGTTCACGACGGGCGCGGAGGTCGACGAGCCTGGCGAAGCGGATATCGACGTTCCGGAGCCGGACGACGAGCTGGAATCGGAGACGGAGGCGGAGACCGGATCCGCTGCAGACGTCGATGTCGATACCGAGGAAAGTGAAGCTGAAACGGAAACGGAAACGGAAACAGAAGGAGAAACAGAAGCAGAGGCAGAAACCGAATCCGGCGGCCTCGGCGACTTCCAGACCGAGAGCGATGGACTCGAAGACTCGAGTGGGGAGTCGGAGGCAGAGACAGAGACAGAGACAGAGACAGAGACAGAGACGGAATCGGAGACCGACCCCGAACCATCGAGTGAAACCGACGACACTGGCGAGGAACCAGCCGAAGACGTCGACCTCCAGGAGTACGTCGTCGACACGATGCGCGAACTCGACGACGGGAGCGGTGCCGACCGGACGGCCATCGTCGAGACGGTCGCCGAGGAGACCGGTGCCGACGAGGACGACGTCGACGACGCCATCGAGGACGCGCTGATGGGCGGGCAGTGTTACGAACCGGACGACGAGACGCTGAAGCCGATCTGAAGCCGTGGCAGTGCCACTGGTCGAACCAGTTCCCGACGAACCGGCCGCGATCGCTCGACTCGAGTCGGGCAGCGGCGATAGTGAGGGAGAGAGCGAACGGGCACTCCTGATCGCCGACTACCACGCGGGTATCGAGGCCGGCCTCCGATACGAGCGCGGCGTCGACGTCCCCAGCCGCGCCGCCGACCGACGCGACCACCTCCTGTCGATCCTCGAGCAGACCGACCCCGATCGCCTCGTCGTTCTGGGCGATCTCATGCACTCGATCGGCGACCCTGGCGGCGCCGAGCGCGGCGAACTCGAGGTGCTCTTCGAGTCGTTGCCACCGACGCTCGAAGTGACGCTGGTCAAGGGCAACCACGACGGCGACATCGAGTCGTGGCTCCCGGATCTCGAGGTCGTCCCCGGCAGCGGCGTCCGCCTCGGGAGTGTGGGTGTCTGTCACGGCCACACCTGGCCCGCACGGGAGGTGCTCGAGGCCGAGGTAATCTGCGTCGGCCACGAACACCCCTGCGTTCGTCTCGAGGACGAGGTCGGTGGCAGCCGGGTCGAACGGGCGTGGCTACGCGGGCCGCTCGCGGGGAAGGGGTTCGCAGAGCGAGCGAGCTACGAGGGAGTGGGGTGGCTCGAGGGCGAGCGGTCGCCGCCGAATCTCGTCGTCTGCCCGGCGTTCAACGACCTCGCCGGGGGAACGTGGATCAACGTCACCGGCCAGTCGTTTCTCGCACCGTTTCTGCCGGACGGACTGGCCGACGGCGAGGCGTACCTGCTCGACGGAACTCGATTAGGCTCGTACGACGCAATCTGAAACGACGACTATACGATATCGAACCTGACGGCAGCCGTGATGAACTAATTACCGAGCGAGTTGACGAGGACTGGGGACTGGTCGAGGGGTCGTACCGGCCTTCGGTCCGGTTGGTGCGGGTCGACGAGCGGAAGCGGCGGAGAAACGCCCGACCCCGTCTTCGTCGATCGAAATTTTCGAGCCCGGTCGAACCACTCGAGAGTCATGTGAACTACCCCTGCCTACTCAGCCGCTTTCGCGGCTTCCTTGAGGCAGGGGCTTCCTGTTTCAACGACGCGACTTGCAGACACAGAACGAGTGTCCACAGCGGTCGCAGTCTTCACAGGCGTTCCTTTGGAGTGAACCACTCCTAGTTTCTCTAGACCACGTGACTTTACATTGAGAGCCGCGTTCCAATCCCTATCCGTTTCAAACCCACACGACGGGCACGAGTGTTCTCGCACCCACAACGGCTTCGCCGTCTCCACGCTACACTCAGCGCACTCTTTCGTCGTCCCACGAGGTTCGACATCGACCACGTGACACGCGTTCTTTCGACCGTGATGTGTGAGAATGGTGATGAAGTCGCGCCACCCCACTTCAGCCTTGTTCCTCGCGTTATCATTCTCTTCCAGCATCGACTTCACGTTCAAATTCTCGACGAAGACCGCATTGTACTCCGTTGTATAGAAGTGCGCGATTTTGTGCTTGTAATCACGCTTCTTGTTCGACATCCGAGCGTGAACCTCGGCCACTCTACGGCGCTGCTTCTCCCAGTTGTTCGACTCGTATTGCTTGCGAGAGAGCGAGCGTTGCTCGCGTTCGAGTCGCTCTCGCGCATCGGATAAGTCGAGTCGTCCGATGGACCGCCCGTCCGAATCGTGGATGAAGTTGAGAACACCAAGGTCAAGGCCCACGGTGTCCTCTGCATCTATGTCGTTCACATCAGGTTTCTCTGGTTTCTCAGTACTGATGCAGAATGAAGCGTACCAGGCACCCGTTGGCTCTTTCTTCACCGTGACTTCTTTGATAGCGTCGTGGTCTGGGAGGTCTCGGTGGAGCCGGATTGGAATTTCTAGTGTCTCACCGCGGACTTTTTTGAGTCTCAGAATCGCTCGATTGTTCGGGCCACTCTTCTTGTCGAGTTCGAAGCCCGATTGCCGATACGTAAAACTCCGATACTCACGCGGCGCTTTCCAGTTCAACGAGCCAACGCTGTATCCTTTGGCTTTCAGCTTACCAAGGTTGGTGATGTTGGTTCGGATGCGTTCGACGGCTTTCTGTAGGACGGTGGAGTAGACCTGTTTGAGGTCGGTCCACTGTTGTTTGAGTTGTGGGAGGTCGTCTCGGACTCGCCAGACTCGCTGTCGAAGTGTTCCATCGTCTTCTGGGATTTGGTTGAATTCGTGGAGTGCGTGGTTGTACACTTGTCGCACGATGTCACGAGTCCAGTCAAGACTCTCTCGTTGATCGGTCGTCGGGAAGAGTCTATATTTTGGACTGTACTCCATGCGACTTGCTTTCTGCTAGTGATTGTGATTAGTTAAATGCACTGATTAGAATGTTTGAGAGCCGTGCAGGTGCTGTATCCCCGCCCTACTCGCTCACCGCTGACGCGGTTCACTCCTTGAGGACGGGGGCTTAGCGCCCAATCTTTCAGCTAAATCACCACGAATCGGCTGAAAAACGTGCCGTCCGACGATCGAATCCCGTCGTCGGTTACCCGATCACTCGAGTCGAACGCGTGCAACTGCCGACGGCTCGAGGTGTACCGTCACGGATCCGTCTTCGTCGACCGCGTCCTCGTACTCGTCGGTTTCGTAGCCCTCGAGGCCGGTCCAGTCGTACCACGAGTCGGGGAACTCGCCGAGTCCGTTCTGCATCGCGTGAGGGTCGTCCGTGGGCTGTTGGACGGTGACGGTCGCCTCGGTTCCCTCGAACGCCTCGGGGACGTCGATCGTGACGTCAGTCCCCGCGCGAAGGTTCCGATTGGTGAGGAACGTACAGCACGCGTCGTCCTCGGCGGTCACGACCGTCACGGTGTCGACGTAGGAGACGTCGTCCATCGCCCGGATCCGGTGTCCAGTCTCGGGGATATCGCGGGTCTCGCCGTCGACGGCCGATTCGACGACCGACCACTCCTCGTCACCCTCGAAGACGGTCGCGTACAGCCCCAGCGTGTAGCCGACCGGCAACAGCGGGTTCGGATTCGCCGGGTGGTCGGCGTGCTCGGGCGGGAACATACGAACTGGGAGGTGGGTGTGACAGCCCCGTCGCAGAACGTCGCTCTCCCGAACGAATGCGTTGTACATCCCCGCGACGTACGACGCGCCGGCCATCGTCGGCATTCCGGGCCACGGGTCGCCTTGGCCGACCGTCGGAAACAGCCCCCACTCGCCGACCATGATCTGGAACTCCTCGAGGCCCGCTTCGGCCGCCTCGTTCGCGGTCTCGGAGAGGAGATCGCCGAACTGCGTCGGAAACGAGATGAGGACTTCGTTGTAGTCGAGTGCGTCCGCGTCGTTTCGACCCTTCCAGTTGGCGATCTCGGTGGTGTCCCGGATCCCCCAGTTGTACCGGTGCATCCCGATCCCGTCGAGGTTCTCCCCGACGATCTCGAACAGCGTTTGGTTCCACTCGCGGGGATTCGGGAGATTCGGATCGTCGTACTTCGGGTCCATTCCGTCGGGGATCACCGTGATCGAGTCGTCGACGGCCGTCATCGCGTCGACGAACTCGTTAGCCCGGCGGGCGAACGCCTCGGCGTCGTCGGTCCCGCCGAACTGCCACCCGCCCCACACCTCGTTGCCGACCTCCCAGACCTCGACGTCGAACGGCTCCTCGTAGCCGTGGTCGGCCCGGAGCGCGCCGTACTCGGTGTCCGTATCGCCGTTGCAGTACTCGACCCAGTTGGCGGCGTCCTCGGGCGTGATCGGCTCCGGCGGCTGGAGGTCCCGTCCACCGTCTTCGGGCGGCACGGTCACGCCGACCGTGATCGTGGGCTCGACGTCGGTGAACTCGCAGAACTCGACGTACTCGGCGGTCCCCATGAGGTTCGGATCGAGGCCATCCCAGACCACGTTCGGCCTGATCGGCCGCTCTTCGATCGGACCGACCGCGTCCTCCCACTTGTACGTGCTCGTGACGTTCCCGCCGGGCCACTTCAGCAACGACACGTTCCGGTCGTCCATCAACTCGATCGTCGTCGGATTGAACCGGGCGCCGGTCCGTTCGCCCTCGACGGCGTCGGCCGGAATCAGCGAGATCCAGTCGAGGTCGACCGTTCCCGTCCCGTCGGCGACGATCTCGAGGACGTACTCGCCGTAGGGCGAAGCGAAGTCGCCGCGAGCCCCGCCCTCGAGGACGCTCCCGCTCTGCTCGCGCAACTCGAGGTCGACCTCGTAGCGGTCCCACTCGTCGGTGAGGCCGTTGATCGTGGCGCTCGCGAGTGCGTCGTCGCTGTCTGCATCGTCGTCCCCATCGGGACCCGTCAGGCGGATCTCGAGCGAATCGATTGAACCTTCCCCCGCCGACCGCGCCGAGAGCGCGAACTCGTAACTGAGCGTGCGCCAGTCAGGGAGGACGACTTGCTGTCTGAGCCCGCCAGTCGCGTCCTCGAGGACGACGCGCTGGTAGGCGTCGGCCGACTCCCGACCGACGGACGGCCAGTCGCCGTCGGAGTCCCACGTCCCGTACCCGCGAACGCCGCCATCGGAGGGGCGCTCGAGGTTGGCGTCCTCCCCGAGGGGTTCCCACGGGAACGGGACGTCGTCGTACTCGCCGACCCGGTCGAATCCGTAGACGTGCGAGACGTTGCCCTGGATCTGGGGCCAGGCGACGAACGACGTGTTCGTGACGTGCTCGGCGTACATCCCGGGATAGGCCTCGTGGTCGCCGTAGTGTTCGGCGAACCGACCGAACAGTTCCTCCGGGACGGTCCAGTCACCGCGGTCGTCGGCGTCGAGCGTGATCGTCGTGTCGAACGGGTCGTCGCCGTTGCCGGTCTCGCCGTCGTCACCGGTACCCTCATCGTCGTCTCCACCCAACCCGGTACAACCGGCCACGAGACCCGTCGTAGCTGTGGCTTTCAGCGCCAGATATCGTCGTCGCGAAACGAGATCGGTCGTCCCGCGAGGGGTGTCGTTTGCTGTCACACGTCCTACTACAGTAATTTCTATTGTTAATTGTACTGGTATTCTGGTTGGATCGTCACGAGATCCGGTTGGGACGCTGCGATACGTGTCTATGGGAGGACGAACCGTCACTCGAGAGACGCGTACGGGTGCGACCGACTGGACCCTGCCGGCCAGTCACTTACACGTGGTGGCCCCCTACGGGAGAACGTAATGCGCGTACCACAATCGCTGAAGGACGTCGACGAACACAGGGCGATCGTCCGGACCTACGAGGACGACGGCGGCGCGATCGTGGTCGATTTCGGGCCAGCATCGAGTGAGCTGGCGGTCGACATCGTCGGCGACACGGTGATCGTCACGGACGACGAACAAGTCGAGTTCGAACTGCCGACCGGCGCGAGCGACGTAACAGTCAACAACGGTGTGCTCACGATCACCGAATAGCGACCTCACTCCCCTCCCAGACGGTTTCTCGAAATCGTGAATCCAACTCAAGAACGGAAACCAGCTGCTCGGAGCTGTCGATATCGTATTCTTCGAATAGTTCGTCGATCGAAACGATCGCCTTGCACAGATCGAGCAGTTCACGGTATAGTGAAACCAAGACGGGCGGGAAATCTGCTATAATTACGGGAATACTTTTGTTATTTCCCGTACAACGAGCAAATACGCTATGTCGAAGTCGACAGACGAACGAGGGCGGATCTACCTCCCGAAGGACGTTCGCGAGCGGTTCGGAGACCAGTATCGAATCGTCGAACTCCCGAGCCACGTCGCGCTCTTCCCCGTCGACGAGGACCCGCTGGACGGCCTCCGAGCGGCCGTCGGCGATGCCTTCGCAGAGACGGAGGTCGACGAGCTGAAAGGGCAAGCGCGCGAGGGGATCTCTCGAGAGGTCCGAGCGGAAGCGGACGACCGAGCGCAGGGCGGCGAGGAGTGAGCCGTCTACGTCGAAACTGACTTCCTCACTGCGCTGGTGAACGACGACGACTGGCTTCGGGACGCCGCAATCCGCGCCCTCGAAGAGCGCGAGGACGTTCATACCTCGATACTCGCGTACGCCGAGGTTCTGGTGTTGTTCTACGACCGCGAGACCGCCGAGTGCGAAATCGATGCGCCACGGGCGATTACCAACCTGCTCGAACTGGTTCCCATCGTGCCGAAAGAACACGAGGACGCGGTTCTGGCCGCCGCGGCGTTCCTCGACGAATACGATCTCACCCCGTTCGATGCACTCCACGCCGGACTCGTTACAACCGGCGAAGAGCGTGTCCTTTCGACCGAGCAGGACTACGACACTGTCGGCCTCGACCGCACACCGTTGGTACCCGAATCCTCCAAGTGAGATACCGTAGAGCGCTTCGTTTTCGGAGCGTGCGCTCGTCCGCGATACGGTGGAGACGAGAGTATGACACACCGGGGAGACGGTGGATACGCACTCTGTACTGAACACGGTATTCTAACCAGAATTGGCTACAAAGAAGAGCGGCTCTTTGCTTAGTCTAGTCTGCAAACCGAACTTTTGCGCTGCGGGTGCGCCTCGGCGCGCCCTCGGCAAAACTTCGATGAAAAGTACTCCTCCCTCCCCTACGGGTCAGTCGTCGGCCCGCTCGCTCCCGTCGGTCGCTCGCGGAGGGTGCACAGTTCGTTCCCTGTACTGCACACGAGAATTAGTTCGAAAGTAACCGTAAAGAACGGACGTGATTTGTTCACTGCGTGTGGGTGCCGCAGGCGCTCCGAGACGGAAGCGTTCGTTCCCTAAAACCCCCAGGGATACAGCTCCGGGACCTCCTCCCGTTCAGCGTGCATCTCGAGCGGATGCAGCGCCGACGTCTCCTCGAGGTAGACGAAGACGTCGTAGCGTTCGGGAAGCACCGTCGGGACGTAGTTGCCGTCCTCGCGGTCGGGGTCGTAGACGACGCCGATGGCGCGGTGGCCCCGCTCCGTCGCCAGCGGGCTGTTCGCGCCGAGTTCGTCCGAAACGAGCACGCGGTCCCCGCCGCCCGCCCGATGAAAGACGTCCTCGTAGCTGCCCGTCTTGGCCGGTGGAACCGGCAGCCGTTCCATCGGGGCGTCCCACGATTCGGCCGCGACGACGCTCCCGTGGTGGGAGCCGAAGCCGACTAGCGTGACGTCCGCGAAATCCGAGCGCTCGCGGGCAAGTTGCCCGATGTTGTGTCGGCCCCGCCGTTCCATATCCGTCGCTCGGGCGTCGCCGACGTGGGTGTTGTGCGCCCAGACGATTCCACGGGCGTCGCTCTCGTGATGTGCGAGCAATCGCGACAGCGTGTCGGTCATGTGCCGGTCGCGGACGTTCCACGAGTCGCTGTCGCCGTCTACCATCGCCCGGTAGTACGCTTCGGCATTTTTCGCGACCAGCGCGTTCTGTTCGGCGCTGAACCGTTCGTCGGGGTGGTCGCCTTCGTCCCCGTTCCCCCTCCCGTCCTCCGTGAGCCGCGAGAGCACCTCGACCACCTCGTCCTCGCAAGACTTGGGTGCGAACCGGATCGAGCGAGCGTACGCTCGAGCGTCGTCACCGTAGGGCTCGAAACAGCGGTAGGCCTCGCGGGCTTCGGTCGCCGCGTCCGGGTCGACGCCCTCGAGGTAGTCGACCAACGCCTGCATCGACTCGAAGAGGCTGTAGACGTCCAGCCCGTAGAAGCCGGCCATCTCGCCCGTCCCTCGAGTTTCGTTGTGGGAAGCGAGCCAGTCGACGAACTCGAGGACCTCCCAGTTGGCCCACAGCCACGTCGGCCAGCGTTCGAACGCCGAGAGTGCGTCGCGGGCCTCGAGCGCGGCGTCCGCGAACCCCTTGACGTACCGGTTGACCGCGAAACAGTCGGTCCAGTCGCCCTCGACGGCGACGAAGTCGAACTCGTGTTCGCGGAGCAACTGGGCGCTCAGCCGTGACCGCCACTGGTAGTACTCGGAGGTGCCGTGGGAGGCCTCGCCGAACATGACGACCTGCGAGTCGGCGAGGTGCTCTCGGAGGGCGGTCAACGCCGTCGGATCGTCCAGTTCGTCCGTCATCGACCGGACGTCCGCGATTGCCGCGTCGGTAGTAGCGGCCGGTCTCGAGGCGTCGTCTCTGATCGCGATCATGGGTACGGGTATCGTCAGCACCGGGACGCTAGCGGGACGTACGGATTGGAACACCAAAGACCGCCGCTCTCGTCGGTAATCGTGAGTGTCGGTCTTTCGAATAGGATTCGAACGGCCGGCCCACTGCCGCAAACAACGCCCTTTTCGCCCTCACGGCCCTACCTATTCGCGATGACAGACGGGGACGCAGCGGCGTTTACCCACCTCGGATCGACGGTTCGATCGGCGCTGTCCGAACGCGGTTTCTCGACGCCGACCGCACCGCAGCGACTCGCGATTCCGCCGCTGGCCGCCGACCGGGACACGCTCGTGATCGCACCCACCGGGAGTGGCAAGACCGAGACGGCCATGCTCCCCGTCTTCGACGACCTCGTCGAGGACCCGCCCGAGGGCTTCGGCGCGCTCTACGTCACGCCCTTGCGTGCGCTCAACCGCGACATGCGCGACCGCCTCGAGTGGTGGGGCGAGACCCTCGACCTGACCGTCGACGTCCGCCACGGCGACACGACCCAGTACCAGCGGGGGAAACAGGCAGAGGACCCGCCGGACGTCCTGATCACCACGCCGGAGACGATCCAGGCGATGCTGACCGGCGAGCGACTGCGCGAGGGACTCGAAGACGTCTCTCACGTCGTCGTCGACGAGGTCCACGAACTCGCGGCCTCCAAACGGGGCGCACAGCTGTCGATCGGCCTCGAGCGCCTGCGGGAACTCGCCGGAAACTTCCAGCGCATCGGGCTCTCGGCGACGGTCGGCGACCCGGAGGACGTCGGCCAGTTTCTCACCGGCGGCCGACCCTGCGAGATCCGTGAGATCGACGTCGGGAGCAACGTCTCGGTGACCGTTCGCGAACCAGAGATCACCGAGGCGGACGAGCGACTCGCCGGCAAGCTCATGACCCAAGCCGACACGGCGAGTCACGTCCGGCTCATCCGCGACATCGTCGACGAGCGGGAGTCGACGCTCATCTTCGTCAACACCCGACAGACTGCCGAAGCGCTGGGCTCGCGCTTCAACGAACTCGACCTCCCGATCGGCGTCCACCACGGCTCGCTCTCGAAGGAGGCCCGCATCGAGGTCGAGGACGCGTTCAAGGCCGGCGAACTCGACGCCCTGCTCTGTACCTCCTCGATGGAACTCGGGATCGACGTCGGCCGGATCGACCACGTCGTCCAGTACCAGAGCCCACGCCAGGTCGCCCGGCTGCTCCAACGGATCGGCCGCGCCGGCCACCGCACGGACGAGGTCTCGGAGGGGACGATCGTCACGACCCGGCCCGACGACACCTTCGAGGCGCTGGCGATCGCTCGCCGCGCTCGCGCCGGCGAGGTCGAACCCGCGGCGATCCACGAGGGGAGTCTCGACGTCGTCGCCAACCAGATCCCGGGGCTCGTCCAGAGTCAGGGCGCGATCTTCCTCGAAACGGCCTACGAGATCGTGACGCGGGCGTACCCGTTTCGCGACATCTCCGAGGAGCAGTTCCGCGACGTTTGCTCCGAACTGCACCGCAACCGCATAATCTGGTTCGACGAGGGCGAGGATCGCCTCGAGAGCTCCGGCGGCACCTGGCAGTACGTCTACGCGAACCTCTCGATGATCCCCGACGAGGAGACCTACGAGGTCCACGACATCGCCTCGAGTCGCCAGATCGGGACCTTGGACGAGCGGTTCGTCGTCAACTTCGCCTCTCCCGGCGAGGTGTTCATCCAGCGCGGGGAGATGTGGCGTATCGCCGAGGTCGACGACGACGAGGGGACGGTGAAGGTGAGCCCGATCGAGGATCCCGCCGGCGAGGTGCCGTCGTGGATCGGCCAGGAGATCCCGGTTCCCTGCCCGGTCGCCCAGGAGGTCGGCGAGATCCGCGCCGCCGCCGAGCCGCAGTTCGAGACCGGTGCCGACGCCGCGGCCGTCGCCCGAGACTTCACCCACCGCTATCCGGGCGACGAACACACCCTCGAGGAGGCCCTCGGCCAACTCGAGCGCCACGTCGAGACCGGGACCCCGGTGCCGACGGCCGACCGAATCCTGATCGAACGCGAGGGCCGCAGCGTCGTCGTCAACGCCTGCTTCGGCCATACGGCCAACGAGACGCTGGGACGGGTGCTGTCGGCCCTACTCGGCCAGCAGACCGGCTCCTCGGTCGGCCTCGAGACCGATCCCTACCGGATCGAACTCGAGGTGCCCAGCAGCGTGGCGACCAGCGACGTGCTCGCGGTGCTCGAGGAGACCGATCCCGCACACGTCGAGACGATCGTCGAGTTGGGCCTCAAACGCTCTGACGCCCTGGCTTTCCGGCTCGCTCAGGTCTCGGCGAAGTTCGGCGCGCTCAAGCGCTGGCAGGGCTCCGGCCGAATGTCGAACGAGCGGTTGCTGAAGGCGCTGGAGGACACACCGATGTACGCCGAAGCGATCCGCGAGGTGTTCCACGAGGATCTGGATACCAAGCGGGCGAGCGCTGTACTCGAGCGGATCCAGTCGGACGACCTCGAGGTCGTGACGACCCGCGGGCGGACGCCGGTCGGCTCCGGGGGTCGGTCGGCGGGGACGGAACTGCTCGCGCCCGAGAACGCCGACGCGAGCGTGATCAAGACGGTCCGCGAGCGGCTACAGGACGACCGCGTCGTCCTGCTCTGTACCCACTGTACGGAGTGGCTCTCGAAGACGAAGGTCAAGCGAGTACCCGACCAGCCGGAGTGTCCCGAGTGCGGGTCGACCCGGATCGCTGCGCTCAGCCCGTGGGCCGAGGACGTCGTGCAGGCCGTACGCGCCGAAGAGAAAGACGAGGAGCAAGTCGAGTTGACCCAGCGGGCCTACCGCGGCGCGAACCTCGTCCAGAGCCACGGCAAGCAGGCCGTCATCGCGATGAGCGCCCGCGGCGTCGGCCCGCACAACGCCGCCCGGATCATCAGCAAGTTACGCGAGAACGAGGCCGACTTTTATCGGGATATCCTCGAGCAGGAACGCCAGTACGCCCGGACGAAGTCGTTCTGGGATTGAGATCTCTCTTCCGTTCACGCTCACTTGCCTTTCTTACTACCGACCGACGGCACTCACGTCTCTCCCGTAAAAACAGCAGTCAGAGACGACGTACCGGTCGGCGACCGCTAGAGATAATCCTGGTCTTTCAGATCCTCGATGATGTCGTCGACGAACGCGTCGACGTTGTCGTAGGGGAAGTCCCCACCCGAGAGCTTGGTGTTGAGCTCCATCGCCGTCATCGAGAAGTCGCCCGACTCGAACGTCGTTCCCGGCCCGTTCGGGAGCGCCGGAACGAGATCCATCGGACTCGAGATCGGGTAGTCAGCGCCTTCGAACGCCTCGGTGAACTGCTCGCGGAGTTCCGCTTCGTCTGCCATTGTACTCCCACATTGTGGCGGATAAATATTAAACCTTCGTGTAGTTGTCCCGCGAGAGAAGACACGATCGGCCCTCTCGAGTGGTCGAGACGAGCGGCCTTCGGTCTTCGCATTGCGAGTTCGACGGTCAAAGCCGTCGCATGAATTCGGGGAGGATCCCGCGTTCCGTCGAGTCGGCGCCCGCGGCCGTCGGCTCCGCGCCGGGTGGAGTGACCTCGCTCGCGGTTCCGGGGTCGGGTTCAGGGTCAGGTTGGGATTCGGATTCGCCGTCGGGCCTGGTTGCCCCACCGCTCGAGTTCGTCGACGTCTCGGTTTCCGCTTCTGTCCCGTCACCGGATTCGGCCTCGACGTCGGCGACCGCGTCGGCGAATTCCGTCGGCGTACCGGGACCAAAGTAGTACGGATCGTTCGGTTCGAGATACGCCATCAACTGCAGATTGGCGTAGCCCGCCGCCACGATCGCGATCGGGAAGACGACGTCCGGCAGGAGAATTACGAGGAAGACCGCAAGCGGTGAGTAGAGGAAGTAAGCGGCGATCCGAAACCAGTTGTCGACGTAGGCGTCGACGACGTACGCGTAGAGTCCGTAGACACCGACGACGAGTCCGATATCGAGATAGAGACCGACCATGAGGCCGGTGCTCCCGGCGACGACGGCGTGGACGGCGAGCGCCAACGCGCCGGCCAGCACCGTCGCCCGGTTGACGTAGGTCTCGTCTAAGGCCATGCCGGCGACGAGGAGCCCGAGCTGGAGCAGTGGCGCGGCAAGCCACCAGGGCAGGGCGTCGAAGAGGAGTAGCGGATACATGCGTACGTCGGACACTCACACGCTCACGGTCACGGGGGAGTCGATGGGCGAACCAAGCCAATACAGCGTCTTCAACGTTCGTTCCATTTCGAGCCTCGATACGAACCTCGAGTCGACGTATCGTGATTTTCGGCCGTCGGGTTCGGTTCGTGACACCATCCCCATCGATCACCGTTCAGTAGAGGCCTCGAATCTCCCGACGCGGCGACGACAACCGATCTGCTGACGCCGTCTGCGAGTTCTCACGGTCGATCGACGACCGCGAGCGGTCGTTCACTGCGAACAAACCATCCGCAACAATGATAATCTCGTAGCAACGTTGTTGTTCACATGGCGAAGGATACCGTCAGGTACCCGGACGACGTCGTCGATGAGATCGACGCCCTCGTCGAAGACGGTATGTTCGAGAGCAAGTCGGAGTTCTACCGTTTCTCCGCGGAGTACGTCCTGACGCTCATCGATCCAGACCACGAACCCGAGACGTTCAACTACGACGAGATCATCGCCGAACTCGACATCGACGAGAACGCCCACCCGAAGGCCGCGCTGGGAACCGACGGCGGAACCTTCTTCCTCGATGCCGTGATCACCGTCCGCAAGTACGGCCTCCGGAGCAACTACGAGGCCGCAGAGCGCTTTATCGACTCACACTACGATCCGACCGACCAGGAGTGTATCATCCTCGAGGAACTTCTGGGTTCCTACCGCGAGAGTTCGGATTCGCGGCCGATGTAGCTACTCGAAGCCGAAGTCGGAAGGCGAAGGTGGCGTTGAATCAGCCCACCACAGGTCTCGTCTCGAGAACGCACGGAAATTTCGAGAGGTGAGCAGACGCTTCGCCAGTCGGGCAGCACAAGTCACAATGCTAAAGGGTGTGTTCCCCGTCGACCGACACACCGAACTGATGTCTATCGACCAGGAATCCCAGATGTCCGACGCCGAGCTCGACGACTTTCTCGGCAGTCACGAGACGGGTGTCCTGTCGCTCGCACGCGACGACGAACCGTACTCGATCCCCATCTCATACGGCTACGACGCGACCGCTCGAACGTTCTACATGCGTCTCGTCTCGACGCCGGACAGCGAGAAGCGCGCCTTCCTCGCGTCCGAGCCGTCGGCTCGACTCGTGGTGTACGACGGAACGGAAACCGCCTACCAGAGCGTGGTCGCCACCGGCCACCTCGAGGAGGTCTCGCCGGACGAACTCACCGTCGAACACATCGAACAGTACGGTCAGGCCAAGCGGCCGCTGTTCGAAATCTGGGCGGATTCGAAGGCCGACCTCGATATCGAACTCTACGAGTTCGAACCGGAGACGTTGAGTGGTCGCCAGACCGTCCTCGATCTCGAGGGCGGTGGCGACGAGGAGTAAGAGAGCCGTCGGCTGGCTGCATCGTGTCGTCGGTCGGAGGACAGTGGACTCGTGACGAGCAGTCGTTGGCTCGAGTTCGAGTTCGGATTCGAACTTGAGTATAAGTATAAGTATAAGTATAAGTGTGAGTGTGGGTATAAGTGCGAGTACGAGTACGGTCGTATCGTGTTCTGATACCCGAACGGGTTAGTCGTGATCAGTGTCGTACTGATGCTCGCGAGCCGATAGAACGGCCCGTTCATTCGGGAGTCGCTGTCTGTCTGGTGAAGTCCGTCGGCGTGACCTCGGAGCTACAGACGGGACAACCGTGAGTCAACGCTGCCTCGCGCATCGGCTCGTTGACCTCGATCTCCTGTCCGCAGTCGGGACACGTGAATTCGTACGTAGTCATGGTTTGGGAGTGCTGTTCGTAATTATCTGTACGAGTGGTTTTCTCATAGGTGTGCGACCATCATATAGTGGGTCGGTCTGGAAACGGCCGGTAACGGTGAGTAGAGGCGCGCTTCGGCAGCCGTCGACCGTATTCGGGTTCGTCCTCAGCATCGGTTAGGACGTGAGGATCGCGCTCAGAATCTTCGTCTGAGCCGCCGAGAGGTGTTCGGTGAACGTCGAGGTCGTGATCTCGAGTTCGCTCGCGACTTCGCCCGCGTTGGCCCGTTTGGGATGATCGAAATAGCCCATCCGGTGGGCCGTCTCGAGGACCTCCCGCTGGCGGTCGGTCAAGGTGCTTCGATCGACGAAGACGAGGTTCTGTTCGGTACGATCCTGTTGGGACTGTAGCAGTCGCTGGACGTCGAGGTTCGGATAGCGTTCGCGCAGTTCGCCGATGATCTCTTGAAGCCCCGCCATATCCGTCGCGTGAAAGACGAGATACAGGGCCCCACTCTCGATGTGGACGTCGACGATCGGGCAGTCGAACTCGGCGAGACACTCGCACGGACAGCCCCGTCCTCGCTCTCGCGTGAACCGGTAGACCGTCTTCGAGCCGTAGGAGAAGACCTCGGTCAGTCCCTCCTCGAGTTCTGGACCGAGATCGAGTTCGAGTTCGGAGTCGTCCGCAAGAGACTCGAGCGAGAGTTCCGCATCGAGCATGAACTCCTCGGTGACTCTCGTCGGATCGGTCGGGGAGACGCTCTTCGTGATCGAGTAACTGGACGTCTCCGTTGCCGCGGAGAGCTGTGCGATCGGACACTCCGCTGGGGTGTCGATCTTCACCTCTGCGCGGATTCCGGTCCCCATTATCGTCCCTAGAGGAACCGCTCCCCTAAGTCCTCTCACCCTCTATATTGTGGGACCTTTATGACAACGTGAGGTCGTATTGGTATCTTCGACTCGTCTCCACATTCGACTGACGATCTCTGCTATCTCCCCAGTCGTGTTCGTTCGCCATTGCTCGAGGAACTCGACAGTTCCGTTCACTCCGAACCCGCGCGTAAGTCGAGAGAGAGCGAACCCAACTCGAGGCGTGCGATTCGATACCGCGTCCCTCTCCGTCTCATACGGTCGTTCGGCCGGGCTCGTTCGGCACCGATTTCGAGAGAGTATATAAAGCACCCCGCATATCGTGGGCCTCAATTGGAGGCCAACTGGCCGCAAGTAAGTATTGTCTCGAACATGTACGCTCCACGCCGACCCACCACCGATTCCACGTCCCGATTCGAACTCCCAACCCGGTCCGACGTCGACTCCGGCGCCGTCTTCGACGCACTCGCCGATGCCGACTGCCGCCGTATCCTCGAGGAGACCACCGACGACGCGCTGACCGCACGAGAACTTACATCCGAGTGTGACATCCCAACGTCGACGCTGTACCGAAAACTCGAGCAACTCGCCGAGGTTGGCCTCCTCGAAGAACGCGTCAGGATCCGAATGGACGGGAAACACGCCAGCGAGTACCGACAGGCGTTCACGGGTCTCACGGTCTCCGTCTCGGGCGACAGCGGTGTCGAAGTCGACGTCTCTGCACCGGCCGACTCACAGTCTGCGGAGCCGCTGCTCGCCGTCAACCGGTGAGCATTCGTTTCTGTCCGCACCCTCCACCCATCTTCGTTCTACTCCCGCTCGAATCCCAGTTCGTCGAGATCGAGGTTCGCTTCGACGAGTTCCTTCGCACGGTCGTAGGGACGCTGGACAGCGTTTTCGTCGGTCTTGTCACTCGAGATTCCACTCCCTGAATCGCTCCCAGCCGGCCGCTCGAGACCCGCGGACGCGAAGACGGTCTCGAGAAACGCCTCTCGAACGGCGTCGTTCTCGAACAGGCCGTGGAGGTACGTCCCGAGGACGTCGGCGGTCGCCACGCTCCGCGGCCCGAGCGGCCGGTCGACCGGCTCGAGAACCGTCGTCGTCCCGGCGTGGATCTCGTAGCCCGACGCCGTCCCGGTCGCGCCCGCGATCGGTCCCGTGCCGTCGACGTCGACGGTAACCTGCTCGAGGTGCTTTTCGGCCTCGAAGGCGGTCTCGACGGGCAAGAGACCGAGTCCGTCGATAGCGTCGAGGTCGTCGGTTTCCGTTTCCGTTCCCGTTCTCGACTCCACGCCGCTGCCGGTCCCCTCGAGCGTCGCGTTCGTCAGTCGCTCGCCGAGCAGCTGATAGCCCCCACAGAGGCCGACGATCGGGCCGTCGAACTCGACGATTGCGTCGCCGACACCGCTGCGCCGGAGCGCGAGCAGGTCGTCGACCGTGTTCTTGGTGCCGGGAATCACGACGGCGTCGGCCGTCGCGAGTTCGGCTCGAGCGTCCCGTCCGCGTTCGGTATCGACCGGGACGTACTCGATCCGAACGCCCGGAACCTCGCCGAGCACCTCGAGGTCGGTCGCGTTCGAAATCCGCGGGAGTCGTGGAACGGCGATCGTCACGCTCCGCTCGTCCGGAACGCCGTCGTCGGCCCCCACGATCGCCCGCTCTCCCGCGGCCGGCAGCGAGACGCTGTCCTCCTCGGGGAGGCCGGGATCGTCGTAGGGCAAGACGCCCAGTATCGGGACGCCGGTTCGCGCCTCGATCTCCGCGATGCCGGGCTCGAGCAACGATTCGTCGCCCCGGAACTTCGTGATCGCGGCGCCGACGACGCGGTCGCGGATGTCCGCGGGGAGTAACTCGAGGGTGCCGTAGAGGCTGGCGAACGCCCCACCGCGCTCGATGTCCACGAGCAACAGGACGTCGGCGTCCGCGAAACGGGCCGTCTCCACGTTCGCGAGGTCCCGGTCGTGGAGGTTGATCTCCGCGATGCTGCCGGCCCCCTCGGCGATCACGACGTCGTACTCGGCGGCCAGTTGGCCGTGAGCCGCTTCGGCCGCGGCTCGCGCTCGCTCCCAGTGATCGTCGTAGTAGGTCCCCGCGGCGAGATGCTCGAGCGCTCGCCCGTCGAGGACGAGCTGGCTCTCGCCGTCGCCGCGCGGTTTCAACAGGACGGGGTTGCAGTCCGTAGTCGGGGTGATACGGGCCGCTCGAGCCTGCACGAACTGTGAGACGCCGATCTCGCCCCAGTAGTCGTGGACGCTGTCGTTCCCGCCCGATTCACGCTCGGATCTGACGACCACTCGAGCGTTGTTACTCATGTTCTGGGCTTTGTACGGTGCGACGGCGACGCCGCGGTCTGCGAGCAGCCGACAGAGTCCCGCGGCGACTGTCGACTTCCCGACGTGGCTCGCCGTTCCCGCGATCAGGAGCGTCCGCGCGCTCGAGTCGGACGCCGATCCGTCCGCTGGCTCACTCGTTGTCTCTGTCTCACTCTTTGTGTTCACGCTCTGGTCTCACTCGAAGAGACGTTCGGATCACCTTTCGTGTATCGGTCTCACAGTCGGTTTCGTGCGAACCGCTCTCGAGATCTCGAGTCCCTCGACTCGAGAGCGATAGAGTCGATATTCAGTAGAAAATGACTTTCAGTTTGAACTAGAGATATAAGTGAGTGGAGGTTCGATTCAGCCGACATGTCGGATACGACAACGACAGATAGCGGTGAAGATCCGTTCGAGGGAAGCCCGCTCACGCCCGACCGAATCGGGTTCGCCGCCGGTGTGATGGACGTCGCAGTGTTCGCGTTCCTCGGACACGTGCTGTTCGAAGACCCCGTGGTCGGCGCGGTTTCCGGATTGCTCGTCGGAATCGGGGTCTACCTGTTCCTCTCGTCGTTTCTGGCGGGCGATTTCGAGGAGGGAGACGACGCTCGAGATGCGGCCGTCGATCCCGGTACCGACACCGGATTTCACCGCCCGGCTGCCGGACTCGCGCTCGGTCCGGCGGGAATCGTGCTGTTCGCCTGGCGGTTCACCTCGGAGGACGTCCTGATCGGTGCGACCGGCGCGCTCGTCTTCGCGGCGGTCGCGTACGTCGTCCTCTCGCGAGTGCTTCCGGACCCGTGAATCGGTCCGATACTACCGACTCGATCGAACTCAGTCGTCGGCGCTCTCGGCTACCCCTGTCGGCCGTGTCGTCGCCGCCTCGTCGGCGAGTAGCAACCTGACCGAGAGGAGGACGCCAGCGACCGCAAACGTAGCCAGCAGGACGAAGAAGGTTGACAGCGGGAACGCATCCCGGACGAACCCGCCCAGCGAGACACCCGCCGCACCGAGTCCGAACATGCCGAGGTAGGTGTAGCCATAAGAGAGACCGCGACTCTCCGCGGGCGTGTAGACCGCGACGGCGTCCTGATAGAACGGCTCGATCGCGAAGAGAACGAACCCGAAGACCCCACAGAGGACGGCGATCGGAACCGCCCCCATCGACGAGACCGGGATGAACGCGAGCGCGAGAGCCACGAACAGGACGAAACAGCCGATCAATCCCCGTACTGCGGGAACCCGATCGGTGAGCTTGCCGCCGACGTACTGACCGGCCATCCCGGCGACCAGCAATCCGACGTAGATGTAGTCGCCCGGTTCGATCCCCTCGAGTTCCGCCGGCGGGTCGAACCCCGACATCGCCGGCAGTCCGTGAAGAATCTCCGGTAAATAGGTGAGCGCGCTTCGGTAGTACAACCCCTCGAGTGCGACGATCAGGAAGACGAGGGCGAACGCGCTGGCGAACAGCGTCCGCGTCTGCGAGACCAGACCCGAGAGCGAGGGGGTGTCGTCCGTCTCCGCGCCGTCCTCACGACCGCGACCGCCACCGTCGGTCTCGGCAGCGGCGGTCGGATCGAACGCCGCTCGCAGCCCGTAGCCGACCGCCAGAAGACCGGGAACGGCCATACAGATCGCGACGAACTGCCACTCGAGGAAGAGCAGGCCCGTGGCGGCGACGAACGGTCCGAGCGCGATACCGAGGTTGCCGGCGATACCGTGCCAGGCGAAGACGGTGCCGCGTTCTTCGACGCCGGTAGAGATGAGTGAGAGTCCGGCGGGGTGGTAGACACTGGCGGTGATCCCCCAGCACAGCAGACAGAGGGCGACGACGACGATCGAGGTCGCCAGCGAGAGGGCGAGAAACGAGAGACTCATTCCAGCGAGACAGCACAGAATCAGCCGTTTCGTGCCGTATCGATCGGCGAGGATGCCACCCGGCAGTGCGCCGAGGCCGACCGGCGCGTAGCCGATCGCAACGATGACGCCGACCACCGTGACGGAGACGTCGAACTCGACGAGCCAGACGACGAGAAAGATCGGAATCGACATCTCGTACCAGTGGACCAGCGAGTGGCCGAGCATCGTGAACCGCGCGATCGACCGGTCGTTCGCGTTCAGTGCCATGCGGTGATACTGACGTGATGGCGGCGTTCGACCTACTTAGGGGTGTGGAAACGCGATTCGTGGTCCGTGATCTGTAGTCCGCGATCCGTGATTCGGAGTGCTGACCCGCGGTCCGGAGCCAAGACAGACGTTTCGCGTATCACCCACCGCGTCCGTCACAAACGAAAAGAAGATCGACCGATTCGCTACTCGCGATTCGTCCGTCAGTCCCCGTCCTCACCCTCGTCTCCGTCCTCACCCCTCTCGTCGCTCTCGAAACGCACCCGCTCTTCCGGATGTGGTTCGATGTGGCTCAGGATCTCGTGGGGGACGTACCCGATGTTGTACCCGTCCTCGTTTCGCAAGACGAGCCCCTCGTCGAACTCCCTGAAGTCGAAGCAACTGATCTCCTCGTAGGCGTTGCCCGGTTTGTAGACGACTTTCATAGCCGATTCGTCAACGGAAGTGACAGTTTGCGTAACCCTTGCAACTGAAAGGCACGGAAGGCGCGTACTCGAGTCCGGTCACTACCTCGACTTTCGTCTCGAGGTCGCCCGGTGAGTCGTCGGTTCGCAACTCGGGCGGCCGCCTGTCGCTCAACCGGTCCGGTATACCCGCTCCCACTTCGAGCCGGCACGCTCTGAGAGGACGAAGCCGACGGCCCCGAACAGGAGGCCGGAGCAGCCAAGCGCGAGCGTGATCGGCCACGATGGCGGAACGACCACGAATCCCGCGACCAGCGTCGGCACCAGCACGACGGCGACGCCGAGGGTGAAGGTCGCAAAGCGGACGGCGTCGAAGAGGAACTCGTTCGGATCGAAGCCAGCGAGGAAGACGGTCAGTCCGTAGTAGTACAGCGAGTAGCCCGCGAGTAATACTGCGCCGACGGCAGCGTCGCGAGGCGTCGCGCCGAACCAGAGAACCGCCCCGACGTACGGAAGGGCGACCGTCGGGCCGTTCACGAGGACGAACGCGGTTCGCTTGGCCCGGAAGACCGCCTCGACGCTGACCGGGTACGCGAGGTACGCTTCGACCCTGTCGAACTGGGTCAGCCAGTTGTAGGTCGTAAAGGCGCTCAGGCCGAGCACGCCGCCGAAGAAGATCCCCGGCGCGGGTTCGATTCCCGTGATCTCCCCGACGATGCCGACCATGGCGGCCACGAGGGCGAGCAGGATCACCGTCGAAACGAGCGGCTTCCAGAACCCGCCGCTGCTCCGGCCGAGGTCCAGCAGCGTCTTCGCGACCAGTCCGCGCTCGGCGCTCGCGAGCGGGAGCGCCCGCTCGAGCGTCGCGAACCGATCGGTCGCCGTCCGAGACGGGCGGCTGTAGGTCGGATCGTAGACTCGCAGTGCGACCGCGCCGAGAGCGAGCGTCGAGACGGTGAGCATCGCCGTCCCCGCCGCACCGTCTCCGGCGAACAGCGCCCACAGCTGACTGTGAGTGCCGGTCGTCCACAGCGCGAGTGCCCCTGTGCCGGCCGCGATGGCGAGCACCCACCCCGGAACGCCACGCGTTCGGAGCGCGATTCCGGCGACGGTGACGACCATTCCGGCGACGAAGAGCGCGAACAGCGAGCCCCACAGCGCGACGATTGCGAGAGGGAGCGTTACAGAGTGCGCTCCTTCGAGCAACGGCGCGAGCCCACTCGCCATCGGGAGGACGAACAACACACCGTAGTAGAGGGCGTCTTTGACGAGGAAGACACCGAGTAGCCGACGCCGGGAGAGCGGCAGCGTGGTCGAACTCGAGAGCACGAGCGAGAGGTCGCCGAAGACGTTCTCGAGCATGTCCGAGCCGGCGAAGCCGGCGGTCCCGCTGTAGAGGCCGAACGCGAAGACGAAGACGTGGAGGCCGGTGACGATCGCGTCCGTGCTCGTTCCGGTCGCCGAGAGGCCGACGGCGGCGGCCGCCACGAGGATGGCGATGATCGCCGGAAATCCCAGAAATCGCCGACCGCCGAACAGCTGGGCGTGGAGACGCCACTCCTCGCGAAACAGCGTCCTGAGCAGTGTGAGGTCGATGGACACTGCTGGAAACGTCCGGCTCATCTTACCGCTGCATCACCGGCACGTCGCGGGCGTTGGCGTCGTCGACGTGTGCGAGGAAGGTCTCGAGGAGCGAGTTTTCGGAGTCGCGTGTGCTGGCATCGTCGCTGTCGCTGCGACTCTCACTCCCGCCGTCGCCACCGAGATCCCGTTCTGCGATACACTTGCCGTCGGCGACGATCCCCACCCGCGTACAGATGTCCTCGGCGACCTCGATGTTGTGCGTCGAGAGGAAGATCGCGTTGTCCTCGGCGGCGTAGGCTACCAGAAAGCGCTTGACCTGTTCCTGGACGATCGGATCGAGATTCGCCAGCGGCTCGTCGATGAAGACGACCTCGGGTTCGTGCAAGAACGCCTGCGTGATCATCACCTTCTGCTGTTGGCCCCGCGAGAGGTCGGTGTGAAGCGTGTCGAGTTTGCTCCGAAATCCGAGCCGGTCGGCCCACCGCTCGACGCGCTCGGCGACCGTCTCGTCCGCGAGCGATCGGATCTTGCCAACGAAATCGAAGTACTCACGCGGCGTGAGGAAACTCGGTGGCGACTCCTGTTCGGGAAGGATCCCGACCCGTCGTCGCGTCTCGATCGGATCGGTCGTCGGGTCCACCCCGAGCACCCGGACGTCCCCCGAATCCGGCGTCACTTGCCCCGTCAAGATTCGAATCGTCGTCGTCTTTCCTGCTCCGTTTGGCCCGAGAAAGCCGAACAGTTCCCCCCGGGACACGCTGACGTTCATGTCGGCCAGCGCGTCCACGGAACCGTAGGACTTCTCGAGCCCGTTCGCCGTGATAGCGGCCATCGAACTGACGAGGATTTCACAGCCGGCAGTAATAACTGTGCTGGCAGATGCAAGGTTCGAGATGCTGTGGATTTCGAATTCGGATCCGGAGCTCCGCGTTCGCGTTCTGACTCGCACTCACCCGTCAGAACTCGGTTCCCATCCGCGCTCGCTGCCCGTCGTCGATCGGATGGCGCTCCTTCTCGACGCGGGTCACGAGATCCGCCCGCTCGAGGAGGTAGTCGGGCCGTTCGTGGCTTCCCGACAGCACGAGTTCCAGATTCGGCGGCTTGGCGTCCACCAGCTCGAGGACGTCCGCGGGCGCGATCAACTCCCGATCGGCCGCGTAGAGGATCTCGTCGAGGATCAGCATGTGAACGCCGTCCTCGGGGTCGCCGTCGGGCGAAAGCGGTGCCTCGAGATCGGCGGCTGTCGCGGCCTCGAGCAACTCGTGGGCTCGCTCGAGACCCGCCTGAGCCTGGGCCGCGTGGTCAGCTTCGTCGCTGCCGTCGGCCATGCCGTGCCAGCCGTAGTGCCCGAGATTTTCGTAGCTGTAGCCCGGCAACGCGGCGATCGCGTTGTACTCCCCGCGGACGGCGTCGACGCTCGAGGCACCGCCTTTCATGAACTGGAGCATGTGGACGCGGTAGCCGTGGCCCACGGCCCGAAGTCCCATCCCCATCGTCGCCGTCGTCTTCCCTTTGCCGTCGCCCCACCAGATCTGGACGAGACCGAACTCCTCCGGTGCCGACGGTTCGATCGGCTGTGCGTGGGGCGTCTGGCCGCGACCGGGAGTGTTCTCGAGAGCTTCGACACGATCGGTCGACGTCTCCGTGTCGTCGTCGGTCATCGTCGGAGTCCGTCCGTCGGAGCGGTAGTCGGCTCCGTTCGAGTGGCGATTCGTGTGCTACCCGGCTGACTCGAGCGGTGGTCGGTCACCGGGGCGACGGGTGAAGAAGTAGGTGCGGAGTGGGGGTCGGCAGCGATTCGTTTCATCGCGTACACCGTCGGGCCCGGTCGTCAAATATCGCCCGGGTCCGAGGACGAATCGATCGTCTGTGTCGTCGCCCATCGTTACCTTCCTCGCTCGGTCTGTCCGCTAAACATACCCGGTGCAGACGGTCTGACGAACGACGGATACCGTGGCGAGAACTGGCCTCACTCTTTCACTCTTCGCTCGTCGCATCCAGTTCCTCGCCGCACCGTTCGGTGTCGGCCTGTGCCGTGACATTGATGACTCCATCGCTCCGAACCGTGAGAATCAGATCCCGGTACGGAACGCTGACCGACTTCGGCGGCCGGGAGTCGTCCGCCTGTAGAGGCCGGTCGTGCTCGAGGACGAGATCGAGTCCCTCGGGATCGACGATCTCGTAAAGGGGCTCGAGGTCCGTCACTTTCACCCCTTCGATCGCCTGAAGCAGATCGACGACGGCGACGCTCGGGGCCGTCGTTTCGGGATCGTACCGAGCTCGATAGACGCTGTCGTCCAGATCGAACTCGATCGTCCCGAGGAGGTTACTCGTCTCCATCGACGAGGTGTTCTCCGAAGTGGTCGAACGGTTGCTGGTGATAGCTCTTGAGGATCTTCGAGTTGACGACCTCGAGACCGAGGCTCGATAGTTCGTCACTCACGCGAGCGATGTCGTCGGTTTCCGTCCCGACGGCCTCGATCTGGACGTTTTCGTTTCCGTTGAGAACTTCCTGTATCGCCACCACGCCGCTGATATTCCGTGCGTCCTCCGCGAGTCGCTCCCGATCCGGATTCGGCGCCGTACAGATGAAGATGACGTGAAGCTGGAGTCCCGCTTTGTCGTAATCGACGATCGGATGATAGCCGCGAATGATCCCCTCGTTCTCGAGTTCCTCGATACGGTTTCGGACTGTGCTCGCCGAGACGCCGATCTGCTCTGCCATCTCCTGGGTCGTGATTCGTCTCGCATCCCGTTGGAGCATATACAGAACTGCTCTGTTGGTCTCGTCTAGATCCATCCTCTCGTTTCCACAGTTGGCCTCCGGTATCTTGGCTTTTCTGCAATCATTTAGAAATAAAGTGTTTATATACTATTTTATATAGTGTAATTATGGTGAATACAGTATCGATTCTGTGAAAAAAGTATCTTCAGGCGAGATGGCAGTAGAGCATACAATAAACAGCCACATGTATTCTGTTTTACTTGTTTTAGTTTTGACTTTTCGGTCGTAATTCCGTAGTCGATAATCAGTTCGAGCCCCCGATCACCGACCGCCCCAACTCCAGACCGAGACGACGAACAGGCCGAGTACGAGAGCGACGAATACGCTCAGGGTACCGATAGCAGAGGCGTTCAGTGGTGCAGGGAAGCTCACGACGCCCGTCACCATCAAGAGTCCGAAAACGAGCACGAGCAATCCAAACATGGAGACGACCGCGACGCCGACTCCCTCTCGAACCATCCACCGCGTCTCTTCGACATCACGGTCTGAGCGCTCCGTGTGTTCGTCTTCGGGTTCTCGGTAGTGTATTTCCATCGTCGACTCACTACTGAACGTAGCCGCTCGACGGTAATCAACCCCATCTCACGGACGCTGGTAACTCCGGTTGTAGACACCATCGTGAGCCCGTTTTTGGGCTAAGCGCTCACTACTCCTCTCCGATTTCGACCCGTTCACGCAGCCACGCGACCGCATCGGCGACGATTTCGGTGTCGGTCCCGGTCACTTTCAGGCGGTTCTGGCCCTCGGTCGCCGGATAGCTGCCGACCGTCACGTCGAACCGCTCTCGAACACCCGCGAGTTCGTCGACCATCGACCCCTCCGGTTGGGGCGTGTACAACGTCGTCGACACCGTCTCGCCGTCGAACTCCCCGGCGACCTGCCTGAATAGCGCCCGCAACTCCGCCGGCACACCCGGAAACGCGTAGACGTTCTCGAGGACGCAACCGGGACAGAGCCCTTCGGGGTTGATCAGGACGCGACTCCCCTCCGGGAGCGCCGCCCACGCGTCGACGTCGATCTCGAGATCGTGTTCGGCAACCGTCTCCGGGTTCGCGTCTCGGTAGGCCGCGACGGTCTCGAGGACGTCTTCGCGGACGGCGTCCTCGACTACGAGGTCGCGGCCGAACGCGTCGGCGATCGCGTCGGCGGTGACGTCGTCGTGGGTGCCGCCGAGGCCGCCGGTGACGATCACGGCGTCGAAGGCGTCGGCCCACTCGCCGACGGTGTCCGCGATCAGATCGCGTTCGTCCGGAATGGTGAGAATGCGAACGACCGTCGAGCCGCTGTCGGTCAGTCGACTCGCGAGCCAGGACGCGTTCGTGTTCGTGATGTCGCCGGCGAGCACCTCGTCACCGATGGTGAGAATGGCAACCTCCATCGCTGTCTCCAATGGCAGCCGTGGACAAAAGGACACGTACTCGAACTCGAACGCACCCGGTTTCTTCCGGTCGGCACCGAGAGAGTCAGTGGAGGAGAACTTTCGTGAAGAAGGGAACCATGCAGAGAATCGCCAACAGAGCCATCCACAGCGGAAAGAACACGAAGAAGACGATCGCGAGAAGTGTTCCGGTGACAGCGACGACGAGTTTTCCGCGGAGGTCGAGTATCATACCGGCCGTTCATGTAGAAGTGGTAAAATATTTGCGCTGGAAACTGTACTGGTGGCTCGAGCACTGAACGGGGACGGAGACTGCCGTCCCAGGCGAGGTTGACCAACCGGTCGACGCGTCACACGGCGATGGGACTCGAGAGTCGATCATCTATCACGGATTGAGACTTTCGTAAATTCATTTATGTGTGTCTGACGTTTCCCACTGGTAGAATCACGATGAAAGCGACGGTCAAACGACTCCTCTCTCGAGGGGACGAGACGGTCATCTACGAGTGCCGGCGGTGTGGAACGGCCGTCACGTCACCGGACGCGACGTGTACCGGATGCGGGTCTGACCGTATCTCTACGTACAGAATTTGACGAGTTCACCGGTGACCGACGGGACGAACGCGATCGAATAGCACTCGTTCTCGACGCGAGCCAGTTGCTCGCCATGCACTTGTCGGGCCAATAACTATGTGAAATCGTAGCACAGATACGAGTGGTCTGCCAGCGTGCGTAATCCAGAACGAGCGAGTCCACTGAGAGCATATCCGCTGAGCACCCGACGATGGCAGATCAGACGAGCGAAGAGCGATTCGACACACCACACCACACCACGACCGTCTCGACCGAGAGCTGTTTCTCGGTCGAGTCGCTGTTTCACGACCCCAGTGATCGGTTCGACTGGATTCTCGACTGACGAATACCGACTTCGAGTCGATTTTCAACTCCCGTACAACTCCACGTTCGATTCTCGAGACAAGCCCCCGACGTCACTGCGTCACTTTCTCTGGGTACTTCTCGCGGACCTTCTTCACCTTCGGCGCCGCGTGCATCGCACAGTAGGCCTGATTCGGGTTCTTCTCGTAGTAGTCCTGATGATACTCCTCGGCCGGATAGAACTCCTCGAGCGGTTCGATCTCTGTCACGATCGGGTCGTCGTAGACGTCTTCGGCCTCGAGTGCGTCGACGAAGGCGTCGACGACTTCCTGCTGGTCCTCGTCGTGGGTGTAGATCGCCGATCGATACTGCGAACCGACGTCCGGTCCCTGTCGGTCCCGCGTCGTCGGATCGTGAACCATGAAGAACACCTCGAGGAGTTCGTCGAAACCGATCTCCTCAGGGTCGTACTCGAGCTGGATCACTTCGGCGTGGCCCGTCTCGCCCGAGCAGACGTCCTCGTAGGTCGGGTCTTCGACGTGACCGCCGGCGTAGCCCGACGTGACGGACTCGACGCCGTCGAGTTCCTTGAATGCCGCTTCGGTACACCAGAAACACCCGCCACCGAACGTCGCGCTGTCCATACTCGAGGTAGGACGCGCTCGTGGAAAGGTGTGACGGCGCGGTGTTCGGTAGTGAATGACTCGCGCGTTCGTCCGATCCGGTTCCGTCGCGGCGCTCGTCGCTCACTCCGTCTCCGTAACGTCCCCGTCGACCGACGCACTCGAGTCGGCGATCACACGTTCGCCGGTTACGTCGCCGCCGACCTCGACGTCCGCCTCGAGTTCGATCGGCCCATCGGTCGAAACGTCACCGTCGACTGTCGCCCCTCGCCCGACCGGAACGTCGCCGCTGGCCTCGACGTCCCCACCGACCGCGGCGTCCGCTTCGATCCCGACCGCCTGGCCGGCGTCGATATCGCCATCGACGGTTGCGTCCGCTTCGACGAGGACGTCGCCGCTGGCGTCGATATCACCGCTGACGGCCGAATCGGGTCCGAGCCGAACGTGCGTGCCGGCGACGTCTCCGTCGATTTCGGCAGCCTCCTCGAGGAGCACCCTGTCCGCCGACTCGACGTCGCCGTCGACCGCCGCGCCCGACCGCAATCCGACCTGCCCGCTGGTCGCGATATCGCCGTCGACCTCGGCATCGCGCTCGAGGAGCACGTCCCCATCCGCGTCGACGTTGCCGTCGACCGCTGCGTCGCGCTCAAGGAGCACGTGTTCGCCAGCCTCGAGGTTCCCGTCGATCTCGGCGTCGTCCTCGAGGACGACCGAACCGGCCGCCGCGAGATTCCCGTCGAGTTCGAACCCGGCGGGGACGACGACGTGGTCGTCGATCCGAGCGTCGCCCGACTCGTCCTCGAGGGTGGTCGCGTCCGCTCGAGTGTCCGCGAGCCACTGGTCGTTACCGCCTCCGTCTCCGTCTCCGCCCCCCGAATCGCCATCGCTTTCGTCACCATCGCTGAACAACCGTGGCCGTTCATCGCCGAGACAGCCCGCGACGCCTGCTAGCAGTGTTCCGGCCGACACCTGCAGCAGTCGGCGTCGAGTGGTCGATCGGTCCATTGCCGGACGGCCAACGCACACGGGGAAAAGACCTTCTTCGTTCTCTAGACAGGTTGGGACTCGGGGGACTGTGGAGATGCCGAATCATCCAGCGTCGAATCAGTATCGAATGCGACGAGAGCAGGCAGAGCAACTCGGTACCCACTCACACCGGATTTCAAATGATATCTCGTACACAAAATCATTTGAAATCCGGTGTGGGTGTCCCATCAAAAACAAGCGACGACGATACGTGCAGACTCTCGGACTACTCTGGTCCTCCAAGTTCCTGTGAAGTGTAGAGGGATCCAGCCTCCGACGAGAGATACTGCTGTCTCCACTCGTCGTTCGGTCAGGTATGTATTGACTTACAGTGGCTACTATCGCTGGATTCAGTCGAGCAACGATAGCTGGTTCCAGCTGAGACGGCCCGCTGTCAGTCATTTCCGGAACAACCAGAACGATCGACGGTTGCGCCGATACAGGGGGACACCAAACCGTCTGAGACACTGGACATACTGGGGTGTGTAGGTTCCACACATTACGCGGGATCGGTCAGCTACGATAACTTCTGGACCGCATTCTCCGTCTCCCGAGCGGCTTTGTGATCCGATACTGTACCTCTTCTCGTGACCGACAGCGACTCCAACCGGCTCGATGACCTCGAGACCCACACGATCCTCCTCACCGGTGGAACGAGCGGCATCGGTCGAGTCGCTGCCGGCCGGTTCGCCGAGCGAGGTGCGACCGTCGCGATCGTCGGGCGAAACGGCGCTCGTGGTGAACGTATCGCCGACGAACTGACCAACCGAACGCCGGGCACCGTCAGGTTTCACCGCACCGATCTGGCCGAGCGAGCGGCCGTCCGAGCGCTCGCCGACGAGGTCCGCGAAACGTACGACCGTCTGGACGTCCTCGCGCACAACGCCGGGCTCTCGAGTCGAACGCGATCCGAGACGGCCGACGGGATCGAACTGACGGTCGCCGTCAACCACCTCGCGCCGTACCTCCTCACTCACGACCTGCTCGACCGCGTCCGCGAATCCGCACCCGCGCGGATCGTCGTCACCGCGTCTGGGATTCACAGGAGGGGTGATCTCGAGTTCAGCGACGGCAAATTCGCCTTCGAATCCGAAACTGACGCCGAGTACGATTCCCTCGAGACCTACGCCCGTTCGAAACTCGCGAACGTCGCGTTCACCGTCGAACTCGCCGAGCGACTCTCCGGTGACGTCACCGCGAACTGCTTCCATCCCGGATTCGTCCCGTCGACGGGGCTGTTCCGAGAGGCACCGCTCTGGACGCGGGCGGCGATGAGGATCATGTCGGCGGTCCCCGGCGTCGGATCGACCCCCGAAAGGGGTGCCGAGCGACTCGTCCGGCTCGCGACGGCACCGGAGTTCAGAGAGCGGTCCGGCCTGTACGTCGGAAGCGGTGGCGCCGAGACGCCCGCTGCCGGAGCGACCGATCCGGAGCGTCGCGAGCGACTGTGGACCCGCAGCGCCGATCTCGTCGGCGTCGATCCCAACTGGCCGTGAGTACAGTCGCCCGAGGAGCAGCGAATCGCTCGAGAGATCGGAAGGCGACCGTGCCGTCGAACGGCCCGAAACCACCACAACGACCCGTGACTACTCGAGCACTGCGACCGCCCGTACCGGAGAGCCATCAGCCTCACCGATCGCGAGCGGGGAGGCGTGCAGTTCGAACGTGTCCCCGTCCGGAACGGCCTCGAGTCCACACAGGTTCTCGAGGATCAGCCGGTCGTCCGCGAAGAGGGTGTGGTGGGCCGGATAGCCAGCGGGTTCGTCATCGACGGCGTTGTCGGTCGGCGTCGGATCGGGATTCAGGCTGTCCAGACCCAGATGCGAGTCCGTCGAGACGAGCCACTCCGCCGCGCCTTCGGTAAGATACGGATGGTCGAAGTAACGGTCCGTTCCCCAGTAGTCCTCCCAGCCGGTGCGAACGACGAGGAGATCGACGTCCTCGAGAGCCGCGTCTGCGGTCTCACTATCGGCCGCCGCCTGCAACATCGCCGCCGAATCGATCCCCTCGCGTGCCGCGAGCGGCCGGCAATCGAGCACTCGCGCCGTGAACCGGAAGGTCTCGAGCGGGTACGCCTCGAGCGTCGGCCCGTCCGCGAGCATGTGCGCCGGGGCGTCGATGTGCGTGCCGGTGTGAGAGTCGACGTCGATCCGCGTGGCACGATAGCCGTCGGACTCGACAGACGCAGTCGGCTCGAGGCTGGCGGATGCGGTACCGGGATAGACCGGCATCCCGCTCTCGAGCGTGTGTGAGAGGTCGTGTGTCGTGGGCGGGCTCGAGTCGTTCGACGACGCGGATGGGGGTGAGGACGGAGATGGGTCCGGTGACATACATAGCGTTCGACGACGCATCCGAAGAGTATTGTGAACGGTCGTGTGTGTGCGTGTATCTCGTCGGTTCGGGCGCTCCCGACACTCTCGGACTCACACTACCGTCCGAAGGAGGACGACCGCACCCATCCCGCAGGCGAGTGCGAGCACGATGCTCTCGGTTCGCCAGGCGACCAGCAAGACGAGAGCCGCGGCGCCCCACTCCGCCGGCCCGGCGGTCACCAGCTCCGGCCCCAGGAACGCGATCACGATCGCACCCGGCAGCACCGAGAGGCCGGACTCGACGCGCTCGGAGACCTCGAGTCGGCGCAGGACCCAGAGCCCCCCGACTTTCGTCGCGTACGTGAGGACGACCATCGCAGCGATGACGGCGACGACGAACGGGTCGAGCGTCAGTTCCGGTGTGAACGCCAGTCTCGGTCCCGGCGCCACGATTGGAACACTACTCGTCATACCGCATCACCTCGAGACCGGCGGCGACGATGCCGCCGAGGAGGATGTACCACCGTCCGGGGAGGACGTGGTTGGCGACGACAGCCGTGACGAACGCGCCGATCCACGGCACCAGCGAGGACCGTCCCTCCCAGAGCTCCACCGCGAGCGCGACGAAGACGGCGGTCAGGATGAAGTCCAGCCCGTACCGGTCGGGGTCGCCGATGACGCCGCCGGCGGTCGCGCCGACGATCGTCGCACCGACCCAGAACACCCAGACTGCGAGGCCGCTTCCGAGCAAGAACGCACCCCGTGCGTGGCGTCCCTCGAGCAGACTCGAGCGCAACTCGCTCATCGTCAGCGCCCAGTTCTCGTCAGCCATGAAAAAGAGGCTCCCGTAGGCCTGCGTCGGCGAGAGTCGATCGAACCACGGCTGCAACGCCGCCCCCATCAGCGAGTACCGCAGGTTGATGACGACCGTCGTGAGGAGGATCGCGGACACCGGAATCGGGTCGGCCCAGAGTTCGACGGCGATCAACTGCGCGGCGCCGGCGACGACGGTCGCGCTCATCAGCGTCGCCTCCGCGACGCTCAGACCCGCCTGACGGGCGACGACCCCGAAGGCGATCCCGTAGCCGCCGACGCCGAGTGCGACCGGGACACACGTCAGGAACCCGGCGCGGACGCCCTCGAGTGTGAACGTCACCTCGTGTCGACCTGTGGCGTCGGCTGGTCGGCTCTCGCGGTTCGGTTCTGAATCGGCTGGCGTGCTCACTGTTTTCGAGTACGATACCGCTGGCTCCGTGTTCTGTCCGTCGGTTTCGATCTCGCCGGCGGTATCGGTTTCGCGGGTCCGACGCGATCGTCTCGCGACCGGGTGAGACAAAACGGGGACGCCTCGAGATTCTGGGTTCGGCCCTGATCGTAACTGAACCACCGTCGTCCTCGATGCAGGTCGGATAAAGAGACTGGGTGAAGCATGCGCTCCGATTGTGTCCCTATCGATACCACCGCGGCGGAGGGGTGTTAACGATGAACATACACAGACACACAAGAAGCATCGAAACGCCCGCTCAGTATCTGGACACAGCACCCGAACCACAGCGGATTTGGCGCCGGCCCTCGTAGTCGCGGATGAACCGATGGCCCCCTCTCGAGTCGCCCTCGCCAAAGGCGTCGCGACCGCCGCCGGCGTCTTCGTTCTGTTCGGCGTCGTCTCCGGTCTCGTCTCGTCGCTGTACGTGCGAATGGTAGAGACGACGCTGCTGGACTACGCCTTTCTCACACTGACAGCGGTTCTGGCGGGTGCGTACGTCGTCCAGCGCGAGTCGCTCGCCGAGACGGCATGTTCCAGTTCCGGCAATCGATGTGCCTACGGCGGCGCGGCGGGCGGCTTTCTGGCCGTCGCCTGCCCGTCTTGTAACCTGATTCTCGTCTCGTTGGTCGGTTCCTCCGCGCTGATGACCTACTTCGACCCGCTTCGCCCGCTGTTCGGAATCGTCGCGATCGGGTTGTTCGGCGGGATCATCTACCGGCGTCGCAGGCGTTCGTAAGGAGACTCGAAGACACAGAGAGGTCCTCGATCCTCGCTGAACTCTCACCTTCAACACTGCTCCGACGTTGCAACCGTCGACTCGAGGGTCCCTTCGTCGGTGACGGTGATCGTCACACGCGCACACTCGCTCCCCCAGCCGGTATCCTCGAGCCGGTCGATGATCTCGCTATTCTCGAGGACGAGAACGAACTCCTCGTCGTCGGTCGCGACGCGAAGCGAGTACTCGTCGGGGTGTTTGATCCACGGGCCAGCGAGATAGCGCGTGTCTTCGCCACGTTCGTCTCCGGCGGATGCGAGGTCGTAGGTGCCCTCGTAGACCTCCGTCCCGTCGCTCGAGGCCGTCACGGTGAGCGTCACCGGTTCGTCGGATTCGTTGTGTCCCTCGAGCGGTCGAAACTGGAGGGCGTTTCGAGTCGCGTACTGATTCCAGGCGTAGCCGCCGCTCGCGAGAACGCCGACACCGCCGAGGGTTCCGGCGAGGAGGGATCGGCGGCTGATGGAGGGACGCATACGACAACATAATTTCCCGTTGACAAAAGCGTTCGGATGGGCAAACGAACGGCCCCGGCCCAGGACTGTGACCGCCACCAGCGAACCGAACGGACGACGCCAGTCCGCAGACGAGCACTTAGTACACCGAGTGAATCGCATCGACGTATTCGGTGGGATCGCTGGGCTTGGTCAGGTACGTATCGATCCGGTCCGTCTCCGATTCGGCGATCGTTTCTTTCGCGTGCGCCCCCGTCATTACGACCACCGGAATCTGTGCGAGGTCGTCCTCGAGCTCACACAACACGTCCTCTCCGTCCATCTTCGGGAGGTTCCAGTCGAGTAGGATCACGTCCGGTTCGGGAGCGTCCACGTACTCGCCGCGTCGATAGACGAAATCGAGGGCCGCTTCCCCCGTCGAGACGGCGTGAAGCGTCGTCTCGAGTCTGGCAGCACGAAACGCCTCTTCGATGAGTCGCAAGTCGCCGGGGTTGTCCTCCACTATCAGAACGGTATCGGGTCCGTCACCGCCAGCGTCAGTGTCAACGTCAGCCGTCATACTGTCCGTCTCAGGAGGGAGCGAACCGAACGCGGTACCTCGTCGTTCCGATCGGGTGTCGTCATCGTCTCGTTCGAGGCGACGCAGACCGATGAGACGTCGCCCTCACTGATACCGGTGTTTAAATGCCCTCGAGCGATGGCCCCAGCTATCGGGTGTCCTCGAGAATCAGTCGTCCCGGTCGAACGAGCGGTTCACAGCCACGTCGAATTCGATCGAATGCGCTCGAGATCGGCGTTCGTCGCCCAGAGAAACGAAATTTCGTGAGCGTTCTCGGGCCGAACGGGTCGCCCGACGCGGTCGCCGACCGGACGGACGACTCACCGCTGGCCCGACACTTCGGCCTCGAGTCGGTCGACGAAGTCGACGACGACCCGTGTTCGCTCTGCGGCGAGTTCCCGTCCCTCGTCGGTGTACATCCGATCCGGAAGCTCCAGGATCTTCTTGTGGATGTGGTTCACGCTCGTCCGTCCCGCTCTCGAGTCGTCTTCCTCGATCGGAACCGCCGGGTCGTGGATGGCCGTCCCTTTCTCGCCGCCGTAGGAGAACACCCGCGCGATACCGATCGCGCCCAGCGCGTCGAGGTTGTCCGCGTCCGAGAGGATCCGAGCCTCGAGGGTCGTCGGTTCTACGTCGTTCGAGTACCGGTGGGCGCGGATGCAGTGGCCGACGGCGTCGATCGTCTCGTCGGCCACGTCGATATCACCCATCGGGAGTCCGTCGACAACTTCGAGCCCGAATTCTTCGGAGCTCGAGAGAATCCGCCGCGCCTCCTCGGCCCCCCACGCAGCGTGGTCGTCGATCTCGCCGGCGTCTTCTTTCCCGCGACCGATATCGTGTAAGAGGACGGCCAGCCCGAGCACCCGATCGTCGGTCGACCGGGCGGCCGCGAGTCGTTCGGCTAGCGTCTCCACCCGCTGGACGTGGTGCCAGTCGTGAGCCGGCAACAGCTGGTCGTGGGCGTCGAAGTACGACTTCGCGACGGCGCGAATGCACTCGAGGTCGGACGAAACGGTCATATCGAGACGTCAGTGGTGCGTCACATAATCGTTATGAACGCTCGAATCGAGACCTGATGGAGAATCTATATCGCCGAACCGCTCCTAAAACAAATAATACATCCCCAGAATTGTAATAGGAACGGAAATTAGACCCTCGAGCGCTACTGGCCGAGTATGCACCAGACGTTCGTCGACTTACTCGAGAACAATTCCGAACACGCAGACCAGTTTCAGTCCCGGTTCGACGACCTACAGGACTCCCAGCACCCGAGCGTCGTCACCATCTGCTGTTCCGACTCTCGTGTCCTCCAAGATCACATCTGGGGGAACGACGAACCGGGGAATATCTTCACGTGCGGGAACATCGGAAACCGTGTCGTCCAGTGGGCCGACTCGGGCCCCGAGCTCTCGGGCGACGTCCTCTATCCGATCGCCCACACGGGAACGGAGACCGCCGTCGTCGTCGGCCACACCGGCTGCGGGGCCGTGACGGCCGCGTACGACGACCTCACGAAGGGGCTCTCCGAACCAGCGTCGATCAGCCACTGTCTCGAACTCCTCGAACCTCATCTCGAACCGGCACTGGACCTTCTACCCGACGATATCGATCGAACCGAGGCCATCAACCGACTCGTCGAGTACAACGTCGACCGGCAGGTCGAGTTCCTCGAGACGAGCGAGGATATCCCCGATTCGGTGACCATCGTCGGTGTCGTCTACGACTTTCAAGACGTCTATTCGGGTCGTCGCGGCGCAGTCTACGTGATCAACGTCGGCGGTGAGACGTCCGTCGACACGCTGGGTGAGGAGCACCCGGAGATCGAGGCTCACGTAGAACGACTCTGGGAGTACTGAGGTGGGCTCGTTGCCGACGCCATCGTCGGGACGAGCAACCCGATCGAATTAAACCAGTTTCACTCCGGCAGTTGAACGGGTTCGAACTCCCGAAGCCCGAAGAACGTGATCAAAACCGCGCCGATTCCGACCACGAAGAGCGTGATGCCGATCCACGAGCCGACGATCGGCACCCACGGGAGCACCGTCAGGAGCCCGAGGAAGAGGACCGTTCCGGCAGCGGACGCGAGTCCGACGTGCTCGAGCGGGAGATACTGCCCGACGAGGAACCCGTAGATGACGATACTGTAGACGAGTACGAGGAGTCCGGTGAGGAGACCGAGCAGACTGATTGGTAGCAAGATCAGCGTGAACGCCATGAAGACGAACAGGGCCAGCGAGGTGACGCTCACGAGCAGTCCGACGGTCGCGCTGACGATCGAGTGTTCGGTGACCGAATCGCCGACGTTTCGAAGCAACGACGGTTTCCATCGGGCGAGTCCGAAGCCGATTCCCCCCAGGACGAGCGACTGTAGGACGAACGATCCGACTCGAACGAGCGGCGAGGGCTCCCGGGCGACGGGCTCGACGGAGGTTCGCTCGCCGATCGTCGCCCCGGAGGAGACCGTCCGAACCCCGCCGACGAGACGGAGCTCGTCCGCGATCGTTGCACCCTCGTAGACCGTCAACTCCCCGGCGAGCTGGACGACGTCACCGTCGACCGTCCCTCTGATCTGCGTGTCGCCGGCGATGACGTAGATCGGTCCCGACACCGCGGCATCGTCCGGAACGGTCACCGTCGCGTCGCCGACGATCACTGCGTGCTCTCTGTCGTCGATCACGTGCTCGCCGTCGCTGAGGATCTCGATCCGGTCGACGTCGGCACCGCCGGCCGAGAGCAACAGGAGTGCGACGATCAGCAACGGAACGAGTTCCGGTCTCATAGCTCACGCCTCCCCCGTCCGTGCCAGAACGATCATCCGACGGACGTATAGCAATACTGCAAGCGAGACGAACAACAGCAGCGCCAGCGCGTTGACGACATTGAGGTGGTCGAACAGCGTCACCTCGAGCGCCTGAAAGTAGAGTGCGACGCCGGTACTGAGGAACGTCGCCAGGAAGCCGGCCATTCCGAGGCCGATCGCGGAGTGGGTGCCGATCGTCTCGGGCGTCGAGAGGTCGGGCCACAGCGCGAAGTTCAGCGTCGTGTAGAAACTCACAGCCAGCACGTAGAAAAGCGGCAGGAGTAACGACGGGTCACCGGCCTGTGCGGCCCTGATATCGAAGGTGTACAGGAGATGAGTGACCGAGAACAGGCCGAACACCCACAGGAACAGCCACCGGCGCTCGAAGTTCGTGTAGAGGACGCCCGCCATTCCGGCGCCGACGACGTGAGCGAACGCGATGAACAGACGGACGCGGAGGTCAGGTGACTGCCACGACGTGAAGATGTACGTCGGCGTCTCCACGAGCCGGAGAAAGCCGAGGCTGTCGATAAAGAATACCCCGAACATCAACACGACGAGCGTCCAGAACGTCAGACTCCACGTGGAGACGGGATCGGGCCGACAGAACCGTCCGGTGCCAAATTCCCGGTGTTGCTCGGCGAACGTTTCGACGATACCCAGGCGGCCGGAAGCGAGGAGAGCGAGGACGACGGCACCCGGAATCATCGCCGCGACCAGCACCGTACTGAACTCCTCGATCGACCACTCGAGCGGGTAGATCGCGGCGACGAAAAACGAGAGCGCGGCGACGGCCGCGGCGACGTACCCGCGGTCGCGGACGGGAACGAAGTCGATCGTCAGGCTGAGCGTCGTCGGCATCCCGACGCCCAGCGAAATCGCGCAGACGACGACCCACCCGAGAAATTGCGCCGGCGTGGTGACGAGCGGTGCGACGGCGGTGAGCACCAGCTGGGTGAGGACGACGGCCAGTACGAGTCGGAGTTTGACCAGCAGGGTCTGGCTCCACCCGGTCCGGTCGAGGGCGACGCCGGTGACGACGGCGGTGAGAAACGCTAGCAGCGCGAGGAGCGCCATCGCGAGGGAGACGCCGACGTGGCTCATCCCGACGCGATTTACGCCGAGGTCGAACAGACCGAGCTGGACGAAGGTGAGGTTGTAGTAGTACCCCGCGGTCAGAAGTGACACGAAGAGGAGCGCGCCGACGACCGGCGGCCAGTCTCGATCGACGGCGTACTCGAGGAGTTTCACTGTTACTATTGCTGTCACTGCGTACGTCCGCCAACGGAATATAGTAGCCACTGAACGTCACTGCACACCCAATCGCACAGCAGTCGTGGGATCAGTGCGTAACTCGTTTCAGCAAGCGGTAGCGCGGAGCCTCCGGCCTCAAGGAGCGAGCGAAGTGAGCGAGTCGGCCGGAGAGGAAGC
>JAOPKB010000016.1 GCA_025517485.1 Natronoglomus mannanivorans | reverse complement strand
GTAACACCATTACAACTTTACCGCAGTTTAAAGTGGTCGCACCCCGGCGAGTCCACTACAATTTCTTCGTCGTAGTCAGGGAGTCTCGAGTAAACGGATTAGAGACCAGACCGATCTCAACGGTGATCAAAGCCCAGGAGAGTCATCGATCCAGAAGTAAAGCTGCGGTTCTCCCGTTCTTGTGTGGCGTTCTCGTTCTCGTCTCCGGATCGACTCTTCAGCGGGTGGATTCCGATCAATCAGTGAATCCGTACGTCCGTGTTCACCACGAACACGGCTCGAAATTTCGGTCGTCGGTTCGACGATCTTCTGCGTTCTGACCTATCAACATGATGTTTCCGGACGGTCTTTTACCAGCATCGCTTCTGCTGGTCCGTCTTTGCGTCCAGTTTCGTGCCAGGCAGACACTTATCGCGAGCACGATCAGCTCTCGAAACCGTTTCTCGAGGAACGATATCTCTGCGGTCGAACCGGCGGGATGTCGAACACCGGCGTCTGGTCGGTGTGAGAAACGTGAAGACGGTATCGAACGTCGGGGAACGTTCGACGGGGGCACGGGTTGCGTGTATGGCGCAGTCCCGTTACTCCTCTGTAGTGGGTAGACGTGAATAGTAGTGACTCCAAAACAGATTGGGTCTACTGGATGCTACTGCAGTGTCTCTCGAGCGTTCGCCGTTCCGAGTCCCAAAAATGAACCGAGAGACGCTATCCGCTCGCCACCTGTTGGCGTCGGGCGGCGAGGAGGTGTCGGATCGCTCCGACGGTGAAGGCGATGGCGCCGAGGATCATCGGCGTGTCGCCGAGCGTGCGCGCCCACAGCAGCGTCTGGACGTGGTCTTGTTCGTAGAACTCGAGGCTGCGCGCGGCGGCGTAGCCGTCCTGATAGACGGCCCGCAACTGGACGAAGCCCAGCGGCAGTAACGACGCGAACGTCATCACCGCGAGTCCGACGTTGGTCAGCCAGAACGCGCCGCGGAACCACGTCGGTTCCCACGCCGCTTCGGGCGTGACCACGCGCAGGATGTACGTGCCGAGTCCGAGCGCGAGCAGGCCGAAGGCCCCGAACGTCGCCGCGTGAGCGTGGGCGACGGTCAGGTAGGTCCCGTGCTCGTAGTAGTTAATCACCGGCAGGTTGACGAAGAAGCCGAGCACGCCGCCGCCGACGAAGTTCCAGACGCTGCTGCCGACGATAAAGAGCAGCGGCAGCGTGTACGGGAACTCCTCGCCCTGGGCCTTCATCGAGCGGTATTCGCCAAAACTCCGGTAGAGGATGAAGATCAGCGGGACGAACTCGAGTGTCGAGAACGTCGTGCCGATCGGCACCCAGATATCGGGGAGTCCGACCCACCAGTAGTGGTGGGAGACGCCGACGATCCCCGCGGCCATGATCGCGAACACCTCGAAGAGGATCGCTCGTTCCGCGTCGGCTTGGTCGACCAAATCCATCGAGACCAGCGCGACGGAGATGACGGCGGTGACGAAGAACTCGAAGACGCCTTCGACCCACATGTGGACGACCCACCAGCGCCAGAACTCCGTCACCGCGATGTTCGTCTCGGGCGTGTAGAGCATGCTCGCGGCGAACATGAGTGCGATCGAGCCGCCGGCGTAGGTCATGAAGTGACCCAGTCCGGTCGGCGGTTCGTCCATTCGCCTGACGCTGCGAAGGACCAACCCCGTCCAGCCGACGAACCCGGTGAGCAACAGCAGCTTCCAAAACCGGCCGACCTCGAGGTACTCGAGGCCTTCGGAGCCGAGCCACCACCAGAGTTCGCCGTCCTCGGGCGTGCCGAACGCTCCGCGTGACCCGAACCAGACGCCCGCGAACGCACCGACGGTAGTGGCTACGAGCACGCCGAGTAACGCAGTCGCGCTCTCGGCCTGCCAGGGCGGATCGCGGTCGGTGAACAGTCCCGGCAGGAAGAGCCCGCCGGCGAGCCAGAGCGTCGTGATCCACAGCACGGCGAGGTTGACGTGCCAGGTCCGACCGACCGAGAACGGCAGCAGCGAGACGATATCGATGCCGAGCGTGTCGCCGATGCCGTAGAACCCGGTGCGTTCGACGTAGTAGTGGGCAAGCAACGCGCCGACGAGCGCCTGTGCGACGAACAGCGCGCCGGCGACGGGGACGTACCACGCCGCGGCGTACTGGGTCGGCGTGACCGACACTGCGTCGGGCGAGGGCACGTCGACGAGTTCGGTCGCGGGCTCGGCGAAATCGATCGCGTTGTAGGCCCACGCGCCGGCACCGCCGCCGGCGATGAGCAAGATAACGCTGATCGTGCTCCAGACGAGTACTTGGCCGGTCGGCCGGTTCCCGGTTGCGGGAACGTACGGCCAGTCGTTCGTGTAGGAGTGGTCCGACCCGGGACGGTTGGTGTGGGCCATCCACGCCGTCCAGCAGGCGAAGTCGGCGATCCGTTCGGCCTGATCGGCCGAGTCGACGAACCCCTGTGGAATCCCGCGTTCGGGGGCACCGGCGTAGTACCGGTCGACGTAGTCGTCGCGAATTCGGAGATGGGCGTAGACCTCGGCTGCCGAGTATCGAGCGATCGACCCCTCGGGAGCGTCGGCGTCGAGTTCCCGTTCGACCCGTTCTGTGACGACGGCCCGTGCAGCGTCGTCGAGCGCCTCGAAGGATTCGGCGCCACGCTGGCGGGCGTAATACTCGCGGACGTACGTCGCTTTCAGATCCAGTACGTCCGCGGTGAGATCGACCCCGAAGTACGATCCGTTGCCCAGGATCGACCCGTGGTTCATCAGGCCGTTGGCCTGGAACGCTTTCTTGCCCAGTCTAACCTGCTCGTCGGTGACGATCGTCTCCCCGTCCGGCCCCCGAATCTCGTCGGGGATCGGCGGCGCCTTCTCGTGGGAGATCCACGCCCCCACCGTCATCGCGACGAGGTTGGCGACGAACAGTGCAACGAGCGCCTTCGACCCCTTCCCATTCGATCCCGAGCCGAGCGAGGAGAGGTCGAGGCCGCTGCCGTTTTTCACGAGCTGGTTCGAGACCAACTCGAGGAACACTCGCCCGATTGCGCGGTTTCCGCCGCCGTCGGTCAGGTTCGAGACCAGTAACGGGAGCGCTCGAGCGAGCGAGCGATCGCCCGCGAGATCGTCCGAGAGGAGGGCCGTTACCGCGAGCGCCATCGCGGCCGCCGGTCGGACGGTTCGCTCGTTCGTCTCAGTTTCGTCCGATCCGATTCCCTCATCCGTCCCGGGTTCGGTCACGTCGATCGACTGAGCCGCCTCCCGTGTGAGGTCTGCAGTTCCGGCCGAATCGACTGCCCGGTCGCCGACCAACTGGGACAACTCCTCGGTCAGCAGTCGGTCGACCGCGTGGCCGACGACGACGGCGTCCTGCTGGAGAACGTCCTCGAGAATCCGGTCGAGTGACCGATCCGTCTCGAGGTCCAGATCCAAGTCCGCACAGAATCGGGCGTAGGCCTCCGCGACGGTGTCGGCCGCGGCCTGCGCATCGGAATCCACGCCCGAACCCGACTCTGCAGACGGCCGTCCGGATCCGTCGGCATCGAACTGCTCGAGCAATTCGGTCGGCCCGACGTCGGCGTTCGCCGCCAGCCGGTCTCGAATCGCCGCCAGCGTCCGGTCGTCCAGTCGGGCTGCGTCCAGCCCGTACCGACGCAAGAACGACTCGAGTGCGCGGTCGAGTGTGTCGTCGATACCGATGTCGACATCGGGGTCGGGGTCGGGATCGAGGTCGAGCTCGCGTTCTGCCTGCTCGCGGAGGTCGTCGACAGATCGATCGAAGGCTCGGTTGCAGAGTTCGTCGGCCGCTCGTTCGACGAGCCGTTCGCGTACCCCGGCATCGTCTCCGAACCGGCTCTCGGACCGTCCACGGAGTTCGTCGACGCCGCGATCGATCGCATCACCCGCCCGTTCGCCGGCAGTACGACGGGCACGAGACGACAACCCAACGACCGTTTTTGCACCCGCCTCGAGCCGATCCGGCACGTAATCGGTCGCTTGACGAGCGCTGCGTTTTCGCGGCCCTTCGTCAGTCAGAATGTTTGTGAGACCCATACTATGAGTGAACACCTAACAACCCTAGGCTCGAAGCTACTGTATAATGATAGACACGTCGTGTGCAGGCAGCCGTTTCGACCCGAGGAGTCGCCGAAACCGGTGAGAGAGTACGTCCGTTTGCTGCCCGTTCGGTGGGCGCTCAATCACCCGATCGTGTGCACCACTGACGCACCGACCGAACAGATATACCGGCGACTACCGATAACGAACACAGAGTATGACCGGAGACGTCGAGGACTGGTGGGACGCGACCGCCGACGCCTTCCAAGACGAGATCGATATGGACGTCGGGGTCAACTGGGACGGGTTCGGGCACAGCAATTTCGAACTCCTCACCGACGTCGACGGGAAAGACGTCCTCGAGCTCGGCTGTGGCGGCGGTCAGTGTACGGTCGCGCTCGCCAAGCGCGGTGCGAACCTGACCGGCATCGATCTCTCCGAGAAGCAACTGGCTCACGCTCGAGCCCTCGCCGACGAGCACGACGTGACCATCGACTTTCGTAAGGGGAGCGTCACGGATCTCGCGGAGTTCGACGACGAGAGCTACGATATCGCGTTTAACGCCTGGGTCTTCCAGTGGGTCGAAGACCTCGATGCGTGCTTCGCGGAGACCTATCGGGTCCTTCGGCCGAACGGGCGGTTCGTCTTCTCGCTCCCCCATCCGGTCTACGACGTGACGGAAGGGAGTTCACACGAGGTCACCGGGAGTTACTTCGAGACGGGGCGACGGGAGATCTCCCACGACGGAATGGACGTCGATCAGGTGCTGTTCCGCCACACCGTGAGCGGAATCGTCAACGCGCTCGTCGACGCCGGATTCACCGTCGATCGAATGCACGAGCCGGGCACTCCGGACCCTGAGGACTACGAACCGGGGCCGTGGGGCGAGTACACGCCGGCGCTGATGAGCAAACTTCCCGCGGTGTTGATTCTCGAGGCGCACAAAGAGTAGTCGGCCTGGCAATGTCGAATCTCGAGACCCGGGATCCGAGACTCGAGACGACGTTCGCGGTTGGTGCTGGTGAACGGGGACTCGAGAGTCGTCTGCTTGGTGCCGGCCGTCTCAGTCGTTGTGGGATAGCTCCGGCCGAGACACTCACCGGGCTCACGTTGGTGGGTGACCTCGTCGTTTTCGTGGGATCTGTCCGTACGGGTACGGGTGTCGTTTCTCGTCCTTTCGATTGCCGGGTCACACCTTACGTGTGAGGGTGAATTATCAACAAAGCGGAGGATCCACGAGATGACCCGAGATAACGATCGGCGTCGATCCCGTGAAGAGTCTCGAGCGGAGAGACCACCCGAAGAGCCTCGGGAACCGCGTGCCGGCTTCGGAGCGTGGCTCACCTCGACTGTCCTCCAGACGGCGGTGGCGGTCGTCGGCCTGGTCGCCGTCCTGTTCGCGCTGAGCATGGCACTCGGCATCGACCTGCTCGGCATGCTGGCGCAGGCGCTCTCGACGCAGGCCGGTCAGTGGATCGCAGTCGCGTTCGTCGTCCTGTTGCTAACTGGCGGGGCGATTCGGACGCTGTCGTACGCCCGGGCACCTCCTTAGTTGGTTCCCGGGACGTGAGGACGCCCACAGGCCGCCACCGTTTTTCGACGGCGGAACGGGTTCGAGGGAGGGGCCTACGAAACGGACGTCACGATCGATCGTCGTCTCTTCTGGACCCGCCTCAACTCGCTCGTCGAGTGAACGGAATCGGGATCGATCCACGCCTCTCCGCCCCGTTCACGGGAACTCGGGCGATTTCGATTCCGTTCACGACGGACCATTTGCGAATCGAGGACACTGACAGACTCGAGAAAACCAATACTCTTTGGCGACACTCTCTTCAGATATATTGTGGTAGACGTAATCACACTCGCGGACGAAAACCGGTGGTGAATGACCGCCTGCTGGTGCGACGTTCCCCCGTCACGTCGCGCCGCGGTGTGCAGCTTCTCCGCGGGTGTCTTTCCGCCCCGCTCCCCGCTTCCTGCTCCCGTCCCCGTTTCCCTGTCCACATAATGAATTCATCTGGACAGACGAGAGACGATATGAAAGAATATAGTCTCTCACTGTATCCGCCGTAGTAGATGGGTTCGACTGAAGATATCGATTCTGCGACTACTACCGGCACGAGGGTCTCATGAAGGGGTTTACGTATCTCGATCCGCGATCAGTCAGCATCGACACGCGATCACTGGCTGTCTTTCGTATCATCGCCGGATTACTGATCGTTGCAGATATCCTCCTTCGGTCTCGTAACTTCTCGTTTTTCTACACCGAGGACGGTGTCGTCCCGCAGTCGATGGCCCGCGAGATGACGGTGGACAACGCGTTTTCGGTCTACTACCTCACGACGGATTCGACCGTGATCGCGGCGCTGTTCGTCGTACAGATCCTGATCGCGTTGCAACTGATCGTCGGCTACAAGACGAGGATCGCGACCGTGCTCTCGTTTCTCCTGGTCGTCTCGCTGGACCACCACAACCCGCTGGTGCTCAGCTACGCGGATACCCTCTTCCGATTGCTACTGTTCTGGGCGATCTTCCTCCCGCTCGGGGAACGGTGGTCGATCGACGCGTTGCACGCCCACGTCGATACCGCTACTGACACTGATACTGATACTGACACTGCCACCGACACCGATACCGACTCGCGTCCGCGAACACAGATCACGAGCCTCGCATCCGCTGCCATACTGGTACAGATGGTGTACATGTACGCCCTCAACGGCTACCACAAGACGGAGTCCGAACTGTGGACCGGCGGAGAGGCGACCGTGCTCATCATGGGTCTGGACAACACGACCTTTCTCTTCGGAGAGTTCATGCGAAACTTCCCGACGCTCCTCACGTACGGGGGGTTGACGTGGTACTACATCCTCGTGTTCTCGCCGCTGCTGTTGCTCCTGCGGGGAAGAGCGCGTATCCTCTTCGCCGGGATCTTCATCGCCGGCCACGCGTCCTTCGCGCTCACGGTCCGGATCGGCGCGTTTCCCTACGTTCCGATCGCGGGCCTGATTCTCTTCTTGCAGACGCAGTTCTGGGACGATGCAGCCGCGTTGCTCCGTTCCGTTCCCGTCGACCGAACCCGTCTCCAGTCACTTCGAACCGAACTGGAACAGCTCGGGAGACGAGTCCCGCAGGTCGGATTCGAGGGCGCGTCTCACAGAGAACTCAGATCGTCGGTCTATAGCGTCGCACTGGCCGTCGCGATCGCGTCCGTGCTGGTTGTCCCCGCCATCTCGATGGTACCGGTTGCCGGATTCGTAGACGACGGCCCCGCAGACCGGATCGACGAGAGCGCAGCGACCATCGGGGTCAGCCAACCGAGCTGGGGCGTCTTCGCTCCCCACCCCCGGACGACCGACCGGTACTACGTCTTCCCGGCGGAGGCCGAGGACGGTGAGCAGTTCGACGTCTACAACGATCGGGAACTCACCTACGACAGACCGTACGACGAACTCCAGAAACAGTTCGGTACGTACCGGGAACGGTTCTACATGAACAGCGTCAGAAGCGGTGGCCCCGACGATATCGTCTCGGCGACACTCGCAGAGCACATCTGTACGACGTGGCACGAAGACCGCAACGTAGAGCTCACTGGCCTCAACATGTACTACGTCAACGAGGACGTCACCCTCGAGACCGTCGACGATCCGGCCAACCGGACCAGTGACGTGTGGTCGATCTATCAACACGGCTGCGGTGACAACGAGCCCGGAGAGATCGCTCCGCCGGCGTGATTTTCACTCGGCGTTCGAAGCGCCACCGAGCCACGAGTAAAACCGGTCGACGACGACCTCGGCGACGGCGTCGGCGATTCGGTCGGGCGACTCGGTAACGTCCCAGACGTAGTCGCCGGTTCGAGTGACCGAGACCCACTCGACGTAGTCGTCTCTGTCCAGTTCGAGGAGGTACTCCTCGAGCGTCTCTTCGTCGAACTCGGTGCCAAGGGTTCCCTCGAGACGCGTCGCGAGTTGCTGGGTCGTCAGGTGGAGGCGATCGTGATCGTCGGCACCGACGCCACCGTGTGTCGCGATCGTGGGCGTCGGTGGCGACGGCGGTCGGTCGGACATGGTCGAACGACTGGTTGGAAGTGCGGTGTTATTAATATTGGTGACCGTCACGAGCGGAGAACTGAGTGCGAATACGGGCACGTATTGTCCGAATACGAGCGGTTCGAGTTCGATTCAACCACCAAATGACATAGACGTAACATTAAGTAGTTGTCGGGAGAGCACTCCAGTATGGTGAGGAGAGCTCTGGGACGGACGCTGGGAGTGAGATTGGGAGTGGGGCCCACTGTAGTTGCGGTCGGCACGTTACTGCTCAGCCAGTGGTGGAGCGGGGAGAGTGGGTCGCTGGCCGACGACGCACAGACCGCACTCGAGAACCAACAATTCGGTCGGGACGCCGACCTGTTCGCGTCGGCGCCGACGATCGACGACGTCGCGAGCGTGAACACACACCGCGACGGCGAGCCGATCTACGTCCCGGTGATCGAAATCGCCCTCGAGTCCACCGAAGAACCCGACCGAGCGGCCGCATACCGGATCGCCGCCGCCGCGGTTCGTGCCGTGAGACCCGCACTGGCCGACATCCATATCCGCCACTACGACGTCCTGTTTTCCTACGGAGAGACCTCCTGGACCGGCCCCTGGATGAAGGAGAAACGGCGAATCGCCGTCACACCGCGACTGCTCGAGCGCCTCGATCGGGAGCCGTCGTTCGACGCCGCAGCTCTTCGATCCGCAATCGAGGACCGAGACGATGGCGACGACGAGATACCGCCGGTCGCGTGGGGTGAGCCACTCGCTGATTCCTACTACTACGATACCGAGGACTGGTCCGGTGGTGTAACCGGAATGGGCTTTTGAGCACCCCAAAAGGCGTCTCTCGAGCAAAACGGATCGAAACCGGACCATCACCGGACGGAACTGATCGACGGTTGTGAATGAATAACAACACTCATTACCCTCACGCTAGAATGTGACACATAACCATGCATCCCTACGGTGGTGTAACGAAAGTCGAAGGCGTGTGTGAGAACTGCAAGGAGGAACTCGTGATGCTCGTCCGGACCGACGGCGAACTCCTCCCGACCGGATCCGACGAGTGCCGTGACTGCGAGACGACCACGTTTCAACTCGCCTGAGCCGACCATCTCCCGTCTACCGGGTGCAGACAGCGACGGATGCGCCGCCCCCGACTGCCACCGGACGAAGACGTTTTTCGACGCGAGTTTCGATCGATCGACCAGTCGAATTCCGGGTGTTCGAGCAGACCACGGCCACCGTCGGACACTCTCCGTGAAAGAAACGAGAGTTCCGTCTCGATGTAGACCGTTCGGAAGCACTTGCGTGCGACGTCGATGTGGAGGAGATGTTCACGAATCGAGTCGGAGAGTTCGTGTTGTTCGTCGGAGAACTGCTCGGCGAACTGGTCTCGAGACGCGCGAGATCGGTTGATCGCGATGACGACGGTGACGAGTGTCAGATTCCCCCGAGAAACGCACTCAGGAGCAAGAAGACCGGGTCACTGGGTTCGGCCGGGAACGGATTGACGAGGTGGAGGCCGGCCGAGAGCACGAATATCCCGCCAAGGATGACCCCGGCGACCGAGAGCCGACCGCCCTCGATGACCGTCCAGCGAAACAGCCGCTCGCGCCAGTCGCTCGAGTCACCGTTCATCGAACGGGGACAGGGCCGATTGCGGGAAGGGATTTCGCTTGCAGGGTTCGAGCCGCTGGCAGCCGACGGCGCCGATCCCCGGTTCCGACGATAGACCCAATATCCCGGAGACGGACCCGTCTCTATGTCCATGCCGATCCAGAACGCCCTGCGCGGAATCACCTGTCCGATCGTGACACCGTTCGACGACGCTGTCGACGAAGCTGCCCTCGAGTCGCTCCTCGAGCACGTCCAGACCGGCGTCGACGCCGTCTTCCCCTGTGGAACGACCGGCGAGTTCGCGAGCCTTTCGCCCGACGAACGCCGGCGAGTACTCGAGGTGACCGTCGACTGCGCAGAGGTGCCGGTCGTCGCAGGGGCGGCCGCGACGAGCGTCGCGAAGACGGTCGAGTACGTCGCGGACGCCGACGCGGCGGGTGCCGACGCCGCCGTGATCGTCCCGCCGTACTTCCACACCGCGAACGCACCGGACGGCGATCGGCAGTTCTTCGAGGCGGTCGCCGACCGCGTCTCGCTCCCGCTCTTGCTCTACAACATCCCGCAGTGTACCGGCCAGCGGATCGATCCCGAAACCGTCGCCGCGGCCGCCGACCACGATCGGATCGTCGGCCTCAAGGACTCGAGTGGCGACCTCGAGTACTTCCTGTCGGTACAGCGCAAGGTTCCCGATGAGTTCCTGTGTCTGCAGGGGTACGACGCGCTGCTCGTCCCCGCACTGCGGATGGGTGCCGACGGTGGCGTCAACGCGCTGTCGAATGCTCTCCCGGACGTCTTCGCCGAGACGATCGAGCGCGCTCAGGACGCTCGCGGCGCACGACTCCAGCGCGAGGCTATCACCCCCGTCTTCGAGGCCTGTACGGAGTTCGGGTTCGCGCCGGCGGCGAAGGCGGCACTCGTCCACCGCGGCGTCCTTCCGACCGACGACGTCCGACCGCCGCTGGTCCCCATCGACGATCCCGCAACGCTCGAGACGGCCGTCGACCGGGCACTCGAGGTCGCCGATTCCGAAGACCGCTGATACCGAGTGGCTCGGAGTGTCGAGAGCCGGGAGCTAAAAACTGAGAGCCGAGAGTCGAGAGCCGGGAGCCGACGACCGGATCAAAGCGCGGAGTCGAAACCGGATCGCCGCCACCTGAACCATGATACCACTGCACGTGCAAACGGCCGACTATGGACGTCTTGATCACCGGCGGCGCTGGAACGGTCGGTACCGCGATTACGGACCACCTCGCCGATCGCGAGGCCTACGACATCACGAGTCTCGACCTCGAGGAGCACCCGGACCCGAACGTCGAGTCCGTGGTGGCCGACGCTCGAGACACGGAAACGCTCCGTTCGGAACTCGAGGGGATGGACGCGTTGATCCACCTCGCGCACGTGCCGATGGACGATGGCGGACCGAGCGATCAGGAGATCGCGTGGTCGGATGCCCACGGTGAGAACCTGCGACTGCACGCGAACGCGATCGGTGCCGCGGTCGACGCCGACGTCGACTCGATCGTCTACGCCTCCTCGAACCACGCGGTCGGGCTCTACGAGGTCGAGAACGCGCCCGAGATCTACTATCCGGACTCGAGCGTCGACCTGATGGTCGACCACACCGTCCAGCCTCGCCCGGACTCGATGTACGGTTCCGAAAAGGTATACGCCGAAGGACTCTGTCGACTTGCCGCGGACGCCCACGACGTCCGGTGTTACGCGCTCCGGATCTGTGCGGTGCGAGACCGCGAGTACGATCACCCCTACGGCGACGCCGAGCGAGCGGTCGACAACGGCGACTTCGAACGCGGAAGTGACGCCTACGAAACGCAGGTCGCGCGCCTGAAGTGTATGTGGCAGTCCCGACGCGATCACGCACAGATGGTCGATCGATGTCTGCAAGACGACGACGTCGACTACGACGTCTTCTACGGCGTCAGCGCCAACGACCGACGCTGGTTCGACATCGACCACGCACGCGAGGTGCTCGGATACGAGCCACAGGACGACGGCGACGACGAGCGGTGGGCGTCACGACCGAGCTGAGACGGAAGACGAGATAAAAGCAGACTATCAGAGATCGACGACTCGAACGTCGTCGAAGACGGCCGTACAGGTCTTCTCCGGGTCGTGACTACAGACGGCCAGTCCGAGCACTGCAGTACCCTCGTACTCGATCGTGCGCTGGTCGACCGGGATCCACTCTTCGCCGTCGCCCGAGTGATAACAGATCACCTCGTCGCCGAGCCGGTCGATGCGATACCAGTGGGGAGCCGTCGTCTCGTTCGTGAGCTGGTAGCTGACGATGTCGTCGGTCGGGTCGGCCCGCCAGAGGACCTCCGATTCGTCACAGGGCGTCAGGCCGACGTAGCCGAGTGGCGATCCCGCCTCGAGGTCGCCCCGGAACATCAGCCCCGCCTTGCTGTACTCGTTGACCGTCTCGATACTGGCGACCCGGCCGACGATCCGCGCGTCGCCGTCGACGTCTGTGTAGACGACGTGGCTCTCGTCGGTCTTGTGCCAGAGGTTCCGACCGCCGCCGCGGACGGTCCACTCGGCGGTGGTCTCGTCGTATCGAGCGTCTCCGGGTGGCGTGGTCGTCCCGATATCGACGTGATCGTGGAGTTCCAGCAGTGACCGCTCGTGACCGCCGCCGTCGGTCGTCTCGCTGGTTCCGGTTCCGTTATCGTCGGCGATACCGGCGACACCGGCGACTGCGTCGATAGTATCGAGGCCATCACTGTCACCGACACTGTCGTCGATGGTCACCGGCCGGGTGACCACGAGACAGTTCTCGAGATTGAATCGGGCGCCACCGGACAACGCGGCCGATACCGACAGGCTCCAGTCGTGGGCGTCGGCGACCTGATTGACGATCGCGAGCCCGATTCCCGTGCCGCCCTCGGCGTTGGTGTAGCCGTACTCGAAAATCGCGTCCTGATCCCCCGCCGGGATTCCGGGCCCGTCGTCCGCGACGAAAAAGCCCGTCTCGGTGACGCCGACGGTAATCTCGACGCGAGCGCCGGCGTGATCGAGCGCGTTTCGAAACAGGTTCTCCAGGAGCTGTCGCAGGAGACTCTCGTCGGCGTGGATAACGGTCTCTTCGGGAAACTCGGTCCGGAGCGTCGCGTCCGCGGCCATGCGCTCGGCCCAGACGTCCTCGACGACCGCCTCGAGCGGAACGGGACCGACCGACGCGAGCCCGACGTCGCTTTGAGCCGTCGACAGCAGGTCGTCGATCAACTCGTCCATCTTCTCGAGTGCGCGCTGGACCTCCCCGAGTCTCGAGCCGTCACCGTTCTCGATGGCGAGTTCGAGGTAGCCCTGTGCGATGTTCAGCGGGTTCCGGAGGTCGTGGGAGGCGAAACTGGCGAACCGATCGAGACGCTGGGTCTGTAACTCGAGTTCCTCCTCTCGGCGTTTCAGTTCGGTGATGTCGCGAGTGATGCCGACGAGTCCGCGGACGGTTCCCTCGTCGTCTCGCCACGGAATCTTCGTCGACCGGAGCCAGAGCGTGTCGGCGTCGGGCTGGTCGATCGACCAGACCTCTTCCTTGTCGATGATCGGCTCACCGCTTTCGATCACCTCCATGTCGTCCTCGTAGGATTGCTGGGCGTGTGCGCCGATCTCCTCGCCGTATAGCTCTGGATCGGTCTTGCCGATCGGATCGAGCGACATCGTCGGTCCGACCTCGTCCGAAACGCGAATGTGACGACCCTCACGATCCTTGAAGTAAATGGAGATGGGGACGTTCGATAGCAGGGTGTCGAACATATCCGCTTCGAGACGCAGCCGTTCGGTCTGCCGATAGTCGGCGACTGACTCGAGAACGCGCTCGAGTAACGTCTCGTAGCCGTCGTCGAGCGACCGAGGGAGATAGCTCGTCGCCCCCGCGCCGAGAGCCTCGCTCGCGAGTCGTTCGCTCCCGTGTTCGGCGGTGGGATAGAGGAGAAACGGTAGCCGCTCGTCGTCGTCTCTGAGGAGTCGGAGTAACTCGAGACCGGTCGTGTCGGGGAGTTCGAACGGGCTCACGAGACAGTCGATGTCGGTGTCGACACTCACCCGACTCTCGTCTTCGTCACCCGTCCCCTCGCCCTCGAGATACTGAACCGCGTCGGTGCCGGTCGACGCGGTCACGACCGAGACGGAGTCGTGGTCCGCGATGGCCAGTGACAGTCGATTTCGGGCCTGCGGATCGCCGTCGACGTAGAGCAGCGAGACCGACGCTGCATCGAACTCGTCCATAACGTACTTGTGTGTGTGATGGTTGCAGTATAATGAACTTTTGCCTACTTCTATGTGAAATGTAGTTTCCCATTGAAATATGTGTACGGGAGGTCGTGGTCAATCTCCCGTTCGGTACTGAAATCGAAAATCCAACGAGACGAGAGCGCTCGAGAGACGACCGAGCCACAGTCCGGACCGATCGTCTGTCCGCGAATCATGCACCGCTAAGTGGCCCCGTCTCTCAGGGGTGGATAATGAACGGCAACCGTTTCGGTCGCCTCTTCCAGGTGACCACGTTCGGCGAGAGCCACGGGAAGGCGATGGGCTGTACGATCTCGGGGTGCCCGGCCGGCCTCGAGCTCTCGGAAGACGACATTCAGGGCGACCTGGATCGACGAAAACCTGGACAGTCGATGATCACGACCAGTCGGGGAGAACCGGACGCGGTCTCGATCAAATCCGGAATTCAGGACGGCTACACGACCGGGACGCCCATCGGGCTGGTTATCCAGAACAAGGACGCCCGCTCGGGCAAGTACGAACCCTTCATCACCGCGCCACGGCCGAGCCACGGCGACTTCACGTACTCGGCGAAGTTCGGCACGCGAAACTGGGGCGGCGGCGGACGCAGTTCGGCCAGAGAGACGGTCAACTGGGTCGCCGCGGGCGCGATCGCGAAGAAACTCCTCGCCCAAGAAGGGATCGAACTCAAGGCCCACGTCAACCAGATCGGCGACGTCGAAGCGCCCGAGGTCAGTTTCGAGGAGATCAAAGAGCACTCGGAGGAAAACGACGTCCGGTGTGCCCACCCCGAGACGGCCGCGGAGATGCAGGAGCTGATCGAAGAGTATCAGGAGGAGGGCGATTCCATCGGCGGCAGCATCTACTTCGAGGCACGCGGCGTTCCCGTCGGACTCGGCGCGCCGCGATTCGACTCGCTGTCCGCGCGGCTGGGCCAGGCGATGATGGCCGTCCCCGCGACCACGGCTTTCGAGTTCGGCCTCGGCACCGAGGCCGCCGAGTGGACCGGAAAGGATCGAAACGACGACTGGGAATTTGATGAGGAAGGGAATCCAACGCCCGTCGAGAACGATCACGGTGGCATCCAGGGCGGTATCAGTTCCGGCGAACCGATCTACGGCGAGGTCACGCTCCACGCGCCGACCTCGATTCCGAAGAGCCAGCAGACCGCCGACTGGGAGACGGGCGAACTCAAGGAGGAGAAGGTCATCGGCCGTCACGATCCCGTCCTCCCGCCGCGTGGCGTCCCCGTCGTCGAGGCGATGCTCGCGCTCACCCTCGTCGACTTCATGCTGTTGTCCGGGCGCATCAATCCCGACCGCGTCGACGGCGAGCCGGGGAAGTACGACACTGACTACCACCCGAGTAACCCCCAGAACGAGTAGGCGACAGCCGGCCGCAGACCGAAGCGACACTCGAACACGCGACCCTCGAGAGTGGTCCTCGAGGGATCCGTTCTCACACGAATCTGCACTGAACAGTGTTCTTCGTTGCTACGGTCCTGTTCTGTGCTACACTCTGTGAATGGATCGTCCGTAGACCGTAATCAGCCGGTTGCTCGCCACTGGACGTAGATCCGCGAGGAGAACTGCCCGCCGGTGGGCGATTCCAGTACGGTTCGCCGTCCTGTGAATTATCTTATAACATTCTGAACCGGTTTTTCGGTTTCTTTCGGTACCGAGGCGCGGACAGTCGTAGTGGACGTTCATTCTTCACGAAAGATTCTTGGTAATGTATAGCAAAGGCTTTAGGTTCGGTAGGGCAAAATCTCGGGTACCGCTGGCCTACGAGGCCACATCCTACCTATGAGCGACAACGAACTTATCTGGCGAATCGCAGGCGGTTCCGGAGACGGAATCGACTCGACGAGTCAGACATTCGCGAAGGTGCTGATGCGCTCGGGGCTGGACGTCTTTACCCACCGACACTATCCGTCACGGATTCGCGGTGGTCACACGTACGTCGAGATCCGAGCCGCAGGGCACGAGGTACAGTCACGGGGCGACGGCTACAACTTCCTCCTCGCGCTGGGGGATTCGTTCGCCCGCAACCCACAGGAAGACGCCTACTACGGCAACGAGGAGGTCAAGCCACTCTCAGAGAATCTGGACGACCTCCGCGAAGGCGGCATCATCGTCTACGACACGGGCCTCATCAGCGAGGAGGACGTCGAAGACCTGAACCTCGAGGAGCGTGCCGAGGAGAACGACTGGCACGTCTTCCCGATGGATCTGCGCTCGCTCGCCCGCGAACACGGCCGAGAAGTCATGCGCAACACCGCCGGTGTCGGCGTCACCGCCGCGCTGCTCGGCATGGACCTCGATCCGTTCGTCGAGGCCATGGAAGACTCGAAGATGTCTGGAGACGTTCTGCAGGCCAACCTCGACATCTTCCAGGAAGCGAACGACATCGTTCACGAGGAGTTCGAGTTCACACACGACCTCCGGATTCCGGAGGGTGAACACGAGGAAGAACAGGCGCTGCTCTCGGGATCGAACGCGATCGCCTACGGTTCCATCGACGCCGGCTGTCGGTTCATCGCCGGCTACCCGATGACGCCGTGGACCGACGTGTTCACGATCATGTCCCAGCACCTGCCCGACATGGGCGGGATCTCCGAACAGGTCGAGGACGAGATCGCTGCCGCGGCGCTGGCCGTCGGCGCGAGCCACGCCGGCGCGAAAGCCATGTCCGGTTCCTCGGGCGGTGGCTTCGCGCTGATGTCCGAACCGCTCGGCCTCGCGGAGATGACCGAGACACCGATCGTCTTGCTCGAGTCCATGCGTGCCGGTCCCTCGACCGGGATGCCGACGAAACCCGAACAGGCCGACCTCGAGTTCGTCCTCTACACGAGTCAGGGCGACTCCTCGCGGGTCGTCTTCGCACCGGGGAACGTCGAGGAAGCCTACGAGCAGACGCGACTGGCGTTCCACATCGCCTACGAGTACCAGATTCCGGCGATCATCATCTACGATCAGAAGCTCTCGGGCGAGAACACGAACGTTCCCGTCTCCTTTTTCGACCGCGAGCCCGAACCGGGTCTCGGTTCGACGCTCACCGAAGACGAACTCGCGGAGGCCGCCCACGACGCCTCCGGCAAGTTCGAGCGCTTCCAGCACGACCCCGACACGACGGACAACGGCGTCAGTCCGCGCTCGCTGCCCGGACAGTCGGGCGGACGCTACCTCGCGACGGGGAACGAACACACCCCGACCGGCCACATCTGCGAGGACGCTGACAACCGGGTCTTCCAGATGGAGCGCCGTCTCCAGAAACTCGAGTCCATTCGAGAGGAACTCGAGGAAGAACACGAGTCCAACCAGACGTTCTTCGGCGACGAGTCGGCCGATTACGGGATCATCACCTGGGGTTCCTCCCAGGGTGCCGTCGAAGAGGCCGTCGAACGGCTGAACGACGCCGGCAGTTCCGTTAAGGGTCTCGGGGTCTCAGATATGATGCCGTTCCCCGAGAACGAGATTACGGAGTTCATCGAGAGCGTCGACGAGGTTATGGTCGTCGAGATGAACGCGACGGCGCAGTTCCGCGGCCACATCCAGAAGGAACTCGGTCGTTACGGCGAGAAACTGACCAGTCTCCTCAAGTACAACGGCAACCCGTTCGAGCCCGCCGAGATCGTCGAGAGCTACGAGCTCCGCATCGAGGACTCGGACGAGGAACCAACGGCACAGGTCCACATCGAACCTGCCGCAGGTGATTAATCATGAGTGCATTCAACGCAATCGGAGAAGAACGCGACATCGACCGTGAGGAGTTCACGGCCGGTAACGAGCCCCAGCCGACCTGGTGTCCGGGCTGTGGTGACTTCGGCGTCCTCAAAGCGCTGAAGCAGGCCCTCCCGGAAGTCGGGCGTACGCCCGAAGAGGTTCTCACCGTGACGGGTATCGGCTGCTCGGGCAAACTGAACAGCTACCTCGACACGTACGGGTTCCACACGATCCACGGCCGCTCACTGCCGGTCGCTCGTGCGGCGAAACTGGCCAACGACGGCCTCGAAGTGATCGCCGCCGGCGGAGACGGTGACGGCTACGGGATCGGCGGCAACCACTTCATGCACACGGCCCGCGAGAACCACGATATGACGTATATCGTGTTCAACAACGAGGTCTTCGGCCTGACGAAAGGCCAGACCTCGCCGACCTCGCCGAAGGGCCACAAGTCGAAGACGACCCCCCACGGCAACGCGAAATCGCCGATCCGACCGCTATCGCTGGGGCTGACCTCGGGGGCGACCTACATCGCCCGCACCGCAGCGGTGAACCCGAATCAGGCCAAGGAGATCATCGCGGAAGCCATCGAACACGACGGCTTCGCACACATCGACTTCCTGACCCAGTGTCCGACCTGGAACAAGGACGCACGCCAGTACGTCCCCTACGTCGACGTCCAGGAGTCCGACGACTACGACTTCGACATCACCGACCGCGAGGAAGCACAGGACATGATGTTCGAAGCGGAGAACGCACTCCACGAGGGAACCGTCCTCACGGGTCGGTTCTTCGTCGACGAGCGACCGTCCTATCAGGAACAGAAGAAAGACCTCGGCGAGATGCCCCGAGAGCCCCTCGCCGAACGGTACTTCGACGACGACGCCGAGTGGGAGCGCAGCTACGACCTGCTCGACCGTCACAAGTAACCGGACCTGACCCGTTTACTGTCGGTTTTTTCTCGAGGTGTCTGCTCCCAAAGAGGAGTCGAGCAACGAAACACGAACGACGGGAATCGCTCTCGAGTATCCGATCCCGACGAGAACGACCGTTGTCTGACCGTGCCTGCTCGATCTCAGGGAGTGCGGTCGCCCGACCCCCATCCCTGTGCGAACCGCTTCGTAAGCGAACTCAACACGAGCAACGAGAGGAGCAAGCCACCGAACGCGTAGGGGTGGTAGCCGTACGTGATCTGGAACAGTCCGTACGTAACCGGGAGCACACCCATCGCGATCGCGGTGATCCCGGCCCGCCGGGAGACGTACGCGGGATCGACGCTCTCGTCGTAGTGAACGTGTAGATCGGCCCGTCCCCGGGCGATCAACGACGCCGGGACGAGGATCACCAGTCCGCAGATGATCCAGAACGCGCCCATGATGAGGTCGAAGTCGGCCATCGGTGGGAGTGGGTCCGGTGAGCGAATAAGTCCGACGGTCGATCACCGAATCGAGTTCACATTTCTTCACCTCTCGACTCCACTCCTCACCGCCCGATGGCGACTGATCCACCCACTGTTCACGTCATCGAGTATGGATTTTCGGATACAAAAGATATTTTTCCGCCCGAGCAAAATAGAACGACATGAGTAGCCGATCTACGGGAGAACGCATCCTCCAGGTTCTCGAGGAGGATGCACAGGCGTCCTACGCCGAAATCGCGGATCGGGCCGAGGTCTCCAAGCCGACGGTCCGAAAGTACATCAAACAACTCGAGGAAGACGGAGTGATCGTCGGCTACTCGGCCGACGTGGATCCGAAGAAACTCTCGAGTCAGACGATCGCCCTCGTCGGGATCGACGTCGCCAGCGAGCGCTACGTCGAGGCGACGAAGTCACTCAAGGACTTGACGGAGGTCGAAGCCCTCTACAGTTCCAGCGGCGATCACATGCTGATGGCCGAAGTGCGCGCGGCCGACGGCGACGAACTCGGCGACATCATCTCGACGGATATTCTCGAGATCGATGGCGTGACGGCAGCTCACCCGTCTTTCTTGCAGGAACGATTGAAGTAAGAGCGGAGCCCTCGTCGTTTTTTGTCTCGAGTGCGTACCACGACCTAATGGCGAGCTACGAGCGCAAATCGTCTATCGACGCGCCACTCGAGTCAGTCTGGGACTTTCACTCACGCGTTTCTGGACTGGAGGCGCTGACTCCGGAGTGGCTCGGGCTGCGAATCGAGTCGGTCGTCGGCCCCGACGGGGAATCGGACCCCGACGTTCTCGAGGCGGGGTCGGAGATTTCGATGTCGATGCGTCCCGGTGGCGTCGGCCCACGACAGTACTGGACCTCGCGGATCACCGACCGCGAGCGAGCCGACGGGGTGGCGTACTTTCGCGACGAGATGGTCGACGGGCCGTTCGATCGCTGGGTTCACGTCCACTCGTTCTACGCCGACGGTGAGCGGACGCTCCTTCGGGACCACGTCGAGTACGAACTCCCCTTCGGCCCGCTGGGTGACGCACTCGAGCCGTTCTCGTCGGTCGGATTCGAGGGAATGTTCCGCACGCGCCACGAGAAGACGAAGGCGTTACTCGAGCAGCGACGACACGCCACAGCCCTCGATTGAACGGCTGACCCAGCTTTTATCAGCGGGGCCGTAGTCGACTCGCGTATGACGGACGTTATCGTCGTCGGCGGCGGCCCTGCCGGCCTGAGCGCCGGCCTGTTCACTGCGAAAAACGGCCTCGAGACCACGGTCTTCGACACGGACAAGACCTGGATGCACAAGGCCCACCTGTTCAACTATCTGGGACTCGAGAGCGAAGACGGTACCCAGTTCGTGGAGGACTCCCGCGAGCAGGTCGACGAGTTCGGCGTCGAACGCGTACAGGGCGAGCAGGTGACCTCGGTCGAAACTGACGGAGACGGATTCACCGTCGAGACAGAAGACGGGGAGAGCGAGTACGAGTACGAGGCAGACTACGTCGTCTTCGCGACGGGAACGAACCGCGGTCTCGCGGAGGACCTCGGCTGTGAGACGACCGAAGACGGCCCCATCGAGGTCGACATCGACATGGAGACCAGCGTCGACGACGCCTACGCGACCGGCGCGACCGCTCGTGCCGAGAAGTGGCAGGCGATCATCTCTGCGGGCGACGGTGCCGCGGCCGCACTCGACATCCTGAGCAAAGAGAAAGGCGAGCGGTTCCACGACTTCGACGTCCCCGCCGACGCCGAGTGAGGCGATTTCGCCCCTCGTTTCGGTCCTTCGTCACTCCAATACACTCACTCTCGCTCGAGCGAGAGCTCTCTGGTCTCGATCCCCGCGCGTTCGGCCCGTTCGTTGGCGTCGATCACCTGCTCGAGTTTCGCTTCGAACTCCGCTTCGGTGAGGTCCCCGTCTGCGTAGCGATGCTGGAGTTTCGTGACGGGGTCGAGCGCTGCCGTCTCGTCCTCCGAATCGGCGGCTCGCGTCCGGTCCTCGGCGGCCTCCGTCCGTTGCATGAGATACCAGACCAGAAAGACGCTGACCACGAGAAGCGCAGTGATCGCCAGTGCGTAGATCGGGCCGGCAAAGAGCAACGTTGCGATGATAACGATATCGGCGAGGACGAACTTGATGGCGAAGATTTCCGTGAGACTGTAGTTTCGTCCGCCGCTGTCACTGCCCATACACGAACTACGGAGTCGGTGTGAATAATTGTACGGGAGACAGGTCGACCACACACCGTGCGTGCCGCTACCGTCACCGCTTTGGACCGACCCGAACACGTGATTGACGTGTACCCGCGGCCCGATCTCGACTTCGACGTGCAAGTGACCCCCGTCGCAGCCCTCGCGTTCGCCATCGTCGCGGCGAGTACGAGCGCCATTCTCGTCCGCTGGAGTCAGGCCCCGAGTTCGGTCGCGGCCCTCTATCGGGTCGTGTTCACGACGCTGCTGATCGCACCGTTCGCACTCCTCCGTTCTCGAGACCGCGCCGACTTCGCCCGGTTATCCGCTCGAGACAGCGGTTTCGCCGCTATCGCGGGTGTCGCGCTGGCGATCCACTTCGCAGCCTGGTTCGAGAGCCTGAACCACACGAGCGTCGCGGCGAGCGTGACGCTAGTCCAGACCCAGCCGATCTTCGTCGCGATCGGCGCTGCACTCCTGTTGGGCGAACGCGTCGATCGCGTCACCGTGATCGGCATCCTCGTCGCGATCGTCGGTGCCGCAGCGATGTCCTTCGGCGACGCCGGGCAGGCACCGATCTCGGACACGACGCTGTACGGCAACTCGCTGGCGATGCTGGGCGCGATCACCGTGGCGGGCTACGTCCTCGCCGGGCGATCGATCCGCCAGCGCGTCTCGCTGTTCCCCTACGTCACCGTCGTCTACACGGCCTGTGCGCTCACGCTCGCCGCGATCGTCGGCGCGCAGGGTCACGCCTTTCTCGGTTACCCCGGCCGCGAGTGGCTCCTCTTTCTCGCGATGGCGATCGGCCCCGGCGTCCTCGGTCATACGATCGTCAACTGGGTGTTGAAACACCTCGAGTCGGTCGTGGTGAGCGTCGCCTGGTTGGGCGAACCGGTAGGTGCGACGGTGCTCGCGTTCGTCTTACTTTCGGAGGTTCCCGACGCGGTCACCATCGGCGGCGGACTGGTCGTACTCGCGGGGATCTACGTGACGACCGTGAAACGGGAGCGACAGCAGGACGATACCGCCGAGTGACCGTAACCGCCCCTCCGTTGGGTCCCTCGGCCGTTCTGCGGACTCGACGAATCGCGAACGCCGACGGTTCGGAAGGCCTCGAGTCTGAACACACCCGAATCACAGGTTTCGCAGGTGGATACGAACGCGCTCCTCCCCTCCCTACCGCCCACTGTGCTCGCGCTTGAGGAGGGGGGACTCCGCGCTACCGCTTCGTTGAAAGGGGTACCGAGTACCGAAGTCGCGCGGGCTATCGAAACAGACGACCGAAAACGACGACGAATAGCCCACTCAGTCGGTTCGTTGGTCCTGTAATCGATTCTTGGCCTCTGTTCGCCGTTTCTGTGAAAACTGGGGCTCCTCACTGCTGAAGTCGACCTCGATCTCGTCGAGCGTTCGTCGATAGATGTTCGTCCGTCGTCCCTCTTCGGAGAGCTGTCGCCCCTCACACTCGAGCAGTCCGGCATCGACGAGTTCTTCGATTCGCCGATAGCAGGTCGCGATCGGTATTTCGATGTCTTCGCTCAGTGCCTGCGCCGATTTCGGCGTCCCCGCCGCACAGAGAATTTCTGCACTATACTTGCTCCCCAGTGCCGAGAGAAGCGCGTTCGATTCTTGATCTGGCTGTTCCGTCCAACCACCACGTGACATCACGATATACCATATCCAATTATCAAAAGTGAATCTTGTGGTTATCTGAAGTTGCAGTTTATATACTAATTTCGTGCTCCGAACACAGGACGAGTCGTGACGGGACGCATTTGACGGTTCGGCCCGAACCTCGAGTATGAACGGAGCGCTCGTCACGGTCGGCGCCGAGTTGCTAGCGGGGCGGACGACGAACACCAACGCGACGTGGCTCTGTCGACGACTGCACGAACGCGGCGTCGACGTCGAACGCGTGACGACGGTTCCCGACCGCGTCACGGATATCGCTCGCGTCGTCAACGAGTACCGCGCAGAGTACGACGTGGTCGTCGTCACCGGCGGACTCGGCCCCACACACGACGACGTCACGATGGCCGGCATCGCCGCTGCCTTCGGTCGGTCGCTCGAGCGCAACGACGAAGCACTCGCCTGGCTCACCGAGGAGGGCGGCTATACGCGCGAAGATCTAACCGAAGGCACCGCCGACCTGCCGCGGGGTGCTCGCCCGCTCCACAACGACGTCGGCGTCGCGCCCGGCGCAGTGGTCGAGAGCGTCTACGTCCTGCCGGGCGTCCCCGAGGAGATGAAGACGATGTTCGAGACTGTCGCCGACGAGTTCACCGGCCACCCGGTGTTCCGAGAGGTCGTCGTCGCCGACGAACCCGAGAGTGCGCTCGTCGGTCGTCTCGAGGAACTTCGCGAGGAGTTCGAGGTTACCGTCGGAAGCTATCCCGGCGACGGCGTTCGGATCTCGATCGAAAGTACGGACGAAGAACTGACCGACGCGGCCGCTGCGTGGGTTCGTGAGCGGGTCGAGGAAATCGATCCGGATTCGGCGTCCTGAGTACGCGGTGTCAGGCACCGGTCGATCGGACTCTCGCTGATGCCGTTTACCGATAGAGATAGAACAGCCAGGCGACGGTGATCAGCAGGCTCACACCTAACACAGCCCAGCCGACGATTTCCATCGGGAGGGCAGTCTCAGCGTCGGTCTCGAGGATCGCGTAGGTCAGTTCGTTCATGTGCGCCGGTGTGTCCGCCGTCCTCTTAACCTTTCAGAAGTCGTGTGGACGGCACGCAGCTCCGCTGGGTCGTCGCTCGTCTCGACGCGACCAGACGAATTCGTATAGTGGTACACAGTTCATACGCACGTCGATCACGGGCTCGTCGTACGATCGAGCGAAGGAGGACCGGCGGCCGCTTCGTTCATCGAGGGTCGATCCTCGAGGCCCGAAAAGCCCACACGGCTTTTGCACGGGAGTGACATAGCCCGGGCATGGACACCATCGGCGTGGTCGTCAATCCGATCGCCGGGATGGGTGGTCGGGTCGGATTGAAAGGAACCGACGGGAAACTCGCGGAAGCACGTCGACGTGGCGCGACACCGCGGGCACCCGACCGGGCCACCGAGGCCCTCGACGCACTGTTCCAGCGCCGTCCCGACCTCACGGTCTACACGGCGGCGGGTGAGATGGGTGCCGACCAGGTTCGAGCGGTGGGGTACGAGCCGACGGTCGTATACGATCCCGAGGTAAATTCGGAGGGCGATACCACAGCCGACGATACTCGAGCGGCGGTCGAGGCCTTCCTCGAGCGGGGCGTCGACCTCGTCCTCTTCGTCGGCGGGGACGGGACGGCCGTCGACGTCGCCGAGGTGTTGACGGCGTACGAAGACGAGAGCGAGGGCGAGAACGACAACGAAAGTGGCGAGGAGAGCAAACGTACACCGATGCTCGGCGTTCCCGCCGGCGTCAAGGTGTACTCCTCGGTCTTCGGCGTGAGCCCGACCGAAGCGGGCCGAATCGCCGCCGAGTTCGAGCGTGTCGAGCCTCGAGAAGTCAACGACATCGACGAAGCGGCCTACCGTGAGGGAGAGGTCCGCGCAGAGTTGAAGGCCGTCGTTCCGGTTCCCGTCGCCGAACAACTTCAGGCGAGCAAGCAACTCGCGAGCGGCAGCGTCGACTCGCTCGCACGCGGGTTCGCACGCGAAGTCGAGCCCGGGACGACCTACGTCTTCGGTCCCGGGAGCACCGTCGGCGCGATCGAGTCGGAACTCGGTATCGACGCCTCGCCACTCGGCGTCGACGTCTGGCGGGCTCGGTCGACCGAGGAGACGAACGCAGACGGTCAGGACGGCCACCTCCTCGCTCGAGACGCCTCCGAGTCGGAGATCCTCGAGGTCCTCGCGGAACCGATCGTGATCGTCGTCTCGCCGATCGGCGGTCAGGGATTCGTCTTCGGACGGGGAAACCACCAGATCTCGCCGGCCGTGATCGACCGCGCTCGAGACGTCGAGATCGTCGCGTCGGACGAGAAACTCGACGGCTTGGACTCCCTTCGCGTGGATACCGACGACGAGCGGATCGACGACTCGCTTCGGGGCTGGCAGAAGGTCAGAACTGGACGATTCACGACTCGTCTGGTGCAGATCGTTTGAATCTCAGTACACCACCTAGGGGTATAACCACAGTAGTCCATGTATAATGGCCATATAGTCAAGATTAAGGGGTACTAAACCCTATCCCAGGGTATGGAAACGCGGAAAGTACAGCGATTGGGACCCTCTACGCTGGCGATGACGCTTCCAGCGGAGTGGGCGTCCGAACACGACGTCGAGAAGGGGGACGAGGTGTCGATCCGGATGAGCGGCAAAGGAACGCTGACGGTCATGCCGGAGTCGGCCAACTCCGAGGAGACGGAGGCAATCATCCACGCCGACAACCTCGACGCCGACGCCGTCGAACGAGCGATCGTCGCCCAGTACGTCCTCGGTCGGCGGGTCATCCGCATCGAGAACGCGAACGGCGCACTCAATTCCGAACACATCAACGCCGTCTACAAGGCCGAGACGCAGCTCATGGGCCTCGGCGTCATCGAGGAGACTCCCGAGAGCATCTCCATCCGGTGCTCGGTCGACCCCGAGGACTTCACGCTCGACAACCTCTTAGAGCGACTCGAACGAACCGGCCGGACGATGCGCGGTGAAGCCATCAAAGCGCTGGCCCACGGCAATCCGGACCTCGCACAGCGGGCGCTCAACCGGGAGCGGCAGGCGAACAAGATCTTCGTCCTCCTGCTTCGCCTGATCTTCACGGCCTACCAGAACCCGAATCTCGCGCGTGCGGTCGACCTCGACAGCGGCTTCCCGCTGATCGGTTACCGCTCGATCGCGAAGAACCTCGAACTCACGGCGGACAACGCCGAGGACATCGCGGACATCGTCATGGAGACCGAAGGTCACACGCTCAACGTGGACAACGCCACGATGCGCGAGATTCGAGAGTTGACCGAACAGGTCGACGAGATCACCTCGATCGCCGTCGAAGCGGCGGTCTCTCGAGATTACGATCGGACGATCGAAGCCCGACAGCTGTTCCACGAGATCAGCGATCACGAACGTGAGATCCTCAACGGGTTGCCGGAGATGGAGAATCAGGACCTCCTGCAGGTTCGAGAGGTACTCGTCAGCCTCCAGCAGACCGCCCAATACGCGATGCGAAATGCCGAGATCGCAGCGAACCTCGCGCTCAACGAGGAGTCCGAGCACATGTCGATCAACTAGTCGGCGCCGTTTTCGGCCCGGTTCAGTCTTCATCGCTCCTGCGTTCGTGTCCTTCCGTTCACACTCGCACTCGTACTCACAGTCACACTCACTCCGACGTGTCCTCGAGTATCATCCGTGACACGTCACCGGCCGCTGGACGTTCGATGATCGATAGTACGGGGGACGGGACGAACGTATCGAATCCGCGGGAGACTCGAGTGAGAGCGTGTAACGCTGACTACGGACGGACTGAGGCCGAACGGTCGGTGGCGATGAAACGGCCGTCAGTCGCACTCGAGATCGGGAGTCCCGAGAGGATGCCGCCGTCGTCCGGCGGTTCGCTCTGTTCGTCGTCGCTCGCGTCGTCTCGCTCGAGCGTCCTGTCCACTGGAGGGGCACCATCGTTCGTCCGATCGAGAACCGGTGTCGCCGTGTCGGTCCCGTCACTGGATCCGTCGGATCCGGCGTCGAAGTTAGTCTCGGGGTTCGAAGAGCCGTCGGCCGCATCGGGCGTCGACTCGGTTTCGTTCTCGTTCCCCCAGATGTCGGTCTCGATCGTCTCCTCGTAGGTGAGTTCCTCGAGTGGGAGCGTGATGGTCGATCCGACCACGGGAAGTTCGACTCGAGCGTCGAACTCGATCCGGAGGGCGGTCTCTTCGCCGTTTTGCAAGTGTGTCACCCACCAGTCGTCGAGGTGCGTGTTCTGAATGCGTGTTGTCGTGTCGACTGTCGTGACCTGCTTGGATCGCAGGAGGTGCTCGCTGGTCGTCTCGCCGTCGCCGACGACGAGACCGTTCATGTAGATGGTGTAGCCGAGCCGGGTGACCGGAATGTCGTGGGACTTGGGATTGTACATGTCGAATCGGAGATCGAGTTCGGTGGTCTGTTCGTCGACCTCGCCCCAGTTCGCACGGGTACTGTTGACGTAGAGAATCGGATCGCTGGTGAGCGGACTGTTCGCGTCGATCGGCCGCGTCTCGTCGGAATCGAACTGCGAAATGAGGTCCGTCTCGATCGTCCGTCGATCGGTCACGTCCGTGCTCCGCCCGAGCGCACCGCTCGAGACCGTCGCGTCGACGACGACCTCGGTCTCCTCACCGTTCTGTATGTGGCTCACCCACCAGTCCGGAATCCGCTCGTTGTGCATCCGCGTCGAGAACGTTTCGGTCGACGTCCCCGGCTCGAGACGGATGTCGGAACCGCCGCCGCGAGCCATTTCGACGCCGTTCATGCCGACGGTGTACTCGGCTGAGACCTCGGCAGCACCGGCGCCGATCGGATTCGGATTGTGGACCGTCAGAGACGTCAGAATCTCGGTCCGCTCGTCGGTCACCTCGCCGAACTCGTTGTCGATTGACTCGAGAGCCGGAATACCGATTATCCCGGCTGCGAACGCGCCGCCGACGACGACGACGAGCGAGAGGGTAAGCGTCACGACGATGCGGACCACGCTTCCGAAGAGGAGTGATTTGGCTGTCCCGATACTCATCGATGATCTGAAAGCAGTAGTCGACACTGACGTATAAATTTCGTGGTACGTTTGGTGTCGAAGAGACGACCGATTCGAGTGGACCACGAGGTAGCCGGACCTCTCTCCCTGCCTCAGTGTTCGAGAATGAGTGTGTTTAAGAGACCTCCGAAACAACGCCGGCGTATGGCGACACCTGCGGACACCACGACGGACAAAGGGATCGGATTCGCGATATTGCTCGGAGCGATTGCGACGATCGGTGCGGTCGGAATGGCCGTCGCTGCTCCCGAAACTGAGGCTGGCTGGGCGTTCGCGGTCGCGATGGCCTTCGCCTCGTTCGCGGTCGTCGGCATCCACCTCCATTGGGACTGAGTGGCGACGGCGAGTGTCGATATCGACGGACAGATCGAGATCACAGCCGACTGAGCCGAACACCTGATTCCGCCGACGGCGGGGTGGGAGACGTTCTCACATACCTCATCCTTCTACCAAGAGTTAAGACGACGAACGACCAAATAACGACCATCACGATGACCGACTACTCCGACGAAGAGCAGCGGATCGTCTCGTACCTCCGCGAGAGCGCAGCCCGGGGTGAGCAGTACTTCCGCGCGAAGAACATCGCAGACGCCATCGGACTCTCTTCGAAACAGGTCGGTGCGAGACTCCCACACCTCGCAGAGAAATCAGACGAGGTCGACATCGAGAAGTGGGGACGCGCCCGCTCGACGACGTGGAAAGTGACGGTAAGCTGAACTCACACGCCCGCTTTCACCGTCTTTTTACACTCGACTCTCCCTACCTAGTGGCATGACTGTGCGGGTCGAGCGTTCCTTCGAGGTCGACGCCTCACCGGAACGCATCTGGGAGTTCATCGCCGATCCCGAGTTTCGCGCTCGAGCGATCAGCGTCGTTCGCGAGTACAGCGTCGACGACCCGGACGGACGCCGTGCGACCTGGCACGTCGCCTTGCCGATTCCGTTCGTCAACAAGACGGTCACCGTCGAGACCGAAGACGTGACTCGGCGACCGCCCGAGTACGTGAAGTTCGTCGGCTCCTCGAGGGTCTTAGACGTTACCGGTGAACACGAGATCGTCGAGACCGAGGACGGAACACGCCTCGAGAACAGCTTCGTCGTCGACGGGAAGGTCCCCGGCGTCGAGCGATTCTTCAAACGGAACCTCGACGGCGAACTCGAGAACTTGCGAACCGAACTCGAGGCGCAGCTGCGAGCGCAGTAATGTCGCCCGAACCGGACGCGCCACGATCGACCGATTCACAGCCCTCGCTCACACTGACACTCGCCCAGATTCACGTCGAGGCCGGCGACGTCGACGGCAACATCGACCGCGCACTCGAGGCGATCGAACGCGCAGCCGAGAAGGGCACAGACCTCGTCGCCCTCCCCGAACTGTTCACCGTCGGCTACTTCGCGTTCGACTGCTACCAGCGAGCGGCCGAACCGCTCGAGGGCGAGACGCTCACGCGGATACGAGAGGCGGCTGCCGATCACGGTGTTGCAGTGCTGGCCGGGAGTATCGTCGAGGATCTGTCCGAGACCGAGTCGGTCGAGACGCCCGCCGACGAGGGACTCGCGAACACCGCCGCGCTGATCGACTCGACGGGCGACGTCGTACTCGTCTACCGCAAACACCACCTCTTCGGCTACGACTCCGCCGAGAGCGAACTGCTCGTTCCCGGCGACCGCCTCGAGGTCGCCCCTGTCGGTGGGTTTACGATCGGTGTGACGACCTGCTACGATCTCCGATTTCCCGAACTCTACCGTCGGCTCGTCACCGAGGGAGCCGACCTCCTGCTCGTCCCCAGTGCGTGGCCCTATCCACGGATCGAACACTGGGAGACGCTCTCGCAGGCGCGAGCGATCGAGAACCAGTGTTATCTGGCGACGATCAACGGCAGCGGCGAGTTCGACGACGCGACGCTCCTCGGTCGGTCGACCGTCTACGATCCGTGGGGCGTGCCGGTAGCCTCGAGCGGTGACGAGCCAACGCTGGTGAGTGCAGAGCTCGACCCGGGACGTGTCGGCCGCGTCCGGGAGGAGTTTCCAGCGCTACGGGACCGACGACTGTAGCGTGTCGCGTCACTCCCGTCGCTGGGCGTGCCGTGGTACCACGAGGGACGGCCGATTCAGACCGCTGTCTTTTTGTGGTCTCCGGCCAATCGTTAGATGCCGGTACCCGACGCTTTTCACGTCGATCCGGCAACACAACTGCGCGTCGCTCCGGCCCGTCGCCGCTCGTCTCCTAGGAACGAGCGGACTCCGCACTCTCGTCGACCACCTTTCGCCTCTCTCGCTTTCCACGTCGTCTGAGTCAGTACTACGCAGTCTCGAGTCTCGAGTCTCGGGTGGCGACCCCGGTTCCGAATCTCAGATAGTGGTCGAACAGTAGCAAACGTACCTACCGTGGCGCCCACGGCCAGTGGCTCGTACAGGATAGATTTGTATCCGCGTTCTAACCAGTCTCTCGACACCGATTTCCTCTGTGTCACGTTCGAGTGATCTGGCCACAGGAACGCTCTGGTGGCCATATACCGACGATTTTCGGAGGAAGGAGAGAGATCGAGGCTGCAGGTTCAAGGCGTCACTATAATGGCCTGCCGGGCGTGGAATGGTGCACCCTCGTCGAGAGAACGGTGAACAGGGCGGTCGGTCGAATACAAACGATTCCCTCGAGGAGCACCCAATCGTGATTCCGTTCCAGAAATCTAGATCTACATCCACGTCGCGATCGAAGTCGTATTCCGTTCGTCAGTTCCGAGACGGTGACAGAGCGTCGTTTCTGTCGCTGTACGGTACCGTCTTCGATCGTGATCGTGGCACTCGCTGGTTCGACTGGAAGTACGAGGAGAATCCCTACGTCGATCACGTCCCGATCGTCGTCGCCGAACAGAACGACACGCTCGTCGGCTGTCGCTCGTTTTTCCCGATGGAGATGCGGATCGACGGCGAGACCCGCATCGCGTTCCAGCCGTGTGATACGATGGTCCATCCGGACCACCAGCGACGTGGTCTCTTCAGTCGGATGAACGAGTACGCACTCGACCGATACAGCGACGGCACTCCCTCGTTTTTCTTCAACTTCCCGAACGCGAACTCGAAGCCGGGGAATCTCAAGCACGGCTGGCGTGAAATCGGAACCGTCCCGATGTATTACCGACCCCAGAACCCGGTCGCCGCACTGAGCACGCTCGTCAGTTCGCGGTTGTCCCCTTCGACCGCCGAGTCCGATTTCGATGGGACCTCTTCTTCCTCTTCCGACACCGACACCAACTCCAACTCCACGTCGACGACCAGAACGACCACGCACACTACCGGTACCAATACCACCCGCTTCCCGATCGACGTCTTCGACGGACAGTCGATCGCGGCGGTCGACCGCGCCCTCGGGACAACGACAGCCGGCGCCCATCGCGTCCGTGACCGACTGGTCACCACGTCCACACCCGGCGTGACCGTCGAGCGCCACGACACGCCACCGGCGAAGACACTCGAGTCCATCTATCGGCGTTCGATTCCCGACGCCGCCCACGCGAACCGAACGGCGGCGTTCTACCGCTGGCGACTCCAGAATCCGACCCAAGAGTACGTCACGTACGTCGCCCGCTGGGAGGGGACGCCGGTCGCCGCGCTGATCGTCTCGCCGGTCGACGACTACGTTCGGATCGTCGACTCGCTCCCGCGGTCGATCGACACTCACCCGAACGCACTCGAACGACTCCTCGTCGACGTACTCGCCGAGTACAGCGATCGGAGTTTCGTCACCGCGTTCGGAGACACGCTCCCCTCGCCGCTGCGATACCTGTTCTATCCCGACACACGACGCCCGCTCTCGTCGGTCATTCAACCGTCGACCCGGTCGTTGCTCGCACGTGAGGTCGGCCCGGAGACTGCCGTCGAGGACAGTACACCGGGAGACTGGGCGCTCTCTCGACTAGATCTGGATACGACGTGACGGCCGGTCTCGGTTCCGATCCCGATCACACACCGACTCTCGAGTCGAGTCGCCGAGTCCGAAACAGACCGACACCCACCGATGGCGTCAACCGACGATCCGCCGAACCGTCTCAGCGACTATCTCGCCGGCGCGTTCGACGTCCTCGAGTCGGACGTATTCGCGTTCGGCGTGGGCGACCGCCCCTTCGTCGTCGGCCAGCACGCCCGGGCCAAAGACGACGGTCGGTGCGTCTTTCGCGAAGTAAGAGGCCTCGGTCGCCGCGCCGAACGCTCGAACGTCGCCGCCGCTTTCTGCCTGCAAGATCTGAACGAGTTCGTCCTCCGAATCGGTTACGAACGCGTCCGGAAACGGCGTGTCCGGTCGGATGAGGTCGACGGCGAGTTCGACGTCCGGGAGTTGCTCCTCGAGATACGCTCGTAACGTCTCCCGAAACGAGTCGCTCGTCTCCGGCGGCACCGATCGCCTGTCGAACGTCACTCGACACCCCTCTGGCACTCGATTCGACGCCTCGCCGGCTTCGAGCATCGTCGCCGTCAGTTTCGGGGCTCCGAGGACGGGATCCGCGTCCGGGCCCGCGTCCTCGTCGTAGCGCTCGAGGGCCGCGAGCACTCGAGCGGTCGCGTAAACCGCGTTGTTCTCGGCGGGAACGCTGGCGGCGTGTCCGCTCTCTCCCCGGACGGTGACGGTGCCTTCACACTGGCCTCGAGCGGCGATACAGACGTCGAGATCGGTCGGCTCGCCGACGATGTAGCCGTCTGCCGACAGCGTGTTCTGGAGGTGTTCGGCGCCCGTCTGGAGGGTCTCCTCGTCGGACGTGATCGCGAGCGTGAGTCGACCCTCGGTGGGTTCGACGCGGCAGAACGTCGCCAGCAGTGCCGCCAGCGGGCCCTTGGCGTCGCAGGCACCTCGCCCACGGACCACGTCACCGTCGCGTTCGTAGGGGACGTGCGGTGCGACCGTGTCGATGTGGGTGTTGAGCACGAGGTGGGGGTCGTCGCGTTCGTCCTCGAGATCGTCGTCACCTTCCTCGAGTCCACGACTCGCGAGCACGTTGCCCAGTTCGTCGACTCGCGGTTCGTGGCCCGCTTCGCGAAGCGTCTCGCAGAGCAACGCTCGCATCTTCTCGACGCCCTCCTCGTGATGGGAGGGCGTCTGCACGGCCTCGGCGTGAAAGCGCTCGAGGTCGAACTCGGCGGTCGCGGTCATCGATCGCCAGTCGCGTCCGCCTCTCGCTCGACGCGCGTCACGTCCTCGAGTGACTCCCGGCGCCGAACCACACGACTGTCGCCGTCCTCGATGGCGACCTCCGCGGGTCTGGGCTGGGAGTGGAACTGGCTGGCGAGTTCGTAGCCGTAGGAGCCGGCGTTGCCGATTGCGATCACGTCCTCGCGCTCCGGCCGGGCGATCGGCCGGTCGTGAGCGAAGACGTCCGCGCTGGTACAGACCGGGCCGCCGACGGTGACGGGATGGGGCTCCCTGTCGGGTGCGCTGACGTTTCGCATCGGGTGGTAAGAGCCGAACATCGCCGGCCGGATCAGCGTCGCCAGGCTCGCGTCGATGCCGACGACGGTGGTGTCCGGGGCCTCCTTTACCGTGTTGACGGTGCTCAAAATGAGCCCCGCGTCGGCGACGATGTACCGGCCGGGCTCGAGTTTCAGCGTCGCGTCGAGGTCGCCGACCGCCTCGCGGACCATGTCCGCGGTCTTCTCGAGGTCCAGGGGCTCCTCGTCCTCGCGATAGGGGACGCCGTAGCCGCCGCCGACGTCGACGAACTCCAGTTCGTCGTCGCCGACCCGGCGGGCCATCTCGCCGACGCGGGAGATCGCTCGGCAGTGATCCTCGAGACCGTCGGTGAGGACGCCGCTGCCGGCGTGGGCGTGGATGCCCACGAGGTCGAATTCCCTGCGGACGCGGTCGGCCACTTCGGGGACCTCGTCGTAGGGAATCCCGAACTTCGCGTCGGCCCCGGTCGCGACCTTCTCGTGGTGGCCCGTCCCGATGCCGGGGTTGATCCGGATTGCGATCCGACCGTCGTAGTCCCGCTCTGCGAGGCGGTCGAGCGTGTCCCTCGCGCCGATGGTGATCGTCAGGCCGGGGTTCTCGGCGGCCAGGTCCACGGCGTAGTCGAGATCGTGATCCGGCGGGTTCACCGCCGTGTACTGCAGCGTGTTCGGGTCCGCGCCCGCGTCGATCGAGCGCTGGAGTTCGCCCCACGCCGCACACTCGATGTCCCCACCGGCCTCGAGGACGGCCTCGAGAACCGCCTTCCCGGTGTGAGCTTTCGCGGCGTACATCACGTGGGCGTCGGGGAACGCGGCCGAAAAGCGCGCGTAGTTCTCCGTGACGCGATCGAGGTCCATCACGTACAGCGGCGTGTCGTACTCGTCGGCCAGAGACTCGAGGCGGTCGTCGTCCCAGTCGGCGAGACGACGAACCAGCGGCGAGTCGGCGAGGTCGGTCATTGTGCGACTCGACGTAACTGCGGGGATTGAATCTGTTGGTTCGCCTGGTTCGCGGGCGATCCGATCGTTGCCTGCTCCCACCTCGAGTGTCGTCGTTCGACACGGTCGACCAGCGCGCGTCTCGAGCGGTGCGTTCGTTCGAGAAGCAGTGCCCCCCATGATAGTGTTTCTCACCCATTCCCCCCGATCACTTTTTGTATGATACGCTGAACGGAATCGCATGACTGACGAGCCATCGCCTTCTGCCGACGTTCCCGACGAACTCGTCTACGAGATGGTTCGACATCTCGAGCCATCGTGGGACGTGCAATCGATCGATCGTGCCAGTCACGGCACCGATTTCGTCGCCTTCCTCGAGGTTGGGACACCCGAGGGCGTGCGAACGGTCGTTCTGAAAGCATCGACAGCCGAATGGGTCGAGCCCGAAACCGCTCGCGCCGAACCGCGGATGCTGGCACTCGTCGGGCGGGAAACGACGATTCCAGTGCCGGCGGTGTTCGGCTACTGTGACGATCACGACACGTTGCCTGCCCCGTTCTACCTCATGGAGTACGTCGACGGTGAGAACTACGAAGGAAATCCGCACTCTCTTTCTGACACTGTCCGCGAGCAAATCTGTCGTGAGGCAGGTCGGAACCTCGCACAGTTGCACACGCTCGGGTCACTCGAGAGTGTCGGTCGGCTCGGCGTCCAGAACGGGGAACTGACCGTGCTCGACACCGAGGAGTCACCCCGCTATGACGAGTTCCACGACTGGCTGCTCGCATCCTACGAAGACACACTCGAGAGTCTCACCAGTGGTGGGTACTTTCCGGACCTAGCGGACGACAAACGTCGATTCGCCGATATCGTTCCCGAAGTTCGACAGTACCTCAGGGAGACGATTCCGAAACTCTCGGCTCCGAACCCGCCGACGTACTGCCACCAGGACTACAGATACGGAAACCTGCTGGTCGATCCGGAGACAGGGACGGCGCAAGCAGTACTCGATTGGGGCGTCGTCCTGTCGGCTTCGCCCGCGTTCAACATCGCAAATGCAGAGTCGTTGCTGCTCACGCCCGACTCGGACGACGCCGAGCGGACAGATGAATTACGCCAGGCGTTGCGAACTGCCTACACCGACACTCGAGATGACTGGTCGTTCGACGAGGCCACCCGCGAACGAATGCGAATCTATCGACTTACGTGTCGTCTGGACGCGATGGCCTGTCTCCCGCTCTGGTACCAAGATGCGTCCCCTTCGGAACGTGACGAGCGTGCTGCTGCGTATCGCGAAGCGGTCGTCCGCTATCTCTGAAAGAGGTGTTTGGAGGTCGACTGAGGCAGTGATCAATACATCGAACGGGAAATACGTCTTGCACGCGACCGATTTGTTCCCCATATTTGGGCGTTCAGTCGATTTCACAGAGTACGATTATGCAGTTGTATACCGTACGATCACCGCTATGCCAATCGTCCAGTGCAACGGTGCAGACATCTATTACGAGGACCACGGCGAGGATGACCCGCTCGTCTTTCTCCACGGGGCGTGGGCGGGCTGTCGGTACTTCGAGCCGCAGTTGACGGGTCTTTCCGACGAGTTTCGGACAGTGGCCTTCGATTTCAGGGGCCACGGTCGATCGGCAAAGACGGAACTGGGACACACACTGGCCCAGCACGCCCGCGATTTACACGTCGTTCTCGACCACCTCGAGCTCGAGAACGCCGTCATCGTCGGCTGGTCGATGGGCGCGATCGTCTCGTGGGAGTATCTCGATCAGTTCGGCAGTGGCCGAGTGCGAGCGCTGGTCGACGTCGACATGGAGCCCTCACCGATGCGACGCGACGACTACGACTACGGATCGTACGACGTCGACGGACTCGCGGAGACCCTCCGCAGCATCCAGACGGACCCGTTCGAGCTCATCGAACGCCAGATCGAGGCGCTGCTCAAAGAACCGCCGTCTCGAGTGCTGCGAACCACGATGCTCGACGAGGGGTCACGAACACCGCCATCGATCAAGGGGGCGATGCTGCTGGAGTTGCTCTGTGATTACCGAGCCGTCCTCACCGAAATCGATGTCCCGACGCTCGTGTGCGCCGGAGCCGACGAGAAGTGGCGAAGCGTCGAATCCGTCGAATACGCCGCGGATCTGATCCCGGACACTCGGTTCGAGCTGTTCGAGGAAAGCGGACACTGCCTCACCGTCGAGCAACCGGACCGGTTCAACCGAGTGCTGAGTGACTTCGTCGAATCCCTGTGAGAAATCGTGAGCTGCCGGCTTACCGCTGACAGCACCTCCTCGATCGCCTCACTCCCGCAACGCGTCCTCGCGCTCGGTCGCCTCGAGCGTCTCCTCGGCCAGATCGGTCGCGACGACGGCGGGTTTGTACGCCCCGCCCTCGAAGAGGTCGTGGTCGCTGACGGAGGACTCGACGAAGCGGGTGAAGGCACGCCGGTTCGCGGGAAGTTCGCCGTAGACGACTTCCTCCTCGACGAGGTCGTAGACCGGGATTCGCGGCGTGAGAAGGGTGTTCTCGCCGACGACGCTGTTCTCGCCGACCACGAAGCCGGAGGTCACGCGACAGCCCGCTCCCAGCGAGACGTCGTCCTCGATCACCACGGGCGCGTTCTCGACGGGCTCGAGCACACCTCCGATGAGGGTGTTCGCGCCGAGTTTGACGTTCGAGCCGATCTGAGCGCACGATCCCACCGTGTCACAGGAGTCGACGAGCGTGCCGTCGCCGACGTAGGCGCCGATATTGACGAACGCGGGGCTCATCAGAATGCAGTCGGAGCCGACGTGAGCGCCCTGACGGACGACGGTCCCGTCGGGCGTGTTTCGCGAGCCGCGGTCGCCGTACTCGCTCGTGTCCGCAAGCGGCAGGACGTCGTTGTAGGTGACACCGCCGTACTCCCGCGGCGCCGTCTCCCGCAGACCGAAGTTCAGCAAGATGCCCTGTTTGACCCACTCGTTGGCCTCCCACGTCCCATCGTGGGGCTCTGCGGCGCGAACCTCCCCGGCCTCGAGGGCAGCGAGGAACTCGTCTAACGTCGCGAGTTCGTCCTCGCCTGCCGAGTCGGCGTCGACCTCGTCGTTTTGCTTGCGCTCCCACAGTTCGATGACGTCGGTCTCGAGCGTGCTCATCGGTATCTCTGTCCGGAAGTGGCGAGTGCAACGCTAAAATACCATCCTTTCTTCTCTACTCCGCTCTCATACCGCACTCACATCGCTCCCATACCGCCCTCACTCCGCGATGACGTCGTCGAAGTCGTAGCTTCCGGGGTCGCGGTCGGCGAGCCAGACGGCCGCGTCGAGGGCACCCGCGGCGAAGACCCCGCGATCCTCGGCACGATGGGTGAGTCGGAGTTCCTCGTGGTTGTCCGCGATCACGATCTCGTGTTCGCCGGTGACGTTGCCGGCTCGGAGCGCGTGGACGCCGATTTCGCCCGTTTCGCGCGGTGCATCGCCTTCACGGCCGTGCGTGCGTCCGGTGAAGTCGCCGTTGGCCTCGATCTCCTCGAGCAGCCGGTTCGCGGTGCCACTCGGCGCGTCACGTTTCCCGTTGTGGTGGGTCTCGACGACCTCGACGTCGTACCCCGGCAAGTTCCGAATCGCCTGCCCGACGACGTTCACCAGCGCCTGCACGCCGCGGGCGAAGTTCGGCGCGTGCAGGAGGGGGATTTCGTCGCTTGCAGCCTGTAATCGCTCGAGTTGGTCCTCGTCGAACCCCGTCGTGCCGGTGACCAGGGCGACGCCCGCATCCGCACAGGCGTCGGCGTACTCGACGGCCGACGCCGGCCCCGTGAAGTCGACGACGACGGTGGGTTCGCGTTCGACGACGAGCGTCTCGAACTCGCCGGCGGACTCCAGGTCGACGCCGGCGACCGAGTCCGTTTCGTCCGCACTCCGGCTGACCGCGAAGACGACCTCGCAGTCCTCGCGCTCGCTCGCCGCGGCGAGGACCTCCCGTCCCATCCGGCCGGTCCCACCGGTGACGCCGAGGCGGATCGTCATCGGTCGGCCTCCGATTCGGTCCCAGTTTCCGTCTCGGTTCCTCCCTCGCTTTCGGCGACTGCCGACTCGGCCTCGAGGTCCGCGAGGACGACCTCGAGCTCGTCTCGGTACTGCTCGGACAGTCGGGAAAGCGGTGGCCGGAGCTCCGGCGACGCGCCGGTTCGGATCGCCATCGCCTCCTTGACGGGGATCGGGTTGGTCTCGACGAACAGCGTCCTGACGAGTTCGCCGAGTTCGTGGTGGAGTTCGCGGGCGAACGCGTAGTCGCCGTCCAGTGCCGCACCGACCATCGCACAGGTTCGCTCGGGTTCGACGTTCGCGACGACGCTGATGGTTCCGGTCGCCCCAACGGAAATCATCGGCAGGGTAAGCGGGTCGTCGCCCGAGAGTACCGCGAAGTCCTCCTCTCGCGTGCGCTCGACGATCTCACTGATCTGGGCGAGATCGCCGCTGGCAGCCTTGTACCCCGCGATATTTTCGTGACTCGCGAGTTCGACGGCGGTGTCGGGTTCGATGTTGCGGCCCGTCCGCGAGGGGACGTTGTAGACGATCTGTGGCAGGTCGACCGCGTCGGCGATCGTCCGGTAGTGCTCGAGGAAGCCGCGCTGTTCGGGCTTGTTGTAGTACGGCGAGATGAGGAGCAAGCCATCGGTGCCGGCCTCGGCGGCGCGCTCGGAGAGCTCGAGGGCCTCTCGAGTGTTGTTCGATCCGGTGCCAGCGATGACGGGGACGTCGGAGACGGCTTCGATGACCGCCTCGACGACGCGAACGTGTTCGTCGTGGGTCAGCGTCGCCGATTCGCCGGTAGAGCCGACGGGAACGAGCCCGTCGACGCCCGCCCGCTCGAGTCGCTGGGCGTCGGTCTGGAGCTGGTCGAAGTCGATGCGTTCGTCGTCGGTAAACGGCGTCGTCATCGCGGGGAAGACGCCGGTGAAGTCGATGTCTGCGTCGGAATCTGAGTCGGTATCGGTATCGGTGTCGGTATTGGATGTCATGGATCTAGTGGTCCGCTGGTCGGTGGTCGTTTGTTGGTCGTCAGCTAGCGGTCGTGTGTGAAGTACGATACGGTCCAGTACGGTTCGGGACAGTTCGACGAGACGATATCGGTCGGTTCGAAACCGCGCCCGAAACGAGGGTGCCAGTCTCGCAGCGAGCGCTCTTACTGACGTTTTTTCGACTTCGAAAAGGGAGCGACGCCGCTCTCGACCACTCGAGTCGACGTGGGAGCGACGCGGCGCATACGAGTGAGGGCGTTCTCGAGGAACTTATCGGTTGTGTCTTCTATCGATTCCGTTCGGAATACGTGTGTGAACGAACCGCACGACATGCCGCGTCTTTTATAGTTCCTGATTGCTTACCAGCGTCCATGGAACACTTCGGATTGAAAGTACGAATGGCGGTCGTCGGCTCGATCCTGTTCGCCTTCTACATGCTCGTGGGGGCGTTCGGGCTGGCGATGTTCGGCACCGGTGCGTGGCCACTGGTCCTGCTCGGCCTGTTGGCCCTGCCGTTCATCCAGTACAAGATCGGTACGTGGTCGGCGACGAGAGGCGCCGAAGACATGCCGGAGGATGGCCAGTACCAGCACATCCACCACATGACTGAATCACTCAGTCGCGACATGGGCATCGAGAAACCCCGACTGATGGTCATGGAGATGGGCGTCCCGAACGCCTTCGCGACCGGTCGCAAGGGCAACGGCGTCGTCGTCGTCTCGACGGAACTCATGGCCATCCTCGAGCGCGACGAACTCGAGGGCGTCATCGCCCACGAACTCGCCCACATCAAGAACCGCGACGTCGTCACGATGGTCGTCGGCAGTTCCATCGCGATGATGGTCGGCTGGGTCGCCTACATGGTCTACATCATGAGCAGCGATCGCGGCTTCGCCGGCATCATCGTCGGGATGGTCCTCTCGAACATCGCCCAGATGCTGGTAATGGTCTTCGTGCTCGCGATCAGCCGTTACCGCGAGTTCGTCGCCGACGACGACGCGCGTCAGTACATCGGGAGCGGCGACCCGCTCGCCCGCGCACTCGAGAAGATCTCCCAGAGTTCACAGGGTCGCGAGTCGAAAGTCGACGACAGCGTGAACGCACTGTGTATCTTCAACGCGGACAAGTCGCTACTGGCGAAGCTGTTCGCCACTCACCCGCCGACGGAAAAGCGCATTCAGAAACTCCGCAGCTGATCGATTCGGTCGCTTTTTTCACTCGGATGCGAGGGGAAGCGGTTTTGGGCCTTGCGCGCACACGATAGGCCATGACGGACATTCACCCGGGCCAGCGCGTCGCCGTCCTCGTAGACGCGCAAAACCTCTATCACACCGCACAAAGCATCCACAGTCGGAATATCGACTATTCTTCGCTCCTCGAGAAGGCCGTACAGGACCGCCAACTCACTCGCGCGATCGCGTACGTGATTCGCGCGGAGTCGCCCGAAGAGGAGAGCTTCTTCGACGCACTGGTCGATATCGGCTTCGAGACGAAGATCAAGGACATCAAGCGTTTCTCCGACGGGACGAAGAAGGCCGACTGGGACGTCGGCATGAGCCTCGACGCGGTGACGCTCGCGAATCACATCGACACGCTCGTGCTCTGTACCGGCGACGGCGACTTCTCCCGGCTGTGTTCGCACCTCCGTCACGAGGGTGTCCGCGTCGAAGTGATGGCGTTCGAGTCCTCGACCGCGGAGGAACTCATCGAAGCGGCCGACTCCTTTCTGGATCTGGGTGAACGCCACGAGACGTTCTTGCTCTAAGCGGTGTGATTTCGTCGGTTGGACGAGGGATGGAAGCCGAGAGACGAGAAGAGAGAACACAAGTGCTTTCGACCGTCTGGTCTAACGCTCGTCAATGAGTGAGCGCGGAGACGACCGTACGAACGGGAACGAGAGCGAGAACGAGAACGAGGCCGAAGATGGGGACAAAAACGAACGCGAGCAGACGAATCAGAACCAGCCACCGACCGGCGGCGCTGACCTCTCGAGTCTTCGGACCATCGCGGACTACCAGTTCGGCGCGGGGGCCGGCGAGGCACTGTTTCCACCCGCCGAAACGCTCGAAGTCAGACGAACCAGTTCGGGTCGCCCACAGCAGATTCACGCCGACGGCAACGGCCGAATCGCCTCTTTCGGCACTGACGGTCGCTTCACGATGGGTCTCGAGGGTGGTCGACGACTCGCCGCGGTTCTCGAGTCGCCGGCCTATCGCGTGATCGTCGACGACGAGAGCGAGCCGTTCGTCCGCGACGGAAAGAACGTCTTCGCGAAGTTCGTCTGCGAGGTCGGAAGCGACGTCCGGCCCGGCGACGAGGTGCTCGTGACCCACGAGCGCGGTGATCTATTGGCGGTCGGTCGAGCGGAACTCGGTGCCGACGCGATCCGCGATTTCGAGACAGGAATGGCGGTGAAGGTTCGTGAAGGGGCGGACACACCGTCCGATCGGTGATCTGTCTGTGTCTTACTCAGCCGATAGTGACGATCAGTGTAGTGACCGTCGGTAATCACTACCAGGTTCGGACACGAGCGTGTGTGCAACACGACTTCGGTCGACAGTTTGGAAGACCGCACGTGGCGGATGGCCGTCCTTCTCACACGAGTGCCTCCGGAACGGACGGTCGTGTTCGGTAGTCTTTTGGCTCCGGATAGCAACGTCTCGAGTATGTTTGGAGGAGGCGGTGGCGGACTCGATCCGCGAAAGATGGAACAGATGATGAAACAAATGGGTATCGACGTCGACGAACTCGACGCCAAAGAGGTCATCATTCGGACCGAAGACACGGAACTCGTCTTCGACAATCCCGACGTGACCAAGATGGACGCCCGCGGGCAAGAGACCTACCAGGTCATCGGGTCGCCCGAAGAACGCGAAGCCGGCAGCGGTAACGCGGGTGCGAGCGCCGATGTGACGGACTCGGCCGCCGGCGAGATTCCGGACGCCGACGTCGAAATCGTCGCCACGCGCACCGGCGCGAGCGAGGACGACGCCCGCGCCGCCCTCGAGAACAACGACGGAGACCTCGCGGCGGCCGTCGAAGAACTCGAGTGAGCGTTCGCGTGTCGGAGAGATTCACGACAGGACGCGGACCCACGGGCGTGTCCCTGACTCACACCTACAGTTCCACTCACACGTGACGGTCTTGGTCATCCACGAAGACGAAGACGGGAACAGCGTCCGCGAGTTCCTCGTCGAACCCGGCGAGGAGTTCGGCACCGACCTCGGCGTTCTCGAGGTCCCCGAGGACATCCAACCGGGGGAGACCCTCGAGACGCATCTCGGCACCGAGTTCCGGGTTCGCCGACTGCGTGGACCGGACCTGTTTCACCACTTCGAACGCACCGGTGCGCCGATGGTTCCTCGAGACGTGGGGCTCGTCATCGGCGAGACGGGTGTCTGTCAGGGCGACCGTGTTCTCGACGCCGGGACCGGAACCGGCGTCCTCGCGGCGTCGATGGCACGGGCGGGAGCGACCGTCACGACCTACGAGCGTGATCCGGAATTCGCCGAAGTCGCCCGCGAGAACATGGCGCTGGCGAACGTCGCAGAGTCCGTCGAGGTCCGAGCGGGGAACGTCCTCGAGGATCTGGACGAACTCGTTTCGTCCGAAACCGGTCCCAATTGCGGCGTCGAGTCCGACGAATCCGAACGCGAGTCGGACACGGACGCCGAGACGGACTCGAAGACGAAGACGGAAACGGAGACGGACGGAGACGCAGAGACGAACGCAGACGCGGACACAGCCACAGACGACGGCTCCTTCGACGTCCTCACCCTCGACACCGGCGACGCAGCTTCGGTCGTCGAACGGGCCCCCGAACTTCTGGTGAAAGGCGGCTTTCTCGCGGTGTACAGCCCGTTCATCGAGAGCACACGCGAGGTCGTCGCGACCGCTCGAGACGTCGGTCTCTCGGAGATCACGACCCGCGAGACGATCCAGCGCGAGATGGACTTCGACGACCGCGGCTCGCGGCCGTCGACGGCCCCCGTCGGCCACACGGGGTATCTGACGATCGCACGGAACGACTAGGCCGACGCACGTCGAGACGCTCCATCGCCAGCACGGGCCGTCTATACGGAGATCACTGTTATCCAGGCCAGCGACGGCGCGTTACACCAGTGCACATGGAAGTCCTCGCGCTCGAGGAGGAAGAAGCTCAAGACGACGAGAGCGGCGAGAAACGCTCTCGAGAGCGTGCCGAGTGAACCCATCGGCTACGTCACGAATCCCGCTCGAGGATGTTTCGTGAGTGGTCAACCGGAGGCTGGCTCGAACGAAGAACGAAAAATTGCCGTTAGTGGTCGTCTTCGCGCCACTTGTGCTTGCACTCCGTACAGACGAAGAATCGAGTCTCGGACTCGTCTGCCGACCGGATCTGCTGGAGGTACCAGTAAGCCTTGTCGTTGCCACACTCGGGACAGCGGGCGTCGGTTTCGGGGAGTGCACTCTCGTCGGACGATTCGATAATTTCGGAGGCCTCCTGCCCTTCGGTGACGGTGTAGGCGTCGGTGTTGCCTTTTGGTTTCGTAAAGTCACAACTGCCACAGACCCACATGCCGTCGTCTGCTTTCATCATCGAACCGCATTCGTCACAGAATTCCATCGTTGTCCGGGCTACGCGGGCCAGGGGACTTAAACGACCCGTTTGCCGTTTATTTTCGAGCGAGTGTGACACGGATCCGCTCGCTCGAAAGACGGTAATCCAGCGCCTGAGACTTACCCTTACCCTTATCCTTCCCCCTCCGACTGATACGGCTCGCCGACGGCTTCGCGGGGTAAGACGTTGTTCAACTCCGACTCGAGGTCGTTTTCGGATTCGAACGACTCACTGTCGGACTTCTCGATTAGATCGCCGAGGTCGACCTCCCCGTTGGCGAGCAGGAGCGTCGTTCCCTCGAGTTCGTCGCTGGCATCGTCTCGAGCGATCGGATACGAGAGTTCCTCGAGAACGGACTCGACGTGAGTGAGTAGTACCTCTGACATACCACGAGATACGTCATCGAGTGGCTTGAATTATTGTGACGAACAGGCCGACTCTCTGTCCGTCGTGTCTGTCGGCTCGAACGGATAATCCGGGTACGGCTGTCCGGTTCCGATGTACGAGAACTCGGTGAGAAGACGGACCGCGAGGTTCTCGTCGACCGAGATCGAATCGAGACCGGACGGCGACGGGGCGCAACGCAAAAGTAGCGGATCGACCTATCGGCGAACGATGACGCTCTCCGAGGAGGCCACATCGCGATTGGCCGACGTCGTGGAACTGCAACCGACGAAGAACTCCGAACTCCAGGACCGGTGGGAAATGGAGAGCGGCAGCGAGGTCCACCAGTACCTCGAGAACGAACTCAAGGAGTACTACTTCCGAGACGACAACAGCCTGATCCGCGCGACCAGCGAGGCCGCCGAGTTAGTCGACGTCGAACCCGGCGTCGAGACCGATCCCGACTCCGACGGGCCGCCGTCACGGATTCGCGTCCCGGAGCTGCAGGCCCAGATCGTCGAGGTGCTCGCCGGCCCCGACGAGGAATCGGAAAGCGTCGTCTCGGTCCTCCACAAGGTTCGCGACGCCTACGACGTGGATCCGTCGGCCGAAGACGTCCGATCCGGGCTCCAGAGTCTCCGTCGGAAGGACGTCGTCGAAGTCGAGTATCGGACGGTGCCGACGTTCCGACTGACGGTATCGCGTGAGGATCTCGAGGTGAGCGTCGCCGACTGACGGCGTCGTCGAAGAGAGTCGACTCGGTCGCAGTATTCGGTCTCGAGGTTCGGTCTCGAGGTTCGGTGTTCGTCTCTCGCGTCTCGTCGCTCGCTACTCGCTACTCGCGACTCTCGTCTGGGGAATCGGGCCGCCGTGCTCGTCGTCGTTCCTCGAGTAAGACGCGACAGCGTCGGCCGGGCCCGCCCTCGATCGGCCAGCCGCGCTGGCGCCAGAGGGGTGGTTCGGGCTCGAAGTCCGGGCAGGACCCCGAACACTCCGCGGCGGTCTGACAGCGTTCTTTGGCTCGACAGGTTGGGAGGAGCTGTGAGAGACCTCGCTCGTTTTTGCTCGAGTCCGAGTTTGGGTCTGGCTCTATATCTGAATCCGAGTCCACGTGCGCTCGCAGCTCGAAGTGTCGACAATCCGGCCGCATCGTCTCGACGAACGACCGCCAGCCACGCTCGTAGGCGCGTTCGGCGATCGCGAGCCTCGTCGCCGCCTTCTCGTCGGGATCGACGTACTCGAATCGGGCGGCCGAAGCGTCCCGGTCGCCGCCGTCGGGCCGTTCGGTAATGCGCGTTCCGGGCTCGTCGACGGCCAGTGTGCGCGGATACCACGCGACCTCGGCGGAGAGGGTATCGGGATCGAGCGCGAGAATCCCGGCTTCCACGGGGAGATCCTCGAACAGCGCGGGCTCGATCCGCTCGCCGGTCTTTCGGGTGGCGACCCAGACCTCGTCCGCAAGCGCCATCGCGACGTCGTACTCGAGTTGCGGTCCGAGGACGCGAGCCGCACTGGCGTCGAGATCGGGTTTGTTCTCGATGGCGACGATCCGCTCGACCCAGTCGGGATAGACCCACTTTCGGCGGATCTGGATCCGGTTGCCGTCGCGGCGGGTCTCGAGGATGCCCCGGTCGTCGGCCTCGTGGATCGCTTCGCGAACGTATCGCCAGGGGTAGCCGGGGTGGGGGAGTGCGTCGCGGTAGTAGGTCCACGCCTCGGGCGCGTGCTGGATCACGTGCAGGAGGTCGCTGTCGAGGCGGTCGGGGCCGAATCGCGCCCGTTCGCGGAGGCCGTCAGGATCGCACTCGAGGACGATGGTGTCCCAGCGACGGCGTTTCGTGCCGAGCTGGCGGGCGACGACGATGGGGCGCTGGTTGGTCGCGGCCGGTTTCCCGGTTTCGTCTCCGGTCACATCCTCGCTCTCGCCGGGCGGCCACGCCAACTCGGCCCACCGACAGCTCCGTAGTTCGAAGACGAACTCGGGTCGGGTGTCGCCGCCGGAAATCACTGTCGAGGGTAGGGAAAGCGGAGATAAGTTCTCTGCGGTCTCGAGGACCCGTCGGAGAGACGCCACTCTCAGCAGTAGTGACGGTTAGCGGGACCGTCGATCAGGGACGGGAACGGAGTCGAGACCACACTCTCCGGACCGAACGGATCGACTGCTCACCTGAGTCGCCGACTCAGATCTCGTTTTCCTCCTCGAGTTTGTCGAGGTACTCGTGTGCCTGTTCGAGGATCTCTCGCGGGCCGTCCTGGGTGACGGTGTTGACCGCCTGTTCGTAATCGCGCCATTGGAGGTCACGATGTTCGGTCGAGAGTTCCGCGCTCGCCTCGTAGGATTTCGCGATGAAGAGATGAACGGTCTTGTGGATGGTCGTCCCGTTCGCCTCGAAGACGTAGTCGTAGTCCTCGCGAAAGCCGTCGAGTAGTCTAAACTGTCCGATACCTGCCTCTTCCTTTACTTCGCGGATAGCCGTCTGCTGTAGTTCTTCGTTACCTTCGACACCGCCCTTTGGAAACTCCCAGTCGCCAGGGCGGCTCTTGAGTAGAAGATACTCGCGCCGGCCCCGCGTGTCGCGGAAGAGGATCGCGCCTGCGCTCGTAGCTTCGACTGCCATTACACCAGATACCGGGTGAACCGTTAAGAGAATATCGGACTGTTCGTCTCCGTTGAATGCATCTCAGCAGGTTTTTACGCGCCGACCGTGCACGATTGTATACTACCACTATGACCTTCGTCACCCGTCTCACGCTCCAGAGCGGCGACAGAGCCGCGCTGGATGGAATCGTCGACGACATCAAAACGTCCGCCGAGCGGAAAGGTGCGGCGCTGAAAGGCCCTCACTCCCGTCCGCCGACGAAACACAGTGTTCCCCAACCCCAGCGACTGCACGCGGACGACAACCGACAGTTCTCCTCGTGGGAGTACACGGTCTTCACCCGCGAACTCGAGATCCACGGACACGACTCCCTCGCGCGAAACATCGCGTCACAAAACTTCCCAGATTCGGTCCACATCGAAGCCGAGGTCGAACAGATTCACAGAATGGGACAGGGCCAGAGGTAGCGCTGATCGGACGACCGGTTCCGAAGATCTATTGTCTTTCTGATGAGAGGATGCGGTATGGTCGACGTCGACAACTCGGTCGTCCTCACGTTGTTCGTAGTTACAGTACTCGCGTATGGCCTCGCTTCGCTCGTCCCTCGAGTCGACGCCATGGAGCGTAGTTATCGAAAGTTCGTCTCCTTGACGACACTCGGGCTCTCCTATCTCGTCCTCCTCGTGCTGTTGCTCACGATCGTCGTCGAGATACCGGAGAGTGATCCGATCGGATCCGTCCTCGCGATGGCCGTCGCCGCGTTCGTCCTGTTCGGCCTCTCCCTGCTGTACGACGTCTTCGACGACTGGATCCGGATGTTCGGTGATCCGGAGTACAACACGTGGGTCGAAGCGTCGTTAGTGCTCGCGGTACTGGTCTTTCTGGTCTCGATATTTCTGGTCGGTCCGCAGATCAACTGAGCGAGGTCTCGGCGGCTCGAACGAGAGCCCAGTCGGGTCCGGTCCAGCTCCCGTCTCCCTCGGTACATCTTTGAGTCCGCTCGACTAGCGATGCAGTATGAACGCGGACGAACTCAGTGCCGTACGGCGAGACTTCCATCGCATCCCCGAACCGGCCTGGCGTGAATTCTACACGACCGTACGCCTCGTCGAAGCCCTCGAGTCCCTCGACGTCGACCTCGACGAACTCCACGTCGGTCCCGACGCGATTGCAGGGGAGCACCGACTCGCGGTCCCCGACGACGCGGAACTCGAGGCCTGGTACGAGCAGGCCCGCGCCGCCGGCGCCGACGAGGAGATTCTCGAGAAGCTCGAGGGCGGATACACGGGGGCAGTTGCCGTCCTCAGACAGGGCGACGCAGACGCGGGACCGACGGTCGGCCTCCGGGTCGACATCGACGCCCTCCCCCGCACGGAATCCGACGATCCCGAGCACGTCCCGGCCGCCGAGGGCTTTCGCTCCGAACACGAGGGTGCGATGCACGCCTGCGGTCACGACGCCCACATGACCATCGGGCTGGGCGTCCTCGAGGCCGTCGCCGACAGCGACTTCGAGGGAACGCTGAAGGGCTTTTTCCAGCCCGCGGAGGAAATCATCGGCGGCGGAAAGGCGATGGCCGAGAGCGACCATCTCGCGGACGTCGACTCCCTGCTGGCGGTCCACATCGGACTCGATCACCCGACCGGCGAGGTCGTCGCGGGAATCGAGGGTTTTCTCGCGGTGTCACACCTCGAGGCGACGTTCACGGGTGAGCCGTCGCACGCTGGTGGCCATCCCGAAAAGGGACGCAACGCGATTCAGGCGATGGCGACCGCGGTCCAGAACATGTACGGAATTCCGCGCCACTCCGGGGGTGCCACCCGGATCAACGTCGGCGTCGTGGAGGCCGGTACCGCCGCGAACATCGTCGCCGAAGAGGCGAAGATCGTCGCCGAGGTTCGCGGCGAGACGACCGAACTCATGGAGTACATGGACGAGAAGGCAAGAACCGTCCTCGAGACCGCCGCCGAGATGCACGACTGCGAGGTCGAGATCGAACTGGGCGCACAGGCCCCAAGCGCGGTCAGCGACGACGAGCTGGCGGCGGTCGTCGCCGACGTGGCGAGCGGCGTCGACGGCATCGACACCGTCCTCGAGCGCGACGATCTCGGCGGGAGCGAGGACGCCACGTTCCTGATGCGCGAGGTCCAGCAAAACGGCGGGCAAGCGTGTTACGTCGGGATCGGGACCGACCACCCCGGGGGCCACCACACCGCGACGTTCGACGTCGACGAGGAGAGTCTCTCCCACGGCGTGGACGTGCTCGCGGGAGCGATCGAGCGGTTAGGGCTTGAGGAGGAGTGACCGTCTCGAGTGTGCAGTGTAGAGTGCCGAAGCAGGGGACGGGAATTCGATTTCGGTCCCGAAGACGTGTCTAACGGACACGCGAGCGCTCGAGTCTCTTTGACGAGCATCTGTCTCGTCTTTCGATTAACAGTGAGATCACATGGTGACCACACGCCGATCTATCGGAACGGATCTATCTCGAGTGCCCATGGCCGGGAACGTGACTCGAGCACTGCGAGGGTCGCGTGACCCGGGGAAGGGCAGGCCGTCTGAGATACTGCGCCGCGAGCGAAGCCGGCGGCTGAGCGAGCGGGCCGACGACTGATGTGGAGTGCGCGGCGCTACGCGCCGCGAATAGGCGAACGGCAAAGCCGTGAACCGAGCGAACGAAGTGAGCGGAACGGAAGGAGGAGTGTTCTCGTGAACGAAGTGAACGAGAGCTTGGAAGGCGCTCCGCGCCTTCCAGTGCTTTTGATCCAGGTTTTACCGAGCCGCTGGTGGCCGCCGCATGCGGCGGTCACCCGTACGCGCAGCGTAAAAGCTGGGCGACTAGTACTTCGAGTCCGCACCCGTCGTCTCGTAGACCGACTCCATCAGATCGTCGCGTTCGGCCTGCCAGGCCGCGAAGTCGTCGGGACTCGAGGGGTACTTCTCGTAGTGAGACAGGATGTCGTCAGCGCGCCGTTTCGTCTTGTAGAAGTTCCAGATCGTTCCCCAGTAGCCCCGGCTCTTGAGTAGGGCCTCGAGTTTGAGCTTCAGGCCGATGTCGGTGCTGCCCGAATACAGCGCCTCGGCGAGTTTGTCGCCGGGCATCGCGGCGAGCAGGCCCATGAGGTCGTCGACGTCGACGGCAGTCGAGAGGATGTTGTAGACGTCGAGTGCGGCGTAGCGGGCCCCGTAGTGGTCCATCACGCGCTCGTTGTACCGCCAGAGGGCCGCTTCGCTGACGTCGCCGTCCTCCAGAGCGCCGATCACTTGTTCGCCGGCGTACTTCCCTGCGTACGCTGCGCCGGCGATCCCGCCGCCAGTCGTCGGGTTCACGTGGCCGGCGGCGTCGCCGACGGCGACGAATCCCGGGTGGACGGCGGAGTCGTAGGGCCGGCGCGTTGGGAGCGCGGCTCCGAGTTTGTCCTCGACACGAGCGCCCTGGAACTCGGGACGATCCCGCAGGTCACGTTTGAGGTCCTCGACTAACTTCATCGGCTCTTCAGTCATCTGGAAGCCCAGCCCGGCGTTGATCTCCGTCTCGGTGCGGGGGAAGTACCAGAGGTAGCCCGCCGCGCGCTCGGTCGGCTTGAAGACCAGCGCGTCGGACCACTCGACGGGTTCGTCGACGTGGACGATCTCCCGGTAGGCCGAACAGAACTGCGAGTAGCTGACGTTGGTGTCGAACGTCGAACCCCCGAAGTCGACTTTGTCCTGCAGCAAGGAGAGCGACCCCGCGCCGTCGATGACGAGATCGGCCTCGTACTCGAGTGCCGTTCCCCGTCTCGTCGCTTTGACGCCTGTGACCGTGCCGTTCTCCTGGACGACGTCCTGAACGACGGTGTCGTAGTGGAACTCCGCACCCGCCTTACCGGCACCCTGGATGACCTTCCGACCGTACTCCCAGCGGTCGATGACCGCGAGCTCCCCAGGTACCGGAATCTCGAGGACGGTGTCCTCTTGGGGGATCTCGAAGCGGCCGTGGTCGACGTCGGTGTTCGTAAACGCCGACTGGATCTGGGACTTCGGGATCGACTCCGGGAACGCGTCCGCGCCCTTCAGGGCGTCGCCGCAGGCGATGTGCCCCGCTTCTTCCTCGGTCTTGCGCTCGAGGACGACGACGTCGTAGCCCTCGCGGGCGATAGTCGCGGCGGCGTAACAACCAGCCGTCCCGGCGCCGACGACGACCACGTCCGGTGACTGCGTGCCGCCGGCTGCTGCGTCGGCGGCCCCTTCGATTGTACTCATGATCCGTGTGTGTTCGCCGAGGCGAGAAAACGTTTTATGTGCGTTTTGTCGTTCACTTGAGGCCAGAACCGTTTCGGTGATGGACCGAGTCGGGCTGTCGGCGAACTTTCTGCTCTCAGTTTCGGAGAAATTCGTCGCTATCTGTACGACAGAAGCGTAATAAAGAGTTTTAGTGGGGTCTTCCGTATCCCAGCGTATGACAGAGTACACCGTCGAGTTCGTCGGCACCGGTGAGACGATCACGTGCTCGGAGAAACAGACCATCCTCAGCCGCTGTCTCGAGGAGGGAATCGCCCAAGAGTACTCCTGTCGCGTCGGGATGTGTCTGGCGTGTTCGGCGGAGATTCTCGAGGGAGAGGTCACCCAGCCCGCCGCACGCGGGTTGACCGAAGAGGAGGCCGAAAACTACGCGCTGACCTGTATGGCTCGCCCGCAATCGGACCTCAAACTCGATCGTGGGAAGTATCCACCGAGTATCGAAGGGGACATCGAAAGCGAGGCCGGATCCAACACCGGAGCCACGGCCGACGATTAGGGCGGTTCCGTTTCCGGATTTCGAACGGTCGGAGCGGCGTCTCTCTCGTGATCGTCCCGTCTGCAACCGACCGATTACACTCTCGAGGCCCATCGGAGTCCGATCCTCTCGAGGACTGAATCATCGTTTGGGGAGATATCCACTGTTAATATCAATTAGGAAGAAAAAGTTCCATACCGTGTTCAAAAACACAACCGACAGGTTGGCCGTTCGATTCGGGGTTTGCTTCGCGGTCGTATTCGTCGTCTTCCTCGGGCTTTCCGTTCTCTTTGGCGATCCGATACGTCGAGCGCTGCTCTATGCAGTAGTAATCGCGGGTGCCTTCGCCACTGTCACGACGATCCTCCTGAACCGATAATCAGCCGAGAGTGCCAGTCGTCGGAGTGAAAATAAAACGAGAGAGGCGTGTGCTGACCTCGCTGTCGCAGCGAGGCAGAACGGACAATCAGTCGACGAAGTCGATATCGTCGCCGGCGGGCTGGACCGCTTCGGCCTCTTCTTCCGGCCGACCGTAGATCTGCGGGGACTCGACGCCGGTAACGACGATCATCGTGCGCATGCTGCCCTCGAGGGACTCGTCGATCGAGGTCCCCCAGATGATGCGGGCGTCGGGGTCGATCCGGTCGTAAATCTCCTCGACGACACCTTCGGCTTCTTCGATGGACATATCGTTGCCACCGGTGACGTTGACGAGCGCGGAGTTCGCACCGGAGATGTCGACGTCCAGAAGCGGCGAGCGCAGGGCGGTCTTGACGGAGTCTTCGGCTTTCGCCTCCGAGTCGGCTTCGCCGAGGCCGATCATCGCGACGCCACCACGTTCCATGACGGTGCGAACGTCGGCGAAGTCGAGGTTGACGAGGCCGGGTTTCGTAATGAGTTCCGTGATGCCTTTGACCGAGCGCATCAGGACTTCGTCGCTCACCTTGAACGCCTGGCGGACGGGGAGTTTGCCGACGGAGTCGAGCAGGCGGTCGTTGGGGACGACGATCACCGTGTCGCTGACGTCTCGCAGACGCTCGAGACCGGCTTCGGCGTTGGTCCGCCGGACCTCACCCTCCGCGGTGAAGGGTGTCGTGACGATCGAGATCGTCAGCGCGCCCGACTCGCGGGCGGCTTTCGCGACGACGGGAGCGGAACCGGTTCCGGTCCCGCCACCCAGTCCCGCAGTGACGAAGACCATGTCCGAGCCGTCGATGGCGTCGTAGATGTCCTGTTGACTCTCGAGGGCGGCTTCCTCGCCGACCTGGGGGAGCGAGCCGGCGCCGCGACCGCCGGTTTTCTGCTCGCCCATGAGGATCTTGGTGTCGGCGTCGATCTCCACGAGGTGCTGGACGTCGGTGTTGGCCGCGACGAGTTTGGCGCCGTGGATTCCCTCCTCGTCCATTCGATTGACGGTGTTCCCGCCGGCACCACCGCAGCCGACGACCGTGATGTCGGTCTGGAGGTCCTGAAGGACGTCCGCTAATTCGTCGTCCGTCATGGTTCCCGAGGGGTTCGACTCCTGTCCCTGACCCTGATCCTGATCCTGTCCTTGTTCGTGGCCCTGCGAGTCGGCCGGCTCGGGGACCCCGTCTTCGCCCCCATCTTCGGCTTCGTCGATGGCATTCTCGACAATCGAGTCCATTCTTGCCCCCTTCTATAATACGGAGCGTAATTATCTTTCCCCCCGAACGTCAGACGAGTGTCTGACAGGTTAATACACTCTTGACTGATTTATCCAATCGATCGAAAACCACGAGCGAGTACAGGGTATGGACTGCTTACTCCCCCTCGAGTCGTCGCGGAAGTGAAAAGCGGTGTCGACGCTCGGTCCGAACGTCGTCGGGACTGATAGTTTCCCCGTCGACGGTGACGGACTCGCCGTCGGCCAGCGCGCCGAACTTCGGTCCCTCCGGGACACCCAGTTCCGCTGCGAGTTGGGGATCGAAGGCGACCTCTCGCGCGACGATCGCGTCGGTTTCGGACGCCGACGTCGGGGTCTCGAGACGGACGTCGTCGTACTTCTCGCGGAGGACGTCAGCGAGTGCTGCGGCGAGGTCGTCGATCGCGGCCAGCGACTCCGCGTTGTGGCCTCCGTCCCCGTCCTCCGCTTCGCCCTCGGATCCCGTACCTGTCGGCACTGCCGCACGCGCCCCGATTCGACTCCCGCCGTTCGTCGTCTCGAACGCGATCGCGTGGGTCTCGAGGACCCCCCGAACGCGGTCGGGATCGATCCCTTCGGCGGTCCCGATCAGCTCTTCGGGCAACTCGACGAGAGCGAACGACGCCTCGCGTCGGTCTCCGAACCGAACGCCGTCGTCGACCTCACCCAGTTGGGACTCGACGCGGTCGACGGCCTCGAGCGGCCGGTCGCCCACTGCTCGCACCCACGTCTCGCTCACAACTCGATAGCCGAGGTCCTCGATGACGGCCTCGAGTGCCGGTCGGTCGTCGTCGACGACTGCGATGTCGGCCTCGCTCGCCGTGAACGCCCGGTCGATTACGTCTCGATGAGCCTCGGTTTCGGAGTCGGAGTCGGGGTCGGGGTCGGGGTCGGAGTCGGAGTCAGGTTCACCCATCGCCTCGAGCGCCCAGTCGGCACCGACGTGGCCGACGGCCCACGGCGTCTCGCGGACGATTCGTTCGAACCGTGGGACGTAGTGATTGCCGCCGAAGCCGACGAGCTGTGTCTCCCGGTGGGGCTCGGTGCCTCGCAAGGCGAGGATCGCTCGCGCGACGGCCTCGGCACCCGCGGGGTCGTCCCACTGCTCGTCGCTACTGCCGAGTTCGGCGAACAGCGACGGACAGCCGACGTCGGTCGGGCCGTGGTGGGTACACTCGAGTCCCACGTCGTACTCCGATGGTGCGTACTCTTCGAACGCCTCTCGCAGGACGTCGAGGGCGTTCGGACACGCCTCGGCGAGCGCCTCGTCCTCGCCGCCGAACTCCGCGGGCCCGAAGTTTCCCGTGAAGTGACCCGTCAGAAGTGCGCCGGTGTCGCCGGCGTGGCGGGAGGCGAAAACCAGCAGGTCGGGGTCGCAGTCGAAGGCGTCGACGGGGGCCTCGAGCTCGAGGTGAATGTCGTCGAACGAGCGCAGTTCGAAGCCGTCGGTCCGGTACCAGGTGCCGCCGCCGTCGGCGTCGAGACGTGTCTCGTCTTCGTGTTCGTCCCAGTCGACACAGTCGCGAAGCGCGTCGCAGATGTGCGTCGAGGCGCGGTCGGCGCGGCTTTCGACGATCGCGATCACGGTCACAGCCGCCAGTGCGTGCTGGGTGCCTGAATACGCTCCGTTTTCGCCCGGTACGCTCGTGTGAAATCGAACTCCGCCGTGTCGGCTCTCGGTCGTGGGCCGGGCGACGGTCGGCTGCTCACGGCAACAACAGGTAGATGAATCCCGCGTAGCAGCTGACCAGAATCGCGCCGTCGAACCGGGACAATTTCCGTCCGTAGGCCATCATCGCGACCAGCAAGACGGTGAACGCGACCAGCATCGGGAGTTCGAACCGGAGCGTACTCGGTTCGATCGAGATCGGGACGATCAACGCGACGATCCCCAGCACAGCGAGGATGTTGTAGATGTTCGACCCGACGACGTTTCCGACACTGAAGGCCGTCTCGCCCCGAATCGCACCGACGACCGACGCCGCCAGTTCCGGCAACGAGGTACCGATCGCGAGGACGGTAAGTCCGATGAACAGGTCCGAAAATCCCATCTCCGAGAGGATTCCGCGACCGCCGGTGATGAGCCAGCGCGAACCGACGACCAGCAGGACTAATCCGGCGAGGACGAACGCAACGTCTCGCGGGGCGATTCCCGAGTTCGCGTCGGGGTTGGCCACGTCCACCGGCGCGGGATCGGCATTGACGTAATAGACGAGGTAGGCAGTGAAGCCGGCGAGGACGAGCAAGAAGACCCCACCCTCGAGTCGACCGATCGTACCGTTCGCGCCGAGAGCGAACAAGAGAAACGCCGCGAAGATCATGAACGGGACGTGCCGTCGCATGACGGTCTCGCTGATCGTCAACGGTCGGATGAGCGCCGAGAGCCCGAGTACGAGGCCGATATTCGCGATGTTCGAGCCGACGACGGCCCCGAAGCCGATGTCTCCGGAGACGTCGAGAGCACCGATGACAGAGACGAACAGCTCCGGTGCGGTCGTCACGAACGCGATGACCGTCACGCCAACGGTCGCCGCCCGAAGGCCCAGCCCGAGTGCGAGTCGACCAGCACCGGCGACTACCAGTTCCGCCCCACCGTAGAGCACGAGAACACCACTCGTGAGCAAAATCAGGTAGAGGGTGACTCCGTCGATCCCGAGAACCATGCGCCGGGGTACAGCCGAACGGCGTATAAGGGGTGCGAAACGTGACGCGTGGTGGGTGACGGTCGAGCGAGTCTTCTCGAGTGGCGGTCGCGATACGTTTCGCCCACGATCCCGACGACCGTCGTCCGTACCGATTATACCCCTCCCCTGCGCACGCACACCTATGCACGTCTTCGGTTTACTCGGTAACCCAGTCGGACACTCGCTCTCGCCGCCGATGCACGAGGCGGCCTACGACGAACTCGCCCTCGACGCCCGCTACGTCACCTTCGAGCCCGACCGTGACGCACTCGAGGCGGCGGTCGACGGTGCCCACACCCTCGGAATCACGGGACTCAACGTCACGATTCCGTTCAAACAGGACGTCCTCGCGTGCGACGTCGTCGATGTCGACGAGATGGCGACCCGGATCGGCGCGGTGAACACGATCGACTTCACGGGCGAGCAGGTCACCGGCCACAACACCGACGCGACCGGTGCGTTGCGCGCGCTTCGAGATCACGACGTCGCCCTCGAGGGTACGCGGGCGGTCGTCGTCGGCGCGGGCGGTGCAGGACGGGCGATCGCGTTCGGGCTTGCCGACGCGGGTGCGACGGTCGAGATCGCCAACCGGACGGAGGAGACAGCACACGAGCTCGCAGGCGAGGTCCCGAACGCGACCGGCCACGGCCTCGAGGGACTCGAATCGCTGCTGGCCGACGCCGACGTGCTGGTCAACGCGACCAGCGTCGGGATGGAAGAGGACGCGACGCCGGTTCCCGCCGACGCGCTCCACGGCGACCTCGCGGTGATGGACGCCGTCTACCGACCGCTCGAGACGCGACTGCTTCGGGACGCGAACGCCGCCGGTGCGACGACAGTCGACGGCGCGTGGATGTTACTGTACCAGGGTGTCGAGGCGCTCGAGTTGTGGACCGGGGAGTCGGCGCCCGTAGACGCGATGAACGACGCGCTTCGTGCTCGATTGTCGGCAGAAAGCGAAAAATAGGGGTGTACGCTGTCCGCTATCAACCGACTTTAAGTGTGGGTACCAACAACCCATCAGTAATGGCAATCCTCCAGAAACTGAAGTCGCTCCTGGGGTTGGGCGAGTCGGGTTCGGAGCGGCAGCGTGACCGCGACGTGTCCGTGACCGTCGAACGGCAGGGGACGGGTTCCGAGAGCGAGCACGGCGAAAGCGGTGACAGTGAGGACGATCGGTCGAGCGCTCCGAGCAGTCCGAGTACGCCGAGTCCGAGCAGTCCGAGCGAGTCGAGTGTGGGCGAAAGTGCGGACGAGAGCGAGGACGAATCTGCCGACGAATCTGCCGACCTCGAGACCGAAACCGAAAGCGAGAGCGAGAGCGAAGCCGAGGATGCAGACGACGAAACGGGCGACGTCGATATCGAGGAGGCAGAAGCCGACGCCGACACGGAAGACGCGGACACCGACCTCGAGACCGACACCGACCTCGAGGACGCTGCTGCCGCCGAGACGACCGCATCCGCCTCGACCGGTTCGATGGTGGATCCGACGGATCCGTCCGAAACGGCCGCAGAGCCGGCCGAAGCCACCGATCCGTCGGAGGCGGACGCAGCACCCGAAGTCGACACGTCCGGTGGAGAGATTCCGGACGACCCGGTCGACACGATCAAGGGGATTGGCCCGGCCTACGCCGACCGATTGACCGCGGCCGGCATCGAAACCGTCAGCGACCTCGCGACCGCCGACGCCGACGAACTGGGCGAGGAGACCGACATCTCGGCCAAGCGTATTCAGGGCTGGATCGATCGTGCGAAAGCCCGCTGAGGATTCACACTTGCGCTCGGTTTTCTGACCCGACACTACCCTATATCGTGTCGGTATCGGACCGAACCCGACTATTCGGCCTGCCGGTACAATCCGCAGGAACCGCAAGAGGATTAGGCCGGCACATCCTTCTTTCCAGCAATGAACGAGCCCCGGGTCCACACCACGCTCGAGTCGTTCCGGAGCGTCGCGGCCGACGCGCCGGACGGGGCGACAGCAGCAGTTCGGGTCCCCGTCGAAGTCCGCGTCCGCGTCCGTGATCCGTTTCTCGCCTATCGGCGCGCTCGAGGAGCGGTTCGCGCTCGCTCCCGATCGAGTTCCGGTTCCGATTCCGATTCCGACTCCGACTCCGGATTCGCCGCCGATTCATCCGCTGACCCCGACTCTGACTCTGACTCCGGCACCCGCTCTGACCCCGCCGGCGTCTTCCTCGAGACCACCGGCGGACAGCGAGGCTGGGGATACTTCGGACTCGAGCCGGTCGAGCGATTGACGGTGAGTCCGGATGCGGTTTCCGTAGCTGGGGAGGCTGGTGGCGATTCTTCCGAGTCTGTAATCGCTGACTCCGATTTCGATTCCGATTCCGACTCCGGTTCCAGCGAGTCCGCTGCGTGGGACCCCTCTCCATCCCACTCCCAGTCATCGTCTCCCTCCCTCGAGGCACTCGAGGGGTTGCTCGCAGGCGAGACACTGCTGAGAGGCGACTGTGAAGTTCCCTACCCCTGCGGTGCCGTCGGCTGGCTCTCCTACGACATCGTCCGCGAACTCGAGGACCTCCCCGAGTCGGCCGTCGACGATCGCGGCTTACCGCGACTCGAGGTCGGCCGCTTCGACTGTCTGGCGTCGTGGAAGGCGCCGACGGACGGTGCGGTCACGTTACGTATCACGGCCTGCCCGCGAGTCGACGGCGACCACGATCCCGACGACGCTTACGAACGCGGTCGGGAACGAGCCCTCGAGTTCGCTCGAACGACTCTCGAGGGCGACCCGGGAACGGATCAGCCGCCGGTTACCACCGACGAGGCCCGCTTCGAGAGCGACTGCGGTCGCGAGGCGTTCGCAGGTCGCGTTCGCCGCGTCAAGGAGTACGTCCGCGACGGCGACACCTTCCAGGCGAACATCTCCCAGCGATTGGTCGCACCCGCGGCCGTCCACCCGGTTGCCGCCTACGACGCGCTTCGGCGGGTGAATCCTGCCCCCTACTCGTGTCTGCTCGAGTTCCGGGGAGCCGACCTGATCAGTGCGAGTCCCGAACTGCTCCTCGAACGGAACGGTGACTTCCTGCGGACGGAACCGATCGCGGGGACGCGACCGCGTGGGGCGACCCCCGAGGAGGACGAGTCGCTCGAGGCCGACCTGCTGGGCGACGAGAAAGAGCGCGCCGAGCACGCGATGCTGGTCGATCTCGAGCGCAACGACCTCGGAAAGGTCTCCGAGTACGGCAGCGTCGCCGTCGAGGAGTACCGCCGTGTGGATCGCTACTCCGAGGTGATGCACCTCGTCTCGAACGTCACTGGACGACTTCGGGAGGGCGAGACGCTGGCGGATGCCATCGCGGCGGTCTTCCCCGGCGGCACGATCACCGGTGCGCCCAAACCGCGGACGATGGAGATCATCGACGAGCTCGAGGCGACCCAGCGAGGGCCGTACACCGGCAGTGTCGGGATCTTCGGACTCGACGGTCGGGCGACGTTGAACATCGTCATCCGGACGCTGGTCCGCTACGACGAGGAGTACCACCTCCGCGTTGGGGCGGGAATCGTCCACGACTCCGACCCGTATCGAGAGTACGACGAGACGCTCGCCAAGGCGCGGGCGTTGATCACCGCCGTCGACGAGGCACTCGGCGAGCAGGCGGCGATGACGGTCGAAGCGAGCGATGGTGGCGTAGAGCGGACGCCAGCGAAATTGGAACAGGAATCGAACCCGAAACCAGCGGGCCTCGAGCCGGACGGGCGAGATGCTCGAGGGAGCGACCGAGAGACCCAGCGTGACGACGGTGGTCGTGATGAGTGACGGAGCAGGAGCCGATATCGAACCAGAATCGGACGACGAAGACCCTGCACACACCCGAATCCTCGTCGTCGACAACTACGATTCCTTCGCGTACAACCTCGTCCAGTACGTCGGCGAAGTCGCCGACAGCGTCGTCGTTCGACGCAACGACGCCCTCGAGATCGAGGACGTTCGCGACCTCGACCCGACCGGCATCGTCGTCTCGCCCGGTCCGGGGACGCCGGCGGATGCGGGGCTCTCGATTCCGTTGTTCGAGGAGACGTCGTATCCGATTCTGGGAGTCTGTCTCGGCCACCAGGCGCTGTGTGCAGCAAACGGTGCGCCGGTCGTCCACGCGCCCGACGTCGTCCACGGCAAGCCGTCGGCGGTGACCCACGACGGAAGTGGCCTGTTCGAGGGGTTGCCGGAGACCTTTCAGGTCGGCCGGTATCACTCGCTGGCCGTCGAGCGCGAGGCCCTCCCCGACGAGCTGGTCGAGACCGCCAGCACGACCGACGAACGCGACGTCCTGATGGCGGTTCGCCACCGCGAGAAACCCCATTTCGGCGTCCAGTTTCACCCCGAGAGTATCCTGACTCGAGAGCAGGGTGAGGGGGGCGATGAGGGTGAAGGCGAAGGCGAGGGTGAGGGTGAGATCACGCTCACCGTCGGCAAACGACTGATCGAGAACTTCTGTACACTCTCGAGGACCCACTCACAGCACTGACATGACGACCCACTATCACGTCGACGGCGAACTCGTCCCGCGGACGGAGGCGACCGTCTCCGTCGACGATCGCGGTTTTCGCTACGGGGACGGGGCCTTCGAGACCCTGCGGGTCTACGGTGGAACCGTCTTCGAGTGGGCGGCCCACGCCAGCCGCCTCGAGGACACCTGTGAGACCCTCTCCCTCGAACACGGGCTCTCACGAGAGGACCTCCGGGCGCGAATCGACGAGACGCTCGAGGCGAACGACCTACAGGACGCGTACGTCAGGCTCTCGATCACCCGCGGCGTCCAGCCGGGGAAACTGACACCCGATCCCGACGTCGATCCGACGGTCGTCGTCTACGTCAAGTCGCTCCCCCGCGGCGGCCTCGAGGGCGGCCCCGTCTGGGACGAGCCGGCGGTGGTCCAGACGACGAAAACGCGCCGAATTCCCGACGCGGCCGTTCCCGCGTCGGCGAAGACGCACAACTACCTCAACGGGATTCTCGCTCGCGAGGAACTGTACGACGCAGACGAGGCGCTCGTTCGCGACCTCGAGGGAAACGTCGCCGAGGGGGCGACGAGTAACGTCTTCTTCGTCGACGACGAGGGACTGCATACGCCGAGTACGGAGGGGCCAGTGCTGCCGGGAATCACGCGTCGCGTGGTCCTCGAACTGGCCGCCGGGGCAGACGTCCCGACCCACGAGGGAGTCTACGAACCCGCGGCCGTCCGGGAGGCCGACGAGGTGTTCCTGACGAACTCGACGTGGGAACTGCGACCGGTCGCGTCGGTCGACGGAATCGACGTCGGTCGCGGGCCCGTCACCGAACTGCTCGCCCACCTGTTCGATCGGCGCGTCGAAGAGACGTGCTATTGAAGACGGAGAACTCCACCTCCCGGCCGTCCCGGGTCGACCGTTTCGCCACGACACGAACGATCCGGACTGTCAACGATCGACGAAATTATTCTCAGCGTGTGAGAGATCGTTTCAGGTATATGATCGTACCTGACATACGGCGATGTAGATCGTCGATGATAGATACGACATGGGGGGAGACTCCCCGGAGTCCCGAGCAAGTTCTCTTCGAATTTTATAGCCGACTCAATCGAGGAGACGTGGACAGCGCCGGGGAACTACTGTCTGACGCCGTTCGCTGCATTCGGCGGACGGACAGCCAGTCGGATCCGGTCGTCTCCGAGGGTCTCGAATCAGTCCTCGAGGACGTCTTCGTGAGACGAGACGACTGCCCGGGGGCGGTTCGAGTACAGATCGTTCCGGAGCGTGTGACCGAGACCGAGGGGTCGGTGCTGGTCGAGGGATCGTTCGTGAGACCGAGCGAGTCGGCGTTCGAAATCGCGTTTACGCACGACTACGAGATCCGAGACGGCCAAATCGTCCAGCTCATTACTGGGACGACTCCCGACTCGCGTCGAGAAGCAGTCGACGAGGCTCTCGGTCGACCCGTCGAGTGATCAGTCACGACAACGGATCGCCTCGGGTGTCCGGTCGGTAGTCCGTCGTCCGCCTGTCACCTACTCCGCCTCGAGGTCGAGTCCTGGCGCCGACACGAGTTCTCGCTCGACGCCCTCACAGTCGAGCACGAAGTCCGGACCGAACGCGGTCGACGGCGTCTGATACCCCTCGGGGGCCTCGTTCTCGAGGACGCGCTGGGCAGCACTGACCGCGGTATCGGCGGTCAGCGTGTACGGGTTCGGCGTTCGAAGCCGTGCCGTCGCCGTTCGTCCGTCGGCGTCGGTCACCTCGCCCCAGACGACGGCCTCGTCGGACTCGCGTTCGTCTTCGTCGGGACCGTCGATACCAGCCGTGACGAGTCGCTCGAGGGTGCTCGTCACGGGTCGAGAGCCGACGATCGGCTTGAGGGCGTTCATTGCCCGCATCGCCCGGACCGCGATCGACGGAACGGCGGCGTAGACGGCGATGTTTTCGATACCCGTACTGTGGTGGGCCGTCACGACGTCACCCCAGGGGACCGTCGTGGCAGTCGTCGGTCCGCGACCGAAGTCGATCTCGCGTGTGTCGTAGGCGGCGGGGACCCGGTAGAGCCGACCGTTGCGGCGGACGATCCCACCCGTTCCCAGGTTCCGGACCATCGTTCGCGCGGTCCCGCGGGAGAGCGACCCGGTGCCGGCCAGCCCCAGCGTGAGGTCGGTCGCCGACGGAAGCCGCGCGTGGAGAAACGCCGACAGACAGTCCGTCGGGACGACATCGAAGCCTACGCCGGGAAGCACCGTCACTCCCGCCTCCCGAGCGCGCTGGTCGTCGTCGACGAGCCGATCGAAGACCTGGAACTCGCCCGTGATGTCGAGGTAGTCCGTGCCCGTCTCGAGACACGCCTCGACGAGCGGGCCACACGTTTCCCCGAACGGGCCGGCACAGTTTAGAACTGCGTCGAACGCTTCGATTCGACGCTCGATCGTACTCTTGGGCTCACCGAGGTCGAACGTCCGGCTTTCGACGCCGAGTTCGTCGGCCTGCTCGAGAACGTGTTCGTGGTTTCGGCCGGCGACGACCGGTGAGCCTCCCCGTGAAACGGCTTCACGGGCGATCAGACGGCCGGTATAGCCGTAGGAGCCGTAGATGAGGAGGGAATCCATCGCTGTCTCTATTCGGCGTTCGACCGGGAAATGGTTAAAGCCACTACCATCGCGGCTTCGACTCGCTCGTCGACGGGGGAGTCGTTCGGAAGCGTGACAGTCAGATGATCGGTGGACAGAGCCCAGTTGACGACTCGAAGATGGAGACGCGTCGGACGACCGGAACGAGACACGGGACACCGAGATGAGAATGTTCAAGATTCTCGACTCGTATCGCCCGACAATGGACGACCCACGGCGGATCGCGTCGCTCGAAGACGTGCCCGACGAGACGACGTTGCTCTTTCGCGTTCGAAAGCAAGACACCGAACTGGCGGCGAAACGGGAGGCAAAACTCGAGACCGAGTCGGAGACGGAAGCCGAAATCGGCGAGGAATCCGGAGAGAGCGCGGAGACGAAGGAAGCGATCCTCGTTCGACTCAACGGCGACGTTGCCGGCTGGTTGAACTACTGTCAACACCTCACGCACATTCGACTCGACAAGGGATCGGGGGCGACGATGCGCGACGGAGAAATAATCTGTGAGAACCACGGCGCGTACTTCGAGTCCGACAGCGGGCTGTGTAACTTCGGTCCGTGCGAGGGTGCGTATCTGAACTCGATCGACGTCACAGTCGACGATGGGGACGTCTTTCTGACCGACCCGGAGTACGAGTACGTCGGTCGCGGTGGGATCGAGACCGACGACCTCGACCGGACGTCGACCTCGAACATCGAGTTCTGATCGGCAGGCCCAGTGTTAATCTCGAGCGCCCGTTCCGTCGTCGTTCGAATCTCGATTTCGATCTCGTTTCTGGTCCCCCACGTCCACTCTCTCGAGTGTCACCGAGAGCGTCCCAGGCGAGACGAGGTCGCGTTCCTGTTCGTACTCGATGAGACCCGCGTCGACCAGTCGTGGCATGTGGTCGTGGTAGAGTGAGATGTAGACCTCGGTGACCGTTTCTGGTGGGATTTCGGGAATTGGCTTGTCACTCTCCCGAATCGCGACTTCCTCCGCGAGATCCGGAAGCGTGAGATCGTCGTCGTATTCACGGACGACCCTGAGCATCACGCGACGGCGGCGGACCGAAAGGAGCTGGAAGGCATCCGAGACCAGGTCTGGCGACGTGTCGTGGCGGTCCATCCAGTCGAGAACCTCGGCCACGAGCTCGGCGTACTCTCCGTCGGTATAGGGCGTGGTAGTTGTCATTCGTTCCTCCGATAGCCCGTCGAACACGCAGCCACTCACCGTCTCGAACGCCGGCGGTCGTCGAGAGAACGGTCTGGCTACTCGTCTCGGGGCCCGTACGAAACAGTACCCACCGCCGTAAATATGAGTGTCGACATCGGTTCGGTGTAGGAACCTCCCGTCGGCTGGCGGTTCCGATCACGTTCACACTCTCACTCTCACTCTCACTCACTCTCGGTCTCGCTCTCACTCGATCGTGATCGTCGGCTCACTTACGGACTCGCTCTTGCACTCTGGACACCGTGACGGGCGGTTGAGTAAATCGTCGAAATCGTCGAACCCACACTCTTCGCAGGTCGGTGGAGCGACCAGTACCGTCTCGTCCGTCTCGTCTCCGTCGACGGATCGGGCGACGTGCTCGACGTGGGTCAGTGCCGTCCCCGGTGTGAGATCGAACTGGGCAGCGAGCGAACTCGGAGTCGCCGGTTCCGTTCGAAGCGCGTCTCGTATCCGTCGACGCGTGGTTTCGTCGGCCTCGCGCATAGTCGCCCGAATGGGACGAGATACTATACGTGTTCTCCATGACAGTCGCCGAAGCCACGAGCGTCTCCCTCGACCGGCATTCTCCGAACCGGTGGTACAGGAATCTGTGAGTTAATACAATTATATATTTAAAGAAATAGAAAGGGTAAGTGACTTACATCAGGGAGGCAAAGCGATATCGCATGAAAGCCGTCGTGCTTGCTGGCGGATACGCGACACGGATGTGGCCGATTACCAAACACCGGCCAAAGATGTTTCTCCCCATCGGAGAGTCGACCGTCATCGACCACATCTTCGCCGAACTCGAGGCGGACGATCGGATCGACGAGGTGTTCGTCAGTACGAACGAGCGCTTCGCCCCCGACTTCGATGCCCATCTCGCCGAGAGCGAGTTCGAAAAACCGACCCTCTCGATCGAGGAGACCTCCGAAGAGGAGGACAAGTTCGGCGTCGTCGGCGCACTCGCCCAGCTGGTCGACCGGGAAAACGTCGACGACGACCTGCTCGTGATCGCCGGCGACAACCTGATCAGCTTCGATATCTCTGATTTCGTCGATTACTTCGATCAGAAGGAGGCGCCGACGCTGGCCGCCTACGACGTCGGCTCACGAGAGAAGGCCAAATCCTACGGCCTCGTCTCCCTCGAGGGCGATCAAGTCGTCGACTTTCAGGAGAAACCCGACGATCCGAAGAGTACGCTCGTTTCGATCGCCTGTTATGCCTTCCCACAGGACTCTCTGGACTTGCTCTCGACGTATCTCACCGACGGGAACAACCCCGACGAACCCGGCTGGTTCGTCCAGTGGCTACAAAACCGACAGCCGACTTACGCCTACACCTTCGAGGGAGCGTGGTACGACATCGGGACTCCCGAGAGCTACCTCGAGGCCATCGCCTGGCACCTCGACGGCGAGTCGCTGGTCGCCGAAAGTGCAACCCTCGAGAACGCGACCATCGGTGAGAACGTCCACATCATGGACGGTGCGACACTCGAGGATACTCACGTCGATTACTCGATCGTCTTCCCCGACGCGACGGTGAAAAACGGCGACATCCGCCGCTCGATCATCGACGAGAACACGCACATCGAGAACCTCGATCTGGCGGGTGCGCTCATCGGGGCGCATACGACGATCGCCAACGGCGAGTGAGGAGATTCGACCCGTCTGCGAATCTCTCGTCGAACTCGAGTTGGCTAGTTCGTAGATAGTTCGGTCACACTGACTGTCTCGCCGGTCGATACACCTATCTGTCCTGACTGTGATGGATGTGCTCGTGACACATGAGTCGGGTCCAGACCGTTCTCGACCGATACGCCGACGGAACGCCGTACGAGCGGTTGGCGGCTGCGTTTCTCGACCTCGAGCGCTGGACCGGTGACGACCCGGTGCTCCTCCTCGCAGAGGCCGCAGCGTCGACGACCGGCCAGCACTATTTCACCGGTGTCAAGCCGACCGTCGAGCGGTTTCGCGAGACGTTCGTCGACTCCGGACGCGTCACGACGTTTTCCGAGCTCGCCGCCCTCCAGCTCGAAGACGACGCCCTCGTCGAGACCGTCGGCGCCGAACGGAAACGGCACGTCTTGCTCGAGGGGGCGCGCGTGTTCGCCGACCGACCGGCTGGCGACGACCTCGAGGCCCTCCAGTCGTGGGCCTCGGAGGCCGATTACTATCGGTACGAGGAGGACCCGATCGGGGGGATTTCGGGTGTCGGTCCGGCGACGTTCCAGTACCTGCGAATGCTCGCTGGCGTCGATACGGCCAAACCCGATCCGGCGGTGACTAGCTTCGTCGAAACGATCGGTGACGAGATCGACTCGCCGTATCTCGATGCGTCGGACCCGCGCCGAGCCGTCGCCTCCTGTGAGTGGCTGGCGATCGTCTCCTCCTATCGAACGATCGAGATCGACCAACTCGCGTGGTGGACGAGTGCCGACGCCGACGAGCGAGAGGCTGCGTTAGCGTCTCAGTAGCCGTGTTGACGTCGCGGTCCTGTTCGTCCTCGCTCGTTGGCGCTCGGCCGAGCTCGCAAAAATCTGGACCAAAAAGCCGCCATTCAGGGCCGAACACAGTCCGCCATCGGGGCTGTTCACTCCAGTCGCGCGTCGGTTACCCGTATCCGGCCTCGAGTCCCCTCCCACTCAGTCTCGTACTCGAGGTCGATCCGCCGGCCCATGTGGGGGCCGTCGACGACGAGTGTCTCGAACTCGCCGCCCTCGCCGAGCAGGTGGACGCCGTACTCCTCGTTGATCGCCTCGAGGTCCGCGAGCGCGTCCTCGTCGATGGTTCGTCCGAGCCAGGGTTCGTCGAGTCCCTGTGCCGCCACCTGAACGATCAGAATCTCGAACCCGGCCTCGAGCATCTCGTCGGCGAGTTCGCGCGGCGCTTCCTGCCAGAGCGGCGCGAAGAGATCGCAATCGAGGCGCTCGCACATCGCCTCGATTCGACTCGTCTGGTACTCGCTCTCGACGGCACCCGCCGTCACGCCGGCGATCCCACCCGGGAGTTCGGACTCAAGTTCCCGAAGCGCCGCCTCGAGGGGTTCGAGTTCGTCGTCACCTTGTGTTCCCGAGTCGGTCGCGTCGGCGGCGTCGAAGTCGTCCGGTTCGACGTCGAGGAGCTCGATGCCGATGCTCTCTGCGGCCAGTGTGGCGAGTTCTGTCTCGGGGACGTGATACATGTACGAGTCGCCTGTCGGGTGGACGGTGACGAGGCGACCGACCTCGAGACCGGTCTCGAGGGCACGATAGAGCGCCCACGAGGAGTCTTTGCCGCCGGAAAAGAGGGAGATCCACGCGCCGTTCTGTGAGGGTGTCTCGGATCCGGAACCGGCACTCGAATCGGCATCGGATTCGGACGCGAGGTCAGAATCCGCACTCGCGTCAGCGTCAGTATCCATACTCGAGTCTACGGGGCCGTGAGTAAAGGGATGACGAGTCTCGTCGTCCGTCAGGGAGACCGGGTCGAATCCGATTCCGAGCTGCCGTCGACGAGTTCGGGCTCGCGTTCTGGTTCGGACTCCGGACGAGACGGTTCGGTCCCACTGAACGTCGAGGCGACCTTCACGCCGACGAGACTCAACAGGAATCCCGCGACGACGAACATCGCGAGACGGTTACCGCCGCCGATCACGAAACTCTCGACTGTCAGAATACCACCCTCGAACGCGGGAACGTATATCGGGTCGATGAGATTCGCCTGCTCGAGGAAGTACGCCGAGAAGCCACGGACGACGAGCCCGACCGAGACGACGATGAAGGGAAGGTTGAGGTACGAATTGCGGATCGGTTCCTCGCGGATCGCTTCGTCGAGGAGGCGACCGGCGCTGGCTGTGAGCGCGGCCGCTGCGAGCCACGGAACGCTGTCGAAGGCGAACTGCATCGCCGGGAGGAAGACACCCGACGGATCGTCCAGATTCGAGACGCCGAGTCCGCCCACGAAGAGGCCGACGAGGGTGAGTCCGGCGGCGACGACGTAGGTGACGACCGACACCTGCCCGGTGTACAGCGATTCGCGGGTCCGTCGGGCGAGGCCGGTGAAGAGTTCGCCGATGCTGAAGCCCTTGTAGAGCAAGAACAGGCCGATGACGGTCGTGATGGCTGCAGCGCCCTCCGCGGGCCCGACGAGCGTCGCCAGCATCGGGAAGACGAGCAACGTGAGCCCGATCGGAACGAGGACCGTCTGGCGGAGTTCCTCGTCCGCGAGGAACTGTTTGAGCAGGTAGTACGTCGACTCGATATCTCGAGCCTGGCGGACGACGACGCGGTCGACCGAGTCGACTCTCACACGGCTCTCGACGATCGGCACCAGTCGCTCGTCTTCGGCGCTGTCGATGACGACGACGGCCGACTCCGGGTCGTACTTCGCGATGAGGTCGTCCAGCTGGCGCGCGACGGCCCGATCGGCGCTGACCATCGACTCGCGGTCACCGGAGACGACGGCCACGACGACCTCCTCGTCGTCGTCGCGAAGGCTCTGGGCGACCCGCAGGGCCTCGAGCAACGAGTTGACTCCGGAGTCCTCGGGGTCTGCGAGACCGACGTCCGTCACGAGCGCGCGCACTGCCTCCCAGCCGACGATGGGCGAGCGAAGCCCGGTCTTTCGACCGACGTCGTCGGTCCGGTCGAGGCAGACGACCAGTGTGGTCACGGTCGCTGATGCATTCTGCGTGACGATAAAACCACTTACTCGTTCGGGGCAGTCAGCGTGACGAATCGGGTCGTGTCACCGAAAAACGGCCGCCGTCGACTCAGGTTCGGAGCCGAAACCCACGATCACTCGCGAGACCCGCGATACCGGCCCCGAAGGCGTAGGCGACGTGTTGGGCGCTCGTTCCCACGCGCTGGACGAGCGACCGGTGGGGCTGGAACTCCTCGACGGTGATCGAGTCGCGACCGAGACGGTCTGCGACGGCGTCCTCGACGTCCTCGCGGGTGCCGATGGTGTCGACGAGCCCGTTCTCGTGTGCGTGTTCGCCGAGATAGATCCGGGCTTCGGTCTCGCGAACGAACGAGGGCTCGAGGTCTCGGCCCTCGCTGACGCGGTCGACGAAGTGGTCGTAGTAGTCGTCGATCAGTCCCTGCAGGTAAGCGCGCTCGTCGTCGTCGATCTCTTTCAACGGCGTGCCAGCATCCTTGTATTCGCCGGCGGTGAACCCCTCGTAGGAGAGGCCCAGTTTGTCCGCGAAGTCCGTCGCGTTCACGCGCGAGCCGATGACGCCGATCGAGCCGACGATACTCGCCTCTCGCGCCCAGAGTTCGTCACAGCCGCTGGCGATCCAGTAGCCGCCGCTGGCACAGACGTCGGTCGTGTACGCGATCGTCGGGCCGTCGAAGCGCTCGGCGGCGATCCGAATGTCGTCGCTCGGGACGACTTCGCCGCCCGGCGTGTTCAGTTTCATCAGGAGTGCGTCGACGTTGTCTTCCTCGTCTGCCCGCTCGATCTGGTCGACGATATCGTCGGCGGGCGTTCCGCGAGGACTGGAGGGCAACGATCCACCGCCGCCGTCACGTGTGATCGGTCCCTCGACGGCGACTTCAGCGACGTCGTAGCCGGGGAACAGCGATCCGGCGATCGAGCCCGCGACTTTGACCCCGACGAGGACGAGCGCGAGCGCGGCGAGCACGCCAAAGAGGTCCGTGAGCGTCTCCGGATAGACGACGAACAGGGCGATACCGACGGCGGCGAACAGTCCCGCACCGAGCAGAACGACGGCGAGCTGTCCGAGAGAACGAGTACGACTCATTTCGGACGAACACCTCGAGAACCTCGAGATCGAACTCGAATACGATTCATGCCAGCATCTGGGGGAGCCGCTGTGTTAAGCTTGATTGTCGCGCGATCGGAGTCGAATCTGGGGCCGTTCGACGATCGTCGCGAGCACCGACGCTACTCCCACGAAACCTCGGCGAGCGAGACGTCCTCGAACCGTGCGACAGCGCGCTCGTCACGGCTGTGGTCGACGACGACGAGCCCGTAGAGTGCACGCTCTGCGAGCGGGAGTCGCTGTTCCGTAACGGGACGCCAGTCGTCGCCGTCTTCGGAGGTAAACGTCGTTACCAGGTCACCCTCGCGTTTGAGCCGGTACCAGATCGGGGGTGCGGCGTCGTCTCTGATCAACTGGCTCTGGGTCCCGTCGTCGGGTTCGAGCTGCCAGAGTGACTCGGAACCCATGTTGTGAGTACAGCCGATGTATCCGTGTAAGGAGCCGGGTTCGGTCCCGGACCTGACCATCAACCCCGCCTTCGCCGACTTGTTTCCGGCCGTGAAGTCGGTGATCCGCCCGACCATATCGACGTCGCCGTCGGCGACGCCGGAGACGAAGTAAAACTCGTTGACGTTCCGCCAGAGGTTTCGGCCAGTCCCGGTCACCGTCCAGCCGTTGCTATCCCGTCGATGCTCACCTGGAGCGACGTCGCCGACGGTGTACGCGTCGGTCAGTGGCCGCGACCGGCGGTCGAGCGTCTCGGTTCCCGGGTTCGAGATCAGCAAACATCCCGTGAACGTAAACCTGGCTCCGCCACTCTCGCTCTCACCCGCCTCGAGGGACCACTCCTGTCTGTCCGCGATCGTCCGAACGATGTTGACGCCCAGTCCACCTTCGGTGAACTCACCCGCGTTCAGCCGTTCACGGACGTCCGTCGGCAATCCGGGCCCGTCGTCGGAGACGGAGAACCCGCTCAGATCCGGCTCGATCTCGACAGTGGTCGTCACGTCTTCACCGCCGTGCTCGACCGAATTCCGAAACAGGTTCTCGAAGACCTGCTGGAGCAGCCCTTCGTCCGCGACGATGAGTTCCGACTCCGCGTCGATCTCTAGGGTCGCCGAGCCGGTGTCGACCGTCCCCCAGGCGTGGCGGGCCGCGGTCGCGAGCTCGAGCGAGGACTGTGACGAGCCGGGACTGCTGTCTCGCGTGAGCCGGATCAGATCGTCGATGATCTCACTCATCCGCCGGTGAGACTGCTCGATGTCGTCGAACGTCTCCTCGTCGCCAGTCTCGCGTGCGATCTCGAGATAACCCTGTGCGATGTTCAGCGGATTACGAAGGTCGTGGGAGACGACACTGGCGAACTGTGAGAGGAGCCGGTTCTTCTGGGTGAGTTCCCGACTCGTCTCTTCGACTCCGGTGACGTCCTGCGTGAACCCGACCAACCCCTGTAGCTCGCCGTCTTCGTACCAAGGGTACTTCCACGACCGGAGCCAGCCCGAGTCGTGGTTGTCGATCGCGTGGCTTCGAACCTCGTATCGACTCAGATCGCCGACGATCGGCTCTCGCTGCTCGAGTGCCTGTCGGTCCTTGCGATAGATCTCCTCCGCGCGACCTTCGTCTGCGAGTTCGGGCTCCGTCTTTCCCGCCGCGTCGTCGTGTCGTACCGTCTTGGTCGATCGGAGATGACGGGCCTCCGTATCTTTGACGTAAATCTCGAACGGTGCCCGGTTCAGAATCTCCGTCAACATCGCGCTGTCTCGTGCCTGTCGTCTGCGACGCGCGCCCGTCTCGATGGCGTCGACGACGACGTCCGTGAGCGATCCCGTCCCACGCCGTCGAGGGACGTAGCCGGTTGCGCCGGCCGAAACGACGTCGGCGGCGACCGCGTCGTCGTCGCTCTCCGTGGTGACGACGACCGGTAGATCCAGATCCGAATGCGGATCCGCATCGACGACCGCTTCGACTATGTCGACGCCGTCGACAGCCGGTGGATCGTGACCGAGAACGACACACGACGGTCGATCCGCCGAGAGCCGATCATGGAGAGTATCGGCCGTACTGCACGTGACCGACGTCACGCCGTCGAGATCGGCGAGTGCATCACGTTCCGCTGGCGTCAGTCCGAGTGACAGGACGGTCACGGACTCGTTGACCATGCACACCCCTTTCACCCAGCATGTAAAAAGAGTCGTGGCTGTTGACAACAGTCAACTATCGACTACGTTCGCTCGAAGCGGTCCTCGGACACAGAACGGACGCGAGAGAAATGTGGAACGAGCTGACGGCTCGAGTCGTGAAAACTGGAGAAAGAAAGACACGAGGTAAACGAACGGAGCTAGAGCAGACCGGTCTTCTGGAGTTTCATCAGGTCCTCGGTGTCGAGGGTTTCGCCTTCCTTGAACTTCTGATAGATCTCCTCGGCTTCCTCTTTGGCTGCTTCCTTCTTCTTGTCGCGCTGGGACTTGCGCTGTTTCTCTTCCTTTTTGTCCATCTCGCGCAGGCGCTTCTGGACGCGAACGAAGTCCTCGTGGTGCTGGTCGGCGGCCTCCTGGGCCTCGACGAAGGACTCGTGCATCTCGTCGGCCTCGTCACGGATGTCGTCGGCCTCGCGATAGGCCTCGATCATCTGGTTGTGGTGTTTCTGGGCCTGATCCGCGAGTTCGGTGACCTTCTGGTGGTGCTGGGACGCTTCCGAGCGGACCTCCTCGGCCTCCTCGACGAGCCCTTCGAGGTCGTCGTTCTGGTCGAGTTTCTCCTTTCGGTCGGCGTACTCCTCGCGCTTGCCCTCGATCTTCTCGATGAGTTCGCGCTCTTCTTCACTCGAGAGGACTTCGGTCTGCTGTTTGAACTCGAGCTGTTCGATCTCCTCCTCGAGTTCCTCGAGGTCCTTGCCCTCGTCGAGTTCCATGTCCGATTTGAGCTTCTCGACGCGGTCGAACAGCTTGTTGGCCTCGGCGTTGAGCTCGTTACGGCTCTCTTTGTGCTCTTGGACCTGCTCGTTGAGCTCGTCGCGTTTCTCGCGGTGTTCCTGGGCTTCGTCGACCTTCTCGCGAGTCTTCGCGTTCAGATCGTCGCGCTTGGAAGCGCGCTCGGAAGCCATCTGGTTGAGTTCGTTTCGTCGGTCTCGGAGCTGCCCGGCCATCTTGATGAGCTGCCCCTTCGATTTGTTCTCGAGATCGTCCTCTGTGAGTTCTACGTTTTTCGATTCGTCTACCATGTGTTAGTCAAACCTCTGTGCCATACCCGCACCGGACAGCGCGCCGGCTCACGATCTGCGAAACCTCGGTGAATAAGATTCCTGTCATCGATCATCGAGCGATACGCGCCCCGGTGGCGTTCTGGTACCCGTACCTATTGGGCCACGCCATTTAAAGATACCGGTCTCCGCAACCGTGAAAACCGTTAGCAGGCGCCCCATCGAACCGTGTAATTCGTTCGCATGGTGGTGAGTAAGGGTTATAAACGGTAGGCGTTCCGAACCGACCGACCGTCGATCGTACATTCGAGGGCGAGTTCGGACGCAGCGGGCGGTATTTCGACCGTTTCGAGGGGTTTCGACTCGAGAGGATCGGCCACTACATCGATCTCGTCTGCTTCGCTGCCCGCCCGCCAGACGACGGTGGTCTCGACGCGTTCGTCGGTGTCGTTGCACAGCGTGAGCCCGGCCGATCCGGGTTCGGCCGGGCCGTCGAGGACGACCTGAACGGGTTCGTAGGCGCCGGCCAGTGCCTCGGAGGCGGGTTTGGCCGTTCCATCGGCCGAGAGCACACCCATCCCCCCACCGACCGCCGCGTCTCGAAGCGTCCCGGCGACGAGAATCCCACTCCCGTGGCGACGGAGCGCCTCGACGACCGTCTTCAGCGTCGCCGCCTGGGACGATTGGGAGGCCTCGACACCCTCGGCGTGTCGCTCGAGGATCGACGCGTCGAGGCCGGGAATCGACGTCGGGTCCGTGCTCCCATCGGTATCGGAACCCGTCAGCGACCCCGCCTCGACGTCGCCGACGACCCGGCCGAGATCGGGCGAGCGCTCGAGGAGCCAGTCGATATCGGCCGCCTCGAGATAGCGCCAGCCCGGCGAGAGGTGGGTGGCGTCCGCGTCGAGTCCCGGCTGGCCGGCGACGGAGACGACTGGCCTGCCGTCGGAGACTGTCGCTGCGACCGTCTCGACCTCGGTGGGGTCGAACGACGCACGCCACGCACGCCATCGGAACCGAAGCTTCGCCAGCGTCCCCGCCCCCAGCGGATCGGCGAACGGTTCGTGAGGGTCGTCCCGAATCCCGTACATCGCGAGGCTCGGATGCGAGCCGTAACTCGTCGCAATCGACTCGAGGAGCGCAGTCGCACGGTCAGCTTCGAACTCTCCTTCCGCGAGTGGCAGGTCCTGCCAGACGAGCACCCCCGTCTCGTCACAGGCCGCGTAGAATTCGGGAGACGGGACGTGACCGCGGACGCGCACGAGGGTCGCGTTCGCGTCGATCGCTCGTCGGACGTCCTCGGAGGCGTCTCCACCCACGCTCGGACGTCGGTTGATCCCTCGCGCCCGAAGGCGACGACCGTTGACGATCAGTCCCTCGTCGTCGCGCTCGATCGTTCGGAGTCCGACCGTCCGTTCGGCGCTATCCTCGCCGAGTTTCGCACGGACGGTGTAGCGGTGCTGCGGGCCGTATCCGCGTGGCCACCACAGGTTGGGGTCCCGGACCTCGAGTGACTTCGAGACCGTCACCCGCTCGCCGGCATCGGCCTGGACGGGGACTCGTTCCATCGAGCCGCCGCCGCGGAACCCCTCCGGACGCAACGACAGCGTCACGGCGTCGTCGACCGCCTCGCCGGCGTCGACCGTCACTTCGGTGTCGATCACCGCCTCGCCGTCAGTTACCCGGGGTACAGCCGCGAGTGAACTGACGAACGTCGGCGGTCTGACCTGCAACTCGACGCTCCACCAGATTCCCGGGACCGCTGTCTCGGCCGGTACCGCGTCGGTTTCGTAGATTCCACCGGCACCGCTTTCGTCCGGCGGTTCGCAGACGACGAGTAACTCGTTGGCTTCCTGCGGCTCGAACTCGAACCGGGCCGGGAGGAAGTAGGTGCTGTGCTCGCCCAGCAACGTCCCGTTGAGCCAGACGCGTGTCCGTCCGTACGCGCCGCCCAACACGAGACGCGTGCGTTCGGCCGATGAACTCCTCGGGTCGGCGAACGTCGTCCGGTACGCGACCGGTGCGTCGGCCCCGGCGAACGTCGACGACCGCCCCGGAACGGTGACCGGGACCCACTCGCCGACGCTCGGCGGACCGTCGCCGTTCGTCTCGGTCACGATTCCCCCGGTCCACTTGCCAGCCATTACCCCAGCAACCGAACCCCGACGAAATAGATGTTCCGCCGCACACGACGTTCAGCGACGACGGACGCACCGTTCACCGATCACTTTCACTTTCACTTCCCTGTTGACGTACCTTGACGTGGCTCTCGGTCCCAGACAGTACTATGCTCGAACAGCTCTCGTGTACCTGTGACCGCTGTGAGACGCCCCTCGGCGACGAGCAGTTGATCCTCTCGATGACGACCGACGCGGGAACGCGGCGCGCCTACGAGTGTTCGTGTCGGGCGGTGACGATCACCGTCGTCGGAGACGAGGCGGTGCAGCGAGCGGAAAGAGCCGACGAACGAAGACCCTAAAAGAGGTTCTCGAGTCGGTCGTCGGCGAAGGCCTCGGCGGGATCGGTTTCCGGTTCGTCCGCTTCTGCCTGGGCCTGTTTCGCCCGCTCTAGGAACTCCCCGATCCGATCCGACCGTTCCGCACCGCCCAGCAAGACGAGTGCGGCCAGTCGATCGCTCCCCAGCGGGAAGTCCCCGCCGCGGACCTGCATGCTCCCGGTCTCGTCCTCGAGCCATCGTCGAGATTTCTCGACACCCTTCCGGGGAATCCGATCGGGTTCGCCCGCGACGACCAGTAGTGCGGCCTCCGCCGTCGTCGCGTCCGGAAGACTCGTCCCCGTCAGCAACGCCTGTCGGGAGACGGTCATCACCGTGTTGATGTTCTCCGCGCTGTCTTCGGCGGCGACCGCGCTGGCGTAGCCGAGCACCGAGATGCCGCCCTCTCGAAGCGTGTTGATGACCTCGCTCGAGTCGACGACGCTCTCGCCGACGCCTTCGATCGCTTCGCCGGAGGCGAACAGTAGGCCGACACGCTGGGCGATCTTCTGGTTGATCGTGTCGAACGCCCCTTCGACGCTCTCGCCTTGCTCGTGCCAGGCGTCGTTGTCGATCAACAACGTCGAGTCGGCCTCGCGGACGACGGTCTTCAGCGACCGACCGGCGTTGGCCTGATAGAGCGATCCCTCGTTTTCCCCCGGCAGGATTCCGAGCGCGTAGATCGGAACGTCGTAGACGCGCTGGAGTTCGTGAACGAGCGCGGGCGCGCCGCCGCTACCGGTCCCGCCGCCGAGACCGGCGACGACCCAGATCGCCTCCGCCCGCGAGGTGACGTGACCGTCGAGGGCGTTGACGACCTCCTGGATGTCCGACTGCATCACTTCGGCGCCGAGTTCGTTGTCGCCGCCGACGCCGTGGCCATTGACTCTGTCCTGTCCGATGAGTTGCGTTTCGATGGAGAGCGACTGCAGGTCCGCCTGTGCGGAGTTGATCGCCAGGGCACCCTGTACCGCGTCGAATCCCATCTCCGCGTCGAAATTGGCCAGCCGTTCGGTGACCTTGCCGCCAGCCTGACCGACGCCGATGAGGGCTACTTTCATGACGGTGACATTCTACGACGAGAAGTTGAACGTTTCGGATATCGGATTGCGAGATTACGAGGGTGGGCCGCACGAGGACACCGGGGGCTCGAAGAGGGAAACGAGCGAACCCCGACACGACCTCGAGGTAGTCGAGAGGAGCGATGAGCGATGAGCGATGAGAGATAACAATCCCTTTCCCGACACCATCCGTTCGGGAGCGTATGTTCTACGAACAGCGAATGCAGGCGCCCGACTCACCGGCGTCCCTGCGTGCGGAGTACGACGAGGACCTGCGCGAAGCAGTCGACGCCGTCGGTCTCGAGACCGCCGCCGACACCACGTCCGTCGACGCCGACCAGCTCGAGGCGCTTCTCGACCTCGAGGGTGAGTCACCCGACCTCGACCTCGAGGAGGCGGCCGAGGTTCAGGCGCTCGCGGAGGGGACGCCGGATCCGGACACGATCGTGGAGATGGCGTGTGAACACCTCCTGCTGGGAATGACGACGGCAGTGCTCGACGTCGATTCGCTCGCGGGCGAACTCGAGATCGACCTCGACGCCAAGGAGGTCCAGCAGAAGATCGAGCGCCGCGCACCGATGTCGTTCGACGAGTTCGTCCACGTTCAGCACGTGATCGCGAGCGGGTCGCCCTGAGCGGTCGGCGAGCGACGACGAGGATTCGTCGACGAATGGACGACGAACACGGCGGACGACGAACACGAACGGTGTCGTTATACGACACGCCTTCCGAAATCCACTATGCGCGTCGCGATTCTCGGCTGTGGCTACGTCGGACTCGAGTTGGGAAGACAACTACACGAGACAGGACACGAGCCGATCGGCGTTCGGCGCTCGAGCGACGGCCTCGACGCGATCGAAGACGCCGGCTTCGAGGCGGTACAGGCCGACGTCACGGACGCCACCGATCTCGAGTCGGTCCCCGACGTTGACGCCCTTGTGTTCGCGGCCAGCAGCGGCGGGCGCGGGGCCGACGCCGCACGGCGGGTGTACGTCGACGGTCTCGAGACCGCGATCGAGACGTTCGGGTCGCGAGCCAACCCGCCGGCACACCTCGTCTATACGTCGTCGACCGGCGTCCACGGCGATCACGACGGCGACTGGGTCGACGAGGAGACGCCCCTCGAGCCGACCACCGAGAAGACCGAGGTACTCGCCGAAGCCGAACGCATCGCCCGGGAGTACGCCCCGGAGTACGGCATCGACGGCATCGTCGCCCGCTACGCGGGTCTGTACGGGCCGGATCGCTACCGCCTCGAGCGCTACCTCGAGGGACCGGTGACGGCGGGCTACCTGAACATGGTTCACCGCGACGACGCCGCGGGTGCCGTTCGATTCCTCCTCGAGGAGAGAACGGAGAAAGAGAGTGAGGTTGGTGAAGAGGAAGACGTCGCCCGTGACGAGGTCGTGCAGGTCGTCGACGACGAACCGGTCTCGAAGTGGGCGTTCGCCGACTGGCTCGCCGAGGAGTGCGGTGTCGACCGGCCGCCAAAGCAGACGAAAGCCGAACGCCTCGAGACGGGAGACCTCTCGGATGCCGCCGAGCGACGGATTCTGACGAGCAAACGGTGTTCGAACGACCGGCTTCGGGCGCTGGGCTACGAGTTCTCGTATCCGACGTTCCGAGAGGGGTATCGAGCCGCGATCGAGTCCTATCGGAGTGCTGTCTGCTGATTATTCGTTCGTTCACGCTGAGGGGAAACTTCTTGGTCGTTGACTTTGAGTGTGGCGTATGATGGTTCGGGGCGCCTGGATAGACCAGCGTGGCGGTGGGAGGCCACTGGTGGTCGAGGGGATCGTCGATTCGCTGGAATCGGCGGATCCGCTCGTGTTGTCGCTCGCAATACTCGGCGTGCTCGCACTCGTGATCGGTGGCTGGTGGCTCGTTCGCTGGGTTCGCCGTCCGCCCGGTGTTCGACTCCAGCGGGTGCTCGCCAAACACGACGATATCGCGGTGTTGATGCACCCGAACCCCGATCCGGACGCGATGGCGACCGCGATGGGAATCGCCGCGATCGCGGACTCGGTCCAGACCGACGTCACCTTGCAGTACTCCGGCGAGATCCGCCACCAGGAGAACCGGGCGTTTCGGACCGTTCTCGATCTCGATCTCGAGTCGATCGAGTCGGCGGGAGAACTCGCCAGCGACGACGTGATCCTCGTCGATCACAACACGCCGCGCGGATTTACCGGCGCACAGATGATCGAACCGCTGATCGTCGTCGATCACCACCCCGGAAACGGTGCCGGAACGGAGTTTACGGACGTCCGAACCGAGTACGGTGCCGCCTCGACGATCGTCGTCGAGTACCTCGAGGAACTCGGTGCGACGCTGCACACGGAAGAAGCGGAGTCGGAAGTCGAGATTTCAGCCGAACTCGCGACGGGTCTCGTCTACGGTATCCAGTCGGATACGAACCACCTGACGAAAGGCTGTTCGCAGGCCGAATTCGACGCGAGTGCCTTTCTCTTCTCGGCGATCGACGAGGACCTCCTCGATCGGATCGCGAACCCGCAGGTCAGCGACGACGTCTTGCAGATCAAAGCCGACGCGATCACCCAAAAGCGCATCGAGGGCTCGTTCGCCATCTGTGACGTCGGCCAGATCGGAAACGTCGACGCGATCCCGCAGGCCGCGGACGAACTCATGCAACTCGAGGGCGTCACGGCGGTGGTCGTCTTCGGCAAGAACGACGGCACGCTCCACCTCTCGGGGCGCTCGCGCGACGACCGCGTTCACATGGGAGAGACCTTGCGCCACGCGGTTAGCGACATCCCGATGGCGAACGCGGGCGGTCACGCCCGGATGGGTGGTGGCCAGCTCTCGATCGATCACATGAACGGGATCGGCCCCTCGGACGGCATCTCCGACGAGGAGTTCGAAGAGCGGCTGTTCGCGGCGCTGTCCGGTGAGCGATAGGGAAGCCGCCGACGCTGAGGCGTAACCCGCCGGTAGACTCAACAGTATAGAGGACACATCCGAACTATGCCTTCGAGCGAGGACTCGATCGACGTCGTCTGCGTCGACGATAACGCGAGCCTCGCCGACCTCACCGCGACGTTTCTCGAGCGCCACGACGACGTCTTCGATGCCCGGGCTGAAACCGACGCCAAAGCCGTGCTCGAGCGACTCGAGGGCGGCGGCGGGGGTTCGAAGACCGCCGAAAGCCCGAGGGAGACTGAAGACGAGACGGGATCCGAGCAGTCGCCGATCGACTGCATCGTCAGCGACTACGATATGCCCGACATAGACGGCATCGAATTTCTCGAGGCCGTCCGCACGTTCGACAGCGACATCCCATTCATCCTGTTTACCGGAAAGGGGTCCGAAGAGATCGCCAGCGAAGCGATCTCGGCCGACGTCACCGACTACCTCCAGAAACAGGCGAGCACCGACCAGTATCTCGTTCTCGCCAACCGCGTCCGAAACGCAGTCGAGAGCTATCGTGCACAGCGGGCGCTCGAGGACAGCGAGTTACTGTTCGATGCCATCTTCGAAGATCCGACAACGTTGATCGGCGTTCTCGAGCCGGACGGGACACTCACGAACGCGAATCGGACGGCACTCGAGTTCGTGGGAGCGACGCGGTCGGAGCTTCAGGGTGAGCCGTTCTGGGAGTTACCGTGGTGGAACCACTCCGAGGAGTTGCAGGCGAACGTTTGGGAGTGGATCCGACGAGCAGCTGACGGCGAGTACGTCGAATACGAGGGGTCTCACTACGACGTCGACGATGAACGTGTCGTGATCAGTGGAACGATTCGCCCGGTGACACGCGGGGACGACGTCGTCGCGCTGATCGCGGAAGGGCGACCGAACGACGCCGAGGGCCGTGATCGGATCCGTCTCTGAGACCGGTTACGTGGGTCAGGGCCGGACTCAGAACAAGAACCAGAACCAGAACAAGAGTCCAAGATTTTAAAAGTCTCTCGAGCACACCGAACGCACGAGAAGCAGCGTCTAGACGCTGTCGTCCCAGCAAAGAGCCCGGATTCGAAAAACGACTACTCGTTCAGGTGCGAGCGATATCCCTTCGGCTCGAACCCACGTCGGCAGATGACCCGTTTTCGACCCACCGTAATCGCGCTGACTTGGTCGTCGTCTTCCATCTCGTCGATGACCTGTCGCAGGTGTTCTTTCGACCAGTCGGTTTCCTCGATAATCGTCGCTTCGTCGACGCGGCCGCCGCGCTTGACGAGGAGGCGAAGAATATGATCCTCGTCGGGAAGCTCTCGTTCGTCGACCCCGTACTCGACCTGTTCGGCGTAACTCAACGTCTCGTCTTCGTTCTCGGTCGTCCCGTCAGTCTCGTCTCGGTCATCCGTCGCGGACTCTGTGGGCGACGAATCGTCGCTCGAGTCCGATCGCCAGAGAGACGAGATGCGGGTCCAAAGTGTATTCAATACCATCTGTGTTGATCACCATCCGTGGCGTCTGTCGTGGATTAGACGCTCCTCCCTTCTGTTATACCCGGCCGATTATATGTTAGTACCGCCGTCTTCGCGTGCTGTTTCGTGTAGTGAATGTACAGCACGAGGGAATAGTAACGTCCTTGCAGAGTGCAAGCAAGCCGACTGTGCGGGTTGGGGTAGCGGTTCTAACTCACACACTCTTAGTTGTTCTTTGACACTCATGCTCGATCGCGAACGTCTCGCACGATCTGGTCGACGTCGTACTCGTCGTCAGCTTTATCGAAGACGACGTCGCCATCGGCGCGGACGACGAAGATGCCGTCGTCACCGGTACGCAGGGTGACGGCCTCGAGTCGCTCCCCGAGACTCGTCAGGAGTGCGTGCTGGACGTCCTCGGCGCGTGTCAGAAAGCCACACGGGACGCAGTATTCGATTTCGACGACAGTCATCGGTCGTTGTTCGTCGTGGAGGTACAAATTCTTCCGGGTCACGGTAGCGCGGTATGGGGGTGGGCAGTGTACACGATCACGGCGTGAATCGGCGGTCGACGGCGACGCTACAGCTCCGGAACCGCCTCGGGATACGTCGCGACGAGTGCATCGAGCGCGTCGTGGTGGTGTGTCGTGTGTGGTGCGGTCAACGGCGAGACGCTGACTCGCCCTTCGACGACGGCTCGCCGGTCGGTTCCAGGTGGATCCGGAAGCGTCTCGGCGTCCATCTCGTCCCAGACGCGGTCGTGGAGGACGACACGGTCGCCCTCGTGGGAGGCGTCCATCTCGTAGCGCTTCGAGGGACGGGTGATCTCGAGCGGTGCCGGGGCGTCACCGTTCGCGCTCTCGTCGGGGACCGGGACGTTGACGTTGAGGTACGCGGCCTCCTCGAAGACGCCGGCGTCGAGTGCGTGTTCGACGAGGAAGGTCGTCGCACGTGTGGCTTCGGCGTAGTGGTCGGGTCCGACCTCGACGTCCGCGAGCGCGAGGTCACCCGCCGGCACGTACAGCGAGGTCGCGATCGCCGGCACGTCGAAGAAGGCGGCCTCGACGGCGGCGCTGATCGTCCCCGATCGACCGAGGACGTACTCGCCGAGGTTCGCACCCCTGTTACAGCCGGAGACGACGAGGTCGGGAAACGGTCCGAGTGCGCCCAGTCCGGCGACGACGCAATCCGATGGCGTCCCCTCGACCGCGTAGCCGAGTTCGTGTTCGACGACGTCGACCTCGTGAGAGATCGACCGTCCGACGGCGCTTCGATCGTCGGCGGGAGCGACGACGGTCACGTTTGCGAGCGCCGAGAGGGCGTCGTACAGCACCCGGATGCCGGGGCTGTCGATCCCGTCGTCGTTCGTGAGCAGGATCTCGAGGGTGTCGCTCATAGTCCACCGCTTGGAGGCGGGTACGAAAAGATCACCGTTTCTCAGTCTCGAGGACGACCTGCACGAAATCGAACCCTCCCAGCAGGCCGATTCGAAGACGCTCTCAGACCAACCGATCGACGACCGTCTCCTCGTCGACGACCAGGTTGTAGGCCTCCTCGTCGTCGTTCCACAGGACCAGCGCCTGCTCGAACGAACAGAGGTCGCCGTAGTCGGCCTCGAGCAGCGGTCGGTTGAGCGCGGTCTCGTTCGTGAGGACCGCATAGTGGTCGACGGCCTCGCTGCCGTCGCTGATCTTGAAGAGCGGGTTCGCGTTCGAACCGCCGGCGCGTGTAGTCGATCCATCGCCAGCGTCACTCAGCGACCGACTGAACTTCGCCGCGACGAGGTCGACCCGGTTCGTGACGTGACGCTCCATTTCGGCCATCTTCGCCCACCGATCCGTATCGAGGTCGAGGTCGATCCGACGCCTGCCGTCCCGGCGCAGGATCGAGTAGGAAAACTGCACGTCGACGTTGACGAACTCGCCGGGATCGTGCTCGTCGTCGCCGGCAGCCTCGTCGAGTCGGCGCTGGAACGGCGGGACGTCGAGGTCGGGACGGACGTCGAACGACCAGCCGCGGTCGCTGGGCCTCTCGCCGGCCCAGAGTCGCACGGCGGGGCTGTAGATCGTCGTGTCGTCCTCGACGGCCCGCTCGAGTTCGCGCAACTGGATGCTCGTCTCCCTGTCCGCAGGTGCGAGCGCCAGAAGCGCGCCGTCGTCGGCGACCGCCTCGAGACAGGACCGGAGCACCGCTTCGGGGTCCTCGAGTTCGCTCAGGACGTTCGCGAGGAGGACGAGGTCGTACTCGCTGTGGGCGTTCCCGTCCTCGTCCCCCTCATTTCCGTTCCCGTCTTCGCCATCGGCTCCACCCTCACCGAACTCGAACGACTCGATCGTCGTCCGATGAACCGTCGGGTGGACGTTCCGACCCGTCTCCGTGAGCAGCGTTTCGAGAACGTCCGCGGCGGCGCTCGGTTCGACGGCGTGGTACTCGAGCAGGGCATCCTCGGGGAGGAAGTCACAGAGTCCGAGCGCGGGGCCGCCGACGCCGGCACCGACGTCGAGCACGCGTAACTCACGGCCCAGCAGTCCGCGCTCGGCGAGATCGGAGAGTGCGTACTGAACGGCGGCGTAGTAGCCCGGCAGGTGGTAGATGGCGTATCCCGCGGCGACGTCCTCGTCGTAGTCGACCGATTTCCCCTGACTGTAGAGGTACTCGGACTTGACCCGACGGATCACCGACCGCAGGAGGTCGCCGCTGGCGCCGTCGTGCCAGTTCGGCCCGTAACGGTCGGCCAGCAGATCCTCGAGCGCGTCCGCGTAGCGGTCGGGGAACCGGTCGATCGGTCGCCCAAGCGGGGCGACGGGCTCGTCTCCGACGGGAACGAAGGTTCCGTCTTCGCGTTCGATCAGGCCGAGCGAGGGGGCTTCCTCGCGGAGGAGCTGGCGGACGACGGCTGGATGGGGCTGGTTCTCGATGTAATCGCTGATCTCCTCGGGGTCGATCGGCCTGACGTTTCGCAGGTACTTGGCGTTCGAGACGACGGCCTCGCGCTGGTCACTCATTGCTCACTGGTCGTTTCATTGGTCAGTCTCGTTCGTCTGTGTCCCGCTCGCCTCACCATCCGCTCGCGCGGCTCCGGTCGGCCGCCACTGTTCTGCCGCCTCTCGATACAGCGCCTCGAGTTCCTCGGAATCGGCATCCGCGAGCCGGTGGGCAGCGCCGGCGACGGCGTCGGCACCGTCGAACGTGTCCTGAATGTCGGCGTAGACCCGGGGCGTCCCGCCGGTCACGAGTTCGGCGAGGCCGCGCAGTTCCTCGTAGACCGGCGTCTCGAATTCCTCTGGGACGGGCTCTGTGGCGAGAGCGAACGAGAGAATCGCGGCGTGGGTCGCCGCCTGCACCGTCTCCATCGCTCCGTCGTGTTCCGCGGCGGTGGTCTCGACGAGGTCGTTGCCTCGCGTCTCGAGTGTCGCACAAATCGCGTCGGTCACCGGACCGGGCTCCTCGCGGACGACGGCGATCGAACCGGGGGCGCGCTCGGGTGCGAACAGCGGATGGAGACTGACACGCTCGCGGTCGGCCGCGTGGGTGTCCATCGCCTCGAGCGCCGGTCCCATCACTCCCGAGACGTCGAAGATCGCTCGCTCGGCGTTCGAAGCGTGTGTCTCGATCGCCCGCGCGACGTGGGTCATCGGGACGGCGAGACAGACCGCCGCGAAGCGCTCGTCAGTCTCGAGGGGAACAGCGCGGCCGCCGACGGCGTCGGCTGCCGACTGCGCTTCGGTCTCGTCGACGTCGGTGAAGGCGACGGGTGTGTCGATCGCGTCCGCGATCCACCGCCCCATCGAACCCGCGCCGACGATCAGGACATCCACATCTGCGTCTCCGTCCCCGTCCATCGAATCTACCGTCACGTAGCCGGTGACGTTCCAAAAGGAGTTCGATTCGGGTGACTTCCGCGCCCAAGAGGTCGCGATTGTCGCCGACTCGAGCCTGCGAGTTTACTCGAGGTGAAACGTGATCAAACGCGTCACTGCTCCCGGTGGTCGGATCGGTGTCGTTCAGCGACTGTCGGACGAACCGAGTCAGGATCGGTGTCGGAGCGTCCGGTTCATCGCAGAACACGCGCCACCGAGGCCTGCGAGGGCCGCGAGAACTCCGGGTCCAGACGCCGGGTCACTATCGCCATCGACGACGGCTTCACTCGCCCACGCGTGGTGATGGCCGAGCGCCCCCTGTTCGACCCGCGAGTCGACGCTCGAGCCCTCGATGCCGGCATCTATCGCCAGAAGTCCGTGACTGGAGCCGACGTAGACGATACCGTCGACGACCGTAGGGCTCGAGTTCCCCGCCACGCCGGTCTCGGCGACCGTCCCGACATTCCCGTCGGCGTCGCTCGCGTAGATGCCGTCTTCCGTCCCGACGTAGACCGCGAGACCGGCCGGCCCGTCGACGACCGTCGGCGACGAAACCCTGTGCGACTCGAGCGTGTGTCGCCATCGTTGCTCGCCGCTCTCGACGTCGAGCGCCACGAGAGAGTGGCGGGGGACATCATTGCCCGTCGTACCGAGATAGACCGTCCCATTGTAGACCGTCAGTGCGGTCGTGTTGCCCCCGAGAGACGACATAGTAGCCCACACTTCGGTTCCCCGTTCGGCGTCGATCGCGTAGCAATTCCGTCTGTGGGTGTGTCCTCTCGCTGACCCGACGTAGACCGTCCCGTCGACCACCGTCGGAGCAGTCAACACGGGACTGCCGGTATCGAAGGTCCACGTTTCACTGCCACGATCGGCATCGATCGCGTAGACGTTCCCGTCGCGACTCCCGACGTAGACCGTGTTCCTAACGTCTGAACGACCGCTAACACTCCGAATAACGGGTGAAGACCGGACTTCGTGACCGGTTTCGATCGCCCACGCCTCGAGTCCGCTCTCGGTGTCGATCGCGTAGACGGTGTGGTCGTTGCTGCCGACGTAGACGGTCCCGTCGGAGACGGTCGGCGACGAGCGCACCGAGTCTCCGGTTTCGAAGCGCCACGTCGCGCTCCCGTCCTCGGTGTCGATCGCGTAGACGGTGTGGTCGCTGCTGCCGACGTAGACCGTTCCGTCGACGACTGCCGGGGAGGATCGAACGTATCCGTCGGTTTCGAAACGCCACTCCTCGGTGCCGTCCTCGGCGTCGACCGCGTAGACGCAGTTGTCGCTCGCCCCAACGTAGACGGTGCCGTCGACGATCGTCGGCGAGGACTCGACCTCGAGGGCGGTTTCGAACGACCACTCGAAGGGGTCGTCCGGTTCGCCAGTAACCGATTCCGTCGCGTGGTGTCCGTATCCCAGTGCGAGGCCGGTGTTCACGGCCGTAAACTGGAGCAGTCGGCGGCGAGAGAGTAATTCGTGACCGACGTTCATTGAAACAGGGTTCTAATCGTGCGTATAAATATGCGCGTCTTCGGCCGAGGGCAGTCGATGTCGTCGCGATCCGAATCGCCGATCCGAACTTCGATATTCGCAACCGGAGCCGCTACTGGACTATAATTTCACCTCGTGATTGCTGATTCGGCATCATACCTCGTTATTTTGGGCGAAATCTCATGCCAATTTCGTGTGAGTGAGAAATAGTGATTCGGGGGAAAATCCGGACGTGGACGACCGAAGGCAGTCACTGCTGTAACAGCACACTCGTCGGCCCTTCGGAGACGACGTGATAGGTCGGCTCTCGGCTGTCGGGCTACCGAGAACCGAGTAGATTGGGTCGTTCATTCCGTGGCCGAAACGAGGATTGGTTTTGTATTCTTAGCCTACGCCATTTATTTCTTGGTTAAACGATAGAAGAAAAGACTTACGTAGGCATACTTCCCTGAATCGAGTGAACAGTATGACTTCGACAAGTGAGTCCCTTGCCCGCTCTTCGAACGCTCCCTCCACTGAACCCTCGGCCGACGAACCGATGGATCTCTCTCGCGACGATATCTTCCACATCCTGCAGACCGCTCGCAGGCGTGAGACGGTCACGTATCTGCTGGGCGAAGACGAACCCGTAAAGATGGGCGACGTCGCCGAACACGTCGCCGCTCGAGAGAACGAGACGACGGTCGCGAAGTTGACCTCTACGCAGCGCCAGCGCGTCTACATTCCGCTCTACCAGTCACACCTGCCGAAACTCGACGAGGTCGGTGCCATCGAGTACGACAAACCCGCCGGCATCGTCTACCCGACCGAGAGACTGGAAGCATTCCGTCCGTACCTCGAGGTTGGGAACGCTGACGCCCGAGCGACCGGGTCGACGGCCGAACAGTCGCTTCCGTCCGACGTGGCAACTACGGGCCTCTACTACCTGCTGGCGACCACGGTGAGCGTCTGCTTGCTACTCGCCGCCGTGGCAGGTCTGGTCGCGATTCCCGGACTGGCGCTCGGAGTGATCATCACCGTCCTGTTCGTACTGACGACGATCGCCACTACTCGCGTTCGGCGAACGGCGCCCCTGCCACACGCTCGGTAAGACGGTTCGACGACCCGGGTTACAGCTCCTCACGACTGACGTCGGACGTTCGCTCGCACTCTCTCAAGAGCTACCGTCCGAGCTATTCGTCCAGTGAACGTCTGTATCCTCTCTGAGCTGGATGCAACCGGTATCGGGACCGGACGTACTACTGCCACAACTCCGTAGGGCCCCGTCGACGAACACGGCGACACGCAGGCCCGTTCCGGTGTTGTCGTAGGGCGCATCGTATTCGACCCGGTAGGCGATCCGACCCGGACACTCCGTCGTCGTGGTATCCGGTTCGTGCGTGTGAATGTCGAGCCGATAGGTCGTGATCTCCGCACGCTCCGGCGACGTCCGACGAATTTCGGCGGAGAGTTCGGTTTCCGGCGGCCTGGCCAGCGTTCCGGCGTTCACCGATCCGGTACCGCCGCTGCTCGAGTGTGCGAACGCACGGACGTCCTCCTCACACCCGCGGTCGGTGATCTCGAGTGCCGTTATCTCGGGTGTCGGCTCCTCCCAGGAGTCGTCGAACGGTCCGATCCCGAGGACGTATATGCCGGTGACAGTGAGTGCGAGTGCAACCGCGACGAGCTGCCACTGTTTCATCACTCCGTCTATGGTCGGTTATATTATATATGCTGTGATTCTGTGAGTCGGTCGACACGAGATGCGAGACACGAGACGCAGGACGCAAGATACGAAATATGAACCACGAGACACGAGTCTCGAGTCCCGAGCGACACACTGTCCACTAGCGGTGTTCCTGAACGTGTTGATAGACCGCTCGCTGCAGGCCATCCGGCCACAGCGGGTCGACGTACTCGAGCGGGACGATCGGTTCGGGCAGTTCGTTTCCGGTTACGAACGGATCGTCGCCGGTGTCTTCTTCGTCGCCCCACTGGGGTGCAGAGTAGAGTACGCTCTCGACCTCTGCGAAGGTGAGCGCGTCCGGATCGACGTCTGGCTGGTACTCGACGTCGAAGTTCTCGGTGACTCGCTTGCCGTAGTCGATGCCAGTTCGCTCGACGACCGCCGTCACGATCGCATCGTGGTAGCCGATCGTCCCACGTCCCTCACCTAACTGGAACCCCTCGCCGTACTCGCCGTCGTGGCGTCGGTGGTGGACGCCCCGAGAGAGGGTGTAGGAGTCCTCCTCGCCGTGTCGGTGGCTCTCACTCTTGCGTGAGACGAAGAAGATGACCTCGTCGCCGTCGGCGAGGTCCTGCTCGACCATCGGCGGTGCATCGTACCGCTCGACGGTGTCGTTGACGTCCGCACAGCGCGAACAACACTGGCGGCCCGCAGCCCACTCGGGAACCGGCTGACCCGTGAGATCGGCTTTGATACGCTCGAGTTCGGCCATTACTGCTGTCAGTCGGGCCAGAAGAATGTATCTTTCCCCGGAACGTGTCGACGGCGCTGTCCGAGTTCGCCACGAGACGCGTGCGGAATCGAACCGCGGCCGTCCCCGCACCAGCGGGCGCGCCCTGTTTCGGTCACGTGTCGGCTCGCCCCCGCATACTCACGAGGACGACGAGGACGGTCACGGCCACTGCAGCCTGATAGGGATGGCCGACCGCGTACGCCAGTGCCAGCGGCGCGGCCGCCAGTCCCAGCGAGACCGTCACGGAGGGTGCCCGACGGAGCGCCGCCGGGTGGTCGTAGTCGAGACTATCGTGATGTGGTCTCTCTCTCATCTGTCGGCATCCGGTCGCCCGGAAGCGGCGCTGGCGGAGTCGAACCGCCGTTCCCAGTGCGCCACGCGGTGCTCGTGATCGATGCGAATCCACGGATCCATCCTGTCCAATCGCGTCCAAGCGTGCCAGCCCACGACGATCTGACCGATCGAAACGGTCGTCTCCGAGAGAGTGAGTCGCGAAGAACGAGACACGCGCACCTGCAGACGCTCACAGACGGGACAATCCACCGTCCGCCCGAACCGAGATCAGGTGGCCCGGACGAACTCGAGTCGAGTTTGGGCAACCGACCACGACCTCCCGTGTTCGGAATTGGCGTGTAAAATACCGGCTCGCTCACTGTCGACAGCGGCGAGCGTCGGCGGGGCGTGATCGGTCGTCATGGAATCACCGGCGTGTACTCGCCTGTGCAGCCGCCAACGTGATAGTTATTTTGCAGGAATGAGAGCCGTTCGCACGAGATGCGATGGCAGACACCACCGAGTTCGAGAGACGAGTTGCGACCGCTGCACGCGCGATCGAGCAAGAACAGTCGACGGAGTCCTCACCTCGAGACCGGCTCGAGGTCGATCGGATACGCGGTCAGGTTCTCGTAGCCGTCCTCGGTGACGACGACGAGGTCCTCGATTCGGACGCCACCGACCGCCGGATCGTACAGTCCGGGTTCGATCGTGATCACGTGACCCGGCTCCAGTTCGCCACCGACGGAGGAGACGCTCGGTCCTTCGTGGATGTCCAGCCCGACGCCGTGGCCCGTGCTGTGGATGAAGCCGGTCTCCGCGGCCGGATCCGTCCGTCGCGTCTCGAACCCGGCGTCCTCGAGGACGTCACAGGTCGCGTCGTGGACGTCCGATCCCGTGACGCCGGCTTCGACCGTCTCGAGTGCGGCCTCGAACGCCTCGTGGGTCACGTCGTACCGGCGGCGCATCTCCTCGGTCGGCTCGCCGCGGACGAACGTCCGGGTCATGTCCCCGAAGTACTTCGTCTCCTTGTCCCGCGGGAAAATGTCGATCACGATCAGTTCGTCGGCCTCGAGCGGACCGCTGCCCCTGTTGTGCGGGTCTGCCCCGTCGGCTCCGCAGGCGACGATGGTGTCGTCGAGCGAGCAGCCGTGTCGAAGGAGCGTCACCTCGATCTCCTCTTTGACGCGCTCGCTGGTGAGTGGCTCACCGTCGGCGACGAGAACGCTATCCTCGACGTCGGCCTCGGCGATCAACGACTCGGCGACGGCCATCGCTTCCTGATTGGCCCGCTGGGTCTCGCCGATGTGCTGGATCTCCTCGTCGGCTTTCACCGCGCGGATCTGCCCGACGATGTCGTCCGTTTCGACGGTCACCGAGACGCCCTGCTCGCGGAGGCCGTCCGCCGTCCCCGTCGGGAACGACCGCGGGACCGCGATCGATTCGACGCCGTGGTCCTCGAGGAACCGACCGAGACACCTGATACTGGCCTCGTGGGGATCGTACTCCTCGAGCAGCGACTGGTAGTCGTACTCTTCGCGTCTCGAGACCGAGTCGGCGTCGGCGTCCTTTGTCGCACGGCCGTACTCGAGGCCGGAGACGAGCAGGTGCGTTTCCTCTGGTGTCACCAGCGTCTGGTAGGGGTCCGGCGCGTCGAACCCGGAGAGGTAGCGCTGGTCGGAGTCGGTCGCGTCGTCGTCGACGAGGTAACCGTCGAGCTCGTCGTCGGTGAGATAGTCGCGAAGTCGCGAGAGGTCGACGTCCATACGTCCACGTGTGTGATGGGGGCTCATAATGGCGCTGATTGGGGCGAATGCGAGACTCGGATAGCCGCCGGGTCGCTCTCGAGGCATGTGCCGAAGAGCATCGAGACGCGTGAAAAGAGCCGTCCGAAAGGGGCCGTGAGCGCTCGAACGAGCGTGATCCCGATCGAACTCTAGCGGTCGGTTCTGCAAAAGATATATACTCGAGACCGTCATCTACCGCGGTAGTTCTCATGCGCGCCGCCCTGTAACTGGGCCTGATTCGCAGGCCCACGGTCGGTCTCCCTCGTCGAAAGCCGTCGCGTTAGCGGACCGATTCTCGCCGTGGCTCACCAGAGAGCCCTCGGCGACCTGCGTTATTCGTGATCGGATAGCGGATCGACCGACGACCACCAAATTCGACGACAGAGCCACGCATTCACGATGATTCGATCGCAGCGCAATCGCTTCGACGGACAGTTCCCCTCGATTCGAGACGGGGTAGCATATGGTCGACCGACGGACGATCGGTCGAGAGCGAAACAGAGACCAAAACTGAAGCCGAGACTGAGATCGGAACCCTCGACGAGACGCCCAACCAACCACACAGAGTCAGCGGCGAGGGACGCGAGCGGTGGGTCTTCCCTTGACAGCACGGACGAGGAACTCGGTCATCGTTACCGCCACCGCAACCGCCGACTCGAGGCGTCTACGCTCTCGGGCGTCGATGCGCGACGCGACGAGGGGGCGTCCACCGAGGCGGCGACGGAGCGGAGCGCGTCCCGGTTCGATCGGTGTGGCGCTCGAGCCGTCGCGGAGGGGAGAACGTGACGAACACCGACGACGACCGGTCTGACGGATTCACGCAGGGATCGATTCTGTGGCCGCTGCTCGCGCTGGCCGGGCCGCTCACCGCAACGCAGTTGCTACACGTAGCGTACAACCTCACCGACACGTTCTGGGTCGGTCGACTCGGCGCCGATCCGGTGAGCGCGCTGTCGTTCTCCTGGCCGCTCGTCTTCTTGCTGGTCAGCGTCGGTGCGGGAATGACGAACGCGGGAACCATCCTCGTCGCACAGCACACCGGTGCGGGCAACGACGACCGACTCGACCACGTCGCCGGTCAAACGATCGGGTTCGTCGGGGTGCTCTCGGTCGGCTTCTCGGTGCTCGGAATCGTCTTCGCGCCGCAGTTGCTCCAGGCGATCGGGACCACCCCAGGAACGGCCGTCCACGATCTGGCCGTCACCTACACGCGTGTGATCGCCCTTGGGATGCCGTTCACCTTCGGGTTTCACGTGTTCATGTCACTCCTTCGCGGCTGGGGCGACACGAAAACCCCGATGTACCTGATGGTCCTCAGCGTCGGCTGTAACATCGTTCTCGATCCGTTTTTCGTGCTCGGATTCGCCGACAATCCGCTGTTCGACTGGGTCGGACTGGACGGACTGCAGACGTGGTTGTTCACCGCCACCGGCTTCGCCGGATTCGGCGTGACAGGTGCCGCGGTCGCGACGGTCCTCTCGAGAGCGGTCGCCGCCGTCGTCGGACTGTGGCTGTTGTTCGGCGGCCGCGTCGGCTTGCACCCCACACTGGCGGACCTCCGACCGACGGTGTCGACGGTCGAGCAGCTCGTCCGACTCGGAGTTCCCGGAGCTATCGATCAAAGCACTGAGTCCGTCGCGGCCATCGTCATGACGGCGCTCGTGGCGACCGCCGGTACCGACGCCGTCGCCGCCTACGGAATCGGCAACCGGTTCATCTCCCTCGTCTGGCTCCCGACCGTCGCGATGGGAATGGCCGTCGAGACCGTCGTGGGCCAAAATCTCGGTACCGACCGCGACGACCGCGCTCGACGCACGGTGTACACCGCCATCGCGATCCTTGGGACGGCCTTCGTCGCCGTCGGTGTGATCACCGTCTGGTTCGCCCACTCCATCGTCGGTCTGTTTATCACCGGTCCGGACGCCGACGCGGTCGTCGACCACGGTGGGACGTTCCTTCGAATCGTCGCACCGACCTGGGTCTTCATGGCCTCCTACCACATGATGAACGGAGCCTTCTACGGGGCCGGATCGACCCGCATGGCCATGGGGATCGGCGTCACGACGCACTGGGGAGTTCGCGCCGTCGCCGCAGCCCTCCTCGCTCTCGGGTTCGGTTTCGGCGCGACCGGTGTGTGGTACGCCATCGCACTCTCGAACGTCACCGCGGCGATCGTCGGTGCGGCCTTCTTCGCCCGCGGGCGATGGCTCGAGAACGTTCTCGAGGACGATGCAGTCGAAGACGGAAGCCGAGCCGAGAGGTCGGGATCGACCGACTGACCGATCGGATCGGGAGTCTCGCTATCGATATCGGTATAGGCCGGCCGCACAACAGGGCCGGTATGGACGTCACTATCTCACCCTCGCGCGTCAGCGGCGGGGCGCAGGCACCGCCATCGAAGAGCTACACCCACCGGGCGATCCTCGCCGCGGGCTACGCCGACGGGGCGCTCGTCTACGACGCCCTCTGGAGCGCAGATACGCGTGCGACCGCCGGCGCCGTCACGGCCTTCGGCGGCGACGTGAACCGAGACGTCGACGACGGCCACCTCACGGTCGACGGCTTCGGCGGCCGGCCCGAGGTCCCGGCCGACGTGATCGACTGCGACAACAGCGGCACCACGATGCGACTGGTCACCGCCACGTCGGCGCTCGTCGACGGCACGACCGTCCTCACCGGCGACGCCTCCCTTCGGTCGCGTCCGCAGGGGCCGCTGCTCGAGGCAATTCGGGATCTCGGCGGCGAGGCAAAGAGCACCAGAGGGAACGGCCAAGCACCCTTGGTCGTCACCGGCCCCGTCTCCGGCGGCTCCGTCTCGATCCCCGGCGACGTCTCCTCGCAGTACATCTCCGCACTCTTGATGGCCGGCGCCGTCACCGACGAGGGTATCGAGCTCGAACTCGAGACCCAGCTCAAATCCGCACCCTACGTCGACGTCACCATCGAAGTGCTCGCGGACTTCGGCGTCGACGCCGAACACACCGAGGAAGGGTTCGCCGTCGCGGGCGGCCAGTCCTACGACCCGACCGACGGCGAGTACCACGTCCCCGGCGACTTCTCCTCGATCTCCTACCTGCTGGCCGCCGGTGCCGTCGCCGGCGACGAGACCGTCCGCGTCGAGGGCGCGTATCCGAGCGCGCAGGGTGACAGCGCTATCGTCGACATTTTAGAGCGGATGGGCGCCGAGATCGACTGGCACCAGGAAGACGGCGTGATCGAAATCTCTCGATCGGACCTCGAGGGGATCGAGGTCTCCGTCGAGGACACGCCCGACCTGCTGCCGACGATCGCGACCCTGGGAGCGGTGGCAGACGGCGACACCCACATCACGAACGCCGAGCACGTCCGTTTCAAGGAGACCGATCGCGTGAGCGCGATGGCCGACGAGTTAGGCCGAATGGGCGTCGAGACCACGGAGGAGCGGGAGTCGCTGACGATTCACGGCGACGACTCGCATCTCTCGGGTGCCGCAGTCGACGGCCGCGGCGACCACCGGATCGTCATGTCGCTGGCGATCGCCGCCCTCGTCGCCGACGGCGAGACGACGATCGCAGGGAGCGAGCACGTCGACGTCTCCTTCCCCGGGTTCTTCGAGATGATCGGCGAACTGGGCGTCGACCTCGAGCGCGGCGACTGAGCCGGGACGGTCTCACGTCTCTGCTGTTTTCACCGTGTCCCGTTCACAGATTCTCGAGACGAGTCAGTAGCTCGAGCCTCGATCGGTCCCGACGACGTCGTGAATCGTCCGTGATCGGGCCGAAGGTCGATCCGCGACTAAATTCCCAGAGTTGAGAAGAGGTAAAAATTAAGTACGGTGCGAAATAATATCTTCACGGTGGTGGCGTCCGTGAATCCGTGTCGTCATCGGAGCGGGTACGGTCGATCGGGCCATCACTGACGGTAGGTGCAGGACGTGTCAGAGGACTCCGCGGAGTCGGGCGTGCCGGGCGAGGCACCCTACACTCGTTTCGGAGACCGAGCATCGGAGAGACGGTAAACGGCAGCCGACAGGCAACAGTAGATAGCCGACAGACGGCCGCTAACCGCCCACCGCCGACCGACAGAGCGTATCGTCCCTGTTTTAGCGCTGACGCTCCTACGGCCATCCATGGCAACCGGTCCTGCGACGTGGGACTATCGCAACGCTCACCACGACTCCTTCGGCCGAACCCACTACCGACGGTACGGCGACGGCCTCGTCTCGAGTCTCGGCCTCGGTACCTACCTCGGAGAGCCCTCCGACGCCGTCGACGACGGCTACGAGGACGCGATCCTCGCGGCCCTCGAGAGCGGCTGTAACGTCCTCGACACGGCGATCAACTACCGCTGTCAGCGCAGCGAGCGCGTGATCGGTCGCGCACTCGAGGCCAGCGACGTCGACCGGGACGCCGTCCTCGTCGCGACCAAGGGCGGGTTCGTCCCCTTCGACGGCGAGCGACCCGACGATCCCGGCCGGTACGTCAAGGAGGAGTACGTCGACACCGGACTCGTCGACCGAGAGGACCTCGTGATGGGCAGTCACTGCATCGCTCCCGAGTACATCGAAGACCAGCTCGAGCGCTCGCTCGTGAACCTCGATCTCGAGGCGATCGACCTCTACTACGTCCACAATCCCGAAACGCAGCTTCGCGAGAACACCCGAGAGGAGGTCTACGATCAGCTCGAGGAGACGTTCGTCAGACTCGAGGAGCGCGCCGCTGCGGGCGATATCGGCCACTACGGCGTGGCGACGTGGGACGCCTTCCGCGTGCCCCAGGACCATCCCTCGTATCTGTCGCTACCGACCGTCGTCGAGCGCGCTCGCGCCGCTGCAAAGGAAGCCGGAACCGGCGGCACGCACTTCCGGGCGATCCAGCTTCCGTTCAACGTCGCGATGGCGGACGCGTTCACGGTCGACGCCCACGACACGCCGACCGGCGCCAAATCCGCGCTCTGGTTCGCCGCCGACGCCGGACTGAACGTCTTCACGAGTGCGAGCATCGCACAGGGCGATCTCGCTCGAGAGCTGCCCGAGGACGTCGCGGCGCGACTGAACGGTGAGACGACAGTCCAGCGTTCGATCAACTTCGCGCGGTCGGCGCCGGGTGTAACGTCGTCACTGGTCGGAATGAGTGATCCGGCGCACGTCGCGGAGAACGTCACCGCCTGCGAGTACGACCCGTTGGGGGCCGAGGCGTTCGACGCAGTCTTCGAGTAGCCGACTAGCGCAGTTCCTTCCACTCCTCACCGCAGTCGGGACAGGTCCGGACAGTCGTGATCGTGTCCGGGTCGTTTTTCGTCTTCAGTGTCTTGCCACACTCGGCACAGGTGACCCGCTCGTAGGTGTCCTTGTCGAGTTCTCCATCTCGAAGGGCCTTCCGGACTGATTTCATGTTCGCCCCCTACGAAGGTGGGGGAGAAAAAGACAGGGGTCGATTGTCGGGTCCGTCTTCCCCAGTCGAACCTATTTCGATTCGAAAGCGTTGAAGCCGGTCGCGTGAAAGACGGCCCATGAAGATGGGGACTCGAGGCATCGACGGGCGAACCAAAGTGTTCGGCTCGCTGTGTACGCTGGTGTTCCTCGTCAACCTCGGTCGGCTCGTCTACGCACCGTTGCTCGAGCCGTTCCGTGGGATCTTCGCCGCCAGTACGGCCGAGATCGGGTTGCTGGCTACGCTGGCCTGGGTCGGGAGTACCGTCCCCCGCCTGCCGACCGGCTACCTGCTCACGAAGTTTCCCCGTCACACCCTCGTCTGCTGGAGCGGCATCGTCCTGGCCGGCTCGTCGGTGTTCGCGGCCAGCGCCCAGTCTCTCGAGATGTTGTACGTCGGTGCGTTACTCATGGGAGTCGCCAGCGGCATCTACTTCGTCGCGGCGAGCCCGCTGGTGAGCGAGCTGTTTCCGGAGCGGGTCGGCCAGGTGATCGGGATTCACGGCGTCGCGGCCCAGACCGCCGCGGTACTGGCGCCAGTCGTCGTCGGACTCGTCCTCGCGGTTACGGTGTGGCCGCTGGCCGGTTGGCGCGTCATCTTCCTGCTGATCGCCCTGATCACGGCCGTCTCGACGGCCGTCTTTTACGTGTTGGCCAGACGGACGACGCTTCCCGACGCCGGCGGGACGGACCGCAAACTGCGGGTCGCGTTCGAGGCGAACTGGCGGCTCATCGTGACGGCGGTCGCGCTGGTCGGGTTCATCGGACTTGTCTGGAACGGTCTGTTCAACCTGTACGGGACCTACCTCGTGGAGACGAAGGGAATCTCCGAGGGTATCGCCCTGACCCTGTTGACCGTCATGTTCGCGACCGGCATCCCCGCGTTCTGGTTCACCGGAAATCTCGCCGATCGCCTCCCGTTCGTCCCGCTCTTGCTCGCGATCACCGCCGGGTTCGCCGTCTGTCTGTTCGCGCTCACCGTCGTCGACTCGCTGCTCGGCGTGATCGTCGTGAGCGCGGTGACGGGGTTCGTCATCCACGGACTCTTTCCCGTCTCGGACACCTACGTCCTGGCCTCGCTGTCGGACGACCACCGCGGCAGCGGCTACGCCATCTTCAGCGCCACGATGATGCCCTTCCACGCGGTCGGTCCCTACCTCGTCGGAAGTCTCGTCGATTTCGGCGTCGAATTCGACGCGGTCTTCCAGGGATTCGTTGTGATTCTCCTTGGGACCGTCGCCGTCCTCTGGGTGCTCTCGACGGCCGGTCGGCTTCCCGCCGGTGCGAACGACTGATCGTGGTGACAACACTGAGAGATCCGTCACCGCTACCGACCGAATTCGCTCACCGATCCCTCTAGTACCCCGCCGTCAACTTCTGGCCCGTCTCGATCGCGTTCTCCATCTCGAGTATACTCTGCTCTAGGACGTCGCTCACCTCCAAGTCGAGTTTGAACCGTCTGGCCAACTCGAGCAGTGTCCGAGTTTCGTCACCTCGAGGCACCCGATCGACCGGCTGGTCTCGGTGTCGCCGCTCGCTGCCCAATCGGCTGTCGATCAGTGAAACGGATCTGCGGGACGTCCGGACGAGTCCCACACCCACCAACAGCGACAGTATAATCTGGCCCCGACCCGTTTCCCGTCGCATGGACGTAACCGTCGACGAACTCGCCGGCATCGTCGACCTCTTCGGCGGGCTGACCCGCACGGAGCTCGAGCGCGCACTCTCGGAGGCCGCCTTTCGGGAGGACGGCGGGTCGGTCGACGAAGCCGCTCTCGAGGATACCCTCGAGGACGCCCTGACGTCGTTCGCACTGATCCGATACGAGGGAAGCGACGTACTCGACGGTGACGCAGACGACACCGCACTCTTCGTCGCCGGCCCGACGGCGTTCCCGTCGGTGCCGACGGCCGCAGAAGACCTCCCACACATCCTCGATATCGAGCCTCGCTCGCGGAGGCTCGATCGCGACGTCCTCGGCGATCAGGCCCACGACCGCTTCGCCAGAGACGCTGCGAACGCGATCGACGCCGACGACGACGACCGCATCGACGACCTCCTCGACGTGAGCTACGACCTCGAGGCGTGGGCGCCGGTCGATCTGACCCCAGAGCGAGAGCGACTGGATGCAGCGCTCGAGGCCGAGTGAGGAGGGTCGCGAACACGGGTGTGAGTGTGAACGGTGAACGGTGAACGTGAACGAGAGTGTGAGAACGCAGAGAGTGAACGCGAATACCGATGAACGCGAACGACGACGAGCACGGTCGTGACCTGCCCACCGACCGAGACAGCTCGGCCGACACCCCTCAAAAATCTGTGACACGAATGCACCTCGAGTCAGTCGCCGCCCACACCCCGACCGAGATCGACGACCAGACCTACGACGCGGGCGTCCTCGCCCCGATCGTCGAGCGGGACGGCGACCACTACCTCCTCGTCACCAAACGTGCCGAGCACCTCGGCGAACACCCCGGCCAGATGAGTTTTCCCGGTGGCGGCGCGGAACGCCAAGACGAGACCATCCTCGACACCGCCCTCCGCGAGGCCTACGAGGAGATCGGACTCGAGCACGAGGAGGTGGATGTCGTCGGCCAACTCGACGACATCCGGACCGTCACCGAGTACGCTGTTACCCCCTTCGTCGCACGGATTCCCGACCGGGAGTACGTTCCCGACGAACAGGAGGTCGCCGAGATCGTCTGTCTCCCCGTTTCGGGACTGCTCGATCCGGAAAACTACGAGTACGATCGCCGATCGCATCCCCACTACGGCGACATCGTCATCCACTACTTCCACGTCGACGGCTACACCGTCTGGGGGGCGACCGGTCGAATTCTAGTGCAACTACTCGAGTTGACGACCGACTTCGAGGCGCCCGAGCGTGTCGATCGGTCGCAGTACTGAACGGTGAACGCCGAGACTCGAGAAACGATCGGAACGGGCCAACAGCGACGGTTCAGGCGGTCGCTTCCGTCTCCGATCGGTAGCCGTACCAGAACCACTCGGCACCGGCCCAGACCAGCGTCAGGGCGAAGCCGATGATCACCGCAGTTCCCATCGGTTCCAGAATCGTTTCCCACTCCATGACCAGCAACGCGACGATCGTCAACACGGCACATCGTGCGAGGTTGTCGTCCATGATCTATGTTCTGATTCCGATTCGAACGGTCACGATATAAACCCTGGGACGATCGATCGAAATCGACCGGTGGACACGTTCGTCCAGTACTGATCGAAACGTCACCTTTTTGCGCCCACCTGCCACAGGCATCGTATGGTCGCACAGACGATGGATCGAGTTCCGCGACGTTTCTAGCTCTCCGTGCTGGGAGGTGATCACCAGTGAGTACACGTACACATAGACATCCACCCCTCCGTTCGCGTATCGGCCTCGACGCGATCGCCATCAAACCGGCCGAGTGTGACGTCTCGAGGGTAACCGATACCCCAGTCGACACCCTCGCGATCGACTACGAGGGTCGCGAACACCTCCCCGACGCCGAGACGCTGACGGCGCTGACCGCCGAATCGAACACGGCGGTTCGGCTGACGACGCCGGTGCGCGCCGACGGCTTCGATCCACTCGGCGACGACTCGCTGCTCGAGTCCCTACCCGACGGCGTCGGTCGCGTCCTCGTCGCGGGACATCCGGCGTATCTCTCCTCGGAAGAACAGCGACGAGCCATCGCTCCCCGACTCGGTGCCGCCCTCGAGTCGGCCCCCGACGCCTGGGTCGGCACCGAGAGCGTCGAACGGATCGCGATGGCGACCGGCGCGACCCAGTACGATCTGCTCACGCGGTCGACCGAGCGCACACTGCACGCGCTCCGAACGGCGGGCTTCGACGGCGATATCGCGGTCTACGCGCCGACGGTGCTCACCGACGACCCCGACGCCGTCCTCGACGCGGTCGGCGGCTACGTCGCTCGACGTCGTCCGGTCGCGGAGGCGCTGCCAGACCCCGAGGAAGCGACCGACTCGAGTGCCACCGGTCGCACGCGTGAAGTGTTGCTCGAGGCGGCCAGCGACTACGCGCTCGTCGGTACCGAATCCGCGGTTCGCGAGCGCATCGACGAACTCCGGACGGCCGGTGCGACGACGGTCGTCGGCTATCCGGCCCGCGGCCTCGACGAACTGCTCGAGTGAGTTCGACGATTCGTCGAACCACCCACACGTAAGTGGTCCCCGTTCGCACAGCATTCTATGAGACTGCGTGGTGAGGACGAGCGGGTACACGCGTGTGAGTGTGAGTGTGAGAGAACGGGTGATCACCGATGAGCGAAGACGATATCGTGACCGACGACTCCGATCCCGAACTCGCCGTCGGTGCCGACGCTTTCCAGCAACCCGGCGCTGGCCTCGAGGTTGCCGTCGTCGGCGGCGGCGCGGTCGGCGCGACGGCGGCCTACGATCTCGCCCGGCAGGGCACCGACGTGACGCTGTACGATCGCGGGTCGATCGCCAGCGGCTCGAGCGGCCGCGCGGCGGGGATCTGTTACGACGCGTTCGCCGACGGGCTCGACGCCGAGATCGCGGGCGATGCGATCGAGCGGTTCCGCGATCTGTCGGGCGACGAGACGTTTCCGTTCGTCGAGTGTCCCTACGTTTGGCTCGCCCGCGAAGGTGACGACCGTCACGCCGACGCGATCCGTGAGCAGGTGTCGCGAATGCAAGACCACGGCGTGATCGCCTTCGAAATGGACGCCGAGGAGTTGGCCGATCGCTTCCCGTCGCTGCGGACCGACGACGTCGCCGTCGCGGGAATCGCCGGTGCAGCGGGATACACCGACCCGGCCCAGTACACGGCCTGTCTCGCCGCCGCCGCGAACGGTGCCGGCGCGACACTCGAGACGAAGACGCCCGTCGAAATCAGAACCGATCCACCGCGGGTCGTCCCTGTCGACGACCCAGATCAGGCGCACGCGGTTGACGCCGTCCTCGTCGCGGCGGGTGCTCACTCGAGACGCGTCCTCGAGACGGCCGGCCTTTCGATCGCGATGAAACCGTATCGCGTGCAGGCGCTCGTAGCTGCGGGCGATCTCACCGAGCCGATGTGTTACGACGCGACCGGGGAGTTCTACGTCCGCCCCCACCCCGACGGCGTGCTCGCCGGCGACGGGACGGAGGAAATCGAAGCCGATCCCGACGAGTGGGACCGAAACGCCGACGACGGGTTTGCGGCGGGACTCGCCGACCGCGTCGTCCACCGGTTCCCAGACCTCGACTCGTCGACGTCAGCTATCGACCGCTCGTGGGCGGGCCTCTGTACGGCCACACCCGACCGCGACCCACTGGTCGGCGAACTCGCGGACGGGATCTACGTCGCGACCGGGTTCCACGGCCACGGGTTCATGCGTGCACCCGCGATCGGCGAGCGAGTCGCCGGGCAGATTCTCGGACTCCCGAAAACGGAATCCGGTGCCGAGACGGCACTCGAGGCGTTCGATCCAACTCGGTTCGACGGCGACGAGACGTTCGAAATCGTGGAGGGAATGACGGTGGACGAACGCGATTTCGCGTGAAAAGTGGTCGAGAAAGAGACGAAGACAGAGACGACGAGAGCGTCCGATCAGTCGTCGATCGCAATCTGTTCTGTTTCCGTCTCCGTTTCCGAACGTGATTCCAGTCTCGATTCCGAACCCGAATCGTCCGCTGTATCCTCGAGTGGCTCTTCTTTCGGAATCTCGATGTTGAGCGTGCCGATTTCGGTCAGCCGTGCCGTCGCGGCGTCGGGATCGACGACCGCATCGTCGGGAAGTTCGGCTTCGCCGCCGAGGGCAAGTCCACGGCCGGGAAACCGCATCTCGTAGCCTTCGTGGAACTCGCGGAACCGGTCGACCTGAATGCGAACGTTGCCGTCGAGATACCGGACCTGCACGTCGTCGGTTTCGACACCCGGTGTATCGAAGACGACGAGATAGGAGTCGTCGGCCTCGAGAATATCGACGGGAAGCGATCGATGCTCCTGAACACGGCTGTTCGCGCGACCGACCTGTCGATAGATCGTGCTACTGATCGACCTGCGAACGTCGTTGAGACTCACGGAACGTCACCTCGAGTGGGGAGTGGGCGGGAAAGACAGACCTGATGGAACATGGAGTAATCCACCTCCCTAGAGGCTACAACGTCCCTGTTCATATTGTTTTTGATGGGACTCAATAAGTGACCGACGTGGCCACCCAGTTGCCGGGTGGAATAGACGTGTGTCCAATTATAATACGATTTCCTCGAGACACTCCGTTCCCCCGCAGACAGGACAGGAGAGATCCGAGACCTCGTGGTCGTCCGGAACGTCGTACGTATAATGGTTCTCGAACATGTCGAGGACACACTCTTCGTCGGTACACTTGACTTCCTTCGTCGGTGGCATAGGTCGGTCTACAGGTGCAAGACCTATCAACGCACGGGTAGCGGCGGCCCGTGAGGTCGACGTCGAATCGATACCGACACGGGCCACCGGTCACCTGCGTGTAGTCACCGTTTTACGCTTCGAGTGGCTATTCGTGGCCAATACGATGACCGACCCCGACACACTCTCCGTGACGATCGTCGACGGCTACGTCGACGAACCCGCACACTTCGGGGTCCCGCCGTACGTTTCGACGTATCCCCGCTACACGGCAGGCGCACTCGTCGACGCCGGCGTCCCACGCGAACGGATCACCTACCACACGATCGACGGGCTCCGAGACGAACCCGGTCGCTGGCAGGACGTCGACGAGGCCGACCTCATGATCTACCTCGGCGGGATGACCGTCCCCGGCAAGTACGTCGGCGGGACGCCCGCCGAACCCGACGAGGTCCGAAAGCTGGCCTGGACCGCCGGCGGCACGAGTCTCATGGGCGGCCCGGTCAAGTTCGGCGTCGGCGACGCGAACGAAGGTGCGACCGAGACCGAACGCCAGGATCTGGACTTCGACTTCGTCGCCAAAGGTGACGTCGAAGCCGCCGCCTACGACCTCGTCGAGAGCGGCCTCGAGGGATTCAACGACCGGATGCGCGACGTTCCCGAGGTCACTCGCTGGGCCCGAGAGGGTGCGTTCGTCGTCGAACAACACCCGAACCATCCCGAGTACCTCATCTGTGAACTCGAGACCTCCCGTGGCTGTGCCTACCGTTGTTCGTTCTGCACCGAACCGCTCTACGGCAATCCGACGTTTCGATCGCCCGAGACCGTCGTCGGCGAGGTCGACGCACTCTCGAACCACGGCGTGAAACACTTCCGGATCGGTCGACAGGCAGATATCCTCGCCTACGGCGGCGACGGCGAGGCGCCGAATCCCGAGGCCCTGCGGGAACTGTACAGCGGGATCAGGGAGGTCGCCCCCGACCTCGAGACGCTACACCTCGACAACATGAACCCGATCACGATCGCGAAGTGGCCCGAGAAGTCGAGGGAGGGGATCCGAATCATCGCCGAACACAACACGCCCGGTGATACGGCGGCGTTCGGCCTCGAGTCGGCCGACCCGGTCGTCCAGGAGGAGAACAATCTCAACGTCTCCGCAGAGGAGTGTTTCGAAGCCGTCCGGATCGTCAACGAGGAGGCGGGGTGGCGACCGGGCGGGCCGGACGATCCGAGGCCCGCCGACCGCGCGAGCGGCTCGGCCGCGAGCGCCGCCGAGACCGAACCCACGCGCCTCCCCAAACTCCTCCCCGGAATCAACCTGCTGCACGGCCTCAAAGGCGAACGCGAGGAGACCTACGAGCGCAACCTCGAGTTCCTCCACCGAGTCTACGACGAGGGGTACATGCTCCGGCGGATCAACATCCGGCAGGTGATGGCCTTCGCCGGCACCGAGATGTCCGAGACCGGCGCACAGATCGCACAGGACCACAAGAAGCTGTTTAAACGGTACAAGAGTCAGGTCCGTGAGGAGATCGACAACCCCATGCTCGAGCGAGTCGCCCCGCCCGGAACGGTCCTGCCGGACGTCCACCTCGAGTACCATCAGGACGGTAAGACCTTCGGCCGCCAGCTGGGCACCTACCCGCTGCTCGTCGGGATTCCCGGCGAACGCGAACTGGGACGGGCGATCGACGTCGCCGTCGTCACCCACGGCTACCGCTCGGTGACCGGCGTCCCCTACCCCCTCGACCTCAACGGCGCGTCGATGGACGAACTCACCGCGATTCCGGGTCTCGGCAACCGCCGAGCCGGCGATATCGTCGTCAACCGACCGTACGAATCGCTCGCCGACACGGGTGTCGACGCCGAAATCGACCTCTCGCAGTTCGCGACCGTCGGGACGCCACACAGTGCGGACTGAGTGAGACTCACGAGGGCCGACGGTTTGGCCCCTGTCGGTAGTTCTATTATGGATGGGCTTCAGACTGCAAATAGAGGGTCTAACTGTGGAAATATCTGATAAGCTCCTGTGTCTGTTCAGTACTGACATCTCGGTCGAGGACGACCGGTACGTCATCGAAGTACCACGCCAAGAAGTCGAGACCGGGGATATCGATCCGGAAGAGATCTACCGCGTCGCACTCATCTCTCGTGATCGCGAACAGGGTGCCGTGTCGACGACGGGGTCGACGCAAGCAGCAACGTCGTCCGGTTCAGGATCGAACTCGAGCGCGAGCACCGGCACATCGAGTCCGACGCCACCGTCGGAACCCCAACCGCCAGTCGAAGTCGGTGAAACGCGCTACGTCGAGATCGAAGACATCGGGAAACAGGGTGACGGTATCGCTCGCGTCGAGCGTGGCTACGTCATCATCGTTCCCGGTGCCGAGGTCGGCGAACGCGTCAAGATCGAAGTCACCGAGGTCAAATCGAACTTCGCCGTCGGCGAGATCATCGAAGAAACCTTCTAAAGCGGCCGTTTCAACCGGGTCCTCGGCCACTGAAGGTGGCCTCGAACCCGGTCAAAAATCTCGACTAAAAAAGACCGAGCGCAAAGCGCTCGGTGAAACGGCGCGCTCGCGCGCCGTATGCTGGCGGTGGGGTGGGAGGGGTGTTGCTATCGCCAACGTGGCTTTGACGACTGGCCGTTACAATTTCTCCATCGATATTTGGAACAACGCTGGCACTCACTCTGTCGTCGGAATCGTCTCGAGGTAGGTGTCCGGATCGTCGTGGAAACAGTCACCGACGACGATCGCATCCGCGCCGGCCTCGAGTATCTCAATCGCTTTCTCGTGGCTATCGATCCCGCCACCGTAGAGGAGCACCGTATCGGAGAGATACGGCGCGGCCGCTTCGACGTCGACCGGACCGCCGTAGGTTCCCGAGTACTCGATGTAGAAGACGGGAAAGCCGTAGAAGGTCTCTGTCGCCAGCGCAGCACCGGCGACCTGCTCGGGAGTGTAGCACTCGCGAACACCGGCCATCGTCGCAGCCGCCGAATCGAGGTGCTGGACGACGTACCCCTCGCCGAACAGTTTGCTCGAGAGGTCAGAGATCGCGTCTCGGCCTTTCGATGCGATGAGATCGCCGACGATCGGCACCCCCGTGCCGAGGAGTTCGTCCGGTTTCCGGCCGACTTCGGTGAACAGGTCGACGTGTTTCCCGACGAAGTGGTCCCTGTCGCCGTTGTAGACCGCCGGGATCGACAGGAAGTCCGCGTTTTCGATCGTGTCCGTCGAGACGTGAGTCGCGCTGTACGGCTCCTGCAGGACGGGCAGCGCCGGGAACTGTGAGTTGACCTGCTCGATCGCTGCCAGCGTATTTCGTTCGGTGACGTCGTCCGAACCGCCGACGAGAACCAAATCCGTGCCCTCGAGAACGCCGAGATCGGGCGGGAGCGGCTTCGCCGGGTCTACCTTCGTAACGTGAGTGATCGTTTGCCAATCGAGGTTCATACCCGAGGATTCGAGCTACTGGTTAAATTAGTTACCATGTGACAGTACGAAAGTCACCTTACGAAGCCAACAGAAGCGAATCGTTCCGTTTGACCGATAGTCGTCACTCCTCGAGTGGTGTCCCGTCGACCCGTTTTGCCCCTTCCGAATCGTGGACGACGATGGGTTCGTCGTTGTCGTCTCTCGCGCTGGATACCGTGGGTTCGTAGTTGTCCCGAACCGAAATCGCCTCCTCGAGTTCGCGTACCGCCCGTTCTTTGAGCGCTCGAGCGAGGTCCGTAGCGTCTTCTCTCGAGATGTCTCGCCCCAGCCCTTCACACTCGTGGGCGCGGACGATCCCTTCCTCGCCGTCGGCTTCGCCGGCTTCCCGTTGCGCTGGAAGCGCAACGCTATCAACGGCCTCGCCCATGGGTTGGCTGGTACCGCCGAGCGCGACGCTGAAGGGATACGTGCGACAGATCAGGGGGCGATCCTCGTGGGCGACGCAGGCGCCGGTGCCGGCGTCGTCTTCTTCGTAGTAGACACAGTCACCACAGGAGTCGGTCTGGAGCGCCCACTCGAACGTTTCACCCGCAAGCGTGCCGTCCGCGGTTTCGTGGAGGCCGTAGGGCATCGGCCGGGCGACGTCTCGCCACTCGTCACCGGTCGCCCCTTCGAGGTCGCGGACCTCGTCCGGGAACACCGTCGCAGTGTGCTCGTCGTCGCCGTCTCGCGTACAGCAGGCACCACAGCGCGTACACTCGAAGCCGATCGACTCGATCGCGTCGGCCAGCACGTCGACCTCGAGGTCGCGGGCGCGCTCGAGTTCGTCCTCTATATCGAGGTCGAGGGGGGCGTCGTCTGCGGTCACGAGTGTCAGTACGTCCGGTCGGGGAAAAGTCCGCCGCCTTCCGTCTTCGCTAGCGCGGTCGTGCACACTCGCCGTCCCACTCGAGGTGCCCCTCGACAGCGAGTTTCTCGAGGTGAGCGACGACGGTCGCTCGAGCGAGGTCGCGGACGCCGGTGAGATCTTTCTCGTAGGACGCGTCGAGGATCTCCATCAGCGTGCGGGCGCCGTTGTCGACGGCCTTACGGACCTGCCGCTCGCGTTCGAGGCGGTGAGAGATGAGTCCGTCGAGCGTCGCTTCGGGGTCGGCGATCGGCGGCCCGTGGCCGGGATACAGTCGCGGCGGAGCCATCGCCCGCAGTCGTCGCAATGTACACAGATACGCGCGCATGTCTCCTTCGGGTGCGCCGACGACGACGCTGCCCTCGGCGACGGCGCAGTCGCCCGAGCAGATGGGGCCGTCTGCACCCGCGCGGATTCCGACGTGGTCGGGCGCGTGCCCCGGCGTCTCGAGGATTTCCACGCGGTCGTCACCAGCGGGGAGCTCCGTTCCCTGTCCGAACGTCCGATCCGGATCGACGCCGGTCGCCTCGCGAAACCGATCGGTTCGGCCCGCCCGAGCCCAGACGGTCGCGTTCGTCTCACGAGCGTAGTCCTCGACGGCGTCGACGTGGTCGGGGTGTGGGTGGGTCACCAGCACGTGGTCGACGCCACGGTCGCGAACCAGCCGGTCCAGTTCGTCGGTTCGGCCTGCGGGATCGACGAGTACCGCCGGATCGCACCCGAGAACGTAAGCGTTCGTCCGGTCGTCTGGCGCTCGCGTCGCCGTCGGGACGGAACAGCGAGTGATCTCCATCCGTGTGACTGAGAGGTTACCGCCGACGGAAAAGGGTGTGTCGTCTGCCGATCGTCTACCGCTTGAGGAAGTAGACCTGTTTGCGCGCGTCGCGGAAACTGTAGCGTGAACCGACGAGTCCGACGTCTTCGAGGCGGTTGAGCGCGTAGCGGACGGTCCGGTCGGGCAGGAGCGATTCCTCGGCGAGTTGGCCCTGGGAAAGCGGAGAGTCGGACTCGAGAACTTTGGCGACGAGTTTGGCACTCGGCGGGAGTTCACGGAGACGTTCGCGGTATTCGGCTTCTGAGAGGGTTTCTTCGGCAGCAGCACGCTCGTCGGCGGTACTCATGCTCATACGAGTGAACTGGATTCGGTGTTGGTAAAGCTTCCCTATATGTGGATACGTACAATCTTGTTTATAATAGGCGCATATGAATGCCTTATTTGGATATAAGGAGTATACTGTGTGTCGGGGTGTTCCCAAGTGACTATTCGTGTTCGAACCGATGGGGTAACGTGGAGCGCATTCCATCCGAATACCACGATCTGTTCGAGCGAAAGGCCTTCGCCCAGCTGGCGACCGTCATGCCCGACGGGACACCGCAGGTCACGCCCGTCTGGATCGGGATCGACGACGAGGGATATCTGCTGGTCAACACCGCTCGAAACAGGCAAAAAGAGCGAAACGTCCAGCAACATCCGAAGGTCGGCCTCTCGGTCCCGGATCCCGACGATCCGTACCGGTACCTCTCGATCCGCGGTGAAGTCGAGGAGATAACGACCGAGGGTGCCGTCGAGCACATCGACCAGCTCGCACAGCGGTATATGGACGTCGAGACGTACCCGAACCACGGTGACGAGGTCGGAGAACGGGTCATCTTCCGGATTCGGCCCGATCGAGTGATCGCCGCCGATCAGTAAGAAGCGTCGAGCACACGACGAACCGAAACGTCAGCGGTTGTACCCTGGCTCACGGTACGTGCCCATGAGTCGCTGACACTCCGGACAGTGGACCATGAGGAGATCACCCGCCTCGTGTCGGACGAGATCGGCGGTCTCGAGGGTAGAACCGCACTGTTTACAGGTGGGCATACTGTGTACTACGTTACCACGTACCAAAAGTCGTTCTCCCTGACCGACTCCAGTACCTCTTTATTGTCCGGGACGTGTAGTTGCGCCCAGTGTGAAAGGACAGGAGTGGTACCAGGCCGACGACGTCGCCGAGGAGTACGACGACAAGCGCTTCTCCCAGGGCGGACAGCTGATCGACAGACGGGAGAAACGCGCCGTTCTCGAGGCTATCGAACCCCTCGAGGATCGTCGTGTCCTCGAAATCGCCTGTGGTACCGGGCGATTTACGACGATGATCGCCGACCGCGGTGCGGACGTCGTGGGACTCGATATTTCGGCAGCAATGTTACAGCAAGGGCGTGAAAAAGCACGAGCGGCGGGCGTCTCGGATCGACTCGAGTTCCTTCGGGGAGATGCCGGTCGGTTGCCGTTTCCGGACGATCACTTCGACACCGTCATCGCGATGCGCTTTTTCCACCTGGCGGACGATCCGGAAGCGTTTCTGAGCGAGATGCGTCGCGTCTCGAGCGACCAGATCGTCTTCGACACGTTCAACCGCTATTCGGCGCGTAGCGTCTACAACTGGGCGCTGCCGATGGGGTCGCGGTTGTACTCGAAGAGCGAAGTGAGCGTGTTACTGGCGAAGACGGATCTGACGCTGGTCGACGTCGAGGACGACTTCATCGTCCCCTACGGGTTGTATCGGTCGATTCCGAACGTGCTCGCGTCGTCGATTCGGTCGGTCGATCGCGTGATCGGTCGATCGACCGTCGGCGATCACCTCGCGTCGGTCTCTTACTGGGACACGCGCGTTCGCTGACGCGAACGACGACAGACGTATGTCACGTGGTTATCACAGGGCGCGTGAATCCCAGCCTATTTTTACTGGTCCCCGAATCTACGTACCTGTATGAAGCTCTCGGTAGTCGTCTCGACGTTGAACGACCGAGAGCAATTGCTCCCGTGTCTCGACGCCCTCGACGCCCACGTTCCCGCCGAGACGGAGGTCGTCGTCGTCAACGGCCCGTCCTCGGACGGGACGACCGGCGCCGTCATGGATCGTGACGACGTCGACGTCCTCGTCGAAATCTCCGAACGGAACCCCAACGTCTCTCGAAACGCGGGTATCGGAGCGGCGTCGGGAGACGTCGTCGCGTTCCTCGGCGACGAGTACGTCGTCGAACCCGCCTGGTACGAGGCGATCAGCGTCGCGGTCGCCAGCGGCGCCGACATCGTCACCGGACCGGTCGTCGGTGGACTCCCCGAAACACCCGGTCCGGACGTGGATCCGACCGAGTCGAAGACCGTTGCCGGACGAGCGATCACTCCCTTCGACGGCAACAACGTCGCGTTCGACCGATCGGTACTCGAAGAACTCGACGGGTTCGACGAGTACCTCTGTGCAGGCGGCGCCCGCGACTGCGCCCACCGCGTCGCCGGGATGGGATTCGACGTGACGTGGAGTGCCGAGATGGCGGCCCGGTGTGAGGTCGAAACCGACGGCGGCCGTCCCGATACGGACTGGGGTGATACCTACCGCTCGCTCGCCTACCGACTCGCGAAGAACTACGGACTCCGACCGTCCGTCGTCGGACGGACCGCCGGCAGTGCCGTTCGCGACGGGTACAGGAGCGCTCGAGCCGTCGCCTCGGGAGAGGGGACGCCGACGGGATGGTTCGGGAACGGAACGACCGTCTTCACCAGCGCGGTCGGCGGGCTGAAAGACGGGGTCCGGGCTCGCTTCGACGACCGATCGGACCGACGCAATCCCAACGGGCTCTCGACGCGCCACGACCGCGCCGTGCAGGTCTACGATCGGCGAGACGAGTAGCGGTCTGGCCGTGTTCTGGGAGCGACACTCATTGTGTCGACGCTCACTCGACGTTCGGCCCGAGCACGTCGATCACGCGACAGGCGTTCTTCGAAAACGCCCGCCAGAGTTTGTCCTCGGAGACGTCGAGCGTGAGAATCTCCATGACGGCCACGTTCGGGTGACTGGCGGGCGCACCGCTCCCGAAGAGAACGCGATCGGGATGCTCGAGTAACGCGCGCTCGAGTTGGTCACGAAACCTGACGAAGCTCGTATCCAGGTAACAGTTGTCGTAGCGGTCGAGGAGATCGATCATCTCGTCCATGAGCACCTGATCCAGCGGGTGACCGCCGAAGTGAGCGACGACGACGGGGAAGGAGCGACCGAGGACGGTGTCGGCGAGCGTCGACGGCGGCGCGTCGGTGCTGCCGCGGATCAACACCGGGAGTTCGACCTCGTCGAGTTTCTCGAGAACCTCCTCGTCGGGGAGGCCGTCGGCACCGGGATCCAGTGTGAAGCCGTGAAAGCGATCGTCGTAGGCGTACTGTTCGATATCGCTCGGGGTCGTGTGCCACTCCTTTCGCTGCTTGAGGACGTTCCGGAGTCGGTTCGTCGGCGTGTGTTCGGGCGATCGCGTGCCGTTGATCCGGGCGAACGCGACGAACGGCCGTTCGACACTGAGGCGGGCGACCCCGTTGTTCGCCGAGACGTAACCTCGCCCCGGATTCGGACCGGGAAACACGATGGACCTGACGATCCCCGCCTGGTGCATCTCTCGCTCGAGTCGGTCGGGCGAGATGGCACGACCGCGTGTGCCGACCGCGTCGGGGGTCAGACACGTGTGGACGTCCACGACGCGAAATCCGTGTTCCAACTCGAGCATTCGGTCGAGATACCCACTCGACCCATATTTTGCTACCGATTACCCCTGCCAACGACCCCACGGTGGTCGTTCACACCCCCGATCGCCAGAGGGGAGCGAGGTGGGAGAGAAACACTTATATAGAAGTGCTGACGATACCTTAGTGAGGATCTAACGATGGCACAACAGCGACGCATGGGCGGACAGCCTATGTTCATCTTGAGCGAGGACAGTCAGCGAACACAGGGTCGCGACGCACAGTCGTCGAACATCATGGCGGGGAAAGCCGTCGCCGAGTCCGTTCGGACGACGCTCGGTCCCCGTGGCATGGACAAAATGCTCGTCTCGTCGGCAGGCGACGTCGTCATCACGAACGACGGCGCGACCATCCTGAACAAGATGGACATCGAGCACCCGGCCGCACAGATGATCGTCGAAGTCGCCGAGACCCAGGAGAACGAGGTCGGTGACGGGACGACGACGGCCGCGGTACTCGCCGGAAACCTCCTCGGTGAAGCCGAGGACCTCCTCGACCAGGACGTCCACGCGACGACCATCGTCGAGGGCTATCACGAGGCCGCCCGCATCGCCCTCGAGGCGATCGACGAGCAGGTCGTCGGAAGCGAGGTCGACGACGACGTTCTCAAGCAGGTCGCCGAGTCGAGCATGACCGGCAAGGGAACCGGCGGCCTCACCGCCGAAGCGCTCGCGGAGACCGTCGTCTCGGCGATCCGCCACGTCGACGGTGAGGACGGCGTCGCACGCGACAACGTCACCGTTCACACGGAGGTCGGTGCCTCCTCGAACGCGACGGAAATGATCGAAGGCATCGTCGTCGACGAAGAGCCTGCCCACGACGAGATGCCGACGACGGTCGAAGACGCCGACATCTCCATTCTCGACGTCGAACTCGGCGTCCGAACCGGCGACGTCGACGCGGAGTACTCGATCGACTCGATCGACCAGCTCAACGCCGCACTCGACGCAGAAGAGAGCGAACTGCGTGGCTACGCACAGACCGTCGCCGACTCCGGTGTCGACGTCCTGTTCACCACCGACAGCGTCGACGACCGCGTCGCCTCCTTCCTCGCCAACGAGGGCGTACTGGTCTTCGACGACCTCAACAACAAAGACGCCCGCAAGATCGCCTCCGCGACCGGCGCCGCCCGCGTCGGCGCGCTGGACGATCTGGCGGACTCCGAGTTCGGCCACGCCGATCGCATCCGTACGGAGACCTACGGCGACGAGGACCTCGTGTTCGTCGAGGGTGGCGCCGCCGCCGAGGCCGTCACCGTCTTCGTCCGTGGCGGAACCGACCACGTCGTCGACGAACTCGAGCGGACGATCGGCGACGCACTCGACGTCGTCTCGACCGCACTCGACTCCGGCGAGGTCGTTCCCGGTGCCGGTGCGACCGAGATCGCCATCGCGGACCGCGTTCGCTCGGAAGCCGCCGGTGTCGAGGGTCGAAAACAGCTCGCCGTCACGGCATTCGCCGACGCACTCGACATCATTCCGCGTACGCTCGCCGCCAACACCGGCCAGGACCCCATCGACGTCCTCGTGGACCTTCGTGCCGCCCACGAGTCCGAGGGTCGAGCCGGTCTGGTCACCGACGGCGAATCCGTCGAGATCTCCGACCCGATCGAACACGGTGTCGTCGATCCCGCCGACGTCAAGCGCGAAGCGATCGAGAGCGCGACCGAAGCCGCGACGATGATCGCCCGCATCGACGACGTCATCGCTGCCGAATAAACGCGACTGGTCGTTCGGAGACCGAAACCGACCCATTTTTCGGGCGTGTCGAGTGACGAACGGTAACAATCGGGCCGATAGTGTTATTTGTTAACACACGCTTGGAGAGGATAGCATGGCTGGAACGGCACCGTCCGATCGACTGACTCCCGTCGGAAACGGAAGTGAGCGAACGGTCTACTACGACGACACTCGAGGGACCTACCACACGTGGTACGACGACGAAGACTACGAACCGGTGAGTACGGCACTGTTGATGGCCGTCTCGGCGGTGTTAGGGGTCGAAGCCACGGATCTCGAGGCGCTTCACGAGTGTGTCGATCCGGACGCGCTCAACGATATTTTCGTCCACTGGCGCGGTGACGAACCCCGCGTCGGTGACGGGTCGATCGCCTTTCGATTCGCTCACTGCGCGGTCGTCGTCCACGCCGACGGCGAGATCGTGATCGAGCCGCTGGAGGATTTGGAGACAGCGGTCTGAGAACCCCACCCTCTTTTTAGTCGCGTTCGAGCCGGACCTCGTCACCGACCGTGAGCCCGAACGCCTCGTCACCGCGGCCGTCGTTGACGTCCAGTTCGACGTTGCCGTGGCTGCCGACGGTCGCCAGCCGCTGGCCTGCTGGGACGGACGCGAACGTCTCACCGACAGGTACCTCCTCGCCGTCCGCCCGCAGTCGGTCTCGCCCCTCGAGAAATTCCCCGGGAACGTTCGTGATCACGTTCCCGAAGTCGTCGACGACGAGCACTTCTCCTGTCGCGCGGTCAGCGTCGATCGTCGCCTCGGGAAGTGCCAAATCGACGATTTCCTCGCGGTTGACGGCCGTCAGCGAGGACACCGCCTCGAGCGCGTCGATACCCGTTTCGTGAACGTCCGCCGCGGCGGGGGCGAAGACGTCGCGGCCGTGGAAGGTACTGCTCGCGGCGTCGGCATCGTCGATCACGTAGTACTCGAGCGTATCGTTTCGATCCGTCTCGAGGAGTCGCCGCGCCGGGGGAACGAGCACGCCGTTGTCCGGTCCGACGAGCGCGTGCTCGCCCGCGCGAATCACGAGCGCGTTGCGGTCGGTACCGACGCCCGGATCGACCACGACGAGGTGAACCGCGGGCGGGAAGTACGGAAGCACCTCGCGGAGCCAGAACGCCGTCGACCGTACGTCACCGCGGGAAAATTCGTGGGAGACGTCGATCAGCTGGACGTCCGTTCGGGCGCGCTCGAGGACGACGCCCTTCATCGCCGCGGGGTACGGCGACCCGAAGTCCGAGGAGAGCGTGATCATGGGCGAGTGTACGTCGCGGACGATCAAAATCGGTCCGCTCTCGTCGGCGAGATCCTGCGAGTGACTGTCGTCTACCCGTCTACAACACGGGTCTCAACCGCCGTTGGCATCCGTCTCACTGATCATCTGCATCCGCTCGATGCCGCCGATCTCGTCGACGACCTCTGCGACCGGGTCGGGGACCAGCGTCTCCCAGTCCCCGTCGCTTACCATCCGGTCGCGGACCTCGGCACCCTCGAGGACCTCCCGGCGGAACATCGGCGACTGGTGGACTTCGACGCCAGCCTCACGAAAGAGCTGAATGACTAACGGATTGTTCGAGTAGGCGACGTCGAAATCCGGCGAGATGCTCTGGACGTGGCTCACCCACACCGAGTTTCGCTCGAGGTCCTCGATCGGGACGACGTAGGTGACGATGTCGAGCTCGACGAGACACTTCGTGATCATCATGATTCGCTCGCCCGCCGTGAACGGGTTTCGCGTCGTGTGCGAATCGTCTGCGCTCCCGATCCCGAGGACGAGTTCGTCGACGTCTTCGGCGATCTGTTTCACCATCGCGTGATGGCCCTCGTGGTAGGGCTGGAACCGGCCGATGTAGAACCCCCGCGTCATACTCCAAACTCGGCCCTCTGGCTCTTAAGCGTGGCGAGGTGTCGCTCGCTTCGAAAGCGACGATTTCGGTTGCGTTAACCCTCGAGGACCCCGGAGAGCGATCGATAAGAGGGAGAAAGTATATCAGTCGCAATCCCTTCGGTCCACGTACTGAACACAGTTCTATGAGCAACGATACGAACGTTGACGATACTCCCGACGACACCGCTTCTGAGGGTTCCGAGGAGGACCCAACCGAGCGGCAGGATGATACCTGGTCGGAGGTCGACGAGACCGACGGATCAACCGAATCCGAGGGGTCCGACGACTGGAATGACGTCGACAGTGGGCCCGGTTCCGACGGTCCCGCCGACGACGTCGAGAGTGACGTCAACGACGCTACCACCGACACCGACACCGACGGCACCGACGACGGCGTCGGCGAGACGGTCGAGGACCTCGGCAGTACGGTCGAGGTCGATCCCGGCGTCGAGGTCGACGAAGAGAACGCCGAAGACGACTTACTCGGCGGGCTCAAGGTCGAATCGACCGGTGACATCGAAGTCCCCGACAGACTCGTCGATCAGGTCATCGGACAGGACGAAGCACGGGACATCATCATCAAAGCGGCCAAGCAGCGCCGCCACGTGATGATGATCGGCTCGCCGGGGACCGGCAAGTCGATGCTGGCGAAGGCGATGAGCCAGCTCCTTCCAAAAGAAGATCTCCAGGACGTTCTCGTCTACCACAATCCGGACGACGGCAACGAGCCGAAAGTCCGGACCGTCCCCGCCGGCAAGGGCGAACAGATTATCGACGCCCACAAGGAGGAAGCCCGAAAGCGAAATCAGATGCGCTCGATCCTGATGTGGATCATCATCGCGATCATCATCGGATACGCGATCCTCACCGTCAACATCCTGCTCGGGATCCTCGCGGCGGGTATCGTCTGGCTGATCTTCCGGTACACCTCCCGTGGCACCGACGCGATGGTGCCGAACATGATCGTCAACAACGGCGATCAGCGCACCGCGCCCTTCGAGGACGCGACCGGCGCCCACGCCGGCGCACTGCTGGGCGACGTTCGCCACGACCCCTTCCAGTCCGGTGGGATGGAGACGCCCTCCCACGACCGGGTCGAACCAGGGTCGATCCACCAGGCTAACAAGGGTGTGTTGTTCGTCGACGAGATGAACACGCTCGACATCCGCACCCAGCAGAAGCTGATGACCGCGATTCAGGAAGGCGAGTTCGCGATCACCGGTCAGTCCGAACGCTCCTCGGGTGCGATGGTCCAAACCGAACCCGTCCCCTGTGACTTCATCATGATCGCTGCGGGGAACTTGGACGCGATGGAGAACATGCACCCCGCCCTTCGCTCGCGGATCAAGGGCTACGGGTACGAGGTGTACATGGAAGACACCATCGAGGACACCCCCGAGATGCGCCGGAAGTACGCCCGCTTCATCGCCCAGGAGGTCGAACGCGACGGGCGCCTTCCACACTTCGAGCGCGAAGCCGTCGAGGAACTCATCCTCGAGGCGAAACGCCGCGCCGGTCGAAAAGGGCACCTCACGCTCCACTTCCGGAACCTCGGTGGACTGGTTCGGGTTGCCGGCGACATCGCCCGTGCCGAAGATCGGGATTTCACCACCCGCGACGACGTCCTGCAGGCGAAAGCCCGTTCGCGCTCGATCGAACAACAGCTGGCCGACGACTACATCGAGCGCCGCAAGGACTACGAGCTGCAGGTCAACGAAGGCGGTGTCGAGGGCCGTGTCAATGGCCTCGCCGTCATGGGCGAGGACAGCGGGATCATGCTGCCCGTGATGGCCGAAATCGCCCCGGCACAGGGTCCGGGTCAGGTCATCGCCACCGGTCAACTCAAGGAGATGGCCGAGGAGTCGGTCCAGAACGTCTCCGCGATCATCAAGAAGTTCTCCGACGTCAACCTCTCTGAGAAGGACGTCCACATCCAGTTCGTCCAGGCCGGCCAGCAGGGTGTCGACGGTGACTCCGCCTCCATCACGGTGGCGACCGCCGTCATCAGCGCGTTAGAGGACATCCCGGTCGACCAGACGGTCGCGATGACCGGGTCGCTGTCGGTGCGGGGTGACGTGCTCCCGGTCGGTGGGGTCACCCACAAGATCGAAGCCGCCGCCAAAGCCGGCTGTACGAAGGTCATCATCCCGAAGGCAAACGAACAGGACGTGATGATCGAAGACGAGTACAAGGAGATGATCGAGATCATCCCCTGTGACAATATCAGCGAGGTCTTAGAGGTCGCCCTGATGGGCCAGCCCGAGAAGGACTCGCTGCTCGACCGGCTGAAGTCGATCACCGGCTCGGCGTTCGAAGGACAGGTCAGCCCCGGCAGCTCTGCCAGCGGATCGAACCCGAGCCCGCAATAGCCCCGTATTTCGTATGACTCAGTGGGCGACGTTCGCCGGTCTGTCGGGCGTCGTCTGCGTGCTGTTACTCGTTCTTTCGCACGCGACGAAGACGACGTTGACCGAGCCGGCTACGGTGTCGGGATCTGACTCGAGTTCGGGTTCGGGTTCGAGTTCGAATCTGGGAGCCAACACGAGTGAAACAGAGACTGCTGACGACCAGTCATCCGTCTCGTCCACCCCGTCTTCTTCCGCCACAACCGACCTCGAGTCCTCGCCTCCGTTCTCGAGTGACCAGCGAGACGAGCCTGAATCACAGCCGGGAGCGGGTTCGGAGTCGGCGAACGCGGACGCGAACACGAACACAAACGCAAACACGGACCCGAAATCGGAGACGCCACCCGAGAGCACGACTGAGAATCCGATCGAGCCTCGAGCGGGTCCCGGTCACGGGAGCGGCGAACCGCTGATGGAGTCGATGTCCGCGGGCGCGCTGCTGGCAAACGTCGCGCTCTCGCAAGGGTTGTTCGCCGCCATCCTGATCGCGGCTGCGTTTTATACGGAGATTCCGGCGTCGGCACTGGGAATCGAGTTCACCGGCGCGTACGTCTTCTACGGCCTCACTGTCGGAACGGCGGTCGGACTCGGACTCTACGTCGCGAACGAACTCGGGTCGGTAACTGCGAAGCGACTCGAGATCGATCACAGCGAGGACTTACGCGAGATGCTGGCGCCCGAGTCCGCCGGCGGCTGGCTGATTCTGTTGCTCGTCGTGTTGCCGATCATCGCGGTCTTCGAGGAGTTTCTCTTCCGGGCGGCGTTGATCGGGGCGGTGTCGGCCGGCTTCGACGTCTCGCCCTGGCTGTTGGCCGTCGTCTCGTCGGTCGCGTTCGCACTCGGTCACGGGATGCAAGGAACTGCTGGCATCGTCGTCACCGGGCTCTTGGGGTTCGTTCTCGCGGCCGCGTTCGTCGTCACCGGGAGCTTTCTCGTGGTCGTCGTCGCCCACTATCTGATCAACGCCCTCGAGTTCGTCGTCCACGAGGGGTTCGGGTTCGAGTGGGGCGAGTCGGGGGGAGAGCCCGAGACTGGAACTGGAGTTGGGGAGTGAGTCGAGAACCGACAACTGAAATGGAAATCACCGAAAGCTAAGAGTCGACCACTCCTCTACCGGAATATGAACCCGCTCGAAACCGCGTCCGAAACAGTCCAGCGAGCGATGGTCGCCGGCGTCATTCTCTACTTCGCAGTGTTCATCTACGCGAGTATGACGGGCGATCCGACCGCACGGATTAGCGCGGACATCCTCTTTGGCATCATCGCGCTCGGCGTCGGAACGCTCCTGATCATCGAGTCACCACGGGAACTATCGCCGATCGTCGCCGCCGGGAGCTGTCTCGCCGCCGGCGGCGTCGCCCAGCTCGGATGGGTCCTCACACGAGATCCGTTGCTCGATCTCGTCGCAGCACTGGCCGTCTTCGTCGGTGTCGCACTCTACGTGTACGTGGTCTGGATCGCGGATTGACGCTCGAAATTCGTCTAGAGCCCCTCGAGCGAGCGCAACTTCTGCTCGACCGGCGGTGGGGCGGCGCTCGGCCCATCTCGAACCCGGTGATCTGGAATCAGGATCGGGGCCGGGTTCTCGTCGAGTGCCGTCCGGACGAGGATGATGTCGTCCTCGTCGTCGGGATCGAGATCGGGGGTCATCCGTGTGAGTGCGCTCACGTCGATCTGTTCGCCGTAGGGAATCGTCTGGACCTGCTCGAGCACCGCTCGCTGGTCGGTCGGCATCGTCATGGCGACCTGTACGTCCTCGAAGGTGACCTCGGACACCCCCTCGAGGTACTCGAAGATCCGATCGAGCACCTGATGGTCCTCACTGGCGTCCTCGGGCGGCTGCTCTGGAAAGGAGACGCTCAATACCCGCCCGCTCGCTGCACCGAGCTGGACGAATCGCTCGAGGTACGGTGACTGTCGCGCGTAGATGCCTGCAACCGCTTCGTCCTCCATACGCTGTGTCATCGCAACGCAGACTTGAATAGTCGCCGGTCACGAACGTGGCGCGATGACGCAAGGCTTTTGTACATATGCGTACGTTGATGTACAACAATGAACTCAGGCGAAGAACTGGCTCCCGCGGTCCAGTCGATTCTCGAGACCGCACGGGAGCGGACGGGCGGGGAACCGGGAGACGTCTCGGTGTCGGCGCGATCGCTACCGGACGCGCTGGCGCGTGCCGAATCCGACGGTCGTGTCCCAGTCATCGCGGAGGTCAAGCCGACGTCACCGACGACCGACGGTACCCGTGAAGACGATCCAGCCGAACTCGCTCGGGCGATGGTCGAGGGCGGTGCGGCGGCCATCTCGGTGCTCACGGAACCGACCCACTTCGGCGGATCGCCGGAGGCACTCACCCAGGTTCGAGAGGCCGTCGACGTTCCCGTCCTCCGAAAGGACTTCCTCCTCCGCGAGGAGCATCTGGACGTCGTCGAAGCCGACCTGATACTTCTGATCGTCCGGTTCGTCGACGATGGTGCCCATCTCGAGGAGCTGATCGACGGCGCACGCGAACGCGGCTTCCAACCGCTCGTCGAGGTCCACGACCGGGCGGAACTCGAGACGGCACTCGAGGCGGGGGCAGATATTATCGGCGTCAACAACCGTGATCTCGGTAAACTCGAGGTCGATCTGGGGACGTTCGAGGCGGTCGCACCGGACACACCCGAAGACGTCACGCTGATCGCCGAGAGCGGCGTCTCGAGTCCCGAGGACGTCCGCCGGATGCGGGCAGCGGGTGCGGATGCCCTGCTGGTCGGCAGCGCGATCATGGCCGAGGGAGACGTGACGGATGGAACGCGAAGGCTGACAACGGCTGAGACGAATACGGATGCAGAGAGCGAGATGGAGACGGACACGGAGACACAGATATGAGTGACAGCGACAGAGACAACGAGACCAGCTTCGGATCGTACGGCGGACAGTACGTGCCAGAGGCGTTGATGCCGGCGCTCGAGGAACTCGAGGACGCCTACGAACGCTACGTTCTCGAGAACGAGGACGGCTTCATGGACGACTTTCGAGCGCGCATGCGGGAGTTCGGCGGGCGACCGACGCCGCTCCAGCGTGCGGACCGATTGAGCGAGCGTTACGACCGCGAGGTGTACCTCAAACGGGAGGACCTCGTCCACGGCGGGGCCCACAAACTCAACAACGCACTCGGACAGGTCCTGCTCGCGAAGTACATGGGCAAAGAGCGGATCATCGCCGAGACCGGCGCCGGCCAGCACGGCACGGCGACCGCGATGGCCGCGGCCCACCTCGATATGCCCTGTGAGATCTACATGGGCCGGACGGACGTCAACCGCCAACGGCCGAACGTCTACCGGATGCGGATGAACGGCTCGGACGTCAACCCCGTCGACACGGGCCGTGGAACGCTCAAGGAGGCGATCAACGCGACGCTGCGCGACTGGTCGAAGTCCGTCGAGACGACCCACTACGTGATCGGCAGCGTCGTCGGTCCACATCCGTTCCCGAAGATGGTTCGGGACTTCCAGTCGGTCATCGGAACCGAAGCCCGCGAACAGATCCAGGAGCAGGCTGGACGGCTCCCCGACAGCGTCCTCGCGTGTGCCGGCGGCGGCTCGAACACGATGGGGACGTTTCACGCCTTCGTTCCCGACGAGGACGTCGGCCTGTACGCCGTCGAAGCCGGCGGTTCGACCCTCGAGATCGACGAGGAACGCGGCATCGCGCCCAACTCCGCGACGCTCTCGACCGGGACGGACGGCGTCCTCCACGGCGCGATGACCAAGCTCCTCCAGAGCGGCGACGGCCAGATCATGGAATCACACAGCGTCAGCGCGGGACTGGATTACGCGGGCGTCGGGCCCGAGCTCTCGTATCTCGTCGACATCGGGCGAGTGACCCCCGTCAGCGTCGGTGACGAGGCCGCCCTCGAGGCCTTCCACCGACTCTCGCGACTCGAGGGGATCATTCCGGCCCTCGAGTCGAGTCACGCACTGGGGTATCTGGAGCGCGCGGCGGGGCCCGCCGCGGATAGCGCGAGCGGACAGGGTCCGCGAGCGGAGGCAGACGAGGATCTCGGCGACCTCGTCGTGGTCAACGTCTCCGGGCGCGGCGACAAGGACCTCGAGACGGTCTTGGAGGAGACCGAGAAACGCGATCTCGAGGCGGCGCCGGACGTGGAGGTGTTCGACCGATGAGCCGCGAGCGTCGAGCGAAGCGAGACTCTCGAAACGAGCGAGCAGTGAGCGACCGAGGGGAGCGATCCGCGAGGAGCGCGAGCAGCGGGAAGCGAGTCGCGACCGACGGCGGGACGGACTCCGACATCGAACGCGCCATCCGCGAGACCCACCCCGCCTTGATCGCCTACATCACCGCGGGCGATCCCACGCTCGAGGAGACGAAGGCGTACGTCGAGGCGCTCGATCGCGGCGGCGCGGACCTGATCGAACTCGGGCTCCCCTTCTCGGAGCCAATCGCGGAGGGACCGACGATCCAGGCGGCGATCAACCGATCACTCGAGGCGGGAACTACCCCCGACTCGTTCTTCGAACTGGTCGACGGCCTCGACGTGGAGGCGCCGTTGCTGGTGATGACCTACTACAATATGATCCTCCAGTACGGCTCCGAGCCGGCTGTCGAGCCCTTCGTCGAGCGTGCCGCCGCCGCCGGACTGGCGGGGATCATCGTCCCCGACCTCCCTGCCGAGGAGAGCGAACCACTTCGTGAGGCCTGTGAGAATCACGGCCTCGATCTCGTCTTCATCGTCGCACCCACGACCGACGGCGAACGCCTCGAGACCATCATGTCGCAGGTCTCGGGCTTCGCCTACGTCCAGGCTCGCCTGGGCACGACCGGCGCGCGCGCGGACGTCTCCGGGGCGACCCACGACAGTCTGGCGCGTCTCTCCGAGTACTCGGTCCCGAAGGCCGTCGGGTTCGGCGTCAGCGAGGGCGACCACGCCGCCGAGATCGTCGAAGCGGGTGCCGACGGCGTCATCGTCGGCAGCGCGCTCGTCGATCTGATTGCCGAGGCTGACGAGCCCGCGGCGGCCCTCGAGGCGAAAGCCGAGGAGCTCAAACGCGGCGCGATGCGGGGGGCCGAAGACGTACCGGAACCAGAACAGCCATAACCGAAAGCTTGCTACACTCTCTCAACATGACTCCTGGAATCGACGCGCGACTCGAACGGATCGGGACGGACGGCAAACACGTCATCGTCCCGATGGACCACGGCATCACACTGGGGGCTGTCGACGGCCTCCGGGACATCGAATCGACGATCGACGCGATCACTCGCGGCGGGGCAGACGCCGTCCTGACCCAGAAGGGGATCGCCCCGCGGGTCCACCCGAACAAGAACGGGAAGGGCTACATCACGCACCTCAACGCCTCCACCTCGATCGGCCCGGACTCGAACGACAAGCGCCCGACGGGGACGGTCAAAGAGGCGATCCGCGCCGGCGCGGACGCCGTCTCCTTCCACATCAACGTCGGCTCGAACCACGAACCCGACCAGATCACGCAACTGGCCGAACTCACCGCCGAGGCGTCGGAGTACGGGATTCCGGTGCTGGCGATGGCCTACGCTCGCGGCCCCGACGTCGAGGGCGACGATCCCGAAGCACTGGGCCACGCCGTCCGCCTCGCCGAGGAACTCGGCGTCGACATCGTCAAGACGGGCTACAGCGGCGACAGCGAGAGCTTCGAGTACGTCGTCGAGTCCACGCGTCTCCCGGTCGTGATCGCCGGCGGCGCTCGCGGGACCGACCGCGAGACGATCGAGATGGTCCGCGGCGCGATGGACGCCGGCGGCGCCGGGATCTCGATGGGCCGGTCGATCTTCCAGCACGAGGACCCCGAAGCGATCACGCGCGCCGTCGCCGGCGTCGTCCACGACGACCTCTCGACGGACGAAGCACTCGAGGTGGCCGGGCTGGCCCTCGAGGTCTGAACTGTCGAATCCGTTCTCCGGAAACGCAAGGAATACGTAATCCGCATTCGTTTTCGCCGTCGTATCGATGGGGCGCGAACCGACCGACGAGGAGATCCTCGCCCACGCTCGAGTCCACGCCAGAGCCGTCGCGAACGACGGACTCGACGTCGATCTCTCGAGCGTCGAGTGGGACGTCTCCACACGAGCACGCCGACGCGCCGGGGCCTGTCGGTGGCACGCGCGTTCGGAGACTGCGACGATCGTTCTTTCGCGGAAAGCCTACTGTGCGTACGACCGCGAGGCGTTCGAGGCGGTCGTCCGCCACGAGTTGATCCACGCCTGGGAGTTCCAACGCTTCGGCGAATCGGGCCACGGAAAGCGATTTCACGAGCGAGCGGCGGAACTCGACGTCTCGAGACACTGCGAGTCCTTTTCGTCGCCGCGCTATGTAATCCGATGTCTCGAGTGTGACTGGCGAGCGCGACGCCATCGCGCCTCGAAACCGGTTCGGGCGCCCGACGGCTACCGATGCGGCGTCTGTGGCGGCGATTACGAGGTCGAGCACGCCGAGAGCGGCCGGACGTGGACGACCGCGAGCGGCTACGGCGGGGTGAAGGCGGCGCTGGGCGAGGAGTGGTAGTGGTAGCGATAGTTGTGACGCGGTCGCTCGGAAAATTCGCTGCGCAAGCGCTGTGACTGCAGAAGAGTGGAGACGTCTACTCGAGGACGTACCGCTCGTCGACGTGGGAACCGGAACGCACGCTTCCGAACCAGCGTCGCACGTCGTTGACGAAGAGGACGAGTTCGTCGCGTCTGGTCAGCTGCGGTCCGTTCGACGAGGGCGATCGGAGGACGGCGATCAACGACCACATCGCGCCTGCAGCGAGCGACCCCAGACCGGAGAAGGTCATGCCCAGCGAGAAGAACGTCATCGCGTAGACCCACCCGATCGTCATCGACGGGAGGCTCGTCGCTAGCGGAACGCGAGCGTCCATATCGCGCAGGGTCGGTGCGAGACAGAAAATCGAGAAGACGCTGCCAGCCAGGAAGACGAGGTCCTGCCAGATCATCGGTGCTCACCGTCGAACGTGTCTTGTGTGGAAATCAGAACTCGGATCATAGTAAATTCGAAGTTACGAAGCGGTAATAACCTGCCCGGTATCAGATGGCGTTGTGAGGGGGTGACAGACGGTCGGCAGTGAGGTCGTCGGTGACGAGGGCGCTCGAACTGCTAACGCTGGAAAGGACAACCAGTCGTTACCCGCTCGGATCGACCGACTGGATGGCTGTCGTCGAAACGATGCCACCCGGTGAGAATCGGGTTCGACGCGAGCAATCGGTAGTTCCGTTTCGATGGCTCGGAAAACGGGTCGTTTCCGTCTCGCTTTCGTTTCGAGTAACTGGCACCTCGAGTTCCACGAGAGCGGTCACCGGGATCGACCTCCGATCACGCGACAGCACAGGCGTACACGAACTGCGTCGCTACGTCGAGACGACTCCCTCGAACTCCTCGAGCGAGGTGAGTTCGTACGTCGGTTCGTGTGGGAGTGAGTTCTCGTGGCCGAGATCGATCCACGCCGAGTCCATCCCCATCGCGTTCGCACCCGCGACGTCCGCGTGGATCGAGTCGCCGACGTGGATCGCGTCACCGGGGCTCACCTCGAGCGCGGAGAGGGCGTGCTCGAAGGGTATCGTATCGGGTTTGGGGTGGATACCCGCTTCCGGATCGGTGAAGACCGTCACGTCGAAGGCGTCGGCGATTCCGAGCGCCTCGAGTTTCTGCGTCTGGGTCGGCCGACCGCCGTTCGTGATGAGGCCGACCGGTCCCCGGTCTCGAGCCAGTTCGAGGGCGGCTTTCGCGCCGGGCCGGAACCGGACGGCGCTGGGATCGGTCGCCTCGAGGTAGGCGTTGGCGAGCGCTTGCGGGACGTCGGCGGCGAACTCCCTGTCGACGCGACTCACCACCTCCGCGAACAGCAACTCGTAGAACTCCCGGTCCGTCTGGGCGGTCGGGAGGGCGGGAACGGCGGTCCGGAGATCGTCGGTCGTACAGAACGGTTCGACGCCGACGCGGTCGCAGGTGGACTCGAGCAGCGCCGACGGGTCCTGTGTCGACTCACAGAGCGTGCTGTCGAGATCGAAGCAGATCGCGTCGTAAGAGGCCATTTCCCGCCAGTACGGTTCCCGTCGGCCTGAACGTTTCGCACGGAAGTCTTCGAAGGTGACTCGAGACGGCGGTGAAGCGAAGCAGGACGCCGTCGGAATATAAATCGGCTAGTACGTCCGGCGGAAATCCGAGGACGGTCGACCACTAGCGTTCACGTATGGCGATGCACTCGAGTCGGGAGCGGCCGACGCCGCCCGGACCGGATGGGGTTCCGTTGCTCGGCAACACTCACGAGCTCGCGCGTGACACGCTCGGATTTTACGAGCGAGTGACGGCCGAGTACGGTGACGTCGTCGGAATCTCCGTCGGCGGCGACGAGGGGGCCATCGTCACACACCCCGAGTACGTCGAACGGATCCTGGTCCGCGACGACGACCGGTACGTGAAGGGCGGGCTCATCGAGGACCAGCTCGGCGATACCTTCGGCAACGGGATGTTCATGGCAGCGGGCGAGCAGTGGCGAACCCAGCGTCAGGTCGCCCAGCCGGCGTTCTACCGCGAACGAATCCTCGAGTACGGGGAGACAGTCGTCGACCACGCCGCCGACGTCGGGTGGCCCCACGCGAGCGTGGTCGACCTGACGGACGAACTCTCGGCGCTCACGCTGTCGGTGTTGACCGACGCGCTGTTCGGCTTCGACGCCGACGCAGACGAGGCGGTCGTTCGCGAGGCTGCGAGCGCCATCGGTGCGAAACTCGATCCGTCCGCACCCACCGCGTTTCTGCCGACGTGGGTCCCGACGCCACGGAACCTCCGGTTCACGCGTCACATTTCCCAGTTGCGCGAGCGCGTCGACTCACGAATAGCGGACCGACGGCGACAGGACCCCGACCAGCGGGGTGACGACCTACTCTCGCTGCTCGTCGCGGCGACGGCGAACGGCGAACTCGACGACCAGACGTTGCGCGACGACATGATCACGTTCCTGTTCGCCGGCCACGAGACGACGTCGCTGGGACTCACCTACGCGCTGTTCCTGCTCGCGACCCACCCCGACGAGCAACGTCGCCTACAGGCGGAACTCGACGCGACGATCGACGGTGACCGGCCGACGATCGACGACCTGCCCGCCCTCGAGTTTACCGACCGCGTGATCGACGAGGCGCTCCGGCTCTACCCGCCGGTGTTCACGTTCTTCCGCGAACCGGTCGAGGACGTCGAACTCGGGGGGTATCGCCTTCCCGCGGGAACGACCATCTCCGTCCCCCAGTGGATCGTCCATCGGGATGAGCGCTGGTGGGAGTCGCCGGAAACGTTCGATCCAGATCGGTGGACGGACGACCGCGACAGTGAGCGACCCGAGTACGCCTTCTACCCCTTCGGCGGCGGCCCGCGCCACTGCATCGGGATGCGACTGGCCCGCCTCGAGTTACGGCTCGCGCTCGCGACGCTCTGTTCGACCTATCGATTCGAAGCGGTGACGACTGATCTGGATCTAGCGACTGCGGCGAACTTACGACCAGCGGGTCCGCTCGAGGTTCGGGTCCGGCGTCGGTGACCCATCGATTGATCGGTCAGAACCGGCGACGAGTCTCCGCTGGCGCCAGTTCGGCGTTTCGCCTGCCGAACGCGGGAGAGATTACACCGACTTCGGCGATGGCTGTCGATTCCGCCACGTTCAAGCCGGTTCCGTTCGACGGTCGAGTCATGACGAGAGCAGTCTGGGTAAAAGCCGACGACACTGTCGGTGACTGGGACGTGCGCCGAGCGCGAATCACGACCGCGCTCGAGGCGGGCGCCGACTGGGTACTGGTCGACGAGCAGGACGTCGAACGCGTCCGCGAACTCGGAGAGATTAACGTCGCTGCGTTCCGCACCGACGGCGACGTAACGGTAATCGACGACGCCGAAGACGAGGACGTCGAGGCCAAACCGGACGCCTTCGTCGTCGGCAAGGAAGGCGAGGGTGACGGGACGATCGACCTGCCCTCGGACTTCTCGGGATCGGCCGATCTCTCGACACTGCGCCGCGATAACGACCTCGAGGGCGGGGCCTACGTCCGAATCCTCGGAAAAGACTACGAGTCCTTCGCCGAGGAAGCCGCGAAAGACGCAGAACACACGATCGTCGTCGGCGAGGACTGGACGATCATCCCCCTCGAGAACCTGATCGCCCGCATCGGCGAGGAGACGGACCTCGTCGCCGGCGTCACGAACGCCGAAGAAGCGAAGACGGCCTTCGAAACCCTCGAGATCGGGGCGGACGCAGTCTTGCTCGACTCGGACGACCCCGACCAGATTCGACGAACCGTCGAGATTCGAGACGAATCCGAACGCGAGACCCTCGATCTCGAGTGGGGCGAGGTCGTCGACGTCGAACAGATCGGAAGCGCCGACCGGGTCTGCGTCGACACCGGCAGCCTCCTCGAACACGACGAGGGAATGCTCATCGGGTCGATGGCACGCGGACTCGTCTTCGTCCACGCCGAAACCGCCGAATCACCCTACGTCGCCTCCCGGCCGTTCCGGGTCAACGCGGGTGCGGTCCACGCTTACATCCGAACCCCTGACGGCGGCACGAAGTACCTCTCGGAACTACAAAGCGGCGACGAGGTACAGCTCGTCGACCGCGCGGGCCACACCCGCGAGGCCATCGTCGGCCGCGTCAAGATCGAGCAACGACCGATGTTCCGCGTCGCCCTCGAGGCACCCAACGGCGACCGGGTGGAGACGCTCTTGCAGAACGCAGAGACGATCAAAGTCGCGACCGGCGACGGCCGCAAACCCGTGACGGAACTCGAGGCCGGTGACGAACTCCTGATGTACTACGAGGATACGGCCCGCCACTTCGGCGAGGCGGTCGAGGAGAGCATTATCGAGAAATAGTGTCGATCCGGACTCGAGTTCGGATCCGTCGCGTACTGATTTTTCGGTTTACTTCGTCTTCGGTTCCGGCTCGGAGTCCGACTCAGATTCGGATTCGGATTCGGATTCGGACTCCGTATTCGAGTCCAGAGGAGACTCAGTCGCGGACTGCGACCGAGACTGTGACTGTGACTGTGACTCGCCGTCCGGGCCGCCAACCGCATCGGCCTCGGTATCCACATCAGCCGCCGATTCGGCACCCGACTCCGCGTCCGAGTCGACGTCAGGGTCGGCGTACTCGAGTCTGGTCGTACACCAGTGACAGAACTCGATCTCGGTGTCGAGTTCGCGGCCGCAGTTGGGACACGTGGGACCGTCGGCGTCGTTCGACCCCGGTGGAAAACCCATGGCACGGAAGCCAGCGTCGACCGCGGCGAACAGGAGCATAAACGAGAGGACGAACTGGTTCATCCACGGCTCGTCGGCGACGATCGTCATTCGTTCCGACATCGAACCGGCGGCTGCGATGTCGTTGATCGGCATGATGAGTGCGGTTGCCGATAGAAACAATCCGGCGAAGAGGAGGGCGCGAACCCAGTCGCGAATCAACGCGTGGCCGGCACCGGGGAGTACCAGCGAGAGAGCGGCTGCGAAGAGCGCACGAATCAGACTCATATCGATACGTACTACTCTCGACCGGGGTGGGTTAATTCTCCCGTTTTTACTAGTCGTGATCTCACGATCGTCGTTCACCCCGTCCGGCTGGGGAGACACCCCCAGCGAGTGTCACGTTCGTGTTCACTGCAGCTCGTCGACCAGCGTTCGCAGCGTCGCCAAATCGTACTGGCCCGGGGCAGTCGCCTCCTCGGGATCCACTGGCGCGTAGCCGATCTTCGAGCCGTACACCGGCGCTACGGCTCGAGTGTGACTCCCCGCTTCGCCCATCGCCATCGTCGCCACGGTGTCCCCGTGGCTGGTCAACTGCTCTGTCGCGGAGAGCAAGGCGAGCGTATCCGCCTTCGACGTCGCCGTCACGGCCAGTTTCGCCACGTCCGCGTACTTACCCGCTTCTGTCAACGTCCGCACCATCTCCGGACGCGGTGGGGTCCCCTCGAAGTCGTGGGCCGACGCGATCACCGTCACTCCGCGGTCGCGGGCCGTCTCGAGCACCTCCTCGGCGTCACCGTCGAGGATCGACTGCAGTTCGACGTCGATTGCCTCGACAGATTCGAGGGCGGTCACCTCGGCCAGCGTCTCGAGTCGGCCGTCCTCCTGGGCTTCACCACCCTCCCACTCCGCACGATTCGTCGCGAGAATCGGCAACTCACCGTCGTATTTCTCGAGTTGGGAGAGCGGGTCCTCGGCGAGGTCCATGCGGAATTCGACGATGTCGGCGTGGTCGCGAGCGAGCGGTTCGTCCGCGAGGTCGGCGGTCGCGGCCGCGAGTACGAACGAGTCGAAGTTCAGGTTCATACTCGACCGAGGAGTGAAACGAAGAAAAAACGGTCGACTCGAGAGCGAAGGTGAGGATGAGAACGAGCAGTGAAGGTGTCAACGAGAGAGGGAGAAGACGAGAGTGGATCGGTGAGTGAAAAGAAGAACCGATCAGGCGACGCCGATCGTCTCTTCGGCCTCGAGCAATTCGTGGTAGCGGTTTCGAATCGTCACTTCGGAGATGTCCGCGACGTCACTGACGGCGGCCTGGGTCGTCTTCTCGTTGGTCAACAGTGCGGCGGCGTAGACGGCAGCGGCAGCGAGGCCGACCGGCGACTTGCCCGAGTGGACGCCCTTCTCCTTGGCGTTCTGAAGGAGCGATCGGGCGCGGTGTTCGGCTTCGTCCGAGAGTTCGAGTCCCGACGCGAAGCGGGGAACGTAGCTCTCGGGATCGGCGGGCTGGACCTCGAGACCGAGTTCGCGGACGACGTAGCGGTACGTGCGAGCGATCTCGTTTTTCTCGACGCGGCTGACGTCGGCGATCTCGTCGAGGCTGCGGGGAACGCCAGCCTGACGGGCGGCGGCGTAGACGCAGGCCGTCGAGACGCCCTCGATCGAGCGTCCGGGGAGGAGGTCCTCGTTGAGCGCGCGGCGGTAGATGACGCTGGCGGTCTCGCGGACGTTCGTCGGGAGGCCGAGCGCGCTGGCCATCCGGTCGATCTCGCCGAGGGCCTGCTTCAGGTTGCGCTCCTTGCTGTCGCGCGTCCGGAAACGCTCGTTCCACTTGCGCAGGCGCTGCATCTTCTCACGCTGGCGCGAGCCCAGGGAGTTTCCGTAGGCGTCTTTGTTGCGCCAGTCGATGTTCGTCGACAGTCCCTTGTCGTGCATCGTGTTCGTCGTCGGCGCGCCGACGCGGGATTTCTTGTTCTTCTCTGCGGCGTCGAACGCGCGCCACTCCGGCCCGCGGTCGACCGACTTCTCGTCGACGACGAGACCACAGTCGTCACAGACGGTCTCGCCGTGCTCGTCGTCGACGACGAGTTGACCGGTGCACTCGGGGCAGGCGAGATCGCTGGCCTCGTGTTCGTGTTCGTCTTCCTGTTCGCTCTGGTGTCGGCGTTCGCGCTCCTGACCGTTCTCCTGTTCGCTACGCCGTACTCGGGTGGGTGTGGATGCGTTAGTCATAACGATGGCGAGTAACCGGCCGAACCGATCGAAAACGTCCGGACGGATTCGTTACCTACTCCGTTCAGACACTCTGCATTTAAGAGTTTCGGAATTGCAGCGCAACGGCGCCGGAAAACTGGTTATTCGTCGAAAGTAGCATGAAAAATCCGAACATTGATATAGGATCACATGGGCCGCAGTTTCCAAGCCATCTCCCCGGCAAACGAGAGTATGCACGTCGCCGTCGGGAGTACGAACCCGGTGAAACGCGCCGCCGTCGAACGGGCTCTCGAGCGCTTCGAGCCGACCGTCACCGTCCACAGCGTCGACTCCAGTGTGGCCGAGCAGCCCAGATCAGTCGCCGAGACGATTACGGGGGCGGAGAATCGCGCTCGCCGGGCGCTCGAGGCCGGGAGCGGTGGAGAGTGCGAACCCGACTCCGAACCAGAACGCGAGTACGGCGTCGGCCTCGAGGGCGGCGTCGCCCGTCTCGAGGGAACGCCGGGACTCTACCTGATCATGTGGGCGGCGGCGACCGACGGCGAGACGGTGGGTCGTGGCGGTGGGCCGAGTCTCCGGCTCCCAGATCACGTCGCGACCCGAGTCGAATCGGGTGAGGAACTCGGTCCGGTGATGGACGACGTACTCGGGGCCGAAAACGTCGCGGAAAACGAGGGTGCTGCTGGGGCGCTCACGGACGGGTTGACCGACCGTCGAGGAGCGCTCGCGACGGCGGTGGCGTGTGCGTTCGGGCCGTTCGTGACGTCCTACTACTAGGGTTCCGAGACCGAGACGTCGGTGTCAGGTTCGACCTCCGAATCGGCCACCCCCGAACTCTCCTCGACGGCGGTGGTGAGCGAGACGTTGAGGACGATCATCGAAGCGAGCCCACCGACGACGGTCACGATATTCTTGATCGCGTGATCGACGACTGCCGCGCCGAGGGCGACCGGGGCGGCGATCGGCGTGAGCGCGACGACGAGAACTGTAAACGCACCCTCGTAGAGACCGATCCCACCCGGCGTCAACGGGAGTACCTTCGCGAGATTGCCGACACTGACCGCGAAGAACCCGACCACGAGGAGCGCAGCGAGTGACACGTCGACGCCGAACGCCGCCAGTACGATGACGGCGACGAGAACGTCGAGCGTCCAGACGAGGAGACTGGCCGTTCCAACGGTTACGAACGCGCGCCGGTCGCTGGCGACCGTCTGGACGTCACCGACGAAGCGTTCGAGGATCTCGGCCACGTAATCGGCGTACGAGTCCGAACTGAGTCGGGTGACGGTCGTCCGGACGTAATTCGTGTCACTGCGGGCGCTCACGAGAATCGCTCCGAGAGCGACGAACGCGGCGACCCCGACGCCGGCCGCGACGGTGACCGCGACGCGACCGCTCTGTTGGGCGTCGGGTCCGGAACCGAACAGGGCCGCCTGAAGATCACTCGTCGCACCCGTCAGTGCCAGCCCGACGAACACCGTTCCCGCCAACGCGGCGATCGTCAACAGATCGAACACCCGTTCGATCGCGAGCGACGCGAACCCCGACGGGTACGGAATGCCACGGCGGGCTTTGACGACGTACGCCCTGACGGCGTCGCCCGCACGCGCGGGAAAGACGAGATTACCGGTCTGACTGATGAAGATCGCACCGGTCAGGAACCCAACGCGCTCGCGGTACCCCAATCGCTCGAGGATATCTCGATAGCGAAGCCCGCGAAGCGGCCACGTCAGGACGTATATCAGTCCTGCGACCGTCACGAGGACGGGATCTGCGGCGGCCATCTCTGCGAGAACCGTCGCAGGATCCAGATAGACAGTCATCAACGCGAGTGCGATCAGTGTCAACAGCGTCCCGGCAACGACGCTCGTCCGCCGAGTAATCCGTGGTTGAACCGACAGCTGCCACCACGTTCTTCCGATCTGACTTCCCATCCCGAAGACGTCACGGATCAAATCGACTTTCGTATCCGCTCTGGGCGTCCAGTCGACCGGGAACTCCTTGATCCGATAGCCCCCACGTTGTGCACGCACGAGAACCTCGGTATCCCAGAACCAGTGACTGTCCTCGACGTCCTCGAGGACAGAGAACAACACCTCGCGATCGAAGGCCTTGAAGCCACACTGGTGGTCGGAAATATCGGACCGCAAGCAGAGCCGAACCAGCGCGTTGAACCCCGAACTCGGGATGTCCCGCGATGCCGGCCGATCGGCCTTCCGACCCTGCATACGCCGCGACCCCGTCGCAATATCGTACTCACCCGAACGGACGGCTTCGACGAGTTCCTCGAGGTGTCGCATGTCCGTCGCCAGATCGGTATCGAAGTAGACGAGCGTCTCACCCGCTGCAGTCTGAAACGCACGCTCGAGCGCACCGCCGCGTCCGAGTCGGTCGTCACTGTGGACGTGGCGGACCCGGTCGTCTTCGGCGGCGAGTTCGGCTGCGATCTCCGGTGTTCGATCCTCACAGCCGTCCTCCGCGACGATCACCTCGAAACTATCGTGGGGGAGAAACGACGCGAGCGTCTCGAGGGTGACGTCGACCGTCTTCCGGAGCGTCCCTGCCTCGTTGTACGCGGGAAGGACGACGCTCACAGCCACCGACCGGCTAGCCATCGCCTCGGGGTGGGACTCGTACTCGTAAGAACCTTCTGGACTCCACGGCTGGTAATGTTCTCGACATCCTAACTTTCATCTGAAATAATACATTAACCACTCGTACCAACAGGACCACCCCAATCGATTATTCCGTCATTAATTCGTCCGAAAATCGCCAGACTGCGGCCCATTAACCGTGTGTACCAAACCCCCTAAGGCGGTCGATGTCGATTTCGAAAGTATGAGCACCGCAATGGCCCCCGACCTCACGACCAAGCAACGACAGATCCTTCAATACCTTCGCAACAACGCCGCGACGAAGACGTACTTCAAGTCGCGGCTGATCGGCGAGGAGCTTGGTATGACGGCGAAAGAGGTCGGTTCGAACATCACCGCACTCCAGGACGGCAACTACGACGTCGAGATTGAGAAGTGGGGCTACTCCTCGAGTACGACCTGGAAAGTGAACGTCTGAAGAAGTCCGAAACGACGGAACTGATCGGCTCGCGTACACGTGTTCGTCGGGACGCGTTTGACCACCAGACCGCGAATCCGCACCCGCACCCGGACCCGGACTTCGGGACGACCATATCGGTCGTCTCGTCGATAATTTTCTTTCTGTCTCCGCTGTCACATCACGTCTCGAACGGCTGGGCAGAGACCGAGAAACGAAACCGCTACCCGTTGTAACTGATCAACCCATCTGCCCCGGTCGCGAGTGCCATCGCTCGCTCACCGAACGAATCCGCGTGGCGAACGAGCAACAGTAACACCGTCTCCGGGCGCTCGACTGCGTACCCGTCCTCGCGAGAGAGCAATCCCGCTGTCTCGAGTTCACCGGCGTACTTGCTGACCGTCGGTGCGGAGACGTCGAGGGAATCGGCGAGGTCGCTCGCGGTCGCGTCCGGGGTGGCGAGAAGTTCGATCAACATCCCGCGTGGCGTATCCCGTCGGAGATACCCCAGTGCGTTCTTCTCGAAGTCGTCGAACCGGTCGGCGAGAACGAACCGTTTGTAGTCCCCATCACGGAACCGCTCGACTGCCTCGAGCTCCTCGAGTCGGCGGAGGTGGTGTTGGGTCTCGCCGGTGCCGAGTTGAAGGTCGTCACGAATCTTCGAGAAGTGGGCGCCAGGCGTCGTCGAGAGGTAGCCTGCGATCGCGTCCCGGGCGTCACTTTCGCCCGTGTCGGCGGCTGCTGAATCCGAAAAGCGAGCGAGCGGAGACGCTGCGCCGACGGCTGCAAACCGTCGGAGCGTCGCCCGCTTCTCTTCGTCGACCCCGTCAGATGTTGTCATGCGTTCTGTACCTACAACGGGAAAAGAGCTACGGGGTAAAACAGGTTTCGCTCCATTTCGTTCTGTGATTTCTAGATGTTCGTTACAGAACAAATGATTGTTAGTTAGACCCGACCGAAGGAGAACGGAACCGACCCTCGACCTTACTTCGGTTCGCCGCCGTCGGTCTGGCCTTCGAACTCCTGGTCCATCTCCTCGATAACGTCGTCTGGATCGGAGATCGTCGCCGTATCCTTCCCTTCCTTGATCGCCTGAGCCTGCTGTTCCATCGCTTCGAGGTCCATCTCGGCTTCCTTGTCGATCTCACCGATAATCTCGGCGATGTCGTCGAGGCCGATCAACTCGCGGGTCTCGTCGTCGAAGTCGAGGCTATCGAGTTGGGCACCGTTGTCCTTGACGTCGCTGCCCGAGAGGTGTTTGCCGTAGCGGCCGACCATCGAGGTCAGTTCCTGTGGCAGGACGAACGTCGTCGACTCGCTCTGGCCGATTTCCTTGAGCGTGTCCATCCCCATGTCGATGACGGCGCGTTCGCCCATCGACTCTGCAGAGCGTGCGCGAAGGACGGTCGAAATCGCGTCACCCTGTGCCTCGAGGATCTGGCTCTGTTTCTCACCCTGTGCACGGATGATGTCACTCTGTTTGTCACCCTCTGCCTTCTCGACGGCACTGCGGCGTTCACCCTGTGCCTCGAGGATCATTGCACGGCGTTTGCGCTCCGCGGAGGTCTGTTGCTCCATCGCACGCTGGACGTCCTGGGATGGGTTGACCTCACGGACTTCGACGCTCTCGACGCGGATCCCCCACTCGTCGGTCGGTTCGTCGAGTTCCTGGCGGATGCGCGCGTTGATCTCCTGGCGTTTGTTGAGCGTGTCGTCGAGTTCCATGTCACCCAGCACGGCACGCAGGGTGGTCTGGGCGAGGTTCGAGACGGCAGTCTTGTAGTTATCGACCTCGAGGAACGCCTTCTTTGCGTCCATGACTTTGATGTAGACGACGGCGTCGGCGGTCACGGGCGAGTTGTCGCGCGTGATCGCTTCCTGTCGTGGCACGTCGAGCGTCTGGGTTCGCATGTCGAAGGGATACGTGTTCGAGACGAACGGCGGGACGATATTGATACCGGGTTCGAGCAGTTTGCGGTACTCCCCGAAGACGGTCAACGCACGCTTCTCGTACGCATTTACGATCTCGACCGCACTCAGCAATGCGGCGAGAACGACGATCAGTCCGAGTGCGCCGAGGAACAGGCCGATTTCAGCCTGTAAGACGACTGTCTCTAGTACCATGATCTAAGCTTATAGTGGACCCGTAAAAAGCGTTCCCTTATTTCTCTAACATATGAGTGGAAAGCACAGACACAGATTAGTTGGATTTCTCAGTCTCGGTCTCTGTCTCTGTCTCCTCAGCTGTCGGCTGGGAGTCAGAGTCGGCATCGGCGTCGGCGTCGGTATTCGTCTGCTTGGCTCCACGAGCGAGTTCGCGGTCGATCTCGTCTTCTTCGATAGAGCCGAGGTGTTCGACGGTCAGAACGTTCCCGCCACCGGGATCGAGGACGATGATCTCTTCGCCTTCTTCGATGGTCCCGCTGGTCGTGCGGGCACTGTAGTGTGGATTGAACCCACCTTCGTCGAGTTTGACTTCGCCGCCACGGGTACTGACGGTCTTCGTGACGTACCCCGTTCGGCCCGATAGCGAGTCCGAGTCGCTGGTCTGGGCGGTTCCCTTCCCGCCGTAGAAGTCGAACTCGCGGTATACCCAGGCCGCGCCCGCGCCGATAATGAGTGTGAGAGCGGCCAGAACCAGCGGCCCACCGATGGGGAACAACATCCCGATCATTCCCGCCCCGACCAGTGCGACGCCGATCACGATCAGATGGGCGCCGGGAGAAACGGCCTCCATCGCCATCAACACCAGCCCCACGGCCAGCAGCGTGAGCGGCAGATTATTAACGAGGAATTCGACCATGTGAGACGCTAAGGCCTCGCCCCGATTAAATGTTTATTGCGAACTACAGGTTTTGGCAACTCAGCCGCCGATGCCGAGCGAAACGAGTCGAAACAGGACCAGACCCATCGCGATCGCACCGAGCACGACGAACAACGCGTTCTCGAGTGACGGCGCCCCCGATTCGATCGGTGTCGAACTCGGTTCCGGGCCGAAGACCTCCTCTTCCGTATCGTCGTCGTTACTGCTCTCGGCTGGATCGGTCCGGTTGTCGGCTCCCTCGTCGACGTCGATCGGAATTCGACCCCACTCCTGGGCAGTCTCGTCGGTCGCCGTCGTTCGGCTCACGTCCCCGTCAGCGGGACGCCGTTCGGAGTCCCCTCGAGAGTCGGGGTCGGATTCGGATTCTGAGTCGGAATCCGAACGGGAATCGGCGTCTGCGTCGGCACTGAAATCGCGCTCGTCCTCGCTCATACGATGGACTAGGGCACCGATACGAAAAAACCCGCGGAGTACCGTCTCGTCGGACTCACTGTCGAGTGGACCGATCCTCGATACTGCCACCGTAGACGACGCCACGCTCGGCGTCGACGGTGACCGCCCGCCCGTCGAGCAGCTCGGAGAGGTCGACACCGCTGATCATCGGCACGTCCATCTCGCGTGCGACGAGCGCCGGGTATCCGGTCATCCCGCGGCGAGCGTCGACGATACCACCGATCTTCTCCAAGTCGCCCTCGAACTCCTCGTCGAACTCGCTGTCCAGTGCGACGATTGCACCGTCCGGAATCGCCGACAGATCGCCGTCGGTGACACGCCTGATCGGACCCGAGGTCCGCCCACCGACGACGACACGACCGGTCGCCAGCGCCTCCGCCGCGACGTGGACTTTCATCATGTTCGTCGTGTTCGCACCCTCGAGATCGGTCATCATGCCACAGAGGACGACGACGGTGTCCCCGCTCTGGGCGACGCCGGCGTCGAGTGCCGACTGGACGGCCTTCTCGATAACGGCGTCTGCCCCTTGATCCGAGACCGACGCGTAGAGGGGCGTCACGCCCCACGAGAGTGCGAGTTGTCGGCGGACGGCGTGGTTCGGCGTCGAGGCGACGACCGGCACGCCCGGGCGATACTTCGCGGTCTTCAGTGCAGTGTATCCCGACTCTGTGGCTGTCACGACGGCGTCGGCCCCGATGTCGCGGGCGAGGAATCTCGCGGAGCGAGCGAGCGCGTCCGTCCGCGCCTCGCCGGAGGACGGAACGCGCTGTTCGAGCAGTTCGGCGTACTCCCCGGAGCCCTCGACTTCGGTGATGATACTGTCCATCGCCTCGACGACGGCGACCGGATGATCACCCACGGCCGTCTCGGCCGACAACATCACCGCGTCGGTGCCGTCGAGGACGGCGTTCGCGACGTCCGAAGCCTCCGCTCTGGTCGGGCGGGGTGCGTGGACCATCGAGTCGAGCATCTCCGTCGCCGTAATCACGGGCGTCCCCTCGTTTCGACACTTTCGGATGATCCGTTTCTGGATCATCGGGACGTCCTCCATCGGACACTCGACACCGAGGTCGCCGCGTGCGACCATGATGCCGTAGGAGGCCTCGATCAGTTCGTCGAGGTTCTCGACTGCGCCGACGCGTTCGATCTTTGCGATGATCGGAATCTCCTCCGCCCCGAACTCCTCGAGCGTCTCGCTGACCTCGTAGACGTCGTCGGCGTCGCGGACGAAACTCGCCGCGACGAAGTCGACGTTTTTCTCGGCGGCGAGTTCGAGTTCCTTCCGGTCGTCTTCGGTGACGACGTCGAGGTCGAGGTCGACCCCGGGGATGTTGACCCCCTTCCGACCACCGAGTTCGCCCCCGCTGTCGACGTGGGCGACGATCGAGCCGTCCTCCTCGACGGCCTCGACGGTCGTCTCGATCAGTCCATCGTCGAGTAAGATCCGATCGCCGACGTCGGCGCCGTCGATCGACAGCGAGAGCCCCACCTCGTCGGGCGTCGCGTCCGCTCCCTCGCGAAACCGGACCGTCGAATCGGTCTCGAGGGTGACGGTCTCCCCCTCGGGGAGTGGCGCGGTACGGATCTCCGGGCCCTGCATGTCGAGCATGATCGCGACGGGCATCTCGGTCGATTGATCGACGGTCCGAATGCGATCGATCAGATCGGCCCGATCGTCCGTCGAGCCGTGGCTGGCGTTGAGCCTGGCGACGGACATACCGGCGTCGGCGAGGTCTCGAATCGTCCGCTGGGTGTGAGAAGCGGGACCCAGCGTACAGACGATTTTCGCGTTTCTCATGCGCGGTGGTTGGTCGGTCGCTGGCAAAAAGGTACGGTCATCGCCTGTGCGAGTCGGGTGTTGGACGATGGACGACGGACGATATAGGATCGAACGGTGCGACCACTGCGCTTTTCCGGTATGCCAACGAAGGGACGGACAAGTAGATGACCACGGGCCAGTCCAAACCGACGACAGACGCTGACCTAGAGTGGTGCTACGAGGCGGTTCACGGCGTCTCGCGGACCTTCTCGATTACGATCGATCGCCTCGAGGAACCCATGGCGAGACACATCTGTCTGGGCTATCTCCTCTGTCGCATCGCGGACACAATCGAAGATGCAGGCCACATCCCGCCCGCCGAGCAGACCGACCTTCTCGAAACGTACGACCGGCTCCTCGATCCTGACGATCCGACCACCGCCCAGGAGTTCGTCGACGACGTCGAGCCGTGGCTCCCGGCTCCCGACGAACGAAACGACGACTGGGAAGTCGTCGCACAGACGCCACGAGTCCTCCGAACGTTCGAGTCCCTCGAGTCCGAACCGCGGGAGATCATGCGCGAACCCGTGCGCGAACTCGTCGACGGAATGGCGATGTTCACCGACCGATACGCCGAGGAGGGCGGGTTACGACTCCAGACCCTCGAGGAACTCGAGGAGTACTGCTGGTACGCCGCCGGAACGGTTGGAACGCTGATTACGGGACTGGTCTCGCGAGGTGTCTCACCCGATCGCGCAGAGGAGTTGCGTTCGAACGCCCGGTCGTTCGCGCTACTCTTGCAACTGGTCAACATCGCCAAAGACGTCGAGACCGACTACCGCGAGGAGAACAACGTCTACCTCCCCGCGGAGTGGCTCGCCGAGGAGGACGTCGACGTCGAGTCCGTCGTCGACGAGGACAACCACCACGGTGTGACGGCGGTTATCGAACGCGTTACCCACCGCGCCGAGGGGTATCTCGACGATGCACACCGGTACCTCGAAATCGTCCCAGAGCAACGCGGGAATACCCTCGCCGCGTGGGCGATCCCGTACCTGCTCGCAGTCGGTACGCTCCGGGAACTCCGCGAGCGTCCGGAAGACGTCGTCCGCGAAGGGGACGTCAAGATCTCCCGAGCAGAAGTGTTCGCGGTCCTCCAGCAGTTCGAAGACGGCGTCTCCCAGTCACACTTGTCGGAGCTACGGGCCGAGATGACGGATCAACCGCTCCATCAGTGACGTTCTCCCCGGCGTAGACATCGTGGTCGTGGTGTGAGAGGAGTAACAGGCGGATTAGCGTTTCTCGAGGGTGATTTCTGACACAGATTATAGAAGTTAGAGAATCTCGTCGATGTAGGTGTGTTGCCACTCGTCGCGTTCTCTGAGTGCGCGTTCTCCGTCGTCACTGATTGCGTAATAGTTCGTTCGACGATCGAGTTCTCCTTTTTCGACGTACCCCTGATTGACGAGCGTATCGAGGTTCGGATAGAGCCGGCCGTGATTCACCTCGATGTCGGCGTCTTCTTCGATGTGTTCTTTGATCGTTTGTCCGGACGGTCGTTCTAATCCCGCGATAACGACGAGCAGGTCGCGCTGGAATCCAGTCAGGTCGAAGAGTGCCATACAGTCCCCGAAGACGACATGACACATTGTAACGCGGCTGTTGTCTCACTTATCAAGGACGTTTCGCTCGGTAGGATCGTCCTGCAATCCGAAATTGTCCGCGTCGACCGGTGTCGGCGGTAGCGGGAAGATCAACCCTGTCTGTCAGGTACTCCTCATCGTTCGTTTCGAGGGTGATATCCATGCTGTGTAGTATACAGGGTAGATCGATCGGGACAGTACAGCGCCGAATGAGAGTCGGTCGTATCGTTATGGACCGGTTTCGAATCGATCGTCTCGAGCTATGCATCGACTACAGCCGGTGAACGCACGGTCAGACGAGATATCCGCGACTCACGAGGGATGCGAACCGGACGGATCTCCGGCCCGGAGTCTGTCCGTCACTCGTATTCGTAGAATCCGACACCGGATTTCTTTCCGAGATCGCCCGCCTGGACCTTCCGTTTCAGCAGGTAGGCGGGTTTGTACCGATCGCCGAGTTCCTCGTGGAGCGTCTCCGAGGCGTGCAAGCAGACGTCGAGACCAATGTGGTCGGCGAGTGTCAACGGCCCCATCGGAACGTTCGTTCCGAGTTCCATCCCTCGGTCGATGTCTTCCTTGCTCGCGACACCCTCGTCGTAGGCGCGGATCCCCTCGTTGAGCCACGGCATGAGGATCCGATTGGTGACGAAGCCGGGTTTGTCGTCCGACTCCCAGGTCGTCTTCTCGAGGGTCTCTGCGAACTCGTGGGCCAGCGCTGTCACGGCGTCGTCGGTCTTCTCCCCGACGACGATTTCGACACCCTCCATGATCGCAACGGGGTTCATGAAGTGGATTCCGACGACTCGCTCGGGCGCCTCCGTCGCCGCTGCGATCGCCGTGATCGAGAGCGTGCTCGTGTTCGTCGCGAGGACAACGTCCTCGGGGAGGAGGTCGTCGAGATCCGCGAAGAGCTCCCGTTTGACGTCCAGATTTTCGACGACGGCTTCGACGACGAGATCGCACTCCGCGAGCGCTTCGAGGTCGGTCGTTCCCGCGACGCGCTCGCGAATCACGTCGGGGTCGTCCTCGAGTGCGTCCCGGCTTTCGAGTCGCTCGAGGCTATCGGTCATCGCGTCGAATCCCCGCTCGACGAGGTCGGGTTCGATATCACGCATTACCACGTCGTGACCCGCCGTGGCGGCGACCTGTGCGATTCCACTGCCCATCGTTCCCGCGCCGACGACGCCGATTCGATCGATCGTCTCGCGAACGCGAACCATACGGATCGTTCACCGGAGTCGATGGTAAGCCTGCTGGTGGGCGGTTCGTGTTACCGACACAACACGTTAGCGACCCACAGCGGACCGATTCGTTCTTTCAGAGGGGAACTTTCAAGACGAGAGCGTCTGACATACAACCAGTTTCGGTGAACAGCGTGAGTAATAAAAACGTCGTCGAAAAGACAAGGGGGTTCGCCACGGCGGTCGATCCCGACGCGCGCGAAGCACTCGAGGAAGCGAACGTCGATCCGGGTGCTGTCGTGGACAAAACGTACTCGTATCGCATGTTACTGGACGCCGGCGTCGACGAATCGGTCGCCGACTCGCTGCGCCGGCAGTTCTCGCTCCCGTGGTCCTACGAGACCGACGGCGATCTCGATCGGCGGTCGACGGAGGTTCGCGGACTCGGCGACGAGGAACGCGCGTGGATCGCCGCGAGCGCCGACGAGAACTGGCAGGGGTTCGAGGCCGCCCGCGAACGGGCGGACGCGACCGAATCGACCGACGACCCCGCCGACCGACCGTGGCCACGACCGACACCGGTGACCGCCGTGACGGGAGTCAGTTCCGAGAACGCGACGCGACTCGCCGACGGCGGCATCGTCTCGGCCGAACGGCTCGCGACGATCAACGCCGGCGACGTCGCTCGCGCACTCGATCTCGATGTGTTGCACGTCCGCATGTGGCGACACAACGCTCGAGAACTCGTCGATAACTGATACATTTTTCATCGTGAGTGTTTCACCCTCGATAGAACCGTCTTCTCGGAGGGGTTCCCACGAGAATTTACTACTCGAGGAAGTATCTTTCAGCTGTCAGGAACGGCAAAAATATATACTGGGCTGTTGGATGATCCACTGGATGCTACCAATCGACGACTCCCCGATCGTCCGCGACGGCAAGTCACTGATCCTAGCGATGGACCACGGACTCGAGCACGGACCGGTCGACTTCGAGGAGGTTCCCGAGAAACTCGATCCCGCGACGGTATTCGAGACGGCCACCCACGACGCCGTCACGTCGATCGCCGTCCAGAAGGGGATCGCCGAGGGCTACTATCCGAGTTACGAGGACGACGTCAATCTCCTCGTGAAACTCAACGGCACCTCGAACATGTGGATGGGCGAACCCGACTCTGCAGTCAACTGTTCGGTCGAGTACGCCGCCGAAATCGGTGCCGACGCCGTCGGATTCACGGTTTACAGCGGCTCGAACCACGAGGTCGAGATGTTCGAGGAGTTCCGCCGCGTACAGGAGAAAGCCCGCGAGTACGATCTCCCGGTCGTCATGTGGTCGTACCCCCGCGGCCAGGGACTGAAAAACGACACCAAGCCCGGAACGATTTCGTACGCGACGCGGATCGCCCTCGAGCTGGGCGCGGACATCGCGAAGGTCAAGTACCCCGGCGATCCCGAGGCGATGGCCCACGCCTGCAAGGCCGCCGGTAACATGAACGTCGTCATGAGCGGCGGGTCGAAGACCGACGACCACGAGTTCCTCTCGACGGTCGAACAGGCGACGAGAGCCGGCTGCTGCGGGCTCGCCGTCGGCCGTAACGTCTGGCAGCGCGAGGATCCGACGCGCATTCTCGACGGCCTCGAGCGCGTCATCTACGACGGCGAGAGTGCGAACGCCGCGCTCGGACTCGACGATCCCGAGATGGATACCGACACCGAGGCCTCCGACGCCACAGTCGAAGGATGACCGAGGGGGCAGTCGGAGTCGACCTCGAGCTCGCCGTCAGAAACGGCTACGAGAGCGTCGTCCACGACGTCGTCGACGTGATCGTCCGAACCGCACCCGAGATTCGAGGTGGGCTGGTCGGGCGGCGCGGAACCGCCGACGAGGAAAACGAAAACCCGAGTGGCGAGACGCAGGCCGAAGCCGACGTCTGGGCCGACGAGTTGCTCTGTGATCGACTTTCGGCGCTCGAAGGCGTTTCCCAGTACGCCAGCGAGGAACGGGCGGCGGTCGTCGATTGCGGCTCTGACTCTGGATCTGATGCTGGTTCGAGTTCGACCGACGAGGATGGGAGCGGAGACGGACTCTCGGTCGCCGTCGACCCGCTCGACGGCTCGTCGAACCTCGTCTCGAACAATCCGATGGGGACGATTTTCGGCGTCTACGACGCCCCGATTCCGGCGCGAGGACGGAACCTCGTCGCGGCAGGGTACGTCTGTTACGGACCGGTGACGACGATGGTCCTCGCGACCGACGACGGCGTCACGGAGTACGAACTCGCCGACGGCGACGCCAGAGTCCTTCGCGAGGACGTTCGACTCCCTGCGGAGCCGACCGTCTACGGCTTCGGCGGTCGCGTTCCGGATTGGTCCGCTGAGTTTCGAACCTACGCTCGAGAGATCGAATCGGAGCTCAAACTCCGGTACGGCGGTGCGATGATCGCCGACGTGAATCAGGTGCTTTCTTACGGCGGTATCTTCGCCTACCCCGCCCTCGAGTCTCGGCCCGAAGGAAAGCTCCGGTTGCAGTTCGAGGGGAACCCGATCGGCTACATCGTCGAGCGCGCCGGCGGCCGGTCGTCGAACGGAACCCGGTCGTTACTCGAGGCCGAGGCGACCGGTCTCCACGAGCGAACGCCGGTCTACGTTGGTAACACGGGGCTGATCGACCGACTCGAGGACGCAGTCACACACCCACTCGAGTAGCAGTGTGAGTTCGCGATCGTCAGTACGTCGGTACTCGTTTCTCCGTGCGTGACACTCGATCGAGAACGCGATGGGCGAACAGTGAGATCGGCGACGCGTCGGTTCGGCTGCGTCCCACCCCTCGCCCGGTGTTCGTGACGGCGGACGAACGCCGATCACGTGTCATAGAACGAAAACGTAATAGCGACGAGTCCCACACACGTCTCTAACGGACATGTCTCTTGACGCAGGAGCACGACTGTCGTTGCTCTTTCGGATGCTCGTCTCTCTCGGATTTATTTCGGTCGTGACGGCCACGATCGTCGTCGTCGCAGTCGGTGTGACCGGGAGCCTGGTGTTCCTCGGTATCACCGCCGCCTTCTTTCTCGTGAGAACGTACATCCTCTTGTTCGCCGACGTGGCACCGATCGCGTTCGTCTGGAATCTCTGGATATCGAATAGCGTCCCGATCGTCCTGGTGATCGGAGCCGCCCTCCTCCCCACGCTGTACATCCAACCGGTCAGAGACGAAATTCGGGCGTTCCGTTCAGAAATCGGCACGACCGGCGAGCTGGCGACCGATCGCCACCCCAAGATTTCGACGATGGTTCGACGGCTGTCCCAGCAGGCAAACATCTCCGAGCCGACGGTCCGGATCGTCAATCGCCGTCGGCCGGAATCGTACGCTCTCGGTGGGACGTCCAGCGGAACGATCGTCATCACTCGAGGTGTCGTCCGAACTCTCTCGGACGACGAACTCGAGGCCGTTCTGGCCCACGAAGTGAGCCACCTGAGGAACGGTGACGGCCGAATCGTGAACTACCTGCTCGTCCCGATGCTCGTCGCAGAACGCGTCGGCTCCGCCGATCGACCGACGTTCCAGTTTCACTACGGTCTGAGCGTCTTCAGCTACGGTATCCGTCTCGTCGTCTGGGCCGTGCTGACGATCGTAACGACGGTTCAGTTAGCACTGTGTCGACTCGGCATCACGCATCTCTCTCGCGAACGAGAATTCGCGGCCGACAGGGGCACAGCAGAACTCACGGGGGCACCGAGTTCGCTCGCGAGTGCACTCGAAAGGCTTCACGGCGTCCGGAGCCGTCCGGCGGAAGACATGCGTGATTTCAAACGATCCGCAGGCGTCCTCGACATTCTTCCGCCTGAGGGCCACCGACAGCGCAGTGGACTCTTCGACACCCATCCGGAAACCGAAACGCGCGTTCGACGTCTCGAATCGATGGTTCTCGAGCAGGCGACGTAACTGGCTTCCCCCGACTCGTCACCAGCCCTCGAGACCGAATCGGTCACTGCGACCGGTTCGCACGCTACTCGGGCGATGACTCCGACGCCGAAGAGGAGGAAGCCGACGACGATGACGAGGACGAGGACGAGGACGAGGACGTCGACGAAGCCGTGAACTACCCCACCCTACTCGCTCGCCACGACTACCGTGGCTCGCTCGTTGAG
>JAOPKB010000015.1 GCA_025517485.1 Natronoglomus mannanivorans | reverse complement strand
CCCGTTCGGTCGGTGCTCGCTGAGGAAGGGGGCTTAGCGCCTCAATTCAGCTAAATTGTCGCTGGCAATGTTATTTCCGTCGGTACGGAGGTAAGTGGTTCCATCAACATCTACCGTGCCGACATCATCACCTTTAGACCATTTTCCGTTGCTGTTCTTGTATGCTGTACAGTACTCTTGTCCGATATTCAGTCCTGTTATAACCTTAATCCGGCTTTCAGTATCTCTATTAATTAGCTGGTCTCCATCGTCTTCGTACACACGCACCTCTTCGATCGAGTTATCGTCATACCGGACTGCAGTGATCACGTAATCTGCCCATTTACTCATAGAACATCATTAGACGACGTATAGTGTAAACCATTGGCAAGTAGAATGAAACTGAAACAATTCTTGTAACAGCGGTGTAGGGTCGTTGGCTGACGTTCTTTTTTGCGCCCCTGAGGTGTGCGGCGCGGTCTGAATTGCCGCAGTCGCCGTGAACTCGAGCGTGCGAAAGCGGTCGCCAGTCCAATGGGCGCAAATCCTGACGTCGAGGTACTCGAGCGATGACACCGAACGATCCGGGTCCACACGACGTTTCCGATGGTGGACAACTGCCTGTCGACGAACTTCACGAAGCGCTCCTCGAGGCCAAACAGGAACTTCGAGAACTCGAGACACAGCTTCCCGAGCCACTGACACTCTCTGAGTCGATCAGAGAACTGAACACCACTACAGACGCCTACGCTCGATTCGGTTCCGACTATCACGACGATTCCGAATAGTTCGGTGAGCAAACTCAGTCCATTATTTCGTCAGGATCGAGTGAAGACGACCTATCTGCTTCGTATAGCTGTTTTTTCACCCCCGAAAGGGGTGCGGGGTGCTCAAGCAAGTGCCCCGTACAGCTATGAGTGGAACTACTGAAAGACGATCGACGGAACAGGAACACAGACAGACAACGAACAATACGGTTTACGTCGGCTTGCGGCGGCAGGGACGACCAGTCGTCAGACGAGTTGGGACGGACGACGAACTCTCTCCAGATCGAAGCCTCGAGGTGCGGAATCACAGCCCGACGGGCTTCGAATGGGGATACAATGGAAGTGGCCCGGCACAGCTCGCCCTTGCAATCCTTCTGGACTACACCGACGACGAAGGCGTTGCTCTCGAGCACTACATGCGGTTCAAAGACGAGGTCGTAAGCCGTCTCGAGTGTACTGCTCCGGATGGCTGCTGGCACCTCTCGGCCGGTATGATCGAGACAGTCCTTCGCGACGAGGCCGAACTCGAGGTGACGGTACATGTCTGAGACAACAGTCTCTGGCCGCCACTGGGTAGTATCGAACTGGTCGGCGTGGCGCCGACGGCGACCTTCGTCGGTATACACATGGACCTCGTCGAGGCGGAGTACTACCCGTTCGATGCTGTGTACGATGCGCTCGTCAGCAACGGCTGGACGAGGATAATCAGAAAGAGCAGACGAAACTTCACGTACAGATTGGTGCTCCAGCCACGCCGATCCATGACGAGGCCGCTGCCGACGGCGGCGACGAGCGTGCAAAGCGCGAGTACGGCCATCACTATCGATACATCTTCGGGGGACATCCCGATCTCTCGCGTCCCAAGATCGGTCAATCCCAACTGGACGAAGGTGAGATTGTAGTAGTATCCCGCCGTGAGCGCCGCCACGTAGATTAGATAGCCAGTAACTGGAATCCACTGGTGCTCACGAACGAATGCGAAGAGCTTCATTCACCTATCATACGGGGCGATCGATCAGACTCTCGGATTCTCACGCACCTGCTCTGACAATTGGTGAGGAGCGATCAAGCTGTCTCGCTTCACGTGTTTGGTTCATCGCTGGTCAATCGTCTGAGGGTAAGGTACAGCACGGCGAACATCACGACGAAAACGGTTCCTCCCTGTACTACTTTGGTGAGCCGGCTTTTCTCCTTCGTACCTGACGTACCTCCTTCGTTGGTCGTTTCTTCGATCGCTTCAAGTGACTCTCCGGTCGTTTCTTCAACTGCTTCGAGAATCGGATCACGTAACGGCGACTCCATGCCGACTATTACCGCTTCCGTGACGAGCAATTGTACGAGGTCGTGTTCCACATCGAGCTTCTCGATTGCTGTTGCCATTGTTACTGTCCTCCGCGTTTCGGATAGCTTTGTAACATGATGGGGCGGTTTCGGATACTACCATGTGCAACCAGATAACTATTGTATCTGAGTAGACATGGGATAAGCCCTTCACTGAATGCGTGACGCTGGTATCCGTTTGCTTTTGGAAGCAATCGTCTTCACGCCGGAACTGTAGAGATGGACTGGATCGGAGTCTGGAGTCGAGAACCCGTTTGCCTCGAAGAGCGTGTTTTCCTCGATTTCGACGGTAGCGTCGTACAACGGCCACGGCTCGTGCTGAATATCAGCGTAGCGGACGGATCCATCCCGGGCTTCGGTATAGTAGCGGTATCGCTCCGTGAGGAAGTGAGCGAGCGTACCTCGTTCCGTATCGGATCGACCGCCGCTCGGTCCATACATCGCTTCGAATGCAACTGGCCTCGCTCCGGGGTGAAGGCGACGACACGTGAATCGAAGCTGCCCGTTCTCCTCGGTGAGATCGATGCTGGCGTTGTAGTACGGGAGGTGATGAAAGAGGCGAGCACCAGCAACTCGCGATTCCATCGGCATCGAGACTGAAGAAGTACACTCCAGGGTTCCCATCGAATGTGACGTACGTTCGGAGATTGAGTTCGGGGAGGGAGACTCCCGTTCCAGCGGGGAATACCCGTGGTCGGACATCGACGTTCGTAAATGGAACGACCGACAGCCACGCCTGTCCATCGTAGGTATCGAGCGTTAGGCGGTCCGGAAGCCGTGGCTCGACGAGCTCCGGGTCGATCGGCCAATTGGCAAAGCAAACGTGACGCCATCCTATGAAGAGCGAAACGACCATCCACCCGGTCTTTCGGTTGTATGATACAATATTGTACCGCCAAGTAATCTCACCAGCGACCGCGAACCCCCCAGCAATGACAGCGAGGAAGACGAACCGGATAACGAACAACGGATGGATGTCGAGTGGGATGAACGTGACCCAGAGACTTGTGACGACGACAAAGACATTCGGTGGAACGAGCCCTCACTCGAAAACGATCGAAGGTGCGTTCTCAAGTATATCTATGTGGCTCTGTTGAAACCCTCTTCTTTAAAGGCTCATTCACATGAATCTACTGTACACTACCACATGAAAGCTAAACAAGTGATAAACTCGACACACATCAGAACGCGATGTAGTGACTGCTACAGGGACCCGCTCGGGCCAACCTCATCCTGTACAAAGTAATAGAGAATCCAAACGATGGGGCCACCCAAGAACGCGCCGAGGCCCCAGGCGAGTTCGTGAGAGCTCCTGCGACTGTGCGCGTCTCGGTGGATGTAAAGCGCTACAATAAGAGCAAGCGCAACTGCGACGAGTGTTATCAATAGTTCGGTGCTGCTAACAGAATCAATAACTGCGAGTATCATCACAAAATGGTTCATATTCAGAGGAGGTATAGATGATGGTAACGGGTTATTCCGAATCCGGCAAAGAGAAGTCATCCCGTTCGATTTGTTCGTACAGGTAGTACGAGTAGACAACAGTGATGGCAGCGGTGGCTACTGCTGGTATGAGAAAGAAGTACAGTGCGTATTCGCCGAACAGGAGTCCAATAACCGCGAGTATCGCTGTGAGTTTGAACAGTTTCCCACCGAGAGCGTGCGTTCGATTCCAGACTTCCTCATTGCTGAGCGTCCACGGCGTACGGATGCCGACGAACCAGTTTTGCTTCGCGTGGGAAAGCACGATCCCGCAGTAATAAAAGAGTCCAGCTACTCCGAACAGGATCAGGTAGAGGAAGTCGAATTCGTACCCGAGATTGAACGCGATAATACCGGCGTGGATGAGAAACAGATACGCTGCGAAGATGACGACGAACCAGTCATAATACAGACGAAATTCGGCGATGTTCGCCCGGAGTGGGTCAATTCGAGGAATCGCGGCGAATACGCCGAGCAAGCCCGCAGTCAGCACGGGAACGAGCCCGAGTGCAAGGGGTTTAGACATGGTCCCGCTCGGCTCACCGGCGGCGGTCCAGTTCGAAACCATCTGGTCAGGAAGTTCAGGCGCAGCAATCACGCTCAGGATGGCCGAAAGCGCGACGAAGCCCCCCGCTAACGCGAACCGGTGACGTGTGTTCATGAAGGGTGATACGTAGAACCTACTGATGAACGTACGTGTTTCGGGAGTCTGACCCAAACGAGGTTACTCGGTAGTATCTGCTCGCCGTTTGGTGAACGACCGACTTTGTTGAAATTCGATTCTTCAGACCCATTCTCGTCCGAAACAGCTGGTCGCTGAAAAGTGCATATTCAGCACGGCAATTATCGCTACTTAACATGTCTGTCGTAACGTTCAACCAGATGCCGTAACCACCAGAAGTTCAGTACGACGGTCAGAATGGTTCCAAGAGCAGTCTTCAGCGGGCGCTGACGCCACGCAGCATACAGCGTATAGATGCTTGTCAGCACAGCTACCGTGCTTAAAATGTTTGGCTTGGATACCCCGAGGATACCGTGGCCTTCTTCTCGAACCCACCACTGTTGAGCGAGAACACCCCGCGTCATCCATGCTTCTTCATCCTTGGGTGGGGAAAATAAGATTGGATTGACTACTCCCCACAGTATCGAGAGTAACAAGAGACGCCAAGAACGCTGGTAAATAGCATATGCAACAGCAGGAGCGACCGGAATTCGCGTCCAAACGCTTTTTGGGTTCGAGTGGCGCCTCCAAAACCACTCCTCAATATCAGGATCACCGGAAGCCATAGCTAACAGTACGAGTCTCTTGAGGATAAACGTAGTCGGTAGTGAACACAGATGATGACTACAGTCTCTGTACTGATCGTTAGAGGGTTCGTTCGAGACTGTGAACGATACACGAAAGAGCGAGTTCTCGAAACTGCTTCCACCAGCGAGGTGAACGCACCGAATTGCGGCTTGGGCCGAGAGTTGCTATTTTATCTGGCTCCGTTTATCTTCCTCCGGCTCTGGTGAATCGAACGACTGCGTAGACTTTGACCGTCAGAACTAGGGAGTTGAAGCGGGAAACGGCGGATGCTCTATGTCCAAAATTTCCCGCTTCACTGGGAAGGTAGTGACGTTGGCTAAAAATGCTGTTGGTGGTCGAAGCGAATCCGCCGCCCCGCAAGGTGGCGGCGGATTCGCCGACTACGCCGTCGTTTCGCTGCATTGTCTGCGGATTTACTTGGAGAAGTCCTACCGCGAAGCGCTCGACCTCTTGAGCGAGATGCCACAAATATTGGCGGAGATCGGCCTTGAGAAGGCCGATCTCCCAGATCACTCGACGCTAGTGGAAGCGTTTGACAGGATCAAGATGGCGGTCTGGCGAGTGCTGCTGCGCCTGTCGGCGCAGCTGCACGAGCCATCTGGTCACGCTGCGATGGACGCGACGTTTTTCGACCGCGAAAACGCCAGTAAACACTACTGCCGACGGACGAATTACCGCGTGAAGACCCTCAAAACAACCGCTCTCGTCGATACAGCGTCACAAGCTATCCTCGACGTTCACTGTACAACCGAGAAACGTCACGACACGCAGATCGGCTGGCAACTCGCCCGCCGCAACGCGGGCGAGTTGCACAGCCTCGCTGCCGACAAAGGCTACGACTGGCAACGATTACGTGATAAACTTCGGGAAGAAGACGTAAGACCACTGATTAAGCACCGTGAGTTCCGTCCCATCGATCACGCGCATAACGCGCGGATCGATGGGACTCTCTACGGCCAAAGAGCGTTGTCTGAGACTGTCTTCTCGGTGATCAAGCGCACTCTCGGCGATGCCATGCGTGCGCGAAGCTGGTAACGTGAGTTCCGTGAAATTGTCCTGATGTGTGTCGTCTACAACATCAAGCGTGCCGTCAACTAGTCAAATCAAGCGCCGTATGGCGATTCACCACGGCCCATCAACGTTATTCAGGAATGGTGATAGTGGGTCATAAACCGTCAGAAAGAAGCGAAGTATTCTGCCTCTTACTGTGCTGATTCACTGCATTCGCTTTTTGATTTCATTCCGAAGTTCCATCGTATCATCTATCTTATCTGTGAACGTCAATTGCGATCCATTTTTAAAATCAATATACAGCGTAGAATAGCCACCACTTGATTGGGTATGGACACCTGAAATGCCCCTACAGTAATGTTCTGAAATAGACGACGCTCTTTGAACAGTTAACTCGCTCATATCAACTTGATATTTTACACACCCTATAACACCACCATCAATCTCAAGCACGTTGATATAATATTTGCTTAGCGGTTTCCCTCTTTTTGATGAGCCAGCCGTAGTGACTGACGTATACAAATCGCCATCTAATGAAGAGAGCGGATCTCGAACTGTTTCTATAAGCTCTGCTTTGGCGCTATCATAGTTCTTAGAGACTTCTCGATATCCAATAAGGAGAACGAAAATTGGAACTATTATTGATCCGGCCATGATGAGATCAACAAGACCCCCATCTTCCGTCGATAGGAGGTCTACTAAAAATCCGGAGTCAGCGCCTAAACTGAATATATTGTGAAGAATATATCCCACAATACCCCCAAATATGATTGTAAGGACTTGGAAAGCGACAACGGAGAGTACAATCGCCCATTTCCGATACCAACCTGCATACCATGCTAAACGATCAACATTCGTATTCATATTATGATATACTTCAGAGGTCGAATAGTAACCTAATATATCTGCGGGCCAGAAGAGTTCTGACGATAGAAGGGTCATACAGTAGATGTGCGCTGAGTCTATGTAATAAATGGACTGTCGAAGATCCTTTGGATGAGAGCTGATTGCGCCGATCTTCTCAAGTTCACGAAGTGCATCATAGACCGTCCGCTGGCCAAGGAGTGATTCCTCACGTAGTTCTTTCTGAGTGAGTTTTCACTCATATTCGAGTACCTTATAGACGAGTTTGCACGTCAGCGTCAGATCTTCAAGGTGGGCGAGTTGTTCAGGCATGGGTCTAGGGGTCTCCAGTGAAGGGTTTGATATCGCTCTCTCGCTCACATTCGATTCCCGTATGTAGTGAACGCGCGCCGTCGGCGCGAATCTCATCGTGCCCGTACTCGATCCTGGGGACCGATGGAGATCTGGTGCCTGCATTTGGGACAGCGTCTACTCACGGTGACCACCTCTCGTGGTGCCCGTGATCGAGATTGCGCAGCTTCGCATTGATGCTGCGGACCAGCCCCCATCGGGTCCTTTTTTGACGTCTCCCACTCTAGGACGGCAAGCAGAGAATCGGCATCGGTCCGGGCGACGCGGGACACCGGACGATCACGGTGTTCGTCAAACGACCACTCGATGAGGTCTCCGTTTGTGATCGCCACCCGGAGCTTGCTCGAGGCGGTCTCTGGACCGATCTGCGAGCCGTGCCCGACGACAACCATGACAGTCGTACGTTTGGTCATGGCTGGCAGCTGTGACTCGGGGTCCTTGGTCTGATGTTCGACGATGGAGACGACGTGTTCGTAGGCCTCTTTCGACTCTCTGCAGCGTTGTGCGTCGGGCTTCTAAGTTTCGGCGGCCATGATTACGTCCTCCCCAGCCAGCGGATGTGGTCGGTGACGTGAGGATCAATTTGAACAACTCAATCAGCAGTCGGACCTCGGAACATGGGATAATACTGCCGGCGAGGACAGATCGATCTGGAATCGTGCGAAGCGGTTCGTCCGAGACAGGAATGTGTAGCTCCGTGACCCCAAGTAATTTTTCACAGCTAATGAGGCGGTGTTCAGATAAGGTTGAAGGAGTGAGGCGTGGCGTTTTCAAAGTGATTCATGCCCGAAAACGCACGCCTCAGTCCTAGTATCGGCCAGATTGACTTGGATTTTGTGGAGCGAGAAGCAACACCGCGGCTGTTGATGAAGCTCAGTATTCAGCTCCATCTTGCTGGGCTCTCACTTTCGAATACTGTTCGAATTCTCGAGGTATTCGGTGTTGAACGTGCTCGATCAACCGTTCACAACTGGGTCCACAAAGCAGATCTACAGCCGGAGTCTGGATGCAGTCCGGATCACGTTGCGGTCAACGAGACCGTGATCCGACTCAATGATGAACAGTACTGGCTGTATGCCGCTGTCGATCCTGAATCGAACAATCTGCTGCATACAACGCTTGAACCGACCAGAAACAAGGTCATCGCAAGTTCGTTCTTCCGGAAACTCTGCGAGAAACACGATGTCGATGACGCCGTGTTTCTGGTCGATGGTAACAAGTCACTGAACTACGCCTGCCAGAGACATGGTCTCGATTTCAAATACGAACGACACGGAAATCGGAATAGTGTTGAACGTGTCTTTCGAGAGGTAAAACGACGAACCTCTTCGTTCTCAAACTGCTTTAGCAACGCTCGAGCAGAAACAGCTGATCAGTGGCTCAGATCATTCGCCTTCGCATGGAACCAGCTTATCTGAACACGACCGCTAATGAGTGGCTGAGACCGTTTGCCTTCGCGTGGAACCAGCTTATCTAAACATCGCCGTTGTAGAATGGTTTGAAGCCGTACTCAGTGCCGAATTTGTAGATTGAATCAAGAATAGCAATTTCCTGCTCACGGGTCGCATGTACGGAAACAGTTACAGTTGTCTGACCAACAGTGCTCGCATCCATCACAATAGACGCTGAATACGTAGAAGAAGGCGTTCGAAAAGGTGGGAAGGCCATAATTAGATTCGAAGGTCTCCATTCAGATGGGAGTCTTTCGTATAATTAGACATGCGATTGAAGGATCCAGATCCTGAGATGGCTAGAAGTCGTATCCCCACTCGCGAAGAATAGACTCCGCGTCGTCCAGGTTCTGCATCCCTGCTAGATAGATGGCTTCGCGAGCATCAAGTCGATACATATCACCAAACCGGTCCTCGAGATCGCGTTCAGCATCCCGGGCCTTATCATCGGTCTCGTCGAGGACGAACAACTGATGGACACTGTCGCGTTCGTCTTTTACAGTATCACGACGCAGTGTGTACGGTAAGTCTGACCGGTCAAACTGACCAGTATTACTGCCAGAATGCGTGGCATTTTCGTCCTTATCTGCCTGCTCAACGTCGTCATTTTTCGTCTGGTCAGACTCCTCAGTATGACTGGCTGGTTCATCTGAATCGTTTGACTGTCCATCCTGATCATCCTGAGCAAACGGATCGGATGCACCAGTCTTCATGCTTTCACCTCCGTCGGTTCGAACTGCTTCGTGATGTGCTCGGCCAACTGATCGAACTGATCGAGCGTGGGCTCTTCGTAATCACGAAGACTTCGGTAAGCATCGTTCTCCGCAAGTTCGAAAATACTCACCTGATTGTCCCACGCGTCGCCGAGCATCGAACCTCGCTCTCCAATCGAGATCGGTGCAATCGGCAGTTCTTCCTCCTCGAGTTTCGCGACGTACTTCTCGTTGATGTTCGTGCCTTTCGTTCGGTTCGGGACAGCACCGAGGACGCCGACCTCGATATCCTCAAGCGTATCCTCGAGGCCATTAACGACGTCGCGAAGACCATCTATGGACTTGCCGCCTTTCGGAGAGGGTTCGAACGGAATGAGAAGATTCGACGTCGAGTAAACGGAGTTGTACAGGTGCTGACCCGTCGTTGCTGGAGGATCGACGATGAGTGTATCGTACTCGTTGATCACACCAGAGTCAACGAGAACTCGACGGAGTTGCTTCTCTTTGGGATACACGTAGTCCGAGTCCGGATTCGTCCCTTCCTCGAGTTCGGCATTTTTCGTAAGCATCTCCTCAAGGCGCTCGAGCATATTGTGAGAGGGAATGACGTCAACCCCTTCCTCGGCTGGTTCGATGATATCTTCGAACGGCCCGTAGCCGCGTTCGATCATGTGGAGGACGAGATTGTCGGACTCGCTGTCTGCTTTGTTTTCGTCGACGCCGAAGTGATGAGTGAGACCTCCGTCTTGGGGATCCATGTCGATCGCGAGAACGCGCTGACCTTGGCGTGCATGTGCACGAGCGAGATTTACTGCGAAGGTCGTTTTCCCGACGCCTCCTGCTTCGGACCAAACCGTGTACGGAATCATATCGCGTATAGAGACAGTCATCCCATATAAATACTAGTCAGACGACACAGTAATACTGACCAGCATTACTAGACAGTCTGACCACACATTCGGGTGGATAATTCAAGTAGACGCTAGCGACTGCTGAGTCCTGAGATCCTATCTAAATTTACTGGAATGGCCAGAGTTAACGCCACTAAGCATAGTTCTACTTCGGAATTTGAGTAGGAATATGGCCAGTTTGTTCAATAACACTGATCAGTAGTATTGGCCAGTATTACTGAATAGAATGGGTAGGGAATATCGTACTGGAAAATGAAGCAGCGTCCAAGTCGTAGAATTGGTTTGGATCAATGCCGCAGACCTACTCAAGGATATCTACGCGGCAAAATTTGATGAATATTGGGAACGTGAGCGGACGGCAATTGCGTCAGGGCGTTCGCCGTCCAGCTCCACACAACCGACTGTTCGCTTCGGGAGATGCAAACGATTCTACGCTCACTTAGCGTTGAACGCTCTCGTCAAAAATCTAGCACTCGGTACATCGGCTCGCTGATAGCGTGCCAGACCCGCTGACGTCCACGAGAGCGCAGCTCTTGTGAGACCTATCATAAATATTGAGCTATGGAGACGGCGAAGCCGTCGCAGGTCGCAGTTGATGAAACCGCTGTCAAGATTAATGGCGATCGGTCTTGGGTGCATACTGCAATAGACTTTGATACGAACTCATTCTCGATGTTGCGCTCTTTGGACAACGAGGCACCGATCCAGCTGCTGCGTTTCTGCACGGACGAACCGAGAAACACGATCTCTCTAACGCTGAGTTTCTCGTTGTGGTGTTGGGTATCTGACTTTCCTCTCTCTATTATGATTGAGCGGTCACCTCGACTATGTCGATGAAAACCACATCGAAAAGTGGATTCATACCATCAGAATGTGGATTGACTGCTTCCATAATTCGTGGTCGGCAGTCGAGCGAGTACCAGAGAATAACTTGAACAGTCTGCCCACTACTACAACACACAGCAACCCCACTAGTCACTCAACAAACGACCGCCAGTAGAGGTACTAAACTAGACAGTGCCTCTAGGATTATTACGTCAACGATACTGCGTTTCTCGGTAATGGAATCTTCGGGCTGGTACAATACTACGACTGAACAGACCAGTCGTCAGAAGCGAACAGGCTGTCGCCATCAGCGGTGTCCCAACGATTACGTGAGGTCAGGAAGGGATTCTGCATTCGCTTCCAGCAATTCTTCAGTCATCTCATGAATTTCTGTGAGTGATAGCTCGGCTGCCGTTAGCGGGTCAAGCTTGACAGCCTGATGGATGGCATCACGATCCTTCTCGAGAGCGCCTTCGACCGTGAGCTGCTGGACATTGACGTTCGTTCGGTTGAGCGCAACGAGTTGCGACGGAAGTGAGCCGACGCTACAGGGGTGTACACCCGTTCCATCAACGAGACATGGGACTTCGACGCACGCCTCGTTCGGAAGATTCGCGATTGCACCGGTCTCGTTACTCACGTTTAGATTGAGTCGACGCGGGGTGTCTGTCTCAAGAGAGTGGATGAGCCGGGAGGCGTACTCCTCGGAGCGTTCGATCGTGACTGATTCTGGGTCGATGTCGGCGAGTGCGTTGTCGCGTTTGTCGGAGCGTTCTTTCCAACCTTCGAGATACGTTGCTGTCGGCATTCGGTCGGCGTAACCAGTACCGGCCAATTCGTCGATCTGTGTTTGATCCGTCCGGAAGTACGGGACGTATTCGCTCATATGGTGGCTCGACTCCGTAACGAACGCATCGAAATGCCTTAGAATTTCGAACCGAACGGTATCACGGTCATATATTTCTCCGTCCTCCATGGCCTCCTTAAGGCGCGGATAGAGATCCTCTCCATCGTATTCACAGGTCAGGAACCAAGCCATGTGATTGATCCCTGCGACCCAGTAGTCGAGTTCGTCTTCCGGAACGTCAACGTAGTCAGCGATAGCCGAAGCCGTGTGTGGAACGCTATGGCAGAGTCCAACAGTATCGATGTCAGTCGCCTCGTACATGGTCCAACAAAGGATCGCCATCGGGTTCGTGTAGTTGAGCAACAAGGCGTCCGGGCACAAATTTTCCATATCCGTGGCAAGTTCGAGCATCGTCGGAATCGTTCGTAGCCCACGGAAGATCCCCCCAGGACCAAGCGTATCTCCGATAGCCTGTTTGACGCCATAACTTTCGGGGATCCGAATCTCGTTTTCGAACAGTTTTGTCTCCCCAACGTTGATCATGTTCAACACATAGTCAGCACCATTGAGTGCCTCTCGACGGTCGGTCGTCGATTCGATGGTGGCCTCCACATTACTGTTCTTGACCATCGCCTCAGCGACCTGTGTTGTTTGCTCGAGACGATGACTATCGATGTCCATCAGGACGATTTCGCTGTCCTCAAGTTCAGGGAACGAGAGAATGTCACCAACGAGATTCTTTGCAAAGACCATACTTCCCGCACCAATAAAGACTATGCGTGCCATGTGTGTTTTAATTTATCCGGTATTATAGCCATTGTGATTACTGTGGGAGACAATTACGCCACTTTCGAGTAGGCTTCGGCCTGATCATCGGGTTCAACGCGGTTCAATACCGCTTCGTCTGTTTCTTGATCAAAGAGGTGGATTCGCTCTTCGGGGATATCGATCTCAATCTCCTCACCAGGTTTGAACGTGAGGTTACCTGGCATACTTGCAGTACACGACAGATCCCCGATCTCGAGATACACATACGTTCGCTCACCGATCGGTTCCGTAACAGTCACGGTTGCTTGAATGCCGCTGACATCGTCGGACGCCAGTCGAATGTCTTCGGGCCGAATCCCGAGAACGGCGTTCGTGACCCGATCAGTTAATCGGTCGACGGTCGACTCACTCAATGTATACTCAAAGGAGTCAGTCAGTATCTCCGTCCGCACGTCACTATACTGAATCTCCGCGTCGAAGAAATTCATCGATGGAGAGCCGATGAAGCTTGCGACGAATCGATTATCAGGGTGGTGATAACACTCGAGTGGCGTTCCGACCTGACACAACTCTCCGTGGTTGAGGATTGCGATACGATCTCCCATGGTCATCGCCTCAACTTGGTCGTGAGTGACGTACACCGTCGTTACCCCAAGTTCCTGCTGAAGGTCCTGTAATTCGGTCCGCATGCTCGATCTGAGCTTCGCATCAAGGTTCGAGAGCGGTTCGTCCATCAAGAACACTTCGGGGTCACGAACGATAGCTCGGCCCAGAGCGACACGTTGTTGTTGTCCGCCAGAGAGTTCCCCCGGTTTCTTCTCGAGTAGATCCTGAATACCCATCATCTCCGCCGTGTTGTCGACGCGAGTCGAAATTTCATCGGGTGAAAGGTCAGTGGAAATCTTCAGTCCGAATGCCATGTTTTCACGTGCAGACATGTGTGGATAGAGCGCATAGTTCTGGAACACCATCGCAATATCACGGTTTTTCGGTTTCTTATCCGAGACTTCTTCGTCCCCAATCCAGATTTCTCCCCTTGTCGTCCGTTCTAGCCCTGCAACACACCGCAGCGTTGTTGACTTCCCGCATCCAGAGGGGCCAACGAGAACCAAAAATTCACCGTCCTCAATTTCGATGTTGAGGTCGTTGACTGCGACGAGTTCGTTGCCGTCATTGTCAAATACCTTTGTCAATTCCGCTAACTCAACGTGTCCCATAGACCACCATGGTACATGCACACGCAAAAAATTATTGTTTGTGTGATATCGTCAGTATACCACCTTATTAGGAGTCTCAACCCAGCGCTGATTTTCGAAACGATCAGGAGTGAGGCCCAACCCACAGACTTACATGCCAACGAGCCACGGGAGAAAAGAGTTCGACAGGTAGAGGAACCACTGAATCGTCCACGAAATGCCCAACAACAACAGCCCCCACGGAGCGGAGCCGATCGTTGGCCGAACCGGCCATGCGGCCCCGTCGTGAATCTGATGTTTTGGATAGACAAAATCAAGGACGAAGTGAACGAGCATACCGATCGTAACGAAGTGGACGAACGTGATGGCCGACCCATATCCGGCAATCGTGAGAGTGACATAGGCAACCGTCGGCGGGAGAAACGTGTGGAAGATCCACGAGCGGTGGACTCGTTCGTCAATCGCGTCGACGTCGGGAATGAACACACCGATGAGCAAGCAAAAAAGTACCACCGGGTGAAACCCCACGAGGACGGAGAAAATACCAATGAGGGAAACACCAATCGCGCGAATAAGGTACGTTTTCATGCTCGTGTACCGAGATACTCGTGGTATCGGGATGGTTCTTTCCCAGCAATCGTTTCGTACAGCACCGATTCAAATATGACGAAGAATCCGGGGGTGAGTAACAGTAACAACGGCGGAAACAATACGGATACGACGAGCACAACGGCAAAGAGACACGCAGAGAGGACGGAGACATCGAGCGTATCAAGAGTCGTGTCGATAGCGTGTTCAAAGGAACGAGATAACCCCCACGAACGGTGCTGGACAGAGATACTGGCCAGACGTACGGAGAAAAAGAGACAACAAAAACACAGGTAAATGCCGATAATCGTACCGAGGGTGGCGTAGCCGGACATTCCCTCAAGTGCGAGTTGGAGGTAGAAAATCGTCCCTAACGGGACGAGAACCAGAACTGCCGAAAGGGGTAGACCACTCACAAGATTTCGGCGAACGGACCTAAAAAAAGTTTCGAGGGCGCCAAGTTCGGATAGATCATCCGATGCGACGGTTCGAATCGTTTCAGAGAGGGCGATTAACGCCGGACCAATCGTAACGAGTGGAAGGGAGACGAGCCAAAAGGCGACGCTCAGGAGAACGATAGAGGTGATCTTGTAGTACAGGAACTTCATCGAAACGAGGAGTATAGGGCTAAGTTGTACGTGATGCGTCATCGTGAAATCCGGATAGTTGACCTATCCTTTCATCCCACTTAAGGTCATCCCTCTAATGAAGTGCCGCTGGGCCAAGAGGAACACGACAATAATTGGAAGGACCATCACCGCTGCTGTAGCCATCACAAGGCCCCAATCTTGGGTATACCTCCCCTGAACGGCGAACAGTGCGACCGGCAGCGTATACATCGATTCGGACGTGGCAATGATCAATGGCCACTCGAAGTCGTTCCACGAGAACATGAACGTGAAGATACCAAGCGTCGCGACCGCTGGTTTCGCTAGTGGGAGATAGATGTGGTAAAACACTTGTAGTTTATTGCAGCCATCGAGCCTGGCTGCTTCACCGAGTGAAGTTGGAAGACTCAAAAAGTGTTGTCGGAGCAGAAAGATCCCGAAGGGGCTTGCAATGAACGGCACGATCAATCCGCGATATGTATTGATCCACCCTAGTTCGGAGAGCAGGATGTATACCGGGATGAGCGTGACCATTCCCGGGATCATCATCGTCCCGATGAACGCCAAGAATATCTTATCGCGAGCGAAGAATTCCAACTTGGCAAACGCATAGCCTGCCAGAGTGTCGAAGGTCACATTGAAGAGCGTGACCGTTCCCGCAAGGATGAATGCATTGAGGAACCATCTCCCAATCGGAACCTCGTTGACGAGCGTCTCGAAATTCTCGAGCGTCGGTTCTGCGGGGAAGAACACGACGAGACCCGCACCCGGATTCTCCGAGAGGGCGCCCGTTATCGTCCACCAGAACGGTGCAACGAGCCATAGGGCACCTGCGATAACGAGCGCGTATATTCCGAGCTTTTTCGCCCAGTACCTCGGTCCGGACCGGTCGTATCCCGCGTAGTGATAGTTCGATCGTGCCATTAGTAGTTCACCTCACCGTTACCGCGAACCCGGTACTGATAGTAGCTGAACACGAAGACAATGCTGAACAGGATGAACGCCATCGCAGCGGCTACACCCATGCTACCGTGCTGAAACGCCTCTTGGTAGATCAGGACGGCGATCGTCGTCGTCGCGTAATACGGGCCACCTTCAGCGAACGTCATTGCGATTGCGAACACCTGGAACGATCCGATGATAGACAATACAATGACGAAGAAATACGTGTTCTGAAGGTTTGGCCAGGTGACGTGACGAAATCGCTGCCAGCCACTAGTACCGTCAATACGAGCTGCGTCATAGAGTTCCTCCGGAATATTCTGCAGTCCCGCCAGGAAGATTATCATATTGAATCCGATGCCTCCCCAGATGGCGATCAACATGACCGAAGCTAGCGCAGTCGACGGGTCACCGCTCCAGTTATGCGCTAACCCAATGGGTTCGAGGAGACTGTTCACGATACCGTCCTGGTTCAGAATCCACCGCCAGATAATGGCGCTAACCGCACCAGAGAGCATCACTGGCATAAAGTACGCTGCACGGAACAATCGTTTGTTACGGAGATCTCGGTCTAACAAGAGAGCGGCGCAAAGTCCTCCAGAGATCGAGAGTGGGACGACACCGAGGGTATACGTAGACGTCTTTATTACCGCGTGCCACCAGAGGTTCGCAGTCGGATTGTCGAGAACGGCCCAGCCGTCTTCCCAGGGTGGCGGTGTGAGGATGTCGATGTAGTTATCGAGACCAACCCACTCAGGCTCGCCAGCTAGCACGTTCCACTCGGTAAACGAAAGGTAGAACGCAAACAACACGGGACCGAATAGGAAGATCGAGAAGACGATAATATTCGGTAAGATGAACAAAAGACCAGCGAAGTTGTCCTTGTTCGTATCACTATTGAAAAGACGTTCGAGACGCTCAATTGGCGTACTCAAAGTATCTTTCACACGACCAAAACGGTTCTTGACACTCATGTGGAGTTCTGTGCGATCCTGCTTATTCTTCGATCGTGTTGTTCACTTCGTTCTCAATTGTTTCGAGGGCATCCATGGGTTCGACCTGACCTTGTAGGACACCCTCTATTTGGGGGTTGATAATGTTGAAGATTTCACGGGTGTGGGGTCCGAACTCCCATGAACCGAGACGGGGGCTGTCGGCCATCTCGAAGAATGTCTCGTACCGATCGTCCTCTTCATAGAGTTCGACCTCGTCTCGAAGCGACTCGTGAATAGGGATCGCGATCCCCGTCTCCAACCACGGCATGATACCGTCACCTAGCAGGTATTCGACGAGACCCACTGATTCCTCATAATATTCGGTATTGTTGGACACGGAGAACCCGGCACCGAAGACGAAGTTTCCGTATTCTTCATCGTCAGGACGGGGTGGCTGGGCGACACCAATATTGTCTTCGAAGTCCGGATAATTCGACTTCGCCTCGGAGAGGACCCAGCCGCCACCAGTAACCATCGCAGTCTGTTCTTCTGCGAGTCGTCCGTCCTCAGTCTCTGCGGACACTTCCGAATCGATCCCCATGAGGTCGTCCTCCCGAAGTTCGACTATGAACTCGAGTACTTCCTCGGCCTCCTCGGAAGCGACGACACACTCCGTCCGATCGTCGTTCATGACCTGTCCACCGTTTGCGGCGAGCCAAGCGTACCAGATGTAGCCCGCGAACAGGTCAGAACCGAATTCGACGTATGGGTAGTCGACGACGCCTGCATCCTGAATGTTCTCTAGTGCGTCGCGGAATTCACTCCACGTTTCGGGGAACTCCCCATAACCCGCGTCGGCGAATACCTCTCGGTTGTACATCACACCGAGAGTCTGGAAGTCTTTAGGGATATAAGGAAGTCCATCAGTCGGTGTCATCGCGTCCAGTACGTCCTGATCGAAGTCGTCCAGAATGTCCTGGTCAAAGTCTCCCTCGAGGTCGGCAACAGTTCCAGCGTCGGCGTACGCGGAAACAGCTTCCTGACCGACGAAGAACGCATCCGGTTCCTCATCGGCCCCCATCATCGTTTGCAATCGATCTTCGTAGTTCTCCGGAATGTGGAGGAACTCGACGGAGATGTCTTCGTTCGCATCAGCGTAACTCTCGAGCTGTGATTCGACGGTTTCACGCTCAACGCCTCCACCAGAGGTCGAAAACTCAAGTTCGATGTCTCCTTCCCCGAGGCTCTCGCCGTCGATGTCGTCGCCACTACCGTCGTCAGAATCGTCATCACCAAAACAACCTGCTAATCCAGCAATGGAGAGTCCTGCTGCTGTACCTAACACTGATCGCCGTGGCAACTCATACCGTACCATGTCTGCTCTGGATTTTCTTCCGGTTGTACATAAATGTTTGTACTCAATGTAGTCGTCCACTCACGTGCTCTTCGTCGAATGCGGGGTTAGAGTATAGCAGCTCGTAAACGGTGTGTTTCATAGTTCATGAACGAGTCAGTCACCCCGAGGGATAAAATAACACTAGTTAATGTGAAATGGAGTATAACGGGAAATAAGTGGAATTCGGGTTCACGTATCATGAACATATTTACCTCTTTGATGCGTTGCCGTCAGTATGGACATCCCTGACGATCACCGCGTAACGAACCTCGACGGGGCGCAAGCGAAAACGACCATAACGAGTTTTCGGATAATACGTGCACTCAACGCTCACGGAAACGCAGGCGTGAGTGAACTCGCAGAAGAACTAGAGATGGCGAAGGGAACGATCCACAAACACCTCACAACACTTCGGGAACTCGGATTCGTCGTTAAAGATGAGCAGGGGTATCGTCTTAGCGTTAGTTTCCTCGAACTCGGTGTAGCCGTACGAGCACGCATGCCGATCTACGACATTTCTCACGAACCACTGCAGAAACTTGCTGAAGCGACCGGCAAAGTAGCAAGTCTCGTTATCAAAGAGCACGGGTACGGGGTGTACATCTCACGGGTTACCGAAGAGAGTACATCCGATATTGAAATTCAAGAAGGCGAGCGGATACCACTGCACGCTACAGCAAGTGGGAAAGCCATCCTTGCATACACGCCCGAAGAATATCGGGATCAAATCCTTGAACAGAACCTACAACGCTTCACCAAGGACACGGTCACAAACCGTGATGATCTATATGACGAACTCCAACGAGTGTACAACAACCGGATCGCACACGAGCACAATGAGTTCCGATCGAACCGCGTTGCGACAGCAGCCCCGATAACGGACCTAAATGGTGACGCAGTTGCTGCCGTCACAGTGTCCAAATTTGCCGAGGAATCGGATGAGAAAATGACGAACCCGGATGTCACAAGCCTCCTCAGTAGTACTGCTGACTTTGTTCAGAACCGGTATCATATTCGATCGAACGAAGAAAATTTGTGACAGTCATGGTTCGTGATTCATCATCCGACCTGTTCCCCCCACTCCCACACATTACAAGCATATGTTTGTAATTTTTGGAAGGATAGAGAACCCCCAGATTATATGAATCCAGATGATATCATGACTATAAAACTCATAGTGAGTGTATTTAGTAGGGAGAATATGAATATGTGGAAATAGAACGAGGTTCTGAATCCCATGCGTTATCTCCAAATAAGTTATCGAACTGAAGTACCAACGGCAAAGACCCCTAGATACACAGCGTTCCAACAGTTAAAAGAGAATGTGTTTAAACAAACCCGAGACACTACTATAAGAACTCAGTATTGGTTTATTGCTGATTATATAATAGAGTTGACTTCCGCGTTATAGACGGTCAAGTATAAGTCTTATCTAATTGAGGGGGGATTATGTCCCCCAGCTCAGTCAGAACGGAGCCGAACGTTATTGTTCTTCTGACGGATCAACAGCGGTGGGATACACTGGGCGCCTATGGATGCCCGATGGATATTACACCCACCCTAGATTCACTTGCAAACGATGGAACTGTCCTACGCCAAGCAATTACAACTCAACCGTCTTGTGGACCCTTTAGAGCATCATTCCATACCGGGAAATTCGCTACAGAAACTGGTGTGTGGCGAAACTCAATCCCCCTATCAAGTAACGAAACAACGCTTGCACACCGATTCAAAGATGGTGGATACGATGTCGGGTTCATCGGCAATTGGCATATTTCTGGTAGTTTTGATGAACCGGTTCCTGAAGAGAGACGAGGAGGATATACAGATTTCTGGGCCGGTGCTGATGTACCCGAGTTCACAACTCATCCAACCGAAGGCAAGTTGTTTGACTCAAACAACGACCCGATCAGGTTTGAGGGGTATCGTGCTGATGCATTTACGGAATATGCGATAGAAGCCATTGAGTCGCTGTCAGAGCCGTTTTTTCTCATCGTATCCTATCTAGAACCACACAATCAAAATGATATGGGGTCATTCATTCCACCAGATGGGTACGCAGAACGACACACCAATAACCCATACGTTCCACCAGATCTCCAAAATCGCCCAGGAAACTGGTACCAAGAGTTGCCGAACTATTATGGAATAATTGAGCGGCTTGATGAGTGTATAAGTAGGCTGATAGAGACGCTCAACGTGAAAAATATCCGAGATGAGACGATTCTCACATTTACGTCTGACCACGGTTGTCATTTCCGAACACGTCCAGGCGAGTACAAGTGTACGCCTCATGAATCTGCAGTCCGTGTTCCTACAATTCTCTCTGGCCCGGGATTCGATTCCGGAAATGATATTGATGAGGTAACAAGTTTGATCGATTTACCACCAACCCTGCTTGATGCTGCTGGACTCGAGGTACCCTCAGAAATGCATGGGACAAGTCTTTTGCCAGCCAGGCGAGGTGGAACGATAGACGAAGATAGAGATGCGTTCATCCAAATCAGTAGTTCACAAATTGGACGAGCGATCCGCACTGACCGGTGGAAATACGCCATTGCAGCTCCGTCTCCAACAGGATGGCGAGGAGGAAATGGACAGCAATCAAGTGAGAGATACGTCGAACGATACCTCTATGACCTGTTCCGTGACCCGGAAGAGTCTGTGAATCTGGCAGGGCGATCAGATTATCGGGACACGAGAGTAGATCTTCAAAATCGGCTCAAAGAATACATTCAAAATATCGAAGGGGAAGATCCAGAAATAGAGAATCTAGAAAACGGATACTGATTTCTTGAAAATATGTGTTTACTTGGTCGTGGAAATCAATGTTAATGCTTCTTACTGGAGATTTCGCAAGTTGGTGAAGGCCGGTAATACTCAAGAGTTTATTCACCTCAGTACGATTCTAGTGGGATCACGCGTTTGACGTCAGTAAGTCCTTGAAGATTCGATTAACTAGAGTGGAGACACGTCTCAGACGAGTGAAAGACCCCATCAAATCCTCTATCACGATGGGGTCGTCACTGATCAGAAACACCGCGATAAAAACACGCTTTAACGATCTCAAGTCGTTCGCGTGGGCAGTAGTTGAGACTGACCTTCTCAATGCATACGGTCTCGTCTGGATCAGCCTTGATTCAAGAATGACTGAGTGAATCGGCCGTTGGGTAGGTGTGCGAATTAACCGGACTAGAAAACATTTCGTCGGATTTTATACATATTATAATATGGGATCCTCCTCCAACATGCGTCTCTTTGCAATGTGCATACTATCCGCCATTGCTAGTTTTATCGCGTGCTTCGCTAAGTTCTTGAGCGTGCCGTTGCCAGCGTCTTGTAGTGGCTTCGACTCTCGACTCACGACGAGTTGTTTTTCGACAGATCGCCCGCCAATCGTACGTTGACTGGCCAGTATACGATTCGACACTGTTGTACGATCGAGCCTCGCTCAATGCATTAGAATCGGATGTTCGGGTCGTCGCAGAAACGTGGTTCAGGCACGACGCCCACACCTCTGTCGAGCAGTTCGTCTGTTCGCTCCCGCTGGCATATTTCAAATTCAACACAGACGACCGCTATGCAGGGTCAACCAGCTACGAGATGGCCACACTCTTCCGGATGTTCGTGCTGGAAGAATGCTACGGGTGGGACCACGTAACAGCGCTCGTTGAGTACTTCAACCGTCATCCCTCGCTCTGCGATCAGCTGGGGTTAGAGACGGTCCCAGACCAGTCGACGCTATGGCGGAGTTGGAACAAACGGTTCAGTGCAGATCTTCGTAGTACGGTGGAGACAGTTGCGCGGACGATTCTCATCAAGGCCCAGAACGCGGGTGTCTCGATCCCACGCGAACCCCAGCGGAAGAGCGGGTATTGGAACAGTGACGATGAAGATTCGACATCGGACGAGCAGAGCGTTCTGGGACAGGCAGAGAGAGTCACAGACCACGTCAGCCGAGTCGTCTTCCCGGCGTTCTCACTGAACCGAGGTGAGGGGTGTGAGATCCACGAGAATGCCTACTGGGGCTTACAGACGTATCTGGGACTCCGTGAGAATCTCGCTGCCAACGAGGGAGCTCGCAGCTTCACCTACGAGTCGAACCGAGACCGGACACCGTTGGGTCACTCCCATCGCGAACAGATTTGTGCCCTCTCCATCGCGGAGATCAGAGAGATGTACCAACAGGCCGTCGACAGCCTCCTGAACGAAGTCGCGGAGACAGATCAGTTCTTCCGAGCAGGGATCATCGCGATCGACATCACTGAAGCCGATCCTTTCACCGGCGATAGAACGGGCCACGAAGACGAGATCATCGGAACAAAAGAGAAAACCGATGAGTACGCCTATCAGTGGGCTACCGTCCAGTTAGTCGGCAACGCTGTCCCGATCGTACTGGATGCTCGTCCCGTCAAACGGGGCGAGACACGTCTGGAAATTGTCGAAGATCTGCTCAACTCTGCGGAGAACCTCGTTCAGGTCGATAACGTGCTGATGGATCGGGAGTTCGACAGTCAGCACGTTTTGGAGATGATCAGCCAACGAGGGCTTTCCTACGTCGTGCCCAAGCGGATGCAAACCAGCGAAAAAGCACAGGCGAAGCGATTGCTCCGTCGTGATCAGGACCGCTACGAGACCGATCGGAAGCTCCATCTCGGGAACAACGAGTGGCACCAGACGACGCTGGTCTACCGACGGAAAGAGAATTCCGACCACGATGATCACCGACAGTACTCGGTATTCATGTCGAATCGCGGTGGCAGGTTCCTTACAGAGTACGGCTATCGCTGGGAGATCGAGAGCGGCTACAAATCGATCAAGCGGTTCATGGCTGCGACGACGTCGAAGGACTTCGGACTGCGATTCTTCTATTTTGCCTTTGCCTGTCTCCTGTACTCGATCTGGCGAGCCGTTGATCTGCTCGTGTAGGTCGAGTTGACCGGAGAGTACGAACACGCACCGATCGTGACGGCCGATAATACGCTGACGCTGCTGAAGAAAGAGACTGGAATCGGGTAGAAGACCATTCAGTCTGGGCAAACGCCGATGTTCTGAGTGGAAACACTGGTAGCAGACTCGGATTTCTCTAAAAATAGTTGGTAGTATGATGAGAATAGGCGCTCGAGAGTCGAATTGGTGTAGCTCCCAGTCGACCAGTCGTTCGAAACCACGCATTACAGCCCCGCTAAGCCCAGTGTAGTCTCAACTTCCACGGCGTGTATTTTTGTATATCACTTTCCGGTTTATAGATTGGTAGATCATACGTATTCTCAGGTTACAAGCCTCAAAACACCTAAATTCGATTTCCAGAACCCACTTCGGATTACCTCAGTTATGATGAGTGAATTTACTATCCCCACCGTTGTACAGTCATCCCAACCGATGGATTCCACTCAGAACCGACCTACTCCGGGGGGAACGGCCTTCGAAACGGTTCGAAGCGATTACCTTCGAACACTCTCTGATACCTCGGCCAACAACATGCGGCCCGTCCTCGATCGGTTCGAGACCTTCCTCACTCGTAACGGCACCGACGACGTCGAGTCGATCGACGTCTACGACTGTCGCAGGTACACCTCGAGACTCGCAGACGACGAAGAGGCGGGCGACATTGCGGCGTCGACAGCGCACACGTACTTCGACTACGTCGCCGGCTTTCTCGGGTACTGTGTTCGTGAAGGACTGCTCGATACGAATCCCGCTCGTAAGAACCGGGCGACAGAAAACCTCCCAGAGGATCGCGGTGAACGCGAGCGCCAGTTCTGGGATCCAGCGGATCGCCAGCAGTTGTTCCAGTTCGTCGATCGACGCGTCGATTCCGCACTCGAGCCACCACGAGTGCCGTCTCAGATCCTCGAGCAACGGATGCGCGACCGTGCGATCGTCTACGTTCTCGGGAAGACCGGCGTCCGTGGTGCGGAGGTGTTCGCCGTCTCTGGCGACGAGACCAGGAACGGACTGCGATGGTCCGACGTGAACCTCAAGGACGGCGTGCTCCGTGTGCTCGGGAAGTCACGGAACATCGAGGCTGCACCCTTACCGTCGCGACCTCGAGAGGCGCTTTCGCAGTGGCAGGACGTCCTCGAGCCGCCGATAGACGAGTGGCCCGTGTTCCCGAGCGATCACGCCCCGTCGAAGTATGCACGGTTTCGAGAGGGCCTCGAGGGAGATCACCCTGAGTCGACGATCGAGACACTCCTCTCGAACAACGACGTCGACGAACTGCTTCGCGAATACGAGGTGGCGCCGCCGTCGATCTCGACTGCCGGCGCTCGACGAGTGATGCAACAGCTCTGTGAGGATGCGGGAATCGGGCTCGGAGAAGACGAGGAGTATCTCAAACCACACGGCGCTCGCCGAGCGCTCGGTGACGAACTGTATCGGGAGAATCCGACGACGGCACAGACGGCGCTTCGTCATAAGTCGATCGAGACGACGAAAGCGGCCTATTCGGATATCGAGACGGGTGAGTTGAACGACGCGATCGACGCTCTTGAAGATTAAATCTTAAGACAAATGTAGTAATGGTATTGGGCGTATCACAAAGTAAATTCGCGGTCTGGAACGTGACTCTCTGTAGCTACTGGGGAATATACACAGCACCTGTGGAGCGGATTTATAGGACACGACATCTGTATCTCAAGAATACGGACACCACACAGTAGATAAATTACATATGGCTATAGAATGTGGCAGTAGTAACTCAAAGAAGTAGATCGTCCAAAAACATCTGTCTCGCAGTTAAACTCGTAATGTTGCCGTCCGGAAACTGCACTGAGACCACCTAATACGAATACGGTGATTAGACTAATCCCAGTGATTTTCTTCCTGCTGCGACTCCGGGTTCGGCCGGTAGAGAGGATATCACGCTTCTATTTCAATCCCGTTCTGGGTTTTCGGTGCGTCGCGACGATTGCTCCTCCTCAAGCGGATCGCCGTCTTGCTGGTTTCAATCCCGTTCTGGGTTTTCGGTGCGTCGCGACATCCTGATTTACATCGCTCACGATCCATCGTCGATTGTTTCAATCCCGTTCTGGGTTTTCGGTGCGTCGCGACAACGGCCAGTACCGAATCCGCTGGAAGCAGTCGTCTGAGTTTCAATCCCGTTCTGGGTTTTCGGTGCGTCGCGACCATCGGACTATTCTCGAGCAAACACTCGATGAAATAGGTTTCAATCCCGTTCTGGGTTTTCGGTGCGTCGCGACTCGCGCTCGAGGCCCGCTTTCTCGACGGCGTCTTTCGTTTCAATCCCGTTCTGGGTTTTCGGTGCGTCGCGACATTATAACGCATCGACAACCGACCAACAACCAGTTTTGTTTCAATCCCGTTCTGGGTTTTCGGTGCGTCGCGACTTACGGCCGCTATTCGATCCGATAGTTCTTCGAACAGTTTCAATCCCGTTCTGGGTTTTCGGTGCGTCGCGACGTGGATCGTCACCGACGTCGTCTTCATCGTCTTCAGTTGTTTCAATCCCGTTCTGGGTTTTCGGTGCGTCGCGACCTCACGTCGTCGGCACCCCGAAGACCCAGTTGGTGCGTTTCAATCCCGTTCTGGGTTTTCGGTGCGTCGCGACCCGACGACGTGAGCGGTATCCTGTTCTGAGACCGTTTCAATCCCGTTCTGGGTTTTCGGTGCGTCGCGACCCAACCGACAGAGACCTCGAGTTTCCGCTGTCCCTGTTTCAATCCCGTTCTGGGTTTTCGGTGCGTCGCGACTGTATCGCACTTGAACGCCTAAACTGACCGTCCGGGTTTCAATCCCGTTCTGGGTTTTCGGTGCGTCGCGACGGATCGTGCCGATCACGCCGGAGAACAGACCGGATTGTTTCAATCCCGTTCTGGGTTTTCGGTGCGTCGCGACAAGATCGACGGCGAGCATCGTACGCAGCAGGCATTGTTTCAATCCCGTTCTGGGTTTTCGGTGCGTCGCGACACGTGGGCTGTTCCGAGCGCGAGGGAGATCAATGACGTTTCAATCCCGTTCTGGGTTTTCGGTGCGTCGCGACGCCCGGTCGTGTCGCGATACCGGATTCCCACGACTTGTTTCAATCCCGTTCTGGGTTTTCGGTGCGTCGCGACTCCATCGACGATTCCTCGACGAGATCGGCGAGGTTCGGTTTCAATCCCGTTCTGGGTTTTCGGTGCGTCGCGACTCGAGAAGCGCCAAGAGAACGAAGAGGAAGACGATGGTTTCAATCCCGTTCTGGGTTTTCGGTGCGTCGCGACAACGGAGTAGCTGGTGATCTGGTACGTCTCCGTCCGTTTCAATCCCGTTCTGGGTTTTCGGTGCGTCGCGACTCGGCGTTGATCTCGCCGTTGATCGGCTCGGCCTTGTTTCAATCCCGTTCTGGGTTTTCGGTGCGTCGCGACAACCCGAACGAGCACACGGCGATGTCCCACGGCGGGTTTCAATCCCGTTCTGGGTTTTCGGTGCGTCGCGACGCGAGGATAGCGGAGTGATCGAAGCATGAGCGACAAGTTTCAATCCCGTTCTGGGTTTTCGGTGCGTCGCGACAGTCGGCGCGTGGTTCGCGGCGCTAATGCTCCTCGGTCGTTTCAATCCCGTTCTGGGTTTTCGGTGCGTCGCGACTGTACGAGAACTGCAGGAGACCTTTGTTCGTGATCTCGTTTCAATCCCGTTCTGGGTTTTCGGTGCGTCGCGACATGGATCTGATATCTGGACAACCGCGACTAGTGGATGTTTCAATCCCGTTCTGGGTTTTCGGTGCGTCGCGACGTGTCCCTCAGTATCGGTGCTGAGACGCCCGAAGGTTTCAATCCCGTTCTGGGTTTTCGGTGCGTCGCGACTTCTCGAGCCACTCACGGCCGCAGGAGTAGCAGGTAGTTTCAATCCCGTTCTGGGTTTTCGGTGCGTCGCGACCGTCGTGTCGATATCTTCGTCCATCGCAGCCATCCGTTTCAATCCCGTTCTGGGTTTTCGGTGCGTCGCGACACGGCCGCTGGGAGATCAAGAGATGACCGGTTCCAGGTTTCAATCCCGTTCTGGGTTTTCGGTGCGTCGCGACGCCGACCGCGAGGGACGATGACCGACCGCGACGAACTGTTTCAATCCCGTTCTGGGTTTTCGGTGCGTCGCGACGATGAGATGGTCGTCTGTGCCGGTTGCGGAGAATCGGGTTTCAATCCCGTTCTGGGTTTTCGGTGCGTCGCGACCTCATGCTCGAGACCAGCCTTCTCGACGGCGTCCGTCGTTTCAATCCCGTTCTGGGTTTTCGGTGCGTCGCGACATCAATATCTGTGAGAACGTCTCAGTTTCGAACGTGTTTCAATCCCGTTCTGGGTTTTCGGTGCGTCGCGACGTTGCGGTGCGTCTCGCCGATCACAACGACCCCCGTTTCAATCCCGTTCTGGGTTTTCGGTGCGTCGCGACGGCGCTCCCTACCTCCGGCAATGGCTCGAGGGCGATGTTTCAATCCCGTTCTGGGTTTTCGGTGCGTCGCGACCGTGGCATCCGTCTACGACGGCCAGACGGACGATGGGGTTTCAATCCCGTTCTGGGTTTTCGGTGCGTCGCGACCGCCGCAGCCGAACGGCAAGGCGTGTGTGTTCGCTGCGTTTCAATCCCGTTCTGGGTTTTCGGTGCGTCGCGACAGCTCGAGGAGATCGTCCACGACCTCCAGGACGAATCGTTTCAATCCCGTTCTGGGTTTTCGGTGCGTCGCGACGGTGTCCCGGTTCTACAACCACTTTCTCGAGGCACAGTTTCAATCCCGTTCTGGGTTTTCGGTGCGTCGCGACCACAGCACCGAAACCGCGGAGGAGATGATCGACGTTTCAATCCCGTTCTGGGTTTTCGGTGCGTCGCGACGCGCCGCCTTCGCCGCGCAGCCCGTCTATCGTTAGTTTCAATCCCGTTCTGGGTTTTCGGTGCGTCGCGACATGTTCGCTACGGGCTGCGGTTGTCCGAGATCGTCTTGTTTCAATCCCGTTCTGGGTTTTCGGTGCGTCGCGACTTTCGGCCGTCTCGGTGTCGTCAGTCGTCTCGAACGCGTTTCAATCCCGTTCTGGGTTTTCGGTGCGTCGCGACGGAGAAGCAACGTTGTTGCTCGGCGTTGAGGTCGATATGGAGTTTCAATCCCGTTCTGGGTTTTCGGTGCGTCGCGACGTGGACAGTCCCGGACGACGTCGAGGAGGTCGTGGCGTTTCAATCCCGTTCTGGGTTTTCGGTGCGTCGCGACTAATCGTCCTCGTTGAACAACCACACGCCACGGTTGGTTTCAATCCCGTTCTGGGTTTTCGGTGCGTCGCGACAGGACGTTGGACCGGCGTACGCGGTCGCCGAGACCCAGTTTCAATCCCGTTCTGGGTTTTCGGTGCGTCGCGACGTGGTGTTTCGTGACCTTCGAGGAAGTCGAGCAGTTTCCGTTTCAATCCCGTTCTGGGTTTTCGGTGCGTCGCGACGTCGGGTGCCACTCGATGAGGACACGTGGGTGATCCGTTTCAATCCCGTTCTGGGTTTTCGGTGCGTCGCGACGGTGTCGGCCATGCTGAGGATCGGAACCTCCTTCTGGTTTCAATCCCGTTCTGGGTTTTCGGTGCGTCGCGACACTCGTTGATCGCGACCGTCACCGGCTCGTCAAAGTTTCAATCCCGTTCTGGGTTTTCGGTGCGTCGCGACTCTGCGCCGCCTTCGCCGCGCACCCCGTCTATCGTTAGTTTCAATCCCGTTCTGGGTTTTCGGTGCGTCGCGACTCCAGCGGGCGATCAGCCGACTGGCGAACGCCGACGAGATCGTGTTTCAATCCCGTTCTGGGTTTTCGGTGCGTCGCGACAGCCGCCTCCGAGCTCGAGGAAGCCGACATCATGTTTCAATCCCGTTCTGGGTTTTCGGTGCGTCGCGACCTCCGCGAACGCCAGGTGCACGTCACACTGTTCCCGAGTTTCAATCCCGTTCTGGGTTTTCGGTGCGTCGCGACCGAGACGCCATAGTATTCGCGTTCCCGGATCCGAAAGTTTCAATCCCGTTCTGGGTTTTCGGTGCGTCGCGACCCGCTCCACCCGTACTGCCGATGCCGGTGGGAAGTGTTTCAATCCCGTTCTGGGTTTTCGGTGCGTCGCGACGGGACTGGGTGGGAAGGGACGATCCCGACGATCAACGTTTCAATCCCGTTCTGGGTTTTCGGTGCGTCGCGACCGAGCTCAAAGAGGACTCGCTCGAGCACATGGGCGAGTTTCAATCCCGTTCTGGGTTTTCGGTGCGTCGCGACCGTGCAAGCGTGGTATCCTGCGCGATACCAAAGGCGTTTCAATCCCGTTCTGGGTTTTCGGTGCGTCGCGACACTTCGAGATCGTCGAGGACACGACCGACGTCGAGTTGTTTCAATCCCGTTCTGGGTTTTCGGTGCGTCGCGACCGCTGGCCCCTCGAGAGTTCCATCGCTCTTTTCGCGCGTTTCAATCCCGTTCTGGGTTTTCGGTGCGTCGCGACTATCGACTGAGATGAATCAGAATCGACTCCTATGTTTCAATCCCGTTCTGGGTTTTCGGTGCGTCGCGACGTCGCGTGTGAGCCGGTCGTCAACTCCGTCGAAAATGTTTCAATCCCGTTCTGGGTTTTCGGTGCGTCGCGACGGACTCTTCCTGAACGTAGCAGAGATCTCGATCGCCGACGTTTCAATCCCGTTCTGGGTTTTCGGTGCGTCGCGACCCGCTGCAGCGTTTTCTGCGGCGGACATTACGCGATCGTTTCAATCCCGTTCTGGGTTTTCGGTGCGTCGCGACCGGTGCTCAGCGGGTCGACGGTCGACATCACAGCATCGTTTCAATCCCGTTCTGGGTTTTCGGTGCGTCGCGACAGGGGGTAAATATACGGCTATAGCGCTAATAAGCGTTTCTCGAGCGCTGAATTCCACCGCTACTTTCGTCGACTCCCACTGTACACGCGGTTTATATAGGTCGATGAAAACGGAATAGGAAATTTCCAGTTCAGATGACGTTTGACTGCTCACCGGACTGTGAGGCACCAATATCCTCGATCGCGTCAACGCAGGAATTACAGAGTCGGTAGATCCGAATTCGATCACCGTCGGACGGCTCGATGTGGGATTTGAGTTCGTCTTCCAACTCGATACGATCGGTTTTCGAGATCTCGAGTTCGAATATGCTGTACTGTTTCCATGCGCCGTAGCGCTCGAGCGTGCGGTATACTCGCCGACGGTTCGAATCGTCACTGACGTCGTACGCGATTGCGAGACGCATGGTTATCTGTCGAAGGTGAGAGCGTGGTACTCGTCCATTTCACCTGTGATCGCCTTTCGGAGGAGGATCGATTGTTGACGGACGGCTTTCCGCCGCGTGACCGTGTACTCGAAATGGGGATGAGTAAACTCCTCTTGCATATACTCGTCGAACTTCGAGAGGTACGTCTTGAATGCGTCGTCGTTCAGTCGGTTGTCCTTGCGGAAGTCGTCATGGGTCACGACGCCTCGATTGACGAGTCGCGTAACGAAAGCGTCACAGAAAATCGGTCGGAACTCCTCTTGGAGATCGAGTGCGAGCGACGGCCGACCATGTCGGTCGGCGTGCAGAACGCCCAGGAACGGATCGAGGTTGTACTGGCGCAACGCGGCCAGTACCTCATTTTTCATGAAGACGTAAGTCAGTGAGAGTAACGAGTTGATATGGTCTTCCGGTGGGCGCTTGGTCCGCTTTTCGAATGTCCAACCGTCGATCAACGTCTCGTCGAGTCGGGCAAAGTACCGTTCGGCCGCTTCGCCTTCCGTACCTCGGAGGTCGTCCTTGTTCCGTGCCTTTCCGGCACGGACGCCGAGATCCTTCAATACGTCCGTACCATGGACGCCCTTTCGGGAGAGAAGTGTCCGTGCGTTCCGGACTTTTCCGGTGATCATCGCAGCTGCGATCTCGAGTTCCTTGTCTCTCGAGAGGGCGTACTGTGCTCGACGAACCTCAGCAATCGTGTTCTTCTCCGGAACGAAGCTTCCTCGGTATTTCCCATGCTGGGTGAAGTAGTTCAGGACGATCCCGTGCTCGTTCGCTTTCGCGACGAACGGCGTCGAAAAGTTCACCCCGCCGAAGACGTTGATCGTGTCAATCTTACCCATCGGCCGCGTCGCGATTTCCCCCTTGTCACCGTCGACGTCCCAGACGATGATCCGACCACCGTCGACGCGGATCTGTGTACCCTGTTTCGTGACGAACAGCACCGCCTCATCATACATCCCCTCAGACTCTTTCATGCGTGATCCTCCCATCCGGTTCCGACCGCTTTGTCAGGCTCGAGGAGAGCGGTTTCTTCGGGCATGCAATACTCTTTAGCGGAACAAGCCTCGCACTTCTTCGGGTTGTCCGTGAATGGTGGAACATCATCTGCGGTCATTGACTGAATCGCCTCAATTTGTTCGCGGACGGTCTCTCGTTGATCTGCTGTAATCGGAATGTGCATTCGTTGATCTGTTTCATAGAGATAGATCGCCCCCTCTCGAATAGGTTCGTTCAAGTGATCCTCCAGAAGCATACAGTAGCCTGCGAGTTGCAACTCATCACTTTTGTAATAATCACCACTCTCAGCTCGCTTTCGTTCAACTGGCACAACACGGCCGTCCTCGAGATCGAGGATATCTATTTTCCCCTTCAGTCCAATAGTTTCGGATTCGAGGTAGAGTTCATTCAACCAGTCACCCCGAGTAGATTGGTTTTCGTGTTTCGACTTCCCTTCGATCCGCTCATAGTTTCTCCCCTGTGTGTCATAGAAATGTAAATACCAGTATCGACGTGCGCAATATGAGTACTGGTTCAGGTCAGAGACATTGATCAATCCATCAATCATCTTGATCGAAGTCGAGTTTCAATGGTTGGTGGACCGTTAGTATCGTTCTCGATATTGATTTCGTACTCGGAAGTGGTAATCCTACTTGGAATGATAGCATCAATAATACGGATGATCTGAAAGAACCGATGTAAGAGATCTTCACTGACCTCAAACGTACTATTGAGGGTCGCTTGATCGATTCGACGATGAATCTTTGTCTGAAGTAGATCCTCAATTTCGTACGTTGGTTTGTCGTACTGTGTCGGTTCTGACTCGTATTCGGGTAGTCGAGCCGTTACTACTGAGAATGCATTGTCTCCGCTTGGCTTCAAAACGAGAACTTCATCGTCCTCTATTCGATCAATGTCGTAATTTCGCAGTGTTGTCGTCAGACCGTACGTTGTCAACCCCAATCGATCGCCGCGTGGGTACTTAACCGATGCAGATAACGATTGTCCTCGAAGCCCCTGAAAGACCTCAAAGCAGGAGCGTGTGAAGCGCAATAGCTTCGCTTCTTTGTTATTTCTTTGGTATTTTCCAGGAGCGAACCCATCCTTTATTTCGTCGATTTCCTCATCAACTTTTGCGATGAATCCCCTCCATTGACTGTACTTCTCAATGTTCGTTTCGAAATCCTCGCGGAGTTCTTGGTTGAACCATCCCCAATTATCCTCGCGAACCGCGATCGCATACGCCGCTCGAAACCCAACAAGATCTGAGAGCCATCCATGGTCCATCTCTGAGGGATCAAACCCATTGTAGATTTGTTGAGTAAATGTTGAAAAGTCCACATCGTTACCCCAAGGCCCCTGTCCAAGTCCGTACACGTGAACCGTCGCCTCGGATTGACGACCGGCACGTCCGAACCGTTGCAGAAATGCACTTGCCTCGAATGGCTTTTCCATGTACAGGGTTGTCACGTCGTAGTCCAACCCAACTTCGCCTTTGCTCGTCGTATTGAGTATATAGAATTCCCTATCGTCTAGGTTCGCTTGCTCATCGTTCGTATCGAACCCGTTATCCTTTGCGACGTGTTCGAAGACTCGAGGATATTCGTTATGCAGGAATTCGTGGAAATCATTGCTATCCTTTGCACTATTAAACACGATAACAGTATGCGGTTCGTCATAGGTATCGACCGAGTCGAGTTCTTCCTGTAAGGATGTCGCAATCTTGTTCCGTTGCTCGAGAATTCGCCGATCCTCGTGTCTGATGACTTCAACCGACTGTCGAAACCGGTCACCATCATCGACATACTCTGCATCAATATCGTGAACTTCTAGCCCGATCTGTTCATCGAGAAATTCCACGAAGTCTTCGTTCGGAGTCGCTGATGCAAGCAGAATCTTTGGATTAGAGTGACGTTCCTCTAGTATCTTGATTTGGAGCAGTAATCCACTTGCAGCGAGTGCGTCATAGAAGTGGAACTCATCGTAGACGACCGCATCGAAGAAGTTGAAAAAGCGCATGACGTCACCGCCACGGTACATCGCCTGTATTGCGGCCTGAAGAATGTCAGGATTGGTGAGCACGACATCGTAATCCGTAGCATATCTGTTTGCGAATTTGAGAAGGTTTTCTGTCCGTTCGTGCCCGTGTCCATCCAAAGTATTTCCGTTTAAGACGGCAGTATTGAACTCCTCTGCTTCGAATCGTTCGCGTTGCTGGCGCAACAAGGCATTCGTCGGATAAACCAGCAACGTCATGTCACGTGATTCGATAAGTTCGTAGAAGGTTGCCGTCTTTCCTGCACCGGTGGGTGCGCGAATAACCGAGACCGGTTCAGACCCGTTGTCGATCCACTCAACAACCCGGTTCTGGAAGGCCCGGGCCCGATCAAACCCTTGTCTTTTGAGTGGCGACTTCGGAGGCTCTGTTGCGAGAGATGCTCCTTCAACGGTAAATTGGTTCATCCCAGCACCTCCGGAAGGATACGTTCACGAACAAACTCAGGATCCGCTCCAATGAAATGCTGCAACCGTGGATCGTTTCCTCGCTCGAACGATTGACTGTGTTCCATCAACGCTGCAAGCAGTTCGTCCGACAGCCCATACACTTCCGAAAGAAGATATTTATTCAAAACGAGTGTTTGGAGTTCGGCGATCGTTGCTCGGAATTCCCCAGTTTGTTTGATACCCATCCGGAAAAATGGCTGGTGAGGGAGCTCATTTTCACTCCAGACCGTGAATTCGAACTTTGATCCAGGCGAAATTCCAACGTAGTTCCGAATCGTTTGATACGCTGCTCCTGAATCCTCTAAGATCGAGGGGATAGACTTCGTTCCAGCGATCTGTTTTGCGAGGTCCGTATCATTGGTCGTGAAATGTCGCTCGGATCGGTAATCCGTACTCCGAAACGTCCGCTCATCGGTCTGGACGGTGATCGGGCGCATATCTGTGACAAAAAACGGTGCCTCTTTGAGGTGGGAGTAATCAGCCGACGTAGCTTCATTTCCGAACTCTGCGTACCGTTTTTCCATTCCGAAGTATCGATAGCCCAGGGCATGCATCAACGCTGTCGAAGAGAGCGTTGGCTGTGTTCGAATCGCACGCCCCTCCGAACTCGAGTAGAAGAGCGGGGCATACAGCGTTGCCTCGAACGTCTGTTCAATCATCTCCAAGTAACTCGCCTTTCGCGTCCTCAATCAGGGCTGTAAACTCTTCTCGCAACACGTCATCGGCATCATCTGCCTTTCGAGAGGCGACTGCAACCAATCGATCGAACCACTCTGGTGCGTCATCAGCACCGTCAAACTCACCGTAGACATCCCAATCCGATCGCCGCACGCTATCCACGTACGTACCGATACTGTCCTCGAGATCTGCATCTTCACTGTGGTACTCCATGAGGAGTTCACCGGTCGACAGTGACGTGTCGTGGTTCCCAAGAACGATTCCGAGTACAGTATTTCGAATGTTTCGGCCGGTTCGCGTCTCGCGTGCCCCATACTTCCCGGTGTTCAAAACGTTGTGAAGGGCGTATAACAACATGGGACCGGTGGCTGCCTCTAGTGTGATGAAGTGAACCAGATCGTTGCCTGGCTGTACCTTCACGAAATCGAAGAGCGCTTCAGATTGGTTGCCCTCAGCGTCGCGCATGGTCCCAGACTCGTAGACGGCGTTTCGGGTTTCTTTATTCATCAGATCGTACTCCTCGGTCGTATACGTGTATCCTTCCACCACTCGAGACTTGATCGCGAAGTCTTGATCACCCGTTCCTGCAAGACCATACGTGATCGTTCCTACGTTTAGTGACTTCTCCAGATCGACAGGTTCGTTGTATGCGTACTCTTCGTGAACGAGTTCGTCATCCAACTCCCGTAAGAGATCTAATCCGGTAAGTCGCTCTTTGCTAGTGAACTTCTCGCCATTGACCTGAGCGTGGAGTTTATCGCCAAACTCTTGTGTTTCTGCACGGTCATGATTGGAGTTACGGAACAGCGTTGGTTCGGTTACGTCACGCTTCACGACGAGTGTGACAGATGGTTTGCGTTTGCGGTAGATTCCGAACGATTCAACGAGGCCTTTGTCTGGATAGTCGAGCGTCATTATTGGTTTTGGAGTGCTTGATCGTATGCGTAGTAGTATGAGTTGACGAGTGCGTCTTCCCAGTCAGAGAGTTTTTTCAGATTGTAGAGGTCGTTTTCGACGAGATACGAACGAATTGCCTCGACGAACGCCTCCGCCTGCTCGGTCGTCGCATGCCCAGCGTAGTCTTCACGATCGGCCGCAGCGTACACCTGACTCTCGACGTATTCGACGAGCTCGTCGTCAGCCATCTGTTGACTCTTTCCGCTAAGGAAGGCATCCAGCGCCTCACGGAATACTTTCGTCTTCTTGTACTTGCTGTTGTATTGTGGGCCGAACAGGTCTATTCCCCGTTCAGCGACGGTTTTCATGTCCATAAGTGCATCTTGGTGATAGGTTTCGAAGTACTCCCGTAAGTCTGGGAGTCTGGTTGCATTTTCGTGGTTGACGACTGCAAAATCGGCGATGCTGTGGAAGGTGTCACGGTCAAGATGGAGGTAGGAGTTGCTCAAGTTCGCGTCCTGCCCAACCATACTCATGATTTTGAACAGTTGGAGTGCACGCCTGAGGTGCGAATCCGTACGGCTGTCCGTGACGAACGACGGGAGCGGTCCGAATCGCTCAGCTTCGTCAAGATTGAGGAGTTCTTGTGGTCGGGTGGCCTCCTCATCAGTAAAGACCGAATCCGCGCTCTCGAAGCGCGTAAACGGTCGTCCGATGACCACCTTCATCCCAGACTTCTGGGCAGCCTGCATCACCTGCCGAACAACTGCCATCCGGTGGTTCTCGTTCAGCACATAGATTGGCTGAAGGAAGTATTGCGGTTCCACCAGACTTGCCCGTACTATGGGATCATCAAATTCGTCGCTATCTCCCTGAACGAGATTCCCCATTCGACCGCTTCGAACACGGACATCACCGAGGAAATCATCGAAGTAAAAGTACGCAATCTCCACTGCGTTGTTCGTACTGACGTCGTTCTGTTCACAGACGAACGAAAACAGCGCATACTCGAGGTTACACACCTCACAGATCGATTTGTACTTCGCATGCGGTGGAACACGGCGGGAGTACTCCTGCGTGCGATAAACCGCGCTGAGCCCCTTCTGATACTTGGTATCCGTCTCTGCACCACACAAGAAGCACATTTCGTCTTTAGGGCCGAGGTCTGGAGCGCCACTTCCGTCGAAGAACCGATCAACGACAGTACCGATCGCATCCGTTTCCGGTTCCAGATCGTCGTGAAGGTCGGGCCGGATTTCGTCAGCAAAGGCCTCTAAGAATCCGGCGTGGTCATCGTAATTTTGGACGAGATATGCGACGAAGTGAAGTTTGACCTTTTGGACTCCCTGCTCCTCCTCTATTCGATTATAGGCTTCCTGAACGTCCTGATCAGCAAATTCGGATTGACCATCGATATAGATTGCCTTCGCTAGGACGGGGAAATACTGGTCGAACTCCTCGGAAATGTATTCAAACGGTTCGACTCCTGCCGACCCCCGTTCGAGCAAATTTCGAAATGCCTCTGTAATCTTCTGCTCTTTTTCCCTGACAGGGATGTTAACTTCTGCGAGAACATCGTAATCAAACGAGTTCCAGTTGAGTTTGCATTCGAAGTCAAAGTCAGCACTAATCCGCTCTGGCGCCCGTTCTGCAACCCTTTCTTTGAGTACCGATCGCTTGGCCAGTTCACCCAAGTAAACGATCTCATTGGGGGTGCTCCCAATAACGACACCGTGTGTTTCGTCGCCAGTATCACCGGAAATGACCTCTTTCGTTGCGCTTAGGAGTGCATCGTTCAGAATTGGTTGTTCGAGCTGCGTGAACTCGGCTTTGTGAACGTCATCCGAATCCATCAAGGTGCAAAGCTGGTCATAGACCCCTTCGACACCATCTCGAAGCGCGACAGAGGCAGTACTATCACCGATTCGACAATACCGTTCAAGTCCTCGAAATGATGAGTCGATCCCACGTGTTCCTGAGCTATCTTCTGTACTTTCTGTCCGTTGTACGAGATACTGGAGATCGTCTCGATAGCCATCGCCAAGAAATGCTTCAATTCCGAATGGGTCTCCTTCTCGCGATTGACCATTCTCGTCCGGCTTCGGGTCGAAGTACCAGTCAAACGCTTCGGCGTTGTTTCCATCAACGTCTACATTGTACGCTTCCCGTACGAACTTATTCGTGTCGTGGAGTGCGAGCGCAGCTGCAAGAACGCGAACATCCTCACCGTAGTCTTCGAATAGATCATCGTTCGGGCCGACAACTTCGTACACGAACGCGTTCACGCCGATCGTAACTGCATTCAGGATATGCGCTGCAAGTGATGAGTTGGCCGTGGAATCAACTTTAGCATCGTACTCTCCCGCTGCATCGATTATATTCCCGTACAGGTTTGTACTCCCAACGATCGTCTCGTGGGCTTCTCGAGCAGCTTCTGGATTCATTGATTATCGACCTCAGAGATACATGATAGACGGATTACGACATTTGATGGTGCGATACTATCAAGGGTGCCTTTTCGAAGTCTGTAAGTGTCTCCCTTAGAAATGCCGTCAATATTGGTGATAAATCGATGAGTTTCCCTATTTTGAAACTTAATAATCCCCGTCCAAGACATCGGTGTCTGCACCCCATTAGATTCTGAGACGCACTTCACTTTGAACACTTTTCCTTGATAAGAAAGTCCGCCTCCTATCATTCTTAACTTGCTGTACAGCCTGGAGCATAATAATTGCCTAGGGTGCTGAGGGATATCTAATTCACTAATGCACTTTTCGACAGAACTTAATATCTGCTCGGATTGATATGGAGTGGAAACCTCTGAAGGGATTGAAACCTGAGCGATATCCAATTTACGGCCACAGAAAACCCAATTTAGGGATTTTCTATCTATTGTGCAGGTCATTGATTATCGACCTCTACAGTCACATTACCGCACCCTCGAGCCACTGCACTTCCAACGCCGGAATACTCCCCGAACAGCGCGAGCGCAGTCACTGCGTTTTCCACGCTGTCGCTTGCATCTTTGAACGCGTATTCACAGCGTCCTGAGAATCCTTGTCTAAAAAGGGGGTGGGGATTTCCGTTGTCGCCTTCGACACGATTGACGAGGACGCTATGTGTACGATAACTCGAATCGTCCGGTTTTTCGATTACTGATGATGCGAGCGTCTCCCGATCGATTTCCAACTCTAGGTCGTCGGGTGCAGTTCGGTTCCATTTCCCCAATAGACTCGAGAAGACAGCCTGTCTCGTTGGAAACATCGTGGTGACAGAACCAGCCTCCTCGATACACGTAGCTGTTCGAAAGTCAAACTCAAGGCTGGGATTGTCGACGCCAGCTGCCTCTTCGAGAATATCCGCGTGAGATGTTTTCTCGCTCTCGAAGCGCTCCACTCGTAACTTACCATGACTCAGCTCGATCATCTCACCCTCAAGAACGAGTGCGTTCACGAGCGCCTGAAACACGTCAGCGTCGTCGGGGTGGACGATCCCAATCGAGAGCTCGTAGGTTTTGCCGGGCAGCAATGTCTTGTGGTGTGACCGATCGCTCTCGCCGAACGGTCCTTGCAAGCCGCTACAGTGGAGGCTCCCCATCGGCGAGTCGTGGACGCTCGCACCGACATCGGCGTCGACACCCGACAGCACGGACAGCAACGCCGAGTAGACAGAGTAACCATCGGATTGTGGAACGGGGAAGCGAGATTCGGGCGTGAGTGTTGCGGTCACCCGCCGTACCCGCGAGGTGGACTGGCTGCCCATCCCGTTGGTAGTTTCCATACCACAGCGTTCGAAGGGGGAGCACTTAATATTGTTTACCAACAGACAAATATGTGCAGTTATATGTTCTCTGGAGTGGTGTACTGCACTATTCTGCAGCGGCAGGTATTTACTTCTCAACGGTGTGGTGAAATGCGTGCGAACGTATGTTTCGCCGATTGGTTATGACACTCGACGCGTTACGCGTCCAGTGGTCAATACGGGTCTCGGCCCGGAGGATGTGATCGTCTTGCTACGCCCGAATGAGGAATCAGATACCGAGCAGGCGACTCAGGCAGTTGCAGATGTCAAGCAGCTACTGCAGGAAATTGAACCGAGAGCGACCTGTTCTGTCGAGCGCATATCGGTAGAGTCGTTCGAGACAACAGTTCGTGACTGCTGTACGATCCTCGCCGGAGCTGACACGAATAGCGAAGTAATTGTCTCATTGGGCGGTGGACCGCGAGACATCCTCCTTCCGTTGACTGTCACAGCACTCGCGTTCACGCAGATAATCGACCAGGCACTTTTCTTCAGTGATCTCGATAGTACGGTTCAAGAGTGGCCCTTACCCGATCTGACCGCGCAGATACCGAATCGAACGAAGGAAACGTTCGAAGCAATTGCCGTAGCCGATGACTGGCTAACCCTGTCGACAATCGCCGACGAAACCGGACAGTCGAAGAGTACCGTCATCCGGCACGTCAACGATCTCGAGGATGCCGGTATTGTTGAAGCCAACACGACTGGGAAGGCCAAACGAGTGCAGGTTGCTTTCTCTGGTGAGTTACTGTCGTTAGCCCGAGCTGCTGGCAACTAACATCGCTGTTCATCGATCTTTTTATACTCTCTGTATAGCCCCCCTTCACGAAGAACACCGTGGATCTCGCTATCAGAGAAACAATTATTGGCCTGCTTTTGGTATCTTAACCCCCTGTCGCAGTAGGGAGAAAACCCAGAACGGGATTGAAACCGAACGTCAGGGGCCGTTCCAGATCAACTTCGAGCGTCGCAGTAGGGAGAAAACCCAGAACGGGATTGAAACATGATGTCAGCTTCCTCGAGCTCGGAGGCGGCTGTCGCAGTAGGGAGAAAACCCAGAACGGGATTGAAACAGACAGCTGACGTCACGATCCAGGGGGCCTAACCAATGTCGCAGTAGGGAGAAAACCCAGAACGGGATTGAAACAACTCGTCAAGCCGCGCAGCGAGAAGCGCCAGTGCCGTCGCAGTAGGGAGAAAACCCAGAACGGGATTGAAACACTGCCGGCGATCACCGTGTCTGCGAGGAGTGCTGGTCGCAGTAGGGAGAAAACCCAGAACGGGATTGAAACCCGAAGTCGACGTCTGCTCTTGCTGGGACGTCTTCGCGTCGCAGTAGGGAGAAAACCCAGAACGGGATTGAAACGGATCCTGGGCGGCGGCCTCGGATCGGGTGCGGTCGGTCGCAGTAGGGAGAAAACCCAGAACGGGATTGAAACCTGTCCGCGCTGCTGGAGTTCGTCCGGGATGTTCGCGTCGCAGTAGGGAGAAAACCCAGAACGGGATTGAAACAAGGAGTTCGACAGCCTCGTTCCGAGAGAGAGGCGTGTCGCAGTAGGGAGAAAACCCAGAACGGGATTGAAACATCGGCGTCTGCTCGATCTCGGGGCCGAAGCTGACCGTCGCAGTAGGGAGAAAACCCAGAACGGGATTGAAACGAATCGCGCTCAGGAATCGGTTCCTGACGGGCACAATGTCGCAGTAGGGAGAAAACCCAGAACGGGATTGAAACTGGGGCGTCGGCCCGAACGGACCGCGGCGCGGTTTGTCGCGTCGCAGTAGGGAGAAAACCCAGAACGGGATTGAAACGTAGCGTGACGGACGGTACTGAGCGCGTAGAGTGTGGTCGCAGTAGGGAGAAAACCCAGAACGGGATTGAAACAGGCCGACGAGTTCCTCGAGGATCTCGAGAAGGCCGGTCGCAGTAGGGAGAAAACCCAGAACGGGATTGAAACGATCTCCGCGTCACCATCGTGCTGGATGACCGCCAGTGTCGCAGTAGGGAGAAAACCCAGAACGGGATTGAAACTCTCCTCCGTTTCCATCCACTTTCTCAACGGACACAGTCGCAGTAGGGAGAAAACCCAGAACGGGATTGAAACAGTCGCGATGACGGTCCACCCCGCGCAGACCGGCGCGTCGCAGTAGGGAGAAAACCCAGAACGGGATTGAAACTGGACGCCGACGTGTCCCTCCGGAATCGGGACCAGCAGTCGCAGTAGGGAGAAAACCCAGAACGGGATTGAAACAGTCAGTAGACCTCACTGAGACAGTGGACTACTCCGGTCGCAGTAGGGAGAAAACCCAGAACGGGATTGAAACCTCATGATCGTGTTGAAGTACGTTTATGTCTATTCGGTCGCAGTAGGGAGAAAACCCACAACGGGATTGAAACCCGTTCGACTTCGACGCTCGAGCCGAGCTCGTCGTCGTCGCAGTAGGGAGAAAACCCACAACGGGATTGAAACATCGTGATGAGTGATCTTTCCGCGTTCGGCGTCGAGTCGCAGTAGGGAGAAAACCCACAACGGGATTGAAACTTGCCGTAGTCAGCGAACGAGTGCGAGAACACGACGTGTCGCAGTAGGGAGAAAACCCACAACGGGATTGAAACCGTACGTCGACCAGCTCGCCAACGACCTCGAGTGGGTCGCAGTAGGGAGAAAACCCACAACGGGATTGAAACAGCGTGATGTACTCCGTTTTGTTGCGATTCGAGAGACGAAGGATCAACCAATACAATCGATCAGTTTCTTCAGGGCCGATCTGGACCTCATTCAGGAGTCAGCCAGTACAAGGCCAATCGGTTGCGGATGTCAGCTCTCATTGTTCATCGAACTGTTCGCTTTCAGGTCACCAGTTCGATAGCAGAGTCCGAGATCATCTCAAGTCGATTTAGCGATTGCTTTTCGAGGGAATCCTGTAGATACGTCGGCAGCTCTGGTGCAAGGGTTTTGGGGGAGTATCGCTGTAGTTACCCCACCGTATGAAATAACATCAATCTGTGGGGTAACCTTCTTAGATGTACTGGATTCACACCTCACAACAACCGCTGCTAATGAATAGACCCCGTGTGAGAGATGAATTAGCTGGAATATCAGAGGTGGACACACCGTATGCGAAATGAAATCTTGAAGTGTATCAATAGCAATACCCCACCCCCCGTGTGCGAAATGAATTTCTGTGACTTAGGGCCAACTAATCGTCAAAGAATTCTTTCACTTGGGCATTGACGACAGACTTTATTAGGTCGTCATTGTTCTCGACATCCTCGAGGCGAAAGTCCTCGCGAAGCGTTTCAGCAACAACTTCTGGGTCATCGATGAACGTATACTCCTTATGAACACCGCTACCATAGCCACGACCTCGTTTTTCCGACGTAACGAAATTATAGGTTTCAGCTTCGCTCATGTACCGAAGGTACGAGTCTCGTGATTTCTCGTCTGCATCGATAAGACCAGTGAGATACTGATAAACGCGATAAGCGACAGTACTGGGAACAGCATTCATATTACGGTTTGTGTAGACAGGAACGATCGCAGTCGCATACAGAGAAAGCTTCTTTTGAGTCGAAAGACCCTGCATCTGTGTGAGAGTTCTATCACGCTCAGCTTCCTCCTGTGCATCGCGTACATGCTCTTCTCTGACTGTGTCCACCCCCTGCCGATCGGCAACCTCGCCAGCTTTCCGAAAAAGGTCGATCGCTTTCCGTGCATCACCGTGGTCTTGAGCAGCGTAGGCGGCGCTAAGAGGTATGATATCGTCTTCAAGAACGCCATCTTGGTAGGCATCACGTCGTCGCTGAAGGATGGCTCGTAGCTGGTTTGCATCGTAATCAGAGAAAACGACGTCTTGTGGATTGAACGAACTCTCTGCTCGTCCATCGAGATTCTCCATAAATCGAGGATCGTTCGTGAGTGCAGCAACAGAGATGTGACCGTCAATACGGCCGAGTTGAGACGCACGAGAGAGCTGATAGAGGAGTTTCGAGTACGCAGGTTCGTCGTTGGGATCTCGTTGGCGTCCAACTAAGAGATCGATTTCGTCGAGAATGATGATCACAGAGTCGAAATAGTCACTAAGTATCTCATAGAATCGACTGAGCTTTTGATCAGTCGAGACACCGCTTTCGGGGACACCTGGAGTTACGCCGGCCTTCGCTGCAGCAGACTCAACGAGTCGGTAGACTGCGCGATCGTGAGATTTGATCGTTTGGCAGTTGACGTTGACTACACCGAAATGATCACCTTGTGCTTGAGCGAGTTCCTCGACTTGCTCACAGACAGCATTAGTGATCAGTGATTTTCCGGTTCCAGATGGCCCATAAAGAAGCATATTGGGTGGCCGGTTGCCATTGAGTGTGGGTCGAAGGTAGGTAATAATATCATCAAGTTGTTGATCACGGCCGACGATTCGATCCTCGTTAATGACAGTATCTGGATCGAGCAATCCCTTATTCTTGAACACTGAATTTTGTGCACCAGTCTGGAGACGACCTTTAATCGAATCAGAAAGAGATTGTTGATCCCCATCCGACATCCTTTCCTCATCGCTCATGCTATCGAACTGTTCCCGACTGCATAAATAAATATGGGACACCGTGTGCGAGGTCAAATAGATGGTTTTCTCGAGGTACATAGCTTGAAAGGCGAGTGAGTTCGGAGAAGTAATAGACCGTGGGCGAAATCAATTCATCGTAAGTACCCTCCGTGTGCGAAATGAAATGATGATGGGACACCCCATGTGCGAAATGAATTCGACGAACATCACTACTGGTAGTGATCGCTAGCTCAGAGATCGAGCAACCCCCACACCCCGTGTGCGAGATGAAATCGAGGACAAACAGAGGGGGGAGATGACCAGCAAAACGATGGAAAAAGGTTGTAGCTGTCGAATTCACGAAGAAGAGGCGTCAAACCATCCATATTCGCTTGGCATTTCTAGAAGGCAAAGTTTTATATGTTCTTTCTACTAACTGAGTCCGTATTGGACCTTCAACCATAGTTGGTGAGAAGAAAGTGAAGTCGGTCATAGAGCAGCAGGGATTGAATCTTAGCGAACTCAGAATACCTCTCATCTCTGTTAACACGTGTTAGACCCTCTTCTAACCCATAATCGATTGCTCTTATCCTGTTTCGTCTCCCTATAGACTCACCAAATTCATATCGCACACGGGGGGTGGGGGTACGAGGCTCACTCACAGCTGGAAGGGGAGAAATTTCTCTCACAGGTTAATCTTCGCTGACGATTTCCGACGATATGTTAGCTCTCACTATTCTGTTTTGGATTTACTGGAGCAATGTACTCGTTCTCCCACGAGTCTCCGTCTCTCCATTGCCAGTAATAGTAGCGATAGCCTGGCTTCGTTTCCTTGACCGTGATGTAGGCTCCGCTGGTCGGGACGTCTTCATATTCCTCGGGATCAGTTGCAATCTCACGTTCTTCGAGATCTTCGAGTTCCTCGTCGTCGACGGCTTCCTCGGCTCGCTTTTGCCTGAGTTCGCGTTCTCGTTTCGTCCGCTTCCAGGCCGCCAGTTCGGTAGCATAGTCCGCGACCGACTCGAGTTGGTCTGGTGATTGCCTCTCGAGGGGCTCTTGGAGATACGCCGGTAGGTCTGGCGCAGAGGGTTTCGAAGGATCATCACTCGCCATAGTTACCCCACGCTGTGCAACGATATCAATCTGTGGGGTAACTTCTCTAGGTACTGCTATTACTCCCCCAATTCAGGACTTCCTCTTGCGCTTTCTCAACCCAGACTTCTCCTATAATCCAAATAATATCTATCTACAATATCCAAACGCGAAATTTTATATATGCTATAGAATCTCTGTAACATTCGTGTGGAGTGAGAATCCCCTCGATCAGGACCGGTCGTCGGTACTGATGGCCAAACAGGGATACGACGTCTCGCAGTGTCCCGATTCGACAATATCGAGAAGTGACTACTGATGACCAGAGCATCCTCGAGTAAGACAGACCCCGCTGACGTACAGAGAGATGTTATTCCATGGCGTCTCGTTCGCCAGATCGCCGTTTCGCTGCTGCTCTTCAGTCTCGTCGCGATCAAACCGGTCCTCGCTCAGGACGATGTCGTCTGTGACGCCGAGCAGCTCCCGGGGATGATCTCGGGATTCTTCCAGATCACGACCGCGATCGGCATCGTCGGGCTCGTAATCGTCTGGCAAGCCGACTCCCTCGCGGAAATGTTCACAATGAACCCTGAGCAGAAGAAAGGACTCAAACGACACAAGCGGACCGCACTCAAATCGACAGTCGTTCTGCTCGTGCTCGGTCCGCTGTACACGGTTGCAGGTTCAGCGATGGGCCTGCCACTGGCTAGCTGTGTCGATCTGGTTCCCTGGTAATCCGCTCGCGATCACTGACACATGCGTCACCTGACGGTCACTCTCTCCATTACCCTCCTCGTTGGCGGCTTGCTGAGTGGCATTGCCGTCGTGAGTGGCGTTCAGTCACCAACGACTGAACCAGTGATCGACGACCTCGACGAGAACGAGACGGCGACACTCTGGTCGAAAGAACCGAACGAGTGTGATATCGACGAAAACGAGACCGCGATCAGATCCCTCCCAGAGTGTACCGATATTACGTTCAAAGAGCCGCCGGAAACAGCATCGCTCTGGACAACGTCTGCATTCGATTCCCTCGCGGCTGGCAGCAGTAACACCTCGGTGTACCCGGAACACGCGGATCGAACCGATTCGGGGATGATCGAAGACGCCCACGCGACGATCTTTGCCGTCCAGCCGTCGACGTGGGTTCATCAGGACGAGAACACGACTGCCCTCTACACAGCACCGGACGGCGAGCTTCGCGGGCTGGTCGATTATCGTGTCCGGGTCCCCGCCAACGAAAACACGTCGCATCGAACGATCGAATGGTCGCTCCTCGAGCACGAGGTGTCGGAGATTCGATTGAAACAGGACGGTGATGTGCTCGTTGAGCAGGACGGCGAGCAGACGCCTGTGATCGACTACAACCTCGCGGGTGCTGGCGAGTCAAATCTCACGCTCGAGGCGGACATCGAAGCTCGCCTCGAAGAGAACATCACTCGAGAGACCGTCGGATCGTCGTACTCCGAGTATCACACGGACACCGTCACGGTCTCGAGCGAGATCGACCTCCGAGTGTACAATCTGACCGCGTCAGTGTACCACGCGGAGTATCCGGATGGTGGCGCCGGCGTCGCGATCTACCAATCACAACCGTGGCACGGCTACACGCTCACCGAGGAGGGGGACGCTGCTGTTCGAGGCGTCTGGCGATACTACACGGCGCGTGATACCGACTGGGATACACTCGTTCGTTCGACTGGCAGTGGTGAGGACGCCGTCGAGTCGGAGGTACGACCCGTCTACGTCCGGGCGTTCCCGTCTGAGATGGGGCCTCGAGCGGATCCTATTCGCGATGGGCCGTCGATCGAAGAAGTGTGGGGCTCCGAGAGTTCCTCACCGAATCCAACCTTCCACGAGAACGTCGAGGTCGACGTCATCGACGAACCGTACACACGCTCGTACGGACTGGCGATTCAGTACGACGACCTCGAACGCGAGCACCTCGAGGTCCAGGGCATCGTTCACGATACGAACGCCGACCTCGTCGAACCGGAGAACGGATCTAGCCGCGAAATCCGTGAGAGCGAGCTGTCTGTGGAAATCCTCGAGCAGAACGATTCGACGGCGACGGTTCGAATTAATCTGCGTGATGCGGAGACGGGCGATCCGATTCCGCTCGAGTATCCGTTCACGGCCGATCCACGTACGGCTCCGATCGGCCATGCCACGACTCGTGGATATCTCACAGTCAACGAGCAACCCCTCTGGACGAACTCCTCGGGCGTCGCAGTCGCCACACTCCGCGAACCCGGGTCGTACACGATCGAGTACCATCCGGCCCCGTGGCGAACCCACGATCCAGCGTATCTTGGCGACAGGACGAGTCTTGGCTGGCATCCTCTCGCGACTGCGAGTGGTTGGCTGTCGTTACTCGTCCAGGTCTTCTGGATCTCTATTCCGTTTCTCGTCGCGCTCTATGCGGGTCTGAAACTCGGCTCGTTTCTCGAAGTCAACGAAGAGGCATACCCATGAACTCACACGACTGGACCAGACGAACGGTTATCGGTGGCATCGCAACTGGCATCATCACTGCCCTCAGTGGCTGCACTGGGTCTTCTGATCACGTCTTCGATGACGTGTTCGTCGACGAAACGGCTCTCGTCCTCGAGTTCGCGTCGGAGTCTCCGGTCGAGCAGGTAAACGTGATCCGGCCCGACGGGGAACTCTTCGCAGAGCGTATCATCTCTACCGGAAGCAGTCGCGAGACGATCGAGATCGGCACCGACTATCAGCCCGGTGAGTACGAGATTCTCGGGCTCGAGGACGGTGAGGAGCACGCTCGAGAGTCGATCGTGATCGAACCGGACGTCCAGATTACCGATCTTCGGCTCGGGCGGAATCATCCTGAGGCGATGTACGAGGGGGCGAGTGATCGTGAAGCTCAGAGAGAAGCCATCGTAACAATCGAGAACACTGGAACTGGGTCTGACGAAGTGACGCGTTTGGAGTTTTCTGGTGACGTTCCTCGACCGACTCCTGATGATTACGAGGAGAGTGGTATCTACGATACAGAGAATGATATTGGGCGCTATGCAGATGGAGTCACAGTCGCTCCAGATAGTGAGATCGTGATTTACAGTCAGTCGATGCCATTTTCGCCGGCTGGAGATCATGTTTCCTGTTCCCCAGAAACGACAGAGGGGGAATTTGCAACGATTATCGAAACCGCCGTACAGGGTGAAAATACGGCCGCAACGTACAACGTCACGTATACTGGTGAAGATCTACTCGAGTGCGAGATTGAGGTCGAGGTGAAAGCTTGATCGCGTTTTCTCTTGCCGAATACGGGCGGCGATGGTTCGAAGACGCTGTCGAGACGGTAATCAGTTGGTTTCAGGATGGGCTCACAGAAGGGTATAACGAGATCACGGAGTCGATTTTTGGGACACCAGTTCCTGAAACAGATGGCTCATTTGTTTTTGGTTCGCCGACGAACGAGCCGTGGACGAATCTATACAGTTCGCTCGTTGCTGGCGAGATCACGTTACTTGCGTTGTTAATACTGGTCGTCTGCGTGCAGGGACGACACACGATCCGAATTTTCAACTTTGGAAGTACGTACGAGGCTCGAAAAGCAAAGCGCTCAGCGTGGACTGGTGCATTTCTAATTGTCACTTGGTACTGGACTGCTGTCCTTACCCTCTACCTTGTAAACGGGTTCTCGATCGCACTCGTCCCAACCCTTGACGAACTCATGAACGACCTCATCACCTTCCTCGAGGTGTCGATCACGAACCCAATGCTGGCGTTGTTGATGGCGACGGTTGGTGGGTTCGCGATGTGGATCCTGCAGGCGCTTTTCTTCATCCGAGAAATCCTCCTGTACATCTACCTGTACGCGATGCCCCTCGGCGTCGCGTTAGCCTATGGCCGTCTCCCGGTCATCTCCCACATTGCCAAACGCATCTGCATGCGGTTCATTCCACTGGCGATCATGCCACTCCCCGTTGCTATTCTCTTCAGAGGGTACGAGATCCTCTTCTCGAGCGGGACTGACGCTGCAATCGCTCCGGAGAGTGCGTTTCTCAGTTATCTCGTCGCCGTCTTACTGCCGGTCTTCTCGCTCATTCTCGTCTGGAAACTGTTCGCCTACGCCAGTCCGCTGACGACCAGAGTCATCGGCGGAGTGACGAAGGGTGCAGCAACGGTTGGCGCTGTCACTGGCGCCGCGACAGTCGCTGGCCCCTACGCCGCGGCTACTGCCGCCCAGTGGGGACCGAAAGCAGCTGCAGGACAGATTGCTGGACAGAAACTCGGCTCCAGAGGTGGCTCGAGCGGAAGTGGAGACACGAATTCTGGGCGCGGCAGCGGAGGCGGTGGCGGTGGCACAACTCACGATAACGTGGTTGCCGACGCCTACGGCCAGCAGGGCGTGCCACAGTATCGTCGCACCGAAAACGATCCCGGATACTACTGACTATGGCAGATCGAGAAGCAGCTTCACGGCGGATCATGGACGAACTGGGCGAAGAAAATCGCGTGCCGATCGTCAATCTCGAGGAAGGAGACGTCTACGTTCTCCTCGGATTTCCGATCGCAGGGCTGTTACTGGGTGGACTGAGTGGTGTCGATGCGCTCGTGTTACCACTCGTCTTGCTCGGCGTCGTCATTGGCGTTGCCGCCGTCTACGCCAGTCCGTCACACCTGTCTGCATCCGTGTGGTTGCTGGACGTCTACCGCTATTACTGCAAGCGGCCACGAGTGACGTACAACGTTCCCGACGAAGACGGACACGCTCGCGAGCAACCTGACACAACCCACAACGAGGGAGGGTTGATCAACTACACGCCGTTCGCACCGGACGAGCGGACACAGGACCTCACTAACGTCGAACGTGCTTGGCCCGGCGCCAGAGCGATCGAACGCACGGATGGATCGATGGGAGCCTTCCTCGAGATCGATCCGGGGAATATGGACTTCGCGATGTCCGGCGATTGGGCGCGTGCCCAGGGGAAAGCGGCGGAGTTCGCGAACACGGAACTCGATTTTCGACTGAAGTTTCACGCGACAACCCGACCGTTTCCAATCACGAATCTCATCGATCAGATCGACGATCGATTGACGGACGACGACGTCGCGTCGAATCCGATCTTCGAGGAACTCCTCGGTGAGTACCGTGATCAGCGCCCCCGTGATCTCGAGGGGACCCAGCAATTTCGCTACTTCATCGGCGTGCAGGTGAGTCCGTTCGAGGTCTACAGTCGCCACCGCGACGAACAATCGCCAGCCGAGCAACTGACTGGTTTGCCGGTGATCGGCTTCCTGTTCAATCCCTTCGTGACGCGTCGCGAGGACCTCAGTGACGCCGAGCTACGCGCGAAGATGTTCGACAAGCTGGACCGCCGCTGTCGTGCTATCAAGACCGAACTCGTCCAGAAGGAACCAGGCTGGTCTGCTCGCCGGCTGACCACTGTCGAATTGTTCTTGCTCACGATGGAGTTCTGGACCGGCAAGGAACTCGAGTACGACAACGCGGCCGACGTGATCCGCGAACAGCCGATTCTCGGCCACGAACGGAGGGATGACGATGAGTAGCGTTGGTCCGACCATGACTGTCCTCCAACAGTCGCTGGGTGAGCTCACCCGGACTCAGGGTGCTCTCGTACTCGTCGTGGTCGGTCTGATTGCTGGTCTCGGGATCGCAGTCTATCGTCGTTGGCAGGACGACGACGAGCCCGAGCTATCCGATCTGATCGACGACGAGACGCTCGAGGCTGGGGCCGCCGAAGGACAGTTGCTCGAGGATCTCGCCGAACGACACAAGAGTCTGATCGCACCCGCGGCCGTCGACTGGGGGACCCGGACCGCTGAGGTCGACGAACAGGTGACGTCGACGCTGTACGTCGCTGACTACCCGGACTATCCCAAAGACGGCTATCTGAACGAACTCTTCGAGCTGACCGACGTCGAGTTCGACCTGACAGCTCATTTTGTCCCGAAGAATCAGGGGAAAGCACGGGACGAGCTCCAGCGCATCGCCGACGATCTTCAGGTCGACGCCGACCTCGAGCGAAGCGTTCGCGGAGCGTATCTCCAGGAGCGTGCGAACGAGGCGATCTCGACGTACAAGGCAGTTGAGAACGGAAGTCGCGTCTTCGATCAGGGAATCTTCATTACTGTTCGGGCGGAGACGGAAGAGGAACTTCGGGAGTCGGTTCGAACTATACGGAGTCGGCTTCGTGAGCAACCGGCCGGATTGTCGCCGAAGACAGCGATCTGTAAGCAGGATCTCGCAATACAGGCTGCTGCTCCTGTCGGTCCGAATCCCTTCGGTCGCGAGACAATCGCGCTCGGCGGCGCCGTCGGCGCACTTCTCGCGTCACCACACAATGCGACGGTCCTCGAGGACGACGGCGTCGAAGTCGGCGTTCACTGGAAGAACGAGAGTCCGGTCGTGATCGATCCGTTCGCCCGTGAGAACGGCTACGCGATGTTCACGATCGGCGATCCCGGCTCCGGAAAATCCTTCGGTGCCAAGCAGAACTTCATCCGGTCGATCGAACAGAGCGAGGACCGCATCGGGATCATCCTCGAGCCGCTGAACAACTGGGCCGGCGTCGGTGAAGCGCTCGGCGGGACCCGTATCACTGTGGGTGGGAACATGGGGCTCAATCCGCTCGAGATCAAGCCGACGCCGGAACGGGTCCAACGAGCGATGGGTGACGACGCCAGCCCCTATCGCGAGAAGCTGGACAGCGTGATGAGCTTCCTCTCGAACTACTTCGCCCTCCGAGGCATTCAACTCGGTGATCGACGGACCACGCTCGAGAACGCGATTGAGACAGCCTACGCTCGGAACGGAATCACCGACGACATCGCGACCCACGACAACGAGAGTCCGACGATGCGAGATGTCCTCGATATCCTCGAGGAGATGGTCGACGATCAGGAGTCGTTCGTCGTCCGGACTGACGAAGAGGCCGGGAAGATACAGTCCGACGCGACGTGGCTGATCGACCAGCTCCGACCGTTTGCCGAGGGCGGCCGGTACGAAAACCTCGGGCAGCAGACGGAGTTCGATATTCGCGACGAGAAGGTGATCTACCTCGACCTCGCCCAGCAGGAGGGCAGTCTCGGTGGAAGTACGAGTCTCGTCATGCAGTTACTGATCACGCTGGTCTACGAGCGGGCGAAGGAGACCGACAAGGAGGTCGTCTTCGTCATCGACGAAGCCCGGTATCTCATGCAGAACGCCTCGAGTCTCGAGTACCTCGAGATCGTCTTCCGTCACCACCGTCACCACAATCTGTCGATCCGGATGGTCACCCAGACCGTCGACGAGTTCTTCCAGCACGCCGAAGCCGAAGCGATTCTGGACCAGTGTGCGATCAAGCAGTTCCACCGCCTCGACGGGATGGATCCCCAGTGGGCCGACGAGTTCGGTCTGAATTCGGCGCAGATGCGCTTCGTTCAGGATGCAGTTCCCGGATCCGAGGAAGCCGGGTATTCGGAGGCTCTTGTGGGGATCGACGGCGAGTGGCGTGGGATCGAGGTCCGAGCGATGGAGAAGGAAAAACGCGTGATCGACTTCGATCCAAAGAACCAATCTCAGGTCGAACTTCCCGGCGCTTCAGACGAGGACTGGACCGATCTCGACCTCGAGACAACCGACGACTCATCTGCGGACGATGGGTCTGTTCTCACGTGGTCCGATGGGGGTGACTGACAGCGATGAGCGACTACATCCGTGTGACGCCGACGTCGGAGGACCTTCGAATCGGGGACATCCCCGCAGCACTGGAAAGCCTGCACAAGCTAACGAACTCGGACGCGGAAGGCATTGTCAACCGCCTGAATCCGTTTACCGATACGTCTCCACCCACGTTCGAATTTCTCGCGATCAGCACGGGCAACGACGAGCCAGTCGAATTCTACTACGGTGTCGATCAGTCAGCCCACCTCGAGACGCTCGAGAAACGTCTCAAGACGATCTATCCGAGTACGTTCGACGTCACTCAGAGCGAACTCGAGCTCACACAGAAACTCGTCCCGCCGGTCGAGTATTCGCGAGAAGAGTTCCGAGAGCGACTCGACCAGGGGAACCTTCTGTACGAGCCATCCGATGACGAGGCTCAGCAGTCTCTGAACCAGGATGACCTCGAGGTGACCGATGGCGGGCGGGCGATCAGCGAAGAGGACCAGAGCGAGACTGGGACGTCTGCATCCGATCCTAACGTCGCTCTCGGGGATGGAGCGGAGTTCGAGCATGCGTCTGTGAAGTCGGTTCAGAACCGGAGTCTCCCATCTTCGATCGATCAACCAACGCTCTTGGACGATGGCACGGTTCTCGCTCGTCCACCACTCGACGAACTCGAGCCGATCGGCATTCAGTGGCACGGCCGAGCCGAGCGCAAACGTGACTGGATGACGACGCTCAAATCGTTCGCGAACCGTGATCCCGACCCGACGGAATACGACACCGAGCAGCCACCGCTGGCGACGGTGATCGACCATCTGACCGAGATCGAGTATCCGATCGCGTTCCAGGTCGTCTGGCAGCGCAAGTCCAACTGGATCGCTGATGCCGAACTTCGAGAGGAAGACCTCCGAAGCGGCCGAGATACCTTTGGCCAGCGATATATCGGCCCACTCTTCGAAATCGGTGAAATCGACCCGGAGGACACCGAGCGCTCTCTTGGGAGTGAAGCTCAGGGTCGGATCGACCGGATCGGGGCCAAGCATCCACGGCGGACGTTCACCACTAATATTCGGGCAGTCGCGCTCCCCACCGATATCGAGACCACTGACGAGAGTAGTGATAGACGGCTCGATCAGCTTGCACAGGCGTTAAACTCACTCGACGGACCGTTCTACGAACTCGAGGGAAAACGACTCCGCTCAGCCGGCGTTTTGGAGCGAACGAAACGCAAGCGGGCTCGAGCCGCCCTGCGGAACGTCCTCGATACCGAGTTCGTCACCGGTCGCGGGAAGTGCCGGCCTGACCTCGTGATGAACGGCGACGAGTTGGCGAACGTCACTATCGTTCCCTCCTCCGAGGATCTGACCGTCGAGGGGAGCAGGGGGACACGATCCGAACAGCGGTCCCGGAATCCGCTTCCACGGCCACATCCCGACCTGATGGAGGAGTTCCGAGACGGGATGGCGATCGGATACGCGCTCGACGAAACCAGTGAGCCAGAAGACGAACCGGTCCGGATCCCGCCGTCACTTCTGCCGACTCACTACGTCCGTGCCGCAACGACCGGTGGCGGGAAGTCGAAGTCACTGACCAACGACAAACTCTCCCTCTACGACGAAACTGACGGGCCGATCGTTCTGATCGACGCGAAAGGCGACGGCCTTTGTCAGGACTACATGCGAGCTCACGCTCGTCGATTTGGCATGAGCGACCTCGAGGAGAACGTCCTCCACTTTCCGATTCCCGACGTGCTGCCTGGATTTGCCTTCTTTAATCTCGAGCCGGCGCTCGAGAACGGCGTCCGTCGCGTCGACGCCGTCCAGAACAAAGCCGACCACTACGGGGAGATCCTGAAGATGGTGATGGGTGAGGATCGCTACGAACGGGCGGTCGTCGCGCCGAATTTGATCAAGTACCTCATCAAAACGCTCTACGACGAAGAATACGGTCGCGAGAACGGTCGGTATCGCGAGAGCGTGAACTACTTCGCTCACGACCAGCTCGAGCACGTCGTCGATCAGCTGTGGCGGGCTGGCCCACCCGAGCCCGAAGAGGGAGCGGCGCCACGCTCGAGTAATCCACAGGTCCGCCGGCGGATCGATCGCCAGTTGCAACTCGATCCGAACAGCTTCGCGACCGTGATGGGCGGAGTGAGCAACCGCCTCGACTACATCTCTCAGGACGAGCACCTCCGTCGCATCTTCAACAATACCGACCCGCAGTTCGACTTCCGGGAGATCCTCGACGAGCGGAAGGTGATCCTGTTCGACCTGAGCGGGCTCCGTGATGACTCCGCGAAGGCGATGACCGGCGTCATTCTCACGCAACTCTACGATGCACTGAAAGAGCGTGGCGACAGCCTCCAGGCGAAGCCCGACGACTACGTGGTCAACCTCATTATCGACGAAGCCTCGAGTCTGGCTGTCTCCGACGTGATGACGACTCTGCTGGAAAAGGGGCGAAGTTATCGACTCTCGGTCGGCCTCTCGTTGCAGTTCCCGGAGCAGTTGGATGTCAAGGGTGGGCGTGAGGTCTATCTGAACGTCCTGAACGACGTCGGCAGTCCGATCATCGGGAAGATCGCGGTGGATGACGAGATCGCGAAGGTGATGGCCCACGAGGATATGGATCCGGTCGAGTTCGCCAACCGAATTCGATCGCTTCCCCGTGGTGAGTGGATCGTTCGGTTGCCGAGCCCGACGTTCGGTGAAACAGGTCCCGAACCGTTCAGTCTGGCCCCACTCCCGATTCCACCCGGTCATCCAGAGAGTGACGATCCACTTACCGCTCGCGAAGAGCAGGAGTTCCAGGCGGCACTGGATCGGATTCACGATCGGGCGAGTACTGAGTACGGCGCCGTCTCGTCTGTGCCTCCAAGCAGTCAGACGTCGGAAGCAGTCCGTGAGACGTTCGATCTGCCGTCTGCGGATATCGATGTTGCACTCGCGAGAGCCGTTCGAACCGTCCAACTCCAGCGTGGTGTTCGCGATGAGAACGGTTGGGTCCCAGTCCAGGCTGTCGACGAGACGCTTCGTACTCAGTACGAGGCCGCCAACGAGTCTCCACCGTCGATCGAGGAACTTGGCGACATTCGAGAGCGTTCACGCCTTCTCGAGGTCACACTCGAGCAAGAGGATTCGGAGATCGTCGTTCGACTCACTGCCGACGGTGAGACAGCAACCGAACCAGAGACGGGAGATGTACGATCTGCTGGGAGTGAGACCCACGACGAGTTACTGTATACAGTCGAGCAGACCTTCTCACAGCACGGCTTCGACGTCACGATCTTCACGCAAGATGGGAGTGAGAAACCGGATGGCCGAGCGATTCACCCGGACTCTGCGCACGTCTTTGATCTTGAGGCCGAATCAGCGACAGTCGAAAAACCGGTGAAGGTTCTTCGAAACTTCCAGCGGGCTCACAACGCCGGTCATACTCCTCTCTTCGTCGTAGCCACATCTGACCAGGCTGGCAGTGATAAGTTACAGGCCGCTGCCCGCCTCGAGAGTATCCTCTCTTCACCGGTTAATGAACTCGAGTCAGGAGAGAGACGGCTGTACACGACTGACTCCCATATCATGTTCAATGGTGGAGCGAACGCTCGAGAGGGTGTGACCGCTGTCCGTCCTGCCGGTGACGACTCGAGACGGTCCGTCTGGACATCGAATGACGGGATGTACGTTCTGACCAACGGGGCTGGAACCGAGTTTGTGACTGTGTCGTCGTTCGATGACCTCTCTCGAAGCGACGTTCCTGGAGTGTACAGTTACGATCGAGCTGCCGACGAGTACGTCGTATACGAACACAACAAACGGCACGTCTACGAGCGTAAATCCGAGTTCGAACAGGACTGGGTCCCGATTAGACGGCCGTTCGTTCCTGAGACGGATCTCTCTCAGTCTGCAGGCGAGTATGAAATCGTCGTCATCGACTCCTCGGAGGAATCCGCGTGTGTCTATCGAGATGAAGAACTCCACCCTCTCGAGGTCCTCGTTCAAGAGACCGACGCCATGGATACTGATTCAGCTGAGAGTTCGATCTACTCTGACCGGACACTCCTATCCATTGACGAACCAGAGTCTGAAACTGAGACGACTAACGCTGGAGAGTCTTCGAAGCTAAACAGTGACGACAAACAGGACAGTGGCTCGGAAAACATCGATTTCGGGTCCTTCGTCGAAGAGTGCGTCGTTGAACAGGAGGATGCTGAAATCCCGAAAGAAGACCTCTATGCGGTCTATCAGGAGTGGGCAGCAACCTATGACCAGAAAGAGTACTCGAAGTCCTGGTTTGGTCGGAAATTGAGTGACTACGTCACGTTCGATGAGTACCGCCCCACACGTAACGGAGAACGCGTGCGCTACTATACCGGTATTACCCTCTCACACGAGGGGCGAAAATTCCTCGATTAACCCTATGTTCTCGAATCGCCAGTGGCGGGAGCCGGTCGACAAATGTGGCCGTCCATGCAAACCGAATGATCGCGGAATGCCTGGACGAGAATGTCCAGGGAAAAATCGACAGACTGCGCTGTATGTCCAGGCAATATCGGACCCAAAACCGACTAGTATAGAACGGGGTTACCCCGTCGGTCAGGGCAGCGTGGACTGGCAGTGCTATTGGTCTCTCGAGTTTATCGGACTCCTCGAGAGTCGGAGAGTCATCAATGGAGGCTACGTATGAGTAATCAGGGCGACTCTGGAATCGATGTCGAAGCGATCCCCGGCGTACTTGCTGAGCGAGTGCAGTGGCTCTGTTGGCGAGCCGAAAACCGAGATGGAAAACAGACCAAGGTTCCGGTGAATCCAGCGACCGGTGACTTCGCGTCGACGACGGATGATCGAACCTGGACTGACCTCGAGCAGGCACTCGAGTGTGCGGCGACCGACGCCGCAGATGGGATCGGGTTCGTGTTTACGGCGACCGATCCACTCGTCGGCGTCGATCTGGACGATTGTCGTGACCCAGATACCGGTGAACCGCTCGAGCCGGCGCCAACGATCATCGAACGGCTGGACTCGTTTACGGAGGTGTCGCCGTCGGGAACCGGCTATCACGTGATTCTCGAGGGTGATCTTCCTAACGGCCGGAATCGCCATGGCTCGATCGAGATCTACGACCAGGCGCGATTCTTCACCGTGACTGCCGATCACGTTGCTGGGACACCAGAGACAGTCGAGTCTCGACAGGATGCACTCGAGGACGTCCATGAGGAGTTCGTCGCTCAGGACGACAGTGACGAGTCTGATGGTTCTATGGATACCTCGAGCGACGTCTCTGCGCTGTTGAAGGGATCTGGAACGCTCGACCTCGAGGACGAAGAGCTGCTCGAGCGAGCACGGAACGCGTCGAACGGCGAGAAGTTCGACCGGCTATGGCGTGGCTCGACGACCGGCTACGAGAGTCAGTCGGAAGCGGATATGGCACTGTGTTGTCTGCTGGCGTTCTGGACTGGCGGCGATGCTACTCGAGTGGATCGACTCTTTCGACAATCGGGGCTGATCCGGGGGAAGTGGGACGACGTCCATTACAGCGATGGCTCGACCTATGGAGAGAAGACGGTCGAACGAGCGATCACGAATACGGACGATGTGTACGATCCCTCGAGTAGTGAAGAGACTCCCACACGAGAGCCTCGAGATGGAACGACGTCGTCCGGACAGATCGTTGGCGGAACTGACGGTGCCCGAGCAGCGTATCTGGCCGAGAAGAACCAACTGTTGAGCGAGCGCGTGGCCGATCTCGAGGCCACGCTCGAGGGAAAGGACGACCGTCTCGAGGAACTCGAGAAAGAGAATCGAGTGCTTCGAGAGAAACTTACTGCCTGTGAAGACCATCTCGAGCGTCTCGAGTCAGATGGCAATACTGCTTCAGGTGGTGGTCAAGAGTCAATCTGGCACCGTGCCAGACGATTCGTTGGAGAGGCTGATGAGTAGCTATCTTGTACGTATAGTTGGGTTTATTACCTCCTGTGAGATGAGGAGGTAAACCACTGATCATTGAGAGAAACTAGATCGAGTGGTGGATATCGACTTGGCTACCGGTTCACACACGACGATTCCACGGGTGGTGTGTGGAGAATTGTTTTACCGCCAGCACTTTATTACTTGAGTATAGGCGTCTACGCCGACGACGTACACGAATTCGCTCGCACCAGCCACGAGGATGAGGACAGTGATCGGCTGCCGCTCGGTGAACGGCTTCGCGGTCTGGCCGGCGAACTTGCTGTTGATTCGGTTGCCGAAGTTCGCGAACTCCGCGAACGAACAAGAGGCGCTTTCTCGACACGAACCTGTTTATCGCTGCAGTGACAGACGAACCGGATCCGAAACGGTAGCTAGAGATGTCCTTGATAGTGATCACGACGTTCTTACGCCGACACTAGCCTCCATGAAATTACAGTCGGTGCACACGAAAAAGATATGCCTTGAACGTACGGCTCACGCTTGAACTCAGCTTCGCCCTCCACGTGGAATCTTGACGCCAGGTAAGACCTGTCCGGTTTGTCGATATACTCCAGCAAGGAGAATCAGAGCCGCAATAAGGGGGAGGAGTGAGCTAGCGAGGAAAACCGGTTGAAATCCAACCATATCGACCATCGGAAGAGAAATGAGGGGGCCGATTCCGCCGCCAACGTCGCCCAGAACGTTGTTCGTTCCGACTGCGCGCCCCATCCGTTCGTCGGGAGTGAGATCACCGAGCAATGCCATTAACGGTCCGCTCGTTCCACCTTGCCCGGCGCCGACACAAACACAGGCCAGCGTTAGCGTGGTAATTGAGTCTGCATAAGCGAGGAGCACGAACCCGACGAAGGTCAGCCCAAGGAAGCTCACCAGTGTCGGAACCCGCGATTGTCGTTGATCACTCACGTAACCTCCAAAGAACATGAATACACCTGCGATGATCACGGTAATCGCCATGAACACCCCGGAAGTGCCTTGTGCGTTAAACCCGAGAATACCGAGTTCATTCTCGGCCAGAAACAACACGAGTGTCGAGAACAGCACACCGAAATACACGAAGAGTACTGCGAAATTGACGAATCCGACAGTTACTGCTGGCACGCTCACGTCGACGTCCCAGGGCTTCACCGATTCACGTGACTCTTTCTTGACGTGTGTCTCCGGAATCGTTGCATACGCTATGAAACTGGCGAGAAACGCGAAAACCGTGGCAAGCAGGAACGCCGCGACCGTCCCCGAGACTTCGCTGACGATTCCGCCAATGACCATCCCGGTCGGTGCCCCGAATAGGACACCACCCCGGATAAGGCCCATACTGGTGCCCCGGGACCCGTCGTCGCTCACGTCGGCAGCGATGGTATACGCGGTCGCAAAGACCAAGGCACTCCCTACGCCCCACAACAGGCGGGCGAGCATGAACCACGCTTCCGGTGCGGGCGCCACGACAGCGATGACGTACCCGAACGTGGCGACCCCCTGTATGAACATCCCGATGACAAACGGGGTCCGAGTCCCGAGCCGATCAACGAGAATGCCTGCCGGAGCATTGGCAAGTAGGCGTGAAAACCGGTTCGCGCTGAGAATGACACCGACCAAAAACGGTGAGATGCCGAGGATGACGCCCAGATTCGGCAGAATCGGGAAGATGACGCCGCCACCGAAGCCGATGAAAAATGTGCTGAGGATTACAGCACCGATGACGAGGTATTGATCGTCATCACCCTGAATCGTTCGTCGGATTCGGCTCCGTATCGCTCCAATCATTCGTTTGTTTTGACGAGGATATCGTCGATGACGTACTTGTTGAGAGCCTCGCTCACTGCCGCGGGATACGTTTCATCACCTATCGTGAGCCCGCGTGTTCGAGCGCCATCCATCGACGCAAGCACCAATTGGGCGACTACTTCCGGTTCAGCGTCCGCCCGAAACACGCCTTGGGTGATTCCATCACGAACGATTTCCGCGACAGTATCCCGAACGATTGTATCACTTCGCGCGAGGTGTTCACGGAACCGGTCGTTAAACGGAGACTGTGCACGCAACTCAAGCAGTGCGAGATGGAGTGCTTGCCGGTCACCCGCGTCGGCGACGACAACGAACCGTTCGATAAATTCGTCGAGCTTCTTATCTGGAGGTCCTTCGATTGATGCGATATCTTGCTCAAACTCGGAGAGGAGGTAGTCAATAAATGCTATCAACAACTCCTCTTTTGAATCAAAATGATAGTGAAGCAGACCCTTTGATTTCTCGAGCTCGTCGGCGATATTCTGCATCGTTAACGACGCATACCCATGTTCGCACAGAGCCCGGTACGTCGCTTCCATGATCTCTGCATGCGTCTCGGACTGTTCGTCGTTTCCCATCCTTACTGACTAGCCAGTCAGTTTTGAAAATGGTTTTGCTTCCGTCCGAGTGAACTGATCAAAGGATTTCAGCCAGTGGATGTGTGACCTTGGAGAAGGCGTTTGCTAGGCTATACTCATTTTCCAGCTTCGGTTGAACTCTATTTCGACTTCCTCATTCCCCTCGAAATGAAGACTTGATAAACTATTGCCGTATAGCGATTCTTCTCCTAACTACAGATGGATGATTGGGGGTACAATCAGCCGTGATTCACCTCCGTATCATAGTCTGCTTCCATCTCTTCTTTCACATCCTGTTTTGCAGGCTGATCGTGTCCAGCTATCACGTTCTCCGTAGATGGGACGATCGAATTGGACGCCGACAATCCCGTCGAAGAAGCGACAATCGACTCGGAGAGCGTTGTAGAAGGATCGATCGATACTGGCGTAGATCGGTCCTGTTCTCCGGACAGATGGCAAACGTACACATCGTCTGGAGCGGTATCAAGGACTTGGAACCCTCGAGTATACCGACCGTACACATCGATTACGGCGTCGCCGAACGGTAAGACAGTCAATACGCATTTGAGAGTTCAGAGGTTTGTCTCTTTCTTCGACGTTCTGTGGCGACCACATTCAAGTGTCGACGTCCAGCGTGTTCACTGGGCTGATGACTCAGTGAGTCTCGGATGGCACAAAGACGACGATCACGAGGAACTCGGAACGACTCGCTTCCAGCTCGAGTCTGATGACGAGTTATCCCATGAACCTGGTGACCTCGAGGCTGAAGTACCCTTGAGCTTTCTCAAAATCTGTCTTCGTCGTCTGCCAGCAAAACTCGCGCAGACTATTTCAGTTGAAGAGGATGCTGATTGACTCGGTCTGAGTAACCGTGTGGACGGTTTGCTGAGCGATTCCTGAATAACGCCTCGCTTCAAGTCTATACCATATGGATGGACTCGGTCTCGAGACGAACGAGCAGATGCTTCGAGGGCGGCTGACCAATTGTGAGAATCAATTTGAGCAACTTGATCAGCAGTCGGAGCTCGAGACAGACGCTGAGACTGATGGCGAGGACGCTTCGATCTGGAACCGTGCGAGGTGGTTCATCCGAGACGGGAATGAATAGCTCTGTGGCTTCGTGTGGTTTCTCGCCTCCTGAAGGAGGTGAGGAGTAGCCATGACCGCGTCTACCAACACTGATAGTGGCGGAATCGAGTGGTATTACGAACCCATCGACGGTTGCACTCACGATCCAGTTCCAGCAACCATCGGTGCCGGGAGGGCGCCTGTCGACTGTCCGATCTGTGGTGGATCGGGTGAGCTCATCCCTCGCTGAACGTGAGGTTTAATCTGCGAATGTTGCACGAAGGTAGTGATCGCTCAGTGCGGCCGAAGCAGTTGCTGATTGTTTTGACTGCAGTAGCAGGGGGCGAAACTGCACGGAGGATTATTCTGTCTGACACACATACATCTGCTATCGATGAAGACGGCTAACGAGGAGCAAATCGGGATTCTTTGTAAGGGTGATCAGCCGGTCTTCACTGCCGTCGCCAGCCAACTTCGGAAATCGGGATATACCGTTCGGTTCTTTGAGCCGCGATCCGAACTCTCTCCGAGTCACATCGACGATCTTGCTTTGCTCGTCAATAAGCAGGTGTTCCCATTCAATCTCTCCGCTCTCAGGTATGCACGACAAACGGGAACGCCCTTGTGGAACAACCTCGTCGCAACGATGGCGTTGAGTTCACGACTAATTGGGCTACGAGCGCTCGAGGCGGTCGGATTTCGGACTCCTCGACTATCCTTCGAGAAACCCGAGTTTGAGTACGTTGCAAAACCCTACTACATCTGGCATGGCGATCCCGAACTGAACGGCGAGGGAGATTTCTATCAACAGTTGATCCACACGAAGCCTGTCGATTACAAATACTACGCGGTAAACGATGGAACACGAGTCCAGACGGCGGCCAAGCTCGTTACCTCGAAGCTCTATGGCCCCAAACAATTCCTCACTCATGTACGCCCCAGACTGACGCTTACTCGACGTTTGCGTCGTCTCGTCAACCGACTCGATCTCCGGGGCGTTGGGGTTGATCTCGTCAAAGATAACGAAGACCGATACTGGGCCGTAGATGTCAATCTCGCCGCAGGGTACCGGGATAGCGGATTAGAACCCAGTCTCTGTGAGTCGATTAACATGGCTCTTTCCAATCGGTAATCTGAAAATCACCTGTACTGACTGATCGCCACTCTTAGCAAATCGAACTCAACTCATGCAACATTCATTCGGGCCTTCAATTCAGCGCATCAGTTCCAGTACTAATAGGAACTGATAGAGCCAACGGTGATCGGTAAGCACGTGTAGTGTGCGGATGGTTCATCGATTCCGATGTGAAATAAACGGAATTGTCGTGCTGCACTCATCCTCTATACGAACCACAGCGTTCTGTCAAAACACGCTTGCAAAATAGCCAATCGAACGTAGCGGTCCAAGTGAAACCTCGAGCATAGCAGGTCCGCTCAATCCCATTCCGTTGAGCGATCGAAGAGCCGTGATGGTCGGATGCCACTTCTTGCATTCGGTCCACCCCGCTCGCCGCTGCTACCCTCCGCATCACTCGCGACCGACCATTCCGGGCGTGCGGGCGCTCTCCACACCGCGAGCGCCCGTTCCGGGCGTCTGGTTTCGGCGCCAGCGGGTAAGCCCGTCGGTTGCGCCCCTCGCGGGCTTTCGCGTTCCAGCGCTCGGTGGCGCTGGACACGCTCCCGCCGTTCGGGCCGGACGCGAGCGGACTTACTCCGCTGGACGTTCGCTCCGGTTGCATCACCGAGTCACTCGCAAAGCGAGTGCCTCGAACCTCACCTCGCTTCGCTCGGTGAGACGGCGCGCGGTGCTGGTTTGGATGTCGAGTCGTCGGCGTTTCGCGAGCGCCCGTCAGGACGGGCGCAGGCGCTCGCGAAAACGCCTGCTGATCGACCAATGACGGCGAGATTCAAATCGACGGAAGACAGTGGATCGACGTGTGACCAGTGCGGAAGTGACGACGTTCAGGACGTGGTCGTCCCGATCGGCGGCGGTGAGCGGATCCCGGTGACGTACCGATGTCGGAATTGCGGCTATGTGCCGTAGGAGATACGCGGCGATAGCCGGCTGAGTCGGGGTTTCTTTCTCCGTGATCGATGTGTTACTTCCACCACCAACCCCACCACCTCCAGGGTCCGGGCTGCTCACACTGTTGCGCTGCCGGGCTTTCCCTTACAGCCACCTTCTGGTGTGATTCACCGGTTCTCTCCTACTCTTTCACTTCCGCTGCGCTTGGCAGAGCTATTTACGTCCAAGTCGTCTACCCAGCACGTAGAGGATCACAGAGGAAATCCTCACCTGTCACACGCTTCATTCCTCTGTCTTCGGTGATACCACAATGAGTCAGTCACATTCACGACTCGGAACGTGCCCTCGCTGTGCGACACCGATACTGGCGGATCAACTGTTGATCCGCTATACTACGAACGGTAACTCCGCGGTCTGGGCCGACTGTCCGAACTGCAGCGCTGTGGTCCATCCCGACTAACCTACTTCATATGCTCGATCAATTGAAAGGCGTTCTCTCGTGTACTCACTCATCCACTCTTGTCGTGGAGTGTCGATCCTGTGGGACGTCCCTCGAGAGGGATACCGATTCCTGTCCTCACTGTGGGTCGACCGAAATCGCCGAATACGAGATTTCGTAGGAGGTGGACTGCTGTTTTTCTGTGCTTCGAGGATCGAGGCACATTACAAATATGCCCGTCAGTCCACTCGAACTGGCTACACAGCCCACAGAAAGATGTGCGTACAGAGTCGCTCCTGAGTATTTATATGCTTCGAGAACGTGCCTTTCGACAATGAGAACCAGCGAGGAGGCGACTCTCGACGAGTCTCTCCCTCTCGAGACTCTGTAAGCGGTCCTTCGAGAGCAGTCGGTAGAGCTGGCGATTCTGTTCGGTTCTCACGCGAGTGGGAACACGCACTCACAGAGTGATATCGACATCGCAGTCGACTTCGACGCTGTTCGGGCCAGTGACCCGGACTACAACGAGGTCTTTCTCGGGTTGAGTGCAGATCTCAGTGAGGCACTCGCCACTGACGATGTGGACCTCGTCGATCTCCAGACGGTCTCACCCGAACTTGCAGCGTCGATCTTCGAACAGGGCGTGCTGCTCGTCGGTGACCTAGAGCACGCGACTGAGGTCCGGAAGCAACTCACCGCAACTGAGTCTACCGACCGATCACCACGTGAACGGTTCGATGCGGCAATCGCCAGGATCGACGAACATCTCGGTGGCTCCGCTATCACAGCAACTGATGGTGAGACTCGAGATCGATGACGGACGGGACTGTTCTCGACCGCATTACTAGTCTCGAGCAGTATCGATCGTTCGTGCTCGAGTTCCGTGACTCTCGAGTCTATCAGGGTGCTCGAGGAGTGACCTCCTTCAGTGGCCAGTGATCGTCACTGAGGGGAGGGAAATATACATGATTGCGACGCACAATGGTTCACGTATGAGTAACCGAGAGCATGTGAGTGTCCCCTCGTCGACGAACGCTCATGCTGTCGCTGCTGAGGAATTCGCCGACAGAGTTCGCTCTCGGTTCGAGCACGAAATTGTCCAGTTGTACGTCTTTGGGTCTACGATCCGTGGAGAGACCCGTGGACTCTCGAGTGATGTCGATGTTCTCGTCGTCCTCGATGAGACAGCTAATCACGAGGCAATTGGTGAGGTACTTCGGGACCTCGCGTACGACATTATGCTCGAGTACGGGCCCGTTGTCGAACTCCACGTTCTCTCGGAACACGAGTTCGAACAATCTCTGGACCGGGGTAACCCGTTCCTTCAGAACGTCGTCCAGGAGGGGCGATCGTATGCCTGTTGACGACGAGGACCCTGGAGAAGCAGCAGTCGAGGACCAACTCCAGCAGGCTCGTCAGGCACTCGATGATGCAACGGGAGCTCGCGACGCGGAACTCTCTGATGCAGTCGTCATCAATCGACTGTACTACGCGTGTTTCCATGCCGCTCAGGCAGTTCTGTACGATCGAGGACTGAATCCCCGCTCTCACGGTGGCGTGCTCTCGTTATTCGGCTCCGAGGTGATCGCTGTCGATGACGCACCTCGAGAGTACGGTCGATTCCTGAACCGGCTATCTGAACTTCGGAAGCAAGCTGACTACGGATATGGCACGCTCGACGAGAACATCGATGCACTCTGTTCGCGAACCGAACAGTTCGTTTCCGAGATGGCCGCACTCTGTTCGTCACGTGAGTAGTCGATGACCTATTCGAACGATTGTAATTCCGATGGGGCAGATGAACTTGCGACCACTATCGGACTCTACGTTCTCGGAGAAATCTCACTTGGGAAGGCTGCGGAGCGACGTGATATTACTCGTTGGGAGATGGCGGAGTTCCTCTCTGAGGTCGGCGTCGAGGTCCGTCTTGGTCCTCAGAGTATGGAGAGTCTCGAGGACGAGATTGTGGCTGCACTCGAGATCGATTGAATAGAGCATTTTTGCGGTGTCTGAATGCACACTCTCGAGTAGCCAGCCGATGATTGGCTCACGACTTGGATCGACGACCGTAGTTACTATGCGCCAGTTGAGAGCGTTCGTGAGGTCCTCCCCGAAGAGTGAGGATGTGAACACGAGGGGGAGAAGAACGAATCGAGTAATCTTGTTGTGGTCAATTATGTCTGACTGATGACAACGTTCACCCCTTTTATTCGGTCACATTGAGTCATGATTTCTCACTAATGTTTAACCTTCTCGAGTAATTCTCTCCAGCTAACTGATGAAACGGTCGACTCGCCAGAAAGCGCGTGATACGCAACCAGAGACGGAAACCGCTGCGCAGGAGGACGTTCAGACCTGTCCTGAATGTGACTCGAGTACGCTCGCTCGAAGTTCGGATGGGAGCGAAGTGAGTTGTGAGAACTGTGGATTGATTCTCGAGGAGGAAATCATCGATCATGGACCAGAGTGGCGGGCCTTCAATCATGCAGAGCGGGAAAGCAAATCCCGTGTGGGGGCGCCGACGACTCAGACGATGCACGATAAGGGATTGACCACCACAATTGATTGGAAGAACAAAGACGCCTACGGACGATCCCTTTCTTCGAAGAAGCGAAACCAGATGGGGCGACTCCGGAAGTGGCAAGAGCGTATTCGAACACAGGATGCTGGCGAACGAAACCTCCAGTTTGCGCTCTCGGAGATCGACCGGATGGCTTCCGCCCTGGGTGTCCCCCGATCCGTTCGAGAAGTCGCGAGCGTCCTCTATCGCCGTACACTCGACGAGGATCTCATTCGTGGCCGCTCGATCGAAGGCGTCGCCACAAGTACGCTGTACGCGGCCTGCCGTATGGAGGGCACGATCACTGGACGAAGTCTCGACTGTGTCTCGTGTCGAGCGTATGGAAATCGGCCGGACGTACCGGTATCTCGCGCAGGAACTCGATCTCGAGATGGAACCCGTCGATCCAAAGAAGTACGTTCCTCGGTTCTGTTCTGAACTCGACCTGTCCGAAGAAGTCCAGTCGAAAGCGAACGAAATCATTGATACGACGGTCGAACAGGGACTGCTCTCTGGAAAATCACCGACCGGCTATGCTGCGGCTGCGATCTATGCGAGCGCTCTCCTCTGTAACGAGAAAAAGACGCAGACTGAAGTCGCCGATGTCGCTCAAGTGACTGAGGTCACCATTCGAAATCGATATCAAGAGCAACTCGACGCACTCGGGATTCACAACTGACTCTGTACCGGATTTGAGAAGCTCTAAGGCGTCCGGTCGTACTGCACTCACATTATTCTTCTCGAGAACCGTCTCATTCCTCACGGTCGGACAGCCGCTCCGATAACCGGTCTAATTTTTCACGAGCAGACTCTCGACGCGCTCGCGTTTTTTCTGGTCGATAGACTATCGAGATCACCTCGTCGTCCTCGACCGTCACAGAGAGTACGCCACCATCTGTCTGGGCTGGCTCTGGCAGTCGACCGGCGGCCACATCCAGTTGGTCAATTACCTGGTCGTCCTCCTCGAGCAAGATTACGGCTGTCTCGCCGTCGACGATTCGATCAACGACTCCGGTGTAGGTTCCGTCCATCTCTCACCCCAGAGCAGGGGAAACAGCCCCATCAAACCCACTGGCACCAGAACGGAGCGCCCTCGGTGAAAAGGCGTTCGTCTCGTCTCCACCGGAGTCCGATTTTTCTTCGAGGATGTCCGCCGCGTCCGTCGAGAACGACTCACTCGTCTCGATCTCGAACGAATTGCCATCGGTCTGAACCACGACAGCTCCGTGGACGGCGGTCCAGAAGGTGTCGATCCCTCGGTCGGCGAACCGTTCGAGGACTTCGTCACTTGGGTGGTCGTACTGTGAATCGTACGCACTCGAGATGATGGCTATCTCTGGATCGACGGCGTCCATGAACGCCTCGTCCGAGGACGTGGACGAGCCGTGGTGGCCGACCTGATAGACGTCTGCCTCGAGGTCGCTCTCCCACTCCTCGAGCATCCGAGCTTCGGCGCCGGATTCGGCGTCACCGGTCGTCACGTATCGGAACTCCCCGAATTCGATGGCCAGTGCCACGTCATTATTCCGAATCTGGTCTCTGGAGGCATCGGCAGGTGGATTCAACACCTGAGCGGAGACGTCACCCGCGATCGGTAGTTCGTCACCGCTCTCGACGAGGAGGAGTTCGACGTCGTACTCCTCGACGGCATCGAGGTAGTTCTCGTAGGTCGCTGAACTCGCCGGAACGCCGGAGTCGTAGGCCGCGCCGATACCGTCGCCGTTCGTCTCGAAATGTTCGATCACGGCGGCGTGGCCCCCGATGTGATCGGCGTGGCTGTGGGTGGCGACCAGATGGTCGATTCGCTCGATATCTCGCGCCTCGAGATACGCGATCACGTCACTCCCGTCCTGCGGCCAATCTCCGGTGTCGATCAGGATCGTCTCGTCGCTCGGTGTTACGAGGAGGGTCGAATCGGCCTGTCCGACGTCGATGTGATGGATCTCGAGTTCGCCCTCAACGTGACGCTCGCTCTCGTTGCCATTGCTGGACTCATCGGACTCGTCTGGACTGTCACCTGTGTCCTCAAGGTCGATATCGCCGTACGCGTACTCGAGAACGATCTGGTCGGTGGGGCCGACGAGTCGAATCACATCGCCCTCGCCGCGCCAGATATTCACGTTGTATTCCCAGTAGAGTTCGCTGTCTGTGGCGTCGCCCTGACCAGTCGTTACCGTCACCGATTCCCCGGGTTGGAGGATGAATCCACTCGGGAAGGCAAACGGCGAGAGGCCGCCGTCAACCTGTCCATCTTCCCGATCGCGAAGGGTGAACCCGGAGAGGTCGACGGATTCGTCAGCAGTGTTCTCGAGCACGATGGATTCCTCGGCAGGTGATACACCATCGACGGTCAGGTCGATCACTTCGATGGCATCACCGATAGCCTGGGGTTCCTCCATCGGCTCTCCGGTATCGTCCGTTCCATCGGACTCACTGGAATCACTACTGGTACTTTCGGTATCGTCGCCAGCGTCGGACTCGAGTGGGTCTTCGGTCTCGGCTTCGTTCCCGTCAGTGCCGCCTGCACACCCCGCGAGAACGATCATGAGTACGACGAGGACGACGATTGCCGCTCGTTTCATATCAGTATTATTTCAATGGAGATGCTTGAGCATTCCGTCGTGAGAAGGCATTTCAGGGGACGGCGACTGGTGCCGCAGAACTCGCTCAACACGTCAGTACTGAACAGATTGGTGAGTTCCAGCGAGACGACTGATCGGATATCGGAGTCGGATGAAAAAGCGAGCGCCGGGTGACAACGGTGATCGTAGCGAACTCGACGAGTAATTGTACTATTTATCTGGTTCACCTCAAGTATTCCGGTTGTTCTGACCATGTCACATTATCACTGTCAATTGCTACCACTCATCAAATGATTTATCATCAATAGGAGTGATGGTGTCTCCGGCGGGGATTAGTCACCAATCCCACTGTGAAGGCTCAACTTGCCTCGTCACTATCCCCGCCCCGTTTCCAGACATCGAGATGCGGAGGGGGCTCCCTTCTCGATGTTTCATGAGACTACGCTCTTCTGGAGGAGATTGTTGATATAGCTCTCCATAGAGCAGTTAGAACAGAAACTGCCCGTCAGATCGCTCAACAACCGAATTCTAATCTCGCCCGGTTTACCACAGAATCGCAAGATAGCTCTGCATCAACATTGCTACACAAGAACGAACAAGAAATATGTCCTGAATTATCTCACACACTCAATTCATACATTAATTACATTGGGAAAATAATGTCTGACGATATTTGCTAGCCGAAATTATTAGATATCAGTAACTCCATGTCTATGATATGGAGGTAACTATACTGTGAGACTTAGACAACCGACTGACTTCCTTATTCTCGAATCACTCGAGGAAAACGGTCGAAATGTCGCTACTAACCTCGAATCACATACCGGCAAGAGTCGACAAAATATCAATACTCGACTGCCAGTTCTCGAGGACTACGGTCTTGTCACCAAGATTGGGCCAGCCGAGCGATCCGGACTCTATGAAATCACATCACTTGGGAAGGCTGCGCTCGTTTACCAAGATCAGTACACGGAGGTTGATGACTTCAAGGCCCTGATCCAAGGGCCTGATACTACGACGACAATTGGATCTGTAGATCCACAAACTAGCTTCGTCCGAGGAAAAGAGCAAAACGATGGTGACGAAGACTGATCCCTTGACTAACGCTACACGCTGGCGGTGCGCCGTCTTCGAGACGGCGACATCGTCAGCAGGGTCCTCGCTAAGTTCTTTAGCGTTCTCGACGGTCTTGACACCGAGTCAAGGCCGTCTACCTCGATCGTGATTTATGACAGCAAGTGTCTCACGGTGTTACAGGCGCACAACTACGCCTACGTTGTCCCGATCATCCGATAGGGTGAGACGCTTCAGCAGGAACTCTCGAAAGGGTAGAGTCGCGTGATCGGTCACGATCTGACAGGGAAATTCGACGGTCACAGCTGGACCGTCGAGTTTTCCGTCTACACACGCTCCTTTACCCGCGAGCGAGTCGATGGGGAGTTCACACCCCGATCAGAGTAGGTCACCACGACGATGAGAGTGACGTGCCCGCCGTAACGGGTGGGCGCTCGCGCGCGTACTCAATCGGTCCACGAGACGACCCAACGTGATCTGCCGTACAGCCATGGCCTCGCGGGCGAAGCCACTCATGTCCCACCACCGCAACCAACGCGTTCGAGGTTGAGGCTCGCTCGCGGCGGCGTCGGCGACTCGGAGCCAACGAGCGGCCAGCAGACACCGATCAAGCGATGTGTGCGGACGAGCGTCACTCAGTTGTCGCGGGGGCGTGGTGCAACGGCTTGAGCGGCCACGAGTACCAGAAGTTGTTGACCCCGTGAGTCGAGAACAGAGACTGTCCCGGCAACTTGATCCCAGAGGAGGAACTGCGCGATAAACATCGGATGTCGTTGCGAACAGTCTCGTGGTTGTCACCGGTGAGCCGATCATCGATCAGCGGCCACAGTACCCCTACGCTTGAGGCGATTCTACGATACTGCTATCCACACACGGCTTACAGGTCGAGTAGAATTATCGTCTTCCAGTAAGACGCCGTCAGTGACCGTGATGCTGAACCAGTGCGACGATGCCACCTCCTCCATCGTAGGTCCCGCTACTCCAGAGTGGAAGCCGACTCGAGGAAGGGAACAGCGATGACACACCGACCACTCAACAACGAACGTGGGTACCACCGTGCGGGTACTTCTCATTACCATCCTGCTCGTCGCCGTCGCCGCCACACCGGTCGCACTCGCAGCGACCGAACCGGTCGACCTCACGATCACGGAGATCGAGGATATCGCACCGAACGAGACGACTACGGGGACGGTGACCGCAGTCGGTGCGAGTAGGGGAATCAGCGCCTACGAACTGACGCTCGCACTCGAGGGCGAGGCCGCGACCTTCGAGGACATCGCCATACACGCCGGTGACGGAAACGGACCGCTAACGGATATCGAGTACGCCGCAGACGGGACGGAGGCCGTGATCGCGGTTGCGCTGCTCGACGCCACCCACGAACCGGCCGCCGAGATCGACCTCTTCGATGTCACCCTCGAAGGAGCCACCGACGGGACGGCGGGCCTCGAGATCACCCGGGTCATGGAACTTACGGACCTCGACATCGACCAGTACGAGATTAGGGCAACGGACAGGACGACAGTGCAGGTTGGTGACGACGACGGCGAGCCACTGGCCGTGCCCGGTGACGTGCCCGCTACCGCTGACGCCCTCGAACTCGACCTCGAGGTGCTGGCGACGACCGCCACTAACGTTGATCTCGCCGTGACCGCGACGAACACCGGCGACGAATCGATCAGCCGGGAGATCGCACTCACGCTTGGCGACGACCCAGTCGACGACTCAGTTGACGACGACACAGCCGAGGAACCGGTTGCGGAGGACGATTCTGAGCCCTACACTGACAACTCCGTGCCTGGCTTCGAGATCGCGATGACCGTGATCGCGTTGCTCGTGGCCACGGTCACCCTCGGCCGCGATCGACACTGACGTGTCCTCGTCGGTTCGATGCACGATCGATTGCGGGCTCGTCATCACTGCTGGAAACCGTCTTGAAGAAGCCAGGTTGATCATCAATTAAACCCCAGAAGTAGTGCTAGTCACTGTCTGCGCGTAGCCATGGATAATTGTTGTCCCCATAGCGGGAAAGAGCTACAGCAGCCACTATCAGTACAGCACAGATATTCTTCTGTAGATGAAAATAAACAATTTTTATATAGTTTGTCCTATAGCTAGCGAGTATCAAATGCTAGCTTGTGACACTATAGTAAAAAACGATCCCGCTTCTCACATCTGTTGGGCGAAACGCACCCACGTCCTGATGAATAATCACGGATGAGCCAGTGGGCCGTGTTGGTCGTCGCCGTCTTGGAGGAGATTCAGCAAAGTATGCATGAGGGGCCGTTCGACGAGCCGATTGGCTGGGTGGTGCTGGCGCTGTTCGGCGTTACGGTCGTCGCTGGCCCCCTGCTCATGGTCGTCGGTGGCAAAAAGTTACAGCAGGCTTTCAGTGTGTTCACGAACGAACCAGTCGGGGCCGGTGAGGTCCATCTCGAAGACGGCATCGTCGAGGTGGAGGGGACTGCTCAGTGCTTCGAGAAAACACTCACTGGCAAGTACAGCGACGAAACGGCACTCGCCCAGTCCTGGAAGCGGGAACGAAAACAGGAGCGAGAGCAAGACGACGGGAGTACGAGCACGACCTGGACGACAGTCAACAGGGGAAGCAACGCCGTCCCCTTCCTGGTCGAAGACGACACAGGAGCTGTCGTTGTCGATGCCCGCAGTGCGGATCTCTCGATTTCGAAGTCTCGCATTCGAAGACGCCGGCGGCTGTTGGCCTGGCGCAAGCGCCGCAAAAACCGGCGGTATCGGGAGTACGAAGGCCGGATTGAACCCGGTGACGGCGTTCATGTCTACGGTCAGGTTCACAGTACGGTACAGGAAACCTCGCCGTTGACGGACGATCCCGCCTACATCGGTGATGGCGACGAAGTCTCGAACTTCCTCGTCTCGAAAGGGTCGGAGCTACGGACCGTGCTTCGACTCTCACTGTTCGGCCTGCTCGTGTTCGTGATGGGCGCTGTATTCGTTCCGATTGGCACTGTCATGTTTCTGCTCGCACTCGAAGCGGTGGTCGGTATCGGTACCGGATCATGGCTGATCGACCTGCTTTCGTGAGCAGGTCACCCCTCGTAGCCCCGCCAGAGATTCAGTGAGGCCGACCGGTGTACTGATGCCTCTTACCCTATGTATATTCAGCACATCCAGAGCAGGTAGTGAGCGCCATTAGCATCCGTGAACGAAGCGAGCGGTTCACTGCCGGAGCGGACGAGGTCCGCGGAGGCAGCCTTTTTAGCGCTGGTCAGTTGACGTCTCACCTGGGATTATGAGGGATTGAGTAAGCTAACGGCGAGTCTGCTGTTTCTGCTTGCCCGGTTCACTGACCGATGTGTCGATTTGTCCCAGAACGCTGTCACTGGTGAGCCAGCACCGGCGGTCGAGAAGGTGACGGCGGTTACGCTGAATGGGTGATCGTCTTGATTTACTGCCTTTGGGAGTACCTGAACCAGCCCTACCGCTGATTACGTGTTTGCTTCGTCTCGAAACACATCCGGGGCGTTCAAAGGGAGATCAACCTTGAGGGAGTCGTACCAGACAGTCGGACGCTTGCTCCGCCCATCCTGCTCAAAGTCGATCAAATGGAGCGATTCGAGTTCCTCCAGGTTGGTGTGAACCTGCCGGACATCACGATCGACGAGCCTCGCTGCTTCGCGGATACTCTTCGGTTCGTGCTGCACAATCGTCCGGAGCAGTTCGAGGTTCTTTGGGCGGGTGACGCGATGGATGTTATCCGGATCGCCGAAGATCACCTCAAAATAGGGGTCAGGTGTCTCACCGCGATCGAGCGCGCGAAAGGCATCTCGTAGGCCGTTCTCATCGCCGCTCTGGAATCGGATGTGCATCATGCGGTCGCCGTTGGTTGGGTTACCAGGGTTCTCCATGATCACGCACCTCCTGTTTGAATCGGTCGTATAGCGTTTGAGCCCACTGAAGTCGATGTCCTCAACGTCGCCGTTCGGCAGGTGTTTGTGGTGGATTGCTGTATCGGGGTGGTCTGGAAAATTGTCGCACCGGGTGATGGTCGCGCCGTCAATAGTGCCGTACTGCATTGAGTACTTCACCCCGTCGAGATACCGATCAGCTGGCGGGACTTCCCACGCTTGGACCTCAAAAGATGACAATTAGATGATCAGGTCGGCATCGTCATCATCGTCTCCTGTGATCGATTGTTGTCACTCCCTACAACATAATAATGATCTGGTTGACCACAACATCGGGTCTCCGGCATTAGAACGGAAAACCAGAGCGTGTCATAGAACTCTTCTCATACCCTTCGAAGTGACCGAAGTGATAGATACACAGGCGTACGAGAACGAGGAGACCCGAGGGGACGACGTCGTCGACGAGCGTCCGAAATTTCGAGCGACGGTGAAGATGGAGATTCAGACGAAGGGGGATGCGCCCCATTCAGACGCACGGGTCGAAGAACTGTCGGACCGAATCTACGGGAAGACCCTCGAGCAAGAAGAGCGGATCCATGTTCGAGAGGATGAACTCGAACCGATCAGTGTGAGAGCGGCGTTTGGACGACAGTTGGGTCGCGAACGGTGTCGCGACGAATCGTAGAGGAGGCTGTTCAGGAGCGCCACAGAGAGTTCGAAAAGCGAACGGCGAGCGTGGATTCGGAACTAAAACCAGATTGATCGGATCCTCGAGAGCATCTGTCGCCGGCAGAGTTAGGGCAGATCAACCAGCAGGCGGGACGGTTGGCAGCCGAGACAATCGGTGGTTACACCAAGGCGATCATCGCAGAACGAATTGCGACGCATGTCCTCGAGAGAGTCGAAATCTTCGAGGCGGTGATGACGACGAAAAAGGAGTTACACCATGAATCGGGTACGATTGTCTTGATCGGCAACCTCGAGGCGATCAATCGAAGTGAGCGTCGAGGACGAAATTGTGGAATTCTGGGAACCATCGTATCCGAGCATGCAACAGGTCGGGCTGATCGAAGATGAGACGGGGAGGACGAGGTTCACGAGCTGGAAGGCGAGTCGACAGCCGATGGTCTGCGAGGGTGAGCGGGACCGACTCAGAGCGGTCGCGAAGAACTGGATCCAGGGTCGATATTCAATCACGTTGACCGGGTGGTCGGAGGTCGTCTTCCCGGAGCGCGGTCGGTGGTGGGCGTAGACGGTCCCAGTCCCTCTTTTTGCTAGTGTGTTACGGTCACCGCCACCTCCCACCACCTCTACGTTCCGGACTGCTCACGGCTACGGCCGTTCACAGTCGGGCTTTCGCACCGATTACTTCTGATTCGCTCCTGCTCTCGAGTCTGCGTGATCGTTACCCCACGATCTGGAAAACACAACTCCGTGGGGTAACTCTCATCTAAATGCGTCTCTGCTCGGGAACGACGGCTATGACTTGCTGCAGGGTTTGGAAAAGCGCTGTAGAAAGACTCGCAGTGCGAAGATATCCGTGGAAGGTGATTAGTTATCCTGTGTGGTGCGAGCTTGCACCTCACCGTTTCCACGAACTGTGACATCGTAGCCTACATACTGGAACGTGACCTCCGCGACGGCAGATTCGGATCGCCCTATGAATAGCTTGTTTAGCGCGTCAGGATCAATTGCGTCGCCAAGCGGCGGGAGTTCCAGGGGATCGGCTCCGCTCGCCTCTGCGACTGCCGAGACGACCGCAAACACTGGTGTCTCCTCTGAATCCCGATCCCACTCTGCCGTCCAAGGTCCGATCGAGTTCTCTGAGAATTCTACTGTATCCGTTTGGTCGGTTGTCTCTGTCATTGTCCATCCAACCATGATCTGACATAAAAGGATTGCCAAAATAACAAGGCATCTATTGGCAATAACCGATAAATCTGAAATATATCTCTCTGAGAACCGTGTATTTACAGACGATAGAATTTATTAGAGAGGGAATGTATTATCACTGTGTTTAAGTCATTTCAGAGCCGATATATAATATGTACGACTTGACCGGCTTCCAGCGCGATCTCCTGTACGTTGCCGTGGGTCTGGACGAACCACACGGCCTCGCAATCAAAGACGAACTCGACGAATACTACGAATCCGAGATCCATCACGGCCGACTGTACCCAAATCTCGATACGCTCGTCGATAAGGGCCTCCTTGAGAAGGGCAAGGCTGACCGTCGGACGAACATCTACTCGGTGACGCGACGTGGCCAGCGCGAGATCGAAGCTCGACGCGAGTGGGAAGGACAGTACGTGACGAAACTCTTTGAGGAGTAGAGTCTACTTTGAATGATGAACTTCGTCGAATAATTGCCTAACGGTACTTCTGCACTGAGATCCCGATTTCTCAACACCTCCCCAGGTGTCGATGACGGGGTGTGATCGTGGTGATTAGATCAAGACGTCTTCTCTGGCAAGACAGACGTTGACCCCGCCAGTCACTATTCGAAAGGCAACGATTATTAATCTTGTTGCTAGATTGACATAGTTATGAGCGATAGTCATGGTCATTCACCAGCTACCAGTAATATCTTGGATTGGCTACGACCATTCATCGTCAGTAGTTCACTTGGCACCCCCTATTAGCTGTCGAGTTCCTTGTTCTCGTGCTCAATCTGAGAAAGCAATGAGTGAGGCCAAGATAGAACCGAGCGCAGTAGAGCAGAGTAGTTCACAGCGTGTATCTCAAGTACGGTTAATGGGGCGAACTGACCGTATATCGACACTCCAAACCCTATTAAATGGGCAGTGTCTAGTTAGGCCAGTTTGAGAAACGAGCAGGTCATAGAGTTAGTTTGGCATGAAGCTCGTAGACCTGCTCAGCGAGTACTACGCGACGAAATTTGATGAATCTTGGGAGCGTGAGCGGACGGCGACGCCCGTCAGGGTGTTCGCCGTCCGCCTGCACGCAACCGGTTGTTCGCTCCGAGAGATACAAGCAATTCCTTTCTCGTATTTCTGACTTATTTCCGGGCACATTGTTCTGGCTAGGCGATGGTTGTCTGTCCGTTATGTACTGATGGTGTCGGTGGCAAGCTGCATAATGGATGCCCGGTTTCTCTATCTTGGAACTAGCTGAGGGCGATTTTGGATAGTGATATTGGAACATCGTTATCTATATCTTCATGGCCTTGTGAGTTGGATAACGATGCGACCTGAAGACTTTGTTAAGGGAGCTCCGGGCGAGGTGGAGATGGTCGACGGCATCTTCACATTCAGCCCGGACCCGCTCCCCCCGGATCTCGACGCTACACACGAGCTGATTGATGAGAACGGGGATGCGATGTATGCCGTGGGTCAGCTCTCCGATCTGGATACGTGGCTCGATTCGCCGGAGGTCATTCTGAGCCCTCTCATCCATCGTGAGGCTGTCGACTCCTCGAACATCGAGACGATGACGCGACTCACGCTCTCGGATATATACCGGCGAGAAGCCGGCGAAGAACCGGGACAAACGGCAACGGAACGCGCTGATATTACGGAAGCACAAAACTACGTCGAGGCAATTACGACAGGGATTGAAGCGCTCCGTGAGGGTGCTGACTTGGACCGGGACTTACTGTGCCAGCTGCATAAAATCTTACTACGAGGTGCCCGCGGCGAAAAAAAGAACCCAGGAGAATTTCGTGAAGATCTCGTGGGGATCGATCAGCCAGGAACGCCGCTCAGTGAGGCTCGGTTCGTTCCGACACCACCGGCGAGTATTCCGTATGCACTTCGGAGCCTGCTCCAGTATATCCGGTCAGGGCCTACATACGCGCCGCTGGTCGACCTAGCGTTAATCCATTACCAATTCGAGACGATTCATCCATTTCAGGATGGTAACGGGCGGCTCGGTCGCCTACTCGTGATGCTGGCGCTCTACAAGTGGGAGCTGTTGCCCGGGCCGTATCTGTATCCGTCGTCGTATTTCAACGCTAACCGTGATGCCTATCTCAATAGGCTGTTGACCGTGAGTCGGGATGGTGCCTGGACAGAGTGGGTGTCATTCTTCATTCAGGCGATCGCCGAACAGGGACGTGAGGCATATACTGTCGCCCGGGAACTTCTCGCTCTGCGTGATCGTTATCGGGAGCAGTATCAAGACCAGGGCGTCGTCATCCGCGAACTCATCGATTTTATCATCGAACATCCGTATCTTACCGAACCACAGGCGGTCGACGGGTTGAACCGATCACAACCAGCGGTCAATCAGGCCATTCGACGCCTCTGGGACGACGATGTGCTACGAGAGACAACTGGCCAGCAACGAAACCGCCGATACGAAGCCCCTGAGGTCCTTAAGATCGTCGAACCGTACAATCCCTAATCGGGACGAACTGAGTTCCGGTCAGAGTTGGTGATGCACAACACCTGTTCCTCTTCGATTCATTCGTTGAGCTTCTGTTACAGCGTCAGAAACCGGGTCATCGATACCGAGTGCCCTATCAAATACAGGGACATTGTGTGGATCTGGATCTCGTTCATTCGGTGTTCATCGCCGAGCACGCACATTCGAGGTCTGACTGTGAGCACGTCACCAGCTAACTGATCTCCTCGAGGGTTCGTCCGAGTCTGTTGCACCGGCACACTGCGTAAACGCTCGCTGCTGCAACTCCCTCGAGTGACCGCCCCTGACAGAGGTCCTCTCCTTGGGCACGCCGAAAGAGCAGACACGCCTGTTCGCACAGTGTATCCGGTAACTCGAGCGCACTTACACAGAATCAAGGAGAAAGCCCACGACTTCAGTCGGGTGGATGTCAATAGTCCATTGGCTCTGTCACACGAAGTTCGTCGTTGACCTCGTAGAGGTAGCCCCGCCCGAGGAGTCTCCTTAGGACGTAATCCGCGTCTTCGGGCTCGAGGGAGAGTTCGTCGGTCGTGAGGAGGATGTTGATTGCATTGTCTCGAGTGATCGACTGTGTGTCTTTATCGCTGTCGACGTCGGTCGCGTGTGTGGCGAGGACGTCGTAGGCATTCAGGATCCACTCCGGGAGTGGTGGCCGTGGATCAGTGAGATTAGACATCGCGTCTCTAAGACGGTGTTCGATACGCGGTTGCTTAACACTATCCCGTCATATTTCCGTTCTAGATTTTGGAACGATCAGGAAAGGTGGTGGTTTCGAGGAAGGTTTGTCCCCTCACGTGGTGCTGGTCACCGTCTAGTGGTCGACGTTCGGAATCCGACAGCCACAGGGACCGAAGACACGATTGCTCGGTCCTCGGATGGTCACTTGGAATACTTGGTCGCCACACTTCGGACACGTATGATCGGGTGTTTCGTAGGATATCTCGAGATCGGTATCCCCGCTCATGCGAATCTCCAGATTGTCTGCTGTCGGTTGTGGTGAGCGACACATCTCGATCGTGAACGATACGCCAGTCGTGCGAGACGTTTATGTCTCGAGAGAAGCAATGCAAACATGGCCTTCAACGGTTCCGCGTTGGAAGCCACGTCTCGGGTGTTCCCGCACCCGGGGCATTTCAGCGCATGCCCCCTGCGTCCGTTTTGGATCGGTCACTTCCACCTGAATGTTACTTCTGTAGGAACATATACCTATTAGAAATAGCTACCATTGGTAGCGGGCTGAACTCTGTCTCGGAGACTCGAGAAGGGTGTTGTACCCACTGTCGCCAGTCGTTTCGTTACCCGCCAGTATTGGTTCGTGATGCCGTACAGTGTGTCGACGACTCGAGTGTGGGCTTGCAGTTGTTCTCGAGAGTGATTGTAACCAGAACTCTCGAGCAGTGGTGTTTTCACCCCTCGTTGGGTGAAGGGGCTGTTCTGCCTTCTGATCTTCATCCACGGGGTCAATCCCCGTGGCATTCGCCTCAGACAGTATGTAAACGATGGCAACAAGGGATATCTACGTGACGACGTTCGACGAGGACGTATAGATGACAACCGAGTGCCCGGACTGCAGCAGTAGCGGTCAAACAGTGAATAGCGAAACGATCTGCGAGAGGTGTGGCCTCGTCCTCGGGGATACCCAGCTCGACCGTGGCCCTGACTGAAATCGATAATTCGATGAGCGTCTTCACGATCAGGCCTGTGTGCTGTTCCAGCGGGTCTACGCTGAATGGCTGTGTATTGATCGCTCACTCGAGGCGATAGTTGCGGCTAACGTGTATGCTGTGTGTCGATGTCCGGGGTTGGGACAGTCACGGATGGAGATTGCAGCACGTGCTCGTTGTGTTCTAGAAATCACGTATACGGCTTTCTCTCGATGTTCGATCTACTTTTGCTTGAGGTGGTCTTCTATGGTTGTCGTGTCCCACAAACGATTAGTGATACCGGAGGTGGTGACGGTAATCAGAGATGCTCGAGCACGGGCGTTCGTCCGACGCGCCAGCCGGCGATGGCCGCGGCGACTGTGCCGATCCCGATGGCGATGGCCAGCCCGCCGAGGTAGATCGGCTCGGCGGTCTGGACCAGCCCGTCGAAGCCGACGACGAGCGCCGCGAGTCGGTTGAGCACGTCGACCATCGGCGCCGTCAGGAGGACGGCGATCACGCCGCCGAGGGTGCCGATGATCAGCCCCTGACCGATCACCGTGACGACCAGCGTCGACGCCGAAATTCCCTGCGCTTTCAGCGCGGCGAACTCTTGGCGCTGTTGATAGACGACGAGGCCGAGCAACGCCACGGTGAGGGCGATCCCGGCACCGACCGCGAGTACAACCAGCGCGATGGCTGCCGCAAGGACAAGCACTTGCTCCTGGAGGGTGGCCTCGAGTTGCTCGCTGTTGGTCCGGATCTCGTACTCGGGGTGGGCTTCCTGAAGGTCCGCCTGGACAGCTTCGACGTCCGCGTCGTCGTCGACGGAGACCGTGATGAACGTCGCCGGCTCGGTCCCGGTGTTCGAGGTGATCTGGTGGAGTTCGCTCAGTGGGATGGTGACCGTCGGCGTCCCCAACATCCGTTCGTAGGTCGGCGAGTAGCCGACGACCGTAAATTCGTTCTCTCGAGCCGCGGCGAGGGAGCCGCCGACGTTGAGCGTGTCCCCGATGGAAACGTTCAGGTCGCGTGCGGTCTCCCTGTCGAGAAGGAGTTCGTGTGTCATCTCCCCCTCGTATGTCCCGCCCGCGTAGTGTGGGTCGCCGCGGAGATCCTCGCCCTCATTAATGGTAACGATAGATCCCCCACTAGAAACGCCGGTTGCGATAAACGTCCGAAAGTCCTCGTCCGGACCGGTGGCAACGTACACCGTCTCGAAACTCATCGGAACCGTGTTGTCTACGCCGTCGTGGGTCCCCATCTCATCAGCGACTTTACGCGAGTTCTGTAACGAGTTCTCGAAGCCGCCGCCGCCCGCTGCCGTGAGCCGCGTTTCGCCCGCGGTCACCCACAGATCGCGGTCGGCGGCGTCGAACTGGGCCTGTCCTGTATCGAGGACGCCCAGACCGACCCCGGCGAGCAACGTCGTCGCGAGTACCGCGAGGACGATGCCGAGCACGGCCAGCCCGAGTCGAAGTTTGTGGTGGCGCAACTGGGCGATAGTGAGCCCGCCGGCCGCCCAGAGGCGTCTGCCGGTCCGGAGGAGCCTGCCTGCGGGAGTCACTGGGGGACACCTCCGGACCAAGAGGTCGTGTAACGGCTGTCGATCACTGTGGAACACCTCCGGTGACCCGTCGCGTGACCAGCAGGAGCACCGGGAGCGAACAGACGCCGATGAGGACGGCGACGACGACGCCGTAGAGCCCGAAGACCGAATGCGAGAACGCGATCGGCTCGGACGTCAGTGTCCGCATCGCGATCTCGTTCGTGAGTCTGATCCCCGCGAGTCCGCCGACTGCGCCGACGATTCCGCCGATGGCCGTCGTCGCGAGAATCTGGACCGCGATGATCCCCAACTGGCTCCGACCCGAGAGCCCGATCGCCGACATCGTCGCCAGCTGCGTCCGGTCGGCGACGAGTTCGAGGCCCATCGTGGTGACGACGAACAGCGTCCCGATCGAGATCGCGACCACGAACGCCGTCAACGCGAGCGCGACCGACAGATCCGAGTCCATCGTCTGGCTCGCAGTCATCTCCGAGCGAGAGTTGACCGTCGAGGAGGGGTAGACGTCCTCGAGGTCCTCCCTGACGGCGGGATCGTTCGTTCCGACGACGAACTGGTCAGCCGAGTCGTGGGCGCTCGCCCCGGTGAGCGTCTGGAGTTCGCTCAACTGGACGACGGCCGTCGGGACGTCGCCGACGGTGGTTGTGGCGTCGCCGTCGACCGACGTCACCGCGAACGAGGTGTTGCCCGCGATCGTCAGTTGGTCGCCTTCCGAGACATTGAGCGTCGCGCCGGCGCTCCTCGACAGGGCGACCTCGCCGGTCCACTCGCCGTCGTTGTAGTAGTGGTCGTGGTGGGAGAGTGCGGTCACGTTCACGCCGCTGATCTGGTCGACGCCGCCGTCGTTGACGATCCCGACGACGAGAACGTACTCGGCGGAATCCCCGGCCGTAACCCTGAGAACCTGTGAGAGCACCGGACTCGCCGAGTCGACGCCCTCCGTCGCGCGGACCGTCTCGGCCGTCTCGTGGACCGAGCCGAACTGCGGGGCGTCCGTCGAGACCAGCGGGGAACTCGAGCCGCCGGACTCGGGAACGATCCAGTAGTCGATGCCGTCGTCTTGCACCGTCGTTCCCCCGGTCAGTCCCATACCGATCCCGGTGACGACGAGCAAGAGCGTGATCGCGACGGCGACGCCGAGCACGCTAAATCGGACCCGCTGTCTGGCCGTGTGGGTCGTCCGCGCGAGGGTCCGGCGCATCCCGACGATGGCGACGCCGTACCACCGGGCGAGCAGGGTTCGGAGGCTCATAGCCGTACTGTCGCTTCTTCATCGATCCGACCGTCACACAGACGGACCACGCGGTCGGCGATGTCGAGCGTCGGCTGATCGTGCGAGGCGAGGACGACCGCTCGATCGTCGGCGACGCGTTCGAACTGCTCGAGGACCGTGAGCCCCGTTTCCGTGTCGAGTTCGCCGGTCGGTTCGTCGGCGATCACCAGCGTCGGATCCGTCACCAGCGCGCGCGCGATGGCGACGCGCTGTTGTTCGCCGCCGCTCAGCTCGCCCGGTCGGTGGGTGACGCGATCCTCGAGGCCGACTCGTTCGAGGAGTTCCGTCGCACGATGTCGCCGTTCGCTCTTGGAGACGCCCAGTTCGACCAGCGGGAGGGCGACGTTGCCCCGCGCTGAGAGCGAATCGAGCAGGTGGAAGTGCTGGAAGACGATCCCGACGTGCTCGAGGCGGAGTCGAGTGCGCTTTCGCGTCGAAAGGCTCCCGAGGTCGGTCCCCTGAAAGGTGACTGTCCCCTCACTGGGGAGTTCGAGGCCCGCCAGCAGGTGGAGGAGTGTGGATTTGCCGCTGCCGCTCGGGCCGGCGAGACCGACGATCTCTTTCTGGGTAATCGTGAGCGAGACGTCCTCGAGCGCGGTCACGTCCGGCGGGGTTGAACGGCCGAACAGGCGGCCGACGCGCCCGGGTTCGGACCCGCGCCGGTATCGTCTCGTGACGCCCTCGGCTCGAGCGAGTGGGGTTAGTGAATCGTCGGTACGTGATCCGGACCGGGCAGCCATGGAACAGACAGGTGTGTATAGCCCATTAACTGTCTCGGTTCAGAGACACTCGTCGGCTACGTCATCGGTACTTCGAAGGAACGATCATACATCAGAAACTATAGTAGTAGGCTTTGAATCTCGACTGCCGACTAGGGGTTGCGACCGGTTGGTATACCGTATTTGTTTTTGACGTTCCAGAGTTGATTGTGCTTCACTCGTGATAGTCGACCTTTCACTCTACTCGCAAGTAGATGTGGATTTTTGCTCGGTGGGCTCGGTGATATTCACTCGAGGAACGTCTCTTTACTAGTATGGTTCATGTTGGTGGTATGCGGCCACCAAAGTTATGTTGGCGAGTTGAGTCCCTTCTAATACAGAGAGCCCGATTGACGCTCGTCAACTTCGATCAATCGCATTGGTAATCCGATCACCGCCGCTCTCTGTGAGGGGATATATACGTACGCGTCGTTGACCTCGCACAAGGTCAACGTCGGTGCCACCCTTTTGCGACCGATTCAGACTGGGTTCGAGTATATCTGCCAAGTGCTCAGTGACTCTTATATAGGATATTGAATTTCATACATAGATAATATTTTCATCCATGGAATGATGAAATGTGATGGGAGAAGTTCGCAAGAACGATTTTTGAAACGAGTTGCTACTTTGAGAAGTTATATGTTGCGATCTCACATGACCCGCATACTGGGCATTCTGTCTTTCCCTCTGTAAGATTCGTACCACAGCGCCGGCATTCGAACAGCCGTTCCCCATCACCGGTCACACGCTTGTGTATCGTTTTCAGAACCCCCATCTTGCAAAGTCAATATTCTATCATCCATAATTAATCTTCTGTATGATGGATAGTGGGAAATCTTCAGATTACGGTTATAACCGATGAAACCTCCTTTTGGGCGATTCTTTCCATAAGAATCGTCTAGGTTCATCAAACAATATATGGTAATTCCCTCTGGAAAGAGTACTTGAATCTCAATAATTGTATCTGATCTCTTGAATGGACTATTCTACAACTAGCTTGACAAACCCGTTGGCTTGTACGTCATTCTGGTCCGGTTTTTGAAACTCGGCTTTGAATCGGATATTTCTTTCTGAAAGACTATTCGAACGTACAAGCCCTAATTGGGTAAATATTCCTCTCCAAGGACTTAGATAGTCATAGGACTGATATTGGATTTCCAACCTATTACGTTTTTCCCTGATTATTAGGTCTACGACGCTTCTCGAACGTAATTAAAAGACTGTTCAATATTTGGAAAGCTTTAATACATTCCTGACAAAGGAACTGTTTAGAATGTTGTCTGGATGGCAGTATCGGGGGGCGTCTTTTGGCGGGACGGTTCTGCTGTCAATGCTCGCAACCGGGGGGGTTGTTCACGTGGTGCAGCCGGCCAGTGGTCAGATCTCTGAACTCCAGTTGGCCACGCTTCTTGTTACTGGTGTAACGATAGGCCTCACACTATTACCGCTATACGAACCGCAGCCGAGACGAGTGTTGGCCCTTTTGAAGACAACGTTTCGTCGTCTCGCGGTCGCCTGTCTCATACTTGTCGCGGTTGGCTCCATCGGTGTCCTACACGTTCCGAGTCCGAGTTCGGTTTTGATTTTGGGGGGTGTCCTCGGCGTCGGACTTCCTATCTGGTTCTACGTCCTGCGAAGGCGTGATAGTGCCAAGCGGACTCTCGTCGTCGGTGACGATCCGATGGTGCTCGAATCAGTGGTCCAGACGTTACCGGTCACACCGATTGGATTCCTCTCACCCGTGCTTGCGAACCAGACCACATCTACGGCATCCACTGCATCAGACGCTGTCGACCAGTCGACACACGAAGATCAGAACACAGCAACGATGACCCCGGACGGTGGAGTCCAGATGGCGTACGAAGACTCGACATCACTTCCGGCCATTCAACTGATCGATTCTATCGATGGCGTCGACCGATTGAACGGCCTGTCGCGACTCGAGTCCACGCTTCGAGCATACGATATCGATACTGTCGCCCTCGCGTTTTCGCATGCGGACCGCGAGGAGTGCTTCGGCGTCCTGCGAACATGTCACGAACTGGGCGTGGATGTCGTGGCCCACGAGTCGCTCGAGGACAGCGTGCTCACCGACGTTGAAACGGAAGCGGGCCCCGAGGACAACCTCCTCTACGTCGATGTCGAACCGTGGTCGTGGCACAGCCGGGTCGCAAAACGCCTGTTCGATATCGCGTTTTCGGCGATCGGATTACTGGCTCTGTCGCCACTGCTCGCGCTGATCGCAATCGCTATTAAACTCGACTCCCCCGGGCCGGTGTTCTACAGGCAAGAGCGGACGTCGGAACTCGGCGGCTCGTTTCCGGTGTTGAAATTCCGCTCGATGCTCCCTGAGAGCGAAGAGGCAAACCCTCAAAGCGATGAGGAGAACAACCGGATTACGAGTGTCGGATCCGTACTTCGAAAGACGCATCTCGATGAAATACCACAACTCGTCTCGATTCTGACTGGCGATATGAGCGTTGTCGGCCCGCGAGCGGCGTGGATCGACGAAGAGGAACTCCTTGAAGCAGAAGTCGAGAACTGGCCGCAACGCTGGTATGTCAAGCCCGGGTTGACTGGCCTCGCACAGATCAACCACGCAAGTAGCGTTGACGGCGAACGGAAACTCGAGTTCGATCTCGAGTACATTCGTCGGCAGTCGCTTCGCTTCGATTGTACGATCGTTTGCACCCAACTCTGGTTGGTTGCTTGTGACGTCAGTACGCTCATTCGAACGAAACTTATTAACTCAAACTCATGAATTCAGATATTACACGGACACGAATTGGTGTCGTTGGACTCGGTTACGTTGGATTACCACTCGCACTGGCAATGACCGAGGCAGGCTACGATGTCGTCGGCGTCGATATTGATTCTGAACGGATAGACACGCTCGAAAACGGCCGATCGTACGTCAACGACGTTTCGGATCAGGCGGTTGAAACGGCGCTTGAAGACGGTTTCCACCCCACGACATCGTACACGGAGCTCGAAGACGTAACCGGGGTTTCGCTGTGTGTTCCGACGCCACTGCGAAAATCGGGGCAACCAAACATCTCGTATGTGATGGATGCGACCGATCGGTTGAGCGAGGTGTTGCCGGATAACTGTACGGTTATCTTGGAAAGTACGGTCTATCCCGGAGCAACGGAGGAGATCGTTGCAGAGACACTGACGGAGAACGGACGCGAAGTCGGCGATGACGTGTTCGTCTCCTTCTCTCCGGAGCGAATCGATCCCGGAAACGAGGAGTATGGAATTACGGATATTCCGAAGGTAATCGGCGGTGTCACCCCTGCCTGCGGGGATCGCGCGGAGGCGCTCTACGACCCCGTCTTTGACCATCTCGTCCGTGTCGGCAACAGTACGGAAGCGGAGTTGGTGAAACTCCTCGAGAACACGTTCCGTGGGATCAATATCGGCCTCATCAACGAACTTGCGATGGTCGCCGATCAGATGGACGCCGATATCTGGAACGTAGTCGACGCCGCCGCGACGAAGCCGTTTGGCTTTATGCCGTTCTATCCCGGCCCTGGCTTGGGTGGTCACTGCATCCCGATCGATCCGCAGTACCTCTCGTGGAAGGCGAAACAGCAGGGCATCGAAACGCGATTCATCGATCTGGCTGATCGGATCAACCGCGGAATGCCGGAGTACGTCGTTAATCGCGTGGTCGACGTTCTCAATCAGAACGGGACCGCGTCGATCGATGCGAAGGTACTGGTTCTCGGCGTCGCGTACAAGTCGAACGTCTCTGATACCCGCGAGTCGCCCGCTCTCGACATTATCGCCTTGTTAGAAGACCGTGGCGTAACCGTCGAGTACCACGATCCCTACGTTGACGAACTACAGATCGACGAACAAACGTACACCTCCGAGAAACTCACGGATGCCACGTTAGCCGAGCAGGACTGTGTCCTGCTCGCGACGGATCACCGTGAGTTCGAGATTGACCGAGTCGTCGAGCACTCCGCGGCGGTGTTCGACACCCGCAACGCAACCGCTGCGCACACCGACGCGGAACACGTTCATCGACTCTAATGTTCGGACACGAGCCACGGGTCTTTCACCTGATTACGCGATTGCTCAAAGGGGGTGCGGAAGCGAAGACGATCGCGACAGTACAGGGGCTCGAGGGCTACGAGTTCACCGTCGGCTACGGCGCCGAGTACGATCCGGACCAGGTTACGACGCTCGAGCGCGACGGAATCACGACTCGACAGTTCCGGACGATCCGGCACTACAATCCGGTGACGACAATTCCTGCTGTATTCGCTGTCGCACGATACATCCGGAAACACGAGTTCGATATCGTCCACACACATAGCACAGAGGCGGGAATCATCGGTCGGTTTGCTGCAGCACTCGCAAGTACGCCTGCGGTCGTCCATACCGTCCATGGCGTCCCGTTCGCAGATGATCGGAACGATCTCCTTGAACGGTTCGTGTTGGCGTGTGAGCGCCGTGCAGCGACCATGTCTGATCGACTCGTGACGAACGCCGATGCGATCACTGCAGACTATCTCTCGTACGATATCGGAACTCCGGACCAATACACGACCGTCTACAGCGGGATCGATCTCGACCGGTTTCGCGACGTTACGCCGGCCGAAGATATTGATGGCGATGGCGTCCGTCTGTTGATGGTTGGACGACTGGCCGACGGCAAGGGGTTTGACGTCTTCCTCGATGCCCTCGAGCACCTTTCACGGGATAACCTCTCGGTGTATCTCGTCGGGGACGGACCCCAACGCGAGTGGCTCGAACGAGAGGTGCGAACGCGCGGACTCGAAGCGACCATCGATCTGCTCGGTTATCGAAGTGATATCCCCGAGATTATGGCCGCCTGTGACGTCTTCGTTTTACCGTCTTACCGGGAAGGGACGCCGCGAGTCATCACGGAGGCGATGGCCAGCGGATTACCCGTCGTGGCGACCGACATCGCCGGGATTCCCGAACAGGTTGCAGACGGTGAATCCGGGTACTTGATTCAGCCTGGCGACGACAAAGCGCTCGCTGATCGTCTCGAGGAATTGATTGCATCGCGTGAACATCGACAAGCATTCGGTGCGACCGGTCGCGAGCGTGTCGAGCAATTTTCGGACGAGCACATGGTTACTGAACTCGAAACGGTATACCAAGAGCTGCTCGAGTGATGCGTTGTCCGCAGCGGCGAAGCGAAGACAATTCTGATTCAACCGTCATCCGATGGAATTGGTTCCAGGTTGGTCAAGGAGTAACCTTCGCCCCGTATAAACACAGAAGGATTCGAATGCCTGACGGTCTCTCGTCACTACGCAGAAAAGATCGTTTATATGAGTTTTCGGACTGCCTCTCTTGCTTCCTTGATGATCCAAAAGAGTACTTGTTTGTTATCTACAGAGAACAGTAGTCCTATCCCTGCTCCAACCAGAAGTGGTGTCACTACCACAACAATCGGATTCATCTCAGTCCAGGATTGCGGAGAATCCGGTTTCTTCGGCTGGATGATTGTGACTGTTCCTTCTGATTGTCCGTTCACACTGACCGTGTACGTTCCAGGAGGAGTGATTGACGCTTGGAATGGTACTGTTATCGACTCACCTGCTTTGAGTTCTATACTGTACGTATCAAACACGACACCATCTATCTCTAACTGACCTGTGAACGTGTGGGCTGTGTTCCCCGTGTTTTCGAAGGTAACGTCGACGGAGAATTGTTGGCCTGCCTTAATCGTGATGTCCTCGTTGGAATCTGTAGTTCTGACCCCATCCTGTGTCTGAATCGTCGAGTCTGCGATTTTGATGTCGTTAGAGAACTTCTCAGGCGTTTCGAATTTGTTTTCTTCGTCAATCGATTTCTCTTGTTTCTTTTCTTCGGAAGCTTCCGTCGAATCAGTATCGTCCTCGTCTTCGTATTCGTCCTCTTCATATTCGACATGAATAGTGAACGTTTTCGCTTTTGTTTCTATATTGTGGGTGTCGATCACAATCCCAACTACCTCCGATCTACTCGTGTCGAACCTAATCGGGTTCCCCTCGTGGATAGTAGCCTCGGTACTCTTCGTGTAGAAGGTAACCCCTGTTCCGCTCTCGATCCAGACTGATTGGATCGTCTCATCGTTGACTTGTACCGTAAAGGTGTTATCAACGTTTGTTATCGCATCCCTGTTGAGCCGTTGGAAATCGAGTTCGAGTTTCCCGTTCTTATCGATCTCAGCATACTGGCTGGTTGCCTCGAGTTCGACGGCCCCACTGGAGTCATCTTCGAGCGTGATCGCGACAGTCGGTACTAACAGAAAGAGTACCAACAGACAGGACAGCACGAGAGACTGCATATCCATTAGCTGAGCCGTACTCGCAGCCAGACACACTAGCTCCTTTGTATTGAGTTTCCAGAAGTGATTCAAGACCAGCAATACTCTACTTTGTGACGTTCAAGTTATACTTGAAGAGTGGTATTGCTCACCTTTCGAACGTTCTGGCAACTCAATACAAAGTGGATGGTGTCCATGGCGACGAGTAGGAACCGCGTTCTGGTATCCGGCACGGGTCGGGGCTGGCACGTGGAACGGTGACCATAACAATGAAAATGAATCGACGCAATGTGTTACTCGGACTAGGAACGATCGTCGCTGGTGGCGGAGCTGCGCTTGGGACAGGTGCGTTCAGCCAAGTCGAAACTGAACGAACGCTTTCAATTGATGCCGCGGGTGATGCGGACGCATTTGTTGGGTTTGAGGTGAATGATGCCATAGAATCCAGTGCAATCAATGATGACGGTGGGACCCTCGGAATCGATCTGAGCAGTGGCTTCGGCAATGGAGACGGTGTCAATCTTGACGCTATTACCAAAATCGGTGCGGGCGACGCAGTCGATGATAGTGATTCTTCGAATGGGAACATAGAGACACACGCATTTACAATTACAAATAACGGAGCAGATGAAATTGAACTCGAGGCGAGTGTGGATACCGGTGGAACCATAGAATTAAACGAATCTGGTGAATTCGAGTTCGACGAAGGTAAACCCCAGAACGTCCTCAAACTACTTGTGCAGGCTAGTGATGATGCTACTCTAGACACCCCTAATGGTGTTGTTGATCTACTACTGAACAATCAACTCAATATTCCCCCAGAGAGCACACGTGAGGCGATTGTTGAGGTTGATCTATCCGGTATTGACACTAGTACTACCAATTTCGAGGAGAGTAACCCACTTGCTGAAAACGTGACCATCACAGCTAACGCAGCGCAATCCAATTAACGTAGCATCATCCACTCTTTGTGTTCAGTATATGCATAGATCCTTCTCATATCATGAGTCGTATTCCCCACAAACTAAATTTATAATTATATAATTTATAGTATGCATAATGGACTAATAGAATAAACGAACGCTTCTTCATAATGTGTCATCTACAGCGGTCGTGATTTTTGTGTCTTCTCAAACTGGGGAATGGTCATCAGTTACAAGCCACATAGCTTATGTATCTTGGCTGGAGAATCACGGTTATGACTACGTCTCTGGTGACCGGTGCTGGTGGCTTTATCGGATCGAATCTCGTACGCGAACTACTCGAGCGAGGACACACCGTTCGCGGGCTCGACAACTTTCAGACGGGCCGCCGTGAGAACCTCGAGGGTGTTACTGCTGAGGCCTTTGATCTGTACGAACGAGACCTCGCCGACGGTAACCTCGATGACGTCCTCGAGGGCGTCGACTATGTCTTCCACCAGGCGGCCGTACCCTCAGTGCCGCGGAGTATCGACGATCCACAGCTCTCGGTGGAGGCGAACTGTACCGGGACAACGAACCTCTTGATCGCTGCCCGCGACGCGGGCGTCGAGCGTGTCGTCGTCGCCTCCTCGTCGTCCGTCTACGGCTCGAGTGCGACGTTGCCCAAACGCGAGGATCAGCCGATCAATCCCGAGTCGCCGTATGCGCTGACGAAGTACTTCACCGAAGAGCTCGCGATGGAGTTCGCCGAATTCTACGATCTGGATACGGTGGCGCTGCGCTACTTCAACGTCTTCGGACCGCATCAAGACCCCACGAGCGATTATGCAGCCGTGATCCCGAAGTTCGCCCGAATGATGCTCGACGGAGAACAGCCGACGATTCACGGTGACGGCGAACAGTCCCGTGACTTCACGTACATCGAGAACGTGCTTCAGGCGAACGTGAAGGCGGCCACTACCGAAGTTGGAGGCGAAGTATACAACGTCGCCTGCGGTGGTCGGGTTACGATCAACGAACTCGTGGACGCGTTGAACGACGTGCTCGAGACGAGCCTTGAGGGTATCCATACGGAGCCGCGAGCGGGCGACGTCAAACACTCCCACGCCGATATTAGCAAGGCACGCGAAGAGATCGGCTACGAGCCGACCGTCGAGTTCCGGGAGGGGCTCGAACGAACAGTGGCAGCGATCGAAGCCGACGGCTAGAGTTCGTTCATGAGCGGTGCCGTGATCTGATCGAGAACGTCCTCGATCACCTCGGGTTTGCTGGTCTGGTCGACAAGCGCGGCTGAATCGAGAACGATGCGGTGGGACAATACTTTCGGTGCCAGTAACTTGACATCGTCTGGAACGGTAAAATCTCGCCCTTCAAGGACCGCACGCGCTCGTGCGGCCTCGAGTAGTCGCTGTAAACCACGCGGCGAAACACCGGTATCAACGGCCTCGTGCGTTCGTGTTGCGCGAACGATATCGAGCAGGTATTCGCGAATTTCCTCGTCGACGTGGACGAACTCGGGCATTTCCTGCAGGTCGATGATCGTCTCGGGATCGAGCACCTGTTCGACTGTCGGCATCGACGTTCGCCGGGCCAGCCGTCGGTCTATGAGGTTACGTTCGCCGGTTCGCTCTGGATACCCCATGTTCGTTTTGATAGTGAATCGATCCAGCTGCGATGTCGGGAGCGGGAACGTCCCTTCCTCTTCGATAGGATTCTGTGATGCAATGACGAAAAACGGGTCCGGGAGATCACGAGTGGTATTTGCGACCGTGACCTGTTTTTCTTGCATCGCTTCGATCAGTGCTGACTGCGTTTTTGGGGGCGCACGGTTGATATCCTCAGCCAACACGATATTCGAGAAGATGGGGCCTTCCGCGAAGCGGAAGTTACGCGCCTCTTCGTCGTAGATATTCGATCCCGTGATATCTGCCGGAAGCATGTCCGGCGTGAACTGGATACGATTGAATTCCAGTCCGATGGTGTGAGCGATCGATCGTGCAGTAAGCGTTTTTCCGGTTCCGGGGACGTCCTCGATCAGTGCGTGCTGTTTGGATAGCACCGCGACGAGTAAGCTCCTGAGATAGTCATCGGAGGCGACCACGGAACTTCCTACCTCGTCGATAATATCAGTACAAAGGGAATTGGCCTGGTCGGTCGTCAAGGGCGGCTCTCCGTTCGCATCGTCCATACTGATATCGTTGATATTGAAACCGTATAATAATAGGCGGTTGCGTCGGGGATCTGGGTGGCCAATGGAACAATTTAAAAACTACTGGCACACACGTCACGCTAATGGCTGATGACTCGCGTCTCTCTTCTGTCGTTGACGATAACGGCCAGCTCTTTGGCTTGATCAATGTCATCGACGCGGCCGTGTTGCTCCTGGCGATACTGATTCTCGCTGCAGGCGCTTTGCTGTGGGCACCGCTCAGCGCCGGTGACGAAACGGAGACGAGATACGTCACGATCGAACTGGAGCCACAACCGGCATTTATTGCAGAACAGATCCGGGAGGGTGATGAGATGTCACCTGGAGGAACGGGTGGCACGCTGACAATTACTGATATCTATCAGTATTCTCCTGAGGATGAGATCAATACGATCGTCCGAGCCGAAGTTACGGGCACAGCACTTGGGTCTGGAAACGAGGATGCCGATGCAATCCGGTTCGATGGAAGCCACATGCGCTTTGGGAGTACAATCAATCTCGAAATGCCGAACTACGCCGCCAGTGGAACCGTCGTCTCGATCGACCGTGAAGACTCCTCACTTGATACGGGTACTGAGTCGTTCGTCCTCGATATGGAAGTTGATCAGCGCACAGCCAGGACGATCGAGGAAGGTGACGGACTCCAGGTAGGTGACAGGGACCTCACCGTCGTAGAGACGGTGACGGTTTATCCGATTCCAAATGATGCCGATACCCAACGCGTGTTCGTCGGCGTTACTGGTAGCGTCCAGTTTGAGGGGAACACGCCGCTGCTCGGTACACAACCGGTCCGAGACGGGTTGGACCTAACGGTGGAAACACAGCAGTATGAGCTCACAGGGATTGTCGATCGCGTAGGGAGCCCCGAAGAGTCTGGGACGCCTGACACGCGAACGGCCACCGTTGAACTCTCCGATGTCTCACCAGCACGCCTCGACGCCCTCGAAGCGGGACTAACGGAGGGCACGGGAGATCTAACAACTGCCGAGATCATCGAACTGGATGATCGAACGCTTGCCGTCGAACTAACCGTCCGAGAGTTAGACGACGGGACAGTACGGTTCCGCGGTGAACAAGTGGAAATCGGCCAGGAGATTGCCTTTGACTTCGGCACGACCACGGTCGAAGGAGAACTCACTGCGCTGGACTGAGAGAACCCCGAATCCCATGAGTGACTCGTCGATTACCCGTAACTCGGTTGCTCTCCGTCTCTGGTCACGAACGACCAGTATCCTCCGACGAGCAAGTGGTGCATCGATCGCGGTGCGGGTCGGGAACCTATTCATTCAGTCGAACGCACCTCCCGAAGAAAGCGATGATGACGGCCGGGCTACTGCCGGCGTTGGTGAGGCTGGCAGCGATGAGTCACAGGCCCGTCCACAGGCCGACACCGCACCACCCGATACTGCGGGGAACGGCGTGGTGGGTAGCGCACGGGTGTATAGTGCGATTGACGTGCCGAAACAGATACTGTCGAACTCGATCACCTACCGACTGCTGACCGGTCGGGACGAACCCAAAGAGATCGTTCTCGATCTCCGGAAGCCGGCCATCGTAGCAACCAGTCGTCGGTACAGCCTCCAGTTCTATCAGACGATACTCGGGTTGTCACCGACGTCGGGGGCGGCCGGGATCAGCTATCGCGGCTGGATGCGGGTCCGCGAGCAACCGGTACGGCTCGTCAGCATCGCTGTACTTGCAATTGCGCTCCTCGTCTTGGTCGGGGAGGCCGCATCCGGCAGTGAACTGGGACCGTCTACGCTCGTGTGGATCGGTGTATTTTTGCTGGCCGCACGCGGGACCCAGAAGCGCCACTCGTTGGATGAAATCCCGGGCATCCAGTGGCTGCAGACGCGTCTCACAGGACAGGAAGAGACCGACGAGGGCGTCGTCAGTAGGACCGAGCGCGACAAGTGAACTACCCCACCTACTCGCTCGCCACGGAAGTGGCTCGTTCCTTGAGGACGGGGACTGAGTCTGCAGAAGTTAAAGCTGCTCACTCCCGGAGTAATACTGCAACGACGATGACCGTGATGACGCCGACACCGATGACCGTTAGGACAACATCGTCGGTAATCTCGACGCTAGTAAGGAGGCGCTGGACACCGACGAGGAGTGTAACGACGGCGATGCCCACGAAGAGACTGCCCCCTGCGTGAAGCAGTTCGCCGTCCCGTCGTGCCGGTGTCGTTCCGATGTCAGCCGTGAGTTCGGCACCGTACTCTCCGACATCCCAGACGATGATCGCCGCGACGACCGTCGCAAACACCAGCACTGCAGGCGCGTCTCCCACCGCCATCGCGATGCTCGTGAGGAGCAAGCCACCGAGGACGAGTCGTGGGCCGGCAGTGTACGTCGGAAGCAATCCGAGACCCGCGAGTGCTGGTAGGGTAAACAGCGCCGCGCCGACAGTCAGTACACCCAACACCACGAGCCCCATGGCGACAGTCGGTGCTCCAAGGAGTGCCGCGATGTCTACGAGTCGTCCGGCCGGAGCTGTGTCGAAGGCTGCAAGCATCTCAATGAGGGGATTTGCGCCCGCGAGTCCAACTGCGACTAGGATCGCTGTGATCAGGAGCCCGGATGGGAGCCACGCCGGGCGACCGTACACGAGCGAGGGGCCGGCAGCACGCAGGAGACGGAGCAATACCGTCACGACAACGGCGACGAGCAGGAGTCGGAGCAGGAGGCCACGACCGACTGCGCTCGTGACGACTGCGTCGAGCAGCGGTTCGATCGGTCCCGACGCGACTTCCAACTCCGAACTGAGCACGTAGGCGACAATGACAGCAAGCGCGCCTCCACCGAACAGAAGCGTCGCAAGTCTGACGCTCGTCGCAACCAGCGTGTGATACCGATCGCGGAACGGTTGATCGAACACGTCCTCGGGCGGGACGACCGCGGCGATAAGCCAGAGACTCACAAGCGTGAGCAACAGGAGGACGCTGAGGCCGAGAACGCCCTCGCTACCCGAGCGGGGTGCAAGCAGGCCGCCAAACACTCCCACGAACCGTGGGTCCGCGATCAGTTGCTGGACATCGAGGAAGACGATCGCTGTTACGAGCGTCACGGGAACTAACAGGATACCAACTCGCACAACCCAGGCAATGGCCCGGGAAACAGCACCGTTTCCGACTGCGTCGATGCGAAAGCTCGCCAGCCCGTAGGTGATGAGGACACCGGCGAGCAGGATCATGGCGCTTGCTTGCTCGCCGACACTGCTCAGATATGCGGGGAGGCCAAGAACCGTGGCTGTCGTCGCCAGCAGGACACCCCCGCCGACCAGCGGGCCGCGTAACCGGTCGTGATCGACGGCAGCGATCGCACCCGCAAGCAAGGTGCCGAGGACGATCCCGACAGCCGCTCCTCCTGTCGCACCGATCGCGATGCTTCCCGCCAGAACCGCTCCAAGAGCGATCACGGTTGCGGTGATCGCACTCCGCGTCGGTACGTATGCGGTGTCGGACAGCAACGGCACGAGCAGTCGGCCGAGCGTCGTATCGCTCAGACTCAGACTCATGTCTCCCCCATTGCTGCATTTGTGGATCGCAGCGCCTGTCGGAGCGACTCGGCGAGCGGGTCATCCGGCTGCCAGTCGATAATCGGAACCCCAAGCTGACGGAGTTCGGCCAGAGAGAGGTCCCGTCGTGTCGCTGTCACCTGTGCTCCCGGGTTTGATCGGGCGGTCACATCCGGTGTACACATACTGACGGTGTATCCAGCCGATCGAAACCGGCGCACGGTTTCGACAGCGTGCTCGTCGAGGACGGGCGACAGGAAGACCACGTGCGTCCCCGGGCGAAGCTGATCAAAGAGAGTCAACATACTCTCAGCGGGAACCGTCGCGCGACCGCTATCTGCGTCCGGGCGGACCGTCGCCGCTGCCGCATCGAGCAGTGACCGAAGCCGAGTGAGCTCCTCCCGTCCGGTTCCGGGGACCACCCACGCGATGCCGTCGTTGTCGTCGAACCCGTCGACCCCGAGTGCGGCAACCCCAATGGGTGTCCGGTAATTGCGCGTACTGGTAACGATCTCGTTTGCGACGTAGACGGACAACTCCGTCCCTGTCGGTGAGTGCTGATTACGTGCGACACCGGCACTTTCGCGCGCGTCGATGACGACCAGCACGTCCGACACTTCGCGGTTACGGTAATCGATCGTGGTAAGCTCCCCGTCCTTGGCGTAGCGCCGCCAGTTCACCCTGTGCACCGGATCCGTGGGTTCGTATCCCCGAATACCAAAGAACTCGAGCCCGTCGTTGCCCTGCTCGATCAGCATCTCGCCGCTGGTGCTGCCACCACCCTGTCCCTGTGGGGAATCCGCTGGGTCAAGGGTGGCAGTCACCGTCTCTGGCCCCGCTGCCTCGATCGTCGTGGTGTAGACGCTTCCGGCGCTCAGACTCTGTGTCCGAACCGTAACCGGATCAAAGGTAAACTCGCCGTATCGCGCTCGAAGCCTGTACTCGATCGATACCGATTCGCCGGCTCGGAGACTGAGCGCTGCGCGGGGAGAGCCGTCCACGACGGACAGGTCAGCCGGGACACCGTCAACGAGCCGGAGCTTCGGTATAGGCTGGTCGCCGTTGTTTTCGATCGTCAGCCTGACGTCGACTACCCCACCGGGCGATGGCTGGGTCTCGGAGACGGTTCGTGTGATCGATAGCGTGTCCGCTACGACCGGCGCGCTGGTCAGTGCGCTGTACGCGACATACCCGATCGGTGCCATCGCAGCAATCACCAGTTCGGGCGTCACCAGCACGATCCCGGCCGCGGCCAGCAGGAAGGACGCGCCGACGGCGACGCGCCACCGCAGGGAGCGGCGGAACATAGTCAGTCATTCCCTCCGGTCGCCTGTGACAGCGATCCGTCCGCTTCCTGTGGAGTTCCTGGTTCGTCTTCGGGGTCCGATATGGCCGTGTTGGGCTCGCCGAGGACCCCATTTACAATCCGCACCAGCCAGTCGGGCGATTGGTTGTACTCATCTTCTGGAGGCGATTCCGGCACCTCGCCCCTGCCGAGAGCTGTCTGTGCGTGCCGAGCGACGGCCGCACTCGTCTGCGTGACGGCACGATCATACGCGATATCCGGCCGGGCCCACTGCACCATCCGAAACGTGACCGGGTAGGCAATCCTCTCACTACAGAACGCTCGGGCGATCGGATCGTTCGTCCAGGCTCCGTTGTCAATCGTTTGAGTGGCCGTCGTTGTCGAGCAGTTCTCACCCAATTCGGTGATCCGAACCGCGAGCTCGCGGAGCGTCCGGTGAGGGGTGGTCGATCTGTGTGCAACTCGTTTGAGTCGCACCTCGTCGAGTGCAGCCGCCAGGTCACGATCGAACTCGTCACCGATGACCCGCGGCGCAGTCGCTGGGGCCTCTACAGGTGTCTCATTGTCAACGAGAAAGCCCGCACTACGGTCCATCGTCGCGCCGTATCGGAGAAATAGGATCCCAGTGCCGCCGAGCAGGCCTGCGAGAAGCGCTTGCGTGACAGTAATCGATAGCGACGGTACAAGACTGGTTATCTGCTGGCGGATCCACGTCGGCAACGGCCCCGAAGCAAACGCCAGTATGGCGCCGATCACGAGTAACACGATCGCGACAGCTGCGCCGAGTGCGAACCAGAATCGGGCGTCGGAGAGGACCGGCAGCAGTTCCTCGCGGACCCGCGTCCCGAGACTGCGATCCGTGTCGCCCTCGGCCGGAGCCGTTGTGTCGCCGGTCATCGGCCATCCTCGCTTCGGTCGAGCTCTTGGTCCGTCTCGGTTTCTTCGATCTCGGTCAGTGCTGCCGTCACGTCCTCGAGGCCTTTGTCAGGGTCGCCGCGGCCGAACTCGACGACCCGCACCGTGTCAGTCAGCCGCTCGACCGGCTCCCGGGGGAAGCCTATCCCGACCGCCCGTCGTTCGATGTCACCCGGTGTCAGTGACGGGTCGATCCGTCGCAAGACGAGGTGGACGAAGCGTGCCCACGCTTGCCGCAACGTGTCGGCCGTCGTCCGGCCAGTGTCACTGGTCGTTTCGGCGGCCTGGTCGGTGGTATCGGACGGCGACCTGCTCCGGTCCGACTCCTGTTTTTCGCGCGAGAGCAGTGCTGTGATTCGGCTGAAAATGGCACGGATACCCGCAATGAGTGCTTTCGGGCCCTGTCGCCATAGCGTCGCGACCGTGAGACCGGACAGCCGCGTCACTCGATCCAGAAGCGAACCATACATTTCGCCGATGAGGGAGGGCGCGGTGGCGAGGACGTCCTCGAGCCAGAGGATCGTCTCGACTCCGGCGTTGATCCCGCGGTGAACCCGCAGCGCAACGCGGCGGCGGACCCGCACGAGCTGTGCACTGCGGCGGCGAACCACGAGACCGAGCACACCGATCGTGCCTATCAACAGGCCACCACCGAGTGTGACGGGAAGCAGCCGGTTCTCGATCGTCACCGTGGTCTCCTGTCCTGCATACGCGCCGGTAACGGTGGCCTCCGGACTGTACGGGGCGTCGACCGTGGCCTGTCCATCCGCATCGGTCGTCGCCACGACAGTGTCACCGTCGCGGATCTCGACGCCAGCCACTGGCGTCTCACCGACAGTTGCCGTCACCGTCATCGCCTGTCCGGGGAGTGCGAGCACCGTCTCCGATTCGGGCGTGAGCGTGAGCGGGCCGGCCGTGACAGTCCGCTCACCGCTAATGCCGTCCCGGTTGACGGTAAGAGTGTGTTCGCCCTGTTCTGCCGTCTCCGGCACCGCAATAGTTACCGCTCCGGACTCGTCGGTCGTCCCCACCGGCTCGTCATCAATCGAGAGGGGTGCGTCCGGGAGTGGCTCACCACTCACCTGGGCGCTGACGGTCGCCTCGCCGCCGCTCACGAGGGGCAGGGGCTCGGGCACGATCGTCACGTCCGTCGCGACGGGGAACGTCGCTGTTGCTTGCTCATCGTCGTCCGATGGCGTGACCTCGACGGTGAGCGTTTCCTGATACGGGACCGTTCCGGTGACCTCTCCATCCGCATCGGTCGTGCCAACTGTTTCACCGTCGAACCGAACCGTCGCGTCCGAGAGCGGCCCATCCACATCTCGGATCGTTGCGGTGACGTCCGTTCCAGGAGCTGGTGGCACCGTCGAGAGGTTGATCGTCAAGCCCTCGTCGGTCTCCTGCTCAGTGTCCTCGCCGTTGGTCTCGTCATCTTCACTGTTGGTCTCATCGTCGGAGTCGTCACCGTGATCCGACTCATCGTCTTCGCCATTGGTCTCGTCATCCGACTCGTCGTCGGAGTCGTCACCGTGATCAGGATCGTCGTCCTCACTGTTGGTCTCGTCATCCTCACTGTTGGTCTCATCGTCCGACTCATCACCGGGATCAGGATCGTCCTGCTCCTCATCTGGGTCGGGCGTTGGATCATCAGGGTCGTCTAGATCGATCGAACTGGGCCCGTCAGGCAGTTCCGGCGGGTTCAACAGGGTCTCCATGGTGGGGGTCTGTTCGACCAACTCGCCATCCGGGTCGATCGTGTCGGTCTCCGTTGTGACTCGCTGGTCGGCTGGTGTTGGGTCGATCGGGACCCAGCCGTAGCCCGCAAAGTACACTTCCGTCCACGCGTGGGCATTGACGCCACGGACGGCGTACCGACCGTCATCATCCGGACTCGCCTCGCCGGGCGCATATCCCGTCACGTATCGTGCGGGGACGCCTTCCGAGCGAAGCATGATGGCCGTACTCGAGGCCATGTACTCGGCGTTACCGGCTTCCATCTCGTAGAGGAAGGCATCAACTGGATCGCCCTCCGTATGCGTCGCTTCTCGGTCGTATTGTCGGTTTTCCTCCATCCAGTCGGTGATCGCGAGTACTGTTTCGTACGGCGTCTCCGCATCCGCGGTAATCTCCGCGCTCCGCGTTTCGACGCGCTCCGGAACGGACTCAGGAACGTGCGTGTACTGTCGTTCGACCGACACCGGGTACGCTCCCCAGCTGTTCTGGAGTCCTGCTGGCGTGATATCGTAGTGGTAACGCTCGACCGTGTACGTGTTCCCGGCGGACAGCTCCGTCTGCGGGTGGATGCCCTGTTCGGAACTCAGGAAGAACGTCGAGTCGCCAGTAACGCGCGCCGGCTCCCACGCTGTCGGAAGCGCAGCGGCCTCATGCTCGAGCGAGACGTAGTACGTCTCAGTCGTCGACGCGGAGCCGAGCGGTCGCCGCTCGCCGTCGAACTGCGTCGCGTCACCGGTGCGGAGCCAGGCACCGTCATCGTACTCCCCGTAGGCGTCGACACGCCAGTAGGCCGGCCGGTCGCCGATAGCGACGAACTGCACCTCGTCCGAGTCAGCGACGAACGGGTTCGGTCCGTCGCCGATCCCCGCCCCCACGGGATTACGATCCGCGTTGCCAAGGCTGCCACTCCCAATCAGGTTCGGCTGATCGACTGCACCCATGTCGTCGTCTGTCTCGTTGGTGCCGACGATGTCGGCGGTCCCGAGCGCGCCGCCCGTGCTGGCGAGCGCGACCGCGATCAGGCTCAACGCCCCCAGACAGAGCAGGGCGACCGCGAACTCGCCAAGGCGACGGCCCTCGCCGTCCCGATCAGAGCCAGCCATTCAATACCTCTCGTTTTTATCGCATCCTGTTGAATGTTGCTCCGCGCACGGTGGCGCGGGGAATCCTACTCTCACGAGGGCAGGCTTCCTGTTTCTACGACGTGACTTGCAGACACCAACTCGAATTGAGTCGTGTCCGTAGCGGTCACAGTCTCCACAGGCGTGGATTCGGGCCATCCCAGCCCTAACTCAGAAAATCCGCGTTGGAGAACGTTCATCGCCGCATTCGCATCCCTGTCCGTCTCGAATCCGCACGACGGACAGGAGTGTTCTCTCACCCAGATGGGTTTCGCTGTCTCCACGCTACACGACGCACACTCCTTCGTCGTCCCCTCTGCCTCAACCTGAACGACGTGAGTGCCGTACAGATTGGCTTTGTATTCGAGGAGTTGAATGAACTGCCGCCACGCCGCGTCCTGCTTGTTACGGGCGTTGTGCGGCTGTTCCAACATTCCCTTCACGTCCAAGTCCTCGACAAACACGGCGTCGTACTCGCGGACGAGCCACGTCGTCAACTTGTGCTGGTAGTCCAGCACCTTCCGCTGGATACGACGTCTGATCTTCGCCACTTCCCGGCGTTGCTTCTCGTAGTTCCGACTCCCGTGCTCTTTCCGCGAGAGTTTGCGTTGCTCGCGGCGGAGCTGTTCGTAGTCGTCTTCGAGATCAAGCCAATCGACGGTTTTGCCGTCGCTGGTGTGGATGTAGTTGAGGATACCGAGGTCGATACCCACGCTGTTGCTCGCGTTCAGCGAGTCCACGTCGGGTTTCTCCGGCAGGTCAGCATCGTCCGTTTCCAACCCGAAGGAGACGAACCACTCGCCAGTCGTCTCTTTCTTGAACGTGACTTCTTTGATCGTGGCGTGGTCGGGGATCGGCCGAGAGTACCGGATTTTGACCCACCCAATCTTACTGAAGCGCACGTAGGCGTACTTGTCGTGACCCCTCTTTTCATCGAGGTCAAAGCCAGACTGGTTGTACGTGACGCTTCGGTAGTCGCTGGGTGCCTGCCGCTTGAGACGACCAACTTTGTGTCCCTTCTCTTTCTTCTTACGAAGGTTTGAGAGATTGCGGTGGAAGCGTGCGACGGTGGCTTGCGCGGCTTTTGAGTGCAGTTCACCGAATACGGGCCACTTGTGTTTCCACTCGGGGAGTTTGTTGTTTTGATCGTACTCACTGGGCTTGTCGTCCTCTGAGCTGTTCGTGTAGTCCCAGCGGACTTGGTTGTAGAGTTGGCGATGAACATCAAGATGGTGTCCCAGCCTCTCCGCTACCTCTTGTGTCGGGTAAGCGTGGTAGCGGTGGCTGTATTCCATCGCTGTCTACTGGTTTACCGTGTGTCTACTTAATGGTTTGTAGCGGCGAGTGTCGGCTTCACCCCCGACCACGGTGGGTCGGGGTATTCGCCTCGCAATCTAGTATAAACGCACCGAGGTTCCCGATTGCCGTTCTGGCGCTTCCGGTTCAATCGCTGGTCGTGGTTGGTGCTTCGGGTGACGGATCGGCTGTCTCGGCCGTGTTTCCGGTGTGCCACGGCCAGATGATGCGGACGTGATACCGCCCGGCGAGTCCGATCCCGCCGAAGACGAAGATGATCCATGAGAAGACCTGGCGTTGCCTGACACTCGTCCCAACGTTCGTCGAAATGATGCCGTAAAACAGTGCTGCAGCGAGAAGTCCGACTAGCAGCGCCCCGGCCAGTTGTGGCCTACGTTGCCAGAGCCGTACTACGCCCGAGATGCCGGCAACTGCGAACACGAGCATGATCGATGTTTCGACGAGCATGAGGTAGTCGACGGCGCTCTCTGCAAGCCACGGAAGGGGAGAGAACAGAAAGTAGAACGCGCCTCTTGGTGCATACAATGCGACTTCTAGCGGCGTTTCCAAGGTGATGTCGGCGAGGTACTGGCTACGACCGCCCTCTCGGATTCTGGCTGCGCGCAAGAACAGGAGAAATTCGAGGATCGTCTCATGCCCGCGAAGGAGTTCCAATTGTCGTGCAATCTCGTTGGCGAAGTATGCAAAGACGCCTAATATTCCGGCACCGACGGTGATCGCCCCGTAGTGGCGTCGCGAGAGTCCCCAGAGTACTGCAGCCGTCCCACCCATGACCGCATAAATCGGGAAGTTCTCGGGGCGCAACAGCGAAATGAATCCAATCGTCAGTAACACGATGGCATATTTCGTTCCAGTTGACCACCTGCTCGGGACAGCGAAGAGCCTGATCACGTACACCAGCCCTGCCAGAATCGCAGCATCTCGGAGTACAACGGAGTGTAACGCGACGAAACTCGGGAATACGAGCAGTGGTGCAACACTGAACATCGCAGCTTGTTTCGAGAACATGTATCTGACCGTGAGATACACGTTGTAGATGGCAAACGCCCCAATCAGTGCAACCCCGAGTCTGGCATAGACTCGACTGGGGCCAGGAATGAGCCAAAATGGCGATAAAAAGAACCCCCAGGTCTCGTATGTTGACCCCAACCTTTCGATAAAAAATACGATGGATTGTTCACCACTCGCGTACGCTGTGGCATTACTTGCGAACCCGGTGGCGTCACCGCCACTATCAGGATTGAGATCAGTGAGTGTTGTCAGTATCACACCCCAGATACGGACCGCTAGCGCCAAGAGAAAAACATAGAACGCATCTTTCGGAGCGTATCGTGTCATATGGATTGCAGTCAGTAAACGTCTCGACTTGCTACTGCTTTTTTGTGATCCAATACAAGCCTGTCGCTCTGATATTGCGAAAATATCTCGGTGGTTTTATTTTCTACACACAGTAGTATCAGTCAATGGAATCGGATGAACAGTCACAGACTGTCCTCTATATCTCCTATACTGGGCTACTAGAACCACTCGGGCAGTCTCAAGTGTACCGATATCTCCAGGAGTTATCCGACGATCACAATATTGTTCTCGTAACGTACGAAAATCCCGAAGACAAAGCAGATACGGAACGTTTCGAATCGCTCAAGGCGGATGTATCGGAAACGGGGATCGAGTGGCACCCACTGACGTACCACTCTTCACCGACGCTGCCTGCAACGGTCTGGGACCTCACAACAGGCTTTGGCGTTGCAGCCCGTGCGATCCGGAACAACGATATTGATATCGTCCATACACGGAGTTATGTTCCCTCGGTTCTCGGCCTGCTTTGCAAACGCGTGTTCGGAACGAAGTTCGTCTTCGACATGCGTGGGTTCTGGGCTGACGAACGCGTCGACGGCGGGATGTGGGAAGAGGATAGTCGACTGTACCGTTCGGCAAAGTGGTTCGAGACTCAGTTCTTTGAGAACGCCGACGTGGTTGTCTCACTGACCGAGGCCGGCATCGACGCGATACAGGGGTTCGATCACGTCGACACGAGCGAGACCCGCTTCGAGATGATCCCGACCTGTGTGGATACGGGACTGTTCACGCCACAGCACGAACGACGGCAGGACGAGTTCGTCCTCGGGTACGTCGGTTCGGTTGGGACGTGGTACCTGTTCGACGACGTCCTCGAGTGTTTCGAACTCTTGCGGGAACGACGGCCGGACAGCCAGTTACGAATCCTCAACCAGGGTGACCACGACTACGTGTATGATCGGCTCGCCGCGTTCGATATCGACGAGTCGGCCGTCACAGTAGAGGCCGTCGAGCACGACGAGGTGCCCACGGAGATGAACAAGATGGATGCGGGAATCTTCTTCTATACGCCGACCTTTTCGAAGAAGGGAACCTCCCCGACAAAGATGGGCGAGTTTCTGGCGTGTGGACTGCCGTGTCTGAGTAACGCGGCCGTCGGCGACGTCGAGTCGATTCTCGAGGAAAACGGCGTTGGCGTCGCTCTGGAGTCGTTCGATACCGAGGCGAAACGAGCCGCGATCGAACGGTTGGTGGAGCTCAGCACGGCGCCAGCAACCGCGGCGCGCTGTCGCCAGGTCGCCGAATCGTACTACGCGCTCGAGGCTGGCGTCCGTGATTACGACGAGATTTATCGGACGGTGGTCGCCGATGGGTGAGGTCGACGCACTGTTTTTGACGAAGTACGATCGAAAGGGGGCGAGCAGTCGGTACCGGTCGCTGCAGTACTTTCCGTACTTTGAGAAGGCGGGCATCAACTGTTCCCACGCACCGCTGTTCTCGAACGCGTATCTCGAGACGCGCTACGAGACGGGCGAGCGGCCCCTCATGGGTGTCCTCCGGAGCTACGCGCGGCGGCTGCGTAGTCTCTTTCGCGCGCGTGAGTACGATGTCGTTGTCCTCGAGAAGGAACTGCTGCCGTACGCGCCGGCGCTGTTCGAACGCGTGTTGGGTCGCCTCGAGACGCCGTACATCGTCGACTACGACGACGCGATCTTCCACAACTACGACCGATCCGGGAACCCGCTAGTGCGGAAGCTACTCGGGAAGAAGATCGACGTGGTAATGCGCGAGGCCGACGCCGTGGTTGTGGGCAACGAGTACCTGGCCTTGAGGGCGCGCAAGGCGGGAGCCTCCCGGGTGGAGATCGTGCCGACGGTGATCGACCTCGAGAAATATCCACACGTCCTGCCGAGCGAAGACGGGCCGTTCACCATCGGCTGGATCGGCTCGCCGACGACCGCCCAGTACGTCGAGCCGATCTCGCCTGCACTTCGCGAGGTCTGTGATCGACGCGATGCCCGCGTCGTGCTCGTGGGATCGGGTGCGGTGGAGTTACCCGGTGTTCCACTCGAGGTTCGGGAGTGGTCTGAGGAGACCGAAGTTGAGGACATCGCCGAGTTCGACGTTGGGATCATGCCGCTGGTGGATACGCCCTGGGAGCGGGGGAAATGCGGGTTCAAGCTGATCCAGTATATGGCGTGTGGGAAGCCCGTGGTGGCGTCGCCAGTTGGGATGAACACCGAAATCGTCGACGACGGGGAGAACGGATACGTCGCTTCGGATCACGACGAGTGGGTGGACACGTTGATACGCCTGAGTGATGATACCGAGACAGTCCAGCGGATGGGGTCACGAGGCCGTGAGTTGATCGCCGACCGGTACTGTCTCGAGGTGACGTCCGAAGAGTGGATTCAGGTACTGACGAGCTTCGAGGGGACTTGAATGTCAGGTACCGCAGATACTGAACGCCGACTTCCCTTTCTCCTTTACTAATGACGGGTAAAGATCGATCAGGAGGCCGTCAGTCAGACGAGAGTCGGTGTCCGCTGACGCTCTTCGTTAAGGCAAACCGCAGACTCGCGATCGAGCGTCGTTCTGACGGTGTGAATCGACCCCGATTCGGCCCGCGACTCGCGACGATTCACTATCGGCTGTGTGCTGCGGCTGTTCGGAGAAGTTGTCGGCTACTTCGTGCTCACGATCCAGAACGATACACCGATGCCGATCCGTTCAAACTCATTCAGGTCGATCCTGCGCAGATCGAGACGATCTCCACTGGTCCCATACGTGAATACGGGTCTGTCGTCGACGGGAACTGGGACCAGAAGGGAGAGTCGATCGAAGACGACCGCTGCTTTCGTTCGATGCGCCAGCATTTCGACGACAGCGTCCCGTGGGACGAGACGCCGCTTTTCGAATGGTTCCGAGACCGGATCGAGTCGGGAGATCCGACCACATGGACGTACAAACAGTACCGCTCGAGATTCGAGAGCGTCGGCGACGTGTACGAGCGCATCAGTCGAGACGGGTATCGCTCCCAGCGGACCCTGTTTGATGTGGACTCTTCGAGGACGCTCCGGCAGAACAACGACTGTATTCATCCGTATCTCAACGAGGTGGGAGTGGATATCGCCCGTGACGGGACGCTCCTGTGGCGGTCCGGCGGCCGTCATCGCCTGTTCATCGCGAAGTTGCTCGACATCCCGACGATCCCGATGAAAGTGTGGTCTCGCCACCGGGAATGGCAAGCGATCCGCAACCGATTGCGCGATAAGCGGTCACCAGGGGTGGGCGAGAGTGCCTCGACACCACGTGTGGACGACCACCCGGATCTGACCGATATCGAACGGATAACTGATAAGACATGAGCAGAAAGTGGTGAGTCACAGCAAAATGTCGACCAACACCCGTCGCGTGACGTTTCTCATCGAATCGTTGGGTATTGGGGGTGCCGAGCGAGTCGTCAGCAATCTCGCGACGGCATTTGATGGAAACGGCTGGGCCGTCGACGTAGTGGTGACTCAAGAGCGCGGTCCCCTGGAACGGGACCTCTCCGATGGCGTCGTAGTTCGATCGCTCGACGCGAACCGGACGCTCACGAGCGTTCCGCAGTTCGTGGAGTACCTCCGCGACCGACGTCCGGACGCATTGGTGGCGAACATGACCCACGTCAATGTCGTCGCGGCGATCGCCGTGCGTCTCGCTCGCGTCGATACCACGCTGGCAGTCGTCGAACACAGCATGCTCTCGGATCGCGTCGAGCGAATGGACGGTCGCAAAGAGTGGCTGACGGCGAAACTCGCCGGCCGCGTCTATCCCTGGGCTGACGCGATCGTTACCGTCTCGGACAACCTCGCCGAGGACGTGGCAACGGTCACCGGCGTCGACCGTGATTCGATCACGACGATCTACAATCCAATCGTCACCGACGAGCTCTTCGAACAGGCCGACGAGTCGGTCACCCACGAGTGGTTTGCTGGAGATGGTCCGCCCGTCGTGCTCACCGTCGGCCGACTGGAAGTCCGCAAAGACCTACCCACGCTCTTGCGCGCGTTCCGTCGTCTCCTCGAGCGGCGGGCGTGTCGACTCGTGATCTGTGGCGATGGACCGGAACGCGAATCACTCGAGACGCTCGTAGCCGAGTTGGGCATCGCCGAACAGGTGAAGTTCGTCGGCTGGGCTGACAATCCGTACAAGTACATGCATCGCGCGGACGCGTTCGTTCTTTCCTCGTTTGCTGAAGGATTCTCGAACGTCCTCGCCGAGGCGCTGGCGATGGGCTGTCCGATCGTCTCGACAGATTGTGGTGGCCCCGCGGAGATCCTCGAAGAAGGGACGTGGGGTAGATTGGTACCGGTCGGTGACGAAGACGCGCTGACGACAGCAATCGGTAAGACGCTGACGGAGTCCGTTGATTCGGATGGCCTGCGGCAACGCGCTGACGCGTTTACCACGGCGGCGGCATATCGGAACTATGCCGAACTACTGGAGGGAAAATCATGACTGACTCCGAACCACTGGTGAGCGTTATCATACCGACACACAACCGCCCACAGTTGCTGGAGCGAGCCGTCGAGAGCGTTCTCGATCAGACCTACGACAACCTCGAGCTTCTGGTCGTCGACGACGCGTCTGACGAGCGGACCGATCTGGAAGCGACGTTCGACTTCGCCGCGATTGCCGACTACGAGTACATCTACCTCGACGAGAATCGCGGTGGGGCCGAGGCGCGAAACGTCGGGCTCGACGCCTCGACCGGGGAATACCTCGCGTTTCTGGACGACGACGACGAGTGGCTACCGGAGAAGATCGAGCAGCAGGTCGACTTGTTCAAAACCAGTTCTGACGACGTCGGACTCGTGTACACCGCCGTCCTGCAACGGGACGAAACTAAAGAGATCGAAGACGTCCACTTCAATCCCGTTCCTAATGAACACCTTCGGGACCTCATGTTGAAACAGTATATCGGAACGATGTCTAGCGTTATGATCCGTTCGGCCGTTCTCGAGCGTGTCGACGGGTTGAACGAGGAGTTTCCCTGCTGGCACGACTGGGAGTTTTACTTTCGAGTCGGCAAGGAGTTCGGTTTTGACGCGGTAAATAAACCACTCGTTCGGCAGTACGCCGGTGTTCACGAACAAATCTCGGACGACTTCGAGGCAAAGCAACAGGTTTCGAAGCTGTTACTTGAAGAGACGTTCAGTGATACACTCGAAGAATACGGGGTGACGAGAGCGGTACGTGGATCGCAATTATATTCGTTGTCCCATTCCGCCTATCGGTCGGGACGACCACTTCGAGCGCTTTCTTTCCTCCTGCGAGCGATTGCGATGCGACCTTTCGTCCCGAAATACTACAAATATCTCGTCTTGTACTCCGGTGGGAAACGGATTCAACGATGGCTACACTAACCGTGTGGTTCGGCGATCTGGAAGTTTGAGGTATCAGCTTGAGTGGTAATTCTTCCACATTTCGATTTCATCCCGGTACCGGAACTGACGTCGCTTATCCACGTAGTATCGATGCAGCCCATCCGAAAAGTTCGGCGACTCCCAAGGCTTGACTGTCGTATAGTGTAGGAATTTGATACCTTCCGACTCGACGAAGTCCCAGAGGTCCGGGCGATAGTGTTTGACGGTGATAGTAACGTTCCAGTCCAAGCTAAGGATGTTCACATCACTGCCACGCTCTGTGTACATATACTCGTTGAATAGGCGTTGGTCGCCAAATTTAGTCATTTTGTCGAAATTGGTGACGAATTCCTGAATATCGCTGAACGTCTCCTCACTTGGTTGGAATATAAAGAACCCGGAATTGAACATCGGTCGCTCGTTAATTGGATAGGGTGGATCACCGCCAAGATTTATACAGGCTGAAAACGGATCGAACGACTCGATCGCAGAGATATCGTTGAGACATAGCATATCTGCGTCGACGTAACAGACTGGTTCGTCGTAGGGAAGTTTGTATATCAGGAATTTGTTCTGGTTTATGTATTTATAATCACGCTTCAAGATTTCCGTATTATACTCGAAGCCCCCGAGCTCGGACGCGTCAATGAAGTCAATAGTCGTATTTAGATCAGAGCATTCGGGTGCATCGGCAGCAGATAAGTTGCCAATACATATTACAGTGAAGTCCAGTTCCGAAAGTTGTCCGTTTTGTTCAATACTCGAAAAGAGCGTTTTAGTCCCAGGTAGATAATCGCGGTTAGCCATCGTCACGAATTTCATAGATATATGATAAATTTGAGTCCTTTGGTGTAAATATCTTACTAAGGACGCATCGGTCGTGTTTAGATATACTGGTTCCATGCGAAGGCGAATGATCTGAGCCAGTCGTCGGAAATTTCGGCTTCGGCGTGAGTGAAAATATTACTAAACGAAGAGGTCCGTCGTTTTACTTTTCGAAAGACACGTTCAACGCTATTCCGATTTCCCCGTCTTTCGTATCTAAAATCGAGGCCGTGTCCTGAGCATGCTGTTTGAAGTGAGGTTGCACCATCGACGAGAAACACCGCGTCGTTAACGTCGTGTTTCTCGCGTAGTGTGGAAAGAAACGATTGAGGGAGAACGGTGGTAGGGTTAGTTCAAGCTGTCTATGGAGTGATTCGTTCATTTCTGGATCGGCAGCAGCGTACAGCCAGTACTGGAACCCATTGACTCGGATCACGGTTTCGTCAACCGCAACGTGATCCGGGCTCTGGCCGTCTTCGGGCTGTAGATCGGCCTTGTGAACCCAGTTATAGACGGTTGATCGAGCCTGCTGGACACCGAACAGTTCAAGAATAGAAACAGTATACGAAAGTGAAGGTCCGGCAAGATGGAGCTGAATACCGAGCTTCATCAGCGGTTCCGGTGTCGCCTCTCGTTGCACAAAACCTAACTCGATCTGGTCGGTACTACCAGTGAGGTGTGCGCTTTCGGGCATAGATCATTTTGAAATCGTCACGCTAGGCTTTCAATCCTTATCTGAAAACCGCCGACTCATCAACCACAAGATATATAACTAATAATATGCTTTGGTGATGTATGTCAAAAGGAGCTATCTATATCGCTTCTGGAAAGAAGTATATCGAAGAGGCGAAATTGTCTGCCAAATCTCTCAAGAAACATAACCCAAATTTATCGATCACGATTTTCACAGATAGAGATGTCGAAAGCCCTCTCTTCGATGACATAATTAAGATGAATAGAAAGGTAAACATGCCGGGGGACTCGTTACTAACAGAAGAGCATATTGTTTATGATAAAAATTTATTTCTCGATTCAGATACACACATATGTAGTAATATAATGGATGTGTTTGAATTACTTGATACATCAGACATTGCTCTTGCTCACGCAGTTACTAGAACGCGCGAGAGATATAAAAAAGAAAATCTGAATATTCCAGACGCCTTCCCTGAATATAATTCTGGTGTTGTTGCATATAATGATTCAAAAACGGTACGCGAACTATTTGATAAGTGGCAGTCAATAGATAAGGAAATAGATCACGGGTGGAATCAAGTGTCTTTCAGATATGCATTATATAAAATAGGTATAGATGTCTCCACTCTTCCACCAGAGTATAACTTCCGAACACATGTAGTCGGGTTTGCCTCTGGTCCAGTGAAGATTGTACATGGAAGGCCACGAAAATCAAATCTACAAAGTTATAGCCGAAAAATAAATTCTACTACTGAACGACGTGTTGTTACTTGGGATAAACACCCATGCCGGATTGTCCCAACCACATATAAATCGCCTTGGTATCGGGTCGGTTATATGTGGGAAGTCGCAAAAGAAAAAAGAAACAAAGAGGGAACTGCTTCTGTTATTAATTCTGTTATCAACAGGGCAGTCAATAAAATTATCACTTGAGGTAAGGAACGACTGGCTTGAGTAACTAAAAATACAAATAATTAATCGAATAAAAGAGGTCTATTCGGATGAGGGCATTTTAGAGCTCTGCCAGCGCATCCCCTCGTCTCTCAGGTATAGATCTGGTAAAGCAATCGGACATGTTCACTAAAAACTATTCGTCCGTTTCTTTCCCGGTCAGAGTATCTCACAATGGGGGAGATACGAGTTGGTGATCACAAGCTGTTGGATCGGATCTGGGATGACCAACGGTGGCATTGGCAAGTCAGTGACCGAGAAGTATCAGTACCTCACGAAGCATCGCCAGTTAGCCTTACCTGAGCTACATGTTCTGGTGTGATGAGTCGTGGGTAACGGTCGAGCAACGCTAATCGAAGACGGAGCTGTCGGTGTCGGCGGCGATCAGCCGCCGACGCGACAGCGTAGCCACTCACAAGGCGGCGTCCCCGGTCAGTGACTGCCGGTGGAATCGGTCGTCAGGTGGCCGATTTGCCGGGACGGCCCGACGCACCGCGAGGTCCGTCCACGCCGCCCGGCGAACCATGTTGACGAACTCTTTGTATGGCCACCACCAGAGGCGATGCCCGCCTCGGCGGGGCGTCGCCACGTATTCGTAGTGTAGATACCGCCACACGTTCTGTAGCAGCAGACTCACTACGACGTACAGCAGTCTGACCGTCGCGTCTCGTGTCGTTGTCGTCGCGTGGCGTTTCGATGAACGGCGCGTCAGCGGCGTACCGTGACGCGCCACGCCGTGCTCGTCGTATCGTCCATTCAGGTACGTACAGTCGATGTAGACGGGAAACTCGACGGTCCAGCCGTGACCGTCGAGTTTCCCCGTCAGGTCATGTTGGGTGACGCGACTCCACCCTTCGGAGAGTTCCTGTTGAATCGTACCACCCCACCGGATGATCGGGACAACGTAGGAGTAGTTGTGCGCCTGTAGCAGCGTGAGACACTTGCTGTCGTAGAATCCGCAATCTATATAGACGGCCTTGACCTCGGTGTCAAGGCCGTCAAGAACACCGAAGAACTCAGCGAGGACACTGCTGGCGGTGTCGCCGTTTTCGAGACGGCGCACCGCCAGCGTGTAGCGTTTGTTCTTCACACGCGTAGAGCGTGGCGTAGGCGTGAAATGCTGTGGTTCCACGCTTCGCTTCTGAGTGGTAGAGAGCGTCTGTGTCGTCTTCGTCACCGTAGTAGGACCGCAGGTGGAGGTCTGCGCAGACCTCCACCTGATCGGGGAGCAGTTCGACGATGTCTCGCCGAAGAAGGGTGTTAGCGACTCGTTCGAGCCGTATCGGCTCGAACTTCGTCCGGAGGTGATAGAGAATCGTGTTCGTCGATGGCGAGTCTTCACTGGTGTTGCATAGCGTAGAGATCGAGGACCTCGTAGATGTCCTCTGGGTAGATTTCAGCGTTGTTGGCAAGGTTGAGCGTGACTTCCTCGTTAAGCCGGTTGACGAGAAAGTTAACGAGCTGGTCCTCGTGGATCTTACTGTCTGCTTGCTGCTGTTTGCTAGGTACATTCGCAGCAAGCAAACGTTCTAACTAACCGCTTTGTGAGGTACTGAGTCTTCGTACTGCCGGAGCGGTTTGTTGATCTCCTCTTTGAGCAGCAAGAGACCGAGCTTCGTGGACCTATCGTACCCGCCGTCATCGTCGGCGACGCCGGGTCCGTCGTCCTCGTCAACGTAATTTGTGGCAAACTCGTGAAACGACTCGGCATGGTTTCTGATCCAACCCATATCGCAAGAAGGCGGTAGCGTCGCAAAACCGTTCAAAGTTTGTTACCAGCCACCGGAAGCTCCTCTCACTGGATACGTGTTACGCTGTTATAAATTCGTGCACCCGGTGCACGCAAATTACGTAGCGTTAGAGATTGGTGATCAATTGGCGTAGCTGTGAGTTCTGAACGACTTTCCGACGCGATCAAAAAGGCGTCCAAATCCCCTGAATCAGCGACTTAATCCGCAGATGGAAAGGCGATTCTACGGAGCAAGGTGTGTCAATGATTCTGTGGCACCCTCGAGTTTTTATTTGGCTCTTGCCGAACTGAGTGAAACAGCACCCTGAGAATAACAGCATCCCGCCGTACGCTAGTTGCTGTGTGCAAACAGTCAGCCTTCGTCGGGATGCTACAGGATATTGTTGAGCTTGGGTCAATAGTGTTGCGCCCAGAGCCGTTCGATGATGAAATCGAGCGGCGCTGTAAACAAGTGTGAGAGCAGGCCCCTTGCCCGGAGTGTAGTGAAACCACCATCCAGTCCGGAGACGGCAGTCCCCGGGTCTGGTGTTCCAACTGCCGGTATGTATTCACCTATACGCTCAATACTCCCTTCGAGGGCCGGACTCTCTCCCCTGGTGAGATCGTTATTGCGTTCGTTCTCTACGCTGATACATTGCTTAGCATCAACCAGATCGGGCAGTTCTTCGAGGCTATCTATGATACCGTCCATACCACGATTCGAGAGGTAGAAGCCGATTTCGAGCGCGGCTTCTACCTCGTCTGGGAACGCATCCACACACCATCGACGGCCCAACGCAGATCGACGAAACCAGCCACAAGTGCTCCGGCTACAAAGGACAGACGCCGCCGCGGGAGAGACCGTCCCGCGGCGGCTCTGGAGAGAAGGGACGATCACGGTGGGAAGGTGCGCCCGGTGGCACCATGACATTGATCGGTGCCTGTCGTGACGCAGTCCGTGTAATTCGTGCAGAACACGGTGCTCAACCAGAGGAACTCAAGCCAGCTCTCGACGAAATCGAGATCCTCTCGGGAAAACTCGACGATGTCTGGCACGACGGGTGGCGCGGATACGCGCCACTCGTCTACGAGAACGAGCAAACCGTCGTTCACTCCGAAGAATTTGTCACTGATGAGGCGTTCACATCAACCAAGTCGAATGCCTCTGGTCACTTGTCAATCCGTGGCTACAGAAATTCCGCGGCCTCTCCAAGCACGGATTACAGCAGTCCGTCCGAACCTACGGGCTCGTACGGACGCTAAATCTCGCCGGAGCACCGGTATACGGACTTCTTGACTGCTTCGTCCTCAACGTGTTTCGCTGAATTATGCAAGAGCTTTTATTTTGACTGGGCACAGATGCTGTACGTGATACAATGAAGGCTGGCTACACCGAGTCATATTTAAAATTTGCTAAAATGGAGATGGAACTCGATCTGTTCAATCAGACTATTGATGGTGTGTATTTTTGGGACCGGGTCAGGACACAGATATATTCCAAAATACGGAAGCAAACGGGCGAGTGGAAAGTTGGCGGAACATCCAAAAGTTCAAGCGAAAAAGACAGTGGGTATTTGAGTAAGGGAAAAACAGCAATTGTAGAGTCTGCGAAAATATTAGACAGCTCGCAAGACTGTGCCATAATCCCACGTCAAAAAGACATTCTATTCAAGGCGTCAAGTACTAAAAGAAGGCATGAAATTGACGGAGTCTATTGGGACCGAATGGTTGATCCCATAGCCGATAGTCTATCTTATTCTGCATATAGCTTGGAGTCTCATTCTTCAATACAAAAGTACTGCAGCGGAGATGTATATACCAAAAGTATCTATAATTACGATGTTATCGATCTGTTGTCCGCAATTAGGAGTGAACTCGTGAACTACAACCCGATTGGCAGAGATGAAAAGCCCATATTACAACAGATTGAGAAGAAATTAAGGGAAGCTTTTGATGTAGATATCGATGTGGTAGGGTATGTGCGAGAAGAATTGAAGTCCAGACATTCAAAAAAGCCAGTCATCGACCATTTTTTAAATAGAGTAGACCCGTCAGCTGTATTAATCGGATGGAACCCATCCAGATCAACACTCATCGAATCCGCGCAAGAACGCAACATACCGGTGATCGAGTTGCAGCACGGAGTAGATTCTGTCAATAAGACCGAGATATCCTACCCATATGGTGTTAACGGTACGCTAACATTTCCGGATATTTACTTTTCTTGGGGGTACAAATGGGCCGAAAGACCAGACTTTCCAATTGATGACGTTCGAATTGTCGGGTGGCCATTTTTAGATTGTATGAAGACTATGCGTAACCAGAGAAAGTCAACTGGCACCAAGAGGATTCTCATCATGTCTCAACCAACCAATATAGATATGTTGATTGATATCGCCACGACCATTAAAAATGAGTCAGAATTTGAGGTCACGTATCGACTCCATCCAAAAAATCGGGCTAACTGGAAATCGAATTTTCCAGAACTTGACAACTCAGATATTGAGGTAGATGATGGAAATATTTCCCTCTATGATCAATTTGGAAGGGTTGACTACCAGTTAGGGACAACATCTACTGCGTTATTCGAAGGACTACAATTCAACTTGCCGACTTTGGTATATGAAACGGATAGCTATGTACACGAACTCCTTTCAGATATTGATATAGTAACCTCCTTTACTTCATCTGAGGATGTTATAAGAACGCTGACTACTTATGATGGAGTCATACCGGATTGCGATATGGATGGTTTGTTTCGTCCTAACCCGATAGACAATATTGAGAGGGAACTGAATGACATAATAGGATGAGATCATGAGTGAGTACCTCATCGATAACCATCAATTGCAGAAGTATTTATCTCTCAAGTAGATAAGTACGCACGGATGTCATCTGCCTATCCTGAAATCATAGATGTTATTTGTCACATTCGACACCCGCAGGTTTTCGCTTGATCGATTTTGCGTCTGTCGAGTACCGGCGCTGATTCGTAAAATTAAAAATGTATGGGGTGCGTACATCGCGCTCAAATTCCGAGATTGGTGAATGGGGCGAATACAGCCGTAACAAGTGTTCTCTGCGGCAGTCAGAAATTGGTCGCGTTTCAAGGCTCTCTCTATGACGACTTTGAAACGGGGCCCAGAAATTTCGATTAGTCCGCGTGAGTTCGTTCCTCAAACGCTCAGCCCGGTTCACAAGAAAGGTTGATCAAGCAACCATTCGCAAAAACCGCAAGGTGGAAAATGGTGAGCAGGCCAAATTTGGTATTGAAAGTGAATTCACGCTGCCAAATCGAGACGGCGGAACGGGCCATCCCCACGGGCATGAGGTTTGATTGTCGGGGAGAATATAATCCTCTTTCTCTCTTTTGAATCTCTGTTGAATGAAGGTTATGCGTGGTTGCTCCCGCGTCTCTCGCTTCGCCAGTCCTACACGATGTCCTCGATTGCTTCTCGAAGATACGGTTCCATACCGTGCTCGTAGTCCTGTCGATGACTTTCCGGACCTGGGTGTATGACTCCCAGTCGTTGGCCTGCTGTTGCTTGACGAACCGGATCACTTCGTCGACTGCGTCCGGATTCGACTGGGCAACGAGTTCACCCTTCGACGGGACAGGGTCGGGCAGGCCGAAACTACCGAGCGTGAGACTCACCGCCCGAACGGGCCTCGATTGCGTGAGTGCGACCAGCCTCTGCTCCCGCTGTGGCTCGAATAGCCGCGCGAATGCCGGAACTCCCGCCGTTCCGAGCGTCTCGTTCAGGCCCTGGGCACGCGAGTCCTCCGCGAGCACCACCGACGGACGCCGCCACCGGAGGTGGGCCAGATGTCCATGCTTGCGGTAGCCGACGTGGAGGTCCGACTCCCGGTAGTACTCGATGTTGTCGGTATCGTGACTCGCGTAACGTATCTCCCGGTCCTGTCGCTCGCCTACCTCAATGAGTTCGCGTTCAACGTCGCCTGGTGCAGATTGAAGTGATATGACGCGTCGGGCTTCGGGGAACACCCGCGTGAGACGACAGAGCAACTTCTCGGCCTGGTCGAAATAACGTGATTTGTGTGGTGTGGTGAACATGAGCTGGTTGACCGACTCAGGTCGGGGGAACTCTCGACCAATCATCCAGAGTCGTACCACGCCGGGTCGCCGGTCAACACTGCGTCGTGGCCGTTTTGCTCCAGCACGCGCTCGGCCCACTGCGTGCGCGCTGGAATCTTCTCGTCGGGACAGTTCGGGACGAGTCTGTCGAGAACCCCTCGCGTCTTCGGGCCGAACTCCTGGGTGGCGAGTTCCCGCTCGTCGCCGGGGAAGAACTTGTGAATGCCTGCAATGGGGATGATCGGCGGCTCAACCTCGTTGAGATGTCCGGCGGTACGGTAGTACTTCGGACGGGTCGCAGACTCATGGATGGGAAAACCGAACAGGAGAGTCGCCTCACTGGTATTGAGGTAGTCGAGCCGCGAGGTGAAATACGCGGGAGCGAGACCGACGTGCTGGAGCGCTTCGAGCGCGCAGTCGAGCGATACGACACCGATGTGTTGGTGCGCGTGACCGCCGACTGTCCGCTGCTCTCGCCGGCGGTACTCGACCGCGTCGTCGAGCACCTCGACGAGGCGACTGCCGACTACAGTTTGAACATCCTCGACCGCACGTTCCCGCGCGGCCTCGATGTCGAGGCGTTCACCGCGACGAGTTTCGCCACGGTCTGTGAGGAAGCGACCGAGCCACACCACCGCGAACACGTCACGCCGTACTACCACGAACAGGCTGAACGTTTCGAGCACGTGTCCGTCACCTCAAAGGAAGTCTTCGGGGAGTCGTGGCTGCAGGACTAGGCATCTCCGTCTGCCCCTCGACGAGCCGGCGGATTACGAATTCCTCCGGCGGGTGTACGCCGGGGTTCCTCACGATGAACTGCTTGACCTTCACGATGCCATCCGGTACGTCGGCGAGCACGGACTGGACGAACAGAACGCGGGTGTCGAACAGAAGGGGAACTGATGCACCTCACGATTCACGCTGACGGCAACAAGGACATCGGATACGGCCACCTCGTGCGCTCGGGGGCGGTTGTCGAGGATTGCTGGAGCGGGGACACACCGTCACCGTTGCGACGACGACACCCGACCCCGAACAAAGGGAACGAGGTAGGTGTGCCGGCGTCACAGGCAATGGCCGTGAGCTGACCGGGGTCAGCTCACGGCCTGTCCGTTGACGATGAGCGGCAGCTTTCGGCAGCTACCGTCGAAATTCGGTTGATCTGGTCTGTTCGGAACGGTATCTTGGAACTGCCTTGATCTACTCCGCGGTAGCAACCGAGACTGATCGTCTAATCATACAGAAAGTGACTGTTTAGTAGCGTTCAGATAGCATTCTCTCGACTCGTTTGGGAGGTAACGATTTTATACTACTGGGAACATTCCAAGGAGCTCGAACTGTCAGGCTTTGAGTCGAGAGATAGGACGATCTGTTCGCTAAGGCCTTGATCACTGGCACTCGATTCCAAAAGACAATAGACACCAGAAGTTGATAATGTAGATAATGAGAGTAGTTGCAGTTATTCAAGCTCGAGTCGGCTCTACTCGCCTCCCAGGCAAAGTGATGTATCCCCTCGACGGTCGACCGACAATCGAGCATGTCGTCACTCGAGTCAGCCACGCCGACGCCGTAACCGATGTCGTCGTCGCGACCTCGAATGAACCCCAGGACGACGTCATCGAACAGTACGCACCTGAGTTCGGTGCGGACGTCATCAGGGGGAGCGAATCGGACGTGTTGAGTCGGTTCGAACAGGCACTTGAGCAGTACGATCCGGAGATCGTGGTCCGAGTGACGGCCGATTGCCCACTCATTTCCCCTCGGTTTATCGACGACAGCATTCGGCGCATCAGGGAAAGCGATATCGAGTACGTGTCTGCCGGACTCGAGCGAACGTTCCCGCGTGGGCTGACCTGCGAGGTCTTTACTGCCGAGTCGTTCGAACGAGTGTGTGCTGAATCGACTGAGCCCCACCATCGCGAGCACGTGACGCCGTACTACCGGGAACATCCCGAGGCGTTCGAGCTGTCCAGCCTCGAGTCCAGTGCAGTGTTCGACGAACCGTGGCTTCAGGATCGCACCGATCTCCGGCTCACGCTCGACGAACCGGCCGATTACCAGTTGCTTGAGACAGTGTATCACAAGGTTGAGTACGAGGACAATCTCGACGTACGTGACGTAGTCCAGTACATTGACGAACACAATCTCGCAACGATTAACCAGCACGTGGAACAAAAATCGGTTTAATGAAAGTCGCAATCCGGGCGGATGGAGGGCCCGAACTCGGCTACGGTCATCTCGTCCGAACTGGAGCGCTTGCTACAGAATTACTCCGCCGTGACATAAATACAACATATATAACAACAACTCCAAAAAGTGTGAAGGAGATTTGTCCAGACGGGATCCAAACCCACCAGATACCAGAGGAAAACGAACAGGAAGCCGTTATTGAGATTTTGAGAAGGAAAGATAGTGATGTAATAGTAACAGACTCATACGGAGTTGATCAGGAATATCAAAAGAGTCTTTCGGATGTTACGGATACTGTAGCAGTTATTCAAGGTGATGCAAGATATGACCTTTATTGTGACATATTGATAAATGGGCATGTGTTTGCAGCGGATATCGAATACAACTGGGCCGGCGAAGAACCAAAATGGTGTCTTGGTCCAGAGTATCTACTGCTTCGAGAGGAGTTCTCAAATCCACCTGGACCAAACATAGTTTTCCGCGAAAATCCTGAAAGAGCGATAATCCTAATGGGGGGAAGTGATGTGAATAACCGTACACCAGAAGTGATGGCCGCTTTTGACAATCAGGACATCTCTGTTGATGTGATAATCGGCCCCGGATATAATAATAAAAATGAAATAAGGAGGGCTGCAAACAACCATAATTGTCGTTGGAATGTCCATCAAACTCCAAATAATCTCTCTGAATTGATGTTTAAAGCAGACTTCGCAGTTACCGCTCTTGGGACGACAACATACGAATTAATTGCAACAAATACGCCAGTAATTGGATTGGTTGAAGCTGATAACCAACTCCCGATTGCACGTGCATTATCAAAACAAAGACTTGGGACCGTCATTTGGGAAAACCAGACACTTCACAAAGAAGTAGATAAAATGATAACCAGTTCCAAAATGAGAAAAGAATTGTGGGAAAAATACAGCAGGTTGATTGATGGAAATGGTGCAATACGAATTGTAAATGGATTAATTAATTGTTAGAGATTTTATAGATATCCAAGATCTTCTAGGTGTTTCGCAGTATCCTGACTTATTGCTGTACTAGTGTCACTAGCATTATAGTCTAAATCATCATAGACAGATTCAACCAACCCATTATTGGTTTGGGTGTCAAAAAGCATTGCTTCATGAGTGTTCCGGATTTGTATTAAGTACTCCGAATCTCCAGATTTGATATATTTATTAACACCGTTATCAGTGTTTTCATATACTGCATACATTTTCCTTGGCAGGTCAGTAAGCTCTAACTCACCTGCAGCGTTTTCAGCAGAAAGTTGTTCAGTTCTGTCTGTCAATTCTGCAAAGGATAAAACATGTTCTGGACAAAGGATATCTTGAGTGTAGCTCTCATCCACAACTTGTTTGATTAAATCATATATTTTCCGGATAGTAGCTACATCATTAATTGTTACTGAATCACTCTGTCCCGGGAACTGAACCAGCAACGGGACATGGGTCAGCAGTTCGTGTAATCCAGCAGCGTGACCAACAATTCTAAAACCAGGAATTACCCGACTACGTTCACCAAACCCTTCACCGTGATCACTGGTAACTATAATTAAAGTATCTTCGGCGTCTCCTCGACGTGAAAGTTCCGAGTAAATGCGGGAGATAGCTTGATCAACTTGATGGATAGTTCCGTCGTATACCGACTCAAGTGCTTTAGCAATCCACCAGGGTTGTTCACCCGTAAGAAAGTCTACGCGGGGGTTCGTTATCTTCTCTTGATACTGTAGGAGATCGTCATTTCCCCAAAGGTTGTGTTCTGCCTTTGGCAAATAAGGGAAGTGTGTATCCATGAAATTAATAACTGCAGCCCAGTTTTGCGTTTGATTACCATGCCACTTCAAGAAATCATTTGTTAGAACCTGAGATCCGTTTGGTTCAGGTTCAGAAAGACCGTACGGGAAAACAGTGCCATCTAACTTAGAGGCCACGCCATTTAGTATAGACTGGAGAGGTTGCTCAGAACCGAGTGATTTCAGAATATATTTTATATTCCTGTCACCATTTGAACCGGAACGGTACTTCAGAGGATTAAGTGCGTTCTGATGTGGATATTTTGTGCTTGATTTTGCAACCAAGAAGTCGTTCCTACCAAAAATGTGACTGAAGCCCTTATTAAGTCCAAATTCATCCTTTGAAAGGTACACATTTGAAGAAAAAAGGCCGGTTGAATATCCCTTATTAGCCAACCACTCAAAGATGGTTTCATGTGAAAGAGAATCTGTTTTTGATGTAGCTCCGTGTTCTACAGCGTGTAGTCCTGAAAACATACTTGCATGGCTGGGGAGGCTAAAGAAGCTTGGTGCTCTTGCCTGTTTGTACGTCGTTGCAGAGTCAGAAAGTTCTGAGAGAAACGGTGTTGTATCGTTTGAATGATTATGTAGTGAGGTATTCTTTGCCTGAACAGAATCCATAATCAGTAATAGGACATTCATGTGTCGTCTCTCTATCAATATATTTTCTTCATATCTTTAATTGCTTCGGTAAGAGAATATTTTGCTTCCCAATCTAATTGATGAGCCGCTTTTGAACAATCTAAATAATGATGCATAGGTTCCACATCAACTGATTTGTCAAACTTCAAATTTCCGCTGTTATCAAATATTTCATTGATCTTCGTCGCTATTTCAAATATCGAATGTGCTTTTCCACTCCCAATATTGAACACACCACTTATATTTGATTCAATAGCTGCTTCTACTGCGCAAGCAACATCACGAACATATATAAAATCCCGTGCGTCTTTACCTTGACCGTGTACAACCAATTGTTTATTATCTCTTGCACGTTCAACAAAAGTCATAAACACACCAAGAGATCGTTCTCCAAATCCATACACACTAGATATCCTAAGAGAAGCTATATTTATGTCATAGTTATGCCTCAGAATATCTGCCATGTTTTCACACATGACCTTACTTATACCGTACATATTTGGCGGCATCGTGCGCTGTTCCTCAGAAAAAGGGATATCTTGTGAGAGCGAATAAACAGAGATAGATGAGGATTGACATATATTCTGAACATTCTCAGTGAGTGCTGCACGAAACACCGACTTGGTCAATTGAATATTTGTATGGAATACCTCAGTCTGTGTTATTGTTGATTCAAAGCCTGCACGTTTCGCAGCCAAGTGAACAACAGCATCCGCACCAGCAAGTCCACCCCGAAGACTTTCGACCTCATAATCTGATACATGAAGCTGAACTGGTTCGTCCGAAAACGTCTCTCGAAGTTTCGTTTCGTTCCGACCGATCGCCACAACTGTATGACCACTGGAAAGGAGCCGTTTGACGACATACTGACCGATAAATCCTGTTGCTCCGGTAACAGCGACTTTCATTCGCCATCACGGGTGATATAATACCCAACCTTCTCTAAAACACTGTTTGTTGCTCGGATTTCGTCACCTGAGTCATAATAAAATTCGGAATATACCGATTCCTCCGGAATCTCGTATTGATGGCGGTCAAACGGCTTGTCAGGCGTCTCCATCAGGAACTCAAGCCGGTATGGAGTGATACTGTCGACGGAAAGCTGGTTAGACTGTTCTCCAGTCAGTGACTGAAACGTCGCTTCTAAGAGATCTACACCACAGGAGTGCTTGATGAGTCGCCACAGATGACATCCATCCAATCGAGGGGCAATTTCAATTATTTTTGGCCCATCATCAGTCAGCTTCAACTGGTAATACAGTGGTCCATTCGTAATACCTAATGCCTCAACGGCCTGCCGGACAAGGTCTACTACGTCTTCTTCATATCCTGTTACTGCGCTCGATGGGAGGACGTGAGCTTTTGGAACCCCCCGTGTCTCATTAGCAACAATCCGATCCGAGAGGACAGCGAATGAAACCGTAGAATCTTCGACAAAGGCATTAACTGAGATCTCCGGCCCATCGAGATATTCTTCTATCAGCACATCTCCGTGAGTCGAGTGCTGTGACGCAGTATTAAACCGTTCTTTGGCCTCTGATTCACTCTCAACCTTGAATACACCACGTTGACCGTAACTATCAGTTGGCTTCACTATTGCGGGGAACTGATCAAACGAAGTGAGTTCCTCCTTTGATGTAACCCGCTCGTACGATACCGTTGAGATAGCACGACTGTTCAAAAACTCACGAAGCCGAGCCTTGTTATCAATTAATTCAATAGTGGATGGTTCGATGAAATAGGGGAGGTCAAGTTCCGCCGATACCTCGGTTGCAGTGTGGATTGCCAAGTCTGAACCAACCGAGTAAATAATGTCTACATCCTCACTACGTGCTAACTGCTTAACCACTTCTGTCTCTTTGATATCAATTAATTCAAACTGGTTAACAACATCCAGCCCCGCACCTCGTCTCTCATGAGCGCACCCAATAACGTACCACCCTTCAGACCGAAGGTATCGAATTGCGTCCGCCTGACTGGCAACGACACCCAGAACTAACGCACGTTTCATTATTCAAAAACAGTATGTGAGACCATATATAAACAGTGGTATTCTGATTAATCGTCCGAAGATAGTTCTACGTCAATATCCGTTTCGGTAAGTGGATCACCAGCAGACAAGTCTCTCGTTGTTTCTGCCCCCAGAACATTGTCGTAATATCTCGGATGGAGTCCTTCACGACAAGTGTAACCCGGTCGGAGGATGTCCACAGTTGCATCTGTTAACCGTTCGCCCGCTGAAATGTCCTCACTTACGAATAATCGCCGTCTAGCTCTATTCGCTGAACCGGTTTCGGGATCTAAAAGAGACAGGCTTCCATCTCCTAGTGCTTTCTCTGTCGATCGAATGTCTTCAATCATCTCCACTAACCCCTCTGGCTCAAGTGCGAACGAGTGATCTGGCCCCTCCATCTCCTTATCAAGGGTGAAGTGTTTTTCAACCACAGACGCACCGAGTGCCACGGCGGCAGCGGGAGCGGTCGCAGGATCGGTCGTGTGATCCGAGAACCCGACCACGGTATCGAACTCCCGGTCCAGCGTCTCGACTGCGCGGACGTTGATCTCCTCAAGGGACGTCGGATACGACGAGACACAGTGAAGCAACGCAATGTCCTCAACGCCGTTCTCCCGAAGCACCCCAACAGCTTCCTCGACCTCTGCCTGTTCGTGAGCTCCCGTTGACATAATCACGGGCTTGTCGTACTCAGCGAGTTCCTCGAGGAACGGATGATGCGACAGTGTAAACGATGCTACCTTGAACGCCGGGACGTACTCCGCGAGTTCTGCAGCCGATCGTTCGTCGAACGGCGACGACATGAACTGGATGTCCCGTGACTCACAGTACTCGTACAGTTCGGGAATCCACTCGTAGGGTTGCTCAAGGCTCTCCAGAAGCGCATACGTCGAGTCTTCGGGATCGTCGACGAGACCCCGATCGTCGACGTACAGATCCTCCGCCCGAAATGTCTGGAACTTCACTGCGTCTGCTCCAGCGTCGGCAGCAGCGTCGATGAGTTCTTTCGCGGTCTCGAGGTCGCCATTGTGATTCGAACCCGCCTCAGCGATCACGTACGTCGGTTCGCCTGGGCCAACTGCCCGGTCCCCGATGTCGAATGTCTCCATGTCTCTATCCCGATACGGAACCGAAATAAACGCACCTATTTGGGCAGCCTAAAGTAAGTCGAATAATATAACTTATTGGACCACAGTTTCAAACTTAATTAGGTATTATATATGTCCACTTACTATGCCAAACGGGCCCTTGAGATACTTCGGGAGGAGGGACCTTTGGAACTTTCGAAGAAGTCCAATCGTTTTTTTTTATCTCAGAGATTCCAGCGAATGTCATCTTCACTGCAAAGACAATACTACTTGCTACAGAGAAAGTATTACTACCGATTAAGATGGAAGGGGAGTTATCCAAATCCTTTTAATCTGATTTATATTGACCCAAAAAACATTAAATACCGTTTATTAGCAAGTGATAGGACTGATTGGAGGAGAAAACAAACAATACCTGAGGAAATAGAGTATTTATACGATGACTCGGCTTTGAATAAGGGTGCGTTTCGACGAAGAAAGAATATTGGCCGTATCGTAGGTGGTGATTGGGACAAATACAAAATTCCATGGGGTGAAAACAACCTATATCAATCTTTGAGAGAGGTTTTTGTCAATGGAAAGGACTGGGAAGAGACAGAGTTTGTGAAAAAGCGTTTCGAAATCATCGACATCACAGGAAGTACATACGGCTATGAGACAAAAGACGAGTTTCTAAATGAACGTTTTAGATATATTGGCCGTGGTGAATCGCCATACAGTGTTGGATTTGCCTAGCTCACAGCACGCATGATGTTGTAGACGGCACACATCAGAACGACTTCACGGAATTCTCGATACCAGCTTCGCGCACGCACAGCGTCGCCGAGCGTGCGCTTGATCACCGAGAAGACGGTCTCAGACAGGGCTCTCTGGCTATAGAGAGTTCCATCGATCACGCGCATAACGCGCGGATCGATGGAACGGAACTCACGATGCTTGATTAGTGGTCTAACGCCTTTTTCCCTCAACTTATCGCGTAATTGCTGCCAATCATAGCCTTTGTCAGCGGCGAGGCTGTGCAACTCGCCCGCGTTGCGACGGGCGAGTTGCCAGCCGAGCTGGGTATCGTGCCGTTTCTCGGTCGTACAGTGAACGTCGAGGACAGCTTGTGACGCTGTATCGACGAGAGCGGTTGTTTTGAGCGTCTGCACGCGGTAATTCGTCCGTCGGCAGTAGTGTTTGCTGGCGTTTTCGCGGTCGAAAAACGTCGCGTCCATCGCCGCGTGACCAGATAGCTCGTGGAGCTGCGCCTGTCGGCGCAGCACCACTCGCCAGACCGTCATCTTGATCCTATCAAACGCCTTCACTAACGTTGAGTGATCAGGGAGATCGGCCTTCTCAAGGCCGATCTCCGCCAGTATTTGTGGCATCTCGCTCAGGAGATCGAGCGCTTCGCGGTAGGATTTTTCCAAGTAAATCCGCAGACAATGCAGCGAAACGACCGCGTAGTCGGCGAATCCGCCGCCACCCTGCGGGGCGGCGGATTCGCCTCGGCCACCAACAGCACTTTTAGCCAATGTCACTACCTTCCCAGTGAAGCGGGAAATTTTGGACATGAACCATCCGCCGTTTCCCGCTTCAACTCCCTAGTTCTGACGGATCAAGTCGACGTAGTCTGGCGATTCACCAGAGCCGATATATTCGAAGTCTGTATCAGAGCATAGATGAGAACGGTTATCTAACCCAGAAAAAGGCCCCAAATGACCATAGGAACAAGAATATATTCCACGAGGTAAGTGTAAATATAGGGCGGGATAGAGAGATAATCTTCAATAATCGGAGTGGACACCACAGACTATCATTAGCTAAAATACTGGATGTGGACAAAATCCCAGTAATTGTGATTGCCCGTCACAAACAATGGCAAAATCTCCGAGCAGACGTTTATAATAACGGTCTCTCTGAGGAACACGGAGAGGAAATACGGAATCATCCCGACCTGCAGGATATACTTGATTAACTTCTCCGCTTCTTATACTATATTCACACCCATGTTTAGACGCGTAAAATCAGTGGTGTGAAACTCTGATTGCTTTCGATGATTCCAACGGAAATCTTTAGAACGACTACCACTCCCTCATCGTTGAGAGTGATATATCCCGAGGTTGTTCACCGAATCGATAACATCACTAACGTCCTCCTCGGTCATTTCGGCGTGTAGCGGAAGACTCACTAGCCCGTCGTACACTCGATCTGTCTCGGGGAATTGACCAGGTTCGTATCCGAACTCCTCCTGAAAGTGTGGGTGATAGTGTAACGGCACGTAGTGCACCTGCACGCCGATGTTCTCGGCGTGCATCGCGTTCACGAACTCTTTGCGATCACACCCGAACGCCTCACACACTTCGATCGCGTAGAGATGATACATCGGATCCGACTCGAGTGGCTCTGGCGGCGTCCGAATCCCGTCGATCCCAGCCAGCGCCTCGTCGTACTGTGCGATAATCTCGTCGCGTCGCTGTTTGAAGTCCTCGAGTCGGTCCAGCTGTGCCAGGCCGAGCGCTGCCTGCAGGTCGGTGACGTTGTAGTTGTAGCCGACACCCTCGGTCACCTGGAACCAGGGTTCGTCGTCGTGACCGTCGGGACTGTACTCCATATCGAACGACCGAAGCCGACGACATCTCTCTGCCAGTTCGTCGTCGTCGGTGACGACCATGCCACCCTCTCCTGTCGTCACGTTCTTCACTGGGTGGAAACTGAACACGGCCATGTCCCGCTGAGCACCGATCGCTTCACCACGCCACGACCCACCGAAGGCGTGACAGGCGTCCCAGATCACCGTCAGGTCATGTTCGTCGGCGACCTCGAGTAACTCCTCGATGTCGGCCGGGTGTCCAGCGTAGTGCATTGGCACGAGCCCGACGGTGTCGTCGGTCACCTGCTCCCGGACTGCGTCCGGATCGAGCGTCCGCCGATGGGGATCGATGTCTGCGAACACCGGCGTCGCATCGTTGTACGTCGCCGCGTGGGCCGTCGAGGCGAACGTCAACGGCGTCGTGATCACTTCGTCACTGGGACCGAACCCAGCCGCGTCCCCAGCCAGGTGCAACGCCGTCGTTCCCGAGGTCGTCGCGATCGCGTGCTCGACACCGACCAGCTCCGCCACGCGCTCTTCGAACTCCTCGACTGTCGGACCGCGTGTGATGTAGTCGCCCTCGAGCGCCTCGATAACCGCCTGTCGTTCGTGGTCGGTGATACTCTGGCTCCCGTAACCGAGGACTTCGTCCCGAATCGGTTTACCGCCGTACAATACAGGGATTCGATCGGTCATCGTTACTCGAGGTCCGGGGTTTCTTCACGAGGAGTGGTACTAATTTTCTCGTCGTAGGTCACCTCGAGATCTTGGTTCGATTCGCCGTCACGCAGCCACGCTCGTAACCGATTGATGCCCTCTTCGAGGGACACTTGTGGCTCCCACTCCAGCATTGCTTCGGCTTTCGACGGATCACAGAGGAGTTTCTGCACCTCGCTCTGGGGATGGTGATGTTCAACGTGTGTGATCTCGGTTCCTTCCGTCGCGATCGTTTCCGCAAGCTCGTTGATCGAGATGTCCGATCCAGTGCCGGCGTTCAGCACCTCGCCAACGGTCTCCTCCGAGAACGTTCCCTCGACGATAAATCGGGCACAGTCGGTCGCGTACAGGAGATCACGCGTCTGTGTGCCGTCGCCGAAAATCTTCAGCGGTTCGTCCTCGAGATCACGGTTCGTGAAGATCGAGACGACGCCGCCAGCCATGCCCGTCTTCTGGAACGGTCCATAGGTGTTGAACGGACGGAGGATCGTCACCGGCAGATCGTAACCGTGATAGTAGCTCTCGGCGAGGTTCTCCGCTGCGAGCTTCGATCCGGCGTATGGCGAGGCCGGCTTCACGGGATGGTTCTCGTCAATTCCGTCCTCGGAATCGACCATATCGTACACCATACACGTGCCAACCAGTCCGAGCCGGGTCTCCGTTCGACGACAGGACTCGAGTACGTTCTGCGTCCCGACGACGTTCGACTCAAAGTGGGATTGTGGGTCGTCGAGACTCTCCTGAACGTCGATCTCCGCAGCTAAGTGAATACAGGCATCGACGTCGTCGTCGAACCGACTCGCGACGGCCTCCATATCACACACGTCCCCTTCGACAAGGTCAAATCGGTCCGAATCCTCGAACGCGGCGATGTTCCGACGTGACCCGTTCGAGAGATCGTCTAGTCCCCGAACGGTATGGCCACGCTCGAGCAGTTCACGAACGACCCAGCGACCAATGAACCCTGCTGCTCCGGTAACGACGACTGTCTTACTCATTGTTGATCTATTATAGCTTCTTCGTCAAAGCTAACACTTTTTTCTTCCGACTCTGTTCCGGACTCGCTTTTGACGTCGTGCTTCGGTCCACTCGTCGTTGCCAGTGCACCGTTTTCGTTCAGCAATGCCACGATTTCGGCCTTCGATAGCTTGGCAGCATTTTCGGACGAGAGCACGATATCGGATGACTCCGTGAACCCGGCCGCGTTCTGATCTGCCTGGAACTGATCCATCTCTGGTTGGATCGCGTACATGGAGTCGTTTTCGTAAGCACGACGTGCCTCTCGTTCGGTCATAATCTCTTCGTGGAACGTTTCCCCAGGCCGCGGGCCGATCACGTCGACATCAATTTCCGACGGGTCGTAACCGAATTCCGGTGCGAACGTCTCGATCATCGCCTCTGCAAGGTCTTCGATCCTGATCGCGGGCATCTTGTAGACGAACACCTCTCCCCCCTGCATCTTCGTCACCGCCTGTGACACCAGATCGAAGACGTCGTCGTAGGTGAGGAAGAACCGCGTCATCCGTTCGTCAGTAAGCGTCACAGGCCCGCCTTGCCGAATTTGCTCGGTGAAGATCGGAATGACCGACTGCGATGAATTGATAATATTACCGAACCGTACGGACGCAAACCGAAGATCACGATCTCCACGGTGGTTGTTTCCTGCTGTAATGAGCTTCTCTCCGAGAAGTTTCGTCGTCCCCATCGTGTTTGCCGGGTTCACGGCCTTGTCGCTACTCGTGAACACGACGCGCTGAACGTTCGTGTCGATCGCCGTGTCGACGACGTTCTGCAAGCCGAGGGCGTTCGTTTTCACGGCCTCGAACGGATTGTACTCACAGACATCGACGTGTTTCATCGCAGCCGTGTGAATGACGATATCGATATCTTCCATCGCTCGCGCCAACCGGTCCTTGTCACGGACGTCACCTGCAAGATACCGACAACGATCGTCGTCGATAGAGGATCGCACTTTCGCGAGTCCAGGCTCGTTGTTATCGAGTACCCGGAGCACTGCCGGATCTTGCTCGAGGATCTTGGGAACAAGTGCCCGGCCGACTGATCCAGCACCACCCGTGAGAAGGATATTCTTTCCAGATATCATTATCTATCATCTACCCACTATATCAGACCAATAATAACTTTTCGATCTTCTCGTGCCCTATATTAGCATCTTGTACCCTTCACATGGGTCGTCGTCATCTTGCGGTATTTCCCCTATGCTCAGTCGATCACATCGGATTAGGATGGGTGTCTGCTTGGAGAAGGTGTGAAATCAACCCCAGCAGACAACGAGCTAAAAGAAGAGCACCTGCTTAATTTTGTCGTCAACAGCCTCGGAGACGACCTTCCGATTGAGCTTGGAGAAAACGTAGTGGTCACGACGGAGAAGCTGTACGAGGTCCTCGCCGGCGCCAGTGCCGGCGGGACCTCGATCAATCACGTCTGCGAGACGACCGACGACTCGCCCCACGCCAATACCGTCCGTGGACATCTTACCAATCAGCTCGACCTTGATACCGTTGAGGCGGTCGGGAACACGCTCCTTCAACGAGATGTCCTTGAGACGCTTCCGGATCGACCGGTGGAGGTCGTCGCCGACCTCCACCTCGATCCCTACTACGGTGAGGAGGACGAGACAGAGACGTTGTACTTCTCCCAGGCGAAACGAGGTACCACTGCGTTCCATGCTTACGTCACGCTGTATGCGCGGGTGCGCAACAAGCGATACACGCTGGCGGTTCGCCAGCTGGTCGCTGGGGAAACCACCAGCGATGCCCTCGGTGAGTTCCTCGAACTCCTTGACGGCCTTGACCTGCGCGTCAAGGCCGTCTACCTCGATCGCGGATTCTACAACAGCACTTGCCTCGAACTGCTGTACGCGCACAACTACGCCTACGTCATGCCGATCGTCAAGTGGGGCGAGACGATTCAAGACGAACTCAGCAGCGGCTGGAGTCGCGTGATCGAACACGAACTCGCTGGGCGGGTAACGTTCCCTGTGTTCATCGACTGTGTCTACCAACGAGGACGATACGACGAACATGGGGTGGCGCGTCACGGCTACGCCGCTGACGCGCCATTCATCGACACACCACGAGATGCACGAAAACACTATAGCAAGCGCTTCGGCATCGAATCAAGCTACCGGTTAGCCAACCAGAGCCTCGCTCTCACCAGTTCTCGGGACGCCGGGCTTCGGTTGTTGCTGTTCGTCGTGAGTCTGTTGTTGCAGAACGTCTGGCGCTATCTCCACTGGATGTACGTGGCGGCGCCCCGCCGTGGGGGGCGCCGCCTCTGGGAGTAGTCGTTCACGGAGTTCTGTGAGATGGTGGTTCGTGCTGCCTGGACAGCTCTCGGTGTACGCAGAGCTGTCCCAGCGAATCAACCACTCGACGATCGGTTCTTCCGGTAGCTGTCCCTGAATTGGGGCAGCGGTCGTGAGTGGCGACACTGTCGCGTCGGCGGCAATCCGCCGCCGACAGCGACTGTCCAGTGCCGAAACTCACTGCCACCATCTCTTCGAGACGGGCTGAGCACAGTTCAAGCAGATTCAGCGCCTACTGGACGAGATAGTGCGGCTGTCGATGTGATCGACTGATGCTAACGCCATCTTCCGATTCGGAACTCTCAACATATTCCTACGATCAAATATAATATAGGAATATTCGACGTAGCACTAAAACTCGGATATGTAGGGTTTAGAACTATTATCAGGGAGCTTACGATACCTACATTTCAGATACTCCTCGTGGATATCAATCTGAATGTGTACTGCTTACTATTTGTTTATTGTACAGGCTCGCGTACTGCCCCTCTTCAGCAAGCAATGATCCGTGGTTACCGCACTCGGTAATCTTCCCGTTATCCATCGCATAAATCCGGTCTGCGTTCGTCACCGTCGAGAGCCGGTGTGCGACGACCACCATTCCGTAATCCCGGTCCATTTCTTCGATCGCAGCCTGGACTTTCTCCTCTAACCCGGTGTCCAGGTCACTGGTCGCCTCATCAAGGAGCAAGAAATCAGCATCTTTCAACAGTGCCCGAGCGATAGCGATCCGTTGTTGCTGCCCACCTGACAGTCGAACCCCGTCATCACCGAGTTCAGTTTCTAAGCCATCCGGCAGGTCGTCGAGGAACTCCGTCACCTGTGCAATCTCACAGATCTCCTCAATCTCTTCCTGTGTCGCGTCACGGTTTCCGATCGTGAGATTGTATCGAAGGGTCTCGTTGAAGATGAATGGGTTTTGCCGAACGATCGAAACCCGTTCGCGCCATTCCTGTATCGGGAACTCGTCGACAGGCGTTCCATCTGCTCGGATCTCACCCTCATCGGGTTCGTACATCCGCGCGAACAGCGAGATGATCGTCGATTTGCCAGCGCCGGACTGGCCCACGAACGCGACGAACTCCCCTCGTTCGACGCCGAACGACACTCCTCGGAGGACTTTCTCGTCACTAGTCTCGTAGGAGAAGCGCACATCGTCGAACTCGACGCGTTCGATGCCTGTCGGGGCCTCATCCCGAACGGGTTCCGGCTCACCGTAGTCGTCCATTTCGTCGAGGAACCGCTGAGTGCGAATCAAGTGTGGCATATAGCTGTCAAGGCTGTAGACGATATTCGAGAGTGTGCTCACCTTCGGACCGAGCTTGAAGATAGCGAAGAGGAAGACCCCTAGAGCACCAAGAGACAGGGAAGTGAATACGATAGCAACGTAGATCAGAACGAACACCGTAATCGCGATTATGAGTTGGTAGAAATTCTTGATGATCGCCTTGTTGCGGGAGAGTTTGATCGAAGAGCGTGTATAAACGTCGACCGCGTCATAAAACCGGTCGAACAGTTCACTTTTCATCCCAAAAGCCTTGACATCTCTGATACCCTGGGTTCCGGCCTGGGCCGATGTCTGTACCTCCTTATTGGCCTCCGCAACACGATCACCGACGGCTGACCCATCCTCGAGACCGAATTTGAACAGGACTACAACACTGCCGAGGACAATTGCAGTGGCCAGTGTTAGCCATGGGGCAAGATAAAGCGCGATCGCGAAGTACATCGCTGCAAGTAGTCCCTGTTCAACAAGCCGGACAAGATGTTTGATCACACTACCAGAGTACTTCGACTCAGTGATAATAGCGTTCAGAATCTCATCCGATCCTTCCTGATCGAAGTACGAAGTTCTCGCGTCGAGGGCTTTGTCGTATGCATCCCTGCGTATTTCTTTGGTATAGAGCTTGCTCAGTGCTGATCGCAACCACGCCACGAGGAAACTGGACGTGAACCGCAGCGTCATCACTGCAGCGACGCCCGTCACGAGATACCCCAGCGTAAACGGCACGCCCAGAGTCTGATATACCGTAGCGAACATCCCAAGGACCCCGCTTGCTTCGTCGGGTTCAATCTCACCCTGGGCAAGTTCGAGGATTGGCAAAATAAAGCTCAGTCCCACGGCTTCGAGCCCCGCAGCAACGACACTGAGAACAATTACACCGACAGTAAACGCGGGGCGAAACGCAGCCACGCGACGAATCGCGGCGGCTTTCTCCCGGTACGTGTAGTCGTCACTCATTCGTCTATCATCCCTCGAGTGAGATTGTTTCGTTCAGCGAATGCTGTCCCATCCAGTCTAGCAAAATATGGCGTACTCAATCGACTATCGTTTCGACGGAAATACATCAGTCTCTCAGAGAGATTCTTGTAACCCTCCAAAATAGTCTTTCCGTTTCGAATCTCCGGTCTATCTGGAAACGGCCCTGTGCCTTACCCACCGGCTGCATGACAATTTTTATTATGATCTACTGACGACCACTGTCCAGTACGCACTCTCTATGATCCACGACGTCGAATGCCGCGATCTCCAGGTTAACGCCGACGAGCGCGGTCATCTAGTCGAAGTCTTTCGCGAGGACTGGGACGAGTACGACCCGGAGCCCGCCATGAGCTACTACTCGCTCACCTATCCGGGCGTCGTCCGCGCCTGGCACAAACACAACCGCGGGCAGATTGACCACTTCGTCTGTCCGAAAGGCCGCATCAAGGTCGGCGTCTACGACGACCGCGAGGACTCGCCTACACAAGACGAACTGAATACGTTCGTTATCGGCGAGCACAACCAGCAGGTGATCCGCATTCCGGGCGACTGTTGGCACGGGTTCAAGGCGATCGGCGACGAGCCGGCGATCCTCCTCAATTATCCGACGAACCTCTACGACTACGACGACCCCGACGAGGAACGGCTTCCGTACGACACTGACGAGATCCCGCTCGACTGGGAGGCACCCGTTCACGGATAACCATGAAGGGACTTATCCTCGCCGGCGGGCGTGGCACGCGACTGCGCCCGATCACCCACACCGGGCCGAAACAGCTCGTCCCGGTCGCGAACAAGCCCGTCCTCGAGTACGCCATCGAGGACCTCAAAGAGGCAGGCATCAGCGAGATTGGCATCGTCCTCGGCAATCTCGGGCGCGACGCGATTCAGGAACATCTCGGCGACGGCTCCGACTACGGCGTTGAGATCACCTACATCGTCCAGGGCAACCCGCTGGGGCTCGCTCACGCCGCCGGCTGTGCCGAGGAGTTCGTCGACGGCGACGACTTCGTGATGTATCTGGGGGACAACATCCTCGAGGGCGGCGTCACTGACCTCGTCGAGAGCTTCCAGGCCGGCGACCACGCTGCGGGAATCGCGCTCCAGCACGTCGAGAATCCCCAGCAGTTCGGCGTCGCCGACGTCGACGCCGACGGCACCGTCCAGGAACTCGTCGAGAAACCCGACGACCCGCCGAGCAATCTCGCACTCATCGGCATCTACGTCTTCTCGCCCGCGATCTTCGACGCGATCGCGACCCTCGAGCCCTCCTGGCGCGGCGAACTCGAGATCACCGACGCGATCCAGACGCTGCTCGACGACGGGCACTCGATCGACTCCGCCGTCGTCGAAGGCTGGTGGAAAGACACCGGGAAGCCCGAAGACGTCCTCGACGCCAACCGCCTTGTCCTCGAGGACGCGCTCGGCACGGTCGAGGGGACGATCGAAGACGGCGCCGAGATCACGGGGCAGGTCGACGTCGCCGAGGGCGCGACCATCGAGTCCGGCGCCGTCGTCCGTGGCCCCGTCAGCATCGGCGAAGACGTCCGAATCACCGCGGACACCTATCTCGGCCCGTACACGTCGATCGGTGACGGCTCGGTCGTCGATAGCGCCCACATCGAGAACAGCGTCGTCGCCGGCGACGCGACGATCCGGACCAGCGTCAAGATCGTCGATAGCCTGATCGGTGAAGGCGCAACGATCGACACCGCCGACGACCTCCTACCGGAGGGACGACGCCTCGTCGTCGGCGAGAACTCACAGCTCAAACTCTGACCATGCGCATCATTACCCACGCCTGTCCGTCCTGTGGAACCGTCGTCGCGGCCAACGAACTCGAGAGCCGTCGCGTAATGAAGTGTCCCGGACTGCACTGCGAGGAGGTCCACCGATTCGCCGATCTCGACGCCGAGGAACGCGAGCACTTCCTCGAGAACAGAGACCAGTACCGTCTCTAAGTGGACTGAACATAACGCCGACTTTCAGCTCTCGGTTAAAAAAACCGTCGCGACCCCTGTTTCGACCGTCGCTCGATCACGGTCGAGCTTTTTCGCAACCCGACGTGTCGACAGACAGGTGTCCGCTGGCCTCGGAGCCGCCCGTTCGACGTCCTCGAGTGAACTCTTCTCAAGTAACCCGGTTGCCGACGGTTGCGCTTCTTCGAGTACTGCGGTTCCGAACTCGTACGGCGTCACGCAGTCCCGGCTCGCGACGTGGAACACCCCCTCCGCTTCCCGCGCGAGTAGATCCAGCACTACCTCCGCGACGTCACCTGCCCGCGTTGGCGTCACCTTCTGATCGGTAAACAGCGGGACCGAATCCCCATCACGCGCCCGCCCCAGCACCCATGCGGGAAACCCCTCCAACTCCCCGGTCGCGCCGTGGCGTCCCCAGACAAACGAGAGCCGACAGACGAGCGCCTCGGGAGCCGCCTCGAGCACGAATCGTTCGCCTGCGAGTTTCGTCTCGCCGTAGACTTGGAGCGGATTTGGCTCGTCGTCCTCGGTGTACGGCTTGTCGGCTTCTCCGTCGAAGATATAGTCGGTCGAGAGGTGGACGAACGCCACACCACGCTCCGCACATGTCTCGGCCAGCAGCCTCGGCCCCTCCGTGTTGACCGCATGCGCTAGTTCCGGGTTCCGCTCGCAGTCGTCGACGTCCGTGTATGCCGCGCAGTTGACGACCGCGTCGGGCGCCACCTCCTCGACGATTTCCCGGATTCGATCGTCATCACGCAAATCCAACTCGAACAACTCGATCTCGAAGTCGGGTCGCGTGGTGTGATACGTCCCGATGACCTCACGCCTGCGGTCCAGACACGTCTGGACCAGCGCACTCCCCACGAGCCCGTTCGCGCCGATGACCAGTACCGTCATGCCGATCAATTAGACAAGAAAGAGATATATCACTGCCGATTCGACTACCGCCAACATGCACGCTTTGGTCACGGGCGGCGCCGGCTTCATCGGCTCGAACTTCGTCCACTGGGCGCTCGAGGAGGACCGCTACGACGCGATCACGACGGTCGACGCGCTCACCTACGCGGGGACGACCGCGAATCTCGAGGGCGTCCTCGAGGACGACCGCCACGAGTTCGTCGAGGCCGACATCCGCGACGCGGACGCGATGGCCGACCTGGTCGCGGACGCCGACATCGTCTTCAACTTCGCCGCCGAATCGCACGTCGATCGCTCGATCGAGGACGCCAGTGACTTCGTCGCGACGAATGTCGACGGCACGCGCGTGCTGCTTGACGCGGCGGCCGAGCACGGCGTCGAGCGGTTCGTCCAGATCTCGACCGACGAGGTGTACGGCGAGATCCTCGAGGGCACGTTCAGCGAGGACGACCCGCTTACGCCGCGAAACCCCTACTCCGCGACGAAAGCGAGCGCGGATCTGCTCGTACAGAGTTATTACGAGACCCACGACCTGCCGGTCGTCATCACGCGCTCGTCGAACAACTTCGGGCCGCGCCAGCACGCAGAGAAGCTGATCCCCAAGTTCATTACGCGGTCGCTCGCGGGCGAGGAACTCCCCGTCTACGGCGACGGCTCGAACGTCCGCGAGTGGACCTACGTCGTCGACAACTGCCGCGGGATCGACCTCGCCGCCCGCGAGGGCGACCCCGGCGAGGTGTACAACGTCGGTGCCAGTGCCGAACGGACCAACCTCGAGGTAACGGAGGCGATCCTCGAGGCGACGGGTGGCTCCGAGGACCAGATCACGTTCGTCGAGGACCGACCAGGCCACGACCAGCGCTACGCACTCGACACGAGCAAACTCGAGGCGCTCGGCTGGGAGCCGACGTGGACCTTCGAAGAGGGACTCGAGAAGACGGTCGAAAACCTCCGATAGCGATACTCCAAACTTATAAACAGTCCAAATCAAATCTCCACTGTATGCGTCGCTCCGTCCGGATTGCGCTTGCCTTCTTCCTCTGTGTTGCACTCGTCGGTCTTGGCGTCCACTACGCCGAGTCGTACGACGACCGCTGGCCCTACCCGACCGAGAACGAACTCGACGACGACTACGCGGCCCACGTTGGCGAAGACGCACTCGTCTTCGGCCAAGTAACCGCCATCGACACAGCCGCCGGTGAACTGACACTCGAGAGCGAAACCGATGACGGCACCCGGATCGAACTCGTTGCTGACACCGTACCAACTGATGGCAGTGAGCCGGCTGTCGAGGAGGGTGGGTTCGTTCAGGTGTACGGCACGCTCGAACCCGACGGAGAGATCACGACAACCGAAACCGTCGTTGTCAACCCCAATTCGGGAGCCGAGTCCTACAAACTGGCTGTCTCCGCGATTGCTCTCCTCGCTGGAATGGGCTATTTCCTCGTCCACTGGCGGCCCACATTGACGGGTTGGGAGGTGCGCCGTGGCTGAACTGCTCTCGCACCTGCTGGTCGTTTGGGCCGTCTTGACGGTCGCGAGCTGGCGACTCGAGTGGCTCACGTCACGCTGGATCGCTGTCGGCGTTGTTGGGGGGATCCTTCCGGATTTGAATCGCCTCGCGATCGCTGTCCCAGAACGAGCGATCGCTGATTTCCTCGGCGCTTCGTTCCAAGTTGATGCATTTCACACCCTCGGGGGGATTACGGTACTCGCGGGGATCGGCGCGGTAATGTTCGCTCAAAATCAACGCCGTGCCTTCGGACTCCTGTTCGCCGGTGCATTCGTCCACCTCCTTACTGATGCTGTCAAAAGCTACGCCGACGGACAGGCGGCGATGTGGCTCTACCCGCTGACCAGCTATCGGCATCCGACGCCGAACCTGTACGTCTCGGCTGATCCGGAAGTGCTTGCACTTACTTTCGGAATCGCCGGAGTTGTGTTCGTAATCGATCGGTGGCAGAATGTCGGGAGCGGATCGACTGCATCCCAGAATGGCGAACACGACACATGACTAGGGCCTACTGCAGCTGAGGGGTGTTACTTCGGTGAGCCAACGACTTCCTCGACTCCGTGCTGTCTCGGGTACTCGATGAGCGCTTGGTGGGCCCCAGTTCGAGAGAGTCGTGTGAGTTTGTCGACGAACACACGCCACTCCTGTGCACAACAGTCGTGTAACTCCCACTGGTGACGGGCCGCCGAGAGCGAGGGTGGGGGGCCAACCGACACGGTATCGGTGTCCGCTTTGATCGGCTCGGTACACCAGGGACAGGTCGTCTGGGTGGTGAGTTGTTCGGTCATACTCCAACTGGAGGTAATCAAACGGTTTGTTATGGCCGTCATACCCACGACAGCTGGCCCACCACAAATCGGTACGAACAAGTTACCAGTTCGTCAGTGCTTGTGATCGAGTGTTTCAAAGAGCTGTTGGCGAACAGGCGAGCGTTCAATAACCCACCAGCCGATTGCGGCGCCAACAGTACCACCGAGTGCCAGTATCGCTCGTTCACTTCCCCCAGTCACGACTGCTGACAGCACCGCAATGATAACTGCGACCCCAAAGGCCCGCTCAGGCCGTTCTTGTGTGATCCACGCGATCGCTGCGAGATATACTACGCCGAATGCCATCGACGCAAGGACGTCGACGAGATAGTGGACGCCCAGCGCGAGTCGCGAAACCCCGACCAGCGACACGACGACACCAGCAACGCAGAGTCGAACTGACCGCCGGTCGAACTGAAGCCACAGCACGAGTGCCCCCCAGAAGACCATTGCAGCCATCGTGTGCCCGCTCGGGAACCCGTATTCGCTGGGTTCGATGACATGCCACTCGGCAGGTGTCCGCGGGAACGCGAACGTCGCCTTTAACAACACGACGAGAGCGAGGCCGCCGAAGACGGTCGCTACGAGAAACGCCGTTTGATCCGAACACAGCGATTGGTTTCGCTCGCCTCGAGAAAGGCTGTGTAAGACGTCCGCAAGATAGAGCACCCCAAGCGCGGGGATGATCACGAGGAGATCACCAAGCAGTGAGAGAACGCTGAACGCCTCGAGTGACCACTCGGGAACACCGCTTCGAATCGCGTCCGTTACACCAACACCTCGGTTCATCGTCGCTCACGGACGACTGCGACCCAGTACGTTACCATTCTATACCCTCACGATTGTAGTACCAGTGGCTCGTACCACTCTCGATTTTGTTGATACCAGTCAATAAATTTCGAGACACCATCTCGAATGTCGGTCGACGGCTCGTAGCCCAGTAGCGAGTTGGCCTTCTCGATATTAGCATGAGTATGCGCGGCCTCACCCTCGCGAGCGTCGGTGTACTCAATCTCGAGTGAGGGCGCGAGCTCGTCACGAATCACTTCGGCGAGCGTCCGAATATCAATATTGTCCGTGCTCCCGACGTTCATCACCTCACCGTCGGCTGCGTCGTCGCGCAACAGTTGCTGGTTCACGCCGACGATATCGTCTATGTAGGTGAAGTCACGCGTCTGTTTGCCGTCGCCGTAGATGACCGGTGGTTTGCCGTCAAGACAGCGCGATACAAAGTTACTGATTGCCATATTTGGGCGCATTCGTGGGCCGTAGACAGTGAAGTAGCGCAGCGAAACCGTGGGCAGGCCGTACACCTCGTTGTAGACGCGTGCGTACTGTTCCGCTGCTAGTTTCGACACCCCGTATGGACTGACCGGCGTCGTCGGATGATCCTCATCGTACGGCAGATACTCGGGTTTCCCGTAGACTGAGGACGAACTCGCAAGAACGACCCGTTCGGTGTCCGATTCACGGGCTGCATCGAGGACGTTTAGCGTTCCATCGACATTGATATCGTTGGGTTTGCGTGGCTGGTTTACGCTCGTTCGGACGCCTGCCTGAGCGGCCTGGTGGTAGACAACATCTGCGTTTGTCACGAGTTCTGTGACCAGCTCAGCGTTTCGAACGTCCCCCTCAACGAACTCGTAGCTCCCTACATCCGGCTCGGGATGCTCAGTTTCGTCGTACTCGAACGTTTCGCTGTCCGCTTTGCCTGCCGAATTTGTTTCCGATAACCCCGTAGCAGATTCTCTCTGTTCCTGTGCAGCCAGTCGCCCAAGATCGATGTTCTGTTTTTTGATTCCGATGTCGTAGTAGGGGTCGAGGTTGTCGAGGGCTGTCACATCGTGTCCCTCACGTGCAAAAGATTCGGCGAGATGCCCACCAATAAAGCCGGCCCCTCCCGTGACAAGAATGTCCATTGACCGAATGAGTCTCAGAGAGTGGTCAAAAACCTGCTGGTTCAATCACACAGGTCTTATAACCATCATGCGAGAGCAGAGTTCACAGCTACACTACCAACTAACGATTACTACGACGAGAGTCGTGAGCGGCAAAAAAGAGAAGCTAACCGTACCTCAGTCGGACGTTGCTCCGACAGCGACGTCGCCCTCATTCTGCAACCGCTGTTCGGCTTCGTCGCGGTCCTCCGGGTAGCCGACGTCGATCCGCCAGCCCTCGAGTGCGATCGCGTCGATCGTTCGGCCGCTCCGGATCAGCAGGTCGATAGCTTCGCTGATCTCGTACTCGCCGCGATTGGAGGGTTGGACGAGACGACAGGCGTGGAAGATCGCCGGCGTAAACGTGTAGAAGCCGGTCATGACGAGATTCGACGGCGGGTCGTCGGGTTTCTCGACGACGTCCGTGATCTCGCCGTACTTGTTGGTGTCACAGACCCCGTAGCGAGACGCGTCGTCCCACGGGACCTCTTCGACGAGAAAGGCCGCATCCGCGCGGTCTTCCTGCTGCCGACGGACGACATCCTCGAGGTTCGCCTCGAAGATGTTGTCGCCGAGGATGAGCATGAAGGCGTCGTCGATGTGTTCTTCGACGGTCAACAGCGCGTGCGCGAGCCCCTTCTGTTCGCGCTGGTGGCAGTAGGTGATCGGCACACCCTCGTACTCGTCGCCGTAGTGATCGATGATCTTCTCTTTGAGGTAGCCGACGACCACGACGAACTCGTCGGCCCCGAGGTCGACGAGCCGGTCGAGACAGTGCGTCAGAATCGGTTTTCCATCGACTTCGACCATCCCTTTCGGTTTGTCTTCCGTCAGCGGGCGGAGTCGCGTGCCTTCGCCTCCAGCAAGGACAACAGCTTTCATTGTCTTGAACTGTCGACTAAGTCTACAAGAATTTTGTGGCCTCCCGAGACTCGGGAGATGGAAAGTGTGATACTATCTGCCTGCTGGGCATTACTCATGCACATTACAGTAATTGGGAGCGGCTACGTTGGAACGACGATTGCGGTCTGTTTTGCGGAATTGGGCCACGAGGTGACGGCGATCGATATTGACGAGGAGATCGTTACAACACTCAACGACGGACAGGCACCGATCACTGAACCCGGACTCGAGGATCTTCTCGCGACCCACGCCGGCGAGCGGCTCACAGCAACGACATCCTACGACGCGGTTCCAGAGTCCGACGTGACGTTTTTGGCAATCGGAACCCCGTCAAACGCGGACGGTAGTATCGATCTCGGTGCGCTGGAAGCGGCTGCTGAGGCGACCGGCGAAGCCCTCGCCGACAAATCGAAGCGCCATCTCGTCGTTATCAAGAGTACGATTACGCCGCCGAGCATTGCAGATGTTCTCGAGCCAGCGATCCGTGAAGGTGCCACCGGTAACGATGACGTCGAAGTCGGCATGAATCCCGAATTCCTCCGGGAAGGAAGTGCAGTCACCGATTTCCAGAACCCTGATAAACTCGTCATTGGAGCGGACTCTGCATGGGCTTCGGATCGATTGCGCGACGTGTTCGAGCCGCTGCTCGATGCCGAGACGCCCGTCGTCGACACCGACCCGGAGACGGCCGCGATGATCAAATACGCGAATAATGCCTTTCTCGCGTCGAAGATCAGTTTAGTCAACGATCTCGGAAACATCTGTAAGGAGTTCGATCTCGACGCCTACGAGGTGATGGATGCGATCGGACTCGACGAACGTATTTCCGAACAGTTTCTCCGGAGTGGTGTCGGCTGGGGTGGGTCCTGCTTCCCGAAAGACGTGAACGCAATCGTCGCGGCTGCACAGGAAAAAGGATACGACCCCGCAGTACTCGAGGGTGCAGTCGAGGTCAACGACCGTCAGCCGGACCGGATGATCGATCTCTTGGCCAACCACATCACCCTCGAGGGAGCTCGAGTTGCAGTGCTCGGACTCGCGTTCAAACCTAACACGGACGATGTCCGGAATTCACGTGCAATTCCAGTTATTGACTCGCTTTTGAACTACGATGCTGATGTTACAGCCTACGATCCCGTTGCTGTCGATGAAATGGCTGTACAGTTTCCCGAAATCGACTACGCACAGACACCAGCAGATGCACTCCACGGTGCGGATGGTGTGCTCGTCGTCACTGATTGGGAGGAGTTCAGCGATCTCGACACTGAGTTCGAAGAAATGGCGACACCGATCGTCGTCGACGGCCGACGGTGTATCGAGCGACGCGATGGCATCGTCTACGAAGGGCTCACTTGGTGACTACCCCACGACTTCAGTCGCGGACTGTCTCTTCAAATCCGATTTATTATCCTGAAAAAGATCAATAATTATAGTGATCTCTTCTTCCGTCATCGTATCCAATTCAAGTACCTCGCTAGCACTTGGATCAGGATCGGTAGTGATGATTGGCTGGATATCACTGTCTTCAAATTCTAAAACCTCACGAGTACCAAAATACAGTATTCATTTTGTATTAAATTTCAGTATTTCTAATATTTTGGGGGTGATGGATACAAATCCTGCTGCTTCATTATAGGGAGGGTGTTGGGCATCCGAAACCGCACCAGTTCACTCGACGGTGACACTTTTCGCGAGGTTCCGGGGTTTGTCAATCGATCGGCCAAGTCGGTTGGCGACCCAATACGAGAGTAACTGTAATTGGACGTTTGCAACGACGGATCCACCGAGATCGGTCGTGGCCGGAACCTCGAGGACGTGATCCGCGTATCGCTCGATATCGGTGTGACCGTCAGTTACCGCTACGACCGGTGCACCCAGTGCTTCAACTTCCTTAACGTTGCTGACGGTCTTGTGCGCCGCCTCGCCGTCACCAATTGCGAGAGCGACGACAGGTGTGGTTTCCGAGACCAGTGCCAATGGCCCGTGTTTTAACTCGCCTGCGGCAAAGCCCTCGGCGTGCATGTAGGAGATTTCCTTCATCTTCAACGCACCCTCGAGGGCGACCGGATACTGATAACCGCGACCGATGAAGAAGAAGGCGTCCGAATCGATGTATTCGTCGGCAACAGCCTTAGCCTGTGACGTATCTAAGACGGCTTGGACGTGGTCAGGGAGGTCACGCATGCCAGCCACCATCTCACGAGCCAAACCGTCGCTTAGCTCACCGGCAAGCAACGACAACGCGACCTGCTGGCTCGCAAACGTCTTCGTTGCGGCGACACCGATCTCCGGCCCGCACGAACGTAGAGGGCGTGATCACACTCTCGAGCGGCCGAACTGCCAACCGTATTCGTCACAGCAACTGTCTGTGCCCCCACGCGGTTCGCTTCGCGGAGTGCCCGCATCGTATCGGCGGTCTCGCCGCTTTGAGTGACGCCGACGACGAGCGTCGAAGCCCCGACGGGGACCCGATCGGTCGTGTACTCACTGGCCAAAAACGCCTGTGCTGGGACACCACGATCTCGGAGTACTGATGCACCGAACAACGCAGCGTGGTACGATGTGCCGCAGGCGACGAAGTGGACCGGACCGGACGGATCGAGAGCTGCCAACTCGTCGAGCACCACCTCGCCAGCCATTTCATCTACGCGTCCACGCAGACAGTGGCGCAATGCCGTGGGTTGTTCGTGGATTTCCTTGTGCATGTAGTGGTCGTGGCCGCTCTTCTCGGCATCTTCGGGATCCCATTGGATCGTTTCGATCGACGTCTCGACTACAGTCCCTTCGGAATCGCTGACCGTCACACCGTCGGGGGCAATCGTTGCGAACTCGCCGTCATCGAGGTAGATCACCTGATCCGTGTACTCGATGAACGCGGGGACGTCACTCGCAAGATAATGGCCGTCTTCGCCGACTCCCAACACGAGCGGCGACTCGTGTCACGCCGCATACACCGTCTCACTGGTGGCAAAGACGGCAGCGACAGCGTAGCTGCCGTCAAGTCGGTCGACCGCCTGCCGAAATGCGGCCTCGTGATCTGCACCTTCTTCCAGCGCGTCCTCGATGAGGTGGGGAACGACTTCTGTGTCGGTGTCACTGTCGAACGTATGACCGTTGGTTTCAAGGTCGTCTCTCAGAGCTTGATAGTTCTCGATGATACCGTTGTGCACGACTGCAACGTGGCCGCTGCAGTCTGTGTGTGGATGGGCATTGTAATCTGACGGTGGCCCGTGGGTACTCCACCGGGTGTGACCGATGCCGGCTTCCCCACTGACGCTCCCATCGGGGAGGGCGTCCTCGAGCGCAGACACCTCACCCTCGCGTTTGTGGATGGCGAGCGAGGAGTCCGCTACTGCGACGCCCGCCGAATCGTAGCCCCGATACTCGAGTCCGGAGAGACCGGTAAGCAACACATCGAGGACCCCATTCTCTTCGCCGGTGTAACCGATGATTCCACACATTACGATCGCCTCGCTTGCCCTCGCCTCATGGGGTCCCGTACAGTTCCTGATCCCCCGTCGTGTAGTCTGATAATATAACCCTGCACCAATATATCAATCAGTTTGAATAACGATTATATATAACTTCTGGCCAACATCTATAGGGTATATTAATTGATAGTAGACTAGAGGTGGTGCATACGAGGCACTATCTAAGATTGAGGTTGCAGAAGAATATCTAGACGGAGGCTAAATTTGCGATCGTAGTGTCAATAGTGATTGGATTCCACGTCAGCCATCGTACACTCGATACACGTTCCCTGTCCATCAATGCCTTTGCACCACTTCGATACTGACTCGTCAATGAGCGCGGCGTCACTGCTGGTGGACCGTCCAGTTTCTGGAGGCGGTTCGGGACTAAGTCAGGCCCGCTTTTTTAAGCATCCATATGTGTACATCCAGAGATCTATTGGCTTGGTGTCTCAGAGACGTTATACAGATTCAAGGTGAATACCTGCGGCTTTAGCCGCAGGATGAATCCGACAACACGGACGCAATCCACGTTCGATGACTAATTCGGGATTTGAATCCATATCTTCAAGTGGAAAGCAACCCTCCATAACAGGAGGAATCAGGCTGGGAACGGAGCGATTCCCACCCAGTCCTCCGATGGCGGCCTGCCCGCCCCAAGCAATGAGACAGTAATCGGAACCAGTCGATGACCACCGTACTCTCACAGAGTCCGAGTGGAGTTGACTGCTGTACGCACGACTCAACGTAACTCCGAGTCTGTTGAGGTCTGCCGGACTCCTCGGGGCAAAAACAACCCTGGGAGTCCGTATATGACGGAGGATAGGAGTACCGGGGGCTTGGCACTCCCAGCAGTCCCACCCGCTACAGTCCATGAACCCCACATGGATTCTCACCATGTCGGGGTTCGGCGGAAGTGTAAACCTGAAATCTCCAACGCTGAGCAAATCGAAGATTTGCGACGGACGCGAATCTCCGATTCGCTTGACTCAGGATTCCTCCGCGTTTACGCGGAGGAGGATGTCAATGTGCCCCAGACGTTCTTGGGGAAACCAGATACCATAGTGAGATACGGTGTCATAGACCGTCGGGCTGCAATCCTTCGCGGGTAGACAAAACTTTCCAAACTTCAACGGTAATCAGTTGTCGGAAGAGTCTTAGACTATTTGTCAACGACGAGACTGACACAGTTGTCGTCGGTGTGGGGTTTCGTGTCGCGGGTGAGCGCAAGCTACGAATGGTGCTCTAAATCCTAGCCTAGGGCACTAGTCTATATCTAAACCCAGACTAGAATCAGACTTCGTGTCTTCCCAAGTCTACAGTCGAAGCAGACCGAGTACCTCGAGGCTTGACCCCGTGCCGGTTCATTCTGTACGAGACCTTCCTTTCAATCATACCGAAACTCCATCTCTATATACAACCAAAATTATACTAGTAAGCCTAGGAACGATTAGCACACGAAGTTATTGAACGAAGAACACTAGATCTGATCATCGTGGTCGTTACTGGTGCCTGTCATCGTCCGTAAAATCTGTAACTCTTCGTCCTCGGAGATGTTGTCGGAGTGAATACAGGCGTGGACAATCTTGTGAACAAGTTCGGGATCAGAAAACGCAGGTATCGGCTGGGCCTGGGCCACAAGTTGTTGCTCGAGACGGTCGATTTGCGTTGAAAGCTCTGTAAGTTGGTCGAAGAGATCTTCGGCCGTGGTGAATCGCCATACGGCGGTTGATCTCACTAGTTGACGGCACGCTTGATGTTGTAGACGACACACATCAGGACGATTTCACGGAACTCTCAATACCAAGATCGCGCACGTACGGCGTCGCCGAGCGTGCGCTTGATCACGGAGAAGACGGTCTCAGACAACGCTCTCTGGCTATAGAGAGTTCCATCGATCCGCGCGTTATGCGCGTATCGGTGGGGCGGAACTCTCGATGCTTGATCAGCGGTCTTACGTCCTTTTCCCGAAGTTTATCACGTAATCGTTGCCAGTTGTAGCCTTTGTCGGCGGCGAGGCTGTGCAACTCGCCCGCGTTGCGGCGGGCGAGTTGCCGCCGATCTGCGTATCATGACGTTTCTCGGTTGTACAGTGAACGTCGAGGATAGCTTGTGACTCAGTATCGACGAGAGCGGTCGTTTTGAGCGTCTGAACACGATAATTCGTCCGTCGACAGTAGTGTTTGCTCGCGCTTTCGTGGTCGAAAAATGTCGCGTCCATCGTCGCGTGACCAGATGGCTCGTGCAGTTGCGCCGACAGGCGCAACAGCACTCGCCAGACCGCCATCTTGATCCTGTCAAACGCCTTCACTAGCGTCGAAAGATCTGGGAGATCGTCCTTTTCAAGGCCGATCTCGCCAATATTTGTGGCATCTCGCTCAGGAGATCGAGCGCTTCATGGTAGGGTTTCTCCAAGTAAATCCGGAGACAATGCAGCGAAACGACGGTGTAGTCGGCGAATCCGCCGCCCCGCAGGGTGGCGGCGGATTTGTCTCGGCCACCAACAGCACTTTTAGCTACCGTCACGACCTTCCCAGTGAAGCGAGAATTTTTGGATATGAACCATCCGCCGTTTCCCGCTTCAACGCCCTAGTTCTGACGGATCAAGTCGGCGCAGTCTGGCGATTCACCAGAGCCTATATTTCTTATTGAGACAGTAAGGACGTGTTGACATACTTCCCGTCCTGAACAGTAGTTGCCGATTCAAGTGTTATAGAAAGCGTCACGTACGAAGCAGCAGGGTGCAGAAAGTGTGTCCAACACAACTGCAACCCTGGAAGACGTTGCTTCAGCCGACGAGTTTTTGAATGCAGCGGCTGCCGAAACAGTTCCGTTGTTTGAGTATCTTGAGTTCGAGTTTCTATTAGAATACGATGGAACGTGTCATAAAATCCTTCATAAGCTGTTGATTTCACCATCAATTTTAGTGAATTGGTCGCTAAGCAGGGGTGCTTATCGACCAAAATAGAAGTAAATAGGGGCAGTGATTGCTATAAGATTTGGAATATTATTTGTGGTTGAGTCTTCTAAAAGACCATATGGCAAAGCTCAGTGAGGAGTCCAAAGAGCATCTTGAGGCGGCATTAGAGGAAGAACATCCCTCTGAAAAGGATTTCCATATTCGACAGGTACTACAAGCGTGCAGTATTGATGACCTCCTTGAAGAATCAAAAGCGAAGTAACTGCTTCACCTGTACGTATCATTGGACGGTGTTTGGAAACTACTCTATGACACGCCCTAACAGAAGTGAACCGCGTCCGTAAATAACGAATCGAAAACCGACCAACAGTACGACGAACCAGCACTAGAGCACGTTCAACGAACCTGAGTTGTCGTAACTTCGGGAAAGTTTCCCTCTTACCTCACGCTACTATCTCGTTGCTCTCGATGTCTACCAGCCACACAATCGACCCATACTCGTATCCATATCGGTGAAATCAGTTCTCGAGACGTACAGCCCAAAGGTGATCCCGATTATTGATAATTGGATCGGTGTTTTCTTCAAAAGTCGTAGTGTGTTTCCTGCTTTCTTCCCAGAACTTGAATTCAAATCCCCGCTCATCTCTAGAATTCGTTTACTGTTGCACAACTAAACAGTAAGTATTTTCAACTATTCCAGCATATTATGAAACATAATGTCAGAAAATCCTGAACACACATCTGACGATTCGGATCGTCGTTGTCCTGTCTGCGGTGATCGACTCGATCATGATCGTTACACAGGAAATTTAGAGTGCTCAAACCCATCCTGTGGCTTTCGATCAATCAAAATGGAATGAAACCTCTCACAAATTATTGTACGAAAGGTTGACTGGTGTGTCAACGAGAGTTCGCTGGACGCCCCCAAAGCGTCATGACAGGGTGTGATGTTGTGATGATCAGGTGGCGAGACAGCCAGTCACCCTGTCATTTGCATTTGAAGGGGCAACTATATCAAACTTATTGTTTGTTTGACATGGGGATTAGTAGAAGTCATTTCCAAAAAATACAATATTTCCAATAAGTCTAAGATGCCACAAGATAATATCCCGATCAGAATGGGAGAAGAGGACTGTCAAATGAACGATAGTGAGGGAGATGGAAGGCTCACGATTCAAGAGGCGACACAAGCAGAAGTTGAGGAGGCGATCGCAGAAATCGAAGAAAGCGACCAAATTGTTGTCGGTTCGTAAGTAGGACTCGTAGCGCAAAGACGCCTCTCCTATACACAGTTCTTGAGTCACCGATAGCGACTCGTAAGAATGTCTCTTAGAACGGGAGGCCGCGGAATATGAAGAACGGCCCGGTCGTGAAACCGTATTATCCCAACCGACCAACGATTATGGTGGGTGAAGTCGTTAGTCGGTAAGACATGAATGGCAACCATTCAATATGAATCTTTGGTATGACTGTTCGGTGGTGTTCAGATATAGTTGAAGGAGTGAGGCGTGGCGCTTTCAAAGTCGTTCATGTCGAATACACACGCTTCATGGCTAATATCAACCAAATTGACGTGGGTTGTGTGCGGCGAGAAGCAACACCACGACTGTTGATGAAGTTCAGTATTCGACTCCATCTTGCTGGACCCTTACTTTCGAATACTATTCGAACCCTCGAGAGATTCAAAGTTGACCGCGTTCGACCGCCCGACCGTTCACAATTGTATCCATGCAACCGATTTACAGTCGGAGTCTGGACGCAACCCAGATCACGTTGCGGTCGATGAGACCGTAATCCGACTCACTGACGAACAGTACTGGCTGTACGCAACTTTTGATTCCGAATTGAACGATCTTCTCCATATAACGCTCAGATTGACCTGAAGTAAGGCCCCGAAATTTTTCACCGCTATTGGGTAAAAAAAAGACGATATCTACGGTGTCGTATTTGTCGTCGATAGCGACCAATCGCTCAACGATGCTTGTCAGAGACACGCTCTCGATAGATGTACGCGGTTGTTAGGTTCCGTCTGATGGACAGCAAAGTTGCACGCGATTTTGTGACAGCGATAAACGTACAACGCGGCTTTGTACATTAAGGCTGTGATGACTCGAATCGACGTCTGTGGAGACAGTAACCGATATGTTTCAGCAAGTGTCTACAAGTCATGTCGCCGAAACATGGTTTTTCCACCCCTTGAAAGCGAAATGACTCATTCAATTGCTTTACCCGGCAAAAACGGAACTGGAGTGTTAGATTCAGAGAAGGGGATTCGAGTATTTTATCAATATGACTATTACGAGATTCAATCATCACTCAAATTGGAATTTCTTTCTACAATTACATTCGTATGTTTGTAACACAAATTACCACTAGAAGGCAAATATGGACTCTATACAGTTTCGAGGCAAAGTACCAGAGTCACCTAATCCAGTTGCTTCACACCTCCAGTAAAAGGGCTTAATATACTGTATCAATACTAACTATTCATGCCGAATGAACGTTTGACTGACGAAGAGATTCGAGCAGCCCTCGAGCTTGCCCAAGGACATCTCGAGGATGCGGAAAACGTTGTGTGGGAGTCTGCTTCTCGAGCAAAATCTGATGAGGTTTCAGATCATCTTCAGGAACTATCTCGGGAAATATGGTCTGTTCAGCACTCGATAATCGATTTTCAGAAAGAGCTCCAGTATCAAGCGATAGATGATCCGCCTGATAAGCAACAATTTGTCGGGGACGAGAACGAATGAGAATTCAGGTTACGAGCACGCGTCAGTGATAGCGTCGATGGACCACCAGCTCGGTACGAGATTTGCTCAACGATTCTTTACCGATCGATCACTTTCGGTTCTTAGATGTGAAAAGTATAACTATTCGAAGAGTGCCTGCTGAGTCAGTTTTCGGTTTCGACATTCCCTCCGCAGATAGTACAGTGGTCTGGCTGCCAGGGAACGGTTTCTTTGACCGGTTGCTGCTTGTTACAGTCTGGACAGTACTCGGATCTCATTTCCTTGGAAAGGGCTACGTCCCAATCATATATAGTTTCTATTATGGCAGGGAATCGTAGATCATCCGATAACGAGGTGTATACTACCGAAACGTCCGAGGAAACGAGCCTCGAGAACACAATTGGTGAAAATTCACTGGCAAGCTTCGACCCTTGCGATCGGAGTTGCTGACACTGAGAGTTGGAGGGCGCTCCTTCTTCCACGATTCATCACAATCCTCGATAATCCTATTCCACTGTCACACTCTTCGCCAGGTTCCGCGGCTTGTCGATCGATCGCCCCATCCGGTTTGCAACCCAGTACGAGACCAGTTGCAACTGGATGTTCGCGAGGATCGGCGTGAACCACGGTCCTGCTTCTGGAACTTCCAAGACGTAATCCGCGTACTGTCCTACTTCGTCGGGCGAGTCGGTTACCGCGACCACGGGCGCATCACGCGCCTCTACTTCTTTCACGTTGCCGAGCGTCTTCGAGATGTTCGACCCCGTGAGCAGTGCAAAGACCGGTGTCTTCTCGGTTACGAGCGCCAGCGGCCCGTGCTTCAACTCTCCAGCAGCGAATCCTTCGGCATGCTTGTACGTGATCTCCTTCATCTTCAGCGCACCCTCAAGGGCCACCGGCGCGTTGTACCCTCGGCCGATGAAGAAGTACGCATTCGCATCCTCGTAGGCCTCAGCAACAGCCCGCACGGTCGATCCATCCAACACTCGTTGGACCTGATCAGGCAGATCGCGCAATCCCTCCACAAATTCTGTCGAACACTCTTCCGAGAGCACCCTCGAGAGCATCGCCAACGCAACCTGCTGACTAGCGAACGTCTTCGTGGCAGCGACGCCGATCTCTGGACCGGCCCGGATGTACATCACGTGATCGCACTCGCGTGCGGCCGAACTCCCGACGACGTTGGTCAGAGCCAGCGTCGTCGCACCGGTGCGGTTCGCGGCCCGAAGCGCGCTCACCGTATCCGCGGTCTCGCCGCTCTGTGTGACGCCGACGACGACCGTCTCCTTGGTGACTGGAATCGACTCCACGTCGTACTCACTAGCCAAGAAACACTGGGCGGGAATACCACGTTCGCGCAACAATCGCGCGCCGTACAGCGCAGCGTGATACGAAGTTCCACACGCAACGAATTGGACTGGCCCTCCACACTCCAGTTCGGCCAACTCATCGACCGTCACCGAGCCCTCGAGTTCGTGAACGCGTTCACGCAGACACTGACGGATCGCCTTGGGTTGCTCGTAGATCTCTTTGAGCATGTAGTGATCGTACCCTGACTTCCCGGCGTCTTCCGGATCCCAGTCGATCGTCTCGACTGCTGTCTCGACGACCGCCCCTTGCTCGTCAGTCACGACGATACCGGAGGGATTAATCCGGGCGAACTGACCGTCCTCAAGGTAGACGACGAGGTCCGTGTACTCGATGAAGGCCGGCACGTCGCTCGCGAGATAGTGACCCTCGTCACCGATCCCGAGTACGAGCGGCGACTCGTTGCGAGCCGTATACACCGTCTCGCTGCCGCTGAACACTGCTGCGACAGCGTAACTTCCCTCGAGTCGGTGTACCGCCTCTCGGAACGCTTCCTCAGGGGTGGCACCCGTTTCGATCGCGGTTTCGATCAGATGGGGGATTACCTCAGTGTCCGTTTCGCTCGTGAACGCGTGGCCGCCGGCCTCGAGTTCCGTGCGAAGCTCTTGGTAGTTTTCGATGATGCCGTTGTGGACGACCGCCACCTTCCCTGTGCAGTCCTCGTGAGGATGCGCGTTCGCGTCCGACGGCGGACCGTGGGTGCTCCAGCGTGTATGACCGATTCCGGCCACTCCCCCGAGACTCTCGTCGGGAAGCGCGCCCTCGAGTGCGGACACTTCTCCCTGCTTCTTGTGGACTGCTAGCGAGGAGTTCGCAACTGCGATACCGGCGGAGTCGTAGCCGCGGTACTCGAGCCCCGATAACCCAGTCATCAACACGTCGACCACGCCACCGTCCGTTCCAGTATAGCCGATGATTCCACACATTACGAACGCACCTCCGTTCCTTCGATGACGGTCCCGCGAACCGTTGCCCCGGCCTCCACGAACGTTTCCGGCCCGACGACCGCACCGGGAACGTACGTGCTCCCGCCTCGATCGGCGACACGATCGGCCAACAGGGCGCCGAGATACTCGTCCTCGAAGACACGATTGCCGATGCGGACGTCGCCACGGCCGCCGGGGATCACCGTCCCGTCGCCGACCGTCACGCCGACACCAGTCACGCAGTCGATCACGGTCGCCGAGTCCCCGATACGTGTATCCGCGTCGACGACACTCTGTTCGACGACCGTGTTCGACCCAACCGTCGTGTTCTCTCCCAAACACACGTAAGGACCGACGACCGCTCCGGCCCCGACTTCGCAGTCGGCGTCGATCACGACCGGTTCGCGAACGACGGCCGAGTCGTGGATCGTCGCGGAATCGGAGACGTTCTCGTCATGACTCCCAGCGACGAGCCCCGCCTCGAACAGATCGAACGAGACGTCGAGTAGGTCCCACGGATACGTCGCGTCGACCCAGAGACCTTCTGAGATCACCCCGCCGACGTGAGCATCCGACTCGAGCAATTCGGTGATGGCGTCGATTAGAGACTGTTCGCCAGCTCGCACCTTGGCGGTTCGAATCGCGTCGAAAATCTCTGGCTCGAACGCGTAGACACCGGCGTTGAATCGATACGGGCGTTCGTCCTGCGGGTTCTCGACGATATCCGTCACTTCCTCGTTCCTGAAGATGACGCCACCGTACGATTCGACGTCGGCCCGGTTGAGCAACCCGAGCGTCGCCGCGGAGTCGGTATCGTGAGTCTCGAGTACGTCGCCGATAATCTGACTTTCGACGATCTGGTCGCCGTTCACGACGAGTGTCGTGCCGTTGACTTCGGACTCGACGGCGAGAAGCGCGTGTCCGCTCCCGAGTTGTTTCTCCTGTGTGACATAGGTCAGCGGAACGTTGCGGTACGTCGGGCCAAAGTGTGCTTGGACACGGTTGCGTCCATAGCCGACGACGACCGTGATGTCTGTCACGCCAGCCTCGAGTAACTGATCGAAGACGTGCTCGAGGATCGGCGTTGTTGCGGCCGGCAGAAGCGGCTTCGGCCGGTGTTTGGTCAGCGGCCGCAGCCGTGATCCCTCTCCTCCGGCGAGGATGACAGCGGAAATCGAATGCATACTATTAGTACGTGATCACGAATTACTTATTAATACTGGTTTGAAATATCACTCTTTATTAGCTTACATTCGTATGACCTTAATGTCAAAAATTTGAAAATTAAGACTTTCACTGAACAGATGCAATGTTAGCCATCACAGGGAATTTCAGCCCTACATGAGAAACAGAGTAATGAAATGGATTCGCTTATTGAGAGGACTATGTGTTGCCACGTATGCCGCAGCCATCCTCATCTCGCGTGTATCAACTGGAGATCTGTCGAGCGGAGGCGAACGGATGGTGTAATTTTTGCTCAGCCCCTTTGAAGACAGAGCTACGCCGTAATACTGTGAGACAGACTGAAATGAAAGGATCGGGATTTTGAGAGGTGCCTTGACGGGAGGGAGTGGTGGGTGGTAGATGGTTGGATCGATGCCCTATTATTGATCAACTCCCGTCACTATCCTCTTGGATCACTTGTTTATCAATATGTCGAAGAGTATTCTAATTTCGGATGACTATGCCTATTGCTCAGATTTGGAAGGTACTTCCAATGGCAATAACACATCCTCTATAGTAATCCTACCGCTGTTGAATGTCGCGGATTTAGCGTAAAAAACGTCGAGTGGTGTGTCGACGTAAGTTCGCTGGACACCCCCAAAGTGTCGTCACAGAGTGTTTGACGGATGTGGTTGAATGTCTGGCAAGACTGTCAGTACACTCTGTAACTTATACTTGAGAGGCAGTGCATATCAAACTTATTGCCAGTTTGATATAGGTATTAGCTACCGCTATTTCCAGAATGCGTAATAATAAAAGGTTGCAATATAATACGCAACCAGAATGGATACGAGGATGGCGAATTAGACGACTGCGAAGAGAATGACAAGTCTACGCTCGAGGAGGCATCACAAACAAACGTCAAAGAAGCAATCAAGTCGATCAAAGATCATGATCGAATTGTAATTGGATCGCAACAGTCGTCTATCACGGCACTGTCTAGTTTAGCACCTCCGCTGGCGTCTGTCCGTTGAGTGACTGATATGGTCGTTGTGTGTTGTAGTAATGTGCGAACTGTTCAAGCCACTCACGGACGCTCGACCGACTGCCCACCCACGAGTTATGGAAGTGGTCAACCCGCATTTGAGGGTATGAAACCACTTTTGATCAGATTTTTCTCGACGTACTCGAGGTGACCGCTCAATCCTGATCGAGAGATAGCAGACAGATATCCGTAGCCATCGACGAGAAACACCGTGTCGTCAAGATCGTGTTTCTCGGTCAATCGATGCAGGAACGCAGCAGCTGGATCGGTGCCTCGCCGTCCGAATACTGCGACATCAAGAATGAGCTGTGAGTATAGGTCTATTGTAGCGGATACCCAAGACCAGTCGCCGTTAATTTTGACAGCAGTCCCATCAACTGCGACCCGCGACGGCTTCGCTGTCGGCGGGTCTGGCACACTGTCAGATATCCGATGTATCCAGTTCCAGATCACTTTGTGAGAGCATTCTACGCCGATCAAGCGAAGAATTGCTTGTGTCTCTCGGAGCGAACAACCGGTCGCGTGGAGGCGGACGGCGAACACCCTGACGTAATCACCGTCCGCTCACGCTCCCAATATTCATCAAATTCCGCCGCATAGCACTCGCTGAGCAGGTCTGCGAGTAACATTCCAAACTATCTCTACGACCTGCTCGTTCCTCAAACTGCGCTAACTAGACGGTGCCTCTATCACAAATGAATCGTCTTCTCTGATTCTCAACAATATGTGACTAATCTCATGACTGAAGTCGTTAGCTTTCTCTTCGAATTAGCGATCTCAGCAGGGTTTGACTTCGACGCAATCTCTCGCCAAGGTAATCAGGCCGGCCAGCTCTTCGTCGAGGTTATCGGTGAACTCAAGATCGCACCAGCCGTCGCGACCCTCGTGAGGATGAGGGCCAGCGGCCGCAGGCGAAATCTCTGATGTCAAGTCTGTGTTTGTGATTCTCTACGACCGTTAGACACCTCTGATCGTTATCGAGCGTTTAGCTGTTACTACTGTAACAACCTGCGATGTTACTTTACCCGCACTCACAATAGCATTTTTCGAGGGAGGCCTAACTTCTAAGAGATGGGGAAGAGTGCCGATCAGTCTCGGATTGTCGCAACGTGTGTCGAATGCGAGAACGCATATGCGGCGCTCAGACTACCGAACGGAAAAATACAGCCGATCGGAAATCGGAACGGATGCGGATCGTGTGGCGAGACGGAGTTTAGCCCCCCTACCACAGTTTTCAGATGATTCTGGATCCTTCAAACCAGCCAACGACTGATCCTTATCGTTTGGATGGTGGTCACTCACTTACCTCCCCGTGTAGATTGGCTTTCAGTTGTTCTATTGAGAGAAACCGGCGAGGCGATCAACCCATCGTTGAGCTTATTTCACTGTGTGTCTTAGTAGCATACTGCCCTGCGATTGGCTATCAACCATACATTGACCCAATCCAGGGCATTCAACGTACTCAGTTGAAATAGGGAAGAACCGATCCCGGCTCTCCTCTCAGACATTTCTCATCGTGAGCGAGTTGTACGCTGCTTACTCACACCGACTCACCTTCTGACCCCTCGAGCGCACAGCGAACGTCATCATCCGGTGCCTAAGATGCTCGATGGTCGTCCTACTCCGGACGTCATATAGCTGATTCACGAGAACGAACGACGTCGCCTCTCCGATTCCTCACCGCCGTCGGTAAGCACTGACGTCGATTACTCCGCACCCACTCGCCGCGTTCTAGGGAAACAGTCACGGTTGTGACCGGCTTCTGAATGCCCGTTGAGAAGTCGCGTACAACGCGAGCCGCACTCGAGATGCTTAGGCAAATGTACGACGGCGTCGATAATAACGCAACCAACCGCAATGACTGACTCAGGTTTTCTCACGACGTTGATCTCGTTACTGTGAGCGCTGTTAACGAATTGTAACGACCCAAGCGGGAGGCCTCAGAAATCGACGTACTGTGACTCCCAGTCACGCCGCTCGTAGATTTTTTTCCTCACCAGTGTCGGTGATTGCATAGTAATTTGTCCGCCGATCGAGTTCGCCCTTCTCGACGAGGTCCTTGTTGACGAGCGTGTCGAGATTGGGATACAGCCGGCCGTGATTGATCTCAGAATCGTAGTAGTTTTCAGCTTCCTCTTTCACCGTCTGGCCGGATGGTCGGTTGGCACCCGCGATCACATACAGCAGGTCGCGCTGAAAGCCCGTCAGGTCGTGCATGAGTAAAACACACGGGAACTACCACCGGACAGGTGTTTGTTATTTCACTCGTACAATCTATTCACACTACGTACGCTGACCTTACAGTTGCCATCACGTTGGTTTCTCGCGCCTCGAGAAGGCCGAAGGCGAAATGTAATAACCAACTCATCAAACGCTACAGCCTCGAATAGGTTGCCGCGAGGACGACCGGGTATAGCGATTTCAAAGAGCAGTAATTTTCTTTACTGTTGCACATAAATATGTACCTACACGATGTACAAGGTGTGTAGGGAGAAAGAACTGAAGACGTTGCTCGCGATCGATCCGGGTGACTCGATCTCCGGAGTCGCACGGAAGATCGACGAGAATCGAGAAACGATTCGGCGGGCCATCAACCGCTTGGAAGACACTGGATATGTCGAGTACGATGATGGCCTGCACGTCATCGATCAGACGATACGAGAGAGCGGTCTCACATTCCTTGCGCACTCAGCAGACGTCTCACCACCCTCAATTACCGAGGCGTACGTCCTCCCACAGTTCGCCGGTATGGACTATGCTTTCACAGCTATTGATGCGGTCTACGTCTGGACCCGCGGAGGCTATCAGGTCGCACGCGACCCGGAGGACTATCCGCTGTTCATCGCCGTCCACGAGTCCGACCTCGACGCCTGGACGGCGTTCTTCGATCGATTCGGAATTCCGACCGCGCAGGAACGCCAGCCCGTTGCAGACCTCGACAGCACCATCCAAGTCGTCCTCGAGCCACGGCCACAGATCGAGACAGAGATGGTCGATGGACGGCCCGTTATTCCGCTCCAAGAAACCGTCGCGTTCGCAAACGAGTACTACGCGACCTTCGAGTCCGCACTCGACATACTCGGGCGAATGTACGATGACGTCGACACTGACGCGACCTACCACATGGAGCCTGCTTGAACATGAGCCAAGAAGACAGGAGTGAGGCACTCATCGAAGTGCTCGAAGAGCTACAACAGTCTGATATTGGGTTCGTCCTCGTTGGCGGATACGCGATCAGCCAGTTCGAAACGCGGTTCTCGACCGATCTTGATCTCGTCATCGCCCCAGAGGACTATGATGACGTCATCACATTTCTCGAGGAGCGCGACTTCGAGCGGAAAGCGGACCTCGAGGTCCCACCGGAGGAGACGATCTACAACCGGGAAATTGAACTCTTCGAGCGCACTGAGGGTCTGCCTCATCCGGTCGGCGTGGACGTTCTTGTGAATGGACTTGGCTGTCGACAGACCGAAGCGGAGTGGTCGTTCGACTATGCGTGACCATAGTACCAAGACGACGATTTCGGGCGGGATACGATCGACGACTGCCCGAGCAGCGGCCGGTGAAGTCCTCGTCGCTGCCAAACTCCACAGTGGCCGGAAAACAGATCTCGCTGATGTCCTCGCTGCTATTCCCGCGATCGATCTCGACGAAGTCGAGTCTCATCTTCACCGTGGCGACGCTGATGCTCTCCAGTCGCAACTCAGTGATGCACAAGAATTCATCGCAGAGGGTGGACTCGATCATCGCTCCAAGAGCATGTTCGGCCAATCGTCAGCCTCAACCAGTGACATCGAAACGTTCCTCGAGTTCCTACAGAAACATCAGTGAGCTGTTGTAAATATCCTCGTCGCGAAGAAGATAGAGGAACGAGTTGTGTCCCTGTCGTTTTTCACCGCTTAGAGGAAGCGGGGCAACGACTAGTGAGTCGGAGCGGTCGGTTCTTTAAGTGTCTCTGGTCACAAGGTAAGAGCTACGAAGGGATTTTCGTCGGCTACCACTCTGGAAGAGCAATTGCACTCCTCGCCATCAGATTCTTCGAACGATACGGACAGGAACCTTCTCAAGTACAAATTCGATACTTGACTTAGACACTCAGTACCGCTCTCTGTGATGTGATTTTGATGAGGTCGGTAGTATTAGCACCGGTCGATTCCAAGAGCTGCGGGATTTGCTTATCGTGACATCAGTGAGTACTCGAGCTTGGATTGTCTCCTCAGAGTACCCAAGTTACGCTTCGAGCGGCTCTGGTTTGCCAGCCAGAGTGTGAACTCGTGAGCTTCGCGCATCCAGTACTTCCGAACACCCGGGGGTTCCAGTTCTCGAAGCTCAGGTCCCTCGAACGCAGCTATATCCGCACTCTCAGACCCTCAGTCTAAAACGGTTAGTGTCTGAACAGTGTGAGATCATCATTCTTCTTCTGGAATGTCGTACTGTTCATGAACTACTGATCCATCCCTAATAGTCAGTAGCCACGCAACCCGATCAACGGGGTCAGCATTCTTGCTCATTCGTTCAGCTGCGCCAGTATAGAGCACAGGAACATTTCGCCATTCTATATATGATGCATCGTGATGGTGTCCCGATACAATGAAATCGAATTCATTCCCAAATCGACGCTGAATCCGATCGAGATCAACGCTTTTTGGACCGGGACTAGAAAGCTGCTCGAGCGTCTGGTGGACAACGAGAACAGAAACAGATTCGCGGACTACGTCGGGAAATATGAGATCACTCCACGGAAGATTGCCTTCAGGATGGTGATCGATACCGAAGAAACGTACGTCAGATCCAACAGAGATGCCAGCTGTATCGAGGTTTGAAACCCATTCTCCTTCTCTGTTGGCTAATATCTTGTCGCCTGACGATGCTGCGTGATTGCCTCGAACGTAGTAAAAGGGAATCTCAGCTTCCGCTAACGGCTCGAAGATGTGCTGATCAACGAGCATCGCCTGAACTGGCGTGGCTGAGTCGTGAAAGATATCTCCGACGTGAATCACTGCATCGACGCCCTGCTCAATCCCATATTCGACGGCTGTGCTGAATGCCTCGATTGGATCGATCTTTTCCCCGGTTTTCGGATGTTTGGTTCGGCCCACGTGTGTATCCCCGATCACCAAGATCGCCGTACTTCGTTCGATTGGACTAAGTGGTTCAATACGGGTTTGCTTGCTCGGGGCGAGCTCGAAATCGTATCCACCCCCTCCATTTTGGACCTTACATCGAGAGATTCGATACTGATGATTCTGCTTCCAGTTGATCGAAATCCCCGCTCCGTCATAGTCAATAAGACGGAGACGATTTCCCGCAGTATCAACGAGGCCAACTTCAGCCCGTCGCGATTTTCCAACATCCCAGCTAACGTCCGTGACCGCGAAAACCATCGGAGAAGGAAGTTTCTCGCCTGGAGAGATATCACCGATCGTAGTCAATAAGGATCACTGGTCAGCCAGAATCACGTTCCCAGCAAAGAGTTGTCGGTCGCGGTTTTTTCGGACTCAACTTCCAACTCTGTATGGGTCTCAATCGCCTCAAAGTTGAACTGCTAACAGGAAGGAAATCGACTATAATCTCATCGAAGCTGACGCAACCGAACTCAGCGCAGATGTAAATTTAGATCCCGGTGAAAAAGCTGCTCTCGCGGTCGCAGCTGACCGCTCAGCAGTACTTCTGACCGACAATCTTACAGCCAGAGACGCTGCCGAGGATCTTGAGGTAGAAGTGCATGGATCGGTCGGGATTCTTGTTTTCGCATATACCCAGAAAGAACTGAATGAATCGGGGGCAATCGACCTGATTCGATCGCTACAGGAAGAATCGAGCTTGTTCATTACCGAGGTAGTCGCAGAGCAAGGTATCGCATTGTTCGAAGAATTGTTCTAAAATGGTTGTGTGTGATATTGTCTTAAGATGTTGCACACAACTCACCGACGTAGGTACTACAATGATCACAGCGCGGAAACGCGTGAGGGTGACATCCTAGATAGATGCCTTTGCGAACGTCAAGTCGAGACATATCTTTGAACTATCCTCGAGATCGCGCTCAGCATCGCGTCTTCCTTCGTCGGTTCCGTCAAGGGTTCTAATCTGTGACAGAGGTGTAGCTGTTACAGAGGTCTGTTCCGGATATCTATTATACACTTGTGTGAGTTCGATTCACCATTTTAACGCACGACACCACTCTGTTACATTCTTCTGTGACAGTTGTCTGTAATGGATATCTGGTCCAAGGATCTGTTCCAGCAATCTGCAGACACCGTTTGTCAATCATACATATCTGTATATCTATTCAGAACATCTATGTCGTCTAGCTGTTATAGAAATCTGTATTGATTATCTGTTACTTCTATCTGTTACAGCCATCTGTTACAGATATGTGGCACGAGTATATGGTCCAAGTATCTGTACAACAAATCTGTCGCGACGGAGTATCCCGGTTTTTTGCTGATTACAGCCACATAACAGACACCAATTACAGACGTCTATTACAGATGGCCGTCCCGAATGTCTGACACAGATTTATGTAACAGTAGTCAAAACCCTCTCTCTACATGATAACCGTCGTGGTCTACTCGGAATCG
>JAOPKB010000014.1 GCA_025517485.1 Natronoglomus mannanivorans | reverse complement strand
TCAAGGAGCGAGTCACGGCAGTCGTGGCGAGCGAGTAGGGTGGGGTAGTTCACGTCGGTCGATACGAATACTGGAACGCACTGATTCGTTGCTGCTGATCACGTCACCATCTTGCTGGTGTCACACGTCGACGCCCGCGGCGAAGACGCGCTCAACGAGATTATCGTGTCTTTCGAGGTGGTCGATGGGTAGCAGCGGACGACGCTCGATAACACGCTGTCGTCGAGTCCGGTGACCGAGAGCCCGCTCTCGTGAGACGTCCACGGACTCGAGAAGACGCTCGTCCCCAATCCCAAAAGCAGCGCGCGATCAGTACGCGTCGGCGATCTGCTCGTACTGCTCGTCCGAGAGCGAGATGTCGGCGGCGCCGACGTTCTCGTCCATCTGCTCGAGTGTCCGAGCGCCGAAGATCGGCACGCAAGTGAACTCGCGCTGCTCGATCAGCCAGCGAAGTGAGACCTGCGCGGGCGTCGCTTCGAGGTCGTCCGCAACGTCCTGCACTGCCTCGAGGACCCGCTGTTGTCGGTCGGAAAAGGACATGTCCCAGCCGTCGAGATCGGCTCGCGAGCCTTCGTCGGCGTCACCGGTCGCGTACTTGCCCGTGAGGACGCCGCCGTCGAGGGGCGACCACGGACAGACGGCCAGTCCCTGATCGCCACAGACGTCGAGGTACTCCTGTGGGCGGTCGGCGGCGTTGAACCGCGGCTGGGTCACCTCGAATCGCTCGAGGCCGTCGACGTCGCTGGTCCAGAGGGCTTTCGTCAGTTTCCAGGCGGCCATCGACGACGCCGCGAGGTAGTGGACCTTGCCCTCCTCGACGAGACGGGTGAGCGTCCGGAGCGTCTCCCGAATCGGCGTGTCGTCGTCCCAGCGGTGGATGTAGTAGACGTCGATGTAGTCCGTATCGAGGCGCTCGAGGGTTCCCTCGATCTCCGCGCGGATGTTCTTGCGCGAGAGGTTCTCGTCGAACCGGCTCACCTGACTCCAGTAGACCTTCGACGCGATGACGTAGTCTTCGCGGTCGCGATCGCCGAGCCACTCGCCGATCCAGCGTTCGCTCTCGCCGTCGCCGTAGCCGTTGGCGGTGTCGATGAAGTTGCCGCCGTGGTCGGCGAAGCGATCGAGCAGTTCGTGAGCGGTCTCCCGGTCGGTCTCGACGGTGCCGTCGGACTCCTTGTTGAAACGCCACGTGCCGAAACAGACCTTCGAAACGTCCAGTCCGGTCGATCCGAGTTTGGTGTACTCCATAGTTGAGGGCGCGTGCGTGTCATCCTAATACTGTGGATACCGGAAAAGGCGAGCACTGATCGTCGGGACGGTCGTTCTCGAGTGTGACTCTCTTCTCGTCACCGCCACGTACCTCGTTGGAACGAACTGTCCGTCCCACCCGCTTCCGTTCGAGCGTTCCGCGATCGCGCTGATAGCGTCGATCCCGATATCAGTCGGCAGTACCGATCTCTGTTCCGCAGACAGCACAGAGATCCACCTGCCACGGGACGGTTTCTTTGATCCGTTGCTGTTCATCACAGTCTGGACAGTACTCTGTTCTCATTCCCCCGACTCGGATACTAATTTTCGCCGAGATAGACGTTTCCTTTCGGTGAAGGAAACGATGAGTTCTCCAGTATCAGTAGTGACCGTGGTGTCAGATCCACGTCGTTCGACGCTCTCTTTCTCGCTCTGCTCGACGGCACTGTGTCCGAGTTCGGTGGCGTCGACCGGAAGTGCTACTGATCGCACGAACTCGAGTTCTCGATTAGAACCCGTCGACGCCGAGAAACACGTGAGTAACGCACATCTGAATTGAAATCTTCAGCGGCAGTTACACACGTACGTTTGTAATACTAATGGACAAACTAGTGAATTATACTGGGTGGTACCCCTTCCACCTGTTTGAAGGTGTCAAAACAGTACACAGCGATTACGTATCACCCGAGTCGTCTCGAGTCGAGGTGCAGACGAACTGCGAAGCGATTCGACGAGACCGATCTCATCCTCAAGTCCCCGCTCGAGCGGTCCTCGAAACCGTTGGCTATCTCGGTAACGGTCCTACTGTTTTATGATCGGAGACATGAATATTCTGATGGCGGGGAATCGTGGCTACCGACCCACCAACCGATCGCTGCGAACTCTCTCGCCATCCGATTCCACACTGAGAGGTGGAGGGGGCTCCCCTCTCGTATTCCGCGGATCGTATTCCGTAGACTGAGACCGGACACTGCCAGCAAACGGGGAGATACATCGGTCTGTGTCAATCACTGCATTTGATTTCCTATCGCACCTCGGTCTGACAGTGGTCGCTCCGTGCCGAGTTGGTCACATCGAGAACGGACGTCGAGTCCTCGTTCAGTGTTCGTCTAAAACGAATTCATCACGAACAATTACAAATATATGTGTGTAATACGGATAGCGAGAGCTGATTTCTATCGACAATTCGTCTCGAGTCCCGTTATCGTATCGTTGTCAACAGTCGATAATATTAGATATTCGTAGCATACTGTGCCGTAATGGGGAGAGATTGTGAAACTCAGACAGCCGACTGATTTCGAAATTCTCGAGGCACTCGAGGAAACTGGTCGGAACGTCGCTCCGAACCTCGAATCACACACGAACAAGAATCGACAAAATATCAATACTCGACTGCCAGTGTTGTGCGATTACGGACTCGTCGAACGAATCGGCCCGGCCGAGAGGTCCGGGTTGTACGAAATCACGATGGACGGAAAGGCCGCGCTCGTCCACCGGGAGCAGTACGACGAAGTCGACGACTTCGAGTCCCTGCTTCGGGCCACGGACCCGGGTTCATCCAGTCCTCCGACGGCGCAGGCGAGTTGCGTTCGAGGGGAACGTGACGACGAAAGCGATCGGCAAGAATCCCGAAACTGAGGCCGAGTGATGCCAACTCGAGGGTTGTGCTTTTGCGTATCGAGTCGCACCGTCCCGAACCGTTGTCTGTTCGAAAGCGATTGCTGGTACTCTTTGTACTCGAATGAAAATGTTTTTATGACAATACTTCCACCTGTAGACTATGGGGAAGCCTCACTGTCTTGAAGAGCCGAGCGTTGCCGAGGAGGCGACACAGGACGAGGTGAGGGCAGCGATCGAAGAAGCCGAAACGGTCACAGCGGAGCCGTCGAAGAGGAGTAACACTGTCAGCGAGCCACTCGAGGCAGTGGTTCGATGCGTTACCGATCGCCGATATCGCCGAGAAGTGATTCGGAGAGTGTGTCCTTCGAAGTGAGACCGGACTCGAGGAACGATCGACTCCGCCTCAGTCACGTGCTGTGAACCAAGTTCGAAGACGATAAATGACCTAACCTATCAGTTTGGTAACTCTATTTCACTGTTCCTGCAGTACGTTTCGTATACGAGCTGAAGCCGAGTCGTCGAGAGAAACAGCGTCGTGAGTTGTCACTACTGGCGAGGACCGTGGCATCTCCGATCACGTGTTTCCCACACAGCTCGGTGATGATCGAACGTTCTATCATACAAAGCTCGGTCGGTCCGTGCGTTATCTGGTGATTCGTTCGTATCCGAACCGACGGCGGTGTACAGCACGTGTGAACAAGACGCTATCGAGGATCGGCCTGGAAACCGACTTTGGAGTTTCAGTCGCGGATAACCGACGACACCTAATCAGTACCAGAACCCTCCGTAATATGACTACTATTCGGAATTGAGGATTTTGATGGATAGTTCTGAATAGGAGCTTCGTCGACGAACGTATCAAATCGATTGTTATGAATCCGGTTCTTTTTCCGGGAGGCGAGATCGACGACGCAAAGAGAATCACCGTTACCGGCCCTCGTCCTCGAGAACGATCCTCTTCGATAACGGATGACAACCGAGGGCTCAGTACGAACAGCAGTGGAGAACGTGACCGGTACTATCCGGACGATGATCGGCCGGTGAGTGAGGCGGTACTCGAGTTGATCGACGAACAGCGTGCGGACACCCTCGTCGATGCCGAGTTCCGGTTATACGACGACACCAATCCCGATGCGCTCGATCGATTGTTCCAGGAGCATGTGGAAGGGGAGACGCTGGTGAAATTCACCACGGGAGGGATGATCGTGAGACTGTGGGGGACGGAGCGATCGATATCGAGTGACGCCGAAAGAGGACGGCGAGTGGCTCGAGAACGGATCGAGACGGCACAACTCCTCGAGAACGATCGTAGCCGTCGAACGGACGAGCGACAGAACACTTTATTCGGTGGCTGTGCAACGCTCGAGGATGCACCAGCGATTCATCGCTCCCGGAGCGTACGTTCAGGGTGCCGGTGTCCTCGAGTCCGCCGGCGAAGAGTTCGCGACTCTCGACGCCGACCGCGCGTACGTCCTCGGTGGGGAGACGGCGCTTTCGACGGTCGAAGACGAGGTTGTGACCGGTCTCGACGCAGCAGAAACGGAAGTTGGCGCGATCACGTCAGAGGTCGGAATGTGCACTCACGCGGTCATCGACGAGCAGACTGAACGGGTCCGGAAGACCGATGCGGACCTCGTGGTCGGCGTCGGCGGTGGCGTCGCGATGGACGTCGCCACCGCGGTCGCCCACCGGACCGACACGCTGCTGGCGGTCGTCCCGACCATCGCGAGTACGGACGCTCCCACGAGCACGGTCGCAGTGGTCTACGACGAGGCAGGGAACTTCCAGGAGGTGCTCCACCGCGACCGCAACCCGGAGCTCGTGCTGGTCGATACGGCCGTCGTCGCCGACGCGCCCGCACGCTTTCTCGCCCACGGAATGGGCGATGCGATGGCGACCCACTTCGAGGCGCAAGCGGTCGCCGCCTCCGGCGGGAAAACCGACGCAGGCGGGCGATCTGCGTTCGCCGCGGTCGACATCGCCGAACGGGCGTACCGTCGGGTCGAAGACCACGGCCCCGACGCGCTCGCAGCCGTCGAACGAAACGCGGTCACGCCGGCGGTCGAGCGGATCGTCGAAGCGAACACGCTGCTGTCGGGGCTGGGCTTCGAGAGCGCCGGGACGGCCGGTGCTCACGCGGTCCAGACCGGTCTCACCAACGTCGGCGTCCGCGAACCACACGGTCTGCTGGTCGCGTTCGGAACCATCGTCGAACTCCTCGTGCAAGACCGCGACCCCGAGGTGCTCGAGGCCGCACTCGAGGTCGTCTTCGACGTCGGGCTGGACGTCACCCTCGACGAGATCGGCGTCACAGACGACGACCTCGCTCGAGTCGGCGAACTCGCGTGCGAACATGGGATGGGACAGGAGCCAGTCGACCCCTCGCCCGAACGGGTCGCCGACGCGGTCCGGACCGCCGACGAACTCGTCTGTAGACGGCGGGACAGACCCCGTCGTAACGACTGAAGAAAATCCTGTTAAACGACGGACAATAGCGAACGCGGTTCGAGCTCTCGACGAGGTCCCAGTGACACAGGTCGTGCATCTCGCAGTCGCCCGCGCCTACAGAGAACGCAGGAGAGAGCCCACGACTTCAGTCGTGGGAGGAGGTCAAGCGTCGTCGTAGCCGGCAAGCCGCAGATACGGAGCCACGACACGTCGATCGACGGCTAATTCGACGGTTTCGTCCGCCGCGTCGTAGTGTACGAGTCCCGCATCCTGCAAGTGCGGGAGGTGGCTGTGCGCCAACTCGGTGAGCACCCGCTCGTACCACTCGTAGGAGGGCCGTTCCTCCTTGATCGCGATGTACTCGGCGAGGTCGCCGAGTGCGATCGCCGCCGGTTTCTGCGCTAGATACGCCAGCGTCTGCTGTCGGCGTTCGTGTGAAAAAGCCGTGAACAACTGCGTCGGCGTGATCTCGTGGCGGTCTTCGTCGGACTGATTCGGATCTCGAGTTTTCGGCATCATGATCGTTCGGTGTACTGTACTCGCACGGCGACCCGATCGACGACCTCCCGCGAATCGACTCGAGCAGAGTACGTCTACTGTCGTGTGTGTTAATACCACACATAAAACTTCACCTCCCGGAAGCGTACTAGGTGAGTGATCACTCCCTGGACTGAAGTCGCGGGCTTTCTCCTCAATGTCGTGTAATCCTCGAGGTTTTCGGCCGGTGAGATCGCTGAAGACTATCGCAACAACTGAAACGGTTTATCACTCGATCGTACGACAGTCGTATGATGGGTGGGTACTATCGACAGTCGGCACGAGAGCACCACGTCCCGCTCACTCTTCGAGAATCGTCGGGTCGTACGTGAGGTCCTCGGGAGGGACTTTCTCGATCGTCACGCGCCAGTTCGGGGCGTCGGAGACGGGACCGTCGATCTTCCACGTGTCTTCGATAGCTGCGCCGCGACCGTAGGCAGCGAGGATCAACTCTCCAAGGTCGTTTTCGAACGCGGTCGTCGGGTCATCGGAGGAGTTCGAGGGAGGAGTGGGTTCCATGATCGATGGAGGGCTCGGGGGGACGAGTCGGTCCGAACGCTCACACAGTTCAGGTCTGGTACGATGATAACGGTGTCGGCCCTATCGACATCGATGCGTCGACGTCGCCCCTACTTCGAGATTCCCGAGCGATCGCTGGTCTTCCGGTCTCTCGAAGTAGGGGCGTCACCGTCCTCTCGAGGGCTCAGCTTCCGGTCTCGACGAGACTGTCGAACGACGTTCGACGGTCAGTGACCGAGAGATGGGTGCCGATCACTCGTCGTCGAGGACGACGAGCGTGTGGAGATCGACGACGCTGAGGACGAGCACGGCGAGTGGAAACGCGATATCCGCGAAGGCGACGCTCTCGAGTCCGACCACGGTAACGAGGATCGGCTCGAGGGCCGTCCGTTCGGTGACGATCGCGCCGGTGCTGAGAAACACGACCGAGCCAAGACAGAGCGCGATCCAGGCGAGTCCGCGTTTCCACTGTCCGACGTAGAGGTGGCCTGCTCCCGGAAGGACCACGGTGAGGGCGTAGGCGATCCACGTGCGAACGGACTCGAGGAGATCGACACCGGACACCACCTCGTCACCGGCTGTCGTCGACATGGATCAGACCCTCCCTCGGCTCGGTGCGAGACGATCGTCGCGGGTTGTCGTCGTCGGACGCTCGGACATGATGGTGAGTACTTGCCTCACCGTCGTGCACCAAGAAACTCAGTCAGACACCCGTGTGACGCGGGGGTGTCGATACCACGGACCACAGCAGACATCCGAAGGGTGAACTACCCGACCTACTCACTCGCGGCTAACGCCGCTCGTTCCTTGAGAAATCAGTCGTTGATCACGACTTCGTAGTCACTTCCGGTTCCGCGAAGGCGCGCGAAGTGTCGCTCGGGATTGCGTTCTCTGCCGATCGTGGTGAACCCGTCGAAGTGGCGAACCACCCGGCGCGCCGCCTCGCCGAGATTTTCGATCCGCGAGTGTGGCTTGCCCAAGAGAAAGACGTGATCGCAGTCACGACGCTCGGCTTCGTCGATGATTCGGCGGCCGATCCGGTGGTCCGTGATCGCCCCGACGACCGTGTACTCGACGTCGTACGCCGAGAGCACGCTGCGGGCGATCTGTTCGCCGACCTCCTCGGCGAGTTCCGTACTCATCAGTTCACCGAACTGACCGTGCTCGGACGTCTCGATTCGGTTGAGGACCTCGAGATCGTGATCGGCCTCTTCCCGGGTGAACGTCGAGAGAAGAACGAGGTCTGCGTTCGCTCCCCTCGCGTGTTCGGCCGCCTCTTTCAGAAGGGCGGCCCCAGTTTCCGTTCCAGCGAGTGTGACGAGTCCGCGATCCATACTCCAAGAACCCCATTCTCACGGATAAAGCGCGTCTGTGGTCGCGATGACTGTGAGTGTGATTGATACACCGTCTCGGCACCTGATTTTCCCCACGACGTCAGTCGTGGGCTTTCTCCTCGAATTTCTGTACCGAAATCCGACGGAGTCGACCGGATTCGCCGACGATGGCCTCGACGAGATATCGGCAGCCGACGATAGGGGCCAGCGAAGCGAGGGCTTCCGCGACCCCGTCCCAGTTCCCCTCGAGCCGACGCACAAAGCTTATCCCGCCCTCCTCGAGGATAGTCGACAGATGCACCCCGCGACGAGACGAGCGCTGATCGCCGCTACGGCGGCCGTCGGGAGCACAGTCGCCGCCGTCCTCACGCACACGCTCCTCGGTCTCCCGCCAGAGACCCACCACGCCCTCGCATCACTCGTCCCGGGCCTGTTCGGGCTCGATGCGATCGCCATCGTCGCGCTCCTCCCGGCGCTCGTCGTCAGTACAGCTGTCGCACTCGCCGTCTCTCTCGAGTGCAGACGCCAGCTCGGAGACGTCCGGCGACGGCGACACGAACTCGAGGGATAGGTCCTCGAGCGGAGAGAGACGAGGAGACCGTCGCTGGACGCTCGAGCGCATCGACCCGTTCGTTGGCGCCGGCGTCGACGAACTCGTCCTCATTTCGACCGGCGACTACGTGACGACGACCCAGTCCTCGAAACGACTACCTGACGACGCGGGTTCCGACCGAGAGCGAGCATCGATCCTGAAGAACCGTTGGCGATAGCGTTTCTCTCTTCAGTTTGACGGATGGAATCAGAATCCATCCCGAACGGTTATAATCGTTCCCACTAAAAGTGGGAGTATGGTCACGGTCGATTCGAAAGGACGAGTCGTCTTGCCACAAGACGTTCGAGAGCGTCTCGGGCTAACACCCGGAACAGAAGTAGAAATTCACGAGGAGGGTGGAAAGGCGGTCGTTGAACCGGAAGACAACCCCGAACAGATTATCGAACGCATGGACCATCTCGTTGCGGAAGCGGCTTCAGAACGAGGAGAGACGACGCCGATCGACGAAGAGGAGGACCCAACTGCCCAGAAGCACCGGGCTGCTGTTCGAAGAGGAGCAGAGACAAACAGCGATGAGTGACGCGAGCGGTCCGTATCTTTTCGATGTTGGTGTAATTGCGCTCGCACACACAGAAACGCCAGTTCGTGATGCTGCACTTTCGTACGTCCGAGATGCTATCGCTGGTGACATCGCTGCCGTCGTGCCATATCCTGCACTATTTGGCGCGCATACCGTCCTGACGACGTACTACGGGCAGTCGAACACAGATGCGTCCCGACTGTTGCAAAATTTCATGGATGCAAAACGGATCCACTGGTACGATAAGATGCCCGCCGACGTCGTTCGAGATGGTTTTTCTCGATCGAGTGAGGCAAATGTGGACGGGTGGGATGGGTACTATGCACAGGTCGCAATCGACGAAGGAGTGAACACTGTATTGACGATCGACGACGACTTCAATCGATTCGATGCGTTCGATACCGAGGTGATCCTCTCGCCCGACGAATTTACCAGATTGAATCGGTTTCTCGGCAATTGACCCCGTTCCTCCGAAGAGAAAACTCGTATTCCTGACCCCGACCCCCTCGAGCCAGTTACTGCGGACTCGGGTTCGACCCGACGGGTTGGTCGAACGCAGAATCGGTGATCGACTTCAGCCGGTCGACCAGCGAGTCCGTCTCGGGTCGACCCACGAGGGCGACCGCTAACACCTCGCTGATGTTGTCACAGGGGACGATCTCGATCATCTCCGCGTACTCGTCTTCGATCATCACGTCCTGCTCGTTGGACTTGGGGATGATGACCGTCGTACAGCCGGCTTTGGCGGCGGCTTCGATCTTGTGGGTGACGCCGCCGACCGGGAGCACGTCGCCGCGAACGGACAGCGAGCCGGTCATGGCGACCGACTGGTCGACCGGGATGTCCTCTAACGCGCTGATGACGGCGGTCGCCACCGTGATGGAGGCGGAGTCGCCGTCGACGCCGCCGTCGCCGGCCTGGACGAACTGGATGTGGATGTCCTTCTCCGAGAGGTCGACGTCGGAGAACTTCTTGATGATCGCGGAGACGTTCTGGACCGACTCCTCGGCCATCTCCTTTAACTTCCCGGTGGCGATCACCTCGCCGCCACCCTGTGAGGGGGCGATCTCGGCCATCACGGGCAGCATGATACCGCTGTCCTCGCCCATGACGGCGAGGCCGTTGACGCGGCCGACGGCGCCGTCGTCGGTGACCTCGAGTTCGTAGTCCTTGCGGCGTTCGATGTAGTCGTCGGCCAGCTGTTGTTCGATCGAGCGCGAGCGATCTTTGGCTTGGAGGACGTCGTCGCGGGTGGTGAAATCCCGATCTTCGGCACGGGCGATGTCGCCGGCGACCCGGACCAGTCCACCGAGGTTGCGAAAGAGCAGCGTCAGGTGGTTCTTTCGGCCCGAGCGACGTCTGGCCTCGAGGAGGAGTTCCTCGACCGCCTCCCGGTCGAAGGGTGGGAGTCGCCCGTCGCGTTCGACTTCCTGGGCGACGAAGCGGGCGTACTTCCGGCGCATTTCGGGGGTGTCTTCGATGGTGTCGTCCATGTACACCTCGTAGCCGTAGCCTTTGATCCGAGAGCGCAGCGCGGGGTGCATGTTCTCCATCGCGTCTAAGTTCCCGGCGGCGACCATGACGAAGTCACAGGGGACGGGTTCGGTCTGGACCATCGCACCCGAGGAGCGTTCGGACTGACCGGTGATCGAGAATTCGCCCTCCTGGATCGCAGTCATCAGCTTCTGCTGGGTAGGGATGTCGAGCGTGTTCATCTCGTCGAGGAACAACACGCCCTTGTTGGACTTGTGGATCGAGCCGGATTCGACCCGCTCGTGGCTCGGCGTCCCCATGCCGCCGGACTGGAAGGGGTCGTGACGGACGTCGCCCAGCAGTGCGCCGGCGTGGGCGCCGGTGGCGTCCTCGAAGGGCGCGGTGCGCTGTTCGCCATTGTCGACGAGCATGTTCGGCACTATCGTGTCGGTCCCCTGTCTGAGTGTGCGGAAGATCAGCCAGACGACTCCCGCTGCGAGCAGTCCCAGAATGATCGAGGACGCCGACAGGATCGTATAGAGGATGATGGCCGCGATGATGACCCACATCAGGATCGTGCGCGTCCGGTTGCGCTTGTTGGCCTCCTCCTTGTGGACGTCGACGATCTGTCTGCCCTTTCCGGCGGGGACGGTCCGAACCTTCGGCTCGTTTTCGTCGTCCGGATTGTGGTAGATCAGGACGTCCTGGAGGTCCTCCTCCGGGAGGAGTTGGCTCATCGCCTTCGCCAGCATCGACTTGCCGGTCCCCGGCGAGCCGATCATCATCACGTGGCGGCGCTGCTTGGCCGCCTTGATGATCGTATCTCGAGCTTCGTCCTGTCCGATGACCTGATCGACGAGTCGATCGGGGACCGTGATGTCGTCCGACGAGTCGATCTGGAGGCCGCCGAGCAGGTCGTCTTCGGCGATCTCCTCGTCGATCTCGACGCCCGGATCGACCTCGACCGTACTGCCGAGGTCGTCGACGGTCTCGACGTCGTTTTCCTCCCGTTCAGCCTCGTTCCCTGCACCGGTCTCGGATTCGTCTTCGGGCGCGTCCTCCGCTCCCTCCTCTTCCCCGGACACCGACTCGAGGCCGTCGGCCGGTTCCTCGCCGTCGGTGTGACGGTCGCTCTCGTCCGCGAGCGGTGATTGATCTCCCTGCCGTTGGGGCTGTGTTCGCTCCTGTTCTTGCTCCTGTCTCTGTTCTCGTCCTTGCCTTTCTTCTTGCGCCAGTTCGCCCTCCTCGTCGGGAGCACCTGAGGCGTCTTCGGGTGGATCGTTCCCGTTCGTGTCGTTACTCATAAAGGTATTTGTTACTTGATACGACGGGGTTGCGACGGATATACTTTCTCCATACGGCAGTCGAGCGGATGTCGACGACACCTCGTCGCTCGCACATCGGAACGCTGGACGTCGAAGTCGGCGACTGCGCACGTCTCGAGGATCGACGAGACGTCGGCTCAGCGATCTTCCGACGTAACGAATCGAAATTCTGCTCGAGACGTGACCTATTTATGCGATTTATTCGAGGGGGCACGTATGAAACACGACGATCTCAGATTCGGCTGTCAAGTGGTCAGTTACGGCGACGTCGAGACGACGGTCGGCCGGGCGGTCCGAGCCGAGAAAGCGGGTTTCGACGTCTTGACGGTTCCAGATCACCTGTTCCACCCGACACAGTCCGAACACTTCCTGACCGAACCACCGTGGGAGGCGTTCACCGTACTGGGTGCGATCGCTCGAGAAACCGAGCGGGTACAGTTACTCCCCGGCGTCACCGACTCCGTTCGCCGTCATCCAACCGAACTCGCACACATTACGGCGACGCTCGACCGACTGACGGACGGCCGGGCGGGGTTCGGCATCGGAGCCGGCGAGGCGTTCAACTTCACGCCGATCGGCGATCTCGACTGGTCCGATCCCTTCACTCGATTTAGCGAGACGGTCAAGGTCGTCGACGGGCTCTGGAACTCAGAGTCAGACGATCCTTTCTCGTTCGACGGAGAGTACTTCCAGCTCGAGGACGCGTACATGGGACTGAAACCCGTACAGGATCCTCGGCCTCCGATCTGGGTCGGCGGATACGGCCACGATATGCGCGGGTTCACCGGTGCGCTGGCCGACGGCTGGTTCCCCTGGATCCACACCCCCGAGCACTACGAAGCCGATCTCGAGCGCGTCCTCGAGGTGGCCGCCGACCGGGGGCGCGACCCGGGCGCGATCGATCGGGCGGTGATGGTCCCGACGACGGTCACCGAGGACGCCGGGCAAGCCCGCGAGGCGTCGATCGAGCGCAACCGGATGACGCTGGCGCTTCGGCCGCCGCTGCTCGAGCGGATGGGATACGAGGACATTGCCGCGGAGACGCCGCTCATGCGGGAGATGGCCTTCGACGACGAGCAGGAACGACAGCTGCTGGCCGCGGCTGACCGGATTCCGGACGAGGCCGTCGACCGGATCTGCATCGCCGGTGACCCCGACCGCGCGATCGACCGCATCGAAGTGTTCGCCGACGCTGGCGTCGACAATCTCGTCCTCATTCCGACCGGCGACTACGAGGAGACGATGACCCACTACGAGGAGACGATCATTCCGTACTTCCGCGGAGAGTGACTCGCGCTGGTTTCGATTCAGGTGCCAAGATATTAAGAGAAAGGACGAGACATGAATGTGTATGGCTGGGGAAGAAACACACAAGGTCGGCGAGCGGGGACAGGTGACCTTACCGAAGCATCTCCGAGAGGCTCTCGACATCGACGGTGGCGACGAGGTCACGATCCGCGAGGAGGATGGCAAGATCGTCATCGAAAGACCAGTCTCCCGGAAGGTGCTTGCAGAAGGATACCGCCGACGTGCTGAGCAATACGGAGCGATCACTGAAGAGATGGGCGACACGTCGCGCGAAGCGAACGCGTATCTCGCCGGTAGCCCCGACTGGTGAGGATTCCTTCCCGAAGAAAGATAGCCGAGAGACGGATATGAACGCGCATGCCAAGCGTCCTCGTCCATCACGACCTTCCAATCGCAAAGCGCCTCGAGGGGCGACGGGACGATCTGACGGTCGTCCCCGCGTCGAATCGAGACGAAGCCCTCGAGGCCCTCCCGGGGGCGGATGTCTTCGTCGTGAACCCGACGAACTGGACGGACGACTACGCCTCGCACCTGTCCGCCGGCGACTGGGTGCAGGCGACCAGTGCCGGCTACGCTCGGTTTCCGGTCTCTGAATTTCGCGATCAGGGTGTGATCCTGACGAACGCGTCGGGCAACTACGACGCCGCCGTCGCCGACCACGCGATGAGCCTCCTGCTCGCACTCTCGCGGCGACTCCCGGCGTTCGTCGACCGGCAACGTCGACGCGAGTGGGGCCGAGAGCTGGGCGGCGATCTGGTCGACCTCGCGGGCCGCACGCTGACCGTCTGCGGCCTCGGAAACATCGGCGAGGCGGTCGCCCGACGAGCGTTGGCCTTCGAGATGGACGTCTACGGCGTCAAGCGCGACCCCGCCGACTACGACGGCCACCTCTCTGCCGACCGAGTCCTTTCACCAGAGCGCTTCCAGTCGATCCTCGAGGACACCGACGTGCTCGTGCTCACGGTCCCGCTCACCGACGACACGCACGGGCTGGTCGACCGCGACGTCCTCGAGGCGCTCCCGGAGTCGGCGTTCCTCGTCAACGTCGCCCGCGGCGAGATCGTCGACGAGCGGGCGTTGATCGACGCGCTCGAGGCGGGGACGATCGCCGGGGCGGGACTCGACGTGTTCGCCGCCGAACCGCTGTCGGCGGAGTCGCCGCTGTGGGCGTTCGACGAGACCGTCGTGACGCCCCACGTGGCCGGGCGGTCGGAATCGTTCGTCGACCGGTTCGTCGACCTCTTCGTGCGCAACTACGATCGGTGGCGAGCCGGGGAGCCACTCGAGAATCAGATCTGTTGAGATCGTGAAACGCAGGCACGGTCCCCGAAGCAGGAGGTGGGGACGACGCGGGTGCCTGCGCACGACTTCCCTCGGCGTGCCTGAGATGTTCGCTCTGGTGGGGTTACTCTCACTACGCGAACGTGTAACGGTGAGGGAAGTCGTCTAGTGGCGTGTTATACAATACCATACTATTTTCCCCGGAAATCGCATGGTCGTTCCGCCGAGCGATTCGATCCCAGCACCGTTCACAGCCGACGCGGCGGCCAACAGATTGATAACAGATCAGTGCTGCGGCGCGAGGTAGAGACGATGACCGACGAAGCGTGGCGTCCCAGAGACACGAACACGAACGTGAACGCGAACGCGGACGCAGACACGGAACTCGACGAGTTCGACTATCTGCGGGATGGCTCTCCATGAGCCAGCACGATCTCGTCGACGAGCACACCGCGACCAGCGAACTCGAGCTGTACGAGAACAACAGCGGTAACGCGGTTCTCCATCAGCCCGGGACGCCGGCGGCGTGGCTGGAACTCGAGGACGTCACGCAGGTCGTCTCGCTCACCGAGTGGGAGTGACCATAGCCACACTGAGCTGAGTGACGTTCGCACTCACACTCGCACTCGCGATGTGACCGCCTCACGAAACGACTCGAGTCACTCGAGACAGTCCACGCCTTCTCACCTGTGACGTCCTCCCACGACTAAAGTCGTGGGCTTCCCCTCCGCTGTCGCGTGATTCAGTCGTCTGAAACACCGGGGGCAACGTTCCCAGTCTCGTGACTGGTACTCTGGTTTGCGGGCGCCTCTTTGGTCGAAAGACCATCGTGTTTCACCGTCCACGCATGGTCGTTCCACTCGAGGCATGGTACCTGAATTTGGTGTCCATCCACCTTCGTGTTCTCTCCAGTGGCCGCGGGCCGAGCCATCGACCCACTTGATTCAACAACTATACTCTCCGCAGTGTGTTTGCGCAGCAAGTTCGCCGACCCCGCGATATCCGAATGTCCCTCGCGTCCACACGCATGGCACTGGAGCAAATCACCGCTCCGATGTACGTTCTTGCCCTCACATGCAGGGCACATCGACGACGTACCCGCTTCTGATTTCTCAGTAACGGTTATACCGTACTCGAACTCTAACACGTCGTTGAGTCGCCTGCGGAACCGCCCGTGTGCCCAGAACAGATCGGTCTTCTCGTTGACCGTCGCGGACCAGTGCTTCTTCCGTACGTCTCCCAACGCACCGACTATCAGTTCCGTGACCCCTCGACCGATGAGCCACTCTGCAAGGTCTCGGATGAGAGCGTCCATCGCGTGGTTACGTTGCTCACCGCGCTGATGATACATCAGTCGAATCTGTTTACTCGACCACTCATCGTCACCGAGTATGGATTGCAACTCGGCGATTCGTTCGGTATGTTCGTGGAATGTGTGGAACCCGGGTCGTCCGTGGTAGAGGCGGTGGTCGCCTTGGCTTGTCGTGACGGCGGCGAGATTGTTAGCACCGATGTCCACCGCTGCCACTCCCTCTTCGCCGCTGCCAGTAGTGGCCAGTGTTGGTTGATAAGAATCGCGTCGACTGGGAGGGTTGTCCTCGTCGCCGACGTTTCGATGTGCAGTGAACGTTTCGGTGTCTCTATCGTACACGATCTCTAAGCGACCCTGTTTGCCTGTCCAACGGGGCTGACCTGCAACTTCTAACCGAAGTCGGTCGTGGTATCCGAGTCCGTATTTCTCTTTGAGGTCCATCCCAACGGGTATTTCGAGTCGGCTACGGTTGCCGAGTTCGAGGGTGTACTGGTCGTTGCGAATGACGGTGCGCGGCGTGCGGTTGCCGTCTTCCTTCCAGTACCCGGGCGGGGATGGGCTATCCGTGACCTTGTTGTTGTCGGGGTCTCGGTATTTCGAGAGGAGTGCGAAGTATGATTTCCACGGCTCCCAGTTCTTCTGCACGAGTTGCTGGGGTGCTGCGGATCCAAGTGTTTGGATGTACTGTTGACGGTATTCTTCTTGGGTGACCGCTTGCTTTACCGTGGATTTCAACTCGCTAACGGGGACGCGGGTGTCCTCGTTTTTCTGTGTCTCGAAGAGTGTTTGTCTGCGGTCGTAGTTGACTTGGTTGTTGCAGGCTGCTGACGCGTCGAGGAGTTCGAGGAGAAGTAACTCGTCTCGGTGCGAGAGCGGTCTCACCTCGAATGTATCACAACGCGCCATCTATTTATTCTATGATAACGGTTATAATTAAGGATTTGATTATCTATGAGTAAAACGATTATCATGGGCCGGAACGTAGTTGTCCATAATGGCCGAACAAGGACGAAAGAATGATGAGGAATTCGACTCCAAAATCGCGGATGAGGACGTAATTACAGTATCGAAAGCTGCTGAGACGCCAGTGTTAACGACGAGTCTGGTGGCGGAGGAGTTACCGGTGACAGCGAAAGCCGTGTATTACCGGTTGCGGAGGTTGCATGATGAGGGGCGTGTTGGCCAGATGAAAGTCGACGCACGGGGAATTGTCTGGTGGGTTGCCGACAAGTTTGAGTAGCGGAGGAATCACAGGCCACGTGAATTGCGTGGCATGTGTACTCTTGCCTATCGCTTGGACCCACGACTGAAGTCGTGGGCTTCCGCTATCTTTGTGTCAAACCCCGCGGAGACTGCTGGGACAGATAGGACTTAGGCCCTCCACGAGAGAGCCACGCGGAACGGATGCCACCCGAGACGGCCGACGGCTCGCTGGACGATATCAGAGCTCAGGACGTGAACGCGATCTGGCGGATGTTCCGCGAGTACGGACGCGACAAGCAGTTCGTCTTTGGAGTCGGTGCCGTCGCGAGCGTGCTCTCTCGAGCGATGGAGCTCGTGCCGGCGTACATCCTCGCCGTGACGATCGACACACTGACGACACGATGGTCGGCGAGCGCGGCGTCAAACTCTCGGGCGGCCAGCGCCAGCGGATCTCGATCGCTCGAGCGATTCTGGAGGATCCCGACGTCCTCATCTTAGACGAGGCCACCAGCCACGTCGACAACGAGACCGAAGCGGTGATCCAGAGCAGCCTCGAGGACCTGGTCGCCGATCGGACGACGTTCGCGATCGCCCACCGGCTGTCGACTGTCAGAGAGGCCGACGAGATCGTCGTCCTCGACGAGGGGGAACTCGTCGAGTCGGGCACCCACGAGGCGCTGCTCGAGCGCGACGGGCTGTACACGACGCTGTGGCGCGTGCAGATCGGTGAACTCGACGACCTGCCCGACGAGTTCCTCGAGCAGAGTTCGGATAGTTCTTCTCGAGACCTCGACTAGGACCGTCCATCGGTCCGCGTGAGACGTCGCCGTCACGAGACGACTCCGGTTTTCGGGACTGTTTCACGGCGCCGTGCGACATCAACACATCCCTAACAAAGCGTATCTGGTGGGACGAGCGTACAATGACCGAGAGTGAGGGGGATCAGGAGACAGCCGAGGGCTCGACCACGCAGGCGCTCGTTCTGGCTCTCGTCGTCTTCGTGACGTTCGGGTTCGCATTGCTCGTCATCAGCCGTTACGGCCCCGCCGGACTCTCGGGGCAGGCGGACGCGGTGACCGGGAGCACGAGTCTCAGCGTGGTACCCGCTGCGGTCGCCACCGGCATCGAGAACCGCTTCTCCGGGCGTCGGTGAACTCGAGAGACAGGTCTCGAGACCGAGGGACACCGGGAGCCACTCTCGAGTACCGCAGTTTTCGAGTCACGGCCCGACCGCCGTTCTCGAGCGTACCATCCCGACTATACCCACGGGCTCTCGACCGTCACTTCGTTGTGCGGTTCGTCGCCGACCAGCACGCGGCCGACGTCCGCGGCGATGCCGCGGCTGAGTTGACGACGGGACGCCTCGGAGTACCACGCTGTGTGGGGCGTGACCAGCGCGTTCTCTAGCTCGAGCAGCGGGTGATCGGACGGCAACGGCTCCGGATCGGTCACGTCCAGCGCGGCGAACCCGAGCTCCTCGGCCTCGAGCGCCGCGACGAGCGCGTTCGTCTCGATCACCGATCCGCGAGCCGTGTTCACGAGCACGACATCCTCGTCCATCGCTCCCAGCGCGTCCTCGTCGATCAGGCCCGTCGTCTCTTCGGTCAGCGGCACGTGGACCGAGAGGAAATCGACCGTCGATAGCAGCTCCTCGAATTCGACCGGGTCGACGTTCTGCGATCGGATTTCGTCGTCAGGGACGAACGGATCGACCGCGACGAGCTCGCAGCCAAAGCCCTGGACCATCGTCGCCAGCCGACGTGGAATCTTGCCGAAGCCGACGAACCCGAGCGTCGAACCCTGAAGCCGTGGGATCGGCGCCCCCTCGGTCCAGTCCCAGTCTCCGGCCCGTGTCGAGCGGTCGTACTGCGGGACGCGACGGAGACCCGAGAGAAGGAGCGAGAGGGCGTGGGTCGCCACCTCGTCGAGACTGTAGGTCGGGTGGTGGACGACCGTGACGTCGTTATCCGCAGCCGCCTCGAGGTCGACGTTGTCGACGCCGATGCCCGCGCGGCCGACGACCCGTAGCGACGGCGTCTCGAGGACGCGCTCGGTCACGGGAACGCCCGCGTCCACGATCAACCCGTCCACGTCGCCGTCGCCGAGTTCCTCGAGCAGTGCTTCCTCGGTTCTCGTCACGACCGACGCCACGCTCGCGCCGTACTCGGCGAGCACCTCTCCCTGCAGGTCGTGGTCGACGGTCGTCGACTTGCTGTCGCTGATCACTACGTGTGAGTCCATACCACGCGATTCTCACTCGAGTCACTTGATAACTATCAGTTCTCGGGCGGTGAGCGAACCACGGCTCGTCCGTGGTGAGTGAGCGTCACAACCGACCTACGTCCCCGTGTAGTCGGTCTGGAGGTCCTGACGGAGGACGATCTCGTCGTCGGTAACCGCCTCGACGTGTTCGTCCGCCAGCGGCTGTTCGGTCATGTCCGGCTCGTCCTCCCACCCGATCGACGCTTTGAGGCGGTCGCTCCAGTCGGGATGAGGGTCGACGTACGCGACGCCGTCCTCGACGGTCTCGACGATACCGACCTCGTCGCCGATCGGATTGACCACCGTCTTTCCCACGTCGTCGTCGGTGAATCGGGGCATGTGCGACCGTTCACCGAAGAGCGCATTATTCGTTGGGGGTCGTCTCCTCTCTCGTCGTCTGCCTTCGTGGACTTTGAGCGACGGGGAGAGACGACTCGAGCGACGGTCCTCCCGTTCTCTCGGCCGTGTGTCACCGGTTCCTTCGAGACGTTTCAGATTCCACTCTCGATCCCGGTACCGATTCTGATCCCAGAAAGCTCATACGTGGCGCTCCACTCGAGCGACACGAATGGGGATGCTCAGCGCAGTCCGAAAGCGACTCACCGACCGGCATAGGACACTATCCGAGTGCCGACACTGTGGGACGAATCTCGCGACGACCACGACGGAGTGTACGACCTGCGGGTCACACGAGATCGCACAGTACGACTTCTCACAGTAGTACGACGGTCGGTTCTGCAGACCGAAGGCCAGTCTCGGGTCGATGTGGCGTGAAAGCACGTACAGCGTATCGACAGTCGATCGACTACGTCCTCGAGTGTCGGGACTGATTGACTGAATCCGGACAGTGAGCAGCTGTATCCAAATCGTTACGGAAGTGTGAGGAGAAAGCCCCGGCCTTTAGGGCGGGGAGGATGTCAAAGTCGGCCTTTCTCGGCGCTCGATCGTTCGATGGCCGGATTCGAAGTGGCAGGTCGGTTCGTCCTCGAGACGGTGACGAATGGATCGTCGGTTCCGGGCTGTTTCGACGACCGAATGAGGAATTCAACACGCCATCCACCCACCAATAATGTAAATCAAGCTTACAAATACAAGCATACAATTATATTTTAACACTTTCGGAGAGGATTCGAACGCCTAGATTCAAACCTAGCTTCGGTTGTTTATCCATCGATTCCGATAAAATATCAACATATAATTCCGAATCATACTGTCAGTAGAATAATAAGGTCTGGATTTATTGAATATATGTGCGAATGGGAAAACACGATCGACGGTCGTTTTTGACTACACTGGGGATGTCGGGGCTCCTCAGTGCGACTGGAATCGCGACCGGTGCGACGAGCTGGTCCGATACCGAAGGGGGAACCGATTCCACAGCGATTGGGAGGACTGACGATTACGTGCTCGGCGTCGAGGTCATCAACCGTGAGACGGGAGACCGATCGTTCTACGCGACTCGCGAGGCGGTCTCTCGAGCGGACCTCGAGCCCGGTGTGTACGATGTCGTCGAACTCGTCCGGGACGGAGATTTGCTCACCCAGCGGGTCGACCAGATCTCCGTGACGGACGACGAAACACACACGAGAACCGGAACTGTCGGGACGATGTCCGAGGTCGATATCGACCTCCGGGTCACGACGGCGACGGCGACCCAGCACGGACACGTCGCACCGGACGGAACGATTCCCGTTCTGGCGGGTGCCCTCGAGTTGGCCGACGAGAACGTCCCCCAGCCGTCGTCGGACGTCGATGTGACGCTCACACTCGAGGATCCGGACGGCGAAGATGTGACGACGCGTACTGCGTCGACTGGTTCGGACGGAAACGTCCATGTCGACGTCGATCTCGCCGACCTCGAAACCGACGTCACAGAGGGAGAATACACGGTTCGGGTCGAATCGGAGGCAACGGATTCGACCGATAGCGCGACTGTTGCTGTCGGCCCGTACACCGTCGTTCCACCTCACTTGACCGGACTGACGGTCGGCGACGAGACGACGATCGGCGTCTACTCCGATCTTGGTGGCGAGTTAGACGACGAAACTCGCGATATCGTCGTGACGGCTCCCGATGGCGACCAGCAGACGACCGCACTCGGATTCGAGAACGGAATCGGAATGCTTCCGATCGAGCCCAGCCAGACCGGCACCTACGGGATCAGAGGGGAGGCGACGGCGGTGATCGCGAGTTCGTATTCGGCGCCGTCGTACTGATCGGCCGGTTCGTCGTCGACGACGTCACCGTTGGTGTTCTCCTCGAGACCATCCTCTCCGTAGTAGTTCGCCGATCCCTCGACGGTCATCTCTGCCAGGTTGTTGACGCTCCAGTTGCCGGCGATCAGGTTGTTTTCCTCGAGAACGGTTCCGGGTCCGGCGTCTTCCTCGAACCTGATGGCATCGTTCGTGACGGTGATCTCGTTCGTGTTCACCGTCGTCTCGCCGGCACCGTCGTCGAAGACGATTCCGTCGACGCCCTCGACGACGTTCTGGGTGATCGCGTTCCCGTTGGAAGCGTCGACCGCGATTCCCGTCTCGACGCTCTCGCGGAACGTGTTGTACGCGATCGCGTGCCCGTCGCTGTCGGTCAGATGGATCCCCGTCTCGAGACCGGAGAAGACGTTCCGCTCGATGGTCACACCGTCAGACCGGGCGACGACGCCCGTCTCGGCGCCGGTTCCGTCGATCGTCACGCCCTCGATGGTGACGTTCTCGGCGGCCACGTCGAACGCGACGTCTTCGGCCGGGGAGACCGTCGTATCGCCGCTTCCGGCGATCCCCTCGAGAGAGACGTCCGCCGTCTCGATCGTGACCGTCTCCGCGTACTCGCCTGCGGCGACGGCGACGACGCCACCGCCGTCGAGGGCCTCGAGACCGCTCTCGATCGACTCGTAGTCGACGACGACGTCTCGAGAGACGCTGTCGTCTGGCGTCGCGGCCGTCACGTCAATCTCGTGCTCCCCGGCTCGCGGCTCGACTGGAACGTCGAACGTCAGCGTCACCGTCGTTCGTTCACCGCCGTCGAGGCCGATCTCTCGGTCGTCGGCGTCGCCCCGTCGGTCGTCGAAGTGTAACTCGACCGATTCACTCCCCTCGAGATCGCCGACGTTTTCGACCGTGACGGTCGCGTCGAACGTCTCTCCCTGGGTCACCGTCGTGGGAACGTCGACGTCGACGACCTCGAACGTCGCGGGCTCGGGCTCGTCGACGCGTGTGGTCGTCGTCTCGGTCGCATCGGGACTCGAGACCGTGACGTCGACGTCCGGTGGATCGTCGGCGTCGGTCGGAGAGACGAACGAGAGCGTCGTCTCCTCGTCAGCGGAGAGGTCGACCGTGCCGGTCTCGACGAGTTCGCCGTCGACCTCGAAGTCGATCTCGGCGGCTCCGGGTTCCCCGCCGACGTTCGTCACCGTTGCGTTCACGACCAAGTCCTCGCCCGCAGTGACGGGATCGTTCGACTCGTCGATCGTGACGTCGAAGAACGGTTCGGGGACGTCCTCTCTGACCACTACCGACGTCTCGGCGCTCTCGTTTTCGGTCGTGACGGCAGCGTCGTATTCGCCGTGATCACCGTCTTCGGTGTTCCAGATCAGCGTCACGTTCGTGGCGTTGCCGCCCTCGAGTTCGATTCCCTCGGCGCTGTCGACAGTCGTCCCGTCGATCTCGAGGCCGACGGTTTGCGTATCCGTGCGGTCTCCGGTGTTCTCGACGTCGGCCTCGAGTACCAACTCCCCGCCTTCGACCGGTTCGGTGACGGCCGTGATTTCGGGCTCGAAGATCGCCGGGGTAGGCGGTTCGGCCACTTCGAGGGCGACCTCCGCGGTATCGTCCCCGGTCTCGACTAGGAGGTCGTGTTCGCCGACGTCGTCTCGGGTCGTCTCCCACGTCAGTTCGACGCGTTCGGTTGCGCCGCTGTCGAGCGTGATCGTCGTCGAGTCGACGACCCCCGTCTCGCTGACGAGATCGACCGTCCGGCTCGCTTCCGTGTATCCGGCGTTTTCGATCTCCGCGACGACCGTCGCCTCGTCACCGGCGACCACGTCCTCGGGAACCTCTTCGATCGTCGCGAGGAGTCCGGGATCGTCTGCCACCTCGAGTTCGACGGGGTTCGACTGGCCGATTTCGTACGCATCGAGGTCGAGGTCGGTGAGTTCGCCGACCTCGTCGACGTCGAGTTCGACGACGCCTTCGGCGTGGGTCTCGAGTTCGACGTCGAACAGCTCGATCGAATCGTCGGGCTCGTGCGTGGCGTCGAGGAGCGCGACCGTGACGACGAGTGCCGACCCGTCCGCGCTTTTCTCGACGTGGGTCAGCGGCCCGTGTTCACCGTCGGCGCGAACCGCGACGTCCTCGAGAGTGGCGACGTCCGTATCGTTCGTGGTGAGGGCCATCTCGTACGTGCTCACCCCGTTGGTCGCGCCCTCGAGACCGACCGTCGCCGTCGTCGTCGCGTTCGGCTGAACCCCGTTCGGCGCGTCGATCGTCACGTCGGCGACGGGCTGGCCTGGGTCTGTAACCGAGAGATCGGCGGCCTCCGTTCGGTCGATCCCGTAGGCGTCGGTCTCGAGGTCGGTGATCTCGCCAATCTCGGTGACCTCGATTTCGACGTCCCCACCGCCGCGAGTCTCGAGTTCGGCGTCGAAGAGATCGATCGCGTCGCCGGGCTCGTGGGCGGCGTCGAGAAGCGCGACCACGACGGTCAGCTCGGAGCCGTCGGCACTTCGGTCGGTATGGACCAGCGGTCCGTCCTCGCCGTCGGCGAGAACCGTGACGTCCTCGAGTGTGGCGACGTCGGTATCGTTCGTTGCGAGGGTCATCTCGTACGTGCTCACCCCGTCGGCCGCACCCTCGAGACCGACCGTCGCGGTCGCCGACTCGCCGGCCTCGAGTTCGGTCACTGGGCATCGACCGTTACGGCGGTTCCGTCGTCGGTCTCGCCGAGGACGCCCTGGCTCCCGAACGAGAACGCGAACGCGCTGGCGAGGATCACCAGTCCCAACACCAAGAGCGCTGCGTGCGGTCGCCGAGACGCTCGTCTGCCCGGATCGAACGTGCGTTCAGTCATCGGTTCTCCGTGAGGCGGTTCCACAGCGCTTGAACGTCTGCAACGGTGACCTCGCCGCCGGTACCACTGAAGTCGAACGCAGCCGGATGCTCCACCACGACGTCGCTGTCACGGTGTTCGTACAGCGCGTGGACGTCGGCCGCGGTGAACGTGCCGTCACCGGTAACGTCCTCGTAGAGCCCGTCACCATCGAGATCCTGTGGCGGATCCGAGCCGACGACCGCCGGTGGTTGCAAGTCCGTCGCACCGTCCATCGACAGCTGGTAGCCGTCGACCGTCGTCGAGTCACCCGCGGCGACGACGATCGTGTACTCGCCCGGTCGCTCGATCGTCGTTTCGATGGACGCGATACCGTCGTCGTCCGGAACCGTGTCCCAGGCGATCCGATCCGTACTCTCGTCGTACAGTCGGAGCGTCATCTCGGTCTCGTACAGTTCCGGCGGTCGAGCCTCGATCGTTACCTCGTCGTCCTCTCGAGCGCCGAACGTGTAGGTGCGATAGAACCCGTCGAAGTTCGAGAGGTAGTAACCGTCCACCGTGATCGATCCCGTCAGCGTCTCACCGGCTGCGATCCTGTCGGTGGACGGAATCCCTTCGTGGACGCGGAGTTCGTACGAGAACGTCTCGTCGTCGTTCGAACTCGTGGCGACGATCGTGTGTTCGCCCGATCGGTCGAGTTCCTCGAGTTCGATGGTTGCGAACCCTTCGCGACCGGTCCGCTGATGTGTGACCCGTTCGTCGCTCGGGTCGAAGAGCGCGAGCATCGCGTCGTTCTCGTATTCGTCCTCGGGGCGCATCTCGACGGAGACGACGTCCCCCTCGACAGCCTCGAGCGCGTACGTGTCGTGGTAGCCACGGAAGTCGAAGTCGTCGAGATATCGATCGTCTTCGTCGAGTTCTCGGTCGACGACGTCGCCGTACTCGATCGTCTCGTCGATCGGGATCCCCTCGTAGAGCGAGAGGTCGTATGAGAACGTCTCGTCGATCTCGTCGCTCATCGCGACGACGGTGTACTCGCCGGTTCGGGAGAGTTCCCCGAGACTGAGCGTCGCGTTCCCACCGTCACCGGACGTTTGGCTCGTGAGCAGTTCGTCGCTCGGATCGAACAGAGCCAGCAACGCCTCCTGTTCGCTGTTGTCCTCGGGGCGCATTTCGACGGAGACCACGTCGCCTTCCGCACCGTCGAACGCATAGGTCTCGTGATAGCCGTTGAAGTCCCAATCGTCGAGGTATCGATCGGCTTCGCTCAGCGCGCTTTCGATGGTCTCACCGTACCCGATCTCCTCGTCGATGGGAATCCCCTCGTACAGCGAGAGATCGTAGGAGAACGTCTCGTCGTCGTCCGAACTGGTCGCGACGATGATGTACTCGCCGTTTTGCTCGAGTTCTCCTCGACTGATCACCGTGTTCCCCTCGTCACCGTCCGACGATTCGGACGTGATCCGTTCGTGGTTCGGACCGTACAGCGTGAGCTGGGCGTCGTTCGCGGTCTTGTCCTCGGGTCGCATCTCGACGGAGACCACGTCGCCCTCCGCGCCGTCGAACGCGTAGGTCTCGTGATAGCCGCTGAACTCGAAGTTCTCGAGGTATCGATCGGTCTCGTCGAGTTCGCCCTCGACGGTGTCGCCGTACCCGATCTCGCCGTCGATGGGGATCCCCTCGTAGAGTGAAAGGTCGTAGGAGAACGTCCCGCTGTAGTCCGAACTGGTCGCGACGATCGTATACTCGCCGTCTTGCTCGAGTTCCGCCCCACTGATCACCGTGTTCCCCTCGTCTCCATAGCTGGTCAACCCGTACGCGATCCGTTCGTGGTTCGGATCGTAGAGATTCAGATACGCGTCGTCAGCGGTCTTGTCTTCGGGACGCATCTCGACGGAGACCACGTCTCCCTCCTCGCCGTCGAACGCGTAGGTCTCGTGATAGCCGTTGAAGTTGCCGTGGAGGTATCGGTCGCTTTCGGCGAGTTCGCCCTCGATGGTCTCGCCGTACTCGATCTCATCGTCGATCGGAATCCCTTCGTACAGGGAGAGACCGTAGGAGAAGAGATCTGTGCTTAGCGAGCTGGTCGCGACGATCGTGTACTCGCCGTCTTGCTCGAGTTCTGCCCGACTGATCACCGTGTTCCCCTCGTCACCACTCGAGGATTCGTACGCGATCCGTTCGTGGTTCGGATCGTACAGGTTGAGGTACGCATCGTCCGTGATCTTGTCCTCGGGACGCATCTCGACGGAGACGACGTCACCTTCCTCGCCAGCGAACGAGTAGGTCTCGTGATAACCGTTGAAGTTGCTCCGGAGATACCGATCGCGTTCGTCGAGTGCTCCCTCGACGGTGTCGCCGTATCCGATCTCCTGGTCGATCGGGATCCCCTCGTACAGCGAGAGGTCGTAGGCGAACGTCTCGTCGTCGTTCGAACTGGTCGCGACGATCGTGTACTCACCGTCCTGTGGTAGCTCCTCTCGGCTGATCACCATGTTTCCCTCGTCTCCGTCGAATGTCGACGTATACGCGATCCGCTCGTCGTTCGGATCGTAGAGATTGAGATCGGCGTCGTTGGCGTACTTGTCCTCGGGACGCATCTCGATAGAAACGACGTCGCCTTCCGATCCCTCGAACGAGTACGTTTCGTGGTAGCCGTTGAAGTTACTCTCGAGATACCGATCGGTTTCGTCGAGTTCGCCCGAAACAGTGTCGCCGTACTCGATCGTTTCGTCGATCGGGATATCCTCGTACAGCGAGAGCGTATAGCCGAAGGTTTCGCTATCGGAGTTCGTCCCAGCCGACACCTCGATGGTATAGGTTCCCTCGATTCCGGGCAATGTAGTGCCCGTAATGACAGCGTTCCCCTCGTAGCCGTTTCCCCATCTGGTGCGAACCGAATCGCCGTTAGGGTCCCAAATTCTGAGGTACCCTTCGTTTTGGTACTCGTTGTCCACCCGCAAGTCGATACTGACGACGTCTCCCCCGTCAGACGTGAACTGGTGGTGGCCGTCGGTCGTACCACTGACGGTGTCGCCGTACTCGATCGTCTCCGACGCCGAAGCCACGGGCGTCGACCCGAGCGCCGTACCGGTGGCGATCCCCGCGAGTGCGAGGAATCGTCTCCGTGGACAAGGTGGTAGCATATCGACACAAGGTCGTGTCTCTCAATTAAATCTTCTGGATATAATGAAAGTCACTATTTCTTATAGGTATAACCAAATCAAATGATCGTCTCTGGAAGAGCAAGGTTTTGTCGATCAGTAGGAACCCCTCACAGACCACTATCGCACGAATTTTCGAACCTCTGGAATAGAAAAACCTACTCAAATAGTAGTGATAGAACGTTGTAAGTATCCCAATTTTATTAGCTCGAGAATACGATCTACACGATTGCAATCACTCGAAAAGATACGGTTCGAGTCGGTTCGACGACGATCGTCTTCCAACGGGAGACGGGAACTCGACCCTTCCTGTCGCGTCGGACCTCACTCGGCCGTCTCGACACCCTCGATAGTGACGGTAACCTCTTCGCGAATCGTCACCCAGTCGCCGCCGACGTCGTCGTCACCGGATCTCTCTCCGGCGGCGATCGTGAGCGTCGTTTCGCCGTTGGATAGTTCCGAGAGATAGATGTTGAACGGTCCGTTCGCAACTCTAGAGTCCTCGAAGAGAACGTCTTCGCCGTCGGCTAACTCGAACGCGACCTGTCCCTGATTGGACTCACCGGTGATCTCTATCTGCTGATTGTCGTCGACCATCACCGTTACACTGTCCACGAACTCGCCGTTCGACGTGAGCGAGTGCGACTCTGCCCCGACGACCGTGACCGCCTCGAGAGACGGTTCGGCCTCGTCGCTGTCGGCGTCCGCGAGAGCGTCGTCTGTACTCGAGTCGTCGGCGACGACGATCGGATCGAACCCGGAGGGAACGCCGATCCCGGCGATCGCCGCGCCGTTGATCGCGACGACGGCCAGAATACCGAGTGCGAAGACGAGTCCGATCGCGATGGCTCCGACGCGGACAGCCGAACCGAGCGTGGACGAGTCGGACTCCGCCCCCGACTCGGTGGCCCGCGGACGCGACGGCTGCACCTCGGTCGAGTCGTCCGATCGGAGGCCGAACCGCTGTTCGAACAGCGATTCGGTCTCGTCGAGCGGGACGAAGCCGTCGTCGTGGCCGAGCTCGATCGTCAAATCACACGCTTCGAGGTCGGTAATACCTGCGTTCTCCGCGATCGCTATCTCTCCCGCACCGTCCTGAACGTACTTGTACAACAGTGCGAGCGCGCTGTCTGCGTCTCGAGTCCCGACGCTGAGCGACTCCCCGTCCTCGAGGAGCGAGGACAGTACCCGATGTTCCTCGTCGGTCCCCGGAACGGGTTTCGCCCCCGAGTCGAGTTTCGCGAACAGTTCGACGTCGTCACTCGTCGTCTGGAGGGACATGCCGTACTCGCCCTCGACGCGCCGTCGAAGGTCCTCCTTGAAGCGAGTGAACAGTTGATTCATCGTATCGGTGCGATAGACCGCGAAGTACTGCTCGGCACGACCGCTTTTGGTTTTCCGAGCGCGGAAGAAGACTACCAGTTCCGTCGTCGACCCGACGTCCAGATAGACGCGGACGCCGCCGAAAAAGAAGTTCTCGATCCGTTCGCTGACCGCGACGCTGGCGCGGTCGCCGTCGTCGTATCGGTTCCCCTGGGAATCGTAGATCGTGAGTTCTGCCATGTATTACTCTCCGAGCCTGTTGAGGAGCCGTTTGAATCCGACCGTCACGACCGACCCGTTGTCGTCGCGGACCGGGACTCGCTCCCCGTCGTCGTTGACCGTCGTCTCGTAGTACACCGGATGGACCTCCGCACCAGGAGTCTGTCGAAGGAGACTGCTGAACTGCTGGCTCTGACAGAGTTGCTCTTCGACGAATCCCTTGAACTCGTCGAACGACTCCTGCGGATCGTTCTCCGTCTCTTCCCAGAACTGATCGGCGAGAATGTCGGCTTTCGTCGCGACGACGACGACCCCCTTGTCCTCGGCCGCCTCGAGGATGCTGAAGTACTCGGCGATGCCGAGCCCCTCGTTGTTGACGAACCGCTCGATGTCGATCAGGAGAATGAGTCTGTTGGCCCCCTGAATCCCGCTCGTCAATCGCTCCAGTTCTTCGTCGGAACGATCGATCTCTCCTCGCAACGAGTCCGGAATCCGACTGAGATGTTCGCCCGCGTAATCGACGCTCGAGACGGTCACGTTCTTCGGGAAGAGCGTCCCCTTCACGAACTGGAATTCGAGATCTTTGAGTTCGCTGCGACCAGTCGCTTCGACGATCCAGTCCGTGGCGTCTCGATCGAGATTCTCGACGAGTTCCATCAGGTCCTGGCTCGGATTCAACGCCTCTCGTTTGCCGCGTTGTTTGTCCGCATCTCGGTCGAGCGCTTCGAGATACGCTCCGATCAAGAGCAGACTCTTCCCCGAGGCGGGCGGGCCCAGGACGAAGAAGCTATCGTCCGAATCGTACCTTGCGAACCGTCTGACCGCGGTGACGGCGACGCCCGCAGCGACGACGTTCAAGAGGAGACCGTCACTCCGAAGCGACACCGACGAACTATCGACCGCGAGGATCGCGAATCCTCCCTCGGTCACCTCGATGAATTCCGGATAGACGAGGTGGGCCTCGAGCAACGAGACGACGACGAGACCGACCAGAACGGCGTAGACGCCCCAGGCCGCCCGGCGGAACTCGGTCGGACCGGTCGGCTGGAGTCGAAGCGTCTTCGTGCCTCCGCCGAACAGGAGCCCGAGTACGAGCCCCGGAACGAACCAGACCGCCTCTTCGGCACCGTTGACGTCCGGGACGAACAATCCCATCGAGTGCAGGACGTACAGCGTGACCCCGAGACCGACCCAGAGAAGAAACGCTTGCCAGTGTTTCTTCCGGTCGAGCGTCATCAGGACGAGCAATCCACCGACGAAACCGAGAAAGACGATATTGATGACGTCCTGACTGATCCCGGCGAGCAATCGAAATTCGATCACCGAGCGCAGGACGTGACTCTCCTCCCAAGCGGTCCCGAACAGTCTGGCCAGCGTCGGCGTCACGGCGACCGTCAACCCGAGGTACGCGAGTAGCGCCAGTTTCTCGCCGTGTCGTCGAAGGGCGAGTAGTAACGTTTGTCTCACCACCGTCTCTCACCCGTTGAAACCCGTGAGTCGGCGATTCGTAACCGACTGCTCGTACATCGTGTGCGACGGTTCGTCTGGTGACGGTTGCTTTCCGGATCCCCCTCTATCGGCTCATCCAGAGCCGAGTCGGTACATAAGAAATTCATACCTGTTAATGTGTCACTTGGGTATGGTTATTTCAGAATCTTATACTCTTTGGCCAATCTCTTCTAAATTCTCGATACTATAACGGATTCGAGGCGAATAGTTCCGGTTTATTCGCTTTCGCCAGTAGTATTTCGAATAACTAACGGTATTTCTCGGACGAGGTCGATTCGAATATCGAGCGAGAGTCTCGTCCACTCGAGTCGACCGCCTCGAAAGCAGTCCCGTGTCGACGCGCTGGTTCCGGTCACTGGACGTGTATTATCGGTGAACCGAGACAGTTAATGGACGCCACCCTCTGTACATGTCTATGGCTGTCCGGTCCGGATCCCAACGGGATTCTCCACCCCCGATCGCTCGAGCCGACGGCGTTACGAAACGATACCGACGCGGATCTGAACCCGGGCGCGTCGGCCGGCTGTTCGGCCGTTCGACTCCGCCAGAAGTGACCGCGCTCGAGGACGTCTCCCTCGCCATCGGATCGAACGAGATCGTCGGCCTCGCCGGTCCGAGCGGCAGCGGCAAATCCACGCTCCTCCACCTGCTGGCGGGCCTCGAACTCCCCAGCGAGGGGACGGTCACCTTCCAGGGGACCGACCTCGGGACCCTCTCGACTCGCAAACGAACACGCCTCCGCCTCGAGCACGTCGGGATCGTCTTCCAGCACTTTCATTTACTGGATTCGCTCTCGGCGCGGGGCAACGTCGCCCTCCCGCTGGTCGAACTGGGCGTCTCCAAGAGCGAACGGCGACACCGTGCGACGGAACTCCTCGAGCGAGTCGGCCTCGAGGATCGCGTCACTCACCGACCGGGCGAACTGAGCGGCGGCGAACAACAGCGCGTCGCCATCGCCCGCGCGCTGGTGACGGATCCGACGCTGGTGATCGCCGACGAACCGACCGGCGAACTCGACACGGAAACGGGGCTCACGGTCCTCGAGCAGTTCGAACGCGTCGCCGACGATCGAGCGGTCGTCCTCGCCTCACACGACCAGCCGACGCTCGACATCGCCGACCGCGTGGTCCGTCTGCGTGACGGTCGGATCGACGAGGAAGCGACCGCTCGAGCCCCGTCCGGGACGGAGACATGAGCCTTCGAACGCTGCTCGCCCGGTGGTACGGCGTGGCCGCCGTCGGAATGCGCCGAACCCTCGCGCGGACGACCCACACGGCCAGACAGCGGGTCCGCTTTAGCGTGCTCGGCGTCGCCGTCGCGATCACGCTCTTGCTCGTCGTCACCGGGATCGGTATGGGGCTGACCGGGGGAACGACGGTGCAAGACGACGGCATCGACTACTGGATCGTTCCCGAGTCCGGCGGCTCGAGTTCCCCGCTGGTCTCGACGGACGCCCCACAGTTCGGCTCGGTCCACGAGACCGCCGAGACGATCCGGGCGACGGAGGGCGTCGACTCGGTGAGTCCGGTGCTCTCACAGGTTCTCAGAGTCAGCTCCGCCGAGTCGACCGAGTACGTCCTCGTCGTCGGGATCGTCAACGATGGGGGCGTCGACCAGATAAGCGGCGTGAACGTGACTGGACTCTCTCATCACGATCCCTACTACAACGACGGCGAGTGGACCGGCGAGGTCGCCCTCTCGAGGAGCGCCGGCGCGACGCTCGACGCCACCGAGGGCGACCAACTGACGATCGGTGGCAACACCTCGTTCGCGGTGACGTCGGTCGACGGCGACACGTCCTCCGCTGTCGGCGACGTTCCGACGGCGGTCGTCCAGTTGAGCGAACTCCAGACGCTCACCGGTGCCACCGCTCACGACTCGGCCGACCAGTTCGTCGTCGGGACCAACGATCCCGCGGTCAGGGCGGACCTCGAGGACGTCTACCCCTCCTCGACGGTCAACTCTCGCTCGGAGATGACCGCGAGCCAGACGATGGACTCGGATCTGTCGGTCGCGCTCGCGTTGACCGCGTTCGTGGTCGCGATCTCGATCGGGACGCTGTTCGTCGTCACCACGATGGGCCTCGAACTCGTCGCCGACCGGACGCAACTGGCGACGATGTCGGCGATCGGGCTCTCGAGTCGGACGCAACTCGGGATTATCGCGGTCCAGATTCTCGCGACGACGGCCATCGGTGGGATCGTCGGCGCGATCGGCGGGCTCGCGGGGATCAGACTCACGAACGAGCTCGCGATGCGGACGCTGACGTCCGAACCGATCGCGTTCTCGCACCCGATCTTCGGACTCTACGGCGTCGTCGTCGCCGTCCTCATCGGCATCTGCTCGCTCCCGGTGCTCCTGCTCGTCACCCGCCGGGTCACCGGAGGTGTTCCGCAGTGATCGACGGCCGTTACACGACCTCTGGGTCCGGAGGTGTCCGCCAGTGAACCCTGCACGCTGGTTCCTTCGGACCGGCAGACGCCTCTGGGCGGCCGGTGGGCTCACTATCGCCCAGTTGCGCCACCACAAACTCCGACTCGGGCTCGCGGTCCTCGGCATCGTCCTCGCGGTGCTCGCGACCACGCTGCTCGCCGGGGTCGGTCTGGGCGTCCTCGAAACGGGACAGGCCCAGTTCGACGCCGCCGACCGCGACCTGTGGGTGACCGCGGGCGAAACGCGGCTCACGGCGGTCGGCGGCGGCGGCTTCGAGAACTCGTTGCAGAACTCGCGGGCGGTCGCCGACGAGATGGCGACCCACGACGGTGTGGACAACACGATTCCGATGAGTTTCGAGACGGTCTACGTCGCCACCGGCCCGGACGAGGACTTCCGGACGTTCATCGCGACCGGGGTCACCGGCGGGGGATCGTCCATCAGTATCGACGAGGGCGAGGATCTCCGCGGTGACCCACACTACGCGGGTGGAACCTACGAGGGGGAGATGACCCACGAAATCCTCCTCGACAGGGAGACCGCACGCGACCTGAACGTCTCCATCGGGGACACGCTCCACGTCGGTGGCTCCCTCGCCGCGGCTCGAGACAACGAGTTTACGGTCGTCGGCTACTCGCCGACCTACGAACAGATGTTGGGGACGCCGACGGTCACCATCCGACTGAGCGAACTCCACCAGATCACTTCGAACACCGGGACCGAACCGGCGACGTTCATCACGGTCTCCGTCGACGACGACGCGGACGTCGAGGCCGTGCAGGCGGACCTTCAGGAAGCCTACCCCGAGTACGAGATTCGGACCAACAGCGAGCAACTCGAGGCCACCCTCCAGGAGCAAGTGCTCGTCCTCGCGGGAGCGATCGCGCTGGTCGTGCTCGCGGTCGGTGCCGGGATCGCGCTCACCGTGGCGCTACTGGGGTTAGTCGTCTATCAACAGCGCCAGGAGTTCGCCGCGCTGAAAGCGCAGGGAATCTCGGCGTCGACGCTGGTCGTCACGGTGATCGGCCAGGGGCTGATCATCGGCACCCTCGGTGGCGTGATCGCCGTCCTCCTGACGGCACCGATGGTCGACGTGCTCAACCGACTCGCAGCGCTCGTCGTCGGCTTCGACGGGCTGGTCCAGACCGCCGAGCCAATCTACCTCGGTGGGCTGGCCATCGCCATCGGCATCGGTACCGTCGCCGCGGCGATCGCCGGCTGGCGCGTCGGGCGGGCGCCTGCCCTCGAGCATCTCTGATCGTCAGCAGTGCGGACTGCGCGCTGCTCGACGCGCCTCACGTTCGTTCTCGACGACCTCGAGGCGCTCTTTCGTGTCGTTTCCCTCGAGAATCCGATCGTTTGGATAGGATTGCTAGAAGGTATTTTAGAATAGAATGTCTCGAGTGGGACGTAGCTGGCACGCTACTGACGACCGTGAACCCGTTCAAACGACTCATCCCCCGTTCGACGCGAACTGACTCCGAACAACCGATCTTTCAATGTCCGATCTGCCGGTGTACGTACGGTCCGGATAGCGGGACCTGCGAAGAGTGCTGGGGCGACAAACTCGTTCGTATCGGCTAAGTCGACGCCGCGAATCGCTCCGACCGAGATTCTCTCACTCCGACGGTACGACCGGGCACAGTAGGGAACACAAGGGTTTTGTATGTCAGTGAGGTAGTGGGTAATTGGTGATGAAAAATGGGAAAAACGTCGTTCGAAGCGAACTACGGAGAGGAACTCACACTCAAGGTTGATGACCGAGGACGGGTAACCCTCCCCAAAAAGATCAGAGACCAACTCGGAATCGAGTCGAATGATGAAGTTCCGGCGACCCTCGTTGGATCTGTCCTCGAGGTCAATCCGAAACCGAGTGCGAAACTGGAGACGGCAACGGCAGGACGGGACGACTGGGAAAACACCACGCCAACTGATGCGGGTAAAGCGCTATTCGGGCCGAAGGATCGGTGAGGAGGGCTCACATGACTGAATCTCTCCCGACAGAGGTGACAATTCTCACCGACGTAAACGTTCTCGCTATTGGGCTTACCGACGATCACCCTGCCTATCAGGATGTGTACCCGTGGATTCAGAACGCTTTGGACGGGCCAAACGTTCTTCTCATTTTTGATTACTACCCGCTACGAGCGCAGTATCTTATGACGAGCAATTTTGGAGTAGATGCAGTCGATGCTCGCAATGCTATCCAATCACTCGTGAGGAGTCCAGCGCGGATCGTTAGCGCTACCGAGACGACTCTTCTCGAGGCCTACGATATCAGCGCAGAGAAAAACCACGACGTGTACGACTCGTTTATCCTCGCCCTCGCTCGCGCGTACGATGCTGATTATCTGATTACCACTGACGGTGATTTCGACGACCTTTGCGACAGTGAGGAGGTGAAATACGTCAATCCAATTCCCGCGGAGAAACGCGAGAAACTCGCACTTATCGAGGGGTAGTTCCGTCGCTGATAGAAACGAGATCCATGCTAATCGCCTGCCCCACTCATCGGAGGACGCTACCTTTACGGTCGTCGCCAGATTGGATCCACGTAGATGCCGACGCAGAGACGCCAGCGATTCGTTCACGGACTTCTCGCGTGGCTCCTAGCGTCGGCGCTCGTGCTCTCGTTGCTGAACTCGGTCTCCTACGAACTGTTCTTCGTCGTCTCACTGATCGGCTTGCTCATCGTGACGGAACTCACCGCCCCGTTCAACGTCACCCCGCGGTGGCGCCGTCGCCTGAAGTGGCCGATTCTCGTCGGAATCGTCGGCTTCGCCGTGATCGTCGTCCGCCGAATCCTCGAGATCCTCCCGCCGGAGGTGTTACCGTGGTGACTCGCGGCTCAGTATCCGTCCGCGGACGGAGAGACGAACACGGACGGGACCCCGAACCCCACTCGGAGGCCAACTCATGAAGTGGGAGGGAGGTATCCTCGAGGGGTTCGGCCTCGACTGGCCGCAGGCGGTCGCCCTCGCGCTCGGGGTCGTCCTCGTGCTCGCACTGGGCGTCGGCGCCGCCACGTCGGCGACGGACTTCGGGCCGTACAACCCGTCCTGGGACGGCACCTCGGACCTCCGGGAGGAGCTGACAGCCGACGACGAGATCGACGGGACGCTCATTCAGGACACCAGCCGATACGAGACGGCCCAGGCCAACGAGACCGTCGCGTTCGTCGTCGCCCCCGAGAGCACCTACGAGGGCGAGGATCGCGAGCGAGTCGCCGACTTCGTCGACCGGGGCGGCACGTTAGTCGTCCTCGAGAACTTTGGCGAGCCCGGAAACGACCTTCTCGAGGGTGTCGGCGCGCAGGCACGCGTCGACGGTCAACTGCTCCGGGATACGACCGAGTACGCCGAGTCGACGCGGATGCCGATCGCGACGTCGACCGGCGACCACCGCCTGTCGAACGTGTTCGAACAGTTGACGCTCAACTACGCCTCGGCGATCGATCCGGGAACGGAAGCCGGAGACGTCACGATCCTCGCACGGACGAGCAACCACTCCTATCTGGGCGCGGCGGACACCGACCTCGAGGAGGCGGAGGATCTCCGGTCGTATCCCGTCGCGAGTATCGAATCCGTCGGGAACGGAACGGTCGTCGCTGTCAGCGACCCGAGTATCACGGTCAACGCGATGTACGGCGAGCCGGACAACGGCGTGTTCATCCGGGCGCTGTACGCCGACGCGGAGACCGTCTTTCTCGATTACTCCCACGGGGACGGCATTCCACCACTCGTCGGCGCCGTGCTGGCGTTCCGGGGGGCGCCGTTCGCTCAACTGCTCGTCCTCGCCTCGATCATCGTCGCCTGCGGACTGGTCTCGACGGGTCGGCTCCGACCCCGAGCGGTCGTCGACCGGATCCGCGACCGGTCGTCCGAGCGTCCAGACACCGACACACCGACCCTCTCGAGGGCCGACCGCATCGCGTTCGTCGAAGAACGCTATCCGGAGTGGGACGCCGACCGCGTCGAACGTGTGGTAGAGACGCAGTCTCGATCCCGGTCCGACGGGCAATCGAAACGGCCCCAACGACTGAATAGGACGGAGACAGAATACCAACACGAATGAGTACCACCGAAACGACCTTCGATCACAGATGAGCGGGACAGATTCGACGAACGTGCAAGTGACCGAGGGTAATCCGAGAGAAGTGTACGAAACACTTCAGGAGGAGGCCCAGCGGGTCCTCGTCGGCAACGACGAGGCGATCGAACACCTGGCTATCGCCTTGCTCACCCGTGGACACGTCCTTCTCGAGGGTGTCCCCGGCGTCGCCAAGACGACGATCGCGACCATCTTCGCGCGGGCGACCGGCCTCGACTTCCGGCGCATTCAGATGACGCCTGACGTCCTCCCGGCGGACATCACCGGCACCCACATCTACCGCGAGTCGACCGGCGAGTTCGCCCTGCAGAAGGGCCCCGTCTTCACGAACGTCGTCATCGCCGACGAGATCAACCGCGCCACGCCGAAGACCCAGAGCGCACTGCTCGAGGCGATGCAGGAACGTCGCGTCACCATCGAGGGTGAGACCCTCTCGTTGCCCGATCCCTTCGTGGTCGTCGCAACCCAGAACCCACTCGAGATGGAAGGCGTGTTCGAACTCCCCGAGGCCCAGCGCGACCGCTTCCAGTGTAAGTTGCAGATCGATCTCCCCGAACGCGACGACGAACGCCAGATCCTCGAGCGCTTCGGTCCGAATCCGGATCTCGACGTCGAGACTATCGATCAGGTCGTCACCGTCGACGCCTTACAGAGCGCCCGTGAGCACGTCTTCGACGTCCACATCGCGGACCCGGTCAACGAGTACATTCTGGACGTCGTCGAGGCGACGCGCGACCACCCGAGCGTCGAACACGGAGCGTCACCCCGTGCGACGCTGGCGTTCGCCAACGTGACCAGAGCGCGTGCGGCGATCCACGGACGGGAGTACGTGATTCCCGACGACGTGAAGGCGACGGCGAAGCCGGTGCTCGTCCACCGACTCATTTTGAACACGGACGCCGATCTCAGCGATCTGACGACCGACGACGTGATCGAAGACATTCTCGCGACGCTCGACGCTCCGAGTGCAGAGGTCGCAGCCGGCGGCGAGTAGTTCTCGACCTTGAGCACTCGAGGTCTCTCATCACTGGGCGTTCACAGCGGGGAGCGTAAACGAGAACGTCGATCCATCGCCCGGCTCGGAGTCGACCCAGATCTCGCCGCCGTGGCGTTCGACGATCCGTTCGGCGAGTGCGAGCCCGATCCCGCTTCCGGGGTGTTCCTCACGGCCGTGCAACCGCTGAAACACGTCGAAGACCCGCTCCTGATCGTCGGGAGCGATCCCGATCCCGTCGTCGTGGACCGACACCTCCCACGTCGAATTCGTTCGTTCGGCGGAGACGTGGATCCGCGGTGTGGATTCGCCACGATATTCGATCGCGTTGTCCAGCAGGTTTTGAAAGAGCTGGCGCAACTGCCCGGCGTCCCCCCGAACTTCGGGGAGGGAATCCGACGTCACCTCGGCGTCGCACTCCTCGATCGTCAGCTGCATATCCTCGAGTACGCCCTCGAAAACAGTATCCAAGTCGACCGGTTCCAGCGGCGAACCTCGGCTATCGACACGCGAGTACGCGAGGAGTCCGTCGATCATCTCCCGCATTCGGTCGGCGCCGTCGACGGCGTACTCGAGGAACTCTTCCGTTTCGCCGGACAGCTCGGCTCTGCGCTCGACGAGTTGCAGGTAACTCGAGACCATGCGAAGCGGTTCCTGCAGGTCGTGAGAGGCGGCGTAAGCGAACTGCTCTAAGCGTTCGTTCGACGCCTCGAGTCGTTCGATCGTCTCCTCGAGCTCGAGTTCTCGCGTTTTGGTCCGTGCGTTGTGGGTCCCGGCGGCGAACCCGGCGACACTCCCGATCGCCGTGAGGATGAGGATATTCTGGACAGGGTTCCGCAACTCGGCGGCGAGCGCGACGAGTCCGAGAAGACCGACCATTACCCCGATCCCGCCGAGACACCACTCGACGATGACGGAATAGACCTCGGGTCGAATATCGGTCTCCGGCAGCCGATACCCGCCGTAGAGGAGGACGAATCCGGGTATACCGACGATAATCGCCATCGCGATGTCGGTTCCGAGCGGTTCGTCCTCGACACCGGGGACGAACGTGTGGCCGAGCGCGAACACGATGTACAGTCCGCCGAGGATGACGAGCATCGCTCTGGCTCTGCCTGCAGATCGACCGGATTCCGGCTGCGTCACTACCCAAATCTAGAAACCGACTGGCATCAAGCTTGTCACCGAACGTCCAGCACAGTCCTCGAACGATGATTGGAGCCTTCGGCCACCAGTGCGCCGTCTCGAGGACACATCTGGTCCACAAAAGAAGGGGCGAGGCCGCCGAAACGAGTGGTCGGGTGCGACCAGCGCCTCCTCGTCTCGATCCCACGCTTTGGCCGTCGAATCGGGGAACGCACACGTCCAGCGTACGTTGGCGAGTCCGGTGAAGGCGTCTTCGACGACCGACAGTGCCTTCTTCGAGCCGGGGACTCGAGCGTGGATATTGATCGGCATCGAGACCTCCCACTCGCCGTCGTCGGTCCGATCGTACACACATCGCGGGTACTCCGCGTCGTGTTCGACGTCGAGAACTGCGTCCGCTGGTCCGTCGGTATCCGCGCTGGCGAGACTCGCGCTACCGCCGATCGCCAGCACGCTCGCGGTTCCCGTGATCGCCTCTCGTCTGGTGAGTTCTCGAGTCATGAATTCGTGTCGTGTTCGTGCGCTGAGCAGTGGGTCAGTCCCATCACTAGATCCCGATACTGCAATCGAGCGCAACGAATCGCTCGAGGGAGCGTCGCGGACGGGGAAGAAAAAGCCCTTCCCCAACACGTATTGGGTGTCCGGAGCGCGTCTGATTTCTCGAGAGTCAGGTTACGCTTCAGGCTCGGTCTCGGTCTCGGTTTCGATTTCGATCTCGGGGGCCTTCGAAACGTCAATCTTCGTCGCCGCCTGACTCCGCCGACTGCTCACTCACAGCCGCCGGCTCCCACCGACACGTCACCAGCCAGTCCGCCCCGCCCTCTGCAGGAACGACCTCGAGGGAGACCGGCCGATCCAGTCCGATTGCGACGGTTACCGCGAGAAACGACGCGATCGGATGGTCGAACCGGTCGACGGGCCCGAACGCGCTCTCGCCGACCGCGAAGGTCGCCCGACCGGCCTCGGCGTCGATATCGGGCTCGACGCTCCGTGCGAGTTCGAACTGTTCGACGAGGCCGTCGACGGCCTGAGACGCCAGCGTCGACGGCGTCGTCGCCAGCTCCGCGGTGAGCGTCCGCTCGAACTCCTCGAAGAGCGCGTTGCCGGTCGTCTCGAGGGCGAGGCCACGGTCCTCGCGTGCGGTGAGGAACGTGGTGGTGGGATCGGTCGGGAGTTGGGCGTCGGGGTGTTGTGGGACGTAGAGGATCCCCTGCCGTCGTTGGTCGCCGGGGAGGTAGTGGCGCTCGTCGTGGAGGCCGAGTTCGCCGGCGATCGCGGCCTCGTTCGCGGCGAGGTTCGTGTAGACGCGTTCGCCGACGTCGGCGGAGACGAACTGCGTCGGCGTGAGGTAGTAGGTGACGACGCCGACGAACAGCCCGATGGCCGCGAGGACGAAGAGGGTCTCACGGACGTCCGCGAACAGGAGTCCACCGACGAGTGCGAGGATCCCGAGGCCGACGAGTGCGGTCGCCGACGTTCGATACTGTGATCGTCTGGCGCGGGCGTACTCCGACCGGAGCCGGTCGTTCTCCTCGGCCAGCAGTTCGTTTTCCGCGGTGAGACGGACGAGTTCCTGCTTCCGATTTCGATTCTGATCTGGGTCTCCGTCCCGGTCCCGTTTCTGGCCCTGATCGTCCGTCGCTGTCGAATCGTCGTCGGAGTCGTACGCTGCGTTACTCTCACTCATAGGATTCCTCCGTTGTCGTGTTCGTGTGTCTCTCCGTCGGCCACGTCTCGAACGTCCCACAGCGCCCGTTCGTACCGGTGGATCCCGTACCCGAGGACGGCGACGACCGCCAGGAGGACGATCGCTCCGACCCAGACCGGGAAGAAGACGACCGTCCCGCCGACGAGCAGGACGAGCCCGGCCAGTATCCCCACCGTGAGCGCCCCGAACTGGGGTGGATCCGGCGACTCGAGAACGCTCGAGAGCAAGAGGGCGGCGAAGACGACCTCGACGACGACCAGCGTCGTGAGGTCGATCGCACCGGGGAAGACGAAGACGAGAACGGCGTGTCCGCCCGCAAGTGCGAACGGAACGCCGAAGGCGTACCAGAACGCCGCGACGAGGATCCCGCCGACGATCCCGGGAATTCCGGCGAACACACCTAAAACGACGACGAGGGCACCGAGGATGGCCAGTTCGACCGCGGCGTCGGTCAGTTCGGTGCCAGCACCGGGCCCGCCACCTCGCTCGAGACTCACTGTCGAACACCTCGTTCCCGACCCACCGAGAGCACCGAATCGAGTCGGTCACCAGGGCCGACCTCGAGCGCGTGGACGCGGTCGATCCGCGAGAGCGTCCGTCGGAAGTCCTCGAACTCGACGTATCGTTCGTACGCGCGCTCGAGATCGCCGAGGCCGCCGCGCTCGTAGAGCACAGTCGGTGTGAGCAGTACGAGGACGTCGTTGTTACGGCTCCGGAGGTGTCGCACCGTCTCGAGGAGGTCGGTCCGGTGTTCGTCGTCGGTCACGACGACCGCGAACACCCGTCTGTCTCGGTTCGTGATCGTCGTCCCGACAGCCTGTGCGAGCGAGTTCGTCTGCACGCGCGTGTCGCCGCTCGTCTGGAACTCGAGGTACGGTCGGAGCGTCGCCGAGAACGGGTCGTCGCCCGCGAGCGGGAACCCCTGTCCACGGCTGGCGTCGCCGAGGAGGACCGGGGTCCGGTGGGCGAGCGAGCCGGATCCGGACCGAGATGTCGGACTCGAGTCGTCGGTCTCGAGGTCGAACACTCGGCGGCGGATCGTCGCGTAGCCCGCAGTCGAGGCCGTCGGATCGAACTGTGAGCGGATCCCGTCGTCGTCGACGATCACCAGTCCGAGCGGATCGGCGAGTTCGCGGGCGGCGTCGACCGTCGTGAGGGCGACTTCGCGGGCGTAGTCGAGTTTCGTCTCGCCCGGTGTGCCCGCAGCGAGCGTCGAGCGGGCGTCGACGACGAGCATCGTCTGTCTGTCCGTCTCGGATTGGGTGTCCCGGACGTAGGTCGTCCCTTGCCGTGCGGTGGCCTTCCAGTCGATCTGGTCCATCGTGTCGCCGGGGAGGTACTCACGCAGTTCCGCCGGCTCGATTCCCGACCCGATCTGGCCACTGGTGTGTTCGCCGTACGGTGAGACGGCCTGGTCGCCGCCGGCACCGACGTGGACGTTCTGTGGCGTGCGCGGCTGTACCGTGACCGCCGGCGACGAACCCGTCGGGAACGACGTTCGAAACCAGCCGTCGGTCACGCGAACGGTCACCGGCCGGAACTGGTGGCGGCCGGCGACCGGCCAGTCGACCGTCGCCGTCGCCGTCACCTGTGTCTCACCGGGCTCGAGGGTCAGGTCGGGTTCGATCTCGTCGTCGGTCGTCGCGGCCGTCGGTAATCCCGGTGAAAACGAGATCGCCAGGGGGACGGGCCGTTCGAGGGTCCCAGCGATCGTGATCGACGTCGACTCGCCAGTTCGCAGGGTCCACCGCTCCGGTTCGCGGTGGACCGCCAGCTCCCGGGCCGTTCGACGGGCCGTGGCGAGAAACCGAGCCTGTCGAACGAGGGCCCACGTTCCGACCATCGCGGCGCCAAAGAGCACGGACGGCCGAGAGAGGACGACCGCGGAGAGGGCGAGTACGGGAACGAGCGAGAGGATCGCCCACAACCGACGCGTCGGACGCATTGTACGTTGCGTTGTTCGGACTCGCGTTTGAAGGTACTGATTGGTCCTCGAGTCGACAGCAAACAGCTTTTTTACCGTGAGTGACTAGATCAGCGGCGTGAACACTCTCGGTGGCCGTCTCGCAGTCGCTTTGCTCTGTCTCTCCCTCCTCGCCGGTGGTGCGGCCGTGACGACGTCAGTTACCGACGTCGCGGACGGGCCGGTCGTGACCGTCGACGCGGCGACCCAGTCGGACACCGAGAACGAGACAGTGCGCCACCAGAACCCCGATGAGCAACAGGACGACGGCGACGCCAACGCCGTTCGTCGCTGGCTGGAGTCGGAACTCTCGCGGCAACTGGGTGACAGCGCAGTCCAGTTGAGCGAAGGGGATTACGAGACGGCCAGAGAGATCCTCGGCGACGACTATCAGGACCGATACGCCCAGTACGTGGAAGTAGAGGGCGAGATCGACGAGGAATCGGCGACCGACTCCGACGAGACGGGGGCCGGTGACGGTGACGGCGGTGCAGGCGAAGGCGGAGAGGGAGACCAGACGGCCGACGGACTACCAGCCACCTCGACGAACGACTCCTTCCAGGAGATCGCTGCCGAGCAGGAGCAACTGGCCGACCTCTTAGAGGAGTTCGAGGAGACCCAAGCCGACTACTACGACGCGGTGCAGGCCAACGACGACGAGCGCGCACACGATCTGGCACGCGATATCGAGGAGCTCGCCGGTCAGATCGAGGGCCGAAGCGAGAACATCACGGTTCACTTCGAGACGCTCGAGGAGGACACCGGCGCCGACTTCACCGAGAGCAAGGAGTCAATCGACCGGACCAACAGTGACGTCCAGGAGACTCGCGAAGTGATCACCGTCGAGCAGTTCGAGCCGACGGTTCTCACGATCGAGCCCGATCACGATCACGAGCGGGACGAAACAGCGATCTCGTTCCTCGAGCCGCTCGAGGCGACGGGAACGGTCCAGACGGAAAACGGGACGCCGGTCGCGTCCCAGAACATCACGCTCGAGATCGGAGCGGAGGGGGCTCCGTTCCAGCGGCCAGAGACGCGGACGGTCCGGACGGACGAGACCGGCTCGTTCGCGCTCCAGTATCGGCCGACGACGATCCCGCTGTCGACGACCGACCTCTCGATCGCGTACGAACCGCCTCGTGGCTCGGGTTACATCGGTGCCGAGACGAACGTCTCCGTCACCGTCGAGCAAGACGAGCCGACGCTGTCGGATCTCTCGAGTGCGGAGACGACCGCCGCCTACGAATCGGTGCCCGTCGCCGGTGAGCTGTCCGTCGACGGCGTTCCGGTCGACAACGTGACCGTCGACGTCGGACTCGGCGACGAGCCGATCGGAAACGCGACCGTCTCGAACGGGACGCTCGACGGAACGGCGACGGTCCCGCCGACGGTCCCCGACGGCGACCACGAACTGACCGTTCAGTTCGCGGGTGCGGATCGGGCTCTCGCCAACGCGACCGCCAGTACGGAGATTACCGTCCTCGAGTCGGAGAGCGACCTCGCCGTCACTGCCGAACAGTTCGACGACGAGCACGTCAGCGTCAGTGGCACGCTCACCACCGCTGCCGGCGAGGAAATCGGCGGCGAGCCGATCGAATTGGCCGTCGACGACGAGTCCGTCGGGACCGTCTCGACGGACGAGAACGGATCCTTCGAGACGGTCGTCGCACTGCCCGTAGATCCCGCCGAGATCGAAGGTGAGAGCGTCGAACTCACCGCCTCCTACGAGGGAGACGGAACGAGCATCGCGCCCACGGCGACCAGCGCAGCGGCGACGATCGCGGGTGCAGAGAGCACGCTCCTCTCGAGTCAACTGCTCGTCGGTGGGGTGCTCGTGGTCGCCCTCGCGGGCAGCCTCGCGAGTTTGCTCTGGTACCGACGGCGAGAGTCCGATGACGCGCGTTCGGTCGACCGGTCCGAGTACACGCCGACCGAGACGCCCTCGGGGTCGGAGCCGAAGCCGGACCCGGAACCGGTCGAACCGCTGCTCTCGCAGGCTGCAACCGCCCTCTCGGAGGATCGGCCGGAGGAGGCGGTTCGCCTCGGATACGCGGCCGTTCGTCGGGAGTTCCAGTCACGAATCGAAGGGAGCCGGTCGCTCACTCACTGGGAGTTCTATCGCCAGTACCGTGGCCAGGAGTCGGAGACGGACTCGTTACGGTCGCTGACCGAACTGTACGAACGGGCCAGTTACGGCGTCGACCGCGTCTCCGATACCGACGCGGCGACCGTCCTCGAGTCCGCGAGGCAGTTGTGCGAGTTCGACGAGCGGTCGGCACAGCGTCGAAATCAGGATCGAGATCCAAACCAGGAGTTCCCTGCAGATGACTGAACAATCGACCGACCCGCTCGAGGGGCGCTCTCGTCGCCGTCGTCCGTTCGTCCTCTCACGGATCGACTCACTTTTACAATCGACACCGCTACCGGGGACCAATGGTCGATAAGCGAGTACTGTGGCGCGTGCTGCCGGATCCGATCCGGGACTTCCCGGCGGACCTCACAGCCACGGTGTTCGTCACGTTGCTCGTGAATATCGTCGTCTTCGCCCCGGTGATCCGTGACACCCCGCTTCGGGTTCCACTGGGGCTGGTGTTCGTCCTCTTCATTCCCGGCTACGTGTTCATCGCCGCGCTCTTTCCCGAGGAGGGGGCGTCGCCGGTCGACGCTGAGTCGGAGGGCCCGGAAGCCGAGGTCGAAGCCACGGACGAAGACGAATCGCAAACGCTCGAGGAAGAAGCCACGGCCGACGGCGGCATCTGGGACGGCCAGTTGCGCTCCGGGATCGACGGCATCGAACGGGTCGCCCTCTCGTTCGGACTCAGTATCGCGATCGTGCCGCTGCTCGGCCTCGTCCTGAACTTCACGCCGTGGGGGATTCGCCTCGTCCCGATCATGCTCACGGTGACGGCGTTCACGCTCGTCGCGACCGGGCTCGCGGCGATCAGGCGGTGGCAACTCCCACCCGAGGAGCGCTTTCGGGTTCCCTACCGGGAGTGGCTGGCAGCCGGCCGCGCGGAACTGTTCGAGCCCGAGTCGAACACCGACCGCGCGCTGAACGTGATGCTCGTCGCGTCGATCCTGCTCGCAGTCGGCGTCGTCGGGTTCGCGATCACGGTGCCGCCACAGGGCGAGCAGTTCTCCGCGATCTACATTTTGACCGAGGACGAGGAGGGCGAGAACGAATACGTCGCCGCGAACTATCCCACCGAGTTCACGCTGGGCGACAGCGCGGAGATCGCCGTCGGCGTCGACAACAACGAACACCGGACGGTCGACTACACCGTCGTCTTACTCGAGCAAGAGGTCGAACGCGTCGACAACGAGACGGTCGTCCTCGAGCAAACCGAACTCGATCGGTTCGAAACCCAGCTTGCCCACAACGAGTCCTGGCTCCACCCCCACGACCTCGAGCCGACGATGACCGGCGAGGACATCCGGATCGTCTGGTTGCTCTTCCCCGACGAGGTCCCCGCCGACCCATCCACGGAGGAGACGGAGTACTATACGCAGCTGTGGGTCGACGTCGAGGAGTAGCTCTCGACGGGACAGAGACGTCTTTTCGCTCGAGTGGACGGCCACCTCGAGTATCGCGAACAGGTCTCGAGTGTCACGAACATCCCTCGAGCGCGACAGGGGGATTCGATCGATGCTGACGCTCCAGCGGTCAGGGTCCGCCTCGCGGACCCGCCGTGAACTACAGGTTCGTCCGTACGAGGAGAGTGCACACGAGGTGAGTCTGCACGACTCGAAGAGTGACAGATTTTGTATGAAAGGAGTGATGTGGTGTCAGACACATGTAACGAAACATGAGCCAGCGAATCGCGGCCGTCGTCGCAGCGATTATCGGCGCGTGTGCCGTCTCGATCGAGTTCGGAACGACCTGGTTAATCGACGGGTTCGTCGACGGTGGGGTCGCCGCCGAGTGGCTTCCACAACTGGAGACGATGGGACAGACGGCCGTCGCCTACTCGTACGCGAGTCAGGTGCTCACGTTCGTGCTGACGTTTGTCGTCGTCGCCGCCCTCGGATACTGGGCGGGGACCCGTCTCGACGTCCGCCGCGAGTACGGGTCGCTGGCCGGCCACCTCGCTCTCGGCGGCGGTGTCGGCTATATGGGCGGGCTCGTGGTGTTCATACTACTCGTCGTCGGCTGGTCGACGCCGTCGGATCCGATTCTCGGACTCGGGCTCCTTCTCGGCATGGCCGTGGCGACGGGGATCCACTTCGCGCTGGTCGGACTCGCCGGTGCCGCACTGGCCGAGTTCGGATTCACGCTACGGTCTCCGTTGAACGACGCGCCGACCTCGGATGCCGATCCGTCAGCAGAGACGAAATGAGTCGCTGCAGCGGAACTGTTTCGCGACCCTCTCGATAGCGCTCGAGGCCTCTTCGTGTCCGACACAGTCGAACGCCGTTCGTGTCCAGGAGGAACACATAGGCAACTCGAGTGAAGATAAATCGTCGATAGTTCACCAGTAGAAAGATTTAGCGAGCCATATTTAACTACTGCCGGGATCTATGGGTATATAGTTACGAATGGTTCTTCGAGAGTTACCTGACGACGCCCCCGGACGACTCGTCCCCTACGGACAACGTCCGTACTACAGAGAACGCAGGAGAGACCCCACGACTTTAGTCGTGGGGTGAATCCGTCACTGCTGAATCAAACCACGGTATCCGCCTGCGGGATGTCCCACGCTACAGATCATCTTCTTCGATCCGCTTCATACCCTGTACCAGCAATCCCTTCCACGTCAGCCCGTGCTTGTCTTTGAGCCGCTGCATTTTCTCATACTGCTCGTCGTCGTCCACCTCGATGTGGATGTTGTTGGTCATAGAGTAATAGATAAAACATAGATATTTATATCTGTGGGGTGAATGGGAGAACAGCGATGAAGCGCACCAACACGTTCGCTGTACGCCCGCTCTCACCGACTGGAGAGCAACTGCTACGGGACCTGTTGGATGCGTCTGCCGCACTCTGGAACGAAACCAACTACGAACGCCTCATCCGATACGAAGACGAAGACGGATACGAGAATGAAGACGTGTGGGACGCTGACACCGGCAGTCTCGAAGGTAAATACAAAGATATTCTCGGCGCGTCCACCGCCCAACAAGTGATCCGCAAAAACAGCGAAGCGTGGCACGGCTTCTTCGAAAACAAGAAGAAATACCACGACGGCTCCGATACCTCGATCACGGATCACCCCACTCCACCGGGGTTTTGGGGCAACAAAGACGATGGTCGAAAACACCACACTGTCATCCGTAACACGTCGTACACTGTCGAATGGGGCGAGCGATCCCGGCTCGAAATACTGGTCGGGTCCGAGTTGAAAGACCGGTACGATCACACTGGACGTCTCCGACTGGAACTCGCTGGCGAGCCGAACTGGCCCGAGTACGAGAAACAGGGCCGGTTGGACCTGTGGTACGACGAGACCGACAGCACCTTCAGAGCTTCGCAGCCCGTGACTGTTTCTGATGATGCACGGGCAACTCCACTGGCTGATGAAACAGCCGCTCTGGACATCGGTGCCAACAACCTCGTCGCCTGCACCACGACAACCGGTTCACAATACCTGTACTGCGGCTCCCATCCGTTCGAACGGTTCCGTGAAACGACCGAACGAATCGCGGAGTTGCAGGCGAAAATCGACGACCAGCGGCGAACAAGTGAGCGGATTGACCACTTGTACGATACGATGTATGAACGGCGCGATCACGCCCAAGATGCACTCGTCCGCGACCTCGTTGAGCGCCTGTACGACGAGGGCGTTTCAACCGTGTATGTCGGCGACATCAAAGATGTGTTGGAGACGCACTGGATGCCCGAGGTAAACGCGAAGACGCACAATTTCTGGGCGTACCGTCGGTTCATCGACCGCCTCGAATGTGTCTGTGAAGAGTATGGGATCGAGGTTGTCGAAGAATCCGAGTCGTGGACGACCCAAGAGTGTCCAGAGTGTGGCGAACGTGAAGAGACGGAGCGGAACGGCGACCTGTTCCGCTGTGTTTGTGGGTTTGAGGGACACGCCGATCTGAAGGCGAGTCAACTGTTCCTCGAACGCGAGACTGGTATGAAAGTCGGGCTGATGGCCCAGCCCGTGTGCTTCGAGTGGGACGACTACGAATGGTCAGAGAGATCATACTCTCCCGCGAGGACAAGTCCCAAAGAAGATCACACAGACCGGAGTACCCGCCGTACGGTGGGAAAAGTTGCCTCCGTGGAGTCGGCATAATCCGACATCCCGACGGAGGAATCCCACGACTGAAGTCGTGGGAGGAGGTCAAAGGCCGGATCCACTCCCGCCGAACGCCGAGTTGCAACTCGAGGGAGCGTTCTACGAAACGCTCTCGGAGGCGACCTTCTGGCTCGGAAAGCTCAGCGGATTCAATCTGACGACCGATTTCGCTCCCGTTCTATACACGTCACTGCTCCGGAAAGAGGCCATGGAGTCGTCCGAGATCGAAGGGGCAAATATAGATTTCAACGCGCTATACAGTTTCGAAACCAGTGCTCTCGAGAATATCACAGCTGCTGCGGACTCGACGACAGCGGTAGATGACACGAAAGACGTTACGGAGGTCCTGAACTACGAACAGGCTCTCGAAAACGGGATCGATGCACTCGATTCTGGTGAGGCGATCTCGATCGAACTACTTCACACCCTCCACGAAACACTCCTCGGTGACGTTCCGGCTGATCGTCGAGAGACGGACACCATCGGGGAGTTCAAGACAGTTCCGAACCATCTGGGTGAGTTCGTCCCTCCCGTTCCTAGCGACGTCGACGGGTTGATGGACGCACTGTTGACATACATTCGGACCGGGGGGAGCTATCACCCTCTCATCGACGTCGCGCTTACTCACTACCAGTTCGAGACGATCCACCCGTACGGTGACGGCAACGGCCGCCTCGGACGACTTCTCATCACCCTTCAATTGTACGGGCAGGGGTATCTCGAGCAACCGACCCTTTACCTTAGCGAGTACCTCAACCGCTACAAAGAGACCTACGTCGACCGCATGAACGCCGTCCGTAGGGACGGTGAGTGGGAAGCCTGGATCGACTTCTTCGTAACGGGGATCCGCCATCAGGCGGAGGAATCACTCTTGCGATCACGGGAATTGCACACCCTGCAGCGAGAATACGAAGCCGAATACGGCGACGACGCCGCCGCGTACGCTCGACTCGCGCGTTTACTGTTCGAACAGCCGTATCTCACTGCGGCCGTCGTCGAAGAATTGCTCGACGTCACCGGACCGACCGCATATCGGGCGCTCGATCGACTCGAGTCGGAGGGAATCCTCGAGGAAACCACAGGGAAGAAACGCAATCGTGAGTATCGCGCACGGGAGATCTTCGAGGTGCTCGAGCGACCGCCGCAGACGTACTGATCTGGCTGCGCCAGTGGGTCGAGAGGAGAACACGTCACGCTCGTCGAGATCGGCCCACAGCTTGATGCAGTCTCGTGATGACAGCACTGACGAATGCCCGCCGACCAGACGATCGCCCTCTTCGGTATTGGCAGCACGAATCTCCGCTCTGCAGTGGGAACTCCCGACGACACCGTCACGACGGATATCCACGTCGAACCGACCCGAATACGCGACCTCGAGTCACAGGTCTGCAGTCGTCTCGAGGCCCTCCAGTCGCAGGCGGCGATCGACGCGGTCTCGATCGCCTGTGCGGGGCTCGTCGACGGGGGCGTCGTTCAGGAGATCGATACGCCCGACGACGCCGTCGTCCGTGACATCCCGCTCGGCCCGACGATCGAGAATCGCTTCGACCTCCCGGTCCGACTCGAGAACGATTGCACCGCCGCCGCCCTCGCCGAGTGGGTCTACGGCGCTGGGCAGACCGCAGACTGTGTCGTCCACCTCACGATGGGCACCGGCATCGGTGCGGGTGTCGTCGACCACGGCCACGTCGTCCGCGGCGCCGACGGTCACGCGACGGAGGTCGGGCTCTTCCCGATCGGCCCACCCGACAGAGCCAGCTCCGGCGTCCCCGGCGCGTGGGAGGCCTACTGCTCCGGCCGGGGGATCGCCGGCTTCGTGCGAGACCTTCTGAAGACCGAGACACGGGAGACGGTTCTGGACGCCGAGGACCTCACCGCTCGAGACGTCTTCGAGGCTGCCTCCGACCCTGACCCTGACCCCGTCGCCGACGACTACCTCGACCGGATCGCCCGCTACAACGCCGCCGGACTCGGCACACTCGTCAACGCCTACAACCCCGACCTTGTCACCGTCGGCGGCGGCGTCGGCGCCTCGAACTTCGAGACGATCCTCGAGCGAACCAGACCGCACATAGAGCGGTACGCGCTTCCGGCGATTCCCGACATTCAGCCGACACGGTTGGGCGACGAGATCGGACTCTACGGCGCGCTGGCGCCGTACGCGACACAGTCGGTGCCGACGGAAACGCGATCGATCCCTGCAACGGACGATTGATCGCGTCGACCCACTCCGCCATCTACCACCCCTGACTCGAGAGCGTGCTTCGACCCGACCCGCCATCGATCGTCTCATCGCTCGAGAAGACGGTATCGAGACGACGGATGGACCGAGCGAAAACTCCGACGGGCGTCAAGACTATGTGTTGGTGTCACATGGTACGAATCGTATCGCCATGAAACCGTGTCAGAACTGTCAGGCGGCCATCGACGAGTACACTTTGGACAAACAACTCGAACCCCTGCGCGAACTCACGGTCGACGACTTCAATCTCTGTGCTGACTGCGCGACCATCGTCTCCGATGCGTGTGTGGAGTGTCGCGGCGCGGTCTACGTCCCTCGGAACGTCACCGGTACACCCGACTACTGCCCGGCGTGCCGGTCTGACCACATCGAACGAACCGGTCACGACCCCGGCTGGAATATCGACGTCACGCCCTCCTGAACGGCGCGTCCGTTCACAGAACGGGGCGTGACTGTTCTCGCAATTGTAGCGACAGAACCGACGTGTCACCGCTCGAGAAACGTCGCATCGACCACGTCCAGACTGTCGTCGTGCTCGAGGTCCCACACGCGGGCGACGAGGTGGGCCTTGCAGTAGTACTCGAACGTCTCCATCCGCGTCAGACGGTTTCTGAGGACGAGTCGACAGTCCTCGTCGCTCGAGCAGGTTGTGGAGTGGTCACACACGGCTACTGGTAGTGTATACCGATCGATCGATAAATCGGTGTCGGTGAACTGGATCGGTCTTGATATACTTGTCGGCGACTCGTCGCGATCGAGCCAATCGAGACCGGTCCCGGCGCTCGAGGTGTGTTCGATTCGGGACGACTCGAGGGCGACTTTCGATCGCTTCGATTCTCGTCTCCGATCGGAGCCGAACGCAACTCGAGACTAGAGATCCAGTTTGCTCGCGAGGTCGTCCGAGAGTCCGCCGGTCACCCGGAACACGTCGCGCATCTCCTCGCCGGTCAGTTCGAAGTCGAAGACGTCGAAGTTCTCCCGGACGTGATCGGGCGACGACGACATTGGAATCGTCGAGACCTGTGGTTGCTGGAGCAGCCAGCGGATCGCGACCTGTGCGGCCGTCTTGTCGTGGCGATCCCCGATCTCCTGGAGCACGTCCTCGTCGAGGGCGTCACCGACGCCGAGCGGGCTGTACGCCGTGAGCATCATCTCCTCGTCGATACAGTACTCGAGCAGGTCGTCCTGACGGTGGTGGAGGTGGTACTCGACCTGATTCGTGACGATCGGGGCCGTGGAGTGGGCGACGGCCTCTCGCGTCTGGTCGACCGAGAAGTTCGACACGCCGAGGTGGGAAACGAGGCCGTCGTCGCGGAGTTCGTTCATCGCATCGAGTGTCTCCTCGTGGCTGACCTCGTCGTTTGGCGAGTGGATCAACAGGAGGTCGACCGTCTCCATCTCGAGGTGGTCGAGGCTCTCGTGGACGGAGTGGATCACGTCCCCGTGTGCGCGATTGTCGTCGGTGAGTTTCGTGGTGACGAACAGCTCCTCGCGGTCGACGTCGGCCTTCTGGATGGCCTCGCCAACTGCGGATTCGCTGCCGTAGACCTGAGCCGTATCGATGTGTCGATAGCCGGCCTCGAGTGCGGCCGCGATCGCCCGGACCCGTTCGTCGTGGTCGTCCATGCGAGCAGTACCGAAACCGAGCGCCGGAATCTCGACGCCGCGAGCGGTGACAGAGAGCATACTCTCACGTGTCTGTTTGCCAATCGCACCCAAAAGCGTTCGGCAGGCGCTCGTCGAGCCGATCGCGTCGCAGACAGATCGGCTTCCGGATCCGCTCGAGACGTCCTGACCCATCTCGACGGGAGACCGTCGAGAGAACGGGCGGGTCGATCGAACACGGCCGAGGACGTCGTCTCGAACTGAGAAAAACGGAGATAGCGTCAAGTACGGGTGTGTGGAACCGACGCATAGGGAATCGACCGAGAGACACCGTAGACTCTCGACCCGCGACGACGCCAGCACGCAACCCGAAGGGAGACAACATGCACGAACAAGTAGAGTGGATGGAGCCGTCCGACCGATCGATCGTCCTCGAGGTCGCCGCACACATGGGCTGGATCAAACCGGCGAGTATGGCGCTCAACAGTTCGTACTCGAGACGCCACATCACGGACCGCTGTCAGGTGCTCGCCGATCACGACCTGATAGACGCCCATCCGACCGAAACCGCCTATCGGATCGCCGACCTCGGTGATCGGTTTCTCTTTCGCGACCTCGAGGCGGCCGATCTCGGAGCAGATTCGCCCGTGAGTGATTCGGATGTGACGACCCTCGAGTTCACCGAGGAAGAAGAACACACTGGGTGACGAACGGTACCGACTCGATCGGATCGAACTGGTTCGAACGCAGAACGGTTTGCCGTAGCGTGCAACCGCCGGGCCCACGTTTACCCGCCGCGAGGACGTACTCGAGTTGACTCCTACTCATGAGTACGGACCTGCTTCGCGAGGACGAATCGGTCGCACAGTCGATCGACGAGACGCTTCCGGAGAGCGTCGGCGATCGGATCGAGGCGTACGGAAACGACGGGACGCTCGCCTTGCTTGCGGGGGTCGTCGCGACCGCCCAGGGACTGCGGACCGTCCGTGAGAACCGCACCGGCGGCGTGCTGACGATGCTGTGGGGTGGTAGCTGGCTGGTGATCGGCTTGACACAGCGCCAGCGTCAGCGCCGGAGCCAGGGTCAGAGTCAGGATCAGGATCAGAACCAGGGCTGGCAGTCCGACGAGTCTACAGCGGCCGGTCCTGGCTCCGACACCGGCTCCGAAGACGACGCCGACCTCGAGCACCTCGACGATATCGGCGACGTGACACCGGGGGAAACCGACGACGAGATGGCGGCCGCGAACACGTTGCCACCGAGCGACGTCGGCGAACCCGAGACGCAGGCGCCCGACGATGCCGACGCGACCAAGACTGCCGCGGAGCCAAGTGAGATGACCGGTCCCACCGAGGAAGACGCCGCCCCCGAGACGGACAAAACGTCGGTTCCCAACGAACCGCCGACTGACGGCGTGAGTATGGCCGGGGCCGACGGAGGGGACAGTGAAGACGAAGACGAAGGCGAAGACGCGGATGCAAACCAGAACATGGACGCCTGACTCCACGCAGCGACACCACTTCGACCCCGATAATGGCGGCCTACACGAGCGAAGGGAATCCATGTTGACGGTCCCCCACGACAGTACACTGCCGACATGGCCGCCAGTCAGACGATCGCACTCTTCGACGTCGGCAGTACGAACCTCCGCGCGACGGTGGGCGCCCCCGACGGCACGTTCGTCACCGACGTCCACCGCGAGCGGACGGACCTCGAGGGCCTTCCCACACAGTGTTGCCGTCTGCTCGAGGACCTTCGAACGAAACCCGGAGTCGACGGGATCGACGCGGTCTCGATCGCCTGTGCGGGACTGATCGACGAGACGACCGGTGTCCTCGCGGAGATCGACACGCCCGACGACGACGTCGTCACCGACCTGCGACTCGGGCCGACGATCGAGAACCGCTTCGACCTCCCGGTCCGACTCGAGAACGATTGCACCGCCGCCGCCCTCGCCGAGTGGGTCTACGGTGCCGGCCGAACGGCGGACTGCGTCGTCCATCTCACGATGGGCACCGGCATCGGTGCGGGTGTCGTCGACCGCGGCCACGTCGTTCGGGGCACGGCAGGCCACGCGGCGGAGGTCGGCCTCTTCCCGATCGGCCCGCCCGACAGGGAAAGCTCCGGCATCCCCGGCGCGTGGGAGGCGTACTGTTCCGGCCGGGGGATCGCCGGCTTCGTCGCGGACCTCCTCGAGACCGAATCCCGTGAGACGGTTCTCGCCGGTCCCGAAGCCGTCACCGCTCGAGACGTCTTCGACGCCGTCGACCGCGGTGACCCCGTCGCCGACGACTACCTCGACCGGATCGCCCGCTACAACGCCGCCGGACTCGGAACGCTCGTCAACGCCTACAATCCAGACCTTGTCACCGTCGGCGGCGGCGTCGGCGCCACGAACTTCGAGACGATCCTCGAGCGCACCCGTCCACATATCGAGGAGTACGCACTGCCGGCGATTCCTGACATCCAACCCACGCGACTCGGCGACGAGATCGGTCTCTACGGCGCGCTGGCGCCGTACGCGTCACAGGGAGAGACGGCAGCTTCGAGACCGATTCCGACGATCACCGATTGACACTCGGTCTCGCGACCGGAACAGACCCGGCGACCGCGTGGCAGTACACGGTCGCGCTCGTCCAGAACTGCTCGTTTCTGGTGATCGCGTCGATCCTCACGTTCCACGTCGGCGTCTGGCTGACCCGACACTCGAGTGGCGCGTTACAATCGATGCACACCGTCGCGTACAGAACGGGGATCTACCTCGCTGCGATATTCAGCCTCACCTGGTACAGTACGACTTCAGCGTCGGTCGTCGTCGCCGAGCGCTGGCTCGTCTGGCTCCAGACGGCGTTCATCTACGCGGTTATCGACGTCGTCGGTGTCGACCTCGAGCTGGCTGGCGGGCGACCCGAAGCGGTCGCTCTGGCCGGATCGACGACGGCCGACACGCTCGTCATCGCGGTACTGGCCATCGCGACGGGCTACTACCTGTACTCGCTGTATCTCGGTGCTCAAGTCAACCACGGATCTGATCTGATGCGTAGTCGATCGGGCGGACTCAAGTGGGTGCCGGACCCGACGCTGAGCCATCGAGATAGCCGAACCGTTCATCTCCGTTCGTGTAAAAGAATACGAATATGGTACTCGACACCGACGCGTTCCCACCGGCGTCCCGACTCCCGTCGAACCCGGACCTCCCAGACCCGCTCGAGACACTCGCCGGCGAGCCCGTCTCGACTCCTGCGGAGTGGCGCGCCCGTCGCTCCGAACTGGAAGCCCTGTTCCGATACTACGTCTACGGCTACGCGCCCGGCCCCGAACCGATCGCGGCGGACGTCGATCGAACTGAATCGGTCCTCGACGGGAAGGCGACGCTGCTCGAGGCCACGATCCGGTTCGTTGACCTACCTGACGACGCGCCGACGATCGAGTTGGCGCTGTTCGTCCCGACGGACGTGAACGAGGTCCCCGTGTTTCTCGGCCTGAATAGGGAGGGAAACCACGCTGTCGTCGACGACGATGCGGTGACGATCACCGACCGCGGTCGCCGGTTCGGCACCGACGAGTGCGGCACTCAGCGGAAGTACTGGTGTGTCGAACGCATCCTCGAACGAGGATACGGGTTTGCCACGTACCACTGTGCGGATATCGATCCCGATCGGGACGATTTCACCGACGGGATTCACCCCTACTACGATACTGACGACCTTCCCGGCCCGCCGGGAACGGAGTGGGGGACGCTCGCGGCGTGGGCGTGGGGACTCCAGCGGTGTGTCGACTACCTGCGGACGGAGTCGGTCGTTCGAAGCGACGAAATCGCCGTTGTCGGCCACTCGCGCCGCGGCAAGGCCGCGCTGCTGGCCGGCGCAACCGACGAACGGATCGGCCTCGTCGTTCCCCACCAGTCGGGAACCGGCGGCTGTGCACTCAGCCGCGACAACGACCAGGAGTCGGTCGCCCGCATCAACGGAACGTTCCCACACTGGTTCAACGACGTCTTCCCCGCCTTCGGGAGCCGCGAGTCCCGACTTCCTGTCGACCAGCACCTGTTGGTCGCACTCGTCGCACCTCGTCCCCTGCTCGACACCGAAGGTTCCAGAGACTACTGGGCGAATCCGGGCCGGGCGTACGACGCGTTACAGGCTGCTGCTCCGGTCTACGACCTGCTTGGGGCCGAGGGTCTGGTCGGAACCGGGCGTCTCTCAGACGGTGACGAACTGACCGCCGAGACCGCCGACACGCTCTGTCAGTATCGCCGCGAGACGGGCCACACGCTGAACCGCGGCTACTGGGACGTGATCCTCGAGTTCGCCGATCTCCACTTCTCTCGACGCGACTGACCGAGGCGAGCTCTTCGATCGGCATCTCTACTGTCACGTCCGATTCGATACTCTCGAGTCGGTCACGAAGTCGAACGCGATACTCGAGTTCGCCCTTGACCTCGAACTTGAGACCGAATTTGAGACCGAGGCCGAAAAACAGCCGTCTCAGCCGTCAATCGTCCATGAACAGCGTCGCATCTTCAGCCTCGCCGGTCTGTGGATTCTGATCCGCTCGATCGACGATCGCGTCACGAATGGACTCCTCGAGCGTTTCGACGTCGGGCCAGTCGACTTCGATCAGGTTGTGAGCGGGATCGCGAACGTACAACTGGACGGCCCCGTCCGCGAGGGCGTACATTCGCTGGGGCTCGTCACTGGTGTCACCGTCGTGGTCGAACAGTCCGCGGCGTTCGATCTCCTCGTACACCGCCTCGAAGTCGTCTACCGTGACTGCGAAGTGGTGTGACGCCGGCGCATCGACGTCACGGTCGAAGAGGTGCAGTTGTGCGTCGCCACACCGAAGCCAGACGACGTCGACGTCGAAGTTCGGCGACGGAATCCGTTCCATGTCGAAGACCTCCTCGTAGAACTGTGCCGATTCCTCTAGATCGTCCGCGTGAATACTCACATGATTGAACGCGATCGCTCCCATGTGCTCGTCTGATTCGCGGTAACCCATAACACCGATGGAAGCGGTGATTCCGCCCTCGTTTCGGCGTGTCGCGTCTCGAAACGGATCGACGACTCGAGTACGGTGAGGTACCTGACAGGGAAACCGGTCTCCGTCGCTGAGAGACGGCACAGAGATTATCCCATCTAGAGTGGTACCACAGACCTATGCAGTTGTGTGAATACGATGAGTGCTCGAAAGAGTGCACGCACAAGGTGGTGTTCAATCCGGTCGGGTACGACCGCCAGACGGAGTGGTTCTGTGAAACGCACGCAGAAATCGCTGTGGAAGAAGCACAACTCGACCGAGCTGGCGACCTCTTCTACGGGCCGGAACCCGTCGACGGTGGGGCACGTACGTTACCGTCCGATGGTCACTGAACGACACCGTTCGATTCTCGTTTCCTTCGCCAAGCAGTCTCGACGTCCTCCCTGGATAAAGCCGTTGGCAGTCTCTTTGCACCGTCGTACTGGGGACCACCGTCCGATTGGAGGACCGGAACTCGTCGGGACAACGTAACGTCTCGGCCGACTGAGAACGTCCGCCCGAGAGCGTCGCTGTTCCGTTCTGAACCCGCATGTGCCCTGGCTGACGGCTCGCTCGAAACTCGAGGCCCGTCCCAGCGATAGCTACCTGTCCTGGAATCCGTTCTCGCGGCTTCACAGCTTGCTCTCTACCGATCGTCGTCGACAGTCGCACGAACGTCACGAACTATAATCTCCTACTAACGGGCATTATATTAGAGGTTGAGAGCTATTAGTTAACATCCAAATTCTATATATACTATCGATCTGAATGTATTGATGTCAACACTATCGGTGTGGTTGAATCCGGCCCCCACCGGAGCCAAACCCGAGCACGTGGGACCCAGATCAAATCAGATGAGAGCAGACACAACACCCAAACGATGACTACACAAGGTCACCCTAACTCCGGAAATAGCGTCGATTCGCTCCTCGAACAGGAACAAGAACAGGGACGCGGACAGAATCAAGAGCAAACGACGCTCGAGCACGACAGCATCGAATCAGAACATCGCGAGGCCGATCACCTCCTGCTCGACCGCGACAGCGATCAGGAACCGGCGATCAGCGTCGTCATGCCGACACTCGACGAAGAAGACGGCGTCGGCGAGTGTATCGACCGAGCGAAGACCGCCATCGAAGAACTCGGGGTGACCGCCGAAATCATCCTCAGCGACAGCTCGACCGACCGCACACCCGAAATCGGCCGCGAAATGGGGGCGATCGTCGTCGAACCCGACGAACCCGGATACGGCTACGCCTACCGGTACGCGTTCGAGCGCGCCCGTGGCGAGCACATCGTGATCGGCGACGCCGACACCACCTACGACTTCGAAGCCATCCCGGAACTCCTCGAACGGATGGAAACCACCGACGCCGACATGGTAATGGGCAGCCGACTCGAAGGCGAGATCAAACCCGGTGCGATGCCTCCACTCCACCAGTACGTCGGGAACCCGCTCCTGACGAAGTTTCTCAACACCTTCTACGGTGCTGGCGTCAGCGACGCCCATAGTGGCTTTCGAATCATTCGACAGGAATCGCTCGTGGAACTCGACCTGGAGACCACCGGCATGGAGTTCGCCAGCGAGATGATCATGGAAGCCGGCGCCCAGGACATGACGATCGAGGAAGTCCCCATCACGTACCACGAACGGGAGGGTGAGGCTACCCTCGAGAGCTTCAAAGACGGCTGGCGACACGTCCGGTTCATGCTCGTCAACGCACCCGGCTACCTGTTTTCCGTCCCCGGAATCGTCCTCGGAATGCTCGGACTGGTGGTCATGGGACTCGCCTTCACCGGCACCTCCATCGGCTCTGCGACCCTCGGCATTCACTCGATGATCGCCGGCAGCCTCATGGTGATCGTCGGCTATCAGGTCGCGAGTCTCGGCGTGTTCGCCTCCGTAGCCAGCAACCCGATCCAGAAACCCGAGGACAAAATTACGACGTGGCTCGGATCGATGTCACTCGAGCGCGGTGCGATGATCGGGCTCGCGTTGCTGGTCGCCGGCGGGATTTACACCGGGATCCTGATCTCACAGTGGGTCGCAAACGGATTCGGTTCGGTGGCCTTCACGATGGGATCACTCGTCGCGTTTACGGCTATCGTGGTCGGACTGCAGACGGTGTTCTCGTCGTTCTTCCTGGGTGCAATCGAGAAATGATCAGTCTTAGAACGAATAGGGTCGATAATTCTACACTATTGTGTTGGCAATAGAATGGGAGGACAGACTTCACAAGGGTATATGTCGGTTGATGAGACTAGGATAGTGCATTAGTAGATCTCTATAAATTGACTATACAATAAATAATTATAAAGACAGCCAAAATTAATCTGTATAGTAGACAAATGAATGGTGGGTAAACGACCCGTCTACGACCGATTCCGATAATGTCAACAAATAACCAAAAGGTCAGACATGAATCGATGAACATCATAATGAAACAGATAATCTCCAGTATCATATTAAAATCTATATTCGTTCCATTTAGTTGGTTACTCTCTTTTTGTATACCAGAGAGAGTGAATTGGTGAACAAGTCGTACCGACAAAATGTAAAGAACCTAAACATAATTTGTTTGAATGGCATCAAAAAAGATAACGACAGACATTCTTGTTAGTGGCGCAATAATACTGGCTATTCGATTACGTGGCATAGTATTCATCCCACTGATCACAATTAACCTTGGAGTCGCTGCTTTCGGCGCATACGCACAGGTACTCGCAATTGTCACCCTTCTCGAACTTGTCTTTGGTCTTGGATTATACTCGGCACTTGTGCGGTATGGGCGGCGAAAGGAAGATGTCGCTGATATCTATTACTCACTGTTCGTAATCGTCGGGATTGTTAGCGTTATACTCACAATATTGTTAGTGATGGTTTCGTCTACTCTTTCATCAGTAGCGCTGGGAAGCGATGAATATGCAGATGTGTTTCGCATCGGTTCGTTCCTCTTAATCACTCAAATTCTAATCCGTTTGGCCCGGAACTACTTCCGGATTAATTCTCGAATTAAGATCTATTCGGCAATTGATGGTGGGAGAGCATATGCACAGGTATTGGGAGTTGGGATCACCGTTCTTGTCCTCGATATGGGCCTGATAGAAATGTTCCTTTCTATGGTCTTGATTGAGGCAGTCATCTTACTCATTCTTCAAATACAAATTATCCGAGAGATTGGCATTAGTATCCCGTCATTCAGTGGCGTTCGAATGTATCTCGAATACTCTATACCAGTTGCCCTCTCCTCACTTGCGGGTAACGTCTCTTCAAGAGCCGATCGTGTCATGATCGGGTTCTTTTTGGGGGCATCGGCTGTTGGTGTTTACTCGATCGCATATCAAATTGCCGTCTCAATTTCAATGTATGCGAGGCCAATTCGTCAAACATACTTTCCTGAACTGTCCAAATTTGTCGACAATAATCAGTATGAAGAGTGTGAGCGTTTCCTTCGTGGTGCAGTAAGGTACTTCTTGATAATTGCAGTACCGACTATTGGTGGAATGTTCCTCATCGGTCCTGATGTCATATCTATCCTTACCCAAGAAGGAAGTAAACCGTCATCCTTACTTGTCGGTACTATTGCTTTAGGTATCGTTGCAAAGGGAATTGGAGACATCTATGGTGCGGCTATTGATGCACTAGAAGAGACTGCACTTCGAGCCAAATTCCGCGGGGCTGGTGCTGTTCTAAATATACTCATTAATCTCATTGCTATTCCAACCTTGGGAATCCTTGGGGCCGCAATCACCACTGTTATCACATTTTTCTTCACATCTAGCCTGATTATTCGCTGGGTTCACAGTGTTATCCCGTCACGGATACCTTTCCAGACGATTGTTCGCTGTACTACTGCGACATTCATCATGATTTGGGCAGGGAGAACGGTCTTCCCCCAAAGATTGGATCTGTTGGTACCGCTCTCAGCCGTCCTCTATTTCAGCCTCCTATTCACGATGAAAGAATTGACGGTCAACGAGTTGCGAAAAAGGATACAAACATCTTGAAGACCGAGTCTATCCCTCCGAAAATCACCCTCAAAAATCAACTTATCTCGAAGAAAACGGAGAACAGCGATACATAGCCTAAGTCACGTAACCGATCACTGACGATTTCTTCTGTTTGGTCTACCGATGTTTTATCGTTTCCACTCTCTTCTGATTTTATCGTCCGTCGTGGTCCTGATTCATAAATCAACCACGGAACTTTGACCATTGGTTCTTGGTGATTAGAAAGCAATTCACCAGTCGATATCGACGTATTCGAACATCAACGAAGCCATTCGGGACCCGTCGTGACGATAACGTCGAACGTCTCGTCGTCGAACGGAAACCGAATCGAATGGAGTGTTCGTGAGTCTCGAAGTCCGACCGTGTCGTGAGAAACTTGAGCGGTTCGCCACGAGAATCGACAGCGTATACTTCATCGCACAGTTCAGCCAGCAGGAATGCTCTGGTGCCAACTCCTGCACAGAGATCGAGACAGGTTCCTTCGAGATGCTCGGAGACGGGGAGTCGCCAATCGAACGGACGAACGTCGTACGGGTCGTGAAAACGATACTCGTTCGCCGGAAGGACTGGCCTCTGTGTTCGGCCGATCGGCTGTCTGTTCGTTATTCATCGATATCGTTCACGAGGTCTGTGAGATCCGGATGTGGGAGATGCTGTGCCACGTTTTCTGACAGTGTTTCTCGATGGTTCTGGTGGGCGACCTCGTCACGAATGGATTGCCAGTCTGCGTGTCGAACCAGTATATTCACCGGAATCTCGTCGATATCGAGTAGTTTGGCGATCGCCAGTCTATGGTGGCCGTCGTAAACAAGGAACTCACCATTTCGACCGACGTTGACAGTCATCTCGACCGTTTGATGCCGGCGATTACTGTCAGCGAACTCTGCTTCTTCTTGAGTTTTATACCCGTCAGTCCGAATATTCGTATATAGGGACTCCACGAAAGCACACCGTTTTTCGACGAATTCCTCACGTGATGTACACCCAAAAAAACGACCGACTGCATCGATGTGAAGTCCGGCCCAGTGATAGTACGCTGTTTCATGCCACTCTTTTCCGTCTTTGAACCGTTCCTCGAGCCCGACAAATATTGGATGTACCTCAAAGTCGAACCGTTGTAAATCCCAGCTGCCTCCAGTTACTTTGCCACGGTCGTTCTTATTGCTGAAAAACCGTTGGTTTGTTCGAAATCGTATTGATGATGGTTTGATCCAGTAGGTCTTTAGTGGATCCACTGGGGTTGTATAGCGGTAGCGGTTACAGGTTCGTCTGATGGTTGTGATTTTCGATGGCGGAGCGTTTTGATATAGTAACCTGTATAAACGACGAGACAGCTCTCCAACACCTTCGTTTTTCAGAATTAGATACCCACGTTTCAAGAACGAATTTTGTTGGCTTCGGAGTATCATTTCCCCATGCTCGCTAATCTTAACGAAACTATTCTGCTGATTTACATTCCTTGTGAGAATTTGTGAGTTGAAGAGCGAAGCGATACTTTCATTGATATTTTCTTTGTCTAACTGATCACTGTAAACCCTATTGAGTTCCTCTTGTAGACTATCCTGTGTGATTTCTCCATGCTGACCAATGAGGAATAGGATATCTTTTTCTAAGTCTGTGAGATAGTCCATATGTTAATAACACTCTCTAATAGCTTAACTATTTTTTGCTTGGGGTGCGTAAACAATGGTGTGCGTATTTGGTCTCCCCGTTAACCACCATATTTAAGCAACATGGCAAAAACATCAAAAGTATGAAGATATATTTATCCATTGGTAGATAGAACAATATCAGTAAATACGGTAGATGTACTAATATGGGAAAATTAAAGAAAATACTTCTTTCTGTCGGATGGTTTGGAGTTTTCCTTGTCTACACTTCTGCAAATCGGTCCCCTGCAAATGGGTACGAATTGGCGGTCTACCAGGCTACCCCCTTGTTGTTCTGGGTTGGGCTCGGTGTCGCACTGTTGACAACACTCTGTACCGTCCTGTACTATCGCGGAAAAACGCAGAAAATGGGGATTATAATCGGAATTCTCGCGATTTTTGCCTTCGCTTCATTACCGTATCTTCGCAGCTATTTCTACTACGGTGCATTTGATACAGTGAACCATCTGGGAACAGTGGTTGATTTTCTAGGTGGTTACATGGGCATTGATGTTGTTATGTACCCTGGGTTACATTTGTATGCATCAGCGATAAGTCTATTACTCGGGTTTGAACCTCGTCTCTCGTTACTACTGATTGTTGGAATCTGTATTGGTATTTTCGTACTCAGTGTACCACTTGTAACACGGTTTCTGACGCAGGATCCTGAGATTCAAGCAACGTCCTGGGTAACTGCGTTGTTACTAATGCCGATCATGGGTGTTCGAATTCCGCGGTTTGAGGCAACACCGACGCTTATCGCACTCATGTTCGTTCCTATTTGTTTTCTGTCTGTTCTTCTGTATTTCAACAATCGGCGATACGCTAATCGGATTGTTGTGCTATTCACGTTTTCAGCACTGGTTCTCTTTCACCCACAACAAGCAGTCGTCTTTATATCTGGATTGTTTCTATTCACGTCCTACATATTCTTCCGAGATCATATTCATACATCGTCTATTCGCCCGAATCAACTTGCCTCAATTACACTCCTCAGTTCAGTAATTCTAGCGTTGTGGCTCTCGAATCAACGTGGTTTCACAAGTGCTGCTGCTGGATACCTCGAGTCATTATTTACAAGCCCTTCCGCTAGTGGAGCGACCCCACAGTCATCATCTGTCGAAGCAGTTGGTTTGACACTATTTCAGATATACACGAGAACACTGCTCGTTGAAACTGCTGCTGCAATTGTTGTTGGAGTGGTCGTTGTTGCCTTTTTAGTTCCTCAAATTCGGCCGACAGTCCCCGTCGATAACCGCACCTTCACTCTAACTGTCTCGATGTTTATCCCAGCAGGGTTCTTTTTTGTAATATTTTTGGCTATCGGCTCTCAGTCTCAATTTTTACGTTACGTTAGTTATTTACTCGTTTTTGGGACGATAGTTCTACCTATCGGGCTCCACTGGTCCATTGGTGGGGTTTTCCCGAGCCAAATATCTGTTATACTCATCACCATTGTCCTTGTTTTTGGGCTTTTCGCGACGATCCCCGCTTTGCACCCATCACCGTTTGTCTTCCAATCGAACCAGCAACTTACTGAGGGACAGATGTCAGGATACGAAAAAACCTTCGAACATCAAATGGATGGTACATCTATTACGGCGCTTCACACATCTGTTTTCAGACACAGAAATGCGTTGTACGGAAAAGCTGCAAGTGAGCGCGGACTTCACGGTATGACTCCGGTTATGGAGGCGATCAAACCATTAAATAATCATCGAAGTTATTGGAGAAATTCATACGTCCATCCACATTTTAACGATCAGGACCTCCCGAATGGTGTTGAACGTAACACCTATGTCGTTGTCACCGACAGTGATTATCAAGAACGTGTCGGACTGTATGGTGGATTGACATTTACAAAGGATGATTTTCAATATCTTGATAGAGACCCACGTATCAATAAGCCAATTTCTAATGGAGATGCGGAGATTTATTACGTCCACTCTTCATATTGAAATACATCTCTATAAGGACACAAATGGAAGCTGCCGTATTATCGTGACTTAGACTTTAGTGGTGAATCAAACACATTCATATTGTGATGTAATAATATTGGGAAAGGGTGTGGCTTACAAGTTCGTCTACCGAGAGTGGAAGCCATACTCGAGAAAAACCAGCTCAATATATATTCAACTTAACCAGCATTTCATTAGTCAATTTGTATCCAAGATCCATCGAGATGTTTGAGATATATCCCATCCCCGCTACCGTCACCAGTATCTGTGAAATCAACGATATTTCCTGCGTTCCACTCACCATTAGACGGTTCTTCTTGGTCAGCTTCGTCAACTCCAATATTATTAACAGTCGTTCCCGTTCCAAGATCCCACTCTTGATACGAGATATTGATCCCGGACTCAGATCGAACATTTATCTTATCACCTCGGACAACGTTGCCTTCAACCCAATGTGAGTCTTCCATGTGACCCCAAAATTTGAAAGACTTTTCGGAGGTTTCGTTGACAAATATTTCGTTTGCGTTCCCACATTGGATATGGCCGAAACAAATTAACTTGGCTTCGTTGGAACCTGTGTGAAGGAATATATGATCGGTATCAACTGGGACTGCTTCAATATTTATAATATTGCTATTTGCAAATCCTCCAGGAGTCTCACAATGAACTTGGGTTTCATAGCCTCGAATCATAAGATCGAAGTGGCAATGAGTGATGTATCCATTGTCTGTAGTGTGGAGTTTCAACCCGGTTCCATCTCCGGCACCACCGTGGAGTCTGACTGGACCAGTAACAGTGACAACATCTCGAGTTCGAAGTCGATAGTGGGTGTTGGCCCGATCACCATCAAGTAATAACGCAGTGGAGCTATACCCGTTAACAGCAGACGTATCTAGTTCTAGTGGTCCTGAGATACTGGTTCGAGGTTCTGCGTAAATTAAGTTCGCATCCGTAGTTGCACAGAGACACGCACCATTACCAAACAAGGTTACATTCGAACGCAAAATCACTTCATCAGTAAGGTTATAATTTTCGTGTGGTCGTAGTATAACAGCTCCTCTTCTTGCAGACCATGCATTATCTGCAGCGCTGTCGATTGCATCTTGCAAACCATCCGCTGTTTGGGCGACAAATACGTTGTTTCGTTGTTTTGTCTGTACAGACTCGAAATGGGCCGTACCCGGTACTGGCTCATCATCTGTTCCTAACCCACCAAATGGTTCCCAGTCTCCTTCAGTTGCGTCCCAACGCCACAACATTCTCTGGTCTATTGCAGCGTACAGTTCATCGTCATACTGTCCTTCTTCAGGCCGGTCCCGAATTGAACCGGCTTCAACCGCGTGCTCATCAAGGGCCTCAACAGTATCAGTGTGATCCCAAGTCGTATCACCCAATTCGTATACGTTCAAATTGAGTCGTGGTGTTTCATCTACCATTTGTATTCACTCTATTGGATGTCCGTAAGCGTCGATTCCATATCCACTATCAGGCAATTCTGGTTCCGGCGTCGGTGTAACCTCCTCTTCAGCATTATTACTCCCGGTACTCGGTGGTGAGACAGAATTGATGTCGTCTGAGGGGTCTGTCTGAGTCTGTGTCTCAGCGTCTGTCGAGCTCTCCGCTTCTGGCGTTGTTTCGGTCTGCAACTCTATATCAATCGACCCCTCTGCCTCGGTCGCTGTATCAGTTCCCGAATCCGTTTCTGCGCCGTCAAGTATCTCCATTACAGAAATGGACGTCGTATTTAACGACTTATCCTCTGAGTAAGGTGGCGTCTCTGTATGAGTAGATACTGACCCGTATCCCCCAAGATACGAATTCTGCGGATTGTTTTCCGGAACCCATTCTGATCGAAGGTCAATCCCCCATGAAGTTGAGATGAGGCCTGCAGCGGCAAATATAATCAGCTTTCTCCGCTCTATTTTCATCGTGTTTATCCAGTCTCCGTTCGTTAATTAGTACTATGATTGGTTATAAAACCAAAGGTTATATATTGAAAGTGCAATATTATGAGATGGTAAAACCTTCTATTATATGTTACCAATCAGGTATGTGCAGGCTAAGTTCGTAGATCTCGAGACTCTATTCGTCTCGTCAAGAGATGACGGATAGTGGATGTAGTTTTTGTGCATGTAGACGTACGGATCTAGCTTCTACTCCTAGTCAGAAACTGATTTAGATTCGTCTTTGTCCATAAGTTGTGAGCGATATACCTTGCAATATGCTTTCGCTGCCTGTTTCCCCGAAAACTGATCGATACGTTCGCAAATAGTGGAAATTAGCTCCGTTCGATGAGATTCGTTCGAAATCGTTTTACAAATTTCAACACCCAACTCCTGGGGAGACTGAACGCAAACAAAACCAGGATACTCCTCACCGAGCGCATCGATAAATGCCGGAATCTTGGAAGCAACGATTGGCCGACGATGAGCCATTGCCTCAAGCATCCCAATACTAAACCCCTCTGCCTCCGACGACAGTGCGATCACATCTGCGTGTCGGTAGACACTCTGGGGATTTTCTACAAAACCCACAAAATGGACATTGTCCTCGACACCGAGTTCTCGAGCGCGTTTTGCGAGTCGCTGTTGTCGATCACCACGACGGCCAGTGAGAACGAGCTGGACATTGGGAAATTTGTCTGTGATGGCTCGAACACTGTCGACAAGATCGATCCGACGTTTTTTCGGATCGTATCGCGCAACGTTTGCTACGATAGGAGCATTGGGATCGAGATTAGTCGTCCACTCGAGGTTCTCCCACGGCACCTTTCCACGTGCTCGAATGTTGTCGACATCAATACAGTTGTAAATTACAGTTGTTTCCGACTGATAGTATCGGGGGAGCGACTGGGCGACAGATTCAGAGACACAAACAGAAATATCCCCAAAGGGGGCAGAAAGTACATCGGGAACCTTCGCTTTTATCGGACGCATCGTGTAATTGGTATGGACAGTATGGACGACTGGTAACCCGTGCCGTGTAGCCAGTAGGCGGCCGATCAATCCGGCACTTATCATGTGAGTGTGAACAAGATCGTATTCGTGTGTACGAAGGTGGCGATTAAGCGCCCGAACTGAAGCAAGTGAAAGCGAACGTGCCCCAAGTCGTCTGACGGAAATACCCTCACGTTCGAACTTATTGACGAGACCATCTCTTCCGCCCAGATAGGCAACTGTCACCTCGATATCGTCCGGTAAGTGACGCACTATTTGATGACAGACCCGAGGCGCTCCGCCGGAGCCCAGCTGGCCACTGAGTAGTAATACGTTCATTAGACAAGGTATCGTTCTGAGAAAATAAAGGTATACCGGAGTTGCTATTTGAAGTTATAGTTTGCAAGCAGATAAAAAGGGCGTTTTCGGAGAGGGAATAATGCATCGCGAGACATTTATTGCCCAATTATAACCACAATCATAATAATGACTGTGAAGAATTAAAAGAGTGATGAGTACGAAACGTATCCTGATTGGACTTGATGGACTTGGATGGGATATCTTGTCACCGATGATTGATGACGGGCGATTACCAACTTTGATGGAATTATGTGATAACGGAACTGCTGGAAACCTTGAGAGTACGCACCCACCCTGGACACCTTGTGCTTGGCCATCGTTGCAAAGCGGACGTAACCCTGGTGCACACGGTGTATTCGATTTCTTCACGAGGACTGGCTACGATAAGAGCCTCATCAACCGGCGAAATGTCGATGCACCTTATCTTCCGGATGTTGCTGCTGCCAAAGGTAAATCGGTCCTCAGTATTAATTTCCCAGTCACTCATCCGGTCCCGGAGTACGAAAACGGCGCCGTTGTTCCAGGCTATCTCGCGCCAGAAGACGCCGCTTGGTCTCCTGAAGAGTTGCGCGAAGAATTCGAAGCAGAATATGGAGAATATACCATCTATCCTGAGTACGGTGAAACGGAGAACGCCGTCAAGGGGTACGTAGATGTCGCTCGTGGCCGACGAGATGTTGCGACGTTTTTGGACGAGCGATATGACTGGGATCTGCTAGCAGTACAGTTTCAGGTTACAGATTCGGTGTTTCACGACCTCGAGGACCCTGCCTCGAGATACGAAATTCTCGAAGCAGTCGATAGATACGTTGAAGATATCATCAATCTCACGGACGATCCGACTGTCTTCGTCGTTTCCGACCATGGTATGGGAGAATATCAGTGGACGTTCTATATCAACACTTGGCTCGCAGAAGAAGGATACTGCGAGACGATTGAGGGTGATCCAGGGTACTTCCGTAGCAAGAAATCAGAATTAAAAGGCGAATCCGAAAAGGAACAGAAGAGTGACTCTCCGTTCGCTACGGCAGCTCAAACTGGGATGAGTGCTGCATCAAAGGTTGGACTCAGTCCACGACGTGTGCATTCCCTCCTCGATTCCGTTGGACTAGCTAAACACATCGAGCGACTTCTCCCTTCTGAGGTACTCGTCTCTGCACAGAATCAGACCGTCGACTGGGAACACTCCGATGCGTTCCAAATCTTCTTTAACAGTTGTGGAATCCATCTGAACAGAGCCGAACGGGAACCATCTGGAACCGTCAGTGATAACGACTACGATGAACTCCGTGAGGAACTCACGAGGAAGCTCGAACGACTGACAGACCCCGATGGAATTGCAGTGTTTGACGCCGTCAAACCGAAAGAAGACGTTTATCAGGGGCCGCACCTAGAGGATGCTCCCGATTTGCTTCTCTATCCTCGCGACTATGACTACGATGTGAGTGGTTCAATTGTCGGTCCGTTCCGTCGCAACAAACATATGAATCATAAACCTCTGGGGCTCATCATTGCCGCAGGCCCAGACATCGAATCAGACACTATAGAACAGGCATCAATCGTTGACGTTGCGCCAACTGTTGCTGCGACGTTAGGAATACCTGTTGATGTTGATCGAGATGGTGAAGTATTACCAATTGTTGATCAAATGTACGACGAGGAGAAATGGGGCGAATTAGCGGATGACACGTGGGACGACAATACCACCGAAAGTTCGGTCGTTGAGGAGAGACTTGCTAACCTCGGTTATATGGAGTGATTGTTGCTGTAATTTCTCGAATACAATCTAATAAAATTGTGTAGGGTGAGTACTAATTGATGTGAATGTCACCGGTCTATACGATTCGTTCGTAAATTCGGTTCGTTCGTTCGGCGACACCGTCCCACGAGTACTCCTCGTGAACGAGGTCTGAGGCGTTTACAGCCCACTGCCTGCTCTCGGCGGGATTCTCGAGTCCGTATCGAATCGCGGCCGCGAGCTCGTCCGGTGACTCCGGCGGAACGAGGTAGCCGGTCTCCTCGTGGTCGACGAACTCGGCGATTCCCTCGACGTCGCTCGTAATGACGGGAACGTTTCCGGCCCACGCTTCGAGCAACGTCAACGGGTGGCCTTCCCAGACGGACGGTAACACGAACAGTTTTGCCCGCCGATAGTAGCGTGGAATGGCGTCGTCCGAAACGCGTCCTTCGAAGTGAACCCGGTCGCCTCTCTCGAGGCGGTTCACCTGCGTTTTCAACGCGTCGTCTTTTGGACCCGTCCCGACGATAACGAGGTCCGTCTCCGGAACCTCGTCGGCGATTCGATCGAACGCATCAATCAGATCGCTGACCCGCTTTTTCGGCGCGAGACGGCCGAGAAAGAGGATCTCGTCTCGCCGGTCGACGTCGACGTCGAACCGATCGAGGTCGACGCCGTTGGGGACACACGACAGGCGGTCGTGATACGCGCCCAGCAGATCCAGATGTTCCGTGTTCACGGAGATAACGTGATCGTAATCGAAGTCGAGTACGAACTGTCGCTCGAGTCGTCGCTTGACGCCGGCGAACATCGACTCGTCTCGACCGACGCCCGACGTGAGCGCGGTTCCGTGGACGGTAAAGACCGTCGCGGCGTCGGTGAGCGCGCCAGCGGCCCGTGTGGGTACCGCGGGGAGGAACGTGTGGCCGTGGACGACGTCGAACTCCTCGGTGAGCAGATGAGGAAGCGATGTTACGAGCGATGCACCGCGACCGATCGGATTCCAGTACTCCGTCGACGGTTTCAACCGGTGGACTCTCACGGCACCGTCGGCAAACGTCTCGACGTCCGTGTGCGTCTCTCCGTCTTTCTCGAGTGCGCGCGTGTAAACGTCGATCGTGTGATCGAACTGTTCGGCGAGAGCGATCGAGAGTTCCTTGACGTGGACGGGACCGCCACCGGTCCGTGGCCACCAATCGTCCTGAATCATTGCGATTCGCATCGAATCACTCCTTGTACCCCAGTGCGCTCAGTCGTCGTTCGATCTCTTCGTCGACTTCGCCGTCGTCCGACGGGTCCGCGCCGTTTTCTCGCCGAAGGCGTTCCTCGACGTGTGCCTCGAGTTCGTTTCGCAGCGAGCGAGACGTGCAGTCGGAGAACTCGAGTGCCTCCGTCTTCTGGTCGCGTTCACAGAAACAGGAACCATCACGGGTCCGTGATGCGTATCGTCTGAGGTGACCATCGTCTTTTTCACCGCGTGCCTGAAGGAACACGGTTCGGTCGTCTCGATCCTGAAGCTCGAATAGTGAGACTCCGTCGTACCGTTTCTCGGCATCGACGGTCTCCCCGATCGTCGCGGCGATATCGAGTGTACTCGCCGGTACCGATACCGTCTCGTCGGCACCACCTGGCGGTCGAACTAACAGCGGGACGTGGGTAATCTCGTCGTGGAGATATCGAGGATGCTCGTAGTAACCGTGTTCTCCGAAGGCGTCACCGTGGTCCGCCGTAACGATTACCAGTGACTGATCGAACAGGTCACGGTCACGAAGTGCTTCGAAGAACGACCCGATTTTGGCATCATTGTACCGAATTTCGGCGTCGTAGAGATCGATCAGGAGTTGACGTTCGGTCTCCGTGATCGAGTTCGGATCGTTGATCGCACGTTGATACAGTGACTGAGCGTCGCGGTCGGAGATCTCGGTGTTGGTGTACAACTGTCGGTACTCTGCCGGCGGTTCGTACGGACCGTGTGTGTCCATGTAGTGGTTCCAGAGGAAGAACCGATCGTCGGCACGAAGCGAATCGAGCCACGAAAGCGAGCGTTCGTTGATCTCGTCGGCACGGGCGTAGTGGCGGTTTCTGAGTTTGTCCAGGGCCCGCTGGGCGAGTGCGACGAGTTTGTGTTCACCGAAGTGAAGGTCGTCGTCGAACTCGTCGAAGCCGCGGTCGAATCCGTAGGCACGAGAGACGAACGGATTCGAGTGAAATCCACCAGTCGAAACGCCCTCCGAAGAGAGTGTCGACGCGATCGTCTCCGTCGCGAGGCGGTAGTCCGATCCGATCGCGATATCCGGGTACTCCCCCGTGAGGATCGCCGGAACCGCCTCCCGCGTGTGTGAACTCGCACTGTAGGCTCGAGTAAACTGGATCGATTCGTCGGCGAACTCGTCGAGGACGGGCGACGTCTCCCGGTCGTATCCGTAACACGAGAGATGATTCGCTCGCAGTGCATCCGCAGAGAGCAAGATCACGGAGTGTTCTTTCGTCATCGTATACACCAAATGGATTTGAGTGTTTAATATCTTTATCTTCTCCTATTTACAACGAATATAGGATCTGTCCCCATATTGACCCTCTCATACTATCAACAACCCTATAAGAACGAGGAGAGAGTGGGATAAATACAACCAAATTATACATAAATTCGGAACACTATTACGATAGTTAGAAGATAGTATTCGTGATGCGAGTGGCTTTCGTCTCGAACGTTGTATACCCCTTCGTCAAGGGAGGCGCCGAAAAACGGATCCACGAGATCGGGACCCGCCTCGCCGCCGACGGCCACGAGGTCACCGTCTACGGTCGGCAGTTCTGGGATGGACCTCGAGTAGCCACGTACGAAGGTATCACTCTCCATGGGGTCGCACCAGCCCAAGAGTTGTACACCGACGACCGTCGGTCGATCACCGAAGCGATCGACTTCTCCGCCCGACTCCTTCCGGACCTGCGTCGAAACATCGACGACCACGATATCGTCGTCGCTTCCGTCTTCCCCTACTTCCCGGTGTTGGCCTCGAAACTCGGTACCCTCGGGACGGATACACCGCTGGTCACCACGTGGCACGAAGTCTGGCTCGACTACTGGGACGGCTACCTCGGCAGACTCGCACCGTTCGGAAAGGTCACCGAACGACTCACTGCATACACGCCACACGACCCGATCGCCGTCTCGGGTGTGACCGCCGACAGACTCGCCCAGATCGGCCCCGCGCGAGACGAGATCGACGTCGTTCCCAACGGGATCGATGTCGACCAGATCGACGACACAGCCCCCGCTACAGACGGCTTCGACGTGCTCTTCGCCGGCCGCTTGATCGCGGACAAAAACGTCGGACTCCTCCTCGAGGCGTTCGACCGTGTCGCCGATGGCGACGTAACGCTCGGAATCGTCGGCGACGGCCCCGAACGAGAACGACTCGAGGCGAAGGCGCGAACCCTCGAGAACGCATCGCAGATCAGCTTCGAGGGGTTTCTCGAGGAGTACGACGACGTTCTCGCACAGATGCACGCTGCGGACGTCTTCGCGTCCCCGTCGACTCGAGAAGGGTTCGGTATCACCTACGCCGAGGCGATGGCCGCTGACTGTACCGTCATCGCGGCGGATCATCCCGAGTCCGCAGCAGGCGAGGTAATCGGCGAGGCCGGATTCGTCGTCGAACCGACGGTCGACGCGCTTGCCGACGTCCTCGAGCGAGCGCTTCACGGTGAACGGCCACCGACGAACCCCGTCGATGCCGCTGTACAGTACGACTGGGATCGAGTGACCGAAACCGCCCGAGACGCGTATCGATCGGCGATCGATCGGACGTAACGTTTTGGAACCGATCTGCGACCGACAGGATCCGGATTTCGAACGGTTGGACACTCGAGTCGGAAGCAGATCTATCCAACCGACATAAATACTATTCAATAACAGCCAAATTTATAGTAATAGGATATATTTCTAATACGAATGGGGGAGATAGATGGTGGGGCAGAACGACTCGTCGTGGAATGTATACGAGCGAGTGGCACGTCGGGCGAAGAGTTGACAGCATCACTCGAGGGACCGAGAGAGATAGACTGGGATAACGTGCTCGATATCACGAGTGCACACGGTGTGACGACACTCGTTTCGAAGACACTCCATCGCCACCGTTCGGACGCAGTTCCGGACGGGATACTCGAGGAACTCCAGGCTCGATCACAGTTTTTCGCACGGCGAAATCTCCGGATGATGCAGGAAGTTGCCGCGCTTTCGGCGGCGTTCGATCGACACGACATTCGAGCGATTCCGTATCGGGGGCCGGTCGTCGCCGACGTCGCCTACGGCTCCGTCGGGCATCGCGAGTTCGGAGACCTCGATTTTCTCGTGCTTCGGGACGACCTCCCCGCTGCGAAATCGGTCCTCCTCGAGCGGGGCTACGAGCCACGGTACACGCTCGAGACGACAGCGGGCCTGACGAACACACAGGAGTGGGCCTACGTACAGTTCGCTCGAGACTATCCGTTCGATCACGAATCGGATCCGTTCGAAGTCGAGTTACACTGGCGGATCGTCTCGCAGCACTTTCCGACCGGAATCGACCTCGAAACGGTCTGGGAGCGGCGTTCGTCACTGTCTATCGCTGGCACCGAGGTTCCCGTTCTCTCCCACGAGGATCGACTCCTGATGTGCTGTGTTCACGGGACCAGACACCGATGGGAACGGCTCCAGTGGCTCTGTGACGTCGCACGGTACGTCGAGTCTCACTCGTTCGACTGGGACGTAATCCTCGAGCGTGCCAAAGATCATCACTGTGAACGAATGTTGTTGCTCGGACTCGCTGTCACGAGGGATGTGCTCGACACACCACTTCCCGACGTGGTCCAGCAGCCGATCGATGCGGATCCGACGATCGAGCCACTGGTAACCCATGTCCGTGACCGACTGTTCGACGATACCGACTACTGGCGATTCGATCTGAAACGCTATCAGTCACGAACCCTCGAACGGTACCGGGACAAGGGGAAGTTCTGGCTCTACTGGGCACTCAAACCCGACCGAGGCGATATCGAACGCGTTTCGTTGCCCAAGCCGCTCGTCCCGCTGTACGTTGGTGTTCGCTGTCTCCGTCTGATGGCAGGTGCAGCGAACCGATTGTCGACCGGTGGAAGGACGGCGTACCGGAGAAGGGAGGTGAAGTCGAAGTGATGGAGAGAGCGTTCCGATCGCGATGTAATGGTCGTCACACGACGTCGTGTCCGTGCCAGTTCGGTCTCGACAATGACGGAGTCTCACGACAATGATCGACGAAGAACCAACGCGCCGAGAGAAACTCCGAGCCCTCTGGCGCGTGATAACCTATCGGCCACGCCACGGCGCTGTGATTCTTCTCCTGGGTATGTTCGCCGCCCTCTTCGAGGGAATCGGAGTGGGCTTTCTCGTGCCGATCATCGAAACTGCCCAGTCCGGTGATGCCATCTCGGAGGAGGCGTCGGGCATGGTCGGGTACTTCGTTCGGGCCTACCAATTGCTCGGGCTCGAGCTCGATCTCGCGATGCTGATCGCCGGACTCGCTGCGGTGATGACAGTTCGGTACGGTGCGAATTTCTTGCTCGCCTGGATTCAGGCGTCGTTGGGCCACCAGTATCTGTACGAACTTCGCCAACAGTCTTACGAAGGACTGCTCGCTGCGGACGTCTCGTTCGTGGACGAACAGGACGGTGACGAGATCATGAACGCGATCGTCACCGAAACGCAGCAGGCAGCCCACGTCATCACTCTGTTGCTCGAGATCGTCCAGAAGTGCTTTTTCATCGTGGCGTATCTGGCGGTCGCGTTGATACTGTCCCCGGCATTGACGATAGTCTCGGTCGTGATCCTCGGGACGATCGCGTTTCTTAGTCGGTTCGTGCTCCGATCGGGCTACGAGATCGGTGACCGTGTCGCACTGGCGAACGAAACCATCCAGTCACAGGTCAACGCCGGGATTCGGGGACTTCGTGAAGTGAAACTGTTCAACATGACTGCCGATCTGACGAGCGAATATCGACGTGCACACGAGGACCTCGTTCGTACCCGCGTCAAACTCCAGCGCAATCAGGCTGCGCTACAGAACTTCAACCAGTTGTTCAACGCGCTTGTCGTCTTCGCACTCATCTACGTCGCGCTGCAGTTCCTGTCGCTTTCGTTCACCGCACTCGGCGTGTTTCTGTTCGCGATGTTCCGGCTCTCGCCACTGATCAGTGGACTCAACAACAGCCTGTATACGCTCGATGGACTGTTACCGCACCTCGCGCGGACACAGCAACTCATCGACGAACTCGACTCCCACGCCGAACCGGACGGTGGTGAGGACGCGCCGTCGCCGGTCACCGAACTCACGCTCGAGGACGTGACCTTTCATTACGACGGTGACGACGGTGTCACCGATATCACTGCACGCGTCGAGCGAGGCGAGACGATCGCACTGGTCGGTCCCTCCGGTGCCGGAAAATCGACGATCATCTCGTTGATGGCGCGACTGTACGATCCCGATGAGGGAGAGGTTCGAGCGAACGGCGTTTCCCTCGAGGAGATCGACCTCGAGTCGTGGCACGACCGTGTTACCATCGTCCGTCAGGACCCGTTTATGTTCAACGACACGTTGCGGTACAACGTCACGGTCGGGAATCCGAATGCGACGCGAGCGGAGATCGAGTGTGCGTGCGAGGTCAGCCAGGTGTCGGCGTTCGTAGACGAGTTACCCGACGGATTGGATACCAGACTCGGTGATGACGGTGTCAGACTCTCGGGTGGACAGCGCCAGCGTGTTGCCATCGCACGTGCGTTACTCAAGGATGCGGACGTGTTGTTGCTCGACGAGGCGACCAGCGAACTCGATTCGCCGACGGAGGAAGCGATCGTCTCGGGCATCGACGCGATGGACCGCGAGTACGCGACGGTCGTGATCGGACACTGGCTGTCGACGGTCAGGGGTGCCGACCGACTGTACACCATCGTCGACGGCGACCTCGTCGAAGCGGGGACGCACCGAGAATTGCTCGACAACGACGGCCACTACGCCGACCTCTACGCCTCGCAAGTAGAGTCGACGACGACACCCTGAGAGATGCTTCCGCTCACCGTCTCGAGGCGTCGGTTCGCGGGTGTGAGATTCGTAGAACCGGACCTCACATACACCTACTGGCCTGCTTCGGGCAGCGATCGAACCACGCGAACGAACGGACGGTCCGGTGAGCAGCGACGCGAACGTCTCACAACACGATGAATCACTACACAGCATACGGATTGGCGATTCGATCGGAACTCGACTTTCCCGGACTACCGACGATCGACTCAGTGGACACGCCAGCGGACGTCGTCGTTCGACGTGGGACTGTCGAGCCGGTCCCGACGTCGGTCGTGGGTGAAGGCCAACGGCGTATTCGGGCCGAACCACAGACGTGCCGATTGACGTACGACGGTCTCGGATCGATCCGGGTCGGCGAGGGAGCGGAGATATGGATCGATCCACTCTCCGAAGACGCGACGGTTGAATTTCGACGACACATTCAAAACGAGGTACTGGGAATTCTGATCCACCAGCGTGGACTGTTGACGCTCCACGCCAGTGCCGTCTCGGTCGCTGGGAGGGCTGCGGTCTTTCTTGGCCCACCTCAGGCTGGCAAGTCGACGACGGCTGCCGCGTTTCACACACAGGGGTATCCACTGTTAGAAGACGACGTGGTCGGGATTCACTTCGAGAACGACACGCCGACCGTGGTTCCCGGCGTACCACAGTTTCGGTTGTTGTCCGACGCGGTCGACGCACTCGATGTCGAAGCGACGTCCCTTCCTGTGCCGACCGCTGAAACCGGATCGACGAAATGTTATCGACGCGTCGAGGCGGTTCCAGACCCGGTACCGTTGGCAGGCTGTTACCTCCTACGGGACGCAGAGACGCTGTCTCTCGACTCACTCCCCCCACGAAAACGACTGTTCGAACTGATCTCGAAGACGTACACGGCCGGACTTCTCTCCGACACGGAAGCCACGTCAGCTCACTTCCAGCAGTGTGCCGAGGTCGCCGAGACGACACCGTTTCGAATCCTCCGTCGACCCGACGATCACCAGCAGTTGCCGTCGCTCGTCGAACTGGTGGTCGATGATCTCCGTTCGAGCGTATAGAATAGACGACGACTCACCGTCTCTGACTGTCTACAGCCGTAGTATTCAAAAATAATTCGTCGGGACGTCGCCCGTCGATAGTCGATCGATCGAGCCTCGTCCAATACCTTTTACTGAACCGAGCCGACGAGCGGCGTCAGTTCGGAGTACTCGTCTTCACCGCTTCCGATCTTGTTCTGCATCGTAATCGACTCGACAGAGCCGTACTCGGTCACTTCGGGGGTTTCGTACGTCTTCGTTGATTGCTCAGACATCGACCTAGTATTAAGCACCTGCACTGATAAACATTTATACTGATTTCCAATAGATATCGGTCTCGTTGGCCAAACCCCGACTGACGGTGTCGACTACTGTTCGTCAACGACGTTTTGGAAATGGACGACGAGCCGGCGCCAGTTTCCACACCGTTCGGCGATGTTCTATCCGACTCACCCAAAAACAAATATAACAAGCCCGAGCTACAGTATGAACTATTAATACGATCGAAATACATACTGTTTTTGAGGGGATATAGATGACAAACACGTTCGAAGACGAGGCGATCGTCGTCGCCGACGGCGACCTTCTCACGACAGAACTGGACGACGAGATGGTAATTCTCGATGGGGATGCAGGAACGTACTACGGGCTCAACGAGGTCGGTTGCCGGATCTGGGAACTGATTCAAGAACCCCGGACAGTCGCCGACGTCAGGCATCGACTCGTCGACGAATACGACGTCGATCCGGAGCGCTGTACCCGAGACCTCCACAACGTGCTAGAGGACCTCTCGTCGAGCGAACTCGTCGAGATCGACAGCGACTAGGTGGGCAGAGCACTTGCCGATCCGAACGAACAGTGCCTATCGCGTATCCAGTACCCGACGGTACGGACCAGTAGACGGATCGATACCGACGACCTCGAGACGATGACCTCCCGCCATACCGAACGCTGGAGTCTCGGAGTGGGATCTTGACGATGACTGCCATCACTGGGTGCTACCGACGAGCGGGGACGAGAATCGGACTCGACGAAACACTCGCGCGACTTCACGACCGACTCGGACACCGAGGTGCCGACGGAGGTGAGAAATGGTCGAACGGGTCGGTCGGGTTCGGTCACCAGCAATTGCACACGACGCCGGAGTCACTGGCCGCAACACTCCCGACGACCGTCGACGGACTCACGATCACGGCCGACGCCAGGATCGACAACCGCGAGGAGCTCTTCGAGGCCCTCGAGGTCGAACTCGACAGCCCTCGGTCACAGGAACGGATCCCCGATAGCCGCCTGCTTCTCGAGGCGTATCGCGAGTGGGGAGTGACGTGTCCCACACGGTTGCTCGGCGCGTTCGCCTTCGCCGTCTGGGATCACGACCGTGAATCGCTGTTCTGTGCGCGTGACCACGTAGGCGTGAAACCGCTGTACTACCACTGTACGGACGACCTGTTCGCGTTCGCCTCGGAGCTCCCGGCACTTCGGACCGTTACACCGACCGAACTGACACCCGACGAACGGTGGATCGGCGACTATCTCGCGGGCCGTCTCGACGACCGAACGGCGACCGGCTTCGAGGAACTCGAACGACTCCCACCGGCCCACACGATCACGATCACCGAGGCGGACCGGACCCTGCGCCGGTACTGGTCACTCGAGGATATCGATCCGTTACCGCCCGTCGACGACGATACGTACGAACGACAGTTTCGCGACCTGTTCACGGACGCCGTCGACGTCCGCCTGCGGGGGCAGCGTCCCGAGTGCGTCGGGTCCCTGTTGAGTGGCGGTCTCGATTCGGGATCGATCGCCAGTGTCGCAGCGACCCTCCGAACACACCGGGGTGAACCACCGTTGCCGACGTTCTCGGCCGTCTTCGAGGACGTCACCGACTGCGACGAACGCGAGTTCATCGATGCCGTTACGGACGCCGGTGGGGTCGAGTCCCACACCGTTCACGGTGACCAGTTCGGCCCGCTCGCGGACGCAGAGACGCTCCTCGAGCACTTCGGACGGCCGTTCTACCCGTCTCTGTTTCTACTCATCCCGCGACTGTACGCGGCGGCCGCCGACGAGGGCGTTCGGACGATCCTCCACGGTTACGGCGGCGACCAGACGATGGGCTCGAGCGTACAGGGATACTTCCGGGGGCTCGCGCGTCGCGGCCAGTTTCCCACGCTCGCCCGCGAATTACGCGCCTATCGACGGCGATATCCCTGGCTCTCGACGGTGGATGTCCTCTGGCGGGACGTGCTCGCGCCGCTGGCCCCACAATCGGTGCGCCGGTTCCGTCACTCGCGGTTCGAGACCGACCGCTACGTCGAACGCTCGATGGCCTCGATCGATCGACAGTTCGCTCGGCGAACCGGACTGGATACGAGACTCGAAACGGACGCCGTTTGCCAACCTCCACAGTCACAGCGGGAACTCAGGCGACAGGCGCTCGCGGCCGGTGAGCCGTCGTTCAATCTGGAACTAAACGATGCAGCCGCTGCAGCGGTGGGTATCGAACCACGGTACCCGTACTTCGACAAACGCCTAATCGAGTTCTCACTCGCGTTACCCCCCGGCGCGACCGTCACGAACGCCCTCGACCGAACGATCGTCCGCGATGGACTCGCCGGAGTCCTTCCACGGGCGATCAGGGAACGCGACGACAAGATGGAGTTCTCGCCGAACGTCGTTCACGGGACCACGACGTATGACCTCGAGACGATCGAGCGCACCCTGTTCGACGGGACGCCGACTGCCGAGACCTTCCTCGACGTCTCCGATCTCGAGGCGGGGTTCGAGCGACTCCAGACCGACACCGGGACCGCCTCCGACGCACGGAATCTGTCGATGGCGACGACGCTCGAGTGGTGGCTGTCTGAGTCCGTCTGAGTTTGCGCCGATGTCGTCGAGATTAGGGATCCGAACGGCAACTGCCGGTAGGTTTTGATCGTGGGCCATTATCGTTTGACTCTCACGACGACGACGCTTTCATTTCCCCGAATATGTAAACACGCTCGGCCGACTACCCAAAATTATATAATAACTGGGATTCATTCCAGTAATGGGTTTCAGTATGAAAGAGTATACAACGCCGGAAGTGCAGAAACTCGGTGCCGTGGCGGAGATTACTGAGGGACGGCACTTTTCGCGTGTCGACGGTAACTCGGGAACGACTGGCAACCGTGGGAACGGGAAGGGGAAGAAGAAGGGGTGGTGGTAGCGTATTCCGGCTCGAACGATAATAACTCCCCGTGAAGTTGGTGCTTCGATTCTATGAACGAGACGTGTGTCTACGAGGCCTTCGACCGACCGATCGTCGCAGACGACACACTTTCACTGCCACTCTCGACGCGATCCGATTTCGATCGGCCGAACCGAACGGACGGGTATTCGGTGATCCGAATTCGACACGGTACCCTGCCGGACTATCCCGACGCCGTCGCCGCACAACTCGAGCGAGTCTACGCCGATCCGTCGGGAGGATTCGACGCCTACCTCACTGACGACGAGACGATCTACTGGTTCGACGACGTGATCGGGACGATTCGTGTCAGTGGTGGGACCGAGATTGTGGTTTCCCCGGCGGAGTCAGTCTCGATTTCGGACCCGGTGGTCGGACGGTTCGTCTCCGGACCCGGTCTCAGGACAGCTATCGGCCAGCAGGGCGACCTCGTGGTACACGCCAGTGCCGTGGTCGTCGACGGAGCGGCGATCGCGTTCACTGGCCCGTCGGGACGGGGCAAGTCGACGGCCGCAGCGGCGTGTGCCGCACACGGCCACACCGCACTGGCCGACGATGCGACGGTGATCGCTCGTTCCCGTGGAGCGGCGACGATAGTACTTCCGGGAACCGACCGGCTCAGTATCAGCGACGAGGTCAGGGAGGCGGTGAACAGCCCTGTGGGCGCCATCGACAGTGACACTGTCACTACAGACACTCGCGAGCGAGAGCCACGACCGCTCGCAGCGATTTGCGTTCTCGAGGATGGCGACCGATTCGAGACGACCCGACTCTCCTCGAGTCAGGCGACGTTCGAACTGATGCGGATGTCGGATGCACTCTACGCTGACGACGACCGTGTCGCCCTCGAATCCCACACGGCGAGGGCCAGTTGGCTCGCCGAGACGGTACCAGTCGTCCGGTTTCAGCGTCCGCGGTCACTGTCGGCCTTAGACGAGTTCGTGGCTCGTGTCGAAGCGATACTACCGTGAGCGGTCCCGAACGGAAGCAACGTAATCGTTTCGCAGCCTCGCGAGTATCCGTCGGGTCGCCCCGACGCCAGGAAAGCCGTCGACAGCCCAGAGTACGAAAAAGAGCACCGAGAAGACGACAGGCAAGCTGAACAGGGTATCGACGAACGCACTCGGCGACTCGAAATTGATCGATCGGACGGTGGCGAGCCATTTGTCGAGGTGGTCACCGGGGTTCTGTGCGGAGTACGTTGGTGGTTCCCAGATCGGCCACAGGAGATAGGGGGCTCTCCCCCGTATATCGCCCAAATAAATCGCACGCCACGCGTCACCGAGTATGTGCGTGAGAACACCGACGGCGAAGGCAACACCGAGGTCCGTGCGATCGTGTCGACGGAAGAAAAGATACGTCGCGAGACACAGTGGTACCACGACGAGCAGCGAGTGACCGATCGCTCGCCCATCGTAGAGGCCGAAATACCACTGCAAGGGTTTGTCGATCAAATCTGGGAGTTGGGTACCGAACACGAGTACGAGCGTCGCCTCTCCCGTCGGTGGTCGACGATGCCACACTCTGGTCCCGATCGTGTACACGAGATAACCGACCGCGAGGTGGCCCCAGGGCATCATCGTCGTTCGTTTCCCTGTTCGTATACGGGACAGTAAGTGCTTGGATTTGCCTCCAAATATGCCGAACGAACGCCGGCACGATATGAGTGAATGTTTAAGTGGATTAAATTAATAGAATACAAAAGCTGTGAATTACTATTCGGCGTATGGACTAACGATCGAGTCGGAGTTCGACTTACCGGAGTTACCGACGGATCGGCGAACGGGCGTCGCGGCAGACGTCGTGATTCGCCGTGACGACGTCGATCCAGTACCAGAATCGGTCGACGGTGTCGGTGGACGACGCATTCACGCAGAGCCCGACCGCTGTCGGCTCTCGTACGATTCAATCGGGACGTTTCTCGTCGAAGCGGGGACGCGTGTCCGATTCGATCCGGTCGCTGCGGAGCTGGTGACGACGAAATTGGTTCGTCGACTGTTCGAAAACGAAATTATGGGAGTCCTCCTCCATCAGCGAGGAGTGCTCGTGTTACACGCCAGTGCGGTTTCGATCGACGGCAAGGCCGCGATTTTTCTCGGCCCTCGAGGTGCCGGCAAGTCGACGACCGCCGCTGCGTTTCACGAACAGGGATACGCGCTACTCGAGGACGATCTCGTCGCGGTACGAACTGATGGCGAGTCGCCGACCGTCTTCCCCGGCGTTCCGCAGTTGCGATTGACGACAGATGCGGTGGAAGCACTCGAAGTGGAGCACACGACTCGGCCGGACGACGATGGTGGATCCGAAAAACGGTATCAGTACGTCGACGAAGTACCCGATCCGGCCCCACTGAAAGGCTGTTATCTCCTTCGGGACGGAGAGCCACTGTCACTCGAACGGCTTGCACCCCGAGATCAACTGTTCGAACTGGTGTCGAACACGTATACGGTCGGACTTCTCTCCGATACCGAAGCGACGCCAACTCACTTCCAGCAGTGTTCGACGATCGTAGAGACGACACCGTTTCACGTCCTTCGGCGCCCACGAGACCATCATCAGTTGCCGTCGCTCGTCGAGCTGGTGGCCGAAGACCTGCATTCGCATTCGCGTGGGTCAGTCGATACGTAAACCGGCTGATCGATGGTTGGGAACTCAAAAGATACGTCGTCGATCGTCCAGAGACAGGACGATAGTTGGTAGACGATTCGGTCTTTGCTGGGTTACTGCAGTGTGGTTTGGTCGTCGTTAGGCGTCGACAACCGAACCGACGAGTGGCGTGATCTCGGAGTACTCGTCGTCCCCGGATCCGACCTTGTTCTGATTCTGCGTGATCGATTCAACGGTACCGTATTCGGTCACTTCAGGAGTTTCGTACCCCTTGATTGTCTTGCCAGACATCATCTACACGATGAGTGGGCGAAGTAATAAATCTTTGTAACAGATAGCTAGTAATTAACTACGGAACGGTCTGGTATCTTCTTCGAGGTGGCCGAATCGGAGTCGTCCAGCCAGACGGAAAGAGAAAGCGCCCGCCAGAGCGCACGAGCATCTCGAGACGATGGATCGTCGGAAAATCGCTCGTAGGTCTCCTCGAGAGCAGTCGTGTCGAGATATCTGTCCAGTGGACCGGGGTCGTCGACGATCGCTCGAAGTCGCTCGTCCTCACGTGAGAGAGCGTTCCAGAATCCCTCGTTCATCATCGTCTTCCAGGGGCGCCACTGGATCTTCTCGGGGAGAAGATCGTCGAGTGACCGACGGAGTATCGAACGCGTCCACCCATCCTTCAATTGTTGGGAGGGTGGGATTGCGAGAGAAAACTCGAGCAGTCGGATGTCGGTAAACGGATACCGGGTTTCGATCCCGAACGCAGCGTTCGTCAGATCACTGGTCTCGAAGTTTGCGGCGTTCGTTCCGGCCGTCAGTGATCGGTGCTGGGTTCGGCGAGCGCTCCGCCGGAATACGGAACCGCCAGCGGTCAACTCCCTGTATCGAGACTGGAGGCCGATCCGATCGGCGAACGCAGCATCGACCGTCGGATTCGCCTCTTGGGCCAGTACTGCTCTCCCTCGCAGACGCTTGCGTCCTCGTTTTATCGGCTCCGGAACCAGCGGTGACAGACCGTGTCGAACGAAGAGATGACGTGGCGGGGCATCCGTAACCTCGCCCATCGCACGAAGTTCGTCAGCGAGCCGTCTCCAGCGCCCAGTTCGTACCAGTTCCGGCAGGAATCCCAGACCGTAGCCGACAGCACTGTCTCCGAGTGCACCGCCTAGTACGACGTCGATACCAGCGTCAGCAGCGTATTTCGCTTTCTCCCACCGTGCAAAGTGCATCGTGTTGTGTGGTGGCTGATCGTAGTGAGCGAGGACATCCTCGAGGTCGACGAGCGAGCCGACGTCGTCCATGAAGAGGTAGTGGGGTGTGATCCCTTCCCGATCGATCACGGTCTCGATGAACTCCCGTTCGTCACTCGAGGGTGCGTCGTCGAACACGTTCGAGAAGGTGTGGAGAGGAACCTGTGACGGTAATAGCTCGCGTGCCAGTACCGTGATCGACGAGGAGTCCATCCCGCCGCTGAGTGCCGTCCCCACCGGACCGGGTGCGCGGAGCCGACACCGGACTGCCTCCTCGAGCAGTTCGCGAAAGCGCCGCTCGTAGGCCGCATCCGACTCGAGCGTGATCGTCCGAGTTGGATCGAGGTCCCAGTACTGCCAGCGTTCGATCCCGTCGGCGCTGACGGTCATCGCGTGAGCGGGTGGGAGCCGATCGATCGCGTCGTAGAACGTCCGCTGTGTATCCTCGGAGAGCCCGACGAGGAAGTCGCCGACTTTCGTCTCGTCTCTGTTCTGGGGAACCGACGACAGCGCCAGAAGGCACTTCTGTTCGGATGCGAACGCGAATACGTCCTCGCCACGGTGATAGTACAGCGGTTTCACGCCCACGTGATCACGTGCACACAAGAGCGTCCCAGTGTCCCCGTCCCAGACGGCGAAGGCGAACGCGCCGATCAGGTGATCGACGCACTGTTCACCCCACTCACGATACGCCGCGAGCAGCAGTTCGCTGTCCGGAATCGGTGTTTCAGCTGCCGAGACTGGAAGCGTCTCGAGTAACTCCCCTCGGTTGTCGATGCGAGCGTCTGCAGTGACGACGAGCGCGCCGTCTCTTACAGGTTGGTCGTCGTACTGCGCTTCCGGTGTCGACGCCAGCAATTGGTGACCCATTCCAATGGCGTCGTCACACCACGTCTGACTGCCGTCGGGGCCACGATGGGCGATCTGGTCGTGCATATTCGCCAGTTCACCCGCGTCGATACCCTGTCCCCTGTCGACGAGCCCGACGATCCCACTCACAGCCAATCGGCCTCGTTCAGTGACGGAAGCGGCTCGAACCGCGAGAGGTCCTCGAGATCACCGATGAGTATCTCGCCGTCGTATTCGATCCAGCTGTGGGCTTCGAAGGTGCCGTCGTCAGTCTTGTCGACGCCGATCCGATGGTCGATTTCGTGGCCGTACAGTCGATGGAGCGTCTCTGACGTCAGCGATCGCATGAGGCAGGTCCGCTGACCGGGGAGGTAGGTATCGGCGACGTCGACCGCTCGAGCGACACGAGGCGGCGTCGGCGAACCGGGGACGATGCGTGAGGCAATCGCTGCCACTGTCAGTAACAGCCGTCTGCATCGGGACAGTGAGACGACGAAGATACCGACTCGAACGACGAGCAGTAGCGTCGCTGCTGTCAGGAGCCGTGCCTTATCACCGACCGGTACCGCGAGGAATCGGGCTACTCGTCCCATGTGTTACCCGTTCGTGAGGTGGCCACCCCCGTGGTAGCTGCTAATCGAGACCCGCTGCTCGAGCGGTGCGATTCGCGTCGGTTCCTCCTCGTTTTTCCGCCCCCCATAACCATTATTATTTATTTATATAGAGATAGTATAAATACTTGTGCTGGTTGTGAACGCTCGTTCGCTCGTTCACCGTGCTCTCAGACGAGGCCGCCGTGGGTCTCAACCGAACGAAACGATATGCTATCCCGGTCGATCGGCGGTTCTGTTTCGTGGTCAGCGTTCGTCTCTGGTGACGTGGAGAGACTCGAGTCTGTCCCCGTTTCCAATCTTTGAACGAGCAGTATAATTCGTTATAAAACGGCGCGAATTAACAACTTAAAGAGACGTTCTATACTCAAATAATCGATTGAGGGAATATACCGAAGAATTCTATCTTCACGCCCGTCTTTATTTTCGTTATCTAATCTCCTTCCCAGAACATAGTGTCTTTGTTAAATCTATCATTATTTTCACGACCAGAATATTTATACAATATAGACTTATTGTGAGATATACATGCAACAGTTAGAAGATCCAGCGACGAAACAGGACGTCCTGCTGACGACTCTCGAGGGAAACGACTGTGCGTTCTGTGACGGAACGCTCACGCAGGGACGGTACAAGGGAAACGACGCGGTCGTCTGCTCGGAGTGTGAGACCCCGACCGTTCAGGTCTGGTAACCGATCACCGGTTCAGTCGTCGGTGACTGGCAGGGCCACCGGCGTCGACCGACAGACGAAATCTGATTCGAAACTCGAGTACCGGCACTCGATTGCTGTACACGACCTATCGGACGAGAATGGACGACATTATTACGAACGGCTGACGAAGTGACGAATATGCAAAACGAGCGAATACTGATTACCGGTGGCGCAGGCTTCATCGGATCGAATCTGGCGAATCGACTCGCCGCCGACAACGACGTGATCGCGATCGACGACGAATACCTGGGGACACCGGAGAACCTCGATCGGAGCGTCGACTATCGACAACGGAGCGTCCTCGACGACGACCTCCCGACCGACGTCGACGTCGTCTTTCACCTCGCCGCGCTCTCTTCGTACGCGATGCACGAGGACGATCCGACGGCCGGTGCTCGCGTCAACGTCGAGGGATTCGTGAACACGGTCGACCAAGCTCGCCAGGACGGCTGTGAGACGATCGTCTACGCGTCGACTTCTTCTATCTACGGCAGTCAGACCGAGCCCTCGCCGGAGGACATGCCAGTTACCGTCAACACCGGCTACGAAGCCTCGAAGCTCGCACGCGAACGCTACGCCGAATACTTCGCCAACCACTACGACATGAACGTCGCCGGGATGCGATTTTTCTCCGTCTACCAGGGCTACGACGGCGCCGAAGAACACAAAGGCGAGTACGCAAACGTCATCGCACAGTTCGCCGACGACCTCTCCAGTGGCGACTCACCGGTCCTCTACGGTGATGGCTCACAGACACGGGACTTCACCCACGTCGACGACATCGTCCGCGGCCTCGAACTCGCCGCCGACCACGAACTCACCGGCGTCTACAATCTCGGCACCGGTGACGCCTACAGCTTCAACGAACTCGTCGACCTGCTCAACGACGAACTCGGCACCGACATCGATCCCGAGTACGTCGAAAATCCCATTCCGGACGACGTCTACGTCCACGACACCTGCGCCGACTCGAGTAAGATCCGCGAGCAAGCGGGCTGGGAGCCACAGATTTCGCTGGCGGAGGGACTCGAGCGGGTCTGTCGGCCGTATCGGTGACCGCGAGGGGCGACTCCTCACGTTCACGCTCGACCGGTCCTGCCTGTTGGTTCGAGACGAAGACAGGACGAATTACCGACAAACCGTCCCGAGGAAGCGACTAACGACTGTACGGCTCACTCGTACGCCTCGAGTGCGCCCCACGACAGCGTTCGATCGACGTCGAGCTCGAGGATCGCCCGATCGCGAAGGTCGTGAGCGTCGGACGCATACTGCTCGTACTTCGACTCGAGGGCGCACACTGCAGTTTCGTGACTGTCAGTTTCGTTCGAGGCCCCACTCGAGAGGACCCGCGCTCGACCCCGAACCTGAACCCACGCGAGACGTGACCAGTCTTCGTCGTAGAAGTCGACGAGCACTGCGACCGAGGAATTCGTTCGGATATCCCGGACGCGCTGGAGATCCCGGGTCGATTTCGGCTTTTCGTCGATCGCCGACACGACCCGTTCCTTGTCCGGTGTCCCGACGAGCGCATAACAGATCGGCACCACGTGTGGGTTTCCATCGGCGTCGGCAGTCGCCAGACGACCCACGCGAGCGCACTCGAGGACGGCCTGCTCTTCGGGCGTCATAGGTTGATACTCGCGGCGTTCGTGGAAAAGAACTCGCCCGGTAGACGGTTCCACTGTCTCCGTTGGTCCGTCCGTTTCTGCCGGCCACCGAAACGCAGGCGTTGCTTCTCGGCTCGAGTGCTCTCTCCGAATGCGCGTTTTGAATAAAAGAACGGAACAGCACCGAAACGGAACGATTCGGGCCGTTACTCCTTGCCGAACATCTCGCGCGTTTTGGGTGCGAAACTCCTATAATCTGTGGAGGCCTGAAGAGGTCATGGTATACGTTAACGATACTGGTGATCTCACCGGGAAGCACGCCCGACGGCTTCAGCAAGTAGAGGAAGCTGATATCGACCATGATGACCGCGATGCTATCCTTGCTTTTCATGAGTCCCGCCGAAAGGATGGGTGTGAGCCCACCACTCTTACGATGGATCTCAGCACGCTCCGCTGCGCCAGCGAACGCGCCCCTGTCCCGCTCACAACAATGACGAAGAGTGAACTCGATAACCTGTTGAGTCTCCTCGTCACACCACGGGAAGAGGGTGGATATGGACTTGATCCAACTAAGGGTGGAATGTACAACTATACCCGAGCACTTCGAGTGTTCTTCCGCTGGCTCGACAGCCGAGATGGCCACGGTTCGTTTCCGTTCTGGGAAGAGATCGAGACCACCGATCAAACTGTTGAACGCCAACTCGAGGATGAACGACTCACACGGGGTGACATCGAAAATTTGAAAGAAGCTGCTGGTCGCGGACGGAACACGCAGCGGGATCGAGCTCTCGTTGCGTTTCTCGCAGACGGTCCTCGAGTCACTCTTGCTACGCAACTCCGAGTCGGAGATGTCCATCTCGATGACGATGACCCTTACTGGATGCCGAACGATGATGCCGTTGGCGGACACAAAGATATGGATCGGCGGAAGCGAACGTTCCTCTGGTCCCTCGTAGAAGTCCGAACATGGCTGCATTTCGGTCATCCAGATCCAGATAATCCGAATGCACCACTCTGGACAGTCCAGCACTACGATCCCGATAGACCGCAGGAAGGTGCACTCTCTCCTGATGGCGTACGAGCGATGCTCAGGAAGGCCGCAGAGCACATAGGACTCGAGAAACCCGTAAATCCGCATACCTTTCGACATGCAGCCATGACGCGTCTCAGCAACGATGAAGGTCTGACCCCTCAACAGATCCAGCATCTTGCAGGCTGGGCGGACGATCGAATGCTCGAGATCTACGACGAGACTACGGACCGCGAACGCAACGATAGCATCCGAAGCGAGCTGGGGATGGAAACGTCGAAAGCGAACGAGCAGTCTACACCAGAACCAGAACCCTGCTGGAACTGCCGTACGTTGCTCACCGATGAGCGGTTCTGTCCAAGCTGTGGTGAAGGACAACTGGTGTCCGACCGATCGGTGAAACAAAATGCTCTGGCAGACGTGCGTGATGGAATGGTTGAAGACGCTGATGATCCAGCCAAAGTGAAGGCTCGAGTCTCTCTCGAGGAGGTACTCGACGACCCGGAGGCCATGGAGCGGATCGCTGCGGCGGTGGTTCAACAAATCGATTGATCTCATTCCGACCCTCGCTGATAATTACGGCCACCAAGTAGCCGATCAAGATCCTCCGAATTTGGATCGTCTCCATTCGCAATGGCTCGGATGATCCGAAAGAGGTAGGCATCCGATGTGTTACCCGCTGCGATCTCATCTACCACGTCTCCATGCCTGAGTACCTCGTCGAACAATCCGATGTCGCCACTCCGCTTTGATCCACTTGATAGACTCACACCACCATCGGGAAGCGCCCGAACTGGCTTGCCGTCGGTTGAAATCGTCACCAGTTCTCACCCTCTAACTGGTGGTTATCGTTCGAATCAGGCTGCTCTTCCTGACCGAGCGGTAGTTGCGCTCTGAGCGTAGCGATATCCCCCAGCAGTTTCGTATCCTGTGTCTCCACCAGCTGGTCGTAATCTATCCCATCAAGTAGCTGCTCGAGATCGACTACCTCCGGTATCCACTCGGGCTGCCGAATGGCCATCTCGATCCACTGCACAAGCACGTGGTCCGATAGCAGTGCAAACCGTTGTTTAGAAATTGGTTCGAGATCACCACGATCGTCTATGGTCTTTGTCTCGATCGCCTCAAGCCCGTACTGGGCGGCGATACGATCCATGTAGCTTGCGACCGTCTGGTCGGTTGTACCCATCTCTCGAGCGATCGCAGCTTGCGACTTGCCTGACTCGCGTTTGGCGAGAGCCCGTGCCTCCGGCTTCCGGAGATCAGTTGTTCGCTCGAGGTACTGGGCTCGCTTCGATTCTGTTCGCGTGAGCGACGTCGAGTTGGCTGGTGAACGGTTCTGCTGTTCCGCTGGGTCACTGGTAGTCATCGAGGTAAGATGGACAGATGAGGCTCTGCCCCGGCCTGTGACACGTGCGGTTGCTCGAGCGACTCGAACAGGCACAAATTTCACCCAGCATCCCCTACAGGTGGTCACAGGACACCTCGAGATGTCGTCGCTGGGTGTGTCGGCGCAGTCCGGCATACCGTCTTTCGACGGGATTCTCGGGGCTGCGCCTGTGTTCGATCTGACGGTAGCCGGTGTAGTTGGAGCCTTCACGGCTACCGTCGGCAGTTCTACAGGACACGAGAAGGATCACTCCGAATCGAGATCCCATCCGTGGGGGAATTCTCCCCGTGGGTACTCGTCTGGACGATAGCTATCTGCCATCTTCCGTAAGAGCGAATCCCAGCTCTCGGACCCTGTTTTCAAACGTCGGCACTCTCGATGCGTTTCTTTGGTGCAGGGAATGCGACTTTCTGACTTGGTTGTCATCGGCGTTCAGTACTTGGAAGCCGAAGACATTCAATGTTCGTATTAGTTGATATAAAGTTAGCGCTCATAAACTCTATAATTCACATTCGTCGAGATGTACGGTAGTTAAGCCACTTTCATAGGATCCATGGGAAACCGAGACATCTGTCAGAAACGAGGTCTACTTACTCCTTGTCGTCCGCGGGGACGAGATCCCGGTGACGAAAGACGACTGGAAGTTTCTCGTCTCGCTCAACGTGCTGAAGCTGATAGGAGTAGGTGTCCAGTCGTCGCCCGGTTTCGGCATCGAGATCGTCCGTGAGGACCTCGAGGACGGTACAGACGTCACCGTGATACTGTTCGTCTGGGTCATCGGGGCCAACATAGATACGAACCCGGTCGCCGCGTGAATACGGCTCATCGGCAGGTTGCGGGATCTCGTCCATGCTCTGGCTCTCGATGTAGCAATAGCATCAGTCCATCATTATCTGAGGTACCATCTCCATGGTCAACCGCGAAAAAATATGAGCGGTTGCTCGTTGGAGGAGGCTTTCTTTGAAAGATCGATCCTGTTGGTCACAGCACAACTTATCGAGGCACCATGTAAAACCATTATCAACTCTGGGGGAGGTGTATACCCATAGGAAAATGACAACTATAGATGTACTTCGACGACGTATCCTGTTGGGAATCGGCGCACTCGGGATGTCGTCACTACTCGGTACAAACACAGGTAGTGGAACAACAAACGTACAAGCCACTACCGGTGACGACAGTGGTCACGGCATTGATGGCCGAGTCTGTACGCTCACCCGTGATCAACCCGATCACGAACGCGATCGGGAGCCCGAAGTTGGTGAAGAGTGCTCTCCAACCAGTTGTGAGCAAGCAGAGTGGGCAGATTCGGCAATGACAGTCTACAATTGCTCGAGTTCGAAGCAGAGTGTCCGCCTCGAAGTCGATGGTAGAGTTGGGCCTTCACAGGAACTCTCACAAGAGGTATATGAAAAGTTGCCAACTGCGATGGTACTCACACTCCCGCCAGATATGAAGGATTCATTATGGTTTAAAGGTAGTCTCCGCTCCGTCGAGGCAGATCCTGCTGATCTAAACATCGCTATCAGTCAGCGTAGTGAACATGAGTCCTAATAGCAGTCTATGGGCAAATAAGAGGCGAGAGTATCGGCTCACGTGATGGACCATACATCAGGACGGAGGAGAACATATCTGCTCAACAGAAAGCTACACATAGATTCAATTGATGGATGATGGTATGGATCGCGAACAGGAGACACTTCCGGGTGTTGACGAGAGGACGACACTCGATCTCTCTACGTTAGAAGCGCATCTCTGGGAAGCGGCAGATATCCTTCGCGGGAGTATCGACGCCTCTGACTACAAGAACTACATCTTCGGGTTGCTCTTTCTCAAGCGCGTCAACGATCGATTCGAAGAGGAAACCGAGGAGATCGCCGAAGAGCACGGCATCCCCGAAGAGATCGTGGAAGACGATCGTGACCTCCACGAAGAGTTCTGGGTTCCTGAGCGAGCCCGCTGGGACCACATCCGTTCCCAGTCGTCCGATATCGGTGCGACACTGAACAAAGCCCTTGCAGCGATCGAAGACGAAAACGACGAGATCGCCGACCGTGTGCTCACCTCGGTCGACTTTAACGACAAGGACCGTCTCAGCGACGCCACGCTCGACGAACTCGTCACGCACTTCACGAAGTATCGATACCGCAACGCCGATCTCGAAGATCCCGACATCTTCGGGCGAGCCTACGAGTACCTCATCCGGAAGTTCGCCGACGACTCTGGGAAGAAAGGCGGCGAGTTCTACACGCCTCGAGAGGTCGTACAGCTTCTCGTTGAGTGTGTCGATCCTGATCCCGGTAATCGCGTGTATGATCCTGCTGCTGGTTCGGGCGGACTACTCATCTACTCTGCCCAGCACGTCGAGCAGGAAGGCGGCGACCGCGACGACATCTCTCTCTATGGGCAGGAAAAGAACCTGAACACGTGGGCCATCGGCCAGATGAACATGCTTCTCCATGAGCTGCAAGACGCCCGAATCGCGAAGGGTGACACGATTACGGAACCGAAGTTCGTCACCGAACACGACGAGCTCGAGGTCTTCGATCGCGTCGTCGCGAACCCGCCGTGGAATCAGAAGAAATGGAGCAAGGAGTGGGTACAGGAGAACGAACCGTACAACCGCTTCCCGTACGGGCTGCCGCCAAAGAATCGTGGTGATTGGTCGTGGATTCAGCTCATGCTCGCATCGCTCTCGGAGACGGGTAAGGCAGGTATCGTGATGGACAACGGTTTACTGTTCCGCTCGCGCTCAGAGAAGAAGATTCGGAAACCGATTCTCGAGGCCGACCTCATCGAGGCCGTCATCGCGTTACCCGAGAATCTCTTCTACAATACGTCGTCACCGGGCTGTATCCTCATCATGAACAAGGACAAAACCGGGGAACGTGAGGGGAAGGTCCAGTTTATTTACGCCGAGGACCAAACGCTCCGGGAGTCCAGCGTGCAGGTCTTCGAGGAACTCTCGAACCAGAACCAGCTGACTCAGGAAGGTGTCGAGTACCTCGCTGAAACGCACCTTACCGGACGCGAAGAGGACCACCACAGTCGGCTTGTTGACTTGGAGGAGATCGAGGAAAACGACTGGAATCTGAACGTACCACGGTACGTCGACACGACTGAACCCGAGAAACCCATCGACGTAAGCGAAAAGTTGCGGGAGTTAGATGAATTGGCTAAGGAACGGCAGAAGACGGATGAGGAGCTGCAGCAGTATATGGAGGAGTTAGAGTACCGATGAGTGAGGCCGTTGAAGTAGAAGAGATTCCTGCTGGATTCCGCCAGACGCAGTTGGGCCCAAGGACCATCACCGTCCCCGAGCACTGGAGCCGTGTAAGGATCGAAGACGTTTCAGAGGTCGTAACTCGCGGCAAACAACCGACGTACGTCGATGAGCCCGGGGTTCCGGTCCTCAACCAATCCTGTATCTATTGGGATGGCTATCATCAGGAAAATCTAAAATATCTTGATGAAGATGTTGCTAAAGATTGGAAACCAAAACACTTCGCGACGAAGGGGGATATCCTGATAAATTCCACTGGACAAGGAACACTTGGTAGAGCACTCTATTGGGATAAGGAATCTGGGACTCATGCAATAGATTCACACATTACTCGGGTTTCGGTAGACTCGGACACTATTGACCCTGAGTTCCTCCGCTACTATCTCGAATCAACATGGGGGCAAACAATGCTCTATGTATTCTGTGTAGCTGGTTCGACTGGTCAGATTGAGCTCTCAAAAACTGATCTGATGTCTATGCCACTGCTGTGTCCTCCAGTAGAGGAACAGCGCCGTATCGCCGACATCCTCTCGACGGTTGACGAGCAGATTCAGCAGACAGACGAGGTCATAAATAAAACGGAAGAACTGAAACGGGGAGTATTGAACGAACTGATTCCGCGTGGAATCAACGAACATGGTGAGTTACGTCCTTTTCCCGAAGACCAACCTGATCTGTATGACGAAGTTCGGAGATGTACAATACCCACTGGTTGGGAAGTTTCCTCTCTTCAAGAGCTTTGCAAAGAGGATGTAACCTACGGAATCGTACAAGCAGGTCCTCATGTGGATGATGGGGTTCCTTACATTAAGACAGGAGATATGACGGACGGAAAACTGGAACTCAAAGGATTAAGTCGGACTTCCACTGAAATCGCAGAAGACTACGACCGTTCAAAAATCCGGACAGGCGAGCTCGTGATTACTATTCGAGCAACTGTCGGAGTTGTGCATCAAGTCCCTCCAGAATTGGATGGTGGGAATCTCACTCAGGGAACTGCTCGAATATCGCCTAAAGACTCAATAGATAATCGATATTTGCTGTGGGCAATTCGAACAAACATAGTTCAATCGCTAATAGACGCCCGGACAAAGGGGTCCACATTTAATGAAATTACATTAGGCACGCTACGGAAAGTACCGATTCCTTATCCCGTGAATTTGGAAGAGCAGAAGATAATTGCTGAAAGATTGGACAAAATCTCAGAGAAATTAGATGAGGAGAGGTCTTATCTGCATAATCTCCAAGAACTCAAGGATGGACTCATGCAGGACCTCCTCACCGGTAAGGTCCGTGTCAACACCGATAACTGACCATGCCCAACGAGTATGCTGAAACCGAACGACCTGCTCTCGAAACGCTCAGACAACTCGGCTGGGAGGTCGTTGACCAAAACCAAACGACATGGCACGACCCCCGCGAAACGGTGTCTTCAGCTTTACTTGAGTCCCATCTTCGCGATGCTGTCGAGCGTCTAAACCCATGGATCGATGAGAACAACTTGAACAAGGCTGTCCGCGAGATTCAGCAGGTCACGGGGACGAGCACGATGGATGAGAACGAGCAAATCCACGAGAAACTCGTCCGGCACACATCGGTCGAGCAGGACCGCGGCTATGGACTGAAACACCAGACGGTCAAGTACATCGACTACGAGAACCTTGAGAACAACGACTTCTTCGCGCTCAATCAGTTCCGTGTTGAGGGGCCGGTAGAGTCCATCAAACCCGATATCGTCCTGTTCGTCAACGGCGTTCCACTCGGCGTCGTCGAGTGCAAAGCTCCAGACATTGCGGAACCGTTGAGCGAGTCACTTGAGCAACTCCAGCGCTACCAGAACGAGCGCACTGAGTCTGGAACGGAGGGTGCTGAAGAGCTGTTCCGATATAATCAGTTCTCAGTGGCGACGTGGTACGAGGGCGCAGTAATGGGCACCTATGGAACGCCGAAGGGCCAGTACAAGCCATGGCGCGATCCGTATCCCGTCGACGACGAGTACCTCGCCGAGCACTTCGATCTTGAGAGCTACGTACCCGATCAGTATCGGATGCTCTATGCATTGTTCGAACCCGAGCGATTGCTCGATCAGCTCCGCCACTTCACAGTCTTCGAGAACAAGCAGAGCAGCCAGATCAAGATGGTCGCTCGCTACCAGCAATACCGAGCCGTCCACAAAGCGCTCGAGCGGATCGAGAAGCGCCACCAGCGCGAAGCACCGGGTGGAGTGATCTGGCACACCCAAGGGTCGGGAAAGTCGCTCACGATGCTCTTCCTTGGCCTCAAGCTCCGCCGTGAGCAGCCGGACCCGAAACTCGTGCTCGTGACTGATCGGCAGGCGCTCGATACCCAGATCCATGCGACGTTCGAGCGCTGTGGCTTCCCGAACCCCCAGAAAGCGGAAGGGATCGAAGACCTCCGTGAGAAGCTCAGTAGCAACGCTGGCGAGACGATCACAACGCTCATCCAGAAGTTCCAGCTGCAAGAGGACGAGGAGGGAGACTTTCCAGTTCTCTCGAGAGATGACGATATCTACGTGATGGTCGACGAAGCCCACCGAACGCAGTACAAGCACCTCGCGAACAACATGCGGACGGCCCTTCCGAACGGCTTCTACGTTGGCTTCACGGGCACGCCGATCGAGAAGGAAGAACGCGACACTCGCCGCACGTTCGGCAACTACATCGACACCTACACCATCGACCAGTCGCTTGAGGACGACACGACCGTTGAGATCCTGTACCAAGGGCGACTCGCCGATATGCATCTCGAGGGAGAGACGCTCGACACGATGTTCGATCGCGTCTTCGAGGGCTACACGGAGGAGGAGAAGGGAGAGATCAAGAAACGCTACGCCCGGACACAGGATCTCGCCGAGGCCGAATCTCGCATCGAACGGATAACGCTCGACATCATCGAGCACTTCGAGGAGGATATCGCTCGGCCGTTCAAAGGGATGGTCGTTACGACGAGCAAACGCGCGGCGATCACCTACAAGGAGAAACTGGACGAGTTCAACGGACCGGAGTCGCGCGTCGTCGTCTCCCACGATCACAACGATCCAGAGGACGTCAAGACCTGGGCACCGACCAAATCAGAGCTGTCCGATTACAAGGAGTCGTTCATCGATCCGGAGGGAGAGGTTGAGCTGCTGGTCGTTTGTGATATGCTACTCACGGGATTCGATGCACCGGTCGCGCAGGTGATGTACCTCGACAAGCCGTTGAAAGAGCACAACCTCCTCCAAGCGATCGCTCGTGTAAACCGGCCGTTTGCGGAGAAGAACCACGGCCTGATCGTCGACTACTATGGCGTCTCGAACGACCTGAAGGAGGCACTGGCGATGTTCAGTGCCGACGAAGTCGAGCGTGCGATGGTACCGCTCGAGGACAAAGGTCCGGAACTCGAGGCTGCCCACCGAAAAGCAGTGGCGTTCTTCGACGATCTCGAGGAGACAGAGGCGTGTCTCCAGACACTCGAGCCGGAGGATACCCGTATCGAGTTCAACAACGCGTTCAAGCGTTTCTCGAAGTTGATGGACATCGTTCTCCCGAATCCGATGGCGAATCCGTACAAGGGCGATCTCGAGCGCCTGAGTACGATCTACGGCCGGGCGAAAGAGCGGTACCGTGATGACGCGATGAATCTCGAGGGCTGTGGCGAGAAGGTGCGTACCCTGATCCAGAAACACATCCGTTCATCAGGGATCGACATCCTGAACGACGAACCGGTATCGGTAATGGACAGTGGCGAGTTCGACACGAAACTGGATACCTTAGAAAGCGACGAGGCCCGAGCAAGCGAAATGCAACACGCAGTCAAACACGAGCTCAACATCCGCTACGACGAGGATCCTGTCCACTACGGCTCACTACAGGAACGCGTCGAGGAACTCATCGAGAAGTACAAACAACAGCGGCTCTCCGATCGCGAGGTCATCGAGGAATTGCGCGACGTCCTCGACGAGATGCGCTCTCGGGATCAAGCCGCTCGGGCGAAGGGCCTCGACGATACGACGGAACTCTCGTTCTATCATGCCCTGGAGGACATCCTCGACGCGGAAGAGCGGGGTATCGATGAGGAACGACTGCTCGAGCTCACCGGTCGACTCGTTTCCGCCGTTGAAGAGTTCGCAACCATCGTCGAGTGGAAACAGAAGGTCAACGTCCAGCAGCAGATCCGCAAGCAGGTGAAGATCGAACTCTACAAGGACGATCTCGACCTAAGTACCCACGAGCGAGACGAACTCACGAATCGCGTGATCGAGCTCGCACGTGCCCACTACGAATGAGAGAGTTCCACATCGGTCAGACAGTGGTCCCCTATGAGATCGACTGGTCACAGGACCGCGAGACCATCGGCCTCTCGTTGGATCAGTCACTCGAACTCACCGTCCGTGCCCCGATGACGGCAACGATCGACGAGGTTGAAACGGTCCTCGAGAGCCGTCGTGAGTGGCTGCTCGAGAAGCTCTATGGACTCAAAGAGCAAATGGAGCCACCCTATCCCAAGGAGTTCATGAGCGGCGAGAAGCTCCCGTATCGGGGCCGTGAGTACCATCTCAATGTCATCAAAGACGATGTTACGGAACCCCGGCTCTCGTTTGATGGGGACGAATTCACACTTCGAGTACACCGATTCGATGCACCAGACGACCACGTGAGTATCCGGCGCAAACGACAGGCAGTCGTTGACTGGTATCTTCGACGTGCGAAAGACGATCTCCCGACTCGAAGCCCACGATTTGAATCAAAGCTGGGTCTCGAGGACGTCCCGGTCGATGTCCGTGAACTCGAGGGCCGCTGGGGTGAATACGAGAACGGGACGGTCCGGTTAAACTGGCGACTAATTCTCGCACCGGTCCGGATTCAAGATTACGTCCTTGTCCACGAGTTGGCACACGCAGTTCATGACGACCATTCGGATTCGTTTTGGAACACAGTTGGAACACTCATTCCCGATTACGAAGATCGACGCGAGTGGTTGCGCTTGAATGGGAACTCCTTAACCATTTAAACTCTACTCGACCGAGTAGTTCTAAGGCCGGGAATAACACGCATTACACTATCTGAAATCCGCCTCTTGCTTCTGAACTGCCAAGGGTGTTACACCAGTTAGAGCCATCGTTTTAATGGCAGAATTATTATATGAATGGTGGGGGTTGATAGAAACTTACGGACCGGTAGCCCCACCGGGGGTAACCGACCCCCCGGGTCGACTTTGCAGAGGGGGTAAAATCCATCGAGCAGTATAGCGTGACGGTCTGTACCTCGCGATCACCTGTTCAATGCCAGCTCACGACTATTCGCTCCGATATCCTCGAGTGGCTGGTGCCCCTATGGTATTGATCCGCTATCCGATCCATCAAGGTGTGGCACCCACCAGACGCGACCACGCGCACCGACCTTGCGCGTCTCGAGCTCATCACGTTCGACGAGGAGGTTCAGCTTGTTGTATGCGGTCCGACGAGCTATATCCATCTCATTGGCAACATCGGTTGCGGTGAGTGGACGTGCGGTGTCCTCAAGCGCTTTGAAGACCTCCAGCACTGTTTCTGGTTGAATCTGGTCGTTGAACTGTCCACTCTCGTCGCGCTCTCGTCCCATATTCCTTCCTTCTACGTAGAGCGAGTAATCCTTTACCGTTGTAGGTACCTACAACGTGATCCTACAACAGAATAGGTAGTGAAAACGACTATCTCGAGCACCTGAAATAACTTTATAGCCTGTGCCGTTGTAGGTATAGGTGTAGACAGACCCACTCCTCGGGGCGTTCAGTCACGGTAGAATGCCCGGGTGCGCCAACACCCGAGCTGGGCTGTCTTGGATGCAACAGCCATGACTACCTACACACCCAGCAGCGAAGAATGCAACGACCTCGACGCACGGGATGTCCGCGCGTTGACCGAAGTGATGAGTGTCCTCGACGAACAGGACCCGCGTATCTGTGGCGCTGACGACCTGTACCTCGTCGTCTCGGGCAGCGGACGTGAGTACCTCGTAGATATCCGCGAAGGTGCCTGCGAATGTCCCGACTTTCAGTACAACCTCCCAACGAAGGACGGCCGTCGCCTATGCAAGCACGCCGCACGTATCACCTACGAAACAGGTATGCGACCGATCCCCAGCTGGGTCGACCCCAACGCGCTGGATGACCAGATTGGGATGCACGTTGACGCAGAGCCCGTGTTCGCCCGTGATCTCGAGGAAGACCATGAGGAGATCGAATCAGACGACTCGGCGTCGCGCGCGATCGCCGACGGTGGGCGAGAGCGACCGGTCGACTGCTGCTGTCAGGGCGACCTCCCGTGCTACATGTGCTGGCGAGAGGGCTTCCGAGAGCCAGCAGAGGAAGGTGATGACCAATGACTTGCCGCGGATGCGGCGGGCGCGTCTCGGCCGTCCACGGGCCCATCGAGGGCGTTGCGTGCGAGCGCTGCGGGCTGCTCAAAGTGTACGACGATCGCGATCGCGACGAGGGGAGGTGACGATGGCCGATCGCTGTTTCGAGTGCAACCGCAGCCTCAATCTGGTCCCCGTCGACGAGATCGTGAGAGCGCGTGAGTCGCTCGGCTTCGGTGCGGCGAACGATCGGATGCGCGAGTTCTGCGGGATCCCCTGCCGGGCACGCTGGCGTGGTGTCGACCCGGTCCTCGAGGCGACCCGCCAGACGACAATCGCAGCATGGAACGGGACGGCTCGAAACGACGCCGAACGGATTGCGTGGTGTCTCTGATTCCGACGCCTGATTGCTACTTTTATGTTACTGCTCGAGGTGGGTGGATCGAATGCGTAGAAGTCCTTGAGCAAGGGGAATAACGATTTTTCAATCTCACACAACTACACTGATACCAACGACGCCGTAATCGGCAGTCGTGCTCCCCTCTTCAATGATCTCCCCGTCGTTGAGAATTTGGACGACGAGTTCGTCATCTGAGGCATCTTGCTTCTGAGCAGTTGCGCTAACGATCATAGCATCATCTGACACATCAAGTGTTTCGTCTCCATTCCCTTCGACACTTTGAGTCGATCCTTCTTCCCCAACTGCACCGCTCCAATCTCCATCGTATAGGATGCGGACTTGAAGACCATCTTCTTCAGCGACTTCCTCGTCTTCGTTAGCGGCTGCTTCTTCATTTGCATCAGATGCTTCCTCGTCAGCAGTTGCTTCCGCATCATCACCAGCAGCTACAGCCGCTTCCTCTCCGTTCGTATCACCGGGTCCTGCTATGTCTTCGTCGCCGTCAATCATCCCGCCAGCTCCAATTAAGCCTACAAGTACAATCGTAAGCACAACCCATCGAGAAAACGTGATACCGTGGTCGTCTCGGAGGCGAACTCGAGTAAGTGGCAAAGTAAAGAGACCAACGAGTATTAATAAGATTCCTGAAAATGGATCTGAAATAAGCAATGTTAATCCGAGTAGAAGGATGATCGGTGCAGCGATCCAAGCGAGTATCCGCCCAAATGTGAATTTTCGTTCCTTGGGTTCGCTGTCGTCAGATTTGGTTTGCTGAATCTCGTCTAAATCTTCGTACTGATCAACGCCACAACTTGGACAGTATCGTATTTCGTCGTCCATTTCCGTGCCACATTGCCGACAGTATTTTGTTGGCTCTGAAGTGCCCATTGGTAACACACCACTCGAACCCTACTCTCACCGGGGTTATAAATATAATATGACACTATCAGGAAACTCATCCCTGTTTTAGTGATTTTTTAGAGGTAACATCTTCGATGATGAAAAGCAGAGTAAGGACTTATCAACTCCAATTCTGATCACCTATTCAACATGATCAGGGATTCTCCTCTCGTACCTTTCGGTTGCTCGCTATATCGCCGTGTATCCTCTGAACGATCGATCTATGGAGGAGGGTGCGTTGACTGGGTAGGCGACCCATCGAGGTAGACGGTTGCCCCATCGCGGACCGATGCCGGGAACTCGTCGTATCGTGCTGTGCCGATGTACCTGTAACGAGGTAGGGCGTTCGCCGGAAGAGGTGTTCCATCTGGTGCAAGCGCACGTCTCTCTGACTCCTCGCTGTCGTCCTGAGAGGCTCTGAGCGACGGTGAGAGCGTGAAGACACGGAATCCAGTCGCCCAGTAAAGCGCGGCCTTCCAGAGCCGCTCTCCGCGTTCACGCGCCGCTGGATCTGGATCTTCCGCCGTCTCCGCTCGTGACTCGTCTCGGAGTGCAGCAGCCGCCTCGTGAAGCTCGGCGGCGGGGGCAGCTGCACTCTCTGCGAGCAGATTCACACCATCCTCGAGATACGATCGCGGGCTCCGTCCAGCCGTATCTGGATGCTTCCGGTTCGACGTTTTCGTCGCCCAGCGCCACCGACCGCCGCGGTTCACGATCCGGTCCAGCCAGACGATTCGTCCACGGTTACAATTCCTGTCCCAGTAGTTCGAGATCGCAACCTGCGGCGTAAGCCACGAAACACCGAAGAACGCAATATGGACGTGCGGTTTTCCATCTGCGGTGAACTCTGGGACGACGATCGCCGGGAGGCGGTAACCCGGTCGAGCTGGCCCGGTAGCTGGGTCGTACGCCAGCCACGCTCTCAACCGATCAACGTCTTTGAGGAGAGTCGCAGCGGCATCGAAGAGATGGTCGTACTTGCTCGGATCCGTCGTCAGTGTGAGTACGACACCATCAGTGTGTTGCTCCGCTGCGCGTTCCCATGCAGTTCGGTAGCGGTTGCGTGTTTCCCCGACACGCCGCTCAGAGTTGAAGCGTGTCGTATACGGGACGAGGATGTGCGTTCCCGAATCAAGGGTGTCCTCGAAGGCATGGAAACGATCCTCGGTCGCTTCGCGCTTCGCGGCGAACGCTCCCAACAGGTCGCCGCGAGCGACGGGATCGTCGAATTGCCTCCGACGTCTGAGCATCGCTTCCGCGGTTGACAGGGCGACCCCGCCGCCGTCTCTCGTTTTCGTGCTTTGCTTACTTGCTGCGTCAAGTGAAGCCCGTCGACACGCCTCAGGAGTCGGTTCAACCCACACAAGACCGCTCCGTGTACTGGTTTTGAATAATTCAGGATAACGATCGAAGAAGCGTCTGGCGAGCTGGTAGTCTGCACCTGCTAATTCGACCTCAGGGCCAAACACCTTCTCGACGAGGCACATCAGAGGCGTTCCATCGCGCTGTGAAACGGCTTCGTTGGCGAGTGCATCCTTCGTCTCTTCTCGAGAGGTACCGCGCCATGGGGCGGCTGGAGAGGCCACACCCGGCCCGGTACTTTGACAGCTGTCCGAAACGGTGCTCACGCTGCACCACCCCGAACGGAAGTACAGCGATAGCTATTCGGTCTCGATTTTGATACAAGAAAACCGGGCGACGAACCGCCCGAAAACAGATTATAGTTATTCCTTGCCGAACATCTCGCGCATCATCGGATGCATTTCCATCATCTGCTCTTCGGCGATCTCCTCGTACAGCTTGTACGTAATGGAGACGGCGAGCAGCAGACCCGTCCCGGTGACGGCCCCGATGGTTCCGAGCATGTTCGCCATGACGGCGAGGAGCCCGACGAGTGCACCGCCGATGACGGTCACTTGCGGGATGTACCGCTCCATGACCTTCTCGACGACGCCGACGTTCTGTCGGAAGCCGGGGATCTGCATCCCGGAGTTCTGGATCTGCTGGGCCGTCGATTCCGGACCCATGTTGGTCGTCTCGACCCAGAAGATCGCGAAGATCGCACCGCCGATGACCATGAACGTCAGGTCGACCCCGATACGGATCATGATCATCCACGGTTCTTGGGTGAGGCCGGTCCACCACATCCAGTCGTCCGGCGAGTAGATCGGCGCCGTGTAGTAGAAGAACCCACTAACGGGCTGTCCATCCGCGTAGACACCGAGCCAGCTCGGCATGGTCGTCTGGCTGTTGACGATCTGGCCGAGGAACTGAATGTTCGCCTGCAGCGCGCGAACGAGGATCATCGGCAGGACGCTCGCGTAGATGAGCTTCACTGGGAAGCGACCACGGGCGCCCTTCACACGGGCGTGACTCAGCGGGATCTCGACCCGGACCGACTCCGCGTAGACGACGATCGCGAAGATCAGGACCGTCGTGAACAACGCGAGGATCTGGCCTTCGCTGATGATCAGCTGATAGAGTCCGTCACCGCCGACGAGTGAGCCGATCTGTACGTCGTCGGTAAAGAGGATCTGATACCAGCTGAAGAAGAACCCTTCTTCGCTCAGCGAGAGGAATCCGGCGACGAGCCGCTGGCTCACACCGGCGATGATGAACAGGCCGATCCCGCTGCCGACGCCCCACTTGCTGACGACCTCGTCCATGTAGAGGATGAGGATCCCACCGATGAAGATCTGGGTGAACATCAGCGCCTGGACGCCGGACTCACCGAACGTCACTCCGCCGAGCGTCAGCGTCGGCTGGGCTGGCAGGAAGCCGCCAGCGAACACCATCGGCAACGCGGTCAGCGCCGTCATCACGACGACGAGCAGCTTCTGCAGTCCCTGATAGAGGACCTGATCGCGCGGATCGTCCGTATCGAGGCCGAGCAGGTTCGCCCCACCCAGCAACTGCAAGACGATGCTCGCCGTGACGATCGGGCCGATACCGACCTGCAGGATCGAGCCCATTTCACCGGCCAGGATGGCACGGAACTGACCGAAGAGGTCAGTCGCCTCCGCCTGGTTGAGCCCGAGCAGGTTGATGTTCGTCAGGAAGAAGTACAATATGAGGATACCCGCCGTCCACGCCAGCTTGCGCTTGAAGGGAACGTGTCCCTCCGGACGGCGAACTGCAGGCATCCGCGTCAGCACCGGTTCGGCGGCTTCCTTCCATCCCATCGTTTATTCCTCGTCCTGTGCTGTTTCGTCGTCGGCGTCGGCCTCCTCCTGTGCTCGTTCGGAGAGGAGCGCTTCGCCGCCGGCTTCCTCGAGTTTCTCGCGGGCCGCCTCGGAGAAGGCGTCTGCGGTAACCTCGAGTGTGTTTCGGACCTGACCGCCGCCGAGGACCTTCACGACGTCGGCCTCGTGGCCGTCCTCGACGATATCGCGTGCGTCGAGGCGGTAGCCGTCGTCAGTTTCTTCGGCGAGATCTTCGGCGACGTAGAGGATCGCATCCTCGTCGAGTTTCTGGAGATCGATCTCCAGCACCTCCTCGCGGATGTCCTGCGGTCGCTTGAAGCCGTGTTTGCCTTTCGGTTCGTAGTTGTGGAACTCGTGTTTGCTGCGCCCTGCACGGCCGCGTCCTCCGCGGTGGCCCGCACCTCGGCGGTTCTTGTGGGTCCCGCCGCTGTGGGTTCGCGAGCCGCGCTGGCGTCGTTTCTTGCTGGTCATGGTTATCGCATCGATTCTAACAGGGCGTTAATCTCTTCAGTTGTATGCTTTCCGAGTTGGCCGCCCTCGATAGTCGGATGTTTGACACCGTCGTGACCGCCCCGCGGTGGGTGCAGTCGCAGTGTCGGCGATAGCCCCTGTTCGCGCAGCGTCGTCTCTTCGGCCAACAACGCTTCGGCCAGTGCCGCGGCGTCGTCGTAGTCGGTGTTCTCGGCGATCCACTCCTCGTCGACGTCCGACTGACGTCCCTCGAGGGGTTCACCGCGTTTGAGCAAGAGCGTCTCGAGGACCTCTTGGCTCGGCTGACCGAAGGCGACGTAGTCGTTGACCTTCGTGATCATCCCACGGTAGGCGTCGTTCTCGGGAACGAGCGTACAGTGGTTTACCTTGTGGACGTTGAGCATCGACAGCGTGTCCTTGACGTCCTGTTGCTGGTTGACTTCGCCGCGAAGTTGGACGATCGCTCTCATCGTTCGACCACCTCACGCTGCTGTGGCGCTCGCGCTTGCGAGGCGTTTTGCAGTGCGTTGAACGTTGCTTTCGCGAGGTTGACGGTGGTCCGGGTGTTGCCGTGGCTCTTCGTCCAGGCGTTTTCGATCCCGGCGAGCTCGAGTACTGCGCGGACCGTGTCGCTGGCCGCGAGTCCAAGTCCTTCCGGTGCGGGGATCAGTTCGACGGTGACCGAGCCCGCTTTGCCCTCCGTTCGGTGGGTCAGCGAGTGGGGTCGCTCCGATCGATCCTCCCACGAGCCGGAGCCGCGGGGTACCTTGATCATGTTCAGCTTGGCGATACCGATAGCCTTCTGGATGGCGGAACCGACCTGATCGTCTCGTCCCTCGGCGTAGCCGACGAATCCGTCGCGGTTGCCGACGGCACAGACACAGCGGAACTTGACCCGGCGTCCGGAGTCGGTCATCCGCTGGACCATGTTGATGTCCAGTACCTCGTCGTCCAGTCCGGGAAGGAGCTGGTCGACGATCTCGGGTTCCTTCAGCGGGAGCCCCGAGTTGAGGGCGGCCTCCATCGTGTCGATTTCGCCCTCCTGAACCTGCTTTCCGAGACGGGTGACCGGTTCCCACCCATCGTTGTAGTTGTTGCCGCTCATTCTAAGATCGCCTCTCGTACGTCGTCGAAGTGTTCTGGGAGCTCGGTGGCGTCGAAGTCACCGCTGTACAGCGGCTCGTCGAGCTGTTCTGCGTACTCGGCGATGTGCTCGCCACGCGTACGCGACCAGTCGGCCAGCACACTGTCGTTGTGCGGGATTTCGAGGCCTGCGTCGATCGCTCCTTCCTGTACCGCGAACACCTTGTTGCCCGGGGTCGCCGTGTTGAGACCGATGTCCAACACCGCTTCCTCGAGGCCCGCATCGAGCGCTCGTTTGCCGGCCAGCAGGCCGGTGAGGTACGCTGCAGGGAGGTTACTCGTGGGAGCTTCCCAGCCGTACTCTTCGAGATCGCTCGAGTGTGCGCTCGCGTGCGTTTCGTCGCCTTGGGGTCCGGGTGAGACCAGCTGCGCCGTAGTGTGTGCGTTGCTCTTTCGAGCGACGAGGCGCGGTTTGCCCGATTTCAGCAGGCGCAACCTCTGGTGGTAATCTGTCCGGACTTCACGGCGACGACGCATCGGCACCTTGTATCGTGGTCCTGTTGCCATTATGCGTCACCGTATTCGTTTTCGATGTAGTTCAACAGATACCGGACGCTGCGGAACTCCCCACCGGCTGCCTTGCGGTAGAGACGGCGGTACTGCGTGGGCGTAATCTCGCCCTTGTCGCGGAGTTCACGGAGCTTCCGGCGCTGTGCACGAATCTTGTCCTGCCAGTGTTCTTTCTCGTTCTGGCGGGCGCCTTTCGTACCCTTGCGCTTGCCCGGCCCCTTCTGGTGGCCGTAGGCACGTTTGGCGTTGCGCTCGCGGGCGCGACCGCGGGAGTTCCCGCGGGCGTCTTTGGCCCGAATCGTTCCCTGATCGACGAGATCGCGGATCTCGTCACGGGTGATCGCTTCGGAGATCTCTCCCTGGGCGTCGGGGTCGAACCAGACGCGGTTCTTCCCGACGTCGAGCACGTCGGCAGCCAGTCGCTTCTGTGCGCGAAGGTCGGTCATTGGTCTACCTCCACTTCGATGTAGGTCGGGTTCAGGACGCGAACGCCCGCGTCCTCGGCTTCCTCCTCGATGCGCTCGCGCTTGCGAGCACCGACCGAGGAACCGATACGAACCGCCTGGGTGTCGCCGTCGACACCCTCGAGATCGTCCACGTTCTCCACGCGGACCTCCTCGAAGCCACTGGGGTGTTTGCCCCGAATCGCGGTCGGCGTCCGGTAGCCGGACGCGACTTTCGGGCCCTTGCCCTTGTAGCCACGACGCTGCTTCGAGAGCCCCCCGCGTGGCCGACGCCACGATTCAGGGGTGCGCTTTTTCATGTGGTAGTCCTGGCGCTTGAACTGCGGTTTGCCCTCGCTTGCGCGCTGGTTGAGAAGCCGCTCTTCCTCCTCGGAGAGGTCCGGCGTCTTCTCGGTCAGCCCGCGGGCTTGCAGTTCGGTTTCGACGTCTTCGGCCGGCGCTTCTTCTTCGTCGGCCTCCTCGTCTTCGATCTCCGCTTCGGTCTCGTCCTCGTCGGTGACCTCGAGGTCGCCGACGTCGGCTTTGATACGGGCGGCGAGTGCGTTTCCGACGCCTTCGGCTTCGGCGAGTTCGTCCTGAGAGGCTTCTTTGACGTCCTCGATGGACTCGAAGCCGGCCTCGCGGAGTGCGTCCGCTTTGCTCTCACCGACGCCGCTGATGTCTTCGAGTGTCTCTGGTTCGTCTGCCATCTATCAGGCACCTCCTGTCTCTGCCTGAGGTTTTGCGGTGATGTAGACCCCGTCCTGGAAGACGCGGGTGTCCTTGCCTTTGACCTTCGTCAGTTGTTCGATGTCGGCGGCGGTCTGGCCCACGTGCTCCTTGTTCGGTCCGGAGAGTGTGAGCTGTTCGCCGTCGACGCTGACGTCGGTGTCACCGTGGATGTTCGTTCGTCGCGGTGCCTTTTCGCCGAGGAAGTTCTCGATGACGACGTCGTCGCCGTCCACGCGGACCTGCATCGGGAAGTGAGAGTAGAAGACTTCCATCTGATACTCCCATCCGTTGGTCACGCCGTGGAAGGCGTTTCGGACGTGGCTCTCGAAGGTACCGACGGTCGAGTTCGTCTTCGCGTTCTCGACGTCGCTTTCGATGACCACGTGGTCGTCTTCGACCTCGACGGACACGTCGGGGTACCAGAGGCGGCGCGTGACGCTGCCTTCCGGTCCGTCGACGGTCAGATCGAGGTGGTCGACCTCGGCGGTTACGTTCTCGGGGATTTCGAGTTCGACTCGCATTGATACTGATACCTAGTAGACGTATGCGATCACCTGGCCCCCAATCCCCTTCTCTCGGGCCTCGTAGTGGCTCATGATGCCACTGCTCGTCGTGACGACGAGCGCGCCGAAGTCTCGAGCGGGGAGATACCGTTTCTCCCACTTCTCGAACTCGTCGGCTTTGGCCGAGTAACGGGGCTTGACAGGGCCGCACTCGTTGATCGCTCCTTTCAGTTCGACCTCGAACTGGCCGGCTTTCCCGTCATCGATGAACTCGAATCCGGAGATGTACCCGCGGTCGTAGAAGACCTCGAGCACGCTGCCGACCTCGTTGGAGGCGGGTTGTACTTCGTGTGTGAGATGCCCCACGCTCTCGGCATTGTCGATGCCGGAGAGTGCGTTGCTGAGTGGGTCGTTCCCGGTCATATTATCGGTACTTCTTGAATCCCATGTCACGGGCGATCTCGCGGAAGCACTGGCGGCACAGGTTGATGTCGTACTTGCCGACGAGTCCCTGTTTGCGACCGCAGCGCTGGCAGGCCTCGATCTGGCCGGTGCGCTTTGCGGCGTGCTCGCCCGTCTGGTCGTTTTGTTCGCTTTCACTCATCTGTAGTTCCCTCCACGTCGACGTCGAACGACGCCTCGAGATACGTAATCGCGTCCTCGGGGGTGAGTCGGTGGTTCGAGGGGATCGACTGGCTGGCCTTGTCGCGCTTTGCGACGCGGTAGCCCGGACGGACGAGGTTGACGGTGACGTCCATTCCGTAGATCCCGATACTCGGGTCGTACTCCTGGCTCGGGAAGTCCGTGTGTTCCTCGACGCCGAAGCTGAAGTTCCCCGTATCGTCGAACTGCGTCGCCGAGAGGTCGGCCAGTGGCAGTGCCGTCTCGAGGAAGTCGTGGGCGTCGTCGCCACGAAGGGTGACCTTCGTTCCGATCGGTTCGCCCTGTCGAATACCGAACTCGGGTTCGGTTCGCTTGGCCAGGGTCCGAACGCTCTGCTGTTCGGTGACCGCTTCGATGATGTCCTCGGCGCGTCCGAGATCGCGGCCACCGCGGCCGACGCCCATGTGGACGACGACCTTCTCGATACGCGGTTCGCGCATCTCGTGGAGCCCGGTTTCGGTGTCAGTTGCTTCGCTCATTCGTCATCACCTTCTCCCGTGAAGTTCTCGTCGATTACGACGACGTACTCTTCGACGGTTTCGAATCCGTCTTCGTCCTCGTCCTCGTCGCTGCTGACGGTGACGATGTTCGAACCGCTGCCGGAGGTCACGTCGATCTCGTCGACCGTGCCGATCTTGCCGGCGTGGTTGCCGCGAACGGCGGTCACGAGCGCACCTTCCTCGTAGGGGAAGTGTGCGACGATCTCTTTGGATTCGTTGTCGACGACGACGGAGTCGTTCGCGTTGTATTCGTCGCTGTCGGCGGTGACGTTCGTCCCGTCGTGCAAGGAGAGTTGCGTGACGCCGCCGGTGACCTGACGCTTGCCCTCGACCTTGCCGAGGCGGCTGTCTGCCGCGTCGGCGTCGATGGCCGTCAGTGCGAGGCGTCCACCTTCGTCGGGGAAGACGCGGTAGAACTCCTCGCGTTGTGGGAACGCGACGATGTCGAACATCCCGATCGGACGCTGTTCGTCGTTGATCGGGTCGCCGTTGACGAGGACGGCATCCTCACTCAAGGCGTAGCGCGCTTCCTTCTTCGAGTCGACGTAGCCGAGAACGTCCCGGAGCAGGATGACGAGCGGAACGCCGTCCTTCCCGTGCGGGCCGGCACCGGCCTTGACGGTGAAGGTGGCGGTCTTGCGCTCGACCGGCCAGGACTTCGGTACTGAGAGTCGTTTCTGGTGGTTACTCATTCGGTATCACCGTTGCCTTCGCCTTCCAGACGTGCCTCGCGGCGCTCGTCCTCGAGGTCGAGGTCGACGATTCGGACGTTCGAGGCGTCGAGTGGACGTGGAACGCCCTCGCCATCGGCCGTCTCGACCGTAACCTCCTCGACGTGGATGGTCTCGTCCGTGAGGTCCACTTTGAGGACTTCGCCCTCCTCACCGGCGTAGTCACCGCGCATGACTTCGACAGTGTCGCCCGCGTTGACGCGAGCGCGGCGGCGACCGTACTCCTCTCGAAGCTCGTCGGAGAGAGTGGCGTGAAGCTGCTTCTGTCGCTGGTGCAGCGGGGCACGCGTGGTCTGGTTTCGCTGTTTGCGTGGTTGTTTACTCATAGCTGTTCTCAGTTAGACGATCATCGTCGCCGTGCTGGCGATTGCGCCGAAGCGCTCTGCCACTTCGCGGGCGATCGGTCCTTTGATCTCGGTCCCGCGGGGCTCTTCGTTCTCGTCGACGATGACTGCTGCATTGTCCTCGAACTTGAGGCGGGTGCCGTCCGGCCGGCGGACTGCTTTCCGCTGGCGAACGACGACGGCCTCGAGGACCTGCCGACGCATCTCCGGAGTACCCTTCGTGACCGAAACGGTCACTTTGTCACCGAGTCCCGCCTTCGGCTGGCGGTTCTTGGTGCCGTGGTAGCCCGAGACGCTGATGACTTTCAGCTCGCGGGCACCGGAGTTGTCGGCACAGGTGACGAGCGAGCCTTTCTTCAGACCCTGCGTGACGTCGGCTTTGATCGCCTCCATCACTCCTCACCTGCCTCTTGTTCGGCGTCTTCCGTGACGTCGCCGGTCGACAGATCGACTTCGGGTTCGCTCTGTCGGGTCAGCTCGGCGATGTCTTCGGCAGTCGCTTCTTCGGTTACTTCGACGACCACGTGCGATTTCGTCTTCGACAGTGGTCGGGTCTCTGCGATCTTGACCGTGTCACCGACCGAGAGCGGCTCGAGCACGCCCGGCACGTGTGCCGGGATGCGCGAACGACGTTTCATTTGACGGTCGTATTTCGGAACCGTCACGTCGTACTCTCGCTCGACGACTACGGTCTTGTCCATGTCCGTCGACACGACGAGTCCCTCGAGGATCTGTCCTCGAACGGGAAGCTCGCCGTAGAACGGACACTTCTCGTAGTCGTATTCCTCCGGGTTTTCTGGTTCCGGAGGGGTTGTTACGTCCAATCCTATTGCCATGGTGAATCACCGGTTGTTTCGGTGCGTCGGGCGGGTCGTGAGAGCAATCGTGCGCCATCGACCGTAACGTAGGCCGTGCCCTCGCCAGCACAGTCCGGTGTGGTAGAAGAGTGATCTTCCACGTCGACACCGGGTTCAGTATCGGCCAGTTTGGACACGGTCCCCGACTCCTTCTCGAAGTCGGCGGCGTCATCTGTGAGCGCAAACTCGAACGTCGATCCCGATTTCGGCACCTGTACCACCCGAGACTCGCCGTTCTCACGATGCTCGGCGGTCACACCGCCTCGCTTTCGTGCCGCCTCCGGCGACACACTTACCTCTATGTGGAGGGTGTTCGTCGTCTCGATGACGACTCGTCCCTCGAGACCCTCCCGTGTCGCGTCGTCGCTCTCGACGACGCGGACGGGGAGTCCGTTGAGTTCGTGTCGCGGCAGTGTCTCGGGTGTCAGTGACATGTTGATGTTGTCGGTATCCGCTATTCGTCGTCGAGATCGCCTTCCTCGCGCTGGATCGTCTTGATCCGCGCGACGGTTCGCTTGAGTTCCCCGATTTCGCCCGGGTTCTCCGGCGCACCACCGGCTGCGAGGACTGCCTTGGAGTTCAGCAACTCCGTCTCGAGTTCCTCGAGTTCCGCCTCCCGCTCTGCGGGAGTCATGTCGCGGATCTCTGCGGTGTGGAGGATCGCCATCAGGCGTCACCTCCCTCGTCTTCGTCTTCGTCTTCGTCGTCTTCGTCCATCTCGGCCATCAGCTCCTCTGCTTCGGCCTCGACGTCTTCCTCGAGTTCCTCGAGGTCTTCTTCGACGTCATCGGGGTCGACGTCGGCTCCTTCGTCGGCGCCTTCGTCTTCGTCTTCGTCATCGTCGGCAGCGACTTCTTCCTCGATGACCTCTTCGACGACGTCCTCGTCGAGTTCGGCCTCGCCGGGTTCGGCGGGTTCGTCTTCGACGTCTTCTTCGGCACGCTCGTCGGCCACGTCTTCGGCTGGCTCCTCGAGCAGTTCTTCGACGCCGCCTTCCGCGTTGACCTCGACGGCCTCGGGGACGACCTCTTCGGGATCCATATCGTCGTAGATCTGGAAGTCGTCGGGGAGCTCGGCTCCCGGCGGGATGATCTTCACGGTCACGCCGATCGTGCCGAGCTTCATCACTGCGACGCCCTGGCCTTCGTCGACGATCTCTTCGGCGGGCTCGCCGTTGTGCTTGATGTAGCCGCGGTTGAACTTCTCGACACGCGAGCGGGCACCCGTAACCTTCCCCGCGAGGACGATCTCGGCACCGAGGGCGCCGGCGTCCATGATGCGGTCGATGGTCGTGTGACCGGCCTTCCGGAAGTACCAGCCACGCTCGAGTGCGTTCGCGAGTCGGTCGGCGACGATCCGCGCGTTGAGATCCGGCTCGTCGACCTCCTGAACGTCGATCTGGGGGTCGTCGAGGTTGAACTTGGTCTCGAGTGCGGTCGTCACCTTCCGAATGTTCTCACCGCCTTTGCCGATGACCATCCCTGGCTTCTCTGCCTTGAGGACGATCTGGGTTCCCATCGGCGTCTTGGCGACGTCCATACCACCGTAGCCTGCACGACCGAGCTCTTCTGCGAAGAACTCGTCGATCTGGGATCGCTGCAGGCCGTTTTCGATGAATTGGTGTTCGTCTGCCATTAGCTATCGGCCTCCGCTGTGTCGGCGTCGGTATCGGTCTCTACGTCGTCGGGTTCGGCCACGACGATTTCGACGTCGACCTGTGGCGTGTTCCACGACGAGGCCCGCCCCATCGCACGGGGTTTGCGGCCGACGGATTCGCCGACCTTGTGGGCGGCGACGTGCTCGATGACCATCGACTCGCCGTCGAAGCCCTGGTGGGCCGCGTTGGCGGCGACGTTCTCGAGGAGGTCGAGGAATTCACCACTGACCTTCTCCGGATACTTGCCGGCGTCCCAGCCGTCGATATCCGAACGGTGACCGGCACCGCTGTTGTGCGATTTGAAGGGGACCGACTGCTTCTCGTCGATGACGTCTTGCAGGTACGCCTGCGCGTCGCCGACGGTCTTGCCCTTGATTTCGCGGGCGACTTCCTTGCTGTGCTTGTGGCTCATGTGACGCTCTCGGAGCATGGCTTTCGCCGTCTTCTCCGGGTCCGCGTCGACTGAGTAGTTGATTCCCATTATGCGATCACTTCAGTGGAACGAACTTCGACGAGCGGGTCGCGCCGATACCTGCCTGTCCGTGCTCGACGGAATTGCGAGTCAACTGGAACTCGCCCAGGTAGTGGCCGATCATTTCGGGTTCGACTCGCACGCGCTCGAAGGACTGACCGGTGTACACTTCGAAGGTCAGGTCGACGAACTCCGGCAGCACCGGCATGTCCCGCAGGTGCGTTCGGATCGGCGAGTTGGCGGTCTCTTGCTCGTCTTTTCCGCGGGCTTTCTCGAGCAGCTTCTGGTGCTCGACACCGAGTCCGCGTTTGATACTTCGCCGCTTGCGTGCGGGGAGCAGTTCTGCGACTTCCTCGAGATCCATCTCCTGGAGCTCGTCGAGTGTGTGACCGCGGTAGGTGAACTCACCTTCACGGCCGGTTCGGTACTCCTGAGTGCTCATTTGTTACCACCTCGGCCGGTACGGCGCGAGGAAATGTCGCCCACCTTCCGTCCCGGCGGGGCGTCCCGCGAGACGGACTTGGGCTTGCCGGGGTGCTGGCGGCCACCGCCACCGAACGGGTGGTCGACGGCGTTCATGGCGACCCCGCGGACGCGCGGCCACTTCGTGCCGCGTGCGCGCATCTTGTGATACTTCTTTCCTGCCTTGACGAACGGCTTCTCCGTTCGGCCACCGCCGGCGACGACACCGACCGTCGCGCGACACTGGGGATCGAGGCGCTTGACCTCGCCACTTGGCAGCTGGACGACCGCAGCCTTGCGGTCGTGGGTGATCAGGTCCGCGTTGACGCCGGAGGCGCGGGCGAACTTGCCGCCGTCGCCCGGCTGTGCCTCGACGTTACAGACCGGAACCCCTTCGGGGATCTCCGCCAGCGGCAGCGTGTTGCCGGGCTTGATCTCCGCGCTGATCCCGACCTGAATCTCGTCGCCGACCGTGACACCCTCGGGTGCGAGGACCAGACGCTGGTCGCCGTCCTCGAACTCGATGGCCACGACTGGCGCCGAGCGAGCGGGATCGTGTTCGACGTCGACGACCGTGCCGCGCACGATGTCGCCGTCTTCGGGTTTCTTGTGCTCGAGCTTCGCCTTGTATCGGTGCGACGGTGCGCGGAACGTAGACGAACCGCGACCACGTCGCTGACCGAGGATACGTCGTCCCATTTCAGAACACCCCGATTCGCGAGGCGACTTCCTGGGCGTCGTCGTCCTCGGAGAGTCTGACGGTTGCTTTCTTTTTGCCCTGCATCGTGATCTGTGTGTTGACGTCGTCGACCGAGACGTCGAATCGCGACTCTACCGCGTCCCGAATCTCGGGCTTGTTGGCGTCGATGTCGACGATGAACTGGAGCTTGTTCTCGAAGTCCATGTCGTTCATCGCCTTCTCGGTGACGAGGGGGTGGTCGATGATACCGCTCATCGGTCGGCCACCTCCTCGAGTGCGCTCTCGGTCCAGATCGTCAGTCGGCCGGCCTGTGCGCCGGGGGCGAGTTCCTCCGCGTCGACTTCGCGAGCGGTCGCGACGTCGGCACCCGCGAGGTTGCGGGCTGCACGCGACGGACCGGTCTCGCTCGAGGTGACGAAGAGGATCGACGTGGGCGTCTTGTACTTGCGGCCACGGGCTTTCCCCTGACCTGCACGGACGCTGCGACCCTCGTCGGCGCGCTCGATGTCGGCGTCGACACCGACGGCCTCGAGGAAGGAGACGACCTCCTGGGTCTTCACGAGGTCTTCGAACTCGTCGCTGACGACCAGCGGGAGTTCGGTGTCGCCGTCGAAGCGGTGGCCGCGTGCTGCGACGAGTTCGGAATCGGTCGTCGCTGCGATGGCGCTTCGGGTGGCCAGCTGTCGTTCTTTCTTGTTGATCGATTCAGTCCAGTCCTTCTCGGCTTTCGGCGGGTGTGCCTTGCGTCCCTTGACCGTCTGGGGAACGCGGCGACCGCGTCCGTCCTGACGGGGGACGTGGGCCATCCCGCGACCGCTACCGAACGATTCGGCCGGCGTCCGCATGCCAGCGAATTCGTCGGCGCCGTAGTCCTGTTTCCGGTTTGCCTGGGCTGCGCGTACGGCGCGGGCGATGACGTCCGGGCGGTATTCGGTCTCGAAGACCGCCGGGAGGTCCACCGACCCCGCGTCTGCGCCGTCCAGGTCTCGTACTGTTGCTTCCATACGTTATCCCTGGTTGGATGCGGTGGAGACGTACCGGACCTCGGGATCGAGGCGCGGCTGGTCTCCGGGTCGGATCGCCGGGCGAAGGCGCACGAGGCGCTTGTTCGGCCCGGGGAGCGAGCCCTTGATCAACGCGTGCGGGCCGTCGACTTCGCCGTAGTTGACGAAGCCGCCGTCGACCGTCGCGTCTGCCCCATCACCGACGTCGATGAGGCGCTTGTTGAGTTCCGTACGCTGGTGGTAACCAGTCTGACCCTGCTGGGGAACCGTCGATCGAACCCTCGAGGGGTTCCACGGACCGAGGTTCCCGATGCGGCGGCGCCAGCCTTGCCGGGCGTGTTTGCCCTTGCGTTTCTGGACGCCCCACCGCTTGACGGGGCCTTGCGTTCCTTTTCCTTTCGTGACGCCGCTCGCGTCGACGTACTCGCCGGCGCGGAAGACGTCGTTCATGGTGTGCTCGCCGCCCTCGCGAACGAGGTCGAGCGCGTACTCGACGCGCTCTTCGAGCGATCCACCGCCGACACGTGTCTCCATCACGTCCGGTTTCTTCTTGGGAACTGACGGAACGGAGCCGGGCACCGTGTGGGTGATGACGCGGACGTCGGCGATGCGACCCTCCTCGAGGGCCCCGCGGAGGTCGTCCTCCGCTGCGTCGACGTCGTAGTCGTCTCCGGGGAGGTCGAGGACGCGGTCGAGCTCGTCGTCGAGCTCGTCGGTCCAGACCTCGGTGATCGGCTTCTGTCCGTACGGAGTATCTTCGTACGCACGCAGGGCGACGGCGCGCATTGGCGGCGTCTCCACGATAGTGACGGGGACGGTCTGTTCCATCCCTTCGGTCGACGAGTTCGCTTTGTCGTCGATCATCACCACGTGGGTCATGCCGGCCTTATAGCCCGCGAAACCCTGGAGCGTTGGCTGTCCTTCGTCGTCCGGCCACGAACTGAAGCGTGGGACCTCGCTGGTCGCACGCTTTCGTGGGCCGAACCCGAGTGAGCCTTTGCGTGGGGAACTTGGTTGTGGCATTCTATCACGCTCTGAGTGAGAGGCAAGCGAGGGTGGCGAACATCGCTTCTTCCGTTCGCACCACCTCGCTGCCCTGGTTCGGAACCGTGTTTAGCCAGAGGTCGAACCCCAGGTCGTCTGCAGTGGGTTCGACTCTGCCACTGCCGCCATCGTCGGCGGCAGTTGACACCTCGATTCCGAGGATATCCGGCAGCCCTCTCTCGGGCGAACCGAACGCGACGGTCATCCCGTCTCGTTCGACGCGTCCGGCCAGCGTCTCGAGTCGTCCGGTGGTGAGCCGTTCACCGTACCGGGACGACGCGATGCGAACGCCAGCGTCCTCACGGCCGAGAGCTGCGGAGAGGTCCGTCCGCTCGACGCCGAACCCCGGGAGGGGCTCGTCGACGAGTTTCGCACGGACCGGTCGTCGCGAAGAGATCCTGACGGTTACGCGCTCCCCCTCTTCGACCACCATTTTCGGCGGTACGTTGAGGGAGATCGGGTGTTGCAAGCCGCAATTGACCCGGACGCGCCCTTCAGGTCCGACCTCGGTCACGATTCCTTGTCTTGACGACCCCGAACCGTCCGATTCGGAGCCGGTCTGTGACATGGCGCGGAGCGGCGGCAGGATGCCCGCGTACTCCAGTTCGTCCCGCTTGCCCCACGCCTCGGTTTTGAGGTAGGGGGGCGTCGCGGCGTACCGCAAGACGGTGCTTACGAACCCGCCGCCGAATCGCCGCTCGCCCTCCCGATCGGGGAAGACGACCAGACGATCCGCCCTGAAGATCGTCGCCGCACGGGCGACGTATCCGAGTTTGCGAGTTGCCTCGCGTTTGTCCTCGGCTTCACGGACGATCGACGACGGCACGAGTACGCTGACAGTCATACCGTGACGCTTCGGCGCCTCGTCACTAGACTGTAGCGATCTTTGTGTACAGGGTCTTAAAAGGATAGCGGATTAGATTTCGGCTGTGAACCGCTCACAGGGCCGAATTCGTGCTAATTCGCCACATAGTCGTCGGACGTGATATGTGGCCGTCACGTCGGAGCCGACTCGAGTGCGAAGACGGGTTTTCGGGTCCAACGGCGGCGTTCGTGACTCGAGGTCGTCGACACTCCGGGTGTGTGTCGAAGTACCTCCCCGACTGCGATTCGCAACTCTTATACAGTCTTCCCGGATTAGGTGTAAGTGCAGCAGGGCGCTGGTAGTGTAGTGGTATCACGTGACCTTGCCATGGTCACAACCGGGGTTCAAATCCCCGCCAGCGCATGGCGCTTCTTTCGTCTTTTTTCTATACCGTACTCCCGAATCCCGATAATTCAGCAGCGAAGCGAGACAGTTCGAATCGGCACCAGATCGTGACGAGCGAGAGATGAATGTCTCGAAGTGAGCACGAGCGATCGGTAACGGACACGCGGACGATAGGATGAATCCGAGAATCCAACGGTCACTGATCTCGACGACACTCTGTCCCAAGACGCCGCGGTAGCGACGGTATCGCGAGGACGACCGACGCCACAGCCCCGTCTTCGCACCGCCGATCACGGGTCCGGCCACCTCGCTTATACCCACTGTTCGCCAACTAGCTGTATGAGCGACGAGGAACCTGTTCTCCGGGGGGAGACACACATCGGACGGGTCGCGCTTCGGGTCGCGGACCTCGAGCGACAGACCGAGTTCTACCGAGACGTCGTCGGGTTGGCGGTCCGCGAATCCGACGACGAACGAGCGATACTGGGTACCGACAACGGCCCGCTACTGGAACTGATCGCCGATCCCGACGCGCCCGAGCGCGCGCCCGAACAAACTGGACTCTTTCACACGGCGTTTCTGGTCCCGACGAGAGCCGCACTCGGCGACGCACTCGAGCGGGTCCGAACCCGGTGGCAACTCAGCGGCGCGGCGGATCACCTCGCGAGCGAGGCCCTCTACCTCTCGGACCCGGAGGGAAACGGGATCGAGATCTATCGGGATCGGCCGCGCGAGGAGTGGGAGCGGACGGAGACCGGCGGCGTACGACTGGATACGCTCGCGCTCGACCTCGAGGAACTCGAGTCGATCAGTAACGGACGGGTGTCGGTTCCCAGGGAAACCACGGTCGGTCACGTCCACCTCGAGATTTCCTCGCTCGAGGCCTCGCGCGCGTACTACGTAGGTGGGATCGGGATGGGTGTGCAGTATCAGTACGACGGCGCGCTGTTCGTCGCCGCGGGCGACTACCATCACCACGTCGGACTCAACACGTGGAGAGGGCGAAGCGAGCCCGCGAGCGGAGGTGGTGAACAGGCACGGACGCTCGGCCTCGAGTGGGTCGAACTCGTCGTTCCCGACCGACAGTCACTCGAGGATCTGAAAGCGCGTCTTTCGGCCCAAGGCCGGGAGATCACGACCGAAGATCACGGGGACCAGTCCGCGTTCTCGACGCGTGATCCGGACGAAATCGCCTGGCGAGTCCGAGCTGCCGGAAACTGAGAGCCCGTCGCTCGGTTCTCGAGTCCGAGCAACTGACGCGTGACCTCCCCCACTGAATACTTCCCTGTCCTCGCCGTAAGACGGCCGATGCTCACGGACACACCCGGGATCCACCACGTGACGGCGGTCGTGGGCGACGCCCAGCGAAACGTCGACTTCTACGCGGGAACGCTCGGGCTTCGGTTCCTCTTGCGAACGGTAAATCAGGAGGACAAGTTCGCCTACCACCTCTACTACGGCGACGAGACCGGAACACCGGGGACGATCCTGACCTGTTTTCCCTATCCTCACGAGGACGACGGCCGGATCGGCGTCCCCCAGATCCAGACCGTCGCGTTCGTCGTCCCGGAGACCGCGATCGACGACTGGCTCGAGCGCCTCGCCGGCGACGACTCGGTACGGGACGTGACGGGGCCGCTCGAGCGCTTCGACGAACGAGTGATCCGATTTCGAGACCCGGATGGAACGCGACTCGAGTTAGTTACCGGCGACTCGCCGGTCGAGCCGTGGGCCGACGGACCCGTTCCCGAAGACGTCGCGATCCGTGGCCTCCACGGCGTAACGCTGTGTTCGGCGAACAGCTACGCGACGGCGAGCGTGCTCGAGACGCTCGGATTCGAACTCGTCGATCAGGAGGGAGATCGGGTCCGCTACCGAGCGCCGGGTGATCGGGCGACGGTCGTCGATCTCCTCGATCGCGACGGTTCGTACGGACGCGGCGGTCCCGGGACGATCCACCACGTCGCGGTTCGAGTCGAGAGCGTCGACGAGCTCTTTCGTGAGCGGGAGTACGACGTCTCGCGGGTAAAAGACCGACACTACTTCCACTCGCTGTACGTTCGGGAACCGGGTGGAATCCTGTTCGAGTTGGCGACCGATCCCCGTCCCCGTCTACAGAACGAATCCGGATCGGACACAGAGAGCGACGACACCGCCGACGAGGGACGGTCGGGATTGGTCGACAATTCAGACGCTGTCTCCAGTGAGACACTCGAGCTCCCACCGTGGTTCGAAGAGGACCGCGAGATGATCGAGTCACAGTTGCCGCCGGTGTTCGTTCCGGAGTCGACTGTCGACTCCTGAGTTCGAACGTTGGCCACTTCGAGTCGCGAGTGAACGACGACGAACTTCGATTACCGGCGAGTAAGACGGTATTACTACACGATTCGTCATACTATCGGCGTCGGTCCGACACGGAATCGGGATAGTCACCGGCAGACGAATAGCTAGACGGCGAAATAGTATCCACAGTAGAAAAGTCGCGTCTCTGAATCAATGTAGGCAGCGATTGACTTTTGTACCGTGGAGAAGTACGGATCAATGGACGATTGAACACCGAGTATCGAAATGCAAACTGAAATACACACCTCCAACGACCAGCACGGCCCCCAGTACGACCAGTCCAACGATCGCTACACCTTCCAGTACGACGCCGACGGAAGTGCGACGTTACCGACCCGGATCGTCCACGCCCTCGCGACAGTCGCAGATATCGACGTCTCTCAGGGCGAGTTCTCCCTCTACGATAGTATCGATCCGGACGCCCTCGAGCGGATCTTCAGTCCGAAGGCCGATGGCTCCGAACGGTCGGGTGGCCACGTCGCCTTCACCGCCCTCGAGCACGAAGTCTACGTCTACGCCGACGGGACCGTCTACATCTACCCACCCGCTGACGCACCCCGTCCGGCCCCCAGACTCGAGCAGGAACACTGAGAGGAACCGCGAACGGTCTCACCTGACGGGACCCTAACGGTCTCACCTGACGGGACCCTAACGGTCTCGCCGCTCGCCCGCTTCGGCCCGTCGGTCCGAACCCAACCGGCAGTTTCGACGAACAGCTATTTTCACCTCGACAGCGTCGACTCTCGTATGACAGTCATTGGTTTCCTGTCGGTCGCACCGGTGATCGAAGACAGTATGTCCGGCGAGGTCGCGAAAGCGGTCGACGCTCTCGAGGAGTTCGACGTCGAGTACGAGACGACGCCGATGGGGACGACGATCGAGGCCAGCGATACCGACGAACTGTTTGCCGCGGTTCAGGCGGCTCACGAGGCGATCGAGGCCGATCGAGTGAGTACCGTCTTAAAGATCGACGACAAACGCGCCAGCGACCAGAGCGCACAGGAGAAAGTCGAGGCGGTCGAAGAGCATCTGGGGCGGGCGGCCTCGAGTAGCGACGATTGACCACTGGCACGGCTCGTGGTTGCAGTGGCTTCACGGAGAACGGGTGACACCCGCGCCCGCACTCGCGCCTGCACGAGCGAGCGACACGCTCAACACGCGAGAGGCTGTAGTCGACGTATGGAAGAAACCACACTCGAGGTCGACGGCATGTCCTGTGGCGGCTGCGAGAAGAACGTCCGAACCGCACTCGAGGCGCTCGAGGGCGTCTCGTCGGCGACGGCGGATCACACCGCAAGTGAAGTTCGAGTGACTCACGACGAGACGCTCGTGGACAGGCAAACACTCAGCGGGACGATCGAGGATGCCGGCTACGAGGTCGCCGGCTGAGAGGGCGCTAACGAGACGACGGACGCCCCCGTGGATGGCGACGAAACTGGCAACTTGTTTTAGTGGTGGTGCGGAAAGAACGAGTATGGACAGTCTCAACCGCATGGCGATCGAGCTGGTCGACGAGGCCCTCGAGTACGCCGAGGAGATCGGTATCGGGGCCCGAGAACTCGAGAACGACGCGACGGTACTCGATTTCGGAGTCGAATTCGACGGTGGAATCGAGGCCGGACTGCTGGCGACGGAGATCCAGACCGCCGGACTGGCGACACCCGGTCGGGATCTCGACGAGGTCGCCGGCGCGCCGATCCCGCACGTCGAACTCTCGACCGACCAACCCGCGCTCGCGCTCCTGTGTTCCCAGAAGGCGAGTTGGGAACTCGCCACCGACGACTTCGAGGGACTGGGCAGTGGCCCGGCCCGGGCGCTCGTCGCCGAGGAGGAGGAGTTCCACCGGATCGGCTACGCCGACGTCTTCGATCTGACGGCACTGGCCGTCGAGAGCGACCAGTTGCCGACCGAAGCCGCAGCCGAGCAGGTCGCCGATTTCGCCGACGTCGAAACGAGCGGCGTCTTCCTGCTCGCGTTCCCGACCGCCAGCGTCGTCGGTAGCGTTACCAACGCCGCTCGAGCGGCCGAACTGGCGACGTTCCGACTCTCCGAACTCGGCTACGATCCGCTCGACATCGTCTCGGCGACGGGACGAGCGCCGGTCGCGCCGGTCGCCGAAGACGAGCGGACGGCCATCGCCCGGACGAACGACGCGATGGCTTACGGCGGGACGGCCCACCTCGTCGTCCGCGAGGAGTTCGACCGGTTCGACGAGATTCCCTCGACGGCGGCCGACGACCACGGGCGACCGTTCGGGGAGCTCTTCGACGACCTCGAGTGGGACTTCAGCGAGGTACCCGCCGAACTGTTCGCGCCCGCGAAGGTGACCGTCGACGTGCTCGGCGGTCCGACGCACGTGTTCGGCGAGACCGACGAGGAGCTGGTCGCGGAGTCGTTCGGGTTGTAACCAAAACCGATCTCACAGTCACTCATACTGCCACCCGTGCAATTCAAACTCGTTCCCACCGCACCTGACGACCTCGCGTACGTCGAGACCGTCCAGCGAGCCGTGCCGCTGGTCCCCGGCAGCGAAGACGACTGCTGTGCGCGGATCATGCGACGGACCGAAATCGCCCCGCGAGACGAAGCCCGCACCTGGCTGACCTTCCTGCGGGCGCTCGAGTTGGCCGAGGAGGGGGCGTCGGGCTTCACCCGGACGCGTCGCGATCCGGAGCCGGAACACCTCCGAGACGCCTTCTGCGACCGACTCTACGGCGTCGACCGACTGCTCGAGATTCTCGCCGAGGCCGACGGACCGCTCTCGAGCAAGGCGGTCTTCGACCGGTTCCGGGACGACGTACCGGCGTACGAACAGTATCGGTGGAGCGACCGACTCGAGGAGGTCTGGAGCGAGCGCGTCGAGCGGCTGCTCGAGTGGGCCGTGTTGCTGGATCTCGTCGACCGAGACGAGGACGGGTATCGATTCGCGTAGTCGATCCCGATCCCGCGACGAACGTTTTTGCCGCGGTGGTTCCTACGGAATCACGATGACGGCCCCGATCGACGCGATCTGTTTCGATCTCGACGACACCCTCTGTACGTATCGGCGAAGCCCGCAGTCGGTACTCGAGATCGCGTTCGAGGATGTCGGCGTCTCGCCGCTGTTTCCGGCGTCCGAATACTACGATCGGTTCGAAGCATACCTCGAGGAGAGTACGGACGTGGTCGACCTCCGCGAGCGCTGTTTCGGTGATCTGGCGGTCGAAGCGGGTGCCGACCGCGCGACCGGGGAAGCGGTGGCCCGCGCCTACACCGCAGAGCGCGTCCCTCACGACGTCGAACTCCTCGCCGGTGCGCGGGAGACGGTCGACCGGTTCGCCGAGGACGGGGAGTACCGCCTCGCGCTCGTCACCAACGGCTCGCCGGAGATGCAACGCCGGAAGCTCGAGACCATCGGGCTCGAGGACGACTTCGAGACGGTCGTCTACGCGGGCTACGACGCGCCGGCCAAACCCGCACCGGAGCCGTTCGAGCTCGCGCTCGAGGCGCTCGGGACGACGCCGGACCGTGCCGTCCACGTCGGTAACTCGCTGTCCTCTGACGTTGCGGGTGCTCGAGCGGCGGGACTTCGGTCGGTGTGGATACCGGACGACGAGGAGGCGGCGACGCCCGACCTGAAGCCGGACTGGGCGCTCGAATCGCTTTCGGAGCTGGCGGCGTCGCCGCCGTGGTGATCGAAGTTCCGCGGTGGTCGCCGAGCTCGTCGAGATTCGGTCTCCAGTTCGGATCCCAACGTGACAACCATCCGCCCTGAAGGTCGGGGCTTTCCCCTTGCATTTCCGTAACCGTCGTTCACTCGAACGGCGGCGGTCTCGTCTCCCGGTTTGGCCCACCACGTCACGTACCGTCGTGAACTCGAGCGGAGCGATCGGCGTCAGTATCGGCGCTGACCTGACGGTAGAGCCACGCGCCGGCGAGGACGCAGAGAACGTCGGTGATCGAGACGAGAATCGCGGTCGCGATGAAGAGGTCCGCGAACGGACCGTCTACCGCGTGTACGTGATCAGGTGTCTCCGCGATCACGTGGTAGTAGCCGTCGAAGATCGTCGCTGCGAGCGCCGTCGCGACGAGAAGGAGAGCACCGGAGCGGATCGCACCCCGCCAGACGAGAATCGCGGCCGCGATCGGACCGGCCGTCGCAACGACCCAGACGAACGCTGTCTGTCCGGTCGTCAACTGGACGCCCGCGCCGTCGTGTGCGTAGCCGTGTGCGACGCCGGCGAGCAGGTGGGCGACGACCGCGACCAGCACGGCCGTCACTCGTCGGTCCATTCGTACCCTCCATCGGTGCGGCGTTCGCGAAGCGACCCCTCCTCGAGCCATCGATCGATGACGCGCTCGAGACCCACCTCGACGGTCGGAACCGAGGGCTCCCAGTCGAACGCCGCCCGAAACCGATCGTTGGTCGTCGGCATACTCGAGGTGAGCAATCGAACCGAGGCGCGTCCGAGCAGCGGGCGTACCAGCCAGCCTGGGAGCCTGCGCGGTGGCGATGCCCCGAGTCGATCGGCGAACGTTCGAAGAAACGACGCGAACGTCGTCGGCTTCTCGTCGACGACGTGGTATCGGCCGGTCTCCTCGCCCTCGGCCGCGGCGGCGAACGCGTCCGCGGCGTCGTCGACGTGAAGACACGAGAGCGTTGCGTCCTCGCGACCGAGGAGTCCGCCGCCGACGATGGGCATACGACCATTCGCGAGGAGCCGCCCGAATTGGCGGGTGTGGGCGGCGTCGTGGGCGTAGAACCAACCACACCGCAGCGTGACAGCGTCGAGGCCGCCCGTCTGCGCCGTCGACTCGAGGAGGCGTTCGGCCTCGAGAGCGGACCGGGTCGTCCGGTCCGGGTTCGGCGGCGCATCCTCGTCGAACGGGCGTCCGTCGTGCTGTCTGGCGACCCAGACGATGCTCTGGAGGAGGAACCGGTCCGCGCCGATCGATTCGGCGGCGTCGAGGAGATTCGTCGTCCCCTCGAGTCGGACCCGATCGTTTCGTTCCCAGTCCGCCGCGGATGGCTTGCCATCGGTCGGGATCGCCGTCGCGGCGTGGATTACGACGTCGGCTCCTGAGGCGGCCGACTCGAGCGACTCGCGCTCGAGGACGTCACCTCGTCTGGGTTCGCCGCCGCGTTCGCGGACGAGCGATGCGCCGCGGTCGTCGCGGACGAGACCAATCACATCGTGGCCGCGCTCGGAGAGTCGTGTCACGAGTCGGCGGCCGAGAACGCCGGTCGAACCGGCCACGAAGACGGTTCCGGGGTCGGTATTTGGGTGGGGATGGGTATCAGTGTCGACATCGGCGTCGGTGTCAGTGCCGGTGCTACGGTCGTTCATGTTCGACGATTGGCACGCGACTCTCGAGTAGCTACTGCGGTAGCCACGCTGGGGGTTTAAGTTGAGGCCGCGAAATCGTCGGATCGTGAAACGCGTTCGCCTCCACCTCGCACCGGGTGGTGTTCACCCGGTCTACGAGCTACTGACGACGTCACCGTCGGTCGAGCGGGCGTCGAGCGTCCACTGGAACGTGACCGAAGACGGGACGCTGACGATGCTCCATCGGATCCGGGGTGACGTCGACGGAATCGAAGCAGCACTCGAGGGGATCGGCCAGTTACAGGCGTACGAAGTGCTCCGCGTCGACGAGACCGACAGCGTGGACGCATCGAGCGGCGGAGTCGACGCCGCGCCCGTGGGGGAAAGTGCGACGAAGGGGGAAACGGCGTACGTCTACCTTCGGGACGAGGGCACCGACGACTCGAGGCGTCTCTTCCGATCGCTCTCGAGGGACGGCGTTTTGATGGTCGGGCCGATCGAGTACGACGAAACGGGGGCGTCGTTTACCGTCGTCGGGGAGGATCGAGTGCTCTCGCGGGCCCACGAATCGATCCCCGACCGGTTCGACGTCACGATCGACGGCATCGGCGAGCCGGAATCCGCGATCGATCCGACGAGCGAGTTGAGCGACCGCCAGCGCGAGGCCGCCCGCGTCGGCGTCGAACTGGGCTACTTCGACGTTCCCAGGGAAGCGAGTCACGAAGACGTCGCTCGCGTCCTCGAGTGTGCACCGAGTACGGCTGCCGAGCATCTACAGAAGGCACAGTCCAGACTGGTGCGGTCGGCGTTCGAGGACGACACTCTGAGTGAGAGAGAAAGCCGGTGAACCCGTGATCGCGGTCGGACGCTGACGTTCACTCCATCGGGTGGACCTCGGTCACCGTCCCGACGCCCTTGCTGCGGCCCTCGCGGAAGACGAACTTCTGGCCCTTCTCGACGAGATACGGGCGGAACTTGAACCGGACGGTTGTCTCGCCGGTGTCACCCGGTAACAAGCGCCCATCCTCCGGGTAGAAGGCCGCCGCTTCGCCGATCGTCTCGAGGTGGACGACGGGTTCGTAGCCGTCGCCGATCCGTGTGGGATGGTTGAGGACCATCACTTCGGCCTCGAACTCCCGGACCGGCTGGGGATCGGCGTCCGCGGGGAGCAAGACCATGCCGCGTTCGATGTCCTCCTCTTTGACGCCCTTGAGTGCGATGCCGACGATCCGACCGGCCTGGGCCCTGTCGACGCGGTGGTAGTGCATCTCGATGGAGCGGACTTCCACCTCTCGAAAGCGGCCGTCCGACGTCGGCCCGAGCAGGAGGTCGTCACCGGCCTCGACGTCGCCCGACATCACCGTCCCGGAGGCGACGGCACCGACGCCGGTCACCGAGTAGCTGCGATCGATGTACATCCGGAACTCGCCGTCCTCGCCCGACGTCTTGGGAAGGCGATCGAACAGCACGTCGAGCGTCTCGAGACCGTCCATCGTCACCGCGCTGGTGCGGACGATCGGGACGACGGTGTCACCGATCTCCTCGACGGCGGCGTCGACGCCGTGGCGGTCGACGCTGAGCGGCGATTTGCCGACCTCCCTGAGGAGTGCCTCGACTTCGCGTTCGACCTCGTTCGCGCGGTCGTCGCTGACGGCGTCGACTTTCGTGATCGCGACGATCGTCGGCAGTTCCGTCGCCAGCAACACGCCGAGGTGTTCCCGGGTCGTCCGCGTCGGGCCGTCGTCGGCGGCGACGACGAGCAGGCCGTAGTCGAGTTTCTGGCCGACGAGTCCACGGATCGTCGTTCGCAACCAGGGTTCGTGGCCGACGGTGTCGACGAACGAGACGAGTCGGTCGGCCTCCTCGACGACCTGCGCGCGATCCTGTTTTCGGTTGGGATTGCGGACGTGGACCGGCCCGTCGTCGTCGAAGCCGTAGACGGCGTAGGAGAGATCGGCCGAGAGACCTCGCTCGACTTCGTGTGGCTGGACGTCGAGGAACGCACGCGTCGCGCCGTCGCCGTCGTCCGCGCGGCCGGTGACGAGCGAGCCGACGAGCGTACTCTTCCCGTGGTCGACGTGGCCCGCAGTGCCCACGACGACGTGTTCGTCGTCCGTATCGAGAACGGCCCCGTCACAGACCGTCGCGACGCCGACCAGCCCGTCTTTTACACCCCACGTCTGGACGTCGTCGATGTGGGCGTCGGCCTCCTCGGCGAGCAAGGAGAGGACGTCCATCGATTCGGAGAAGGTATCGGGGTCGATTCCGGCGAGGCCGCCGTCGTCGGTGACGCCGACGACGTAGGTTGCCTCACCGTCACCGGAGAGGACGCGGTGTCGCAGTTGGGCGGCGAGACTCTCCCGGCGACCGTCGGCCAGGTGAACGTCTCGAGTGAGTCGTTCCTTGAACTCGATGCTCCCACCGTCCTGTTCGCCACGTTCCAGGGCCCGCTCGAGGAGGGCCCGGTCACGGGTCATGGTGAGTGATAGCAAGTGAACAAATAAAAGGTTTCCCGCCATCGACGAATGATAGCAAGTCACATAGGTTCGGACTGGCGGTGAGCTGCGGAGAGCGGGAGTGAGCTTGCGCCCGGACGTTTCGTCCAGTCAGCTGAACTGACCAGCTCGACTGAGATAGAGCTATAACGATCCGATGGCGATAGCTGATTGCAATGTCCAACACCAACGACACGCTTCGATCGTATCTCGCGAAACACCCACGAGTGATGGGTGCCCTGTTCAGCGTCAGCCTGTTGCTGTCTCAGGCGGTCGTCACGCCGTTCGGAAACGGTGGCGTCATCAGCTAAACCGGGTCGTCGAATCCGGACCGAATCACAGATTTTCGAACTGCGCATCGCTCGACCAGTAGTGTTCGCCGTTCCACTCGACCGGAATCTCCTCGAGTTGGAAGAACCGGGTCAGTGCGTAGCCGGATAACTCGAGCAGCGGCAGTTCGCCGCCGACCAGGAAGTACTGGTCGATGCCGTCGATGTACGGAATGTAGAGCGCACCGACTCCGGTGTTGGAGCTGTGATAGAGGCGGATCTGAATCCGGTAGCGACCGATGGGGCTCTCGATCGGCGTGCTGTTCGCGTTGACGTCCGGATTCGTGTTCGTATTGGCGTTCGCGTCCACGTCCGCGTCCGCATTCGTATCCGTCTTCACGTTCGCATCCGCGTCCGTCTGTTCGTTTTCGGCCTCGACTTCGCCACTCGTTTCGCACCGATGGCCTTCGCCGTCGTCTCGAGGTCCTCGCCCGTCCTCGGTCACCGCCTCGATTCGACAGATGTTCGGAACACCGCCACCGGACTGGGTGACGGAACTCCCGCCGTCACCCACGACGACGTACTGATTGCCGACCAGTCGATAGGATCGTGCGACGTCGACCGCAGACCGAAGCGTAAAGCCGGTGTTCAACAGGCGTGCGATCAGCCGCCCGACGGCGACCGCGTCGGGGTTACCGACGTCGCTCACCGTCACGATCCCGCCGGTGCTGCCCGCCTCGAGCAACGCGATACCGAGTTCGTACGACTGACAGCCGTTGAGCAGGAACGTCTCGACGCCGACGTCGACCAGCGATTCAGTCTCGAGGACTCCGTCGTGGCAGACGAACGCGCCGTCCTCGACGTGACCGACGTAGTGGAAGAAGTCGGTCTCGGCGGCGATGAGCGATCGGAGCGTCGCAACCGAGCAGTCTCGATGGACGGAGACGTCGAAGGGGAGTTCTTCACGGTCTCCGTAGAGCGTGCCGTCGAGTTCGTCGAGCATTCGGTCGTCGTTACAGACGATCGTAATCTCGACATCGTCACCCGACGGCGACCGCTCGAGTCCGTTTTCGAACGCATCGGGGACGAGTTTGTTCGCGCCGATCGGGATCCCGTCGCCGAGCCACGCCTGTTCGAACGCGTCGAGGTCGGGCGGGGAGACGAACGCGTCGATCGAGAGCCGATTTCGACGGTCTCCGTTCGTCTCTGCCGTCGATCGTGTGAATCCGTCGATAGCGAGGGCGATGTCGTCGGCCGACGTCGATTCCGAGTCCGAGTCTAGGTCCGGATCCGGGTCCGGCTTCTCCTCGGAGTCGTCTCCTGTCCCCTCGATCTCGGGGGTCGAATCGGGTGCAGTCGCGACGATCGAGAGATCGTCGGCGAGAAACGGGAGGACGGTCGCGTTCTCGCGCTCGGGCGTAACGTGGGTCGCGAGTTGCCAGGCCGGCTGCAGGTCGGCGATCGCTTCGAACGGAATCGAGAGGTAGGTCTCGAGCTGTTCGGCGAGTGGCTCGTCGTACAGCTCGTCGAACGCCACGTTGAGTCGGTCGTCGACCTGCTGGCGTTCGTAGAGGTCGATCCGATACAATCCCTCCGTTCGGGTCAGACAGTCGAGAAAGAACACGTGTTTGAGCACGCGTTCGACCGACCGTTCGAACGCCACACCTGCCTCGCCGAGCGAGTACTCGAAGCCACGATCGGTCTCGATGCGAGGGGTCGCTCCCGTGACGACCGTCGCACCGAGGTAGTACGCGAGCGAACTGACCGCGTAGACGGCCGTCCGCTCCGGTGGGACGACGATCGTCACGCCGCTTTCCGGCGGCTCGAGTCCCTCTGGAATCCGAAGTTCGTCGCCGAGTTCCAGCCGCGGCGGATGGCCGCGAAACGTCGGCAACGACCGCTCACAACTGAGCGTCTTTAGCGCGGACCCGAACGTCGAGACGGCCCGCGCCAGATCGTCCGGCTCCCCGGTCGTCGTCACGGTTCCGGCCGGGCGTTCGTGCAGCGAGCGCGCCCCGAGCCGGACGCGAGTCGACTCGCCGAAGGCGATCGCCAGCCGCTCGTCCGAAGAGGCGATCGTGACGGCGCCGCGAACGCGAACGGAGAGTCTGATCGGGGCCATCAACTCGAGGATGTACTCACCCTCTGGAAGCGTCTCGTAGGCGTAGTGTTCGGTCTCGAGGAGCATGAGGCCCTCCTGGTCGCGGACGACCGTCGGGACGACGTATGGGAGCACCAGTTTCTCCGTCGTGAACGCGACTGCCGACTCGACCGGGAAGTAAAAACAGTCCGGATCGGTCGGCACTGGTTCGACTGGATCGGTCGTTTTGAGCGGGTATCGGGTGTTCTGTACGGGATCGACGACCGTCAATTCTGGTCGGTCGTCGTCCGCGTGGTACGTTGGGTTCACGGGTGAGCGGGCGTTGGAACGGGGATGGTGTGGCTGTCAGTCGATACCGTCTGTGGGCTCGTCGAGTGGTGGTCAGTCCCTGTGGCGATCCGATTTTCGAAGTCGGAATCCGAAACCGGAATCGAATCGGGGTCGAAAGCGTCTGGGGGTCGGGAGACACGTCGCCCCCACGACCGGCGTCACTGGTGGTCAGTGAGTGCGAACCACTCGGTCGTGTACGAACTCTCGTGGAGATGCCATCGCTGCTGTGCTGTGGTCCCGTCGACGCGGAGTTCGACGGTCGCGTCGAACAGCGACTCGATCCGTTCGACTGCTGGCGACGTTCGGTCGACCGGGAGTACGTAGTGTGCCAGCGCCGAGACGTCTCGAACTGCCTCACAAAGCGGCTCGAGGAACGCGATCGCGTCTGTGTCGTGAGTGCGCTCGTCGTCGGAATCGGAACCGGGTCCAGCGTCGTGACTGGCTTCCTCGAGAATCGGCCGAAGCGAATCGACACAGAGTCGAAGTGACGACGGCTCGAGATCTATCTGGTCACTCACGCTCTCGGAGAGCATCGTTTCGATCGCCTCGCGAACCCCCTCGAAATCGCCTGTGACGGGAGTTCTGTCGATCACGCTGGCGGGATTTCGGGTCGCGTCGGTTTCGGGGTCCGTGTCGGTGGGAGCATCGCTATCGGCGCTGGTATCGGTATCGACGTCGACGTCGACAGCCGAAGACGCGACGGCAGACGACCGCGCAATCGTCTCGTGGGTGACGACGCGAGTCGGCGCGTCCATTCGGGGGAGCCGTCGATCGACGACGTCGACGTCACGGTCGAGTAAGGCGACGCAGTGTCGGCGATCGGCGTCGGGGTTGCCCAAGAGCTTCGCGCTGGCGACGTCGACGAGCGCGTCGGGGACGGAACCGGTGAGCAACACGTTCCCACCGGTCCGTTTCAACCGTGTGAGCGTCGATCCGATGGCGATCGTGCCGTCGGGTGTGACGACGACGTCGAGCCCGAGTCTCGAGAATCGGACCGTACCACCGGACCTGGGAATCCCGTTACCTCGCCGCCGGTTGAGTCTAGAGAGAGCGTCGAGGTCGACGGTTCGCTCGAGTTCCGAGCGGACCCGTGTGGGTTTCCGGCCGGTTCGGTCACCGACTGCGAGCACGAGACGGGTCGTGAGCCCGTAGTCGGCCGGAACGTCGACCGGTGTGACGTGCGTCCAGTCGTCGGCTCCGTGGTCGGCGGTCTCCGATCGTGAGATGTCGACTGACGAATTGCCGTCGACTCGAACGTCGTGGTTCGCGTATCGGAAGTCGACGGTCGGCCACGTACGTTCGGCTTCGGCTGTTTGGTCGTGGCTCCGTTCGTGCTCGTTCTCGGGCTCGTCTTCGTCCCTGTTCTCAGACTCGAACTCGGACTCAGATCCGTCATCGGAGACGAACAGCGAGTCGAGCGCATCGACGTCGACCGTCTCGTTTAACGGTGGCAACTCGAGCGGAGAGACGTCGGCGATTGCTGCAAGCGAGGTTACGATTGCGATACTCGGACGAACGCGACTCGCTTCGGATGCGGGTCGTGAATCGGCGTCCCGTGGAGAGGATGGGGATGGGGAAGAGGAAGGGGGCGCCGAGGACCTGTCGTCAGTCATCTGCGCTGGGTACGTGTGACGCGTACGAATACCTCGCGGATACACTCCCGGAGAACACTCTGGAAAGTAAGACACAATCGGATCGGAACGATCACTCACGCAACCGATCGTATGCCGCCGTCACCCGTTTGAACGTCGCCTCGTCACCGCCGCGGTCGGGATGGACCTCCTTGACCTTCTCGCGATAGGCGCGTTTGATCTCCGATTCGTCGGCGTCGGCACCGACGCCGAGCACGGCTCTGGCTTCCGCCCGCGTCGGGCCGCTCGAGGTGCGTGGCGACCGGTCGCGAGGGTCTCGCGTTCGGTTGTGCCGTCGGCTTCGACCGCCGCGCTGGCCCGCGGTTCTCCCGCTGGCTCTGGCGCGCGCCTCTCGCTCGGCACGGGTCCGGGGACCGCCTCGCGAACGCGGACCCGCTCCGAAGCCACCAGTCGGGCGACGGCGGCCGGTCTGTCGCTGCTGGTGGACGGCTCGAGCGAGTTGCCCGCTGCCGTGATAGTACATGAAGTAACTCGTCAGGCCGAGCGGGACGGCGACGAAGAGGGCGATCAACTGTCCGCTGACGACGGTCCCTAGGACCAGCAGTGCTGCCAGGCCGGCGAAGACGGCGGCCAGTCCGAGGACGAGCGGTGAACGATACACTCCCACACCAGAGGTAGGCAGTCCAGTCTCCTAAAGGCCACGCACGCGCTATCGGGCCCGGCCGGCCGTCCGCTCGCGGCACGTTCCTGCCATGCTTTGAAATCACTCGAGGTCCTACTCGTCGTATGAGCGTCAGTGGCCTCTGTCAGATCTGCGAATCCCGGCCCGCCCAGGAGCGCTGTCCCAACTGCGGGACGCTGGCCTGCGAGCAACACTACGAGGAGGGCCTCGGGCTGTGTGCGGACTGTGCCGCACAGGCCCAGCCGGGTCGCGAGACGGACGAGACCGACACCTACCAATTTTAACCCCCGAACACTCCAATGACCTCGATCCGCGACCTGTTCGGCGATTCACTGGCCGTCGGCGAGACGTTCTGTCTCGCACTCGAAGTGAAGGAGCGTACTGAGGACGGTGACGAAACTCCAGCTCTGGTCGCCGACCACCCGAACCCGAACAGTCCGGCCGACATCGCGGTCGTGGAGGGCCTCGAGCGCCTCGAGGGACACGAGCTGCCGCCGTCCGAGCCGGTCGAGATCGAGATCGTCGGTCGGTTCGTCGAAAATCGAATCGCGGGACGGATCGTCGGTCTCGAGTGTTCAAGTGCGGACGACCGCGAGTTCGAGTGAGAGACGTCACTCCCGATACTGATTCAACCGCCCCTTGAGCCGTTTGGCCGCCTGCCCGGCGACCGCCGCGAACTCCTCGCCTGCGTCTTCGCCGGCGAAGATGATCCCTCTCGAGGAGTTGACCAATCCGACGCCGTTGGCCAGCCCGAACTCGACGGCCGCCTCGGCGTCTCCGCCCTGCGCACCGATGCCGGGAACGAGAAACGGCAGGTCGGGCACCTGTTCGCGCAACTCCTCGAGTTCGTCGGGGTTGGTCGCGCCCACGACGAGTCCGACGTTGTCGTTGGTGTTCCAGAGGTCCGCGAGCGCGGCGACGCGTTCGTACACCTGCTCGCCGGTCTCGAGTTCCAGGTCCTGCAGGTCGGAGCCGCCGGGGTTGGAGGTCCGACAGAGCACGAAGACGCCGGCTTCCTCGTCGGCGAGAAACGGCTGGAGCGAGTCCCGGCCCATGTAGGGGTTGACCGTGATCGCGTCGACCCGTTCCAGTGCCTGGGCGTACTGGCGGGTCGTGTTCCCGATGTCGGCTCGCTTGGCGTCCAGCAGGACGGGAACCCCTTTTCCGTGCGCGTACGCAATGGTCTCTTCTAGGGCGCGCCACCCGTCGGGATCCTCGTAGAAGGCGGCGTTGGGTTTGTAGACGGCGGCATGTTCGTGGGTCGCGTCGATGATCCGGCGGTTGAACGCCCAGCGAGGCAGGTCGTACTCCTGTAAGTGGTCGGGGATCCGTTTCGGGTCCGGGTCCAGCCCGACGGAGACGACGCTGTCGACCGTCACGATGCGGTCGTGCAACCGATCGAAGAAGTTCATGCACTCGAGTGGCCCCTCGACGGTCGAAAACGTTTCTATCGACCGACTACCGGTCCGGTCGACCGTTGGACTGGTCGACTCGAGGACGGTAGATACGGGGTCGGGACTCGGGGGTGGACAGTGGAACATCGACCGGGAGCGAGACAGGGGTAGGATTATCCCACCGCTGGCCGACCGTCCAGTCGAGACCATGACTCGCGTCGCGCTCATCGCACACGACGAGAAGAAATCGGACCTCATCGAGTTCGCACAGGCACACGAATCCCAACTCCGCGAGTACGACCTGATCGCCACGGGGACGACGGGCAAACGGCTGATGGAAGCGACCGGCCTCGAGATCGAACGCAAGGAGTCCGGCCCGCTCGGTGGCGACCTGATGATCGGGTCCGAGGTCGCCCAGAACCTCCTCGACGGCATCGTCTTCCTGCGCGATCCCCTGCGGGCCCAGCCCCACGAGCCGGACATCTCCGCGTTGCTTCGGATCTGTGACGTCCACGACACCGCGCTGGCGACCAACCTCGCGTCGGCGGAGTTCCTGATCGAGGGATTGGCCGACCGGTGAGAACGCGAGTAGTGTAGTATCGTGTCTACAGGCATATATTTTTGTGAACGGCTACTGTACCTGTCCATATGAACCTGCCAGACCGCCACACCGACGACGAACCCGATACGTGGCACGTCCTGCAGGCGGTCACCGCGACGAGTCGAGCCAACATCATCGCCGATATCGTCGGCCACCCGGAGGGATCGCCGAGCGTCGACGAACTCTCGAAGACCAATCCCAGCCTCGAGAAAGACACCATCCGAGGACACCTCTCGGTCCTGAAGGACGTCGGCGTCGTCGACGAACTCACCATTCCGCCGGGAGAACGGACCCGAGGCTATCCCTACAAGTTCTACCGTCTCACCGAGCGGGCGCGGGATCTCTTCGACGAGAACGGGCTCTTCCCGGAGACGGCGTGGAAGCGACAGTACGACCGGCTCACCAAGGACGCCGAGATGCGCGAACTCGAGCAGATGCCGCGCCCGACGCCCGATCGGGATACGTCGGACGACGACCGTAGCGAAGGGCTCACCGCGGATTGATCGTCGAGGATCGTTCTGTCCGTATTTTGTTTTGATTGCTTCTCCGGGGTATCAGAAAGCGACGCTCACGGGCTAACCGCGGCGTCTGGAGGACCGTGCGAGTGCCCGCCGTCGACTTTTCTGCGATCGTTTCGTAGCTCGAGCGATGACACCCGAACTGGAACTCTCGATCGAGGACGACTGGAATAGCCTCTTCATCGACGGTAAGTGGGTCGACTCGGAGAGCGACGAGGAAATCGTCGTCGAGGATCCCTCGACGCGCGAGGAGGTCGCCCGCGTCCCTGCGGCTGTCGAGGCTGACGTCGACGCGGCCTACGAGACCGCCGCCGACGCCCAGAACGAGTGGAAGAAAGCACCGCCCGCCGAACGCGAGCGGGTCGCCCAGCGGTTCGCCCAGATGCTCCAGGAGTACGAGGAGGAGATCGTCGAACTCCTGGCACACGAGGCCGGCGGCTCGCAGATCATGGGCGAGACGTCGGTCAAGATCGCCACCGACCAGGCCAGCGAGGCGGCGACGTTCCCACGCCGGATGAAAGGCGAGCAGGTGGACTCCAACGTCCCCGGCAAGGAGAACCTCGTCCGACGGGAACCCCAGGGCGTCGTCACCGTCATCTCTCCGTGGAACTTCCCGCTGAACCTCTCGGGGCGGGCGATCGCGCCCGCCATCGCGACCGGGAACGCGGTCGTGGTCAAGCCCGCCTCGAACACGCCGATTACGGGCGGGCTGCTCATGGCGAAACTGTACGAGGAGGCCGGTCTCCCGGAGGGGCTGCTCAACGTCGTCACCGGCAGCGGCTCGGACATCGGCGATCCGATCGTCGAACATCCCGAGAGCGACGTCGTCGCCTTTACCGGCTCGACGCCCGTCGGCCGCGGCGTCGCCGGGAAGGCCGGCGAGAACCTCTCGGTCGCCGCGATGGAACTGGGCGGCAACAACGCCCACATCGTCACCGCCGACGCCGACCTCGAGGCGGCCGTCGATTCGGCCGTCTTCGGCTCGTTCGTCCACCAGGGACAGGTCTGCATCTCGATCAACCGTCACCTCGTCCACGAGGACGTCTACGACGACTACGTCGGAATGCTCGCAGATCGGGCGTCGTCGCTCCCGACCGGCAGCGCCCACGACCCCGACACGGTCGTCGCGCCGATCATCGACGAATCACAGCGCGACCAGATGCTCGCGTACGTCGAGGAGACCGTCGACGCCGGGGCGACCCTCGAAACCGGCGGCAAAACCCTCGAGATGGACGGTGTCGACGACTCGCTGCTCGTCGCACCGACGGTGCTCTCGGGCGTGGAAAACGACATGGCCGCCGCGTGCAACGAGCACTTCGGTCCAATCGCGCCGGTCGTTCCGTTCTCGGATATCGACGAGGCGGTCGAACTCCACGACGATACGGAGTACGGCCTCTCCGGGTCGGTCCACGCGGGGGATGTCGGAACCGGGCTGGAGATCGCAGAGCGTCTGGAGACGGGCATGGTTCACGTCAACGACCAGCCGATCAACGACGAGGCTCACGTTCCGTTCAGCGGCACGAAGGCCTCCGGCGTCGGCGGCTACAACAGCACCGACATCATGGACGAGATGACCGAGAAGAAGTGGATCTCCCTGCAGCACGAGCAGCGAGAGTATCCGTTCTAACATCCGAACGCGAATCTGAACTCACGCGGATCGTAGCGTCTGCGAGCTCGGCCAGCGTTCTGCTGTGATCGGCTCCAATACCGGACCGAGTCTGGTCACCGCCGTCGAACGAGACGGTGATCGGTGCAAATCTGCACCGTAACTCGATTCCGAGGACGAGGACCACCTCACGGCTTCGGACAGTGTCGAGCGATCAGTCGATAGATAATCCTCGTCGAACGATTGTAAACGACCGCGGGTACGGTGGCCCTGGGCATTCTGCCTGCTTCTCTTGTAGACGAGAGTGGAGAGAAATCGGTACGAAACGAATCGATTGTTTGTGAGAAAGGTATCGAAAGGTGCCACGCCCATGGGGGGATATCTCACGGTTGGAAATCGCTGTTTCGACCGAATGCTGTTCTCGAGCGATCGGTTCCACCCGAGATGACCAGTAACCGTGATAGCGCTTTTAAGTAAGATATTGGATGAGCAATATCGATAGGTGTTTATTGTTGAATCCTGAACTAGCCATGTTCAACGATGCTGTCACCGACAAATACTGATCGGACAGTTGATGAGTGGTCGAGACACACCGAGGGGCAACCGAGATGACAGACTCGATACTCAGACACGTCGTCGTTCCGATCGCGAACGAAGACGACGCGACTGTAACCTGTGACGCCCTCGAGGCGTCCGTCGACGACGAACTCGAGACGATCACCGTCGTCCACGTTATCGAGCAGACGGAGGGGTATCCGGACAAGGCGCCGTTCGAGGCTCGAGAGCAACAGGCGGACCGAATCTTCTCGATCGTCGAGGAACGGTTCACCGATGGAGTCGATATTCGGCGGGAGCTCCGGTACGGTCCCGACATCGTCGACGAAATCCTCGCTGCGGCCGAGGAACTCGATGCCACTGCAATCGGATTCAATACCGAATCGAGCGGTCGGCTGAAACGTCTCCTCTCCGGGAACAGCTCGTATCGGCTGATCACCGAGAGCGAACAGCCCGTCGTCGTCTTCTCGCGACGCGACGCGAACGATACGGACGCGTAATTTGGTACAATTCACATGTATATCGTAATCGTCGGTGCAGGACAGATCGGATCGAATTTGATAGACCTCGCCGTAAACGACGGGAACGACGTCGTCGTGATCGAGAGCGACGAGGAACGAGCGAACGCCGTCTCCCAAGAGCACGATTGTCTGGTCCTCAACGCGGACGCAACGAACAACGGGACGCTCAAAGACGCAGGTGTCAGTCGGTCTGACGCCGTCATTACGACGACGAACATTGACGCTGTCAACATCATGGTGATGTTGCTCGCACAGGAACACGACGTTCCGAATCTGGTGAGCGTCGTTCACAATCCCGAACACCTCCCGGTCTTCGAGAAAATCGGCGTCACGCTGATCGAGAATCCACAGCGACTGATCGCGGACTACCTCTATCACTCCGTTCGGTACCCGGGCGTCAGTGACTTCATCGAACTCGACGACGAGACCGAACTCGTAGAACTGACCGTGACCGAACACGCGCCGATGAGCGGGCAGGTTCTCCAACAGGCGAACGAATCGGGAGTGCTCCCGGAGGGATGTCTCGTCGTCGCACTCGCACGAGACGGGAAGATTCGCGCTCCGAAAGGAAATACGACGATCCGGACGGGTGATACAGTGACTGTCTTCACCGACGACGCGACGCTGTCGGATGCAGTTGCAGCGTTCACGGGCGACAACTGATGAACGTACAGTTTCGAACGGTCGGACGGGACGTCGGGCGGATCGTTCAGATCGTCTCGCTCATGGCGTTTATCTCGATTCCGATCACGATACTCTTCGGAGAGTATTACGCGATTCCAGCACTTCTCGTATCGGGACTCGTGATGCTCTCGGTCGGTGCAACCCTCGCTCGAGCGTTCGTCGACGCGCCCGATCCGGGCAAACTTCACGGGATGCTCATCGCGGCGACCGCGTGGGCTACAGTCGGGGTCCTCGGCGGGCTTCCGTTACTCCTCGTCGCGTGGACGATTAGTCTCGATCCGTTTCCGATGTGGGCGAACACGCCGGCGATGAACGAAACGATCGCCGCGTTCCGCCAGCCCCTAAACGCCGTCTTCGAGAGTCTCAGCGGCTTTACGTCGACGGGGTTGACGATGGCCAACGAGGAAGAGCAACTCACCAGAACGATGCAGTGGTGGCGGTCGTTCACCGAGTGGGTCGGCGGCGTCGGCGTCATCGTGCTGACGGTCGCGGTGCTCGCCCGCCCCGGAAGCGGATCGCTCACGCTGTACCAGAGCGAGGCGCGTTCGACGAAGATCCACCCTAGCATCGTTTCGACGGTCCGCGAGATCTGGAAGATCTACCTCGTTCTCACGGCTGCCGGGATCGGACTGTTCCTCGTCGTCGGAATGCCGCTGTGGGGAGCGATCAACCACGCGATGACGGCGATCGCAACCGGTGGGTTCTCGATTCACGCGGATTCGATCGGTCACTACGGAAGCCCGGTCATCGAGTACGCGGTCGTTCCGGTGATGATCGCGGGCAGTATCGCCTTTCCCGTTCACTACCTGCTCTTCAAGGGAGAAATCCGGAATTTCTACACGGACATCCAGACGCGGTGGGTCTTCCTCTGGTTCGGTATCGGCTCGGCCGTCCTGATCGGGACTCTCCACTTTCGCGGACTCTACGACTCCTTCGAGGAGGCGTTCCGATACGGTCTCTTCCAGTTCGTCTCCGGCACGTCGAACACCGGGTTCGGCACGACGGCGATCGGGAACGGAGCCGAACAGATCTGGACCGCGGATGCAACGTTGATCGTCTGTGCGGGGATGCTAACCGGCGCGGCCGCCGGGTCGACGGTCGGTGGCATCAAACTCATTCGGGCGATCACGCTCGTCAAAGGCGCTCGTTGGCGTATCGCCGGCGTGTTCGCGCCTAGTTCTGCGATCCGTCGACTCCGCATCGGGGACCGATCGCTCGACGAGGAACAGGCGAGCAAAGAACTCGAAGAGGCGTCGATCGTCCTCATCCTCTGGTTCATCTTCCTCGCGATCGGTCTCGCCGTTCTCCTGGCGACCCTTCCGACGGAAATCCCGACCGAATACGTGATATTCGAAGTCATGAGCGCTCAGAGCACTGTCGGGCTCTCAGCAGGGATCACCGGCCCGGAGATGCCCACCGCTGCAAAGGTGATGTTTCTCATCAACATGTGGATCGGTCGGCTCGAAATCGTTCCCGTGCTCGTTCTTCTCCGGGGGGCGATGGTACGCACCGGACTGTACCGGTGACGGTAACTCAGTTTACTCGAGTTGACGACCCGGCTGTCTGATACCCCTCGAGAACCCGTCGAACGTTTTTCCCTCCTCGTCACCACTACTCACCATGGAACGCGTACTCGTCGCGATGGACGACTCAGAGGAGGCACGAATGGCACTGGAACACGCGTTCGAACGGTTCCCCGAGGCAACCGTTCACGTCGTCCACGTCCCCGAGACCTCGAACTTCACGTTCGATTTCGACTCGACGATAACTGAAGAGGCCCAGAAGCGGGCGGAAACCGTTCTCGAGGAGGCGAGGACGGTTGCAAACGAGTACGACCGCACGATCGAAGCGGAACTGGTCTTCGGACACGCGGCCGAGGCGGTGGTCTCCTACGCCGACGAACACGATATCGATCAGATCATCACCGGAAGCCGCGGTGCGGAGGGACCGAAGCGGCTCTTGCTCGGAAGCGTCGCCGAGACGATCGTCCGTCGAGCGAGTTGTCCGGTGACGGTCGTCAGGTAATCACGCGTCGTTCGCGTTCGCTACTCGTCTTCGAGATACGCCGACTCTTCAGTCGGTCGATCGGCCTCTCGATGACCGGGTCCGTCTCGATTGGGTTCGTCCCGATCGGACTCGTTTCGTCTCGCTCTGCCTCGTTCTTCGATCCCGAGTTGATCCTCCGGTAACTGCGATTCGATGCCCGGTCTAGCCGGAACGTAGGCCCGACCGGCGGGACCGCCGATGAGCCACTCACGAATCGACAACTGCCGTTCGACCCCGTCCTCGCGGGCGGCCTCGAGACGCCGTTCGGTCGTCTGGAAGTAGTTGACGACGGTGACTAACAGGACGCCGCCGATGGTGTTGCCGAGGAGGACGGGCAGGACGAACTGCGTCATCCCGTTGCGAAGGAGGATCTCCCCGTGGAACGCCAGAAACATCACTTCGGTAAAGGAGACGACGACGTGGAACAGGTTCGCGAACGGAATGCAGAGAAACGCCATGTAGACCAGGAAGAATCGCGTGATCGTGTCGCGAGAGGCGAAGTCGAGCCAGACGACGCCGGCGACGATCAATCCGGCGAACGCGCCTTTGTAGAAGAGGTTCGAGAACGATTCGTCCATTCCAGCATTGGCGATACCGATCGCGACCTCGGTCGTCGCAGTGTCGAAGACACCGGTATAGGCGAGAACTAGTGCACCGATTCCACCGCCGATGAAGTTCCCGATCAGAACGACCACCCAGATACGGAGCAAGGCCGGAAGACTCGCGAGGCGCTCTAAGACGAGTGCGACGGGTGGAAGCGTGTTCTCCGTGTACAGCTGGTAGCCGCCGAGGATAATGTAGATGAACCCGATCGGGTAGAGGAGGCCGCTCAGGATCGGGTGGCCGTTGGTCGATTCGTACATCGAGGCATACATCAAGAACGTGAGCGTGATCGCGAAGCCTGCAGCGAGACTGCTGAAGAACAACTCACGAAAGCCGGTGTCGATCTCGTCGTCGGCAGCGGCGATGATCCGCTGGAAGACCTCGTTGCTCTCGAAGCGATCGCGGACGACCGCCCCCACGGCTGGTGCCCCGTGTCGCGACTGTTCGACGCTTTTCCGGAGCGAATCGTCCCGATCGGAGTCATCCATTGAGTCGGGTTCGGGGTTCAGCAGGGAAAACAGCACTCATCCTGTGCTATGTGTTCGATCGTTCAGCGAAACCTCGAGACGTGCGGTTATCTGGTGACGACGGGACGTGTTCGAGAAACCGAGACAGTCGAATCATCGGCACCCGTTCGCCGATTCGAATCCGTAACCGGTTCACGTCACTCCGGGAGAACGATCACCGGGATGTCCGCGGAGGAGACGAGTTTCGAGGTCATGTTTCCCGATAGCAGAACGGAGAGTCGTCCCCCGTCTCGAGGCAAGAAGACGATCGCATCGGCGTTCGTCCTCGCCGCCGTCTCGACGATCGACTCGACGACGTTCGTACTGTACACGAGTTCCGTTTCGATCTCGTAGCCGGCCTCTTCGAGTCGATCGCTCGCGATCTCGAACACTCGTTGTGCCTGCTGTTCTCGAGCCTCGAGTGGTGCTTTGTCCATGTATCCCTCCGTCTTCTCGATGACGTGAACGAGATTCACCTTGGGATGGGTCGAATGGGACTGATCGGCGAAGTACCGGACGATCGCGTCACAGGTCTCTGTCGCATCCTCTTCGTTCGCGATCGGGATCAGTACTCGATCTGTCGTCAGTAGGCTCATGAGCTGTGAATTCGTGTGTCGGGTGGCTGTTGTGTCCGTACAGCGACGTTCGCATTCCGAATCGTGGGCTGTAGCCACCTCGTACTCACTGCAAATTGGTGCTCGAACAATATAATTCCCTAGCACTATTCAATCAGTAACACTGGGCCACAATAATACTGGATCGGGAATACATCCCGATGGTCTTATATATTCGGCTCTGATTTGGACGCATAGCAAATCCGACCAGAGATCACGTGTTACCGATCTGACGACGGATGATCGATCTCCTGGTTGATGTCGAACACGACACATGACTGATCAAGAACTCGCTCGCGACCTCGGCTTCCTCGAGGCGTACACGTTAGGACTGGGAACGATGATCGGAGCAGGGATCTTCGTCCTCCCTGGAATCGTCGCCGAGAGTGCGGGACCGGCGAGTATGGTCGCGTTCGCGATCGGTGGCGTTATCGCCCTCCTCGCCGCACTCTCACTGTCGGAACTGGCGACCGGAATGCCGAAAGCTGGCGGAAGCTACTACTACGTGAACCACGCGCTCGGCAGTTTCTTCGGGACGATCATCGGCTTCGGCATGTGGGCCGGGTTGATGTTCGCGACCGCGTTCTACATGCTCGGATTCGGACAGTATCTTCTCAGTCAGCCCTCGGACGCGATTCCGGTCGTCCTCGCGGGGCTCGTGATGGCTGCCCTTCTCGTCGGCGTCAACTATCGCGGCGTGAAAGAAACCGGCTCGTTGCAGAACGTCATCGTCATCTTCCTCGTCGGGCTGATTCTCGTCTTCATCACCGTCGGGCTGTTCGCGATCGATCCTGACCTCCTCACACCGTTTACCACCGATGGCGGGTGGCCGGCCGTCGGCGCGACCGCTGGAACCGTGTTCGTGACGTTCATTGGCTTCGAGGTGATCGCGACTAGCGCCGAGGAGATCAAAGATCCCGGGCGAAATCTTCCGCTGTCGATGATCGCGGCGGTCGTCACGCCGACGATCCTCTACGTGCTCGTCATGCTGGTGAGTACTGGCATCTTGCCCATCGACGCACTGTCTCCCAATGTAACGTCGGTACCAGTCGCTGACGTCGCCGAAGCATCCGCTGGAATGTTCGGATCGCTCACTCTCGGTGGATTCGAACTCGGTGCATTCGTGCTTCCTGCATACACGCTCGAGTTCGCCGCAGTCGGATCGACGATTATGATTGTCGGTGCAGTTCTGGCCACGATTTCCTCGGCGAACGCATCGATTCTCTCGGCTGCGCGGGTCAACTTCGCGATGGGGCGCGACCGGATCCTCGCCAACTGGCTTAACGAGATCCACGAGAAGTTCCGGACACCGTACCGTGCGATTCTCGCAACTGGTCTCGTTATTCTCGTGCTCATCGCCAGCCCGCTCCCGATCGATACACTGGCCGACGTCGCGAGTTTCATGTTCCTCATCACGTACGCGCTCGTTCACGTCGCCGTCGTCGTCTTGCGGCGCGCGGATCCCGACGAGTACGAGCCAGACTTTCGGATCCCGTCCGTGCTGTATCCGATCGTCCCGATCCTCGGCTTTCTCACCTGTCTCGGCGTCATGGTCCAGATGGGAGAGACCGCCGTGGCGTTCTCGATCGGAACGTTCGATGTCTCGCTGGCACCGCTCTCGTGGGTTCAGTTGATCGGTCTCGGGATCATCGCCGCCAGCATCGCCTGGTACGGCTTCTACGCGAAAGAGAAGGCGATTTCGACGACGCTCATCGGCGAAGCCGTCGCACCGCAAGAAGGCGAGACAGTCGACGACGACGTCTACCGCGTCATCGTTCCCGTCTCGAATCCCGAGACGGAGCGACCGCTGCTCAGATACGCCGCAGCGAGCGCCGCGAGCCACGAACGTGACGCCGAACTCGTCGCCGTCAACGTGATCGAAGTCCCGCCACAGACTTCACCCGCCCAAATCGAATTCGAGGAAGAACGCGTCGAAAACCAGCGCACGCTCCTCGAGAACGCGCGTGATGTCGCCGAGGATCTCGATATCGCGATCCGAACGCGGGCGATCGTCGGTCGAAACGCCGGTGAGACGCTGCTCTCGGTCATCGGTGAGGAGAACGCAGATCACATGCTGCTCGGCTGGGCCGGCGAACGACGTCGTCGGGACGTCCTCTTCGGATCGACGATCGACCCCGTCCTCGAGCGTGCACCGTGCGAGGTTACCCTCGTCAAAGATCCGAGTGAGACACCCGAAGACATCGTCACACTCGCCGGTGGCGGGCCACACGCGCCAATCTCCGCACGACGCGCCGGCGAACTTCATCGGGCGTTCCCCGAGAGTACGTTGACGCTGTTGAACGTCCAGCCCGAACCGAGCGACGATGCGCCGGACGTGGTCGACCCGGCCGAAGCCGGATACGAAACGATCTCGGCCGTCGCAACCGCTGCCGGACTCGACGAGAACGAATACGAACCGACGGTACTCGTCGACGACGACGTTCGTGCCACCTTACTCGAGGCCGTTGCAGAGTACGAGACGGTCTGTGTCGGTGCGACAGGAGAGAGTACCGTCGCGCAAGCGCTCTACGGATCGATCCCACAGAGTATCGTCGACCAGAGTAGTGGAACGGTCGTGATGGCTCGCGGAGAGAACAGAGCCCCGCGGACGTTCCGTCAGGCGCTCGTCCAGCGACTCGGTGGGGAGCCAGCTGAAACGACACAGGGAGAGTAGCCGCGTCGTCTCGGGTTCGGGAGTCGAAAACGAGACGGAACCGGAACTCGATGCCGATCTACGATCGCCAGTAGGCCGGCAACAACAACACGAGTACGGGGATGATCTCGATACGCCCGATCCACATCATGATCACCATGACGAACCGGCTGACGGCGGAAAAGCCGGCGTAATTGTCCATCGGCCCGGCCATGCCGAACGCTGGGCCGATATTGAGGAAGATGGAGGCGGCGGCACCGAGGGCCTCGAACTCGCCGATACTGGTTCCCGCTCGGGCGGAGTCGACGACGATGAAGATCGTGAGCAGGAAGAAGATGATGATCGCGAGGAGGACGTACGAGAAGATATCGCTGATCGTCTCTTCGTCGACGACGCTCGATCCGAGCCGGACGGGACGAACCGCCTGCGGGTGAATCGAGGTGAAGAGGTTGCGGTACAGGCCCTTGAAGATAACGAGCCAGCGAAGCGTCTTGATCGAACAGGTCGTACTCCCGGCCATGCCGCCGATGAACATACACAAGAAGAGCATGTGCTTGGCACCCGGCGTCCACGTGTTGAAGTCCGTCGAGGCGTAGCCGGTCGTCGTCACCAGCGAGACGACGTTGAAGACGCCGTGTCTGATCGTCGGCTCGAGTCCCATCTCGAGCTCGCTGTCGAAGCCGATGATGAGCGAGACGAGCACGCTGAAAAAGAGGATGATTCCGAGGTAGAATCGAAGCTCCTCGGATTCGAACGGTCGCTGGAACTTTCCCTGCGTGAGCGCGTACAGGAGCACGAAGTTGGTCGCGCCGACGATCATGAACGGGATGACCGCCCACTGGACGATCGGCTCAAACGCACCGATGCTCCCTCCCTCGGGCGAGAACCCCGCCGTAGAGACGCTCGTGAGCGCGTGAGAGACGGCGTTAAAGAAGTCCATCTCGGGTGCGAGACCGAACAGGTGAAGCGCGTAGAACGTCGCGACCGCAAGCAGGGTGATGCCGACGTATAGCCCCCAGATGAGTCGGGCGGTACTCTCGATCTGTGGGGTCAACTTGGTCACGTTCTGGGTCTGTGACTCGGTCTCCATCAGCTGGGCACCACCAACCATCAGGTTCGACAGGAGACCGATCGCGACGATCAGGATCCCGAGGCCGCCGAGCCACTGAAGGAGCTGTCGCCAGAGCAAGATTCCCCGGGGCTGGTTCTCGAAGTCCCACCCGGACATCACGGTCGCTCCGGTCGTCGTCAGTCCGCTCGTGCTCTCGAACAGCGCGTTGACGGGCCCGTTGATAGGACCGGAAAAAGAGGATCCGTCGCCACTGACGAGTCCGACGAGCAAGAACGGAATCGCCCCGACGACCGCGATGGCGAGCCAGGTCAGCGCGACCATCAGGAACGCCTCTCGCTGTCCGAGCTCGCGCGTCTCGCTGAGCCGTTCGAGTGCCACCCCGACCCCGATAGTGACGGCGATCGCGACGACGAACGGAAGGGCAGCGTCGCCGTCGAACACCGCCAACAGGAGCGGGGCGGCCAGTGGCACCGCCAGCCACTTCAACACGGTGCCCGTAAGGCTACAACTCGAGCGCCAGTCGACACGAATCCTCATCGAGTGTTCCGATGTGGGGTTTCGGAGGTGATAATGGGTTCGGAACCCGTATGGGATTTCCAGCAGTGGCCGTCGGTCACCTCGAGTGTCTCGTCGATAAAACCGCTGCTGGTCACTGGTATCGACCGAATCGAGTCAACGTAGATGCAGAGAGATTGTGTGTACGAGTACGAAGACGGCGAGAGAATCGACTATTCGTCCTTCCGTAACCCGAACAATCGTTCCCGAAGTGACCGGCTGGTCGGCCGTTCGGCCAGGATCACCGAACACTCGACGTCGTTGACGACGTCGTAGGCGACCGATCCGCGAACGAGTCGCGAGAGGAGTCCACGCTCGGTGGCACCCATGATGACGAGCGAGTGATCGCGAGCGGCCCCCTCGATCGCTCCCTCCACATCGCCGGACGTGTCGATCCGGATCGTCGCGTTCTCGAGCCCGTGGTCGGCTGCCCACTCGGTCAAGAACTGTTCGCCTGCCGCGGCTTCGTCGTCGCCACCGACGGCGTACAGGAGCGTAATTTCGGATCCGAGCTGATCGCGGAGATACCGGGCGGCCTCCGCGCTCAGATCGGAGTCCGGCCCACCTGCGGTCGGAACGAGCACGCGATCGGTCTCGAGGCCGCGGTCCTGGAAGACGAGGAAGTCACACGGGAGGTCGTGTGCGAGTTCGTCCAGCGGCCGCTCTGCTCGACCGGCCGACCACGGTCGACCGGGGCCCCAACCCATGACGACTTTGTCGGCTTGCTCGCGACGGGCCACGTTGAAGATTTCCTCGAACGCGCGGTGTGAGACGACGGTCCGTATATCGACCGGGACGTCCATCGTGTCGGTACTCTCGCGAACGTGTTCCATCAATCGCTGCGACTCGGTGTCGATCTGGCGGATGTGTTCGGAGCCCTCCGAGAGCGGCGTCTGGTCGGGGACCTCCACGATGTGGACCGCTTGAACGCGCCCGCCGTTGGCCTTCGCGAAGACGCTCGCCAGCGAGAGCAGGTCGGATTCGGTTCGTGGATTCGAGACTGGAACTACCACCGTATACTGGCTCTCGCCGGAGGGCCGAGCGACGTTCGCGGCCGACACCGCAGCGTCCGGCATCTCGTCGGATCGCGAGAGAATGTAGTCGCTCAACACACCTTCACGGTCGGTCTTGTCGCGGGCGTAGACGCCGTACCAGACGACGGCACCGACGACGAACAGCGCACCGAGGGCGATCTCTATCGTATCCATGAAGTAGATGAGCGCGAGCGAGAAGACGAACCCGAGGATGGGCGTGATCGGGTACAGCGGGACCGTAAAGTCGGGGTCGTACTCCGGCACATCGGCTTCCCGAAAGACGACCAACGCTGCGTTGATCAGCGCGTAGACCACCAGGTGGAGGACGCTCGCGGCTTTCGCAAGCACCTCGATATCGCCCCCGAGAACGACGATGAAGACGATGATCATGAGGCCAGTGACGGCGATCGAACGATACGGCGTCGCGAAGCGCGGGTGAATCTCGTTCAACCAGTCGGTGACGATCTTGTCGCGACCCATGGCGAAGTTGATCCGTGCCGAGGCGAGAATGGACGCGTTCGCGCTCGAGGCGGTCGCCAACAATGCGGCGAGCGTGATCGACGTCACGCCGATGACTCCGAGGTTGCCCTCGAAGATGACACTTGCGACGTCCGACATGGGCGTATCCAGATCGATCGCGTCGTACGGGATGATTCCGACCATCAGCCCGACGAGGATCGAGTAGATGACCATCACGATGGCGACGCTGCCGATGATGGCGATGGGGAGATTCCTACCCGGATTCTTGAGTTCCTCGCCGATGGTCGCGATCTTCGCGTATCCCAGATACGAGACGAACACGAGCGCGGCGCCGGGGAGAATCGCTCCCGTCCCCTCCGGCGTAAGCCCGTCCGCGGTGACCGTCCCCCAGTCGAAAGAGAAGAAGCCGACGATGGCGAAGACCGTGAGGATTCCCAGGAGGACCGTGACGATCACCGATTGAACGCCGCCGGTCTCTTTCGCGCCGATGTAGTTGACGCCGACGAACACGAAGCCCGCGAGCAAGGCACCGATTTGGATATCCGAGAGAACGAACGGGCCGAGAGCGATCGTCGGAAGCAGTGCAACCGATCCGATTCCGGGGATCGAAACGACGACGTCCCCGAGCAACGTTGCTAGGTAGCCGCCGAAACCGATGCAGTAGAAAGCGCTGGCGAAGGCCAGTCCCATCCAGTCACCCATCCCAGAAATCGACCCGAAGAGGGGGCCGAGACCACGGTTGATATAGTAGTACGCGCCACCCGCTTTGGGCATCGCGGTTCCGAGTTCGCTCACCGACAGGGCGTTGATCATCGCGATACAGCCGCCGATAATGAACGACAACACGACCGCGGGCCCCGCTTCGGCCGCGGCGACGCCGGGCAAGACGAAGATACCGGCACCGATCATCGTCCCAATCCCCACCGCGAGGGCGGAGATCAGACCGAGGTCTTTGGCGAGTTCTTCGTCAGTTTCGGTCATTGGATCCCTCCATCTGATGTGTGTTCAGACTCGCTTTCGGAACGGTCTCGATCGAGTCCGCCACCATTACCCACCACCGACGTTACACTGCGATGTGATACGGTGACGATCCCACGTCGACGGTTGTAACTGGGTAAAAAAACGATCGTTCATAATGAGGGGAAGAGTGACTCTCTCCTTAACTGATTCGGTTACCCGTGCCTCGGGACAGGCGACAGAGGTGTTTCGAAAACAGTGTCGTAATACATTTATCGAAACGCAAACGAAAAACACTCACGATTATTGGATGAGCAACGTCTACTTACGTCCTCGCGCGAATCAACGTGACGGAAATCCAGAGAACTCGTTCCAAACGATCGCTCGAAGGCCTTCGACGATACCGCTCGAGACGACTGTCGATTATTTTACCCGCCTCCTGTCGCTGGTACTTGCATCGCCCGTCGAAGCATCGCTCGGACGAGCGGTTTTGAGGTGATCGTGTGCGCCACCACCTTCACGTCGACTGGCGAGCCGGATTGAGTCTCGTCGGAGCGATCCTCGCCTTCCTCTCGCTTGCGTTCGTCGTTCCGATCGGCGTCGCACTGGCGTACGGCGGCGAGGACCTCTGGGTCTTCGTCGTCTCCATGGCCGTTACCGCCGGATTCGGACTCGGACTCCGCCAACTCGACCCCGACCCGAATCCCGGCGCCAGAGAGGCGTTTCTCGTCGTCGCACTCACGTGGCTGTTGGCTGCCGTTTTCGGCGCCTTGCCGTACGTCCTCGCCGGAAATGGGACGATCGCTTCTCCGATCAATGCCCTGTTCGAGAGCATGAGCGGCTTTACGACGACAGGAGCGACGGTGATGGGTGACATCTCCTTCGACACCCACTCGCGGGCGATGATGATGTGGCGCCAGCTCACCCAGTGGCTCGGCGGCATGGGGATCATCGTGCTGGCAGTCGCGATCCTCTCACAGATGGCCGTCGGTGGCGCCCAGTTGATGGAAGCCGAGACGCCGGGACCGGGTGTCTCGAAACTCACGCCACACATCGCGGAGACCGCTCGCGTGCTGTGGATCGCGTACATCGGGTTCACCGCGTTCTACATCACGCTCTTGTACGGTCTCCACCTCGGCGGCTACGCGCCGAACATGGACTTCTACAACGCCCTCGCTCACGGCTTCACGACGCTTCCGACCGGCGGCTTCTCGCCGGAAGCGAGGAGTATGGAGGCGTTCTCACCCGCCGTACAGTGGCTCGCGATCCCGTTCATGTTCGTCGCCGGCGTCAACTTCGTGCTGTGGTGGCACGTCATCTCCGGCGACCGGTTCGCAATACTTCGAGACAACGAGTTCCGATCGTACCTCGGCGCCGTCTCCGTCCTCACCGTGATCGGAACGATCCTGCTCTTCGTCTCGAGTCTCGAGACGCCCGAAACCGGGATGGTCGGCGGGAATCTGGAGCGCTCGGCGCGCTACGCCGCGTTCCAGATCGCCTCGCTGACCAACTCGACCGGCTACGCGAACATGGACTTCAACGAGTGGAACGGCTCCGCACAGGCGCTCTTGCTGTTCGCGATGTTCATCGGCGGGTCGACGGGGTCGACCGGTGGCGGGATCAAGGTCCTCCGCTGGCTCGTGATCATCAAGTCGCTGCGCCGCGAGCTGTTCACCGCGATCCACCCCGAGGCAGTTCGCCCCGTCCGGATGAACGGTAAACCGCTCGACGAGGACGCGATTCGGGGGATCTACGCGTTCACGCTGTTGTTCCTCGCGTTGTTTTTCGTCGGGTTCCTGTTGCTCGCCGCCGACGCCTCGCGCGTGGCCGGTTTCGACCCCGATACGATCGCCCTCGTGAGCGCGTCGATTGCGACGATCGGGAACATCGGCCCGGGATTCGGCATCGTCGGTCCGATGGGTGGCTACCTCGAGTTCCCGGTGACGTCGAAGCTCCTGATGATCTTCTACATGTGGATCGGCCGGCTGGAAATCTTCCCCGTGTTAGTGTTGCTGACGACGGCCTACTGGCGGTCGTAAACCAGGGGAACTCTCTTCCGCTCACTCTCGCGAGTGGGAAGATCTATCGCATCGTCGAATTCGGGTGGCGATGCTGCGTTTTCGATCTCCGGACACGATGGGATGAGACGTCAGTCATCGATTGCGAAACTGACGGAGAACCGATTCGACTGATCGGCCTCGATTTCGAGCGACTCGGTACACGAGCGAAACGGACACAGACCCTGCACCGCCACGACGCCACGTGAACGAAAGAGAGCCACTGGCCGCTTGTCACGTGTTTTATTATCTCCCCACCCCCTCGTTCTCGTATGACCATTTACGAGAGCGACCTCCCGGGGGTCGGGAAGAAATTCGAGGTCGAACTCGAGGACGATGAGCGACTCGTGATCGTCACGCACAACACGGGCAAGCGCGAGGTATTCTTGAAGCCGGACAAAGACGCCGACAGCGACAAGTTGTTCGAACTGCCGGACCGACTCGCCAGAACCGTTGGAACGATCCTCGAGGGGGCGTACTTCCAGCCGGTCAAGAGCGATCAGGTGGAGACAATGCTCTCCGACGAGACGTTCATCGAGTGGTTCAACGTGGCGAGCGATAGCGAACTCGTCGGGCAGAGTATCGGCGATGCGAACATCCGCGAGCGAGTTGGCGTCGCGATCGTCGCGATTCAACGGGACGGCGAGGTGATTGCCCCGCCGGGTCCGGAGACCGTTTTTCAGGCGGACGACACGCTCGTCGTCGTCGGTGATCAAGACGATTGCACCGAGTTCGAAGCACTTCTCGGATCCAACGGGCAACGGTGATCACACGCATGCTGCGTTCGCCGGAGGTGACCAGCAGTGGCTGAGACCGCGCTGATCGACGTCGGCATTCTCTTCGCAGCCGTCGCCTTCGTCGGCATCCTCGCCAATCGGATCAATCAGTCGGTGATCCCGTTTTACATCGTCGTCGGGATGCTTCTCGGGACGTACGTGCTGGGCAGAGTCGACTTCCCGGCCATTTTCGGGACGGACATCGTCCCCCACGGGTCCCAACTCGCCCTCGACGGCCACTCGGAGTTTATTCACATCAGCGCGGAGCTCGGGATCGTCTTCTTGCTGTTCTTCCTCGGCCTCGAGTTCAACATGGAGCGCCTGCTGGCTGCCAAAGAGCGCATTGGGAAGGCAGGGACCTGGGACCTGGTCATCAATTTCGGCGTCGGGATGATCCTCGGCTACGTCCTCTTCGGGGAGTTTCTTCCCGCGTTCCTCGTTGCCGGCATCGTCTACATCTCATCCTCGGCGATCATCACCAAGTCCCTGATCGATCTGGGCTGGATCGCCAACGACGAGGCGAATCCGATGCTCGGAACGCTCGTCTACGAGGACCTGTTCATCGCGATCTACCTCGTCGTCGCGTCGGTGTTCGTCCTCGGCGGCGGCAACCTCGGTGACGCGCTCGGAGACATCGGGATCGCGATGGGCTTTATCGTCCTGTTGTTGCTCGCCGTCCACTTCGGAACTGCGTTCTTCCAGCGCTCGCTCGAGACCGACTCCCACGAGTTCATCGTCCTGCGTGCGCTCGGTATCGTCGTTCTGATCGCCGGCGCTGCCCTCTCTCTGGGCGTCAGTGAAGCCGTTGCGGCCTTCTTCGTCGGCATGGCTTTCTCCTCGACCGGTCACGTCCACGAACTCGAGCGACTGCTCGAACCGATCCGGGACACCTTCGCCGCGATCTTCTTCTTCTGGATCGGACTCGTGACCGACCCGACGCTGTTCAACGACGGGTTCGTCCTCGCAGCGATCGGTGCTGCCATCGTCCTGACGACGCCGACGAAGCTGCTCAGCGGCTACATCGGCGGGCGCGTCTACGACCTCAATGAGCGACGATCGATCCGCGTTGGCCTCGGGATGGTCACCCGCGGTGAGTTCTCGCTGATCATCGCGAGTATCGCCATCGCCGGTGCCGGGCTCGGAATCGCGACCGACACGGCGAACACGATCAACGCGTTCGCCGTCGGCTACGTCCTCTTCATGAGCATCCTCGGAACCACGCTCATGCAGTACTCGAGTACGATCGAATCGGCGCTCGTTCCTCGACTCGAGTCGCGGTCGGCGGGCCCACAGCCCAGTGACGACTGAGACGACCCCTTCCCCAGTTCGAGCGTTTGGAGGGTCTCGAGTGATCCGACCACACCGGCTTCTCTCAGGAAGCGACGGAATCGCACGACGCGTTCACGTTCCTCTCGTGACGAGACTGATCTTGGCCCAACGTCGGCGGCGCCATCGAAACCGTTCACAGACCGATCGAGTCGCTATCGTGCGATCGGGTGTGCACCGGCGCTCAACGGCTCCGAGACTGCGTGCCGTCGGCGGTCACCGATCGAACGACGCGTTCGACGACCGTGGTCGCCCGTTTCACCGCAGCCCCGCTCTCGACGAAGACGACGGCAAGCGGCTGGACCGTCGTCTCGTCCTGTTCGACGCGTAAGTCGAGATCCTGGCTGGCCGCGACTGCACTGTCCGATCCCGTTTCGAACGCCAGACGTGCGAACGCCTCGTGGACGAAGACGCGAGCGATGCGCTCGTCGGTTCGCGGCTGACCTGGTGTCAGTGTCAGGGTGATATCGTACGCGTGCGCGCCGTCAGACGTCGGTTCGACGTCTCGATCGGCGTTCGTCACGGCGAGACGATCGAGTTCGCCGTCGTCGCGGCCATCAATTTCGGACGCGAGTAGCTGGGCGATCCGCCGACCGTCGGTGATCCGTTCCTCGACCATGTCTCGAAATGCGGTGTCGAGGATAAAAACGTCGCTACCTGTCTTCGCCTACGACTCGATCTCGATCTCGGTTTCGGTTTCGGTTTCCGTCTCCACCCCCGTCTCGGTCTCGGCCTCACTCTCCGCCTCGCCGCCACCGTCCATCGGCTCAGTCTTCGCCGGACTCGGACACGGACTCGAGAATCGCCCCTCGAGCCACCGGCACGAACTCCGAGACGTCGAGTCCTTGCCGGCGGGCGTAGACGACAGCCGCGGCTTCGATCGTGATCGCCAGCTCCCCCTGCAGGGAGTTGATCGCGCCGACCGCCTCGTGTTTCTCGAGTCCCTCCGCGACGAGCGCGTCGAGGACCCGCTCGAACGCCGACCGTTCGCGCAGGAGATCCTCGTCGGGGACGAACTCCTCGGGGATCGTCACCGTCGCCGGGTCGAACGTGATCGCGAGGTCGTCGCCGTCGCGTTCGATCAACCCCTGCTCGGTCGCGACGTCGACCAGTCGCTTAGACTGGTCGGGCGAGAACCAGTCGCGGTCCAGCGAGAGGGCGACGACGAACTCGTTTTCCCGTAACTGGCGCGTGCCGTTCTGGGCGAACGGCGCAGCGACGGCGACACGGAGACTCATCGAACGAGGACTCTCTCGAGGTGAGAGATAACCGTGGCGGTTCGCGGTGAGTGAGAGTCCGGCGAACGGAAACGTCCCGTTCCAACCCCCAACTTATACAGTACCACTCGTCCAGAGTGAGAGGTGATATCAAATGGCATACGACTGGGGAGCCGTGTCGTCCTCGTCCGATCTGATCCAGAACCTCCTCCGAAAATCAGCCGTGTACGGACCGGTGATCGCCCTGATCGGCATCTACGTCGTGTTCTCGATCGTGACCGACCGGTTTCTCACCTATCGCAACCAGCTCAACATCCTGCGACAGGTGTCGATTATCGGCATTCTCGCGATCGGCGTGACGTTCGCCATCCTGTGTGCGGAGATCGATCTGAGTATCGCGCAGATGACCGAGTTCACCGGGGTGTTGATCGCCGCACTCGCCACGGGAATGTACTATTCGACGACCGTTCCGGTTCCGATCGCGGTACTGATCGGGCTCGGTGCCGGCGTTTCGGTCGGGGCAATCGCCGGCTACATCACGAGTCGGTTCGACGTTCCGTCGTTCATGTCGACGCTTGCGGTACTCTTTCTCGCTGACGGGCTGAGTCTCATCGTCTCCGACGGGCGACCGATCGGTGGAATTCCGGATTCGTTGCAGGTCATCGGAAGGGAATCCGTAGCCGGCGTTCCGCTGATCGTTCTCTTCTTCCTGTCGCTGCTGGTCGTCTCCCAACTGATTCTGTCGTACACGCGTTTCGGACTCTACATCTACGCCGTCGGCGGTGACCGCCAGGCGGCGAGGTTGATGGGAATCAACGTTATGCGCATTCGGTTCGCTGTACTGGTGATCTCGGCCGCGTTCACGGTTTTCGCTGCCATCGCACTCATCGGCCGGATCGGGAGCGCGAACCCGAACATGGGTTCGGGACTCCTGTTGCCGCCGATCGCGGCCGTCATCCTCGGCGGGACGAACCTCTTCGGCGGCGAGGGGAACATGATCGGAACACTCGTCGGCGTGCTCATTCTCGGCTCCCTCGCCAATGGCCTCAATCTCGTGGGCGTCGGCCCCTCCGGTCAGCTCGTCGCCCAGGGTATCATTCTGATGATCGCGGTGCTCATGAACGTGTTCGCTCGAGGCTGACCACGCTCTTCGATCGTCGACTCTACGTGATCGATAGACGGGATCTCGGGATAAATGACAAATGAATGTATTAAGTTCTAGGTTCGCGTGCTTTGTCTATGGGGAACAAACAGCACGGTTCGAGTGTAGATCGACGATCGTTCCTGACGTATTCCGGCGGAGCAATCGGCGCCTCGGTGTTGCTCACGGGATACCTCAGCCAGGACGACGATAACGACACGGACGACGTACCGGAGGAGACGCTCGAGACGGCCCTGCTGGTGCCGTCACTCGAGTTCACCTTCTTCGCCCGGATGGAGGAGTCCTTCGAGGACGCCCAGGAGGAGTTGAACGTCGAGGGGACGTTCTACGACAACCGCAACGACGAGTCGACGCAGGCGTCGAACTTCGAGGACGCCGTACTGGGCGACCCCGACTTCATCATGGTCTCGCCGATCACCAGCGAGGGGATCGTCCCCTCGATCGAACTGGCCAACGACGAGGACATCCCCGTGGTGACGATCGACCGCGACGCGGAAGACGGCGAGACCGCAACCTACGTGGCTTCCGACAACGTCGACCTCGGCTACCGATCGACGTCGCTTTGCCTCGAGTTCATGCAAGAACGGGACGAACAGGACACCTACCAGATCGTCGAGTTACAGGGTACCCCGGGCGCGAGTGTCGCCCTCGAGCGAAACGAAGGGTTCCAGGAGGCCGTCGACGAACACGACGAACTCGAAGAACTCGACAGTCAAACCGGCGAGTTCACGACCGAGGACGCCCTCACCGTGACGGAAGACTTCATCACCGCTCACGGCGACGACATCGACGGCGTCTTCGCACAGAACGATCTGATGGCTCTGGGTGCACAGCGCGCACTCGAGGCCGGGGGTATGGACGACGTTCCGATCACGGGTATCGACGGAACCGACGAGTGGGTCGAGCAGATAATCGAGCGAGACCACTACGGAACGATCGCCCAGTTACCCGAGGAGATGGTGTTCACAGCGGTCGAAATGGGACGACGGGCCGTCGAGGGTGAAGACCTCGAGGAATTCTATCCGATCGCGGGACTCGAGGTGACCCAGGAGAACGCCGAGGAGTATCTCGAAGGTGTCGACGTGGCGGACGAAGGCGAAGGCGAAGGCGAAGGCGAAGAAGACGAGTAGACCACCGCTTCGGGAACCGACCGAACCGTGAGCCGAGAGGGATCGATCCCCGCGAGGGGAAGGCCTCTTGTACATTGCCACCGTACCACAGACGACAGATGGCCGACCGAGATGTCGTTCTCGAGATGAAGGGGATCACCAAGACGTTCGGTGAGATCGTCGCTCTGGACGATGTCGATCTCACACTCCACCGCGGAGAGATTCTCGGACTCGCCGGCGACAACGGTGCCGGGAAGTCGACGCTGATCAAGTGTCTTTCGGGTGCGCACGAACCCGATTCGGGGCGAATCGTCTTCGAAGGAGAGGACGTGACGATCGAGAACCCTCGCGAGGCGAAGGCACTCGGGATCGAAACGACCTTCCAGGAACTCGCGCTTGCACCCAATCTGAGCGTCACCCAAAACGTCTTCCTGGGTCGCGAGGAGACCCAGCGAGTTCTCCCCCTCGTCCCGATAATGAACAAGGGAGCGATGGAAACGCGCACTCGCGAGTTACTATCCGACCTCGAGATCGGCGTCGACCCCGACAAACGGGTGAGCGATCTCTCGGGCGGGCAGCGCCAGCTCGTCGCAATCTCGCGAACGATGCTGTCCGATCCGGAAATCATCATCATCATGGACGAGCCGACCAGCGCGCTCTCGGTCGAGGCCGCCGAACGCGTCCTCGAACTCATCGAACGAATGCGCCGGGAGGGTGCGTCGATCATCCTCATCAGCCACAACTTCGAACACATGCGCGCGGTCGCCGACCGAATCCAAATTCTGCACACGGGTCGAGACGTCGGCGTCCTCGACGTCGAGGAGGCCACACGCGAAAACATCGTCGACCTCATGGTCTCGGGGACCCTCGAAGGGAGGGGAGGAGACGACAGCGATCCGTCGATTTCCGCCTGACCCGCCCGACAGCAAGGTGTCGACAAACTGACCGTAAACCGACCATCGACTGGGCGACTCGAGTGTCGGTTGTTCCATCGCCGTCGTCGCGGCCGGGAACCGACAGATCTGGAGGAACTTCTCGGCCAGTACTTCCAGAACGGAATCCGACGCGACAAAAGGCTGCATTCAAGTACGTGCCGGAACTTCTGACGCGTATGCAAGACCAGGGACGCTCTACCCGCAAGCGAACCGGCGGCCGACTGAAGGACACGCGCAACCGCAAGAAACACCAGCTCGGACGGCTCCCCACGGAGACGCAGGTCGGCGAGGGCCGCTTCCGGACCGTCGCCGTCCGCGGTAACGGCAGCAAGACCCGCGCCCTCGCGACGGACGTCGCGAACGTCACGAGCGGTGGCGAGACCGTCACCGCGACGATCACCGACGTCGTCGAGAACGACGCCAACCCCAACTACGTCCGACGGAACATCATCACGAAAGGCGCCATCATCGACACCGACGAGGGCCAGGCCCGCGTCACCTCCCGACCCGGCCAGACCGGTCAGGTCAACGCCGTCAGCCTCGAGTAACGACCCAGATCTTTTCGGTGCGATCGACTGGAACCCCCTCGAGTGGAGACTGCAGACGTACTTTTTCTCGTCGGGTTCGCTCGCGTTGCTCGCTCACCGCTCTCCGCGTACGGACGCGAAGCGCCCGTTCGCATGGTCTGGGGGACCGAAGGTCCCGCTCAACTTCAAAAATCTACGTTACAAAGGCCGTTCACTCGCTTCCCTCGTTCGCGAGTGCTGCGCCCGCGATCCAACCGCGGTGGTAACTCCCTGTCCTGTATCAAGCGAATCATCCTCGTCCGAGGTCGCCCGCAAAGTCTGATAGGGAATTTGCTTAGTATGAAGTGCGTATCTTGCACAACGGTTCGAGGTACTTGTGATTGGTCAGTAGAATTCCGGATAGACTACTGCTAAACAGGATACATAACTACGTCCCTAGGCGGTACAATTCAACAACCGTTGTTCGAAGTGTTCAGGTACACGAAACTCAGCAGGTAGCAATCACAACGGTCCACCCACCTCTTGTTTCGGCTGTTCTCACATCGAATCCTGTATTGTTGAGGACCGATTGAAACTCCTCAACAGTGTAATACTCAAAGTGTCTCTCAGTGTCGTCTTCCGGTTGAACGTCGTGCTTGACACTAGCACATAGGGATCCACCTGATCGGAGGATACGCTGGCAGTCACGGAGGGTTGCTTTGATATCGGATCGTGGGATGTGATGGAGAGATGCGGAGGCCCAGATACCTTCGAATGATTCACCAGAGAATGGAAGATTTCTCATATCCCCACAGACAAAGTCAGCTACCAGGGCGTTCCCAGTCGCTTTCCGAAGAAACGACTGTGTGATATCCAGTCCAACTACCTCGTACCCAGCAGCGTTGAACGTTTCAATGTCCGACCCCGGGCCACAGCCAAGATCAAGCAAGCGGCTTGGTTCATCAGACTGCCCATCCGCCAACACCTCAAGGAATGTATCCCCGTAGATATCAACTGCAGAGATAGAACAGTACTTTTCTACGTATGCCTCCGCTTCAGATTCGTACGCGTTACGGGTCTGAACGACTTCCTCCATATTGGCACACTTGAAGAACGTGTAAATAAATACTGTGCTCAGTCAGGGTTCGATTTCTACTGGCATCTGTCCAAGTGCTGCATCCTCCCTTTGCCCCTCTGAATGTTGTACTGAGATCCTGATGAGTTTCGGAGAGGTTTTTGCCTGTGGTGGTACATGTGCACTCTGTACAAAGCAACGGGGTATCGCCACGACCACTCCCAAGAACTTCGGCGAGTAACACCGACTACGGCCGCGGCGCCGCCTTCTGAAGCGCGGTCTCGGCGATGTTCCCGCCGTAGTCGGCGCTCCGGGAGAGCGAGTCGACGATCAGGCCCAGCGACTGAGCCTGCACCGGATCGAGATCGCGCAACATCTCGTCGATCGTCCGCGTGTGCTCGTCGATCTCGAGGATTTCCTCGCGGGCGGCGTGACCGAGTTCGTTAGCGTCCGCGCTGTCGTCGGCGAACAGGGCGTCCATCGATTTCTCGAGGACGTCGAAGGCGTCGTCGTGGAGCTCCACCAGCGCGTCGGCGACGTCTTCCGGGACCTCATCGAGTTTGAGTGCGAGTTTGCTGATCTTGACGGCGTGGTCGGCCACCCGTTCTAGCTGGCGCGCACTCGAGTGGTAGTCGAAACAGTCCTCACGAGGAACGCCGAGTTCCTCCGCCGCGCGTGGCGAGCGGAGGGTCGCACGGAAGATCCGGGAGACGACCAGCCAGAGGCGGTCGACGTCGTCGTCGCGCTCGATGACGTCGAGTGCGATGTCGTCGTCGTTCTCGACCAGTGCCCGAACGGCGTCCTCGAGCATCGAACTCGCGATCAAGCGCATTCGAGTGACGGCGTTGACGATCGATAGCTCCGAGGAGTCCAGCAGATCCTGAATGACGACGCTGTCGGTCGTCTCCTCTAAGACTTCGACGCCGACGAGGCCCTGCGTTGCACTCCGGATCGCTCGTCGTTGGTCGGTGGAGATCCGACCGGCCTCCAGCGAGATGATGTCGAAGCCACTGACGTACATCGTCATGACCGCGCGCGTGAGCCGTTCCCCCTCGAGATCGGTGACGTCGAGAGTGCCTCTCTGTCGGTGGGTTTCGCTCTGTGGCGTGAGCAAGAGCGCGTCGTCCTCCGGATAGAATTCGACCGTGGTGCCAGCACTGACCTCGTTGTCCGTTGCCCAGGATTTGGGCAGTGAAACGGTGTACGTCGAGCCGCCGGTCACCTGGACCTTGCGCGTCTCCATGTGCCACGGGTTCGGAGAGGATGAATATAAATCCATCCAAATATATAGAGATAGGCTCCATCGTGCCCATACCCAATCAACGCCTGTTGATTTCTGTTCCTGAGATGGAGAATTCGATCGTATTTCTCCCCACGACAATGGTTGTCCCACATAGTACTATATAGAAAACATAGTAGCGTATTTAGATACGATGTGCTATTGAGTACTCGATGGAAAACGAGCCGACATCCGGTCGTGCCGACGCACTGTCGCGTCGACGCGTCCTGATCGGTGCCGCGGGAGCGAGTCTGACCGGGCTCTCGGGCTGTCTCGTTCGCGGAGAGGATCGAAACGGGCTCCGCGGCGAGATTCGTATCGACGGGTCGAATACGCTGTTACCGAACAGCGCCGCCGTCGCCGAACGGTTCCAGTGGCAGAACAACCGCGTTCGAATTCCGGTTCGGGGTTCCGGGACCGGTGCGGGCTTTCAGAAGTTCTGTAACGGCGAAACGGAGATTCAGGACGCCAGCCGCGAGATCAAACCCTCCGAAGAGGACCAGTGTGCAGACAACGGAATCGACTACCTCCAACTCGAAGTCGTCCTCGACGGGCTGGCAATCTACAAGAATCCAGACAACGATTGGTGTGACTGTCTCACCGTCGAGGAACTCAGGGCCCTCTGGGAGTACGACTCGGACGTCGACACCTGGAGCGATCTCCGCGAGGAGTGGCCCGACGAGGAGATCTCCTTCTACGGCCGCGATTCGGCGTCGGGAACCTTCGATTACTTCACCGAGGCGATCACCGGCGAGACGGGGAACATCCGCTCTGACTACAGCGGCACACCGGACACCAACGTGATCGTCCGTGGCGTCCGCGGAAACCAGCACGCCGTCGGTTTCGGTGGCGCCGGCTACTACTACGAGAACGAAGACGACCTCGAGTTGATCGCCGTCGACAACGGCGAGGTGTGTGTGGAGCCGACGACGGAGACGATCGAGAGCGGTGAGTACCGGCCGCTCTCACGGCCGATGTACATCTACGTCCGTCTGGACGAACTCGAGAACGAGACCTACCGGCAGTTCCTCGAGTTCTATCTCGATCACACCCAGGAGACCGCCAGGCGGGTCGGCTTTTACGCGGTTCCGGACGAGACGATCGAGGCCCAGCGGGAGAAACTGGCCGAGTACACCGAGGAGTATACGTGACATGAGTTCCGAACAATTCGATCTGACACGCGAGAACAACGACGTCGGTGGGCTGACCGATCGGTTCGCACGCTACGTATTCCTGGGTTGTGCGCTCGTTTCCGTGGTGACGACCGCAGCCATCATCGTCGTACTGATCAACGGCGCGATCGACTTCTTCGCCCAGGTTTCGCTCGTCGAGTACCTCACCGGGACCGACTGGTCGCCGCTGGCGAGTGATCCGACCTTCGGTGTCCTCCCACTGGTCTGGGGGACGTTGTTGATCACCGTCGGCTCCGCAGTCGTCGCCCTCCCGGTCGGCACGTTGACGGCAATCTACCTCTCGGAGTACGCGAGTCCACGCGTTCGACGGATCGTGAAACCAGTTCTCGAGATCCTCGCGGGGATCCCGACGATCGTCTACGGGTTCTTCGCGCTCTCGTTTATCACGCCGCTCATTCAAGTCGTCTTTCCCCAGACGGGGACGTTCAACGCGGCTGCGGGGGCGATCGTCGTCGGGATCATGATCATCCCGATGGTCTCCTCGCTCTCGGAGGACGCGATGAGTTCGGTTCCTGACTCGCTCCGGAACGCGGGCTACGGACTGGGTGCGACCAAGTTCGAGGTGTCGACGCAGGTCGTCCTTCCCGCGTCACTGTCGGGCATCCTCGCCGCCTACATCCTCGCGATTTCGCGAGCGATCGGCGAGACGATGGCCGTCACGCTCGCAGCCGGGATGTTGCCCCAGATTACGGGGAACCCGCTCGAGCCGATTCAGACGATGACCGCCTACATGGTTCAGGTCGGGACCGGTGACGTCGCCGTCGGCGCGGTCGGCTACCAGAGCCTGTTCGCCGTCGGCCTCACGCTGTTCGTGATGACGCTCTCGATGAACCTGTTCAGTATGTGGATTCGGTCGCGCTACCGGGAGGAGTACCAATGAGCGCGAAGACTGGGTCGGAGACGGGAACGAGTACTGGCTCCGGGGACACGAACACGACCGGCTTCGGCGGCGAGGCGCTTCGACGAAAGCGACTCCTCGGCAAGGTCTTTCTCGGGGCGTGTTTCGCGGCGACGATGGTCGGAATCGTCGCGCTGATCGCCCTCCTCATCGACGTCACCGTCGAGGCGTGGGGCTGGGTCACCTGGGAGTTCCTGACGTATCCACCGTCCCGATTCGCCGAGAACTACAATCCCGCGAACTACGGCTCTCTCGATACCGGCCCCGGCGGGATCTATCCCGCACTGATCGGGTCGATCTATCTGATCGTCCTCACCGCCGTCTTTACGCTCTTTCTGGGCGTCGGTTCGGCGATCTACCTCGAGGAGTACGCCTCCGAGTCGCGGCTCACGCAGTTCATCGAGGCGAACATCGCGAACCTCGCTGGCGTGCCGTCGATCGTCTACGGGTTGCTCGGTTTGGCGATGTTCGTTCGGGCGCTCCAGACAGGGAGCAGTCTTCTAGCGGGTGCGCTGACGCTGACGCTGTTGATCCTCCCGATCGTCATCGTCTCCTCTCAGGAAGCGCTTCGCGCGGTACCGGATTCGATGCGACGGGCGTCGTATGGGGCCGGAGCGACGAAGTGGCAGACCATTCGCAACGTCGTCCTTCCGGAAGCGATTCCCGGAATCATGACCGGTATCATCCTCTCGCTGTCACGGGCGATCGGGGAGACGGCACCGATCCTGATGATCGGTGCGGCGACGTCGATGTTCGCCCCGCCTCGGCTCACCCAGCCGACCGACGCCTTCAGCGCGATGCCGATGCAAATCTTCGACTGGGCCGCCCAGCCACAGGGTGACTTCCAGCACGTCGCTGCCGCCGGAATCGTCGTCTTGCTCACGATCCTATTGTTGATGAACGCGACGGCGATCGTGATCCGGAACAAATTCGAACGACGCGGATAGCGAATGCGGTTTCTATCGGCCGGTTCGAGAACGGATCGGTCTCGACTTCGTCGACTCCGTCGAGTATCCCGACCCGAGCGCTGTCGACAGTGGCGAGGGTGCCGTCGACACCGATCTACGGAGTGATATATAGACCACATAGTTCCCTATTTATTCGATCGGCGAGTCGAGACACTTGATGACGGACGGATCCGCGACCCGCCGATTTTCACTCGAGAGACGCGAGCCCTCGAACGCTCGAGCCTCACGTCATGACGACCTGGCGACGGCGAACCGACGGTGCCCGTTGGCGCCGGGTTTTCACCGCTGCCCCGATCCCGTCCGCGACAAGAGAGATGTGTGACATGATACACCGACAGCTCCAAACCAATACCACTCACGAAACGCGTGCCAGCCGAATTACTCGAGGCGCTCCCGTTTCCGATGGAACGCTCGCCTCCGAGACCAGTTCCCGGAACGTGCAATCCGGAACAGGTAACTGCCTCAAGCGCAATGCTGAACTAACTCCATGACCCCAGATGGCGGCGGTCCGGGAACGGTACCGAAACCCCAGACTGGCAACGCACGGGCGGACGACGAATCGGCGACCGACCGCCCTTCGACTGACCAATCGACCCATCCGGCCGAGACCGTCATCGAATCGCGTGATCTCGACGTCTTCTACGGTGACGACCAGGCGCTTCAGGGAATCGACATGGAGATCCCCGAACGGCAGGTAACGGCGCTCATCGGCCCCTCTGGCTGTGGAAAGTCGACGTTCCTGCGCTCGATCAACCGCATGAACGACCTGATCGACGTCGCCCGCGTCGAGGGCGAACTCTACTTCCACGGGAAGAACGTCTACGACGACGACGTCGATCCCGTCGCCCTCCGACGGAAGATCGGCATGGTCTTCCAGAAACCCAATCCGTTCCCCAAGAGTATCTTCGACAACGTCGCCTACGGCCTCAAGGTGCAGGGGAAAGCCGATGGGAATCTCGAGGAGAAGGTTCACACCGCCCTCGAGCGTGCGGCCATTCTGGACGAGGTCGAAGATCGGTTAGACGAGTCGGGTCTCGAACTCTCCGGCGGCCAACAACAGCGCCTCTGTATCGCCCGTGCGATCGCGACCGACCCAGAGGTCATCCTCATGGACGAGCCCGCGAGCGCACTCGACCCGGTTGCGACCTCCCAGATCGAGGACCTGGTCGAGGAACTCGCCCAGGAGTACACCGTGGTCATCGTCACCCACAACATGCAGCAAGCGGCCCGTATCTCTGACAAGACCGCCGTCTTCCTCACCGGTGGCGAACTCGTCGAGTTCGGTGACACGAACGAGATATTCGAGAATCCCGAGCACGACCGCGTCGAGGACTACATCACTGGCAAGTTCGGCTGATCGGCGACCGTTCCGGTCTGGTCCCGCTCGGGTTCGGTCGATCCGCGTTCACTCGCGTTCGGAGACCTCCGTGAGCACAAGGTACATCAACCCCGGACGGAGTCTACCCATTCATGGCCAGACAATCGTATCAGGAACAACTCACGGAACTCCGTGAGGACGTCCTGTACATGAGCGAGGTCGTCATGGAGCGACTTCGCATGGGACTCGACGCACTCGAGCAGAAAGACGTCGAGCTCGCACAGGAAGTCATCGAAGGTGACGGCGAGATCAACCGAATGTACCTCGACCTCGAGCAGGACTGTATCGACTTGCTCGCGCTCCAGCAACCGGTCGCGAGCGATCTGCGGTTCATCGCGGCGTCGTTCAAGATCATCACCGACTTAGAACGGATCGGAGATCTCGCGACTAACCTCGGGGAGTACACCATCGACGCCGAACGGGATCTCTTCCCGGACGTCGACGTCCAGGAGATGGGGACGCTCACGCTGGCGATGATCGAGGACGCGATGATCGCCTACGATACAGAAGACGTCGACACGTGTCACGAACTCGCCGTTCGCGACGACGATCTCGATCACTTCGCCGAGCGCGCGAGCGAAATCGTCGTCCGTGACCTCATCGAACGCGAACTCGAGTCCCCTGACGAGGTCGAAGTCCTGTTACAGGACGTCTCACGGCTCTTATTGACGATCCGGGATCTCGAACGCGTGGGTGATCACGCAGTCAACATCGCTGCCCGGACGCTGTATATGGTCGAAAACGACGACGAACTGATCTACTGAGGTTCTCTCGAGACACTGTTTTCCACTTCTGGTTCGAGGGGACGGGCTGTCACTCTGAGGTTGCGAAGCGTTCCCGGCGAGAGAGTGTGTGGGCGACGGTAACTGCCGTGACGGCCACGAGGGTGATCGCTCCCGCGACGATCGCCGACAATCCGGCGATGTCGAGTCCGGCGGCCCCCAGCGCGACGACACCGGCGAGGACGGCGGCGGCGTACCGTTCCGGCCATGGGTCAGATACCTCCTCGGTTTCGCCGCCGATCGCCTCGTCGATGTAGGGGTCGAACGCTGCCGCCAGCGGCGTCCGCTCGACGATGCCACGATCCTTGTCGTACTCGACGATCCCCTCTTCGTCGAGTTTCGGAAGATGAGACTGATAGAGAGAGATGTAGACACGCTGGCGCTCGTCCGAGGAGAGCGCCTCGATACTCGTTTCCTGTTCCCAGGCGGCGACCTGTTCTGCGAGGTCGCGCATCCGAACCGGATCGGAAACGTCCTGTAAGTACCGCAGTACGTCACGGCGGCGTTTCGTCTGTAACACGTGAAAGACGTCGTCGGTCGACAGTTCGGCCGCGGACACTGCGTCCGTCCCCGCCTCTTCGTCCGGGCTGTCTGTGCCTGTCGCGGCCGTTCGTGACTCCTCGTCCCCGTTATCACCGTCACTGATCTGATCCAAGACAGCGTCTGCGAGATTCATCGTTCTTGATGGGTTCGACACAGTCACGGCACATAAAAGAGCGCCTGTTTCGATTACGTCCTCACCGAAAAGCGGTGATAGTTGCCGACACAACCACGGTGGCCACCACCGCATCGAGCGAGCTCGGGACAACTCTCCTCACACACTCGAGTCTCGGGAGTCGGTTCACAGGACGACTCGAGTCCGAAAACGAACCGCGGCCGTCGTCCGTGTGGAGACGACGACCGCGGGACGGTAGGCGAGCGGCCACACAGCCACGAATGGCCGCAGACGCTGATTGAGCATGAGTGATCCACCGGCACTCACAGGGTAGTCGGTTGACAGTACATCGTCACGACGTCGGGCGTCGCGCCGACGATTGTATTGTTGGGTGTTACAGTAATAAAGCTAACTATTGGGGACAATACGACGTCTTCTGCAAAAATGGTTGTTAAATGTACTCAAATTCCCCGCCTTGATACTCTATCGTCAGATTTGGTAGTGGTCTGCGCACGTACTTTTTGAAACTCGTCGTTCTGCAGTTGTGAGCAATCGACGGTCGCGCTCGATCGACATCCACCCGGAAGTACACAGGAAGCGCACCGTCAGGTATCGTGAGACGTGACCGAATCGGCTCGTGTCTCCCGTTGGGTCAGTAAACTACCCCGCCCTACTCGCTCCCTCGGGCCTTGGGGCCGTCGGTCACTCCTT
>JAOPKB010000013.1 GCA_025517485.1 Natronoglomus mannanivorans | reverse complement strand
GTCGCGTCGTCGAGTCAGGAAGTCCCACGCGCAAGCAGGGAAGCCCCACCCTCAAGGAGCGAGTCACGGCAGTCGTGGCGAGCGAGTAGGGTGGGGTAGTTCACGTTTGACGTTCCAGAAATTGTTGGTGTTCCGATTGCTGCGGTATCTGCTGGATTGGCAGTTCTGCTCAGCACGTATCTGTTGAAGCGTACTGGACTGTAAGCATCCGGTCGAGAAGCAAGACGAACGGCGTCGAAGTCGAGACGCGCGAACGAAGGAGAGAGACACCGTTCCCGTACTCGTCGCGCTCTCGAGGGAATCGCACAGGACAGCGGAGGACGTATCGGAACGAACAGGACAACCGACAATCATTTACCGTCGCGACAGAACCGAAACGTATGCGCTCCGGTCAACCGGGATCGACGACCAGTCAATATTTCGAAAACCCGGCAGTCGGGGCAGCCCTTGGACTCGCATACGTTCTGGTCGGTGTCGGGATGGTCGTCAGTCTGTTACTCGATTCGATCGATCTGTTCATCGTGTTCGCTGCAGGGATTTTGGTCTTACTGCTGATTTCGATGGTGGTCGTATTCGTTCACGAAGGGATAGCAACTCCCGAGAACAAACTCATCAGCACGTTCGTTCTTCTGGCGATAGGACTCGGCATCGGACTCAGTACTGTCACTGAATTGTCGTTCGAAGTTCTGACTGGAGTGGTCATCGTCGTCGGGATCATTGCTCCCGGCTTGTTGTTGGAGTTCACCGACTACGGGAGGGGCAGAGGCAACTGATCGACAGACAACAGCGACCGACTCGAGTCGTTGACGACAGTCGTCTAGACAGATACCGGCAGGCCGAGACGACCGGCCGCACTCAGTTGTCTTCGCGGCTTCGATCCTTGGTCACCGTGTGGTCGCTGTCCCGTCCGTCGCCGGTGTCGTCGCGACTCTCCTCGCTCGAGTCGTCGTCTTCCATCCGATCCCAGTCGTCCGATTCCTCGTCAGTATCGACTGTTTCCCGCTCCGACCGCGTCTTCGTCGCCTTCTCTCGAATGGCCTCGGGGTCGAGTTCCGCGTCGCTCCGCCGGACGTCCCCCTCGGGTTCGATCTCGGCGTCCGTCCGTCGGGTGTCGTCGTCGGGCTCGACCTCTGCGTCCGTTCGATGGGTGTCGTCGGAACCCGTGCCGGGACTCGAGTCCGGATCAGTTCCCTCGAGTTCGGTTGGATCGATCTCCGCACCTCGGTCTCGGCCTTCGACGGGATCCATCTCCTCGACGGTGTCCATCTCGTCGGAACCGTCCATCTCCTCCGTCGTCTCGAAATCGTCGGCACCGTCCATCTCCTCCGTCGGGTGCATCTCGTCGGCGCCGCCCATCTCCTCGGCGGGGTCCGTCTCCGTCCCGGTTTGTGACTCTCCTTCCCCGGTACTGGGACTGACACTCCGCCCGGTATCCATTCCAGCGGTGTCGTCCGTGCGACGAGTTTCGGTGTCGGGACCGGTGTCCATCGCACGCTGGTCGGGGCTCTCTCCCTCGAGGTAGACGACGTCACGAGTGATCTCGGTGACCGAACTTGCCTGTAACGCGAGCGTCTCCTCGGGGTCGTTCTCCCACCCGAGGGCCGCTTTGATCGAGTCCGTAATCCCCGGATCCGGGTCGACGTGGGCGGTGTCGCCGTCGATCGCCGCGACGACACCGACCTCCTCGCCGTTGGCGTTTTCGACCGTCTTGCCGATGTCGTCGTCCGTGAAGGTTGGACTCATAGTACAGGCTACGTCACTCCGAGGCAAGCCCCTAGTGCCTGCAAAAGCGGGGGTGGTCCTTTATTCGAATCCTAGCAGACGCGACGAGGTCGAATTGACACCGTCTTTCGCGTCGCGAGCCTACTCGAGATCGCTCGCTTCGAGCGGTCGCCCGTCTGCCCAGTACCGCTCGTGTACCTCACGTGCCCACGAGAGGACGCGAGGGTCCTCGGCGTCGAGTGCCGCTTGGAGGACGCCGTCGTCGTCGCGCAGGAGTAACTGGGCGACGTCCTCGGTGATCGTCACCGCGAGCGGGATGGGGTCGGGTCCGTCGTGGACGCGGATCTCCGCGCGCTCCGAGTCGACGAGTTCCCGCAAGCGCCCTCGAAGGAGGTCGTCGTCGGCGAGCGCCTCGATCGCGGCCGCCGAGAACACCCCCTCGAACGCCCGGCCGTCCTCGAGCGTTCGGCGGTGGACGATCTCGAGGCTCCGCTCGTTGAAGGCGTAGGAGACGATCCGAACCTCGTCGGCGGTCCGGAGGAGGTCGGTCGTCCGCCGGACCGGTGCACTCGGCCGCGTCTGGGTCGGGACGGTGATCGTCGCGTCCCGAAGCGCCAGCAGGTCGACGTCCAGTTCGTCGGTCGGGAGCCACCGGACGACGTCGCGCAGTTTCAGTTCCGTCGTCACGATCTCCGTGAGGTCCGTCATTCCCGTCGCGACGAGCTGTCCCGTCGCGGTCGCTTCGTAGCCCTCGTCCGACCGAGTGATCCAGTTTCGCTCGTCGAAGTCCCGGAGGATCCGACCGAGCGTCGGTTGCGATGCGCCGGTGATCTCCTCGAGGTCGCGCCGCGAGTGCGTCCCCTCTCGCAGGGCGTCCAGCACCGCGACTCGGTTCGCCGAGAGTGCGAGAAACTCGATTTCCTCGAGTGCTGGGTCCATACCGACACCTCACGGCGATTCGGGAAGTGTGTTTCGGACTGTGAATATATTTCTTACCGTAATCGAGTTTCACAGCTCGAAATCCGGTCGACCGAAGTCAGACTTTCCTGCCGTGAACGGATTTCTGAATTAATTTATGTGGCCTCGAGGCCTCTCTCGTGATAGGAAATGAGTGTGAGAACGACGACTGACGACGGATGTGGCCGACGACTCGAGGAGGGAGCATGCTAGCCACGTCCCGGACGCGACCGGTCGCGTTATTCGTTCTCGCGAGTCTCTTCTTCGGCGGGACGTTCGTCGCGGCGAAGGCGGGACAGGCATACATTCCGCCGCTGCTGTTCGTCGCGCTGCGGTTCGACATCGCGGCCGTCGTGCTCTTTGGCTACGCAGTACTGACGACTTCGCGCGAGGAACTGGTTCCCCGTACTCGCGGCGACGTCGCGGGCATCCTCGCGGCCGGCGTGTTCGCTATCGGCCTGGCAAACGGCCTGCTGTTCGTCGGGCAAGGGTACGTGACGAGCGCGGTCGGTGCGATCGTCTTCAGCCTCGTCCCGATCTTCTCGCCGCTGCTGGCCGGCGTCTTGCTCGACGACGAACAGCTGTCGGCCGCCGGCGCAGTCGGCACGGTCGTCGGCCTCATCGGTGTCGCGCTCGTGATCGGCATCGACCCCAGCAACCTGCTGGGTGCGGTCGACGGCGGCACGGCCATCGTCCTCGGCGGTGCGATCAGCGCCGCCCTCGGAGGCGTCCTGATCCGCCGGGCCGAGACGACGACCTCGAGTACGGTTCGGACCGCCTGGGCGCTCCCGATCAGCGCGTGCATGCTCCACGCGATGAGCGCCGCCGCCGGCGAATCGATGGCTGCGATCGAGTGGACGATGGCCGCCGTCCTCGCACTCGTCTACGTCAGCGTGTTCGCCGGTGCGATCGCCTACATCGCGTACTTTCGACTGCTCGACGACGTCGGCGCGATCCGCTCGAGTCTGACCTTCTACGTGAGTCCGGTCGTCGCCACGCTGGGTGGGTGGGCGCTGCTCGGCGAGTCGCTGTCGGCACTGGCAGTCCTCGGATTCGCAGTCATCGTCGTCGGGTTCGCGATCATGGGCCACGAGACAGTGACGGCGACGGTCCGTGGGCTGGTGTCGATCGACGAGTTACCGGCCCCAGCTTCGGTCTCGACTTCGATCTGGATTTCGGCGATAGCCCGAGTTCGATCCGGGATATCGCGTCCGCGCCCCCGTTCGCGTTCACTCTCGGTCTCACTCTTGTACTCGCTTCCGTTCTCCAGTTCGGACTCACGTTCGAACGCGAGTCCGAACGCGGATTCCCAGCACGCGACGATCCGAACCCACACCGGCGACCGGTATCTGAGGAGGTTCGAGCCCGACGGCGACTGAACGCGTGCCTCGTAGCGGGAGCTGTTCGGAGTCGGGTCGGCGAACTCGAGCGTGGAACCGGTATCGAAAACGGGAACGGAAACCCGATCGATTAGTTCGACGGACTCGGCGTCTGCACGTTCGAGAGGTACGCGGTCAGATCCGTCGTCGTGATCATCCCGATGACGCCTTCGGTCTCGTCGACCACCGGCATGTGGTGAAAGCCGTGTTCGATCATCTGGTCGGCGACGTCGCGGATCGGCACCTGCGCACCGGTCGTCACGACGTCGGTGGTCATGTACCGCGACACCGTCGTCTCCGCTTTCGGCTTGCTCGCGGCGACGATCTCGACGAAGTCGGTACTCGTCAGAATGCCCCGCAGTTCCCCGTCTTCGACGACGACGAGCGAGCCGATCTCGTGTTCGAGCATGCGCTGTGCTGCATCCTCGACGAGCGTATCGGGGGTGACGCTTTGAACACCGGCAGACATGAGCCGTGCGACGAAAATATCGTCCATACTCGAGTCTCTCACGGGTGGCAAAAAGAAGTATCGCAACTTATCCGCGAATCGTCAATCCCGCCCGCGTCCACTCTGGATTCGAAAGCGGTTTGATATCCGTCGGCCGAAACCGTGCCTCTGAACGTGAAATCCCGGAATCGGACGTCGACTGGCGAACACACTCGAGGACAGACACGGGCACGTTCGGTCGGTGACGTCCGCGAGAGGAGAGCGAAGTGAGAAATGAGAAGAGAACACGGTGTGTCGACTCCCGCTCGAGAGAGGAGAGGAACGACCGTCGATCGTTCAGCCGCTCCACTCGCCGGCGACGTCGCCGGCGATGTTCTCGCGCCAGACGTCGAAACTCGACTGGCAGTCGGGGTTCTCGCCGATGTGATCGACGAATCCGGCGCCGGGGTCGGCGAGCTGGTCACCGCAGAACGGGCAGGTTCCCGTGTTGGTCCAGTTCGTGGTCGTGGTTGCTGACATAGGTACTACTACCGCCAACGACTGAACATATAAACATAATCCATATACATATAATATACCTAATACGGCATTATATCACATCGATATTCGATGGCAGACGTTGTCACCAAACGAAACGAAGCGAGGCGACCCGACACCGAGACGGACTGCCTCGAGTCCTCGACACTGGAGAAACGTTTAGGGCGAGCGCTGCCAGTGTCTGTCACATGCCCGAGAATCGCGTCGTGCAGGGACGGATGGTGACGGCCGAATCCCTCGCGGAACTCGTCGAAGGGGAGTCAGTGATGGAAGCCGAGGCGATCGAGCAAGCGGATCGGGAGTGCCCCGAGTGTGGCGGCGACGTCCTCGAGGTCGGCTACATGCCGTCGGTGACCGAGTTCGTCACCGCCTGGAAGTGCCAAGAGTGCGACTGGAAGGAGACGGATCGAGACTGAAACGGTCTGTGATCAGTCAGTTCCGGCGCGACCACGACCCCTCGACGGGGGCGCCGGTCCATCGGTGCAACGGGCCGTATGCTGGTCCAGGAGTGTCTCGAGTCGCGACGCGTGACGCCAGCGAGTGACGTCCAGTTGCGAGTTCTCGAGGACGGATCGATCGACGTGAGTGTTGGCTGCCGGTTTATCCCCGTCGGCAGTGACGTCCCCGTGATGACGAGTCACACTGAACGATCACGGCGGACGCTACTCGCAGGTATCGGAACCGTAGCTGTGGGAACGACCCTCGCAGGGTGTGGCGGGCCGGGTGGCGACGAAGACGTCGACGAGGGAGCCGGTGAGGGCGAGGAGGAGGCCGAAGGTGTCGAAGAGGAGGCCGAGGAAGTCGAAGGCGACGAGGACGAGGTCGAAGACGAAGCCGAGAACGAAACGGCGGCCGTCTGAGAACAGGAGTTGCACGCGGACGGTGCTCCTGCAAACCCAACCGTTTCGAACGTCCGTTTTCTACCGGTGGCCATGGCAGGCCCCAGCTCGAGCCTCAAGCGGTGGCTCGTCAACGGTATCGCGATCACGATCCCGCTGGTCGTCACGCTGCTGGTCCTCCTCGTCGTCCTCGATTTCATTCTCGGCGTTCTCTCCCCGGTGATCGACGCGGTGACCTACGTCTGGCCTAACGAGCCGCCGGACGAAATCGTCCAGTTGACGACGCTCCTGTCGCTGTTCGGGCTGTTCCTACTGGTCGGGTTCGTCGCCGAACACACCCCCGGCGAACACCTCTCGCGGACCGTCCACCGGACGATGGAGACGATTCCGGGAATCAGTACGATCTACACGAGCGTCCGGCGGGCCAGCGACATCATCGTCGACGACGACACGACCCAGTTTCAGGAGGTGAAAGTCGTCGAGTTCCCCCACGAGGAGGCGTACATGCTCGGCTTCGTCACCGCAGATTCTCCGACTGCGATCGCGGACAGTCTGGACACCGAGGAGATGATGACGATCATGGTTCCACTCGCCCCGAACCCGGCGACGAACGGGTTCGTCATGTACATGCCCGCAGAGAACGTCCACGACGTCGATCTGACCGTCGAGGAGGCGGTTCGAGCGGTCGCGACACTCGGCGTGGCCTCCGACAGTGTCGGTGTGGACGAAGACACCGAAAGCGAACCCGAACCCGAGTTCGAAACTGAGACGACCAGCCGTTGATCGCCTCCTCTCTCCATCGTGACCCGCTCGGTGAGAGGGCCACCCCGTCGCTCGGTGCCGTCCTCGAGTGTTCGACAACCGATCGACCAGTTCCGAACCAGCGTCACACACTCGGGTGACGACGGCGGTCCGAAACCGGGACACCGACACGAATCGAACCGGTCCGTAGGCCGGTCAGACAGGATTTCCGACGGCTGCCAACCTTTATGTTGAATGGTAACGTACAACATGGTGTAGGGCGAAGCCACGAGGATTCACCGAACGACTCGAGGTCCATACGGGACACTCGAGTGAGAGGCACAACTGAAGGACCGATTAGACGGAACCGAAGTGAACGCCTCGGTGGAGACTGACACGACCCACATCTCGTCTACTACGGTGGACGGGCACGAAAGCCGAGTATCGGATTTCGCGCGAGCGTGATTCGCGAACTGACGGAAGTCAGGGCTGTACGGGTCGTCGAAACGAACTCCCCGTTCGGGTCCAAATCGTGGTTTCGTCCGTGTTTCGGTTCATTCTTTTACGTCTCAGAGCGTCGGCTCTGGGTGTCGAGTTGTCGGACCAGTACGCCGGCGAGAATCGTCTAATCGATCGAAAACGAGATGGGGTCCGTACTGACTCGGTGAGCGCAGACGCCCCGCCAGTCGAGCCTATACTTCGGATTCGACTGGCTCTGGCTCTGGCTCGGGTTCGGATTCAGATTCGGACACAGATGCCGATTCGGTCGAGTCGTCCGTGTCTGTCTCGGGTTCCGATTCTGTATCCACGTCCGCATCCGCATCCGCATCTACGTCCGCGTCCCCACTCGCCTTCCGCGGGAAGTTGTCGATTGTCTCCTCCTCGAAAGCCTCCGCGTCGAACTCGTACTCGTGGTCGAAGAACTCCATCAGTTGCTGGGTGTCGCGATAGGCGTTCTTCAGACACGTCGAGGCCCCCGGCGACGGCGTGATGTTGAATATGATGTTCTCTTTCGTGATCTTGGCCTCGCCCATATCGAGACTCTTGGCCTCCGTATCGACGATCTGGGGGCGCACTCCGCCGTAGCCTTTGGCACGCTCGATGTCCGAGAGCTCGGCGCTCGGAACCACTTTCTGCACGTTGGGCAGGAACGCCCGCTTGCCGACCGCCGGAAGGTCGTAGACCAGATTCCGGAGCACGTACGGCAACAGGATCCGATCCGCGAGGATGTTGCCGTAACTCAGGAACGAATCGACGTTCAGACCGAACACGTCGAAGAAGTCTTTGACCGTCGAGATCTCCCCTCGCTCGAGGGTCGGCACCAGTTTGGCCGTCGGACCGAACCGGGTGACGCTGTCGTCGTGGACGTCCGCGTCGCCGTGGACCGCCGCGAACGGCAGTTTCTTCATCTGGAGCGTGTAGACCTTGCCGTTGAGGAAATCGTCCGCCAGGAAGAAACTACCCGCGACGGGAAGCAGTGACTTGTTCTCGCCGTAGCCCATCTGCTTTGCGACCTGAAGGCTGTGTGAACCCGCCGCGACCACGGTGACGTCCGCGTCGAACGGACCGTGATCGGTCTCGATCGTGAACCCGTCGTAACCCTCGGTAATGCCGGTCACCGTCGTCCCCGTGTAGACGTCGACGCCGTCGACTTCTTCGCCGTCTCGTACGAACGACTTCGTCGTCTCTCCGTAGTCGACGACGTAGCCGTCGGGTGTCTGTAAGGCCAGCATCTCCGTCCCCGGCTCTCTGCCCTCGACGACCTTCGGCTCGAGGTCTGCGATCTCCTCCCGTCCGATCGCCTCGAGTTTCGGGAAGAGCTCCGAGAAGCCCTCGTCGTGATACCGGCGCTCGAGTTGCTCGACTTCCTCGTCGCCGACCGCGAGCACCATCTTGCTGCGCTTGCTGTGCATCTCCCGGTCGGGGTCGACGTTCTCGAGGTAGCCCGCGAGCATCTCGGCCCCTTCTTTGACTTCGTCGGCTTTCTCGAGGGTGTAGTTGGTTTCGATGTCCCCGAAGTGGAGGGTCTGGGAGTTGTTCGTGTGGTGGGAGTTGATCGACGCGATCTCGTCTTCTTTCTCCAACAGTGCGATCCGTTCGATATCAGTGAATTTCGAAACGGTATAGAGCAGCGATGCCCCGCTGATTCCGCCGCCGATTATCACTAGATCGTATTCTCCTGACATGGCTGAACTCCGGAAATCGTCTCGTTTCACCGGTTGAAGTCCGTCTACTTAACTTTCCCTTTATGATAATATTCACCCGATCGATAGTTAACGTTCTACACAAACGTACAGCGTTCTCCATCGCTGAGTGCAGGTCGATAGGTGGACAACACCAGTTGGATATCGATTCGTCGCCAGCGACGGGTGCCTCAATCGTCACTCGGGCCGGCAGCCGAGGACTCCGGTGGCGTCTCCGCGGGAGGGACGTCGAACAGCGGGCTCTGCTCGCCGGGGACGATCGTGTTGAGCACGAGCGCCGAGAGTGCGGCCATGATCACGGGTTCGCTGAAGAACGTCTCCGCGGCCGACGGCAGCCCCGCGAGCGCCTCGGGCGTCGTCGTGACGCCGAGTCCGAGACCGAGCGAGACGGCGACGATAACCATGTTTCGGCGATCGAGTTCCGTGTGGGTCACGATCAGTCGCACGCCGCTGGCGGCGACCATACCGGCCATGAGGAGAACGGCGCCACCGAAGACCGCGCTGGGGATCGTCGTCACGGCGGCGCCCACTTTCGGGCTGAGACCGAGGATCGCGAGGAAGACGCCACAGATGCCGACGACGTGACGGCTCATGACACCGGTGAAGTTCACGATACCGACGTTTTGGGAGAAGGAGGTGACGGGGAAGGCAGCGAAGAGCGAGCCGATCGAACTCAGGAGGCCGTCGGTGAAGAGGCCGCCGCGGAACTCCCGATCGGTCGGATTTCGCCCTTCGGCAGCCGTGACGCCGGACATGTCGCCGACGGTCTCCATCGAGGAGACCAGAAAGAGGAAGGCGAACATGACGATCGCGATCGGTTCGAACTCGAGGCCGAACCGGGTGGGGGAGGGAACGGCGAACCAGCCGACGTCGCCGATCGCAGAGAAGTCGACGATGCCGGCGAGCAGTGCGACGAGGTAGCCGACGCCGAGGGCGACGAGGATACTCAATACACGTGTCGTCCCGCGTGCGAACAGATTGAGTCCGACAGCGACGAACAGGACGAGGGCGGCCAGACCGACGTTGTGAGCCGCCCCGTAATCGTCGGCACCGACGCCACCGGCGGCGTAGTCCATTCCGACCGGGATGAGGTAGAGCCCGATGATGACGACGACGAGTCCGGTGACCAGCGGCGGGAAGAACGGTTTGATCCGTTTGAACTGCCAGCCGATGAATCCCTCGACGGCGAACCCGGTGACGAGTATCGCGCCGAAGACCGCGGCTAACCCGAAGTCCGCGCCGATCGTCGACGCCGCGCCGACGAACGTAAAGCTCGTGCCCATGACGATCGGGAGCCGCGCACCGACGGGGCCGACGGTGTACGCCTGTACTACCGTCGCCAGTCCGGAGAACAACAGGACCATCTGGACGATGAACGCCAGATCGGGGCCACCGAGCCCGACGTTGTTTCCGACCACGTACGCCACCGCAGTCGCCGGCACGATCATCACCGCGACGTGCTGAAGCCCGAGCAGGATCGACTTCCCCAGCGGCGGTTTGTCGTCGAGCCCGTACTCGAGTTCGATTCCCCCGTTCGAGCCCCCATTCGATTCGGTCGACATACTATAGCCCTCACGTTACGAATCGGATACTAAAAGTGTTCGTATATACGCGCATATTCGAGCGTAGTCAGGGCGGATGTATGCACACCCGTGGATCACCAGCGTGAAAACGGGCGGGGAGATCCGACTCGAGGACGTCAGTGAACGACGACTTCGCCGTCCTCGACGGTGATGTCGATGAGGCTCGTCGCCTCGAACTCGGTGTCGTCGAGCGCGGAGTCACCCACCTTCCGCATCACGACGACGATATCGACGATCTCGGCGCCGATGTCGTCGAGCGCCTGGCAGATGGCAGCTAGCGTCCCGCCGGTCGACAGCATGTCGTCGACGATGACGACCCGGTCGCCCGGCCCGACGTCGTTGATGTACATCTCGGACTCCGAATAACCGGTCTCCTGATGTAACGACACTTCGCCCTCGAGTCCGTAGGGGCGCTTGCGGATCACGACCAGCGGGATGTCGGACTGCAACGAGAGTGCGGTCGCCAGGTGAATCCCCATCGCCTCGGGTGCGACGATCTTGTCGACGTCCAGATCGACGGTGTTCATGACCTCGACGGTGACCTCCCGCAATAGGGCGGGATCGAGCATCGGCACGCCGTTGCTGATCGGGTGTACGAGGTACTCGTAGCCGTCTTTGTCGATGATCGGCGCCTCGTCGAGCGAGTCGAGGAGTCTCTCCATGGGGTCGATTGGGGGAATCGGTCCAAAAGGGGTTCGTTCCGTCTCGAGGTCGGCGGCCGGAGAGATCGACACGAGAGTCAGAGGACGACGGCGTCGTCCGGGAGCCACTCCCGCTCGGTTCGTTTAGCGACCGGGCTCTCCACGACCAGTTCGGGTTCGTCGATCGTCTCCGAGAACCGGTCGGGATTGGACTCGACACGTTCGACCGCCGAGGAAAACTCCGAGCCTCGCCGGCCGAACGCGGCCACGATCCCGCCGGACCGTCGCTCTTCGAAGTCGCTCTCTTGGGGATCGGGAAACGCCTCGCGAACGAGTTGCGCATTCGCTTCGATCTGTCGTGCGGCCTGTTTCTGCGACCAGTGACTCTCGTTGTGGTACTGCGCTTCGTGTCTGTCCGCCAGTTGCTCGGTCGAGTGTGCCGGTGACTCGTACAGGACGGCGTTCTCGGTGACGTGCCCGTTCACGAATCGAACGTTCACCGTATCACAGCGAGGATACCGCAAGACGACCGGAAAGAACGTCCGCTCCGTGATCGTAGACATCTGCTCGAATCGCCACAGCGCCTCGAAGAGGTACGCCGCCATCGCCGCGAGACCGTCGTTTCGCCGACCGCTCGAGTACGCGTGGGCGATCGTTTCGTACTCCTCACCGACGACGTCTCTGAGTGCGTGTTCGAAACTATCGGCGATCCCCTCGAGTTGTCGTTCGTAAGCCTCGAGAACCGACGTCTGGGGGTCGGCCATCAGCTTCGCCTTCCGCTCCTGTGCGTCGGCCACCGTCTGCATCGTCCGATGAAACGCCAGTTCAGACGCCTCGTCGGGAAGCGGGATCCTGATAGCTCTCCGGTGAAGCACTCTCGAGTCGCCGGTAAAGGGTGTGTCGTCGGTCATGCGTGTCTCTGGAGAGCGTTCTGGCGTACCGAATTGAACTGCAAGTTTCGATATAAATGTTGGGAGGTCGAGAACCGCTCCGACGATCAGGGAGGGGCGACTCGCGAAATTATAGATAACCAACAGTATGTACGCGGTATTATTGACATATATCTTACCATAGCAGATCGAGATATATGTCAATAGGGAGACTATTTGTAGACGCTACGTCGCACTCGAGCGAAGAATGAACGGATCGAAATCACTGGTCGAACGGATCGAAACCACCACCACACACGAGCGAGGTGGTTCGTAATCGGCTCCGGTTACTCGAATCGGAGAGCGCAGCTTCGTTCGAACCCGTACTCGAGTTCGAATCCGAGGTCGACTACGTATCGTCGCAGTCGTCCGAACACGCGTCGGCGTCGGCTTTCTTCGTATCGACCTCTTTGTCCTCGTGAGTGATCGTCACGGTCGTCTTCGGACCGTCGTGGGCGGTTACCCAGAAGCACTCCGACTCCTTGCCGTCGAGGTACAGCTTTCCACCCTGTCCGTCGCCGTTGACCATCCAGTTGACCTTGACTTCCTTCTTGTTGCCGTTGTGGACGCGGAACTTCGCCTCTCGAGTCTTCGTGTCGTCGTCGCCGTTGTCGACGTCGCCGTTGTCGGTGTCGGTGTCTCCGTTGTCACCGTTATCGTCGTCATCGTCGTCGTCGACTTCTTCACCGTCCTCGATGGTCTCACCGTCGGGGTCGAAGTCCTCGTCGGCTTCACCCTCGTCGTCGCCGTTGTCGTCGGTGTCACCGTCGTCGCCGTTATCGTCGTAGTCGTCGCCCTTGCGCGTGCGGTAACAGACTACCTCGAGGTCGATCTTGTCCGCCATCGTCGACTTCTCGCAGACGTCCTTGTCGACGTCCTCGGTCGCGACTTTCTTCCCATCGTAGTAGAGAGAGACCGTCGTATCCTTCGAGACGACGTCGGTCTCGAAGGTTTCGGAGTCCTTCTTCGGGACCGTCACCTTGCCGCTGAAGTCGCCGTCTTCGTAGCCGTCGTCGGTGTCGGTGTCGCCGTTGTTGGTGTCGGTGTCGCCGTTGTCAGTGTCAGTGTCGCCATTGTCACCGTTGTCGTCACCATCGTCGTCGACCTCCTCGCCGTCCTCGATGGTCTCACCATCCGGATCGAAGTCCTCGTCGGCCTCACCGTCGTCGCCGTTATCGTCGGTGTCACCATCGGTCTGACCGGCAGTGTCGGTCGACCAGCTGACCTTCGCCGCCTCGGACAGGTCGTTGTGGACGCGGAACGTCGCCTTCCCCTTCCGGTGGCAAACGAGCGCGAGTTCGAACGCTCCCTTCTTCTCGCCGTCAGTGTCCTCCTGATCGTCCTCGTCCTCGTCTTTCGCTTTCTGTTCCTCTTTCTCCTGATCCGTCTTGGAGTCGTCACCTTTCCCCTCAGAATCGGTCTCGTTGTCTTTCCCTTTCTCGTCGTCGTCACCGGCCATGACGCTCGAGATACCGAGTGCCGTCCCCCCGAGGACAGTTCCAGCAGCGCCGATTCCGAGCAAGCTTTCGCGTCGTGAGAGCGAGTTTCGTTCTGTCATTGTTGAGTGTACGCGAGTGCGGTCACCGTGACCGTCGCGAGTACCGAACACTCATCGATCGACGAGTATTGTTATCCGATTACTATCAGTTCGAAGGGAATCCCATGCGCGCGAAACTGTCATATTTCTATGAATCCTCGGTTGGCGGACTCGGTATCGGCCTCTCACAACCTCGAATAAACGTCACCCTATCGGTCGAAACCGTCCCGTTCGATCGCGAAGGCACCCACTGGAGTACCTGGGAGTCGTAGTTACACCGGAGACTGACCACTCGAGTACGAAACGAGACACACTCTGTGATAATGGCAGAGTTGTGAGTGTTCTCCGGAAGCCAGCGACGGCATACTCGTGACGGATCGGTTGTAAGGGGTCTGTATTGCAGTGAGAACATCGCCATAGCGCACTCTATGATATGTCAAAACAATAGTTGAATTGGTGACAGTAGTGTTTATTGTCAGAGCTGCGTCACGGTCTCGAGTCGACGAACCGACCGGCCGGGAACGGGAGGCGACCGTCGATAGCGGGTCGCGTTCGAGTGGTTCGGAAGTGCGGAGCAGCCGTCGTGGCAGTACTAGATGGGACGGTCGCGCCACGACGCCCGTTTCCAGAAGTAAGAGCCAGTTCGAACGTTCACGAGGAATGGATAAGTTATTTATGTTTTCGATCTAACAGGCTGGTGTCGAGACATGTCGACCGGCGCCGCTGTGATCCTCACGATCGCTTCGTTCGTTCCTCTCAGTATCGGAACCGTCAGTCTGGCCTACGGTGCCCAGAAGGGATACATCGGAATCCGGTATCTCACCGGCACACACCCGGATACGACGCCAGCACCGGAATCGCCCGATTCGGTCTCGAGCGGCCACACAGCGGTAACCGGGACGGTCAGTCCGGGTCCGAACGAGACGGTGACCGCGCCGCTGTCGGGAACCGACGCGGTCGCCTACCGACTCCGCATCGAGCAACGGGTCGATTCCGGATCGTGGATGACGGTCGCGGAGTACGACGAGTCCGTCCCGTTCTCTCTCGAGGGATCGGTCGACAGGCTCCTGGTCGAACCGTCGGAGACCAGCCCCACGATCGAGGTGACGCGGACGGACACCGTCGGCCCGGACGACTCGCTGCCGGCCGACGTCCGGACCCGATTCGAGGAGAGCGAACGAATCGACCTGGCCGCGTCTCCCGACGTACTCGCGTCGAGGTCCGACGAGCACAGACGGTACAGAGAGGCGGTCCTCGAGCCCGACGAGACGGCCTACGTGTACGGGAACTGCGTGGAGACGACGGACGACTCGGCGGCACACACCGGCCGCGCCCGAATCGATGGCGCGGACTCGTCGACGTTCAGGTTCGGAACCCAGCGGGCCATCGAAGAGGCGACCGATCACGCGCTCTCCGGTCCCGTGATGACCGTCGCGCTGTTCGTTCAGGGCGGCGTCGCGGTGCTTTTCGGGCTCTTTTCCTCGGAGCCGGGGCGTTCGTCCTCTCGGACGCGATCGAGTTCGCGACGGCGTGGATATGGACGTGGGGGTGGGTGGTCCCATGAGCCTCGAGGAGTTCGCCGTCGCCGGCGTCTTCGCAATCCCGGCGGTACTCTTCACCACGTGGACCGTCTACTACCTCTGGAAGGCGCTGCGAATCGCCGTGAGCCAACCGGTCTCCGTGGGCGAGGCGGCGGCAGGGCGGGGGACGGGGGAGTTCGTCGGCACCGCCAGACCCGCCGCGGACGGAACGTTCGACGCGCCGTTTTCCGGTGCTCGAGCACTCCTGTCGACCTACCGAATCTTGCGCAAGAGCGGATCCTCGGGATCGTGGACCACGAAGACGTCCGGATCGATCGAGCGGCCGTTTCTCGTCGAGGGGAGGGATGGAGAGAGAGCGGAAAACGACACGATCCTCGTCGATCCGGACGGCGCGGCGATCTCGCCGGAGAACGAATCGGTCAGAGAACGGACCGGAAGCGCACTCCCGAACGACGTTCGCTTGCGTCTCTCACAGCATCAGTCGGAGGTCGATCTCGAGACGGTTCTCGCACAGAACGCGACCCGCAGCAGGCAGTACGTGGAAGGATACATCGCACCCGGAGACCGCATCCACGTCTCCGGTGGGCAACTCGAGGAGTCGGACGTGTCTGGAGTCGACGCGAAAGTGGTCGCAGGGGACGGACAGTATCGGATTACGGGTGGCGGAAGGTCAGTCGCCGTCTGGGGATTCGTCAAAAAAGCGGTCGTCACCGGCATCGTGAGTATCATCGCCGCCGGTGGGGTCGTCATCGCGCTCGCGGCCGCGCTGTGAACGGATCGGAGCTCGTCAGTCCGGTGTCCTGTTCTCGTCGACAGCGAGACCGAGGCAGGCCGCGTCGTCAGCCACGCCGGACGCAACGTTTTGAGTCGCGACGTCCTACGACGCAATAGATGGACGCCAAACGCTGGTGGCCGCCGTTCGCCGAAATCGTGGCGCTCGTGTGGATCGTCCTATTCGTCGTCGACGTCGCGATCGTCGTCGACGTACTCGCCGCCTCCGAGTCACTCACAGAGACGATTCGCACAGTCCTCCAGTGGCTTCTCGTCGTTTTCCTCCTCGACGTCGCGCTCCTCTATCGGTGGTCTGAGCACGATCCGAGGGGATTCGTCCGCTCGAACTGGTTTCTCGTCCTCACCGTCGTCCCCTGGTTTCGCCCCCTCCGACTGCTCCGCATCGGTCGGTCGATCCGCGCGCTACGGCAACTCACCGGGATACGCCGGGTCGGCTCGTTCGTCAACAAAGTCCGCCGGAAGTGCCACAGCCTGTGGCACCGACTGTGAGAGCGAAGCGCGTGCCGAACGCAGCCACTCCTCGAGCGGCCACCACGAACTCGTTCCCGCGTCGGCGTCTCCGATGGCCGTCGCACGCTGGTAGTCGACGAACCGGACGTCGACGCGCACGGACCGATCCGTCTCGGCACTGATCTCCTCTCGGAGTTCCCGAGCAAGGCCCTCGTGTTCGAGGCCGCTCGAGCGCCCGACGGTCACCGTCACCGAGACCTCGTCGCTGAACACGCTCGCGTCGTTGTACTCGGTCTCGACGGTGGCGAGGTCCAGCGAGCTGTACTCGGGGTCCTCGAGGACAGTCTGGACCTCGTCGTTGACCTGCTGTTCGAAGACGAGGTGCTGGTAGGTCCCGAAGGCGGTCACCGCGACGACGACGAGGAACAGAATGACGATGAGGGCGTAGGCACCCGAGCGAAGTGAAATGTCGGCGTTCTCGCGGACACTCCGGACGACCGACGAGCGATAGCCGAGCGCGACGAGCGTGAGGTACGCGGTGAGGTTGATGAACACGATGTTCATCAGGAGCAAGACGACCGCGCCCGCGACGACGAGCGGCTCGCCCCAGACCGTCCCAATGCCGGCCACGGCGGCGGCGGGGACGATGGCCGCGGCGACGGCGACGCCGGCCAGAGAGACGGGCAGGTCGGTCGCGAGCGCGAGCGCGCCGGCGAACCCGGCCGCGATGGCGATGACGAGCGTCAGGAGGTTCGGCGTGACGAACGCGCCCACCTGGCCGACGCGACCGACGTCCAGCGCCGACGGCACGAACCCGCTCTCTCGCAAGAACACGCTCATCGCGACCGCGCCGAGGTACGCGACGACGAGCCCCATCGCTTGCGACGTCGCGCTGTCGACGACCATCTCCCGGTCACTGATGACGGCCCCGGCACTCGCCGAGAGGGTCGACCCCGCAAAGGGCGCGATCACCATCGCGCCGACGATGACGATGGCGGAATCAAGCAGGAGGCCGCCGACCGCGACGATCGCGCTCGCGATCGCGAACGCGAGGTACGTCGCCGTCTCCGGTGTCAGATCCTCCGCCCGATCGCGGATCTCGGCGTGCGAGGCGCCCCGCTTCCCTTTCGGCCCCTCGACGTAGCGGTCCGTGAGCTCCTCGGCGTTCGGGACGGTCGCTCGGTCGACCTCCGTGACGACGGTGTAGGTGTCCTCGTCGAGCCCGGCGTCGTACAGGCGCTCGAGGACCGTGTCCACGGCGCCCGCCGGGACCGGAACGTTCGCCAGACTCCCATCCCGACGGCTGTCCGCGTCGCTGAAGATGAACTCCACCTCCATCTCCGTAAGGGTCTCCCGAACCGCGTCGTGGTCGTCGCTGGGAACGAAGACCTGTACGAGTCGCATACCGGTCGGTCGAAGTACACGCCTTTTACTAACGGCCGGATACCGGCCAGTAACAGGTCGCATATCGGGGACGACGGAACTGTTTCTGTTTTTGCAGTGGCAGAAACAGTCGTGTGACGCGGATAGAGATCGGCGACTCGAGCAACGAAAAAATCAGCCTGAGTGCCAGCGTACAGTCTGGTCGTCGTGGGGGTTTGTCGGCACACTCGAGTCGATGCGGAGAGCGGTGTGAGGAGGGCCAGATCACTCGTTTTCGCTTATTTTCCAATAGAAATGAGTTCCACTGGCGGGTGTATTATCATGAGAGTCAGGCACTCCAAATACGGGGGCGTGCGTCGAAACGCCCCGAGTGTTGTAGCACCCGAGAGCTGGCTTCCAAACGCGGTCACGTTCGCAAGCCACGGTTCACTTACTTCTGTCGAGACAGAAACGTCTCGCACGACAGTCGTATCGAAGTCGAACGCATCGGATGGCGTTTACAGCCTCGAGAGTGGCGTTCTTTCCGTCTCCTGTCCCGATCACGACGTCGTCTTCGATATGACGCTCTCGTTCAGCGCCGCCGAGGGGCGCGAACTCGACGAGCTATTCGCGTGGCGAACCGACGGACACTGTGGTACTGTGAGGCCATCACTTGGGACGTCTGTCCGCACTGTGCCGGACACTTCGACGAGGCAACCATCGACACGGTCAGCGTCTCGGACTACCCCTGGTTCGCGGCAATCGGCTGTGAGAGTTCCACGCTCGTCACGTTCGGGCTACGCTGTCAGCGGTGTGGCGTCTCGTTTCGGATGCCAGCGTTCTATTACGTCCTGACGCGCCCGCCAACGATCGCGTTCTTCCACGATCACGACATCGATTACCGGTCACTCGAGCTGGAGTACGGGTCGTACTCGTGGACCTGGGAGACGGTCCCTCGGGAAGACGGTGTCCCCGTCCGGCTCGTGATCGACGATGAACTGCTGGAAATCGAACTCGACCGGACGCTCGAGACTCGTTCGTACCGACGAACGGCACGAGAGTGACGTGCGTGGTGTAGTCCCGGTTCGAGAGTGCTCTCACGTCGTTGCTATCACGAGGGTCGGCAGAAAGACCTGGGTCCCGCTGGTTGCCGAGAGCGTTTCCCCATCCTAGACGTTCCGGAGGATGAGTGGGTCAATCGCCAGCGTTCGCTTCGCGACGGTGGCGATCCGGAGGATATAGACGGTCAATAGCAAGAACGGGACGAGCGAAAGTGTGAAGCTGGCTCCGATGACCAAGACGAGGTTTTCGATCATCATCGTCTGTCCGGTAACCGTCGTCGAATCGACGAACGCCAGTGTTACCGTGGCCATTACGATTCCGGGGACTGCAGTGTAGAGAATGAGCCGTGACAGGTTGATCAACTGCCACTGGAAATACAGCGTCTTGATGTGTTCGCGGACGGGACCGAATATAACGAACGCCTGTTGCAGATCGTTCAACGCCGTGAGCTGGTCGTCGTTCAATACACCGCCGTATTCGCCCTTGAGCTGTTCCGTCTGGACGATCTTCCAGGAATAGTTGTAATCTAAAAGCGCAGACACCACCTCGAACGTTCCGAACTCTGCGCCGTCCAATTTTCGTTTCACGCGTTCGGTGTTCTCGAGTACACTCTCGAGAAAGTCATCGACCGCCGACTCGAGTTCTGGCTCGTTGGTTGCGTCGATCGTTCGACGAACCCTCTCTGCCCTCGATTCGGTCGCGACAACGATATCCCGTGAAAATTCAGATGGTTCTGCTGGCAACGGTTTCTCAGTGACTTCCGAGACGAACCCACGAACGGCCATCGCGTTACTCATTCGTTCGTGTTGGTCCCCGAGGGGTCCGTTTTCCTGTGAGATGATCAGCTGATTGATCGCGACGACGAGCGTCACCCCCAGGATCAACGCGCTGATCATCGTTCCGAAGATGGTTTCGATAACGCTGCGCTCCTCGAGAAGCACGGCAACGGTCGGATTGATCGAACCGGTCAGTACGAACACGGCGAAGACGGCACCCGCGAGGAACGCCGTAACGAGGAGGCGGTTCGCGATCAGGAGGAGCCATATCTTCAGCGAACTTTCGTTGGCCCGATCACGCATCGTATCCGCTGTCCCTCTCGAGCGATCACTCATTCGTCACACCCCGTCGACGCTTGAATACAAGGTACTTCGTCCCACCGCCGACGTAGTCGATCGTTTCGGTAAGCTCCCACCCGTGTTTTCCACATTCGTTCAACGTCGTTTCCGGGTCTTCGACCTCTTTCAGCGCTGGGCCTCGATCCGGTCTAACGACCTTGTACTCCCACGAAAACCGTATACTATCTGAGATGTGAAAATCGACGACGTCAAGAGAGAAAAACCTATCACAGAGTACACTAGCTGGGCGGTACTTCTGTCTTGCTTACAGAGGACTCGATCGATCTCTGAGGTCGACATCACAAAGTCGTCGCCGACCGAACTCAGACTCGTGACCGACGAGGAACGCGACACGGCTGACGGTGACTCGGCGCATCGGCGAGACGACGCCGCAGACGACGTCGACTACCGCGCACACCCCGAGCGATACGAAATTGGACGCGGCGAAGAGGGTGTGTTCAAGGTGCAGCCGTACAAGTCCGAGCTCCTACCGCTGTGGGGGTATGTGGACCGCGAAACCGCCGACGAGGGCGGGCAGGCGATTCACGAACGGTTTCGCCAGTACGAACGCGACGGCGACTTCGTCGGCATGGACATGGCGCGAAAGTACCTCCAGATGGGGTACACACGAGCAATGCGATACGCGAAGTATCCCGGCGGCCAGAAGTACGTTGACGGCGAAGAGCGCGACCCGGTATACTGGGCGGACCCGGACAAACGCGAGGCCGCGCTCGTCTATCAGGCGTGGCTGAAGAAAGTGAGGGACAACGACGAGTACCAGCGGCTGAAAGCCCATCACAGAGAACGACACGGATGAGGGGTGGGAATAGTTCGACCTCAGCCTCCCTTTGACATCATTCGGACGCGTGATGACCAGTTCGTGCTGGCGTTCGACAGGGACAAAGAGCAAGCTCTCGTCATACCAGTGATCCGGTCGTCACGCTTGTTTCTGAACCTGAAAGAGAGAGGCCTCACCAGTCAGAACGTATCAGTTCGGACCAAACGTGACTTATGTTCCTGCTCGAGGTACGACACGTTCATGTTCAGGCCCATTGCATCCAGCGACCGAGAGACAGGAGGGCGCTCGTAGATGTGTACGCGATTGGTGTATCTCGGACCCGAGGACATCGTACTCACCGCTCGGTCGATGGACTGGCACGACGAGATTGGAACCAACATCTGGGTATTCCCGCGTGGAATGGATCGAACGGGCGAAGTCGGTCCAGCCTCGATGGAGTGGACCGCTGAGTACGGCAGCGTCATCGCCTCCGCGTACGATATCGCGACCACCGACGGGATGAACGAAGCAGGGCTGGCCGCGAACGTCCTGTGGCTCACCGAATCCACCTATCCCGAGTGGGACGGCGACACACCCGCACTGTCGATTTCGCTGTGGGCGCAATACGTCCTCGACAACTTCGCGACAGTCGCCGAGGCAGTCGAGAATCACCGGACAGAGGACTTCGTCGTCGTTTCCGAGGACATTCCGGACGAAGGCCGGCTCGCCACTCTGCACCTGTCCATATCGGACGCAACAGGAGACAGCGCCGTTCTCGAGTACGTCGACGGCGAATTGACGATTCACCACGACCGGGCGTATCAGGTGATGACGAACTCCCCACCGTTCGACCAGCAACTCGCACTCGACGAGTACTGGTCCGAGATCGGTGGAACCGTCATGCTGCCGGGAACGAACCGTCCAGCTGACCGATTCGCCCGTGCAAGTTTTTACGTGGACGCACTCCCCCAGACTCACGACCGGCGAGCCGCAACGGCGAGTGTCTTCGGCGCGATCCGCAACGTCTCCGTGCCCTACGGGATCAGTACGCCGGACGAACCACACATCTCCTCGACACGCTGGCGAACGGTCGCCGATCACCGAGACCGACGCTACTACTTCGAGTCGGCGCTCTCGCCGAACGTCTTCTGGCTGGACCTCGAGGGAATCGACTTCGACGCCGATGCCGATGCCGGCGTTCGATCGCTGTCACTCGGTGAGAACCAGGCGAACGTCTTCGCTGGCGACGTCGCCGACGACCTCGTCGAAACTGAACCGTTCGAGTTTCTCGGCGTCCCCGCTCACTCGAGTTGATCTCAACTGCTTCTGTCGCCTTCCTCTACCGGGCACGTCGTCAGCGACGGTGACGGGGGTGACCAGCAGGTCTTGGGTGATAGAACCAATCAAGAGCCGAGAGTCGGCGGTGGCCCGAGCGTAACGAGTGAACCGATGGCCTCGGCACTCACAACTCGGAATCTATCCATAGTGAATGTGATTAGAGCGTCTATAGACTCCGCTCGTTCCGCAATCCGTTTACTCGATCTTGCTACTCTTCGCCCGGTGGGTTCCGTGAGAGAATGTAGATGGGTTTCAGTGAAATCCGGATGAGCGACCACGTCAATACCACGGTCCTGACCGTCTCGAGTTTTCGCGTGATATCCCATTGCCAGAAGAACTGCTGCAACAAGTCCTTCGAAGACGTATGGATCCATGTTTGCCAGAATGTCAGAGATTGGTTCGTCTGCTTGATTCTCAACTCCACTAACAAATTGGTACGGTATCCTCGTCGTCCTCGCTCTCATCGGGTGTCTCCCCGCTTAGAACGCACGTGATTTCCTCAACGCAATCGTCAAGCGAGAACACCGTAAGCGTGCTTCCGAGCGTGTTCTTCGTTGAGGTCGTGAACTCGTCACGGGAAACAGTGTCCTTCCACTTGGCGCGCCTGATGTGCGGATATTTTGGTATCCTACTACGAAAACAAATCCCGTCGTCTTGCAACAATGCAAAGGTCTCCTCTGTTGCATCGAGGTCTGGACTTCCCGGAATCACGAAACCGCCAGAATCGAAGAGCAAAGCATTGTTTTCAACCCCATAGGATTGCAAATGAATCTAATGAACTGTCCCGCGGTGAGCTAATTCACACTTTTCGAGAGTTCGGCTCCGGCTTTGAATTTTACCACATTATTCGTTTCCCCATCAGCCGCGAGATGTAAGTATGGACCATTGAAAGGCGTACACACGCAGTAAACGTCGCCGTTAGAGGAAACTGTCTGAGCAACTGTCTTGGCAAGCTCGTCGTCCGGGATGATCCCCGAACGAACCGCGCCGTCGAGGCGGCCATCAAACATCTGTGACCCTATAGATGACACGTCGTCTGGCAACAAGCGCTTAATCTCATCGGCGCTAATTTCACCGCTGTCAGCCACAGATATATCCGTGAAGACCGCCTCCCCTGCACCACTTCCTCCACTCCCCATCAACACCGTCGTAGAGTCCTCGTAAAGGCACGAATCATCGATCACCCAACCGCATGAGTAGACGTATTGGTCGTTGTTTTTGTGACGCTGGACGTGTAGTAACGCCGGGAACGGACATGGGCAGCCAGCGGGTTGTACGAGAACCTGACACACGATAGTCGACGTAGATGACGCAGGCCCGTTTTCACGTCCCCACTCATCCAAGTTGTCAACAGCTGTTGGTTGTCCATCGGAAGTTACCCCAATCTTTGACTTCTCGTCGGTTGCCACCGGAGGCGTATTTATGACACCGACACTCGAACTGGACTGAACTACGTCGAGACTACCATACGTATGGATCGGCCCCGATATTGCCGTCGTAGAATTATCACCCCAACAGTACACATGACCCTCAGTTGATAGACCTTCCCCAGAGGAGTGTTGCTCACACGATTCACTCTCGTCATCGTCGTCTTCTGTCGTAGCCGCCTCGTATTCGTTACTCCCCCACGAATAGAGTTTACCCTCGTCATCTGCTTGACCAGTGACAAACTCGATAAGGCGGTCTGGAGTAATCAACGACTCTACTGTCGGTCCATCTCGCGGTGCCCGCGCATCCGGAAGAGTGATGATACACCGTTCACTCAACACAGGTTCCTGTTCGAGGTACTCGTACATCCCACGTATCTCGTCGTCACTCGCTCCGGTCAGGTCCTGTACGCGTGCAATGCGAGACGCTTGTCCCGAAGTGGAGGGACTTTTCAGCGATGATTCAAGTAGGTCGATATCACCCTCAACGATTGTTTGTATCTCCTGAACCGCTTCTTCGGCGGCACTGAAATCTTGGTCGTGTTCAAAGTACGATGACGCCTGCTGAGTCAGTTTTTTCCGACCGTCTGCATGGTTTCGTACGGTCACGCAGACGTCGTCCGAGCAGCGTTCCAGCGCCGACCGTATCTCGTCAATAGTGTTCATCATTTCATCAAGATACACCTGGATTTCTTTGCCGGTTTGCGGATTCCGACCGGTTCGTGCACTGCGCTCGATGGCTTCTGCTGCCTCGTTCGTCTGGGAGAGAAGCTGTCTCTCCAGTTCGAGCACGGCTGAGAGAACTCCGTCGGTATCGTTGGAGTCGTCATCTTCGTCTTGCTCATCCTCGTCGTCGGATTCATCGAGAATGGGATCGAACGCAGGAGGGCAGCACTTATTCGAGCGTACGGAGTTGTAATCCTGAGCAGGGGCGACCTTCGCGTTTGTAATCCATGATTCGAGTGTTATGTCTCCGGAGAGGGACCCTTCTTCGACACGGATGATCGGAGACAATCGGAAGGTTTCACCGGCGGTAACCCCGATAAACTGGTCGTTTCGGATTCCACCGAACATGGCTGCGGGTGATGCACCGGTGTTTGTGGTTCTTGCAACGACTTGATTAACACAGCCTGCGAGCCCACCCATCGCAACCACGCCAGTTGCCGCAAGAAACTGTCTTCGGGTGACAGACTTTTCCGATACTGTATCAGTCATAAATACTGCTAAGATGGTGTACTCTTACTTATCATTTCCTTCAATTTATGCCCGTGTGTTGTTATTTATGTCGAGTACGACTGCTTCTCTCAGAGGGTAGCAAACGTGATTCTCTGGCGTTCGTTCACTTCCCCTCGGAAATGTATGGATAGAAAGCTGGCCTCGGCACTCATAGGGCTCGTCATCACCGGGTGCCGAGTCCGGCTCTGAGCGGGTGATTCGTCATCGGCCACTCGAGCCTACACGCCTCCCTCCAAAGACCCTTTCTCACTTCGTCCACTGGGGCCGCCCCTTTACGCTCCTCGAGCGCCTACACACCTCATGCCACGCCGCGTTTCGAAAGCCAACATCACCGACGCCGTCCTTCGCGATCTCCGTCGCCTGTTCATCTCGGCCAGAGGCCGCTTTTTCACTCGACCCAAACCGCCGGAGGACGCGCTGATCGTCGCCCTCGAGGCCGACGAGATGGAGTCGGTCCTCGGGAGCGAGCACTTCGCGCCCAACTGGGACATGTCCTTCGCGTACTTCGGCGAGGTGCTCAACCTCCGGCGGGTCGAGTACCAGAGCGACCACCCGCTGGGCTATCGCTGGTGGCAGGTCCACGTCCGCGGGTATCACCACCCCTCGGGTCTCGAGTTGACGGCGCACTTCGAGACCGATCCCAGCGAGTCGCCCGACGCCCACGTCGACCGCGTCGGGATCGACATCGACCGCGGACTCGAGGAGCTTCGAGACGTGCTCGAGGAAAACGACGTCGCGTACGAGGCGGTTCCGGCCCGTGAGACGCGCCGGGATGTGGAGGTGTCTGCGAGTGGCGACGCGAAGCGGGAGGACGAGGAGGAAAGAGAGCGGCGAGCGAGAGCGAACGCTTGAATCCGAATCCGAATCCGAATCCGAATCCGAATCCGAATCCGAATCCGAACTCGAGCAGCCCCGCGAGCCCAATACCGGTGTGAGTTAAGCGGCCGGGCCGTGACCATCCAGAGAGATGACGAGTTCGAGCCCGGGCGAAACCCACCGACCGACCGATCCCGACGTCAGTGTCGTCGTCCCGGCCGCAAACGAACGTGACTACCTCCGCGGGACCCTCGCCAGCATCCGCGACCTCGACACCGCCTACGCGTACGAGACGATCGTCGTCGACGGCGACTCGACCGACGGCACCCGGTCGATCGCCGCGGAGTACGACACCCGGATACTCGAGCAGGAGGGCACCGGAATCGGTGCCGCCCGCCACCAGGGGGCGCTCGCGGCCGACGGAGAGTGGCTGGCGTTCGTCGACGCCGACACCGTCCTGCGGGCGAACTACCTGACGCGGCTGCTGGGATTCGTCGAGGCCGAGGGGCTGGCGGCCGCCTCCTCGCGCTGTCGAATCACCGGCCCCCTGCGAGCGAAACTGATGGAGGCGACGATCAACCACGTCTTCCCGCGACTCGAGTACCCAATTCTGCCGGGATTCAACTTCTTCGTTCGCCGCGCGGCCTACGAACGGACGGGTGGCTTTCCGAACGTGCCCAACGAGGATACGGCGTTCAGCCGGGCGCTCGCTCGTGATTACGGCCTGCCGACGGGCTACTGTCCGACGGTGCTCGTCGAGAGTTCCGGCCGCCGGATCGCCGACCACGGTCTGACGGGGACACTCTGGCACTACGGCCGCCTCGACGTGGGACGCGTGCGGTCGGGGTACTGACACGCGGGTCTCTTCCATTCGCTGTCTCTCTCTCGTCCTCTGTCCCGCCCATTCGCTGTCTCCCGGGTCTCCTTCTCGTCCGCTGTCCCGCTGTTCCGCTTATCCCCTGTCCTTCTCTCTCTCTCTCGAGAACCCGTGTCTGACCGCCTCGAGCCGGCAGTCGATCCCGCACCGTCTCCGCCTCCCCCGATCACGCCGAATCGGACCCGCGACGCGAGCGTACTTGTGCGTCCGTAACTGACGTTACCCATGCGCACGTCCACGCCCACACTCACACTGCCACCCGTCGGACTCGGAACGATGGGGATCGGCGACCCGGAGACGATCGCGACCGCACTCGAGGTCGGCTACCGACACCTCGATACGGCCCAGATCTACGACAACGAGGGCGTCGTCGGGGAGGGGTTCGCCCTGAGCGACGTCCCCCGAGACGACCTCACCGTCGCGACGAAGGTGTGGGCCGACAGCCTCGCTCCCGAGGCCGTCCACGAGACCACCGACGAGAGCCTCGGGCGACTGGGTCTCGAGACGATCGACCTGCTGTACGTCCACCGGCCGATCGAGACCTACGAGCCCGACCGGACGCTGCCAGCGTTCGACGACCTCCGGGAGGCAGGCACTATCGAGCACGTCGGCCTGAGCAACTTCTCGGTCGCGCAACTCGAGGAGGCCCTGGAGATCCTCGAGTCGCCGATCGCGGCCCATCAGGTCGAGTACCACCCGCTCTTCCAGCCCACGGAACTCCTCGAACACGCCCAGGAACACGACTACCTGCTGGTCGCGTACTCGCCGCTGGCTGCCGGCCGGCTCGAGGAGGTCGACGCGGTCGTCGCGGTCGCCGAGAAACACGACACCACTCCCGAGGCGGTCAGCCTTGCGTGGCTCTCTGCGAAGGATAACCTCGTGACGATCCCGAAAGCCAGTCGCAGAGACCACCTCGAGGCGAATCTCGCGGCGCTCGATGTGGAACTCGACGCCGAAGACCACGACCGGATCGACGGGATCGAACGGGAAGTCGAGATCTTCCCAGAGTAGCGCCGGTCCGTCGTCGATCGCTACTCGTCGAGTTTTGGCTCCCGTAACCCGAGGTGGGCCTCGAGTTGGCGAGCCCGTCGCGTGGCGGCCACCGTCCTTCTCGAAGACCGCGGTTCGATAGGCAGATCGTTACAGCGTGTTCGTCAGCCCCGCGAGACCGCCCATACGATGTCGTAGGTCGCCCGCCCGCTCTCGAGTTCGGTCATTACGATCGATTCGAGCCACGATCGTCTCTCCGCGCGAGGAGGCAAGCCGTTCGCAGGACGAGCATCAGAATCAGAATCAGAATCACGATCGAGAACTCGAGAGCGGTCGAGCGGGTCGACCCGAGAGAGAGGAGAACGGAGAATTCGACAGCGTCAGTAGCCACCGCCGTCTTCGAAACACCGACCACACTGGCTCACGGCGGCCGTCGTCTCGAAATCCGCCCCCGAAACCTCCTCGACGTGATCCCGGGGGACGTGCAACAGCGCTCCACACTCCGTCCGTTGCTCACTCGTGTCAGTTCGCGGTTTGTGAAGTGTGTTCGTCCGGACATTTAGGATGCGATCCATCGACTACTCACACGAGAGAATCCCGTATAAAGAGCCCACGTGCATACGCTACCACACGCAGATAGTGGCAACAGTGTTACAAAACGACGACGAATACGAACACCCTACGTCGACTCGAGTCGCTCTCGCGCCGCGGCGACGATCAGCGGCAGGGTTACGGAGGCGTCCGCGTAGACGGAGACGTTCTCGGCGTCTTTCTCGAGTTTCCCCCACGAGCGGGCTTCGTCGAGGGTCGCGCCCGACAACCCACCGGTCTGTGGCGGGTCCATTGTGAGCTGGACGGCGTAGTCGTAGGCGCCGGGGGTGACGAGCATCGTCTGGAGGGTGAAGTTCTTGGGGACGCCGCCGCCGACGACGAAGGCGCCGGCCTCTTCAGCCTCGAAGGCGCGATCCGTGAGCGGCGTCATGTCGGCGAGGGCGTCGAGCGAGAAGTCCGTGGTCTGGGAGTACATCCAGGCTTGCAACCCGAGGACGGAGTCCTGGATCGCCGGACAGTAGACGGGAACGTCGTTCTCGTAGGCCGCGGCAGCGATACCCGCGTCTTCCTCGATTCCCTTGCGGTCGTTGACTTCGGCGTTCGCTCGCCCGAGTTCGCGCGTGAGCCGCTCGATCGAGACCGTCTCCTCGATTTCGGGGAAGACTTCTTCGCGGAGGTGGCCTTCGAAGTCGGCGAAGTGCTCCTGTGGGAGGTAGACGTTGTAGATGCGGTCGACTTCCTCGTCGCGTAACGTCTCGTCGTGTTCGCGCTCGGTCTTGCCCTCGGCGTGGACCTCGCCGTGGTGGTGTTTGCCGCCGATGGCCTCGATCGAGTCGTGGGTGAGGTTCGCCCCGGTCGTCACGAGCACGTCGATGTAGCCGTCGCGGATGAGATCCGAGACGATCCGGCGCATGCCCGTCGGCGCCATCGCACCCGCGAGACCGAAGAAGACGGTGACGTCGTCGTCGAACATCTTCGCCGTGACGTCGGCAGCCTCGTGGACGTCGGCTGCGCCGAGGCCGGCTCGTCCGTACTGCTCGACCAGGTCGCCGACGGTCATCCCCGCCCGGACCTCAGTGTGGCCGACTGGGTCGTGCGAGAAGGTCTCTCGGTCGGGTTCGTGATAGCCTTCGCTCTCGCCTTCGCCTTCACCTTCGTGATCGTGGCCGTGCTCGCCCTCGTCCTCGCTCTCGTCGGTCATGTTCGCGAGTGAGCGAGCCAGCGGTTTGAACGCCGCGATTCGTGGTCACGGTCGACGATGCTGCACTCGGGAGGCGGTCACGTCTACCCCAGCGATGACTCGAGCGGCCGGGTTACTGACGTACCCAGCAGGCGAGCGACGAGCCGGACTCAGAGCCCCGTCGGTACGTCGAGATACGTCGTCTCGAGCCCCCACTCCGCTGCGAGCTCTTGGAGCGCTCGAACGCCGAACGTCTCGGTCGCGTAGTGGCCGGCGAGGGCGACGTGGATGCCGGCTTCCCGGGCTTCGTGGTAGACTTTCTGTTTTCCTTCGCCCGTGATCAGCGCGTCCGCACCCGCCGCGACGGCCTCGTCGAGGTAGTCGGTGCCGCTGCCGGTGAGGATCGCGACCTCCTCGATCTCGTCGCGACCGAACTCGAGGAACTGGACGTCCCGATTTCCGTCGAGTTCGGTCTCGAGACGCTCGCGAAGCTCGGCGGGCGTGTACGCCTCCTGTGCGGTCCCTCGCTGGCCGACATACTCCGGCCCGAGTTCGCCGAAGGGTGTGCGGTCCTCGAGGCCGAGGACGTCGGCGACGCCGGCGGCGTTCCCGAGTTCCTGGTGGCCGTCCAGCGGGAGGTGGGCGACGTAGAGCGCGAGGTCGTTCTCGACCAGGGGCGCGATGCGATCGTAGGTTCGGCCGGTCACGCGATCGAACCCGCCCCAGGAGATGCCGTGGTGGACCACGAGGGCGTCAGCGCCGGCGTCGATCGCCAGCTCGAACGTCTGCTGGACGCCGTCGACGGCGAAGGCGACGTGGTCGATCTCGCCGTCTCTCGAGCCGATCTGTAAGCCGTTCGCGCTCGCGTCGAGGTCGGCGTAGTCGGCGATCCGAAGTCGAGAATCGAGTCGGTCGACGAATTCCGAGCGTTCCATGCTCGGCGTATCGGCGACCAGTACCTTGTATTCGACCCATTCGGTTCGTCGCGTCCGTGCGAACGAGAGTCGCGTCGTGTGTCGGTCCCCTCGAGATCGAATCCGGAGACCTCACTCGAGTGTGGACACGGAGATCACGCGCCGGAAGAACCGAATCGAAAACGATCTCGAGGAGTGTCACGTGTACACACGATTTATCCTGACAGACGCCGTCTAGGATCCGATGAGCCAGCACGACTCGGCCGACGACACGGGAACGCGAGGGCGTCCCCACACCGAGGACAGTTACGGGATTCCCGCGAGCAGTCAGGGGTTGCTCCCGTGGGGGTTCGTCGAGGAGACGCTCGCGGCGGATCGCTCCTACTGGGTGACGACGGTCCGACCCGACGGCCAGCCACACGTCCGGCCGACGTGGGGCGTCTGCGTCGACGGGACGTTCCACTGCGGTGGCGGCGAGAAGACACGCTGGGTTCGAAACCTCGCGAGCGATCCCGCGATCGTCGTCCACCGCGAGAGCGCCGACGAAGTGGTGATCGTCGAAGGTCGGGCGCGGCGGATCGACGAGGAGACCGCCGAGGCCGAGTTGCTCGAGCGCCTCGACGCCGCGTACGAGCGGAAGTACGGCGTCGACCACGGCACGCCCTTTTTCGCGGTCGAGCCGTCGGTCGTCTTCGCCTGGCGTGACTATCCGGACGACGCGACCCGGTGGGAGTTCGAACGCGCGGCGGGAGACGGAAATGAGGACGAAAACGACGACACCGAAGATACCTGAAACGCAGTCGACCTCGAGCGAAACCATGGAGACAGGAGAGTCTTTCCCGCTCGGCGCCGTACGGATGCTATCATGTCTCGAGGAGTGCGACTCGTGATCGCGATCGTCCTCCTGATCCTCGTCGCAGGGTGTAGCGGCGTCACCGACGAGACGCCCGACCGCGAGCCCTACGACGTCGACGAGACGGTCGATCGGTCACTCGAGGGCGAGAGGGCGTCGGGAACGGCTGAGAGTGTGAGTACGGTCACTGACACTGAGTCGCCTGACACGTACGTACAGCCCGAACTGACGACCGCCGGAATCGTCGACGAGTGGATGTTCTTCGAGAACCATCGAGCAACCGTCGCGAACCAGTCCCACACCTACCACGTCCAAAAACGCTACGTGGACGAGTCGGGGGCCGTCCGCGCAGAAACCGAACAACTGGTTCGGGTAACCTCTGGCGGCGAGCCGATCCTCGTGTTCGAACGCACGGAGAGTGTCCAACCTCGTCCAGAGGATCCGGTCGTCCGCGAGTACTGGATCGAAGACGGGCATTCCCTCGAGCGAGTCGACGTCGCGAACGGAACGGTCGAGTACGACACGAACTGGCCGCGACAGATCAGGACGGCGCCGGTATGGGTCGTCTACGCGCTCGGGACGGCGGAGAACACGACCGTGACCGAACTCGACGACGGCGCCCGCCTCGACGGTCGAGCCAGTGGACCGACCCATCCCTTCAGCGCCGACGAGCGGATCGACGTCCGGCTTCTCGTCGAATCGGACGGACTGATTCGCCAGTACGAACTCGCGGGGGTCACCGACAGGTACGACGAGCCGCTCGAGTACGTCGAACGAGTGACGTACGTCGACGTGGGCGAGACGACGGTCGAACGACCTGACTGGGTCGAGGAGGCGACGGCGGAACTCGAGGTATCCGCGGTCGAGACGGAGACAGAGACGGAGACAGAGACAGAGACGGAGTGAGAGGGAACGCGTCGGCTACGCGGCGATCCGTCAATCGTCGGTATCGAGAGAGGTGCCGCCGCTATCGCCGTCTTCACTGTCGCCGTCGTCGACAGCAGCCCTCGAGAAGACGAACTCCCGACACACCTTCGCCGCGAGCGTCGCCGCCTGTCCGTCGTCGCGGTCGTTCACTTCGACGACGTCGAATCCGACGGCGTGTGGCGCGACCTCGCGGACGACGTCACGGATCTCGCGGGGTTCGAGGCCGAAGGGCTCCATCGTCCCGGTTCCGGGCGCGTAGGCGGGATCGGCCGCGTCGATGTCGACGCTGAGATAGACCTCGCGGTCGGCGAGTCGGTCCCCGAAGTTCCACTCGCCGACTGATTCGGGCGGGACGACGGTCACGTCCTCCCTACTCGCCCGCTGCCACTCGGATTCACTGCCCGTCCGCGCACCGAGGACGATCGCTTCGTCGGCGACCTCGAGGGCGTGTCGGGTCACGCAGGCGTGAGAGAGGGGATTGCCGTCGTACTCCTCTCGAAGGTCGAGGTGGGCGTCGAGACAGACGAACACGTCGGGTGCCGTCGCTCGCACGCCCGCCACCGAGACGGTGTGTTCCCCGCCCAGCAAGAGCGGAACCGCGTCGTCCCAGACCACGTCAGTCAGGGTTCCCTCGAGGAATTCGAGGTACTCGGCGGCGTCGTCCCACGCGTGGACGTCGCCGTGGTCGTGGACCTGTCGCTCGGAGAAGTGCTGGGTCGTCCGAGAATCGTAGTCGTCGAACGTTTCCGCAAACGTTCGGATTCTCCGGGGCCCGAAACGGGTCCCCGGCTGAAACGTCGTCGATACGTCCAGGGGCGCACCGACGACCACGAAGTTCGCGTCCTCGCGCTCGGCGACCGCCCCCGGAAACATCAGACGATCTTTCGCTGGTTCTCGAGTTCGAGGTACTCGATGTTGTCGTCGGGGGAGACGTCGGTGTCCTCGGGGACGCGCATCGTCATGGTCTCGTAGGTCTCGAGGTCCATGACCTGCATGTCGTCGCCGTCGACGGAGACGACCTGTCCCTGTTTGCGCTCGATGATCGGGACCCAGATCTTCGCGTCGACGGGCTGGGAGAGCGAACGTTTCTTGCCGTCGAAGACGCCTCGCGCCTCGACTCGGGCCTTGGCACTGCCGTGTTTGCCGGGCTTTGCAGTACTGTATGCGTTGATCTTACAGGCGGCGTCGTCGATCATCACGTAACTTCCTTCCTGGAGTTCGCGAACTTCTGTCTGCTGTTTCGCCATACGGCGAGGTAATCAACCGAACGGCATAAACCGTTTGGAACGGATTCGCGACAGTGGTTCCGAGAGGCGGAGAATACCCGTCTCGCGTCCGACGACGGCGTGATGGAGCCGAACCCGGACGTGCGAGACGGCACAGAAACAGTCTTTTTGCGGACCGAAACGTGCCATCGGACGATGGAGTTCGTCCTCGTCGGACTGTTCGTGTTGGGTCTGGCTCTCGCTGTCGGTCTGTTCCGGTCTCGGATCCGAACTCGAGTGCGGGCTCTCACGAGCGGACCCACCGGACGCCTCACCACTCGACGCCGCGAGCGTGTGTCACTCGTCGAAGACCGCCGCGATCTCGAGCGTCGGGCCGACGGCGCACTCGAAGCGTCGATGGCGCCAGGTATCGGAACGCACCTCGAATCGCCGATCACGGTGCGTGAGGTGGCGACTGTCGTCACTGAGACCAGCGGGGAGTCGACGAACGTCGCCCTCGTCCCGATCGTCCGCGTCCCGCTCGGGACGACCGACACCCCCGGGATGGAACTGGTGTTCGACTACGTTGCCGACGTTCTCGCGGCCGTCCATCCGGTCTTCGACGCCGCAGACGACCCCGTCAGTCACTACGACGTCCAGTTCACGTTCGGCCCCGACGGCCTGCTCGTCTCCGGCGAGTGCCGACGGGTGGGCGTTCCAGTCGAACTGGCAGACCGGCTCGTCACGGACTCGAGCTATCGGGCACACGGTCTCCGACAGGACGTCGAGTCGAGAGCCGATGGTGAGGACGGAGACGAGGACGGGGACGAGAACGAGGACGATCGAGCGGTGCTGTGGGGCGAGTGTCGCGAGTACTGAACGGAGGCGACAGTAAGACGGTGGTTCTCGAGTCCCGCCGTCGCTGACGAGCGCCGAGTTCGGGACACACTCGTGTGCAAATCCCGCAATTTTATGCCGCTATCTGTTCGACGTCCGATATGCGCCGCCGTGCCCTCCTCACTGCACTTGCAGTCGGTGTGTCCGTCGCTGCTGGCTGTCTGAACCGTGGCTCCGGAACGAGCGATACCAGCAATCGAAGCCAGACGAACGCGGATTCCGCCGCCGATGCCCCCGCGTTCGACGTCGACGACGATGCGCCGGGAGCGTTCGTCCTCCTCCGGAATCAGCCACAGGATCCGAACGGGATCGTCGTCGGCGACGAGTTCGACGTCGGCGTCGTCCTCGGAAATGCCGGTGGCGAACCGGTTACCGGCGACGTCCGTGTGAGACTCGTTGCGCCGACCGGAGAGGGAGACGGCAACGGAGACGAAGACGAAAACGTCCAGACGGCGACCATCGCCGTCGACGGCGACGACGAACTCCCCGCCGGCGCCGCGAGATTCTTCACCACCGGGCCGTTCGACGCGACGGTCGCCGGCGACTGGAAACTCACCGCCGAGTCCGGAATCAAACGGGTCCATCGAGCGTACGACCCGATAATCGAAGTCGAAGAGCGCCCCGACGACTGAGACTCCGCCCGACACGAGACGGCGACCTACCGATCCTCGGCCTCGAGCACCTGCCCTACCCGCTCGAGACCGTCTTCGAGGTCCTCGGTCGCCAAGCCGAAGCCGATCCGGAAGTAGTCGGGATAGCCGAAACACTCGCCGGGTGCGAGGACGACGCTGGCCTCCTCGACGACGGTCCGGCAGAACTCGCGGCCGTTCTCGAACCCCTCGGGGACGGTCACGAAGCCGTTGACGCCGACGGGGTCGTGCCACTCCAGACCGTGTGTATCCAAAAACTCGCGCACGCGTTCGCGGTGGTCGGTGGCGAGTCGGCGGTTTTCCGTGAGGATGTCGTCTTCCTGCTCGCCCAACGCCTGCCGGGCGACGTGCTGGCCGAACGGCGACGGCGAGATCGTGGTGTAGTCCTTCCAGTTCCAGGCGGCGTCGACCACCTCGCGGTCGCCGACCAGCCAGCCAAAGCGCAGTCCTGCGAGACCGTAGGCCTTGGTCAGACTCGTCGTCGAGAGCCCGTGAGGCCCCATACTCGCGACCGGCGGCAGCGGATCGTCGGCGAGCAGGCGATACACCTCGTCACAGAGCAGGTACGCGTCGTTGTCGGCCGCGAGGTCGTACAGCGCCCGGACGGTCTCCGCTGAGTGGTACCGGCCGGTGGGATTGTTCGGGTTGTTCACCACGATCACCTCGGTCTCCGGCCGGATCGCCTCGGCGACCGCGTCGACCGAGAGCGTCCAGTCGGGTTCCTCGAGCGGAACGCGTGTCACCTCGCCGATTGCGTCGGGGACCGCGTGCAGCGCCTGATAGGTCGGAGTGACGACGACCGCGTGACCGTCCCCGCCGAGTACGGAGAGAAAGGCCAGGAAGTTCGCCTCCTGCGTTCCACAGGTAAAGAGCACCTCGTCGGCGTCTCTGTCGTACCGTCTCGCCACCTCGGCCCGAAACTCGGGATCGCCGTTCGTCGGGATCACGTAGCCCAGATCGCCGGGATCGGTGTCGAAGCGACTCGCCGGCAGGCTACGGATGCCGCTCTCGGCGAGCATGATATCCGCCTCGTGTTCGTACTCGGCGAACCAGCGCTCGAGTTCGAAGGGATCGATCTGCATGCGAAGAGTCACTGGGTGTGCGAAGAAGTACGCTTCGGGAGTGGTATCTGTGTTCTTTGAAAGAAAAACAGAGCACTCTACCGAGCACCGATAGCGGGTTCCAAGAGAATAGAAAATACGTGGCCCGTCTCCAGCTCGCTCGAACATCGTGATGGGGTCTGCTAACTACACGCTCGAGCCGTCATTCGCCGGTATCACGTCGCCAATGGACGGCAGATCACCGCATTGCTCTGCACGAATAACTCTTGGGAGAAATGTGCCTAATCGACGCCTCCACTGCGTTCATTCAACAAGAAGGGCGTCCTCGAGCACTACTGAGAGAGATAGAGAGAGTGAGGCGTCTTTCTCCTCCCCTCGAGTGTCAGTCTGTTTAAGTTCTAGCTCCTCGATGGAAAATACGAGACGTGAAATGACGGGAACCGACCCACCGCAAGCCACGCGGAACACCAACGCCGACGGCGAGGACGGAAACGGGGAGTTCGATTCCTGGCGCGCACTGCAGAAGGCGACCGACAAGAAACGGGCCGACCTCCTCGCAGACATCGTCGGGCACTCGAAGGGAATGCCCAGCGTCGAGGAGTTAGACTACATGAATCCACCGCTGAGTGACGACGCCATCCGCCGGCACCTCGAGACGTTGGAAGACGTCGGCGTCGTTCGAGAGCGCGAGTTCGAGGTCGGCGAGCGGCTTCGGGACTACCCCTACGAGTTCTACGAACTCACCGAACCGGCCCGCGAACTGTTCGACCGAAACGGTCTCTTCCCGGCGGACGCGTGGCAACGTCAATACCAGTCCGTCGAAAAGACGCCTCGAATCCGGGACCTCGAGACGATGCCTCGTCCCGGCGCCTGACGTTCGTTTCGACAGCCACTCACGACTGACGTCGTGGGTTTGCTCAAAGGGCCACGGCGTCCCCCCGCGGCGGTTCGATTCGGATCGGGATCCCATCGATTTCGTCGGGAACGTCCTGTGTGACCGTCTCCTCGGCGTACACCACCGGCTGCAGGACGTGTTTTCCCGCGATCGTCTGCTCACTTCTGTGCAGTCCGGTACCCGTCACGCCGGGTTCGTCGCGAAACCGGTCGCGAAGCGTCTCGAGAACGCCTTTAGCGCGCTGGTTGTACTCGTACCACTCTTTCGGGACGCGTTCTGTAGCGTTTTCGTCCGGACCCTCCTCGGTAGTGATCTCGATCCACTCGGTCACGAGGCGAGAGTAGCACCTCGATCCATATATCTCTCCGTCGGAGAGGTCCATGACACTGTAAACGGTCGGAAGACGAGAGACCTCGAGACGATCCACTTCGAGAGTGACGACGGCAGTGTCACGGATTCACCGCGACGGAAGCGGGGGGACGATGAGCCGAGCCCTTGCAGACGGGAGAACTGATCCAGCGATGAACGATGCCTCACTCGACTCGACCGTCACCAGCGAAAGCCGACCGGTTCCGCCGCCGGCTCGAGCGGGCTCGCCGGCAACTCGTCTACCAGTTCTGGATCGTTGTACGCCCGCGGCGCGACGTCGTTAGGCGAGTCGGGATAGTACAGTGAGGCCAGCAACTGGAGCTGACCGCGGCCGACGCCGAGTTCGAACTGCCCGCCGCCGTAGCACCGAATCCCGCGCTCCTCGCAGTAGGCGAGCGTCTCGAGCACCGACTCGAGGGAGCCAAAGCGAGAGGGTTTGATATTGAGCCACGACGGCTCCCACGGCAGGGCCTCGACGTCCTCGACGCCGTGGATCGGCGCGTCCCAGGAGACGCGCCCTCGCACGTCGGGGTCGCGGTCGGCAAACAGCGGTCGCGTCTCCTCGGTCAGCGCCGGGTCCTCGATCACCGCGTCGGGGAACGCCTCGAGGACTCGTTCGTACAGCTCCGGATCCGCGGGAGCGTCGACGTCGGTTCCCTCGTAGTGGCCCTTCAGGTCGAGGATGCGGACGGCCCCCGTGTCCGCGAGCTCGTCGACCAACGGATCGTCCCAGTCGCTCGTCGGATCGAGTTTGAACTCGAGGCCGGGCACCTGCTCGCGCAGCGAGTCGACGCGGTCGGTGGTCGGCGGGTCGCCGAGTCGCGTGCTGGCGACGAACCGGAGCGGATCGGCCGACCGGTCGAGCGTGGTCGCGAGGTCCGTCTCGGCCTGTCGGAGCGCCAGATCGAGGGCGGCACTCTCGAGAGCCCAACGGCGGTAGTTCCGGAAGACCTCGCGATCGGGACCGCCGGCAGAGAACAGATCGATCGCAGCCAGCCGATTCGAAAACGAGTCGATGGTGTACTCGCCCGTGAGGTCCGACAGCCCTGACCTGGACTCGGATTCAGATTCGGACTCGGCGAGCGCGTCGTGGTCGGCCGTCTCGTAGGTAACGTCCTCGCCGCGGCCGGTCACCACACCGTCCGGACCGGGGCCAGACAGCGAGAACACGGTCGTCACACGCGTGAACCCGCTGGTCGTATCGCGCTCGAGACGGTCCGTCGAGACCGAATCGATCGTCACCGGCAGGTCGGCGAGCCGACCGTAATCGGAGTCCATACCCATACGTCGACCGCGAGTGAGAAAATGGTTTACACGAGTTGGCGGGCGAGCGAGCGCCGACGAACGATCGGCTCGACCGCCGACCGATTCGAATCGCCGTCGGGAGACCACTGACTCTCGAACTCGACACACAAACAGCCACAAGTGATTTGAGTGAATCGATGGTTTTGAAGATGTGAGCTTCATCGCCGAGTGGACCCACGAACTACACGTCCTCGAGCACACGTTCGAGAGGCTTCCGGACCTGAAACTGTCGTTAGAAGAGATTCACCAGTCGGGGAGCGAGGAGTCCGAAAACGTCTTCTACCACTGGGCGAGCGGCGTCGACTTCGAGGCGTTCGAGGCGGCGATGGACGCTGATCCCCACTGCGACACCCTCGCTCCGATCTCGACGGTCGGCGACCGGCGACTCTACCGGATCACCGCATCGGAGGACGGGCAGCGAGAGATTCTGTATCCCGTCGTCGCAGAATCCGACATGGTCATCCTCGATTCGACGCTCACCCGAGAGGGGCTCGAGTCTCGCGTTCGGGTTCCGTCTCGAGCGGCGCTCGTCACTTTCAAAGAGGCCTGCCAGAACAAATCACTCTGGTTCTCGCTCAACAGATTGTATCGCGAACAGCCGGGGAGACGGGACTACGGCGTCACCGACGCACAGCGAGAGGCGCTGCTCGCGGCCCTCGATGCGGGGTACTTCGCCGTGCCCCGGGAGACGACCTTACAGGAGCTGGCCTCGACGTTCGGCGTCTCCGATCAGGCGCTGTCCGCTCGGCTCCGACGTGGACAGGCTCACTTGCTACGCCAGACGCTCGCCGCCGCCGAGCATGGTACTTAAACGGTTGATCACCCAACACCCGTGGTTATGCGCGGGATTCCGTTATCGCTCGTATGACAGAGATACGTGGAAAAATAGACGGCCAGCACGGACCACCACTCGACGACTTCTTCGAGGCGATGGCCGACAGACATCGCCGCCACGTTCTCTACTACTTCCGGGAACACGACGAGGACGTCGCTTCGACGGCTGATCTCGTCTCCTTCCTCCTCGAACACGATTCCGACCGGCCCGAAAGAGAGACGGTAGCGACGAGGCTCCACCACGTGACGCTCCCGAAACTGGCCGACTGCGGACTCCTCGAGTACGACCCGCGAAGCGAGACGGTTCGCTATCGCGACGACCACCGGTTCGAGGATTGCATCGACCACAGCGCCTGGACGGAGTTTCAGTCGACGTAGCGATATGGACTGGCGACGGATCGACGGCGTGTTCCCTGCGGTCGAGATCGACATAGAACGCTCGAAACATCGAGAGCCGAACGCCGGGAGCGACGCGAGTCACTCCTCTTCCTGACGCTGGCGTAAGTTCTGCCGGGTGAATTGCGGTTTCGTCCGAATCGAGCGGGGCTTGCGAAACGACCGATAGAGCTGAACTGACAATACGGCCGAGAACACCGCCGCGACGACCGACGCTTCGGGCGCCTCGAGCGCGTAGAGGACGCCCATCGAGAACAGCCCCATCGTCAGCAACATGCCGTAGACGAGTCGTTTCGCGAGTTTGTCGAAGACCTGCTCTGTGTCCTCGACGCCGATCCGGACGAACGTGTCGTCTCGGTCGAGACGGTCCAGTGCCCGCTCGGTCTTCGGAAGCACGCGCGTCGCCGATTCGGCCGACCGGCGGACCTGCTGGCCGCTCTCTGTGAGGTACTGGCGGATCGACTCCTCGCGGTAACCCTCTTCGGTGAGGTACTCCGTCGCCGTGTCGATGAAGTCGAAATTGGGATCGAGGGTGACACAGACCCCCTCTACCACGGTCGCGACCCGGAGGACGAGCGCGAGGTTCGCCGGCAGTCGGAACGGGAACTCGTAGATCGAGTCCTCGATCTGGCCGACGATCTGCTGGACGCGGTACTGTTCGATCGACTCGCCGCGGGCGTCGGCGATAGCCAGTTCCATCACCTCGGCCATCACCTGTCGATCCGCTTCGGGGCTCAGGGTTCCGATCTCGATCAACGCGTCGAGGATGGCGTCGATGTCCTGGTTCGCGACGGCGATGTAGAAGTCGACGATCTTCTCCTGGACGAACTCGTCGACCCGACCGCTCATTCCGAAGTCGTAGAAGACGATCGCTCCGTCGTCTGTAACCGCGAGGTTTCCGGGGTGTGGGTCGGCGTGGTAGACTCCGTCGTCGATGATCATCTGCAGGTACGACCGCTCGAGGTTCTCCGCGATCTGTCCGCGGTCGATCCCCTTTTCGTCGAGTGTCGCGACGTCGTTGATCTTCGTCCCGGGAACGTACTCCATCGTGAGCACGCGCGCACTCGAGTGTGAGTCGACGACCGCGGGGATGACGAACCGGTCGTCGTCGGCGAAGTTCGACCGAATCTCGGTGAGCATGGACGCCTCGCGTTCGTAGTCCATCTCCTCGCGGATCGTTCGGGCGAACTCGTCGGCCAGATTCTCGAGGGAGAACGCGCGGGATTCGCCGACGAATCGCATCAGGATCGGCAGCGACCAGCGGATGACCCGGAGGTCGGCTTCGACCAGTTCCTCGATACCGGGTCGGCGAACCTTGACCGCGACGTCCATGGCGTCTTCCGTGTGCGCTTCGTTTTCCCCCATCGCTCGTGCGTCCACACGCGCCCGGTACACCTGTCCGAGACTCGCACCGCTGATCGCCTCGGTCTCGAACTCGGCGAAGCGCTCGTCGATCGACCCGAGTTCCGACTCGAGGACGACCCTCGCGTCGTCCCAGTCGGCCGGTGGCACCTCGTCTTGGAGCGCCGAGAGCACCTCGATGTACTCCGGCGGGAGCACGTCGGGGCGGGTCGAGAGCAACTGACCGAGTTTGATGAACGTCGGTCCGAGGGTTAAAAGCGACTCGAGGAGCCGCTGTGCGCGCTGGCGATGGACGTCACCGCCGACCCGTCGCGGGCGGCCGAACAGCAGGAACCGCCGCCGATCACGGGCGTAAGCGAGCAACAGCGGGAGGAATTGCCACGCGACGACGACGAAGCGCCGGTACGCGCGGAGGGTGCTCAGAACTGACCACCCCGCGTTATCCGTCGTCGACGATATCGATGGTGGTCTCGTCGCTCGTCTCGCGTTTGGGGAGGGTCAACTCGAGGACACCGTTGGTCACCACCGCCTGCGCTTCGGTCTCGATGGCGTCGTTCGGAAGTGGCAGGTCGGCTTCGAAGAACAGTGAGCGGTTCTCCTCGAGGTAGTGGTACTCGTCGGGGAGGTCCTTCTCTCGGCGAGCCTCGATCGAGATACGACGGTCTTCGACGACGAGTTCGAGCGTCTCCGCCGAGACGCCCGGTACGTCGAGGACGAGCAGATACGCCTCGTCACTCTCGAGGAGATCGAAGAAGATACCGTCGGGGAGATCCCGCAACGCATCGCGGAGCGCTGACATAGTACCGAGTTCGAACGCCGATACGAAAAAGGCCGCGGTCCCGGTCGACGTTTCGGGTTCGTTCCGATCCGACTCAAGCGAAAAAGAGCGCCGCGAACGCGACGAGTAGGAGTCCGCCGACGACCGCACTGCCGCCGACGAGCGCCGCCCGCAGACCCAGCGACCGCTCGCTCCGATCCGAGATGACGAACGGGTAGCCGAACAATCGGTGTCGGATCCGAACCCAGCGGCTGTCCGAGAGCGCCGCCTCGTCGATCCCGACGGCCGCGTTGACCTCGCCGGTTCCTCGAGAGATCGTCGTGTCGTACCGCGCGGTTCCGAGGACGTGGACCTCCTCGTCGACGTCGAGTCGACGCTCGGTGAACCGACGGTCGCTGCCGGTCCGAAGTTCGAACACCCGGAGATCCACCGACGTATTCTGGCAGTCGACGTCCTCGGTCGCGTCGATGAACCGCTGAATCTCGGCCGGCGGCGTGGTTCCGCCTTTGACGGTGACGCGGTCTTCCGCAGTCAGCCGAAACGACGCCCCCGGCGGCTCGATCAGGACGCTTCCCGAGCCGTCCTCGAGACGGAACGGGACGTACCGGTCGCCCGAATCGATCGTCCGCCAGGAGGTGCCGTTTTTCGTGCTGTACTCCTCTTCGACTTCGTACTCGTAGGCCAGACACGGCGTGTCCGTAAACGGCGATCGAAGGGTGCCGCCGGCGGGGGTCGCGGTCCCGCGGAGTTCGACCGGCCCGCCCTGCGTGGTCTCGAGGACCGAGTCCGGCCGCGATCGGAGCACGTGATTGGCGAACTGGAGTTCGCGGACGCCGTAGACGAGACACGCGAGCGCGACGAGAGCCACGAGTGCGAAGAAGAGGAGGAAGACCGGGTCCGTCGTGGTCGTCACCATATCCGGAGATACGCGGGCAAACACATATACGCACCGACAGCTCCCGCAGTCCCGCACGTTTTTGCCGCCCCACACCTCGAGTGAAAGTATGAAAGGGGCCGACCGCGATCGGACCGAATCGGGGTTCAAGTCGCGAACTCGTCTGGCAGACGCCCGCGCAATTCTCGAGGCGGCGGTCTCGAGTGGAGCGGGTGGCGGTGATGATGAGAGCGAGAGCGAGAGCGCTGGTGATGGCGATGGAGAATCAGAACCGGAACCGGAACCGGAACCCGAACCCGAACGACTCGGCCTCGGCGGCGCCGACGGTCGCGTCCTCGCCCAACCGGTACGGGCGACCCGCAACGTCCCCCACTACCGGCGGGCGGCGATGGACGGCTACGCCGTTCGAGCCGCCGACACCTTCGGCGCGAGCGCGCGGTCACCCGCGGTTCTCGAGGTAGTCGACCTCGACCTCGAAGACGACGCGACCGGAACGGAACCCGTCGGCCCCGACACCGCCGCCCGCGTCCACACCGGCAGCGAACTCCCCGCAGGCGCCGACGCCGTCGTAATGATCGAACACGCGGACGTCCTCGAGTTCGAGTCGAAAGCGGACGTCGAAATCACCGACGCCGTCGCCGTCGGCGAGAACGTCGCCCCGATCGGCGAGGACGTCGAGGAGGGGCAGGTCCTGTTCGAGGCCGGCCACCGACTCCGACCGTCGGATCTCGGCTTGCTGCGATCGGTCGGCGTCTCGAACGTGGCGGTCCGACCGAAACCGACCGTCGGCGTCGTCCCGACCGGCGAGGAACTCGTCCACCGCGATCCGGAGCCGGGCGAGATCGTCGAGACCAACGGCCTCACCGTCTCTCAACTGGTCGAGCGCTGGGGCGGTCGCGCAACCTACCGGGACGTCGTCACCGACGACCGTGACGCTCTCCGGGTTGCCATCCAGCGCGACCTCACGAAGGACGTCGTCGTCACCACCGGCGGCTCCTCGGTCGGCGAGCGGGACCTCCTCCCGGAGGTGATCGACGATCTCGGCGAGGTGCTCGTCCACGGCGTCGCGATCAAACCCGGCTACCCCGTTGCCCTCGGAATCGTCGAGGACACGCCGGTCCTCGCACTGCCGGGCTACCCCGTCGCCTGCATCGTCACTGCCGTGCAGTTCCTGCGGCCGTTGCTCCGCCGACTCGAGGGGGCCTCGGTCAGTAGCGACCCCCATCCCACCACCGAAGCCCGCCTCGAGCGCAAGATTCCGAGCGACATCGGGTCCAGAACGTTCGCACGGGTTCGGATAGAAGAGAGAGACGGCGCGGGCGAGCAGGTAGCGACCCCCACGCGAACCAGCGGCGCCGGCGTCCTCTCGAGCGTCGCGCTGGCTGACGGCTGGGTCGTCGTCGAGGAGTCGCTCGAGGGGATTCCGGCGGGCGAGACGGTGACCGTCGAGCACTGGGAGGCGCATTTATGAACGACTCCGTCTAGTTCGCGTCCTCGGGCGCGTCGGAGATCGAAGACTGCTGTTAATCAGAACGCTGTGGGTTCCGATGACGCTCGCTGAGGGCAGGAGATAACGTCCCAGTTCGGCTACTCACGGAGTCTAAAGTGTCAGTACGTCATTTGTATCGGACCGTTCTCGCGGGCAGCGAAACAATCAATACGAGCGAATACGTACGAATACAATGGAATACGAATGCCAGTTCGATTCGACGAGTACGTAGAGCAGGCCGATTCGCTCGAGTGGACGCCGAAACCGGAATCGAACGCGAGAACGATCCTCTCGTTCTTGTTCGAGCATCCGGAGACGGGATTTACGCCGAGCGAAATCGCGACAGCGACCGGAATTCCGGAAGGGAGCGTCGGTCCCACGCTCGGTCGGCTTCGGGAGTTCGACCTCGTCCGACACGAGGAACCGTATTGGGCGATCGGCGACGACGACCGTATCGCGGCCTACGAAGCCACGTTGCAGAGTCTGGCGACACTCGATGATCAGTACGGTGACGAGGGATGGGGGACGGTCGATCGACGCGAGTACGAGGTCGACGAGGACGCCGTCGCGGAGTGGCGAGAACGTCGCCGGGAAGCCGAAACTGACGAGGAATGAGCGATCACAACTTCGATCACGAACGCGGCGAGGTCGTGTGGTATCCTGCCCTATTTGCCGATTACGATCGACCGTTCCTCATCGTCTCGACCGACGACCATCCGTTCTACCGTGACGAATACGTCGCGCTGTCGATCACGACGACCGACCTCGAGGCATCGATTCGGATCGGTGAAGACGACTGGGTGATCGGGGAACTCCCGAAAGAGAGCCACGTCAAACCCTGGAACCCTGCGATCGTGAAAGCCGACGAGATCCTCTCGGTCGCCGGTGCAGTCACGACGGATCTCGTCGATCGGGCGGTGGACGATCTGGCGTCGATCTGTGGTCGTGGGCCGGAATACGAACGGTAAGTCCAGTAACCGACAGCGACATCCGATTCGAGCCGACACCACCGATCCGGATTCGGGTTTTACTTTCACTCCGGCTGGCGGAGGTTCTTCCGATAGCCATCCATCAGTTGACCTACATGGACGACCGCATCAGGAGACACGCCGAGATCCTCGTCGACCACTGTACCGACGTCGGGCCCGACGACGACGTGCTCGTCCGGGCGCCGGCGGCGGCGGACGAGTTAGTCGTGGCACTGTACGAACGACTGGGCGAGCGCGGTGCGCGACCGACGCTCTCGTGGCGACACAGTCGTGCCGGGCGCGCGTACGCTCGAGCGATGGACGTCGACGACTTCCGCCCGAAGGAACACCGGCTGGCGGCGATGGCGGAGACGGACGTCGTGATCATGATCGACGGCGGGACGAACCCCTCTGAGACGAGCGACGTCGACCCGGCGAAGGCGGCCGCCGCAGGCCGCGCCCGACGACCGATTCTCGAGGAGCGACTCGAGAAACGCTGGGTGATCACCCGACATCCGACGGCCGCCGACGCACAGCGAGCCGAGATGAGCACCGCGGCGTGGACCGACTTCGTCTACGACGCCGTCGACAGAGACTGGAGCGCACAGCGGGCGTTCCAACAGCAGCTGGTGGAGATCCTCGAGCCAGCAGAAAAAGTACGGATCGTCAGCGGCGAGGAGACCGATCTCCGCATGTCCGTCGACGGCATGCGCGCCGAGAACGACGACGCGACTCGGAACCTCCCGGGCGGCGAGGTGTTCACCGTTCCAGTCCTCGATTCGGTTGAGGGGACGGTGACCTTCGACGTGCCGGTGATCCGGAACGGCCGGGAGGTTCGCGACGCCCACCTCGAGTTCGCAGACGGCGAGGTCGTCGCCCACACCGCGGCTCGAAACGAGGACGTGTTGACGAGTCTGCTCGAGACCGACGCGGGCGCGCGCCGTGCAGGTGAACTCGGGATCGGCACGAATCGCGGAATCGACCGGTTCACCGGCAACGTCCTGTTCGACGAGAAGATGGGCGACACCGTCCACGTCGCGCTCGGAAACGCCATCGAGGAGTGCGTGCCCGAGGACCGGGCGTGCAACGAGAGCGCGGTTCACGCCGACCTGATCCTCGACGTCAGTGAGAACTCGCGTATCGAGGTGGACGGGGAGGTGATCCAGCGAAACGGCGTCTTCCGGTTCGAAGAGGGCTTCGAGGAGTGAGTCGGCCACGGCTTCGAAGCCCGGATCGTCTCGAGGCACGTCGGCCGACGAAACCGTAATCTCGCGAACGGCGACCGAATGCAGGTACGGACGCGGACGTTTATTGTCGGTCCGCGCCGACGACCGACCATGGAACGCACGGAATTTCGCGACCTCGCGACCCCCGAGGAGGCCAGAGAAGCGATTCGCTCGCTGGCACTCGAGGGCGGCATCGATCGGGTCCCTCTCTCGGAGGCCCGCGGCCGGGTCCTCATCGCGCGGATCGACGCCGAAATCGACGTTCCCGGCTTCGACCGGGCGAGTCTCGACGGCTACGCATTGCGAGCGCGGGACACCTTCGGCGCGACGGAGGCCGACCCCGCACGCCTCGAGGTCGTCGGCGAGGTTCGAGCGGGCAAGAAACCCGAGGTCACGCTCGAGGCCGGGCAAGCGGTCGAGATTTCGACCGGAGCGGTGATGCCCGCGGGCGCGGACGCGATGGTTCCGGTCGAGCGGACGGACCGCGCCGACCCGGACTCGACGGCTCGAGCGAGCGACGAGTCCATGAGCGACGATGCCGCAAGCACCGACTCTGCCACCGACGCCGTGCTCGTCCGAACCGCCGTCACGCCCGGCGACAACGTCATGTTCGCCGGCGCGGACGTCGCCGCCGGCGAGCGGGCGCTCGGTCCCGGTACCAGGCTCACCCCACGGGAGATCGGCCTGCTCTCGGCGCTGGGAGTCGAGGAGGTCCCCGTCCGCTCGCAGCCCCGCGTCGGCATCGTCTCGACGGGCGACGAACTCGTCCGTCCGGGCGAGACGGTCGACAGCGACCGCGGCGAGATCTACGACGTCAACAGTTACACGATCGCCGCGGGGGTCGAAGACGCCGGTGGCGAGGCGGTGCTCTACCCCCACGCGGGCGACGACAGGGACGAACTCGAGCGCGTCCTCCGGGAGGCCGCCGCGGAGTGTGACCTCGTGCTCTCGTCGGGGTCGACGAGCGCCGGTGCGGTCGACGTCGTCCACCGGGTGATCGACGAGCAGGGCGAACTGCTAATCCACGGCGTCAGCGTCAAGCCCGGGAAACCGATGCTCGTTGGCCGCCTCAAGGGATCGGCCTACGTGGGATTGCCGGGGTATCCCGTGTCGGCGATGATGGTCTTTCGAACGTTCGTCGCGCCGGCGATCCGCGAGGCGGCGGGCCGTCCCGAACCCGCGACGGCGACCCTCGAGGGCCGGATGGCGGCCGAAGAGCGCTACGAGGAGGGGCGAATGCGGCTGTTGCCCGTTGGGGTCGTCGCTGCTGGTTCTGGAGCGTCCGGCGCCGACGACGAACCCGACGGCGACGCCCCCGACGACCGCCTCGTCTACCCCGTCGACAAGGGAAGCGGCGCGACCACCAGCCTCGCGGACGCCGACGGCGTCGTCGAGGTCCACCCCGATACGGCCTACCTGTCGGCCGGCGAACGCGTGACCGTCCACCTCTTCTCACCCGACATCCAGCCGCCGACGTTCCTCGGCGTCGGCGAGGACGATCCGAGGCTGAACCAGGCGTTAGACCGTCTCGAGCGCCCGCGCTATCTCCCGATCGGGACCCGTCCCGCCCGCCGACGGTTGCGCGAGGGAACTCCCGACGTAGCGGTCGTCGCGGGGCCGCTCGAGAGCCGACAGCGAGACGAAACGACGGTCCTCACCGAGTGGCGCCGCGAGTGGGGCCTGGTCGTCCCGCCTGGAAACCCCGCGGAAGTCGAGGGGCTGGAAGATCTCGTCGATCGCGACCTCCGGTTCGTCAACCGGACGCCCGACTCGGGACTGCGGGCCAGTCTCGAGGCCGCGCTCGAAGACCTCGCCGACGCGCGTGGACTCGAGTTGGACGCGATCATGGACGAAATCGATGGCTTCGAGTTCGGCCTGCGCGCCCACGAGAGCCCCGCACGGACGGTACTTTCGGGTAATGCCGACGTCGGCCTCGGTCTTCGAGCGACTGCCGACCACCTCGAGTGCGGGTTCGTTTCCCTCGGCGAGCAGGACGTTCGCGTCCTCGTGAACGAAAATCGGAAAGGAAAGGCGAGCGTTCGGGCCCTCGAACGGGCGCTCGAGGACCTGTAACAAGGATTTCCGACGGTTGTCGACGACGAGCGCCGTGAGCGAACAGGCGCTCGCAAGCCCGTCTACTAAACGTCACGCCAGACGACAGTCAGGTCCCCCTAAGTAGCAGTTTTACGCGTGAATGATGTACGTGTGGTGATGTCGACGATTGCCGAGTTTCGCCTCCCAGTAGAGGATACGGCACTATCGGTCGCACTCGAGCGCGCGCCGGACGCGACGGTCGAACTCGAGCCGTCGGTCTCGAAGACGCTTCCCTGTCTCTGGATTTCGGACGCCGACCGCGAGACCGTCGAGCGCGCACTCGAGTCCGACCCGTCAGTCGAATCGTTCGAGTTGCTCGTCGAGACGGAGACGGACCAGCGCATGCTCTACGACGTCACGTTCGGCGAGCAGGCCCAGCGCGTCTGGGACGAACTCCTCGACGAGGGTGGGTCCTTGCTCGAGGCGACCGCGACCGAGGGCTGGTGGCAGATTCGTATGCGGTTTCTCGACCGTGACGAACTCTGTGAGACCAACGACCGACTGGTCGAGTTCGGCGTCAACGCCGACCTCCGACGGATAACGGAACTCACCGACGAATCGAGGACGCACACGCGATTGACCCCCGAACAACAGGAAGCGCTATCGGCAGCGTTCGAGCACGGTTACTTCGAGATTCCACGACAGATTTCGATGGAAGAACTCGCTACCGAACTCGGAATCTCCCATCAGGCGCTGTCCGAACGACTGCGACGAGCCTACGAGACGCTCGTCGACGCGGAACTGCAACCGGCAGGCGAGCGACCCAACTCCTGATTCGGACTCTACCCGCTAGGGCGAATCGACGTCGGAAACCCTGATCTCGACCGTCTCGTCACACCACAGACTCACGTTCATCCCGTCGAACGCGAACTGAAGCGTGACGACTGCGTCGCTGTCTTCTCGAAAGAGCGTATCGAGGGCGTCGGGATCGATCCGATCGTAGAGCGTCTGCTCGCCTCGAGTCAATGCGCCACTGTCGTGGTCGTCGATCGCACCCAGTACGACGTTGCTCAGTGACGCGTCCTCCTGACCGGGTTCGTACCGTCTCCGAACCACACCGTCGTTCGCGTAGAGATCTTCGTTCACGGATACGTTGTACTATCGGCTGCCGGACGGGAAAACAGCCTACTGTCATGTTCAAGGTCGAGTGAAGAGCGGGGCGGCTCTACGGTCGATTCGCGTCTCGAGCGCACCACAGATCGGACCTACATTCACACTCACACTCACTGCAGTTCGTCGAACGACGTGACCCGATAGTCACCCAGAACGCAGCGTCCGCGCCGATCGTGTCCGATCCGTTCGACGTGTATCGCGTCGAGACCCGCGTTCCAGGCCGCGCCGACGTCGTTCGAGCCGTCGCCGGCGAGAACGCCGCGATGGCCGTTTCCAGCGACGTCGATCTCTCGCATCGCTTGCTCGACGGGACCGGGATCGGGCTTCCAGCCCGTCTCTTCCGTACAGCAGACGATCCCGTCGAACCAGTCGCGGATGCCGACCGAATCGAGAACCGGATCAGCCAGAAACTGCTGACAGTGCGTGACGAGCCCAACCGGAACCTCGAGGTCGGCGACGAACGCGGCGTCCTCGTGGAGGAAGGTCTGTTCGGCCCGGACCAGCGGATCCTCTTCGGCGTGGAAGGCCGCCCAGAACGAAGTGGGCTCGATTCCCCACTCGCGGAGCTGTCGGTCGCGCGAGCCGGTGAGTCCGTTCCAGAGGATCGTCGCCTCTCGGTCGGTGAACTCGCGACCGATTCGGTCACCGACGGCGTCGAACACCTCGCGGGTATAGGACCACTCGACGTCGATCAGCGTGCCGTCGAGGTCGAGCAGCCAGAAGTCGTAATTGTAGTCGTCCGAAAGTGCCATAGGTTGCCTCGAGTTCCTCTACCGGGACGGGCTAGTATGGCCCTCGAGAGTAAGTGTGTATCGGCGATTCGCTGTGTGTGAGTCGGTGGCATACGGTCACGGTCACCCCCGATTGCCCCCGTCGACGACGAGCGACGACCCGAAGTACTTGGAGATGGTCTCGGTCACGGAGTCCGCGTTGAACGTCTCGAGCGAGTCGTCGATCTCGGCTTTCAACGCCTCGAGATACTCCTCGTCGGTGTGCAGGCCGCGGAAGTCGACCGCCTCGACCGTCAGCCCCAGTTTCTCGCTCAGCAGCCGACGGGCGTACGCCTCGTCGGATACTTCGCCGCGCCAGAGCGTATCGCGGAAGAACAGCCAGCCGTCGGTTCCCGGCCGGGCCGCCTCGAGGAGACAGCGTCGCTCGACGGTCGGTGACTCGATGACGACGTCGGCGGCGTCGGGCTCGAGGCGGATCCGAACGCCGAACGCGTAGTGTGCGTCCATAGTCGGTACCCTAGATTCGGCCCGTGAGAGTTCGGTGCTGTGCCTGTATCTGCGTGTCGACGGGTCGTTCCGCTCGGTTCCGGCCTCGAGGAACCGTCGGTCTCAGGCCGAGTGCTCGGCGTCGATCAGTTCGGCCATCTCGATATCCGCGTCCGTGATGCCACCTTCCTCGTGGCTGGTGAGTCGGATCTCGACTTCCTCGTAGCCGATGATGATCTCGGGGTGGTGAAACTGTGCCTCGGCGATCTCTCCGACCATCTGTGCGAAGTTGACGCCGCGAAGGTAGTCGTCGAACTCGTAGGTACGCGTGATTTCGTCGCCCTCCCGATCCCAGGTATCGGGGAGTTGTGCGTCGATTTCGTCGTCGGAGAGTAAATCTGCCATGTGCGCTCGAACGCAACCCAGTTAAATAATGATTGTGCCCGCCGCGTCCGACGTGGCAATTAACTCGAATGCGGGTCCTCGATACTGCAGCCGGGGTTCTCGTCGGTGACCGCATCCTGGGCGGTTCGGTCAGAACTGCCAGCCGAGCGGTATCGATCGCCCTCGAGTACCACTCGAGTCGGACCCGAGCGCCCGTGGTCACCAGTCGACAATCGACCGGACCCTCAGGATCCACTTAGACGATGCACAGATGAAGCCGTGGGATAACCTCACCGGAATCGACTAGGATCGATATGAACACAGCACACTGTGGGGAATGTGAGTGGACTGCCGCGGCAGAGGTTCCGTCTCGGGACATCAATCAGGCGATGATCGACCACTACGTCGAGACGGGACACTCCCCGATCGTTCGAGAATCGGTCGTTCACGAGATCCTCTCGACGGTCGACGAGCCAGCGCCGCGGACCGATCAGTAATCGTTCTGCGATAGTCAGCTACCCACGACTTCAGTCGTGGGCTTTCTCCTCGAATTTGTGAAGGGATTGAACCGAGTTACTCACTGATGGTGTCCATCGACTGTTACTGGCGCGATAGTTCGAGACGCGTTCGGGTTCTGTGCTGGGGGGGAGAGGCCGAACGTGGAGAAACGACCGTCGAAATCGAGCGCTCAATCGTCGTCGACGGCGCCGAACGAGGAGACCGACTCCGATTCTGACTCCGGCTTCGACTTGGACTCCGACTCGAGTGCCGACACCGGCGACTCGGGCCCGAACTCGGGGTCGAACAACTGGAGGGCCGTGTTGATCGTTCCCCAATCGTCCTCGGCGGCGGCCTCGCGGAGGCTCTTGGTCGGCGGGGCCAGAAGCTGGCTGACGAGCGCGTCGGCCATCGACTCGACGATTTCGCGCTGGCCGTCGGTCAGCTCACCGCCCTGGTTCGCCTCGAGTCGGGAGATCGCCGTCTCGACCTCGCGTTGTTTGACCCGTTCTGCACTCTCGTACATCGCGGCGATGACTTCGTCGGCGCGCGTGCGCTTGTACTGGTCGAGGAGGAGCACGAACTCCTCGTCGATTATCGCCTCGACGTCGGCGGCGGCGTCGGCGCGCTGTTCGCGCGTCCGCTCGGTCACCGACTCGAGGTCGTCGAGATCGTAGACGGTCACCGACGGGAGCGACGCCGCGGTCGGACAGACGTCCCGTGGCTGACCGAGGTCGACGACGACCTGCTCGCGGTCGTCCGCGTCCAGATGCCCGGCCTCGAGGACCGGATCGATACTTCCGGTCGCGGCCACGACGACCTCGGCTCGCGAGACGATCGTGTCGATCGCCTCGAGTCCGACGGCGTCACCGTCGGCCGCGAGTTCGGAGACGACGTGGTCGGCGTGGGAGACAGTCCGGTTGGCGACGATCACTTCGTTCGCGCCGGCGTCGTCGAGGCTGCGGGCGGCCAGCCGTCCCATCTCGCCGGCACCGACGACGAGTGCGGTCGTTCCCTCGAGTCCGCCGTCGATATCGTCGGCGGCCAGTGCCGTCGCGGCCGAGCCAAGCGAGACGATCCCCTCGTTGATCGCCGTCTCGGTTCGGGCACGTTCGCCGACGTGGATCGCCTTCGTGACGGCGGTCTCGAGCATCGGGCCGATGCCCCCCGAGCGGCGGGCGTCCTCGTAGGCCCGGCGGACCTGACCGATGATCTGGTCCTCGCCGACGACGACCGACTCGAGGCCGGCGGCGACCCGAAGGAGGTGGCGCAGGCTCTCGTCGTGGTCGGCCCAGTAGACGGCGTCGTCGTCGACAACCTCGAAGACGTCCTCGAGTGCGGCCTGACCGACGGCGGCGTCGGGGGCGACGACGTAGGCTTCGACGCGGTTGCACGTCGAGAGGACGAACGCCTCCTCGATCTCCGGGCGCGTCAGGAGCGTGGCGACGGCGGCCGATTGACTCTCGGGGCTCGCGTCGGCGATATCGTCGACGCACGCACCGTCGTGCGTGACACGCGCGCTGGTGACGACACCGGCGCCCATCATTCCGTCTCACCCGGGTTGCTTTCGTTCGGATCGGTCGCGAGAGATCCATCCGGAGCGAACACGTCCTCGATCACTTGGCGGCTATTGGAGGGTCCCGTACGTAAAGTTGTCCAATGTGCCGGAGAATTGACGAGGTCGGTCACGATCTTTCGACGACGATCCGGTGGAACGTCACGGTCTTTGAGTTCCTCTCGCACCGCCGAGACGGCGGTCGCCATCTCGCCGGCGCCTGCGAGGGTCTCCTCGAGTTCCTGACGGAGGTACTTGCTCAACGCGGGTGCGGTGGCGCCGGTCGAGATCGCGACGATGACCGGGTCCTCGCGAACTGTCGCGGGGACGACGACGTCGCGGTGGTCGCGCTCGAGGTCGCCAGCGCGGTCCGCGCGGTTGACCAGCACGCCGCGGTCGCGGGCGGCGGCGACGACCGCGTCGTTTACCTCCTCGTCGTCGGTCGCGGCGACGACCAGCGCTGGAGTGAAACGCTCGAGCCAGTCGTCGGTTTCTTCGGGCTCGGGTGCCGCGCGGATCAGTTCTGCGTCGCCGAAGTCCACGTCGGCGAACTCGGGACTGACGACGACGACGCGGGCCTCACGGGCGAACCGACGGGCCTTGCGGGCGCCGACGGGGCCGCCGCCGACGACGAGGACGGTTTCGTTCGAGAAGTCGTGGAGGAGTGGGATCATGGTTGTGGTCGTGGTCGTGGTCGAGGTCGGGGTCGTCGTCCTGTGTAGCGTGAACGGAGTTGTCGCATGTCGATCGATATGCGGGGATGGATCCGTCGATGTCGTCGGGAACGTGTTCGGTCAGTCTGGAAATCGCTCACTCCGACCCTCGAGTCTCGGTGTTCGCGTCGGCCCGCTCGTCGATCCTGATACCGGTCTTCTTCAGGATTTGCGTCGAGAACAGGGTGTCCCAGTCTTCGTTCCCGACGTCCCAGTACTCGGCCATCGTCTCGCGGACCTGCTGGACCCGGCGGTCGCTCTCCGCTTCGCTGCGGCCGTGGGTCATCGCGAAGACGTTGTACGGCCAGACGCCCTCGTGGCGCGGGCGCTCGTAACAGTGGGTGACGAACGGCAGCGAGGCGACCTCGTGGCCGACCTCCGGAACGAGTTCGTCGGGCACGTTCCAGACCGTCATCCCGTTTTCCGTGTAGCCCAGCGCGTAGTGGTTCGGGATGACGCCGATCCGGCGGATCTTCCCCTCGAGATCGAAGCGCGCGATCGTCTCGAGGACCCACTCGAGGTCCTGTCCGATCGTCTCGGCGATGTCGGCGTAGGGAGTCGCGGAGAGCGGGAACCCGTCCTGAATCTCGAGGACGAGGTCGCGTTCGGCGGGCGTCAGCGTCGTTTCGTCGGTCGGGGTGACGTCGGGACCGAGGTGTGTGAGGTCGAGGCCGTCCGCGAGCGGGCCGTCGACGAAGAACTTCGCCTCGACGCGGAACTCGCGGAGTTTGGGCAGGTTGTACGTCTGCTGGCCGGTTTCGGCCTCGATTTCCGCGAGCACCTCGTCGACGCGGTCGCGGTCGGCGACGCTGACGACGAACCAGACGTTGAGGTGGGGGTGTTCGCGCTCGTAGTTGTGGGCCACCTCTCGGTGGCTGTTGACCTGCTCGACGACCTCGTCGAATCGCTCCGCGGGGGCGTGCATCGCGACGAGCGTCGCCGCGCCGCCGATCTCCTGGGCGTTGACGAGCGCGCCGAACCGGGAGAGGACGCCGCGCTCGTCCAGATCGCGGACGGTCTCGAGGAGGTCGTCGGCCGTGAGGTCGACCCCGTTTTCGTGGTCGCGCATAGCGGCGGCTGCGGGTTCGAACGGTGATTCGGTGACGGGGAACCCGCCCTGAAAGGCGTTGACGACGGCCCGATCGCGTTCCGAGAGGTCGACGTCGGCGTGCATAGGCGACCCTCGGAACTACCGGGGCATAAGGGAATCGGCATCGTGTCGACCACGGCGTCTCGAGCGGTCGGTGTACCCGGACCAAGAACTCGCCGTCCTCGGCCGATCGACCGTCACTCGAATTCGGCGGAGACGACGCCCGTCACGTCGTGGCCGAGCTCGCGAATATCCTCGAGAATGGCCTCGTGGTCCGCACTCGCTTCGTAGTAGATGACGACGTCGAAGGTCCCGTTCCGGAGCAACTGCTGGCACTCCCAGACGAACGACTCGTCCTCGAGAGTCAGACCTTGATGCTGGTTCGAGGAGAAGTTGGAGTCGTCGTTGCCGGAGTAGACGTAACAGTCTCGAGGGTCGTGGCCCGCGTGTTCGGCGATGACGTCACCGACGTCGATCGTCGCCTGCATCATCTGGACGTCTTCCTGTGACTCGTACTCGGTGTGGACGATCGCACCGTTGAGTTCGATCTCGCCCGGTTCGAGCAGTGCCTTCGTTCGCTGATAGAGGTCGTCGTCGATGACGTCTGCCATTGCTCGAGGCGAGGCAGTCCGGACCCATAGCCGTCACGGTTCGCAGACGCCGATCGTGACGAAGACAGAGAGCGTGTTACACAAACTCATGCTATCGAAATAGATTGTATCGGAAAATCACGTGAACGAACACACAAGACACATGGTCGTCGGTCGTGTCGACAGGAGTGATGAGCGGCTGGTTCCAACGGAGAGTCTACTCGGCCTACGAGCAACTGCTGGCTCGAGAGATCGACGGCGCACCGACGCACGTGGCGGTCATTCAGGACGGAAATCGTCGCTACGCGCGCCAGTCGGGGAAAGAGGCCTCCGACGGCCACCGTGAAGGCGCACAGACGACCGAACGCGTCCTCGAGTGGTGTCAGGACGTCGGCGTCGAGGAACTGACGCTGTATGCCTTCTCGACGGAGAACTTCAACCGCCCGCCCGAGGAACGTGAGGCACTGTTCGACCTGCTCTGTGACAAGCTTCGCGAGTTCGCCGACGCCGATCGGGTCCACGACAACGGCGTCTGCATCCGCGTTATCGGCGACATCGGCCGACTTCCCCCGCGGGTACAGGACGCGATCGACTATGCCCAGGAGCGAACCCGCGAGTACGACAACTTCGTGCTCAACGTCGCCCTCGCTTACGGCGGGCGCTCGGAACTGCTGGAGGCCACACGGAGCGTCGCCCGCGACGTCGAGGAGGGCAGCCTCGAGCCCGAGGACGTCGACGTCGAGACCATCGAACAACGACTCTACGGCGAACCCGTCCGCGACGTCGACCTCATCATCCGCACCGGCGGAGACGAGCGCACGTCGAACTTCCTGCCGTGGCACGCCAACGGCAACGAAGCCGCCGTCTTCTTCTGTACCCCCTACTGGCCGGAGTTCTCGAGGGTCGACTTCCTACGGGGAATCCGAACCTACGAGCACCGCGAGGCCTCCTGGCGACGCACGCGAGCACGGCGGGCGCTGGCCTTGCTCGGCGCGATGAGCGAACCCGAACTCGTCGACGCCCGGTCGGTCGTCAGTCGCTTCCGTGACTCGCTGCCGACCGGCGAACGTCCCGCCGAGGACGATCTCGACCACGGCCTCGACTTCGAGGTCGAAGACGACGCCGAAAACCCGGCCGAGGACTCGAGCGGAACTGGAAGCAACAACGGTCGAGTCGCGGACTGAGTTACTACAGAGAAGGTCACACCCTGAGACAGAGGTTTTATCTCGTTCGGGGAGAAATACTATTGGCAATGTCCACTGGTAACACAGCGATCGACGTCGAACAGTTCGCCCGACTGACCGGGATTTCCACCGACGAAACGTACCGATTGCTGGCGAACGAACGCACTCGTGCGACGATTCGGGTCTTAGTCGAGAGCGAACAGACGCTCCCACTCGAACACGTCGCCAGAGCGGTTGCAGAACGGAAACTGGCCGACCACCCTGACGAAACTGTCCGGCGGGTTCGAATCGCACTGGTCCACAGCACCCTCCCGCGCCTCGAGGCGCACGGACTGGTCACGTACGATCGAAACCGAAAACAGGTTCGCGTCGAGTCGCCGAATCTTCAGCTCGACGGGCCCCTCGACACGGTCGCCTCGCCCGGTCGGTCAGAGTCATAATCATAGTCCTAGTCCTCTGTCAGGCGTCGATTCGTGAGTGAAATCGGACGACAGCCATCGGTTTCACCCTGACGTTCGGACTCGACGAACCACTACCGGCCGAACCGCCGGGACCGATTGTAGAACTCGCGGACCGCTCGCAAGAAGTCCCGTTTACGGAAGTCACGCCAGTTGACGTCGGTGAAGTAGAGCTCCGAGTAGACCGACTGCCAGATCATGAAATCCGAGAGCCGTTCGGCACCGGTCTTGATCACCAGATCGGGCTCCGAGGGGAAGACGAGGTGGCGTTCGACGTGTTCGTCGTCGATCTCTTCGGGGTCGAGGGCACCCGCTGCAACGTCGTCGACGAGCGTCCGAACCGCGCTGGTAAACTCGTGTTTGCCGCCGAGTCCGATCCCGATCTGGATCGGTGCGTCTGCACGCGTTCGATCGTCCGGCCCGCGAACCGCAACTTCGCGGGGAGCGTCGATATCCTCGAGTTCCCGGCGGAGCGTCGGCACCGCCGCTGCATCGAGGACGCTCACGTACACCGTCACCCGGGTCGCGTACTCGAACGCCCAGTCGAAAAAGTCGGTCAGCGTCTCGTAGGCGCCCTGCTCGAGTAAATCGCGTTCGGTGATCACGAGTGCGACGTGATCCGGCGGCGTTCCCTCGTGGCGCCGAAGACGGAGGGCGAGATACCGTTCGTACAGTCCCACGGCTGTGAATTTATCGGCGGGCGGCCTAACGGTTTCGGGTTTCGACTCGAGTAGTCACGACTGTGACAGTGACCGGGACAGTGATAGGGACGGGGACAGTGATAGCGACCATGTCAGCGTCGGAGATCACACGGTGAGAAATTCCCCCGCGATTCGACAGGGCAGTCGCCCCGTGTCCGGTCTGGACACGTTCGATACTCCTAATTGCTCCATCGAAGAACACCACAGGGAAAAGGGGAAGTTAAGTGACCCCCACAGAAAGGAAGCGATATCGTGACATCGACCGTCCGGCGAGCAGGGGCCTTTGCGATACTCGCGACGCTCACACTCGCCGTCCCGCTGTTCGACCCGGTGACTGCAGCCCCGGTCGCAGCAGCGGTCCTCCTGGCGGCCCTGGCCATCACTGATGGACCACTGTTCGACCTCTTTGCCTATCCCGACGATTACGAGGACGGGCGGCTCTACGGACTCGTGACGTTCGTCCTCGCCGCGTCCGTGCTTGGATTGCTCTCGGTCATGTCGTCGATGTCGACTGCAGTCTTCGTCGGGACGGTCCTCCTCGTCGGCTACGGCAACTTCGCCGCGGCGGTCACCCACCACTGGACGGACAACACCGCCAGCCACGCCGCCGCGTTCTGCGTCGGCGGCACCGTCGCGGCGGTCGCCGGCCACACGATAACGCGAACGCTGGCCGACGCCCCCATCGTCTCCCCGCTTCCGGAAATCGTCTTTCTCGCCGTCGCTGGCGCCTTGCTCGCGGCGCTCTTGCGGGACATCCTCATCCTCTACGACGATCCGATCGTCATGCTCGCCGTCGGCTTCCTCTGCTGGCTGCTCGCCGAACTCGTCCCCGGGCTCGGCGCGGCGGAGATCGCCGTCGCCACCGTCGTCACTATCGCCGTCGGCTACGTCTCCTACGCGGTCGGCGCGGCTTCCGTCGCCGGAATGCTCACCGGTATCCTGCTGGGACTGTTGACGATCGTTCTCGGCGGCTACAGCTGGTTCGCCGTTCTCATGTCCTTTTTCGCTATCGGCAGCCTCTCGACGAAGTTCCGTTACGACGAGAAAGTCGACCGCGGCGTCGCCCAGGAGAACGACGGCGCTCGTGGGAGTTCGAACGTTCTCGGTAACGCCGCCGTCGCCCTCGTGGCCGTTCTCGGCTACGCCGCCAGTACGGCCGACCTCCAGCTTCTGGGCGAGCCGAACCCCGAACTGTTCCTCTTCGCCTTCACCGGCTCGCTCGCGACCGCGATGAGCGACACGCTCTCGAGCGAGGTCGGCGGCGTCTTCGATACACCCAGACTGATCACGACACTCGAGCCCGTCGAACCCGGGACCGACGGCGGCGTCACCTGGCAGGGAGAGGTCGCCGGCCTTCTCGGAGCCGCCGTCGTCGCAGGACTCTCCTACGTAGTCTTCCCGGACGTCGGGCTCGTCGGAGCGATGATCGTCGTCGTTGCTGGCTTCGTCGGCATGACCGTCGACAGCCTGCTCGGAGCGACGATCGAAGGCACCATCGTCGGCAATCAGGGCGTGAACTTTCTGGCGACGTTGGCGGGTGCGATTACGGGAGGATTCCTCGTTTTCGTGGTCGCGGTCATCTAGGTTCGACCGACGCACGTCGACCAGATCGCTGCTGTGCAGTCGGGTGTATACTCGTTACTGTTGCTGAGACAGAGGCTCACAGGACGTGACACGGCAAAACGACGAAGAGACGAAGCAGTGAAACGGCGAAACAGGGTTCACTCGGCCGGCGGTTCGTCCGCGATATCGCTGCTCTCGTGGATCCGGACACCGGTCGGTCGCTTGGTGAACTGGCCCAGCGACCGCGCGACGATCCGTTCGACCCCGCGGTCGGCCGCCAGATCGAGCACTTGCTGGCTGAGAATGCCGTCGAGAACGATCGTCGTCGGCACGTCCTCGTCCTCGTCCTCGAACGCCTCGAGCACCGAATAGACGTCACCGACCGCCGTCTCCTCGAGAATTACGTTCTCGTCGTCGAGGAAGCGAACGCGGTCGGTTCGTTCGCCGACGATCGCCGACGTGTGTTCGTAGACGGTGTCCGGTTCGGCGCTCGCGCCCACAGTACTCTCGAGGTCGGCGTCAGGCACGGCTCCAACGTCCGTCCCCGCCGCAGTCGATGCCGATGCATCGACCTCGGGCCCGGAGACAGAGTCGGGGTCGGGGTCGGGGTCGAGGTCGGAATTGGTTCCAGTCTCGGCCTCACCCTCGAGTGTCGCGTCGGCGGCGTCGGACGGCTGTGACCGAGATGTAGGCGGAGACGTAGACGTAGACGCGGACGCGGGCTGCGCACTCGATTCTGGGACCGTCGAACTGGTTGGAGACGACGGGGACGACGAAGACGAGGACGAGGACGGCGCCGGTGCAGGCGTCGCACTCCCGTCGGTCGCCGCGATCGCCTCCCGGGGAACGTTCAGTCCAGAAACGGCGTCGTAGGGCGTTTTGTTCCGCAACGCCGTAAAGAGCTGGTGGTGGTCGAGATCCTCGACGGACGTCTCCGCGGGGGCGAAGGCAACGTAATCGACGTCACCGACCTGTGCCAGTTCCTCGAGGATGAGGTCGCCGCCGCGGTCGCCGTCGAGGAACGTCGTTACGGTTCGACGGGTCGTCAACTCGGCGACGGACTCGGGGATGTTCGTTCCTTCGACGGCGATGGCGTTCTTGATCCCGTACTTCAGAAGGGTGAGAACGTCGGCTCGACCCTCGACGACGATGATCGCGTCGCTGTCGGTGACCCTGGGGCCTGCGGGTAACCCCTCGTACTCGGTGATGTCCTCGACGCGGACGTGCTGGCGGACCTCGGCGAGGATCTCTTCGGACGACATGACGGTGTCGTCGAAGCCGGTCCGCAGGAGCTCCTTCGCCCGGTCGACCACCTGCTTTCGCTTTGCGGCGCGGACGTCTTCGATCTCGCTGACCGAGAGTTCCGCCCGACAGGGACCGACGCGCGTGATCGTCTCGAGTGAGGCCGCGAGCGTCGCGGTTTCGACCTTGTCGAGGCTGGTCGCGATCGTCACGTCGCCGTGAGACTGGCCGTTGGTACTCGAGATTTCGACGTCGATCCGACCGACTTTCTGGGAGTGGCGCAGATCGCGGAGGTCGAGCTCGTCACCGAGCAGTCCTTCGGTCTGGCCGAAGATCGCGCCGACGACGTCACTGCGCTCGACCACCCCGTCGGCCGTGACGTCCGCGTGAATGAGATATTTCGATGTGTCTTCCATGGGAGATCAGCCCCGATCGGGGCTCGCTGTCGCGTGAGACGCGTTCAGCATCCGGTTAGTGCAAAATATGTTCGTGAACGGCAAATACCTGTTGACCCGCGCGGGAGAACTGTGACGACTGTCGAGTGTCGAGGGGCCGAAAGATCGGCAACAGAAAATCGAGAATCAGTACGTGGTCCGGTACCACCAGACGGTGACGACCGTGAGCACGAGGAGGCCACCGAGGAAGAAGAGCAGTCCCGGCGGCAGCGTCGCGACGATCGTGTCGCTGGCGTCGGCGGCGTGGTCGGCCGCGGTCGTCACCGTCTCTATCTCCGTCTCCGCCGGCGTCGAGCTATCCGCGGATTCCGGACCCCGCTCGGCAGCATCTTCGGCCTCGAGGTATTCCGATTCGGTTCCTTCGGCATCGTCGGTGTCGGCGTCGAACGCTTCGGCGGCTTCGTCCGTCTCGTCTGCCTCGTCTACGGCGGCGTCATCTCCGTCTCGCGTCTCGACGTCGTCGCGTCCAGTGGTGTAGGCTCCGCCGTCCCCGTCCCCGTCCCCGTTCCCGTTACCACTCGCACCCGGCGCGGCGTCACCCTCGTCGTCCGCACCGAGCCCGACCGACGGTCGCCACTGCGCCGCAGACTGCGCCGACGAGAGGAACCGCCCGAGTCCGTACTGGACGAACAGGCTCGCTCCACCCAGTACCGCGACGCCGCCGAGATACCGCGAGAGTGCGTCACGAAGCTGGTCCGCACGGGACTTGTCGCTCGTCACGATCAACGGTCCGTCGGCTGTCGCGTAGACGCTCATCTCGTTCCCGCGCGAAGAGTACCACGTGTCGACCACCTCGACCAGCCCGGCGTCCTCGAGTTTCTCGAGGTGGTAGCGGACGTTCTGAATGGAGGAATCGATCGCCTCGGCGATGTCACTGGGCGTTCCAGGTTCTTCGTTCAACCGCGAGTAGATCCGACGAGCCGTCGTCGACGAAAGCGCGCTGAACACCGCGTCGGCGTCTTCGTCCTCGAGGTCGACGACTCGTGGCTGGCCCTCTTTGGCGGGAGTCTCCGAACGGAGCGGGAACAGACGAGCCATAGCAACTGCTTTCCAGTTCGTTTCCCGACACGTATACCCCTTTCTATACATGAAATAGCTCTTTTACCTTGGCAGATCCGACCGAAAGCGGCCGTTTTCGACGGATTCGCTGAGAGGGCCGTTTCGGTACCGAAATAGAAAGGATTACCCACATCTGTTTGCTAGGCGGCCGCATGGATCAGGGGCACGACGAGGGTCAGGACCGGAATCGAGACCGGGGCGAGAGGCCGGGAGCGGATCGGGGACGGAATCGGAACTGGAGTCGGACTGACGTCCTCCGCTGGACCGTCGCAGCGGTCGTCCTCGTTGTACTGGCGATTCCGTGGTTCCTGTGGGGAAACGACACCGTCGTCGCCGGGCTGCCGATCTGGCTGTGGTGGCACATTGGCTGGATGGGTCTGGCCGCGATCGGCTTCTGGGTGTTCGCGACGCGAGCGTGGGGCGTCGGTATCGAGACGAGTGGAACTCCGGCCGGAACCGGCGAGAGCGCGACCAACCCCGGTGAACCCGCGGCTGACACTGACGGTGACCGCCGATGAGCGTCACCCTCCAGATCGGGATCATCGTCGGCTACCTCGTCCTCGCACTGCTCGTCGGCCTCTACGCATACCGGCTGACCGACCGCACCGCCGAGGACTTCTACCTGGCGAGTCGAACCTTCGGTACCGTCGTCTTGCTGTTTACGACCTTCGCCACGCTCCTCTCGGCGTTCACCTTCTTCGCCGGGCCGAACGTCGCCTATCTGAACGGCCCCGAGTGGATCCTCGTGATGGGGGTGATGGACGGCATCATCTTCGCCATCCTCTGGTACGTCATCGGCTACAAGCAGTGGTTACTCGGCCGTCAGTACGGCTACGTCACCGTCGGCGAGATGCTGGGCGACCGTTTCGGTTCGCGACGGCTTCGCGGTCTCGTCGCCGGCGTGAGTCTGCTCTGGCTCTTTCCGTACGTCATGCTCCAGCAGGTCGGCGCCGGAACCGCCCTCGAGGCGCTGACCGAGGGCGCTATCTCCTACGGCGTCGGCGCAGGCCTCATCACCCTCTTCATGATTGCCTACGTCGTCCTTGCCGGGATGCGCGGGATCGCCTGGACCGACACGCTCCAGGGGGCGTTCATGCTCGTGATGACGTGGGTCGCGCTCCTGTGGGTGCTCGCCGCCATCGGCGGGCCGAGCGCGGCGACGGCGACGCTCCGGGAGACGGCGGCGACCGCCGAGTTCCTCTCGCTCGGAAGCAACTACTACACGCCCCAGTGGATGCTCTCGACGGCGATCACGATCGGATTCGGGGTCGCGATGTTCCCGCAGGTCAACCAGCGCTTCTTCGCTGCAGGGTCGAAGACGGTCCTGAAACGGTCGTTCGTCCTCTGGCCGATCCTCTGTGTCCTCCTGTTCGTCCCCGCGTTCATGCTCGGCACGTGGGCGGCCGGCCTCGAGGCCGTCGAGTTCACCGGTGACGGCAACGTCCTCCCGCTGATCCTCGCCGAGTACACGCCCACGTGGTTCGCCGCACTCGTCATCGCGGGCGCGATGGCCGCGATGATGTCCTCCTCGGACTCGATGCTGCTCTCGGGGTCGTCGTACTTCACGCGGGACCTGTACCGACCGTTCATCGACGCCGACGTCTCGAGTCGTCGCGAGGACCTGATCGCCCGCATCGGCGTCGTCGGCTTCGCGATCACTGCGTTCGTCGCGAGCCTGTACAACCCCGCGACGCTGTTCGAGATCGGCGATGCGGCCTTCAGCGGCTTCGCCCAGCTCGCGCTGCCCGTGATGGTGGCACTGTACTGGCGTCGGACCACCCACACTGGAATCACCGCCGGGATCGTCGGGAGTCAGGTGTTCTATCTCTCGAGCGTGTTCCTCTGGTTCGTTCCGGGGAGTTACGCCGGCTGGACGGCCGGCATCGTCGGCATGCTCCTCGGACTCGCGCTCACGGTCGGCGTCTCACTGGTCACCTCGCCCGCGGCGGACGAACGGCAGGCCCGGTACTTCGAGGGCGTCGGCGTCGAGAGCGGCGACTGACACGGTTTCGGTGGCCTTTTTCGATCGCTCAGAACGGAACCACCACACCGAAAGCCCCCGTCCACGTACCCGACAGTAATGGTCAGTGAGTTGCCGCAGTCGCTCGCCGAGGAGTGGCACGCGGTCGGTACCGACACGGACGAAATGGAGTTCGGCGTCGCCACCGTCACCGCCGAGACGACGCTGTACGAACGCGAATCGACGCGGGTCGAACGGGCCGATCTCCGTCTCGGTCCCGGTCCCGATCGCGATTTCGAGAGCGACGACGGGACCGATGGAGAGCGCGACGACAGCGGCGGCGGCGACATCCCGATCCGTTCGCTGTTCGTCATCGACCTCACCTCGAGCCCCTCGCTCTCGTCGGTCGGGCTCGCACCGGAGGCCGTACTCGGTACCGCCGCCGAGAAGGCGACCGACCTGTTCGTCGGGCGCCTCGAAGACGACGGGGTCGTCGTCGCCGACGGGAACGACCGAGCTGCGAGCGAGTTCGACCGTGGCGACGGGACCGTCGGTCGGTGGTACACGCTGTCGGTTTCGTATCCGGTCCTGACGGCCGAGCGAAAACGTGAACTCGAGGACTCGGCCGGGACAGAGACCGACAGCGAGACGGACGAACTCGACGATCACAACCCGCGAATCGACGCCGAAACCCACCTCGCCATCTGGCCGACCGACGACGCCTATCGGATGGCCGGCGGCACCGTCCCCCTGCGAATCTCCGACGACGCGCCCGCCGAAATCGTCGATGCACTCGAGATCGACGCCGGCCGTGATCGGGAGGCGATACTCGAGTTGGTTCGGACGGTCGGACTCGAGTCCGCAGCCGAGCGCGATGGGGGGAGAGCGGAATCGGACTCGAGTGGGGAAACGGAAACGGAAGACAGTCCCGACGAAGACACACGTTCGACACCAGCCACCGACGAAAGCGACGGCGACGTTTGAAGAGTCAGTGCAAACCCACGGTCTGGCCCGTCGTTCGGTACTGGACAGCCGATTCGAGTCTTAGGTGTTCGAACGTGGTGCTATCGAACGACGAGTAGTAGACGCCACGTATCAGAACCCATCAGTATAATCATATATGTCAGGTCAAAATACGAGAACCCACGTCGCCGTTAGAGTCGCTTAATCAGATGTTTCCTGGAGAGGGCGACAAGTGAAGTATTGATTTAGTCTCCTACTATCGAATTTATTACCGGAATAATAGGGCCAGTTTATGGGTCGAGATGGCCACATTCGTGTTGCGAGACATGAGTGTAAGAAACATACTTGTCGTGGTCGTCGCGCTGACAATGCTGTGCTCGGGTGCGGCCGGAATGGCCGTCGCGTCCCCCAGTGCGATGAGTGTAGACGAACATGATGATGGCGAAGTAAGCGACGAGGAATCGTTAGACGTCACGATCGATCAGGCGAACATCTACGTCGTCGGTGACGTAGACGAACTCGACGACGAACACGAAGAAGACCCCGTTGAGGAAGACGACGAGGCACCGACCGACGACGATAACGGTGTCGACGATGCTGACGACAACGGTGTCGACGCTGACGATAACGACACCGACGACAATGGTGTCGACGATGCTGAGGACAACGGTGTCGACGCCGACGAGAACGACACCGACGACAACGGTGTCGACGATGCCGATGACAACGGTGTCGACGATGCTGACGACAACGGTGTCGACGATGCTGACGACAACGGTGTCGACGATGCCGACGACAACGGTGTCGACGATGCCGACGACAACGGTGTCGACGACGCTGACGACGAGCTTCACGTTACCATCGAACAGGCATCCGTTATCGTAATTGGTGACGGACTCGAGGACGACCAGTTCGATGATAACGGCGTCGACGACAACGGTGTCGACGATGCTGACGATAACGGTGTCGACGACGCTGACGATAACGGTGTCGACGACGCTGACGATAACGGTGTCGACGACGCTGACGATAATGGTGTCGACGACGCTGACAATAATGGCGTCGACGATGCCGAGGACAACGGTGTCGACGAAGACGATCCTGCCGATGAGGGCGAGAACATCGAGCAGGCGAACATCTTCGTAGTTGTCCACGACGAGGGTGACGAGGCGGACCCCGTCGACGATAACGGCGCCGACGAAGACGACATGACGGCGGATGAAGACGACGAGATCACCTTCCAGCAAGCAACCATCTTCGTAGTCATCGAAGATGAACCGACCGACGAGGCTGACCCCGTCGACGATAACGGTGTCGACGACAATGGTGTCGACGATGCCGACGATAACGGCGTTGACGACGCTGACGACAATGGTGTCGACGCCGACGAGAACGACACTGACGACAACGGCGTCGACGATGCTGACGACAACGGTGTCGACGACACTGACGACAACGGCGTCGACGATGCTGACGACAACGGTGTCGACGACACTGACGACAACGGCGTCGACGACACTGACGACAACGGCGTCGACGACACTGACGACAACGGCGTCGACGACGAAGACGACATGCCAGCAGATGAAGAAGAACACATGGACGGTCAGCAGATTCACGTGACGATCGAGGAGGTTACGATCACCACGTTCCACGACGCCCACGACATGCCGGCCGATGACGATTACGCGATGGATGAAGACGATAACGGTGTCGACGACGCTGACGACAACGGTGTCGACGATGCCGACGACAACGGCGTCGATGATGCCGACGACAACGGCGTCGATGCTGACGAGAACGACACTGACGACAACGGCGTTGACGATGCCGACGACAACGGCGTCGACGACGAAGACGACATGACGGACGATGAAGACCGACTCGAGGTCACGATCGAGGACGCAACCATCTACGTGGTCCAAGATGACCACGACGACGCGATGGACGAAGATCCGGTAGATGAAGACGAGGACGACATGGCCGACGATGACGACGACATGACGGACGATGACGACGACATGACGGACGATGACGACGAGGCTGCGTTGTTGCTGGCCTAACGCCGGTCACGCACACGCAACCGAGAACCGTCTTCACACCGCTTTTTCGACGCCGACTGAACCCGACAGCGGTGCGCTTCTCTCCACACGAATCGTCGTGGAGTCACCACTCGTATCGCCGTCGTCGGATACGCCACTGTCCGATACCGACTCCAACTCCGACTCCGACGAGAGCCAGCGAACACCCTGATGGAGTCGAATCACACCCGCTCGAGCGGTCTCGAGTCTGGTGTTTTTTATACTCACCGGCCCGCTGTATCACGTATGCACACCCACATCGTCCCGGTCGGGTTCGACTACGACCGGCTGATCGCCCCGCTCGTGCGCGATCAGGCAGACGTCGACCGCGTCATCTTGCTGGAAGGGGCGGTCGGGAGCGAGGCCAACGTCGAGTACTCTCGGCACCTCTCGCGAAAACTCGAGACGGACTTCCAGAACCTGCTGGGGGCGACGACCGAGCGGTTCGTTCTGGAGGACGTCTACGACTACGACGAGGCGTTCGAGCAGGCCTACGACCTGATCACGATCGAACTCGATCGGGGCAACGAGGTCTGGGTCAACATCGCCGCGATGCCGCGGACGGTGAGCTTCGCCTTCGCGACCGCCGCTCACTCGCTGATGGTCGAGCGAGAGGAAGAACGCGAGCACATCCACACCTACTACACGGCCCCCGAGAAGTACCTCGAGACCGAACTCGCCGAGGAGTTGCGCGAACAGTCGGCGCTGCTCGAGGATCTGCTCGCGACGAGGGAGCGAGCGGACGGACGCGACGGTGATAGCGATGGCGATGGCGGGAGTAGGGTTCCGGACGACCGCATCGAGACCAGACTCGAGAGCGCCCGCGATCTGCTGGCGGAGTTCGACGAGCGGGGGACGACGATCGGCGCGAAGGAGATCGATGGGAGTCACATCGTCGAGTTGCCGGTCGCCTCCTTCTCGAACGTCAAGCCGTTCGAAGAACTGATCCTCTACAAACTCGGCGAGGACGGCGAGTTCGACTCCGTCTCGGAGCTGGCGGAGGCGCTGGCCGACGAACTGAACGAGGAGTACACCGACAGCTTCCGGTCGAAGGTGATCTACAACGTCGATCGGCTGGGACCGGGCGGAAAGGGGTACATCGAACGGGAGGAACACGGGAAGTCCTACCGGACGCGCCTCTCGAGGATCGGAGAGTTGTGGGTGCGGGCGCACTCGGATGGGAACGAGTAGAGCGAACTGACGAGTAGAACGAAGGCGACAGGAGGGTCGTCTTGCGAGGACTTCGAACGACGATACCGGACACGTCGTCGAGCTCGACGTCCCGGAGTGTGGCGTCGCTCCTTCCCCTCACGCCGTCTCCATCTCCGTCCCCGCACGTCGGGAGAGACGTTCGCGCAACACGAGCAGACACGGCAAGACGGTGAGACAGGCGACGAACGCGAAGACGATGCTCAGTCCCGTCACCAGCCCGAACCGCTGGAGCGGCGGCGCGAGTGCGAGCGCGAGCACGCCGAAGCCGGCCGTCGTCGTCGCCGCACTTCCCAGCAGCGCTCCGCCAGTCCCCGTCACCGTCGCCGTCAAAGCGGTCTCGAGATCCGTCGTTCGTTCGCGTTCGCTCAGGAACCGTTCGCTGACGTGGATGCTGTAGTCGACGCCGAGCCCGATCGCGAGGCTGGTGATGACGGCCGTCTCGCTGTTGAACGGAATCTCGAGTACGGCCATCGTCCCGAGCAACCAGCACAGCGCCGCGACGACGGGGGCCAGCGTGATCGCGCCCAGACTTGGTGCGCGATAGCGCCGCCAGTACAGTATCGTGAGGAACGTCAGAATTACGACGAGCGTGACGGCGAACGCCTGGACGAGCGTCTCGAGCAGGGCGTCCTGGACGACCGCCGTGACGACGGGGCCGCCGGTCGCGACGGCCGTGATGGGAGCGCCGGATTCGATCGCATCGGCGAGGGTTCTCGAGTCATCGGCGACGTCCTGTGCGGCCGCGTCGCCGCGGACGCTGACGAGGAGGCGAGCGGATTCGTAGTCCGAGGGAGCGGTCCGATAGAGCACCTCACTCGCCGCCTCGGAGTCGGCGTCGAAGAGCACGTCGTAGAGGCCGGCGAGGTCCTCGTCGGGCAGGTCGTTCCCCGACGTATCACGCTCCTCGAGAGCGGCGGCGACGGTGTCGTTCTCGGCGGCCACCGACAGCAGGACCGATCGCGGGCTCTCGATCGCGGGGTCGCCGTCCGCTCGACTGGTGATCGTCCCGTTCGAATCGACACTCCCTGCGGCGTCCTCGAGCGCCACGAGCGTCGCAGGGTCGGTCACGTCGCCGCGAAGCAGTATCTGCGTCTGGGTTCCTTCGCCACGCTCCTGAAAGTTCTCGCCGAGGTAGGCGACGTCGTCGCTGATCGTGTACGTATCCGGCGCGAAGGGGCCGGGCAGTGACTTCGCCCACTCGGGAGCGTCCTCCGGCAGGAAGTCGGCCTGATTGAACTCCGTATCGATCCCGGTCGCGCCGTAGGCACCGCCCGCAGCGAGGAGGAAGGCGACGACGACGACCGCCAGTGGGATTCGACGGACGAGTGCGGCACCGCCCGAGAGAACACGGTTCACGACCCCCGCGCCGCCGAAAGGCGGGAGCCGTCGATCGCGGCCGAGCCGGTTCTCGAGCAGGTCGTCGATCTCGACTTTGACCGCGGGCACCAACGCGCCGAAAACGATGAAGGTGGCGACGATGCCGCCGGCACAGAGGACCGCGAAATCCTGGATCGCCGGCAGCGGACTCACGACGTTCGAGAGGAAGCCGACGCCGGTCGAGAACGTCGCCGCCGCCAGTGCGAGGACGACGCTCGCGAGGCCGAGTCGCATTCCACCGCGGACGTCCCGCGAGTCAGTGTCGGTCGTGATCGAGGCCGTTCCCGGTTCGGATTGAAAATCGGAATCGGACATGGACGTGGACTCGGAATCGGGCCCCCTCGAGTCGTCCTCGAGGGTCCCCTCTCGTGCCTCGCGAGACCGCATTACGACGTGTAACGAGTAGTCGATGCTCAGCCCGATCAGGAGGAAGGGAACGGCGATGAGAAGCTGGCTCGTCGGGATCTCGAGCCAGCCGAGGATGCCCGCGAGCCAGGCCATGACGACGGCGATGCCGAACAGTCCGACGAGGACGTCGACGACGTCTCGGTAGGTGACGGCGAAGACGAACAGGATCAAGACGAGTGCGACCGGCGTGATGATCGCGAAACTGTCGCCGACGGCGCTGCTCGAGGCGGCGTCGGTGATTCCCTGGCCGAAGACGAAGGCGTCGCCTTCCAGCTCGGGATTCGCGTCTCCGAACCGGTCGTCGACCAGCGACGCGATCTCGACCTGTGCGTCGTAGGCCGCCTGTGGCTCCTCGTCAGGGCCGCTGTCGTCGACCTGGAAGAGGAAGGTGATTCGCGCGTCGGCGGTCGTCGAACCGGGTTCGTAGTCGGTCGGGAGGAACTCGGTTGGGTCCTCGTCCGATCCCTGGAAATCCGCGTCGGGGTCGAGCACCGCCGCGAGCAACGCCTCGACCTCCGTGTCGGATCGCGACTCGAGCGCCTCGATCTGTTCTTCGAGCGTTGGGGTGTCCGTATCCGGCGGTCCGTCGGCCGCTGCCGCCCGATCCTCGAAGACAGCGCCCGTGGCGACCACGTTCTCGATGCCGACGAACGAGTCGACCGTCGCGTTCAGCGTCTCGTCGTCGCGAACGTCCTGTTGGAGGGCGAGACTCTCGAGGAGCGATTCGCGCGTGAGGACGTCACCGGTCTCGTCTCCACTATCCCCTCCCTCTCCGCGCTCGTCTCTGACGACGATCTGGGTGACGAGGGTGTCGTCGGTCCCGTACGTCGCTTCGATCTCCTCGAGAGCCTCGGTCTCCGGGGAGTCCGTCTCGAACTGGCCGATCTCGCCCTCCTCGTTGTCGCCGACGATCGCACCGGCGCCGACGACGAGCGTGACGAGGAGCAGACAGACGATGACGAGGCGACTTCGCGAGACGATCGTGTCGGCGTACCGGTCGGCGAGACCCTCTGTCATTCGAGATCTTCCCTCTCCGGTTGCGTCCGCCGCTGTATCCGTCTCCCCATCCCCTCCGTAGCCGTCGAGAGAGTGACGATCGACGGTTCACGCGGGGCCGAACGATCGCCCCGCGGACTCGAGATCGGTGACCGAGGACCGGCCCACCCGAAGAGTGTCATTGGGTTCCGATCGAATCCATGCGTTGATACCTGTTGCGTTCGAATCCGGTGTTGTATAATCCATATCCGATTATGAACACCGACACAGACCGCGAGCGGGGGATTCTCTCACCTGCCGATCGAGAGTACCTGCTCGACGAACGCGAGATGAGCCACGAGCAATCGAAACGAAACGCGGAGGCCCGAATCCGACGGCGAATCACCGACGGAATCGTCGATTTCGGTCTGTTCGTCCACTACCTCGAGCGAACGGACCGCCAGCAGGTTTTCGCACAGGCGACGACCGACGAGGCGTTCGTCGACGGACTCACGGCGATGGTCGCGTTCGCGTACATCGGACTCAAAGAGCACGGGATCGACTTCGAGCGCGTCCTCGTTCCAGCGGTCAGGAGCGCCGAGGAGGCCTACGCCGTCGAGCAGTCGTCGACGAACGTCACGGTCGACGTTCACTTCGACGTCGAGACGACCGTGAACACGACCCTCGAGGGAATCGACGGCCGAATTACGGCGGGAGAACTGGTCACACCTCGAGAGCTGTTCTCACTGGTAATCGAAGGCGGACGCGACGTCGCGAACCACGACCGGATCAGGCTCCGGCTCGCAGACGACGGCTCCGACCGCAACCACGTCGAGCGGCTCGCGGCCTACCTCGAGGCCGAGGTGCGGTATCCGACGGCGTCGCGTGCGGTGCTGGAGATCGACGACGATTGAGACTGAATCGTGGGTTCCGCGACCGGCGGCGAGACGACGGAACGCGAAACACATAACACGATCGCCGAGAGAACCTGTAGGTATGACCGAGCCCGTCGCGTCGTGTTTCGACGGCCCTCGTGGCACCGTTTTCGTAGGGGCCCCATAGCCCCATCTCCTTCACACCGTTTCGACGGATGTATTGTAGCCGACCAGTATTGACCGAGCAACGACCGGTATCACCACACCACACCACACTAATGTACGACCGACACTGCCGACCCACGACGACCCAGTACCGACGCCCGCGACGGGCGGTGAGAGCATGAGCATGGATACGCCCGAGTCCGAGTCCGAGTCCGAGTCCGAGTCCGAGTCCGAGTCCGAATCGGAATCCGAAGGCGAAGACGCCAGCCTCGAGGGCGGATACGACCCAGAGACGATCGAGGCCAAGTGGCAAGAACGGTGGGTCGACGAGGAGACCTACGCATACGACTACGAGGGCGACGAGGGGACGGACCCCAACACGACCTACGCGATCGACACGCCGCCGCCGACGGTCTCGGGGAGCCTGCACATGGGTCACCTCTACGGCCACACGCTCCAGGACTTCGCAGCCCGGTTCAACCGGATGCACGACGGCGAGGTGCTGTTCCCATTCGGCTACGACGACAACGGGATCGCCTCCGAGCGACTGACCGAGGAGGATCTGGATATCCGCCACCAGGACTACGAGCGCCGCGAGTTCCAGCGACTCTGCCGCGAGGTCTGTGCGGAGTACGAAGAGTCCTTCACCGAGAAGATGCAGGGACTGGGTTGTTCGATCGACTGGAACCACACCTACAAGACGATCGAACCCCGCGTCCAGCGGATCTCCCAGCTCTCCTTTCTCGACCTCTACGAGAAGGGACGGGAGTACCGCAAGAAAGCGCCCGCGATCTGGTGTCCGGAGTGCGAAACCGCCATCTCGCAGGTCGAGACCGAAGACGACGAGCGCAACTCACACTTCAACGACATTGCGTTCGAACTCGTCGGTGACGACGCCCCGCGCGAGGAGTTCGTCATCTCCACGACCCGACCCGAACTGATCCCGGCCTGCGTCTCCGTCTTCGTCCACCCAGAGGACGAGGACAACCAGGATCTGGTCGGCGAAACCGCACGCGTGCCGATCTTCGGCCACGAGGTGCCGATCATCGCCGACGAGCGCGTCGACATGGAGAAAGGCAGCGGCATCGTCATGTGCTGTACCTTCGGCGACCAGAAGGACATCGAGTGGTACCAGGCCCACGACTTACCACTGAGAGTGGCGATCGACGAGACCGCGACGATGACCGACCTCGCCGGCGACTACGAGGGGCTCTCGACCGAGGCGGCCCGCGAGGCCATCGTCGAGGACCTCGAGGACGCCGGGTACCTGCGAGATCGCCGCGAGATCGTCCACGACGTCGGCGTCCACGAACGCTGTGACACGCCCGTCGAGTACCGCGTCTCCAAGCAGTGGTACGTCGAGATCTTAGACCACAAGGAGGAGTACCTCGAGGCCGGCGCGGAGATGGACTGGTATCCCGAGAAGATGTTTACTCGCTATCAGCACTGGATCGAGGGCCTCGAGTGGGATTGGCTCATCTCTCGCCAGCGTGATTCGGGGATCCCGTTCCCGGTCTGGTACTGCGAGGAGTGCGATCACCCGGTGATGGCCGACCGCGAGACGCTCCCCGTGGATCCGCTCTCGGACGAGCCGCCGGTGGACGCGTGTCCGGAGTGCGGCCACGACGAGTTCGAGCCCGAGGAGGACGTCTTCGACACCTGGGCGACCTCCTCGCTGACACCGCTGATCAACGCGGGCTGGGACTGGGACGCAGAGAGCGAGGAGTTTGCGATGGAACATCCCGAACTCTATCCCTTCGACCTGCGCCCGCAGGGCCACGACATCATCTCGTTCTGGCTGTTTCACACCATCGTCAAGTGCTACGAGCACACCGGCGAGGTGCCCTTCGACGCGACGCTGATCAACGGCCACGTGTTAGACGAGAACCGCGAGAAGATGTCCAAGTCCCGGGGCAACGTCGTCGCCCCCGACGAGGTGATCGACGAGTACCCCGTCGACGCGATCCGCTTTTGGGCCGCCAGCGCCGCCGTCGGCGACGACTTCCCCTATCAGGAGAAAGACCTCACCGCCGGCGAGAAACTGCTGCGAAAGCTCTGGAACGCCTCGAAGCTGATCGACAATCTGGCGCCAGCCGATCCCGCCGAACCCGAGAACCTCGAGGCGATCGACCGCTGGCTGCTGGCGGAACTCGACGCCGCGATCGAGGACCTGACGGCACATCTCGAGGAGTACGAGTTCGCCAAGGCCCGCAACCGACTGCGGACGTTCTTCTGGAACACGTTCTGTGACGACTACCTCGAGATCGCCAAGACCCGCGAGGAGAGTCCGTCGACGCAGTACGCCCTGCGGACGGCCCACCGGACCTTCCTCCAGCTGTGGGCGCCGTACCTGCCCCACGCGACCGAGGAGATCTGGCAGGCGGTCTACGCCCGGAGCGAAGGTTCGAACCTCGAGAGCATCCACACCGAAGACTGGCCCGCACCGCAAGGGTACGAGGCCGATCTCGCGGCCGGCGAGACGGCGATGGAGGTCATCTCGGCGCTGCGTCGGTACAAGAGCGAGAACCAGTTGCCGCTGAACGCCGACCTCGGGGCGGTCGCCGTCCACGGCGAAATCGACGGCTTCGAGGACGCGATACGGGACGTGATGCACGTCGGCGACCTCGACGTGCTGGCCGAGCCGCCGGAGATCACGACCGAGGTCGCCTCGATCGACCTCGACTACTCGACGCTCGGACCGAAGTACGGCTCGAAGGTCGGCGAGATCGATAGCGGGATCGAAAGCGGCGAGTACGAGATCGACGACGAGGCCGGCGTCCTTCGGGTCGCGGGCGAGGAACTCGCCGAGGACCTCTTCGAGGTCGAACTCGAGCGCAGTTACTCGGGCGAGGGCGAGATGCTCGAGACGGAGTCGGCGGTCGTCATCGTCGATTGAGCGGCGGTCGATTTCGACGTCTTCTTCGACGGCCGATCACCGACGCAGACTCGAGGGTGAAATGTACTCGTCGTTCGTCGGTCCGGTCAGACGACAGTACTCTCAGGATCGAGTGACGGCGAAGCTATATACCGACGCTTGCTATGGATGTGTCAGACGCAAGCAGGCGGACGTGCTGCGTGCGGCGTCCCAACCCATGGTAACTGAACGAAACATCCAGAAAACGAGTATGGCAACCGCTACATTCGAACGCGAACTCGAGACGTTGGTACTCGAAGCGTTCGCGAAGGGAGCACGCGTCGACGGAACGTGGGAGATCGAGTCCGAGCCGTCGACCGTCCCGAACTGGACGATCGAGATTCACCGGCATTCAGAGCAGGCGATCGACGAGACGATCTTCAACGACGACTGATCGGAGATCGTGATATCATGGGGGGAGGGACCGTCTCAGAATGTTCCATATGTGGTGTTTTCAGGCAGGTAAACGTAGTATTGTAGCGAATATCACGTTATCCATCCAATAGTGAGAGAAAGCTTATAGTAATGTTCGCCGAAGTCGAAGTCGTACTCCGCTGAAGTCGATCCCGAGTGACGAGTCGTCAGCAGTCGTGTAAGCCGAGTACGGGATACCATGAAGACAGACACCTCGGATGTGAAGATACCAAGCAACAAGAGGACACTTTCCGCGAACACAGTATTCGAACTGTTACAGGCCCAGCGACGACGGTATGCACTGCATTACCTCTCTCAGAAGGTCGGTGCAGTTCCGATCACCGAACTCGCCGAACAGATCGCCCTCTGGGAGGGGGACCCGACCTACGATCGCGTCGAACGGATTTGCACCGGCCTCCACCACAGACACCTGCCGAAACTGGTCGATACGCAGATCGTCCGATACGATCCGACCGCGGAGACCGTCGAACTCCAACCGTTGCCGGCGAACCTCGAGTCCCACCTCGAGCTCGCCGTACTCGACGATCTGTAGACGAAGCCTACGACACCGGAGAACGGACCCGAACCACCCTACCGATTCGACCGCCTCGATTCGAGCTTTTTCACCCGCGTCGCGAGTGCGAGAAACAGTGCCAGCAGCGTAAACGCCGTCGCCCCCGCACCCGCGATCCCGAGCGCGTCGGCACCGAGATACATCGACGTCTCTCTGGAGACGGGGAGCGCGGTGTGGTGTGGCTCCCCGACGACCGGGACGAAGAAGTCGACGATCAGATCGACGCCGTACCAGAGGGCGGCGACGGCGACGGCCCACACCGGAAAGTCGGTGATCCGATAGAGCACGAACGCCTGGACGACCATCGCCAGATGGCTCCAGAAGAGAAACTGGAACATCAGCGGATGCAGATACGCGTAGGCGTCGTAGAACGTGAGCAGTACGTACGGCGTCCACAGCCCCAATATCACGTTACCGAAGAACGCGAGGGCGGTAAGCCACGGTTGCTCGTATCCCAGCTTCCAGCAGGCGATCGCGACCGCGATCAACAGCGTCGCGATCGGGCTGTCGGGAACGAACGGCCACATCACCATCGGTTCGTACGTAAACTGGTGGCGATAGTACCAGAACCCGAAGACCGTCCCCGCCAGATTGACGGCGACGATGAGCCACGCCAACCGGAGCCCGAGGTCCTCGAGGGTCTTCGGCACCGGTGCGAGATATCGGGGTAACGGGTCCCGGTCCGGAAGCCGGGTCGACTCACTCATCGGCCGTTCCGACGACTGGACGGTCCAAAACGATGACGGTTACGTACTCGGTGGAGTGAGACCGAGTCGACAGCGCCGTCCCATCCGCAGGTGGCCACGAATCCGCCCTTCGCCCCCTTCGTCATCGAAGGCCGAAGAACCCACGTTACCGTTATCGCGGCCCTCTTACCCGTCGAGTGGTATCAGTCGGACAGGGCCCGTCCGGAACCACCACCACTACTCGACCACCTACCGCCCGGACGGTCCCCAAGCGACTCGAGTCGCGAGACGGTTCGGTTCGATTCTGTGAACGGTTCCCATCCAAAGGACACGCGTAAGTAGGGGGAGAGACAACCCGCCGCGTATGACCGACGACACAGCACTCGAGGACCTCCGTCGCGGAACGGACCTCGTCAAGCGCGGATTCGCCCAGATGCAAAAAGGCGGCGTCATCATGGACGTCGTCGATCCCCAGCAGGCCGAGATCGCCGAGGACGCCGGTGCGGTCGCGGTGATGGCACTCGAGGCCGTCCCCGCCGACATCAGGAAACGCGGTGGCGTCGCCCGGATGGCAGACCCCGCAGACGTCGCCGAGATCGTCGACTCGGTCTCGATTCCGGTGATGGGCAAGTCCCGGATCGGCCACACCAAAGAGGCCCAGATTCTGGAGGCCGTCGGCGTCGACATGATCGACGAGTCCGAGGTGCTCACTCCCGCCGACGACGCCTACCACATCGACAAGCGCGAGTTCACCGCGCCGTTCGTCTGTGGCGCCCGGAACCTCGGGGAGGCCCTGCGGCGCATCGACGAGGGCGCGGCGATGATCCGCACCAAGGGGGAAGCGGGAACGGGCGACGTCAATCAGGCGGTCCACCACCAGCGCACGATCAAAGGTGCGATCCGCGAACTCGAGGGCAAGACCCACGAGGAACGCGAGGCCTTCGCCCGCGAGATCGAAGCGCCCGCGGAACTGGTCCACGAGACCGCGGAGATGGGGCGGCTTCCGGTCGTCAACTTCGCCGCGGGCGGTATCGCGACGCCCGCTGACGCCGCGCTCATGATGCACCACGAGTGCGACGGGATCTTCGTCGGTAGCGGGATCTTCGGCGCGGAGAACCCCGAGGCGATGGCCGACGCGATCGTGCAGGCGGTGAACAACTGGGACGATCCAGAGACCCTCGTCGAGATCTCGAAGAACCTCGGCAAGAGCATGAAAGGCGACGCGAACGTCGACCTGCCGGAAGAAGAGCAGATGCAGGGGCGGGGCGTCTAGACGGTTTTTACTGCCAGCCGGCTCTCTCGGCTCTCTTCGAGACGGTCCCCGTCGACCGTCGTCGATCGTAACGGAGCAGTAGTTCGAGCCTCGACTCCGACCGACGGCTGCCGGACGACGAAGGACCACGAAAGCGCAGGTAGAACCGTTTCACCCCTGTGAGGTCAACACCACTCGAGAGCCCATGGGACAGTCAGATCAGGACCTGTCGCGACTCGAGGCGAATCGGATGGCCGCCACCATCGCCGCCGGTTCGCTACTGGTACTGGTCGCCATCGCCGTCGCGTACCGGTACGGACTCTTCGACGAGTTGCTTCCGGCCGCCGGCTTCGCCGCCGAGGATCTCCCGATGTTACTCCTCGTTCCCCTGTTGGTGCTCGTCCTCGTCATCTGGAGCTGGTCGCGAATCCTCTCGTTTTTCGAGTGAGTCGCTCGAGTCTCGGTGTCGGCGTCGGCGTCGGCGTCGATATCAGCGACGGACCACGAGAACCGCGACCAGAACGACCAGATACGCACCGATCGCACCGATTCCCGCAGAGAGAACGCTCGAGGGTGCGACCACGGCGCCGATTCCGGCGATCGCGAGGCCCAGTGCGAACGTCGCGAGCTGTGTGACCGGTCGCTCCCAGTAGTATCGAACCCTCTCGGTATTGCGGAAGGCGACGATTTCGAAGACGGCCGTCCCGGCGGCTCCGAGTGCAAAAAACGGAAGCGAGAGTCGAGCGTCGACGGCGACGAGCGCGCCGGCGAACGCGCCGAGCGCCAGCAGACCGAGCACGCCGTCGGTGAGCAGGCTCACGTGAGCGGGCCTCCATCCGAAACGTTGGCTTTAACCCCACTTCCAGATTCCCTCACGACGACTCACCGAAACAGCTGCGCACCCTGCCCGACTTCGGTCTGGTATGCACGACTGTCGATGCCGCGTTCGTCGAAGGTCTCGAGCATCGTCGCGGCGACGGCTCGTTGATCCTCGGGCCGACAGACTGCAAGCAGCGTCGGTCCCGCACCGCTGACGGTGACGCCGGTCGCACCGGCCTCGAGGGCGGCGTCGCGGACGTCGTCGTAGCCGTCGATGAGCGCCGCGCGTTCGGGCGTGACGATGCCGTCGTCCATCCCGCGACCGACGAGGTAGGGATCGTCTCGAGCCATCCCGACGGCCAGTGTCGCCGCGTGGCCGACGGTCTCGACGATGTCGTCCATCGAGGCCGACTCGGGGACGACCTTCCGGGCGTCTCTGGTGGAGACGTTGATCTCGGGGAGGCAGGCGACCAGCGAGAGGGAGGCGTCGATCCGCGTGATGCCGTCCGCGGTGACGATCGTGAATCCACCCAAAATGGAGGGAGCGACGTTGTCGGAGTGGGCCTCACCCGAGACCAGCGCCTCGCCCTCGGCGGCGATCGGGACGAGTTCTTCGCGAGAGAGGCCACGATCGTAGAGTTCGTTGAGCGCGACGGCCGCAGCGGCGGCGCTGGCGGCCGACGACCCGAGCCCGGACGAGGGTCGTACCCCTTTGTCGATACGGATGTGTGCCGGCGCGTCGAGTGCGTCGGCGACGGCACCGACGGTGTTCTTGTCGGGGTCTTCGGGGATGTACCGGCTGCCAGCACCGGTGACGCTGATCGTCGTCTCGGGAGCGCGTTCGACGCGAACGACATCCGCGGGCTGGCCGAGGGCGATGCCGAAGACGTCGAAGCCACTGCCGAGATTCGCACTCGACGCCGGGGCCCGCACGGTAAGCATGCTCGAATCTTCTAATACGGCGGTCAAAAAGGTAGCGAACTACGAGACGGCCCCGGGCCCGGCTGGGTCTCGGAGTTTCGTTCCTGCACCGGCCTCGGCCCAGAACCCGAAACCCAAACCCGAATTCGAACTCGAACTCGAACTCGAACTCGACTTTCGCAACTGCAAAGACTCGCCACACCCGTACTCGAGACATGATCGGCGTCGTCGGCGGCGGAATCGCCGGACTGGCGGCCGCGTACCGGCTCCAGCAACGCGGCCACGAGGTCCGCGTCTTCGAAGCGAGCGACGGTTTCGGCGGCCTCGCGGCGACATACGAGACCGCCGGCGACCCGCTCGAGGTCTACTATCACCACCTCTCGAAGTCCGAGGAGACGATCGTCGACCTGGCCGAGGAACTCGGCGTCGGCGACCACATCGAGTGGCGCGTCGGCAAGAACGCCTACTACGTCGACGGTGTCGTCCACCCGCTGGACAAACCCTGGGAGATTCTGGCCTATCCCCACCTCTCACTGTACGACACCTTCCGGCTGGCGATGCTCACGATGGAGGTCGACGTCCGCAGCGGGATTCCGAGCTTCGACACCTACGACGACCTCGAGGCGTTCGAGGACGTTCCCATCAGGGACTTCCTCCTCGAGCACACGACGCGACACGTCTACGAGAACTTCTGGGAACCGCTGCTGGAAGCGAAGTTCGGCTCGCGCGCCGCGGACGTCTCGGCGGCGTGGCTGCTCGGCCGGATCAAGTTCCGCGGCGAACGCGATCTGCTCCGAGGCGAGATTCTGGGTTACGTCGACGGCGGATTCGCCGTGCTCGTGGAGGCGCTCGTCGACGCCGTCGGCCGAGAAAACATCGAAACGGGGACGCGAGTGACCGAGCTCGCAGTCGAGGGTGGTGCGGTCGAGTCGGTAACCGTCGAGTCCGACGACGAGCGCAGTACCTACGACTGCGAGGCCGTCGTCGTCGCCACGATGCCGAACGTCCTCGAGTCGCTGACCGGCTACCCCTGCGAGATCGACTTTCAGGGGACCGTCTGTTCGGTGTTCAGCACGGAGCGCTCGCTGACCGAGACCTACTGGCTCAACATCGCCGACGACGCGCCGTTCGGGGTCTTCATCGAACACACCAACTTCGTGCCGCCCGAGCGCTACGGCGGTGAGCACCTCTACTACCTCGCGAGTTACGTTCAGGATCCCGGCGAGGAACTGTGGCAACGCTCCGACAGCGAGATCGAACGGCGCTGGCTCGAGGGCGTCTCGCGGCTCTTCCCACAGTTCGACCGCAACGATCTCAACTGGATCGAGACCGCACGAAACCCGCGGACGGCACCGGTCTACGAGCGGGGCTATCTGGACATGGTCGTCCCCTACGATCTCGGCGAGGACGTCGCAGATGGCGTCTACTACGCGGGGATGGCGAGTCGAGCGCAGTACCCCGAACGGAGTCTAAACGGGGCGGTCGTCGCGGGATTCGAGTGTGCGGATCGGATCGCTCGGAGCGAGTGAAAGCCAGACCCGCGGTCAGAACAGGAACCGCTCCTCGAGATCCGACGGCAGGATAACCTCGAGTTCGCCCGCCGACTCGAGGTCGTGCAGGTGGTCGATCGTCGTCTCGAAGTCCTCGAGCAACTGTCCCTCGAGTTCGTGATAGAACAGCGTCGTGATGCCCCGCATCTCGGCGGCCAGATCGAGGGCTCGACACGCGCGTTCTGCGTCCGGATCACCGATGCGCGAACACAGCTGCGGGTTCGTCGCGTATCCCTGTGCGGGGAGTCCGCCGGCGAAGCCGAGATCGTGGTGTTTCGCGACGAGATCGATCGTCGTCGCGTCGAAGTCGCCGAAGGGATAGGCGAAGTACCGGGCACCGTCCTCGAACCCGTGGTCGACGAGCCACTCCTTGCCCTCTCGGATCTCGGCGTCTTGTTTGGCCGGCTTGAGCTCGGAGAGATGCGGATGCGTGTTGCAGTGGTTCCCGACCGCCCACCCCGCATCGGAGAGCGCCTCGGCCTGTTTGACGTCGAGTCGGTTGTCGTTCCCGATGCGACTCGGATTGACGAACGTCACCGCCGGATACTCGTACTGCTCGAGGATCGGAAACCCCTCCGTGTAGTCGGTCTCGAAGCCGTCGTCGAACTGGATCATCACCTTGCCGGTCTCCGGCCGCGGGACGAAGTGGAGGTCGTCACAGCGAAAGCGAACCGTCTCCTCACCCGTCCACTGGATGACCTGGAGTTCCGTGATCGCACTCAAATCGGGGTCGCCGTCGACGTCCCTGACCCCGAAGTTGTACCGCACGAACGGAAGCCCCCCGGTGATCGCACGACGGTAGTCGATCCGATTGCCGGCGGCGTCGAACAGCCGGATCGTCGGGGTCACCATCTCCTCGGCCGTGACCGCCAGTCCGGGAACCACCTCCGAGAGATCCAGCGGCGAGTCGAACTCCCGGGAGATCGTGACGCGATTCGACGCCTCGTCGGACTCGAGGAGCGCCGACTGGGCGCCGAGAAACGCGTCGTCGGCCGGCGAGAGCGAGCCCTCGAGCGCCGTCCACCGGGAGAGGTCCTCAAAGTCGTCGAACGTGCCGGCGATCTCCGGGTGGTCGGTGTCGGCTGGGTCGTCGGGTTCCTCGGGTTCGTCGGAACTCTCGGGTTCGCCGGATTCCTCGGAAGTGGATCGACCGGTCGACTGGACCTCGGCCGTCTGATTTTCCGACGTCGTGTCGACGTCGGGTTCGTTCGTCTCGAGTGCCGCGGTGCACCCGGCCAGACCGACGGATGCCGCCATCGCCAGATACGCACGCCGTTTCATTGCTCGAAGACAGTATGGAAACGGGGATTGTTATGTCTCCATTGTATTCACGGATCGAGATAGTAGTGGGTTCCTGATCGGTTTTCGCAGCCGCTTCGGTGTCGACGCGAGAAAACGAGACGAGAGCTCGATGTCCGATCAGTCGGCGCGTTCCGGATCTGTCGCGAGGATCCCGACACGGTCGAGGCCGACGACCAGTCCGGCCGAGAGGAGCGCGCCGGTCAGCGCGAAACCGGCGAGCATCGCGAAGAACAGTCCCAGCGATTCCGAGAGGACGAAGCCGCCGATCGCGATGGAAGTGGCACCGAGGCCGAACTCGCCGAGGTAGGTGTAGCCATACGAGAGTCCACGGGTGTCCGGCGGCGTGTAGACGGCGACGGCCTCCTGATAGAACGGCTGGATCGCGAACAGGAAGAACCCGAGGACGGCACAGTAGACGAGGATCATGCCGAGGCCCATCGCGGTGACCGGGACGAACGCGAGCGCGAGCACTGCGAGGATCGTGAAGATCACGGCCAGTCCGCGCGCCGCTGGAACGCGACTGGTGAGTTTCCCGCCTGTGTACTGGCCGGCCATCCCGACGACGAGCAGGCCGACGTAGATGTAATCGCCTGGTTCGATCCCCTCGAGCCCGGCCGCGAGTTCGATCTCCGCCATGGCGGGGAGACCGTGGAGGATTTCGGGGAGAAACGTCAGGACGCCCCGGTAGAACAGCCCCTCGAAGGTGACGATCACGAAGACGATCGCGAACGCACTGGCGAACAGGACTCGCGAGTTCGAGCGCAGTTCCGACAGCGAGAGCGCTTGCGGCGAGTCAGAGCCAGTCGCGTCGGTCGCGGCCACCGGATCGAACTCCGCCCGCAGGCCGTAGGCGACGGCGACCAGTCCGGGGACGGCGAGGATCGCGGCGACGTACTGCCACTCGAGGACGAACAGGAGTGTGGCGGCGACGAACGGTCCCAGCGCGATGCCGACGTTGCCGGCGATGCCGTGCCAGGCGAAGACAGTACCGCGTTCTTCGACGCCGGTAGAGATGAGAGAGAGCCCAGCGGGGTGGTAGACGCTCGCGGCGATCCCCCACAGGACGAGGCCGACGGCGACCGCGTAGATCGAGTCGGCGACGGCGGCGAGCGCGAGGACGAGAAACGCACTGCTCATGCCGGCGAGACAGAACAGAATGAGCCGTTTCGTGCCGAACCGATCGGCCAGAATGCCACCCGGCAACGCGCCGAGGCCGAAGGGAGCGTAGCCTAACGCGACGACGATGCCGATCCACGCGACCGAGACGTCGAATTCGACGATCCAGACCACCAGAAAGATCGGAATCGACGTCTCGAACCAGTGAACCAGTGCGTGGCCCGTCATCGTGAAGCCGGCGATCGACCGGTCGTTTGCGTTCAGTGCCATGGCGTTCCGTCGTTGCTCGAACGGCGACGGGCAGCCTACTTAGCAATGTGGGAATTGAACGTGGAGTGGTATCGTGGAACACGAGGTTGGCGAGCTTCGAACGACGCACGCACTCACGACCGAAGGGCCGTCCCGTCTCGGGCGCGACGTGTGAAGCGTAGTCGTACGGCTCGACGGCGCTACGGGGAGAGCCCACCGTCAGCCTACCGAATTCGGTGGAGAGCCAGCGCAGCCACTCCCATCGCGAGACCGGACACCACCAGAACGGACACCCTGAACTCCGCCAGTCCGAATCTGGAGGCGAAGAAGCCGCCGCCGAGGAGACCGAGGACGACGATGACCGGAAGCGACCTGATCAGGACTTGGAATCGGTCTTCGTTTCGGCTCATTACGACCGAGTACGTCGGAAAACGGTTGAGTCTGTGTCTTGCTGTCTCAGGGGAACGCGGCCGGATTGGATTATCAGTCAGTGAGAACGAGAGGAGCGCCCTTTGTGTCACACATCCACACACCACATGCGGTTCGAGACAGAGCCGCTCATGATGGCTGTGCCCTGACCTTGGCCCCACGGTGCCTCTGACAGCCTCCTTTCTTTCCGAACTCGAGGGTCCAAATCTGGGTGCGGAGGAAATCGAACAGTCCGACGCGAACGACACGGCGACTGGCTCCAACGGCGTCGTCGTCAGTCTCCGAAGCGACGGAACGACCCGTCACCACAGGTACAGTCGTTCCCGACACCGATCGGACGCAGCGTGCCGTCGGGATCCATTCGCGCGACGTAGATCGAACCGCACGATTCGCACACTGCGAATTCGTCCGAGATTGCCTTGGAGCTCATTGTCCGTTTGTTCCAACGACACATCGCAGTAATATCGTTCCTCCAAATCATTTTGGGAGGGGTCGAGCGAGGTGTCGAAATGTGTATAATCTGGAGTGTCTGGCGGAAGTGAACTGAAAGAGAACGGCGACCGGATGCCCGTCACCGGCCAGATCGCCGCTGGAGAGCCTCGAGACGAAATCGTCGAAGACCCAACGGCTGTCCGGCCAACAACTGACACAGAGGTGGGAGGAAAGGCACAATCGAGGCGATCGACAGACTCAGTCTTCGGTGTCCGCCTCGGGCTCTTCGCCCACACCGACCGCTTCGCTCACGTCGACCTCGTCCGGTTCGGCCTGCCCGCCGACGACCAGCTCGCCGTCTTCGTTCTCGACGTAGACGTCGTCGGCGAATCCACCCTCCGCGTGGGGATGGTCGGGGTTCTCGAGTTTCTCGGGCGTCGACGGTGCCGCTGGAATCTCGCGGTCGCGAAACTCTCCGAGCGGGTCGTCGATGGTGATCCCCCAGGTCGTGAAAAACTCCTCGTAGCGCTCGTAGTGGTCTTCGAGTTCGTCGCCGGGGAACTCCATCATCTCGGTCCAGCCATGGTTGTAGAAGTCAAAGTTCGCCTGAACGTGAGTGATTTCGCGGGCTTCCGCCTCGGAATAGCCGGCGCGCAGGGCCTCGAGATAGGTGTCCATCGTGCACTCGAAGAAGGCATCGAGGTGATCTTTGCGCGCGTCGGCGTGGTCGGGATCGGCCTTCCCCATGAAAATTTTCGTGTGCAGGCGGACGAGCCCGGAGACGGCGACCGAGCGAACGACGGGCGTCTCGAGGGCTTTTCGAGAGGCGAAGTGACGGGCGTTCTGGCGGATCTTCATGGGAGACAGTTGGGAAGCGATCCTAAAGAGCGGTTCGGACAGACGGAGTGGAGAGTCGAGGGTCGTTCGGGGAGGTTGAACGATGCACATGTGAACGTCACGTTAAAAAAGGATTCGAATGGTGCAAGGATCTATGAACGAACGTCGTAGAATGGACGAGATAGCAACCCACTTTACCCCCCGTTACGAACGTTCCTGATATGACTGAGTACGTCATCATCGGTGACGGCATCTCAGGCAGTTCCGCTGCCGAGACGCTCCGGGAAGAAGACCCGGAATCGGAGATCACCGTCATCACCGATGAGGGGGAGCCCCTGTACAACCGCATTCTGATCAAGGAACACGCCAAAGGAAAACTTCCGGAGGCGCCGATCTCGATCCACGACGAGGGGTGGTACGAAGAGCGCGACATCGAGCTCTCGCTCAACACCCACGTGACGACGGTCGACACCGACGAGAAGATCGTCCGCACGCACGAGAAAGAGGACATCCCGTACGACAAGTTGCTGATCGCGACCGGCGGGACACCGACCCAGCTGCCGGTCGAGAACAGTGACGCCGACGGGGTCCACCACTTCTGGACGTTCCAAGACGCCCGACGGATCCGCGAGAGCGCCGAGGCGGCCGACGACGCCGTCATCGTCGGCGCCGGACTGCTCGGGATCGACTTCGCCGCCGTCTGTGGGTCACAGGGCGTCGAGGGCAAGTACCTGATGCGCGGGGACCGCTGGTGGCGCTACGCCCTCTCGGGCGACGGCGCCGAAATCATGCACGACGGAATGCGCTCGAAGGGCGTCGAACCCGTCTTCGATAGCGGCGTCGACCGCTTCGAGGTCGACGACGACGGCCGCGTCGAGGCCGCCGTCGATCCGAACGGCGACCGCTACGAGTGTGACTTCGCAGGCGTCGCGATCGGGCTCACGTTCAACACCGAGTACCTCCACGACGTCGACATCGAGATGAACAACGGGATCGTCGTCGACGAGTACATGCAGACGAGCGTCGACGACGTCTACGCCGCGGGCGACCTGACCCGGTTCTACGACGTGTTGCTCGGCGAACAGGCCCAGAACGGGTCGTGGGGGTCGGCGAAAGAACAGGGTCGTGTCGCAGGGACCAATATGGCCACCGACGACACGAACGAGTACGAAGAGTTCGAGTGGGTCTCGTCGTACTCGATCACACACTTCGACTTCCCCTTCCTCTCCTTTGGCCACCCGACGATGGGCGACGACCACGCCGAACGCAAGTACAGCGACACCGAGTGGCGCCGCGTCGCCTTCAAAGACGGCAAGATCATCGGTGGGGTCCTCATCGGCGACCTCGCTCCCCAGAGCAAGTTCAAGCAGTTGATGCGCGAACAGCGCGTTGTCGCCGACCAGAAGGAGGTCCTCCTCGAGGAGACCGTCGACCTCGACAACCTCGCGCCGACACAGGAACAGTAGCCGTCCGATCGGTTTGTGATTTGGAAACGAAAACGGCGACTCGAGCGCGTTCGCCGTCTCAATACGGGATGACACAGCGGATCGGTTTCATCGTCCGCGCGTGATAGCGTGGGTGTGAGAGGTGATTTACTGTCGCCACAGTAACTGTCCTCGAGAGTGACCTATCTCCCCCTAATATTGTTCTGTAGAATAGCAGGTGTACCAAAGAGTTAAGTCAGACATTGACAATAGTTACCACACCAATGTCTAGCAGTGACACTATCTCTCGAACAGTCAGCGTGCGACAAACCGATTCGGTTCGACCGGGGTCGCGTGTTCGCCACATCGACGAGCTGAGCGACGAGGCCCAACGGCAGTTCTACGAATTGGTCCAGTCCGGCACGCGATCGGTCACCACCGAAAGTGGGTCCTTCGTCGACGGAGAGATCATCGTCTTCACTGCCTACTACAGGGTCGAGTACAGCTAGATTTTCGCCGGAGATTCGGTGGGACGGGCGAGCACGGAGTGCATCCCCGCGGTATCGAAGCCGTTTTGGCTCGTCCGCGTCAGCACTCACGCATGAACGGCGGCAGCGATATGACCCTCGCGTTCGAACTCGCGGCACTGCAGGAACTGGCCTCCCCCGAGGCGGTCTTCGACGACGCGCGCGGCTGGAGCAAGTACGTCGGCGTCGTCTCCGAGAAGCCGACCTACGTCGTGACCAACTTCACGCGCAAGAACCGTATTCGACAGGACTTCTTCTCCGGACCGCGGGGCAAAGCCGAGAGCTTAGAGAGCGTCAAGGGGCAGTTCGACACCGAACGGCACGTCTTCGTCGGCGTCGGCGACGACGACGCCGCCCTCGCCGACGAGGTCGGCTGGGAGTACCTCGCCGTCGAAGACGCCGCCGAGGCCGCCGAGTGGACCCTCGCCAGCGACGACGAGAGCGACGAGAGCGACACCGAACCGGTCCGTGACGACTGGCCCTGACCATGTCGCTGACGATCAGCGGCGCATTCGGAGACGCACTCGAGCGCCTGCGCGATCGACGGCTTCTGCTCCCGTTTTGTGCACTCTACGGCGTCTTCGTCGCGATCACCGTCGGAACCCATAGCCAGCTCGAGGCCCAGTCCGTGGAGATCATAGAGGAGTTCCCGGAGTTAGCGGACTTCATGCCCGAGACGTTCCCGCTGGCACTGGACGTCTCGCTCGGCGTCGCGTGGCTCGTCTGGTTTCTCGGGACGGTCTCGCTGGTCACCGCCTCGATGCTCGCGTTTCGGGTGCTTGCCGACGGTGTTCGGCCGGGGATACTCGAGACCGAGAGTAAGGGTGATAGTTCGAGTACGAGCGCGAACGAGAACGCAAGGGGAGTGAACGACAGCCCCGACGCCACACCCACACCAACACCCGAACCGACCCACGACAGTACCGACACCGAGACCGGCGCGCGCACGCAAACACACTCGTTGCTCGCCGCGACGGCACACGGCATCCTCGCCGCGATCATCGGTCTCTTCGCGGTCGGGTTCGGTCTGGTCTTGCTCGTCGTCCCCGGTCTCGTCGTCGCGACGCTGTTCGCCTTCACCCACCCCTACATCGCGACCGACCGCGTCAACGCCGTCGAAGCGATGAAACGAAGCCTCGAGTTGACCCGCGGAAACCGGCTTCGAGTCTTCGGTCTCCTCGTCGTAACCGTCTGCAGTTTCTACGCGGTAAGCGTCTTCGGCGCCCTCGCACTCGAGTTGCTCCGAAGCGCCCCCGTCGTCGGCGAACTCGTCAACGCCGCCTTCACCGCGCTCGCGTGGCTGGTCGTCCTCGCGATTCTCGCGAGCGCGTTCGACCAACTCGAGACGACGCGCGCCCGCGAAGACGAGAAGTGGGAGGGAATCGACGACGAGTTGTTGCCCTGATCGCGTCTTCGCCGGCCATCCGTCGTCCTTATCCGTTCGCCGGTCGAAACCGAACTGATGGCTGAGCCTCGTGTGCCGGGTGACGACTCCGAAACCATCGACCTCCCCTGCGGGACGACCGTCGACCCGACGGCGCTCGACCTCGGGATGCGCGAGTATACCTGTTCCTGTGGCGACCGCCACGCCGTCGTGATGGATTTACATCCGCCATCGCGATTTTTCCCCGAGTCGCTGGTCGAGGTCCTCCGGGAGACGATCGAGACCGAAGACGACTTCGGCGAGTTCGGTACCCCCCACCTGATGGGGATCGTCCTCGAGGAGTTTCCGGATCAGGTCGTCGCCTACGACGCCTCCGAGACCGGCAGCGTCGGCTACACGATGTGCTGGATGACCGACTTCGACTCGCGACGACTCCACGAGATCGTCGTCGAACTCGTCGTCGAACTCATGGAACACGCGGTGAGCCACGCCGAGGACGACACTGCCGTCTCGGAGTTCGAAGAACAGATGCTCGAGTTCGACGTCGAATCGTTCGTCGAGTCCTACCGTGCGATGCGGGACTTCGAGACCGAGCACGATCGGCCCGTCTAGGTCGACCGACGAGTCGGCGAATCGCCCGTTTGCTTTGCGTACGACACCTCGAGTCCGCCGAGAGCCGACTGTCCGCGACCGGACGGGAGTCCGTCACACGCTACCACAGGTACGAAATTCGAAATTGGATTTCGTGAATCGTAATATTTCGTGGGGCTTATTACGATGTACGCACTCCGGACGAACGAGCAAATGAGCACGGACCACAGCGGCGCCGGGGACGCCACCGAGGATGGACGGACAATTCTACTGATCGGGAGCGGCCCGATCCAGATCGGACAGGCCGCCGAGTTCGACTACTCGGGCGCACAGGCCTGTCGCGCACTGCAAGAGGAGGGCGCGCGGGTCGTCCTCGTCAACTCGAATCCGGCCACGATCATGACCGACCCGGAGATGGCCGACCGGGTCTACATCGAACCGATCACGACTGACGCGATCGCGGAGATCATCCGGAAGGAGAACCCCGACGGCGTCATCGCCGGCCTCGGCGGCCAGACCGGGCTGAACGTCACCGCCGAACTCGCCGAGGAGGGCATTCTCGAGGAGTACGACGTCGAGATCATGGGAACGCCCCTGGACACGATCTACGCGACCGAGGATCGCGATCTCTTCCGCCAGCGCATGGAGAAGATCGGCCAGCCCGTGCCGCGGTCGACGACCATCTCGCTCGAGGAAGGCGAGGAGGTCTCCGAGATGACCGAGGAGGACCTGAAAGAGCGCGTGGAAGCCGCCGTCGAGGAGGTCGGCGGGTTGCCGGTCATCGCCCGCACGACGTACACCCTCGGTGGGAGCGGGTCGGGCGTCGTCGGCGAGATGGACGAACTCCTCTCGCGGGTCCGCAAGGGACTCCGTCTCTCCCGGAACAGCGAGGTCCTCATCACCGAGTCGATCGCCGGCTGGGTCGAGTACGAGTACGAGGTCATGCGCGACGCCGACGACTCCTGTATCATCATCTGTAACATGGAGAACATCGACCCGATGGGTATCCACACCGGGGAGTCGACGGTCGTCACGCCCTCCCAGATCGTCCCCGACGAGGGCCACCAGGAGATGCGCACCGCTGCCCTCGACGTCATCCGCGAACTCGGTATTCAGGGCGGGTGTAACATCCAGTTCGCCTGGCACGACGACGGCACGCCCGGCGGCGAGTATAGGGTCGTCGAAGTGAACCCCCGCGTCTCTCGCTCCTCCGCACTCGCCTCGAAGGCGACGGGCTACCCGATCGCTCGCGTGACCGCGAAGGTCGCACTCGGCAAGCGCCTCCACGAGATCGAAAACGAGATCACCGGCGAGACGACCGCAGCGTTCGAGCCGGCGATCGACTACGTCGTCACCAAGGTGCCGCGGTGGCCCAAGGACAAGTTCGACGACGTCGAGTTCGAACTGACGACGGCGATGAAGTCGACCGGCGAGGCGATGGCCATCGGCCGCACCTTCGAGGAGAGCCTCCTGAAGGCACTTCGTTCGACCGAGTACGACCCCGACGTCGACTGGGACGAGGTCAGCGACGACGAACTCGAGGCCGAGTACCTCGCGAAGCCGACGCCCGACCGCCCGTACGCGATGTTCGAGGCGTTCGAGCGCGGCTACACCGTCGAGGAAGTCCAGGAGCTGACCGGCATCTTCGAGTGGTACACCGAGCGCTACAAGCACATCGCCGACTCGACGCGTGCCGCACAGGAAGGCGACTTCACCGAAGCCGCGATCGCCGGCCACACCAACACCGCGATCGCGGCGACGGCCGGCACGGACGTCGGGAGCGTCGAACAGGACGTCCCCGGCCGCAGCTACAAGCAGGTCGACACCTGCGCCGGCGAGTTCAAAGCCGAGACGCCGTACTACTACTCCTCGCGTAAGTCCGAGTTCGAGCGCGGGCCGCTCGAGGGGGCGGCCGCCGCGGGCGAACTCGAGGTCGACCGCGACATCGAGAGCGTCGTCGTGGTCGGTGGCGGCCCGATCCGGATCGGTCAGGGTGTCGAGTTCGACTACTGTTCGGTCCACGCGGTCCAGGCGCTGCGTGACCTCGGCATCGACGCCTACGTCGTCAACAACAACCCGGAGACAGTTTCGACGGACTACGACACCTCCGACGGGCTGTTCTTCGATCCGATCACCGCCGAGGAGGTCGCCGACGTCGCCGAGGCGACCGGCGCCGACGGCGTCATGATCCAGTTCGGCGGCCAGACGTCGGTCAACATCGGCGAACCGCTCCACGACGAGATCGAACGCCGCGGCCTCGACTGTGACGTGATGGGAACCAGCGTCGAGGCGATGGACCTCGCGGAGGACCGCGACCGCTTCAACGCGCTCATGGACGAACTGGGGATCGCCCAGCCGGAGGGTGGCACGGCGACCTCGGAGACCGAGGCGCTCGAGCTGGCCCACGAGATCGGCTACCCCGTCCTCGTCCGTCCGTCCTACGTGCTGGGTGGCCGCGCGATGCGGGTCGTCCACGACGACGCAGAACTCGAGGAGTACATCGAGGAAGCGGTCCGCGTCGCTCCCGACAAACCGATCCTCGTCGACGAGTTCCTCGCCGACGCGGTCGAACTCGACGTCGACGCCGTCTCCGACGGCCGGACGATACTGATCGGCGGCATCATGGAACACGTCGAGAGCGCGGGCGTCCACTCCGGAGACTCCGCGTGTATGATCCCGCCCCGGTCGCTCGACGAGGAGACCCTCGCCCGTGTCCGCGAGGTAACCGAGGACATCGCGACGGCGCTCAAGACGAAGGGACTGATGAACGTCCAACTGGCCGTGAAAGACGGCGAGGTGTACGTGCTCGAGGCGAACCCGCGTTCCTCGCGTACCGTCCCGTTCGTCTCGAAGGCGACGGGCGTCCCGATCGCAAAACTCGCCGCGCAGGTGATGGCCGGCGAGACCCTCGCCAGTCTCGAGGCCGACGAACAGATCCCCGAGCACACCTCGATCAAGGAGGTCGTCCTGCCGTTCGACCGCCTGCCGGGATCGGACCCGCGTCTCGGGCCGGAGATGAAGTCGACTGGCGAAGTGATGGGAACCGCAAGCGAGTTCGGCACCGCCTACTGGAAGGCCCAGCAGGCCGCCTCGAACGCCGTCAGCGAAGGAACGGCGATCGTCGACCTCGAGGTCGCCGGCTTCGAGGACTTCTTCGACGTCAGCGAGTTCGAAGACTCCCCGCAGGCGATCCGCGACGGCGAGGTCGACTTCGTCGTCAGCCGCGACCGCGACACCCTCGAAACTGCCGTCGAAGAGGAGATTCCGTACCTCTCGACGGAAGCCAGCGCAGAGGCGTACGTCGAGGCACTCGGCGCGTTCGACGGCGACCTCGAGGTCGCGTCGGTCACCGACCGGCCAAAGCGCGTCGAGAAGTGGGGCTAGTCGGAGAACAGTCGCGTTTTGAGGACGGTCGTCGGTCGCACTCTTTTCGAGACGCTCGCTGTCACGACCGCACCTGAGAGCGCTCTCGTCGAAGAATGGAGCTCGGAATCTGTCGTCAGTCAGTTGTGCTGAAAAAGGTGCCTACGTACAGTAGTCGACGGGATCGATCGCCTCGCCGTCGATCGAGACGACCGCGTCCGCACCGGTCACGGTGATACTGGTGATGGTTCCGGAGACCTGAAACTCGAGGCCGTCGTCGTCGACGGAGCCCTCGACCGTGCTTCCGGAGGCGATGATCGCTTCCTGTGTCGGATTTTCGAACGGCGTTTCGATCGTTCCGTCGACCGTGATCTCGAAGTTCGACGGCTCACCGCGGCTTCCAATCGTTAGTTCGTGTGGCATACACTGCGAGTGGTTCGAATACGCCGGTATAAGTTTTCTCTACTGTGTATTGGTAATAAAGACCGACAGTCAGCGTCGAGTAGCAGATGAGCGTAGTGATCAGTCTCGACTATCGACGAATTCGAAGAGGAGCAGAGAACCCAGAAAAGCCGACAGAGGCCGTGAAATCACGTCGTGAGTTCGCTCGAGTCGAACTGTACGAAGAGGACGGTGACGGTGAGTTCGTCCTCACCATCGATATGCCCGGCTTCGAGTGCGAGGCGTTCGACGTGAGGTGGACCGGCGGGCGCCTGAACGTCGTGGCTGAACACGTCAGCGAGGAGCGCGGCCAGACGAAGACCGACCACCGTTCTCCGGGTCCCCAAGGGGATCGACTACGAGGAGATCGATAGTTAACTCCAACATCAATTTTTTGTCAGTTCTGCATTGTACTCAGATTAGAATGTATTTACGTATACGTATCAGTCTGCGGAACTAACAGAGACTTTCGCCGGGCGCAACAGCTCGTCACCGAACTCGTATCCCGGTTCGTGCAGTTCCGCAATCAGCTCGTCGGATCCGTCGGTCTCGACGCGGCGGATGATTTCGTGACGACCGGGATCGACCTCGTCGCCGGGCTCGGGCTGGATCGCAGAGACGTCCTCTGCGGAGAGTACGTCGTCGAACTGCTGGAGGGTGATTCGAACGCCATCGCGTAGCCCTTCGACGTCGTCGTGATCGTCCGCCAGTGCTCGCGTCAGGTTCGTTCGAACGTCGATCAACTCCTCGAGTAACCCTTTGACCGCCCGGTCTCGAACCTCGTCCTGACGGTCGTCCATCCGGGAACGGTAGCTCTTGAACTCCGAACGCTCCTGCTCGAGTTGCGACTGGAGCCGATCCGAGTTCGCTCGAGCCTGTTCGAGGTCGGTCTCGAGCGTTTCGACCGAGGAGAGCAACGACCGGACGTCGTCTCTGGTTTCCTCGTCGTCGATCCGTTCGGGAAGCGCGTCGTATCGGTCGCCGATGGTGACATCGTCCATCGCGTGTTCGGCGTCCGAGCGGTCCGATTCAGTCTCGGTAGAACGAGCGTCGTCGGCCGACTCGTCGGATTCGATGTCGCCGTCTTGTTCGGCGTTCTCCATGTATTCGTACGACGTGTAGTCTCTCAAAAACATATCGGTTCATTCTACCAGACACTCTCGAGTACTGAATATATCGGAAAATATATGAGCGGTTCGGTAGAATATCCACAGACTAAAATGGGAGACGGAAAGCGCATCGGAATCGATCTGGGGACGACGTACAGTGCCGCCGCCGCGGTCGTGGGTGACGAAGCCGAAGTGACTCCGAACTCGGAGGGAGATTACACGACGCCGTCGGTCGCCTCGTTCGACGAGGACGACGGAACGGTCATCGTCGGGAGAGAAGCGCTCGTACGTGCACAGACGTACCCGGATCGAACGGTCCGGACGATCAAACGCCACATGGGCGATCGAGAGTACACCGAGGAGATCGACGGCGAGGAGTACACGCCGGAACAGATCTCTGCGCTACTCCTCCAGAAGGTCGTCAGCGACGCGGAAGATCACCTCGGGATGGACGTCACGAACGCCGTGATCACCGTTCCAGCGTACTTCGGCGAACGCCAGCGGCAGGCGACCAAACAAGCCGGCGAGATCGCGGGCCTCACCGTCGACCGGATCATCAACGAACCGACGGCCGCCTGTCTCGCGTACGGACTCGACGAGGAAGACGACGACTCCGAAATCGCGCTCGTCTACGACCTCGGCGGCGGGACGTTCGACGTGACGCTCGTCGACCTCGCCTACGACATCGACACGGTCGAGGTCGTCGCGTCGAACGGCGACCGTCAACTCGGCGGCGAGGACTGGGACGAGTGTCTCGTCGAGTGGATCCTCGAGACGTTCGAGGACGACACCGGGATCGACCTCAGCGACGATCCAGAAGCCCTCGGGCGGATCTACGCCGCCGCTCGAGAGGCCAAAGAGAGTCTCTCCTCGAGTTCGTCGACACGGGTGAACATTCCGTTCTTGGCGCCCAACGAGAACTTCGAGGAACAGCTCACGCGCGAGGAGTTCAACGACCTCACCAGCCATCTGGTCGATCGGACCTTCGAGGTCTGTGACGAACTCTTCGGGCAGGTCGACTACGACGTCGGCGACGTCGAGACGGTGCTCCTCGTCGGTGGATCGACGCGGATGCCCCTCGTCCAAGAACGCGTCGCCGACTACTTCGACCAGGAGCCGTCCAAGGAGATCCATCCCGACGAAGCCGTCGCGACGGGAGCGGCGGTTCAGGCCGCGATCATCGACCGTGGCGAGGGCGGGCTCGGTGCTGACGGGCAGGCACAGGAGCTTCTCCCCGGGATCAGCGACGGATTGATCCTCGTCGATGTCACGCCCCAGTCACTGGGCGTCGCACTCGCGGACGGATCGTTCGACGTTCTCATCGAGCGCAACGAGTCGGTTCCGGCGACGGCCCGGAAGGAGAGCTACACGACCGTCAAGGACAACCAGACGGCGGTCAAAACGCGGGTCTTTCAGGGCGAGTCCGACGTCGCCGAGGAGAACGACTTCCTCGACGAGTTCGTCCTCGAGGGGATCGCACCCGCCCCTGCGGGCGAACCGAACCTCGCCTGCGAGTTCGAACTCGACGAGAACGGGCTGCTTCACGTCGAGGCCGAAGACCTCGACCGTGGCGAAACGAGCGACATCTCGATCGAGGGGATCTTCAGCCGCTCCGAGGCGGAAGTCGAGGAGATGCGAACCGCCCTCCCGTCGGTCGAGTAACGGTCTCGGTCGAGCGATCGGGCGGTCGAAGCGGGATCGAGAGACAGACCGAGATTGCGGATAGAGAACATGGCTTCCGGAAACCCAGACGCGACGAACTACTACGACAGACTCGGCGTCTCCGAGTCGGACGACTGCGACGAAATCGAAGCCGTCGCTCGCCCGATCGTCCCCGAGTACCACCCCGACCGAAACCCCGACTCGGGCACCGACGAATTTCAGCGAATGAAGGAGGCGAGGAGCGTTCTCACCGACGAGACGAAGCGAAGCCGATACGACGCCGAACCGGTTTCGTTGCAGGTCCGCCCCGAATCCGAACGTGTTCCGACCGAGACGTCCGTCGAAATCCGTGTAGTCGACAGCGACGACGGCGGCGTGCCGAAGGCATCGGTCACCGTCGAGGCTCAGTCCGAGTCTGAGTCGTTCGAAACGGACGGTAACGGAGCGGTAGCGGTTCGATTCTCGGATCCCGGCGAACGGACCGTACGGGCCGACAAACACGACTACGAGACGAACCGGTACGTGCCGGCGAAGACGGACGTGCTCGTCGAAGAGCGCACGAGAGAGTTGTCCTTGCGGGTGAAATCCGAGACGATCCGAGTCGGAGAGGAGATTTCGGTCATCGTCACGGACGAACGCGGGTCTCCCGTTCCGAACGCGACGCTCGTCGTGCAAAACGAAGCCGGCGAGACGAAGACACAGCACGCGGACCCTCACGGGATCGTGACGTTCACGATCGAGACTCCCGGGACGTACCGACTCGTGGCGCGTGAAGACGGGTACGCGGAAGCCGAGACGCTCGTGGACGTTACCGAGCAAATGCGGTTGTCCCTGGCCATCTCGACGAACAAGATACGCGCTGGCGAACCGTTTACGGTCGTCGTCACCGACCAACACGGCGATCCGGTCGACGGCGTCCGCGTCGTGCTTCGAGACCACAGCCAGACGGTCGATTCCGACCGTACCGGTTCGAACGGAGAGGTCCGATTGACGGCGCCGGGTGTGGCGTCGTATACGGTCGAGACGAACACGGACGGCGCCGACGACGCGACTCGCGACGTGTACGTGACCGCGGAGACGGAGACGGGAACGGGAACGGAGAGCGGAGACGGGAGCCACGAGAGACAGCGCGGCCGAACCGCAAGCGACGGCGGGAACAGTGGCGGCGGGAACGGAACGGTCGCCGCCACCGCCAGTTCGCTCAGATCCGTCGCAGGGAGTCTGTTCGGCTCCGGACGCACCCGGAGAACCGAGACGCGCCGAACCACTGCCACCGGGTCGGTCTCCAACCCGGCTGTCTCGAGTCTCCTCGAGTGGCTCGCGGCGTTTCCCGTCACCTTCAGAGTGCTCACGGTTGCACTGATCGTCGGCGGTGTCTCAGTGCTCTCACCGGGACTCGGAAGTGGCGGGAGCGGGTCCGGCGCAGACGCGATGGTGGCGCTGGGATTGTGTGCGGTCTCGCTGGTCGCTTACGACGTGCTTCCGAGGGTGTTCACGTCACCGGAACCGCGGGAATCCGAGCTATTGAGTGGCGTGCCAGCGTCGATGGTCGCCGTACTGCTCGTCGTCGCGACCGGGCTCCTGTTCGCCGGCCAGGGGTCGGTGAGCGAGACGTTCGGTGGAATCCTCTTCGTGGCGATCATCCCGGTCGCTCTGTTCGTAATCATGCCCCTGCTGTTCGGCCTCTTCGGCGCGATCGCGGGAGCAGTGTTCGGAAACGCGAGCGGCGGCGGCTGGTTCGGTGCGGTACTCGGCGGCGGACTCATCCTCGTGATGCAGTTTACGACCTGGGGGATGGGGGTGAACGATCAGATTCACAGCGGCGAGTACGGTGTGACCCAGCTCCCGTGGGCGGTCGTCGACGATTTCACGATCCTGTTTCTCGACGTCGGAATGATCGTCACCTTCGTCCTGTCGGTCGTCGTTCTCGCGGGCCTCGTCGCCGGCGGCGTGCTCGCCCCGCTCGTCCTGTTCCACCACCCGCGACAGCGATCGAAACGCGGCGGTTTCGTCGCCCCGCTGTGCTGGGATCTCGCCGTCGCGATGCCGCTCGTGCTGTTCGCCTGGGCGGTCGCCACCGGGACCGTCCCCGCAGAACTCCCGTTCCTCGCGAGTACGTTCGGCGCCGTCGTCGCGACGGAGACCGGGTTCCTCGAATTCGTGTGGCTCCCGCTCGTCGGGGCTACGCTCCTCTACAGCGTTCGAGAACGCGTCGAACCTTCCTACGCGGCGTGGCGCGGCGGACGGTGAAGAATCAGCGTTTCGTTCGACGGGTCCGACTTCCGAGAGACGTCGATCAATCGTCGCCGGGATCGTCGGCACGCGCTCGCGGGTTCGGGTCGTCCGAGTCGCCCGAAGACGTCGAGACGTACGACGTCAGCAGTTCGACGGTCGAGCGGTCGTATCGAATCTCCTCGCCGAACGGCCCCTCCTCGACGACGGGATCGGTGATGCGATAGACCGCACCCTCCTCGAGTCGCGGTGGATCGTTGTTCGGCCACGCCATCAGCGGCGCCTCGAAGTCGACGCAATCGAGTGTCGCCTTGAACGGCCTGTTACTGTCGTCCGCCGGCGGGGTGAACTCGGTACACTTCCCCTCGAGCGTGAACTCGGGTTCGACCACCTCGAAGTAATCGCGGACGTCCTCGACGTACCGTGAGGTTCGGCCCGCCTTCGTGACGGCGTGGAACTCCGCTTCGCTCCGGGTCAGCGCCACGTAGAAGAGTCGCCGTTCCTCCGCGAAGTGATTCGCCGAGATGTCAATAGCGGGGTCGACGAGTTCGTCGGTCCGTTCCTCGACCGGGATCCCCTCCGGATCGTCGTCAACGGCGTGGGCGAGGATCACGACCGGCGCTTCGGTCCCCTTGGAGGCGTGGACCGACTGGACGGTCACCATCGGCGGCGCGTCCGGACCCATCTCGTCCGGACCCGACTCGAACGCCGCGTCGCCGCTGTCGTCGAACACGACCTCCCGATCGAACGTCTCGTGGGTCGATTCGGGGACGTAATCGGGCACGGAGTCCGGCCGTTGGTGAGGGATCTCTCGGCGAGCGAGTTCCTCCCTGACCTGCTGGAGGACCGTACTGTTCCGGTCGTTTCGCGAGAGGACCATCACGTCCTCGAGATCGTATCCCGACGCGAGCGCGTCTTCGACGAGGTCGACGACGTACCCCGGTTCCCGAGCTTCGTAGAGACCGTCGAGTTCGTGCAGCGTCGGGTCCGTCTCGAGGTCGCTACAGGCGGTGACCGGTTTGTCGTTCTGTGGCGCTTCGCTCCGGGCCATCAGGGCCGCGCCGGCGCGGACGATGCTCGGCGGACAGCGATAGTTCACCTCGAGCGGCGTGTAGGTCACGTCCTCGAAGCGCTCCCCGTACTCGGTGAAGTAGCGGACGTTCGATCCGTTGAACCCGTAGATGCTTTGCCAGTCGTCGCCGACGCAGAACAGGTGCGTCTCCGTGTCGCCAGACATGAACGCCTCGACGAACGAGAGCGTGGCGTCCGATACGTCCTGGAATTCGTCGACCAGAACGTGACTGTACCGCGAGGCGAATCGGTCGGGGGCGGATTCGATCAGCTCCGTCGCCGCGTAGATCATCTCGTCGAAGTCGATCGGATGCTCGGTCGCCTCGACTCGGCGGAGATAGGCCTCGAGCAGCGCCACACCGGCGGTGGCGAAGGTGAACTGGATCGGCGCAGTCTCGTCGATCTTCCGCCGAACGTCCGCCGGTTCGAGGTCGAACGTCCGAGCGTTGTCGACGAACGTGGTGAGCTTGCTCCGGAGGAAATCCGTGCGGCTCTGGTTCCAGCCCGCGTGCGTGTCGACGTACTCCTCTTCGGCGTCGACGCGGCGGAACTCGCGAAACGCCGCGAGAAAGTCGCCGTAGACGTCGGGGTACGGGACGTCCGCCTCGTCCGGTTTCTCGTCGGCCATCGCCGCCTCGAGGTAGTCGTCGACCAGCGAATCCAACGCGTCGCCGAGGTCAGTCTCCTCGTCACCCGAACCCGATCCGACGGTCGCATCGTCGACGATCGAGAGCGCGAACGAGTGGATCGTGCTGATGTCGAGGTCGTCCTCGTCGACGCCGGTCGCGGCCGCGATGCGACCGGCCATCTCCTCGGCCGCGTCCTTCGTGTAAGTAATTGCGGCGATATCGCCGGCCGGAACGCCCTTCTCGAGGAGGTACTGGAAGCGGTAGGTGAGCGTCAGCGTCTTGCCGGTTCCGGCGGAGGCGTCGACGAGGTTGCGACGGTCGTCTCGAACGACTGCGTTCTGTTGCTGGTCGTTGAGCGGCCCGTGTTCCGGTCGGTCCTCGAGGAGGTCGGCGTACCGGTCGCGTTCGTTCGCGACGAACTCCTCGTTGTACGCCGGAATCGCGTCGACCAGTTCGCCGAACCGCGTCTTGTGCTCGCTCAGCCATCGTGCGTCCTCGTCGGGCAGCACGTGCAACTGGAGTTCGCGCGCGAGGTCACTCAAATCGGCCCAGATATCGCGACTCGCCCCGACGAGGAACTCCCGATCCGAGGTCACCATGTAGCGTTCCGCACCGGCGTAGGGTTCGAAGCGCTCCTCGAACGCCTCGAGGTCACCCGCGAGCGCGTCGTACCCCTCGTCGAACGCGCGCTTGTTGCGAACGTACTCCCGCGCCGCGACGATGTCGGACTCGAGTTCCGACAGTTTCCGTCGCTCGGCGCGCGTGAGAAACGCCTCGTCCAGATCGGCGACGAGGCCGTCGACGGCCGCCTTCGCGTCCGCGAGTTCGGTCGCCATCCTGTCGACGTCGAACCGCGGCTGGTCGCCGTCCGCACGTCTGTCGAGTGCTCTGACGACGACGGTCCCGTAGGTCGACTCGATGCGTCGCTGTCCCTCCTGATATCGTCGTCGCGCCGCGTCCCGCCGCTCGAGAAGTTCGGCCTTGCGCTCGAGGTATTCGACGTCGAAGAGCCAGTCGACGGCCGCTTCGAACGGTGGAGGTGCCAGTTCGACGAGGACGTCGACGCCCTGCGTTTCCTGCTTGAGTTCTTCGAAGGCGGGGAAGCTGTGTCGTTCGGGCACGATTACTCACCACCTCTCGTCGCCGTCTCCGGGGTGTGAGCGGGGTCGCGACGTCGTACGTTCTGGCCCCGGTTCCGGTCCTGAGTGTCGTCTCGGTTTCGATCGGATTCGGTGTCCGCATTCCGATCCTGATCCCGATCCCGATCCGGCACTCCCCTCGCCGCCACCGCGTTCGAAGACGGCCGTTCGGTTCCGTCGGCGTCCCGGTCTGGGGACGGAGACGTGGACGAGGGTGAAGCCGAAGCTGATGTTGACCCCGATGCCGGCTGCACACCGATCCGAAGCAGAGTGGGATCGGACTGCCGTCCGACGTACGCGTCCCACAGATCTCCTGACGTCGGATCGTCACTCGCCGCACGCCGAGCCGCGACGGCGTACTCCTCGAACGGGTTCCCTCGAGCGTTCCCGGACTTCATCCGCTCGACGTGTCCGCGAAACGTCGCTCGAGCCCCGTCCTGTCCCTCCATCACGTCCTTCTCACCCGGAATCGAGAAGTTACACTGCGGACACGAGAGGGCTAGCGTTTCCGTCCGGTCCTCGGCCGTCTCCTCGCCGAAGACGTCGGTCCAGGCCTCGTCGGCGGTTTCCCGCACCTGCTCGCCGGGATCGAACGCCGTGTTGGCGCCGAAGACGACGTGATGGGGGAGGAACGATTCGATCAGTTCGAGCCCGCAAAACGGACACTCTCGACGGACGACCTCGACGCGGTCGTCGTCCCAGTACCGACAGCGCCAGGAGACCTCGTCGTGGCGGATCCGGCCTTCGACCAGCGGCTCGTCGAACAGCGAGTAACCGAACAGGTCGTCGACCCGTTTCGTCGCTGCGACAGAAAACGCCGCCAGACTCCCGTACCGAGCCCGTCCGATGACCGCACTGACGGCGAACGAGACGCCGAGTGCGACGACGAACACGGGGGACGCGACGAACCCGACGAGCATCTCGAGCGTGAGCGTCGGAACGCCGGGCACGACCGACGCGAGAATGCCGTACCCGAACGCGAGCACGCCGAGCTGGCTGAGTGCAACCCACAGGACGACAGCTCCGGCGATCGTATAACGAAGGAAAGTAGGGGCGCGACCTGACATACGCCACGATTCGTTCTCCATCCCTTGATTCTTCGGAAATATGTACTATATTCGGACGGGCCGAACCGACGACGAGCGGGGAGCGACGACCGAGACGGACCGGTGTCGATCGGGAATCCGTTCGGTCGCTTCGTTCACCGATCGATGGCCGGGAACGACTGACTCCGACACGCTAAAGCGAGCGGACTCTGTGGTTCGGATATGGAGTACCACGAGGCGGCGAATTTTCTCTTCGATCTGCGTCGCTTCCGGTCGAGTCCCGGAACGGCATCGACGGCGGACCTACTCGCACACCTCGAGGACCCCCACGACGGACTCGCCTGCGTCCAAATCGCCGGCTCCAACGGAAAGGGGAGCACGGCGCGAATGGTCGAACGAGTGCTGCGAGAAGCGGGACTATCCGTGGGGCTGTACACCTCTCCGCATCTCGAGGACGTCCGTGAGCGGGTGCGAGTCGACGGCCGTAAGCTCCCCCGATCGGAACTGGCCGCGTTCGTCGAGAGTTCCGAAGACTACATCCGTGACTGCGCTGCCGACGGCGACTCGCCGACGTTCTTCGAGGCGATGACGGCGCTGGCGCTGTGGCACTTCGGCCGCGAGGACGTCGACGTCGTCGTCCTCGAGGTCGGCATCGGCGGGAAGTTCGACGCGACCAGCGTCGTCGATCCAGTCGCGAGTGCGGTCACCAGCGTCACCTTAGAGCACACCGCCGTCCTCGGCGACACGATCGAGGAGATCGCCCGCGACAAAGCCCACGTCGCACCCGACGGCGAGACGCCGTTGGTTACCGGCACTACGGGGGAGGCGCTCGCGGCCGTCCGCGAGCACGCGGGAGAGGTCCTCACGGTCGGCAGTGACGGCGACGACGAAACCGACGTCACCGTCAGCTACGGGGGGCGGACGAACCACACCGAAGCCGCGGTCTCGATCGCCGGCCAGTGGGAGCCGCCCCTCGAGACGAAGATCCCGCTGCTGGGCGAACACCAGGCCGAGAACGCCGGCATCGCCGCCGTACTCGCGCGACAGGCCGCGGACGTCTCGGACGCGGACCTCTCCCGGGCGGACCTCGAACGCGGGCTGCGAAACGCCCACTGGCCCGGTCGGTTCGAGGTGATGGACCGAGAGCCGTTCGTCGTCCTCGACGGCGCGCACAATCCGGGCGCCTGCGAGCGGGTCGCGGAGACGCTCTCGACGTTCGAGTACGACGACCTCCACCTCGTCTTCGGTGCGATGCACGACAAGGACCACCGGGAGATGGTCGCGGCCCTGCCGACGCCCGACTCGGTGATCACCTGCCGGCCGAACTTAGAGCGCGCCGAGGACGAGGAAGTGCTCGCGGAGGTGTTCGCGCAAACCGGCGTCGAGGACGTTCGTCACCGAGCCGCGGTTCAGGACGCGTTCGCGGACGCGCTCGAGGACGCCGAGCCCGGAGACGCCGTGGTGGTCACCGGCTCGCTGTTCGCCGTCGCGGAGGCCCGTTCGCGGTACACGAGGGCGATGATTCCCAAGCGAATTCGGAACCTCGACGACGCCCGCGACGCCCTCGAGAGCGCCAGCGTGACCGAGGAGGGCGTCTGGCGAATGCGTGGGAAAGCGGTTCATCGCGTCGTCAAGACGAACTTGCAGTACCGACAGGCGTCGTATCTGAAACAGGAGCTGTTGAGCATCGGCGGCGAGTGTGCGCTCTCCGGACTCCAGCGCGACGAGGAACTCGTCGACGTCGTCCTGATGGGCACGCTCTCGCAGTTCAAACGACTGATCGAGAAACTCGAGGCCCAGCCGTACGGACTGGCGACGGTCGCCCGCGAACTCCGCGAGGGCCTCGAGATCGGCATCGAACCGTCGGAGCCGCGCTATCCGTGGCAAGAGCGCTCGAGCGTCATGGGAATCCTGAACGTTACCCCCGATAGCTTCCACGACGGCGGCGAGTACAACGCCGTCGAGGACGCCGTCGACCGCGCCGAAGCGATGGTCGAGGCGGGCGTCGACGTGATCGACATCGGCGGGGAGTCGACCCGGCCCGGCGCCGAGCACGTCCCCGTCGAAACGGAGACCGACCGGATCGTCCCCGTCATCGAACGGGTTCGAGAGCTGGACGCCCTCGTCTCGGTCGACACCCGAAAGGCGGCCGTCGCCGAAGCCGCCCTCGAGGCCGGCGCCGATATCCTGAACGACGTCTCCGGACTCGAGGACCCCGAGATGCGCTTCGTCGCCGCCGAGCACGACGTCCCGCTGTGTGTGATGCACAGCATCGACGCGCCCGTCGTCGCCGGCCGAGACGTGACCTACGACGACGTCGTCGAGGACGTCGTCGACCAGCTCACCGAACGGATCCTGCTGGCGGAGAAAGCGGGTCTCGATCGGGAGCAGATCATCGTCGATCCCGGTCTGGGCTTTGGCAAGTCGCCGACCGAGAGCTTCGAACTGCTGGGCCGCCTCGAGGAGCTACAGGCACTGGGCTGTCCGATTCTCGTGGGTCACTCCCACAAGTCGATGTTCGAGAAAGCCGGCTGTGGACCCGACGAGCGGGGCGCGGCGACGGTCGCGGCGTCGGCGCTCGCCGTCGATCGCGGAGCCGATATCGTGCGCGTCCACGACGTCCCCGAGAACGTCGCCGCGGTGCGGACGGCGCTGGCGGCGCGCGATCCGAGGGGATTCGACGGAGACGACTGACCGTCTCGACGATCTCGTCGGTCGTCTCCCCGGGGAGACCGGAACTCGAGCGAGAACGAACTGTCACAGCTGTCGTGTCCGTGCTGGTGAGACAGCCCGAGTAGCGAATCGAAGAACGCACAGAACCAGCGCCACCCCGTCACACGACGACCGAACGATAGTCTACGGTAATAGTCTCACCTTCCAACATGCGATATGTTTTGGGAAGGCTTTTATAACAGTTCGTTGGATTCCGGTTCATGGCAAACATGAGCGCTCGGCCGACCACGCGTGACGCTTCGAACGATGCACCCGTTCTCGCAGACGCGAGCTGGGAGCGAGACTCCGAGAACACACCCGTCTACGCAGTCGTCACAGCAGTCGCCGAAGCCCGTGATGCAGATCCCGTCGAGTTACCACCACTGGCCGACTCCATCAACCCCGACGCGTTGAACGATCTGTTCCTGTCTCGAGGCGAGACCACCGTCGGTCAGGTAGACTTCCAGTATCTGGGCTATCGCGTCGTCGTTCACGGTAACGGTTCGGTTACAGTCCACTCGTGAACTACTCGCTTGTCCGATAAAGACCTCGTATCGGGCGTAAACGGGCCATCTGTACTTCGTGGACACCACTTCATCTTCACTCGTCGTCTTTCGTGCGTGAACCCGAGAGGCGACGAGTAACAGAGACCGAACGCTGTGAACCAGACCTCGAGTGTGAACCGTACACGACGAGCTGGAAACCGGAACCGAGCGGCAAGTCACTGACCCTGACCCACCTCGGCCGACAACCTCGATCGACCGTCAGAGAAGTCCGTACTCCTGCTGGAGATCACGGTAGGTCTGGAGATATCGCTCGAGAATCGGTCGTCGGCCGAACGGTTCGAACGCGTCGTCGACATCACGGTACTCGAGGTCGCCAGCGTCGAGGATCGCGTCCGCGAGTTCCTGTTCGCTCGTCGTCCGAAACCCGCGCTTGCGGCCCTCGACGAGCTCGTGGGCGCTCGAGTTCGCGTGGTACTCGACGATCCCGACACAGCCACAGGCCAGCGCCCACAGCAGTTCGGTCGGGAAGACGGAAAACTCGGCGGTCTGGACGAAGACGTGCGCGCTCCGGTAGGCGGCGATTCGTTCCTCGAGGGTCGCGTCACCGACGAACGTGATCCGGTCCTCGATACGCAGGTCCCTCGTCAGATCCTCGTACATCCCTCGCTGGGGTCCGTCGCCGATGATCGTCGCCTGCCAGTCGCGATCGCGCAGTTCCGCGAGAGCCAGCAGGAAGCTCTCGAGGTTGGCTCCGTCGTCGAGCCGTCGGGCATAGACGATATCCGCGGCGTCTCCGGGAGGGGTCTCCTTGATCAACTCGAGGTCGACGTGGTTGGGAACGACGTCGATCAGGTCGCCATCGGCGCCGATCTCTCGAATCCACGTCCGAACCAGTCGTGAGGGAGTGACGATCCGGTCGGGTCGACCGGTCGCCCAGCGGGTCAGACGGTCGTCTTCGAGGTCGTCGCCGTACCACTCGACTAACAGCGGTACGCGACAGAGCGTCGATCCCGTACTCGCCGCCAGCACCTGTGACGGGGGAGTCGCGCCCGCGTGGATAACGTCGGGGCCGATCGAGCGCAGGACGAACGGCAATCGACACAGAAACGACCGCCGTGCCTCGAGGCCGACCGAGACGCCGTGATAGACGACGTCGTCGCGTTCGACGGTGGTTTTCTCGCCGGCCCAGAACTGCGCACAACAGACGTGGACCTCGTGACCGCGTTCGCACAACAGGTCGATGACGCCCCAGAGGCGTTCGTTCGTCTCGGAGTCGCGGTGGTGGATCGTTTCGAACGAGACGAACGCGATTCGCATATGCCATCGGCACGCAGTCCCAGCATAAAAAAACACGTCTTTCTCGAAGGAAGACTAGTCACGGAGCGCCAACCGTCTCGAGCGGAAATTTCGGGAGGTGTGGCGATTCTGACGCCGCTCGAGTGTACGCCGACTACTCGTCTCTCGAATCGAGAGCTGAATACGAACAGTTACTCGTCGTCTTCGGTGCTTTCGTTCCCGTCGTCCGCTTCGTCACCGTCGTCTTCACCGCTCCCGTCCGTGGGATCGGAACTGTCATCGTCTCCACCGTCGTCCTCACCGTCTTCTACGTCGGACTCGCCGTCGTCTTCGTCCGCTTCGCTCTCGTCGTCGGATTCATCATCACCGCTGTCAGTCTCACTGTCGCTATCGCTCCCGTCGGTGTCGTCCCCCTCGTCTTCCTCGTCTGTCGCATCCCCACCGTCGTCGGATCCGGTCTCGTCGTCCGCTTCGTCGCTTTCTTCGTCTTCGTTACTCTCTTCGTCACCCGACTCGGCGGACTCGTCATCGTCACTGTCGTCGACTCCATCGCTGTCGTCGGACTCGTCCCCATCATCAGTGGATCCGTCGTCGGGGCTGTCATCACCCTCGTCGTCGCTTTCTTCGTCTTCAGTACTCTCATCGTCGCTCGAGTCCCCATCGTCACCGTTACTGTCGTCGACTCCGTCGCTGTCATCATCACTGTCGTCGGCCGAGTCGGTATCGTCACTCTCGTTGGACTCGCCGACCGAGTCGTTGTCATCCACAGTGCCGTCACCGTCGCCAGTGCCGTCGCCGTCCCCGACGGGGACGCTCGAGTCCCCATCGTCGTCGTCGTCGTCACTCCCATCTGCGGTACTACTGTCACTCGAGACGGTGATATTCGGGCTCGACTGAGCGTCGCCGCTGTCCGGGGCGTTACCAGACGTCCCGTCGTCGACGATATCCGGTCGGACCGGCTCGTCACCGTCGAGGACCCCGGCCCCGACGACCATCGCCGTCACACCGACCCCGACCAGTGTGATGAAGATCACGACCAGAACGGCCGCGGTCGACGGTTCGTCTGTCTCCCCCTCCTCAGTGTAGCGCATCTGTGTACGGGCACCTTGCGGCCCGACCCGCTTTGTTAAGGACCGCTCACCACACGGTCCTCGAGACCGTACGTGACCGACACCCGTCCCCGGAATCGAGGAGAGTAACGACCGTCTACTGGCGTCTCGAGGAGTGGCTGATCAGCATCGAACGTGATAGGAGGTTCGTCGACGGAGACGTGACTGGTATATCATCTCAGAGACTACCTGAGTATCTAGCTAATGTGAAAAAGGAATCGAGTGTCCGAATCGGACGTGATCGACCCGCCCATTCTTCAAGCGAGCACCCCGCCGCCTTCGATCACATCAGCATCGTTATCCTTTTCGTCGGCGTTCTGCCATGGCCATCATCCCGCTTCTCGATGGTCATTCTGGGTTGAACCCACCACCGCTCCACTCGAATTTGACCGAGTGCTCAGTATCACATGGATTCGGCGGTGACAGATCATCACGATCGGATCCATCAGTTACTTCGAAGCTTCCTGCAGATCCACCTGAAACTTCCTTAATTGGTAGATTGCCAGCTTTGTAGGTAACATACTCAACCTCGACGTTCGAACTCCAGGTTAGTCCGATCGGGTCGTTCGGTTCGCCCTCTTTTGTCACGACGTCACTGATCGTCACATCGTCGGCTGAGATCGGTTCGTTGGAACAGAAGGCAACGAAGCTAATTGCTGGGCGTGGTTCTGGGGTTTCGGTCGGAGTCTCAGTTTCTGTTGGCGTCTCTGTCGGAGTGTCGGTTGGCGTCTCGGTTGGCGTCTCTGTCGGAGTGTCGGTTGGCGTCTCTGTCGGAGTGTCGGTTGGCGTATCCGTTGGCGTCTCCGTCGGCGTCTCTGTCGGCGTATCCGTTGGCGTCTCTGTCGGCTGTTGGCGTATCCGTCGGAGTGTCGGTCGGCGTCTCTGTTGGCGTATCCGTCGGAGTGTCGGTCGGCGTCTCTGTTGGCGTATCCGTCGGCTGTTGGCGTATCCGTCGGAGTGTCGGTCGGCGTCTCTGTTGGCGTATCCGTCGGCGTCTCTGTCGGAGTGTCGGTCGGCGTCTCTGTTGGCGTATCCGTCGGCGTCTCTGTCGGAGTGTCGGTCGGCGTCTCTGTTGGCGTCTCTGTCGGAGTGTCGGTCGGCGTATCCGTCGGAGTATCGGTTGGCGTCTCGGTTGGCGTCTCTGTCGGAGTGTCGGTCGGCGTATCCGTCGGAGTGTCGGTTGGCGTCTCGGTTGGCGTCTCTGTCGGAGTGTCGGTCTCTGCTGGCGTGTCAGTCTCCGTTTCTATAGGTGTGTCAGTTTCATCTGGTTCTTCTAATTCTCCAACCACTGTCGGCTCTTTGTCGTCCGGCTCCTCGGTCTCTTCGGGCTCCTTATCCTTCCGCTCTTCAGTCTCTTCAGGTTCTTTGTCGTCCGGCTCCTCGGTCTCCTCAGGCTCTTTGTCATCCGGATCCTCGGTCTCCTCTGGCTCCTTATCCTTCCGCTCTTCAGTCTCTTCAGGCTCTTTGTCGTCCGGATCCTCGGTCTCCTTTGGGTCCTTATCCTTCCGCTCTTCAGTCTCTTCAGGCTCTTTATCGTCCGGCTTCTCGGTCTCCTTAGGCTCCTTATCGTCTGGACACTCACCTTCGACGATGTACGCCGCACCATGTGCATCGTCGTGGTTGGGCGCACCGACGAGAACATCCTTGTCGCCGTTCCCCGTCACGTCGTACGCATCGTCGACGGAGTGACCAGCGTGGTCACCGTCGGACTCGCCGTAAAGCTTCGCCTGTGCACTCGAGAGACTCGAGTCCCCCTCGAGCCCGTCACCACCCGCGACGACGTACGCTGCGCCGGCATCGACACCGCCCTGGTCGTGCAGCGGTGCACCGACGAGGATGTCGTCGTACCCGTTACAGATGACGTCCCCCGAGCCGGCCGCGGAGACGCTGTAACCGGCCTGATCACCCGCGGCCTCGCCGGAAAGCGTGGCGTCGGCCTCGGAGAGCGACATTGTGCCCGTCTGATGAGATTGCGCCAGGTGGACGTACGCTGCGCCGGCGTCGACACCGCCCCGATCGTTCAGCGGTGCGCCGATGACGAGGTCGTATCGATCGTCGTGGTCGACGTCACCGGCCGCGTCGAGTGCCCAGCCGGCTCGATCGCCGTCGGCCTCACCGGTCAGCGTCAAGTGTGCGTTCTCGAGGGAACTCCCCTGATTCAGATCCGTGAGGACGTACGCAGCACCCGCGTCCGCGTGGAACGGTGCTCCGACGGCCAGAACCACCTCGCCGTCGTCGGTGTGGTTCGCCACTGCGGCGACCGACCACCCGGCCTGATCGCCCTGTGCAGCGCCCGTGTAGACGGCGTCGGCGTCGCCTGCGTTCACGTTCACGGCGACATCGCCGTCGAACCCGCTGAAGACGTACGCAGCGCCAGCCTCGTCGTCGACACCTGGTGCACCAACGGCGACGAACGGCCCTTCGCCGTCGGCTGTGTCGTCGTGACCGTGAGCCGAGACGGCCATCCCGAACCAGTCCTGTGGACTGTCACCGGCGAGTGTCACGGATGCGTCCGCGAGACTGATCTCGGTCGTGCCGTCGGCGGCGTACTGCTGCAGGTCGACTCCGTAGAAGATGTAGACTGCCCCACTGCTGGCCCCGTTGGCGTCGGACAATGGCGCACTGACGAGGAGATCCTGCATCCCGTCACCGGTCAGGTCCGCGGCGTCGACGTCGGTGCCCGCCCAGTCACCGTCGGCCTCACCGGCGAGTGTCAGATCGGCGTTGTTCGCGTCGACGTCGCCCTCGTCGACGGGTCCGAAGAAGAGGTATACTGCACCCGCACGGTCGTCGCCCGCGTGTGGGGCACCGACTGCGACGTCGGCCGTGCCATCGTCGAAGAGGTCTCCCACACCCGCGACCGTCTCACCGAGCGAGTCGTTTCCGTTCGTGCCGTGAACCGTCGTTCGCGCCTCAGAAAGGGAACGGTCGCCTTCGAGACCGCTAGTCTGGTCGCTTCGATCCTGCGACTGCCCGTCCCAGCTCGTCTGAGAGACGTCAGGAGAACTCCCCCCTGCAGCCATGGGCATCAGTACCATTCCGAACGCTGTGAGGAACACGAGCCCGACTACGAGTACCGACCGAACGGTGCCCGGGACCGTTCGACCACCATCTTTGTTCGTTTGTTTCGATCGCTCCATAGATAGTCAACACATCCCATAGCCCACATTTTGTTATGGCCCGAAGACAGCCATCGGCTATATCCCCAGAATATGGCCACTACAGAGGATATGGTTAATGGAAATAAATATTATACTATAATTCTATCTTTCTCTATACTCCGGGGTTTTCGAACCGCTATCGGATCGTATCACGAGAATTCTCGAGTCCAATGGGGACTATTATCCGGAGGTAAGATCGGACTGGAGTCGAAACGGTTACTGCACCGAATCGAATGCCCTGTTGTATGGGCACGTACGACATCGAGCGGTACCTCAACATCCGAAGCGCCTACGGGGCTTCGCTCGGACCGGACGGCGATCGACTCTCGTTTCTGATGACGACGACCGGCACGCCACAGGTCTGGACGCTCTCGGACGCTCGTGAGTGGCCGGAACAGCGAACCTTCTACGAGGAGCGGATCACCTTCGCCTCCTGGTCACCCGAGCGACCCGAACTCGTCTTCGGGATGGACGAGGGCGGCAACGAACGCGCTCAGCTCTTCCGCCTCGAGACCGAGACGGGCGTCATCGAGAACCTGACGGCGATGCCCGATGCCAAACACCGCTGGGGCGGCTGGAGCAACGACGGCGAACGGTTCGCGTTCGCTTCCAATCGCCGCGACGAGTCGGTCTTCGACGTCTACGTGCAGGACCGGGACACCACCGGCGAGGACGCCGAACTCGTCCACGAGGGCGACGGCTGGCTCTCCGTCGGCGGCTGGAGCCCCGACGACTCCCAGCTGCTGGTCTCGCAGGCCTACTCCAACTTCGATCAGGATCTGTACACGTTCGACCTCGAGAGCGGCAGCCTCGAGCACGTCACCCCTCACGACGACGAGATCGACGTCCGGTACCAGAGCGCGAGTTGGGCACCCGACGGCGACGGGCTGTACCTCGTCACCGACCACGGCGAGGACGTCGACACGCTCTATCTGGCCTACCTCGATCTCGAGACGCTCGATCTCGAGACCGTCGTCTCGGGAGACGGGTGGAACGTCGGCGGGATCGCACTGGACGACGAGACGGGCCGGTTCGTCTACTCCCGAAACGTCGAGGGCTACACCGACCTCACTGTCGGCGAGTTCGACGGCGGTGACGACCCCACCGCGTTCGAGACGTTCCCCGAACCGGACCTCCCCGGCGGCATCTCCGGCGGCGTGAGCTTCGGTCCCGACGCCGAGCGATTCGCGCTGTCGACGACCGGCGACACGATCAACACGAACGTCTTCGTGGTCGACGTCGAGACGGGTGAGAGCGAGCAGTGGACGAGCGCGCCCACCGCGGGCATCCCTCCCGAGACGTTCGACGACTCCGAACTCGTCCACGTCGAGAGTTTCGACGGTCTCGAGGTTCCCGGCTTCTTCACGTTACCAGACGGCTACGAGGAGGGAGACGACGGCGACACTGGAGCTGACGGCGTCCCCGTCATCGTCGACATCCACGGCGGTCCCGAGAGTCAGCGCCGGCCCTCCTTCAGCTCGGTCAAACAGTACTTCCTCGACCGGGGCTACGCCTACTTCGAACCGAACGTCCGCGGCTCCTCGGGCTACGGCAGCGAGTACGCCAGCTTAGACGACGTCGAGAAACGCATGGATTCGGTCGCGGACATCGACGCCTGCGTCGAGTGGCTCCACGACCACCCCGCCGTCGACCCCGACCGGATCGTCGCGATGGGCGGCTCCTACGGCGGCTTCATGGTCTTGGCGGCACTCACGGAGTACCCCGACCTGTGGGCTGCCGGGATCGACGTCGTCGGCATCGCCAACTTCGTCACCTTCCTCGAAAATACGGGCGACTGGCGCCGGGCGCTCCGGGAGGCCGAGTACGGTTCCTTGGCAGAGGACCGCGAGTTCCTCGAGTCCATCTCGCCGACGAACAACATCGAGTCGATCGAAGCGCCGCTGTTCGTCCTCCACGGTGAGAACGACCCGCGCGTGCCCGTCGGCGAAGCCGAACAGATCGTCGAGCAGGCCCGCGAGCAGGGCGTCCCCGTCCGCAAGCTGATCTTCGAGGACGAAGGTCACGGCTTCTCGAAACTCGAAAACCGTATCGAGGCCTACTCGGCGATCGCCGAGTTCTTGGACGAACACGTGTAGACGTCGGTCGGGTCTCGAGATTCGGCGCTCGTTTCTCACGTTCACCTCGTCCCCTCGAGTCGTGAGTCCCGAGCCTCGAGCAGTCGCGGGAACGTCCTCGAGCGTCCTGGGGAGCGTGCCGAGACCGTCGAAGGGTCGCCGGTCGGTGAGGTCAATGAACCGTCGAAGCGGCCCGCGAACGGGGCGTTCCACACGAACTGACGCTGCTCTTCGAGGACGGAGGTCGGTGTTTCTCGAGTCCGGACCCGCCCGCCGATGACGAAGTGATCGCCGACGCGGGCGACCGATCCGCTCGAGGTACGTTCTCACTCGGTTCGGCGAGATACCAGATATCCCGCTCCGGCGAGGCTCGCGAGCACTCCGCCGAGGAGGCCGACTCGAGAGATGCCATCGTCGTCGTCTGATCCGGTTAGTCGAGCGGGTTCAGTTTCTTCGATCACGATTGTGACGCCGTCCCGTTCGTCTTCGACTTCCGACTCTGCGGTGTCGACGTCGGAGACGCCGAGTTTGACGACAGATTCGGGTTGACCGCAAATTTCGCTCGCACTCGTAAACGAAATCGCAGTACGAATGAACCAGGATCGGTTCTCGTAGCCACGCTGAACGTCGTCCCATACTTCCTCTGTGAGATCAAAGTGGTCGTCCCACGGTTTCGGCCACTCGGCGGTTTCTTGCGGTTTATCGGGATTCGAGGCGTTGCCGCCCCGCCGAGTGACGACCTCGATGGTCTCGTCGCAGTTGTGCTCGTCGTCACCGTCCATCCGGTTCTCTGCGTGCACAGCGGGGACACCCAACGTGAAACCGGCGGTCGCGGCGACGAACGTTCGGCGGTCCATTTAATCTGATTACTCTTATTATAAGTATAAACTTTGGTGACGGAGGGCCGGACCGAAGCCAGCGCCCTCGTTTCACCGCGACTAGCGGTTCCCAGTCCGCGTTCGATCGAACCCGCTAGCCGCGTAGATCACACCCGTCCGCGTCGCCACCTCTCGAGCGGCCTGCTCGCCATCCCATCGCCGAGGACCGTGTCCCGATCGCGGATTTCGTGGCAGGTCGTCAGCGTTTCGATGACGGTCTCGTCGTCGACCTCGAGTTCGTCGACGGTCGTCGATGCTGGTCAGCGCATCCCGGATGTCGATCCAGATATCGCGTCGTCGCCGTGGAGGGAGGCGGCCACGATCACGCCGACACTGATCTGGTGGCCATGGAAGGTGGCTCCGAGCACGAGCTGGTCGAGCTGGTGGGAGAGGTGACGCTGGTCGACCCCGCGGTGTACACGGCGATCGGCGGGTTCTTGGACGAGAGGGGATGACGTGTCGGATATAGACACATTCAGTGGGAAGCGTTAACCGGTCGACTTCCCGAGAAAGGGTATGCGACGACGAGCGGGAGCCGGACTGGCGATCGCCCTCCTGGTGGTCGGGTTGCTCGTCTACGGCGTCGGCTGGGAGGCAGTGCTGTTCAACGTCGGGCGAGCGAATCCGCTGTTTCTGGCCGCTGCGTTCTGTGCGGGTGCTGGGATGCTGGTACTACGAGGCTATCTGGTCGGCCGACTGCTCGTCCCGGTCTCGGGGAGCGCTCGAGGCGTCCCGTTCGTCTCGGCGTTTCTCGCCGGTTATTTCGCCCGGAGTACGCTCCCGTGGGGGCGCTCGACCGGGACACCGATCATGGCCTACCTGCTGGCGAGACACTCCGAGTCGGAGTTCGAGGACAACCTCGCAGTCGTCGCGACGGCGGAGGTGTTCGGCTTCATCGCCTCGGTCGTCGTCGCCCTCGTGGGCCTCGCGATGTACACGGCGGCCGGCGAAACTCCCCAGGACATGCTATTGAGCCTCACGCTCGCCGGCGTCGGTGGCCTCGTCGCGGGCGGGACCCTCCTCGCACTGGTCGGTCGAGGAACTGCACGGACGGTCCTGTTCGCCCTCACCGCCCGCTGGGAGGCGATCGCCGTCAAGGTCCCACGCGTTCCCGGCGGTGACGGCTCCCTCGAGAGCCGTGTCGAGACTTTCTTCGACACCCTCGAGACCGTCAGCGCCGCCCGACGAACGCTGGCGGTCGCGTTCGCCATCGCGGTCTGTAGCTGGCTGGTCAACGCCCTGCCGCTTTACTTTAGCCTGCTCGCACTGGGTGTCGACGTCCCCCTGTCGCTGGCACTGGCGTGTGCGCCGCTGGCTTCCTTCGGGGGGATCATCCCGCTTCCCGGCGGAACGGGCGGAATCGAGGTCGTGCTCACGGGGTTGCTCGTCGCGATGGCGGCCGTCTCCGGCGACATCGCGACCGCGGCGACGATCCTCTACCGGCTGTCGACCTACTGGCTCCACGTCTTCGTCGGCGGAATCGGTGCGCTCTCTCTCTCGCTGGCCGGCCATCGGCTGACACCCGGATAATTCTCTCACTCGGACGCAGATTAATTTCACAAAGTATACGTCAGCGAAACGTAAAGACCCGCACATGGCCGCCATCCAAACGAACGGCCTCACCAAACGCTTCGGTGAGGACCTCCTCGCTGTCGATAGTCTCGACTTCACCGTCGAGGAAGGCGAAGTGTTCGGCTTCCTCGGCCCCAACGGCGCCGGCAAGTCGACGACGATCAACATGCTCCTCGACTTCGTTCGCCCCTCCGAGGGCTCCGCGACGGTACTCGGTTACGACGCCCAGCGCGAGTCCGAAACCATCCGCTCGCACATCGGCGTCCTCCCCGAAGGCGCGACGCTGTACGATCGGCTCACCGGCCGCGAACACCTCGAGTGGGTCATCGACACCAAGGGGACCGACGACGACCCCGCCGACCTCCTCGAGAAAGTCGGGCTCGAACCCGAAGCCGCCGAGCGGTCGGCCGGCGGCTACTCGAAAGGGATGCAACAGCGCCTCGGCTTCGCGATGGCACTGGCCGGCGACCCCGACCTCCTGATCCTCGACGAACCCTCCTCGGGACTGGACCCCACGGGAATGCAGGAGATGCGCGACATCATCGCCGCCGAGGCCGACCGCGGGACGACGGTCTTCTTCTCGAGTCACATCCTCGGGGAGGTCGAAGCGGTCTGTGACCGCGTCGGGATCATGAACGCGGGCCGACTCGTCACGACGGGGACCCTCGACGCACTGCGTGAGAATCTCAGTCTCGACAGTTCGATCTCGCTGGACGTCGAAACCGTCCCCGACGCGCTCGTCGCCGACCTCGAGAACCACGAGGGCGTCGAGTCGGTGACCGTCGACGGCTCGACGATCACGGTCTCGTGTGCCGCCACATCGGCGAAGTACGACGTCGTCACACAGGTGGGTGCGGCGACGAGCGTCCACGACATCGTCTCCGAGGACACCTCGCTCGAGCAGCTGTTCAACACGTACACGAACGGCCAGCAACCGGGTGAGACAGTCGTGGATTCGGAACTCGACGAAGCCGAGACCGAAACGGAGGTCTCGGCATGAGTACCCTCTCCGTCGCGAAGAAGGACTTCCTCGACGTCCGCCGGGCCAAGATCGTCTGGTTCGTCGGCGGACTGTACACGCTCTTTGCAGTGTTGTTCTTCTACCTCGGCCAGTACAACAACCCGAACCCGGACGTCAGATACCAGCTGTTTACGCTCTCGAGTATCGGTGCGCTGTTCATCCCGTTGATCGCACTCGTCGCGGCGTATCTCGCGATCGCCGGCGAACGGGAATCGGGAAGCATCAAGTACCTGCTCTCGCTGCCGAACACGCGCCGAGACGTCGTCCTCGGGAAGTACCTCTCTCGAGCGGCCGTCGTGAGCGTGTCCGTGGTCCTCGCCTTCGTCGTCGGTGCGGCGCTGACGGTCCTCTGGTATCCGGACCTCCACATCGACGTCTTCGCCAGTGTCGTCGCCCTGACGGTCCTGTTTACGATCGGCTACGTCGCGATCGCGATCGGCATCTCCGCGGCGACGAAGTCGCGGTCGCGTGCGATGGGCGGCGCGATCGGCTTCTACTTCGTCGGCAACCTGCTGATGATCTTCCCCGGGCTCTCGATCATCGAGGGGCTCGACTACCTGTTCAACAGTCTCCTCGGCCTCGGCGTCTCGGACAACGTCCTCGAGTTCATCCGTATGCTCAGTCCGACGATGGCGTTCGTCCAGTCGATGGCGCTTACGATTCCGGACGATCTGGCGGGCGTTCAGGCGGAGTTCTCCGGAGACGTCCCGTTCTACCTCGAGCCCGAAGCGGCACTGGTCGTCCTGATCGCCTGGCTCGTCGTCCCGGTCGCACTCGGGCTGTGGCGGTTCAGCCGCGCCGATCTCGGCTGATCGCTACCGACAGTTTTTCAGAATCAGATCACGCCCGTCCGCGTCGCCACCTCTCGAGCGGCCTGCTCGTCGATCCCGTCGCCGAGGATGGTGTATCGGTCGCGGATCTCGTGACAGGTCGTCAGCGCCTCGAGGACGGTGTCGGCGTCGATACCAAGTTCGTCGGCGGTCGTAGGCGCGTCGATGCTGGCCAGCGCGTCCCGGATGTCGGTCCAGACACCGGGGTCCCCATCGTGGAGGTAGGCGGTCATGATCGAACCGACGCCGACCTGGTGACCGTGGAGGGCAGCGTCGGGTGCCAGCCGGTCGAGCTGGTGTGAGAACAGGTGTTCGGCACCGCTGGCCGGCCGCGAGGAACTCGCGATCGACATCGCGACGCCCGAGGACATGAGGGCCTTGGTGACGATCCAGGCCGACTCCTCCAAGCCGGGTCGGATCATCGCGGCGTTGTCGACGAGGATCTCGGCGGTCATCTCCGCGAGCGCGGCCGAGTACTCGGAGTATTCGACGTTCTTCAGCCGGTGGGCCAGCCGCCAGTCCATCACCGCGGTGTAGTTCGAGATGATGTCCGCACAGCCCGCCGTCGTCAGTTCCCAGGGGGCCTCCGCGAGGATTTCGGTGTCGGCGATCACGGCCAGTGGCGGCTCGGCGGCGACGCTGTGACGGGTGTCTCCCTCCGGGACCGATCCACGGTTACTGACGATCCCGTCGTGACTCGCCGCCGTCGGCACCGAGAGAAACCCCATGTCGAGGTGGTCGCTGGCCATCTTCGCGATGTCGATCGCCTTTCCACCGCCGATACCGACGAGGTAGGACGCCTCTTCGGCGTCGGCCGTCTCGATCACCGTCTCGACCGCGTCGAAACTCGCCGTCTCGACGGTCACCATCGCGGGATCGATTCCTCGCTCCTCGAACTGCGCGGCGATCGGATCCGCCGCGAGCCGTCGGGGCGTCGGGCTCGTCACGAACAGCGGCCGGCCCTGGAGGTGGAGATCGTCGATCACGTCGACGGTCCGCTCGAGAACACCGTGACCGACGACGACGTTTCGCGGCAGGCGAATCCACGTCGATTTTTCGAACATACCCGAACTGTCTCGGCGGACCGACATACGTGTTTTTCCTCGCTGGAGGGGCGTGCAGTTTAGGCGCGCACGCTCGAGGTCGCTGCTCAGAGCGTGTCCAGAATCCCCAGTACCCGCTCTTCGTCCTCGCGGTCGGGACCGTGCTCGTGTCCGTCGCGGTCGCTCTCGAGGTGGTCTTCGACGGCCCGTTCGATCGCCTCCTCGAGCGGCGTCGACTCCCAGCCGAGAGCCGCGAGTTTCGCCGTCGAAAGGACGTGTGGATACTCGCGGTAGAAGACGTAGTCCTCGAGCGAGAGGCCGCCGGCCTCGAGTTCGTGAGGGCCGGCGTGGACGATTTCGACGTCCGTCTGTAATTCCGCTGCGATCAACTCGACCGACTCCGCGAGCGTGACGAGCCGCCGATCCCCGACGTTGTAGGCCTCGCCCGCCTCGCCGCGCTCGGCGACGATCCGAAGCGCGCTGGCGACGTCCTCGACGTAGGCGCGGTGCCAGACGTTAGTGCCGTCGCCCGGCACGAGGACGCGGTCGAACCGGTTGACCCGGTCGATCCAGAAGTCGAGTCGCTCCGAGTAGTCGTGTGGGCCGTAGACGATGCAGGGGCGTACCGACATCGCCCTGACGCCTCGCTCTGCGGCGGCGACGACCGCCCGATCGCCCTCGGCCTTTCGATTGCCGTAGGTCTCCTCGGTGTCGTCGACCGCCTGCTCGGTGGTACACGAGTGCAGCGGCGTCTCCCCCTCGCGCTTGGGGATCTCCTCGCGGCCGTAGGCTGCGCCACTCGAGATGAAGACGTACGCCTCGCAGTCGGCGAAGATGTCGGTGGCCGCCCGCACCTCCCGCGGCTTGTAGGCGACGCAGTCGAAGACCGCGTCGGGGTCGACCTCTGTGGCTGCGGCCTCGAGCGCCGAGTCGTTGGTTCGGTCACCCTCGACGTGGGTGACCTCCTCCCGGTCCGCGAAGGGGTTGTCGTGGTTCCCGCGATTGAAGATCGTCACGTCGTAGTCGTGGTCGAGGAGGTCCTCGACGAGGTGGCGACCGATAAATCGCGTTCCGCCGATGACGAGTGCAGTGTCCATGTCCATATCCATACCCATACCTCGAGTGCGATAGTGGCCCTGAAAACGCTAGCGAAGGCGGCACACGAACGGTCATAGCCGGGAGACAGTCACGCTCGAGCGGCCAGCCTTCTTTTTGTCCGTTCGTGGTAGCATGCCCATTATGGACGACGCGGACCGGGCCGGAAACCGACCGCCAGAGGGACAGCCGGGAGGAGACGTGGACGAACGGCGATACAGGAGACATCAGCGACAGCACCAGCACCACCATCAGCACCAGCGAGGTCGACGATATCAACACCAGCACCACCATCAGCATCAACAACGCCAGCACCGACAGCACCACCAGCAACAACGCCAACACCGACAGTACCAGCGACAGCAACGCTGTTCCCACTGTACGTACCCCATCGCAGACGAACCAGTCCAGGGAACCGACGACACAGCCGGCCCCTTCTGTTCGGAGGCCTGCCGTGACGCCGCGGCGGCCGACGAAATCGTCCGAGACGACGGCTACAAGCGATTCACCACGGGCGTCGAACCACTCGAGACACTCGTCCCTCGAGGCGTTCCCTCGGACGCGTTCGTCCTCCTCACCGGCGACGAGGGAACGCGCCGAACCGAACTCACGACCGAACTCGTCTGGCGGGCACTGACTCGAGGCGAACCCGCAGTGATCGTCGCGTTCAACGACCCGCCGATCGCGGTCCTCGAGCGCTTCTTCGCGCTCGACTGGAACCCCCTCCCGTACCTCGAGATGGACCGGCTGCGGATCGTCGACTGCTTCACCCATCGGCTCGAGGATCGTGACGCGTTCGAAAACACGCGCAACGACTGGGGACGGTTCGTCGGTGACGTCGCCGAGGACGCCGTCGTCGCGGTTCGCGACCCCAGCGACGTCCGGGAGGTGGCCAACGCCCTCGACCGTGCGCTCGACGACCTCGAGATGACCGAGACCGGCGTCGTCGTGCTGGACTCCATCGACGAGATCGACACGCTCGTTCAGGACCGGTTGATCCACAACTTCGTCACGGACGTCCGGGCGACCGTCTGCAAGGCGCGATTCGTGCCGATGTTCGCCAGTGCGACGACCTCGGGTGACCGAGCGTACCCGATCGACGACGAGTACGTCTTCGACGGGATCGTCGACTTTCGGCTAGCCGACGACGTCATCCCCGAAACGCGACTGACCCAACTCGGCGTCAGGAAACTGGTCGGTGCGCAGTTCGTCCCCCAGTGGGAGACCTACGCGGTCAGTCCCGGGCGTGGACTGTTCACCTTCGATCCCGAGACGGAGTCGACGGACGTGTTCACGAGGATCGATTGACGGATCGAAGCCGAACCCGGCGGTCGGAACACAGCGGATCGTGAAATCGAGAACTGGGAGACGGCGCCGCGACGAAAACGAGGATTACTGGACCCGTAAACGGACACACAGCGCTTTCGAACGGCCGAAACGATCCGAACGATCGCTCGAATCGGGCGGTGTCGTTTCGGCGGTCGCGAGGAATCTCGAATTCTACAGAACCGCCGACGAGGACAGAACGACCCCAGAGGGCGAGAACACGGCGGCCTCGAGGACGGCCAGCATGGTCAGCACCGATCTCAGCAGCAAAACCGAGGCTAGAGCCGGGATCAAAATCGAACGCAAAACCAGAGTCAAGACCCGAATCAGGACCAGTGGGGGCGACAGAGCCAGCGAGGCCAGCAGGACCAACAGTCCCACAGTCAACACGAACGGGACGAAGACCTGAGCAATCGCCGGCACGTCCACGACGAGGACGAAGGACAGCCATACGAGTAGGTGCGGTCGTCCGCGAACACGGACGAGTATTCCGATGGGAACGGACCCGACTGACCCAGTATTCTTCTTCCGTCCGGCGGCTTGCCGAGCGTCCGTCTCACTCGAAAACAGTCCGGAACGGGACCCCATCAGACCGGTTGCGAACGCCGTACTCGAGGGCGCCGAGCAGGCAAACGAGAGCGAGTGGAACGACCCAGAGAAGACCGAACAACGAGTCGGTGTAGATGTCGATCGGCGTCACACCCGTAGCCCGAGCCGTTTCGAAGTGGCGCCAACTGCTGTAGAACGCCCACACGAAAAGCATCGAGAGGCCAGTGAGCGGAACCACGAGCCGGTTTCGGACGAACAGTGCGAGCGCTACACCACCGACCAGAACGAGCCCAGCGACGGTCAGCGAAAAGAACACGAGTCCCGACGGCGAGTCCGGAATCAGTTCCGGAACGGAGCGGCCCCGGACGACGGCGCGCAGCCAGAGTGCGAGAATCGCGTGGCCGATCCCACCTGCGAGTGCGATCACGAGCGTTCTCCGAAAGTCCGAGAGCATACGCTCGTCTTAGATTGCCATTCGTATAGCGTTATTGACGAAATAACGTGACCGGCGGACAGAGTCGTACTGGCAGTCACGAGAACTCGGTTCTCGTGTGGCCGGGATAGTAACCGTCTCAGTCGTCGCTCGCGGCGTAGCCCGTCGACCCGGCGTCGACCGCAACCTCAGCGGTGCCGGGCAACATCTCGCGGACGTCGTCGCGACCGTCCTCGGTGATCGCGTCGTAGTAGGCGTCGGGCATGACCTTGACGAACGACTCGAGTGCGCTCTCCCACTCGTCGAGCAGTTCCTGGGCGCGGTCGGAGTCGGTGTAGGCAGCGTGGTTCTCGACGAGTCGGCGCAGCATGGCCTCGTCGGCGTCGTCGAGGTCCTCGTAGAGCGTGACCATGCCGGTGTTGGTGCGCTCGGCGAAGTCGCCGTCGACGTCGTTGACGTAGGCGACGCCGCCGGACATTCCGGCGGCGAAGTTCTTGCCCGTCCGACCGAGAACGGCGACGACGCCGCCGGTCATGTACTCACAGCCGTGGTCGCCGACGGCCTCGACGACCGCTTTGGCGCCGGAGTTGCGGACGGCGAAGCGCTCGCCGGCGACGCCGTTGACGTAACACTCGCCGTCGGTCGCACCGTAGAGGGCGACGTTGCCGATCGAGATGTTCTCAGCGGCGTCGTAGGTGGCCGTCTCGGGCGTCTGGATCGCGACCTTCCCACCGGAGAGGCCCTTGCCGACGTAGTCGTTAGCGCTGCCGGTGAGGTGCATCGAAACCCCGCTGGCGAGGAACGCGCCGAAGCTCTGACCGGCGGTCCCTTCGAGGTCCACGGTGAGGGTGTCCTCCGGAAGTCCGGGTTCGCCGTACCGGCTGGTGACGCGGTTCGAGAGCATCGCGCCGACTGTCCGGTCGACGTTCGTGATATCGGCCTGGAGCGTCGTCGGTTCCTGGTCCTCGATGGCCGCCCGTCCCTCGTCGATGAGCCGGTAGTCGAGTTTGTCCTCGAGTTCGTGGTCCTGCTCGCGGGTCTTCGTCCGCATCTCGCCCTCGAGCGGAGCGAGCACCGCCGAGAGGTCGACCCGGCGGGCCTTGGGGTGGTCGACGTCCGTCCGTTGCTCTAAGACGTCGACCTGACCGATCATCTCCTCGACGGTCTCGAATCCTAACTCGGCCATGATTTCGCGCAGTTCCTCGGCGATGAAGGACATGTAGTTGATGACGTGCTCGGGTTCGCCGGGGAAGCGCTTGCGGAGGTCCTCGCGCTGGGTGGCGACGCCGACCGGGCAGGTGTTCTTGTGACACTGGCGGGCCATCACACAACCGCTCGTGACGAGACTCGCAGTCCCAAAGATGTACTCCTCGGCACCCAGCAGTGCGGCGACGGCGACGTCGCGGCCGGTCTTCAGTCCGCCGTCGGTCGAGACGCGGATGCGGTCTCTGAGGCCGGTCGCACAGAGCATCTGGTTGGCCTCCGCGAGTCCGAGCTCCCACGGGAGGCCGGCGTTCTTGATCGACGTGCGCGGGGAGGCGCCGGTTCCGCCGGAGTCGCCCGAGATGTGGACCACGTCGGCGTTGGCCTTCGCGACGCCCGCGGCGATCGTGCCGATTCCCGCCTCGCTGACGAGCTTGACATTGATGTCGGCCGCTTCGTTCGCCGTCTTCAGGTCGTGGATCAGCTGTTTCAGGTCCTCGATCGAGTAGATGTCGTGCAGCGGCGGCGGCGAGATGAGGCCGACCCCCGGCGTCGCCTTCCGGACGTGAGCGATCATCTCGTCGACTTTCATGCCGGGGAGGTGTCCGCCCTCTCCCGGTTTCGATCCCTGGGCCATCTTGATCTGGAGTTCGTCGGCACTCGAGAGGTACGTCGAGGTGACGCCGAAGCGACCCGAGGCGACCTGCTTGACGTTACACTCCTTCTCGGTGCCGAACCGTTCCGGTGGTTCGCCGCCTTCGCCCGAGTTTGACTTGCCGCCGATCCGGTTCATCGCGACCGAGTTGTTCTCGTGGGCCTCTGGCGAGAGGCTCCCGAGGCTCATCGCGGCCGTCGAGAACCGCCCGACGATCTCCTCGATCGGCTCGACGTCCTCGATCGGGATCGACTCCCGGTCGGAGTCGAACTCGAGGAGCCCGCGCAGGGTCTGGAGTTCCGTCTGCTGATCGTTGATCATCTCGGCGAACTCCTGGTAGCGCTCGTAGTCGTTGGCGCGCACCGATTGCTGGAGTGCGCCGACGGTCTGTGGGTTCCACTGGTGGTGGATCCCACCCGATCGGAACTCGTACTCGCCCTGCCGGTCGAGGGTGGTCTCCTCGTCGTCGTCGTGGCCGAAGGCGGTCACGTGGCGTTCGCGGACGTCGGCTTCGATCTCTGCGAGGCCGATCCCCTCGGTTCGGTTCTCGGTCCCCTCGAAGTACTCCTCGACGAGGTCGGAGTCGAGGCCGACGGCCTCGAAGATCTGAGCGCCCTGGTAGCTCTCGACGGTCGAGATGCCCATCTTCGCCATCGTCTTCAGGAGGCCGTCTTCGAGGGCCTGAATGTACGCGGCGATGGCGACGTCGACGTCGGCGCCGTCAGGGCCGGCCGTGATGTCCTCGATGGTCTGGAAGGCGAGGTAGGGGTTGACGGCACCGGCGCCGTAGCCGATGAGCGTCGCGTGGTGGTGGACGGCGCGCGGATCGGCCGACTCGACGACCAGTCCGACGTGGTTTCGCAGGCCGTTGCGAACGAGGTGGTGGTGGACCCCGCCCGTCGCGAGCAGGCTCGGAATCGGGAGTCGGCCCTCGTCGACGGCTCGGTCGGAGAGGATCACGACGTCGCTGCCCGACTCGATCGCCTCGACCGCGTCCTCGCGAACGCGCTCGAGTGCGGCCTCGAGGGCCGCGCCCGACTCGTCGTCGGTCGGCTCGTAGGTGATGTCGACCGTCGCGGTGGTGATGTCGTTGACGTCGTTGTCGCGGATCGCCGCGAGTTGTGCGTCCGTGATGACCGGCGAATCCAGGACGAGCTGTCGGGCGTGTTCGGGCGACTCCTCGAGGAGGTTGCGCTGGTGGCCAAGTCTGCTCTCGAGGCTGGTGACCAACTCCTCGCGGATGTAGTCCAGCGGCGGGTTCGTCACCTGCGCGAACAGCTGTTTGAAGTAGGTGAACAGCGGGCGGTTGAACTCCGTCAGGACCGACAGCGGCGTGTCGTCGCCCATCGAGCCGACGGGATCTTTGCCCTTCTGGGCCATCGGCTCGATGAGGTTGTCGAGTTCGTCGTGGGTGTAACCGAAAGTCGCCTGCTGGTCGCGAAGGCCGTCGACGGGGGCCTGTGGCGTTCGGTCGCCGGTCGAGGTGATGTCGTCGAGGTGAACTTGCTCCTCGGCGACCCACTCGCCGTAGCGGTCGTCGACGAGGTCCTCGAAGACTTCGTCGTCCGGGATGACTCGCCCCTCCTCGGGATCGGCGAGGAAGAGCTGGCCGGGCTGGAGGCGACCGCGTTCGGCGATCTTCTCCGGCGGCGTCTCGAGCGCGCCGGCCTCGCTGGCCATCACGAGTCGGTTGTCCGTCGTCACGTCGTACCGGCAGGGACGCAGGCCGTTGCGGTCGAGGACGGCGCCGATGCGTTCGCCGTCCGTGGCGGCGACGAGCGCGGGGCCGTCCCAGGGCTCGACGAGCGAGGCGTGGAAGTCGTAGAAGTCCTTGCGAGCCTGGTCCATCGAGTCGTCGCCGCGCCAGGCCTCGGGGACGAGCATCCGCAGGGCGTGCTCGAGGTCGCGGCCGTCTTGCATCAGGAGCTCGAGTGCGTTGTCCACGCTCGCGGTGTCGGACTGGTCGGGGTCGTTGATGACCGGCTTGACGGCGTCGATGCCGGCTCGCGGTTCGTCACCGCTCACGTCGTCCGCGGAACGTGGTTCCGCACAGATGACCTCGCTCTCGAGGTCCGTCTCACGGGCGCGCATCCAGTTGATGTTGCCCTGAATGGTGTTGAACTCGCCGTTGTGGATGATGTTTCGGTAGGGGTGGGCGAGATGCCAGGCACCGAGCGTGTTCGTCGAGAACCGCTCGTGGACCATCGCGAAGTTCGATTCGATCCGCTCGTCGGTCAGGTCGGGGTAGTAGGCGGCGACCTGTTCGCCCTTGAGAAGTCCCTTGTAGACGACCGTCTTGGAGTCGAGCGAGCAGACGTAGAAGCGATCGGAGCCATCGATGTCGGCGTCCTCGATCGCGTTCTCGAGGGCTCGGCGACCGACGTAGAGACGGCGGTCGAAGTCCTCGCTCGAGAGCTCTTCGGTCGCGGAACGTGATTCTGCACTCACGAAACACTGCCAGACGTCCGGCTCGGAGTCGATCGCGGTTTCGCCGAGTCCGTCGTTGTCCGTCGGCACGTCGCGCCAGGCGACGACCTCGAGTTCGTACGCCGCGAGGGTATCCTCGACGATCGAGATCAGTTCCTCGCGGGCGTCGTCGTCTTGCGGAAAGAAGATCGAACCGACCGCATAGGAGTCCGGAAGATCAGCGTCGACGACCGCTCGGAAGAACTCGTCGGGCGTCTGCAGCATGATACCGGCGCCGTCGCCGGTGTTCTTCTCCGCACCGGTGGTTCCGCGGTGTTCTAAGTTGACGAGGAGTTCGAGACCGTCAGCGACGACGTCGTGGCCCCCGTCTCCGTCGAGGTCCATGACGACGCCGACGCCGCAGTTCGAGCGCTCGTCCGTCGGGCTGGCGAGGCCCTGCGAACTGTCGGTGGATTGCGCTCGTGGTGGCTGTGTCATAGCCTTCTGTGAGCACAACAGGCATAAGAGGTTACTCCATAATGGCTAAGTGTATTATAAACGCATACAATGGGATATAAGGACTATGCATATTGACCAAACGTGATGTACTAACGAGCCACTACAGTGTACAGATCTCGACAGTTGTCACCCTTTCTTCTCATTCGCGTTAATATCACGGAATACGTCCAGAATATTCACAGTCCACTGATGAGTATGGTCAATGATTGAGAATTTCGACTCGGGTGGAACGGCCGACAGTAGTCGTCGTCGGCGATCGAGAGCGGGATGGTGGTGATCGAAACGAATGTACACATCGACAGAACGGTAGAATGAACGATCCGGGCGATCCGAGAGACGACCGAAGAGTGATGAACGGATCCCGAACACTCAGTCGTCCGTCCCGTCTGCGTCGTCGTCTTCGCCATCCTCGTCGTCCGCGTCATCGCCGTCAGTATCGTCGTCTTCGTCTTCGTCGTCAGTATCGTCGTCCGCAATCGAATCATCGGGAGTTTCGAGTGATTCGCCTTCCTCTGCCGGAACGATTCGGAACACCTCACCGGTCTCACCGTCAGTGAACCGCGCGTTTGTCAGGACGTACAGTTCGCCGTCGTGGTCCTGACCGAACGAGAGGACGAACCGGCCGAGTTCTCCGTCGACACCGCCGTCGACGGTGAGTTGTTCGATCTCCCAGAGCTCGTCCTCGCTTCGTCCCGCGACCGGTTCGTACTCCTCGATCGGCGACGCGAAGAGTGATCCCGTCGGCTCGGCGAACGAATCGCTCCAGTCACCGAAGACGTACCGTCCCTCGAGGTCGGGAATCGACTCGCCTTCGTAGACGTAGCCGCCGATAACCGCGATACCGATGACCTCGTCGTCGACCCGCTGGGGATAGTGGATCACCGGGTCGACGAGCGGCTCACCCCCGCGCACCTCGTCGGGTGTGTAATCGGGACACTCCGCTGGCGGGTCGGTCGGCGTCTCGGGGCTGAAACACTCGATGCCCTCCCTGACGTTCCAGCCGTAGTTTCCGCCCTTCTCGACGATATTGACTTCCTCGAACAGTAACTGTCCGACGTCCCCGACGAAGAACTGACCCTCGCCGTCGAAACTCGCCCGCCACGGGTTTCGCAGTCCCCAGGCGTAGTACTCCTCGAGCCCCTCACCCTCGAGTTCACCGTCTTCGGCGAATGGGTTGTCGTCGGGAATCGCGTACGCGCGGTCTTCGTCGGGTTCGCTATCTACGTCGAGCCGGAGGATACTCCCCAGAAAGTTCTCCGTCGTATTCTGCCCGTTGCCGCCCTCGTTCCCGTCGTACCAGTCCTCGACGTGTCCCATCCCCGTGTCGTCTCCATCGCCACCGTCGCCCAGTGCGAGGTAGAGATACCCGTCCGGACCGAACAACACCGGCCCGCCGTTGTGATTGAACTGCGGCTGGGGGATCTCGAGAATCGTCCGTTCGGAGTCGGGATCGACACGCTCGCCGTCTTCGTCGGCCTCGAATTCCGCGAGCACGCCGGTGTGGTCGTAGTCCTCGGGTGTGCCGTCGCGGCGTTGGCCGCTGTAGTAGACGAACAGCCGGTGGTTCTCCTGATAGTTGGGATGGAAGGCGAGTCCGAGGACACCTCGTTCGTCGAAATCACCGTCGCCGTCCCCGACCTCGACCATTCGATCGGTCAGATCGAGGAACGGCTCGTCGGCCCTGCCGTTTTCGTCGACGACGTAGATCCGTCCTACCTGGTCGAGGACGTAGTATCGGTCTTCGTCCGCCTCCTCCTCACCCGGCGCGACCTCGAATCCGACCGGTGCGACGAACCCCTCGGCGACCCGCTCGAGGCCGATCGTCGGCCCCTCGGCGATGACGCTCGGTTCGTCTGCCACGTCCTCCTCCGTGGGGTCGCCGATCTGAATCTCCCCGCGCATCGCCTCCGTGTGGACCGAACAGTAGTATTCGGCCATCTCCCCCGTCGCCTCGAACTCGAGGGTCTCCGTCGCCCCCTCTTCGTCGACGGTCTCCGTCCCGACGAGTTCCGCTCCGTCAGCGTCGAGGATCGTGAAGTCGTGTGGCAAGCCGTCGAGGTTCTCCCACGAGACCTCGTAGGTCTGGCCGGCCTCGAGGTCCAGAGGCGGGTTCGTCTCGCCGTCGATCGCCGCCGGCGAACGGCCCTGCCAGCCGCCGGTTTCGCCCCCGAATTCGAACTGTTCGACGTCCTGTGCGAGTACAGTGGGTCCGAGACCCGCGACCATCCCGGTCGCCGCGACCGCGCGCAGAACGCGTCGCCGCGTCGGGAACGGTGGCCTCGAGTTCGGTTCTTCGAGTTGTCTGGTCATATCCCTCTCACACCTCGCTCCTCTCTTCGAGCGACGTGACATAGATGCGACACTCCGTTGCACGTCGAAACGATCGATTTGGGATTCACGCACTCGGGGGAACGATAGATTATGATCGGGCATCCCGCGGTGAGAGACGAAATTTGTCGGGAGAAAGAGCCGACTCGTGATCTGTCAGCCGGGGATCGACGGCCGGTTCCGGGACGACCCGCGCTCAGTAGCTCTTCGCGAAGTAGGCGACTTCGTCGGCGGGATCGCCACAGACGCCACACTCGTCTTCGTCGGGCGTCTCGACTTCGCCCGCGGTCGCGCCGCCCTCCTCGGCCAGAGGCTGCATGACGATTTCCGCCGCGATCTTCTCCTTGATCGCCTCCTCGCAGGCCTCGTCGCCACACCACGGCGTCTTCACGTAGCCGCCGTGTTTGCCGATCGTCCCCAGAATGTTTTCCGGTGAGTGGGCCTCGCGAACGTTCTCCTCGAGACGCTCCTCGGCGGCATCGTAGAGCTTGTCGAAGACGATCTCGAGGTGTTCGTCGACGAGGTCGACGATCCCCGCGCGGTCCTCGAAGTGTTTCTCGTTGTCCGGACGGTGAACCAGCGTGACCTCCTCGTCGTCGACCTCGTTGGGGCCGATCTCGAGGCGGAGGGGGACGCCGTTCAGCTCGTGTTCGTTGAACTTGAAGCCGGGGTTGCGCTCGTCGCGGTCGTCGAGTTCGACGCGGAAACCGGCGTCTTCGAGGTCGTCGGCGATCTCGCTCGAGTACTCGAGGACCTTCTCCTTGGTGTCGGCCTGCCAGATGGGGACGATGACGACCTGCGTGGGCGCGACGGTCGGCGGGAGGACGAGTCCCTGATCGTCGGAGTGGGTCATGATGAGCGCACCGAGGGCGCGCCAGGAGAGCCCCCACGAGGTGGTGTAGGCCGTCTGTTCCTCCTCGTCCTCGTCGGCGAAGGTGATGTCGAAGGCCTCCGCGAACGACTGGCCGAGGTGGTGGCTGGTGCCGCCCTGGACGGATTTGCCGTCGGGCATCAGCGCTTCCACGGTCGTCGTCGTATCGGCCCCAGGGAACTTGTCGTGCTCGGGTTTCTTCCCGCGCAGCACCGGGATGGCGAGGACGTCCTCGTAGACGCGCTCGTACTGGCCGAGGCGGGTCCAGACTTCCTCCCAGGCGCCCTCGTCGGAGGCGTGGGCGGTGTGGCCCTCCTGCCAGAGGAACTCCTTGGTGCGGAAGAACGGCTTGGTCTCGGTGGCCTCCCAGCGAACCACGGAACACCACTGGTTCAGCCGCAGGGGCAGGTCGCGATGGCTGCGCGTCCAGTCGGCCATGAACGGCGCGATGATCGACTCGCTGGTCGGGCGCACCGCCAGCCGCTCCTCGAGTTCGTCGTGGCCGCCCTGGGTCACCCAGGCGACCTCGGGGTCGAACCCTTCGACGATGTCTTTCTCGCGCTCTAAGAAGGACTCGGGGATGAACATCGGGAAGTAGACGTTGTCGACGCCGGTCTCTTTGAACCAGCCGTCGAGTGCATCCTGAATGCGCTCCCAGAGGGCGTAGCCGCGGGGTTTGGTGACGATAAATCCGCCCATGGGGGCGTAGTCGGCGAGACCCGCCTTCTGGACGACTTCGGCGTACCACTCCCCGGGTTTGTGCGATTTGGACTCGGTGATGCCGAGTTCCTGGCTCTCTTCGCTCATTACTCCGAACGAGAGCCACGGCAGCCTTAAACGATGCGAAGGTGAGACGAGCCGTGACAGGGAGGAGTTACGAGACCATCGAGAGTGATCGGTCGAACGCATCACCGACGATGAATTGCGGTCCGAGACGCGCCAGCTCCGTGGAACCGCAACGAGCGCAGGAGCAGGGTGTAGTTCTATGAGATGTGGTATCGAATACCAAGACATGTATCAAATCCTGATGCCGATCGACAAGAACGAGGACCGGGTCGCCGCACAGACCGAGACCGTTCTGGAATTCGTGAACGCGGCCGACGACGTCAGCGTGACGCTGTTACACGTCTTCGCCGACGACGACGACCGCGCCGAGAACACGTCACCGTCCCAGTTGACACCCGGTCGTGACGCCAAAAACCGGCTCGCCGACGCCGGCGCGACGATCAGAGAGGAGAGTCGAACGGGATCACCGGCCGAGACGATCCTGGAAACCGCCTACGAGATCGGTGCGAACCAGATCGTCCTCGGCGGCCGAAAGCGCTCGCCGCTCGGCGCGCTCGTCTTCGGGAGCGTCAGCCAGGACGTCCTTCGAAAGGCGGGGCGGCCAGTCACGGTTACGGGGTCGGTGGACACCCTCGAGCGCCCCTCCCACCGGTGTGCGAATTGCGGGGAGACGTACTACGCCGATCCGTCGACGGAGATCCGCGAGTGTCGGCGCTGCGGTGGTGTCCACGTCGAGACGCTCACCGACGAACCGACCGAATCGACGGCCTGACCGTGCCAGACGGCGTTTTTCGAACCGGGATCTGAACGCGAGAGAAGGAGAAAGAGAGTGGCATCAGTATCCCCGTCGTCAGTACAGCCCGACCAGCGGTACGATACCGAACCAGCCGAGATAGGTCAGCGACGCGATCATCAACCCGTCGATCCGACCCGGCGTCTCCCGATCGCCGACTCGAGCGTGCAACAGCCAGACGAGCACCAAGGCGTGTGGGACACTCAGATAGATGGCGGAACCGTACGCGCCCGGGACCACCTCGAGAAGCCGCCAGAGGACGGCGGTCGCGGCGGCCAGCAGCGTCGCACCCTGGGCGACCTTGACGGCGCCACCGATCCCGAAGCGGACGGCCAGCGTCCGTTTCCCCGCAGCTCGGTCGGCGCGGTAATCCGGCACGCCCGCGAGCGTGATCGATGGCAGGATCGACAGCAAGAACGGCAGGCTCAACAGCCACGGAAGCGGGTCGTGCCACACACCACCTAGTAGGACGAACCCGAACAGCAACACGCCGAGGCTGTGGGTGACGGCCACGTCCAGTTCGCCCAGCGTCCGATACGCCAATTTCAGCGGCGGAGCCGTGTATCCGAGCGCCAGCACGCCGAGCGTCCCCGCCACCGCAGCCGTAGATAGCGTGGCACCGTCCCCGGCGATCACCGAGGTCAGCCCGAAGACTGCGGTGAGCAGAAGGGTAACGCCGATCCCGCGTCTGAAGTCGTCGAGCCCGATCTCGCCGTCGACCAGCACGCGCGAGCCGCCGGTGAACGGCCCCGCGAACGTGTTCTCACGGTCGGTCTCGTAATCGACGTACTCGTTGGTCAACACCGTCGCCGCCTCGAGCGCGAAGAGAAAGCAAAAGCCGAACCAGTAGGCGCGATCGGAGAAGACACCGCTCGAGCCGGTCGCCGCCAGCGCGCCGATCGTGTACGCGATCCACGCCATCGGGTAGAACTGGAGGCGGAGGGCACCCAGCCACGCCGTCGCCGTCCGCCGGAACCTGCCAGTTCGAGACTCCGGCCCGTCGGCCAGACTTCGGCCCAGTCGCGTCGCCTCTTCGAGCCACGCCTCGCGCTCGTCGGGCGTCGACTCCTCGACCGGCCCGAAGGGAGTCGTCCGCGTCGTCCGCACGCCGGCGTAACCCAGCGTGGCGCGTTTGACCGCGTTGGTCCCCGGCCGCCGATAGATCCAGCGGTACACCCACGGCGGCATATCCATCGTGACGATCAGCTCGGCGGTCTTGTCGTCCAGCAGTTCCTCGTGGCCCGCCCCCGCTCCCTCCTCGTACTCCGCGAACGCGAATCCGGGCGTGAAGACCCGATCGAAGAAACCCTTGAGCAGGGCGGGCATCGTCCCCCACCAGTTGGGGTAGACGAAGACGAGGTGGTCCGCCCACCGGATGCGGTCCTGTGCGTCGACGAGATCGTCCTCGAGATGCTGGTCGGTCGGCGACCGGGTCCGGACGTCGGGATCGAACTCGAGGTCGGCCAGCGCGAGCAACTCCGCGTCGACCCCCGCCTCGAGCGCGCCGTCCCGGTAGGCTCTCGCCAGCCCGCCACAGAGACTGTCGGTTCGGGGATGGCCGAGAACGATCAACGTGTTCATCGCTCACGTGGCGTTTTCACGAGGGCGGCCGTAAGTCTGGTCCGCGTTCGCACCCGCAGATACAGAGCGCCGACCGACGGCTGCCGGGCGGCGATCAGTCGTCACCGCCGACGTCACCCTCGACCTCGAGTCCGTCACCGTCGCCGTCACCGGCCCTATCGAGCGCGTACTCCGCGGGCGCACACCCCAGCGAGCGGTGCGGACAGAACCGGCAGTGGTCTCCCGGGGACGTGTCGGCGAACGACGGTTCGTCGACGGCCTCGAGCGTCTCGCGGACCGCCGTCCAGTCGGGAAGCTGGTCGCGTGTAAAGAGGTCGACGCGGGGATCGGGATCGTCTCCAGCAGCGCCGTCGACACTCGCCTCACCGACGTAGACGTACCCGACACGCGAGACGCGTTCGTCGAACAGGTCGTCGCAGGCTCGCAGGTACAACAGTAGTTGCGTGGCCTCCCCGGCGGCGATCCGCGTCGCAGTCGCCTTGTAATCGAGGACGACCAGCTCGCCGGTCGGCGTCCGCCGGACGCTGTCGATGTACCCGATCACGTCGCCGCTCACACCTGGCACGTCCTCGAGGACGAACGGCAACTCGGCGGCGAGGGTCTCCCACTCGTGGACGGGTGCGTCGACGTCTGTCGCGCGGGCGTCGAAGTAACGGTCGATACAGGCGAGCACCCGATCGGCGTGATCCCCGAGACCGCGCGCGGTGAGCTGTCGTCTGGCCGCCTCGCGCCACCGGTCTCGAGTCCGGTACTCGCGGGCGAACGCCTCCTCGGCGACGTCGTGAAAGAGCGAGCCGACGAGACGGGCGTCGCCCGATCGATCACCGGAACCGGCGCCGGCGCCGGCGACGGCGGGATCGTCGACCGCCCGGACGACGTGGTCCAGATAGTGCTTTCGCGCACACTCCTCGTGGGTTCGCATCGAACTGTAGCTGTGATCCATCGCGACCGGGAGTTCGGTCGCGTTCGAGAGCGTCTTCACCGGAAACCGGACCGTGTCCGCGGTCAACGCGCTCGTCGATCTGCCGCCCGGTAGTTCGACGCCGTCGGAAGCGGCGTCGGCGTGGTCTACCGCGTCCCCGAGGGCCGTCAGCGTCCCCGTCCGGAGCAGTCGTCCGAGCCGGTGGACCGTCTCGATCGCCTCGCGGGTCTCGAGGGGGGCGACGGTTCGGTCGCCCCCATGTCGATTTCGGGTTCGGGCGTAGTAGGTGATCGTCCCCGGCGAGAGTCGCGAGAAGGCGATCTCCTCGGTGTGATCGACGACGGTCTCGGGGTACGTCTCCCGGACGCGCTCGAAACTCGCGGTCAGCGACTCCCAGAGGTCCATCCGCTCACCGGTGACCGACCACTCGATGGCCTCGGGCAGACACGACTGCGCGACGGAGGCGGGAAGGGTTCCGTCCCCGTCGCCGCCCTCGTAGTCGTACGTCGAGCCGAACAGGAAGAGGTGGTTCTCCGCGCGGGTCAGCGCGACGTGTAGCACCCGCCACTCCTCGCCGACCGTCTCTTTGGCGAGGTCGGCCCGCAGCGGCGACTCGACGTCGTCGTCGATCGCCGCCGCGAGCAGTCGGTCGCGCGCCCGACGGGCGTAATCGGACTCCACGCACCACTCCTCGTCGGAGAGGTAGGGCAGGAGGACGGTGTCGAACTGGAGGCCCTTGGCCTGGTGGACGGTCATGATATCGACGCAATCGGCGGAATGAGAGCCGCGGCCGTACTCGGTCGAACTGCCCCGCAAGGAGCCCTCGAGGGCGTCGACGAACGCCGGCGTGAGCGTCCCGAGGACGGTGTCGGGGTCGTAAGCCTCGACGAACCGGTCGATCCGCTCGAGTCGCGTCCGTTCCTCGCTCGTGAGGAACCACTCGAGACGGGTCAGTTCCCGGAAGCGCCGGACGAACTGTGCGAGCGGGTAGACCGACCGGAGCTCGCGGAGGGTCTCGAGGTGGTCACGGGCCTGTTCGACGCGGTCGGGATCGGTCAGTGGGGACGTCTCGGGGTCGCAGTCGACGGTCGCGACGGCGTCGGAGAGCGATCCCGCACGCGAGTGCAGGGTCTCGAGGTCGTCCTCGGTGACCCGGTATCGGTAGAGGAGGACTCGCCGGAGGTGGGCGTCGGCGGTCGGGTCGACCAGCGCGCGGAAGTACGAGAGCAGCGTCCGAATGCCCGGCGAGATCTCCCCGCGGGCCGACCCCGAGACCTCGCAGGGGATCTGGAGGTCGCCGAGTTCGTCGGCGACCGCCCGGGCGTGGCTGTTCTTCCGGACGATCACCGCGATGTCCGCGAGTTCGCGCTCGGGAACCGACTCGAACTCGCCGTTCAAGAGCCGGGAGACGGTCGTCGCGACCTGTTCGGACGTCGACCAGCCGACCTCGCTACTCTCGACTTTGACGACCCTGTGAGGCGGATTCGCCTCGCGGTACTCGCCGGGCGTCCGGTCGACCTCCCGCAAGGTCTTCGAGGATTGTGGACCGTAGTCGCAGTGGTTGGTGATGTCGAGGATCTCCTGATTCGAGCGGAAGTTCAACTCGAGAGCGATGCGCTCGTGGTCGTCGTAGGCGTCGGCCAGTCGGTCGAGGCCCTCGCGGTCGGTGCCCCGCCAGCCGTAGATCGCCTGATCCTTGTCGCCGATCGCCAACAGCGAGGGGCGATCCGCGCCCGTCGTGAGCTGGGTGATCAGGGAGAACTGCGTCTCGTCGGTGTCCTGAAACTCGTCGCAGTAGACCTGACTCCAGCGGCCGGTGATCTCGTCGGCGACGGCGGGGTCGTCCAGCAGCCGCGTCGCCGTCCGAACTAGCTCGTCGAAGTCCGCCGTTCGCTCGGTCTCGAGCGCACTACGGTAGTCGGCGTAGACAGCCGCGTAGTGACGGGCCAGTCGCATGAACTCGAGGTAGTGTTTGAGTCGGCCGAACGGCGTCTGCTCGATCCGATCGGTCGCCCGGCCCCAGATTTCGTTGCCGAACAGCGCCCGTGGCAACTGTTTGGTCGGCGGGTCGTCGATCGAGAGCGTCTCGTAGGTGTTGGTGACACAGCGTTGCATCTCTCGGAAGTACCGCTCGGTGTCCTCGACGACGTCGTTCTCGCGGAACTCGGCTGGCGCCTCGGCGATACACTCCCGGCAGTAGGTCAGGAGTTTGCCGTAGTCGACCAGTGACTCGCGGGCTTCCGCTATGTGCTCCTCGCGGTTGAACCACCGCAGTGCCTCGTTGTCGAACGAGAGGTCCTCGCCGGCCTGGCGCTCGAGCCAGAGGACGAACTCGCCCAGTCGCTCGAGGGTGCGGACGTCGGGCAGGCGCTCGTCGAGGGTCGCGGGGTCGACGTCCTCCTGGCTCATCCCCTGGATGAACCGGTCGACCGAGGTCGTCAGGTCGGCCGCCGAGCCGTCGCCGCGGGTCGCGTCGGCGAAGTCGTAGTCGTTTTCCTCTAACAGCCGGCGGACGAGGCGCTGGCGACCGTGGTCGGTGACGACGTCGAACTCCGGCGAGAGTCCGAGGTAGTAGGCGTACTCACGGACGAGCCGGTAACAGAAGGAGTGGTAGGTGTAGACGTCGATGGCGGCCGCCGCCTCGGGCTCGAGGCGATCGGTGACGGCCTCGCGGATGCTCGCCGCCGCCTCGTTCGCGAAGGTCAGCACGAGGACGTCGTCCGGGTCGATTCCCTCCTCGCGGATGGCGTGTTCGATCCGCATGAGCATCGTCGTCGTCTTGCCCGTGCCGGCGCCGGCGTCGACGGAGATGCAGTCGGCCGTGCTGTCGATGACCGATCGCTGGTTCCCCTTGGGCTCGAGGGGGGCCGAGGAGCCGTCCACCCCGCGGTCCTCACTCATCGAAGGCCACCTCGCTCGAGACGTACTCCTGACAGCAGACGGTGTAGGCGCAGTTCTCACAGGAGTGTGCGGATATCTGCTCCCACTGCCGACCGGGATCGAACTGCTTGTCGACGATTCGACCGACGACCGCAGCGAGCCGGCCCTCGACCGTCGCGTTCCGATGCTCGAGGGTCATCCCGAACGTGTGGTGGTCGAGGAAGACGTCGGTGAGATCGAGCGAGTCGAGACTGGTCTCGACGCTCTCGCGGATCCAATTGACCGTCGTGTTCGACTGGTCGGCCAGCGGGACGAGCAGGTACCGACACTGTCGATCGCCGAGTCCGAGCCGATCCCGGAGCTCGCGCAGGCCGTCGAGGACGACCGCCGTCTCGAGCAGTGCGCCCGCAGGGCCGGGCTCGAATGTCTCCTCGTCGGGATCGAAGTGGTCGTCGAACAGGTCGGCAACGGCGCCCTCCCACTCGTCTCGATACCGGAGCAATCCCAGCGGTGTGAGCGTCGGAACGAACCGGACGCCGGTGAGTGACGAACCACTGGCGACGACGTAGTCGACGGCCGCGTCGACCTCGACGGTCGTCTCGCGGTCGGGCAACTGGACGGCCGACGAGAGCGGCAGTTCCGGACCGATCAGTTCGCCCGCACTCTCGCTGGCCGCCTGCAGCTCGGCGAGACCGCTCGCGTGTTCCGCCCCGAACGCCTCGACGTACGCCCGGATCGTCGCCTCGAGCACCCGCCGTTCGTGGCGGCGCTGGGCGAAGGAGTGGTAGCGCTCGTCCCGATCGCCCCACAGCGTCGCGAACCGCTCGAGAGCCGCCGTCTCGAGCGCATCGGCGTCGGTGTGACCGGTCCGAAGCGTGTCGCAGATCGCCTGCCGGCAGAGGTCGAGTCGACGTTCTTCCGGCGGGTCGTCCTCCCCGTCGTCGAGTTCGTGCACGTGAGCGAACTCGTAACGGCGCGGACAGCGGAGGGAGGTCGCCAGACCGTCGGTAGAGAGCGAGAGTGCTCGACGGTCACTCACGCCGTACCACCTCTCCCGCCGCGAACTCGAACTGCGTGCGCACCGCTCGCGCGAGGTCGTCGTCGACGTCACCCTCCTCGAGGACGACCTGAATCTCCTCGAACAGCGCCTCGGTTTCGCCGAGGTCGGCTTCGCCGCCGGTCGAAGCCTCCCGAAGGATGCGCTCGAGTTCGCCCCGCGGCTCGTCTAACAGCGCCTCGAGTGCGTTGGCCTCGCCGTGGATCGCCGCCTCGCGGCCGAGGGCGTCGACGTCCTCGAAGCCGATCGTGGGTACCGACTCGAGGAGTGTGAGATACCGAGACTGGTCGTGGGTGCGCCGAAGCCCCTCGGTCTCGCGCTCGTAGGTGCAACAGTAGAGCTGCGAGCGAGCGGCGCGGGTACCGAGCGCCAGCGCGCGTCTGGACCGTTCGGCGTGGTAGGCGGCGAAAGGGTCGCCGTGTCGCGGGGCCGCGTCGGATTTCGCGGCTCGAGCCCGAGCGCGCGGCGCGAACGTCCGCTCGAGGCTCTCGCGATCGGGATCGGTAACCGCCGGGTACTGTGGCATGGACTTCAGCCACGCCGTCGGAAACAGCTGGGTGAGGTGCTGTTGGCCGGGATACGCCCCGTCGGTGCAATCGAGCAGGAAGACGGCCTCCCGCGAGTCGTACTTCAGATCCTCGATCGCACACACGGTGACGCCGCCGGTCGGCGACCGCGTCTCGACGTCGTGGACGTACGGCGCGTCGTACTTGATCGTCTGGCGGAGCATCCGCCGGAGCCCCTCCCAGTCGGGGGCGACGAGGTCCGTCTCCTCGACGAAGCGGGCGATCTCGAGCACCCGGCGGACGCCCTGGTACTGCTCTGCGGCGTCGACCCAGCTCTCCTCCTCCGCGATTCGGCGTTTCAGCTCCGTCCTGACGATCCAGTTCTCCAGCGAGCGGCGGACGCTGGCGTCGGCACAGGACTCGAGGACCTCGGAGATGGTTGCCGACGGTGGGTCGTGCGTATCCGGCGACTCAGGCGTCGGTTGTGAACGGGAGTGGGATTGCGGGTGAGATTCGAACGCGGACGTGGGCGTGGGTGTGGGCGTTGGCGCGGATTCGGCTGGCGTCTCGACACCTGGAACGCGGGCTGCGAGCCGCTCGTGTGCGAGTTCGACGTCGTGATCGCAGTAGGCGGAGACGACAGCGTAGAGTTCGTTCACCGCGGGGTCTTCTTTCAACGAGTCGGTGCCGATCGTCGCCGTCGGAATCCCGGCGTTTCGGAGTCCCGTGCGGGCGTCGGGGACGCGGTCGACGCTCGGAACGGCGACGGCGATCTCGTCGTGGGACCACTCGTGGCGGTCGACGAGAAACTGGATCTCCGCGGCGACCTGTCGGACCTGCTCGCGGGCGGTTCCGGCGCGGATCCGCCGGGCGGTCGCCTGCTCGTCCGATGCGGGTGGTTCGCCGGTCGCGAGGTAGCGCGTGATGCCGCGGTGGGGCGGGGACTGAGAGTGAGAGTGAGAACGAGAATCGTCTCGAGTCCGGACCGTCGGCGAGTCGACTTCCTCGACCGTCAGCCCGCTCGAGAGGTCCTCGAGGCGACCGGACTCGACGCGCGTCCGTTCGACGCTGGCGTGGCGCTCGCCGAGGCAGACGAGTTCAGTGTTCGTGTCCGTCTCCCAGGTGAGTTGAGCGAGGTACTCCCGATCTAACCGGCGATACTCCTCGAACTCCAGGGCGAGGACGGCGTCGTAGGAGCCGGTGATCCGGGTACGGAGCCCGTCGGCGTCGGCTTGGAGAAGCTCGACGACGCGGGGAATCACGTCCGCCCGCTCGATCAGACCGCGGTCGTCGAGCACCTCGTGAAAGCGGTCGTTCATCGCGGTGAGGAAGGCCAGACAGTCGTGGGCGTCCGCACAGTCGGCGTGGCGGATCCGCTGGCGGGTCACCTCGAGTAAGAGTTGCCCCACGTCGCGAGCGAAGGTCTCGTGTTCGCGGGCCCCCTCGAGATACGGTGGAATCTCGCGTTTCGCGCCAGCGATAACGAGGGAGATGAGTTCGATCCGTTCTTCGTACTCGAGTCGGTCCAGCGTGGGATCGTACTCCTCGAGAACCTTCGAGGCGTGTTCGGGCAGCGACTCGAGGCGCGGCGAGAGCGGGGTCCCGTCGGTCGTCTCACCCGCGAGCTGCTCGCGGACGCGCTCGAGGCCGGCGGGGTGGCGCTTGAGCACGAGGACGTTTCGAGGGCCGTACTCCGCCGTGAGGGACGCGTACTCGGTGGCGACGACCTCGAGGAGGCGGTGGCTCGGTTCCGGGAGGACTTTGAGCGTCCCCTCGAGGTCGGTGTGGGCGGTCATCTGCGTCTGAGACAGTATGGAGCCGTCTCGTATTTAAGCGTGGGGACGAGGGGTCGGAGAAAGTCGCCGGGGAGGAAACCCGTTCGTATCGACGGATCTGTCGAGCGAAGACACTCGAATCGGACGGCGAACGTGAGTCGGCGCGTCAAACCACGATCTATCCGAATCGGCTGCATATAACGTACCTTCTAACTCATCGACGGCGGACGATCTGTAATTTATATGAGTGATGACTATTAGCGAGGGCGTTGTGGAAGTGAGCAGAGCATGGCGACGATTGCCGAGTTTCGGTTGTCAGCGGACGATAGTGCACTCGGGGCCGCATTCGACGACGCGCCGTCGCTTACCTGTGAAATGGAACAGGTCATCGCGGCGAACGATCTCGGAATGTGGCTGAGCGGCGCGGATCGATCGACGATCGAGGCCGCTCTCGAGTCGGATCCCTCTGTCGACGGCTATTCGGAAGTGACGGGCGACGACGATCGGTGGCTCTACAATATCGAGTTCGGTGACGAGGTCACGGAGCTGTTTTCGTTGGTCGTCGAGGAAGGTGGGACGCTCCTGACGGCGTCTGCGGCCAACGGAATGTGGACCGTCCGGATTCGATTCGAGGACCGCGAGGACGCCAGTCACATCTACGACCGGTTGAAAGAACACGACGTCCACGCCGATCTGCTTCGTCTCCACGAACTCTCGACGGACACCGCCGACGAGATTGGACTCACACCCGAACAGTACGAGGCGCTCACGGCAGCCGTCAACCACGGCTACTTCGAAATCCCCCGCGACGCATCGATGGAAGAACTGGCCGACGAACTGGACATCTCCCACCAGGCGCTCTCCGAACGACTGCGACGGGCGTATCGAACGCTCGTCACCACGGAACTCGACATCGAAGTGGACGGTGACGAGCAGTTCCTCGAGAACGACTGAACGCGGTGACGAGGGCGTCGCCAGCCACACCCCGCCGATCGGACCTACCCGCCTGCACCCCGGTTTCGGTCCGACTCGACCACCGTCAGATACCCCACGTAGAGGAGCGCTGCGACCACCAGCGCGACGGCGAGGACGGTGACGCCGGCGTATCCCTCCAGCGCGAGATCCGGGTTCGCCCAGAGGGACGCTCCACCCTCGACCGCGAAGACGAACAGCGCGCCGTAGACCGCGGTGAAGGCGATGGCGCGGGCGAGTGCGAGCACGCCCAGATGACGGCTGTTGAGCAACTCGAGGACGAACAGGACCGCGAGCGCGAGCCCGTAGAACGGTTCGGGCATCGCCTGGCCTAGCTGATGGGTGCCCTGAATCGCGAGGACACCGTAGTACGCGAGCGCGAGCAGGACGCCGCCGATTAGCGTGAGCGTGAGTCCGTAGCCGGTCGTGTCTTCGACGGAGGGGGCCTCGAGTGACGGCGTGGCTTCGGGGGTGGAATCGGAGCCAGATCCCGTCCGGGAATCCGACCCGGAGGACGAGTCGGAATCGACCCCCGAGTCCGATCGCGACCTGCCACCGGAATCGTCGCTGGCCATACGTCGCGTATCGAGGCCACCACCCCTTTGTTAGGCACTGCGTGCAAGTGACCGACGCCGTGGTGAGGGCAGTCTCGCGTTCCGAGTCGGCGGCGACTCGAGTCAGTGACCGATTTATGCTGCTGGACCCGGACACTGCAGACGATGTCCAGAACCACGATCTCCCACGAGGATGGCGTCATCTACGAGTTCACTCCCGATCTCGAAGGCGTAACGAGCGTCGAGCCGGGCGAGGCGTTGACCGTCGAGACGATCGACAGCCTCGACGGCGCGGTCCAGTCCGAGGCGGACGTAATCGAGGCGATCCCCGAGGAGGTCAACGCCGCGACGGGACCGATCGCGGTCGAGGGTGCCCAGCCGGGCGACGTTCTGGCCGTCGAAATCGAGGAGATCCGAATCGCCGAAGCGCACGGACGAGTGATCACCATCGACGGGTTCGGACTGCTGGACGACCTCGATCACGACGGGATCGACGTCGATATCGACGCCCCGCGGACGCGGATGACGCCGGTTTCCGACGACGGCGACGGAGAGTTGACGTTCGAGGCGGACGGAACGACACTCGAGATCCCGATCGAGCCGGTTATCGGGACGATCGGCGTCGCACCCGCCACAGAGTCGTACACGACGCTCGTCCCCCACGACCACGGCGGCAACCTCGATACGACCGATATGACCGGCGGAAACACGGCCTACTTCCCCGTCTTTCAGGAGGATGCGATGCTCGCGATGGGCGACTGCAAGGCAGCGATGGCCGACGGTGAGATGTGTGGCACCGGCAGCGAAGTGAGTACGGAGATCGACGTCACTCTCGACGTGATCGACGAGCCCCGGGCGTCGATCGACCGACCACTCGTCGAGACGCCCGACGCCTGGAAGACCGTCGCCAGCGCTGAGACTCTCGAGCGAGCTTGCGAACTGGCGCATACGGACCTGCTGGCCGTACTGGAAGCAGAGCACGGGTTCGACGAGACCGACGCACACATGTTCGCGAGTCTCGTCGGCGGTCTCGAAATCAGTCAGGTCGTCGACCCGCTGGTGACAGTCAGGAACGCGATTCCGAAAGCGTTCCTCTCGCGACCGTTTTGAGTGGATTCGAGAGACGAACCAGATTAGATTTCATTGTACTGGTCATCGGTGAGATGTGGACAATCAGATACGAAATCGTCTCGCAACGGCTGGCGCCGTTCTGGTACTCGTCTCCGTTGTCGTTCACCTATTCGGTGGCGTGCTCGAACTGGCTGCTGTCGCGAGCGGGGACGGAACACCGGTCTACGCCGTCCTCATGCCCCTCGGAGCAATCCTCCCACTCCTGTTGTACAGCGGCTATCGCAGCGGACTGTTCGCACCCCTCGAGGTCTACACGTTCGGCTGTGGACTGATGTTACTGTATCTCTACGCCTACGCCGACGTCCACGCGATCGGAACCCTCGAGTCGGCGACCGGACTCGAAATTCACGGGTCTGGACACGATCACAATGGCCATAGTCACGATCACAATGGAGACGGACACAGCCACGATCACAACGGAGACGGACACAGCCACGATCACAACGGAGACGAACACAGTCACGACCACGACGACGACTCGACGTTCGGAATCGTCGTCGACCACCTTCGTGAGGACACGGCTGCGCTGATCAGCAAGAGCGCCGAAGCGGGTGCTGCAATCCTGTTCGGAGCACTCTCGGTCGTCGAACTATCGAACGACCGGTCGTGAGACCAGTCGAAAACAGGGACAGGGGGAGACTATTGGTCTGGACGGACCGTCTCCGACTGCGCTTGGGCTTCGGTTGCGGATTCGGATTCGGATCGCTGTCGCGTCGCGAACACGCCAACACCGATTCCCAGAACGAACGTGATGAACGCCGGCAGCAGAACCCATACGAGATTCGGATGCTCGGCACCAGTGTGAATCAGAACGTCGAATACCATGGGGTACCCTTCTGAACATCCGTACATAATTATTGGGGTCACGGTAGGTACTGTGACTCGAGGCCGATCGATCGTTCCGTGAACGGGGAGTTCTATACCCATTCGTTCGATACTGTGTCACGCGCTATCACGACTCTCCAATGATTTAAACGTCTGGCTCGCGTACTTCGAGTGTGACTGAAGAAACAGGGCGTCGGAATCTCCGCATGCCCAACAGCGATGAGGTGTTCGCCGTCGTTACCGAACACCTCGGTGGCAACCACGTCCGGCTTCACTGCGAGGACGGCGAGACGCGACTGGGACGAATTCCCGGCCGGATGAAATACCGGACATGGATCAACGAGGACGACGTCGTCGTCGCTGAACCATGGGACTGGCAAGACGAGAAGGCCACGATCGAGTGGCGTTACACCGGTCAGGACGCCGCCCAGCTCCGTCGCGAAGGCCACATCGACTAATTTACTATTCCTTACTGCAGGTTGCGTGACAGCGAGCATCTTCGACGGGAGTTCCAACTGTGCGTCCGAAAGACTCGAGACACTCGAGTGAGCCGTCGGTCGTGAGTAGCGCAGCGACAGTCGTCCGAATCACCAGATTGTCGTACCCGACTACGTCTCGGCCACTTTGATACCGAACCGAGGCTGACCCGGATATCTGCACGTAAACAAGGGTGACTCACCCCCGTTTGGGGGTTGTCGGGCATCACATGGCCGTGTGTTCGGTGTGTAAACACTCGATCATCGTGTGATTGTTCTCGAATATACACCTACGTATATTGGGCCAAGTCTCTTCGGCAGATAGTCACGAGTACTGATATGGTCCATCACAATCACGACCGTCTGGGAGACGACGACCGTGTGGAAATTCGGACCGTGTGTGGAGACTCAGAATCCGTGGTACACACGATTCTGCGAAGCCTGGCGGCTCTCAAAAACGTTCCCGTAGCCGAACTCGATCCGCTGTACGACCGGCTCGAGCCGGACGCGTTAGTCAGCCTCATGGCACATGCGAAAGACGCCGAAAGCACTGTCAACGTCGAGTTTACGATCGACGAATTCACCGTCGTCGTCACCCACGACACCGTGTACGTCCACACCGGCGAGCCGACCGTAGCTACGATCGGTGACCGTCGGTAGCGGCGGGCATCCCCGCGCGTGTTAGAAGAGTCGTGTGTCTGTGCTGGAATCGATCGGGGGTCGCCGGTAACGCGAGTGGAATCGAGGGTCGTCAGTGGGCGGCCATCTCCCGACAGGACTCGACGCAGTCGGGAAGCACCTCGGCACACACCTGACAGTGCTCGTGATCGTGCTTGGCACACTCCTCCGCGCAGGCCTCGCAGACGTCTGCACAGACAGCCGCGAGGTCGGCGTGGTAGTCGGAATCCCGCGCCATGAAGCGGGCATGAAGGGTGGTGAGGTCGGCAGCATCTCGACAGAGACGAATACACTCGGCCATCCCCTCACCTTCCCCCGCACAGGCGTCCGCACACCACTCACAGGCCTGGGCGGCCTCGAGGCAGTTGTCGATACAGTTCTGGATCTCGGAATCGGCGTGCTCGAGTTGTTGGAGCGCCATCTCGAGGAGACTCACGTCGACTCGCGGTGTCAAGCTGTGCGATGCGACTGCAAGTAGCGTGCGGTAGGGTCGGAGAGACAGCACCACCTCCGTAACGGAGAGTGCTGGCTCACGCTGGATCTGAGTGGAGAACGATAGAAAGGAAAGAAAACGAAAGGAAGCGAAAATTGACGACCGATGCCCCTAGCCGAGGATGTACCGGAGTTTGGGGTACTTCTCGACCAGCGTCTCGCTGCCGACCTTCAGTTGCTCGATGTAGCGGTCCGCGCCGAGGATCCGGCCCGCCCCGAAGGCGGCCAGCGCCAGGAACAACACGGCGTAGATCAGCGTCGAGTCGAACAACGCCAGGATCTCGCCCTCCCACCCACCGAGGTAGAAGGCGACCATCTGGAGCGCGCCGCCCAGCGCCGCCAGTCGCAGGAACCCGCCGGCGATCAGCGCCACGCCGATCAACACCTGTGTGAGCGGAATCACTACGTTGATTACCTCGAGTAGTGCGGCGTTGCCGGCCATCGTGGCGTACAACCCGCTAACGGGGCTGGCGGGGTCGACGCCGTGGACGAGGAAGCCGCTGGCGTCGAAGGCTTCACCGGTGTACTTGCCGATGCCGGCGAACAGCATCATCCCGCCCAGCAGGAATCGCAACGCGACGACGAACCACGCCGACAGCGCGTGTGGCGTTCCCTCGAGCGTGAAACCGGCGTACTGGCTTTCGAGTCTGTTTCGAGTGTTAGTTGACATTGTCGGTCATCCCCTTACAGTTGAACGAAGGGTGGCTATCCTCTTGAACCGAGATCCCAATTCCTACACAGTGGGAATAGAATCGGTCACGAAATCTCCATTCAACTCGAGATCTCGTAGACGTCTGTGCAGCGAACCCCGAGATAGATCGAAAATCCATACAGCGCGCAGATACACGCATTTCGGTACGGACTCCTCCACGGATGTTTCGAGTTTCGTAGTTGGATCGCGAGTCACACAGGCGATATGTGAGAGACGAGACTCGGCAACCGGCGAAGCCAGCTCGAGGGGTCTGGTTTCACCCTCGTCGAACGCTCGGACCCGGACCCAGTGACGAAACGCGACGAGAAGGACGTGATGGCAGTGTATCGACAGCCGATGCCAAGCGTCTCTCGAACTCCGTACCGTCCGAGAGTTCGTCCCTTCGACTACCAGTCAACCGTCGTGAAGTGCGATATGCAACTGCTCGCCGTTGATCTCGACCCGGTAGTCGTCGACGACGAACGAAATCGCGATGTGCTCACCGTCGGTGATGAGCACATCGAGCGCTTCCGGATTGACCTGATCGTACAGGGTCGTCTCGAGCGTCGTCGACAGAGCAGTTGAATCGACGTTTTCGATGCCCGCGATCGCGTTCGCGATGGCGACGGTTGGTGTCGTACTCGACCACGTGTATCTCCCGTGAAACAATTGTTCCCCCATCGGACGGTCCCCGCCGAAGGGATTCGTGCGCGACCCTCATAGCTATGGAGAGGATATTCGTGTGACAGGAACCGGTTTCTCGCCCGTTCTGTCGTCACCGACGGCAGTGCCGTACCTATCAGTGGGGCCACGGGACGAAACCGAGCGAGTCGTGAAACGCGATCAGTCGATCACAGTTTTTCGACGGCGACGAGTTCGAACTGCGGATCTCGACGGGCTGCGCGGTCGGCGACTGCGGCGTGGTGTTTGCAATAATACTCGTACGTCTGAACGGTTCCCCCCTTTAAGCGGACGACGACCCTGTGGGTCGCCTCGTCCGAGCACCCGGACGGAAATTCACAGAGGGACACAGTGGATAGTTGGTGTCGAGTACGTAAGGTGTACTGGCAAGCGCGTCCAATTGAGCCACCGGCACTGAACGTACCTACGAACGACTCTCGTCCACAATCACTCACCAACTCCGAGGCAGCATTACAAAATCCGTAGGCCACGCCCGCGGTCGCGGTCGCGGTCGTTCACGCGAGACAGATCACGGCGCGTTTCCGACGAAACGAGCGGCTAACGGGACACTTCGAAACGTGGCAAAATTCGGATGGACTCGCTGGGATTTGAACCCAGGGCCTCTTCCTTGCGAAGGAAGCGATCTACCACTGATCTACGAGCCCTCGAGCAACGATAACCGTGGTTTCTATTTGAGGCTTGTGTTTCCGTGTGGCTCTCGCACCCGAACGTACCGACGTGCCACGAGTTCGAGTGTCAGCGCTCACCCTCGAGAGGACGGACGCAAGTCGAAACACACGACGACCAGCCGACCCAGGACTCACACGGCTTCTTCGCGAAACTGCCCATCCGACTCGAACCACTCCTGTTCACAGCGTTCGACCCAGTCGCGATGCCTGACGAGGATCGAAACCGGAATCCGCTCGAGGCCGATCGCCTTCGCGAGACACAGCCGGTGTTTGCCGCCGACGGCCAGCAGTTCTCCGTCTCGAGCGACGTCGACGGTGATCTCCTCGGCGAACGTGCCGACGACGTCCCGGTCGGATTCGCCCGCGGTCACGAGTTCGCGCTGGGAGCGATACCCCTCACAGATCATGTCGACGGCGAGTGTCTCGAGGTCTCGACACCGTTCGATGACGTCCCTACGGTCTCGGCAGGTTCCCCAGACGGGGTACTCGCCGGCCTCGAGACAGCCGATGACGTCCCGGACGAAGGGAGTCTCGAGCCAGTCGTCGTCACCGACGATACAGGCCTCGATAGCGTGGTACAGCGGCGTCTCCGTGACCGTCTCGGCGTCGAACAGGTGCCGCGGGGGAACACCGGTCTCCGAACCCGGCGTCTCCATCAGCGACCGACGGTCCCACTCGCCGTCGCGGACGGTCCCGAACAGCTCCCGGCGGTTCCGATCGGGCGGATAGGGGCGACGCGAAAATCGGACGATATCCGCCGGATCGACCCAGCGAACGCAAAACGGCTCGAGCGGGGCTGCGTACTGCTCGAGGGCCGAGCTGTGGTGCCAACGGACGAATCGTGGAGCGACGGTCCAGTAGAGTCGACGGGACGCCGCGTTGGTCAGTGGACTCCGTAACGCGAGGTACGCCAGCCCACGGCGGGTGAGTGACGAGAGCCCGTCCTCTCGGACGGTCCGAAGGGCGGTCGTCGTGGTAGACATGGGAATGGTATGTGTAGACGCATTCACTCGACGGTGTTTGTAAGCGAGTGCCAAGAATCGAGAAAGCGGGGCTTACAGTGTCTCTGTTACTTGTACGGTCACTCCCACACTCGTCCTCACACGCACGCCCTGTCGCTTTCAGTGTTACACTCGTACCTCATACTCACTCTCGAGGAGAGAAAACGACGCAATTCCGACTCCAACGTCAGGGATGCAAGACACGCGCACGACCGGCCACGAGTCCGAGGAGGAAGCCGATGAAGTGAGCGACGAGCGCGACGCGTGGGGCAGCCGTCGCGATCGTCACGACGGCAGCCAGTGCCAGGAAGAAGAGCAACGTCACCCAGCCGGGAACCGCCACTCTCGAGGCGATGCTCTCGGAGACGCGGTTGCCGGCGATGAGGTAGCCGAGCAGGGCGAAGACGGCACCACTGGCACCGAGGACGGGTGTGGCTGTGCCGAAGAGTCCCATTACCCAGACCTGGGCGATACCGGCGATGGCACCGGTCACGACGAAGAATGTGTGAAACCGGAATCGCGTGGTCGCACGGGCGATCGGCCAGCCGAATATCACGAGCGCGATACTGTTCGAGACGATGTGGCCTATACTGCCGTGAGCGTAGACGCTCGTGACGATCGTCCACGGGTTCGTCGAGATCGGTGGCGCCAAGACGAACAGGCCGCCCATGAGACCGACGATCCCGGTGAGAAACTGAGCGATGGCGACGAGAGCGAAGACGACGAGCGTCTCGAGGATCGGACTCGCGCTGCCACCGGACTGTGAGTCGGACGGTGACGACGCATCGAATCCGGAGTTGGACCGAGCGCTGGACATACTGACCCGTACGAGGGGACGCTACAAAAACGCTCAGCCGGTATGATGTTCGTGTTCGGATCCGTCTCCGTCCGATCGCTGTCACTGATCGCGGTCACGTTCGTAATTCGTGCGTCGGACCGTGTGACTCACGACACCCAGATCGTGATTTGCTCGAGTACTGGAGCGACCGCTCTCACGTGACGATGACGAAAGAGAAACCGCAAATCGAGTATCGCGGGTCCGGAATCGAGGTTCTCAGTCCTCGAGGACGATCTCGATCGAAACGTCGTTCGGTACCTGAATGCGCATGAGCTGGCGGAGTGCGCGTTCGTCGGCGTCCAAGTCGATCAGGCGCTTGTGGACGCGCATCTCCCAGTGCTCCCACGTCGCGGTACCCTCGCCGTCGGGCGATTTCCGCGTTGGCACCTCGAGCGTCTTCGTCGGCAGCGGAATCGGGCCGCTGAGGTTGACGCCGGTGTTGTTCGCAATCTCGCGGACGTCGTCACAGATGTTGTCGAGGTCTTCTGGGCTCGTACCCGCGAGTCGAACGCGTGCCTGTTGCATCGATTTACTTCTCGTTGACGCTCAGGACTTTGCCGGCGGCGATGGTCTGACCCATGTCGCGGATGGCGAAGCTCCCGAGTTCGGGAATCTCACTGGACGGCTCGATGCTGAGTGGCTTTTGTGGTCGAATCGTCACGACCGCAGCGTCACCCGACTGGATGAAGTCGGGGTTCTCCTCGGCGACTTCGCCGCTCGAGGGGTCCATCTTCTTGTCGATGGATTCGACCGTACAGGCGACCTGTGCGGTGTGGGCGTGGAAGACCGGCGTGTACCCTGCGGTGATGACCGAGGGGTGCTGCATGACGACGATCTGTGCCTGGAAGGTCTCGGCGACCGATGGCGGGTCGTCGGCCGGGCCACAGACGTCACCGCGGCGGATGTCGTCCTTGCCGATACCGCGGACGTTGAATCCGACGTTGTCACCGGGGCCGGCTTCGGGCACTTCCTCGTGGTGCATCTCGATCGTCTTCACTTCGCCGCCCACGTCGCTGGGCTGGAAGGAGACGTTGTCGCCGACGTTCATGACACCGGTCTCGAGTCGTCCGACTGGGACGGTCCCGATACCGGAGATGGTGTAGACGTCCTGGATCGGGAGGCGAAGCGGCGCGTCCGTCGGCGGCTCCGTCTCCGGCAGGTTGTTGAGTGCCTCGAGGAGGATCTCGCCGTCGTACCACGGCGTGTTCTCGGATTCCTCGGCGATGTTGTCGCCCTCGAACGCCGAGATCGGGATGAACGAGGCGTCGTCGGTGTTGAACTGGACCTGCTGGAGCAGCTGGTTGACTTCCTGGACGACCTCGTCGTAGGTGTCCTCGGCGTAGTCAACGACGTCCATCTTGTTGATGCCGATGATGAGTTCGTTGATCCCGAGGGTGCGGGCCAGGAAGACGTGCTCCTGGGTCTGGGGCGCGACACCGTCGTCTGCGGCGACGACGAGGACGGCGTTGTCCGCCTGGGATGCGCCCGTGATCATGTTCTTGACGAAGTCGCGGTGACCAGGACAGTCGACGATGGTGAAGTAGTACTTGTCCGTGTCGAACTCCTGGTGGGCGATGTCGATGGTGACACCGCGTTCGCGCTCTTCGGCGAGGTTGTCCATGACGTAGGCGAACTCGAAGCCACCCTTGCCCTTCTCCTCGGCCTCTTCTCGGTGCTGCTCGATGACGTGCTCGGGTACGCTCCCCGTCTCGTAGAGGAGTCGCCCGACCAGTGTGCTCTTTCCGTGGTCAACGTGGCCAATAATGGCCAGGTTCTGGTGCGGTTTGTCTTCGCTCATTGTTATAGCTCACGCGCAGAGGCGCTTATATCGGTCTCTTTTGGTTGTTGCGGTTAAAACCATTTCGAAACCACATTCGGACCACCCCGACGCTGGCTTGCGGTTTGCGTGAGATTCACACGGAAGAGGATGTTCGACTCGAGCGGCGACCGGTGATCGGTGAGCTCGAACCACGGCGGAAATCGACGAGGGGGAATCACTCGCGAACGACGGTTACGAGTACGTTCGGGGGACGAAAACCGAGAATGAGAACCGAGAAACGAAGACTACAGCGACGGTAGTCGACCGACGTCCGAGAGCACCGCCGTCGCCGTCTCGGGACCGCCCGCACCGCGGCCGCTGTTGTGGAGACTACCCGCGTTCTTCGTCTCGATCTGGACGATGTTCCGGGTCCCGGTGACGGCGAGCGCGCCGTTCTCGGGGACGAGCCGCGGCCCGACACGGACACCCTCCCGCGTCGCTTCACCGATGAGTCGGATCGTCCGACCGTCCTCGGCTGCGAGGTCGAGCGCGCTGCCGGGGACGTTCTGGATCCCCGTTACCTCGGCGTCCTCGAGGGAGAAGCCGCCCTCCGAGAGGACGTTCGCGAGGATGACGAACTTCAGAGCGGCGTCGGTGCCGTCGACGTCGAAGGTCGGGTCCGCTTCGGCGACGCCCAGATCCTGCGCTTCCGCGAGGACGTGCTCGTAGTCCAGTCCTTCGGCGGCCATTCTCGTGAGGATGAAGTTGGCGGTGCCGTTGAGGACGCCTCGTACCGCGGTCACGGACTGGGGCGTACAGTCCTCGATCGTCGAACACACTGGAATCGCACCGCCGACGGTCGCCTCGAACCGGATCGAGCCGGCGCTGTCGGCCTCGAGTGCGCGTAACTCCTCGTAGCGCTCCGCGACGGGACCCTTGTTCGCGAGGACGACGTGTCGGTCGTCCGTAAGCGCGCGTTCGACGTGTGAGAAACCGGGCTCGGCGTCGCCGAGGGTGGTCGGCGTCGCCTCGACGAGCACGTCGTAGTCGGTCTCGAAGACGTCCGCCGGATCGCTCGAGCCGAGCGCGTCACCGGCGTCCTTCGACCCGAGGGCGTCCGCGACCGCCACGCCACTCTCGTCGACGACCGCGTGACTCGAGTCCGCGAGGGCGACGACCTCGTGGCCGTACTCACCGGCGAGGTCGGCCACGGACCGGCCGACGGCGCCGGCGCCGAGGATAGCGAGTCGCATCAGGCGTCACCTCCGAGCAGCGGTTCGACGACACAGAAGTCCTTCTCGTCGGCGATCTCCCGAACCGTCTCGAGAGCGTCCTCGGCGCGGCCGGTGTCGACGGCGAGGCGCAGGCGCGCACTCGAGACGGCGTCCATGCCCTCGGGTGCGGCCAGCGAGAGGTCGACCAGCGACGCGTGGGTGTTGCCTTCGATCACCGAGAGCGTATCCGAGAGGTCGCTCTCGACGAGGTGGCCCACGAGGATGACGTTGAGTTCCTCGCCGTAGCGGTCGGCGCCGGCCTGAATGACGTTGACGCCGGCCTCGCGCAGCGCTTCGACGATCCCCTCGAACCGGTCGGGTGGACACTCGAGGTCGACCTCGACGGGGATGTGTCCGCGGGGTGTGATGTTTCCCCGCTCGTGGTGGATACTCAGGAGGTTTCCGCCGTTGTTGGCGATCGGCTCGAGCGTCCGCAAGAGCTCGCCGGGTTCGTCGACGAGTTCGAGTCGGACGGTGTAGGCGCGAACGCCGCCGTCGGTTTCGGCCGGTTCGTCGTCGGATTCTTCGTCGAGTTCAGACATCGCCGACACCTCCGGGCCGGACTCGAGTGAGAGGTCGAACTCGCGTCCGCGTCCCGCATCGGAGTCTACACATCCGCATGGCTACGACTGCGTAACGGGCAGATAAAAGCCTACAGGCGTTCCCAAAATTGGTCATTGTTCGACAACGGTCGCCGAGTGCAGGAAAAGACATCGGTTCCGGACGATGTTCGTGTTCGTGTCTCGTGTTCGCGTGCGTGCTTGAGATCGAAATCGCTTGGAATAGCAGTCCGGACCTACATATGCTCCTGACCGGGGTCCGACGAGCCCCAGTCACCGCGGCCGCCTTCGGTCCGGTCGACACCCATGATCGATTCGGCCTGATCGTGATCGCCGAGGCTGTCTCGAGCGTCCGGGACGCGGACCGTGACGGAGTCGATCTCCTCCCACTGGATGAGTTCGGCCTCGATGTTACCCGTCGTTACGTCGCTCACCGAACAGCCCTTGCAGCCGCCGCCGAGTTCGATGACGACCTCGCCGGTGTCGGGATCGACCTCGCGGACGGCGCTGGTGCCGCCGTGCATCTGAATGATGGGCATCTCGCGAGCGAGCCAGCGCTCGACGCGCTCTTTGAGCGCGCCCTCCCCCTCGGGTTCGGCCTCGGTTTCGGTCATTGGCGGTCCTAGGGGACCGAGTGGGGAAAGGTTTCGGTTTCGAGTGGTTCCGGTTCGATCTGAGCCCGGTGGCGGTCTCAGTTGGAGTTCGAGTTCGAGTCTGAGTTCGAATCCGGGTCCGGACTCGAGGCCGAGTCAGCTTCGAACTGCGACGAACGCGACGAACGCGACGAACCCGACACCCGCGACCGGCGGAGCCACTCGAGGGCGAGCGCACCGCCGGTGACTCCAGTGAGGCCTGTGAACCCTGGAATGGCCTCTGCACCCGATGCGTCGGTCACCGACGAGTTCGCCTCGGAGTCGTTTTCGGCTTCGGCTTCGGCTTCGCTTTCGATCTCGGTCTCAGTCTCGGTGTCCGTCTCCGGTCCCTCGACGTCCAGTTCCACCGACCGCCCCGACTCCTCGGGGTCGGTAAGCGACGGCGGATCCGCCTGCGTCCCCGACTCGATCGGAAACACGTAGAGGGCGCCTACTGCCGGCGAGTTCGGGATGGCCGGCGTACTGCTCGCGACGAAGGTCTCGCCAGGTTCGGCGACGCGAGCGGTCCAGAACGCCGCATCGGCGGGGTCGCGCCACCAGGTGAGTTCCTCCGGGTTGGCGGGGTCGGAGACGTCGTGGATCTTCACCCCGCCGTGATACCACGACGAGTAGAGTCGCCCGTCGCGCAACTCGAAGTTGTGGGCTGTCGTCCACATGCCACCCCGGTAGGAGGCGTCGAACGACTCCGGCGCCTCCACCGTCGACAGGTACTCCGGCGCCGACCGATCGGAGATATCCCAGAGATCGATACCGCCGGCACCCTCCGTCTCGCCCGGTTGAGCCGCCCAACTCTCGCGACCGACGCCGAGCAGTTCGCCCGTCTCGTCGACCGCCGAGTAGTGGTCGTTGCCCGGCAGCGTCTGCTGGGCCTCTGTGACCGCGAACGACTCGATCCCACGCTGAGACTCGACGTCGACGTCGTCGTCGGCCACGTGCGAGATGTACTCGGGTTCGCTGGGATCGCTGACGTCGACCAGATAGGTCCCGGCGTTCCAATAGGGGAGATAGGCGACCCCGTCGTGGACGTAGACGTCGTGGAGATACCACAGGATCGAGTTGACGTCCGCCCAGCGGTCGTCGTGCTCGAGCAGCGACCAGCGGCCGACTTCGGTCGGCTCGTCGTCACTCACGTCGACGATCACGAGCGGATTCCCCTCGGCGCCGTTGCCGACCAGGTAGCACAGGTCGTCCGCGAAGAAGCAGTTGTGGATGTGGAAGTCGGTTTCGTAGGGCTCGGCCGCGGGGACGGGATCGGACGGGTCGCTGACGTCGTAGAGAACGAACCCGTGGAACTCGTTTCCGCGGGTCGAGTTCGCCGGACCGGGAACGATCAGCCTGTCGCCGTCGACTTTGACGTCGAGGATGTCTGTGAGTGGGCCGTACGCCTCGTCTTCGTCACCGTCCTCGTTTTCGCTCCCATCTCCGCCCTGAATCCCATCGTCGGAACCACCGAGCAACCCCCGACGCTCGGCGAGAAGTGTCGGCTCGGCTGGATCGCTCACGTCGGCGATCGCGAACCCGTCGACGGTCGCGAGATAGACCGTCTCGCCGTCGTCGCCGACCACAGCCTCTGCGGCACCCTCGATCTCGAGTCGGCCGAGCGGTTCGTACGCGTCGGTCGACTGAGATCGAGATCGAAGGCGAGAGCCGTCCTCGGCCGCAGACGCCGACTCGAGCGCTCGAGTTCGAGTGGTACCGCTGGCGGGAGCAGACAGGAGGGTCAGGGCGACGCTGGCACCGACACCGGTCTCGAGGAACGTTCGCCGTTGCATACGGGTTCGTTAGAGGTGTGACAGTAAAAGCGTTGTAAGTCGTCCGGTCGGGCGGTGACCGTGTATTCGGGCGCTGGTTGTCGTGCTCGCATTCGCGCTCGCGCTCGTGTCCGCATTCACACCCCAGACACACGGCTCGCAACACGCTCTGTCCCGTCTCGTCGGTGCCAGCCCCGAAACGGAACGGGGTCAGTTGTGCATCCGACGCCGATCACCGGTTCCTTCGGTCAGCGCACTCGCGAGTGCGCCTTCGACGACGACGTCGTCGCCGAGGTCGGTGACTTTGATCTCGGGAACGTTCGACATGACCATCTCGCTGACCCGCTGGCGGACCGGATCGACGACCTCGTCGGGGTTGTGCAACGCGACGGCGCCGCCAAAGGAGACGACCAGCGGCGCGAACGAGTGGACGATGTTGGCCACGCCGATCGCGTTCCAGTGGGCGAGCTGGTCGATCGTGTGTGCGGCCAGTTCGTCGGAGTCGGCCACGTCGAAGACGTCTTTCGCGGAGAAATCGGGATCCTCGAGGGGCAGGTCGGTGTCGATCGTGGGGTCGTCTTCGGCGAGGAGTTTGGCGTACTTCGGGATGTTGTTGCCCGAACAGTACGCCTCCCAGTGGCCGTCACGACCACAGCCACAGGTCAGTCGCCCGCGTGGGTCGACGACGCAGTGGCCGACTTCGCCGGCGTTGCCGTCCCAGCCGTCCAGAATCTGGCCGTCACAGCAGATGCCGGCCCCGATCCCCGAGGAGATGGTGAGATACACCATGTCGTCGGGGTTGCGATCGGAGTGGAAGCGTTCGCCGATGACGCCGGCGTTGGTGTCGTTGTGCAGGTAGACACGATCGGAGTCGATGAGGTTGCCGACCGGACCGGTCAGCGGAATGCGATCGACCGTATCCGGGAGGTTGGCGGGGTCGATCACCGCGCCCTCCGCGAGGTCGAACGGACCGAACGAGCCGATGCCGGCCGCCCGAATCATCTCGGGGTCGACGCCTGCGTCGGCAATGGCGTTCCGAAGCGTCGCCAGGACGGCTTCGGTCACGTCGATTCCCGTCGGACCGTTGGGTGTTTCGTTCCGGCTCACACCGATGATCGCGCCGTCACTCTCGGCGACGACGGCGCGTACGTTAGTTGCGCCGAGGTCGACGCCCGCGTAGTAGACCATCCGTATCGTATCAGACGACGGCCACCCCACTTAACTACACACATCTTTACTCGGCATCGAGTGTCACTGTCAGAAAGTCACCTCGAGTAGTGACTATTCATATTAGTGGTTCGTCTTCATCGCCGACGGAACGGTCGGGTAATGAAGCGACAGTCAGGCCTCGCTGCCGCGCACGAACGTCACCGGACAGGGCGCCGAGAGGAGCACCTCCTGGGCGGTACTGCCGAAGACGGCCTTGCCGGCGGGCGAACGTGTCCGACCACCGACGACGACACGGTCCGCGTCGACGTCGGTCGCGAGGTCGACGATCGCTGGGCCGTGTTGGCCGACGGCGCCGTGGACCTCGTACTCGACGTCGCTCTCGTCGAGCACTGCTGCGAGCTCGCGAATCGTCGCGTGACGGGCGGCGACTTCGTCCGGATGGACCTCGTCGACGCCGACGTCGAAATCGAGTCGCTCGAGGACTTCGTCGTATTCGCTCTGGGTGAAAACGTGTGCGAGGTCGACCGTCGCACCGGCCGGTTTCGCGACGTCGACGACCGCCGTTGCGAGTTCGTCCGCCCGATCCGCGTCTCCCGGCCCGACTGCGAGAAGGATCGTCTCGAGTGCCATAGCACACAGTACGTGTATCCAGGGGCTTAACTGTGGACCACGCGGAGTGTCCGACACGTCACATTTCGTGGCCGAGAGATCGGGCGTCATCGAGTGATCGACGGGCAACCAGCGGCGAACGACGAGCAGACGACGAGGTCGTGGCTACGACACTCGAGAAAAGACCCCCGCCGAAAGCGGACGACCCCCGACGGCCGCCGATTCGTACGGGATCGAGTGTGAGAACGGAGACGAGAGTGGAGACGGGGACGGCGGTGGAGACGGTGTCGAAGGGCTACCACCGCAAGGCCCCGAGACGGCGATCGATCACGAGAGGGAGACGCAAACGCCAGCGATCGAAAGCAGTCCCTAAACCGCTACGTGTCGAACGGCGCGTATGGACGGACCCGATCTCTCGAGTCAGACGGTACTGGTCACGGGCAGCGGACGGGGCGTCGGGCGCGCGCTCGTCCTCGCGGCGGCCGACTGCGGCGCGGCCGTCGCGGTTCACTACCACACGAGCGCGGACGCGGCCCGCGAGGTCGCCGCCGAGGCCCGCGACCGCGGCGCCAGCGAGGCGATGACGGTGCAGGGAGACGTGACCGATCCCGACTCAGTCGAGGGAATCTTCTCGGCCGTCGAATCGGAACTCGACTCCGTCGACGCGCTGGTGAACAACGTCGGGGACTTCGCGCCGTCCCACTGGTCGGAGATCGAGTTCGAGCGGTGGAACCGAGTGCTGGAGACGAACCTCAACGGGACCTACCTCTGTTCGAAACGTGCGCTACCGGCCATGCGCGAGCAGGAGTACGGCCGCATCGTGAACGTCGGCTACGCCTCGAGCGAGAAGGGACTGGTTTCGCCGACGAACTTCCCGTACTTCGTCGCGAAGGCGGGCGTCCTGATGTTCACGCGGATGCTGGCTGCCGACACGCAAGACGACGGGATCACGGTCAACGCCGTCTCGCCGTACGTCGTCGAGAACAGCGACGAGTTCCCCGAGGACCTCCCGCGGGATCGGCCCGCCTCGTTCGAAGATCTGGTGGCGCCGGTCCTGTTCTTTCTCGACCCCGAAACGGAGTACGTCAGCGGGGAGAATCTCGAGGTCGACGGCGGGTGGTTGCCGGAGTCTGTGTAGCGTCGTGTGGCGTAGTATCGTTCGTGCCGTCGACCGCGAGTGAACGGCATGAGCGAGCGGGATTTTTTGGTCCAGATTTTTGCGAGGAGTGGTTTCTCGCACCGCGAGGAACCCCGACGAGGAAAAAGGTAGGTGTAGACCCTCGAGATCGACGGGGGGTGGTTGCCCGAGTCTGTATAGTGTAGTGTGGCGTAGTGTCGTTCGTGCCGTCGACCGCGAGCGACCGACTTCGAGTAGAACGGACCGACGAGACTCGAGTAGACGAGAGTCTGTCAGTCACGTCTTGACGACGATTTTCGCCGCTCGAGCACAGTCGTTCCCAAATCGGCCCCAACCGTGGTCGGCAGTCGAACACATTTATATCCACAGAGAGTGGTTCGAAACATGTCACGATCGAGATCAGCATCGACTTCGTCCACGCCAGTGGCGACCGTCCGAGATCCAGTTCTCGTCCGCGATCACTACTATCTCGGCGTGTTTGCTCGGTTAGTCGTCGGCCTCTTCGCCATGATTTCGGTTTCGGCGTTCGGTACTATCGAATACGCTCGGAGAGGACTCGCGGGTGAAATCGAGCTAGCAGCGGTAAATGACTACCCGACTATTGGGTGGGGGGGAATGGGCGGTGAACGCGACGGACGCAACGAGTGTAGCGGATGTCGGTCCGAACCTGTTCAGTCTCGCAATCGCATACGCCCTGCCGGTCGATCCCACACTGCCGGTTTGGCAACAATACGTCGGGTACGTGATCGGGATCGTCACCTGGTGGCCGATCCTGTTTCTCCTCGGTCTGTCGGGAGCCGTCGCCGTCGCGGCGGAGTACCGATAGCCGAAGCCGAATCGGCCCTCGATAGTCCTCCCACGTTCAGGACGCGCAACGACGGCCTCGAGAATCCGCCGTCAAACACCGGCCCAACCACAGCCGTCGGTGACCAACACGTTCGACCGCGAATTAATATACGCTCGACTCAAAAGTCGTGCATGAGTGAAGAAAATCCGTTCGGAGCGATTCGCGACCTCGAGGTCGATGGAACCACCTACAGAATGGCGGATCTGACCGTTCTCGAGGAACAGGGACTTTGCGAACTCGATCGACTGCCGGTGAGTATTCGGATTCTGCTCGAGTCGGTACTGCGAAACGTCGACGGCGAGATGATCACCGAAGACGACGTGCGAAACGCCGCGAGTTGGACGCCCGACGTCCCCGAGGTCGACGTCCCCTTCTCCCCGTCGCGGGTCGTCCTCCAGGACCTCACTGGCGTCCCCGCGGTCGTAGATCTGGCCGCGTTGCGCTCTGCTGCAGACCGCGCCGGTGAGGACCCGAGTATCGTCGAACCGGAGGTCCCCTGCGATCTGGTCATCGACCACAGCGTGCAGGTCGACTACTTCGGGTCCGCAGACGCCTACGAGCAGAACGTCGAACTCGAGTACGAGCGCAACGCCGAGCGCTACCGGGCGATCAAGTGGGCCCAGAACGCCTTCGAGAACGTCGAGGTCGTCCCGCCGGGAACGGGAATCGTCCACCAGGTGAACTTAGAGCACCTCGGCAACGTCGTCCACGCACGCGAAGACGACGGCGAGCAGTGGCTCCTCCCCGACACGCTCGTCGGCACCGACAGCCACACGCCCATGATCGGCGGCATCGGCGTCGTCGGCTGGGGGGTCGGCGGGATCGAGGCCGAAGCCGCGATGCTCGGTCAGCCGATCACGATGCAGTTACCCGACGTCGTGGGCGTCCGCCTCGTCGGCGAGTTACCCGAAGGGGCGACGGCGACGGACCTCGTGCTCCACATCACCGAACGTCTTCGCCAAGTCGGCGTCGTCGACAAGTTCGTCGAGTTCTTCGGCCCCGGCGTCTCCCAGCTCTCGGTCGCCGACCGCGCGACCATCTCGAACATGGCGCCCGAACAGGGGTCGACCATCAGCGTCTTCCCCGTCGACGAGGCCACCCTCGACTATCTGGAGCTCACGGGCCGCGATCCCGACCACGTCGACCTCGTTCGCGAGTACCTTGAGGCCCAGGGCCTGTTCGGCGAACAGGAACCCGAGTACACCCAGTCCATCGAGTTTGACCTCTCGACGGTCGAACCAAGCCTCGCCGGTCACAAACGCCCGCAGGACCGCATTCCGATGGGCGAGATGGGCGATCACTTCCGGAACCTCCTCGAGTCAGAGTTCGACGACGATTATCCGGCCGGACTCGAGAACGAACTCGAGAAGACCGTCACCGTCGACCTCGACGGCGAGGACGTCGAGATCGGCCACGGCAGCGTCGTCGTGAGCGCGATCACGAGCTGTACGAACACCTCGAACCCCTCCGTCATGGTCGCCGCGGGACTGCTCGCGCGCAACGCCGTCGAGAAGGGCCTCGACGTGCCCGAGTACGTGAAGACGAGTCTGGCACCCGGCAGCCGGGTCGTCACCGAGTACCTCGAGGCGGCCGGGCTGCTCGACGACCTCGAGAGTCTGGGCTATCACGTCGTCGGCTACGGCTGTACGACCTGTATCGGCAACGCCGGGCCGCTCCCGGAGCCGATCGAGGCAGCGATCGACGACCACGACCTCTGGACGACGAGCGTCCTCTCGGGCAACCGCAACTTCGAGGCTCGGATCCACCCGAAGATCCAGGCGAACTACCTCGCCAGCCCGCCGCTCGTGGTGGCCTACGGCCTCGCCGGGCGGATGGACGTCGACCTCGAGACAGATCCCCTCGGCACCGATTCGTCGGGTGAGCCGGTCTACCTCGCGGACATCTGGCCAGACACCGAGGAGATCCGGGAGACGATCCACTCGAGCGTCTCCACCGACCTGTTCGAGGAAAAATACGCCGCGGCCTTCGAGGGCGACGAGCGCTGGGAGGCCCTGGAGGCACCCACCGGCGACGTCTACGAGTGGGACGACGAGTCGACCTACATCCGGGAGCCGCCGTTCTTCCAGGACTTCCCGCTCGAGGAACCCGGCGTCGAAAACGTCGAGGGCGCGCGGGCGCTCCTGACGCTCGGCGATACGGTGACGACCGACCACATCAGCCCGGCCGGCCCGTTCGGCCCCGACCTGCCCGCCGGCCAGTGGTTACTCGAGCGTGGCGTCGAACCCTACGAGTTCAACACCTACGGCTCCCGCCGAGGCAATCACGAGATCATGATGCGCGGGACGTTCGCGAACGTCCGCATCGAGAACCAGCTGTTAGACGGTGTGCAGGGCGGTCGAACCGTCTACCACCCGACCGGGGAAGAGACGACCGTCTTCGACGCCAGCCAGCGCTACCGCGAGGAGGAGACCCCACTGGTCGTGCTCTCTGGAAAAGAGTTCGGCACCGGCTCGAGTCGGGACTGGGCGGCCAAAGGAACGGATCTGCTCGGCGTGAAAGCCACGATTGCAGAGAGCTACGAGCGGATCTACCGCGACAACCTCGTCGGGATGGGCGTCTTGCCCCTGCAGTTCCAGAAGGGAGACTCGCAGGAATCACTCGGCCTCGACGGCACGGAAACCTTCCACATCGAGGGCCTCGAGGACGGCCTCGAACCCAACGCCGAACTGACGGTCGTGGCCGACCACGAGGACGGGACGACCACCGAGTTCCCCGTCACCGCACAGGTCGGCACTCCGGCCGGCGTGAACTACGTCGAGAACGGCGGCATTCTCCACGCGGTGCTCCGGCGGTTGCTCACCGAGGGCGAGAGCGACGGTGATGGCGATTCGGACACCGACACTCGAGCGGACGTCGGATCCGAATCCGAAGCGAAACGCTGAGTCGTCGGGGTTTCGGACCGGTCGCGATTGTTATTTCGAGCTATCCGTCGAGCCGCGCCAACCGCACGTCACCCGACGCCGCGTCCACGTGCACCTGAATTCGGCCCTCGCGGGTCTCGACGGGGACGATCCACGAACCGCTGGTGCGATGGGGATCGTCGACTGTGGTCGCGTCGTCGTACCCGCGCGCCTCGAGTCCCTCGAGGGCGATCGCCTCGGCATCGGCGGCGTCTCCGATCCGGAGGTCGTCGCTCACGCGAACGGTAACCACGGGAACCGACGCCTCGCGGACGATCCGCTCGGTGACGCTGCCGACCAGCGCACGGTCGATGCCGGTTCGACCGTGGGTACCCATGACGATCATGTCGATCCCGTTCTCCTCGGCGTACGCCAGAATCTCCTCGTGTGGAGCACCCCTGCGGATCGCCGTGGCGCTCTCGAGACCGTCTCGTTCCGCGTCGGTCTCGACGCGCTCGAGTGCTCGTTCGGCGTCGCGTTCGGCCTCGGCGGCCGACTCGTCGCTCTCGAGGGAGCCGTACGGTCCTTCGGGGAGTACCGACAGCGCGTGGACAGTAGCGTCGAACCGACGGGCGATCGCGAGGCCGTGGACGAGCGCCTGACGCGTGCCGTCGCTCCCATCGGTCGGAATGAGGAGGTCGTGGTACATTGCTGTCTGTATTGGCGTTGGACCCAGAGGGCCAAATAGCCTCGAGACTCGAATCTCGAGATTCGAGCCTCGGAGATCGAGCTTGGGACTCGATCCACTCGAGGTCGAACCGTCGCGACTGGACAGACAGTCCGTACCCGAGGCCGGAACCGACCGACTAACTCGAGCGGTCGGCGTTCGAACCGAATCGTATTTCGGACGCATATGCCGAAACCGCCGAGTACAGATTCTCACACCCCGGGAATCTGCGTCGGCGTATATGCTCTGAGCAGCCTTCTATAGAAGTATGGCAGCAGAGAAGATAACGATGGACGCGAACGTGTTCGAGAGCAAACTCGGCGGCATCACCGTCCGGGGACAGGCCCACAGTCTAAGTGCGTGGTTCGTCCTCGCACTTCGTCTCATGATGGGCTACGCGTTCCTCTACGCCGGTCTGGACAAGCTCCTGGCTGCAGAGGCCTTCAGCGCGGAAGGCTTCCTACTCCACGGCGTCAACGAGGCCAGTCCCCTAATCGGGATGTTCACGTGGATGGGGACCACCTCGTGGTTCGTCGAAATCGTCAACATCGCCGTTCCGTTCGGCCAGATCGCAATCGGGCTGGGCCTCCTCGTCGGCGCCTTCGTTCGCCTCGCGGCGTTCTTCGGCGCGACGATGATGTTCATGTTCTACTTCGCGAACTGGAGCGTCGAACACGGCATGATCAACGGGGACTTCGCGTACCTGCTCGTGTTCCTCGCCGTCGCCGCCTTCGGTGCCGGCCGGATCCTCGGGCTGGACCAGCTCATCGAGCGCTACGAGATCGACGGCCAGCCGTTGATCGAGAAGTACCCCACGCTCGACTACATCCTCGGGTAGGCGGACTCGAGCGAATCGTCTGCGGCGTTTCTGTTTCGAGCGTGTTTCGAACGTAGTCATATCATCACAACGAGCGTCGCGTTCGTTCTCGGACGACGGACGTCGACGGATCGACTCGAGTGCTACCGGAGACAGCGTCGTCCTCGGACCGAGACCCACAGAGAGCCGTCACTGGCATCGCTGTTCGTTCGACCCTCGAGCGCCGATGCCATCGATCCGTTACGACGATCGCCTCAGGCGACGGTGACCTGCTCGACGTCGTCCGACCCGCAGACCGGACACCGCTGGACCGACGAATCGCCGAGAGTCGTTCCACACCCACGACACGTCTCGCGGGTCGTCTCCGCAGCCTCCCCGCACATCGCACACTGTCGGCGAGTCGCTCGGAAATGGGCATCGCACGCACCACACTTGTAGACGCCCTGCATGATCGAACTAGGACTCGAGAGACGAAAAGCGTGTGCTCGAGACAGTTTCACGATACGTTCGCCGAGCGACGACTCACTGGCTGTACAGCGAGGACGTGATGACGCCGAATCCGGCGACAGTGAGCGCGCTCTCGATGAGGACCACGAGATCGCTGTCGAGGCCGAACGCCTAGTGGGCTGCGCTCGCGAGCAACGCACCCAGCGTCGCGAGCCGAATCCGAGCGCGAGGGTGATCGTCTCGGACTCGGTCTGACGGCGTACTCCTACCGGGTGTACCGGAACCTCGAGTCCTGACGGTCGCTGCGAGTGATGACGGGGGCGACAGCGCTCGAGACGGACGTGGCGGACGGCTGGCGACCAGCAGTCCGGCCGAGCCCGCGGTGGTCGCCACACTGTCACGTTTATCTTGATCCCGCCGAGAGAAGGCACCATGTACGAGACGATCCTCGTCGCGATCGACGACAGCGATACGGCGAACGAAGCCCTCGAGCACGCGATCGATCTGGCCGACGCGGTCGGCGCACGACTCCACGTCCTCTCGGTCGTCGAGCCCAGCGGCCGGTTGCGATTCGGGGTCCGCGAGGTCGACCAACTGAACGATGCGGTCCGAGAGCTGGTCGACGACGTGGTCGCGGCCGCCGACGGCCACGACGAGCGTCTCGAGATCCACCCCGAAATCCGACGCGGCCGTCCCAGCGAGATCGTCCTCGCGTACGCCGACGAAGTCGGTGCGGATCTGGTCCTCGTCGGCCAGCAAGGGGAGAGCGACCTCTCGGAGAAACTGCTGGGAAGTACGACCGATCGGGTCGCCCGCCAGTCGACGGTTCCGGTGACGATCGTTCCCCGGACGCAGACGGCGTGAGCTGTAGTGGCCACCGAAAGGAACTGCACACCTGATCGAGCGAGTGTTGCTTTCAACTGGGCCACTCGGAGAGCGAGCGACGAGAGTGTGAGTACAGTTCGTCTGCTTTCGAGAGGAACTCGAGCGGGAGACGTCGTGTCCGACCGCTCGACGAGGACGCAGTGCCCGAGAGCGAGAGCACACGAAACGTACTCTCTCGTCGAACACCGAGGACAGTGAGAGAGTACAATTCGTCTGCTTTCACAGAGGGAAAGCGGGCCGAGGTTCACACTGTTTGCTCTTCACCTTCGATCGTCTCGCGAGTCTCGAGAACGACCCCCGGTTCGAGGTCGAGTTCGTACTCGTAGTAATGCCCGCCGCTGAGGCCGTGATTTTTCTCGGTTCGTCGGAGAAACCCGAGCATATGAAGTTCAGCGAGGTGATCTTGAATGCTCTTGAGCGTAGTCAGCGGTTCTGACGCCCAAGACGTGGCGACGTCCTCGTAATTCGCTCGAATCGTCTTCGACCGGACGGGTGTCTGTCCGCGATTCTCGAGATGAGCGACCGTCTCCAGAATGTATTGGGCGTGCTGTGTCTGATCGCGTATCCGGTTCCGGAGTCGTCCGCGCTGGACGAGCGTTCGTGCGTTTTCGATGTGATCGTCGACGACGCGTGTATCGCCAGCCTTCTCTGCAACTTCCGCACCGACGCGGAGGAGGTCGATCGCCTGACGAGCGTTGCCCATGTCCTGCGCAGCCAGCGCCGCGGCCATCGTGATCGCAGATTTGTCGTACGCGCCATCGACGAACGCCCGGTCGGCTCGGTCGTAGAGGATCGTCCGCAGTTCGCCTGCGTCGTACGGACTGAACGAAATCTCGGTCTCCATCAGCGTGTCTTTGACTTTCGACGAGAGGGAATTACGGAACGTGTAGTTGTTACTGATGCCGATGATCCCGATTCGGGACGTTTCGAGGTGTCCGTTCGAGCGCGCTCGAGGCAGTTCATAGAGGAGCGTATTGACGTCGTCGAGGTGATCGATCTCGTCGAAGACGATGAGGTGGGTTCCGCCCAGTCGGTCGAGTTGTCGATACAGTTCGTCGAACGCATCACCGGTTCCGAGCCCGCGTTTGGGAAACTGACTCGCATCCTCCGGGAGCAGTTCGTTGACGAGCCGACGAACGACCATGAAAAGCGTCTTCCCGTTACAGTTGACCTCGTGAACGAAGAGGTCGTCCGCTTCCTCACGAGATGCGACTTCCTCGCGAAGTGCGTCCGTCATGTATTTCGTGACTGCCGTTTTCCCCAGTCCGGCCTTCCCGTACAGCATGACGTTCTCCGGATCCCGGCCGAAGAGAATGTCCTGAAGCGCGTAGCGGTACTCCTCGATCTCTTCGTCCCGCTCGAGAATCTCCTCCGGATGGTAACTCTCACTGAGGACGCTCTTGTCCGCGAAGAGCGTTTCCGTGAGATCGCTAAAAGGTCCGCTCATCGTATTGTCGGACGTTACTCAGCGCCATTATTTAAAACCCGACTTCGTCAGTTTCGTGTGCTACGGAGTGTCACGGGAATCACCGAGCAGTGTCGCTACTGTCGGTGGATTCCATTGCGTTTGACGATACGAACACACGAAATGCCCTCTCTCTCGTCCCGTTCGCCTGGGAGAGTCACGGGACCTGCACTTTGGAGTGGTGCCACGCGACGGCGTTCGAGAGCGAGAGCACACGAAATGTACTCTCACTCTCTTCCAGCCACATCGATCGTTCTGGGGGACGAAAGCACACGAAACGTACTGTATCGAAACGGGGGTGCGACCAGCAGGTGATGCGTACTGGCGATCAGAGACCGACGAGACGCCGATCGAACAACCTCGAGCGGACGGTCTCGGTTCGAGAAACAACGGGGCGTGCCACGTGCAAGCCGTCGAATTATCCGACTATCCGTGATACTCGAGTGTATGCCAGCGACACTCACCGACGACGAGGTCGGCAAGAAAGTCGTCGACGCCGAAGGCAAAGAACTCGGGATCGTCGCGAAAGTCGAGGGCCAGCGGGCCGCCGTCGATCCGAACCCGAGCGTCGCGGAACACGTGATGGCCAAAGTCGGCTGGGAGGGCGAAGACGAGGAAGACTACATCGTCACCGAGGACATGCTCGATCGGGTCGGCGACGAGGTGATCCTCCGGGGCGATCTGTAGCCGCTCGAGCGGTCCGTCGCCGAATCGCTCGAACGGGTCTCGAAGCCGACAGCCGAATCCGGATTCACTTTCACTCCGCCGCGTTCCGAAACCGACAGCCCTTCATTTGTGCGAGCGCTGACTGCGTTATAGATGAGTACGGAGTACATCGAGGTTCGCGGTGCCGAAGAGCACAATCTGAAAGACCTCGACGTCTCGATTCCTCGCGAGGAGTTCACCGTCGTCACCGGCCTCTCGGGATCGGGCAAGTCCTCGCTCGCGTTCGAGACGATCTACGCGGAGGGCCAGCGACGGTACATCGAGAGCCTATCGGCCTACGCTCGGAACTTCCTGGGCCAGATGGACAAGCCACAGGTCGAGACCGTCGAGGGGCTCTCGCCAGCGATCTCGATCGATCAGAAGAACGCCGCGAACAATCCCCGCTCGACGGTGGGGACAGTCACCGAATTGCACGACTACCTGCGACTGCTGTACGCCCGCGTCGGCACGCCCCACTGCCCGGAGTGTGGCCGCGAAGTCGGTGAACAGTCGGCCCAGAACATGGTCGAACGTATCCTCGAGTTGCCCGAGGGAACGAAGGCCAAACTCGCGGCTCCCGTGGTCCGCGACCAGAAGGGGGCCTTCGAGGACCTCTTCGATGAGTTAGTGTCGGAGGGGTACGCCCGCGTCGAAGTCGACGGCGAGGAACACGACCTCACCCTCTCGAAGCCGGACCTCGACGAGAACTACGACCACACGATCGACGTAATCGTCGATCGCGTGAAGGTCAGCACGGAGACCCGACCGCGGATCATCGACAGCGTCGAGACGGCCCTCGACGAGGGAGAGGGGATCCTGAAGGTCATCCTTCCGGACCCGCCCGAGGAGGCGGACCTCGGCGAGGAGTCCCGATCGACGGGGGCGCTCGGCGAGGAAGCCGAGGACGACGGCCGCGTCGTCGTCGAGTTCTCGAAGGACCTCGCGTGCACCCACTGTGGCATCGACATCCCCGAGATCGAGACTCGCTCGTTCTCCTTTAACTCCCCCCACGGGGCCTGTCCCGAGTGTGAAGGACTGGGCGAAACCAAGGAGATCGACGAGAACCTCGTCGTCCAGGACGAATCCAAGAGTCTCAAGAAGGTCTTCGAACCCTGGAGCTACAGCCGTTCGTACTACCGCACTCGGCTCGACGCCGTCTCCGACCACTTCGGCGTCTCCCTCCAGACGCCCTTCGAAGAGTTGGACGAGGAGACCCAGCAGGCGTTTCTCTACGGTACCAGCGACCAGGTGCTGTTCGAGCGACGAACGAAAAACGGCACCCGGCGCAAGCGTAAACGGTTCGAGGGGATCATTCCCAACTTGGAGCGGCGGTACCTCGAGACCGACTCGGACTCGACGCGCGAACACATCGAGGACTACATGTCGGCGACGGCGTGTCCGGCCTGCGACGGGACGCGACTGAAGCCCGCTTCCCGCGCGGTACTGGTCGACGGAACGGCGATCACCGAGATCAACGGGCTAAGCATCGGCGACGCGCTCGCACACTTCGAGTCGATGGAAGCCGACCTTACCGAGCGCGAGAAGGTCATCGCCGAGGAGATTCTCAAAGAGATCCGCTCCCGATTGAGCTTCATGTGCGAGGTCGGCCTCGAGTACCTCACGCTCGACCGCGAGGCCTCGACGCTGTCGGGCGGGGAGAGCCAGCGCATTCGACTGGCGACCCAGATCGGCTCCGGACTCGTCGGCGTGCTCTACGTCCTCGACGAACCCTCGATCGGGCTCCACCAGCGGGACAACGACAAGCTGCTGGACACGCTCGAGGAGCTGCGGGACATCGGCAACACGCTGATCGTCGTCGAACACGACGAGGAGACGATGCGCCGAGCGGACCAGGTCGTCGACATGGGGCCCGGCCCCGGCAAGCGCGGCGGCGAGGTCGTCGTCAACGGCGACGTCGAGAAGCTCAAAGACTGCGAGGGGTCGATCACGGGCGACTACCTCTCCGGACGACGGCAGATCCCGGTTCCCGAGGAGCGACGCGACCCCGACGGCGCGCTCACCATCCTCGGGGCCCGCCAGCACAACCTCAAGGACCTCGACGTCGACATCCCGCTTGGCTGTTTCACTGCGATCACCGGCGTCTCCGGCTCCGGGAAGTCCACGCTCATCCACGACGTCCTCTACAAGGGGCTGGCACGGGAGATGAACGACAACACCTCGGTGATCCCCGGCGACCACGACGGCCTCGAGGGCCTCGAGGGGATCGAGACGGTCCGGCTGATCGACCAGTCGCCGATCGGTCGGACGCCGCGGTCGAACCCGGCGACGTACACCAACGTCTTCGACTACATTCGCGAGCTGTTCGCCCAGACGAAGCTCTCGAAACAGCGGGGCTACGAGAAGGGACGGTTCTCGTTCAACGTCAAGGGCGGCCGGTGTGAGGAGTGTGGCGGACAGGGCACAGTGAAGATCGAGATGAACTTCCTCTCGGACGTTTACGTCCCCTGCGAGGAGTGTGGCGGCGCTCGTTACAACGACGCCACGCTCGACGTTACCTACAAGGGCAAGACCATCGCGGACGTACTCGACATGGAAGTCGGAGAGGCCTACGAGTTCTTCGAGGCCAACTCCCAGATCCGCCGGCGCCTAAAGCTCCTGAAGGACGTCGGACTGGACTACATGACCCTCGGCCAGCCCTCGACGACGCTGTCGGGTGGGGAGGCCCAGCGAGTCAAGTTGGCCGAGGAGCTGGGGAAGAAAGACTCCGGCGAGACGCTCTACCTGCTCGACGAGCCCACGACGGGCCTCCACAGCGAAGACGAGCGCAAACTCATCGACGTCCTCCACCGGCTGACCGACAACGGCAACACCATCGCCGTCATCGAACACGAACTCGACCTCGTGAAGAACGCCGACCACGTCATCGACCTCGGTCCCGAAGGCGGCGAGAACGGCGGCGAGGTCGTCGCGACCGGGACGCCCGAGGAGATCGCCCGGATCGACGCCTCCCACACGGGACGGTACCTCCGGGATCTGCTCCCCCGCGTGGACCTCGAGGGGCCCCGCGGCGAGCGCGTCGAGCCGGTGTCGGCGCCGCTTGACGACGACTGAGGGTGAGAGTGAGAGCGAGACTGGATCGAAGCTGAACCGGCGGTCGACCCGCGGCCGACGAACGCAGACGTCGAACTCGAACTCGAACTCGAGTTTTGCGGACGTCTACGCGAACGAACAGGACAGAACGGAACGCAGCGACACCCGCCGTCGCTACTCCGCTCTGGACCTGATCTCGGCCTCGAGTTCGGTCTCCGCTCTGGACGCCCCTGTCGCCTCGATCTCGTTTATCAACCGGACGGCCGTCCGCAACGACGTCACGCTGACGCGCGGCCCGACTTCGTCTATTGCGAGCATGGCCTCTTTGGCCTCCTCGGACTCGAGTGCGCCGTGTTCGACCGCGGAGACGAGGATGCCGATCGTGCTGGTGACGTCGATATCGAGGGCGTGACACCGTGACCGGAGGGGTCGATCGTCGGTCGCGATCACGGTTCGGTCGATCGTCGAGAGCGATTCGTTGTGAAGGGCGTACGCGAGCAGCGCGACGTCGCCTTCGGCCGACCACGACCGTCCGTCACAGTCGAGATACGACGACGCGAGGTTGGCGGCGACGGGCTGTGCTTCGTTCGCGACCTGATCGAGGACCGAAAACGAGTCGGCCTCGCGGACACGGGTGAGATGACTCGCCGCGGGCTCGTCGGCGAGTTCGTCGGCGATCTCTCGCGGGATCACGACCGTCCAGCCGAGTTCCGCGAGAACGTCGGTGTGGTCGATTTCGGCGAGCGTCGCGAAGACGCACGCGTCGACGTAGAGGGCGTTCATCGGAGCGCCTCGACGTCTCCCGCGAGGCGGGTCTCGTCGTCGTTTTTGAGGACGTCGCGATCGTTGGCCTCGTGCATGAGGTCGACGATCGTCGTGCCAGCGATGTTCGCAGCGCCACGCATGCCGATCGTTCCGTCCCGGTAGCGGTCGAGTGCGACTCGAGTCAGTTCCTCGCCGGCACCCCGTCTGACCGCCTCGCGGACCGCCTCCTCACGGCTGCAGCCTCGTTCGTCGGCCAGCCGATCGACGAGTGCGAGGTCCTCGTCGGGAAACTGAACCGTTAGGTCGTCCATAGATATTATACTGGATTGGGTCGTAATAAGAGTGGCCCCGGATCGGCGATCGTTACACTCGACGGACACGATCGGCGCCACAGAGCGGAGATCGATCGGTTCCACGACACGCTCGGCTGGTGAACTCACTCGGATTCGAGAGTGGGATCGGGGTCGGGATCAGAGTCTGACTCGAGCGACGACTGATCGCCACTCCCGCTCACGGGACCGCTGCGGTAGACGGCGTAGAGGACGAGGACCGCGATGAGAAAGTCGAGGCTGTGTTCGACGAGGTGGTGGACGGTCATCGGAACGAGTCCGAAGACGGTACCGAGGCCGAAGACCGAGCGTGTCACCAGCGCGCCGAGGGCGACGGTGACGAGGAGATACTGGAGGGTTCGCCGACGGGAGTACGCGACGAGACCGAGGACGAAGAGGACGGTCGTTCCGATCACCGCGAGGACGATCACGGCGATCAGGACGGGAGTCAGTTGCGAGTCCGGCCACGTGCCGATCGAGGGCGCCAGCAGCGCGGGTGAACTCGAGAGGACCATGGGCTCGATACGCACCGTTCTGTCGGACGGCTACGTAGTCGCTTCGGTGTCCGGCGTCGGAGCGGAGGTGCTGGACACACTCGCGTTCGGTACGGAGCCAACGGAGCCGAACCCACGACGATCGAAGCGTGTTCCCAGAACGTGGGAACGATCGAAAGCGGTTATCCGTGCCAGTGACCGAGGAGGAACCGGACGCGAACCGGGACGCGGACACGAACACAGACACATGAGCGAGACACGACGACGGATCCGGGACCGAATCCACACGAACGCGGGCATCCACTTCAACGAACTCGTCAGAGAGTCGGCGTTCGCCCCGGGCCAGATCCAGTATCACGTTCGGCGACTCGTCAACGATGGGGTCGTCGTGAGCGAGCAACTCTACGGCCAGACCCACTACTATCCCCCGGCCTACGACGCGTGGGACCGGCGCACGCTCGCACTCTTTCGCCGCGAGACCGCCCGCGAGATCATCGTCGCACTGATCGAACGCGAGTCCGTCCGGCCGGACGATCTCGCCGCCGACCTCGAGATCGCTCGAAGCACGCTCGAGTGGCACCTCGATCGCCTCTGTGCGTGTGAGATCGTCGAGAAAGCGTACGGCGACCACAACCGCGTAACCCTGAGACTGGCCGACCCGGAACGGACCGGAAACGTGCTCTCGACGGTCACGCCGAGCGGGCCGGACCGACTGGTCGATCGGTTCACTCGGCTCGTCGATCGGCTCCTCGAGCGTGGCGAGTGAGTCGTCGATGGGGCGAGTAGGCAGCGTCTCGACGACACTCTCGAAGGCGCTCTGACGGGATTCGACGACCGAACCATAACCGAGAATAATACCAGGTGTCGAGAGGGATGTATGGAGCGACCGGTAACGCGTCGACGATTCGTACAGGCGACGAGCGGTGGACTCGCGGTCGGCGTTGCAGGGTGTTTGGGGTCCGACGACGACGATGACGCTGGCGGAAACGGCGATGATCACGACCACGACGACCACGGAGACGACGACCACGACCACAACGACGAAACCGCCACCGACGCACCCGGAAGCGACGGCCTGGCCTACGCCTTCGCTCCCGATCGGATCGCGATCGTCGATCCCGAAGCGGGCGAGGTCGTCGACGAACTCACCGACGGGATCTCCTCGGCCGAGTGGGGTGACACGCGACTCACCCGCGACCGAGACAAGATCTTCGCCATCGAGAACAGCCTCGAGCAGGTCGTCGTGATCGACACCGAAACGCGCGAGCTGATCGAGAGAGTCGACATCGGCCCCGGCGCGACCCACATGTACCACCCGGTCGAAGACGAAATGTGGGCCCACGCCGACGACGAGGGCGCGTTCTACGTTATCGACACCGACTCGCTCGCGGTCACCGAAATCGTCGACGCCGGACTCGAGGGCGAGGGCCACGGCAAGTTACTCGCTCACGAGGACTTCGGGACGAAGGCGTACGCGACGAACGTCAACGACCCGGCGGCGTTAATCGTCGATCTCGAGGCCTACGAGCGAACCGGATCGATCGATCTCGGCGAGGAAGGTGGCACCCACTACAAGGCCTACGCGCCGCGGACGGGGCTCGCGTACTTCGAACGCTCCGGCGGCGTCGGGACGACCGCCGTCGTCGACACGGCGACCGACGAGGTCGTCGACGAACTGCCGTTCTCGGGCGGCATGTCCCTCACACCCGACGAGGAACGCATGGGGATTCTCGACGGCGACGAACTCCATCTGCTCGACATGACCGACGAGGAGAGCGAAGAGATCGGCAGCGTCACGGTCGAGGGCGGCCCCGACGCGCTGGGCTACCACGAGGTCGACGGGACGCTGTACGGCTTCACCGCGAACACCACGACGCCGGACGTGGCCGTCGTCGATGTGGACGCCCTCGAGGTCGTCGACCGACTCGAGGCGGGCGATATCGAGCGTCCGGATGGCGCCCACCACCTCCACCGGAGCGGGGTCACCGGCGGCGGCTACTTCTTCACGCCGGCCGACGCCGACGGGACCGTCGCCATCGTCGACATGGCTGCTCGAGCGCTCGTCGGACAGGTCCCCGTCGGTGAGGGCGTCGCGAGAGTCCAGTACGTCGGTGGCGGAACCGAGCGATAACCGATGCCGATGCGAACGCGTGACTCGAGCGGGCGGCGACTCGCGACACTCGCCGTCTGCTGTGCGATCGTCGTGCTCGTGCTGGCCGCAGTGGCGATGCCGGTCGCGGGCCACGCCTACCTGAGCGACTCGGATCCCGCGAACGGCGATCGACTCGAGGCCCTTCCGGAGACGGTGACCCTCGAGTTCTCCGGCGACGGCGTGCAGGTCGCCGACGTCACGGTGACGGGTCCCGACGGCGAGGACGTCAGCGGTGACGCGGTGATCGATCCGGACGACGATCGACTCGTATCGGTGTCCCTCGAACGGGACGACACCGACGCCGACGGCATCTACACCGTCGACTGGGAGATCCTCGCCGAGGACGGCCACACGACGGCGGGTTCGTTCTTCTTCAGCGTCGGCGACGAGCCGGTAGACCGCGAGAGCGTCCTCGAGGCGTACGCCGACGACGAAGACGACGTATCGATCGCGACGACGGCCGCCAAAGGCGCGCTCTTGCTCGCGGTCGTCGCCCTCGTCGGCGTGCCGGTCACGGCGGCGGTCGCCGTCTACCCCGTCGTCGGTCGGTTCGGCGTCGCGCCGTCGGTAGTCGACCGACGGCTGACACGGGTGCTCGCCGGCGCCGGTGTCGTCCTGTTCGGCGCCGTTCTCGCACTCGGCGTCGCCCGGAGCGCGTCGATCGGCTCGAGTGGGCTCTCGCTCGAGGCGATCCGGACGTTCGCGGCCACGCCGCTGGGTCACGTCTGGCTCGTCCAACTCCTCGTCGCCGCGCTCGTCGCGACGGGGCTGCTGGCGGGCGTTCGCGGATCGCTCGACCGTCGGTACTGGCTCGGCAGCTCGCTGGCCGGCGCGGTCGTCGTGCAGGCGACGGTGAGCTGGACGAGTCACTCCGCGACGCTCGTGGATCGCCTCCAGGGTGTGACGGTGGACTTCGCTCACGTCGCCGGTGCGGGGCTCTGGCTCGGCGGACTCTGCGTGCTCGCGGCGGTCCTTCCGACGGTTCTCGCGGACGCTGAAGCGGGCGACCGCGACCGCCTCGCTGCCGACGCGATTCGCCGGTACTCGATCGTCGCACTCACCGGCGTCACGCTGGCGTTGCTGACCGGACTCATCCTCGCCGTCTGGCACGCGCCGACGCTCGCACACCTCGCGGAGACGACCTACGGAACCGCGCTCTCGGCAAAGGTGCTCCTCGTGGTCGCCGCGCTCGGCCTCGGCGGATTCACCCGATTCGTTCTCCTGCGGCGGCTCGATCCGGACCGCGAGCGCTCGGCGCTCGAGCGTCGAGTCCGCGGTCGTGGATCGAGTGGTCGTGGGTCGGACGGCCGAGTTCGAGAGAACGGTGGGCGGGAAGCGGGAGACGACCCCACAGTCGACGAGACAGCCAGTACGACGAGCACTCTGGTCACCCGCGTGCTCTCCCTCGAGGTCGCACTCCTCGTGCTGGTCGTGGTTCTCTCGGGGCTGCTCACCTCGACGCCGACCGCGGTGGTCGCCGAACAGACCGACGCGGGAGACCCCGTTACGCTCGAACGAGAGTACGACGACGGAATCGTCGAACTCACCGTCGGTTCGCCATCGGTCTGGGGAGAGCACGGCTCGGCCTTCGTCGACGAGGGCGAACCGGTCGTCTTCGACGTGACATTCACGTCCGCGAGCGACGGGGACCCGCTCGAGTCCGATCGGCCGGTGACGATACTGGCCCACAACGAGCGGGCGGATACACAGTTACAGTTCGATCTCGAGGCGACCGAGGAGCCGGGTACGTACTCGACGGTCCAGACGCTGCCCGACCCCCTGTGGTGGGAGCTTCGCGTTTCGGGATCGCCCGAGGGAACCTACGTCAGCGAGTGGGTCGACGTGTACGCGGTCCCGGACGGTCACGAACACGTCCACGAGTACGCTCCGCTCGAGGAGACCGGATTCACGCACCTGCTCCGGATCGGTGCGATCGTCGTCGGGATCACGGGTTCGCTCGCGGTGGCCGTCGAGACGGTCCGGTTCGGTCGTCGACAGAGGTGAGAGGGCGGTCTCGAGCGAGATATACCGCCACGACGAGGCGAACGTTTGTGGCCCCCCACCGCGTAGAAGCGGCCATGACGACGATCTACGCAGCCATGCGGAATCGGCTACTGGTGTGTACCGACGGCGAGGACGGGTGGACGACCGCCGAACACCTCAAGGGCCACGACCTCGAGTGCGTCGCGAGTTCGCCCGACGAACCCGAACGCGCGTTCGTCGGAACCTTCGAGGACGGGCTCTACCGGACCGAAGACGGCGGCGGGACGTTCGAGCGCCTCGAGACTGGGTTCAGGATCGAGACTGGAGACGAGTCTCGAGGGGCCGAAGACGGTGGAACGGTCGAGACCGAGGCGGTGATGTCATTGGCCGTGAGCCCGCACGACCCCGACGTCGTCTACGCGGGGACCGAGCCGAGCCGCGTCTATCGATCCGAGGACGGCGGCGACTCCTGGACGCACCTCGAGGGAATCATCGACCTCCCCTCCGAGGAGGAGTGGTTCTTCCCGCCGCGACCGGACACCCACCACACCCGCTGGCTCGAGGTGGACCCGTTCGACCCCGACCGCCTCTACGTCGGCATCGAACTCGGCGCGTTCATCGTCGGCGACGTGAGCGACCCGAGCGACGTCCACTGGCGCGAGCGCCCGCCGGGATCGCGTCGGGACAACCACTCCCTCGCGGTCCACCCCGATCGCGAGGGCCGGGTCTACTCCGCCGCGGGCGACGGCTTCGCCGTCTCGAACGACGGCGGCGAGTCGTTCTCGCACCCACAGGACGGACTCGAGCACACCTACTGCTGGTCGGTCGTCCCCGATCCAGCTGATCCCGACCGCATCCTCGTCTCGAGCGCGAGCGGTGCCTCGAAGGCACACACCGCGGAGACCGCGGCGTCGTACGTCTATCGAAAGGACGGCGACGAACCGTGGGAACGGCTCGAGGAGCGAGGCCTTCCGATGGGTGACGGCGTCGTGCGAGCGGTGTTCACGACGGCGGACGGGACGGTCTACGGCGTGAACAACAGGGGTCTATTCCGCTCGAGTGACTTCGGCGACTCGTGGGAACGGGCCGACGTCGAGTGGGACGAGGGACTCGAGACCCAGACGCCGCGCGGACTGGTCGTCGTTCCCTGATCGGTCTCGAGTCGGGTTCGATGCGCCGTCGGAAAGAGGCGCTCAGAGCAGCGTTTCGAGAGCGCTCTGACCGAGCGTGACCGAGATCCAGAGTACGATGGCGACGATCGCGAGGACGAACAAGGCGGCCGTCTGCTTCAATCCGGAGAGGTCCTCCCACTGCTGTGCGCCGAGTGCGTTCGTGAGCGGCGGTTCGAACGCCGCCCCGAGAAATCCGACCCCGAACACGGTGGCGAACGCGGAGATTCGCGTCTCCAGACCGAGATTCGGCTGACCGAGAACCGACCCGACGGCGACGAGAACGATCCCGATTGCGAGTCGTTGCGCGGCGGAAACATCTGACACATCCATACAGTCCAGTAATCCATACTGTTTATAACTATTATGTTTCGGGGAGGAAATAACGTTTCGCGAGCGAAGTCGACCGAACGGCGGGACACTCGAAAGTGACACTCGAGAGTGACGGACGAACGTGATAGAGAGAAGGCGCTGGACAACGACCCCGAGCGCGACAGAACGGCCGGACTGGCGGTCGGTGGGAGTCCCGTAGCGGACGCGAGACACCGGTGGCGGGTTCGAAATCCTTTTAGGCGCGACTAGGGGATAGTAGAGTAACTGAGTGATATCATGGACGTCGACATCATCTCCGAAGAGGAGAACCCCATGTTGCACAGAACGGACGTCACGTTCGAACTGGTCCACGAGGAGGCTACGCCTTCTCGACTGCAGGTTCGTGACAGTCTCGCCGCCAAACTGAACAAAGACGCCGCCGAGGTCGTCATCCGCAAACTCGACACCAAGTTCGGCATGCGAAAGACCGTTGGCCACGCGAAGGTGTACGACACCGCCGCCCACGCCACGGACGTCGAGCAGGAACACATGCTCGAGCGCAACAAGATCGAAACCGACGACGAGGCCGACAGCGAGGCAGACGCCGAGGCCGAGGCAGAAGCCGAAGCGGAGGAAGCGTAAGATGGCACACTACGAACTCTACGGCGACGACGGGTCGACGGACAGAGAGAAGTGCCCGCGCTGCGGTGACGTCTTCCTCGCCGACCACGGCGACCGCCAGCACTGTGGCAAGTGTGGCTACACCGAGTGGGAGTAACGCGGGACAACGAACCGAGATGTATCGAGACAGCCGACCCGCGCGCACCTGCGACCCGTGAGTTCCGGAGTGCGCGTCCTCGGAATCGAGGGCACCGCCTGGGCCGCCAGCGCAGCGGTGTACGATTCCGGACTCGAGGGAGCGTGTGAGGCGGCGTCGGGTTCCGATACCGACGCCCGCGCCCGCCCTCGGCCCGACGTTTTCATCGAAACCGACGCCTACCAGCCCGAGAGCGGCGGCATTCACCCTCGAGAGGCCGCCGAACACATGCACAACGCGGTTCCGCGTGTCGTCGAAACCGCACTCGCACACGCCCGGGAGACCCACGACGGCCCCGCGGACGAGCCACCGATCGACGCCGTCGCCTTCTCTCGAGGTCCCGGACTGGGGCCCTGCCTGCGGATCGTCGCCACCGCCGCGCGGGCGCTCTCGCAGGCCCTCGAGGTCCCGCTCGTCGGCGTCAACCACATGGTCGCCCACCTCGAAATCGGGCGTCACACGTCGGGGTTCGACTCCCCGGTCTGTCTGAACGCCAGCGGCGCGAACGCACACCTGCTGGCCTATCGCAACGGTCGCTATCGGGTGCTCGGCGAGACGATGGACACCGGCGTCGGGAACGCGTTAGACAAGTTCACCCGCCACGTCGGCTGGTCTCACCCCGGCGGGCCGAAAGTCGAGGCCGCCGCCGAAGCCGGCGAGTACGTCGACCTCCCCTACGTCGTCAAGGGGATGGACTTCTCGTTTTCGGGGATCATGAGCGCCGCCAAGCAAGCCTACGACGGCGTCTCCGCGAGCCAAACGAGCGGAGGCTCGTCGGGCGAGCGCAGCGAGCCCGACGGTGGCGTGCCGGTCGAGGACATCTGTTTTTCCTTACAGGAGAACGTCTTCGGGATGCTCACCGAGGTCGCCGAACGCGCGCTCTCGCTGACCGGCAGCGACGAACTCGTGCTCGGCGGCGGCGTCGGACAGAACGCTCGCCTGCGCGAGATGCTCGCCGAAATGTGCGACCAGCGCGGCGCCCAGTTCCACGCCCCCGAGCCCCGCTTCCTCCGGGACAACGCCGGCATGATCGCGGTGCTTGGCGCGAAGATGTACGCCGCCGGCGACACGCTCGCGCTCGAGGACTCGCGCGTGGATCCGGACTTTCGGCCGGATCAGGTACCGGTGACGTGGCGCGACGGAGGCGAAGTCACCTTCGAACGCGAGAACGACGAAATCCGCGGCGCCGAAGCGCTGGTCACGTTCGAGGACGACCGCGTGATCAAACGCCGTCTCCCCAAGCGCTATCGTCACCCCGACCTCGACGACCGTCTTCGCCGGGAGCGGACGACTCTCGAGGCCAGACTCACGAGTCTCGCACGCCGAGCGGGCGTTCCGACGCCCGTCGTCGTCGACGTCGATCTCCGGGAGGCGACCCTCGAGTTTGAGTCCGTCGGCGAATCGGATCTTCGGGATGCCCTCTCGAGTGACCGGGTTCGAGACGTCGGGGCCCACCTCGCGACGATCCACCGCGCGGGGTTCGTCCACGGCGATCCGACGACGCGGAACGTTCGCGTCGGAGCGAGGCAACACGAGACCGACAGAACCTACCTCATCGACTTCGGCCTCGGCTACCACACCGACCACCTCGAGGACTACGCGATGGACCTCCACGTCTTCGATCAGAGTCTCGTCGGGACCGCGGACGATCCCGAACCCCTTCGCGAGGCGTTCCGAGATGGGTATCGGGAGGCCGGCGAGGAACGAGTCCTCGAGCGGCTTCGAGACGTCGAGGGTCGTGGCCGGTACGTCTCGGAGTAGCGTTTCCATCTCGTTTTAGCTGAATTGAGGCGCTAAGCCCCCTTCCTCAGCGAGCACCGACCGAACGGG
>JAOPKB010000012.1 GCA_025517485.1 Natronoglomus mannanivorans | reverse complement strand
ACTTCGGATGTAGAAACCCCGAGAATGCCGGTTAATTTCGGATGGACTCGCCGGGATTTGAACCCGGGGCCTCTCCCATGCCAAGGGAGTGATCTACCACTGATCTACGAGCCCGCTTCGCACTCTGTGCTTTCCCACGGGAATAGATAAACCCCTCGAATTACTCGAGCCTGCGCCAATACGACACATACGCCGTCACTCGAGTCTCTCATCTCCCGCAAGCTCGAGGTTCGTCCTTGGAGACGTTCAACCGCTTATTCCTCGCACATTTCAATAGATATAAGATACTCTGTTGTGATTATTATAACGGAAGCGACGACTCCGCTTAGAACGGGGGCGTGTACGGAAATGCCCCGGGTGCTGATACACCCGAGACGTGGCTTCCAAACCGACCACGGTTTAGCAGCCATGATTCCATACAGACTAGCGAGACATAAACGTCTCGAACGAACAGTGTACCGTCCTCGAGAGAACCCACACCACCAGCGACGGCGCTCTCCTCCCCATCGAAAGTCGCTCGCATCCACCGGAGGCCCACGATGAGCGGGAGTTCGGATCGAGACCCGAACTCGAGTGCGTCCGGGCAGTCGAACTCGAGTGATGGCGATTCAGACTCGGAGCGGGTCAGCCCTGACTCAGAACCGGAGTTCGACCTCTCGATCAGTTCGCCCGAACCGGACCCAGATCTCGATTCAGATTCAAAGTCAGAGTCGGATCCCAACCCTACCGACACCACACTCTCACCGTGTCCACGGTGTGGGAGACCTATCACGATGATCTCGACCAGCGGCCCGCACGATCACCGCGCATCGCCCTGTGGCTGTCGACTCTCCTCACACGAGGTCCGGACCCGCTGAGGTGAGTCTGCGGGTCTCGAGTATCCATCACCCACTCGAATTATCCGCCAAACCACCATTCGGGCTACCAACCACCTCTCACTCGAGACCCCTCGAACCACCACAATCGTTCTCGGTTCGTGCTTTCATCTGGGACGACTGGCACTCAACCAGCACGACCGATTTATATCCCCAAACACGGTCAGTGAACCTATGTTCACGCCACCGTTCTCTCGAGATTCGCTCGTCGCTGACGATCTGAACCCGCTCACACAGGCGTATCGAGACGTCGTCATCTACGACGAGGCGACCACGGACGACCCGCTTTACGAGGGTCCGATCGTCGTCCACCCGAACGGCTGGATCGAACTCGAGGGCCACCGCCTCCTCTCACCGAGCGCGATCCACCATATCGATATCTACGACGAACTCGACGATGGCGGCTCCGAAGACGGGCGTGACGAGAGAACCGGCGACGGTTGTCGATCCGATCGGTTTGGGCACTGATGACCGGTACCGACCCGACCGGGTAGGCCACTGCCGTCCGGAAACCGATCGCACTCTGGGTGCGTCGCGCGGAGTGTCGCCACTGAATCATAACTCGGTGACACGCGACCGAAACCGCACTGAACCTCGAGAAACCCCTCTCCCCCACGGTGCCTGACGATTACGGCGTTGCGGGCGGCAACTCCGCCTGTTCGAACCAGAAGTTTTCGATCGCAGTTCCCAGCGAGGCGAACTCGTCGGGGCTGGTCGGCTTGGTGAGATAGGCGTTGGCGGCTCGTTTGTAACTCTTGGCGATGTCCTCGGCGTCTTCGGAGCTCGTGAGGACGAGCACCGGTGGCGACGAGACCTCGGGGTCGTCGCGCATCTCCTCGAGGACGGCGAAGCCGTCGACTCGCGGAAGGTTGAGGTCGAGGAGGACGAGGTCGGGTGTGGTCGGTAAGTCGGTTTCGGAATCGGATTCGGATTCTGACTCCGACTCCCGACACTTTCGGAGAAAATTCAGTGCTTTCTGCCCGTCACTGGCGACGTGAAACGTCGTCTCGAGTGACGCTTCTCTGAACGCCTCCTGGACGAGGCGAACGTCGCCGGGGTTGTCTTCGACGAGGAGGATATCGATCGGCGTGGAGGAGGTAGGGGTCACGGGGCTCTTGTAAGTAACCTGTCGCGTGAACCATTTAAAGCTGCTCGCTAAATGGATTGGATATTTTAGGGCAGCTACCGTGTGAGATAGCCACAATGGCCAAAGGAAATAGTAGCCACTGAACGTCACTGCACACCTGATCGCACGGCTGCTGTGCGATCAATGTGTACATAGTTCAGCTGTTACTATACCTTCGAAACAACTCGATCGAACACGACCACTGTCAGGGATCGTGCAGTGGACGTGCTCGACGCCGCGTGCGGAGATAGAGAAGCGAGGAGAAGACGTTGAGACCGGGGATCGCTGCGAGGACCGCCCAGAACCAGGGACCTTGCCCCCAGTCGGTCTGCGTCCGGAGGTACCAGCCGTCGATGGCGGTCGCAACCGGTAGGACGAGGAGAGTCACGAGGACGAACAGAACCACCAGCCAGAGATCGAACAGCGCCCCGGTCAGTGCCAGCGCGGCGAACGCGAGAGTGAACGCGAGTCCGGCGTACACGCCGTACACACCTGCCGGAGACCCTCGAGGTCGTGTGGACGGAATCACCGGAACGTAGTAGCCGTCCTCGAGGGTCACGAGGAGCCGCTCCCCGTGAAGACTGGCGAAGGAGTCGGGTGGGATCTCGAGGACAGTCAGCAATCGTGCGAACCGGTCGCTCGGGCCCTCGGCGGGCCACGCGAAGAACGCCGTCACGGTCTGTTCGCGAATCTCGAGTTCGAGGGCGAGTGCGTCGGTGGCCTTGATCTGCCACGGGTAGTCGTGTGGGACGACGTCACTCGAGACGCGTTCGGCGCCGACGATCTGTGCGCGGATCGTCTCGGTCCCCGCTTCGGATCCGATGTGGCCGGATCCGCTGGCACCGCTCTCGGTCCCGGTCCCGGTCGCTGGATCCGGGCCCGTCGGTCCCATCTCCGCTTCGAGTTCCAGAAACGACGACGCCGTTTCGTCGACGGTGGCCGTGGTCCCTTCCTCGTCGAGTTCAGATCTGGATCCGGATCCGGATCCGGATCCGGATTCGTGTTCGCGTTCGTGCTCGCGTTCGGATTCGAGATCGTCACTCGGAGTGTCGACGTCGATATCGGTCTCGTCTTCAGTCATGTTTCATCGTCTCTCGGTGGTCGTCGACAGACAGCGCGGACTCGAGTCGAACGGTTTTCGGTCGTCGTCTCAGTTCCAGTTTCAGTTTCAGTTTCAGTCCCAGTCTCTGTCCCGTTCCCGATCCCAGCCCCACCTCGTTCCCTTCGTCTCAGAGTCCGAGCAGGACCAACATGAGATACAGGGAGGCGATACTGAGGAGGACGCCGCCGCCCATCCACAGCGGCGTCTGCCGACGTAACGACTTCGCCGCGCCAGCCTCGTCTCCTGCGTCGGAGATAACGAATCGCCGTGTCATCTCGTCTCTGGTCATTACGAGGCGCTCGTCGGTGGTGATCGCCGACTCGGATTTGTCCGTCTGTTCTTTGGCGTTGCCGAAGACGTAGACGTCTTCGCCCGGTTCGACGACCCACTCGGTGTAGCGTCGCCGGCGTTTGGACGGGTTGACGTTGCTCACGAGCGTCCACAGCGGTGCGCTGACGATCGCGTACAACCGGAGCATCGATCGCAAACTGATGTTGGCCGGGTGCAGTTCGTCGACGATTCGCTGGCCGATGCTCTCGGACTGTCCATCGGGTCGGTTCGACTCGAATTGGGCGACGGCCTCGGGTGTCTCTTCGTCGGTTCTGACCGTCGTTCGAGTCGTGTTGGCGTCGTCGACCGTGAGGTCGACGTCCGTCGGGTCGATCGGGACCGTCCCCGTCTCGTCTTCGACGTAGAACTCGTGACCGATCTCGCCCTCGTCGACGGCGACCCAGACGCGCCACTTCTTTTTGTTTCCCTTGCCGAGTCGGATCGTTCGACGCTCCTCGACTCGATACTGTGCGTAGAGGCACTTCCCTTCCGAGATCGGTTTCTCGACGAGGTCGTCGCCGGGCGTCGCAGTGCCGACGATCTCCGCTCGCCCGCCCGCGAGCGACCGAATGTTCTGTGTCGGCGTGTTCGCGATCAATTGGCTCGTCTTGTACTTTCGAAAGCCGGTGTAGACGAGAAATAGCCCGACCAGAAACAGGAGCGCGTAGCCGAACACGGTGTCGAACAGGAACAGCGGTGCTGGGTCCAGACCAGTCGCTGCTCCCGGTGTCGGTACTGGGCCCGCCCCCCTCTCCGACTCTAAAACTGCCGAAGCCGGTACCGCCGTTGCGTCGCCACTTCCGATCGCTCCACCCCACGTGAACGCGAGTTCGATTCCGCCCGTGTTCGGGTATCCCACTGCACTTGCACTCATCGTCTTCGATCAGGCGGCGACGCCCAGTTTCTCCTCGTAGTCGGGTGCGTCTCGAGCGCTCTCTTCGGCCTCGAAGTGTTCTTTGTCCTCGTAGCCGAGTTGCTGGGCGAGCACGACGTGTGGGAACTGTTTGATCCGAGTATTGAACCGGGTCACGATGTCGTTGTAGACGGTCCGTTTGTCCTGGATGTCCGCTTCGATCGCTTTGACGCTCTCGATCTGATCGAACATCTCGCTCGTCCCGTCGAGGTCCGGATAGTCTTCGACCCGCGATTCGAAGTTCATCAGCGCCTGTTGGACTTGTTGATCGGCTGCAGCCTGCTCTCCCGGGGTCTGTGCGCCGCTGGCCTGTTCGCGCGCCCGTGCGAGTTCGACGTACATATCCTCCTGATCCAGCGCTTTCTTCGCGAACGCGATGACGCCGTCCAGTTCGTCGTTGCGCCGCTGTAACGACGTATCGATGTCGGCGTAGTGTTTGTCGACGCGCTCTGCGAGATCGATCAGACTATTGTACAGGTTGATTCCGTACCAGACGGCGATGATGCCCCCGAGTACGATCGCGAACAACACGACGATCGTGAGTATCAACAACATGTGTCTGCAGACTATATATTTCTTAGATATATACACTTCGGTACAAAATTATCCCTTCTCGGAGATACTCTCACTCGAAAATGGGCTCATATAGTGTGCGGCATCGACTCGCTCGTAGCGGTTACGTCGACTGAGCCAGTGTTGCGACCCTAGGGCCGGGTGCGTGTGATGATCCGTGGTCGAACACTCGAGAGCTGGTCCCTGTCGTGTCGTCTCGTGCCGTCTCGTGTCGTCTCGTGTCGTCTCGTGTCGTCTCGTGTCGTTTCGTCTTGTCTCGTTTCGACATCCGACCGAGTTATCGTTGTCCGCGAGACACACACTTATTGAGCCACACACCGACCACCGGGTATGCAGACGCGCCCACTCGGCGAGACTGGCCACGACAGCACCGTCATGACCTTCGGCGCCATCGCGCTCAACTGGCTCGAGCAGGAGGGTGCAGACCAGATGGTCGAACTCGTCCTCGACCGCGGGATCAACCACTTCGACGTGGCACCGACCTACGGTGACGCCGAAGTGAAACTGGCACCGAAACTGAACCAGCACCGCGAGGAGATCTTTCTCGGCTGCAAGACCCAAGAACGAGACTACGAGGGAGCGAAAGCGAAACTCGAGGCGTCACTGGAGCGCCTCGAGACCGACCACATCGAACTCTACCAGGTCCACGGCCTCGAGTACGAACACGAACTCGAGACGATCACGGGAGAGGACGGGGCGCTCGAAGCGTTCCGGGAGGCCAAAGAAGACGGAGTCGTCGACCACATCGGACTCACCAGCCACGGCAACCCCCAGCTCATCCTCGAGGCGATCGACCGTATCGACGACCTCGAGACGCTGATGTTCCCGATGAACCCGGTCGTCGCGGGGAAAGACGACGACGATCACGACTACGAGGCGGTCCTCGAGCGCGCGGACGAGGAGGGGATCGGCACCCTCGGAATCAAGGCGTTCGCGAAGGGGCCGTGGCCCTCGACCGACGAGTTGCCCGAAGCCGACCGCCCGTACGCGAACTGGTACGAGCCCGTCGACACGCCCGCCGAGATCGAAGAGCGGTTCGACTTCGCGGCCTCGAGCGGGTTGACGAGCGTCATCAACGCGGGTGACCCGAAGCTCGTCGCGATGATCCTCGACGCCGCCAGCCGCTACGACGGCATGGACGAGGCCGCCCGGCGCTCGCTGATCGAGCGACTACGCCACGAGGAGAGTCCGGTTCCCGAACAGTTGCATCACTGACTTGGGTCTCAGTTCCGAAACCGAGAATTCACGAGACCGTGAATCCGAATCGCGACAATGGACGTCCCAACCACCGTCACGACGGCACTCGAGGACCGCCCGATCGCCGGCGCGACCTGTCTCGAGGCCGGTGCGGGCGTCGGTAACACGACGGCCGGATTGCTCGCCGCCGATGCCGCCCGCGTCTACGCGGTCACGAACGACGCGAACCACGCTAGCACGGTCTCCGAGCGCGTCGGTCGTCGGGAGGTCGACCGGACCGCCGTGCTGGAAGCCGATCTGCGGGATCTCCCGCTGGCCTCGAATTCCGTCGACGTGATCACCGCTCACGGCCTCTGCAACGTCCTCACACCGCAGGCGCTCGAGCGCGTCGCGACGGAACTGACGCGAGTCGCCGCGGCGGGCTGTCACCTCGTCGTCGACGACTACGAACCGCTCCCCGCCGACGCCGCCGTCCGCGAACTGTTCGCCCTCGAGAACGCGGTCGCCGAACTGGTCGGCGGCCGACCCCATCTGACGTTCTATCCGGCGACGATGCTCCGGCGGCTGTTCGCGGGCCACGGCTGGACGTTCGACCGCGAACGAACGCTGCTGGATCCGGTGCCGTGGACCCGGAGGCACCTCGAGGCACACGCCGCGGTCGCCCGCGCCGGGGCTGAGGAGCTGCCGACCGAGCTCCGCGAGCCGCTGCTGGCCGACCTCGAGGATCTCGTGGCGGCGATCGGCGAGGAATCGGTCGGGGAGATGTACAGTATCGCGATGCGATTTTCTGACTGACTGGTCGTCGTTCCAGCGCTAGGTCCGACTAGCGACTACCGAAGTCGGCGATACGCCCGAAGGAGCAACGACGTAACCGTCCCGATGCCGGGAACGCGCGAGGAGAGCGCGGCGGCACCGAGCAACAGGAGGCCGCTTCCGCGTCTGCCCTTCGCGAACTCCATCATCGCGTCGATCACTGTCGTCACGGTACTCGCGTTCTTGAGCGTGTTCGCCCGGTTACCTGTCGTCGACATGGTTTCGATGTAGACGACGGGCGCGACCGAAAAAACACGAGAGACTTGCGCTTGCCGGGGGACGGGACAGGAGGTGCGTACCGTTCTGTTCCACCCGATTCCGCCCTGTCGCGATCGAGACGGATCTCGCGGACGCTCGTCTGCGTCCCCCGGACACCCTGTGATACCGATCTCCCACCTCCGAACGGCTCTTCGCTCGAGTGACGCTTCCTGCGGGTGATTTCGATGGGGCGTTCGACACGTGACACTCGAGGCTCACCGAAATCCGTGTAGAAACCCTTTAGTCTCCGACCCGGAAAGGACGGGTGGGAAGCGCACGGCCGCAAATCTGACTCGCCGTCTCGCGTCTGTTGTAGACGGCTCGGGATTGCGGAAGTGCACCCGGCAGCGGTAGCCGGATTCACGACTGGGCGGTCAGTGCGATTCCTATCCTCAACAATGGCACGAATGCACACCCGCCGTCGGGGAACGTCCGGTTCGGACAAACCCGCGGCAGACGACCCACCGGAGTGGAGCGACGTCGACGAAGACGAGATCGAACAGCGAGTCGTCGAACTCGCAGACCAGGGCCACGACCCCAGCCAGATCGGCATGAAGCTGCGTGACGAAGGCGTCACCGGCACCCCCGTGCCCGACGTCAAGCTGGCGACCGGCAAGAAGATCACCGAGATCCTCGAGGAGAACGACGCCAAAGCGGACCTCCCCGAGGACCTGCGGAACCTGATGGAGCGAGCAATCCGACTGCGCGAGCACGTCCAGGAGAACGGTCAGGACTACCAGAACAAGCGCGCGCTCCAGAACACCGAGTCGAAGGTGCGCCGACTGGTCAAGTACTACCGTGGCGATCAACTCGCTCCCGAGTTCACGTACTCCTACGAGACCGCGAAGGAACTGCTCGAGCCCGACTCGCGGTAGATTCCGGAGACGACAATGTCCACCACGGGTCGTCCAGCCGACGTCGAATCGACCGCCGCCGCCATCGAGAGTGCCGACTTCGTTCGCGTCATCGCGCGTGCGGACGGCGACTCGCTGGCGGCCAGCGGCGTGCTCGCGAGAGCACTCGACGGGCGGGCGATCCCGTTTCAGGTGAGCGTTGCGGCGACGATCGGCGATCGGACGACTCGTGCGACGGACGGCGACGACCTCACGATCGTCGTCGGCGCCTCCGACGCTTCGACCGATCAGGTCAGACAGCTCGAGGCCAGCGATCGGCCCGCGAGCCTGCTCGCCTGCGATCTCGTGGGTGAACTCGCGGATGCGAACTCGGACTCGGACGCGGATGCGGACACAGACGAAGGGGAAGGCGACGACGAGAGTGAGCGAACTGCCGGATCCGGATCCAGACCCGAACCGGATCCGGTACTCGCCCTCGCTGGCGCGTTCGCCGCCGGCGTCGAACCCGGCGCTGGCGAAACCGAGTGGCTCCTCGAGTCGGCGATCGACCGCGGGCTCCTCGCCCGACGACCCGGCATCGCCGTCCCGACCGACGACCTCGCCGACGGCCTGGCGTACACGACGCAGTGTCGGGGACCGTGGTCGGGCGATCTCGAGGCGACGCGCGAGATCCTCGCGGAACTCGGCCTCTCGAAGTCACAGGCCGACGCTCACTCGGACGCCGAGTCGACGATTACGGACGACGACCACCGCCGACTCGGTTCGGTCGTCGCCCTCGACGTCGTCGGCGACGAGGACGTCTCGACTCGCGGGGCGACCGCGATCGCTCGCCTGCTGCGACCCTACGAGACATCCACGGAGAGGTTCGCGACGGTCGGCGGCTACGCCGACGTCCTCGAGGCGACCGCACGACACGCACCCGGACTCGGCGTCGCGCTCGCGATGGGCCACGACGTCCACGAGAGCGCACTCGATGCCTGGCGCGAGCACGGTCGCCGTGCACACGCGGCACTCGACGGTGCCTCGACGGGCCGATACGACGGCCTGTTCGTCGTCGGCGTCGACGACGGCCCGGTGGAGACGGTCGCGCGACTCGCGGCCGCCTTCCGCTCGCCGGAACCGCTCGTGCTGGCGATCGGCGATGGCGAGGCCGCGGTGGCGACGATCGACGCGCGCCCGCTCGAGGGTGCGCTCGAGGCGGTCGCCCGCGACCTCTCGCTGGGAGCCGACTACGACGTCGGTCGCCGGCGTGGGTACGTCCGGTTCGACGCCGCCGACGTCGACGACGCGACCATCATCTCGGCAGTGAGGGAGACGCTATGACCCGCCGAGCGACGATCCGGACGACACACGACGATCCGGAACTCGTCGCGGCGGCGATCGCCCCCGACAACACCGCGGAGATGGAGACGACGGTCGACGGCGACGCGGTCTGTACGCGAATCGAACGCGAGACGACCGGCGGCTTGCACGCGACGGTGGACGATTACGTGGTCAACGTAGACGTTGCGACCACAGTGGCACAGCACGCGGACGAACATCGACACGCGGATGCGGCTGCAGATAGCAACAGAGATTAGATTCAACACATGAGTGAACGATCAGTTTCACGAAGCAAACAGGAGAAGCGGTGGTACACCGTACTCGCACCGGAGCAGTTCGACCGACAGGAGCTCGGCGAGACCCCCGCTGACGAACCCGAACAGGTATACGACCGAACCATCGAAACGACGCTCGGCGATCTGACGAACAACGCCAGCGAGAACAACACCAAGCTCACCTTCCGAATCACGGACGTCGGCAGCGACGCCGCCTACACCGAGTTCGAGAAGCACTCGCTGACCCGCGACTACCTGCGCTCGCTGGTTCGCCGCGGCGCCTCCAAGATCGAGGCCTACGTCACCGTCCTCACGACGGACGACTACCGCGTCCAGATCCAGCCGGTCGCGTTTACGACCAAGAAAGCAGACGCCAGCCAGGAGAAGGCCATCCGCGAAAAGATGGTCGAGATGGTCGAAGAAGCCGCCGAAGACCGAACCTTCGAGGCCCTGATCGACAGCGTCGTCGAGGGCCGACTCTCCTCGGCGATCTACGGCGAGGCCAAGACGATCTACCCGCTGCGCCGTGTCGAGATCCAGAAGGCCACCCTCGAGGCCCACCCCGAGGAAATCGCCGAGGAAGAGGCGACGGCCGTCGACGTCGACGAAGAAGACGTCGCGACCAGCGACTGAGCGGTTTCAACGCGTTCGGTTCCGCTCGAATTCCCGATTTGTTTTGCCCCGTCTGTGGTGACTCGATTGAGCCCGACGGCCAGTCACAGTCAGATTACACGGAATCGAGGAGAAGGTTCACGACTAGCGTCGTGGGTGGATGTCAATCTCGAGCCGAACGCCTCATCACTCGCCTACTCACTCGCCGAGTCGCTGACGACGACCGTCCCGACCATCCCTCCCCGTTCGTGTGGAATGCAGACGTAGTGGTAGGTTCCGGGGACCTCGAAGGTGTGTTCGAACGTCTCCCCGGGATTGAACTCGCCGCGGGTTCCCGTCGCTCGTTCCCAGCCGTCTCGAGCGTCAGCTTCGGTTTCGAAGTCGCCGGTCGCGAAGTAGGCGGCGTCCTCGGGAATCGCGTTTTCGTACGCTGTCACGGTGTGGTCGGCGCCGCTCGTGTTCTTCCAGACGACGGGTTCGCCGACGGTCGCCTTGTACGTCTCGGGATCGAAGGCGTTACGGCTCATCCCGATGTCGTAGTCCGTCTCGCCGAAGACGCTCTCGCCGACGTCGCCGAGGGCGGTACAGCCGGCCAGTCCGGCCACTGCGAGACTGCCGATGGATGCGACGTACGCCCGCCGATGCATACGTGGCGGTTGGAAGAGCTGAGATATAACGACCGTGGTTTGATCCTCGAGTCACGCCGACGAACGGATGGAAGGAGGGCGAACACGGAGATGGGACTGGTCTCGAATCGGCCTCACTGGCCACTACGTCTCTTCGGTGAGCGCGAACAGGTGGTCCGTACCAGCGATGTAGATCGTTCCCTCGTGGAATACCGGCTCCGTCCGGAGCTGTTCGTCGACGCTCACGCGCCAGTTGGTATCCCGTGACGTCGTGTCGAAGGCGTAGAGTTTCCCCTCCTCGGCGGTGTCGTTTCGACAACCGACGTAGACCGAGTCGCCCTCGACGATGGGGGTAGTGACAATGTCGAAGGTACCGACGTCGTAGGAGGTGCGATAGGACCCGTCCTGGAGGTCCAGTCCGAGTAGCTCCGTTCTGCTGGGAACGAACACTGTCTCGTCGGTACACACGAGACCGTGGTTTTGCCCCTCGACCTCGACCCGCCACCGCAAGTCGTTCGTCCCGCGTTCGTAGACGTAGACGTCCCCCGCTTGAAAGGCGACCTCGTCGTCGGTTACGGACGGTCGCGCCATCGAGTAGAGTTCATCCTGTTGATATCGGAGGGGGGAACCGTCGGGGCTCCCCTCGACGATGGAGCCGTCCGTTCGGTCGAGGACGGCGACGCCGTCCTGGGTCGGGACGTACATCCCGTCGTCCTCGAAGACAGGCGGCTCCGATCGCCCGTCCAGGTTTCGATTCTCCCAGCGCAAGTCACCCGTGTCGGCGTCGAACGCCGTCGGGTGCTCGACCCCGGCGTACAGGAGCGTTCCGTCGACGGCGAGCGATCCGTATCTGACGCTCTCCATCGATGCCGACACCCGTTCGGACTGCCAGTGGACCGAGCCGTTCTCCCACTGAATCGCCTCAACGTGATCGACATCCCAGACGAAGACGTACTCGTCGTTCGAGGCGACCGGAAACGGATCTCTCGTCGGCGTTCCGTCGTAGACCCACTCCGTTTCGTGACTCTCGACGTCGACTGCGGTCACCTCACCGTCACGTCCGCCGACGGCGATGGTTGTTCCCGACACTGTCGGGCGGCCGACTGCGTCGTCAGCGAGCGCGTGAGACCAGTCGACGGAGACGGGGCCGTCGGTCTCGAGTACGTGGGAGTCGTCCGAAATCGCCTCTTCCAGGGATCCGACACAGCCGGCGAGCCCACCGGAAACCCCTGTACCAGCGACCGCGAGGTACTGTCGACGATTCAGCGAGGTCATGCCGTCACCTCCGGGTCGAAAGCGTAGGCGGTTCCGTCCATGCTGATCGCGTACAGCTTCCCGTTCCAGATCCGACACCCGTGGCGGAACCGATCCTCGCCATCGCCGATGATGGGGCGATCGTCGTTGATAGTCGTTCGCCAGCGCTCCTCGCCTGTCTCGATGTCGAGGGCGACGACGTTCCCGTCTCCGCCCACCGTATAAACGGCGTGCTCGCCGACCGCCGGACGGTTGCTCTCGACGTCCGTACTCCATCGTTGGGTCCCCGTCTCCGTATCGAAGACTTGGATCGAATCGCCCCTGGAGACACAGAGCGTTTCCCCCGAAAGGACGGGCATGGATGGCCTCCCCCGTTGCTGAAACAGCCAGCGTTCGGATCCGGTCTCGGCATCGAGAGCGAACACGCCAACTTCGCTGGCGAAGTAGACGGTGTCGTCGTCGACGACGGGTCGCTCCAGGTTGGTCCCGTACGGTTCGGCGTCGACCTCCCAGTACGTGGATCTGAACGACCGTGATTTCGCGTGCACTTTCTGACCGGCCGGGTCGTCGATTTGCCTGACGAACCCGTACACCGCGTCCTCAGTTACTGCGATGTTGTCGGCGAACGCATTCGAGATGTCGTCGGACAGTTCGACCGACGCGTGTACGTCTCCGGTCTCGGCGTCGATTACCTGAACGTCTACGTCATCACGCTCGCCACCGGGTGCGAAAACGGTGCCATCGTCGTAGACCGGGTAGGAAAGCGATCGGAGTCGGATATCGCTCCACTCGACGTGTCCACCGTCTGCGTCGATCGCGAGTAAGTGACTGTCGTGTCCGGTCCCAGCGATGGTGAGCACCGCGAACAACAGGCCGTCACGAACGAACCATCTCCCGTGAGACATTCCGTTCTCGTAGCTGAACGACCACTCTTCGGCACCCGTTTCCGCATCGATCGCCCGAATATCTCCGTTGCTGGCGTCCCCCGTCGAAACGTACATCGTGCCGTCGGCGAGTGCCCACCCAGCGTCTCTCACGTCATCGTCGATCGACCACAACAACGCGTCCGGTTCGTCACCGAGACAGCCGGCGAGACCACCAGCCCCACCCACTGCACAATATGTTAAATACTCTCTCCGATTCACATTCCATTCTGTCGAATGATCGTACAAATGTGTTGTCATACCCAGAATGTGATCTTTTAGAGAAATGATTCGAAAACACAGTTTCTGGTCGGTTGACGTCCTATGTCGAGATACGATGCGACGATGGTCGTCTCTCGAGCGTCACCAGGAACCCTCGCATCTCGAGCGTCACCGGTCGAGGAACTTCGAGTACCGTCCGCTCGAGAAACGAAAACACGTAAGGTCCCCGATTGCGGATTTCGCGAGTATGCTCCCCCGGTTCGTCGGTCGTCTCGGTGTCGCCGACGTGGTGACGATCGCGAACGCAGCGCTCGGGTTCGTCGCTGTCGTCGTCGCGTTCGTCGACATCCACCTCGCCGCCCGGCTCATCCTCTTGGCAGCGATCGCCGACGGCCTCGACGGGATCCTCGCGCGACGATACGGCGGGACGCCCGCCGGCCCTTACCTCGATTCGCTTGCCGACGTCGCCTCCTTCGCTATCGCGCCCGCGGTCCTCGCGTTCGTCGTCATCAGCGACGGCCTCGAGATCGGGTTCGACGCGGTGAGCCCCGAGTTGGGTCTCGTCACGGCCGTCTGTGCGCTGTTCGTCGCGATGGCGGTAGCCCGACTCGGGATGTACACGGCCTACGATACGGCCGACGACTACACGGAGGGAATCCAGACGACGCTGGCCGCGACGATCATGGGTGCGGCGATCCTCGCTGGAGCGCCGGTCGACGATCCGTGGCTGATCCTCGCGGTCACCGGTGCGTTCTGTTATCTGATGGTTTCGCGAATCCAGTATCCGGACCTCCTCGCACGCGACGCGCTCATCATGGGTGTGGTTCACGCGCTGGCGATCCTGATTCCCGAGTTCGCCGGGCGGACCTTCCCGTACGCCTTGCTGACCCTCGGCATCGCCTACATGGCACTGAGCCCGTGGTTCTACTGGCGGGAGGAACCGCCGTCGACCGGGGCCGACGTGTATGGAAACGCTTAGGAGCGTCCTGAAACGACCTGTTCGTATGAACGCAGTCACGGCTACGGCCACGGCCATCATCACGAGTCTCACGTCGGCGGCGTCCCGCCGGGTGACAGTATGAGCGACGAAGACGAGACTGCAGGCGGCGAGGAAGCGGTCACCGTCGAATCGCTCCGCGAGCGCCTCGAGGCCATCGACGAACGACTCGAGGCCGCCGAGACCGAAGCGGACCTCGACGAGGTCGAGCGCGAAATCGACGATCTGCAGACGGACGTCGAGGCCGCGGATCTCCCCGAGACCGACGACGAGGACGAGGACGACCCCGTCGAAGAACTCGAGTCCGACATCGAGAGCCTCGAATCCGATCTCGAGGAAGAACGCGGCCCCTACGCCGAGGACGTCGTCGGCGAGATCGACGACGCCAAGGAGGAGATCGCCGAGACCCGCTGGACCGAACAGGGCGAGTCGGAACTCGTCGAAGCGATTCGAGCGGCACTGGAGGATATCAACGCCGCACTCGGGACCTCGATCACGCTCGCAGACGACGAGGAACTCCTCGAGCGACTCACGGCGACACTCGAGAACGTCGGGACCGCCGTCGAAGCGGAGGATCTCGATCCCGACGAGGACGACGAGACCATCGAGGCGCTGCTCGAGGCGACCGACGACCTGCAGGCAGACGTCGAGGCCGCCCAGACGTGGAGTGACCTCTCCGTGCGTGAACAGCTCGAGGTCCAAGGCTACTACGACGTCCTCGATCACATCAAGGACTACCCGCCGGAGTGGCACGCGCTGAAGGTCCACGAGAAGCAGGGCAACGTCGAGATGATCCTGCTCGCACTCGAGACATTCGACTCGGACTTCATGGAAGAACACTGTCTGGAGGCCCTCGAGCGCATGGGTCCCCAGGCGGCGCTCGAACCGATGCTCGAGCGAGCGGGCAAGCGTGACAAGGACGCGATCTCGATCCTCGGCAAGATCGCGAGCGACGAGCCACTCGACACCTTACTCGACTACGTCGACGCCGACTCGGACCCGCTCTTGCAGAAGACGACGTTCAAGGCTCTCGGCGAGATCGGCAGCGAAGACGCCGTCCAGCCGCTGGCGAACAAACTCGTCGCCGAGAACGACGAGGTTCGGAGTCAGGCCGCCCGGTCGCTCGGCCTGATCGGTGATACGCGCGCGATCGACCCGCTCGCGGACGTCCTCGCGGACGACGACGACGACGCCGTTCGTGCCAGCGCCGCGTGGGCGCTCAACCAGATCGGAACCGAAGCCGCACTCGAGGCCGTCAGCCAGTACGCGGACGATCGAGCGTATCTCGTGCAGGCGGAAGCCGAGAAAGTCGCCTGATTCGGTCCGTAATTCTGTCCTCTTCTTTAAGTACGATCCCGCGGCGAGTGTCGACGATGCGCGCCCGACTGGTCGGTGGTCTCCTCGTCTTCACGTTGCTCGTCGGTCTCGCCGTTCCGGTGTCGGGTGGTGAACGCGGTGTCGGGTTCGACGACCTCGACAGTTCACCGGTCCAGTCGACGGCGGACTCGAGTGCTCGCGACCAGATCCCCAGTCTAGACCCCGATGAATCCCACGACGGCGAGGCGACCTGTCCCGACGGCCCGACAGCGGGGGCTCGGGAAACGGCCGCCGAACTCGAGTCGGCGGTCGAACGGGGAGCGGAGGCCGACCGGCCTCGAATCGTCGAACTGTACCCGAACCCGACCACGTACGGGAACGTCGGCGAGTTCGTTGTCGTCGCCGTTCCCGGCGGTGCCCTCGAGGACGGCAACTGGACGCTGACCGACGGTCACACGAGCGCTCGGCTCCCGAACGAGACCGAGACCGAATCAGACCGGGTGGCGTACAGCATGGCACCCGAGGAGACCGAAGCGATGACCACCCATCCCGTCGGTGAACTCGAGGGCCACCTTCGACTGGCAGCCGACGGTGACGAGTTGGAACTCCGGAACGGCAGTGAGGTCGTCGACCGGGTCGCCTACGATCGAGCGCCGGAGGGTGAGCGGTGGACTCGAGCGAGTGGTACTGAAACGAACGAGAATCCAGCGTCGGGCCACTGGTGGCCCCGCGGCGCGACCTGTCTCGAGGCGCTGACGACCGACGCCGAGGACGTGATAGCGTTCACGCTTCCCGACGCGCCCGAAGTGCCACTCGAGACGTTCGCAGCCGCCGAGGACCGCATCGTGCTGGCGGGGTACACGTTCACCTCGGAGGCCGTTGCCGACGAACTTCGGGCCGCCGCCGAACGTGGCGTCGAGGTCGAGGTCTTACTGGAGTCCGGCCCCGTCGGTGGAACGCCCGACCGGACGAAGACCGTGGTCGACGACCTCGAGAAGGCGGGCGTGGACGTTCGAGTTCTCGGCGGTCCCGGCGCCCGATACCAGTATCAGCACGCGAAGTACGCCGTCGTCGACGACAGCGCGATCGTCACGACCGAGAACTGGAAGCCCTCGGGGATCGGCGGCACGGCGAGCCGTGGGTGGGCCGTCGTAGTCGACGACGTCGACGTCGCGACACACCTCAGGTCGGTCTTTCGCGCCGATTTCGAGGGCCGAGATACGACCCCGTGGGCGGACCATCAACAAACCGCGACGTTCGTCGAAGCGCAACCAGTCGGTGACCAGTTCACCGGTCAGATCGATCCCGAGACCGTGTCGGTCGACTCGGTCGACGTCCTGCTGGCACCCGACAACGCCGAATCCGAGCTACGCGCCCAGCTCCGGTCGGCCGAGGACTCCGTGCTGGTCAAGCAGGTCCGGATCGGGAGTCGGAACCAGCCGCTCCTCGAGGAGACCCTCGAGGCGGCCCGCCGCGGCGTCGAGGTTCGCATCCTGCTCGACGCCTCGTGGTACGTCGAAGACGAGAACCGAGACCTCGTCCGGTGGCTCGAGCGAACGGCCGACGAGGAGGACCTGCCTCTGGAGGCACGGCTCGTCGAGCCGCGAAACCGCTTCGAGAAGATCCACGCCAAGGGTGTCGTCGTCGACGAGGAGACGGCCGTCGTCGGCAGCGTCAACTGGAACAACCATTCGCTCCGGGAGAACCGGGAGGTCGTGCTCGTCCTCCACGGCGACGAGGTCGGTTCGTTCTACGCAGACGTCTTCGAAGCGGACTGGGAGGGCGGGTCGTGGTCGCTCCCGGTCGGACTGCTGGTCGTTCTCGTGCTCGCCCTCGTCGCCGCAGGACTCGTCGGGCGACGATACGTTCGGTTCGATGGGGACGGCGAGGGCGGAGACCGCTGGACGATGTCTCTCGAGGCCGAGCGCGTCGGATTCGACGTCCGCGACGGCCCCGATCTCGAGACGGATGCGGGCGGTGAACTGACTGTCGTCGAGATGGGCTCGATGGAAGCGATCGAATCGGAGCGACGAACGGGACTCGAGGTCGATTCCGATTCCGAGTTCGAGATAGAAACCGAAACCGAAACCGAATCTGAATCCGACTTCGAGTTCGTCTCGACGGAAGAATTAGTGTCTCAGTCCAGATCCGAATGCGAATCCGAATCCGGATCACATACGGAGACGGAGACGGAATCGAAAACCGACTAACTGTCGATCGGCGCCGCACTCGAGAGCGCTTCGTCGAGATCCGCTGCGGCCATCTTCTCGACCAGAGCGTCGATGACTTCCTCGCGCTTTCCTTTGACGAACTTGATCGAGCCGACGACGAGGTGGCCGCCGCCGCTGACGCCGCCGCCGGAGACCTCCTCCTCGAGTTCCGAGACCATATTCGGGATGTCCAGTCGGACGCCGTCACTGCGGAGGACGGCGAAGTCTGGACCGTAGCCGACCGTGATCACGGGATCGCCGGTCTCCTTGATCTTTCGGTCGTGGATCTCACCGGTGGTCTTCCCGGGTGCGGGGTAGGTAAATCGGTGGGCGTAGTTTTCGACGTCGATCCGGTAGAGGTGGGCGTCGTTCTCGAGGGTCTCGTGTTCGACGTGAGTCATCGCGGCGTCGAGTTGCTCGTCGACCTCGTCGCGGGCGCGGTCGGCGAAGAACTCGACGAGGTCGCGGTGGCGGTCCTCGTCGGAGCCGACCTCCAGCAAATCCTGAATCAGCTGGTCGCCGGAGTTGTAGCGCAGCCAGAAGGCGGCGTAGTCGAGCGCTTCGCTGACGTCCTGGAGGCGCTCCTCGTCGTAGCCCTCCTCTGCGGCGAGGGCGAGGTAGTCGTCCATCGCGTCGGCCTTCGAGCGGTCGGAGAGGCCGGCGACGGCGGGAACGTGGCGGAGTTCCTCGCCGAGTTCGGGATAGATCATCCGTGCGAGTTCGACACAGAGCATCCCCGTCGTGATGCGGTAGTCCTCGTCGTGGAGGTACGGGTTGACGTGGGCGTCGAGGAGACCGTCGACGGCCTCGGGATCGGGGTGGTGGTGGTCGATCGTGATGATCGGGATGTCGTAGTGGGCCAGCGTCTGGTAGGCCGGGACGTCCTCGGCGGTCGACCCGTTGTCGAGCATGAGCAACAGCGGCAGTTGCTGGCCGTGCCGGGAGCGGTCCTCGAGCGCGAAGTTCAGGTCTCGCGTCGCGTCTTCCATCTCGTAGTACGGCGCCTTCGCGGGCAGGCGTTTGATCAGGTGCTGTGGCGCGTCGTCGTCCTCGTGGACGTCGGCGATGAATCGCTCGAGGGCCAGTTGAACCGGTACCGCGGCGCACATTCCGTCACCGTCGGCGTGGTGGCGAACCCGGATCGGTCGTCCCTCGAGGACGGTCTGTCGGAGGCGTTTGGCGACGCCTTCGAGGTCGGGACGGAGCTTTTCGAAGGCGGGCCAATCGATCAGCGGTTCGACCTCGTGGGGCTGGGCGCGGGCTTCGAGGGCCTCCTCGAGGCGCTCGCGCGCCTCGGCTTCGGTCTCGCCGTCGAGTTTCGAGAGGCCGTCGACTTCGATCTGAACGGAGCCCTCGTGGCGCTCGGGAGTGCCGGTGACGCGGACGAGGTCGCCGACCTCGACCGAGGGATAGGCACGGACGCCGGCCTCCTCGAAGGCGGCACAGGGAACGACGCCGTACTCGTCGGTGACGTGGAAGATCGTCGGGCCACCGGTCTGTTTGACCTGGACGACCTCGCCCTCGAGGTGGATCTGTTCGCCGACGTTGCCCTCGAGACGGTTGGTGCCGGTCAGCGCGTAGTCGTGGGCGACGGGCTCGAGGTCGTACTCGTCGTCGACGTCGATCTCGGCGGGCTCGAACGCCAGGTCGCCGTTATCGCGGACGGATTCGAGTTCGACGACCATCTCGTCGCCGACGCGGTAGGTTCCTTCGAGGACGGACTCGTGGACGAGTCCGGAGACGGAATCGGAGAGATCGACGAAGACGCCGTAATCGACGATACCGTTGATTTCGGCCAGATAAGGCTGGTTTGATTCGACATCGGCGGCGGTACAATCAGCATCGAGATCGTAGACGACGGAAACAGTTCCGTCTTCGCCGGCGTCGCCGGCGGACTCACGTGTCATCGTTGGGCGTATTTTGGGGTGGTCGCGTATAACCCTTGCCAAGACGAATGTCGACGGATACCGTCGGTGTCGGGCGATCAGCGTCCGACCACGCGATCTGCGTTTCCGCGCGTTCCGGAACGTTTAGCAACGTCAGGCTCGGATGGGGTGCTATGGGGCTGCTCGACGCGCTGTTTCGCTCGAGTGAGATTCTCGGTATCGCCGAGGAGACACTCGAGTTCGCCCTCGAATCCTCCGAGGCGAGCCATCCCAACGAGTACATGGGGTTGCTTCGCGGGACCGAGGCCAGCCGGTTAGGACTCGACAGGGACGGGCTCGTGATCACCGACATCCTCGTCATTCCGGGGACCGAGTCCAACAGCGTGAGCGCGACGTTGAAGACGAGTCAGGTACCGAACGACGTCCGTGCGCTGGGGAGCGTCCACTCCCATCCCAACGGCGTGTTACAGCCGAGCAACGCCGATCTGGGGACGTTCGGCCGTGGGTCAGTCCATATCATCATCGGTGCACCCTACCGTCGGACTGACTGGAAGGCGTTCGATACCAGAGGAGAACCGCGCCGACTCGACGTGCTCGGCGTCGAGCTGCCGGACTCCGAGGAGTTCTTCGACTTCACGCAGGCCGATATCGACGAGGAATTGCAGTGGGACTGACGATGAACCGAGGAGCGACGTTACGACTATCGACGAGCGCACAGCCGAAGACGAGTACGGAACTCGAGCACTCGAACGAGACCACATGACCCGACACACTACCGTCATCGCACAGGGGACCTTCGATCTCCTTCACCCCGGCCACGTCCACTACCTGCGGGAGGCCGCAGCGATGGGCGAGGAACTCTGCGTGATCGTCGCTCGCAAGAGCAACGTCGATCACAAGGACGCGCCCATCTGCGCCGCCGAGCAACGCCGGGACGTCGTCGCCGCCCTCGAGATGGTCGACGAAGCGATCTTGGGCCACGAGGAAGACATCTTCGTTCCGATCGAGAACCGCGAGCCAGACGTGATCGTCCTCGGTCACGACCAGCACCACGATACGGCAGCGATCGAAGCCGAACTCGCCCGTCGCGGCGTCGACTGTGAAGTCGTCCGCGCGAGCGGGCGCGAACCGAAGTACGACGACGAACTGCTCTCGACACGACTGATTATCGACCGTGTCCTCGAACGCCGAGGGTGATGTGAGTAAGTGAGAACGCCCTCGAGCGCGCTGTGCTGACATCTCACACACAGTCTTTTCAACTCCTCTGAACGAATTTCGGACGTGTTTCCCGCTACCCTCGAGACCGACCGTCTCGAATTCGAGCGACTCTCGGCCGAGACGATCGATCCGCTCGCGTTGTACGAACACACGTCGCGACAGAACTCGACGATCGAGGCCGAAACTGAGTACCTGCCGTGGACGCCCACGGAATCGGTCGGCGAGGCGGCCGATCGGCTCGAGGCGTTCGACCGGCAGTGGGACGAGCGCGAACGCGCAGATTGGCTATTGCGTCCGAAGGCCGACGAAGACGGTGCCGGGGAGATCGCCGGGACGGCGACGCTCGTCCTCCACTGGGATCGCGAACTTGCGCTGCCGGGAATCTGGCTTCGGAAGCCGTTCTGGGGACGGGGGTACTCGGGTGAACGCGCCGATGCACTGCTCGAGGTCGCGTTCGACCGACTCGACCTCTCGCTAGTCGCGATCCCGGTCCACGGCGAGAACGAGCGATCGTACCGGGCCGTCCGGAAGTACGTCGAGCGCCACGGCGGTCGGTACGAAGGATTGTTACGGAATCACGCCGCGCGCGAGGAGGGCCCGATCGACCACCACCGGTTCTCGATCAGTCGTCAGGAGTACGAGCGGTCAGGTGGGTCGTAGAGACGGGACACGTCGTTCGTTTCACGACACAGAATACGGGTACAGGCACGTACTGTGGGAAAGACGAAGCCCACAATCAGGAAAGATCCGCGAGGAAGAACGGTTTTTCGCCGTCTTCGGTCGTCGGGTCCGGAACGTCCCAGACACCCCGGACGTCGAACCCGCAGGCCTCGAGATCCTCGTAGGTCGCGTCGGGGCCGGCCATCGACCAGCGCATCTCGGTCCCGCTGTCCAACCAGTCGGGGTTGGAGCCAGTCCACTCGACGCCGCCCTCCGTGACCAGCAACGTCCCGCCGGGGCGAAGGACGCGTGCGAACTCCGCGAGGACGGTTCGATGCTCGTCGACGGGGACGTGGATCAGCGAGTAGAGCGCGGCGACCGCGTCGAAGGAGTCGGCGGCGAACGGAAGCGCCGTCATGTCCCCTCGAACGAGTTCTGCTGGGACAGTCGTTCGCGCTCGAGCGAGTTGTTCGCGGGAGAAATCGAGACCGACGCCGTTCTCGCCGGCTGCCTCCAGTGATGCGTCACCCCCGCCACAGCCGGCGGCGAGTACGTCGTCGTCGGGCTCGAGGTCCTCGCAGAAGCGTTCGACGGGGACCGGTTTCGACTGATCCTGTTCGGATGTCGGTTCGTCAGTCGTCACGTCGGCGAAGTGGTCGGCTATCTCGTCGTAGGCGGCTTGTACAGCCTGACGCTCGTCCATACGAAGTCAACTAAACGACAGTACTTCAACGTTAGTTAGACCCACATGATTTTTGATGGACTCGGTGGGTGACACAGCCGTCTACCGACTCGCCAGTAAGCGGGAGAAGCGATCGAATTATATCAGTGAGAGTACCCGCTGAAAACCCACCTCGAGAGACAGGTAGCGGCACAATTGCATAGTGCAAGTGAACAGTATCCTTCCGCCTACGGAATTATAATAGTACTTTCGTCTAGTTTTCACCTTGGAAGATCCAGTATCGATAGACGACAACCGGGAGAATGGCAGTGTACTCGTCCGATTCTGATGTCACAGTAACTGTAACTGTTCGCGGGAGTTGCGAGCGTAAGGTGTCAAGTTCTACCGGATTCGGTTGCGTAACGAGGTCTCCGTCTTCGTCGTAGACGTACCGTTGGTTTACGACCGTCGCCAGCGGTTTTGCTCGCTCGAATTCATCCTCGTCCACTTCGTCTTCGATCTCGTCGGTGGTGACGTAATCGATCCCGAGAAACACTCCTGCCCCGAACAACTCCTGTTCCCGTAAACCTGCGCCGATATAGTCGTGGACCCGCACATTTGCTCGTACCGTTGCCTCCCCTTCGAAGTCCTTCGAATTCCGAGTCGAGAGTTCCACCTTCCGATCCAACGAGATAGACTCTGCGGTCCCAAGCCGAATTGTCTCAGAAATATCCGGCTCGAACGGTTCGTCTCCATCACTAGCGCAGCCAGCGAGGACGGTAGTTCCCGTTCCGGCGAGTGCGGCAATCAACTTCCTTCGCTTCACAACGTTATTTGTGGCACTACTGGTATAAATTTTAATTGTTGGCTAGTCTCCGCTTCACATTATTTTTTGCTTCTCTCTCATTATGGTCTGTGTCTGATAGACACACAAGCGGGCAGTTGGCGTCCTCACAACGCAACTGTTCGCAGAAAACAGGGTCTGAGAAAGAGGATCTCGACGAAGTTTCGCGAGACCGATCGGCTCCTTCGGCTTCGGCGGGACCGATTACAGGTAGCCTTCCTCGGCCAATCGCTCGATACCTTCGCGCAGGCGCTCCTCGCTGGCCGCGTAGGAGATCCGCGCGTAGCCTGGCGTCCCGAACGCGCTGCCGGGGACCGCCGCGACGTGGGCGTCCTCGAGTGCACCCTCACACCACGCCTGGTCGTCCTCGTCGACGGGGAGCATCATGTAGAACGCCCCCTCCGGGACGGCGACGTCGACGCCTTCCTCGGCGAGCAGATCGACCACCAGATCTCGCCGTTGCTCGAAGGCCTCGACCATCTCTTCGACGGCGTCGTCGGTGTTCTCGAGGGCTTCGATACCCGCGTGCTGGACGAAGTTCACGGCCGAAGAGACCGAGTGACTGTGAAGTTTCCCCGCCTGCTCGATCAGGTCCTCGGGGCCGGCGAAGTAACCCAGTCGCCAGCCGGTCATCGAGTAGGCTTTCGAGAAGCCGTTGACGGTGATGGTACGGTCGGCCATCCCCTCGAAGGTTCCCAGACTCGTCGGTTCGACACCGTAGGTGATCTCCTTGTAGATCTCGTCGGAGATGACGGTGACGTCGTGTTCGACCGCGAGGTCGCGGACGCCCTCGAGGGCGGCGTCGGTGTACACTGCGCCCGTCGGGTTCGACGGCGAGTTGACGATCAGGAGTTCCGTCTCGTCCGAAACAGCCTCGGCGAGGTCGTCGAGGCCGGGCTCGAGCTGGAAGTCGTACGGCGAGAGGTCCACGCGCGAGAGCGAGCCGCCGGCCATCTTCACCATCGCCTCGTAGGAGACCCATGCGGGGTCGAGCAGGACGACCTCGTCGCCTTCCTGGACGAGCGAGTGGACGATCTCGTACAGCGCCTGCTTCGCGCCGGGCGTGACGATGACGTTCTCGGGGCCGTGCTCGAGGCCGTCTGCCTGCAGTTTCTCGGCGACGGCCTCCTGAAGTTCGGGAACTCCCTTCGCGCTGGCGTAGCCGGTGTGACCGGCGTCCATCGCATCCTTGGCCGCCTGCGAGATGTTTTCTGGGGTTGGGAAGTCGGGTTCGCCGACGCTCAGGTCGATGACGTCGATGCCATCGGCAGTGAGTTCCTTCGAGAGCGCAGAGATGGCGAGGGTTGCTGACGGTTCGACACGGGTGACGCGGTCGGTGAAGTCCATGGTCATGGTAGGTACTGGTACTGGTAGTGATGTTGTCGTCGATTACGCACCGTCTGCATCGCCGTCGGGCTCCGCAGCCGGTAATTCCTCGAGTAACTCGAGTGCACCGTCGACCGCTTTCGCGGCGTTTTCGACGCGTTCGCGGGCCTCCGCGGCGGACATGCCGGGACCGGTCACGCCGAGGGTGACGGGAGTGTCACGCTCGAGACTCACGTCCGAAAGGCGCTGGGCGGTGGCGTCGGTGATCACCTGATCGTGGTTGGTGTCGCCGGTGATCACGCTCCCGATGACGGCGACGGCGTCGACCGGTTCGCGACGTGCGAGCCGATCGGCCGCCAGCGGCGCGTCGTACGCACCGGGGACGCGAACGACGTCGAAGACGTCCGCACCGGCGTCGTCGGCGGCCTCGAGAGCCTGCGCTTCCATCTGCTCGGTGATCGGGCGGTTGAACTGCGCGACCACCAGTCCGAGCGTGGGCATACGCGAGCGGTGGAGAGGGGGATTCAAAGAGGTACCGCTATGTGGCGACTATTGCGACCGCCGGGAGAGTGTGTCCCGGCCTCGTCCGGACGTTCGGTCGATCACTAGACGCCACTCGACAGGTGCCACAACCGGTTTCCGGCCACACCGGTTCGAACCGGAACAAAAAGCGTTTGACCCTCTGGGGTAAGTGGCGAGTAATGGAGCGAGACGAGCGATCCGCTTCCCCTCCGCCCTCTCCGTCCCCGTCCTCCACAGCCGCCGAATCAGCTGACTCTTCGGCTCCCACCTCTCGACTCCGAGACCGGGTCGGCGAACACACGCTCCCGATTCTCCTCGGAATCACGGCCCTCGCACTCCTGTTGCGGGTCGTCGGTCTCGGCGAACGCGTCGCCCACTGGGACGAGGGTCGGGTCGCCTTCGATACTCTCCGGTACATGGAAACCGGGATCTGGGAGTACCGGCCGATCGTTCACGGCCCCTTCCTCCCGCACGTCAACGACGTCGTCTTCGGCGTGCTCGGCCCAACCGACTTCGCGATGCGACTCGTCGTCGCCGTCGTCGGTGGCCTGCTTCCGCTGGCACCGTGGCTGTTTCGCGAACACCTACGGGACCTCGAGGTCGTCGCTATCGGCGCGTTTCTGGCGTTCAACCCGATCTTGCTCTACTACTCGCGGTTCATGCGGAACGACGTGCTGGTGGCGGCGTTCATGTTGTTCTCGCTGGGGATGTTCGTCCGCTTCGCGGACACCCGTCGAGTTCGGTACCTCTACGCCGGATTCGCGCTTGCGGCACTCGGATTCACGACCAAGGAGAACGCGATCGTCTTCGTCGTCTGTTGGCTCGGCGCCGGCGCGCTCGTCCTCGATACGGCGCTGTTCCGACCGCATGCCCGGCAGCCGACTCGAGCGTTCCTCCGTCATCGATACGATCACGTCCGCGAGCGCACGCGAGGAATCGACCTCGGACGCGTGCTAGGCTACTACGCCGGTCATCTCGTGTTCGCCGTCGCCCTCGCAACGTTGATCCTGATCTACTTCTACGCGCCCCGAACCGGCGGCACTGGCGTCGGACTCGAGCGTCTCGCCTCGCGCCCGGGCCTGTTTCCGGCGGTCGCAGACCAGGCGTTGACCGACCTCTGGGAGGGGATCACCGACTGGGGCGAGAAGAGCGCCGACGACGGGGGATACGACTCGCTCGTCGACCGGTTTCAAGACTTCGTCACACGATTCCTCTGGGCGCTCGGGGCGTACGCACCCGCGCTCGTCGTCTTCGCTATCGCCGGGATCGTCGGAGAGCGCTATCTCGCAGACCGGCCGCGGGCGATCGTGATGTTCTTCGGTTACTGGGGGCTCGTCAGCGTCCCCGGCTACGCCCTCGGGATGGACATCTGGGCGACGTGGGCACTCGTCCACGCCCTCGTCCCGCTGGCGTTCCCCGCCGGCGTCGCACTCGCCTGGGTCCTCGCCCGCGGTCTCGAGTCGATCGACGACGTTCGTGATCGACACCTCGATCGGAGCGTCGACGCCGTCCTCTCGGTGACCGTCGCCGCGATCCTCCTCGTCTCGATGCTCGCGATCGTCAGCGGGACGGCGTACGACCCGACGAATACCCGAGAGACGGGCCAGGATCACATGGTCCAGTACGCCCAGCCGACCCAGGACGTCCGCGAGACGCTCGCAGACGTCGAAGCGGTCGTCGAGACGACGGGCGATCCCGTCCTCTACTTCGGTGAGGAGTACGCGATAGACAACGAGAGCGCGGCGTATCGGCCGCCGGTGACCGACCGCTGGATCGAAAACGACGACGGGACCAGCGAGCGCGTCGAAGAAAACGGGAACTGGTATCGTCGGTTGCCGCTTCCCTGGTACATAGAACGCGCGGGCGCCGATCGACTGAGCGCACACGACGAGGACGAACTCGACGAACTGCTGCGCACCGAGTCGCCGGCCGTCGTGATCACCCACCAGGAACACGACGGGGTGAACAACGAGGAGCTCGTCGACCAGCGCGCCGGCGAGTACGTCAAGGCCGCCCACGACATGCGAAGCCCCGGTGACACCACCGTCTTCTACGTTCGGGCGGACGCACTCGAGGAACTCGAGTCGTCGTCCTGACCGCGAGGGTCTGTATTCTGCACCCGTTTCACTCGCACACACGTCTGTAGTCTCTCGAATCGACACCACCCGAACAGCCTCTCCAGGGGCTCTCGAGTGGCCTGCAGCGATACCGATACTGATTCCGATTCCGATTGAGATTGGGAATCCTTATGCGCGGGCGAGAACAACCGCCGGCCGATGACGACGCTCCAGACGCCGGGTCCGACCCTCGGCGTAGTCGGTGGGGGACAGCTCGGACGGATGCTCGCCGAGGCGGCGGCCCCGCTCGGCGTCGAGGTGATCGTCCTCGATCCGACGCCGGATTGCCCGGCCGCACTCGTCGCTCGCGACCAGCTCGTTGGCGACTTCGACGACGAAGCCGGCATCCGCGAGCTCGCCGAGCGCGCCGACGTTCTCACCTTCGAGATCGAACTCGCCGATCAGGACCTCCTCGAGCGGGTGAGCGAAGAGACCGGGACGCCGGTCCATCCCCGCCCCGAGACGCTGCGGACGATCCACGACAAACTCGTCCAGAAACGCGAGCTACGGGAGGCCGGCGTTCCGGTCCCGCCGTTTCGGGCCGTCGACGACGCCGACGACGTCCGGGACGCGATCGATGAGTTCGGCGCGCCGGTCATGCTCAAAGCCCGAACCGGCGGCTACGACGGCCGCGGAAACGTCCCCGTCGAGTCGGCCGCCGACGCCGAGGACGCCCTCGAGTCGGTCGCCGGTCCGGCGATGGTCGAGTCCTTCGTGGACTTCGAACGCGAGATTTCGGCGATCGCCGTCAAGGGCGACGACGAGGTCGCGACCTTCCCCGTCGGGGAGAACGTCCACGAAGAAGAGATCCTCCGTGAGACCGTCGTTCCCGCCCGCTCGAGCGACGAGGTCCTCGAGAAAGCAGAAGCGGTCGCAGCGGACGTCCTCGAGGTGATGGACGGACGCGGCGTCTACGGAATCGAGTTGTTCGAAACGAGCGACGGAGAGATCCTCCTCAACGAGATCGCCCCGCGCCCGCACAACTCGGGCCACTGGACGATCGAGGGAGCGCAGTCCTCGCAGTTCGAACAGCACGCTCGAGCGGTTCTGGGCTGGCCGCTGGGCTCGACCACCCTGCGGAGTCCGACGGTCTCGACGAACCTCCTTGGCGACGTCGACGAGCCTCGTGAGGCAGCGCTCGCGAACGTCGATCGGATCCTCGAGACGGACGGTGCGCACCTCCACTGGTACGGCAAGCGCGAGGCGCGGCCGCTGCGCAAGCTGGGCCACGTGACGGTGACCGGCGACGGCGTCGGCACCGACGACCGCGAGGAGCTGCTGGCGACGGCTCGAGAGCTTCGGGACGACGTCACGTTCGAGTAACTCTCGTCCTCGTCCCGGGTTCCCGGGTTCGCGCCTGATCTAGTGGTGTTCTCGAGTCCCGACCGGGGACGAATCCATCCGTTTCTTGGCACCCGGCGAGTAACGCGAGCGTATGACCGCAGATTCCGTTACCGAGCTCGTCGATCGGTTGCACCGCGAAGCCGAGCAGGACCGTCCGAGCGAGGAGACACCCGACGTGGGAATCGTGATGGGCAGTGATTCCGACCTCGAGACGATGATGACCGGCGGCCGACGTCCCGGCGCCTACGACGCGTTCGTCGAGGAACTCGGCTTCGAAGAGCAGACCGACTTCGAGACCCCGCCCGAATCGCGGTTCACCTTCGAGACGTACGTCACCTCCGCCCATCGGACGCCGGATCTGATGTACGCCTACGCCGAGACGGCCGAGGCCCGGGGCATCGACGTGATTATTGCGGGTGCGGGCGGGAAGTCGGCCGATCTGCCGAACATGACCGCCTCGATCGCCTACCCGTTGCCCGTGATCGGGGTCCCCGTCCAGGAGAAGTCCGTCGACAGCGTCATCGGCATGCCCACGGGCGCGCCGATCACCGCCGTCGACGCCGGCAAGTCGTTCAACGCCGCCCTCTCGGCAGCCCAAATTCTCGCGCGCGAGCACGAGGAGATCCGAAACCGACTGGTCGCCTACCACGACGACCTCCAGGAAGACGTCGGCACCGTCTCACGTGAACTCCACGACGGCGGGACACTCGAGTTCTCTCGGGAGTAATCGGCTCTCGAGGAGCGACTCACCGCGTGGCTCTCGGAACCTCTCACATCGAGACAGTATCACGACGGTCGAAACCGACGCTTCCAGTTTCGTCTCGATCCGCGAACCCGTGTTCGGTGCCGTCGATTTTTTCGATTTCGTCTCTGCTGGACGGGACGTCGGGTACCACGACTCGAGCAAACTCTCAGTTTCACAGACTCTCCGGATCGCGTATCGGCTCCGAGGGCCGTGCAGTGTATCGAATTCGGGCGAAAATCGAAGAATCAACCCTTATATGGGTGCGTTTCCAACCCCCGAACGTTACGGAGATGAATGAATGGATAGCCATCGGGGCGCTGGCGCTCGTGGGGTTACTGATTCCGCTCGGCATGATGGCGGTGTCGTACCTCCTGCGTCCGAGTGTGCCCGAGACGAGTAAACGTGCCACCTACGAGAGTGGCGAGATTCCGACGGGAGGGACGCGCATCCGTTTCAACATCCAGTACTACATGGTTGCGCTTCTTTTCCTCGTCTTCGACATCGAGACCGTTCTGTTGTTCCCGTGGGCGGTAATCTACCGACCCGCACTCGAGTCGGGCGAAGTAACCCTGCTCGAGGTACTCGGTCCGATGCTGGTGTTCGTCGCCATCCTCCTCGTCGGACTCGCGTGGGCCTGGCGCAACGGCGCAGTACAGTGGGCCACGAGCCCTCGACAGGTCGAACCTGAGGCCGATCGACCATGAGTAGCGACCAAAACAAACCACGTCAATCGATCTACGATAGCACCGCACCATCGACAGATACGCGGGACTCCCGCATCGGTGAAGGTGCCGACGACCGCTTCAACTCCAAACTCCGGGAAGCGTTCGGCTCCACACCGTTCATCCTCACCAAGTTCGACAAGTTCATGAACTGGGTTCGAGGGTCGTCGATGTTCATGCTGCAGTTCGGTATCGCCTGCTGCAGCATCGAAATGATGCACACCTACGCCATCAAACACGACCTGGACCGCTTCGGTGCGGGTGTGCCACGCGCGTCACCGCGACAGGCCGACGTGATCATCGTCCCCGGGACGATCGTCTCGAAGTTCGGTCCGCGCATGAAGCGCGTCTACGACCAGATGCCCGAACCCAAGTTCGTCGTCGGCATGGGCTCGTGTACGATCTCCGGCGGCCCGTTCCAGGAGGGGTACAACGTCGTCAAGGGCGCCGAGGAGATCATCCCGGTCGATATCCACGTTCCCGGCTGCCCGCCCCGTCCAGAGGCGCTCGTCTACGGCATCGCCAAACTCCAAGAGCGCGTCGCTAACGGCGAGAGTTCGCCCGTCGTGGTCAAACCGTACGAACTCGAGCAGTTCGGCGACCTGCCGCGCGACGAGCTCGTGCAGAAACTGGCCGACGATATCGACGAGGACGACCTCGTCATGCGCTACAATTGGGCTGATTCACCATGAGCACGGGACTCGAACCGCGACGACAGGTCGGTACCGCCGTCGAGACCACCGAGGAGGAACTCGCGGAACTCATCGGTGACCGCGCGCTCTCGCGTGACGATCACAAGAACGCACCCGGTTTCGTCATCCGACCGGACGAAGTGCAGGACGTGCTCTTCGATCTGCGCGACGAGGCCGGCTTCGATCACCTCTCGTGTCTCACCGCTCAGGAGTACGAGGATCGGTACGAATCGATCTACCATCTCAAGAAGTACGCCGATCCGACCCAGGAGGTCAGCATCGTCGTCCCGACGACGAGCGACGAGCCGACCAGCCAGAGTGCGGAACCGGTGTTCCGGACCGCAGACTGGCACGAACGCGAGGCGTTCGACCTCGTCGGCATCGACTACGAGGGCCACCCCGATCCGCGACGGATCTTGCTCCCCGAGACCTGGCAGGGACACCCGCTCTCGCTGGGCTACAATCAGACCAAACCGCAGGTCGTCTCGCTGACCGAACACGCGAACCCGATCCAGCCCGACCAGAAGGACGCCGAATCGGACACGATGTTCCTCAACATCGGTCCACACCACCCAGCGACCCACGGCGTGCTCCACATCAAGGCGGCTCTCGACGGCGAGACCGTCGTCGACGTCGAACCCGACGTCGGCTACCTCCACCGCTGTGAGGAACAGATGTGCCAGCAGGGGACCTACCGCCACCAGATCATGCCCTACCCCGACCGCTGGGACTACGTCTCGGCCGGCCTGCTCAACGAGTGGGCCTACGCCCGAGTGGCGGAGGATCTCGCGGACCTCGAGGTCCCCGAGTACGCCCAGGTCATCCGGACGATGGGCGCCGAACTCTGTCGGATCGCCTCCCACATGCTGGCACTCGGCACGTTCGCACTCGACGTCTACGGCGACTTCACCGCCATCTTCCAGTACGCGATGCGCGATCGCGAAGTCGTTCAGGACATTCTCGAGGACCTGACCGGTCAGCGGCTGATGTTCAACTACTTCCGACTCGGCGGCGTCGCCTGGGATCTGCCCGAACCCCGCGAGGAGTTCTTCGAGAAGACACGCGACTTCCTCGACGAACTCCCCGCCAAACTCGCCGAGTACGACGACCTCATCACGGGCAACGAGATCTTCCAGATCCGGTGTGTCAACACCGGAATTCTCGAGCCCGAGGTCGCCAAACAGTACGGCTGCACCGGGCCCGTCGCCCGCGGCTCCGGCATCGATTTCGACCTTCGCCGTGACGATCCTTACGGCTACTACGAGAACTTAGAGTGGGACGTCGTCACCGAGGACGGCTGTGACAACTACTCGCGCGTGCTCGTTCGGATGCAGGAAGTCGAGCAGTCCGCGAAGATCATCGAGCAGTGTCTGGATCTGCTCGAGGACTGGCCCGAGGACGATCGCGAGATTCAATCGAACGTCCCACGGACGCTCAAACCCGAGGCGGACACGGAGACCTACCGGGCCGTCGAAGGTGCGAAGGGTGAGCTCGGGATCTACATCCGCTCGGACGGGACGGACAAGCCCGGCCGCTTCAAGATCCGCAGTCCGTGTTTCCACAACCTCTCGGCACTCGAGGAGATGTCCGAGGGCGAGTACATCCCTGACCTGATCGCCTCGCTGGGCAGCCTGGATATCGTGCTCGGGGAGGTGGATCGATGAGCGGGGCCTCGTTCGTTCCCGTCCCGCTCCAGCAGGACGATACTGTCTTGCTTCCCGAGCGGATCGCGGATCTCACCGGTCTCGGTGGGCTCGGGACGGCGGGTGAACTCGTCGCGGCGTTCATCGCGGCCTTTATCGTCGGCAACCTGATGCTCGCGATGACCGGCGTCGCCGGTCCGTGGGCGAAACGAAAGATCACTGCCGCCTTCACCGACCGGATCGCGGTCAACCGCATCGGTCCGTTCGGACTGTTGATCATCGTGGCCGACGCCGTTCGCCTGCTCTCGAAAGAACTCATCATTCCGGAGAACGTCGACCGACCGGCCTACGACCTCGCGCCGATCGTCGTCGCCGGTTCGGCGATGCTCGGCTTCGCCGTAATTCCGATGGGAAGCGGCGTCCATCTCGCGGATCCGGAGGTCGGTCTGGCGTACGTCTTCGCCGTCTCCGGGATCGCGAGTATCGGGCTGGTGATGGCCGGCTACTCCTCGTCGAACAAGTACTCGTTGATCGGCGGACTGCGTGCGGTCGCCCAGAACATTGCCTACGAGATCCCGCTCGTCGTGACCGGGATGTCGGTGGTGATCTTCGCTGGAACGCTCCAGCTAGGTGAAATCGTCGCGGTTCAGGCGGAACCGCTGATCAGCCTCGGCGGCTTTACGATTCCGCAGTGGTACGCGTTCGTGAACCCGTTCGCGTTCGTGTTGTTCATGGTCGCGAACTTCGCGGAGATCGGGCGGAACCCGTTCGACACGCCCGAAGCACCGACCGAGATCGTCGCCGGTTACCAGACCGAGTACTCCTCGGTCTACTTCGTCCTGATCTACCTCGGGGAGTTCCTGCACATCTTCCTTGGTGGGGCGATCATCGCGACGATCTTCCTCGGCGGCCCCGCAGGACCGGGGCCAGCGGAGCTTGGCATCGTCTGGTTCCTCGTCAAGATCTGGGCGGTGTTCTTGCTCACCCAGTGGCTGCGTTCGGCGCTGCCACGGGTTCGGATCGATCAGTTGATCGAAATCGGCTGGAAGGGCATGCTCGTCCTTTCGTTCGCTAACCTCGTGCTCACCGCACTCATCGTGGGGATGATCGCATCATGATCGGACTACTCAAATCGATGGCGACGACGATGAAACACGCACTGGACGGGAACACCTTCACCGTGGAGTACCCCGAGACGGCACCCGACGTGTCGCCACGCTTCCGTGGCGTCCACAAGTTCAGCCAGGAGCGCTGTATCTGGTGTCGCCAGTGTGAGAACGTCTGCCCGAACGACACCATCCAGATCGTCACGGACGACCAGCGCAACGGCGAACAGTACAACCTCCACATCGGTCAGTGTATCTACTGTCGACTCTGCGAGGAGGTCTGTCCCGTCGACGCCATCCTGCTCACACAGAACTTCGAGTTCACGGCCGACACGAAGGCCGACTTCGTTTACAACAAAGAGCAGCTGAAGGCCGTTCCGTGGTACAAAGACATCGACCCCCTCGAGTCGCGCGAACCGGACCGCGGTGCGTGGATCGGCGAGGGTGAGGGTGCGGTCGACTACCAGTAGGAGAGGGAATCAGAGCGGGCTGCCCGTCCCGTCTCGAAATCTACAAAGGGCATACCCAACCAGACAGAACCAATGACATACGACCTGATCGCGTTCGCACTGTTCGCGCTCGTTACGTTGAGCAGTGCGATCGGCGTCGTGCTCATGCGGGATCCGTGGCACTCGGCTCTCCTGCTTGGCGTGGCGTTGATGAGCGTCGCGGTCCACTACGTGATGTTGGCGGCGGAGTTCGTCGCCGTGATGCAGGTCCTCGTCTACGTAGGCGGGGTCCTGATTCTCATTACGTTCGCCGTGATGCTGACGCAGACCGAGGATTCACCCGAGGTGGTACAGACATGACGAACGGCCCACAACTACGGCTGGGCAAGACGCTGCTCCCCGGTATTCTCGCCGTGGCGCTATTCGGGATCATCGCGCTGACCGTATTGAGCGCCGAGTTCGGGGAGATGGCTGGCTTCCCCGACGTCACGATCACCGAACAGATCGGCTACGCCATGTTCGACCTGACGGTGTTGCAGTCGACCGAGGGTAATCTCGGGGCGACCGAGCAGTTCCTCGCCGCGTTCTTCCTCGCTGCGATCGTTCTCGACGCCGCACTCGACGCGTCGCTCGTGCTCGCAAAACGCGAGGAGGGCGGCGAGCCGGTGACGGCGCTCTCGAGTACGGAAGCGGGTTCGACCCGCTCGGGAGAAGATGCTCGGCCGGCGACGGACGGCGGTCGAGACGGAAGTGGAGGTGACGACGCGTGACGGTCGGCATCGAGTACTACGTGCTCCTGTCGGCGGCCCTGTTCTGTATCGGGCTGTTCGGCGTGTTGACGCGTCGGAACGCGTTGATGTTCCTGATGTCCGTCGAGATCATGCTGAACGCGGCCAACATCAACCTGATCGCGTTCGCGTTCTATCACGGCAATCTCTCCGGACAGGTGTTCGCACTGTTCACGATGGCGCTCGCCGCAGCGGAAGTGGCGGTCGGACTGGGAATCATCCTGGTGTTGTACCGCAACTTCCGCGACGTCGACGTGACAGTGCCGTCGGCAATGAGGTGGTAAGATGGTAGGTGCATTCGAATTCGCTCCGGCGATTGCGTTGCTCCCCCTCGCGGCGTTCGTGGTCGCGCTCGTCTTCGGCAACGGCATGCCGAAGAAAGGCGCGTACGCAGGCATCCTCGCGACGGCAGGCTCGTTACTGCTCTCGCTGTGGATGCTCGCGACCGTCGCAGGCGGTGAAGTGTACAACGAACCGCTCTACGACTGGGCGATCGGTGACGAGATCACGTTCCACTTCGGAATCCTGATCGATCCGCTGTCAGCGCTGATGCTGGTCATCGTCTCGCTGGTCGCGTTGCTGGTTCACATCTTCAGCCTCGGCTACATGAACGCCGAGGGCGAGACCGGTCTCCCGCGATACTACGCCGAGCTCGGTCTCTTCACGTTCAGCATGCTCGCGTTCGTCCTCGCGGACAACCTGCTGATGGCGTTCATGTTCTTCGAACTCGTCGGGCTGTGCTCGTACCTGCTCATCGGGTTCTGGTTCCGCACGCGAAGCGCGCCCTCGGCGGCGAAGAAGGCGTTCTTGGTCACCCGCTTCGGTGACTACTTCTTCCTGATCGGGGTCGTCGCCATCGGTGCGACCTTCGGGACGCTCACGTTCGCGGGCGACGCCTCGTTCGTGAACGAAGCCCAGAGCGCGATCGACGCCGGGGAGACGTTCCACGGCTTCGGCGCCGAGACCTGGGTAACGATCCTCGGTCTCCTCGTACTGGGCGGTGTCATCGGGAAATCCGCACAGTTCCCGCTGCACACCTGGCTGCCCGACGCGATGGAAGGTCCGACGACGGTTTCGGCACTGATCCACGCGGCGACGATGGTCGCGGCCGGCGTTTACCTCGTCGCCCGGATGTTCGGCTTCTACGCACTCTCGCCGACGGCGCTCGCGATCATCGCGTTCGTCGGTGGTTTCACCGCACTGTTCGCGGCGACGATGGGTGTCGTCAAAGACGACATCAAACAGGTGCTAGCGTACTCGACGATCAGCCAGTACGGCTACATGATGCTCGGTCTGGGCGTCGGTGGCTACGTCGCCGGAGTCTTCCACCTCATGAACCACGCCTTCTTCAAGGCGCTGTTGTTCCTGGGTGCTGGTGCCGTCATCATCCTCATGCACCACGAACAGGACATGTGGAAGATGGGCGGCCTCAAAGACAAGGCTCCTGTCACCTACTACACGTTCCTCGCGGGTGCGCTCGCACTCGCAGGCATCGTTCCGTTCTCTGGCTTCTGGTCGAAAGACGAGATTCTCTACGATGCCATCATCCTCGGTCTCGAGGAACCGATCTTCCTCGTGGCCTATTCGATGGGGCTGCTCGCAGTCTTCTTCACCGGCTTCTACACCTTCCGGATGGTCTTCCTGACCTTCCACGGAAAGCCGCGGTCGGAAGCTGCCCGCGACCCCCATCCCGTTGGGATGAACGTGAAGATTCCGCTGATCGTTCTCGGTGTCCTCGCACTTCTCGCAGGTGTCGTGAACCTTGCTCCCGTCGGCAAGATCGCGGGTATGGATATCATGTTCCTCGAGTACTGGCTCGACGGCCAGTACACGGAGGGAATGACTGGTCTGACCTACAGCGAATACAGTGACACAGCCGGCCTCGATACGACGTACATCGCCGGTTCCCAGACGATCACGCTCCTGATCGCCGGTGCGCTCGCACTCGGACTGGCACTCGCTGGTGCGATCGTTGCACACGTCCTGTACAACGTGCCCGAGCCGGTGCCCCACACGGAGAACCTGGGCGCCGCTCGAGAGGTTCTGCGCAGCAACTACTATCAGGACGAAGTGCAGGTCTGGATCGCACAGGGGCTGGCCATGCCGACCGCACGGATGGCCGACCGCTTCGACCAGAGCGTCATCGACGGCGTCGTCAACGGCGTCTCGAGTGTGAGCCTGTTCGGTAGCGGCGGAATGAAGCGACTTCAGACGGGTGTCGTGACGAACTACGCGGCGTTGATCGTCCTCGGGTTCATCGCGTTAGTTGTCGGTCTCGGCGTCTACGGAGGGTGGTTCGTATGATGATTGAAGCACTTATTGCAGTCGCACTGGTCGGCGCGCTCGTAACGTTCGTCGCGCCGAATCGGATCGCGGGCAAACTCGCGTTCGTCATCAGCCTCGTGCCGGTGGCGATCAGCCTGTGGATGTTCGCCGTCTTCGACGGCAGTGGTAACGCCTTACTCGACGGCACGCTCGCCTTCGAGTCCCAGATGGAGTGGATCCAACTGGGCGACTACGCGATCACGTGGTTCGTCGGCATCGACGGCATCAGCCTGCCGCTGGTCGTCCTGACGACGATACTCGTCTCGCTGGCGATCATGAGTTCGTGGACGCCGATCGACATGCGCGAGTCCCAGTTCTACGGACTCGTCCTCTTCATCGAGGCGAACCTGATCGGCGTCTTCGTGGCGCTTGATTTCTTCCTCTGGTTCATCTTCTGGGAGGCCGTGTTGATCCCGATGTACCTGCTGATCGGGATCTGGGGCGGCCCGCGCCGGAAGTACGCCGCGATCAAGTTCTTCGTCTACACGAACGTGGCGTCGCTCGTGATGTTCGGGTCGTTCATCGCGCTCGTGTTCGCGCTCGGTGACGGCGTCTCGAGTTTCGCCCTGCCCGAGATCACGGCTGCGATGCTCAACGGCGGCCCCGAGAGCTTCGCCGGCATCGGTTCGGGGACGCTGACCTCGCTGGTGTTCGTCGCGATGTTCCTGGGCTTCGCGGTCAAGGTTCCGGTGGTGCCGTTCCACACCTGGCTGCCGGACGCTCACGTCGAGGCACCGACCCCTGCGTCGGTGCTGCTGGCGGGCGTCCTCCTGAAGATGGGGACCTACGCCCTGCTCCGGTTCAACTTCACGATGTTCCCGGATCAGGTCTCGCAGTTCGTGGTTCCGATCGCCGCCATCGCGGTCATCAGCGTCATCTACGGTGCGATGCTCGCGCTGGCCCAGACCGACTTAAAGCGGATCGTCGCCTACTCCTCGGTGTCGTCGATGGGCTACGTCATCCTCGGACTGGTCGCGTACACCCAGTTCGGTATCGGTGGCGCGACCTTCCAGATGGTCTCTCACGGCCTGATCTCCGGACTGATGTTCATGGCCGTCGGCGTCATCTACAACGCGACACACACCCGGATGGTGACGGACATGTCCGGAATGGCCGACAAGATGCCCATCGCGGTTGGCGTCCTCATCGCCGGTGCCTTCGGCTACATGGGGCTGCCCCTGATGAGCGGCTTCGCGGCGGAGTACTTCATCTTCTTCGGCGCGTTCGGCTCCGAGGCGTCGACGTACATGCCGCTGTTTACCGGACTGGCGATGTTCGGTATCGTCATCGTCGCCGGCTACCTGCTGTTCGCGATGCAGCGGACCCTGTTCGGTCCCTTCCGGCTGGAAACTGACTACGAGATCCGCCGCGCCCCGCTGCACGACATCGCACCGATGTTCGTCCTGCTGGGACTGATCATCGCACTCGGCGTGGCTCCAGAACTGATCTTCGAGATGATTACAGACGCAGTCGATCCGATCGTCGACCTCGCCGAATTCGGAGGTGACGCCTGATGGCGGTCCTCGAGATGCCCGAACTGACGGCGCTCGCACCGCCGATGATTCTGGCGCTGACGGCGCTGGTGTTGTTCACCTACGATAGTATCAACCCGCGTTCGACCAACCGACCCGTGATCGCGGGCGTCGCGGCCGTCGGCTCGCTGGCCTCGCTCGCCGTCGCCGTCTGGTTCATCCTCGCCGGCGTCGGAACGCCGGTCGCAGAGGGTGGCAACGGCGTCTTCGATCTGTTCGAGGGGCAGCTGATCGTCGATCAGATGGCCCTGTTCTTCATGATCATCGTCGGCGTCGTGACGGCGCTGGTCTCGATCGCCAGCTACGACTACCTTCGCGATCACGCCTATCAGGCCGAGTACTACTCGCTGGTCTTGCTCGCGGCGACCGGGATGTCGACGATGGCTGCCTCGAACAGCCTCGTGACGATCTTCATCTCCCTCGAGCTGGCCAGCCTGCCGTCGTTCGCGCTGGTCGCGATCCTGAAGAGTAACCGCGGGAGCGTCGAAGCAGGGCTGAAGTACTTCCTGATCGGGGCGCTGTCCTCGGCGATCTTCGTCTACGGGATCAGCCTCGTCTACGGGGCGACCGGCCACATGCAACTCGACGCGATCGCCGACAACCTCGGTGCTGCAGAGGAGATGAACGGATTGCTCGGAATCGGCGTCCTGATGTTGATCGGTGGGTTCGCGTACAAGACCGCGAGCGTGCCCTTCCACTTCTGGGCACCGGAAGCCTACGAGGGTGCGCCGGCACCGATCGCGGCGTTCCTCTCGTCGGCCTCCAAGGCCGCCGGCTTCGTGATCGCCTTCCGCGTGTTCACGACGGCGTTCCCGTTAGACGTTATGCAGACGCTGGGCATCGACTGGTCGCTCGTGTTCATCGTCCTCGCGATCGTCACGATGACGGTCGGGAACTTCGCGGCGGCGACCCAGAACAACGTCAAACGGATGCTGGCGTACTCCTCCGTTGGTCACGCCGGCTACGCACTGATCGGGCTCGCCGGCCTGACTGTCGACGGCGGCGAACTCGTCCTCGGTGCGGCGATGATGCACCTGCTGGTCTACGGCTTCATGAACACGGGTGCGTTCCTGTTCGTCGCGCTCGCGGAGTACTGGGGTGTCGGCCGCACCTTCGAAGACTACAACGGGCTCTCGAAACAGGCACCGATCGCCTGTGTCGCGCTCGCGGTCTTCATGTTCAGTCTCGCCGGCATTCCGCCGTTCGGCGGCTTCTGGAGCAAGTACTTCCTGTTCACGGGTGCCCTCGAGGCGGCGTCGGCCAACCCCTGGTTGCTCGCCGTCGCCGCGGCGCTCGTGATCAACAGCGCGCTCTCGCTGTACTACTACTCGCGGCTGGTCAAGGCGGTCTGGATCGAGGATCCGGTCCTCGAGCGAGAATCGCTCTCCCAGCCGACGGGCCTCTACGCCGCGATCGTCGTCGCGGCCGTGATGACCGTCCTCATCCTGCCGGGCTTCGGTCCGGTCGCCGATGCCGCGATCGGTGCGGCCGGGGCGATCATCCCCTGAAATCCTGACCGATCGGTTTTCGGTGCCGTTTCGATCCGCGTTTTGCGTTCGATGCCACAGCTGAGAGGGGTCACCGTCGACGGAGTAGACCGTGACCACTTCGCAGTCCGGTAGATTTTACCCTCGCCGGTCGTAAGCCGCGATATGGTTTCCCGTCTCGTGCTCGGGTGCGGGAGCGTCGGTCAACGCATCGTCGAGCAACTGCCCGAGCGCGACGGCTCGTTACTGGTCGTCGCGGAGAACGCGGACATCGTCGAGACGCTTCGCGACGACAACGTCCCGGCCCAGCAGGGTGATCCGACCGATCCGAACGCCTTCGGCGACGTCGACGAACCGATGGTCGTCCTCGTCGCTGGCGACCGGACCGACAGGAACCGCCTCACACTCGAGCGAGCCCACGAGCAGTTTCCGAACGCGGTCCTGGTCGTCTACGCGGGCGGGAATTTCACCGGTGAGAACCGGGCCGTGATCGAGGAGCTCGCCGATCGGATCGTCGATCCGACCCAGTCGCTCGCCGATCGGATACTCGAGGAGTCAACGAGTGCCGAGGCGTCGAAAGCGTTGGCGTTGCGCCGCCAGCTCTCCACGATCGAGGGCACGCTGGCGGTCGTCATGCACGACAATCCCGATCCGGACGCGATCGCCAGTGCCGTCGCGTTGACGGATCTCGCGGCTGCAGTCGACGTCGAGGCCCAGGCTTGCTACTTCGGAGAGATCTCTCACCAGGAGAACCGGGCGATGGTGAACCTGCTCGATCTCGACTTGCGAAACCTCAGTTCGGAGGATTCGCTGGGCGAGTACTCCGCGTTCGCGCTGGTCGACCACTCGCGACCCGGTGTCAACGACCAGCTTCCGCCGGAACTGCACGTCGATATCGTCATCGATCACCACCCGCCTCGAGGGCCGGTTCCCGGGGAGTTCGTCGATCTGCGGGAGAACGCGGGAGCGACCAGTACCGTCATGACCGAGTACATAGAGCGGTTCGGTCTCGATTTCCCTCGTCGGACGGCGACGGCGCTGCTGTACGGGATTCGAGTCGATACGAACGACTTCACGCGAGAGGTGTCCGCGATCGACTTCCGGGCGGCGGCGACGTTGTTACCGGCCGTCGATCAAAGCGTGTTAGAACAGGTCGAAGAGCCGACGGTCGAGGGAGAGACCCTCGAGACGATCGCCAGAGCGATCAAGAAACGTACCCAGCGAGGGACGGTGGTCGTCTCGAGTGCGGGCTACATCACCGATCGTGATTCGTTACCGCAGGCGGCCGAACAGCTGTTGAACATGGAGGGAGTGAACACGACGCTCGTGTACGGGTTCATAGACGAGATGGTGTTTCTCTCGGCCCGGTCGCGTGCGAGCGAGATCGATCTCGGCGAGACGCTCCGAGATGCGTTCGACCAGATCGGAAGCGCCGGCGGCCACGCCGATATGGCCGGCGCACAACTCGAGGTTGGCAGTCTCGGCGGTGTCGACGACCAGGAGCAGGTCGATTCGATCCTGAGCGTCGTCGAGGAGGTGATTACGGATCGGTTCTTCGAGGCGATCCGGACGCGGCCGGGGACGCCGGTTGGAGCGTACAGCCAGGCCAGCGAGTGGTTGTTTATGGCGAACGAGACGGTGGCGGAGGGTGAGAGTGAGGGTGGGGTCAAGGACGGGAGAGGGGGAGACGAGGACTGAGGAGACGAACAGAGAGGACAGACACTCGGAAACGAGTGAGCAAGCGTGAATGTGAGAACGAGCATGAGCATGAGCGTGAGTACGAACACGCTCCGAGGACACTGTGAGCCACCGATAGCGGTGTGAGTCGACGGGAGGTTTTTGCGCACCGGTTCCGTTGTGTCGGTATGAACGCGGTCGACGGAACCGGGACGAAGGCGCAAGTCGAGGAGTACATGACTCGAGACGTAGTGACCGTCTCGCCCGACGCGACCGTTCGCGACGTCGCGGTTCGGATCGCCGAAAGTGAGGAGCACAGTGGCTTCCCCGTCTGTGATCGACGACGCGTGGAGGGGTTCATCAGCGCGCGTGACCTGTTGCTGGCCGAGGATGGCGAGCCGATCTTCAAGGTGATGACGACCGATCTGATCGTCGCCCATCCGGAGATGAAAGTCACAGACGCGGCTCGAGTGATCCTTCGGTCGGGCATCCAGAAACTCCCGGTCGTCGACGACGCTGGAAATCTGGTCGGGATCATCTCCAACGCGGACGTCATCCGCAGCCAAATCGAGCGTGCGACCCCCGAGAAGGTCGGGAAACTGATGCGAACTCTCGAGAACATCCACTCGATCGAGTTGCGCGAGGAGCGCCGAACGGTCCCACTCCACGGTCTCATCCCGACGCAGGGGCGGGTGTACGCCGACGAACTCGAGGGGCGACGGTACGAACTCGAGCACGGACTCGCCGAACCGCTCGTCGTGATCGACAACGGTGGGACGTTGTTTCTGGCAGACGGGCACCATCGGGTGCTGGCTGCCGACCGTCTGAATATCGACGAGATGGACGCCTACGTGATCGTTATCGATCATCCGATCGACCTCGGAATGGCCCGGACGGCCGCCAAGGAGGACCTCGAGACGCTCGACGATATCGATATCGTCGATTACGCCAGACATCCGCTGGTCGAGACGACCAAGCGGTTGCAGTCCGACGAGGGTTGAGTACTCGGGGAAATCGGTTCGGCGAAGACCAGAGCGAAGCCGGTGGTTCCTATTTATTCGTCGGGGATGTCGGGTATCGATCGATGGCCGATGGTGACTCGGTACTCCAGTCCGTGCGGAATCGGCTCGGAACCTTCCAGAGACGGATCGACCGCTCGAGTGAGAACCGGATCAAACGCTGGATCCTCTTCGATGGCGACCGTGAGCGGGTCGCCGTCGCGTTGCTCGGTACCGTCTTCTGTGTCATGCTCGTGATGGGCGGGATCTGGCCGATCGAATATCAGGAACTGCTGGGGGAGACGACGATGGTACAGACGGTGTTCAACACGCTCCTTTCCGGGACGATCCTGCTGGTGTCGATCGTCGTCTCGATCGCGGCGGTCGGGATTTCTCAGGAACTGACCTCGCTTGGCAACCAGTCCGAACGTGTCGACACGATCATCGAGTTTCAGGGTGAGCTCGAGAGCAACGACATCGTGGACGTGAGTCCTGCACGTCCCGGCCAGTTCACTGCCGTCGTCCTCCGATCGGTCAAACAACGGGCGGACGACCTCCAGCAGCTCGAGGAGACAACGGAGCGAGACGGAGCGACGGGGCGTGAGTATCACGACGAACTCGAACGGCTCCGGACCGACATCCACGCGAACACCGAGGAAGTGCTGACGACGTTCTCTCGTGTCCCGTCCGGGTCGACGGACGAACTCCTCACGGGCCTGAACTACGATTCGTCGTGGCAGCTCTACCAGTCGCGGCGCATCCTCACGAAGTACGGCGACGAGCTCACCGACGCCGAACGATCCGTGATCGAGGACATCATGGATACGCTCCACAAGCTGATGGTCAGTCGGGAGTACTTCAAGACGCTGTACTACAAGCTCGAGCTCTCTGACCTCTCGACGACGCTGTTGACCGTCTCCCTCCCGATTATCTTCTTCATCACCTACGTCCTGCTCGCGATCGATTCCGGAATCTTCCCTAACGTCAGTTTCTTCGGCTACACGCCGTTGACAGTCTTCATCAGTCTCGCGTATACGATCGCCCTCGCTCCCTACACCGTCCTCACGTCGTACGTCCTGCGGGCCGCGGCAGTGACGAAGCGAACCCCAGAGGAGGGACCGTTCGTACTGGACGGCGACCGGGAAACGGTCTACGACGTCGAGCACGGGCACTGATACCCTGTTGGTGGGCTCGAGGACGCCGATTACCGTCGCCTCGATCCCGATACCGTCGGACGATCGTCGGTCGACATCGAGTTTTCCGCCCCTTCTCGCCCGGACCAGAAACGCTTATCCAGATACCTCGGTTACTAGTTCGGAATGACAGGCTCGACGAGCGCCACGGAACACTCGAAGTCGGCGAGTGACCGCGGTGAAGGGGGTCGTTCCGGGGAGGGGACGGACGAGACAGTCGTCTCGGTCAGGGGGTTGACCAAGACCTATGGGAGCGGCGACGACCACGTGCTGGCGGTCGACGGCGTCGATTTCGAGATCGACCGCGGGACCGTCGTCGGACTGCTCGGCCCGAACGGCGCCGGCAAGACGACGGCGATCAAGGCGATGCTCGGACTGGTCGTCCCCGACGAGGGCTCGGTGACGATCGAGGGGATCGAGACCACCGACGCGCCGCGGGCCGTCTACCGGCGCGTCGCGGCCATGCTCGAGGGCGCACGGAACGTCTATTGGCGGCTCACGGTACGGGAGAACCTGCGATTTTTCGCCAGACTCGGCGGGCACGACCCGGCCGAGACTGATGTCCGGGAACGTCACGACCGGTTGCTCGAGGACCTCGATCTCGTCGAGAAAGCCGACGTCCCGGTCAACAAGCTCTCCCGCGGGATGAAACAGAAGACGTCGCTGGCGTGTACGCTCGCCCGAGAGACGTCGGTGGTCTTTCTCGACGAACCGACGCTCGGACTCGACGTCGAGAGCTCGCTGGACTTGCGTGCGGAACTGCGCCGGCTGGCCGAGCGGGAGTCGATCACGATCGTTCTCTCGAGTCACGATATGGACGTCGTCGAGGACGTTTGCGATCGCGTGATCGTCATGAACGACGGACAGGTCGTCGCGGACGACTCGCTCGAGGAACTGGTCGACGTCTTCCGAACGCAGACCTACCGGGTGACCGTCGACGGGACGCTCGCCCCGGAGCGCCGAGAGCGTCTCGAGAGCGAGTTCGGGGCGGACGGCTGGACGACGGTGGGGGACCACCAGCGATTCGATGCGACGCTGCGGCGGGGCGAGGACTTCTACGCGATGATGGACGTCGTCCGGGAGTCGCCCTGCCCGCTCGTGACGGTGACCGCGCTCGAGCCGGATCTCGAGGACGTGTTCCTCGCGTTGACCGATCGCGAGAGCGAGACGTCGACAGCGGGGAACGGGGAGACCGAGATGGGGGTGAAGATGGAGTCAGAGTCAGAGTCGGAGTCGGAATCAGCGTTCACGTCGGACACCGAGTCCGTCGGCGACGACCCGCAAGCGCACACGCCCACACAGACGGAGGCGGCCGACCGATGACGGCGACCGAACTCTCCTTGTTGACCCGAGCGGTCCTCGAGAAGAAGGTCATCCTCTGGCGTCGCTACTGGATCAACACCGCCTTCGGCTTCCTCGGTGCCTACCTCTTTTTCGCGATGATCTTCTTCGGCGGGCAGGCCGTCGCGGGCGCCGCGATCACCGACACGCTCGACGGGATCATCGTCGGCTTCTTCCTGTTCTCGGTGGCGATATCGGCCTACCACAGTACCTCCGGACAGGTCACCCGCGAGGCCCAGTGGGGGACCCTCGAGCAGCTGTACATGTCGCCGTCGGGTATGGGGACGCTGATGGCCGTCAAGACGGCGGTGAACATCTGTACGAGTATCGCCGGCGGGCTGGTCCTGCTGGCGATGATGCTCGTGACGACCGATCAGACGCTGTCGATCGACGCCGTGACGGTCGTTCCGCTGGTCGTCGTGACGACGCTCTCGGTCGTCGGCCTCGGTTTCGTCTTCGCCGGGTTCGCGTTGCTGTACAAACGAATCGAGAACGTCTTCCAGTTGCTCCAGTTCGGGCTGATCGCGCTGATCGCGACGCCGGTCGACGGCCGGGAGTGGCTCAAAGCGTTGCCGTTGAGCCAGGGAAGCAGCATGTTACAGGAGGCGATGACGGAGGGCGTTCGGCTCTGGGAGTTCCCCGCCGTTGAACTCGGGATTTTGGTCGCCAACGGCCTGTGTTACCTCGCGGTCGGCTACCTGACGTTTCATCTGTTGCTCCGTCGTGCCCGAAAACTGGGCGTGATGGGCCACTACTGACGGTCTTCGGTGTCGCTCAGTTCCTCTTCGTGGTCAGTGTCGTCGTCTCCCGTCGGCTCCGTCTGGGCCCCGTCACCGAGTTCGTCGGTTCGGTCCCCGGACTCGACGTCGATTCGGGTTCGCTCGACCGTTTCGGATCCGGCTTTCGGGTCGGTTCCCCGTCCCACAGTTCCCGCCTCGAGCGCCTCGTTGATCTGCAGCGCTCGGACGATGACGTACAGGAGCGTGACGAACCCGCCGAGCGAGAAGACGAACTGGGCGGCGTACGCGATCAGTTGTTGTACCGTCCCCGGGCGCATCGACGCGGCGAGAAGCGAGAGGAACGCGCCGACGACTCCGAAGACGAGCAGGAGTTTGGCGATCGGGATCAGTTCGTCGACGAGCCAGTCGTAGTCGAGTTCCTCGGAGTTCGGGTCGACGAACGGGCGGCGCTGAGACATGCGAGAGGTGTTCTCGGACGGTGCTGTTCATTGTTTCGGCACGGGTCGGACCGGTGTCAAGAGATGTTCCGCTCGGCGACGGTCTCCCGTACTGACCGCTGGAGACCATTATAGGCACACACGAGGTACGGTCGATATGTCCCCAACCACCGACCGCGTCCTCGTCGCAGGCGCCAGTGGAGACACCGGCCGCGAACTGCTCGCCGTCCTTCGGCCGACCGACCTTCAGGTCCGGGCGACGACGCGGTCGTACGCCGACGTCGACGCACTCGAGCGACTCGGTGCAGACGAGGTCGAGGTCGTCGACTTCTTCGACTCGGCCGACGCGGTGCGCGCCGCCCGCAACTGTGATATCGTCCTGTGTGCGCTGGGAACCGCGCCGAGTCTGCGACACGTCGTCGGCGGCAAACTGGTCGATCGGACGGGCGTGATCAACCTCGTCACGGCCTCGGTCGGCGCGGACGTCGATCACTTCGTGATGCAGAGCGCGATCGGCGTCGGAAGCTCGAAATCGGGGATGTCACTTCCGGCTCGCCTGTTGATCAACGCGTCGCTGAAAGCCAAACAGGACGCCGAAGCGGCGATCCGTCGGTCCGGCCTCGGCTATACCATCGTTCGGCCCGGCAAACTCACGGACGAGCCGCCGAGCGAGATCGGGGATATCCTCGTCGGTGAGGGTGGTGACACCGTCTCCGGATCGATCCCCCGCGCCGACGTCGCTCGAGTGATGGCTGCGGCGCCGTTCACTCCCGAGGCGCGAAACCGAACGCTCGAGGTCGTGAGTCGACGTGGACTCAGCGGGACGCCCTCGAACCTCGTGGACATCGACTGGGATCGAGAGCGAATCGGGCTCGAGCACGAGCACGTGCGTCCGTAGTCGGATCGCTGGTCGTCGACACAGCCCCGGAATCCTTAATGGTTCCTCCGGCAAATATTACGGATACGATCATGTACGACGACGAGGAACTCGACGACATTCGCGAGGCGCGTACGTCCTGGGAAAGAGGGTCCCTCGAGCCGACTCTCGAGCGCTATGGCGAGCGACGCGATCGGTTCGCGACCGTCTCGAACCTCGAGGTCGACCGTCTCTACACACCCGAGGACGTCGCCGACCTCGATTATCTCGAGGATCTCGGCTTTCCGGGCGAGGAGCCCTACACCCGCGGCCCGTACCCGACGATGTACCGGGGGCGGACGTGGACGATGCGTCAGTTCGCGGGTTTCGGGACCGCCGAGGAGACCAACGAGCGCTTTCACTACCTGATCGACGAGGGCCAGACGGGGCTGTCGGTCGCGTTCGACATGCCGTCGCTGATGGGACTGGACTCGGACGACCGGATGAGCGACGGCGAGGTCGGTAGGGAGGGCGTCGCCGTCGACACCCTGCGGGACGTGGAGACCCTCTTCGACGGGATCGATCTCGAGGAGATCTCGACCTCGTTTACGATCAATCCCTCTGCACCAGTGATCTACGCGATGTACGTCGCGCTCGCAGACCAGCGCGGTGTGCCCCGCGAGAAGCTCCGCGGGACGCTCCAGAACGACATGTTCAAAGAGTTCATCGCACAGAAGGAGTGGGTGATCCCGCCGGAGCCCTCGCTGGATCTCGTGACGGACGTCGTCGAGTTCGCGACGGCGGAGACGCCGAAATTCCACCCAATCTCGGTGTCAGGCTATCATATCCGCGAAGCCGGTTCGACGGCGGTTCAGGAACTCGCCTTCACGCTCGCCGACGGCTTCGGCTACGTCGAAGACGCGATCGACCGCGGACTCGACGTCGACGAGTTCGCGCCGCGCCTCTCGTTTTTCTTCAACTGCCACAACTCCTTCTTCGAGGAGGTCGCGAAGTACCGGGCGGCCAGACGGATCTACGCCCGCGTGATGGACGAGTGGTACGACGCCGAGCGCGCCGAATCCAAACGTCTGAAGTTCCACACCCAGACGGCGGGTCAGTCGCTGACCGCCCAGCAGCCGCTGAACAACGTCGTCCGAGTCACCATTCAGGCGCTGGCAGGCGTCTTCGGCGGCACCCAGTCGCTGCACACCAACAGCTTCGACGAGGCGCTGGCCCTGCCCAGCGAGCAGGCAGTCCGTGTTGCCTTGCGCACACAACAGATCATCGCCGAGGAGTCGGGTGCCGCCGACATCGTCGACCCGCTCGGCGGGAGCTTCGCCGTGGAATCGCTCACCGACGAGACCGAGCAGCGAGCCATGGAGTACATCGAGCACATCCGCGAGTTGGGCGACGGCTCGATTCGCGACGGCATCCTCCAGGGAATCGACGACGGCTACTTCCTTCGGGAGATCCAGGAGGCCTCCTACGAGTACCAAGAACGCGTCGAGAACGAAGACGAAGTCGTCGTCGGTGTCAACAAGTACACGATCGACGAGGACACCAGCCCGGACATCCTCGACATCGACGAGACCACCCAAGAGCGCCAGCTCGAGCGCCTCGCCGACACCAGAGCCGAGCGTGACGACGCGGCCGTCGAGGACGCACTCGAGGACCTCCGCGAGGCGATCGACCGCGGAGAGAACACGATCCCGTACATCGTCGACGCGGTCAAGACCTACGCGACGATGGGCGAGATCATGAGCGTGTTCGAGGCCGAGTACGGAGCCTACTCGGAGGAAATCGGGCTGGCCTGAATGGGGTCTTCACGAGTCTCCGTACTCGTCGAGAAACTCGCGGATCCGCTCGACGAGTTTCGTCCGTCCCGTAGGTGACGGGAAGTGCGCTTCGCCCCGCAAGAGGACGTCGCTCACGAGGTTCGGAATCACCTCGCGCGCTCGCGGGCCGACCGCTCGCGGCGGGAAGAACAGATCGTCTTCCGCGAGCACCAGCAGCGTCGGCGCGTCGAACGCTCGCAGTTCCGCCGCGCTCGCCCGCGCCGGAAACTCCCGCTCCAGTTTCACACCCCGAAAAACCGCACCGATCTGCTCGACGAGATCGTCGTCGAGTTCGTCCGTCGAGTCGGTGAACATCGGCTGGATGGCGCGCTCGAGACGCGTGCGAGAGGGTGCGAGTCGGTACCACAGCATGGGGACGACGATCTCGGAGAGCAGACGCCAAGCCGATCCCGTCGCGAGTCCCGCGGGCGCGTACAGCGCCGCCGCGTCGATCCGGTTCGGTGCGTAGGCCGCGGTTCGCAGGACAATCCCGCCGCCGTAGGAAGGGCCGATCATCGGCGCGGACTCGAGACCGAGTTCGTCGAGGATATCCACGACCCACTTCCCGTAGCTGTCATCTGCGGGAGAGAGTCGCGTCTCGGCGCTCAGTCCGGGGTGGCCGATCGTGTCCGGGGCGTAGAGTCGGTACTGCCCGGCTAACGGGAGGAACCACTCGAGACTGACGGGATTGGTGACGTTGCCGCCGTGGAAGACGACGACCGGTAGCGCGTCCTCGGGACCGGCGACGAGGAGGTGCGTACGGCCGTATCGGGTCTCGACCCACTTCGAGTCGACGTCCACGTCACCGATCCGCTCGAGGCGGTCGACGCCACGTCGGTAGTGGTCTTCGAGCTCGCGTTTCGCCCCGTCAGACCTGTAGATCGATCCGCCGGCCATACCGTCTCGACGGCCGCTCTCGAGAAGGTGATTGCGGTCCTCGAGTGATAAAACTCGCACTCGCTCGTCCGGACAGAAAATCGCCGCACGCAGCGACATCGAGGGGAACGTTTATTTCGATCATGATCGATTCGGTGACCATGGCGGAGGAATCCGGCGACACTGACACCGACGGAGACGGAGAACTCGAAGCACGACTCGCAGATCAGGAGACGTTCGACCCACCAGAGTCGTTCGTCGAGCAGGCGAACGTCGCCGACGACGGGATCTACGAGGAGTTCGAAGAGAACTGGCCCGATTGCTGGGAACGCGCTGCGAACCTCCTCTCGTGGGATCAGGAGTACGAGACGGTCCTCGAGGACGACGACGCGCCGTTTTACAAGTGGTTTACCGGCGGCGAGCTCAACGCATCCGCGAACTGTCTGGATCGTCACGTCGAAGACGGCGCGAAGAATCGTGCGGCAATCAAGTGGGAGGGTGAACTGGGCGAGACGCGAACGTACACCTACGGCGACCTGTTGAACGAGGTCGAGGAATTTGCGGCGGCGCTGCGGGACCTCGGCGTCGAGGAGGACGACGTGGTCACGCTGTACATGCCGATGATTCCGGAGTTGCCGATCGCGATGCTGGCGTGTGCGCGAATCGGTGCGCCACACTCGGTCGTCTTCGCCGGCTTCTCGGCGGACGCGCTGGCAACGCGGATGAACGCCGCCGACTCCGAGTACCTGGTCACCTGCGACGGCTACTACCGCCGTGGCGACGCGCTCAACCACAAGGAGAAAGCGGACAAGGGGCTCCGAGGCGTCGACCACGAGGTCACGAGCGTCGTCGTCGACCGACTGGGTGACGAACTGAACCACTTCCTTGGGAATTCGGCCCACGATTACGACGAACTGATCGAGGAACACGCGGGCGCGTCGGTCGAGCCGGTCTCACGCGACGCGGAGGACATGCTGTTCCTGATGTACACCTCCGGGACGACGGGCCAGCCTAAGGGCGTCAAACACACCACCGGCGGCTATCTCTCCTACGCGGCGTGGACGAGCCACGCCGTTCTCGACGTGAAGCCCGAAGACACCTACTGGTGTGCCGCGGACATCGGCTGGATCACCGGCCACTCCTACATCGTCTACGGCCCGCTCGCACTCGGGACCACGTCGATGATGTACGAAGGGACCCCCGATTACCCCGAGCGGGACCGTCTCTGGGAACTGGTCGAGAAAAACGGCGTCGACATCTTCTACACCGCACCGACGGCGATTCGGGCGTTCATGAAGTGGGGTAGCCAGTACCCCGAGGAACACGATCTCTCGAGTCTTCGGTTGCTGGGAACGGTCGGCGAACCGATCAACCCGCGGGCGTGGAAGTGGTACTACACCCACATCGGCGGCGAGAACTGTCCGATCGTGGATACCTGGTGGCAGACCGAAACCGGTGGCATGATGATCACGACGCTGCCCGGCGTCGGGACGATGAAACCCGGCTCTGCGGGGCCACCGCTGCCGGGAATCGACGCGCGGATCGTCGATACGAGCGGCGAGCAGATCGAAGCCGGCGACGCCGGCTATCTCACCGTCCAGAATCCGTGGCCCGGCATGCTTCGCACGCTCTATCAGAACGACGAACGGTTCCTCGCAGAGTACTGGCAGGAGTACTCCGACGAAGAGAGCGACGAGTGGGTCTACTTCCCCGAAGACGGTGCCAAGATCGACGACGACGGCTACATTACGATTCTGGGCCGCGTCGACGACGTGATCAACGTCTCTGGACATCGACTGGGAACCATGGAGATCGAGAGCGCCATCGTCGGCGTCGAGGGCGTCGCCGAAGCCGCCGTCGTCGGCGGGAGCCACGAGGTCAAAGGCCAGGCCGTCTACACCTACGTCATCCTCGAGGAGGGCCAAGGCGATAGCGAGTCCATGCGCGAGCGAATCGTCGAGGGCGTCGAGGACGCCATCGGCCCGATCGCCCGTCCCGAGGAGGTCGTCTTTACGCCCGAACTCCCCAAGACACGGTCGGGCAAGATCATGCGCCGCCTCCTCGAAGATCTCGCCAGCGGCGAGGAACTCGGAAACACCTCCACGTTACGGAATCCGGAGATCGTCGACGAGATCGCCGCACGGATCAGCGATAGCGACGGGGACTCCGACTCCGACAACTGACTCGAGTCAGAGGCCTCCTCGCGGTCGCCCCCAGAACCACAGCGCCAGAATCAGATCTCGCCGTCGTCGAATCGCGAGAGTGCGACTACCACACCGAGACCGGTCACCAGAAACGTCCCGGCGGCAACCACGCCGTACAGCGCGAACGAACCCGGTGACACCGTAAACGTGATTGCGGCGACCGTCGCTGCTTCGAGGCCAGTCTGCCTCGAGACGACGGCTCCGAGAACACCGCCAAACACACCCGCGAGAACGACGATGGCGAGCGAGAGCGCAATAGTACGTCGCCCGCCCGGTATCTGATCGTCGGTCATCACTCCCCGTTTCGAGGGCTGCGGATAGAATTTTTCGTTTTGCTGGCTGCTCCGTTCTCGAGGTTCGGTGTCGACCTTAGAACACCTCTCGTGGTCGACGGTCAACTGTCGACTGCCGAGTGCCGAACGAAACAGGACCGACCATCGTTTCCACTCCCGTTCGAATCTGAACCGATCCTAGACGTCCCGTTCGACGACGAACTCGGTAAACTCGGTCAGTTGCTCGGCGATCTCCGGTTCGAAGTCGAGCGCGTCGACGTGCGCTCGAGCCTGCTCGGCCAACCCGAGTGCACGCTCACGAGCGTACTCGACACTGCCGGCGTTCTCGAGGATCGAGAGTGCCTCGAGTACTTCTTCGTCGGTGTTTGTCTCGGCCCCGAGGATCTCCTGTAACCGATCCGCTTCAGCGGCGTCGCTCTCTTCGATCGCGTGGATCACCATGAGCGTCTTCTTCCCCTCGCGGACGTCGTTACCGAACTCCTTCCCGAAGTCGCCGGCACGCCCCAGCGAGTGTTCGACGTCGAGGATATCGTCGCCGATCTGGAACGCCACGGCTGTCAGTTCGGCGTAGGCTGCCGCGTGACGCTCGACCTCCGCGGGCTGGTCGGTGATGATCGCGGCCAACCGGGCGACGATCCGACCGAGACATCCGGTCTTGCATGCACACATCTCGAGGTACTCTTCGGGGCTGACTCGAACCTCGCGTTCGTTGTGCCAGCAGATGTCCATCCCCTGGCCGAGATGGGTTCGGTTGAGTTCGTCCATCAGCATTTCGTAGGCCGCCAGTCGTCTCTCCGCCGGGAGGTTGCCGGGGTCGTGCGTGAGGATCTTCAACGGAAGGAAGTACATCGCGTTGCCGGCGTTGAGAGCGACGTCCTCGCCGTAGATGTGGTGGAGCGCCGGCTCGCCCCGGCGCATCGACGCCTCGTCTTCGACGTCGTCGACGATGATCGTCCCGTTGTGCAGGATCTCTGGAATGCACGCGTAGGGGAGGTACGCTGCTGGATCCTCTCCGAAGGCGTCGATAAATACCAGAAAGAGGACCGCTCGCCAGCGCTTCCCGCCGCGGTCGAGCAAGTCCCAGATGGGGTCCGAGAGCGCTCGTTGAATCCCCGTCGGGTCGTATTCGTAGGTGGACTCCCCGAAGAACGACTCGAGGTAGTCGGTGTCGACGTCTCGTGGAAGGAAGTCGGCGATCGCATCGTCGATAGCCGGCTGCCACTCGGCAAGCGTCTCCCGCATACTCCCCGGTCACGGAGGGAGGTGAAAAAGATTCAGTTATGCGTTCAAATGGACAGCGGACTGCCACGTCGACTGCGATCGGCAGATGACTGGCTGGTCGACGCCACAGCGTGTGGCTCGTTCGCCTGCCGCGGCTCTCCCATCGCCGTCCGTACGTCCGCGAGCCGTGGTCGCTTGCACCGGGAATACCGCACCCTTTTGGTCGGTGCGGCGGAACTACCCGGTATGGAGCGCGCGGAGTGGACGGGAACCGACGACGACACCCCACTCGTCGGCATCGTCGGCGCCACCGAGAACCTCGATTCTGCAGCGATCGACCGAACGGTCTCCGACCACGACGCGACGATCGTCGCCGGATCGCTCGAGGAGACTCTCGAGCAGTCCCCGTCGGTCCTCGTCTGTGTCGGTCAGTCGGCCCTCGGTGCGGTCGCTCGAGCGGACGCCAGCGTTCCCGTCCTCCCCGTCGACGCGGGCGACGGCGTTCACTCGGTTCCGGCGGCCCAGCTGCCAGCGGTCGTCGACGCCGTCCTCGCAGGTGCGGGTCTCGAGCGACACCAGTCGACGCTGCGTGTCGAAACCGACAGCGAGACGCTCGTCGGAGACGCACGTGGTCCCCACCGAGCCTTCTTCGACGTCGCGCTCGTGACCGAGGAACCCGCGCGTATCTCCGAGTACAGCGTCACGAGTCGAGGGAAACGACTCGCACAGTTTCGTGCCGACGGCGTCGTCGTCGCCACACCACAGGGAAGCCACGGCTACGCGAGCGCCGCTGGCGGTCCGCTGCTCTCGAACGGGCTCGATGCCGTCGCGGTCGTTCCGATTGCGCCGTTCGTCACACAGACGCGCCAGTGGATCGTCCCCCACGACGGGCTCGAACTCGCCATCGAACGCGACGAAGGACCCGTTACCCTGCAGGTCGACGATCGATCGCTCGGAACTGTTGCCGCTGGATCGAGCGTCTCGATCACGACCGCCGATCCGCTCTCGATGCTCGTCCCGGACGGCGAGTGGGCCGAACTCGAGTCAGGAAGCGCCGACTGAACTCGAGCGTTTTCGTTTCTGTTTCCGTCCTCATTCTCACCCTCGAGTCGACCGCTACTGGCCACTCGCTGCTCATCACTGATCACCCACCACCCACCACTCACTACTCGAGCACCGTCCTCGCTGGACTGTCACGATCGATACCGGACACTCGACGTCATTGGAAAAACTCTAATGGTCGAACCACCGTGTTTCAGGTATGATCACACCTGCGTTGCTCGGTCCGATCGACATTCTGGCCGAGGAGGTGGTCGGCGGCGTGACGATTATCGAATTCATCCTGCTCGCTCTGGTGACCGTCAACCTCGCTATCAGAGCGTTCGCCCACCGCGGTTACGTCACCGCTGCCAGACGTGACGGCGCCGACGCCATTAGCCGGAGCCTCGTTCTGGACGTGACGAACGTTCTGATCGTCCTCGGCGGGTTCTACTACATCACCATCCACGTCCACGGTGGCGTCGTCTTCACCATCCTCGCGATCGGTCTCCTGGTTACGGACTTCTTCGAGTTCGAGGCACGCCTCGTCGAGGCGCGAAACGAACTGCCGATCGAACGACCCAAAGGTGCGCTCTTCGCATCGACGCTGGTGTTCGCCTACATCGCCTACCAGTCACTGTTCTTCCTCATCCAGCCGTTCTGGGACAGCGTGTTCTGAACTCGGCTCCGTCCTTGTTGCGATCCGTTTTCGTCTCACAGCCCGTGAACTGCGGTTTCGTTGGATCGTCGCCTCGTCGCTACTCGAGCCGTCGATCGTGTTGTGTTCTTGTGTCGCCCTCGACACACCACTGTGGGCTTTTCCTGCCGTCTGTCGACAACAGAGGCGGCCGACTCGAGACTGATACGATCGTGGCTACTGACTGTCACTGGATACCGATCGCACGACGGGAGCAGTTCTGAGGCCCCGATTCGAAGAGCGCGGTTCGGAGAGCGCGGTTTGGAGCGAGTGAAACGAGCGAGAACCGCGGCAAAGCGAACGGTGACCGGCGGGAACCGTGAGTGCCCACTGTGCGAGAACCGCAGACTTGCGATGAGTGTGTCACTCTTCAGTTGTTACGATAGAAGACGTAGGCCCTCATCCCACCCACCCTACCCCACCCCACCCTTCACTCGGTTACCAGCTCGCGACCTCGACTCGAGCGGAGTCACTATCGCATCGATCGAGAGCAGTGAAACAAGACGAGAATAGGGGAGTTTCGGTCGATTTCGATTCGCTCGGTGACGGTTAGTTAGTGGCGTAATACTCTCGAGCGCGGCGACTGGCCGGGATGATGACCCAGAAGGTCAGCGCACCGAAGATCGCGAAGGCGAGCATCGCGTCTTTGACGATGAGCGCGATTGCCTCGTAGGTAGTCGGATCTTCCGGACCGGGGCCGATCAACTGTGCCTCGTAGAAACTCGGTGTGTTGAACCAGCTTGCGAACATCATCCACACCAGCAGTCCGACCGTGAGGATCGCGAATCCCTTGACGAATTCGTCAGCCATTATCGGAGTGTTCGTCGGTGTCGTCTTTAGCGTTTCCCATTCCAGCGGTTCGAAACCGGGACGAAAACGCGTACGTGATGGAACCGATGGCGATCAATCCGACACCCAGAATCGCCAGTCCGATGTTGACGTCGGCGAGGTCGGCCTGTGCTCGGTTGGTGGCGACGTCTATCAGGATGAATCCGGCCAGAATGCCGACAGTCGCGATAAGTGTCGAGAACACGACGATCGTCTTGTACAGTCGGAGTGGGACGACGACGTCACGGCGTCCGGATGTGTTCGAGTTGGGGTTGGGGTTCGGGTTTTGATCCGCGTTATCGTCCGTGTTCACACCCACACCCGTCCCTGCATCCACGTCGCCATCGGCGTCGTCAGGTGTCTCACGCTCTCGATCTCGGTGGTCCATTCGGAAACGTTAACGTTGTCTCGAACTCGGCTATCTCGGTGGCCTGAGCCGGTAGTATCGCTGGTTCAGGTTGTACATGTACCCTTCACGCATCGTCTTCAGGACGGCGTACGAAACCGCCCCCGCGACCAGCGGCAACAGGAACGTCAGGTCGAACGTGATGTTCGGATCGATGGGCAGCAGGTTGTCGACTGCCAGCGCGCTCGTGGTGAACGCGAAGGTGACGCCTGCGACACCGACTGACGACCAGAACGGTTGTTCGACCGGCCGACGAGCACCGCCCTTGTTGAGGAACGGAATAACCGCGATCGCACCGAAGACGACGGCGTTGGCGAGGACGCCGTAGAGTTCGTCGGACATGATCTTCTCGCCGCCGAGAATCGTCAGCTCCGGATTGATCGGACCGAGCTGGAGCAGGCCGAACGACCAGTAGAGATACCAGTCGGGCAGGATGATCTCGGGTGTCTCTGCCGGGTTCGCCGGATCGCCGAGGTGGGGTGGCATCGTCGCCGAGAGGAACAGCAACATCCCGATGAAGACACTTCCGATGGCGAGGTTTCGAACGGTCTCGTGGGGCCACGACGGGAATCCGAGGACGTCACGTTCGACGTAGCTCGATTCCTGTCGCAGGTCCTGGTCCTCCCGTCGAGCACGCTCGAAGTACTCGTAGGTGAGCCTCGAGAGGCCCGTAGTTCGTTCTTTGCGTTCACGCCAGGTCGGGACTTCGTCGTCCGGGGCGACGATTCCGGGGCCGCTTCCGTCTGTTTCGGTTTGTGGATCGTTGTCGCTCATTGTTTTGTTGGATCAGTGTGGTTCTGCGATACCCTGCATCCAGACGATACCGATGTGGAGGGCGATCAACGCCGTCACCACGAACGGGAGGACGAATACGTGCAGGATGTACATGCGCTGGAGTGTCGGTTGGCCGAGACTGAAGCCGCCGAAGATTAGCTGGGCAGTCCACTCGCCGACCAGCGGAACTGCGAGTGCCATCTCGACACCGATCTGTCCGGCCCAGAAGGCCAGCTGGTTCCACGGGAGCAGGTAGCCGGTGTATCCGAACCCGACCGTCAGGGCCAGCAGGATGACACCGATGATCCAGTTGACTTCACGCGGTTCCTTGTACGCGCCCGTAAAGTAGACACGGAGCATGTGGAGGAACACGGCTGCGGTCATCACCTGTGCGGACCAGCGGTGGATACTCCGGAGCATGAACCCGAAGTTCTGATCCTGCATGATTGCGACGATTTGCGTGTACGCTTCCGGGTTTCCGGCGGAAGACGCCGCAGACGGTGCGTAGTAGAACCCGAGTAAGGCACCACTCACTGCCGCGACCAGATACGCTAACACGGAAAACGAACCGAGTGCGTACAGTGGATACCAGTACCAGAACTTGTTGTCTAAATTGTACTGTTCGGTGTGGCTCTTTGGCATCTGGAGATTGATCTTGTAGTACATGTTCTCCAGAATCTCGAGGTAGTCGACCAGCCGAAATCGACGATCGAGCCAGATGAGCGTCATGAGATACGTCTTCTCGATAGCCGAGAGGTCACGCTCTTTGAGCCACGCCCTGTGATCGTACTCGTCTTTGCGTTCCAGACTCATCGGTATCAGTCGTCCTCCGGTCGTGGTAGTGAGACGAAGCGCTCTTCGATGATGTTGAACGGGTTGTAGACCGACTGGTGGCAGTTACAGTAGATCTTGTTCTCGGCGTCGTAGTTGGCCGATTCGCCCAGTCGCTTGTATCCTGGGACACAACAGAAGTGTGTACACTTGTTGATGAACGCGACGAACCCTTCCGGACACGTCTGGGCGATCCACTCGTCCTCTTCGGCCATCGCTTCGATCTCTTCGCTTCGGATGAGTAATACCGGGATTTTTTGTTCCGGTGGGACGTCCTGTGATCGCCAGGTCGCCGTCGCGGGCTGACCGATTCCGGCGTCACCGACGTCGTTGCCCCAGTCTTCGTAGTCCTCGAAATCGTCGACGTGAATCTGACTACCGGGACTGATATTTTCCATCCACGGATAGTCGTTCGTGGGAACGGCCTCGTCGTAGCGGAGGTATGCATCCTGATCGGCGTCGGGTCGAATGCCATCGAACGTCTGCAGGCCGCAGTACTGGAACCACTCGGTGGAGTAGGTGACTGTCTCGCCGTCGACCTCGAACTCGGTCTGTGAGACTTCGAACTCGACGCCACCTTCTTCGACCGTCTCGGGTTCGGGCCACATCCCCTGCACGTAGCCGTCGTCGTCGATTTCGATCGGGATCTGTGGAAGCCCTCGCGGAGCCGGTCCGAGTTCCCTCGCTGCGCCACGGTAGTCCATCGTCCCACCGCCACCACCAGAGGGAGTCGTCGTGAGTGTCACACTGACAGCACCGACGGTCAACAGACCGGAGAGTGCTGCCCCACCAACGACCCCTTTGACGAAGCGACGGCGGTCGGATTCGACTGGATAGTTATCGTCGTTTGCCATTGTTATCGTTTGTAATATGGATAGATTGCACGTTTGACAGTGTCCCAGGCACCGGTTTCGTCAGCGAGCGACGTCCCGTCCACGTCTTCCTCGCGGACGTAGAGGTCCTCCCACTTGCGTCGGCGTTTCTTGACGATCATCACGTCCGGGAGGAACTCCTTCCGATAGAGCAGAAGGATGAAGCCGAGGTTGATGAAGATCGCCGACAACAGGAATCCGAGTATCATGTTCCCGACACCGGTGTCCTGTCCCGCGACCGCCCATCGTTCGGCCAGCCCGTAGACGAACAGCGCGACGAAAATGATCTGGACGAACGTCAACAGGACGATCGCGATCGCTGCAGCAGTACTCTCTCGAGGCGGTTCGTAACGGTGAATATCGCCGTAGGTACTTCCTGACGATGACATTGGTGGTTATTTCCTCCCTGGGCTACTCGAATGTGCCGATTCGCCGTACTTCAGCAGGTAGAACGTGAAGACCAACGAGACGAAGATAGCGAGGAACGTCGCGATCCCGACGAAGTGTTTCTGGATCGGAACGCCGATATCGTGGATGTCGACGTCCGCTTCGGCGGCGACTGCGTCCGCGTCCTCGGTGACCGAAATCGTGCCGTCCATCCCCGGGTGGGGATCACAGGTGTACGCGTAGTCACCTTCGACGTCGAAGGTGTGTTCGTACTCGCCACTGTCTTGCAATTCGACGTGGCCTTCCCAGTCCGCACCGTCTGGCTGTTCCGTGGGATTGATGTTGTGCTGGGCGCTGCCTTCCCAGACCCACTCGACGGTCGTTCCGGGTTCGATCGTGAGGTCTTCCGGTTCGTAGTAGTTGTCGCCGACAGCGACGGTTTCGGTTCCGCCGCCACCGTTGGCGGCGCCGTTTCCATTCTCGGCGTCTTCGTCGCCGTTTTCGGCCCCGTTCTCCTCGTCGGCACCACCGTTACCGTTGCCGTTTCCGTTTTCCTCGGCGGTGTCGTCATCGGGGTCGTCGGCACCGTCGTCTTCCTGAGCGCCGACGGGTATCGTCGCAGTCGCGACTGCGGCTGCCCCGGACACACCGCTGGCCGCTACCATAAAATCCCGCCTGTTCATACATGCTGGACTCGGGAACGGGTTTGCTTAAACCCACCGATGCCGCCGGACAACGGTTTAGGGACCGTGAGTGTCATTATCGATCGGTCGTGATTCGTCTCCGATCGATGGGCGTTCGGCTGCGGTCTCGAACGCCTCGTCGTCGATCGGGAGGAACTCCGGTCGCTCGTCGGAGGCCGTCCCGATCGAGCGCAACCGCTGGCGGTACTCTTCGACGCGGAACTTCTCCGAGAGCCGGGCGTTGGCGACCATCGTAAAGAGGACGAGTCCGATGAAGACGAATCCGAGACCGGCAGCCAGCAGGATCAGGTTGTCGCGTGCACCGACGATCGGCCAGACGACGAGCGCCCCGAGTCCGACCAGCAACTGCGTTCCGGCCAACAGCTGTAGCATCCAGTTACCGAGCTCGCTCCCCGACTCCGGCACCTCCTCCGGATCGGGCAACTGCCAGCGTTCGGGTGGCTCCGCGACCTCGTAGTCGTCCATCGAACACAGTGCGACCGTCGGTTTGATGTCCCTGACGACCGTCCCTCGCCCCTCGACGGCTCCGTCGGGATAGACGACCGCGTAATCCGTATCGGAGTAGGCGACCAACGACCGCTGGCCGTCCACCTCGGCGTACTCGAGGACGGCGAAGACGTCGCGGTCGGCGATCCGCGTCTTCAGTTCCGCCTCGACGCGCTCGAGCAGTTCGTCGCCGGTGATCCAGGTGTCGGCGTCGAAGGCGACGTCCCACTCCTCGGGGGACATCTCGGCCATGTCCTCCGGGCCGAAGTTGTCGAAGTCGTAGCGTTCTTCGACCTGTCGGCGGAGTTCGTCTTCTGTGAGATTTCCGTCCTCGTCCCCGTTCCCGCCCCCGTCCGGACCCGCCGATCGCTCCTCATCCGAACCGTCGGTCGCAGCGCCCCCATCCGTGTACGGATGGCCGGAATCGGTGGTCCGGCTGTCGTCGGACGCGCCGGGCTCTCGAGGGTCGGGATCAGCCATTGTCGGAGACTTGGGGGTGGATGCTGAAAACACTTTTCGACCCGACCGGATCTCCTCGACCGACGATCGGTGTCGAACGCGAGGTCGATCGTGAGACGACATCGGACGGCGGCTTCCAGTGACAGTGAGATTGACGCCGAGTTACCCCGGATGCGCGGTTTCGGTTGGTTTATTCGTCGGCCACCCAGAGGTCGACTCGAGTATGGTGTCGGATCTGACGATTGCGACGGTGATCGCAGTGCTCGTCACTGCAAGTTTTCCGTTCTATCTCTACGGCGCTTGGATCATGATCGACACCGAGGTCGTCACCTGGGGGGTGCTCGTCTATCACCTCAAGTTCATCGTCGTCGGGTTGGCGCTCAACACGATTCCGGTGGTCGTCTGGATGATCCCGCGAACGATGGACCAGATCGGCGGCCTGTTGGCGGTCCACGCCTTCTTCGGACTGCAGGCGTACGCGATGCTCGTGGTCGGACTCACCGGCATCGTTCGAATCCTGCAGGTCAAGCGCGCTCACGATCTGTACGCCAATCCCGATCAGGACGTCGCGCTCGACGACCTCCACGAAAACATGAGCGGGTGGCGTCGTCGGCTTCGCGTTGGCGTCTTCGGCTACGTGTTCTTCTGGATCCTCGCCTGGATTCTCGGGATGGTCCGGTACGTCCTCCGGTACTCCGTCTTCTGGTGATCGGAGCTAGCTGTTGTACGGCTCTTCGTCCCGGTGATTGTCCGGATTCACGTTCTCGAGAGCGTCGTTCTCTCGCTCGTCGGACTGGTGTTCGATGTCCTGTCGAGCCGCTTGTTCGTCCTGCTCGCGTCGGGCCTCCATCTCCTCTTCGGTGAGTTCCTCTTCGTCGACGTCCTCGTCGTCGGTTTCCGTCTTCTCTTTGGCGAGTTCGACGTCACGGCCGTGTTCGGTCTCGGTATTATCAGACATACTCACCACTGACGGAGCCTACCGCAGTCTCGGGAAAAGGACTTGGGCTTGCGACGGACGGCGAGTGGGACGAACGCGCTCGAGCGTCGCTGAAACCGCCAGTTACCAGGGATCGCCGGACGCCAGATCGATCTCGCTATCACCGCGCTCGGAGGGACAGATATCCGCGAGGACGCAGTCGTCACAATCCGGGTTTCGGGCGGTGCAGGTCGCTCGTCCGTGGTCGATACAGAGGTGAGTGAACTGTTGCCAGTAGCCCTCGGGAACGATCGGCATGAGATCCTCCTCGATCCGCTCCGGATACTCCTCTTCGGTGAGCCCGAGCCGTCGCGAGAGCCGTTGAACGTGCGTGTCGACGACGATCCCCTCGACGACGTCGTGGCCGTGCTGGAGGACGACGTTCGCCGTCTTCCGGCCGACGCCCGGCAACTCGATCAGTTCGTCCATCGTGTCCGGCACTTCGCCGTCGTGTTCTTCGGCGATCGTCGCACACGCGTTGCGAATGTACTTCGCCTTGTTGTTGTAGTAGGTGATCGAACTCAGCGCCTCAGCGAGTTCTTCTTGTGGGGCGTTGGCGTACGCTTCCGGCCCGTCGTAGGTCTCGAACAGCGCCTTCGTCTCCTGATTGACGCGCTCGTCGGTACACTGTGCCGAGAGGATCACGGCGATCAACAGCTCGAGGCGATTCGAGTAGCGAAGCGAGATCGTCGAGTCCGGATACGCCTCCTCGAGTCGATCGACGATCTCGACGGCCTGTTCCTCGCGTGTCTCGAGCGGGGTTCCCATTGTCCCGTGCTTTCGAGAGAGAGCATTTCAGCAGTTCGGTTCGAACACCGATCGACGGCTTCTCGAGTTCCGACATCGAGTTCGGTCGCTCTCGGGACTGTGACGCGATCCGACCCGTAACTCCACGACACGATTTTGTAACCGCTATCGGCCTCCCTGTACGTTTATTTCTATGAGGTAGTTTTATTATCTATTAAATCAATTGTGATGAAAGGCTCTTGAGGGGGAGTCACAGTCCGGTGTGTGTGTCGGTCGGGGGCGATCGACGCCGACGTTCCCACACGACGCTGGACGGAGGATCTGGCAATGACAACGCGAAACGACACCATCACGGCGACGGTATCGGACGATCGGTCCACGGAGTTCGACGACGATCTGGTCGACGAACTGCTCACCGAACTGAAAGACGATCAGGGAGGCGCACGCAAGACCGCACTGCGGCGCGCGCTGGACATCGACACGTCGACTAGCAACGAGGTTCGGATCGAGCGACTCCAGTCGACCGTCGACTCGCTGTCGGCGTACACCGACGCGCTCGAGGCGTTTCTGGACGAGGAGGGGACGGCGGAGACCGTTCTCGCGGACGTCCAGACCGAACTCGAGTCCGCGACCGACGAGATCGACCGACTGGAGTCGACAGTCGAGACTCTCGACGGCGACACCGACGAACTCGAGAACGACATCGATCGGCTCGAAACGACCGATTCGGAACTCGCTGCCCGACTCGACGACCTCGAGTCGACCGTCGACGGCCTCGACGACCGTCTGTCGGCTCTCGAGGCCGAGACCGACGACCTCCGGGCTGAGTTCACCGCCGCTCGCGACTCCGTCGAGGACTCGGTCGCCGAGATCGGGGCCGGACTCGACGGTCTGGAGACGCAACTCGAGGAGGCGACCGCGGACCTCGAGGCGCGAATCGAGTCGCTCGAGCACACGCTCGATGCCAGACTGACAGCGTTTCGCTCACACATCGACGCCTACGAGGCGGACGTCGACGAACGGATCGAGACCGTCGAAGCCGACGTCGACGAGACGCTGGAAGCGCTCGAAGCGGACCTCGAGTCGCTCGAGGAGCGCGCGGACGCGGCCCAGGAGTGGCGCGAGTCCCTGGAGACGGCGTTTCACTGAGCCGTTCTGAACTCACGGAAGGGGCGCTGAGCGAGAGCGGGTCTCGTGCTACAAGCCGTGACCTTTAAGCGGTCGTCACTCACCAGTGGGGCTATGAAAGCGACGGCCATGGCCCACCCGATTCAGGGGCTCGTCAAATACCACGGGATGCGCGACGATATCGAGCGACAACCCTACCACGACAGTATCAGTCTCTGTACGGCGCCGAGTCACACGCGGACGACCGTCGAGTTCTCGATGGACTACGACGAGGACACGTACGTCGTCGACGGCGAGGAACTCGAGGGCCGGGCGTTCGACCGCCTCGAGGCCGTCGTCGAGAAGGCCCGCGGAATGTCCGACGCGGCCCACACGGTCTACCCGGTTCGCATCGAGAGCGAGAACAGCTTTCCGTCGAACGTCGGTCTGGGCTCGTCCTCCTCTGGCTTCGCCGCCGCCGCGCGGGCGCTGGCCGAAGCGGCGGAGATCGACGCCACGCTCCCGGAGATTTCGACGATCGCCCGCGTGGGCTCCGCGTCAGCCGCTCGCTCGGTGACGGGTGCGTTCTCCCAGCTTCACACCGGTCTGAACGACGAGGATTGTCGGTCGCGACGGGTGCCGACCGACCTCCACGAGAACCTCAAGATCGTCGTCGGACTCGTCCCCTACCACAAGGAGACCGAGGATGCCCACCGGGAGGCCGCCGACAGCCACATGTTCCAGGCCCGAAACGCCCACATCCACGGCCAGATCGCGAAGATGCGCGACGCGCTCCGCGAGGACGACTTCGAGCGCACGTTCGAACTCGCCGAACAGGACTCGCTCTCGCTGGCGGCGACGACGATGACCGGCCCCTCGGGCTGGGTCTACTGGCAGCCCGCGACCCTCGCGATCTTCAACCGCGTGCGCAAGCTCCGCGAGGAAGAGGACATTCCGGTCTACTTCTCGACCGACACCGGCGCGAGCGTCTACGTCAACACCACTGACGAACATGCCGAGCGCGTCGAGGAGGAAATCTCCGACTGCGGCGTTTCGACGACCACCTGGAGCGTCGGCGGTCCCGCACGACTGCTCGAGGAAGAAGACGACCACCTGTTCTAGCAGCCAGCTCTTGTGCTGTGTTTTTGAGCGTCGGTGGCTTCGCACACAGCGCCCGGTCACTCGGCTCTCCCGACCTCGAGTAGAGCCACTCCCAACCACTCGGCCTCGATCTCGAGTAGAGCCACTCCCAACCACTCGGCCTCGATCTCGAATAGAACCACTCCCAACCACTCGGCCTTGATCTCGAGTTCGAGTTCGATTCGAACGCGAACCGAACGCGAGGCACACCTATGGGACTCGAGTTCGTACCCCCAACCATGCACGTCGTGGTTCTCGGGGCGGGCTACGCCGGATTGACTCTCACACGGCTTCTCGAGCGCGATCTCCCGCCGGACGTCGACATCACGCTGGTCGACGAGTCGCCGAATCACCTCGTCCAGCACGAGTTACACCGCGTGATTCGACGCCCGGCGGTCGCCGACGAGATCACGGTCTCGCTCACCGACGCGGTCGAGCGGGCGACCGTCCGCGTCGCACGGGTCGAGGGGATCGACACCGACGAGCGGACGGTCGTCCTCTCGGACGGCACGCTCTCCTACGACGTCGGCGCGATCTGTCTCGGCGCGCAGACGGCTTACTACGGACTCGAGGGGGTTCGCGAACACGCGACACCGCTGAAGCGACTGGACGACGCCCAGCAGATCCGAACCGACTTCTGGGCGGCCTGCGAGCGGACGACGGCACCCCGGATCGTCGTCGGCGGCGCCGGCCTCTCCGGCGTGCAGGTCGCGGGCGAACTCGCCGAACTCGCCCGCGAGGAGGGGGAGGGAATCGACGCCTCGGTGACGCTGCTCGAGCAGTTCTCACAGGTCGCACCGCACTTCCCATCGAACTTCCAGCGAGCCGTCCGCGACGCGCTCGAAGCACGCGGCGTCGACGTGCGCACCGAAACGACGGTGACGGCGGCCGACGAGGACCACGTGACGGTCGACGGCTCGACGGCGCTTCCCTACGACCTGTTCGTCTGGACCGGCGGGATTCGCGGCTCGGACGCACTCGAGGGGGATCGGCCGTCGGTGCGAAGCGATCTTCGACTGACCGATCGCACGTTCGCCCTCGGTGACGCCGCCCAGGTCGTCGACGCCACGGGTGAGGCAGTGCCGGCGAGCGCGCAGTCAGCCGTCCGCGAGGCTCGAACCGTCGCGGAGAACGTCTCTCGAATCGTCGACGCCGACCGCGATCCCGAGACGGTGTTCACCCCGCGGCTCGAGGCCTTCGAGTTCGAGTCACCCGGCTGGCTCGTCAGCGTCGGCGACGGTGCCGTCGCACAGGTCGGGCCCGCCGTGTTCACCGGGCGGGCGGCGAAGGCACTGAAGACGACCGTCGGCGTGGGCTATCTCTCGTCGGTCGGTGCGATCGGCAACGCTGCCGATCTCGTCAGCGAGGAACTGCCGTTCGACCGCTCCCGGTTCGGGTCCGAGTGAGTGTTCCGGGTTCTACGACGCTCTGGTTCTCTCTCCGTTCTCGAGTGGTCGCGTGTCGAGAGTTCGGCTCTCACGCCAGTACTGTGTAGTGCGGGTCAGGGATGGAGCCCGCCGCGGTACTCCCGTAGCTTCGCCGTCGCACAACTGGAGAACGTGTACGAGAGCTTCCGTCTGCCACCACGGTCGGCCGGATAGAGTCCGCCACAGGCGGAGTGGTCGGCGTCGAACTCCCTACGTGAGCGCGGGTCGCTCGCCCAGGCGTAGGTACTGACCATCGGACTGGCGACGGTCGTTCCCTCGCCGTTCGTGATGGCACCGTGGTCGTGTGCCAGTCCGAGCGCGTGTCCGACCTCGTGGATCAGCACCTGCACGACCCTCGCCGGTGTCGTGTACGAGACGACGTCGTCGACCTCCTCGCGGGGTGGTGCCTCGCCGATGTACCGGGCGCCGCCGACGGAGGCGAGGTGGAGTATACCAGCGCCAGAGGGTGTCTGAGTCATCGGTCCATCGGTGACGAGCAGGTTGACGTCGTCGACGGGATCGATCCCGGCGCTGTTCGCCGTACCGACCGCGACGCGGGCCGGCCACTCGCCGGTTCGCATCACGCCGAACCCGTGTTCGGTCCTGGTCTGGACGACGCCACCGTAAGAGACGTCGACGTCGGCGTAAACCGGACCGAACGCCGCCTCGAGATACGACGCGATCCGCGGTGTAATATCCTCGTAGCGCGCCGCTCGAGCGCTGAGCCAGAACCGAATGTCGATCGTCCGCTTCGGTGACCGGCGGACGTACCAGAGACCGCCGATCGAACAACTCCCGCAGAGCCCGGCGAGGAACTGACGTCGTTTCACGGGGACAAATCTACGATGGCGTCGGCCAAAAGTTGTGTGGTACCAAACACCACGGTAGCGAGTCACTCGTCGAATCAGCGCTGAGCGGGAAATCGAGGCGTCTCGGGTCTCCGATGGGGTCGACGGCGGGGTCAGCGGTACCGTACCCTATCGTACCGAACCGAGCGTGGCCCAATACCGGCGACTCAGGACCAGCGATCGAGTCCCGTCTGGACGACGCTCCCCTCGATGCGCTCGAAGCCGCGAGCGACCTCGTCGGCGTCGACGCCCCACTCGTCGACGACGAAAGACCGGGCCGCCTCGAGATCGGGATCGAGTGTCGTCTCGAACTCGTAGTCGTCCGTGACGTTCGGGTCGCGAAAGAGCTGGCGGACCCGGTCGCCGTACTCGACGGTCTCGCCGCGGGCCTCGAGGACGCTCCAGAGGTCGCCGTGTTCGGTGATCGCCGAGATGGCTGTCTTCGGGCCGATGCCAGAAACACCGGGGTTGAAGTCCGTCCCGATCAGGATGGCCGCGTCGATCAACTGCTCGAGCGTGAGCCCGTGTTTCTCGAGGGTAGCCTCGAGGTCCATCAGTTCGGGATCGCCCTTGCTCGTCAGCTGTCGGAGCGTGCGCGGCGCGCCGAACAGCAGGGCGTCGTAGTCCTCGGAGCCGACGTAGTCGGCGTCGCCTCGGCGGACGATGTGTGCGGCCTGTGCTTCACCCTCTGCGGGGGCTTCGACGACCGGCACGTCGAGCAACGAGAGGAGCTCCCGACTCGTCGTCTGGATCGTCTCCGTGAGCCGCTGGGTTCGGGACTCGAGTTGGGCGATCGCGACCTCGTCGCCCTCCTCACGGGCGGTCTCGAGTTGCTCCTCGTAGGTCCGGCGTTGTTCGCGGCGGGATTCGATCTCGTCGGTCTTCAGGTCGGAGGGGCCGCCGTCGAAGACCATCACGGGTGTGATGTCGTGTTCGAAGAACTTCGGCAGGCCCTGGACGATGCCGATCAGGTTGGCGACCTCGGTGCCCTCGGCGGTGGTGTACTTTCCGCTCGAGGTCCACTTGACGGTGGTCGTCAGGTACCGGTAGAGCCAGTTGTGGGCGTCGACCGCGACGACCGAGCCGGCGAGGTCCTCGAAGGGGACCTCCTCGAGGACGGCGATGTCCCGTAGTGCTGCGTTTCCCATTGTCGGCTATTGGATGGTGTGGGATTTGAGCGTTGGCTTCCCAGTCGGCGCTACTCGTCACGGTTTCTCTGCCTCACTGTCGAGCGCGTCCGGCGGTCCACGATCCAGTTTCGCCTCGCAAAACGCCACCTCGCCGTCGGTCAGGTCTCGGTCGGCCTCGAGGAACGTCTCGAGGCCGTGGCGATAGCGTTCTTCGGGAGTGTGGGGATCGTCGCCAGTGTCGTCGTTCGGTTCGACGGAACTCGAGTACTCGAGGAGCAACTCCGCGATCCCGGTCGTCTCGCCCGTGTACGCGAACCCGACTCGAGAGAGCGCCTCGTAGGCGTATGGATTGTTGACCGCGATCCGAAGGCGTTCGTAGCCGCGCTCGACGGCGCGGTCGCGGACGTGACGGACGAGCTGTGGGCCGATCCCGTTCCCTCGAAGGTCCGCTCGGACGGTGACGTACCGGAGCCAGAGCGTGTCGGGATCGGTTCGGTCCTCGTTGAACGCGACCGCGGCGACGACGTCGGTCTCGAACTCTCCGTCGGCTCGCTCGGCCGCTTCGGTTTCGGCGATCGTCTCGGCCGTACGGGCAACCGCCTTCCCCGTATTCGACATCACGAACTTGCCGGCGTAGCTGAACTCCCGGTAGTCCAGTCGGAGCGTCGGCCCGTCAGGTGGCCAGCCGAGGATCTGGATCTCGTACTCCACGGACGTCCGTTGACTGCGAACGAGTAAGTGTGTACGCCTCTGGTCCGAGATGGGGGCGTAGCCACGCCGGCTCGACGCAAATTATGCCGGACGAACGCTTTTGGCCCTCATCGTGGTATGGCCTCTCACTATGAGCGCCGAGTCTGACAACACGTCCAGCTTCGGAGTGCGCAGCGCGATCGGCTGGCCGATCGGCGGTATCGTCGGTGGCGCTATCGGCGCCGCCGTCTTCGGAGCCGTGATCTGGTTCTTCCAGCCCGAAGCGATCGAGGCTGCGATTCCGTCGGCCTACGGGATCGATCCCGCGGGAGTCACCGGCTGGCTGATTCACATCGGCCACGGCGCAGTTCTGGGTCTCATCTTCGGGTTCGTCGTCACGAGGCGGCCGATCCTGAGTGCGATCCGGATGAACCCGGAAACCGAGACCATCTCGAGTACATCCATCGTGCTTCGCGTCGTCGGTGCCGGTTTCGCCTACGGAATCGCCGTCTGGGCGATCCTGCCGGTTATCGTCCTCCCGGTCTGGACGGATACGCTCGGTCCCGGCGGCGGAGACTTCCCGATCGTCGCCGTCGAAAGCCTCCTCGGCCACGTCCTCTTCGGTCTCATCTTGGGCCTCGTCTTCGCCGTGATCGTCGACCTGACCGACCGTGAAACGGGCGAACCGCTCGAGGGGTGATTCACGATGGACGTCCGCGGTGCGCTCTCAGAAACCGAAATCGAGACGCTCCTCGAGGAGACAGTCGTTCCGATTCGACTCGCCTGCCAAACGCCCGCAGGGACCCTCTGGATGCTCTCGTTGTGGTTTCAGTACCGGGATGGTGTCGTACAGTGTGCGACCGCAGCGGACGCCGACATCGTGTCGTTTCTCGGTGGAGAGCGGGAGTCGCGATCGGACGATTCCGACCTCGACTCCGGCCCTGACCCCGACCCCAACCACGTCGCCTTCGAGGTATCGACGAACGAACCGCCGTATCGGGGTGTCCGCGGGAACGGGACCGTGACGATCGACGCCGATCCGGAAAAGGAGGTCTTGCGTGCGCTGCTCGAGCGCTATCTCGGAACGACGGAGTCCGAGTTCGGCCGGTGGTTACTCCGAGACGAACGCCCAGAGGTGACACTGACGATCGATCCAGCCGTCGTCTCCGGCTGGGACTTCACGGATCGAATGGCCAGCGCAACCGACACGTGAACCGACAACCAGCACTCGAAAATCGACGGCGCTCCACTGCAGGCCGAATACTGAACTAGTTCCCTGTTGTGTGTGTACACATGACGGTGGACGACGCCTGCGATACGTGCGACACCGGCGACGACCCAGTCGTTCGTCGCGTCGACGCAGTGAGTGACGACGTCTTCACCGCTATGCAACATCGCGACCGGCGGTATACGCTCTACTTTCTCCTCGAACACGACGGGACGTCGGTCGACGAACTGGCGGACGTCGTCACCGGATGGACACACGTCGGCGAGTACGGAATGGTCGGACGAGCCGACTGGACGCGAGTCTACACGGCGTTGCTCCACCAGCACCTCCCGATGATGGAGTCGGCAGGTCTACTCGTGTTCGACCGTGAGGGTGGCGTGATCGACCGGACGGAGTGGTCTCCATCACTCGTTCGCATCGTTCGATTGGCTCACAACGCCGAGACCAACGTTCATGCCGGTTGATCTGTCCGACGGCGGAACACGCGACTTCTCGCGTCCTGCTTCCCGCTTCCTCTCCTTTCTCTCTCGCTTCCTCTTCTCCCTCACTCTCACTTTTACTCTCACTCTCACTCTCCTCTTTCACACTCGAGCGACCGACAGTGGCAGACGACACGTGGACGTGTCATGACAGGGACGGTGATCGACAGCGGGCCGACGATCGAAGACGTGACCGACTCGAGAACATGACCTTCGAAAAGATTCTCACCGACGTCGAAGACCGACGACGACGGCTCGTCGTCTATTCGAGTGTCGACGATCCCGATATCGTCGACCAGTTCACCGTTCGAAACGTCTCTATCGAGCGTCGATCGCTGCCCGGCGAGACGGCCCAGGGATTCGTCGTCGTCCGCGACGACGAGTTCGTCGGCTCGATCGGTCTCGAGGAGTTGCGACTGCTCATGGAGCCGCCGCTCGCTCCGCCCTGGGACGAGACCGTCATCGGAGAGGCCTACCGTGCGCTGTACGAACTGCTCGACGACACCCTGTTCGTCTCGCTCGAGCGCCGACAGTTGCTCGGCGCGAGTCGGGAGCTCGAGAACCGGGCCTGGAACGTGGGTTCGGGAACGCTCCGTGCTGGCTTTCAGCGGTTTTCAGCACTAGAAACGCAGCTCCCGGTCTACACGCGCCTCGCCCGAGATACCGACCTCGAGATCCACGTCTACAGCGAAGACGAGTGGCAGCCGACGTCGGAACCCGGATTCACGTACCACGGGGAAGCTCACGACGATATCGGTCGGTTCTGGTTCCTCTCGTTCGACGGTGACGGGGACGACCGACAGATGGGCGCGCTTCTGGCCGAAGAGCGAACCCCCGACGAATTCTTCGGGTTCTGGACGTACGATCCCGCGCTCGTCACCGAGCTTTCACAGATCGTAGAGGAAATGGCGGATTGAGCCCGAGCACAGGCGAGTAACGGGCGATTTAGTCCTCAGATCGAGAGCCGACACCTCGTTCCTGTCGGTCGGTGTGGCTCCCGTTCGACGGTCACTCTCCAAAGCATTTTGGGGTAAGTGATGTCCGGAAGTGGGAGAACGTATTCGTATATGATTTCCGAGTCAGAGCTGCTCGACGTCGCGTTCACACTGCTGTCCGACTCACGGCGTCGGTACCTCCTCTACCGTCTGGATGACAGCGATTCGATGACCACCGAAGAACTGTCTCTTGAAATCGCAGCGTGGGAACGAGACGTCCCGGTCGAAAGCGTTCGTGAAGACGACCGGAAACGAGTCGAAACGACACTGGTCCACACCCACCTCCCGCGTCTCGCCGATCACGGTATTCTCGAGCGCGATTCCGAGACGGGTACCGTCGAGACCGGCGACCGGTTCGACCAGATTCGGCCGCTCGTCGAGCGTGCTCGGGCGACCGAACTGGACGAGGTCGTGACAGGCGACACCACAATCCTCTCGGATCTCCCCACCGACGGAGAGCGGCCGTTCTCCGACTGAGACAGTGACTGAAACTGAGTTCGAGTCCGAGTCCGAGTCCGAGAAGACGACACGTACCTCACCTGCTGCACCCGAGTTCTAGCGCTCGAACCGCGGTGTTTTTGTTTCGATCGTCGGTGGACTGATCTCGAGTCCCGGACGGGACATCCTGCAGGGTCTCCTGTCGCTGTCGTCTTCATCCTCGCGTGCGAGCGACGACGGGAACCACAACGACACTCGAGCCAGTACGTCGTGTCGTGCTCGATTCAGCGGTGGTGCTCGAGTCCGAGTTCGACTGTCTCTCGATAGTCGTCCGCGTCGTTCCCTTTCCCAATCCCGAAATCGATGGACGGTCGATTCGATGATCGTCTGCTAGACCAGATCTGGACAGAACAGACTGTACAACCGGTGTAGAAGACGTCGGACGACGCGTCCAGTCGCATGCAGGCAGCACCGTGTTCCCCGAACGCAGGTTACCTCACGTGGAGAGAACCATGAGTGATACACCGACGGACACAGAGACGAACCGCACTACTGGAACCGACCGAACCCGTGACAGCCTCAATACGGACGTGATGCAGTGGGTGAGCGCCCTCGCCGCGCTGATCGGGCTGTACGTCGTCGCCTCGCCGTTCATCTTCGAAGCCACGGAGACGGCGATCTGGAACGACACGCTCGTCGGGACGGGGATCTTCGTGCTCGCCGGGTACAATTTCGTCCGACTGTCGCGAGACCGGTTAGCCAGCGTCGGTATCGCCTCGCTGGCCGTCTTGCTCGGACTCTGGTTGGTCGTCTCCCCCGCGGTTATCGAGATGGGGAGTAACGAACTCGCGACCGGGACTGCTGTTTCCGGCTTGCTCGTTGCCGCCCTCTCGGCTTACAACGCATACGCCAACAACAAGGCCGACACGCCGGAGCGAACCGGGACCCGTGCCTGATTCGCCGGGGCTCTCTCGACGTAATCGATTTTTGTTCGACAGTCGAACGCATCGAAACGACAGGACGCAAAACAGCGTGCCGCTCGAGACGATTCGTCGACATTGCGGACTGCGTTCGAGAATCGTGACGGTCCCGATCCGAGCGGTTCCTGCTCGCTGTTCGGGCTGTTTCTCGGAGGAGTCAAATCGCTGGCGTCGCAACTGTCTTCTTGACGTTCGTTCGAAAAAGTGCGCCGGCCGGGATTTGAACCCGGGCCATGAGCTTGGAAGGCTCAGGTCCTGCCACTAGACCACCGGCGCTCACTCTCCCCTTTTCGACGTTCGCTTAAGGGCGTTTCTGTTTTCGTCCGCCGTGACGTCGGCGTAACAGTTTCCACTCGAGAGTTCGAATCGCTGCGTCTCGAGCCCGCTGGCCTCGAGATCGGCTTCGAACTCCGCCGGTGTGTAGATGTGATAGAAGCGATCGACCAGCTCGCCGCCGGGGAGCGTCCACTCGACGGTGGTGTCGAATCCGTCGGCTTCGCCGCCGTCGTCGCTGTCCGTGTTCGTTACCGGATCGCCGTCTTCGTCGTACGCTTCGAACCGACTGTGTGCGGTGCTCCAGACGCTGACGAGCGCCCGGCCCCCGTTCGTCAACACCCGTGCGAGTTCGTCCAGACTCGCGATCCGCGCCTCGCGCGTCGGGAGATGGTGTAGCGTCGCGACGTAGACCGCGAGGTCCACCGTCTCGCGGCCGAGCGGTAACTGCGCGCAGTCGCCCTGAACGAGGTCGAGGCTGCCGGCGAACTCGCGGTCGGCCCCACGAGCCCGGCCGGTTTCGAGCAATCCGCGACTGATGTCGAGACCGATCACTCGGTCGGTGCGGGTGGTGAGCAGCTCTGCGTGGCGACAGTTACCACAGCCGAGGTCCAGACCGACCGCGCCGTCCTCGATGCGGTCGACGAACGCTTCGACCTCGGGCCAGGCGTACTCGCGCGTCGAGGCGAAGTGGGTCGCGATTCGATCGTAGGTGTGGCGAACGTCGACGCGCCGGTCTGTCATCGTCTCGGTGTGGTCGCCGGGTTCGCAAAAGCGTTCGGAAGCCGTCCGATTCACGCCGTTCACCGACGAGAACAGTCAGTGGAGAGACCGAACGAAGGGGGAGCGGCCACATTCCCAGCCAGTGGTAACGACAGTCGCGACTTAACCCCGTTCCAGACCGAGTACGAAACGAGATGACCGCTTCCCGACCGCCTGTCATATCGGATCGAGCGACTGACTCGGACGCTCGCTCCGACGCCTCCCCAGACGCCGACACCACACGACAATCGTGGGACCACACGGACTGTGAGGGATCGGTCTACTGCCCACCGCGGTGTCCGCGTTTCGTCGACAAAACGGGGACCGCTCTGTTGGTCCGATCGTACGGCCCGAACGATTACGAGGACCTCGTCGCGATGTACGAGACGTTCGCCCCCGCCCAGCGCGCACAAGGGCTGCCGCCACAGACGCCCGCTCGACTCGAGAGCTGGCTGGAGATCATGCTCGAGGAGGGCAACCACGTCGTCGCGGTCCTCGACGGCCGGATCGTCGGGCACGCGTTCTACACGCCCGTAGGCCACGAGGAACCGGAACTGGCGGTCTTCGTCCACCAGCGGTTCCACGACCGCGGCATCGGAACCGAACTCTGCAAGCACGTGATCGCGTTCGCCGCCGCTGGCGGCCACGACGCACTCGTACTAGACGTCGAGAAGCACAATCGCGCGGCCGTCTCCGTCTACCGGGCGCTGGGATTCGATGCGGCCGACCGTCGCGGCCGGGAGTTACACATGCGTCTCCCGCTCTCGGATCCGATCGCGACGCAGGTCCAGCGGCCGCCGGCGGCGAACGCCTGAGACGGGACGCGGCGGCTGTGCATCCGGTGGCCGTTCATCGCTCGCGAACCGTCCCACCGCTCAACCCCTCCCACTCGACGCGATACCCCAGCTCCGCGAGCGTCGCACTCGCGTCTGTGAGCCCGCTGGCCTCGAGAACGGCTTCTGCTTCCGAGAGCGCCATCCCCGCCTCGAGGTCGTCGGCCAGTTCCGCGAGCACACCGGGACGAACCAGCGTCCGACCCACGAGCGCGTGCTCGGGAAACGTCTTTCCGTCGGCCTCGAGGGCGTCCTCGCTGACGCCGTAACGCGTCGCGAGCTCGGCCAGCGAGACGACGTCCTCGTCGGGCGTGAACTCCTCGGGCAGTCCGGCCGCGCTCTCGGCGACGAGGTCGTCCTCGTACTCCCGGAGGACGTCCACGACGTCCTTCGTCCGGACGCGGTTCGTGTAGGGGATCGCCCGGTGGTCGCGGGCGGCGATCTCCTCACCGACGCCGAGGCTTTCGTCGACGGCGACGAGCATGTCGACGTCCTCGAGGGTAGCGAGTTGCCCGAGTTTCTTCTCGACGTACTCGGGGGTCCAAAAGCCCATGATCTCGAAGTAGATCCGATACTCGGAGTGGCGGTAGTCGAAGGCGAAGTCCGGGATCATCACTCGCGATCCGGTCGCCAGCGGTTCCGGTTCTCGCACGAGGTCCCACTCGAGGTCCAATCCAGAAAACCGGGCGGCGAAGTCGGCCTCGACCGCGCTATCGAAGCTCACCTCCGCGACCGGATCGGCGTCGGGGACACGGACGGGATCCTCGTGGGAGAGCGTGAGCGTGCGCTCGGTCCCGCGGTCGTCGATGGTGGCCTCGAGGTGCCACTCCTCCGCCGTCGCGACGGTCCGCAGGAGGCGAGCGAAACGGGTCCCGTAGCGGCGGGTGGCGCGAAAGAGGTGTGTCGGACCGGTGACGACCACCTCACGTCCCGCCGGTGTCTTTCGAATCTCGTACATCAGCCGGAGACGCTTGACCGCCGAGACGAGCGCCTTCGGATCCGACGAGCGGACGCGGACCGCCGTCGCGTCGAACAGGGCCGTCTGCGCCAGCGAGAGGTTGTACTGGGCCACCAGCTCGTCCGGACTCCACGGCGACTCGACCGACGCGAGCACCTGGCGCTCCTCGAGGTCCGCGTACAGCGAGTCGGCGACCGCATCGGCGGGGACGCCCATCGACTCGCCCGCGCGGATCAACGCCGCCGCTCGCTCGTCCTCGTTCACGACGCCAACGGCCTCGGCCGCTTCAAAGGCGGCGGTTCGGGCGCGTTCGGGCTCGACCGCCGCTCGCGTCTCGACGGTCGCTTCGCGCTCGAGCAACGCCGCGAACCCGCGAACGAGTTTGAAGTCCGCAGCGTCGCGCTCGAGATCCGTGAGGGCGTCCTCGAGTGCGCCTCGCGGCTCGTCGACGTGGCCCTGAAAGGTGCCGATGACGCGGGCCGCGAGGGGGCGGTGAGCGCGGTCGGCGAACTGGGGGTGGTAGCCGCCGCCCGCGCGGGAGACGCGCAGCAGATCCTTGCGCAGCATCGGTGGTGTCTCGGAGCGCCGGTGAGAAAAACGGACCGGGACCGGGACCGGGACCGTGATCGAGATCGAGGCCCTGATAGACTGGAGTCACGACAGACTATGGCTGCGACAGAGACCGGGACAGGGCAGAAACCGCTGCCAACAGAACTTTGAGCGACGACTCACTGGGAGGGGTATGGAGCGACGACGGGTCCTTCGGGCGATCACCGGTGCCGGCGTGGTCGGTCTCGCCGGCTGTCTCGGAGATCGAGGGGACAACGGCGGGAGTCGCCTCGACCGATACACCCCCGTCGACGGCGGCACGCCGCCGACGGCGACGCCGGAACCGACCCCGATCGAGGTCGTCGACTTCGAACTCGTCGAGACCGACGACGGGCGTCTGGGAGTCGATCTGATCACGGAGAACACGGGTTCGGAACTCGAGGACGCCACGCTGACCGTTTTCGTCCGCGCCGGCGACGAGACCGACGAGCCGTCGATCAGGTTGTCGCTCGAGGCGGGCGAGACGAGCGAGGACCGCGTCGTCTCCGGGATTGCCTACGAGGAGTTCAGCGGCGACGGGTCGATCAGCGTGGAGATCGTGCGGACATAAGAGATGATGTTCCGTTCGGTGGAGACGCGCTACGTGGTGGTGATTACTCACCCGGCTGACGTCGCGGATTTTCTCCTCGAATTTCTGCAACCGCGATCGCTGTTCGGAGTCCAGTGACCGCAAACCACTCAGTTTGCTACGTACGGAGTGCAAACCGAACTTTTGCTCTGCGGGCGCGCCGAGGCGCGCCCGCAGAGCAAAACTTCGATGAAAAGCACTCCTCCCTCCCCTACGGGTCGGTCGTCGGCCCGCTCGCTCCCGTCGCTCGCTCGCGGAGGGTGCACTGTTCTCCGCCTGTACGAAGCGCGGTATTCGGTCCGATTTCAACTGCAAAGAAGAGCAGCAATCTGTACTATGCACATACAGATACAACTCTCCGGGTTTCACGACTCGTTCTAAACGAAAGACTCGCCGTGCGCTCTCCTGCGGACTCCTCACTGTTCGACGAGCGTCCCATCCTCACCGACCGCAACGCCCCCTGTCGAACCGATCGAGATACCGAGCAGCGCGCTCTCGGTCTCGAGTCCGACCCGCTCCCAGTCGGCTGTCGGCGTCGCTCGCTCGTAAATCGTCTCCTCGTCGCAGGCCACCGTTCGCTCGCCGTGTCGGTCGAGTCCGGCCAGCGATCCGTCGCCGACGCGTTCGGGCGTCCAGGCAGGCCCGTCGTAGCGGTGGACGACTCCATCGTCGGCACCGACCAGACAGTCGCCCCGTTCGAGGGCTGCGATGGCGACGAGGGTCCCATCGGCGCTCTCGAGGCCGATCCGGTCGAAGGACTGGCCGCCGTCTGTCGTCTCGAAGACGCCGTTGCTCGTGTCACAGCAGTAGCCGGTCGACGGATCGACGAGGTCGACGCCGCTGCAACTCGAGCCGCTGCCGGGTTTGATGGGATCGTCCCAGGTGAGTGGTTCTGCCTTCGCTTCTCTATCTGTTCGCTCCCCGTCGTACCGACCGCGGAGCACCTCGCCGGAGCCGTTGATCAGCAGGATCGTCTCCTCGCTGGCGGTCCCGCCGACGGCGATCCCGCTCAGATTGTCCGTCAGGTTGTTCGGCGCCGAGTAGTCCGTGTGTCGGCCGGTTTCGACGTCGATCCGGCCGACCGCTCCGTTGTCGCCGGCGACCCAGACCGCCGCTCCGTCCGCCGTCGCGTCGATGCCGTGGAGATCGTTCGCGTTCGCGCCCGGGCCGTCCTCGAGGACGATCGACGGACCGTCTCCCCCGGCTGTCTCGAGGACGACACCACAGGTACCGACCGCGTACGCGCCGGAGCCGTCGACGACCGCTCCGTCGAGCAGCGTCTCGTCGGTCGGAGTGTCGACAGGCTGCCAGTCGCCGGGCTGGTCTGGGTCGCGGTCGGAGGCCAGGCCGTTTTCACTGTCGTCTCGAGGTGATCGGTGTTGCTCTTCGTCGGAACGGTCACGACCTTCACCGACGGCCACTGGCTCGGATCGAGGTTCAGTTGCGTTCACGCCGTCGGGGGTCGCTTCCGAGCGATTAGCGGTCTCAGTCTGGCGGTCTTCTGTCCGCTCTGTCCCGGTCGTTTCCGTGGGCTTTGCGTCCCGACTCGGAGCCGAAGCACGCTGCGCCGAGGATTCGTCGTCACTCGCCCGTCGGGCGTAGAGAACGATCGGCGGCACGACGTAGGCGGCGAGCGCCAGGACGGCGAACCAGCGGTGGACGAACGTCAGCGTCCCGAACGCGGTCAGACCGGCCGTCGCGACGGCGTGGATCCACGTCTTCGTGTAGCTGCGAAAGAACTCGCCGAACCCGGTTCTGTCCCCGTCTCCGCCTCCGCCTTCGTTCTCACCCCCGCTCGCTCGAGTATCGTGTGTGGACATAGATGAATGATGGAAACCGTAGATATCGGCGGCTAGCCGGCTAACTGCTCGTCTCAGAGGGAGGGGACGAGCAAACAAAAGGACCAGAGTTGCACAGGGAAGCCAGCGACTTCACCGCCGTCGTTGGGAGACGTTCTCCTCCGCGGTATCGCTCGCGACGACCTCGTACAGTATCGCCCGGCGGCCGTCGGCTTTCGGGCGGAGGATGCGACCGAGGCGCTGGGTGAACTCCCGCTCGCTGCCGCTGCCCGAGAGGACGACGGCGACGGTGGCGTCGGGGACGTCGACACCCTCGTCGAGGACGTTCGACGTCACTACACGGGAGTACGTACCATCGCGAAACCGCTCGAGGATCTCGCGTCGCTCTGCAGTTCCCGTTTGATGGGTGATCGCCGGTATCAGAAACCGCTCGGAGACGTCGTAGACGAGGTCGTTGAACGCCGTGAAGACGATGATTCGGTCGTCTCGGTGGTCGTCGAGGATCCCCTCGAGGGCCTCGAGTTTGGCGTCGCTGCCGTAGACGATCGCGCGAGCGCGCTGTTTGGCCAACAGCGCCTCGCGAGCCTCAGGATCGGAGCCCGAGCGCTTGACGAGTTCCTGGTAGTCCGAGCCACTGCGAAACTGGATGTTCGAACGGGCGAGGTAGTCGGTGAATACCTTCTGGTGACGGTCGTACGCTTCGCGTTCGGCGTCGGTGAGCGAGACCGCGAGCCGTTTGAGGTCGTAGGCCGCCAAGTGGTCGCCCGCGAGTTCGTCGACGTCGACGCGGTGGACCAGTGGGCCGACGATTCCTTCGATCACCTCGTGGGCATCGTCGGGGCGTTCGAACGTCGCGGTGAGGCCGAGTCGGGCGGGTGCTGCGAGCAGTCGGGCGATCTCGCGGTAGCCCTCGCCGCCGAGGTGGTGGACCTCGTCGAAGACGACGAGGCCGAAGCGATCGCCGACCGCATCGGCCTTGAGGTACGCCGAGTCGTACGTCGAGACCGTGATCGGTCCCAGACGCTGCTCGCCGCCACCGAAGCGGCCGACGTCGACTGCGAACTCGCGCTCGAGTTCGCGGATCCACTGCTCCTGGAGGTCGATCGTCGGGACGACGACCAGCGTCGCCGTCTGGAGGGTTTCGATGGCCTCGATCGCGATGACCGTCTTTCCGCTTCCGGTGGGGAGCTCGAGGACGCCGGCGGGTGCTCGCGCGGTCTCGAGTTCGGGAGATTGCGACCGACTGAGGTCTGCCCACCGATCCGTTTCGAGCCAGTCTCCGAGCGCCGCCGCTTGATACGGTCGGAGTTCGTACGCCGACTCGAGCGGCGGGAGGTCGGCCAGCGAGAGAACCCGGTCGTCGACGGCGAGGGGTGACGCCGAGAGTGCGGCCCGAAGCTCGGCGTAGCGAAACGCCGGCGTTCGAGACGTATCGCTGCGGGGGTCGGCCTCGAGGTCCAGTTCGCGGATCAGTTCGGCGTCGAGGTGGGACTCGAGTACCGCGTGTGTGGAGAGTGCGTCGTCCGGCTCGTCCGGCTCGTCCGACTCGTCCGACGAGTTCGAGGAGTCACTCTCGTCGTCGATCCGAACGGTCCCGTTTTCGTATCGGAGGTCGATCGCGGCCACGTCCCGTGGTCGGGGCGGCGGCTACAAAGCTTCCCCGCTCTCGTGTGTCTCGGTTCCGACTTCACCGATATCGGGTTGCGAGCACGTACCTCAACCCTTTTATTACCGCTGTACCTTGACAGGGACATGAGCGATGACGAGGGCATGAACTCCGCCCAGGGTGTCCCGTCCGAGGACGAATCCGACGGTAATTCCGACGCCGAACGCGTCGAGCCGGAGCCGGGGGAGACGCCGGACGGTACCGAACACGGATCCGAGGACGCCAGCGGGGATGCAGACGCAGCCGAAACCGACGTCGAGAACGCAGATGCAGGACCCGATGCGGGAGGAAAGGGAGAGAACGGAGATCCGAATGTGGCTGACGAGACGGCAACCGAACCGAAAACCAGCGAGGACATCCAGAACGTCCTCGATCGGGTCACGGCGTACGACGACGAACTCGCTCGAGACGTCAACGCCATCGTCGAGACCGCACGCGAGCTGAACACCACCGTCCAGCAACAGCGCGAGGAACTCGAGGACCTTCAGGAACGGATCGAAGAGCAGGCCGGGACCATCGGTGACCTCCAAGACGACCTCGAGGCCAAAGAGTCCGAACTCGAGGCCCGCGAGGAACGAATCGAAGAACTCGAGGGTCACGTCAAGCGCAAGCAGGCGGACTTCCAGAACTACAAGAAACGGGCGAAAAAGCGCCAGGAACAGCTCAAGGCTCGCGCGACCGAGGATCTGGTCTCACGACTGGTCGGCGTCCGGGACAACCTCAAACGCGCACTCGAGGAGGAAAGCGGCGACGTCGAGAGCCTCCGGGACGGCGTCGAGATGACGATGCGGGAGTTCGATCGCATCCTCGCCGACGAGAACGTCGAGGAGATCGATCCCGAGCCGGGGACCGAGGTCGATCCACAGCGCCACGAAGTGATGGTCCAGATCGACAGCGCCCAGCCCGAGGGGACCATCGCCGAGGTGTTCACGCCCGGCTACGAGATGGACGAGAAGGTCATCCAGAACGCACAGGTGACCGTGAGCAACGGCGAACTCGAGGGTGAAGACGGAGACGGTGGTGAGGGCAGCGAGGACGACAGCGAGAGCGACGAGTCGGCTGCCGATGGTGATGCTGAAGCCGACACCGACGTCGGTACCGACGCTGCTAACGGCGAGGACGAGGACGAAGACGAGGACCGGGAGACCGATGGCGAGAACGATTCGGACGCGTCCCCCGACGCAACCGACGGCGAGGACGCCACCGAGGACGAGGCGATCGAACTCGGCGGGGAAGTCGCGACCGACTCCGACGCCGAGCACTCGAGCGACGACTAACACTCGCGACGGCACCGACACTGACACCGATTTTCTCACACGACCGAGTCGCTGAGCCGGTCGTCTCGGCCCCCGATTCCGCACCAGGGTGGGTTTAGCGCCCTCGAGACCTGAATTTAATTCGTCACCTCGGGGTGTGTAGCAACGTTTAAAACAAAGTGCGCACAACTACGTCCACAATGGCGAGCAACAAAATTCTCGGTATCGACCTCGGTACCACGAACAGCGCGTTTGCAGTGATGGAAGGTGGCGATCCGGAGATCATCGTCAACGCGGAAGGCGACCGAACGACACCGTCGGTCGTCGCCTTCACCGACGACGACGAGCGACTCGTCGGCAAGCCCGCGAAGAACCAGGCGATCCAGAACCCCGAAAAGACGATCGCTTCGATCAAGCGCCACATGGGGGAAGACGACTACACCGTCGATATCGAGGGCGAGGAGTACACGCCCCAGCAGATCTCGGCGATGATCCTCCAGAAGATCAAGCGTGACGCCGAGGACTACCTCGGCGACGACGTCGAGAAGGCGGTCATCACGGTCCCGGCATACTTCTCGGACCGCCAGCGTCAGGCGACCAAAGACGCCGGCGAGATCGCCGGCTTCGAGGTCGAGCGTATCATCAACGAGCCGACGGCCGCGTCGATGGCCTACGGCCTCGACGACGACTCCGACCAGACCGTCCTCGTCTACGACCTCGGTGGCGGGACGTTCGACGTCTCCATCCTCGACCTCGGTGGCGGTGTCTACGAGGTCGTCGCGACCAACGGTGACAACGACCTCGGTGGCGACGACTGGGACCACGCCATCATCGACTACCTCGCAGAGGAGTTCGAGGACGACCACGGCATCGACCTCCGCGACGACCGGCAGGCCCTCCAGCGGCTCAAAGACGCCGCCGAAGAGGCCAAGATCGAACTCTCCTCTCGGAAGGAGACCGAAATCAACCTGCCCTTTATCACCGCCACGGACGACGGCCCGATCCACTTAGAGGAGTCGATGACGCGAGCGAAGTTCGAGTCGCTCACCAGCGACCTCATCGAGCGGACCGTCGAGCCGACCGAACAGGCCTTAGAGGACGCAGGCTACGAGAAGGGCGACATCGACGAAGTGCTGCTCGTCGGTGGCTCGACCCGGATGCCCCAGGTCGCAGAGAAAGTCGAGGAACTCATCGGCGAGCAACCCCAGAAGAACGTCAACCCCGACGAGGCCGTCGCGCTGGGCGCGGCAATTCAGGGTGGCGTCCTCGGTGGCGAGGTCGACGACATCGTCCTGCTGGACGTGACACCGCTCTCGCTGGGGATCGAGGTCAAGGGTGGCCTCTTCGAGCGCCTCATCGAGAAGAACACGACGATCCCGACCGAAGAATCGAAGATATTCACCACCGCGGCGGACAACCAGACCTCCGTGCAGGTTCGGGTCTTCCAGGGTGAGCGCGAACTCGCCGAGAAAAACGAGATGCTCGGCGAGTTCCACCTGCAGGGAATCCCGCCGGCGCCGGCCGGAACGCCCCAGATCGAGGTGACGTTCAGTCTCGACGAGAACGGCATCGTCAACGTCGCCGCCGAGGACAAAGGCACGGGGACCAGCGAGGAGATCACCATCGAGGGCGGCGCCGGCCTCTCCGACGCCGAGATCGACCGACTCCAGCAGGAAGCCGAAGAGCACGCCGAGGAGGACAAGGAACGCCGCGAGCGCATCGAAGCGCGCAACACTGCCGAAGCGACGATCCAGCGCGCCGAGACCCTCCTCGAAGAGAACGACGAGGAAGTCGAAGACGACCTTCGCCAGGATATCGAGGCCGCCGTCGAGGACCTCGAGGCGACGATCGACGACTCCGACGCCGGAGCCGAGGAGATCGAGGAGGCGACCGAGAACCTGAGCACGGAGCTACAGGAGATCGGCAAGCAGATCTACCAGGAGGCCGCGGCGGCTGGTGCCGGCGGCGCCGGTGCTGGCGGCGCAGGCGCAGCGGGTGCAGGCATGGGCGGCGGCCCGAACCCAGGTCCGGGCGGTCCCGGTGCGGGCGCGGGCGCGGGTGCCGGTGCTGAGGGCGAAGGCGAGGAGTTCGTCGACGCCGACTTCGAGGACGTCGCGGACGAAGACGACGAGGAGTAAGACGAGAGTGGGGTAATCGAACTCGAGTCCGTGTCCGAATCCGGGCCCGAGTCCGAGTCCGAGTCCGAGTCCGAGTCCGAGTCCGAGTTGAGGTCTCGATTCGGAGTTCGATCCCCCGGCCGGACCCACATTTTGCTCGCAGACGGCCGTCATTGGATCGGCGACACCGGTGGCCGCCGAACGGTCGTTTCAAGTGTCTCAACGGATAATCGGTGTACAACGAATGAGCGAGGACTTCTACGACGTACTCGGCGTGGGCCCCGACGCGTCCGAGGACGAGATCAAGCAAGCCTATCGAAAGAAGGCCACGGAGTATCACCCGGACGTCAGCGACGACCCCGACGCCGAGGAGAAGTTCAAGAAGATCCAGAAGGCGAAACAAGTGCTGACCGACGAGGAGAAACGCCAGGCCTACGATCGAATGGGCCACGACCGCTTCGAACAGGCCGAGAAACACGGCTTCGACGCCGGTGGCGGCGGTCGCGGCGGCATGGGCGGCGACCCGTTCGGCGGCATGGGCGGTGGCGGCATGGGCGGCGGCCTCGGCGACATCTTCGAACAGGTCTTCGGCGGGGGCGGCCGCGGTCGCGGTCGCAACCGCCCGCGAAAGGGACAGGACCTCCGGACCGAAATCCGGATCGACTTAGAGGAGGCCTACACCGGCGCGGAAAAACAGTTCACCGTCGAGCGGCCGGAGACCTGCGACACGTGTGACGGTGAGGGTCACCCGCCGAGTGCGGACGCCGAGACCTGTTCGGAGTGTCAGGGTCGCGGACAGGTCACGCAGGTCCAGCAGACGCCGCTGGGTCGGGTCCAGCAGACGACGACCTGTCCGCGGTGTGAGGGCGAGGGAACGCTGTACTCCGAGACCTGCAGTGACTGTCGCGGCGAGGGCTACGTCCGCAACGAGGCGACGCTGTCGGTCGAGATTCCCGAGGGGATCGACGACGGACAGACCCTCCGGATGGAACGGGAGGGTGCGCCGAGTCCCAACGGCGGCCCCCACGGCGACTTGCTGATCGACGTCTCGATCCGCGAGCACGAGACCTTCGAGCGCGACGGCGACGACCTCCAGTACCGACTGCCGATCTCGTTCCCGCAGGCGACCTTCGGCGACAGCGTACAGGTTCCCACCCTAGACGGCGACGTCGAGTTCGAGATTCCGGACGGGACCCAAAGCGGCGAGACGTTCCGGCTCGAGGGCAAGGGAATGCCCCGACTTCGTCGGCGCGGCCACGGCGACCTCTACGTGCAGGTCCAGATCGTCACGCCCGAGTCGCTCAACGAAGACCAGCGGGAGGCCCTCGAGGCGTTCGCGGAAGCGGGCGGTGAAGACATCGAGATCAAGGAAGGCTTCTTCGAGAAGATCAAGCGGTCGTTCTGACCGTCGGCGGATTTGCTGTCGCGGTCGAGTTCGGGAACCGGACTAGGTGACATTTCACAAACATTCTTGGCTACTCACATCCAATAGACGTGCGGGTAGATGCCAAATGACGAATAAGAACATCCTCCTGCTGGCCGGTGATTACGTCGAAGATTACGAGATCATGGTGCCGTTTCAGGCGCTCCAGATGGTCGGCCACGAGGTCCACGCCGTCTGTCCGGAGAAGGAAGCGGGCGACGTGTGTCCGACGGCGATCCACGACTTCGAGGGCGACCAGACGTACACCGAGAAGCCGGGGCACAACTTCGAGTTGAACCACGACTTCGACGCGGTCGACCCCACGGAGTACGACGCGCTCGTGATCCCCGGCGGTCGAGCGCCCGAATACCTTCGGACCTACGACGAAGTCCTCGAGATCGTCCGTCACTTCTTCGAGGCGGACAAGCCGGTCGCGGCGCTCTGTCACGGCGCCCAAATTCTGGCGGCGGCGGACGTGATCGATGGGCGAACGTGTACCGCCTATCCGGCGTTGCAGGCCGACATCGTCGGCGCCGGCGGCGAGTGGGCCGACGAGGTCACCCGCGACGGCAATCTCGTCACTGGACAGGCCTGGCCGGACCACCCCGCGTGGCTCGCTTCCTTCCTCGAGGTACTCGGGACGGACCTCGAGGAGACGGCGCCAGCGGCCGACGACTGAGCGGGCGGAACCGTCCACCCCCGAGTCGGCGCGTTTTTGCCACCCGACTCGAAACCTCCAGCTATGAACGCGTCGACCGTCGGCGACCTGTTCGAACGCGAGCGACGGAGCGAGGAGCCGGCACTCGAGGACGCCACCGGCCGGGTGTACGACTATCACTGGCTGTGTACCTCCTCGTGGAAGGCGGGGAACTTCCTGCGTCACAGCGGGGTCCGCCGGGGCGTCACCGTCGGTGTCGTCGGCGACGGGCCGCTCGCGCTGCTCGCCTTCTTCGGCACCGCGTTACTCGAGGGGACGACTCGGTTCGAGCCGCCGGAGGATCTCGAGGATGAGTACAGCGCCAACCCCGGGTCTAACGCCCGGCCTGAGAACGGAACCGAACGAGGGACAGCGGAGTTCCGCACGCTCGTCGCCCCCGTCGATGCACTCGAGCGTTACACCCTCCCACAGGGTGCCCAGCGCGTCGGCTACGGGCGAAAGCCCGACGATCCGGCGGTGCATCACTTCGACGCCGGACTCTGGAGCGAGAATCCGTCGTTTCCGACCCTCGAGATCGATCCCGAGACGCCGTTGCTCTCGGATGGCGAGGGACGATACACTCACAGAACAGTCTTGGAGACAGCCCAGAGGATCGTCGACGAGTGGGGAATCGACGACGAGACGCGCGTACGCGTGAACGCCGAACTGGCGGATCCGAGAGCGGTCACCGCGGGCGTGATCGCACCCCTGGCCGCCGGGGGGACGGTCGTGCTCGCCGATTCCGATTCTGGCAGGGTCGATAGTGACGCAGACGTCGTCGTCGCACACGGCGATTCGGACGCGACGTTGGATCGTGGGCGAATCGACTGCTCGAGTCTCGAGTTGCCTCGGTCGTAACCTACACCCCTACCCTCGCGCTCTTCTGGCGAGGTCTGCAGACACCACCTGCGAACGCCGGTGTGATACCTACGACGCTGGCTGTGGTTCGTTTACTGAGGCCTGATACCAATGACGATCGACACCCTCGACGAACTCTTCGTCCACAAACTCTGCCAGCAGTACTACGCCGAACGAAAACTCGTCGACGCGCTCGACGAGATGGCTATCGACGCGACCAACGATCGGATCAGCGAGGGCTTTGCCGACCACCGTGACGAGACGCGACGACACGTCGACCGCCTCGAGACCGTCTTCGACGAGATCGGCCGCCAGCCCGAGGAGCGGACGAACGAGTTGATCGACGCGCTCGAAGCCGAACGCACGGAGATCCAGCGCCAGATTGGCGACGACGACCTCCTGAACACCTACTACCTCGGCGCGGGAATGATGACCGAGCGCATGGAGATGACGGCCTACGAGAGCTTGCTGACGATGGCCAAACAGCTCGAGATGGGGTCGGAGATCACGGACCCGCTCGAGGCGAACCTCGACGAGGAGCAGTCGGCCTATCGCGAACTCGACGCGATGTCGACGGCGTCGGATCTGAAGTCGCTGTGGAACCGACTGACGAGTTGAGCCAGCCGAGGAGACAGAGAGGTGCCGTTTCGCCGTCAGTCGCAGTCGAGACGATCGATTCGTGCCACGAGAACGAGGTCGATCTCCACGCCCGACCGGCTGCCGTCACCACCCTGGGAACGCTTTTTCCGCCGCTACGTGGTAGTCTCTGTATGGTCGACGACGCGCTCTGGGACGAGCTACGAGAACAGTGTGAGCGACTCGAGTCGGGGACCGAGCTGACGACGCCGGTCTCCGGGCGGCGCTTCGAGATCGAACGGGCGGACGAGACGCAGCTCGTCGTCCGGTTTCGCGACAGTAGCGAGGAACGGTCGCTCTCGCGCGAGCAGTTCGAGGTGCTCGCCGGACGGCTGGACGACGGCCCGATCCCGATCGAGACGCTGACGCCCGGCGTCGAACCGTACGCGACCGTCCTGACGCTCTCCGAGTCGTACGGCGTCGACGACGGGACGATAACCACGTCTGACGAGACGGTTGCCGGCGAGAGTCCGTACCTCGTTTCGCCGGAAGCGGCCCGGTCCCAAGCCGAACGGGTGCACGACGACGCGTTGTTGCTGGCGGCGCTGCTGAGCCGACTCGACGCGACGAAGCCGGCCTCGCTCGAGACGGAGCCGTTGACCGATCTCTACGTGCTTCTCTCGGACGTCCAGCGCGGGAGCGACCGGCTTCGGGGCTCGACCGGTGACGCGGTTCTCGAGCGGCTCGGTCCCGACCAGACGCTACGGGGGCGATTCGGCTCGGTCCACCGGACGACGCGCCGCTATCGGCATTTGAAAGACGAGGAGACGGTCCTCGACGCGCTCGACGAGTACGGGATTCCTCACGAGTGGGTTCTCGGGGTCGATACCGAGAAACTGGACGTCGTCCTCGCGACGACCGAACTCGACGAAGCGGAGGTGTACGACGTCGACGAGCGGGTCTACGCCCAGAAGACCGGCGTCGACGAGGCGGAGAAGTTCGAGTACCTGCAGGGACTCGCAGACCGGATCGAGGACCTCGAGGGCGAGAAAGGGGAGGAGTTGCTCTCTGATCTCGAGGGACTGGAGGATCGACTCGAGGAGGCGCTGTCGGCGGGGTGAGTGTCGGTGTCGGTTTCGGTTTCGGTTCCAGTTTTCGTTGCGGTTCCGATTTCGCTCCGATTTGGAGCGCGACAACCTCGACCTCGACCTCGACCTCGACCTCGAGCGACGAGTGTTGTCCGGTCACCGGTCGTCCGTACCGCCGGTAGCGACGGTGGTCGCGTCCTCCGTTCCATCGACGGCTGTGGCGGCGTCGTCGCGGTCGACGACGGTTCCCTCAGTCCAGGTGCCCCGCAGGAAGTAGAGGCCGGCGAGGACGACCATGCAGACGTTCGCGACGGCCTCGCCGTACCAGATGCCCGTCGCACCGTACCCGAGCGGTTCGGCGAGCGTGTAGGCGAACACCGCGCGGAACACGATGAAGCCGACGATGGCGAAGATCATCGCGACCCGGGTCTTCCCGCTCCCGCGGAACCCGCCCTGGACGATGTAGAAGACGCCGAGGAATACGTACGAGAGGCTGACGACTTGAAGGTACTCGGCCCCGATATCGATCACCGCGTCGGCGCCGCCGCCGGTGATGAACAGGCTGATGACGGGCTCGGCGAGCAGAAAGACGCCGGCGCTGAAGAGTAGCAAGGCGCCGGCGATGATCCCGGCCGCGGCGTACACCCCTCGCTTCGCTCGGTCGACCTGTCCGGCGCCGAGGTTCTGTCCGACGACGGTCTCGACCCCGCGGGCCAGTCCCAGTGCGGGGAGGACGACCATCGACGTGACTCGAGTGCCGATCCCGTAGGCGGCGACCGCCTCCGCGCCGGCCAGCGCGACGAGTGCGGTCAGGATCGTGACGCTCGCGGCTTTCGTGCTGATCTCGACGCTGGCGGGCGCGCCGATGGTGACGATCTTGCGGACGGTCTCTCGCTCGAGGAGGAAGTCAGAGAGCTGGAGTTGGATGCCGACGCGACCGGAGAGCAACAGCCACAGTCCGACGGCGGCAGCGAGGGTGCGCGAGATGATCGTCGCGATCGCCGCACCCATCACGTCGAGGCCGTCGAACCCGGTCGCCTCGTAGAGGGTCGTCTCGAGGGCCTCGAGGCCGACCCACGCGAAGACGACGTTGTCCTGAAATCCGAGGATGAAGAAGGGGTCGATGACGACGTTGATCCCGACGCTAAAGGCCATCAGGTACAGCGGGGTTCGCGTGTCACCCCACCCCTGTAACAGCGACTGGAAGATGAAGAAGGCGAAGATGAGCGGCATGCCGAGGAACTCCGCCCGGACGTACTGGAGCGCGTAGGTGTACTCGAGCGTCCCGGGTTCGGCGCCGATGAGTTGCAACAGCGAGGGGGTGAGAACGAATCCGGCGACGCCAAAGACGGCTGACAGTAAGACGACGAACGTGATGGTCTGTCCCGCGACGCCGCCGACGCGGTCGAGGTTTCCGGCCCCTTTGTTCTGGGCGACCAACACCGTGCCGGCGACGGTGAACCCGATCGCGAAACTGATGACCAGAAAGACGATCGCCCACGCGTACGAGAGCGCGGAGACGCCCGCCTGTCCGAGCCGTCCGACCCAGAAGGTGTCCGCGAGGTTGTAGCCGACGTGCAACAGGTTCGTCAGGACGATCGGAATCGAGAGGACGACCAACGGCCAGATCAGGCCGCCGTCGATGACGTTGACCGATCGATCGGTACTGGATTTACTCATTGGAGACGTTCCGGATCACCGTCTGTCTGTCTTCCGCACCGTCGACCATTAGATGCTCGAGCCGTCCGAACCGTTCTGGGCGACCGAAACGGTCGAGACACTCGGGGCGCACCGGTTCCTCGCGACACCTCGACTCGTCTCACTCCGTCGCGTCCTCGAGATCCGCGAGCACGTCGGGGTTCTCGACGCTCGAGAGGTCGCCCAGGTCCTCGCCGGTGTAGGCTGCCTGAATCGCTCGGCGGACGATCTTGCCGCTTTGGGTCTTGGGGAAGGCGTCGACGAATAGGATCTCACGGGGACGGAACGGCTTGCCGAGTTCCGTGCCGACCTGTTTGCGGAGGTCCTCGCGGAGGGCGTCGGACGCCTCGACGTCGTCCTCGAGAACGACGTAGGCGATTACGGCAGTGCCGGTCGTCTCGTCGGGGGCGCCGACGGCGGCGGCCTGGTTCACTGCGACGTGGTCGATGAGCGCGCCTTCGACTTCGGCGGGCCCAACTTTGCGGCCGGCGACGTTGAGCGCGTCGTCGGCCCGGCCGTGGAGGAACCAGAATCCGTCCTCGTCCGTCTGGGCCCAATCGCCGTGGTCCCAGAGGTCGTCCCAGGTCGACCAGTACTCCGCTATGTAACGGTCGTCGCCCGACCACAGGCTCTTGGTCATCGAGGGACAGGAGTCGCGGGCGACGAGGAAGCCCCGTTCGTGATCGTCGGCGACGGATTCGCCCGCGGCGTTTACGATGTCGACGTCCATTCCGAGGCCGGGGCCGCCCAGCGTGCAGGGTTTCAGCGGCTGGGTCGGCAGCGGCATCAGGAAACAGCCACAGATCTCGGTGCCCCCGGAGATGTTGATGATCGGCGTCTCGCCGCCGCCGACCCGTTCGTAGAACCACAGCCAGGATTCGGGGTCCCACGGTTCGCCGGTCGACCCCAGTAGCCGAAGCGATGAGAGGTCGTGACCCTCGAGCCACTCGTCACCGTGTTTCCGGAGCGCCCGGATTGCCGTCGGCGAGATGCCGAACTGGGTGACTCCGTGGCGGTCGATCAGCTCCCAGAACCGGTCCGGATTCGGATAGTCGGGCGCGCCCTCGTAGATGACCATCGTCCCGCCGAAGGTGTGAACGCCGATCATCGTCCACGGCCCCATCATCCAGCCGATGTCGCTGACCCAGAAGAAGCGGTCGGCGGGCTTGAGATCGAAGCCGAAGTAGAGTTCCTTGGCGCACTGCATCTGGACGCCGGCGTGGGTGTGGACGATCCCCTTCGGCTCGCCGGTCGTCCCCGAGGAGTACAGCAGCATCGACTCCTGGCTCGAGGGGAGCGATTTCGTCTCGTACGTGGCGGACTGGCTGCCGACTGCGTCGGTCCACCACTCGTCGCGGTCGGTCCAGGGGAGGTCGTGGTCGTGGTCGTTGCCGCGCTCGCCGTCATTGTCCGATTTACGAGAGCCGAGCCGATCGAAGACGATCGTGTGCTCGACCGATCCGTCCCGGTTCCCGCCTCCGTTTCCGCCCTCGACCTCCGCGATGGCCTCGTCCGCGGTCTCCTTGAGCAGGACGGGATCGCCGCGCCGGAGGAACCCGTCTCCCGTGAACAGCACCGAGCAGTCGGCGTCGGCGAGCCGCGTCGCGACGGCGTCGACGCCGAACCCGGAGAAAATCGGGACGGCGATCGCGCCGACCTTGAAACAGCCGTAGAGGATCGAGACGACCTCGGGAACCATCGGCATGTAGAGCCCGACCGTGTTACCGGTCTCGATCCCGCGTTCCTCGAGGGTGTTCGCGACTCGATTCGATTGTCGATGCAGTTCGTGGTAGGTGAGTTCGCGGACCCGACCGTCCTCGCTCTCCCAGAGACACGCGACCCGGTTTCGCGCCTCGCGATCGACGGCCGCGTGGCGGTCGACGGTGTTGTGGGCGACGTTGAGCCGTCCGCCGGGGTACCAGTCGGTGAACTGCGGGCCGTCACTGTCGTCGCGGACGGCGTCGTACTCCTCGTCGAACTCGATCCCGAGGGAGTCGACCAGTTCGTCCCAGAACCAGTCGACGCCGCTGTCGCTACCGACGTCGGTCGTCGTCCGTTCGAGCAGCGCTTCGTGGCTCTCGATGTCGTGTTCGCGCATGAACGCCCGGACGTTCGTCGACTCGACGAACTCCGGGGTCGGCCGATAGACGACCTCGTCGGTCACGTCGCGATTCATGATTACCATCATGGTTTGACACGCCGGGCGAAGTATGTTGCCCTCGGAATGCCTGTCGAGAGACTCGAGTGCGTATAATGCCTATTTCATTTCACGAAGTAGTTGTAATGATTTCAACATATGGTGATTCGGCCCGACGGACCACAAAACGGACAGAACGCGACTAAATTGGCGTCGAGTTTATCGACTGTGAGAGGGGCCTACATAGTGGGTGATTTGTGATACTTATGTGGGAACGGGTTCGTATTTTGGACTTCTCGTAAAGAGGCGAAACCTCGATACTCTCGAGGTAAAGACGCTATATTGAAGGCATAGCCGTTGCTAATACGACCATGGCTGATGCTTCAGTGACACCGTCAGAGTCCGAAGATATCGTCGGGAGCGAATCGATACAGGAACTGATCACCGACCACCTAGACGAGATCGACTACCAGATCTACCGGATCCTCAACGAGGACGGCCGCATCTCGGATACGGAACTGGGAGATCGCGTCGGACTCTCCCGGACGGCTGTTCGCCGGCGGCGCAAGAAACTCCAGCAGGACAACGTTATCAAGATCATCGCCGTCATGGTCCTTCAGGAGGTCGACCTCGAGTACGCGGACGTCAGGATCTCACTCGAGTCGGAGACGACGACCCGTGAAGTCGACGAGTTCGTCGAGTTTCTCCTCGAACAGGAACTCGTCTACGAGGTCAACGAGTATCTGGGCGAAACGGACCTGCTGGTCCGGGTCTGGCACAGTTCGTTGCGCGAGGTCAAGTCCTACGTGAACGAACTCGTCCACTGCAGTGACGTCGTCGCGGAGTACGAGGTCGTTCCGGTCATCCAGACGCACAAGGCCTGGCACAGCGACATCGACGCCAGCCCGGAGTAAGTGCAGGTCCCCGTCGACTCGGCGTCGACCGGCGACGTCTTCGAGGCGATCGTCTCCGATTCGTGTCGAGGACCGATCCGATCCGTTCGCACTCGAAAGCGTGACTGTCGGGGCCTACCGAGTGACAAACGCTTTTGACGTCTGGCCCCGTATTTCCAATCATGTACGTGCGGGACGCGAAAAACCGAGAAGAGGTCTGGCTCCTCGATCATATCGAGGCGATGGAACTCGACGACACGGCGTTCCGCTCGCGCGACTACGTCGTCGCTATCGACGAAGCGTCGGGTGCGAAAGCCGGGTTCGGACGCATTCGCATCCACAAAGGCGACGAGGAGAGCGCGGACGTCTGCGAACTGACCAGCATCGGCGTCCTCGAGAACTGGCGCGGACAGGGCGTCGGCGCCCACGTCGTCGAACGCCTGCTCGAGTACGCGAGCGACGCTGGATTCGACGAGGTGTACTCGCTGACGGGAGAGTCGGCGTACCTCGCTCAGTTCGGCTTCGAACGGATCGAAGAGTCGGCGTTACCGTCGAAACTCCAGAAGCGACTCGAGGAGAAACGCGGCCGGACGGATCCCGACGCAGTCCCGCTCCGGATCGAGACCGGGACGTTCCGGATGCCCGAGCACCTCCGGGAGGCGTTCAAGGACGCGAGCGAACACGGCGGCGAACCGGACGACGAGGAGAGCCCGGAGGACTTCGGGATCGATACCGAGACGGCGACGTACAAGTACGATACCGGTCGGTGACCGTCGCGTCCTCGAATCCGGGTTGGCGCCCGATTCCGAACCCGATCCGAATTCGGTTCGGTTCGACTTCCAACGACGCCCGAGACTCGACTCCGTCCTCGCCGTTTCTCAACCTTCAAGCCCCGGGGCACCGTCCGTTCGCGTATGTTCGATTCCGACGACCTCGAGGAGATTCGCGCCGCCCGGGAGGAGTGGGAGCGCGAGCAGGTCGACCCCGTCCTCGAGCGGTTCGGTGAGCGACGGGAGACGTTCACGACGGACACGGGCGGACAGACCGTGGATCGGCTCTACACGCCCGCAGACGTCGCCGACCTCGAGTACGACGAGGACCTCGGGTTCCCCGGTGAGGAACCGTACACCAGGGGCGTCTACTCGACGGGCTATCGCGGTCGGCTGTGGACGATGCGCCAGTACGCCGGCTTCTCGACGCCCGAAGACACCAACGAGCGGTTTCACTATCTGCTCGATCAGGGCCAGACAGGGCTCTCGATGGCCTTCGACCTACCCACGCAGATGGGCTACGACTCCGACGCCGCGATGGCCGCGGGCGAGGTCGGAAAGGCGGGCGTCGCGATCGACTCGCTCACGGACATGGAGACCGTGTTCGACGGGATTCCCCTCGACGAGGTCTCGACGAGTATGACGATCAACGCGCCCGCCTCGGTCCTGCTGGCGATGTACATCGCGGTCGGGGACCGACAGGGTGTCGACCGCTCGGAACTCCGGGGGACGATCCAGAACGACATCCTCAAGGAGTACATCGCCCGGAACACCTACATCTACCCGCCGGGGCCGTCGATGCGGATCATCACGGACATCTTCGAGTTCTGCGCAGAAGAGGTTCCCAACTTCAACACCATCTCGATCTCGGGCTATCACATCCGCGAGGCCGGGGCGACGGCGGCACAGGAACTCGCCTTCACGCTCGGCGATGGCATCGAGTACGTCGAAGCGGCGATCGACGCGGGACTCGACGTCGACGAGTTCGCACCCCAGCTCTCGTTCTTCTTCAACGGCCACAACAACATCTTCGAGGAAGTCGCCAAGTTCCGCGCCGCCCGGCGGATGTGGCACGATATCATGGACGAGCGCTTCGACGCGGCGAACCCGAAGTCCAAACAACTCAAGTTCCACACTCAGACTGCGGGCTCGATGCTCACCGCCCAGCAGATCGAAAACAACGTGGTTCGCGTCGCCTATCAGGCGCTGGCTGCCGTGTTGGGCGGCACCCAGTCACTGCACACCAACGGCAAGGACGAAGCGCTCGCGCTCCCGACCGAGAAGTCCGTCCGCACCGCGCTCCGAACCCAGCAGATCCTCGCTCACGAATCCGGCGCCGCCGACACCGTCGACCCCCTCGCTGGAAGCTACTACGTCGAGAGCCTGACCGACGAGGTCGAAAAAGAGGCCTACGAGATCCTCGAGGAGGTCGACGACCACGGCGGGATGCTCCCGGCCGTCGAGAGCCAGTGGGTGAAGCGACAGATCCAGGACACCGCGTTCGATCGCCAGCGCGAGATCGAGGAGAAAGAACGCATCATCGTCGGCGTCAACGAGTTCGAGGTCGACGAAGACCCCGAGATGGACGTCGAGGAAGTCACCGAGGAAGACGAACGCCGGCAGGTCGGACGCCTCGAGTCGGTTCGCCAGGAGCGCGACGAAGAGGCGGTCGAGGCGGCGCTCGAGGCGCTCGGCGAGGCGGCCGAGGGCGAGGCGAACCTCATGCCCCTGATCGTCGACGCGGTGAAAGCCGACGCGACGGTCGGCGAGATCTGCAACGTCATGCGCGAGGTGTTCGGAGAGTACCGACCCGGCGGGGCAGTGTAGCGACGATCGACTATTGCAGTCGGACTGCGGTTCCGTAGGCCATCACTTCCGACCCGCCGTCGGTGATGTTCGAGGTCTCGAGGCGGACGTTGACGACGGCGTCGGCGCCCATCGCTTCGGCGTCGGATTCCATGCGGGAGATGGCTTCGTCCCGAGCTTTCGAGAGTAACTCGGAGTACGCCTTGAGTTCGCCGCCGAAGACGTTTCGGATGCCCTGCGTGATATCGCGACCGACGTTTCGCGCCTCGACTGTGTTTCCGCGGGCGATACCGAGTACTTCGACGACCTCTCTATCGGGGACGGTTTCCGTGTTCGTGATCTGCATTCACCGACCGAAAGAACGGCGACGAGATAACGATATTGTCAGTCGTCCGCTTCGACCAGTTCCTGCTCCTCTTCGGTCCCCGTCTGGGATTCCCAGAGGTCTGCGTACGTGCCCCGCTCTTCTTCGATTAGTTGATCGTGGCTCCCGGTCTCGATCACTTCGCCGTCTTCCATGACGACGATCCGATCCGCGTCCTGGATCGTCGACAACCGATGGGCGATGACGAACGCGGTTCGATCCTCGGTGAGTTCGTCGAGGTTCCGCTGGATGAGACTCTCGGTCTCCGTGTCGACGTCGCTGGTCGCCTCGTCTAAGACGATGATGTCCGGATCGTTGAGGACCGTTCGAGCGATCGACACCCGCTGGCGCTGGCCGCCCGAGAGCTTCACGCCGCGTTCGCCGACCATCGTGTCGTAGCCCTCCGGGAGGTCGGTGATGAACCGGTGTGCGCCCGCGGCTTTCGCCGCCTCGCGGATACGGTGCTCGACGTCCGACGGCGGTTCGGCGTCGGCCTGGAGAACCGTCCTGAAGAGTTCGTCGTCGCCGTAGGCGATGTTCTCCCGAATCGTTCCCGAGAACATGTATGGGTCCTGCTCGACGACGCCGATCCGGTCCCGGAGCGTCTGCAGGGAGTACTCCCGGACGTCGGTGCCGTCGATGGAGACCGCTCCCGAGTCCACGTCGTAAAAGCGCGTGGGGAGTTTGAGCAGGGTCGACTTGCCGGAGCCGCTCGTTCCCGCGAAGCCGACGGTTTCCCCGGCCTCGACCTCGAGATCGACGTCGTCGAGGATCCGATCGCCGTCGTCGGTGTAGCTGAAGTCGACGTGTTCGAACTCGACGGTCCCCTCGAGCGAGTCGGGAGCGTCACCGTCTCGGGGCGACCGGATGTCCGCTTCGTAGGCCAGGATGCCGAAGACGCGCTCGGCGCTCGATTTCGCCTTCTGATAGTTGTTCGCCGTCTTGCCGATCCGGGTCATCGGGCCGTCGAGTTCCCGGAGGTACATGAAGAAGACGGCGAACGTCCCGGCGGTGAGCCCGCCCGCGGTGATCGCGTCCCGACCGCCGACGATGAGGATCGCGACGAACATCGCGCCGACGATCAAGCGGAGGGAGGCGAAGAAGGCCTTTCTGACGGTGATCGCGCTGATCTGTTCGTCGCGGTAGCCCTCGCTTTGCTTGCCGACGCGCTGGTTCTCGACGTCGTAGCGGTCGAACGATTTGACGATGGCCGCGCCGCCGAGGTTGTTGGCAAGTCGCGTGTTCAGTCGCGCGACGAGTTCGCGGATGCGTTTGTACTTGGGCTCGATCCAGATGATGAACTTGGCGGTGATGAGGGCGATGATCGGCACGGGAAGCAGTACCGCTGCCCCGAGCATGGGTGCGGTGTAGAGCATGTAGCCGCCGACCAGTGCGAAGATCAGTACCGCCTCGGTGATCTGGCGGAGCTCGTTGTTGAAGAACTCCTCGAGGCGGTTGACGTCGCTGTTCAGGATGGCCATCATCCCGCCCGTCTGGTGGTTGTTGAAGAAGTCCAGCGAGAGCCGCTGCATGTGGTCGTACGTGTCCAGTCGCAGGTCGTGCTGGATGCGCTGGGCGGTCGTCTGGAAGAAGTATCTCGAGGCGAAGTGCGTGATCGACTGAATCACGTACGCGGCGACGGTGAGGGCCCCCAGGTAGTAGAGCAGACTCAGGCGCTCGCCGGTCTGTGATTCGGGGACCGGTTGTCCGGGGATGAGTCCGACGGTCGCGAGCAGACTCTCGCCCGAACCCGACGAGGTGATCACCAGATCGATCGCCGCCGCGATCATCAGCGCCGGGAAGAGTCGTGCACCGCGGTTGATCATCGTCGAGATAAACCCGACGATCAGTGGGAGCCAGTACGGCGTCGCGTACGAGAACAACTTCATCATCGGATTGCCGTCTACCTCGTCGCGTATGTCTTCGAAGCTGCCGTGGGGGTCGGATCCTGCCATGACGTGGTGGAGTCGGCGTTCACGCCTGTCGTAAATAAGAAGCCGTAAAACGGAAACGCTCGCTGCATTCAGGTGAACTGTGCTATCCACGCGAGCAAGATCGATACGCACGAAATAGCGTCGTCGCCGCTGTCGACCGAACGGACCGATCGCGGTCCGGCTACGCGTGTCTCGAGTCTCTCGAAACCGCGTGACGAGCGAGGGAACGGACGGGTTTCTGTCGGAATCGGTGGGCGACGAACCGGACACGGAGTGGCGGTCCCGTCGACCGACTGTCACTCGAGTGAGGGCGCCACGGCGCAAGACTCACACGGCTATCGCACGCACGTCGAGACGATGCGCTTCGATCACGCCGGTATCGCGACCGACGACGCAACGACCCTCGCGACGCTGTACACCGACCTGTTCGGTGCCAGTCTCGTCCACGAGGAGGAGTTCGACGGCATGCGCGTCGTCTTTCTCGACCTGGGAAACGGCTACTTCGAACTGCTCGAGCCGCTCGAGGACGGAACGATCGCGAGGTACGTCGACGACCACGGCTCCGGGATCCACCACCTCGCCGTCGAAACGGACGATATCGCGGGTGCGCTCGAGCGCGCGAGAGAACTCGGTCTCGAGTTGATCGACGAGGCGCCGCGACGAGGTGCGTGGGGCCACGACGTCGCCTTCTTACATCCGAAATCGACCGGCGGAGTGTTAGTGGAGTTCGTCGAGCACTGAGAGCACTGAGATCACAGAGAGCCGAACACGACCGCAAAGTCGAGATCAGGAACTCGAGACGGTCTCCGTTCGCGTGTTGACACCACTCTCGCTGATCTCGACGGTCGTTCGACTCACGCTCGAGTCGCCGGAGTGGCCGACGCTCGACCGCGTCAGCGCCCCGTCGCTCTCGATGGTAACGGTGTAGCCGGCTGACTCGCCGATTTTCACCTCGAGGAATCCCTCAGGTGGCAGTGTGAGTGTTCGCTCGAGGTCGAATGTACACTGGTCTTGGTCCTGGTCCTGGTCCTGGTTTTGGTTTTGCTCCCCGTCGCCGTCTTCCTCCGATTCCATCTCGAGAGTGACGGCGAATGTGAGCTCGCGCTCGTCCTCGCCAGTGTTTCGAACGAGGAGTCTATCGGGTTCGTCGACGGTCTCGAGGTCGCCAAGTTCGTGGGATTCGATGGGGTCGTCTTCGTTGTCTTCGTCCCCGTTCCTGTCCCCGCTCTCGCCGTCGGCGTCGCCGTCACCACCCGTTGAATCCGAACCCGACGAGTCGGTACCGAGCGGTCCGCCATCGCCGAGACATCCCGCAAACAGGGCACTGGCCGTGGCACCGGCGGCGACGGTCGCTCGAGTGAGAAGCGTGCGTCTGTCCATCACTGCGAATTGACACGACACCGAGCGTAAAACGTCTTTTTTCACGCGAACCGGACCGACAGGACGAGGAGAGTATTCGACCCGAGAGACGAGTCGTCAGCCGAAGTTCTCGATCAGCGCCTCGTCGGAATCGCCGCCGGCGTCGTCGATCGCGTCGGCGACCGCGTGGACGAAGTCGCTGAACCCGAAGACGTAGAATTGACCGTCCTCGAGGTGCTCGGCGACCGCGTCGGCGAGTCCCGCCTCGTCGCCGTCGTCGAGGATCGTCACCGCGGCGCCGTCGTCCGCCAGCGCCTCGAGTCGGTCCTCGTGTGCGGGCGAGTCATCTTGATAGACGACGCTCGCCTCGTGGCCGGCGTCGTGGGCCGCCTCGGCGATCGCGACCGCCGGACCGACGCCGGGGCCGCCGGCGACGGCGACGACGTCCGTTTCGCCCTCGTAGGTGATCGTTCCGAACGGACCCTCGACGTGGACCGTCTCGCCACCCTCGAGATCGGCGAGCCACGGCGAGAGGTCGCCCTCGGGATCGATCCCGACGGTGAGTTCGAACGTCTCCGTGACGGCCGGCGAGGAGAGGGTGTAGTGGCGCGTGATCTCCTCGCCATCGATCTCGGTTCGCAACAGGACGAACTGGCCGGGCAGCGCGTCGAAACCGTCGGGTGTCGACAACTCGAGTGCGATCGTGTCGGAACCGACGTCACGAACGGCGTCGACGGTGACTGGTGTACCTTCCATGGTCGGCGGATTCGCCGGGCGATCAAAAAGGCGTTCCCTTTCGTCGATATCGTGAAACTCACTCAGAAGAGTATAAACAATTACCACGGGATTCCGGTTGTTCGGTCGGTTTTTCAGAAGCCTTTTCATTTACCGAGGGCAAGGGTCGCTATAACATGGCTGAGGACCTCAACTGGGCAGTCGGAGGCGAGGCCGGTGACGGCATCGACTCGACGGGCAAGATCTTCGCCCAGGCACTCTCCAGAGCCGGACGACACGTCTTTACGTCGAAGGACTTCGCGTCTCGAATCCGTGGCGGTTACACGGCCTACAAGATTCGAACCTCCGTCGACGAGGTACAGAGCGTCGTCGACCGACTCGACATTCTGGTCGCACTGACTCAGCGAACGATCGACGAGAATCTCGACGAACTCCACGAGGACAGCGCCGTCATCTACGACGGCGAACGCTCGTGGGAAGCCGACATTCCCGACGAGATTACCGCCGTCGACGTCCCGCTGAAATCACTCGCAGAAGAGGCCGGTGGCGCGATCATGCGCAACATCGTCGCGCTCGGCGCCGCCTGCGAACTGACGAACTTCGACGTCGAGTACCTCGACGAATCCCTCGAGAAGCGCTTCGGTGGCAAGGGCTCGAAGATCGTCGAGAACAACAAGGAGGCTGCCCGCCTCGGCCAGAACTACGTACAGGAGAACTACGATCTCGATCTGGGCTACGACCTCGAGATCACGGACAACGACTACGTTCTCCTCAACGGTGACGAAGCCATCGGGATGGGTGCACTCGCCGCAGGCTGCCGATTCTACGCCGGCTATCCGATCACGCCCGCGACGAACGTGATGGAGTACCTGACCGGGAGAATCGAGCGCTACGGTGGTCACGTCGTGCAGGCCGAGGACGAACTCTCGGCAATCAACATGGCACTCGGGGGTGCACGCGCCGGTGCCCGCTCGATGACTGCAACGTCCGGACCGGGGATCGACCTCATGACCGAGACCTTCGGGCTGATCGCGACGAGCGAGACGCCGCTGGTCATCGTCGACGTCATGCGGTCGGGCCCCTCGACGGGGATGCCCACCAAGCAGGAACAGGGCGACCTGAACATGACTCTCTACGGCGGTCACGGCGAGATTCCACGCTTCGTCATCACGCCAACGACGATCTCCGAGTGTTTCTGGAAGACCGTCGAGGCGTTCAACTACGCCGAGAAGTACCAAACGCCGGTCTACCTCGTCGCCGACCTCGCACTCGCCGTCACGGAACAGACGTTCCCGCCCGAGGCGTTCGACATGGACGAGGTCGAGATCGACCGCGGCAAGATCGTCGACGACGACACCGTCGACGAGTGGCTCGACGAACAGGGCCGCTTCCGCGCTCACGCCGACACCGAAGACGGTGTCAGTCCCCGTGCGCTCCCCGGGACGATCGACGGCGCACACATGTCGACCGGTCTGGAACACGACGAACTCGGTCGCCGAACCGAGCGCGAGGACGAGCGCGTCCAGCAGGTCGACAAGCGAAACCGAAAGGTCGAGACCGCACAGGAACAGGAAGACTGGGACTACCGAGAGTTCGGTAGCTCCGACTCGGACAACCTCGTCATCTCGTGGGGTTCGAACGAGGGTGCACTCGTCGAAGCTCTCGAAATCCTCGAGGAGGAGGGAACCGACGTTCGCGTCATCTCGGTGCCGTACATCTTCCCACGACCTGACCTCACCGAAGACGTGGAGGCCGCGGAGAACGTGATCGTCGTCGAGTGTAACGCCACCGGACAGTTCGCCGACGTCATCGAGCACGACACTCTTACCCGCGTCAACCGCATCAACAAGTACACAGGCGTCCGCTTCAAGGCGGACGAACTCGCCGAACAGATCGAAGAACAACTCGCCGCGGAGGTGCCAGCACAATGAGTTCACAATCAGACGTACGCTTCACCGACTTCAAATCCGACAAACAGCCGACGTGGTGTCCCGGATGTGGGGACTTCGGCACGATGAACGGTATGATGAAAGCCCTCGCCAACACCGGCAACGACCCCGACAACACGTTCGTGGTGGCCGGGATCGGCTGTTCCGGAAAGATCGGGACCTACATGCACTCCTACGCGCTCCACGGCGTCCACGGACGTGCGCTCCCCGTCGGAACCGGCGTCAAGATGGCTCGCCCCGACATCGAGGTCATGGTCGCCGGCGGTGACGGTGACGGCTACTCGATCGGTGCCGGTCACTTCGTCCACGCGGTCCGCCGAAACGTCGACATGACCTACTGTGTCATGGACAACCGCATCTACGGGCTGACCAAGGGGCAGGCCTCGCCGACCTCGCGATCGGACTTCGAGACGTCGACGACGCCCGAAGGCCCACAGCAGCCGCCGGTCAATCCGCTCGCGCTCGCACTCGCATCCGGGGCGACGTTCATCGCCCAGTCGTTCAGTTCCGACGCGATGCGCCACGCAGAGATCGTCCAGAAGGCCATCGAACACGACGGCTTCGGCTTCGTCAACGTCTTCAGCCCCTGTGTCACCTTCAACGACGTCGACACCTACGACTACTTCCGCGACTCCCTCGTCGACCTCGAGGAAGAGGGTCACGACCCCAACGACTACGAGGCCGCCAAGGAAGTCATCCTCGACGCAGACAAGGAGTACCAGGGCGTGATGTACCAGAACGAGAACTCGGTGCCGTATCACGAACAACACGGCGTCACCGAGGACATGTCCGACATTCCGGACGGTGCACCCGAGGACGCGATGGATCTCGTCCGCGAGTTCTACTGAGCCGACGTTTTTTAACAAGGACATCGACGGGCGCCGTCTCAACCCCTGCCAAAAAACGTCGATCAAAAAAGGCCGCGAACGAGAGCCTTCGGCTCGAGTTCGTAGTACAATCGCCTGGTCGCGGTTATCGAACAGAACTAGTCCCAAGCCAGATTCGGAGACTCGTTTCGTAGCCTACTCGAGCCACGTCGCCACAGATTCCCTTCCGCGACCCAACAATTTACCACCGGAGACGACGAACCCTCGTCCGTGACTCTCCCCGCCGACTATCACGCCCACTCGAACTACTCGGACGGGCGGCCTCTGCCGTCGATGGTGGCGGCCGCAGCCGACGCCGGTCTCGAGGCGATCGGTATCACCGATCACTGTAACGTCTCGAGTCGTGAGCTGCCACAGCGGGCGAAACGGAAGCTGGGGTTCAACCTCGATCAGACCTACGGACGGCGCCGTGAGGCGCTCCGGTCGTTACGCGAGCAGGCACCGGAGTCGAACCCGATCACGATCTACGACGCGGTCGAACTCGACTACGACCCGCGAGACGAGAGCGAGATCGAACGCTTTCTCGAGGACGCGGCGTTCGATTACACGATCGGAAGCGTCCACGTCGTCGACGACGCCAACATCTTCGACCGGGAGTACTTTGCGGCGAAATCGGAGAGCGAACTGCAGGACCTCGTCGCCGAGTACTACGACAAGGTCGTCGCGCTGATCGAGAGCGAACTGTTCGACGTCGTGGGCCACGTCGACGCGATCGAGCGGACGCCTGAGCTCCGGGGGTACACGACGCAGGCACACTACGAACGCGTCGCTGAGGCACTCGAGTTCTCCCCGACGGTCCCCGAGATCAACGCGGGACGGGTCCTCGAGGAGTACGGTCACTTCCACCCTGCACCGGCGTTTCTCGAGGCGATTCAGGGACGGGACGTCCAGTTCGTTCCGGGGACCGATTCCCATCGACCCGCAGAGCTTCTCGATAGATTGCCCGTCCTCGAGGAACGATTCGCGGACCTCGATCTCGAGCCGGTGACGCCGTTCTCGGAGTGAGTTTGCTCGATGTAAGAGACGTCGGCTGTCGCGTTCGAAGAATCACTCGAGTGGATGCTCGATCGACTCCATCAACACCTCGATGTTGACGCCTTCGTCGGGCAGGAGTCGCGGATAGCCGCCGACGAGGACCAGTAGATCGTCCTCGTGGGTAAACGTGGTCAGTGGGAGTCGAAGCTCCATCTCCTCGCCCTCGAGATCCGTCCTCGCGGCGAAGACGTCGACCGACCGGTCGGCACCGAGAATGGAGACCACAGTCCGCTCGTGGTGACGGATATCCCGGAGGCTACCGTAGTTGCCCTCGATCTGGTCGCGGACTTCGTCGAGGATCTCCCGGTTGTCCATGTCGTCCAGCGGGTTCTGTGTCGAGCCGGCGATTTCCATCGCCGGGAGCGAGACGGCGGCGAACATCGCGGCTTCCTGTCGCTGTCCCTGTATCGAGACTTCCTTCGAGTAGACGGCGTTCCAGAGACTCGCGTGAATCTCGCGTTCGACACCCACCGAGACGGTCTCCTCGATCCGCTCCCAGCCCGAGTCGTGGTGCTCGTAGCCGGTCTCCTCGAGTGCCGCGTCCGCTGGCAGGACTTTCGAGGCGTCGAACTCGAGCGCTTCGCTCCCCGTAACGAATCCCAGACAGCCAGACGAGAGGGCGAGTGCCCCCGTCGCCCCCGCTGCGAGAACCGCTCTGCGTGTAGTCATCAGTATGTACAGTCACAGAGCGGGTAAATTCCTTCCGGCCAGACTGTTGGCGGGCGAACAGATACGACGCGACGACGCCTGAAAAACGTCAACAGTTATCCGACTCGGGGCCACCATCTCACTCATGACGGACTTTGCTCATCGGGTCGAACAGGTGTCGATCAGTGGGATTCGAGAGGTGTTCGAGGCCGCCGGCGACGACGCGATCAACCTCGGACTCGGGCAGCCGGACTTCCCGACGCCGGACCACGCTCGACAGGCGGCGATCGAGGCCATCGAGAGCGGCGACACGGACGGCTACACCTCGAACAAGGGAACGCGCGACCTTCGCGAGGCGATCTCGGCGAAGTACGACCGCGACTACGGCCTCGAGGTCCATCCGGAGGACGCCATCGCCACCTCTGGCGGGAGCGAGGCGCTCCACCTCGTACTCGAGGCTCACGTCGACCCGGGCGAGGAAGTGATCTTTCCGGACCCCGGATTCGTCTCCTACGATGCGTTGACGCAGCTCGCCGGCGGGACGTCGAAGCCGGTCGGCCTGCGGGAGGACCTGACGATGGATCCCGCCGCCGTCGAGGAAGCGATCACCGACGAAACGGCCGTCTTCGTCGTCAACAGCCCCGCGAACCCGACGGGTGCCGTCCAGAGTGAGGCCGATATGCGCGAGTTCGCCCGGATCGCAGACGAACACGACGTGCTCTGTCTCTCCGACGAGGTGTACGAGCACATCGTCTTCGAGGGTGCTCACCGCTCGCCCCTCGAGTTTTCGACCTCGGACAACGTCGTCGTCGTCAGCGCCTGCTCGAAGAGCTACTCGATGACCGGCTGGCGACTCGGTTGGGTGGTCGGCCCCAACGAACGCATCGAGCACATGCTTCGAGTTCACCAGTACGCCCAGGCCTGCGCCTCCGCACCCGCACAGTACGCCGCCGAAGCGGCGCTCTCCGGCCCGCAGGACTGCGTCGAGGAGATGGTTTCAGCGTTCGAAGCGCGTCGCGACGTCGTCCTCGACGGTCTCACCGACGCGGGACTCGAGGTCTCGACCCCGAAGGGTGCGTTCTACGCGATGCCGAAGGTGCCCGAGGGCTGGTGTGAGGAAGTGATCGACCGCGGTGTCGTCGTGGTTCCCGGCGACGCGTTCGGCGAGCAGGGGGCGGGCTACGCGCGACTGTCCTACGCGACGGGGATGGAGGAGTTGAAGGAGGCCCTCGAGATCATCGGTGACGCGACGCGGGCGGTGCAGTAGCTGTCTGGACGTGGATCGAGCGCGACGAGATCGTCCGTTCCTACTGATCGCGGAACGCACCGTACGTGTTCCGCATGTCTCGGAAGAACGGTCGAACGTCGTCGCGTTGTAGGTAGTCGAACCGTGGATGTTCCCACAGCGACTCCGCGACGTCCGACAAGGCATCCGAGAACGCAGGCGGCTCCACGAGGTCGACCTCGTCGGTGAGCACCGAGTGGAGGTAGAGCAGTTCCCCTCGCAGGAGGTGGCCGCCGATGTTGGCCCGGTACTCGTGGTCGATCCGGTCTGCGTTGTCGGTCGCCAGCAACCAGTAGTAGTAGGGGAAGTCCGCACCCGCTCGCACGGAGAACGGAAGCGAGGACCAGAACCGGGGGTTGATCTCCATGAGTTTGAACTCGCCGGTCTCCTCGTCGCGGAGGAACTCGATCATCGCGAGTCCGTGCCAGTCCAGTTCGTCGAGCAGGGAGAGCCCCGACTCCTCTAGGTCCGGGATTCGGACCGACTCGCGGAACGCGCTGGGGCCGCCGGCGTAGCTCCAGCCCCGGCGCTGGCGGTGCTGGAAGGTCGCAAGCGGTTCGCCGTGGTCGTAGAGGGCGAAGAAGCCGTACTCGTCGGTCGTCGGCATGAACTCCTGGACGATGGGGACGTGGCCCATCTCCGCCGAGATGGAGTCGATGTCGGGTGTGGCCCCCGGCGGCAGGTATCTCGTCGACGGTGGTGCGACACACGACTCGGGTTCACAGTCGACGTATCCGTCACCGAGAATCGAGTAGCGCGCCTTGACGATCCACTCTTGTTCTCGTTCCCAGTCGATCTCGTCGTCGTCGAGCAATCGTGTCTCCGGCACGCCGACGCCCGCGTTCTCTGCGGCCTCGAAGAGCCGGATGCGGTCCTGTACGTCGGCGAGCGTGTCGAACTCCGGCCAGGGTGTACTGACGTGTTCTTCGAACTCCTCGCGGTACCTCGCCAGGACGTAGACGTCCTCTTCGCGGACGGGAATGATCGTCTGTACGTCCGGGCGCATCGCGAGCGAGAGCAGTGCGTCCTTGTACGCGACCAGATCGTCGTGAGGCGAGGGCACCAGTACCGCTTCGTCGCAATAGCGCGACGAGAAGGCGGGGGTGGTCTCGTCGCTCGAGGCGGCGATGGTTCGGATGCCGCGTTTGCCAAGCGATCGTAAGCAAGCGACCGAACTCGGTGCTGAGATGCCCGGAACGACCGCTGACTGGCTCTCGCCCCATGGAGTAGATTCGACAGACATCAGGTACGATATAAATTGTGTGATAGAATCTTAATAGTGGCGTCGGTCCCCTGAATTTGAATCGGACCGAAAAACGATTTAGGCTGGACGATGCACTCACCCGTTCAGAATCGTCCGGCAGATCGACCGGGCGGCCTCGAGGTGCTCGTTTCCCGCCTCGTGACCGGTGTCCTCGACTTCCGAGAGGAGGTCCTCGACGTGCTGGACGCGTTCTTTCACGACCGGTGCCGTGAGATCGCTCGTCGCCGCGTCGCGCGCGACGGCTTCGGCCTCGCCGAGCCAGCGGTTCGTCTCCCGGTCGATCGGCAGTTCCGCTGTCGCCTCGAGGTGGGCGTGGAGATCACGGGTCAGGGCGTCGAGTGCGTCGTCGGTCATACTCGAGTCTTTCGCGGCCAGCTCCGTGGTCGTTTCCGTCGTCTCTTACGGGAATCGATTGGTTTCGGCGACGTGACAACGGTCAAACACGGTATCGACGGGACAAACAGCAGGACGACTACCTGCCCGTGCTCTTCGAGTAACCGGTCGGCTCTCGAGCCGATCGGTTCCCTTATCCGGCTTGCTTCTCGTCGTCCCCGTCTCAACTCGAGTAGCGACGGACGGCCACGACCACAGCAACGGCAGCGACGAGGATTCCGATCAGCGTCGGGACGAGTTGTCCGGATCCCCACTCCCAGCCGAGGAACTGTGTGCCGACGATCGCGACGAGCGCGATCAGGACTCCGAACGCGGTGAGCAGCGGTGATTGCGTGTCGAAACGTGCAGTCATCGTATTCACACGTTCGATGGGTCTCGATAAAATTTTGTTGGTGCATTGATGGGATCGCCACTACTCGGAGTGCCAGCTCCTTCGATACCCGCTACGGCGGCTATCAAAAGAGGGAAAGATGGGCCCGTCAAGTCGTTACCGGACCGTAGCTACAACTTCTCGAGGCCCCAGTATTATACAGCCGTCCGTTGTCACTCGAAATATGGAACTCGCGCTCGCGCGAGGTGGCTCGGGGATCGCTGTGACGACGCGGGCGTACCTGTCCCAGGTGCACCCCGTTTTCATGCTCCCGCCGCTGGCAGCGTCGCTGTTCGGGGCGTTGCTCGCCGGAGTCGTGGATCCGATATCGGCGACGCTCCACGTCGTCGCGATGTTCTCGGCGGTGTACACCGCCCACATCAAGGACGGTTACGTCGATTTCTACGTCCGCGACGAGGACGACGATCATCCGTTGACCGGTCGGGGCTGTCGACTCGGGCTTGCGGTATCCACGGTCGTGTTCACAATCTGCTGTGGGCTTCTCCTGACCGTCGCCGGCTGGCTCGCGGTCGCCCTGACAGTCCCGACGTGGCTGATCGCCTACCATCACGCCCCGCAACTGGACACGAACCCCGTGACCACGACGACCGGCTATCCGCTCGGGATCGCGTTAGCTCTCCTCGGCGGGTACGTCGTTCAGACCGGCACATTCGCGGGGATTCCCCTCGGCTTCGCGGTCGTCTTCCTCGTCTTGCTCTCGGGGATCAAGGTGATCGACGACGCACAGGACTACGACTACGACCGATCGATCGCCAAGCGAACCGTCGCGGTCGTCGTCGGCCCCGAACGCGCCTACACCGTCGCCTACGGATTGATGGCCACCGCGTTGCTCGCGGTCGTCGCGTTCGCTGCCCTCCGGATCTTCCCGCCCGCCTCGGTCCTCGCCGTGGTGGCATTCGGCGCCGTCGCCCTCACCGCCCGCCGCGCGGAGCCGGAACTCGCCACGATGTTGCTCATCCGCGGCACCTACGTCTTTCTCGCCGTCCTCGTCGCAGTCGTCTGGTTCGAACCGCTCTCGAGAATCGTTTGAAGCGCAGTGATTAAATCCGTGGTTCTAAGTGTTAATCTATCGTCTGTCGTGGTGATGATACACGCCGTTTCCGGACTCACCGGAGAGTTCACGACGCTCGTCGCGATCGTCCTCGGGCTGATCACCTTCCTCGTCGGTGCAACGACGCTGATCGCACTCGGTGTCGACGACCAGTACGCAGGCGTACTCGCTGGCATGGCCGCAGTCGGCAGTCTGTGGAGTATCGGCCTCGCACCGATGGTCGACTGGGGGAGCGGGTGAGGAGTCCGGGGTGACGATGAACAGCGATCTCTCGGTCTTCGAGTCGAGGATCGGACTCGACGGTACTCAGGTGACGTCTCCGTCCTCGTCATCGGTATCGCCCCCGACCTCGACCCCCCTCTCGCTCCCACGTTCGTCTTCGTCTTCCGAGCACAGAACCGACTCGAGGTCGTGACAGCGCCCCACCCACTCCTCGAGGTACGTCTCGTGGCTCACCACGCGCCCGGCCAGATCGGCCGGCGTCGTGATCGACTCCTCGAGACACCACTCGACGCAGTGAGCGTAGATCTCGAGAGCGTTCCGTTCGACGTCGCTCGCGTCCTCGACTTGAATCTCGAGCGTGTCGACGCCACAGCAGTGGGCGACGAACGCTCGGGTGTGTCCGTCGATCACGACGTACGGGGTGTCGACCGCGGTGGCACCGATCCGCGGGACGTCAGCGGCGGGCAAGACGAGAACCGGATCGGGCGCGAACTCGTCGGGATCGGCCCACTCGAGGACGCCACGGAGTTTCTTCGCGCTGAGCAACAACTGGGAGGGCTGGCAGTCGTCGATCGGAATCCGCCGAGTCACGGTGCCGATGTCTACGATGCCGTCGAGACAAATAATACTCACTTTAAATCCGTCTGGTTGTCGTGATCACTATGGCGGCATATCGACAGACGAAACGGTATATTCGAGGACTCGAGAAACCTTATGATAGTATCACTTCTTCCCAAAGATGTGAACCGACGCAAGCTGATGACAGCCTTCGCCGGGCTGGGTACTGTATCTCTCGCTGGCTGCGCCAATGATGACGATGAGACGCTCGACCCAGATATTTCAGAGACAACTCAACTCGGAACTGCTGACCCCGTTTCACTGGACCGAGAAGTAGACGTGGCGGATTACGATTCTCAGGAATTCGAGGAGAAAGCGACTGTAACGGCAAACGTTCGAGTTCACAATTACATCGGTTCGATACTTCGAGACCGAGAACTGCTCGGAGCGGGGATTTTTCTTGGGATCGATTACGTCTCCGCCGATGAAATAGATGGTGAGGTGGCGGAAGGCGAATTCAATCGGGCAAAACAACTTGCGACCGTCGTGAATCAGCGGTACGTCTATAACGAAGACGGTGAACTGGTCACGCAACCGGAGCCAGTCGAACTCGACACGTTGCGTGAACAACTGCCACGAACGGTTTCGGTCGATGTCTCCTCCGAATCGGGCCGTTATACGGCTGTTCTGCCGGTTGTCGTTCACCGGTTTTGGACGTATCCCGATCGAGCGTGACAGAGCATGCCCAGTCTGACTTCGCGGCCACGACAGCTGCGAACCGAACGCCGGTACGTCTATCAGTTATCGGCGATTTTGGTAAGCCGGACTGAATACAAGCGAGAATGCAACACTGACTATTCAGAAGGTGCATAACATAAAATACGAATTCGGTTAGAATTTGGAAAAGATGGGTACCACGCTACTAATGGACATTGAGTGCCGGTGCGAAGACAGTTGGGAGTACGTCGAGACGGACGTTAGTCATCCGGGCGGCTATGCGATGATGGCGTGTCTATTCGGATGGCGGAACTACTGTAATTACGACCCGATCGCTGGCCAGAGAGGCCTACCAGATGATGTCAGCGACAAACTCAGTCAGTTTGATCCGCTTTCATGCAGTTGGATCGGGCTCTGGGAAATCGAGCGAATCGATTGGAGTGAAACGGCCGAAGAAATCGACTCCCGAACGAGTTTCTACGACTCTGAAGGTAACTACGTAACGAAGATCGGCGGATTTTCGCTTCCAGTTGAAACAGAAGATGAGGAGTATATGAGCCGTGTTTGGGAGGGGGAAGAAGTGACAGTTACACTAACCGAAGATCATTTTGAGTTTGATGCTGGTGACGAGGTGACACTCGTGCGAGAATTGCGTGACCGTGAGTACGCGATGAACGAAGCATGGAAGGAAATATTCGACACGATGCGAAAACTGGCCGATGAGCACGGAGGTGAGGAGAATGTTCGGTTGGTTGTCGCGGCATCAGGGTAACCAGCCCATCGGTGGGTGTCTTTCTTCAAAGACAAACTATTCTGAGGTCATCTGCTGCATCCATCCTCTCATCAGCAAGCCATTAGTGACCGGTATTCGGGGGCGAATTCTAATCGCTCAGCACAGTCCTTATTGCACCTGGGAGTATTAGAAAATTATAATAAATCAATTGGTGCTTACGATCTTGATCACGTCTCCCTCCTCGAGTTCGTGGCTCTCACTCACCTCTCGAGAGGATTTCGCGTCCACGGCGTGGAGATAGCCATCGCCGATATCGGAGTGAACGGCGTAGGCGAGGTCGACGGGGGTCGATCCCGAGGGAAGGAGGAAGGCGTCGGGGAGGACGTTGCCGCTGCCGTCGGACCACTTCGAGGCGTCCTGGACGGGATAGGCGGTAATGTGCTCGAGCAGGTCGTAGACGGCGTAGTTCAATGCGCCCTGGACACCGGTGCCGTCCCAGCGATCGATCGTCTCGGCCAAGCCCTCGAGTGCGTCGCGCTGACTCTCGTTGACGTCGCCGGTGATCCCGAGGGTGGTGTCGCCCGGATCGTACGCGACCAGATCGCCTTCGGCCGCTCTGCGGAGCGCGAGTTCGCCCTCTGCGGTCGTCGGAATGACGGGCTTGTCGAGTTCGAGCAGGCGCTCGACGTTCTCCTCGGGGGCGACGTCGATCTTGTTCGCGGCGACGACGATCGGTTTCGTCTTCTCGCGGACGTCTCGAGCGAGCGCCTCGCGGTGCTCGTCGGTCCACTGGATCGGGTCCTCGGGGTACTCGAGGTCCCGGAGGATCGTCGCGATCGCCGTCGGCGAGGCTCCGAAGCCGCTCAACATGTCCGCGAGCACGTCGTCGATGTCGAAGCCGGGCGAGCGGGACTTTCGTTCGACGGATTCCCAGTTGCTCTCGACGATGCCCGCGAGCCACAGGTCCATTTCCTCTTCGATGAAGTCGATGTCCTCCAGGGGATCGTGCTCGCCGATATCGACGGGTTCGCCCTTCTCGTTCGTGCCGCCTGAGGCGTCGACGACGTTGACGATCACGTCGGCGTTCGTGAGTTCGTCGAGAAACTGGTTGCCCAGTCCCTTGCCCTCGTGGGCGCCCGGTACGAGGCCGGCGACGTCTAACAACTCGATCGGGACGTAGCGCTTGCCGTCGTGGCAGTTGTCACTGGTGCAGCGTTCCTCGCGCTCGAGGCAGGGACACTCGGTGCGGACGTAGCTGACGCCGCGGTTGGCGTCGATGGTGGTGAACGGGTAGTTGGCGACGTCCACCTCGGCCATCGTCGCCGCGGTGTAGAACGTGGACTTGCCGGCGTTAGGTTTTCCGGCAAGCGCGATCGAAAGCATGCCTCTCGGTAGCGCGGTCCGGGAAAACTGTCTTTCGGTTACGAGACGGCAGACGCTCGAGCGCGCGTCGGTTCTGGGTTGGGCTGATCGCGACGGTTCACTGGACTGTGGATGATGTCCCGTAGAAGGAGTGAAATTGACCTCGAGCCTGTGATAGCGCCTCTACAGCGGGTCCGTGTCGGCCCTTACAATTGAAGGGTGCAGGCTCAACTGCTCGGCAAGAGGACTCCCAGTGTATGCAATACGACGAATTCATCGGCGAGGTCCAGCACCGTGCACAGCTCGACTCCCGGGAAGCCGCGCTCAGCGCGACTCGAGCGACCCTCGAGACGCTCAGCGAGCGCATTCAGCCGGGCGAAGCAGAGAACCTCGGCGCGCAGTTGCCAGGGGAAATCGGCCGCCACCTCGAGAAGGTCGACGACGTCGATCGCTTCGATTTTCAGGAGTTCGTCGGTCGAGTAACGGAACGCGAGGGGCTGGGCGAGAAAGACCGCGAGGACGCGGTCTATCGTGCGATGGTCGTCGTGGAAGTCGTCGACGAGGCGGTGACGGAAGGGGCGATCGACGACATCAAAGAGCAGCTTCCAGACGACTACGACGACCTGTTCGACCTGCAGGAGGCAGAACAGACCGCCGGACCGGATCCGGGGTAGGGGCGCCACTAGTACCGCGAGCTGCGTTTTTCGGTCTCGGGACGCGGTGAGCGCCCGCTGTGGAACAGTCGGTGACGCTCCGTCGAGAGCATTCGAACCGCGCAATCCGAGCCCACAGCAATGAGTGTCCGCGGTCGGCGACGAGAGCCGTGACAGGTATTTACTGGCGGCGGACGACGGGACAGTTCATGGCTACCGAGGCGACGTTCACGGTCTCGTCAGACGAGTTCCCCCCTGGGAGCGTGTTCGAACAGTTGCCGGACGTGACGACCGAACTCGAGCGAATCATTCCCGCACGAGACATTGTGGTGGCGTACTTCTGGGTTCGAGGGACGGAAGTCGACGACATCGAGGGTGCGTTTACCGACCATCCGACGGTGGTCGATATCTAGCTCGTCGGTTCCCTCGAGGACGAGTACCTGTTGCGTGTCGAGTAGATGCTGGAGTACGACGGCGTTTTGAGTACACTGACGGAGACGAAGGTTCCACTGATCAAAACGATCGGCACGAATCACCAGTGGACAATCGATAGTATTCGGGGGAGCGACAGCGACACCCGGCGGCCGAGGGATACGACACGTCCGAACGAAAGTCGCGAGACTCGAGACGGGCGAGGCCTCGAGACTGCGGAAACGGCTGAGAAATCGAAAACGGGGCGGTGATCAGAGTTCGACCGCCATCATCACTTCGTCGACGTAGTGGCCGTTGAGTTTGTAGTGGTCCTCCCGGATCGCTTCGGTCTCCCAGCTGTGGTGCTCGAGGAACGTGATCGCGTCCTCGTTCGTCGAGGGGACGCTCTGATAGACTTTCTCGTAGCCGTTCGACCCGGCCCACTCGAGTCCACGCTCGAGCAAGTGCGAGCCGATCCCGTGGCCGCGGTACTCCTCGATGACGCCGACCGTGAGTTCTGCGGTGTGGCTCAGCTTGTCGAGTTCCGGCGCGTTGAGGTGGACCCAGCCGACGACCTCGCTCTCGACCGTCGCAACGAAGAACATCCGCGACTCGAGTTCGTTGTGCCGTAACAGCGCCTCCTGATGGTCGACCTCGTCGGCGACGCTCTCGGCGACGATGTAGGTCTTCTCCTCGGCGACCTGTCGAATCGCCCCGACGATGCCCGTGAGGTCCTCCTGGCGGGCCGGCCGGATGTGGAACTCGAGGTCGTCGTCGACGTACTCCTCTTCGGCACCCGCCTCGAGAGCGACCTGGAGCCGTCCGTCGACCTCCTCGATCCGGCCGTCGCGTTTGAGTATCGCGACGTGGTGGCGGAAGCCGCCGGGGTCGATCCGCAAGGCCTCTTGGGTTTCGTCGGGATCGACAGCGCCGTGGCGTTCGACGTACTGGTAGATCCCTTTGCGGTCCTCGTGTCCGAACTCGAGCTCCTCGGCGAACTTCATGGTATGGTATACCACTCCACGCTACTTAATTGTTGATAGTGTTAAATAATCCGACGAGAGCGACGAATGTCAACTGACCATCTCGAGAGAGATTCTCGCCACGGATAATAGCCACACAGGTGAAGCCGGTATTCTTTGGACTATCTGTTCCACCATCGGAATGCGTGACGTCGCCCGGAATCGACGAACCGACGGACCCATAACGATTGCGTCGGGACCGGCAGACGACTCACGCGAAACATGATAGGAACGGATGTCGTCGTCGCCGGCTGTGCACTCGCGCTGGCAGTGACAGCTGGCCTACTCGTCCACGAGTGGACACATGCACTCGTGCTCAGACTCGCTCGTGTCGAGTACACGATCGAATACTTTCCCAGTGGGACCGACAGTGACGATAGTAATGCCGACGGCGGCGTGTTCGCCGTTCTGGCTCGCTGTCCCTGGGCGTTAGTTCGCCCACGACCGACCGGTGACGAACCAGCCTGGCACCTTCGTATCGCAGCACTCATACCCCTCTCGCTGGCACTTCCGGTTCTCCTGCTCGGACTCTCCGGCCACGTCCCGACCGACAACGTCGTGGTCTCCGCCGCGCTCATCGGCTGGCTCGCGTGTGCGATTCCGAGTCCACAGGACTTCTCGGTCGCGTTCTACGCCCACCGGATCTTAGAACTCGAACTCGAACACGAGAGCGGCTCGAACGCTCTCGCTCTCACCGACAAGACGGACCCGGCGGTCTCTCACTCCCGCGCCGATTGACGGTCGTCGCAGTGACCGCCGCCTCCGAAGTCTCGCCGACGAATCGACCGACCTTACTTCGAATCGACAGTTCGTTCTCTCTTACTGTCTCGCACCTCCGCTCGCCGACCTGGCACTCGAGTGAGCAACTGCGCCGTATCCCGAATGTTCCGCGTGTCGACGAGCAGCTCCGCAGCCTCCCGAACCGTGAACTCGGCCTCGAGATCGACGCCGTAACACCGGGCGTACAGCTCGAGCCAGGTGTTCATCGCGTCTTGCAGTGCGGACAGCTCGGCCTCCGAAAACGGCACCAGTCGGCCACCGGTCCGAGCCTCGACGTAGAGCCAGATCGCCTGCCCGGCACCCTCCTGGAGGTAGTTCGTGACGTCCGCGGGACTGGCTTCGGCGGGGTCGAAATCTCGGTGATCCCGCTCCGCACGGCGGGCGAGGGCGGCGATGTGGGATCCGTACCGCTCCATCGCGCTCAGCCCTCGCGGTATTCGACGCCTTTCCCGCCGCGGGGGTGTTCCCACTCGGTGTCGGCGACGACTGCACAGGTCCCACACTCGACGCAGGGCTGGGTGTCGAGGCTGACCAGTCGTTCTTCGCTTCCGTTGGTCTTGACCGTCTCCGAGCGGTAACAGCCCCCGCCGAAGTCCTCCGCGCTGACGGGACAGGCGGCGACCGCGGCACCGCTGGCCTCGTAGGACTCGTCGCGGAGCCGAATGTGGGGGTTGCCGACGTCGGTGTCGTAGGTCAGGTCGCCGATCCGGTCGGCGAGCGTCGGCGGTTCGATCTCGTTCTCCCAGTGGACCGTCCGGCCGTGTTCCTCGCCGATAACCGACGGAAGCGAGACGTATCCCGTCTTCGTGTCCGGCAGCATCGACACGAGGAACGGGGAGTTGTACGCCCGTTTCAGCGCTCGTTCGGCGATCGGGTTCCCGACCGCGAGGCTCCCGACGCGGGAGTTCAGCACGCGCTCGACGGCGTTCGTCACGACGTCGCGCTCGCCGACCCGACGGGAAACCTCGTACCGCCGAGGCCGGAGCTTGTCCATCGTCCCCGACTTCTCGAGCATCGTGGTGTACCGCCGTCCTGCAGCTTCGGGGTCGGCGTTGCCACGCGTGACGGCGAAGGCGTCGGCCGCGAGCGCGCCGGCGGTGACGGCGTGGTTCATCCCTTTGATGATCGGGCCCTGAGCCTGCATCTGGCCGGCGGCGTCGCCGACCAGCACGAGTCGGTCGCGGTAGGGCTCACGGTGGGCGACCTTCTTCGAGTCAGGGACCAGTTTGGCGGCGTACTCCCGCTCGTCGTACTCGCCGCGGAACCACTGGGCGAGCAGCGGATGCGTGAGCAGGGCGTCGAGTAACTCGTGGGGTTCGGCCTCCTGCTCGACGAGACTGTCGAGGTGGAACACCGTCCCAATCGAGAGCGAGTCCTCGTTCGTGTAGAGAAAGCCCCCGCCCCGGACGTCCTGGAACAGGTCACCCGAGAACAGGTGAGCGACCCCCTCGTCTTCGTCGATATCGAACCGGTCGGCGATCGTCTCGGAATCCATCTCGACGACGGCCTTGACGCCCTGGAACCACTCGTCGGGTTCCTCCCAGTCCATCAACCCGGCGTCGCGGGCGAGTTCGGAGTTGACGCCGTCGGCCGCGACGATCATGTCGGCTTTGATGGGGTCGAGTTCGTCGCAGGTGACGCCGACGATCTCGCCGTTTTCTCGCAGGAGCCCGTTCACACGGACGCCGGTGAGGACGCCGCCGCCGGTCTCGCTCGTTTTCTCGTGGACGCGCTGCTCGAGCCAACTGTCCATCGGCCGGCGGAGAACGGCGTCACACCAGTCGGTGTCGTGGTCGTGGAGATCGGTCAGGTCGTAGCTCTTGACCCGGTTGCCCGACATGTTGTGAATGTGATAGTCAGTGACCGGCCGTTCGGCGGCCTCGGCCCGGAAGTCGGAGAAGAGATCGTCGATCGTGTACGCCGCGGACTCCTCGGCGTAGAGCAATCCACCGGAGACGTTCTTCGAACCGGCTTCGACCCCGCGTTCTAAGACGAGCGTCTCGACGCCGTGATCTGCGAGGCGGGCCGCCGCGGCGGCACCACCGGGACCGCAGCCGACGACGACGGCCTCGTAATGTTCGTACCCCTCCTCGGCGCCGCTTCCAATGCTCATCGGTCCTCACCTCCGTCGGCGACGGCCTGCAGGTCTAGCTGACCGTCCTCGAGTGCCGCCGTCAACCGGGGCAACACCTCGAAGAGATCGCCCTCGATGAAGTAGTCACAGAAGTCCCGAATGCGGGCGTCGAGGTCCGTGTTGATCGCGATCACGGTGTCGGACTCGTCCATTCCGACCTTGTGCTGGACCGCCCCGGAGACACCCGCGGCGACGTAGAGAGCTGGTGCGACGACCTGTCCAGTCTCGCCGATCTGGCGCTCTTCCTTCGAGTACTGCTCGACGTGGCCGTCGAACTGGTAGGAGGAGGTGACGATCCCCCGCGTGATCCCGAGTTCGGCGTCCCCGAACTGATCGACGAGGTCCAGGCCGAGTTCCATCCCCTCGGTCGGATCGTCGGCGATCCCGCGACCCAGACAGACGATCACCTCGTGGCCCGTGAGGTCGATCCCCGCCTCGAGTTCGTCGTGTTCGGTGATCTCGACTCGGAACCAGTCGTCCTCGAGTTCCATGTCGTGTTCGACGACCAGCCCCTCGCGGTCGTAGTCGGGTTCCATCGGCTCGAAGCTGCCCGGGATGACCGAGCAGCCCTGCGGGTGGAAGTCCCGATCGGGGTTGTCCAGACAGAGGATCGTCGAGTATTCGAAGCCCGAGAAGTCCGGCCGCTTCATGTGGAGGACCCGTTCGAACGTCTTCTTCACGCCGGGTTCGCCGGTCTTGACGGGGTTCGAGATCTCTTCTTCCTCGATGAACAGCCCCGAACAGTCCGAGGCGAGCCCGGAGTCGAGTTCGGCCTGCACCTGCGCCGACAGGTCTCGGCCGTTGTTCGTCGCCGGGAAGAGGACGTACCGTGGCTCGTCGTACTCGCGCCAGTCCGTACTCTCCGCGGTGCCCTGACCGCGGGCCATGTGCGCCGACACCTCGGTGTAGGGTTTGTGGAGGAACCGCTCAAGGCGGTCGTCGTCGTGGTAGACGGCGACGTCGGCGCCGTAGGCGATACACTCCTCGGCCAGCCCCTCGCAGTCGTCGCCGAGGACGAACGCGACGACGTTCTCTTCGTCGTACTCCTCTGCGTAGTCGTCCATCAGCTCGCGAGCCTTGCCGAGCATCTCCTTCGAGACGTCGAGCAGCTCGCCCTGCTGGGTCTCACAGAAGACCCACATGTCCTCGTAGTGACCGCCCTGGAGCGCCCGGACGTGGCGCTTGTCTGCGGTCGGATGCGAGAGCCCGTCGTCTTCCTCGGCGTCCTCGCTTGGTTCGTCGGGTTCGTCTTCCTCCGCTTCGACCTCGTCGACTTCCTCGCCCTCGGCTTCGTCGCCGACGTCCTCGCGCGTCTCCTCGTACTCGCCTTCCGTCTCGGTGTCTCCTTCGAGGTCGTCGGCGTCCTCACTGGGTTCGCCGTCTGCGCTTTCGCCCTCACCGTCCACCGCACCGACCGCCTCGAGACGCCGATAGACCGCCTCCCGGGCAGTCTTGCGGTCCCGGCCCGTGCGTTCGGCCTCGAGCACTGAGTTCAGTTCCGTGGCGTCGTCGATCGTCTCGAGTTCCTCGATCAGTTCGTCGACCGTGTGGTCGTCGGGGTCGACCATCGTCAGTCACCCCCCGCGAACGCGTGCATCTCCTCGAAGACCGTTTCCATTCCGTCCTCGTCGCCGGGATCGACCATCGTCGCCTCCCGTTCCGAGGGCGCCTTCGGGATCGGATCGACCGCCGAGACGATCGTCGGCGAGCCGTCGAGCCCGATGTAGTCGGGATCGAGGTTCAGGTCCTGGTGGTCCCAGGTCGTCATGTGCTCTTCGTGATCTGTGGCCCGTTCCTGTGTCTCCCCGCGGAGTTGCTTGTGCGTGAGCCGATGTGCCGCCTTCCGGTAGGTCGGTTCGAACTCCGGATCAGCGATGACGACGCAGGGCAGCGGCGCCTCGACGGTCTCGATCTCGTCGACGTCTCCCTCGACGAGGCGCTTGGCTCGGAGGATTCCCTCGTCGGGATCGATATCGAGTGCGAGGACGTGCGTGACGATCGGCCAGTCGAGCCCCCAGCAGGTCTGGGGGCCGGTCTGGCCCGTCTCACCGTCCGCCGTCTTGAACCCCGCGAAGACCAGATCGACGTCGGCGACTTCCTCCTGGTACTTCTCGATGGCACTACAGAGCGTGATCGCGGTCGCCCAGGTGTCCGACGCCGCGAGTTCGCGATCGGAGAGCAGATAGCTGTCGTCGGTGTAGACCGACTCCATCGCCTCCTCGAGGACGCTCGCGTACCCCGGTGGCCCCATGCTCATCCCGGAGACGTGCCCGCCGTGGCGAACCTTCGTCTGCAGGGCCGCCTGCAGGGCGAACTCGTCGTTGGGGTTCATCACCGTCGGGGTCTTCCCGCGCTCGAGGTGGCCCTCTTCGTTGAAGGAGACTGCCCCTTCGCTGAAGTCGGGGACGCCCTTCGTCAGTACGACGGATCGCACGATACCCTCCATCTCTGTGGTGTGGTTGCAACTCCCATGCGTACAGTTCACTATCGCAACAATGACTATTAAGAATAGGGGTGGGAATCGCCACTCGAGAGGCGAATACTCGCTGCCTCGAGGGCTCGACGGTTCGTCTCGTCTCGTGTACCGCCGCTCGAGCGTCGACGGCTTCGAGTCGGCGGTTCTCGAGTCGACGGTGGTCGACCGTCCTGGTCCGAAAAGAGACGTTGGCTACTCCCGTTCGCGTTGGGTCGTCTGCATCGTGATCTCGCCGTCGGCCCGCATCGTTCCGTCGACTTCCGCACCGGGGCCGAGCTCGAGGTCGCCACAGGAGACGTCACCGAGGACGCGGGCGTCCGGTCCGAGCGTGACCGCGCCGTCTCTCGTGGTGACGTCGCCGTGAATGCGTGTCTCCTCGCCGACGGTGATGTCGCCGCGGGCACGGAGGCTGCCGAAGATGTTGTTGCGCTCGCCGACGTCGATCGTCTCGGCGCGGACGTTGCCGTGGAGGCGGCAGTCGTTACCGATGGTCGCGGGCGTCGAGACGCGCCAGGCGCTGTCGTTGACGGTCGCGTTCCGCGGAATGATCAACGGATCGGCGAGTTCGGCTCCGTCTTCTTCGTCCGATTCGTCGTCACCCTCTCCCGCTCCCTCGTCGGTGAGCTGGGAGACCAACGCCTGTGCGGTGTCCTCCTCGCCGACCAGCAGCAAGTGCTTTAGGTAGACGAACAGGAGGACGATCGTCGGCATCGGGTTGCGGATGACGATCCAGCCGTTAGCTTCGAAGCCGTCCTCGATCTCGACGTCGTCGCCGATGTCGAGGTCGCCGGCGACTTTCAACTCCCCGCCGACGTGGACGCGCTCGCCGAGGTAGGCGTCCTCGCCGACGAGCACGTTCTGTTCGACGTCACACCACATGTCGAGTCGACAGTCGCCTTCGGCCTCGATCGCTCCGCCGAACCTGACTCCCTCGCCCGCGAGGACGTTCCGGCCGCGAACGCCGAACTCGACCGTCGAGCGGGCACCGACGAGGACGTCGCCATCGGTCACGAGGTCTCGTTCCTGTGCACTGGTGCCGTCGGGCACGAGGAGTTCGTCGAGCGGATCGCTGCTAAACGCCACACTCAGACCCAAGGCGGTGCTCCAGTAATAAACCCCGCGCGACGTCTGCCGTTCGTCTGACAGACGACACACGACCGGATCACCTGTGACACCTCGAGTCGGACGCCGCCAATCCGATCGACCGACGGCGCACGGGACGTCATCCGCCTTGCTTTTGGCCTCCCATCGCATACACCCGGCCATGACGACGCTCGCGTTCGACGACGATGGAGTCGACGTGGTCTACGAAGGCACCGAATTCCGGCTCGAGAAGCCACTCATCGAGGAGGCGATCGAGAAGCAATATCACGACGTGACCGACCACGAGGTGTTACAGATCATCGACAAGGACCCGAACCTGCAGGGCGAGCCGCGGCGGATCGGCGACATTCTCTCCTAGGTTTCCGCCTGCTCGTGGGTTGTTCAAACGTTACGCCTCGAGTCACGACTCGTCAGAACCATAGCTGTCCCTCTCGAGGGACGTCCACCGACGTCCTCATTTTTCTTCCTCGTCCCCATCGTACCGTTCGGCGGCAGTTTCGAACCCGAACTCGCCCATCTCGCGACCGCGCCGTTCCTCGAGCGCGGCGATCGCAGCCGGCGAGGGCGAGACGTCGTCAGTGATCCGCGCCCACGAGTCGTGGACCTGCGCGTGACACCACCGACAGAGGTAGACCGTGATCTCGTGGGTCAGCGTTTCGCCATCGCTGGCGTAGGAGAGGTGGTGTTCCTCGAGCAACGGTCGCTCGTCCGAGTGGGCGTCCAGTTTCTCCTCGAGGCCACAGCGGACGCACTCGCGGTCGTGATTGCGCGAGCGAAAGTGGGGGCAGTCGGCCCACGACGTCGAACAGGGACCGTCGGATTCGGGATCGACGACGTGACACTCGTAGTCGTCGGCCGCGCGCTCGCGGGCGAACTCGGGGTCGTGTTCGTAGTGGTCGAAGGCGTATCGACACGTCCCCTCGCCGGTGAGGTAGTCACAGAGGCCCGCGAACTCGTAGGGATCGTCGACGCCGACCGAGGTTCCCTGCGGCGTTTTCTCCATCGTCGGCCGGGCGTATGCGGGCTGGAGATTTGAATGCACTGGCGACTCGGTTTTCGTCCGTTTGCCTTCGCCTCTGTGACGTCCTCCCACGACTAAAGTCGTGGGCTTCCCCTCCGCTGGCGCGTGATTCAGTCGTCTGAAACACCGGGGGCAACGTTCCCACGCTCTCGCGTGGTACTCTGGTTTGCGGGTGCCTCTTTGGTCGAAAGACCATCGTGTTTCACCGTCCACGCATGGTCGTTCCACTCGAGGCATGGTACCTGAATTTGGTGTCCATCCACCTTCGTGTTCTCTCCAGTGGCCGCGGGCTGAGCCATCGACCCACTTGATTCCACAACTATACTCTCCGCAGTGTGTTTGCGCAGGAAGTTCGCCGACCCTGCAATATCCGAGTGGCCCTCGCGCCCACATGCATGACACTGGAGCAAATCACCGCTCCGATGCACGTCGTCGCTCTTACACGCTGGGCACTGGGACGACGTCCCTGCCTCTGACTTCTCAGTAACGGTTATACCGTACTCAAACTCCAACACGTCGTTGAGGCGCCTGCGGAACCGCCCGTGTGCCCAGAACAGATCGGTCTTCTCGTTCACCGTGGCGGACCAGTGTTTCTTTCGCACGCCGCCCAGCGCGCCAACGATGAGTTCCGTGACGCTTCTCTCGGCGAGCCATTCGCCGAGATTGCGTACCAACGCATCCATTGAGTGGTTGCGTTGCTCGCCTCGCGTCTGGTATACACTCCGAATCTGCTTGCTCGACCACTCGTCGTCGAGTATGGATTGCAACTCGGCGATTCGTTCGGTATGTTCGTGGAACGTGTGGAACGCGGGTCTCCCGTGGTACAGGCGGTGGTCGCCTTGGCTTGTCGTGACGGCGGCAAGATTATTCGCACCGATGTCCACCGCTGCCACTACCTCTTCGCCGCTGCCGGTAGTGGCCAATGATGGTTGATAAGAGTCGCGTCGACGTGGAGGATTGTACTCGTCGCCGACGTTTTTGTGTGCAGTGAACGTTTCGGTGTCTCTGTCGTACACGATTTCCAAGCGGCCCTGTTTGCCTGTCCAACGGGGTTGGCCTGCAACTTCCAAGCGTAACCGTTCGTAGTATCCGAGTCCGTACTTCTCTTTGAGGTCCTGCCCCACAGGGATTTCGAGTCGGCTGCGGTTGCCGAGTTCGAGTGTGTATTGGTCGTTGCGGATGACGATGCGCGGCGTGCGTTTGCCGTCTTCTTTCCAGTACCCGGGCGGGGATGGTCTATCCGTGACCGTATTGTTGTCGGGGTCGCGGTATTTCGAGAGGAGTGCGAAGTATGCTTTCCACGGCTCCCAGTTCTTCTGCACGAGCTGCTGGGGCGTGCTGGAACTGAGGATTTGGATATACTTTTGACGGTATTCTTCTTGGGTGACCGCCCGTTTCACCGTGGATTTCAATTCACTAACGGGGACGCGGGTGTCCTCGTTTTTCTGTGTCTCAAAGAGTGTTTGTCTGCGGTCGTAATTGACTTGGTTGTTGCAGGCTGCTGACGCGTCGAGGAGTTCGAGGAGAAGTAGCTCATCGCGGTGGGAGAGCGGTCTCACCTCGAACGTATCACAACGTGCCATCTATAGATTACTATGTGGGAAACCATAATGAATGTATCGGTTATCCACGAGGAAAACGGTTAACATGAGGAGGGCCGTATGTGTCGATAATGCCCGAACAAGGACGGAAAAGCGACGGTGAGTTCGACTCCAAAATCACGGATGAGGACGTGCTTGCAGTGTTAGAGGCTGCCGAGACGCCAGTGTTAACGACGAGTCTGGTGGCGGAGGAGTTGCCCGTGACCTCGAAAGCCGTGTATTATCGGCTACGGAGGTTGCATGAAGAAGGACGTGTGGGCCAGATGAAGGTTGGGGCGCGAGGAGTTGTATGGTGGGTTGCCGGCGCGTCGGAGTAACGTAGGAATCACAGGATGAGTGGCTCCGTTGTTTGTGTAACCCGGCCTATCGCTTGGACCCACAACTGAAGTCGTGGGCTTCCGCTATAATTGTGTCACTGTTACCGACGCCCACACCGATGCCGACACCGACACTTACTCACTCCCCGATTCACTTCCGCTCGCTGAGTCCTCGAGTGAGCGCCGCGAGCCCGGCCCGCGGCCCGTCGCTCAGCCGGCGGTACCCCTCCCAGAGAACCGGCGACGCGGCTCCCGGGTGGGGGAGTCCGAGCCGCCAGTTGAGTTCGTCGTGACGGCGTGCGGGTTCGAACAGCCGGGGCTGGTCGAACGACCAGAGCTGACAGCGGTCGGCCTCCGTGTCGCCCTCCCGCTCGAGGATCGCGTTCACGGCCCGTCGGGCGGCCTCGTTCGCGGCCTCCATACTCGCGAGGTCGGTCTCGGTGCGAACGTAGTCGCCCGCGAGGACGAGGTTCGGGATCTCGGTGTCGGCGGGTGGTCGGTACTGGCGCGTGCCGACGGTGTTGATCAACAGCGGTTCGTCGTTCGCGAGAACGCCTGCCTCCTCGTCGTACGCCAGCGCGGGGTCGACGAAGGAGTCGACGAGCAGGTCGTCGGTGAGAACCGGCTCCTCCCGATTGAGGTGGCGTTTCAGCTGTTCCCAGACCTCCGTCTCGAGTTCGGCTTCGGTACACTCGCGAGCGGGTTTCCCGTAGACGATTCCCGGTTCGTCCCACTCGGAGACGATCACCGAGAGGATGCCCTCGACGTCGCCCCCGCCGTAGCGGTCGAACGCCGACCAGAACTGTCGCTGGGAGATCGACGTGAGCGCCCACGGCGAGTCGTAGAAGACGCCGTGGCCCCGAACCGTCGGCACGTCCTCGGCGAGGTAGAACTGGAGGCCGTTCATCCACGCCGTGTCGATCCGATCGAGGTCGGCGAGCGAGGGTGCTGCCGCCTCGAGTTCGGGAGTGACGAGTCGTCGGGCGATGTCCACTGGAACCGCGAGGACGTAGTAGTCGGACTCGACGCGCGTTTCGGTCTCGGAGCCGTCGCGTTCTCGCTCGAGCGTGACGCCGGTGATGCGTTCTCGCTCGCAATCACACTCGAGTCCGGTTATCGTCGCGTTCGTGTGAAACGTCACGCCGAGGTCGCGCAGGTAGTCGACCCAGGGATCGATCCAGACGTCGTTCGTCGGGCCGTCGAGCAACCGGTCGGCGTGGACGCGGTCGTCGAACAACCCGCGGATCATCTGCAGGTAGATTCGGCCGATGGTGCGCGTACTCGAGACTTCGGGGCGCATCGCGACCAGCGACTGGGTGACGCCGTAACCGAGGAACTTCTGGTAGCCCTCGGACATCGCGCCGGCGTTGACGAACTCCCACCACGGCGTGCGTTCGTACTCCTCGTCCCAGCGGGCCTCGCAACTGGTCAGCAGCGTCAGGAGGCGGTCGACGAAGAACGCGGACTCGTCGGGCGGAACGTGAGGGCCAGCGAAGAGCGAGCCCAGTCGGTCGCGCCACTCGGCGAGGGTTCGGGGACGGTCAGTAATCATGATCCGGGAGTCCCCGTCGGTGACCGCCTGCAGCATCTGTTCGGTGGAGACGAGGTGGTCCGCGACGGTCCGTGTGGGGGCACCTCGCCCGTCAGGCACCGGCGTTCTGGCCATCGTATCGGTCACGTGCCGATAAAAGCCCGGGAAGAACCGAAAGCCGTGTTCCGCGGGCAGCGGACGACCGTCACTACCCGTGGGGCCCGGGAAACTCCGCGCTTTCCCGCCGAAGCGCTCGTTTCGCTCGTACACCGTCACCTCGTAGCCGCGTTCGGCGAGTTCGTGCGCCGCGGATAGCCCGGCGACGCCGCCGCCGAGGACCGCGACTCGTGCTCGTTCTCGTTCTCGTGGACGTGTCATGGGTAAGCCGTCTCGCCGGCGACTCGCCGACGAAACCGTCAGCGGAGCTACGGGTGTCTGGATAATACCCCTTTCCCTCCAAAACGGCCCCTCGAGACGATCGGCAGGAATCTTTTTCCACGCGCACGGCGAATACAACCCGTGCGACTCGTCTGCGAACGCGACGACAACTTCAACCCGACCACCCTGGCGACCACCGTCGAGACTGCAGACTCACTGCTCTCCCAGACCCGCGGACTCATGTTCCGTCGGTCGCTCCCCGAAGACTACGCGCTCGTCTTCCCCTTCGAGACGGCGAAGACCCGCGACGTCCACATGCTGTTCGTGTTCTTTCCGATCGACGTCTGCTGGCTCGTCGACGACACCGTCGAACGGATCGAACGACTGAACCCGTTCACCGGCTACGCTCGAGAGAAAGCGGATACGATCGTCGAACTGCCGGCCGGCAACGCCGACGAGCTATCCGTGGGAGATCGGGTCGTTCTCGAGAGGTGACGGGACGGCCGACGATCCCCGACTCTCCTACCATCAGTCTTCGACGACGACTTCTCCGTTCTCGACGCGAACGTCCAGCAGATTCGTCACCTCGACTGGGAGCTCACCCGGATCGGTATCCGTTCGCCGGAGCACGACGACACACGCTTCGAGGTCGACGCCGGCTTCCTCGAGACCGGCACAGACGGCCCTGATCGTCCCGCCCGAGGAGAGGACGTCGTCGACGAGCACGACGCGGTCACCGGCCTCGAGCCCGTTGACGTACAACTCACTCTCGCCGTAGGCGGTCTCCTGGTGGATCGGGACCTCGTCGGGAAACCCGTACGCGCGCTTGCGGACGACGACGAACGGCAGGTCGGTCTCGAGGGCCAGCGCCGTCACGTGGTGGATTCCCATCGCTTCGGGGGCGACGAGCGTGTCGACGGACTCGAGGTCGACGGCGTCCGCGATTTCCGCTGCAATCTCTCGAAGTACGGCCGGCTCCATCGGCGGGATACCGTCGGTGACGCCGTGGACGAAGTACTCGTAGCCGTCGCGGCTGACGACCGGCGCGTCACGAAGCGATCGTCGGAGTTCCTTCATAGTCGACCCTCCACGGATTCGTCGTTAGTTCTTTGCCCGCCGTCTCGTACTCTCTTCCTTGCGAGACACTCTCTTCCACTAGTGGAAAGGTTTTCGACAACCGGCACAATTAAGCCTCGGCCGGCGCTGGATAGGACCACACATGGCACGAGATACGCCCGCTGTGGAGGATAGAGGAAGTCGCCGCAAGGCGGCTGGCCGTGAAATTCGACGGTAATGACACTCTTACTCCCTTCATGATTGGTCGCGACCCATTCGTCTCCGACGATCGAACCGTGGAACTTCTCGACACGACGCTCCGCGACGGCGAACAGGCCCCCGGCGTCTCGCTCTCGCCCGACGAGAAAGTCGAGATCGCCCAGGCCCTAGAACGCGCCGGCGTCTCCGTCATCGAGGCCGGCAGCGCCTGCACCGGCGCCGGCGAGCGCCAGGCGATCTCCCGCGTGACCGACCTCGACCTCGACGCCCGCGTGACGAGTTTCTGTCGCGGGATCAAAGGCGACATCGACCTCGCACTCGAGTGCGAGGTCGACGGCATCCACCTCGTCGTTCCGGCGAGCGATCGCCACGTCGAGAGCAAGGTCGGCAGCACCCGCGAGGAGATCCGCGAGAAGACCGCCGACCTCGTCGAGTACGCCAAAGACGAGGACCTCTGGGTCGAAGTCATCGGTGAGGACGGCTCCCGCGCCGACCTCGACTACCTCGAGGAACTCATGGGTACCGCACTCGAGGCCGGCGCCGACCGGGTCTGTTTCGCCGACACGGTCGGCCACACCGGTCCCGAACACACCTACGAGGCCGTCTCCCGGTTAGCGGAGCTCGGCCCCGTCAGCGCCCACACCCACGACGACCTCGGACTGGGCGTCACGAACGCCCTCGCCGCGATTTCGGCGGGTGCGGACCTCGTCCACTGCACCGTCAACGGGCTGGGCGAACGCGCCGGCAACGTCGCTCTGGAGGAGGTCGCGATCGCACTCTCGCACGTCTACGACGTCGAGACGGTCGAACTCGATCAGCTGTACGACCTCGCCCAGATCGTCTCGCGGACGACGGGCATCCAGCTCGCGCCGAACAAGGCCGTCATCGGCGAGAACGCCTTCACTCACGAGAGTGGGATCCACACCGACGGGACGCTCAAAGACGACAAGATGTACGAGCCCTACGCGCCCGAAACCGTGGGCCGAGAGCGTCGCCTCGCTCTCGGGAAACACACCGGTCGCGCGGGCGTCCGAGCCGCACTCGAGGAGCACGACTTCGCGGCCTCCGACGAGGAGGTCGGCGAAATCGCCAAACGAGTGACGGAACTGGGCGACCGCGGTCGTCGGGTCACCGACGCGGACCTCCTCGCCGTCGCGGAGGACGTCACCGGCGACGACCACGAGCGGACGGTCGAGTTACTCGATCTCAACGCGACCAGCGGCGGACCCGTGCCGACGGCGAGCGTCAGACTGGACGTCGCCGGCGAGGAACGCGTCGCGGCCGGGACCGGCTCCGGACCGGTCGATGCCGCGGTCTCGGCGGTCCGAGAGGCCCTCGGTCCGGCGGGCGAGGCCCAACTCGAGGCTTTCCACGTCGACGCCATCACCGGCGGCACCGACGCCGTCGTCACCGTCGAGGTGACGATGAGCCGCGACGACCGAACGGTGAGCGTCGCCCGCAGCGAGGCCGACATCACTCGCGCGAGCGTGACCGCGATGGTCGACGCGCTCGATCGATTGTTGACCGACGAGAAAGCGGCGCGGACGCTGGCCGACGACTGAAACGGCCGGCGTCGTTCGACAATGGCGATTCTGAACGGTCAGTGAAACCCTCGCTCACTGATCAGCCCCTTCGGATCGAGTAGATACACTGCCGCCAGAAAGAGCGCGAGAGCGACGACGAACAGCCGAGCGACCTGGTCCAGTGTCGATGGCAGTGCCGGCTCGAGCGTGAGCCCGAGGACGACGGCGACAGCGGTCCAGAGACAGGCGACGACGAGCCGTTGACGGAACTCCATACTCGTGTCTTCGGAGGGATCAGTATGAATGCGACGAGTTCCACCGGCAGACTGGATCACGTCGTGACAGCGATCGATGTCAGCGAACGATAGGCGACAGCCCTGACCGATGTCAGCGGACGAATAGTGAAGGTTAATGTGGTTTGCCCAACAACAAACTCGTATGGCAAACTGGCTTCGAGTCGGCGGACTGGCCGTACTGGCCCTCATCGGCCTCTGGATCCTCCTCGAGATCGTGACCATCATCTTCGGGATCGTCTCGTGGATCGTCTCGACGGTCGTGACGCTGGCCGTGCTCGCACTCCTGTTGTACCTCGTGTACATCGCGTTCACGAAACTCCGCGGTGGATCTGGTCCACGCTCCCGGTCGCGCACCAGTTCGTCTCGATCCCGCTCGAGTTCGAGTTCGGACAGCCGCGAGAAAGAGCGGATCTTCGAGTGAGCGTTCCACGGTTTCGGGCTCGACGTGTCGGACAGTGATCAGTTCTGCGTCGTCGGAACCGGCCGGTACACAGGCGTTAGACCCCGTCGGTCGCCGAACTCGAGTCTCGCGTGACCCGTCGGTTCTCGTTCTCTCACCGCCGTCAGGTCCGATCTGACACGGTCGAACGGTGGACGCTCTGGCGTCGCTCACTGTCGTCGGTCACACCAGAACTCGTCTCTCGAAAGCGAACCATCCGAGGTGCGTGTCGTGACGACCCGCCCGCTTCGCTCGGGATCGTTGTCGTCGGAGAACGCCGAGAGGGAGATTTGAACTCCCGAGTCCGTGAGGACAGTAGATTTCGAATCTACCGCCTTGGCCGGGCTAGGCTATCTCGGCTCACTCACACCTAACCGGGTGACGATTTTAGCCGTTTCGGTTTCTTTCTTCGCGTGTGAACGGTCCACGCCCTCATCCGACCTCGAGGACCCGTCGACGACCGCTCGGAAGTGACAACGGAGCAGAAGACATATGGACCGGCAGAGAGAGCACCTCAGCATGGACGTAACCCAGGCGAGCAACGAGTGCAAAACCGTCCTCGACGAAATCGGTGGCGCCGTCATCTGTGAGCGCGAGTTTCTCGAGACGGTCCTCTTGGGTGTCGTCGGTCGCGGCCACGTTCTCCTCGAGGACGTCCCCGGGACCGGGAAGACGCTCACCGCACGTAGCGTCGCCACCGCCCTCGGTCTCTCGTTCTCGCGGATCCAGTTCACGCCCGACCTGCTGCCCTCCGACGTGACCGGCACGCACGTGTTCAACGAGCAAGAGCGGCAGTTCGAGTTCAACGAGGGGCCGATCTTCGCGAACATCGTGCTGGCCGACGAGATCAACCGCGCGCCGCCGAAGACCCAGGCTGCACTGCTCGAGGCCATGGAAGAGGGGCAGGTGACAGTCGACGGCGAGACCCGCCAACTCCCACAACCCTTCTTCGTCATCGCGACCCAGAACCCCGTCGAACAGGAGGGGACCTTCCCGCTGCCCGAAGCGCAGGTCGATCGCTTCCTCGTCAAGACCTCGATGGGCTACCCCGACGAGGCTGGCGAGATCGAACTGATCAACCGGCGGCGCGCTCGCGACGAGATGAGCCCCTCCGTCGACACCGTCTTCGAACCCGAACACGTCGTCCAACTCCGTGAGGTTCCGGAGACGATCCGGGTTGACGACGACCTCGTCGAGTACGTCGTCACGCTCGCTCGCGAGACACGAAACGACGGCCGGGTCGAGGTCGGCGTCTCCCCGCGTGGCACCCAGCGATTGTTCGAGGCCGCACGCGCTTACGCCACCATCGTCGGCCGAGAGTACGTCACCCCCGACGACATCAAGCGCGTCGCCCACCCGGTGTTCGCCCACCGGCTGGTCCTCACCCCCGACGCGACGGTCAACAACGTCTCGAAGGCACAGATCGTCGATACCGTCCTCGAGTCCGTTCCGGTGCCGACGATCGACTGAGACCACGCTATAACCTCAGATTGACAATGGGACGACATCGAATCGTGACTCGCATTGCAGACGTGCCGGTCGACGGCGATAGCCCACTCGAGTGGGGACTTCTCGCAGTTGCGGTCGCCGCCGTCGTCTTCGTTCTCTCGTTCGTAAGCGGCGTCGATCCAGCGATGACACTCGCTGCTCTCGTGGGGCTGGGGTGGCTCGCCGTCGTCTTCCAGATCGTCGTGTGGACGCTCGAGGGATATCGCGACGAGCGCGAAGACGGGACGAACGAGCGCGAGCGAGGAGGGCAGGAACAGGCCAGTTCGACCGACGGTGGTACCGAAGCAGACGCCGGAACCGACGAAAACTGACCGGATCGAAGATACGTCTGTCGAACTCACATTCGTACTTACACTTACACTCACGTTCACGTTCACGTTCACGCTTTCGCCACCACGAGACCGAGTCACCGCTGAACTCGAGGTTCGACGACGGATTCGGCCTGACCGCAAAAAGAACGGGCTCCGCCGACGACCCGGCGCCGGCGATCCCTATCCGGTGTTTTTCATCCCGGCAGCGATCCCTTTGACCGTCAGCCGAAGCGTCCGTTCTTCGACTTCGGTCCGGTGGGTACGGTCGAGCAGGTGCGTCTGCAGCAGGTTCAACGGATCGACGTACGGATTCCGTCGCTCCAGATTTTCACCCAGCCAGTCGCGGGTGTGGAGGTCGTCGCGCTGGCCGATCGTCGTCACCAGCTCGGCGGTTCGGTCGTACTCGTCGGTGATCCGTGGGAAGAACTTCTCGCGAAGGTCTTCGTCGGCGAGGTCGGCGTACTCCTCGGCGATCTCGAGTTCGGTCCGGGAGAGCGAGAGCGCCGCGTTGTCCAGCGTCGTCTGGAAGAACGGCCACTCCTCGTACATCTCCTGGAGGGTCTCGACGTCGCCGCCGTCCTCGAGGTAGGCGTCGATGCCGGCGGCGATGGCGTACCAGCCGGGTAGGATGCACCGCGACTGGGTCCAGGAGAACACCCACGGGATCGCCCGGAGGTCCTCGACGGTGCGCTCGCCGGACCGCGAGGCGGGCCGGGAGCCAAGGTCGAGGTCTTCGATGACGGTGATCGGCGTCGCCTGCTCGAAGTACCGGACGAAGCCCTCGCTGTCGAGCAGGTCGCGGTACTCCTGACGGGCGGCGTCGGCCATCGTATCCATGGCGTCGCTCCACTCGTCTTCGATCTCTTCGGTCGGCTGTTCGATAGCTTGCGAGCGAGCGCGCAGTTGCGCGTTGAGCATCTGTTCGATGTTGCGCTCGGCGATGCGGGGATTGCCGTACTTCTCGGCGATCGCCTCTCCTTGCTCGGTGAACTTGACCTGCCCGGTGATCGTGCTGTTGGGAAGCGCCAGCAGCGCTTCGCCCATCGGGCCGCCGCCGCGGGAGATAGAGCCACCGCGGCCGTGGAACAGCCGCATCGTCACGTCGTAGTCGTCACAGATCTCGGCCAACTGGAGCTGATTCTTGTACAGCGACCAGTTGGCTGCGAGGAAGCCGTTCTCCTTGTTCGAGTCCGAGTACCCCAGCATGATCTCCTGGGTCTTCCCGCGGGCCGACAGCGCCTGACTGTAGGCCTCGTTCTCGTAGAGGGTGCCCATGATTCGGCGGGCACCGGAGAGGGCGTACTCGGTCTCGAGCAGCGGGACGATGTCGATCCCGCAGTGTTCGGGCAGGGAGATGATACCGGACTGGTCGGCCAGGAAGAGGACCTCGAGGACGTGGCTCGGTTCGTCGGTCATCGAGATACAGTAGGTGTCGATGGCCTCGACGCCGTACTCGTCCTGCCAGCCCGCGAGGCTGTCGAACAGCGTCAGGACGCGTGTCGACTCCTCGGAGAGTCCCTCGGTGTCCGAGAGGTCGATGACCTGTTCGTCCTGGAGGACGGCGTCGGTGAGCAACTCGACGCGTTCGTCCTCGTCGAGGGAATCGTAGTCGATACCGTCGCGTGCGAGAGCCTCGCTGATCGCGTCCGTGTGTTTCTGGCGGTGGTCGCGCAGGTCGAGGCTGGCCAGCGAGAAGCCGAACGTCGCGACCTGTCGGCGCAGCGGATCGACGTGCGCTTCGACGACCGACGCCCCGTCGTTGTTGCGCAGACTGGTCGCGATGACGTCCAGGTCTTCGTGGAGTTCCTCCGCGCTGTCGTAGCCGCCGGGACGGACGTCGCCGACCCGCTGGAGGCGTTCGCGCATGAACTTGAGCTTCTGGCGGTAGGGTTCGCCCGGATACCGTTCTTCGGCGGTTCGGGCGCTTCCCGGCAGCAGTTCGCGGTCGTCCTCGAGTGAGGCTTCGAACTCCGTCCCGGCCTCGATGCGACTGCCGTCCTGACTGAGAACGCCCGAGAGCCGCTTGAGCTGGACGCGGTAGCGCTCGAGGACGACGTCGCGCTGGCGCTCTAAGGTGTTCGCCGTCACGTCGGGCGTGACGAACGGGTTGCCGTCGCGGTCGCTGCCGGCCCACGAGCGGAACTCGAACAGTTTGGGGACGTCGAGCGTGGCCTCGAGTTCGTCGTCGAGGGCGTCGGCGAGTTCGTCGTACACCTCGCCGACGACGTCGAAGAGGGTGTTCTCGAGGTACCACTGGACGTTCCGGGCCTCGTCCTCGGGTTCGGGCTGGCGCTTGCGGACCTGTGGGGTCTGCCAGAGGCTCGTGACCTCGGCATCGAGGTCACGCCAGATCTGTTCGGACTCCTTGTCGGTCAACAGTCGCTCGTCGAGAGTCTCGAGGTGGTTCGACACCGATCGGAGCTTTGCCTTGACGGTCTTCCGGCGGGCTTCGGTCGGGTGGGCCGTAAACGTCGGCTCGATGAGCACGTCGTCGAGAATCTCCTCGACGGTATCGACGTCGGCCTCGGCGAGTTCCTCGGCAGCGGTCTCGAGGCTGTCGTCGAGGGTCCCGTCCTGGGAGTCCTGACGGATCGACCGCACGCGCTCGCGCTCTTCGGCGAGGTTGATGAGCTCGAAGTACGTCGTGAACGCGCGTGCGACGGTTCGCTGGAGGTGTGGCGAGAGTCCCTCGAGTTCGTTCGAGAGCGGTGTTCGGGACTCGAGTTCGCCTGCACGGTAGTCGATCGCAGCGGTTCGACAGGACTCGACAGTTTCGAACGCTCGTCGAGAGGTCTGGGCTTCCAGTACGTCCCCGAGAAGGGCCCCGAGTTCTCGGACGTCTTGACGCACCTCCCTGTTATGCAGTTCCATACCTGGTAGCTACGCACCCCAATCCAAAAAGCCCCGTACATTACGAATGTTTGCCGCGCTCATTGTTTTCCGTGAAGGTTTTGTTGGAGGGAGGGGGACGAGAGAGATAAAGTGTCGAATCGTCAATTATACTCGCGCCAGCGAGCCCCACACTCCGTACACTTGAAGAACCGCGTCGGCGCCTCGTCGGCCGCGCCGGTTTGCTTGATCGTGTACCACGCCTCCGTGTTTCCGCACTTGTCACACCGAACGTCGGTCGACTTCGGTTTCCCCTCGAAGTTCGCCTCCTCGCTCGATTCGATGACGTCGTCGAACGTCTGTTCGTCAGTCGTGACGAACTCGGCTTCGCGCTCGCGGTCGCGTTCGCTCGCGGCCCCACAGTCCGCGTTCGTACAGACCATCCGATCGCCATCGGCTTTCATCATCGAACCGCAGTCGTCACAGAACTGCATACAGCGACCCTACGGAGTCACCCCTGAAAAGTACCCGGCTGACGGTTGACGGTTGGCGGCAGTTCACAGATCGGCCCACATCACTACTCCCCGTTACCGACGATCCTCGAGCGTCTCTTCTTCGAGGACGACCGGACAATCGGCAACCCGGACGGTCTCGAGGGTGGGGAACTCGAGGATGTCGGTCCCCTCGTGTCGACAGCCGACGTGAGGCGGGTTCTCGAAGTGCTCGCAGCCGTGACAGTAGTCGCGTTTCTGGACCTCGCGGATCTCGCGATCGGTGTCCGCTCGTGACTGCTCGTCGACCGTGTCGTTCTCTCCGTGCTGGACCCGCTCCCAGAGTGCGTCGCGGTCGATCCCCTCGACGTCCTCGTGTTCGAAGAGTGCCGCGCCATCCGTTCTGTCGTGGATTCTGGCGTCGACATCGGATCGAGGCGAATCCGATCCTCGAGTCCCGACGGCGGCGGCGAGTTCGCCGAGGGGTGCCTCGGTTCGGTCCGCGGGCTGTCCGCCTGCGGGTTCGTCGGACTCGTCGTACGAAACGACGGTGTCCGCCGCTTCTGTCGTGGCTGGCCGGTCCGGTTCGTCGTCAAGGTTCGAATTGCAGTCGTCACTCATCGGGCGTCGCCCTCGCTCTCCGAGAGTCCCTCAGAGTCGGACTCCGACTCGGCATCCGCGATCGACTCGAGTCCTCCCTCGTCGGCCGATTCGGCGGATCGATCCCCATCCTCGCTTCCGTTCTCGTCACCGACGGCGTCGGAACCCGCCTCCTCGAGTGCCGGCGGCTCGCCGGTCTCGAGCGTGTGTGAGCCGAACAGCGAGGATTTAGTGGCGACGTCAGCGAACGAACGCCCGCAGTGGGGACACTCCGGGCGAGTGAGCAGACTGATCGTGACGTCCGAGGCACACTCCTCGCACGCCGCCCGATTGACACCGAGTCTGTTGGCGGCGAGCTGGAGTTCCTCGACGGCCACTCGACGGCGTTCTCTGGTGGAGCATGCGCGTCGGTGCTCGCGTAACTCGACGATCGCGTTCGCGAGGATCGTCGACCGGTCGTCGAGTTCGTCGAGGTCGTCGACCATCCCTTCGAGGATCGCCTCGAAGTTGTCGAACCCGGTGTGGGTCGTCCGCTCGAGGTCGGCGAGCGACGCCTGCACCCCGCGAAGTTCGTCTGCCGTCGCGTACTCGTCGTGAGCGTGTGCGGCGGGTGCCTTCCGATCGGCTTCGCGTTTGACCTGAACGACGCGCTCGCGGACGTCCTCGAGCAGGTCGGTAAACTCCGACCGCTGCGTGTCGAGTCGAGCGTGGAGCGTCTCGAGGTCGGTTTCGGTCGCTGGCAGGGTCTGCTCGCCGTCGTCAACCATCGTGGTGTGGACGGCCGCGACCAGCCGTCGGCAGACGGCCTCGCGACTCTCGTCTCGGCGAGCGGCCTCCTCGTCGATCCAGTCGTCGACGTCGGCCGGCAACGCGAAGGGAGCGTCCAGTCGTTCGTGTTCCTCGCTCGCCATTTGGTACGTATTCGGGTGAAAACCGCTTAAGCGTTGGTGCCGACTCAGTTACTGAGTCGTCCCCGAGCGTCACTCGATCGCGACGATGCTGTCTCTCGTCGCAGTGAAGAGCCGTCCCCCTCCGATCGCGGGCGGGTAGTCACCGGGGCGCAGACCCGCTTTTCCCAGTCGGTCGAGGTGCTCCCCTGACGTCGAAATGGCGTAGACAGTGTTGGGGAAGGAAAGGTAGACCACGTCACCCGCTGCGATAGGTGCGTACACAGGCGACGGAATATTCATTGACCACTCCACGGTTCCGTCGGCTTCGTCGATCGCAAAGAGGTAGTGATCCTCGTATTCGTACTCGCGATCGCCCCTATCCTCGTTCGTTCCATCCGCTGAATCGGGATCTCCCAACCCCGTCGCCAGTACCAGACCGTCGACGACGATTGGAAGGCCGTAGATCGCCGCAACCGTTCTGTCCGCGAAGTCGACGGCCGGCGGTTCGTACTGCCAGCGTTCGCTTCCGTCGGTCGGATCGAACGAGACGAGTGGGGCGCGATCTCGAAGCACATATGATTCGATGTCACCGGCCGCGTATCCGGACTCACCAGCGACCGTCGGGGTCGAGAGGTGTACCGCGTCTATCCCAGTAACGGTCGGTTCGGGCAACTCGAGCGGCTCCCGGAACCGGACGGAGCCATCGGCGGCGTCTCGAGCGACGAACGCGGGCTCCGATTCGGAAGTAGAGCCAGAATCGAACGACCACACCGTCCCGTCCCGGACGGTTACGTCCGGTATCCCCCGGCCGACATCGCCTCCAGTCGGGTGCTCGACCGCCCACTCGGACGTGCTGTCCGCGGCGTCGAACGCGTGCAACGTCGCCCCGTCTGCCTCGTTCTCGACGACGTAGACCGTCCCGTCTGCGACGAGCGGCTGGCCGATTTCGTGCGGGAGCTCGAGGGACACGTCCTCCGCGACCTCGCCCGTGTCCGGGTCGTAGACGACGAGTTCGATCCCATCGTCGGTCTCGTGTGGGACGTAGACACCTCGCTCGCCGACTTCGGGTGCGAACCAGTCGTACATCAGAGACTCTTCGGGCGTCTCGAGTTCGTAGGACCACTCGATCGTCCCGGTCTCCCGATCCGCGGCGATGACCCGCAACTGATATTTCTCCGTCTCCGTCTCTGTGTTCGTGTCGACCCACGAATAGCCGATCGTCCACACGACCACCGACCCGGTCAGAACCACGCTCGAAGTACCGATTCTGGTCCTCGTGAACGCATCAGAATCGTCGAGCGGTTTCTCGAGCGCGTATTCGTCGGCCTCGAGTCCCTCCAGTTCCTCGAGGAGGTCCGAAACCTCGAGTTCCCACGCGACCGAGAGTGACGTCCCCGGACCGGACCTGGCCGGACGGGTGCCCGATTTGGCTGCGTCTCCCCGATAGGTCGTCCACCCGGGTTCGTCAGTATCACCTTCGGGGTCCCGGTCTTCGGTCTCGCCCGACAGGCCGGCGTCGAGACGATCGAGACAACCTCCAGTCGAAGCGAGAGTCGCCGTGGTAACCGCCGCCACGTACTGTCGTCTCGTGAACCGGGAGTTCATACTAGTACGTTGACTGGTCGAGTTCTAAATCTGTCGCTTCCGGTAGTAACCATTCGATAGAAACACGGTCGGCCGTTCGAATTCGGACCGTCGCTCACCGAATCTTTCGCACGTTACTGATGTCGAAGCCGCCGTCGTGAATTTCGGTCTCGAACCGGACGATCTGCTCGTCCTCGAGTCGCGAAAGGACGCCGCGGAACTGGTCGACGACGAGCGTGCGGGCTCGTTCGGAGCCGCCGCTTTCCCACTCGAAGGAGAGCGTTCCGTCTGCCGCTTCGGTCAGTTGGCCGCGCTGGATCGGCGACAGCGATTCGACGGTGACGAGCAACAGGATCACCCCGCCCCAGCGGTAGGACGCGCGGGCGAGCCCCTTGAGCAACACCGTCAGATCGGTCCAGTCTAGGTGTTCGCCAGCCGCGGCGATGAGGTCGGTGACGGAGTCGATCACGACCAGATTGCCCGGAGCGTTCTCGGTCAGGTAGTCCCCGAGCGCCTCGAGGACGTCCCGTCGATCGGTGCGCGTGCCGAGGTCGGTGATGTCGGTCGGCCGCTCGGCGTACCAGTCGGTCGGCACCGGCGTCAGCTGGAAGTACTCCCGGGAGAGGTCGTGAAAGCTCACGTCTTCGGTGCCGGCGGTCACGAGTTCGTCGTCCATGACGAACCGCATCTCCGTCTCGACCGCACCCGGCTCGCTGGTAAAGGAAACGTAGTGGATCTCTTCGGGGAGGGTCGCGTCCGACCCGAGCGTGCCGTAGAAGCGATCGAAGCGGTCCTCGTCAGTATGGGCGAGGCCGTTCATCACGGTACTCGTGTAGGCGAACTCCCGTGCGCCGGCACCGGATTCACCGGCGAGGAGGACGACGCTCCCCGCGGGTGCGCCGCCGCCGATCATCGAGTCGAGCCGCGAGATTCCCAGCGGCATCCGGTCCATGCCCCGGGAGTCGGACCGAATTCGTTTACCTGTTGTGGCCTCGTGGCCGTCGCGGAACCCGTCACGATGATCACTCCTCGAACTCGAGTCTCGCACCCTCGTTTTCCGGCGCCGAACAGACAATCTCGCCCTCGAGCCCCCGCGACGCGAGCGCCTCGCGCGCCGCCTCGCGAGCCTCCGCAGCGTGGTTGACGTCGGTCACGCCGTAGACCGCCGGCCCCCACGATGATTGCCCGATGCCGGTGACGACCGGACAGGACTCGAGCGCTTCGACGAGTTCGCCCGCGGGCGGGCGAAAGACACCGCCCTGAGCGTCGGTGTACCAAGCGCCGTTCTTCCGGCCGATCGCCGAGAGGGCGTTGCCGAAGGCCTCGTGTCTTCCTTCGGCGGCGGCCGGCAAGAGTCGACGGGTGACGATTCCCGCGATCTCGTCGGCGATCGCCGGATCGGCTCGCTCGACGACGGTGCGCATGCTCGCGTCCTCGTCGTCGCCGCTCCGGCCGGGTTCGGCCTCGGGAATCACGACCAGAAACCGCCAGTCCTCGGGGAGGGCGTGGCGGGCGACCACGGCGGGCACCGTCCAGTCACCTTCCGCGGGCGGTTCCGTAGTGAACCGTCCGGTCGGATGGCCCGCGTCGACGACGAACCCGCCTCCCTCGAAGGTCGCGACGCCGACCCCGCTGCGACCGCCACGACCGAGAGCCGGGGCGTACTCGCGGACGCGGGGGTCGAGACCGTGCGCGCCGGCGACGGCCGCGTGGACCGACAGCGCCAGCTGGGTGCCGCTGCCGAGGCCGACGTGACGCGGCAGTCGCCGCTCGAGTTCGATTTCGACGCCCGGGACCTCGAGCAGGTCGACCGCTTGCCGGGCGTACTCGGCGACGAGGGGGTCCCGGTCCTGCGATTCGGACCCGTCGCCCGTGACGTGCACTCCCTTAGCCGGCTCGGCGACGACGATCACCCGCGGCTCCGCAAGCGCCATCCCGATGCCACCGTAGAGCCGTTCGCGCGCGAGCGAGAGGTTCTGAAAGCCGACGTGGAGTCGCGCGCTCGCGCTGACGGTGACTGTTCCCATCTGTAGTCTCTCTTGGGAGTCCCCCTGCAAGGGGATTTCGGCGGTGGCAACGTCACCGAGACCAGCACGGTTTTGTACTCGAGTTGGTCAGTTTCGCACGATGGAGACCGCATCGGTCGTCGTCCCCGCACGCGAAGAGTGGACGACGCTTCCCCGCACGCTCGATTCGCTGGCCGACCAGGACTGTCGGCTGGCCCTCGAGGTGATCGCCGTCGCCGGCGACGAGCGGACGGGGAGGGTTGCACGCGACCACCCGGTGGTCGACCGGGTAGTGGACGACGGTCAGTGTAACGGGCCGGGGAAGGCGCGGAATCGAGGTGCCGCCGCAGCGACCGGCGATTTGCTGTTGTTCACCGACGCCGACACTGTCGTCCCGCCCGACTGGGTGCGCTCTCACCGCCGTCACTACGCGACTCCGGATGTGGTCGGCGTCGGCGGTCCACTGCGTCCGCTGGCGGACGAGGTGCACCATCGCGTCCTCTTCAAACTCCTCTCGGACTGGTGGTACCGAGCGAGCTGGCCGCTGGGATTCGTCCAGCAGAGCGGGAACAACTGCAGCGTGCGCTCGCGAGCGTTCGACGCGATCGGCGGCTTCGACGAGTCCTTGGCGTTTCTCGAGGACACGGACCTCTCGCTTCGGTTGAGCGAACGCGGTCACGTCGTCTACGACGAGCGGTGTCCGGTCTGGACCTCCCCCCGACGACAGGAGCGGGAGGGATACGGCCGACTGTTCTGTGCGTATCTGGCCGGCTACGTCGCGTACGCCGTTCCCGGAGTGGAGCCGGGCGGGGACTACTTCTGAGTCCGAACGGCGCTCGACGAACGGTTCCCGTGGACCCGAACGCGTTCGGCGAATTCGACCGACGTGGCACGCCTCACCGAGGTAGGGTAACTTATGCCCCCGCAGTACGACCGACCGGGTATGAGCCAGCACGCGAGCGAAAGCGCAGACGAACACGAACACGAAGTCGAAGACGAGCGCGAGGCGGACCGGTTCGACCACGGGAAGCCCGAGCGCTTGCAGAGCAGGGACGTGACCGAAGGGGCCGAACGCGCCCCCCACCGCGCGATGTTCCGCGCGATGGGGTTCGACGACGAGGACCTTGGCTCGCCGATGATCGGCATCCCCAACCCGGCGGCGGACATCACGCCGTGTAACGTCCACCTAGACGACGTGGCCGACGCCGCCCTCGAGGGCGCCGACGAGGCCGGCGGGATGCCCATCGAGTTCGGAACGATCACCATCTCCGACGCCATTTCGATGGGGACCGAGGGGATGAAGGCCTCGCTGATCTCCCGCGAGATGATCGCCGACAGCGTCGAACTCGTCTCCTTCGGCGAGCGCATGGACGGTCTCGTCACCGTCGCGGGCTGCGACAAGAACCTCCCTGGGATGATGATGGCCGCTATCCGTACCGATCTCCCAAGCGTCTTCCTCTACGGCGGCTCGATCATGCCCGGCGAACACGAGGGCAGAGACGTGACGATCGTTCAGGTCTTCGAGGGCGTCGGCTCCTATGCCACCGGCGAGATGGACGACGACGAACTCGACGACCTCGAGCGCCACGCCTGTCCCGGCGCTGGCTCCTGTGGCGGGATGTTCACCGCCAACACGATGGCCTCGATCTCCGAGGCGATCGGCCTGGCACCGCTGGGCTCGGCGTCGGCTCCTGCCGAGGACGAACAGCGCTACGCGGTCGCCCGCCGGGCCGGCGAACTCGCCGTCGAGGTCGTCGAGGAAGACCGTCGCCCCTCGGACATCCTCAGCCGGAAGTCGTTCGAGAACGCCATCGCCGTTCAGACGGCTATCGGTGGCTCGACCAACGGCGTCCTTCACCTGCTCGCCATGGCCCGCGAGGCCGGTGTCGACCTCGAGATCGACGATTTCGACGAGATATCCCAGCGCACGCCGAAGATCGCGGACATGCAACCCGGCGGCGACAGCGTGATGAACGACCTCCACGAGCTCGGCGGCGTCCCCGTCGTCGTCCGCCGACTGCTCGAGGCCGACCTGATCCACGGCGACGCGATGACCGTGACGGGTCGGACGATCGAAGAGGAACTCGAGATTCTCGAGGCCGAAGGCGACCTCCCCGCGGACGACGAACTCGAGGCGGACTTCCTCTACACCGTCGACGACCCCAAGGAGACCGAAGGGGCGATCCGCATCCTGAAAGGGAACCTCGCACCCGAGGGTGCCGTGCTCAAGGTGACCGCCGAGGACGACGATATCCACCACGAGGGCCCGGTCCGCATCTTCGAACACGAGGAGAACGCGATGGAGTACGTCCAGAGCGGCGCGGTCGACACCGGCGACGTGCTCGTGGTCCGTGGCGAAGGCCCACGCGGCGGTCCCGGCATGCGCGAGATGCTCGGCGTCACGAGCGCCGTCGCCGGTCAGGGCCACGCCGAGGACGTCGCCCTCATCACCGACGGCCGCTTCTCGGGTGGCTCCCGCGGACTCTCGATCGGCCACGTCGCCCCTGAGGCGTTCGTCGGCGGCACGATCGGCCTCCTCGAGGACGGCGACGTCGTGCGGATCGACGTCGAAGACCGCCTGCTCGAGGTCGACATCAGCGAGGAGGAACTCGCAGAGCGCCGCGAGGAGTGGGAGCAACCCGAGCCCACCTACGAGGGCGGCGTCCTCGCGAAGTTCGGCCGCGACTTCGACTCCGCGGCGAATGGGGCGGTGACGAATCCTGGTCTGAAGCGGGATTGAAGCGCTCAGACGGCTGGTTGGGTTTTTCGGCTCGTTTATCTCGTATTCGCACTCGTACTCGTACTCACACCCACTCGGGGTCTCGGTTCGTCGGTCTCCCCTTCTCCTCGCCAGTTCCGTTCTTCTCACGGTCTCCGTTCACGACCCGAGCCGACACGCGACGCCGATGACGGTGACTGCCACCAGAAACAGCAGGATCGAGGCGGCGATACTTTCGACGAAGAGGTCGCGGACGAGTGGTCGGTCGAGCGTGTAGTGGAAGGCGAAGAGATCGGCCCGCGGCGACTCGTGGAGCGACCTGAGTTCGTCGCGGTAGACCGGAGAGACGTTGTGAAGGTCCGGAACGAGTCCCCAGAGTCCGCCGATCGCGACGGCGCGAAGCCGCCACTTGCGGACACGGCTGGAGACGAGCGCCAGCGGTGCGAGCGCGAGGAGGACGATCGACGCGCCGACGAGGAAGTGGACGATCGCGGGTGCCATCGGTTCGCCTCTCCGGTGTCCAACCGTATCGTCCTTTCAGGTCCGTCGAGTCGACGGATTTGCCCTCCCACGACCGAACGCAGATCACTGGACGCAGACCGCGAGGTGAGGGCCCAAAAAGACGGCGCTCGAATCGGTTCGAATCCGAAAGAAATGGAAGTCGGTGTCGTCTCGAGGGATCCGACCGCTCAGAACGGCGGCGAGTTCGGGATCTCGGAGTCGTAGTCGCCGATCGGTCGGACGCCGATGCCGTGGAAGTCGGGGGTCGGGACGTCGCCGTCCTCGATCTCTTCCTCGCTGTAGTTGTCGATCGAGTCGGGTTCGACGGTCGTGACGATCTCGCGGTCCTCGATGCTGAGGACGTTGAAGCCGGGTGTCTCACCTTCTGCGGCGTGTGGGGAACCGGACTGCTGCTCGGGACCCCGAAGCGTGACGAACATGTACTCGCCGTCAGGCGAGGACCACATGATGTCCGGTGCGGGTCCGTAGTCGTCGATCTCCTCGATGACCTCGTCGGTCTCGGGGTCGAGGATCAGGCCGTCGTCGGTCTGGCGGTTGAGCACCCACAGCTCCTCGCCGTCGGGGGTGTACCAGAAGCCGTGTGCGTCGACGCCGCCGGTCGACTCGCGCTCGACGACTTCGTTCTCCTCGGTATCGAAGACGAAGTACTCGCCGATACCGTCTTCTGGATCCTCCGCGGGGAGGCCGGCGGTGGTGTAGAACTTCGATTCGGTCGGGTGCGGGATCGTTCCACAGTTGGTCGGCACGTCGTCGTCGTCGCCGTGGAGGACCTTCTCGACGGAGAAGTCGTCGTGGTCGACGATCACGAGGCCGCCATCGTGGTAGCTCGGACCGAGGGTGTGGTAGGAGTAGCCCTCTTGGGTGTACTGGTGGCAGATCGGGTCACGACCCTCGAAGTCGCCGCCGTGGTCCTGGACGGTCTCGTCTTCCGTGATGACGATCTCGTCGACGATTTCGAACTCCTCCTCGTCGAAGTCCGCGTCGAGACGCTTGATCGTTCCCTCGCCGATCACGTCGACGTGGATGTACTCCTCGTCGGGCGAAATGCCGGCGAAGTGGGATCCCGGGCCGGTCTCGAGGTTCGCGACGACCTCGCGGTCTTCGGTTCGGACGACGATCGTCCGCGCGCCGGCCGTACAGGCGACGACGGCGTACTCGTAGTCTGCGGTGAAGTCGACCATGTGTGGAACTTCGCCCTGATGCTCTGCGAAGTCGATGGAGTCGACCTGTTCGAAGGAATCCTCGTCCTCTCCGGGCTCGTAGATGTAGCCCGTGTTGGTTCCCTGGTCGAGGGCCCAGATTTCGTAGTTCAGGTCCTCGGAGTCACCGGAGAGACAGCCAGCGAGCGCGAGCCCCCCAGCGACCGCACCGGTCTGCAGAACGCTTCGTCGAGTTAGTCGATCTGTCATGACCCCCTCTCGATAGTCGGTCGGTTAATATGTGGCGGTTCACCCCGAATTCCGCGGCAAATTTCGGCACGGCCTACCGGATCGGGCAAATACTAGTGGTGACTACGGATTTAGGTGATACTTTCCTCTTCCTCGGTGGCCAATCAGTTCTGAACCAGCCGGTCAACGGAGTCTCATACCGGACCTCGAGTCCCAGTTCGTGGGTCTCTCAGCGGGCGATACCCGGCAGTGTCGTCGTCGGTGCCGGCCGATGCATCACCAGTAGACACGCATTTAGTCGTTCAGTCCTTCCCTCCGATAGTGAGCCTTCCCGACCGAACCGGACTGTCGCGACGGGAGTACCTCCGGGCGGTCGTCGCCGTCGGTGGTGCGAGCGCCCTCAGCGCCTGTGTCGCCGAGAACGGGGAGACCGATGTTCCCGGCGGGACGGACGACCCCGACTCGCTCCCGTCCCGACAACACGCCTGGAACGACGCCCTCTCGACCGACGACGACGGTAACGTCCAGCTACCGGAACACCACGTCCTGCTGGCGCTGTCGCTGGTCGAGGACGGAGCGCCGACCGACGAGGATCGCGAGACCGTCGAAACGAGTCTTCGAACGCTCGAGCGGGCCTACGAGTGGAGCAACGAGGGGCTGGTCTTTACGATCGGCTATACGCCAGCGTACTTCGATCGGGTCGGATCGCTGGCGACGGAGACGGTCGACCTCCCCGAGCCGACGGCGCTGACAACCCGCGAGGATCCCGAGCCCGACGACTTCGACGCACTCCTTCACCTCGCCAGCGACCACGCCGAGGTCGTGTTACGCGCCGAAGAGGCGCTGTTCGGTGACGTGGCGGACGTAAACGGCGTCGACGTGGACGCGGATCTCTCGTCGATCTTCGAGCGCCTCGACGACCAGCGACGGACCGGCTTCGTCGGTCCCGGCCTGCCGGCAGATCACACGGACACGTCCGGTGTTCCCGAGGAGGTCCCCGAGGACGCACCGTTCTTCATGGGGTTTCGATCCGGGTTCCGGGCGAATCAGGCGACCGAAGACCGAGCGACGATCACGGAGGGTCCGTTCGAAGGCGGAACGACCCAGCACGTCTCCTCGATGGATATCCAGCTCGAGACCTGGTTTACACAGGACAGTCACCGACAGCGGATCGCGAAGATGTTCAGCCCGGAACACGTCGACGAGGAGCTGGTCGGCGAGATCGGAGAACGGCTGTCGACCTCGAGTGGAGTGACCGACGAACGCATCGAAGCGACCGCGGAAGACGCACGAACGCGCGGCGTCGTCGGCCACGCACAGAAGGCCGCTCGAGCCCGCGAGGACGGCCAGCCGCTCCTGTTGCGTCGGGACTTCAACACGGTCGACGGAGACCGCCCGGGGCTTCACTTCCTCTCGCTCCAGCGAGAGATCGAGGAGTTCGTCCGCGTGCGCGAGGCGATGACGGGGTCGGACCTGGCCGGTAACGGCGTCGGCGGCGTGTTGAACAACGGGATTTTACAGTACATCTTCGTCAATCGCCGCGGCAACTACCTCGTGCCGCCGCGCTCGCTCCGGGCGCTCCCGCCGGGTGATCCGGCGTGAGTTCCGGCAATTCTCGTCACCACCGACGACGATCGATCTCGAAACGTACAGATATCCAGACACGTTCAGAACGAAATCAACGATGAACCGACGACGATTTTTCCACTGCGCGGGATCGGTCGCTGCGCTCGCAGCGGCCGCAGGGTGTATCGGCAGCGACGGGTTGGGCGGCGATCCCGACGATGCGGACGACGAAACCGATGACGGAATCGACGACGACAGACAGGTTACACCCGATCTGCCAGAGATCGAGGACCCACCGGACGCCGTATACGTCCCGACTCATCGCGAGGCGATGCGGATGCTCGAGCCCATCGAGGCCGGAGAGTACACGCTCGCACCGATGCTCTCCTATCCACACCCGTTCTGGCTGGTCGACGGTCGGGAGACCGAACGCGTCGATCCAGACGGCGGTCCGGCCGTCCACCTGATGTTCTCCCTCTGGGACGACGAGACCGGGATCGTCCTCCCCGTCGACGCGGGTGCCCAGATCCGGGTCGAGCAAAACGGCCAGCAAGTCGGATCGCCGCGGACGCCGTGGCCCATGATCTCCCAGGAGATGGGCTTTCACTTCGGCGACAACGTGCCACTAGACGGGGACGGCACCTACACCGTCGAGGTGACCCTCCCACCGATTGGTGTCAGGAAGACCGGCGCACTCGAGGACCGGTTCACCGAGACCGAGACCGCGACGTTCGAGTTCACCTACGACGAGGACTTCCGTCAGGAGGTCATCGGCGGGATCGACTATCTCGATGAGGAGCACTGGGGCGAGCGGGGAGCGATCGAGCCGATGGAGCACGGTCACGGAGCACACGGTGACGACGAGCACGGGGATCATCACGGTGATGGAGACGACGACCACGGTGACCACGACGATCATCACGGTGATGGAGACGACGACCACGGTGACCACGACGATCATCACGGTGATGGAGACGACGACCACGGCGACCACGACGATCACAGCGACCACGGACACGTCCCCTACTCCTCGCTTCCGCCCGCCGAGGACTACTCCGGAACGCTGCTCGGCGAACCCGAAACCGGCGACGCAACTCTCGTGATCTCGCTGCTCGAGGGTGACACCCGTCTCACCGACGGTACAGAGCCGTACCTGCTGGTCTCTCCGCGAACACCGTACAACCGAGTTCCACTGGCAGATATGGCACTCTCCGCGACGATCGACCGCGACGGCGAGGAACTCGCGACGTTCGACCTTGAGCAGACGCTCGACGACGAGTACGACCTCCACTACGGTGCGGAGACGGGGCTCGACGACGCTGAACTGGAACCCGGAGATACAGTGACGATCACCGTCGAATCTCCCCCACAGGTCTCTCGGCATCGGGGATACGAGACGGCGTTTCTCGAGATGCCCGCAGTCGAGGTAGAGATCCCAGAAGAGGTTTCAGAATGAGCGGCGACTCGTCGCAGGCGTCCGGAGGGTGGCGATCGAGATCGGCCGTCACTTCCGTGATCGTCTGTCTGACCGTCGGCCTGCTTCTCACGGGGGCGATCGCGCCAGCGGCGAGCGCCGGCGACACCGTCGCGCTCTTCTCGTTCGATCCGGACGAGATCGAGGCCGATCCCGGCGATACTGTCAGCGTCGACATCGTGTTGAGTGCCCACGAGGGCTACGGCGGGGCCGGCGTCAACGAGGTCTCGTTCGGCGTCGAGTACGACCCCGACGTGCTGACAGTCACGGACATCGAGCGGGCACACTGGCTCGAGGGGGAGACGGCCGAAGCGAAAACGGAGTCCGACGAGACGACGATCGACGTGACGACCGATATCGACGACGAGTCGGGGCTGGCGTCGATTACGCAGGTGCGAGAATCCGAATCAGACGGTGACGACGACGCTGGATCGGCCGGAACGGGACCGATCGCGACCGTCACGTTCGAGGTCAGCGAGGACGCCCAGCCGACGACGGCCGAACTGACAATCGTCAACTCGGAGGTCGAACTCACCTCGGACTATCAGCAGGGAACGATGGTCCGTGACGGCGAGATTCTCGTCGACGGTGGTGGTGACTCGGAGATGGAAGTCGAGACCGACGACGATCCCGACGGAATCACACTCGCCGACGACGGTGAGAACGACAGTTCCGATACGGACAATGCGAACGACGATTCCGGCGTCGACGAAGCGATACCCGGCTTCGGAGCGCTGGTCGCGATCGGAGCGTTCGTCACCGCCGTTGTCGTTCGCCGGTACACCTGATCTGAGTCGCGGGCAGACGTCTCACTGCCGTCAATCCTCGAGCGGCCAGATTTCGACGGTGAGATTTGCATATTTGGGCGGCGTTTCGATATCCCAGGCACCGTCGACGGTGATGTCGCTGGAAACGGCCTCCGAGACGAGTGTCTCGAGTGCGCGTTCGAACTCGGATTCGGAGAGCCCCTCCAGTTCCCAGTCGATCGTCGGTTCGGTCATCGGGCAGTCCTCGTCTCGAGGGCGGTCACGGGTCGACGGGCGATCACGGCCGTCCGAGGGCGAGTCCGGCCCCAGTTAGTCGACATCGGGGCCCTCGTCTTCGACGATGATCTGGCCCGCTGCGGTGACGGTGACCTGCAATCCGACGTAGGAAAACGTCACTTGAACGTCTCGAGGGAGCTCAGTGTTGTAGGGACGGGACTCGAAGAGAGTATCGAGTGCGTCGGGGTCGATCGTGTAGTAGAGTGGGTCGAGTTCGATCGGGTCGGAATCGGTGATCGACGCGACGGCGTCGAGGACCGCCTCACTGACGGATTCGTCGGTGGTATAGATGAACGTCTGAATGGTCGCGGGTTCCGAACTGCTCGCCGTCGATCGCGTGCTGGCAGTAGAAGACGTGGGTGGGGCGGTCGAATCGGACGTCTCTGATCTGGAGAGTCGGTCGTCGGTCATTACTCACTAGAGACCTGATTCACAGGAGAGTCTAGGGCTTGATTAGCTGTGACTTTAAGTACGATCCCGTTCGGAGGGCGGTTGCAACAGCTCTTCGACGAGGAGCGCCGTTCCCCGTCGAAGACGGCCTCCGGCAGCCGTCGACGAGACGTCGAGTTCTTCGCCGAGGTCGCGCAACGATGCCCGTCGTGGCTCCTCGAAGTAGCCCAGTTCGTAGGCCGTCACGAGTGCCTCGCGCTGGGCCGCAGTCAGCCCGTGTTCGCCGACTGAATCACTCTCGTCGGCCTCCGGCGTCCGATACAGTTGCTGCAACTCGAAGCCGATCCCGGACTCGTCGCAAAAGGATTTGAACTCGATCAGTGTCTCGCGATCGGGCAGTCGCGCCTCGATCGTCCAGGCGACGTCGGCGCTGCGAGCGTGTAAGAACGCCCCACCGAGTTCGACGAGGCGGGGGACGACGAGCAACTGGTCTGGGGCGAGTTCGATCCGGTAGACCCATCGCTCCTCGAGCGTTTCGGTCAGTGTCGCTTCACGAACCGACGAGTCGTCTGCGAGGGTGTCCTTGAGGTGTTCACGGTCGACGCTCTCACGCTGGATCGCGTAGAACAGCGATGGTACCGACGCGGTCGTTGCGGCGTGATAGATCGTCTCGATCGATACGTCGGGAACCGTCCGCATCGTGTGAACCAGCATCAGATCGGGGCTGGAAAGGGAGATGTCTGCGATGAAACTCATAGGGAAACACCGAGAACTGTTCTATGCTCTCCCTCGGAGGTTATGTGCGTTGTGCAGTCCCGTGCCGAGTCCGCCACCACACGTGTGAGAAAAACGAGAAGATGTGGAGGCCGTCGGCGCAACTACTCGAGTTCGGCCCGCAGGAGCTGGTTGACGTCCCCGGGGTCCGCGCTGCCGCCGGTTTTCTGCATGACCTGCCCGACGAGGAAGTTGATCGCCCCGCCTTCGCCGGCCTCGTGGTCGGCGACCGCGTCGGGATTCTCCTCGATGGCTTCGACGACGGCCTGCTGGACCTCGTCCTCGCCGGTCTTGCCGAGCCCCGCCGCCTCGACGACTGCGTCGGGGTCCGAACCGTCGTCGAGCATCTCCCGGAGGACGACCTCCTTGGCGTTTTTCGCGGTGATCTCGTCTTCCGCGACGAGTTCGACCAGCCGGTGGACGTCCTCGAGTCGCCCCTCGACGTCGGTGATCTCCATGTCGCGGTAGTTGAGTTCGCCCAGCAACTCGTCGGCGACCCACGTCGCCGCGAGGTCGGGATCGTACTCGAGGGCGACATCCTCGTAGAAGTCCGCGACCTGCTTGGTCGAGGTGAGCTTCGAGGCCGCCTCGTCGCTCAGGTCGTACTCCGCCTGGAAGCGCTCGCGGCGGGCGCTGGGCAGTTCCGGAATCGCAATCTCTGCCTTCCAGCCGGCGACTCGCAGCGGCGGCAGGTCCGCCTCCTCGAAGTAGCGGTAGTCTTTCTCCTCCTCTTTCGAGCGCATCGAGACCGTGATGCCCCGGCTCTCGTCCCAGTGGCGGGTCTCCTGTTCGATCGCGCGACCGCGCTGGATGGCGTTTTTCTGGCGGGTCTCCTCGTAGACGAGGGCCTTCTCCGCGCCCTTGTGACTCGAGATGTTCTTGACCTCCGTCCGGTTTGCGGCCTCGAGTGCCTCGAGGCCGATCGTGCCGTCCTCGTCGGCCTCCTCCGCGGAGATCATCGAGAGGTTGGCGTCGACGCGGAGGCTGCCGTCCCGGCCGGCGTCGAAGACGCCGAGGTACTCGAGGACTTCCTCGAGTTCGGCGAGGAAGGCCCGCACCTCAGCGGGGCTGCGAAAGTCCGGCGCGGTGACGATCTCCATCAGCGGGACGCCCGCGCGGTTGTAGTTCACGAGCGTGTACTCCGCGCTGTCGATCCCCCCGCCGCCGCCGACGTGCTGGAGGCTGCCGGGGTCTTCCTCGAGGTGAGCGCGTTCGATGGTGACCGAGCGGCGCTGGCCCTCGACGGAGATTTCGAGTTCGCCGTGCTGGCAGATCGGCTCGTCGTACTGGGTGATCTGGAAGTTCTTGGGCAGGTCGGGGTAGTAGTAGTTCTTCCGGTGAAAGCGGGTCTCCTCGGGGATATCGGCGTCGATGGCCTTCCCGATCTTGACGGCGGATTCGACGGCCGCCTCGTTCAGGACGGGCAGCGCGCCGGGGAGGCCGAGACAGACGGGACAGACGTTCTCGTTTGGCTCCTCCGTTGGTTCGGTCGGACAGCCACAGAAGATCTTCGTGTTGGTCTCCAACTGGACGTGGACCTCGAGGCCGATGACGGTGACGAGGTCGCCCTGCTGGACGGTTTGTGCGGTCATTAGAGCCCGATTCGGCCCGCGGGAGGTAAAGGATAACGGACCACGGTGATGGCTGCTCGAGCCGAGAGCGAACGCGATCAGGGAGACGAACCGAACGCGCCTACTCGATCCGTCGTGGCGACGTACAGGTGGTCGTCGACGACTGCCGGGAACTGCCCCTCCGGTTGCGCTGTATCGATCTCGAGAGATCCACCAGCCAGCACCTCGCCGTCAGTGGGGTCGATCGCGACGATGGCTCCGTTGTAGTGGGCGTATACGACGTCGTCCCCGGCCACGAGTGCGATCGTACTGACGTCCTCCCGAAACCACCGGATCGAGCCGTCTTCGCGGTCTATTCCGAACAGACCCCGTTCACCGTACTCGACACCGGTCGCACAGATCGTATCCTCGAGCACGATCGGCAGACCGTATATCGCCGCGTACTCGGGTGTCGGTACGTCGGCCGTCGGCTTCCCCGGCTCTCGGTCCGGCTGTGTCTTCCAGAGGAACTCGCCGTCCTCGCTCGAGACGGCGACGAGGCCACCCAGATCCTGTGCAGCGATATCGCCGGTCGCGGCGTAGACGACGTCGTCGCTGACGACGGGTTGGTTGAACCACGTTCCGCCGTCGTCCGTCCACGACTCGAACGGCGATTCGATCGTCCACAGCTGAGAGCCGTCGTCTCGATCCCAGGCGTAGAGCGTATCCTCCACGCCGACGTACACCGCGTCGTCGTCGACCGTTGGCGGGTACTGGTCTACCGACCGAGGTCGGCCGTAATTTCCATCCCACTCGTACTGATGCTCGCGGTGACCATCGGTCGCGTCGAAGGCTGCGAAGGTGTACTCGCCAGCGTACAGCGATCCACTGGCAACCGTCATCGCCGAGTGCAACACCTCTCCGAGAGGGGTGCTCCAGCGTTCTTTACCGGTCTCCGGGTCGAGCCCTCGAAGCGTCGATTCCTCGTCGACAATTGTCGCGATAAATAGCGTCTCTCCGTCGGATTCGAGCGTCTGGGCTGGTGTCGCCGTCGCACCCCGTCCCTGTTCGGGCTCGTACTCGAAGCTCTCCAGCCAGTCTTCGTCCCCGGTTTCCCGGTCGATCGCGACGACGTGCGTCCCCAGTTCGTGACCGGTGCCCACGCGGAAGTCGAACGCGACGAAGACGCGGTCGCCCAGAACGATCGGCGAGGAGACGTGACTCGGACCGACGTCAGGGCGGAGGGACTCGATATCGTACCCCCAGCTCATCTCGAGGTTCTCCGTCGGCCCAGTCGCGTCGGGGTTCCGACCCGTGTTCGCGGCGTCGTATCTGAACGACGGCCAGTCCCCGGACGGTTCGTCGACACCGGCAGTCGATCCACCGAGACAGCCTGCCAGTCCGAGCGCTCCAGTTCCCACGACTGTCGCGAGTATCGACCGCCGGGTCGGATACTGTTCCATACTTATCCAAACACAAGGAGGACTTAAGTAGATTTTTGTGTATTTATAGAATAGAGGCCTATAATCGGACAATTAGTCTCTTTTAGTCAGAATCTGCGTACTCGCGTATACCGACTCCTCGAGAACTGGTAATACGTACTGTGGTGAGGCGGCCACATTCCGAGCGCACTCGAGTGCCGAATACTCGGCAATTCGAGTTCAGTACCGCCGCTCGAGGACCATCCCCGACTCGCCAACGACGACTTGCGGGGTTCGGGGCGTTCCCAGCGCGATCCCGAGCGGTTCGTTCCCGGTGTCGACGCGGTCGAGTTCGACCCAGCCGTCGAAGGTGCGTTCGGAGATGCGCCCGAGCGAGTCGACTACTAGCGCATCGTACCGGTCGCGTGCAATGGCCCGAATCGGGTCCTCGCCGATCACGGTTCGGGACCACTCGCCGCCGTCGTAGCGGTAGACGACGCCGTCGCCGCCCGCGACGTCGACGTGCCCCGAGTCGACCGCGCTCACGTCGTGGAAGTTGACGCTCGCGCCGTCAATGCCGATCCGGGTCCAGGTCTCGCCGGCGTCCGCCGACTCGTAGACGTCGCCGCTCGTGTCGCAGACGTAGCCGTACTCGAGCGGCGTCACGGCCATCGCAGTGACGCTCGTGCCGGTACCCAGTTCCGTCGGCTCGTGCCACGCGACGTCCGCGCCGTTTCGACGACCGCGGAGGAACGCACCGGAGCTGTCGACGAGGAAGAGCCGTTCGCTGCCGGCGAGTCCGGTGACGGCGATCGCCTCCCAGGAACTCGTTCGGCCCTCGGGGGCGGAGACGTCGAGGACGGTTTCGTCGACGGTGTCGTACGCGCCGAGCGCACCGCTGTCGCCGGCGGCCCAGACGACCCGACCGTTGCTCGTCACGTCGGCGGATACCAGTCCGTTCTGGGCACCAGCCGGGCCGTCCTCGAGGGCGACCGACCACGATTCGCTGTCGCGTCGGAGGACGACGCCGTCTTCGCCGACTGCGAACGTGCCGGTGCTCGCCGTGACGACGTCGGCGAGCGTCGCGTCGGTCGGCGTCTCGACGGGGACCCACTCGCTCTCGCTTCCGGAGGCGCTACAGCCCGCAAACGGGACCGATGCGAGGCCGACGGAGGTGAGAAACCGACGTCTCGAGACGGGCGAGTCGACCATCGTTATCGTTCCTCGCTCTCGCCGTGACGTTCGCCCGGCGGCGTGAACGCCCCGGGTGCGGAAGTTCGTTTGAGGATCGTCGCGATGCGGACGACGTACGCGAACAGCACTGCGAGCGGGCTGAACGCTACCGCGAGCGCGAGGCTCACGAGGACGAGTAGCGGCCCCTCGTGGGCGACCGGCGGGTAGCCGCTCGCGTAGATCATGATCACGAGCGTCGAGAGCAGCAAGGCGGCGGTGCCGCTGTAGGTGATCAACCGCGAGAGGCGAGCGAGTTCCTGCTGGAGGTACATCGTCGTGAAGTACTGTCGGGTCGCGTCGGCGGTGACGTACAGCTCTCGGAGCTCCGAGAGCGACCGCCTCACCCGATCGGAGAGGTCCTCGTCGAACCGACTTCGGAGCCGCCGTGCCTCGCTCGCACTGGCGGCGTAGTCGTGATCCATCGTCGGCATCACGACGCCGAACACCGACGTGGTCGTCCCGGTGAGCTGGGTGCCGAGGGTCTCGGCGTGGTCGCTCGTCCGCTCGGCGAACGCGCAGACGGCCTCGAGTGCCGGCGACCGGTCTTCGTTCTCGCTTTCGCCCGCCGATTCGGACTCGTCGCCGTCCGTCGACCCGCAGACTGCGGCCAGCGAATCCGCTCGCTCGCCGAGCGTCCCGGCGAGCCGGGCGAGAAACGGCGCGGGTTCCGTCGGGCTGACGCCGTCGCCGGCCGTCTGGGACTCCACGCGAGCGCGGAACTCGTGGACGCTGTCGATGCGTTCGGTCAGGCGGTCGGGCGTGCCGAACAGCCGCGAGACGATGAGCTGGTTGACCGAGACGACGATCGGGATGAACGAGAACAGGCCGGCGATCATCGTCGAGAACATCGTCGTGACGAAGCGGCTCTCGCGGACCCCGATCACGTCGCTGATCCCGAGAACGAGCGCGATCCCAAAGATGCCGACGACGAAGCCGACGACGATCGTCCAGCGGTCCCCCTCGAGGAGCAGCCACCGGCGCGCCCGGTCGCGCGAGTCGGTGTCAGTGAGGTGTCGATAGCCGATCAGCACGCCGGCGTGGAGGATGCGGACGAGCACCGCGAGGACGCCGACGGTCAACCGCAGTGCGGACGTCGTCAGCGAGAGGCCGACTGCGGCGACGCCCCCGCCACCCGACGGGTGTTCGTCTTTCGGCGAGTCGTCCGACGGGGTCGGTTCGCCGTCCGCCGACTGGACAGCGGGCTCCGTCGCGTCCGGATCAGAATCGGTCGTCGCCGCGCTCGCATCGGTCGTTTCGCCGTCGCTCGAGCAGTCGCCGTCAGAATCCGAGCACGCGTGTGTGTCTGTCTTTTCGTTCGTATCCGTATCCGTCTCTGCATTCGTATCCGTCTCAGTTTCAGTTTCAGTTTCAGTCTGGTCGGAGGGCGGTTCACTATCGGAAGCGGAATCGGAATCTGGGGTATCGGTCATAAATGAGACGAGAGGATGGGACGGCAGGTCGTGACGACGGCGTTCAGAACGCGCTCGCCGCGTACTCGAGCCCACGAATCGCGACTGCGAGCGAGACTAACAACAGGAGGACGCGCCGGAGGATCGCCGCTCGAGTCGTCCGGATTCGCGAGTGGTCTCGCGGGTGGAAGCCGAGCGTCCAGAGCGTCGCCATCGCACCGAGGTTGATCGCGAGAACGTTGACCGCGACCACGACGAGCGAACCCGCGGCCGCCGCCGGTTCGTTCCAGGCCGTCCCGACGCCGACGACGCCGATCGGCGGCATGATCGCGGCGGCGATCATCACGCCGATGAGGTCGGTCATTCCGCTGGTCGCCATCGCCAGCCCGCCAGCGACGCCGGCGCAGACGGCGACGGTCACCAGCAGCGACGGCGGAAGTCCGTGACTGCCAAGCCCGAGACTCGCCTCGAGGTCGACGGCGGCAGAGACGACGCTCGAGGTTCGAGCGAACGTTGCGAAGCTGAGCGCGCTCGCGAGCGCGACGACGGCCCCGACGAGCTGGAGTCGCACGCCGCGAGCGAACAGCCGCCGGTCGTCGAGGACGGTCGCGACGCTCGAGGCCATCGCCGGCCCCAGAAGCGGGGCGATCACCATCGCGCCGACGAGGACGGCAAGCGAGTCGAGCAGGACGCCGGCAGTCGCGACGACGGCGCTGATGGCAGTCATCGCCGCGAAGATGACGAGTGGCGGCAGCTGGGACTCGGCTTTCGACCGCAGTTCGTTTCGAGAGATCCGTTCGAGCGAGAGCCACTTTCGTTCGCGACCGTGACGGATGTCCGACTGGTCGCGGTCGTCCTCGCCGGTCGCGACGACGGCCATCGGTTCGTCGACGACGACGGCGATGTCGCCCGAGACCGACTGGAGGTCGTCCTCCAGCGGTTCGACCGCGTGGGCGGGAACGGGGACGATGACGGTCTGAGAGTCGCCATCCGTTTCGTCGGTGACACTGTACTCGAGGTCGTGACGGTCGAGGACGGTCGTCACCCGGTCGGCACTGTGCTGTGAGGCGGCGAGGACCGTCAGAAGGCGCATATTCGAGCGACTCATGGAGGGTGTGGAAGGTGGAAGGGGGTGGGGATGGGGATGGGGATGTGGAGAGCAGTGGCCGTGGCGGCGGCTGGTGCGGAGACGGGTACCAGCGGGTTCGATTCGCGATTCGACGCGCGTGTGACCGGCACGAGAGCCGACGGGGACGCTTACAGGAGCGTGAGTGCATCTGTCTCGAGCGTGGTCTCTGGATACGTTCGTTCGAAGAGGGCGACGACAGTGGTGCGGATCGTCCGGAGCCGGTCGCGCCGGTCGCCCGTACACGACGTCGGACACCGGCCGAGCGGTCGATCCGGTCCGGTGACGTACACGAGTTGGCTGCCACAGTCGGGACACCGGGGTTCGACGTGGGCAGTCATCCACGCGACGTCGAACCCGTCGCGAGCGAGTCGTTCTCGAAGCGCGTACCAGACGATCACGTCGCGTTCCTGTCGGCCAGTGGCGGTTCGCTTGAGTCGTGTGAGTGCTAACGCAGCGTGTCGATACAGGTCGGACTCGTCGTCGTCTTCAGCTTCGACGTCGTTCTCGTCGATCGACCGCTCACCACCGTCTTCGGGCTCGTTTCGAGCCGACCCGACGTGGCGCCGATGACACCGCTGGAAGTACGTCGAGAGTGCGCGTTTCGACGAGCGCCGCTCACCCGTCGTCAACGGCGCCTCGAGCGCGTCTTTCGGCGTCAAGTCCTCGCTTCGTGGCGCCCGTTCGGGACGGCCGTGTTCGTCGTAGTGAATCTCTCGCGAGAGAGACGCACCGCTGGTCGGACAGAATGCGTGTTCACCGATCATTGAGTATCTCCCGGTCGGTGACGGAGTGGGTGTTCGACCGGGTGACCCGGCTATGGACGCCAGTGGGATAAGATGACACGGTACTGAGAATCCATTGAATAAATATACTGGACCATCAGGCCTCCTGAACACGAAACGCAGCTGAGTTGTGTACGAATGTTAGGTATCTCGACATCTTATCCGTGAGGATTTCATACGGCGGGCACACCATGGTATCTGGTGATGTAACGGACGACGCGATAGTTTCCTCCTGGCACTGGTACGTCCTGCTCGGCTACCCGACGCTGAGTGTTCTCGGCGTCCTCTCGATCGGCCGGCTCACCGGCGGATCACTGGTCGCCTCGAGTGCCGGTAGTGTCGCACTCGTGATCGTCATGACTGCCGTCGGACTCGTTTCGCTCCCGGCGATCTGGCGCGACGTCGCGTTCGTACGCGAGGACTGTGCAGGCTGGATGCCCGAAGAGCACGTCTACGTTGGACCACCAATCGTAGCGACCGTCGGATTCGGTCTTCTCGGTGGACTCACCGGCGGACTCGGTGTCGCGATCGCGTTCGCCGTGTTCGCGTTTCTCGTCTCGTCGGTCACAGCGTCGCTGGCCTACCTCTACAATCGTCACCGGACGATCGGTGTGTTGACTCGGTGATCGACGGCCCGCTCGAGGTCGCGACGACGCGGCCGAAATCGGTATAGATCCTCTAGGAGTCGTCCACGTTTATCCCTGTGGGACCATTGGCTATAACCGTTGGTTGGCCCGGACGACGCGCCACTCGGCGCGGATGATCTCCCGGCCTCGACGGCACAGCGACCGGTTTTCGACGCGATCGGTCGTCATCCGATTACGTCGGAACCCGTCACTGTCCCGCTGGCTCCCCGCTGACCCAACTCGCCCTCCCAATCAATGCTCTCGTCGATACACACGTTCAGCGACGCGTCTCTGGCCTCTCTGGCCCTCACGCTCGGCCAGCTGCTCCCGGCACCGTCTCTCATTCCCCGGTTGTCGTCACCAGCTCACCCACCCGCAGCTGTCTTCGAGATCACCAATCCGACCGACGCACTCGAGCTCGCTGCGCGGCTGATCGGGCTCCTCGGTGCGCTCTTGCTCGGGATCGTTCGCGGACTGGTCATCGCCTTCGAGATGGCCTGGGAGAGTTGGTGGGCGCTCGTCTTCGGCTTCACCGTCACGGGCGCGATTCGGGAGTTCGTCTCCGAAGACCAGTTGACGGAGTACCTCGGCGACGACGGCTGGCGCGAGGTCGCCTACGGAACCGTCTTCGGCGCCTCCTCCTCCAGCTGTTCGTTCTCCGCGGTGGCGACGACCCGCTCGCTGTTCACGAAAGGGGCCTCGCCCGCGGCGAGTCTCGGTGCGTTCCAGTTCGCGAGCACCGATCTCGTGCTCGAACTCGGGCTCGTCGTCTTGCTCTTGCTGGGCTGGCAGTTCGTCGCCGCCGAACTGCTCGGCGGACTCGTCGCGGTCGTCGTTCTGGCGATCGTCTACCGTCGGTTCGTCCCTCAGCGCTGGGTGGACGCCGCGCGAGAGCATGCCCGCGCACTCGAAGAGACGGAGTGTGCGACCTGTGGAATGGCCGCCGATCCGACCGACGAGGAGACGATCGCCGAGACGGTCGACGACACGCGCCGACACTTCTGCTGTGGCGGCTGTCGCGGCGCGTACGATCCCGACGACGACCGGGAGGCGGTGACCGCCGGTCCGGAACTGCTCTCGGCCGACCGCTGGCGGTCGGCGACTGCGAACGCGATCCGCGAGTGGGACATGCTCTGGCGCGACATCGTCTTCGGCTTCCTCCTCGCCGGCCTCCTCGCCGCGCTCGTCCCCGACACCTGGTGGGCCGCGATCTTCGGGTTCGGGGCCGAAGGAAGCGTGACCCGGCACGTCTCGAACGTCGTGCTCGGGGCTGTCGTCGGCGTGCTCACCTTCCTGTGTTCGGTCGGCAACGTCCCATTCGCGGTCGTCCTCTGGCAGAACGGCGTCTCCTTCGGTGCCGTCCTCGCGTTCATCTTCGCCGACCTGCTCATCCTCCCACTGGTCCGGACCTACCGCCGGTACTACGGGACCCGGATGGCCGCCGTGATCTTCGTCGCGTTCTTTCTGGCCGCCGTCGTCGCCGGCCTCGTTGTCCAGTTCCTCTTCGGTGGCCTCGGCCTCGTTCCCTCCGTCGATGCCGCCGGCGGAACCGTCCCCGGCACCTACACGGCCCTCCTGAACGTCGTCGCCGTCCCCCTCCTGCTCGTGCAGGTGTACGTCGCCCTCGAGCCCGATCGCCGCCGAGCACTCGGGAACCGCCTCGCCCCCCACGTCGCCGGCGTGGTGTATCGGACCCACAAACTCCTCGAGCGTATCGCCTACGCGCTCGAGGATCGTGGGTTGAAGTAGTCCTCGTCGCCGCTTTCCGCCGTCGCCGTCGGCCTTTCACACCCCGCATCTCGAGACCGTTCTACTCATGAACCCACCATCAGATCCGTCCCCACCGCCACCAGCGTCGTCACCCGAACCGTCACTCGTCGACCGACTCGGCCCCGACCGACTCGTCCTCCTCGTCGCTCTCGTCGGTTTCCACGGGCTCGTCCGGATCGCCGAGCGATACCTTCCAGCGTACGTCGAAGCGCTGGGATACGGACCGGTCGTCGTCGGTCTACTCGCCTCGCTCGGACTCGCAGTCGCGGTCGGCGTCCGGTTCGTCGACGGCGAGAGCGACGAAACCTCGAGCGGACGTCGACGTCACCGCCTCGCGCTCATCACGACGCTCTTCGGCGCCCTCGGCTTACTGGTCTGGGCCGGCGCCCCGACGCTCGACGCCCTGCTCGGTACGCCGCTGTCGGCGGTCGGCTGGCTGCTCGTCGGCGTCGCTCTCCTGGGCCTGTGCCACGGGTGGGGTCCCGACGAAACCGGTTCACTGCGCGGTCGTGGGGTGGCGTTCGGTGGCTCGGTCATCGACCTGGATGCCGCCTCGAGAACGCGAATCCGAACGCGAACGCGAACCATCGCCGCTGCACTCGCCCTCGCCGGCGGTGCCGTCCTCGCGACGACCGCCTTCTCCGGCGCCGAAACGGTTCGCGCCGGCTTCGCGCTCCTCGTCGCCGCCGGGAGCACCGTCGGCCTCGTCGCCGCCGTCGCACTCGGCGTCGCCCGGACGGCTTCGAGGACGGACGACTCGGGTTCAGGGCAGACGAAGGATGGATCCGAAGCGGCCCCACTACCGTCGACGGCGCTTCCCACGCTCGAGGACGTCCGCGAGACCGTCGACACCCTCCCGCCGGAGACGCGATGGACGGTCGCTGGCGACACTCTCGTCCGACTGGCGACCGCGATGACGCTGCCGTTCGTCGTTCTGGTCGTCGTCGACTATCACGCCGTCGCACTCACGGTCGGACCCGTCTCGCTTCCGCCCGCCGCCGTGTTCGGACCGCTCGTCCTGGCGGAGGCAGTCGGCGCGGCCGCGGGTGCACTCGCCGCGCCGATGCTCCGTCCCCGAGTCGACCGCCGCTGGCTCCTCGCCGCGGGGCTCGTCGTCCCCGCGGTGTTCCCGCTGGCGCTCGTCGCCGCTCCCTCGAGCGTGGCCGTTCTCGCGGCGCTGTTCGCGCTCGTCGGCTGTCGAACCGCTCTCGAACCGGTTCGTCCGACGGAGAGTGTGGTGACACAAACGGTCGCTCGAGTACGAGAGCGAGGGCGAAGGCGAGGACGATCGCGAGCCGCTGTCCCCGAGACACTCCGAACCGCGATCCGGGTGGCGCTCGTCCCCGCGCCCTTGCTCGGGGGTGTGCTGTACGCGATCGGCCCAGTCGCAGCGTTCAGTCTCGCGACGACGATCGGCCTGCTCGGCGTCCGCGAGCTGTTACGACCACTGCGTGATTCGTCGTGAGCCGACTCACCGCCCTCAGAACCGGCTCGTGCGCGAGCACGGTGCGTGCCAGCGTCGCCGTCGATCACCGCCGACTCGGCCGCTGGTACCTCGTCTTCGCGCTGGCGATGGCGCTGTGGGGCGGGCTCGACGCCCTGTTGCTCCGGACCGTTCTGGTAACGCCCGGCGCCGACGTCTGGATGGCCCGCACATACGACGCGTTCTTCACGACTCACGGGCTGACGATGCTGTTCCTGTTCGCGACACCGGCGATCTGGGGCTTTGCGTATACGGTCGTGCCGTCACTGATCGGAACCGATCGGACGGCGTTTCCCGCCCTCGGAACGGCTGCATTCTGGCTTCTCCCGCCTGCCGCCCTCGCGATGCGGGCCGGAACGATCGGCGGACTGGTCGGCGTCGCCGGCCTCGAGCCGGTCGCGATCGGATGGACGATGTACCCGCCACTGAGCACGCAGTCGACGAACCTCGCCGTCGACCTGCTGCTCGTCGGCCTCTTCCTCGTCGTCGTCAGCACGGTTGTGACGGCGGCGAATTTCGTCGTCACGATCGCCCGCTGTCGGACGATCAGGTGGCTCGAGGTCGACACGTTCACCTGGACGGTCCTGACGAGCGCGGCGATGGCGATCCTGTCGTTTCCGGTGCTTTCGTTCGCGCTGGTGTTGTTGCTCGCGGATCGAAACCTCGGCACCGCGTTCTTCGTCGGCCCGGGTGGGGATCCGGTGGCCTGGCAACACCTCTTCTGGTTCTTCGCCCATCCGCAAGTGTACGTACTCGCGCTCCCGCCGATGGGGGTCCTCAGTCACGTGCTGCCGCGTTTTTCCGGCCGCCGACTGTACGGCCACCGGTCGGCGGTCTACTCGACGCTCGCGATCGGCGTCCTCGCGTTCACCGTCTGGGGCCATCACATGTTCACGACGGGGATGGACCCCCGTGCACGGGTCGCGTTCATGTTCGTCACGCTCGCGGTCGCGCTGCCGAGTGCGGCCAAGACGGTCACCTGGCTGGGAACGCTGTGGGGCGGCGCGATCCGGTTGACCGTCCCAATGTTGTTCGCACTCGGGTCGATCGGCTTCTTCGTCGGCGGCGGGGTGACCGGCGTTCTGCTCGCCGTCGTCCCGCTGAACGTGGTGTACAACGGCACCTACTACGTCGTCGCCCACCTCCACCTGATGTTGCTCGGCCTCGTCGTCTTCGCGTTCCTCTCGGGGGCGTACTACTGGTTTCCGTTACTCACTGGCCGGTGGTACGACGAGTCCCTAGCACGACTGCACTTCTGGCTCACGGCGATCGGCGTCGCGGTCACCGTCGCCGCACTCCTGGTGCTCGGCCTCGCCGGCCTCCCTCGGCGAGTGTCGACCTATCCGGCCGCCTTCGCACCGCTCCACCAGCTCGCGACCGTCGGAGCGTTCGTCGTCGCCGTCGGACAACTCGTCTTCTGTCTGAACTGCTGGCGGTCGTGGCGAACCGGCGAGCCTGCAGGATCCGACCCGTGGTCGCTCGAGTCGGCGCCGACGCACGATCGAGAGTGGCGGTCGGTCGAGTCGACTGCCACGCCGTCTTCTCGGACTCGAGACCGATCCTGACGAGTTTCGACAACCGCGTCCGGTTCAGGCTGGGAACGGGTTCGACCCCCGAACGCGGTTTCCCCTCCCCGTGAAACCGGGAGGATCGTATGCCACCCAGACCAAACGATATCACCATTAGATACACACCGACTGCCGGTAGTGATGGGTCCGAAACCACCGCAGAATAACCTCTCAACACAATCATGTCAAACACAATAGACGTCGCACTGATGCTCTTGCAACTGGTCGCACTGACGATCCCACCGGTCGTCGTCTTGATCCAGCTCCTGAAACAGTCCGAGAACCTCGAGTGGGAGTTCCGGAAGCTGAGTTTCGGCCTCGTGTTCTCGAGTGTCGCCTTGCTCATCGGCGGTGCGCTCGCCATCCTACTGTACTTCATCACGTCGTTGGCACTTCCGATGTCCGTCGTCGGCGCGCTCGTCCTCGTCATCGCAGGTCTGCTCCCGCTCGTCCTGTTCGTCGGTGTCCTCTACCACGAACACCGCCAGGAGTACGGCCCCTGACCGATTCGCCGCGTCCGGTCGAGGCCGGGACCGGGTTCGACTCCCGAACGCGGTTTCGGCGGCACCGCCGCCGATGACGAACCGATGACCGATCAATGCACCCCGGACGACCCAGAGGAATCGACTACAGAGGAGTCGACGACCCCGCGGCCGCTGACGAACCTGACGGGTTTCAAACGCGACCAGCTGTTCGTTATCCAGCTGCTCGCCGACCGGAACCCCCACGGACTCGTCATCAAGGGCAAACTCGACTGTTACTACGACGACGAGATCAACCAGGGCCGACTCTACCAGAATCTGGGCGAACTCGTCGACGAGGGGTACGTCGAGAAACACCCCCTCGACGGGCGTACCAACGCCTACCGACCGAGCAGGCGCGCCTACGAGCGCCTGGAAGAACACCACGAGTGGGAGCGACGCTGTCTCAGGCGCGACAACGCCTGACACCGGGGCGCGTCTGCGCCCCGCGTCTCTCCCCCTCCATTATTTCCGTGCCGTTACAGCAGGCGACGTCGGTACTACCGACTCGTATCGAGCGCAAATCAGACGATCATCGATCCTCCAATTACAATGACGACACCGCCAGCAACTCCGATCGAACAGTCACTCGACCAGCACCTCGATGCCCCACGAACCTTTCTGGCAGCCGCCGCGTGCTCGCTCTCGGACGACCACGACCTCGAGCGACGACTCGCCACCCCCAGACACAGCCAGCGCGTCGCGATCGAACTCGAGCGTGAGGACGGGAGCGACGGGATCGTCGACGGCTTTCGCGTTCGCCACGACGACGCCCGTGGTCCGTTCCTCGGGCCGCTCCGCTGTCAACCGGGTCTGGATACTAAAGACTGTGCAGGACTGGCCACCGCACAGACCGTGACGGCCGCCATCGCCGACGTCCCCTTCGGGGGTGCCGCGGGCGGACTCGCCGTCGACCCGTCGACACTCTCTCGAGACGAACGCGACCGTCTCGTCCGACAGTTCGCCGAGCGAATCGACGGACTCGGTCCCGACGACGACGTCTTCACGCCGGGCGCGGGAACCGACGGCCGAACGATGGCCCAGTTCGTCGATCGCGTCGCCGACCGCGTCGACGGTCCACATCGGGCGACGGTCACCGGTAAACCACCAGCCATCGGCGGGCTCGAAGGTATCTCACACGCCGCCGGACACAGTACCGCCCTCGTCACGCAGGACGTGTTCGAAGAAGACCACGGCCGCTCGCTCGCGAACGCGACCGTCACCGTCGCGGGCTGTGGCCCCGGGGCGACGACCGCTGCTCGATTGCTCGAGAGACAGGGTGCGACCGTCGTCGCGTGGTGTAGTTCCCACGGCGGACTCGCCAGTGCGGACGGCCTCGACGTCGCCGCTGCGGTCGATTCGGTACGCCAGCCTGGCGAACTCACGACCGCCGACGGAACGATGACCGGGACCGAAAACGTCCTCGAGCGCGACGTGGACGTGCTGGTGCTGGCCTCGCCGGACGTTCCACTGACCGCGCGCCGAGCCAAGACGGTCGGCGCGTCGCTGATCGTCGAAGGAACCCACGCTGTCGTGACGCCCGACGGACAGCGACAACTCGACGACCGTCCGGTCACCGTCGTCCCCGACGTCCTCGCGACCGCCGGCAGCGTCGTCGCGGCCCACCTCGAGTGGGTCCAGAGCACCGGCCGCGACCGGTGGGGCGAGGCTCGCTTGCGAAACGAACTCGGCTACGCGCTCCTCGAGGCGGTCGACGACGTTCGCGAGCGACGCGACCGCGACGAACTGAGCTGGCGAGAGGCCGCTTACGGGCTGGCACTCGCCCGACTCGACGACGCCCACGAGGTGATTCGATGAGCGATAGCGATAGCGATAGCGATAGCGACAGCGACAGTGATGATAACGGTCGCACGACGCTCCTCGAGCGCCTCTCCTACGACGCCCTCACTCGCTCGCTCGAGGAGCTCCGGGCGACGGTCGGGATCGAAAGCGGAGACAGTGATGACGACGAGGACGAGGATGATGAAGACGCAGACGATGATGATGACGACGAGGATTCGGATCAGGACGACGCGGACGAAGACACGGACGAGGACGCCAATCGCGACCGACTCGTCACCGACGGCGGCTGGAACGCCGCCGAATCCCCGACCTCGAGAACGCTCCACGGCGTCGCTCACGCGGTCGACGGCCCCTACGCCTGCGGCGAAGGCGGGATCTTGCTCCACCGCGACGGCGACGACTGGCTGACGCTCCTCGAGCGCGGTCCCGGCGTCGCGAACAACACTCTCCGGTCGATCGACGTGACCGACGACGGTTGCCGGCTCTGGTTCGCGGGTGACAGCGGTGTGCTGGGTGTCTACGACGTGGCCGACGGCCGGATCAGCGACTACTCCGCGCCGATGGAGAAGACGAGCACCTGGGAGGCGATCGCCGTCGCCGGCCAGACCGGTGAGGAACGGCTGCGCATCGCCAACGGCTCCGGTGAGGTCCTCGACGTGGTCTGCGAGGACGGCTGTCCGGTCTGGGGCGAGGTCGTCGAACCCGGCGGCGGGTCGACGATCCCCGGGCTGGCCGCGGGCCCCGACGGCTTCTACGCGATCGACACGAGTGGTGGCGTCTACGTCGAGTCCGAGTCCGGGTCCGGGTCTGAGTCGAAATCGGACTCGGATTCGACCGACGACACGACGTCTTCGGACGACTCGGAGTCAGAACCCGAAGACGGCCCCGCCGACCCCGCCTACGACGAGTGGGAACGGATCGGCGTCAGAAACGCCGAAGTCGACTTCTACGACGTCTGGGCTGGCGAGGAGACGGTCTACGTCGCCGGCGCCGACGGCATCGCCTACCGGTACGACCCGGCGTGCGAGAACTGGACGCCGCTCCACGTCGGCGAGGGTGCACTGCAGGCGATCCGCGCCGTCGGAACCGACGCCGTCGCCGCCGCGACCGGCGGGCGTCTCTACGAACGCTCCGCGAGCATCGACTGGGAGCGACTCGAGACCCCGACCGAGCAATCGCTGTTCAGCCTCGCCCTCGCTCGCTCCCGCGAGGAGTCCGCCGGCGGACTCGGAACCGTCCCCGTCGACGTGGCCGTCGGCGCCGGTGGCGCGATCCTCGAGCGGTCTCGGTCTCTCGAGGACTGACGCTCCGGCGTCTGCCGAAGACGGTGCACCGAACTCCTCACACAAATTTTAGTTCTCCAACACTCACTCCATGTCCGAAGACTCGGATTCGTTCTGTTCCGACGGTATCGACCTCGAAATCGACTCCTTCCCGGTCGCGACGACCGCGACGCTCTCGCTGGCCGCGCTCCTCTGGGTCGTCCTGCTCGAGGGGTGGCTCCCGATGCCGATGGCCGGCGTCGACGCCCCGATGAGCGCTCCCGGCGTTCCGGAACTGATCGGGACCACGAACGGGCTTGCCGGCGTCGGCGCGTACCTCCTGATGTGGGGGACGATGATGATGGCGATGATGCTCCCATCGCTGGTCCCTGCAGTCAGGCGGTTTTCGGCGGAGCTGTGCGGTCCGATCCACCGAACGCTGCCGCCCGTCGTGGCCTTCTTCGGTGCGTACGCCCTCGCGTGGACACTCACTGGAGTCGTCCCGCTTGCCGCCGACACGCTGGTCTCGATCCGCTCGCTCGCCGTCGGAGGCGGCCCGCTGTTCGTCGCGGCCCTCCTCACACTCGCCGGCGCGTATCAACTCACGCCGCTGAAACGCGGGTTACTCGAGCGCTGTCGGGGCTGTCTCGGCGTCTGTCACCGACCCACCGTCACCGACGGCCTTCGGCACGGATTCGGCCACGCAGTCAGGTGTATCGGCTGTACGTGGGCGCTGTTCGCACTCATGGTCGGCCTCGGCTCGATGAACGCACTCGTCATGGTCGGCCTGACGCTGGTCGTCTCCCTCGAGCGTCTCGCCGCCGAGAGTGAGCGCTACGCGCTCGCGACGGGTGCGGTTCTCCTCGCCGGTGCCGTACTCGCCATCGCTGTCACCGTCAGCGGTCCGTTTGCCGTCTGAAATCCGTCGTCATCGACGGCGACGGGACCCGAAAAAGGTGTCAAAAACGGACATTATGTCTGACGTACGTTTAAGTGGAGAGACGGAACCCTAGTAGGTATGTCGAAAAACCGCGTCGAGGAACTCGAGGCGACGGTCGCCGAACTGCAGTCGACGGTCGAAGGACTCACCGAAGAGCTCGTCGAGTCGAAAGAGCGTATCCGCGTGCTCGAGGCCGAGATCGATGCCGACGTGCCCACGCGCGTCCCGAAGCGACGTAACAGTGAGAGTACCGACGGGGACGCCAGCCAGGAGTCTCTAGAGGCAGAACCCGACGACGTCGCGGAGGCGGCAGCCGAAGCCGATAAGGGTGACGAGACCCAGACTGAGAACGAAGCGGAAGACTCAGGTACCGACGACATTATCGTCGCATAACTGCTCGGTAGACGGACGTCGGCTCGGCCGGTACGAATCGGGAGACAGCAGAGAGCCGACGGCGATACGCTGCCCACGGAGGACTCGAGAAGAAGATGCACATCAAGGCGCTCGTCCTGGACAATTTCAAGAGCTTCGGCCGGAAGACGAAGATACCGTTCTACGAGGACTTCACGGTCGTCACTGGCCCGAACGGCTCCGGCAAGTCGAACATCATCGACGCCGTCCTGTTCGCACTGGGACTGGCGAGAACGCGGGGCATCCGCGCCGAGAAACTGACCGACCTCATCTACAATCCCGGTCACGACGGCGGCGACGACAGCAGCGGGCCGCGGGAGGCCACCGTCGAAGTCATTCTCGACAACAGCGACGACACCCTCGAGCGCTCGCAGGTCGTCAACGCCGCCGGCAGCGACGACGTCGGCGACTGCGAGGAGATTTCGATCCGTCGGCGGGTCAAAGAGACCGAGGACAACTACTACTCCTACTACTACCTCAACGACCGCTCGGTGAATCTCTCGGACATTCAGGACTTACTAGCCCAGGCCGGCGTGACGCCGGAAGGCTACAACGTCGTCATGCAGGGCGACGTCACCGAGATCATCAACATGACGCCCTACGCCCGGCGTCAGATCATCGACGAGATCGCCGGCGTCGCCGAGTTCGACGCCAAGAAAGAAGACGCCTTCGAGGAACTCGAGATCGTCCAGGAACGGATCGACGAGGCCGAACTGCGAATCGAGGAGAAACGCAATCGACTCGAACAACTCGAGGACGAACGCCAGACTGCCCTCCGATACCGGCGGCTCCGCGACGAAAAGGAAGAGTACGAGGGTTACCAGAAAGCCAGCGAACTCGAGGAGAAACGCGACGACCTCGAGACGGTCCAGACGCGCATCGACGACCTCGAGTCCGAACTCGAGGAGCTCCAGCGCGAACTCGACGAACGCCAGGGGAAAGTCGTCCGGCTGCAGGAGGACCTCGAGGATCTCAACGCCGAGATCGAGCGCAAAGGCGAGGACGAACAGCTCGAGATCAAAAGCGAGATCGAGGAGATCAAAGGCGACATCTCCCGGCTCGAAGACCGCATCGAAACGAGCGAGGAACAGATCGAGGAGGCCGAAGCCAAACGCCGTGAGGCGTTCGTCCAGATCGACCGCAAACAGGAACGCGTCGAGGAACTCCAGTCGGAGATGCGCGAGCACAAACTCGAGAAGGCCTCGATCAAAGCCGAGATTCAGGAACGAGAGGGCACACTCGAGGAACTCCAGCGGGAGATCGACGAGGTCGACACCGAGTACGACGAGGTGAAGGCGGAACTAGCCGATCGGAAGGACGCCTTAGAGGAGGCCAAGACCGAGAAGAACGACCTCCAGCGCGAGCAGGACCGCCTGCTCGACGAGGCCCGTCGCCGGTCGAACGCCATCTCCGAGAAGGAGACCGCGATCGAGGAGAAACGCGAGCAACTCCCCGAGCTCGCCGACGAGCGTTCGGACTTAGAGCGCGAACTCGAGAAAGCCGAGAAAAATCGTGAGAACATCGCGAGCGTCGTCGACGACCTGAAAGACGAGAAACGCCGCCTGCAGTCGGATCTCGACGACCTCGACGACGAACTGCAGGCCAAACAACAGGAGTACGCCGAACTCGAGGCCGCAGCGGGCGAGAGCGGAGACTCCTCCTTTGGCCGCGCGGTGACGACGATCCTCAACTCGGGGATCGACGGCGTCCACGGTGCCGTCGCCCAGCTGGGCAGCGTCTCCGGCGAGTACGCCGTGGCCTGCGAGACCGCGGCCGGCAACCGGCTCGCGAACGTCGTCGTCGACGACGACGTGATCGGCCAGCAGTGTATCGAGCACCTCAAGACCCGCAACGCCGGTCGTGCCACCTTCCTCCCGATCACGAAGATGCACGAGCGGAACTTGCCGAACGCGCCCTCCGACCCCGGTGTGGTGGACTTCGCGTACAACCTGGTCGACTTCGACGCTCAGTTCTCGGGCATCTTCTCGTACGTCCTCGGGGACACCCTCGTCGTCGAGGACATCGAGACCGCCCGCGCGTACATGGGCGACTACCGGATGGTCACCTTGGACGGCGACTTAGTCGAGAAGAGCGGCGCGATGACCGGCGGTTCCCGAAAGGGCTCTCGCTACTCCTTTACTGCCGGCGGGACGGGCCAACTCGAGCGCGTCGCCACGCAGATCACGGAACTGCAGGACGAACGCGAGTCGGTCCGCGCCGACCTTCGTGGTGTCGAGGAACGCCTCGACGACGCCCGGGACCGCCAGACCGATGCCGCCGACGAAGTCCGCTCGATCGAGGCCGAACGCGAGCGACTCGCGGAGGAACGCGATCGGATCGAAGGCGAGATCGAGAGCCTCGAGGGCGAACTCGAGGATATCGAAGACGAACGCCAGACGGTCGACGAGCGGATGACCGAGATCTCCGGCGAGATCGAGACCAAACAGGCCGAAATCGCCGAGATCGAGGCCGCGATCGACGACCTCGAGACGGAGCTCGCGGATTCGAAGATTCCGGAACTCACCGCACAGATCGAGGAGATCGAAGGCGAAATCGACGAGCGCGAGGACCGGATCGACGACCTCGACAGCACGCTCAACGAACTCGGTCTCGAGAAGCAGTACGCCGAGGAGGCCGTCGAGGATCTCCACGACGAGATCGAGGCCGCCCAGAACCGGAAGGCGGAGTACGAAGAACGCATCGACGACTGCGAGGAGACGATCGAGGAGAAACGCGAGGAGCTCGAGGCCAGACACGAGGCCGTCGCGGAACTCGAGGAGGAGTTGACAGAGCTGAAAGGGGAGCGAACCGAGCTCAAAGAGGAGCTTTCGGAAGCGCGAACGGCCCGCGACCAACAACAGGATCAGGTCAACGCCGTCGAGGGCTCCCTCGAGAACAATCGCGAGCGCGCACGGGAGCTGTCCCGCGAGATCGAGACCCTCGAGATCGAGGTCGGCGACTACGACCCCGAGAACGTGCCGGACCACGACACCGTCGTCGAGATGATCGAGTTGCTCACGGCGGACATGGAGGCGATGGAGCCGGTGAACATGCTCGCCATCGACGAGTACGACGAGGTGCGAAGCGACCTCGAGACCATCGAGGAGGGTCGAGATACGTTGGTCGAGGAGGCAGACGGGATCCGCGAGCGCATCGAGCAGTACGAGACCCAGAAGAAGCGGACGTTCATGGACGCCTACGACGCCATCGCGGCGCACTTCACGGAGATCTTCGAGAAGCTCTCGGAGGGGACCGGGACCCTCCACTTAGAAGACGAGGAGGATCCGTTCGAGGGCGGGCTGACGATGAAGGCCCAGCCAGGCGACAAGCCGATCCAGCGGCTCGACGCGATGTCCGGCGGCGAGAAGTCCCTGACCGCACTGGCGTTTATCTTCGCGATCCAGCGACACAACCCGGCGCCGTTCTACGCGTTAGACGAGGTCGACGCCTTCCTCGACGCGGTCAACGCCGAGCGCGTCGGCCAGATGGTCGACGAACTCGCCGGCCGCGCCCAGTTCGTCGTCGTCTCCCACCGCTCGGCGATGCTCGACCGCTCCGAGCGCGCGATCGGCGTCACGATGCAACAGGACAACGTGAGCGCAGTGACGGGGATCGACCTGAGTACCGACGGCGAGGAGGTACCCGCGGATGACTAGCGAGAGACGGGGTCGTTCCAGCGCCGACGACGAACCGACGCGTCGAACCGACGGCGGTGAAGACGATATCCCGCTGAACATCGCCGGTCACGACGACCGCACCCCGCCCGGGGAAAGAGAGGAAGAGCGAGCGGACGCCGGAGAAACGACCCTCGAGTTCAGCGAGGAGTCGTCGATCGAGGGCGCCGACGAGACGGGATCCGTCCTCGAGGGGATCGACGATGATATCGCTGGCGACGACGGCGACACGGACGACGACATCGAACCCGTCGAACTACTCGTCCAGCTCGCGAAAAACGGCGAGATCGACCCCTGGGACATCGACATCGTCCACGTGACCGACCGGTTCTTGGAGGTTCTCGACGAAGCCGACCTCCGGACTTCCGGGCGGGCGCTGTTCTACGCGAGCGTCCTCCTGCGAATGAAAAGTGACGAACTGTTCGCCGTCGACGAACCCGAGGAGGAGGAACTCCCGCCGTGGGAGGCGCCGTTCGCCGACGACGGGCCGATGGATGGCGACGACGGGAACGGGGCCCCCGGTTTCGACCCCATCGAGAACCTCGAGTCGGAGATGGAGCGACGACTCGAGCGCAAGCAGGCCCGCGGAAAGCCCGAGACGCTCGACGAACTCGTTCGAGAGCTTCGGGACGCAGAACGTGGCACCTGGTGGAAGGAGTCCCGGACCTACGACACCAGCGAGTCGCCCCAGGGCTTTAGCCGCGGGATGCAGGAACTCAGCTACCACTCGGGCGACGACTACCGCGTCGACGACGAACCGACAGCCGACGACGTCACCCACACCGCCCACGAGGAGGATATCGAGGCGGTGATCGAGGACGTCGAAGGGGAACTCGACGGGCACTACGAGAAGGGACGCGACGAAGTGCTCTACGCGGAGATCGAACTGGCCGGTGGCACGCGCGTGATGACCTACCTCGCCTTGCTCTTTCTCTCCCACCGCGGGAGCGTCCGTCTCGAGCAGGACGAACTGTTCGGCGATCTCTGGGTGCAGCAGGTGACGGTGGAGGCGGAGCCGCCGGAAGCGATCGCCGACTGAGAGCGGCTCGTTGTATCGATGTCCCGGTGGTACCGCCGACGAGTCGTAGATGGGTCGAAAACGACTGACAGTAGACCGTACGAGGTCGTCTCGCTGATTTCGAGGGGCGACCGAACGACTCTGTCGCTCGACTACTCTCGTCTCGTGAACACGAAGAAATTGAAATTGATTACGCTCGAGAGCGAGCTGGGTTTGTAGAACGAAGAGATGGGTGCTGATATCTGGGAGTTGGGTACTGGAACTGGGAGCTAGATTCTAGAACGACTGAGACGCGTGTACGAGAGAGTAGGAGAGAGACGAACCGTCCGGCCACCTGCCAGATTACCGACCGTCGTCGCTCCGATGGGGCGACGGCGCGGGCGCGTCCTCGACGATGTACGGGTCCTCCGGCGGTTTGCTGTAGAGAAAGAGCAGTCGCGACTGCTCGAGTTTCTCGGAGACTTGCTCGGACGAGCGAGCCTGCTCGACGTAGGGCTGAACGTCTTCGAAGTGCTCGGTGGCGACGACGTCGCCGTTGCGGGCGTCGTAGTCGACGACGTCGTGGTCGGCGAGCCGTGGGAGGTGATCGTGGACCAGCGAAATCGCGACGTCCCGGCGGTCTTCGTCGCTGACCGCTCTCGGCGAGACGTCTTGTTCCCACGCGGCGATCCACTGTGCGAGCTTCTCGACGGTCCCGTACTCGCTCTCGAGGAAGTGATAGAGGAGGTAGCGACGACGCGAGGACGAGAGGAGTCCGAACGTGGTATCCAGATCCAGACCGGACGTTTGGGGGGTGGACATTGACACTCTTTAGACCTCAGTCGTTACAACGTCAGCGCCCAATATATTTGGTTTCACAGTATTCGTGACCGTGTCACTCTCGGGACGTTCAATTTTCAGTGAAAATCGCATGCGTTTGTCTGTGGGTGGCGAACCGGATGACTCGAGTGCGACGGCCGACTACTCGAGGTACTCGCCGGCCAATAGCTCCACGCGCTCGCGGGTCTCCTCGGGAATCGCCTCGACGGGCGTGTTGATCGTCCCCTCGAGTGCGGACCAGGCCTCGCTCTCGAAGTCTTCGGGCATCGTTCGAATGGCGTGTTCGATCGTCGCGTTGATCGAGTCCTGATTGGCGGCGGCGTTCTCGAGGACCTCCTCGAGGCTCACCTCGCTATCCGTCTTCCAGACGTCGTAGTCGGTGACGCCGGCGATCGTCGCGTAGCTGAGTTCGGCCTCGCGGGCGAGTTTCGCTTCCGGGATCGACGTCATCCCGACGACGTCCCAGCCCTGGCTCCGGTAGAACTCGCTCTCGGCTTTCGTCGAGAACTGTGGCCCCTCGATACAGACGTAGGTGCCGTCTTCGGCGACGTCGGTCTCGGCGTCCGTGGCTTCGCGGGCGCTCGCGGCGAGGTGGCCCGCCAGCGCCGGACAGTAGGGGTCGGCAAAGCCCATGTGGACGACCATCCCGTCGCCGAAGAAGGTGGGCGTGCGGTGTTTCGTCCGGTCGAAGATCTGGTCGGGAACGACGAGCGTCTGTGGGGGCAGGTCCTCGCGGAGGCTGCCGACCGCGTTCGTCGAGATGACCCGGTCGACGCCGAGTTGCTTGAGCGCGTAGATGTTTGTCTGGTACTCCGCGTCCGTGGGGTTGTGCTGGTGGTCCTCGCCGTGGCGCGGGAGGAAGGCGACCTCGTGGCCGGCGAGTTCGCCGATCGTCACGGCCTCACTGGGTTCGCCGTAGGGCGTCGAGACGGACTCCGTGCGTGTATTTTCGAGTGGCAGTGCGTCGTAGATTCCGCTGCCGCCGATTACACCGATCGTCATGTGCGATGATTCCCGGGGAGCACCGTAAACGGTAGTGATTTCGAACCTGTAGTGGGACACAGCCGACTCGAGTAGGGGTCGAACTGTCGACGAAGTGTCCCGACGTAATTCAGTGCCCGCCGAGACGACACGTACAGACCAGAACGAATTACAGGATTGAATATAGATGACCACGTAGGCGACAATAGCGTGTCAGACCGCCGACTGTAATCTACCATGACCGAAACATATGATGTTGTAATTGCCGGCTCCGGTCCCGCAGGGGGACAGTGTGCCCGTGATCTCGCAGCGAGAGACTACGATGTCGTCGTTCTCGAGACCGAGGCGGAAGACGAGTTCCCGCGGCAGAGTAACAAATCGACCGCGGGAACCTTCCCGTCGACGATGGCCGCGTTCGGGATTCCCGACGAGGTCGTGATGAACTTCACCGACGAGGTCGTCCTCGAGTCGCCGACCAACCACTACGCACAGGAACAGGCCGGCGCCGTCCTCGAGTTCGCCGACTTCAAGAACTTCCTGGTCGACGAGGCACGAGCCGACGGATGTGAGTATCGATTCGACGCCCGCGTCACGAAGCCGATTCTGGAGGGTGGCGAGGTGGTGGGCGTGACGTACAACCGCTCGGAGGAGATCTACGCGGACGTCGTGATCGATGCGACGGGGCCCAGCGCGCCGCTGGCGAAGGCCCTGGATGTGACCGATCTCAAGCGGGAGAATCAGGCGATCGGCGTCGAGTACGAGATGCGGGGGATCGACATCGATCACGACGAACACGCGGATCTAACCGACGCGATGATGCTCCGTCTCGACCACCGCTACGCGCCGGGTGGTTACTCGTGGATCTTCCACACGGGCGAAGACACCGCGAAGGTCGGCGTCTGTTACATCCAGAACGACAGCCACAACAGGTACGCCCGGAGCGGGTTCGGGATCGACGACTACCTCCAGCGCTGGATCGACACCGATCCGCGCTTCGCAGCGGCCGAACGAATCGAGGGGAAACAACATCGCGGCTCGGCGCACATCCAACTCCCGACCGGGATGAGCACGGACAACTTCATGGCGATCGGAGACACCGTGCCGACGATCGACCCACTCTGGGGCGAGGGGATCGGCACCTGTATGCGCTCGGGTCGGGCTGCGGCGATCACCGCGGATTACTGTCTCACCCACGACGCGATCGACACTTCCGCGGAAAACATGGCGATCTACGACCAGTTGTGGCACGAAGACGTCGCGCCGAACATGAAAAACCGATTGCTGATGGTCGAGTTGCTCTATCGCGCACCCAATAGCCGGTACGACGATCTCATGGCGGATCTCGAGCGCCTCGACGACGATACGCTCTCTCGAGCCAACGCGGGGAACAAACGGGCGATCACGAAGCTCCTAAAGCCCGGAGATATCCCGCTGCTGGCGAACCTCGCGCGGACGAGACTCTCAGAGCGGTTCGGGAACTGAGCGGGCAGTTTTGCTCTTCGTTCGAAACGGTCCTTGTTGCTGGCTGTCATCGCTCGAGGCGCCGTGATACAGACAGCGACACGCCCCCTCGTACCGTCTCTGAGGCGGATTCCTCCTGAACTGATCGCTCACTTTCCGACGGCCGTGACCCGTGAGAGTGGGACGTGGTATCACCCACTACGAGAGTTCAAGTAGTCCGAATGCATTTCGATTCGTAATGGTTTCGGGAGGCGTCGAGAGCGAGTCACAGTCCGAGAGTGACCTGACGGACGGGTCGCTGGTTCGGCCGATGTTCCGGCTGGCCTGGCCGCTCGTCGTGATTCAACTGTTGCAGGTCGCCTACAACGTCGGCGACACGTTCTGGCTCGGCGCGCTCTCGGAGACCGCCGTCGGCGCGATCAGCCTCGCCTTTCCGCTGATCTTCCTGCTGATCTCGATCGGCGGCGGCTTCACCGCCGCGGGTGCGATCCTGATCGCCCAGCACACAGGCGCCGAGAGCGGAAAGGACGGACTGATCGCCGGCCAGACGCTCTCGTTCATCTCGATCGTCGCGGTCTGTCTCGGCGTTCTGGGCTACTTCCTGACGGATCCCATGCTGGCACAACTGCCCGCGGATCCCGAGACGAAGGCGCTGATCATCCCGCAGGCGGCGGCGTACATGCGCGTGTTCTTCCTCGGCATGCCCTTCCTGTTCGGCTTCTTCGTCTTCGTCTCCCTGATGCGAGGCTACGGGAACACGCGAGCGCCGATGCGCGTGATGTTCGTGAGCGTCGTCATCAACGTCGCGCTCGACCCGCTGCTCATCTTCGGCATCGGTCCGTTCCCCCGTCTGGAGATTCAAGGTGCTGCAGTCGCGACCGTCTTCTCTCGAGGCGTCGCAACCGCGCTCGGGTTGTACATCCTCTTTTACACGGACATGGGCCCGACCATCGAACGCGAGCACCTGATCCCGCGACTCGAGTACGTCCGCGAGATCACTAGACTGGGCGTCCCGACGGCGCTCGAGCAGTCGATGAGTTCGCTGGCGATGGTGACGTTGACGGCGATGATCGCGACGTTTCCGCCGGCGGTCGTCGCGGCCTACGGGCTCGGGAATCGACTCATCTCGCTGGCTTTCCTCCCCGCGATGGGGATGGGGCAGGCGACAGACACGATCGTCGGCAAGAACCTGGGTGCGGGAAAACCCGAGCGAGCGGAGCGGGCGACGTGGATCGCGTCGGGGGTGATCGCCGTGATCATGCTCGCGGGGGCGCTGATCGCCTTTGCCTTCCCCGAGCCGATCGTGGGGGTGTTCATGATGGCTGATACCGCGGGTGCGGCGGACACTATCGCCTACGGCAGCACCTACCTCCAGTTCGCCGCGGTGATGTTCGTCTTCATGGGCGTCTTGCAGGTCATCCTCGGTGCCTTCCGCGGTGCGGGGAACACGAAGACCGCGCTGGCGTTCTCCGTGGTCACCCTCTGGTTCGCACGCGTTCCGGTCACCCTGTTCCTCGCGCTGGACTGGACCCTCGCCGTCCCCATTTTCGGGCCCCTCTCGGCGCTCGACTGGGGGACGACCGGTATCTGGATCGGCGTCGTCGTCGGAGACATCGTCGGCGCCATCGCGGCGGTCGCGTGGTTCACCCGCGGGACGTGGAAGAAATCGATCGTCGACGAGGAGACAGAGAGTGAGGATGGACCGTCGGATCCGGACGCCCCCGCCTCGACGCCCTCGAGCAACGACTAGCCGTTTTCGCGTCTCTCGGTCTCGACTTCGATCTCGTCGTCGATCATGGAGGCGACGAGAGATGATCCCGTCCCGGAATCGCGGCTCGGAGCCGCGTCGGAAGGTTTACCGACCCTCGAGCGGATCGGTTTCGCATGGACGTAGACTATCGTGGCGAGGACGACACGCACCGGCGAGTGGTTCGATGACGATCAACAGTGACTGGGGAGAGTGGTGGGTCCGCGAAGAACTGGACGGCTCGTCCGTTTCGGGCGTCTCGATGTGGTATCTGGGCGTGACCGGCGTCGCCATCCGGACCCCCGAGACGACGCTCTACATCGACCCCTACTTCAGCACCGAACGCGATCGCGAGTACGTCGCTCGGATGCCGCCGGTTCCGATGGAACCGCAGTGGGCCGACGCCTGCGACGCCGTGTTCTGTACGCACGATCATCGCGATCACTTCTGGCCGCCGTCGTTCGGCCCCCTCCTCGAAGGCGAAGACGCGTCGGTTCACGCGCCAGCCGAGTGCTACGAGAACCACGACGTGAGCGCTATTTCGGATGACCAGCAGGAGATCGCCGAACCGGGCGACAGCTACGAGATCGGTGATCTGACCGTTCACGTCCGAGGCGGGAACGATCCGGACGCCGACGGCAGCGTCACGTACGTCCTCGAGCACGAGGCGGGGACCATCTTCCACGGCGGCGACAACCGCCCCTGCGAGGCGTTCGACGAGATCGGCGCGGAGTTCGACATCGACCTCGGCACGCTCGCCTACGGGACCGTCGGTCGCCTCGAGCGCGACGGCGAGGTCGTCCGCCGGAAGCTCTACAACAGTACCGACGACGTCATCGAGGCTGCGAACGCCCTCGAGATCGATCGGCTGGTGCCGACTCACTGGCGGCGCTGGCGGTCGATTCAGGCGGATCCGGGCGCGCTCTCGGCGGCCGCCGGGACCTTCGAGTACCCCCACGTGATCGAAACGGTCGAGGTCGGCGATCGCCTCCGACTCGGGCGGCCCGGCGTGGTCCCGCCGACTCACCTCGGCGGGGAGTAATCGACTCACGAGCCCGACAGTTCCCACTCCTCACTGTCAGCGCTCGAAGAACGGATTCTGACTCGAGCGAAACCGGGATTCGGACGACGGTGGCTCTTTCTGCGCTCGATTCAGAACGAATCGGACACCAGTCGCCACTCGCCGGGTGCACTCATTTCGAGGATCTCCCGACGCTCCATCTCCGTCAGCACTTCCGTCAGCCGGTTGGGCTGGGCGATCTCCATCTCGATGCGGTCGATGTCGTGGTACGTGGTCAGGTAGTGTCGAATCTCCTCTTTCGAGAACGACTCCTGATCGGCTCGTTCCATCGCACTCGAGATCAGATCGACCATGTCCTCGATGAAGTTCCACGGGTAGACGACCCAGGTCCACTCTTCGAGGGGTTCGCCGACGTAGTCGGGTTCGAACTCGCTGCTCTGGAGCAGTTGCAGGGTCGCGGTCCGGACTTCGCCGGCGTCGCGGTCGTCGACGTACTCGTAGGCGCGTTTGATCGAGCCGCCAGTGTCGGCGATGTCGTCGATAATGAGGACGTCCTTCCCCTCGACGCTGCCTTCTGGCATCGGGTAGCGAACGGTGGGCTCGCCGGATTTCTCCGCGGTGCCGACGTAGTGTTCCATCTTCAGGCTGGTGAGGTCGTCGAGGCCGAGGAAATCACACAGGCTACGACCCGCGAACCAGCCGCCGCGTGCGAGCGCGACGATCACGTCGGGTTCGAACTCGTCGCGACGAACCTCGTCGCTGACGTCCCGACAGAGACCGTAGATGTACTCCCAGTTGGTGATCGTACAGTCGAAGTCGTCCGGTAGATCGGACATATGTATCTGGTCTCCTCCGTATCGGTGGCGACGGAGGCGACCCCCTTAAGTGGGGTGAAAGCGCCGACTGTGTCGCACCTCGCTGTCGACCGGACAGACCTGTAACACACCCGAACAGTTATGAAGCCGTGTATCTTACCATTGGTTATTAGCAACTCGGTGATTTCAATCCATGCCTACGACACAGGACTACGAGTTCCTCCTCGAGTGTGCGAACGTGATCGGCGTCGACTACGACGAGCGCGCGAACCGGGTACGGGTGTACGTCTCCCAGAAAGTCCCGAAAGACGAACTCCGCCCTGAAGACGACGTCGAGAGACGCGTTCAGGAAGTCGACGGCGTCGACGTAGATGTGGTGGATTCCGGATACGGCGAGGAACGCGAGGGGTTCGACGCGCTGTCGATTCTCCAGCCGATACCCGACGCCGCCGAGGGCAGAGAGTCGCGCCACCGACCGATTCCCGCCGGCGTCAGCGAGATCAACGCGAACTCGACGGCGGCGACGGCGGGGCCGTACCCCGCTCGCCTCGAGGATCCGTCGGCGGCGGTCTGGGACGACGGTCTCGAGGGCGGCGAGTTGGTTCGCCTCTCGAACAATCACGTCTACGCGCGCTCGAACGAGGCCGATCTCGGCGAGCCGATCGTCCAGCCCTCGCCACAGGACGGCGGCGAACTCCCCGACGACGAGGTCGGCGAACTCGTCGGCTACGTCCCCATCGAGGACGGCGTCCGCGTGGACGTCGCGGCCCGCTCCGTCGATTCGGACCGGGAGTCGACCAGTGCCTACGAACTGGATCCGGCGTGGCCAACCGGGATTCGTCGTGATGGCTACGAGGACCTCCGCGACGAAACGGTGACCAAGAGCGGCCGGACGACTGCGGTCTCGAGTGCGACCGTCGAGGCCACGAGCGCGAGCGTCGAAGTGAACTTCGGCGGCGAACACGGGACTGTGTTGCTCCGGGATCAGCTCGTCGCGGGGTATATGTCCGAAGGTGGCGACAGCGGCTCGCCGGTGTTCCACGACGAGACCGGCGAACTCGTCGGGTTGCTGTTCGCGGGCTCGGCCGAACAGACGATCCTGAACAGGATCGGAAACGTTGAGGCCGATCTGGGAGTCGAACTGTTGACCGCCGAGCCGGATAACGGAGCGGGCGAGGGTGAGGGTGACGAGGACGACGGAGACGAGAACGACGGTGGAACGCCCGTCCCCGTCTTCACGACGACGATCGACACGACCCTCGAGATCGACGTCGACGGGCTCGAGTCCGACGCCGGGCTGTCACTCTCGTCGATCACGATCGACGGCCGGCCGACGGCGGGACGGACCGTCCCCGTGACGATTACCCTCACCAGCGCCAGTCCCGGCGACTACTGGCTCGAGGTCGACGGCGATCGGACGACGTTCGAGGTGGACGAAAGTCACGGCGACGACACGGGAGACGACGGCTACCAGCGTGCGGTCACGGCGGAACTCACGATACCGTCCGATGCAGACGAGACGCTCGAGATACGGATTCGAGGCGGGACCGTCCAGCGGTCGTGAATCCGAGTCAGGGTGATTCGTGCGTCGACTGCAGACCGGACCAACTGATCGGCAGATTCTCGAATTCTCCCGGTCGCTCTTCTGTTCGTGTGCTGGCGAGTGAGCGACCGAGGCTCGGGAATTCGTCGTTCGTTCTATTAGTATTGTCAGTATTTTCGCCACTAATCGGATAGAGGAATTAATACCGCTCGGTATCCTCCATCGTGCATATGGCGTCTCGTATCACCGCGATACAGAGCGGTATCAGTGGCCTCGACGATCTTTTACACGGCGGACTCGTCGCCGGTCGGATGTACCTCGTCCACGGGCAACCGGGAACCGGGAAGACGCTGCTCGGAATGCACTTTCTCGAGGCCGGCCTCGAGAACGACGAGACGGTTCTCTTCATTCACGGCGAGGAGTCGCGTGCGGAAATACTCGCCAACGGCGCGGAGGTCGGCATCGATATCACCGACGCGGAGTTCCTCGATCTGGGGCCTGACTCCGACTTCTTTACCAGAAAGTAGGCGAGAATGCCCCGTCCTCAAGGAGCGAACGGTAGTGAGC
>JAOPKB010000011.1 GCA_025517485.1 Natronoglomus mannanivorans | reverse complement strand
CGAGAGCGGCAGTGCTCTCTGGTGGGTTCGTTTCGTTCGGGGAGCGCGAGCGCTCCTCGGACGTTTCTGTACTATTTCGATCAGATCGGCACGATTTGTGCCGTACCGATACAGTTAACCACCAGAGGCATCTACTGCCTCTTGCGCCAAGGTGGCAGAGTCCGGCCGAACGCAGCGGCCTGCAGAGCCGCCCACCGCCGGTTCAAATCCGGCCCTTGGCTTCAACCGATCTTCTCACATTCTCGTCTCGACACATCTCGGTACAGTTGCTATCCGTCCCGGACCTGCTCTCGGTACCGTTTTTCTCCATAGCGAGAGCTCTCAGCCGAACGTCGGTTCGAAACGTGATCAGGTGAACCCGAGTCGTCTTCTGGACGGCTACCTTGGCTCGACAGTGGGCCAATCCCCTGCTAATGTCTCGTCGACAGGTCTCTCATCACCGAATCTCGACGTGAGTACAGTGATCGGAAGGAGATCGGGGTCACTTCGAGTCACCGTCTTCTCCTCGACGCTGAGACGAGCGTGATTGTCTCGCGATTGGCGAAGTATCGAGGGACGACCGAGAGACCTCCCCTCGGCAGTGTTCTTGGATAGATCGGTGCCGTTGTGGCGTCGGTTTCCCGCTCGGTGTCGGTTTCGTGAACGTGAGACAGTGACTCGGCTCCGAGAACTTAGTAACCGTTATACGACGGGCGGGATACGCTTCACACATGCAATTCCGAGCAGGGATTCTCTACGTCGTCCTCTTCGTGGTGGTCGCTGCGGGTGCGTATGGTGTCATCGCAACCGCGGAGTCACCCGAGGTGACGATCGACGAGGCAAACGCCGATTACGTGCTCGAGGCCGGTGATGAGTTCGAGGTCGATGGCCAGACGTTCAACGTGTCCGAGTTAGGTGCCGGAACGGGGACCGTCGAGTACGTCGACGAGGAAGCAGTGCTCGAGGTCCAGTGGGAAGGCCAGGGAGATGGTGACTGGGACGGAGGTGACTCGGTCTTCCTCGGTGAGAGTGAGGACGACGAGTACCATCTGATGATTATCATGCCTGAGGCGGCCGAAGATGACGAAGACGAAGCCGAGCCGGAGGAGTTCCTCCTCATCGAGGCGGTCGACGATGACGAGTTCGAGATCGTCCAGCGCGAGGGTGAACCCTACGTAGTCGTCTCGGAGGACGGTACTGAGGAACTCGTTCACGTCACGGACGTCGACGAGATCGACACCCAGGTGTACCAGGAGGGTGACGGCATCGAGTTCTACGACGACGAAGACGAGACGATGGTCGACGGTGAAGTGACGGATATCGGGGCCGAGCTGGTTACGGTCGAATACATCGGGACCGAGATCGACGAATACGACCTCACGAACGCCGAGACGGTGACGTTGAACGATCAAGAGTTCGGTGTGTACTTCCCGAGTGACGAGCAGGTGTATCTCACGAGTGATCTGGATGCCTTCCAGGCCCAGCACGACGAAATCGAAGATCACGGTGATCGCGTTCAGGGTCTCTGGTGGGTCGCTTCGCTGGCTGCGCTGACGGCGATCGTTATCGCTGGGCTAGCGTTTATGCCGGTTCGTGGATAGTCCCCGGAGCTCTTTGTCACACGTCGTTTCTGTTTCGTGTCGTGTCTCGATAGCGGTGTGTCGGAGACGATGGTGTCTGTTTTCTACGTGCCTGTGTGGTAATTGTGGACGGCTGCTTGGCGGTCTTTTCACGTGAGTGTCGAAACGAACGCGGCCGAGTCGAGTTCGAACGGCAGGTAGCTGTTTCTGTTGTCTATTGGGTCTCACTATGCTGGACGATGTCGTCGTCACTCGTGATCGGGTACCTTACAGAAGTGAAAGGAGAAAGCCCACGACTGAAGTCGTGGGTAGATGTCAAAACGGAACTGATGTGCACACCGATTGTACAGTCCGTGGGTTTCGCTCGTGGTCTCCGAACTGCACATCCTTCGTCCGATCAGGTGTGTAAGTGGCAACTCTCGTGGTCGCTTCTCGTGTGAGTAGTCGGTATCAGAACTGGACACCGTTTGAACACACGGTCGGACGTGCTCGTTCCGCTGTGTGTGATCTCTCTGCGTTCAAATCTCTCGATGGCCGCTTTGCTCCTCGCGTAATTGCTCGGTGTAAAAGCGGGCCGGGCGCGATTTGAACACGCGACCGTCTGGTTAAAAGCCAGACGCTCTGCCAAACTGAGCTACCGGCCCTGTAGTACTCCCTTTTGGTGAGTAGCGGTTAAACGTTTCTTTCTCCGGTGGTTCTCGGTGGTTGGCGGCAGGGAGGATGCAGTTCGTTTCTCTACAGTGGTTCGCTTCTTCGAATCGGTGTATCCGCCTCCGGACGTCCGGCGAGAAGTTCGTCTCGAGAGTGGTCTCTCGAGCGTGCATCGGGGGTAGGAGAGAACCGATCGGTTTCCTCACTCGAGGTACGCGTCGAGTGCTTCGGCGACGAGTGTGTCGGGGGAGGTGCTCTCGTTGGATGCCTGTCGGCGAAGATCACGGTAGATGGTGGGTTGCAGCGTGAGCTCGAGTCGGCCGAGTGTAACGCCCTGATCGTCGAGTGCGCGGTCGATGGCCATGCCGTCGTTGACGGCGCTAGCGACGTGTCTAACCTCGCGGACGGTGAGGTCGCCGTCGAGTGTAGCCCACGCGAGTAGGAGGCGAGCTTCGCCGCCGACGCGGGCGATGTGTTTGGCGGCGGTCGGAGCGATGTGTCCGAGGGCGACCTGTCGGCGAACGGATTGGGGGAGGTCGTGGACGCGAGCCCACTTTCGAATGAACGAGACGCTGACGGCTTCGTGTTCGGTATCGGCACCGGTACCGGTATCGGTACCGGTATCGGTCTCGGTTCCAGCGTCGTCTCCAGTCCTCGCAGCAGCCTCTGAACTCACTCCAGTGTTGCTCACGCTCGCGCGTTCTGCGGCGGCTTTGTACGAACCTTCGCCACGGACGAGAGCTGCGCAGGCGGCTGCACCGCGGAGCATGTAGAGGTTGTCTTCACTGCCGGCGGTTCCGGTAGCGAACTGGTAGACTGTCTCTGCGGCTTCCTGCAGGCTGTCTGGATCGTCGGGATCGAATTGGACGGCGTCACGAGCGTGAGTGCCGGTGACCGATTCGTCGCCCCGGATGACCGGTGCGCCGACGGGTGATTCACGATCTGTGGGGATCGACCGCTCGCGCTCACGTTCACGTTCGCGACCGTGATTTGGCTCGCGGTCGCGGCGTGGCCGAGATCGGTCGTCGGGACGGTCATCCGTCATGACCTGACGGTAGGGGCTTGCTGCTCAAAAAGGTCTTCACCGGGGCGAATATTTCTTCGAGAAGTCGTAGATCGTGAAATAATGCCCTACTGTCTCGCCTCGAGGGTCTTATTCGTCGCGTTGTTCGGCCAGGTGTTCCCAGATTTCTGTACATCCGGCACCGACTTCGACGCCGTCGAGATGGGCGTCCTCACGCTCGTGGTCGGTGTTTTCTTCGGAGTCCTCCGTGACCTCTGTGTCCTCGGGACGGGGATTCTGGCACTTGCTGACGTCGGTCATCGTGTCCCCTCCACTGTGACCACGGCCAGTTTGCGCTGGGAGCGCTCGGACCGATTACGCACGACTGGTATCATGGTCTGTCCTTTGAGCGTGAGCAGCATAAGTACCCCTACGGAAGCAAGCGATACCCGGGCTTTGGACTAGCGGAAACTGTCGCCGCTATCTCGGTTTCGCTGGGAGGGCTGTCCTCGAGTTTGTCGTCATCTTTTCGGACTGATTCGTCGATAGCTACTCGAGTCGGTCGTCGCGTCGCTCGCTCGTGATCGTTTCGCCACGATCGGTGCTGAAACGTGTTCGGACAGCTCTGTGGTGGAGTCGATTGGCCGACTAGTGAGGTCCCGAACCACTGTCCTCTCGGAGGCGATCGCCGCTCGCGTCGTTTCGTGACCGTCGAGGGCTACGTTCCCGACTCAGGGGTTCGCCGTCAGTGGTCGTCTTGTCCCCTGTGACCGTTCTCGGTCGTGTCTCCGACAGTCGCAGACTGTGCGATCGTCTCGTCTCGCGATGGCCGATATTTTTCGGGGCTGCGTGCGTTGCTGTCCGATTTCTTTCTCACCGCCGCCCAAACCGTGGTGTTTGTTCACACATTAATTTGGTGGCAAGAACGGCCTCCATGAGCGAGATACGTTCGGTCGAGGTCGCCTTCCGCTACTGTTACGTCACCGGATCCGAATGTGTACGTATGGAACGGCCGTCGAACGGTTCGTCGTCGACGTCAGATTCGGACGCCAGTTCGTCTTCGTCCTCGGATTCGGCTTCAGCCTCACCGTCGCCAGCACCGGAGGCCGAACCGGCGGACGCTCGCGAGGAGATCATGGATGCGACCTATCACGTTCTCTGTGAGGAGGGGTACGCCGGGCTCACGATGCGTGCGATCGCCGCCGAAGCGGGGACGAGCAAGTCGCTCATCCACTATCACTTCGATACCAAAGAGGAGTTGTTGTTGACGTTTCTCGAGCGGTTTCTCGACCGGTTAGACGAGTGGCTCGTAGAGATCGAATCCGAGACCGACGATCCGGAGGCGCGTTTGCTCGCGTTCGTCGATCGATTCGTCGTCCAACCTGCGGACGCAGACCGGCAGGCCTTCTGGCGTGCAGTACTGGAGTTGCGTCTTCAGGCGGCCCACCAAGAGGGGTTCCGTGAGCAGTTGAAGGCGAACAACGACGCCATTCGGTCGGCGCTGGCGTCGATCATCGCGGATGGCATCGAGGACGGGACGTTTCGCGAAGTCGATCCCGAGACGACCGCGGATCTCGTTCTCGACGCACTCGAGGGGGCACGAACTCGGCAGGCGACGCTCGGTCCCGAGGAGGCACCGTTGACGGCTCGAGAGGCGGTCCGTGAGCACGTGTTAGACGATCTCGTCCGTGAGGAGTGACCTGGCAGTCGTGTGAGGTCGGTGTTGTCGGTCGCCGGTCTCCGTTTGTCGGTTGTCGATCGTCTGTCGTCGATCGCCAGTCGTCTGCCGTGACGGGTATTGTGATCCTGTCGACACCGATCGATCGTGTTCCTTGTTTGCAGACGCCACAACTGTTTTGAGGCTTGCTAACCGATCGGTCAGTGTGTCTAATTCGAAACAGGATTCCGACCCGTTCGCCGAGATGCGCGGTCGGGTCGACAACGCTATGTGGGAGTTGTTCCGCGATTACGGGCGGGGATACAAGCTCCAGTTCGCGGTCGGTGGGTTCGCGAGCGTCGTCGCCAGACTGTTAGAGCTCGTTCCCGCGCTGATCATCGGGGTCGCGATCGACGCCCTGTTTACCGGCGACGGGGCGTACACGCTGCCCCTCGTTCCGGACGGCTGGATTCCGGGAACCGAGACGGGTCAGTTCTGGCTCTCGGTCGGGATTATCGGGGCGACGTACGTCGCTGTCGCCGGCTTGAACTGGCTCAACAGCTGGGCGTGGAACCACTTCGCACAGAACGTCCAACACGACATTCGGACTGATACCTACGACGTCGTTCAACGACTAGATAAGTCCTTCTTCGACGAGGTCCAGACGGGCGAGATCATGAGCGTCCTGAACAACGACGTCAACCAGCTAGAGCAGTTCCTCACGCGGGATTTGAACAACTTCATTCGGATCTCCGTCCTCGTCGTCGGGGTCGGTGGGTTGATGCTCTGGCTCAACTGGCAACTCGCGCTCGTCGGGCTCGTCGCCGTTCCGGCGCTCATGCTCGCGAGTTACGTCTTCGTCCGGATCGTCAAGCCGAAGTATCAGACGGTTCGGTCCTCGGTCGGCCAGCTCAACTCCCGGCTCGAGAACAACGTCAGCGGCGTCGAGGTCATCAAGGCCTACAACCGGGAGGGGTTCGAGTACGACCGTGTCGAGGGCGCCTCGCGGACGTACCTCGACGCCAACTGGGACGCCATTACGACCCGGATCAAGTTCTTCCCGACGCTGCGGATCATCACCGGTGCCGGCTTCGTTCTCACCTTCCTCGTCGGCGGCTACTGGGTGTTGTTCGGAGCCCCCGGTCCGTTCACGATGACGCTGTCGGCCGGCGTGCTGGTCACCTTCCTGATGTACAGCCGTCGGTTCCTCTGGCCGATGCGACAGTTCGGCGAGATCGTCAACGACTACCAGTACGCGCAAGCGGCCGCCGAGCGAGTGTACGCACTGATGACCGAACCCTCCTCGGTGCCCGAAGCCGACGACGCCGTCTCCCTCGAGTCGGTCGCGGGCCGCGTCGAGTACGACGACGTCAGTTTCAGCTACGAGACCGAGCAGGGTGTCGGCTCGAGCGGAGACGGTGACGGCGAAGAGATCGTCCTCGACAGTGTCAGCCTCACCGCCGAACCGGGCGACCTGATCGGACTCGTCGGCCCGACCGGTGCCGGGAAGACGACGCTGGTCAAGCTCTTGATGCGGCTGTACGACGCCGACGACGGCGAGATCCGCGTCGACGGGACCGACATCACAGACGTCACGCTCTCGAGTCTCCGAGACTCGATCGGCTACGTCAGCCAGGAGCCGTTTCTCTTTCAGGGGACGATCCGGGAGAACGTCGCCTACGGTCGACCGGAGGTCGCCGACGAGGACGTCCTCGAGGCGATCAAGCGGGCAGGTGCCTGGGAGTTCGTCGAGAAACTTCCCGACGGTATCGAGACGACCGTCGGCGAGCGCGGGGTCAAGCTGTCCGGTGGGCAGCGCCAGCGGATTTCGATCGCTCGCGCGATCTTGAACGATCCCTCGATGTTGATCTTAGACGAGGCGACGAGCCACGTCGACAACGAGACCGAGGTGCTCATCCAGAACAGCCTGCAGGAACTTGTCGCCGACCGAACCACCTTTGCGATCGCCCACCGGCTCTCGACGGTCCGAAACGCGGATCAGATCCTCGTCCTCGACGACGGCGAGATCGTCGAGCGGGGAGACCACGAGACGCTGCTCGCCCAGGACGGTCTCTACGCCAACCTCTGGAGCGTGCAGGTCGGCGAGATCGACGCCCTGCCCGAGGAGTTCGTCGAACGGACCGCCCAGCGTCGTGCGAGTATCGACATCGAGGCGGGGACACTCGAGGACTGAGGGTCGGCGTCTGTTCTCGTGTGCCGGTATGACGTGTTGTCGGTTGCCGACCGACGACTGCTGACTGACGAGAGAATTCAGGAGCGCTGGGAGAGGGGACGGACGTCCGGAACCTCGGTGTTCTCCGCTTGCTTGTACTGGTCGACGAACGGCTCGAGTTCGTCGAAGCGGTCGGTGAGGACGATGTCGCCGCTACGCAGATCGTATTCGACGACGTCGTAGTCGGCGAGTCGTGGGAGGTGGTTGTGAACGAGCGAGATGACGACCTGTTCGCGTGCGTCTTCGTCGACTGTTTCGACCGATTCGTCGTGTTCCCACGCGGCGATCTGCAGCGAGAGTTCTTCGACGTTCCCACAGTCGTTTTCCATCAGGTGATAGAGCAGGTAGCGTCGCTGGGACTGACCGAGGAGCGATTGGACCGTATCCAGATCGAGCGTTCGTTGCTCCGTTGTTTCCATACGAAACGAATTGTAGTCGGGTATGACAATGGTTACTCCAAACTGTTTTGGTCGGCCTGAGACGACCGATTGTGTTCGGTTCTGACTCGCTTTCCAGACAGTCTCCGGACAATCACGCTTACTCGCTTTCTAGACAGTCTCCGGGCAACCGAACGACGGAGAGCCAGAACTCCTCGAGCGATCTGACGATCTCGATGAAGGCGTCGGGATCGACGGGTTTCGTGAGGTAGGCGTTGGCGTGTAGTTCGTACGACCGGACGACGTCTTCTTCGGCCTTCGAACTCGTCAAGACGATGATCGGGATGTGTCGTTGGTCCTCGTCGTCTTTGACCTCCTCGAGTACTTCGTCACCGTTCAGTCGCGGCAGGTTGAGATCGAGGAGGACGATGTCCGGACGTGGCGCGTCGGTGTACTCACCGCGCTGGTAGATGAAGTCGAGCGCCTCGAGGCCGTCGGTGACGACGTGGAGCGTGTTCTCGATTCGACCCTCCGCGAACGCCTCTTGTGTGAGGCGGACGTCACCGGGGTTGTCCTCGACGAGCAGGATTTCGGCCGGTTCGTGAGGCTCGCCGTCGAAGTCGTTCATTGCAATAGTTCACTGCTGTTCCCATCAATCAAATCATCGGTTCGTCGTCGAAACCCGTGTCTCGACTGCCCGTTTCTGGCGCTCACGGGTGGTCGTCGTGTTCCTCTCGGGGACTTTGCGGCCTCTCTCGCCGTTCTCTCGAGTGTTCGGGAACTCGATGCGGCCACTGCCGATCTCCGTGTCCGTGTCCCTGTCCATGTCTGTGTCTGTGTCCGAAACGGCTGAGTGTCCCGATCGGCCGCTTGGCCGACACCTGTTGATCGCTCACGACCGTCCACCCGAATCACCGCACTCGACCGTGGATTCGACGTCACGTTGAACCGATAAGTCGGCGGCGACGATAACGCTTCTCCGCGCTTGTCCGTCGAGAACCGTCGCTCGTCTCCCGCGGCGCGCTCCGTCGACTCGGTATCGGCGAACAGCGACTCGGAGTCGGCAGGTAACTGTGGGCGTCCGCCCCCGAGTTCGAACTCGGACACGGCTCCGGTTTCGGCCAGCGCGTCGCCGACCGCTTTCACGACGCCCATCGGGTCTTCGGTTCCGATGTCGGCCCGGAAGACGACGTGTTCGAGGAACGCTGTCGTGTTCATCGTCTCCCGTCGAGTCCGTCCGACCGCCAGCGGGTCGAGACCGGGCCCTGAGTGGACGAGGCTCGAGGCGGTCGTTCGACGGCCGTGACTCGAGCGTCGCGACCGCCCTCGAAACGCCGATTCGACCGCGAATCCGACCGCCGTCGTCGCGCCTAAGTCACTCGCCCACCTCTCTCGAGACACGAATGCCAGACCGATTGATGGACGTCAACGCCTACACGACGCTCGACTTCGCCGAGGCTGTCGTGACCGGAGAGGAGTTCGAGGAAGAGACAGTCGCCGTCCTCGACGCGACGACCGACCGCGAGGACCCCGAGTGCGTTCGTCTCCGGCTCGAGGTCGACAACGCGACCGAGAAACACCTGCCGGTCCACATGGAAGAGCTTCGCTTGACGCCCGATCAGGCGCGAACGCTGGCCGGTGCGCTCGAGAAATACGCGGACCGTGTCGAGCAGGCGCAGTCGGGGTGACCATCCCGTCGACGGTCGACACCGCGCGCCTGCCGTCGCAGGGTCACGACTTTTTCTCGTCTCCGGTGAAGCCATCGGCGTGGTCTACAATGAGCGTTGAAACACTGCAGGATCTGTTCGAGCACGGCCTCGAGGACATCTATCACGCCGAGCATCAGTTGCTCGATGCACTCGACGACCTCGAGTCGAACACCGAACGAGAGGAGATCGCACAGGCGTTTTCCGAGCACCGAGAGGAGACCCAGGAACACATCGAGCGTCTAGAGGAGGTCTTCGAGGAGTTCGGTGAACCGCCGGAGAAAGAAGAGTGTGAAGGAATCGAGGGCCTGATCACGGAGTACGAGGAGTTCGTCGCCGAGGATCCGGACCAGGACGTCATGGACTATCACAACATGGCCGCCGCCGAGAAGACCGAACACTACGAGATCGCAGCCTACGGGAACCTGATCCCGCTGGCCGACCAGCTCGGACTCGACGACGCGGCGGACTTACTCGAGGAGAATTTGCGTGAGGAACAGGATGCACTCGACGAGTTGAAAGAACTCACCGAGGAGTTCGACATCGACGCGATTCCGGCCTGAGCCGTCGTTCGTGTCGACGCCGCTCACGGATCACGGGGCTGAAACGATAGCCGGTTCTGATATCGATACCGACCCCAACCCCAACCCCGACCCCGACGAGGACGAACGGATACAGTACGGCGGGACTCAAACCGACAATCTCGTCGGTGCCGAAGGTGGGAGAAGACTGAATGCACCGGTGACGGAGAAGTGTTTTCGTCGCTCGTCGCCGCTGTCGAGAGACCGAAACACCCGTCTCGAGAGTTACCACGCTATCCGACAGTGCGAGGTAACCTCGCCATGTACGGCGAGGAGGCTATCAGAGCGGGCGCACGTCGATCTCCCCGTTCCCGGTGACGGTGATCCTGTGGTCGAAGTATTCGAAGGTCACTGAAACGGCTCGGTCGGTCGCGCTGTCGACGAACCGGTCGAGTGCTTCGGGGTTTATCGTCTCGTACAGCGTCGGGAGCGCGTCGATCTCGGTTCCAGTCTCGTCTGCGATCGTGAGAACGACTCGTGTACTGATCGTGCTGTACCCGTCGGTGCGGTACGCCTGCGGTCCTGCGTTCGATCGATCGTGCGGTCTCTCGGGCATGATTCGATGACGGGGCACATCGTAGCCGTGAGGCCTCGAGTGGATCCCATTCACGTCTTTCTACTGGAAGCAACTACCTAAGCCATTCACCTATACAGATTTATTCGGCTTTGTGACCCGTCTCGAAGCCCATTGGGCCTGATCCCGGAAGTGAACTTAAACTGGCACGCACGCGGACGAACGTGGCTCTCGAGGTCGCTGTCGTACTCCTCCCACACCGTCAGAAACATTCCATTAAGAGTGTGGTTCTTGGTATACAATATCACGGATATACGTTACTGCCGCTCGTGTCCCGGTGCGTGATTTCGCATGGCAGGAACGCAAGCAAAGACTGCTCGAGCCGAGTGGGGAACGCGGTTCGGGTTTCTGATGGCGATGATCGGTGCGATGGTCGGTGCGGGGAACATCTGGCGGTTTCCGTACGTCGCCGGGAACAACGGTGGGGGTGCGTTCATCCTCGCGTTCTTGATCCTGTTGTTCGTTCTGGCGATTCCGGGGTTGATGGCCGAAGTCGCGCTCGGTCGGTACACGGGCAAAGGTGTTATCGGCGCGTTCCGTGAGGTCGTCGGCCGCGGCGGTCTGGTCGGTTTCGGCGTCGTCGTCTTGTTGGTCAACGTCGCGTTGATGTCGTACTACGCGCCGGTGATCGCCTGGACGCTGTACTACGCGATCCACTCGCTGTTGTTCAGTTTCACCGCGAGCGGGTTCGAACCGGTCGCGTTCTGGGATGGCTTCCTCGCGAACCCGGTATTGACCATCGGCCTTCACACGGTCGTCATGGGGTCTATCGCGGCGATCCTCGCGCTGGGAATCCGACGCGGCGTCGAACGGATCGTCGTCTACGCGGTCCCGGCGCTGGTGCTCTCGCTTGTCATCATGACGATCCGCGGGCTTACTTTACCAGGGGCGAGCGAGGGAATCGCGTTCACATTTGGCGTCGAATGGGCCTATCTCACCTACAGCGGGACCTGGATCGAGGCACTTGGACAGGCGCTGTTCTCGACGGGACTCGGCTGGGGGATCGCGCTGACCGTCGGCAGCTACCTCCGAGAGTACGACGACGTCCCACTCGGCGGCGGTGTCTTCACCGCTCTCGGCGAGTCGAGTATCGGCATCCTCGCCGCGCTGGCGATCTTTCCGATCGTCTTCGCGGTCGGCGTCGCCCCCGACGCCGGCGCGAACCTCGCGTTCATCTCGCTCGTGCAGGTGTTCCCCGAGATCCCCTTCGGCGGTCTGGTTGCCGTCCTCTTTTTCGTCGGCTTCTTCCTCGCGACGTTCACCTCCGGACTCCTGATCACGGAAGTGAGCGTCACGACTCTCGAGGAGGAGACGCGGTTCGACCGCACGCAGACCGTTCTCGGCGTTTGCGGGCTCATCTGGCTGCTCGGCATCCCGAGTGCGTACTCCGCGGAGTTGCTCGACTACCTCGACTTCGTCTTCGGCAGCTGGGGACTGCCGCTGGCGACGCTCGCGATCATCGGTATCATCGGCTGGGTCCTCGGACCCGAACGCCTGCGCCTGCTCGCGGTCAATCGGAACGCAGGCATCCACGTCGGCCAGTGGTGGGATCCGGTCGTGAAGTACGTCATTCCCGCCGTCATGTTGTTCATCATGGGCTACTTCGCCTACGACGAGTTCGGCTCGATCGAGATGATCGGCGGCATGGTCGTCCTGCTGACCTTCCCGATCATCGGCTACGCGATCATGACCGTTCTCGAGGGCCGGGACAGACGCACTGAACCGGTCGACGTCCCCGGAGGTGACGACTGATGATGACCTCCCTCTCGCTGAGCGTGCTGGGGATGCTCGGATTCACCCTGCTCGCGTTCTGGGGCGTCGCCGGCTGGGCGCTCGTCCGAACGCTGGGACAGGAACGCCGCAAAGTCGAGATTCTCGCCCATCAGGACCGCATGGACACCTACTCTCCGACGGCACTCGCCGAACTCCGCGAGTGGATCGAGGAACACCCCGACGACCCGCTCGCCGACGAGGCCCGCGCGCAGTACAACGAGTGTGTGACCGTCCTCCGGACGACGGACATGCACTTCTACGACTGGTCGAACGAAGAGATCGCCGACCTCGAGCCTCTCTGAGCCGACTCGAGTCGCATCTGCCGTTTCGAATCTGTTTCTCTGCTCCGAGACGTGTAGACGACTGTACGTTCGCGACCACGCGATCGACGGACACGGGCTATATTTTTTACTGTTCGCCACCCACTTTCGAAGTGTGACGACCTCCGCACCGGCGACCGACGACGGCGTCTCGATTCGGACCGCAGAGCGTGCGGACTTACTCGGCGTCGTTCGCATCGAGAACGCGTCGTTCACCCAACCCTGGCCCTACGACGCCTTCGATACGTTTCTGGGTGAACCCGGTTTTCTCGTGGCGATCGACGACGCCGACCGGATCGCCGGCTACGTCGTCTCGGACGTGACGCCGAATCACGGGCGCAACCTCGGGCACGTCAAAGACATCGCGGTCCACCCCGAGCACCGCGGCGAGGGTGTCGGCTCGGCGCTGCTCTCCCAGTCGCTCGCGGTGATGGCGACCAACGACGCGACGACGGTGAAACTCGAGGTTCGCGACTCCAACGACGGCGCGAAGCGACTGTACCGCGACTTCGGTTTCGAACCGCTGCGCCGAATCCCCCGGTACTACGACGACGGCGAGGACGCGATCGTGATGATCCGCGAACTCGGGTAGTCTCGGTGTCGGTGTGGTCTCTTCTCGATTCGAACTGCATTCGCTGGACATCCGGATTCTCCTCGCGTGACCGTTCCACATCTCCGCCGAGTGCGATATCCGTGTTCTGCCGACTTCTGACCTCTACGGGAAACTACGGTGAATCGAGGTGAACTTGCTCCTGTACCAATCGGACGTCTGTAGAACACTCCTCTTTCTCTTTTTCCTTTTCCTTCTCACCCTCGACGAGAATCGTCACTGTCACTTCCCTCGGCACTGCTTCGACGGCGTCGTCGAAATCGAACCTCGGATCCGGACAGAGATGGTACGACGGCTCGCCGTCTCGAGTACTTCGTTCGGCACGCACCCTGATCTCCGCGACGTGTCGCTCGCCGGACAGTCGTGCGCCCGCCGAAACCCAGTGAGAGCGGTCAGTGAGCTCGAGATCGAGTCGTTCCGCCAACTGCTCGAGAGCGGCCTTCGCAGCGATCGTCGCACACGCCGCTCGGGAATCGTCCAGCCGCTCGATTTCGACGGTCGTCTCGATCGGGTCTGCTCGTCCTCGGAGGCTCGTCGGCGGAAAATCACATTCGTCGGGTACGTGTTCGCCACGTTCCGAACCCTCGGTTGTCGTCTCGGTTCGAGTACCACTGGAGTCGCTATCGGAACCGTTTCCGAGGCATCCCGATACGGCGCCGGATCCGAGGAGTCCGACGAGAGAACGCCTCGATAGGCCACCAGACATATTTCTCCCTCCGAGTGGCGGAAAGTATACTTTCGGGTGCTCTGTGACGCCGATAATTCTCGCCTCGGTGGAGCCGCGTGTGAGCCAGTTCGGGTTCGGAGAGCGGGACGCGGTGGCGCCGAGTTCGAGTGACTCGGTACCAGATTTAGATCTAAGAGTTAAACGGCTCGCGTCCCTTCAGGCGGGTATGGGATACGCCTGTCCGGTCTGCGACGAACAGCAGGCAGACGCCGTCCACCTCGCGAACCACCTCGCGATCACCGCCTCGATCGGCCGTCAGGACCACCTCGAGTGGCTCGAGGAGTACGCTCCCGACTGGGCCGACTGCGGGCCCGAGGAACTCGGCGAGCAGGTCGTCGAGTACGCCCTCGAGGTGGAGACGCCGGAGTTCGCGTCCGAGTCTGCAGAGTCGGCGGGGGGACACGGTCACGGGCACGAGCACAGCCACGGCAAACCCTCCTTCGAGAACGAACTCGCCCGCCAGACCAGCCAGCCGGGTCGCGGAGCCGCGATGAGCGGCGACACAGGACGTATTCTCGAGGAGGCACGCGAGATGACCGCACAGATGTACGAGGACGAGGAGGGGAGCGAGGGGGACGGCGAGACCGAGGACGGCGACGATGAGCGCGAGAGTGAGAGTGAGACCGAGCGCACGGACGAAGCCGAAGCCGAAGCCACGACCGAAGACGAAAACGAGTAGAGGTAAACCACCCGCCACTCGAGTATTCGACCATGCACACCGAGGGAACGTTCGCACCCGACTCCGTAGCGATGGCACGCGACCAGTACGAGGCGGTCGGCCCGGCGGCCCAGACGGTCGTCCGCGAGACCGCCCGCGCCATGGAGTTCGACCGCGAGGAGTACGGCGACCGCGTGACGAGCGACGTCGTCGAAACCGCCCGCGACGCACTGTTCGCGAGTTTGCTCGAGGTTACCGTTGGCACGCGCGAGGAGTACGACGAGTGGCGCGAGGGGTACGACGGCGAGGTCGTCGAGACCGGTAACGAGAACGTCGACCACGTGGTCTGGCACGCCGGTCCCGACGGCGAGGCGGTCGCAGCGACGTTCCACGAGAAAGAAGACGCCGCGGTCGCGACGCTGCGCCGGCAGGCGTTCGGGCGGATCTATCGCGAACTGGTCGAGACGAACTGAGTTCGATACGGATCCGGAAGACGGGGACCGACGAAGGCGACGAAACGCGCATTCCTTATACCGACCCGGTCCCGACTCTTACCTAATGCGACGGCGTTACCTGCTCCTCCTGGTCGTCCCCGTGGCCGTCTTGCTCGCCCTCGGCGCGCTCCCCTCTCTCATCGGCGGCGGCGACGTCTACTACGTCACCGCGGCCGAGATCGATCTCGAGGACGGCGAGCCGGCCCACGAGAACGTCACCGAGACGATTCCGGCCGACAACCTCTCGACGAACCGGTTCCCGTACACCATGAGCGCACTCGAGGCTGACGACGGCGTCTCCGACTCCTACGAGGAAGGCCGGTTCGGGTTCAAGGAGTCGTTCACTCACACGCCGTTCGACGAGTTCGGCGAACTCGAGATCTGGGAATCGAACGCGGTCGACGGCGACGCCGTCTGGGTCGAGCAAAACGGCACCTTCTACCGCCTCGAGATCACACAGACACCCGAGACTGACAATGGTTCCGCCGACCGATCCGACCGACTGGGAGTTGCTCGAATCGCACACTGAGTACGAAACCGGCTGGTACGACGGTGGCTACGACCTCCTTAGACAACCCGACGGGACCGAAAAGCGCTACTTCTGGGCCGACCTTCCGCCTGCGGTGGTCGTCGTGGCTCGCGTAGACGGAACGGTGGTCGCCGAGTCGTCGAGCGACGAGGACGGCTCGCGGACCGAACCCGAGGACGCACCCGCCACCGAGGACCACCTCCTCTTCGTCGAACAGTACCGCCCGACGATCCGGGAGACGCACCTCGAGCTCCCCGCCGGCATCGTCGAGGACGGCGAGTCCTACACGCAGGCGGCCGGCCGAGAACTCGAGGAGGAGACCGGATTTAGCCCCTCGAGCACCGCACTCCTCCAGGAGTACGCGGTCGCGACCGGCGTGCTCCGCCACGAGCGGGCGGTCGTCTACGCCGAGGGACTCGAACTCGGCGAGCGCGAACTCGACAGCAACGAGTTCCTCGCGGTTCGATCGATACCGATCTCGGACGCCCTCGAGCGCGCTCGCGAATCGCCGGCGAACGATTCGACGATCAGCGCGCTGTTGCTCGCGAAAGAGGAGGGGCTGTTATCCTGACGCTGTCGGGGCTCCAGTCGTCTCCAGCACGTCGGACGCCACCACCACCGCACCCAACCCGTGGCGCTTATTCGAGTCGCGATCCAATTCCAGCCTCATGGACGGCGAAATCACTCCCGAGGCGGTCAACGACCTCCTCGAGGACGACGACGAGACCCTCCGTGTTATCGACATTCGAGACCCGACGAGTTTCGACCGTGGATACATTCCCGACAGCGAGAACGTGCCGTTTCACGAACTCCCACAGCGAGTCGAATCGGTCGCCGACGACGACGTCGACCGCATCGTCACCGTCTGTCCCCACGGCAAAGCGAGCGTGCAGGCCGCACGCCTGATCGGCTCTTACGAAGGCTGTGCCGACACGACCGTCGAGAGTATGGCCGGCGGGCTCGAGGCGTGGTCTCAGGAGTGTGGGCTCGAGCTGGTCGCGACTGCGGATTCGAGTTCGAATCCCAGTACGAGCGCCGTCGGCGCTCGTACCGCGTCGACGGGTGACGACTCGGGCTCGGACTCGAACTCGGATACACCCGACGCACCGTTTTGAACTCTCGGCCCTCTATTTCGGCTCGAGCGGTCCGTGAATTCGTGAGAAATAGCTGGGAGTCGCGAGTCACGAGTCACGGATCACGAGTCGCGAGCCGTGACACTCGAGTGGCAGTTCACCGGTAAAATGTGCGACGTGGCGAGTCACGAGTGAGACGTGAGGCGACGGTACACGGACTCGAGAAAAGACAACGCAGTCGCTCGACACCCGGACTCGAGAGAAGACGATGGGTTCGGAAGCCGTCTCAGATCATCGAATAGTCACGCGACGTTGAAGCCGCGATCCCGAAGGAAGTCCTCGATGCGGCCAGTGTGGTTCCCCTGAAGTTCGATCTGGCCCTCTTCGACGGTGCCTCCGCAGGCGAACTTCGATTTGAGATCCGACGAGAGACTGTCCAGATCGACGTCCTTCGGATCGAATCCTTCGATGATCGTTACCTCCTTACCGTATCTGCGCTCGTCAATGCGGATGTTGAGTTGCTGCTGGCCCTTGGCCACGTCTTCGCAGACGCAGAGTTCCTGAGGCAGCCCGCACGTCGAGCAGACTTCCGACATTACAGGTGATGGTACGAAAGGGCCATATTAAACACTATCGGGACCTGCACGCTGTCGTGCGGTTCTTTTTAGGGGATCGAGACGATTACCGCCAGAATCGGCCGACTAGCGGCAACTCTTCGCGGGCCATCGCGTCGACGAGTGCAACTGCCTCGTCCGCCTCTTCGCGACTTACCCCACCGCCGTACGTCGATCGTTCGTAGAGCCGACCGACCTCGCGGACACGGTCGTCGAACGAGTAACCGACCTGCGACAGCGAGTCGAGATACTGGCGCGTCGACTCGCCTGGCCGACGCGGCCGGTAACGACGTTCGAGGAGCAACTCGAGCCGTCGGTAGGCGCGTTCGGTATCGGCCTCGGGCGAGCGCTGGAAGCCGTGCCACTGGAGCTGTGCTTCGCGGCTGACCCGTCTCGTCGCGCCGGTTCGGTGTGCGCCCGCAGCGAGGCCGATGAGAACCGCGATTCCCAGGGCGACGTTTTCGGGTGCGTACAACGGCGTCTCGGATTCCGTCTCGTCCGATTCGTCGTCGGTCTCGAAGTCCGTCTCGTCGAACGTCGATCTGTTCGGATCGTATCCCTGTCCGGTTCGTGGGTCGATCGGCCCGTACTGATCGGGCATCTGTTCGGGAGCTGGCCCATCACCACCGATCGGGCTGGTCTCGTTACCCTCGGTGTCGGTATCCGATCCGAGACCGTCCGTTTCCTCGAACGGGAGCGCGTCGGCGTCTGCCGTCTCCGTTTCCGTCTCGGAGACCGGCACGTCTTCGCTTCGTTCGGTGTCGATGTTGTCCTCCTCGTCCTCGCGTGCGTCCTCGAGACGTTCGTTGTGGACCGAGTCACGGGTATCGCCCGGCGTCGGCTCGAAGGCGACCCAGCCGTGGTCGGGGAAGTAGACTTCCACCCACGCGTGGGCGTTCAACCCGCGAACCACCCACTCGTTGTCGTCGACCTGCTGGCCGCTCGTGTAGCCGGTGACGTATCGCGCAGGAACGTCCTCGGCTCGCAACATCTGGGTCATCGACGTCGCGAAGTAGACGCAGTAGCCCTCGTCCATCTCGAGGAGGAACTCCTCGGCGACGTTTCCATCGGGTCGGGTGACGTTCAGCGAGTATCCCTTCGAACTCCGGAGGTGTCGTTCGATCGCGACGGCCGTCTCGTAGGGGGTGTCCGCGTCCGCGGTGATCTCTGCGGTGCGCGCTTCGAACTCGCTCGAGGTGTCCTCGGTCCGCTGGAGGTACCGCTCCTCGACGGAGGCGGGATAGTCCGTCCCCGCCTCCTCGAGGTCTTCGGCCGAGGCGTTGACGACGGCGCTCTCGACGTTGTAGACGTCACCTTCGATCAGCGGCTCGCCGGGATGGAATTGACCGTGCATCGTCAACTCCGTGTTCTCCCGAATGTCGCCCTCGATATCGACCGGATGGGGCGCGGTCGGCATTACGTCGAGCGGGCCCTCGGCGAACACCGTCTGCCGGACCGTCTCCGTCTCGCCGGGCGGCGGTGCGATCGCTCCGTCGTAGGCCTCTGTCTGGCCGGTCCGCACCCAACCGTCGCCGGTGAACCGATCGTAGATCCCGGTTCGCCAGTAGGACTCCTCCTCGCTGTGGACCGTAAAGCGAACCTCCGGCGAGAGATCGACGTCGCCGGCGATCGTCGTTCGGTCAGGCGACGACGTGATACTCCCCTCGAGCGTGCCGTCGTGGTCGCTCTCGACGAGGAACGCCGGCCCCGACGTGCCGCCGGGAACGAGCGTGATCGACAGCGAGAGGACGATCATAACGGCAAAGAGGATCGCCAGCACGTCGGCTTGCATGATCGTCCCGCGGTAGCGCTCGAGTTCGCCGAAGCCGACGGCGGCGATGGCGCCCATGGTTCCGAGCAGCGTCGGGAGGAGCGTGGCGTCCCCGGTGAGGACCAGAAACAGCAGTGCGATGCCGCCGGGGATCACGCTCAAGGTGTACCGGCCGCGAAGCACGAGATACCACGAGAGGAAGACGGGGCCGGGAGCGAACCCGAGTGTCCAGATGCCGGCTTCCATCATCTGCAGTAGCGATAGCCCGGTCGCGAGGGCGACGGTGTCCGAGAGCAGTTTGTCGGTCGAAGAGAAGACGACACCGACGCCGACGCCGGTCGCGGTGAGGTAGTACGCGAAGCCGAGCGCGCCGGCGACGACCGAGAGGACGGTCGCCGTTTTCGGGCTGATCGTGTGTGCGAGGACCGTCGCACCCGCGAGCATCAGAATGACGAGCGTGAACAGCTGCTGGGTTCCGCCGACGACGGCCGTGACGTCCTGGAGGACGTTGATGTACGACGCCGTCAGGATCCCCACGCCGCCGAGTGCCAGCAGTCGAAACGTCTTCGGCGACAGTCCTCGCTCGGTGTCGCTGTCGACGGCGATCGTCCGCGAGCGTCCGCCGGTCTTCGTACTCATGCGGTCACCCCCGGCGAGTTGCCGTCGCTTTCGGTATCGGTGTCGGTTCCAGTTTCGTTCTCGCCCTCAATCCCGGAGCCGTCCGAACCCGACTCTCCCGCCCCTCCCGTAATCGCCGTTCGAAGGGCATCGTCACAGAGACGGTCGAACGGAATCTCCCGGTCGTCGATGCGGACGACCGTCCCGTCGTCGTCCGCGCGCACCAGAATGTCCGCCTCGCGTCGTTCTCGATCTGTCGCCTCGCCAGCACCGGTTCGAGCTAACAGTCGCAACACGTTCCGGTGGTGATCGTAGCCCGTCCGGGCGGGACAGGATCCGTCGGGGGCCGTGACACCGACGGCGACGCCCATCTCGAGGAGGTAGGTGACGACGCTCGCCGCCGCCGAGGCCATCTCGTCGTCCCGTCGTGGCGTCGATTCGGCGACGAGATCGACGGCACCGAGGTCTTCGTCCGCGACGAACTCCTTGACGACGAGTTCGCCGTCGGCTCGCTTGGCCGTCGACTTCCAGTGGACGTCGCGCAACGAATCGCCGCGTTCGTACTCCCGAAGGTGGTCGAACTCCTCGCGGTTGTGCTCGCGGACCGCGTCGTCGAGCGCCTGCAGGTCGCGCCTTGAGGCCCCGTGAAGGTCGTACACTTTCGGATAGACGAGCACGCGCACTTGCTCCTGGTCTCGATCCTGCGTTTGGCCCAGGTTCAGCTGGCTCTCGCTCTCGTCGCGTCCGCCTTCGAACCGTCGCTGAGCGAGTCCCAGCACGTCCCTGACCGTAATCGTCGCCGGACCGATCTCGTGGACGCCGCGCTTCTCGAGTCGGGCGTCGTAGGAAAAGTCGCTGTCTTCGGCGAGCGTGAGGTCGCCGACGTTGTCGCCGTCCTGTACGTCGAGTCCGTCACCGACGGTATCCTCGACACTGGCGGCGATCGGTGCGTCGGCCGTGATCGACAGTCCGATCGTCCGTCTGTCGCCGATGAACCCCTCTTCGACGGGGTGGCGGTCGATCGACGGCCGATCGGCCCGAGACACCGTAATCGCGGCCGCCAGCATGACGACAACCAGCGGTGCGACGAGCGCGTTCAGCGATCGGGCGCCGTACTCCCACCCCATCAGGAGACTGAAGCCGACGACGGCGACGACGGCCCACCCTCGTCGTGTTACGTTCATCGTCCCCTCACCCTCACTCGACCGGCACCCGCTCGAGGGCGTCCGAGACGATGGCGGCACCGTCGCGGTGGCGGTCGTTTTCGTTCGACCCCGACCCCGAACTCGAGTTCGAGTTCGAGCTGGAGCTCGTCTTGATCCGATGGCTCATCACGACCGGGGCCTCGTACTGGAGATCGTCGGGGATGACGTACTCCCGGCCGTCCAGCACCGCTCGAGCCTGTGCGGCTCGCAGAAGTGCGATGGTTCCCCGCGGGCTCACCCCGAGGCGGGCGTGATTTCGAGTGTATCCCGCGAGTCTCGTCGCGTAGTCTCTGACGGGCTCTTTGACCGCAATCTGGCTGACGGCCTCGCGCGCTCGTCGCAGCGTCTCGATGTCGGTGACCGGTTCGAGACTCTCGATGGGGTGGTGGCCGACCGTCCGCGCGAGCATCTCCGACTCCTCTGCGGGGTCGGGATAGCCCAGCGAGAGTTTCTTCATGAAGCGGTCGACTTCGGCGAAGGGCAGCTCGTAGGTTCGGTCGGGCTCGATGGCGTTCTGGGTCGCGATGACCGTAAACGGCTGTGGAAGGTCGCGCGTCGTGCCGTCGACGGTCACCTGCTCTTCTTCCATCGCCTCGAGCATCGCCGATTGGGTCTTCGGCGGCGCACGGTTGATCTCGTCGCCGAGGACGATGTTGGCGAAGACGGGGCCCGGCTGGAACTCGAACTCGCGATCTTTCTGATTGAAGACGTTGACACCGGTGATGTCGGAGGGGAGGAGGTCGGGTGTGAACTGGACGCGACGGAACGTACAGTCGACAGATTTCGCGATCGACCGGGCGAGCATCGTCTTCCCGACGCCGGGGACGTCGTCGAGTAAGACGTGTCCGCGGGCGAGCAACGCCGTGACGACGTGCTCGATCTCTGCCTCGTGGCCGACGATGACGCGACCGACGTTGTCGGCGACGTCGGCACACAGCTGTGCAGTCGCGTCTATCGAGAGCGCCTCGGTTGTCGTCGCTCGGTCCGTCTGAGCAGCGGTCTGTGTGGGATTGGCATCGGTCATCGTTTGTATTTCGTCACACCAGCGTGGCGAGAGGGGACTCCTGACGGGGACGTCCGTTACTACTACTACGGAATCAGAGTCTCACAGACATATGTTTTGTGTCATCCACATATCGTGTGTGTGCTGATTGTTCGGTGCGGGTGAGGGTTCGTCTCTCTCTCGGCGCTGTGGCCCTTCGATTCGTGACTGGCTATTCCGACGAACGGGATCCATACATATATTGATATACCCCACACTGGACTGACAGTCGCTATCGCAGTACTGGAGCGAGAACTGTTGTGTCACTTACAACTCGCCGTCGTGCGACCGAACGTCCACCACACGCCGTCGTGCGACCGAACGTCCGCGATCGCTTATTTGCTCCGAGCACAGTTACGACTCGAGGTGTGTAACAATCGGAAAACGATACCTCCTCTCGAACTGGCCTACAGGCGCTCGACGTTCGTCGCGCGTGGGCCTTTGTCTGCTTGTTCGATATCGAATTCGACTTCCTGACCCTCCTCGAGGTCGGGGCCGCCAACGTCTTCCATGTGGAAGAACACGTCGTCGTCCGCGTCGTCAGTTTCGATGAATCCGTAACCGCCAGTGTCGTTGAAGAATGCGACCGTACCTTTCGCCATTGCGTCTTCACAAAGTCAGGACTGCAGTATAAACCTTCTGGGTCGTTCGCCTAGATAACGCCGATATCGGCCCGAACCGCCGGGGCTCACCAGACTTTACACGACTCACAGACGAGGTCGTCCTGATTTCCGTCCGTCTCGTCGCCGTCGCCGCGCTGCCAGACGCGCTCGACTGACGTTTCACACACTGCACAGACGTACGATCCCCACGCGTACGTCGTCGTCGCCGGTTCGATCTCGGCGACGTCACTGTCGTCCTCGCCGTCGGTCCCGGTTTCGTTCTCGCCGTCACACGACTCTCCCTCGCTATCGGCAGTGGTTCTCTCCCCGCTCGTCTCGGAACTCCCGCCGTCGCCGTCTCTCTCGGTGCTCTCGTCACGACCTCCCTGGAGAAAGTCGGTCAGTGTCTGATCCTCGGTCACGGTTCGTGTACGGCGGACCAACCCTTAGTCGCTGCGACGCTGGCGTCTGGACCGAAACAGAACAGTCGCCTCGGTCACTGCGGGTCGCCACGGCTCGTCACGGACCGGCACGGCCAAGTACCACCGGTGGCAATCCCTGCCTAGCTATGGTCACGGACACTGCCGTCCCGCTGAACGTCATCGCGGACAACATCGCAGAGATGAACGAACTCTTCCTCGAGGTCGCGACGGGCGAGGGTCTCGCACCACTTCTGTTCCTCGCCGGTACGATCCTCATCGTCTTCGCCATCGGCGTCTTCGGTTTCCTCACGCTGGGCTCGGTCGGTTCGCTGTTTACGTTCGACTGATCGCCACACCGGCTCGCTCGAACGCTTCGGCGGCCAACCTCACACCCGCCTCGAGATCCGGCCCAAGCGGCGAGCCCACGACGATCCCGTCGACGTGCTCGAGAACCTCCTCGAAGCGGTCGGCGACCGTCTCCGGCGTCCCCGCGACGCTGAAGGCGTCGATCATCGCCGGCGTCACGTGTCCGAACGCCGTGCCCAGGTCGCCGCTCTCGAGTGCGTCGCTGACCCGTTTTGCGGCTTCTCGATCGATCCCGTGGCGCTCGAGCACCGGCTCCGCCACGTCGCCAGCGATGAACGCGACCGGCGGCCGCGCGGCCTCTCGGGCCTCACCCTCGTCTTCTGCGATGCTGACGCTGGCCCACGAGAGGGCCTCGAACCCGCTCTCGAGAACGCGCTCCGCCCGCCCCTCCTCGATCCGCGCCGCCGCCCACTCGAGGTCGTCGGGATGAGAGTAGTTGATCAACGCGCCGTCAGCGTGTTTCGCGGCCATCCGGAGCATGTCCGGACCCTGTGCGCCGACGTAGGCCGGAATCTCGTGAGACTGGAGATTGAGCCCGGCGTCTCTCGCCGTGAACGTCCCCTCGTGGGTGACCGTCTCGCCGTCCCACAGTCGCCGCGCGACGCGGACGGTCTCGAGGACGCGCCGGAGCGGTCGGTCGCGGTCGATACCGAGGGTCGAAAGTGCAGAGCGGTCGCCGGCGCCGACGCCGAAGACGGCTCGTCCGTCGCTGACCTCGTCGATCGTCGCCGTGCGCGCGGCCAGCGCGACGGGGTGGCTGTCGTAGGGGTTGACGACGCCCGGTCCGAGTCGAATCTCGTCGGTCGCGTCGGCCATCCGCGAGAGGGTGACGAACGGATCGCGATTGAAGTAGTGGCTGCTCGTGAACGCGGTCTCGAAGCCCTGATCCTCGGCGAGGGCCGTGAGTTCGGCGATGCGATCGGGCGGGTGCTCGGGCGTGAACTCGATCCCGACGTGCGTCATCGGCGCTCCTCCGGGTCGTACCGCCAGTCTCGCAGCGCGTGTCGAACGAAGTCGCCATCGAGGTCCCGAAAGAGGTTGTCGCTGCCTTCGTGGTCGCCGAACGCCCAGTCGCGGACGACGACCGCGGGCGTGCCGTCGTCGCCCTCGCCGGTGACGAGGTTCGCGGCCGACGAGAGTTCGTCGACGACAGATTGGACGGTGACGCCCATCTCGCGGCCGTCCCGGTCGGTCTCGCCGCGCCAGTCGCGACTCGCGGGCATCCCCGCCCAGCCGAGTGCGACGCCGCGCTGGCCGAACCGGAACGGCCGTCCGCAGGTGTCGGTGACGATGACAGCGACGTTTTCACCGTCGTCCGGATCGAGATTCGACGCCTCGAGCAGTCCCGTTCGGATCCGCTCGGCGGATTCGGTCGGCCGCTTGGGCAAGAGTAACAGGTCGTGGTCGGGCACGTTCGACCGGTCGATCCCCGCGTTGACACAGACGTGGCCGAAGCGCGTTTCGGTGAGGAGGAAGGGTGCGTCGGTCACCAGTTCGGTACTCTCCTCGAGGACGGCCTGTGCGAACCGGGGGTCTTTCTCCTCGCCGGAGAGGTCCTCGAGTCGACCGGCGATCTCCCGGGCTCTCGGTCCCGCCGGGAAGTCGGTGAGGTCGGCCTGTCGGCCCTCGGCTTTCGAGACGACGGTGCTCGCGATCGTCACTACGTCGCCGTCTTCGACTGTCGTTCGGTCGGCGATGAGTGCGGCGAGGTCGTCGCCGGGGCGGATCTCGGGGAGGTCCGCCACTGCCTGAAGGTGCATACCTGCAGGTGGGGTGACCGTCCTCAAAAGGCCACCGTCACCGGAGACGGCGGCCGGTGTCCGCCGAAAGCGACTTTCGGACCGCGAGTGTGGCCTCAGTATGCACGATGGCGACGCCGACGATGACGGTGACCGGGAGAGCGCCAGCGAGCAAAGCGACGACGAAACGCACGTCGTTACCGCCTTTCTCCGCAATCGCGGCGAGGTCCTGTTGTTGCGCCGAAGCGACGCGGTCGGTACCTATACTGGTCGCTGGGGCGGCGTCTCGGGCTACGCCGAGGGGAATCCGGACGAACAGGTCCGCGTCGAGATTCGGGAGGAGACCGGCCTCGAGGTCGATGTCGAGGGTGCTGGTACTGACGAGGAATCCGGAGCGGTCGCGTTCGTCCGCGCCGGGCGTCCGGTGCGCGTCGAAGACTCCGACCCCGACTCCGACCTCGAGCGGACGTGGCTGGTCCACCCGTATCTGTTCGACTGCGAGGATCGCGAGGTGACACTCAGCGAGGAGCACACCGCCAGCGAGTGGGTGTCGCCGCCGACGATGCTCGGCGTCGGACCCGATTCTGAACCCGATCGCGAAACGGTCCCCGGCCTCTGGGCGGCGTACGAACGCGTCGCCCCGACCGTTCGCTCCGTCGCGGCCGACGACGAGCACGGCGCGGCTACCCTCTCGGTTCGCGCTCTCGAGGTTCTGCGTGACCGTGCGGGGGTGCTCGCGTCCGAACGGGATCGGGCTGGCGGTGACGGCGAACTGGCCGATGAGGATGAGGACGTGGACGAGGACGAGAGCGAGGAGTGGGACGAACTCGCTCTCCTCGCCCGCCGACTCCTCGAGGTTCGGCCGAGCATGGCCGTCCTGCGCAACCGGGTGAACCGGGCGATGGCCGGCGCTGACGGACGGGACGCGCCAGCCGTCCTCGCGTCCGCAACCGAGGGAATCGACCGCGCGCTCGAGGCGGATACGGCGGCCGCGGCCAACGCCGGCGAGTACGCGACCGGAACGGTGCTGACGCTCTCGCGGTCGGGGACGGTGCTCGAGGCGTTTCGCGCCTCGGACTCGCTGGATCGCGTCTTCGTCGCCGAATCGCGTCCCACCTGCGAGGGACGGGACGTCGCCGAGTGGCTGGCTGACGACGACCTGCCGGTGACCCTGCACACGGACGCCGCCGTTGCGCACGTGCTCGCGTGCGAAGACATCGACTGCGTGCTGGTCGGTGCCGACACCGTCCTCCCCGACGGGCGGGTGATCAACAAGACCGGCACGCGCGGCGTCGCGATCGCGGCCGCTCACGAGGACGTCCCGGTCTACGTCGTGGCGGCCGACGACAAGGTCTCGCCGCACGGGAACGTCACGCTCGAGTCCGGCACCGGCAGCGCGGTGTACGACGGCGACGCGCCGATCGACGTGGCGAATCCGACGTTCGACGTGACGCCCGTCGAGTGCGTCGACGGCGTCCTCACCGAGGACGGACTGTCTTCGACGGACGAGATCGAGGACGTAGCTGAGGCGTTAGGAGCGCTCGAGGACTGGCGGGAGGAGTGATCGACGCTGGGTGAGAGCGAGGGGGAACCGAACGCGAGAGCGACAGAGGGAAAGCCCCCGATCGTCTACGAACAACAGGGCGGCGGTGACGAGGAGTTACCCCCTCCGAGCCCCTTGTGACGAGGGTTTTTACCCGAGCCGCCCGTTCTCGACGCTCAACGTTAATTTGTCTCTCGAGCGTAGCGTCTCGCATGCACCTCTCACGACTCGGCGTTCACGAGTCAGTCCGGACGGTCTTCCCGCCGGCGCGACTCGTCGACGCGCTCTCGGATCGTTCCGGCGTCGACGTCACGGCCGTCGAGGACGACGGAATCCCCGATTGCGACGCCGTCGTCACCCTGGAGCACCGCGACACGTTCGTCGACCTCGAGTGGGTCCACTCCATTCAGGCCGGGATCGACCGCTTTCCACTCGAGACGTTCGAGGAACGGGGAGTCGTCCTCACGAACAGCACCGGCATCCACGGGCGGTCGGTCGGCGAGACGGTTGCGGGCTACTTACACAGAATCAAGGAGAAAGCCCACGACTTTAGTCGTGGGATGAATCCGACAACACACGTCACGAACCACGAGCGATAGCCAGTCTGAGTCTCCTACGTTAATCCATACCTTTACAAACTAACATTTAGTAAGATGGGATGATGAAGCGAGCCAACCAGTTCGATGTTCACCCGCGCTCTGCGAAAGAGCACGAGGTGTTCAAACGCTGGTTGGACGCTTCTGCAAGTCTCTGGAACGAGACAAACTACGCTCGCCGCCAAGCCTTCCTCGAAGACGATAAAAGCGTCTGGGACGCCGACACCGGCAAACTCGAAGGAAAATACAAAGAAGTGCTCAGCAGTAGTGTTGCCCAACAAATCATCCGGAAGAACTCGGAAGCGTGGCGGTCATTCTTCTCAAGTAACGAGAAGTACCACGCCGGAAAACTCGATAAGAGACCATCACCGCCGGGGTACTGGGGTAACGAAGAAGATGGACGAGTCCTCCGAACCTACGTCCGCAACGACCAGTACACCATCGAATACGGGAACCGCTCCCGTCTCGAAGTCCCGATCGGCTCCGAACTCAAAGACGAACTCGGGTTGAATCGGAATCAGCGTCTTCGCGTTGAGATTGCTGGCGACCCGAAGTGGAGCGGCGAGCAGAACCGGCTTGAAATCGTGTACGACGAAACCGCTGAATCGTTCAGGGCTTTCCAACCAGTCACCGTTGATAATTCTCGACTGGATTCACCACTGGCTTCCGAAGAAGCCGCTCTGGACGTGGGCGCAAACAACCTCGTCGCCTGCACAACAACGACCGGACAGCAACTCCTGTACGACGGACGTGACCTGTTCGAGGAGTTCCGTGAAACTACGGAGCGAATCGCGTACTACCAGTCACTCCTCGAAAATCAGTGCGAGTCCAGCAAGCGTATCGACCGCTTGTACCGAAAACGCACGAACCGACGCGACCACGCCCAAGACACTCTCGTCCGTGGTCTCGTGGAACGCCTCCACGATGAAGGAGTTTCGACGCTGTACGTCGGAGACATCAAGGGCGTCCTCGAAACGCACTGGATGCCTCGGGTGAACGAGAAAACGCACAACTTCTGGGCGTACCGCAGACTCATCAATCGCCTCGAATGTGTGTGCGAAGAGTACGGTATCGGCGTTGAGGAAGAATCTGAGGCGTGGACGAGCCAGACGTGTCCCACGTGTGGCGAGCGCAAAGCAACCGTTCGCCACGAGGATTTGTTAGCGTGTTCGTGCGGGTTCGAGGGGCATGCTGACTTGGTAGCGTCAGAATCGTTCTTGAGACGGCAGAATAGTAGGGTAAGGCCGATGGCACGGCCCGTGTACCTCAAGTGGAACAATCACGAATGGCGGGAACACCAGAACCCGCCCTCCATCGCGGTGGAGACAACGGCCAACGAGGAGTACACAAACCAGAGTACCGCATCTCGCGGGAATGTCGCTCTCGGAGAGACTCAGAACGACTGAGACTCCCACGAGAGGAATCCCACGACTTTAGTCGTGGGTGGATGTCAAGACGAGTCGAGGATCGATATGACACGTGAGACAGACTCTGGCTCTGGCCCTGACTCTGCTCCGAATCCCGGTTCGGATTCGTACTCGGATTCGGATTCGGATCCGGACCCCATACCACTCAGACCCGCGACACCCGCAGACGGCGAGGCACTCGTCGAGGTCCACGTCGCGTCGATCCGCGAACTCGGCCCCGCCGGCTACGACCCCGAGCAGGTCGAGGCGTGGGCGGCGAACAAACGGCCCGACCGCTACCCGCTCGGTGACGAGTCCACCCACGCCGTCGTCGCCGAGGCCGGCCCCGAGTCGGACGAAATCGCCGGCTTCGGCTGGGTCGACCTCGAGGCCGGCGAGGTGACCGCCGTCTACGTTCACCCCGACCACGCGCGACGGGGCGTCGGCGGCACGATCCTCGAGCACCTCGAGACCGCAGCGCGGGAGGCGGGCCTCGAGTCGCTCGGCCTCACCGCCTCGGTGAACGCCGCTCCGTTCTACGAGCGGTTCGGATACGAACCAGTCGAGCACGTCGACCACGATATCAACGGCGAGATACTCGAGTGTGTTCGGATGCGGACGGCGCTCGAGGATTGAGATCGAACGCCGTGGCGCTGTCGCGATCCCCGACGGTGCGATGGCGAGGTCGAATTCGGCGGCGGTGCAGACGGTTCCCCAGTCACCGAAACGAACGCTCGCGCCCGGAACTCAGTTCGTCGACTCGGCTGTCGGTTCGTCCGTGGGTTCGGGTTGGGGTTCGTGGTCGGGGTCGGGATCGGGATTGGGGTCGGTCGACAACCGAAGGACGAGGCCCGTAATCACGAGGAGAACGCCCCCTGCAACCGTCACGTACCAGCCGTCGGTCGGGACGAACGTCGAGTCGAACCCGGCCAGCGATGTCGAACGCAGGTACTGGATCGCCACGAGAACAGTGACGCTCCCGACGAGCACCGTCGCGAGTGACCGGCGACGGGCCGTCCGTTCGAAGACGAGTATCGCCAGCGCTGCCAGCACGAGACCGAGCAAGAGAACGCTGTACGCCTCGAGCCCTGCGTTCATCTTCGGGAGGAGGATATCCGGTATCGCATCGGTTTCTCCCCTGTGTTCCGGATTCGGGCGTATCCAGGGGCGGTACGCACCCACCGTGATTGCCAGCAACGCGAGAGCTGGCAGGATACTGCGTGTGATACTCCGGTCGAGAAACGTCATCTCCCTGTCGTAGGGGTCTGGTCGGTATATGCTTTTGCTCGAGCAATCCGAACCGGTGTGAGGAGCGCTACGACACCGCGTTGAGGTGTCGACCGCCATTCTCGAGGATCGCGATGGTCCGTGACGCGAACGGTCGTCAGAAGAACTTGAACAGATCGTCCCGTTGCTGGTCGTGGAGGTGGGTGCGGACGGCCTCGTTCAGCGCGGAGAGTTGGCCGCGTTTGGCGGTGATCGGTGCGATCGTCTCCTGCCACTGTTTCCACGGCGGGAGGATTCCGAGTCGATCACAGAGTTCGTTCAGCCGCTCGTCGCGGTCGTCGACCTTGTCCATCTTGTTGACGGCGACGACGGTCGGGATATCGAGTTCGCGGAGGAAGTGGAACATCTCGACGTCGTAGGGGATCTCCTCGCCATCCGAGTGGCGGTCGATGATGTCGATCACGCTCTTGCCGTCGACGACGAGGATCGCAACGAGGATCTTTTCGGCGTTGTCCTCGAGGTAGTGGACGATGCCGGTTTTGATGTCCTCTTGTCGATCACCCTCGACACCGCTCATGAAGCCGAACCCGGGGAGGTCGGTGAGGACGAAGTCCTCGGCGCTCCAGTCGTAGTGGTTCGGCGAGCGAGTGACGCCCGGTTTCTTACCGGTGTCGAAGCTGTGGCCGGTCAGTTCGCGCATGAGTGTCGATTTGCCCACGTTGGACCGACCGACGAGGACGACTTCGGCCTCGCAGTTCGGACGGGTGTCGAACATGGATGTAGTAGGACGCTGGGGCCTAATAAGGCCCCCGAGCGCCGTGTTCCCGACACTGTCCTGATTCAGAGTTCCGGAACTTCTCGAAACTGACTCGCTCTCGAGTGTGAGTCGATTTCGTCTCGTTCCGTTGTTCGCGATCGATGCCTACCTTTGCCCTTTCTATCATTTCTCTCCGCTCTTTCCCTGGCTAGTGGAGGGTCTATAAAACATATTGATAACCCACAAGAGGTCCGGTTAGCGTTGGAAATAAGCATAATAAATGGTGGCAATATATCCAAAATGAGAACGCTTTTACGTCGGATTACTAACTGTTACGTATGGTTGTGTCCCCAACCAGACGACAATTCGGTATCGGCCTCCTGTCAGCCCTGACCCTCCCACTCGCCGGTTGTTCTGCAATCGGTGGTGACGACGATGACGAGGATGACGAAGAAGAGAACGGCGACGAAAACGGAGACGAAGAAGAGAACGGAGGGGAGGAGAACGGTGAAGACGACGACGGAGAAAACGGCGACGAAGGCGAAAACGATGAGGACGACGACAGCGACGGAGAAAACGGAGAAGACGACGAGGACGACGAGGACGACGAATAACAGTCACCTCAATCTCTGATCGTCGATTCCGCTTTTTTGTCGCGCTCACAGAAACGCCAATCGATCATTCACTCGAGTTCACGATCACACACTCGCTCGTCTCGACACTCGGACCCCATCTCGTGGACCCACTACAGCGCTGTTCGCACCGCGTACCGTCTTCGGTCAACACCGGAGTTATGACCCCCCGCACCGTCATCACACGAGTGTGCGTCTCGTTCAGTTGACGATCCCGACAGGTGCCCGAGAGAAGATCCTCGAGACGCTCGATTCGGAGGGCGTCGATTACGTCGTTACCGACGAGACCAGCGGTCGTGAGTACACGGGTGTCGTCTACTTTCCGTTGCCCGCACCCGCCGTGGAACCGGTCCTCGACGCCCTTCAAGAGGAAGGGATCGAGGATGACGCCTACACGGTGGTCGTCGACGCCGAAACGGTGATCTCGCGGAAGTTCGACGCGCTCCGTGAGGAGTACGAAAACGGCGACGTCGAGGAAGACCGGATCTCGAGACAGGAGCTTCGTACCCACGCCGAGGAGTTGACGCCGACGTTCAGCGTCTACGTGACGCTGACGGTCGTCAGTGCGCTCGTCGCGACGGCAGGGCTCTTGCTCGATTCGCCGGCGGTCGTCGTCGGTTCGATGGTGATCGCGCCGCTGATCGGGCCGGCGCTGGGCGCGAGTATCGGGACGGTCCTCGACGAACGAGAACTGCTGGTCTCAGGTGCGAAACACCAGATCCTGGGGGTCGTGCTGGCGATCAGCTCGGCGGCGGTCATGGCCTGGTTCGTCCGGGTGACCAACGTCGTCCCGCCGGGGATGGACATCGCCGCAGTCGACGAGATCGCCGAGCGGCTCGCGCCAGATCTGCTCTCGCTGGTGATCGCCCTCGGTGCCGGCGTCGCCGGCATCCTGAGCATCTCGACGGGCGTCTCCGTCGCGCTGGTCGGTGTCATGATCGCCGCGGCACTGATCCCACCCGCAGCCGCGGCCGGCATCGCCATCGCGTTCGGTCAGCCGACCGCCGCCATCGGTTCGACGGTACTCGTCTTCGTCAACGTCCTCTCGGTGAACCTCGCCGGACTCGTGACGCTGTGGTACGCCGGCTATCGGCCGGAGCGTCTGTTCGACCGCGCGCCGACCCAGAAACGCGTCCGCCGACAGATCGTCGGGCTCGCACTCGTCGTCCTCGTCTTCTCGATGTTTCTCGGCGGCATTACGTACGGTTCGTATCTGACCGGCAGTTTCGAACAGAACGCGCGTGAGGAAGTCGAAACGACGTTCGACGAGGAGTACCCTCAGTTTCGGGTGATCGACCTCGAGGTAACGCTCGACGACGACTATCCGTTCCGTGGTCCCGACCGAGTCGTGGTGACGATCGCCGGTCCACCCGATGGAAGCTCGTCCGTGATCGTCGAGGAACTTCACGATCGGCTCCGCGAGCGAATCAACCAGCACACTGACGATACTGTCGTCGTCGAACTCCGGTTCGTCAACGTCGTCGAGGGGTGAGCGCTGCCGTCCTCTCACTTCGATGGCGGTGACCGACGGGCCAGTAGCGTTATCCCGTTTCCCGCCCCCTCTCCTGAAGAGCCCATCGAATGGTTCGAGAGTCGGTGACACAGCTGATCCTGTTCATTGCCGTCGTCAGTGTCACCACCCTGTTCGTCGGTGCACTGGTCGTCGAGGTCGGGCTGTACTCTCAGGCAATCGGCGACGAAGGCGAGCGTGCGGGCGCGGCGATCGACGCCGAGATCACGATCGTCAACGACCCTGACGCGGGAGGGACCTACGACGAGGATACCGAAACGGTCACGCTGTACGTCAAGAACGTCGGCGGCTCGACGCTCGAGCCCGCGGACCTCGACGTTCTCCTCGACGGGGAGTACGTGACGTCGACCGCAAAAACGGTGCGTGACGGGGATCACTGGCGTCCCGGACGGGTTCTCGAGATCACGATCGATCGGTCGCTCGAGCGGGGGTGGCATCGAGTGCTCGTCAGCGTAGGCGGCGTTCAGGAGACGCTCTCATTCGAGTACGCTTTCGATCATCTCGTCTGGGACACGTCTGCAGACTGGTCGGAAGGAGTACACGAACGGACGGTGAGTGACGACGTTGGAGACCGCGACAGAGATACCGTTAGACTCGGCTACGGCAGCGACGACGATGGATTGAACGCGTACTGGACGCTGGACGAGTCGGACGGCGACACTGCGTTCGACGCGGCCAGTAGCAACGATGGGAGTCACCTCGATGGAACCACACTCGGACGGACGGGACTGATTGGAACGACTGCGTACGGGTTCGACGGACAGGGTGCACGTATCGAGGTGCCCGACGACGAGACGCTTCGTTTCGAGGACGAGATGACACTATCGCTGTGGCTGAACACGAACGAACTGGGAAGCAGTCCAAGCGACAATAATCAGGTGAACATACTCGGGAAGTCGACCTGGTCTGAACGTACCGGCTATGTACTCTACGATAATGGCGATAACTCCGACGAGATCGTATACAGGGTCATGGGTAACGATGACTTTTACGACGTTACCATCGACCGATCGCTCGTCAACGACGGAACCTGGCACCACCTCGTCGCGGTCAGTGACAACGGCGAAACTCGGCTTTATCTCGACGGCGAACAGCAGGCGACCCAGACCGGTACCGCGCTGGACCCGAGCGACAACCCTCTCGGAATCGGTGCGGAGTGGTGGGGTGAGCATCCGTACGAGGGAGATCTCGACGAGATACAGCTGTACGATCGGGCGCTGAGTGGCAACGAGATCGAGTCGCTGTACCGAACCACGGTCGACGGAACGCACACGACGGCATGGCGAACGGTCGCGTCAGAATTGAACGCCGAAGCCCTCCAGTTGGAGAACGTATCGGCGATGGATAACGACGGGACGATAACGGTATACGTCGAGTCCGATTTGGACGACGACGGTTCGCCGAACGAGACCAGCGATCCGATCGTCCTGAGTGACGCAACCGAATACGCCGTCGACGGGATCACGACCGATAACGACCGGTTCCGACTCCGAATCGAGTTCGAAGCAAGCGACGTGACCAGTACACCGGTCGTCTCACAGATCGAACTCGCCGAGTCGTAGCGACCGTCGTCCGACGTTCTCGGCTCGAGTCGAGCGATCAGTCCCGTGGTACAACCATCACCGCCCCACACTTGCCGCGGCGAGCGCATGGCCGAGACTTTTCCCACACTCCGTTGACGTCTCTCCTACACCGTGCGCGTCCTCCACGCCGTCGTCTCCAGCGAGAACAGAGATACCGCCCGCGAAGCGCTCGAGGAACGGGACTACTCCTTGATCGTGATCCCTCTCGACGATACGGACGGCGTGCTTCTCGAGGTTCCCCTCCCGAGTAACGCCATCGGCGACGCCTTCGACGCGCTCGAGGAGGAGGAGATCGAACTCGAGGAGTACACCGTCGTCACCAGTGGCGAGGCGGCGATGACGCCGACCTCGGAGACCCTCGAACAGCGCTACGCGGGGAGCTACGATCCTCTGACCGGTGTCGAACTCCGGTCGAAGGCACGCGATCTGAGCCGCGACCGCGGGTCGTACGCGGCGTTGATGATTCTGAGCGCGCTGATCGCGACCGCTGGCCTGTTGATCAACTCGCCGGCGATCGTCGTCGGCTCGATGGTGATCGCACCGATCGTCGGCCCCGCACTGACGGCTGGTGTCGGGACCGTCACCGGTGATCGAGGGATGATCGGCGACAGCCTCTGGATGCAACTGTACGGACTCGGATTAGCGATCGCTGCGTCCGCGCTTCTGGCCGCCGGCTTTCGGTTCGGCGGGTTCGTCGCTCCGACGCTCGACCTGCCGGCACTGGACCTCTTCGGCGTTCGTCTGTCACCGAACGCGCTCTCGCTGGTCGTCGGCGCGGCCGCCGGAACGGCTGCCGGGATCGGTCTCACGACGAAGGGGCCGACCTCGATCATCGGTGTCATGATCTCCGCCGCGTTGATCCCGACCGCCGCCGCGAGCGGAATCGCCGTCGCCTGGCTCGAGCCGAATCTCGCGATCGGAACCGCTGTCTTGCTGGTGGCCACGCTGGTCGTCGTCAATCTGGCGGTGCTCACCGTCCTCGTCGTCCTCGGCTATCATCGCCGCGAGCGCCCCTCCACCGGTGGGGAGACCGACTGGTCGTGGGCGACCGTTGGCGCGATACTCGCGGTCTGTCTCGTGCTCACGCTGATCGTCGGTGTCGCGACCGCCCAGCAGACGATCACCGACCGCGAGGTCGCGCAGGCGACCGACGACGCGATCAACGATCCCGCCCACGACAATCTGACGGTGATCTCGATCCAGACGCAGTACGCTGACATGTCGCCGTTCACCGGGCCGCGGGAGGTGACCGTCACCGTCAGCGAGACGGGCGACGCCGCCCCCGACGAACTCGCGACCGATATCGCTACGGAGATCGAGGAACGAACTGACGAATCCGTCGCTGTGCGAGTCCATCCACAGGAATACGAGTACTCGAGTGCGGGCGATGCAACCGCGTCCGAGTTCGAGGCTGCCGGATCGTCTTCTCGCTCGAGTCTCGATACTGGATTCGTCCCCGTGACTCCTCGGTGACACAGTCACGTCCGAGACCTTTCGTGCACCGGGTGAGGCGAAGTCCTTTTTAGGTGTGCCCTCGCGTTGCTATCTGTTAATGCCAGACACAGACACAGACCTTCGCGCACACCACGTCGGCATCACCGTTTCCGACCTCGAGGAGTCCCTCGAGTTCTACCGTGACGTCCTCGGACTATCGGTCCTCGATCGCTTTACCGTCTCCGGCGACGCTTTCGCGACCGGCGTCGGCGTCGACGGCGCGACCGGAACGTTCGCTCACCTCGACGCGGACGGTGCTCGCATCGAACTGATCGAGTACGACCCCGACGGTCCGTCCTGTACGGCAGAGTCGGTCAACCAGACCGGCGCGAAACACGTCGGATTCGCGGTCGCCGATCTCGAGGCGTTTCACGACGACCTGCCAGAAGCGGTCGAGACGCTCAGCGAGCCCCAGACGACCGCGAGCGACACCTCGATTCTGTTCCTCCGCGATCCGGAGGGGAACCTGATCGAAGTGATTGAAGGCTGACTTACCCCTCGAACGGCAACTCCGGCTCGTAGTCGATCGCGTCGATCGCCGCCTGCAGGACTTCCTCGACGTTCTCGCCCGTCTCGACGCTCATGTAGAAGTCGGCCTCGACGTCCCGCGAGCGGTCGGCCTTGTTGGCGACCGTGAACACCGGGACGCCCTCGAACTGTGCTTCGATCGCGTCGCGCAACTCGAGTTGTGACTCGAGGGGGTAGCCACACTCCCCGCTGGGGTCGAGCAGGACGAGCACGCAGTCGCCGAGGTGTTCCAAGGCGCTCACTGCCTGCGACTCGATCTCGTTGCGTTCTTGTGGTGGCCGGTCGAGCAGCCCGGGCGTGTCGATGAGCTGGTAGCGGATGTGCTGGTCCTCGACGTGACCGATCCCGATTCCCGTCGTCGTGAACGGATAGGAGTCGGTCTCGCCGCGGGCGTTGGTCACGTCGTTGACGAACGAGGACTTGCCCACGTTGGGGTAGCCCGCGACGACGATCGTCGGCTCGTCGGGGTGGATCTCCGGGAGATCGCGGAGGTCGTTTCGGGCCTCGTTGATCCGAAGCAGGTCCTCGTCGACCTGTTCGACGATGTCCGCGAGGCGAGCGAACGCCTGTTTGCGGTGCTTGCGGGCGGTGTCGACGTCCGTCTTCCGTAGCTTCGACTGGTACTCGTTGTGAATCTCGCGGGTCTGGCGGCCAGCCCAGCCGACCTGCGAGAGGCTCTGGCGGAGTGCGTCCACGTCGACGATCGCGTCCGCGAGCTCGTAGTAGAACGGATCGACCCGCTCGAAGTCCGGCCACGCGGTCACGACGTTCTCCAAGTTGTCCGACATGATGTTCGCCGCGGTCTGGAGCATGGACTGCTGGGCGTCGAGGCCCTGCTGGGCCCTGCCTGCGCGCGATGCCCGCGAAAACGCCTTGTCGATCAGCTCTTCCGACGTGGGCGTCGTCGGAAGGTCTTCGAAAATCATACTCGTACTAGAGATGCCGGTCATAAAAGGTCGTTCGTTGCGCGGCGAGTGTTTTTCACCGCGCCTGTCGTCTCTTCGTCCATGACAGACTGGCAGGCCGTCTTCGTCGGATTCGTGGTCATCACCGTCGTCGGGATCGTCGGACTGGCGTTTCCGGGACTCGGGCAACTGACCGCTGGGCTCCTCGGCGGCTTCGTCGCGGGCTACCTCGCTGGCGGCAGCCTCGCCAGCGGGTTCTGGCACGGCCTGCTCGCCGGTGCCCTCGGCGGACTCATCGGTGGTTTACTCGTCTGGGTCGCCGTCAGCATCGTCGGACTGACGCTGGGTCCCGTCGGCGCCGGGCTCGGAGCCGCCATCGGCGCCGGCATCTTCGCCATCGCCGCCGTCGTCGCGATCATCATGGCCCTCGAGAGCGCGGTCGCCGGTGCGATCGGTGCTGCGGTGAGTGACTGACTCGGACACTGTGGGTCTCGAACCGGCAGTCCATGAAGCGAGCGAGACCCGCGCTGCAGTCGTGGATCAGGCGTGCATTGACTGTCAGTGGCGACTATATTTCGCTGACCGCGGTCGGACCCGATCCAGTCGAAGCGAACGACGCTCGCGCCTGCCTATCGTCGCGCCTCGAGTTCCGCCTCGAGGTCCTCGAGGTCCATGTCCTTCATCGAGAGCAAAACGAGCATGTGGTAGACGATGTCGGCGGCCTCGTAGGCGATCTCGTCGTGATCGTCGTCTTTAGCCGCCAGTACGAGTTCCGTGGTTTCCTCGCCGAGTTTTTCGAGCACGGCGTTCTCGCCTTTCTCGTGGGTGAACAGCGAGGCGGTGTAGGAGTCTTCGGGCAGCGTTTCCTTGCGGTCTTCGATCACCGCGAACAGCTCTTCGAGCGTGTCGTCCATCTACTGCTCACCCGTCGTGACGTCGCGGATGTCGTCGAGCTCGTCGAACTTCTCTCTGTCGTCGCGGCCGCTCTCGAAGACGCCCTCGGTGACCTCGATCGGGGCGTTGGTCCGCGCCGCGAGTGCCAGCGAATCGCTCGGTCGGGCGTCGATGACCACCGAGTCCCGGGGCGTGTTCACGTGGAGGTCCGCGATGTAGGTCCCGCCGGGGCCGTCCTCGCGCGTCTCGATTTCGGTGACGACGACGCGGTCGAGTCGACCGCCCAGCTCCTCCATCACGTCGAGTAAGAGATCGTGGGTCATCGGTCGGCCGATGTCTTCGGCCTCGAGGCCCCGGGCGATGCTGGCGGCCTCCTCGAACCCGATGAAGATCGGCACCACGTCGTCTTCGCCGTCGACCGCGAGGACGAGCACGGGAACCGGTCCCTGCTGGGTTCCCGCGACCCGAACCGCGTCGATTTCTGCGTTCATACCTGCACGGATGGGGGCAAACGGGAAAAATCTGTGCGACTGCAGGTCGCCGTCCGCTCTCGGGGGGTTACCGGCTCTCGCCGTTCGATACCGTCTCGGTGGGCGCTCGCTCGAGGCTGTCCTCGGTCTCGAAGAACGCCAGCCGGTGGATTCGATCGTCGTCGGTTAACTCCGGGTGGAAGGCCGTCGCGACCACCGGGCCGTCGCGAACCGCGACCGGTCGTCCGTCCCACTCGGCTAGCACCGTCGCGTCGCCGACGTCGGCGATCGCCGGCGCGCGGATGAACACCGCCGGGAACGGCTCCTCGTCGGCGACCCCGTCGATCGACAGCGGCGCCTCGAAACTGTCCTTCTGGCGACCGAACGCGTTTCGCTCGACGCTGACGTCGATCAGGTCCAGCGAATCGACCCGGTCGTCTCGAGGGTCACTCGAGGCGACGATCAGGCCGGCGCAGGTCGCCAGCAGCGGCTTGCCGGCCGCGACGTGTTCGCGAATCTCCTCGGCGATCCCCTCGTCGTGGACGAGTCTCGAGATGGTGGTCGATTCGCCCCCGGGGAGGGCGAGGAGATCGCAGTCGGGAACGAGCCCGGACTCGCGGATCTCGCAGACGGTGACGTCCTCGCCGTGGGCGGCGGCCGCCCGTTCGATGGCGGCCGCGTGTTCTGCGACGTTGCCCTGGACGGCGACGACGCCTGCGGTGAGTGACATTGTGCTGGCTCGAGGTAGGAAACGGGTGCTCAAAAAGACCGCGTCACGGCCGAGTTCGGGAGCACGAGGTGTCGCTGGCGACGAACGACGCTCCTGACCTGAATCTGTTGGCCGGAAAACGGGAGGTATCGATCCGCTGTCGCTGGTGACGGCTCAGTTTACGAGACGAACGTCAGCAACTGAACCAGGACACCCATCAGGACGCCCGTCGCGATGACCGTCTTCGGGTCGATGCGGATCGCTCGATCGTCTTCCGAGTCGAAGTACCGGACCAGTCCGGCACTGGACATCAGTCCGCCGGTGTTCTGCCCTTTATCCATACCCGTCGTACCGTCCGCTCGGAACTAAATCTTTCGACCGACCACCAGTTCGAGCGAGTGTCACGTCTCCGGACTCGCGGCAAGAGGACACGGGTGGGAAACTCTTATGCGCGACGCGCGGAAACTACCGGTGAACGGCATGACTGTTACGCTCAAGGACTTCTATGCGGACTGGTGTGGCCCCTGTAAGACTCAGGATCCGATCCTCGAGGAGCTCGAGGACGACTGGGAGGGGCGCTTCGAAGTCGAGAAGATCAACGTCGACGAACAGCAGGACATCGCCAACGAGTATCAGGTACGCTCGCTGCCGACGCTCATCATCGAAAACGACGACGGCGTCGTCGAACGCTTCGTGGGGGTCACCCAGCGAAACGACATCGAGGACGCACTCGAGAGCGCCGGCGCGTAGCGTCGGTCGTCGGTTCGGAGTTCGATATCGTCTTTCTCTTCACATTCCGCCTAGACGTGTCTGTGCGGCGATCGAACCGCACCGGAGTTAGAAGAACTTCACGCCGACGTCGTGCATGTCGTCGGTGTATCGTCCGACGTTGATGACCAGCGGGACGATGCTCTCGACTTCGGGGGCGTTCGCGATCGGACCGGCGTCGAGCGCGCGCAACCCTTCGATCTCCTCCGAGAGGGTCTGGACGGTCGCCTTGGCGTCGTCGTCGTCACCGACCACGAGCATGTCCAGGTCGAGTTCGACCTCGAGCGACGCCAGCCGGTCCGCCGGGAGGTTGTGGAACGCGCCGACGACCGGCACCTCGTCGGGTGCGCGCTGGTCGACGAGTGCCGTGACGCTGCCGGCCGGCGGCGGCCGATAGTGGACGCCGTCCTCGTCGCTTTTCATCCCGACGGCCGGCGAGACCAGAATAGTCTCCGAATCGAGTTTGTCGGCGACGGCGTCGACGGTGTCGCCGACGTAGTACGGCGGCACCGCGAGCACGACGACGTCCGCCCGGTCGGCGGCCATCTCGTTGACGAATCCTTTGATCGTCCGATCGACGCCTCGAGCCTCGAGTTCGTCCTCGTACGCCGCCGCCGCCTCACGCGCCTTCTCGGGATCGCGCGAGCCGAGCAGGAGCTCGTGGTCGGTGTCGACCGCCCACCGCAGCGCGAGTCCCCGACCGATGTCTCCCGTTCCTCCCAGTAGTGCGAGTCGCATGTCAGCGAGTGTGTTCGGGGGGTGGATAAAACAGTCGAAGACCGTCCCTCCCCTCTCGCTCAGGGTGCCTCGTCGTCCTCGGGATTCATCGCCGAGCCCAATCCGCCGCTGTAGGCGTCGCGGTTTTCGATTTCCCTGATCCGCTGGTCGAGGCGGTGCTCGAGGCTCTCACGGCGGTCGGTGTCGATTTCGTCTCCTTCCTCGCTCTCGTCGTCGCCCTCGTGTCGAACCCGCCCGGCACGAAGATCCGCTCTGGCCGACTGTAACAGGTCGACGGCGGCCTCGGTCTCCAGGTCGGTCGCCCGGTCGAGGTCGGCCTCGATCTCCTCGAGTGTCCGGTCGGACATGTGTGGTCGTACCACGGGTTCGGGTATGAATCCCTGCCCCTCTTCTCCCCTCTCCGCCCCTCTTCCGGTCAGGTCGTCCCGAGTCGCCCGATCGATGGCCGGTCCCGTCTCGAGCGTGGCGAGTGCAGCCGTTCTCTCGCACGTCGTGTGACTGGGGACCGGATGCTATACGATTGGACCACGTACGAGCGAGTAACGATGGGAGACGAGCTTACGATTCCGACCACACACGTCGGCAGCCTCCCGCGGTCGGCGGCGATTCGCGACCTGTTACAGACCGAACCGCGAGACTCGGAGGCGTTCGACGCCGCGGTGACCGACGCCGTCCGCGAAGTCGTCCGCAAGCAAGCCGACGCGGGACTCGACATCGCAAACGACGGCGAGCAGAGCCGACTCGCCTACTCCGTCGACGTCACGAACCGCCTCTCGGGGTACGGCGACCGGTTCGCCGAACGCGAGTTGCCGGCGGACCTCGAGGAGAGTCCCGGCCTCGCAGAGGCGGTGCTAGGCGACATCGACAACATCGGCGGACCGATCGCGGAGGGCCCCATCGAGTACGTCGGCGCGGACCAGCTTCGACGCGACCTGTCCCGGTTCGACGAGGCCGTCGACGCCGAAGGCGTCTCCTTCCAGGGCCGGTTCCACACCGCCCCGTCGCCGGGGGCCGTCCTCAGGTTCACCGAATCCGAGTACCACGACTCGCGAGAGGCGTATCTCTTCGACCTCGCGGAGGCACTGCAGACCGAGTACGAACTCGTCGTCGACAGCGGCGCACAGCTCCAGATCGACGCGCCCGAGTTACTGGCCGGATTCACGATCGCCTTCAAGGACGCTTCGGTCGCGGAGTTTCGCGAACAGGTGCGGACGTACGTCGAGGCGATCAACCGGGCGCTCGAGGGCGGCTCGAGCGAGGACGTCCGCCTCCACGCCTGCTGGGGCAACTATCCGGGTCCGCACCACCACGACGTGGACTTAGGCGAGGTGATCGACCTGTTCTACGAGGCGGACGTCAGCGGGCTGGTCGTCGAAGGCGCGAATCCCCGCCACCAACACGAGTACCGGACGATTCGCGACCACCCGCTGCCCGAGGATTGGACGCTCGTGCCCGGCGTGATCGACGTGAAGACGAACGTCGTCGAACACCCCGAGGTCGTCGCGGATCGCCTCGAGCGGTTCGCCGACGCGGTTGGCGATCCCTCACGGATCGTCGCCGGAACCGATTGCGGGTTCGAGACGGTGATGAGCGCGAATCTGGTCTACCCCGACCTCGTCTGGACGAAACTCGAGGCGCTGGTCGAGGGGGCGGCCCTCGCCTCGCGGCGGTTACGGTGAGTCGGTCATCGCCTTCGGATTGATTCTCGAAGCAGGTTTTCGAGGGGTTGATCTCGAGTTCTTTCGAGAGGACCGAGAATCATCGAATAGAACGACTCAATATGCGAACACCTCTATGGAGAAAGCAATGGGGACTCGAATACCGACCTCGGGGACGGACTGGGGGGTCAAACAGCTCGCGATCCGGATCTCGATCTTACTCGTCGTCAGCGGTGCGGTGTACGTGTGGCGGCCGCTGTTTCACGGTGTCTTCTACCGAATGCTCAACAGTCCCGGCGGGGCGCTCGTCGGCGGGTTAACGCTTCTTGCAGTGGTCGTCGCGTTCCTCGCACCACCACTCGATCGGTCGGCGGTCGACTCGATTCAGGCCAAGCTCACGCTCGTCGGTGTCGTCCTCGTCATCGGCGTCGTCCTCGCCCTCGTCGTTGGGATTCCAGCGAACTCGCTCGAGCAACGGACGATGGCCGAACAGACGATGGACGGCGCGGTCGAAGTCGACGAGTTCCCCGCGATCAACGCGGAGAACCCGCGCATCGCACCGCGAGACGTGGCCGACGTCCAGACGCGCGGGTCGGTCTCCTACCGGCAGTATCGTCTCGGAGAGAGTGACATCGCTCGGATGGAAGACGGTCGGCTCGCGTGGTCGTACCCGATCGAACCCGACGGCTTTCGAAACTCGATCTACGAGAACCAGCAGGGCGTGCTCATGAGCGACATGACGAACATGGAGAACCGGGAAATTCAGGCGTTCGACGACCAGCCCTTCGCCGTCGGTGAGGGAATGCTCTTTCACCGAAGCGCCGAGTGGAACCTAAAGAAGACCGACTACTGGGCACAGTACAACGACGACCCGATCGAGTTCGTCCACGACGGCGACGCGTACATGGCCTACCCGAAGACCGGTCACGAGTGGCACTGGACGCCGGTTCCCCATACGACTCCGACGTGGGAGGGCGTCGCGCTCGTCCACACCGACGGGACGATCGAGCATCTCTCGCCCGAACAAGCACAGGAGAGCGAGATCCTCGCGGGACAACGGCTCTACCCCCTCTCTAACACGGCACTCGAGATGAACTCACTCGGGTACCGAAACGGGATCATCAACCAGCTGAGCGTCGTCGGTGCTCACGAGGGTCACGTCGAGGTCGCGTCGCTGCCCGCTGGCGCCGGCAACAGCCAACCGTTCGTGATCGACCTCGCCGACGAACAACTGTCGTACGTGACCGCGATGGAACCCCACGGCGAGGACACGCGCGGGCTCGACGAAGTGTGGTTCGTCGACGCCTATACGGGTGAGTTTCAGTACTTCGCTACCGGCAGTGAAACGCTCACCGGACCCGAGCGGGCGATGGGTATCGTTCGCAGCGCCGACTCGAGGACCGGCTGGGGTGACAACTTCGTCGTGATCGAACCCGTTCCAGTGACCGTCGACGCCGAGCTGTGGTGGCACTCGAAAGTCGTCCCGACCGACAACACGGATATCACGAGAAACGTGTTCGTGAACGCACACACCGGCGAAGCCGTCGAGATCTACGACACCGAGACCGTCAGGGAGTTCCTCGCTGGCGGCGATCCCGAGGCGGTCGAGGAGGTCGGCACCGAACCCGCCGACGACCCCGACGTCGCCTACTACATCGTGATCACGGGCGAAGACGGCACCGAGCTCGATCGCATCCCGATCGAACCCGGCCAAAACGTCAATATCGTTCAGAATCAGGAAGACGAAGAGTGATCGACACACTCGAGCGCGTCGATATCGGTCTCCCGCTCGAGCAGTCGCTCGTCGATTCCGCCGAGTCCGACCCACAGCGCGACGAACCGCAGGACGAGCAGTGCACCCCCTCCGAACGTCGGAGCGTCAGTTTTTGCGGGGAGAACGCCGCCGCCGACGGCAGACCCGATTACGCCGATCAGCGACGCCACCGCGACGTGACCGACGTGGCGCGGTTCGATTCCGAGGACCGCCAGTCCGCGGAAATACGAGAGTCAGCCGGTGACGATCACCGAACCGCTCGAAGTCACCCTCCCCGAGCCAGGCCGACAGCAGAAGGCGGTGATCAGGATGCTCGTGCCGAACAATCACGTCCTGATTCCCGAATCGAGGACGATGACCGTCGTGTCCAACAGCTGAACGATTTCGATGGCGGTGGTAAACAGGACCACCGTGATTCCGAAGAGGAGACTGACGGACCGTTTCAACTCGGTGCAAACCGACGATTCGGATCGTGTCTCCGTCTCTGCGTCTCCATCCGCGTTCGATTCCCGTCGGTTCTCACTGGACACGATTCCTCTACTCGAACGGAGGGCTGATTGACAGTTCGACGAGTCGGCCGACGCCGGACCGCTACCGGACGTCGTCGGACTCCTGCCGCGGCAGATCCTCGACCGCCGGCCCCTCGAGGACCGCCCCGTCCGGCGAGAATCGGGAGCCGTGGCAGGGACAGTCCCAGCTACACTCGGCGTCGTTCCACTCGACGAGACAGCCCATGTGGGTGCAGACCGCGGAGGTGGCGTGGAGGTCGCCAGCGTCGTCTCGAGCGAGCGCGATCGGGCTGGCTCCCTCGCGGACGACGGTGCCCTCGCCGCGGTCGATCGTTTCGAAGTCGGACGTGAGGAGGGCCTGAAGCCAGTCGGTGGCGAACTGGCTCGCCGAATCCGCGTTCTCGGTCAGCGTCTTCGGTGCGGACGTCTTCGGGGTGAACCGGAGCGGGTCGAACAACTCGAGGGCGGGATTCTCGACGCCGGTGATCGCGTCGGCGAGCAGCGAGCCCGCGGCGACGCCGGTGGTCATGCCCCAACCGCGAAAGCCGGTCGCGACGTAGACGTTCGTCGCGCCGGCACCCACGCGGCCGATGAAGGGAACCTTGTCCGCGGGCACGTAGTCCTGGGTCGACCAGTGGTAGTCGATCGATCGGACCGGAAACCGCTCGCGAGCCCACTCCTCGAGTCGGCGGTAGCGTTCCGTGGTCGATCCCCCCTGCCCGGTCTTGTGGTTCTCGCCGCCGACGAGCAGCAGGGTGCCGTCCTCGTCGCGGTGGGTTCGCACGGAGCGGTAGGGCTCGCCCGGACTGTAGTACATTCCCTCCGGCGGTTCGCCCTCGATCCGTATCCCCAGCACGTAGGATCGTTTCGGGTGCATTCGGGCGAAGTATCCCGCCCGATCGAGGATCGGAAACCCCGTCGCGAGGACGACGTTGTCGGCGATTACGCGTCCCTCGGCGGTCTCGAGTCGGCACGGTTCTCCCGGCTGGACGTCGGTTACGCGTGTGTGTTCGTAGATTCTGGTGCCGCTTTCGGCCGCCAGCTCCGCGGCGAGCGCCAGCAGGTACTTCCGCGGGTGGAAACAGGCCTGGTCGTCGAACCGGACCGCACACGCCGCACGCTCGAACGGCGGCACCGAGGTGACGAACGAGGCCGGGAGGTCCGCAGCCTTGGCGGCGTCGACCTCGCGTTCGATCTCGTCGCGGTCGTCGCTGTAGACGTAGGCCGGGCGGCGCTCGAAGCCGAAGGCCCCCTCCCACTTCTCGACTCGGTCGGCGACCTCCTCGATCGCCGCTTGATTCACCTCGGCGTATCGCCGGGCGTCCCGCCGTCCGAACTCCCGGCGCAGGTGGTCGTAGATCAGCCCGTGCTGGCTCGTGACTTTCGCCGTCGTCTTGCCGGTGACCCCGGCTGCGAGCCCGTCTCGCTCGAGGACGGCGACCGACTTCCCACGGTCGCGAAGCGCGTGGGCACTCGAGAGCCCGGCGATGCCGCCGCCGACGACGGCGACGTCTACTTTGATGTGATCCTCGAGCGCGTCGTATCCGGCGTCGTCGGTCGTTGCGAGCCACGGCGAGGTCGCCTCGCCGGGGAGGTCGCTGGGATCGGAGAACTCTGGAGACATGCGTTGTCACGACAGAGGACGACCAGTGGCAAAAAACGGCGCCTCGAGTTCGACTCGGAACTCGAGTATCCGCGGCGTGGTGGCGACGAATCAATCGCCGTCGCCGACGTACGTCACCTCGAGTCTGCTCCACACGCCGGCCAACAGGGCGAGGCCGACCAGCGGTGCCACGTAGGTCAGGAGTCGGTCGATGGCCCACAGCAGCGGCGTCGTGTCGTCGGTCGAGCCGCTCGAGTAGACGCGGTAGTAGGTGTCGGTTCCGTCTTCGTCCCCGTTGTCGCTCTCGAGTCGGATCGGCGTCTCGGGAATCTCCACGTCCACGTCCGTCGCGGCGTCGGCGGAGCCGTCTCTGGCGGCCTCTCTGATGACGTCCGGCAGGTCGTCGTCGGACGCTCGAACGGAGACGTGCCGGAGGACCGATTCGGGATCCGTCCGCTCGAGTCCGAGGTCGAGCCTGTACATTCCGTTCTCGTTCTGGACCGAGCGGTTGGCAACGTAGGTCGTCTCGTAGACAGCGTCGTCCACGATAGCGTACGGGTACCGTTCGCCGAAGAGGTGGCGAGTATTCGAGTCCGGGTTGCTCGTGTGAACGCCGGTCGGAACGGTCGCGTTCTCGGCGACCAGCCCCTCGAGGGCACAGAGGCGGACGTCGTACGTGCTCGAGCAGGCGATCTCCTCGCTGATGAGGAGGTCGCCTCGGACGTCCGAGTCGTTCGCGTACGCGATCCCGTCGCCGTCGACGACGACTTCGGCGCGCTCGTAGTGGTCGGTCGGGCCGCTGAGGTGGAGCATCGGCGCCCACAGCGGCGCGGCGAGGAGGGCGAGAGCGACCACCACGCGGAGGGTGTCACGGGTGGCCGGTGAGGGGGTCTCGTCGACGGACATCGTGTTCACTTCTAAACACCGTGTTATATGTCTTCGGTACTGACAGGAACGGATGCGGAACGGTGCGAGTCCGGCTTAGGACTCGAGTAACGCTGGAACGTCGTTGACGGAGTCGACGACCGCCGCGGCGCCTTCGGCTTCGTACTTCCGCCGTCCCTCCTCGCCGGTGAGCCCGCCGGTGAGGACACCGATACCGTCGTAGTCGCGGTCGGGATCCGCTTCGCTCGCGTTGACGGCCGTCCGCACGTCGTCCAAGGTGTCGCCGACGAACGCCGTTCGACGGGACTCGAAGCGCTCGGCCAGCGTCGTCAACGCCCGCGGGTGCGGTTTCCCCTCCTCCCAGTCGTCCATCGTAAAGCGGTTCTCGGGGGCGACCTCGAGGCCGACTCGCTCCAAGGCGATCTCGGCTTCGGCCTCCGGGCGACCGGTGAGCACGCCGACGTCGTAGGTCGCAGTCAGCGCGTCGATCGTCGCGGCCTCGAGGATGACCGGTTCGTCGTGGATGAATCCGCGCGTCTCGATGTCGGGGTCGCCGCCCTCGAGGCCGCGGTACAGTTCCTCGCCGAGGTACAGTTGCTGGAAGACGTCGCGAAGCCGCTCGCGGTCCCAGCGACCGAGGATGCGCTGGGTCGCCCGCGCGCCGAGGTCCTCGCGGATCACGGATTCGGCGGCCTCGAGGCCACCGCCCGCGGCGGCGATAGCGTCGGTGAACTCGTCGATCGATTTCCGGTAGCCCTCGCCGGTCGCCAGCACGTAGAGGGCGGCGGCGTAGGTGAGTTCCCAGTCGTTGTTGAACCCGCCGGCGTCCTTGAACTGCTGGATGTCTTCCTTGCGGATGGTCCGATCGTAGACTCGCTCGACGGATTCGACGATCGCCCGCCGGTAGGAATCGGCGACGTCCACGAGGACGCCGTCGATGTCGAGGACGACGCTGTCGACGTCTCCTGCTATCTCGTTCATGCGCGACTCGAGGGAGTCGACCGACAAGGGGGTTTCTGATCGTCGTCGATGAATAGAGACGACGGACGCCGAATTCAGATCGCGACCTCGCCGACGGCGTACCACGCCAGGAGTAATAGTCCGATCGCGTAGAGCGTGTCGAGGTAGAGTCGCGAGAGCAGATTGGCGACGTAGATCAAAACGACGAACGGGAGCCCGAGTATCACGACCGGCGAACGGAGCCACTCGGCCCGCGCTCGCGTCCAGAGGGTATTCGCGTCGCCGGTGCTCGGAAACGCGTGGATGCCGACGCTCGTTCCGACCCAGCACAGCACGGCGGCGGCGACGACGCCCTCCCTCGAGACCGCCTCGAGACTGCCGGTCTCGATCGAGTGGACGAGCCACGCGAGGCCCGCGAAGGCGGCCAGAGCGACGACCGTGTTGACCAGAAACGGGGCGACGCTGATCACGAACGACGCCCGGTACCTGTCGGGTTCGACGTGCCGGACGTAGCCCGGCGGATTCTCGAACCTGAAGTAGACGACGTCGACGACCGGCACGCCGATCCAGTCGCACGCTTTCTTGTGGGCGAGTTCGTGGACGACGACGCCGGGAAGCGAGAACAGCGCGAGGACGAAGCCGAAGCCGACGATCGTCAACGCGGTCATAGATCCTCTCTCGAGCGTGAACGTATAGTCTCTTCTTACGGTTCGGTCCGCTGGCTGGTCGCGACGAACACCGTCTCTCTGCCGATCGTTTCGCGTCGAACCGGCACCGCCGGCTGGTCGCCGCCCAGCGTCGTGAACAGGAACTCGGCGTCGACCCGGCGGGCGACCTCGAGTGCGGGTCGATGCAGTTCCGGCGGAAGGTTCAGCGCGTAGATCGCATCGCATCCTTCGTAGACCCCGATATCGGGATCGACGACGTCGTCTGCGACGAAGTTCACGCCGTCGGGAACCGATCGCGTGTGGACGTCCGTCGCGGTGACCGACACGCCGCGGTCGGCGAGTGCGCAAGCGACGTCCGTCCGGCGGCCGATTCCGATTTCGACCAGTCGGTCGTACGCCTCGAGTCGGTCGGCCAGCGCATCGGTATCTCGACGAGAGTGTCCCACGGCGGGACGTTTATGGCTGGGGCCACCATATCGTTTCGTATGCTCGTCGACATCGTGCCGGTCGGAAACGTGCCCGCGAAGGTCAAGCGGGCGGCCTCTGCAGCCCTGCGGTCTGTCTACGACTGTGACGTGACGGTCAACGACTCCCAGGCAGTTCCCGACGGCGCGTACGACACCGGGCGCAACCAGTACTGCGCGGAGAACTTCATCCAGCTGGCCGAACGCGTCGGCCGCGGCGACAAGAACATCGCCATCACGCCCCTCGACCTCTTCTATCGCCGGCGAAACTACGTCTTCGGACTCGCCTATCTCGACGGCAGCGGCAGCGTCGTATCGACCTACCGCCTGCAGACCTCCTCCGACGGCGGCTTCTCGAACAAGAGCGCCGCCGACATCTTCGAAGACCGCGTTCGCAAGGAGATCGTCCACGAGATCGGCCACACCTACGGCTTAGAGCACTGTGACAACAACCGCTGCGTGATGAACTTCTCGCCGACCGTGCGTGAAGTCGACATCAAAGAGGAGAACCTCTGTGGGAGCTGTCAACGGTTGATTAGCTAACGATTCGGACCCATAGCCGTCTTTTCGCCATCACGAACCGACGATCAGATGCCGAGTGAAACGCTTACCCCGCCAGACGCAGTACTCTCGAGTAATATCTCTGTGACGAACACGCGGATGTGGGTGAGAACGACTCCCGAACGCCAATCGCGATCGGTTGCCCCTCGAGCTCGAAGCCGAACTCGAGCACGACGAGCCACGCGTACGCGTTCGAACCCCCGTCCCCGTCTGGAACCGCAGAACGCACGCCGTAGAGGTGGACTGTGATGGACGACGACCACCGCGTCGACGACGATGGCGAAGTCGAGATCGACATCGAACGCGGTGACGACCGCGATGGAGACGGAGACGAAGACGAAGGCCGGTCCAGTGAGAGTGGGACCGACTCGACCGCCACACACTCCGACGGGTACACGCCGAGTTACACGCCCACTCGGCCTCACGGTCGCGATCAGGACCACGATTCCGATCACAGTCACGACCAGCGTCGCGATTACGACGACCTCCTCGAAGCGGAGACGACACACGAACGCCAACTCGAGGACGAACTCGGTCGGATCGACCTCCTCACGACGCCCGAAGGCTACGTCGAGGGACGAGTCACCGACCTCACGTCGATCGACGAGACGACGGTTCGACTCGAGGTCACCCTGCCCCACGACGTGTGCGTCGACTTCACGCTCGAGAAACCGATCCCGTGGTCCGAGGAGTTCCTCCTGGCGCGAATCGTCGAAGACGTCGGCTACGACGCGTCCTCGATCGGCTACCTCCTCGGGGAGACGGTCTACCTGACGCGAACCGACATCGGGCCCGAAGCCGACGAGGACGACGGCGACTGGCTGACGGCGTCACTGCCGCCGCTCATTCGGGACGTCCTCGGACGCGAGGAGGACCCCTCACCGCAGTGGCGGCTGGTCGACCCGCTCGAGCGCCCGGCGCCGACTCCGGAGGGGCTCTCCGAGGGGACGATCGCGACACTGGCAGCGGGGGCGGTCCTCGTGGGGGTCGTCGTCGCCGTTCTCGGCGCGGTCGTCGGCGCGACCGGCGGCCTCGCCGTTCCGATCGCGGCGCTGGCGTACGCGGTCCCGGGTCTGGTACTGGTGCTGATCGGTCTCTTCGTCGCGTTCGTGCGGGCACTCGACGGTGGCGGGTGACAGTGACGACCGCTGCCGCTCGAGAGACGATGGCACGCCCGCTGGAAGACCACAAAGCATATTCCCTCGACCCGTGACTGACCTGATAGGAAGGTGGACCGTGGGTAGGGGTACTCGCGATTCGTGTCCACCGATTTATCACCCTCTCGAGCAGTGCTTCTCGCGCTTTCGAATCCGTTCGAGTCGGCGTCTCGAGCCGTCTTCGGTTCGGTTCGCCGTCGATCCGGGCGACCACATCGCACGAGCGGATCCGCGTGAAAACGGTCCACGGCTCCACGGTCCGCCGGGACGTCAGGACAGCTCCGGCAGGTAGTCGGCGTTCGCCTCGAGTAACTCGTCGACCAGTTCGTCCGCCTCCTCGAGCGTACAGACCGCGCTCGTCAGCGGGTCCAGTTTTACGGCGCGGCGAAGGGCATCCTCGTCACCCTCGAGGGCAGCCCGAACGCCCTGCTCCTGTACGTTGATGTTCGTCCGGTTGAGCGCCGCCAGTTGCGACGGGAGCTTCCCCACGGAACAGGGGTGGACGCCGGTCCCGTCGACCAGACAGGGGACTTCCACGAGCGCCTCCTCCGGGAGATTCGAGATCAGCCCGCCGCCTTCGGCGTCCGGCCCCGCGTTCGGGACGTTGAGGTTCATCCGCCGAACTTCGCCCGTCTCGAGGGAGTGGACGATCCGCGAGGCGTACTCCGCGCTGCGGTCGAGCGAGCGGTCCATCTCCTCGAGATCGAAGGCGTCTGTGGGATCGATCGAACTCCACTGTTTCAGGTACTCGCCGGTGGGCATCCAGCAGACGGGCGAGTACTCGAACTCGTCGGGGTCCTCCCGGTAGTTGCTCCGTTCGGTGAGCTCGTCGATCTGTTCCTCGCTCGTCCGGAAGTACGGCAGGTACTCCGAGAGGTGCTGGCTCGACTCCGTGATGAAGTGGCCGAAGTGACGCATCGTCTCGAACCGGACGACGTCGTCGGCGTAGGCCTCGCTCTCGCGGTCGTTCATCACCTCTCGGAGGTCGGGATAGAGGTCCCGCCCCTCGTACTCGAGTTCGAGGAACCACGACATGTGGTTGATACCCGCGACCCAGTACTCCACGTCCTCGAAGGGGACGTCGACGTACTCGGCGAGGTCGTGGGCCGTCCCCTGGACGCTGTGGCAGATGCCGTAGACGTCGATCTCCGTGGCCTCTTCGAGCGCCCAGCAGACCATCGCCATCGGGTTCGTATGTTGTAAGAGCGGGGCGTCGGGACACAGCTCCTCCATGTCTCGAGCGAGGTCGACCATCGTCGGAATCGTCCGCAGCGCCCGGAAGACCCCGCCCGGACCCAGGGTATCGCCGACCGACTGGTTGACGCCGTAGGCCTGTGGAATCTCGATCTCGTTGCGAAACGGCTCCTCGCCGCCGACGTGGATCGCACACATGACGTAGTCCGCGCCCTCGAGGGCCGCTCGCCGGTCGGTCGTCGCCTCGACCGTCGTCGGCAGGTCGTGTTCGTCGACGAGTACCTGCGTCATGGCTCGACTCTTCTCGAGGCGATCCTCGTCGATGTCCATCAACGCGAGCGTCGAGTTCTGGAGTTCGGGGAAGGAGAGGATATCACGGACGAGTCGTCGTGTGAACGAGATGCTGCCGGCACCGATGAACGCGATTTTCACCATGAGTGTCGTTTCCTCACAGGGTGTCTAAAAAGCACCTGAGGCGGAACGTGCGGCCGCTACTCGAGGGTGACTCGCGAGTGGAGCGTCGACGAACGGTACGCGAAGAACGGACCGGCGGTCGTCAGGGCGCGTAGTAGTACTCGCCTTCGCGTTTCTGCTGACTGTCGAGTTGCGAGTCTGGCTTGTTGATTCTCGGCCTCGAGGTCCGCTCGTCCCGGCGGAACGTAATGTCGAGGTTGCTCAGGAAGTCGTTCATCCCGTCGCGCATGTCCTGGGGCGTGCCGGCCTGCCCGTGTTCGGCGGGTTCGCCCTCGAAGACCATCAGGCGGTCCGCCAGCAGGTCGATCATGTAGATGTCGTGGTCGATGACCAGCACAGTGGCGTCTTGCTGTTCGGCGTAGCGTCGAATCGCGCGGGTGGCCTGCACCCGCTGTTCGACGTCCATGTGCGCGGAGGGCTCGTCGAGCAAGTAGAGATCCGCCTCGTCGGAGAGGCAGGCGGCGATGGCCACTCGCTGGCGCTCCCCGCCGGAGAGATCCGAGAGATTCTGCTCCATGATCCGCTCTAACTGGAGCGGCTGGGCGATCTCCGTGTTCCAGTACGACGAGCCGAACTGATCGGTGATCGACGAGAGGAACGCGTCGACGCGCATGTGCTGGTCGATGGTGACGTACTGGGGCTTGTAGGAAATCTCGAGATCGAGGTCCGTGTCGCCCTCGTCCGGCTCGAGCGCACCGGTCAGCAACTTCGCGAAGGTGGACTTCCCGATCCCGTTCGGACCGACGATACCCAGCACCTCGTTGCGGCGGATCTCGCCACCCCTGACGTCGAGGGAGAACTCGCCCTCGCCGTAGCTCTTCGCGATATCCGGATACTCGACGAGGATCTCGCTGTTCTCGATCGGTCGCGGAGCGTGTTCTTCGAACTGGATCGGGTTCGGTCGGATCCGCATGTTCTCGTTCTCGAGGTAGCCCGCGAGATACTCGTTGATGCCGTTTCGCACCGACTTCGGCGTCGTGATGACACCGTAGGCGCCGGGCTCACCGTAGGCGACGTGGAGCGTGTCCGCCAGCAAGTCGAGGATCGCGAGGTCGTGTTCGACCACGAGCATCGACTTCCCTTCCTCCTCGGCGAGTTCGCGGATCAACTGCGCCGCGGTCACCCGCTGACCGATGTCCAGATAGGGCGTGATCTCGTCGAGGAAGTAGAAGTCGGTGTCGCGGGCGAGCGTCGCCGCGAGGGCGACTCGCTGCAATTCCCCGCCCGAGAGCTTGTCGATCGCCTGATCCATGACCGGGCCGATCGACAGCCGCTCGACCAGCGAGTCGAGCGCGTCGCGTTCGTTGGTCTTCTCGAGCAGTTCCCGGGTGTTGCCGTCGAACTGCTCCGGAATCTGGTCGACGTACTGGGGCTTGCGAGCGACCGTGACCTCGCCGTCGCGGATGGCCGAGATGTAGTCTTGAATCTCGGTGCCGCGGTAGGCCTCGAGCACCTCGTCCCAGCCGGGGGACTCGTCGTGGCGGCCGAGGTTGGGCTCGAGTTCGCCGGCGAGGATGCGGACGGCGGTGGTCTTCCCGATGCCGTTGGGGCCGAGGATACCGGTTACCTTGCCCTCTTGGGGGGCGGGGAGGCCGTACAGCGAGAAGGCGTTCTCGCCGTAGCGGTGGGCGGGGTCGTCGGTAAGTTCCTGGGGGAGATTGATAATCTCGATGGCGTCGAAGGGACACTTCTCGACGCAGATCCCGCAGGTTTCGCCCAGACAGATCTCTTCGGAGATGCGGACCTGGTCGGGTTGGCCCTCCGGGGCGTCCTCGCCGCGGAGCGTGATGCACTCTTTCCCGGTGCGGTTTGGCGGGCAGAAGTTCTTGCACTCGTAGTTACACCGATCCGGTTGACAGCGGTCCAGATCGACGACGGCGATACTGTCGTCAGCCATATTAGCCAGTGTACTCCGAGGTGAGCAGGATTCCCCACGTGATAAACCACAGTGAGAAGGTCATGAACGTGATGAACAGGTAGTGTTTCACGCCGAACTCGTCGTCGTCGTAGATCCCGATGGCTTTGATCAGCGGGAACTGGACGAAGATCGCCGCGAAGACGATCAACAGCGCCCGGTTGTCGGACGCGGCCTCGGCCGGCGCCAGATCGCCCGTGAGCATCGACGAGGCGATCGCCGCGCCGATTCCGACGAAGGCAGCGAACGCTGTCACGCCGATCGAGCGGACGTGCTCGTGTCGGTCGCTAATCGATTCGGTCGACATACTGGTGTGTCGGTGGGCGGTGCTCAAAAGGCGTTCGCATTGGGTGGCGCCTGTACCTCCTTAGATGCTTCCGATTTTGATTACCGTTGATCATCAAGCTCGCCTCCTGTGGAGACGGTCCCATCGATTTCTGCACCACTATCGATCGTTACGTCGCCATCTCCATGCACGTCACCACCCACCTCTGTTCCCCACTCAAGTTCGATGTTACCACCTGCAGTCATACTGCCGTCAATTGCTCCACCGTTTACTGAAACATCTCCATCTGAATCGACACTTCCACTGATTTCTGCATTCCAACCTACGAACACGTTCCCACCGGCAGTAATGTCTCCATCTACTTGCGCTGACTCATTTATATATACGTTCCCGTCTGCGATAATATCCCCATCCACGTCGCTTGAGTTACCGATTATTACGTCTCCCTCTGCGCTGATGTCGCCATCAATTTCGCTCGAGTCTCCTGTCGAAACGTCGCCTCCTGCGTTAACACTTCCATCAATGGTGGAATCCCATCCTGTCTCCACATTACCACCGGCGACAACATTGCCCCCGATTTCACTCTCACTACCTACTGAGACGTCGTTACCTGCCTCGAGATTGCCATCGACTTCCGAATCCCATCCGGTCGAAGCGTCATCACCTGCAGCCACGTCCCCATCTACCTCACTCGAGTCGCCGGTCGAAACGTCTCCATTTGCATCTATGTTGCCGTCGACTTCTGATTCCCATCCGGTCGAGACGTCGCCACCTGCGCTCATATCACCTGATACTTCGTCGCTGTCTTCTACAATGACATCTCCATCAGACTCGACATCACCATCACCTGATGCTTGAACTGGAACTGACACGGAAATCGATTGAATTGCGTTGTTCCCCTGTCTGTACAACGTTAATTCGATCGTCCCGCCCTCGAGGTCGACACTCCCGTCATTATCCCAGAATTCACCCACTGTTATCGTCACTGTTTCATCAGCATCGATCGTTGGTTCCTGATCGATTTTCTTCCGAGAGCCATCTATGTTCCACTGTTGGTTACCTTGTGGCTCAGCAGAGCCGATCTCTGTCCCGGATTCGTCGTCTATACGGAATTCGACGCTGTTTTGATTTTCGACGTGTGTTGCCCCGACAGTCGTCCCGTCGAGACTAACTCTGTGAACCTCTTGCGCTGCTCCTGTATTTGTGAGTTCGAATACTGCAATGCTATCACTCTCGCCAGTCCCGACGGTTTGGACTTCGAACTGGTCACCGCTATCTGGTGGGTCTCCACCACCCGGCGGACCTCCACAGTTATAGCTCACTGGAACGTCCATCGACGCCTGTTCTATCGTAACACCACTGGATACCACTGCGATATCGACAATGATTGTAATGGGACCGTCCCCCTTCCCTTGGCCATCACACGCAACCTCTACATCTCGAGTTTGTCCACTCTCGAGTGTCGCAAGTTCGTCTTCGTTCGTGATCTGTAGAGGTGCTTGTTCGACGCTCACTGTGAGCTCCATCGTCCCATCGACATTGTTTCCGATTTCTCCGACGACCCTCGAATTCCCTCGATTGATCTCTTGGATGTTTTCTCTTGGTTCTAGCCCAACGAGTCCGTTTTCCTGAGATACGCTCACACCCACACCCCGGTCAGCCGCAATCGAACTAAATCCAAATGTCGGTCCGACGAGTATCACTGCTCCAACAATGAGTACAGCGGCACCGAATTTGCTGATCGTGTGCATGGCTTACGGTGGCCGTTCGACCTTCCCAAGCCGCATCCGTCGACTCGAGACCACGTGCACAATCGCCGACACAGCGACCCCAAGAACCACGAGCGTCGCCCAGCCGAGTGCAGGCACGGTCTCGGTCGGAACGATCTCGAGCCAGACGCCGGCCATGACGAGCAGTCCGAGCGCCGACAGTCCCAAATAATAGACCCCCCACGGGATCGAGTCACCGGGAACGACGTCGAGGTATACCTCGAGGTTCTTCGCGTTCTCGGTCAACTCGATCGTCCGGTCGTCGAACTCGATCATCTCCGCGCGTTCGAGCGTCGGCAGGTGCGTTTGCTGGAGCGAGGTGTATACCCGCTTTCGCTCTGCGGAGGTAATCGTCTCCACCTCTTTGTCTAACTCCCAGGCAGCAACGTGTTCGGCGAGGTCGCCCAGGGTGACGGGTTCGTCCTCGCGCTTGCAGTAGTGAATGGCGTATCGACGGCGATGGTTGCTCAACAGGTCGAAAATTTCGCCCTGCTCGGACCCGGTTCTCTTCTCGGCAGGTCCGTCTCGAGCAGCGTGCGCTTCTTCAGTCAGTGCCATCGATCCCCCCTGATCGTTCTGATTAAACGTATTATTGATATATAACACTTGTTGCCATTCTGTGAGCACACCACATACCGAGAGCAGTAGTCACTCCAAAGGGGATTTCCGCGTCGCTAGTGGGCTGTAGACTCGATAGTTCCATTCACCTCTCACCGTCGAAATAATACCGAAACTTGCGAAAATATCGACGATAAAATTTTACAAATTTCTTCGGTGCTGGTGAGTAGAACAGTCGCCTATAAATACGCTCTACTGCATATGAATTACCAGACTCGCAGACGTTGACCGGATCGACCTCGAGCGCGGTCGGTCCCTCGTCTATGTCTCCTCTCGACGGAACTCGATTGTCGATATCCGTCCATCGAGTAGGGTCGTGTATTCGATCACACGCGTGTACCACTGGTCATACGACTGAACCGCTCGAGACGTGCGTCCTGCGAGCTGAACACACTGCAACGACCGATATGGCACCCATCATCAAACTGGCCGTCGTGTGCATCCTCGTTGGAGCGGTGTTGCTGATCGGCCCCACTGTCGGTTTCAGTCAGATCGAGGCGGATCGAGGAGTGGCAGTACAGACTGCGACCGACGACAGTGCATTTCTGGAAATCACCGACCGGTCTAGTACCGCGAGCCTTTCCAATGCAGCCGACGCTGCCACAGTATACGATCTTCGCATGGCGAGTGAATCGCTGTCCGAAAACACAGTCAGTGCAACGCTCGTGGGTATCGTCGACGGACAGGGATCGACAGCGCCGCCGACGGCACTCGAGGCTTTCCCCGTCGCGGACGGAACTGGCGACATTTCGCTGCTGGTACAGTGTGTGACGGAGGGCGGGATCGCCGACGGATCGTACATTCTCGAGATCGCGATGCAGGCGACGGGGAGCGGCGTCACGGTGGACGCGGTCCGCTCGACGGGGACGCCCGTTCCGATTTCGTGCGGGGAACCGCCGACCGACGAAGATATCACGGTCATCGAGGACGAACCCGGAAACGTCGAAACGACCGGGAACGTGACGGTCGAGAACGGGAACGACGTGAATGGGGACGTCAGCGGCGGTGGGTCGGTTACCCTCGACAACGGGGCGTCGGTCAGCGGCAACATCTCCTCGGGTGGGGATACGACGGTCAGCAACAACGGGAACGTCGGCGGGGGAATCGAAAGCGGCGGGACGGTCACGATCAACAACAACGGGAATATCGGTGGTGGAATCACTGCAGAGGGGGACATCATCCTAACGAACAACGGGATCGTCAACGGTGACGTCATCAGCTACAATGGCAACATCGAGATCTCCAACAACGGAGAAGTCCGTGGCGACGTAATCGCGCACAATGGGACCGTCTGCATCGGAAACAACGCGGTCGTGACGGGGCACGTGATCGCTGGACAGGGGACGTGTTGAGAGCGGGGGTGTCGGTTCAGTTGTAGAGCCACGAGCGGTTGTTGACTCGTATGCGAGTGCGGACTCGAGTCGTTTCGAGGCCTAGGCGAGTGTCTCTCGAATGTGTTCCGACTGGCTTTCACTCGAGGTATCTCTCCGATGGGATGTGGCGATAGGCGCTCGTCTCCCATGCACGATCACGATTCGTCTCATCTCGTTTCGAGTTGATCCTCACGACTCACTCGGGGTCGCTCATGATCCAGTTGCGCCCCGCGTCGCTCGAGACGAAAGGCCATTCCGATCGTGACACAGAGAGTGTGTAACACGATTTCGTGAAATTCTCGGAATCGGTAGACGGAACGGTGTTTCAGCCCCGCCTTGAACGGGCGTATCGCCGACCGTTCGGGTGTTCTGGCAGGCTAATACAAAGGGGGTGGGGTAGCTTGGTATGGAGTAAGAACCGCGCCGGTAATCGACGGCTACGATCGCCGGTTCGGGTCGAACGGAGATTCCAACAATGAAAATGAATAGACGCAACGTGTTGCTCGGACTCGGAACAGTCGTCGCAGGTGGCGGAGCCGCGCTCGGTACGGGCGCGTTTAGTAGTGTTGAGGCACAGCGGACTATCTCGGTCGATACCACTGGTGATTCTGATGCATTGATCGGAATTTCACTTACTGGGGACTTAGATGGTGGGAGCGATACCATTGAATTCGATCTCGAAAACGACCTCAATCTTAACGCGGTTACGACGTTCAGTAGCGCCCTCACTATCACGAATAATAGAGAGTCTGAGACTGACGATGTGGATATCGATATTCGTGATGGTTTTGGTGGGAGCAGTTTGATAGCGGCTCCAACAAATGATGGTGGACTCCAATTCGAAGTAGAGACTGGTTCTAAGGATAACCTTGCTGGTGATGGAGGCGAAGTTGTCTTCAATGTCGTGTTTGGATTAGTTGGAAAGCACTCTTCTGGAGGTTCCCCAGAGATTCCCGAAAACATCGTCATCGAAGCCTCTGACTCGAACTAATTCTCGACACTCTATTATTTCAACATATCAAATTATACGAAAATTGAACAATATTAATTTAGAATATATGGTTTATGGCGGAAATAATATCTTCCTTTCATATCGCAGTGGTTGGGCGACTCTATTTAAGAGATATTATATAATCTCTCAGAATAGTACTGCACAACTGAAGGAGAACTCGGCTATCCATTCCTCAACAAACTCGTGGCGGTCCAGATATGTATTAAGGCCAAGGACGCATAGGCCCGGATTGACTACAACTGATATTCATCATCCTTGATCCCGTCGTGGATTGAACCCTCTTCGACAGCATGAACACCCAACTCCTCGTGGGAATCGCGGTACTCGCCCTCTTCCTTGCAGTCCCAACTGCGGCGGTGACGCTTCAGGATGACACCACCGGACCTGTCTCCCTCGAGTCCACCTCCCCCTACGCCACCACCGAAAATGGCGAACTCGAGCTCGACTTCGCGAAACTCAACGACCGTGCGGTCACGACTACTGACGACGTCTTCACGATCACCGCCACCGACGACAGACTCGAGGGGGTCTGGCTCTCGCACGATATCAGTGGCGTCACTTTCTACGAGAACGGCGATCCGAACGCAGAAATTGACGAATCGAACCCCCTCAATCTCGCAACCGACGAAACGGTCCATATCGGCGTCGCGGTCGATACTCACGCCGCAGTATCCGGTACGGAGACGTTCACGGTCCATGCCCGACTCGCCGGCGAGGATCACCGCTCTTCAGATATCGCCCTCGAGGGCGTCACCATCACCCAACCAGACCTCGAGGCAGGCGAGAACCTCACGGTCACCGCGACCTACGAGAACCGAGGCGACGCGACGGGGCTCCATACGGCCGAATTGCTCGTCGACGGCGTCGTCGTCGACCAGCAGCGAGTCGTCGTCTCCCCCGACAAATCCCGGACCGTCACCTTCGAGCGGACGATGACACAGACGGGCACGTTCGAAGTCGGCGTCGACGACAACCCGTCTCAGACCGTCACCGTCCGCAAACCCGCCAAACCCGCGCCGGACTTCGCTGTCCCTAACGCGACACTCGAGGCCGACACTCTCAGACCCGGCGAGTCGGCCGTCGTCTCCGCGACCGTCGAAAACCGCGGGAACGCGTCGGGGACGACGACGGCCGAACTCGCGGTCGGCGAGTACGTCGTCGACACCAGACAGGTCGAACTCGCACCCAACGAGTCCGCGACGGTGTCCTTCGAGTGGCGGTTCGACGAGCCGGGGACGTACGACGTCTCGGTGAGCGGGGCCGACGCGGGAACGGTGACCGTCACAGAACCCCGTTCCTACACCGCCGACGTCAGAAACCTCGTGACCCCGACGACGGCGGCGGTCGCCCCGCCGCTGGCGGTCGGCGCGTTCTTGCTCATCACGGCCGTGAACCGTCGCCGGGACCTGTGGCCCGTCTGGTATTCGGACGAGGGCGACCCGTGACCGCCGAGTTCGGGCCCATCGGATACTCGCGACGCGCGATCGCTCGCTCTTTTGCGTTCGAACTCGGACTCCGTTTGAGCCCCAATCGGCCAGAATCTTTACAACCAATCCAAACACGACAGGTGTACGAAACGTTCCGAACGGGGGAGATGGATCGGGGGGTCCGTCACTGCGGGACTCGAACCCGGATTCGGACTGAACCGACCGAGAGTACCACCGCACTACGCATGGATACGCTTACACGCACGCGGCCGACGCACGAATGACGGCTCGAGCCATCCTCGAGCGGACGTTCACGGTCGTCGTCGCGATCGTCGTCATCGCGCTCGTTCTCGGCCAACTGCTCGGCCAGCCGATCTTACTGGGCTACGTCACGACCGGGAGTATGGAGCCGACGATCGACGCGGGAGACGGGTTCGTCGCGATTCCGAGCGCCGTCACCGGCTCGCCCGACACGGGCGACGTCGTCGTCTTCGAGGCGACGGAACTCCACGACGGCGGGCTGACGACTCACCGGATCGTCGACGTGACCGCCGACGGCTACGTCACGGCCGGCGACGCGAACCCGTTTACCGATCAAGACGGCGGCGAGCCGCTGGTGACTGACGGGCAGATCGTCGCGACCGCCCTCCAGATCAACGGCCACGTAGTGACGATCCCCCACCTCGGGACGGCGGTAATGGGAATCCACAGCGTCGTCGGCGGTGTCTTCGATACCGTCACCGCCCCGCTGGGTGGATCAGAACCCACCGACGGGTCCGATGCCGGCGCGATCCTCGTCGCGATGGGCGTCGCGCTCCTCGGACTGGGCGTGCTCTTCGACCGGACCGGCGTCGAACAGCGACAGGCCACGCGGTCGACCAGCCGCGAGAACGTGCTCGCGATCTGGGCCGCGATCGCGGTCGTCCTGTTCGTCCTCGTCTCGCTCGCGACCGCCGCGATGGTACTCCCGTCGGGAGTCACGGCCTACGAACTCGTGAGCACCGACGACCCGACTGACGATCCGCAGGTGCTCGCACCCGGCGAAACGGGTGAGTTGACGCGGACGATCGACAACGCGGGCTACCTGCCGACCGTCGTCGTCTTCGAGGCCTCGAGTCCCGGCATCGCGACCGACCCAGAGTGGCTGACCGTCGGGAGCCGCGACACCGCCGAGGCGACGGTCTCGCTGACGGCCCCCGACTCGAGCGGGCAGCACACGCGCCACGTCGGCGAGTATCGCTACATCATGGTGCTTCCGCCGACGCTGCTCGTGTGGCTGCACGGACTGCACCCCCTGATCGCCATCGCCGCCGTCAACGCGGTCGTCGTCGGTGTCGTCGTCGCGATACTTCTCGGACTGTACGGCACTGACGACCTGCGAATCAGACGGATCGGCGGACACGTTGCACCGTCGACGCGACTCCGCCGAAAGCTCCAGAAGTGGCGGTAGGGCTGATTACTCGACCAGAACACTGTATAGAACCACTATGATTATACGACTGGACTGTCTGATCGAACTCGTGATGATTCCGGGTGACGGACCTGTCTCGAGGGTGACACAGCGGGCTCGAGGTCCGAGCGTGTGTCACCGTTCTATTCCGATTCGACCTCGAGTGTTGGGGCTCGTGTCACCCGGATACGATAGCGCGTCGGCCGCGAGAGCGAACGCGAGTGCGAACGCGAAAGTGAGAGCGACCGAGAGCACAGGGGTGTCCCCCGCGTGATCGATAACCCGCGAGTCGATCTGACGATCGCCAAGTACGGTCGATCGCTGGTGATCGCGCTGGTCGTGATCGGCGTCCTCGCGACCGTGGCGACGGGCTGGGTCGTCGCGAACCCTGACACCTCGACGACGACACAGCAGGTCGGTTCGGAAACCGTCTCGACAGATCTCCACACGAGCGCCGTCGTCACTCAGGATGGCCTCTGGACGGAAGGGACGGTACTCGAGGACAGTTCCGTCTACATTCTCAACGCGACACCGGTGCTCACGGTCGAGCCGCGGACGTCCGTACCGACCGACGACGCAGCGGTGTCCCACGAACTGACCGTCAGGTACGAGGCGACGCGCAACGGCGAGGTCTTCTGGGAGGAGACGGACGTGATACTCGATACGGACGCGACCGTCGAGGACGGCGTCGCGACCTCCGAGGCGTCGATCGATATGGAAGCGCTCCTCGAGCGCAAACACGACCTCCAGCGGGAGGTCGGCGGCGTCGGCTCGATCGACATCGTCCTCGATCTCGACGCCGAGTACGATATCGGAACCGCGGCGGACACGCAGACGATTTCGGCCCCAGTCCAGTTGACCGAGCGCGCGTACTCGCTCGAGGGGTCGCTCTCGGCGTCGACGTCACATCCACAGACGGACGAGATCGAAGTGACCGAGTCCGCGAATCCGTTCCTCGTCGGCGGATTGGCGTTGTTGGCGACGATCGCCTTCGGCGCGGCGACGCTCACGATCGTGCGATCGCCGGTCGACGTCGAGGCCGCGCGTCAGGAAGTCCACAAACGCCGGTACGCGGAGTGGATTTCCCACGGGACGATCCCGATGTGGATCGGCGACCACCACGTCTCACTCGACAGTCTCGAGGACGTCGTCGACGTCGCGATCGACACCCACGAGCGGGTCGTCCACGACCGCCAGCGAGGCCTGTTCGCGGTCGTCAGCGACGACGTGGTCTACTACTACAGCAATCGCGGGTTCTGGGAGGAGACGGCCTGGCCGGATATCGATCTGGACAATCAACAACCGAGGTCCGATCTGGGCGCGGGGTTCGATGCAGACGCCGATCCGGATTCCGACTCCGATGCTCCCCAGCAAGCACCGCTCTCCGCGGAGGACTTGCCGGATCCAGACGACGAAGATGCCTGGAAACAACTGTAGTCCGTAGTCCATAGTCTGTAGTCCGTAGTCCGTAGCCGATTGCCGATTGCACAGGTAGGGTGTGGTTTGATACCACTGCCCGTCGTTCTATCCCGTGGAGTCCGTTTCACCCGCACTGACCGAGACGATCACCTCGAGTTAGAATCCAGACACACCTCGAGGAAAATCACCGAGAGAGGGTTCGAGCGCTCGATCACGGATCGTTTCGATAGTGGCACTGTGAAATCAGGTCTCGTTTCTTCGGAAGGCTCAACTTTTATACTGCTGGGGCGTTTCGATTCGTAACGATGGTCGATACCGACGGGGAGGAAATGGCGGACCTGCCACCGAGCGCGAAACTCGTCTTCAAGGTGCTCGAGTACGACGGCCCGCTAACCCAGAAACAGATCGTTGAGGAGTCGATGTTGTCCGCTCGAACCGTCCGGTACGCGCTCGAGCGGCTCGAGGATATCGGGATCGTCGACGAAGATATCTACTTCGCCGACGCACGCCAGAGTCTCTACGAAATCACCGAGCCGGTCGCGGCCGACGGCTGTGGCGGTGTCGAGGAGTCCCGACCGAAAGAAGACGCCTGCTGTGCGGAGTGAACGGCCGGTTCACTGCCTCTGCTCTCGAGATTGCGCCGCCGCCGACTCGAGTCACCCGGGCCGGACGAGAGCGCTACAGTTATTTTCCGCCGGTAACGGAGACCTGTATGGACAAGGAGTCGTTACCCCGCTGGGCCTGGTTGCTAGCCGCGCTCATCGTCGCAGCGATCGTCTCGCAGCTGATCAACCTCGTGCTATTGCATCCGATCGGGTTATCCGAGGAGTTCGAAGTCGTCACGACGATCACGTTGATGTCGCCCGTGCTCATCTACGTCGGCATCTGGTACGACGAACACCGCCAGGAGTACTGGGAACGGTCTCGAGGACAGATCGCCGGTGACGTCCTCTTCGTGCTAGTGGGTGCCTTGCTCGGCTCTGCGACCGTGCTCGCGATGATCGTCGATACGGGATGGTCGCGTCTGATCCTCGACATCGTCGCGATGTTCGCCGGATTCGTCACCGGCTGGGCGCTGTTCTGGTGGCGAAACACGGAGCTGTATCGAGACGAGAGCGGAACCCGGTAGCGATTTTCGGTCGTCACTGCTGTCGGATTCTGATTCGACTGCCGACGCGGACTCGAGCAGTGAAGATAGCTTTATCCTACACCGCCAGTGATATGTCTCCGATATACTCTCTCGCACATGTCCCTCCACAACGCCGACGCCGGTACAGATCGCCAACTCCGTCTCCGGATGACGATCGCGCTCGTCTTTCTGGTACTCTTCCCGTTCGCCTTCGTCTACACCTTCCTGTATCTCGCCAACACCGTCGGCCTCGCACTCCTCGAGTGGGCGGACGGCCGACCCCGACACGGCGAGTTCTACGTCGACCCGATCCTCCTGACGGTCGCCATCCTCGGCGGACTAGCGGTCCAGTACTGGGTCGGTCCGCGGACGGTGCTCACGTCGGTTCGCGCGCGTCGCGTCGGCGCCGACGCGTACCCCGACCTGCACGCGACGGTCACGCGGCTGGCGGCACAGACCGACGTCCCCGCCCCGGAGCTCGCCGTGATTCGATCCGACGTTCCGAACGCCTTCGCGGTCGCCGCCGGCTCCCGGGGGACGATTGCCGTCACGACCGGTCTCCTCGAGTTGCTCTCCGAGGACGAACTCGAGGCGGTCCTCGCACACGAACTCGCCCACCTCTCGAATCGCGACGCGAGCCTGATGACCGTCGCCTGGCTGTTGCCGACGATCACCTACTACCTCGCGATCGTCGCCTTCTACGTCCTCTACGGAATGGTTCGTTTGTTGGGCGCCTCGAGTTCGGGCACGAGTTCGAGTGGCAACCGCGATGGGAAGGGACTCGCCGTCGCCATCGTCGTCATCACGGTCTGTGCCGTCCTCACGCTCGCCGTTTCGGCGATGTTCTGGCTTGGGAGCGTCCTGCTCTACCGGATCCTCTCGCGCTATCGCGAGTACGCCGCCGACCGCGCCGCAGCGACGACCACTGGTTCGCCGGCCGTGCTCGCGGGTGCGCTCGAGAAAATCGACGGCACGATGCCCACGGTTCCGGACTGCGACCTCCGGAAGCTCGACGGCGGCGTCGAGGCGCTCTACCTCGCGCCGCTGGATACGCGATCGTTCGACTCGAAGGAACTGATCAGCACCGACATCTTCCCGGAGACGCATCCACCGACCGAAGAGCGGATCGACCGATTGCGCGAGCTCGCTCGCGGGGAGGGTGGTGAGTAGCGTGGCCGACGATCGATCGTCCGTCGGTGATCGCGAGCGAGATCACAGTCAGCCCACGGCCACCCGCCGCGAACTACTCGCGGCGCTCGCCGTCGGCGGTTCGACAATACTGGCCGGCTGTGGCTACCACCCCGGCGCCGGGGAGTTCGACTGGGACAGTCGGGCGAATACCGGTTCCACGGGCCCGTCGTGGGGCGGTTCGTCGCTCTCTCACTGGCTCTGTGACGGGGTCCGTCTCGTCTCGATCCGCAACCAGAGCGGCCGGACGTACGACGTCGACGAAGGGGGATGGATCGACTACGAAAACGCCGGACTTTCCGTCTACGACTCGAGCGGTGACGCCTGGAGTGGGACGATCGAGCGCCAGTATGCGGGTACACCCGCAGTGGCCACCGAGCGCGTGTACATTCCCCTCGAGGACGGCTCTGTCACCTGTCTCACCGCCGGTTCGGAACTCGACGACCGCACTACCAGCCCCGAGGACAGACCGGTCGAAACGCGGTGGACGACCGAGCCACTCCTCGAGCGCGCAGGCGACGAAGACGGCCCCACGCTCCACCTCGCCGCCGCCGACGGTTCACCACTGTTGCTCGTCGCACACGCCGACGGCGTCTTCGGTATCGACACCGACACCGGCGACCGGCGCTTCGTGGTCGACCTCGAGGCCGGCACGCTCGAGGACGACTCGAGGATCGCCGCGGGACGAGATCGGGCGTGGGTGGCCACGACTGGGGAGTCGAGGTCGACGCTGTACGGATTCGATTTCGACGGGAACGAGCGGGCCATCCGCTCACTGCCCTCGACCCCCTCTTGGCTCGAGACGGCGGCCGTCTCCGACGGGGGTGACGATCTGGTGCTCGTCTACGCGGGCGCCCAGCTGTGGGCGGTCGGCCCCGACGGTCATCGAAGATGGTCGCTCGAGGTCGGAGAGGTCTCGACACGACTGATCGTCGACGGTGAGCGACTCTCCCTCGCCTCGAGTGATACCCTGACGGCCGTCGACCCGACGAACGGTGACCGGCTCTGGGAGCGCGATTCGCCGTTCGACGACGGAGCTGTCGTCGCCGATGCCCGCGGCGTTTACGGCGTCCGGACCGTCTCCAGCGGGTTCGACAGCGAGTATCGACTCGTCGCGATCACGTCCGAGGGCGAAGACTGGTGGGACGTCTCCACGCACGACGGTGTCGACGGTGTCGACGACGTCTTCCTCGTGGGTGATCGGCTCGTCCTCTCCGACGGTGACCGGCTGTACGCGTTCCGGACGTCCGAGGGGAGTCGACGGACGATTCTGTAAGTCTCGTGTCTCGCTCGAGACGCTGTCACGACTGGCGGGTATCAGAGGCAGTCACTACTTGGAGCTGGACCAACAAGAGGTACCATGCCCCACGATCAAGATATCGAAGGCGATACAGCGGGGATTTCCTCCGAGTACGAGTGTCTCCAGTGTGGGAAACTCATCAGAGCCGAGACACACCCCGGTGACTGTCCCGACTGTGACGGCGAGTTCCAGAACCGAGCGAAATCATTGGAGTGAGGCGTCACCCTCCTCTCGTCGCGAAATCGCTGTCACTGCACCTCAGTTTTTTCGTCGGCTGCTGCGGGCAGCCTCACCGAAAACGTCGTACCCTCGCCGGGGTCGGAGTCGACCCGGATCTCCCCGTCGTGGCGCTCGACGATGCGCTTGCAGAGTGCGAGTCCGATGCCAGTCCCCTCGTACTCGTCGTGCGTGTGGAGTCGCTGGAACACGTCGAAGACGACCTCCTGTTTCTCCGGGTCGATCCCGATCCCCTCGTCGCTGACCGAAATCACCCAGTCGCCGTCTCGACTGGCCGAGATCTCGACGCGTGGCGGTTCGTCACCGCTGTACGTGATCGCGTTACTGAGGAGGTTCTGGAAGAGCTGCCGGAGCTGGTTGGGATCTCCTTCGACGGTCGGCAGCGGTTCGATCCCGACCTCGGCCTCGCTCTCCTCGATCTGGAACTGGAGGTCGTCGCGGACGTCCGCGAGCACCGATCCGAGGTCGACCGGCTCGAGCGGTTCGCCCTGTGTCTCGACCCGAGAGTACTCGAGCAACCCGTCGATCATCGTCTTCATTCGCTCGGCGCCGTCGACGGCGAACGCGAGGAACTCTTCGCCGTCTTCGTCGAGGGCGTCCGCGTAGCGTCCCTCGAGCAACTGGAGGTAACTCGAGACCATTCGAAGGGGCTCTTGCAGGTCGTGTGAGACGGCGGAGGCGAACTGCTCGAGGCGCTCGTTCGACGCCTCGAGCGCGCGTTCGTACTCTCGGCGTTCGGTGACCTCTTGGGACATCCCGATGGCGGTGAAGACGTTGCCGTCCCCGTCACGAACCGGGATGAAACGAAACTGGTAGTCCCGCCCGTCGATCGTTCGCTCGAACGTCGAGGTGTCGCCGTCGAGCGCGGCCTCGTAGTGTGGGACGACGATCTCCGCCAGTTTCTGGGGCAGTGCCTCGTGCAGCGGCTCACCTTCGAGGTCCGCTCTCGTTACGTCCGCCTCTCCCTCCGGGGTGCCGCCGAAGGTGATGTAGTGGAGGTCCTCGTCGACCAGTGCGACGGCACCGTTGGGAAAGTTCTCGACGAGCGTTCGGTACCGGCGCCTGCTCTCCTCGAGTTCGCGCTCGTAGTCCTTGCGCTCGGTGATGTCCTGTGAGAAGATCGAGACGCCGGTTTCCGAGGGGTAGACTCGCGTGTAGACCCAGAGATCCTCGTCCTCGTAGTACCGTTCGTAGCTGACCATCTCCTGGCGTTCCATCGCCTCGTGACAGCTCCGGTAGAGTTCGGTCTCCTGGACGTCCGCACTGGTCGTGTTCGGGTTGATCTCCCACAGGCGTCGGCCGACGAGCGCGTCCTTCGAGAGGTCTTCCTCGAGCGGTGCGACGATCGCCCGTCGACTGGCCTCGTTGAGGTGCGTGATCCGCCAGTCGGTGTCCAACGCGGTGAAGACGCCGGTCATCCGGTCGAGGATCTCGTTCAGTTGTCGTTCGGTGGACGTCTGTGCAGTGTCGGCTGGCGGCCGCCACCAGATGCGACTCCGTGCACCGGTCTTCTTGGTCTCTAGCTCGCCGCGTTCGGCGAGTTCCTCGAGTTTTCGGTGGGCGGTTCGTCGTGTGCACGCGAGTTCGTCGGCGACTTCGGTCGCGGTCAGCGGTGTCGACGGCTGCTGGGACTGTGTGAACACACGGAGCGCGTCGCCAAGGGTGACGTCCGGCGCAGGCCCGGGAGATCCCATAGCCCGAAAAACACTGTGACAGTGATAAACGTGTCCGTCGTGGGAACACTCCTCTCCGAGACTCACGCCGCCAGTACGGACGGCGACGTTCTGACCGGAGACCCACGCCGAATCGGTCGAGCTTCTCGATCAGGCCTCGGACTCGGCCTCGGATTCGAGGGAAATCTCCCGCAAAACCGGTTTGAGCGCCGCAGAGAGTTCCTCGAACCGTTCCATCGAGAGGGAATCGGTCGTCACCCAGACACCGTGTTCGCGGTCGTCGTCGATGACGCGCGTCAGGTAGCCGTGTTCGAACATCCGGACGGTCGCCCGGTACTCGCCGAGCTGTGAGTTTCGATACAGGTTCTGTGCTCGGAATCCTGCCCGCTCGAGTTCGGCGAACCCGACGAGGTCGGCCGTTCGACCGAGGTCGGACCGGAGGTACACCTGTTCGACGCCCTCGGACGTGTAGTAGGTGATACTCCGAAGTTCGTCACCGACGGCTGTCCGACAGACGCTCTGTAACTCGTCGACAGCCGACGACTCGAGAAGAGAGTCAGCCATGCGACGTAGTAGCACAGGATCTGTAATGAGGATATCGGTGGCCGTTCGATCCGACGAGATCAGGATCGCGGTTCCGGCGCCGGCGGTGCGTTGCGCTTGTGCTCGCTGGCCTCGTAGAGCGCGCTCACCTCGAGTACCGTCTCTTCGTCGACCGAGAGGACGCGACACGTCGCCGCGACGGAGAGCGGGCCGTCGACGTGGACCGCGAGGATCGAATCGAGCGTGTCGTACTCGAGTCCCAGTTCCTCCTCGTCGGTCTGGTCGGCCCACAGCTCCGCAGTCGGGGTCTTGGCCGCCAGCTCCTCGGGAACGCCGACGTGGCGGGCCAACTGTCGGACCTGCTGTTTGTAGAGGTTGCCGATCGGGTGACAGTCGACGGCGCCGTCGCCGTACTTCGTGAAGTAGCCGACGGCGGCCTCGCTCCGGTTGCCCGTCCCGAGCACGAGTCGGTTCTCGTGGTTGGCGACCAGATAGTTCAGGACCCCTCGGACGCGCGCTCGAGCGTTACCAACTGCTTCGCGGTCACCCTCGGCTTCGGGGTAGGCCGCCAGCAGCGAGTCGACGATCGGTTCGATCTCGATCACGTCGTAGGAGATCTCGAGGTCCTGGGCGACGCGCTCGGCGTCGCTCATGTTTCCCTCACTGCTGACCGTGGCCGGCAGGACGAGACCGTGGAGGTTCTCGGTTCCGAGCGCCTCGACGGCCAGGTACGCGGTGAGCGTACTGTCGATGCCGCCCGACAATCCCAGCACGGCGCCCTCGGCTCCAGCAGCGTCTATCTGTTCACCGATGAACGAGACGATGTGTTCGCGGTGTGTCTCGAGTTCCTCTTCGGAGAAGCGAAGATCCAGCATCGGGCGCATGTTTGGCGGCGAGGAGCAAATAGTCTCGCCTCTCGGCGAAAAAGTGGACGAATGTCTTCTTTCGTGAGTGTGGTGGACGGTGGGCTCGAGGGGGCGATTGAAGCGCTACGTTCAAGTGACGTGAACGGCAAGAACGAGTGCGAACGACGGTGCGAACGTAGTGAGCACCGGTGGTCTAGTGGCAGGACATAAGCTTCCCAAGCTTATAGCCCGGGTTCAACTCCCGGTCGGTGCATTTTTCGGGCGTTCTCGAAACCGCGATCGACACCGATAGTCGGCCGCGTTCGGTCGAATTCCAACTCACGCCCCAGTCTTCTGCACGCGATACCACTCGCCATCCCAACTGAGACAGTACTCGAGCAACGACTCGAGCGTGAACACGGCGACCGCCGAAAACGCCTCGAGGAAGACAAATTGGATGGTCATCAGGAACAGGTCGAGCGTGAGCGTCTCCGTCTGGGCTCCCTGATAGACGCCGATACCGAGCAGACAGACGACGCCGAGGACGGTGCCAGTGTGCTCGAGAAGCCTCGAGAGCGACTAACGCATACGTCGTAGTCACGTCTCGAATACTATTACCTTTGTGTCCCATGCGAGAGGACGGAACAGCACAGAGGCGCGCCACTCGGTCTCTCTACCGGAGTATTTCGTGCGATCCGGAAAACGTCTCGTTCTCGAGATCCCCGCTCGTTTGGGACCGTCCGGGAACTCCCTCGTGGCTGGCGAACGTTGGCGGAGTGTGCGGCAAAAATCGACGTGTCGAACTCAGCGGTCGGGAATCACGGAAGGTGGTTGCGGAGCCGAATCGCGTCTGCAGAAACAGTTTCGACGTTGTTCTCGTGGAGCGGATGGGCGGTGTCGGAAACGTCACTCCACCCGAGTCTCGCCTTGATCGTGTCGGTGATACTCGGATCGGGATCGACGTAGCCGAGTCCGTCTTTCACGGCGATGAGGCGGCCGATCGTGAGGCCATCCGCGTTCAGTACTCGCTTCCCCTCGTCTTCGGGCGTGATGCAGTTTCGGGTCATCGATGGTGGGTCGAGTCCGTCTCTCGAGTCGCGCCAGGAGGTGCCGTCCGACCACCGTCGTCGTCAGCGCGTGTCCGGGTGGACAGTCACGATTCGGTGTCTCCGCCGATTCCGTCCGCGTTACGGCCGAGATCGCTCGTCTCGTCGTCGGGCTCTCCCGCTGGTGGTGTCGATGGGCAGATATCGAATAAAGCGGCAATATCGTTCGTATCATCCCGCGCCACTTCAATCGGGAACAATAGGTAATACGATATTACCCTCGAACGGTGTCGACCGCGAGCGCCACCGCGACACGATGACGGCCTCGACCGCGGACGGAAAATTCAATCAACGAACACTTGCTCGAGACAACACAAGGGTTATACTCGTAGTCTCGTATTACCACTCAATCCTATGGCACAGCCCTCTTCCCTCGTGGACTCCGTCGACGATCCGCGAGTAACCGCCCAGTTCCTCCGTCAGGTCCCCGCCGAGGACGCGGGCGACGTCACGCTCGTCGGCGTCGTCCACGACCACCCAGCGAGTATCGCCCGCGTGCAGCTCGTTCTCGAGACCCTCCAGCCCGACCAGCTCGCTCTCGAACTGCCGCCGGCCGCCCTCCCTCTCTACCGGTGTTACGCACGCGAAGACGCCTCGCCGCCGCGATTCGGTGGCGAGATGAGCGCGGCGCTCCAGACCACTGACGCGGAGCCCGTCGGTATCGACGCTCCGAACTGGTCGTTCCTGCGTCGGCTCTGTACGCGACTGGTCGCCGACCGCGCCTCGCCGTCGATCGCCCGTCGGGTCGTCTCGAGTCTCGGCGGTGCGACGCGAGAGGCGCTGACCTGTCGCGTCGCGGCGACACTGACGAACGCGACCTCGATGACGATCGCGTACGACGACCCGATCGAGTACGAGTGTACGCACGACGACACTCCGGACCGACAGGCCGAACACGAACGCGGTCACGTCGCCGGCGTTCAGGCGCTGCTCGGCGCGACGGCAGGAACTGGGAGTGCGCTGGAGTACCGCGACGAGACCCGCGAGCGGTGTATGATCGACCGTCTCGAGTCCTGTCGAATCGAGGGTGACGTCGTCGCCGTCGTCGGTGTCGACCACCTCGAGGCACTCGAGGACGGTCTGTCGGCGTAAGTGCGGGCGCTCGAGGTTCTTTTCGAGATCGTGTTCGAGGACGGCTCCGGAGCCCTGTCCGGGACGGCGAGACGGCGAGTAGAGCGATTCCGGGAGTCGAACTCGAGTCGAGGTCGAGGTCGAGGTCGAGATTGAAGGCGAAGGCGAGCTCGAGATCCGGATCGCGTGTGAGGACCACACCGAAGACGAAGACGAAGCCGAAGACGGAGACGAGAAAAAGAGCCGTCGGATTACCGGATTCCGGTTCCGGTCGGCGGTTCGATCACGATCTCGCCGTCACCGAAGACGGTGACGCAGTAGTCGTGGACGTGGAAGGCAAGCGAACCGCCGGTACGCGGAGCGCCGTCGTGACGTGGCCGAAAGAGGGCGTCGAGTGCGTCGGGGTCGACGCTGTCGTGGACGTACGCGGCGCTCTCGGTCACGTCGATACCGAGACAGTCGGCGAGGGCGTGTGCGACGGTCGTGCTGAGAGTCGCGGTCCCCTCGGGGTCGTGAGAGACGCGGTAGACTGGCGAACTCGAGGACGGAGTCGATGCGGAGGACGCGGGGTCGGTGTTCTGGCCGTGCATAGTGTTGCCGTCACTCGAGGGTCTGCATCTCGAGGATAAAAACGTATTCGTTGGGTACAGTAAGATCGTATTACGTAGAAACAATTCATCTGGTGATCGGTAATACCGTATTACCGACCGCGAACAGCCTCGAGTGTGGTCGCGGAAAACCGACGGTGATCGCTGGAGTCCAGCGCAGTAAGTGAGCGTCCGAACATTGCAGTGTCTCCCTGCTCGATCAGGTCCGAAGCGTAGAGACACAGTTCCAACAGTAGGTGTACGTCTGATCGGCTTCGTTTTCCACACCGCAGTACGGACAGTCGATCGTCTCGCCGTCGATCTCCGGTGCCACGTCGGGCTCTTCGGTCGATCGGGGGGAGGCGTCGGAACTCGAGGAGTACTGGGCCGGCGATCGATTCCCGTCGGCGAACGAGTGAGATGTGGGCGCGCGGTCGTCCTCACGGCGAACGTAATAGTAGTACAGTAACAGGTGGAGTATGGCGAACAGGATCAGGTAGCCGACGAGCCAACTCCAGAGCTCCATCGGCATGTCATACGTTCTCAATCCACTTGGCTATTCTGCGCTCACCTGCCGTTTCGCAGCCAAACGCTTCGAAAAGAGAGACTCAGCGCGGCGGCGTGAGATCCCGCTGGAACTCGTCGAACTGTTCTAACTCGTCGGGAAGATCGTACTCGAGACGGCGGTCGGACTGGCGAGTGACGCCGGCGTCTTCGAGCGGTGTCGCGGCGTCCTCCCAGCCGGGTTTGATCTTGACGCTCTGGGCGGGCATGCCGACGGCGATGTGGTGGGCGGGAATGTCGTGTTGAACGATGGCACGGGCACCGACGATGGCGTTCTCGCCGACCTTGTTCCCCGCCCGGACCATCGAGTCGTAGGTGAGTCGGACGTCGTCTTCGACGATCGTGTGGTAGTTGCGGACTTCGGTCTGGTCGACGACGTCGTGGTCGTGACTGTAGACGTGTACGCCGTCGGAGATCGAGACCCGGTCGCCGATGGTCAATTTACCACGGTCGTCGAGGTGGACGTCGTCGTGGACGACGGCGTTGTCACCGATCGTGATGTTGTGGCCGTAGGTGAACGTGATCCCCTTGAAGAACCGGCAGTCCTCTCCACACTCCTCGAAGAGGAGGTCCGCGAGCATCCGCCGAAAGCGCAACGCGAACTCGACGTTGTCCGCGATGGGCAGGCTGTCGAACTGTCGCCAGAGCCACTGCAGGTGCTTGGATCGGCGGAACTTCTCCTCGTCTTTCTCGGCGTAGTACTCGCTCTCGAGGGTCGTGTGACAGGGGTCGTAACTCTGCAGGCGGACGCGTTCGGCGGCCGAGACCTCCTCGCCCGATTGCCAGCGCTCGTAGGCGTCTCGATCGCCCGAGAGATCGATGAGAACGTCTTCGACAACCGAACAGGTGTCCTCGTCGCCAGCCAACCGCTGATCGACCTCCTCGACGAAGGCGTGCATACCGGCTTCAGCCTCGTCCGGGAGCGAGACGTGCCGCTTTGTCATACCGTGCCCGTACTGCCGCGGGCTTGATAGGCATTCGGTTGTGCGGTCGCCCTTGCCGACTGACTCGCATACGAGTGTCTCTCTGGTATTCGTTCGATCCGCATTTACACCGCCACAGCTGTCACTGTCACTCGAGTAAGTGAGCGACACGAAAACGTCCGTGTCGCTCAGGGCTGGGGGTTGATAGCCAGTTGATCGTCTCTACGCGATACTCGATGGTGTCACAGGCTCGAGAGAGGCACGGACTCGAGCCGGGGCATCGCCACCGTTTTCCACCAGGCGGTAGTGCCCACTCCCATGGCCATTACCAATGGATATAATTCTTACTGTCGGTTGCATCGGTCTCGAAGACCCCGGGACCGTTCCCAGCTGTTGGGAGCGTTCCGCACTCGCTAAGTGGTCTCGCTCCCAACCCGGGCACATGCACTACCGCGAACTCGGCGACTCCGGCGTCGAGGTCAGTGAGATCGGCTTCGGCGCGTGGGTCGTCGGCACCGACTGGTGGGGCGACCGCTCGGAAGACGACGCCATCGAGATGGTCCAGTACGCCGTCGATCAGGGAATCACTTACATCGACACCGGCGACGTCTACGGCCACGGCCGCAGCGAGGAACTGCTCGGCGAGGCCCTCGCGGACGTCCGCGAGGAAGTCACGCTGGCGACCAAGGTCGGCTACGACTTCTACAACAACCCCCAGGCCGGCCACGGCGAGCTCCCCAAGGAGATGGATCCCGACTACCTCCGCGAGGCCGTCGAGCAGAGCCTCGAGCGCCTCGACGTCGAGTACGTCGACGTGCTCCAGCTCCACAACGCCGACGTCGACGAGATCACACCCGACGTCCTCGAACTGCTGGACGAACTCGAGGAGGAGGGGCTGATCCGCGCGACGGGACTCGCGCTCGGCCCGTCGATCGGCTGGCTCGCCGAGGGCGACTTCGCCATCGAGCAGGAGTTCGACTCCGTCCAACTCGTCTGGAACGTCTTAGAACAGGAGGTCGGCAACCACTTCCTCGAGACCATCGAGCGGACGGGATCGTCGACGAGTCTCATCCCCCGCGTCCCACACTCCTCGGGCATCCTCAACGAACAGGTCACGCCCGAGACGGAACTCGGTGAGGGGGACCACCGCGGCTTCCGACCCGACGCGTGGTACGAAACCGGCTGGGAGAAACTCGAGGCGTTGCGATTTTTGGAAAGGGATGACGAGCGAACGATGGGCCAGGCCTCGATCGCGTGGCTGCTCTCTCACGACCCGGTCGCCAGCGTGACGCCGACGTTCCGGACCAAGGCGGATATCGACGAGTGGGCCGCCGCCAGCGACGTCCCGAAACTCTCACAGGACGAACTGGACCGGGTCGCCGAACTGTACGCCGCGGACTTCGGCATCGACCGCGACGACGGGATGGACAGTCTGCGCTCGTCGGTCGACGGCGACGACATCGTGAACGCCGGACTGGACAAGCTCGCCGCGGACTGACGCCGTCTCTTCTATTGGGTCTTCGCGTTCGACGAACGTCGCGAGCTACGCGACGAACGGCCCGCGCTGGTGAATCTCTTGCCCGTGTGGCTCGCCGGCGACCGCGACGACGCGACACTCGGTGTCCGTCGAAAGCGTCAGGGAGTCTCCGCCCTCGAGTGTGACGAACTGGCCCGCCTCGAGTGTCTCTCTGTCCTCGTCTCCGTTTCCGTTCCCGTCTCCACCAACTCTCCCCGACCCGGACACGACGAAACAGAACCCGACCCACTCGGCGGGCGGGTCCCACGTCCAGGATCCTTCGTCCGAGCCCGATCCTGACCCGGTGACCGTGACGTCCAAGTACTCCATCGCCGTCTCGAGGCCGAGCGGTGACCCCTCGCCGACGACGGTCGTGACGGTCGCGTCCGCTCGCTGCTCGGTCGGCAACTGGTCGCTCGAGGCCTCGGCGTAGGCGGGTTCGATCTCCTTGCGATCCGCCGGAAGATTCACCCAGAGCTGGAGGCCGCTGCAGGCGCCGTCGGCCGGAAACTCCGAGTGGCGAATTCCGGAACCCGTCGTGATCCGCATCGCGTCGCCGGCGCGCGGCGTCGACTCGTGGCCCAGCGAGTCGCCATGGGCCATCCCGCCCTCGAGCATGTACGTCAGAATCTCGAACCCGGAGTGAGGGTGGGTGTCGAACCCCTGGTCGGGCGCGATGTGAAAGCGCTCGAAGAGGACGAACGGATCGAGGTGGGCGTGGGTGTTCGTCGGGAACGCTCGAGACGCCTGCATGCCGCCGGCGTGGGTGACGGCTGCCGCGTCGCGGATCGAGTGTTTCGTCGGTCGCTCGTCGGTGCTCATAGTCGGGAAACGGGCTCGAGCGGGGATAAGAAACAGGGTCGTGACTCCATCGAAACCGCCAGCGGAGAGCCGCTCGCCGGGCCGTGCCACAAGAGCTATATCGACTTCTGACTGTCACCGGACATGACCCGACGCCGCTCGAGTTCGAGTTCGACCGCCCTCCGCGTCACGGCAGACGCCATCGGTCCCGGAACGTCCGTCCGCTACCACTACCGCGGCGGGAACTCGCTGGCGACCGTCGTCGACCGAACCGACCGCTACGTCACGTTCGTCGGCGCGGAGTGCGACGGAACGTTCACTCACGACCAGATCGACCGCCTGATCGACGACGACCGGCTCCAGATCGTCCTCGACGACGAGACGCACGTGCCCGTATCTCTCGAACTCGAGGGCGAGGACGTTTCGAGAGAGCTGTGGTGAACCTCGAGCGACCGGGTGTTCCGCCGTAGACGGCGCGGAGAACCCGAAACGATTTTGTCGAATCCTCGAGTCGGAATCGAATCCATGTCCACGACGCACATCAACCGGGAGGCCGTCGAGCGGCGGCTGTCACGCCTGCGATCGGCGTACGGCGACGTGTCGGTACTCGAGGGGGAGGAGACGAACTCGACGGAGTGGTTCGACACACTCCGGTCCCGCGGGGAGGACGGATACACCGGCGGCGGGTACGCGTGGATCGTCCGCGATCCCGAGGACGCGCCGGAACTGAGCGACTCGATGCCGACGGACGCTCGAGAGGAGCGGTCGCACGTCCTGCTGATCGTCGATCGGGGCGACGAGAACGAAAATCGATGGGGTCTCCCGGGTGGCGGCCGCGAAGACGACGAGACCTACGAGCAGGCGACCGTCCGCGAAGTCCGCGAAGAGACGGGCCTCGAGGTCAGTCTCGGCTCGCCGTTTCTGCTCTACCGGGTTCGTCACGTCCCCGAGGACGGCCGCGACCTCTGCTTGCACACGCTCTGGGTCAGTTTCGACGCGACCTACGAGGGCGGGTCCGTGGGACTCCAGGCGGGCGAACTCCGCGGTGCGGCGTGGTTCTCGACACCGCCGCCGACGCTCGGCCCGTGGGCGCTGTACCGGGCGGTCGACTGGTGGGGCGTCGATCCCGACGATCGGTGGTGGGACGCCGACGACGTCCGCGAAGCGTAGGTCTCGCGAACTCGAGCGGACGCCGTTCGGGACGGCCCGAGTACCACCGAAACGTCACTTCGAGAGCGCCCGCTCGACCGCACTCGCGACGCTGCGGGCTTTCTCCGCCAGTTCGTCCGAAACCAGCCCGTCCGCGACGGCCGCCTCGAGTTCGTCCTCGTCGACCACCTCGACGGTCCCGTCGGGCAGGCGAATCACGTCCACGTAGAGGTCGACGTACCGCGCGGAGTCCGGAAACAGCTCCACGGGCGTACAGATATTGACGTAGGTGCCCTTCGTCGACCCCTCCGAACCCCGGTAGGTGGTCGGGTACCACCACCGGCCCTCCCGGAACTTCGTCACCGCGACGTCGCCGTCTTCCTTGGAGACGCCGAGCGCGTCGTAGCTGCCGCCCCCGCGCATCCGGCGCTCGAGGGTGACCTTCCCGTCGGGGTCCCACTCGGTGACGTCGCCGGTCCCGAGCGTGAGCAGTCGGCCGTCGGGTTTGCCGTGGTCGATCGAGAGCCGGTCGCCCGAGGTGGGGCCGAACTGGCCGGAGACGGCGCCGAAGGGGAACTCGCCCGAGGGATCGCAGACGGCTTCGACGAAGTCGACCGCCGCACTCGCCGCTCGCGTCGCGGCCTTGGTCCGGTGGTGTCCGGGCATCGTCGTCTCGACTTCTCGACGAGCCTCGTCGAGTGCCGTCCGGGACTCGCGGCCGAACCAGAGCCAGGTCGTGGCTTCGGGGATCGCCAGTTCGGTCGGGGTGTCCGTCTCCTCGGCGGGGAGTTCGTCCTCGAGTTCCTCGGCCCGCTCGACCGCCCGCTCGAGGGCCGTCCCCATCGCGTCCAGATCGGCCTCGAGGGCCGCTCGCTGCCAGCGCAGTCCCCACCCCTCGGGCAGGTCGATCGGGAGCAGATCGGTCATCCCGACGAGTTCGCTCGCGCGCTCGCCGCTGGCCGCCACCGACACGCCGCTGCGCGAGCGCGAGAGGACGAGCAAGCCGCTGCGGATCTCGAGCGTCGGCTCGACGCGCGGGCGGTCGTCGTCCCACGGCGGCGTTGGATCGGTCACCTGCACGCGGTAGGAGTCTCCGTCGTCGACGTAGCCGTTGGCGTCGTCGTAAGAGAGGTAGCCCCGTCCTCGATCGCCGAGGTCGACGACTGCGCCGCCGCCGAGCGTCTCGTCTACGGTGGCGTCGAAGACGGCGCTTCGGGGCGTGTCGGCGTCCCAGCGGAAGGTGTCGATCGCGAGTGACTCGAGGACGGCGGCGACCTCGTCGACTCCCTCGTGGGTCCCCGAGATTCCGACGCCCTGCCGGTCGCGGGTGGTCTCGACCGTCACGTCCGCGGGGTCGACCGCGAACTCGCCGTCGAAGCGCTCGCGAATCGGCTCGGAGGCCTGGACGACCTCGACGCCGTGTTCTTCGAGCAGGTGGGTGATCGCCGTCGTGTAGATTCCGCGTACTCGAGCGGTGGTCACGACTCGATCACCCCCTCGACGCTCAGCTGGAGGATCGGCCCGCCGCTCATCGGAGGATCTCCCGCTCCGGGGCGAACCGAACCCGACCGTCGATCGTCGGGCCCAGCGTCAGTTCGACGTGGACGGGGTCCTCGCCGTCTCTCTCGAGAATCCGCCCGTCCTCGACGTACACACCCCACGTGTCGAATCGCAGCCAGCCGCGCATCTCCGCGGCGTGGGTCGTGATATCGAGGGACTCCACCGTGTGTTCGGGAAACTCGGCGGTGCTGTGGGCCAGCTCCATGTCCGAGTAGACGGGTTCGTGGGCGTCGAAAAACGCCATCAGTTCGTCGGCGTCGGCCTGGACTGCGTCGACGACGGCCTCGGAGGCGTCCCGGAGGTCGTCGGTCTCGAGACCGACCGAACGAAGCGCGCGTTGCGTTCGCTGATCGAAGTGCATAGGAGGGGGTTCGAACGCGAGGGCTTTGTGCGTACCGAGTTCGGTCGGGTTCGCGTCGGCCGACTCGAGTGGTCGAACACCGAGACTCGAGTTCTCGGGAGGAAAGGGGGCCTGTCGGAAACGGGTTCGTACGAATCGCGTTCGACCGGTAGACTCTCCCTGAGAGGCGAACTATTACCCGGAACGCCTTCGTACGGCACCGTATGGCGCCACAGCGCGATCCGGTCGAACGGTCCGCCGACGACTCGGTGGATCTCTACGACGTCTCGACGTGGGAGCCACGGTCGGCCGTCGACCGTTTCGCGACCCTGCTGTACGCGGGGCTCAACTACGGACTGCGCACCCTCGTGCTCGTCGCGACGGTAGCGATCACGCTCTCGTTGCTGGCTACGCCCGCCGTCCTCGTCGCCGACGAACCGCTTCTGGGTGTGTTCTTCGGGCTCTCAGTCGTCCCCGCACTGGTACTGGCCGCGTACATCTGGTACGCCGATATCACGACGAGCGAACCGCTGAAACTGCTCGTCGCCACGTTCTTGCTCGCGATCCTCTTCGCCACGTTCGCCGGCATCGTCAACGAGATCGGCCGATACCTCCTGTCACCGCTGCCCGCCGTGATCGGGACGCTGCTCTTTTTCTACCTCGTCGTCGGCCCCATCGAAGAGGGCGTCAAACTCCTCGCGGTTCGCGTGCTAGCGTTCCGAAGCAAATCGTTCGACGCCGTCATCGACGGCGCGGTCTACGGCGCCGTCGCCGGCCTCGGGTTCGCCGCGATCGAGAACGCGATCTACATCTCCGGCACCCTCGCCGAACTCGACTCCGGGATGGGGCTGTTCACCGCTGCAACCGGTATCGCGACCGTCCGCGCGCTGGTCGGCCCCGGTCACGTCATCTACTCCGCCATCGCCGGCTACTACCTCGGCCTCGCGAAGTTCAACCCCGAACACGCCGGTCCGCTGGTCGTCAAGGGACTGCTCGTCGCCTCGCTGTTTCACGCGACGTACAACGCGACCGTCCAGGTGGCCCCCGGTCTCATCGCCGGATTCCATCCGGCGATCGGTCCCGAGATCGCGTTCGTCGGCTATGTGATCCTCTACGACCTCGTCGTCGGGTTCTACCTCTACCGGAAGATATCGCGGTACCGCCGAACCTACAGCGACGTCAGAGTGACGGCCGACGCCGACGACATCACGCCTGAACGCACCGAGTTCGACCCCTCACACCGGTAGCGCTACCGATCGACGAACGACTCGGCGACGCTGGCCATACTGTTCCCGTCCGCCCCGTCGCTCCCTTCCGATTCGTCTCCGTCCGTCTCTGCCTCGAGCAGTCGCTCGACGTACTTCGCGAGCACGTCGACCTCGAGGTGGACCGGATCACCGGGCTCTTTCGCCGAGAGCGTCGTCAGCTCGTAGGTCGTGGGGATGATCGCGACGGTCACTCGAGCGCCGTCTCGCTCGGCGACCGTGAGGCTGATGCCGTCGAGCGTGATCGATCCCTTCTCGACGACGTAGCGGTCGTATCCCTCGGGGAGGTCGAACTCGAACGACCAGTCCTCTCCGATAGAGTCGACCGCCGACACCGTCGCCACTGCGTCCACGTGCCCCTGAACGACGTGGCCGTCGAACCGGCCCTCCGCGGCCATCGCCCGCTCGAGGTTGACCACGTCTCCCTCCGCGAGGTCGCCGAGATACGTTCTCGAGACGGTTTCGTCGGCGAGGAAGACCTCGAACCAGTCCGGGCCGTACTGCTCGACGGTCAGACAGACGCCGCTGACGCTGATACTCTGGCCGTGGCCCAGTCCCTCCGCGACCTCGTCGGCGGCGATTCGCAGCCGAAGTCCCTCGTCGTCGCGCGTCCGCTGGCGGATCTCGCCCGTCTCCTCGACGATTCCGGTGAACATACTCGAGGGTGGCAGGCGGCGAGTAAAAGCCGTTGTGGGTCCGTGCCCGGAACTGATGTCTCGCGGGTCGACCGTTCGCTCGAATTTGAGCCACTGTGCCTCCTCGAGAGGGTGTGTGAACGTGGGATCGTGAGATAGTGAGGACACCATCTGGTCGGCGCACTTTTGCCGATTGGACCACTATGGCTCGCCAATGGCAGGCATCATCGATACGATCAAACTCGCCGGGTCGCTCGTGCTCGCGATCCCCGCGGCGCTCGCGGGACTCGATTTTCTCCTTTTGCGCGGGGATCACTTGACCGGCGGCGCTTTGATCGTCTTCGCGGCTGCACTCGTGATCGCCCAGCACTATCTCACGCAGCCCTCGGACGTCCCGGGACTGTTCGCGAAACGAGCCGCCAGCTCCGTCGTCGACGGGACAGAAGCGGACGGAGAGACAGACGGCGACGCCGAGCGGGTCGAGGCCGTCCAGCACGATTCCGAGACGAAAACGAAATAGACGACCAGAAACACCGCTACTCGAGCACTGACGCCTCGAGCGATTGCGACGGCCGCGGAAGCCAGTCGACGATCGGTCGGGACGCCGATTCCGGCTCTGATCCCGACCGCAACTCCGACTTCGACTTCGACTTCGACTTCGAATCTGACTCCGACTCCGAGACGACCCGCTCGAGACAGTCGGCCAACCGAACCTCGCCACCGTCTTCGCCGACGACCGCGGCCTCGAGCCGGAGCACGCAGTCCCCGCCGATCTCGTCACCCGGGAGCGGACGCTCGCGAGGCTCGAGACCGACGCCGTGGACAGACGTCTCGATCCCGTCCTCGAAACCGAATGCGCGAACTTCGGCTGCGAGGTCCGCCTCGACGGCGTGAACCGTCGGCCCCTCCGTCGAGAGCAGCGACGCCGCGGATTTGAACGCGTGGGTGACGGCGACGTGTGCCCGGCGTTCCCAGCCGCCGTCGCCGTCGACGATGATGGTCCGGGTGAGCCCGCCGTAGTATTCGTTCGGACCGTGCGGTGTCGTCTCGAGCGTAATCGGTTCACCAGCTCGAAGCACGACGTCGGGTGTGAATCGACTCTCGCCGGTCCCGACGCGCACGACCGTACTCCCAGCGGGAAATCCGCCGGCACGGACGATCGCCTCGTCGATCGCGATCCGCACCCGCTCGGACGTCAATGGGTCGCCGTCGAACGCGAGCGCCCGGTCGCTCCCGCCGACTGTCGCCCCGGCAAGGATCTCACCCGCACGCTCGAGACCGGCGGTCGCCGCGGTCTGTGCGCGTTCGATTCGATCGCGCTCCGTCGCCGTCTTCTGCTCGCGTGCCCGCTCGAGGCAGTCACTCGATGTGAGTGAGAACCCAGCCCCCTCGAGGTAGAGTGCGGCGTCGTGGGGGATGGTCCGGGGTGTCAGGAGCGTTCCTGTTTTGGTTCCCCAACGCTCGACCAGTCGACTCGCGAGTCGCTCGGCCGGATGGCGGTCGTCGTCGGACGACGGCCCACACTCGAGGACGCGCTCGCCGTCGAGTGCGACGGCGTAGGTGGCGGTGGGGTCGAGCGTCTGAGTGTTCTGGTTCGACTCCGAGTCCGAGTCCGAGTCCGAGTCCGAATCCAGCTCCGAGAGACAGTACCGAATCGCCGGCTCCGAACCCGATCCGACGAGGACGAACGCCTGTCCGTCACGCTCTGAGCGTGCGTCACGAACGACCCGCTGGAGGTGTGCCTGCCGGCTCACGGCGCTCCAGCTTCGACTTCGGGTTCGTCGGGATCGGAGTCAGAGTCGTCGGGATCCTGGGGCTGTTGGGCCTCCTCGATCAACTCCTCGAGGTCCGCACCGGTGTGGCGGTTGTTCAACAGTACGTCGATCGAGAGCGTCGGCGCGCCGTCGACGAGGTTCTCGAGGAGGACGAGGCGTTCGCGCGCCCGAGACATACCGACGTAGAAGACGCGGCGCTCGTTGTCGGTCAGGACGGGGACGGGCGAGGTGGTCTTGGTGAACTCCTCGACGCCGGGGACGTCTTCGGGGTCGTCGACGGTCGCGACCATCTGCTCGACGACTTTCTCGGTGAGGTCGGTGCCCATGAAGACGTGGTCGGCTTCACGCCCCTTCGCGGAGTGGATGGTGCCGACGCGGATGCGGTCGGTCTCCATACCCTGGTACTCGCCGATGGCGAAGTAGGCCTGAATGCTCTTTTTCTGGAAGTTGGTCACCTTCCGGACCATGTCCGACGCCGAGGCCGGACCGGGCATGAAGGGTGCGTGGTCGGTGATCACCGACGCGGGAATCGAGAGGTCGGTGAGGTCGTCGACGCCTTCCTCCTCCTCGCGTTCGTCGATGGTGTCGAAGAGGTCGTCGCGGTCGTTGGTGCCGAACGCCGACTCCATGAGCATATCCGCGAGTCGACGGGCCTGCAGGCCGTCGACGTCGTCGCCGCGGTCGACCGCCTCGACGGCGCGGACGTACTGGGTGAGTCGGTCGGTCCACATCCGCTGGTCGGTCAGCGCGGTAAACGGTACGCCCTCGGTGATGAACTCGTCGATGAACTGGAACATCTGGTAGCGCGCCCGAAACAGGATCATCATGGTCCCGTCGCCTTCGACGAGGGTCCGACGAACCATGCGGACGACGTCGAGCATCGACGCGTTCTGATAGGCTTCGACCGAGCCGCCCTCCTTGCGGGGCTTGAGGTCCTTGTCCTGACGGAGTTCGATGTGGCGAATCTCCTTGTTGACCGCGTTCAGTACGTTCGAGGGCAGTCGGTAGGAGTTGGGTAGGATGATGTCCTCGTCGACTTCCTCCTCGAGTAAGAGCGCTGGATCGGCTCCCTGCCAGGAGTAGACGACCTGGTCGTCGTCACCGGCGATGAGGACCTGGGTCATGTGGGGTTTCCACTCCTGATAGACGTCGTACTGCAGGGTCGTGATGTCCTGAAACTCGTCGATCACCAGGTAGTCGACGCTGGGGAGCAACGAGCGCTGTCGGACCCGCTCTAACATGTCCGCGAAGCCGATCTTGCCCTCCTGTCCCTTGTAGGAGCGCCAGCCCCGGATCGCTTCCGGAACGTCGATGCGGTCGTCGTCGGACGGCCAGGTCGGCGTGTACTTGTTGCCCTCCTGTGCGTTGGGGTCGATCTCCGGCGGGAGCCGTACTTCCTCGACGTCCCACTGGAAGGGAACGTCGTACCAGTCGGCGACGTCGCGGCGGGTCCGCTGGAGCCACTGGCTGGTCGCGATGATCTTGTTCCCGATCGTCGTCGACCGGGCCGTTCGCCGGCCTGCACCCGAATACTCGTCTTCGTACTCGAGGCCGAACTGTTCGCAAAACTCCTCTTTGTCCGATTCACCGATGACGTCGCCGCGAGAGAGATCGAGAAGATCGTACGCTTTCGCGTGCATCGTACAGACGTTGCCCTGCAGTGCGCGCGGGCTCACGTCTAAGCGTTCGGCGAGTCGCTCGCGAATTTCCTGTGCTGCGGCGCGCGTATACGAGACGACCAGAATGTCCCGGAATGTAACCTCGTCGTCCTCGAGGATTTCTTCGACGTGGTCGAGCAGTGCCGTCGTCTTCCCACTGCCCGGCCCACCGAACAACCGAGTCACCTGCGTCTCCGTAGTAGCCATTATCCCTGTTCTGGGCCCCAATACCCATAAGTCACGTGGGTTTCATTCGACGGAAAAACGGATCAGATTACCGAGCGATATGGCCGGACGAATCAGGTACTCCGCGGTGACCGAGCCTGTCGGACGTCTCCACCGTCACGAATCTTGTCCTTACAGTCCGGACAGACGCGCGGATTCTCGACGCCGCGGGGGGTAAACACTCGAGCGTACGCGTCAGTCACGAAAGCACCGCAGTTCTGGCATTCCGGCATTTTGTCTCTCCAGTGATTCATTGGGAAATAAGAGCTAATAATTGTATCGACAGATGGGGTCAAACGACGGGAATCGAGACGTACAGTCGATTCGTACGGAAAACGGCCGTCTAACCTCGAAAAACGAAACGCGTCGCTCGACGAAACGAGTCCAAAAAACGAATGTCGTCGACGGTTCGGGTCGCTCGGTTACTGCGCTACTTTCGAGGGTCCCACCCACAGACGGTACAGGACGTCGCGGCGGAGTCGTGTAACCCGCTACACTCCGGACACTGTTTCTTGTTGTGGTCGTACTCCCACCCAGCTCGCTCGACATCGTGGCCGCGGTCCGTCAGGAACTGGTCAAAAGCCTCGTCGCCGGCACCGTTGGGTGAGGATGCCATAGTCATGGTATGGCACACCACGGTAATAAAACGTGGGGATGCTGTCACGGACTGCCTCATCCACGACTGCGAACCAGTTACCGGACAGGGGGAGGGACCCGCGCACTTTTCTCACACTCGCTCCAACGGTCGCCCATGACCGATCTTCGCCTCGACGCAACGCAACTCGAGCGCTACTCGAGACACGTCATCATGGACGAGGTCGGCCCCGAAGGCCAGCGGCGACTGCTCGAGGGGAGCGTGCTCGTCGTCGGCGCCGGCGGCCTCGGCTCGCCAGTGATCCAGTATCTGGCGGCGGCGGGCGTCGGCCGACTCGGGATCGTCGACGACGACGTCGTCGAGCGGTCGAACCTCCAACGTCAGATCGTCCACGGCGACGACGACGTCGGCCGGCCGAAAGTCGAGAGCGCCGCCGACTACGTCCGGGCCCTGAACCCCGACGTCGACGTCCGCGCACACGAAACGAGGGTGACCAGCGAGACGATCGACGACCTCGTCGGCGGCACGGACGGCGAACGCACCGACGGCTACGACGTCGTCGTCGACGCCAGCGACAACTTCGCGACCCGCTATCTCTGTAACGACTACTGTACGCTCTCCGGAATCGCCCTCTCACACGGCGCGATCTACCGCTTCGAGGGACAGGTCACGACGTTTCCCAACGACGGCGACGGACCGTGTTACCGCTGTATCTTCCCCGAAGCGCCGGAACCCGGCACCGTCCCGGACTGTGCGACCACGGGTGTGCTGGGCGTTCTTCCAGGGACTGTCGGCTGCATTCAGGCGACCGAGGTCGTCAAGTACCTGCTCGGAGCAGGCGAACTGCTCGAGGGGCGACTCCTCATGTACGACGCGATGGGACTGTCCTTCGAGACGGTCGACGTCCGACGGAATCCGGACTGTCCCGTCTGCGGTGACGACCCCGAAATCGAATCGATCCACGACGTCGGCTACGAGGGGAGTTGTACGGTCTCGAGCGACTGATCTCTAGAGACGGTCGGGACCGGGATCGGGAGCGCCGTTGTCATTTTCGTCATCATCGTCGTCTCCGGCCAGACTCGCGAGCTTCGGGGCCATACTGTACCGGAAGTAGACCGTCCAGAACAGTCCGAGCACGGCCGCCAGTCCGATCAGGACCGCCCTGTCCTCGATTCCGGCTTCCATGATGAGAAAGCCTCCTGTGAGTACGACGGCGACGTTGTATATGTAGACGGTAACGTCCGTCATCGAGAGCTCCATACGCCCCCTTCTCAAGGCCCGCTCGTAAATGGTCGGTATTCGAACGTCCGGGAGCGCCGACAGAACTCGACCGTCGTTAGCGGGTCTGTACCCCGGAACCACTACTCACTTCGCACGCTTCCCGTTCGAACTCGTCCCGGCCACTTCGCCACCGCCACGACGTGACGTCGTCGCCGGGGAGCGACACGATGACGTACGACCTGTCGGGCCAGGTCGCGTCCGCGACGTCGGTCGCACTCGGCGTCGCCGGCCCCTCGGGATGGGAGTGGACGAAGCCCACGATCTCCTCGCCACGGTCCTCGAGTCGCTCGAAGAGCTCGAGTTGCTCTCGCGGCGCGATCTGATATCGTATCTGTGGATCGCTCGCGACGTTTTCGGCCGGATAGTGAGATCGAATCCGGCTTCGTTCCCGACCGAACTCCCCACCGAGAACGCCACAGACTTCGGCGGGTGCGCCCGCTCGAGCGTCCTCGAGCAACGTCTCGCGGATCGGGTCGGGACAGACGATCACGATTGCGAGATCACTGGCTCTCGAGCCGTCCGCGCCGGTCCGCTCCCTCGAGCGTCTCGAGGTCGGCGAGCGGCCGGGCGATCGATTCCGGCGGGTCCTCGAACAGCTCCGGGTCCGGATGGACGATCGGTGCGAGCGCCTCGAGGGTATCCACGAGTCTCGGTCCGGGCCGGTTCACGTAGTGGTGGCCGTCCATCGCCCACACTCGTCCCTCCCGAACGGCGGCGAGGTCGTCCCACCCCTCGCGGTCGGTCAGATCGGTCAGGTTCGCGGCCGTCTGCTCGAGGCCGAAGCCGCAGGGTGCGACGACGATCACCTCCGGGTCGTACTCACGAACCGCCTCCCACTCGCGCGGTCGCGAACGGTCGGCGGGGCCGGCCATCCCGTACTCGCCACCCGCCGCCTCGACCAGTTCGGGCATCCAGTGGCCGGCGATCATCGCGGGCTCGGTCCAGTCGAAGATGGCGACTCGCGGCCGGTCGTCGGCTACGGCGGCGCGCGCTCGAACCGTCTCGATCCGCGACTCGAGGTCATCGACGACCGACTCGGCGCGATCCTCACGACCGGTCGCCCTCCCGACGCGGCGAACGTCTTCGAGGACGTCACCGATCGTGTGCGGATCGGTCGCGAGGATTTCGGGATCGGCGTCGATTTCGGCGACCGCCCGTTCGATCACGACCTCGTCGACCGCACAGACGTCACAGATCCCCTGCGTGACGATCAGATCCGAGTCGAGCGACTCGAGCGTCTCGCGGTCGACGTCGTAGACGCCGGGCCCATCGTCCGCGGCGGCCTCCAGAACCTGCCGATCGATCTCGGCGCTCGAGGCGTCGCTGTCGATCCGAGAGCTGGTGACCACGGGGACGGACGTTACGTCGGGCGGATAGTCACACTCGTGGGAGACGCCGACGGGCTCGATCTCGAGTGCGGCGACGACCTCCGTCGCGGACGGAAGCGTCGTGACGACGTTCATAGGGGTCGGTACGGACCGTGTGGACAAAAGGAGTGGCGCTATCGGTCGCGGTCGGCATCGAAGGTGTCCGTGTCGTCTTCGTCCTCGTGGTCACCTGTCGATGCAGACCCGTCGAACGGATCGTCTGTTCGCTCGAATTCGTCGTCCTCACGGTCGGTCGTGGTGTCGAGACCCGGACTCGGATCCGGCTCTGGCTCTGGCTCTGGATCGTCTTCGATATCGAACTCGTGTTCGTGGGTTCGTTCCCGCTCTCGTTCGAGATCCACCACCTCGCCGTCGCCCGCCTGCACTTCGATGACGATCGCTTCGCTGTCGCCGCCGTCTTCCCGGCCGACGAGTTTCGACACTGCGGCTTCGGTCTCCTCGTTGACCGAGTTCGCAAACTGCAGGGCGAAGTCGAGTTCGCGCCCGAGCTCGGCCAGTCGGTCGTCGCGTGCCAGTTCGTCGAAGCTGTGTGCACCCTCCGGGTGGAGGTACTGGAACGGATGGTCCGACGGCACCTCCCGCAGGTCGACGTCGAACGACCAGAGGATCGGCAGCAACTGGGCGGCGTACCCGTACGGCTTCGGCGCACGCCGACCCGCCAGCGTCATCGTCGCCGAAATCGCGGTCGATTCCGCGTTCGTATCGTAGTAGACGCCCGGCAACCCGGGAATTGAGACTTTCATGGCTCGAGCGAGGGTCGCTCGAGTCGTGAGCACACCGCCGGCATACCCACCCCCGTTTTGTGGGGGCCGGTATCGGTCTCGTTCGGAGATACGACTCCGTCGCTATACGGGGTACAGACGACGACTCTCGACCGATCCTCCCTCCCCTCTCGAGTCGCTGGCGGCGATAGGTGGCCTGCTGTCGCTCAGAGCTCGCTGAACTTGTCCCGCCGGAAGAGGTCGAGTTCGCTCACCGAGGAGTGCTCTCGAGTCAGCGCGAACGTGATCGCGTCGGCGATCTCCTCGGGTTCGGTCACTTCGCCCGCGTCGAAACGGTCCTCGAACGCCTCGCCGTCGTCGCCCCCGAACTCCGAGCGAACCTCGGAGGGATTGACGACGGTGACGCCGATTCCGTCGTCGCCAACCTGCCCCGCGACGCTGTGGGCGAACCCCCGGACCCACCACTTCGAAGCGGCGTACGCCGGATTCGCCGGTCGCGGGTACTGGCCCGCGAAGCTGCCGACGAACAGCAGGTGGCCGCCGCTCTCCCGGACGTGGGGAATCGCCGCCCGCGTCGCATAGAAGACGCCGTCGACGTTCACCGACTGCATCGTCTCGAAGGCCTCGGTCGACAGCGACTCGACCTCGTCGCCGCGGGCCAGCCCCGCGTTGTTCACCAGCCCGTAGAGCCCGCCGAAGGTGTCGACGGTCGTCTCGATCAGATGGTCGACCGCCTCGTCGTCGGTCACGTCCGTCGGCACGACGAGCGTCTCGATCCCGTACTCGGCCTCGACGTCGTCGGCGATCCTCTCGAGTTGTTCCTCGCGCCGTGCCGCCAGTACTACGCTCGCGCCTTCGGCTGCCAGTGCGTGGACCGTCGCTTCCCCGATGCCCGAACTCGCGCCGGTGACGATGACCGCTCGACCGTCTAACCGCTCAGTCGCTCCCATGGGTAGGCATCGAAGGCGATCTAGTTCACTGTTTTCCCTCGAACGGGTCGTGGACACGGACACAACTCGAACGAGGGCCAGGTAGCGAGGATAAAATCGGTTCTATCGCTCACACGGGTTCTCGAGTCGACCCGAAACATCGAAGTCGTTCGCATGTATACATCAATGTGTAAATGACCGATAAGACCATTCGAGTGTCCGAAAAGACATGGCGGAAACTCCGGGCCCGGAAGCGGGGAGATGAGAGTTTCGAGGCGGTCATCGAACGCGAACTGGAAGACGACGATCCGCTCGCTGGATTCGGTGCGTGGAGTGACACGACGATCGACGAGTCAGTAAGCGAGATCAAAGAGGAAATCGACGAGGATTTCGACGCAGAGCCATGAAGATTCTCGACAGCAGTTTCTGTGCCGACTTCCTTCGTGGCCGGGAATCGGCCAGAGACTACCGTCTCGACCACCAAGACGAGAGTCTCGTCCTCACATCCGTCGGCTACTACGAACTGTACCACGGAGCCGTGAAAGAAGGACGCAATCCCGTTCTCGTCGACGACGATCTCCCGTGGGTAGAGCACCTAGAGTATAATCGGGCACACGCCCTCGAAGGGGCGAGTATACGTCAGGAACTGGAAGCAAAAGGCCAACGTATTCAGCACCCGGATATGATGATCGCTGGTGTCGCGCGATCGCTTGGCGTACCCATTGTCACTTCAGACGGTGGCTTCGAACGTGTCGATGGGATCACTGTCGAGAATCATCGCGAAATGTACTGAAAGCGGATTCTACCGGGAGAAATACTCTCAGTCCTCGTGTTCGGAGAAGAACTCACGATTCCAGAGACACGACCTCTCGGAGTCGCCTCAGTACCCCTCGAGATCGTACAACTCGCCGTATTTGTTCGTCGCGTACTCGAGGAAGTAGTCGGCGGTGTACGCTTCGCCGGTCGCCCGCTCGATGAGTTCGGGCGTCGTATAGCGTTTCCCGTGGGTGTGAATGTTCTCTCGGAGCCAGCCGTTGAGGTCGTCGAACTCGCCCTCGCGGGTGTGCTCGTCGATGTCGCCCAGTTCGTCCTCGGCGGCGGCGTACAGCTGGGCTGCCAAGACGGACCCCAGCGAGTACGTCGGGAAGTAACCGAAGGAGCCGTGGGACCAGTGGATGTCCTGCAGGCAGCCCTCCGCGTCGGTGTCGGGACGGACGCCGAGGTACTCCTCGTACTTGTCGTTCCACGTCTCGGGCACGTCCTCGACCGCGAGGTCGCCCCGGATCAGGTCGCGTTCGACCTCGAACCGGATCACGATGTGGAGGTGGTAGGTGAGTTCGTCCGCCTCGACGCGGATGAGGTTGTCGTCGTAGACCTGGTTCGCGGCCTCGTAGGCGTCGCGAGGTGTGACGTCTTCGAGCGCGGGAAACCGTTCTTGGACGGCGGGCAGGAACCGCTCCCAGAACGCCTGCGAGCGACCGACGTGGTTCTCCCAGAGCCGGGACTGAGACTCGTGGACGGTGAGGTCTCGGGCCTCGCCCAGCGGGGTGCCGTATCCTTCGTCGGGGAGGCCGATGGTGTAGTTTGCGTGACCGAACTCGTGGATGGTCGACGTGATCGAGCCAAGCAGGTCGGACTCGTCGAACCGGGTCGTCACGCGTGCGTCGAACTGCGTCCCCGAGGAGAACGGATGCGGGGCCGTGTCGAGGCGACCCCGGTTCCAGTCGTAGCCCAGCGTGTCGAGGACGTCCCGCGCGAGTTCCTCCTGCGTTTCGTCGTCGAACTCGCCGGAGAAGGCGTCGGTCTCCAGCTCCGCGTCACTGCCGTCGATCGCCTCGATCAACGGCACGAGCTCCTCACGCAGGCGCTCGAGGATCCGTTCGGCGGTCTCGATGTCGATGTACGGCTCGTAGTCGGCGAAGAGGACGGCGTAGGGGTCCTTGTCGGGGTCGATGTGCTCGGCGTACTCCCGCTTGAGTTCGACGAGTGTCTCGAGGGTCGGCGCGAAGATCGAGAAGTCGTCTTCTTCTTTGGCTTCGACCCACGTCGGGTGGGCGTTCGAGGTCGTCTCCGAGATTTCGGCGACGAGTTCCTCGGGCACTTTCGTCGAGCGGTCGTAGCGCCGGCGGACTTCGCGGACGACGGCTTGCTGGTCTTCCTCGAGGTCCTGTCCCTCGAGCTCTGTGAGGAGGTCGCCGGTCTCCTCGTCGGTGAGCAGTTCGTGACTGATCGAGGAGAGTGTCGACAGCTGTTTCGCCCGCGCCGGCGTCCCGCCTTCGGGCATCATCACTTCCTGGTCCCACTGGAGGATGCCGGCTGCGTTGCCGACGTTGGTGATGCGTTCGACCCGCTGTTCGAACTCGTCGTAGGTGTCAGTCCCCTGGCTCTCGCTCTGGGCCTGATCGGTTGCCATAGGCGTGTGGTGGACGAGGGGAAGTATCAACCTCGTGGTTCCGGGTATTTCGTCTCTCTCTCGAGGTGGCAGTCGAGGCCGAAGTCGAGACCGAGATTGAGGGCGTCGTTCGCCGTCCGACTCGCGAGTCGATCGTGTGACCCGAGTCGTCTCTATTCTCCCGGATTCGCGCCCAGAACACATCTACTGCGGGCTGTTTCGACGTTTCCAGACGGTCCTTCGAACGGAACTCTCTTAGTGGCGAGTGAAATTCAGGGGAGTATATGGAGTGGAACCCGCTGGCACCCGACGCGCCCTCCTTCGAGATCGAGGACGCACCCGCACCGCTGTTTCGCGATCCCGTGTTCGACGGTGCGGCAGATTCGTCGATCATGTGGCACCACGAGAACGAAGAGTGGTGGCTCTTCTACACGCAGCGCCGGTCGAACATCGACGTGCCGGGGAAAGCGTGGATCCACGGCTCGGAGATCGGCGTCGCCACCGCGTCCGATAGCGGTCGATTTCTGTACCGCGGGACGCTCGACCTCGAGATCGAGCCCGGTCACAACACCCATTGGGCGCCCGAGATCCTCCACCACGACGGAACCTACCACCTCTACGTCAGCTACCTGCCCGGCGTTCCCCAGGAGTGGGAGGGACCGCGCTACATCGTCCACTGTACGAGCGACGAGTGTCGCGAGTGGACGGTCGAAAGTCGACTCTCGCTGTCCTCGGAGTACGTCATCGACGCCGACGTCCACCGACTCGAGGACGGCACGTGGCGCATGTGGTACAAAGACGAGGCCGACAACTCGTACATCTACACGGCAGACAGCGACGACCTCTACGAGTGGACCGCACGGGAGACGGCGCTGCTCGACGACCAGGCGCAGGAGGCCCCGATCGTCTTCGAATGGCGTGGCTACTACTGGCTGCTGACGGACTCGTGGGACGGGCTGAGCGTCTACCGATCGCTTGACGGCCGCGAGTGGACTGCCCAGCCCGAGCGCCTCCTCACCGACGCCGGCGAGCGTCCGGGTGACGATTACGAGGGCGGCCACCCAGACGTGTTCGTCGTCGACGACCGGGCGTACCTCCTCTACCACGTCCACCAATCGGGTGACGACCGGCGATACACGGTGGACGACGGTCGGGCGCGACAGACCGTGCTTCAGGTCGCCGAACTCGAGTTCGAAGACGGCTGGCTCGCGTGCGATCGGGATCGATACCAGTAGCCGACCGTCCTACTGGCGACCACGAACGCGAACGCGAACACGAGCGCGACGCACCACCCGAACCGATAGCGTCAACTCCCGTCTACGAGACGGTCCGTCCATGCGCTACGACAATCCCGTGCTCCCGGGCTTTCATCCCGATCCCACGATCTGCCGGGTCGGAGAGACGTTCTACCTCGCTACCAGCTCATTCGAGTACGTCCCTGGCGTCCCGCTCTACCGGAGCGAGAACCTCGCCGACTGGGACCCCATCGGCCACGCCCTCACCCGCGAATCCCAACTCGCCGTCGGCGACGCCGACGGATCCTCGGGTATCTACGCGCCGACGCTGCGCTACCACGACGGCACCTTCTACCTCGTCACCACGAACGTCAGCGACGACGGCCACTTCGTCGTCACCGCCGACGACCCGTCCGGGGAGTGGTCCGAGCCGACGTGGGTCGACGCGCCGGGGATCGATCCGGACCTCTTCTTCGAGGGCGACACCTGCTACTTCACCTACCACTCCGGTGATCCCGAGAACCCGATCCAACAGGCCGAACTCGACGTAGAGACAGGCGAACTCGGCGAACCAAAAACGATCTGGACGGGCTTTCGCGATCCCTACGTCGAGGCGCCCCACATCTACGAACGCAACGGCACCTACCACCTGATCCTCGCCGAAGGCGGCACCCACGCCGGCCACATGGTCGTCGCGGCGCGCGCAGACGACCCGACTGGCCCCTACGAGAGCTGTCCCGACAACCCCGTCCTCACCCACTGGGGCCGGCCGCGCGAGGACATTCGGGCCACTGGCCACGCCGACTTCGTCGAGGACGGCAGCGGCGAGTGGTGGCTCGTCTGTCTGGGTATCCGTCAGGTGGGTCCGTGGCCGAGGTTCCACCACCTCGGACGCGAGACCTTCCTCGCACCCGTCGAGTGGGACGTGGGCTGGCCGGTCGTCAACGGCGGCGAGCCGATCGAAGCGGAGATGAACGGACCGCTGCCCGGCGACCGGCAGACGGAAACGACCGCCCTCGAGCGCACCGACACGACGTTCGCGGACGGACTCGGCCTCGAGTGGCAGTTCCGCCGCCACCCCGACCGTGAGCGCTACGAGACCGGACCGGATGGGCTCTGTCTCCGCGGCGGCCCGGAGACGCTCGACGAACCCGAAGCCACCTTCGTCGGTCGGCGACAGACGGCGTTCGACTGCCGCGTCGAGGCGACGCTGGCTTTCGACCCCGGCGCTGGCGAGGAGGCTGGCCTCGCGGTGGTCGCCGACGACCGTCACCAGTATCAGGTGGGCGTGACGCGCCGCGACGGTCGCCGAGAGGCCGTCGTCCGTCTCCGTATCGGCGACGCAACGGAGGTCGTCGGGCGCGCGCCGGTCGGGGCGACGACCGACCTCGCCGTAACGGCCGACGCTGAGGAATACCGTTTCCACGCGGACGGAGAGCAACTGGGGTCGGCGTCGACCCGCTACGTCTCGACCGAGGTGGCCGCAGGGTTCACGGGCGTCGTCGTCGGCCCTTACGCGACCGGTCGCGGGACGACCTGTGAGACGGACGCGGTGATCGAGCGCTTCGTCTACGAGTCCTGATCGGCCTTCCGGTCTTCTGGCCTCCCGTTCTCAAGTCCTCCCGCAGTCCACTCCGTTCGCTATCTGGTTTGACCGTCGCCAGCCCGCTCGAGGGACGGTAACGTGGACGACAGGATGCGCACCGGGACGGCGGATCGAAATCGCCCGAAACCGTTTACCGCGGCCACGACTCGGCGACCCGTCGATACGTCTCCTGACAGCGCTCGAGCACCGCGATCGAGACGCTCTCGTCTCTGGTGTGGGCCTCGCCGGGTTCGGAGGGGCCACAGATGACACACGCCGTCCCGGCCTCGGAGAGCCAGCCGGCGTCGGTCGCGTGGGGTTTGGTGACGAGCTCGGGGTCGTTCGACTGAGAGTTGCGAGCGGCCGCGAGAACGTGATCGACGAACGCCTCGTCCGTACACTCCATCGGCGGCAGATCTTGGTCGATCGTCCACTCCACGTCCGGAATCTCGGCGAGAGCCTCGAGATCGGCTCGTTCGCCGGGGACGGTTCGTTCGTCGACCGTGAACGAACACCGCTCGGGGACGACGTTGATCGCCGACCCGCCGTCGATTTCGGTGACGACGACGCTCCCCGAGAGGGTCTCGCCCGCCACGTCGACCGCGGGGAACTCGAGGTCGCGAACCCGGTCGATCGCGTCGGTCGCCCGATAGATGGCGTTCTCGCCGGCGGCGGGTTCGCTGGCGTGGGAGGCGACGCCGTGGGCGGTGACCGTGATTCCGCGCCGACCGCGGTGGGCGACGACGACGTCGGTGACGCCGGGTTTCGAGTAGTTGGTCGACCCCTCGCCGACGACGGCGTAGTCGGGTGCGAATCCCTCCTCGATGGCGTGGCGAGCGCCGACGCCGCCGATCTCCTCGCCGACGAAGCTGGCGAAGACGAGTTCACAGCCCTCCGGCGGCGTGGCGTCCCGGAACGCGAGCATCGCGGCCGCGACCGCTCCCTTCATGTCCGCCGCGCCGCGGCCGTAGATGCGGCCGTCGCGCTCTTCGACGACGTACTCGAGTTCCGATCCCGACTCCGGCCCGTCTCGAATCTGGGCCTCGTCCGGCGGCACCACGTCGTGGTGGCCGACGAGTGCGAGCGAGTCGTCTCCGCTCGTCTCATCCTCGTCCTCGCGGCGCTTCCGTGCGATCACGTTCCCGACCGCATCTCGACGCACTCGAGCCGTCGTCTCCTCGCGGAGCCACGCCTCGATGGCGTCGCCGGCGGCGGTTTCGTCCTCGTGGCTCGGCACGGCGACCAGTTCCCGGGTCAGTTCGGCGACCGTGGCAGACATAGTCACAGTGGCTCTTCTCCCGCCAGAACCGTGAGTGCACCGGCCTGAAGTGGACCGCGTCCTAGCGGATCGAGCCCATTGGTCGCTCGCGGTGAACAGTCCCATCTAGCCACTAACGCTAATTGGATCGAACGCGAGAGACTACGCAGAACGGATGGCGACACAGTCCCAGCCGGTACCCGGCTATCGAACCCGATACAGTTCGATCCTCGTCGCACTCGACCGCCACCGAACCCACTCACGATGATCGCGAATCGAAAGCACTACCGAATCGAGGCCGCTTCCCGATGACCGTCCTACTGGAGGAACCGACCGTCGTCGTCGGTGTCGGCGACTCGGTTCGACCGCCGGCAGTCCGCCAGACGCTTCTCGAGGGCGTTGCCACAGAGCTCGTCGTCGTCGACTCGAGTGCGGACGCACTTGCGACGATCGACGAACGGGACGACGTGGGGTGTATCGTCACCGATCGATCGCTCCCCGCTCCGGAGCGCTCCGGCATCGACCTCTGTCGCGAAGTTCGCGACCGCGACGACTCGCTTCCGATCGTCTTCTACGTCGACGACAAGGACGAGGACGAGCACGACGAAACGCCCCGGCAGGCGCTCAATGCCGGTGGAAGTGGCTACTACACCCGATCGGATCCGCCCGAGGACCTTCGGCGGGCCGTCGACGACGCGATCGAGACCTACGCCCGCCGACGCGAGGCGGCCGAGGAGAGCGAGATTCTGACCACGTTACTCGAGGATATCGGCGTGAACGTGTACGTCAAAGACGAGCACGCCCGGTACCTCCGGATCGCAGACGTTCCCGACAACATCGATCCCGCCGACGCGATCGGACGGACCGATATCGAAATCCACGGCGACGACGATCCGGAGATGGCTCGAAAGGCCTACGAGGACGACCTACACGTCGTCGAGACGGGAGAAACGGTTCGGAATCACGACGAACGATACGGCGACGGCAGGACGGCCTACGCGTACCGATCGACGAAGATTCCGTGGGTCGACGACGAGGGGACCACGAAGGGATTGATCGGCATCACGGTCGACATTAGCGAGTTCAAGCGCACGGAAACGGAACTCGAGGTCCTTCGCGATCAGTTCGAGAAGTTCTCGTCGAACCTCCGACACGACCTGCAGAACCCGTTACAGGTGGCGATCGGTCACCTCGAACTCGGACGGGAAACCGGCGACGAACGGTCGTTCGACCACGCGATGGACGCCCTCGAACGGATCGAGGAGATCATGACCGACCTCGAGTCGATCGCGAAAGACGAATCGAACGAGCTCTACCACGGGACGACCTCGCTCTCAGACACCGCCGAGTCGGTCTGGAACGTCCTGCACACGAGCGAGGCGACGTTCGCGAACGAGATTCCGGCGTCGGCCCGAACGACCGTCTCCGCACAAACGATCCGGCCGACCCTCGAGAATCTGTTCAAAAACGCCGTCACACACGGAGGAACCGACGTGACCGTTCGAGTCGGAACGCTCGATGACGGTTTCTACGTCGAAGACACGGGTCCCGGAATTCCCGACTCCGAACGCGAGGCCGTTCTCGAGGCCGGCTACACGACCAGTGTGGGCGGGAGCGGGATGGGGCTCAGTATCGTCTCCGACGTGAGCTACCAGCAGGGGTGGGGACTCCACATCGGTGAGAGCGTCGACGGTGGCGCTCGGTTCGAGATCACGAACTTTCCGATCGTGCTGGAGCCGACCGCAGACGACCGTCTGGACGTCGTCCGCGAGGACACGTCGCTCGAACTCACCGAGGAGACTGCCGTCGGAACGCTCGAAACCGGCGGCGGGGCCGAGTACGATCCGTCTCGAGACCGATGGACCGTCGCCGCCGACGGAGACAACATCTGGCGCGACCGGAACGACTTCTACTTCGTTTCCACGACCGTCGATAACCCGGTCAGGATTCAGGGACGCGTCGTCGACCTCGAAGCAGTTGGCCCGTTCAGTAAAGCGGGATTCATGATCAGAGACGGCCTCGACGAGGACGCCACGTACGGCTACGTCGGTGCCACGCCGGAGTTCGGAACGGAAGTGCTCTGGCGAACTCGACACGGCGAGGAGGGGATCAGTCAACACTTCAGAGAGGAGACGCCGGCGGCGTGGTTCCGCGTCGACCTGCTCGACGATCACGTGACCTGTTTCGTCTCTCGGAGCGGACTGCAGTGGACGCCGATCGATCAGCGACCGATCGACCGAACGAACCCCGTCCACGTCGGTCTAACCGTCTGTAGCACCGTCTCCGGCCGGCAGTGTGAGGCGACGTTCGAAGACGTCTCCGTGTTCGAACTCGAGACGAGCGCCGAGGACTGATCGATTGGATCTCGGCCACGAATCGCCGTCGCTGAGCGATGATGGTGAGAGAACGGAGATCGCGATGGAGGGCGTGGACGGAACCGAGAGCGGTACGACTCGAGCGTCAGTGGACCAGTAGGGGCGGTATCGAACCCGTCGAGGCACCAAGAGGATGGACGTCGAAAACGGCTCTCGAGTCCACCCCGATGTGTCAGAGGCCTACGACTTCACACCTGGGTTCACGCGTGGGTCACACGAGTGACAGCCACGGTCGAACGGGGTGTCGTGTCGCCGTCTGCGTATTTGCTGGTCGGGCACCTTACCTTACTTGTTGTACGGGTGTTCACGGAGAGAACACCACGACCGATTCGGTACACCCCCTGAATCGAGACTGATCGGTCCTGAACGGCACGAAATTGCCCGACGGGGACTGAAACCGTTTCTCGAGCGGTCGTCTGCCTGCGCCAGTTACCATAAGCAATATTACCGACCCGGATAGAGATATCAACGATGTGTTATTCGTGGGGAACGCAGTTGTTTTCGTCACCACACCGTCTCGAGGTCCTTCGGACGCTCGAATCGGAGCCGGCGGACACGCGCGAACTCACCGACGCGCTGTCGGCGTCGCGCGTGACCGTCCAGCGCCACCTCAATCAGTGTCGCGACCTCGAGTGGGTCGAGAAAACGGACGGACACTACGAACTCACGCCGATCGGTGACGCCGTCTGTCGGGCCGCGACGGACTTCTGCGAACGACTCTCGATGGTCGAAGAACACGAGCAGGCCGTTCGGACGCTCTCGAAACTCGACGACTCGTTCGACCCACGCCTGCTCACCGACGCGACGATCTCGGTTGCGGATCCGAACAGTCCCCACGAACCGCTGACCCACTACCGAAACGCGATGGCCTCGACGTCGACGTCGTCGATCCGCGGCATCCTGCCCGTCTTCAGCGAACTCCTCACGGAGGTCCACGGCGACCTCCTCGCCGCCGGCGTCGAGACGGAGCTGCTCGTTCCCCACCACGTTCTCGAGGCGGCACCGCCGGTCGACGTTCCGGCGTCGGTGTTCACGCTGCGCGTCCTCGAGCAGCCACGGAAACTCGAGTTCGCCGTAACGCTGACCGACGAGGCCGCGTTCGTCGGCGGCTACGACGACGGGACGTTCCTCGCGTGTATCGAGAGCGAGGACCCGGCGTTTCGCGAGTGGGTCGCCACAGTCTACGAGGACTACCGCGAACGGTCGACGCACGTTCCGCTCGAGGACGCGTCCGAACGCGACTCGGCGTCCTGATCTCGAGGTGCGAAGACGAAGCGTGCTGCCCGAGGTGCGAATAGAGACGCGACGACGCGTCCCGCAGCCTTTTATTCGCGAGGGTCGAATCCTCCGCCATGAACGTCGTGCCGGACACGAGCGTGGTTATCGACGGCCGCGTCTCAGTGGCGATCGAAGACGAGGATGGGCAGTTCGAGGGAGCGACGGTGTGCGTCCCGGAAGCCGTCGTCGCGGAACTCGAGGCGCAGGCCAACGACGGCTACGACAGCGGCTGGGACGGCCTCTCGGAGCTGAAACGGTTGGCCGACCTCGCCGACGACGGGGTCATCGACCTCGAGTACGTCGGCGAGCGACCCAGCGCTATCGAACGCGGCCACGCCTCCGAAGGCGAGATCGACGCTCTCATCCGCGACCTTGCCGAGGAACTCGAGGCCACCTTCGTCACCAGCGACATCGTTCAAGCCGAGGTCGCACAGGCGAAAGGCCTCGAGGTCGAGTACATCTCCCCCGAGGTTCGCGAGATTGGCGAGCTCAGAGTCGAGGACTTCTTCGACGACCAGACGATGAGCGTCCACCTCAAGACGGACACCGTCCCGATGGCCAAGCGAGGCGCACTCGGCGAGATGCGCTACGAGGAGATCGGCGACGAACCGATGGACGAGGAGACCATCGACGAGTACGCCCGCGAGATCGTCGACGGCGCCAAGGAGGCCAGCGGCGGCTTCATCGAACTCTCCGAACCGGGGATGAAGATCGTCCAGTTTCGCGACTACCGGATCGCCATCGCCCGCCCGCCGTTTTCCGACGGGATCGAGATCACCGCAGTGCGGCCGATCGCCCAGACCGACATCGACGACTACGAGCACGCCGACGAGTTGAAAGACCGACTCTTGGAACGCCAGCGCGGCGTCCTCATCTCCGGTGCGCCGGGTGCGGGGAAGTCCACCTTCGCACAGGCGGTTGCACGCCACCTCAACGACCACGAGTACGCAGTGAAGACGATGGAAAAGCCCCGGGACCTGCAGGTCGGCCCGGAGATCACCCAGTACACCGAACTGGGCGGCGAGATGGCAAAGACCGCAGACGCCCTGCTCATGGTCCGGCCGGACTACACCATCTACGACGAGGTGCGCAAGACTGACGACTTCGAGGTCTTCGCGGACATGCGACTGGCGGGCGTGGGCATGATCGGCGTCGTCCACGCCACCCGCCCGATCGACGCCCTCCAGCGGCTGGTCGGCCGCGTTGAACTCGGGATGATTCCCCAAGTGGTCGACACCGTCGTCTACATCGAGGCGGGTGAGGTCGCCAAAGTCTACGACGTGAAGACCGAAGTGAAGGTCCCGGCGGGACTCACCGAGGAGGACCTCGCCCGACCCGTTATCCTCGTCTCGGAGTTCGAGACCGGCGAACCGGAGTACGAGATCTACACGTTCAACCGCCAGGTCGTTACCGTGCCGCTTGCCGACCAGGACGACGACCAGGAGACCGGCGTCGACCGACTCGCCAAAGGCGAGATCGAACGCGAAATCCGTTCGATCGCTCAGGGCTACGTCGACGTCGAACTCAAGAACAAGAATCGAGCGGTCGTCTACGTCGACGACAACGACATCTCGACGGTCATCGGCAAGGGTGGCGGCCGCATCTCCGACGTCGAGAACCGCCTCGGAATCGACATCGACGTCCGAACTCACGACGAGAAGCCGAATCAGGGAGCGAGTGCGGGTGCGAGTGGGAACTCCGGCGGCGGCAACGCCGGCAGCCAGAGCCAGCCAGCCGGCCAGATCGTCACCCCCGAAATCACCTCGAGACACATCGTCGTCCCCGTCGACGGCCACCAGAGCGAGACCGTCGAAGTGCAAGCTAACGGCGAGTACCTCTTCACTGCGACGGTGAGCCGTGGCGGGGAAATCCAGGTGTCGCGGGGCAGTGCGATCGCCGACGAGTTAGAGCGGGCGATCGATCGGAAGGACCCGATCACGATCGTGCCGTCGTAGACGAAACCTCTTGGGCGGTATTTTTGGTGGAGATTTTTGCGTGAGGATGAGTGAGCGATGCGAGCGAATCCGAGCGGAAAAAGGTCCGTGTGTGAGATTCAAGTGTCGCGGGGCAGCGCGATCGCCGACGAGTTAGAGCGGGCGATCGACCGGAAGGACCCGATCACGATCGTGCTGTCGTAAGCGAGGTTCCTCGAGCGGTTTTTGGTGGAGACTTTTGCGCGACGGTGAGCGATGTGAGTAAACTCGAGTGCCGTCCCCTTTTTGTTGTCGCTCCGGGGCTGCTGTCCTCGTTTTCGTTTTCACTCTCACTCTCACTCTCGATCTTCTTCTCGAGTCGCCGCGATCTCGTCCCCGTGCGTCCCGACCAGTTCTGCGAACGCCTCGGCCTCGAGACGCTCTTTCGTCTCCCGGTCGCTTCCGTCCCGAAGCCGTTCTTTGAGGACGGCGAGCGTATCCGCCGGGTTCGCGGCGATCTCCTCGGCGACCGCCCGCGGGTCGTCCTCGATTCGGGAGACCAGCCCCATCCGCAAAGCGGTCTCCGCGTCGACTACACGCCCCGAGAGCGCGAACTCGAGGGCGTCACCCTCGCCCAGAATCCGCGGGAGGCGGACGGTTCCGCCCCACGCACCGAAGAGGCCGAAGGTGACGCCGGGCTCGCCCAGCGTCGCGTCGGGGGTCGCCACGCGGACGTCACAGGCGAGTGCGAGTTCGAGACCGCCGCCGCGGGCCGGGCCGTCGATGCCGGCGACGACGATCGACGTCGTCTCCTCGAGCGTGCGGGCGACCCGCTGGCCGCGTCTGGCGAACGCTTCGGCGGCCTCCGTGTCGAGTCCCGCGACGGTGTCGAGGTCGGCACCCGCACAGAACGCCGAGCCGGCCCCGTGGAGGTAGATGACGGGCTCTTCGGCTGTGCGGACGGCCGCCTCGAGTTCGTCTAACCCCGCTTCGGTGAGGGCATTTCGTGCCACCGGGCGATCGAACGTGAGGATCCGAACGTCGCCGTCGCCCTGACTTCGGATCACGTCCCAACGTCGACCAGCGTTTCCAAAGGTCTTTGCCTCCCCCGCCGTAACTGTGCGGCGATGGATAGGGCCGCCAGCTGTCGGCGAGCCGCCCGCGACGCCGTCGCGGACGTCGAGCCGCCCCGCTTGCACGACGTCATTGGTGACACTCTCGACGGCGCTTCGATGACTCCCGGTGTACTGACTCTCGAGAGCGCCGCCGCGATCGACCCGACCGCCGACCTCGACCTCGAGGCGACCGCCAACCAGGCGGCGGGCGTTCAGCTCATCTACGAAGGGCTTCGGTTGACCAGACGGCTGGCACACGACGAGCCCTGGACCCGGACGGGCGGTGGTACTGCTACCGAGACCGATGGTGCGGGTGAGCTCGACGCCGACGCCGACGCCGATATCGACACCGGCGTCGACAGCGACACTCAGACCGAAAGCGACCTCGCGATCCTCGCCGCGGACATCCTCGTCGCCCGCGGCTTCTACCTGCTCGCTCGCACCGAGGCCGCCGGCAAGGCCGTCCGCACCGTGCAAGCGTTCGGCCGTGATCAGACCCTGCGTGACGACGCCGAGTCGGACACCGATCAGGAGACGCTCGACGCGAACCTCGAGCGCGACGTCCTCGAGCTCGCGGTGCTGGCCGGTGCTGCGGCGGTCGACTCGACGCCGACGCCGGCGCTGATCGCCATCGCCAACGACGTCGCGGATGCCGTCGGCACGGAGTTCCCGCCCGCGTCGGCGTGTCTCCCGGCGATCGGACCCGTGGAGGCCGATGGGGGGACCACTGGGACCGCCGGCGCTCTTGGAGATGGCGAGTCGGAGTCAGCGCTCGAGGCGGCTGACGAGTCTAAATCGGTGCCAGAACCAGAACCAGAACCAGAGGCAGAGCCAGAGACGGAAGCCGACACAGACTCGGACACCGAGACGGACACGGCTCCGAACGACGGCATCCAGACCGACCGTGCGACATCGGCGACCGATCCCTGAGTCCGGTCTCGTATTCCAGTGCTAACCGTCCGCACGCCCTACCGTGAATCGAAACTCATAAAGACGGTTCCGGCCAACGAAAGCATGCCTGCCTGGGTAGCTTAGCGGTAAAGCGCGTCCTTGGTAAGGACGAGAGCCCGGGTTCAAATCCCGGCCTAGGCTTCATACGATTTCTTCGAAAGCATACTTCGCATCCGCACCGCGACGTTCCAGTTGACACACTCGAGACGGTGTTCCGACGGTGGTATTTCAAAGCAATCTGTTGGAGATGTTTCCTTCTTCGTAACTATGGCTTCCCTCGTTATCGATATTGAGACGGCAAGTCCGTTCAAATCGCCGAACTCGAAGGGTGACAGCCTCCTTCACGTCAACGCGGGGGAATCCTGAGTCAAACGAAGCCGACGATTCGCGTACGTCGCAAATCTTCGATTTGCTCAGCGTGGATGCTTTCCGGTTTACAGTCTCACCGAAACACCAACACGGTGAGAATCCGTCTGGAGTTCTCGGTTGAAGCGGGCATTGATCAGTAGTTATATTTGATTAGCGATAACATATTCTATACGATTAATGTTCGAAGAGGTAGATAGAAGCTCTTCTTCGGTCTCGGAAGGGGTGCTTCTGGCTATCGAGGTCCTCAGCGTTCTTCCCATTGTGCTTTCTGCTGGACTTATCGTCTTCCTGTCGCTGGACGCTGGAATTTGGCCTCCAGACAGGGAACTTTTTATATTTCACATTCTTGTTTGGGTAGCAATCGGTGCTATCCCTATGCTCGTTTTCGGTGGTGTGACCATGGTTCGGTACGTTCTCGACGGGCCTCCGGTGAGCCAGCTCGTCGTCGGATTGCTGGTTGTCTGTCTCGTCGGTTTCTTGGTCGTCACTCTCTCTACACAAGGGGGCTTCGACCAGACTACGGCACAGCGCTTGCTGTTCGCTGGGGGAATTCCGTTCATCGGTTCCTCGGTTGCCATCACTATTCACGTGCTGATCCGGGCTGTGAGGACGGTGTCAGCGTTGTGATGGTCGACCGTCCATAACGGAACATCTACTCAGAAGTCCGTTTGGAAACCCTCTTCGTTGATCTCCTGTACCACAGTTCGGTGGGACCACCCGCTCCCGATTCTGAGAGCGATTGGCCGAGACCGGACGCCGCTGCGTGACCAGTCGGGCTGGCCGTCTCTAGTCTGTTCTTGGAGGGTGCTGTGAAGACTCACCTCCGACGGGAGCGCGTCGGACGATCGGCTCGAATGAACCGATCGCGAGATGGAATCGGTAGCTATGGCGATCCTTCCGCAGATCGTCGTCCTGACCGGTGCTACTATTTGGGCTATCGACGAACGATTGTACAGCACTTTCTATGGATAGAAGTACCAGGTCCCGTTCCTTTCTGTCGGAACCGTTGCTCCGCACCGTCGAAACCGTGAGCGTGCTCCCGGTCGTGGTTCTCGCTGACGTTGCTGTACTCCAATTTGTCGACAAACTACCTCATCCTACCGCTCGCCTGACGGCTCGCGCTTGAGGGTAGCGTGAGACCAAAGGTCTCACGAACCATGCGAACGGGCGCTTTGCGCCCGTGAGCAAATGGGGCTTCCTGTTTCCACGACGTTGTCAGACCACGTCTGACAGCCCGTGAGATGTAATCTCACGAACGCGCTTTGCAGACACACGGTGTCCACAGGGAGCGCAGTCTCCACAGGCGTTCGAGAATCGCTGGGCGATTTTCGCAGTCTCTTAGAGAGCAAAGCTCCCCAATGGTCGGCGAATCGGAGATTCGCCTCGACATCGGAACCGGACGGTTCTGAGGACGTTGATTCGGAGCGTCCGCTCCTAACCGCTTCGTGATGCCCCGAAAAAGGATGTTTCATGCTGCATTTGCATCTCTGTCCACCTCAAACCCGCATGCCGGGCAAGAGTGTTCACGGACCCACAGCGTTTTCTCGGTCGAAACGCCACACGACGTGCACTCTTTAGCTGAATGGGAGGGCGCTAAGCCCCCCGGTCCTCAAAGAGTCGTTCGAGAGAGCTTCGCTCTCTCGTGATCACGAAAATCTCCGATTTTCAGACGACAACGGAGTGAACGTGAGTGAACGAGTCGCGCAGTCGGGCGGGAATACAGCGTTCACAAGAGCAAGCTCTTGTGCAGCCCATCAGAACCTTCAGTTCTGAGGACGCCCGCCCGACTCTCGACCACTCTACTGTACCGGTGGCTGTTCGACTGTCGCTTCCGAGAGCGAAACGTACCGTAACTCTCTTCTAGAAGTCGTGGTCCGGATCGTCTTCGACCGTTCGTTTCATCGACTCGCGGCGAGACTTGGCGTCACGGCCCGTCGCCTCGAGCAGGAAGCTGTTTTTCGCGTCGACGGCTTCACCCGCGGCCTCGAGTTCTTCGGGACCGAGTTCGGTCGGGTCGCGTTCGACGAAGTCGACGCCGAGTTTGTCCTTCTTTCCGGAGTACTCGACGGTCCCAGCGGTGATGCGTTCGAAGACGGGGTTGTCCGGTTCGCCGACGACGTAGAGTTCGCTCCCCTTGTACTCCTCGGTCTCGGTGATCGTACCGAAATAGTCTTCGACTGTGGCTTTCATGTCGGGGATTCGCTCCTCGAGATGTTCGCCGCGGCGCATCTTGTACTCCTTCATGAATCGAGCATATACGGGGGAGCGTTTACCTTTTTTCATAGACGTCGTTTCGGTTCGTCAGTACGACAGGAACTGCGAGCGGGGCTATCCGTCGGTTTCGGTCGTGTCGTCGCTCGCTCGGCGTCTGTGGGGTTGTATGAGAGGCTGGAGTGAGGTGGGCGGAGTGGTGTTGGGCTGAGTGTACGGTCAGAGCCTCGACTCGAGGCGAACGCCTCGCTATCGGTCCCGGAGCCGATCGCGACGGCGAGGGCGGTTCGAACTCGAGTTCGACTGCGGCTCTGGATTCACGCTCGAGTCCCACGGTCGTGTGCTGGTGTCCGTCTGCGTGTCGGAATCGGAAGCGAGATCGATACTGCTATCGAGATCCGCTCCGCGAACTCGCTCCTCGAGGTCGGACGTCTCGAGCAGTCGTTCCATCTGGCGTTCGAACTCGGCTTCGTCGATGTCGCCGGCGACGTACCGTTCGCGAAGACGAGTCGCGGGGTCCGGTCTGGTGTCCGCGTGTGCGCGTCCGTTCGCGTTCGTCGGTGAATCGGATCCGAGACCGACGTCGAGATCGAGATCGAGAAGTCGATCGCGCCACGATCGTGTTCGGGTCGGTTCGGACTCGGCCCGCCCGTCACTTCGACCGCCGAACAGGACCGACGCGAGTCCGACCATCGCCAGCAAGAACACGGCGAGAACGGCCGTGGTGACCAGTAGCGACACGACCGTCGCGACGATGCCGAAGACGACGGCGGCGATCGTCGCGATCACGCCGAGTGCCACGACACCCGCCAGAAACACCCCCAACACTGTCGCGAGCCCCCTCGCGAGAGAGCGAACCATATCGGATACTCGGCGACGGACGATCAAAAACCTTCTCGCGGGCCGCGTTCCGTTCGACGCCGCGCGGTCGCCCAAGAAATGGGTAACCGACGGTCCAACTCGAGTGAATCTCGACACGGCCGAGTCCGGTACCGGGTTCCGGAGCTGGTGGGAGACCGGAGACGGAGGGCAGAACCGACAGTGAAAACGAGAATCGAAACCAGCCGGTCACCGCTGACGTTCGCGTTCGCCGAGATAGCCCTTTCGACAGTCGGGACAGATGTCGCCGGCTCGAAGCGAGCCACGGTCCCCGGGGGCGACGAACTCACAGCGTGGACAGTAGAACTCAGTCGGGACGCCGTCGGGGATCGACGATCCTTCGCTGGGTGCGGGTGCCGACTGTGCGCTCGTAATGCCGGTTCCGGAACTGGAGTCGGAGTCGGAACCGGAACCGGAACCGACATCGACGTCGACATCGGCCGCCGGATGGCTCGCGTCGGATTCGGGATCCGCGTCGACGAAGACGGCGTCGTCGGTCGGTTCGGCCGTTCCGGTGTCGTGATCGGGTCCGGAACCGGCGTCGCTCGCGTCGGAGACGGCCTCCGACGCGTCGAAATCGAGCGTCGTCTCCGATCCGGACGCCGCAGTCTGTCCGTGGCCGGACTGTCCGTCCGAGTCGTCGATGATCTCGCCGCCTTCGTCGACTGCCCCCTCGTCGTCGGGCCAAGCAGTTGGTTCGTTCTCTGAGCCGACTGGCGGACCGACGTCGTCTGAGTCGGGCCACTCGCCGCGTTCCCGGTCGGGATCTGCGGGCTCGTCATCGTCGTCGTCCTCGAGAATTTCGGCGTCGTCGGTGATCGGCTCGCCGTTCTCGTCGGTGGGGTGATCGGGATCGGTGGGGTCGTCTGCATCTGCGTCCCTCTCTCCGTCGGCGCCAGCTGTCGTCTCGGAGTCGGACTCGGGCGACGGTGGGGCGTCTCGTCCATCGGTAGACGGGTCGTTCGTCACGGCGGCTGTGTCGGGTTCGGTGGGGGCGGAAGTCGACGTCGACGTCGACGGCTCGGTATCAGTGTTCGTCTCGAGTGGAAGGCTCGTCACTTCGGTGTTCTCACTGAGGACGTTTCGGTCGCCACAGCGAGCACACTCCTCGTACTCCTCGACGGTAACGACGACTTCACTGCCCCGTTCTTCGCGCTCACGCTCGACTTCGGGCTCACCGTAGTCGTGCCCGAGCAGCGAACATCGCAGGACCATTGTCACACCGTACCCAGTCACAGCATAAAAAACGTACTGCATACGCGGCCGCAATCGACGGTCGGTTTGGTACTGAGCGAACGGCAAACGTAAAATCCCGGGTCGACGAATACGTTGGTAGATGCGAGCGAAGCAAGAGTACCGAGACCGGGAGTCGACGGAGGTGGCGGTACTCGACGAACTCGTCAATCGAACCGACGACGGGATGACCGTCTTCGAGCTCCGTGCAGCCGTCGAAGTCGATATCGACGCTCTCGAGGCGGCACTGGCCGATCTCAAAGAGGACGACCTCATCACTGCCGAACATCGAGAGAGTCAGACGGTCATCAAACCCGACGAGCGGGTTGTTCCCGACGAGCCGGTCGACGACGACGACGGCGAATCGATCGCAGACTGGATCCGCAAACGGATCCCGTTTTGAGCGCGTGTCGAGTGTCCGAACATCGAAACGCCTGATACCCTCAGGACCCTCGCTACATCCATGAGTGTCATCGAGTCCGTTCACGCCGACCACGGCGCGACGTTCGGCGAGCGCGCCGGTCGACGGGTCGTCGAACACTACGGTCGGCCCGAGCGAGCCCACCGGGCGGTCCGAAACGTCGTCGGATTGCTCGAGTGCGCCTACGGCATCGTCGTCGTCGAAGGCGACGACCGCCTCGAGTACGTCGACAACGTCGTCTCGAACCGCGTCCCCGACGAGGACGGACAGGGCTGTTACGCGCTCGTCCTCGATCCGCAGGGCGGGATCGAGATCGAACTCTACGTCTACAACGCCGGCGAACGGTTGCTCCTGTTCACGCCGCCGAACGCGGCCGAACCCCTCGCCGAGGACTGGTCGGAGAAGGTCTTCATTCAGGACGTCGAGATCCGCGTCGCGACCGACGACTTCGCGGTCTTCGGAATCCACGGTCCGCAGGCGACGGAGAAGGTCGCGGGCGTGCTCAACGGGGCTTCGACGCCCGACCGTCGCTTCTCGTTCGTCCGGGGAACGATGGACACGGAGGGCGTGACCGTCGTCCGGACCGACGCCCTCGCGGGCGAGGAGAGTTACGAGGTGATCTGTGCGAGCGACGACGCCGAAGCCGTCTACGACACGCTCGCGAACCGCGGGATGAGCGCCGCCCCATTCGGTTATCGGACCTGGGACACGCTCACGCTCGAGGCGGGGACGCCGCTGTTCGAGACCGAACTCGAGGGGCGGATTCCGAACGTCCTCGGACTGCGGAGCGCGTTGGACTTCGAGAAGGGTTGTTACGTCGGCCAGGAGGTCGTCTCGCGCGTGGAGAACCGTGGCCAGCCGTCGAAGCGGCTGGTCGGACTCGAGCTCGAGGGGGAAGCCGTCCCGGCGTCGGGCGCGGCCGTCTTCGCCGGTGACTCGGCCGTCGGCGAGGTGACCCGCGCCGAGACGAGTCCGATCCTCGAGACGCCGATCGCGCTCGCGGTCGTCGAGTTCGGGCTCGCTGCCGACGCGGTGACGGTGCGCGTCGGCGGCGAGGAGGTCGCCGCGACGCGGACGGAACTGCCGTTCGTCGAGGGGTCGGATCGGTCGGGTCGGCTGCCGGTGTACTGATCGCAGTTCGCGTCGCTGGCTGACTTCTCTTTACCGTGCTACTGTTTGTGATGCCAGAGGAACAATTATGTGAAACGGGGCAGAAGCTGACAACGAACCGATGCTCTCGATTCTTCGACTCGCGTAGTACGCCGCCGTCCTCGCGCCCGTAGCGCCGCTGGGACCCTCGTGGCCCACCCTGCTGGAGCCTCGGCTCCTCGCGTGTGACGACGGCTCCGGCGGTATCGCATACAGACCGACGATTCGACCACGACGGAGTATGTACAACACCCAAGACGGACGAAACGAGGCGTATCGCTATCGCTATCGATACCGAGCACCGAATCGACACCTTCGGAGACGCGCACCGCGACCGACGGCACACACCGATGCCGACTCGAGCGGGTGGTCTCGATGAGAGACGACGACGAGGCGTTCGCAGGTCAGCGCGAGCGGATCGACGCTCCGATGAAACGCCTGTTCGGCACCTACGGCCGGCGCAACTGGCGTCCGCTCGCCGTCGGCGTCGTCGCGAGCGCGGCCTCGCACGTGCTCGGCTTGCTCCCAATCTTGATCCTCGGGATCACGCTCGACGCGGTCTTCCTCGAGACCCGTCCCTACGCGTTCCCGGGAGTCCCCGAAGCGTGGGTGCCCGAAGACCGGATCGCCCAGTTCTGGCTGTCGGTCGGACTGGTGTTCGCCACGTTCGCCCTCTCGGCGGTCGCGGCGTGGATCCAGGGGCTGGGCCTGAACGCCTTCGCCCAGCGGATCCAGCACGAAGTCCGGACGGACACCTACGACGCCATGCAGGACCTCGACATGGCCTTCTTCGCCGAGAAGGAGACCGGCGAGATGACCTCGATCCTCTCGAACGACGTGAACCGACTCGAGCAGTTCCTGAACGGCGGGTTCAACGTCGCCTGTATGCTGGCGTTCACCGTCGGCGGCGTCGCCGTCTTGATGGCCATCGAGAACTGGCAACTCGCGCTGGTGACGCTGATCGCAGTGCCGATCATCGCGGTCTTCACCCACTGGTTCGTCCAGAAGGTCCAGCCGATCTACGAGGACGTCCGCGCGACCGTCGGGACGCTCAACTCCCGTATCGACGGCAACCTCGGAGGAATCGAGGTCATCAAGGCCAGCAACACGGAGGAGTTAGAGTCGGGGCGTGTCGCCGAAACCTCCGACGAGTACTACCAGCGCAACTGGGACGCGATCCGGCTGAGCGTCGCCTTCTTCCCCGGGCTGCGGGTGATCGGCGGCGCGGGCTTCCTGCTGACGTTCGTCGTCGGCGGCTACTGGGTCTTTCTGGGCGCACCGGGGCCGTTCTCGGGCGAACTGACGGCGGGGACGTTCGTCGTCTTCGTCCTCTACAGCCAGCGAATGGTGTTCCCGATGGCACAGTTCGGCCAGTTGATCAACCTCTACCAGCAGGCTCGCGCCTCCGCCGAACGAATCTTCGGCCTGATGGAACAACCCAATCGGCTCGAGACCGATGCGGACGCGCCGGCGCTTTCGGTCCGCGAGGCCCGCGTCGAGTACGACGACGTGACCTTCGGCTACGAGGAGGACGAACGGGTGCTGGAGGATCTCTCGTTCACCCTCGAGGGCGGCGAGACGCTCGCGTTCGTCGGTCCCACGGGGGCCGGCAAGTCCACCGCGTTGAAGCTCCTGTTGCGCTTTCACGACGTCGATCGGGGTGCGATCCGGATCGACGGCCAGGACGTCCGCGAGGTGGAACTGGGCAGTCTCCGGCGCTCGATCGGTTACGTCAGTCAGGAGACGTTCCTGTTCTCGGGGTCGGTCCGGGACAACATCGCCTACGGACAGGGCGAGGTCGACGACGAGACCGTCCGCGAGGCGGCGAAAGCCGCCCAGGCCCACGAGTTCGTCACCGAACTGAGTGAGGGCTACGACACGAAAGTCGGCGAGCGCGGCGTCAAACTCTCCGGCGGCCAGCGCCAGCGCGTCGGCATCGCCCGCGTACTGTTGCAAGACCCCGACGTCCTCATCTTGGACGAGGCGACCAGCGACGTCGACACTGAGACCGAACGCGCGATCCAGGAGGGACTGGACGTCCTCACCGAAGACCGAACCACGCTCGCCATCGCCCACCGGCTCTCGACGATCAAAGAGGCCGACCAGATCCTCTTCCTCGAGGACGGCCGCGTGAAAGAACGTGGGACTCACGAAGAACTGCTCGCGTCGGGGGGACGGTACGCCGACCTCTGGGGTGTGCAGGCGGGCGAACTCGCGGCGATGGAGTAACGTCGGCGTCGCGGCTCCGTGACATAATACAAAATTGCCATTATTTCCAGACGGTTGCTCCTCACCCACTCATATATCGGAAATCGGGCGTATAGAGCGTTTATATACCTGTCGAGCGTATAATATGTAATCGTACCGCGAGCACCGGCAGACGGACGAGAGGTGTACGATGTTACAAGAAGCAATCAGTTATTTGAGAGGGAGTGACGACGTTTGGAAGACGAGCATCATCGGCGGCGTGTTGTTGCTGTTTGGCTTCCTGTTGATCCCGCTGTTCCTCGCGTGGGGATACATCGTCGAGGTCGTCGACCGGACGGCTCGCGGCGACGACGAGGTGCCGGTCTTCGAGGACTGGGGCCAGCTGACGGTCGACGGGGCGAAGGCGGTCGCGATCGCGATCGTCTACTCGTTCGTCCCGGCTGTGATCGGCGTCGTCCTGATCGGCAGCATCGTGCTCGGCTCGGGCGAGACCATCGGGTCGCTCGGAGCGGCTGGACTGGCCTTCACCGGATTGCTCACCGTCGGACTGCTGCTGGCGGCGGCGTACGCCTTCCCGGCAGCCGTCGCACACTTCGCCGCAGAACGACGGTTCGGTGCGAGCTTCGACGTCGAGACGCTGCGGCCGATCCTCTGGAACCGGACCTACGCGACCCGCTGGCTGCTGTCGGTCGGGATCGTCCTCGCCGGCTCGATCGTCACGGCGGCGCTCAACGAACTCCCGATGATCGGTCTCCTGCTCGGGTCGATCGTCGGGTTCTACGCGCTGGTCGCGGCCTTCTACGTCATCGGCCAGACCTGGGAGGAACTGCACCCGCTCCCGACCACCGAACGGGGCGGCGAGCTCTCGAGCGACAGGCCGGCCGTCTGATCCAGACACGGCCACAGTGACTCTTTTGAACTAGCAATTATCGAACACTCGAGTCACGGTGGAACTCGCCGGGAATAGCATCAAGAGTCTCGAGAGTGCCAGCCATCCTATGGCCGACAGCGAGAGCGACATCGATATCGACGCCGACTTCGACAGGCTCGTCGAGAACGTTCGAACACAGTCCTCCGAAGCTCCCGGTTCCGACACCGAGCGCGTGACGATCCGCAGTCTCGAGGACGTGAGTTACGACGGGCTCCGAGAACTTCTGACGGCGCTCGAGGACGAGGACGTCGACCCCGGACGCCTGACGTTCTACCTCTCACCGACGAACGCCGAACGCCTCCTCGAGAACGCGGACGCGACGGACTTCGAGACCCTCGAGGAGCGACTCGGGCAACCACTCCGCGTTGAGGAAGGGATGCCTGAAGATGCTATTCTGTTCATGGATCCAGACGCAGTGAGCGGGAGCGAGATCGCAGATCCCAGCGCGATCGCCTGTGGGACGATCGGGGCGACCTGACGAGGACCACAGCACACACGAACTCGACTCGCTCACCCTCGCTCGAGAACCGTCCGCTCGACGTCGCCGTCACCCGATCGCGTCAGTGCGAGCACCTCGCCAGGCCTCTCGAGAAGCACCCCCTCGCCACCGTCGCGCTCGAGGTTCGCACCGATCAGGTCGCCAGCGATCATGTTCCCGTTCCGCCGAGGCTGCTCGGACGGTGTGTGTCCGACGAGCTGGCGCGGCGCGTCGGCGGGCAACCGCTCGAGTTTGAGCCAGAGACAGCCCGCACTCGCGTCTCGACCGGCCGCGAAGAGATTCGGAAAGGCGTCGTAGACCGCCCGCTGTATCCGCTCGTCGTCCTCGGTCCCGAGCCCCTCGAGCAACCGGCTCGCCGCCTCGGCGAGTGCCTCGTTGGCCGTCACGGGATCGACGCCGTCGGGGTGGCCCGCGTGGGTGTGGACGTACCGATGGCCCTCGAAGGCGACCGTCACGCGTCCCGCGAGGACGGACTCGAGGAACGCTCGGACGGTCGACTCGGTCGCTCGAGCGGTGAAACAGTCGTCGCTCGGATACACGTCGCGAAAGAACAAGCCGGTCTCGTGGTTCCCGATATTGTACCGCACGCGGCCAGCTGGCGCCCGCTCGCGCAGGCAGTCGACCAGTTCCAGTACGGCCGCCGAGTCCGGTCCCCGGTTGACGAGGTCGCCGTTGAACGCGAGGACGTAATCGTTACCGGCCCACTCGAGGCGACCGTTCGAATCGATGGTCACGACCGGATCGAAGTCGGGGTGGTCGGCGGGCGCCAACAGCGCGCTCCGGGCGGCCTCGAGGTGGCCGTGGACGTCGCTGAGACTGACGACCGTCGGCTCGCCTGCGAGCGGTGCGATCGAGTGGCGCAGTTTGGCTGACAGTGTCGATCGGCTCGCGTCCATGTCTCGTCTGTGTCATCTCTCGGTCTCGAGAAAAGACACTTCAATCGATCGATTCGGGCCGATTCGAGTGTGGCGGACGCCGACTACGATCCCGAGTCACTGCCCAGCATCGCCTTCAGGTGCTCGAGCGAGAACACCGACGTCGGCCGATCCATGTGGACGTCGATCTCGCCAGACGCCGCACGCAGCCCGACACGCTGGACCGGCTCGGGCAGGGAGTAGGCTCGTCGGAGCCAGTGACCCAGTTCGATCTCGCGCTCGAGGTCGTCGCGCCAGGCGTGTTCGTAGGCCGCAAGCGAGGTGGGCCGGTCGGGATCGATCTCTCGAGCGGCGTGGTCGGCGCTGGTCATGCCGTAGAGGATGCCGCCGCCGGTGAACGGCTTGGTCTGGGCCGCGGCGTCGCCGATCAGAAAGCCCCGGCGGGAGGTGACTCGGTCGGGCGGCCCGACCGGAATCAGCCCCGAACAGCGGTGGGAGACGTCGATATCGTAGCCGTCGATCAGCTCCTGGAAGTGTTTGTTGACCTGGACGCCTGGGGGCGCGGCGAGACCGTACTCGACGCCCCCTTCGTGGCGCGGGATCCGCCAGGCGAAGAATCGAGGGGCGGTGAGGTGGACGTCCACGAAATCCGAATCGTCCGGTTCGTCGGAGAAGGCGAGCACGCCGTGGAGGAGTTCGCCCGGTTCGGGCAAGGAGAGCGCGTCGCGGACCCTCGAGCGCGGGCCGTCGCAGCCGGCGACCATCTTCGCCTCGTAGGTGTCGGTGCCGTCGGGGCCCTTCGCCGTCACCTCGACGCGGTCGTCGAACTCCCGGACGTCGGTGACGGTGTGGTGGTCGCGGACGTCCGCACCCGCCTTGCGCGCGAGGTCGGCGAGGTGACGGTCGAGGCCGACGCGGTCGATCACGTTCGAGACGACCTCGCGTTTGTAGAACGGGTAGGTGTCTCGTTCGTCGTCACCGTTCCGGTCTGCGCTACCGTTGCTATCGTGGGGCCCACCGACGTGAAACCGGGCTCCGTACACGTCGTTCTGGAACAACTCCTCGCGGGCACCCTCGCCCGTGAACTCCCAGATGTCGGTACTGACGTGACCCGAACAGGCGAGCGGATCGCCGACCTCTCCCTGCTCGAACGCCAGCACGTCGTAGCCGGCCTCGGCCGCTCGACGCGAAAAGCGCGCCCCAGCAGGGCCGACACCCACGACGACGAAATCGTACATACAGGTACGTGTCCGCCGATCAGTAAATAGCTTCTCGAGTCGAACTCCGCCGCGCTCTCCTCGAGTGCCGGCGTTCGCAGCGAACGATCGACGGTCAGTTGCTGACAGCGTAACTCACAAATATTGATAAGGTTAGATGCGTCACAGAAGTGTATGAAAATCTTCAGCCGACTCAAGACCGGGTTCGTCCTGTCGATCGCCAGCCTCCGCGTGCTGCGATCGCACCCGAAACTCGCGATCTATCCACTGATGAGCGGGATCGCGTCGATCGTCTTCGTCCTCGCCCTGCTCGGACCGCTCTTTCTCGTCAGCGGGACCTCGGTCGGCGGCCTCGAGTACGCTGGCCTCTTCGTCGTCTACCTCGGGTCGACGTACATCGCAGCGCTGTTCAACGCCGGACTGGTCTACTCGGTCGGTCAGGTGTTCCGGGGTAACGAACCGGATATCGGCGACGGCCTCCGCGCCGCCTCCGGCAAGTCCGGGACGCTCCTCGTCTGGGCGTTCGCCAGCGCCGTCGTCGGCGTCGTCATCCAGGCCCTCGAGTCTCGCGGCGAGATCGGCGCACAGATCGCCGGGCTGCTCTTCAGCGTCGGCTGGGCCATCGCGACGTTCTTCATCATCCCAGTGATCGTCTTCGAGGACGACGTGAGCGTGAAGTCGATGTTCACGAAGAGCGCCTCGATCTTCAAAGAAACGTGGGGAGAGGCCGCCGGCGCCAACGTCGGTCTGAACATCGTTCCGATGCTCATCGCGGTCGCCGGCATCGCGCTCGCGGTCGCCCTCGTCTTCGTCCTCCCGACCGGCGCCACGATCGCGACCGCGATCGTCATCGTCGTCCTCTCGATCGTCGCCGCGATGCTCGTCGGCGGCGTCATCACCGGCGTGGCGAAGACGGCGCTCTACGTCTACGCGACCGAGGACATCCAGCCCGAGGAGTTCAACGAGTTCAACTTCGACTCGCTGTTCGAGAAGAGCGAGGACTCCTCGAATTCCAAGCGCGGCTCCGGTGGTATCGTCGGTCAGAATCAGAAGGGCGGTATCTGAGCGTTCGAACGGACTGCACTCGCACTCGAGAGAGAGAAAGAGAGAGTGAGCATAGGACTCTTTTTCGGAGACGTTAGGACAGGACGACGGCGATCACGAGAGCAGCGTCCACAACCGCTCGCGATCGCCCTCGAAGCGCTCGAGCAGTGCTCGAACCTCCTCCCGAACCGTCTCGGTGACTGTGACGTGAACCATCCCCTCGCCGGGCTGGCCGTAGACCACGCTCGCACCGTCGGGTGCGGCGACGATCGCGGGCAACGCAGCGAGGTCCTCTTCACCGTCGACGACGATCGTCGTCGGCTCGGGGCGCTCGAGGGCGTCGACGAGCGCGAGCACGAGCGCCTCGGTGAGGACGGCGGGTGGGTTGGAGATCTCGACCGAGAGTGCGGTTTCGGTCGTCACCGCCTCGCGAATCTCCGCGTCGACCGCCTGACGTTCGGTCTGGCCGTCGACGACGGAGACGTCGGGTGCGGTGCCGGCCGTGCGGAGGTGGTAGGTGACCATGTCGCCGACGGCGATGATCGGTGTTCCGGCGCGCTCGAGGAGTTCCTCGGCATCGGTTTCGATCGGGCCGAACGGCTCTTTGAGTTCGTCGCGGAGGTCGGTCGGTAAGGAAAGCAGCGGCTGGTCGGCCGCGTCGTCGGGCGACGAGTTCCGGTCGCGGTCCGGTTCGCGAGTCACGTCACCGAACTTTGAGCGCGTACGCGCCCGCTTCGTCGACCTGCATCTCCCGGGCGATCGCACTCGATTCGGGGTGTGCGATGACGACGTAGCCGGCCCAGTCCTCGGTGAGCGAGGACGAACTGCAGGCGACGCAGGTGTTCTCGTTGGGGTCGTTCACGCGGTGACACTCGCGACAGACGAGTCGGTCGGATGCCATCGTTATTCACCCGCGGCAGCTTCGCGTTTTTCCCGTTCTTCTTTCAGCCAGCCGTGTTTCCCGAGCCCGGGCTGTTTGGCCGTCAGGCCGATCTTCGAGTCGCGCGGATTGCGCTCGTCGATGCTCTTAGTGACGATCCGCGCGCGGACGGCGTCGTCGACGCCGAGCGTGCGGTTGGACTCGTTCGAGGCCAGCTGCTGGTTCTCCCCGTCGAACGCCAGGTACTCGTCGGAGATCTGCGAGACGTGCAACAGTCCGTCGACCGGACCGATCCCGACGAAGGCGCCGAACTCGACGACCTCGACGACGGTCCCGTCGACGACCTCCTGCATCTCCGGATCGAAGGTGACTGCGTCGAACTCCGCCTCGTAGTAGACGCCCGGACGATTGGGGAGGACGGTCCCCTCACCGATGTCGTGAACGTTGACGACGGAGACGACGCTTCCCACCTCCTCGTCCATTTGTCCTTCGAGTTTGTCCTGAAGCAGTCGCTTGACGAGGTTCGGCGAGACGTCGCCGAGTTCCTTTGGGGGCACTTCCACCGTGTCTTTTAATCTAACCCGTTTGTACATCTATGGTCGAGTGATTGCCAACTTGTTTCTCCCGCGTAATGCAATTACCGGTCTGTCCACCTCGAGTACTCTGTCTCGAAGCGGGCGGTCGTTCGTGACGACGTAGTCGACGGTGCCCTCGCGGGCGAGTTCGACGAGCGCGTCGTCGGCGTACGATGCTTCCGTGTCGACCACGAGACAGCGTTCGATCGCCAGATCGTGGCCGACGTTCGCTGCGGTGCCCTCGGTGCCGCCTTTCTCCGCGAGTCGGCGGAGTTCTTCGACGACCGCCTGGGGCGCAGTTGGTTCGAACGCGTCCAGGAGTCGGTCGAGTTCGTCGAACAACCGTACGTCGAGTTCGACCGGCATCATGAGTGCACTCGTATCGAGGGCGACCCGCACCGTCATATCAGTCCGTGAGCGTGCCGAGGCCGATCAGCCGCCACCGAGCGCCGATACGGCGGTTGATCGCGATCTTCGCGCCCGGTTCGGCACAGACGGGGCGCTTGAGTTTGACCTCGCACTCGTTTCCGCGCGCGCTCGTCACTGCGCCGACCGTCGTCGCCGTTCCGACGGTCATCATCAGCGGCTCGCCCGTGCTGATCTCGTCGACCGTCTCCCCGCCGTCGACGCCGACGACGCGCTCTAACAGGTCGACGTCCATGGTGAACTGCTCCCAGGTCGGGGGCAGCGAGCCCGGCGGACCGGCGACCCGGCCAGCCAGCGCGTCTCCCTTGGTGAGCGAGGGGTCGAGACCGGTTCCGACGCCGAGCAGTCCGCCCGGGGTCGCCGAGTCGACGTTCGACCCGCCGGCCTGCAGCGACCGGATCGTCGTCTGGATCGGCACGTACTCCGACTGGCCGCCCTCTTCGACCTCGCGGCCGGGACGGATCTCGAGGTCGTCGTCGACCTCGAGTTCGCCTTCGACGAGACTGCCGCCGAGGACGCCGCCGGTGAGGTTTTCCCACGTGGTCCCCGGTTTGTTGATGTCGAAACTGCGCGCGACGTGGAGTCGCGGGTTGGCGTCGGGATCGCGGTCGGGCGTCGGGATGTGTTCTTCGATCGCCTGGATGAGCAGGTCGATGTTGACGTCCTGTCCGGCCGAGATCGGAACGACGGGCGCGTCTTCGGCGACCGTCCCCTCGACGAACTCCTGGATCTGCTCGTAGTTGTTTCGTGCGGTCTCGCCGTCGACCAGGTCGACCTTGTTCTGTGCGATGACGATGTTGTCGATGCCGATGATATCCAGCGCCATCAGGTGTTCTTCGGTCTGGGGCTGGGGAACGGGCTCGGACGCGGAGACGACCAGCACCGCGCCGTCCATGATCGCCGCACCCGAGAGCATCGTCGCCATCAGTGTCTCGTGACCTGGGGCGTCGACGAACGAGACAGTTCGCAACGGCTCGCTCGGCGTGCCGTCCGGACACTCCTCCTCGACGGTATAACATTCGGGCTCGTCCACGTCCGGACACTGGCGGAACGTCGCGTCGGCGTAGCCCAGCCGGATGGAGATACCGCGTTTCATCTCCTCCGAGTGCTGGTCGGTCCACGAACCACTCAGGGCCTGGACCAGCGTCGTCTTGCCGTGGTCGACGTGGCCAACGAGTCCGATGTTCACCTCCGGTTGTCGGTTTCCTGCCATAAGAGAGTGAGTAATCTTGAATACAGCTTCCCTTCTGCGCTTGATAAACCTACTGTTCTGAGGGCGCGAGGGCGGTCGTTCACACGGATCCCGTGCGAGTGAGAGTCGCGGTCGACGAGCTGGGACGAGATCTCGTCGTCGGGGACGTCGACTGAACCGTCGGCGGCCCGTTCGTACTCGTCTGCCGTCCGCTGCTGCCGGTCTCTCGGACACGAGACGGCGAGACGCGCCCTCTCGAGATCACAGACGCGGTCGTCCCGCCTCGATACCGAACTCGACCGACCACTCGTCGTGTCGCGGACGCCGTCGACCGGGCCGGAATCGTAGCCTCGGCCACGAAGATACCACCTCTCGTACAAAAACGAGATTAAGCCAACGTTTTAGCCGAATGACGTGCTGAATACGACCATGAGCAGACCAGACGTATCGAGCGAGGGCGAACCGCCGCTCGAGTCGACGGCCGCGAGTCTCGATCCCGCCGACGCGTTCGCGCTGATCGGCAACGAGACGCGACTCGCCATTCTCGAGGCGCTGTGGGCGGCCGACGACCGACCGGTCCCGTTCTCGGCGCTGCGGCGAGCGGTCGGGATGCGCGACTCCGCACAGTTCAACTACCACTTGCAGAAGCTGACGGGGCACTTCGTCACCAAGGTCGACGGAACCGGAGACGACGGCGGCTACGAGTTCAAACACGCCGGCGAGAAGGTCGTCCGCTCGGTGATCGCGGGCTCGTTCAACGAACACCCGACGTTCGAGCCGTTCGCCGTCGAGGGAGCGTGTTTCGCCTGTAGCGGCGATCTCGAGGCGCGATACGACGACGAACGATTGACGATCGTCTGTGCGGACTGCGGCGAAGCCCACGGCGAGTACTCGTTCCCGCCGGGCGGGCTGAACGACCGGACCGCCGAAGAGATCGCCGACGCGTTCGACCAGCGCGTGCGCCACCTCCACTGTCTCGCCGCCGACGGCGTCTGCCCGGAGTGTAGCGGACGCATGACAACCGAGATCGTCGACGAGGGCGAGTGCTGTCTCGGCGTCCGCGTGCGCGTCGACCACGAGTGCGCTCAGTGTGGCCACACGCTCTGTTCGGCCGCCGGCCTTCGCCTGCTCGATCACTCCGCGGTCGTGAGCTTCCACCGCGAACGCGGCGTCCCGCTCGACGACCGGCCCTACTGGACCCTGCCGTGGTGCGTCTCCGACGAGTACACCCGAGTACTCGAGCGCGATCCGTGGCGACTCGAGGTTCGGATGCCGGTCGACGGCGACGAGTTGCGGGTGACGATGGACGGCGATCTCGCGGTCCTCGAGACGAGCGTGCAGACCGGCGATTGAGTTCTCGTGGCCGTTCTCGTTTTTCGTTCTCTTGCTGTTGGCGACTGTCCCGGTCCAGCACGCCGAGTTCGAGCTGCCGATCAGTTTCGACTCCGACTTCTCACTCTGTCGACTGAAACTGCGTTCAGTATCGTCGCTTACAGAAATGAATTTTAGATTACACTTATCGGTGTCGCGGGGCTAGGACTACCTGAGGAGACGACAGATGACGTCCAGATCCGCGCCACCGACGGTCGACCGCCCGCTCGAGGACCACAGCCTCGAGACGATACTCCTCGTCGACGTCCTGCTGGTCGCCGCCGTGCTCGCCGCAGTGGTGGCCGCCCGCGTCGCCGAGTTCGCGTTCCCGGCGGCGTCGGCGGCGGGAACCATCGCCGCTGTCGCGGTCGGACTGTTAGTCCTGCTCGGGACCCCGCTCGTCGCAGGCCGAGTCAGGGGCGCGGTTGCGGCCCGCGGTCGTGGTGGCACGTCCGACCGGGAGCTGTCGCCGCCCGCACCCGCCGACGACGCCCACCACTGAACCACCGAACCGACCTGAACCCGACCCCTTTTGCCGACTCGAGCCCTCCCTCCGCCCGTGTCGGAGTTCGCCTTCGAACTCGAGCTGTGTGCCGCCCTCGAAGACGGGGAGTACGGCGATTCGGTCGTCGCCCGACAGCTCGGCGGCAGCGTCGCCGATCCCGGCGGCCGGATCCTCGATATCGTCTGTGTCGAATCCGGTCCCGAGTTCGCCGACCGCGTCGCCATCACCGGCGAGACGATTCCCGGGGCGGCGATCGAGAGTGCGATCGGAACGGGTCGGGCACGGTTCTGGAAGGACGCCTTCGACTGTCACACAGAGCGGGCCCGCCGGATCGTCGAACGGGCCTGCGAGATCGGCTTCTTCGCACGCGAGCGCCGCGGCGGGCGCGACTACGTCCGCCAGGTCGCCCGCTACCCCGACTGGTACGGCCGGATCGTCGGCATCGAGAACAAACCCGACCTCGGGACGCCGGGGGACCTCGAGGCCCAGCTCCGGACCGACGCCAGCCTCGGGCTGGTCGACGAGGCGATCCTCGCGACCGAGAGTTACGTCACGCGCGCGCATCTGAATCGGATTCCAGAGGTGATCGGCGTCTGGCGGTTTTTCCCGGAGTCGGGCGACCTCGAGGTGATCCGCGAACCGACGCCGCTTCCCGTCTCCGAGCCGGGCATCGAACTCCTCGCCGAGCACCCCGGCCGGACCGAGATCGCGGTCGTCTCGGCCGCCGAGAAAGCGCGCGCTCGGCGTCGTCTCGCCGAACGGGCCTACGGCAAGGGATGGCGGACCTACGCGTTTCCCGACTGTGGGGCGTGCGAGCCGACGACCGACCGCGACGAGACGCTGCCCTACTGTACGTGGAAGGAGTGTGTCGTCGATCCGGCCTCCGAGTGCGGAGCGGCGTGTGGCGGGTTCGAGGCGGTCGAGACGCCGGACATCGACCTCGAGGCCGAACGTGAGAGGCGAACGTCGTGGGTCGCCGATCCCGGCGGTGCGCGTCGACAGTCGGGACTGGATCGGTTCTTGTAGAATCCACCGATAGTGACACCGCGACGCGCTACAGCTCGTACACTTCGCCGTCGACCGCCAGTGGCTCCTCGAAGGCCTCCTCGGCCGGATAGAAGTGTGCCAGGTGAACCAATCGCGTCTCCGTCGCCTCGAGTTCCGCGGCCAGTTCGAGGGCACCCTCTCGAGTCATGTGCTTGGTCCCGAACGTCCGGGGGACACCGTCGGCGTTCTCGTGGCGACCGCCGGCGCGGTGGGACGCACAGAGGCTCGCGGGGACGATCGCGTCCGCGAGCAGGAGGTCCGGATCGGCGAGTTGCCGTCGCGAGCGATCCGGAATCGCGTAGCTCGTATCTCCGGTGAGCGCCAGTTTCGCGCCAGTTTCGGGGTCTTCGACGGTGAGCCCGTAACAGGAAAGCGGGGGATGGTCGACCGGGACGAGCGTCACGTCGAGCCCGCAGATCCGGACGGTCTCGAGTGGCGTCGTCGGGTGGACGGTAACGGCGTCGAGGTAGTGGTAGTCGTCGGCGACGGTTTCGGCGACGCTCTCGCCCGTCGCGGGGTCGGTCTCGTCGGCCGCGTAGACCTCGAGCGAACGGAGGATGCGAAAGACGTTGCCCAGCCCGTCGAGGTGGTCGAAGTGGATGTGCGTGATGACGGCGGCGTCCGGCAGCGCGACCTCGTCGCGGAGGAACTGGTAGCGAAAGTCGGGGCTGGCGTCGATCAGCAGCGTCTCGCCGGTGCGCTCGTTTTCGACGTGGACCGAAAAGCGCGTCCGCTCGACGTCGCGGTCGCGGGCCTCGCGACACGTTTCACAGTCACAGCCGACCGTCGGGGTGCCGGTGGTGTCGCCGGTCCCCAGCAAGGTGACGCGCATTCACATCGACAGTCGAGGGTCTGCACAATAGGTGCTGCGCTCGCGACTCGAGCGGTGACTAGTTGTACCGGCGGCGAGAATTCCGGACTCGACGATGACACGTGAGCGCGACGCCCAGCAGTGGAACCCCGCGACCTACGACGACGCCCAGTCGTTCGTCGCCGCCTACGGCTCGTCGGTCGTCGACCTGCTCGAGCCGGCCGCCGACGAGCGGATCCTCGATCTCGGCTGTGGGACCGGCCATCTCACCTGGGAGATCGCCGATGCGGGTGCGACGGCCGTCGGGCTCGATTCCTCGGCGGCGATGATCGAACGGGCGCGGGAGACGTACTCGCACATGGACGCCGACTCGAATTCGAACTCGACGGACGTGGACCTCGAGTTCGTCCACGGCGACGCCCGATCGCTCGCATTCGACTACGCCTTCGACGCCGTCTTCTCGAACGCGGCGCTGCACTGGATCCCCGACGACGATCAGGACGAGGTACTCGCGTCGGTTCACGACGCGCTCTGCCCGGGCGGCCGGTTCGTCGCCGAACTCGGCGGTCGCGGGAACGTGGCGCCGATCGTCGACGCGGTCCAAGACGAGGGAGCGGCCCGTGGATACGACATCGAATCGCCGTGGTACTTCCCGAGCGTCGGCGAGTACGCGCGACGACTCGAGGACGCCGACCTCGAGGTCCAGTACGCGAGGCTGTTCGATCGACCGACGGAACTCGAGGGCGAAGACGGGCTTCGAGACTGGCTCGAGCAGTTCGGTGACCGGCTGTTCGCGTCGGCGTCGGTGCCAGCCGACGAGCGAGTCGAGATCGTCGAGGCCGTCGAGGAGAGGCTTCGCGAGAGGGAGGACGATGGTGAGGAATACTACCGGGACGGAACGTGGATCGCGCCGTATCGGCGGTTGCGGTTCGTCGCGGTCGCAAAATAGAGTTTTGTCAGTCTCTCTCGTGGCGGTTACTGCTGTGACTCCTCCGTCGCGTACTTCGGCTCAGGCATACGACCGCCCTTCTTCGAACACGGTTCGAACGAACGGATGATCTTTGCGAGCATCGAACCGCTCCGCCGTCAACGTATGGACCGAGAAGACGAGTCCGTACTCGAGTCCGACGTCGTACGCCAAGTCCCTGAGCGGCCGTTCGATCGTCGGATCCGAAATGACGATGAAGACGTCCACGTCGGAATCGACGCCGCGTGTCTCGCCGCGGGCGGTACTCCCGAAGACGACGAGGTGCGCGATTGAATCACCGTACTTGGCTCGAGCACGTTCTGCGAACACGTCTGCTGCGTCTTCGTGAGGCGACGAGTCGCTCATAAGAAAAGATTCACAGGCGAACCATAAGGATGTTACCCGAACGGTGGTCAGTGGTCGTGACTGTGATCGTGGTCGTGGTCGTGCGAGTGCCCGCCGTCGCTCGCCTTCCCGAGATCGCCGCCGGCGACTAGCGCGTCGTGGTCGCCCTCGATCATGTCCATGTTCTTCAGGTTGTCTCGCTCCTCGAAGTCCTCGACGGCGTCGACGAGATCCTCCTGGGTGAGCGTCGTCCGGTTCTCGGTCAGCGCCTCGAGGACCGCCTCTCTGAGGACCATCCGGAGGTCGCTGCCGGTGAGCCCCTCCGTCGCTTCGGCGATGGCCTCGGGTTCGAACTCGTCGATATCCATCGCGCGGGTGATGACGTGGAGGATGTCCCGGCGCATGCCGTAGTCGGGCTTGGGGAAGTTGACGATCTCGTCGAACCGGCGCCAGGCGGCGGCGTCGAGCTGGTCGGGGTGGTTGGTCGCACCGATCAGCAACACGTCGTCTTGGATCAGCGAGATGTTGTCGATGCTCTTGAGCAGGGTGTTCACCGCCCGTTTCAGGGCCGCGTGCTCGTCGCTGCGGCGGGTCTTGGCGACGGAGTCGAACTCGTCGATAAAGAGGATACAGGGGGAGAGCCGCTTTGCGACCTCGAATGTCTTGTCGACGTTCTTGGCCGTCTCGCCCAAGTACTGGGAGGTGATCATCGACAGCTTCACCTCGACGAACGGGAGGTCCATATCGCGGGCCAGCGCCTGCGCGGTCGAGGTCTTCCCGGTGCCCGGCGGCCCGACGAACAGCAGTTTGCCGATCTCGCGTAGGCCGATGCTCGCGAGGTAGTCGCGGTGCTCGATCGCCTTCGCGATCTTTTCGATCTCGGCTTCCTGGTCCGGCGTCAGGACGAGGTCGTCGAGCGTGAGGTCGACCTCCTCGGGCGCGCGGATCTCGACGAGGTCGAGCATCTCCTCGTCGTCTTCCTCGTCGAAGTACTCCTCGAGGAGGCCGTCGATCCAGACCCGATCGGCCTGGATGGGGCGGTTGTTCTCGCGGGCGGTCTCGTAGTCGACCGCGTCGGAGACCGATTCGTGGTCCTCGAAGTGAGCCGCGAGCGTCGGGTTGGCGAGCAGGCGCTCGTCGTCGACGCGTTCGAGGAACCAGCGTTCGGCCATCCCCTGCTCGGTCAGCGAGATGGTGCCGGAGAACTCGTCCCGGTCGGTGAACATGAGCTCGGAGACGGCCTCCCAGGGCTGGTCGGCGCCGGTCGCCTGGCGGGCGGTGGTGTTGGTCGCCGAGAGCGGCCGCTCGATGCCACGTGTTCGGCGGCTGGACCCGGACCCGGACCCGGATCCGGATCCGGACTCACCATCCTCGTCGTCCGCTTCGGGCCCACCGGTCCAGAACACCCGGCGATACGAGGGCGGGAGATCGTTCTCGTCTAGCGATCGGTCGTCGGAATAGACGCTCGTCGTGAGCAAGAACTCCACGACGTCGAGCGCCAGATCAGTCATTCCACGGACGTTGTTGCTACACCGCCTTAACGCCGTCGTCCGAAGCGTCGAATGTGGCGTGTCCGCAGGGATCACGCTCGAGCGATCACTGCGTGGTGATTCCGGCGTTTGGTGTCGACTTCCGGCGTCCACGACCGAGGCCGACACCGACATCGACATCGACACCGACACTGTCACCGGCGCAATTATTTTCGTGCGTCGGGTTCGAGACCAGTGCATGAACGTGCTGCTGGGAATCGAGGGAAGCGACGAGTCGATGCGAACCCTCCGGTCGACGATCGAGCGAACGAGCGAGGTCGGCGACGAGCTCACCGTCGCCGTCGTCGAGAAACCGGAGGCCAAACGCTCGCAGGCGGAGATGTGCGAGCAAGCGAAGACGCTGCTCGAAGAGGCGGGCGTCGACGCCGAGTTGACGACCCTCGAGGGCGACCCCGGGAGCGCACTGGTCGAGCTCGCCGAGCGCGGCGAGTTCGACCAACTGGTGATCGGCGGCGGCACCCAGAGTCCGATGGGGAAGATCCGTCTGGGACCGATCACGGAGTTCGTCCTGTTGAACGCCCCGACGACGGTCAAGTTGGTCAGATAACGATGGACGGAACGCGAGTCTACCCCGACGACACGGCCGGCCCGTTTCCCTCACCGCCGGTGACCTTCGGGGACCGCGACGGTCGAACGATCGTCGTCAGACCCTTCGATCCCGACGAGCCACAGGTCGACGCGCTCACCGAGATGTACGTCCAGTTCGATCCCGCGGATCGCGCCCAGGGGATCCCGCCGAGCGGCGAGACGCGGGTTCGAAACTGGCTCGAGACGATCTGTGCGGACGGGGTCAACGTCGCCGCCTGGCACGACGGACGGGTGGTCGGCCACGCGACGTTGGTCCCCGACGTCGACGATCCGGCGGCCGTCGACGACGTCGGCGAGATCGCCTGGGAGCTGGCGATCTTCGTCCTCCAGGAGTACCAGCGCGCCGGCATCGGAACCGAGTTACTCGAGCGGTTGCTCGGCCACGCCAGCGACCAGGGAATCGAGAAGGTGTGGCTGACCGTCGAACGCTGGAACTCGCCGGCGATCGCCCTCTACAAGCGAGTCGGGTTCGAGGTCTGTGGCAGCGAGAGTTTCGAGCAGGAGATGGCGATTCGGGTGGCTCGAGCCGGTGAGGGGTCTCAGGAGTCGGGATGACGGTCGGAGTCAGAGTCAGAATTGGAATCGGAATCGGAGTCAGAGTCAGGGTCCGCGGTCGGACCAACTAGACGGACAGAACCGGCTGGCTCGCGTACGACAACACGTACTCTGCGGTCTGTTCGAGTACTTCTGCGGGCGTTTCGATCACCGACTCTCGAGGAATGACGATGAAGTCGGCGTCGATCGCATCCGCGGTATCGAGGACGACGATCCCCGGGTGGCGCGCCTTTCGCGTCGGAGAGAAGCCATGGGCCATCGAGGTCGCCATCGGGACGCCGTAGGCGTCGGCGACGCTGCCGACCTCCTCGAGAAATCGCTGGGCGTTTTCGGCGACGGCGTCCTCTTCGACGGAGCCGGCGTTCATTCCCTTGACGACGCCGCGTCCGAGGACGTACAGCACGTGGACCGACGCGTCGTAGCGGTCGGCGACTGCGGTAGCGTACTCGACGGCGGTGGCGGACTCCTCGCTCCCGTCGACCGGGACGAGGACGGTCTCGACCGAAAACGACTCGCGAACGTCCATGCGGGATGGTGTGCGGGCGGTCGTGAAAAAGCCTCGCCCCGAACGGGGTACTCACGACCGCCAGCGGGAGCGGGTCTCCGTGGGGAGCCGTGATCCGTGAATGCTATGCGCCTGCGTGGAGAGGGGTGAACCATGTTCGATACAGTCGTCGTCGCGACTGACGGCTCCGACAGCGTCACACGGGCTATCGACGTCGCCCTCGACATGGCCGCACGGTTCGACGCCGACGTCCACGCCCTCTCGGTGATCGACGCCGGCGAGGTCGACGCCTCGCCCGCACAACTGCGCGAGGAACTCACGGTCGCCCTCGAGACCCACGCCGAGACCGCACTCGAGACGGTTCGAGAGCGCGCCGGTCCGGGCATCACCACGGCCGTCCGCGAGGGCCGTCCGGCGCCGGAGATCTGCGAGTACGCCCGCGAGCACGACGCGGACCTGATCGTCACCGGTACCCGCGGCCGCCACGGGGAGAACCGACTCCTCCTGGGGAGCGTCGCCGAACGCGTCGTCCGGACCTCGCCCGTTCCCGTGCTGTCGGTTCGACAGCTCGAGACGGGTGACGAGACCGAAACCGGTGCGGACGGCGTCGAGGCGTAGCGCGTCGGCGCTGTCGGACCCTCCCACGCTCCGTCGCGCCGGACGGACTCCTTACACACCGTCACCTCGAGCAGGCAGACCGGCGCTTTCTTCTCGCTCCATCCCACAGAACGGAGTATGTTCGACGACCTCATCGCGGCCGATCTCCCGATCGCCCGCAAGTCTATCCTCCCGGGAACCGGCTTCTTCCTCCCAGACGACCTCGAGGAGGACCTCGACGACGAGCGGGCACAGGCCGCCCTCGAGGGGGCCGAGGCCGCCGTCGTCGCCGACCCTGACGCGGACGGACTGGCCTGCGTCGCCCTGATTCGAGAGGCCTACGGCGACGTGCAGAACGTGCCGGAGCCGGAGTCAGAGTCGGAGTCGGAGAGTGCGGAGGAGGCGGCGGGAGACGACGAAGACGGGACCACAGCCGACGCGGACGCTGAAGTCGGCGTCGCCCCCGACGCGGACCCCACCGTCGCCCCCGGCGCAGGTTCGGAGACGGACGATCCCCTCGAGGAGCCTGAACCGACACCCCACAACGTCGCACTCGTTCCCGCGAGCCCCCACAACGTCGAGGACGCCCTCGCGCGCGTCGCCGAGTACGGCTCGGAGGACATCGATCTGTTCGTCTGTGACCTCGCACCCGACCGCTACGAGTACGTCGAGGACGAACTCGCACTGGCCCTCGAGACCGCCTCTTCGGTTGCCTGGTACGACCACCACCAGTGGAAGGATTCGGTCGCCGCGGCGGTCCGCGAGGCCGGCGTCGACCTCGTCGTCGGCGACAGCGAGGAGGTGTGTAGCGCGGACGTCGTCTTCCGCTCGCTCGAGTACGAGTTCGACGATCAGTACCGGGAACTCGCGGCGGTCACGCGCGATCACGACCTCTGGCTGCGCGAGGATCCGCGCAGCGACGATCTGGCGGACTACGCCTACTGGAGCGACCCCGCGGAGTACGTCGAAGTGGTCCGTGAGTACGGTGCGGACCTCCCCGAGTGGGCCGAGGACTTCCTCACGGAGCAACGCGTCGAGAAGGAGGCGCTGATCGATCGTGCGGTGAGTCGGTCGGAGCTTCGCGAGGTCGGTGACTACACGGTCGGGATCACCTACGGCCGCTGTTCACAGAACGAGGTCGCCGAGGCGATGCGCGAGCAGGGCGCCGACGCCTCCGTGATCGTCAAACCCGCCGGCTCGGCGTCGATCCGCGGCACCGACGAGTTCCAGCTGTGTCACGAGGTCGCGGGTCGCGTCAACGGCGGCGGCCACCCCAAGGCCGCGGGCTGCAAGCCCGACATCTACGACGACATGCTCGACTACGCCCACCACTGGACCTCCCGCGGCGCGGTGACCAAGCAGGTCATTTTGGATGCGTTCGAGGCGGCCGTCGAGGCAGCCGAAATGGACGCTACGCAGGCGTCCGGTTCCGACTCAACATAAGGTTGAAGAACGCTGCATACGTCTGTATGCACATGTCCAAGAGCATTCGTCTCACGGAGGAGGCATACGAACGCCTCGAGGCGCACAAAAGTGACGACGAAACGTTCTCTGACGTCGTTCTCCGTCTCGCTGGCGAACGCTCGTTGCTCGAACTCGCTGGTATCCTGTCTGACGAACAGGCGAACTCGCTCGAGACGGCAATCGAAGAACGGCGAGAACGACGACACGACGAACTCGAATCGATCGCAGATCGAATGGAGAAATAACGTGTTACTGGATACGACGTTCCTGATCGATCTGATGCGCGGTGACGAAGCGGCTGTCGAAAAGGCGACAGAGATCGAAACGGAACTACGTCAGCAGCGAGTTTCGTCGATGACGCTGTTCGAACTATACTACGGTGTTGCTCGTTCGGACCAGCCAAGGCAAGAACGAAACACCGTGGAAGAAGTACTCGCTACGAAGCCGGTTCAACCAGCGGATACGGCAGTCATGCGAAAAGCAGGACGGATCGCGGGAGAACTGACAAACGAGGGGAAAACAGTCGGTGACGGAGACGTTATAATCGGTGCGACAGCCAGCATCGTCGACGAACCAGTGTTAACACGTAACGTTTCAGACTTCGATCGAATGGACGAAGTCGAGGTTGAAACGTACTGATCTCACCGCCGAGCTAGCACGCGCATCACGATCTGGAGGACGTGGACGAACACGCCGGCCACGGCGATGTAGACACCGATCGTCTGCAGGGCGACCGAGGCGTTTCGCTGGTCGCGCACGCGCCAGATCTCCCACCCCAGCCGGAGCATGAAGCCGAGGAAGATCAGGACGAAGCCGACGATCAGGACCGGCTCGAAGAACGTCCCGATCAGGATCGCGACGACACCCCCGATGAAGGCGTAGTTGGCGTAGGTTCCCCAGCTCTCGAAGGTCTTCGAGCGGGCGTAGACGTAGGTCGCGATCAGCGCTGTAAGGAGACCGGTGACGACCGCGGTGACCCCGAGGATGTACAGTTGCTGGTCTCGAGGGGCGAAGGAGAGGACGCCGGCGCCGAAGATTCCAAAGGCCAGTTGCAGGATTACCATCCCGACGAAGGCGATTCCCATGTCGCCGCCCTCGACGCCACGTTCGGCGACGATTTCGCCGCCCGTGATCGCCGCCCCGTAGACGAGCACGCCGACGATCGGGTAGGCGAACAGGTAGTCGTTGACCCCCGCCAGCGGCGTCACCACGAACACGTACATCAGGAGCACGTTGATCGCCATCAACGCGCTCGAGCCACCGACGACCGACCACTCCCGACTCGAGAGCGGCCAGCCCTGTTCGGACGCGGTCGACGTTTCGTAGGAACTCATCGACTAGTCTCTCCCCTGAGCGGCGGGAAGAGTCTGTGGCCGTCGTATTCACCTTATTGACGTCGACTCGGGAGAATCGATTCTCCGAGCGTTTTCGGTCAGTCCAACCGATCCGCACGAGGAATTTGTATCTGGTGTGAATAGGAATCGGTATGGCAGACAGGACGATCCGTCTCTCGGAGGAGAACTGGGAGCGGCTTCGGGACCTCAAGCGCCCCGACGAGTCGCTCGACGACCTCCTCGAGCGACTGACGACGACCGACGAGTGGAGCGGCTTCGGCGTCCTCGCCGAAACGGATATCGCCGACGGGATGGCCGACGCTCACGACCAACTCGAGGACGAACTGCAGCGGACGACCGACGACGGATTCCGGTAGCGACGCTGTTCCTACGTGTGATATCGTCGACTACGAACGGTGAAAACGGGGAGAACGCGAGTGTGGTGGAGACGACTTACTCCTCGAGCGTCCACCGATCCGAGTACGCGGTCCCGCACTCGCATTGTGCGTAGGCGTGGATCACGTCGCCGTCGGCGTAGAGGCCGCCGACTTCCTCGTTCTGTTCTTCGGCGAAGGCGAAGACGAACTGCGTGTGGTGGTCTTCGTCTTCGGCTTCACTCCCTGCGGCCTCGGGACACGTCCCACCCGTCAGATCGCCGTCGACGACCCCCTCGGTTCCCATCGCCGAGCCGGCGAACTCCATCGCGCCGGTCCCCGTCGCTGCCTTGAACGCGTTCCGGCCGCGCTCGCCGTCGACGACGATCAAGACGCCGTCGTCGATCCGCTCGCCGAACTGCTCGAGACGGTCGTCAGAGACGTACGAATCGGCCAGAAAGAGCGCGACGTCCTCGAGACGCTCGCCGGCGAGGAACGCCTCGCGCTTGTCGGTCGTGGTCATACGTCGGGTTGCGACTCGAGGGGGAAAAAGGACGCGAACGGCGGCGTTCGGTGGGAGCGAGTGGTGGTGCGGATGGACGCTCGAGGTGGTGAACCAGGATGCTGGTTCGAAACGACGGGACCGGGAATCAGCCGTTCGACGACCGATCCAGCGTCCCGCTCGAGAGCCGACAGCCACACGGCGAGGCGACGTGGTCGTGTGGACCTCGCGTCGTGACGGCGACGACCGGGTGGTCACAGCGTGGACACAGCGGGAGCGTCGTGTTGGTCGGTGATCGCGGATCCGCTGAATCTGGATTCGAGTTCGAACTGGCGGTCGGATCCGAAGACCGATCGCGATCCGAATCGCTCATCGCGGCTCACCCGTGGGACTCGAGCGGAAGTCGTCGATGGGGTGGCCCCCTCGAGCGAAGCGAGAGGTGCGGTTTGCGGTGTCGTCACTGGTCTGAAGACGGGACGGCTGTCGTGCGAGACGTTTATGTCTCGAGAGAAGCAATGCAAACATGGCTTTTGAAGCCTCGCGGCTTGGAAGCCAGGTCTCGGGTGTCCTCGCACCCGGGGCGTTTCAGCGCACGCCCCTCGCGTCAGTTCTGAGCGTCTGACTTCCAGTTCGGTCATCACACTCGAGAGATATATATTTACTGTTGTTTGCGTGGTTATTTTAGATCAGAAAGAGGGCAGCGGCCGCCGAATCGGTGTGAACAACGAGAAACCAGCGACGGCTCGGTCTCAGCTCTCACACGGTCGGTTTCTACTCGAGTGTTCAGCACTCGAGGGGTCACGAAATCAGGGACAGGTGTAGGACAGGGACAGGCACAGGCAAAGACAGAGGCAGAAAACTCACGGCACAACCGCCATCAGCACACCTCACGCCTCGAGATCCGTCGTCGCCAGCATGACCTCGAGCACCTGCGCGGGCGAGAGGTCGTCGTCGAGTTGATCCGCGTACCAGGTCAGCATCTCGGCGAACACCTCGCGAACGTCCTTCGAGGTCGTCTGCAGGTGCGCGAGTTCGCCGTCGGTCTTGAGCGTGACGTCGATTCCGTGGGGGTCGGAAGTGGACTCGAGTGGGTGTGTGTCGGAGGTATTGGAGCTGGAATCGAGCGAGTGTGATTCGGGGCTGTCGGGACCGCGGGGTTCAGCGGAGGTCCCCGGCCCGCGCGGTTCGGTGATGGTGTCGGATGTGGGTTCGGATTCGCCCACCCCGGACGCGGTGTCGGATTCGCCTGACTCGGGAACGGACTCGAGTCCGTGGTCGGCGTCGGTGTTGGGGTCGGCGAGCGGAAAATCGAACGGATTGACCGCGGAATCACTCGAGGACGTGGTCGCGTCCGCAGTTTTGCCGTCGTCCGTGTTCGTGTTCGCGCTGGCGTTTGTGTTCGTGTTCGCGCTGGCGTTTGTGTTCGTGTTCGCACTCGCGCTGGCGCTCATCTCCACTGCCGGAAGGATATCGGACGGCGCCGACCCACCCGCTGGGGCCGACCGATCTGAGCGCACGAGATAGCGATTCTCGCCCAACTCGTCGACGCGGTCGTCGTCGAGCCGGAGGTCGTCGGGAGTGAGTACGCCGTCGTCCGTGGATGAATTGGAGCTCATTCGTGGAATCGTGTGTGCGTGTGTGGAGTCGTCCGTCTCTCGAGTGCGTGCTGGGACCGCTCAGTCGTCGCCTTCGGTCTCCGACTCGGTTCCGGTGTCGGTGGCACTCGCGTTGTCGGCGATCGTCGCGTTGGTCGCGTTGGTCGCGTCGGTCTCGTTGTCCGCACCGACGGCGTCGACGTCCTCCTGGTAGACCTTCGTGTTCATGATGTTGCTCCAGAGCGTGATCTGGTTCATGTCGAGCGCGTTGTCGGTTTCGTCGGTCTCGTTACCGTCGGTCTCGTTCCCTTCGGAGTCGTCGCCGGCGGGCTCGGTCTCGACCGACTCGTTCCCTTCGACGTCCTCGGGATCTTCATCCGCGTCCGCGTCCTCATCCGGGCTATCGAACCGGTGCACCCACTCCGAATTGATCCCCCAGCCCAGCGCCTGCCCCTCGAAGGGGTTCGCGATCTCGGTGTACAGGAACGTGATCTCCGAGCCGCGGTGGATCAGCGCCTGCTTGTAGATCTCGTAGATCACCACGATTTCGTCGTCGGACTCCTCGACGGTCTCCGCGTCGGAGCGGTAGGTCAGGAACAGTTCGTCGTCGTCTTCGGCGAGTCTGTCGACCTCGATGTCGTTGGCCTCGAGGAAGTAGTAGAACTCGCCGGGCGTTCCTTCCCGCGGTTCCGTCGGTTGTTCGGGTTCGACGGCGTTCGAGGCGCTGAGTACCGAGCCGAGACAGCCTGCAGTCGCGGCCATCGTCGCCGTGCCGGCTGCCGCGCCGAGGAACCGTCGTCGAGAGTGAAGAGAATCGTCAGTCATACTCTCCTCTCGCCACGGAACCCGCAAAAAGACCCGGACGATATCGAACGCTGAGTCACGGCGTGACTCGAGACGTGAGTCGTCCTCGAGTGGGAGTCAGTGTGGGCGGGTGAGTGGGCCGTTTTCGGGTGCTTGAGGACACGGGTACGCCGTCACAGCCTCGGCTCTAGTCGCCGTGATCAGCTCAGAGACAGTCGGACGCACTCTGGTCGAACACTCGGAGCGAAACAGACACGTCTCGAGGCTCCGCTCTGCCGTCAATTCAGTCAAAAATGAATACGCCGCATCCGTGTATTCCTGTCTTCCCTTCGTTTACGCGGGACCGGCGTCCGCCGGTGTCTCGAGAGTCGTCGTCGCCAGCACGATCAGCACCGCCACCGCCGGCGGCAAGTCTTCGAACCGGTCTACAGCAGACCGGGGCAGCATCTCGAGTCCGGTTTCAGTCGCGAACACCACCCGGATGTCGTCCGGCGGTGTGCGCGTATCGGTCTCCAGCGTGAGCGTTCTATGACCCCGTACGACTCGAGTTCTCGAGCGCATGTGCGTACTCGGCGGTCGATTCGACGCGCCGACTCCATCCTCGAGGGGCGTGAGGTCCCTCGGTGATGGGCGCTCGAAGACACCTTCTATGGGGTGTCAGTTGGTTGCGCTCGAGCCATCTGACCGATCAACATCGTGGTTTTCCTCGAGCGTGACGACGCGTCGTTGTCTTCCGACAGCTGTCGGTTAGCGAGGATGAGCACACCGTCATCAGTCGGTTGGGAGGTCATAGTAGTGGTTAGGTGTGGTGATCAGACCGTCACGACAGTCTGTTCGTCGCTGACAGTCTGGGGCATCGTCACTCCGTAGGTGAATTTCGCACCGGACTGATCTACAAGTTCGACAGTTGCACTATTCCCAGTTTCAAGTGCTTCGCCCACACCATTTTCCTCAACACCACCATCACTAAGGTCAATAATCAGTGCAATTCGGTCACCCGTTTCCATCAGTTCGTCCTTTTCATCGGCTACATCACTGTGGCCATAGCCTTCGTAAGCGCTGGCATCATAGGTAGCGAACTCAGGAGCACCGTTGACCTCCTCTGCATCAATATTCTGATGAACAAGTGTTTCTGCGGTATTGTCACTTGTATATTGTACCGTCATTGATGTCATATCAATAACGTCGGAACCAGCAGACTTCTTGACGATCAATCTGAGTTCGTCAAAATCATCTGCGCTAGTATCCCGTTCAGCAACAGCATGAACGACTTCAACTTGATTCGCTACTGCTTGCTGGGTCTCTGTACCTGTGTCGGACGCTTGGCTCTGGAGCGAGCCCGCTGTATTGATCAGAACACCGGCCGCAATTGCGGCGACCAGCACCATTGCGATGAACACAATGAGTGTCCCGATCCCGACCTGACCGCGTTCGTCTGCGTCTGTGATTGATTCGAACATGATTATACCTCCACGTACGTGTTGTCCCCGAAGGTCGCTGGTGCTGTCACGCCGTAGCTGAACTTTGCACCAGATTGATCAACTAGTTCGACTGTCGCACTATCTCCTTCCTCTAGGGTAGCATCGTTCTGAAGTTGAGGATTAGTATCTTGGAGATCGATCGTCAATTCCACTCGGTCGCTAGTGCTTGTCAGAGATTCTCCGTTCTCATCTCCAATGATTTGGTCGGTTGCGAAGCCGCCTTCTCCATGGTCTAGACTAACAGAAATATCGTCACTTGTAAATTGAACTGTCAGCTCAGTCAGATCGATCACATCGGACCCTGCAGACTTCTTCACCACAAATTCCAGATCTATTATCTCTCCTGTGTTAGGATTTTCTTCCGCCTGTTCAACAACTCCAACCGCGTTCACAACTTCAATTTGATTCGCCACTGCCTGCTGGGTCTCCGTACCCGTATCGGACGCCTGACTCTGCAATGAGCCGGCCGTATTGATCAGAACGCCAGCTGCAATCGCTGCAACTAACACCATCGCGATGAACACGATGAGTGTCCCGATCCCGACTTGTCCACGCTCGTCTGTGTCTGTTATTTTCCCAAACATATCACACCACAACAATAGTTTTATCTCCGAAGGTTGCTGGTGCCGTCACACCGTAACTGTACTGTGCACCGGACTGATCAACAATATTGACAGTGGCACTCTCACCTTCACTCAGACTATTTTCCGCGTCAAACGATTCCTCGATTGCGGACACGTCTATTCGAATGACGACACGATCTTCCGTGCTCGTCAATGATTCTCCTTCATCAGTACCGACAGCTACGTCACCACCAGAGGACGTTTCTCCCGATTGGACGTTCTCAGCAAGCGCAGTCGCGAACGATTCCAAATCTGCCTGTTCAAGGTCAACATTAGCGTGACTGAGCGTCCGATCGGCTGTCGTACTTGTATATTGAACAGTGAGATCAGTCAGATCGATCACGTCCGATCCTGCCGATTTCTTAATTGTTAGATCTATGTCTGATAGATACTTATTATCTTCAGCGTCTTCAGCTGTAATTCCTACAGCGTGAACTACTTCAACCTGGTTCGCCACCGCCTGTTGCGTTTCTGTACCTGTATCGGACGCCTGACTCTGCAGTGAGCCGGCCGTATTGATCAGAACGCCGGCCGCGATCGCGGCGACCAGCACCATCGCGATGAACACGATGAGCGTCCCGATCCCGACCTGACCGCGGTCAGTCTCGTCTTGCGTTGTATTTCCTAACATTTGCGTACACCCTGCGCGCCGCACTCGCTCGCGTTCGAGTTCGGATTTGGGTTCGAACTCGAGTTCGAGTCCGAGTTCGAGCCCAACTCCGAATCCGCGCCCTCGTCCCCACCAAAGGTAAAGGTACGAGAACACCCGCGGACGCCCGTGTGGGCGTCACGATCCGCCGATCCGACGGGCGCAGCCCGTCGCTTCCGCGAGTCCAACACGAGGTCGGTACTCGAGGATCGTGGCGACGGGACAGCCGTCCGCAACCGCGTGTCCCGTCGAAGGTCGGCGTCGAGCGAGGTCGTTGGCATCACAGTATCTGGGGATGTACCCCATCGGACCCATCACTTAGATAGAGTATCAAGCTCCGTATCGTTTCAGCCGGCGTTTCGAGCCTCGACTCACGGTTCGATACGCGGGCCGAATCGGGCGCTGAACTCGTCCGTACAGATATACGGCCCGTGTGGATAGTGGAGTGTAGATGAACGACCGCCGTGGAGACGTGACCGCAGCTGGCCACCTCGACGGCGGACAGCGAGGGAAACGACAATGAATCTCGGGCTCGAGAACATCCGCGACCTGTTCGAACGGTTCCTGAGTGATACCGGCGGTCGCCGAGGTCGTGGTCGCGAGCAGGCGCGCGAAGAGGGTGCGCAGGGTGTGGATGCTGACGTCGCTGCAGGCCAAGGCCAGGGACAAGGCCAGAACCCCGAAACTCCACAGGGCCAGACCGACCCCACAGCAGACCCGGGCATGCCCGGCGGACAGACGGCCCAGGCCTCGAGCGTCGAACGCCCGGAACGCCCTGATTCCGCCGACCTCGACGACGACGAGGTCGTCGACGATCTCTACCACCGCATCGAGACCTTAGAGGACGAACTCGAGAGCAACGGGAACCAACTCGGCACCATTCAGGACTCCCAGGAGCACGTCGCGGACAAGGTCGACGACGTCGACGACACGATCCGCCAACTGCTCGGGATCTACGATCAGGTGACCAACGACGTGAACCCGTTCACCGGCGACGGCGAGGAGAAAGGCGGGTTCGGCGTCTTCGGTGCGGACGACGACGGCGAAGGGTTCGGGCTGGGCGAACGCCGAGACCGCGAGGAATCCGCCGACCGAGACGACGAGACGGTCTCGTTCGCGGATCTCAAGGGCGCGATCGAGGACGCGGCGGCGGCCCAGGACGACGCTCGAGAACCGACCGGCCAGAAGATCTCCTTCGACGAGGAGACGTACATCGGCGGGGACGATTCCGAGCGCGGCCTCGAGGACGACACGCACGTCGAAGTGCAGCCGACCGGAGGTGTGGGTTCGGACGGGGAGAGTGAGAGTGAAGGCGAAAACGAAGACGAAACCGAAACCGAAGACGCGGACGACGTCACCCTCCACACGCTCGCGGACACGTACGCGACGGACATCATCGTCTTCGAGTGGCTGGCCGAACTGGTCCGGACGGGCGGGCCGGCCGCGACCCTCCGGGCGATCTCGTACTACCACGAGATCGGGTGGATCGACGCCGACGTCAAGCAACACCTCGAGAGCGTGCTCAGCGGCCCGGACCTCGACATTCACGTCGATCCGGCGACGACGCCGGACGAGCTGACGGCGGAAGACCACGCCGACAGCTACACGTACATCATGAAGCTACACGAGGTCCACGAGACGCGCCAGGAGGTCGAGTCGTGATGGCGTCCGCGTCGGAGCGAATCGTCGGCGGACGGGTGAGGTGACCACGCGTGGGATTCAGTACCAGCGGCGCGGCGGCGATTCTCTTCATCGGCCTGCTGATAGCCGTCAGCATCGCCTATCCGGCCCTCGAGACGGCCAACGATCGGCGGATGACGGCGATCGAAGACCGGGATCAGCGGGCGCTCGACGTTCGGAATACGGACGTCGCGGTGACGTCGGCGGTGTACGAAGCCGATGCCGACGAACTGACGCTCGAGATCCGCAACACCGGCTCGACGACGCTGTCGGTGACCGAGACGGATCTGCTGGTCGACGGGATCTACCAGTCCGGGTACGAGACGGCGGTAGAGGCCAACACCGCCCGAACCCTCTGGCAACCCGGTGAGACGCTGACGATGAGTCTCACGTACGACGACCCCACGCGCGTCAAGATCGTCACGGAGAACGGGATCGCGAAGACGGTCATCGGCGACGAACTCGAGGTGACGAACTGATGGCGGGCGAATCCGTCTCGAGTCTGATCCTCTTCATCGCGGCCATGCTGGTCGCGGCGGGCGTCGCGGGGACGCTCGTGACGAACGTGAACGAACTCAGCAGTTCGATCGACACGCACAGCGGCGACGTCAGAGATCAGATCGACACGGATATCGAGATCATCAGTGATCCTGGGAGCGGAGCGGTGTACGACGACGAAGAGGCGGACCCGACGATCACCCTCCTCGTCAAGAACACCGGCGAGCGGACGCTCTCGACCGATCCCAGCGGCCACGACGTCCTCGTCGACGGGCGGTACGTCTCCAACGCCGACCTGACGATCGACGTCGTCGAGGACGGCCCGACGTGGCGTCGCGGCGGGGTCGCCGAGGTCCGGATTACGCTCGAGGAGCCCCTCGAGATCGGCGAGCATCGCGTCGTCGTCACCACTAGCGGCGACAGGGAGGTGTTCGAGTTCTACCATGGTTGACCACTACTCGATCGGACTGGAAGACAGCGACCGCGTGAACAACGCCATCGGCGGCGGGCTCCCCGAGGGGAGCATCGTCCTCGTCGAGGGCGAAGACGGCGCGGGCAAGAGCGTGCTCAGCCAGCGGTTCGCCTACGGGATGGCCGACGAGGACCACTACGTCACCTACATCTCGACGGAACTCGAGTCCTGGGAGTTCGTCCAGCAGATGCACTCGCTGTCCTACGACGTGGTCGATCACCTGCTGGGCGAACAGTTGCTGTTCTTGCACGCCAACGTCGACACCCACAAGGGAGGGGCCGAGCGCCAGCTGCTCGCCCGGCTGGCCGACGCGGAGACGCTCTGGCGAGCCGACGTCGTCTACATCGACACCCTCTCGGCGCTGTTGCGAAACGACCCCAACTTCGAGGCGGTCCTCGAGGAGGGCGACGAGGATCACGTCATCCAGCGGCTGGTCACGTTCTTGCGACAGATGACGTTGAAAGACAAGACCATCGTCATGACGGTCGATCCGACGAGCGTCGCCGACGACGCCCTCCGGCCGCTCAGAAACGTCGCAGACGTCTACTTCCAGATCGAGACCAGCACGGTGGGACAGGAGATCCGGCGCAACGTCCGCGTCCGCCGGTTCCAGAACATGCAGAGCCCGGTCGACGACTCCATCGGCTTCAACGTCCAGCAGGGCCGAGGCGTCTCGATCGTCAGCAGGACGGTGGCCTGAGATGTCGGACTTCGGCACCGCCCGACTCTCGAGCGAACTCGAGGCGCTCACCCGGGAGTATCCCCACTTGCGCGACCACCTCGCGTGGTTCCGCGAGGAGCACGGCGAGTATCCGACGCTCATCGACGAACCCTCGGGGGAGTGGGAATCAGATCGCCCGAACGTCATCTACGAGGCGAAGGCACCGATCTTCTGTCACGTCTACGGCGACGTCGGCATCGACACGACCTACTACTGCGTCGAGCCGACCCTCGAGGGCGAGGACAAGGACCTCTACGACCGAATCCGCCAGCGGATCCTCGACCGGAGTGTCACCCGGCCGGCGCCGACCGACGAGGCGGAGTTCGAGGAGCACTTAGACGAGCTACTGGGTGGCGTCGTCGAGATCACCTCCGGGATCACCGGGCAGTCGATCGGACGACTCCGGTCGATCGGTGGCGGGAAGATCGGTCTCTCGCAGGAACGATACGACAAGTTACGCTACCAACTCCAGCGGGACATCGTCGGACTCGGCCCGCTCGAGCCGGTGATGACCGACACCGCCAACGAGGACATTCACGTGATTGGCCCCCACCAGTGTTACATCGATCACGGCACCTACGGGATGGTCGAGGCGACCGTCGACTTCGGGAGTTCTGAGGAGTTCGAGCAGTGGCTGCGAAACATGGGCGAGCGGATGAACCACCCCATCTCGGACTCGGATCCGATCATCGACGCGACCCTGCCCGACGGCTCGCGTATCAACATCATCTACTCCGACGACGTCTCCGTGCAGGGTCCTTCGCTCACCATCCGCCAGGGCGAGGAGGTGCCGCTGTCGATCTTCCAGATCACGAAGTGGGGAACTCTCTCCCCGGAACTTGCGGCCTATCTCTGGCTCTGTCTCGAGAACGAGCAGACGGTGTTCGTCGTCGGGGAGACGGCCTCGGGGAAGACGACGACGCTGAACGCGATGCTCTCGTTCATCCCGCAGGACTCGAAGATCTACACCGCAGAGGACACGGCGGAGGTGCTCCCCCCACACAACACCTGGCAACAGCTGCTGACGCGGGAGGGGTCGGGCGACGAGAGCGCGGACGTCGACATGTTCGACCTCGTGGCGGCCGCGCTCCGGTCGCGACCCGACTACATCATCGTGGGTGAGGTCCGTGGTGCGGAAGGACAGATGGCGTTCCAGGCCGCCCAGACCGGTCACCCGGTGATCCTGACCTTCCACGCAAGCGACATCGTGAGCATGATCCAGCGGTTCACCGGCAACCCGATCAACGTCCCCGAGACGTTCATGGACAACTGCGACGTCGCGCTCTTCCAGAACCGGGTCAAGCAGGGCGACGACGTCCTGCGGCGGGTCACGAGCGTCCAGGAGATCGAAGGCTACTCCGACTACGAGGGCGGGGTCGTCACCCGCGAGGCCTTCCGCTGGGACCCGCGAGACGACAACGTCGACTTCACGGGCCGGAACAACTCCTACGTCCTCGAGGAACAGATCGCGACGTTGCTGGGCTATCAGGACACCCGTCTCATCTACGACGAACTCGACCGCCGCGCCGAGATCATCCGGCAGTTGATCGACGCCGACGTACTCGGCTACGAGGCGGTGAACACGGCCATCGCCGACTTCCAGCGCGACGGTCTGCAGGGACTGCCGATCCAGATCCGCGGCCTCAACCAGCTCGCATAGCCATGTCGACCGAGACGCAACCAGATATGAGCGCGAGGTCGGTGCTGGCGTCGCTCAACGAGGCCTACGAGACCATGGAGATGCCGGTCTCGCGCTATCTCCTGCTCGTGATCGGCCCCGCGTTCGCGATCCTCGTCGGATCGCTTCTCGCGACGGTCGTCTTGGGACTGGAACTGCTGGTCGCCGTCCCGCTCGTCGTGTTCGGTCTGTTCGCCGTCTGCGTGGCGATCGTCTACCCGAAGCTGGCACAGGACCGCAGGCGCAAGCAGATCCGCCAGCGCTTTCACCTCTTTTTGACCCACATCACCGTCCTCTCGATGACGAACATCAACCGCGTCGAGATCTTCCGGACGCTCGCGGAGGAAGACGAGTACGAGGCGCTCGCCGAGGAGATGGGCCACCTCGTCGGTCTCGTCGACACCTGGAACGTGAGTCTCGACGACGCCTGTCGGATGCGGGCCAAGCAGTGCCAGAGCCCGCTGCTGACGGACTTTTTGGAGCGGCTGGCGTATACGGTCGGCGGCGGCCAGCAGATCAGTGAGTTCCTGGTCGACGAACAGGACAGCATGATCCAGCAGTTCGTCACGCGCTACGAGGGTGATCTCGCCAAACTGGACGTGATGAAGGAGCTGTACATGTCGATGATGCTCTCGACGGCGTTCGTCCTCGTGTTCGCGATCGTCATCCCGATCCTGACCGGGGTCAGCCCGACGCTGTTGATCGGCGGGACGATCGTCATGTTCACGATCGTTCAGGTGGGGTTCGTCTACGCGGTCCACGTCGTCTCGCCGTACGACCCGGTGTGGTACATCGAGGAAACCGCCGGTGACGGCCCACTCACGCGAATTCCGCAGGCGCTCACGATCGGCTTCGGATCGGGGCTCGTCCTCGGGATCGTCGTCCTCGCCGTCGCACTGGGGGTAACCCCGATCGCGGCCGACCGGATTCCGCTGCCGATCCTGGCCGCGATTCCGACTACGCCGCTGTTGCTTCCGGGCTGGCGAATGCGCACGGAGGAGAGCAAGGTCAAGAACCGCGACAGCGAGTTCCCCAGTTTCATCCGCGCGCTGGGCGCCGTCGAGAGCGTCAAACAGGCCTCGACCGGGAGCGTCCTCGAGAGCTTGCGCAAGAAAGACTTCGGCTCGTTGACTCAGAACGTCGACGCGCTGTACAAGCGGCTGAACATGCGGATCGACGACATCAGGGCCTGGCGACTGTTCGCCGCGGAGACGGGCTCGTACCTGATCCAGAAGTTCGGCGACATGTACGTCATCGGCCGGCAGATGGGTGGTGATCCACGGCTTTTGGGACAGGTCATCAGCAAGAATCAAAACGAGGTACTGAAGGTCCGGGAGAAGCGCCAGCAGGCGACGACGACGCTGACCGGCGTCATTTACGGCATCTCTGCGGCGAGCGTCTTCTCCTTTTTCATCGGTCTCGAGGTCGTCAAAATCATGATGGACATCACGAACGAGATGGAACTGGACAGTCAGGTCGCCGGCAACTTGCTGAGCACCGCCGCGTACAACGTCGCCGTCATCGAGTACCTCCTGATTGCCACGATCTTCATCAACGCGGCTCTCTCGGCGGTTATGATCCGGCTGACCGACCGCGGGCACATGATCAGTGCGCTCGTCCACTTCGTCCTGATGACCTGGATGGGCGGGATCATCGCCGTCATCACGACGTACGTGGTGAACACGGTCATTGCAGTCTAGGGCCGGACATGCGTGAGCACCCAGCCCACACCGCTCGACTCACGACTCGTAATGACACGAACGTTAAAGCAAACGCCACGACACCTCTCGAGTAGACCGGAGACGTCGGGCCGCCGTCGGTCACGTTCACAGTCACGATTTCGATTCCGACCCCGACCCCGATCAGATTCCCCTACTCACTATGTCAGCCGAAAAACCGTACCTCGAAACGCTCGAACAGTCGGCGGGGCGGACGGACGCTACGATCCAGTGGGCCCGTTTCCTCGGCGAAACGTTCGGCACCACTGGCGCACTGAACTGCCTTCGTTACTACGAGGACCTAGAGTGGATCAGCCCGCTCGTCCGCAGACAGATGGTCTCGTACCTTCGGGGGCTCTCGATCGGCGAGATCCACAACAAGCGCTACGACGAACCGACGACCCTCGAGTACCCGCTGGAGTCGCTCAGCGGGACGCTCTTCGGTGCCCACGCCCAGAGTCTCGAGTACATCGCGACGATCAGAGACGACGACCTCGAAGAGCACGTGATGATCGCGCGGATGGCCGAGCGCCGAGTCGACCGGCAGATCGCCGACGAGGAGGAGTCCGAACAGTCGAGCGAGATGGTCAGCATCATCCGTGATAGCGCGTCACAAGTCCACTGAACGATTCAATGGGAAGTCGGCCGAAACCTATATCAATGCAAAATCTTCAGCCTCATTTTGAGACGTTTGGGCTATTGTGGTGGGCCAAACATCTCGAATAGCCAGATAATGTCTCGGTCGTCGTTCGTATCTACAGGAAATCATCAACATCAGATTATTCTGTATATATTGTGTGTTTGATTTATCGAACCGGCGGTCGGCCAGTTCCCTGTTCTTTATTACGTGGTAGTTCATTAACAGCGTTAATCCGTGATTAAGAACCGCCTCGCGGCGATACTCGATGGCATGTGCGTGTCATCGAACCGAGCATTCGTGCTCGATGTGCGATCTTGGTCACGAGTACCCCAGTGGTGATCGGAAATGCGTGAGAACACGAATCAACCGGAGTCCGTGCTCGACGAACTGTCGAGGGCGGCGACTGCACCCGAGCAGTCGGAATCGTACGACATCTCGATCGGAACGAACGGCGACGACAGCTACGACGTCGAACGCGAACTCGACGAACTCATGGCGCAGGTCGTCAGTTCGTTGCCGACCGACGACGTCCAGTTCGACGAGGCGATCATCAAGGAGAACCTCGAGGAGATCCTTCTGATGCTGATCGCTCTCCACGGCGAGACCCACGGTAAGGAGTTGCTCTCGGACCTGACACACCTCTTCGGTGCTCAGCTCAGTCCGGGCACCGTCTACCCGAGCCTCCACACACTCGAGGAGGCCGGCGTGCTCTCGATGCACGCGAAAGTGCGAACCAAAGAGTACTCGATCGCCGACGAGGAGTTCGTCCGTGCGACCGTCGAACAGACGATGGTCCAGCACCTCGCGTTCGGGCTGTTGCTGTACGCCTTCCTGCCACGGCTGTAGTCTTCTAGCTGTCTTTTCTCGGGTTCGGACTCGATTCGACCTCGATCCAGGAGAGAGAGAGAGCTGGATTCTCCCTCCGATGTCGACGACGATCAGTACTCAGTAGGACTCGAGCCGAACGGAACCCGTCGATCGAATCTCGTCGCCTCGAGAACTCGGTCGCGGCTGAGACGCTCGCTTCTGAGACGATACTACTGCTCTTCGAGATCCTTCGCGATCGACGCCAGACTGTCAGACGGTGGCTCGCGAGCGTCGTAGAAGGCCGTCTGTCCGGGTGACCGGACACCGTAGAGAAAGTCGGGTTCGACGACGTCGAGGAGGACCGAGCCACCGAGTCGAACGTTCTCGTCTGCACGCCACGCTGACAGGCGATCGGTTCCCTGTCGTGGATCGCGAGCGATGTCGGGCGTCTCGTAGACACCCGGAATGTGGACGTCCTCGCCGCCGAGTTGTCGCTCGGGCATTGCGAACAGTTCGTCGCCGTCGAGGACGACTCTGACGACCTCGTCGACCGGAATCTGGTCTCGGTTTTCGGCCGGCACCTCGAGTCGAACGCCGGTCGTCGTCTCGGCGAGGGTCGCGCGGACGGTCTGGACCGACGAGTGGTCGCTCGAAATACGGTCTGCCATAGAAGTGTGGAGTGAGTTACTCGTCTGCGTCGTCGTCGCCGTCTGCGAGGCCGAGCAGTTCCTCGACGGACGTGTTCCCGCGGTCGACGACCGCGGCGTTGACCTGTGCGACCGTGTCGCCGATCTCGCGGCCACGAACCGTGATTCGGCGGCGTTCGCCGTCACGTTTGGGTTTGTAGCCGGTCTGGCGACCGGACATCAGCACTTCCTTCAGGTTCGACCCGGCGACCGTCTCGTTGAGCGGTCGACCCGCTTCGTCGGACCCGCCCGTGATCTCGAGCGTGTAGCCGTCGAGGCCGACGGCACCGCCGTCGACTTCCTCGCCGATGGACTTGCCGAGGAATCGGTTCGCGTCCTGCTCTTCTGCCTCGAGTTGATACGACGCCCCGGAATCGGGGTCGCCGACGACGACAGTGAAACTTGCCATACAGGACGAAAAACGGTCGGCGGTCAAAAATACGTCGAATCCGAACCGACCACCTGTGTCGCTGGTCGAACGCCCGCTCTCGGCCGGTCTACACTCGAGACCCCTCTCGGTTCGCTCTGTTCTGGTTCTCGCCTTCGCTCCCGCTCCCAGTCTCGGTCTCGGTCCCGCTCCCGCTCCCCGCTCCCGCTTCCGCCCTGCACACGACCACCCCCGTCGGCTCGAACAGTCAAGTACCCTCCACTCCTATCGAAACCGTGGAAATCGAACTGGAACCCGGTCCCCTCGAGTTACGCCTTCGTCGCGAGTTCGCCGGGACGCGCGGCGAGTCGCGCGTGGTCGTCCGTCAGGCGGTCGACCTCGCCGAGTCCGGACAGTACGAAGCCGACGTCGGCGTCGAACTCACTAACGACGTGATCGTCTCGGAACTCGAGGACGCCCCGAACGGTACCCCCGCGGATCGGTGGAACTGGTGGATCGGCTCCCTCGAGGTCGCCTACACTGGTTACGGTCGATTCGGAATCCAGCGCTTTCGGAAGTGAACGGGCGTCGAACGGTGCGATAGTCCCGCAGAACGTGTCAGTGACCCCACCGGACCGAAACAGCTAAACCGGATCTGACTAACTAGTCAGACAGTGACCGAACCGAGCGTTCGTGAAGCGATACTGACTGCCACCTACGAGGCTCTGTGCGAGCACGGGTACACGGATCTCACGGCCCAGGCGATCGCCGATCGTACGGACAAGAGCAAATCACACATCTTCTACCACTACGATTCCGTCGAGGATCTCGTCGTCGACTTCATCGACTTCCTCCTCGAGCGGTTCGACGAGCACGCCGAGGAGATGAGGTCTCGACCGCCCGCCGAGCGACTCGCGGCGTTCGTCGACTGGTTCCTCTACGGACCCGACGACGAGGAACAGGTCGCATTTCATACCGCCTTACTCGAACTCCGGGCACAGGCACCGTACAACGACCGCTATCGCGAACAGCTTCGCAAGAGCGACGATTACCTCCGAAAGACGCTCGAGGAGATCCTCCGCGCGGGACAGGAGTCGGGTGACTTCCAGGACCACGACGAGACGAAGACGGCTGCCCTGTTGATCGCCGCCTTCGACGGCGCCCGGGTCCGCCAGCTCACCCTCGCACGAGACGAGTACCTCACGGAGGTCCGCGACGCGACCACCGACGAAATCCTCGACGGATTGCTCGCCGACGGCGTGGCGTTCCCGGACGAACCGCGTTCGGCCGGCACCAGTATCGGCACTGACCCAACGTGTGAGGAGTGATATGACAGACTTACCCAGTGACTACGACTACGACCACGATTCGTTTACCACGGAACTGACCGCTCGAGTGACCTCCCCGAGCACCCACGCCGGGCTCTCGCCTGCGGTTCGATCGGTCGTCACCGAGACACTCGAATCGGCGTCCTCGTCGCTTGCCGTCCCGGTCGCGCTCGTCCGGACGACTGCCGCGACCGGCGACGATGACGGTGGAGTTGCACGGACGGACGCGTCGAGTGCACCCAAATCCGAACACGCGCTCACACCCACACGGGCGACACTCCTCGAAATAAGCACGTCGCTCACCCTCCTCGGCGGGTACGCAAGGCTTCGACGCGACGTGCTCGACGACACGCGAGCGACGGACCGCGACCGCGATATCGCGATTCTCGCGAGCGATTACCTCCACGCCTCCGCCCACGCCACCCTCGCCGGCGTCTCGATCCCCACCGACCGCCACGTCGACCTGTATCGGGTGCTGACTGCCGGTTCGTCCACACTCGCGACCAGCTTTCTCGAACGAACTGGGGCTCTCGAGTGCGAATTCGAACACGAATCCGAGTCCGAGCCCGAGCCCGAGTCACCGTCGAATCCGCACTCCTACTCCTTCTCTTACTCCGACGCACACTCACACTCGGCTCCGACCTCGACATCGACATCGACCGCAGCCTCGGCCGAAGACCGAAGCCACCACACCCAGCAGCTGACGCCGACAGCCGTCCTCGCGGGGACCGGCAGCGCCCTCGGCGCGGCGGTCGCCGGTAGCTCCCGGGAGACCATCGAGGCGATGCGAACCTACGGTGAGTCGCTGGTCGCCGCGATCGACGCCGTCAGCGGAACGGAAACGGAGAGTGTGCTCGAGCACGGACGCGGACGCGATTGTGGCGACGACCTCGAGGACGAAACCGAAACCGAACACACCGAAGCCGCGGACGATCCCCTTCTCGAGGCCGTCGAACGGGTGTTAGTCGGCGAGCTGGGAGACGTCGCGACGGGTTCGTCGGTCGAGTCCGTACTGGATTCGGACGGTCCACGGGCGTCGGTGGGCTTCGACACCGATACCGACGTCACGACACACCTCGAGCGAGCGCGATCGGCACTCGAGGCACTCCCCGAGACGGCCCCTCGAGCGCGACTCGAGGCGGCGACGCTCGTTCCGGGGATGGCCGTCGAACCGAGTCGCTGACGGTGGTGAGTACGACTATGAACATGGAGACGACACCCCAGTCCCGACTTCGAACGCGGGTTCGCTGGCCCGCCTACCTGCTGTCGCTGCTCGCCGCCGGCGTCGGCCACTGGTATCTCGGCCTCTGGAAACGCGGCGTGCTGTGGCTGGGAACGTACGTCCTCGCGGTCGTGTTCTTGAGCGCGCGGTCGCTCTCGGGTGCGTTCGACCCAGAGAACCCGTTCGTCGTCACCGCGGTCCAGTTCGACTCGGTCGCCTACGCCGACGTCGCCGTCCCGCTCGCGGTCTTGCTCGTCTGTCTGCTCGACGTCTACTTGCTGGGGTTGGTCTCGGATCGAGGTGTCGAACCCGAGGCCCAGACCGAAACTGAAACCGAAACGTGAGCAACCGAGAGACCGAGCCGACGAGACACCCGACCGACCACGAACCGACGGAGGGAAACGGCTCGAGTCGTACAGACGAGTAATGGAGATCCGGTTTCTCGGCGGCACGGGCGAGGTCGGCCGGAGTGCCATCCTCGTCAACGACTCGCTGTTGCTCGATTACGGTATGCTGACGGGGAACCCGCCGCAGTTTCCCGTCGACTCGGTCGATCCCGACGCGGTCGTCGTCTCCCACGGCCACCTCGACCACGTCGGGGCCATCCCGTCGCTGCTTTCCGGCGACGCCCGGCCGCCGATCCACTGGACGCCGCCCACGGAAGAGCTGACGCGCACGCTCGCTCGAGACACGCTGAAACTCCATGGCGGCACCTACGACTGCCCGTTCACGGAGACCGAACTCGAGCGGGTCACGCAGGTGTCCGAACGCCACGGCTACCGCGAGCCGTTCGAAGCGGCGGGCCACGAGGTGACGTTCTTCAACGCGGGCCACATTCCGGGGAGCGCGCACGTTCTCGTCGACGACGGCGAGACCCGTTTGCTGTACACCGCCGACTTTCACACCGGCGAGCAGCGACTGGTCGCCGGGACGACCGCCCGGCCCGACGCCGACGTCGTCATCTGTGAGAGCACGTACGCCGATGTCGAACACGACGACCGCGCTACCGTCGAGGAGCGCTTCGTCGAGAGCGTCGAGACGACCCTCTGGGAGGGCGGTTCCGTCGTCGTCCCGGCGTTCGCCATCGGTCGCACCCAGGAACTCCTGCTCGTCTGTGCGGCCCACGACATCCCGTGTTACGTCGACGGAATGGGCAAACGCGTCACCCGGATGCTTCGCCAGTACCCCGCGTTCGTCCGCGATCCCGACGCGCTCCGCCGGGCGACCTCTCACGCCCGCTTCGTCACCGGCCGAGACGGCCAGCGAAAGCGAATCGTCGACCAGACGGCCGTCGTCGTCACCACGAGCGGAATGCTCAGCGGCGGCCCCGCGATGACCTACATTCCCGCGATTCGCCAGCATCCGACCAACAAGATCACCATGACCGGCTATCAGGTCGAGGGGACGCCCGGACGGGAGTTACTCGAGACCGGGCGAGCCGAGATCGACGGCCGGATCATGCCCGTCAGCGCGCAGGTCGAGCAGTACGACTTCTCGGCACACGCCGACCACGACGGCCTGCGCTCGTTTCTCGAGTCGTACACCGACGCCACCGTGTTCGTCAATCACGGCGACGACTGTGCCGGGTTCGCTGAGGGTCTTCGAGCGGACGGGATCGACGCGGCGGCGCCGGAGCTCGGTGAGACGCTCGAGGTGTGAGGCCATGTTCCGCGCGGGGGTGTCGGGTCAACCACTTTTGTGATCGCCGTCGTCGTCACCGTATGTCCCCGGATCGAGATCGCGATCGCAATCGAGACGAACTGGACGTGCGCGAGCGGAACGGAGAGGGAGAACGCGATACGAACGCGGACTCTCGTTCGGATCACACCGACGTCGACGACTTAGAGCTCACCGACGCCGAACAGGACGCGCTCCACGAGTTGCAACTGGCAATCGAGCACATCCACCGCTCGTACGGCAACTTGCTCGCTTTCCATCACGAACTCGGCCACGCGATGAACCGGATGGCCGAGGCCGAAACCCTGCTGCGAGAAGACGGCCACGAGGAGTGGGCCGACGAACTCCGGGACGACCACCTCCCGCGAGGGGCGGTCGAAGACCGGTGGACCTACGAGCTCGTCGAGGACTTTCAGGCGGACTTTCTCGTGCCATTAGACCGGTTCGAGGATTCGGTCCGCGACGAACTCGCCGACGGGATCGGCCACGTGACCGAGCGGCGGTACCAGCGTCGGTTGCGCGAGCGGGCCGAGGGAGGAGACGGCTGATCGTCGGTCGTCGACAGCGGCCGTCAGCATCGGCACCGGCACCGGAAACGGCGGCGACGTCGGCAACGAACCGCCGCAAGCGGGAACCATTTCACTCCCGCCGTGAAATCCGGGCGCATGAGCGATCGGTACGACGTAATCGTCCTCGGCGTCGGCGGCATGGGCAGTGCGACCGTCGCCACCCTCGCCGAACGCGGCGTCGACGTCCTCGGCCTCGAGCGCTTCGACGTCCCCCACGGCTACGGCTCCTCCCACGGCATCACCCGGATCATCCGTCGGGCCTACGCCGAGGACCCCGCCTACGTCCCGTTGTTGAATCGTGCGTACGACCTGTGGCGAGACCTCGAGGCGTCTCACGACCGACAGTTGCTGTACGAGACGGGGTCGCTGGACGTCGGCCCCCCGGACGGGTCGCTGGTCGCGGGCTCGCGCCGCTCTTGTGAGGAACACGACCTCGCGTACGAGTCTTTCTCGAGTTCGGAACTGGCCGACCGGTACCCCGGCTACGACCTGCCCGAGGAGTACGAGGCGGTCTTCCAGCCCGACGGCGGCTTTCTCGTTCCCGAACAGTGTATCGTCGCCCACGTGAACCGGGCCCACGAGGCGGGCGCGACGATTCGCGCACGCGAGCGAGTGACATCCTGGCAGTCGCTCCCGGACGGCGTCCGCGTCCAGACCAATCACGACGAGTACCACGCCGACAACCTGGTGATCACCGCCGGTGCGTGGGCCGCCCGATTCGTCGACGCCCTCGAAGGGATCGCCGTCCCCGAACGGCAGGTGCTGGCGTGGCTCCAGCCGACGGCACCGGCACACTTCGCACCCGAGAAGTTCCCGGTGTTCAACCTCGAGGTTCCCGAGGGACGCTACTACGGCTTCCCCGTCTTCGAGGTGCCCGGGTTCAAGTTCGGCCGCTATCACCACCGCGGTGGGACCGCCGATCCAGACCAGATGGACCGCGAGCCGATGCCCGAGGACGAGCGTGTGCTCCGGGAGTTCGCCGATAAGTACTTCCCGACGGGCGCCGGCGAGACGATGCGCCTGAAGACCTGCCTGTTCACCAACACGCCCGACGAAGACTTCATCCTCGACACCCTTCCCGACCACCCGGAAGTCGTCGTCGGCGCGGGGTTCTCCGGCCACGGGTTCAAGTTCGCCACCGTTGTCGGGGAGATTCTGTCGGATCTGGCGCTCGAGGGCGAGACCGACCACGAGATCGGGATGTTCTCGCTGGATCGGTTCGAAGAGTGAGAGCTCCACCGCGCGCCGGTGACGAACTCAGACCTCGTCCATCACGTCGTCGACGAACCGGTCGATCGTCTCCGGATCGTTCTTCGGCGGCCCGATCTGGAAGCGGTCGACGCCCAGATCGCGGTACTCCTCGATGCCTTCCGCGACCTCCGCTGGCGTGCCGATCAGTCCTCGGAACTCCTCGCGTGGCGTCGTCTCCGCGTCGGTCGCTTCCTGCAGCTCCTCGTAGGCTTCGTGGGCGGCCTCGGTTTCGTCCCTGATCACCGTCGTGATCGTCACCGTCTTGTCGATCTCGCCGTACTCGCGGCCGGCGGTCTCGCAGTGCTCTCGCAGGACGTCGAGTTTGTGCTGGTACTCCTCGGGGGTGACGCCCGGGAGGTTCCACCAGTCGGCGTACTCGGCGGTCAACCGGAGCGTGAGTTGCTCTCCCCCACCGCCGACCAGAATCGGGATGTCGTCGGGTTTCGGATCGAGGTAGAGCTCCTCGAGCGAGTAGTACTCGCCCTCGTAGCTGACCGGCGACTCCTCGGTCCAGGCGGCGGTACAGAGCTCGATCTGATCTCGCAGCTGTCGGATGCGCTCGTCCGCCGGCGGATAGTCGATCCCGATCGCGTCGTACTCGGCCTCGTACCAGCCGGCACCGATGCCGAGCACCGTACGACCGCCCGAGAGCGCGTCGAGCGAACTGACGGCTTTGGCGAGATAGCCCGGATTTCGGTAGTGAGCGCAGGTAACGAGGCCGCTCAGCTGCATTCGCTCCGTGGCGGCGGCGACCGCCGACAGCCCGGTGTAACACTCGACGAACGGCTCGTCTTTGTGACCGACGAACGGCAGCTGCCACAGGTGATCCATCAGCGTGAACCAGTCGAAGCCGTCGTCCTCGAGTCGCTGGGCGCGGTCGACGAGCGCTTGCGCCGCCGGTCGGTCGTCGTGGGTCGCGAACGAAGAGTGGTGGTAGCCGAACTCCATACCCGTGTCTCCTCGACGAGGTCCTAATAGGTTCGCCAAGCGGCCACACGGACTGTCTCTCTCGAGCGTCTCGAGCGTCTCGAGGCCTCGAGGTCACGTCGGGCACGCGAGACGGAACGGTCGCTGACTGGCCGACTCGAGTCGATTCGCGGTCGACAACGTTCAGACTCGGTGGGTGACTCGAGAAGAAACGCAAAGAGAAGAAAGAAACGGCGAACCGATCAGTCGTCGGCGGGGGCGCCGGAGCCGGCCTCGTCGACCTGGTCTTTCGTCCAGGAGAGCTTGCCGCCGGCCGCGAGGATGTCGCGTTCGCGCTGGGAGGCGTCGAGTCTCGCGGTGAACTCCTCCTCGCCGTTGACGCTGATGGTGAACTCCTCCTCGCCGTTCGCGACGCCCTCGCGGACGTCGTCGACGATCTCGACCTCGTCGCCCTGCTCGATGGCGTCGTAGGTCTCCTCGTCGATCGTCAGCGGAATGAGACCGAAGTTGAAGAGGTTCGCGCGGTGGATCCGGGCGAAACTCTGTGCGAGAACGCCCTCGACGCCGAGGTACATCGGGCACAGCGCCGCGTGCTCGCGCGAGGACCCCTGTCCGTAGTTCTCGCCGGCGAGCAGGAAGCCGCCGTCGGCCTCGAGCGCGCGGTCGGCGAAGGTCTCGTCGACGCGGGCGAGCGTGAACTCGCTCAGTTTCGGGATGTTCGACCGGTACATCAGGACGTCGGCGTTGGCCGGGCTGATGTGGTCGGTCGTGATGTTGTCGACCATCTTCAGCAGGACCTCACCCTCGAGATCCGAGCCGAGCGGGTCCTTGAGGGGAACGTCGCCGATGTTCGGGCCCTTGATGAGTTCGTCGTCGACGGCCTCGTCGGGGGCGATCAGGTCGGCGTCGCTGCCGAGGTACTTGTCGGGCAGCTCGATGCCCGGATCCTCGAGGTCGCCGAGGTCGTCGGCCAGATCGCGCGGATCGACGATCTCGCCGGCGATCGCGGCGGCGGTGGCGACTTCGGGCGAACAGAGGTAGACGTTGTCGTCCTCGATCCCCGAGCGGCCCTCGAAGTTGCGGTTGAAGGTACGCAGCGAGACGGAGTCGGAGGCGGGTACGTGACCGTTACCGATACACGCACCGCAGGTGGCCTCGGAGAAGTTGACGCCGGCGGCCATCATCTCGGCGACCCAGCCCTCGCGGGCGAGCATCTCGCTGGCCTGCTTGCTGGCGGGGGCGACGATCATCTCGGTCGTCTTCGAGACCTCGCGGCCCTCGAGCATCTTCGCGCCAGGGAGGATGTCCTCGTAGGCGCCGTTAGTACAGGAGCCGATCATGACCTGATCGACTTTCGTGCCGGCGACCTCGCGGACGGGCACGACGTTGTCGGGCATCGACGGCTCTGCGATCAGCGGCTCGAGATCGGAGAGGTCGACCGTGATCTGGTCGTCGTACTCGGCGTCCTCGTCGGGCGAGAGTTCGACGAACTCGTCGCCGCGACCGAGTTTGTCGAGGAAGTCCTGGGTGTTCTCGTCGGTGCCGAAGATCGACGTGGTCGCGCCGAGTTCGGTACCGAGGTTGGTGATCGTCGTCCGCTCGGGGACGGTCAGCGTCTCGACGCCGGGGCCGGTGTACTCGAAGATCTTGCCGACGCCGCCCTTGACGGTCAGGCGACGCAGCAGTTCGAGTGCGACGTCTTTGGCGGTCGCCCACTCGGGGAGTTCGCCCTCGAGGCGGATCTCCACGATTTCGGGCATCTCGATGTAGTAGGGTGCGCCACCCATCGCGACGGCAACGTCGATCCCGCCGGCGCCGATGGCGAGTTCGCCGAGCCCACCGGGCGTGGGCGTGTGCGAGTCCGATCCGAGCATCGTCTTGCCGGGTGCGGCGAAGTGTTCCTTGTGGACCTGGTGGCAGATGCCGTTGCCGGGTCGAGAGAAGTGAGCGCCAAACGTACCGGCCGCAGAACGGAGGAAACGGTGGTCGTCGGTGTTCTTGAAGTCAAATTGATAAGTCTGGTGGTCGCAGTACTGGGCGGCGATTTCCGTCTGGACTTCGTCCAGTTCCATCGCTTCGAACTGCAGCCAGACCATCGTCCCAGTGGTGTCCTGGGTTAGTACCTGGTCGATCTCGATGCCGATCTCCTCGCCCGTTTCGAGGTTGCCCTCGACGAGGTGATCCTCGAGAATTTTCTCAGTAAGGGTCTGTCCCATAGCGTCCGAAACTCGGCTTCCCGCCCTGATAAAACCAGCGTGTTTCTATTCCGGACGACCGTGTAGAATCCCCCAAACGGACAGTATTACCGCAACTCTTGCCGTTCGTGTATTCGAATGGGCACTCCGCGCCCCACGCCACCGGGTGAAACGGGAGCCACACCCATAGCCTCCCGACGACGATACGCTTTTGGCATCTGCGCCGCGCACTCGAGTACATGTATCGCTCCGGTACGTTCGTCGCCGACCACGTGTCGCCGACGACCGACGAGCAGGTCCAGCCCAACGGCGTCGATCTCACGGTCGATATCGTCTTCGAACAGCGTGATCCGGGACGGATCACCACCGACGGCAAGGAGATCGGCGACCGCGTCGCTCGCCCGCTCGAGCAACGCGAGCAGAAGGCCCCCGACACCTACTATCTCCCCGAGGGGTCGTACGTAGTCCGGTACGGTGAACGGATTCGGATTCCCGAGGAACACGTCGGCTTCGTCTACCCGCGGTCGTCGTTGATGCGCAACTCCTGTATGCTCAACACCGCCGTCTGGGACGCCGGCTACGAGGGCCGCGGCGAGGGCCTGTTGCAGGTCCACCACGACGTCGAACTCGAGCGCGGGGCCCGCATCGCCCAACTGGTGTTCGCGGCGGCGGATCACCAGGACGTCTACGACGGCTCGTATCAGGGCGAGAATCTGGTCGGCGGCGACGACGGCGTCTGAACTCGAAAACCGAGCGATCCGTACCGACGAACCGAGTCCGGTTTGCGTACCGTTTTCACCGTCGCCGGCGTAGGCGAACACATGATGGCGACGACCCACGTGTTCGCGGGCCTCGCAGTCGTCGCTCCAGTCGTCTTTCTCGAGCCCGCACTCGCCGCCCCGCTAGCCGTCGGGGCGATCGTCGGCGGACTGGCACCCGACGTCGACCTCGTCCTCGAGCATCGGCGGACCTTCCACTTTCCTCTTCTGGGAGGTCTGCTGGCGGTTCCAGCCCTCGCGGTCGCTGCCCTCTCACCGTCGGCGCTCACCGCAGGCGTCGCGGCGTTCGCGCTGACGGCCTGGCTCCACGCGGCCAGCGACGCCCTCGGCGGCGGTCCCGAGATGGACCCCTGGAAGAACGCGAGCGAGCGGGCGGTGTACGACCACGTTCGCGGCAGCTGGATCCGGCCACGGCGATGGATCCGCTACGACGGTGCGCCCGAGGACGCCGCCCTCGCCGTCGCGCTCGCGGTTCCCGCACTGGTCGTCTTCGATGGCTGGATTCGTGCAGTCGTCGTCGGCGGCGTCGTACTCTCGCTGGCCTACGCACTCCTGCGCCGGCGGCTGGTCGAGTGGACGCCGGAGTGGCTCGAGTGAGCAGAGGGTGAGGGTGGGTCGGCCCGGACTCGGCGAGTCCCCCCGAGGTAGCGGTGGAGTGTGAGCGGAGAGGGAAGAGCGGAAGAGAAACGGAGACTGAACGCGAGACCCGTCGCTCGAGGCTGTGATAAATCGGTGGACACGAATCGCGAGTACCCCTACCCGCTGTCCACCTTCCTACCACCGTCATTTCGGCTCGAGGGAATATGTTTTGTGGTCGCGTTCGGGCTGTTGTCGAGCGAAGGGAAGGGGGTGGAAGAGAGCTCGGCTCACTCGAGAGTATAGGTCTCGACGGTGGCGACCGCGTATCGGAAGGAGTAGATCGAGACGGACACGAGTCCGGCGAGGACGAGTGCACCGACCGCGCGAAGCCTCCCCGCAGACACGTCGGGAGACAGCGGCGTGACGGCCGAGAGAAGCCACGAGGTGCCGGCGGCGAGTGGCTCCCAGGCGGGTTCGAAGGCGACCAGCGAGAGCGAGCCCGCGAGGGTGAGTGCGGCGATCGAGTAGACGAATGCGGCGGCTTTCCCCGGAACGACCATCGATCGGTTACGGGTGATCGAGATCGTCCCGAATCGGGGGAAGGCGACGCCGATTCCGGTCGCGAGAGCCGTCGCCGTGACGACGCCGACCGTCGTCGCGAGCGCGAATCCGAGGATCGTCGGCAGCGAGAACGAACTGGCCGCGGCGAGCCCGCCGACCAGCACGACGCCGAGGGGGCCGATCGTCAGGACGCCGACCAGCATCCGGCCCGTGACGACGGCGCGCGCGGACGCCGGCGTCGTCAGTATCGTCGGGAGCGTCGACCCCTGATCGCCGAGCGCGTTCAACGTAAACGCCATTCCCGCCGCCCAGACGACGTACGCCATCACCAGCGGCGGAATCCACTCCGGGACGGTCCCCGTGGCCCGCAACGACTCGAGCGTCAGACGCATCGGCTCGATCGCGAAGAACAGCGGGTACAGCACGTAGAGGAGTCGAACCGGCGACCGCCAGGTTCGTCGCCAGACGACTGTCGCGACCGTTCGTGTTCCGCGGGTGGTGACCGGCTCGAGGAGGGATGCGACCGTCGACGTCGATCTGGCGGTCGAGGTCGATCGAGACTGCGCGCGAGTATGGGAGTTGGAGGGAGACGGTGAGGGGGAGACGCGACGAACGAGACTCGAGGAACTGGATCCGAACCGCGACCCGGGATCGATCCGGGGCGCATCGGAGAGCCAGTGAAATGCAGCCAGCCGCGGAGCAACTGTGAGCGCGCCGGCCGTGAGGACGCCCGTAAACGCCAGTCCGACGGCGGCGGTTCTCGCCGACGCGTCGACCCCGACGACCGAGAGGAAGATCGCGTCGGCCAGCCAGGAGACCGGCCAGTACTGAAGCGGCGCGTACAGCCCGGCGAAGATCACGTCGAATCGCCCGGAGACGATGAGGGCGACGTATCCTAACGCACCGCAGACCGCCAGCGGCGTCTTCACCCTGACGACGGGTTCGTACCGCGTCGCGACGTGTTTGACGGCGATGCCGAGGACGAACCCGCAGGCGATCGCCGAGCCGACGAGGACGACGGCGACCGGTGGGAGACCCAGCGCCGAAGCCGTCTCGGTCGACCCGACCGCGAAGGCGACGCTGACGGCGCCCACAGGAATCGCGAGCCAACAGGCCAGTCCCACTGTCTCGGCGAGGAGTTTGCCGAACACCAGGTCACGGACCGGAACCATCGACAGCAACAACGATCGCTGCTCGAGTCGGCCGACCTTCGCGAGCGTGCGAAAGGCGACACCGACGACCAGCACGAGCCAGAGGCTGCCGACGACGGCGCGGGCGCCGGGGAGCAACGACCAGTCGGTGAACGAGCCGTCCTGTCGGAGTCCACGGCCCAAGAAGTACGCACCGGCGGCGCCACCGAGGGAGAACAGGAGCATCGTCGCTCCGACGAACAGGATCCCCACGAGCTCTCGCGGCGACTCGCGGATCGACCGCAGTGTCCGATGGAACTCTCCGCGTGCGATCAGAAGACTCCGGCCGAACGCTGGTCCGCGCCGTGCTCCGCTGTCGCCTTCGGATTCGATCATCGCCGTCGACCCGTTGTCGCCTTCGGATTCGATCATTGTCGTCGACCCGCTTTCGTCGAGGGAGGTGTCGTCGTCGTTACGAACCCGACTGTGACCGGAAACGCGAGTGCAAACGTGGACGTGAACCGCGATCGTGACGACAGCCACGGAGCGGCCTCGAGCGCCGACGGGACACGGAGACGAAGCACACCGACTCTTCACAGGGGAGGATAAACGACCTGTCGGTTCGGTGCATCCGGTGAGAAGCGGTCCGAACCTCGATAGGAACCGACGAGGAGCGAGAAGAGACGTCACAAACGGACGCGAGCGCCGACGAACGTGGGAAGAGTGGATTTCGACCACGAGTCGCAACGCTGATACTGGGGGTCTACGAGCCATCCCACATGGTCGATACAGTCGTCGCCCGAACCGCACACCTCGTCTTCGCGTCGATCTGGGCCGGGAGCGTCTTCTACGTCGCGCTCGTGATCCTTCCGCTGGCCAGAGATGGTGCGTTCAACACGACCAGGCCCCTCGAGTCGCTGTCAGGGAAACTCACGACGATTTCGCGGGTGAGTGCCGTCGTTCTCCTGCTCACGGGGAGTCACATGGCGGCGACAAGCTACACGAGCGAGAGTCTCGTCTCGACGGTAAACGGCCAACTGGTCATCGCGATGGTCGTCCTCTGGCTGGCACTGACCGCACTGGTCGAGATCGGTGCCAAGCGCTTCGAATCCGGGTTGAACGGGAAGAAACTTCGCGAGCCCGCCCATCGGGCGCTGCCGGTCTTTCAGGCGGCGACGGTCGTCGCGATCGCGCTCCTCGTCGTCGCCGGGTTGATCACGACGAACGTGGGTCGGCTGTTCTGAGTGTGTCGTCGCGGATCGACTCGATATATGTCAACGATAGATATTGTTACGAAAGATACTTAATCGATTACTGTAACGTGAACCCATGATGCTCAGGGGCAAAGACGTGGCAATGTCAATGCTCGCAGTCGGAACGGCAGCTATCGCCGGTTACGTCCTCCGTAACGGCAAATCACGGACCAGCCACGCGCGGTCGAAAGCGGATGTCGGTGCACGAATTGTCAACGAAACGGAAGTCCCGGACGAGGCGACGGTCGTCGACGTTTCCAGTCGACGCCTTCGGGAACTGCCCGGTACTCGACGGGCCATCAAGCGGGCCGTCAGCAACGACGCGCGCGAGGAGTGGGAACACGTCACCCTCGAGACCAGCGGCGCCTGGGAGGTCGTCGACGCACTCCGTCGATCGCTGCCGTACCACGACGCCGACGACGGCGAGTACAACGGCGTCTACGTCCGTTACGGCGAGACCGTCGTCGTCATCGACGCTATCGGCTGGGCCCACGTCGAAGAGCCGCTTCACTGACGGTGTTCGACATTCGGTACGGACCAACGATCCGATCGGTCCGGCCATCAGAGCCACAACATTGATTCTCTCTTTGGTCAGTAGGGTGTACAGTGAGGTCGACACGAGTTCACGTCGTCGCTAGCGGCCTCGAGGATACCGACCCCCTCTTCGAGTCGTTCGACACGGACCGTGTGACGACCGCGTCCGACGCAGCAGCGCTCGTCGAGGCGGGGACCGATTGCGTCGTCGTCGACGGCTCGAGGGAGGATCGAGGACTCGCGATCATCGACGCCGTTCGTGCGGTCGATCGGTCGGTTCCCGTCGTGCTTACGACCGCCGACCCCAACGGATGTGTCGCCGCTGCCGGAACGCGGGCCGGTGCAACCGAATACGTCGTTCGAAATGTCCCCGACGAGCCATCGCTGGTCGACCGCGTTGGGGCGCTCGTCGCCGACCGGAGCGTGATGCGTTCGGGCCCGGACCCGGACCCGGACCCGGATCTGGACTCGAGCGACGAGCGAACGCGGGGAGGGCCAGAGCCAGAGCCAGAGCCGGAGCCGGAGCCGGAGCCAGCGGAGTGCGAACGGGGTCGAACACGGGAACTCGAGCGTCGAACCGAGGTCCTCGGTCGACTGCAGGACATCATCTCGGAGCCCGGGACGTCGTTTGCGGATCGGCTCGATCGATTGCTCGTGGCCGGACGCTCGTCGCTGGACGTCGAGTACGCGGCGCTCTCCCGGATCGACGGCGATCAGTACGAGTTCGTCGTCGTCTCTGGAGAAGACGATGCCATCGAGGCCGGCGATACGCTGGCGCTCTCGGAGAGCTACTGTGACCGTATCGTTCACTCGGGGGAGTCGCTCGGTTTTCGATCGGTGACCGAGCAGCGACCGGGACTCGTCGAGCACGATGCCTTCGAGCAACTCGGGATTTCGTGTTTTCTGGGGGCACCCGTTCGGGTGGGTGACGGTACCGGCACCGACACCGACACCGATACCGATACTGACTCCAATCTCTGGGGAACGCTCTGCTTTTTCTCACGCCGAGATCGCTCCGAGTCGTTCACCGAGTGGGAGCGAACCGTCGTCGAACTGCTCGCAGACTGGATCGGCCACGAACTCGAGCACGAGCGACGCCGACGGGAGATCGAACAAACGCACGAATCGCTCGAGCGAGCGGTCGAACGCATCGACGACGCCTTTTTCGCCCTCGACGAGGAGTGGCGGTTCACGTTCGTCAACGAGCAGGTTGGGGCACTGATCAGGACCGACCCCGCCGACCTCCTCGAGAAGCGTCTCTGGGACGTGTTTCCCAAGTTAGTCGGGACGACGTTCGAGGAGCAGTACCGCCGCGCGATGGACGAACAGGAGAGCGTGACCTTCGAGGAGTACTTCCCGCCACTCGAGGGCTGGTTCGAAGTGGTCGCCTACCCCTCCGAGAGCGGTCTCTCGGTCTCCGTCTCGGACGTGACCGAACGCAAGGAGATGGAACGGGAACTGCGCGAGAGCGAGGCGAAGTTCCGCCAGTTCACCGAGAACCTAGAGGAAGTGGTCTGGATGAGTTCGGTCGAAATCGACGAGATTCACTACGTCAATCCCGCCTACGAGGATCTCTGGGGCCGAAGCCGGCAGTCGGTGTACGACGATCCGATGTCGTTTCTCGAGGGAATCCATCCCGACGACCGTCAGCAAGTCCTCGAGACGATTCCCCGGCGGGCTCGCGGCGAGTACGACGAGGAGTTTCGCGTCGTCCGACCCGACGGCACGGTTCGCTGGGTGCGGGACCGAGCCACTCCGATCCACGACGAGGATGGAGCGGTCTTCCGCGTCGTCGGTATCGCCGAGGACATCACCGAACGCAAAGTCCGCGAACGGGAGCTGAAGCGCTACGAACGGATCATCGAGACGATCGGTGACGGGGTCGTGATCGTCGACGCCGACCAGCGAGTCGCCCACGTCAACGAGGCCTGCACCGACATCCTCGGCATCGAGTGCGACGATCTGATCGGGACGCACGCCTCGTCGCTCGTCGACGACGAAACGTGGGACGAGTGGACCACCGTCGCGAGGAAGATGGCTGCTGGCGAGAGAACCCACGCGACGATCGAGACCGATCTGCCGACCGAAGACGGGACCGTCCCAGTCGAGGCACACGCCACCGTCCTTACCGCAGCCGACCGTGACGAGGACGAGTTCGTCTGGATCGGGCGCGATATCACCGAGCGCCGAGAGCGAGAGCAGACCGTCAGACGATTGCTCGAAACCACGCAAGCGCTGTTCGCCTGTGAGGGTCCCGAGGACGTCGCGAACGTCGTCGTCGACGCCGCATCGGAGGTCTTCGGCTACGAATACGTCGGCGTTCGACTCTACGATGCCGAGACCGACTGCCTCGTTCTCGAGGCGGCGACCGATTCGGTCTTCGAAGACGTTACCGACAGGGACCACGTGGCCGTCGAGCCGGGAACGAGTCCGACAGTCGAGGCGTTCACTCGTGGTGAGGCCGTCGTGATCGACGATATCAGGACCGCCTCACCCCACGACTACGGCAAACTCCGCGGAGCGATGTGCATCCCGCTGGCCGACGCCGGCGTGCTGGCGGTGGGCTCTCCGACCGATGGTGCGTTCGACCACGCCGACGTCCAGCTCGCCCAGCTGTTGACGACCAGTGCCGGCGCAGCCCTCGAGAGCGCCACGCGACAGGCAGCGCTCGTGCGTCACGAACAGGTCCTCGAGACCGTCGAGGGAATGGTGTACGCCGTCGACGACGAGGCGACGTTCACTATCGTCACCGAACCGTTCGCGGCGAGACTCGGCTACGACCGGGAGACGTTACTCGGCGAGCACGTCTCGATCGTCCTCGAAGACGAAGATATCGACCGGGGGACCGAGACGATCCGACAGCTTCTGGCCGACCCGAGACGGGAGAGTACGACGTTCGAAACGACGTTTCACACCGCAGACGGCGACGAGTTTCCCGCCGAAATCGAGATCTCGCTGTTGCCGTCCGACGGGACGTTTCGGGGAACCGTCGGGGCCGTTCGCGATATCACCGAGCGGAAGGAGCGCGAACGGTACTTGCAGGTTCTCAATCGGGTACTCAGACACAACCTCCGAAACGATCTCACGGTCGTTCTCGGCTACGCAGACCGGCTCGCGAACGAGGTCGACGACGAACTGGTCCAGGCCGCGACGACGCTCTACGAGACCGCCGCCGACCTCGCGGATCTGAGCGAGGACGCCAAACGCATCGAACACGTCCTCCGTCGAGGACGGGTCGACGGGCGACCGGTCTCGGTCGCGGCGGTAGCCACGGACGTTCTCGAACGCAGTGGCGACGGGTGGGCAGACGCGTCGATCGACCTCGACGTCCCCGACGACGTGGCCGTCCGAGCCGACGACCAGCTCTCGGCGGTGCTCGCGAGCCTCGTCGACAACGCCGTCGAGCACACCCCTCACGAGGAACCTCGCGTTCGTATCCGGGCTCGAGCCGACGTGGACACGGTTACCCTCTCGGTCGAAGACGACGGTCCCGGCATCCCGCGCCACGAACGCGAGATCATCACCGGCGACCGCGACATCACGCAGCTCTCACACGGCAGCGGACTCGGCCTCTGGCTCGTTCGCTGGATCGTCGACTCCTACGGCGGCGAGGTCGCCTTCCACCGATCCGAACTCGGTGGCAGCCGCGTCGCCGTCACCCTCGAGCGAGCGCGTCTCGAAGCGTCGTCCTGAGCCGTCGGCGTCGGTGGGGGGTGAAGCAGTCGAGAGCGGAATCGGAACCACTACCACACCGGCAGGCACACTCCCAGCCATGCAACTGGGCGTAATCGGACTCGGACGGATGGGACAGATTGTCGCCGGGCGATCGCTCGAGGCCGGCCACGACGTCGTCGCCTTCGACCTCGACGAGGAGGCGGTGGCGACGGCCGCGGACGCCGGCGCCGAACCGGCGGAGTCGGTCGTCGACCTCGTCGAGCGACTCGAGAGCGAGGGTGAGAGAGAGGGTGAAGACGAGGACGGACGAAAACGCATCTGGCTCATGGTCCCCGCCGGCCCCGCCGTGGACGCCGCGCTGGACGACCTCGAGTCCCACCTCGAGGAGGACGACGTCGTCGTCGACGGCGGCAACTCCTTCTTCAAGGACTCCATTCGGCGGGCCGAATCGTGTCCGGCGGCCTACCTCGACTGTGGCACCTCCGGCGGCCCGGCCAGTGCGGCGGCCGGCTTTTCGCTGATGATCGGTGGCCCCGAGTGGGCCTACGAGGACCTGACGCCGGTGTTCGACGCCGTCGCGACCGGGCCGGACGGCCACGCTCACATGGGTCCCGAGGGCTCGGGTCACTACGTGAAGATGGTCCACAACGGCGTCGAGTACGCGCTGATGCAGGCCTACGGCGAGGGCTTCGAGTTGCTCCACGAGGGCCGGTACGACCTGGACCTCGAGTCGGTCGCCGGCGTCTGGAACAACGGCGCGGTCATCCGCTCGTGGCTGCTCGAGCTCTGCGAGGAGGCCTTCCGCGAGGAGGGCTCCGACCTCGGCGACGTCGCGGACCGCGTCGAGGGTGGCTCGACGGGGACCTGGACCGTCCAGGAGGGCCTCGAGCAGGAAGTGCCGGTGCCGCTGATCTACACGGCGCTCTCCGAGCGGTTCGGCTCGCGAGCCGACGACGGGCGCTTCTCGCGGCGACTCGCCAACCGGCTCCGGTACGGGTTCGGACGCCACGAGGTCCCGCGGCGGGAGTAACGACGACTCGAGCAGTGTTCGGTTTTCGACCGCGTCGCAGATCCCCGAGTTTATTTCTCAGTGGGAGAACCACCGGTCAGGACCCGGTACCGTGACGGCTGATTCAGAGACGATCGATACTGACGACGGAGTGCTCGACGAGGAGAGCGCAGACGACGCGACGTCGACCGACGGATCGGTTTCTGTGGACGCGGTGTCGGACGACGAACGCGACGCCTTGCTCTCGATCGCCCACGGCGCCGTCGTCACGAGCGGCGGCATTTCGTTCGAGCGCGGGCTGTCCGTCTGGATCGAACTCGTCCTCACGCGCGGGCTCGGCCCCGAGCTGTACGGCGTCTACGCCTTCGGATGGCAACTCGTGACGATGCTGCTTCGGTTCGCGAATATGGGCGCGAACATGACCCTCCAGCGGGACATTCCGGCGTTCGCCGACGACCCGGACAGGCAACGTCGTGTCCTCGGACTGTCGTACGCGACGACCGCCCTGACGGTGACCGTGATGGCCGTCTCGCTCTGGCTCTCGGCCGACTGGATCGACGACGCCACGATCTCCCACCCGACGTTTCCACGGGCGCTCCGGCTGTTCGCCGTTCTGTTGATCCTGATCGCCTTCATTCAGCTCCACGCCACCGCGCTCAAGGCGGCGCTGTCGGCCAACGGCGAAGTGCTCCTCAACCGAATTCTCCGACCGGGAATCCGGTTGCTTTCGGCCGTCGTGGCGATCGCACTGGGTTACTCCGTCGTCGGCGTCGTCGGCGTGCTCGTCGTCGCGTTCGGCGTACTGGCGATCGCCGCCTACCCAGCGACGGTCCGCGTCACCGGAATCCGGCCGTCGCTTCGGGGCTTTCGGTCGGAAGCGCGTCACTTCTACGATCACGCGATCCCGAGCGCGCTGAGCGGTATCGGCGCCCTGTTGCGAACTCGAGTCGACGTGCTCCTCATCGGAATCTTCCTGAGCGCGACGGCTGCCGGGATCTACAACGTCGTGCTCGTGCTCGTCGGGATCGCGGCGATCCCGCTGTTCGCGTTCAACCAGCTGATGCCCCCGGTCGCGTCGGATCTCTACTCGAGCGGCCGGATCGGGACGCTCAACGACGTCTACAGGACGGTCACCCGGCTCATCGTCACCACGACGATCCCGCTCGTCGCCGTGCTGGCCGTCTTCGGACAGGACCTGTTGGCCGTCTTCGGTCCGACGTTCAGCCGCGGCTACGAGGTTCTCCTCGTGTTCCTCGTCGGACGGTTCGTCGGCAACGCCGTCGGCGCCACCGGAATCCTCCTCTCGATGACGAACAACCACTATCCGAAGATGGTACTCGAGTGGCTGCTGGCGGTCACGAACCTCGTGTTGACGTATCTGTTCGTCCTCGAGTTCGGCCTGATCGGCGCGGCGCTGGGAACGAGCGTGGCGATCGCCGTCCAGAACTGCCTGCAACTGCTCCTGTTACGTCGGTTCGAAGGGCTATGGCCGTTCCACTTGTCGTTCCTCAAGCCGATCGGTGCGGGTCTCGGTATGATCGGCGTCATGTGGCTCGCTCGGATGGCTTTGGAGGGCGCGCTCGCGGTCGGCGTCGGCACGCTGGCCGGGCTGGCGGTGTTTCTGGCGCTTCTGGTGGCGTTCGGGGTCAACCCGCGGGACCGACTCGTCGTGGACGGGCTCGTGGATCAGTACCGGTACGTGATCGGCGCGAAGCTGGCCGAGTTGCGGTGACTTCCGTCCACACCTCGTCGCGAATCCGCACGCAATTCGGCTTCTGAAAGGAGGCGAATACACCGGAGTGAGCGCCACGAAACCACTCCGAACGCTGACTGAGCGATCCCGTCTGTCCGCTGCCGGCAGCGACTCCGCGCCGACGACGGCTGACGACTCCTCGTGAATGTAACCGTCCGCCGATCTCGGATGCTGCGAATCGACTCGAGTGTGATCGGTCATTGATTTCTGAGTCGACGAACCGACGCGAGGAGTGACGTCAACCTCGAACGGTACGAGATCGACTCCGACGGACGACGCCGACGCCGACGTCGAGACGTTCGAGGGCCAGTCGATCGTCAGTCCACCTCTCGCCACGTCGCCGTCGCGGTGACACGATCCCCATCGACGTCGACCGACTGCTCGTCAGCGGAGGCTCCGAGTAACTCCTCAAGTGCGTCTTCGTTCGGTTCGGCAACGATCGCGGCGAAGTCACCAGTAGACGTCTCCTCGTCTTCGACGGTGAGCGACGAGACGAGCCCCTCCGCGTCCTCGAGTGCCTCGAACGTCGAGTCAGCGTTGGTGTCGGACGGATCGCCGTACTGACCGACGACGACGTCACCGCGGCCGGCGCTCTCGACGAGCCACTCGAACGCCTCGGACTCGTCTGTCGCTCGCTCGACATTGCCCTCCGAGGCTCCGATGGTGCGCTGGAGTATCGTCACTGGGTCGTTTTCGTCCGTGGCCTCGTCTGTCCTGCCGCCACCGGTGTCGATCACGAGCGCGTCGCCGCCGACGGCAATCGCGGCGTCGCTCTCACCTTCGACCGGTGTATAGACGTCGTACTCGCCGATCTCGTCCGTCCGTTCCATTCGTCTGATGAATTCGAGTTCCGGCTCGGCGGTCAATCGATCGTCGATCTCCGCAGGTTCGATAGTCCCCGTCACGACGAACGCCTCGTTCAGCTGGACGAGTCCCTCGATAGTCGACTCGAACGCATCCTCCTCGAGGAGTCTGGCGAGTCCGTACTCGACGAGATCGAGACTGACGAAGAAGTACGCCGACAACATCCCATCCGACGGGAGTGCGATCATCGGATCTGCGTCGTATTCCGCTGGAACGTCCGTGTCGTCGTCTAGTATCGTCTCGAGTTCGCCTTCCACGTACGTTTCGAGAGACGCCCAGTCGACGGAGGTGAACTCGAGTCCACCGTCGTCGAGTGTGAGCCACTGGCTGTACGCCGGGAGTTCGTCCCCGCGGTCGTCCTCGAGCGCCGCTCGTCTCTCGGCTGCAAATGGCCGCGTCGTTCCGACGGTGACCGCTGTCGCCGCCGTGGCTGCGAACGTGAGAACGTCCCGTCGGTTCGGTGTCATCGACACGAGCTACGCACTCTGTTTCGATATAGCCGGGGCCATCGTTCGGCTCGCTGTGACTGTCAGCGCCGAGATACCGACTGGCTCGATCAGATGTCTCGACGGATGAAGACGAGGACGGCGACGCCCAACAGGACGAGAAATCCCACGAAGAGAATCCCGGCGTCGAGGAGCGCGTACTCCTGGTGAACGAGAATCTCCGTCTGGTCGTAGTATCGACTCGGCGTGACCTCGCCGATCCACTCGAAGTCCGGATCCACCCTCGAGACGGCATCGACCAGCCAGAGGACGAACACCAGCGTCAGGGCCGCCGCTCTGGCGGTTCGTACGTGGTCGACGAGTACCGAGAGTACGAGTCCGATGCCGGCACAGACCAGCAGGTAAGGAATCGAGAGCAGATGCACCATCGCGAGGGAAACCGGATCGAACGACTCACCGATGAGGCGCGCGCCGACGTAGACGACGATCGGAACCCCGACGTTCAACACGACCAGCGGAACCCACAGCGCAGAAACCTTCTGAAGCACGATCGACTCGCGAGAGACTGGCATAGAGAGCGTGAGGTCCATCGTCCGGTTCTGGACGTCGCCAGCGATCAGGCCGGCTCCGACGTACGCGAAGTAGATGGGGAGGAGGAGAGCCCAGAAGAACGAGTAGATTTCGGCGGCGATGAACCCTTCGATCGTGTGTATCTCTTCGATCATGAACATGTCGAACATGTACCCCGGGAACGCTTCCTCGAGTACTTCCATCTCTTCTTGGATGCCGGGAAACATCGAGAAGTAGAGAGCCGACAGCACGCCGAACACGACGAGCAGAACGATCGAGCCACGCACTCGCTTTCTGGACTCGAGTCGGAGAATAGCCGTCATGGCGTTCCCTCCAGTGTTCCGCCTGCGTCGGACTTGCCGTGACACCGAGCCGTGGTGTCGATCCGTCGACCGACCCGTTCGATATGTGCGTCGAACGGCCTGAGATCGGACGACATGTCAGATATCCCTCCGTGTGAAGACGAGGACGGCGACGCCAAGCAGAACGAGAAACACCGCGAGGAGGAGCCCGGCGTCGACGAATGCGTACTCCTCGTGGACGAGGATCGCCGACGGGTCGTAGTACCGACTGAGCGTCAGATCGCCGACCCACTCGAAGTCGGGACTCATACTGGAGAGGCCGTCGACCAGCCAGAGAACGAATACGAGCACCAGCGACACGGCCTGAGCGGTTTCGACGCGATCGACGACGACGGACAGGACGATGCCGATGCCGGCACAGGCGAGCAGGTAGGGAGTCCCGAGCAGGTGGACCATCGCGAGGGAGACGAGATCGAACGACTCGCCGAGGAGCGTCGCACCGACGAACAACACGGTCGCCAGTCCGAGATTCAATGCGACCAGAGGAACCCACAGGGCGGCGACTTTCTGGAGGAGGACCGACTCGCGGGAGACCGGACCGGCGAGGGTGAGATCCAGCCGACGCGTGCGGACGTCTCTCGAGATCATCCCCGCACTGATGTACGCGAAGTAGATTCCGGCGAGGAGGATCCAGACGAACGGGAAGATGTAGCCGCCGACGAACCCCTCGATCGTGTGGAGTTCTTCGATCCCAAGCAGTTCGAGCATGTACTCGGGGTACACCTCTTCGAACAGTTCTGCCTCCTCCTGAATGCTCGGGAAGACGACGAAAAAGAACGCCGTGAGCACGACGAGCAGCCCGGTCAGGGTGAGCGTCCCGCGGAGCAGTTTCCCCGACTCGTTGCGGAGAATGGCCGTCATTCTTCCCTCGCAGGGGAGTCGTCCCCGTAGTAGTGTTTGAAGATGTCGTCGAGCTGTGGATCGCCGATATCCACGTCTTCGACCTCGAAGCGGACGAGATGCTCGAGCAGCGCGGCGGACTCGCCGGTGTAGGTGAACCGAACCGTGCTCCCGACGGTCTCGACGTCGATCATCTCCGCCGTGACGAACCGCTCTTCGTCGACCGCCTCCGCTAACTGCACTCGAACGTGCTTTCCACCCCGCTCGAGTAAGTCGTCGATGTGCTCGAGGGCGACCAGTTTCCCCTCCCGAATGATACCCACGCGGTCACAGACGCGTTGTACTTCGCTGAGGACGTGCGACGAGAAGAAGATGGTCTTGCCGGCGTCACGTTCCGCTTCGATGAAGGCGTGCATCCGGTCCTGTTTGAGCGGGTCCAGCCCGGCCGTCGGTTCGTCCAGAATGGCGAGGTCCGGATCGTGCATGAACGCCTGCACAATCCCGAGCATCCGGCGGTTGCCCGCCGAGTACGTCTCGACCCGCTGATCGAGCGGGGGAGTGAACAGTTCCAGTAACTCTTCCCGTCGTCGATCACCTCGCATCCGGGCGAAGTAGTCGAGCACCTGCCGACCGGTGAGTCGCTCCTCGAATCCGAGCGTGTCCGGCAGATATCCCACGTTGGCTTTGGCCTCAGTGAGTGCCCGTCTGTCACGGATATCCGTGCCGAGTACTGTCGCAGTTCCAGACGTCGGTTTGATGAGACCGAGTAGCAGACGAATCGTCGTCGTCTTGCCCGCACCGTTCGGGCCGAGATAGCCGAATATTTCGCCGGCCTCAACGTCGAAGGTGACACCGTCGTTTGCGGCGACCTCACCGTATCGTTTCGTGAGATCGGCTATCTCGATGGCAGACATAGGGGACATACGACGATATCCGACTTAAACGTAGGCTCGGTGTCAAAAACTTGGACTACCAACCGTCCGAAACCAGTTCACCGAGGTCCGTCCGAAGATGTTCACCGCTCGAGCGCCGTCGTCGACCGAACGTCTCGCGATGAGCGCCCGACCTCGAGGACGTACTCGCCGGAATCGACCGTCCAGCCCTCGTCCTCGTCGTAGCGGGCGAGCGCCCGGTCCGCGAGTTCGATCTCGACCGTCCGTGTCTCGCCCGCCTCGAGGTCGACCGCCGCGAAGCCGGCGAGTTCCCTGACGGGGCGTTCCGGCCCGTCCTTCAGTTTCGGCGGCCGAACGTAGACCTGTACTACCTCACGGCCCGAACGGTCGGCGACGTTCTCGAGGGGGACGCGGATCGTCGTCTCGGTATCGTCTCCGTCTTCGACCTCCACGTCGCCGTACTCGAACGCGGCGTAGGAGTCCCCGTGTCCGAACGGGTACGTCGGTTCGACGCCCGCGTCGTCGAAGTGACGGTAGCCGACGAACAACCCTTCCTCGTAGTGGGCCTCGTCGTCGACGCCGGGATAGCGGCGTTCGTCGGTGATCGGATACTCGTCCTCGGGTGCGAAGGTGACCGGGAGTCGTCCCGCGGGGTCGACGTCGCCGTACAGCACCGCGGCGGTCGCGTCGCCGTCGGCCTGCCCCGGATACCACGCCTCGACGATCGCGTCGACGTCCTCGCGCCAGGGGAGTTCGACGGGGCCGCTCGAGTTGACCACGACGACCGTGCGATCGGCGGCGTCGGCGACGGCGTCGACGAGCGCGTCCTGCTCGCCGGGCAATCGAAGGCGCTCGCGATCGCGGGCCTCGGTAGTCGCGTCCCGGACGAAGACGACGGCGACGTCCGCCGCGGCAGCGGTCGAAACAGCCTCTTCGACGGTCGGTTCGGGGCCGCCGTCGTCTTGGTCTCCGTCCGCGTCGTCCCCGAACGGAAACAGATCCTCGAACGACATGGATTCGATCTCGGGGACGCCGCGGGCGACGCTGATCTCGCCAGCACGGTCGCGAAGCCCCTCCACGGGACTGACCTCGCGAAACGGCGTCACCGCCGACGACCCGCCGCCGCCGACCGTCGCCTCGTCGACGTTCGGGCCGATCAGCGCGACGCGGTCGTCGTCGGACAGCGGCAGGACGCCGTCGTTCTTCAGGAGGACCGTTCCGCGGGTCGCAACCTGCTCGGCGAGATCGCGGTGTTCGGGCGTGTCGAGTTCGCCCTCCCTGTCGTCTCGCTCGGTGGTGGCACCCTCGCCCTCGAGCAAACCGATCCGCTCGAGTTGGCCGAGGATTCGGACGACCATGTCGTCGAGTCGCTCCGGCGAGACGTCGCCGGACTCGATCGCCTCGGCCAGCGAGTCGCCGAAGACCCCGCCTTGCTCCGGACCGGGCATGCCCCCGGTGAAGATGGACTCGAGGTCGACGTCTTCGGGCGGGCCGGCGGATGCGTCCGCCGAGTGGTCCCCGTCCTCTTCTCCGTCGTCGTCCGGCGCGTCGAACGAGAACGCGTCCGCGACCGACCCGCCAGGCATCTCGAGGTCGAGGCCGCCGGTCGCGGCGCCGACGGTGTCTTTCGTCGCGAACCAGTCGGAGACGACGTAGCCGTCGAACCCCCACTCGTCTTTGAGCACCTCCTGAACGAGGTATCGGTGGTCGTTCGCGTACGTGCCGTTGATCCGGTTGTAGGCGGTCATCACCGATCCCGCACCGGCCTCGACGGCCGCGCGGAACGCGGGGAGGTAGAGTTCGCGAAGCGTCCGCTCGTCGACCTCGGCGCTGACCGTGACGCGGTCGGTCTCCTGGCTGTTCGCGACGTAGTGTTTCGGCGTCGCGACGACGTCCTCATCCTGCAGTCCCTCGACGACGCCCGCACCCAGCGCCGACGCCAGCGCCGGATCCTCGGAGAAGTACTCGAAGTTGCGCCCGCAGTGGGGCACCCGAATCAGGTTCACACCCGGTCCGAGGACCGCGTCCTGTCCCCGCGCCTTGGCTTCGCGTCCCATCGCCGCTCCCTGTCGGCGTGCGAGGTCCGGATCGAACGTCGCCGCGAGCGCGATCGACGCTGGAAACGCCGTCGCCGACAATCCCTCCTCGAACCCGCCGGCTCGGACGCCCATCGGCCCGTCGACGAGCCGAAACGGCGGGATCTCGAGGCGCTCGATTCCCGGAACGTAGCCCGTCGCAGTCCCCTCCGGATCGGGCGCACCCTGGACGAGACGCAGTTTCTCCTCTCGAGTGAGTTGCTCACAGAGCGTCGCGACCTGATCGGTCGGATCTGTCGTCGCCATTGTGACACGTGCTCGTGGCGCGTGCATAAGTACTGTCGAACCAGTGTCGCTTGCTGGCAGTTCGTGGGAGACGTGAGTCGCCTCGAGATAGCGCGGGGTTTCAGAGCCAGACGACCAGCAGCGCCACGGGGTAGACGGCGACGACGACCGCGGCGACCGCCTGCATCAACGTCGTCGCTCGATCCTCGCTCGTCTCGAGTCTCCCCGTCGCGGTCGCGTAGGCCAGATAGAGGCCGACCGGAACGAAGACGAGGAGGCCGAACGAGGTGTACGGCGGCGCGAGCGTGGCGACGCGAGAGAGCATGTAGCCCATCAGCATGAACACGGCGCCGAACGCGACGAAGAAGAGCACGGCCTCGAACAGCGGATTGGGCTCGCGGTCGTCGATCTTCGGCGGTTCGTACCAGCGAACGGTTACGATCGCCTGACCGATCGCGCCGGCGACCGACACCCCGAGAATCGTCGCAGTCAGTGGATCCACCATCGCCGGAGCGTACACAGGAAGCCAACTTAAATGCGGGCGAGACGCGATTCCACGGTCTCACACGCCCGGGACACGACCGAATCCCAATACAGTTAAACCACCTCACCCAAATCCCACGCATATGGAGATCAGCGCAATCGGGCTCGCCGTCACGGTCGCCGCGGCCGGCGGTGGTGGCTCCTTCGAGATCAGCACAGCCGGGATCGCGATCGGGGCCGTCCTGACCGTCGGTGCCGCCGTGTTGCACTTCGTCAAGGGCACGGCGTGGGGACCGACCGAGGACATCACCCAGAACGTCCTCGAGCACCGCGCGAAGAGCGTTCCGGAGACGGACTTCCCCGAGCCGATGAACCGCGCGATCGGCGGTGGCGGCGGCGCCGTCGCCGTTGGCGGCGGCGATGCGGGCGGCGAACTCGAGGAGGGTGGTGACGAGGCCGGTGGCGGCAGTTCCAGTCCCGCCGACATCCCCGAAGACGAGATCGAACACTACGAGATCGAGTTCGTCAAGGAAGGCGAGACGATCGAAGTCGCCAACAACGAACCGCTGCTCGATGCCGGCGAAGACGAGGGCTGGGACCTCCCCTACGCCTGCCGACAGGGCCAGTGTGTCTCCTGTGGCGGGAAGATTTCCGGCGACGCGAACGAACTCATCGAACACGACGACCAGCAGATGCTCGACGAGAACGAGATGGGCGACGGCTACGTGCTCACCTGCGTCGCCTACCCACGCGGCGAGTTCTCGATCGAGACGAGCGAGACGCCGTAGCCGTCTGCGATTCGCTTCGACTTCGGTTCCGCCACGATTCGATTTCTGGTTCCGTTCTCCGTCGGTTCGGATGCTGTCCTCGCGTGTACTCGAGTGACATCACTGTTCTCTGTTCGACGTAAAACCGCTGTCAGTCCGATCCTATCACAACGTTGATTAACGGCTCTTTCGTTTCGAAAGACAGTGCGCGACGAGCGAGACGATTCACCGGGTCACCGTTCCGAACCGGTTGTTACGGACGGCGGCCGGGATTCCGAGGACGAACCGGAGCCGAGAGCCGGATCTGGGGCTCCAGACGACGGCACCACAGATTCGAGTGACGCGAAGAGCGACCCCGACCCGAACGTCGATCCAGACGGGTCGTCCGATGGACCGAGTGACGACCCTGCTGGACCGCCCGATGGGCCGGGTCCGGGTGACGGTCCCGGCTCCGGCGACGACGACGGCGACGACGGCGACGACGGCGACGACGACACCAGCGAGTCGATCACCGAGGGAAGCCTCGTCCGACCGCTCTTTCATCTCGCTTGGCCGATCGTCGTCATCCAACTCCTGCAGGTCACCTACAACGTCGTCGACACCCTCTACCTGGGACGGCTCTCCGCGGACGCCGTCGGCGCGATCAGTCTGGCGTTCCCGCTGATCTTCCTGTTGATCGCCGTCGCCGGCGGCTTCACGACCGCAGGCGCGATTCTGGTCGCCCAGTACACCGGCGCGTCGGGCGATCGCTCGGCGGGGCTGGTCGCCGGACAGACGATCTCTTTCGTCTCGATTCTGGCAGTCATCATCGGTATCACTGGCTACTTCTATACCCGACCAGCACTCGAGCTCCTCCCCAGTGACGCCGACACCGCCGCCTCCGTCATCCCGCTGGCGGCCGACTACATGGAGATCATCTTCCTCGGCATCCCCCTCATGTTCGGCTTCTTCGTCTTTTCGGCACTCATGCGCGGCTACGGCGACACGCGGACGCCGATGCTGGTGATGTTCGTCAGCGTCATCGCGAACGTCCTGTTGGACCCCTTCTTCATCTTCGGTTTCGAGCATAATCCGCTGTTCGTCTGGCTCGGACTCGAGGGCCTCGAGGCCTCGCTGTTCGCCTCGACCGGCTTTACCGGCTGGGGGATCGAGGGGGCCGCCGCCGCGACGATCGTCGCCCGTGGGGTCGCCACGGTGATCGGCCTCTGGATCCTCTTCTTTACGTCGAGGGGGCCGACCGTCGACCTCGAGCACCTCGTGCCCGACCTCGAGTTCATCGCGGACATCGTCCGACTGGGGATTCCGAGTACGGTCGAGCAGACCACGTCCGCGATGGCGATGATCACGCTGACTGCGATGATCGTCACCTTCTCGCCGCCGGTAGTGGCGGCCTACGGACTCGGGAACCGGCTGATCTCGCTCGTGTTCCTGCCCGCGATGGGACTCGGCCGGGCGATCGACACGATGGTCGGACAGAACCTCGGCGCCGGCCGGAGCGATCGGGCCGAGCGGGCGGTGTGGCTGGCGGCGTCGACGGGTGCGGGCGTAATGCTGCTCGTCGCGGTGATCATGGCCGTCTTCACCGAACCGATCGTGAGCGTCTTCCTCGGGGACGTCCCCGACGCTCCCGCGACGATCGCACACGGGGTAGAGTACGTCCGCATTCGATCCGTGGAGTTCGCATTCATCGGCGTGACGCAGGTGATTCTGGGCGGGTTCCGCGGCGCCGGGAACACCAAGATCGCGATGGTCATCTCGATGCTGACGCTGTGGATCGGCCGCGTGGCGAGCGTCTTCCTCCTCGTGTTCGTCCTCGAGTGGGGCGCGACCGGTGTCTGGGTCGGCATGGCTGTCGGGAACATCCTCGGCGCGGCCGTCGGCGTGGCGTGGTTCATGCGCGGCACCTGGAAGGAGGCCTACATCGACCGTGGAGAGGCCGAACCGGCGGCCGCAGCGGGTGCCGAGGACTAACCGTTTCGGGCCTCGAGCGGTCCGTTTTGATCGGTTGGGAGTGACGCGAGACCGTGGCTTGATGAGTACCAGAGTGTGAACGGGCGTAGAGAGTGAAATCGCGATTACTAAAATCGTGATTACTAAAATCTGGATTTTACAATCGGGATTGGACCTCGAGTACTGCTGTTTCAGCCGCTCGGGGTTCTCCGAGGACCTCCAAGCGGTCGAATCCCGACGGGACGACGTCCATCTGTTCACGGTGGCCGACGTCGTGGACGGACTCTCGGCGTGAGATTCGCTTCGCCGATAATCTCACTGCACCTGCACCTCCCCGCGCCTTTTTCAGATCGCGTGTTGCATCCCCACTCGAGATCGATACCAACAGAGACGAGTCGAGCGGACGCGAAGCGACGCGCGCTCGAACTGCTGGACGACGCCGGAATCGTACTGACCGACGCCGAACGGGAGGACCTCGAGATCGCCGATTTCGGGTTCGACGACCTCTCGACGGTAGGAACCCAGATCCACACTTACGTCAACACTGACCGCTACTGCGCGAAGGAACTCGTCCAGTCACCGGGCCAGACCTGTCCGGAGCACAGGCATCCGCCGTTCGACGGCACGCCCGGCAAGCAGGAGACGTTCCGGTGTCGGGCGGGGGAGGTGTCGCTGTTCGTCGACGGCGAGGGCGATGATGAGGAGGAGAGAGTGACGGAAAACCCTACCCGGACACCGCCAACCCGCGAGGAACACTACACTGCAGGGCGGGAGATCGTCCTCGAGCCCGGCGATCAGTACACGATTCCGCCGGACACGAACCACTGGTTCCAGGGCGGCGAGGAGGGCGCGGTTATCTCGGAGTTTTCCTCGCGGAGCGTCGACGAGAAAGACGTGTTCACCGATCCGAAAGTGGATCGGCTGTCGAACATCGACTACTGAGCCGGGGACGACGGTTCGGGTCTCGAGTGACACGACCCACGAACGTCACTCGAGTCACGACAGTTGCGACGCGTCTCGATCGGTCGAATCCGTATTCTTGGGCTCTAAGATGTACAAAAACTACCAAAACGGGGCGAGAAACGGCGTCACGAATGGCGGTGAGTTTCGCCCGGAGAAACAAGTATAGGTACGCCCCGGCGAGCCTAGCGATATGGTTCGATTCGGCTGGTTCGCATCCCTCGAAGAGTTTTCCCCCGCAGAGTGTCTCCACCAGGTCGAGATCGCCGAAGAGGCCGGTTTCGACACCGCGTGGGTCAACGATCACTTCCACCCCTGGTTCGACCACAAACAGGACGGCTCTCCCGCCAACAGCGGTAACGGCTGGTCGTGGCTCCCCGCCGCCCTCGAACGGACGGACGACCTCGTGATCGGCACGGGCGTCAGCGCCATCATCCACCGCTATCACCCGGCGAACGTCGCCCACCAGCTGGCGACCCTCGAGGAGCTCTACCCGGACCGCGTCTTCCTGGGACTGGGTTCCGGCGAGGCGCTCAACGAGAGCCCGCTGGGTCTCCCGATGCCCGAGTTCGGCGAGTGCGCGCGACGGACCGCCGAGTCGATCCGGATCATCCGCGCGCTCTTCGAGAACGACTTCGTCGACTACGACGGCAACTACTGGCAACTCGACGAGGCGAACCTCTACACCGGTCCCGACGAGGCGCCGCCGATCTACATCGCGAGCAACGGGTCGACGCTCGCCCGGATGGCCGGCGACCTCGGCGACGGCTACATCACCGTCTTCGAGGAACCCGACCGCGTGCAAAACGAGCTGTTCCCCGCCGTCGAACGCGGGATCGAGAAGTCCGACCGAAACAGTTCGCTCGAGGAGATGGACCGTTCGATTCACATCCACGTCTCCTACGACCCCGACAGCGAGGAGGCCGCGTTGCAGCCGTGTCTGCCGTGGCGGGGCACCCAGCTGCCGATCTTCTTCGAGGCCGATATCGCCGACCCACGGGTTGTCCAGGCCCACGGCGACAAGGTCGATACGCAGGTTCTCAAGGACATCTTCACCATCACGACCGATCCGCAGGACCTCCTCGACGTGACACAGAAGTACGTCGACGCCGGCTTCAACCACATCGTCTACCAGAGTCACAGCCCCGACCAGCAGGCGTTCTGTGACGTCCTCGAAGAGCAGGTCTTCCCCGAGTTCGACTGAGGCTGGTTTCGGTTTCGATTTCGCTTTTAATTTCGATTTTCTCGCTGGTCGTCTTCGACTCGAGAGGGAGTGAGACAACTCGGGATACTGTCACAGCAAGAGAGGGGTACGGGCCGAACAGACCGGGGACAGTGATCGACGGTCTCAGGGGATCGTATTGTGTGATTTTGTGAGTTACGGTTGTCGTTCCGGGACGGCGTTCGGAAGCGGTTCGTCGACGAACAACGACAGATATGACAGGTTACAAATAGTGTTAGCGTTCAGTGTGGGATAGCAGATGGATCACAGCCCTTCTAGCGGTCGGGACGAACTGCGGATCGATTATCTCACGTACGGCTCTCCCTCTCGTGCGATCGTCACCGCGATCGCCGCACTCGAGAACAGAGACGTGATGGAACGGTCGCCGCTCTACGAGACGGTCGATCCCGAGGCGCTGGATCAGTTGCTGCAACACGCGATGGAGCGAGACCGGCCGACCGTCGTCGAACTGCCGGTCGACAACTACACGGTGCGCGCTCACAGCGACGGGACGCTGGAAGTCACGGATATTCCGCCCGAACTCGGCTCGTCGTGAGTGTTCGACGCTTGCAGACCGGGGACTCGACGTTCTGTGACGGCACTGGAACACTCGAGACGCGATCCATCTCGAACGACTCATGTCTCGATCTCGCAATTCGGACTGCTCGAGGCGCTGGACCTGTGGTCGGGGACGCAGGGTAGGGAAAGCAGCGCCGTCAGGCGTTGCACCAGTTCGAGTCCCGTCGCGTCCGTACTCGACCGGCGCGGTTTTCGACTCGCCGAGATAACACTGAACGATCGAAGGGTGCGGAATCAGTGTTTGGTGGTACGAACGGTCTCGCTCGTCACCGATTCTCCTGAAACATCGCCTGCGTGTCGGCAGGTTCCGGCCCTCGAGTCTCGGATCTGGACGTGGTGAGATAGAAGACGAGCGCGATGTAGCCGAGCTGGGCCACGCCAAAGAAGATGTACGAGACGTTGCTGTTGACGCCGAACCGGGGTTGGAGGAGGAGCGTATCGACCCACGACGCCGCGAGGAAGACAGCTGCGAATCCACCGACGAATACGGCACCGTAAAGGAGGAGAAATCCCAGGAGAAGCCCGTATCGGAGGAGGCCGTCCGAGCGTGCGGATCGCTGTTTTCGTCCCATTATAGCCGTCTCTACCCGTGGGGAAATATATGTAACGAATCCAAGGAAAACTGTTCGAATCTGACGGAGAACGTGCTGAGATGTGTCGGGAGAGGGATGCCAGTCAGGTGTCGACGTAGTCGGTCTGGTCTGTCGCTCTTTCGGATGATCTGCTGGCATGGTCCGTCGGTCGACTCGTCCACATTGTGAGACGAACGACCGAACGAGATTGGCCTCGAGAACCCGTTCTGAGACGGTTCCCGTCCGACTCTCCACAACGCTTTACCGCTCCGTGTTAACTTCTACCATATGTCCTCGAGCACTACACACCGAACCACGATCGGCGCGGTCGTCGGAGCCGCGTGGGTCGGCGGGCTGTTCGCAGCGGGACCGCTGGTCGGCGGGTTCGCCCCCGACGCCGTCGCCGAGTGGATCATCGTCCGCTCGCCGGGGTGGCTCTCGACGCTCGCGATCAGCCAACTGGGGTTCTACGCCAAGCCGGTACTCGTCACCGGCGTCGTCGCTGGCGTCGTCGCCGTCAGCGCCGCAGTCGCTCTCGCGTGGCCGCGGTTCTCCCGTGGCAAGCGACTGGTGGCCGTCGGCCTCGGAATCGTCGCGACCGCCGCCCTGTTTTCCGCGCTCGGGACCGGCGTCTCGCTCGGTGCCGTCGGCGGCCTCCTCGTCGCGGTCGCCCCACCGTACGTCGTCGCTCACCTGTTGACGGCGCCGCGAGTGCCGTCGAATCGCCGCCGCTTCTTAGAGCGAGTCGGAACCGTCGCCGTCGGAAGCGCGGTCTCGCTCGCCGGCCTCCGACTGGTGCTCGAGTGGACCGCCGGACCACAGGAGAGTCCGCGAGTCGAAGAGCCCCTAGAGCGGCGCGTGTCACCTCCGGACGGTGACCCCGCGTTCGACTTCGAGGGAATGCCCCCGGCGATCACCCCGCCCGGATCGCACTACGTCGTCGACATCACCGTCAGTAAGCCGACGATCGATCCCGAGGAGTGGGCGCTCGAGGTCGACGGCGTGGTCGAAGAGCCGTACGAGCTATCGTACGACGAGTTGCTCGCCCACGAGGGCAGCCTCGAGCAGCCGACGACGATGATCTGCATCTCCAACCAGGTGGGCGGCGACCTGATCGGCACCGGTCATTGGACCGGTGTTCCGCTCTCGGAACTCGTCGCCGCGGCCGGCCCGACGGAGTCGGCGGTCGACGTCGTGACCCACGCCGCCGACGGCTACAGCGAAGCGATTCCGATCGAACTCGTCGAGCGCGAGGACATTCTGGTCGCCTACGGGATGGGTGATCGGACGCTCGCGACGGAACACGGCTTCCCGGCGCGATTGCTCGTCCCCGGCCGGTACGGGATGAAGATGACGAAGTGGCTCACCCGGATCGAGGTCGCCGACCGAACTCACGAGGCCTACTGGGAGGCCCGCGGCTGGGACGAGGAGGCGGTCGTCGAGACGATGGCGTACGTTCGCGGAGCCGAACGCGACGGGGATCGCGTCGAAGTCGGCGGCGTAGCCTTCGCCGGACTCGAGACCGGCGTCGAAGAGATCTCCGGCGTCGAGGTCAGCGTCGACGGCGGTGAGCAGTGGCAGGCAGCCGAGGTCGAACCCCAGCTCGCGCCCCACGCGTGGCGACGCTGGCGGTACGCGTTCGAGGCCCCCGACGAGACCGAGTTCGACGTCGTCGTTCGAGCGCTCGAGTCGGATGGAACGGTCCAGACCGAGGAGGAGAGTAGTCCGCGACCGAGCGGCGCCACGGGCTGGCATCGAATGTCGGTATCGGTGTGAGAGGAGGTGTCGAGTGAGGACTCGAGTACGATCGTTTCGACGACGAGAGTGCTGGAGCGCATGGACGTATCGAGTGAGGTACCTTTATTCGGACCCCGCGAGAGTCGGTGATCGATGACGAGCGATCAGACTGAAGGGGAGACGGAGAAGCCGGAGGGGTGGCCACAGTGTGACGACGAGGAGCAGGTGCGTGTACTGTTGGTAGGCACGTACCACATGGACAATCCTGGACTGGACGAAGTGAACGTCGACGCGGACGACGTGCTCTCCGAACGTCGTCAGGCCGAGATTCGTGACCTCGTCGACCGGCTCGCCGGCTGGAACCCCGATCGGATCGGCCTCGAGCGACCGTACGACCGAAACGACGAGTTGAACGACCGATACGAGGAGTACCGGTCGGGCGAACGCGCGTACGACCGCGAGGAGACCTTTCCCTCCCCGCATCCGTGGCGAACCGAATCGACCACCGAGTGTCGAAGCGAAGTCGTACAGGTCGGGTTTCGACTGGCCGATCGCCTCGAGCACGACCGCGTCGCGGCGGTCGACGAGCACCCCGACCGCGCTCGGTACGAACCCGACCCCTTCGAGGACCGAGAGATCGACTCGACACGGAATACGGCGGTCACGCTGGCCGACCCCGAGGTGGTCGAGCGAGAGGGCAACGAGCGTCTCGCGTCGTCGACGATCCCCGAGTACGTCGCGTGGATGAACCGAGAACGCAATCTGCGGACCAATCACGACCTCATGTTCGACCGCGGGATCCGGGCGGCGGACGAGGGTTTTGGGAGTCCGATCGCCCTCGCGGGCTGGTACGACCGGAACATTCGAATGGTTCACCACCTCTGGCGAACGATGGGGCCCGATGACTCTCGTCTCCTCGTTCTCGTCGGAAGTGGACACGTCCGCGTGCTGCGACACCTCCTCACCGAGGCACCGATGTTCTGTCCGGTGAGCCCGCTGCCGTTCCTCCCGGAGGCAAACTGACTCGTCGAGCACCAACCAGAGGCGCAGTTACCGTGCGACGCTGCCGCGCCCGAGAGGTTTTTGGACGAGCGACGGGCTCTTCGAATCGACGATCGACTCGAGCGATGGAGTTCAACTCCGTCGCGCTCCTCGAAGATCGGGAGTTCCCAGCGCTGGCCGGAACGGCGCTCGCCAGGAGTCAGGCGTACTCGACGATCCTGATCTCGCTCGCGCTGTACGCGACCGCTTTCAGACGTCTGGATTCGTCTTTGCCGCGGGCTTCATCGCGATCGCGACGACCGACTTCGGCGTCACCTCGCGACGTGCCGACGCGACGCGGTCCGTGGCGACGGCGCCGTCGCCCGGCGATTGACGACGACCGCTCTCGAGTTCGTCCCGCGGCGACGAACACATACCGCTTCGAGACGACGAACGGGTATGGGACGAACGGATCGAACACCGGTGGAACCGGCGCTGCGTGACTCCGACGCGCCGTTCCCCTCGAGTGAGAGTGCGAGTACGAGCCCCAACGAAACGCGGACGGCGACCTTCGGAATGGGCTGTTTCTGGGGTCCCGACGCCCGGTTCGGCGCGCTCGAGGGCGTCGTTCGAACGCGCGTCGGGTACGCCGGTGGGACGGAGCCAGAGCCGAGTTACTACGCGCTGGGTGATCACACCGAGGTCGTGCAAGTCGAGTACGACCCCGACGAACTGTCGTACGACGACCTGCTGGACGTGTTCTGGGCCAACCACCGGTGGGCGTCGTCGGCCCCGAAACGCCAGTATCGGAGCGTCGTGCTCGCACACGACGACGAGCAGTTCGAGACCGTCCGGCGGCGCCGAGGGGCTCTCGAGGAACGGACCGGCCAGTCGGCTGCGACCGAGATCGAATCCCTCGCGGACGACGGATTCACGCTCGCCGAAGACTACCACCAGAAGTACGAACTCCGATCGACGCCGGTCGTCGGCGACGAACTCGAGGCGCTGTACGGCGACACGTTCGTCGATTCGACGGTCGTCGCACGGCTCAACGGCTTCGTCGCCGGACACGGAGCGACCGACCGGCGCGAGACGTTGCTGGCCGAACTCGATCTCGAGCCGACGGTGATCTCGGAGCTCCGGCGGCGGTTCTGAGCTGGTGCTGGTTCGGTTTCGAACTCGAGTGGATCTACCGGGATCGATCTCTATTGCGTCGCTGACGACGACCTGCCGTCTACAGCACCTCGTCAGCGCCTACCCACAGTGTCTCCGAGTGTGCTCCGATCGACTGCGAGGTTCGACGCGGTAGTACGATGTTTCTCACCGGTTATGCGCCCTTTCTGTCGAGTGCGTGGAGAGCGTCGATCGTCACGCGCACGAAATATGATATTATCTTCCTGACAATAGTACGTTTGGCCGGAATCCGACGAGCGAGAGTCTGACACGCCGTTGTTCGAACCGGGGAGGTGATACCGTGATACTCGTTTTCAGCGTCGTAACGGCGCTCGAGGCGCTGTAACAGTCGCGGCTCCTTTTCGTCGGTATCGGTGTAGCGTCGCGGAGACGACCAATGAGTGAGAAAGACAACCGAGAGCGGAACGGGGACGCAAACGCGGGTACGGACACGAACACGAAATCAGACCGTGATCGCCGACGACCGAGGGCCGGTCGCTATCGGGCGAGAACCCGACCGTCCCGACGCCGGTTCATGCAGGCCGCGGCTGCGACCGGTGCGGTGGCCGGGCTCGGTGGTGTCGGTTCGGCACAGGAGGACGAAGACGATGACGATGACGATGACGGAGCCGAAGACGACTATTACTTCGAACTCGGCGGTGAGAGCAGCCGCTGGGTCGGTCTGGCTCCCGAGGAGATCGAAGACGAGACGAACCCCACGCTGGTCCTCGAGGAGGGCGAGACCTACGAACTCGTCTGGGAGAACCTCGACGGGATCGGACACAACTTCGTGATCATCGACGAGGACGGCGAGCAACTGGTCAGGACGGACATCATGACCGGCGAGGGCGAGACCCAGTCGGTGGAGTTCGAGGCCGCTGAAGAGATGGCGGAGTACTACTGCGAGCCCCATCCCCAGACGATGCGGGGGGATATCGCGTTCGACGATGTCGAGGAGGAAGCGCCGGACGAGGAGGAGGCCGAACCTTACTTCCCCGAGGGCCCGACCGTCGGGGTCGAGCCCGTCGCCGAGGGGCTAATCGCGCCGACCGACTTCGACGATCCCGAGGGGAGCGACTACCAGTACGTCAGTGACCAGACCGGCGAGATCTGGGCGATCGACGAGGACGGCGTCGACCTCGAGGGCGATCCGTTCCTCGACATCAGCGACCGGATGGTTGCGGTCGCCGAGGAGTTCGCGGGCGGCTACGCCGACCCCGAGGGTGACTACGACGAACGCGGCCTGCTCGGAATCGAGTTCCACCCCGACTACGAGGAGAACGGCCGTTTCGTCGTCAACTACAGCGCCCCGCCGGACGAGGAGACGCCCGACGGCTGGTCGCACGTCCAGGTGATCGCGGAGTTCGAAGCCGACGACGACGACAGCGCCGATCCCGACTCCGAGCGACGGCTGCTCGAGATTCAACACCCCCAGTACAACCACGACAGCGGGCCGATGGCGTTCGGTCCCGACGGCTACCTCTACGTTCCGATGGGTGACGGCGGTGGCGGAAACGACAGCGACTACGGCCACGTCGAGGACTGGTACGACGAGAACGAGGGTGGTAACGGCCAGGACACGACGGAGAACCTGCTGGGTGGGATTCACCGGATCGACATCGACAACGAGGGTGAAAACGGCGAGCCCTACGCCATCCCCGAGGACAATCCGTTCGCCGAGGGCGAGGAACTCGAGGGTGAGGGACTCGAGGAGTACTTCGCCTGGGGGCTGCGCAACCCCTTCGGCATCACGTTCAGCGGCGACGATCGACTGATCGTCGCCGACGCCGGACAGGTGCTCTTCGAGGCCGCCTACGAGATCGAGAAGGGTGGGAACTACGGCTGGAACGTCCGGGAGGGCTCACACTGTTTCAGTACGGACACGCCGGCGACGCCGCCCGAAGAGTGTCCGACCGAGACCCCCGACGACGTCCGCGGCGGGGAACCGCTGATCGACCCCGTCGTCGAGTATCCGCAGGTCTATCAGGATCAGGGTGTCGGCATCGTCATCATCGGCGGCCACACCTACGAGGACGACACGATCGAAGAGCTCGAGGGCAAGTACGTCTTCGGCGACTGGACGCGAGATCAGGGACGTCAGATCCCCGACGGGCGTGTGTTCGCTGCGACCCCGGAGGACCTCGAGGAGACCGAAGAGCGAGACGAGGCCGGCGGACGGCCACGGGATGACCTCTGGGAGATGGAGGAGGTGCTCTTCGATGGCAGCGAGGACGGCCAGCTCCACCACTTCGTCCGCCAGTTCGGTCGCGGCGCCGACGGGGAGGTGTACGTCATCGCGAACCAAGTCGGTATTCCGGCGGGTGATACCGGTGTCGTCCTCGAGATCGTGCCGGCCGGCGAGGGGATGGAGATCGAGCCGCCCGAGGAGGCGCCGGAGGACGTCGACGACGATGACGACGAAGTCGAGGCTGACGACGAGGACGAAGACGAAGACGAAGACGAAGAGCAGGACGAACATCCGGGAGACGAAGACGAGGATCCGGAACCGGAAGACGAAGACGACGAAAACGAGAACGAGGGAGAAGACAACGACAGCGAGTGATCGTCTCGGGACGATCAGCGTCCTAGCCGAGGATGTACCGGAGTTTGGGGTACTTCTCGACCAGCGTCTCGCTGCC
>JAOPKB010000010.1 GCA_025517485.1 Natronoglomus mannanivorans | reverse complement strand
CTCCTGCCCGACGTGTGGACTGGAAGTTGACCGGGACCAGAACGCCAGTTGGAACATCCTACAGGATGGCGTGGAGTTGGTGAACGCTGGTGAGGCGGAGGCTGATACGGAGTCGTTTGGGTGCTTTGAATCGGCGTATATAGGCAATGGACTGGCCGAAGTCACGCCTGCGAAGACTGCGACCGCTGTGCTTGCGAACGGTGGCTCTTTTGAGCCACTTGTAGTGAGTGCAAGTCGCGTCGTCGAGTCAGGAAGTCCCACGCGCAAGCAGGGAAGCCCCACCCTCAACGAGCGAGCCACGGCAGTCGTGGCGAGCGAGTAGGGTGGGGTAGTTCACCGGATTTCGCGGTGTCAGACCGCGGTCGGAATCGGCAAATCTGTCGGAAACGATTGCTCGTCACGGGCCTGATTACTTCAATGTAAGTCCGTCGATTACTTCTCTCTCAGATGAAAGCAAAGTACGTAACAATCAATACCCCGATATGAAACGGCACGCAGACAGCGAAAAACATCCAGCAAGTCCTCGGAAGGACATCCACAAGCAAGCGCAAACTCGAGAGCGAATCGACGCGTCGGAAGGAATTCAGAGCCGGACGGTTTCCGGTCCAACTCGACGAGACGTACTAAAGTCCGGTGTGGGAGTGGGGGGAGCGATAGCAGGCATCTTTTTGGCCGGAACGGTCTCTGCGACTGCGGCCACAAATGGTGGGACCGTCGAGTGGACCTACGAAGCCGACCAGCGGGCACGAACCGCACCAACAGTCGTTGACGGGGTCGTCTACGTCGGGATGTCGGATCAACCGAGCCACCGACTCCACGCGATCGATGCCGACACGGGCGATGGACTCGAGGAGATTTTTCAGTCGCGGCCGATCAACGAGGTAACCGTCGTTAACGACATCGTCTTTATTGCCCAGGACGGCGGCGACGCCGCAGTAGAGGCCTACGACGCGGTGACCAACGAACGACTGTACAGCGTTGATATGGAACACGCTCCCAGCACACAGCCGACCGTCTCCGACGGAATAATCTACCTGGGAAGCGACGACGGTATCGTCTACGCACTGGATGCGTGGACCGCTGAGCGTGAGTGGACCTTCGAAATTGACGACGGTGTCAATTCGGCCCCAGTCGTCTCCGACGGAACAGTCTACGTTGGCTGCAACGACGAAACGTTATACGCGATCGACGCCGAGACGGGCGACGAAGAGTGGTCGTTCGAGGCCAACGGCCCGATTCGATCGTCACCGACCGTTGCAGACGGTACCGTGTACGTCGGCGAAGCGGGAGGGCGGCTTCTCGCGGTCGACGCGGCTGATGGACAACTAGAATGGGAGTATCAACTCCAACCGACAAACGTCAGTTCCTCACCGACCGTCTCGAACGGGACCGTCTACATCGGTGACTGGGAGGGGTACATGTACGCTGTAGACGCCGAGGACGGAACCGAAGAGTGGACGACCAATGTAACGGACGAGGCCCGTGATTCGAGTGGTGAGGGGGACAAAGTTCGTTCGTCCCCCACCGTCGCGGAGGGGACCGTCTTCGTCTTTAGCGACGATGGGTATCTCTACGCGCTCGACGCCGACTCCGGTTCGGTGGCGTGGCGGTTCGACACCGAAACGCCGATCGGAATTATGCGACATGCCCCCTCGCCGACTGTCGTCGACGGCGTCGTCTACTTCGCCAACGAGACCACCGTTTACGCAGTCAACGCTGGCGTCTCCGGATCGGGCACAGGAACACGTATGCAGTACGGAACGCTCGGCCACCACGACGTCTGGGCCGAGACCGCGGCGGCCGCCGACAGACCGTCGCTCGAAGAGATCGAGCAGCAAAGGGAGTCGAGGGACGGGAGGAGTACCGACACCGAAAACGGAGGTACTGGCGACGGAGTCGAGGGTAGCGAATCGGATGACGATGGAACTGGTGGCGCCGAATCGGGCGATGACGGATCGCCCGGTCCCGGTGCTGTCGGCGCGCTCGCGGGACTGGCCGGTGTGTCGTATCTGCTTGCCCGTCGATCGAGTGAGGAGGGAACGCGATGAGCGGCCGTGTGACGCGACGCCGGTTACTTGCCGCGTGCAGCGTCGGGATTGCCACTGGGCTGGCTGGCTGTACGGGCGACGATACAGAGAGTGACGGCACCAGCAGTCGCAGCGACGAGAGCACAGACAGCAACGGTGAGGGAAGTGGCGACGGGAGCACAGACAGCGACGGATCGGGAGAAGATGCCATCAGGTACGGCAACTCTTACGTCGCAGAAATCGATCTTCACGAGGCTGGGACGCCGTCGATTACGCAAACTTATCACGAAGGGGACTACCACACCCACACCGAGTTCGGTAACGGCGAGGTGATCGAATCCTATCACGTCGACGGCGAGACGTACGCGATCGTCAGCGGAAACTGCACTATCGAGGAAAACCCGCCGGCTGAAAACTCCGTGCCGGACATCGAGAACCCGCGAGGTGTCGAAGAGCAGTTACAGCCGTCCGAGACAACGACGATGAACGGCGAATCAGTCGAAGCGTACGAGCATCCAGAGGAGGACGCTCGCTGGTACGTCAGCACCGAAACCGGTTATCCCGTTCAGTTCGAGATGGATGTTGCGACAGTGACTTTCCATTCGTGGGGTGAAACCGAGCCGATCTCTGCACCCGATATGGAGTGTCTCGAACTCTAGAGCTCGTTCCAGTCGTCCGAGAGTCGTGCACCGAACTCGAAGCGACCGTCGAATGAATCGTCTTCGTGACTGTCGATCTCTTCGACAATCGTCACAATCCCGTTGCGATTGGCGTGAATGAACGACTCGTCAGTGAACCGTCGGCCATCGAGTTCGCCCGCGATGTCGTCGTTTGCGAGTCGCCCGTCCTCGTACAGGCGATAAATCACGTTCCCGAGCCTGATTCCGTCTCCGCGTACGAGGCTGAACGCATCCGACTCGGCCCATCGTCCGGACGTGTCCTCGTATCCGAGCATGCGGGTGAAATTGACGGATATCTGGGTCTCTCGATACTGACCACCCTGAAAACTGCCCTGAATCTCGAACTGTTCCGCGCCGGTCGTACTGATATCGTCCTCGGAGACCTCGCCACCGGTTGCAATTCCGGTGAGCGTAACCGTTTCACCGCCGATTTCCAGTATCGCCGTCCCCGGATCGTCCGGTATCTCGACACCGTCATGGGGTTCTTGCCATCCGTCTCCCGACTCGAGTCGAGTCCGTTCGCCATCAGTGTCATCGCCGTTTCCACCGTCACTGCTATCGTCGCCCTCCGAACCGGGACTGTTGTTGTCACTCTCGCCGTCGTCGTCGCTGCTAAGACAGCCCGCGACACTGGTGATGGCTACCGCGCTGCACACTCGTACCAGTTCTCGTCTCGTCGTCGATCGATCACGCCTCGCATCCGCGATGAAGTCCATACGTTCCTCTCGGTCGCGGGGGTTCTAACGCTCAGGTTAGTTGTCACTCAGTCTCTCGATAACTCTCGAGTAATCCCCCAACAGCGCCACTGAAAGAGCCCACAGAAGCATCATCGTCCCCCACGAACTCGAAGCGTAAGTGAACGATCGATCCGAACGGTAGTGTTCGAGCCGTTCGCTTACGAGTTGTCGGTTGTCCTTCGTTCGGGGTACCTGTCCGTCAGTTTTCGTACTCGCGGGGGTCGAGAACGACCGATTCCATACCGTTGGTGTTCACTGCGAGCGATTCCTCGAACGTCGAGGTCCCGCTCACGGAATCGTATCTGACCTCGAGTTCCATCTCCGTCAGTAACGCGCCGTCATCGAAGATTTCGACGCCGTCGTCAGCCGAAAACTCGGCGGTCGGCGGCTCCTCGAACCCGTCGGTGATGTCGCCATCGGCCTCGTGGACGATCTCGATGGGACTCGCTTCGAGCGTCAGTGACGTGTAGGTGCCGGCAGGAATTCCGACATCCCACGCGAGGGTGACGATGTCGCCGGTCGGCCCGGTCTCGTATGCGGTCAGGTCGATCGAGATATCGAGAGGGACGGTGACATCGTCACCGTCGGTCGTGTGCAACGCGACGCGCTCGAGGCTCACCTCGAAGCGGTCGTACTCGCCGATCTCTCCGTGATCCCTAATCGTCGTTGCGAGGACGTAACTCGCTTCGTCCGACGGTTCCTCTACGGAGGGATTAGCGAGAAACGCTGGATCGTCGGGGGTCTCGACATCCCACTGGTCGTCAGCGATCGAGTCCGTATTCGGGTCCGGACTTCCGTTCGAATCGGACGATTCGGGTTGGGCCGGTTCGTCGGTCCGATCATCACCACTCCCTGTACAGCCCGCGATCCCGGCGAACACAGTCATTGACACGGTGGCTAGTAGGTGCCGACGGATTCGTCCGTTTCTATTCATACTCTAGCGCTTCGTGACAGATAAATATAGTTTAGCTAACCACACTGTAATCGAGTAGATTACCAGTAAGTAGGCGAGAATGCCCCGTCCTCAAGGAGCGAACGGTAGTGAGCGAGTAGGGCGGGGATGAATCGCCGCTCGCGTTCCAAACGTTTAATACTAGATATGACATACCCGAAAACGGAACACGAGGATTCAATCCACACATGTTCGAAGAGCCAAACGACCCGTTCAACACCTCGTACCGGTACGCCGCGTACCCCGACGAGGCAACGGCTCGTGAAGCTCACCGACACATCGACATCCACCGACAAATCCGCAACCACGCGTTATACGACAAGCGTCGAGCGGACCCGTGGAACGAACCCTCCGAGTACACCCAACACAAGCGACTCACCCAGTGGAAACAAGAGTGGCCAATCTACAACGAAGTCCACTCCAAAGCAGCCCAACGCACCATCACGCAACTCCACCGAGACCAAACCGGACTCGACGAGTTAACAGCGAAGGGCTACGAAACTGGGCGGTTGAAGTGGAAGCCGCCGAGAGAGTTTAACAGCGTGACGTACAGCCAGTCTGGCTTCGAACTCCGCAAAAAGAGTGGTCAGACGTACGTCTGGTTCAGCAAAATCGGCGAAATTCCCATCAACTACCACCGCGAAATTCCAGACGAGTACACCATCAAAGAAGTCGCCCTGAAACAAGAACCCACAGGCGACTGGTTCGTCTCGTTCAGCGTCGACAAACCGTGGGAGGACATGCCCGAGAAACCCGCCGTCGAAGACATCGACGAAGACGACATGGTGGGTATCGACCTCGGCGTCTTATCGTTCGCCTATACGAGTGACGGCGTGGCGTACGGCCGCGTCGATCTCGATAAAGACCACGAGCGATTAGCCCGCGAACAACGAACACGCGCTCGGAAAGAGGAAGGCTCGAACAACTGGGAGAAACAACGCGTCAAAGTCGCCAGAGTGAAGCGGCGTATCCGCCGCCGAGTGCTCGACTATCAGCGCAAACTCGCGCTCATCCTTGTCTCCGAGTACGACTTAATTTTCCTCGAGGATTTGAGCGTGAAGGAGATGCTGGAAGGCGAGCAAAGCGCGAAGAACAAGCAGGACGTCGCATGGGCGCAGTTCCGGCAAATCCTCACCCACGCGGCGAACAAACACGGCGTCCACGTCGTCCCGGTCGACGCGCGGGGTACGACGATTCAGTGTGCAGGTTGTGACACGAGCGTGTGGAAACCGATCTGGATTCGAGAACACTCCTGCCCAACGTGTGGACTGGAAGTTGACCGCGACCAGAACGCCAGTTGGAACGTCTTGCAAGATGGCGTCGAGTTGGTGAACGCTGGTGAGGCTGACGCGGATACGGAGTCGTTTGGGTGCTTTAAAGCGGCGTATCTAGGCAATGGACTGGCCGAAGTAACGCCTGCGGAGACTGCGACCGCTGTGCTCGCGAACGGTGGTTCTTTTGAACCACTTGAAGTGAGTGCAAGTCGCGTCGTCGAGTCAGGAAGTCCCACGCGCAAGCAGGGAAGCCCTACCCTCAACGAGCGAGCCACGGCAGTCGTGGCGAGCGAGTAGGGTGGGGTAGTTCACGGTGTAGAGTAGAACGGAAACGAAACTGTAACTAAGACTGATCTGAGTCTGAATCTGAGTCTGAATCTGGGTCAAAGAGGGAGAGGCAGACAGAGACGGAGAATGGAACTGGCGACGGTAAGATGGGGCGAAGCGGGAGCATCGGGTCAGAGTATCGAACAGAGCAGCCGCTAGGTGTCCATCCACGAGAGACACTCTAGACGAGAGCGCCAACCGATGGAACACGACTCGTGTTCAGTCGCGACGAACAGCGGAATCCGGTTCGGTTCCAGTTACGATCCCGGTTACTCGTCTGCTTCGTCGAGGTCCGTGTCGTCGGACTGGTCGCCCTCGCCGCGGACGAAACTCGCTTGAGCCTCCGCGGGCTGGCTGGAGACGCCGGCGTTCGGTCCCTCGATGAGGGCTTCGAAGTCGTCGACCTCGTTGTACTGGTCCTGGTAGACCAGTGCAGCCTTCCCGAGAGAGGTGAGCTCGTAGAGCCCGGATCGCTCGGCTGGACCGATCTTGGCTACGAGTCCGTAGTCTTCGAGGACCGGAAGGCGGGTGTTGATGTTCTTTCGGCTCTTGCCAGTGTGTGCAGCAAGGTTCGTCGCTACGTTACGGCCTTTGTCCTCGAGTGCCTCGAGGATGAGAAAGTCTGTAGGTTGTCGGAGTTTCACTGATTTTCACACTCGTTATAGACCTATATTTCCGATGGTAACTAATACTTTCGGCTCTACGCCGGTTGTTCGGAATGGAAATAGCGATCGGAAATTATAAGTCGTGTCCGATGGAAGTTGTAGGTGGGTGTGGACGAGAGCTGCGATAGAGAGAACGGTACCAACGAAACTGATCCCCCATCATAGTCGTTGCCAGACGACATCTCACATTCCAGTCACTCCGTTCCACCCAGTCATCCCCCCACTCACCCTTTCCGTTTCCTACACTCCCGAATCGAGAGTCCGTTCTGCATCCGTCCAGTGAACGAATCGTAACTGAAGAACCGAATCGAGGCTCCGAGATCGAACCCGATGGAAATCGAATCCACCCGAGAGTGAAAACGAGAGCGTATCAGTCCGAACTCGTCGTCGAAAGCGAAGGAGCGCGCGCGCTGGCACCCCCACCGCCGGTGAGTTCGTCGATACCCTGGGTGGCGAGCCACTCGAGCAGGGAGGCGACGCCGGTCGGCGAGTCGACGCGACACGAGGCGATCGACGCTCGATCGGTTCCGACGTGGATCCCGAGTCCCTCGGGTTCGATCACGCGAAACGCCGACTCGTCGGTCACGTCGTCGCCTATGTAGAGGACGAACGGATCGCCCAGACACGACGCCTCGAGCAGCGAGACGACGTCGCCTTTGCCCCAGGGAACCGACGGCGAGATCTCGACGATTCGCCTCCCGGGGGAGGTCTCGAGGTCCCCGCCACCGACGTGGTCGACGACCGACCGGGTGGTCCGGTGAACGGTCTCGTGGAGCGATTCGGGCACCGACCGGACGTGGACGGTCCCGGTCAACCGTTTGTTCTCGATCCTGACGTTCGGGATCGGCGCCAGTACCTGCTCGAGCGTGGCACAGACCTCCTCGACGAGCGACGCGCGTTTACCGGCGATCGGGTGGACAGAAGTCTCACCCGCGCGATAGAGTTCGAGGCCGTGGTTGCCGGCGTAGGTGATCGGGAGCGAGAGGCGGTCGCGGACGTCCGCGAGCCCCCGTCCGCTGACGACCGCGGTCGCGATCGCCGGTGACGAGGCGAGTTTCGCCACTGCAGCCCTGTTCTCGGGCGTGATCGTCGCCGCGTCAGGCTCGTCGACGATCGGTGCGAGTGTGCCGTCGAAATCGAGACAGACGAGCGCGCTGGAAGCTGTTCGAAGCCCTTCACGGATCTGTGCCAACGGCTCGTCGAACGAGTGCGTCGGTTCCAGTGTCGACATTATCTGGCTGATTGTGAGTGAGACTGCGATGAGCGGTCGTTTTGTGTCTCGCTGTCGCCGGATTCGGAGTCGACGTTGGCCGGCGATTTCGAGCTAGATCCGGACGTGGGTTCGGGTCCAGAATCAGAATCAGAGTCAGAGTCAGAACCGGACCTGAAACTAGACTCGAACCCCGACCCGTGAATCCGATCGATCGCCGCGAACTGACTGTCCATCCACGCCTCGAGATCGCCGTCGAAGACCTGCTGTCGTAGCCGGGTCATCCGCTGCTGGCGGTCGATCTCCGGGCAGGTCAGTGCCGCATCGATCGTCGTCGCGAACTCGTCGGCCCGCGTCGGATCGATCGTGAACACGTCGTCGCCGAGCGTCTCCGTCGCACCGGCACGCTCGCTCAAAACCAGCGCACCCTGTCCATCGACGCTGGCGGCGACAAACTCCTGGGCGACGAGGTTCATCCCGTCGAGTAGGGGACTGACGAGCATCACGTCCGCGCGACGATACAGCGTACAGAGTTCCTCTTTCGTAACGTAATCTTCGGTGTAGACGATCGGCTCCCACGACCGGGTCGCGAACCGGGCGTTGATCCGATCGACCTCGTGGCGGACGTACTCACCGAGTTCGGCGTAGGCCGGGATGTCAGTCCGACTCGGCGTCGCTTTCTGGAAGAACGTGAACTGCTCGTGCCACTCGGGATTGCGCTCGAGGAGGCGTTCGACCGCCGCGAGACGTTCTGGGATCCCCTTGGAGTAATCGAGTCGGTCGACACCGAGACCGATCGCGACGTCGCTCGGAATGTCGTAGCGTTCGCGAAGGGACCGCCAGCACGAGCCGTCCAACGATCGACTCGTGCGGTCGTAGGACTCCGCGTCGACACCCATGGGGGTGGCGGTGATCTGCGTCTGGCTGGATTCGTAGCGGACCTGCCTGGACTCGTAGTCGACGTCCGCCTCGGGAACGAACCGATCGACACAGGCGAGAAACGTCTCGACGTAACTGTCGATGTGGAAGCCCAAAAGGTCGTTTCCGAGCAGCCCCTCGAGCAGTTCCCGGCCGTTCGGACAGGCGCGAAACGCCTGAGGGTTGGGCCAGGGGATGTGCCAGAACTGTGCGATGGTGGTCGAGTCGGGGACGTCCTCGCGGACCATCGCGGGCGCGAGCGCGAGATGGTAGTCTTGCAGCCAGACGACGGCGTCCTCGGTCGCGTGGTCGACGATTGCGTCGGCGAACGTCCGATTGACCCGCTGGTACCAGTCCTGATCGCCCGTCCGGTTCTCGACGAGTTCGGGGAACTCGTGGCAGATCGGCCAGAGTACGCGATTGCTGAAACCGTAGTAGTAGCCCTCGACGGCTTCCTCGGAGAGCCAGAGACGCTGGAGAGTATAGGACTCGTCGTCGGGAGGGACGGCGACGCAGCCGTCGTCGTCGGTCACGGCACGGTCGGCCTCGCCGTCGCTCCAGGCGATCCACGTCCCCCCGGATTGCTGGAGGACGGGATCGAGTCCGGCCGTCAGCCCACCGGTCGGGAAATCGACCGTGATTTCGGAGTCTTCGGGTTCGGGCGAATTCGGCTCCGAGTCCGCGTTCGCGTCTGCGTCGGCGTCCGCGACGCCGTCGTCGGCAGTTGCATCGTCGTCATCGTCGACGTCGGTCGGGGGATCGTCGTCGGCATCACCGTCGACATCGTCATCGTCGGCGTACTCGTGTCGATACGGCTGTCGGTTCGACACGACGATGAGCGGACCGGACCCTTTCGATTGCTGGTGGTCCTGACTCCTGTCGGTCGACGACTGTCGCTCCTCGTTGAAACGCATTCGCTGTACAACACAGTATCGGACGGGGTTGATTGCCGGCCTGCGCCTGCAGGGACGTCTAATACTAACCGATATCGTTCATCGGAACCGAAACGTGTGAATTATCGTGAAGGTATGGCCGACGTGGTCACGAACGACGCCACACAGCGAGACGACCGTCACGTTTCATTGAACTCTAGGCCGAACGTGGCGACATGACCGACCGCTTCGACCGGCGACTCCGTGCGTGTCGAGACCGCCTCGAGGACGCCGACGCCGACGTCGACGCCGACTGTGTCGTCCTGTTCCCGAGCCCGAATCTCACGTACGCGACCGGGTTCGACGAGTCACCATCCGAACGCCACCTGCTATTGTTCGTTCCACGGACAGGTGAACCGGCGTTCGTCGCTCCCACACTGTACGGTGACCAGCTTCGAGAGACGTCGATCGACGACGTCAGGCTGTGGGCCGACGACGACGATCCGCTGGCGTTGGTCGACGAGGTGCTGACGGAACGTGGTGTGGACGAGACGGACGACTCGCACATCCTCGTCGACGACACGATGTGGGCGACGTTCACCCAGGACCTGCGATCGGTTCGCCCGAACGCGACGTTCGGCCTCGCCAGCGCCGTCTTCGAACCGCTGCGGATTCGAAAAGACCAGACCGAACTCGAGGCGCTTCGACGGGCTGGAACCCTCGCGGATCGGGTCGCACTCGAGATTCGCGAACGCGGAGAAGAGATCGTCGGACTGACCGAAGCGGAGCTGGCGACGGAGATCGATCGGCTGCTAGGGGTGTACGGCGGTTCTGGGAGAGGAGATGGGGGAAGAGGGGGTCCAGGGGGAGATGGGGGAAGCGGGAAGACGGAGGCTGGTGAGGGTATCGAGGGAAAGACGAACGGCGGCGAGCCCGCGTTCACGACCATCGTCGCTTCGGGGCCGAACGGAGCCAGACCGCACCACCACAGCGGCGACAGGGTAATCTCACCGGGCGATCCCGTTGTCCTCGACTTCGGCGCGTTCGTCACGGCCGACCTCGAGTCGGGAACGGGTCGGTACCCGGGCGATCAGACCCGAACGGTCGTCTTCGACGGCGAACCCAGTGAGGAGTTCCAGCGGGTTCACGACGTCGTTCGCGAAGCCCAGCAGGCCGCCGTGGAGGCTGTCGAACCCGGCGTCACGGCGTCGGCAGTCGATCGCGCCGCACGGACGGTGATCGAAGACGCCGGCTACGGAGACGCGTTCACCCACCGGACCGGCCACGGCGTCGGCCTCGAGGTCCACGAACCGCCCTACATCGTCGCCGGAAACGACCGCGAACTCGAGTCGGGGATGGTCTTCAGTGTCGAACCGGGTGTCTATCTCGAGGGAGAGTTCGGCGTTCGGATCGAGGATCTCGTGGTCGTCACCGACGATGGCCCAGAGCGGTTGAACGAGACGCCCCGCGGGTGGTGAGAACTCGAGGGAACGAGAGAGTGGAAGGTGAGGAAGAACTCGATCGGACGAAAGTCCGGGCCGTGAGTGAGTTCGAGTGATAAGAGAGTCAGGATAGTGGGCCCGACTAACACACCGGGTTTCCAGTGAAAATTCGGCGACAGAATCGAGACGAACGGCCGAAACGGGTTCGTACGCATCGCCAGCTAAAATATATTTTAGCTAACAATTATTCCGGCGTGGCACGTTCCCACTGACGATGACAGACAGAATTGAATCGATCGACCGCGGACGCGAATTCGGGGTGGGTCCCCGGCGAGGGATGCCCGAGCCGGAACGAAGGTGCCTCGAGCGAGAGCACCGATCCATCGGATCGCAGATAGAACACACGGAAGACGCCGGTGTCGTCAAAACCGGAACGACCACAGTCGCGGTCGCCGGCTCCGACGGCGTCGTACTCGGAGCGGACACGCGGGCGAGCGTCGGTGGCGGCCGGTTCGTCGCGAACCGGACGACCCAGAAGATCGAACCGATCGGCGACCGCGCGGCCGTCGCCTTCTCGGGGAGCGTCAGCGACGCCCAGTCGTTCGTCCGCCAACTCCGAGCCGAATCTCGACTGTACGAACTCGAGCACGGGACCGCGATATCCCTCGAGTCGCTGGCGACGCTCGCCGGCGGGCTGGTCGGCCGCGGTCCCTACCGGGTGCTCGACCTGCTACTCGCGGGTGTCGAGGACGATGGAGTTGAGGCGGAATCGAGTGCCGGCGACAGCACGGACGTCGGGGCAGCCGTCTACGACATCGGCCCCGGTGGCGGCGTCATGACCGCCGACTACGCCGCCAGCGGCAGTGGAATGCAACTGGCCTACGGCGCGCTCGAGGGAACGCTCGGGGAAGCGACCGGTACGAAGACCGTCGGCGACCTTCGACCGATCGTCGCCAGCGCAGTCCGAAGCGCGACCGCACGCGATACGGCCAGCGGCGACGGCATAACGGTCGCGACAGTCACCGCTGCCGGTGTCGAACTCGAGCGGTTCGACGAGTTGGAGACGGCGGTCGAAGCGGTGGCTCCGACGGTCGGTGACGACGTGCCAACCGGAGAGGAGGTGAGGTGAGATGAACTCGAACGCCAGCCAGCAGGCCTACGACCGCGGTCATACCATCTTCTCGCCCGACGGCCGCCTCTACCAGGTCGAGTACGCGCGCGAGGCCGTCGAACGCGGCTCGCCGAGCGTCGGCATCCGAACCGACGACGGCGTCGTTCTCGCGGCGCGAAAGCCCGTTCGGTCGCCGCTGCTCGAGGCGCGGACCGTCGAGAAGAGCCACCGGATCGACGACCACGTCGCGGTCGCGTCGGCCGGCCACGCCGCCGACGCCCGCCAGCTCGTCGCGGTCGCCCGCGAAGCCGCCCAGCGCCACCGACTTCGGTACGGCGAACCGATCGGCGTCGAGTCCCTGACGAAGGCGATCGCCGACCACGTCCAGGAGTACACCCAGACGGGCGGCTCGAGACCCTACGGGACGGCACTGCTGGTCGCCGGTGTGGACGAGACGGGCCCGAGACTCTTCGAGATCGATCCCAGCGGGACGCCGTACGGCTGGCGAGCGGTCGCGATCGGTAACGGGGCGGCCGAAATCCGCGGATTCCTCGAGGATCGGATTCGCCAGCCACACCAGACGGAAACGAAAACGAAAGCGACCGCCAGCGAGAAACAGACTGACGGAATCGGCAGAGAAGCGGGTCTCACCACGGCACTCGAGGCACTCGCGACGACGGTCGACGAGCCGCTCTCGACCGACGAGGTCGATATCTGCGTCGTCGACGCTGAGACGGCATCTGTCGACCTGTTCTCGAGCGATCGGGTGAGTGACGAACTCCAGGCGGCCAGTTGACGGAACGAATAGTGTGCTCGAGACCGCCAGTTGACGGAACGAGTAGTGTGCTCGGGGAGACCGATTGGACGGGTGAGGCGGGGGCTACGCGCTCGTCGTCCCTTCGGACGAGTCACTGGTCGACGATTCGGTTGTCGTCGTCTCAGCTGTCTCCGCAGTGTCGGTCACAGAGGAGGTCTCCGCGTTCGCCTCCGGCGGTCCGTCGTCGGTATGTGGTGTTCTCTCGTCCGTGTTCGTCGCCGTTCCAGTGCGGTCCGTGTTCGGCTGTGACGCCGTCTGTGCTGCCATCTCGGTCGCTGTCCGTGTCTCGTCTCCACCCGACTCGGAGCTGGTTTCGGACGCCGCCCGCTGAACCTCCACGACCCTGAGAGACGAGTCGACGTACAGTGCGAGAACGTCGCCCTCGAGTTCGACCACGACGCGGACACAGAGCGGGTCGGTCGACAGCACGGATTCGGACCACTCGTGACCGACGTTCCAGATGGGGCGCTCGCGAACGTCCTGGCCGTGATCGTAGTAGAACGAGACGATAGCGGGATGCTGGAGCAGGGTGAGCGCGACCGGAGTTCGAAGGTCGTGGCCACACTGCTGGCACTCGAACGACGCCTGGACGTGATCGGTCAGCGCTTCGGGAAGGGCGTCTTCGACGGCCGCAGATACCGAGGTGAGCGTTGCGTCGACGTCACCGCTGCACTCCGGACAGACCCCCTCGCGCAGAAGCGCGAGTCGGTGGCGGTGGTACCGGTCGAAGGCGTCGGGGATCCCTGCTTCGGGTGCTGGTGGCGTCTCCGTCGCTGCTTCCGTCTCCGTCTCCGTCTCCGTTGCTGTCGCTGTTGATGTTGATGCGTCCGCCTCTGTGATCGTCTCCGTTGACTCGCTTCTACTCTCCCTCTCGGTCTCACTCCCAGCGTGTGCCACGAGCCCCGCCGGCGGAAACTGCAGACTCAATAGTGACCGATCGCACGCACGACAGGCGACCGTCACCACGTTGTCTCTCGACCGGGCCTCGAGCGCGTCGACCTCACAGAACGGACACGACTCGGCGAGCGAAATCGAGGAACGATCGACGCGATGCGTGTACGCTCCCGACGCGATCGCACGGGCGATCTGCAATCCGGAATAGGTCAACTCGTATCCCGACTCAGTCTTTCGGAGGTACGGCCCGACCAGTTGCTCGAGGTGGTAGGCGAACTGTGCAGAGGTCTCGAGACCCGTCGTCTCGAACAGTTCGGAGAAGGTCAGTCGGGTCCGCGTATGGAGATCGGGACTGACATCGACGTCGGTCCCGGAATCGATATCGCTCGTTTGGCCGTCTTCGACATCGGAGCCGGTATTGGCATCCGTATCGACGTACTCGAGCATCGTCTCGAGGATCCCGATCCGAATCTCGTTGCCGAGTGCCTGAAAGGCGTCACTCGGTTCGGACACGACATCGGACGTGACCGACTCAGTCTCGAGTGTGGTGTCGGAGGATTCGGCTGTGGGTGTGGTTGTGGGTTCAGTCGACGCCGACGATACAGTTTCCCCAGCGGAATCGTCGACTCCCCGATCTTCGTTCGAGGGCATCTGTTACAGGAGAGAGGGGTTCAAACGGGAAGTAGGTTCGGTCGCGTTGGGACCGCCAGACGTGGACGATCGACGGGGTAGAGTTGAGACGGGAGGGCGAAGTCGAGATGGAGGTGGAGGCGAGACCGGAAGTGCAATCGAGAAGAGAGGACGAATCGAGACGAGCAGGTCGCGAAAAAACTCACGCCTCGTCCGTCTCGACCAGCACTTTCCGGACGACGTCCGGATCCTCGAGTAACTGATGTTCGGTGTAACTCCCTTCGGCGCTACCGCCGCTGTGTCGGGATTGTTCGATGATGTCGAGGAAGGCGTGTTCTTTCAGGAGGTCTCGAACCCGGCGAAGCGAGAGGGTATCGGATCCCTCCTGACGACAGATCTCCTCGTAGACGTCGAAGATTTTGGTCGTTCGAAACCCATCTTCGTCGGGACGGTTGAGCGAGAGGACTGCGAGCGCCTGAAGGACGTACCGGGAGTGAGGAGTCGATCCCCGGATGAGTTCCCGGAAGCGATCGGTCTCCGCGCGTTCGCGGGCCTGCACGACGAACTCTTCGCGGACGGTCTTGCTCCCGTTGGACTGGGCGATCTCGCCGGCGTAGCGGAGGATGTCGATCGCCTTCCGGGCGTCACCGTGTTCCCGGGCGGCGAGGGCAGCCGCACGCGGGATCACCGACGGCTCGAGGACGCCGTTCTTGAACGCGTCGCTGCGTGCCTGCATGATGTCTCGCAGCTGGTTGGCGTCGTAGGGCGGGAAGACGAACTCGCGTTCGCAGAGACTGGACTTGACCCGCTCGTCCATTCGATCCTTGTACTTGATCTTGTTACTGATCCCGATGACGCCGATCTTGCAGTCGGTGAGTTTTCCCGCCTCGCCCGCGCGCGAAAGTTGCATGAGGATGTCGTCGTCGTCGAGTTTGTCGACCTCGTCTAAGATGACGAGAACGACGTCGTACTGGGAATCGAGGACCTTCCAGAGGCGCTTGTAGTACGTCGAGGTGCTGAGCCCTTTGTCGGGGATCTTGATCGTCGTCACCTCCGGATCGTTGAGCGAATCGGCGATCGTCTGGACGGCCTGGGTCTCCGTGTTGTCCTGTGCGCAGTCGACGTACGCGAACTTCGCAGTGACGCCTTCCTCCTTGGCGACCCGAACGAGTTGCGCGGAGATGTGCTTGGCACAGAGGGACTTTCCCGTCCCCGTCTTGCCGTAGATGAGAAGATTGCTCGGGCTCTGTCCGAAGATCGCCGGATTGACCGCGTTGGCGAGATCGGAAATTTCGTCGTCCCGGCCCACGATTCGACCCTCCTCCGGGAGGTGATTGATCTCGAGCAGCTCTTTGTTCTCGAAGATGGGGTCCTCTCGGGTGAAGAGGTCGTCACCGGAACTCGGCATAGGTACAGACACCACGTTTCCGGTGAATATGCTTTACTGTTTGGATAGGAAGGGGTGGGAGCGCGCGCACACCACGTTTCCGGTGAAACGGTGAAATGGTGGGGTGGGGGTGCAGTCGAAACGGGGGTTGTCGTTCACCGGAAACGTGGTGTGGGGGTCGGGCGCGGTGATTCGATCGGGGTAAATCGGGAGATGAGTAGAAAGAGTAGAAGGGCGAAAACCAGGGACAAAAGGCATCAGATCGTCGTCTCGCTCGCAGAGAATACAACGGAAAGACAGCGTCGACCGGCTACTCGAGATAACGATCGATGAGTAGAACAGAAGACCTCGACGAGTGGAAGTGTCTCCAAAGTGAGAACAAACGAACAGAGAAGGGGAAAAAGAAAAGGGAGTTGTAACCCAGCACTTCCTGCCACTCATTGTGGATGAACTTGGATTTCATTGCTCGAGAGATTCGATGGGCGAAGAATATTCATCGATCTGTTCTACGGTTCTGACGAATTTCCGGTGAAAACCTCGTCCAGCCGACTAGCTATGTCTTCTTCCAGCCGATTAACTTAATGGACTTTTAGCTCCTATGCTATATATAAATTGCTGTCTTCGTTCATGCTACCGATTCTAAGAGAGTTAGATCCGGATAAGAGAAATAACCTCATCGAAACAAAGCAAAACTCCGGCGATCGGCCACCGAAATCGCTTTTGGTGGTACATATCGATCATTCGTGGCGTCCTTTACCGACGATCATTCAAAACACGTTCCCCACTAACGGCGACCTTCCGTGAGACACTCCCCTTCCACTCACCCGGTTTCACCGGAAACGTGGTGTGCGCGCGCTCGGGGAATCCCGGTTTCGACACCGCAACTGCGGATACTGCTCTTCTCTCCCTCTTTGCTCTCTTTACACCCTTTCTCCTCCCCTGCCATTTCCCCATTTGTTTCGATTTCCCCATTTGCCTTCGTTTCCTCTCTCCTTTCGCGCCCGCCGATTCTCACCCACACCAGCTTCTGCCGTTTCACCGGAAACCCGGTGTGCGCGCGCTCCAGTCACAGATGGATCGTTCGTGGGGTGCTCCGATGGTAGAACCCGTTCACAAATATCAGAACCCCTCTCGTTCAGACCTCTCTGCCTGCTCTCTCGTCGAGTAATTCAGTCGAATCTTCCAGTCCCACCGTCAATTCACCGGAAACCCGGTGTGTACTCCCCTGAATACGCCGGCATTCACGCAGACACCTGGTGCTTTCACCGGAAACCCGGTGTGTTTCTGCTACTCCTGCGGTTCGGTCCTCGAGTAGTCGCCGGTCTCTAGTAGCCACTAAAACTCACTGCACACATGATCGCACGAGTGCGATCAGTGTGTAAATCGTTTCAGTTGTTACTATATTCACATCGTTACCGATCTGTTCGCCGCCCGAACCAGAATCGTTTACCGGCGGTCGAGGAGAATGCCCCGAGGTCGTTCGAGAGACGTACGTCTCTCGTGATGACGAGAATCTCCGATTCTCGAACCACTTGACCTCGGGGATGAATCCGACAACACAGATACAAACCATTAAACAGAACTGAACCGAACAAACAATCGTGATGGCGTCACTCAACACTGCTGGTTTGCAGGACAATAACACGTCCGACCAGCTTCGAACTCGCCATCAACGCCGAGTAGGAGTGGGAGACTCCGAATTCACGCCTGTGGAGACTGAAACCCCTGTGTCCGCGCTGGATGCAAGTTCCGTCACAGAAACAGGAACTCCACGCTGTGAAGCTGGAAGCCCCGACCCTTGAGGTGGGGTTCTTCACGGGGTTCGTCTCGTCCAGCCGTCCAATCTCTCGGACGGTCAGTAATAGTAGAACTCGAGTTCGTGGTCACAGTTCTCACAGCTGGTCTCTTTTCCCTGTAACCGATTCGGATCGTTCCAGTCGAGGTCGTTCGTTCGAGTCCCAGCTGGGACCGACGCGCTCACCGTGGCGTCACATTGGGGGCAACCGACGTATAGCTGGGAGTGGTTCGATTGGGACATACCTCTGCTGTAGGAGTAGCGGTGGAATAGTTATCACCGCCGTACTCGAATTTCGGCGACTGTATCGACGTTTCATCGTCACATTTCGACCGGAACTGTACCGTTCACTCCGAAACCGGTTGTTCACCGCGGTATGGCCGGTTCTGGCGTGTCTTTCTGGACGTAACGCCGATCTCTTCGGTCTCCGGACATTTTGATGTGAGTTCACGACCGTTCTCAATCACGTCCTGTCCCTCGAACGCGTGATCGGCGTTCTGGCCGCTGTCTGGTGAAATCGGGTGCTTCGTTCGAGTAACTACTGGCTATCAATTTCTACACGATCGTTTCTTATATACTGGATTCCACACGTCACGACTGATACAACGAAGGCCCCCGTTTTCCACCTCAGATACAGCCAATCACTCTCGCGACCCCGCGCATCGCTAGTCTCTTTCTCTCCGTTGCGAAACGGTCGAACAGTCGAAACCGCGACTCAGTAAGTACGGTAACTGTGGATCGGTAGATTCCCTCGTGATTGACATCCACCCACGACTTCAGTCGTGGGCTTTCTCCTTGCACTTCTGTAATTCTCATACCGAAAATACGACGTCGTCGAACTCGAAGAACGCGGTTTCGTAGCCGTCGTGACGTGCGAGTTGTGGGTGTGAGTCGACGGAAACCTGTAGTCGGTCACCACGCTCGAGGTCGTCGACGCTGACTCCGTAGTGGTGGCCGAACTCGTGGTCGAGTGTCTCCCTGAGTGACCCCTCGTGGACGACGGTACCGTCTCGCTCGACGCTCATCGAGAGTGACATCAGCGGCAGGATCACGTCGTTGTACGGTGTTCGAGTGAAGACCGCGATGTAGGTGCTAGTACCGGTATCCGAGTCGGCCACAGCGTCCGATTCGCCGCCGTTATTTTCGAGAAGTCGGTCGACATTCGTCCGAACAGCCGAAATAGTTGCGTCGGCGCTCGATTCGCTCCCGAGGAGTTCTCCGTCGAGGTCGTCGATCGTCGGTCCTCGTGACGTCGGTGGGTGGCCGACGTCGTCGTCGTGGTCGCCGTGGTCGTGATTCTCCTCGTCGTGATCGTGACCGTCGTGACCGTCATCGTCACTGTGGTTGCCGTCATCGCCGTGACTGTGGTCGTCGTGCTCGTGCGCGTGTCCACCGTCACCGCTTCCGTGGTCCATCAACTCGAGGGCCGCTTGCGACCCCCAGTCGTCGTAATCGGTCTCCTCGAACTCGAGGTCGTGGATATCGGACCGGTCGTACTCGAAGTCGATTTCGAGGGTGCTCGCCGACTCGAACCGTCCCTCGAACGCGCCGGTGGGCGTCGCCTCGAGCGGTCCGACGAGGATTCTGGCGGTGTACTCGCCGTCGTCGGGCAACTGGACGTTGTCCCCGTAGTGAAACCCCATCCGCTGGGAGAGCATCGGCCACGCCAGCGGGCGGTCGACGGACGCGCCGTCCTGACGAATTTCGAGTTCCATTTCCACCGGAAGGACGGTGTCCGTCTCGGGGTCCCAGACGGTACACATGAGGTGCATCGTGTCTTCGGTGTCGACGGTGACGCGGTTCGTCTCGTCGCCGGCGATGGTCCAGAAGCGGTGGGGGAACGTGTAGGAGAGCGCCACGGCGTACTCCCCGTCGGTCGCCGTCCCGTAGCTCCCCATCGTCTCCCTCGAGGCGGGGAAGTAGACCGCGTCGGGTCGGTCTTCGACCAGTGGCGGATCGCGCCACGCCGACTGCTCTTCGAACCCGAGTCGCTCGAGACAGCCGGCGAGCCCGATCGCTCCCGCGACACCAGTCCCCTGAAGGAACCCACGGCGATTCATTAGCGGAGGTTGGGAATGGGTGAAAAAACCCCTTCCGGTTCGGCCGAACCGGCGTTCGACTACCGAACCAATGCACATTTCCTTGTTCGTTCCCACCCGTCTCGTATGGAGAGGCGTACGTACCTGTCGTCGCTCGGGACCGCCGGACTGCTCGCAACCGCGGGCTGTCTCGAGACGATTCAGGGTTCCGCCGACGGCGATCGGGAGCAACCAGAACAGGGTCACAGTTCGGGCGAGACCGAAGCCCAGAGCACGCCCTGGGAGGTCGACGAGAGTTCGGTCGTTCTCGAGCCACCGGCGGACCGCCGCGGTCGTCCCAGCCACCAGATCTACGGCGACGAATTCCCGTCGTTTACGCTGCCGGATCCGCTGACGGGGGAGTCGATCTCCGGCGAGCAGTTCGAGGGTGACCGATCGATCCTGATGACGTTCTTCTTCGCGTCGTGTCCCGACGGTGCCTGTCCAGCGCTCATTCAGCGACTCGTTCAGGCCCAACTCGACGCCGAAGACCGGGGGTACGAAGACGACGTCGCCTTCCTCGCGATGACGTTCGATCCCGAACAGGACACCGCCGAAGAGCTCGAGGACTACGCCGACGACTTCGGAATCGACCTCGAGGCGGGGAACTGGCACTTCCTGCGTCCGGAAAGCTACGAGGCGGGGAAGGAACTACTCGACGACGAGTTCGGGATGCCGATCGAGCGGGTGGAACTCGAGGAGGGCGAAGACGTGGGCGAGGGTGGAGACGACGGTCACGCCGACGATCACGGCGACGAGGACGGACACGACCACGCCGACCACGACCACGAATACGATTTCATCCACTACAACCTGATCCTGCTGGTCAACGAAGACGGGATCGTCGAACGGTCGTACCCACAGGCGACCCAGATCGGAACGGAGACGATTCTCGAGGATCTGCAGACGGTCGTCGAGGGAACGCCGGGAGGTGAGGGTGAGAAAGAGAGCGATGAGTGAGAGAACCCGGCCGAACACGGGCGAGACTGAACCCACGCTCGAGACCGAGACCGAAACTGTGACTGACCTCGGATCCCAAACCAGTACTCACGGAACGACTCCCTAACATGCGACGACGAGATCTCATCGCTGGGCTGGCAAGCGTCGGTGTCGTAGCAGGCGGTGGGATTCTCGCGACTCGCGGACCGCCGACGGACGAGTTCGGCGACGGCGCCGACAGCGACGGTAGCGATACCAACGATTCAGCCGAATCGGATCCCAACGCGGCCGCCGACACCGACACCGACGGAGACGGGGCTGAAGAGGACGACGACCCGATCGAACTCGAGACCGTCGAGGCCACAGGGAGCGAGGCCGGCACGGTCACCGTCCCGGAGTCGGGTCAGGTCACGTTCGTGGATTTCTTCGCGACTTGGTGTGCACCCTGTGAGAAACAGATGCCGGCGTTGGCTGAGGCGGCCGACCGCGTCTCCGACGACGTGCGATTTCTTTCGGTGACGAACGAACCGGTCGGACGGACGCTCTCGGAGGACGAGCTTCGTGAGTGGTGGGACGACCACGACGGTAACTGGCTGCTCGGCGTCGATCCGACCGCCGAACTGAACGTCCGCTACGATGTCTCCGGATTTCCGACGGCCGTCGTGATCGACGCCGACAACCGCGTCCGCTGGTCCCACCAGGGGATCGCCTCCGCGGACGAACTCGTCGCGCAGATCGACGCCGTCCTCGAGGGTGAAAGCGGAGACGGAACCGAAACCGGAATCGGAACCGAGACCGAAACCGAGACTGAGGGCGACTCGACGTGATCGCCACCATCGAAACTCACCGTCTCCCAGTCAGATGATCGACCCGGAACTCCTGGCTTCGCTGTCGTTCGCGTTCACACTCGGCGTCGCGACGTTTTTCTCCCCGTGTGCGTATCCGTTGCTCCCCGGTTACGTTGGATTCTACGTCAGTCAAACTGAGGGGAACGAAGCGACACTCGGCGGAGCGATCTCTCGCGGTCTCGTCGCCGGTGTCGGCGTGCTCGTGACGTTTCTCGTTCTGATCGGCGTCGCGTTCGTCGTCGGTCAGGGGCCGCTCTCGCGAATCGAACTCTTCGAACCGATCATCGGTGGCCTCCTCGTCGTCTTCGGCGTCCTCGTCGTCGCCGACCGGGCGCCATCGCTGACCATCCCGCTTCCCGAGCGCCGCTCGAGTATTCTCGGGTTCGGGATCTTCGGTGCCGGTTACGCGCTGGCCGCCGCGGGCTGTGTCGCACCGCTTTTCGTCCTCGTGATCGGCCACGCCTTCTCGTACTCGACAGTCCCCGCCGCACTCGTGTTGGCGACGTACGTCGGTGGTATCGTCCTCCTGATGATCGCACTGACCGTGGCCAGTGGCATGGGGATCGTCGCGAACGCCGGCCGCTTCGCAGCCTACAGCGGGACGCTCAAGCGTCTGGCCGGCGTCGTGATGATCGTCGCCGGTCTCGGACAGCTGTATCTGGCGATCTTCTACCTCGAGGTGCTGTGAGGCGACGCCTCGAGTTCTCTCACGACTGTCACTGCACCACACACCTTGTTTCCGGTGAACTCGACCGACGACTGCCGCTCCCGCCGTGGGTTTCGACTTCTGATTCGAACCGACACACCGAATTTCCGGTGAACGGTCTGGAGTGGTCAGCTTGTCTTTTCGACGGCAGCTCCACCCCCGTCCTAGATGGGAGCGAATTCCCGACTCGGAGTGGCTGTTCTGGGTGTTTCAGCTTCGGTAACTGGCTCGGGGACCACCACCGACCGTCAGCGTGGTTCTTGTTTCGGATTCGGATCCAGGGTCGGGTTCGGGTTCGGGTTCGAGCCCGAGTAATCTTGGACACACTGGCTGCTGTAATGATTTCTAATAGACAATTACCGGTGATACGGGAACGATACTTATTCTTCCGTAGTCGAAACCCCGCCGTACCGTGGCTGTTCGTCGTGTCACCGATATCGACTCGAGAACTCGGCCGATCAGTTCGGTCGGCCATTCTTGTAATCTCGGTTACGTGATCGCCCCCTCGAGCGTCGATTCACGTTCGAGTTACGGACCTGCCTCCTCGAACGCGACTGGGAATCTCGGACCCGGTCTTGGGCCCGGACTCGAGCGCGCCTGTGGCCTCGAACGAGGTTCGGTGGGACCACGATGAGCAACCGTTCCGCTGTCGCTGTCGGTGATGCGAGTCGCGTTCTCGTCGTCGGAAACTCCGCCCGGGCGGCAGACGCAACGTCGGCACTCGCCGACGTCTTTCTCGGCTCGTCGCTCCTCCTCGCGTCGACGACGGCAGACGCCCTCGAACGCCTCGAACACGCCGATATCGATTGTCTCGTCTGTGACGTGCGTCTCGAGACGGTTGCGTCGGATTCCGATACCGATTCCGACTCCGTCTCTGACTCTCTCTCTAACTGTACTTCCGATTCCGAGACTCCGTTCGACCCGCTTCTCGAGGCGGTTCGAGCCGCCGATCCGCGGACACCGATCGTCGCACTCGCCGACCCGGAGGATGCACGGCGGGCTCTCGAGGCGGGAGCGACGGACGTCGTCACACCCGGTGAGTCCGCCGCAGTCGTCGTCACACGTGTCCAAAACGCCATCGAGCGGGCTCGGCTCCGTGAGCGTGCGGGCACGGCGCCACCGTCTGCCCAATCTCCGGAACCGGACGCCGACGAGAGTTCGGTCTCACGGACGGTAGACAGCCGCTTTCGGTCGATACTCGAGCACTCGGATGCGTCCGTCCTCCTCCTCGACGACGACGGATCGATTCGCTACGCCAGCCCGGCGGTCGAGTCGGCGTTCGGCTACACGATGGACGAACTCGAGCGGAGCGATCCGCTGGATTTCGTCCATCCCGACGACCGGGAGGACGTCCTCGAGGACGTCGCGGCGCTCGTGGAGTCACCGCTCGGATCGACACGCGAATCGACCTGCCGTCTCAGACGGGCCGACGGTACCTGGCACGTCTCCGACGTGACGTTCACGAATCGGCTCTCAGACCCGGCCGTCGAGGGTGTCGTCGTGACGGTGACCGACGGCGCCAGTCGATCCACTGAAGACCCGATCGAAGCGCTCTCCGTCCCGTTTTTCGTGCTCGGACCCGACTGGGAACTGACGGCGACCAACACCGCCGCGAGCCGCCTGTTCGCCGACGCTCGGGAGGAGGGCGAGGAGGACCTCCGTGGAACCGTCGTCTGGACTCTCCTCCCCGATTCGGTCAGGGAGACGTTCTACGACCGATTCCACGAAGCAGTGCGAACGGGATCGATCGTCGAGTTCGACGTCGAGTACCCCCATCTCGAGACGACGTTTTCGGTGTTCGTTCACCCTCGCGCCACTCCCGCTGGCGATCTCGACGCGACCGACACGACCGACACGGCACACGCCGACTCGCTCGATTCCGCCGATGAAACCGAGACTGCACACACTGCCGCTGGCGTGTCCGTCTACGCTCGCGAGATCGACTCCGCGGAGAGCCGGACACAACGTGAACGTGATCGATCGTTCGAGGCGGTCGTCGAGTCTCTCGACGACGGTGTCTTCGTCCTCGACACCGACGGTCGGACGATCGATCTCGCCAACACGGCACTCTCCGAGTTCGCGGGCGGGAAGCCGCTGGTCGGCCGCGACCTCGAAGCGGTCGTCGACGCCACGACGGCCGACCGAATCGGGGAGCGAGCCGCTTCCCCGGTCGTTCGCCGGAGCGATCCCATCGAGACGACCCTCGAGCGACACGGTGACCCGTGTCCGGTCGGCATCTCCGTGGCTCCGATGGCTCGAGGCGGTGACGACCGCGTCGTCTGTGTCGTTCGCGAGGAGACCGAACACCGGCAGGTGCTGGCGGCGATTTCGTCGCTTCGGGAGGCAGCCGTGAGACTAACTCGCGCGACGACGGAGACGGAAATCTGCCAGACGACTGTCGACGCGGCGCTCGAGGGAGCCGACGCGACCGTCGGCTGTCTCTATCTGGTGACCGACGACGCGTTCCAGCCCGCCGCGTTCGCGACGCCAGACCGGCTCGCGGGCGACCTTCCAGTCTTCGACCGCGGCGAGACGTTCCTCGAGGAACTCCTCGAGCGAAACGAGCCCGCAGTTCGATCCTCGCAGGACCTCGACGGACTGCTCTCTCGACTCGGGATTCGCGGCGATCACGTGTTGGTCGTTCCGCTCGACGGGCGTGGTGTCCTCCTTCTGACCGCCGCGTCGTCGTTTCCCGATCACGCCGTCGCGTTCGCCGATGCCCTCGCGGCGACCGCAGCGGTTGCGCTGGCGCGTATCGACAGCGAATCGACGGTCCGCGAGCAGGAACGGGAACTCACGCAGGCGTACGCTGCACTCGATCAGTTGACGACCCTCACCGACCGAAAGCAGCGGATCGAACGGGTGCTCGTCGAGGCCGAAACGCGGACGGAGATCGAGGCCCGTGTCTGTCAAGCACTGGCCGACATCGACTGGCTCGCGTTCGCCTGGATCGGGGACGTGAGTACGGCGACCGATCTCGTCTCGACACGTGCGTGTGCGGGCGATCACGACGGTTATCTCGAGGCAGTCGACGTCGAACTCGAAACCGACACGGATGCCGACGTGAACGCGAAACTCGGTGAACCGACCGGACGGGCTATCGCGACTCGAGACCCCTCTCACGTCGAACGCGTCGTTTCGGACGTTCGCGACGGAGACCACCGTTCGAATCAGCACCGTTTTCCCGATTCGTCTGCCGATCCCGATTCGAACCTCGACTGGCGTCACGCAGCGCTCGAACGGGGGATTCAATCGGTTCTCAGCGTTCCGCTCGTCTACGACGAGTACGTCTACGGCGCGCTGTCGCTATATGCGACCCGCCCGTCTGCCTTCGACGAGCCTGCTCGGTCGATCTTCGTGGAACTCGGAGAGACGATCGCCTACGCCATCAACGCCGTCGAGACCAAACAGGCGTTGCTCACCGACAGCGTCACTCAACTCGAGTTCGCGATGCGCGAGTCCGACGACCTCCTCTCGTCGATCGCCCGCCACGTCGACGCACACCTCACTCTCGAGACGGTTATCCCGCGGTCGACCGCCGACGACCGCTCGACCGTCTTCGTAACCATCAGCGGGTCGACACCGAACGCGGTTCGGTCGGCCGCGACCGAGATCGACGCCGTCGAATCGATTCAGTTGATCACCGATCGGGACGACGAGTTACTGTTCGAAGTCGTCGCCGCGGACTCGACGCTCGCGACGACACTCGCCGACCACGGGGCTGTCTTGCGATCGATCGACGCCGACGACGATCGGACGCGATTCGTCGTCGAACTCCCCCGCGGCACCGACGTCCGATCGTTCGTCGACATGCTCGAACAGAAGTATCCCGGGACGGATCTCCTCGCCCGTCGAGAGCGTGATCGCGGGACCCGAACGAGAGAGGACTTCCAGTCGGCACTCGAAGAGCGACTCACCGACCGACAGCTGCGCGCACTCGAGACGGCATACTACAGCGGGTTCTTCGAGTGGCCCCGGGAACGAACCGGCGAAGAGGTCGCCCACTCGTTGGGTGTCTCTCAGCCGACGTTCAACCGCCACTTTCGGACGGCAGAGCGGAAGCTGTTTACGCTGTTGTTCGACGGCGTCTCCGACGACGGCTGACGCTCTTTCTACACTGATCACACGGTGGCTGTTCGATCAGGTGTGTCGTGACTTCAGTGGTTCCGGTCGTCTTCGCTGGTCGTCTTTCTCCCGTTTGGCCTTCTCTGGTCGCCTGTCTCTCGTTCGGTCTTCGCGGGAACTCTTCGTTTCGAACTGGGCATCTCAGCATCAGACGTCTCGAATCGAGTCCCGACTCGCCCCTGTATGACCGCATTTACTCTTCGATCGAGACCGGAAATATGGTCTTTCTCTCCTCCCAGTAGTGGTTACAAATCTGACGGGTGAATAGGTATTGAACCCGATTCCGGCCTCGATTACGTGTATAGCCTTCACGATGATAGGGTCGGGAACGCAATGACCAATTAATGTCCCCAAGCGAGCTAACGAGCGATTACTCCACGACAATTCCCGTGTCGGTGATACAACCGTGAGCACTGAACCGATCGGTCTCGAACAGTCGGTCCTTCGCTCGCAGGCCGACGGCGGGATCGTCGCAGAGGTCCGACTCGATCATGCGGATCTCGTCCTCCAACCCACCCTCCGTCGGGCACAGGACGTCACGGTCGAACCCGAGTACTGGACGACCGTCGAATCCGGTCGCTGTCTCCTCTTCTGTAGCGTCTATGGGAGCACGTTCGACGAATTCGAAGCCGGACTCACGGCCGATCCGACCGTCTCCGATCCAGTTCTCGTCGACCGGTACCCGGATCGTCGTGTCTACCGGGTCGAACTCACCGATCGAACGATCACCGTCACTGGAACGATCGCGGAAATCGGTGGCCGCATCCTCGAGCGCTCGAGTACTCGTGACGGCTGGCTCGTCCAGATCCGGTTCCCGGACCGTGACGCGCTCGTTTCGTTCAACGAGTTCTGCCAGGACGAGGAGATCTCGTTTCAGGTCAATCACCTCCGCACCTCCGACGACGGTGAGGACGGGCTCGTTGGACTCACGCCGAAACAACAGGAACTGCTCACCGTCGCCTACGAAGAGGGCTACTTCAACGTCCCGCGTGGCATCTCACAGAACGAACTTGCGGATCGGCTCGACGTCTCGAAGTCGGCGATTTCTCAGCGACTCCGGCGTGCGATCGCCGAACTCTGTGCGACGTCGTTGAACTGATCGACTCGCTGTCGGTTTCGATTCGGTATTCTCTTTCGACCGGCCGTCCCGTCGATCGGACTCCCCTGTAAAATTCACGTCACTCTCGTGTTCGCCGGCTCCTGTCGTCACCCGAGATCTCACTCACAGACGCAGTCCGCAAAAACGTCCAATCGACCGCTCGTCCCGTGGTGGTGTGGATCTACTCGTCGTCGGCGTCGTCTTTCATCGATCCGAGCTGTGAAACGAGCTCGTCAGTGGAGAGATCGGATTCGAACTCGACGGATCCCTGATGGTCGTGTTCGTGAACTTTGACGGCATCGACATCGTCTTCGTCGTCCTGTGTCTGATGCTGTTGCTCGGATTCGTCGTAGCTACCAAAACCCATACCACCACAACGAGCGCCTCCGTGAAAGGTACTTCGATCACCGGTCGATTACGGGCCGAGACTCGAGGTTGATCGAAGGGCTGCTCACACCCGTCGACATTCGATATCCTTCTCCTCGAGCCCGCTATTCTGTCGGATTGAAACCCGCTCGAACCTCGAATCTGTGGATTCTATATCTCGTTCATTATGGATCGTAGCACTCGCGTACTGTTCGTCCGGGTGACTGTTCGGTGTACATACCGGCAGCTGGCTCACCACTCGTTCAGTGTTTCCTGATCACGGCGTTGAATTGTGGACGTTCGTCCGGTCGTCCACTCCGCATTTCGAGACACCGTCGAAACCATCGACTCTCGCCTTCATCGACACTGTATCCTGTATTCGCTTGCTAACGGGTGCGTTAGCCCGTCTATAGTAATGGGTGGCGCTGGACTGGTTGCTATCATGTCCGTGCACCGTTCGCCGTCCCGGACAGTCGTCACGGACGACGAACTGACCATGATACGACATTCGACTGCAGACGACGCCGTTACCGGACCGTCTCTCGACCCGATGGTCTGCCCGAGCGAGAACCGGCGTCTAGCGCGGTCAATCGAGACGGTTGCAGAGCGGAACTTCTCACGGTGAATACCTTATGTGTGGAATAATCGGCCGTGTGGGGACTGGAGACGCGATCGACACCCTGCTTACTGGACTCGAGAACCTCGAGTACCGCGGCTACGATTCGGCCGGCGTCGCCGTCCAGAACGGCGCTGGCATCAAAGTACAGAAACGTTCCGGGAAGGTCTCGGAACTGAAGAACAAGATCGACAGTAACGTGCTCGAAGGCCAGGTCGGGATCGGACACACTCGCTGGAGTACGCACGGTCCGCCGACTGACGCGAACGCACACCCGCATACCGACTCGACGACGGACGTCGCGGTCGTCCACAACGGCATCATCGAGAACTACGCCGAGCTGAAAGAGCGACTGGCCGCCGCGGGTCACGAGTTCACCAGCGACACCGACACCGAGGTCATCCCGCATCTCGTCCAGCACTACCTCGACCGAGGCTGGGACAGTGAACGCGCGTTCCGAACGGCGATCGAGGAGCTTCAGGGCAGCTACGCCGTCGCGGTGATGATGTCCGGCGAGCACGTCATCTACGCCGCCCGCCGAGGCTCGCCGCTGGTCATCGGCATGGAAGACGACGAGTTCTTCCTCGCCAGCGACGTCCCTGCCTTCCTCGAGTACACCGACAGCGTCGTCTACCTCGAAGACGGCGACGTCGCGATCGTCCGGCCGGACGGCGTCGAGTTCTCCGACCTCGAGGGGAACTCGGTCTCTCGAGAACCAGAGACCGTCGACTGGGACCCCGAACAGGCCGGCAAGGGCGAGTACGACCACTACATGCTCAAGGAGATCTACGAGCAGCCGACCTCGCTCGCCCAGGCGATCGAGGGGCGAGTGGATTCCGACTCGGGCGAGATCAACCTCGAGGACTTCCCGCCGGGAACGTTCGACGACGTCGACCGTGTCCAGTTCGTCGCCTGTGGTACCTCCTATCACGCCGCACTCTACGGCTCGCTCGCGTTGAATCAGGCGGGCATCCAGTCCCAGGCGTTGCTGGCCAACGAGTACAGCGTGTCCGCACCGCCCGTCGACGAGAACACGCTCGTCATCGCGGTCACCCAGAGCGGCGAAACCGCCGACACGCTCAGCGCCCTCCGGCAGGCCCAGGACGAGGGTGCACAGACGGTGACCGTCACCAACGTCGTCGGCTCGACCGCCGCCCGCGTGGCCGACGAGTCCCTGCTGATCCGTGCCGGCCCGGAGATCGGCGTCGCCGCGACCAAAACGTTCTCCTCACAGGCCGTGATGCTCACGCTGCTCGGCCAGCGAATCTCCGCGGACGTGTCCGGCGACCCGGCTTTCGATCTCGAATCAGTCCTCGCAGATCTCGAGAACCTACCCGAACAGTTCGAGACCGTCCTCGCCGGGAGTTCGGCCGCCGAAATCGCCCACCAGTACGAGGACAGTCGCTCGTACTTCTTCATCGGTCGCGGGCTCGGCTTCCCCGTCGCTCTCGAGGGTGCCCTGAAGTTCAAGGAGATCACCTACGAGCACGCCGAAGGGTTCGCCTCCGGCGAGCTCAAACACGGCCCGCTGGCGCTGGTCACCCCCGATACACCGGTATTCGCGGTCTTCACCGGGACCGAAGACGAGAAGACGCTCAAGAACGCCGAAGAGGCCCAGACCCGCGGCGCGCCGGTGATCGCGGTCTGTCCCGACGGCCATCCCGCAACGCAGGTCGCCGACGCCCACCTCGAGATTCCGGACGCCGATTCCGAGCTCGCGGGCCTGCTCGCGAACGTCCAGTTGCAACTGGTCTCCTACCACGCCGCTGAACTGCTCGACCGGCCGATCGACAAGCCACGGAATCTGGCCAAGAGCGTCACCGTCGAGTAGCGCTCGAGGCGCCAGTTCGTCGAGTATCGGGCCGTCGATGTTTCTTTCGAACGCCAGCGTTTTCGGTACGAATCAGAATCAAGATCAGACGCGTTCATGCCCTCTCGTATCGGTGCCCGGCACGGAACCACCCCCGTAGTTCCGTCCGCGCACGGCGTCGACCTCGGGTCGACGGTATCCGTGTCGCCCCGGTGGCCGACCGTCTCGAGGGAGACGCAGGTGTGAATCCGTGATCGGAATCAGAACCGGAACCGGAACCGGAACCGGAACCGAAGTCGATCTCGCCCCCTCTCTACTGCCGGCTGCCACCGATCGTCGAATTCGTCACCGTCGTCCGGCGAACACAACTCTCGGGCAGGTAGCCGACAGTGTACTCGATGCTGGCGCTCACGGGAGTATAAAACCAGACCCTGATTTTCTAATCTAGTGAACAATCCGTGTAACGAACACATCTGTACGACGTCGGGGCCGCTCTCGGTCGGCGTTGCTACCCGGTACTGGCTCCGAAAAAGGTCCGTGCTCTGTGATCGATTCCTCTCGGTCGTCGTCGACTCCCTGTCAGAGCAGCATCGAGACGACGGCCAGTACCAGGAAGACGAGCACGAGCCACTTCGCGATCGACATAGTGATTCCGGCGACACCGGTCGCTCCGACCGCAGCGGCGATGATCGCGATCACGAAGAACAGGATTGCCAGTTCTAGCATACATTACGGTAGCGCGGACAGACGGAAAGGGGCTGGGCCTGTATGTGCCGTATCTTCTGCTGAGAGGTGCTCTATACCGTTCTATCCTCCAAGAACGAACGATACGCACCGAAGAATTGACCGACGACTGCTCCGTCTCCGGTCTCGAATCGCTCCCGTTTTCGATCCGGATCTGGCGCTCTCTCTCGCTTTGGATCAGGCTCTCGCTTTCACTCCCGGTCCCGGTCGACCGTCTCACCCGGATACGACGTCGCACCGGCCTCGAGTCGCAGCCCCGGCGTCAGACTCGTGTTGATCCCGGTTTTCACCTCGTCGCCGGCGACGACGCCGAACTTCCGTCGACCGGTCGAGACGCGGTCGCCTTTGACGGTGAACTTCACGTCCGCATCGTCGTGGCGGAGGTTCCCGACGGTCGTCCCGGCGCCGAAGTTTACGTCCCGGCCGAGGACGCTGTCGCCGACGTACGAGAGGTGACCGACGGTCGCCCCCGGCGAGAGGACGCTGTTTTTCACTTCGACCGCGTGGCCGACTTTCGCTCCTTCGTCGATCAGCGTCGCCCCGCGCACGTACGCGTTCGGCCCCACGGTCGCACCCGAGCGGATCAGCGCCGGTCCCTCGACGACGACGCCCGATCGAATCGTGGCCCCCTCCTCGACGACCACGTCACCCTCGAGCTGGGCTCGATCGCTCACGTCGCCGTCGATTCGCCGGTCGAGGTCACCGAGTTTCCACTCGTTGGCCTCGAGGAGCTCCCAGGGACGGCCGACGTCCATCCAGCGGTCCATCGTGACCGGCGTGACGGCGTAGGTGTCGATCACTTTCGCGAGGACGTCGGTAATCTCGTGTTCGCCGCGTTCGCTCTCGGGAACCTCGAGCCACTCGCGCGCTTGGGCGGGGAAGGCGTAGGCACCGCCGTTCGCGAGATTACTCGGCGGATCGGCCGGTTTCTCGACGATGTCGGTGACGATCCCGTCCTGCGTGCTGAGGACGCCGTAGTGCTGGGGTTGGTCGACCTCGAATGCGCAGACGGCGGGACACTTCTCGAACAGCGTCTCGACTGCGTCTGGATCGTAGAGGTTGTCGCCGTTGAGGACGACGAACGGGCCGTCGATGTGTTCTCGGGCGGCGTTGACCGCGTGTGCCGTTCCGGCCTGTTCGTCCTGTACCGCGTATTCGATCGGAACGCCGCGGTACTCGTCACCGAAGTGCTCGCGGACCGTCGTCGCCTCGTAGCCCACGACGAGCACGATTCCGTCCGCCCCCGCGTCGATCGCCGAATCGACGGTGTGTGCGACGAGTGGCCGGTCGGCGACCGGCAACATCGGTTTCGGCAGTGATGCCGAGAGGGGTCGCATTCGTGTCCCCTCTCCCGCTGTGAGAATGATCGCGTTCATCGATACCTAGGTGGTTGGTCGATGCCCCGCATAATTATACGGATGTTACTCGCGGTCCGACTCGACCCTCGCTTTTGGTGTGAGGTGTCCCGGTAGTGCCAGTCGTGTCGGCCACGCTCGTCCGGGCGGGAACCTGTCACACAGCCAATCGACTGAGCGGTCTCTCGGCGACGCCGACCGACACTCCCAGCTGCGCCCCACCCACCCCGGTTTTCGGCTCGAAATTCGGTGTTACCTTCAATAAATACTGAATTTCTGGAGTTTGAAGCTATGACTGTCCGGTTCTCGAGACCATCCCGAAAACCGTTCGCTCACGTTTTCACCGAGTTTAGTCGACCGGAGCCAGCCGTTATGCAACCGATAGTAAATAGTGTGCTGTGGCTATCGGTTGTTGATGTCGACGGAATCATCCGACGCCAAGTGGACGCCGATGGCAACTGCAAAGAAAACGACCGCCCCTCAGTGTGTCAACTGCGGCAATCAGGTTACCCGCCAGTTCGCACGTGTCTTCGGTGACAATCGCGACGTCGTTCACGCCTGCCCCGACTGCTCGACCTACCGCGAGATGAAAACCTCCGATTTCATCCCCAAAGAACAGCGATAGTGGTGTGGTCTCGAGTCGATCGATCTCGTCACTCTCTATCGATGGTGTGTCAGGCCGCTCGCGCGGGATTCGAGTGATCTGATCCGGGGGTTCCGTTCCAGTTCGGTTGCAGTTCGGCTTCAGCCTCGTTCCAGCTCCGGCCCCAGTGTTGGTTCCGGTTCATATCTCGTTTCGGCCCCGGATGTCGTCCGGACTCTCGTTCGGTCCTCCAACCGGACTTCGTCCCGATTTCGTCTGGGCGTTTCTCGCCGTTCACTTTTCTTGTAGGCTCTCTCTCGGTTCGTTGGGAGTGTACCACAGGTACAGGAGAACGACGGCGACTTCAGTCGTGGGTGGACGCCAAAACCTGTCTGCTACCGACTCTCCGATCGTTTCAGTTGCGCGCTTCGAAACCCTGCTACTCGACTGCCGCCGTCACGATCTCCGTCGCTTCGGCTGCGAGGGCGTCAGCACGCGTCTCGTCTCGAGCTTCTGCAGTCACGCGAACCACCGGTTCGGTACCGCTCGGCCGGATCAGGAACCAGCCGTCACCGGTATCGACGCGAACGCCGTCGAGCGTATCGGCGTCGTCGTAGGTCTCGAGGACGTGGGTCTGGACACGGTCCATGACGGCGGATTTCTCCGTCTTGGCGACCTCGATCGAGTCGCGTTCGATCGGGTACGTCTCGATCTCGTCGACCAGTGCCGACAGAGAACCGCGATCGGCGACGAGTTCGACGAGTTTGCACGCCGCCAGCGGGCCGTCGGGACACAGCGTTTCCTCGGGCCAGATCCAGGCGCCGCTCGGCTCGCCACCGAAGACGACGTCGTCCTCGGTCGCGCGCTCGGCGACGTAGACGTCGCCGACTTCGGTCCGGGTGACCGAGGCGCCGACCCCGGCCACCGCGTCGTCGACGGCCAGACTCGTATCGACGGGGGCGGCGATCCGGTCGCCGTCACTCGCACTCTCGCGAGCGAAGAGCGCGAGCAACACGTCTTTGGGCACGAACGCCCCGGTCTCGTCGACGGCCATCATCCGGTCGGCATCGCCGTCGTGGGCGATGCCCAGCGCCGCGTCGGTCTGTTCGACCATCGCCATCAGTGCACCGAGGGTCTTCCGGTTCGGCTCGCTCGGACGGCCGGGGAAGCTCCCGTCTTGCTGGCCGTTCAACGTCTGCACGTCACAGCCCAGTTCGGAGAGGGCCCGAGCCGTGATCCCGCCCGTCCCGTTCCCGACGTCGACGACGACGTGGGGTGACCCCTGACCGTCGTCTTCGCCGCCGAGTGAGACTGCCGACCGGAGCGCCGCGACGTGGTGATCGATCGCCCCATCTCGCTTCTCGATCGAGCCGAGTTCGTCCCAGGGTTGCTGATCGTAGTCGTCGGTTCGAACGCGCTGGGAGATCTCTTCGCGCTCGTCCGGACCGAACGCCTTCCCCGACGGGAGCCAGAGTTTGATCCCGTTGTCCGGCGCGGGGTTGTGCGAGGCCGTGATCACGACGCCGGCGTCGGCCTCGAGCCACGCGATACTCCGGGCGAGGGTGGGTGTCGATACGACACCGATGTCGACGACGTCAGCGCCACACTCACGGAGGCCCGCCGTGAGCGCATCCTGAAGCATGATTCCGCTCTCGCGAATGTCTCGGCCGACGACGACGCGCTCGTAGCCGCTCGAGGCGACGGCACGGCCGACGGAGAGCGCCAACGCTGCTGTAACCTCCTCTCCGACGGTGCCGCGGACGCCACTGGTTCCAAACATGTGTTCTACTCACCGATGACCAGCCGTTACTATGAACCGATTACGGTGTCAGTTTGGGTATTCGATCCGTACAAACCGGGTGGATACTCCTCGTCGGTTTCAGGATTCGCTCCCCCTGTTTCACGAGACAAGCTGGTCGTCGACGCTCTCCGACTCGATCGGTGACTCTCGTTCGGTGACCCGGTTTCGTCTCTGGATCTGTGGGCGCTCGAGGGTTGTTCGTCGCGTTTTCGATCCGTCCGTCTCCCTCACTCGAGTGCGATGGTGTCGCCAACGACGACCGACTCGACGTTCCCCTCGGTCGTCTCGACTGGCCACTCCCGATACAGTCTGGCCGACGTTGTTTCACCGCGAACCCTCCGTTTTGATAGGATTTAGTGTCATCCTATATTTCTAAACGATCTCGGGTGTACTTATATGGGGAGATCATATCCCTCGACCGAGGAGATTCCAGTGCACGATCTCACAGGATTCCAGCGGGACTTAATGTTCGTCATCGCAGGTATGGAGTCGCCGAACGGCCAGGAGATAAAACAGGAACTCGAGAACTCACAGGGTCGTGAAATCCTTCACGGGCGCCTGTACGCGAATCTCGATACCCTCGTCGAAGAGGGCTTCGTCACGAAGGGCGAACTGGACGGTCGGACGAACCGATACAGTATCAGCGAGCGGGGTCGCCACGCGATCGCCGCCCGATACGACTGGCAGACGGAGTACGTGGCCCCTGACGCGACGCCTGCGAAACTGTAATTCGGCTTTCGATACCGCAATGAGTACAACCAACCAGGATACGACGCTCGACCGCGACCGCGACGTGACCGACCTCCCACCGAGCGCGAAACTCGTCTACAAGGTCCTCGAGTACGAGGGTGCGATGACCCAAGACGAGATCGCGACCGAGTCGCGTCTCTGTCCCCGAACCGTCCGCTACGCCCTCGCGACGCTCGAAGACGACGGGTTCGTCACCAGCCGCGTCCACCTCCAGGACGCCAGACAGTCGGTGTACCGAATCGTCGAACCAGAACCTGAACCCGAACCCGAACCCGAACCCGAACTCGACGTCGACTCAACCCTCGAGTAACGTCGTTCGAGCCTAGTCCGTTCTCCGATCCGTAGTGACTGCTGTCGCTCGCGTTCGGCGGCCCTACTCCAGTATCCGCTCGGTGTCCGAGGCGGTTTTCCGCTCTGTCTCTCCCGCCGGAGTCGTCGACTCGAGGACGGTTCGACCGACGACCACGCTCGAACCCACCCGTCTCGAGTGATCCGGGCCGATGTTTCGTGATCGCCTCGAGTGACCCGCGACTTCGCGGCAGCTCTGCGTTCCGTTTAGAGACGAACGAAGAGAGCAGATTCGGGTGCGTTCCCTCTCGAGTACGGACTCGAGCCCGATTCGATGATCATCCTCGAGATACGAGCAGAAACCGTACAGATCTCCGAGCGAAAACCCACGAAATAGACTCCCCTTCCTCGATTACCCTCGGGAGTACCGATTCGAACTCTCGTGTACGCGAATTTGGGGGTCTCGAGACGGTCGCGCTCTCGACAATGATCGTTCAATCGACTGCCTACGTGACGCCCCTCGCCTTTCCTCCAATCGTCTGTACGGTCGTTGATACTTTCCTTAGTTTGAAGTGCGTATCTTACAGTACCTTCCATCTGATTATACCGCAGATCAGGTTCCACCGCTGGAATCCAGGACTCATCAATTGTCGATCCGACGACGACCGACTACGAGTCAGACCGGTAGAGAACGAAACCCCAATTAGACGGAAGCGGGAGGCTGAGCGGACCTAAACGATCAAGTCCATACCCCCACTCAGTCCACCGCTGGATCATCGATATCTCTTTCGTGGACCCATACCGTCGAAATTCGGGTCCCCTCGACGCTCGTTACCTCAATGACGTGACCGGCGACCTCGACGCGGTCGCCAGGTTCTGGTGCGCGGTTGAGTTGTCCGAGTACCAGTCCACCGATCGTTTCGACCTCCTCGCTTTCGAAGTCCCCAGCGAGGGTGTCATTAACTTCCGACAATTGGACTCCTCCGTCAATGTCGTACCCCTCATCGTCACGCTGGCGTATCGAGGGTTCGCGCTCATCGAGATCAAACCCGTCTCGAAGGTCTCCGACGAGGGCCTCAACGATGTCTTCAACCGTTACAACTCCCTCGAACGCTCCCCACTCGTCGATGACTGCGGCCATTTGCTGCCGGTCCTCCCGAAACTGTATCAGGAGCTCGCTAATTGCCATCGTCTCCGGGACGATGAGAATCTCGCGGGTAAGGTCACCGACTATCTCAGCATCCCCATCGTCCACCTCTGCTCGCAGCACGTCCTTGACATCTACGAATCCAACCACTTGGTCTCCGTCGTTGGCATCAAGGACCGGATAGCGCGTGTGTCCGGCCTCTAAGACGGTCGAATGAAGCTCGGATAGCGTGGCATCCGCCGGAACGCTCACCACGTCCGGTCGTGGGACCATGACCTCCCGAACCACGGTGTCGTCAAGATCGAAGACGCGCTCGATCATCGTCACTTCTGCCACGTCGATGCCCCCTCCCTCGCCGGATTGTGTTAGTACCCGAAGGAGCTCCCGCTCACCGAGTGTCTCATCCGTTTCGGAAGCGGGCGGCACACCGAGCGACCGCGTGAACGCGTTGGCCGCCCCGTTGAAGACGACAATTCCCGGATAGAGTATGTAGTAGAAGGCCTTCATTGGCGGGGCGAGGAACAGCGAGAGTCGCTCGGTCTGGGCGATTGCGAGCGTCTTCGGTACAAGTTCACCGAAGACGACGTGGAGAAACGTAATGATACTAAAGGCGATTGCGAAAGCGACGAGATGGATGAGAGTTGCCGGGAGAACCGGTTCCAGTATGGGCCCGATGAGTGTTGCCACTGCGGGTTCGCCGACCCATCCCAATCCGAGTGAGGCGATGGTGATGCCGAGTTGTGTCGTGGCGAGGTAGTTGTCGAGATTCGTCATCACTTCTTGGAGCGTCCCCGAGCCGGGCCGCCCCTCCTCGACGAGCTGGTCGACCGATGTCCCCCGAATCCGAACGAAGGCGAACTCTGCAGCGACAAAAAAGCCGTTTAATACCACGAGAAATAGCGCTAAGGCGAGTTGTGCCGCCGAGAGCGCAACGTCTACCATCGGTGTTCCCAGAAAGTACTGCCGTTCGATTGGAGTGTGTCCATATTTATGCAACTCGTTCCATTTACTAAAACCCTTTAAGTGACTCGAAAATGACTAATTTCTGTTATTTATAAACTGGTCCTGTGGATCTAGTGGTCATAGACTGTCCTTCCCGTTCTGCCGACTGCCTGCGAATTGAGCAGTCGGGGGTAGGGAGAGTTAACGAAACAGACAGCTGAGACTCAATCTAAATCGTATATCTGTGAGCGTAGCGAGCGGTTCTCCACTTAGAGGTCAAAAGTCGGTCTATTGGCCTTTTTCATCGACGTCCGCAAGCGCGCCGCTTTTTGTCACACCCATTTGGAATAACTAACTTCCGCAGACACGTTTGCGTCTAATGCCGACCCGGACGTTCCGCGACCGTACGACGGGGTTCACCCGTGCCAGCGAACGGGTCACCACGGACGAACCCGAGACGGCAACAGCGTGTCACAGAAATTTTTGGTAGCTGTCGACCAGCAAATCGAGTCCGTACGACCCGGCCGTGATCGTATAGTGGGTCTCGAGTCGCGGATTGAACTTCGCCTTGTACCGGTTGATGCTCGGGACGCCGGCCCCGACCAGATCGTACCGCTCGAGGCCGTCCTCGAGGCCGTCGCGCATGACGTGCCAGTCGAGCAAGTCGTTGATCGAGATGTCGACGTCTGTATCGGGTTTGACGCCACCTTGCCACCGGTATCGAGTGGTTTCGGACTCGAGGACGAGGATGCCGCCAACGAACTCGTCGTCGATGCGACAGGCGTAGGGCTGGATGCAGCCCTCGGGGAGCGTCTCGTACATCGAGCGAGCGTACTCCGGGCTGAGATGGAATGGTCGATCCTGGCTCTCGTAGCGGGCCCGGACCTGCTCGATGATCCCTTCGACGTCGTCCCCGTCGCCGACTTCGATCGTGTAGTCGTCTTCCTCGGCGTTGCGGACGTTACTCCGGGCGTCGCTGCTGAACCGCTTCAGGAGGTCGTCCTCGCTCCCTTCGAGATCGACCACGTAGGTGTAGCCGGGCTGGACGTCGTGGTCGTTCCAGACGAACGGTCGCACGTCGTCGAACTCGCCGGTCGTGAACTTGCTGTACAGCGGGGAGAGTTCCTCGTCGATCCACTCGAGACAGCCCTCGACGAACCGCTTGGTGCGCCGGTCGGCCTTTCGCTGTTTGAGCTTCGAGACGTTCAGCAGTGCGGGGCCGAGGTAACACGACCACGAGAACGGCGCCGGCGAGAACGCGGCCGTCGCCGGCCCCTTCCGGTACTCGAAGACGGGAAAGAGCCCGACCGCCTCCTGGCCCTTGAATCCGGTGAGCAGGTGGACCTCCGTGCCGGTGTCGGCCGCCTGTAACTCGAGTGCTTCCGCCCGGTAGAACGGGTTCGTTTCGTCGGATCGTTCGACGTAGCGGTTCCACTCGTCGGCGTCGGTCTGTGGGTCGAGTGTTGTGACGTCGACGCTCATTGTTAGAGATAACCCAGATCGGAGAGGCGGTCCTCGACGGTACCGTCGTCGGTCGCAGTGATCGGTTCCGGCTCGTAGTTCGGGTACTCTTGTTTCTCGATGGGGTCGACGATCGGGAGGACGGCGCCGTCCATATCGACGTCGATCGGGATGTCGAACAGCGAGCAGATCGTCGGCGCGACGTCGAAGATCGTCGCCCCCTGGAGGCTCGCCCCCGTATCGAAGTCGGCCCCGCTCGCGGAGATCACACCGGTTCGCTTGTGGTTCCAGGGTTCGACCGGGTCGCCGAACTGCGCTCCCTGAAAGTCGGCGACCAGTGCGTTGTCGAACGCCGCTGGGACCGTGAGGATGTCCGGTCCACGCTCGATTTCCGGCCCCTCGAAGTACGTCTCTCGTGGTTCGACCGCCTCGAACATCGGCTCGCCGTCGGGTGTCTCGACGGCCGACAGCTCGTCGATTATCGTCGCGCGGACGTCCTCGTACTCCGACTGGGGGACCTGTCCGTCGGGTTCGCGACCCTCGAGGTTGATTCGAACGCCCAGTTCGCTCTTCGAGCGGACGTAGGCCGCCGATTCGGGGAAGTCGACCTGCTCGCTGGCCGCCCGGATCATGTCGTTGGGAACGCGGCGGCCGATCGGCTCCTTCAGACCGACGTAATCTAAGGTGTTCGCGACCCGCTGGGTCGTAATGCCGAATTTCGCGGCGACTTCCATCACCTGTTCGAGTGCACTCGCATCGTGTTCGCTCGCGTCCTCGCCCTCGAGGAGGTCGTTCTCCCACGCTCGTGACCAGTCCGGCATCCCCTCGCCGCCACTGGTTGCGGTGGTGTAGCCCTGCTCTCGGAGGAACTCGTTGGCCCGGAACTCGTGGCCCTCGACCTCGCCCATCCCGTGATCGCTCACGATCAGGACGTTCTCCGGATCGAACTCCTCGAGCGTTCGCTCGAGTTGGCGATCGACCGCCCGGTAGACGGCTTCGATCGCCCGACGGTCGCCCGGCCGTTCGTGGAAGACCGAATCGGTCTGCTGGAATTGCAGGAAACCGAACTCCGGCTGGAATTCCTCGAGCAGGTAGCGGAAGGCCTCCCCCCGGTACTCGATCGTCTGCTCGTAGCCCTCGATCGACCGGTCCGGTTCGGGACCGCTCTGGGGGTAGATCTGATACCCGCCACAGGCCTCTTTCACTTCCTCGAGCACCCCGTCGGGGTGACAGTCCGGATCCTCCGGCGCGGTCATTCCCGGAATCAGTGCCCCGTCGAACTCCCGAACCGGGTGGGTGACGGGGACGTTGACCACGACACTCGAGATGCCGTGATCGCTGAGCAGTTCCCAGACGGCTCGTTCCCGGACGTGCGTGGCGTTGACGACGTCCCAGTCGTAGCCGTCGAAGGAGAGAAAGTCGAAGACGCCGTGTTTGCCCGGATTCTTTCCCGTGTATATCGAGGGCCAGGCGCTCGCCGTCCAGGGCGGGATCTGGGACTCGAGGGGTCCAGTCGCGCCAGTTTCGAGCAGCCGCTGTAACGTCGGGATCTGATCCCGTTCGAACAGCGATTCGAGAACTGGCAGACAGCCCGCGTCGAGACCGACGACGAGGAGATGCGGATCGTCAGCGCGTTCCATACACGCAGGTAGACCGGTTCGGGCTTTGTTATGCGATGGCTGTCGGCTGGTAACGGGAGGCTTTGGTTCGAGGGGTGGGGTCCTGAATTTCTCACTTCGGTCGCTGTAAGCACCGCCTGTCTTTCCGGCTGGAATCGTACGTTCCACATGACTAAGTCGAAGTCGTTACAATCCACATACATGACCGAACCGCCCGTGACTATCCGTCTCCGCCGTCGAGCAGTCGGACGATGATCAGTGGGACGCCCTCGCTGTTCGTCTGGTCGTTGTCGGAACTGCGGCCGACCGGAATCACTCCTTTCGTTCGCCAACACGCCGACCACCACTGGCTCTACGGCTCGGGAAAGGCTGCGCTTCGTGATGCACTCTCGACCGTCGCCAGTCCCGGCGAGAACGTCCTCATTCCGTCGTATCTTCCCGACGCCGTCGTCGAACCGATCCGAGAACTCGGACTCGAGGCGAGACACTACGCGATATCGCCGGACCTGTCTCCAGATTTTGCCGACCTCGAGGACCGGATCGACGATCGAACGCTCGCCGTCATGTCGGTCAACTACTTCGGGTTTCCCCAGCCGGGGCTCGAGGAACTGTCGTCGATCGTCGACGACTACGACTGTTATCACATCGACGACAACGCCCACGCTGCGTTGAGTGTCGACGATGGGGTCCTTCTCGGGACGCGAGGTCACATCGGGATCACGAGTCTCTGGAAACTCCTCCCGATCCCGAACGGTGCAATCCTCTATCTCAACGACGACTCGATCGCCGACCGGTTCGAGCCGTCACAGCTGGCCGGTCCGAGCGACACTCTGGGCCCCGCGGATGGCCGCTTCGTCGTCAAATCGATCGCGGCAGATCTCCTCGACAGTCATACGACGGTTCGAAACTCCGTCAACGCTCTCCTGTTCGGACGCGACGGCGAGACGGCTGCTTCCGATCCGATCGATCGGTACGAAGCGTCCAAAACTCGAATGTCGAAACTCTCCGTCCGAGTCATGGAGGATGCAGATCCCGAGTCGATCCGAACGCGGCGACGCGCGAACTACCGAGCGTGGCAACGAGTCCTCGAGGACCGACCCGACGCCGACGTCCTCTTTCCGGAACTGCCGTCGGGAATCTGCCCGCAGGTCTGTCCCGTCCACACCCAACACTCGAGGCGGTTTCGTCGAACGCTCCAACGCTGTGGCGTCGGTGGTGTGTTCTCCTGGCCGCGACTGTCCCCCGACGTCCTCGACGACCCGGCCTACGAGACGGCGACCCGCCTCTCTCAGGAGATCGTCGCCCTCCCGGTCCACCAGCAGGTCGATCCGAAGTCGATCGAGTCGATCGGCGATCGACTCGAGATCAACTGACGTCGACCCGTCGTTTGCCGTCTCGATCACTCGGACTCGACCGGCCGTGAGAGGCCGGCCAGCACGTCGTCGGCGACGGCGTAACTCCCGTCGTCGTTCCGGTCGACGATCGCCTCCGTCCGCAACTCCGAGAGCAGACTCTGGACGGCGATCGTCGTCCGTCCGACGCGGCCCGCGATCGCTTCGGTTCGGCACGGTCCCTCGCGAATCAGGTCGGCGACGACCTGCCGGGCCGTGTCCTCGTCACACCGCGAATTCCCACACGCGCGAGTGAGCCGTTCGTCGACCGCCGGTAGACCCAGTAGCTCCTCGAGGTCGTGGGCCCCGTTCGCGACGAGGAGTCCATCGTCTTCCGCGTCCGCTCGCTCCCTGCGTTTCCGTCCGGCCGCAGCGTCCGACCCGTCGAGCAACTCGCCGTCGGATCCCTCGACCGACGTATAGCCGAACTCGAGGAACTCGTGGTCGTCCTGTCCGTCGAGGATCGGTGCCTCGCTTTCGTTCTCGTTCTCGTTCTCAGCCCCGGACCCCTCGTCGTCTTTACTACCGACCGCCCGCTTCTCGAGAACCCGTCCGAGTCGGTGTTCGAGACCCTGTACTCGATCCCGAAGTCGGTCGTTCTCGCTCTCGAGGTCCTCGAGCTCTCCCTCTCGGCTCTCGAGTTCCTCGCGGAGGTCGTCACGTTCGGCCTCGAGTTCGACGACCTCCTCGTGAAGCCGTCGGAACTCCTCGCTCGAGCCCGGGAGTTCCGTCTGCATGGAATTCGGTTGACTCAGTGCGTCGGCCATCTGGCGGGCCGCCGAGGAGACGTCCCGCGCCGACTCCAGTTCCTCCTCGAGGTCTTCGATGCGGTCGTCTCGGTCTGTGAGTTTCCGCTCGAGTTCCTCGATCCGGTTCTCCTCTTGCTGTTTTCGTTCGGAGATGTTCTGGAGGTCACCGACCAGCGCGTCGGAGACGGACTTGAGTTCCGGCCGCTCGAAGTCGTCGAGGCCGGGGGTCGCGCCGGCGTCGAAGGTTCGCTTGCGCCGGAACTGGATCTTGCGGACGTCGCTTTCGGTCCAGTCGGTCTGGATGAACGCCTGCCCGTCGTTCAACCCGGAGACGAGTTCCGAGTACTCGGTGTCGATGATCCGGCCAACGACCTTGGTGTCGTTCTCCCACGTCAGGCGGTGCCAGACGAGCCAGTTCGCCTGCGTGATGAAGTCCTTCTTGACGTCGGCGGGGCGCTGGCTGATCCCCAGAATTCCGAGGCCGTGTTTCCGCCCGCGTTTGCCGATCTTGATCAGCATCTTCCCCGTCTCGCCGACGCCGCCGCCCTCCGGAATGTACTCGTGGACCTCCTCGACGACGAGCAGGAACGGCTTCTTGAGTTTCTTCTCCTTGACGAACAGCTGTCTGGCGGTCTCACGCAGCAACTCGTCTGCGACCTCCTCGTCTAAGTAGCCGGAGACGTCGAGGATGACCGGGACGTTCTCCTCGAGAGCGAGCGAGGCCATCTGTTCGGCGTGTTCGGGGCCGATCTGGATGTCACACTCCTCGTCCGCGCCCGCGTGGAGCATCTCGTACTCCTCTTTGAGCCCGTAGTACTCGCCGTCGGTGTCGACCACGAGCAGTGGATAGCCCGCTTCCAGCAACTCTTCGGCGACGACCGACGCCGTGTTCGACTTTCCGGACCCGGACTTCCCGGTCACGAACCCGCGGCCAGTCAACAACTGGACGACCGGGAGCCGGACGTCCTCGCCGTCGCCGGTCTCGCCGACGACGATCTCTCGTTGTTCGCTCACGGACACACCACCTCGGTCGGACGTGGACTTGAACTCGCTCGAGACACAGTCATGCTACCTGTACACTTCCGATAGGAGAACTTGAATATTGGCGTCGATCGACAGGCAGGTTGTAGACAGTTGGGATCGAACGAGCTCGAGGCTGCGGGACCGGAGCCTACCCCGGACTTCTCGATCGTCGTTAGCGGACCGGCGGCGGTCGACGGTGTATGGCCGTGACAGAAATCGGTGGAGGGGGAATCGTCAGCGGGAACGATTGGAGTGTACCGATGGAGGGGGAACGTCAGCGGGAACGATGCAGAATCGTGGCCGACTCGAGTCGACGCTGCCGTCGAAGACTACCGCCGCGCCGGCACGAACGAACTCTCGACGAGCGTCCGCCAGTCGGCGGCCCGGCGCTCGTACGACGCTCGGTCACAGTCCTCGAGTGCCTCCCACCGTTCGGTCAGCCGCTGTTCGGTCGGCATCGGTTGCCAGGCGTCTGCGGCCAGTTGCTCGCCGAACGAGATCGCAGTCTTTGCGGGAGTTTCCCGGGCGAGACACGCCGTCTCGGCGACTCGTTCGTTGACCGACTTCGAGTTCGACCGCGGCTCCGGGTCGACACTCGGCAGGTCGCCACTGCGGGTGGCCAGTTGCTCGCGAACCCACAGCTCTCGACCCGACAGCGGGATTCGTTCGACGGCGACCCGCGGATCACCCAGCCACTGGGGGAACTGCTGGGCGTCCTGGTAGGCCGACTCGAAGACGTCGAGTCGGTCCGGGTCCTCGATCGAGCAGACCTCGTAACAGGACTCACAGACTGCCACGAGGTTCTCGAGTGCCCACCGATCTCGACCGTCATCGCGATCGCCGTCGTCAGTTCCACCGGCATCCGCCAGCGAATAGACGTAGCCGAGTTCGGCGTCCGCATCGACGCTCGTCGCCACGATCGGCGACAGACACCGACCGCACCGATGGCCGTAAAACGACAGGATCGCCTCCCGCCGTGCGCTGACGTCGTGTGGGGCGTCCCGTTCGCCGGTCTCCGGGCAGACCGCTCCACTGTCGCGTGCGCGGTCGATATCGTACTCCTCGTAGAGATGAGTACGGTCGTCACGGAGATACGCGGTGTTGTACGGCGCAATCGTGCGGTCGGTCGCGTGGGATACGTGCATTGACTCGAAATGTGCGGATCTTTCGGTCCGATCCGTGGGGACTACCTATCTACGATACGACTCGTCGCAGACCGTTACCGCCCGTCGTGATGGTGATCGTCGGAGAGCAGTGGTCGACTCGAGGGAGACGAGTTCGGACGACGGCGGCTCTCCAAATGGGGGCGTCGTCGACGACCGAGCCGTCCACAGTCCCGAACGTGACAGTCCAGCTGGTTCTGGAATGCCCTTTTTGTCCATTTTCTGATCGACCTCTCACCATACACGTCAATATTTCTGCCGTATAATATTAAATATTCTGATTTTGCTACGTATTTGGGGAATATATACTATTTCAATCTCGCTCGAGTGATGATTCGCGTGCCAATTCGAGCCGAAACCGACCGATCGGCTAGTGGAACTCGAGCTTCCAGAACAGTTTGCACGGTGAACACAGTGTACACGGTGTCCTCGCAGCGTTACCGATTTCAGGACCGATCGGCTCGATCGAGTGGGGAAGAACACACATTCTACACAGTGTAAAAGGTGTGAACTGTCGTAGATGTGGTCGCAGCCCACACTTCTCTGAGAAGGCAATCGACCAGTGATCCGGACCGTCTCGACTGCCCATACATTGTGAACATTGTAGACTGTGTACACCTTGTGAGGCAGTCGACCAGCGGCGTGTCGGCTTGCATTTCGAAGACTGGCGGCAATACACTGTGTTCACTGTTTACACGGTGTGAACTATCACCGCTCTTCTCACAGTGCCATCACCGTTCGTGGCCGCTCTCTTCCGTTTTTAGACACACAGTCCACACAGTTTACACTGTCCAAACCATTCCAGATGTTCGAACAGTGTTAGCGGTGTGAACAGTTCCGTTACTGTTAAGTTCTATCGCTGGGTCGATTCGTCTGGCATTCACCGCGACTGACCGTTCGAACTCTGTAGAATGTGCACAATGTGTAAATCGTGTCTCGCCGGCGTAACTCGCTTACAACCCCGCCGAAACGCCCGAATCGCTCGATCCGGTGTATTGTGTAGTGAACACGGTGGACGAATTCCACACGGTGTAAGCGGTGCACACTGTGTGGGGCGTCTGGACTGCCTCGGGGGTGTACACGTCGGACACCGTGATTGGCCCCACGGTCTCTCACACTGTTCACGCGTCGCCGACGGCCCGAACCGTACTCGAGGTCCGGACGCTGGACACACTCCGAACGGCGAGAACTGTGTGGGCGGCTTTCACCGTCTACACGGTCTTCACTTCCGACACTGTCTACACATTCTACACGCTCGACACCGGGTACACTGTCGCCACCGCACGAACGGTTTGCGACGTGTTCGACGCGCGGATGCGAACGCGCACGCTCGAAGACGAGTTCGATCAGATACGCGGTCGCGGTACCCACGGAGGAATACAGACTCATGACAGATACACGCGCCGTCAGCGTCGCCTTGCAGAAAGGCGGCGTCGGCAAGACGACCCTCGCGATCAACCTCGCGGAACGACTCGCCAATCGCTCGAACGACGTCCTGCTCGTCGACTTAGACCAGCAGGGCAACGCCACCGAAGGCGTCGGCCTCGCCGAGGCCTACTCGAGCGACGTTCACCTCGGGAACGTTCTCGACGACAACGACGACACCGAACTCGAGGACATCCTTCGCTCGGCGGGCACCTTCGACGTGCTCCCGGCCAACGAGGATCTGGATAGCGTCGAAAACAGCATCCGCAGCGCGACCTTCGGCGAGCTCTGGATCCGAAACGAGGTCGTCGATCCGTTGCTCGAGGACGACTACGACTACGTCGTCGTCGACTCCCCACCGAACCTCGGACCGCTCGCGGACGCCTCGCTCATCTCGACGCAAAACGTCATCGTCCCGTTGCGGATGAGCGAGCCCAGCGTCAGCGGCTTCGAGCGAATGTACACCCAGCAGATCCTTCCGATCCGCAAGGAGATCGATCTGGACATCCTCGCGATCGTCCCCAACTCGCTGGCCGGGGACAACGAGGAGAAGCGAATCATCGGCGACCTCGAGGAGTCGGACTTCGGTGAGTATCTGCCGGCGTTCGCTCGCTCGGATCACTTCGACGATCCCGATTCGCCGGGGCCAGGCCTGCGCGAGCGCATCGCCTTCCGTCGCGCCTGGCGCGAGGGCGTCCCGCTGGCGGAACACGACCCGGAGAGCGACATGTTAGAGCGATTGGACGAACTGGCGGCGATCGTCGAACGCGGAGGTGTGGCCGATGCCGGATGACAACCGATTCGCCGGGTTGAGTGACGTCGTCGAGGAGGAGGACGGTGAAGCCGAAGACGAGGACGGTGACGGGGACGATCTCGAGGTCGAAGCCGAGACGGGCCGTGAGGGGTCTGCTTCCACGGGGACCGAGACCGATACGGCTGGCGACACCGCCACCGCCACTGACACTGACAGCGATTCCGACGATCTCGCAGAAGTGACCTACGACGATTCGGAGCACGAGGTTGCCGACTCCGAGGACGACGACTCCGACGGGGTGGATACGGAATCCGACGACGATGCTCCGGTCGACCCGTCGGCGTTTCCCTTCGACGCGACGACCAAGAAGACGGTCTACGTTCGCGACGAGACCATCGACGACCTCGAGGATGCACGCGCGTTAGTCGACGCGCAGCTGCGAACCGAACACGACGTCCGCGATCTCACCGGACGGGAGTTCTACGACGCGGTGTTCCGACTCGCTGCCGACGATACCGACGGCCTCATCGAGGAGATCCGCGACGAACGAGCGGACTGACGGTCTTGCGGGCCTCAGCCTCGACTTCAGTTTCGAGCTCGATCGTGAACTCGAACTCCTGTGTTTCTTCTTCCCTCTTGTGTGGTATGCTATACCACGCCTGAGAAACAATTATGTAATCTCCACCAGATGTTCTCGATAACAGGTCACGAATACTCGTGACCGTCACCGACCGATGACCCAGATCGCACACACTATCCCGGCCTTCGCATCCCTGCACAGCCTCGCGAAGGCAACCGGGCTTCCGGAGGTATATTCCGGGCCCAATTGGGACGTGCGCGGCGGAGTCGTTCGGTGGTCCGTGATGCCGATCGGAATCGGCATCGACTCCGTCCGCGCCGCATAGGTCCGTATTCTTGGCCGGACGGGTGTCACGTCACTGTTACGCTGTCTCCACTACTGGGGGCGGTCGCTGTCGACCCGACGTTCGTTCGGTCAGGGAGGACGCTACGTGTACGAAACGGAGGGAACGGATTCACGACTGACCACGACCCTCGTGGTGTAACGGCGAACACGCGGGCAGCCTGCCCGAGCCTCGAGTTCGACTCTCGACGGGGGGTTCAATGGCACGACAGACACGAGTCGTCCGCGCGACGCTCGCCGTGCGCGTTCCGGTGAACGCGACCGGCAGCCTCGCGGACGGCGCAGCGAGAATCGTCGAACGAATAGACACGGTCGACCGAGTCGAGGAGCCGGAGGTCCGCGGCCTCCAGCCCGGGTTGAACGATACGACCGTCGACCTCCGTGTGCGCGTCACGCTCGTCGGCGATCGCGGCGAGGACGTCGCAGTCGCCAGACGCGAGCTCGCCGACGGCTTCGGCGTGCAGACCGTCGAGGAGGTGGAAGCGGTCGAACCCGACGCGCCGCCGGCGACGCCGGCCCGGATCGGGTAGGCGCGGCTAGCTGCCGATCACGGTTCGATTCGCGAGATTACTCGTCGCTCGAGTCCGAGTCCGAATCCGAATCCGAGTCCGAGTCTGTGGACCGCTCGACGGTCTCCTCGGTGACCGTCATTCCCTTTCGCCCAAGGTGCTGGAGCTGTCGGCGCGCGAAGTCCTCCTCTCTGGTCCCGCGCGTGGCGAGGACGTAGACGAGCGCGCCGCCCGCCGGCCGCATCGTCCGGCCCGCCCGCTGGGTTCCCTGCCGGCGCGAACCCCCGAGACCGGAGGCGATGATCGCAAGATCCGCCGTCGGCAGGTCGATCCCCTCGTCGCCGACCCGCGAGATGACCAGCAAGTCCCGCTCGTCGCGGCGGAACTCCTCGAGCAACTGCCGGCGGCGGTGGTGGGGCGTCTCCCCGCTGACGAACGGGGCGTCGAGGGCGTCGGCGAACTCCCGGCCCTGTTCTAAATAATCGACGAAGACGAGCGCCTTCGCTGCGGGGTGGGCCGACAGCAGGTACCGGGTTTCCGCGATCTTTCCCCGGTTCATCGCTGCGATCTGGTAGCGCTCGCGCCCCTCCGCCGAGCCGTACTCGTTTGCCTGTTCGTCCTCGCCCCACGGCACGTAACGGATCTCGAGTTCGGGTTCGGCGACGAACCCGGCCTCGAACAGCGCTTCCCAGTCGGTGCCGATCGGTGGCCCGACGAGCGTGAAGATCTCGACCTGCCGGTCGTCCTCCCGAATGGGGCTGGCCGAGAGTCCGAGCCGGTGGCGCGACTGGAGGTGCGTACTCCGCCGGTAGACGTCGCTTGGCACGTGGTGGACCTCGTCGAAGACCACCAGCCCCCACTCGCGGTCGTCGAACAGCGAGCGGTGGCGGTCCATCCCGGCGATCTGGTAGGTCGCGACGGTCACCGGACGGACCTCCTTGACGCCGCCGTGGTACTGACCGATCTGGTCGGCCTCGAGCGTCGTGTGCTCGAGCAACGTATCGGCCCACTGTCGGGCGAGGTCGCGACTGGGGACGAGAATGAGGGTCTCACCCTCGACGTGGGCCATCGCGCCCATCGCGGCGACGGTCTTCCCGCTGCCCGGCGGGCCGACGAAGACGCCCTCGCCGGCCTCGGCGAAGCGATCGACCCACGTCTGCTGGTAGTCGCGCAGGCGGACGTGGAGGTCCATCGGCAACTCGTCGCCACCCTCGAGGTCGCGCTCGTCTTGCACCGGATAGCCCGCCTCGTAGAGGATGCGCTTGATCGCGGCCTCCGATCCCTCCCGGACCCAGTCTTCGGTGTCCGAGATCGGCGCGTGGACGTGTTCTTCCTCGAGTTTCTGGCGGGCGACGTTGCCCATCACTTCCGCGCTGCGGGCCTCGAGGACGGTGTAGCCGTCGGGATGCGTTCGCAGGGTGAACTGCCGGGCGCGATCCCACTGGCTCTCGACCCACTCTTCGAGCGCCTCCGAGCGCTGGCCCAGTGCCTGGCGCATCGTCCGCTGGAGGTCATCGAAGGAGTCGTGGGGGGCCTGCCAGACGTCCTCGGCCCGGACGACGTAGCGGTAGCCGCTCTCACCGTTCGTGTCGGCGAGATGGGCGAACTGCGAGAGCTGTGCGCGCGTGAACTGGTCCGGTCGGTCGACGACGATCTCGCGGCGTTTCGGGAAGATCACGACCCGCTCGCGGTCGGTGAGATCCTCGAGTTCGCTGGGGTACCAGACGACGGGGTCGGTCGAGACCGAGAGCCGCTCGACCTCGCCGCGGTCGACGAGCGCCGAGAGGCGTTCGCTGGCTCCCTCCTGAGAGACCTCGAGTCCGCTGGCGATCGCGGCGGCGGTGAGGACGGGACGGCCCTCGCGCTGGCAGATCTCGTGGAACGTCGAGAGGGTGAACGCGTCCCCGGCTTCGCCGTCGTCTCCGTCGCTCGAGGTCGGATCGCTGTCGGTCACTACCCCTCGGTATCGGCGTCAGGTGTTTACAGATTTCGTTCGGTCGACGGACGCGGCCGTCGATATCGAGTCGGGACTTTTTGTCTTCGCACGTGGACGGAAGCTGTACATGACCGACACCGAACCACCTGCGGACGCGGCCCGGATGTTCCTCGGGCAAGACGCCCTCTCCCAACGTGACGACGGCTTCGTGATCGACTGTCCCGAGTGCGGGTCGTCGACGCTCCTCGCTGACGTCGTCAGGGAGGGTCGCTGTTCGGGATACGACGACGTGACGGGCTGTGGTGCAGACCTCTGGCTCGAGTTGGCCTGGGATTCCTGACACACGACTCTCGACTCTCGACTCTCGACTCTCGACACTCGATTTTCGATTTTCGATTTTCGACCCCCGATTCGATACCTGACAGGGATCGGTCGCCGTTTCGTCTGGTATGACGCGTGAAACCGCGTTTTCGACGGGTGTCCGGTCTCGAACGCGCCCGTTCCCGTTGTCACTGAAAACGTGAAAGCATACCAAGAGTTATTGGGCCGGCCTCCCTAGGTCGAGTATGAACGCGCTGGCACTCGTTCCCTTACAACTCGGCGACCCGGTGATGCTCGTCGGACTGGTCGTGCTCGCGATTGCAGCGATCACTGTCTGGCAGATGATCGAAATCGTCGACGCGTACAATCGGGGGGCGCTCACCGTCTTCGGGGAGTACCGCAAACTCCTCGATCCGGGGCTGAACATCGTCCCGCCGTTCGTCTCTCACGTCCACACGTTCGACATGCGGACCCAGACGCTCGACGTCCCGAGTCAGGAGGCGATCACGCGCGACAACTCGCCCGTGACCGCCGACGCCGTCGTCTACATCCGCGTCATGGACGCCAAACGAGCCTTCCTCGAGGTCGAGGACTACCAGCGCGCGGTCTCGAATCTCGCCCAGACGACTCTGCGTGCGGTCATCGGTGACATGGAACTCGACGACACGCTCAGTCGGCGCGAGATGATCAACGAGCGAATCCGCACCGAACTCGACGAACCCACCGACGAGTGGGGGATCCGCGTCGAGAGCGTCGAAGTTCGCGAGGTGACGCCATCGCAAGGCGTCAAGGGTGCGATGGAACAACAGACCTCCGCCGAACGACGTCGCCGGGCGATGATTCTCGAGGCACAGGGTGAACGTCGCAGCGCCGTCGAGAAGGCAGAAGGTGACAAACAGAGCGAGATCATCCGTGCACAGGGTGAGAAACAGAGTCAGATCCTCGAGGCACAGGGTGACGCGATTTCGACCGTCCTTCGCGCACGCTCTGCAGAGTCGATGGGCGAACGCGCGATCATCGACATGGGAATGGACACGCTCAAGGAAATCGGGCAAAGCGAGTCGACGACGTTCGTCCTGCCACAGGAACTGACCTCGATGGTCGGCCGCTACGGCAAACACCTCTCGGGCAGCGACGTGAGTATCGGCGACGGCCAACTCGAGAGCCTCGAGTTCGACGACGAGACTCGTGAACTGATCGGCCTCGACGACATCGCCGAGATGATCGGCGAAATCGACGCCGAGGCCGAGGTGGATCTCGAGGCGATGGAACAACAGGCCAAGGCGATCCAGGAGGGGAAAGACGTCGGGCCAGGAGCGGGAATGGGGTCGGAAGCAGAACCAGAACCGGAATCCGAACCTGAACCCGAACCCGACTCCAGATCGGAGTAGCCGTCGATTGCAGCATTCGCTCCCTATTCTGATGGGTCTCGAGTCGCAAGTCCCAAGTTTCGAGTCCCCAATCTCGAGCCTCGAGTCGAGGACTCGCCAACGGCTGTGGCCCGGCTGCGCCAGTCGCTGCGACTGTGCCAGCGGCTGACCACGTTCGGCACCGTTGCGCACTCACCGAGAGATCGAACAGTTCGTTCACTCTCGGACGTCTATACCGCGTGAGTCGGAACCGCTGTGTCTTACTTTCGCTCTCTCACTGATGTGTTCGGGGCCATCCACGCATCGACGATTCTGATGGCGACTCGCTTGCACCCGAGGACGACCTCTCGGAGAACGGGGGCACCGTCGGCGAGCCACAGCAACAGGGCGAAAACCCCCATTCCGACCTGCGCCCACATGTACGTCGAGAGATCTCCCGCGAGCAGTTCCGCACGGTACTGCCCGAAGAAGTGCAGGAACTCCGAGACGAACCCGACGCCGCCTTCGTGGGACTCGACCGTCGACATCGGCCAGAGCATCAACTCGAACTGGACGACGTCACTCCTGACGTAGCCGTCGACGACGTCGGCCGGCAGGTGTAACAGGTAGCCGAGTCCGAACGCGAGACCGGCTCGAGTCCGGCCCCACGATCTGGCGATCACCCCGACGACGATCGCGAGCGGAACCGCAAAGAAGATCGAGTGACCGAGCGCGTACCCGGTTTCGAAGACGCCGTACTCCCAGGACAGCGGTTTGTCGACGAGATCCGGGAGCACCGAGGCGAACACGACCGCGAACGCCTCGAGGCCGCCGGGGGAGTCCCGGTAGTATAGATGACAGAACAACGAGTAGACGAGATAGCCGACGATCGCGTGTTCCCAGGGCCACATCGACTGGACCGATGACAGTACGGTACGTAATTATGATCGATATAACCTGCGTAACCACTCTTTTCGACACCGTCGGCGGGCCCGGTGGTGGTCGCCACGTTTCTGGTCAGTGACTTCGTGAGTGCCGTCTCGGTGAGTGTTGGCGTGTTCGTGACCGACTACCGCCGAGTCGTCGGGCTCGGTCGAGGGGTTCAGGTCAGATATCGAAGAGGAACCGCATCGCGAGCCCTGCGAGAATGACGAGGATTCCGAGGATCGTTGCGACTGGCGGAATCGGGACGAACAGGAGTCCGACACCGAGGAGGATGACGACGGTCGATGGTTGCACCATGGTGGTCCCTTCGACGAGCGAACAGGTAGGTATGCTGCAAGCATTACTCACGATCACCGGAACGCGACTCGGTTCCGCGCCTCCGGTCCTGACAGTTGACTCTCGCCTCTCTCACGTCTGATCGCCTCGACTGGTGCGACGTCGTTCGCTCCTCGTCCACGATGGGACACGAGACCGTCGCTACACGAGAGTACGATCGATCGGAGACGGTAGACGGGTACGTCGAGGAAGCCCTCGAGTAGCCCGAACCGGAATCGAATGGTGGTGGCGGTCACGTGAACGTGACCGGGCGCAGGACGGTAGGTGGTCGTGTCGATGCGCCACTCGGCGATATGATGTCGGCCGCCATAACTATTATGATAGACAGTACGTTTCGGTCATTTCCGCTCGAAATCGATATCGAGTCCGTCTTCTGCGATATTTTTTGCTGATCGTGGCGCCTCCGTTCAATCGTTCCCAAAATTCTATATGTGTTGACACGAACCCCCGCTCGGATCGAGTTGCCCTGAAACGACTATGGCTCCGGCGGCCGTACGAACCCCATGTTCCGTACGATCCTCCCCGAGGGACAGATCGTCTGTGACCGGTACGAACACGCAGAGAAGGGACTGGAACTGTACACCGACGACGACGAGTTCATCGCGTTCGTCCCCTACGAAAACGTTCACGCACTGCTCAACGAGGACGTCTACGCCGAAGAGGAACGGTCGATTATGTAGCGGGGGACTGATCGATCGCGTCGAGTTGTTCCCGGTACCGGTTTCGAACCGTGACGACGGTCGTCTGTGCGGTTTCGGCGACCGCCCGCTGTGGGATCGTCTCGTCACAGAGAAGGCCGGCGGCGTAGATCGCCGCGGCGGCGTATCCCGTCGGCGACTTTCCGGAGTGAAGGCCGAGTTCGGTCGTCTCGTCGATGATCTCGACGGCTTTCGTCTCGACGTCCTTGCTCACGTCGAGTTCCGAACAGAACCGGGGGACGAACTGGCGCGGATTGGTCGGCTCGAGATTGATATCGAGTTCGTCCGCGATGTAGCGGTAGGTACGGCCGATCTCTCGCTGATCGACGCGGGCGACGCCGGTGACTTCCTCGAGGCTCCGAGGGATCCCCTCTCGGCGGCAGGCGGTGTAGAGTGCGCTGGTCGCGACGCCTTCGATCGACCGGCCGCGAATGAGGTCGCGCTCGAGAGCCTGTCGGTAGATCACGCTCGCAGTTTCTTTGACTGGCTGTGGAACGCCGAGCGCGCTGACCATACGGTCGATCTCGGAGAGCGCGTACTTGAGGTTGCGTTCGCCGGCGTTTTTCGTGCGAATGCGTTCCTGCCAGACGCGGAGTCTGTGGAGCTGGCCGTGTTTGTCCGCGGACATCGAGTGGCCGTTGGCGTCGCGATTTCGCCAGTCGATGGTGGTCGTCAGCCCCCGATCGTGCATCGACTGTGTCAGGGGTGCGCCTACACGCGAGAGTTCCTCGTGTTCCTGGGAGTTGAACGCACGCCATTCCGGTCCGTAGTCGATGGGTTCTTCGCTCAGGACGAGCCCACACTCCTGACAGACTCGCTCTCCGCGGTCGGGATCCTGAACGATCGTGTCGCTCTCGCAGTCGGGACACAGATCGATCTCCGTCTCCGTCTCCTGTGATTCCTCGTCGACGTGGGTGGTGGTGATGGACTGCGTCATCAATGAGCGTTCGGAACCTGCCTACCACTGTAAGGAGGTCACATGGTTTCGGGAGAAACGGTTACTTTCCGACGACGTGTTGGATTCGTGGAAAGAGAGAAGAAAGACCGACACTGGACTCGTCCGCTGTCCCGAGACGGACGGTACGTGTGCCGAAACCGTGTCCCATCGGTTCTGTTGGGCGGAGGTCTCTCTCGCTCCGGCCCGACTGAATTCAGGTCAACATAGCACATGAAACACAGGTATCGTTACGAGGAGTGTGATCGGTAAATCACGCTATGTCGTCCGTAATACCCTCTTTCGGGTGCGAACTGTCGGCTCCCTTTAGGTCACCTCGCCCGAAGGCAACTCCTGTTCGCTCCGGCGAGCGATCCGATTTCACTCGCCCGCATCGTCCGTCCGACACCCGTGTGTTCCCTGTATGTCGTCAATACGACCACGAAATCCCTCGATACCCGCCCTCGTTTCGTCGGCCTCTCTTCGTCCGAGAGTTCGGCACTCGTCAGCCGTCCGAAGCCTGCCCGTACTCGGTTTGCAGCCCCTGCAAAACGTGACCGCGTTTAAGAGTATCTACGTTGCTGTACAAATCGGTGTGTCAATCGTGATTGCGACGTACATTTCACTGGTATCGCGGCTTCGTTCGACGTTCCGTGGGGGGAATTCGACAGCCTACGACGCTCGAGCGGTTGATCAGTCGTATGCGGCGTGGAAAACAAACGAGGCGAGTTCCTGATGTCCTCCGTCGATACTTCCATTCCAGACGAGATCAGATCGGTCGCCGAGGAGAACGACGACGAGAGACTCTCGAAGGACGTCATCTTCGAGTTATTGAAGAACCGTCGCCGTCGAGAAGTGCTCGCGTACTTGCTCGATACCGAGGAGACGGTTACCCTCGGCGAACTCGCCGAACAGCTCGCCGCCTGGGAGAACGACACGGAGATCAACGCGTTGAGCTCCGATCAGCGAAAGCGTGTGTACGTTGCCCTTTATCAGACGCATCTGCCGAAGATGGACGATGCGGGGATCATCGACTACGATCAGGACCGCGGTCTGATCACGCTCTCGGACAACGCGGATCTGTTGATGATGTATCTCGATACGGACTCGCATCGGCAGGACCGCTGGGACCGCTGGTACGCGGGGGTGAGCGCCGTCGGCGCCGCACTCGTCACCGGCGCCTATCTCGGTCTCCCCCCACTGTCGTTCGTCCCGACGCTCGCAGTCACGGGTCTGGTCGTCGCTGCGTTCCTCGCCGTCTCGCTCGTCCACGTCGCGGTCAACCGTCGTCTGCAACAGGACGTCGACGGGAAGCTCTCACGGATCGAGTGAGCGAGAAGGACTTTTCACCGTCGGCCACATATACGCAACTGGCTCCCGACGACCGTCACTTCAGTACCGGAGCAGTTCGCGTGCCAGCAACCTGTTCCCGGCGCGGGAGCCATTCTCTCTAATCGTCCGCTGAAGGTTCCTCTGAGTCCGTTCTCTCGAGCCGAGAAATCACCGCCAGTCAGCTCTCAGCCCGCTCTTCCGTCTCGTCCTCGAGGTGAATCCGTATCCGTATTGTAGCGAGTTTCGAAGGAGATCGATCGATGGACTCTGCTACAAATCTGCCTGCCATCGGCTACAAAGAAGGGGAGCAATTTGCTATGTGCATCGACGTACTCAACAACTGACGCTGGGAACTGATTTCTGTTGCAGCTCAGGAGGACAGAGGAGCAAATCAGAATATTCATGTCGATATTCCGTCTATCGAAATAAATGACAACTATCGTTATAGTCCGGCACGGTGAGACCACGTGGAACCGGCAGCAACGATTGCAAGGCTGGGCGCCTACCCCACTCACCGACCTCGGTCGAGAGCAAGCCGGTCAACTCGGCGCAGCACTCACAGAGGGATACGATATCGACCGTATTCTGTCGTCGGATCTGTATCGGACGGAGGAGACGGTAGAAATACTTCGTGAACACTTCGACGCGCCCGTCACGTTTGAATCGGCGTGGCGCGAACGTGACATTGGCATCTACCAGGGCTTACAGTTTGACGAGCTGTTGGAGCGGTTCCCTGAGCACGATCTCGGAGAGACTGGCTCAGAAGCAGCTTACAGACGAACGGAAAGCGGTGAACGTCTCGTGGACGTTCGCGACCGTGTCCTCGAGCGGTGGGAGACAATACTGGCCGGGTGTGAATCGGGAGAGACCATCCTCATCGTGACACATGGTGGCCCCATTCGCCTACTTCTTGGATACCTGAAGGACATCGATATCGCCGAATCGATCATGGAGCAGTCACAGGAGAACTGCTCGATTAACGAGTTCGAGTTCGACCACAAGACAGATGCGGTGAGGATCGTTCGCGAGAACGATACCAGCCACTGCTGAATTACCAACCTTCGCTGCATGGCATGACGATGGCACATCACACCACGAGTACCCCATAAAACTGGAAACCTACCCCAGAAACCGGCTGATTGTCTGATTGGCTAACACACTGTCCGAACCGCTCGTTCGTCTCCGACAATTCTTGGACAGTCTGAGAGGACTGTGGTTATAGTAACAACTGTAACTATTTACACACTGATCGCACGAGGGCGCAACTGCGATGATCGGCGTCCAAACCATCTCACTCGGGATGGGAGAACCAGTGCGTCTCGCACGGTCCGATCGCTATCGGGGCCGTCGCAGAATCGGAATCGAATCCGTCCGAGAAAAACGGTCGGACGCCCACTCACAACAGTGTGATCCGATCAGAACAGGTACTCTGATTCGAGGTCCTGAGGCGTGATGACCTCGATCTTGCCGGCTCGCTCGAGGTCGTGGAGATACTTCATCGTCATCTTGAAGTTCTCGAGACCGTCGTCCTCGAGGCGGTGGTAGAATAGGGAGGTGATGCCTCGCATCTCCGCTGTCCGGTCGAGCATCTCTTCTGCGCGATCGAATTCCGGATCGCCGAGTCGCGTACACAGCAGCGGGTTCGTGTTGTATCCCTGGACGGGGTAGCCGCCGCCGAACCCGAGGTCGTGGTGTTTCTCGACGAGGTCGAGCGTCGTCTCGTCGTAGTCGCCGAACGGGTACGCGAAGTACTGTGCGCCCTCCTCGAACCCGTTCTCGACGAGCCACTCCTTGCTCTCGACGATCTCAGCTTCCTGCTCCGCTTTGCTTAGCTGGGTGAGCTCCGGATGCGTGTGCGAGTGGCTGCCGATCGTCCATCCCGCGTCCTTGAGCCCCTCGAGCTGTTTGAGCGACAGTCTGCCGTCGTTGCCGATTCGACCCGGATTGACGAACGAGACGGCGTCGAACCCGTACTCCTCGAGGACCGGCAGTCCTTCCGTGTAATCGGTCTCGTGTGCGTCGTCGAACTGGATCATCACCTTGCCGGTGTCCGGCCGCGGGGTCATGTGGAGGTCGTCACACCAGAAGTGTCGCGCCTCCTCGTCGCCGGCCCAGAGCACGACACGAATCTCGCTCACGTCGCTCAGGTCCGGATCGCCGTAGACCTCGTCGACGCCGAAGTTGTACCGCATGAACGGAAGGTTGGCTTTGACCGCACGCCGGAAGTCGATCCGGTCGCCGCTCGAGTCGATCAGCTGTATCGTGGGGACGACCATCTCCTCGGCCGTGAGCGCGATGCCGGGGATGACGTCGGAGAAATCCCGTGGCGAGTCGAACTCGAGAGCGATCGAGACGTGCGTCTGTTCTTTCTCTGCTTTCAGCAGGCCGGACTGGGAGCCGACGTACGAGCGGTCCTCGTCCGCAGAGAGGTGACCGTCGACGACCGTCCAGTTGGAGAGGTCCTCGAAGTCATCGTACGTGCCCGTTTTGTCGTCTTTCTCTCCTTCGTCGTCTTCGTCGTCTTCTTCCTCCGTTTTCTCTTCTTCCTCCTCCTCATCCTCCTCCTCTTCCTCTTCGGTCTCGGGCGCTTCGGTTTCGGGGGCCTCCGTTTCCTCTTCTTCGGTGGTCTCGTTCCCCTGTTCGTCCGGGTCTTCGGAGCCCGTACATCCAGCGATACCTGCCGTAGCTGCCGCCGCTGTTACGAGGTACGTTCGTCGCCTCATTGTGTGTTCGATGAAAGTCTGGTATCGGTGATTGTTATGGCCCGATTACGTTCAGCAGTGTTGATTAATCTCGGCTATGCGGTCGGGTAGGTGCCGATTGAAGGCGACGAAACAGTCGTTCGAACCATCAATACGCCAATCGCCCGTCTGGTCGGCACGCTCGTCCGATTCGAACACAGCAACCTGCGAGCACTGCGGACTCGAGTGTCTGCTAGAACGGATAACCCGTAGTGAGTGTCAGAAATTACGGTATGCTGTTCGTACCTGATTGTCACGACTGGGTAGTTGATAGATTACTAACTAACTGAGTGTTCGTTGTGTACGTATGAACATCCGTGACTTCACGTTCGAGAAGTACGATCGGCTCCTCGAGGCCGCCGGCGAGAACGGGTACGACGTCCTCACCGTCGCCGACTACCTCAGCCGGGACGAACTGCCCGAACGGTACGTCGTTCTCCGCCACGACGTCGACCGGAAAGTCGACATCGCACGGTCGATGGCTCACCTCGAGGCGAGCCACGACGTCCGATCGACCTACTATTTCCGGACGTCGACGTTCGATCCGGAGATCGTGACCGAACTCGAAGACCTCGGCCACGAAATCGGCTATCACTACGAAGAACTCGCGCGTGTGGGCGGTGATATCGAGGAAGCGTACGACCGATTCGAGGAGAATCTCGCGGCGTTTCGACGCCACGTCGACGTTCGAACGGCGTGTTCTCACGGCAGTCCGCTGTCCAGTCACCTGAACCTCGATATGTGGCAAGACGACCGGCCGCCCGCGGCGTTCGACCTGCTCGGCGAGGCCTACCTCTCGACGGAGACCGACGACAGCGATCCCGACGAACTGTCCTACTGTTCGGACACGGGTCGTCACTGGGGTATGGTCGATCCGGTCTACGGGCTCGTCGAGACGACCGACGACCTGATCGAACTGCTCGAGGTGGGGAGCTGTCCGCAGCTCTACGTCCTCGCCCATCCCGGTCGCTGGTCGCGAAATCGACCGGAGTTCGTCGAGCGTGTCGCGTGGGACCTCGCCGCCGAGTCGGGGAAACAGGCGGTCAAGCCAGTCCACAGTATTCAACAGCGGGCAGGAACGTTCAGCGGCGCCCTCGCGCGAACGACCGCTCGCTCGATCATGATCTCGCGACAGCTCCTGAGTTCTCGAAAGTGACAGTCGGCGCTGTCCCGTCCTCTCGTGTCTCGTCCTGTCGTCTCGTCACAGCGCATCTCTCTTCGCGTTACAGCTCACGGCGTTTTTCCCCATCACGTCGATGGTTACGGTCCTCGAGATCGATGGTTTCGAGGTGATCCACAGAGCCACAGACTCACAGACTCACAGACTCACAGACCTACAGAGCCACCGACACGACACGCTCTCCCGTTAGTCGTGCTCGAGTCCGACACTCGTGACGTACAGAACCGCCTCGGTCCGTTCTTTTCGTGTCTTCTGCTCCCTGACAGTCTCCTCGACGACGTCCTGTGACGACCAAGCGGTTCCCCCGCTCGCATTCTGTCGTGTGATCGAACCACCGACGGTCGGTCACTCGAACTCGTTCTGTCGATCACCGATCTGTGAGACGTCGGTTACGAGACCGAGACGGCTCTCGGTCGGAGACCGATCGACCGTCTAGGGCCCTTCACTAGCCAAGCGTCCCAGACGAGAGACAGTCGCCTCGTCTCGAGGTGACCTGACCGCGACTGTGTTCTCCTGTCTTCTCTTCTTTGTGACCGTCACCGAACTCGAGTTCGCGCTCGTACTCGTGACCTGCTCACTCGAGTCGCCTCACGGGGAGCGCCTCTCTCTCGAATTCGCCCGCTCTATAGGCGGTGCAGGGCGAGAACCCCGACCCTTGTGGTCGGGGTTGTTCACACTGACGCTCACTGATCGGTCCACTCGGTCGAGAGCGGGTCGACCGACTGGGAGTCGGGAATCCACCCGCGGACGAACGGGATCGAGAGACCGGTCGAGTCTTCGATCAGGTCGAGGACGACGACGTCGTCGGCCTCGAGTCCGCCGACCAGTCCGACCACGACGAGCGAACAGAGTCCGGCCACGACCAGGAACGGGAACAGTGTCACCATCGAGATCGAGATCCAGGGCGATGCGAGTGCGACCAGTGGGAGTAAGACGACCGGGAGGCCGACGTACGTTCGGGTGGCCGATTTCGAGAGCGGCGTGATTCCGTACTTGATCGCGAGGACCCCACAGACGACGACGTGGACGGACAGGAGCGACGTCACGGAGGCGACTCCGGCGCCCATGAACCCGTACCGGGGGATGAGCACGAGGTTGATGAGGACGTTCAGCGTCAAGCCGAAGACGTTCCCGACGGCGATCCAGGTCGTCGCGCCGAGCGCCGACAGCGTTTCACGATCGCGACCCGCGGCGGCGCTCACGAAGAAACCGACGGCGAGGATCGGGAGCACCGCCGCCGCCTCGGTGTAGTCCGGCCCGAAGACGATGTGAATGACTTCGGTCGGGAAGACGACGAGCAGGGCGAACGCGGGGAAGGTGATGACGTAGACCCACTTCGTCGTCGTCGCGTAGATATCGTCGACGGCGTCGCGGTCGCCGTTCGAGTCCAGCCGTGACGCGATCGGGAGGTAAAGGAAGCCGAACGCCGAGAGGACGACGAGCAGCCCGCCGGCGATCGGGTAGGCCGCGTCGTACATCCCGACTTCGTAGGAACTGCGGAAGTAGCCGAGCATCAGCGTATCCGTCCGGGTGAGCATCGTCCCGATGACTGTCGCGACCACCAGCGGCGCGGAAAACCGCAGCAGTTCTCGCGCGTGCGTTCGAAACGCCCCCCGAAGTCGCATGAGCCGCGAGAGCAGGAGGTGCGCGACGACGAACGTCAGGATCGCCGTCGCGAGGTACGCGACCCCCGCCGCGACGATCCCCATCCCGGCGAGGATGAGGCCGGCGATCAACCCGATTCGAAGGAACGGCTCGAGGAAGTCGTGGACGATCGTTCGAAAGACGGTGTTTTCGTACCCTCGAATGCCGGCGACGGCGATGCGAAATCCGACGAGAAACGGGAGCGAGAGCGCCAGCAACTGGACGAAGATCACCGCTTCGGGCGTTTCGAACAGCATCCCTGCGACCGTCTCGGCGTACGCGAACAGTACGAGCGATATCACCAGTGCGAATCCCGCCGTGATGAGCAATCCGCTCACCCAGACGCCGCGACGGTCCGTGTCCGAATCGTAGCGGGGGATGAACCGCGACACACCCTGTGTACACCCGGCGAGGGCGATCGTCGACGTGAACGTGAGCATTGCCAGCCCGATGCTCACCTCACCGTAGGCGTCCGGCGAGAGCAGCCGCCCGATGACGACCCGTTCACCGAGTTTCGCGACGGAGGCGACGATCCCGCCGACCATGACGAGGGCGGCACTCGAGAGGAGCGCCGAGAGTTCGCTCGCACGATCACTCATTAGAGGTAGCCGAGGTCTTCGAGCCGATCGGTTACGTCGCTATCCTCGACCGTCGGTTCGGTTGCCCTGGCGTATACGGCTTCGTCGTAGTCCGCACGCCCGATCGGCCCGCGTACCATTCCCTCCGGGACCGTTCCGGTCATCACCGAGGGGACGGGCTGTCCGAGCAACGACATCGTGATCGGCGCGACGTCCGTGATCGAGAGTTTGTCGGGAGCGCTTTCCTGGAACTCTGGCCCCGCTCCGACGAAGGCTCCGTCCCGTTTGTGATCGTAGTTGTCGCTCGGACCGAACCGCCGCCCGTACAGCGTGGGTGAGACGGTGTGATTCATCTCGGTCGGCAAGAACAGGATGTCCGGAACGGTCTCGAGGTGTGGGCCGTCGTAGAGCTCTTCGCGCCGACAGACGAACTCGAACGCCGGCTCGCCGTCGGGCGTCTCGAGCGTCGAGAGGATCTCGATGATCTCCTCACGCACGGCTTCGTACTCCGACGGCTGTACCTGGCCGTTGGGCTCGCGCCCAGCGAGGTTGACGCGAACGCCCATTCGCGTGCCGCTCGAGCAGTAAGCCTTCGACGACCGCCACTCGACGGTCTGGCTCGCAGCCGAGAGCAGTGACGAGGGGGTGTACCGCGCCAGCGTCTCCTCGAGTCCGAGTCGCTCGGCGACCGAATACACGTCGTTTGGTTCGACACCGAGTCGTTCGGCGATGCGCTGGCACTCGAGGAGTGCCTGCTCGAGCATCGTCCGGTCAGAGGAAGTCTCCTCGTTCAACAGCGACGATTTCTCCGTGTTCAGTGTCGGCTGGGCGTTCCCGTTGTCGTCGCTCGCGACGACGTAGCCGTGTTCTCGAAGGATCTCGTTGACGTAGATCGTGTGGCCGGTGATCGGACCGATGCCGTGGTCCGAACAGAGGACGACGTTCGTCTCCTCGTCGACCGCGTCGAGGACGTCGCCGACGAAGCGGTCCGCCTGTTCGTAGATCCCACGGAACCGCTCCTCGTCGTCGAAGTTGTGGAACACGGCGTCGGTCTTTTGGACCTGACAGAACGCGAGTTCCCACTCTCGATTCTCGAGCAACGAGAGAGTTGCGCGACGGCGCTGGTCGATGAGGTTCATGTAGCCCTCGAACTTCTCGTCGGGGTCGGAGCTGATCTCGTGGCGCGAGTAGATCGTGTACTCCTCTCCGAGGTCCTCGCCGAGTTCGTTGCGGATTCCTTCGGGGTGGCCCGGTTCGTCTTCGCTAGCGAGATAGCCGGGGATGAGGACACCCTCGATCGGGTCCGCAGGGTGGGTGATCGGGACGTTCGTGACGATCGACGGAATCCCCTCGTTCGAGAGGTAATCCCAGATCGCGGGCTGATCGACGCTCGAGCGAGAGACGAGCGAGGCGTCGTTCGGATAGCCGTCGTGGTCGAAGAATCCGTAGACACCGTGATAGCTCGGATCGGTGCCGGTGTACAGTGACGGCCAGGCGCTGCCGGTCCACGGCGGATGGGTCGACTCGAGCGGGGCCTCTACGCCCCGCTCTCGAAGTGCAGTGATGTGGGGGAGCGAATCGGAGAATCGATCGAGATACCGGAAATCGAGGGCGTCGAACCCGAGGACGACCGTCTTCATCGCCTCACCTCCGTCCGTGTGATTCTCGAGGAGGTGACGGATGACGGGGCCACTAGGCGATGCCGTTTCCCTGTCGAATAATTCGGCTGATCCATCACCAGTCGAGAGGACGGTGTTGGCCTTTGTTATCGGTCGGTTTCGACTACTATGCCGCCGAACGATCGAATCGAAATCCGTTTTGGAGGTCCCTACCGGGTCGACGATCGATCCGGAACGGTCGTTGTGGCCTCGAGACGGTGGGTTCGGTTTTCCGGGTCGGTACTTCGAGCGCCTCACTCGGACGTGTGTCCACAGCGCCGTCAAGCGTTTCCAGAAGATCGGTCTCGAGCACTCTCGAGTGAGACCTCTCTTCGTGTATCGTTACCACTCCAGACACTGAGATTCCCGTCGTCGAAACGAGAAGCCACCCAGCGAGTCTCTCCGATCGTCTCGGGTGGGTTGGTTCGTCGGTTTCGTTCGTCCAAACGGTTCACGATCGTTCAGCAGTCGGTCGAGAGGCGATTATGGCGTCCCGACTATCACGTTTCGACTGTCGAACACCGGGTCCCGGTCACTGCTCGCGTGCGTTGTACTCGACGTGCGTTTTCGCATCGCCGACGAGTTTGAAGTCGGTGATGTTACCCTTGAACCAGAAGGCGTCGAGCCAGTTCGCGACGCCACCGCGGACGGCCTCGCCCTCGATGACGTCTTCGTCGTCGATCGACGCACCCATGTAGTCGGACTTGACGACCTTGCCGTCGACGGTGAACGAGTACGTACTCGGTTCGTCGGCTTCCGTGCCGTCGATGACGATCGCGTGGGGAAGCAGATCCTGGTCACCGTACTCGCTGAGGTCGACTTTCTCGCCGTCGAGCGTGACGACTGCCTCGCCGTCGGTGAAGGTGATGTCGGTCAGCGCACCGGAGAACCGGAACGTCTGGGTACTGTCGGTGATCGAACTCTCGACGGTCGTTCCCGAGATGATCGTCACGTCGTCGGCACCGTTGTCACCGTCGTACTCGATCGTGCCGTCGACCGTGATGTTGAAACTCGAGGGCGTTCCCTGGCCCTCGATCTCGAGGACGTGGGGGAGTTTTTGGCCGACGCTGTCGGGGTCGACTTCCTCGTCGTTGACGTAGACGGTGCCGGGCCCGTCGACGGTCAGTTCCTCGAGGTCGCCGTCGAAGCGGAAGGCGTCCCGCCAGGTGGCGACGACGCCGTGGACGTGGTCGTCCTCGATGACGTCCTCGTCGTCGAGGGACGCGCCCTTGTAGTTAGATTTCTCGACGTCGCCGCTGGTAACGAACTCGTAGCGGGTAACGCCGTCGGGGGAGCCTTCGATCAGGATGACGTTCTCGAGCTGTTCTTCTTCCGCTTTCTCTTCGTCTTCACTCTCGTCGTCGTTCCACAGTTCGGACTCGAGCCACTCTTCGGCCTCGGGACCGTCGTATTTCGACCACGTCGGCTCGTAACTGTTGCCGTTGACCAGGATACGCGCCTCGACGCCGTCCGTGACGCCGACGTTGGCGAGATAGGTGTCGTAACCGATTTCGACGGACTCGCCGTCGACGAGGCCTTCGATGCAATCGTCTTCGTCCGTCCCTTCGACCGAACCGCCTTCCGTGCGGAAGAAGTACGCACCCTCTCCCTGGAAGCGCATCGCGTATTCGTACGTCGGCTTCGCCTCGTAGTCTCCGTCTCCCGCTGCGGCCTCCTCGGCACTCATCGGAACGCCTTTCGGTGGAGTCGAGTCGGGGTTTCTCGAGCCGGAGTGGTGACGGAACGAACCGCCGTTCGTTCGGTGGATCGAGCCACGGAAGTGTGAGTCGTAGGCGTGGACGGTCGGTCCGCCGCTGTGGGCGCCACAGACGACTGCTGGCCCACCGCCGCCGTTGTCGATATTGCTGCCGTGGACCTCGACGCGGTTCGTTCCCCACGCCCAGACGCCGCGGCCGTTGTGGTGGCGGTTGTTGTTGTCGACACACGCGACGGAGTCGACGACTTCCGAGCCGTCACCGAGACGGTACTGCGAGATGCCGTTGTTGTAGGCGTAACACTCCTCGAAGCGAACGGTCCCGCCACTGCCCGACGAACCGGGCGCTGACGCGTAGAAACCGTTGTCGGGCATCCCCGCGACGTGAACGTTCTTGAAATCGATGTGGCCGGAGTGTTGGGGAGCGACCCACACCCCAGTCATCGACGTCGCCGAACTCCCGTCGGCTGCACCGTCACCGAGGTAGACGTTCTCCACGGTGGAGGTGTTCCCCGACCGGTCGGAGAGGCCGAACATCGTGTCCGGGCTGCCGTCGTTGACGTAGCCCTTGATACCGACGTTCCGGATCGTCCAGTTCGTACCGTGGGCGGCGATGATCACTTTCGCGCGGTTCGCGGTGACGTCGATCAGCTTGTTCGCGAAGGTCTCACCGCTGCCGACGCGGATCACTCGGCGTTGTCCCGCCGAGACTTTGATCACGTCGTACTCGCTCGCCGCTGCCGTCCCAGTCGCTGCTGTCGCTGCCGCACCCGCAGTCGCTGCTCCAGCCATCTTGAGATACGATCGCCGGTTGAGTAATCCGTCGTTACCTGTCTGTGCGCCGCTGCTCGAGCCGTCTTCACTGCCGACGGCGTCATCGTTCCGTACCGAAGGTTCGCGTGCCATGCATTCGGGTAACCACACGATAACGCCATAAACCTTTCTGCCGAATGAAGAATAAAATTTACGGACACTCATTAGTTACTGTGCTTTTAATCAAATTATCTTCTATATTCGTTCACGAATTCATATATTGAACACCCTCGTTTTTTGGCTGGTAATAAAGTATTACCAGGTATCGAGCCCGTATACGGCTGTTTCACCGATTTATAGATTTCGTGACTCTCAGTTGTAACGAATTATTTCCCCTGTCTCCTCCGGAGCGGTGACTCGCGCATCGGGTGCGCGCGTCGGTTCGTCGTTCTCGAGCGCTCACTCGAGCGCTCGTGTCGGGTTCACCGGTTCGCTCTTCGTGCAGTCGGTCGCACTCGTCGACCCGACCGATCACGTCGCTACGACTGTTCGGAGGTTGTGCAGTGGATCCCTGCGTTCGAAACACAGTGTCTGGAGGCTCGAGATACGTCACCTGGCCAGTGGTCGAGTCGCGGAGTCACAATCCGATCATCGCCGGCCTCGGATCGTCCGCCAGAACCGACGACCTCGCGTGCACCCACTTTACTCGAGAGGGATCTCGTCACGAGCTCTCGAATGAGATCACGTGTCGTCACTTGCGATGGTGGTGTGAGAGTACAGTTCGAACAGTCCAGTGGCGTGAGAAGTGAGTCTTGACATCCACCCACGACTGAAGTCGTGGGATTCCTTCCGTGGGACAGCAGGCCGTTCCTGAGACCCCGGAAGCGATATTCCCACTGTGGTAGTGGTACTCTGGTTTGTGCGCGTATGCGTCAGGCCTCGAACGAGGCGTGGTGTACTTGGGTATCTGCTTGCACCGCACAGGACGTGCCATCGCCCCAACTCCCGCTCGGGAGAGCAAGCCTTTCGCAGCGTAGGGTTGCTTTTTGATGACGGAGACCCCAATCCAACTCCAATTTTCGCCGCGAGTACGGCTTGTCTTATAATATGATATCGTCTTACTTAATTCTCGTGGTTTGTGACACGGGTTGTCGGATTCATCCCACGACTACAGTCGTGGGCTTTCTCCTCGACTTCGTGTAAGAAGCGAGAAACGGGGACCGGAGAAAACGAGGGTAGGGAGGGTCGGATCGTCAGCGGGGAACTGGGGAAGGCCGGAGCGTCAGCGGAGAGTCGAGTGGAGGGCCGAATAGCGCCAGCGGGGAACCGGGGAAGGCCGGAGCGTCAGTGGGTGGTCGGGTGGAGGGTCGGATCAAGCGGGTACGATTTGGAGAGTCGAGTCGTCAGCAGGGACCGGTTTCAGTACCGTCTCGGTTATTCGCCGCGGGCAGCGGCTTCCGGACTGGTCGGGACGCCGTCGGGGATGACGGCCTCGGGGTCGGTATCGACGTCGGAGGCGAGTTCGACGGTACTACCGTCGGATTCGTTGATCCCGCTTTCAAAGCCAGTGTCGTAGTCCGTCTCGGAGACGATCGTTTTCGCACCGCCGCCGTTTGCACCCGCGCGGATCGCGTAGTGCTGGCCGTTCATCTCGAGCTGGCAGTTGTCGACTTCACAGGGACCGGGTGCCCAGACCCAGACACCGCGTCCGTCGTATCCTTCCTCGTCGAGGAGGACACTGGAGTTCGTGACCTTGCTGCCCGTCGAGCCGATGCGGTAGTGGGCGACACGGCAGTTGGCAGCGAAACAGTGGTCGATGTGGACCGTTCCGCCCCCGTTGCCACCGGGTGCGGACGCGTAGATACCGTTGTCGGGGAACTTCTGGATGTTGATGCGCTTGAAGTCGATGTGCCCGTTGTGCTCCGGACTGACCCAGATGCCGGTTTCGGCGGTCGCGTGGCCGGCGTTCGTACTTCCGTCGGCGAGGTAGACGTTCTCGAGGGTGCTCGAGCCGTTGCCGGTGTCGGAGACGCCGAAGACGGCGCCCGGTTTACCGACGTCGAGTTCGCCCGTGACGGCGACGTTCCGGATCGTCCAGTCAGTGCCGTGGGCGGCGACTGTCACGCGTGCGTTCGACGCGGTGCAGTCGATGAGCTTGTTCTCGAACGTCTCGCCGCTCTCGACGCGGATCGTGCGGTCTTCGCCGGCGGAGACGGTGATCGTCTCGTAGTCGTCAGCGGCCGCGGCCGAACCAGCTGCCGCGGCGCCGGTCGTGACGGCGGCTGCTGCTGCGATGGATCGTACGTAGGATCGGCGGGTTAACAGAGAATTACGGCCGTCGGTTGGAGGGCTGTTGTTCTCGTTCGTCCGGGGATTCTGCGCCATACACTTCCGTAACTTCGGGTTATACTCATAAACTTTTCGCCGCCGATAACCATTGATTTTACCGACTTTACAATGGTGAGTATAATGTATGTCGGGAACTTTGTAGATTTACACAGGAATTTAAAACTAACTCTGGCTCAGGATAGTCCTTCGAAGCGGTCCGAAAAGTATCTGTTACGGTGAAGAAATTTCGTCCTAAACCGATTCAGTCGGGTGGTTTTCCCGTCCCAGTTTTCGGCATCGTTTCGTCCGTTCACGGTCGTTCGAGCGACGTGTCCCCGATCGACTCGAGAGTAATCGATCATATGCCGGATGTGTTCTCTCGACGCGGTCGGAATTCGAGGTGCGCGCGAGCGCGCCCGACGGAGAACGGAGTGAAACGCACCGCCCGTCCTGACTGTTCGAAATTCTTCTATTCGCGTAATCATCCATTGACCGGCGGTTCAGGCCCTCGTGTCGTGTTCCGTTCGACATCGTGGGTAATCCTGCCTCGATCACGTCGACGGCCATCGAAGCGGTCTCACCGCCGTTTGCATCCTCGCGCGCGACTCGAGTCGACGGCCAAATCTAGTTCGACGGCGGGTGTTCACGCGCCGGTCTCGATGTCGATCTCAATTCGACCTGTGACTCAGGTCCTTTCGTCTGCGTACGCGGCGATGCGTTTCGAGTCTTCACCGTCATAGATCCGTTTCTCGTGACGCCTGTGACGCTCGGGCGTCGACTTCGATGTGGTCTGTCCGTTGTCGAGCTCGATCAGTAGTGGACGTCGTCGAGTTCTCGAACCGTCGGCCTGGATCGTGCGATCTCTGAGAACTCCGCTGGAAGGGAGCTCGGTCTCCTGCGTCGCCACTGACGACACTCGATCACACGGGAACTGTGCGGTCGGTGGCCATCGCTTCGGTAACCACTGGCGGTGTCGACGAACGGAGAGGTGGTGACAATGAAAATGGAAGTGAAAATGAAAGTGAACGCGAACGTGGCTGTTCGCACTGCTCACAAAAACGAGCGCGCTCAGGCGCTCGCGTTGTGGACCGCGTACAGCCGGTACTCGTCGTTCGAGAGGAACTTGTTCGCACTATCGCTGCTGTCGATTCCCTCGAGGGCCGCTTGGTCGTGGTGGAGCCCCTGATACACCTCGAGTTCGCGTGTTTCGTCGTACTGGGTGACGACGAAGTAGTACCGATCGGTGTGATAGGCCCCGGTGTAGTTGCCCTCGTTAAACGCTTCCGCGTCGACCACCCCCTCAGTGCCGGCGCTGTAGGTCGCACTCACGTTCCGTTCGACTCCGTGGACTCCGTGGCCGTAGCGCTCGACGCCGAAGCCGAAGCCGGCATAGGGTGTCGTCTCCTCGCCGTGTTCGAACGAGGATTCGTAGCCGCTGTACTGCTGGTCGGTGACGTGCTGGGTCGGCGTGTAGATATACGGCGTCGAGAAGACGGTCAACAGTGCGAGTACGAGACACGCGCCGAGGAACAGCGACGCGACGGCGTTGGCCCCTGGCGCGGTGATCACCCCCGAGAGCCAGCCGACGCCGTGAGCGAGGGCGATCCCGGAGAGGATCGTCAGCAGGACGAAAATGAAGCCGACCTGCCTGAACGCCATCGTCGGCGTTCCGATGAAGTAGACGAGGAACATGCCCGTCAGCGGGACCAACGCGCCGACGAAGTAGGTGACGAACGACTTGGTCTCGAGGTCGAGACGGGTGCGGCCGACCCACGTCAACAGGATGAACAGCCCGACGACCAGACTGACGAGCGCGCTGACGAGGAACATCTTGACGAACAGTTCGCTGATACTGCCGCCGATTTCGGTCAGCGAGGCACCCCGTTGGTCGACCTCCGAGGAGGCACCGATATCTGCGGCGAAGAGCCCGTATATCAGGCCGGAAAAGGCGTCACGGAACCGTTCGTTGCTGGCCGCCCACACGAGGAAGAGTCCACCCAGTGAGAACGCGTGCGCGTACGCAGGTGCGTGCTGACTCATCGGATGATCCTCGTATCGACGCCGTGCGAGGAACTGGACCGCGCTGATCGCGACCAGCATGACGACCACGTTGACCATCTGCTGGGGGTGGACGAGCAACAGTCCGGCCCCGGTCAGGAATATCAACGCGCCCAGCGGCGAGATTCCCAGTGGCAGGGTCTCGAGGTCGGTCCGGCGTCGCGTATAGGCGACGAACGCGAAGATGACGACCGGCACCAGAAAGAGCGCGTTGGAGTTCGTGTGTGCGCCCATGTGGGTCGCGACGTTGTTGATCGGGAGGATCATCCAGGAGGCGATCGCGGCGAATCCGACCGCCGCCGCGCTGCCGGTCATGTCGCGGACGACCAGCGGCACGAAGATCACGAACGGGACGAACAGGAAGACGACCGACAGCAAGACCGCTCGTTCGAGGGGAATCCCACCGACGAGGTGGAACACCGAGGCGATGCTGTGTAAGCCGGGATAGAACAGTTCGTGTGGATACATCGCACCGTCGACGAAGTCCCGAACCCAGCCGAGGTGGGTCAGCGAGTCGCCCATCCCCGAGAAGCGGTAGTTCCTGATCGCGGGGAGCGCGACGACCGCGATCATTGCCGTGGCGCCCAGCCCGATTCCGGCGGCCTGCTGTGATCCGCGACAGCTAAGTACCGTTCCGACGGCGATCGCGAGTGCGAAGCCGATGGCGACCCACATCGCCTGTGGCGTGCCGAGGTAGATCGACGATTCGTAGCTCGACGCCGGGGCGCCCCTGGCGACGAGGATTCCCGCCGCGACGGCGAAGAACCCGATCGCCAGGACGAAATTCAATACCGATCGTCTCATGCAGCTCCTCCGACCGCTGAACGGTCATTTTGGTCTAACGCCGAATCCGGCACTGAGTCCGGATTCGATTGCTGGTCGACACACATAGACTGTCGATACACTCGTGAACGTGGTGGTTTGTTATACGTCTCCTACCCGTTGATAATTGTCGCGCTCCCGTCGGGACTGTCTTTTTCACACGCGTGCGTACATCCGCCTTCGACGGCGTTCGTCTCGCGTTCGTCGTTTTCGTCTCGGTTCTCACGCTCGGACCCTCGAGACGGGAGCCAGCGTCGAGACGACTCCAGCTGAGAGTTCCCGACGTCGATTTCGCCCCTCGAGTCGCGCTTTGGGCTGTATTCACCTCCATTCTTCCCCTGTCCCTGTTCTTCACTCCGCTCGTCTATTCCCGCTCTCGGCCCGGTAGCCAGTCCCTGTCATCGTTTCCCGCCGGTATTGGCACTCACTACCGTCGACCACGATCGTTCAACGATTCCCGTTCTTTTTGTAGGAGTTCGTGATGGTCATCGCTAGTGGAACAGCGAACACCGAGCGCTCGGACGCCGATCGCGACCGAACCCACGCGTACGTTCACGTGTACGGTCGTAGACGCTCGTGTCCGTCCGTGGCTCGGCTCACGCTTTCGACACTACCTCCGATTACCCATCCAATGTCATCGACACCTTCGTCATCGGCAATTCGCATCGATCGCATCGACACCGACGGGACGGACCTCGAGTGTACGATCACCTGTACGGACGATCTCCGTCGGTTCTTCGGCGGCGAGCCGTTCCGCGTCAGCTACGACGTCTCGATCGAGGACGTCCCCGAGGGAGTCCTCGCGATCCCGGTCCTCTCGCAGGTCTGTCCCGTCGCCTGGGCGACCGGTGCCGACGTCTACGTCCCCGAAGTCGACGAGACGTTCGCCCACGCTCTCGGCGACGTCGAGGAGACCCTGCTCTCGCTGTACCCCGAGTTCATGGAGGGCGGGACCCTCTACGCGGGGGAGACGATCGACGTCGAACCGGACCTCGAGAGCGGAGACGGCGAGACACCGAGCGACAGCGGTCTCCTGTTCACCGGGGGCGTCGACTCCACGTGCTCGTACATCCGGCATCGAGAGGAAGAGCCGACACTGATCAGCATCCGCGGCTGGACGATCTCGCCGTCGGCCGCCCACGACGACCGGTGGGACGACCTCCAGTCTCGGGTCCAGAACTTCGCCGACGAGCGTGACCTCGAGAGCCAGTTCGTCGAGTCGAACATGCTCTCGTTTCTCGACCATCCCATGTTGCTGGCACACTTCAAACGGTTCGTCGACGGGGGCTGGTACAGTTCTGTCGGCCACGGCGTCGGGCTGCTCGGCCTCTGTGCACCGATGGCCCACGCCCGCGGCATGGAGAACCTCTACGTCGCGGCGACCCACTGGGATGGGATCGACCTCGAGTGGGGCTCTCGTCCCGATATCGACGACCACGTCCGCTGGGCGGGCACGCAGTGTCACCACGACGCCTACGATCTCACCCGTCAGGAACGACTGGACGTAATCGCCGATTACGTCCGCGAGCACTCCCCCGAGCTCCAACTCCAGACGTGTAACGATCGAATGGACGGCAACTGCGGACACTGCGAGAAGTGTTACCGGACCGCCGTCGGACTCAGACTCTCCGGACTCGAGCCGACCGACCACGGCTACCCGTTCTCGGAGACGAACTATCACGACCTCCGCCGGTCCCTCGAGAACGGCGAGTGGATCCTCGGCGAGGACGAACGCTACATGTGGGAGGACATCCGGAACCGCGTCCGCGAGACCGAACCCGAGTCGGCCGCCGAACGCGAGTTCTTCTCGTGGCTCGAGACCGCCGATCTCGGGGAACTCGTCGACGAGTCGGAGCCACCGCTCTCCCACCGCGCGCTTCGTGCGGGTGCGCGAAACACACCTCACGGCGTCTACACGACGCTGTATCCGGCCTGGAACGCGGCGAAGAACGCGTCCCGTCGACTGGGTCTGTAAGGAACTGTCGTGCCCTCGTTCGGTTTTGGGGCCCGAATCACCGGGATCGGAACCCTGATTGGCGTCCTCCATCCACGATAGCACGATACATGCACGAGGACTGGACCGATCCCGAGGTCTCCGGTCGAAACCGGGTCCCCGGACACGCCTACCGACTCTCGTTTTCCGATCTCGACTCGGCGTTTGCGGGTTCTCGCGAGGACTCGCCGTGGTTTCGACTGCTGAACGGACAGTGGGAGTTCGACCTCGCACCCGATCCGGACCACGCACCGGACGGGTTCGAATCGCCTTCGTTCGACGCGAGCGACTGGGACGAACTCGAGGTGCCCCGGAGCTGGCAGACCGCAGGCCACGGCGCACCGCACTACACGAACGTCGTCTATCCGTTTCCGGTAGACCCGCCCGAGGTTCCGACGGAGAACCCGACCGCGTCCTACCGCCGCGAGTTCGACGTGCCCGAGGAGTGGGACGACCGCCGGCTCTTCCTCCGGTTCGAGGGTGTCGACTCGGCGTTTCGCGTCTGGGTCAACGGTGAGCGTGTCGGGTTCAGCAAGGGCGCACGTCTCCCCGCGGAGTTCGACGTAACTGAGCACGTCGAACCCGGACGGAACACGGTCGCGGTCCGCGTCCGCAAGTGGACCAGCGGGAGTTACATCGAGGATCAGGACATGTGGTGGCTGAGCGGGATCTTCCGCGACGTCTCCCTCTACGCCACACCCCAGACACACGTCCACGATCTCGATGTCCGGACCGACCTCGACGACGAGTACGAGGACGCCACGCTCTCGGTGGACGTCGACCTCGCCAACCGCGGCGACACGGTGACGACCCGCGAGGTCGAACTCTCCGTGTTCGAGGAGGGCGGTCACGAACCGGTCGTCGATCCCGTCACCGCGACGGCGACCGTCGACCCCGACGGGGAACGGACGGTGTCACTCGAGACGGCCGTCGAGAGCCCGGCCCTGTGGTCGGCGGAGGAACCGGATCTGTACGAAATCGCGGTCACGCTCTCCGACGAGGACGGCGAAGTCACGGAGGTCGTCCCGCAGTCCGTCGGATTCCGCGAGGTCGAGATCCGAGACGGGCAGTTGCTCGTCAACGGCGAAGCGGTGACGATCCGGGGCGTGAACCGCCACGACCACCACGCCGACCGCGGTCGGGCGGTTCCGCTGGCCGCCATGCGCGAGGACGTCGAGTTGATGAAACGGCACAACGTGAACGCGGTCCGGACGGCCCACTACCCGAACGACCCGCGCTTTTACGACCTCTGTGACCGGTACGGGCTCTACGTGCTCGACGAGACGGACATCGAAGCCCACGGTTTCGTGAACGTCGACACCGACCGCGTCGACCACGTCAGCGACGATCCGGACTGGGAAGGCGAGTACGTCGACCGAATGGTCCGGATGGTCGAACGCGACAAGAATCACCCGAGCGTGATTATCTGGTCGCTGGGCAACGAGTCCGATCTCGGGCAGAATCACGAGGCGATGGCCGAGGCCGCCCGCGAAATCGATCCGACGCGCCCGATCCACTACGAACCCGACGAGGAGCAGGCCGTCTCGGACATCGTCGGACCGATGTACCCGTCGCCGGACCGGGTCGCGGAACTGGTCGACGAGCACCCCGACCACCCGGTCATCCTCTGTGAGTACGCCCACGCGATGGGGAACGGACCCGGCGGACTCTCCGAGTACTGGGAGACCTTCCGTGCACACGAGCGCACGCAGGGCGGGTTCGTTTGGGACTGGATCGATCAGGGCCTCCGCGAGGTCGATTCGGACGGCGACGAGTGGATGGCCTACGGCGGCGACTACGGCGATTACCCCCACGACGGGAACTTCAACATCAACGGGCTGGTCTTCCCCGAACGCGAGCCCTCGCCCGGACTCACCGAGTACAAGAAGGTTATCGAACCGGTCGCCGTCGAACCGGCCGATCTCGAAGGGGATACAGTTGCGGTCGACGTCGAGAACCGCTACGACTTCCGAGACCTCGCACACCTCACCGCCTCCTGGACCGTCCTCGCCGATGGCGAACCCGTGAGGGGACAGGGCGGACGCCTCGAAATACCCGCAATCGACGCCGGCGAGTCGGAGACGGTTTCGGTCCCCGTCGATTCCGCGGCGTTTCCGGGTGACCCCGAATCGACGGAGTACCTGCTCACCCTCGAGTTCTCGCTGGCGTCCAGAACCGCGTGGGCCGGGGCGGGCCACACGGTCGCGACGGCGCAGTTCGACGTCGAAGCAGAGTCTCCGGACGACACGTCCCGGTCTCGAGGCCAGAACGCGACTCGAGAGCAGTCCGTTCCGCCGGTCGACATCGATCCCGACGCCGCCGACGGTATCCGCGTCTCGGGTCCAGAATTCGAGCTCACCTTCGACGACACCGACGGCGTCGTCGACTCGCTGACCTACCGCGGCCGCACGCTCGTCGAGTCCGGTCCGGCGGTCTCGCTCTGGCGCGCGCCCACGGACAACGACGGCGGACTGCCGACCTCCCGGACGTTCGTCACCGACATTCCCGACGTCGTCGAACGGATGGGCGAGTTCCCGCTGGACGACCGGTGGATCGTCAGTTTCGAACGACTGTGGCGCGAGCACGGGCTGGACGACCTCCGGTTCCGGGTGGACGACGTCGATACAGCACGCATCGACTCGAGCACCGTTCGAATCGACGTCACTGGCCGGCTCGCACCCGCCATCTACGACCACGGCTTCGCCGTCGAGCAGTCCTACACGATCGACGGCACCGGCGCGATCACGGTCGCGATCCGTCTCGAGACCGAAGGCGACTTCTCGCACGTCCCGACACTCCCGCGAATCGGGCTCGAACTCGAGGTCGCGGGCGGCCTCGATCGGGCGACCTGGTACGGCCGTGGTCCCGGCGAGTGTTATCGCGACAGCAAACGCGCGAATCTCCTGGGGCGGTACGAACGGGACGTCGCGGATCTGCACACACCGTACGTCCGTCCACAGGAGAACGGGAACCGGACCGATATTCGATGGGTCGCGCTCACGGACGGCGGCGGAATCGGACTCCACGCCAGCGGGGACGGCCTCTCGGACTTCGTCGCTCATCGGTACACGACCGCGGACCTCGAGGCCGCCGACCACCGGAACGACCTCCCAGAGCGTGACGAGATCACGCTCCGACTCGACCACGCCCACAACGGGATCGGATCGGGCAGTTGCGGCCCGGCGACCTTCGACGAGCACCGCCTCGAGCCCGGCACCTACGAGTTCGAGCTCGAGTTGCGACCGTTCTCCGCCGACGGTCGCGATCCGGGTTCCCTGTAGCGTCGCACTCGCGTTTCTCTGGCGCGCTTCGCTCGCTCACGGTTCCCTCCGGTTACCGTTCGTCTCTTCGCGGTTCTCGCTCGTCACACCCGCTTCGAACCGCGCTCTCCTCTCCGCTACTCCACCCGTTCACCGCCGTCTGACGGCTCGCGCCGGTAGACCATTGCGAGACTGATCCACGAAATCACCGCGTCGCCGTCCTGATTGTACCCGGTTAGCCGCTCGTCGACGTACCCGATCTCGGCGCTGTTTTCGGCCGGGTAGGTCTCGAGGACCTCCGTTTCGACCGTCAGGGTGTCGCCGGGTCGAACCGGTTGAATCCACCGGAGTTCGTCGATTCCGCGGGCGCCCGCGAACGCCCGGTCGTCCACGTGATCGACGAGCAGTCGCATACAGACCGCCGCCGTGTGCCAGCCGCTGGCGACCAGTCCGCCCATCATCGTCTCCGCGGCGGCCTCCTCGTCGGTGTGGATCGGTTGCGGATCGTACTGTCTGGCGAACTCGCGTATCTCGTCTCGCGTGATCGTCCGTGAGCCGAACTCACGCCGGTCGCCGGCGTCGATGTCCTCGAAGTACTCCGACGGTGTGTCGGATCGGGGCTGTGAATCGGTCATCACTCGAGCACACGGTGGCGTCGGGGAAAGACGTTCGCCGCCAGTGCTCGACGTTCAGTTCTCCAGACAAACATACGAATTGATGTATCTGATTCGATATCAATGACTGAAGCAACCCACACGAGGACACATCTAGTTGTTTGATTATCATGTGTCGCTGTGATTCTCCGACCGGGACTGATCACTGAAACCCGGCAACGACGCAGCTCTTTCCCGAGTCTCCTCGGGACCGATACTGTTCTTCTCATTCGTTTCTTCTTTCGGCGATTTGGGCCTTCAGCGGGCGTTCAAATCTAACATTCTCAACCTAACCTCCAAATACAACCGAAACGAACCATCTATAGAATACTTATCGCAATACCGATGTATTTCTAATCAGAGTATGACGACAATATTAGTATTACGTCGGACTCGGATTCGGGACGCTGCTATTCGTCCGCCGGTCCCAGCAAGAATCTCCTCCAGACTGAGATTTGTTACACACCTATGAATGTAATGCGGTGACACACCCCGTTCAACTGCGCTGGTGACGTTCTCATCCACGACGTGTGGTATCGATATCGCCGAAATCGGCTGGTTTCTCCCCCTTCGGGCCGGCTGACTACGGTCGCTCGAGTTCGATGTCCTCGATGCGGATCACCTGCGCTTCGATGTCCTCGAACAGCGCTCCCCACCCCCCGACGGTGTACTCGCCGTCGTCCGTCTCGAGATAGAGCGTGAGCTGCCCCGCGAGGTCGGTGTACGTCGGCTGTTCGCTCGGGTCGAGGAATCCGTTGCTCGTGACTTCGACGAGTTCGCCGGTCACTTCCACGAGGTCGCCCGTTTCGTTGTGGTGGCCGATCGCCGTCACCGTCATCGTCGCCCCCTCCTGCCACAACAGTGCGGCGTCGTGGACGAACTCCTCGATACTGACGTACGTCGGCGGATGATCGGGATTGATGTGAACCGACTCGCTGGCTCCCCACAGACAGGTCAGGAAGTACCAGTGAAGGATAAACGAGAGGATCTCGTCTCCGATCGTGATCCCGTACGGTTCGTCGCTGTGGACGTTTGGCGAGAAGTACGCGTGACGACGATCGACGATCGCGAGGAACGGGCCGGGGATCGGATTCCGTCGGACCTCGAGGACGCCCTCGGGCCGGGGAATGTCTTCGTCCTGTGTCGTGCCGTCGATATCGTAGACGTCGACCTGAATCAGGACGCCGTTCTCCGTCGCGGCGGTTTCGATCGTCGGCTGGAGTTCGCGCAACTGGTCTGGCGTGACCGCGAGTTCGACGGAGACGACCGCGTCGGCGATGGCGTCACTCGCACTCCGAAGCACTGATTCCTGTTGTTTGAGGACGCTGATCCGAGACTCCTGGGGATCCGGTTGCTCCCACCGGTCTTCGATCTCTCCGGCCGCATCCGCGAGCATCTCGCTTTTGTCCCGTAATCGTTCGAGCACGTCGATCGGTTCCCGGGGCCGGGCGTGGAGCCGATCGCGTTCGACCGTCTCCGCGAATCCCATGTCCTCGAGCTGGCGGACGATATCGTAGATCCGAGAGGAGGAAACCGACGAGTGCTGCGTGATCTCGACGACCGGTGACGGCCCCAACTCGAGGAGCGTAAGATATGTGTCTGCTTGCTGACCAGTCAACCCGGCCTCCTCGAGTGCTCGTCTCAGCGTTTCCGTGTCCATGCCGGTACCGAATCGTGTATGCACAAAAACATTATGTAGAATTTCTTATTTGATTCTTTCACGAATAGGGTTTCGATATCCGTTGAGTCGTCACAAAAACGCCGCTGTACCCATTCGAGTCCGTAGACACGGTGTCCGTGCCGACGTCGGCCTCTCACCACCGTCGAAAACGGTCGGCCACTGTTCGTCCACGGCGATCCCTCGTCAGTCTGTCCTCTGCTCGTGTCTCGAGGCGTGGACACAGTCGTCTTCGATCACCGTCCTCCGGTTCGGTCCCGTTCGAGTACAGTCTTATCCGTAGGACATAATACTATCCTATCGTATATTAATTCTCTCCAGAACCGGTCGATTCGGGATGATCACGTCACGAATGCGCGTACACTGGCGGCTGTAAGGCGTCCCTACGTGTGGATATCCCGCGCGTACTCGTTCTCGAGCGGTTCTTCGACTGTGGCTGACGTCTCCTGTCTACTCACTCGATCCGTGTGAATACCGCCAGTACGGCCCTCCTACGGTCGCAATTACGTTTCCCCACCGTCCTCCCTCTCTCTGCATTCATCTCTCAATATCCTTATTGTTCGGCCTTCACATCACGAAGGATAGACGAACTCGTCTCTCCCGGTTCACGTTGCGCACCGGCCAGAAACCGTATTCACAGCTGTCTACTCGTTCTCGTTTTGATTCGCCTTCGACGTTCGGCTCCAGAACCGCTCTACTCCATGTAGCCGAGCCCCTTCAGGCGGTCTTCGACGTCCGTAAAGTCGTCGTCGACGGCCTCGTCGCCGATCGTCCGATCGACGTCCACGCGCTCGACTTTCGTCCTCGAGGGCTGTGAATCTTCGTGGAACGCATCGAAGAGGACTCGGCCGTCGGCGTTCGAGGGAACCGGCTGGCCGATTCCGTGGAGGAGCGTCGGTGCGACGTCGACGACGCGGGCCCCGCGAAGCCGGCTGCCGGGATCGATCGAGGGACCGCGACAGAGCATGATCCCCTCGCTTCGGTGGCTCGCACTCGTCGATCCGGTGTCGCCGAAGGGTTCCTCGGCGATGGAGTTTCGGGTCTCGTACGTGCCGCGGCCGTTGACGATCAGGTCAGGTGAGTTCTCGTCGGTGGGGAACAGTTCGTCGCCGTCGAAGACGTGGAGGACCGGTTCGTCCGTCCCGGGTTCGGTCACCGACTCGAAGAGTTCGACGAGTTCCTCTTTGATCTCCGGGACGTCACTCGGCGGGACGATCCCGCTCTCGAAGCGCTCGGTGTCGTTGATGTAGACGTTCCCCGCGTCGTGGACGAACGCCTTGGTCTGCTCGTAGTCGACGTCGTAGAGGGCGTGGTCGCCGGGAATCTGTGACGCCACGGAGTCGACGACGGCTCGAGGCAGCGCCGAAACCAGCAACTCTTCGGAGACGCCGACCCGGTTTAGGGCGTTCATAACACCGTCTCGAGAGATGCCGAGGCTCGCGAGCGCGCCGCGCGTGCCGTCGTCGTCCTCCTGGACGAGGTAGCCTTCCTTCTCGAGGAAGTGGTTGACGTAGACGAGGGTGTCGATCGGGCCGAACCCGTGATCGGAGACCACGTAGAGGTCGGCGTCGCGCTCGTCGGTGTACTCCATCACCTCGCCGAGGATCTCGTCTAACTCCTTGTAGTGGTCGAGGATCTTCTCGTGATCCCACATGAGGTGCTGGAACCGGTCGGGGGCCGTGTACACGAAAAAGAAGAGTCGCCAGTCGTCCTGGCGATCCATCAGTAACCGCATCAGTTCCCGTCGGTCCGCGAGAATGTCGCTGACGGCTCCGGGGAACTCCTCGAGGCGGTCGGCGTAGTCGGGGTAATCGAGGCTGATGTCGTAGTCCGGTATCCGCTCGTCGAGTTCGTCGGCCAGTTCCGGTGGATGCGTGAAGTCCTCGCTCGCCGAGGGCGTCATCATCCCCGAGACGAGCGAGCCGTCGATCTCCTCGGGTGGATAGGTCATCGGGACGTTCCCGACGGCAGCCGGTTCGAGCTGGTCCCAGAGTGCCGGTTGCGTCCGATCTTGGCTGGTGTACATCCGATGGGAGTACCCCGACGAGAGCTTCTGGAACCCGTAGATTCCGTGTTTGTCGGGCCAGACGCCGGTCGCGATCGACGGCCAGGCCAGCGGGGTCGTCGCCGGACGCGTGCTCTCGAGGGTTCCCGACGCCCCTTCTTCGCGTAGTTTCGCGAAGTTCGGGAGCTCTCCCTCGTCGGTCCATCGTTCGATGAGATTCCACGGTACGCCATCGAGGCCGAGCACGAACGCTCGATCGGCAGTCGGTGTAGATCCGCTCATGATTGGTCGAGGCGCAAGTGCGCCTGTTGTCCTGCACGTCGGTCGATTCCCGTTTTGTTATGCAGAGTCTGCGGGGGTGAAATCGTCTTCAACAACGACCGGTTCCCCCGACGATCTTATTTTCCTCCTTTCAGGTCCACATCGAAATAACTCTCGAGAGGCGATTTCCCTCCACAGGCAACCCATAACAAAGCACAACTGTGCGGACGTCCGATCACATGGTCTTTCGAACAGCGTGGTGGGTGTCGTGGGAAGCGTAGTCATCTCACTCGACGCCGAACTCGGCTGGGGCTTTCACGATCTCGCCCAACTCCCGACCGACCGCGTCGAGAGCGGCCGACGAGGCTGGTCACAGATGCTCTCGATCCTCGAACACTACGACGTCAGAGCGACGTGGGCCGTCGTCGGCCACCTCATGCTCGAATCCTGTGATGGGAAACACGCCGATCATCCCACTCCGGACGGGTGGTTCGGCCGCGAACGGACGATCTGGGCCGATCGCCCCGGCCTCCGGTTCGGTCCCGACCTCGTCGGACGCCTTCTCGACTCCGAGGTCGATCACGAACTCGCCAGCCACTCGTTCTCGCACGTCCTCTTCGGCGATTCCGAGACGACCCCCGAGATCGCGAGGGCGGAACTCGAGCGCTGCCACGAGATCGCCGACGACTGGGGGTGCTCGCTCGAGTCGCTCGTCTATCCGCGAAACGACGTCGGACATCGCGATGTCCTCGCCGAGCAGGGCTTTCGTTCCTATCGTGGTAATTCTCCGACGCCGGACGGCGTTCGCGGCTTCGTCGAGACGACGGTTCGGAACCGATCACTGCTCGTCGAACCGACTGTCGACGAGTACGGTCTGGTCGACGTTCCGGCCTCGCTGTTCCTGTTCGGGTTCGAAGGGACAGCACGAACGGTTGCCGAGTCGGTCTGGAAGGACCCCATGGTCGTCCAGGCTCGCCGCGGCATCGATCAGGCGGCCGCAGACGACGGCGACGGTATCTTCCACATGTGGCTTCACCCGAACAACCTCGTCACGGAACGCGACGATGAACGAATGCGCTCGATCGTGAAGTATCTCGACCGCAAACGGACCGAGACGGATCTCTCCGTCGAAACGATGGCCGACGTCGCCGCCCGCGTCGGCGCCGACTCGAGTGTCGAGGCGACCGATTCCGTCGTCGGCGAGATCTGAATTCGTCCGCGCCGTTTTCGTCCGTGTTCCGGCCCTCGTTTGGGTCCCGAGACCTCTTGCCATCCACCCACGACTGAAGTCGCGGGCTTTCTCCTTGCACTTCTGTAAGTCCGCGATAACAAAGCCCACGACCCGTGGGTGTGTGAACGATGCAGTCCAGTTCGTCGCAGACACTCTCACTTGCGATCCTGGGCGTCGGCGCCGTCGGGACGATCCATCTCCGTTCTGCGCAGGCGATGGACGGCGTCGAGGTCGTCGCAGCCGCCGACCCGGTTCCCGACCACCGCGAGCGAGCGGTCCGCGACGGTGTCGCCCGACCGCGAGTCTACGACGACTACGCGACGCTCCTCGACCTCGAGTCCGACCGCGAGCGCGCCGCCCTCGACGCGGTGGTCGTCGCCCTGCCGCCGCACCTCCACCGCGAGGCCCTCGAGGCGGCCGCTGCGGCCGGTGTCGACGCTTTCGTGGAGAAACCGTTCGCCCGGACGACCGCCGAGGCCGACGCGATGCTCGCGGCCGCCGCCGACGCCGGGATCAGCGTCGGCGTCGATCACACGCTCCGCTACCAACCCGACCTTCGGAACCTCAACGGGTCCTACGTCGAGGGCCGCGTCGGCCACGTTCCCTACGCGTCGATGACCCGACTCAACGACGGACTTCTGGGGAAGCCGCCGGCCGACGGGCCGCCGACCGACTGGGCGCTCGACCCCGACACCGCCGGCGGCGGCGCATTGCTCGATCTCGGTATCCACTGTTTCGACGTTCTCGAGTGGCTCTTCGGCGACCTCGAGGTTCTGGACGCGACGGTCGATCGAACCCTCGACCTCCCCATCGAAGACGCGGCGACGGTCTTTCTGCGAGCGCCCGAAACCGAGACGTCGATTTCGCTACACTGTGGAACGTACCAGTGGGAGGAACTCCCCGAGGTGAACACGCGGCTCCGGCTCGAGGGGATCACGGGAACGCTCGAGAACGAGGCGTTTCTGCCGTCGAACTTCCACGTGAGTGCGGCCCGGTCGGCGGCGACTAACGTCGTCCGGCGCGCGACCGGTCGAGAGCCGGACGTCTACGGGCCGACGTTCTACCTCCAGGCACACTACCGTGCGCTTCGGGACTTCCTGCGGGCGATCCGTCGGGGTGAGACGCCGCCGGTTACCGGCGTGGACGGTCGGCGGTGTCTCGCGCTCGCCGAGCGAGCGCTGGAACTGGCGGGTGAGTCGGACGAGACCGACCACGTGCGCCCGCGAGAACCGCTGGAACCGGAGGGAAAGCGGTGAACACCGTTTTCGGAATCGATCTCGAGGACGCACACGGCTCGACCGACTCGGTCCGACCGACCGGCTGGTCGCCCAACACCGGGGAGCGCTGCGAACGGTTCGCAGAGCCGATCCGAACGCTCCTAGATCGACTGGCCGTCGGCGAACGAATCGAAGGGGCCGATACCGACGGGACCGTCGTCGTCCCCGACGTCCACTACCCATTCCATCCGTCGACGGGGATGGTCGCGGACCCGGCCGTCGTCGGGGCGCTCGTCGAGGCCCTCGAGCGAGCGTCCCCGGGTAGGGACGTCGCAGTCGCCGGCTCGAGCACCCACCTCGGGTTCGAGCGTACGGTCGACTATCTCGGCTATCCGTCCGCCCTCGAGCGCGTCCGTCGCGTCTCGGCTGGCGACGTCCCGATCATCGACCTCACCGAGTCGACTTGCGTCGGTCGGACGGTTCACGTAGACGGCGAACGCGTCTCGGTGTCGATTCCGGCGCCGCTGGTCGACCGAACCGTGCTCGTCGCCCCGTCGCTCAGGCCGACTCGAGCGGGGCCAGTCGCCGGGGCGATGCGGACGCTCGGTCGGTGTCTGGCGGGCGGCGGTGATGCCGGAGCCGAACCCGAAACCGCCGTCGCAGCGACGCGAGCCGTCGACCCCGCCGGTGCGCTACTCGACGCGACGACGGCCTACGCCGGTCACCCGGTCGCCGCCGGCGCGCTTCTCGCGGGCGAGTGCGTCTCGATCGACGCCGTCGCTGCCGACCTGCTCGGTCGCGACCCCGCCGCGGACGCCGTGCTCCAGTTCGCCACCGGTACCGAGTCGTTTCCCGTCTCGGTCGACGGCCTCGCGTACCACGACCTGCACTCGAGGCTGCCGTCCGGCGGGACACTCCCAGCCACTGGCGACCCACATCCTGCGATCACTCGCGCCTACCGCCTCTACGCGGCGGCCAGCGGTGACGTGGTTCCACCGCAGCTCGAGCGCGCGTCTCGAGATGGCGTGCGAGATCGGACGGGGGAGCGCAGCCGGGACAGCGAGCCAACCGGAGGCCGAAGGGGTGAGCCCGACCGATGACAGGAACCGCCCCGACCGCCGCCGTCACCGGTGCCACCGGCTTCATCGGCACTCATCTCTGCGGGCGGCTGCTCGCGGACGGGTGGACGATTCGCGGGCTCTGTCGTCCCGGCTCCGACCGGGGCGACCGTCGGGCCCCGCTCGAGTGGACCGTCGGCGATATCACGGACCGGGCGGCCCTCGAGTCGCTGGTCGACGGCGTCGACGCCGTCTTCCACCTCGCCGGCGTCGGCCTCTGGCGGGCCGACCCGGAGACCGTCCACCGCGTGAACCGCGAGGGGACGCGAGCGGTCCTCGAGGCGTGTCGCTCGCGTTCTGTCGGTCGACTCGTCTTCACCAGTACCGCGGGGACTCGACGAGTGACCGGTCAGGAACCCGCCTGGTCGAGCGCCGCCGTCGCCGACGAAACCGACGTCGCCGATCCCGTCGGTGCCTATCAGTCCTCGAAAGCCGCGGCGGAGCGGCTGGTCGACAGCTACGTCGACTCCGGCGGGGACGCGGTGACCGTCCACCCGACCGCCGTCTTCGGCCCCGGAGACGAGCGATTCACCGTCCGGCTGCTCGAACTGGCACTCGATCCGAAACGGCTCGCCGCGCCGCCCGGCGGCGGCAGTCTCGTCGGCGTCTCGGACGTCGTCGACGGAACTCTCGCCGCTCTCGAGGAGGGTGGCGCCGGCGAGCACTACCTCCTCGCCGGCGACAATCTCACGTACGGGGCGATGACGGCCCGAGTCGCCAGTCACGCCGACGGCCACCCGCCACGATTTCGCGTACCTGCCGCGGCGATCCGCGCGGCGGGTCCGGTCGCCGGTGCGGTCGGTCGAGTCACCGGTGTCCGGGTGTTTCCGTTCGACCGAGACATGGCGCGGCTGGCGACCCGACACCTGTTCTACAGCTCTCGGAAGGCTCACGAGGAACTCGGCTACACGTACGACCCGCTCGAGGCACACCTGCCGGAGACACTCGCGTGGTATCGGTCGTCCGGATGATTCGCCGTCTTCAGCGGCCTTTCTCACTCAGGCACTGTCGGTTTCGACCTCGAGTCCATACTCTGGGGTATGTCCCGGGGTATCGGCGAATTCGAACTCGTCCAGGGTGCGATCCCCGAGTGGCTGGCGGTGTTCGTCGCCGTTCTCACACAACTGGGTGACGTCTGGTTTCTCTCCGTGCTCGTCGCGGTCGTCTACTGGACCCGAACGGACCGTCGCGACGACGTCGCCGTCGTCGCCGGCGTGACGCTGGCCGGATTCGCGTTCATGGCTGCGCTCAAGCACGTGTTCGCACTCCCGCGTCCCGACCAGCCGTTGTTACCGGCCGAGGAACTGCCGACCCTGATCCAGCCGCTGTACGAGGCCACTGCGACCGCGGCCGGCTACGGGTTTCCGAGCGGTCACGCGCTCATGACCACGGTCGTCTACCTCAGCCTGGTCGACCTGCTCGCGATCGGCTCCCGTCGATCCCGTCTCGCCGGAGCGATCTCGATCATCACACTCGTCTCCGTCTCCCGGATCGCGCTCGGCGTTCACTACCTGGTGGATATCGTCGCCGGCGTCGGTCTCGGTCTGGTGTTTCTGGCTGTGACGGCCGCGCTCGTCTCGTCTCGCCCATCCGATCGCGCGACGATCGCGTTCGCCCTCGCCGTCGGACTGGGTGGCCTCAACCTCCTCGTCAGCGGCGTCACCGCCAACGCACTCGTCCTCGCCGGTGCGTCGCTCGGCGCCTTCGGCGGGTGGCAACTCGTCGTCTTCGGCCGGCGACTTCGTGCAACGGACCACCTCTCGACCGCCGCTTGGCACCTGCTGACTCGAGCGGCCCTCGCGGTCGCAGCGCTCGTTCCGCTCTTCGCCGCCCTCGGTACCTTCGAGTTCTTCTCTGCCGGCGCACTCGGTGGACTGGTCGGCCTCGGTGTCGCGACGCTCCTCGCATTGCCGTTCGCGAGTCGATCGATCGCTAGCGGTACCGGGAGTAGGCAGTAAGCTGGAGCTCTCGAGTCGGTTCTCGCAGTTCTCTCGCCCACCGACCGAACCGGCGGAGCGGCGTGGATTTAACCGCCCCGCCGTCCAACCTACTGAACCAACGCATGTACGACGACATTCTGATCCCGACCGACGGCAGCGACACCGTCGCCGAGACGCTCTCCCACGCGCTCCCGATCGCGACGGACAACGACGCGCGGGTCCACGCACTCTCCGTCGTCGACACGCGGATCGTCACCGCGGCCGACGACGAGCAACGCGAGGATCTCGGAGACTCCCTCGAGCGCGAGAGCGAAGCCGCCGTCGAAACTGTCGCGGATCGGGCGGCCGAAGCGGGCCTCGAGACGGTTCGAGAGGTCCGGACGGGAACGCCGCCGAAAGCCATCTTGACGTACGCCGAGGAGGCAGCGATCGATCTGATCGTCATCGGTACGCACGGAAAGAGTCCGCGAGAGAAACTGACGTCGATGGGGAGCGTCTCCGAGCGCGTCGTCGACAACGCCGACATCCCGGTGTTCGTCGTCCGCGGTGCTGGCGAGCGGTCGACTCTCGATTCCGAACTCGAGGAGCGAGACGGAACCGACGTCAGGGAGAGGGAGACGGAGTCTGGGTCCGGGGCTCGGTCCGGGTCCGACTCGTAGACCGTTCCCCACCGACGGCTCGTTCGTAGACCGCCAGCATCTCGTCGGCTGTCTGTTCGATGCTGACCTCGCGGGCCGCCTCGCGGCCGTTCGAACGCTCGCCGCGCTGGAGGACCTCGATCAGCCCCTTCACGAGTTCTTCGTCGCTGGTCGCCACCGTCGACGGATCGACGCCCGCCAGCCGTTCGCGGACGTCCCCGACGTCGACGGCGACCACGGGGAGGTTACACGCCATCGCCTCCTTGACCGAGTTCGGCGACCCCTCGCTGTGGGAGGTGAGCAACAGCGAGTCGGCGGCGTTCATGTAGTCGGCGACCGTCTCGTGGTCGACGCCGGAGATCGTCTGGAGGCGGACGGGCCGCTCGAGTAAGTTGTCGACGACGGTGACGATCCGCTTCGCCCGCGGATAGTTCTTCACGTCCCGGTCGGGTGAGTAGGGAAACAGAACGTGGTGGGCGTCGTGGTCCCAGCCGACGGCCTCGCGCGCTGCCCGCTGGTCCTGTGGCGCGAACTTCTCGAGATCGACGCCGTCGGGGATCACCTCGCAGTCCTGGCCGAGGACGCGGCGCATCTCCTCGGACATGACGACGACCTCCTCGCAGAAGGGGGCACAGGCCTTGCTCACCGGTTCGACGGGCCCGTGGATGTCCGACCCCCACAGCGAGAGGACGACTGGCGTCCGGAGCTGTGCCAGCGCCATCGGTGCGACCAGTCCGTAGTGGGCGTGGATCAGGTCGTAATCGTTGCCGTCGCCCGCCTCGCGGAGAACGTCGGGAAAGAATCGGAGGTAGTCGATCGGGGTGCGGCCGGTTCCGTCGCCGACCTCGCCGGCCACCGAGAGCGTGTCGAAGGTGACGCCGCGGCGCTCTAAGGCGGCCATCTGCTCGTTCATGAACGGGGCGTCGGCGTTCGTCGTGAGCGTGAGAACGTCCATTAGTCCAGTGTGGTCGTGTGACCGTTCCGGTGGCTTTGTTAACCGCCGCCTGCCGCCGACCGCGTGCGAGCGAACCGTCTTCGGCGCTCGTTCGTCGGTCGTTACTGTCGACGCCGCCGCTATCGAAAGGATTGAACCGATTTACGTGCCGGTCGCACGGTCTGCGGTTCTCGCTCACGGTTCCCGTCGGTCACCGTTCGTGATTCCGCGGTTCTCGCTCGTTGCACTCGCTCCGAACCGCACTCTCCGAACCGCGCTTTAATCGTGCGATCAGGCGTCCATTGACTGCCAGCGGCGAGGACAGTAGCCCGGGAATTACAATACCACCGGCCTGCCTACCCGCCGACGATGCGGGTCCTCGTCCTCGCGAACACCCCGGCTCACGTCCACACCTACCGGTACGCCGTCGAGCGCCTCGAGACGCGGGGTCACGACGTCCTCGTTCTCGTTCGGGACGCCGGCTGCGCAGAGGCGCTGGCGGCGGCGTTCGAGCTCCCCTACGAGGTGTACGGCGCTCACGACGCTGGACCCGGCCAGCCGTTCACGTTCGCTCGTCAGCTCGGCGGCCAGTTCGCGACCATCGCGAGGCGTTCCGTCGCGTTCGATCCGGACGTGGTCTTCGGTCGCGGGCCCTACGCCGCGTTCGCCGGCGCGCTGGCCCGCGCGCCGGTCGTTCTCGTTCTGGACGACGAACCGGGAGCGCTCAACCACGCCCTCTCGAGTCCCGTCGCGGACTGTGTTCTCTCACCTGCGGCGACCCGTCGGAATCTCGGGCCGAACCACTACACCTTCGAGGGGTTTCTGGAGTGTGCCTACCTCCACCCGGACGTCTTCGACCCGGACCCCGGTATCCGGGACGACCTCGGTGTCGATCCCGACGAACCGTACGTCCTCGTGCGCGTGAATGCACACACTGCGCTCCACGACCGCGGAACCCGCGGGTTCACCGACAGCCAGCGACGGGCGTTAATCGAGGAATTGAGCGAGCACGCGACCGTCTTCGTCTCGGACGAGGGTGGCGACGTGGATTTCGAGGCGCTTCCGGCCCGGCCCTACGACTGCCACCCCGCCCGAATACACGACGTGATCGCCGAAGCCGACCTCCTCGTCGCCGATACCGGGACCGTGGTCACCGAGGCGGCCCTGCTCGGGACACCGGCGGTCCGCTACACCGGCACCGAGACCTACGAATTCGGCGAGTTCGCCGCCCTCGAGGCTGCGGGACTCGCGGTCGAGTTCGCCTCCTTCGACGCGACGCTCACGTACGCACTCGACGCGGTTACCGACGACGACGCCGTCGCTCGCCACCGTCGCCGTCGTGACGCGTTCGTCGCCGACCTGGTGAACCCCACGGAGCTCTTCGTCAGTCTCGCAGCGGCTCGCGGTTCGGTCGAAGAGATGCCCGACTTTCGTCGGCGACGCCGAACGCGTTCGTTCGAATCGTCGACCGACCCAACTCTCGATGGCCGATTCGGCTGACAATCGTTTCGAATTGAGCCTTCACAAATCGGGTATATATAATAACCCGGCAGATCGGCACGAAACACTTAACCAATTACTCGATCAATAACGATCCAGTATTTCCAATGGGGTTGTCAGACGTCGTTCGGGGGTTGATCGCTGACGAACAGTCCAGCGACGGTGACGACCGCGAGTCGCCGTCGATCGAACACTCTTCGGGGACAGGAACGGGGACGGATCGGGAGGGTAGAACGGAAACGGAGACAGGGACGGAACCCGGAGCAGTCATCTACGAGTGTCGCAACTGTGGAACGACGGTCTCTCCCGACGAGACCTGCCCGACCTGCGGGTCGACGGCCATCGCGGAGTATCCGGTCGACTAGCGACGGGACCGGTCACTGAAAACGAACAGACCCTTTTACCACCCGCGAGTACCACCCGTCATGGGCATTCGTCTCGACGAAGTAAACAGGCGGATCATCCACGCGCTGATGGCCGACGCCAGGGACACGTCTGCGCCGATGATCGCCGACGAAGTCGGTGTCTCGCCGGCGACGATCCGCAACCGAATTCACCAGCTCGAGGACGCCGGCGTGATCCGGGGATACCACGCGAATATCGACTTCGAGCGGGCCGACGGTCGCCTCACGAACCTCTTCATGTGTAACGCACCCGTCGCGGAACGCGAACGCCTCGCCAGACAGGTTCGCGTCATTCCCGGCGTCGTCAACGTCCGCGAACTCATGACCGGCCGGCGAAACCTGCACGTCCTCGCCGTCGGCGAGGACACCGGCGACCTCCGCCACGTCGCTCGCGAGATCGCCAAACTCGGCATCGACATCGAGGACGAGGACCTCGTCCAGTCCGAACACTTCCAGACCTACCGGCCGTTCGGCCCCGACGACGACTCGCCGACGGCGCTCTCGGACTTTATCAGCCTCTCCGGCGGTGCCGAAGTGCTCGAGGTGACGATTCCCGAGGGAGCGCCCATTACGGGGCTCACACTCGAGGAAGCCGGTCGGAAGGGGATCCTCGACGACGAGTTGCTGGTGGTCGCGATCGAACGCGACGACGCGGTGCTCACCCCTCGTGGCGGAACGACAATCCAGTCCGACGATCTCCTGACGATCCTCTCGCGGGGCGAGGTCGCCGCGGACACCCTCGAGGTGTTCGAGACGTCCTCCGGGACCGACTGAGAGTGTCCGCTGTCGGTCACGTTCGGTCTCGTCGAGAACTCTCGGTGGGGTGGCGGTCCGTCGGTCTCGAAACCCGTCTGTTTCTTTTCCTCTCCTCTCCTCTCTTTTCTTCTTCTCACCAGTCCCGGAGTCCACTCCCCGTGAGCCGTCCAGGAAGCTTCTCGTCGTCGAACGTCGGATCGTCGATCGCGGAGCCGATCGCGATACCCGGATAGTCGGCGCGCACCGGCGGGTCACGCGTCAACCCCTCGGGAACGATTCCGGTCATCACCGAGGGAACGGGTCGGCCCAGTGCGGCCATCGTGATCGGCGCGACGTCGGTGATCGAGAGCCGGTTCGGCGTCTCTCCGTCGAATCCGGGACCGGCGCCGACGAACACCCCCTCGAGGGCGTGGCCGTCGGTCTCGATGGGGTGGAACACCTCACCTCGACCCGAGATCGACGCGGAGACGATGTGGTTCTCCGCTTTCGGGAGGACGAACACGTCGGGTGCCTTCTCGACGAACGGGCCGTCGTAGAGGTGCTCGCGTCGACAGACGAACTCGAACGCCGGTTCGCCGTCGGGCGTCTCGAGGCTCGAGAGCAGATCGACGACCGCCGTACAGACCGTCTCGTACTCCGAGGGCGTGACCCGTCCGTACGGTTCGCGTCCCGCGAGATTGACCCGGATGCCCATGTGAGAGCCGGCTGCGCAGTAGGCTCGCGAGCGATGCCAGTCGACCGTTCGCTCAGATCGACCGACAGGGAAAAGCGACGACAGTCGCTCGAGGGCCGACCGGAGTCCGGTCCGGTCGGCGACCGTGCCAATGGCGTTCGATATGAGTCTCTCATTTCTGCCCTCCGCTCGGTCTTCGTTTCGGGTTCGCCCTCGTTCTCGCTGTTCGTCCCCGTCTCGCTGTCGCATTTCGACGAGACTGCGTTCGTCTCCGATTCCGTCCGCAGTCACATCCGTCTCCGTCCCCGTCCCCGTCTCCGTACTTCCATCGACACCTGGCTCCTCGAGTCGTCTCGCGCTCTCGTCTGCCTCGCCGACGTCGAACTCCCGCAGTTGCTCGCTGGCTTCGGAGAGGGTCGCCGGCGGGAGACTGCCGCTGGTCGTCTCGAGATACCCGTGTTCGGCCAGAATCTCGTTGACGTCGATCCGATAGCCGGTTTTCCGAGTCGTACCGTGACTCGAGCAGAGGACGACGGTCGTCTCATCGTCGACGGTCTCGAGGACGTCCCCGACCAGTCGATCGGCCGCCTCGTAGACGGTGCGGATACGCTCGATTTCGTCGTCCTGGCCCTGGTCGCGACAGAGTCCCTGCGAGACGATATCGGTCCCCCGAACGCCACAGACGGCCAGCTCCCACTCCTCGCGCTCGAGCAGCGCGACGGCCGCCTGCCGGCGCTGGTCGAGAAGGTCGAGCGTGTACTCGAGCCGGTCGTCGTCGTCCTCTGGCGGGGCCTCGGAAATCGTGTACTCGTCGCCCGGTTCGCCGACCTCGTCGTTCAACTCCTCGCAGATCCCGTCCGGATAGCCGCGTTCGACGTCGCCGGCGGGAAGTCCCGGCACGACGACGCCGTTGATCGGATCGGCGGGATGAGTCAGGGGAACGTTCAACACGACCGACGACGCTCCTTCGCTCGAGAGGTAGTCCCAGATCGCCGGTCTGCGGACGTCGACCCCCGAGGCTGGCGTCGCTTCGTCGGGGTAGCTGTCGGTCCGGAACGCACCGAAGACGCCGTGGTGACTCGGATCCGTCCCCGTGTACAGCGAGGGCCAGGCGCTCGCGCTTCCGGGCGGATAGGTCGACTCGAGCGGCGCTTCGACGCCTCGCTCACGGAGCCTCGTGATGTTCGGCAGCGAGGATTCGAACCGATCGACGAACCCCGCGTCGAGTCCGTCGAAACCGAGCACGACGGCCTGCATCAGACCACCTCCGCAACTGGTGGCGAATTCGGCCGTCCTCGAGCTCGAGCGCGAGTGTGAGCGCGAGTTCGAGGGCCGTCCCGCGAGCGGTGACCGATAACTGGCGCGTGACTCGAGTCGTTCATTATCCACCGAAACGCCGGCGTGGGCCTTTGTTATCTGTCGAATTCCCCACGCAGCAACGGTTCAACGAGGGCCTATCGCTGTTCGGCGGCGCCTACTGTCCGTTTTCGACGTGGAGTGCTATGGGTAGACGCATCGTCGGCGAACTCGAGACCCGTCTCGACAACTCGTGTGACAGAAGCAGCTTCGCGGGAGGCAGTGCCGACGGCGATCGGCGTCCCCTCGAGCCGTCGTCTGGAACAATCCGATTACGGCTTCAGTTCTGGCTCTGGCGCCGAACTCGACGAGTCGACGGGTCTACTGGTCGGCGCGGCTCGTCGACGCCGACGCGTCTTCGTTCCGTGCGGGCAGGTACTCGGGAACCTCGTCGTTCTCGTTGCCCTCCCCTTCGATGATCTTCGGCCGGTCGGCGACCGAACCGCCGAGCGTGTGGTACTCGTGATGACTGTCCTCGAGATCCAGGGCGTCCCGGCCGTCGAGGACGACCATCGGATCGATCTCGTCCCAGTCGATCGTGTCGAACGCGGCCTGTGGCGTCACCAAGATTGCGCCGTCGAAGTCCCGATCGGGGAGTTCCTCGAGGGCGACCGGCTGGGCGCCGAACTCGGCGGGATCGACGAGCGGGTCGGACGCGACGACCTCGGCCCCGAGCTCGTCGAGGCGCTCGATGACGCCGAGTGCGGGTGAGGCCCGCGTCTCCTCGACGCCGGGTCGGTACGTGATCCCGAGGACGAGGACGGTGGCATCCGCGATGTCGGTCCCCGACGCCGCGAGTTCGCGCTCGAGTTTCTCGACGGTGAACGCCGGCATCTCGTCGTTGGTCTCTCGAGCGGTTCGCGTCACCGGCATCGGGTCTTCCGTCTGGGCCAGCAGGAAGTGCGGGTAGTACGGAATGCAGTGACCGCCGACGCCCGGACCGGGGTCGTGGAGGTGACACATCGGGATGTGGTTGGCCGTCTCGATCGCCTCGCGGACCGAGATACCGAGGTCGTCGGCGATCCGTCCGAGTTCGTTCGCCAGTCCGATGTTGACGTCGCGGTAGACGCCCTCGAACACTTTGACCGCCTCGGCGGTGGTCGTGTCGCGGACGACGTGAATCTCGTTGCTCGAGAGCTCGCTGTAGAGCAGCGACGCGACGCGAGCGCTCTCGTCGTCGATGCCGCCGACGACTTTCGGGTACGCGCCGCGGATGTCCCGCAGCGCAGTGCCGGAGGCTGTCCGCTCGGGGCAGAACGCCACGCCGAACTCGCCGGTCGAGAGACCGCTCTCGGCGGCGAGATGTGGGTAAATGACGTCCTCGCAGGTCCCCGGCGGGAGCGTCGACTCGGCGATCACGAGGTCGCCCGGCGACAGCCCCTCGGCGATGTCCTCGACGACGGCCTCGATCGTCGAGAGATCGGGTTCGTCGTCGTCGACGAGCGTCGGGACGATGATCACGTGAACGCTCGCGCGCGCCGCCGCGGCCGCGCCGTCGGTCGTGGCCTCGAGTCGGCCGCGGTCGACCTGGTCGGCGACGACCTCGGGGAGTTCGGGTTCGCCGGTGACGTGACAGCCGCCGTCGTTGATCGTCTCGACGACGTCGGGATCGATGTCGACGCCGATGACGTTCCCGGCGGTCTCCGCGTAGACGGCCGCCAGCGGGAGCCCCATCTTGCCGAGGCCGTAGACCGCGACCGGGACGTTGCCCGAGGTGAACGCCTCGCGCTGGGTCGGCGTCGATGCGGTCGAGTTGTACAACCGGACGGGCTCGCCGCTCATTGCGGACGCACCTCGAGGCCGTCCTCCTCGGCCACGAGTCGGTCGATCGTCTGGACGGTTTCGAGGGCGTGGAGGCCGTCGTCGGCGGTCACCTCGGGGATGGTGCCGTCCGAGACGGTTTCGACGAACGACTCGAGTTCACACCGGAGGGGTTCCCGGTTTTGCACTCGCGGTCGTTCGATCACGCTCTCGTGGCGGTAGCGGTTCTTCCCGTCGTCGATGACGTACTCGGGGTAGGAGTCGCGGTGGATCAACACCGTCTGCTCTAAGTAGTCGACCTCGACGAGACACTCCTCGGCGGTCACCGTGAGTCGGCGGATCTTCTTCTGGGTGACGCGACTGGCCGTTATCGAGGCGACCACGCCGTCGTCGTACTCCATCGTCGCCGTCGCGAAGTTGCCGTTTTCCGCACCGGTAGCGGCGATCGAAGACGGCTCGCGGCCGAGCAGCGAGTGGACGATGTCGATGTCGTGGATCATCAGATCGTAGGTGACGTCGTCCGTCGCGGTTCGGTCGATCGGCGGACCGAGGCGCTCGGCTTCGACCGCGATCACGTCGAGGTCGTCGATCAGGTCCGAGAGGGCCTGTACGGCAGGGTTGAACCGCTCGATGTGACCGACCTGGAGCGTGACACCCTCCTCGTGTGCGCGCTGTTTGAGTTCTCGACCCCGTTCGATGGTGTCGGCGATCGGTTTCTCCACCAGCACGTGGACGCCGGCGTCGATACAGGCGCCGACGACGTCGTAGTGTGCTTTCGTCGGCACGGCGACCGTGACGACGTCGCAGTTCTCGAGTAGTCGCTCGAAGTCGTAGGCCTGTGTCCCGTACTCGGCGGCGACGCGTTCTGCCTGCTGGGTGTCGAGATCCGTGACACCGACGAGCGTGGTATCTTGCAATTCACTGTACACGCGCGCGTGGTTTTCGCCCATCGCACCGACGCCGACGACGCCGGCGCGGACGGGGGTCGATTCGATCACAGTCGAGTTAGCGACAGTCATGTGGAATTGAAGTAGTCGGTGACCGCTTCGACGACGGTTCGACGGTCGTCGGCGGTCAGATTCGGATGGACCGGCAGCGAGACGGCTTCCTCGGCGGCCCGTTCGGACCGCGGGAGGTCGGCGGCCGCCGTGCTGACGGTCTCGTAGGCTGGTTGTCTGTGGATCGGGGTCGGATAGTAGACGCCGCTTCCGACGCCTCGATCCGCGAGCGATTCTCTGAGCGCCTCCCGGTCGTCGACGCGGATCGTGTACTGGTGGTAGACGTGTCGGTAGCCTTGCGGGACAGCGGGTGTCTCGAGGCCGACTCCATCATCGGTTTCGGGTCCCGCCAACTGCTCGTCGTAGTACCGAGCGTTCTCTCGTCGCGCCTCGTTGAACTCGGGGAGGCGCTCGAGTTGCGTTCGGCCGATCGCGGCCGCGAGACTCGTCATCCGGTAGTTGTGTCCGAGATCGACGTGTTCGTAGCTCCCGTGGCTCGTCTCGGCCCGGCCGTGGTTGATGTAGCTGGCGGCACGCTCGGCGACGCCCTCGTCGCTCGTCGTGATGATCCCACCCTCACCCGTGGTCATGTTCTTCGTCGGGTAGAAGGAGAAGCAGGCGGCGTCGCCGAAGCTCCCCACCCGCTGGCCGTCGATCGCAGCGCCGTGGGCCTGGCAAGCGTCCTCGAGGACGAACAGTTCGTACTCGTCGGCGAGCGCGCCCAGTTCGTCCATCGGCGCCGCGAGTCCGTACAGGTGGACTGGCATGATGCCGACGATGTCGTTGCGGCGGTCCAGCACCCGTTCGACCGAGGACGGATCGAGCGTGTACGTCTCGGAATCGATATCGGCGAACACCGGCGTTCCGCCGGCCAGTCGGATCGCGTTCGCGCTCGCGACGAACGAGAACGGGGAAGTGACGACGGCGTCACCCTCCTCGACACCGAGTGCCTCGAGTGCGGCGTGAAGCGCCGTCGTCCCGTTAGAGGTCGCCACACCGTGGTCGGCCCCACAGTAGGCGGCGAATTCGTCCTCGAAGGTCCTGACTTCCGGCCCGTCCGCGAGCTGGCCGCTCTCGAGGATCGACTGGACGCGGTCGATCGCGTCCTGACTGACTTCGGGATCGGCGATCGAGATGTCGTCTCTCGTCATGCGATCTGGTTCGGTCCCTCGAGCGGCTCGGGGAGCGCCTGTGGTTTCGCGGGCGTGCCGACGGCCAGCGTGTTCGGCGGGACGTCTTCGGTGACGAGCGCACCGGCGGCGACGAACGCGTTCTCGCCGACGGTCACGCCGGGCAGGAGCGTCGCGTTCGCGCCGATCGAGGCGCCGTCTTCGATCGTCGGTCCCTCGAGTCCGTTGTCGGTCCGGATCGGGTACTCGTCGTTGGTCAGCACAGCGCCGGGGCCGACGAAGACGTTGTTACCGATGGTCGTGTTCGTCGGAACGTAGACGTTGGTCTGGAGGCTGACGTGGTCGCCGATGGTCGTCGTCCCGTCGATGACGGCCTTCGTGCCGACGAGGACGTCGTCGCCGATCGTGGTGTCCTCGCGGATCATCGCGTCGTGGCCGGTCGTAAACTCGTCGCCGATCGTGACGTCCGCGTAGACGATCGTGCCCGCGCGAACGGTCGCGTCGTCGCCGATTCGCGTCGGTGCGTCGGCGTCTGCGCCGTAGCCGACGTCGGCCGCCTCGTCGATCGTACAGTTGTCACCGTACACGACGTGTGCGTGTGTCGTACTCATCGCCGATCACCTCGCTCGGGTGTCGGGATCGATGCTACCGATGGGAACGGAGACGGGGTTCCGGATCGTTCGAGCCGTCGCCGGGACTGTATTCGTGTCGTAGTCATGGGAAGTCGATACCCAGCGTGGGCAGTCATCCAGATACAGCCGGTAACGAGGCTTTGTTATCCTTGGCCTGAGCTACCAGTAGCCCCGAACTACAACGCTCATACGGTGATCGGCTATTGGTCTCTGTCTCGCCGTCTCACTCGGGTGATTTCGCCGTCGATGTCGGTCTCGAGGATCCAAAACGTCGGATTATTCGTCCGTCACAGCCGCTAACTGGTACAAACACCTTTCGAAAGGGTAGCCGGCAGATAGTAAAGTGTGAATCCGTCCCACTGGTGTACGTGAGGCATCTGATGACCCCGGTTATTATGACAACGGGATCTCACCGTGACGTTCGAGGTCGAGGCCGACTATGACGGATGACGGCCTCACACAGGCTGAACTGTTCGACGTGTTTAGCAACGCCCGTCGGCGACGAACGGTTCGGTTCCTGAAACACCAGAACGGGTCGTGTGATCTCGCACCGCTCGTCGAACAGGTCGCCGCCTGGGAGAACGACACGGATCCCGACGACGTCACACGCGCACAGCGTCGACGGGTGTACATATCACTGTACCAGACACACCTGCCGATGCTTCAGGATCACGGTATCGTCGAGTGGGATGCCGATGGACACTCCATCGAGCTCCTCCCGAGCGAGAGCACCTTCGATCCATATCTCGACCGACACGTCGACGGCCAACGAGCCTGGCACACCATGTACGCGTCGCTCTCGATCGGCGGTGTGATCGCGTTCGTGCTCGCGTGGCTCTCCGTCGGCCCACTGAGTGCCGCGCTCGCACCGCTGGTCGTGATCGCACTCAGCGTCGCCGTCTTCCTCCTCGCGACCGTCCAGCACGTCTCCCGTCGATCCGGTCGACTCCCGATCCCGATTCCGGGTCGATAACTCGATACGCGGTGGTCTCGAGCGATCTCTTTTGTATCGCGTTCGAGTGATCGTCACACTCCACCGAAACGTCTCCGTGCTCGAGCCGGTCCGTAATACCGAATTACTGGCGTTTTCTCTCACGACCTCGACGGACAGCACTGCCGTCGCTTCTCGCTTCTGATTCGCCGTCTCGAGTTGCGACCTCGAATTCGTCCGGCTTCAGTCACGATCGCGGTCTCTCGGAACCGACGAGAGCTGGACCAGCCGATTCACGCGATTCGAATTTCGATCCGCGTTCGTCGACTCTCCTGTTCTCGCCGTCTTCCAGTCGAGCCACTCGTGCAGAGCGGTCGGCTCGTCACCGCCATCGTCATCGTCACCGGTATCATCCGTGACGTCAGTGTCACGACCACGAGCGACGAGTCCGCTCCTCAGTGGCCACTGTTAGTCGACAACCCTCGATCGTCCGGCAACTGTGTGGCCGATCGGAGAGAAAGAGAGGGCAACGGGAGCAACGGCATCCTTCTGAACACCCCCGAGTTCGGATCGATAGACTACGACAGGGCGACGTCCGATTCTCGAGGTTGCGGTTGGTATCCGTCGAAGACTGCTCGCTCCACGCTCACGAGTCCTCGACGACCGACCTCGAGGCACAACTGTCGCTCGGTGGCCGGTTTGGAAGACAGGAGAGGATCCACAGGCTTCCTGTGGAGGGGCGGCGGCTGGTGCTGGTGTTGGTATCACCGTCGTTCGACGGTTTGAACAGTGAATTCAGTCAGTCGTCATCGTCGCTCCCGACCGTGATCGTGAAGCCACTGTCGTCATCGTCGTCGTCAGCGGCATCGTCATCACCGGCATCGTCGGCTTCCGCGTCGTCATCGTCGTCGCCAAAGAATCCATCTAGCCCTCCATCGTCATCGTCGTCGGCTTCGGTGTCGTCGGCATCGTCATCACCGGCACCGTCGTCGGCATCGTCAGCTTCGTCGTCATCGGCTTCGGCACCGTCATCATCTGCTTCGGCACCGTCGTCGTCGGCTTCAGCATCGTCACTGTCGTCTTCACTTTCCGCGTCATCTTCGTCTTCCTCGTCGGCTTCGGCGTCGTCATCGTCGCTTTCGACTTCCGCGTCGTCACCGTCTTCGTCGTCACTATCTGGTGCATCCTCGGTGACGGTCACCCAGAAGTAGACGTCCTCCATCGCATCCGCTCTCGTCGGTTCTGCAGGTGGCTCCTCGTCGAAGAGGAGGAACGTCATTCGAACCGTATCGTTGTCGACCGTCGGCGTCACCTCTCGATCGAACCGTTCGTTCTCACCCGCCTCGACCTCGGCGTCGAACGTCTCGAGTTCGGTTCGGTCGATCACCTCACCGTCCTCGAGGTGTTGTTCCTGGGCGACGACGGTGTACTCCATCGTCTCCTCTTCCTGATTGTCGACCGAGAGCACGACGGGAATCGCCTCACCCGGTTCGACTGCGGATGGAGCGTCGGTCACCAAATTCCCGTCCTCGTCTTCGGTCATGAGACCGAATTCGGTGAAGCCGGCGGTCGGCTGTGGTGCGACGAGCGCAACTGTAAGCGCGAGTCCGGCGGCGACGATCCCCAGCGCGAGGGCGATCGTCGAGAGCGTCCCGATTACCCCCTCGTTCGAGTGACCACGGATGCGGGCGAGGCCCGATCGGAACGACACCGTATATCGCTCGGGTTCGGGGACCCGAAGCCGCCGGATGGCCCCGAGCTGTGCGAGGACGACCGTCACGACGACGAGTCCAGCAGCCGTCGACTCGGCTGTCAGGTGCCACGTCGTCGGCCCGAGCGCGAGGACGACCATCGGGACGATGGCCAGCGAGAGTGCGAACGAGAGACCGAGCCGCTCGACCGTATCGATTCCACCGGGTCGTAACTCCGTCGTCGCTGACGCCTGTTCGCGGGCAACACGAGCCTTCGCCGGGAACAACATCGTGACGAGTGCATATCCCGGCAAGAACAGGACGAGCGGCAGCGTGATCACGAGGCGAGCGGTACTCCCGACAGCGAGCGTCGTCACCAGTAGATACGCTGCGATCGCCGCGATCGAGGTGATCGCGAGATCGAACGGATACTCGCGGACGTACCCAAACCGCGTCTTGGTGGCCGTTGGAAGGCTCATCTACGAATCACCGGTCTGCTCGAGCGATCGGATCCACGTATCCGACTCCTGTCTGAGTCGTCTGACATTCTCGAATCGTCGTATTCCACACCTTTGTCGGGTTTTGTTATGACCGCATTACCGACCGATGAGAACCCGTGACTGTATTCGATATCGAACCGGTTCCTGTCAGGACAGCGGCGAACACGCTACTCGAAATTCGACGCACTCCTCGGGCCGACCCGGTCGAACGCCGTTTCCGTTCGATACGTGTGACGGTCAAACTCGAGTGTCGACTGTCGAGTGGCGTCGCTGTTCGAATCGGTTGTCGGAGAACCGCGAGTGAGAGCCGTCCCCTAGAACTCGACGTACTGTTCTTCCCACTCTCGCCGTTCACTGATGCGCCGACGGCCGTCGTCGGTAATCGCGTAGTAGTTCGTTCGTCTGTCGAGTTGGCCCTTCTCGACCAGCTCTTTGTTGACGAGTGTATCGAGATTAGGGTAGAGCCGTCCGTGATTGATCTCGGAACTGTAGTACTGTTCGACCTCTTCTTTGACCGATTGGCCGGACGGTCGGTCGGCACCTGCGATGACGTACAGCAGGTCTCGCTGGAAGCCAGTCAGATCGTGCATTGCTCAATCACATGGACCGTTCCGCTGACTGGATATTTGTTATCCGCTTCATACAGCTACGTCACGACTGTTGTAGCAGACACAATCCCTCGTTCACGTGACTCCATCGACACGTGGACACTCTCGTTGGGTCATTCGTCTTCGACGGAGAGTCTTCCCTGCCGGTGACCACCGACCGAAGCGACGGTCACGGAGAACCAATCGGCCGAGCACTCGTCGCGTGGTGCTCGATGTTCGGTTTCCAGTGTCTGGTGTCCACTGTCCAGTATTCGATCCACCCCGATCTCTATTCAGTTCGCTCTCTCCGTTCCGTTCACGCGTATCGACCGATACCGTCACGGAGCAATGGAGACTGGTTCGACTGCGTTACGCTCGATCGTCCGATTGGTTCTGGGTCAACACGACGTCGATGCCGTCGGCGTCGATATCGACCTGCAGGTTCTCGACGGTCGCTTCGTAAGCGGTCGTATGCGATCCGTCCTCTTCGAATCGGATACACTCCGCGAGCAGTTCGCTCTCGAGCAGATTGTTGATTCGCCGGTACACCGTCGCCGACGAGCAGTCGGTCCGTTCGGTCAACTCCTTGGCCGTTCGAGGGCCGTTGCTCGTCGCAACGAGGATCGTTCGTGCACACTCATCACCGAGGACATCGAGCTGTGCGGCAGGGTTCACAGCCGGGTCCGTTCTCGTGTTGCTCACCTGGCTTGACATTGTGGGCTTGGTCGTCGTGTTAGGGTAATCGCCGCAATCGCGTCGCAAGTTCGCTCTCGTCCGCTCGAGAGGGGTCGAGTCTGTCGTTCACCGACGTCGACACACCACGGTCGGTCCACCACCATCGCGTTCCAACTGGTAAACCAGTAAGCCACCGTGGTATTTTATAACGACGTACCTTATTCAGCGAAGTACCATCATACTCGACCGAAACTTCAAATTTCGATACCGAAATAGCCAGTTTCGACACGCTACATACCGGCCAATAGAACGTTTTCGAGCCGAATACTGCACAACACGACTGAATCCACGTTGACGTCACCGTCCCTCCGATTCCTCCAATCCGGAGATATCGCCCGTCTCGTGGCCTGAAACGGCCAGAAATATCGTATTTACCACCCACAGAGAACCACTCGGCGGGTGAACAGTCAGCCGTCTTTATTCACGTCTGAGCGCCCGATAGTAGTGTTGCCCCACCGAACGACATGTCTGTGGCCACTCGAGGCGTCTCCTGTGGCCGCGACCGCTCGTCTCTCGGCGACACGGTGGCAATCGGTGTCGGCTGCCGGCACCATCCGAGCTCGATCTTCCCGATCGTGCCGACGGGAAATCGTGAACCAACCGATATACCCCCTACCCCCATCGAGACCAATGAAATCAACACAAGTCAACTGGACCCCTATGGAATCGTCCTCAGCAGGTGCTCGCTGTCGAAACTGTGGCACTCACGTCACCCAGCAGTTCGCACGTGTCTTCGGTGACAACGGAGACATCGTACACGGCTGTCCAGCCTGTACGACCTATCGAGAGATGCAGTCGGGTGGACATCTCCCAACCGAGTAACTCTACCCCGCCGAACGCATCTCGTATACGGTCGCGAGTGAATCGATGTTGTCACGGCCACCAAGCCGTGTCAGAAACCGAAACTATCGATCGTATATTGTCGGCTGTCACTCTGTGTGTGTTTGCGTGCTGTCCCACCCGCTGTTTTTCGATTCAATATCGTGTTACGTGCCTTCGTTAGCGCCGATCCAGCGGATGGTGCTTATAAATATGCCTGGATAGTCATGCACCACGTTGATGATTGCGCTGACGCAATACGTAACGCATATATGACGGTAGGTGGCGGCGCCCAGTCCAACGTGACAGCTGTACAGTCTCACTGACCTATGTCTGTGCAGACAAGTCGATCGAACACGCTCGAGGAAAGCGAGATTTTCCACATTCTCGGGAACGACAGACGCAGAGCAATCGTCCAATTACTCGCAACTGAACCGGAACAGATCGACGTCTCCGACGTCGCAACACGGATCGCCGAACGAGAGTCGGACACGACGCCAGTACCGAACAACCTCTACAAGAGCGTCTACGTCTCGTTACAGCAGACCCACCTGCCCCAGCTCGAAGAAGACGACGTGATCGCCTACGATCCCGAAGGAAAGACGATCCAGCCGGGCACCCATTTCGACGACGTCCTCCAGTACATCGATGGCGACCACGACGACGGAGAGACCGTCCTCTGGTTTCATCTGGCCGTCTCTGTTCTCGGCTTGCTCGTCATCGTTCTGGCAGGGCTGGCGCTGCCAGTGCTCTCGAGTATCGATCCGACATTCGTCGGCGTCGTCGTGTTGCTCGTCGTGGGTGCGAGTAGTCTGTATCGGATCCTGAGCTGAGAGGTCGTCTGGACGCTAGGTGCGGCGCTGGCAGCGAAACGACACGGGTCACATTTGTCGGAATGTCCTGTGACGACGAATCTGGTATTTAGGAAGCCAGCAACGAGTGACGAATCTGGTCTCCACACAATCAACGAGACTTCTTTCGTCGTTTCGAGTTTCTCCGTCTCTTCTCCCTTCTCACGTCCGGTAGTGCGAATCAGTATAATTCAGGGCGGAGTCCGACCTCGAGGAGCGACCGAAGGGAGAGTAGGTCGGAGAGGAAACCGACAATGGGCGCACAACCACTACAACACGTCGAAACGCACTCGACTAGGTCTTCGAACCGTGCAATCGAGTTGGACTGAGACGTTCGTTCAGCCAACTGCCGATACCGCCACCGATCATTCCGATCACCACGAGGACGACACTCACAATAGCGCCGGTAACAAGCGCTGCCCCGACCGAGGCCGCAGCCAGCAGTAACGAGTCGCCCACGGCCGCTATCACTCTGGGGTGGTTCCACCACTCGATGAGCGCCGTCCAGCTTTGCCAGATGAGGACCGGCACTCCGCCGACCAACCCGGTTACCACTCCCGCTCGAGTTCCGTCTATCGACCGAGACCTGTATAGATAGCCCGAACACACACATGCGAAAAACAGGGGTGTCGCTGAAACGGGGTCGGGAGTCAGTAGCCAGTTGATTCCTACCGTCAACGGAATCGAACCGATCCCTAGAAGGACTGCAACTCGAAACTGTTCGTCGGATACGTCGCTACGGATGCTCCGAAGAATGTTCATGAGTTGATCCTTCCTCCACAGTGGCGTAACTTTCCTGCTCTCCTCACTATCGATTTTCCCGTCTGCAACCGTTTGACTCTGCTGACCGTGCCGGTCGGTACTGTATCGACGTTTCAACCTCGTATCGCAACGAGCAGATCGACATTAAAAAAGACCGCACTCGTATCGATTCGGAGAGCCTGTCGGACTGCCGAATCGATCTTGGTTCACGACCGTTTGAGCTGGTTGGTTTTAGACGATACTGAGGGGTGCGATTACTGCCTGTTCGTCTGCAGTCTCGTTGTCGTCTCCGTTCTCATCTCCGTCGTCGACGACATCGTCGTCACCGTCCTCGTCGCCGTTGTCTGCTGTCTCATCGTCCGCTTCGTCGTCTATCTCGTCCGCTTCCTCACCGTTTTCGTCGGTGATCTCGAGGAACGCAACCTCGCCGGATTCCTCGGTCAGCACCATGTGGACGTATTCGCCAGGTTCGACACCAGTCGTGTCGACCTCGAAGGTGACGGTTTCTGATTCGCCGTCTCCGAGCGTGACGTTCTGGCTGTCGATACGGTCACCGTCGAGACGGAAGTCGACGCTCTCGGTCAACTCCTCGTCGGTGGGATTCTCGATCGTCGCACTGACCTCGATGGTGTCGTTGACTGCCGCCGTCTCCGGCGCCTCGAGGTTACTCACGACGAACGCGTCAGTGGGCTCTTCTTCAGGCATCTCCTCGTCAACTGGCGCTTCGTCGTCTTCAGGAGTTTCCTCCTCTTCAGGGGTTTCTTCGTCAACCGGTTCCTCGTCTTCTTCTTCAGGGGTTTCTTCCTCCTCAGGGGTCTCCTCGTCAACCGGTTCCTCGTCTTCTTCTTCAGGGGTTTCTTCCTCCTCAGGGGTCTCCTCGTCGACCGGTTCTTCGTCTTCTTCAGGAGTTTCCTCCTCCTCAGGAGTTTCTTCGTCAACCGGTTCTTCTTCGTCAACCGGTTCTTCCTCAGGCGTTTCCTCGTCGGTTTCGCCTATTTCGTCGCCTTCATTGACGAAGATCACTTCGGCGTTCTCGATGCCAACGGACATCGACCGATCTTCAGGAGTTTCTTCTTCCTCAGGGGTCTCCTCCTCTACTGGTTCTTCTTCAGGAGTTTCTTCCTCCTCAGGAGTCTCCTCGTCAACCGGTTCTTCTTCGTCAACCGGTTCTTCCTCTTCAGGAGTCTCCTCCTCTACTGGTTCTTCTTCAGGAGTTTCTTCCTCCTCAGGAGTCTCCTCGTCAACCGGTTCTTCCTCTTCAGGAGTCTCCTCCTCTACTGGCTCTTCTTCGTCAACCGGTTCTTCATCTTCCTCAGGAATTTCTTCTTCGATCTCGTCCATTTCGACGGCTTCCTCGAGGACGATCACGTTGATCGTGGCGTTCTCGACGTTGAGTTCGTCGATCGTGAGTTCCTCAACGACGATGAATATCGGCTGATCCTCGGGGACCTCGTCGAAGTCGAGTTCGTCTTCATGGACTGGCTCTTCCTCAGGAGTTTCTTCTGGTGTCTCTTCTGGGGTCTCCTCAGGAGTTTCTTCCGGGGTCTCCTCAGGAGTTTCTTCCGGGGTCTCCTCAGGAGTTTCTTCCGGGGTCTCCTCAGGGGTCTCCTCAGGAGTTTCTTCAGGAGTCTCTTCCGGGGTCTCCTCAACGTGCTCTTCATCCACATCCAGCGTCACCACAGCCTGGTCGGTTACTGCATCTCCGGTCGGAGTCTCGTATGGGCCATCCTGCTGACCCTCGAGTTCGACGAAGTCGTACTCCTGGTTATTGTTCGTGTCGCGATGTGGCATCGCGATTAGCGTCTCCTCTTCCTCGAGTGGCTCGTCGAGGGTGACCTCGACGTTCTCGTGGGTGCCCGCCTCGAGGTATTCGGAGGATCCGATGACGCTTTCGAATACGTTCCCGATGAGCAGGCTACTGTCGTGGATGACGACGAAGCCACCGCTGGCCATCGTCACCTCGTCCACGACGACAGTGTTGCCGTCAGTCGCCTGCTCTTCGAACGTCACGTACGCGCCCTGTTGGCCGTCGTCAGCATCGTCGTTATCGGCCTCCGCATCTGCTTCAGTTTCTGTCTCTTCGTCACCTGCTTCTTCGTCTGTACCCGCATCTGTATCCGTCTCGTCTCCATCTACCTCGCCGTCGTCACCGTCCTGTGTCTCGTTGTGCTCGTCTATACTCGCAGTCGGTGTCGTTGCCGCCACCGCTGCCCCGCTCGAGCACACGAGCATCAGCGCAGTGACCACGACGAGTAGCTGATATCGTGCGTTCATGTTGTGCCGTGAAGGCATGTGAGCATCGTGTATCCCATGCATAAACCGGCGCAACCTTTTCGTACAGAAACAGAACAATGCGTGTCTGCAAGCGTGGCTCAGTCTGTCGTTCGAGTCAAGAAAACAGTGATTATCTCGGTCACTCACTTCCCGATCCGTCCGGGGACTGCGAGGCCGGCGGTTCCTGTCCACGGAGACAGATCAGGTTCTCGCGTCCGAGACGGAGCTTCGTAATTTCGTCCTCGGACTCGAGATCTGCCAGCAGTCGGCTGACTTTGGCCTTCGACCACTCGACCGAGTCGACGATTTCGGCCTGTTTCATCCGTCCACCGTTTTCGGTGACGAGTTCCTGAACTCTCTCCCGATCGGTCATGAAGTCTTCATTACTCGTCGACTGACGAGCACGTTCGATACCGGTCCGATCCTCGAGTCGGTTTCGAGCGGCTAACGTGCCGCCGAGCAGTACGAGTGCGACGATACCGATCAGCGCTGCCAGCTGTGGCTGTCGTTCGGTCTGGAGGAGGGTTCGTCGTTCGTCGACCATCTCGCTGTACGTGTCGACGGTTTCGGGTATCTGCAGTCCGCTCTTCGTGATGGCGGGCGACGTGCTCTGATCCGAGTCTAGTATCGGATGCGTCTGTCCGCGCTCATGTCCGTGTTCGGCTTCGTGTCCGTGTCCGTGTCCGTGTCCGTGTCCGTGTCCGTGTCCGTGTCCGTGTCCGTGTCCGTGTCCGTGTCCGTGTTCGTGCCCGTCGACGATCTCCTTCGCTTCTGTCGCTGGTCCAACTTCTGTCCACTCTCGGTCGTCAGCCACACTCGTGGTCGCGCCGACCGGGAGAGCGAGGCCCGCCGTGATCATCGCGACGACTGTCGCGGTGAGTGCAACCGTTCGAAGGTATGTCTCGTCCATGGTAGTCTGTGGTAGTGACAGCAGTGCTCGCCCTCGCGTTCTTCCGGTATGGACGCTATCCCACCACTAAATATTTTTTATAAGGTATATTTTGTTATTGGATTAGCGGTATCTCAATCGAAACTGATGGTGTCTGTAATCGAATGTGTTTGGTTCGTTTTCGAGCACGACTCGATCAGTTCGTGGCTGTGAGCGCCGGCGTGGAAGTGTGAGTGGGAAAACGTTACCCAAACACGGCCGCCGACACTGCGAGGCCACCGATCAGCGCACCTTCGGCATCGTCTTCAGCGGCTCCATCTTCTTCGGCCCCATCTTCTTCGACTCCGTCCTCTTCAACTCCGTCTTCTTCCATCGGATCTTCACCAGCCGGGTCTTCGCCGTTGTCTTCCGGTGCATCACCTGGGCCGCCACACCCAGCCAGTACGAGCATGAGTGCGACGCCAAGAACGATGATTGTACGTTTCATTGTACTCCACCCAATGGCTGGTCGGGCCATCTGATAAACGCTCTCGGACGTTTGGAACGGTTATCCGGGATTCCCGCTGGATTCTAGCCGTTAAGTATCTACTTCGAAAACTGTCCGTCTCGAGTGAATCGACTCCGACGGCGCGAGTGGCGAAAATCGGCTCTTCGGCCGTCTATGATATGTTTTACCATCCCATTCGATAGCGACTCGTCTTCGTTGACGAGCCGTCGACAGCCACGTCGATTACGTTCCTGGGACGCCAGCGGCCTCGAAGCCGGTGATCCCGAGGAACGCGAGGATGTAGAGGACGATCAGGACCGACAGCCACGCGACGAGCGTGATACCGATCGCCTCGACCCACCCACCGGGATATCGCCAGTTGATCACCGTCAGATACGCGATGAACACCAGTATCGGGCCGAGGAGGGGGATCCAACCGAAGAAAAAGCCGACGATCGCCCAGACGATCGCCCCGATCAACGCGGTGACGATCGCGTAGGTGTAATCGTCGGAATCGACGATGACGCTCGCACCGATGTAGATTCCAAGCGCACCAATCAACAGGCTCGCGACGAAAACGACGATGCTGTTAACGACCATGATTCCACTGTGCCCGCTCCTCAGTGTTTGTTATCTCGAACCTACACGATACACTCTTCTCTTCAGTTAGTTCCCCCGCTATCTCAATTTCGCTGTGACCGCTCGACGATTCGGATTACCGCCGGTAACCTCGGCTACTCGGGGTGGCGTCTTCGCTCTCTCTCGAGTTCCTGCTCCCGCTCTCGCTCTCGCCGGACGACACGGACCGGCTCTAACTGAGGGTTTCTCCCTCGGTTTCGCGCTTTCCCTCGTTGTCCGGCTCGATCGTCGACACGCTCTCGCCACCGGACTGTCGCTGTCGTGCGACGAGTTTCTCGAGTCCCGTCTCGAGTCCCATCCGCGGCTCGAAGCCCAGTAATCGTCGGGCTTTCGAAATGTCCGCTCCGCTGTGGCGGATGTCCCCTGGCCGCGGCTCCTGATGGGTGATCGGCGACGACGAGTCGGTCGCCTCCCGGGTTACCTCCGCGAGTTCCTCGATCGACGTTCGGTCGCCGGTTCCGACGTTGAACGCCTCTCCGACGTGGTCGGTCGTCGCGGCGAGTACGTTCGCCCGGACGACGTCCTCGACGTGGACGAAATCCCGCGTTTGCTCGCCGTCTCCTTCGATCGTGATCGGTTCGCCCGCCCGCGCCTGCTCGAGGAACGTCGAGATGACACCGCTGTATGGACCCTGCTGGCGAGGTCCGTAGATGTTGAAGTAGCGCAAGGCGACCGTCTCGAGGCCGTAGAGATCGTGATACAACCGTGTGTACTGATCGAGCGCGAGTTTCTGGACGCCGTAGGGCGAGGTCGGTTCTGTGGGTGTCGTCTCCTCGACCGGTAACTCGGATGGATGGCCGTAGACGGCGGCACTCGAGGCGACCACTATCCGTGCGTCCTCCTCGCGGGCTCGCTCGAGTAACTCGAGGCTCGCCTCGAGGTTCGTCCGATTGGTTTCGTACGGTGCGTCGACGCTCCGTTCGACGCTGACGACGGCGGCCTGGTGGAAGATCAGGTCCACTCCCTCAGTCGCACGCCGGAGATCCGCGGACTCTCGAATGTCTCCCTCGATCAGGGTCGCCTCGTCGTGGAGGTACGCACGGTCGCCGGTCGAGCAATTGTCGAGGACGCGAACGTCGTTTTCGGGGGCGAGCGCGTCGACGAGATGGCTGCCGACGAACCCTAGTCCGCCGGTCACGAGCACCGTTCGATCGGTGAGAGCTGGCGTCTCCATTGGACACTCGGTTTTCTCCCATCCCGGTTTAGTATGTCACTCGTACTGATCCATTCACCGAGTTATCGGGGGCGTAACGACTGCTTACAGCTGGACGACGGCGGGTTCGAATTTCATTTCCATCGACCGGTGACTGTCTTCACGACTCGAGGTCGTTCGCTCGAGGCTCGTTCGGTTCGTACCTCTTCGATCTCCATCCGTGTCTTCGACCTGATATTCGACGAGACGGCTCGCTCGCGCTCACGCCCGGAACTCGCAACACAAGCTATTTGCGCGGCGGTTCTGAACTTCGGGCAATGGCTGCAGACGTCGATCTCGTCGTGGAGAACTGCACCGTCGTCACCCCTGCCGGGCGAACACCCGACGCTGGTGTCGCCGTCGAAGATGGCACCATCGTCGCGGTCGGGCGGCCCGACCAGTTGCCCGCGGCCGACCGAACCCTCGACGCCGAGGGCAACGTTCTGGTTCCTGGGATCGTCGACTGCCACATCCACAACCGCGAACCCGGCCTCGAGTACAAGGAAGACTGGGAATCCGCGACGCGGGCGGCCGCCGCGGGCGGGGTGACGACCGTCGTCGGAATGCCAAACACCGACCCCGTGATCGACCGACCGGAACATCTCGAACTCAAGTTCGAGCGCGGGGAGGCCGGCGCACACGTCGACTTCCAGTCTTACGTCGTCGTCACGAGCGAGAACCTCGACCTGATCCCCGCCCTCGACGACGCGGGTGCGCTGGGGTACAAGATCTTCCTCGGTTCGACCGTCGGCGACGTCCCGCCGCCGACCGACGGCGAGATCCTCGAAGCGATGGGCACGATCCGCGAGACCGGCAAGCGACTCGGCTTCCACGAGGAGAACGGCGAGATCATCGACCACTACGAGCGCCAGTACCGCGAGGAGGGCCGGAACGAACCGATCGATCACGCCCACTCTCGTCCCGTGATCGCCGAGCGCGAGGCGATCGAGCGAATGATCACCTTCGCCGAGGAGACCGGCGCGAAAATCCACATGTATCACGTCTCCTCCGGTTCGGGCGCCGAGGCCGTCGCCCGCGGCAAGGACCGCGGCGTCGACGTCACCGCCGAGACGACGCCCCACTACCTCTGGTTCACCGAGGAGGTCATGCGCGAGAAGGGCAACGTCGCGCGCATCCAGCCGCCGATCCGCGACGAGCACGAACAGGCCCGACTCTGGGACGCCCTCGAGGACGGGACCATCGACTGTATCGCAACCGACCACGCGCCCCACACCGACGAGGAGAAACTGGTCGACGATCCGTTCGGAAACACGTGGGACGCGATCTCGGGATTCGTCGGCCTCGAGACCGAGGTCCCGGTCATGCTGAGTTTCGTCGCCAAGGGCCGACTCTCGATGGAGGAGTGGGTCTACCGCCACTCGACGCGGCCCGCGCAGGTCTGGGGGATGTACCCACAAAAGGGCTCGCTGCAGGTCGGCACCGACGCCGACTTCACGGTCGTCGATCCCGACCGCGAGTGGACCCTCGAGGACCGCCACGACCTGCACTCGAAGAGTACCGCGACGCCGTTCGAGGGCGAGTCGTTCACCGGGAAGGCGACGGCGACGGTCGTCCGCGGCGAAATCGTCTACGAGGACGGCGAGGTCGTCGGGGAGTCGGGGTACGGAACGCGTGTGGACGTCGACGGTGACGACGGCGAGGCCTGACCTCGAGCGACGCGTGTCTTTCCGCCACCCGTTCGACTGACCTCGAGTCTCGAACTCTCACTCGAGGCGATCCACTATCGACGATCAAGGCCTATACACTCTCAATTCTTGATCAGTTAATTTATTAGTCACGTACTCTACGAATACGTATGGCTTCGTCGACGAACGTGACAGGAATACTCCGAACTGTCGGCGCACGTCTCGCGACCGTTCCCGTCGCCCTTGCGACGCTCGCACTCGTCTCGCTGGTCTTTTTCGTGCTGTCGTCGACTCTCTTCGGGCTCGACTGGGGGCTCCTCATCAGTGGTCTGGTGGCACTCGCGTTACTCACGATCGTCGGCTACACGAGCGTCGCGACCGACTGGTCGCTAACGCTCGCCGCGGCCGGCTATCTGTTCGTCCTGGCCTGTCTCTCGAGTGCGTTCGTCCTCGCGCTCTGGCTGATCGTGCTGGTGACGTCGACGATCGTCGTCAGTCTCGGACTCGCACTCTCGATCGCGACGTTCGTCGCGTTCGGCGTCACGACCGGGCTGACCCTCACACTCCTCGCAGCGATCCGGTATCTGGGTCCGTCGGCCGATTGGACGCTCACACTTCGGATGGCGACTGCCGTCTGCATGCTCGCACTGGTGACGATCGGCTTTCTCGCGACGCTCTGGTCGCTGGTGTTCGTCCTCGCACTCTTCGTGACCGTCTCCCTCTCGCTCTCTGTGGCACTCGCGACCGTGGGTACGACCGCCCTCGCGATCTACGTCTGCTACCTCGAGTACACGCAAGTCAGCTCGATCGAGGAGCGAACCGATGCGACCCCGGTCACTCCCGAGGAGTATCCACAGCTGTACGCGTTGACGACACGGATCGCCTCTCAACTCGACGTTCCGACGCCGACGATCGCCATCGCCGAGCGCCGAACGCCGGAAGCGATGGTCGTCGGCTTTCGCCCGAGTACGACCCACCTCGTTCTCTCACACGGGACGATCGCGGCCCTCGACGCGGACGAACTCGAGGCGGTCGTCGCCCACGAACTCGCACACGTCGCGAACAGGGACTCGATCGTGATGACGGTCGTTTCCCTGCCGGTCGTCCTCGCTGACGGCCTTCGGGCTCGTGCCCGGGGTGAGGCTTCGTGGTTGCGCCAGCGAACGAGCGACGCCGCCGACACTGGCGATTCCTGGTCGGACGGCGAACTGACCGAAGCCGAGATCTTCGGAGAGAACGGCGAGTGGCTCGTCTATCCCGATTCGACCGCGGCGGACGAGGACGGGGACGAGGAGACCGACAACAGTCTTCCGGTCGTCGTCATCACCACGGTCACCGTCGCGGTCAGCCGGGTCATCATCGCCGTCCTCTCGAGGGCCAGAGAGACGGCCGCGGATCGGACCGCAGCGGAGGTCACCGGATCGCCGTCGGCACTCGCCTGGGCGTTACGGACGCTCGACGAGCAGATCGACCGAACGCCCCGAGCCGATCTTCGCGAGGTCGCCGACGTCTCCGCGCTGTCGATCCTGCCGGTCGACCCCGTCGAAGTCGACGTAGTCATGCTCGGCCCGGAGGGAGACGTGACGCCGTCGTACTGGTCGATTCGGCGACCGATCCAGCGGTTGAAACACCGACTGCTCCGGACGCACCCGCCGACCGAGCGGCGACTCGAGGAGCTTGCGGCACTCGAGGGCCGGTTCGAGCGGGAACGTGAGACCACGTGACGCGGGTCCGGACGGGAAAGAGAACGCGAACGCGAATCCGAACGTGAATCCGAACGCGAACGGGAACCCGAACCCGGCCTCGAGTCCGACCGATCACGTCTGGCCCGCTCACGACAGCGCCCGGTTTCCAGAGACGGTCGCGTACATCCACCTGACGAGAACGACGGTCCAGACGACGAGAAAGCCGGTGAGGAGACCGACCGCGTGGGCCATCCCGACCCGCGTCGATTCCGCCAGGAACAGGTCGCTGGTCACGCCGAGGAGGATCAAAACGGCGGTGACGGTGAGGGCGACGGCGCGCGGGCCGTCCGGTCGATGTAGGTTTCGCTTCGCGTTCACGCCGGAGCCGACGAGATACCCCAGCCCGATCCCTCCGAGGACGAGTGCTCCCGGGGGCGACTCGAGGACGACGGCCGCCGGAACGACGCCCGCGACTGCGAACAGGCAGCCGCTGGCCAGCCCCGGCCGACCGGGAAGATCGAGCGTCCGCCGCTGGTGGACGGCGATCGATAGCCCCAGCAGGCCGACGAACCCGGCGGTGACGATAGAGAACCCGGCGCCGCGGTAGGTGCCGACGACGTCGGGGGCCGTCAGTTCCAGATACGCTCGAGCCAGCGCGGACGACAGCGGCGGGACGAACACGAGAATCGAGCCGAACAGTGTGTAGTAGAGGCGTCGTCTCCCAACTCCGACGAGGAGAACGAACGAGAGCGACGTCAGCACTCCGTAGCCGAACACGTTCCCGAACAGGTGTCCGGCATCGGCGTGACCCAGCGTCGAGAGGTACGTCTCTCCGAGCCCGCTCACGCCCGGTCTGAACAGCAGCGACTCGTAGGTGATCGGGGAGACGTAGACGAGACTCAAGAGGAGAGGAATCGACGCGTGGACGAGCACGTCCCGGACGGTGATGCGCGCTCGGAGGAACTGAGAGTGAAAGAGCCGGGTATCGTCCATGTCTCGAGTCAGAACCCGATAGTGAGGCCGGCGGAATGCCTCTTTCGCTGTGTCCTCTCGCCGAGGCGAACCCGAATGCCTCGAAACGCCTCTCCTATACTATCCTCTCCTATACTATCCTCTCCTATCCTACTCTACCCCTACCCCTACTCGAGGTCTGCGCCCACCGCCTCTTCAATCGACGAGAACCCGTCCTGATACAGTAACTCGACGAGCCCGCGGTTGATCTCTCGAGCCGTCGTCGGCCCGTTGTAGACGAACCCGGTGTAGAGCTGGACCAGCGACGCGCCCGCACGGATCTTCGCGTAGGCGCTTTCGGCCGAGTCGACACCGCCGACGCCGATAATCGGCAACTCTCCGTCCGTGTACTCCGCGAGCGTCCGGATCACGCTGGTCGAGCGCTCGGTAAGCGGCTTCCCGCTGAGTCCGCCCCACTCCTGCTGGTTCGCGGATTCCAGTCCCTCCCGCGCGGTCGTCGTGTTCGTCGCCACGATTCCGTCGAGGTCGAACTCCTCGACGATGTCGACGAGGTCGAGCACCGACTCCTCGGGCGAATCGGGACCGATCTTCACCAGGATCGGCTTGTCCTCGTCGTTCTCGCCCTCGAGCGTCTCGAAGATCGCCCGAAGGTGCTCCGGTGACTGCTCGTCGAACTCGTCGGGCGTGTTCGGACAGGAGACGTTGACGACGAAGTAGTCCGGATACGGGTAGAGTCGGTCGAAGACGCGCCGGTAGTCCTCGATCGCCTCTCGCTCGCTCGAGGTGTTCATCTTGCCGACGTTGACGCCGACGGGGACGTCGGGAACACCGTCGGCCTCGAAACGTTGGCGGACGCGGTCGGCCCCGTGGCCGTTGAACCCCATGCGGTTGACCATCGCCTCGTCCTCGCGCAGGCGAAACAGCCGCGGGCGGTCGTTGCCGGGCTGTGGGTACGGCGTGACCGTTCCTACCTCGACGAATCCGAAGCCCAGCGCCGCCAGCGCGTGGGTCACTTCGGCGTTCTTGTCGAACCCCGCCGCGACGCCCACCGGGTTCGGAAACGTGGTGTCGAACAGGTCGACCTCGAGCGCTTCGTGGTCGTACCGATAGGCGTACTCGAGCGCCTCTCGAGTGGGTCGCGTGGCCTGTGTGGCCCTGAGCACCCGCTTGCCGAGTTCGTGGGCGGTTTCCGCGGGCAGGGTGAATGCGAGGGGGCGAACGGACGCGTACAGCGACATCGGTCACACGTCGGGGGTGGACGGGATTAAATCCCCCGGGATTTCGGCGTGTCTCGAGGCAGTGTTTCAGGAGATTCGTTCGGGAATCGGTCCCGGTTCGAGAACTCGAGCCCACTTACACGCGTAGGTGCGTAATGACGAATTGGGTATCTATCTCGATCGTGAATTCTGAAACCGTTTTGTGCTGTATTGCTGATCGCTATCGACTGACGTACAATTCTTCAGGCGAAACGAGTTGTGATACTTCTGGTTTGGGTCACCAAGCCCGATGAGCACTGCTATACTGTAGATGCTTTGCAGAGAGATAACTCCGATAATAGAGAGTCGGTGACGGGTGAATTTGACGTGTCTGTTGTCAAATGATGCGATTTATCGATATCAACACGTACTTGGACGAAGCAAACGATAAATCACCGTTCCGATTCGAATTGCTCTGTCAATAATGGAAGGGGGACATTGAATCCATTTCTTCTTCCCTTCCACACAGCGGTTTTCCTGAGTCCGTCTCGTAGAGGAAGGAATCGATCATATTGCCTTTGCTCTCACACAGCAGTTTTCCTGAGTCTTTCTTGCGATAGGGATAATCACTCATACTATCTTCGCTCTCACACAGCGGTTTTCCTGAGTCTTTCTCGTGAAGGTAACAGTCAATTGTACAGTCTCAGCTCTCACACAGCGGTTTTCTTGAGTTAATCACTGGCCACCGTATCGTTGTTCCAATTCGACTGAACAACACTATTTTGACTATTTCAGTCTACTGGTGGCGGTATTAATATCCGGTATACGTTCAGGACAGAAATCATAGACGCATGTTCATTTGACAGCAGTTTTCCTGAGAAAAATATAGGTATTATAACCATTGTTTATAGGTAAGACGGGTTGAAGAGTAACTCCTTTATAGCATCAGAGATCGAGAACTCAAGAAAACTGCTGTGCGAATGCTCTCTCATAACTCATGAAACTAACGAAGCCCGGGAAACTCAGGAAAATTTAATAGGAATGAATATAGTTATTATTCTACATGGATAATATAAATTCAATATTTGCCGACGACGTAGAATTAATCGAGAACGCTGATGTCTTCGAAGAAGACTATACGCCTGATCGGATTCTCTGCCGGGACGACGTTCTTAAGCAGTACACCAGCGTTTTCAAACCCATTTACAAGGGTCGCCCTCCACAGAACGCCTTTCTTTATGGTGATACTGGTGTCGGGAAAACTGCTGCAACGAAATACCTTCGTGAGAATCTCGAGCGAGACATCGAACAGAAGAACCAGCAACTTCCCGTAGGCGAACGGACAACCTTGAACGTCGTTTGGATCAATTGCGAGAACTTCACCACAGCAGACCACAAAACCTCGTCGTATCAGGTCGCTGTCGGCATCGTGAATCGACTTCGTGATAAAGGCAACCGAATCACGGGGACTGGCTACGCTCCACAAGACGTTTACGACATCATGTACGAAGAACTCGACAAACTCGAGGGGACCGTCCTCGTGATTCTGGACGAGGTTGACAAGATTAGCAACGACGATACACTCCTCTACGAGCTCCCTCGCTCTCGGGACATCGGCTACGTTGAAAACGTCCGTGTCGGTGTTATCGGTATCAGCAACGACTACACTTTTCGAAAGAACCTATCACCAAAAGTGAAGGACAGTCTCTGTGAAACCGAGATCAAGTTCCCCGCTTACGACGCTGAAGAACTTTCGGAGATACTCCGAGTTCGTGCCAGACTGGCCCTCTACGATGATGCTTACAGTCAAGAAACCATTTCTCTGTGTTCGGCACTCGCATATCAGGAAGCGTCAGGGAGTGCTCGTCGAGCAATACGTCTCCTTCGCCGATCTGCCGAGATTGCTGAAGAGGATGGATCCGAGCAGGTGGAAGAGAATCATATCCGACAGGCGGACAAGGACTTGGAATACGGAAACATCGTCGAATCTATCGTCGATCAGGACGATGAGAAACTCTACATTCTGAAGGCGCTCGCTCATCTCGACAATGCGGGCCTCACACCAGCTCGTACGCGTACAATCCACACTGCCTATGCTCGGGTAGTTCGTACGTATAACCAACAGAGGGGAAAAGATCCGCTCACCCAACGAGGAATGTTCAACCACCTCTCGAAATTAGTGATGTTCGGATTCGTGAATACGATTGAACATAATAAAGGCGCGAGTGGAGGGCAATGGAACGAACACGAATTCAGCGACGATGTCGATCCTCAGAAGGTAAAAGACGCTTTCGAGGATCGTAACCTCGAGTGGTTGCATATTGATGTGCGTGGTATCGAAGAATAACTCAGGAAAACCGCTGTGTGAGTGATCACGTACCCATCGCATCACACTCCGATCTCCGTCTTCCCGATCGATCACTCTTTGTCACCCACTCGAGCGTCTGTCCACTCACACTCTCCCCGTCGTGGCTCTCTTCCCTCTCGTCCAGTTCTCCCCTTTCGACCAGCTGCCGTTTTCCCCCGTTCGAGCCGATTTATACGAGTGATAATAACGTAACCGAGTTTCCAAGGGGGAGCCATGATCCCGCGAGCACGCACCGGAAACGCCGACCGAAACTGTGCGATTCGAACCGACCGAGGATCGACGATCGCCCGACCGACCCCGCTGTGAGCCGGCGAGAGGACAGTGAGAAACGAGACAGACCCCACATCAGTATGAGTGACTCTACCCGAATGGACACGCTGTTGATTGGTATCGACGCCGGCTGTCTGCCGGTTTTCGAACGACTGTTCGCGGACGGCCGGATTCCGACGATCGAACGGCTCTGCACCGACGGCGCCTGCGGCCCGCTGGAATCGCAGATCCCGCCGTGGACGCCGAGCGCGTGGCCGTCGCTGTACACCGGCACCAACCCCGGCAAACACGGAGCGACCGGCTTCGTCCACTACGACGGCTACGACTGGCACGTCACCGGACGGGACGACGTCGAGGAACACTCCCTCTGGTCGCTGCTGGACGTGCAGGGCTACTCGAGCGTCGTCGTCAACGTCCCGGTCACCCACCCGCCCGACGAAATCGATGGCGCGGTCGTCCCCGGATTTATCGGCCCGGAAGACCCGCAGTGTCACCCCGAGGGCACGCTCGAGGAGCTCCGCGAGGCGATCGGCGAGTACCGGGTGTATCCGAACTACACCCGCGGCGACGACGAGGTCTCCGACGCCGAGAAGATGGCCGAGTACCGGACGCTCGTCCGGATGCGCGGCGAGGCGTTTCGCTACCTCGCGGACCGTCACGACCCCGACTTCGGATTCGTCCAGTTCCAGAAGACCGACACCGTCTTCCACGAGTTCGACGGCGACGAGGAGAAAGTCGCCAGCGTCTACGAGGCGACCGACGCCCAGATCGCCGAGATTCTCGAGGAGTGCAATCCGAAGCGCGTCTTCCTCGCGAGCGACCACGGGATGGGTCCCTACGAGGAGTACGAGTTCCGCGTCAACGAGTTCCTCCGCGAGGAGGGCTACGTCACCGTGACCACCAACGGTAAGGGAATGCCCTCGTGGAACCCCATTCGCCACCAGCTCCGTCAGGGCAACGACGAGCGAACCTGGGAGCCGAGCACGCTCGAGCGCCTCGCCGGTACCGCTGCGACGTTCGGTCTGACGGCCCGTCGCGCTCGACGCGCGCTCGAGGCGGTCCACCTCGATGGGCTGGCGATGAAGTACGTTCCCAAGAACGTCGCCCGGACGGCCAACGAACAGGTCGATTTCGAGCAGTCCATCGCGTACCTGCGAGCCAGAACCGAACTCGGCGTCCGGATCAACCTCGAGGGCCGAGAGCCAAACGGCGTCGTCTCGCCGGAGGAGTACGACGACGTCCGCGCCGCCCTCATCCGGGACTTGGAGTCCGTCCAGACGCCGGACGGCGATCCGGTCTTCGCGGAAGTCACACCCCGGGAGCAGTACTTCCACGGGAAGAACGCCGAGAAGGCGGTCGACGTCGTGACGATCCCCAACGACTTTCGCTTTTTCCTCTCGGATCAGCTGGCCGGCGACTACTTCGCGCCGCCGACGGAGAGCTGGAATCACAAGCTCGACGGCGTGTTCGTCGCGTCGGGCGAAGGCATCGATACGGACGCCCCGCTCCGTGATGCCCACCTCTTCGACGTCGCGCCGACGATCATGGCGGCACTCGGGGTCCCCTACAGCGATCGAATGGACGGCTCCGTGCTCCCCGTCGTCGAGCGGTCTGACGTCCGTTCGAACGCGTATCCGGAGTACGGCCGGAACGAGGACGGCGAGGCGGATCCGGCCGGCAGCGACGAACCGACCGACCAGGTCGAGAACCGGCTGGCGGACCTCGGATATCTCGGCTGATACTGATCTCGATATCGAAACCGTCTCACGTCGTCTGTCGTTCGTGGCCGCCGTTCACTCGAGAGGGTCGGAGACCGGGTCCGGATCCGGGTCCCGTTACGATAGACGCCTTCCGTCCGACTCAGTTGCACGCGTTTCGACGACTGAAACGATTCTTTACTGATCGATAACTAACACACGTCGCTGTCCTTCGACGGTATGAACGTGAACGTAGACGTGAACGTCCGCGACCTGTACGCCTCGATCAAGGGCGTCCAGCACCTCCTCGAGACCGAACGGGACACGCAGTCGTACCTCTCGGAGCCGCTTCGGCGCCGGCTCTGGCTCTGGCGTCGGGGCTTTCTGACCCGATCCGGCGTGCTGTACGGCCTCGAGGAATCGAACTATCGGGAGTACGTGACCGACTCCCAGCGGTTCGTCCGCACGAAGCGGATCAACGGCCCGTGGTCGATCGCGCTCTCGAACAAACTCGCCTTCCACTGGCTCCTCCACCCCTTCGACGACCACCGGATGTCCGTCTACGGAATGCTCCACAACGGTTCCTTTCACGCGATCGACTCGCTTCGGCCACCGCGGGCGATCGGTGACGGCGGCACCTCGAGATCGAGGTCGAGATCGAAACCGAGCGTCACGTCGGCCATCGGGCCCAGCGGCACTCGATCGGTCGAGATGGGGCGTTCGGGCCCGAGTCACAATCCGGACGAAACCGATCGCAACGGCCCCGACTGGGTCGTCGACCGCCTCGAGGACGAGCGACGGCTGGTACTCAAGTGGGTTCAGGGTGGGGGCGGAAACAACGTCTTGTTGTGCTCGCGAGTCGACGGTGGCTACCGCGTCAACGGCGACCGTCTCTCCGAACCGGCGTTCCGATCGCGACTCGCCGACCTCGAGGATTACCTCGTCTGTGAGTTCGTCGAACAGGGCTGGTTCCCGTCCGAGTTGTATCCGGAGACGCCCAACACGATCCGGATCGTCACGATGTACGACGACGCGGCCGGCGAACCGTTCGTCGGGGCGGCGATCCAGCGGATGGGAACGGCCGACTCCGAACCGATGGACAACTTCTCGCAAGGCGGGCTCACGGCCGAGATCGACGTCGAGACCGGTGAACTCGGTCCCGGCGCACAACTGCCCTACGACGGCGACCTCGAGTGGTACGCTACCCATCCCGACACCGGAACCCGAATCGAGGGTGCGCAGATTCCCGGCTGGTCGAGGATTCGCGACCGAATTCTCGAGTTCGCGGAGACGTACTCGTACATCCCCTACATCGGCTGGGACGTCGTCGTCACTGGCGAGGACGGCGAGTTCACAGTTCTCGAGGGGAACAGCTACCCCGGACTCAAGTCGATTCAGGTCCACGGGCCGTTGCTGACCGACGACCGCGTGCGGCGGTTCTACGAGCGCCACGGGGTGTGTTGAGCACTCGCCGGGTTTGGCGTACAAAGTCGCGGCTCGTTGTCGCCGGCTCTAACTCTCAGCGAAACTGACTGTTGATCGCCACAGTTGTCGGCGCTCCCGCAATCGTTTCTCTCCTTAGCGCTGCTATAGCAAAACCGGGCTTTCACCATTCGACGACCGCATGGGACGTTTTACATTCCACAGACGGTCGTTTCTGGCCGCGACGGCCAGTTGTGCGATCGCCGGTGTCGGACTCGCGCAGTCGAACAGCGAAGACGTCGCCTCTCGAGACTCGTTCGTCCTGTTACCGGGGACGGACCACGAGACGACCGTCTACGAGACGACGGGCGTCGCAGACGGGCCGACGGTCCTGGTCGTTGGCGGCATCCACGGAAACGAGATCGCAGGCTACGAGGCGGCCGCCGCCGTCGCCGACTGGGATATCGACGCCGGGACGCTCGTCACGATTCCGGAGGCTAACGCCGTCGCCATCGAACAGGGGACCCGGATCGACGCCAACGGCGTCGACCTCAATCGGCAGTTCCCGACGAGTTCCGAGCCGGAAACCGAACTCGCGCGAGCGATCTGGGAGGTCGTCCTCGAGTACGATCCCGACGTCGTGATCGATCTCCACGAGTCGATCGGGATCTACGACGACGACCCCGTCGACGGCGTCGGACAGGCGATCTTCCACTCCTCGAACGACGAAGCGGGAGCCGCCGCCGTCGAGACGGTCTCGTACCTGAACGAGAACTACGTCGAGGATCCGCAGCTCCACTTCCAGACCGGGTACTTCACCGGTCCCGACAAGGAGCCCCAGGGGTTGCTCGTCCACAAAGTCGAGCGCGATCTCGGTGCCGACGCGTACCTGGCGGAGACGCTCTCGACCAACGTCGACCTCGAGACCCGGATTCAGTGGCATACGGTGATCGTCCGCCAGCTGGCCGACGCGCTGTTCGTCGAGGGTGAGGCGGTGCCGGACGATTCCGAGGACGATTCCGAACCCGAAGACGACTCCGCAGACGATGAGGCAGACGACGGAGCGCAAGAACCCGACGACTCCGAGGACGAACCGGACGACGGCGATTCCGAAGCTGACGATGACGCGGACGAAGACGGGTCGGCCGACTCCGAGGACGAGGACGAGGACGGAGAGGACGATGAGGACGAAGATGACGAAGACGATGACGCGGACGAAGACACCCCGGCCGACGAATCGGACGCACCCGTCGCACGCATTCAGACTTCGCCCGAGGACGCCGACCAGCTCGAGTTAGACGTCGACCAGTCGATCAGGCTCGATGCCAAGAGTTCGAGCGCTCCAGATGCTGAAATCGTCAGTTACGAGTGGACGCTCGGAGCCGACGGCTCGATCGAAGAGTCAGGCCCCTGTCTCGAGGTAACGCTGTCCGCTTGCGGCGAGTACCCGATCACGCTGTGCGTGACCGACGATCAGGGTCGGACGGCGTCGACCGAGATCGTCCTCTCGACTATCTGATTCGGTCGGCTACTCCACTCCCTTTCGGCCACCTCGACCTGCTGTCCCCTCGAACGACCGATCACGTCGAGTGTGACACTATTCTCGAGTTTCCGGTTTTCAGCCCCGTTCGGACCCGATTCTTGGCACTCTCTGATCCGGTCAGCCGTCCGCGATCGGCGATCGTCCTCGTTTAACGATTTCGTAATAAATAGCCCCCGCGCTCTCTGCTCGCGTATGCCAGGAACGACGATCATCGAATCCCCGCCGGATCGCGACGTCCTCGAGCCCGTTCTCGAGTCGGTCCGGTTCGACGAGCGGTACGAGCGCCACGACGTAATCGACGCTTCGGAGACGCTGCTCACACACACCGGGTACGATCAGTATCCGGTCGACGTCTTCGAATTCGACGACTGCACGGCCGTTCTGGAGGGGTACCTCTACGGGACCGACGACGTCGAAGCGACGGTCCGAACGGCGACCGAGTGGCTCCTCGAGGACCGCCTCGAGCGCCTCTCGGAGTGGGTCGGAACGCGGGACGGTGACTTCCTGTTGACCGTCCACGACGAGACCGACGGGACGACGTGGGTCGTCAACGACGCGTTCGCGCGACTCCCGACCTATCGTGCGACGATCGGCGAGACGACGGTTCTCACCCGCGAACTCAAGGTCGTGCGGAAACTCGCTCGAGCGCTCGGCGAGGGCCTCGAGTCGGATCAGCTCGCACTCGGCCAGATGCTGCTGTTCGGCTATCCGCTGGGTACGCGGACGCTGTTCGACGGCGTCGAGCAGGTGCCGCCCGGATCGCTGGTGACGGTCGGCGCCGACGAGACGCAGTCGCTTCACGAGTTCCGGTTCGACAGACACGCGAACGCCGAACAGAGCGTGGAGGCGAACGCCCACTTCCTCCGCGACCGCTTCGTCGAGGCGTGTGAGAACCGGGCGGGCGCGGGCGAGGAGACGGTCGTCTCGCTGAGCGGCGGCCTCGACTCGCGGGCCGTCATCGCCGGCTACACGCACGTCGACGAGCCGCTGGTCGCCGCGACCTCGGCGAGAGTCGACGGCGGGAACGCGACCGAGGTCGACGTCGCGAGACAGGTCGCGGCCGCCCTCGACGTCCCGTGGTCGTCGTATCTCGCCGACCGGACGGACCGACAGCGCGAGCGACTCCTGGACATGACCCAGGGGATGAACAGCCTCAGTATGTCTCTCGGGCTCGATTTCGCCGAGCAGGTCGCGGCCGACCACCCCGGGGCCGTCTTCGTCACGGGCGACGGCGGCGACAAGGCGATCCCCGATCTCACGCCCTCGACGTCCGTCGAGTCGGTCGACGAACTCGTCGAGACGATCGTCACCGGCCAGCAGGTGTTCTCGCTCGAGGAGGTGACAGACCTCGTCGACGTCGACGCCGACGCGCTCGTCCGGTCGGTTCGCGACCGGATCGCGTCCTACCCCGAAGCGAACCTCGAGGGGGCACACGTCCACTTCCTCGTTCGGGAACGGGGCATCAACTGGCTCAACCACGGCGAGGATCGGACGCGCTATCACCTGTGGTCGACGACGCCGTTCTACTCGTTGCCCTTCTTCACCGCCGCGATGTCGTGTCCACCCGAACAGAAACGCGGCACGCACCTCTACCGGGAGTTCCTCGCTGCGCTCTCGCCGGACGTGCTTGGAGTCGATTACGTGGACTTCGGCGCGCCGATCGACTCGCTCGAGTATCGAGTGAAACGATACGGCTACGAGTGGCTCACGGATCATCCCGCGCTCAAATCACAGGTACTCGGCTTGCTGGGCAGAAACGGCGGCGGTGGTTCAGACACGCACCTCTCGCGTGCGCTCGCCGAGGTGACCCACGAGTACGAGTCGTCGGCGGAGCTTCAGACGGAGTTCTCGAGATCCGCGGTCCAGCGGATCACCTGGTCGAACGGTGAGTACGCGAGCGAACACCGGTACCTCCTGCTCACGTTGTTGTCCGCGCTGGCCCACGACGCCGATTCCGACTCGGACTCTGATTCCGCCGGCGTCGACTCGCCGCTCGTCAACGCCAGCGGCTAGCGGGTCGTCGGCCCGTACGGTCGACTGTTGTGTTAGATTCGATTACGATCGCTCGAAACCGCTTTTTCTCGTCCGTCGACCTCCTCGAACCGATCACTGCCGACCGTTTTGGCGGACTGTTTCACTCCGTTTCACCGGTTTACCAGGGGCGTAAACTCGCTCGAGTACCGTTTCGCATCCGCCCCAGCGTGCTTATGACACCCATAATCTCGAAACGGAGCGCAACGATCGGCACTTAAAGAGTGGCTATCATAATCGTCGGCTATTCAGACAATCCACGTTCTCGTACAGTTGCATCTGAATGTCAGACATAAACGACTCTCTCGATGGGGACAATAACGGTGACTGCGGCTCTCGTGGCTCTGCGGTCGACGGACGACTGGGACGATCTTCTGCAGGACGTTCGGAGACGTCACGACGGACCTTCGTGAAGGGTGCGACACTGACGGGGCTCGCAGCAATCGGACTCTCCTCGACCGGAAGTGCCGCCACTGGCTATACGCAGTACGACGACGAGTACCGAACCGTGATCAACGTCGTCGAAGCCGGCGCCGACAACACCGGCACCGAACCGATCACGCCCGTACTCGAGTCGGTTCGAAGCGACAACACGCTGCTGTACTTCCCGCCGGGGGAGTACGCTATGGACAGCCAGTTCCGATTCACGAACTTCGAGAAGTTCGCCGTCATCGGCGACGACGCGACGCTGGTCCCGGCGAACTACCACGACTTCGACGGCCCTCGCTACCGGCTGTTCCGACTGGGAACGTACAACAATCCGGGCGCTCACCTCCGGTTCGAGGGGTTCACCGTCGACCAGACCGTCCCTGACACGGGAATTCGAACCATCGAAACGTACGTCACCGACCGACTCGAGGTTCGCAGTATCTACGTGCGCGGCCAACACGACAGCGGGACGTGGGGGCCCGCCCTCTTCAACGTCGTCGATCCGGACGGAACCGGGATCGTCGAAGACTTCTGGGCGCCCCACGGCGGCGCGTGGGTCGACGAGACGCCACACGCCGGCAACTCCTGGCGCGGTCCGATCGGGATCGAGGCGAATCAAACCGAGGGAACGCTCCAGTTCAAGCGCTGTCGACTCGGCGCGTTTCCCAGCAACGGCCTGTACGCCTGCGGCGGATCGGGCAAGATCATCGTCCACGGCGGCCACTACAAGAACAGTCACCCCGTTTCGCTTCGGATCGGCGGTACGAACAGCGTCATCAGGTGGCCGACGATCGAAATCGACGAGACGCGCACTCGAGACGGGAGCCAGCGCGGGATCCGGCTCGAAAACGGCAACGTCCGTATTCGGGGCGCGTTGATCCGCAACACCTCGCCGATGCCGACCAGTCACGCGATCTCAGTGATGAACTCCTGTTCGGGCGCGCGGATCGAGGACACGACTATCGAGATGAGCGGTGACGGGATCAATCACGGAATCGTCGTCTCTCCCAGCGCGGGTGAAACGATCATCCTCGATACGGATATCACCCACGAGACGGCGGGCGGCTATCCGCTCTGGATCCGCGAGACCGACAACCAGGAACGCGTTCTCTGTGAGTACCTCTCGATCTCCGGGGAGGCCGGTGACGGTGCAGGCTTCCGCGACGGAATTCGCTGTGAGCGGGACAACTGCCGGTTCAACGTCTGCGAGGTCGATCAGCCGGGACGCGACGGCGTCAAACGAAACGCGATGGTCAACACCGGCAACGATTCGACCGTCTACTACGGGACCTACCGGGCCAGCAACTACCCGTTCGTCGAGACCGGAAGCGAGACGCTGTACATGCGTGCGGACGCGGAATCGTACGACAGCGGCCGCGAAGCGATCTGTCTCTACGACCGGAGTCACGACATTGACCTCCGGCGAAACCGACTGGTGAACGGAATCAAAGATTACGGCTCCGACGGCTTGATCGACTGGGAGAACAGTTACTCGTAAACTACCCCACCCTACTCCCTCGGCGCATACGCGCCTCGGTCCTTGAGGGTAGCGTGGGATCGACGGTCCCAAGGACCATGCGAACGGGCAGGCCCGTTCGCAGATGGGGCTTTGATGTGGACTCCCGGCAATCAGTCTCCGGCAATAGGCCGGCGACTCTTGCCGTTCAACGTCCCACCATTCACACGCACGTCTACTGGTGCGTCTCCGCTCTCCGACTTGGGCGAGGAACGGAGTCTGTGTGTCCGTTTCCGAGCGTATCGTAGCCCGATGTTTTTCGCCGCGTTGTAGTCCGCGTTGACCTCGTAGCCGCACTTCTGGCAATGGAAGTGTTCGCCGTCACGGTTCGCTTCGTGCGTGAACCCACAGTCCGTCCGAGAACAGCGTTGGGATGTGTGGTTCGGCGCAACCTGCTTCGCCGTGACGCCGTGCTCCGGGGCCTTGTACTCGACGTACTCAAACAGGCGTCGAAACGCCCATATATGGTGCCACTTCGCCTGTGGGAGCCGCTCGCGTATGTCGGTCAAGTCCTCGAACGCGATTACGTCGCAATCGTGTTCGACAGCCTCCGAGACGATTTCGTTGGCGACGGTGTGGATGTACTGTTTGCGCCACGCTTCTTCGCGCTTGCCGAGTCGAAGCAAAGCGTTGTGAGCAGCTTGGGTGCCGCGCTGTTGCATCTCACCACGTCGCTTCTCGAACTCCCGAACCCAGTGGTCGTAGTCGTCACCCTGCCAGAACGTGCCGGTCGAGGAGACGGCGAGTGAGTTAACGCCAAGGTCGATACCGAGGACCGTTTGGTCGGGGTGCCCGGAATCTGTCGAAACCTCTGCGTCATCGTCCCCAGAACGCTCCGCGTTCTGGTGTGCGGACGAGACGCAATGCGTCTCGTCAACGCCGTCAATCCGCCGCGTCGAGATGTGGAGGTAGAACTCGTCGGTTGCCGCGTCGTATCGAAGGGTACTCTCGCGGAACTCGTAGTCCTCGGAGAGTACGTACTGCTCGTAGGGTGTCGGGCTGTCTGCCGGGAGAACGAACGGACATTCGACCCGGCCCTCAACAGTTGACAGCGACGCTTCACGTCGGTAGAATGTCGCGCTCCGCGTGTCATAGTCCATCGTTTCGGCAGTGAACGTCGGACGAGAGACGCGCTGTCCCTTCTTCCACCGTTCGACGACGCCTTTAACGGCTTCGACGGCCCGACGGATTGCGGCTTGGACGAGTTGTGCCTGTAGGTCTGTCTCCTCTCGGAGTTCGGAGTAGAGCGCGTCACGAACCTGCCGTTTGTTGGTCTTGCACTTGGTGTATGAGGTGTCCGACCAACAGTAGTCGGCGGTTCGGTTCGCGCAGTACAGGTATTGCTCGGCGGTTCGGTGGAGCGCGTCGCGTTGCTCGTCGGAAACGGCGAGTTTCACGACGGCGGTTCGACGTACGCCCATACTTCAGACAAGACCCAACGGTACTTAAACGTATGGGGGTCGACCTACCACTGTCGTGTGGTTTCGGCTGTCGGCTCCTCCCCTTCCTACTCGCGCCTTCGTGCGACAGAGCGTCGCACTTCCGGCGCTCGTTGAGGAAGGGGGCTCCGCCTTGCACTTAAGCTGATTCGAATCTCGACCGCTTCGTTCTGAAACCCGCGCCCGCTCTCCGCCGACTGTTTCACCGCTCGCCGCTCGACAGTTTCACTCCTCACGCCGTGCCTACGTTCGGTAACCGGTCCGATGGGAGCGTCCAGTGTGCAACTGTTGATACTCGATGGAAATTACCGCTAGCTCGCACTAATGGTACCTCAGAACGAATTACCGTGCGACGCGACTGACAGCCATCGTGATACAACTACAGACTCCGCTCGAGCGGACCGCTCTGGCGGCGGCGCGACGACCGTTTCGCGACGAGCGACGCTGAAGGCCGCGGCCGCCACCGGCCTCTCGGCACTGGGACTGTCCGCGACCGCGGGTGCCAACCCGGAGGTGGCGTACTACGACGAGTACCGAACCGTCGTCAACGTCGCCGAAGCCGGTGCCGACAACACCGGCACCGAACCGATCACGCCCGTACTCGAGTCGGTTCGAAGCGACAACACGCTGCTGTACTTCCCGCCGGGGGAGTACGCTATGGACAGCCAGTTCCGCTTCACGAACTTCGAGAAGTTCGCCGTCGTCGGCGACGACGCGACGCTGGTCCCGGCGAACTACCACGACTTCGACGGGCCGCAGTACCGCCTCTTCCGGCTGGGGACGCACACTAGCCCGGGAAGTCACCTCCGGTTCGAGGGGTTCACCGTCGATCAGACCACCCCCGACACCGGTATCCGAACCATCGAGGCGTACGCCACTGACCGACTCGAGGTCCGAAATATCCACGTTCGCGGCGAACACGACAGCGGGACGTGGGGTCCCGGTCTCTTCAACGTCGTCGATCCGGACGGAACCGGGATCGTCGAAGACTTCTGGGCGCCGGACGGGGGTGCGTGGGTCGACGAGACGCCACACGCCGGCAACGCCTGGCGCGGACCGATCGGAATCGAGGCCAACGAGACCCGGGGAACGCTCCAGTTCAAGCGCTGTCGACTCGGTGCGTTCCCCAGCAACGGCCTCTATGCCAGCAACGGTGACGGGCAGATCATCGTCAACGGTGGTCACTTCGAGAACAGCAACCCCGTGTCCATCCGGGTCGGCGGCACGAACAGCCGCGTTCTGTGGCCGACGGTCGAAATCGATCGAACCCGATCGCTCGACGAGAGTCAACGCGGTATTCAACTCGAACACGGCACCGCCCGCGTCGAGGGAGCGGTGGTCCGAAACACCTCACCGCTGCCGAACAGCCACGCGATCGCTGTCATGAACACCAACACGGGCGCGCGGATCGACGACACGACGGTCGAGATCGGCGGCGATCGAGTCACTCACGGACTCGTCGTCTCCCCCGATGCAGGCGAGACCACGATCACCGAGACGGACGTCACCCACGAGACCGCGGGCGGCTATCCGCTCTGGATCCGCGACACTGACAGCCGCGAGCGCGTCACGTGCCGGGATGTCACGATTTCGGGTGAATCGGGTGACGGCGCCGGCTTCCGCGACGGCATCCGCTGTGGGCGGAGCAACTGTCGGTTCGAGTCCTGCGACGTCGAGCAACGCGGCCGCGACGGGACGAGACGGAACGCGCTCGTCAACACCGGCGACGAGTGCACCGTCTACGGCGGTACGTACCGCGCCACCGGTCACCCGTTCGTCGAACTCGGCGACGGGACGCTGTACGCACAGACGGACGCCGAATCGTACACCACCGACCGCGCAGCCATCCACCTCTACGCGGGGAGTCGAAACACGATCCTCGTCCGAAACCGGCTCGCCAACGGCATCCGAAACGACGGTGCCGAGGGACTCGTCACGGTCGCGAACACGTATTGAATCGGTTACTGGCGGTCGCTCGAGCCGTCGATCGATACGATAGTTGGCACTCGTGGCTCGTCATTCGACGGTCGACACTCACATTCACACTCACACTCGAGACCCGAGACCCAGACCCCACTGTCACCGTCACCCAACACCTAACCTCCAGCCGAACCGTTGCACGGTTTACGCCCCCGATAAACGGCCGCTTCGTGGGAGCGAGATCCTTAGAGACGATATAAGAAACACCTCCAGCGACCCACGACGGGACAGACCTCTCGATGAACGTTATCGCGGAGATACACGTCTCTCACGACGACCTCGTGTTGCTCCCGACGATCCGTTCGACCGACGACGCGACGATCCGATGGGAGTACGAAACGACCCTCGAGACCGATCACGGCCGAGAGCGAGTGCTCTTCGTCTCGGTATTTGGGGACACAGATCGGGCACTCGAGGCCGCCCTCGAGGCCGATCACACCGTCGCCGACCCCACCCGAATCGCGACGTTCGCCGAACGGACGATCTACCGGGTTCGGGTTTCGACCGACCTCGAGTTGGTTCCACCGTCGTGGACGGTCGAGTGGAGCGCGTTTACGTTCCGGATCGTCGCCAGCGACCGCGACTGGATCCTCCGCGTTCACCTGCCGGACCGCGACGCTCTCGTCGCGTTCAACGACTACTGCAGACGAAACGACATCTCGTTTCGCGTCGCACAGCTCTACGAGTCGGACTCGGTCGACGAACTCGCGACCATCGGGCTCTCCGATCAACAGCGGGATATCCTGCTCACGGCACTCTACGTAGGTTACTACGACATCCCGCGACAGGGGACCCAGGAGGATATCGCCGACCAGCTCGGGATCTCGACCTCCGCCGTCTCCCAGCGACTCCGGCGAGCGGTCGCCCAGCTGATCGTCACGATGCTCGACCTCCGCCAGACGGACCGATCCGTCCGCGACTGATCGCCAGACGACGTCAGGACGCGGGCTCACGACGTTTACCGTCTCTATAATAAACTGCCTCCGAACGGTCGGTGTTCTTCACGAACGATACTCGCAGGCGGGTCGGTCTCGGCCCGCCGTCTTTCGACGTCCACATCCATCTGGACTCGACGTGGGTCGCGACGCTGAACTCGAACTCGAACTCGGATTTGGACTCGGACTCGGACTCGGACCCGGGGCCGATTCGAGCCCGACTACACCGACCCAAACTCGACTGACTCGAACCAAACTCGAACCCAAACCAACAGGTGATCTCGTGAACCGAACCCTCTTGAGCGGCGTACTCTCGGTCGTCAGTAGCAAAGTCGCCATTCTGATCGTCGGCATCCTGACGACCCCGCTGCTGTACCGACTGCTGGGCGTCTCGAGTTTCGGCGACTACTCGTTTCTCCTCTCGGTGTTCGCCATCTACATGATCTTCATCAGCTCGGGGATCACCGACGGCGTGCGCAAGTTCCTCGCGGAGGAGCGCCAGATCCGCAACTGGAAAGCCCACGTCGTCGGCTACTACTTCCGGCTCGCGATCCTGTTCGCGGCCATCGGCGCGGGGATCCTGTTCGTCCTCTCTTACACCGGCCTCGTCGCCGACCTGATCGGCCCCGAGTTCACGATCTACTTCTACGCGCTGGCGATCCTGGTCATCGCATCGCAGTTTCGTGCGTACGCCCGCAAGACGCTCATGGGGTTCGGCCTCGAGCGCTACTCCGAACCCCTCAACGTGCTCGACACCGTCGCGTTCGCGGCGTTCGCGCTCCCGCTCGTGTACGTCGGACACGGCGTCATTGGTGCGCTGGCTGGACGGATCCTCGCGTGTTTGCTCGTCGCCGCCGTCGGACTGGTGTTGGTACACCAGCAGGTCTCGCTCTCGATCCTCTTCCAGCGGGCGCCGCCGCGATTCCCCCGGCGGACGATGTTCACGTTCAACTCGATGAGCATCCTCCTCGTGTTGTTACTCTCGTCGCTCTATCACATCGACATCGTCATGCTTCAGACGTTCCGCGAGAGTGCCGACGTCGGAAACTACAAGGCCGCACTGACGCTCGCGGAGTTCCTTTGGTTCGTCCCGTTGGCTCTGCAGACGGTGTACGTCCACTCGATGTCCGAACTCTGGTCGAAGGGCCAGACCAGCCGTATTTCGGACATCGCCGCGAAGACGACGCGATACACCTTCTTGCTCACCGCGGTGATGGCGCTGGGGCTGGCGTCGCTGGCCGACGTCGTGGTTCCGATCTACTTCGGGCCGGAGGCGATCCCCGCGATCGATCCGCTCGTCCTGTTGTTACCCGGCGCGCTCGGGTTCGCACTCGCACGACCGATCCTGGCCGTCTCGCAGGGGAAAGGTGACCTGCGATATCCCATCATGGCGACCGGCGTCGCGGCGGGGATCAACGTCGTCCTCAATCTCCTGTTGATCCCCCGCTACGGGATGCACGGTGCGGCCGTCGCGACCAGCATCGGCTACGGGACGATGTTCCTCTGTCACTGCGTGAGCGCCCGGAAGATCGGCTTTCACCCGCTGTCGAACGCCCGGTTCGGTCGGATCTGTCTGGCCACGCTCCTCGCGGCGGCGCCGATCCTGTTGCTCCCCAGTGTCTTCACCAATCCCTGGATCGCGCTCGCCGTCGTCCCGCCGGTCGGGCTCGCGATCTTCGTCGCGTGTGCGTTCCTGACCGGCGCGCTCGGCGTGGGCGAGTGTCTCTCACTGCTCGCCGAGTTCCCAGATCCGATCGGGTCGACGGCGGCGTCGCTGTCCCGTCGGCTCGAGACGTCCCGACTCGGCTGGCCGTCGATCACGCTCTCGACCGGAACGTTTCAGGGACTGCTGGCCGTCGCCGGCGTCGTGTTGCTCGTTTCGGGGGTCGGCCTGGCGGTACTCGGTCCGTCCTCCGGTGCTGCCGGCGTGCTCTCCGAGTGGAACGACGATTCGTCCGTCACCGATAATTCGGCGTCGTCGGATCTCGAATCGACGGCGACCGAGACCGAGACCGAGACCGGGTCTGGAACCGATTCGGACGCAGAAACGGAGACTCCCGACGACGGGCCGACGGTGCCGACGGAGACCGAGACCGACGATCCGCCGCCAGAAACGGAGACGGAGACAGAGACGGATTCGGGGTCGGGATCCGGATCCGGACCGACACCGACGGAAACTGAAACCGAATCTGAGCCCTCGATCCCAACCTCGACGGAGACTGAGAGTGAAACAGAGACAGAAACGGAAACGCCGACCGAGACGGAAACGCCAACCGAAACCGAGACGCCAACCGAGACGGAAACACCGACCGAAACCGAAACGGAAACACCGACCGAAACCGAGACGCCAACCGAAACGCCGACCGAGACCGAGACGCCAACCGAGACGCCGACCGAGTCGGAAACGCCAACCGAGACGCCGACCGAGACGGAAACGCCAACCGAAACCGAGACGCCAACCGAAACCGAGACGCCAACCGAGACCGAGACGGAAACACCGACCGAAACCGAAACACCAACTGAGACCGAGACCGAAACCGAATCCGACACCCAGTCGACGGAGGATGACACAACTACGAGCGGCTTCACGACCCTGTTCGGAACGCTGGCCGCCCTCGCCGCACTTTACTCCACCCGTCGCTCGAGCTGACTGACGGAACCACGTCGGGTACCGATCATTCGAACTTCGTCGAAACAGGTGCCGAATAGAGCGGAGAGAGAGAGAGAGAGACAGCGTGACGGCCACTACCCGAGTTTGTCCGTCGTGTTGACGGTTATCTCGGGCAGTTCTACGTGCGCGGGACGGGAGACGGCGAACACGATCGCCTCCGCGACGTCGGCGGGATTCAGCGGCCGACCGTCCCACTGCTCCCAGTCGTTCATCTCGCTCGCGACCGGCCCCGGCATGACGATCGTCACGCGGACATCCTCGTCGCTCATCTCCTTGCGCAGGGATCGACAGAACCCGTTGACACCGCATTTCGACGCCGTGTACGCGCTCCCCTTCTCGGCGGGATACCGAACGTTCATCGACGAGACCGCGACGATGTCGCCACCGCCCGACTCGAGCACGGCCGGCAACGCCGCGTGGGTCGTGTTCATCGTCCCGAGCAGATTGACCTGGACCTGCTTCTGGAGGTCAGCCCTGTCGGCGTCCGCGACGGGATCCGAACGGAGGATGCCGGCGTTGTTCACGAGGATATCGATCCGACCGAACACCTCCTGCGTCCTCTCGATCAGCGACGCGACGTCGTCCTCGTCGGCGACGTCCGTCGGAACGACGAGCGTTCGTTTCTCTTCCTCTCCGTCCCCGTCCTCTTCCCCGAGTCCAAGTTCGCTCTCGATCTCGCTGGCAATCCGCTCCAGTCGGTCCTCGCGGCGGGCTGCTAGGACGACGGCACACCCCTCGCGCGCCAACGCTCTGGCCGTCGCCTCGCCGATTCCCGAAGACGCTCCGGTTACTACCGCGACGCGATCTGTCAGATCCATAGCGGTTCTGTCGCGAGACCACAAATAACGATTTCGGGATGTATGAATTCCTTTATTAAAATGGGACGTCACGTTGGGGGTATGGCTGGAACCGGTGCGGATATCGACATTGCGGCGCTCGAATCCTACCTTTCGGCGGAGTTGGGCGTGAACGCGGTCGAAACCGAGGTTCTCCACGACGGACTCAACCTCTCCATCGCGATTTCGACCGCGAACGCGGAGAACGCGTACGTTTTGCGGCGACCGAACAAGCTGCGACACACCGAGGCGTTCAACGACCTGACCGGGGAGTACGGGGTGATGGAACGACTCGAGGAGACGCCGGTACCCGCCCCTGCGCCGGTACTTGTCTGTGCGGACGAGTCGGTTATCGGCGACCCGTTTCTGGTGATGACGCATATCGACGGGGTGTCGATTCCACTCGGTTCTCACCCGCCCGAGCGATTTCGGAATCCGGACTCCCGCGAGCGGCTGGCGACTCGCCTGATCGAGACGCTCGCCGACCTTCACTCGGTGGACGTAGAGCCCTTCACGGACGTCTGTGATCGGGCGACCCCGCGGGACCAGCTCGCTCGGTCCACCGCCCGACTGGAGGCGGCGACGACGGTGACCGGATGCGATCTCCCCGGACTCTGGGACGTCGCGGAGTGGTTAGAGCGAAACGCTCCATCCGACTCGGAGACGGCGCTCGTCCACGGTGATTACAGACCCAGCAACGTCCTGTTCGCGGGCGTGGACCGGCCCGAGATCGCCGGCGTTCTCGACTGGGAAACGGCGTTTCTCGGCGATCCGTTGACCGAACTCGGCTACCTGTTGCTTCGATGGCGAGACGACGGCGATCCGACGCCGCCGCTCGACGGACTCGAGGCGCGGTATTCGAATGAAGGCGCGTTACGAGAACTGCGAGAGATAAACGACCACGGGCTCGCTCCGTTTACCGCCGAGCCCGGCAGTCCGAGCCGACGGGAGTTGGTCGACCGATACGAGGACGGAACCGGATTCTCCTTCGAGCACGACCGGTTCTACAGAGCGCTCGCGGCGTTCATGCTCGCGACGGTCTGGGCGGATCTCGATCGCCATCAGGTCGAAGCCGGAGCGGAGGCCGACCGGGGACCCTACATCGAGTACGTGTCGACGATCGCTCGCAGTATCGTCGACGGAGAATTCGAACTGTAGCGGATTTTCAGCCGATCGACCCCACGCACCGAGACCGTCTCGAGGTCTACGCGTCTCGCTCCAACAGGTCACTCGCGCTCACGACGTCCACGTCCTTCTCGTCGATGTGCTCGAGCAATTCGCGGAACTCGTCCTCGTCGAAGGCGCCCTCTCCGTCGCCGATTTCCTCGAAGCGCAACACCGCTAACTGGTCGTACTGAGCGGCCATGTCGACGAAGTGTCTGGTGGCACTGCCGGTCCCACCGAACGTCCCGAGGTTGTGTGGGTCGCTCGTCGGAATCGTGTTCGGTGCGCCGCCGAAGCGGAACGCCTGCTCGTGGTACTCGCGGACGAACTCCATCGCTTCGGCCTGGATGAGGTTCTTCGGCGTGACGAAGTGTCGAGCGCCGTCCTCGAAGCCCCGGTTCTCGAGATACGCCTTCGTCCGTCGGATCAGCCCCTCCTGTTGTTCCGTCGAGAACTCGTGGAGGAACTGCGCCCCGGTCCGCGGTCGGGCGACCATGTCCCAGCCGGCGTCGTCCAGTTCGCGCATTTGATCGAGCGTGAGCCGGCCACTCTCGCCGACTGCTTCCGGGATCACGGCTTCGACGCCGGGGTAACCGAACTCCTCAGTGATCTCGAACGCCGTCGTGTAGTGGGACTCGAGCGTGGCGTCGAAGAGCAACAGCACGGCGCCGCGGTCGGGGCGGTCGACCGCACGGAGGTCGTCGACGAGGAACTCGATATCGCCGCTCTCGTCTCCTCGACGGCGGCCGATGATGCGGATCTCCTGGACGTTCTGGAGGTCGGGCTGGGTGTCGACGGCGTTGACACCGAGGTCGACGCGCTGCCAGGCGTCGGCCGGCCCGGTCAGCGACCGCCGGAAGCTGAGGACGTTCTGGGAGTTCGGCGCCAGCAGTTGGACGGTGAGGTCGAACTGGTCTCGTCCCGTGTACTTGACCGCGAGCGAGAGGTTCTTTCCGCTGAGGTCGAGCCCGTCCGAGTACGTCCGGTAGGTGGCCGCGTAGTCGATTCCCTCCTCGGCCGTGATTCGGGCGGACCGGGAGCCGGCGTAGACGTCGTCGTCCTCGTCGACGATGCGGCCCTGCCCGGCCATCCCGATCCAGCTGTCGAGGTCTTCGAAGTCGACGATCGTCTCACCGGGGAGGTGGTCGAGTTCGTCGGTCGACTCGTCCGAATCCGGTTCGTCGTCCGATTCGCTCTCCGTTTCGTTCGGATCCGCGCTCGAGTTCTCGTCGGGATCGGCTCCCGAGTCCGTCAACGTCTCGGATTCGCCGCTCTCGTCCAGGACGTTCACGTCGGCGAGACAGCCTGCGAGGCTCGCTACCCCGATCGAACTGGCCGCAGTCAGGAACGATCGTCGGTTGGTCATAGTGATCGTTTACTGCGTATCGCCCCTCGTTACTTCCTTATAGAGTACTTAGCCCGTCTTCGTGCCTGTCTTACCTCGGTGCTGTTCGGGTGGCGTTCGTGACGACGGGATTGTCCATTTTCACATCCATTTCGTCTGTGAGGTCCCAGAAACAGTTGTGAGCCGTCTTCACGATGGAGACGATACGTTCCCGCTTCCTTATCTGATGGATAGTATAGTAGCTCACCGACGGAGAGTAGCGCGTGATTCGAGAGAGTGCTTTCCGGCCACCGGAGCGTCGACACGCGTCCCGAACCAACTCGACACTCGACGGCCGCGGGTCGCTCCCCGGGACCGGACCGACCTCGAGGTGGTCACTCGAGGGCGGGTACCGGACGACCGACGCGACCGATGTCGGGCGGGGCGGAGAAACCGAGTCGACCGCACCGAGCGATCGCTCGGCGAACGTCACCGGCAAGAACCGTCTCTAACCGATGGGGACAGTCGTCATCTCGCTGGATATGGAACTCGGATGGGGGTTTCACGACAGATCCCTTCCAGAAGAGCGTCTTCGAAACGCGCGCGAGAACTGCTCGCGCCTCCGGCGCCTGTTCGATTCGTACGACGTTCCGGCCACGTGGGCGATCACCGGGCACCTGTTCTTGGACTCGTGTACGGAGCGCCATCTCGGACATCCCGCCGACGAACGCTGCTGTACGCGTTCTGCCGGAGCCCTCTCCCCGCACGACGTCTGGTTCGGACCCGACCTCGTCGACGAGATCGCGACCGCCTCCGTCGACCACGAACTCGCCAGCCACGGTTTCACGCACGTTCATTTCCAGCACGAGTGCGTGGACGCCGAGTTCGCGAGCCGTGAACTCGCACACTGCGCCGACGCCGGGGCCCGCCGCGGATTCGATCTCACGTCGTTCGTCTTTCCAGTCAATCGGGTTCGCTATCGGGATAGACTCGCAGAACACGGCTTCGGCTGTTATCGCGGCGTCAATCCGGCGCGACTCTCGAAACGCCCGTGGGAGTTTCAGGCGAGAAAGCTCTCGAGCGCCGCCCTCGGGAAACCGACACCCCCGATCGTCGAGCCGCACCTCGACGAGTACGGGTTAGTCAACGTTCCCGCCTCCCTCTACCTGTTCAACATCGGTCGAACGTACGGGAAATACCTCTCCGTGATGGGGGAGGATCCCGTGGTCAGGCAGGCCAAAGCCGGAATCGACCGGGTTGCAGAAACCGACGGCGTCTTGCACCTGTGGCTTCACCCACACGATATTCGAACCGCACGACACCACGACCGGCTGGCCTCGATCGTCCGATACCTCGATCGGAAACGCGAAACCAGTGACGTGAGGGTCGAAACGATGGCCGAAATCGCCGACAGCGTACGGTGTGAAGCCGATGTCGGAGTAAATTCGACGGAGTGATTCGATGACCGACTCGTACGAAATTCGACGGTACGAACCGGCGGATAGAGACGGTTTTCTCGCCCTGTTCGAGGAGGTACTGGGCGGGGAGATGGGTGCCGAGTGGTTCGCGTGGAAGTACGAACAGAACCCGTACGTCGACCACGTCCCGATCGTGGTCGCGGAACGTGATTCAGGTTCAAATTCGGATTCCGAACTCGTCGGTGCGCGAGCCTTCTTCCCGCTCACCGTCGCGGCGGGGACCGACAGATACGACGCCTTCCAGCCGTGTGATTCGATGGTTCATCCCGACCACCAGCGACAGGGCATTTTCACGCGGATGACCGAACGAGCGCTCGAGTGGTACGACGACGTCGACCTGTTCTTCAACTTCCCGAACCACCGATCGCTTCCGGGGAACCTCGAGTTAGGGTGGGAGATCGTCTCCACGCAGGAAACGTATTATCGCGTGCAGAATCCGGCGATATGGCTGTCACAACCCTGGCCGGTCGAATCGGTCGCCCGCGCGCTCGCTCGAGGCTATACCTCGGTCAGAGATCGACTCGCCGACTCGACTGGCGGGTTCGACGTCGTTCGACACGATCACGTCCCGCCGACGGTACTCTCGATGCTCGCCGGGTCCGAGACCGTCTCGCAGTTTCACGTCGTCCGCGACGAGACGTTCTACGAGTGGCGATTCGAGAACCCACACTGGTCGTATCGGACGGTCGTCGCGACCCACGCCGAGACACCCGTCGCTGCGGTCGTCTACGGTCGACGGGAGCGAACGAGCGGATCGACTACCGTCCGGATCGTCGACGTGCTTCCGTTGGCGGATACGGAACGGAGCCTCGATTCGAACTCACGGCGAACGGCCGCACTCTCGAGGCTCCTCGACGATATTCTCCGGACGAACGAGGACGCTGACGTCGTCGTCGCCCCCGGCGGAGTGATCCCGCGATCAGTGTTGAACGCGCGCGGCTTCCACAGCGACTCGCGAGCGCCCCTCCGGTGGATTTCCTCGTCGTCGACACACGTCGTTCGTCCGGCGGGTGCGAACCCGAGCGACTGGACGCGTTCGGGACGCCGGCTCACGGACGAATCGAACTGGCGACTCGCGCTCTGCGAAGTCGACAGCGCGTGAGTCGTCTCTTTTCGAGTCCCGCTCGAGTCGCGGGTTCCCTCGAGCGTGTTCTCTGAGACGGTCTCGCGTCCCGTTCGTCCGCCGAACGCCGTCGAAGATCCTGTCTCTCCGGCGAACAGTTGCACTCGGTTTCGCCGCCGAGCGAGCGACGTTCCACTTCCTTATACGCCGGATAATATAGAGCCCCAGTTACCGAGAGCCGAGTGTGACTCGAGAGAGCGCTTCACAGTCGAACTATAGTCGGAGAGGGTTTCTCAAACACGCGACGGTCGCCGGCCTCGGTTCGCTCGCCCTGGCCGGCACGGCCTCGGCCTGGTCACTCGAGGATCAGTATCGGACGGTCGTCGACGTCGTCGACGCCGGTGCGGACAACGGGGGAAACGAGCCGATCACGCCGGTGCTTCGCGAACACGCGGGTGACGATACACTTCTCAGGTTTCCGTCGGGGCGATACTACATGGACAGTCAGTTCCGGTTTACGAACTTCCGGAACTTCGGGATGGTCGGCGGCGACGCGACGCTGGTGCCGGCGAACTACCACGACTTCGACGGTCCACGTTATCGGCTCTTTCGGCTCGGAACGCACGAAAATCCGGGACGCGACCTCCGCGTCGAAGGGTTTCGCGTCGATCAAACCGCGCCCGACACCGGGATCAGGGTCCTCAACGGCGAGGTGACCGACGGGCTCTTCGTCCAGGACGTCTACATCCACGGGCTCCACGACAGCGGGACGTGGGGTCCCGGTCTGTTCACTATCACCGACCCGAACGGCTCCGGCGTCGTCAGACGCTTTCGAGCGTTCGACGGCGGCCTCCATCCCGACGAGACGCCGAACGCGGGCAACATGTGGCACGGACCCACGGGGATTCTGACCAACCACTACCACCGCGGGAATCTCCGATACGAGAGCTGCGTTCTCGGGGGGTTTCCGGGGACTGGCCTGTACGTCGGTGCTCCGAACGGACGTGTCGTCGTCGACCGCGGCTGGTACGAAAACAGCGAAACGGCGTCGATCCGGCTCGGCGTCTCTAGCGGACGGATCACGGGTGCCGTCGCTGCGGTCAACCAGCCTCCCGATTACGATACACGCCAGCTCCCGATTCGACTCGACTACGGGAACTGGATCACCGTCGAGGACGTCGACGTTCACATGACACGTCCGAACGGGAACGCGATTCGACTCATGAACGACCTCGACGGCGCCGCGATCAGAGACACCAGAATCACCGTCAGCGGCACGAATCCGACGACGGCGATTCGGGTCAACTCACAGACCGGGCCGACGTACATCGAAGACGTCGACATCGACATCGACACGAGCGGCAACGCGATCAAGATCCTCGGCACCGACGCCGGCGAGGTCGGCGTCCAGAACGTCCGAATCACGGGCGACGCCGGTGGCTCACCGGTCCAGCACGCGATCTACTGCGAGCGCGACGGGTGTAACTTCCGTCACCTCGAGATCGACCAGCCCGGTCCGGATCGCCGCCGTGCGCTGTTGCTCAGAGGAGACGATTACATGGTGTACAACTGTGCGTTCGAGACCACCAACGATCCGATCGCCGTCTCCGGCGACGACGGTTGGATCGAGGAGACGTACGCGAGCGCCGAATCGGGATCGTCGATTCGACTTACCGGCGGTGCGGGAGACGTCGTCCTCAAGAACAACTCGTTTCCCGACGGGGTCCGCGACTTCCGGTGACCGGCTTCCGACGAGACCGGCGGTCTCACCGTCTTCGACCAGGCTTACCACCTCCATAATAATAGCCCGATTCGGTGTACCTGCTGAAAATGTCGCTCGTCACCGTCGTTGTCCCCACCTACAACCGAGCGGACGTACTGCCTCGCGCCATCGACAGCGCGCTCGCACAGACCGTCGACGACCTCGAGATTCTCGTCGTCGACGACGGGTCAACCGACGACACTCAGACCGTGCTGGCCTCCTACGAGACGCCGCGCGTGCAGTCGATCGTCCACGAGACCAACCGCGGCGCGAACGTCGCCCGAAACACCGGTATCGAACACGCCAACGGCGAGTTCGTCGCTTTCCTCGACTCCGACGACGAGTGGCGACCGACGAAACTCGAGCGCCAGTTCGCGGCGCTCGAGGATCGGGGTGATGGGTCGGACGAGAGCCACGAAGAGTGGGTCGCCGCCTACTGCGACTTCGCCGTCGAGACCTCCGGACGGACCGCGTGGCTCGAGAAAGGGGCCGCTCGAGTGCTGTCCCGTGCGGATCCGGAGCGTCCGATGGAGGGCGGCCCGGAACTCACCGGCGCGATCCTCGCCGACGAGATCCACCCCGGTGCCGGCTCGACGCTGCTGGTCCGGACCGAGGTCGTCAGGGAGATCGGCGGCTTCGACGAGACGCTCGACCGCTTTCAGGACCCGGAGATCGTCCTGCGAATTCTCCGAGAGGGCAAGCTCGCGTACGTCGACGAGCCACTGATCGTCCGTCACGAGACCGGATCGCCCGACACGGAGATCGTCGCCGAGGCGAGCGAGCAGTACCTCGAGACGTACGCGGACGAGGTCGAGCGCTTCGAGGCGAAGGGGTACGACATCCGGGCGAGTCACGCACTCGTGCTCGCGAAGGGCTACTTCTCGGAGGGCCGGTTCCTCCGGGGAACGCGCCAGTTCCAGCGGGCGGCGGTGGCCCGGCGACACTATCCGGGCCTGCTCTGGGCAGCCGGAGTCGGCGCTCGTCGTCGAGCGGTGCCGATGCTCGCCGTCCTCACGCTCGTTTCGGCGGTCGCCTGGATGCGTCGATCCTGAATCCCGATCGTCGAGCGATCGCTGCGACTGTCACTTGATTATCGTCACCGGAACCGTCGCCTTATCGACGACCGTTTTCGCGACGCTGCCGACGACCTGCTGGCGCTTCTCCGAGAGTCCGCGATGGCCGACGTAGATGGCGGTCGCCCCGGCCTCGGCGGCGTGTTCGGTGATCGCTTCGGCCGGCCTGCCGGCGAGCAGTTCGGTCGTGATCTCGATTTCGCCTTCGGAATCGCGTCTCTCTACAGTTTCGATTGCCCGATCCCTGGCCTGGCGGAGCGTCTGTTCACCGTGTTTCATCGCCTCGTCTTCACCCGGGAGCACGAGGTTTCCGTCGACGAGCTCCGTCTCGGGTGTGAGTACGTGGACGATCTCGAGGGGTGCGCCCCACGCGATCGCCTCTCTCACGGCGTATTCGACTGCTGTATCGCTGACTTCGGAGCCATCGGTTGCGACGAGGAACCTCATAGGAGTAGCTACCCGTGAAAGGAATATATCTCTGTCAGTCGTTCCTGCGTCGTGGGAATCGGTCGATCGACGATCGCCGCCGGTTCCGTCCGGATTCGACGTGACGCTACACGTCCGCTCGGAACTGCACCACTGCTCTCGGTCGAGACGCACGCGCCTCGAGTGAGTGGTCAGCGATAGAACGAGTCCGAAGACGAGACTGTATAGTGCCGTTTCCGCACACGAGATATCCGAATCCCCGCCCACCCCACTCCCACCCCCACGTTCACTCAAACGAAGCCGGTTCGTCGAACTCGAGGGCGTCGCTGACGGCCTCGGGAAGGTCGGGTCGAGGGGCGCGTTCGTGGCGTCTCGCCCGTTCGGATCGTCGCGTTTCCTCGTAGACGGCGCGGGCGATCGGCACTCCACGGAGGAAGTTGTGCTCGTACAGCGTCTCGATTCCGTGTTCGGTTGGACCCCAGAACCGAGACGGCAGGTCTCGAGCGGATTCGTTCGGTTCGTGGACGTAGACGTCGAGGAGGTCCGCCTCTCGGAGTCGCTCGAGTTGATCGAGGATCGCACCCTCGTTTTTGGGGATCATCGAGGCGAGTTCGGCGAGGGACGCGAGGTGGTGGGGGTGGCCTAGGATGCACTGCACGACGAGGTGACGCGTCTCCTGTGAGAGCAACTCGTGCATCTCCCGTTGCTCTGCGAAGGGGTCGTCGACCCCCCCCGTATCGGATCTTCCACATTTGAACGTCGTGTCGTGGAACTACAATGACCTCGATCGACTACGATGGGTCGCTCCTCCCTCCGTTCTCGGCTACGGCTCCAGTCCGATCCGATCGAAAACAGTTCTCTCGCTCGAGTCGGTCGACGGTTTTACGACCGCCTAGTGCCCGCTCGTTCGCATCTCCCACAGTTCACCCAGCGTGACGACCTCGAGGTCGTCCTTGCTGTCGATGTGTGCGAGCAGCTCTTCGTAGTCGTCCTCGGACATCGTGTTGTCCTCTTCGAACGCGTGGAAGTTGAGGACCGTACAGTTGTTGTGTGCGGCGGCCATGTCGACACAGCGCTTCGAAATCTCGAGGTCGTGGGCGATCGTCCGCGGGAGCACGAGCGGGTCGTAGCCGTAGACGCCGGTCGTATTGACGTCGCCGGACTGGTTGAAGCCGCCGGAGTAGTGGTACTTGTTGATGTACTCGAGGCTCGTCTTGTCGAAGCTGTTGTGCGGGTAGATGATGTGGTTGGCACCCTGGAGGTCGTTGTCGATGAACCACTGTTTGTCACGTCGGAGTCGACCCTCGAGTTCCTGTTCGTCGTCGATCTCGTGGATCGGATCGTGGGTGCCGTGCATGACGATTTCGTCGCCCGCCTCCTGGCGCTCTTTGAGCATTTCGACGGACATGTACCGGCCGCGGACGTTGCCGGGAATCGGACCCTGAACGGCGTTGAACCCGTACTCGTCGTGGAGCGGGCTGGCTGTGTCGTAGAAGTCCTGTCGCCCGTCGTCCCAGCAGAGGACGACGTACCCCCGGTCGGGTTTTTCGTGCGTGCGCAGGTCGTCGATCCAGACCTCGGCTTCGGGACCCGTGTTGAGGACGGTGAGCTCGACCCGGTCGAGCATGTCCATCTCCGTCGGTACTGCACTGTCCTTGAAGACGCCCGGATTCGACCGGAACCAGCCGACATCGGGCGTCCGATAGGTGATCTGGCGGAGCTGGTAGAACCTGTCGCTGCCGTAGACGTCGACGAACCGGAGGTAGACCGCGACGTTTCGCGGCGTCGTCGTCCGGATCGCAAACGAGAAGTCGAGGTCGGTGAGGTCGAGGTCGTCGTCCTCGAGGCTACGTTCGATCGTGACGTTCTGGTCGCCCTCCGCGGAGAGTTTGACGCTCTGTGAGCCGTCGAAGACGACGTCACTGTCAGTGTCCATCGATCCCGAAACGACGTTCCACGCCGAGAGCTCCTCGAAATCGTCGAAGCGCTCCCCCGGCTGGCGGTACTCCTCGCGACTCAGGAACTCGGTCTCGAGGGTCAGTTCGTCGTCCGCGTCCGCGTCTGGATCCGGCTCTTCGGACTCGTCCGCGTCGGTTTCGTTGTCTACGTTCTCCTCTTCGTCCTCGAGTTCGGTCTCTGTCGCGTTCTCGGAGGAGTTCTCCGGGTCGTCCGAGTCGCCGCTCGTACAGCCGGCGAGTCCGACAATCGTTCCGCCACCGGTCACTGCGAGGAACCGCCTTCGTGTCGTCGGTTCTGGTGTCATTGTCGATCGATCAATCACCCGATCGGGGCTTTATTATAGATCCGATAGGCGCGCTCCGATCGGTGCTTACCACGGTGTTAAATCCCCGGAGATACCCGTTCTCGCGGCCCGTTCGACTGATCACTCTGCTGACGGCGGTCGCAGTAGCCGGTGAGACGACGGCGGCACCTCACGGTCGGTAACCTCGAACTCGAGTGTCCCCACGGCTCCTCGCGTGACGATTTCGACTCGATCGCCTCGCTTATCAGATCTATAGTAATGCCCCTTCGACGCCGATGATTCGACGACCGACGAGGCGCGTGTCCGTGCGCGGTGATCGGTCGCGACTCGATCGCGGTCCGCTCGCGATCCGTCTGCGACCCGTCACCGATGGACCTCACGAGTGACCTGCCGTCTCGTCACGCGATCGACAACCACCTACGAACGGTGATTCGTTTCCATGAACAAGGAACTCTTCGGTGTGTTCGGTGCGTACGAAACGTTCGACCAGCTACGACCAAACGCGACGTTCGACGAGGTCGTCGACGGCGAGGTCGCGACCGTCGGCATCCGGGACCCCGGTCTCGGAGCGACGGGCTGGAGCGCGAGTTACGAAGGCACGGACGGAGCCTGTCTCGTCTGGGGGGAAAACTACGTTTCCCCGGCCGTGGACGGGCGCCGAGACGAGGGCGAACACGGGATCGGAGACGGGAACGGCGACGAGACGAACACCGCCCGCTGGCTCCTCGAGCGATACGCGACCGAGGGTCTCGAGGCGCTTTCCGGACTCAACGGTTCCTACCTCGTCTTCCTCGAGTACGACGGCGAGGCGTTCGTCGCGACCGATCCCGTCCGCTCGCGAGAGTGTTTTTACACCGACGAGCCCGGCGTCCGGGCGTTCGGAACGGATGCCGCGGCGGTCGCGGGAACGATCGAGACACCGGAGATACGGTTCAACGCCGTCCTCGAATTCCTCCATATGGGTGTCGTCCTCGGCGAAAAGACGACGTTCGAGGGGCTCTCGCGGCTGCCGATCGATAGCTACCTCACGCCGACGACCGTCGAGCCCCTCGAACGGTTCGTCTACGACCCGATCGAACGGGATCGAGAGAGCGAGTACGCCCGCGAGCTGGCCGATCGACTCGAGCGGGCGATCGAGCGCCGGGCGCAACTTCCCGGGCGGAAGGGGTTGCTCCTGTCTTCGGGATACGACTCGCGCACGCTCCTGTCGGGAATCCCGGACATCGAACGCTGTTACACCGTCGGCGATCCCTCCGCGCAGGAAGTTCGCGGCGCGAAACGGCTGGCGAGACAGTACGACGCGGCCCACACCGCGTTTCCGCCGGACGAACGCTACCTGCTCGCGGACGCGGACAAGGTTCGATACTCCCAGGGAATCAAGGAATCGTTGCATATCCACCACGCGGGCTACGCCGACGAGATGGCTACCGACGTCGACACCGTCTATCACGGCCTCCTCTGTGACACGTTCTTCCGTGGACACTTCAACGCGGAAGACACCGTCGAGGTTCTCGGCAAGCAGGTTCCGGTCAACAGACTGGATCCGGATCCGAACCCCGTCGACACCCTCCTGAACAAGTTCGGCTACGCTCCGGCGACGAGTCGCGAGCTGATGAACCACGTCTCCCCCGAACTCGAGGACCCGGACAACTTCGTTCGGGCGGTCGTCCGGGAGGAGTTCGACCGCGTCTCCGATCGCGCAGACTCGGTGCAAAACGCGCTCAACTGCTGTGGCATCGACAACCAGCCGTCGATACCGTTTCACGGACAGCTCTCGGACACCCACTTCGCGTCGTTTCTCGCCGTCGACACCGAGTTGATCGACTGGCACCTCACCACGCCGCCGGAGTACCGGACGACGAAGACCTTCCTCGAGGCGTGTCGACACCTCGACGAGTCGATGCTCCGGTATCAGCCCCCGGACCGGCCGCGGGAGACGCAGTTGTTGAACGACATCGAGGGGTTCGTCCGGCGGAAGGCGCCGTTTCTCGAGCCGTTCGAGCCGCCGTGGCCGAACCGTGAACGGGTGTTCGAGGTGTACGACATCGACCGGCGTCTGCTCCCCGACCACGAACACCTCTACGACCTTCCCGCACGGCACAAGCTCCGCTTACACGACGTCGTCGGGTGGATGCAACAGTGCTCGGAACCGTCCGCCGAGGAGATCGAACGATTGTTCGAGCCCAACTCTCTGCTCGCGTAACTGCCACCGGACGTCTTTTGGCCGGTGATTCGGGCCGTTTCCGTCTGCCGTCGGGATGACACTCGTCAGACGGTTCCGCCAGTCGTTATATCCTCCATAACTACAACCGATATCGTGTCAGCTACTCACATGACGAGTCGTTCCTCGTGGCACCGATCGCGGGATTTCGCACACGATTCACGTTCACAGACCGGTGACCGAGAACAGCTTACCGTACACGGCGGAGACCGCGATCGGCTCCACGACAGCCACCGTCCGTCGCCCACCGACGAGCCGGAATCGCCCTCCACCGAAACGACGTTCGACGAACACGTCCGTACCGAAGTTCTCGAGATTCTCGCCGATGGCCCGTCGCCGATGACCATCGACGAACTCGTCGACCACTTCGTCGACGGTCGCGAAACCGAAACCGAAGACGGGCTCGTCGCCTGGAGCGCCGTCCACGAGCGACTGTACTACGTCGATCTCCCACGTCTCAACGCGGCTGGTGCACTCGATTTCGATCCGAACCAGGGACTCGTCGATGGTCCCAGCGCTGAGTCGGGCCAACAGTAGCCATTGCTGATCACCGACCGACGGTAGCGTTACGACTCGGACTCGAGACCGTCGTCTCGATTCTCGGTTCTCGGTTCTCGATTCTCGACTTTCGACTCCCGACTGCACCGCTTACTGCTGGGGATACTAATTATCGCGAGAGAAGCAGGATGTGGATTCAGTTGTCACGACTGACCCAGTCGCACTCGAGTGTTCGATCCATTCTATCAGTTCGTGTCCGTCTTCGTCTTCGCGTTCGTCGGAACGACTTCGTGACTCACGTACCGGCTGACGGTCAGGAACGTGTACATCAGGAGGATGACCGCACTGAGTGCCATTCCCGAGATGACCGACAGGACCGGGACCTCGAGGAACGCTCCGAAGAGGATGATCCCCGCGACGCCGGTGACGCCGATGTAGTAGTCGTCCCACTCGGCGGCAGTTTCCTCGCCACCGTCCTCGTTCTCACTCTGGTCTACCCTCTCGTCTTCGCTGATCAGGTACGGGTCGAGTTCGTCGGCCAGCGACTTTCGCTCGACGATCCCACGGCTCTGCTGGTAGTCGATGATTCCTTCTTCGTCGAGTTTGGGGAGGTGTGACTGGTAGAGTGGGATGTACACCCGCTGGCGCTGGTTGGACGTCAGCCCCTCGAGGGTCGTTTCGTGTTCCCACGCGGCGACCTGTTCTGCAATGTCGCGCATACGGACGGGTTCGTCGGTCCCCTGGAGGTACCGGAGGACGTTTCGGCGACGCTGATTCTGTAGCAGGTGGAAGATCTGATCTTCCGTGAGTGTGGGCGTGGTTTCATCGCCCGACTCTCCCGCCTGTTCGACGTCGATTGCCTCCGTATCAGTCTTTTGCACGCTCATTGTCTTCGATCACTCAATGTTTCGTACCAGTAATAAAGGTCTAATTTGGTGGTATTGTTTTTTGGCCGGTTGAGGTGGAATTCAGACTGTTTCCAACCGTCCCAGTGACCACGTTACACGAGATACAATACTTTCTGAACGAACGTCTTTGATAAAACGACTCTCCACCGGAATCCCTGCTAGTGACCCTCCCCGCTGCAATTGTTGGAACCGATATATCGATCCTTATAGTTGCCCCAACTTATCCTGAATTTCACTTCGGCAGGAATGGAATCGGCGTAAAAGGTCGAAGGATATTTATTCGTCTTGCGGTCGTCATACCGATCGCCCATCACCGGTGTTCGATCGGAGACGTTATCGAATACATTGATTATAATTTCGTCATAATTGCGCTCCGGACGACGACTGGTCTCTCGAGCGACTGATGGGTCACCCTGCCAGCCACACTGTTCTCGTTTCCGTCTCCGGTGCACTCGACTTCTTTCCCTCTACTCATCTCGTCTCCACTCACTGTACCGCACCTCACCGCACTGCACCTTCACGAACCTCGACACGACCCCCGCCGACTGCTCGAGTCAGGCGTTCGAATCGGGAACAAGAACCGGACCCGAATCGGGAGGGGCTCGAGATCGGTCCTTATACGACCGATAATAATGCGCTGGCAACGACGAGTCTCGTCCAATGAGTGACTCCGATTGGTGGTACGTCGATCTCGCCGCAGTCGTCGCCGTCACCGGTCTCGCGACCTTCGGTCTCCTCGTCGATCCCCCCAGCACCGTTCGTATCGTACTCGCACTGCCGTTGCTCCTGTTCTGTCCCGGATACGCGCTCGTCTCGGTCCTCTTTCCCGACGACGTTGGCGACGAGCAGCGGTCGTTCGACGACTGGAAGACCGGGCTTCAGAATCCGGTCCCCGACGGTCGCGGCCTCGACTCGATCGAACGGTTCGTCCTCTCGGTCGTCCTGAGCATCGCGTTGGTCCCGACGGTCGCGCTCGGCTCGTCGATCACGCCGTGGGGTGTCACCGTACGCCCGATCCTCGTCGGTATCGGCCTCGTCACGATCACCCTCGCACTGGCCGGTATCGTCGCCCGGTTGCGCTGTGCTCCCGAACGTCGCTTCACACCGTCGCTGGCCTCTGTCTCCGTGACCTCCCTCGGCTTCAGCTCCCGCAGCCGAAGCGCCTACGACTCGACGAACACTCGCGTCTTCAACGTCGCTCTCGCGTGCAGTCTGGTGATCCTCCTCGCCAGCGCCGGTTACGCGATCGCGAACCCGCCACAGGGTGACGGCTTTACCGAGTTCTACGTCGAGACCGAACCCGTCACTGGGGATACTGAGACGATGTACGAGGCGTCGTACACGAGCGGCGAGAGTCAGGATCTCACCGTCTTCGTCGACAACCAGGAACATCGGGACGTAACCTACACGACGGTCGTCCAGTTACAACGGGTCGACTACGCAGACGGGAACGGAGACGGCGGGGGCGAGGAGGAAGGAACCACCGAGAACACCGCAACCGTCCTCGAGACCGACGAACTCACGCGAGACTCGATCACCGTCGCCGACGGCCAGCGAGAGTCACAGACCCTCGAGGTTACACCGACGATGGCTGGCGACGACCTGCGGCTCGTGGTGTTGCTCTACGAGGGTGAACCACCGAGTGAGCCGTCGACTGACGACGCCTATCGCGTGATTCGGCTCCCGGTCGACGTCGCCTGATCGGCGCTGTATTGTCTCTTCTTGTCCCATCGTCGCCGAATACGAGAGCTGGCGAACACAGTGGGGATCACCCAGGCACCGTGACGACAACGTCGCCGCAACTCGAGACGGCCACTCGACACCCTCCGTACGAAAACGTCACTTCGAGGACCACCTCTCGGGATGACGTGACGAGATCGGTGAGCGCACCGACGTGAACCGCGTCGAAAAGCGGTGGCATGTCGACGGGATCGCGGTTCGTCACGACCGCGACGGTTTCGACGATCGTGACGACGACTTCACTGGGATCTGCATCGAACGTTGCGTAGACCAGTTCGGTGTCAGGATCGGAATCGTCGTCCCCGTCGACGGAGTGAGACGAGGTGGTATCGGATCCTTTCTTGCTAGCACACATTGGTCTCACTACGGCGGTCGTCGTGGTAAGGGGAGACGCTGACCAGTCAGCGTGCATCCGCACCGGACTTCTCGAACAGGTGCCTGAAGACGGTTCGCTGGGCCTTTCGAAGGTGCTGGTTGATGGTCTGTCGCGTCACGCCGAACCGGTCTGCCAGCTCGTCACCGGTACTGGTTCGGGGGGTGTCGAAGTACCCACCGTAGTAGGCGGCCTCGAGGGCGGCGAACTGGCGATCGGTGAGCGCGTCGATCACGACCTCTGAGAGGAGCTGTGGCGAGTAGACGAGTTCCTCGGACAGCAACTCGACCTCGGGGTGGAACTCTCGAATGCCGGCGGCGGCCAGTCTAGGGTCTACGTCGCCCGGAAGGTCTCCCAGAAACCTGACCTCGTCAGGTGTGATGACGACGGCGCGGGCGCGTCCGCCGAGGGACGGAAACACGCTCGAGACCGTCGTCTCCACCGCGTGGGATTCGACGCGGCTGTACTCGTCGATCGTACTCAACAACCGAACGTCGACGTAGTGTGGCACCTCTTCGACGGCGGTGACGAAGTCACTCGCCGAGAGGTCTGCCGTCCCCATGTACTGGACGGTGGTCCCGTCCGGGAGCGCGACGATCGAGTCGACGTCGATCCGAACGTCGTCGCAATCGACGCGAAGCGAGGGTGGGACCGCAGACTGGTCCGTCCGGAACTCGAGGCGTCGGACGTGGTCGCTGGTCAGTCGCTCCTCGCGGCGTTTCAACGCAGTGACGTCGTCGAACGAGACGACGACGTGTTCGACCTCGCCTGCCTCGTCTAGGAGGGGAGCGGCGTTGCTCGAGAGCCACCGCTCGGAGCCGTCCGGACGCTCGATCCAGTGTTCGAACCCGAACACGGGCTCACCCGTCTCGAAGACGCGTGTGACGAGGTGTTCGTCGACGGAGATGGGGGTTCTGTCGTCGTCGTAGAGCTTCCACTCGGCGTGGTCGTACGTTCGGTCGGTGATCGTCTCGACCGTGAGTCCGAGCGTCTCGGCCGCACGGTCGTTCGCGACGGTGATCACTCCCGTCGAATCGACGACGACGGTTCCGATCGGACTCGCGTCGAACACCCGTCGGGCGAGGGCTCCGGAGAGCGTCGGGCGAGTGTCACTCCCTCGGTCGGCGACGACCTCCTCCTCGTCTCTCTCGGCTGTCGGTGAGTCCGTCATCGCCGTCCCACGCGGCCGAAATACCGCCGATCCCTCTCGCTCGCCAGACGATCGGACTCGAGCGGGGCTGTTTCGAATCGGCGTCGGTCCATACTACTGGGAGGGCTCGAGCGGGCATAACGTGTGCTCCCGGCACAGATCCGGACGCGCCGATCGGTCTCGGTCGTCGATGTTTGCCGCCGGTGAGCGAATGGCAAGGTTATAGGAACGTGCTCGAAACGAGGACCCATGACGACCGATCGCCCGGAGCCGTTCCAGTACGACGTCGAAGTCGAGTCAGGAACGAAGCGCCACGTACGCGAGTCCGTCTGCGAGAGCTATCTGGGCGACCCGGTCGAGATCCCGGTCACCATCGTCAACGGCGCTCACGACGGCCCGACGGTCTTCTTGACCGCCGCGATTCACGGCGACGAACTCAACGGCGTCAAGGTCGTCCAGGAAGTCGCCGACAACACTGACCCCGACCGACTCCACGGCACGCTCGTCTGTGTCCACGTCTGTAACGTCCCCGCCTATCAGGCCCAGCAACGGTACATCCCGGTCTACGATCAGGACCTCAACCGGGAGTTTCCCGGGAGAGCGAACGGCAACACCGCCCAGCGGATGGCCCACCAGCTCTACCACCGGTTCCTCGCCGGCTGCGATCTCGGTATCGACTTCCACACGTCCACGCGCAACCGGACGACGATGTATCACGCTCGAGCGGACCTCACGAATCCCGACGTCGAACGGCTGGCGCGAGCGTTCGCCTCGAACGTCGTCCTCTACGGCGACGGCGAGGGCGGTTCGTTACGGTCCGCGGCGACCGCGGATGGCGTTCCGACGATCACCGTCGAGATGGGGCGCGCCCACCGGTTTCAACCGGCGCTGGTCGAGCGAGCGCTGGCCGGCGTCGAGAGCGTCCTCGCGGAGTACGGGCTGTTACCGGGCGAACCGGTTCGTTGGCCGGGCTGGTACACGACGACCACCGCCGACAGCGAGAAACGCTGGCTCCGCGCCCAGACTGGTGGCCTCGTCGAGATGGAGTGGGGTCCGTCCCCGCTGGTGTACGAGGGTGATCCGATCTGTACGATCACGAATCACTTCAAAACCGAGGAACACGTCGTCACCGCACCCTTTACCGGTCTACTCGTCGGTGTCCTCGAGAACCCGGTCGCAGCCCCCGGCCATCCGCTCTGTCATCTGGTTCGACTCGAGCCGGAGACTCGAGACGAGATCGAACGGGAGATCGAACGCGGCGAGTTCGACGGATATCGAACCCGGAGTGGTGAGTGGACCGGCGACGATTGAAACCGGGATCGGGACCGAACTCGAGATCGAGATTAGAGAGGCCGATACGACAGCTCGAGCCGTCGCCATCTCTAGTTCCCACTGCCGTTCAATGGCGACTCTCGCTCACAGATCCGCCTTCCGAAACCGATAGTAGCCGATTGCGACGGGGGCGGCCATCCAGCACAGCAAGACGACGACCCCGAACCAGTCCTGTAAGTAAAACGGCGCGTCACCCGGATACCGCTCGGCGGGGGTCATCCCGTAGGCCTCGAACGACTGGAGCCCGTACTGGAACTGGAAGGGAAACACCGAGCCCTCGACGACGTTGCTGACCGTGTTGGTGTAGGCGAAGATCGGATTGAACTGCTCGACGAGCAAGTACCAGGTCTCGGCTTCGACCGGCGGCCCCTCGCCGTAGACGAGGTAGTACGGACCGGCCGTGAGCAGTTCCCACAGCGCGATGAGGATCATGTAGGTCCCGACGACGATCGCCATCGATTTGCCCCGCGTGGAGACGCTCGCGGAGGTGCCGACGGCCAGCCCGGCGAACGCCGCGCCGAAGAGGACCGAGAGGGCGGCGAAGCCGAGCCAGTCGACGAGCGGGACCGACCCGAACAGGACCGCCCCGAGAACGAGCGAGACGAGACAGGCCAGCACGACGGCGGCGGTGACGACGGCGATTCGGCCGAGCAGTTTCCCGAAGACGACGTCGGTCCGGTTGGGCGGGAGCCCCAGAAGCAACTTGATACTCCCCGAGCGACGCTCTCCGACGACGGCCATGTAGCCCGCGATCAGCGCGGCGATCGGGAGGATCACCTGTAACGGGGTCGCGACGAAATTGAGCACCTCCGCCGCGTTGACGTCGTCGGCCGTGTACCAGATCGCGACGTAACCGACGACGACGAGGCCGACGAGCAGGCCGATCAGCCCCCAGAGCAGCTTCGAGCGACCGGCGTCCTCGAACTCCTTTCGCGCGACGGTGGCGACGTGGCCGCTCATTCTGCGACCCCCGATTCGACGGCGACGCCGCTCGTCTGTCTCTCGGGTGTGGCGTCGGCCTCACCGTTCGTTAGCGCCGTAAACAGCGTCTCGAGCGAGACGTCCTCGATCCGCATATCCTCGATCCTCGCGCCCGCGTCGTCGAGTGCGGTCACGACGCTCGCTTTCGCCGCGGGATCGGTGACCGTACACTCGAGGGTTCGACCGGAGACGGCCACCTCGGTGATCCCCGCGATCCCCGTAGCGACCTCGCGGTACCCGGTCGCCGATGCCGAGAGCGTGAGTTCCATCGTCGCGCCCCCACCGATCGACTCGCGGAGACCCTCGATCGAGTCGACGGCGACGAGTTCGCCCTCGTTCAACACGCCGACGCGGTCACAGACGGCTTCGACGTGCTCGAGAATGTGACTCGAGAAGAAGACCGTCGTGCCGCGTTCGGCTTCCGTCCGAACGAGTTCTTGCATTTCACGGATGCCGTGGGGGTCGAGTCCGGAGGAGGGTTCGTCCATGATGAGCAGGTCGGGACTCCCGACGAGGGCCATCCCGGTCGCGAGTCGCTGGCGCATCCCCTTCGAGTAGTCGCCGGCGGGCCGACCGGCGTCTTCGGTCGAGAGGCCGACGCGCTCGAGGAGCCGGTCGGGGTCGTCGTCGGCGTCTTTGGTCTGGATCGCGAACTCGAGGTGGCGCCGTCCCGAGAGGCGGGGATAGATGTCGAACCCTTCCGGGAGGACGCCGACACGGGGGCTGATCTCGTCGGCCTCCGTCTGCGCGTCGTAGCCGAGGACCGACGCCGACCCCGCGGTCGGCCGCGTGAAGTCGAGCAGCATGTTGATCGTCGTCGACTTACCGGCGCCGTTCGGCCCCAGAAACCCGAACACCTCGCCCTCTTCGATCGTGAGATCGAGGCCGTCGACGGCGGTGAGTTCACCGTACGTCTTCGTCAACCCGCTCGTTTCGATCGCAGTCATCCTGTCGGCGTCTACACAGGACGGGGCCTTAATAGTAGCTGGTACGACATTTCGTCGTTCGGCGGTGTCTCCGCGCGGGGAGACCGCTGTCACTGTGTGGTTCGAGTACGCCCGATCAGGTCGCCGGCGAGGCCACACACAGCGACACGTCGCCGTTAGTGTAGACCGTCGCCTGCGTCGACCGACAGAGTCGGGTTTCGGGGATGTCTCGAGCCTGTCCGAAGCCGTTCGCGTCCCGGTAGTAGGTCGCGCCGGCGTCGGTCGACCGATGGAGGGTGACGTCGTGGTCGACCGGTTCGCCGTCGGCGACGGTCGCCGTATCGGCGTGGTGGGCGTGTGTTCGTTTCAACACCGTCTGGTAGGGGTGGTCGGTGTAGAGCACCTGGTCGGGGCGCATCTCGCTCGGCCGCGGCTCGCCGGCCATCTCACCGATGGTCGAGACCGCGGCGAGTTCGTCCTCGTCGTAGGCGAGGCGCTCGTGCTGGTCGGGGAAGACCGGCTGGTCGGCGTTGCTCTCGGCGGCGAAGATCATCGCTCCCGGGTAGACGAGGACCACGACCAGCAGACACGCGAAGACGACCCGCGCGTCGACCGTCGTCACGAGGTGGCGGAGCCCGATGGCGGCGAAGATCACCATCGGGACGTAGAGGAACGCGAACCAGCGCGTCGGGATGAAGTTGCGGATCCCGAACATCGGCAAGCCGAGCACGAAGACGAGCATGATCGCCGCCGCGAACAGCAACGTCACGACCGACTGCTCGGCTCGCTTCCGGCGGACCACGTACAGACAGCCGACGAACATCGCGCCCAGCAGGACGAGGAAGCCGAGCACGTCGACGTACTGGACGACCTGCTCTAAGAGGGTCGGCCCGGCCGAGGCGGCTTCGGCCGCCTCACCGCCCCCGTCGTCGGACGGCCCGGCGAGGTTGAGGAAGCCGGCGCTGTCGACGAGCGTCGAGTGGAGCCAGCTGAGCACCGTCGCCAGGAACGACTCCTCTCTAAAGGGCGTCAGCGACCACATGAAGATCGTCAGTCCGAGGTCGAAGACGACGAGCCCGACGAGGTTGACCGGCTTCTGGGCCCGGAAGACGCTCGTCTCGAGCTGGGAGTAGCCCACTTCGAACGGGCTGAGGACGAACACCAGCTGGGCGAGAAACGCCGCGACGAGTACCACGAGCATGATAAACGTCGACACCTGGTGGGTGAGGATCACGGCGACGGTCAGGAGTACCAGTAAGCCGAAATCCCGCGTCGCGTACTCGATCCGCATGACCCGAACCAGCGCGTAGAGGACGCCGAGGAAGAAGACCAGTCCCATACTCGTCGGAATGATGTGAATTCCCCAGTGGGAGACGTAACTCGCAACGGCGTACAGCCCCGTCGCCAGCACGGCCCACCGTTGGGGGACGAGCAGGTGCGTCGTCGCGTACACCAGCAGGATCGACAGCGGCATCACGACGCCCACCGAGAGGTACAGCGCGGTGATCAGCGAGACGTCGTACAGCAGCGCCGAGGCCACGACCAGCAGGTGATAGAACGGCGAGGCGTAGTGTTTGTCGTCCGCAATTCCGCTCACCGATTCGGCCGCGTAGATCGACTCCGCGAGGTTCGTGATGTGCGTCCACGCGTCGATGCCGATCAGCCCCGGCGTCGCGTACAGCGCCGTAAAGCGGAAGACGAACGCGAAGCAGACGATCTGGAACAAGAGTAACCCGCCGTGGAAGTCCCGCTCGTCGGCGAAGACGATCTGTCCGAGTACGAGCGTGGCGACGACGCTCGAGAGCCCGAAGAAAAGCGGGGTTCGCGTCCCCTGCAGGGCAGTCAGGAGGACCATCGCCGCGAGCCCGAGGAGGACGATACTCGGGAGCGCCATCGTCAGCCCCGAGGGGAGCGTCGGGAGGCCTCTCTGCCTGCGGGCGCTCGTTCCCGTCCCCCGGCGGCGGTCCGCACGCACGGCGAGCAGGTACAGTCCGCAGGCGACCCCGAGAACGATCGGGATCGTCTTCACGTACACCTGCGAGGCGACGAAGCGCAGCGGAAACATCGCCAGGGCCATCGCGAGGCCGACGATCGCCGCGATCACGTCGACGCGTGTGTACCACGTTTCGTGGTTCGAACTGCTATACGCCATGTTCCGCCTCCGTTCGTCGCGTCGTCGGCCGTCCGCTCGAGTCCTCGAGAACGCGGTCGTACAGCGCGAGCAGCTGCTCGCCCATCGCGTCTAAGCTCAGCTGATCGACGACCTCGCGGCCGTTCGACCGACCGCCGTCGGCGACGACCGACTCGAGGCCGGCTGCGAGTTCGTCGTCGGTTTCACAGACGACGCAGTTCTCGACGCCCGAAAGCGTCTCGCGGACGAACCCGACGTCGGTCGAGACCACCGGCAGGTTACACGCCGCGGCCTCCTTGACGACCATCGGGCCGCTCTCGCGTTTCGAGGTGACCAGCAGCACGTCGCTCGCGTTCATGTACGCGGGCACTTCCTCGTGGGGAACGCCCGTGACCGTCCGGAGCTCGAGGTCGACGTCGGCGCGGTCGACCGCCCGCTTCGCTCGCGGGAAGTCCTTCTCCGCCCGCGAGCTGTCGTAGGGAAACAGCGCGACCGGCCGATCGGTCTCCCAGCCGACGCGGGTTCGCGCTTCTTCCCGAGGTATCGGTCGGAACTGGTCGGTGTCGACGCCGAACGGGATCTCGACGTGTTCCGTCTCGAGCGCCGTCGACATGACGGGACTCGGGAGGACGACCGCGTCGGCGAGGCGAGCGCCGGTTCGACTGAGTTGGCGGAGCCACCCCATCTCACCCATCAGGTCGGTTCCCCACAGCGTCAACACGACCGGCCGAACCGGCTGGGCGAGCGCGAACGGTGCGGCCAGTCCGTAGTTCGCGTGAACGATGTCGTAGTCGCCGCGTCGGACGTGATCGAGCACTCGCGGATAGTACCGGAGGTAGTCGGTCACGGTCCGGGGGGAATCCGCACTGTACTCGCCCGGAACGCCGACGACCGTACACTCGACGCCGCGGGACTCGAGGACCTCGACTTGCTGTTCGAAAAACGAGCGCGTCGACGTGATGAGCTGGAGTACCTTCATATGTTCAAGGCCGGGCCTCGAGCGGCTCGTCGTCTCGTTCGCTCTCCGTCGGGCGGCTGCCGGCAGCAATGGTGGTTTCGTCGGTCGTGAGGACCTCGTTCTGCTCTCGTTCTCGCTCTCGATCCTCACGCTGGCTCTCGAGTGCGTCGGCCGAGCCCGCGATCGTCTCGACGACGACGTCGGTCACGTCGACCATCGACGCCAGCAGCCGTTCGCGGTTCCAGGTCCATCGGGCATCCTGTTCGTCCTCGAGGATCGAAAGCGCGCGCTCGAGACCGCGTTCGTGACGGTTCGGTCCGTCGAAGCCGAACAGCAGCCCGTGTTCCTCGAGGTCGTCCGTGTACCCCATCGTGAGGGTGTTGACGTACACCGCAGGCGTGCCCAGCAACGCGGCCTCGGCAGCCGTCGTCGCACCCTCACCGACGAAGACGTCCGCGAACGCAAGCAGATCGTGCATTCGGTGGGGTTCCGTCGTCAACTGGTAGGGCTCGAGGGAGTCGGGCAGATCGACCTCGGAGGTGAGCAGAACGCGCGCGCCGGCGTCCTCGAGTCGCTCGACGACGGCTTCCGGATCGTCGAAACCACCCTGGCCTAGGTCGTGCGAGGAGTCCCAGCCGCTGAAGCGGACGACCGCCAGCGTCTCCTCGGGGTCGATCCCCGCCTCCTCGAGCACGCTCGGGTCGGGTTCGAAGCGGTCGGGGTGGAGGTACGCGAGTTCGTGGTAGCCCGGATAGCGCACCTGCTTCGAACCGATCGACTCGCGGTAACACTCGGGCGTGCACAGCTGGTCGGCGAACGGGTAGGCGAGGGTCTTGATGAGCGTCGCGTGTTCGGTGTCGTAGAAGACGACGCTCCGCGCGCCGACGACCGTCGCGACGTGAGCCGCGGCGACGCCGCCGATGGCCGCGATCACGTCGGGCTGAATCCGGCGTGCTCTGGCCAGTAGCCGCGCCTCGTAGGTCGCCTGGACGGCCGCGAGCGAGAGCAACGAGTCCGACTCGCCGGCCAGCACCTCGTGGTCGATCCCGTACTCTTCTAACAACTCGACCGCGACCTCGTTCTCGCGCGCGAAGACGTGAACCTCGTGGTCGCGAGCCTCGAGTTCCGAGATTGCGTGTTTGAAGAAGTGGACGTGACCCGGATGCTGGATCGTGACGACGACCCTCATCAGTACTTCACCTCCAGTCCGCGATTGGCGTGGATGTCGAGCGTCATCGCCGCCACCAGCGCGGCGAGTCCGGCACCGAGCAGGACGGCCGCCAGCTGGCCGATCGCGCCCGCGATCGCACTGCTGGCGAGTAGGCTCCCGAGCGCCACGACCGCGGCGATCGCGGCCACTGCGGTTCCGGCGACGCCGGCAGCGTAGCACAGCGGGACCGCGTTCCGTCCGCTCTCGCGGTAGGTCCACTGCAGCCGCCACAGGAACCCGCGAGCGAGCGTCACAGACGTCGTCCGAACGAACGTTCCGAACTCGATCGTGCTCTCCTCGTCGCCGTAGACCGCCGGCATCGCGACGTCGGCGACCCGAAGCCCGGCGGCGTTGAGCCGGACGAGCAGGTCGTTGGTGTAGTCGTGGTCGTCGGGGATCGCCGCGAGATCGAGCTCCGAGAGCGCTCGCTGGGACATCGCCGTGTAGCCGTTCTGGGGATCCTGTAGCCGCCAGTAGCCGCTCGAGGCCTTCGTCAGGCCGGTGAGAAGCAGGTTGCCGAACAGCCGGAACGGCGGCATCTCCCGCCAGTCGTCGCGGGTCGCCAGCCGGTTGCCCTTCGCGTAGTCGGCGACACCCTCGACGATCGGGTCGAGCAGCGCCGGCAACTGGGCGGGGTCCATCTGGCCGTCGGCGTCCATCGCGACGGCGACGTCGACGCCGTCCGCGTACGCGTGCAGGTAGCCCGTTCGGAGCGCTCCACCGGCGCCCTGATTCTCCTCGTGTCGGATTGGGACGATTCGCGAACCGGACGGCGTAACACCTGAACGCGCGGTCGTCACGCCGCCGTCGGGGCGTGCGGAGATTGTCCCACCGTCGGGGATCGGTTTCCGTCCGTGGTCGGTCGGTGTTTCGGACTCCGGATCGCGGTCGGCTGCCTCTCGGTTTCCACTTCCGGTTTCCGTTTCGCCATCGCTTCCGGACGCCGTCGTCCGGTCCGTGTAGGACTGAATCACGTCCCACGTCCCGTCGGTCGAGCAGTCGTCGACGGCGTAGACGAGATCCACTAGCGGCGGCATCGTCTCGAGCACCTCGCCGATGTGTGCCTCCTCGTTGTACGCCGGGACGACGACGCCGACGGTGTGTCCGCGATACATCTTCTCACACCCCCCAGTAGGCGATGCCGGCGTCCGTCACTGCGTCCCGATCGAACGCGCCGGCCACGTCGATCAGCGCCGGCTCGTCGGCGAGTTCTGCGGCCATTTCGTCGGGCTCGAGGTCGTCGAACGCGCTGTGTGCCGTCGCGAAGACGACCGCGTCGATCCCCTCGAACGAGAGCTCCTCCTGAACGTCGATGTCGAACACCGATCGCACCGCGTCGTCGTCTGCGAGCGGATCGTAGCCGACCACGTTGACGTCGAACTCCCGGAGCTCTTCGACGACCGCGGCGGCTTTCGACGAGCGGATGTCCGCCACGTCTGGTTTGTACGCCAGCCCGAGCACCAGCACGTCGCTCTGACGCAACGTCTTGTCACACTGGTTGAGCGCCTTGAACGTCTGCTTGGCCACGTGCTCGGGCATCGCCTCGTTGACGTCCCGGCTCGCGAGCAACAGTTGGGGATCGTACCCCTCCTGAGACGCCCGGTGGGTCAGGAAGTACGGATCGACCGGGATGCAGTGACCGCCGACGAGCCCCGGCCGGTAGTCGTGGAAGTTCCACTTCGTGCTCGCGGCCTCGAGGACTGCCTGCGTGTCGATATCCATCCGATCGAACGCCATCGCCAGCTCGTTGACCAGCGCGATGTTCAGGTCGCGCTGGGCGTTCTCGACGACCTTGCACGCCTCCGCGACCTCGATCGACGGGGCGCGGTAGACGCCCGCGTCGACGACCGTCTCGTACAGCGCCGCGACGTGCTCGCGGACCGCGTTGTCCGCCGCCCCGACGACTTTCACGACGTTCTCGAGGGTGTGTTCGTCGTCCGCGGGCGTCGCGCGTTCCGGCGAGTACGCCACGAAGAAGTCTTTGCCCGCCTCGAGTTCCGACGACTCCTCGAGCGCCGGCACGAGTACTTCCCGCGTCGCGCCCGGGTACACCGTCGACTCGAGAACGACCGTCGTTCCGGGGGCCATGTTCGCTCCGACGGTGCGACCGGCGCTCTCGACGAAGTCCAGTCGCGGCCGGTCGGTGTCGTCGATCGGCGTCGGGACGGTGATCACGACGTAGTCTGCCTCGCCGATCACGTCGGCGTCGGTCGTGTATGCGATCTCTTCGGTCTGGATCGCGTCGTCACCGACGTCGCCCGTCGTGTCGACGCCGTTTCGAAGGCTCTCGACTTTCGACTCGTCGATGTCGTAGCCCAGAACCTGGTAGTTCTCCCGGCTGAACCCGACCGCCAGCGGGAGACCGACGTAGCCGAGGCCGACGACGCAGACCGTCGCCTCTCGAGCGCGATCGTCGGTCGGGGCCGGGTGCTCGACGACGTCTCGCCGTCTCGAGCTCGCACTCGAGCGGTGGACGACGCCCGTTCTCGTGCCGGTACCGGTGGCACTGGCGACGCCGTCGCCGTCACCGTCGATATCCTCCCTCTCCTCCTCGGTCGTGCTATCGATGTCACTGATCGTCGGATTCATGCGTTACACTCGTTGATTCCAGTCCACCGAGCCGTCAGGTCGCGTCGGCCGTGGACTGCTGTTCTCCGCCCCACTGGCGCTCCAGCGTGACGTGAGCCTCGACTATCGCTCTCGCTGGAGGGCGCATTATTATAATTCGAATAAATAGTTGCACCCCCTCTCTCCCCCATTTCAGGACTATCGAACCCGACGCCCGCTCGTGGTTTCGTCCGCTGGAGCTCCGCTCGACGGCCGCTCTACGGCTTAGCAAGCCACTAAGCGAGTCCTTTAGTTACCTATAATGAAAGGCCCGTCCGCCGACTGTTCTCGATACCGCTACTGTATTCGCCGGCAGGCGACCGTACTCGACTCGGAGTCGACTCGACTCGAGTACGTGGACAGCCAGGCGGACGTGAGACCACCGATTATGACACACAGTCGTTCGCGTACGAGCCGCCGTGGATCCCCCCTCCGGGGGCCGTCTTCCGACGGCTCGACAGATAGCCGTTCGAATCGCCCCGAAACGTCGACCCCCGTCTGGGTACCGTTCCCGACGGCTCTCGGACTCACAGCCGCAGGGTCGGGTTCGGGTTCCGAGACAATTACCAGCGTCGTGGCGGGCCAGCCGAGTCGCACACTCGGCTGGTCCATGCCGTCGGCCGGGGCGACGTGGGAACTCGTCCTCGTCACCCTGTTGTTCGTCCTGCTCGCCGTTCTGTTCGCCCTTCGTCTGTGGGCGGCGCTCTCGAGGGCGTCGACCGATGGGCGGTCGCAAATCGGGACCCGCTCGGAGACGGACCGGACGGAAACGGCATCGACGAAACAGACCGGCCGGTACACCCGTTCCGCCTCTTCACCCGGAGCGAATCCAACACGACACGAGCTGTCGGCCGAACTGCAGTCCGATCTCGGTTCCGGTTTCGATACCGACGCTGACTCCGACTTCGACCCACGATCGATCCCCCGCGACGTCCTCGCCGAATCGCTGTCGGACGAGGACCGCGTCCTGCGGATGCTGGCCGCCAACGACGGCCGCCTCCGACAGCAGGTGATCGTCGAACGCACCGACTGGTCGAAGTCCAAGGTGAGTCGCCTCCTCTCGAAGATGAACGAGAAAGGATCGATCGAGAAGATTTCCGTCGGCCGAGAGAACGTCATCACGTTTCCGTCCAACGATCCTGAGGACGAACCGCTCGAGGAGACCCGGTAACGATCGGTGGTGTTCGGTCGTCACGTCTCCGTTTCCGCGAGCCGTCTGGACCCGACTGTGTCTCCGTGAACGCTGTTTCGCTTTTCGACTCGCGTTCTACCCACGATCGCTCATCGCTCGTCGATTCCCGTACGGCCTTTCGATCGCTGATCTCTGCACTCGACACTCCTCGAGAACTCCCCCTCGAAGACGCCGTTTATCGGGGTGATAAGCGCCGTCAGACGCAGTGAAACAGTCCGTCAGACGGCTCCTCGGCCCGCGAAAATCGAGCGTCGTCCACCGCTCGGCCGGCAATCTCCCGTTCTCTCACTGTCTGTGGATCAGACGCCGCCGTTTCAGACTCTTTTCGGAACGTCGGCGGCCGGTCGCGGTACAACCGTCTTATCGAATCTATAGCAATGGGGGGCGGACGTGATGGTCTCGACGGGAACACGTCCCTGCCACACGGGACGTCCAACGCATCTCAACTATGACCGACCACACGACGACTTCGACGGGCACCGTACCGCACTCCACGACCGATGCGACGGCCCGGGCCATCGCCACCGGCGGCTCGGGCGACCGCGAGGGACGACGAGCGGCTCTCGGCGGACCGGAACCGGGGCCGGCACCGGGGACGGGAGTCGGAGCGGGGGTGACGGGCTAATGTGTGGGATCATCGCCCGCGTCGGACGCGACGACGCAGTCGAGACGCTACTCACAGGCCTCGAGAACCTCGAGTACCGCGGCTACGACTCGGCCGGCATCGCCATCAAGAACGGGACGGGCCTGAAGGTCCGCAAGTGCTCCGGCGAGGTCGACGCGCTCAAAACCGGCCTCGACGAGTCGCCGACCGGCAGCGGAACCATCGGCATCGGTCACACCCGCTGGAGCACCCACGGCCCGCCGACAGACGAGAACGCACACCCGCACACCGACACCACGGGTGAGATCGCGGTCGTTCACAACGGCATCATCGAGAACTACGCAACGCTCAAAACCGACCTCGAGGCACGGGGTCACGAGTTCGAGAGCGAAACCGACACCGAAGTCATCCCACACCTCATCGACGAGTATCGCCAACAAACCGCCGACATCGAGACGGCGTTTCGAAAGGCGATCGCCGACCTCGAGGGCAGCTACGCCGTCGCCGCGATCGTCGATAGCGACGAATCGGGAACGGGAACGTCGCCCGACGACGAGGAGGCGATCTACGCCGCCCGCCAGGGATCGCCGCTCGTGCTCGGACTCGGCTCCGAGGAGTGGTTCCTGGCGAGTGACATCCCCGCCTTCCTCGAGGAGACCAACGACGTGATCTACCTCGAGGACGGCGACGTCGTCGTCCTCGAACCCGAGGGCTACCGGATTACCGATCTCGAGGGTAACGCCGTTACCCGCGAGATGGACACCGTCGACTGGGATCCCGAGGACGCGGGGAAAGGCGAGTACGACCACTACATGCGCAAAGAGATCCACAGCCAGCCGACCTCGCTCGCGAACACGATCGAGGGTCGGGTTACAGACGGCGAGATCGAGCTCGCGGAGTTCCCCGCCGGCACGTTCGCGGACGTCGACGACGTCCAGTTCGTCGCCTGCGGGACGTCCTACCACGCCGCGATGTACGGGGAGTGGCTCCTGCGGGAAGCCGACGTTCGAACGGCGGTCCACCGCGCCAGCGAGTACGAGTCCTCTGCCGGCCCGATCGACGAGCGGACGCTCGTCGTCGCGGTCACCCAGAGCGGCGAGACCGCCGACACGCTCGCGGCCGTTCGGTCGGCCAACGCCCGCGGCGCTCGCACCGTCGCGGTCACCAACGTCGTCGGGTCGACCGCCGCTCGCGAGACCGACGACGCGCTCTACATCCGCGCCGGCCCGGAGATCGGCGTCGCCGCGACCAAGACGTTCTCCTCGCAATCGGTCACACTCGCCCTGCTCACCCAGCGCATCGCCGCTGACATCCCCGACGCCCAGCCGATCGACGACCTCGACGCCATGCTCGAGACCCTCTCGGACCTCCCGGAACAGGTCGAGACGGTCGTCGAGACGAGTCGCGCCGCCGATCTCGCCGAGCGATACCTCGAGAGCAGGGCGTTCTTCTTCATCGGCCGGGGACTCGGTCACGCCGTCGCGCTCGAGGGGGCGTTGAAGTTCAAGGAGATCACCTACGAGCACGCCGAAGGGTTCACTGCCGGTGAGCTCAAACACGGCCCGCTCGCGCTGGTCACCGAGGCGACGCCGGTGTTCTCGGTCTTCACGGGCGGTGGCGACGAGGCGGTCCAGACCAACGCGACGGAGGCCCAGTCCCGCGGTGCGCCGATCGTTACGGTCGCGCCGGAGGACCACCCGGCCGTCGAGAGCGGCGACGCCCATCTCTCGATTCCCGACACGCATCCGGTCTGGGCGGGGCTGCTCGCGAACGTCCAGTTGCAGTTGCTGTCGTATCACGCCGCGAACGAGCTCGGACGCCCGATCGACAAACCCCGGAACCTCGCGAAGAGCGTGACCGTCGAGTGATACGGGTGCACCGCGCGTCCGTGTCCGTGTCCGTATCCGTATCCGAGTTCGAGCCCGAGTCCGGGTCCATACCCGCTGCTGTGGTCGTTCGTTGATTCCTTCTTGCAGTTCTGTTCTGTGGCCGTGTCCTCGAGACTCGAGCGGCAGGTCGTCTCGAATCTCTGCTCGGTCCAGCGGCGTTCGCTGAAATAGAGGGCGCTAAGCCCCGGTCCTCGAGGAGCGAACGAGCGATAGCGAGTGAGCGAGTAGGGCGGGGTGTTCACAGCGCTGACCGAGTGTCGTCTACATCGCTGATGGAACAATCGATACACTGCGTCGGAACAGGGACACTCGAGACGTGCTTACAGTTCGACAGGTACTTGCAGATCTGGATCGACCTCGATGATCACAGAGAGCGACGGTCGCAACTGGTCGAACCGCTCCGTCGGTACTACGTGTTGGCGCTCCGGGTCGTATTCGATGATCTCTTCCGATTCCAACTTCGGGATGTGCTCGTGATACAACGAGAGGCGAATCTCTGTGAGTACCTCTTCGGAAACTTCCGTAACTGGCGTTGAATGATTGTACTTCAGTATCGCCTTCGAGAGATCGTTCATCGTTAACGGACGGCGTTCTTCCGCGAGTACCGCGAGCACGATTCGACGGTGGTGGTCACGACAGAGGTCGAGTACCGCGTCGAATTCGGTGGAATCCCTGCTCATCGAGTCCGCCGTAGGTAGCTAACGCGGTTGACCCTGACTTTTTAGTATCCAACTCCCTTTTAAACCACTATCGAGAAGGAGTCGTGACGTCGGTCAGCGTACTTCTGAGGATCTGTTCGATTCCACGTCGGAGACGAGAGGCGACAGCTTGCTCCGAGATTCTGAGTTCGTCGAAAGGCGGCAGTGTCGCTTCGAGCGTCCCCACGGATGTCGATCACCAACTGTTTGTTCGTTCCAACGGTTCGATGAGCGCAATCTTCGTCTCCGTCAACGTGGTAATCGTCGAGGAACCATGTCTCGGTCGAGGCCGTCTGAGAGACATCGGTGCAAATCTGCTCTCCGATCGCTATTTCGTTTCGGATGTCGGCGCCTCGAGAGCGAAGTGCACGTACAGTCGTAATTCTAGAAGACGATTGGCCACTGTCGTCTCACGGTGTCGGTCGTTTCGTATTAGCTGAAAGAGAGGGCGCTAAGCCCCCGTCCTCAAGGAGCGAACAGAGCAACGGGAATGAGTAGGACGGAGTAGTTCACCCGAGCGTGAGTCCACTGTCGTCTTCGTCGTCTTCGCCGTCTTCGTTGTCCTCGTCGTCTTCGTCACTTCCATCGTCCTCGTTCTCGTCTTCCCCATCGCTATCGTCGTCAGTACTGTCGTCGGACTCGTCGTCACTCCCGTCGGACTCGTCGCCCTCATCTTCCCCGTCATCACTCCCATCGTTACTGTCATTCTGGTCGTCGCCGTCCGACTCGTCGTCGTCACCGCTCCCATCGTCCGCATCGTCACTGTCGTCATCGTCAGCCCCGCTGTCGTCGCTGTCCGATTCGTCACTGTCGTCATCGTCAGCCCCACTGTCGTCACTGTCCGATTCGTCACTGTCGTCATCGTTAGCCCCGCTGTCGTCGCTGTCCGATTCGTCGTCACTGTCACCTGCACCGTCGTCGTCATCCGCTTCGTCCGCTCCATCGCCGTCCGCTCCATCTCCATCGTCACCATCTTCTCCTGAGTCGGGTTCATCGCTCGAGTCGCCGTCATCACTCTCAGTCCCACTCCCATCGTCGCCGCCACCGACCGAGATACTCCCACCGCTACTGCTTTCGTCCTCGCTTTCGTCGTCTCCGTCTTCGTCCGGACTCTCACTCCCGCTCCCACCGCCGACCCACGGAATCGACGAGTCGTCGTCGACGAACCCGGACGTAACGTCTCCGGCTGCCGGCCCACCGACCGCGAGCGCGACACCGGCGACGAAGAAAGCGATTCCGGCGACGACGAGCAGTAACTGGATGCCGGTCCCGGCCATCCGTACTGGTTCGACGATCGAACTCCGGTACCCGGTACGGTCGATACAGACTGTCTCGATGTCGGCAGTTGTCGCGATTGGAGATGACATTGCTGGTACTGGTGTCTCGGCTACAGGCCGTTCGGCGAACGTGACGTCCTCGGGTTCGAATTCGAGCTCGAGCCCACGTGACCGCGAATCAACACTCTCGCGAATCGCGTCGACAGTGTCCGCCTGGGTACACGACGGCAGTCGGCTCGCGAGACCACTCGCCGGTGTAGGCGTCCGTCGCATCGCGACCGTCGGTGACGCCTCGTTTTCGTCGTGAAACTGGCAGTGAACATTGTCTCGAGTGTCCCTGCTACAGCTGTTTATTATACGGGTGATAAGCGAGAAACTGGGCTTCAGGGTGGCTGGTTCGCGTGTCTCCGATCAGCCTCTGGTCGCGTTCGAACTGCTCGAGCGGTCGACTGCGGCGTCGCTTCTTCCTCTCCTTATGCGGCGTCGCTTCTTCCTCTCCTTATGCGGCGTCGCTTCTTCCTCTCCTTATGCGGCGTCGCTTCTTCCCCTTCTTATCTTCATTACGCGTGACGGCCTCTCTCCGGGGCCAGTTTCACCCTTAGCACCTGGCTAACTTTCGGGACAATAATGACGATATTTATGGCCCGAAATCGAACTCTCGCTGTAGATGTTGTACGATCTGACCGGCTTCCAGCGGGACCTGCTGTTCGTCCTGAGCGGCATGGGCGCACCGAGTGGCAACGAGATCATGCGCGAACTCGAGCGGTCGCAGGATCGAAACATCCTCCACGGCCGGCTCTACTCGAACCTCGACACGCTCGTCGAACGTGGACTGGTCGAGAAGGGGAAACTGGATGGACGGACGAACTCCTACACGATCACGAACCGTGGACTGAACGTCGTGGAGGCTCGCTACGAGTGGCAACGGGGCTATCTCCACTCGGCTACGCCATCGGTTGGCGATTGAACGCGTTCCGTTTCTGATCGCCGGCTCTCACGCGGACACGATTCAGCGACGCGTCGCAGAATCCGGACACGCGTTCCAGAACTGTCCCTACGGCACCCGAAACGGCATTTTTCGTCGCAATCAGTGGGCAATCATCATTTGACGAATCTGTCACGTGGTCATCTGCCGACAAACAGTCGTGAAAAATCGCCGTATTACGATTCTGGCTGAGGGATAACGAAATAGTTTTCCTGTGGCTACCGCTTGACTCGACTAACAGAACCCGAGCCATGAGTAATCAGGACCCGTCGTCTGGAGGGGATCGCCGTGGCGGATAGGCGCGTGCTCGTCCCGCTGTCGGAATCGGTGACAGTTCGACAGACCGTGAGTTACGCCGTTCAAACGGCGCTGGCCGACGACGTCGACCCCGCCGAGGTTCAAATTCACCTCGTCGTCGCGGTCCCCTACGAGGCCGACCTCCCGGAGGGACAAGACAAGATCGAGTTCGCCACCTCCCTCCTCGAGCGGGCCGCGGCGTGGGTCCGCGAAGATGCCGGCTCCCACAGCCACTCGCTGACGATCGAAACGGAAATCGTCGGCGACCAGGAGTACCTCTTCGGCCCGCGGGACTACGCGAAGGCCTTCGCGGCCTACGCGGACGAACACGACCTCGAGTGTGTGATCCTCGACCCGGAGTACCAGCCCGGGGCGACGGCCCCCATGCTCCAGCCACTCGAGCGTGAACTCGATCGTGTCGGGCTTCGATACGACGAGGCCCCGGTCGAGCGATCGGCGAGACACGAGCGGCTGGTCGGCCCCGGAAGCCGGAGTCGGCTGTTCGCGATGTTTCTCATTTCCTATGGATTCTATCTGACCCTCGGCGATCCGACCTATACCTTCGATCTCGTCACCGGCGCTGCAGTCGCCGGAATCGTCGCCGTCACACTCTCTCACGTCACGTTTACGACGGCTCCGACGCTGGTCGGCTCGCCGCTTCGCGTCGTCCGGTTTACGCTTTACATCCCGTACCTGATCTGGGAGATCATCAGGGCGAATCTCGCGATCTCACTCGTGATCCTTCGGCCCTCGATGCCGATTGACCCGAAGCTGACGCGGGTGAACGCGCGCGTCAGGAGCGGTCTGCCGCTGCTCGCACTCGCGAACAGTATCACGCTTACCCCCGGAACCCTGACCGTTCGAGCGAACAACCAGCAGTTGATCGTCCACTCGCTCACGCAAGTCGCCCGCGACGACCTCTTCGAGGGGTCGCTCGAGCGGGCGGTCCGGTTCGTCTTCTACGGCCGCGAGGCGGCGGCGACGGCGACGCCGAAAGAACGCGGTGACGCCGAGGTCATCGGAGGTGAGGAGCTGTGATCGATCCTGCAGTCGGTCTCGACGAGTTCTTCGTGGCCTCTGCCGCGCTGTTCGTGGTTCTCGCGATTATGATGTTCTATCGAGCGATCGCCGGGCCGACGACTCAGGATCGACTGCTCGCGGTGAACGTCCTCGGGACGAACACAGTAGTGATCCTGGCGCTACTGGCGGCGGGACTTGGCGAACCCTGGTTTCTCGACGTCGCACTGATCTACGCGCTGTTGAACTTCCTGATGGCAGTCGCCATCTCGAAGTTCACCGTCGAACGGGGTGGTGTCCTGTGATCGAGACGATCCGTTTCTGGGCGATCGTCGTGCTGGTCGTCCTCGGATTGTTCTTCACGTTCGTCTCCGCGGTCGGCGTGCTCCGGCTGCCGGACGTCTACGCCCGCTCTCACACCGCGTCCCAGACCGACACGCTCGGTGCGGGGATGGCGCTGGCAGCGGTCGCGTTAGCGCTCGGCTGGCAGAACGCAACGATCTACACCGTCTTGTTGCTGTTTTTCGTGTTCATCACGAACCCGACCGCGGCCCACGCGATCGCCCGATCGGCCGCAGAGACCGGTATCGAGCCCTGGACGCCGGAGGAAGATGGGAACACGGGCCAGAGTCAGACGGAGGGTGAGAACCGATGACGATGAGCTGGTTCGCGTACACGCTCATGGTCTTCATCCTGTTGACCGCCGTCACCACGGCGCTGTTTCGCGACGTGCTGTCTGCGATCGTCGTCTTCGGCGCCTACAGTCTGGGGATGGCGATCTTCTACACCTTCCTGCTGGCACCCGACGTCGCGATGACCGAGGCGGCGATCGGCGCGGGAGTGACGACGATCCTCCTCCTCCTGACGATCGCCCGGACGACGCGGCCGTCGACCGATCGACTCTTCGAGCGGGTCCACTGGCCCGGCGTCGTCGCGGTCGGGGCGTTCGCGATCGTGTTGCTCTGGACGGTGTTACCCGAGATGGTCGCCGTCGGGGCCGAGGACGCCCCCGTCTGGGCCAACGCCGACGTGACCCAGTACTACATCCAGCACACCTACGACGATACCGGCGTCCAGAACGCCGTCACGGCCGTACTGGCCGCCTACCGTGGCTTCGACACCTTCGGCGAGGCGGTCGTCGTCTTCGCGGCCGGCGTCGCCGTTCTCATCGTCCTCAAACGGGAGGTGTTCGCCTGATGGCAGATCAGTACGACGACACCTACACCGAGAGCCAGGTCATCTTGACCTCCGTGAAGATCATCGCCCCGTTCACGCTCACCTACGGGCTGTTCATGACGTTCCACGGCGCCGACACACCCGGCGGGAGTTTCCAAGGCGGCGCGATCATCGGCGTCACGATCCTCATGCTCGCGTTCGCGTTCGGGATCGAACCCACTCGACAGTGGCTCTCGAACTCCACGCTCGTCGCGCTCATCGCCGGCGGCGTCTCCATCTTCCTCGGCGTCGGGCTGGCGACGATGGCACTCGGCGGCGCCTTCCTCGAGTACGAACTGTTCGACGAGGTCCTCGGAATCGCCCCGAAGTGGGGGATGGAGACCATCGAGATCGGCGGGATCGCCCTGATCGTCGCGGGCGTGGTGATCACGCTCTTTTTCGCGACGGCGTCGGGATTCACGCCGGAGCGTGGCACGGACTCGAGTTCCAGTCCCGGCTCCGTCGCCGGGCGCGGCGGCGACCGTGACAGTGAAAACGGAGGTGACGACGATGATTGAGTACCTCGATACCCACTACACCTACGTCCTGGCGTTCGTCCTGCTCGCGATCGGACTCTACATGATGATCGCCAACGAGAACCTCGTGAAGAAGGTGATCGGCGTCAACCTCTTCCAGACGGCGATCTTCCTGTTTTTCGTCTCCGTAGCCTACGTCGAAGGCGGCGACGCTCCGATCGTCCCGGCGGAGACGAATCCGGGCGAACTCCTCGTCGCGAGTCCGCTCCCACACGTTATCGTCCTGACCGCCATCGTCGTCGGCGTCGCACTGACGGCCGTCGCACTCGCCCTGATCGTCCGGATCTACGCCGAGTACGGGACCCTTCGCGAGGACACCCTCCGGGAGGTGCGTGCCGATGAGTGACGCTCTCTCCGAGGCGATCCCCGTTTTGCTCGTCGCCGCACCGATCCTCGCGGCGACCTTGCCGCTCGTCTTCGGCCTGCGCTTCGACCGCGCCGGCTGGCTCTTCACGACGCTCACGACCTCGAGTCTCTTCGTCGCGACCGTCGTCCTCGCGACCGTCGTCTACAGTGAGGGGACGGTGATCCACCAGCTCGGTGGCTATCCGCGAGCCTACGGGATCGAACTCGTCGCCGACCGGCTGTCGACGACGATCGCGTTGCTCGTCACCGGCACCTCGGCCGGCGTGCTCGCGTACACCCGCCTCGGCGGCCCGCGCGGGAACACCTTTTACAGCGGCTACCTGCTGCTCGTCGGCGGCTTGCTCGGGCTCACCTTCACCGGCGACGTGTTCAACATGTTCGTCTTCCTCGAAATCACCGGGCTCGCGACCTACGCGCTCATCGCCAGCGGTGACGGCCCGGAATCCGCGGTCGCTGGACTCAAGTACCTCATCGTGGGGACCGTCGGCGCGTCGCTGTACCTGCTCGGTGTCGGCCTGCTGTTCATGGCGACGGGGACGCTGAACATGATCGAACTCGCCGAGGCGATCCCACAGGCCCAGGGCGGCTACGAGAACACGCTGGTCCGGGCCGCGTTCGCGTTCGTCTTCGTCGGCTTCGCGATCAAGGTCGCCCAGTGGCCGGTTCACGCCTGGCAGCCCGACGCCTACCAGCACGCCCCCGACGGGGTGACGCCGCTCGTCGCGGCACTCGTCTCGACCGTCTCCGCGTACGCGCTCGCTCGAGTCATGTATACGGTGTTCACGGTCGACTTCCTGACCCAGACACCGTACGCACGCGAAATCGTGATCACCGTCGGCGCGGTCAGCGTGGTCGCCGGCAGCACCCTCGCGGTGATCCAGCGGGACGTCAAACGCATGCTCGCGTACTCCTCGGTCTCGCAGTTCGGCCTGGTCGTGGCCGCATACGGACTGGTCACCGAGACGGCGCTGGTCGGCGCGGTGATCCACCTCGTCGGCCACGGCATCATGAAAGCCGGCCTGTTCATCGCCGCCGGCGTCATCGCACTGGGCTACGGCGCCCGCACGGTCGACGAGTACGCCGGTCTCGCGGCTCGACGGCCGGTCGTCGCAGGTGGCATGGCCGTCCTCCTGATCGCACTGATCGGCATCCCACCGTCGGTCGGCTTCGTCGGCAAGTGGTACATCGCCCTCGGCGCCGTCCAGGCCGAAGTCTGGTCGGTCGCCGCCGTGATCTTCCTCAGTACGATGCTCACGCTGGCCTACTCGGCCCGGCTGCTCGAGAAGATGTACTTCACGCCGGCGAACTGGCTCGAGGACCCCCACGCGCCGGATGCGGACGTGGTCGCGACCGACGGCGGATCTGGGCCGGGACTGACCCGCCAATCCGACCGTGCACGCCCCGACGCCGTCTCGATCGGCATGCTCTCGATCGTGGTCGTCGCGGCCGTCCTGGCGGTCGCCCTCGGCTTCTCGGGTGACCTGTTCTACGACTGGCTCGAGCCGTTCGTCTCGGAGGTGTTCAACTGATGGTCGAAAACGCCGTGACTGACCCGCGTCCGCTGGCTGCCGTGCTCGTCTCGGCGATCGCGGTCGTCCTGATTATCGCGTCGTATCGCTTCCCGAACGTCCGCGAAGGCTGGTCGGTCGTCGCCGCGCTCACGAAGTTCGGGATCGTCCTGAGTATGCTTCCGGGCGTCCTCGACGGGACGGTCTACGAGTGGAGTCTCGCTGAGTCGACCGGCCTCGAGTTCGTCGCCGGGATCGACTTCGTCCTGCGAGCCGATCCGCTGGGGATGTTGTTCGCGTTACTCGCGAGTTTCCTCTGGATCTTCACGTCCTTCTACGCGGCGGGCTACATGCGGGGGCTCGACGAACACGCCCAGACGCGATTCTTCGCCGCGTTCGCCGCCTCGCTTTCGACGGCGCTGGGAATCGCGTTCGCCGGAAATCTGGTGACGATCTTCGTCTTCTACGAGTTGCTGTCGCTGGTGACCTACCCGCTGGTCGCCCACAACGAAGATTCGGAGGCCCGAATCGCCGGCCGAAAGTACCTCACCTATACGTTCTTCGGCGGCGGGGTCTTCCTGCTGGCCGGGACGGTGCTGGTCTACTGGCTCACCGCGGGCGTCGGCGAGGGTACGCTCACCTTCGAGGCTGGCGGAATGTCCGCCCTCGCGGAGGCCGCTCAGGCCGAACCCGTCTTCGCACAGGCCGCGTTCTTCCTGCTGATCGCCGGCTTCGGTGTGAAAGCAGCAGTGATGCCGCTTCACTCCTGGCTCGCCGACGCCATGGTCGCGCCGACGCCGGTGTCGGGGCTGCTCCACGCCGTGGCCGTCGTCAAGTCCGGCGCGTTCGGTGTCGCGAGGGTCATCCTCGAGGTCTACGGCGTCGAGACGATCCGGGAGCTTCCACTGAACGTCCCGATGGTCGGCGAGGTCGGCTTGAACGTTCCCGTCGCGATCCTCGCGGCGTTCACGCTGACGGCGGCGAGTATCATCGCGATGCGCAAAGATCACCTGAAGCGGCGGTTGGCGTACTCGACGACCGCCCAGCTGTCGTACATCGTACTGGGACTCTCGATGCTCCATCCGATCGCAGTCTTCGGCGCACTCTTTCACATTCCAGCTCACGCGTTCGGCAAGCTCACGCTGTTCTTCTGTGCGGGTGCGGTCCACGTCGAGACCCACACCGACTACGTCAGCGAGATGGCCGGCATCGGCAAACGAATGCCGCTGGTAATGAGTGCCTTCGCGGTCGGTGCGGCGGGGATGGCCGGTATCCCGCTGATCGCCGGTTTCGTCAGCAAGTTCTACATGATGATCGGCGCCGGCTCGCTTGGCGGCAGTTACTGGCTGTTCGCGCTCGCGCTGGTCGTCTCAGGAATCCTCAACATCGCCTACCTCTGGCCGGTCGTCTACACCGCCTTCTTCGAGACGGAAGACCGCCACGACGCGAAACCGATCCTCGAGTTTCCACTCGGCGGTCAGCGCGAATCCTACGCAGCCGAGCAGACAGGCGACGACTCGCTGGCGACTGACGGCGGTGCGCCACAGCCCGCCGGTGGGGGCGAAGACGAAGACGACGAGCGCGAGGACGAACACGAATACGCCGTCGACCGATACCCGAGCGATCACGAAACTCACGACAAACACGCCGACGATCACCACGATCACGGCGATCACGACGACCATCATCACCACGGCGGACCGCCACCGGGCGGCTGGGAACGGCGCTCGCCGCTGTTCGGTGAGAGCACCTGGCTCATGCTGATGCCGATCCTCGTCATCGCCACCGGAGCGGTCACGCTCGGGGTCGTTCCCGACTACGCGATCTTCCTCGAACTCGCCGCCTATATCGTCGAGACGGCGACGGGGGAGGTGGTACCATGACGATGGCGATGAGCACGAGCACGAGTACGAGTACGAGTACGATCGTGACTTCGACCCTGACCACACTCGCGGAGACGACGACAGCTATGGCACCTCTGACACTGACATCGACACCCCTGACGACCCCATCGGGAACTGAAATCGACGCACTGACGATGCTCTACCCACCGTTGGTCGTCTTCGCCGCCGCACTGCTCGTTCTCGTCCTCCCGCGGATCGTCGGCTTCGCCGTCGGGGCACTGAGTCTGGCCAGCGTCGTCGCGGTCGCACTGTTCGCCCCGGACGGCGTTCTCCTCTCGGGGACGTTCCTCGCGTTCGAGGTTCAGCCGTTCTTCCTCGACGATTTCTCCCGGCTGGTGGCCCTCGGGCTGGGCTTTCTCGGGACCTTCGCCGTGATCTACGCCTACTCGAGTGACGCCTCGCGAGTGATGACCGCGTTCGCGCTAGCGTACGTCTCGAGTGCGATCGGCGCGGCCTTCGCCGGTGACTGGCTTACGCTCGTGTTCATGTGGGAGTTGATGGCCATCACGAGTACGTTACTCGTTTGGCATTACGGCGGCGACGCCGTCCGGGCAGGTTATCGGTACGCCATCGCCCACGGGATCGGCGGCAGTTTAGTGTTGTTCGCCGTGACGGCCCACTACGCAGTCGAAGGGACGTTCCTCTACGGGGAGCCGGCGAGCATCTCGACCGGAGCGGGTGGTATCCCGCTCTTGCTCGCCGTCCTCGGTATCGGCGTCAACGTCGCGTTCGTCGGCTTCCACACGTGGATTCCCGACACCTATCCGCGTCCACACTTCGCCGCGTCGGTGTTCCTCGCGGCCTTTACGACGAAGACGAGCGCACTGATCCTCTACCGAGCGGTTCCGGAGGGTGGCAACACCTACCTCGCGTATATGGGCGGCCTGATGGCCGTCTACGGCGTCTGTTTCGCGTTGCTTCAACACGACATGCGGGCCTTACTCTCCTATCACATTCAGGCCCAGCTGGGGTACATGGTCGCCGGGATCGGAATCGGGACGACCATCGGCGTCGCCGGGGCGATGGGGCACCTGTTCAACAACATCCTGTACAAGAGTCTGCTGTTCATGGCCGTCGGGATCATCATCTATCGGACGGGCGAGAACGATCTCTACAAGCTCGGCGGACTCTGGCGGGAGATGCCGATCACGGCGATCGCGTTCGCCATCGGCGCACTCTCCATTACGGCGGTGCCCGGCTTCAGCGGCTTCGTCAGCAAGGGAATGGTCCTCGACGCTGCCTCCGGGTACTTCGGCGGGCCGGAACATCGGGCGCTGTACTGGCTGTTGTTCATCGGTGCCATCGGAACGTTCCTCTCGTTCATCAAGCTCGGCTACTACGCGTTCTTGCACGGGCCGGCCGACTACGAGGTGAAAGACGCAAAATCGGGCCAGACGGTAGCGATGCTCTCCGTCGGCGGTGCGTGTCTCGTCCTCGGGCTTCCCGCGATCGGCTGGCCGGTCTTTACGGACCTCCTGCCGTTGATCGACGGTTCCGGATTCGCCGGTCCGGAGGGTCCCGAGACGCTCGATCCCTACAGCACTGGCCACCTGATGGACGCGGCGATCTTGCTTGCGGTCTCCGTCGTCGGCTTCAAGATCATCCGCAAGCCGCTGTCGAAACTCGACCTCCCGGATCCGGCGTTCGCCCTCAATCCGGCGACGTTCTACGTCGGTCGCGGCTCGATGCTCGCGGTCACCGAAACCTACCGCGCCGTCGACGCCGCCGCGGTCGGCTTCGTCCGGCGGTGTTACTGGGTCGGTAACAATCCAACGATCGCCGTCGATCGAGCCGCCCGTCGGCTTCCCGATCGGTTCGTCCGCGTCGAGGAACGCCACCCGGCCAACGGTGGCCACCCCTCGCGGATCCACCTCCGGGCGAGTATCGGACTGACGATCCTGCTCGTGACCGTCCTGTTGACGATCGTGGTGTGGCTGCTCGTCTGAGCCGGTCTCTCTGGCCCCCATCGTCGTCGTACTCCGCCGTTTGCGTCCCCCTTCTCGCGTGTAGCATCGCGTTACTGGATCCCTGCTACCGTGACGTGTTGACACGGACCACTTGACGCCAGTTGGATTTTCTCGATACACGACACCCCTTCGTTTCGCTCGTTCGCTCCCACTGCAATCGGGACGGTGTCCCATTCGACTGCCGACGGATGGCTAGGTAGCCGTTACGAGCCGGCAAGCCAAGGATTACAATTACCCGGGAAGCGGTCAGGTGTGACTAGATGAAGGGACACGTGAGACAGCTGGCACGACGCGTGTGTTCGGACGGTCACAGTAGTATCGGTCGACTCGAGGACGAGGAACCGGAGTGAACCCGATGTACGAGGAACACACCGTCGCAGTCGTCGTCCCGGCGTACAACGAGGAAGGCTTCGTCGGCGACGTCATCGAGACGATGCCGGCGTTCGTCGATCGCGTGTACGCCATCGACGACTGCTCGACCGACGACACGTGGGCGGAGATCGTCCGCCACGCGACGGTCTCGAGTGGCGTTCCCGACGCCGTGGCCGGTGACGGCGATGGCGACGGCTATACCGACACTGGCACGGACAGCCAGGACCACGACCTCCCGTCCGAATCCGGCGCAGTCGCCGATGGCGGTGCCACGACACAGGCCGGTCCGACCGTCGTCCCGATCCAGAACGAGGAAAACCGGGGCGTCGGCGGCACGATCAAACACGGCTACGAACGCGCGCTGGCCGACGGGATGGACGTCACCGCAGTCATGGCCGGTGACGGACAGATGGACCCCGACCAGCTCGACCGGCTGCTCGACCCGATCGTCGACGGGACGGCCGATTATGCGAAGGGTAACCGGCTGAGTGGCCAGGAGTACGTCGAAGAAATGTCTTCGTTCCGGTTGTTCGGCAACTTCACCCTCTCGTTTCTGACGAAGATCTCGAGTGGCTACTGGGGGATGATGGACCCCCAGAACGGTTACACCGCGATCTCGAACGAGGCGCTCGAGCGGATCGACATCGAGAACCTCTACGAGGAGTACGGCTTTACGAACGATCTGCTCGTCGCCCTGAACACGCGCCAACTGCGGGTCGCGGACGTCTCGATGCCCGCCGTCTACGGCGACGAGGAGAGTCACATCGAGTACCGGTCGTTCGTTCCGAACCTCTCGTGGCTCTTGCTTCGGCGGTTCTGCCGGCGACTCGGCCTCCGGTACGTCCTGACGGACTTTCACCCGCTGGCGTTCATGTATCTCGTCGGGACCGTCGGTGCCGGAATCGCCCTCGCGGGCCTCGGCGCGGCGCTCACGGCCAGAGAGAGCGCCGACTCGCTACCGGGACGACTGCTGACCACCGCTCTCGTGGCGATGGTCTCCGGACTCTGCTTGCTGCTCGCGATGACCTTCGACCGAGCCGAAAACGAGGACATGGTGGTGACTATCGAATGAACGTTATTATTACGATTCAACATCCCGCGCACGTCCACTTCTATCGACACGTTATCGACCAACTCGAGGACAACGGCGACGAGGTTCACGTCTTCGCCCGCGAGAACGACCTCGCGGTGCCGTTGCTCGAGCGCTACGACATCCCACACGAGGTCTTGGCCGGCTCGCAGGACTCCCTGTTCGGGCTGGCGAAGGTGCAGGCGACCTACGAACTGCGCTTGCTCCGTCGGGCGATCGAGATCGATCCGGACGTGATGACCGCGATCGGCGGCGTCGCAGTCTCACACGTCGCCCGTCTGGTGGGGGCTCGAAGCGTCGTCTTCATCGACAACGAAGGGATCACCTCCCACCGGATCACGACGCCGCTGGCTCACGTCGTCTGTACGCCAAAGCGGTTCGAAGAGGACTACGGCGACAAACACCTCCGCTACAACGGCTATCACGAACTCGCGTACCTCCACCCCGACCGCTTCGATCCCTCGCCGGACCGCTTGCGTGAGTACGGGATCGACCCCGACGAGCGATACTTCCTGTTGCGCTTCAAGAAGTGGGACGCGCTCCACGACGTGGGTGAACGCGGGCTCTCACAGGAGGGCAAAGAGCGCCTCGTCGAGATCCTCGCCGAGCACGGGCAGGTCTACATCACCAGTACCGACGAACTACCGCCGGAACTCGAGCAGTACCGACTTCCGGTTCCCGCCCACCTCATTCACGACCTGCTGTATCACGCGGACCTCTACGCCGGCGACTCGGCGACGATGGCGACCGAAGCCGCCGTTCTCGGTACGCCCGCCGTCCGCATCCAGTCGTTCGCCGCCAGAGAACGGGACATGAGCAACTTCGTCGAACTCGAGACCGAGTACGACCTCCTCCGGTCGACCGCCGACGAGGAGACGGCTCTCGCACACGTCGAGGAACTCGTCGCCGACGAGGCCGTGACTCGCGTCTGGAGACAGCGGCGTGATCAGTTGCTCGAGGAGAAGATCGAGGTCACCGGGTTCGTCACGAAGTTACTCGAGGCACAGGCCGACGGCGTTCGTCGGTCCGTTCCGCGACCGGCGCAGGTGTCCCAGTGAAGGGCACGGGACTCTCGGTGTGGTGGGGACACGCCACAGTCTGACTCGCTCGAGACGGGTCGGTATCCTCACTCGAACGATCGACGCTCGTCGTTACGGTTCGAGATTCGACCGACGAGCCCGTCGATTTCGCTCTCTCACTCGTCGGCAGCTTGCTCGTCGACGACGTCTTCCGTCTCGAGTTCGATTCCTGACTCGTGGCCCTCTTCGACGACCACGATCGACTGTTCTAAAAACGTCTCCCGGAGTGCAGTCTGTGCGGTCGTCGGATCCCGTCGGTACAGTTCTTCCTCGAGACCGCGCCGTGCACCGTGGGGTTTGAGATAGTCGCCGTCGACGTCGACGTCCACCGCCTCACAGAGCCGGCGGAGGATCGATCGCGCCCCCTCGGTGGTGATCGCCGGCGGGGCGATCGAGCGCTCGCGAGCGACCTCGGTCGCGGTCGTTCCCTCGAGAATGGCGTCTATTTCATCCTCGTCGTGGCCCCGTTCCGCCAGCACCGACCGGACCCGGCGTGCGATCGACGGGGCGTGACGCGTCGGAAACAGCGGCCACTCGTTCGACGGCGGGTCGAGCACGACGCGGTACCGACGCAGGGGTGTTCGCGCCGCCGCCGGCAGGGGGGCGTCCTCGAGTCGCTGGGACTTTCCGAGCACGCGAATCGAACCGGTGTAGAAGTCGACGTCGGCCCACGTCGCGCCGGTCCGCCGGTCGTCCTCGGGAACCCGGAAGAGTTCGGCGCCGCGGGCGCCGCTGTGAGCGAGGACGGCCACCATCGCGTAGTCGCGCAGTCGGCCGATCCGTTCGCTCCGGCCGGCGTCGGTCGCCTCGAGCGCTCGCTCTCGGACGGCGGACTCGAGGGCCCGTCGCTGGTCGCTCGTCCAGAACTGCCCACGAGAGCGACCGTTCTCGTCGTCGGTCGGCAAGGCCTCGGTCGCTGCGTCGACCGCGGCCGGATTGGTCTCGAGAATGCCGCCGTGGACACACCAGGAGAGAAACGCCCGAACGACCGCGTAGTAGGTGCCGGCCGTCGACGCCGTGTACGTCCCCGCCTCGGTTCGTTCGTCGAGTTCGGCGGCGTACGATCGCATGTGCTCGGTCTCGAGATCGAAGATCGAGTCCACGTCGTGTTCGCGGGCGAGCCACTCGCCCCACCGCCGGAGGATGGATTCGGCGTTCGAGGCGTAGGTGCCAGCGCCCGGTCCGTCGGGGTCGCCGACGGCCTTGCGCTCGAGGTAGGTCTCGATGGTGTCTTCGACGGTCGTCACGACCGTCCCACCTCGATTACGGTGGACTGTGTCTCACCGACTCGCGGACTGTCGACCGTTTCGCAGTCGCTCGTCCCCCCTCCTCCATTCGCGTGACGGATCGGTGGGGACGGAAGCGGACACGAACGACCGTGGCCGGTGACGAGACAGCCGTCGTTCATCTGGCGGTATCGACGTACTCCACCCCTGTAAAGGTGTACGCTCGCGGTGCTCGGACGGTGTGGTCCCCGACTGACTCGGTCCGTCGTGGCGCTACGAGAGCGAATCGAAAACGGAGACGCCGATTACTCGCCGAGTTCGACCATCGCGAACCGCTGTGGTATCTTCCAGGCGTCGTCGCTCTCGTCGAACCAGCCGATCTTCGCGACTCGTTCCCCGTCGTCTTCGATCACGACGTGGACGTCCGCCCCGAGACGATGACCGATGATCGGCTGGACATCGTACTCCGCCCACGGAATCGTAAACTCGGCACGCCATCCGTTATCAGTCTCGGACGTGTCGACCCTACTCCCTTCGGTTATCGGCGCCGAGTTTGCGGCTTCCCAGATTATCTCACCGCCTCGCGGAACGACCATGCCGAGGTCGTTTTCCGCGTTGTAGGTCTTCCCGCGACTATTGTTGAGATCGAGATAGACATCCACGTACGTGTCCTGCCAGGCTTCGATATTGGTGATATCGACGAGCACGTACAGCGCGTCGTCGTCCCAGAGTGCCCGCCACTCGGCCGTGTTCTTTAGCGGCCGATCGCTCCAGAGGACTAAGTCGAGCGAGCGTGGATCGTCGCGATTCCACTCGTCGCCGTCGGTCGTCGGGGGCGTTTCCGCCCGCGGAATCGTCGCCTCGGGATCTCCGCGTTCGAGCGTCCGAAAGCCGGTCGTCGCTGGTTCCGACTCGAGGCCGTGCCTGTCGACGGCCGTTACGCGGACGTCGTAGTACCGGCCGGACTCGAGGTTCCGGAGCTCCGTCGACCGCTCTCCTCCCCGAAGGGTCTCCGGGTCGCGGTCACCGACGGTCAGACGGTACTGGAGGACATCGTCGCCGTCAGCATCTTTTGCGGCCGACCACCAGACCGTCGCTCCTGTCTCGCTGATTTGCACGGCAGTGATTGATTTCGGGGGCGATGGCGGCTCTTCCCCGTTGGACGGAATCGGTGTCGACCCGCCGGGTTGGTGGTCGTCCCGCCGTTCGGCGAGCCAGTCTCTGACGAGCGTCCCCATGTGATCGTCGCCGCCCAGCGGCGTCCAGTCGGCGTCGAACATGGCTGGTTGCTGGCTGGTGTCGAACGCCGTTGCACACCAGTGGACGTTCTCGTGGGCGTCGACCCACTCACGGAACGGCTCGCCCCACTCCTCGGTGGTACCGACGACGTGATCCGCCCGCCGTCCAGTGTCGCCGTTGGCGTAGCCCCACTCGGTCACGAACACCGGGACGTCGAAGGCTGGCGTGCCGAACGCTGGCTCCCACGACCGGGGGTCCCACGACGGATAGACGTGGGCCGAGTACAGGACGTTCTCGTGGTCGAACGGCTCGTCGGCGGCGTAGGCCGTCATCGACGACCACGCCGGGGAGCCGACGACGATCGGGGTGTCTGGCGCGTGCTCGCGTACCAGCGATACCCACGGACTCGCGTGTTCACGCCAGGTCTTCCAGGCCTCGATACCGCCGGTTGCTGGCTCGCTCGGTGCACTGTACAGTTCGTAGAGCACGTGGGATTCGTCGGCGTACCGAGGTGCGACCCGGTCCCAGAACGTCCGCAGTCGGCGGTCGATCGACGGCGTGTCGTAGCGCTCGATCGCGTGATAATCGACGAGCGCGTAGACGCCCCGCTCGGCCGCGAGCTCGACCGCTCGATCTAGGTACTCCGCTAAGACGACGTCGAGTCCCACCGTCCGAATCGACTGCGGTTCGATCGGGATTCGGAGCACCCGCGCGTTCCATCCTTCGGCCGCGTCGGTCGCGAGTCGGAGCGTCTCCCAGTAGCCCTTTCCTCGCTCCTCGGCGTGTTCGACACCCCACACGGGATCGACTGCGCTCACCCCGCGGAGGACGACCACGTCTCCGTCCGGATCGGTCAGCCACCGTCCGTCGACGTGGAGTCGTGGCGGTCCGTCCGCACTCGTACCGTCGAATCCGGACCCCGATCCGGACCCGGACCCGGACCCGGAGCTGAATCCACGGCCGGAACAGCCGGCGACTCCGACTATCGAACCGGCCGAGAGCGTCGCCACAAACCGACGGCGGTGCATGAGAAGGTAGTCGTTCGGTATCGCTCATAACGTTGGTGGCCCGGACGGCCTCGGTCGACGACCGTCGGTCAGAGATCGTGTGTCGGCTGTGTTCGTCCATCGCCGTCGTCTCGTTCGTTTCCGTCTTCGTTCTCGTTCCCGTTCTCGTCCCCGACGGTAAAGTCGGCGGCCTCGGCAGTCGCTCGCTCGTCAGTGGTCTCAGTTTCAGTCTCGGCCCCGTCGACACCGACCCCCTCGACGACGAACGTCGCTCCCTCTGTGACCGTCTCGTCGACCTCGATCGTCCAGTCGTGGGCCGCCACGATGGCCTCGACGATCGCCAACCCGAACCCGGTTCCGCCCTCAGTCGTCGTCTTGCCGTACTCGAAGACCTCGTCGACTGCGTCCGGCGGGATACCGCTTCCGTCGTCGGCGACGTAAAAACCGGCTTCCGTGGGACCGACCTCGACGGTCACCACCGACCCGCCGTGCTCGATCGCGTTTCGAAAGAGGTTCTCGAGCGCGCGGAGGAGCCGATCGCGATCTCCCTCGAACGTCCGCGTGCCGACCACCGAGAGCGTCGCTTCCCCGTGATCGACGTTCGACCAGGCGGCGGTCGCGAGCTCCTCGAGGTCGATCTCCTCGGTGTCGTCGATGCTCTCTCCCTCCCGGGCCAGCGCCAGCACGTCGTCGATGATCGCCCCCATGCGATCGTGAGACTCGTCGATCCGCGTCACGTACTCCTGGTGTCTCTCGCGGTCGATCTCTTCGTTTTCGGCGAGCTCCATCGCGAGCATCTCCCGATAGCCGTCGGCGACGTTCAGCGGGTTGCGCAGGTCGTGACTGACCGTACTCGCGAACTGGTCGAGGCGCTCGTTCTGGCGGGCGACCTCGCGTCGAGATCGCTCGGCACGCTCTCGCGCCGCTTCGGTCTCGCGGATCTGCTCCCGGAGGGCGTCTCGCATCTGTCCGAAGGAGGCGAACAACCGGCCGATTTCGTCCTCGCGGTCGGTCCGGAGGTCGGCGTCGAAGTTCCCCGCTTCCAGTTCCTGGGTTCGTTCGCGCAGACGAATCAGCGGGAGGACGGTCCCGCGACCGAGTACGAGTCCGACGACGGCGAGTGCGACGAGGGACGACGCGACCAGCACGCCTACGTTCCGACCGACGGTCTCGCTCGCCTCGTAGAGCTGGGACTTCGGTGCCTCTGCGACGACGATCCAGTCGGTTCCGTCGACCGGGGCGAACGCAACGACGTCGTCCGCTCGCTCGTGGGTTTCCGTCTCGCCCTGGCGTGCAGTCTCGAACGCCGGTGTGTCCGCCAGCGCCACTGGCCAGGTCTGGCGCGGCGCGGCCACCTCGTGGCCGTCGGTGTTCAACACGCTCGTCGTGGCGATCGTGTCCGTCCCGTGAAGGCGTTCGAACCCCTGCCTGACGTCGGCGACGAGGACGAGTACGCCGTCGCCGACGCGGACGGGTCGCGCGAACGTCACGAGTAACTGCCCGTTGTGTTCGTAGGCACGATCGGACGTCGCGACGGTTCTTCTATCGTCCGATTCGTTCGTCGCTCGCTCGATCGGGCCACGCCACGCGGGGACGGTCGTCGCGACTGCTCTCCCCTCGTAGTCGGGATCGGTGCTCGCCACGATCGCTTCGTGGTCCGGACCGACGTAGTGGGCGCCGACGATCTCGGCTCCGACCAGCGTCTGTGAATCCCGGAGGTGATCCCGAATCCGCTCGCGATCTCGAGTCCCGTAGACGTCGGATGCCGCGATTCCTCGAGTCTGACTCTCCATCCCGGCCGTCCACTCGCTGACGGAGTCCGCCTGAATCGTCGCGGTCGATCGGAGCGTGTTCTCCGCGTCGTCTTCGATGATCTCCTGAATCTGGACGAAGCTCACGATCCCGATCGCGGCGATCAGCAAGACGACGACGAGGAGTGCGAGGGCGAACTTCAGCGCGTAGTTTCGGCGGACGACGCCCGGTAGCACCGAACGTGCGAGTCGAGAGCCGAACGACCGCTCTGGCCTCTCCTCTCGCTCGCTCGTCGGCGGGCCCGTCCCGGTCATAGGTCCTCTTGTGAGCCACACCTCTTGATTATTGTTGCCAACTAACTCCCGGAATCGCCGACCGTCCCTTCGACTCTCAGTGTCTCTCCCTGCTCTCGTGTTTTCGAATCAGCTAACCGGAGTCGAGGATCACCACTCGACTCACGTGAGAGCCACGTCGACGACCCGTTCTTTTCTCTATAGGCGGTACAGAACGAGAACCCCGACCCTTGAGGTCGGGGTTGTTGACAATCGACGACTGCGGTGTACCGGATCGGCTGACCGAGCGTCGTCACTGTCGTATTTTCCCGTTCACCGCTCTCGATCAGCCGCGAAGGAACGAATGGATTTCCACCGAGACCAAATCCGGCGCTTCGCTGGGGCCGCCACGGCCGATGCCATCATCGAACGGATCGTGGTGGAACCGGACGGGTGGCGACAGACGGGGTGGTTCGCCGATCGGGACGCGTTCGAGACCTTCTCGTCGTTCTGGCAGCGCCACAGCGGGTTCCGATTGCACCGTCTCACCCGCGATTGCGAGCCCGAACCGCCGGGTGACGGACTAACCGACCGCCAACACGAGGCGCTCCGAACGGCCTACGAACTCGGATATTTCGATATTCCACGACGAGTATCCTTGCAGGAGATCGCATCGGAGTTGGACATCGCTCCATCCTCGGTATCCGAGCGCCTCCGTCGCGCGCAGACTCAACTCATCCAGGAAACGGTGGCTCCAACCTGGCCGCCACTCCCGAGTTGACGGGTGCAGCTGTCTCCGTCGGTGTAATGAAACCGGCTGCCGTCGAGACGTTACGACGCGTCTTCGACTGCCACGCTCACGCCGTCCTCAGCTAGCCCGTCCGCCGCGGCTTCGATCTCGAGCGTTCCGCCGTCGCGGTCGGCCCGGACGACGGCGATGCAGGTGCCGCGATACGCTGACCGCGTGTCGCCGACCCACGACTCGTCGCTGTCGAGGTCACCGTTGTCGACGCCGGCGATTTCGCCCGCACCCGAAACGTCGAACCGAACCTCGTGGTCCGCGCGCGGAACGCGTACGCCGTCGTCGTCGGTGACGGTCGCCCTGACGTAGACCAGGTCACGGCCGTCGGCGGCGATGGTCTCGCGGTCGGCCTCGAGTTCGATCCGGCTGGGCTCGGCCGCCGTCTCGAGTTCGTGTTCGGCGACGACGTCGCCGTCGTCGTCTTTCGCGATCGCCCGGAGCGTTCCGGCCTCGTAGGGGACGTACCACTCGATCGGGCGGAGGCCGAAGTCGTCGGCGCGCTGGGTGCCGAGTAACTCGTCGTTCTGGTAGAGGTCGACGGACTCGGCATTGGTGAACGTGTAGACGTTGACGAATCCCTGGGAGTCCTCGCGGTCGGGGAAGTTCCAGTGAGCGGACAGCGGTGGGCCGCTCCACTCCGGACGACACGCTGGCCGTTCGCGCTCGTGGTCGACCGCAGCGGCGAAGACCGTCGGTTCCTCGGACCACGCGGCCTGGTGGAATCGCCCGACGGGCTTGATCGCGCCGGTGGTGTCGACGAGGCCGGTCGGCCAGCCCTTGCTGGGCCACTCGCGGGACTCGCCGAGGTAGTCGATACCTGGCCAGAGGAACTGTCCGCAGACGTCGTCGCGCTCGGCCACGTCGTACCAGGGGTTTCGGGGAACGAACGCGAGGGGGTCGTCGCCGGAGCCGCGGAAGAACCGGCGGTTCTCCGAGCCGACGATGGGGAGGTCGACGCCGGCCTCACGGTAGTCGTCGTACCAGTGTTCCTGATAGTTGCCACAGAGTACGTCGACGTGTTCGGCGACGCGACGGATGTTCTCGACGACGCCCTCGGTACCCTCTCCCCACGGCGGGTTGCCGTAGGTGACCGGCCGCGTCGGGTCCATCTCGGCGGTGGCTTCCGTCAACATGGCGAGATCCTCGATCATCTGGTCGTCACCCTGATCGTAGTTTTCGTTGCCGACGCTCCAGCAGACGATCGACGGATGATTCCGGTCGCGGTCGATCATCGCCGCGAGGTCCTCACGCCACCACTCGTCGAACCACTCGTCGACGCCCTCGTGGCGCCACTTGTCGTACACCTCGTCGATGACGAGGAATCCCATCCGATCGCAGAGCTCGAGCAGTTCGGGCTGGGGCGGGTTGTGCGCCGTTCGGATCGCGTTACAGCCCAGCTCTTGGAGGGTCTCGAGGCGACGCTCTAGGGCGGGCTCGGTGACGGCCGCGCCGAGACAGCCGGCGTCGTGGTGGAGGTTGACGCCCTTCAGATCGACCGACTCGCCGTTGAGGAAGAAGCCCGCCTCGGCCGTCCACTCGAAGGTTCGAATGCCGAAGGGAGTCACGTAGTCGTCGATAGCGAGTGTGGTCTCGCCGCCCTCGTCGTTTTGCGACGGCGACCCCGTCGCGCTCTCGCGAGAGACGACGCTGCGAGCGACATACTGGGAGGGATCCTCGAGCGTCCACCGCTCGGGGTCGGCGATCGAGAGGTGCTGGTCGAACTCGTCGCTCTCGCCGGCCTCGAGCGTCGTCTCGGTCTCCGCCGTCGCGACCACGTCGCCGTCGGGTCCGACGATTTCGGTCTCGAGTGTACACTCGACCGTGTCCGACTCGCCGTTCTCGACTTCGGTTAGCACCTGCACGTCGGCGCTGTGGCGCGTGACGGCGGTCGTGCGAACGTCGGTCCCGAACGGCGTGACGGCGACCGGATCGGTCTCGACGAGGTGGACGTCGCGGTAGATTCCGGAGCCGGTGTACCAGCGGCTGTGGGGGTACTCGTCGTTGTCGACGCGGACGGCGAGCGTCTCACCGCCCTCGACGCCGAATTCGGCGAGGTCGTAGGTCACCGTCGAGTAGCCGTAGGGACGGTGGCCGACGTGTTCGCCATCGACGTACACGTCGAAGTTCCGGTAGACGCCGTCGAAGCGGACGGTCGCCTCACCGTCGATGTCTTCGGGAAGTTCGCGGCGATACCAGCCAACGCCCCCGGGGGCGAAGCCCTGCTGTTGGTCGCCCGGGTTGTCCGGGTCGAAGGGACCCTCGATACTCCAGTCGTGGGGGACGTCGACGGCTTCCCAGTCGTCGTCCTCGAGTTCGGGATCGGCGCCGTCGTCGATGTCGCCGCGGTGGAACCGCCAGCCCGTCTCTAGACGGCGGATGCGTCGGTGTTCCTCCGTCGTGTTCGCCTCAGATGACATACGCTCGCATTCCGCAGGGTGGGTAATTACGCTGCCGATGCGTCGATGTCAGCGACACGAGTACGGCAATCCGACGTGTAGGCGGTTCCAATAGAACCATGTAACCGCTATTCGATACGTCGATTCAGATGGAACTAGAGGAGTATCCTTCGGTCTCGTTGCACAACGTCGCTGAAACGGTGCCCGCGGAGTGGAACGAGAGCGCCGATCGACTGTGTCGCATTCCCGCCGCGGTGGGGGCGGAGTTGAACGAGATGGCTTGCGACCGCGTTCGACATCCCACCGGGAGCGAAATCCGGTTCGTTCCCGAGGCGGATGCGGAGGTCGAAATCACCCTCTCTGCACCCGAATCGACGCAGGTACACCCGTTCTGGGGACCGTTTCAACCGTGGGAGCCGATCGAGATCGGCCCGACGCCGCAGACGCTCACGTTCAGCGTCCCGGATCGGCTCCGCGAACTCACCGTCACCGACGAGACGGGTCGATTCGACCCGACGGTCTGTCGGATACTGTTAGAGCGCGTGCCCGCGGTCGCCCTCCACGACGTCACCGGCGACTGTCGGCCGCCGACGGCCGACGAACTGCCCGACCGACGCTATCTCGCATACGGGACGTCCATCACCGAGGGCGCCGCGGCGTCGACGCCGCACACGAACTACGTCACACACGTCGCTCGAGGGTGTGGCTACGACGCGCTGAACTTCGGCTGCTCCGGCTCGGCGTACTGCGAATCCGCGATGGCGGAGTACATCGCGAGCCGCGGGGACTGGGACGTCGCGACGCTCGCGATGTCCGTGAACATGGCCAACGCCGAGTTTACCGTCGCGGAGTTCCACGAGCGGGTCGAGACGTTCGTCGAGACGATCGCGAGCGCACACCCGCGAACGCCCATCGCCTGTGTCACCCTCTTCCCGTACTTCGCGGACGTGACCGAATCGGGCGACGCCGACCGCGCCGAGGCGTTCCGCGAGGCGGTGCGTACCGTCGTCGCGGACTCGTCTCACACCAATCTCTCCCTCGTGGAGGGGACCGACCTGCTGGAGCTTCCCGGATTGACGGCGGACGTGCTCCACCCGGGAGACGACGGGATGGAGGCTATCGGGGAGGGACTCGCTCGCCACCTCGAGCAGATAGTCGGTTGATTACTATGAGCGTGTCATAGAATTCTTCGCAAAGTATTGATTTCACCAATGGTGTCGGTTGATTGACCGCTAAGTGGTGATGCGTATCGAACACCGTATGCATCCGCTCGCTTCGCGAGCGGTTCACCGACTGCGAGGCCGAGGGCCGAGCAGTCGGCCTTTTTCATCGAAGTTTTTGCGGCGAGTGGTTCGCTCTGGCGAACCCGAGGCGGAAAAAGTTCGTTCCCTGTACATATCGTTGGGCGGTGTGGAAACTGTTCTATGACAGCTCGACTACGGATACGGGTTAGACTCGTCTCCTGGACAGGGTCGAGCGGCTGCGAGGACGCCGAGCGAAAACGGTCACGTGTGGCCGCGACGACGTCGACGGACTTTTCTCTGACCTTCTCCGTCGCCCATCTCTCGAATTCACGCACTCCGAGCGCTCTACTCAGCGATCGTCTCACCATCTACAGGCGACGGTTTAATATATCGCCATAGGATTTAGAGAGTCGAGATTCGCACGAATTCTCGTCCTACTGGGCTCGAGACTCCCGAACTCGAAATAAGAATCCCACTGTGTCAAAGACGAGTTTGACACAGTAGCTTTAGGTGGGGCGGTGCAGTACGGGGATTCGAACGAATGAATTTCGGCGAGTGCGCGCATCGAGCGCTGATTCGGGCCGAAACCCGCTACGGAGGCGGCTGACGACACGATTCCCGAGACCACCTATGACCGACCACACGACTCCGGAGACCCAGCCCGTCGACACGACCATCGACCACTACCTCGAGACGCTGACCGACCGCTCGCAACTCGTCGTCGAACCCGTTCTCGAGGAGTGGCGCGAGCAGTTCGCACTCGAAGAGTTCGAGGCCGTCGACACGGACCTGTGTCGCGAGTACAGTCGGTATCTCAACCGGCAGGTCGACCGCGACGACCGAGAGCTCTCGGCCGCGACGGCACAGACGTACTTTGCGTACGTGCGGGCGTTTCTCTCGTTTGCCGTCCGGGAAAACCGCCTCGACACGAACCCGGCCGACGCCAACCGGGCGACCGAACTGCTTCCCGACGACGACGGTAAGCGCGACCGCCAGTTCTGGACGGCGACGGAACGGCGGGTCGCACTCGAGTACTGTACGCGACGGGTCGACAGTGCGCTCACACCCCCTATCGCGCCGACGCCGATCGTGCGAGAACGACTGCGTAACCGGGCGATCGTCGCGGTTCTCGGATTCACGGGCGTCCGCGGCGCGGAGGTGTTCGCCGTCCCGGGCGACGACCGACGCGACGGCCTCACCTGGGCCGACGTCGATATCGACGGGAACACCCTCACCGTCTTCGGGAAGTCCCAGTCCTATCAGACGGCACAGCTTCCGGATCGGGCGGCGTCGGCCCTCGAGCGATACCGGCGCGTCCTCGAACAGCCGACCGAAGCGTGGCCGGTGTTTCCGACGAATCACTACCCGTCCAAGCGGCGAGCGCTCACGGCAGCGTTCTCGGACGAGCGTGTCGAAACGATGCTCGAGCGGCGGGATATCGACGAGATACTCCGCGAGCACGAACTGGCGCCGCCATCGCTGTCGACGAACGGCGTGCGGTCGATTCTGAAACGACTCACGGCGCAGTTGGCCGGTTACACTGACGCGGTCGAGTACGACGAGGACGAGAACGTCTATCTGAAACCCCACGGCGCACGCCGAGGACTCGGCCACGAGTTGTACACGAAGGGGAGCGCCGAACTCGCACAGTCGGCGTTGCGCCATCAGTCGGTCGACGTCACTCACGAATCGTACTCGGATATCCAAACTGCCGACGTGGCCGATCGAGTCGGTGCGGTACTCGAGGACGATTCGTAGCTCCGCGGCCAGTTTCGACCGAGATACCAGCCGTGAGTTCAGCACTATTCAGTTCGAGTGAGCTATCCTGTCAGTATACAGATTTAGGTGGGTGGCCGCCGTTCTCGAGTTCAACGCATGCGAGGAGAGCGAACCGACGAGGCGGATGGCACCGATCTCGGAGCGCAACTGTGGAACGTGCCGACAATATTACGTTTCACAGCGTTCGTGCTCCTCCTCGTCGGATTTGCCGGAATCGTCGAAACCGGAGCCGACCCGTTCGCCGGTGATTCAGTGTACAGTCTCGCATTCATCGCCGGAATCGTGTGTGCGGTGGTCTCGATCTATCTGGCGATCTATCGTCACGACGGAGGAGAGTAGTCCGAGCAGTCGTACTCGAGTGATTGGCGCTCAGACGAGACAAACCACATATCGATATATCAACGTCTCTTAGTTGCGATGCGAATGCCGGTCAAAACGTTCACGAAAACGCGACAATCTCCGTTGA
>JAOPKB010000001.1 GCA_025517485.1 Natronoglomus mannanivorans | reverse complement strand
CATCTACTCAAACTACCGACTGAACCTGTAACTTACTAAGGATTTCAACAGAGCCACCAAAGTGATGCAAAAGGCGAACTCGTGGGATTCCGCGTTCCACATGACCCGACAGGAGTATGGCAAGAAGGTCAAGATCTCGAAGGTGGCCGCTGGCCGACTTCCTCCGCAGTTCACGGAGTCTCCAATGTCACTCCCGATGGGGGCGAACGAGGTATACCGTGACCAGCGGGCTACGGATAGTTTCCAGATTCGGGAGTATGACGACTACTACACCGTACAGATGGATAGACACAATCCGGATGACGGAAACGCCGTCAAACACGCGGTGACAGACGCTCTTCCCTACACACTGGCGGCTGTCAGCATCGGTGCGATGGTCGTGGGCGGTGGCGGGGGGTAGATCCAATGTCGATTCATGTTGCCTACCTCGGTGCGATTGTTGGTTTCGTCGTCGGTGTGCTGTTCAACGCCCGATTATTCGGGCAAACGTCAAGAGCAGGATACCACGGTCGAAGTGGACAGTTCAAAACAAAGTCCGATGCGATGTTCGGAAAGGCAGGCTCTATCGCCTTCACGACTGTAGCCGGGTTCTTTGCTGGTCCGATGCTTAACGGATTCCTCGTCAGTAACCCATTCGTGGGTGTCGTCGGTGTCCTTGGCCTACTCTACGTAGGTCTACACAAGGAGGTCGATGCGTGGAACCCGTGAATGAGACTCGCTTCCACGACTCTCAAGAAGCATGTGTCCAGATGGACTTTGTTATGTCCGTCTCATACCAACACCTGCCTCTCAAGAAAAACAATAGGAGGCCATCATGAGTGAAGAAAATTCTTTCAAGACGATAAGCGGCGATGAGACCACCGTCCAGATAGGCGACCACAAGGGGATTGAAACGCCGTTCTTTGCTCCAGAGATCAAGAATTGGCAGAACGATCTCCATGTTACTCTCGACTATCGAGAGGCGCTGGATGACCACAATCCGATTATCGTGCCGGCTTGGGACTGGCCACGTCTTCGAGAAAAGAATTCCATCCTCCAGCGCAAGGGCGAAGATGAAACACCGACTGGGAAGAAGGAGGTCGAGGAACTCGAAAAGGATCATCCCCTAATCCACTACTTCCCTCCAGAACTGTTGGCCTACCGAGGGAAAACCAACATTCTCCGGAAGTACCTCCTGAAGCGGGACAAGGAGTCGAAGTCAGATTTCAAAAGCGCCCTTCAAGATGGAGATCCCGAAAGGGCCATTGAAGAGCTCCCGAAACTCACTCGGCCGTTCATTCGATCGAATCTTAACCCAATACTGAACGATTTCAATATCCGAAAAGAGACTGTCTCCAATACCGGTGAAGACCCCGAAGAGATCTGGAAAAGCCTCCCAGACACCCATTATGACGGGTTTTACAGACAAATAGCAAACGAGGCAATGGAGAGATCGAGTGCTGTTGTAGTACCCCCTGTCCCACAGATACAGCGGTACGATGGCGATTTGATTACAGCAGTCTGCAAAGCAAATGCGAAGATGTCGAAGTTTGCCCGAAGAGACGGGGAATCCCGTGCATACTTCCATTTGTACCTCCACTACACGTCATTCTCCGATAGTCACGGGGACGAAAGGGACACGGCATCAAGGGCACTGAAGATTCTGCGGAGCGAGGTTGAGAGAGGCGACTATGCCGGAATCGCAGTTACGATTTACAAAGGCGAGGAGGTGTTTGAGAGCAGTACCCCGCCGCGAGTGGGGACGTTCTTTGAAAACCTCGGTTCATTCGCCGAAGAACAGGCCCTTCCCGTAATATGTCCACGTTCAGAGTGGCTCGGGTTCTGGGCAACTGATTCGGGAGTGGATGGCTTTAGCTCCCTCTACAACGGAAGTTGGGTCTACCGATCTGGTGGGGCAGTAGACGACGTTGACCAGTATGGTTATACAATGGTTCCCTCAGAATCCCGGTCGCTGAAACTCCGATCGGACGACGGGAAAGGTATTGAAGATCACATAGCGGATGAGGGGCTATCAGGATTAGATGCGCTTCCGGACGAACCCCCAAAGCCCCCATCCGATTTCGATCCGAATAACGGACTGCAATCGAGGTATGGAACCCCGTTCTACTACCGCCGCCAATTCGGAAAACCCCAGAAGCTGAATCATATTTGGGAAGCCCGGCAAGTTCGCTCGGGGGATAGTCCTACTGCTCGTGGTCGTCTGGAGGATTCACAGAATGGGTACGTAGAATTTGACGAAGAATCTTAAGCTCGTTCACCACGACAAGGGAAATTACACCCTAAATGAAAACTGGGTCGGTGAACCACTTGCGCGCGCCGGAATAAAGAATAGCCGGAGAAGACGCCATCGACGCCACCGGGTCCGTAGCCCTTAGAGGTAATCCCGAATCATCGCCAGTTCGATTCAATACTTGTCCGGTAGCGGAGCCCGAGCACCGAGGTGCTGCAGCATTCTTTTACCGTCTGTGGCGGGTACTGGTCGCGGACATCGTTGAGGTTCTCCCGGCTCTCGATGAGGTGTGTCAGCGCCGCATCGATGACGTCCGACATCGGCGGGTCATCCGATGGGTCGGACGCCACAATCTCCTCCGCTTGGTCGAGTAGTCTTTTCCTCTCGTCACTGAGTCTCAGGGTGGTACGGTCAGTAGTCATAAACGGATGTGCATACGGGGGTTGGTTCAGCGTGATTCTGGAGTTGCTGAACCGGGTTCTGTTTAAATACGATGCCTCGGCCGACCCTCGAACACGGTGTGAGCGGCGCGGCGACACGGCCGAATCTATGCACGCTCACCGGCTGGTGCATACGCTGGCGTACATACATCGAGGATGCTGATGACATCGACGTACAACCCCGTGGGGTCGGCCTCGAAGATCCGGTTCCAGATATCTGAGCCGTCGTTCGTTTCGCATACAGACTGTTTCTCTTGGATCGCCGTATAAAGTTGGAAAGTCACTCACAGGGTGTACACGGACAGGTGCCCGCTTACGGGGTAGAGTTGCTTGGTCAATGTATCTCGACACACAACGGTGAGTCACCGGTAATGATGAAGGTCGGATTTCAGAATGTTACTCGTTCTCGGCTTCGTCGGGCGGAACGGGCGTGTGGGTACAATTCGGCCTGCTCGGAATCGTCACGGGTGTGTTGTAGTTCTCGTTGTCGTACCGCTCCACTAACCGGTCAAGTAACGGGTCAATCTCCCAAGTACCTCCTGCAAGTGTTCTGGTGCAATCCGAATCCGCATATTCGTGAGAGGAATGCGGAATGTAACATTCCGAGTGCCCAAGATCCTTCAGGTAAAGGAACGCGCCGTGATTGTAGAACCTCACAGCCTGCATTCGAACTACTGCCTCATGCCAATCACTACTGAAAACCTGTCTATTGCCAGCGTGTCGGGACTCATGTTCGGGGAGATCTTGCAGAACTCTCTCGTACGCGTCCGAGTAATCGATTTGGCAGTCGAAAAAGTCGATCATAATGTCTCGCGCTGCCTGTTCTCGATTCCCGCCTTGGGTCCGCTTCCCGTGGATTGGACGGCCAGGTATGAGGCCGGCGATTTTCGATTGAAGGGCGTTGTTGTTGCGTATTGCTTCGGGTATTTCGAGGTAGTGACGGGCCCATTGGGTCATTCAGTATTCACATTTTAGGCGATATCTCCACTCCACTTAGTGATTTGGTGTAGGGTGATTGTAGTGGCGCTGCACCAGCTTGGTCGGATGTCGGGTCTGCGTAAGACAGGGTGGACGGTTTCCCTGTCCCGTTGACAAGGAACCCTGCGTCGCCCTACCTGCCGCCAAACACTGACGACACAAACCCGACGACAACCAGCACATCAGTCACTCCGAGTAACCCACCGATCGCCACCCACCCTGACACTAAGCTATTCGCTCCCTCTGCGAACGGTCCGGAGAACACGTCTGTCGGAGCAATCCCGAGTACCATCGAGAGAATCACCGTGAAGAGTAAGTAAGCGAGGTTCCCGACGAAAAGCCCGATAACCAGGCCCACCGGCGTTGTCTGTCCTCTACTCATTACGCAGACGGTCACAGTCGGATAATACAAAACTAACGCTGATTGAGAGTGTTAGTATTCGTTGACTGGTGAGGAATGGTTCGGAACGGTGACTCCGGTTACTCAGCGAATTTCAACGCGAGCTGTACTCCCTTACCGAGGAGAATTAGGAGCGCTATCCCGCCGGCGAGATTCAACAGCGACATCGGGTTTTCCGCCAGGTTGAGACCGATCGTCTCGACGAACGTGATGTCGTGAAACGCGGAGAGAACCGTCCCCAGTACAACCAACACGACGGTTTGTAGCAACAGGTATATGAAAATCATTAGCGTCCTGGGGCCTTCGAAACTCTCCAATGCGTCCAGATCCATGCGTCTACCGCCCGAACTCACTAACGTATCATAATAATACAGGGTGGATGTGTTGACAACCTACCCACAGTCGTCGTTTAGAATCACACAATCGGAAGGTCAAATGATCTGATTAATTACTTGAACGTTGGGTCGAAAGACACGTGCATGCCTACACTCAAAGCAGCGTTAATCGGACCTGAAGACTCTGACTACCGATCACACACTGCTGTCGCTGCATTACTCCTATTCGTCGCGTCATTTGTCATTTACACGGTGGTCGGTCATTCCGCTGGTGTCGTCCCGGCAGTCGTGTTGGGTGTCGTAGCTGCGGCCGCAATCGGGTGGTTTCAAGCTGGTCTCGTGTTCGCGTGGCTCGCCGTGTTCGCATCTTTGACCGGTTTCACCGCGGTAGATCTGGTCTCCACGTCAGCCCCTTTCACGGAGATAGTCGTCACTCTGATCGGGCCTGAGGGTCTCATGACGGCAGGTGTGGAGAGTCTGGTTCTCGCGGTCATCGCGTACGTCGTTGGGCACGGGTTGCACTGGGGTGTCGAGTCGGTTCGGAGTGATTCTGCACCGGCCGTTGAAGCGTGACCGGGGGGGGTGTCCGGAACTTCACACCTTTCCACTCTGCCAGTTTCATATCCACAGCAAGAAATTGCGGACAAGGGGTTCAAGGCCGCTAATAATTTAGAGAGGTTATCATTTGGGACGTGGTCACAGCAGATATTACCTAACAACTCCTTTCCATCCGGCGGTTATCATTTTGGAATCGCGCGGTGGTCCGTTAGGAATAAACCCGTTTCATCAGTTCGCTTCTCGAAAACACCGAGCACCCAGACCCTTGTGTTCAAACATTATTACGTCGAACTTGTTGACATGGAACTTGTCACCAACACGACCCACACCCACGAGACTCATGGTCGCGTCACGATCCTGAAAGATCACAGTGAGCGATAACATTCACCGACCACAGTGAGCGATAACATTGGTCAGTAAGAATGGTAACACCGAGCAGCCAAACTGCGCAATAACATCGTGTGGGTGTAGTGGGTGGCCGCTCGCTGCGAGCGTGTTGACCGGGCACCGTGACTAAATTACACACACGGGCAGAACGGATGTACGCACACGAGAGTAGGGAGGAGTTAGACGCACATCATTGTGTCCAGCAAGGCCCAGTCACCACGCTGGGCCCTTGGAAATGGGAACCCCGATCCACCATGATCGGGTTTCACTCTCTCTTGGGTGCCAGATTGCCCACGGTTGAGCAACCAGCATGTGTCGACAGCGTTCTTCCTACTTCAATGTCCGCAAAGCGCCTTCATCTGTGGTTTCTTATGATAGAGATCGCTTCTTTCGGTCGCCCACGAACGCTTTACACTACTCCTGTAATCAGATCTTCCTTTTCTCTGCAGAGCAAATCCTTCCCCTTGCTCCCGGGTGGTCCCAAGTCACATTGACCAGAAGGAGTGCGTCGTCAGTAGCCTGCGAGCGTCGCCTGCTCACCGTTACTATCGCCATCCTTCCGGTCACTGCCATAGTCGTTGTTCTCGCCTTGGTCACCACGAACAACACATACTGCCTCTTCCAGAGACTCCACTTCCATGATGTCCGCCCGGATCCGACCGTCAACTTCCTTCTTGTAGTACGTGCGTTTCTGTGGGCACATATTGCGCATTACGCGCCTCTCGACCCTGTCATCGAGCGACTCGCGCAACTCGTCCACTGGAGGGAGTTCGTCCGCAACCATCACGAACGCCCTCTGTCCTCCCCAAGTCGGGTTGTCAGCTTGAACGAGAAGTATGTCCTGACCGCTTCGGAGCGGTTTGTAGTCGCCGTGTACGTCCAATAGGACGTCGTCGGGCGACACGAGGTCTTCCTGCTCGTCCATCCAGTACCCAACGCGTTCCAGCCGGTCAATCGTCCGGTGGACATCGTCGTCAACATCGAGTCCTGCGAGCACGTGGTCGATCGTCTCATGAACTTCGACGCGGTCATCGTATTTAGAGTGCTTCCAATCCACAGCCATGAGCGCTTTCTCAGGGGTGTAGTCGTACGTGGCGGAGACTGTCGCTCGCGCCGGGTGCACGGCTACTTCGACTCGTTCTCGATCTCCGTTATCGTGGTTGATGGTGATTCTGACGTACTCATTCGGGGCGTGTGTTATTGAGTCGATACTCCTGGTCATTGGTCGATGTTGGTACCGACGGCGAATCCGAGCGTGCTCTGTCGGTTGTCGCGCGTCTCCATACCCACACTGCCGCCCTCGTCTACGGGCATTAGCAGTGCATCGAGAGTGGCATCGTCGTATGTGGCTGCAGTAATCGTGTCACCGGGGTTGATGTCGCGGAGGACTGCGTGGGGGTCTACGGTGGTTGGAATGGCGTGGCCGGGGAGGACTGTACGGCCGTGGTAACGGTCGTCGTCACCGTCGTCATCGTTGATTCCGTCGGCGGCTTCGATGCGTTCCAGTTGGTCGTGGTCAATCGTGTTCGTGTGCATGGTTACGGTTTGGATTACTATTTCTGGGTTTGAACTGCGGTTTCATCTTGCTTTCATGTAGTCCTGCTTCTGAGTCCGTGGTGGGAGAGGCTGTTCCAGTGAGAAGCTGATTAGCGCCTATATTTCAATCAGATGGCTGAATTCGGCTACGATGATTTCACCATCAATTGACCGTTCCTCGCACCAGTCCAGCGCTGCATCTTCATCCATCAGTTTGATCACTTCACCAGATGTCTTTCCGCCGTTACAACGTTCGGCGTATTCCGTTGCTGGACCTCCCTCTGCGTGCAGGAAGAACTCCCCACCATCAGATTTGTAGAGCGTCTCAATTTGGTGGTGGAAATCACCGCGGTCGGTGATGGGTGCATATCGTGCTATCTGTTCGGCTGATTTTGTATCGTAGAGCTGTCTGTCGATTACTCGTTTCATCGCAAACAGGCATAAGACACATTATTTAAAAAGACCTCGCCCTCTGAGCATCGATAATCCACTTTTCCGCCAGTTAAGCCACCAAGTGGGTATCTGATCTATTATTTGGCGAAATATGTGTGGAACTATTCTCTTTCTCTACGCTTTGGAGATTCCGATGACAACGGAATCTGGAAAACCAGCAGACACGGATGGATTACAAGTAGGGATTCGTGTCGGCAGGTCATTGCCGATAAGTATTGACCACCCAGACCCTCGCGTTCAAAGTACAGCGCGCCGAACGGTGTTGATATGGAACTCGTCAGCAACACAACTCACACCCACCGGGCGCACGGGCCAATCACGATCTTGAAAATCTACCGCGAGTACGCCGTGTTTGACTCTGACCGCGACGACGGGTCCGTTCCAGGCGGGTGGGACGTTCGTTACTCAACTGGTGATGGTGACACTCACATTGAGCCGGTCGAAGAGTTCGTTGATGGACTCGATACGAAGTGAGTCGTTAGGGTGATCCCAGTGAGAGGTGGCGTTGAGTGCCCACATGCCGCCCCCACAAAGGACGGTCGTACTGTGCGGTAACATCGACTGACCACATTACGCGGTCATGGTGAGTAATAACACCGTGCGGTAACTGTGAGCGATAACACCGAGATGGCACAGTTACTGGGCGTAGTTGGCACTCATACCGGACAGAAACTCACTGTGCCCACATACCCTGACCACTGTCACTTGCCGCACTCACCGGTCATTGGAAGTGACCATACTGCCGTATCAGAAATGCGTCTATTGCAGGTTGTACATTGACGGCCGCTGTTCAACTGCGTTCACGATTGTCGCCCGGCTACATCCAATATCTTTCGCCGCCCGGCGCTGGCTTTTGATGCCGTCAATATATTGCTGGAGGATTCTACAAATTCTGCTGTAGTCTTCGCTCTCCACAAGCCGGTCACCATCCACTTCGAACCCAATCGGTGGACGACCACCTGACCAGGCGTACGTGGCTTCCGTGTCGTGTTCGTGTGCTGGGTGCAGGGCGTCTGTGATGCTGATGAGAGCGCGTTTCGTGGTTCCAGTGATGCTGGTGCCAGACTGAACTGTGAGACCACTCACGGCGAAATGTACGTTATTATTACCATCAACCAGTGTTTCAATGTTCTCTATGCCCTCTGATCGGTTGCAAATAGGGTCAGGAGTCGTGACGATGACATCGATGCGACGATCGCTACTGGTCGCGCCTTTCACCAAACCATTCACAGCTGTTCGTGGGCCTTTGCCATGGAGGATGCGTAACTGGTGGATGGGTGGACGAAAGTCGGCTTCTTCGAGTATGAACGAGATGCCGGGGTCCGTATCTTCGAGTGTATCGTGTGCGTTACTGACATTCTGTTCGAATCCTGGTTCACCTAGCCAGCCTTCGCCGCAGTGATTTGCGGCGTGGAACAGGCAGGCTCGCAAATTATCTTTTCGTTCGCTCGGTGTATCACCAATCACGTAGATGACCGTAGTGAGTGGAGCGTAGTCTTTGTCTTGTGCCACCTTATGTCAGTATACGTTCTAGACTAGCATAAGTGACAGGGGTTTTTAACATGGAAGATAGGTTTTTGACAGTGGTGACTGGAAGGAAAACACCGGTTTCCTGGTTCTCAGGGCACATCCCATTCCAATATTCAATTGCGGAGTTTGACTACCCCGGAAAAACGGGGCCATATCACATCCTTGACTATGTGATTTAGGGGTAAATCCATGGCAGAGGTCAGAATCGGCCAAAAAAGGTTTTTTCGGCGTTAAATGGCGCTCAGATGGGGTGTTTCACCTGTAAATAACAGGGTTGTTTCGTCCGAAGATGTATTCCGGTATAGGTGTGGTAGGGATTTACCCTGTGTTTATTATCTGATATTGTTGTCAGGTGCGGTGGGCTCATACGCCGCTGGGCTTTGGGGCAGTGTCTGTGTCCATGGGGTGCCGGCGTGGCGATCGCAACCCGGGTTGACCAGCTACCACTCGACCCTTGGGGCAAGGCGGCGACGTGAACCGACACGACACCGGGTGATTGTCAATCGATTCCCGCTCACACGCCGCGCGGCTACAGTAGTGTCGAGGCAGAGGGCGCAGGTAGACGACCACGCTCCGGGGTGTCAGTCATGAACGCGAGCGTGTGGGGTGCCGGGAACGACGACGAGTAACGGGCAGCGCAACATTGTCAACGATCACAATCACGCCAGCCATCAGGCGCTCTACAATCCACCACACGACGACGGACAGACACGCGCCCCCACGCAGGGACACGACGCTCAACACGCACACGACGACGTACAGGGACCACACAGCCACGAGTACAGTGCAGGAGGGGGTGACCGTCCGTGTAGTGGTGGGGAGCTGAAGGCCATCGACTCTCATTCCAACTGGTCATGCCATCTGTCAGCGCACAAACGAGCGCGGAGCGCGCCCATCGACTCCTACACAGGCGAATTTACACCGACTGTTGCTTCGATTCACACCGTTTGACGCCCGGCTGTAAAACAATAATCGCAACATGGCAGCGGGATGGGGGCGGATTTTACAGATTTTACGCTTTCTCAACGGGGGGAGGTATGCAAAGATGCGTGGCTACGTGGCTCGGTGCTTCCGGGTGAGTTCTGCCTCGCGCATAGCCCCCCATATGAGAGGTGTAAAATCTGTAAAAGCCGTAAAATCATACTCTATATCCTCTTTTTGGCCTTTGAGACGCCGGATATCATTTTACAGACTCCTTGTCTGTGCTGTAAACTGGTGTAAAATCCGTAACGTCAGTGGAAATCATTCGGGTCGGTGAAGATCGGAGCGGGTAGCCTCCTCGGTGAGACGCCGCGAACAATGTTTTCTTGAGAATGTCGTGGCTGTAAGCTGATTGCCTGTTTTCTCATTGTTATAGATACCGATGACTACCTGGGTGAAGGATGTAGTCATTAGGTAGAGGGCTTGTGATGCCCGAATTCTATACCCACTAAAACCCTTCTGCGAGCTTTTATTATAGTCACACCCCTATGTGGTGATACACTCGGAGATCCGGACGAAAACTCTCACCGTCCCCCACTGCGGTTGCATCTATCGATGCCTCTGGCGATGCAAAGTACTTGATCCCGGGGTGACCACGAGAGTCGCCCGGGTCCGCCGAGTGCCCCTCCATGCATAGCATGGGTGCACTCAAATTGACATACGAGAGCAAACCTAATAAAAGTGGTCGCACCGAATCCGGAAAACCAGCGCTGATCCTGTTGAGAGACGGGACAACCATCGAAGCAGTCCACCAATTCACCAACACGGACAGGCAACTCTGCGTGTATCTCGATACCCGCCAGACCGGTATCGATGCGCGGATCAACCTCGATGAAATCGCGGCAGTCATCACGTCCACAGACGCCGCACAGGAATTCGGCATTGATGACAGCTCCCTGGAGGTGCTCGCCTAATGCCAGGGGAACTCATAGAGTACGATGACGCGGTGTGGAAGATCGACACGATGAACGCAGAAATCGCGCGTCTATACCCAGCGGCCGGGAATCCCGGTGCGCCGGTTGTGGTTGCGCGTGACGCGATCGTCCCTGTTAGCGGGGGTGAAGAAGAGTGGTAGACGACGAGAACATGAACCCTCGTCTCGGTGAAGACGACGACCAGGATGGCGAAGTGCTGACTGGTGAGGAACTTGAACGGCAGTTAGACGAGTCGGACTACGACCGGGAGTATGATAATGACGGTGAATTAGCGGTTGACTATGAGTCGCTGAGATTCATCGAACTTCGTGGAGGCGATTCGAAGCTCCCCGCACAGAAGTGGGGCGGGTACAACCAGGACTTCGACGACGCCGAACACGTCCACACGCACGAAGAAGTGGAAGGACACCCGTCCGAAGAATGGGGTGTGGTTGACTGTGAAGACTTCGAGAACGGGAGCCTGTCGCTCCTAATCTTCGACATTGACGTTCACAAAGCACCGGAAGACTTCGACGAATCCCGACTCGATGTTCCGGAAGGAACGTTGATGACGCGGTCGCAGAACGGCGGGTTCCATGCGTACTACAAGGTGCATTTCCCCCGCGGGGAATTGAACGAGGGCGACTTCCACTTTGCTGAGAACCTCCCGTTCGACATCGACATCCGCGGGTCAGCAGTGTCGCATCACGTTGTTGCACCGGCAGACATCCCCGGTGTTGGCGGGGAGTACGAGATTGTCAACAATAACCCGGTCACAGCAGTGTTCGAACCGACGGCAGCGTGTGAGGGTATCTCGCTGGACGGTGAGCCGGCAATCGAATACGATGAACGGAAGCGAGTGGACATCGATTTCGACCGGCCGGCTGAGCCGCCGGAAGACATGCCGACGTGTTACCACGCAGGCCTGTCGCTCCGTGCAGCTGCCCCGGACGATTCGAACCTGAACACGCACAAGGTGAACGTGTTGACGGCGCTGTGCGGGCTCGCAGCCGGGTACGATGCAGAAGAAGTCGCTTCGCACATGTGCGGGGAGTACGCCCCGCAGGACGGTGACACGGACCTGAGTGACCAAGAGGAAACAGAGTACCAAGTACAGCACATCGAGTCGATGTTGGATGGTGGTCAGTACTCACCGCCCGCGCTGTCAACACTTCGCGCTGCAGGGATTCTCGATGACGGCGAGTCATGCGGCGAGGATTGTGAGATTGAGATGCACGACACCCGCAGTCAAAGCGAACGTGACGCTGCAGAAACGGTTGCGGAGTTCACCGCGGAGTTCGATCCTGTCGAGGACCGGCCGGAAAAACCGGACATCCCGCCCACGAGTTCCGACAGAGAATTATCTGAATCGGAAGAGGAAGACCTCGCAGAATGGCCGTCCGGGAGTGATGTGAAGGCCGTGCGCGATGCGATTCCGCGCTTAACTGACGAGGACTACGAAGCGGTGAATGAACCGCTCGTCGCGCGGATGGAGGGGAAGACCTGCACCATGTTCGAGAGCCACAGAACGCTGACGCACAAACTGTGGGGCGCGAGATCGAACATTGTGAACTACAATGGAGAGCTCGTCACTGTCAACGGTGACAGGTGGGCGACCTGTAGTACGATCCTGAACTTCGAACTTGATGTCACGTCCCTACTGTCCGTTCAGGGTGAGGACCGCATGGCGAACGTCGAAGTCCGACCGGCAGAACCGACGGAATCCGCGTTCGAAATGCAGGTTGAACCGCGCGTGTTCAACGACTCGCGCAGGTTCAAGGACGAAATCCTCGGGAAGCGGTTCTCCACGACGATTGAGTCAGATCTGCACGAATCGGACGTGATGGACATGCTGCGGAAGTACATCAGCCGGCAGGATGTCCCGCAGTTAGTCGGTCAGAAGTCGATGGGACTCGCACCGTCGGGTGACGAGTTCGTGACGCCAAACGGTGTCATCGGTGTTGACGGGTGGGTTGACGAGCCGGACACTGTGTTCGTGGAGCAGGACGCTGCAGCGGAACGGAAGTTCGAAGCGACCCCGGACGACCACGACACTGACGAGATTGTTAACGGTGACGTCGCGGCGATCCTCGAACTGTTCACCCGGACGCGAGACCTGGAACGGTTCATCCCGGTGCTCGGGTGGTGGTTCGCCGCTCCGCACCGCGACCGCATCGTTGACACGAGTGGTAGTATGAACCTGATGTTCATCACCGGAGAATCCGGTGTCGGGAAGTCAGGGACGCTGAAAGTGCTGAACCGGTTGTTTGGGTTGGAAGAAGCGCCGTTCAGTGCGTCAGACACGAAGTTCGCGCAAATCAAGACGTTCAGTTCATCGAACGGTGTGCCGGTGTGGTTGGACGAGTACAAGACCAGTGAGATGGCAGACTGGCAGCAATCGAATCTACACGAGCTCCTACGGAAGGTCGCTACTGGCGGGGTTGAGCAGCGTGGTCGGGCTGACCAGTCCACGGTGGAATACCAACTCAAAGCGCCGGTGTGCGTGTCCGGTGAAACGTCGCTACGCGGGTCAGCGGAGCAGCGCCGGTCGATCAGCACGACGTTCACTAACCGGCCGACTGAGAGCGGCGCTCCGGAGTACCAGCGGTTCAAGGAACTCGCAGGTGACGCGGTCACTGATGAAGACGGGAATGTGACGTTCCCGGACGCGAACTACGAGTTCAAGCAGCACGCGGTGAAGTATTACCAGCACGTTGCCGAGATGTCCGCTGACGAATTCGAGCAGGCGTGGTTCGGTGCGCGTGAGTACGTGAGCGCGAAACTCGTGGAATGGGACACGGAACTCGATGATCTCGAAGTGCAGGGGCTGCAGACTGTTGCGTTCGGATTCCGCGTGATGCGTGAGTTCGCGGACGAGATGGGAGCAGACTTGTCGGAGCTCCCGGGCGAAGACGATCTTGAAGCTGCGCTCAAGTACATCGCAGACGTCGAAGGCGACGGTCGTGAGACGCACATCGACCAGTTCACGATGCTGGTGCAGCGCGCTGCTGTTGGCGAGTACTTGGAGAAGGGCACGCACTACGATGTCGTGCGCGAAGGGAAGCCCGGCGAAGAACTCCGCGTGAACGTGAACCGGGCGTTTGACGCGGTCAGCAAGTACCTCCGCGACCACGACCTGAGCGAAGACCTTCTCGGGAATGCGAAGGACTACAATGACCGGTTCGGCGAAGCTGAGGAGCAGGATACGTACGTCGCTACGACGTCGCAGGGAACTCCCGGTGTTGGTCGTGCAGTCGGTATCCATACCGGTCGCGCGGAAGACGAGATTGGTTCGTTCAACCGCGCGGTGTTCGTTGACGACGGTGACGGCGACGATGGTTATGATGCTGTTAACGACGACTCAGATCCGGACGGGCCTACGCCCCTCATTGATCTCGGAACGGACGCCGACTACGCCCACATCACTGCTAAAGTCGTCGAATGGGGGGCGACACCGGACGCTGTTGTCGATGCAGGTGGGCCGGTTGAGTCCGGATCGGTTGCTGATGTGACGCACCGGCGGGCCATCGTAGCATTCGACTATGACACGGGAAGCAAGCCGGAAGGAATCGAGCATATGGAAGAGGGGGCGACAGTCCGGATCAAGAACGCCCCGGTTGGTGAGTACAACGACTGTGTGCAGATTAACCTCGATGCCGGAACGACCATTACCCCGATTCAGCAGGGTGTTGGTTACACCGAAGGTGAGGAACCCGACGACGGGCAGGCGACGATGACTGACTCCGCTCGGAAGGCGCAGGACGCCGTGAGAGCGGACGGCGGTGATAGTGAGAGTGATGGGCCGGAGTACGACACTGACTTCGTCGGGAGCGAGTCTACACGGTCGCAGGCAGATCGTGTGACAAGTGTAGAGGACATCGTCGGCGAGGTTGAAGACAACCATGAGGATGGCGCACCGGTTGAGAAAGTCATCGACGCCTGTGAAGACGCCGGATTCGACCAAGGAAAGGTCGAGCACGAACTGGAGAAGTTGAAGCGGAAAGGCAAGGTGTACGAACCATCGGCGGGTCGCCTGCGGACAACGTGAGGTGATCGAGATTGTCAACTAACACTAATACAACGTCGGCGAAGGGGCGGTTGAACAGCACTGGTGACCTGTCCCGGAGAACGGCGAAGCTGGTCAGCTCGCACTGGACCGAGATTGCGCGGCACCTCACACCGCCCGGAGTCGCGTGGGAATGGACCGAATGCGGGCTCAGTCACAGGCTGAAGTACGTGTTGAAGGACCGCGGGCTCATCAAGCGCTCCGCGACCGGTGACCGGTGGGAGACGACGATGACACTGTGGTGTTACGTCATCGAACAAGCAGCTGACGATGAGACGATCGGCGCGGAAGCCCAAGGGCAGGAGACACTCGATGTCCCGACCGACACATCGAGCACAACACGACCCCTGACCGACACGACCCCTGCACCGTCTCTGTCACGGGCGCAGCAATCGACACTTGACGGTGACACGATCACTGATACGAACCCCGACGAGGCTAACGAAGATCTGGTGAAAATGAATGCGGTGAAGGATCCGACGCGACCATCAGACCGTGAGATCGCGGCGAGTCACCCAGCGCAGGCCCGACTGTCCGTGTGGACGCAAGAGGACGGCATCGACACAGTCAGCTGGGATGTCGACACTTCCAGAAGCAAGGGTGAAGTGTCGCGGCCGACCGGTCGCGTGTACTACCCAGCAGATGCCCCGTCAGCGAGCCCAGGGCAAGCGACGCTCACCGCGTTCACCGCACGTCAGTGGCGCGTGACCGTCCCAGGATAGCTCTCACACCACTACACGAATTCTGACTGCCGGCACCGTTCTTCTTGTCAACGTCCGTGTTGTGTCGGTGATGTCGTGATTCTCACGGCTGTCTTTACTGTCTTTCACGGTCAGTTTCAACATTTCGCAGAAAGGGAGATACAGAGACCGGTGACAGGCCGAATCGAACGCTGGGGCCGGACAAGCACCCCTGAAAGAGTCTGAGCGGAAACGCATCGACTTCATCGAAACTGATTTTCCGACCGCGATGACCGCGAAAGCCGCGATCCTCGATGAAGGTGTTGACGACTGGTTGGCCGTGTGGTCGGAGGACTTGTCCACGGTCAGTGAAGCTCGCGGGGCCCCGAAGCGTAACCGCGAGTCGATCAAAGGCGATCGTCTCGATGAAGACGACGGACGGTCCGCTGACGCGATCGGGTTCGACCAAGCCCAGTCAGAGATGGAGAAGCACGCGATGCGATACGTCCTCGAAGAGAACGACGAGACAGGGAAGGAGGGCCTCGTTGAAGAGTTCGGATGGGAACCAGACGACGTTGACGCACTCGCAGAAATGCCTGCAGACGCCGCACCAGTCTAAACAATGTCACGACACACCAACACGGGCGGACGCATCGACCAGGAATTAGCAGCGTTACACGGGCACGCAGAGACGCGTGACAGGCTCAAGGAACTCGGGCGGTCCGACGAGCACATCGAAGACCTCGAATCAGTCTCGGACGGATACCTCGACTGCGCCAGGACAGTCGCCGCGACCGTTCGGCACGCACAGCAATCTGACTAACACTGTCTTTGCAGGTTCGAGGAGCGGCTCATGGTTGCTTTCACCCCCGGTGTGAGGCGACACGATCGGTGTTGTCAACGCCTGCAGATTTTTCGCATGCGCGCGACGCGAGCGCACATAGCCCCCCTGTTGACCCCCTTCTCCCTCACACCGTCCACCCTGTCTCTTACGTGTGACCCTACTACCACTTATCATGAGTATAAGTGACACTCCCGGCGACGCAACGATTGACGATCACACCAACACGAACGACGGCAGCACGACGGTCCGGTGCGCACAGTGCGGCACGCCAGTCAGTGATCCACGCATCAAACAGGAGTGGTGTACCGTGTGCGCAGCTCCAGTGCGAGGTGCAGGACCGTGAGCACCGACGAATACCCTCACCCGACCGGGAAACCGCCTGAAGACCGGACACACACTGAAGAGAGATTCTGGGAGAAGGTGGACATCAGCGCACCGGACGAGTGCTGGGAATGGACATCAGCACCTTTCGAAACCGGTTACGGAGCGTTCGAACTCGGCGGGGCAAAACGCGCACACCGAATCGCATACCGACTCACGTACGGCAGCATCCCTGACGACCTTCAGATTAACCACATGTGCGACAACCGTATCTGCGTGAATCCAGCTCATCTGTATGCCGGGACGCAACAGGAGAACCAACAGGACGTGATCCGCCGGAAGCGGCGTGACGACGCGCTCACACCGGCAGAAGTCCGGGAGATCCGTGACCGGTACGCCAACGAAGACATCTACCAAGAGACGCTCGCAGATGAATTCGGCACGACACAGTCGGTTATCTCCCGTGTAGTCCGCGGTGATGCGTACGAGTACATTGAGTGACTGTCGATCCGGTGGTCTGTCGACACAACCTCGTTTTGCAAGCGTTCAAGAGAATCGTTGAGTGACGAACCCGTGTGAAACACCGGAATCTGGATGATGACGCCGTGTACGTGTGGGTCGCCCGTCTAACAGGGACGCAGAGAGCCGTTGCCGCGCGTGCCGACCGCGGGTTAGCTAAAGCATGGGTCGAGAAGCACCTTGGACAAGACGGCACGTGGAATCGAGCAGGTACGAAGGACCGTTACGATGCCGGTCCGGATACCGGGATCGTTGAGTTGGTGGAGCTCCCGGATGTAGCAGGTATCGTTATTGGCGGCCCGGTACGCGATCACCAGTGAGGGCGGCGTGCAGCTCGAAGAGCGGTCCAACGTCACTTGCGGCGTATCGACGAACCGCTTCACGCAAATTACTATTCGGCCGATCTGATAGTAGTTCAAGTCCCATTTCAGGCATATCAGCACCGGTCACTGTTTTACCCATCCACTCCGGTTCATCAGCATCGATACTGTGCATATTGAGCGCGTCATCAAGACTCACCCAATACCCTTCTTGGTTCTTCATATCGAGTATCAGATCGACGTGGTACGACCCTTTGAGCAATAGGTAGAGTCTTTCGACGACGTTCACCCCGGGTTCAGCCTGCCGGACACGGTACGCGCGGTGCTTGAGAATCGGTAAATCGTAGGAGTCGCCGTTGTACGTCAGTAACACTCTGTCACCACCGTCACTTCGAGACGATATCCAGTCAAAGGCGTCGTTCAACATGCGGGCTTCAGCCCCGATTGATGAATCTTCCCGGAATATCACTTCGACCTCGGGTTCTCGCATCGATTCATCCTGATGGCCGACAGCGATAGCGAACGGGATCCAGTGTGCCGGGTCGTTGAAATCCGGGTTCTCACACGTCGATATCGTTTCGATGTCAAGCGCAAATGTTTGTTCACCGGGCATACAAGCCCGCTAGCGACGATCGTCAAGTATCTCTGGAATCTCGGCGAATTCGGCACGAATGATAACACGACCGTGTTGGTGTGGGGGTTTTGCAAGTCATTAAGTGGATAACTCTAGTATCGGTGTTGCCGGTTGATTACCGGCCGCACATGGGTTGTTTGAGCACCCTTCACCCGTCCAGGATTCCTAAGATGGGTATTCACCCTACTCCTCTGCCAGCACGAATAACCTTCACAACCCGCAGTGTCGAACCGTCTACCCTGTTTTATCCAGATGTGGTATCTATATGTACATATGGGTATACCAACTCCGTCAGAGCAAATCAACACGATCAGCAAAGAACTCGACATTTCCGACACTGCCCGGAGATTGGCGGAACGAATCGCAGACGATGTGCAAGATAATCCAGATGTTTGGGGACGAGCACCGTCCTCAGTCGCTGCTGCAACCATCTACGTCGCAACACACCTTAGTGGTGAGAAACAGACTCAAGCCGACATATCAGCCGCTACAGGGTGCTCAGTCAAACCAATCCAAGAAATCCATCCCATCATCGTCGAACACCTTGAGAATATGGACAACAAAGATGGCGCATCAGAGGACTCTGATAAACCGACATCCCCCATGTCATAAACTGAATATGAGACGGTCGTGACGGGCGTTGGCTGGTTGGGTCGTATTATAATATCGTCAGATGGTTCGACGCTACAGGTGGCTCTCGACAGGTCCGATCCGACCGACACTTTTTGCTGGCATCGACCGTGTGAAACTATGCAACTTCGTATTGGTTTGACCACTTGACTCCGTGGGTAGTGTACGAGAATCTGGACCTTCAAGAGGGTAAGCGTACGTCGACAAACTGCCGGACGAAGTGGCGCTCCGGCACCCCAAAGAGAGTGACTACGACCGTGGTGGGTCGTTTTCACCGTTCGAACGGACCGGTCGTGGTGGACCGGTTCGTGCGGACGCAGTGGTGTCCTTCCATCCTACCTGCGTGTCCAGGGATCCTTTCTGGTCTATGAGTGTGATCAGTTTGGGTGACTGGTTGGTGTAAGCATAGTGAGTGCCCACCCACGTTTCTCCCTTAGTATGCCCGACCACTGTTATCAGCCAGTGTGGCCATCCAATGTTATTGCTCGGTATGAGCACGATTGATTGCCACCCAACGTGACTCTGATTAATGGCCACGAATGGGCATCAAACTAGGTTCAGGAACCGGAGGCGTCAACCAAACCGTCCAAGAGAGGTATCCCGATCCCTGAAGAACCGGCTAACCCGCTTTACCTACACGTTTGGCGACGGATTCCAGTTATATTCTTGAATGGGATTTTATATACTCCCCACCACCTGTATCTGATAATGAGTGACTCGTCGGACGATAGCTACACATTGGAGGATGCGAAAGATGAAGTCGGGATTCTCCGCCGCGTAACTGAAGATGTCGTCGAAGGAATACGGAGCGCAGAGAACGAAGACGTACTGGAGTTCCTGATCGAAGACGAGAGACTCGATGTAATTCACGACGGCGAGCGTGGTCTGGGACAGGTTCGACGTTCCGTACTCGAATCCCCACTGGCGTCAGACCGACTCAAGCGTGTCGTGAGCCTCCGTGGTGACGAAACCCCCAAAGAGATACTCGTCCCGAACGACGTCGAGCGTAACGCGAAAGTCGCGCTCGAAGCCGGTAAGCCAGTTGTCCTGTATGGACCGACTGGAACCGGGAAGACGACATTCGCCAAGCAGCTCGCACGAGAGACCGGCATCGGGTACACCCTCAACACCGCGACACCCTCGTGGACGCCATCGGACATCATCGGTGGGATCAGCCCGGACTACACCGGCGACTCGCTAAGCTACCGGACGAAACTCGGCTGTGTATCTGAAGCCGTTCAGCGTGCTCGCCGGTTCGATGTCGAGTACGGCGTTATCCTCGACGAGATCACACGAGCGGATATCTCGAAGATCTTCGGACCGCTATACACCGCCATCGAGAACCCTCATCAGACCATCTTCGAGACCGACGAGGGCGAAACCATCGAACTGGACGAGCGAGTAAACATCATCTGTACGATGAACATGTCCGACCGGACGGTGAACGAACTCGACAACGCGATCACCCGGCGGTTCGCTATGATCGAACTCGACGAATACGAGGAAGATAAGCGCCGACAGCTGTTCAAAGACTGGATCACCACGCACGTCACCGACCACACGGACCTCGGAGAAAGCGAGATCCTCCGCCTGTTCGAGCGGGACTACCAGGGGATTAACCACGGCCACGAATCGACGTCGCAGGGATCAATTATGCGCTTCGGACCGATGCATTACCGCGACATCGCCGTCTTCCTCGGCGTCGGCTGTCGAGAAGGTGGGGAGTACGAGTACGACCAGACCGACGCGGTCGGACAGGCGTTCCGGACGTACATCGTTCCGCGACTCCTGAACGCCGCCGCGTTCCCACAGATCGAGCGAATCGCGGAACACTACCGTGCGATGAATGGCGAGTTCGAGGAGTTCGATCTCTCTCCTGCTGCTGAGTTGGCCGAACGGGAACTCGAACAGGAACGACGCCAGATGGGCTCTTACGAGTAATGAGCACCGTTGACGAAGTTTACGAGTACGGGCAAGATACCTTCAACGTCCCTGAGCGCGGGGAGATCCGGATAGAGGGATGTCCGTCGTCCATCGGGGACCAGCTTCGTCGCGCGTCCTTCACACAGCAGAGTCCCGGCGTCTTCACGAAGAGCCAGGCGGCACTCGACGGCGAGCAGGAGTACGAGGTCGTAACGGTCACCGTAGACGGCGACGAGAACGAGGTACTCCACGTCGAAGCGACGGACATCATCGGCGTCGTGAGCCTCACACCGTCGTCAAAGGTTCAGGTCGATCCGAAGATCGACTGGGAGCACATCTTCGATATGCTGCTGGCGGTCTACGACCAGAACCGATCCATCGAGTACCACGGCATTCCACTCCAGGACTTCCTCTCCGACGACATCCACCTCGACGATGTGTTCGTGGTGCTGGCGATCAACTACCTCGACGGATTAGAGACGATTCACCGACAGGGGTACATCCGCGACTTGGTCATCCGTCGGCTCGACAGTCTGGATGGACGGGGCGAGATCGACGTCGAACAGACACTTTTGAACCACGCTCGCGGGACACTGGAGCCACACTGGATCCGCAACGAGACTGAGTACGACAACGCTGCGAACTCGCTGCTCCACTTCGCTGGAAAGACGCTGCTTCGGCTCTTCCGGCAGAACTCTCACGAGAACGATCACCCTGCGTACGACCGCATCTTCTCGGAAGTTCACCGAGAGGTGGAGCGTCTGGAGAGTATGGGGGTCACCAGCGGGTTAGACCGGATGGATGCGTATCGACGCCTCTCGCTTAGCGACCTTCCGAAGCAGCGACGGTACTACCAGAAGGCGTTCGACGTCGCCAAGGCGGTGATGTCGTCGTCGCTCGGCCAGCAACTCCGTGACGGCCCACGAGAGCTTGTTGTGGACTACGTCCTGAATATGGAGTCGCTGTTCGAGCAGTACTCTCAGGTCGTCATCGAGCGCGAACTCTCGTACATCAAGTCTTATGACCACCTAGGCGACCTCGACGACGTGACTCCCGTCCGATCACCGTCCGTGAATCCGTTCGAGGGGGAAGGACAGATATACCACGAACCGGACCACGCGCTCCAGGAGGGCGACGAGACACTGGCTGTGCTGGACTCGAAGTACTATGCGGAAGGCCACGACCCGGTTAAGGAATCACCGTCCCGGTCGCGGCTGTTCAGCTACGCCTACCTCCTTCATTCTGATCGACTGGCGTTCTTGTGCCCGCTTCTCGAACCGAAGCGTCGCCAGGTCACTCAAACTGGAGCTGAACTGCAGATTGTCTCTCCCGAGCTGGAGTTCACCTTGGACGGATACGGCGATGTCGTCCAGAATTATCTACACGACGTACTCGTGGAGAGGTCTCCCGAACTCGAAGCCTTCCGCGCCGTCGCTGAGAACCGACTGTGCCTCGATGGTATCGAAGAAATCGATCTGAGCGATGCGAAGTCGATGAGCGGTCCGTTCACGTTCAAGGACACGCGGGACTTCTCGCTTCGCGTCCTCAAGGCTGCTGCCGACGAGTACTCCTGGGAGGTCCGTAATCGATACGACTTAGAGCAAGACGGCGACTGGACGCGAGAACAGATCGAGACGCGCTGTGAACAGCGCTACGAACACACAACGACTTGCGTGCCGGTGTTCTGTCGTGAGCACGGTCAGGAGTGGATTGACCTATACTTCCTCCAGAACGGATCCGGTGATGTGGAGAAAGAAGGGCCTCTAAAGCTACTGTAGTGATTCAACTCAGCTCATCCGAAGTCACCTAATGAACTCTGGTCTTCGTCAAACTCTTCGATGACCTCCCTCATGGCCTTGATTTCGATTTTCCGGTCAATCGCTTTTGTTCGATATTTCTCCTGCAGATTTCTCAGTACCGTTTCGACGGAACGGCCCCGTACCCGGTAGCGATAGAACTTCTCACCCGCCGTGAGTTCGGTTTCTTCTCGGTCGATGGTCGTGACCAGATTATCCGACTCTAGTCGATCCATCAGGCCATCGTAAATTCGTGTACCAATCTCGTTTGCGTTGTAATGGGGGAGATGACGCTGAGAAGTCAGGATGTTATGTAACTCCGTATCGGTGAATTCTCTCAGCGGACCTTCGTTCCTGAGTCGCTTCTTTAGGAGCTGCGATACCGCCGCTTCCATGATGTGGAAGGTGTGCGAAGACGGGAAGAACGATGGTGTCGCCTGCCTCTCCTTTGTTATTTCGACGCCCGAGTTCAGAACCTGAGTGAGTTCACTGTCGTGCGTAGCTTCGGAACGAGTTCGGTTGTCAAAACTTGTGAAGAGATCAATCCGTTCACCCTCCTTCAGATAGTGCCATCTCCACACGTAGACTTGTTCCCGAGCGTCGCCGTTCTGCTCCTCGTGCTCAATTCGTTGCGCTAATTGTTCGTCAAGGTAACCAGGAACACAAATTGCTGTTTCGAGCTGCTCGATCTCCATCCCGATGTTCTCCGAAAGTTCATCACGGTATTCACGGACTGCGTCAGCTGCGTCATAGATCTGGGTTAGAGCGTTCCCCGGTGAGGAGAGGCTGGTCTTACATTCAACAATAAGAGCGAGGTTCCGATCGGGATTACAGAAGATGGCATCAGCATTCGGCTCATTATACTCAGACAGTGGTTCTGCACCCCGAAATGTCCAGCCCGTTTGTTGTTGAACAGTACCGTTCGGGAGGAACGCCGAGATTGTAGACGTAAGGAGATTGTCGTGCTTTCGCCCGTTTCGAATCCCTGCCTCTACCTCCTTTCTTGCGTTCTCAACTACCTCGTCATCACTCTGGAGCTCATCTTCGTACTCCGCCTTTCGTTCCTTGTAGGAGGGAACGCGGTCGATGATAATCGAGTACTGCTTGCGGACCTCTTCATCGTCCAACTCATCGACCGTCATACGCTATGCTGGTGCTAGTTCAGCGCTTTCATCGACGCTGTCTTGGATGAACTCGTAAAACCGGTAGAAGGTCCCGAGGTCGCTTTCGTCCTGTGGGAAGATTCTGATTTGATCTTCGTTTGCTTTGATCCGGAATGTGCTGTTTTTGACTTGGTCGATAACCTCGGTGGTGAAATACAGCGACCCCTCCTCAGAGTACGACCCAACAAGTACGTAGTCCCGATCCTGCATACTGTCCTTCAATCCGTCAAGCTCGTGGTATCGGATCCGATTGTTCAGTGTGATTGCCGCTGGTTCGGAGGTAGGGACTTCAAGCTGGGCAGAAGCTGTAATCATCTCGAAGTCGGTGCGCTCGTACGCCTGTTTCACCTTGAGCGCTTCTTCGATACAGGTTTCGATGTGCTTGAAGAGGCGTTTCAGGCTACCGTTCTTGAGCTTGAACACTCCCTCGTGGTTAATACGGAAGCAAAGATCACCGGGGACGTTGAACTCCATAATGCGTGGGAGTACCCCGTAGTGTTCTTCCATTTCACGAAGACTCTCAAGCCCATCTCTGCCGTAGTAATTGATCGTGCGCCATTCCTCTGGCCGGAATCGAGCACTTGTCTCAGTGCGCTCTGTCCGCTTGGCAACGAACTCGGTGATCTCAGTAGCAGGGTCTTCGGAGACAATCTTCTCCCGGATTTCTTGGAGGAGACTGGGACTGATGTACAGGTAGTGGACACCAGGCTTGTTCTCCAAGAATGGCTCGATGGTATTCTCTACTTCCTCGGTCTTCCGCATGTCCGTGTAGAACAAGATGACGTTATCTTCAATGTCGTAAGAGAGGTAGAACTCCGCTGGCCGGTGACCGCCGTAGTCACAGCGGATCTTTTGGATTCCTCCGTAGTCCTCAACGATCTCGTAGCCGTCGTTCCTGAGCAGGTCAAGGAAATCCTCTCGGGAGTATTCAGTCAGACCAGCGATAACGTAGAGATCGTTCTCGATGAGGGTGTCGTAATGTTCCGCCAGGTAATGATTGAAGCTCACCCGGTCGGGGAACTCCTGCGGTTCGACTTCGAAGACACCCATTTGTTTCGTCTCCTATCTGAAGCGTCTAATCAGTACCGGTGAAGAACAGTTGTGGCTCAAACCTGATCGCCGACTAAAACGGTGCTATGAGCCAGTCTCCCTGTTCTTTCCGTTCGAGTTGCGGGCCGAAGACCTGTTGCAGGGAGTGTAATGCGTCGTTGTAGCGAAGATCGTAGGTCTTTCCGCTTCGGTGGAACGACCCTTCGACGACGAACTGGACGGTCGGGCTTTGATACTCTAGGTCGTTCGCTCGTCGATCCATTGAACGAGCGAGTTTGTCTGCCAAGTCACCGTCCTCGAACGCATCACCCAGTCCGACCACGGTGACCTTGTCTGGCACGTCGTCGTCTTTGAGACGCTTGATGAACTCCTCGACCGGCATTTGGTGGTCGAACACGTCGTATTCCCCTTCGACGATTATGTTGTATCGTCCGGGGATTTGGCCTGGTCCTGCCATGGTTAGTAACTCGTGATGTCTCGGTCTCCGAGCACGCGCGTGTACGTGTCGTCCTCAGTCACGTCAGCGAGCCGTCCCGCGAGTTCGCGCAGGTCGTCATCGACGTCCCACTTCTCGACGTAATTCTGGACTGCCTGCCCCTTCTCATAGCGGTACCGGAGGAACTGGAGCTTGTCGAGGTTCGAGAGGTGGTCGCCGCCGTCGCCATTGACACGCTCCTGGATGTACGCCTGGCGCTTCTCGTTGTCCCAGGTGCCGAGTTCGAAGCCGTCGTCCTGGTTATACAAGCGCATCTCCTTGAGCTCCTCGGGCTTGGCGTTCGTCCCGCGACAGAGCTTGTTGACGTCGTCGAAGGACGGGTTCGATGAGTCAAGCAGATCGATGAACACGTCCTCGACGCCGATGTCGCTGGCCTCCTGGATGATGCCGTAGATCTCCTGGACGACCTCCTTCGCGCTCATGATCTCGCCGTCGCGCTGCACCTTCCCGTGGTGCTTGGAGTATTCGCGGAAACACGCGCCCATCTCCATCACGCCGATGTCGCCGCGGGAGAGGTCGCGGTTCTCTTCGAGCTGCTTACGAGTACGTCGAGCCGTGCGGTAGATATCGCGGCGGAGGGAGTTCCACGACGCCGGGTCCGTCTCATCGATAGGCCGAGCAACGACGGCAATGTCGAAGGACACGGCCTCCCCCGTGATGAATTTATTAGAGTCCGCACTAATTGGATACGTCGCTGTGACCTCGAATCCGTTAGCACATAACGATGCAAGCAATTCGCCCCACGACTCTGAGTCAGAGTGGTGATAGGTGAACGCCAGAACCCCATCGTCCTTTAGAGCTCGTCGGATTACAGCGAAGGCTTGCCCAATCTCGGTTTCGAAGTCCTCGACTGTTTTGTCCAGGTACGGGTTAGTTACGATTGATTCGGCGCGCGGTGTCTGATCGTGGTCAAATCCAGGGTATTCACCTTCAAGCAGAATCTTCTGCCAGACGTAAAAGTAATCGGAGACCTCTGAGTAAATGATGTTGTCGTAGTATGGCGGGTCAGTAATCACTGCATCAAATTCATCCTCGAAATCGAGGTTCCGCATATCCCCTTGGTGAAGAGAGAAGTTCTCACCAATTGACTGTGCGAACTCTCCCGTTTCCTGGGTTTCCCCGTCTTCAATGAACCGTTCCGTCGGAGAAGATCCATACTCAACACCGCTCAACACTTTATCAACAGAGTTTGAGAACGTACCTCGACCTGCTGAAGCGCCCCAGACATTGTTCTCAATAGCCTCTGAGGTCGGGACGAACGAGTTCATCCGGAAGACGCCCTCAACCTTGTTTGCAGGTTGGTTGTAGATACAGAACATATTCTGGAACATGAGGGAGTCCGTTAGAGCCAGGAGGAGGTAGTCTCGTAACGGCGAATCCACATCTTCGATAGACCGCATAATCTTCGCAATTGAGAGCAACTGACGCTCGTTTTGCATATCGGTCCAGTACTCGTATCCGTGGTCAAAGACATCATTCCCAGCCAGCTCAGAGGACGCAGTAATTGCTCCTTCTGGGATTTTTTCGTCGGGGACGTACTTTTGGAGGTCATCACTACTCTCCCATTCCTCTATTGCCTCATTCAGGAGTTCGATGTCCGCCTTTTCGACGCGTTTGTATCCCTTATATTCACTTCGTTCCCCACCGGCGGATTCGCAGTGGTCGCAGTAATACTCGACCGCGTAAAGACGAAGATCTGGTGGGCCCTGTTCTTGGATGGCGTCCGTAATTGCGTACTTCTGACCGCAGTCAGGGCAGTTGTACTTCCCACCCCGCGACACATTCCCGTTCTTCGGGATGAAACTATGGCCACAGGCATCGCAGAGGCTTTCAGACTGCCAGTCGTCCACTAAAGTAACCGCCCCACAATCCGGACAGAGGACATTGTACTTATCGTCGTTCTCATAACGGCCCTTGGCCACTCTGTAGTCCTTGAACAGCGGTACGGTGTGACTGCAGGAGACACAGTCTAATTCCTTCACCCAGAAGTTGTACATCACATCTGCGTCGTGGTCGCCGTTAGGACAGGGCGTTTTGTAGTACTGGGTGACCTCCTCGGCGACATCTGTCTTCACTCTCTCGAAGGCATCTTCCAGTTCATCTACGTCTGTCTGGCCAGCTTCGAGCTCCTTCTTCGTGACGAACCAAGCGACAGGGTTCAAATCATTCCCGACCACTTCTGCTCCGAAACGTGATGCTTCAACCAGTGAAGTTCCACCACCCATGAAGGGATCGAGCACTTTCTTACCTTCAACGCGGACATCCTTTGGATACAGCTGCCAAAGACTCTCAGGATCCGCCATATCGACCCGTTCAAGAATGGAAGCAATATCTAACTCGGTAGAGTCATCTTCATTCCAGCTCGCCAGCGTCTCCCCATTGTCGCCCGGCTCGAACACGTCCACTGTATCTGGGTTGTCAAGGAGCGAGTAGAGCGAAATAGCTCGGAAGACACACCCGAGACGACGGGCCCACCATTTGTGCATGGTGTAGATTGGGCGGTAGTACATTTTCGCTCGCCCTTCTCGCTCGGCCAACTCATTCACGCGCTCGATAGGAAAACCTCGCTCAATTGGAAGTTCCGTCCGTTTAGACTTCTCAGGTGACGATCCAGATTGTTCAGACATGATTCAGTATAGTAAAGGGATGCAGAACTATCCCCTTAAGTGTGCAGTCTCCACGACTCCATCCAATAAATTAGCAGCCCCTTCCCTCAAGGTGCCTCTGATGGTGGAAGTGTTATAAATGGGTATTGAGAAGAGAGACATATGACTAAATCGGTGTTCCCCTATCCAGGTGGGAAAGCCTATCTCGCTCCCTGGATCATCGAACATTTCCCGTCTCACAAGTGCTACGTCGAAGTGTTTGGTGGGAGTGCTGCTGTCCTCGTTACAAAGGAAGAGAGTCACACAGAGGTCTACAACGACAGAGACGGGGATCTTGTTCAATTCTTCAAAGTGCTACGAGACCACGAAGAAGATCTGGTTGATTGGCTTGACAAAACCCCGTACGCAAGGGATCTCCACAAGGAATGGAAAGAGGACTTCTATTCCGGCGAGCGACCGGATGATCCCATTGAGCGGGCAGGGAGATTCTTTTACCTCCGGTACTCTCAATACGCCTCGAAATACCGAACAAAATCGGGATTCGCATCCGCAAGCCAACGGAATAAGGCTCGAAAGCTCCGTAATGCGACAGAGAAACTCCATAGTTTTGCTGAGAGGTTCCAAAACGTCCAGATTGAGAACCTTGATTATGCAGACCTGATGGATCGCTTCGATAGTGAGGAAACCTTCTTCTACGCTGATCCGCCGTATGTTGATGAAGGCGACGCTCTGTACCGCCATGGGGAGTTCGACCACGACCGATTCGTCGATACGCTCGAAGAAATGGACGGAAAGTGGGCAGTCTCCTACCAGCGACTCCCCGAGCGGTTGAAGAAATACCACGTTGTGGAGCAAGGCCGCTCCCAGTTTATGAACAAACAGCATGATAACGAGACTCGTAGCACAGAAGTCACTGAGCGTCTTGTGATGAACTACGATCCAAGCGAGGCGGGCTCTTTCCAGACTGGTAGTCAAACGACGCTTTCGGGCCTTTCTGACGAATGAGTTTGATCGTCCAGTAGCGATCAGGAGTCAAATCCGTTCATCTGCCGATGTTCAGCAAGGAATTTGGGGTGTGGTCTCTTGTCGTCCTCTTCAGGGAGGTGTATCCTCTCTCCCTCTAACGGACTGAAATCGTCATACCCGTTTAGCCCCGATTCATCCTTGACAAGGATCTCGTAGTCGTCAGAGAGCGATATCCACCCACAATCAAAGGCCCAGTGATGGAGTCTACAGAGGGCAATACCATTTTGAACGTGATCACGTCCATTCATACTCTTCGGAAAGATGTGCGCTGCCTCAATCTCAGGGTTCCCAGCAGGTGACAACCGTTTGCTCCCACAGACAGCACATCTTTCGTCGTAGGCACCTCTCACTACCTTAGTGAATGCAGAGTCTCGTGCACGGCGTTGAGTCTCATTGAACTCCTCTTGTTCCTCAGTGAGTGTTGGTTCAGATGGAATCTGTTCTTCGACCGAATCACGTTCCGCTTCGATTTCATGCGGTGTAGGCTCTCCCAACCAATCAGATCCCATTCTCGACAAGATATCATATAGTCCCGACTTATCCGGTAGTCCAATCTGATCCAAAATATCAGATGAAACACTATATGAGAGTTCTTCGGCACGATTACATCGTTCAGAAACTGTATGTGTTTGATCAGTTTGTGTGAAGAAGCAGTCAACAAAAAGCTCGAAGCGATGAATCCGGATTGATTCATCATCTGATGAGTTGCTACGCCAATCACCCGGGAGATACTCTGAAAGAAGGTCCCGGGTGTGTTCTAATCGATACCGCATCTGAACGGCGCGTCGAAGGGAGCCTTTCCTGGCTGCGATTACGGTTTCACCCCCCGAACCACCGTTACGATGCTGAAAGCCGACTCCTTTTGTTTCCGCTTCGTCGAGGGTTCCCTCTTTGATCTGTAGATGTCGTACCCAACCGTAACTCTCATACAAATCATCGTCCCAGAAGGCGAATACCTCTCTTTCCGGGTTGTACCCGCCAACTAGAACCAAGTAGTCCCCTGAACGGTCTGGAGCCGCGGGGGAAACATTTCCCCCCTCGTGGTTTGGCAATCTTAGGTCGATTCGATATTCATCTTCTGATCGATGTTCTGATCCAGTTGAAGTCAAAGTGAACATGTAGAATCGGCATCTGGAGGGCTCTCCCTCCTCCAGGTACACCTCGAAAGGGGGGTCCGAATCGACGCCACTATTTTGAACTACGTCATTGCCAATCGACTCTATAACAAGCGAATGGAGTTCTGATTTATCAAGTGAAGGCATATTATGTAGATATCATTATGAAGAGGCCGTATAAGTGTGGGTCCTCCATCACAGCGATCGGCCAGATGAGCGCTGAGATACCCAATAACAGTAATCCCGATTAAACGTTCGTGAGTGCGTCAGGAGATAGGAAACAGGGGCTATCATTGGGAAATCAGTGATAGTCGGTTCCCTCACGCTTTATTTCAACTGACACACTTATGCCTCTATGGCTGATGATAAAGACGAGATTTTAGGCGATCACCGGTGGCAACGGACGATCCTCGTCCCACCCCTCGTTGATTCTGTTGGGGGATCGATGCAGATGGTACGGTGGGCACGTGAGCGAATGCCTGACTTCCTCTGGATCGCGTTAATGTACGATGCTGTCGGTGGAAAGCGGACAGTAGATATCGCTATCGCTTGCGCAGAGGAGGCACAGGAGATTCATGATGGAGGTGATTTCGTTCTTTCCAGCGACTACGATGAATTCTCACCCTCTGAATTCAGTAGCCTGAAAGAGGCATTGGATGACGATGTCCTTGAGGACCTTTTTCACGGCTTAGAGCCACTCATTGCCCACTATCCGTCGTATCCCAAGGCGTCACTCTTTGATGAAACACCACCGGAAGAAGATCACCACCTCGGCTATCTGGCTGAGATCGTGAATGAACTTTCGGACCGACGGTCTCACCTTTCCACGTACGTTCAGGGTATTTTCGTCGGAACTCTGATGGCAACAGGTGGAAAGATGATTTCTCCGGATAGTCCTCTTGCGGATATCAACGAGGTGTTTCGATACCCAGATACGGAGAAATCAAGGGAGTTAGCCTCGGTAGTAAGAGCATCGACCAAAGCGACTAATGCCTCAAATGAGGCTGAAGAGAACCAGAGTGACTGGGCTCGTCGATTCTGGCAGAGGGGCTTCGAGATAACAGAATGCATCTTTCCGCAGGAGGACAAAGAAGCGGAGGAACAGGGCACGCATCCCGACCAGGAGTTCTTTCAGAATCTCGCGGCAATCGGGCATGAGTACGAGACAGAGCTTCGAACCACTCTACTGGATCTTTGGTGGAATGCGAAGCATGATGCGGAGTTCACCGGAAAACACGAGGTACTGGACGGTCTACTTCTGAGACAGGTTAACTTGGCCACATCCCTTGCAGGGACTCCGGCAATGTGGTCACACGACATCGGCAGTATCATCCTTCGGTGTATGGCTGAGACGCATATCACGCTGGAGTGGCTCAGTCAAGAGGGTGATCGTAGTGATTACCAGGATTTCATTGAGTATGGTCTCGGCCAAGAGAAGCTACTACTGGAGCATTCCAAGAACGTGGCCTCTGAATTTCCAAATGAAGAGGTGGGGGACCTCGAACAGGGATTAGATGACTTAGAGAGGAAGATTGAGACACAGAGAGCGATGTACCTGCTGCCGGTAGATGTTGGTCACTGGGCGGATAAAAACACCAGAGAACTCGCTCAGGAAGCTGACTGTAAGGATGTCTACGATATGCGTTTCCAGCAGTACAGCGCTGCAGTACATGGCCAATGGAATACGATGGACAAAGCGAATTTAGTTACGTGTCATAATCCTCTACACCAGTATCACAAGATTCCGGAGTTTAGACCTGTGTATAAGAACCCCTACACGGTCGTCGAAGCGGGGAACTTGATGAATCGAAGTTTCAGTAGTTGGATTGAAGCGCGAGAGATCAACGCCGAAGATCCACAGATACCGGACTTGGCTGGGTCAGTAAAGCAGTTTATGAGAAAGTGGAATGACCGCTGACGCGGATTTCACGCCGCTTTGCTGGTACGTAGTTACTTCTGGAAGTTGATCACGATCTTTAGCCTCGACGCCTCTTTTGGTATCCGCTGGAACGGGCTGGCACTTTCGTGTAGTCCTGTCCGAATCTCACGGTAAATACCTAGCTTCCTTGACTGAGAACCGATTCGAGTTTATTTATTGATTGTCGAGCCACGGACCCGAAGACGAGTATTGTTGGCCGCCGATTTAACGAGATTACGAGCGTTTTACTAACAGCACATAGTAAGTTAGATATGGGAAATAACAAAGGGGAAACCGCGGCTAACACGATATTAGATTCTGTCTCTAATGATCAAGACGTTTTTGAGAATGTCTCTGACACAGATACTGTAACGTTTGATATCAACCTCACTCAATTAAGAGGGAAAGCCAGACTCAGCGTCAATGCTCCACTAGGGGTAGGGACTGATGCAATTGATTACGTAAAATCAGAGTGTGAAGATAGCGTGGATAAACGGTACGCGACTAAGGCTGGTAGAAAAATTGGAGAGTTGTGTATTCGAGGAGATGGGGCCATAATTCAAGCAGATATAAAAGACAAATTCGAGAGGTGACGATATTCTCCGGTGAACACAACAGAAGGTTTCACCAGACTCATGTCGGCCGTTGAGCCTGTGACTGGTGTTCTATTTCTGGAAGCTGATCTCGATCTTCAGACTCGATGCCTCTTCCGGCATCCGCTCGAAGAGGTCCTGCACCTTCGTGTAGTCCTGTTCGGATCGCAACGTCAAGCTGACCTGCGTGCGCTCGACGTCGGCAGTCCCCTGAAGAGCACCGGGAACACCCTCCCTGTCGGGCAGCATAAATGTGACGTCGCCGTATTCGACGCTCCCCGTCTGGTGGTTGTTCCGCCACTTGCTCCGCATCGCGGCGACGTCGTCACCGTTGTATTCGAAGCGCCACGTGTCCGCCTCCGTATCGGCCTTCCGGAACGGATAACCGGGCACCCAGTCCGAGGCCTTGTCCGACCCGGTCGTGTTAACCACGTACTCCGGCTCCTCGTCCTTCCCGATGTTCTCCAGCAGGTACGTCCGCACCATATACTCAGTGACGCTGTCGTCGAAGCGGTCGGTAACCTTGTTCACGGTGAACTGGTCACCCGGATCCAGATCCTCGATGTACGAGAGTATCTGGTCACCAATCCGGTCCGACACCGTCGGGACGATCTTCACCGTCGTCGGCTCACGGTCGCCCAGCGACGCCAGATACCTGCCGCCCGCCTCCAGCACGTAGTCGTCTACGAGGAACTCGTTGACCGCCTCGCGGGCGACCGACTCGGTCTCGTCCGGCGGGAGGAACACCGCTTCGTCCGCACGAATTTCGCCGATGATCGTGTCAAGGTTCGCGTAGCCGTCGTCGTCGATGTGCGCTTCGATTCGGTCCACGAGGGACGACGCACCGACGACCTCCGCACCGCCGACGTCGCGGAGCGTCGCGTCGGACTGCGGCTTATCGAGGATCTCGTTGCCGCGCACGATTACGTACTGATCCTCGCGGTTCAGACGACCGATGGCCCGCATCACGACGTCGTGGCTGTCGCCGTCGATCCAGATCTCGCCATCTTCAACGAGCTCCAGCTCGAAGTCGCCAATATCGAGCGCGGTCGTCCCGCTCCCGAAGCGCTGGCGTAGCTCCTGTTCAACGTCATCGACGCCCCACACGTCCACGTCGTCCTGTTGGACGAGCACGGTATCGAGCGAGCTGCCGGAGAGATCGTCACGGAACCCGCCCGAGTCACGTGCCAGTACCGGCTTCCCATCGAGCGCTTCGACTGTCGCGTTCAACACGTCGTTCGCGCTCCCGGGAATCGGGAACTCCGGGTCACGGAGGAACTGTTCGTAGATGTCTTCGACAGAGATTTCTCCGCGTCGATCCAGGAGGTCTTCAGCGATGTCCCAGACGTGTGATTGAAGATCGAACGGGTCAGCAGCCGCTGAATCCCCGATATTCGTCGCGTCGAGTTCGGCGTCGTCGAGGACGAAGACATCGAGGTCCATCGGCTCCACTTTCGCCCACTCGTTGTCATCTAACAGGTTGTCCCCGTCAATCACCTCTCCGTACAGGAGTTGGAGTTCTTCGCGGAGTTCGTTCTCCTCCTGCTCTCGCATCCCCTGTATCGACGTGCGGATTTCGTCGTCGAGCGACTCGTCCGCGAGTACCTGCCGCGCACCCTCGATATACCGCGCCTTATCGATGTAGCGTGTGCCGGACTCGATGGCCTTGTCGCCCGAAGGTTGGACGAACACGAGCGTGTTGCGCCACTCGCGCCCGCGGCCATCGTTGGTGATGACTTTCTTCACTTGCTCCTGGCTCCACTGGCTGTCCTTTACGACGACTTTGACGTCGCGGTCGTCCGGGATGTCTCGCATGTCGTTCGTCCGGAACCCGACCGGGTACGCGTTCGAGCCGAAAATATCCGTGATGAAGTCCGCGATCTCGGCCTTTGCCGACGTCTCCGATACGTCCACGGCTGCGTTCCGGATGAGCGCGTTGGGGTTCTGTCGGTCCCGGATGGCGTATTTCCCGTTCAGCTTGTGGAGGTGCCACGCGACGCCGTGCAACCGTTCGAGATTGAGGACGACGTCGGAGACGAGGTCACCTGTCTGGTAGGCACCCATCACGATCTCCGAGACCTCCGCGCCCTCGCCTTCGCTGGGCTTCAGCGAGTACAGGAGAATCGTGTTCAGGATGCGGCGACCGTGAGGCACTTCATCGGTGTCAATACGGCTTTTTATGTCTCCGGTGGCGGCGTTCAGTCGTTCGTAGTTGATCTTCGCCAGTTCGTCTTCGAACTCGATGGCGTCGATGTCCCCGTGCGTGATCAGGTCCGTCTGATCCTGCATCTGCAAGAGGACCTTCGAGAAGAGGTAGATCATCCCTCGCGTGTTCTGGTTGCCCTCATCGGCGTAGTAGCGCGTCTCAAGCGCGTCCAGAAGCACAGGGTGGAACGGATAGAGGTCGTGCATCTCCGACAGCAAGTCGTCGGGCAGATCGACGTGCCCATCGGCTTGGTCATATGCGTCGAAGTACCCGTTGACGATCTCTCGGGCTGCACCCTCGTCTACGGACTCGATCAGGCGGTGTCGGAGGACTTCGCGCTTGTCCACCTGATTGTTCATATTGACCTCAACCGCCTGTTCCCGATTCAGGATGTCGTGGACTTCGGAGCCTTCACGGAGCACCGAGACGATGGTGTAGAGTTCGAGATCCGAGAGCGCCGTCGATTCGAGCAGCGACTGGAGGAACGCCTTGTTCGCGCTCTTGCGGTCGCCCTGCAGCGTGTCAAACCAGTCCTCCAGTTCGTCCACGAAGAACGCGACCGTGTCGTCGCCGACGGCCTCCTGAATCGTCTGCATGTCGGGATATCCACCCGATTTGAACGTTCCAGGATCGTAATCGAGCGCCTCGAAGAACGGTTCCCAGAGGAACTCGTACTGTTCGTTCTGCATCGCAACCGTGATCGGTGTCGCGGACTCTGGAAGCGCGGAGTCGAACCCCTCAACCGAATCACTCGCCCACACACCTGCTGCCGTGGGATCGTCGAAACAGTGGTACAGCGCCACCATTTGGTGCGACTTCCCACTGCCGTACGGCCCGTAGAGGATATGCGTCCCGCGTGGATCGTCGCCGGTTAACGAATCACGGAGGATCGAGAAAGCCTCTCGAAGGCCCTGCGTCATCAGCGTCCGCTCGAAGAAGAGTTGCGCGTCAGACTCGAATTCGTCATCGTCGTCAACGTTGTAGAGTTTTACCTGCCCGTCGATCTGCCCTTCTTCCCGAAGCTCGCGGCTGAGAGTCACCGTGTCTTCGAGGGTGTTCGATAAGGATCCTGACTGTGCCATCTTGATGCTTAAACACACCTCAGTGGCACCCAATAAACACTATGGTCCCGTTGAACACCGTACGAGGCGCAACAACAGTACTGTGTACCGATCCACGGCTGTCGGTCGCAAAACGTATTTCACGCACACCTGTTTCTACGAACGTATGAGCGGATACGACCTCGTGGATGTCGAGGTCACACACGAATCTGCCGACGATCTTCTCGATTCGCTGTCTGAGGACGGCACCGAGGGAGACCATCTACAGAGTATCCAGGCTGTCCGTCTCCAAGCCGGCCAACCGGACTCCGAACTCCGGTCGTTGAAAGAGCTGGATGAAAATTCAGTAAAGCTACTCGAACATCAGGTGGATGCAGCCTACCGCGCCCTCTTTGAGATGGACGGGAAGGCCCTCCTCGCAGACGAGGTCGGGCTCGGGAAGACCATAGAGGTCGGAATGATCCTCAAGGAGATGCACTTCCGTGAAACGGACGAATCCGTCCTCATCCTCACTCCCGCACAGTTAGCCAAACAGTGGCAGGCTGAACTGCGAGAGAAATTCGGACTGGACTTCATCTGCAACTACGACGACGAATTCGAGGACTTCGACGCCCACGACTACATTATTGCGAGCATCGACACTGCGAAGAGCGAGCGACACCGTCAGACGGTCCTCGACCGCGACTGGGATGTTTTGGTACTCGACGAGGCACACTACGTCAAGAACGAAGAGACGGACCGCTACGACCTGATTGACCGACTCTCCTACAACTACGCGTTCTTCTTGACGGCGACGCCGATACAGAACGAACTGACGGACCTGTACAACGTCGTCTCGCTACTTCGCCCCGGACTGTTCGGCACACGCGACGTCTTCCACCAGTACTTCGTGAATAGCAATCAGGAGACGCTCGTTAACCGAGACGAACTACAGGATCGGTTGAACAAAGTGATGATCCGAAACCGACGGGAAGACACGGACATCGACTTCACGGATCGAACCATTGACACACGGACGTTTGAGCCCACTACGAAGGAGCGCGAACTCTACCAAGCTGTCTCTGATTACGTTAAAGGCGCGTACAGTCAAGATCAGGGCCAGAAGCTCGTACTGATGCTCCTTCAGAAGGAGGTCGTCAGCAGCCCGGTCGCGCTCAAGCGGACCATCGAGAAGCGACTCTACGAACAGTCGGAGCTCACCCACGCGGACGAACTGGAGACCATCTTGGATCTGATCGACGAGATCGATACGGTCACCAAACAGGAGCGACTCTTGGACATCGTTGAAGAGGCCCGCGACAACGTCGAGATGGGGAGGGTCATCGTCTTCACTCAATTCCGAGCAACCCAACAGCAGATCCTCGACAGACTCGTCTCGGAGGGATACACAGCACACGCGTTCCACGGCGGGCACTCAAGCAGCGAGAAGGAGCAGATCGTCGAAGACTTCGAAGAGGAGGGAGGAATTCTCGTTTCAACCGACGCAATGAGTGAAGGCCGAAACTTACAATTTTGTAATATGTTGGTTAATTTAGATTTGCCTTGGAACCCCATGCGCGTCGAACAACGCATCGGTCGGATACATCGAATCGGGCAGAAGCGGGATGTCTTCATCTTCAATATGGCGTTGAAAGACACGATCGAAGAGTACGTACTGGAACGGTTGTACCACAAGATCGATCTGTTCCAGCAGAGTGTTGGAGAACTGAGCTCGATCTTGAGTCGCTTGGAGGAATCGGGGACAAGCTTCGAAGACCAAATTTTCGAGCGGTTAGTGAACGCTGATTCCGAAGTCGATCTTGAGAACGACTTTGATGCGATGGCCGTCGATCTGCAGGAGCAACGCGAACTCGCTGACAAACTGGAGGAGTTCAATAGTGGCGTTTTCGAAGGTTTTGATCTGGGGGAAAGCGATGACTGATGCAGCACTCGCAGTTACACAGTCCGCAGTCGAGGCATTTACTGAACACTACCTAGAGTCGCTCGGCAGTACCATCGAGAAACGAGGGGAAAGGTGGGAGGTTACGATACCCGACAATGAAGACACAGAATTACCGGCTGGGAATCTGTCCTTGCTCTGTGGGGACGGTCTCGAAGGGGACGCTACTGGAGAGCCCCTTCATCCAGAGAGCGAGTTTCTCCAACGGATACTCAGAGAAGCGAGTGAACGTCGCCCCACCGGGAAACTGTCGATAGAAACCAATCAAACCGAAGTAGAGGTTCCACAGTGGCTGCAAGCAAATGATGTCGAAGTAACAGACGCCCGATTCACGCCGTATTACGACCGAACGGCAGTTGTCGTGCTCTACCAACTGAGTATCGAGACTGTTAGTGAGTATCAACAGGAGTTCCTTCGGGCCATTGCCATAGATCACCGCTCGGAGGAGAATCTACCTGAGCTGGGAGATACGTTTCTCCGAATGACGTCGATGACAACGAATACGACATCCACGGCCTCTCAATCGTCATTAGCGGACGCAGACGCACGATCACTTCTCGACGCAGCCCGGAATCAGTTAATGGAGGAAGTCCAGACTGAGATTGACGAAGTTCACAACGAGGCATCCAGAGCTGCGGACGCAGAAGTTGAAGAGTACCGCCAACTGCAACAACAGCGTATCGAGGAACTGGAAGAGGAACGCTCGAAACTATCCTCGAAAATCGACAAACTAAGTGAAGCGATCAACGGTGGTGACCAAGATGATCGCGTAGAGGCGCTAAAAGAGCGAAAAGAGATCAAAGCAGAGTACGAGGAGGTTGCTTCCGAATTAAGTGATCTGCACGAACAGCGAGACCAAGGATTTCCTCAGAAGCAGCAAGAAATTCGCAATCGGCATGCACTGGATGTCCGGGTGAATCCTCTCACAATAACTGAGGTCGAATATGAACGAGGGGAAATCGACATTGAATTGAATGAAGAAGGAGTGACCCGCACAGTCACCGTCGGATACGGAAGTGGTATCGGAATCACTGATGACGTACGGTGTTCGTCATGTAATCGAGAGTTCTCCGCAGAGAATCCTCTAAAGACTATCAAAGACTCACTTCGGTGTAACAGGTGCACCTCGTCTAATAATTAAGAGTAGAATTGGATAAAGGGGTTCGGTCAGTCCTCGACTGATGAGCGGGTTAGCTGTAGGCTCATCAGTACGTCAGTAGACCAGTAGCACCTACACGTTGTCTAGGTACCTCCGACGTTGCTCTGCTTTGGCTCTTTCCGATCTCTGGTCGTAGTGTTTTTCCAAAGTATCAACTTGGACATCACTCCTGTCGCTTACGACGTGTTTTGGGACATCGTTCTGTAGCCAATGGGTGATCGCCCCTCTTCTGATCGCATGGGGACTCACACTACTGGGGCACTCGTACGCGATTTGTCGGTTCTGTGCGGCGTCACACATCTCGATATCCCTTCCATGTGGGCACTCTTGTCCTACAGCACATGGGCGTGTATTCGCATACGCAGTCGCTTGGATCGTCTGCGCGTGTGCCCGGCCTTGTGCTGTAGTGATGAGCGCGTCACGTCCGCTATCATCGGTGACGTCGTGCCGATTAGTGTCGATGAAGTCGTTAACGACGTCACGTGTTTCCTGTTTGAGAGCGACGACACGTTCTCCATCGTGTTGGTTCTTCAGCGGTGTCTCCGTCTCGGGTCGGTGCTCGACTTCGATGACGGGCGTATCAGTATCGAGTTTACAGTCGTCAAGGTCGATCGCGCGCAACGCGCCTCGACGAAAGATGCACCGGATCAAAAGAAGCATTGTAAGGTGGTCGGTGCTGGCATACTCGTACTTCTCCAGGTGGTCGAGGACTGCTTGCGCGGCTTCTGGATCGAGCATCACGTCGCGTTCATTCTCTCCATCGTTGAGGGCCGGCGATAGGACGGCCTCACTGATGTCGTTCTTCGCTGCATTAAGTGACCTATCTGCCCAGCGGAGAAACACACGAAGTGTATCGAGTTGGGTCTTGAGAGTGACGTTGTTGATGTCGTGCTCGTCTCGTCTCCAGAGTTTGTACCGATGGCAGTCGATCGGATCCAGTTCCGAGAGGTACTTGATGCTACCGTCGCCCGCGCACCACTCGGTGAAGTGTGATAAGCGCGACTTATGTGAATAGACCGTTGATTGGGCGAGTTCGGGTTGCTTGTCCGCGATATACATCTGGACGGCTTCGGTGGGTTCGATGTCTTCCATGGTTCGTTTGGCTCTAGCGAACCACCGGCCGAGAACGGGGTGCAAGTCGTCGGGACTTCAACTCACCTGCCCCAACAGACAGACTGACTTAAGCGAAGCCTCTACGTCTGTTGGATGCTAAGAGAGTTTATTTCAGATGGGCGCTGCAGGATTTGAACCCGCGACAACTTGGTCCGAAGCCAAGCACTCTGTCCAGACTGAGCTAAGCGCCCTCGCAACATTTTGTTTCCGGCGCCGTCGTATAAACCGCTCGATTTCCGTCCGTTACGGTCCACGCTATCACGGCCCCTCTCGTCTCTCCTCGAGTCGTTCCCCTTCGCGCTCACTTACAATCGCAGATTCCCGACCACTGAAAATCACCACACTGGCTCTTTATACCACCGCTCCTCTCTTCGACTGTACTATGACGACCGCCGAAACTCCAGTTGGACACACCGACGACGAACAGCGCAGACCCGACATCCGACTCGAGTTGCTCACCGACGACGGGGAGATCTGGACGGTCGTCCCGGTCGAGACCACCGGTGACGAACAGCTGACGCGGTGGCTCTCGGTCGACGCCAACGTCCTCTGTGACCTCGAGGCGTGGCGCTAGGTCGTTTCCGGCCCCGTTGCTATCCCCGTCCCAGTCCGTTCTCGGACCGTTCTCTTCCTGTACAGTCAAGCCTGCCTGACAGACAGCCGTATCGCACCGTTTATAGCCGGCGACTGAACACTCCAGAGCATGACTGCGGGCGAGACCGTACGCGGGGGACTCGAGTTGACGCGACCGGTGAATTCGGTCGCGGCCGGCGTACTGACGTTTATTGGCGCGTTCGTCGCTGGTGGCATCGGCGATGCGCCGCTGATGGTCGCCGCGGCGGTCGGCGCGACCGTCTTCGCGACCGCTGCGGGGATGGCCATCAACGACTACTTCGATCGGGAAATCGACCGGATCAATCAGCCGGATCGGGCGATTCCTCGAGGCGCGGTCAGTCCGCGAGGGGCGCTCGCGTTCAGCGTCGTCCTCTTCGCGCTCGCGACCGCACTCGCGTTGCTGTTACCGTGGTTGGCGATCGCGATCGCCGTGATCAACCTGCTCGCACTCGTCGCCTACACGAAACTGTTCAAGGGTCTCCCCGGCGTCGGAAACGCGGTCGTGGCCTATCTCGGCGGGAGTACCTTCCTGTTCGGCGCGGCGGCGGTCGGCGGGAACCTCGAGACGGCGTTCGTCCTGTTCCTGCTGGCGGCGCTGTCGACGCTCACCCGCGAGATCATCAAGGACGTCGAGGACGTCGAGGGCGACCGCGAGGAAGGGTTGAACACGCTTCCGATCGCGATCGGGGAACGCCCGGCGCTGCTCGTGGGGACTGCACTCCTCGTCGTCGCGGTGCTCGCGAGTCCAGTTCCGTTCGTGCTCGGGGACTTCGGCGTCGCATATCTCGTGGTCGTCGTGCCGGCGAACCTCGTCATGCTCTACGCGGCCTACGAGGGGTTCGAGGATCCGACGGCGAGTCAGGAGCACCTGAAGTACGGGATGTTCCTCGCGGCGCTTTCGTTTATCGTCGGACGGCTCGCACTCGAGGTCGCAGTCCCGATCGCGGTTTCGCTGTGAGCGGCCAGTCGAACCGTGTCCGCCGGTGGCAGCCGGGACGTCGAGTTGTTACGTACTCGTCTCGAGGCGTCTCGTCTGTCAGCTTCCGACCAGAACCGACGCCACACGTATTTGAACTGTCGTCTCCGCGAGGGTGTGTAATCAAAAGGAATATAAACTGGTTACTGTATTCTCATACCAACGTCGGAGTAGATACGGCCCCAGTCACAGTTGTCCATGGACTGAACTGGGAATGAATGTGAGTATCTGGCATGTATGACCTTGCAGATGTCCTTCCGGACACTGAAATCGATCCCGGGACCAACGTTCTCGTCGCAGGTCCGCCACTGACGGGGAAACGAAAGATCGCCCTCGACGTCCTCGCCAGCGGTGCTCAGCGCGGTGACGGAACGATCATCGTCACGACGAAAGACAGCGCTGACAAGGTTCTCTCGGAGTTTACCGGTGTCGTCGGTGACGCAGACGACGTGAGCGTCGGGATCGTCGACTGTGTTACCAAGCAGCGAGGGATCGGGTCGGTCGAGGACGACCCGCGGATCAAGTACGCGTCGTCGCCGGTCGACATGACCGGAATCGGAATCAAACTCTCCGAGTTCCTCCAGGAGTTCTACGAGGTTCGTGGACTCTCACAGAACCGAATCATGCTCCACTCCGTCTCGACGCTGTTGATGTACTCGAACCTCCAGACCGTCTTTCGGTTCCTCCACGTTTTCACCGGCCGCGTCCAGAGCGCCGACGCCCTCGGGATTTACGTGATCGACTCGACTGCCCACGACGACCAGACGATGAACACGCTCAAACAGCTGTTCGACGCCATCATCGAGGTCGAAGAGGGCGAGGGGTCGGAACCGAAGATTCGGACCGCCGGCTTCTCTTCGTGAGTGGCGCGTGTACTGGGGTTGTGACTGCCGTCTCTCCTCCTCGAGATCGGTCTCTCTTTCTCGTGGCTTCGATCACGACGAACACAGTCGGGGTTCAGACATCTGTAGACGTCGTTTCTGCGCTGTACTACCGGGAGATCCCGAACGTGTCGTCCGTCCAGTCTGTCGGCGAGAGATTGTAGACGGAGTGATCTCGGTCGAGTTCGTCGAGTCGCCGGCGATCTTCCTCGGAGAGGTCCCAGTCGAACAGTGCCAGATTCTCCCGGACGTGTTCCGGGGCGGTCGAGTGCGGGATCACGGTGACGTCGTTCTCGAGTGCCCACCGGAGGACGATTTGTGCGGGCGTCCGATCGTACGTCTCGGCGAGCGCCTGGACGGTCGACTCCTCGAACACCTCCGTCCGGGCGAGTGGCGCTGCAGCGTCGACGACGACGTCCGTCTTCTGACAGTAGTCGACGACCGCCGATTGCCGTCGCCACGGGTGGAATTCGATCTGGTTGACCGCGATCGGCACGTCCGAGACGTGCTGGGCACAACTCAGCTGGTAGGCGCTGCAGTTCGAGACGCCGACGCTACGGATCAGGCCCTCCTCGTGAAGGGTTGCCATCGCCGACAGCGTCTCGCGCAGTGAGATCGCCGGGTTGGGCCAGTGGATCAGGTAGAGATCGAGGTAGTCGGTTCCCAGTCGCTCGAGCGAGGCGTTGCACGCCTCGATGACGCTCTCGTAGGCGAGGTTCGACGGAAGTACCTTCGACGTGAGAAAGAGGTCGTCGCGGTCGTATTCGGCCACTGCATCTCCGACCGCGGACTCGTTCCCGTAGCCTTCGGCGGTGTCGAAGCGCGTATACCCCGTTTCGATGGCGGTGTGGATCGCATCGATGAGTGGGTCCCCATCGAGACCCCCCGTGCCGAAGCCGACGACCGGCATCGTCTCGTCGCTCTGTAGTGTGACTGTTGGGACGCTCATAGCCGGTGAACGGATCGCGTCTGCGTAACTGTGGTGGTCGTGTTCCCCCGTCTCTGCTCTCCCCCGAATCGCGACTGGTGCGGTCGCCCCGATCCACCGTTGTTAGGACGGCCACCGTTATCCCGATCTATCGTGTACGAGCAGCCATGCCAGTCGAAGACGACGAGACGCTCCGAGAGATTCTGAATCGGCGGACGATCGCGGTCGTCGGCTGTTCGAGTACCCCCGGAAAGGCTGCCCACGGCGTCCCGAAATATCTCCTCGAGCACGGCTACGACGTGATTCCGGTCAATCCCTTCGCCGACGAGATCTTCGACCGTCCGGCGGCGGATTCGCTCTCCGACGTCGACGAACGCATCGACGTCGTCTGTGTCTTCCGCCCGAGCGAGGAGGTGAGCGGGATCGTCGACGAAGCGCTCGAGCGCGACGACGTCGACGTCGTCTGGACGCAACTGGGGATCGTCGACGACGAGGCCGCCACTCGAGCCGAGGACGCCGGAAAAACGGTCGTTCAGGATCGGTGCATAAAAGTCGAACATCGGCGGTTGGTCGCGTGACCTGTGGAGCCGGAAGACTGTGGGAGAGACGCCGGCCGCTCAGCCCTCCCACTCTTCGAACGACCGATAGATGCCCTTCGACAGATACCGCTCGCTCGAGTCGGGAAACACCGTCACGACGGTCTCGTGAGGTGCGTCGATCTCGCCCGAGTCGATCCCGCTGGCGACGTGTTTCGCGGCGACGCTCGCTGCCGCCGCACTCGAGGCGACGAGGTGTCCCTCCTCGCGGGCGAGCCGGCGGAGTTCGTCGTGGGCGGCCCGATCCGAGACCGCGTAGACGTCGTCGACGAGATCCGGTTCGAACAGTTCGTTGGTCTCGACGTTGTGGGTGCCGATCCCCTCGATCTTGTACTCGCCTTCAGTGCGGTCCTCGCCCAGAAATTCGCCGTACAGTGACCCTTCGGGTTCGACGCCGGCGACGAACGTTTCGTCGTTTTGCTCGCGTGCGTAGCGTGCGATTCCCATGAGCGTCCCCGCCGTCCCACAGCCGGCGACGACGGCACCGACCTCGCCGTCGAGGGCCTCGTAGATCTCCGGGCCGGTCGTCTCGTAGTGGGCTTCCGTGTTGAGGGGGTTCGAGAACTGCTGGGGAACGACCGCGTCATCCAGTTCCTCGGCGAGGTCGTGGGCGCGCTCGATCGCGCCGTCCATCCCGTCGTCGGTCGGCGTGTTGATGATCTCGGCCCCCAGCGCGGACATCAACTGCTGTTTCTCGACGCTGAACCGCTCGGGAACGACGAAGATCGCGTCCACGCCGAGCTGTCCGGCCGCGATCGCGAACCCGATCCCCGTGTTCCCCGCGGTCGGTTCGATCACCGTCCCGCCGGGCGCTATATCGCCCCGCTCGAGCATCCGTTCGAGCATGTAGGTCCCGATGCGATCCTTGATGCTCGCGCCGGGATTGAACGACTCGAGTTTCGCGTAGACGGCGACGCCCTGTGGGGCGTCGTGAACGCGGACCAGCGGCGTCTGTCCCACGGTCTCGAGGACGGAGTCCAGTGGTCGCTCGTGGGTGGTCATCGGGTAGGCAAATGTTGCCCCGACTGTTAGCTCTTTTGTCGAAACCGTTCAGCCGACGCTCGTCGAATCGTCACTCGGTTTCGGTCGTCGTCGCCTCGTCGTTGGCGGCGTCAGCTGTCGATTCTGCCTCATCGATTCCCTCGGCGTTTGCGCCGTTATCCGCAGCTTCAGCGTCGTCCTCGCCCGCAGTTTCGGCCTCGTCGATCGCCGCATCCGCGAGAATCTGTTCGCCGTCGATACCGTGCTCGTCCGCGATCGCGAGCAACAGTTCCCGCTGATCGGAGAGCTGGTGGTCGATCTTGTTGACCGTCTGGTGGGTGTCGTCGACTTCCTCCTCGAGGCTAATGATCCGTTGTTGGAGCTCCTGGACCTGTTTGTACATCTGTTCGGCGCGGTCGGAAACCATCTGAATTTTCTTGGCCGTACTACCGAGTCCCATGTGTGTGCGGTGGTTCCTCCAGCTAATTGTGTCTTTCTCCTCGTCGGTGGAATAATCGGACGCTCACGGCGTCTCGAGGGTACTTGCGACTTCGCTCTGGCACACGGCAGGACCGTCGGTCTTATACAATCGCGCTTCGACGCCACGACTATGCGCGTCGAGCAGCGTCCACCGACTGCCGGTATCGTCGCCTGTGTCCTGTATCTTCTCGCCGTGTTCGCACCCTACGTCGCCCTCTCCGAGGCCGAACTGGCCGGGTTCGACCTCTACTACAACGACTACGGGATCGCTGGGCCGCAGTTCCTCTCGTTGCTCGCGATCGTCGCGATCGTCCTCTTCGCGGCCGGTCGTGAGCTGCGAACCCAACCCGACTACGTCGCCGGATTGACGCTCGTTCTCGGGTTCGTCCTCACGCTGTTCGTCCTCGTCTGGGCTGTCACCGTCCCCGAGAACGTCGTCGCCAGCATCGGCGAAGCAGCGTGGCTCGAGTACCATCGCTGGATCGTCCTCGCGCTGTCGGCCGCCGTCGTCGCCTGTTCGGTGTGGTACGCTCGAGCGCTCTCACTGGTGTGAATTCGGTCGACTGAACGAAACAGCGTGCTCAAAACGGTGTGAAACCGGTCTCCTACTCCTCGCCGATCGCGTAGAGGCCGCCGCTGGGGCTCCCGACGAAGAGCGCGCCGTCGGCGATCGCGGGCATCGAGGTTACTTCCTCGGTGACCGCTCCCTGCCACGGACGGCCAAACGTGGACTCGAACTCCCGGTCCAATCGCGGTTCACCGTCGTCGACGTCGAGCGCATAGACGCCCTCGAGCGTGCGGACGTAGGCCGTGTCGCCGCCGACGGCGACTGTGGCACCGGGCTCGTCCGTCCGGAACGTCCATCGCTCCTCGCCCGTCTCGGTGTCGAAAGCGACGATACGGCCTCCTTCCTGGGCGGAATCCGACAGCAATCCCGCATAGAGCGTCCCGTCGGCGACGACGGGCGTCTGTGTCGGCATCGACGCGTCGGCGCGCCACTGCACGTCTCCCGTTTCGGCGTCGAGCGCGACGAGTTCACCGCGACCGGAGACGAGATAGGCCGTTCCGTCTACGACTGCGGGTGCGACCCACGTTCTCGACGGCTCGTCGTCCGGACTGTACCGCCACTGCAGGTCACCCGTCGTCGCCTCGAGGGCGTACGCCTCGGTACTGGTTCCCACGAAGACCGTTCCGTCGACGACGGCTAGGCCACCCCACGTGTGGGTCGCGTGGTCGTGGCCGTGGTGCCATCGCTGGTCGCCCGTCTCGGCCTCGAGCGCGTGGGTGCCGTGCCACGTCGCCACGTAGACGGTTCCGTCGACGACCGTCGGCGACACGCTTCCCGGCCCGTCCACGTCGGCCGTCCACAGCTCCGTGCCGTCGGTGTCGATCGCGTACACGCGATGATCCGTGTCTTCCTGTTCGACGCCGTCCTCGGAGGCGTCCACGGTCGGACCGGCCGCGTAGACGACGCCGTCGACGACAGCCGGTGACCCGGAGAGCCACTCGGCGACGTCGAACGACCACTGTCGTTCTCCCGTGTCCGCGTCGAACGCCGAGAGTCGACCGCCGTCGTCGCCAGTATTGTCGTCTCCGGAACGACGGACACCGACGTACACCACACCGTCCACGACGGCCGGCGTCGTCAGGATCGGGCCCGTCTCGAGGGACCAGCGCTCGGTCGCCGCACTGGGTCCTGCGGCGGCCGTCGCTCCGGTGTTCCCGACGTCCCCCGCGAACGTCGGCCAGTCGGTGCTCGAGTCCGCGCCAGCAGCGCGGATTCCACCGAGTTCCCCGAGACAGCCCGAGAGGAGTGTGCTCCCTCCGACGACTGTGGCACTCGCGCGGAGGTAGTCTCGCCGTCCGATAGCGTCAGTCGCCGTGGGCGCGTCTCCTTCCATGACGTTTGAACGATTATCGCCATCGTTAATATATCTTCGCCAGAAAAAAGCTGTATAAGTGTGCTATGTGTGGGTAGCTACGAAATAATTTGATGTATGCAGAGAAACGTACTACGATTCCCGACTACCGAGCCATTCTGCGTGTTCGACCGACGACTCGAGTCTCCTCGCGATCGGTTACTCACCGCTACTGCCACCGGCCTTTCGCTCGAGCGCACTCGAAAGTGTTTCCGATACTCGCTCGAAAGGTGTCGTCGATGAGCAAGCACGGCACCAGTGACCGATCGGCGGTGGACATTCTCGAGTTCCTCGCGAAACTCGTCGCGATCTTCTCGATTTTTGCGATCGTCGGTTCGGTACTCGGGACGGGCGTCCCCGATACGCGTGCGTTGCTCGCCCTCTGTGTGAGCCTCGTGGTGGTCGTCGGGATTGGCATCGTTCGGGACTACCGGTAGTGCTCTCCTCGTAGCCCTCGAGGGCCATCGCGAGCCCTCGTTCGTCTCGATCCGACTCGAGTGCCGTCGGTCGATTCCGACCCTCGAGGCGAAAGGCCCTTAAGGGACAGGCGGCTACAGTGAAGTGGACTAGGTCGGGCAGTTAGGCCCTGCTCACAACCCGCACTATGGTCTTTAGCGGGGACCAAAGCCCGTGGGCGTCCGGTCAGACCGGCCGGGGCCCCGGAAGCCAACAGAGAAACCTCGTCCGTCGGGGACAGCGGGCCACGCTGGCCGTCCGCAGGGACGTCCCATCGTGGCTAATCGGCGACAGCCCATCAGGCGCGGAAGCGAGCAGTGGACCGCCGGACACCTGTCGCTCGACGGGTCGCGGGGTGGAGGACGCGACCGGGATTCCCCCGGCCGGAACGCCGGGCAACCACGGGGTCCACATTCATACCGCATTCGACGACTCGACAGTGGTTAGTCTCGCTTGCGTTGCAGGTGGCTTCGGAAGCCGGGACGACATCTTCAGTTCGGTGAGCAACGGCTACAGTCGGTCTGTCGACGCTAATTCGAGACGACGGGTTTCCTGTCGCGACCCGCACACCGACTCGAGGAGTCTTCACCGTACTCCAGACCTGTGAATCAGCCGAGAAAAGCGAAAACGAAGAGCGAAGAAATACGAGAAGCGTTATTCTGCCGGATCGCCGATTCGCCGTGATCCCTGCATCGACAGGCCGCCCTCGAGCGTTCGCACCGGATACGGAATGTCGATGCCCGCCTCGTCGAACCGTTGTTTCACGTTCGTGACGTACTCGCCGCGAACGCGGACGAAGTCCGACCGTGAGGGATTCGCGATCCAGATTCGTGACTGGAGGCCGACGTCGGAGTCGCCGAGCTCGGTAAGCCGAACCGAAGGTCCGGGATTGTCCATGATCTCGGGGTGATTCTGGGCTTCCTCGACGATGATGTCCGTCGCCTCCTGAATGTCGTCGTCGTAGCCGATCCCGAAGTCGAACTTGAGTCGGAGTCGGTCGCCGTCGACCGGGTTCTTGATGACGTTGTCGGTCAACGCCGAGTTCGGCACCGTCAGGAGTTCGTTGTCGAACGTCCGCACTCGCGTCACGCGGAGGCTGATGTCCTCGACGACGCCCGAGTAGGTACCGTCGTCCCACTCGATCCAGTCGCCGATCCGGAACGGTTTGTCGGTGTAGATGAAGACACCGGCGACGAAGTTCGCGATGACGTTTTGCATCGCCAGTCCGATCGCGAGGGCACCGGCCGCGGCGATGCCAGCCATCGAGACGAGGAAGTTCCCGTAGTCGGCGAAGCCGAACGCGACGGCGATCGCGACGAACAACACGGCGAGTCGCGTCCCGAGCAACAGCGGCGCCTGTGCGTGTTCGTCGAGGTCCCGACGGTCGAACGCCCGACTTACCAGCGGGACGAAAAACAGCCGACCGAGCAGGTAGAGGACGAAGAAGGCGATGACGAACAGAATCGCCGACTCGAGTGCGCTCGCCGTCGAAACGTTGATCGCCCCGAACTCCTCGAGTCCGGACCCGATGATCCCGAGGTCCTCGGCGGCGACCCCGGACTCGGTCTGTTCCTGTGCTTGCAGTGCTCCCGGGACACCGATCATCGATGCAGAACTGCCGTGTGTCCCCGCGTATCGATCACATCGGCGTTCACGCGGTCGGCGAGATCGGCCGCTTTCTCCTCGGTCGAGCTCCCGGCTCGTGCCGCTCGAAGGAATTTGACTTTGATCAGGTTCGACGCTGCCAGTTGATCGTTCAGTTCGTCGACGACCGCCTCGACGCCGCTCTTGCCGACCCAGACGGTGACGTCGAGATCGTGTGCGCGGCGCTTCAGTTCCTGTTCGTCCATACACCTGCTATCGGTGCGAGTGGTTTGAATGTTCGCGAAACGGAGCCGAATGTCGACGGGCTGTAATGAGGTATCGGCGGTGTCCTCGAGTGGTCCCGTTGTCCAGAATCGTCCAGTCGTCTCTCAGGACTCGTCGTACGGATACCGCGCCTGATGCCCGCAGTCACAGGTCACGACCACGTGGCCGTCCCGAAGCCGGACGCGAGCGTTCGTCCCCGGTCGCAGATACGAATCGCAGGAATCACAGGTGAAGCGCTTGAACGTCCGTGGGAGCGAGAGCCGGTTTCGCTCGGCGATCCGTCGAGCCAGCCGAACGTAGTTCCGGGCGCGCTCGGCCTCACCCGCCGTCGCCGCCGCTCGAGCGAGGGTGTGAAGTCGTTCGATTCGCTCTTCGGCGACGCTCATAGCGAGACGTTCCGTCCCTCGCCCCATTGGTGTTGCGTTCTGTCACTGTCTCCGTTTTCGTTTTCGCGTCCTCGTTTTCGCGTTCTCGGCCTCGGCCTCGTTCTCGTGGTTGTGATTGTGGACGGAGAGAGATTCGCACTTTCGAGGGCCGTACCCGGAACGATACCGTTTTGATCGCGACCTCTGATCACACGGATGGTGCGGGTCTATCATTACCTCGAACTCGAGTCGGCGTTGGAACGAAGTGGCATCGGGACGGCCGCCGATCACCAGCGGCTGGCAGTCGAGCGCGCGAACGGCGACGGTATTCACGCGTCCGCCGACGTCACAGACGACACTGACGACACCGACGTCGAACTCGTCACGAGCCCCTGTGACGGCCGGCCGTGGCAAATCCCGGCCCGACTCGCTCGCCGAACGGACCCGTTCGTCGCCTACGACGTCGCTCACTGCAACGGCATCGGGCCCGGATCGCTAGCGCTGGCCGGCCACGCCAGACGGACCGGTCGACCGCTGGTCTTGCACGCCCACGTCACACGTGAGGACTTCGCGGAGAGCTTTCGCGGTTCGACGCTCGCGGCCGGACCACTCGGCCGCTATCTGCGGTGGTTCTACTCGCAGGCCGACCTCGTCTGCTGTCCCAGCGAGTACACGAAACGCGTCCTCGAGTCCTATCCGATCGACGCGCCGATCGAGACGATCACCAACGGCGTCGATCTCCCCTCTCTCGAGGGGTTCGAGGCGTTTCGCGCTCCCGTCAGGGAACACTACGATCTCGAGGGGATGGTCGTCTTCGCGGTCGGCAACGTCTTCGAGCGCAAGGGAGTAACGACGTTCTGTCGACTCGCCCAGCAGACCGAGTTCGACTTCGCGTGGTTCGGCCCCTACGACCGGGGACCCCACGCGAGCTCGACCGTCCGGACGTGGACGAAGAACCCACCAGAAAACGTCACGTTCACGGGCTGGATCGACGACAAGCGCGGCGCGTTCGCCGCCGGCGACGTCTTCTGTTTCCCGACGAAAGTCGAGAATCAGGGAATCTCAGTCCTCGAGGCGATGGCCTGTGAGAAGGCGGTCGTCCTCCGGGACATTCCCGTTTTCGAGGAGTTCTACACGGACGGCGTCGACTGCCTGAAGTGCTCGACGCTCTCGGAGTTTCGAGACGCACTCGAACGACTCGCGGACGATCCCGCCCTCCGTCGGCGGCTCGGTGAACGAGCCAGGGAGACGGCCGAGGAACACCGTCTCGAGGTCGTCGGCGAGCGGTTACACGAGGTGTATCGACGAGTCCGTGCTAAGACGTGAGGGCTCGACTCGAGTGAGAGTGGGGGCGAGGGCGAAAACGAGAGCGAGAGCGCAGTGAGGACGAACGCAGTGAACACGTACTGGTCTCCTTTTCACAACCTATTATAACGCGTGTGAAGTAGCCCCGACAACCGAATGGATCCGTATCCCGGCGACGCCGAGCGTCGTGTCGATCGGCGGACCGTCCTCGCAGGCCTCGCAGCCGGCGGACTGACCGCCACGAGCGGCTGCGTTCGGCAGACGCGAAGCGTCGTCAACAGGGACGGGGCCGAACAGCTCTCGTTGACGATCACGACCGTCCCCTCCGACGTAGACCGGGAGTCGATCCGGATCGCACGTATTCTCCGTAATAACCTCGAGGCGGTCGGTATCGACGTCACGATCGATATGCTCGCCGTCGAGGAGTTCTATCGAGAGACGCTCGTCAACCACGACTTCGACTGCTACGTCGGCCCCTATCACGGCGACATGGATCCGGAACTCCTCTACGAACTGCTGTACTCCGCGTTCGCCGACGAGCCGGGCTGGCAGAACCCCTTTGGCTTTACCAGTCTGACATTCGACGAGCTCCTCGAGGACCTCCACGAGTCCCCCGACGAGGACCGTCCCGAACACGTCGCAGACGTTCTCGACGTTCTGGCCGACGAACAGCCGTTCGTCCCGCTGTGTGTCCCCGAGGAACTGCGTCTCGTTCGGACGGACCGCTTCGAGGGTTGGGACGACCACCACCTCGCGACGCGGCTGGGTTATCTCGGGCTCGAGCCGCTCGGACCCGACGACGCCGACCCGCCAAACGAACTCCGCGGGGTCGTCACGGATCCGCGACCGACCGAGAACCTGAATCCCCTCTCGGTCGAGTACCGGGAGCGGGGCACGTACGTCGACCTCCTCTACGATTCGCTTGGGACGGCCGATAACGATGGGGACGAGGGTGAAAGCGGCGACATCTATCCCTGGCTCGCCGAATCCTGGGAGTGGGAGGACCGAACCGGGGCCGAAAGCACAACCGACGTCACGGTCACGCTCCGTCCGGAGGCGTCCTTCCACGACGGTGAACCGCTAACGGCCGACGACGTCGCGTTCACCTACCGGTTCGTCGAGGATACCTCGCTCGACGAGGGGCCGGTCGCCGCACCGTCTCCTCGCTACCGTGGCAAAGTGGCGGCCGTCGAGTCGATCGAGGCACTCGACGACCGCACACTCGAGATGTCGATCGAAACCGGGCGCCAGGCCGGTGAACGGGCGCTCACCGTCCCGATCCTCCCCGAGCACATCTGGGCGGAGCGCACCGACGAGGCGAGCGTGTTCGGCTTCGCCCGTCGACCGGGAGCGACCGACGCCGTCGTTCTCGACAACGTCCCGCCGATCGGCAGCGGTCCCTACCAGTTCGTCGATCGGTCCGAACGCGAACGGCTCCACCTCGAGCGCTTCGACGAGCACTTCTCGCTCGGTGTCGACGGCCTTCCCCAGCCGACCGTCGAACGATTCACGACGCGTGTCGCACCGCGGAGTGCGTCGGCGATCGAGATCGTCGAGGAGAACGACGCCGACGTCACCGTCTCGCCCCTCGAGTCGTATTCGATCGAGATGGTCTCCGAGACGGAGTCGGTTCGACTCCATCGCTCGCCCTCGCAGACGTTCTATCACGTCGGATTCAACCTCCGGCAGGCACCGTTTACCAGTCCGTACTTTCGACAGGTGTTCGCACGGTTGCTCGACAAGGCCCATCTCGTCGAGGAGGTCTTCGAAGGCTACGCGAGACCGGTAGCGACGCCACTGGGCGACGACGAGGCGTGGGTTCCCGAGGACTATCGGTGGGGTGGTGAAACTGGAACTGGAAGCGAAGGCGAAGACGAAGGTGAAGGCGAAGGCGAAGACGAAGGTGAAGGCGAAGCCGACGATCCTTCGGCACCCTTCCTCGGATCCGCCGGTGACGTCGACGTTTCACGGGCCCGACGGGCCTTCGAAGAGGCCGGGTATCGATACGACGACCGCGGTTCCCTGTTGGTGAGACAGTAATGTTCGTCCAGGTCCTCATGCAGATTGCCGTGGTCGTGACGGTCATGCTCGTGATCACGATGGGTGTCGTCGTCGGTCGCAGGCGGATTCGACGGACAGTCGGCGAGTATCGAACGCGACTGCGGGCAATCGCGCCGATCGTCGTCGTCCTCGCGACGGTGTTGCTGTTCAACGGCGTCGCCAGACAGATCGTTCCGGATCTCTCCTGGATGATCGGCTGGAACCTCACGTGGGAGATCTACGCCCTCGAGGGGGAGTTCATCCTCTGGTTGCAGTCGTACGCGACGCCGCCGGTGACGGCGTACTTCTCGTTCATCTACATCTACGGCTACATCTTCATGCTGATATTCCCCGTCGTCGCGTACTTCGCCCTTCCGGACACACGGCCGCTTCGAGAGCTGTTGACCGCGTATACGCTCAACTACACGCTCGGACTGGTCTGTTACGTACTGGTCATCGCCTACGGGCCGCGGAACATGATGCCGGAGTTGGTCGAAGCGCTGCTGTACGACACCTACCCTCGCTACCAGCACCTGACCAGACAGGTCAACCGCAACACGAACGTCTTCCCGTCGTTGCACACGTCGCTTGCGGTCACCGTCGGACTGATGGCCTACCGGACTCGAGAGGCCTATCCACGGTGGTTCCCGATCGCGCTCGTTCTGGCGATCAGCGTCTCGGTTTCGACGATGTACCTCGGGATCCACTGGGCGATCGACGTCCTCGCCGGTGTCGGTCTCGCCTACGTCTCCGTCGCCCTGTCGGCGCGACTCGTCGGCCGCTGGTCGCTCGCCGATTTCCGATCCCACGCCTCGGGGGCTAGACGGATCGTTACACGCGGCGACTAACCAAACCACTTAACCGAGCGAGTCGAATCTCGAGGCACGATGGCACAGCAGGTCGCTGCGTTCACCGACACGTATCTCCCGACGGTGAACGGCGTGACCTACACGATCAAGAGCTGGCGTGACCGCTGGCAGCAACTGGGGCGACGGATGGACGTCGTCTTTCCGAAGACCCGTCGTTACGATCCGACGCCCACGGAGTTCCCGGTTCGAAGCGTCCCGTTCCCGCTCTACGACGGTTATCGCCTGGGCACGCCACGGATTCCGAGCGGAGTCACCGACGTCGACGTCGTCCACGCCCACACCCCTTTCGCCGTCGGTCTCGCCGCACTGCGGCTCAAACGCCGCGCGGACGTTCCGCTCGTGGCCTCCTATCACACGCCAAGCGGCGAGTACGCGCCGTATCTCTCCCCCTCGAGACACCTCACGAGCAGCCTTCGCGCGGTTACCGAGGCCTACGAACGCTGGTTCTACGATCAGGCGGATCTCGTTCTCACGCCCTCGATCACGACCCGCCAGCACGTCCTCGACACGATCGACGTCTCGACGCCCGTTCGAGCGATCTCCAACGGCGTCGACGTCGAGTTCTTCCGCCCCGTCGACGCGACCGACTTCCGTCGGCGCTACGACCTCGGCCTCGAGGGCGAGCGGACGCTCGTCGGCTACACCGGCCGGCACGGCTACGAGAAGGAACTGACCGATCTGCTCGCGGCCGTCGACGGACTCGAGCGCGAGTTCGGGGGGACGGCGGCCGTCGCCGCCGACATCACGGTCGTCTTCGGCGGCGACGGCCCCGCCCGCGCCGACCTCGAGGAGCGAGCCGAGGGGATCGACGCCGACGTCCGCTTTCTGGGCTTTCTCGACCGCGAGGAACTCCCGGCGTTTTACTCGGCGCTCGACGTCTTCGCGTTCCCGAGTCCCGTCGAGACCCAGGGACTGGTCGCCCTCGAGGCCAACGCCTGTGGCACGCCGGTCGTCGGCGTCGATAGCGGCGCGCTCTCGGAGACCGTCGTCGACGACGTGACCGGTTACAACTACCGCGAGGGGGACGTCGCCGACTTCCGCCGATCGATCGTCGCGGCTCTCGACGAACAGGGACGACTCGAGGCGGGCTGTCTCGAGCGACGGTCCGAGGTCGATATCGCGACCGTCATCGAGCAGTTGCGGGGGATCTACGAGGGGCTCTAGCTCTCAGTAGAGAGCGGCTGTCGTGTGTCTGCCGTGAACGAGATTCGAAGGGAGAAACGAGATGGGTCGAATTCGAGTACGGCTCCGTGAACTCGAAGCGGAGTTCAGTCGTCCTCGAGCGCGTCGGCGATGCGCTGGAGCTGTCGGGTGACGTCGCGGACTTCGTCGCGAAGCTGTCGGACTTCGCGGGTGAGTTCCTCGTTACCGGCTTCCTGCCCGCCGGCACCCGGGCCACCGGGACCGCCAGGGCCACCGCCCATCATGCCGCCCATCATCTGTGCGAAGGGGTTGCCGCCGCCCATGCCGCCGGGACCGCCACCGCCGAACGGGTCGTCCGGCCGCTCGCCTTCCTCACCCTCTTCGGCGCGCTTTTCACGGATTTCCTCGACGCGCTCGCGGAACGACTTCTCCTCGCCGTCGTCGCTCCCGTTCGCGTCAGCGTCGGCGTCGGTATCGTTGTCGTCTACCATACCTCGCGGTTCTCCGCCGCGTCGGAAAAGGATTGCCATGTCGCGAATGTCGGCCCGGTTCTGGACTAGCCGAACGAGCCCAGCGAGGACTGGAGACGCGGTCCCGAGTCGCTGGATTCCTCGTCGACTACGAGTTCGTACCCCACCAGATCGCGCATGTCGACGCCGTAGTTCGTCCCGCCGCGCTCGAGAACGAGCAGCCGCCCTTTCACGCCGACGACCGTCCCCGATCCCATCGTTTCGGCGACGGGCTGGGCCTCGAGCTCGAGGCCGTAGTCGAACGAAAACGTCTCGCGGACGTCGAACTCGGCGAGCAACGCCTCCCACGCCGACTCCGTGACGTCGGGTGCGAGACTCTCGAGTTTCGCGGCGGTGCGAACGCGGTCGGTGAGCCCCCGTTGGCTCGCGATCTCGGCCTCGAGCTCGCGGGCGATGCGGCCGTTCGAGACGGTGTGTACGTGGGCACCGCGGTCGGCACCCTGTTCGCGAAGTCGGGTCTCGAGTCGCCAGCGTTTGGTGACGCCGACTTTGAACGTGTCGGGGGCGAACGCCGCGAGGTAGACCGCGTGTTCCTCGTAGCAGTCCATCTCGTCTTTCAGACAGGTGCCGGTACAGCGCGCACAGACCCACGTGCTCGTGTGGTACTCACAGTAGGGTGTGGCGGGCCGATCGCAGGGATGGTGGACCTCGCCGTCGATAGCGCCCGCGCAGTGGCGAGCGCCGAGGGTGTAGGAGAGTCGGTCGCCGGGCTCGAGGGGTCGTCGGCGGATTCCGTGGTCGGACTCGCCTGCGAGTTCGACGTCGTCACTCTCGCTCGCTCCGCCGTTGGCACCGTCGCGTCCGCTCCGCTCGCTCAGAAGGAGCGCAGGCCCTCTTGCACTCGGTTCGTAGCCGACGATCTGCACGCCAGCGACTAGGGCGATAGCGGTGATAGATGTACTGTTTTCGAGTACCGCCAGTGGTGGCGGCGCAACGTCGGCGGTGGCGGCCCAGCGTTCGTTCCGGACCGCCGTGGAAACCGTTTTCCACCTCGCTCGAGAACACGGGGTATGACACTCGAGGGGTCACTCGACGTTTCGGTTTCCGACGACGGGAACGATGTTCGGTTCGCGTTCACCGTCCACAACACCGGCTCCGGGACGGCGGATCTGCAGTTTCCGGACGCCTGCAAGGCTGACTTCGCCGTCCTCGACGAGGGGCGAGAGATCTGGCGGTTCACCGACGGACGCGTGTTCGCACAGCTGATCGGCGAGGCGTCGATTCCGCCAGGCGAGTCGATCACCTACGACGGGAAATGGGACGATCCACAGAACGGCGAGTTCACCGCTGTTGGGGAACTGTGTGCACGAAACGAGCAGTGTGAAGCGCGCGCCGAGTTCTCGGTCTGAGTTTTCGACCCGATCGTTCGAGCCGACTACCGGTCCTCGAGCGCGTCGACCAGATCCGCTGCAGCCCGCCGGACCGACTCGTCGCTCGAGAGCGACGGTTCCCAGCCGAGCGCGGCCAACTTCTCGATGGAGAGACGCATCTTCGGGACGTCACCGGTCCAGCCGCGGTCGCCGCCGGTGTGCTCGTAGTCGGGGTCGAGTCCCATCTCGTCGCTGACGATGTCGGCGATCCGGTCGACGGAGGTCGTCGTTCGGGTGCCGAGGTTGTAGGTGTGCATCGACGTCCGCTCCGGGGCGTTCTCGATCACGTGCTGGATCGCCTCGGCGCACTCGGTGACGTGCATGTAGGACTTCTCCTGGCGACCGTCGCCGAGGATGGTGAGCGTCTCCGGGTTCGCCTCGAGTTTCTCGACGAAGTCGGGAACGACGCCGGCGCCGAAGCGCTGGCCGACGACGTTGGCGAAGCGGAAATTCCAGACGGTGAAGTCGTGGGAGTGGGCGTACACCGAGAGGAGCGACTCCTCGGAGAGCTTGGCCGCGCCGTAGATGCTGATCGGCTCGAGGGGTGCGAAGTCTTCGGGCGTCGGTCGTGGGGCCTCGCCGTAGACCGTCGAGGAGGAGGTGAACGCGACGTTTCGAACGCCGACCTCGTCCATTCGTTCGAGGATATCGTAGGTCATCTCGCCGTTGGTCTCGAACTGGCCGCGTGGGTCGTCGCTGTCGACGTACTTGTCCGCGGCCGCACAGTGGATGACGGCGTCGAGATCGGCCGTGATGACCTCCTCGACGGTGCCGGGATCGGTGAGGTCACCTTCGCGGAACTCGGCGTCGTCGGGAACCGAGTCCCGGATCCCGTTCGAGAGGTCGTCGACGACGACGACGTCGTTGTCGACGGTGAGTTGTTCGGCGAGTTCCGAACCGACTAGTCCAGCGCCGCCCGTCACGAGCAGCCGACTATTTGTTAGTTTCATGTTACAACAGACTGGAGAGTACGATTTGTGTGTTCCGGTTTGCGAAGCGTTCGTCGACGGGAGTCGTCTCCGCCAGAGGTGTCCTCCTCGAGTCGTTGTGCCACCGCTCGAGCGGTCGGAAAACAACCGTCTATTTCCGCCGATAGGTGAGGCCGACTGCAGAATACCGTCGTCTCCGTTCAGAACTCAGAACCCGCATCGATCCGATAGCGCTCCCGTCTCAGACGACCAGTCCTCAAAGCTTTGCCTGCGGCGGCGCGATCTCCAGTACGGGACACTGTGGATCGTCGACCGTGTGGTCGAACCACTCGGCTTCGACGTCGGGGTGGCCGACGTACGTGATCGTTTCGCCGTCGTGATCGTACGCGACGAGCCCGGCGTTCTCCAGTTTCGGCAGGTGCTGGTGGTAGAGTTTCGTCTCGAGCGCGTCGACCGCCTCGTGCTTGTTCTTCCGGCCGTTTCCGAGGCCCATCGCTCGTTCGCGGGCGACCATCGCCGCTGCGAGTTCCTCACGCGTGATCGAGGTCGAACTGCGACTCGCCAGCGAGAGCGCGAGTCGGCGGCGACGGTCTGCAAGCGCCGAGAGGAGTCGATCGCGAGATTCCTCGAGCGACGCCAGCTGTGGCGCGACGACCGGGTCCTCGAAGAGCGTGCGGTCGGCGAGAGCGACCGTGTCCGCGTCGCGATCCCAGTCGACGAATCCCGCGTCGTCGAGCGTCGGGAGGTGCGTGTGCTGGAGTTCGACGAGAACGGACGTGGCGTCGTCTTCGGAGACGTCCTCGACTGAACGGTCCGAGTCCGATTCGTCGGCAACGAGTCGCGTCGCGAGGTCGGCGGGGGAAACGGGCGACGAACTGTCCTCGAGGAGGACGAGAAGGCGACGGCGTCGGTGGTGGGCCAGACAGGTGTAAACGACGTCTTTCGAGGTATCGCTCGTGAGACCGGTACGCTGAGTCATCGTAACAGATGATTACGACGGAAGGGTCAAAGGGATACTCCCAAAACAGTTTGAAACCGGTGAGACAGGGTGAAAGTCCGTGATTCACCACTCTTTCGCGTAGCGACCTCTTTCCCCTCACAATCTCGAATTTCTTCCGATCACACCTCACTGTCCGTCGATCGAACGGTACAGCTTCGACACAATCGTTTACTGGGATTGGACTCTCAACCGTCGGTAACGACGAAACGAGAGGCTACGCGCCGGTTCACTGTCGTTACTGTGCTCGCTCACGCTCTCGGCTCACACTCGGTCGCATTTCACCGTCGATTGAAGGAGGCGAAGCATTGATCACCGGATGTACCAGACTAGCGGTAATGAAGCGCCGAGAGCTCCTGACGTGCTCCGTATCAGCAGGGGTTGCAGTAGCCGGCTGCCTCGGAACCGACGACGGCGCCGACTCGAGTGCACACGTCGTCTCCGTGAGCGAGCACGGCTACGAACCACGCGAGCTGTCGGTCGACGTGGGTGCGACGGTCACGTGGGTGAACGAGAACTCGACGGTTGCATCCCATCACACCGTCACGAGTGACCCCTTTCTCGAGGAATCGGCGAACTGGTCTTTCGACGAGGAACTTAGCGAAGAGGGAGACGACGTTTCGTACACGTTCGAGGAAGAGGGACTGTATACGTACGTTGGAACGATCAGAGGTGCGGACTGTATGTGTGGCCTCGTCGAAGTTGGCGGCGTTTCCCACGGCGACCCGCTCCCCTGTTCTCCCGTTCGGGGCGGCGGGTGTTGAGTGTCGAGCTCGAGGCGTGGTATTCATCAGTTCGCTCTCGGTCTCGCTCTCGAATCGATCTCGCTGAATGCGCAGTGGGGGGTCCGTCCCGAGACGCAGTTTCCCGTCGGCGTCCGAAACGAAACCCCCTAACCGCCGTCTCTCTCATAGACGAGTATGCACGACGAACCAGCGGTCACCGTTCTCCGACTCGGCCACCGCCCGGGTCGGGACGAGCGGATGACCACTCACGTCGGACTCACGGCTCGAGCGCTCGGCGCCGACCGGGTCGTCTTCCCCGACAACGCCGGCCAGTCTCTCGAGACCGTCGCGGATATCACGGATCGGTTCGGCGGCCCCTTCGAGGTCGAACTCACCGACTCTCCCCAGGGAATCGTTCGCAACTGGACGGGTCACGTGGTCCACCTGACGATGTACGGTGAGCAGATTCAGGACGTCGAGGACGAGGTCCGGACCGCTCACCGGGATGGGGAACCGCTGCTCGTCGTCGTCGGTGCCGAGAAGGTCCCCTTCGACGTCTACGAGGCAGCCGATTGGAACGTCGGCGTGACCAACCAGCCCCACTCGGAGGTCGCCGGACTCGCCGTCTTCCTCGACCGCCTGTTCGAGGGTCGAGAACTCGAGCGCGAGTGGGACGACGCCGACCGGCGGGTAATTCCCCAGAAGACGGGGAAACGCGTGGAACCGACCGACGAGGAGTGAACGGGAGACACAGAAGTGGGCGACAGCGTCGAGTTACCTGGAACTCGCTTCCTCTCACACCCCTCTCGACCGTCTCGAGCCCGTGAGTCGCTCGAGCAGTTCCGGATCGCCGTATACGTCTTCGTACGAGACGTGTGAGCGGACGTCCTGTCGAATCTTCTCGTCCTGTTTCGCGATTTCCCGTTCGACGGTCGGGTTGACGTCGACGGAAACGCGCTCGTAGAAGTCCGACTCGACTCCCACGTTCGTCAGGACGAGGTCGAACATCCACTGGCTGAATATCCGTCCGGTTCGTCCGTGCTGGCGATCGAACTCTGTGTGTGAGGTGAACCCGTTCTTTCGATACCCGTCCGTGTACTGTGCCAGCCGTCGATCGTCGTTGATCGACGACGCGTCCTCCCAGAACTCGGTTTCTCCCGATGCGTACCGATAGTGGATGCTGATGAAATCGTAGATGTTGGCCCAGATGTCTCGAACGTAGCTGTTGTAGATGTCTCGGATACCACGGTGGTTGAGACGTCTGTTGTCCGCGAGCAGTATCGCCAGTTTCTGGACCAGTTGCGCGTTCGTCGTCAACGCCGTCGACTGAAGCGGTTCGACGAATCCCAGTGCGTTTCCAACCGCGAGACAATTGTTCACCCACGCTCGTTCGTACGTGCCACTCTGGAACGCGTAGGTCGTGACGTCCGACTCAGAGATCCGACCGTCGTGCCGGTCGACGAACTCCCTTCTCGCTGCAGCCTCCGAACAGTGAGCCGAAGAGTAGACGTAGCCGAGGTCTCGCCAGTCGACGGTGTCGATCTGCCAGAACCAGCCACAGTCGCCCGACGTAACGACGGTTGCGGGAACGATTTCCGATAGCGAGACGTCAGCTTTGGCGACCACTGCCGAATCGAGTGGGAAGTCGAACGACGTGAACTCGGTGGGCATCTCGCCCACTAGTGTCCGTTCGAATCCCGTCGCATCGACGTAGAGATCCGCCTCGTACGTCGTCTGCTCGCTCTCGACCGCGGTGATCGACCCGTCAGTGAGATTTACCTCGACGATTTCGTCGTCGATCAGTTCGATCTCGCGTTCGGTACACACCGTTCGGAGGAGTTCGTTGAATCGGTCGGTGCTCAGGTGGTAGGCGACGTGGTCGTACAACGATAGCTCGTCTCGGTGTTCTTTGATGGGTGTGTTCCCCGTTTCGACGAGTTTGGTACACACCGTCTCGAACGACCGGTTCTCGTATCGATGATACAGCGCGTCGAACCGACCGGGCCCCGGAGACGGAGGGATGAGCATGTGTTCGTCGAACGGAACGTGAAACGGCTCGCACCCACACCAGTCCTCGAAGTAGACCGACGCCTTCCAGACCGGTTTCACTTCGTCGATGAATCGCGAGCGGTCGATGTCCAACACGCCGTGTAAGGTGTCTAAAATGTGGCTGAACGTGCTCTTTCCGACCTGCGGGATCTCCCGCTGAAAGTCGTCGACGACCGTCACGGTGATGTCCGGATTGAAACGTTTCACGAGCAACGCCGACAACAACCCGGAGTCACCGCCCCCGACGATCGTCACCGTTTCGATGGGGTCCGATGGTCGACCGTCGGTCATCGCTCGAGCACCCACAGATCGACATTCTCGGGTGTCCGTCGAACGCTGTCCCTCTCGAACGAAGGAGACCGCTGGTGGTTCTGCCCTCTGGGACCTCTCTCGTGAACCCGATTTGTCTGCCGTTCCGGTCCACTATCTGATCCAAAATATCCTGTCTTACTGAACATAATTGATGATATTTTCAGAGGCACTAAAGTGTTCCTCCGGCGTGACGAATCCGATTTTTCGAGGCCCAGTCTCTCTGTGAGGAAGATCTCACTTCGACGGCCTGAACAACCGGAAGGGTCTGAAAATACGGGCGCCAACGCTGCGAACGATGCCGCGAACGAACGCGACGCCACCGAGTTCGCTCTCGTCGACGACGTAGCCGTTTCCGACGCGGTCGACGGTCCCGTTCCCCTGTGTGATCTCGAGGGTGGCCTCGAGTTCGTCTTCGGTGAGTCCGGTTCGTTCTCGCAGTTCCTTCGCCGAGAGTGGACGTGAAGCCTCCTGGAGTGCCTCGAGGACCCACTGGCTGTGGCCCATGAGGGTGTACATCTCGGCTTCAGTGATGTCGTCTTCCGGGTCCGTCCGTGCCGTCTGGTCACCGTGTTTGGACTCGTAGATCGTATCGAGAACGAGCCAGCAGCCGACGGCGAACAGGCCGGCTCCGATCCAGAGCGAGCCGTCGACGACGACCGCGCCGGCTCCGAGGGCGGCGACGAGCGATCCCAGAAGCAACCCTGCCGTCGTATCGCCGATCTCGAGGAACTCGAGCACCCACCTGAAAACCGGCACCAGAACCAGGAGAACGAGCATCGACGACACCGACTCGAGAGTGCCGTCGGTGGTCGCGTACACCACGGCGAGGAGCACGGCGAGCGCCACGAGATCGGTGGTGTCGAGTCGGTCTCGGAGCGAGGCGATACGCGATCCTGTCATACGTATTACGACAACGGTGGGCCTATTGAACGTACTGGTGGTCGACAGATCCCGTTCGTCCTCTCAGCGGATACGATAGTGACAGCGCACCTCACGAAGCGGGCTGTGACCCGCCGTGAAGCGCGCTGTGACCCACTCGAGCAGCGGAACCGAATCAAGCGGCGAGGCTGAATCAGAATCACCGCGACGGCCCGAACACCCGAAACGGTCTGAGAATCCGGCCACAGACACGAGCGACGATATCGCGAACGACCGTCGCCGTCCGCCGCTCGCGTTCGTCGACCGCGTACCCGGTGCCGATTCGTTCGACGGTACCGTTGTCTCGAAGTAACTCGAGGGTCGTCTCGAGTTCGGCGGCGGCGAGTCCCGTCCGCTCTCGTAGTTGCGCTGCGGTGAGCGGCTGGGGCGCGCTCTCGAGTGCGTCGAGGACGGATCGACTGTGGGCGGCCCGTGTGAGCGCAGGTCCCGCGAATTCACCACCAGTCTCCGGGTATCCGTCGCGCTCGCTAACCCGCGAGGCATACACGGCGTCGAGGACGATCCAGCCGCCGACTGCGACGGCCACGGGAACGAGCCAGCCGCGTGCCGGAAAGATCGTGACGACTGCGATCGCGGCCCCGAGTGCGACCGCCACGCCGAAGGCGGCGCGCCGAACCGCGACAGACAGGTCGACGGATTCGAACACGCGTCTGACGAGCATCGGCACCGCTGCAGCCACGAACACGGCCGCAACCGACGACAGCGTTCCCGTCGTGCCACTGTAGAGGACGACGGCAGCGACGCAGACCAGCACGAGAGCCGGTACCTCGTACCGACGCAGACGTTCGAGTCCACCCGATTCTGTCACAGTACCAACCGCTACTGGCAGGATCGTGAACGTATTGGTGTCTCACCGTTCGCCGCCGACCGCCACCGAGGCCGACCAGGATGGGGGAATTGGCAAGACTTAATGGCCGCATGCGATTACGGATAGGTAATGGCTTTTGAGGACCTGCTCGAGGACCCGGTAATTCAGAAGTACTTACACGAGCTGGTCGGTCCCAAGGGGATGCCCGTCGCGGCGGCGCCGCCGGACGGGGAAGTGACCGACGAGGAGCTCGCCGAGGAACTCGACCTCGAGCTCAACGACGTCCGTCGGTCGCTGTTTATCCTCTACGAGAACGACCTCGCGACCTACCGACGCCTGCGCGACGAGGACTCGGGCTGGCTCACCTACCTCTGGACGTTCGAGTACGACAACATTCCCGAAAACTTAGAGGAGGAGATGTACCGGCTTCACGACGCCCTCGAGCAACGTCGCGAGTACGAACGCAACCACGAGTTCTACCTCTGTGAGATCTGTTCGATCCGTTTCGAGTTCGGCGAAGCGATGGACTTCGGCTTCGAGTGTCCGGAGTGTGGCTCCCCGATGGAGTCGATGGACAACGACCGACTCGTCCACTCGATGGACGAGCGCCTCGACCGCCTCGAGGACGAACTCAACATCGATGCGAACGTGGACGCATAATGGTCGTACTCGCGACGAAACTGTACGTCCGCGGTGATGCACGCGATCGCGCACTCGATTCGCTTCGGTCGCTGGTCGGGAACGCCCTCGGCGACCTCGACGTCGACTACGAGGTCGGCGTTCGCCACGACGACTTCCCCTCGGTGACGATCGAGGGCGACGACGCCGTCGTCGCTCGAAACGTCCTCCGCGAGGAGTGGGGCGAGGTCACCGACGACCTCCAGGCCGGCGAGACCTACGTCGGCACGTTCGAGTCGTGGGACGACGAAGGGTTCGTCCTCGACGCCGGTCAGGACGTTCGGATTCCGGCCGACGAACTAGATCTCGGACCCGGCTCTCCCGCACAGGTTCGCGAACGGTTCGGGCTCGTCCAGCACCTCCCCATGAAATTCGTCTACGGTGGCGACGAACCCAGCCGACTCGCCGACGAAGAACGCGACCGACTCTACGACTGGTCTCGAGGCAACGGCCGGCTGAACGTCAACAGCGCGACGCGTGCGGAGGTCCGTGCGACGCTCAATCGAGCGGGTCACGCACAGGATATCGTCACGATCGAACGACTCGGCTTGCTCGAGCAGAGCGTCATCTGTACGGAGGATACCGATCCGCCGGGACTGCTCGCCAGCGTCGGGGAGTACCTGCCGGCCGAACTGCGCTGTGTCGTCCCCTGACCGACCATGAATCGGCGTCTCCGCCTCCTCCTCGGGATCTTCCTCGTCGGTCTCCTCGCGACGATGGCCGGGTGTTCGATGATCTTCGGGGGTATCTCCGACGAGACACTCGATCAGAACGAAACGTACGACGATCTGCGCGACCGTGAGGCGGACGTCGTCATCGACCTCGACGGCGGGAGTATCATCGGTAGCAACGAGTTCCGTGCGGTGTACAAACTCAACGACACCGAAGACCTCACGCTGTACCGCTCGAGTCTCTACCGCGACGAAGCCCTCGATATCGAGGCCGTTCGCTACTGGTATCCCAACGGAACGGAAGTGACGGGCTCGGAACTCCACGTCGATCAGGGTCGCTCGAGTACCGAGATTCGCGTCCCCGACGGGAACGGAACGCTCGCGTTCCGGGGTGAGGCGGGCGCCAAGACGTTCCACCTGCCGGCGTTCACGTCGGGTTCCTACGAGGTGATCGTGCCGGAGGGCCATCGGACGGACAACTTCCTCTTCGGGAACGTCAATCCGAGCGGATACGATCGGGAGGTAGTCGACGATCGCGAGTACCTCTACTGGGAGGAAAACGATAGTACCCTCTCGATCAGGTACTTCCTCTCGCGGGATATCCCGCTGTTCGCCGGACTGGTCGGCATCGTCTTGCTGATCGGTGGGGCCGGAATCGCGTACTACTACCGGCAGGTCAAGCAGTTAGAGGAACAGCGATCGGAGCTAGGTCTCGACGTCGATATCGAGGACGACTCTGACGACGGGCCGCCGCCGGGGATGCCCTGAGCCTGCGTTTTAGCCTCTGCCGTCGCTGTCTCTTCTCGAATCCCATGCGGCTTCCGTCATGGCCACGACTTCGAGAACCGAGAGCCGTCTGGTCTCGAGTGGGATCTCAATTCTCAATCGTTGAGCGCGCGATCGTCCAGCCAGACGAGCGTCGTTCCGTCGTAGTCGATCCGGCCGGTGACGAACTGGTGGCTCGTCCGCGTCGGAACGAGTTCCTCCTCACCCACGGCGGCCGTCACGTCGACGTCGTCGACCAGCCAGCCGTAGTGGCGCTCGTCGTCGTCGGTCGTCTCGAAGACGAGGAGTTTCGCGTCCGAGGGTCGCTCGAGCGGTGCGGTCGGTGAGGAGAGCACACGAGCCAGATCGACGACGCGAACCTGTCGCGTCTCGCTGTCGGCGTCCGTCTGTTTCCACTGACTCTCGAACGACACCTCGCCGGCGTACCAGGGGTCGGTCGCCGCCTGGAGTGAGCCGTCGAGGGTTACACCGAGGACTCTCGAGACCCGCTGTGTGTCGATGCAGTAGGCCGTTCCCTGTGACTCGAACGGGAGGATTCGTGTTCGTGATTGGGTTCGAGTTCGGGTTCGGTCGTCGGGGGAGGGCTGTCGCGTGTCGGTGTCGAGTCCGGACTTGGGCTGGGATTCGGATTCGGATTCTGATTCTGACTCGGGTTTTGGGGTCGAATCGGCGGGGGTTTCCGACTCCGTATCGGGGTCCGGATCGGGGACCGCTGTCATTCCGTCTGTACACCCAATGGTTTCGAAAATAAACCTATCGTTGTCCCCAATCCAATACGATGAGTCCGTACTACGAATGCACGTTCGGTCGTCTTCGAAAGCTGGCTGCTGGATCGGTGGGGGTCAACGTTTTATTGGTGGACTGTAATACACGAACAAGAATATGTCCCCGGATCTCCCGGAAAAGCTTCTCGGAATGAGCATCGACGACCCGAGCGATAGCCGTTCTCGAGACGACGACAGCGACGAGACAGAAGAACTCGAGCGGTTCGTCTTTCTCGCGATCGGCGAGCAGCGCCTCGCGATCCCGGTCGACGACGTCAAGACGATCACGAATCCACCCACGGAACTGACGCGGGTCCCTCGATCGCCGGAGGCCGTCGAGGGTGTCGTGGACTTTCGTGGCGAGATTACGGCCGTCATCGAACCGCGGATTCACTTCCCGGTCGACGGCGATCGATCGACGCGCCAGCGACTGGTCGTCTTCGACCGCCCGACCGACCAGCAACCGGCGGCGATCCGCGTCGACGACGTCATCGGCGTCGAGAACGTCCCGGCGAGTAACGTTCTCGAGGACGCCGATCTCGAGGATATCGACGGCGGTGCACTCGAACACCCGCTCGTCGTCGCGCTGGTGAAACAGGAGCGAACCGTTGGGCAACGCTCGAGTCCGGTTCAGGAGGGAGCGGAAGAAGACGCCCAGCAGTCGGCTCCGACACTCGAACTCGGCGGGACGAACGCGAATACAGGTTCAGGTTCGGGTTCGGGACCGGGTCCGAGTGAACGAACTCCTCACACGTCACTTGCAGCTGCCAGAACGCAGACGAGCGAGGAGTTCGACGCTGCGGTCGCCGACGATGACGCGTCGGCAGACGTCGGTGCTGGAGGTGGTCAGGATCAGTCGGAGACACAGGCTACAGTGTCGGAGCTGGATTCGGGGACGGAGTCAGAGTCGACGTCGGACGCAGACTCGAACTCGAAACCGGATCCCGAGACCGTCGTCGAAACGACACCACTGGTCGACGTCGATCGGTTCCTGCTGGCTTCGGGATACCAAGAATAGCCGACGAGAGACGGATCCGGCGGACGACGGTTCGGGGCAATTTTCGACGCTTATCACGTCTGATAATCGAGAGACAGCATTTATAATACAGGTATCTCTATCAAACTGTGGTGTACAACTGAATGTCGACAGGGGTGCTCATCGTAGACGACTCTCATTTTATGCGGAATCTATTGCGCCAGATTCTCGAGCAAGATTACCGCATCGTCGGAGAGGCGTCCAACGGGGCTGAAGCAGTGAAACTGTACAAAGAACAGAATCCGGACATCGTCATGATGGACATCGTGATGCCCAAGTGCAACGGGATCAAGGCCACGGCGGCGATCAAGAAACTCGATCCCCAGTCGCGGGTCATCATGTGTACGAGTGTCGGGCAACGAGAGAAGATGAAACTCGCCGTAAAAGCTGGTGCGGACGGATACGTGACGAAACCGTTCGAAGAACCCAGCGTACGGAAGGCCCTCGCAGACGTCGTCGCGGCATGACACAGATACTCGTTGTCGACGACTCGCAGTTCATGCGGACGGTCATCGGCAACGCGCTCTCCGAGGCAGGATACGACGTCGAAACGGCGGCTGACGGCCACGAGGCCGTGAGACTCGCCACGACGATCGATCCGGACGTCGTCACGATGGACGTCGAGATGCCCGGAATGAGTGGAATCGATGCCGTCGAACGAATCATGGCGACGAACCCGACGTCGATTCTGATGCTCAGCGCTTACACTGAACGCGGTGCTGACGCGACGCTCGACGCACTCGAGCGCGGAGCCGTCGACTTCTTGCACAAGCCCGACGGGTCCGGTTCTCGTAATATCGCCCATCTCGTCGATTCGGTCGTCGAAACGGTCGACGACCTCGCCGAAGCAGACGTGTCGTCACTCGCGCTCGCACGCGCTGCAGCGGCCGTTCGTTCCACCGAAGAGGGATCGGCGAGACTGTCAGCTGGCGCGGAGTCCCGGCCTCAATCTCGACTCGAGTCCGACGTCGAGGGCGACGCCGTCGCCGATTCTACACAATCACGATCACGACCGGCCGTCACGACGACCCGGGTCGATACGGCACAGACGGTCTCAGCTTCGGGCCCGAGCGCACCCACGACAGCGGCGTTCGGGACGAACGGAGCCCGGAACGAGGCCGAGGTCGAACTCGAGGACGACGGGGACAGAACGTACTGTGACGATCCGACGCTCGTCGTCGGCGCATCGACGGGCGGTCCCAAGATCATCGAGCACGTGCTCAGGGAATTACCGATCGACCTCGGTGCGAAAGTGATCGTCGTCCAGCACATGCCGGCCGATTTCACGGCTCGATTCGCCGATCGGCTGGACAAGTTCACGTCCTATCGAGTCCGCGAAGCACGCGACGGAATCCGCGTCGAATCCGGCGACGTCGTCGTCGCTCAGGGTGGCGCTCACCTCGCGGTGACGAACAACGTCGGCGGCTGGCTGCGTGTCAGGTTCGACGGCGACGAACGAATCAACGGTGTTCGCCCGTCGATCGACGTGACGATGACGACGGCTGCGGATCGTGTGCGCGATCCGCTCGTCGGCGTCGTTCTGACCGGAATGGGCAAAGACGGCGCTGCAGGCATCGAAGCGATCAAACGAGCTGGCGGACGCACGATCGCCCAGGACGAGGCGACGAGCCCCGTGTTCGGCATTCCACGTCAGGCGATCGAGACGGGGTGCGTCGACGAGGTTGCACCCGCCGACGAACTCGTCGATCGCATCTGTGCAGCCTTCAGGACAGAGACGGACGGTGAAACCAATGGATGACTACTGGAGAGACTTCGTTCAGGAGAGCGAAGAACACATTACTGAGCTGAATAATTCGTTACTGGCCCTCGAGCGGTCGCCCGCAAACGACGATGCGATGGAGGGGATTTTCCGGACGGCCCACACGCTCAAAGGCAACTGCGGGGCGATGGGATTGACACGAGCGAGTGACCTCGCCCACGCGGTCGAGGATCTCCTCGACGCCATTCGGTCGGACGAGGTGGCGGTCACCTCCGACCTCATGGACACGATCTTCGACGGTGTCGACGAACTCGAGGCGATGATCGACGAGGTCGCGACACACGGCGAAATCCAGACCGATCCGGCGCCGACGATCGACGCGCTTCGAGCGCCACTCGAGGAACTCGATGCGACCGACCGTCCGCGCGGACCGGTCTCCCCACCGACCGACGAAGAGATCGACGCGACCCTCGCGCGATTCGACCCGCCGGCAGACGAGGATCACGACGCGTACCTCGTCCGCCTCTCGATCAACGAAGTCGAGGACGTCAACAACGGCGTGTTGGTCGTCGACGCGCTCGTCGACGCGTTCGATCTCATCGGCACGGATCCATCCCGCGAGGCGATCGAAAACCGCTCGTACGGTGGAACGTTCGACGCCGTTTTCGGGACCGCCGTCGGTGAAGCCGCGATCACGGCCGCTCTCGAGCCGGTCGACGCGGTCTCGTCGTTCGAAATCGTCTCCGTCACCGACCGGTTCAAAGCCCTCGGCGATTCGGCCGTCGAGACCCCAGTCGGTGACGAGGCGACTGGCGCTGACGACGATGGCGAAGCCGCCGTCGACGACGATCTCTCCCCCGACAGGGCACAGGATCTCTCTGTCGACGAATTACTCGACGAGTTCACGGAGTTCGACGACCTCGACGCGATGGTCGAGGAGGTCGACGACGTCAGCGCGTTCGACGAGATGGGCGAAGCGGGTTCGTTCCACGACTTGCTCGAGGACGACCCGGGCCCGGACCCGGACTCGGACTCGGACCTGGCTTCTGACCCGTCCGATGGAGACGAGGTCGAAGTTGTGGACGAGAGAGCGGCTGCCAGTGCCGGTGCCGGTGCCAGTGCCGGTGACCACGCTTCGGACCGTACTGGTGGCAGCGATGACGACGATCAGGTCGACGACGCCGGTGCCGTCTTCGACGAACTCAAACAGGAAGTCGAGATGGTCGGCTTCGACGAACTCCAGACCGAACTCGACGAACTCGAGTTCGACGAGTTCGATAGCGACGACGAAGTCGACATGGACGAGCTACTCGGCGACGACGTCGACGTCGCCGACAACACGTTCCTCGACGTCACTGACGACGAACTCGAGGCTGAGGTCGACGATATGCTGGTCGACGTCGGCGAGGAGAGTGAAAGCGAGAGCGAGCCAGAAATAGAGCCAGAGCCAGAAACAGAAACAGAGAACGACGAGGTTGGTGCTCCGAACGACGGATCCGATACCGACCACGACAGCTCGGTCGAGGAGGGCCGCGAGGAACCTGCCACGGCTACCGGGACCGGGGCCGAGGCGCTCTCGTTCGACGATACGGACCTCGACGACGCGGACGAGCAACCAGCGTCAACCTCGGCTCCCGACAGTGCGGACGATCCGGTCGACGATGAGCTGTCGGCGCTCGACAGTGTCGATTTCGGTGATTCGACCGACGACTCCGACGGTGGAGATGCCGTCGCCGCTAGTGACGATTCCGACGAGGGAGTCGGTATCGACTCTCCCGAATCAGAATCAGAGTCAGAGTCGGAGTCTGAATCGACACTCGAGGCAGACGCGGGGACGAAGACGGAGGAAGAGACAGGCGCGGAGACGGAGACACCCCCCGACGAAATCACAGCCGACGACGACCTCGAGACCGACTCCGTCGACGAGACGGTCGCGTTCGACGACGCTGTCGGTGACGATGTCGAGATGGGTCTCGAGGCAGATGTCACGACCGACCCGGAAATCGAATTCGAAGATTCCGACGACTTCGGGCTCGACGACGACCTCGGCGATCTCGAGACCGAATCCGTCGACGAGTACGGTGACGATGACAGCGACGATGAAGAGTACGAGTTCGACGCGTACGAGCAGGACGTCTCCGGTGGCAGCTTCTCCGATCCGACGACGGAGTTCGACCCCGTCGACGGTTCCACGGCCGAAAGTGACGCTGTAGACGACACTACTGATGGGTTCGGTGACGCCACCGGTAGCGATGAAACCGATACCGAGGAGTCGTCCGAGACCGTCGACGCCGAAGCGAAAACCGAAATCGGCGGGCTGAACGGAATGGAGATTCCGGACATCACGGTTCCGGACGTTTCGGACCGACCCGAAACCAGCGGCGACGACGAAATTCAGTCGGTTCGCGTCGACGTCGACCAGATCGACTCGCTGTTGAACCTCGTCGAGGGACTGGTCACCAGCCGTGTTCGACTCCGCCACGCGATCGAATCCGGAGAGGACCTCCAGACGATCGACCGGGAACTCGACGACCTCGAGGACCTGACCGCCGAACTCCAGGAGACGGTCATGGACGTTCGGCTCGTCCCCTTGCAGACGATCGCCAACCGATTGCCGCGGGTCGTCCGCGACATCGCTCGCGATCAGGACAAGGAGGTCGTCTTCGAGCGCACGGGTGACGACGTCGAACTCGATCGGAGTATCCTCGATCGGATCGGCGATCCGCTGACGCATCTGGTTCGAAACGCCGTCGACCACGGCATCGAGCCACCGGCCGAACGCGAGGCGGCCGGAAAGCCCCGCGAAGGAACCGTCGAACTTCGGACCTCCCAAGCACGCGACCGGGTGACGATCGAGATCGAAGACGACGGCAGCGGGCTGGATCCGGACCGACTCCGATCGGTCGCCGTCGACGCCGACATCCTCACTGAAAACGAAGCCGAGGAACTCGACGACGACGACGCACTCGAGCTCGTCTTCCATCCCGGCCTCTCGACGGCCACGGAAGTCACCGACGTCAGCGGACGCGGCGTCGGGATGGACGTGGTCAAACGGACCGTCGACGCACTCGACGGCTCGGTATCCGTCGACAGCGAACCCGGCGAAGGGACGACAGTGACGATGGGACTGCCGGTGACGGTGGCCATCGCGGACGTCCTGTTCGTCGAGTGCGGCGGTGAGGAGTTCGGCATTCCGACCAAAGTCGTCCAGGACATCGAGGACGCCAACACGATCCAGACCGTCGACGGCCAGTCGGTCCTCGTCGACGACCAACTCGAGACGGAACTTCCCGTCGTCGACCTCGCCGATGCCCTCGAGACGCCCGAGGCCGGTGCGAACGGTGACGGAATGATCGTCCGCATTCGGGACGACGTACGACCGCTCGGCGTCCACTGTTCGGCGGTCCGCGGTCAGCAGGAAGTGGTTATCAAGCCGTTCGAAGGCTTCATGGGCGACATTCCCGGCCTGAGCGGAGCGACCGTCCGAGGTCGGGGTGAGGTCGTCAACATTCTTGATGTGAACACGCTATGAGTACGACTACGAGTACGATTATGATTATGAACACGAACGAACACACACGGAGGAACTCGAACCAATGACCCTGATGGTCGACATTCGAAAGCTGAGCTTTATCAACGAAATGGCGAAGGTCGGGACGAACGGTGTCGCCGACAACATGAGCAAACTGGCGGGCGAAGACGCCCAGATGGAGGTCACGAAGACGAACTTCATCGACGTCGACGACATCAAATCCCAACTCGACGGCGGGAAGCGAGTCGGCGTCCGGGTCCGACTGCTCGACCCGCCACACGGACACATCCTCATTCTCTTCCCCGAGGCGAGCGCGAAGAAGATTACCGCGCTCATGCTCAGAGACGTCGTCGACGACATGTCGAACGTCTCCGGGAAGATGGCCCGCAGCGCAGTCGAGGAGATGGGCAACATGATGGCCAGTGGCTTCATCGACGGCTGGGCCGACGTCCTCGGCCGCGCCATCGATATCGCGGCGCCACAGCTGGTCTACGCCCCTGCCGGCGACATCGTGGTCCGAACGGCGGGGCTCGGCGGGGACGACCTCGCACTGTTCTTCGACTCGAGTCTGAACATCCCCAGCTACCAGATCCAGGCCGAAATCTACGCCTTCCCCGACTTGGAGGAGTTCGTCGAAATGGTCAACGGTATCGAAGTCCATCCCGCATGAAACTCGACGTCAACGCACTGGGAACGTTCTACCGGATGGCCCGCGAGGGCGCGGGGTTAGCCGCCGGTCGGCTGACGCGTATGACCGGTGTCGAAACGCAAGTCGGCATCACGAAGCTGAACTTCATGCGAGGGACCGAGATCCGCCGGGACTTCGAGGACGGAACCGAGAAAGTCGGCATTCGCGTCGAACTCACCGGTGGGATCGAAGGCCACTCCGTCGTCGTCTTCGACCGCTCGAGTGCACTTCGGATCGTCGAGACACTCCTCTCGGAGTCCGAGACCGAGACCGAGACCGAGGAGTTCGCTACGGAGGAGTTCGACGAGATGAATCGATCGGCCGCCACCGAAGTCGGAAACATCATGAACAACGGTTTCGTCGACGGCTGGGCAGACGTTTTAGAGACGGTCATCGACGTCTCGACACCCGAGTTCATCGAAGGAACTTCGGGTGAGCCGTTCTTCGGTGACATCGACGAAGCGCCGGAGGGGGGCGACCTCGCACTGCTCTTTCACAGTCACATCGGCGCCGTCGGCACCGAGATTGGGTTCAGTCACTACCTGTTTCCCAAACGCGAGTCGATGGCCCAGCTCTTAGAGCACCTGCGGACCAGCGACGGTATCGAGTACGACAAACTCGACGGTTTCGACCGCATGGCCGAACAGGGTGCCGAGGAAGTCGCAAAGACTGCGACGACGCTCACCGGAATCGAGACGAGCGTCGAGATCCGTCGGCTGAACTTCGTCTCCCTCGAGGCGATCCCCGAGGAAGTCTCCAACGAGAAACTCGTCGGCGTCGCCTTCGAGTTCGACGGAACGCCGAGTGGCTACCTGTTGTTCCTCTTCGACGAGGAATCCGCCCACGAGATCGTCGACGCGATGGTTCCCATGGGCGCTCCCGGGGACGAAGACGGGTTCGGCGAGATGGGGACGAGTGCCATCAAGGAACTCGGAAACATCATGGCCAGTGGCTTTCTCGACGGCTGGGCGAACGTACTGGACACGACGATCGACCACTCGACGCCGGAGTTCATCCACGACATCGGCGCCGCAGCCGTCGATCCTGTCATCATCCAGCTCGGGGAGAACCAGGACTTCGCGTTCGTCTTCGATACCGTCGTCGTCGCGGACGGCCGCGAATTCGACTGTGAGATCTACGCGATTCCCGACGAATCCGACCTCGAGCGCGCGTTGAACGATCTAGACGTCGACCGCATCGACGAGACACCAACGACGGCGGAGTTCCAGGAAGTAGAGAACACATGAAGACCTACGGAAGCGAGCCAGGAATCCCGGACCCGGTGCAGGTCGGCATCTCGGAGCTCGTCGTCAGCGAAGGCGACGACACGTTGAAGTCCTACGGACTCGGGTCGTGTCTCGCGATCGCGCTGTACGAGCCCGACTCGGAAATCGGTGGGCTCGCCCACGTCATGCTCCCCGACGGCGACAAAGCGGCCAATAGCGACGCCAAGCCGGGCAAGTACGCCGACACCGCGATTCGAGCGCTCCTCCGACGGATGGTCGAACGCGGTGCGAGTTACACCGCCGTCGAAGCGAAGATCGCCGGTGGCGCCGACATGTTCGAGTTCGAGAGCTTCGGAGAGGGTGTCGGCAAGCGAAACATCGCCGCAGCCAGAGAGGAACTCGAGAAACTCGGTGTCCCCATCATCGCCGAGGACGTCGGCGGGACGGAGGGTCGAACGGTTGAATTCACTCCAGACTCCGGAAAACTTACAGTGAAGACGGCCAACGGAGACGATGGAGTGACAGAGTTGTGACCGACACCAGCGACGATTCGTTCGAGACACTCCTCGAGTACATCGAGGACGAGTTGGGCTTCGCGACGAGCTACTACAACGATAGCTATCTCGACCGACGGGTTTCCTCACGAATGCGCCGGACGACGGCGGATTCGTACGCCGACTATCTGGCAGAACTGCGTTCGAGTCCCCAGGAACAGGACGACCTGCTCGATTCGATGAGTATCAACGTCACCGGCTTCTTTCGTAATCCGGACGTCTGGGACGGCATCCGCGACATTATGCGAACGGCCGCCGAGAACCACGAGCGAGTCCACATCTGGAGTGCCGCCTGTGCCGACGGCCGCGAACCCTATTCGCTCTCGATGCTCGCCCACGACGACCCCGAGATCGACGCCTCCGGAGTCCACATCCTCGGCACAGATATCAGTGAGAAGGCGCTCGAGACCGCCCGTAAGGGAGTGTATCAGAGCTCTCAGACGGTAGATATCGCCGATCAACTCGAGTACCTCACCGACTACCACGACTACGTCGACGAGACGGCCAATGGCTTCCGCGTTCGCGACACGATCAGACAGAACGTCCGTTTCGTCCGCCACGACCTGATCAACGACGAGCCGAAAGCCGGCTTCGACCTCGTCGTCTGTCGTAACCTCTTTATCTACATCGACAACGAATACAAAGAGCCTGTCCTCGAGACGATCGCTCGATCGCTCCAGTCCGACGGCTATCTCGTCATCGGGAAAGCTGAGACGATTCCCCCATCACTGACGTGTGCCTTCTCCGTTCTCGACGGTCGCCTCCGTATCTACGAACGGGAACCACTGGACTCTCGACGCCCGGTTCAGGGCTGAGCTGACGACGGCATCACTGTCTGTGCGATTGGGGTTCGAGCACTCGAGTGTCGATTCACTCGAACATCACGGTCGATCCGTTGTTTCCATCGAAAGTAAAGTCACAACTGAACCGAGTGACACAGCCATCACACAGTCTGTGGGTCTCGCCCACGGCTCTCGCCGGTCACCATTTACCGGTTCGTGGTTCTCGTCGGTTCACTCGCTCCGAACCGCGCCCCCGTCGTGCGATCAGGTCTCCACAACTGTGTGATCGACCACACGTCTCGTTACCTCGTGGCCTCGCCGAGATGACGTCGTCGACTATCCGAACGCCGAGACCTCCGAAACGTAACAGGAGCGAGTCCATTTGTCTCGAGGTCGAATTCGGAGTTCGAGTCTCTCTCGAGATCACGTGGAACAAGACTACAGCCGGTTTCAACACGCTTTGGCGGAAAGTCGAACTCCGAGTAAAAGCCGATTCGGAGCGGTCCGATTCAGTTCTGGTCGTCGCCGAAGGTGAAGATATCGTCCGCGTACTCGCTTGGCTCGTCGTTCGTGTCGGCGTCTTCGTCGTCACCGTCACCGTCGGTCTCAGAACCCTCCTGATCGTCCTCCGTCCCACCCTCGGTGGTTTCGTCGATGGCGTCGGGTTCTTGTTCTGGTTCTGAACTCGCGTCGGAGTCGATCCCGAAGTCGATCTCGTCGGCATCTGCAAACGCCTCAGTGGCGTCTGCGTCCACGTCCCCGTCCCCGGACTGGCCCCATCCGTCTCCATCTTCTGTGTCGACGTCCGCGCCCGTCTCTCCGTCAGCGGCCATCTCGACGTCGTTCCAGGCATCACCCGAAAGTGGGTCCATATCTACGTCTGAACCGTCGTCAGGTTCGGGGATCCACGTCTCTGCTGCCATCTCCAGTTCTGCTTCTGTCTCCGTCTCTTCCTCGACATCGACATCGATATCGACATCGGATTCGGGTTCGGATTCGGACTCGAACTCGCCGTCGGTAACGCCACCTTCGTCGGCCGTCTCCTCCCACGACTGTTCTGTGAACTGGTCGTTCGCCTCGCCTGCCTCTTCCGTGTCAACCGATTCGTTATCGTCGGGTGCCGGCAGCGAGATGCTGTCGACAGTCTCTCCCTCGTCGGTGTCGACCTCTGTCCCAGACTCCCCGGTCTGGTCTTCCCACTGATCGGCACCCTGTTCCTGCGTTGCAGTGGATTCTGCGACCGATGAACGGTCGCTTGAGACGTTGGAATCGGTCGCATCCAGTTCCGTCGTCGGTTCCGGATCCGGTTCCGGTTCCGATGCAGCCTCGATCACGTTCGAGACAGCATCGTCGATCAGGTCCTGTCCGACAGGTTCCGACCCGGTTTCGGCTCCGTCCGAGTTGGAGTTAAAATCTGGAGCACCGTCCAGTTCGTCGTCTTCGGGACTCGTCTCGATCGTCGTGTCCGTGTCTGTCTCCGCACTCGATTTCGGATCTGGTACCGATTCCGATTCCGGTACCGAATCCTGTTCCGAGTCCGCTTCCAAATCTGGGTCAGAGTCTGGCCCCTCGAGTGGTTCCTCGACAACGTCGGTGGGTTCCCACGCCTCCTGTGGTGGACTGCTCAGCGCCGTTCCGTCGGCGTCGTTCTCGAGGTCTGTCTCAGTCTCAGTCCCAGTCTCTAGATCGCTCTCGGCGTCGAACTCGTCCTCGTCATCGAGAGGGACAGCGACGTCAGTCGAGCGAGGGGAATCGTCCCACTCGTTCGGCGAGACGTCGGCAGTCGCCTCGTCCGCGTCGACTGACTCGTCGGTCGCCACCGGATCGGCTGCAACTGGCTCGTCTTCGTCGCTCTCACTGACAGCACTCACTTCGCCAGCGTCCGCTCGATCCTCGTCGACGTGACTGTCGGTTGGTGACTCCTCACCCGCAGTCTCGTCGGTCACATCGATGTCGGTCTGGTCGGCCGGCTGGCCGTGGTCGTGGTCGTGGTCGCTACCGCCGACGTGATCCGTCTCGACAGTCTGTCCGTACGTGAACTCCGTCGGCTGATCGTCGGTGCCCGACTCCGGTACTGACGTTTCGAACCCGGACTCGAGCGGTTCAGCGACCGGCTCCGATTCCAGCTCTGGTTCGGATGTGGATTCGGATTCGGGTTCCGATTCCGGTTCCGGTTCAGGGCCGGACTCGAGGGCGACGACATCAGCGTCCCCACCCCCGGCTTCGACCTCACTGTCTTCGCTTTCCGAGTCGGGCCCCCCTTCGGGCGCTGGCGAGCCGTCAGCGTCTGCATCTGATCCGGGCAGTGAACCGACGTCAGCATTCGCCTCGGTGTCTCTACTGAGCCCACTCTCGAACTCGTTCATCGTCTCTGCTTCGTCCTCGACAGGTCCAGCATCGAGTTCGGACTCGAGTTCTGTTTCGGATTCGGATGTGGATTCGGGTTCAGAGACTGGTTCCGCTCCTGCCTCCGATTCGACTGCTGTGTCTGTATCGGCTTCTCGAACTGGTTCCGGTTCGGCGTGTGAGTCCACGACTGATTCCGACGCCAGTGTCGAGGTCGTCTCCGGCACTGAATTCGATTCGAAGTCGAATCCGTCCTCGTCCTCGTCCTCGCCCTCCGACAGCTCGAACGACGGCACCTCGTCCGATTCACCGTCGAACAGGAACTCGTCCGGATCGACGTCGGCATCCGTCTCGAACCGATCGAGGACCTCCGAGAGCTGGGTCGCCTGGGTCACGAGGTCGCTGGCACTCCGGGAGACCTCCGTCAACGCGGAGGTCTGTTCTTTCGCGGCAGCGGCGACGTTCTCGCTTTCGGCACTGGTCTGCTCGGAGATCGACGCCGCTTCGTCGACCATGGCGACGACTTCCTGTGTGGAGGCCGCCTGTTCCTCGCTGGCCGCGGAGATTTCCTGTACGCCGCCGTTGGTCTCGTCTGCATACGATGCGATCTCGTCGAGTGCTTCGACGGCTCGCTCGACCGAGTCGGTGTGTTCGGAGACGCGGGAGCTGGTGTACTGAACCTCCGAGGCAGTGCGCTCGGTCTGTTCTTGGATCCGCTCGAGACGCTGTTCGATGTCCTCGGCAGCTTGTTTGGTCTCTTCGGACAGTTCCTTGACCTCGCCGGCGACGACGGAGAACCCTTCACCGGAGTTACCGGATCGGGCGGCCTCGATGTTGGCGTTGAGCGCCAGCATGTTCGTCTGATCGGCGATTTCGGTAATGAACTCGATCAGTTCGTCGATCTGTTCCATCTCGGCTTCGAGGCGGTCGATTTCGTCGACTGCCGTCTGGGATTCGGACTCAATCTCGTTCATCCCCTCGATCGCGTCCTGGGCGGCTTCGCGACCGCGTTTGCCCGTTTCGGCGGTCCGTTCAGCGAGATCCGCGACCTCGTTGGACGACGCGGCGATCTCTTCGATGGTCGTCGAGAGGCCGTTCATCTCGTGGGTCACGGACTGGAGACTCTCGTTTTGCCGGTCTGCACCGGTGGAAATCTCCTGAATGGAGTCGGATACCTGCTCGGAGGCCGCACGCACTTCTTCGGAGCCGGCGGTTACCTCTCTCGAGGAGGTCGCGACCTCGTGTGAGAAGGCCTTGAGCTGTTCGGTGGTCTCCTCGATTTCGCCGACCATCTCGTTGAACTCGGCGGCAAGTTCCGACAGCGCCTCGTTTTCCGTGTCGGGGTCCATCCGTGCGGTGAAGTCGCCGTCGGCACACGTTTCCATTACGGCGCGGTAGTCGTCGACGGTCGACTCGAACCGTTCGGTGGCCGCCTCGGCCTCCGCTCGAGCCTGCTCGGCTTCCTCACGAGCCTCGTGTGCGTCGTCGATCTCTTCACGCAAGGACTCGCGGACACCGTCGACGCTGTCGTAGAGTCGACCGATGCTATCGATTCTCTCTGACTCTATCTCGACGTCGTGATTCCCCTCTTCCAGTTGCCCGGTAGCCGTTTCCAGTTTACTGACCGACCGAGAGGCGTTACGGGCGACGATTCCACTGACCAGAACGATAAGCGCGAGTCCTGCCCACGAGGCAAAGACCGCGTTTCGGAGGCTCAGTCCGTACTGTTCGACGCTCACGAAGACAGTAGCGACGACAAACAGACTGCCGAGAAACAGCGCCAGTGTGAACTTGAGCGCATATCGCCTCCTGATAAAGTTTGGTATCACTCTCCGAACCGGACCTAACATAGCCGGAGAACCTCACCCACCGACAATAAATCCTCACCCGCAGTTATCACTGTTGAGAACACTTTTTTCGTGTACACTGTAGCTACACGTTACCGATCGATACATGGGCCTTCCCCAAGTAGACGCATCCAATGGACCGTGGTGGCCTTCGGTCGTTCGTCGTGCGGACCCAGGCGCTCGTCGACCCTTCACCGCCCGCAACACTCGAGGAGACGCGAACGTGGATCGTCGAACCGTTGCTCGAGACCCTGGGCTGGGACGTCCGGTCGGACGCGAACGCCTGTGAGATAGAAACGGATCGCACGCTCGAGTTCGAGGGTGTCACGCTCGAGTACGTGCTCTCGGTCGACGCCACGCCTGGGATCTTCGTCGCCGTCGACTCGTTTACTGACGATCTCTCCGACCGGCGTGAGCACGAGCTCCGACGGGCGATGCAGGCCTCGGGTGTCGACCGGTCGATCTATACCAACGGACGTGAGCTGGTCTTGCTCGCTGGCCCCAGCGGTCAGGATCGCTTTCAGTGTCCCCTCGCGTCGCTTCACGACGCGGAATCCGAACTCGAGCACGTCTCCTTCCGTCGGACCGAGCGCCGTCTCGAGCGCCACTCACGGGCGTTCGCCGCCCGACGGCTCGCAGTCGACCGAGCGGCGGTCGCTGACTCGATCGTCGACGACCTCGCCGCGCTGGCCGGCGAGTCGTATCGGGCCGAGTTGCAGACGGCGACCGAACGGTTCGTCGACGACCTGATTCGAGGGTTCGCGACCGACTCAGGCGTGTCGGGGCCGAGTTCACTCGAGCGTCGGTCGGATCGGGACTCCGATCGTGATCCCGACGATCACGACTCAGTCATCCTCGAGCGAGATCCGTCCGATGTTCCGTCCAGTGATCGAACGGGTGACGGTGACTCGAGAGTGGGGTTCGGTGAGGAGGATCAGGAGCCAGACACCACACTCGATTCGGTGGCTTCCGAGGATGGATCACCATCATCGTCACCGTCGACGGATACACCCAGTGACGACTCGAGTACGACCGAAGACGGAGATTCTGACGGTGGTTCCAATTCCACCGAAGACGGGCTGTCAAATGACAGTCGCCCTGACACTGACACCGACACCACCGGCACCGACCACACCACCAACACCACCGGCACCGACCACACCACCAACACCACCGACACCACCGGCACCACCGGCACCGACGACAGCGAATACGTCGTCCGGTTCTTCAACGACCGCGGGTCGGTCGGCGCGATCGGCCACTCACAGCCCGATCAGGCGATGGTCCACGCCGCCGAGTACCTGCTCGATCGCGGTCTCACAGGCCTCGAGCTTCCCTGGGGACCGGAGGACGACGTCACCGTCCTCAACGACGAGCCAACGCTCGAGGACGGCTCACCAATGGTCGCCGCCGAGGGGCTTTCGAACGGCTCCGTGTTGAATACTGGGGGATCGCTCGAGAAGCAAGCGAGGCGGGTTGGAGCGCTGGCGGAGCAAGCTGGGTTGCGGGCGATGCTGACTGGGGATTGGCCGGAGTTAGAGTAGGATGTCCGGTACTCTACCGCAGACCAACACGATTGCGTAGCCGGGTTTTGAGTCGTGGTCAAAAAAAACGGGGGTCGTTCGAGAGCCGCTCGATTTCGTCAGTTAGAATTCGACTTCGGCTTCGACGATCCGTACTGTAATGGCTGAGACGTCTTCACAGGTGCTGGTATCTGTGTCGCTGTCCCAACTCCATTCGCTCTGATTTAGAGCAGTTGCCCATCCGTTCTTGTACGCCGAACTGTCGTCCTGTACGGTAATCTCGACATCAACGGGATCGGATTCAGAGAGCGTCTTGACTCGTGTCTCGTTTTTCACGATCGTGACCTCGACGGTGTCGTCGCCACCGATCGACCGCTCGTTGCCGTCGCTACTGATCTCGATCAGGGAGATAACCGCCGTTCCACTTTTAGAGTTACATGTGAGCCGAGGACGGTCCAGCACGACACTCTGGTCCGGCTCGCCTTCGACACCGCGGAAGACGCCGCCGCCCTCGTAGGCGATGAGACTCGAGTCCTGCTGGTAGGTGACCGACCCGAGTGTTACGTTATCTTCGAGGACCGAAATATTCAGTTCTGTTCCACCGTCAGTAGTACTGACCGTCCCTCCTCGAAGGGAGAGTTCGCCCGACCGCTCTTGAATGCCGCTATTTCGCTGGATATCGTTCAGGTTCTCCCCGAGTGCACTCATGGCTCGCTCGGCGTTTCGCATCTGCTCGCCCTCCTGAAAGTCGGTCATCGACTGGAACCCGGTCATGTAGAGGATGCCGACGGACCCGATGATGATCGCGAAGACGAGGACGAACGCGATGACCTCGCTCACTGCGCGGTCGTCGGTACCGTCGCCTTCGTTTCGCTCTCGCGGTCCAATTCCGGTCATCGGTGACCACTCTCGAGGGTGATTGCATCGCCGTCGTATTTGACTGTAATCGGGCCACCGCGAACTGATGCATCCGTATCGATGGCTGTCTCGTTCACGACCGGAACCTGCACGTTGGCGTCCTCGCTGTGCGCGGTGAGTGTGAGACAGAGATCCGTCTCGTCGAGGAGCGGATCACAGTCGCCGTCTTCGTCGAACTCGATCGTGTACGTCGACCCCGAAACCTGTCGTGGGTGATTTACACTGAGATTTACATTCCCTGGTTCACCGTTGGCTAGTCGATCCACACTCGAGATTTCGCCCGACAATCGTTCGCCGGTCGTCTCGAGGGAGGTCTGTGCTCCTCGTTCTTTCTCACTGTCGAGCATGGATCCCGCGCCGATCATCAACCCGGAGATGAGAATCGCCGTGATCCCGATCGTCAGGACGTGCGTGATGGCGACCGAGACCGCACGGTCGTCGGTGTGGAGACGCCCGGTCATCGTCGATCACCGTATACCTCGACCTCGAACTCCCGGTCGACCGAGAGTTCGCTCGTGTCGTAAGTGTACTCGAGGTCGACAGTCCAGGCTGCTGGGTGACCACTCGCACCCCCTCCGAGAGGATCACCACCTCGTGCGACGAGTTCGTAGTCCACCTCTTCGTCACTATCTATGTGCAGTGATTCGTAGGATTCGTTCGGATTGATCAGTTTAATCTCGCAGTCGTGGTCTTCATCTTCAATCCCAAAAATTGTACCAGTAGAGAAATCAAAGACGACAGTTCCCTCTGTTGGTGTGACCGGACAAGACTCATCGTTAACATCGGTAATACTGAAATCGCTATTGCCTTCAATTCTGACCTCATCTTCGTCTTCGTTAGCGACGATTGTTACCTCTCCATCAAAGTCCTCATCAAGCCGCAATACGAAGTGACCTACTTCGCCGTGACTTCGACTACTAGAGTTGAACACTTCACCTGTCGCTTCACTCGAGATGGCAGTAGCCTCTGTGTCCACACCGACGACTGAAACATCGACGATAGCCGGTCGCCGCTCAGCAGTGGCGTTCTGGTACTGTCTCGTGAACGCCTCGCTGTTTTTCTCGAGTGTATTGTTCACATCACTGAGGTTGTCGTGACTCGAGTCCAGATTCACCTCCTGTGCGATCCCTCGAACCCCACGCGCCATCTCGAGTTCCGCCAACTGCGCGTCCGAGGTCGTTTCGATCGAACTGCTCGAGGACATCGTCTGCGTGTAGAGGACGCTGTTGAAGACGACGACGATGCTGAGGATGATGAACGCGAGCGCGATCGCCGCGATGAGGATCAACTGGGCGCGGTCTTCGGTTCGAGCGCCTTGAGTCGTTGTCTGACTGTCGCTCACCATACGGTCAATCGCACCTCCACGACGTTGTACAGGTTTCCGTCAGCATTCTCGCCGACGTTCGGAATGGGATATTCTTCATTCTGTGCCTCTTCGAGTGTTAAATGTTCACTACCCGGTGCCGTCAACCGCTGATTCTCGTACAGCGTCACCATATGACCCGAACTGAAGGCGTTCGGACTCGGCTGTCCCTGATAGACCATGTAGAAGGAATCAGGGTCCTTTCCGTCTCGATAGACGACCTCGACGTTGTAGCTTCGGCCGCTCTCTTCGAACCGTTTCTCGAGGATTTCACCGAACGTGGACGCCGATCCGACGACATCGCTCTCGTTGAGCTGTTCGGTCGTATAGTTCCCCAGTCCCGACGGCCGCTCCATTGGATTGTGGTATTCTCCCTCACTCTCGTTCCAATTCCGAACGAGATGCGACAGCGCACCCTCGCTCTCCGCAACGACGAGCGCGTCCTGGGCCTCCTGCTCGAGTTGGGCCTGGACGGTCCGATCGACGGAGCCACCCGTCGTCGGCGTGATGACCACCGACTGGAGCGCGAACAGTACCGCCGTCAGGACGATGACCGCGCCGACGAACCCCTCGAGAGTGTAGGCTTGTCCGCGGTCGGTCCGCGAGGATTCGTTCCGATTCATGTGTTCCACACCCGAACCACGAGTCGACACGCTGGCTCGCACGCATAGTTGATGTCCGGATCATCCGTCTCCACCGTCACGATTCTCCCTGCACTCGCGGCTGATTCCCCACCGTAGTCATCTCCACCAGAGAGATCGTCGATTCGGCGTTCCGATCGATCGTCGGACTGGTTCAGTCGCTCGATCGAAACGTTTGCTTTGTCGATCGGATGTCCATTTGCCACTCTGAGCCCGAGTGCTGCGGCGAGCTCTGTACCGTCGTCGGCGTCTCCGTATCGCTCCTCGAAGGCCGAGCCGTTCAGATGATTCGGCCGATCCGGATCCTCCGACAGGTTGTCGACCATCGTCGCGACGATCCGATCTGCCTGTGCGGTCTGGCCGCTGTCGACCGACGAGGAAAACGGCGTGAGCAGCGAGGGCATGTACGAGAAGACGAACGCGATCGCCAGCAGGAAAATGCCGATCCCGACGGCGAAGTCCTGGGTCGTCTGTCCCCGATCTTGCAGAGAGATCGAGATCGTTTTCGTCCGTCTCTCCTGAGTCCGTCTCTTCCCTGCCATTTATGCCACCATCACCCACGCCACGAGCGCGATCGTCACCAGCACGATCACGTATTTCAGTCCGCTCAACAGATCCGCATCGCGGATGTAGCCGCTGATGAATCCCGAGAGGATCGCCTGGAAGGTGATCGCGTGGAAGAACAACAACGACAGCAGGTTCGTGTTGATGTTCTCCGTCAGGTCCGCATCGGCCATTCCGCCGCCGGCACCGCCCGCGTCGACGTCGGCATCAGCCGTCTCGAGTCCGGCGACCGTGTCGATGAACTGCGTCTTGAGGATCGCGATCACCGCGAGCAACGTCATAAACGTCATGAGGATGATGACGACCTGCATGCGCGTCCGTGACTTTCGGTCGCGCTGGATGTCGTCGTGATTCTCGCTCGCGCGGGCAGCGGTTCGCAAGACGGCCGAAATCTGGTTCGAGGCCTCCTGGGCCTTCGTAACGAGTTTGACTGTCCGGGCGAGTCGCGGGATGTGATACTTGTTGTTGAACTCGGTCAGCGCCTCGGTCAGACTCATTCCGTAGTTGACCTTGGTGTGCATCACCTCGAACTCTCGAGCGAGTTTGCTGTTCGTCGTCTCCGAGACGGACTTCATCGACTCGAGGAGGGTCATCCCGGTGTCGTTCGCACTCGAGAGTTTGCGCAGGTCGTCGGACAGTGACGAGACGACACCCATACGCGAGCGAACGTTCCACTCGCGGAAGATCGCGAGCGGGATCATCGTAATGTAGACGGGGACGTAGAGGTAGATGAACGTCCCCCAGATGGGGTTCGCGACGAGTTCGTCCCACGTCATCGGCGCCGAGCCGTTGACCATCGCCGTCGCGACGATGACCAGCGATGCCGGGACCGTCAACGCGAGGGTCAAAAGCGGGTTGTCCCGAAAAAAGAGGTGTGGTTTTCGCAGGACAGAGATCGTCTCGTGGGTCCCTTCGCGGTTTTTAATCCGGTCGAAGACGCTGTGCTCGCCCGTGAACTGCTCGACGAGGCCGAGGTTGAGCAGCCCCTGATTTCGTGCGCTCTCGATCCGACGGTTGTCCGGGCCCGCGGTGAGGAATCCGTCGCCCGGTTCGTCGTGTTTGACCGTCGAGACGAGCACGATGAAGGCGACCCCGGTCAGTGGAATCAGCCCGTAGACGGTCATGTACAGCATGCCGTTGGAGACGCCGGCGTCCGGCATCATCTGCATGATGACCATGATGATGATCAACAACAGTGGGAACAGCGAGAGCGTCATGTACATCTCGCCGAACAACTCGAGGGTCTCGAGGGTGAGTTCCTGTTGTTGTTTGGCGGTTCGCATGTGTTTTTCTTTCTTGTCTTCCAGAAAGCTCTCCATGTCGCCGCCGCTGTTGACGATCGAGAGCATGTCGGTCAGAAACTGCGAGAGTTCGTCGCTCGGCGTCTCGATCGCCTGTTTGCGGATCGCAGTCCGATAGTCGATGTCGAAGTACTCCGTCTCCTGGACGATACTTTGGAACTCCTTGGACACCTCTCCGTAGGTGTCGTCGGCCTGGGCCATCGCCTCGAGGATCTCGAGTTGGTTCAGGCCACCGACCGAGAGAGCGTACATGAACGAGACCGAGTCCGTCAACAGCATGTTGATCTCGCGTTTCCGTGCCGAAGCGCGTGAGTAGGGGATCGCGACGAGAGAACCGAATCCGAGCGCGAATCCGATGGAGCCGAGGACGAGACCCGTGAGTATTACGAGAGCGGGATCTCGCCCGTTCAGGACGAGCCAGCGAATCGTCGAGTTCTCCGGGATGGGCATGCCGAGCATTCCCTGCGTCTCGACGAGTCCGGTGAGAAACAGGGCGTAACCGACCATCAACCCGAGCAACCAGAGGAAGAGGCCGCTGATGAAGCCGATCCCGAGTGCACGCGAGAGGTACAGTTCCACGGTATCGGTCATCCGTGCCTGTGCGAGTTTCGTCTCGACGTCGGCTGCGAATTGACTGTCCTCGCTGAACAGGCGCTCGTACAGGGGATAGAACGTATCTCCGAGCAGGTCGGAGCTGGTGTTCATCCCTGTCCCAGTCTCACCCGTCTTGAGGCTCATGTGTCGTCCTCCTCACCACTGGTGTCCGTGTCCGTGTCTGTGTCCGTGTCCGTGTCGCTATTATCGCTCTCTGTCTGCCCGTTCTCGTTCTCGTTCCCGTTCTCGTTCTCACCCGCTCCGTCGTCCGGCTCGAACATCGACTCGTTACCGCTCGTCGAGAAGATCGATCGATCGCCGTCCGTCTCTCCGTCCTCATCAGTGTCGTCGTCGCTGAAGATCGATCCCGACTCGTCGCCGAAGATCGAGCCCTCGTCGGCTGCCGACTCTTCGAACGGGGAGCGTCCCTGTCCGTTCTCCTGGCCACGTCCACGTCCACGTCGATTCTGCCCCTGATCGAAACCGCTGGCATCCCCGCTCGAGGCGTCACTCCCGAAGATCGACGACAGATCCCGGTCCGGGAACATCGAGTCGAACTCGTCGGTGTCGATATCCGACTGGTCCTCGGTTCTCGTGGTTTCGGCCTCGGAGTCCGCCGCTGGGTCGGACGTAGAGGCAGGTTCTGAGTCGGAATCGACGTCCTGCAACGCTCGATCCATATCGGAGAACAGTCCATCGAAGCCACCGCCGCTCGCGTTCTTGGGCTGCCCAGATCCGAATTCGCTCGTCTCTGTCCGTTCAGGTTCACTCTCGCTCGCACCCACTGGTGTGGACTCGTCGGTGCCACCGAGATCACCATCGAGTTGCAGTGGCTCGGTCTCACCACTCGATTCTATATTCTCACTCGAGTTCGCCTCGAGTTCAGGAGGCGTCGACGAGTCGGTCTCTGCGTCGGTTCCCGACACGTCCGATGTGGTCGATCCGGTCGATTCCGGCGTGGGTGTGTCGTCTCGTTCGAGCGCCTCGGGGCTCGCAGCCTCGAGTTCTGGTCTGTCCGGTGTCGTCGGTTCGGGTTCCGTATCGGCCGTCGGGGTGTCGGTCCCCGTCTCTGCATCCGCCTCAGCCGCCACACCGTCCGCGCCGTCGGCGTCTTCGTCGAGTGTGAACCCGTCGTCGTCGTCGAGCCACGACGGTTCGCCCGTACTCTCCTCGTCTGCGAACGAGAACTCCTCGGCGCCGTCGCCGAGATCCCACTCGCCGTCCTCGACGCTCTCGTCGACCTCGCCGCCGAAGTCGAAGTCGTCCGTGTCGGCGCTGTCGACGGAGATGGTATTCGCCTGATCGACTTCCCCGAGTGCGTCGGCGAGTCCACTGGGGACTTTTCCGCGATACTCCTCGAACAGTGACTCCTCGGCCCGCTCGAGGATGTCCATCGAGAGGTTGTACGTCTCGCTGCTCGCGTCGGGTCGCGGGACGAGTTCTTCTTTCTCGGGATCGACGTCGATCAGGACGCTCTCCATCTCCCGAAGGTCCTCGAGGCTGTCCTCGAGTTGGCCGTTCGCGATGAGGGTGAGGATGGTGTCCGGGTCGTTGATGAACGCCTGGGCCGTTGCGGCGACCTGTGCGTAGGTGTTGAGGCCGTTCTTGATGAGGTAGGCGAGGATGATCTCGCGTTTGAACAGCTCGTTTTGTAGCTTCTCGTGGGACCAGCCGCGGTCGAACTGGATCTCCTCGAGGGTGTTCGAGTCACCCATCTTGAGGTACTCGTCGGTCTCGGCTTGCCACTGGTAGACGTCCTGGACGTTGATCTCGTCGTGTTCGGCCTCGTAGTGGTTGATCTCGGTCAGCGATTTGTTCCGGCGGACCTTCCGCCCCTGCACGCGTGTCTGGGTCTGAATCGAGACGAGATCCAGCGCCGTGAACATCGTCTTCGAGACGTTGATCGGGTCGGTCGTGAACCGCTTGAGAACCTCGTCGACGGAGTCGGCGTGGAACGTCGTGTACGTGGTGTGACCGGTCGACATGACCTGAAACAGCGTCCGTCCCTCCTCGCCCCGGATCTCACCCATCACGATGTAGTCGGGTCGCTGCCGCAGCGCGGCCTCGAGCAGGTCGAACTCGTCGACGTCACCCTGGGAGTCGTCGCTGAACGACGGGCGAGTGATGCTCGCGATCCAGTTTCGCTGGGGGAGTTCGACCTCCCGAGTGTCCTCAATGGAGACGATCTTCGAGTTCGACGGAATGAAAAGCGAGACCGCGTTCAGCGAGGTCGTCTTCCCCGACGCCGTCCCGCCGGCGAAGATCAGGCTCTTGTGGTTCTCGATGGCGAGCCAGAGGAACGCCATCTCGTCCAGACTGAAGGTGTTCCAGTTGATGAGGTCGACCGGCGTGAACGGGACGTCCTTGAATTGCCGGATCGTGTAGTTGGTCCCGTGGTCGGAGACTTCGCGCCCGAGCGTGAGCTGCGCACGCGAGCCGTCGGGCAGCGTTGCGTCGACCTGCGGGAGACGTTTACTGATCCCCTTTCCGGAACGCTGGGCGAGTTTGACGACGAAATCGTCGAGTTCGTCTTCGCCGTGGAAGACGTTGGAGATGATCTGTTCGTACTCGGAGTGGTAGACGAAGACCGGCGAGTTGTAGCCGTCGACGGAGATGTCCTCGACGTTGATGTCGTGTTTGATGCCGTCGATGCGCTCGTAGCCGATGAAGTTGCGCTTGAGCAAGTAGAGCAGTTTCTCGACCTGGTACTCGTTTATCGTGTCCCCGTCCTCGGCGAGCAAGACCGGCTCCGGACGGACCTCGATTCCCTCGAGTTGGGTGGGCCCGTCGTCGTCTTCGTCGGTGTCGTCCTCGTTCAACAGCGCTCGGAGGGACTCGACAATACCGAGTTCAGTTCCACTGCTGGTCTTCTCGAAGAGGTCGTATCGTTTCAGGAGTCGACGCGTCTCGTTTTCGATGACCGTTCGGCGACCGTCCTCGTCGGCTTTCTGCTCGATCCCGTCGTCGGAGTACTTGATGGCTGTCCGAAGCTTTCCGGAGAGAAACTCCTGCAGTTCGGTCTCGATCTCGGTGAGGTACGGTTCGACGAGATAGTACTTCTTCTCGTTTTCCTTCTCGGAGTGGAAGATGATGACGAACGCGTAGGGTTTGTTCACCCAGTACCGTTCTTCCTCTCGGAAGTGGCTCTTTTTCGCCTGGGGAACCGTCTTCTCGAGGTCGTACCGATTGGCGACGGTGGTGTGGCCGTCGACGGTCGAGAAAAAGTCGTCCTCGTCACACTCCTCGTTGACGTTGACGGTCCGTTCGTCGAAGACCTCGTCCAGTTCCATCGCGGCGTTACCACCCTGATGGAGTTTCTGGTGAATTTCGGCCGGGTCGAACCCCAACGCCTCCTCCTCGTCAAAACGATCGATCGCCCCGTCGCCGTCCCGTGGCCGGTTTCCCTCCTCGTCGTAGTAGTACTCCCACTTGTAGTGTTCCCACGTGTAGACGTCCTTGGTGACGGGCGTCGTTTCCGGATCGACGTACTCGAGAAATGCGTCCTGTAGGACGTTCGCGTTCGGTGCGAACGTCGATTCGATGAGGCCGGAGAGCTCGTCGGGGTCGTACCCGAGGTACGACGTCGGATCGAAACTGACCCGATCCCAGTCTTGACCCGACGGAACCGTCGGCTGGACGTCCTCACTGGTGTCCAGACCGAGCTGGTCGTCGGGTGTCTGTGTCTCCTGTGGATACAGTGTCGACACTTCGTCGCCGTATCCGTACTCGTTCATGAAATCCGCCCACGTATAGTCGCCAACCCGAACGTCCGATCCCTGTGTTGGTTCGGGGGATCGGGTCTCATCCGACGTCGGTGACGACTCGGCATCAGAAAAGTGCCCAGCGTCAGATTGGTCGGCCTCGTCAATAGCCATTGACTCCCTCCAATCTCTCACCCTTCAAAAAATTCATCCACACATTACCACTTCTGATAATTTCACGCACTCTGTTGGTGGTCATTGACGTCTTACCCTCTCAACCCGCCGATCCTGTCGTTCATCTGACTCCCTCGTCGATTCGCTCGCCGATAGTTCATACCACTCGACCTTTTATTTTATGTCTGTAGAGTTTCCGTTTTATATTGCTATTTGAAATAGAGTTTACGCAATCGTGATGTGTTAGTATCTTACCGTCTTGCTGGACCCTCTTCATAATATCGGCCCGCTTGAGGTCGGTAGGATCGATACGGATACGGCACCGTTGTACGCCACTCGCTGGGAGACGGTCGACCACAGAACCGGTGTGTTCGTCGATATGCGTTCGACAGCAGTGTCGTCACTGCTCTCTGTGGATACAGGCGTGACGGAATTCGAACCGCTCTAAAGAACCTGCGATTCGTTCACAACAGTAGCGGGATTCGAATTCTGGAGTGCCACCATCACAGCTCGTCTCCGTTCGCAGTGGTGGCGGGCGTGACGGGATTCGGACCACCCTGAAAACCTGTTCGCTGTGCTCACAGAATCGTCGGATGCTTCGAACCCCGCACGATCCGTTATCGGCCTCGTTTACGCTGGGCACGATAACGGGCGTGACGGGATTCGAACCCGCGATCAGAAGGTTAGGAACCTTCTGCCCTCTCCGCTAGGCCACACGCCCAGTTCGAAAAAACGTCAGTTCGAGGTGGTACCGGTCTCGGTCTCGGTCTCCGTGTCCGTCACGGTTTCCGTCTCGGTCTCGGTCGACACAGGCTCGGTCGATTCGACGTCGCCTTCCTCGGTTTCGAACCCGGCATCGCGCATCTCTTCGAGTTCGGTCTCCACTTTCTCACGGCCCTTCTGGAACTCACCCATCGCCTCTCCGGTCGATCGTGCCAGCTTCGGGATCTTGTTCGCCCCGAACAGCAAGATCGCGATGAAGAGGATGATGAGCAGTTCTGGTCCCCCTGGTGTGGGAACGAACAGCGGTGCAATTTCGGTTACCATCTCTATACGTCGCTTACCCGCTGGCAATTATAACCTTTTTGCTCCAACCAGTCAACGCAGAATAACGAATATAGCCCTCGAGACGCCCATAAACGGAATTTACAATGCCTGTAACCGTGAATAGAGGGTGAGACGGGACCTCGAGCGCCCACTATTCTCGTCGAAACGCTCGTGGAATGATCCGAATCCTCGAGATTGACACTCGATTTTAGCCGGTCGGCTCGTTCATTTCTCTCTCGAGTGGTCGGACGCGACTCGACCGTCACGTCTCGACCATGCGATACCGCGCTGCGAGGTAAATTATCACGAGCACGAACGCGGGTGCGAACAGTGTTTCACCGTCGGCGAGCGCGTACGCGAGCGCGATCAGATTGAGTACGATACCGAACAGGTAGAACAGTCGCAAGCGGTTGGGGTTCATTCGCGTATCGAACGTCTCGTCGGACGACCGCCTTGAACTGTTCGACATCTCCGGTTCCGAGTCGCCGTTCGACAGTGTCTCGTCTCGAGACGACGCTCCCGGACGGGAGCACGACCGGTCACGTGGTTGGAGCCGAACGCTTCGAGGAACGAAACTGTCTTTTCCGCCTGTGAACTACGTCTCGACGATGCCACGCACAGGCGATACTGCGCCCGATTTCACCGCACCGCTCGCGACTGGCGACGTCGAATCGATCACTCTCTCCGAGCGCCTCGAGGAAGACGCCCCGGTCGTTCTCGCGTTCTTCCCCGGCGCGTTCACGGGCGTCTGTACGACCGAGATGTGTACGTTCCAGGATCGCATCGCGGCTTTCGACGACCTCGAGGCAACCGTCTACGGCGTCAGTGTCGACTCGCCGTTCGCCCAGAACGAGTTCCGCGAGCAAAACGATCTCTCGTTCGGACTCATCAGTGACTTCGAGAAGGAGATTATCGACGACTACGACGTTCGCATGGACTTCGCCGACCTCGGTGTCTACGGCGTCGCCAAGCGCTCCGTGTTCGTCGTCGACGCCGACGGCGAGATTACGTACTCGTGGGTCAGCGACGACCCGGGCGTCGAACCCGACTACGACGAAGTCGAGCAGGCCGTCGCCGACGCCGCCTGATCCGGTTTCCGACCAGTTCTCGGCCGTCGGAGGGCTTTTTTAGTTCGCTGTCGACCGATACGTATGAGCGATTCTGCTGGCGACGACGGCGGAGATACGCGTCGGGTCTACGACCCCGACGACGACCACGCCTTCCCCGACGAGAAACTCAACGAAGTGCTCGCGTTCGTCGACGCCGACGAGGAGATTCAGACGTATCTCGAGGCCCAGAACGTCAACGCCGTCGACCGCAAGCGCTACAACGATCACGGCGCCAAACACATCTCGATCGTCCGCAACCGCGCGCTCTGTCTCTACGACCTCCTGAAAGCGGGGAACGTCGACTTCAACGGTGCCCGCGAACAGGGGCTGGCGGAAGAAGACGAGGCGGTCATCATCGCCCTCGCCGCGAACCTCCACGACGTCGGTCACGTCGTCCACCGGGATCAACACGCCTACTACTCGATCCCGCTGGCCGCAGACATTCTCGATCGAATCCTTCCCGAGTTCTACGACGTCGCCGACAGCGTCCGCATGAAAGGCGAGGTTCTCCACGCGATCCTCTGTCATCACACCGCCGAGGAGCCCCTCACCACGGAGGCGGGCGTCATCCGCGTCGCCGACGCCCTCGACATGGAGCGTGGCCGGTCGCGAATCCCCTACGAACAGGGCGGTCGCGGCATCAACACCCTCTCGAGTCAGGCGATCAGTCGTGTCTCGCTCCACGAGGGAGAGACTCGCCCGGTGATGGTCGAAATCGCGATGACCAACGCCGCCGGTGTCTATCAGGTCGACAACCTCCTGAAGGCCAAGTTGCGAGGATCTGGTCTCGAGGACGACATTCGTATCGTCGCCGTGAACACGAACGAGAACCGCGAGCAATTAGTCGAGCGGATCGAACTGTGAACACACCCCGCGTCAAGTCGCGGGGCTTCCTGCTTCCACGACGTGCTTTGCATCCACTCGCCCTGAATGACGAGCGAACGCAGGGAGCACGGTCTCCACAGGCATTGATTCGGACCGTCCCGGCCCTACATGAAGTGAATTGAGTCCCCTGTCGAGGATGTTCTTTGCCGCATTCAAGTCGCGGTCTTCCGTGTGACCGCACGCCGGGCACGAATGTTCCCGGACCCATAGCGGTTTGCTGGTTTCGACCCCGCACTCGTTGCACTCTTTCGTCGTCCCGCGAGCATCGACCCGGACGACGTGCGTTCCGTACAGGTCGCCCTTGTATTCGAGCAGGTCGAGAAACCGTGACCACGCGGCGTCCTGCTTGTTTTTTGCCGATTGTGACGTTTCGAGCATCGGCTTTACGTCGAGATCTTCGACCGCCACCACGTCGTATTCTTTGACGAGCCACGTCGAAAGCTTGTGCTGGAAATCGAGCACCTTCCACCGAATTCGGCGCTTCGCTTTGGCGACCTTCCGGCGTTGTTCCTCCCAGTTCGCTGACCCGCGTTGCTTGCGGTCGAGTGACCGCTGTTCGCGGGCGTATTGGTCGTACTCGTCGGAGAGGTCCAAGCACTCGACCGAAAGGTCGTCGCTCGTGTGGATGTACGACTGGATACCGAGGTCCACGCCGATACAGTCAGCGGGGTCAATCTCGTCCGGGTCTGGCTTCTCGGGCTGTTCGCCTTCGACCACGAAGCAGACGGCCCACGCGCCGGTTCGTTCCTTCTTGAGAATCGCTCGTTTGACGTTCTCGGTCTCCGGCAAGTCTCGGTGTGCGCGGATCGGTACGTCGCCGATTTTCGAGAGGGTAAGCGTCCCAAAGTCGTGGCCCGTCGTGTGATTGACGTTGAAGCCTTCTGACTGGTACGCTACCGACCGGAACTCGCCCGCACCTTGCCACTTGAGCCGCCCGGTTTTGCGACCGTTCTTCCGGTGTTCTTTGAGTGTTTTCTGATCCTTCTGGATCTGACTTACCGTCTGTTGAGCGGCATGAGCCGATACGCCGGCGAATATCGACCACCGCTGTTTCCACTCGGTGAGCTTGCGGTGTTGGTCGTAGGCACTCGGACGGTCGTTCCGCGGTGCGCGGTAGTAGTCGCGGACGGCGTGGTTGCGAATCTGTCGGTGAATGTCGATGTGACGCCACGCTTCGCTCGCGGTATCCTCGTCGGGGTACGCACGGAAGCGAAGCGTGAGGTCCATCTATTCTAACCCAGATCGAATGAGGTCTCCGTACGCACGAGGCATCCGAAGCCCGTGTTCGTCAGCGTAGTCTTTGGCACGCTGAATGTCCTCGTCCGTGAGGTCCACCCGCAAGTGTCGTTCGGTCATAGCCATTACAGTATATGTTAGCAATTTTGTTAGCATAACTGTTGTGATTGGCGTTGGGTAGTCGAGTTAGTGGACGCGATTCACCCTCGGGGTCAAGCTCCGGGGCACTCTCGCTGTGTTTTCTGTAGATTTCGGTCTCATTTTCGTCTTCGTCACCGTTGCCGTTGTTGCTGTCACCCGCCAACCCCCCTCGAGTCGAACCGTTCAAGCCACGGCCAGCCCTCCGTCCCGATATGGACGACGACGAGTGGTCGGATCCGCCTCTCGCCACCGATTCCGATCCCGACTCGAGTTCCAGTGTCGACCGCCAGCGGCTCGCGATCCGACTCGTCTGTTCGTTCGCGACGCTGCTCGTGTTAGTCTATCTGACTCGAGGGTTTCTCGCCGAAGCGACTACGGCCCTGTGGCCTCCGACCGACCCGCTCGCGCAGTGGGCCACGTTCGTGTTACTTCACGCCTTCGGCTACGTAATCGTCCCGCTGATGGTCGGTTCGTTTGTCGCGGACGTCCTCCTCGAACGAGTACAGAATTAAGCGGAGACGACGCCGTACCGGCCGTTTCGCTGGCGAATGTGGCCCCGTTCGCGGAGCGTTCCGGTGATCGTCAGTACCGACCCCTTGTCGATGTGCAGCGCAGAACAGACGTCGTCGGCCGTCGCCTCGCCGCGAACCGCGAGGTAGAGATACACGAGTTTCGCGCGTCCCGACTCGAGGTCGGCTGGCACCGATACGTCTTCGTCCTGCAACGCGTGTGCGGCCATACGAACACATCGTGTTTTCGACGATAATAAATCCACCTCACGACGATTGTCGAACTTTCATCTAGTGGAAGCGATCCCCATCGCCAGAAACGGTCGTTTACTGGCATGTATCCCTCGAATTCATCCGACGACGATGAGACGATCGTCGTTCTACATTATCGACCATTATAGATCGTGTCCCATCGCTTATGCCCTCCCGTCTGGCATTCACAGCCATGTCGACACAGCTCACGATCCTCGCACTCCTCACCGGAACGCTCACCGGCGCGCTGTTTCGTTTCCTGAATATCCCGATTCCAGCACCGCCGGAACTCCCCGGAATAATGGGTATCGTCGGCATCTACGTCGGCTACAAACTGATCGATCACTTCGACGCCGGGATCGACCTGCTCGAGACGCTGGGCCTCTAGCGATCGCTTACTCTTCGCCCGTTCACAGTCGCTCGAGCGTCGCGAGGTAGCCTGCCACTGATTCGTGAGTCGTCTCGAACGGTTCCTCCCGTACCGACAGAACGCGCCAGCCGTCCGCGAAGGTCTCGGCGAAGTCCTCGCGTGCGACCGGTGTCGGCCCCCAGTCGGGTGGCGCACGATCGCTGAACACGAGTACGTGAGCCCGACCACCGGACTCGAGTACCGTCGCGAGACTGTCCGCGTACCGTCCCCGTAACGGTTTCTCGAAGACGTGGAACGTGCCGCTGTCGACGACTGTCTCGAACCGACTCCCTCCCAGGTGGTCGTCTAACTCGAGATCGAGCGCGTTTCCGACGCGAAACGTCACATCGAGATCGGGTTCTCGCTCGCGACGTACGCGGAGTTTCTCGCGTGCCCGCTCGACCGCCCGCGACGAGATGTCGATTCCCGTCACGCGGTGGCCTCGAGACGCGAGAGACAGCGCGTGCGTTCCCGTTCCACAGCCGACGTCGAGCACGTCGCCGACGATCTCGCCGCGTTCGGCGAGTCGAACGATCGCCGACTGCGGCCGACCGATGTCCCACGGGACGTCACCCTCGTAGGCCTCGTCCCACCAGTTCGCCGGTTCGTCGGTCATGCGTCGACTTCGGATGACTCTCACTTCCGTGTTTGGACGCCCAAAACGAGTCTCGATGACGGACGCCGACCGAAAATCGGCCGCTCAGTAACTCCGCACTTTCGGCTCGTAGGTCTTGTTCTCGCCCTCGAGGATGACCGGGCGGTACCAGATCGACGGTTTGCCGCCGTTCCAGGAGACGAGCGTGTGTTTGAGCCAGTTCTCGTCGTCGCGTTCCTGCTTCTCCTGGCGCCAGTGGGCGCCGCGGAACTCGTTGCGAACCAGCGCGCCGAGCGTGATCGTCTCGGCAACGTCGATCAGGTTACGCGTCTCGATGGTCATCTGCAAGTCGGTGTTGAACGTCCGCGAGGGATCGTCGACGTAGACGTCGCGATACGCCTCACGGCACTCCCGGATGGTCTTCAATGCGCGCTTGAGGCCCGCTTCGGTCCGGAAGACGTTCACGTCTTCAGTCATCGCCTTCTGGAGTTTCGCGCGGATCTCGGCGTGTTGAATCCCGTCGTCTTTCTCCATCAGGTACTCGACGCGCTCGCGCTCCTCGGTGATCGTCCGATCGAGGACGCCATCGGGATCGGACAGCTGACCGGATCCGTCGGCGGCGACGTCCTCCGTGTCGGTCGCGCCGGTCTCCGCAATACCGGCTTCGCCGGGCGTGATCGGAAGCTCCATGTCCTCCTCTTCGACGCCCTCGCTGTATCCCGTCTCGATCTCGGCCTCGCCGAGGTCGTCGCCGGCCGCGTGGCGTCCGGCGCGCTTGCCGAAGACGATGAGTTCCGGTAAGGCGTTCCCGCCGAGTCGGTTCGCGCCGTGGACGGAGACGCAGGCACACTCACCGGCGGCGTAGAGGCCGTCGATACACGTCGCGCCGTTCTCGTCGGTCTCGATCCCGCCCATCTCGTAGTGCTGGCCGGGTTTGACCGGCATCGGCTCGACGAGCCCGTCGACGCCCTCGAAGTCCTCCGCCAAGTGGAGGATGTTCTCGAGGCGGTCGAGAATGCGTTCGGAGCCGAGGTGGCGCATGTCGAGGTGGACGTACTCGTCTTCGATCCCGCGGCCGTTGTTGACCTCGGTGAGTTCGGCTCGAGAGACGACGTCCCGACTCGCCAGTTCGCCGTCGTTGTTGGCGTAGCCGTGCTCGAACATGAACCGCTCGCCGCCCTCGTTGTAGAGGATCCCACCTTCGCCGCGAACCCCCTCGGAGATGAGGACGCCCGTACTGGGCAGGGTCGTCGGGTGGAACTGGACGAACTCCATGTCCTCCATCGGGACGCCCGCGCGGTAGGCCATCGCGTTCCCGTCACCGGTACAGGAGACGGCGTTGGTCGTGTGGTCGAACGCCTGTCCGGGACCGCCGGTCGCGAGGATGACGCCCTGATTCGCCTTGAACCCCTCGACGGTACCCGACTGGACGTCGTAGGCGACGACGCCGTGGCAGGTTCGGTCGTTGGGATCCGGTTCGTCGGTCACGGCGAGGTTCATCACGTACCACTCGTCGTAGACCTGAATGCCGCGTTTGACGACCTGCTCGTACATCGTGTGCAGCAGGTGGTGGCCGGTTTCGGCACCGGCGTAGGTCGTCCGCGGGAACGAGAGGCCGCCGAACGGTCGCTGGGAGACGGTGCCGTCGTCTTCTCGCGAGAACGGCATTCCCCAGTGTTCTAGGGTGATCGTGTCCTCGGGAGCGTCCTGTGCGAGGGTCTCGATCGCCGGCGCGTCGCCCAGGTAGTCCGACCCCTTCATGGTGTCGTAGGCGTGGAGTTCCCAGTCGTCGCCCTCGCGCAGTGCCGCGTTGATTCCCCCTTCGGCCGCGCCGGTGTGGCTGCGGACCGGGTGGAGTTTCGTGACCATCGCTACGTCCGCGCCCGCTTCGTGGGCGCCGATTGCAGCCCGGAGGCCGGCGCCGCCGGCGCCGACCACGATGACGTCGTGTTCGTACATAGTTACCAGAACTTCAGGTTCTTCTTGACCGCTTCCCGCTTGAGCTCCTGAATGTGCTCGGTGAGCGGAATGTCTTTCGGACACACCTCGGTACAGGAGAACTGGGTCTGGCAGCGCCAGACGCCGTGTTCCTGTTCGACGATGCGGAGTCGATGCTCTTTGATCTCTTCGCTCTCACGGTCGTCCATCGCGAACTTGTAGGCCTTGTTGATCGCCGCCGGACCGAGATACTCGTTGTCGCCGGCCGCGATGTTACACGAGGACATACACGCACCGCACCAGATACACCGCGAGGACATCTTGATCTTCTCGCGGTTTTCGGGACTCTGGCGCTGCTCCTCGAGATCAGCCGAGTCGGGCGTATCCTCGTCCTGGAAGTACGGCTCGACGGCATGCATCTGGTCGTAGAAGTGGTCCATGTCCACGACGAGGTCTTTGACGACCTCCTGGTGTGGCAGCGGCTCGATGCGGACGGGCTGGTCGAGTTCCGAGATCTGGGTCTTACAGCCCAGACGCTGTCGACCGTTGACGAAGAAGGCGTCCGAGCCACAGATCGCCTGTCGGCAGGAGTGTCTGAAGGTGAGCGAGGAATCGAACTCGTCGCGCGCGTAGATGACCGCGTCGAGGACGGTCATCCCGCGCTCGAAGGGGACGTGGAAGTCGTCGAATCGGGGCTCCTGTTTCCCTTCGACTTCGGGGTCGTAGCGAAACACCTTGATGTGGACGCTGTCGCCCTCGAGGTCGTCTTCGGCGGCCTCCCGTTCGCGTTCGGCCATCCCGTCGTGCTTGCGCTGGAGGCGCTGTTGTTGTGGGGAGGCCAGTCCGCTCATCTCCTGGTCGGCCGGGACTTCCTGACTCTCCGGTTCCTCCGGTTCCGTTTCGGCGTCAGTGTCGGGTTCTTGCTGTTGTGTACTCATGTTATGCCCACCCCGCCATGACGAGTGCGACGTAGGTTCCTTGTGCGATCAGTGCGAGCCCAGCGATGGTAAGGACTGCGAGAACGACTTTCTTCTGGATGCCGTCGAGTCCCTGGTTGACCAGCGCGTTGTAGACGCCGTTGATGCCGTGGAACGTGGCCGTGACGAGGAACAACACCATCGTCAGGAAGTAGCCGACGTGTTCCATCCGAGCCTGCGTGCCGGCGAAGGTCACGTCCGCGGCGTGAGTGATGAAGTGCAACTGGAAGAAGTGAAACGCGAGCACGACGACGAGAAACGCCGCCGTGATGCGCTGGAGCAACCAGCCGGTTCCGCCCGGCGTGAACGAGGAGTAACGCTCCGCCATCAGAGACCGACCCCCTGCATGAACGTTGGCACGCTCGCGACGGTGATCACACCTGTGAGGATCAACGACGCGTAGAAGCTCTTGTCCTGTGCCTCGAGTCCGATGCCGAGATCGACCATCAGCAGTCGAAGCCCGTTCAGAATGTGGAATACTGCGACGGCGAGCAGACCGACCTCGAGCACCCGAATGATAAAGAGGCTCTCGAGGCCCTGAATGGTCCCCGTGTAGGCGTTGACCGCTTCGCCCTCCAACATTATGGTCTGGCCGTCGGCCGCTGCGATAGCACTACTCAGTACGGCGATGTGAGTGAACAGGTAGCCGATCAGCATCCACCCGGTGAATTTGTGAAAAATCCACGCCCACATCCCGGCTGAGAACTCCTTCCACCGGCCGAAGTCCTCGATGAGGCCGCGATTGTAAGACTGACTCATACTCTCATCCCGAGGGTTGGACCGTGGGGGTATAGAAGTTACTTTTATCTGCGTCCGTCAGCCCCAGTCACGAACAAACGTTCGTTATACTTCACGGGGGGTTCGTGAATGTCACCGTACACGTTCGGGTCGGTTCGATTTCTCGGTTTCCGACCACATCGTCTCGCCCGTTTCTCATCGCGACCGTCCTCACGTCGTACTCGAGTCGATACACCGACAGTGAATTACTACTAGGTATTTCCTACTAGAGAAAAATTAATAACGGGCATAGTGTTGGGGATGCTGTATGTCGACCACGACTCGAGAACGCTTCCGTCCGCCGGACCATCCCCACGATCACTTCCTGCTCACGACGACCGTCGGAAGCTATCCGAAACCGAAGTGGCTCGATCAGCTTCACGATCGGCGTGAGGGCGAACGTACCGCCGAGGACGAACCGACTCCCGAGTGGACCGAGTCGGTGACCGACGCGACCAGACTGATCACGGCCGAACACGAACGCTGTGGCCTCGACGTCGTTGGGGACGGCGAGGTTCGACGCCGAGAGATGGTCGAGCACTTCGCCCACCGCACCGACGGGATCGAGTTTCACGGTCCCGTCAAAGTGTGGGGTCACAACTGCTTTTGCAAACCGTCCGTCGTCGACCCGATCGAACGATCCGAACCGTGGCTGCTCGAGGAGTTCGAGGTCGCGAACGAGGCCGCCGAGCGCCCGGTGAAGGTGCCGATCACCGGTCCCTACACGCTCGCACGGTTCAGTTTCGACGAGGTGTACGGCGACACGAAGACCCTCGCACTCGAGTACGCGCCCCTCGTCGCCGAAACGGTCGAACGACTGGTCGATGCGGGTGCTCGCTACGTCCAGATCGACGAACCGGCGCTCTCACAGGTGCCGGACGACCACGAGATCGTCGGCGCGTGCCTCGAGCGAATCGTTCGCGACGTCCCCGACGACGTTCGAGTCGGGCTCCACGTCTGTTACGGCGACTACTCGCGGCTGTATCCCGAGGTGCTCGAGTTCCCGATCGACGAGTTCGACGTCGAACTGCTAAACGGCGAGTACGATCAACTCGAGGTGTTCACCGAGCCCGAATTTACGCTCGACTTCGCTATCGGCGTCGTCGACAACCACGATGCGACCGTCGAGTCGGTCGCGGAGATCAAGGAGAACATTCGGCAGGGACTGCGAGTCGTTCCACCCGAGCGGTTGACGGTGAGCCCGGACTGCGGGCTGAAGCTCCTCCCTCGAGACGTCGCGGCCGAAAAACTCGAAAACATGGTTCGGGCTGCTCGTGAACTCGAGGCGGAACTGGATGCGGGAGTCGTCGACGTTCCCGACCACGGCTAAGGGTACAGGATTCGTGATCCAGACGCGGCGCGTTCCCGTAGTACCGGATCAATACGTTGATGGCACCTTCCGAAAAAAGGACGACACGAATGTCACGAAAGGGGCGTCACGTCCCGGCCGTCGTTCGATCGTACTGCCGAGGGCTGTGTATGGGGACTGCTGACGCCGTTCCCGGTGTCTCCGGAGGGACCGTCGCACTGTTGCTCGGCTTCTACGAACGGCTCGTCACGGCGATCGCCGCGATCACGCCCGGGCGAGTACGGACGATCTGTCGCGGATACGACCCCGAGAGTCGCAGCGAGGCTCGTGGCGCCGTCGACGAGATGGATCTGGCGTTTCTCGTCCCGCTCGGACTGGGGATGGTCTCGGCTGTCGTCCTCGTCGCGGGTGCCGTCACGGCCCTCTCGGACTCTCACCCCGTCGCACTGTTTGGCTTCTTCGTCGGACTGATCGCCGTCTCGGCGATCGTCCTCGGACGTGAACTCGAGTTCTCGGGCCCGCGATCGATCGCAGCCGGCGTGGGTGGCGCGGTGCTCGCGTTCGGACTCGCAGGCGGTCTCACCGTCCTCGACGGAACCGGCCTCGCCGTCATCGCGTTCGTCGGCGCGGTCTCGATGAGTGCGATGATCCTGCCCGGCCTCTCCGGGTCGTTGCTTCTCTTGCTGTTCGGCCAGTACGTCTACCTCTCCGGCCAGCTCACGGCGTTCGTCTCCGCCATCGTCGACGTCCTTCGAGGCGGTTCGCTCGAGGCGGTCGTCGATCCCGGAACGACCGTCGTCGTCTTCGTGTTCGGTGGGTTCGTCGGCGTCTTGACGATCGCCCGCGTCGTGCGTTTGGCCCTCGAGCGCGCCCGCGCGGTCACGCTCGCATTCCTCGTGGGGTTGATCGCCGGCTCTGTTCGAGCCCCGGTCGTCGAGGCGGGGGCCCACGTCGATGGGTGGACGGCGGCGACGGTCGGCCCACTCCTCGGCTGGGCGGTCATCGGCGGTGCGCTCGTCTTCGCAGTGGATCGACTGGTCGGTGGATTCAGCCCCGAGTGATCGCGGTCGCCGTCACCTTCGCCCATCACGAGACCAGCTCCTTGGCAACCCCCTTTCGATCCGGACGACAAAGCTTGGCTTTATCAGTCCGGACCCCGAGGGTCGAGGTATGCAGGGTAATCTACCACCGGAAGCACAGGAGAAAATCGAAGAACTGCAGGGCCTTCAGGAGACGGCACAGACCGTCGCCGCCCAGAAACAGGAAGCCGAGTCCTCGCTGACCGACGCCGAGAGCGCCCTTGAGGAACTCGAGGACATCGACGAGGACACCCAGATGTACCGACAGGTCGGTGAGCTGTTCGTCGCGACCGAGTACGACGAAGCCGAAGAGGAACTCGACGACAAGGTCGACAGCCTCGAGATCCGCCTCGAGACCCTCGAGAAGCAAGAAGAGCGCGTCCAGCAGCAGTTCGAAGAACTGCAGGGCGAACTCGAAGAACTCCTCGGCGGTGGCGGTGCGATGGGCGGCGGTCCACCCGGTGCAGGCGGACCGGGCGCAGGCGGCGCCTGATCGGCGAGAGCAAGCGCAGGATTTTCGCACCGACCTAATTTATACGCGCAATCGACCACACAGACACAGTGACACGAATACGATAATGGCGACCGAACACACAGACGACCCGTCGGACGAGACCGTCGTCCAGACCGCTGCCGAGGCGGCTGAAGGACTGATCTTTTCCCAGTACAAACAGTCGGACGTCCGGGATTTCGACGTCACCGTGACGTTCGAGGACGGCGTCCTCGACGTCGACGTCTATCTCAACGCACCCGACGACGAGAACGACCCCGAACAGGTAGCCGACGAGGCCGCACGTACCGCACAGCAGGCGGTCGACGAACTGTTCGACGAATCGTAGACGACCTCGAGGTCGAGGTCGAGGTCGAGGACGAGGACGCAGACGGTTCGAGCGATCTCGTTCCCTCGTCCTCTCCCTCTCCCTTTATTCGACGCCGCCGTTCTGTGAGGTCTCGAGCAGCGTCGAGACGCGAGCGTTCTCCTTGATCCGAATCCCACCGTTGGCGACCGTCAGTGGGATCAGCGGCAGGTGACTGAAGACGCGAACCGAGGGGTGGGAACCGCCGCGGGCGAGTAGCTCGTTTCGCGGCTGGAGAAAGAGGGGATCGTCCGGCTCGGTGAGAAACTCGTTGTGCTGGACGACGTACTGTCCGGCCTCGAGGTCCCACCACTCGTATTCGTCGTCCTCGTGGCGTTTCGTTGTCGGGAGAGGGTCGAGGTTGGCGTCCTCGAGTTCGTCGCCGCCGAAGTCGAGGCGGCCGGGTTCGGCCACGTCGTAGATCGCGCTGACGGTGAGGTCGATGCCGTGGTCGTGGACCTGTGTGGGTTCGTAGACGAGATTGTCGACGTACTCGGTGAGAGGGTGTGGGTGTTCCCCAGACATGCCAGTGAGACAAACGGGGTACCGAGTCAAAAACGTGGTGACGGGTGAGACGTTCGATCACGATCTCGTTCGAACCGTGAGGACGCCGCCCGTTCGACGGAACAACCATCCCGTTTTTGTACCACTGCCCGAAACCTCGGCCAGTGAACCGAGCGCTCGGGTACGTGTCGCTGGCCGTCGCACTCGTTGCAACGGTCGCCGCAAACGTCGTCACGGAACTACCACTCGAGTCGGAGTGGCCGACCGTCGCGACCCTCCCAGGGGACGTGATCGTCTCGATGGGACTGCTCGCGGTCGCCGTGCTCGCCGGCACCTACGGGATCTACGTGCTCGCCCAGCGCGCGCTCGTTCGATCGATGGTGAGCAAACGACGGGCACACGACGCCCGGAACGTGCTTCGGCTCGTTCTCGGAAGTGTCGCGATCGTCGGCCTGCTCGGCGTCCTCACCGAACAGTGGCTCGGCGTGCTCTTCTCGCTGGGGATCGTCGGCTTCGCGGTCACGTTCGCCTTACAGCAGCCGCTGTTCTCGTTGCTCGGCTGGCTGTACATCATGGTCAAGCGACCCTATCAGGTCGGGGACCGCGTGCAGATCGGCGAGGCCAGCGGCGACGTCCTCGAGGTCGACTTTCTGGTGACGACGCTGTGGGAGATCAACGGCGAGCTCGTCACGACCAACCAGCCCTCCGGGCGGGTCGTGACTCTGCCCAACAGCACGGTGCTCTCTGCGGAAGTGTTCAACTACTCTTGGGAGGAGTTGCCCTACGTCTGGAACGAACTTCCCGTCCAGGTCGCCTACGAGACCGACCTCGAGTTCGCCCGCCAAGAACTGCAGGTCGTCGCCGAGGAGTACCTCGGCGAGGAGATGGAACGCAACGTGGCCCGGTATCGGGAACTGCTCGACGAGACGCCCGTCGAACTCGAGGTTCGCAGCGGGCCGACGGTCAACGTCAGCCAAGAGGAGTCGTGGGTCACCCTTCGGGTGCGTTATCTCGTCCACACGCGACGTGGACAGCAGGTGAAAAACGAACTGTACGAGCGGGTGCTCGCGCGATTCAACGAGCACCCAGACCGGGTGTCGTTTCCGGTCAGTCGGAGTCGGTGACCCGGTCGAGGCGGTTCGGGAAACCGACCGATTCGCCCCAACCCCTACATCTTTGAAACGGCGCTCGTATTCGAACGTATGTCCTCAGTCCTCGCGGACGAAATCGCACGGTTCTGTCGAGCGGCGGGTCCCGAACCCGACGACACGCTGATCGAGATGGACGAGTACGCCGTCGAAGAGGGGTTCCCCAACGTCGGCCCCGAGGTCGGCGGGTTCCTGCGACTGCTCGCGCGCATGACCGACGCCCGGCGCATCTTCGAGTTCGGTTCGGGCTACGGCTACTCCGCCTACTGGTTCGCACAGGCGCTGCCGGCCGACGGCGAGATCGTCCTCACCGAGTTCGACGCGGACGAACTCGAGCTGGCCCGCGAGTACATGGCCGAAGGCGGGTTCGACGACGTTGCACGCTACGAACACGGTGACGCGATGGAGACCGTCGAGTCCTACGACGGTCCCTTCGACGTCGTGTTGATCGACCACCAGAAACACCGCTACCGGGACGCGCTCGAGGCGATCAAACCGAAGGTCCCCGTCGGCGGGGCGATCGTCGCGGACAACGCGATGAAGGCGGGCCCGATCCAGTTCGACAAACTCCTCGAACACGTCGAGGGTGGGGAACCGGCGGACGTCAACGAACACACCCGCGGGATCGCCGACTACCTCGAGGCGGTGCGGACGGATCCGGCGTTCGAGACGGTGGTCTTGCCGCTGGGTGAGGGGATCGCGGTGAGTTATCGAGTCGAGGAGTGAAACCGCTAGAGGTCGATATCCTGATCGAGTACCTGTTCTTCCGGAGAGTCGACGCTGGTTCTGGCACCGTATTCGCGAAACGCGAGAAACGCCGTCGAGGTGAACGCACCCAGCAACATCGCCCAGGTCGCCGCGGGAATCAGCGCGGCGATCGCGTCGGCGGAAACGGGTCCGAATCGACCGACACTGGCTGTGCCGACGTAATGAATCGGTGTGACGGCGAGAAACGCGATCCAGAGGCCGATCGACAGGCGCGCGAGCCGAGATCGACTCACCGTCCGTGCGTACAACGCGAGTCCGTAGACGCCGGCGATCGCGGCCGTCATCGCGACGCCACTCTGGAACGTGACGTCGAGAGAAGTATTCACGACACCCGCGATCGCGAAACACGCGAGCGACAGTGCGAGCAGGGTTCGGTTTGTGCGTGTGACCGTAGAAATCACGATGTGCACCGCTTTGGTGGGTTCAGTACACGGCAGCACATATACCTGTTGGCTGCGGTAGCATTCGGGACCGTCCTTCGATTCGCGTGCGGCGACTCACGAACCTTCCAATCCGAGAAATCCCGTTACTGCCGCAGTCAGTCGTCGAGGAGGCGATCTTCTGGCGTCGGTCGTCCCGGATGGATCCCGTATCTGGCGAACCCGTACAGCACCGACACGGCGACTGCACACAGAATCGATGCACCGGCGAACGCTTCGAGTGTGGTCTCGGCGATCGGTCCGGCGAACGCCTCGCCCATCGCAGCAGCAGACTCGCTCGAAGGCGACGTCACTAATCCGTACGGAAGAAACGCGACAAACGCGAGCAGCCACCACCGATGTGCGATCCGACGGAGGTGTTCGACGTGGTAGTCGGCAATGTGGTTCGCGACGCCGGCGAGACCGAAGGACACGAGGAGGAGGGCGGGAATCGTCCGAAGTGTCGGTTCGAAACCCGTATTGATTGCGACACCGGTGGCGACGGCCGCAGCCGAAATCGCGACCGGGAGCGGTGGCGCCCAAGTGGGGAGATAGTGGTCCATCGGAGGTCGGTAATAGAGTGTTGTACAAAGCTCTCTCGAAGCGCGACCGAGCGGGTCGGCCGATGGAGATAACAAAGAACGTATTACCCGTGCCGAGTACCCGAAGGTGAGAAGGAATGGGGAACGTGATCGAGCGAAACACGCGACGGTTACTGATTCGAACGAGTGCGCGTCGAACGAGCGCCGCCTCGGTAGGCGTCTTCTCTACCAGCACCGTTCGGAACGCAGTATGAACGTGCTAAGAGAACTCTGGAAGCGCTACGTGGTCGGGGACCCCGATCTGTATCAGGCGTACGTCTCCTTCCCGACGAGAGCGGACGGGTCGCTGTCCGGTGATGTCACTGATCGGGTAGAGGAACTGGAGTACGCCTTCGAGGGACGGCTCGACGTCTATGCCCGCGTTTCGAGTATCGCGATCGTCTCCGATCGCGTCCCGGCCGAGCAGTTCGACACAGACAGGTTCGAGGCAGTGCTCGATCGAATCGAGGACACGTACGCCGAAACACACTCGCTGGCGCGTCTCGAGAAGTGGCGGCCGTTCGACGACCGACTCGTAAAATCGTACGTCGTCGTCCCGGTCAAGCCGCTCTTTCCGGCCGCGGCCGAGCGACCGAAACGGGTGCGGTCACTGGCGGAGTGATCGACTCGAGTTCGATCAGTCGTCGCCGGGACCCGGTTCCGAACCGGGCTCTCGATCGGGACCGCTGCGTCTCTCGGTGGTGGTCGAGCGTTCACTGGTTCGACCGGATTCGCCCTCGCTCGGCGTAACGGAACTCGAGCGATTCATCCATCGATCGATGTTGTCGGAGACGTAATCTTTTCCGCCCCAGCCGAAGGCGACACCGGCGCCGATCGCGACGGCTGCTGCGAGGCCCCACGCGAGCGCTCGCGCGAAGACGTAGAGGATGCCGACGTCGATTCCCATCGTATCGAGACCGATGACGATCGCCGTGAAGTAGAGGAACATTCGTGCACCGTTGGCGAACCAACTCCCGTAGACCGTCTGGGCTGCGGCTCGCGTCCGTTCGATGACGTCACCGATGAAGTCTGCGACGACGAACCCGAGGACGATGACGAGCAGACCGGCGACGAACGCCGGCAGGTACGATACCGCCGTCGCGATCCACTCTGAGAGTGTCGCGATCGCCAGTGCGTTCGCCGCTGCGAGGAACGCGAGTGCGTACACGAACCACTTCGCTAACGAGCCGAACGCGCTGGACACGGCTCGTTCGGTGCCGCCGAGAATCCTCCCAAGGGGCGTTTCGAGAACCATTCGATCCAGTTCGATCCCGTCGGCGATTCGGCGGACGACTCGAGCGAAGAGCCGCCCGATGATCCAGCCGACGAAGAGGATCACGAGTGCGCCGACCAGTCGCGGTAAGAACGTGATCAGTTCGGCCACCGGATCCTGAAGCCACTCTGGAACCTGTACTTGTTGGGCGGGTTGGAGTTGTACCATGCGTGAGACCCTTGTCTCGTACCGGACTTCGTAATTGAGTGGGTACTGAAATGGAAGATTTCTGTCTCGTTCGGGGTGGTGCTGACACGATCCTTGAAGTGTTTGTTGGGCCGAATTCCAGGGTGTCCAGACTCCCACGGTTCGATAACAGACGAAACTCCGACTCGTCCGTCGAACGACCGGATCCGATAACGAAACCGGGAGACAGCTATCGATAAACGACTATTGTCGCCCGGGAATCAAAACGTCCGCTATTCGTCATCTGTGACATCGGTCTACGCACGGTGGCGAACGGATCGTAAGCATCGAACGTTTGCCATAGACTGCACTCGGATATCTCGAGGGTTTGACGGCAAAACGTGTGGGTTCGAGCGCTCTCCTCGTGTGGGGTCGCCGGCCGACGACCGTCGACGACCGTCGTCGATCGAAATGTCAGAAAATCTGTCATAAATATTGTCGATATCTGATGGTTCGAGCGCCGATTCGGTAATCCGTCGTTATCACGATTCCGTGCGACCACCGCGACTGTCAGCGATTCCGTCTGGTCGAGTCGGTTCCGCTCGAGAGAGAACACGGTCGAGCGGGTTCGAACCGACCGGAGGAGGCAGACGCTCGGAGACGACCCGCCTGAACGATTCGGGAACCCCTTCTCGTCGATCTCGAGATTCACTCCGTGGTACATCCACGCGACCGACGCGAGTAGTGCCTCGAGACCCGACATTCGAGTGCCGTAGCGCCGGAATCTCTCGATACGGCCGAGGTAACATTCGATGATAAGGCTTAATAGTTGAGGGCGGTCGAGTTATTATATGGCAGTCGTCAGCGTCTCCATGCCGGACGAACTTCTCGAGCGAATCGACCAATTCGCGGACGAACACGGCTACACCGGTCGAAGCGAAGTCTTCCGGGAGGCCGGTCGAAATCTCCTCGGCGAGTTCGAAGATACGCGCCTCGAGGACCGCGAACTCATGGGTATCGTCACCGTCCTCTTCGATTACGAGACGACCAGCGTCGAGGAGCGAATGATGCACCTTCGTCACGAACACGAGGAGCTCGTCGCCTCGAACTTTCACAGCCACGTCGGCGACCACTACTGTATGGAACTGTTCGTCCTCGAGGGAGACCTCGAAGACATCTCGACGTTCGTCGGGAAGATCCGTGCGACCAAGGACGCGTTGACCGTCGACTATTCGGTGATCCCGGTCGATAGCTTCGATCCGATCGCCCACCAGAGCTGATCTCGGTTTCGATCTCCGGTTGCGAATCCGGACGTCGCCCCGATGACGGTGAGCGTACTTTTACTACCGTCCCGACGAAGGTATACGTAGTATGTCGTACACGAAGGTCAACTACGAGGACGTCGATCAGGTCTCGAACGCGATGCACTTCCTTCGAGAGCCTCTCGAGACCGAACAGGTCGGCGTCACGGTCGTTCGGTGTGATCCCGACTGGAAGAGCCAGCCCCACGACCACGCGGACAACGAACACGAGGAGGTCTACGTCCTCATCGAGGGTGCGGCGACAGTGATCGTCGACGGCGAACACGTCGAGATGAAGACGGGAGACGCGCTGTGGATCCCGGCCGAATCGACCCGTCAGATCCGCAACGGTGACGAGGAGAGTGCGTTCGTGCTGGTCAGTGCACCGAGTCTGACCGACGAGGGTGACGGCGAGAGAAACGGAGACGGGAACGACGGCGACTGGCTGCTTACCGGCTTCACGGGGTGAGCGAACTCGAGGTCGAGGTCGAGGTCGAGGTCGAGGGTGCGTCGGACGGAGAGTCCACCGGACGAGCGGGACGGTTTTACTCCTCGAGGTGGTCGTCGCAGATATCCAATGTACTCCAAACACCACGCGGTAATCTCGCTCGCCGTCGGTGCGGCAGCGGTGTACGCCCTGCCAGCGGTCACGGTCTTCGGCGTCGATGTCCCGCCGGTCGCACTCGTCGCGTACGCGACCGCTATCGGGGTGTTCGTCGATCTGGATCACTTCCTCATCGCACGAATCAAGACCGGGACGTGGGAAGCCATCGGTTTCTGTCTCCGAAATCCGACCGTCGCGTTCGCGGATCAGGGGCGGATCTTTTCGGCGGGTGACGTCGGCGTGCTCCCTCGATTGCTGAGCCACCAGTTGATCGTCGGCGCGGCCGTTGCCCTGTTCGCCCTCGAGAGCCTGCCGCTCGCGGTGTTGACAGCGGTCGTACTCTACATCCACATCGTCTGTGATCTGTGCTGGGACATCTGGCAGTTAGGACACGGTCGTGAGGACCAGACGGCGGCCGAGCGGTTCGAAACTGTTCTCTAGGTTTCTCTCGTTCAAACCCGTTTTCCGTTCCACCGATTATATCCGGCCTGCGAGCGATTAGCAACCATATGAACCTCCTCGACGACAGCATCATCCCGGAGCGAGCACACGGCGTGAAAGAGGAAGCTCGAGAGTTCGCGCGCGAACACATCGAACCGAACGCACACGAGTACTACCAGTCCGGAGAGTATCCGTGGGAGATTCTCGAGGCCGGGCAGGAGGCGGGACTGGTCGCCCAGGACATCCCCGAAGAGTGGGGTGGTCGCGGGCTGGATCTGGCCCAGATGCTCGCGCTCACCGAAGAGTTCTACCGCGCGGACGCCGGCATCGCGCTGACGCTCCAGCTCGCGAGTTTCGGCTGCGAGATGACCTACGAGTACGGCTCCGACGAGCAGTGTGAGGAGTACGTGCGGCCGGTCGCCGAAGGAGAACAGATCTCCGGGCTAGCGGTCTCTGAGCCAGAAACGGGCAGTGACCTCGCTGGAATGCAGACCACCGCGGAGAAAGACGGTGACGAGTGGGTCATAAACGGCGAGAAGTACTGGATCGGCAACGGCGTCGAGGCCGACTGGCTCACCGTCTACGCCCGGACGGGTGACGACGACGACAACCGCTACGGCAATCACTCGATGTTCATCGTTCCCACCGACGCCGAGGGCTACGAGGCCGAACACATTCCCGAGAAGATTGCGATGCGCGCGTCCAAACAGGCCCACATCACCTTCGACGACTGTCGCATCCCCGAGGAGAACATGATCGGCTACGAGGGAGCCGGCTTCATGATGCTCGCCGAGTTCTTCAATCACGGCCGGGTCATCGTCTCGGGTCACGGACTCGGACTCGCGGCCGCCGCCATCGAGGAAGCCTGGGAGTTCACCCACGAACGCGAGGAGTTCGGCCGTACGATCAACCAGTTTCAGGCGGTTCAACACGGTCTCGCGGACATGCTCACCGAGTTCGAGAGCGCCCGTACCCTCGCCTGGCGGGCCTGCGAGAAGGTCGAAAACGGCAACAACGCCGGTTACTGGGCGGCGATGACGAAGACGAAGGCGACGGAAACGGCCGTCGAGGTCTCCGAACAGGGCATGCAGTTCCACGGTGGCCGCTCGATCCTCGAGGAGCGACGGATCTCTCGCGTCTACCGGGACGCGCGTATCCCGGTCATCTACGAGGGGGCAAACGAGGTCCAGCGGAACCTCATCTATCGGCAAGCCTGACGAGACTCGAGCCGTGATTCGCCGGAATCGAGCCGATTCCCTCCGCGCACTGATTCGGGACGCGTCTGGGATCCGCGTTTCCATCGATCTCCACTGCCGTTTCGTTACTCGCCGAAAATGCGTGTACGAAAGAGCTGGCGAAAAACTAAAAGGAGAACGCGCCGTGTATCGGGACATCGGTCGGAAGACGAATCCGCTTCGGGGTCGATGGGATCGACCCACGACGGACGACAGTTACTGCCGCTCCGGGGGGAGAGGGAGAGTCAGTCCGATCCGAGTGCTATGAATCGCCCACGCGTACTCTGCGTTAGCAGCGATCGGTCGACGAGAGCGACAGTCACGCTCTCACTCGCTGACGCATCCGTCAACGTCGTCGTCGCCCAGACGTCGGCGATTGCCGTCGACCGCCTCGAGTACGAATCGATCGACGCCGTGATCATCGACGCGAGTACGGTCGCGAACGTTCCGGGACTCCTCGATGCCGTCGAATCACGGTGGCCGGGGACGCCGGCGTTCGTTCACTGGAGCGACGACGAGCAGTCCTCGGTGACCGTCCTGACGGAGGTCATCGCACGTGCTGAGAGGATCGAGACGGCGACCACTCCTGACGCAGAGGTCGACTCGTCGACGACGAGCAGACGAAAAACGTCTTCGGAACTGGCGGCGGCGGTCACTCGACGGATCGGGACGAGGACCGACCCGGCGTTCGACCGCCTCGTCGGCACCGTCAAACGGCGACTGGCAGATGCCCGGTCGCCGGGGTCGATCGAGCAAGCGATCCGCGAGGAGTTCGTCGCCGACGACCGCTTCGCGTTCGCCTGGGTCGGCGAGTACGACCCCGGCGAGCGAGAGATCGTCCCCTGGTTGACCGACGCGGCCACGGTCGAGTGGCCGATGCATCGGACCTTCAGTATCGGTGACGGCAGCCAGCCGCTGCTCGAACGGACGCTTCGAAGCCGAGAGCTCCAGACCGTCCAACAACTCGCGGACAACCAGTCGATCGTCCCGCTCGGCGGGGCCGCCGCCGATCGCCAGGTCGAGTCGGTTGCGACCGCGCCGCTGGCGACGGGCGACGACCTCTACGGCGTCCTCGTCGTGTACACCCACGAGCAACTGTCTACGGCCGGCAGAGAGGCGATTCGATCCATCGCTGAGACGGCGTCGTACGCCCTCGAGTCGGTCGCCGTTCGGGGCCAACTCGGCCAGCAGCAACAGGCGCTCCGGCGGTACGAGCGGCTGGTCGAAACGGCGGGCGACGGGATGTACGTTCTCGACGGCGATGGTCACTTCACGACGATCAACGACGCGCTCCTCGAGATGACCGGCTATAGTCGAGAGGGGTTGCTGGGCGAGCACATCTCGGTCCTGTTCGACGGAGACGGCGTCGACGCGACCATGGAGACGATCGACGCGTTACTCGAGACCGACCGGAGTACGGACACTGTCGAATCCGTCCTCGAGACGAAATCCGGTGGGACGATCCCGTGTGAGACCCAGCTCGCGGTGCTCGCCCACGACGACGAGTTCCGCGGGTCGGTCGGCGTCGTTCGAGACATCACCGACCGAAAGCGCCGCGAGCGAACACTGCGCCAGCAAAACGAGCGCCTGGACGCGTTCGCTCGGATCGTCAGCCACGACCTGCGGAACCCGCTCGGCGTCTCCAAGGGGTATCTCGACTTGCTCGAGGAGACCGGATCGTTCGACTACCTCACGAACGTTCGCGAGGGGTTGAACCGGATGGAGGCGATCATCGCCGACGTGCTCGCGATCGCCCGTGAAGGGGAGTGGGCAGCCGACTCGGAGCCGGTCGATCTCGAGGAGATTTCGCGTGAGGCCTGGGAGAACGTGGCAACCGACGACGCGACGATATCGATCGAGGGATCGATGCTCCTCGACGCCGATCGGTCGCGCATGCTTCGTCTCCTCGAGAACCTGTTTCGAAACGCCGTCGAACACGGGACGGAGCCGCCCCGCGGTCGGTCAGCGAAAGGAGAGGAGGAAGGGGACGGGGATCCGAACGCACATCCCGACGAGCGCGACACCGAACCGGGGAGTTCACTGACCGTTCGGGTCGGCGTCCTCGAGGGAGACGATTCGGACGCGACGGAACGAGAACAGGGGCAGTCAGCCCAGACGACGCAGGCGAAACACTCGGAGACGTCGGAACCGGAACGAGTCGAGAGTCGACCAGTCGGCTTCTTCGTCGAGGACAACGGTCGAGGAATGCCGGCAGAGATTCGAGATTACGCGTTCGACTCCGAGGTGACGACATCGTCGTCGGGACTCGGAATCGGGCTCTGGGTCGTTCGAGAAGTCGCAACTGGTCACGGGTGGACGACCGAGGCGACCGAGAGTGAGACGGGAGGGGCTCGGTTCGAGTTCGTCGTCGCCGAAACCGACGACTAGTGGTCCGAGCCGAGGTCCTGAAACGCGCCGACGAAGTCGTCGTGACTCGACATGCCGGAGACGGTCTCGTCGACCTGTGAACGGAGTTCGTCGACACGGTCACAGAGATCCTGGTACTCCTCGTTGTCCGCGAGATCACGGTCGGCTTTCTCCGACTCGAGCAACGCCTTCTTGGAGACGAGGGCGTAGTACTCCTGAATGTCGGACTCGTACTCCGCGCGCGCCGAGACGGTCACGACCATCTCGAGTAACTCGTCTTTCGAGACCGGCTTCACGAGATAGTCGTCGAAGCCCATCTCGATGATATCGAAGTCCGGGTCGACCGCAGTTACCATGACGACACGACAGTCGTACCCCTCCTCCCGAATCGCTTGCAATACTTCGTCACCCGAGAGCCCCGGCATCCGACGGTCGAGCAAGACGACCTCGACGGTTTCGGCCATCTTCTCGAGTGCCTCTTCACCGTTGTACGCTGCTTCGACGGGGCGCTCTGCCCCGATCCACGCGGCGAACAGATCGGCGAGCCGGGCCTCGTCGTCGACGACGAGTACCTCCGGGTCGTCACTCATCGGCGGACCCCTCCTGTCTCTTCATCGTCGATTGAAGCCACGGATCACAAATGGTGATAATGGTTGATAAATCTCGCGACCAGATATCATGTTTCTTATATAACGTTCAGGAGAATATCACCCTCCAGATTGGGAGACGGAATCGTGACTCGAAAAGCACCACTCACTAGATACGTTCTCCGAGAACGACCGAGACGATCCACCCGTTTTCCGGACGGTTCGGATGCAGGGAGTCGTTCGGAAATCGACGAGGGGAGTCTCGGTCTCGAGTGCTTACTTGCCCTCGAATTCGGGTTCGCCGTCACCCATGAACGCGGTGAGTCCCTCCATGAGATCCTCGGTTCCCATCAGGTGGCCGAAAGCGGCCGCCTCGAGTTCGAGACCCGCGTCCGTGTCGTCGCGGCCGGCGAGCATCGCGCGCTTGGTAAAGCGGTGGGCGATCGGCGGCCCGGCCGCGAGATCGGCGGCGAGTTCGTGGGCGCGCTCGAGCAGGGCGTCGTTCTCGGTGACCTCGTTGACGAAGCCGTAGTCTTCCATCGTCTCGGCGTCGTAGCGCTCTGCGGTGAGGATGATCTCTTTCGCGCGGCCCTCGCCGACGATGTGTTTGAGTCGTTGGGTCCCGCCCCAGCCCGGAATCAGCCCGAGGTTGAGCTCTGGCTGGCCGAGTTCCGAGCGCTCGCTGGCGACCCGAATGTCCGCGCAGGTCGCCAGTTCCATCCCGCCGCCCAGACAGTAGCCGTCGATGCCGGCGACGACGGGCATGTCGCAGGCCTCGAGTTTGCCGAAGGTCTGCTGGCCTTCCTTCGAGAGTTCCACGGCTTCGAGCGGGTCGCCGCCGCCGGCGGCCATGCTCTGGACGTCCGCACCGGCCGAGAAGGCGCGATCACCCTCGCCGGTCAGCAAGATGGCGCGGACGTCGTCGTCGGCCTCGAGCAGGTCGACCGCCTCGGACAGTTCCGAGAGCACGTCGTTGCTGATCGTGTTCATCCGGTGTGGGCGGTCGACGACGACGTGGCCGACCTTGTCGCCGGGGTACTCGACGCGGATCGCCTCGAAATCGGTGCCGGCTTCCGCGTCGCCACTGGATGCCTCTCTGAAGCCACCCTCGCCCGCTCGCTCCTCGAGATAGTCGGCGGGCGCGTAGCGGTCGTGACCCGTCTCCTCGCGAGCGTCCTCGAGGGTCTCGAGCAACTCGTCCAGACCGTACTCGTCGACGAGTTTGACGGGGCCGTCGGGGAAGCCGGCGCCGAGCATCACCGCCTCGTCGATCGACTCGGGGGTCGCGACGTCACCGCCGATCAGCTTAGCGATCTCGTTGGCCATCGACGCGAGCAGGCGCCCCTCGACCAATTCGGACTGCTGGTCGGTCGGAATCTCGGCGCCGGGGCCGTCCTCGTAGTCGTAGAACCCGTTGCCGGTTTTCTTCCCGAGGTGGCCCTCGTCGACTTTCTCGGCGAGCAGCGGACACGGCTCGTAGGCGTCGCCGAGGACCTCGTGCATGTACTCGAGGACGTGATAACTGACGTCGTTGCCGACCTGATCGCCGAGTTCGAAGGTTCCCATCGGGAGGCCCATCCCGAACTTCGTCGTGCTGTCGACCTCCGCGACCGTCGATTCGCCCTCGTGGACGAGCCAGGCCGCCTCGTTCATCAGCGGGACGAGGATGCGGTTGACGATGAATCCGGGTTCGTCCTTGTGGACGCGAACCGGCGTCTTGTCCATCGATTCGGCCAACTCTTCGACGACCTCGAGGGTCTCCTCGGAGGAGTGAGCGCCGGAGATGACCTCGACGAGTTGCATCCGGACGGGCGGATTGAAAAAGTGCATCCCGCAGAACTGTTCGGGACGGTCGGTGACCTCCGAGAGTTCCGTCACTGACAGCGAAGAGGTGTTCGTGGCGAAGATCGCGCGGTCGGGGGCGTGTTCCTCGACCTCCCCGTAGACCTCCTTTTTGATGTCCATCTTCTCGGGGACGGCCTCGATGACGACGTCCGCGTCACCGACGGCCTCCTCGACGTCGACCAGCGGGGAGATCCGATCGAGGGCGTCGTCGGCCGCGTCCTCGCTGATCTGGTCTTTCTCGGCGAGTTTGCCCAGCGACCACTCGATCTGATCGTAACCGTTCTGGACGAATTCCTCCTTGATATCGCGCATGGTGACGTCGTAGCCGGCGAGGGCCGCGACCTCCGCGATCCCGTGGCCCATGTTCCCCGCACCAAGAACTGCGACGGTGTTGATATCCTCGAGTTCCATACCGGTAATGCAACTTGAACCCGTTTCAACGTTTCCCTCACTCGAGAAAGAAACTCTTTTTCAGTTTATGTCGGGTTACAAAGTTCTTTATCGATCAGGATGGTATGGCATGACATGGACTTCGGACTCTCGGACGAACAGCGCCAGATCCGCGAGGAGGTACGCCGGTTCGCGGAAAACGAGATCGAACCGGTCGCACAGGAGTACGACGTCGAGGAGACGTTCCCACACGACGTCCACGAGAAAGCCGCAGAGATGGGACTCACCGGGCCGTACATCCCGATCGAGTACGGCGGTGCGGGCTACTCCATCCTCGATACGACGCTGATCGTCGAGGAACTGTTCGCCGTCGATCCGGGGATCGCCCTCTCGATTTCGGCCTCCTCGTTCGGCTGCGAGGCGATCATGGAGTTCGGCACCGAAGACCAGAAAGAACGCTTCCTCGAGCCGGTCGCACTCGGCGAGAAGATCTCGGGGGCCGCGATCTCGGAGCCCGACACCGGCTCGGACGTCTCCTCGGTCTCGACGACCGCCGAGAAGGACGGCGACGAGTGGGTGGTAAACGGGACCAAGATGTGGATCACCAACGGCACCGTCGGCGACTTCTTCGTCGTTCTCTGCAAGACCAACCCCGACGCCGAAGGACGGTACAACGGCTTCTCCCAAATCATCGTCGAGTCCGACCGCGACGGCTTCAGCGCGGAGAAGATCACCGGTAAGCTCGGGATTCGGGCCTCCGATACGGCCGAACTCGTCTTCGACGACGTCCGCGTCCCCGAAGAGAACCTGGTGGGAACCAGAGACGCCGCGTTCCTCCAGCAGATGCAGTTTTTCGACCAGACCCGGACCGCGGTGGCCGCACAGGGCGTCGGCATCGCGAAAGGTGCCTGCGAGGCCGCCCTCGAGTACGCCCAGGACCGCGAACAGTTCGGCAAGCCGATCTCGGAGTTCCAGGCCATCCAGCACAAACTCGCGGACATGCACACGCGAACCGAGGCCGCGCGCATGCTGACCTACAAGTCCGCCTGGAAGGTCGACCAAGGAGAGGACATCACGCAACTGGCCTCGATGGCCAAGGAGTACGCCTCGCGCGTCGCCGTCGACGTCGCCGACGAGGCCGTCCAGATCCACGGCGGCGCGGGCTACGTCAACGACTTCCCCGTCGAGCGGTTCTACCGCGACGCGAAGATCACCCAGATCTACGAGGGGACCACCGAGATTCAAAAGAACATCATCGCCCGCGAGTTGCTCGGGAAGGGACTCTAGTTCTATCCTCGCGACGGGCGCTCGAGCGCCTCTGCCTCCCGAATCTCGGGTGGCTTCTCGACGCGTTGATTGACGGCCTTCCAGACCGGTCGTTCCTCGAGGAGGCCGTGGCGCTCGAGTAGGTCGTAGCCGTCGTCCGTGAGTCCGTAGAACGTCGAGGGGAGATCGCGCGTGCGGTCGCCTTTCGGAAGCGAGACTTTCTCGACGATTCCGGCCTCGATCAGCTGCTGGAGGTGGTATTCGATGTTGCTTCGTTTGGTATCCGGATTGAGATAGTCGAATTCACGGATACTCGGGAGTTCCTCCGGATGACCGAGGATGTCGCTGATGAGCGCCGCTCGAGTCGGTTGCGTGACGAGACGGAGTGTTGCCCACTCCGAGTCCTCGGTAGCTTGCGCGTCGACGTCGGGTTGGTGGGCATCGTGAGACATGACCGTATTCGGTACTACGTTCGCAGTCCGGCATCATAACCGTTCGGGTGACGACTGAGACGATTGGAGCTGAGACGATAACTGGGACAATAAACGTATATAAATTTCCAGTGAGCAACCGTGAATATGACGATCCCAGATGAGGATGTTGCCGACGTTCTCGACGATCTCGAAGAGGTTTCGGATCGCCCACTCACACCGAAGGATGTTCAGGATCTCAAGCGTGCACTGTTCGGGGATCCTGCTGCGTTCACGAAGATTCTCTACAGCGATCGATCGTACTTCGTGATCGGCAGTTACAACGACGAGGAGGCGAAGCGACTCTTGACCGTGAGCCAGGTTCTCACACGCCGGCGAACGAACGACTACAGTTTTCTGATGAAGGATATCCCCGAGTTCACCGCCAACTTTGCACTCAAGTTCCACGTACTGGTCCGTCGAGTCGACTATGTCGTTGGCGTGTTCGAACACAACCGTGGCGGTCACGAGTGGGAGGCCGGTGCGCTCTCTCACCCACCGCTACTCGAGAAGGTGTGGCTGTTGAAGCGAGAATATCCGACGACGGACGCCGAACGCGACGCGTTCGATGCGATGATCGCCCACTTTTTCGACCTGATCGAAGACCGTAATCAGTTGCTGGAGTGGACGACTGACGACGAGCTTCGTAAGCAGACGGAAACGAAAATCCCATAGAACGGACGAGCTACCGAAACGATTCTTCACGCGAGGAACAGCACTCCCCAGAGCGCGAGTGGAATCCCAGCGGCCACCGCGGCGACGCCTCGAGGCAGGTCGTGAACTTCCTCGAGGCCGGCGGTGAGCACGGACCACTGCCAGACGAGCACGAGCAGCGACACGGCGAGCAGGGGTAACTGGATCGAGGCGAGTGCCGCCTCGAGCTGGGTGGGAAACGACTCGAACGGTTCCGTAAATTCGGTCCGTCCGAGCGCGTACTGGAGACCGGCGAGGCCGGCGGCGAGTCGGAGGAACTCCGGAAGTGCACCCCAGCCGGCGACGCCGAGCGTTGCGAGGAAGCCGCCGGTGCCGCCGACAGTCCGGGCGGCGACGAACAGCACTCCTCCCGCGATCGGCCAGATGAAGAGTGTCCCGAAGAACGCCAACCCGACGTACTCGCTGGCCGCTTCTCGGAGGAGCGACCCGACGTCGCGCTCGACCGTTTCGGGTTGATCGCATCCGCTTCCGAACGCTGAATCGGGATCGTCGGCGTGTTGCTCGCAGACCCAATCGGGCGGTCGCTCCGGGTTGTCCATCGTTACGGTTGCGTCGGTACTCTCGGCGAGCAACACACCGAGATACCAGACGCTCGCCGTCAGCGCGATCGCCAGCGCGAGAACGACGACGAATCCGGCGGCGGCGCTCGTCGCCGACGATCGACGGAAGAACTGCCGCGGCCTCAGCACGAACTGACGAACGGTCCGATACGCCGAGTGGAGGGACATATCGTTCACGACTCAATGGGTCGTATATTGTTCTTTCTCATTCGCTGCCATTTACGCGTTCGCGTATTTCTGGCGTCTCGACCGACTCGAACGGCAGTTCTCGGCTCGACGAGCGCTATCGACTTTCGGCCGTCACCTGGGCCCATCGTCCGCTCCCGTTCGCCCGATAGTCAGTCCTTCGAGAGACGGTGGGCGGTGAGAGTTCCCGCTTCGAATCCGAATCAGACCGTCACGATCACGAGCGACAGCGCGACGAAGACGACGTGACTCGAGGCGTGGGCGATCATCGCGGCCTCGAGGCTATAACGCCAGAAGAGCCAGCCGTAAGCGATGCCGCCGATGGCGTTGCCCAGAACGATCCACGCGACGACATCGGCGGTGAGTCCGCCGTACAGCGTCGCCGCTGCCGGAAGGTGGCCGATCCCGAACGCGATCGCGGAGACGAAGACGGCAGTCCATAGCAGGGTCGACGAAGGTGTCGAACGGGCGGATTCGGAGTCGTTCCCTCGCACGCGGCCGACCACCCACCAGAGCCCGAATGCGACCAGCGACATGAACCCCCACCGGAGGAGGAGTTCCTCGGTGATCCCGCCGTAGAGAAATCGGAGTGGGACGCTCGAGAGCACCGTGACGGCGGTTGCGTCGGCCGTCTCGCCGACGGTCGGGGGACTCGGCGCGAGGACGAACTCCGCGAGGACGATGACGAGTCCGGCGACGAGGCCGAGTCCGACCGCGGGTTTGACTTCGGTGCGGAGTCGCGGACCGATGGGGGCGCCCGTCGTCACGCGCTCGAGGACGTGCGACCGAAAGCCGACTTTCGGGGCGGTGTACAGTCCGACGAGGACCGCGACCGCGAGGAGGATCGACGACTGGACGACGGTGGCGATAGTCAGCACCGTCGCCGAGACCGGAACGTCGGGACTCTCGGCGAGGTCGGCAAGTTCCGGCGCGCTGGTGACGACCAGTGCGAGGATGCCGAGGAATCCGAGGCCGAACAGGGCACCGAATCGGCGAGCGGTGCTGGCGGGTCGATCGGTTCGGTCGTCCTCGTAAGGTGTGTCGGTTGAGACGGACATCGTCTGATGACTGTCTCCGACAGTGATAAACGTCGAGGTGGGTGTCTCAGGTGTCGGAGTCCGAATCGGAGTCTGTGTCCGTATCGCCGTCGTCGGAGTCCGAATCGGTGTCTCCGTCCGAGTCACTGTCCCGGTCGCTTCCGTCGGAATCGGAGTCGGAATCGGAGTCGGAGTCGGTATCACCGTCCGACCCGCCGCCACCGCTATCGAAGTCCGTATCGTCACGGCCCGAGTCGGTTACATGATCTACATCCGCGGCGCGACCACCGCGTCCCGAGTCGCGCTGCCCATCACCGGGAACGCGACGGTGACCGGTCGAGGCTGATGCGGTGTTTGCCCCTGACTCCGACACGGAAACTGAGTCGATCCCATCGGTTCCCTCGAGACCGTCTGCTCGCCGACCTGGGACACCCCCCTCGCGCATGTAGAGAACGATCGGTGGAACGACGTACGAGGCGATCGCCAGAAATGCAAAGAGCGGGTCCAAGAAGACGAGGAGACCGAATATCGCGAACGCTGCGGCTGTGGCAGCGTGGACGGCCGTGTTCGTGTAGGCGAGGTAGTAGGCCCACAGGCCGCGAAGCCAGCGTTTCGTATTTTTCATGGTGGATCTGCGCTGGACGTCGATTTGCGTCCGGGTCCGGGTTCGAACTCGAGTCCGAACCCGAATCTGAACCGGATACCGATCTCGTACTTCGAGCAACGGCCTCGAACGAGAACAGCGTTTCGCGTGGTCGATTACCCCGATCGGTCGTCGTGGCGACGAACCGTCGAGATCGACGACGGTGTCGCCGGGTTCGCACGCTTTTTGTAGCTCTCGACGAAGAGAAGGGCAGTGACGAACCGTCGTGGATGGACCATTGGTATCTTCCTCTCGGTCGGCATTCTCGGAGCGATGCTCCAGCTTCGGGGGGCACTACTGGCGAGTTTCGGCGAGACGTACGCGGTGACGGAAGGACAGCTCGGGCTGGTCGCGACGGCCGCGTCGGTCGGGACGCTCGTGACCGTCGTCGCGGTCGGGATGTCGATCAGTCGACTCGACGTGAAGCGGGTGCTGGTCGTCGCAGCCGTCGTCCTCGCCGGGCTCCTCGTGGTGATCGGGACGTCGCCGACCTACGCGATGCTCCTGGTCGGGTTCGTGGCCGCCGGACTCGCCCGCGGTGCCTTACACGCGCTCGATCGCCCGTTACTGGGTCACCTCTACTCGTCGGAACGTGGCCGGATCTACAACCTCCAGGACATGGCGTGGGCGACCGGTGCCACGCTGGGGCCGGTGCTCGCGACAGTCGCCATCGCAGTCGGCGAGTGGCGGCTTGCCTACTACGCGCTCGCGGCGGCACTCCTCCCGGTCGCCGTCCTCTTCTGGCGACTCGAGTCGCCCGCACTCGAGGACGAGGAGGCGATGGCGATCGCCGATCTGGGTGGACTCCTCCGAATGCCCGCGATCGGGACGATGGGCGGGCTCATGCTCCTGTTGAGTCTGGTCGAGAGCGGGATGTTCACCTGGCTGCCCTACTACGCCGGACAGTCGTTGCCCCGCGGGGTCGCGAACCTCACGCTGTCGATCTATCTCGCGGCGTACATCCCGGGGCGGTACGTCTACAGCGTCGCGAGCGAACGGGTCGACAACCTTCGACTCGTGCTCGGGAGCGGCGTGCTCGCGATGGGTGCACTCGTCGCGTTCGTGTTCGTCGACGGCTACCCGATGCTCGTCGTCGTCGCCGTCGTCGGCTTTCTCGTCGCCGGCCTGTTCCCCACGCTACTCGCGTGGGCGACGAACACCGTCCCCGAGTACAGCGGACCGGTGAACGCCCTCGCGTTCGTCGCCAGCGGCATTGGATTCATGATCTTCCCGGCCGCTCAGGGCGTCGTCGCCGAGGCCTACTCGCTCGAGGCGGCGATGGGACTGCTCGCCGTCGCCATGGGACTGTTCGTGTTACTGGCGGCGGGGATTCTGTTCGTCGGCAGCGGGGAGAGTGACGACGTGGCCGACGACGAGTCGGCGTCGGATCGATCCGCTCGAGAGAGTCGGGAGACTCGAGACGGACGAACGTGAACCCTTTCTCGGTCGACCACCTACGAGCGGCTATGAGAGAGTTCGTCTTCGCCCTCGAGTACGAATCCGGAACCAACCCGGTCGCCGACGTACTCGACGCGTATCCCGAGACGACGGTTCGCTCGCTGTCCTGTCACGTCACTCCCGAGAGCCTCTGGCGAGTCGACCACGCGACCGGGTCGCCCGAAGCGCTCGAAGCACTCGAGGAGGCCTATCGAGACGCGACTTACTGTGCGGACTGTCTGGTCAAAGACGACTGCGGCGCCGAGTGTGAAATCGAGGTGCTCGACCGTTCGAACGACACGTTAGTGGTCTACACCTACTGGGCTCGGACCGACGTCTGCACGTCGGTCCCCCACCTCGCACTCGAGTATCTCGGTGAAGGGCTGCTGTTCGAGACCTACCGCGAGGGACGGCGCTACCGCTGGCGGATCGTCCTCGCGGGCGACGCGCCGATCCACGCGTTTTTCGACGCGCTGGGCGAGGAGGTCGGCGAGTGTACGGGCATGGAGATGCTCCGGCTCACGGAGCTCGATCCGGAGCACTCGAGCGGCGATGCCGACGAGTGGGATTCCCTTCCCGACGAACAACAGCGCGCCCTGCGGGCTGCCGTCGAACACGGCTACTACGAGACGCCCCGGACGATCGACCTCTCCGATCTCGCAGACGAGTTAGGGATCCCGCGCTCGACGCTCTCCTATCGTCTCCGGCGAGCGGAGGCGAAACTGGCGACGTCGTTCGTCGAGGGAGACGCGCTCGAGACGGTGGCTCCGGAACTCTAATTTTAATCCCATTTCTGACTCCAGTTTCGGGTTCGTTCCCGATCGACTGGACGACGCCAACCCTCGAGTTGGCGTGCGCCAAATAATCCGTATAGGGATGGATAGACTAGAACGACGTGATGAGTGATTCGTCGCCCACAGGACCGCCGGACGGGCGGAGCGTGACGCGGACCCTCGAGCTACGCGTCCCCGAGATGGACTGTCCGTCCTGTGCAGGCAAAGTGACGAACAGCGTCGAGGCGCTCGACGGGATCGAGACGATCGATCCGCAGGTGACGACCGGAAAACTGTTCGTCGAGTACGATCCGAACGTCGTCGACGACGATGACGTTCGCGAACGCGTGCGTGCAGCTGGATACTCGATCGAATCCGGCCGTGCCGGCGGGAGCGATAGAGAATCCGACACCGTCACCCTCGAGTTTGCCGTTCCCGAGATGGACTGTTCGTCCTGTGCAGGCAAGGTCGAGAACGCCCTCGAGGGCGTCTCCGAGATCGACTCGATCGAAACCCAGCCGACGACCGGTCGGGTCACCGTGACGGCCGCGGGAACGGGAAGCGCGGTCGATCCGGGACCGATCGTCACGGCGATCGAGTCGGCGGGCTACGAAGCGACTCCGATCGACGACGAACGCGGACGCGATCGGTTCGGCACGCCGGAACCGGTCTGGCGGAGTCGTCGTGGCGTCGGGACGATCGCGGGCGGCGTGCTGGTGACCGTCGGCATGGTCTTGCAGTTCGTGCTCCCGGCGTTCGACCCGCAGGCGTTCGTGGTCGCCGAGCGGGCGTTTCACGTCTCACACCTCCTGTTCATCGCGGCCGTCGCCGTCGCCGGGACGCCGATCCTCCGGAACGGCTACTACTCCGCGCGCAACCGGAGTCTGGACATCGACTTCCTGATGAGCGCCGGGATCGTCGGCTCGGTGCTCACCCACCACCCCTTCGAGGGAGCCATGCTCGCAGTACTGTTCAGCGTCGCGCAGTTGCTCGAGCGCTACTCGATGGACCGCGCCCGGGATTCGATGCGGGAGCTGATGGATCTCTCGCCGGAGACGGCGACGATCCAGCGAGACGGCCAAGAGGTGACGGTTCCCGTCGACGCCGTCGCTCGAGGCGACGTCGTGATCGTCCGCCCCGGCGAGAAGATTCCGACCGACGGAATCGTCCGCGAGGGCTCGAGTACGATCGATCAGGCGCCGATCACCGGCGAGAGCGTGCCGGTCGAGAGAGGAGAGGGCGAAGAGGTCTACGGCGGCACGATCAACGAGGCGGGCTATCTCGAGATCGAAGTCACGAGCGAGCCCGGCGAGTCGACGATCGCGAAGATCGTCGAGTTAGTCGAGGACGCCCAGCGCGAGTCGACAGACCGTGAGCAGTTCGTCGAGCGGTTCGCGAGCGTCTACACGCCGATCGTCGTCGCGCTTGCGATCACCGTCGCCGTCGCTCCACCGCTGCTCGCGGGCGCCTCGTGGAACACCTGGTTCCTGCGAGGGCTGACGCTACTAGTCATCGCCTGCCCCTGTGCGTTCGTCATCTCGACGCCGGTCAGCGTCGTCTCCGGGATCACCAGCGCCGCCCGAAACGGCGTTCTGGTGAAGGGTGGTCGCCACCTCGAGGCTGTCGGCGAGGGCGACGTCCTCGCGATCGACAAGACCGGAACGCTGACGACCGGCGAGCTATCGGTCACCGACGTCGTCGCCCTCGAAGGTGCCGACGAGGACGACGTGCTCCGACGGGCTGGCGCGATCGAACGCCGCAGCGAGCACCCGATCGCGGAGGCGATCGTCGACCACGCCGACGAGAGAGATGTCGGCGACGCAGCGGGGAGCGTCGAGGACTTCGAGGCGCTGCCTGGTGAAGGCGTTCGTGCCGATCTCGACGGCGTCACCCACTACGCGGGGAAGCCGGACCTATTCGACGATCTGGCGAACCTCGAGCACACGCACGTCACCGACGGCGGGCAGGTGCAGGCGTTCGAGGGAGCGGAGGCCAGACGCCAGTGCGAGCGCGACGACTGTATCGACCTCCTGCGCGAGGTCGTTCCGGACCTCGAGTCTCAGGGGAAGACGGTCGTCGTGGTCGGCACCGACGAGCAGTTGCTCGGACTGGTCGCAATCGCCGACAGAGTTCGCCCCGAAGCCGAGTGGGCAGTCTCGAGGCTACAGGCACAGGGTGTCCGGACGGTCATGCTCACCGGCGACAACGAGGGGACCGCTCGAGCGATCGCCAGTGAGGTCGGTATCGAGGAGTACCACGCCGAGTTACTGCCCGAAGAAAAGCTCGAGTGGATCCGCCGGCTGGACGACGAACACGGACAGGTCGCGATGGTTGGCGACGGAATCAACGACGCGCCGGCGCTCGCGACCGCCACGGTCGGGATCGCGATGGGTGCGGCGGGGACCGACACGGCCCTCGAGACCGCGGACATCGCGTTGATGGGCGACGATCTGACGCGTCTGCCGTACCTGTTTCGGCTCTCGCGGACGGCAAACGGCGTCATCCGCCAGAACATCTGGGCGAGTCTCGGCGTGAAAGCCGTCCTCGCCGCCGGCGCCCCCTTCGGGATCGTAACGGTGATTCACGCCGTCGTCGTCGGCGATATGGGGATGAGTCTGGGTGTGACGGGCAACGCGATGCGACTGTCGCGGATCGAACCGGAGTCGCCGGAGGACGTGTCCGGTTCCGAGTCCGAAATCGAAGCGTAGTCAGATCGGCAGCACGGACCGAATTTCTCTCAGCCCTGGCCGGCCGTCGCGCCACCAGAGTGTGACTCCGGCGACGACGACGATCCCCTCGAGCCAGAGCGTCGTCACCTCGAGGCCACCGACGGTTCCGAGGGGCTTCGTTCCGGTGTACTCGGGCATGTGAGTGACCGGCCACAGCAGGAAGCCGAGTTCGTGGTAGTCACCGGAGAGTAAGTGCCACGGGACGTCGGTCGCGACGTGCGAGAGGAGACCGATTGCGAAGGCGACGCCGAGGAGATCGCGATCGCGCCTGCGGGCGACGACCCAGACGACGACGCTCACGGGGATCGCGAACAACAGCGAGTGGCCGATCGCCCGTCCGACCGGCAGGACGCCGGCCGCGTAGAGCGGTTTGTCTAGCAGATCCGGAAGCGCGGCACCGACGACCGCAGCGAGTGCCGGCCACCCTCGAGGCGCCTCGCCACGGGACCACCGAGTGTAGGCAGCGTAGCAGATGTAGCCAACGACGAGGTGGACTGGCGGGAGCATCGTCTTCGACGACATCGGCTGACTCCAATTGTTCTGGGGTCAGTGGCCAGGATAGTTCGCATCGTTTATGTATACTCGAGAAGAGGACGTGTTATGTCTCCCCCCAGACAACTGTTGACCGCCGCATTCGTTGCGTTCGTCGCGGGAGCCATTCACGTCGGCCAGCGATACGCAGCGATGTTCGCAGTCGATATCTTCGACCTGCCGCTCAGCGATATCACGATCGTCACGTTCGCGATCAATCTCCTCACGTTACTCGTCGAACCGGTCGGTGTCTTCGTCGTCTACTACGTACTCGTCCGCGGACTCGACGCCCGACGGCAGTACGCTGGCTTCGCTCTCGCGTCGTTCCTCGGCGCAGGGATCGGTGGGTTCGTCGCCCTGTTCACCGTTATGTCGACGCTCGAGTTCGCGAACGAGTCGGTGTTCTACACGGTCGTCGGTATCGGCGAGGCTGTCGTCGTCACGGGCCTTCGGATTACCGTCGCCGGCCTCGCCGGGATCGGAGCGGCCGCGGTTTTCGCCGAGCGAGCGACCGAAAACGGGTCCGAACCGACTGCGCGAGTCGAGTACTGATCGTTCGAACCGTCCCTCACGTATCCGACTCGTACTCCGCCCAGATGTACAGCGTCGCGATCGATCGGTAGGGACGCCACGATTCGGCGATCTCGCGCATTTCGGCCCGTGTCATCTCGCCGACCTCGTCCTCGTCCCCGTCACCGTTTCCATACAGGCGTTCGATACCGCGTCGAACGGCGAGATCGCCCAGTGGAAGGACGTCCTGTCGGTCCAGAACGAACAGGAGGTACATTCGGGCAGTCCACTCCCCGACCCCCTTGATCTCGGTGAGGAGATCGATCACCTCCTCGTCGGAGTGGTCGGCCAATCCCTCTCTCGTGAAGTCGTTTCGCTGGAAGGCTCGCGCCGCATTCTGCACGTACTCGACTTTCGTCCGGGACAGCCCCGCCTCGCGTAACGCGTCCTCGTCCGCGGCCAGTACCGTCTCCGGGGTGACCTCGTCCTCGAGCAGGTCGAACACCCGTTCTCGGACGGCGAGAGCTGAGGCGGTACTGAGTTGCTGGTTGATGATCGAGATACAGAGTCGCTCGAACTCCGCCCAGTCCCGTTCGGAGTACGGGTCGTGTTTCTCGAGCAATTCCGCCATAACCGGGTCCTGTGCCAGTGTCCGTTCGATTTCGTCCGTAATCGTCATCGTGGTCGTGAGTCTCCTCTGGATGTCGCGAGCGGTCTCGATTTCGGTCTCGACGAGTGGTGTCGTCGGCGGTACTCGCAGACTCCGCGTTCGACTCTCGTTGGGACTCGAGCGAGAAAAGGTGATCACCTCGATCGACGCGAGTCACGACGGATTACCGGCAGTGAAACGGTCCCGGATCCGAACTATCACGCGTACCGATAGCTTCGTCAAAACGGCAGAGCGCGTCGCGAAAACCGGGCATCCAACCGATCCAGACGAACGAACGCGAACGCGACTCGAGACAGTGACCGGTTACTCGAGTCGGAACGTGATCGTAATCGAACAACGACCCTGCTGACCTAAGTATAGATCGGCGTACTTTCGACCTACGATGGACGACGAGACACCGAACACTCCAGACGAACGCCAGATGACCACGGATCGAGATCGAATCAGGAGCTGGGTCGAAAAGCGAGATGCCGTGCCAGCGGCGCGGCATGAGGGTGGCGCCGAGTCGACCACCGGCGAGCACACCTTCGTCCACCGAGACGACGTCGGTGACGAGTACGAAGAGCGCAGCTGGGACGAGTTCTTCGAGACCTTCGAATCCGACGACATGGTGTTCATCTACCACGACGAGGCGTCGACGACGGACCTCGAGTCGTTCGAACTCGCCGAACGGGACGCGGTGATGGACCGGGCCGCCCTCGAGAACGATCAGGTCGAGGAGGCGCTCCGGACGGGCGAGACGGTCACGACGGAACTCGTCGAGACGCGCGTGGTCGAACGGGAGATCGTCGAAACGGAGACGATCGAGAGCGAGGTCGTCGACACGGAGATCCTCGAGCGCGAGATCGTCTCGAGCGAACTCCTCGATCGCGAAGTAATCGACGTGGCGTTCGTCGACGACGACACGCTCGAGGTGATCGTCGACGAGACGCGAACCGACACGATCGAGGAGATCGAACAGCTGACCGTCGAGAGCAAAATCGTCGACGTCGATGTCGACATCGAGGAACACGAGGAGAGTTCGACCGACGAGTTCGAGGCGAGCGTCGCCGACGAGACGATCCACCAGGCGATCCTCGAGAGCGACGTCGTGCGCGCGACCACCGACACCGACGAAATGCTGGGGCAGGGTCGGATCCGGACCGATCGCGAGGGTGAGACGATCGAGAGTCGACTCATCGAGCGCCAGACGGTCGAAGAGGAGATTCGCGATCGTCGAGAGATGATGTACACGCTCGAGGAGTCCGAAATCGTCGAGACGGAGGTCTTCGGAAGTACGGTTCTCGACGCAGAACTCGTCGATATCGAAGAGTACGGTGATGTGAGCGGTGCTGGGATGGGTGTCGGCACCGGCGAGGAAACGGCCGGCACAGCGGACGCAGGCGGACACTCCGGTGGACGGACGAGCGGCGCTGGGGCGGAGGCAGGAGCAGGAACGGACTCCGGCCTCGATACGGAAGCGGCAGCCCAGACCGACGCTGGCTCGGAACCCGACGCGGACCATCCGACCGCGACGATCGAACTGACCGACGACGACCAAGGAAAAGACGTCGTCGACGCGATGGGCGAGCAGGTCGGTATCGTCGCCGACGTCGAAGCCGATACGGTCTACATCGATCCCGAACCGGGGTTCACGGACCGGCTCAAGGCTCGATTCGGCTGGGGAGAGCCCGATCAGGACGCCTACCCGGTGAACAGTTCACAGATCAAAGAAGTTACCGACGACGAAGTCGTCCTCGAGGGCGAGTAACTCCCCTCGATTACGGTCTCTTGCGTTCGCGTACGACCGCTTACTCCTCTTCTTCGGGACTATCGGAGACGTCCTGATCGACGCGACGACCCACGTCGACCTGGTAGTGCTCGAGGATGTCCCGACCGAGCAACACGGAATAGTCCATGTGGCTGCGGTCTTCGACGCTGGCGGTGACGGTATGCTGGTTGCCGCCGACGCCGACGACGACGTCGACGACGGGGCGACTCCGCGAGGTCTTGCTGCTCCCGGACTTGACTCGCGTGATGGACTTGATCGGTCCGGCACCGATGTCCGCTGCGAGTTGCGTGTCGATGCTCGTCCGGGTTGCGCCAGTGTCTGACTTCGCGTAGACCGTCTTCGAGCCACGGGTTCCTGAGAGGACGACCTCTTCGGTGTAGCCGATGACCGCCGGTTCACCGGTCGTGGCCGGTGCCTTCGCCGGCATCGCCGCTGGCGTCGAATCGTCGAGGACTGCCGAGAGCTCCTCGACGCGGTCGATGTCGACCTCGCCGCCGGCGCGCTCGATCGCGACTTTCGCGATGTAGGGTGCCGGACTGACCTGTGTCGCCTCGTACAGCCCCTTGAAGCCGGCAGTCGGGTTGACCTCGAGGACGAACCAGCCCTCTTCACCCTCGACGAGGTCGACGCCGGCGTAATCGAGCCCGATGACGTCGGCCGACCGCTGGGCCATCTCTCGTGCTTCCTCGGGGAGGTCTTCGGTCGCGTCCTCGACGGAACCACCGAGGGCGACGTTCGTTCGCCAGTCGTTGTCCGGCGCGTAGCGGTACATCGCGGCGACGACCTCGCCGTCGACGACGTAGACGCGGACGTCGCGGTGGCGCTCGTCGTCGCGCTCGATCAGGTTCTGCAAGAAGGCATAGCGGTTGCCGACCTTGGCGTTGACGGCCTCGTCGCGGCCGACCTTCCACGTTCCGCCGCCGTGGGTCCCGATCGCGGTCTTGTACACTGCCTCGTCGCCGAACTCACCCCGGGAGGCGTTGAGGGTTTCGCTGCTGAGAGCGAGCAGGACGTCGGGAACGCGAACGTCGTTGGACGCGAGCGCGGTCGCCGTCGAGAGTTTGTGAATCGCCGTCAACACCGAGTCCGGATCGTTGAGCATCGGAACCAGCTGGTCGAGGGTGTTCGCCAGTCCGAGTTCCTCACAGGGCTGCTCGGTGTTCGAGAGCAGCATCCGGTTGGCGATCACGTCGACTTCGGGCTCGAGGGAAACGGTGCCATCGGTAACTCTGACCGCCGTGTTCTCCGCTCGAAGCCACTCCGGATCGTGACCGAGATCCTCGATTGCGTTACAGATCGCCTTCGTCTCCTTGCTGGTGTGTAAGCTCAATACCCCCACGCGAACGGAATCCTCGACGCTCATTGTTCGATACCACTCCGGCCCGTCGGAAAAACGTTGTCAGTCATCGCAGCCGTCGCACCCGTGTACGGCCCGTTACCCACGGTTTCGTTGCGTTGCGTTTGGTAAATATGATCACACACACGTGAACACGCTCGACGATATTGGAGAGTGAGAACGGGGCCCTCACTCGAGTGACGGCCGGTGGTGCTGTCAATCACGTGGGATCGATCGAGAGCGAGGCCCGACGAACACGAGATTTCGCAGTACAGGCCCGAATCACGTCACGTCGACGCGATCACCGAGCGGACCTCGTGGAGGTCGACCAGTCCACTGGCGACGGCCAGCACGGCCCAGGTCCCCGCCCCCAGTGCGATCACACCCGCCAGCATCAGCAGATCGGAGACCATCGGCGTCGCGAGCAAGACCGCGCCGGCCATCACACCCGTAATGACCACGATCGTCCCGACCGATCTGGCCAGCGACTCGAGGCGCAAGGAGAGTTCGCTGTGGACGATGTACAGGTTTACGGCGACGTAGACCGAGTGGGTGAGGACCGTCGCGAGAGCTGCACCGACGATCCCGATCGTCGGAATCAAGACGAGATTGAGCCCGAAGTTCGCGACGGCGGTCACCCCCTTCGCGACCGCCCGTGCTCGAGCGCGGCCGAGGTAATCGAGGCTGTCGCTGGTGAGGTTCGTGATCGCCTGGAGGACGACGAACAGACAGAGGATCTGGAGGACGGTAACCGCACCCAGATAGTCGGCGCCGATGACGAGTCGGATGAACGGCTCGGAGACGATCGCCAGTCCGGCCGCCGCCGGAATGTAAAACAGCAAGGCGTTCGTCAGTGCCGTCTCGTAGATCGACCGGGCTTCCTCGAGTTGGCCCGAGGCCTTCTGCTCGCCGAAGTTCGGCGAGATAGTGAAGCCGAGGGATTCGGCGGGTGCGAGGACGAAATCGGTGATCTGTTTGGCGATCGTGTAGAAGCCGACGGCGACGGGATTGAGGAAGACGCCGACGAGGACGATGTCGATCTGTTTGTCCAGTACGTTCGCACTCCGGGTCGCGGTCAGCGGGAGGCTGTACTCGATCAGCCGTCTCGAGAGGCCGTCCTCGAATTCCGGTGCCGGGTTGTACTCGAGATAGAACCGGTAGTAGAGGATGGCGAGTCCGAACGCCGCGGCGATAGCGTAGCCGACGATGTAGCCGAAGAGGGCTCCGAGCGCGCCGAAGCCGAGCAGGACGAAGGCCACGGCGAAGACGAGCCGTGCGACGCCGCCGATCGCCTGCACGGTGGCGCTGTAGACGAGGTGGTTGAACCCCTGAAAGGCGACCTGACAGAAGGTGTTGAACGAGTTGACGGCGATGTAGATGACCCCCGCCGCGAGAAATGGAGCGGCGCTGGGTTCTCCGAGTGCGGCCGCGATTCGGTCGTGAAAGAGCAACAGAAAGTACGCGACGAGCGTGATGACGATCACCTTGTACGCGACCGTCGACTGGATGAGGTGCGGGATCTGTCCGGGATCTTTCTCGCGATACTCGGCGAAGTAGCGTGCCGCCGATTTGCCGAGGCCGACGTCGGCAAAGAGCTGGACGATCGCCAGAATACCGATCGCCCAGTACAGCGCGCCGTAGGAGTTCGGGTCGAGAAGAAATCTCGCCAGAACGATCATCAACAGCGCGCTCGAGACCATGAAGACGGCTCGAGCGACGAGCGTTGCTTTGAACCCGCGAACGATGTGACTACGTGTACTCATGTGGCTACTAACGTCGCACCGACCGTACGAACGACTCCGATCACGAATCGATTCAACTGTCGGTCGACTCGTCCGACCGACTTCCGAATGGGCAGACAGGCGAGTAGCCAATTGTTATTCGGACTGTTCAGTGCTGAATGGCTAGGTTACAGCTCGATGCTCGAGACCGGTTTCAGGCGTGCTCTACTCAACGGAAATGACACACCAACTCGTCGTCAGGAACACGATACTGGCCAGAGGCGAGTCGAGACGGGGTGAGGTGGCTGTACGGTCGTCTTACTACGGTTGGAAACCGAGAACAGAACGGTCGAAAAACCGAACACTCGAGGCCAGAACAGTATTCGGCGCTCAGAGGTACGACGCGTCCCATCGCGTCGCCTTTCGGTGGTTACCACACGAGTTACACTGGATCCGTCCCATCGAGTCCATCGCGTTGTCCAGCGAATCACAGTTACCACAGAACCAGCCGTACCGACTGGTGCTATCCTCGTGCTCGTAGGCGGTGTAAAACGGTGCGTCGGAGCCACGTGCGACCTCGCCGTAACTGACGAACACCGATTCGTCGTCGACCGTGACCTCCTCGAGGGCCCGCCAACTGTCGTCGCCGTCGCCGTCGCCGTCGCTGTCGTCGTCGTCGGACTCACTCTCGACGAAGACGTTCTCCGTGTACGTTTCCTCACCGATATCGACCTCGATCGTCCCCGACCGCTCGAAGCCGTGGCTATCGTAGAACTCGTTGCCGGTCTCGTTGTCCTCGAGGACGGTCGCCCGGATGTGCTCGGCACCCGACTCGAGCAGTTCTTCGCGCGTGCGAGCGAGCAACCGGACGCCAGTACCGCTGCCGCGGGCGTCGGGATCGACGTGAATCCAGAGGATCTGGCCCGTGTTGTGGCCGTCACCAACGAACTCGCTCTGGGAGAAGGCGACGACCTCCCCGTCTTCCTCGGCGACGAGAACGAGAAAATCCTCGTTTGCCATGTCGTCCGCGAGGGACTCTCCGTACCACTGCTCGACGGCGTCGTCGATGGTTTCCTCGTCTAAAAAGTGCGAGTACGACGACGAGAGGGAGCTGTGGGCGATCGAACGAACCGTCTCGAGATCGTCTTCGGTAGCCTCGCGGAGATTCATATCGATCGGTACGACGGCCTGCTACAAAGGCTATGTGCCACACTCTCACGGTGAGAGACGTGTCGCCGTCGACACACTGGTGGACTTTATACTGTCGACCACAGAGACAGGACCAATGAGCGATACTGCGAGCGACGAACCGCCCGACGAGGAAGAATCCCACGACGACAGTTTCACCTACAACGGCGGCCGCGTCGCGCCGGGCGAATCCGCGAACATCCGGTACGGAATCAGCGAGACGTATCTCGGTGATCCCGTCCGCATTCCAGTGACGGTGATCAACGGGGAACACCCGGGGCCGACTGTCTTTCTCTCGGCTGCGGCTCACGGCGACGAGCTCAACGGGATCGAAGTCGTCCGCGAGGTCGCCCACGATTGGGATCACTCGATTCTCCACGGCACACTCGTCTGTCTTCCCGTTTTGAACGTCCCGGGATTTCTCGCTCAGCAGCGCTATCTACCGATCTACGACCGGGACCTCAATCGATCGTTTCCCGGCCGTGAGGGGAGTACGAGCGCGAACCGGATGGCCCACCGGATCTTCACGAACTTCATCGAACCCTGTGACCTCGGAATCGACTTTCACACGTCCACGCGCGGGCGAACGAACATGCTTCACGTCCGGGCGAACATGGACCGACCACAGGTCTCACGGCTGGCTAACGCGTTCAGTTCCAACGTCATCATCGCGGGCGAAGGTCCCGACGGGACGCTTCGGCGGGAGGCGACCGAGGCTGGCGTCCCGGCGATCACCGTCGAGATGGGCGAGGCCCACCGCTTCCAGCGAAATCTCATCAACCGCGCGCTCACCGGCGTCGCGAGCGTCCTCGCGGAGTTCGGCCTCCACCGCGAATCCTCCGTTTACTGGCCGGGCTGGCGAACCGTGATCGACGGCACTGACGAGAAGACCTGGCTTCGAGCCGACGCGGGTGGCATCGTCGATATGAAGAGTGGACGCGGCGACCTCGTCCACGAAGGCGAGGTCATCTGTACCATCACGAACCCGTTCAAGGAGAAAGACGACATCGTCACCGTCGAAGCGCCGTTCACCGGCCTCATCGTCGGCGTCCTCGAGAATCCCGTCGTCTACCCCGGGAACCCGCTCTGTCATCTCGTACGGCTCAGCGAGGACACGCTCACCGCGCTCGAACGCGAGCGCGGTGATGGTGACGGTGAAGGGTACATTACCGACGTCGAGTGAGCCACGCGAGAACCGGTACGCGTGGCGGTCGGCCTCGAGTCGGAGTTGGACCCGGTCTCGGTTACGGTTACGACAGTTCCGCGACGACGGCGATGCAGTCCCCAATCCTCGAGTCGGATTCGAGTCGAGTTCTGGTTCGAGTTCGAATCTGAGAGTCCGAGCGTCTCGATCCGAACTCGGATCGCTCCACGCTGGCGTGAGCTCAGAGATCGACGCCCGTCGTTTCGCTTCCGGGTCCGCCACCGGCGACACCGGACCGATCCTGCACACCGATTTCTCCGACGCGCTCGGCGACGTCGACCAGCGAAAACCACGTATTGAGTGCCGCTCGAAGTGCCGTCACGTCTCGAGCCCGAATCTCGAGGGTGACCGTCTGTCCGTCGCGGCTGATCGCCGTCTGCGATCGCTCGTCGTCGATTTCTCCGACCTCTCGAGCGACGCTCTCGGCGACGAGACGAGCTCTCGCTGGCGAGTCGTAGTCGAACTCGAGTGTGGTGTCGTGAGAGAACAAGCTGCGATCGGGTTCGAGTTCGGGTTCTCGTCTCTGTGTGTTAGTTGACGCCGACTTCCTTGACGTCTCGGCTGCGCTCTTTGAGGAGCACGCGGTGTCCGCAGTACGGACAGCGAACGCCCCCGTACTCGTCCAGTTCGACGTCGCGTTTACAGCGGGAACACTTGTAGCTCATGGAGATGTCAGTCGGTGGTCGTTATTCGTCGTCGGGCTCGTCTTCGCCGAGTGCGGCGCGGATGGACCGGCGGACGGTCTGGCCGGCGGGCGTCTCCGGACGGTAGGCACCGCCGGTGAACTTCTCGCCGGTCTCCTCGTTCTTCCAGATGCCGGTTCCGACGCGGGTGACGCTGTCGCCGTCGACGGTCGCACTGTTCATGTCGGCTTCGATCTCGCTGACGCGACGTCGGGCGACGCGCCCGTAGCGGGCGCCGAAACGGCCCGAGCTGCCAACCGTTTGCTTAGCCATAGTAGCGCTACCTAACCCCAGCGGACCCATAAACCTGTTGAGTTCGGTGCGTCAGTCGGCCGTTTTCTCCGCGACCGGACCGAAGAACAGTTCCCGGAGAATGAGTCCGAACGCAGCCAGCAGCCCGACCGGTGTCAGCGGCGCTGCGAGCAGAGACGTCCCGAACCCGGTCGCTGTGACGGCCGTTCTGAGCACGAGGCCACTCATCGCGAGGACCGGAATCGCGGCGAGGACCGCGTCGGCTCGAGAGCACATCGTATAATTATATCTCATTAGACTCCCGGAAAAGGCTAGGGCCTGCGACAGTACCTGTGACTTCAACGAGTTACCGAAGGTCTTCGTCCTCGAGCGCTTCGTTGAGATCTTCGCGGACTCGCTCGCCCATCTCCCGGTCGCGAGCCGTCGTGACGATACGGTTCTCCTGAACGCTCGAGCCGTCGCGCAAGAGCATTCGAAGGTTGCCGCCGCCGTCTGCCCGCGTCACCTTCGCCCGGAGCCCGGACTGGGAGCCCTTTCCGCCGGCGTCGATCGGCCCTGGAATCACCTTCTTGACGTGTGGGTGGCCCGCGACGGTCTGGATCGCTCGCATTCCCGTCCGCCCACCGATGAGGGTCGTGTGGCTCCCACCGATCTTCTCGACGGGGTGTTCGTCGACCACGTCGAGCGCGCGCTCGCCGCGGTTTTGCAGCACCTGCTCGACCGGATCGTCTCCATCGACGCGGTAAAACGAGTAGTGGACATCGTCGCGGACCGACCGGACGATGGTCCGATCGCCCGTTGCGTAGACCTCGTCGGGACGCTTGCGTCGAATCTCGTCGCCGATCTTCCCCGCGAAGTTTCGCAGTTCGACGACCTCGTTTTCGCCGTCTTCCGGGATCGTCGTGATCGTCGTCTCACCGGCGACGTTCTCCTCGTAGAGCATCGTGATCGTCGCCCGGTCGCGGGCCGCCTCGAGGACGATCGTGTCGGCGTTGGCTTCCCGACAGACCAGACAGAAGTCGCCGGGTTTCTCGAGCGGCGTGGCACAACGACGACACTCCATACCGGCGATTCGTGACGGGCGCCTAAAACCGCCGTGTTTTCCACATCGTGCGTGTCACGTTCCCGTCCCGGTCGTCATCGCGTCTGCGAGTTTGGTTCCGCAGGCGCTGCAGTATCGCGAGCCGCCGGTGACGACCGCCTCACACTCCGGGCAGGTCGTCGTCCCGGACCCGGTGTCGGCTCGAACGGCCTCGAGATCGGTTCCACAGGACTGACAGTAGGAGTCGTCGGGAGCGACGTCCCCACCGCAGTTGGGACAGCCAGCGGCGACGCCGCCGGAACTCCTGTCCTCCCAGAGGACGCGCCGCTCCGACTCGTTAAAATACTTGTACGCGGCCCAGGCGACGTTGCCGAGTCCCATCGTCCACCAGACCGTCAAGAGCGCGACGAGGAGGTGTGAGCCGAGCGAGCCGAACTCGCGGTCGACCATCACGACCCGGTCGGTGTCCTCGTCCTCGATACGCCAGCCCTGTGCGACGAGGTCGTCGATCTGCCGCTGGAGATGCGTGCTTCGCATAGCAGGTGTAGGACTCGAGCGGCCAAAAGGGTGTCAGCGGGGTCGGTATGCGACAGTGATCAACAGCCCCCTCAGCCGAGGTCGACCGGATCGACCTTGAGATACTCGCGCATCACGACCGTCGCGTACGACCCCTTCGGCAGCGAAAACGAGAGCGTGAGCGGGTCGGTCTCGAGGTCCAGCGCCGTCCGAACCTGGATCGCCCGTCGGGTGCCACTCGAGTAGAACTCGCCGGGCAGGTCGAAGTCCGACTGCTCGAGATCCAGTGCTGCGAGGACCTCGCGTTCGATCTCCCCCTGTTCGCCGTCGGCGAGTTCCGTCTCCGTGCCCACGAGCGGCGCGGTGACGAACGCGCGCCCGCGCTCGCAATGGCGGGTGACCGATCGCACCCGGCGGTCGGTGACCCGCTGCTCGCGGTCCGTGTCGGGGAGGACGAGTCCATCGGGCGCGTCGCGATCGACGAAACACGCCACGTCGCCCTCGATCGGTCGGTCGAACGGCAGTCCGCGCTCGAGGCGCTCGCTGAGCATCAGGTTGAACGCGTACGACTGGGCTGCGTGGACGAACAGCCGCTGGAGGTTCGAAGGGAGGCGCTCGAGGGCGGCCCGGTAGGTTTCCGGGGTGGCGTCACCGTCGTGTTCGGCCAGTTCGTGACACATCGACCGCTCGTAGCGCAGGCCGCCGGGGAAGCGCTCGAGGGCTTCCTGCCAGTCGCGGGTCTTCTCGACGAACCGGCGGGCCTCTTGGGTCGCTTCGGGTTCGGCGTCGTTCGGGTTCCCTAGGTAGGCCATGACGGCCCCCTCCCAGTCGCCGCGGACGATCTCGAGGCCGACCTCGTGGGTGATCGGTCGGCGGCTCCCGAAACGCTGCTGGCCGAAGAAGTTGGGGGCAGCGATCCGTGGCGGGTCGGAGGCCGTTGCATCGCTCTCGTCTTCGTGCTCGCCTTCGAACCCCGCGAACGCCGCCAGTTCCTCCGTAATCTCCCACGCGTTCTCCGGCCGGTCGGCGTCGCTCACCACGAGTTCGAACTCGTTGCCCGCGAGGTCGCCGAACTCGAGCGAGCGTCCCGCCCGTCCCAGCACCTCGATCTCGGCGCCGTCGACCTCGGGAAGCTCCTCGGGCTCGGCACCGTAAACCGAGAACAGCTGCGTGGTGACGGCGTACTTGTCTTTCGTCCCCGCCCACGAGACGCGCTCGCGGGAGACGCCGAGGGCGTCCGAAACCCGACCGGCGAAGTCGTTGGTGTCCCAGCCCCGCAGCGTCGCCCGGAAGACGAGGTGGGGATAGGCGTCCGTGGTCTCCGCGAGCGGCTCGGTCGAGAAGCGCTCGAGTTCGCGCACGCGAAAGTGGTCGTCGCTCGCGCGGAGGCGACCGCCGACGCCGTCGGTGTCGCTGACGTAGTACTCCATGCCGACGGTCTGTTCGGTGGGATGGGCCGGGCGCATTCGTTGGTCGAGCGTCGGTCTCTCGAGTCAAAGGCTCCCCGGTTCGAGTCGGTCCGCCGCGCGCGAGCGAGACGGAGCCGATCAGTCGTCGCGCTCGACGGTCCCGACGCTGAACACCGTCGTCCGACCGGCGAGCCACCGAACGGCCCGTTTCCACGGTGGCCGCCGTCGTAACTCGAGGCGCGCGCGAAGCGCCTCGTTTTCGCGCTCGAGGTCGTCGATTCGCTCCTCGAGTGCGGCGTTGGCGTCCTCGAGGTCGTACCGGCGCCCACGCTGGGCGTCGAGGTCGCGCTCCAGACGCGCGTGGTCCCGTTCGAGGCTCTCGTACCGGGCCTCGAGGTGTTCGAGTTCGCGTCGAATCCGGCGTGTTTTGGCCTCGGCTTTGGCTTCCGACGCGGCTTCGAGTTCCTCGCGCCGACCGTCGCCGATGTCGACGTCGTCGTCGGTCTCCTCGAGCGACGGCAACTGTCCGCCGACGGTCGCGTTCACGACGGCCCCGATCAGCAACACGAACCCGCCGAAGTACAGCCACGTCAACAGGAGGATGACCGCACCGAGGATCTCTCCGCCCGTCGAGCCGCCCGAGAGGGCGACGTAGACCTGAAACAGCGCCTGCAGGGTGGCCCAGCCGACCGCGGCGACGACGACGCCTGGCAGGATCTCCCGCTTGGTCACCTCGACGTCGGGGAAGAAGTAGTACATCGGGTAGAACGCGACCGTGAGCCCGACGACGAGCAAGAGCGGGTTCAACAGCCCGATGAACGGTATCTGTGGGAAGAACGTAAAGACGACGGTCGCCCCGGCGGCGGCGACGACCGCCAACACGATCGCGCCGAAGACGATCAGCCCGTCGCGGATCTGGGAGACGATGGAGTTCTCCGCCGTCGAAGCGTAGATCTCGGAGAAGGCGGTGTCCAGCCCGCGAAATATCTTCAGCGACCCCCAGACCAGCGTCACGATCCCGATGATCGACGTTCCGGCGGTCGCGACGGAGCCCTCGATGGTGTCCTCGAGCAGCTGGTTACCGCTTTCCGGCATGAAGCCCTCGGTCATCGCCGTGACTTCCGCGGCTAGCCCCTCGTCGCCGAGGATCGAGACGAGAAAGAACAACAGCACGAGCAACGGGATGAGCGAGAGAAACGCCTGATAGGCGATACTGGCGGCCATAAACGACACGTTCTGTTTCTGGATGCCCCCGATCACCGCCTTGGTGACCGGAACGACGCGACGGACGTTGACCATGCGTAGTTAACACACTCGGCGTAAAAAGTGCGAGGGCTTGCACTGTCTTCGTCGGCTGACCCCGGTTGCAATGGACAGATAGGCGGATAACGGTGGCCAGCGCGTCTCGCTGGGTCGTTCCCGACGAGCCAGCGACACGATTTCACAGGACGTCAGTCGTCAGAATCGAAGGAAACTACGTAGCTTTATAAAGTTTAAATACGTTTGTTCTCATCACTATGACTGATCCGAAGGACACCATCAACATCGAAAACGTGGTCGCCTCGACCGGTATTGGACAAGAACTCGATCTCCAGAGCGTCGCGATGGACCTCGAGGGTGCGGATTACGATCCTGAACAGTTCCCAGGTCTCGTCTACCGCACGCAGAATCCCAAGTCCGCCGCGCTGATCTTCCGCTCGGGGAAGATCGTCTGCACTGGCGCGAAGAGTACCGACGACGTCCACCAGAGTCTCGAGATCGTCTTCGACAAGCTCCGAGAGCTCCAGATTCAGGTCGACGAGGATCCGGAGGTCATCGTCCAGAACATCGTCAGTTCGGCCGACCTCGGGCGCAACCTCAACCTGAACGCGATCGCAATCGGCCTCGGTCTCGAAAACATCGAGTACGAACCCGAACAGTTCCCCGGACTCGTCTACCGTCTCGACGAGCCCAAAGTCGTCGCGCTGTTGTTCGGCTCCGGAAAGATCGTCATCACCGGCGGGAAAGAACCCAAAAACGCCGACGACGCCGTCGACACGATCGTCTCCCGGCTCGAGGACCTCGGACTCATCGAGTGATTCGGCGACGGGAAACAACTGTGCTTAAGTCGCGGCTTCGATAACCGGGATGTATGCAGAACCGAACCTATACTGCCGAGGCCGAGCCAGGCGACGAGGTTACCGTCGCCGGCTGGGTCCACGAGATTCGTGATCTCGGCGGCATCGCCTTCTTGATCCTCCGGGACGCGACCGGCAAGATCCAGGTCAAGTTCGAGAAAGACGAGATGGACGAAGACCTCGTCGAGACCGGTCTCGGCGTCTCCCGCGAGAGCGTCGTCAGCGTCTCCGGCGCCGTCGAGGAAGAGCCCCGCGCACCCACGGGCGTCGAAATCACCCCCGAATCGCTCGAGGTGCTCGCCCCTGCGGACCCCGAACTGCCCCTCGACCCCTCCGGGAAGGTCGACGCCGAGATTTCGACCCGACTGGACAACCGCACGCTCGACCTCCGCAAGGAGGAGGTCCAGGCGATCTTCGAGATTCGCGCGGAGATCCTGCGGGCGGTCCGCGAGTACTTCCGCGAGGTCGACTGTACCGAGATCACGACGCCGAAGATCGTCGCCACCGGCACCGAAGGCGGCACCGAACTCTTCCCGATCACCTACTTCGGGCAGGAAGCGTTCATGAACCAGAGCCCACAGCTGTTCAAGCAGTTGATGGTCGGTTCCAACCTCGAACGCGTCTTCGAGATCGGGCCCATCTTCCGCGCCGAGGAGCACAACACGCCCCGTCACCTCAACGAGGCGACGATGATCGACTTCGAGTCGGCGTTCATCGACCACCACGAGGCGATGGACGTTTGCGAGGGTACGCTCAAGGCCGCCTACCAGGCGGTCGCCGAGAACTGCGAAGCGCAGCTCTCCCTGCTCGGCTACGACGACTTCGAGCCGCTCGACGAGTCGTTCCCCCGCCTCACCTACGAAGAGGCTATCGAGCGCGTCAACGCGACCGGCGAGGTCGACGAGCAGCTGGTCTGGGGCGACGACCTCTCGACGGAGGCCGAGAAGGCACTCGGCGAGGACATCGGCAGCCACTACTTCGTCACCGACTGGCCCAGCGAGATCAAGCCGTTCTACATCCAGGACCACGACGACGACCCCGACCTCTCGAAGGGGTTCGACCTGATGCACCCCCGGATGGAACTGGTCTCGGGCGGCCAGCGCGAGCACCGCTACGAGAACCTCGTCGCCGGCTTCGAACAGCAGGGCCTCGACCCCGAGCAGTTCGACTACTACACGAAGATGTTCCGCTACGGGATGCCGCCCCACGCCGGGTGGGCCTACGGCGTCGAGCGCGTCGTGATGACGATGCTGGGGCTCGAGAACATCCGCGAAGCGGTTCTCTTCCCGCGAGACCGGCAGCGTCTGAGTCCCTGACGAAGACGTTGGGAGCCAACGAGTCTCGCAGGACCGACAGTGACCGAGTCCTAAGAGTAACGTCGCGCGACTCCGACTACGATCGCTCCGTTTTGAACGTCTCGAACACCAGTTCCCCGTAGTTCTCGAGCGATAGCTCTTCCTCCCCGAACTGCTGAGCCCAGGCGACGTAGACCGTGTACGTCCCGAACGGTTCGCCAGCGTCGTCGAGCACCGAGACCTGCAACCGCGCAGGATCGTCGACGGCGTCGACGAGGACGGCGTACGCGCCGACGACGTAGCCCATGTCCAGCAGGACGCCCCGAACCGGATCACCCGAGTAGTACTCGAGAAAGAGGAATCGATCCACGCGCTCGAGGCGGTCGATCTCGATCCCGTGGGCCTCGAGCGCCTCGCCGAAGGTTTCCTCGTCGGTGACCACGTTCTCGCCCGCGAGCGCGAGCCCGTCCTCGAGGCTGGCTTCGTACTCGTCGGAATATTCGGCGACCGGGAGGTCCGGCATCGGCCCCTCGATCGGCGTCTGTTCCTCGACGGGGGTCGGCGTCTCCTCGTAGCCGACGTCTTCTTCTTCGGCACAGCCGGCGAGGGCGGCGCTCGTGGTGACGAGCACACACTCGAGGTATCGCCGGCGGTTCATCACGGGTGGTACGTGAGGACGGCCAAAAAAGGGCGAGCCTGTGGGTGCCACGCCACGATGGGAGGAGAGCGCTCTCACTGTCCCTTTCGGTCGTCCGATTGCAAGTCACGCTCTTAAGCGAACTGCGGTGGTGGACTCTCCAATGGCGCTCGACGGGTTCGTCGTCGGATTGCTTCTGGCCGGGCTCACGATTTTGAGTGTCGTCGTGTTCACCCAGCTCGTCTCGGAGCGAGCGCTCTCCCTGCCGATCATCTACCTCGCGTTCGGCGCCATCGCCTTCACTGTCGCGCCGGCACTTCCGTTTCCGGACCCGATCGAACACGCCGACACCGCCGAGCGGCTGACCGAATTGGGCGTCATCATCGCGTTGATGGGCGCCGGGCTGAAACTCGACCGTCGAGTGGCGTGGCCGGACTGGGAGTCGACCGCGCGCCTGCTCGCGATCACGATGCCGCTGTCGATTGCGGGTGCGGCGCTGCTGGGATGGTGGGTCGCCGGCCTGTTGCTCCCGACGGCGGTGTTGCTGGGTGCGGTCATCGCGCCCACCGATCCCGTCCTCGCCGCCGAAATACAGGTTCCGGGCCCGGGCGAAGGGATGGAAGCCGAACCCGACCCCGACGGAGAGGGGCTTCAGGACGAAGTCCGCTTCGCGCTCACCTCCGAGGCGGGGCTCAACGACGGGCTGGCGTTTCCGTTCACCTACCTCGCAATCCTCCTCGCGCTCGTGGGCTACGATCCGAGCAAATGGCTCGGCGAGTGGCTGCTCGTCTTCGTCGCGTACAAACTCGTCGTCGGCCTCGTCGGTGGCGTCGTCGTCGGCTGGCTCGTTGCGCTCGTCATCTTCCGATTCACGACCGCCTCGCCGCTCTCGCGGTCGCTGCAGGGTCTCGAGGCGGTCGCCGGCACGCTGATCGCCTACGCGGCGGTCGAACTGGTCGGCGGTTACGGCTTCATCGCGGTCTTCGTCGCGGCGATGACGATCCGGGAGTACGAGCGCCACCACGAGTACCACGACGCACTCCACAGCATCGCGGAGATGGCCGAGTACCTGTTGATGGTCGGGGTCATGGTCCTGTTCGGCGGCGCGTTAGTCGACGGTCTGCTCGCGCCGTTGACGTGGGAGGCGGTACTCGTTGCCGTGGGAATCTTGTTCGTCGTACGCCCACTGGCAGGGGTCGTCGGTCTGCTCGGGTTCGACCGTCCGTGGCGCGAACGGATCGTCATCTCCGTCTTCGGCATTCGAGGAATCGGCTCGTTTTACTACCTCTCGTTCGCCCTGAACACGGCGCCGTTTCGCAACGCCGACCTGCTGTGGGCGCTGGTCGGACTGATCGTTCTGCTGTCGGTCGTCGTCCACGGCATCGCCGCGACGCCCGCGATGAACTGGCTCGAGGCCAACCGCGACGCGAACTGAGCCCGAATCTGAGCCGATGTTATCACTCGGATGGATTGAATACGGTGGCGCTCTTTCGTTCTCACATGGAATCGTCGGCGGATCGACCCACGAAATCGGACGACTCGACCGACGACGAGTCACCGCTCGAAGAGATCGCCGCCGGGGTCACGATCGGACTGATCCTGACGGTCGCGTTCGGTCTGCTCGCCCTGGGTGTCCCCTGGTTCTGGATCGCGTTCCCCGTCGGGTTCGCCGGTGTACTCCCCGTCGTGATGGGTCTCGTCAAACTGTACGAGCGGCGGCGGGCTCGGGAGGTCGCTAACAACGGCCAGACGTCCGAGACGAGTCCGAGCGACGCCGAAGACGCCCTCGAGACGCTCCGAGAACGATACGCCCGCGGCGAGTTCGACGACGAGGAGTTCGAACGGCGGCTCGAGCGACTCCTCGAGACGGAGACCATCGAAGACGCGAGTGCGTTCGCCGAGCGGGCTCGTGAGTCGAGCGGGTACGATGGGCGCGATCGTCGGATGCCAGAGTCCGAGCGAGAGCGAGAGCGGGAGACGGAACGAGAACGGTGACGGTGACGGTGATAGTGACGGGAAGCCGCCGATCACGCTCGTCACCGGATCCGAGTCACGTCGCTCGGCCCGTACTCTACCGCCTGCTCGAGTCGAGCCCGGAACCGCTCCTGTAGTTCCTCACGGCTCTCGTCGCCGGCCAGCAGTTGCTCGACGTGCGCTCGCAACTGGTCGGCCGCGAGTTCGTCCGGAATGGCGACGAACACCGCACCCTGCTCGAGGAGTGCGGCGCCGGATTCGACGTCGCCCGCCCGGACGATGGTCTCGGCGGCGACATCGAAGGTGAGGACGCGCTCGGCCCACTCCTGGCGTGGTACGGTCGCGACGATCAGCGCCGCGCGTTCGGCGCGTGCGATCTCCCACGTCGTCTCGAGCATCGTGTCGCCGAAGACGTAGTTCTCGCAGTGGTCCCGGACCGTCTCGCGGCGCAGCGGATCGCTTTCGATGACGACGTACGGCTGTCCCGCGGACTCGCAGGCGTCGACGATCTGCTGTCCCTCGCGGTCGTAGCCCGTCACGATGACGTGGTCCGAGAGGTCGTCGGCGACCCGACTCCGCGCGGCGATCGTCTCCCGGTCCGATCCGACGAGCCCGGCTCTGACCAACCAGTGGTACGCGTCGTCACCGTACTGGTGTGTGAGCGTCGAGACGAACATCGTGACGATCGCAGCGAGGACGATCGCGTCGAAGAGTTCGGGGGCGATCCGCTCGGCGGCTAGGGCTTCGATCGCGATGATCAGGGCGAACTCGCTGACCTGATCGAGGGAGAGTCCGGTCAGCAGCGCCGCCCGGGAGTCGTACTCCCGCCAGCGCAGGATCGCGTACGTGAGAATCGGATTGAGGAGGACGACGCTCGCGACGAGGACCGCGCCGACGCCGACCAACTCGAGAGTGGCCGACGAGCCGACCGCGGAAAGCGAGGGAATCGACACGAGCGCACCCAGCGTGACGAAGAAGATGGGCGTGAAGAAGTCCTCGAGCGAGCCGATGGCGTCGATCACCTCGACGTCGTGTGGGTACGTCGAGTCGACGGCCAGACCGGCGGCGAACGCGCCGACGACGATGGAGACGCCGGTGAACTCGGCGATGGCGATGAAGCCGATGATCAGGGAGACGCCCGTGAGCATCAGGATCTCGACGTCGCCCTCCGCGAAGTCGGTGAGGAGTCCGAACAGGGTGTATCGGATCGCGAACCCGACGAGAATCATGCCGAGACCGGCCAGCAACACCACCACGCTAGCGTCGGCGTAGACGAACGCGCTCAACAGCAAGACGACGAGGATCGCCGCCACGTCCTCGACGAAGTGGATCGACTCGGCGAGGCGTTCGTGAACGCTTCGCAGCCGGATCCGACGCTCGAGGAGACTGAGTGCGACGAGCGAGGAACTGAACGTGCCGGCGATAGCGAAGTAGACCGCGTTCAGTTCGTCGAAGCCGAGTCCGAGTCCGACAGCGTACATGATTCCGCCGGTGACCACGAGCTGGCCGACCGCGACGAGGACGCTGTCGGCCTCGAGGCCCCCCTCCTCGAGGGGCTCGAGGTGGACGGCGAAGGCGAAGACGAGGAACGCGATACCCCACTGCGCGAGATCGAGCAGTTGTGTTTCGTCGACGAATCCACCGACGACGACGCCCGCGAGCAAGTACAGCGGTACCGTCGGCAGGGAGTAGCGACTGGCGACGAGCAACAGGACGGACGCGACGGCGAAGATGAGCGTCAGTGTAGCGATGATCTCGACTTCGCTCATCGGCTCTCACCTCCCTCTCCGATCGCGTCGTCGCCGAGGTTCGGATACTCGCCGCCTCCGATCCCGGCTCGCTCGAGAATCCGTGCCATCGCCGCCTCGCTGTCGGCGTCGAATCGGTCGCGATCTTCGAGGAACGAGATCACGTACTCACCGAGGAGTTCGCCCGCGAGTACCGATTTGACGACGACGTAGTCGACGCCTTCCGCCGAGAGATCGCGGGCGTCCTCGACGTGTTCGGCGGCCGCGACGACGATCGCGTCCTCGGCGGCTTCTTCGACGAGTTGGCGACTGACCGAGGCCGGCCGGGCCATCGAGAGGACGAACGCCGCCGTCTCGAGGTCCGTCGCCTCGCGGATCTCGCCGTGGCGGATATCACCGTAGTGGTACTCGACGTCGGCCGCGCGAAGTTCGTCGACGTTTTCGGCTGATCGGTCGACGACGACGACGTCCTCGAAGTGTTCCTGAAGGACGGGGAGCGTCTCGCGGACGACCGGATCGTAACCGACGACGAGTGCGTGTCCCTCCTTGATCTCGAGTTCAGTGGCACGTTGATCGGGTGATTCGAACCGCTCGAGGTACGGGCGTGCGCGTTCGTAGAGGTGGCCGTTGTAGAGGATGACGTACGTCGAGAGCGTCATGGTCACGATCGCCATCAGGCTGAGGTAGCCGAGGATGGGTTCCTCGACGAGTTCTTCGCTGACCGCCAGCGCGCCGACGACCAGCGAGAATTCGCTGACCTGAATCATGTTGATACTGCCGAGAAAGGACGTCTCCGGGGCGAAGTTCTCGCGGTGGATCAGGTAGAACATGATCAGGAAGTTGCCGACCACGAGAACCCCGGAGGCGACCAGTGCCTGCCACCAGTAGGTCAGCAGGTACTCGGCCTCGAGCTGGAGTCCGATACTGGTGAAAAAGACCACGAGGAAGAAGTCGGTCACCGGCTGCATGCGCTCTTGCAGTTCGGTGCTGTAGGGCAGTTGTGCGAGGCTGAGCCCGGCGATGAACGCGCCGACCTCGACCGAGAGGTCGAGGCTCTCTGCGAGGAAGATAAAGAGGAACGCCCACGCGAGGCCGACGACGAAGAGGACGTTTCGGTCGTCGGCGACCGCGCTCAACAGCGTCGGGAGCACGTACCGGTAGGCGAGATACGAGAGCGCGCCGATGGCGGCCATCAACCCGAGGATTCTGGCGACGTCGAGGAGGATCTCGCCGGCGGCGCCCTCGAGGCCGGCGCCGACGAGCGCCAGTACGATCACGAGGTAGATGTCCTGGACGATGAGGACGCCGACGTCGATCCGTCCGGGGAGGGTCTTGAGTTCGTCTTTCTCGTCGAGCAGTTTCACGATGATCGGCGTCGCGCCGAAGACGGTCGCCAGCGCGATGACGACGACGTCCATCCCCCGAAAGCCGAGCAGGAACGCAATCGCGAACGCCGCCCCGGTCTGCAGGATCGTCTGTCCGATCGAGATGTTGACGATCGGCCTGAGGATGTCCTTGATACGGTCGAATCGCATCTCGATCCCGAGCAAGAACAACAGGAAGCCCAGACCCAGTTCGCCCATCACCTCGATCAGTTCGTCTTCGGTGACGACCTCGAGGAGGACCGGCCCGATGACGATCCCGGTGAGGATGTAGGCGACGATCGTCGGCTGTCCCGTCTTCCTGGCGATGTAGCTCAGGATCGTCGCAGTGACGATGACGATGGCGAAGTCCGTCGCGAGTGCGATCCCTCCCAGTGGCATCTCGGTCGTCGCTCCCTCGGCTCGTGTCGTGTCGTTTCGCGGGCGTTCTCGACCCCATCCCACGCCGGTCTCGGCTGACGCTCGCGTGACTTCGTTGTCGTCTGTTCCCGTACTCGTCTCGAGGCAACAACGACCCTCTCCTTGAAACGTCGGTTTGCACAGTGCAACTGCTCGACCCGGACGTCTCGAGGACCGCTCCGAACGAGCGAGTCTGGAACCTTCAACGTTATATCTCGCCGGACGAAACGACCGGCGTAATGCGCGAGGAAGCGACGGCGTTCGTTCCCGGTCACATCACGGGCTTCTTCAGTGCCCACCCGGACGACGATCCGACGAAAGCGGGCTCTCGAGGGGCGGGACTGACGCTCACCGACGGCGTGACGGTGACGGTTCGACCGACTGTAACCGAGGCGTCGGGAACGGAAATCTTACTCGAGGACTCGGATACGGCCGACGACGCCGACGAGGGCGATACCGGAGACGATGACCGCCAGTTCACACCCGTCTCCGTCGAACCGGTCGAAACCGTCCTCGAAACGCTCGCCGTCTCCGCCCGGGTCGAGGTCGAGACGGACCTCCCGCTGGGCGCCGGCTTCGGCACCTCGGGTGCGATGGCGCTCGGAACTGCGCTGGCGGCCAATCACGTCTTCGATCGCAAACTCTCCGAGAACGAACTCGTCACGATCGCCCACGGCGCCGAAGTTCAGGCGGGGACCGGACTCGGCGACGTGGTCGCACAGGCCCGTGGGGGCATCCCCATCCGACTCGAGCCTGGCGCGCCGGCGTACAACCTGCTGGACGCTATTCCAGCGCGCGCGCGAGTCGAATACGTTTCGTTCGGCGACCTCTCGACGCCGGACGTGCTCTCGGGAGACACCGATCGACTCTCCCAAGCAGGCAAGCAGGCCCTCTCACGGGTCGTCGAAGAACCGACGCTCGCCTCCTTCATCTTCGCCTCGCGAGGGTTCGCGCGCGAAGCCGAGTTGTTGACTCCTGACGTTCTCGAAGCGCTCGAGGACGTCGCCGCCACCGGCGGGCAGGCGTCGATGGCGATGCTCGGCAATACGGTGTTCGCATTCGGGACCGGACTCTCCGACGCGGGCTACGATCCCTCGGTCTGTGGGACCCATCCGGCCGGCGCGATGCTCGAGTAGTCTTCGTCTTCGTTCCTTCTCTCAGAACTGAGAGAAGTCGGGTGTCACGCGGCGTTTCCACCCCCTCTCGTCGGATCGATTCTTTCACGAGCTGCGTGTTGAACTCACCCTCTGCCATTGCTGTCCGTAATACCGCCCGTCAGTGTACCAGCCGTCGCTGAATCCAAGACTCCGGATTTTGCAGTCCGTTTTGTCGGTGTATAAACGACAGTTCGGATATCGTCCCGGAATCCGCCTTCCGGTTCCCGTCGGTGTGTTCCACACCACGAACAGTGAATTAAACTAAGATAAACGATCCGATACGTAGCCGGAAGCTTATTATGATCCAACCCAGTTATCGGCTCGAATTTACGAATGTCTGGTAACACAGGATTTCGAACCGAACTGTTTCGGCTGTACGAACACTACGTGGGCGATCCCGACTCCTCGAAGGACGTGTACGGATACTGGCTGTTTATCGTCGGCTACATCGCGGGCGCGGCCGGGGTGTTGTTGTACCTGATCGGGTACGCGACCGTCGGTGACGAACACTTCGTCATCCGGGTCAGTGCAGTCGTCGCCGCATCCGGGCTGGTCTTCGGACTGCTCGGCTTCGTCCTCATGCTTCCGGTGAGACGACGGGGGATACAGGCGAGTATCGTCGGGACGCTCGTCGCGCTGGTCGGTGTCGGCTCTTTCGGCGTCGTCTACCCCAGCCACTGGCGCGGCTACGGGGAGGACCTCGGCCCGGAGGTCATGGGCGTCTTCACCGCAGGTATCGCAGTGATCGCTGGCGTCGCCGCCCTCATTCCGGTCGTGACCGGACAGCGCGGGATGTTCGTCGAGGAAGAAGGAGTCACCGAGGAACCGCCGGTCATGACCGGCGACGCCTTAGAGGGTGCACAGTTCGCGGTCTTCCGGGACGAAGCCGGCGACTGGAAGTGGCACATCCTCCACCTCGAGGCGTTAGCGGGCAGCGAGGAGAGCGCGACGACGCGACCTCAGACCGAAGAGGACATCGAGCGCGTCAAGTCCCAGATCGGCTCCGCCGGGTTGATGGAGCTGACCACGTCGGCGTTCCGACTCTACGAGCGCCGCGACGGGCAGTGGCAGTGGACGCTCATGCGCGAGGACGGGAGCGTCGTCGCCGACTGCGGGAACGTCTTTGGCGACCGCGACGGCGCCGAACAGTCGGTGAGCTTCCTCAAGGACCGCGGCCCCGAGGCCGACGTCATCGACATCGAGGGCGCCGCGTTCACCTACACGAACGAACGCGACGACTGGTTCTGGCAACTGCTCGACGAGGACCGAAACTCGCTGGCGACCAGCGAGGTCGCCGCCCCGACCCAGGCAGACGCCGAGGACGCCGCCGTGGACTTCGCCGAACGGTTCGGCGAGGCCCGACTACTCGCCCTCGAGGACGTCGGCGTGGAACTCCGGGAACGCGAGTCGGGCGAGGACTGGTACTGGCGGTTCGTCGACGACACCGACGAAGAGATCGCCGCGAGTACGGTCGACTTCGACTCCCGCCGAGACACCGAGGACGCGGTCGAAGCGTTACTTCCGGAACTCGAGACGGCCTCCGTGACGGTCGCCGGCGAGCCGACCTACGAACTGTACACCTCTGGTGAATCGTGGCAGTGGCGTCTGGTCGACGACACCGAACGCGTGATCGCACGCAACCCCGAGGACCTGTCGGCCCGATCCGACGCCACGAACGCGACCGACGAGTTCGGCGCTCACGTCCAAGACGCGGACATCGTCGAGATCGAGGACGCGGCCTACGAGACCTATCCCGTCGGCGAGGAGTGGCACTGGCGTCTCGTCACCGAAGACCGCGACGTCGTCGCCGCGAGTACGGACCCCCACGAGGACAGCGAGGCTGCCGCCGAAGCGATCTCGCGGGTCCGCGAGCAGGCCTCACAGGCCGACCTCATCGAGTTCGAGAACGCTGCCTTTCAGGTCTACGAGGCTGACACCGGCGAGTGGCGCTGGCGGCTCATCGACGAGGACGGCAACGTGCTCGCAGACAGCGGCGAGGAGCACACCTCGCGAGGCGACGCCGCCGAGGCGATGATGACGCTCAAAGAGCAGGCTCCCGAGGCCGAACTGCTCGAGATCGACACCGCCGCCTTCGAACTGTTCGTCGACGACGAGGACCGCTGGGGATGGCGGCTCATCGACGAAGCCGGGAAACTCGTCGCCGAAGATCCGTCGACCCATCCGACCCGCGGTGCCGCCAGACAGGCGATGAACCGACTGCTCGACCACCTCGAGACCGACGTCCGAACGATGGAGAACGCGATCTTCCAGACGTACGTCGAGGAGGACTGGCACTGGCGGTTCGTCCTCCCCGATGGCGAGACGATCGCGGTTTCGGAGACGACCCATCCGACGCGGGACGAACTGATCGAGAGCCTGCCACAGGTTCGAGACGCGGCCCAGACTGCCCGCGACTACACGATCGGCGACGTAGCAGTGCAGATTCGCGAGAGCGGGAGCGGGAGTGGGAGCAGAAACGGGAACGGGAACGGGAGCGGAAGCGAGAGTGCGAGCGGGACTTGGGACTGGCGCTTGCTCGACCGCGACCGCAACGAAATCGCGGAATCGGCGTTCTCCTACGAGGACCGCGAGACGGTCATCGGCGCCGTCAACAGCCTCAAAAACGCCGTCAGTGACGCACCGATCTTCACGATCGAGTCGGCGATCATCCGGCTCACAGGTGACGATCAGTGGCAGTGGGAACTCGTCGACCGCGACCGGAACGTGCTGGCGTCGGCGGCCGGCGCCCAGTCGACGACCGACGAGGCGATCGAGGCCGTCGAACGCGTTCGCAAGCTCGCGCCCGCCGCGGGTCGAGTCGACTTCGACGTCGCTTCGTTCGAACTGTTCGCCGACGACGACGAGCAAGAACAGTGGCGCTGGCGGCTCATCGACGAGAACGGCCGCACCGTCGCCGAAGGAGTCGAACCCCACGCCTCGAGCGACGCCGCCCGCGACGCACTCGAGCCGGTTCGCGGTCTCATCGGCGACGCGAGCATCCTCGAGATCGACGGCGTCTCCTTCGAACTCCACACCGCCGAGGACGGCTGGGTGTGGCGACTCGTCGACGAACACGGCGAGCGGATGGCCGAGAGTACCCGCGCCTACGACTCTCGAACCGACGCTCGAGAAGCGATGAACGCGGTGAAAAACCACGCACCGGAGGGCTGGATCACGTTCACCGAGTAGGACGGCGATTCGAGACCGATAAGAATCGGTTCGTTCTCCTTTCTTGCTACGCTTTCGCATACGACCCGAACGTTCTTTTCGTCGGTGACCGATGCTCCACTCGAGACCGATGGAGACCGTTTCGTTCTGACCGGACGTCGCGTTCCCCGTGAGCCTGCCGCTCACGTCGTGACCGTCCACTGGCGTCCGTGCTCGCCAGGCAGGGGGTCCTACTGGCTGAGCCAGCTATCGTTTCCGAACAACCGAGCGACCAGTATCAACCACGACCCAATGTCAGAACAGATACATATCGAAACACCGACCATCGTCGTGAAACGCGAACCGACCACTCCCATCGAGACCGACGAGATTCGTGCACTCGTCAGCGCCGCCGGCCATTCGGTCGTCGGCGAACGGACGCAGGTCGGCCCCGAAGACTCCGGGACGTACCTCGGCCGCGGTGCACTCGACGACCTCTCGACGGTCGTCGACTCGACGGGTGCAGGGCAGGTCGTCGTCGACGACGAGTTGACGCCGGGGCAACACCACTCGGTCGAAACCGCACTCCCCGACGGAACGCGAGTCCTCGACAGGTATCGCCTCGTCCTCGGGCTCTTCGAATCGGGAGCGAACACGCGACGCGCACGGCTTCAGGTCGAACTCGCGACGTTACGCTACGACCTGCCGCGAGTGATCGAATCGGCCGAGGAGGGACTGCTGAACAGGGGCGTCGAGAAGGGCTCTCCCGTCTACGATATCCGCGACCGGATCGACCGACTCGAGCGAAAACTCGCCGAGATGCCCGACCCAGCCGACCAGTTTCGAAAGCGACGCCGCGAGGAGGGATTCGACCTCGTGACGATCGCCGGCTACACGAACGCCGGGAAGTCGACGCTCCTTCGTCGGCTGGCCGACGAGTTGTGTCTCGAGGCCGAAATCGAGTCCGAGGCCGAGAGCGGATTCGAATCGACTTCGACGGACGAAACGACGACCACCGCAGCCGTCGCCGATCGCCTGTTCGAGACCCTCGAGACGACGACCCGGCGCGCGACCATCGACGGACGGCCGGTGCTCGCGACCGATACGGTCGGCTTCGTGAGCGATCTGCCCCACTGGCTCGTCGCGTCGTTCAGTGAGACACTCTCGGAAGCTGCGGCCGCCGACGCGGTGATCCTCGTCGCGGACGCGACCGATCCCTGCGAGGAGTTTCGCGAGAAGCTAGCGGTCGCACTCGACGTTCTCGACGAGCAGGGCGTCGACCGCGAGAACGTGATCACCGCCTGTAACAAGACGGATCGACTTACCGAGGGCGAACTCGAGTCCAGACTCGCGATCGCCGAGGCGTTCGTACCGTCGCCGATTCCGATCAGCGCGCGTGCGGAAGCGAATCTCGATTCCCTGCGGTCGGCAGTGCGTGCCAGACTGCCGACCGAGCGTGCGACACTACAGATGCCCGCCGGCGACGAGGCGATGGCGGTCGTCTCTCGGGCGTACGACCGAACGAGCGTCGAGACCGTCGACTACGACGGATCGACCGTTCGCGTCGTCTGTGACGGCCCGCCGTCGGTCGTCGAGCGATTGCGGGCGCGGACCGAGGAACTCGAGTTCGAGGCAGAGACGGACCTGTAGGCCAGAAACCGGAACCCGAGAACCGAAAACCCGCGGGGCGAAGGGGAACACTCAGGAATCGCGCAACTCGAACTCGAGTCGCTCGACGTTCTCGCCTTTCGACGTGCGATCCGTGATCTCGATGCGTCCGATCTCGCCGAGTCGGTCCACGTGGGTACCGCCACAGGGACACATATCGAAGTCCTCGATGTCGACGACGCGGAGGGGATCGACGTGGTCGGGGATCATCTCGAGTAGCGACCGTCCCTCGTCGACCGCCGCCTCGACGGCATCACGGGGCCGATCCGCCTTCGTCACCGCGTAATCTCGCTCGATCGCCTCGTTCGACAGTCGTTGGATCCGCTCGAGATCGTCCCCGTCGAAATCTGCGGGTTCGAAGTCGATTCGCGATCGGTCGACGTGGATCTGGTTGCCCGCCGTCGTCGCCCCGAACTCCTCCAGAACGAGACGGGAGACGACGTGCTGGGCGGTGTGCATCCGACTGAGGTCGCGGCGGCGTTCCGCATCGATCGTTCCCTCGACGGTCGTCCCCGGTTCCGGCGGCTCGCCCTCGAGCGACTCGAGGTCGTGTCTGACCTCGCCGTGGTCCTTCCGGACGTTTCCGACGGTGGCGCGGCCACCGTCCCACTCGAGGGTGCCCCGGTCTGCAGGCTGGCCGCCGCCTTCGGGGTAGAAGTAGGTTCCCTCGAGGACGACGTACTCCTGGGTGGCTTCGGTCACCGTCGCGGTGAACGTCGTTACGTCGTCCGCGTCGGGAAGGTAGCGCAGTTCGGTCATCGTGGCGGTAGCTTTGCTGTCGAACGAGTAAATACTGGTCGTAGTGTGTGCTGGTGTGATGTGGGTGAGTAACCAGATGTGACGGCCTCGAGAGTTAATCTACCGGATCCTGGGACCGTTCGCGTCCGCCTTTCGTCTCTATCTCCGCCTCCGTTTCCGCTTGCGCTTTTGTGTCCACCTACGCTTGCGCTTCTGCGTCCACTTTTGCCGACTCGCAGATCTCGACGAAGTTCTCGAACACTTCGTCCCCCTCCTCAGTGTGGGCTACCTCGGGGTGCCACTGGACGCCGTAGAGGTCGCGGTCGGTGTCGCTCATCGCCTCGACGCCACAGACGTCACTTTTGGCGGTCAGGGTGAACCCCTCGGGAACCTCCTTGACTTCGTCCGCGTGGCTCGCCCAGACGCGCGTCTCGGGAGCCAGCGAACCGACGAGCGGATCGTCCTCTTCGAGAATGTCGACGGTGACGTCGGCGTACCCGCCGTACTCGCCGCTGTCGACGCGCCCGCCCAGTTCCACACCGATGATCTGCATCCCCAGACAGATGCCGAGGACGGGGACGTCGCCCTCGAGGTACTCTACAGAGCGGCCGATACGATCCATGTCGGGGCCGCCCGAGAGGACGACGCCGTCGGCGTCGACTTCTTCGGGGTCGACGTCGTTGTCGATCAGTTCCGTTTCGACGCCGAGGTCGCGAAGGGCTCGGCGTTCCAGGTGGGTGAACTGTCCGTGGTTGTCCACCACGACGATTTTCGTCATTGGCGGTGATAGCGACTCGGGCGATAAAAACCGTCCGGAAACCGACGTGAGAGTCGAGAGCGAGGGTCGGCCGTCGTCGCCGGTTTCGCCCCCGGTAGGCTTATACTCGCGTCTCGAGAGGAATTCGATATGGCTGTCGATGTCGGTAACTACGAGCATCCCGCGTGGGTGACCGCAGCGAGTACGGTCGTCGGATACCTGCTCGTTTTCACAGTGTTGTTCGTGGTCCTGTTCGTCGTCCCCTGGCTCCTCTTCGGGACGCTGTGAGGTCGGTGAGCGCGTTTCCGTTCCACCGAGAAGAGTGACGGTGACGGTCACGACTCGAGCAGGAGGAACGTGTATTTTGCAATCGACGACCGTCGGATGCCGAATAAAATCGGAGAGTCTGCAGAACGTGGTCAGATAGGAGGCGGACAGCTCAGGCGAACGTCTTCGAGACTTCCTCGTCTTCGTTCTCGGCCTGGATCTTCTCCCAGGCGTTGCGGAAGTCCTCCATCCGGATCTCAGTCCGCTCGTCGCGGATGGCGAACATCCCGGCCTCGGTACAGATGGCCTTGACGTCCGCACCGGAGGCGTTCTCGGCTTCCGCAGCGAGTTCTTCGAACTCGACGTCGTCGGCGACGTTCATGTTGCGCGTGTGGATCTGGAAGATGATCTCCCGGCCCTCCGCGTTGGGTTTGGGAACCTCGATGAGGCGGTCGAACCGCCCGGGTCGAAGAATTGCGCGGTCGAGCATATCGAAACGGTTGGTGGCGGCGATGATGCGGATCTCACCGCGGTCTTCGAAGCCGTCCATCTCGCTCAGTAACTGCATCATCGTCCGCTGGACCTCCGCATCGCCGCTGGTCTTGGATTCGGTCCGCTTCGAGGCGATAGCGTCGATCTCGTCGATGAAGATGACCGCGGGTTCGTGTTCGCGGGCGACCTCGAAGAGGTCGCGAACCAGCTTGGCTCCCTCGCCGATAAACTTGTGGACGAGTTCGGAGCCGGCCATCTTGATGAAGGTGGCGTCGGTCTGGTTGGCCACCGCCTTGGCGAGCATCGTCTTGCCGGTCCCCGGCGGACCGTACAGCAAGACGCCACTCGGTGGGTCAATCCCGACGTCTTTGAACATGTCGGGCTTCTTGAGCGGCATCTCGACGGTCTCGCGGACCTCCTGCATCTGCTCTTCGAGGCCGCCGATGTCCTCGTAGCTCACGTCGGGGCTCTCGGTGACTTCCATCACGCGTGCACGAACGTCCGTCTCGCTCGAGAGGGTCTTGACGATAGAGAGAGAGTTGTTGACCGCGACCCGGGAGTCCGGATCGATCTCGTCGCGCATCTCGTCGGTCACTTCGGTCAGCGCCTCCTGGTTGTTGCCGTGTTGCTTGATGATGACGCCTTCGTCGTTCATCTCTTGGACCGTCGCAACGAACAGGGGCGACTGCTTGAGTTTCTTGTTTTCGTGTGTGAGTCGCTCGAGTTTTTGCTGGTACTTGTTGTTCTCAGCGTTCGCATCGAGGAGCTTGTCCCGCATCTCCTCGTTTTGTGACTCGAGGACGTCCAGGCGTTCCTCGAGCGCCTGTATTTTCTCCTGTTGGGACGCCTCGTCCTCGTCGTATGGGAGGTCGACGTCGTCCACAGTGTCGCTCATCACCCACCCGTAGGTGGTTGCTTCATAAGAGGCTTCGGGTAGATGCGACCGCCTCTCGTGGATTACCGTGGCGCATAGAGTGAAACAGCAAATATTATTACCCCGTATGCAGAAAGCCAGTGTACGATGAGTGCATCAGAGTCGCTGCGTCAGGAGACCAAATCGAGGGGAACGTGGGACGACGTCCGGGACCTCCCACCGAGTGCCAAACTCGTCGCTAAGGTACTCGAGTACAACGAGACGATGACCCAACAGGAAATCGCCGAGGAGACCCTGCTTCCGGCCCGGACGGTCCGGTACGCGCTGAACCGACTCGACGAGGAGAACGTCATCGACTCTCGCTTCTCGTTCTCGGACGCTCGCAAACGGCTCTACTCCCTCGAGATCGACGAATAACTCCGGCGTCGCACTCGAGTTGCGATCCCTTTACTCTCTACAATACTTTCACCGTGGTCACGCAACCCCTTTAGGCACCGGTACGCAAGACAGTCGTAGATGACGCGGGTGATACACACGGGCGACACCCACATCGGGTACCAGCAGTACAACACACCCGAGCGACGACGGGATTTCCTTCGGGCGTTTCGGCAGGTCGCCGAGGACGCCGTCTCCGACGACGTCGACGCGGTGATCCACGCCGGCGACCTCTTTCACGACCGCCGACCGGGACTGGTCGACTTGCAGGGCACGGTCGAGGTGCTCCGGACACTGCAGGAGGCGGACATCCCCTTCCTGGCAGTCGTCGGCAACCACGAGGGGAAACGCGACGCACAGTGGCTCGACCTCTTCGAGGACCTCGGACTGGCGACACGACTCGGCGCCGAGCCACACGTGATCGACGACGTCGCCTTCTACGGACTGGACTTCGTCCCCCGATCGAGACGCGAGGACCTCGCCTACGAGTTCGAGTCCACTGACGCCGACCACCGCGCGCTCGTGAGCCACGGCCTGTTCGAACCGTTCGCCCACGCCGACTGGGACACCGAGACGGTGCTCGAGCAGGCGACGGTCGACTTCGACGCGATGTTACTCGGCGACAACCACGCGCCGGACACCGCGGAGGTGGCCGACACGTGGGTCACCTACTGCGGGTCGACCGAGCGCGCGAGCGCGAGCGAGCGAGACGATCGGGGGTACAACATCGTCACGTTCGAATCCGAGGGCGAAGGCGAGGGCGAGGTAGCGATCACCCGCAGAGGCCTCCCGGCCACACGCGAGTTCGTCTTCGTCGACGTCGACCTCGAGGACGGCGAGGGGATCGACCGCGTTCGCGACCGCGTGCGCGAATACGACCTCGAGGACGCGGTGGTGATCGTCACCGTCGACGGCGGCGGCGAGCCGATCACGCCCGCGGCAGTCGAGGAGTTCGCCATCGACCGCGACGCGTTGATCGCCCGCGTGAACGACCACCGCGAGATCGACACCGACGAGGACGTCTCGGTGAGTTTCGCCGATCCCGACGACGCGGTCCGCGAGCGGATCCGCGATCTGGGGTTGAGCGACGCCGCTCGAGACATCGACCGGACCGTCCGCGACGGCGACGTCGTCGACGCGAACGTTCGCGAGACGGTCGAACGCAGGGTTCGGGAGGCGCTCGAGGACGACCGGGAAGCGTTCAGATCGGCGGTCGACGGAGAGACCGAGCGAGACGTACAGACGGTGGCCGACGCACTGGATGAGCGCGACGGGGACGGAAACGACGAGGACGACGGAAACGAAACCGAAGACGTAGCCGATCCGGCGACGGCGGACTCGAGTGACTCGAGTGAGTCGGACGTCGCTACCGACGCGAGCGAGACGGACACCAGCAGCGACGTGGACGACACGGACGACGACACGCCAGACGACGCGGACGAACAGGTCTCGATGGGTGATTTCGCGTGAGGGTCGAACGAATTCGACTGCGAAACTTCAAGTGCTACGGCGACGCCGACCTCTCTCTTCACCACGGCGTCACCGTCGTCCACGGCGTCAACGGGAGCGGGAAGTCGACGCTGCTCGAGGCCGTCTTCTTCGCACTCTACGGCTCGAAAGCCTTAGACGATCGGACCCTCGACGACGTGATCACGACCGGCGAGGAGGAGGCGGAGGTCGAACTCGCCTTCACCCACGACGGCGGCGACTACCGCATCGAACGACATCTCAAACTCCGCGGCGACCGCGCGACCACGACCAAGTGCGTCCTCGAGACCGGGACCGAAACCGTCGAGGGTGCCCGCGACGTCCGTCGGGAGGTCACCGAACTGTTGCGGATGGACGCCGACGCCTTCGTCAACTGCGCCTACGTCCGCCAGGGCGAGGTCAACAAACTGATCCACGCCTCGCCGAGTGACCGCCAGGACATGATCGACGACCTCCTCCAGCTCGGCGCGCTCGAGGAGTACCGCGAACGGGCCAGCGACGCCCGTCTCGGCGTGAAGACCGTCCTCGACGGCCAGCGCGAGGTTCGGGAGAACCTTCGCGAACAGGTCGAGACCAAAGAGGACAAAGACCTCCACGAGCGCCTGAACGGCCTCGAATCGAAGCACACGGAGGTCACAGAGCAGATCGAACACTACGAGTCCCAGCGCGACGAGGCCGAGCGAACGCTCGAGACCGCCGAGGACGTCCTCGAGCGCCACGAGGAGACCCGTGAAGAAATGGCGGACCTCGCCGAGGAGATCGAGGCGTTGCGGTCGACGATCACCGAGACCGAGGGGGAACGCGAGGACCTCAAAGAGCGAATTCGAGTGCGCCGAGAGGAGTGTGAGGAGTACGAGGACGAACGAGCGGCGGTCCTGTCCGAACTCGAGGTCGGAGCGAGTCTCGAACTCGAGCTGGATGTCGGGGTCGACGTCGACGTCAATCTCGAGAGAGAGACCGAGACCGACTCGGACCCGACCACCGATCTCGATCCTACCACGTCGAACGAGACCGTCGAGGAGCTGATCGACCGACTCGAGGCCCAAGACGAAGCCCTTCGTGAAGGGCTCGAGGAACTCCGGCTCGCGATTCAGGAACACACTGGTGAGGTGACCCGACTTCGCGAGCGCGCCGAGGAACTCGAGTCCGAAGCCGAGCGAAAACGAGCCGACGCCGACGAGCTCGCAGAGACGCTGGCCGAGGACGAGTCGACGATCGAAGAACGCGAGGCGACCGTCGAGGAACTCGCCGAGAAGATCGAAACCCGACGAAGCGAGTTCGACGACGCCCCGGTCGCCTTCGGCGAGGCCGCCGACCACCGCGAGGAACTCGCGAACGAGCGCGAGGAGTTGCGATCGGAGCTCGCCGACGTCTCCGCGACGATCGACGCGACCACGGCCTCGATCGAGGAGGGCGAGGAGTTACTCGAGGCGGGCAAGTGCCCCGAGTGCGGCCAGCCAGTCGAGGACTCGCCCCACGTCGACGTACTCGCCGAGCGCCGCGAGGAACTGGCTGATTTCGAGGAGCGCCAGGAGGAGTTACAGGCGGAACTCGAGATAGTGGCGGAGCGTCTCGAGCGAGCCGAGGAGCTGTGTGAGGCCGAACGGGAGGTCGAACAGCTCGAGACCAACCGAGAGAACGTCGAGCAGTTACTCGCGGAGAAACGCGAGACCCTCTCCCAGCGGCGTGAGCAACGCGACGACCTCCGCCAGCGGGCCGAAGACCTCGAGGCCGACGCCGAGGAAAAGCGCGCCGACGCCGACGAGATCGAAACGACGGCCGACGAACGCCGCAGCGAGCTCGGCGAGATCAACGGCGCCCGGAGCGGGCTCAAGGAGACGCTCGGGCAGCTCCGACGAGTCTCTGAACTCGCCACAGAGATCGAGTCGCTCGAGAGCGACATCGAGGCCGACCGCGAACGTCGGGCGAACAAGGCGGAGCTCAACGACGAGCGTCGGAACCGCCTCTCGGACAAACGGGAGCGAAAACGCGAACTCGAAGACGAGTTCGACGAAGACCGGATCGAGCAGGCTCGCTCGGAGCGAGAAAACGCCGCGGAGTACATCGAGCAGGTCGAGGCGGAACTCGAGACGTTACTGGACCGCCGGACCAACCTCCAGAACGCCATCGGGGCCGTCGAGAACGAACTCGAGGAACTCGAGACTCTTCGAGAGCGCCTCGAGGACGTCGACGCCCGCTGTTCCGATCTCGAGTCGCTGTACGAGGAAGCCGAGACCCTGCAGGCGACCTACGGCGACCTGCGGACGGAGTTGCGACAGCGAAACGTCGAGACGCTCGAGCGGCTGTTGAACGAGACGTTCGATCTGGTCTATCAGAACGACTCCTACGCCTCGATCGACCTCGACGGCGAGTACCGGCTGACGGTCTACCAGAAAGACGGCGAACCGCTCGAGCCCGAACAGTTGTCGGGCGGCGAGCGGGCGCTGTTCAACCTCAGCTTGCGATGTGCGATCTATCGGTTGCTCGCCGAGGGCGTCGAAGGAACGGCGCCGATGCCGCCGCTGATTCTGGACGAACCGACGGTGTTTCTGGATTCGGGCCACGTCACGCAACTCGTCTCGCTGGTCGAGTCGATGCGCGACCTCGGCGTCGAGCAGATCGTCGTCGTCAGCCACGACGAGGAACTCGTCGGTGCGGCCGACGATCTCGTACGCGTCGAGAAGGATTCGACCTCGAACCGCTCGCGACTCGAGCGGGGCGAGCCGCCGGAAGCGACGTTGTTGGCGTCCGATTGAGGGCTCGAGTTCGAGTCCGTTCACCGGGCGAGACGTTCGTGTTCTGTTCGTCGAAAACGGTTTTGTGACGCTGTGTCTCGACTAGTCGTCGCCGTCGACGTTCGAGCGCAGCGTCGCGAGCGCCCGTTGGCACTCGTCGGTCGCGCGATAGCCGCGCTCGCCGCCGACGTCGGTCTCTTCTATCAGGCCAGTCGCAGTGTATTCGGCGAGTCGGCCGTGGATATCGCTTTCACACATGTCGTACGTCTCGAGGAGCTGTCGAACGCCGAGCGGACCGCTGTCGGCCAGTTCGATCAGGAGGCCGAGACTCGGGTCGTCGTGGACGCTCCGCAGAAGTGTTCGAACGGGCTGGCTGACGCCCTGTGCAGCGGTCTCGAGTGCGCTCTGTCCGGTGACCGTCTCGAGGCGGTCGTTCTTGACGTAGCATTCGTTGCCGGTTTCCGGGTCGCGGATGAGACTCGCGTCGCCGGATTGTTTGAGAACGAGGTAGCGATTACCGTCGTCGTCTCGGACTGTTTTCATGGGTTAGGTCTGATCTGAGTCGGGTGAGTCGGAGTCGAAGTCGGAATTGCGAGTAGAATTCGAGTCGGGTGCTGTGTCTGTGTCTGTGTCCGCGTCCGCGTCTGTGTTCGTCTCTGCGTCTGTCTGACTTTCGAGTCTAGTTTCGTTCTCGTCGTTCTCTTCGTCGTCTTCGGTTTCGTCTTTACTTCCGCTCGCGGCCGGCCCGTCGTTCGGGGCCGAGTCGGCGGTCGAGTCCGGATCCGCCTCCAGTTTCGGTCGAACGTTTCGATACCGACGACCTGCGAGAGCGAAGAGTGCGAGACCACCGACGAGCAGTCCGATTCCGGTGGTCTGATCGTATCCGAACACGAGCAGGAGAATTCCTACAGACCCCGCGAGAATTGCGGCGTTGAGGGTGAGGACGATGAGCCAGAAGGCGGATTGGATCTCGCCCGGAACGTCGGCTTCGCTCGTCTCCACCTCGGGGATGGTTACGCTCGGAATGGTAAGCGAGTCCGACTCCGGATCGTGGAGGTCCTCCTCCGGGTCGTACTCTTCTGGCTCGTGCTCGGTTCGCTCGAACACCACAGTCGAGTACACGGAAAGTCCGTAGAAAAGAGTTGCCTAACTATGCCAGATCCTCGAGCGGGAGTGTTCGGGAGGTTTCGACCCACGCGAGGGGGTTCTCCGCGTCGTAGAAGACGATACTCTCGTCGGTCTCGTACGACTCGATCGTCGCGATACTTGCGGGTTCGCCACGTCGAATGCTGTCGTCCGTCCTGCCAGTGTCGTCGTCTGCGCGAGTGGGCACTTCGGTCACCTCGCAATGTGCTATGTGTTACCACATTAAATGTCTTACTGCCGGACGTGTAACAGGTTCGACGTGTGACGGTTCCCGAGCGCAGCGCCGGTGGCACGCGATTGCGGAGGTTTTTAACTGGCCCATCCGTACCGAACCCCATGACTGACGAGGGGCAAACCGGACTCGCGGACTACGCAACTGAGTCCGCACAGCGACCCGACGAGGAGGCCATCGCCGTCGCTGGCAACGGCGGTTCGACGGGCTCGGAAGTGGTCGACGTCCTCGAGGAGACGCTGCCCGATTCACAGGGTGACCTCGAGCTGGCGGTGATGCAGGTCGATTACACGATCGCCGGCCGGGGCGACGACGAACGGCCGATCATGCACGTCTTCGGCCGGACGGCTGCAGGCGACCTCGAGCACGTTCGCGTCGTCGGCTTTCGACCGTACTTCTACGCGCCGACGGCGACGCTTTCGGACGGTGATCTGCAGGACGACCGGATCACAGGCTGGGAGGAGACCGACGAGAACGGCGACCCCTACGAGAGTATCCGGGGCGAAAAACTCACGAAGATCTTCGGACAGACGCCACGGGACGTCGGGAACATCCGTGACGAGTTCGACCACTACGAGGCGGACATCCTCTTTCCGAACCGGTTCCTGATCGACAAGGACATCCGGAGCGGGATCCGGGTGCCAGAACGGAGAAGCGACGACGAGGAGTCGCTGATCGTCCCCCACGAGGAGGTCGAGGCCGCCGACGTCGACGCCGACCCGCGGGTGTTGACCTTCGACATCGAAGTCGACGACCGCTCGGGGTTCCCCGAGGACGGCGAGGAACCGATCGTCTGTCTCACCAGCCACGATTCCGGCCGTGACGAGTACGTCATGTGGCTCTACGAAGCCCCCATCGGCGACGGCGAGATTCCCAGGGAGATCGAGGACTACGACCCCATCGAGGGCGAGATCGACCACGAGGTTCGGAGTTTCGAGGAGGAGGAGGCGATGCTCGAGGCGTTTTTGGACTACGTCGACGAGACCGACCCGGACGTCCTCACCGGCTGGAATTTCGAGGATTTCGACGCACCGTACTTCCTCGACCGCCTCGAAGTCAAGAACGGCCCCCACCACGAGTACGACCTGAATCCCGACCGGCTCTCGCGGGTCAACGAGGTCTGGAGCGGCGGCTGGGGCGGTCCCGACGTCAAGGGACGTGTGGTCTTCGACCTGCTGTACGCCTACAAACAGACCGTCTTCTCCGAACTCGACTCCTATCGACTGGACGCCGTCGGCGAGGAGGAACTCGGCGTGGGCAAGGAACGGTACGCCGGCGACATCGGCGACCTCTGGGAGGGTGACCCGACGAAATTACTCGAGTACAACCTTCGGGACGTCGAACTCTGCGTGGAACTCGACCGCAAGCAGAGCATCGTCTCCTTCTGGAACGAAGCGCGCAAACTGGTGGGTTGTAAGTTAGAGGACGCACCGACGGCCGGTGACGCGGTGGACATGTACGTTCTCCACGAAGCCCACGGGGAATTCGCGCTTCCCTCGAAGGGCCAACAGGAAGCCGAAGAGTTCGAGGGAGGGGCGGTCTTCGAGCCGATCACGGGCGTCAAAGAGAACGTCTCCGTCCTCGACCTGAAGTCTCTCTACCCGATGTCGATGGTGACGATCAACGCGTCGCCGGAGACGAAGGTCGATCCCGAAACCTACGAGGGAGAAACCTATCAAACGCCGACAGGCATCCACTTTCGAAAGGAGCCCGACGGGATGATCAGGGAGATGGTCGACGAACTCCTGACCGAACGCGAAGTGAAGAAGGGGCTCCGCAACGAACACGAACCCGGATCCGAGCAGTACGAACGCTACGACCGCCAGCAAGCCGCCGTCAAGGTCATCATGAACAGCTTGTACGGCGTTTTTGGGTGGGATCGGTTCCGACTGTACGATCAGGCGATGAGCGCAGGCGTCACCTCGACGAACCGAGCAGTCATCTCGTTCACCGAAACGGCGGCCAACGAGGTCGGGTACGACGTCGCCTACGGTGACACCGATTCGGTGATGTTGGAACTCGGACAGGAGGTATCGAAGGAGGAGGCCATCGAGCAGTCCTTCGAGATCGAGGAGTACATCAACGAACGGTACGACGACTTCGCGCTCGAGGATCTGAACGCGGAGGACCACCGCTTCCAGATCGAGTTCGAGAAACTCTACCGCCGGTTCTTTCAGGCGGGGACGAAGAAACGCTACGCCGGCAACATCGTCTGGAAGGAAGGCAAGGACGTCGACGACATCGACATCACCGGCTTCGAGTACAAGCGCTCGGACATCGCGCCGATCACCAAGGAGGTCCAGCATAAGGTCATCGAAATGATCGTCCGCGAGGGTGATGTCGAGGCGATGAAAGAGTACCTCCACGAGGTCATCGAGCGGGTCCGGTCCGGCAACGTGAGCTACGAGGAGATCGCCATCCCCGGTGGGATCGGCAAACGCTTGGACGACTACGATACCGACACCGCTCAGGTTCGAGGCGCGAAGTACGCCAACCTCTTGCTGGGGACGAACTTCGACCGCGGCAGTAAACCCAAACGGCTCTACCTGAAACGCGTCGACCCCGAGTTCTTCCGCCGGATGGAGAACGAGGAGGGATTCGACGCACGTACCGATCCGCTCTACGGGGCGTTCAAACGCGACCCGGACGTCATCTGCTTCGAGTACGACGACCAGATCCCCGAGGAGTTCGAGGTCGACCACGATATCATGCTCGAGAAGACGTTACAGGGACCGATCGAGCGGGTTCTCGAGGCGCTCGGTATCTCCTGGGAAGAAGTCAAGAGCGGTCAGGAGCAAACTGGTCTCGATAATTTCATGTGAGAGACCGTCGTCTCCCGGTCGAATCCGGTGACGAACGGTCCGTTTTTCGGCCGTGTTACGCTCTCACAGGTTTCTCTGGGGACCTTCCTTCAGTTCCGAATCGAGACCCCGACGCTGCCGACGGGTTTCCTATACGGAAAATAATTTTCGCCATTCGGAAGCGTATCCAATCGGATACGAAACCGTTATGACGGGCACGCCCCACACGTTACACGATAGAGGTAACCGCAAAATGGCACGTCTACAACTCAACAATTTGCACGCGGAAGTCGCAGAAGAGGGCGGTGAGCAGATCCTGCGCGGCGTCGACCTCGAGGTCGAGTCGGGCGAGATCCACGCCCTGATGGGACCGAACGGCAGCGGAAAGTCGACGACGGCGAAGATCGTCGCCGGCCACCCCGCCTACGAGGTCACCGAGGGCGAGGTCTTGCTTCACCTCGAGGAGGGCGACTTCGGCGAGGACTTCGACATCCCCGAAGACAAGCGCACGTGGGACATTCTCGATCTCGAGCCCAACGAGCGCGCGGCGCTGGGTATCTTCCTGGCGTTCCAGTATCCCGCCGAGATCGAGGGCGTCACGATGACGAACTTCCTCCGAACGGCGCTCAACGCCAAACTCGAGGAACGCGAGGAACTCTTCGAGGACGAGGAGAGTGAAGACGACGCGGAGGACGACGCGGACGAAGGCTTCGAAACCTCGCCGATGGAAGGCCCCGCCGACGACGGTGAGGTCGGCGTCGCTGAGTTCCAGGAGATCCTCCAGGAGAAGATGGAACAGCTCGACATGGACGCGAAGTTCGCACAGCGGTACCTCAACGCGGGCTTCTCGGGTGGTGAGAAGAAACAGAACGAAGTTCTCCAGGCCGCGATCCTCGAGCCCTCGATCGCCGTCCTCGACGAGATCGACTCCGGGCTGGACATCGACCGTCTGCAGGACGTCGCCAACGGCATCAACGCCCTCCGCGACACGCAGGGAACTGGCGTCCTCCAGATCACCCACTACCAGCGTATCCTCGACTACGTCGAGCCCGACCACGTTCACGTGATGCTCGACGGAAAGATCGCCAAGAGCGGCGGTCCGGAACTCGCCGAGGAACTCGAGGACAAGGGGTACGACTGGGTCCGCGAAGAGGTCTACGAGACCGCGTAGAGCCGGCGTAACCGAATTCGACTAGAACAACGGTAATACGGCTTCGGCCGCTACCATCAGACACGACATATCATGAGTTCAGATCAAGATCACCTCAAAGAGACCGACACCGAAGCGCGCTTCGAGTTCAAAAAAGAAGAGCGCTCGGCCGTTAAGTCCGACAAAGGCCTGACCGAAGAGGTCGTCCGCCTCATTTCGGAGGACAAAGACGAGCCCGAGTGGATGCTAGAGCGGCGCCTTCGCGCACTCAAACAGTATCAGGCGATGCCGCTGCCGACGGACTGGCCCGGCCAGCCCGACCTGACGGAACTCGACATCGAAGAGATCGTCCCCTACATCCGCCCCGACGTCGACAAGCGTGAAGGCGTCGACGACTGGACGGAACTGCCCGAAGAGATCAAGGACACGTTCGACAAGCTGGGCATTCCGGAGGCCGAAAAGAACGCCCTCTCCGGCGTCGGCGCTCAGTACGAGTCCGAGGTCGTCTACCAGAACATGCAAGAACAGTGGGAGGAGAAGGGCGTGGTCTTCATGAACATGGACCGCGCGGTCAAAGAGCACCCAGAGCTCGTCAAGGAGTACTTCATGACGACCTGCGTGCCCCCGAGCGACAACAAGTTCGCGGCGCTTCACGGCGCCGTCTGGTCGGGCGGCTCGTTCGTCTACGTCCCCGAGGACGTCACCGTCGAGATGCCGGTGCAGGCGTACTTCCGGATGAATTCGGAGGGGATGGGCCAGTTCGAGCACACGCTCATCGTCGCCGAGAAGGGCTCGGAAGTCCACTACATCGAGGGCTGCAGTGCTCCAAAGTACGGTGCCCACAACCTCCACAGCGGCTGTGTCGAGGTCTTCGTCGAGGAGGACGCCCACGTCCAATACTCGACGGTCCAGAACTGGTCGAAGAACACCTTCAACCTCAACACCAAGCGCGCTATCGTCGAAGCGAACGGCAAGATGGAGTGGGTCTCCGGCAGTATGGGCTCGAAAGCCACCATGCTCTACCCGTGTACGATCCTCAAGGGTCGCGGCGCCACGGACACCCACATCACCATCGCCTTCGCCGGCGAGGGCCAGAACATCGACACCGGCGCGAAGGTCTACCACAACGCACCCGACACGAAGTCGACAATCGAATCCAAGTCGATCTCGAAGGACGGCGGCCGGACCAACTATCGTGGGCTCGTCCACATCGCCGACGGTGCCGAGGGCTCGTCCACCGCAGTGGAGTGTGACGCCCTGATGTTCGACAACGAGTCCACCTCGGACACCATGCCCTACATGGAAATCGAGGAGTCGAAAGTCGACGTCGCCCACGAGGCGACCGTCGGGAAGATCGGCGACGAGGACATCTTCTACCTCCAGAGCCGCGGACTGGACGACGACGACGCCAAGAAGATGATCGTCGCCGGCTTCATCGAACCGATCACTGAAGAACTGCCGATCGAGTACGCGGTCGAACTGAATCGCTTGATCGAACTCGAGATGGAGGGAAGCCTCGGGTAACTCCGAGAATCGATATGAGCACGCAGGTACACGCCAATCTGACCGAGGAACAGGTACGCGAGATCAGCGGGAACCTAGACGAGCCCGACTGGCTCCTCGAGACCCGTCTCGAGGCTCTCGAGGCACTCGAGTCGATCGACATGCCCGACGTCATCCGGACGCCGGGTCGAGACTGGACGAATCTCCACGAACTCGACTTCGAGACCCTCGTCGACCCGCTGAACTGGGCCGAGAAGAAAGACCAGGTCGGACCCGACGACGTTGAGGTCCTGCCGTGGGACGAGGCTGTCGCCGAGCACGAGGAGCTCTTGCGTGAGCACTTCGGCTCTATCGTCGACCCACAGGAGAACTATCTCACGGCGCTCTCGACGGCGCTGTTCAGCACTGGAACCGTCATCTACGTCCCCGAAGGCGTCGACGCCGAGGACGTCACGATCCGGACGGAGATGAACTCCCGGTCGCTGTTCAACTACACGCTCGTCGTCACCGAGGAGTCGAGTTCGGTGACGATCCTCGAGCGTCAGTCGACGGGATCCGACGCAGTCGACGGTGAGAAGTACTACAGCGGTATCGTCGAAATCAGCGCTGGGGAGAACAGTTCGGTCCAGTACGGCTCGCTGCAGAACCTCTCGGAGGATTCCTACAGCTTCTCGTGCAAGCGCGGCGTCACCGACACCTACGCCACGATCGACTGGATCGAGGGCAACATCGGCACCCAGCTCACGAAGAGCGAGGTCTCGACGGAACTCGAGGGCGACAGTTCGGAGACCCAGATCGTCGGTGCCTTCTTCGGCCACGACGAGCAGCACTTCGACCTCGACGTCAAGGTCTGGCACCGCGCCGAGCACACCACGGCGGATCTGGTCACTCGCGGCGTCACCGACGACACCGCCCGCTCGGTCTACGAGGGCGTCCAGGACGTCGGTCGCGACGCCTGGGACACGAGTTCCTACCAGCGCGAGAACACGCTGATGCTCAGCGACGAAAGCGAGGCCGACGCCTCCCCGAAGCTGATCATCAACAACCACGACACCGAGGCCAGCCACTCCGCGACGGTCGGCCAGATCGACGAGGAGGATCTGCTGTACATGACCTCTCGCGGCGTCTCGCCGCGTCTCGCCCGTAACATGCTCGTGGAGGGCTTCTTCGTGCCCGTCCTCGAGGAAGTCGCCGTCGACGAGTTCCGCGAAGACCTCGAGGACCTGATCCAGCAGCGACTTCGCGAGTCAGAGAACGAGTAACAACCAGTTGCGCCACGAACCCGAACGGCGCTTCGGACGGTTCGAGCCGGTGAATTTTCGTTTCGAGACTGCTCACACGACACGTGAGTGATACGTTCGTTCTCGTGTCGGGTTCCGCCAGTGGGTTCACCCAGTAGCGTTTCACTCGGTAGCGTCGTCCTCACTCAGTGGAGTCCTCGGAGCGTTCGACGGGAACGGTCGGATCGTCTGCCGGTCCGTCCTCGTCCCCTCGCCGTCGAACGACGAGCACGGGCCCACGAAACCGTTCTGCAACCTCTGCTGCCGTCTGGCCGAAGACGAACGTCATGACCCCCGGGTCGGATTCGCCCATGACGACCGCGTCGAACTCCTCGGCGGTTCGAACGATCGCCCGGACCGGCGTGCGCGAGGTCTCGGTTCGGGTCTCGATCAACTCGGGATCGACACCCCGACCCGTCAAAACCTTCCGCCCTCGTTCGAGAACGGCTGCGCTCGCTCGCTCGTCGCCTCGCTCGAGGTGATAGAGCGTCACCGAGACGTCCAGTCCGGCGAGAAGGTTGCCGACCAGCCCCGCGACCCGCTCGACCGAGCGCTCGCCGCGCAGGGGGACGAGAACGTCCTCGAGTCGCATCGACGGGTTCGGGAGCAACGTGGCGACGCAGTTCGTCTCGTCGGCGACGCGGTTGAGCGTCTGTTCGCGGTCGTGGGTGAACACCAGTCGTGTCTCGACTGTGGCACCAGCCAGCTCGAGTGATTCGGCGAGTTCGTCGAGGCGATTCTGGGCACGATCTTCGAACTGAAGGCGGGCCTGTCCCGGCGGTGTCTGTTCGGGTAGTTCGTGATAGCCGAGTAAGACGACCGACGCTCGCGAGAGCAAGGAGACGACACCGGGTTCGATCGCGTCCGTCTCGAGGATGCGGTTGGGGACCAAAATCGGCCCCGAACCGGCGTCACCTGATCTCTCACTCTCGTTTTCGGTCCCAGTTTCCGTCGTCTCCGGGTCGGTTTCGATCTCGGGTTCGGGTTCGGGTTCGTGTTCGCGGTCGTGTGCTGTCATAGTACTCGTATTCTACTCAGACCTGTCCTTTGAGGGTGATTTCGTCGGCGTACACGAAGTACCAGCCGACCGAGACGATCATCACGCCGATCCCGATCGCGATCGATCGGAAGTCCATGAACGCGATGAGGCCGAAACTCGCGAGCGCTCCGACCACCGGGACGACCGGATAGGCGGGCGTCCGGAAGTCAGGGTCGTACCACTCCGGTGGATTTCGGCGGAGGACCAGCAACGCCACACAGAGAAGCCCGTACATCACGAGGTGGAGAAAGGAGGCGACCTCCGCGAGTAACTCGACTTGCCCGGTCGCCGTCAGCAGGAGGATCGGTACGCCGGCGAGTCCGAGAGCGACGTGTGGCGTCCCGTAGCGAAGGTTGATCTCGCTCGCACGGCGCGGAAGCAACGCGTCCTTGCTCAGTGCATACACCGCCCGCGAGGAGCTCAGGATCGACGCGTTCGCACTCGATACCGTCGCCAGCAGCCCCGCGACGAGGATCGCCACCGCGCCGGGGAGTCCGACGAACTCGCGGGCGACCTCGACGATCGCCGTTTCACCGAATGCCTCGAGGTCGCCACTCGAGAACGCACTCGTCGCGACGAAGATCGTCGTCACGTAAAACAGGCCGACGACGACGACCGAGCCGATCATCGCGAGCGGAAGGTTTCGACTCGGCTGTTCGATCTCACCGGCGACGGTCGCGACCTGGGCGAATCCCAGATAGGACGTGAAGACGAGCGCCGCGGTCGAGATTACCGGCATCGGGCCAAAGGGTGCGAAGCGCTCGGGTGTCGATTCGGCACCGAATAGACCCAGTGAATCCAGGCTGCCGTAAGCCAGAAAGATCGAGAGAATCACGAGCAAGAGGCCGACGACGACGTTCTGGACCGCCGCCGCCCGTTCGGTCCCGGTCATACTCAGTCCGGTCAGGAGCGCGCCGAAGAGGACACCGAGGGGCACTGCGGGGTTGACCGAGAGTTGAATGCCGATTTCTGCGAGGACGGCCGCCGCGTAGTGGCCGAAGCCGACGAGGTAAAACGCCGACGCGAACACGAGCCCCAGCCAGAGCCCGAGACCGACGACGGTGCCGTAGACGGTCCCCAATCCCCGCGAGATGAAGTAGTAGCCGCCGCCGCTGCGGGGCATCGCCGTCGCCAGTTCCGACGCCGGAAGTGCGACGAGCAAGGCGACGACGGCCCCGATCGCGAACGAGGCGGCAGCTGCAGGACCGGCGCGTCCCGCTGCGAGTCCCGGGAACACGAAGATTCCGGCACCGATCATCGTCCCGACGCCGATCGACAGCCCGCCGGTGAGAGTAATCGTTCGCTCGAGTTCGGTCCCCTCCTCGTGGACGGTCGCGTCCTCGGTTTCCATCGACGCGTCGATGACCGGTTGGTCACCCTCGACGTTCGTCGCCGGCGGGTCGCCAGCGTCGGGCCGTTCGTCCATAGCGTATCGTTTGGCCGACAGCCACAAAGGCGTATGGTCTGTCGATACGGGAATTCGGTGCTCTCGAGCGGTTCGTGCGAACGATGACGAGAATCGCGGTGGTCGACCGAACCGAACGTGCGAGGAAATACCACGCTGACGGGCGTCTGACAACGTTTTTTGTACGGCGAGGCGGTACCACGTATCGATGCGGGTAATCCCCGTCGAACTGGACGCCGAGACGGTCGCCGCCCTCGAGGTCGAACGCGAACTGCTCGGTTTCGAGAACCGATCGGCGTACATCCGCTGGTTACTCGAGCACCGCGACACGATCGACCACCGCGAGGACGCCGACCGGTCCGTGCTTCTCGAGGCCTATCGGGAGCGAATCGCACAGCTCGAAGCGCAACTCGTGAACGCCGAGGCGGCGAATCGACAGACGGCGGAGACGCGGCGTATGTCGGCGGAGGGGGCGGATTCGGGGAGTGTCGACGGTGACTGCACCGGTGTTCGTGAGGACGAGTCGCGACCCGGAATCGAATACGAGGCTGTAGACGGTGGCTGGACGCCATCCCGAAGCGACCCGACCGTCCAGATCCGGGGCACACCGCGAACGACCGTAGTCTCTGATTCGGATTCCGATTCCGATTCGGACTCGGACTCGAATTCGGATACGGACGCGGAATCGACAGGTGGCGGGCCGGAGACTGAAACTGGGGGTGAGTCGGAACGTGAAGACGAGAGTCGAAACGACGAGCAAGACCGAGCCCGAACAGCGAGGGGGTGCGATGATCCCACCGATTCGATCGAGATCGATCGAGAGCGGACACCGGAGCCGAAATTCCCCTCGAAGACCGAGACGGACACAGGCGCGGATACAGACACGAACACGACCACGAAACCCGAATCGGAATCGGAATCGGAACGCAAACTCGACCTCGAGTCGACCGACGCCGATAGAACCGAACTGATCAACGCGATGAACCTCACCCCCGAACGGGTCGAGCGCATTCGCGAGGACCCAGTCGCCGAAGACGCCGGCGTCCTCGGGAATGTCGAGATCGACCGCCTCGACGAACTCTCCCGACGCGCCGTCGCGAAGACGCGCAAGCGACTCGACCGCGACGTCGAGACCGGCCTCGAGTACACCTCTTCGACCGGCCTAGCGGCCGACGACGTCCGCCCCGGTGAAGACGTGGTCGACCTCGAGACGCTCTCGGTTCGCGGTCGGTCGGCGGAGGTCGTCGAACGCCGACGCGAGGTCGCCGGCCACGCGATCGCCTTTCTTCGCGACCGAGGCCGCGCGCGTCGCTCGGACTTCGTCGAGGCGCTCTACGAGGAGTATCCGGCGGAGTACGAGACGATCGACAGCTGGTGGCGCTGTCTCAAGGAGGCGCTCAAGCAAGTCGACGCGATCGACGGCGGGGAGGGGGCACGCGTCTGGCAGTTCCGACGGTGATCGGGGTCTCGGACACGACCGACACTTCCGTTCTCAGAGTAGGGAGCGTTAAGTATCATCGCCCCCGATGCGTTGCTATGAGTCTGGGACAGCGCGTCTCGAGCGACCACCAACTCGCCCGACTCCTCCAGATCGGAGTCGTCCTCGAGGAGGTCGTCGAGTCACGTGCCGCCCACCACCTCGACTCGCTGCCCGCAGACCAGCGAGAGGCGATCGACGAGGAGGTGCGGGAGTTACTCGCGGAGGCCACCGAGGAGTCGGCCGACCACCGTGAGCGACTCGAGGCGCTGATCGACGACTTGGACGCCGAGACGGTATCCTACGAGGAGATCAACGCGCTGGTCGACGCGCGATACGGCCCGCCAGAGGACACCGACGGCGTCCTCTACGACCAGCTGTGTAACGAGGAGACGGCCTACAAGTTCTACGACGACCTGATCGACGCCATCGAGGCCTCGGACGGCGAGTTCGCGATCGATCGCGATCAGGTACTCGAGACGCTCGTGGAGATCCGCGAGGAAGAAAAGGAGGGTGTCGAGGACGTCACCGATATCATGGAGCGGCGAGCATGATCGGGTCCGTCGATGCGACGTTCGAACTCGAACTCGAACTCGGATCCAAACGCGAATCCGAACCCACCACTGATATCGACTGCAGCTATCGCACCGAACCGCCGACCACACCCACTGGAGATGGAGACCACGCCCACGCATGAACACGGCAGATCAATACCTGAAGGCAGTCTACCTCGCACAGCGGATCGAAGACGGGCCGGCGGCGACCGGTACCCTCGCCGATATGCTCGAGGTCAGCCCCGCCAGCGTCAACGAAATGGTCGGCAAACTCGAGGACCGCGGTCTCGTCGAACACGAGAAGTACAAAGGCGCGTCACTGACCGACGAGGGACTCGAGCGCGCCCACCACGCACTCCAGACCTACTGCATCATCGAGCGGTTTCTGGCGAACGTCCTCGAAGTCGAGCAGTTTCGCGACGAAGCGCGGGCGTTAGAGAGCGTCATCGACGACACCGTCGCCGACCGCCTCGACACGATCATCGACCGACGGGAAGAGTGTCCGGACTGCTTCGACGCCGAAGCAGACTGCTGTGAGTACCTCGAACTCGAGGCGAGTGGGCACGCGGACTGACTCGTAGTAGTACCGGGAACCGATCGCAGTAACCCGTTCGTACACTGTCACTCGACTGCAACGAGGTCGTCGTAGGTCGTCCGTTCGATCCGATAGCACCCACAGTCAGGACACAGCTGTCTGTTGTACTCGAAGTTCCGTCCACAACTGCCACACTCGTAGAGTCCATCTTGGCCCTCAGTTCCGAACAGGCGCTGTACGCGATGTGTTAGCGTCATGCCTCTGTCTGACACATGCGATTTCGTTGGGAGGTATTGTTATCGACCCCCTACCGGGTGTTTGAGGGGTGTTTTCGGCGGGTTTCGCTCGAGGTGGGGGGCTCTGTCACTGCGGTGATCGGGGACGTCTTTAGAGTGATGGAAACAGTTTCACTTCCGGAACGGTTAGGTTGAATTTACCGTTCTACACACTCAACAATATGTATGGAATGCCCGACATGTTCGCAGTCGTTTCGGACTCAGCAAGGAATGCGTCAACATCACACGAAAGTGCACGGTGACCCGCTACCGAATCGGACGTGCAAGGGGTGTGAGACGGAGTTTTACGACCCGAAATCTCGGCGGAAGTACTGTGACCACTGCAATCCGAATGCGGGAAAACACAACGGAAACTGGAGCGATGCGAAAGAGCGGTCCGAATGTACGGTGTGTGGATCGACATTTTCGTACTATCCGTCGGACAAACAGGGCAACTACTGTTCGGACTGCGTCGAAGATGCGGACGGACTGCTCCCGGAAAACCCGTCGGAGAAGGGGCCTCGAGTGGTCATCGACTGTCCGTCCTGTGAGACCGAACTGGAGGTGTATCCCTCGAGAGCCAACCAACGAACGCGAGGCTGTTTCTGCGATCAGGAGTGTTACGGGAACTGGCTGGCCGAGAACGTCGTCGGTCCGGATCACCACCAGTGGGAAGGCGGATCGATCGATTACGGCCAGAATTGGTGGCGGATACGGCGCGAAGCACGTCGTCGAGACGACTATCAGTGCCAGCATTGCGGCGCGAGGAAAGAAGAACTCGGCCAGAATCCCGACGTTCATCACCTGATTCCCGTGCGGGAGTTCGATCGTCCGGAAGAGGCTCATACGTTGTCGAACGTTATCACCCTCTGTCGCAGTTGTCATCGCCGTGTGGAAGAGGGAGAGATCACTGTCACACCTCGGACCAAAAAGTAACACTATTGTGCGACGGGCGGATAGCAACTCGATAGAGTCCCGTGGTGTAGTGGCCAATCATATGGGCCTTTGGACGTGTTCGGTTCAGGCCGTCACGGAAGCAAGCCCATGACGGCGGTTCGAATCCGCCCGGGACTACTCCCATTTTGGTGTTAGTTCTCTTTCTACCGGCAAGTCATCGATAGGTCGCTCGTGACCCGATACCCGCCAGGACTCCAGAATAATGACCCGTAATAAGTAACAATCGGTGTGTTGAGTAGATTCTCTCGATGATTCGCGTATTATATGTATATTGACATGGTGGGTGGCGAGGTTAGACGAGTTCTGTTTTTAGGATCCAATGAATTACAAGAGGATGCCGTCTTGATCCATTACAATTAGGATAGTGATGGGAAGATTTCGGACATAAATCATCCGCTGTTTTCCGCTTCACTAGGAAGGGTGTGATGGTGACTCAAAATGCTGCTGATCACTCGACAAGAAATATCCGATAGTAAGTATACATCACGCTAAAGAAACCAAGACCTCCAAAAACATATACTGAAAGAAATAAGAAAGGTTCAGAAAGTCCTAGGAATGTGACTATATTCCTTGCGGTGGTCCCAAGTAAACCAGCAACAAGGAAACCAGCAAGCATCGCGCCAACATTTGTCCCCCAATCAGTAGTCACGTACATATATTACCATTGGAGGTGAAAATATTCACCATTCTCAGAAGGCATGGTTGATCAAATCAGCCACTTGATCGGCGATCTGGTGGTATGGATCTACACTGTATTTCCTACCGCATTTATGGACGAGCTTCGATCAAGAGTCGTTCAATCTCGCGTCCAGAAGTCTATCGTGAGTTCCAACAGTCCCGAAGTCGAACGAGAGACCGAGGTTGAGGGGTCCGACGCGGCGCGGAGCACGAGCATTCGCAAATCCTCGAGCGACTGGCCGAGACTGCAGGTCGAGCGATAGAACGGTTCGGGATCGAGTAGCGGGCGAGAACGATTCTGTCGGACGGAACTATTCGACCATCGCCAAGAGCGGTGGCTGAGTGTTCGCGATCGAGTTTGTATCGGCCTCTCTCACAGTAGTATCGAAACCTGACAGTGGATCGTCGCTCGACCGTGTTTTTACTCTGTTCGATGAGACCTCATCAGTTAGCGATTTACAGGCCAAAAATTCGGTTGTCGGACCCTTACTGCCTAGTGACGAGCCGTACGCGAACAATCACCGGCCAGCGTTTCGAGGGCGGTTGATCAGCTGTCGAAACCCGTCATCGTCAGCCGAACAATGATATGCGCTCACACCCCAGAGGAAACCAACGGCCAACCCAAGGATGACGAGACACTACGATCACGCCGAGGCGCAGGAGTTCTGGCAGTACATGTGGGATCAGGAGGACGTCTACGCCCTCTCCGAGGACGCCGCGGATCCGACGTACGTCCTCGGAATGTTCCCCTACACGTCGGGGACGCTCCACATGGGTCACATCCGAAACTACGCGATCACGGACGCCCACGCCCGCTACCGGCGGATGTGTGGCGACGACGTCCTCCACCCGATGGGGTGGGATGCGTTCGGTCTCCCCGCCGAAAACGCCGCGTTCGAACGCTACACCGACCCCGAGTCGTGGACGAAGGCGTGTATCTCGAGGATGCGCGACGAACTGCAGACGATGGGCTTTGGCTACGACTGGTCCCGGGAGATCACGACCTGCGAGCCCGAGTACTACCGCTGGAATCAGTGGCTCTTCAAGCGCCTCTACGAGGCGGATCTCGTCGAGTACGAGGGGGCGACGGTCAACTGGTGTCCGGACTGTGAGACCGTGCTGGCGGATGCGCAGGTGGAAGTCGACGAGGGAGTTATCGAAGACGAACATGAAGACGGAACCAACGGTAAACGCACCTGCTGGCGCTGTCACACGCCCGTCAGCCGACGCGAACTCGATCAATGGTTCTTCACGATCACCGACTACGCCGAAGAACTCCTCGAGGGCCTCAACGACCTCGAGGCGTGGCCCGACGGGGTACGTGAGATTCAGCGCAACTGGATCGGTCGCCGCGAGGGGGCCCGGATCACGTTCGAGGTGCCCGACCACGACGCGGTCGACGTCTTCTCGACGCGACCGGACACCGTCTACGGCGCGACCTACGTCGCGCTCTCGCCCGGCCACGATTTGGTCTCAGACCTCGCCGCAGACGACGACGCGCTCGCCGAGTACGTCGAGACGGTCCACGAGGAGTCGGCGGACGAACTGGGTTACGCCGGGATCGAGACGGACGCTCGAGCGATCCACCCGCTGACGGGCGAGGAGTTACCGGTCTACGTGGCGGCGTACGTCCTCGACGACGTCGGGACCGGGGCGGTGATGGGTGTCCCCGCGCACAACGAACGCGATCACGCGTTCGCGCTCGAGCACGGAATCGAGATCGAGGGCGTGATCGAGCCGGACGGCGCCGAGACGGAGACGATCGATCTCGCCGCCGACGCCTACACCGGCGAGGGAACCCTCGAGGGAAGCGGCGAGTACAGCGGCCTCGAGAGCAAAGTCGCCCGCGAACGGCTCGTCGACGAGGAGGAGGTCGACGCCATCGAGGCGGACGTCACCTATCGCCTGCGCGACTGGCTCATCTCCAGACAGCGCTACTGGGGGACGCCGATCCCGGTCGTCCACTGTGAGGACTGCGGCCACGTGCTCGTGCCCGACGAGGACCTCCCCGTGGAACTCCCGGAGTTCGTCCAGACGACGGGGAACCCGCTCGAGGAGATCGATTCGTTCGTCGAGACCAGCTGTCCGGAGTGCGGTCAGTCCGCTCGCCGCGAGACGGACACGATGGACACCTTCGTCGACTCCTCGTGGTACTTCCTGCGATTCCTCTCGCCGGACCTCGAGGACGCTCCGTTCGACGCGGACCGTGCACGCGAGTGGATGCCGGTCGACGTCTACGTCGGCGGCGACGAGCACGCGATCCTCCACCTGCTGTACATTCGCTTTTTCACGCGTGCGCTCGCCGACCTCGGCTTGCTCGAGGATCGCGAACCGGTCGACCGGCTCGTCAATCAGGGGACGGTGCTCTACGGCGGCGAGAAGATGTCCAAGTCGACGGGGAACGTGGTCGCCCCTCACGAGTACGGTGCAGAGACGACGCGTCTGTTTCTCCTCTCGGCAGCCCATCCTGAACAGGACTTCGAGTGGACGGCCAACGACGTGAGCTCGACTTACGACTTCCAGCAGACGCTGTTTTCGATGGTCACTTCGTTCGTCGAGGACGTCGACGGACGGACCGAACGCCACCCCCACGATACCTACGTCGAGCGGGAGATCGACCGAACCATCGCGACGGTCACCGACGAGTTCGAGCGCTTTCGGTTCCACCGCGCAGTCGCCGAGATTCGCCGTCTTGCCGGCCTGCTCCGTCGATATCGCGCGTACGAAACGCCACACGACGACGTCCACCGTCGCGGACTCCTGACGGTCGCCGCGCTGGTCGCACCGATGGCGCCCCACCTGGCCGAAGAGCTCTGGAACAAACTCCGCGGGGACGGACTCGTCGTGCAAGCCGACTGGCCGGAGCCAGTTGAACCGGTCTCCGATGCCCGCCTCGAGCGTCGACTCGTCGAGCGGACCATCGACGACGTTCGAGATATTACGACCGTCGTCGATATCGACGACCCGGAGCGAATCGAACTGGTCGTCGCTCCAGAGTGGAAGTATCGTGCCCACGACCTCGCTCGAGCGTTCGCGGGGGGTGCCGAGTCGGTGGAGTCCGATGCCGATCTCGATCCTGACCTTGATTCCGGTTTCGACGACACCCCCGACGATTCTGACGTGCTCGTCGATCGAATACTCGCGGACGAGCTGATCGCCGACCACGGCGACGACGCCATCGACTACGCCGAGACGCTGGCGGCACAGCCTGCGGAGTTGGCTCCGACACTCGAGCGCGAACGGGAACTCGAACTCCTGACACAGGCGACGTGGTTGGTACGCGACGAGTTCGGCGGGACTGTCACGGTTCGGCGTGGAACCGACGACGACCCGCTAACCCGTCGGGCGAAACCGGGGAAGCCGGCGATTCACATTCGGTGACGGTCGTCCGTTCGAGGTGTATTACTGACACTTTGGGTGGACGACGGTCTGTGACTCTTTTTGAAAGAGGTTAACCGAATCGCGATACGATCACGAATGATCTCATATACTCCTTCGATATCGAAGTGAAAGTGAATATATCGGTAGAAAGCGCCGGTGATAGAAGGACAGGCTTATGCCTCACGTCCGAAATATCCGGCTAGTATGAAAGAGGGGGGCGACCGTATCGACACGTCGTTTCAGCGACCACCGAGTCAGGCAGTCGTCAGGGCTGTCGCTGACGCCGAAGATGTACCGGCTGCAGACCTGTCTCCTCCCGAGTACGAACCGCTGTACGACGCGGTCGACCCAGCAGCACTCGACGCGCTGTTCGAGCCGACTCACAGCGGTCTCTCACAGCGGACTGGAACGGTGACCTTCCCCTTCTGTGGCTACACGGTTACGGTGTCCAGCGACGGTGCGGTGACACTCGAGTGAGGAGTCGCCGAGTGTCGATTGTGGTTCTGTTTCGGTCTCCGTGACACACCGTTCGAACTTGTGTTCAAATACGAATACGAATACGAACACGAATTCGAGTCACCCCGAATCGAACACAAAGACTCTTTTCGACGAGGAGCAGATGCAGTACACGATGGAACGCCACTACGACGTCCTCGGGGTGGCGCCGGATGCCGATCGGTCGGAGATCCGGCGTGCCTATCGGGCGTTGTTGAAAGAACACCACCCCGATCAGGGTGGTTCTCGAGAGCGGTTTCTTCGGATCAAAGAGGCCTACGAGGAGATCACTGGCGAGGTTGCTCCGGTAGGCGACACCGAGTACGGAGCGACTGCCCGCAGCGAGGTCGTGGCGGCGGACCCGACGTTCGATCCCGACGCTCGAGACGCACAAGCACGAGCGCGAACGGGTTCCGGTCCCGAGGCCAGCCCACGGGCGACGGCTCCGAACCCGAACCGCGGCCCCCGATTGCGCGTCGACGGCGACCTCCTGACGGTGACGCTCCTGGGGCTGGTCCACGAACTGGAACTCGCGTCGATCGTCTCCGGCGTCCCCGCCGAGATGGTCCGTACGGCGGTCTTTTTCGAGGTTCACAACACGAGCGATCGACCTCTCGAGTGGCGGGGTCGAGCGAAGACGAGTTTTATCGGTGACGACGGCTTCATGTACGAGGGATCGAACGTCGTGGTGCCACACGCACACGAAGTGCCGTCGTGGTGGTGTGTGACGGACGTCGAGATCCAGCCTGGACGAGCGCTCGACGGATTCGTCGTCGCGCAGTCGATCCCCGAGGACGTTACCGTCGAAAAGGTCGTCTACACCCAACACGCCTACGACGAATCCGGGTCGACCGTCGAGGACACCGAGCGGTATCTCTTCGACGTCCAGTCGCGTGTTCGGGACGCGCTCGATTACGTGCCGTTCGATCTCGAGGAGCGATCCGAGTCAGAGGACTCTTCGAATCAGTGACGATCCCGACCGTCGAGGACGGACGAGACCCGAAGAGCAACACAAATACGGGGCCTCTCCCAAGGTTCGACAATGGCAACCGCTGACGCGAGACGGCAGGTGCGCGAGAATCCGATCGCTGTGACGGTCGTGTTGACGGTCGTCGGCTACGCACTGGTGCTCGGGACCTTCTTGCTCGACGTCCCGATCTATCCGGATCTCACGGAAGCACAGGTGAACCTGTTCACGCACGCGATTGCGGTGATCAACACGGCGACGACGGTGTTGCTAGTTCTGGGCTGGTACTGGATCCGTCGAGACGAGGTCGACAAACACCGGTTGGCGATGATGGGTGCGTTCGCCCTCATCCTGTTGTTCCTGGTCGTCTACCTGATTCGAGTCGGTGGCGGGGGCGAGAAGTACATCGCTGGCGTCTCCGATCCGGTCAGGTACGCCTACCTGGCGATGCTCGCGATTCACATCCTGCTTTCGATCGTGGCGGTCCCGGTCGTCCTCTACGCTCTGGTCCTCGGGCTGACCCACACACCGGCGGAGCTTCGCCAGACTGCCCACGCGAGAGTCGGGCGAATCGCGGCGGCAGCGTGGATCCTCAGCCTCGTCCTCGGCGTGGTCACGTACGTGTTACTCAATCACGTCTACCAGTACGAGTTCCAGCCGATGATCGTGTTTGGGCTTTGAATCCTCCGCGCTAAAGCGCGAGGTTTTGCGCCTGTTTATCCCATAGCCCCGACGTTCAATCCGTCCGCGGGATCGACCACGCGCCGAGCGCGAAGAAGCCGACCGCGAGGACCGTGAGCACGAGGAGGTTACCGAGCGCCGGCTCGAGTCCGGCGAGGTCCCCGACACCGGCCTCGGGAAACGTCGCCGCGCGGACGCCGCGAGCGAAGTACGTCAGCGGCGAGAGGTTCATCAGCGGTTCGAACCAGCCGGGTAACTGTTCGGTGGTGACGAACGTCTCCGAGAGGAAGAGCAGGGGAAGGCCGATGGCGTTGCTGGCGGCGATCGCCCCGTCCTGGGAGTCGGTGTAGCTGCCGAGCATCGCGCCGACGCCACAGAAACAGACGACGCCGACGAGGACGTACGGAATCAGGAGCGGGGAGAACACGATCTCGGCTCCCGTCAACACGACGACGAGCGCGAGGATGAGCAGGCTCGCCAGCCCGATGATGACGGCGTTGACGACCGTCTGGGCGAGCAGCCACTCCCCGCGGGTCAGCGGCGTCGTCGCCAGTTTCTCGAAGCGATTGCCCTCGCGGTGGCGGGCGACTTCGCTGCCCATCCGAGACAGCGGCGTAAAGAGGACGACGACCGCGAGATAACCGGGGACGTAGTAACCCGGCGCCTCTGCGAACAGGCCGCCTCCCCCACCGGAGCCCGGATCGGTCCGCACGAGTGCACCGAAGATTACGATCAAGATCACGGGGAAGAAGAACGTGAAGAAGACGGCAGTCCGCCGGCGGACGAACGACCGCCAGTCGGCGTTCGCTTCCGCGCGGATGCGGCGCAACCGGCTCATGGACTCTCCCTCCCCTCGTTGGGATCAGCGACTTCGGTCTCAGCCATCGTCGCGCCGGTACCCCCACCTGCTCGACCCGTTCGAGCCACCTCTGTCTCGTCTGCGAGTTCGAGGTAGACGTCCTCGAGGTCGGGTTCGGCCCACGCCAGTTCGGTGTACTCGATCTCACGCTCGTCGAGGAAGGTGACGACGCTGGCGATCTCGGTGGGTGAAATCTCTCGAACGACGACGGTGCTCGTCTCGGCGTTGGTCCGTACGTCGATCGGATACTCGAGGTCCGCGAAGGTGGCGGGATCGACCGGCGTTGGAGGGTCGGCGTCCGCTCTAGTATCCGCGTCGGGAGTCGGGATCTCGACGGTGAGCCGACTCGAGCCGGCGTGGGTCGTCACGAGCTCCTCGGGCGTTCCGACGGCGATCAGTTCTCCGTCGGCGAGGAGACCGACGCGGTCGCCCAGCCGCTGGGCTTCGGCCATGTCGTGGGTCGTCAGTAGGACGGTCGTGCCGGCGTCGGCGAGCGATTCGACGAGTCGCCAGACGGTTCGTCGGCCGGCGGGGTCGATGCCGGTCGTCGGTTCGTCGAGGACGAGTACGTCCGGGTCGTTGACGAGCGTGGTTCCGACGCAGACGCGGCGTTGCTGGCCGCCCGAGAGGTTCTCGTACCACGTGTCGCCCGCGTCCGCGAGGCCAACGTCCGCGAGGACCGCGTCCGGATCGCGCGGCTCCTCGTAGAGGCCGGCGTAGTAGGCGAGCAGTTCGCGGGCAGTCAGCCGGTCCGGCGGGCTGAAGTCCTGCGGGAGGACGCCCAGTCGGTCGCGGTCGACCGTCTCCGGCGAGTTCCCGAGCACGCGTGCGGAGCCACCGTCCGGAACGGTCGTTCCGGTGAGCGCCCGAACCAGCGTCGTTTTCCCCGCCCCGTTGGGGCCGATGAGCGCGAACACCTCTCCTCGTCCGATCGACAGCGAGACGCCGGCGAGCGCGTCGGTGTCCCCGTAGGACCGCTGCAGCTCGTCTGCGACGACCACGGCTTCCATACGCGGCGATACCGACCCGTCGCTGGTAAGCGGTTCGATTCACGCATCCGGGAGACCGCTCGAGGTCTCGACGGTGCGCTCGCGGGGGCCTCGACCTCGAGCGGGCGGGACGTCGATCGACGAACGCGGGACGATTCGGAAGGCCCGAGAACGGTTGACGACGAGATGGGCGGCCAGTTACGGACTGAGCGCCAGAACGGGTACGGAACGAAACGAGGGAGGACGACGGGTGTGAGGACTGGCTCCGCCGGGCCTCGACCCGCTCACTCCATACTCGAGAGCGTCACCCGTCGCGTCTCGAAGTCCTCGACGAACGCCCCTTCGCCGCCGAGGGTGACGGTCTCGCCGTCGTCGGTCTCGACGATCAGGGCGTTCTCGACGGCGAACGTGTCCCGAGTGGGCGCGAGCAGACTCTGGCGAACCCCGACGAGCAACCCCTCGATGGTGGCGTAATCGTCGGTTCGAACGGGCCGTGCCTGTGCGGTGACACGGACGTCGGTGCCGGCCTCGAGGTGAAGCGTCGACTGCAAGACGGCGTGGCGGAAGCCGGTGTAGGTCTCGGGGAGGGCGGTCGGATCGGTGACGTACGCCTGAGTCGCCATCGGCCAGTAGTTGCCGAAGAAGGAGCCGACGATGATCGGAACGAGCTGTTCCTGTGCGATGGCGATGCCGCGCTTGCCGGAGTTCGTTCGGACGAGCATCTCGTTGGGGGCGAACAGGCCCTGCCGTCGGTCGGCGGTGACGATCAGCGGCGCGTTCTCACCCCAGATCCGAACGACGCTCGCGACGCCGTCGAATCGCTCTTCCTCGGGTGACTCCTCGCCGCTGACCAGCAGGATGACGAGCACGCCGCGGTCGACGGTCTCGCGCAATTCGTCTTCGATCTCCTCGAGCAGGGTGGCCGGAACCGAGAGGGTGATCTCGTCTTCGGCGCGCTCGAGGAGTTCGCGAATGCGCTTGAGGACGGTCGTCCGCGTCTTGATGACTTCGAACTCCTGGTGCTGTTCGGGAACGTCGCCGTACCGGTCGGTCAGCGCTGGCTCGAGGGCCTGCAGTTCCGTCGTCAGTTTGTCGACGACCTCCTCGGGCGGGTGTGCGCGGATCGTCGTCGGGACGACGTGGTCGTTGACTTCGACGAACCCGCGGTCGTCGAGTTTCTCGCTGACGCTGTAGACGTAGCGCTTCGAGACGCCCGCATCGTCGGCGACGGTGCTCGCCTTGGCCTCGCCGTGGTCGAGAATCGTGAGATACGTGTCGATTTCTTTCTCCGACAGGCCCAGCTGTCGGAGTCTGTCCGCAAGCGTCGCCTCGTCCATGAGTCTATGTGTATGTGTCCGTGGAGGGGGTATGAGTGTTCTGACTACCTACACCGTCGTTTCGAGGACGACCACGTCCGCGACCGGGAACGAGACCGTTTTCGCGTCGCCGTCGCGGTCGATCGGCACGCGAGTTCCCGACACCAGATCGGTGGCTTCGTCCTCGTTCTCGCCGCCGACCTCAAGTCCGCCGCCGACCGCCTCGGAGAGGCGAACTCGGACCGTCGCCGGTTCGCTCCCGAAGTTGAGCGCGACGATGACCCCTTCGGATTCGGACCCGGAGGAGTCGGTACGAGCGAAGGCGACCGCGGCGTCGCTGTCGGCGTCGTACTCGAGCGTGTCGAACTCGCCGCCAGAGAGGGCCGCCGAGTCGGCTCGCGTTTCGATCAGCTCGCGGTGGAACGACGTCAGTTCCCCGTCACCCTCCCAGGGAATCGGCCCTCGGTACTCGGTCGCGCCCCGCTCTTGCCCGTAGTAGATCAGGGGAACCCCCGGAAGCGTGCAGGTCGCGGCCGCGGCGGCATGCAGGGCGTCAGTGCTGCATTCCTCGAGGTACCGAGGTTCGTCGTGGTTTTCGACGTATCGCATGTGCAGCGACCGGTCGGGGAACCCCTCGCGTTCGGGTGCCGTGGCGGCCTCGAGCAGAGCGGCGGCGGGGCGGTCGCCGGTGCCGATATCGCGGAGAGTGTCGTACAGCGTCGTGTCGTAGTGAACGTCGAATTCCCCTTCTTGAAAGTCCGGATCGCGCGGGATGCTCTCGTCGAGTAGCAGAAATTCGGGATCTCGCTCGCGAACACGGTCTCGGACTTCCTTCCAGAACCCGTGGGGAACGGCCCACGCGACGTCACAGCGGTAGCCGTCGACGACGTCGGCCCACTCGTCGACGACCGAGAGCACGAACGCCCGCACCGCGAGGGAGTCGTAGTTCAGGTTGGGGATCCCACGCCAGTCGAAGTAGTACTGGGCGACCTCCCTCTCACGGCCCCGCAGTTTCCGTGAGGGCGGTGCGTTCGACGCACGCCTGTCAGTGTCCTCGAGTTCGGACTCGAGATCGCTCTCTTCGAGCCCTGCCGACTCGAGGGACTCCCAGACGTACCAGTCACGGTACTCGGGGACCCCGGCCGCGCTCATGTCGAACGCCGGGTGTTCGCGGGCGGTGTGATTGATCACCAGGTCGAAGACGACCCGGATCCCGGCGTCGTGACAGCGGTCGACGAACGACTGAAAGTCTTCGCGCGTGCCGAGATCGCTCGCAGTCTCGAAGTAATCGGTCGTGTGGTAGCCGTGGGTCGTCGGCCCCGCGAGGATCGGCGTCAGCCAGACGCAGTCGACGCCGAGGTGTGCGAGGTAGGGCACCCGTCGCTCGAGGGCGTCGAAACTCGCTTCGTGAGTGAACGACCGAACGAAGATCTCGTAGACGACGGTGTCTCGTGCCCACTCGGGTGGTTCGTTCGGTCGACGGATCTCTGGCGTTCCGTCGGCCGCGACCCGAATGTCGAGGCAGTCCGCCACGCTGTGGCGCTCGCCGACGGCGACCGCGTGCAGTCGAACGGTGCCCTCGATCGTGTCCCTATCGATGCGTGCAACGCCGTCTGTGACCGACAGCGCGTCGGGTGGGAGGTCACTCCGATCACGGTCGTCGACGACGTACTCGATGTCGAGGTCGCTCGCGTCGTACCCACTGTCGGTCCCCGGTTCGGCGTCGGCGGTGACGACGAGTTCCCCCTCGCGAACTTCGCCTGCGAGCGCGAGGCGCGGCCGTCCCGGTCCGGGGACGACGACATTGTCCCACACGGCGTCCCCAACGTTCTCGCCGACCACGTACGCGAAGCGACGCGAACCCGGCGGAAGCCGCGTCTCGTAGACGTAGGTATCGTCCTCGAGTCGCGGCCGATCCCGTCCGACGAGGTGATCGTTGAACGGGCCGATGACGGAGACGTCCGCGGGGTCGTGGTCGGGAAGCGCCGCGACCGGGAGTTCGAACCGGACCGACCGTCGCGGGTCCGGAAACGCGCGCACGGTCTGTTCGTATCGTCCGTCGGGAGCCTCGAGTTCGAACCGGTACGTGCCGGGGACGTCCGGTTCGACGTGTACGACCGCGTTCGATCCGACCGAGAGATCGCTCCCGTCGGGTCTCTCGAGAGTCGACCACGCGTAGCTCGCGTCGGGCTCGGGATGTCGCGGCGCGAGTTCGACCGCCTCGCTGACCGTACAGAATCGCGGTGGACCGGGGTGCATATCGCTGCCGACGAAACACAGGCTCTTACCGGTTGCGGACTGATTTGCATCTGTGAACGAGTTTTACAACACACTTTTGTACCGTCTGTCCCGTATCACAGAACAATGACCTTGCGTTCCGCACTCGACGACTACAAACGAACTCGCGACGAGACCGCTCTCTTTCCCGGTGAGCGACGAACGCTCGCCGGACACTTCTCGGGTACCGACGACCGACTCGTCCACGTCGGGCGGGACGGCTCTCTCAGGGACTTCTCCTATCCGCTCTCTGGTCTCTACGGCATCGATCGCTCGCGCTTCGGCGTCTCCCGCGACGACGAGACGGTCTGGTTCGACGACTGCGACCCCGTCGCCCAGTCCTATGCGGACGACACCGCGCTCGTCGAGACGGCCTACGACCTCGAGGGGGTCGAACTCGAGCGCTCCGATCTGACCACCGGCAGTCGCCACGTCACTCACGTCGTCGCGCCCGAGGGATCGGTCGACGCACTCGAGGTGTTCGTCGCCTTCGCACCCGGCGGGCGAGACGACCGGATCGGCCAGCTCGTCTTCGAGGACGACGGCGTCGTCGAGGTCTACCACCGCGACGAGCACGACTTTCTGGCGAGCGCCTCCGGCTTCGAGACGGTCGTCGGCCAACTCCCTGAGCGGCTACCGGACGTTCTCGGGGCCGAGCCGGTCGACTTTCCGGCCAGCGACGAGACCGGCCAGTACGAGGACGGTCGCCTCGGCGGCTACGTCTACGCTCGCGTACCTCTCGAGAACGGGACTGCGACGGTCGTCACCGACCTGCGAGAACGACCCGACCGCGACGCGGTCGTCGAGGATCTCGTCGACGCGACTGAGCGGTTCGACGACCGCGAGACCGTTCGGTCGATCGCCGACGACCAGTTCGTTCCCGGCGACGGGGAGTCGGTCGTCGACGATTTGCGGGTGCTCGGGCTGTTGAGTGCCGACGTCGGCAGCCGAATCGCCGGCCCCGACTTCGATCCCCACTACGAGTACTCGGGGGGCTACGGCTACACCTGGTTCCGCGACGACGCCGAAATTTCCCGGTTCCTCCTCGAGAGCGACGCCGAACTCGACCTCGCGCTCGAGAGCTGGCACGACCGGAGTGCAGCGTTTTACGAACGTACGCAACGCGAGGACGGCAGCTGGCCCCACCGCGTCTGGCCCGACGACGGCTCGCTCGCGCCGGGGTGGGCCAACGACCGGATCCGCGGCGAGGGCGTCGACTACCAGGCCGACCAGACCGGGAGCGTGCTCTCGTATCTCGCGGCTTACGCCGCAGCCGACGAGAGTCGGGTCGAGTCGGTCGAACCCGTCGTCGAGTGCGGCCTCGCCAGCCTCGACGACACGCTCGGCGCGGACGGCCTCCCGATCGCCTGCCAGAACGCCTGGGAGAACATGGCCGGGCGGTTCACCCACACGGCGGCCACGTTCCTGCACGCCTACGCCGAGATTGCGGCCGCCCCGTTCTCGAGCGAGATTCGCGAGCACGCCGCCGCGCAGGCCCGCATCGTTTACGATTCGCTCGATCAGCTGTGGGTCGACGACCGCGGGGTGTACGCGCTTCGAGCGCACGAGGGGGAGCTCGACGACCGACTCGACTCGAGCACGCTCGCGCTCGTCGACGCCCACCGCGCGTACGCCGAGGTCGCGAGCCTCGACGACCGGCGACGCGAGCGTCTGCACGGTCACCTCGAGACGACCCTCGACGGCCTCTCCCGCGAGACGGACGCCGTTCGTGGGTTGATCCGATTCGAGGGTGACGACTGGCGCGTCGGCGAACAGGGTCGCGAGAAAGTATGGACGGTCTCGACCGCGTGGGGGGCCAACGCCGCGGCCGTCTTCGGGACGTTGACGGGCGACGAGGCGTTCTACGACCGCTCGCGGGCGCTTCTGGATGAACTGCTGCCCGACGGAAGTCTGTGTCTCGAGTCGGGCTACCTGCCCGAGCAGGTGTTCGACGATGGCACCCCCGACAGCGCGACGCCGCTGGGCTGGCCCCACGCCCTGCGGCTGGCGACGGTCGCGCACCTCGAGGCTGTCGGCGAACTCGACCTCGAGCGTCTCGAAGCGGGAATCGAAGCGTAGATCCGAACACCGGGCTGTGACCGCCCTTCTTCCGACGGCTACAGCTCCCAGTAGCGGCGAAACTCCTCGAGGTAGCCGTCGATATCGACGTACTCCCCTCGATGGAGTTCGTACGGGATTCCTCGCCAGGTACACTCGACCGACTCGCCGTACCGATCGGTCAACGCGGCCAACCGCTCGAGGTGTGTCTCGACGTCCGCCCGCGTGGCGATCCGCTCGTCGTCTCCCTCGTCGTAGTAGAGTCGGTTGCTGGCTTTCAGCCACGCCAGCTCCATCTCGGACATGACCTCGAGGAGGAACTCGTTTTCCCGGAGCGTGAATCGGACGAACTCGTACCCGTCTTCTGGTAGATCGTCCGCGACGGTCTCGAGGCGCTCGAGACTCTCTCGGGCCGATGCCCTCGCTTCGCGGACGGCCCGTTCCTTCCGCCCGACGGTCTCGGGATGTCCCTTACGGAGCCGGTGGTACGTCGGTCGGTAGGTGGGGTCCCAGCGCCAGGTCGACCAGTTACGGGCGAACGGGTTCGTGTCCAGCTGGAACGAGTGGGTCGTGTCGGTCGGCGTCTCGCGTCCCTCGAGGTACGCCTCGAACTGTGCGGGCAGCGACTCGGCTTCCTCGTCGGTCCGCCTCTCCGCGGTCCGTCCCTCCATCGTCATGATGGCGGGGATCCGTCGTCGGGGATCGCCGAACGTCTCGCGGTCGACGCACAGCGCCTCCTCGACGACCTCGCCGGTCGGCCGCAGTACCTCGATCATGGTGTCGGCGGCCGCGGCACCGAACCGGCGTGTGGCGAACTCGCGCCAGACTCCCTCGAGGTCGTCGGAGTCGGCGTCCGCTTCGCCGGTCGCGAGTCGCCCGAGCGCCCAGAGGTTCGCCTCCTGGGCTTTGCCGACGACGCTGTGGCTGGACCAGGGGAGTTCCTCGACGGGGTCCTCGGCTCGGTCGGTCCGCTCCCGTGTGGCCGCCCACAGCGGTCGGACGTGGATTCCCGTGACCCCCTGCTCGACCCAGTAGTCGAACCGCCGTCGGATCTCGTCGGTGAACGCGTTCGCGACGTCGTCCAGTCGGTGGTACTCCGAGGCGATGTCGATCTCGACGTACTGGTCGTGCGCGCCGACGTCGCCGATCAGCGGGTGGTGGGAGGCACGGTAGTTCCAGTCGTTGCCGACGCACTTCGTCATGATGACGACGTCCTCGGGGAGGCCGTCGATGATCGTTCGCACCCCCTCCAGTTGTTCCGGATGCCAGAGGAAACTTCGGTAGATGAGCGTCTTCTCGTACTCCCGGCAGACGTCGTTGATCACCGAGATGAGCCGTTCTAACACCGCAGGATCGGTGATCCACTCGTGGCTCTCGACGGTCTTCAGCGCGAAGTAATCGACCTCGGGGTACAGTTCACAGATCGTCTCGTAACGGCGACGGATACCGGTCCACAGGTGCTCGTTCTCGAGCGCCGGTTCGCCCCACCACGAGCGGTTGTAGTCGTCGAACTCGCGGATCCAGAGCGCCGTCGACATGTCGAACTCGTCGGCCCAGTCGAAAAAGCCCTCCTCGTCCGCGAGCCGCCGGAAATCGAGGTGCGAACTGACGCCGCCGCCGATGAACTCGAGGGCGTTGAACCCGAGGTCTGCGCCTAGTTCGACGAGGTCGCGGGTTGGCCACGACCTGAGGAGTGCCAGCGATCGGTACTCCATCTTCGGTGTGTTCATGGGCCTCACACGACAACCGATCGTATGACACTGTGGGTCACGGCAGATCGATCGCCACTGCATTCGCCGTCCCACCACTATCAGCGGTCACTGACCGCGACCGCCAGTCAGGGTTCCGGCGGGGTCGCCTCGCGCTCCTCGTCTCCGTCTCCGTCTTCGTGCAACAGCGAGTCGCCGGTCTCACGGTCGAACAGGCGGACTTTCGACTCGTCGAACGTGACGGTGATCCGTTCGTCCGGCTCGGGTTCGACGTCGGCGGCGACGCGCGCGATGAAGTCGGGACCGATGTCCAGATAGAGGTAGTTGTCGCTGCCGATCGGTTCGACGACGTCGACGGTCGCCTCGACTCCGTTGTCCGACCCGGGATCGGCGGGGTGGACGTCCTCGGGTCTGATACCGAGCGTGATCTCCTGACCGTCCTCGACGGCGATCTCGTTCGCGTACGCCTCGGAGAGCGAGTACCGGAAGTCGACCTCGTCAGTCAACACGAGCGAGGAATCCGACTTACGGGCGACGACGTCGACGAAGTTCATGCTCGGCGAGCCGATGAAGCCGCCGACGAAGCTGTTCGTCGGTCGGTCGTAGACGTCCTTGGGCGCGCCAGTCTGCTGGAGTTCGCCGTCCTCGAGGATGACGATCTTGTCACCCATCGTCATCGCCTCCTCTTGGTCGTGGGTGACGTAGATCGAGGTGATTCCGAGTTCGTTCTGCAGGCGCTGGATCTCCGCGCGCATCGTCGTCCGTAACTTCGCGTCGAGGTTGGAAAGTGGCTCGTCGAACAGGAACAGTTTCGGCTCGCGGACGATCGCACGTCCGAGCGCGACGCGTTGTTTCTGTCCGCCCGAAAGTTCGTCGGGTTTCTTCTCGAGGAGGTCTTCGATGCCCATCATCTCCGCGGCCCAGTGAACTTTCTGTTCACGCTCGCCTTTCGAGAGGTCGGTGCTCATCCGCAACCCGAAGGCCATGTTCTGGAAGACGGTCTTGTGAGGGTACAACGCGTAGTTCTGGAACACCATCGCGATGTCGCGCTCGCGTGCGCTCTGTTCGGTAACGTCCTCGTCGCCGAGGTGCAACGCTCCCGAGGTCGGTTTCTCGAGGCCCGCGATCATGCGGAGGGTGGTCGTCTTCCCACACCCGGAGGGGCCGACGACGGTGACGAACTCGCCGTCGGGGACCTCGAGCGTGAGGTCGTCGACCGCGACGATCGATCCCCGGTTGTACTCCTTTCGCAGGTTCTCCACTCGCAAACTCGCCATTTGTTCTGTGTGGGTGAGTCGCACGTATAACTCTTTTCTTGATTGTCGGATTTGTGAAGCACAATTACGTAGTACTTTTTAGATTGGTGGCTGAGGTGTGCTATTATCCGATTCGTTCCCGAAGAAAAGTGAATTATATTTCGTGGAGGTTCCCAATCTGCCGTAATTGGCTCTCTACCGGCCGTATGACCCCACGATGGCCTCGTCCGAGATCGCCAACGAGACCGTGAAAGGCAATCACATCCGAAGGACTAAATAGATGAAGTCATTATTCATCACGTATCCACCATGCCAATGGATAGGCGGACGCTGGTGAAGTATCTGGGTACTGTTTCGGCCGCGGGAGCGCTCGCAGGCTGTATCAACGCAGAAGAGACCGATTCCGGAAACGGCGACGATGGGAACGGTGGTGACGGCGGAAACGGTGACGAGGACGCCAACGGCGGTAACGGAAACGGCGACGACGACGGCTCCGATACCGACGGTGAGTGGGAGACCCTCGAGCCCGAAGAGGGCGTCACCGGCTCGGCGACGCTCTGGCACGACCGCGAATCCGCCGAACAGGAACTCCTCGCCGATGTCGTCGACGAGTTCAACGACCAGTACGAGCCGACCATCAGTCTGAATCAGGTCGCGGACATCGACGACCGGACCCGGACCGCGATCCCGGCCGGAGAAGGTCCCGAGGGGTTCGAGTGGGCCCACGACTGGGCCGGCACGTACTGGGAGGAGGGGCTACTCTCGGATCAGTCCGACAACCTGCGCGTAGACATGGAGACGTTCACGGGTGACGCTCCCAACGCCATCGAGTGGGAGGGCAACGTCGTCGGACTGCCACACGCCGCCGAGACGACCTCGCTGATCTACAACACCGAACTGGTCGACGAACCGCCGGAGACCTTCGAGGAACTCGAGGCGATCATGGACGAACACCACGATCCCGACGGCGGGATGTACGGCTTCACGTTCCCCATCGACCCGTACTTCTACAGCGGCTACGCCCACGCCTACGGCGGCTTCTACTACGACGAGGAGGCCGACGAACTCGGCCTCTCGAACGAGGAAACCGTCGAGGGCCTCGAGTTCGTCGTCGACGAACTCTACCCGTACATGCCTCGTGACTTCGGGTACGAGGCCCAGGCCAACACGTTCCAGTCGGGGAACGCCCCGTTCACGATCAACGGCCCGTGGGCGGTCGGCAACCTCGGCTTCGAGTACGGAATCGCAGGCCAGCCGTCCCCGCCGGGCGGTGAGCCCGAACCCTACACGGGCATCTCGAACATCTACTTCGCGTCCGCGATGGACGACGACGAGGAACGCGCCGCCGCGTTCCGCTCGTTCGCCGAGTGGTTCGTCACCAACGTCGACGTGCAGCGCCGGCAGGCCGACGAACTCGGCTACATTCCGGTCCACGCCGCCCTCGCCGACGCCGACGAAACCGGCGACGACGTCTCCGGCTTCATGACCGACATCGAACGCGGTCGCGCGATGCCACAGGGACCGAAGATGGACGCCGTCTGGGACCCGCTCGGAGAAGAGTTCGAGGAGGCGATCAACGGCAACAAGTCCGTCCAGGAGGCGATGGACGACGCCGAGGACCGGATTCGCGACAACTGGGACTAAACTCGACACATGTCTGCCATTTCTGGCGCTGTACAGCGATCCCGGAACAGATACGAGGCGGCGGTCCCGGAGACTGTCCAGCAGTGGATCGATCGGAACGGCTCGCTGTTGCTGGTCGCACCGGGTCTGTTCGCGTTTTCGACGTTCATGCTGTTCCCGCTCGTGTTCACACTCTTCATCTCGTTTACCGACGCGACGTCGGCGACGATCTTTCAGGGATCACAGGACTTCGCGACCGTCGAGATCTTCGGTCTCTCGCTCCCGTTCGGTAACTACGTCGAGCTGTACGCGGACCCGCAGTTCTGGACCTCGTTCGGCATTACGTGGCTGTTCGTCGCCACGAGCGTCGGCCTGAAAGTCGGGCTCGGCGTCTTCATCGCGATGATCCTCACGGGCGATCGGGTTCGCGGCAAGCGGTGGATGCGTGCGATCGTCATCATTCCGCTCGGACTGCCGGGAATCTTCACGATCACCGTCTGGAGCGGCATCTTCAGCTCCGCCCGATTCGGACTGATGAACCGCTTCCTGTCGACGTTCGGACTCGGACCGGTCAACTGGTTACAGGGTGATCGCTGGATGGCATTTCTCTCGTACAACGTCACCGAGATGTGGCTGGCGTACCCGTTCATGGTGATCATCACCGTCAGCGCGCTGCAAGCGGTCCCGAAGGAGCTCCACGACGCCGCCAAAGTCGACGGCGCCGGCTTCCTCCACCGCTTCTGGCACGTGACGGTGCCGGCGATCAAGCGGCCGGTACTGTTTGCCGCGATCCTCACCGCAGCGGCCTCGTTCCAGCAGTTCCTGATCCCGTTCATCTTCAATCAGGGTGGACCGAATCGGAACAACGAACTCATCATCCTCTACGGCTACAAGGAGGCGTTCCAGCAGTACCAGTACGGCTACGGTGCAGCGATCATGCTCACCGCGGTGTTCTTCATCGGGATATTCATGTGGATCAACGTCAAGAAAGGTCGGCTCGCTGAAGGGGTGGACGGCGAATGAGCCTCGCTCGACGACTCGCCGCGAGCGTCCGCGAGGACGTGGTCAACGCGGCGACGGCACCCGCTCGCGCCTACGACCACGCACTGTACACGATCGAGGGGATGCGAACCGGCGACGTCGACCCGCTCGAGGTCGCGAAGACGGTCCTGATCACGCTCGGGGCGCTCGCCGTCGTCTCGATCATGCTCTATCCCATCTACTACGTCTTCATCGCTGCCCTCCAGGGTGAGGGCGCGACCCTCTACTCGCCAGGAAGCGATCTGTTCGTCCCCTCGGAACCGACCCTCGAGGCGTTCCTGTGGGTGATCGGCGACCTCGCGATCTCGAGTTATCGGATCGCGGTTACGATCCCCGCGACGGGGTACGACATCGTCGTCCAGACGCCGGCGATCGAGATCCTCGACGTCAGCGACTACGGCGTCGAGCGAACCTCGAACTTCCCGCTGTACCTCAAGAACAGTCTGTACGTCGCCGCGGTGACGGTCACCGTCGGGATGGCACTGGTCGTCCCCGGCGCGTACGTCCTCTCGCGGCGTCGGTTCGTCGGCCGGATGAAGGTCCTCTACGGTTACGTCCTGTTCACCCAGATCGGCGGCGGTCTCGGTATCGCCGCGCTGATCGCGCTCTACTTAATCTTCGTCAACATGGGCTGGACGAACAGCCGGTTCATGCTCGGGCTCTACTACGCGGCCGTCGCCGTCCCCTTCAACACCTGGCTGTTGAAGACCTACATGGACTCGATCCCCGTCTCCTACGAGGAGGCGGCGATCATGGACGGCGCCTCGCCCGCCCGCGTCGCCTGGGAGGTCGTCCTCCCGCTGGCGAAACCGGGGCTGGCGACGATCCTCATCTTCATCTTCCTCGCCGGCTGGACCGAGTTCGTCATCGCGAACCTGATGCTCGAGCAGCAATACCACACGTTGCCGGTCGGATTGTACGCGTTGATCGGCGACTACACCATTCCGTGGGGGCGTTTCTCGGCGTTCGCGCTGTGTTTCGCGTTTCCCATCGTGCTGGTCTACCTGTTCGCCCAGCGCTACATCGAGAGCGGACTCTCGTTCGGTGGCATGGAAGGATAGATAGGACAAACGGACTCGCTGGCGTCACCGCTTTTCTTTCGGGCCCGGACCGGATGCGGAGTGACGGGTCGATTCGGTGAGTCGGTCGCTCACGCACACGTTCACGCACTCTCGAGCGCCGACAACCGGATCGATCGCGTCTGTAACTCCTCGACGAACGCCCCTTCGCCGCCGAGGGTGATCCGTTCGCCCTCCGCGCCCTCGGAGTCCTCTCGTTCGACGATCAAGGCGTTCTCGATCGCGAACGACTCGTGAACCGGCTCGAGGAGGCTCTGTCGCACGTCGACTAGTCGTCCCTCGACGGTGTCGAACGTCTCGTCACCCACGGGACGGGCTTCCGCCGTGACGTGAACGTCGGTGCCGGCCTCGAGACGCAGCGTCGCCTGAAACACCGCCCGTCTGATATTCGTGTACGTCCGCGGGAGCGGATCGGGTTCGGTCTCGAAGAGTTGTGTCGCGATTCGCCAGTAGCTGCCGAAGAACGATCCCATGAGGACGAACGCGAACGGCTGATAGTCGAGCAGAATACCGTATTCGTCGGCCACCTCGCTGTCCGTCCCCATCTCGTTCGACGCCACGACCCCACGACCGTAATCGGCGACGCCGATCACCGGTGCACGCCGACTCCAGACGCGAGCGACGCTCGCGATCTCCTCGAAACGGTCCGCCGTGAACTCCTCGTCACCACTGACGAGGAGGGCGACCAGTACGTCCCGCTGTACTGCATCCCGGAGTTCGTCCTCGAGGTCGGCGAGCATCGACGCCGGAATCGAGAGCGCCACCTCCTCGGTCGCACCCTCGATCGAAGCGGCGAGACGCTCGAGCAGTTCCGATCGGGTTTCGAGTACGTCGAAGGGGAGCCGGGATCCGGTGGCGGGTGCGTCGACGCCGAATCCGTCCTCGAGCGAATCGAGTGTCGTCCGTATCGACTCGAGGACCGTCGCCGGCGGTCGTGGGTAGATCGTCGACGGGCCGGTCGTCTCGTGGTCTCGTCCTCGTTCGGTTTCGTCCGTCTCGCCAGTCTCGTTTGCGGACTCGAACATGACGAAGCCACGAGCCGCGAGGCGTCGGGTCGATTCGTCGACCGCGGATTCGTCGAGACTGGTTTCGTCGGCGATCGTCGTCGTGGTCGTGCCGTCCTCGCGCTCGAGTGCCGCGAGGTACGTCCGTGCGTCCTGTTCGGAGAGCCCGAGTTGTTGGAGCTGTGTCGAGAGCGTGGCCCGGTCCATGCTCCCCCTTGGCAGGCCCGATCAAATGAGTGTTTGCTTGTCGAGAGGAGAGACGGTTTCGTGACCGTTCGTCGCTCGCCCGAATCCGACACGAGACCCCCTCACGAACGGAGCCGCGCGCTTCCGGCCGTCGCAGGGCCAACCATTAGAACCGCACTGGTGATACGTGAACGCGATGACCCAGATCGGATACACCCTCTCGAGCGAGGAGCACAGCCCGACCGACCTCGTCGACCACGCCAGTCGAGCGGAGGAGGCCGGCTTCGACTTCCTCTCGATCTCGGATCACTTCCACCCGTGGGTCCCCCAGCAGGGCCACTCGCCGTTCGTCTGGAGCACCCTCGGCGCCATCGCCAACGCCACCGACGAGATCGACGTCGGCGTCGGCGTCACCTGCCCCACCGTTCGCATCCACCCGGTCAACGTCGCCCACGCCGTCGGGACCGTCGCCGAGATGTTCGACGGTCGCTTCACCTTCGGCGTCGGCACCGGCGAGAACCTGAACGAACACGTCACCGGCGACCGCTGGCCAGAACACGACGTCCGCCTCGAGATGTTAGAGGAGTCGATGGACGTCATGCGAGAACTCTGGACCGGCGAGAACACGAGCCACCACGGGAAACACTACACCGTCGAGAACGCGAAACTCTTCACCATCCCCGACGACCCGATTCCGACCGTCGTCTCGGCGTTCGGCCCGAAGACGGCGAAGATGGCCGCCGAGTACGGCGACGGGCTCTGGTGTTCCGGCCCACAGGAAGAGGTCGTCGAGGCCTTCGAGGACGCCGACGGCGAGGGCCCGAAGTACTGCCAGCTCCACGCCTGCTATCAGGAGACCGAGGAGGAGGCCATCGACACGGTCTCCGAACTCTGGCCCAACGGCGCCATCGGCGGCGAACTCGCACAGGAACTGCCATCGCCGAAACACTTCGAACAGGCCGCCGAGATGGTCGAACGCGAGGACATCGCCGAGGGCAGTACGATCACCGAACCCGACCCACAACGGTACGTCGAGGGCATCGAGCAGGCCATCGACGCCGGCTACGATCAGGTCTACGTCCACCAGATCGGTCCGGATCAGGAGCTGTTCATCGAGTTCTTCGAAGAAGAAGTGATGCCCGAACTCTGACTCGAGGTCTGATTCGAGCGGCGAGAGACGAGAGACGAGCGACGAGCGACGAGCGAGTGCGATCTATCACGCCCGCACCCGTTTTCGTGTCCTCTTTCGAGACCGACGCCGCACCGGAGCCAACACGCCCACAGCGATGCGTTCTTCCGACATCCGTCCGTATTCACGAACATGACGACCGACACTGATCTGATCGACGCCGCCCGCGACATCCAGTCTCGAGCCCACGTCCCCTACTCCGAGTACCCCGTCGGCGCCGCCCTCGAGACCGCCGACGGCGAGGTGTTCGTCGGCTGTAACCTCGAGAACGCGAACTACAGTAACAGCCTCCACGCCGAGGAGGTCGCGATCGGCGAGGCGGTCAAGGAGGGCCACCGCGACTTCTCGCGACTCGCGGTAAGCTCCGGTCGTCGCGACGGCGTCACCCCCTGTGGAATGTGCCGACAGACGCTCGCGGAGTTCTGTGACGACGACCTCGTCGTGCTCTGTGACGAAGGCGAGGGCGAGTCGCCCACCGAGTACACGCTGGGTGCGCTCCTCCCGAACACGATCACCGAGGAGATGCTCGAGTAGGCCGTTCGAGATGGTCGTCGGTCGACGGCTACTCACTTGGTTCTCGCGAGAGCCACTCCCGAAGGATCGTCCGATGACACCGCTTCTTCGTGGTGTTCTCGAAACAGACCAGCACCAGCGACTCGCCCGAGTCGAGTCGGTCCTCGAGCGCCGTAAGAGCCGCCTGTGCCTCGTCGTCCGTCTCGAGGTACTCGCGATAGCGCGACTCGAACCCGACTTGCTCCCACGAAGCGTTGTGGGCTTCTTCCTCGCAAAAGCCGCTGAGTTTCAGGTCTTCTGCGGCCCGTTTCGTCTCCTCGAGCAGGTCGTCCGGCGGACCGAGTGCGGGGACGTTCTCGTCGACTGCGCCGTGAAACCAGGCGGTCGGCTGGCGGACGACGCCGACCAGCGTCGCTTCCGACGGGACGTCTGCGATGTCGTGCTGGAGCGCCGCGACGTAGCTCTCCTCGAGCGTTCCGCGTGCCATAGTGGGTCCTCGTCCTGCAGGTATATACGATGACGGCCCGAAGTGCCGGCGATTCCCGAGTATGTCCGGAAACAACAATCGCGACCGCGAACACGAAGACCCGAGCGAAGACCCGAACGCCGACGTTCAGTACCACCTCGAGATCGGACCCGACGACGTCGCCGAGAGCGTCTTGCTCCCCGGCAACCCCGAGCGAATCGAGAAGGTCGTCGACTGCTGGGACGACCACGAGTTGCGAGCCCACCACCGCGAGTATCGAACCGCGACGGGGACCTACGAGGGGAGTCCGATCTCGGTGACGTCGACAGGGATCGGCGGCCCGTCGGCAGCCATCGCGGTCGAGGAACTCGCTCGCGTCGGCGTCGACACCTTCATCCGCGTGGGCTCGTGCGGTGCCATCCAGCCCGAGATGGACGTCGGCGACCTCGTGATCACCACCGGCGGCGTCCGACAGGAGGGGACCAGCGACGAGTACGTCCGCGAGGACTACCCCGCCACCGCGGACTACGAGGTCGTCTGTGCGCTCGTCGCCGCCGCCGAGCGACTCGGCTACGACTACCACACCGGCGTGACGATGAGCGCCGACTCCTTCTACGCCGGGCAGGGCCGACCCGGCTTCGAGGGGTTCGAAGCCGCCGGCTCCACCGAGTTAGTCGAGCAGCTCAAAGCGGCGAACGTGAAGAACATCGAGATGGAAGCCAGCGCCATCCTCACGCTCGCCTCGATCTACGGCCTGCGTGCCGGCGCCATCTGTACCGTCTACGCCAACCGTGAGACCGGTGAGTTCCGAACTGAGGGGGAGAATCGGGCGGTCGAAACGGCCTCGCTCGCCGTGCACCTGCTGGCGAAGATGGACGACGTGAAGCGCGAAGCGGGGACAGAGCGGTGGCACGCCGGGCTCTCGCTCGATTCCGGACTCGAGTGAGTCGGAAACGATCCGTCCCTGACCGAGCCACGCTGCTCACGGGTCGCTTCCGATCTCCCCGTTCGCCTCCTCGAGGGGCGACAAAACCGCCCCTCGCTACTCTCGAACCCGGACCACACCCTCCTCGAACACCTTTCGGTTCGGGACGATGTACTCCTCGGAATCGCTCTCGATTTTCGTCACGAAGACGTCGACCTCCTGAACGATCCCGGTCTGCTCGCCGATCCGCACCTCGTCACCGATACTGTAGGGTTGATTGAGCAGGAGGTAGATACCCGCTGCACTCGAGACCAGAAAATCCTTGAACGCGTAGGCGCCGACGAGGACGATCCCGGCCGCGTACACCGTCAGCAGGATCATCAGCGCGACGACGTGGACGCCGACCTGGGCGAGCGCGATGATCAGCGCCACGAACAGCACCGAGTACTTGACGACTTTCGGGAGAACCGTCACCTCGGGGAGTTTCACGCCCCGGAGATATTCGCTGACGACGAGTTCGGACTTGTCCGCGATGATGAACCCGACGATCATGACGAGGACGGCGATGAACACCTGCGGGATGAAGACGGTGACCCGTTCCCAGAAGGCGTCCGTATCGAGCAACTGCGCGATGTGAATCGCGGTGAGAATCGCGATTCCGTAGATGAACCACGAACTCAGTCGGGCGACGATCTCGACGGTCGAGGTGTTCAGACTCTGGGCCGTCCGCTCGAACGGCGTTCCCTCGACGGCGTCGGCGACGCCCGCCGCAGTCAGCAGTTCCTTGTTGAGTTTCCCGACCAGATAGCCCACGACGACCCCGAGTGCGAGCACCGCTGTCGCGATGATCGCCGGCTCGTCGACCAGGGCCTGCCAGTCCATGTCAGTACTCCTCCGGGTCGACCTCCAGAATTATCTCTCCGGCCTTGAACGCTCGCACCAGCCCGTCGCTCTCCGAAAGCACGATCGAGATGGCGTTCGTATCGCGACTGATCGCACCTCCAGCCATGTGTCTCGCGCCGAGGCCCTTCGGAATGTCCACCCCCTCTGCGGAGGGCTCGAGGTAGCGATAGGCCGAGACGATCTTCCCCGAATCGGAGATGATAAAGGCGCCGTCGAGCCGCGAGAACTCCTTCAACATGACGTTCACGATCGGATCGCCGACGTGGACGTGTGACTTCTCGAAGGGGTTGTACGAGAGCGGACGGGACTTGTTCATCACCTTCCCCGCGTCGCCGACGATGAACAGCGCGCCGACCGGTTTCCCCTTCTGTCCTTTCTTCCCGAGTTCGATCGCCAGCTCGAGGACCGACTTGATCACCTCCGGGTCGGCACGGGACTTCGCGAAGAGGTTGTAGATTCCCGTGTGCGAGTCGGCGTCGGCTCGCACGCGCGAGACAGTATCGATGCCGTCGTCGAAGACGCTCGTCGCACACGCCAGTACGTCACCGTCCTCGATCACACCCTGTTCGAGACTGCCCTCGAGCCCGAAGCGAACTCGTTCGGCGACGTTCTCGAAGTCGAGGGGCAGTTCGACGAACGTGTCCGCTCCGACCGTGTTTTCGGTACTGACGACGACGACGTCGAAATCGGCATCGAGCTCGTCGACGTCCGAAAACCGCTCGTAGTAGGACCCACTCGGTGAGAAGAGCATGACGGCGTCGACGCTCGAGAAGATGTCCCCGAATACGTCGTCTAAGACCATTGCTACTACAAGCTGGTGCCGTGTGAATAAGCGTTTTGGACCGTCTGACGCTCGTCTGTCTATTTCATCTCGATTACGTCGAATTGGATTAGGTTCACACGGTAGTGGTTTCGGTAATTTCCATCTCGTGTTCAGGACTAACCGCCGTATAGCGGGCCCCTTCTCGGCGAATCGCACGGCGATTACGAACGACTGCTGTCCGGTCGAATCACATCGCATCGACGCGACACGTTCTTCCGTCGCTCGTCGTTCGGCGTCGTTTCACGTTCGTATTTATACTCTAATCGAGTTCGGACGCAGAACTCGAGTGAAGTGGAGCGGAGTCTCGGATACAATTGCTCTCGAGACGAGGTCACTCCAGCCGTTTCGGCCGCTACCCAGTTTGGCGCTGATTCCGTGCCCCTGCCCGAGGCCGAGGTCGAGATGGTGATTCCCATCTCATATCTAATCACAACCGCGATCGGTGTGGCACCGCCTCGAGCGTCTCGGACCGTGTCGACACGAGGAGCGCTGACTGCTGGAGACGATCGGTGATCGAGACCTCGAGTGTCGTGTGTCCGTATTCAGAGCGGATGATCGAGTGACTGACCGACGGATTAACACGGCTCTCGACGGCACCCTGCGTCGACTCTACAGCTGTGTTCTTCGCTCACGACGTTAGTCACGGAGCAGAGAATGCGCGGGACCGGATTCGAACCACAGTCACAGCCAAGCTGCTCCCTGATTCGAATCTGCTCGTCGCGCAGACACGTCTCTCACGTTCGTTCGAGACGGTATGCGCGGGACCGGATTCGAACCGGCGGACCCCTACGGGACAGCGTCCTAAGCGCTGCGCCGTTGGCCTGGCTTGGCTACCCGCGCTCGAGTTCACGTTTCCGCGAGTCGAGTAAGAAGGTGTCGATCCAGTACATCGTGTCTCGTGTGTCGGATATCGGACATCGGACATCGGACACCATATACCGTACACCGTGGACCGAACCGACGACACCACCCCAGAGACGTCACAGAGACACCCGTTACGATCCGACAGACGATCGACTACTCGACACTACTCGTGGGTCACTGGCTCTTCGGGCGACCAGTCCGGGGGCACGATAAACGTCACGTGCTCGGAATCGCGCAGCTGGTGGAGTTCCGCGGCTTGCTCCGCCAGCGCCCGATCTCGGTACGGCATCTCGAGTCCGCACCCAGTACAGACGAGCTTGCAGGTTGGTTCGTTCATAGAGAGACATACCGCGACTACCCACCGGCGATCACGGTAGACGTCGTCTGTGCGTTCGGATGCACCATCTATTAGTAATCATCACCTATGCAATCGCCAGCAACCGGACAGTTTCACTACTCATTCGTAGCTGAACGTTGTCTCAGGTATCCGACTATTGGAGTGACTGTTGGGATCTCGATACTGTCGGATTCGGCGGATCCAGAGGCCATGTGTTTAAGACCGCCCAACAGCTACACGGAAGCATGTACAGTGCCCGTGAACGCGTCGAGCACGAGGCGTGGCTGACCGAACTCGAGACGATCGGGACCGAACTCGAGCTCTCGGCCGAAGCCATCTCGTGTGCGACCGAACTCTTCCTCGCCGACGTTCCCGACTCCGATCGATCGAAACGGGCAGTTCTGGCGGCCAGTTGCTACGCGGGGGCGTTGATCGCCGGCGACGGACGGACACAGGGTGCCGTCGCCGACGCGGCAGACGTCTCTCGACTCTCGATTCAACAGCGCTGGAAGGACCTCCTCGAGGATGCAGGGCTCGAGCCGCCGCGGTGGTGAACGGGACTGACTCGAGGGTGTGACCCTGAGTCCCGACTCGAGACGAACGCGTCGAAGTCGAAACCGAAGCTACTGAAACGGAGCTTCTGGCCTCCTGTCACTCGGATCGACTGGGACGTCCGTCGCGGTCGGCCGTCAGATTGCCGTGTTCGTCGATCTCGCCGTTGACGATTCGCGTACTCGAGATGAGTTCGCCGTCTTCGGCGCGTTCGTGGGGGACGACGAGCATCTCGAGTGGATCCGCGTCTCGATCCCGTCGAATGTCGTTGATCTGCTTGCCGACGTCGACGGTCTCCGGTGAGACGATCAGGCAGTCGAATTGGGGTTCGACCGCGATTCCCGTCGGCTCCTCGAGCGTTCGAATCTCGTACTCGCGGTCGTGTTCCTCGGCGTACCGGGAGAGTTCGGCCTCGAGATCACGCTTTCGCTCGTCATAAGAGCGCACATAGCGATCGACGTGGCGCGTCTTCGGCGCGAGTTCGTCGCTCGTCAGTCCGACCGTCACGTCCCCGAGTTCGAACGCCCGTTCGAACAGTTTCCTGTGTCCGTCGTGAACGGGGTCGAACGTCCCACCAAGCGCGACGTTCATACGCCATTACACTGCCGCAGTCCGTATAAAAGGGTCGACTCGCCGACCGGGGCCGGTGACCGAACCGTCGGCCGTGGTCTCTCGGTTCGACCGGATCCGGACCCATCGTTCCTCGAGACCGACTGTGTATTCACCTTCGAGTAAATCGATCGACAGAATCGGCTTTTCGCCCGATAATTCGACGATCGACGAACCCCCCTTTCACATCCTTTTTTGTAGTTCCCCATATTGGCCACAGGTATGGGACTCGACGAGGACGCATTGGAGTATCACCGGATCGATCCACCCGGGAAACTCGAGATTTCGACGACGAAGCCGACGAATACCCAGCGGGACCTCTCTCTGGCGTACTCACCGGGAGTCGCCGCGCCGTGTATGGCGATCCACGAGGACGAAACCGACGCGTACACCTACACTGCGAAGGGCAACCTCGTTGGCGTCGTCTCCAACGGCTCCGCGGTTCTCGGGCTGGGTGACATCGGCGCGCAGGCGGGGAAACCCGTCATGGAGGGGAAGGGTGTGCTGTTCAAGCGCTTCGCGGACATCGACGTGTTCGACGTCGAACTCGACGAGGCCGACCCCGAAGAGATCATCACGGCAGTGAAGATGATGGAGCCGACCTTCGGCGGCATCAACCTGGAGGATATCAAGGCGCCGGAGTGTTTCACGATCGAGGAACGGCTTCGCGAGGAGATGGACATTCCCGTCTTCCACGACGACCAACACGGCACTGCGATCATCAGCGGGGCGGCGCTGCTCAACGCCGCGGATATCGCCGGTAAGGATCTCGAAGACCTCGAAATCGTCTTCTCGGGGGCTGGCGCGAGCGCGCTCGCGTCGGCGCGATTCTACGTCTCGCTGGGAGCGCGAAAGGAGAACATCACGATGTGTGACTCCTCGGGGATCATCACCGAGGCACGCGCCGAGGCGGGTGACGTCAACGAGTACAAGCGCGAGTTCGCCCGTGACCTCCCGGAGGGCGACCTCGCGGACGCCATGGCGGGCGCGGACGTCTTCGTCGGCCTCTCGATCGGCGGCATCGTCAGCCAGGAGATGGTCCGGTCGATGGCCGACAACCCGATCGTCTTCGCGATGGCCAATCCCGATCCCGAAATCACCTACGAGGACGCCAAAGAGGCCCGCGAGGACACGGTCATCATGGCCACCGGACGCTCGGACTATCCGAATCAGGTCAACAACGTGCTCGGATTCCCGTTCATCTTCCGGGGCGCACTCGACGTTCGAGCCAGCGAGATCAACGAAGCGATGAAGGTCGCCGCCGCCCGCGCGCTCGCCGACCTCGCCCGACAGGACGTCCCCGACGCGGTGGTCAAAGCCTACGGCGACGACCCCATCCAGTTCGGTCCGGGCTACATCATCCCGAAACCGGTCGATCCGCGCGTGCTGTTCCAGGTCGCCCCCGCGGTCGCACGGGCGGCAGTCGAAAGCGGCGCCGCTCGCGTCGAGATCGACATCGAGGACTACGAGGAGGAACTCGAGGCCCGTCTCGGGAAGTCCCGCGAGATGATGCGAGTCGTCCTCAACAAGGCCAAGAGCGAACCGAAACGCGTCGCGCTCGCGGAGGGTGACGACGAGAAGATGATCCGCGCGGCCTACCAGCTTCAAGAACAGGGGATCGCCGACCCCATCCTCATCGGGGAGGAAAGCGAGATCAAACAGACCGCGGCGAATCTCGGCCTCGAGTTCCAGCCCGAAGTCGCAGATCCGACTGCGGGCGCCTACGAGGAGTACGCCGAGCGGCTGTACGAACTGCGCCAGCGCAAGGGAATCACCCGATCGGAGGCCGGCGAACTCGTCGCCCGCGACACCAACTACTTCGGCAGCGTGATGGTCGAGCAGGGCGACGCGGACGCGCTCCTGACGGGACTCACCCACCACTACCCGTCCGCGCTTCGACCGCCGCTGCAGGTGATCGGTACCGCACCGGACGTCGACTACGCGGCCGGCGTCTACATGCTGACGTTCAAGAATCAGGTCATCTTCGTCGCCGACGCGACCGTCAATCAGGAACCTGACGAGGACGTCCTCACCGAGGTGACCAAACAGACAGGGAAACTCGCCCGCCGGTTCAACGTCGAACCCCGCGCGGCCCTGCTGTCGTACTCGAACTTCGGCAGCGTCGACAACGAGGGGACCCGAAAACCGCGTGCGGCCGCCAAGGCACTGCAGGCCGACCCCGAGGTCGACTTCCCCGTCGACGGGGAGATGCAAGCCGACACCGCCGTCGTCGAGGAGATCCTCAACGGCACCTACGAGTTCTCCGAACTCGAGGAACCCGCGAACGTGCTCGTCTTCCCGAACCTCGAGGCGGGCAACATCGGCTACAAGCTCCTCCAGCGGCTGGGGGGTGCGGAGGCGATCGGTCCAATGCTCGTCGGGATGGACAAGCCGGTCCACGTCCTCCAGCGGGGTGACGAGGTCAAGGACATCGTGAATCTGGCGGGCGTGGCGGTCGTCGACGCTCAGCAGGAATAGCAGTACGATTTCTGTACTCGGTTTCAACTAATCGAGACCTAAGCCCCCTTCCTCGACGAACGCCCGAAGGGCGTGAGTAGGGAGAGAATACAGCGCCACACTGTTTTCGGACGGATTCGAGAGCGACCACGTAGGCCACCGTCGCCGGTGAACCGCCTCAGTCACGCCTCGAGGAACTCGGCCTGCTCCGCCTGTAGATTCTTGCGTTAGGCGTCTTCGGCCGGTCCTCGGTCGACCTCGATCAGAACCTCGAAGGCTCGGTCTTGGAGGTTCTCGGGTGGCTCCAGGAGGCCGATGGCGTACGCGGAGTAGATCGTTCCCTGCTCGACCGTCACCTCTTGGTCGAAAACGACAGTCTCTGGATCGCCCGCGGCCGTGATCTTTACCGGATAGGTCCCAGCATCGACTGGGAGGTAGTCCGAGACCGTCCGGTACGGGACATCTTCCAGCACGACATTACCCGCGAGGTAGATGTCGACGTTCGGCGCGTCGGGCGAGAAGTGTGCAGCGCGTATCCCCGTTTCGGGAGGGTCGGCAGGCATCTCCGCTGGACGCTTTTCGTCCTCCTCTTTTTCGTAGTCGTCGTCTTTGTGCTCGTCGGTTGCGAGGGCGGTTCCCGAAATCGCTGCCAGTCCGCTGGCGGCACCGATTCCTTTGATCGTCGAGCGTCTTGTTGGTGACATTGCATCAGTTGACAGGGATCAGTTCGGCATATACACGCGTGTTCGTTCGGCGTATATTCGTGTGTTTAGCGTCTCCGCTCTCTAGACGTTCGTTCGTTTATTTGCGAAACGGATAGAGTAACTACATGTTTTTCAGGTGACCGGTGAACGTCCGGCCGATCTATTCAGTCGCCTTCCACGGGCGTTCGACCTGCAGTCTCTGTGCGTTTCGTTCGCCAAACTCCAGACCCTGTACTGACTGGCGGAATCGTCTCCTCGACTACTGGATTCGAAACAGTCAGTAGACGTCGACGATCGAGTTCGGGCCGGAACGAAAGGAGTTCTCGTCAGTCCGACGCGTGACTGCCGCCGTGGTTCCCGTTTCGGTTGGCTCGAGACGGCGGCGGAAACTGTGTCGCCGAGGGCTGTGGTGGCTCCGGAAGCACGCACCGGTCCAGTTCGCGGTTGACGTGTTCGTACTGGTCGGGTGCGTTCGCGAGGGGATGAGCGGGGTTGTCGTCGCTGTCGATCCGTGCCGCACGGATCTCGCCGAAGCCGGTGAGTCGGGCTTGAATCCCTCGCCAGTGGTTCGAACTGGCGGACGGAACCGTGTATGGACGCGGCGGCTTCCGGTCCGGATGGTTCGTCGCGAGGATGGCGTTGTTGACGTTACTGGCGAGGTCGTCGTGATCGACGAGCACGCCGACTCGCGCGTCGGGCGGAGCACGAGCCGCCAACACGTCGAGGCCGAGGTGGAGCGCTCGATACTCGGCGACGTTGTTGTCCGGCGGCGTGTCGGCGGTCGCGATGCGAGCGACGCGCGTCCCGTCGCGTGTTTCGATAACGGCGCCCAGTCCACCGCCGGCCTCCCGGAACGATCCATCTGTGGCGACGTAGAAGTCTCGGTGATGGGTCCGGGGAGGGTGGGCGATGTGGGGTGTGGGCGACTCGTCGAACAGGTCCCGAAGTGCGGACCGGCCGTGAGCGGCCATGTTTGACACAAAGCCGTCGGCCACCTTAACGTTAGTGTCTGTCATCACATACCACACATTGATCAGAAATAGTATAATTAATCGAGAGATGACCATCATTAGCCCACGACAGTCATGTTTGATTTAATATATCGGTATTTCTATATGATGGGGTGATAAACGTCCGGGTATGCCACGGGACAACAGCGATGTTCCAACCAGACGGACGTTTCTCAAATTTGCAGGTGCGGCGACGGCGACCGCCGCAGTTGCAGGGTGTATCGGCAACGGGGACGACGAGAACGGGGAGGAGGACGACGGCAACGGTGCGGAAGACGACGGAAATGGCGTAGACGACGGCAACGGTGACGACGACGGTAACGGTGACGACGACGGCGACACCGACGTCGACGCCGGCGAAGTGACGATCACGCAGGGGACGTTCCCGCTGACCCTCAACCCGATCGATCACAACGACACGCCGACTTGGAACGTCGTCGATCAGGCCTACGAACCGCTGCTCTACCGCGACGCCGAGAGTGGTGAACCGATCGAACTGCTCGCCACGGAGTGGGAACGGACCGACGACCAGCAGGTCGAACTCGAGATCCGCGACGACGTCACCTTCCACAACGGCGACGAGATGACCGCCGAGGACGTCGCCTACAGTATCGATCGAACCAACGATCCCGACCTCAGTCAACAGGCCGGCGTCATCGGCGCCATCGAGGAGGCCACCGCCGAAGACGGCAGCGTCGTCCTCGATCTGGAGAGCGTCGAACCGGTAATCTTCCGAAACCTGACCGCCTTCGGGCGCATCCAACAGGAGGGGTGGGTCGAAGAACGCGACGACGGCGAACTCGCAACCGAGATGAACGGGACCGGCCCGTACGAACTCGAGGACTTCAGCGACGACGACGAGGTCGTCTACACCCGGTTCGACGACTACTGGGGCGACGAACCGGACGTTGAGGGTGCGATATTCAACGCCGTCGACGACGAGGGGACCCGTGTCGACCGCCTGATCGCAGGCGAGAGCGACCTCGTCGTCAACGTCAGGCCGGACGACATCGCCGGCCTCGACGACGAGGAAGGGCTCACCTCGGAGTTCGTGCCGAGCATCCGCTCGATCTTCATCGTGATGCCCAACGACAGCGAGCCGTTCGATAGCCAGGAGTTCCGCCAGGCGATGAACTACGCCGTCGACGTCCAGTCGATCATCGACAGCATCCTGAGTGAGTTCGGCGAACCGACGTCCCAGCCGAGCCTCGAGATGCAGTTCGGTTACACTGACGACGTGGATCCGTATCCATACGATCCCGACGAAGCCGAGTCGCTCGTCGAAGAGAGCGGGTACTCGGGTGCGGAGATCACCATCGAGACGCCGACCGGCCGCTATCTACGCGACACCGACATCGCCGAAACCGTCGCCGGTCAGATCGACGACCTCGAGAACGTGAGCGCGGACGCCGAGTTGCGGGATACGGCGTCGCTGTTCGACGAGACCGCGACTGGGGACATGTCCGACTCGCCCGATATTTTCCTCATCGGCTGGGGGAACCCGACGTTCGACGCCAACTACACGCTCGAGCCGTGGTTCGCCCCCGGTCCGTTCCACCACTTCGAGGACGAGGAGATCGAGGGACAAATCGCCGATGCGAATGCCGAACCGGACGAGGGCGCCCGCGAGGAGATCCTCCAGGATATCAACGCCGAACTGCGCGATCTCGCGCCGTGGATCTTCCTCCACCAGCAGTACAGTATCTACGGGATCAACGAGGACCTCGAGTGGGACGCTCGAGCCGACGAGGACGTCCTCGTCAAGGAGATCAGTCTCGCCTGATCGATCCGTGGACCACCGCGGCCGACACCACGCCGGGGGCACTCGAGGTGTCGTGAGTCGTCGGTCTCCTCGGTTTCGGGTTAGTGTTGGGACTCGAGTTCGTACTCGAGTCCGTGTCTGTGCTGGTGCTGATACCGATACCGATACCGATACCGGTGCTGGTCCACAGTCGTCTGTCGAGCCGCGTCGACTGTCACGCTCACGCCGTCGCTCATACGAACGTTCATGGGACTGGGAAAGTTTCTCGTAAAGCGCACACTACAGGGGCTGTTCGTCATCTGGGGCGTCGTTACCGTGGTCTTTCTCCTGCGTCATCTGACGCCGGGGAACCCGGTCAACACCTTGCTCCCGCCAGAGGCGAGCCAGGAACAGCGCGAACTGTTCGCCGAGCGACTCGGGCTCAACGATCCGGTCCATATCCAGTACTACGATTATCTGGTCGGCGTCGCACAGGGTGACTTCGGCGTCTCGATGGCGACCGGGCGACCCGCGAGCGAGCTGATCCTCATCCGGCTACCGGCGACGATCGAGCTCGCGGTCGCCGCGACCGTCGTCGCCGTCGTCATCGCGATTCCCCTGGGTGTCATCAGCGCCAGACGGCGTCACGAGCCCTCCGACTACGGTGCGACGATCTTCTCGCTGGTCGGGATCAGCACGCCGAACTTCTGGCTGGGAGTCATGCTCATCATCTTCGTGGCCGTCCAGTTCGGTCCCTTGCCGACGGGTGGGCGAGGGCCGAGTTTCGTCGACGCGATGATCGCGACACTCACACAGGGGCAGTTCAGAGACGGCGGGATCGTCGAGTGGGGCCGGTACATCCTGTTGCCGGCGATCACCCTCGGGACCTACTTCACCGCCCTCCTGACCAGACTGACCCGCAGCGGGATGGTCGACGAGATCGGCAAGGCCTACGTCAAGGCGACGCGAGCGAAGGGGCTCCCGGAGACGCTCGTCCTCTACAAGCACGTCTTGCGGAACACGTTAATCCCGATCATCACGGTGCTGGGGCTCCAGTTGGGGACGCTCATCGGCGGCGCGGTCATCACCGAGGAGGTGTTCGCCTGGCCGGGTCTCGGCCGGTTCCTGATTCACTCGATCTACCAGCGTGACTGGGTGCTCATTCAGGGGACGATCATCGTCATCGGCGTCGGGTTCGTGATCGTGAACATCGTCGTGGACGCGCTCTACGTCTATCTCAACCCGAAGGTGGACCTCGAATGATCTCCGATCGCATCCGTCGAAGCGTCAGATCCGAACTCCACAGCAGCCGACTCGCACAGGTGGGACTCGCTCTCGTCGTCGTCATCGTCCTCATGGCGACGCTGGCACCCTTCATCGTTCCCCACCACCCGGAGGCCCAGCAGGTCGGCACCGGTGACACCGAAGACCGGACGAACCTCCCACCCATCGGCTTCAGTACGGAACACATTCAGACGACACCCGACGGACAGACAGAAATCGTCAGAGAGGGCTCCCTCGAGCACCCCATGGGAACGAACACACGGGGACAGGACGTCTTCTCTCGGTTCGTCTACGGTGCGCGAGTATCGCTGCTCGTCGGGCTTCTCGGGGCCGGAATCGCGACGGTTCTGGGAGTCCCCTACGGACTCGCCGCCGGCTACTTCGGCGGGCGAACCGACGACGCGCTGATGCGCGGGGCCGACGTCATGCTCGCCTTTCCCTCGCTGGTCCTGGCGATCGCGCTGGTCGGCGTCTTTCGAGACTCGGGCTTTCATACGACTGGTCTTCCGGACCCGTTCGTCTACGCGGCACGCCACGATATCCTCGGCTGGGTGATCCCCCGCAGCGATCACGTCGCCTCGATGCCGTCGAGCGTGACGTTTCCGGTCACCGTCACCCTCGTCGTCGCGCTGGTCAACTGGGTCTGGTTCGCCCGTGTCGCCCGCGGGGAGGCGATCAGCATCCGCCAGCAGGAGTACGTCAAGGCCGCAAAGAGCATCGGCGCCAGCCACCTGACGATCCTCCGCCAGCACGTCCTGCCGAACAGCCTGACGCCGATCATCGTGCTGGCGACGATCCAGGTCGCCGCGATCATCCTCTTGGAGAGCGCCCTCTCCTATCTGGGCTTTTCGGGGACGACGCTGACGTGGGGCCAAGACATCGCCCGCGGCCAGAGCGACCAGCGAAGCCAGTGGTGGATCGCGACCATGCCGGGGCTGGGAATCGTGTTCGCGGTGATCGGCGTCAACCTGATCGGCGACTGGCTCCGAGACGCACTCGACCCGAGTATCGAGGGTGAGGGAGGTGTCTGAGATGAGTGACGAAGAACTACTTCGAATCGAAGGTCTGTGCACGCGCTTTTTCACGGAGAACGGACAGGTCAACGCCGTCGAGAACCTCGACCTGACGATCGACGAGGGCGAAGTGATGGGAATCGTCGGCGAGTCGGGCAGCGGGAAGTCGGTGACCGCCCTCTCGCTGATCGACCTCGTGGAGAGCCCCGGCCGGATCACCGACGGCCGGATCTGGTTCCGGGCGCCCGATATCGCGGACGAACTCATCGAGAGCGGCGCGGACGACGAGGTGACCGACGGCGACTTCGTCGATCTGCGCAAACTCTCCGAGGAGCAACGGCGCTCGCTTCGAGGCTCGCGTTTCAGTACGATCTTTCAGGACCCGATGAGCAGTTTCAACCCGAGTATCACCGTGGGCGAACAGATCGCCGAGGCGGTGGAGGTCCAGCGTCGCGCCCGAGCGAATCCGCGGTCGCTCGACGCTAAAGCCCAGCGCTACGGACTGGGCGACTACGTCCTGAGCACGGTCCTCCCCTCGAAGAAGTACGTCACCGGCGCGAGTCGTGACCGCGCCGTCGAACTCCTCGAGCTCGTCGGCATCCCCGACCCGGTCGAACGGGCCGACGAGTACCCCCACGAGTACTCCGGCGGAATGCTCCAGCGGGCGATGATCGCGCAGGCGTTAGCCGGCGAACCGGAGGTGCTGGTCGCCGACGAGCCGACGACGGCGCTGGACGTCACCATTCAGGCCCAGATCCTCGATCTGCTCTCAAAACTCCAGGCGGAGACGGGGATGACCATCCTCCTGATCACCCACAATCTGGGAGTCATCGCACGCATGTGCGACCGCGTGGGCGTCATGTACGCCGGTGAAATCGTCGAACGCGGTACGCTCGAGGACGTCTTCGACCACCCGGTCCACCCCTACACGAGGGGGCTGCTGGGGAGCGTTCCCGACCTCGAGGGTGCCGGTGGTCGCCTCCAGCCCATCCCCGGGAACGTGCCGAGTTTGCTCGATCACGAGATGCCCGACCGGTGTTACTTCGCCGACCGATGTCCGAAGGCGATGGACGAGTGTCTCGAGCATCCGCCGGCGTTCGACGTCGAGGGAAGCGAGTACCACACGACGAAGTGCTACCTCGCGACGACGGAGTACACCGAAGAGAAGGCGCTGCCGGACGGGTACTTCGACGAGGCGGGACGGGCGGCGGACGTTGGCGAAGAGCCTTCCGAGACCGAAACTGGGATCGGGACCGGAACGGACTCCGAGACCGAGACCGAGACGGAGGCCGACAGCGTACAGTCCGACGGGGGTGAGCCACGATGACGGCGAACTCCTCAGAACCGCCTTCGAGAACGGAGGCGACGACTCGAGCCGACGACTCCCCGCTCGTCAGCGTCCAGAACCTCGAGAAGTACTTCTTCGAGAACGACTCGCTGCTCGACCGCCTCCTCGGCTCCGATCCGGTCGCGGTGCGGGCCGTCGACGGCGTCAGCTTCGACGTCTATCGCGGTGAGACCCTCGGCCTCGTCGGTGAGTCCGGCTGTGGGAAGTCGACGACCGGTGAGACGCTCCTTCGCCTGCAAGAACCCACCGGCGGCCGCGTCGAGTTCGACGGCCGGAACATCTACGACCTCGGCCGATCGAAGCTCAACGCCTTCCGACGGGACGCACAGGTGGTCTTTCAGGACCCGTTCTCGAGTCTCGACCCCCGGATGACGGTCGGTAGCATCGTTACCCAGCCCCTCGAGATCCACGACGTCGGGACGAAAGCCGACCGGGAGGATCGAGCACGCGACCTCCTAGAGCGTGTCGGTCTCTCGGCGGACCAGCTGGATCGGTACCCACACGAGTTCTCCGGTGGCCAGCGCCAGCGGATCGGGATCGCGCGAGCACTCGCCTTAGAGCCCGAGTTCCTCGTCCTCGACGAACCGACGAGCGCCCTCGACGTCTCGGTGCAGGCGCAGGTGCTGAACTTACTCGACGACCTCCAGGACGAGTTCGACCTGACCTACCTGCTGATCAGCCACGACCTCTCCGTGATCCGCCACGTCTGTGATCGGGTGGCGGTGATGTACCTCGGCGAACTCGCCGAGGTCGGCCCCGTCGAGACGCTGTTCGAGGATCCGAAACATCCCTACACGCGAGCGCTCCTCGAGAGCGTTCCGCGGGCCTCGACTGACGAAAGGGATCGTGATCGGGAGACACTCTCCGGGGACGTCCCGTCGCCGCGTGATCCGCCGTCGGGCTGTCGGTTCCGCACGCGCTGTCCGCAGGTGATCCCGCCGGCAGACGTCGAAGACGAACTCGAGCAGTCGACCTACCGCCAGATAATGAACCTCCGCGAGCGGATCGAAGCCCGGGAGATCACGCTCGAGGAGGTCGGCGTCGAAGGCAGCGGGCGGTCCGAAAACGACGCTGGCGAGGCGACACTCGCGGTCGGCGAGGACGGACTCGACGAGAGTGAGATTCCCGCGTTCGTCGAGACCATGAAAGACCGCCTGCTCGCCGATGAACTGCCGGCGGGTCACGACGAGATCGTCACCGACGCGCTCGCAGAACTGGCGCGACGAAACTGGGATGGCGCGGCCGATCGTCTCCGCGAGGAGTACGAGAGCGTCTGTGAACGCGTCGATCCGGCTCTCGAAGAGAGTGGCGACGCGAGAGAGAGCGGGTACAGGCGCAGACATCCGGTCGCCTGTCACCTCTACGGTGTCGGAGCGGATCCGACCTCCGAGACGCAGATTCCATCACCGTCGTCGAACGCGGACGCGGAGTGATAGTCGGAGTGCGTCTCGTGGTTCGCCGACCACGTCGGAGAAGTGTCCATTTCGAAACGAAACCAATACGAACACTGCCGAGAGAACTCAGCCGTGAGCCGGTACCGTAGTCTCGCCCTCTTCCTGGTGCTCGCCTGCGTCTGGGGATCGGCGTTCGTCGCCATCAGTGCCGGTCTCGAGTACTTTCCACCCGTGCTCTTCGCGGCGTTTCGCTACGACGTCGCCGGACTCCTCATGCTGGCGTACGCGGCCTACGCCATCGACGACCGGAACTGGATCCCACACGGGCGCGAGGAGTGGCTCCTCGTCGCCGTCGGCGCGGTTCTGTTGATCGCAGCCTATCACACGTTCCTGTTCGTCGGCCAGCAGCATACGACTGCCGCCGCCGCGGCCATTCTCGTGAGCCTCTCACCCGTCCTGACGACCGGCTTCGCCCGCCTGCTGGTTCCGTCGGACGCGCTGTCGCCGATCGGCGTCCTCGGCGTCGCAATCGGTCTCGTCGGGGTCGCGATCATCACCCAGCCCGATCCGTCGAACCTCCTCGCGACCGACGTCGTCGCGAAACTGCTGATCGTCCTCGCAGCCGCATCCTTCGCCCTCGGAAGCGTTCTCACCCGTCGTATCGATGCCTCGCTCCCGATCGAGGCGATGGAAGCGTGGGCGATGCTCGGCGGCGCACTCCTGATGCACGGCGTGAGTCTGGCCCTTCGGGAACCCGTCGTTCCCTCGGAGTGGCTCCACCTCGAGGCGATCGGTGCACTCGCGTATCTCGCCGTCGTCGCCAGCGCCGTCGGCTTCCTGCTGTACTTCGATCTGCTCGAGCGACTCGGCGCCGTCGAGATCAACATGGTCTCCTACGTGGCGCCGGTTTTCGCCGCGCTGGTCGGCTGGCTCTACCTGGGAGAGGTGATCGATCTCGCGACGGGTGTCGGCTTCGTCGTCATCGCGGTCGGGTTCGCACTCGTCAAGCGACGGGCGTTACGGGAGGAGTTCGGACGGTCTCGATTACGCTGACGAGAGACGAGGGAACTGAAAACGGATCGTCCGCGTGGTCGCGTTCGTACTCACTGCCATGGCCCGTTCACGCTCGGTGGGAGTGTCCCACGTAGAGGGCGAGCAGATTGAGCGTGAGCAGACCGAGAAACGTCAGCGTCTCTGCCGATCCCGTCAATCCCGTCGCGAGCAACGGGACGTGCAAGAACGGAAGAACGATCGCGGTCCAGAAACTCGTGACTCGGATCGGTTTCGCAAGCATCGGGGTAATTCGCTCGAGGGTCCGCTGGTCGGAAATCTGTTTGTCGGACGATACGTTCTGGCCCGACGTACGTTGGTCGTGTGTAGTGGGGGGACTCGACATCGAAGCACCTGGAGATATATCATATTTCCCACGTTCGATGGCATATATGCCATAGAGCGTTTCGATAGATTGTGGCTGATTTATACCATTGCGTCGTATTCAACCCGAATACAATACCCTTCGAGAACGGACGAGAGGTTTCAATATCGGATCTGAAGGTGTATTTGGGGTACTGTGTGTTACTCAACCACGCGGCATCTGTCTCGCCGGTAAAGACTGCCTACACGACCGAACTAATCCGTTTATTGATATGAACTCCTCTCGAGATTTCTCTCAGTGTGAGCAACTAGCCGATCGCACGATCTGACTCGAGAACGTTCTCGCTCTCTTCAGGCAATTCGTATCAAACAGGTAAAAGTAGTCGAATCGATCGCCGCCGGTGACCGTTTTGGCTCCCTACTCTTACTGGAAGCCGATTCGACTGCCACGGCGACCGGTCCCCGGTTCGGTCGTCGTACCGCCTTTGAAGTCCTCTTTGATCTGTTCGTAGTAGTCGAGGATGTCGTCGGTGATCGTCGGGCGGACGTTCTCCATCGCCTTTCGGAAGTGGCGCATCTCGACGATGTCCGCCTCGTGATCCTCACGAAGCGCCTCGATCGCGGCCTCACGGCCGATCGATTCGAGGTCACTGCCGACGTAGCCGTCGGTGATCTCGGCGATCTCGCGCAGGCTGACGTCCGAGGCCAGCGGCGTGTCTTCGGTGTGGATCTCGAGGATTCGTTCGCGACCGTCGGTGTCGGGTTCGCCGATCATCACCAGCCGGTCGAACCGACCCGACCGGAGCAGTGCGGGATCGATCATGTCCGGGCGGTTGGTGGCGCCGATGACCATCACGTCGCCCATCTCCTCTAGCCCGTCGAGTTCGGTCAGCAGCTGGTTGACGACGCGCTCGCTTACGTTGGAGCCGACGTCCCCGCCCCGACCCGGTGCCAGGGAATCGAGTTCGTCGAAGAAGATCACCGTCGGCGAGACCTGCCGCGCCTTGCGGAAGGTCTGGCGGATGGCCTTCTCGGACTCGCCGACCCACTTGCTGAGCAGTTGCGGGCCACGGACCGAGATGAAGTTGGCGTTGGTCTCGTTGGCCACGGCCTTCGCCATCAACGTCTTTCCGGTCCCGGGCGGGCCGTAGAGCAAGACGCCGGCCGGTGGGTCGATTCCGAGCCGTTCGAATCGATCGGCGTTGTTCAGTGGCCACTCGACGGACTCCTGGACCTGTTCTTTGGCGTCGTGGAGTCCGCCGACGTCGTCCCAGGAAATCTTGGGTAACTCGACGAGGACCTCCCGCATCGCCGAGGGTTCGACCTCGTTGAGTGCACCGCGGAAGTCCTCGCGTTTGACGATCATCCGATCGATGAGACTCGGTGGGATGTCCTCCTCGTCTAAGTCGATCTCGGGCAAGTAGCGCCGGAGCGCTTTCATCGCCGCCTCTTTGGTCAGCGACTCGATGTCCGCACCGACGAAGCCGTGGGTCTCGTCGGCCAGATGCGAGAGGCTGACGTCGTCCGACAGCGGCATGCCGCGGGTGTGGATCTGGAGGATCTCTTCGCGACCGATTTCGTCCGGAACGCCGATCTCGATCTCGCGGTCGAACCGGCCGGGTCGGCGGAGCGCAGGGTCGACCGAGTCCACGCGGTTCGTCGCCGCGATGACGATGACTTGGCCGCGGGCCTCGAGGCCGTCCATCATCGTCAGCAGCTGGGCGACGACGCGGCGTTCGACCTCGCCGGTGACGTCTTCGCGTTTGGGCGCGATGGAGTCGAGTTCGTCGATGAAGATGATTGCCGGCGACTCCTCGCTGGCGTCCTCGAAGATCTCGCGTAACTGCTGTTCGGACTCGCCGTAGTACTTCGAGATGATCTCCGGGCCCGCGATCGAGAAGAAACTCGCGGAGGTCTCGTTGGCGACGGCCTTCGCGAGCAGGGTCTTCCCGGTGCCGGGCGGGCCATGCAACAGGACACCCTGTGGCGGTTCGATCCCCAATTTCTTGAAGATCTGCGGGTGTTTCATCGGCAGCTCGACCATCTCGCGGACGCGCTGGATCTCACCCTGGAGACCGCCGATATCCTCGTACGTGATCCCGCCTCCGGTCTTTTCGAAGCCGGATATCGGCTCCTCGCGGAGTTCGACGTCGGTATCCTCAGTGATGAGTACCACGCCCTCGGGTTCGGTCTCGACGGCGATCAGCGGAATCGCCTGCCCCGGCGACCGCATGAATGGGTGGTTCGTCGAGGACATGACGGGGACGATGTCGCGGCCGACGACCGGCCGTTTGAGGATCTGGCGTTTGACCATGCCGGCGGCGTCGGAACCGAACTGGACCGACGCCTCCTCCGGTGGGGCGAGGACCAGTTTGTCGGCTTTCGTGGCTTCCGCCTTGCGGATGGTGACGCGCTCGCCGATCCCCACGTCGGCGTTCTGACGGGTGAACCCGTCGATACGGACTGTATCGGTGTTCCAGTCCTGCCGGTCTGCACGCCACACCTTCGCGGCGGTGGTGTCGGCACCTTCTATTTCGATGATGTCGCCCGGACTCAGCTTCAGGTGCAAGAGCGTGTCCGGGTCGAGACGGGCGATTCCACGACCCGAATCGTTCGGGTACGCTTTTGCGACCTCCAGTTGGACTTCGTTCATAATTACAGATGGACGGCGATGTCTGTGTCTCCGATTCGTGTTCGGATAGGTTTTTTGCTACGACGAGTCGATCTCACTGTGTCACCGTGTACCATATATTCCTCGGACAGGGAGCTACATAGATGTACCGGCACCGGCGATGTCGGCTGTTTTTCGGACGAAGCAGCGGGGTTTTTGGCGGTCCACCTCTCCCTCGTATACATGCGACTACTGGCGTTCGACGGGCACACGGGTGCGAGCGGCGACATGATCCTCGGAGCGCTCCTCGCTGCTGGCGCCGACCCGTCGGTTCTTGCCCCCGTCGAGGACACACTCGAGTGTGAGTACGCGATCGATTCGACGACGAAGTGCGCGATCACGGCGACGGCGGTCGACGTGTTATTGACCGGTAGTGAAAACGAGGACGACGGTACGGGGATAGACGAAGGAGACGAGGAAGGCAGGGATGGCAGTGAGGACGGACACAGACACGGACACGGGCACAATCACGACGACCACCACCACAGCCACGACGACCACGGGCACAATCACGACGACCACCACCACAGCCACGACGACCACGTCCACGCCGAAGGTCACGGTCCCCACCGAAGCTACCGCGAGGTCGTCGAGCTCGTCGAGGAACTGGACCTCGAGCCCGACGTCGAACGCGACGCGCTCGCGATCTTCGAACTGCTCGGCGAGGCCGAAGCCGCCGTCCACGGCACCGACTTAGAGGAGACGCACTTTCACGAGGTCGGTGCCGACGACGCGATCGCGGACATCGTCGGGGCGACGTTGCTGCTCGCCGACTTGGAGCCCGATCGGATCGTGACCACGCCGCTTTCGACTGGCGGCGGAACGGTCTCGATGAGCCACGGCGAGTATCCCGTTCCGACGCCCGCGGTCGTCGAGCTCGCCGAGCGAGCGGACTGGTCGTTCCGTGGCGGGCCCGATGGAATCGAGCGGGAACTGCTCACACCGACCGGCGCGGCGATCCTGACTCACTTCGCAACGGGAGTCGAGTCGGTACCCGCTCTCGACCTCGAGGAGTCGGGCTACGGCGCCGGTGGCTACGACTTCGAGGACCGACCGAACGTATTGCGGGTGCTCATCGGGACCCACAGCGACGACTCGATCGGACGAGCGAGCGACTCACACGTTGACACCGGCCAGCTCGTTCGAGACGACATCACGGTTCTCGAGACGAACCTCGACGACGCGACGCCGGAAGTGCTGGGTGGACTCCAAGACACTCTCGCAGACGCGGGCGCACGTGACGTCTCGATCGTCCCGGTGACGATGAAGAAGTCGCGGCCGGGCCATCTCGTAAAGGTCCTCTGCAAGCCCGCTGATAGCCAGCGTGTCGCCCGCCGACTCGCCGAAGAGACCGGGACCCTCGGGATCCGCGAGACGGGCGCGACCCACCGCTGGATCGCGACGCGGGAGTTCGAGACGGTGACGCTCGAGGTCGCCGACGAAACGTACGAGGTCGACGTGAAGATCGCGAGCGACAGCGAGGGCGACGTCTACGACGTGAGTGCGGAGTACGACGATGCACTCGCCGTCGCGACGGCGACCGGTCGATCGGTCCGGTCGGTTATTCGACAGGCAGAAGTGGCAGCCGAGGACGGACGGTAGTTCCACCGGTGTATTCGACGAGGTCTCAGCGCCTCCGGCGCTCGTGCTATCCGACGAGACACAGCAAAAAATTACGATGTAGCTTCGCTGGTGTTCGGGCGTTTAGAGTCCGCCGAGGAAGGCGCCGTTGAAGAGGTCGTCGTCGAGGTCGAGGTCGAAGTCGAGGTCGACGTTGACGCCGGTCGCCTCGTTGTCGGCTTCGTTGGAGGCGATCGCCGTCGTATCTTCGACGTTGGCGGCGTTAGATTGGTCGACGTCCTGTCCCTGCACCGCAACCGTCGTCGCCTCGCTCTTGTCCGAGCTACTGTACGACGACGCGATCTGCCCCTGTGCGTTGTTGTTCTCTTGGGCAACGGCTATGTTGTTTTCAGCGTTTGCTTCCTGTTCGTTGTCGACTTCCGCGTCGATTCCGACCTCGATGTCCTGCGCGGTAGCTGTTCCAGCGAACCCCATGAACATGAGGCCCCCGACTAGTGCGACTGTCATTACGAGCGTCAGTGTCCGTTTCATAGTGAATCTCCAGTGGGTCACCTGCAGACGGTTTTCGCCCCACTGCAACACGACTGGGCACCGGCGACCGACTTGAACCCGGATAACGGTTACAGGATAAGTCGAAAACTGTCATTCAGATCATGTGACCGTTTCGATCGTAGGTTATTACTTACACTGATGGGTTCTCAGTGCCACCATGACAAATTGCTAGTAGAAATATGTATGGGTAATTTTTGCCACGATATCTAACTAGTATCGAAACGTCGTATCAGGCACTGTATTGCTGTTTTAGCTGTCATTTAATGATCGTAGTCAGCAGCTACTGGTACTGTAGGATAGTTGATGGCTGTTGGCTAACAAGAATGCTGTTATACTTACAGATTCGTCTAGTTTATTCTACCGACAGAGGCGCGCATTTTCGCTGTTCCACATCGAAGGCCATTGATTCCGCTCGGTACGGGTTCTCTTCTCGTTTCCAATTGGTCAATAACAATACTGGAATCCGAGGAACGAATTTTCGCGGCGAACAGTAGTAGAAACAAAAGACACTCACGGATCACATCAAACGAATCCAGAAATACACAATGACGATACGATCACAACTCACGACAGTTTTCATGGTCGGCATGCTCGTTCTCTCGCTGGCCGCGTTCGTTCCCGCGGCTGCGGGCCAAGAGTCGACCGACAACGGCGTACAGACCCTCGACAACGGCGAAGCACTCTACCTCTCCTTCGGCGCTGACCTCGAGGACACGAGCCTCGAAGAGTACGTACAGGCTCACGCGTCGGACGAACTCGAGCAGGACTCCGTCGCGGAGATCATCCAGTATCAGGACGTCGATCAGGTGAACATCAACACGCAAGCGGGTGCGACCTCCGTGTCGATCGACGGCGGTGAGGCGACCGCGGTTCAGGAAGCCAACCAGTACAACGACAACGAGCAACTCGCCGAAGCGGACGCGACGAACGAGGTTCGCCAGGACCAGTTCGAGAACGTTGGCGAGGTTTACATCCTGCTCGGAAACGGTAACGGACAGGAGTTCGACGGTTGGGCCGTGATGGACGAGAAGGACAAGAAAGGTGACAGTGGCGGTGACGGTGACAGCGTCTCACAGACCGCTGTCGCGACTGTCAACCAGCACCAGGAAGTCGACCAGCTCAACTACAACAACCAGAGTACGGCGATCGCGATCGCAGAGGACGGCAGTGAGTCGATCGCACTCCAGCAAAGCGAACAGTACAACGAGAACCTCCAGCAAGGCGTTGCGAACGCGACGAACGTCTACACGACGGACGGTGACGGCGACAAGAAGAAGAAAGGCGACGACGGATCCGATCTCAGTGGGTCCCAGTTCGCAGAGGCGTCCGTCGAACAGTCCCAGGACGTCGACCAGATGAACGTCAACGAGCAAGGTGCTGCAGTGGCGATCGCTATCGGCGACAACAGTACCGCCACGGCGATTCAGGTCACCGACCAGACGAACCTCAACACCCAGTTCGGTAGCGCCGATGCCGCGAACATCATCGGCCAGATGAGCGGGATGAACGCGGTATCCGCGGTCACCGACGGTGGCGGTGAAGTGCTGACGACGGACAAGGACAAGAAAGGCGACAAGGATGGAGTCGAGAAGAAAGACGACGGCGACTCCCAGTACGCCGAAGCCAGCGTAACCCAGTACCAGAGCGTCGAACAGATCAACATCAACATGCAGAACATGGCCGTCGCGATCGCGACCAACGAGAGCGATGCGGCGGCAGTTCAGATGTCCACGCAGGAGAACTACAACGCTCAGATCGGAGCCGCCAGCGCGGCGAACGTCGCCGGAGACGGCATCGAAGGCACGGTGTACACCGACCGTTCGACGCTCACCGTCGGCGGCGACGACGTTACCGACAACGAGCGCTTCTCCTTCGATTACGATGGCAACAGCGAGCAGCTGAACGACGTCGATCAGTACACGACTGCGATGATCGAACAGGTCCAGTACGTCGGCCAGCTCAACCTCAACGAACAACACGCCGCGATCGCGGTCGCAGAAAACGGCGGCGAGGCCAGCTCGGTACAGATCAGCATGCAGACGAACGAAAACTACCAGTTCGCTTCGGCAGACGCGGAAACGATCGCCCTCGCCTGCTAACTGCCTTCGACCGCAGATCGCACTGTTTCAGTGCACGTTGCCGATTCGTTTCTTTCTTCACCGATGGTCACTCGCCAGTGCCGACAGTGTCAGCAGTGTCAGTTCCTATCGAACCTCCTGACAGAGTCGAGCGAGCAACAGCACTCGTTTACCCGACGGGAACGTGACGACTCGCGGCTTTTCTCCGCGAGAGGACTCAAGACGAACGGGAACCATGGCCGTCGCTCTCGCCGTCCGACCCGTTTCGATGCTCCGCGAGCGCTTCCTCGACGGTCAACTCCCCCGCCGCGACCCGCCGGGCGAGCTCCTCGTCGATCGCACGGTTCGTCTCGCTCCGCTCGCGCGAGCGATCTTTGATCACCTGTAACTCGCCTGCAGTCGGCTCGATATCGCGATTCTCGACGACCTCTCCCTCGAGACGGGCGATGTTGACCGCCGCGAGCACGTCACCCATCCCTCGGGCACCGGTGCCGAGATAGGGAGTCGTCCCCGTCTCGTCGACGAGTTCGACCCGAACGTCCTCGAGTTCGTTGACCAGTTTCGCACTCTCGAGGCGAGAACCGTCACCGATCCGGACGACGGGATCTGTCGCGTCGGCGACTTCTCGCTCGATGACGTCGATCGCGTCGCCGAGTGGGACTTGAAAGCCCGCGACGACCATCTCGCCGGAACAGACCACGATTCCGGGACGGCGACCGGGATCGACGCCGACGATGGTCCGTCCACCTTCACCGCGGAGTGCGCTGAGTGCCTGCTCGGCCGCCCGCCGGGCGGCGTCGGGTTCGGCGACGATCGTCGTCACGGGGTCGTCCTCGAAGGCGTCGGCGTCGTCCTCACTGGTCACGACGACTGTCGTCGAGTCGGGCAGTTCGTCGTCGACTTCGATCGTGGTGAACGTTACACCGCGATCGCGGAGTTCGTTGACGACGCCGTGATACACTTCGAAATCGGAGGTTGCGACGACGATCACGGGCGTCCTTGGGTCGGCGGCGGAATAAACGTGACCGATGGACCGCGACGAAACGAGCCAGCGACCGTTCCGGGGGCTTTTTGGCCGGTTGCTTCCAACTCCACCCGTGAACGACGAGGCGATTCCGACCGGTTGTCCGCCGGTCGACGAGTTGCTGGGCGGGGGTTTCGAGCGCGGAGCCGTCACACAGCTGTACGGTCCGCCCGCGGCGGGCAAGACGAATCTCGCGTTGAGCGGCGCCGTCGAAGCCGCAGCAGCGGGCGGCACCGCCGTCTTCATCGACACCGAGGGCGTCTCCGTGGATCGCTTCGAACAACTGCTCTCCGCCCGGACCGACGACGTCGACGACGTCGCCGCCCGAATCGTCGTCGAGGACGCACTCGACTTCGAGGAACAGGCCGAGGCAGTTCGGGACGCCGAGGAGTTCGCCGACCGCGCCGACCTGATCGTCCTCGACAGTGCGACCGGCTTCTACCGACTCGAGCGCGGCGAAGACGGTGCCGAAGGCGACGCCTTGCGTGCTGTTACCCGACAGGTGACCCACCTGCTCTCGCTCGCGCGCAAACACGATCTCGCGGTGGTCGTCACCAACCAGGTGTTCGCGGATCCCGACTCCGACCGAACCAGACCGCTCGGCGGCAACACGCTCGAGCACTGGACCGGCGTCGTCCTCCGGATCGAGCGCTTTCGCGGCGGCAATCGTCGGGCGACCCTCGAGAAACACCGCTCGAAACCCGCCGGGGAGTCCGTCCAGTTCCGGATCACGGACAGCGGACTCGAGGGGACCGACGAGACGGCGCAGTTCTGACGATCATCGTGTGGGGGCGCTCACACGCACTCTATCGACTGTTCGACTGTCTCGAAAGAGCGATCAGCGATTCGCTCGACTGATCGATAGAGACGTCGACTCGAGGGGGGAGACTGGGAGCGAGTGTGGACGACGAAGACGAAAACGAGAACGGAAACGAAACCTCGAACGACGGCCCAACTAGAGTTCGTTCAGCTTTCGCAACAACTGCCCGCGGTACTCCTCGTCGCTCTGGACGCCCTTCAACTCGAGGACGTTGCGCTCGAGTTTGTCGAGTGCGACTCGGAAGGAGTTCTCGGAGCCGTACCCCTCGCCGGAACCGGCGACCTGGCCCTTGTTGGTCCGGAGACGGATCTGGCACTGGACCAGCGGCGTGCCGCGGAGTTTCTCCTTGTGTTCGTGGAAGCGAACGTGGGCGTGGACGACCTGCATCTCGGCGTACTTGTCCGCGGTCTCCTCGATGCTCTGGGTAATCGTTTCTCGCGTGATGGTGTCCAGCAGGGAGACGTTCGTGATCTGGACGTCCATGTGATCTTCTTCGGTGAACGTGAGCGCGCGCAGGACGTCCGTCTTGGTGACGACACCCTCGACGATCCGGTCGTCGTGATCCGGTGTGACGATCAGGCCGGAGAAGCCGCTCTCGAGCATCCGGTCGACGGCCTCTTTGCCGGAGGCGTCGACCGTCGTCGTCTCCACCGGGCTCACCATGATGTCGTAGATCGGGACGTCCATCAGCCGCTGGTTGTCACCGACTCGATCGCCGGTGGTCATCCGGTCGTTCTCCCGGATGACGAAGTCGGCGATGTCGTGGGTGGTGACGACGCCGGTGAGGTAGCCGTTCTCGTTAAGGATCGGCAGTCGAGAGATGTTGTTCTCGCGTAGGTGGTTGATCGCCTTCCCGACGCCGTCGTCCTCCCGGAGCGTGATCGGGTCGTCCGTGTAGATGTCCTCGACGGTGAGTGCATCGAGGTTCTCGAGGACCGCCTCGAGGATGTCGTTGTGGGTGATCACGCCCCAGAGTTCGTCGTTCTCGAAGACCGGCGCGACCTTCGCGTTCCCCTCGACGAGAACGCGTGCGGTTTCGCGGATGTCCTCGTAACGGTCGACTTTCGGTGACGGGTCGTTCCGGCTGGGTTTGATGAGCGCGGAGACCTTGGCGTCGTCCTCGACGTGGGTCTGGAGCACCTCTCGCTCGCTGATCACCCCCTCGTACTCCCCGTCGTCGGTGACGATTATTCCCTTGGGATTGCCGTTCTCGAAGGTCGAACGGACCTGTCCCATTCGTGTTCCGACGTCGACTTCGATGTAGTCTCTGGTGGCGATGTCAGCGATATCCATCGTTCTGCCCGGATATACTCCCGCGACAGTATTTAAAATACCGCCCGTCATTGCCAGTTTCCGGTGGACACGCTTTTTTGCCGACGGCGACCGTACGGGGGCCATGACACCGGGTAACGATTCCAGTTCGGGGAGTGGTCCGAAAATCGATATCGCTATTCTCGGCCGATACACCTACCTCGCAACGGAGATCTTCTGGGGGGCGATCGCGTTCGCGCTCCTCAGACGAGCCGGCGCGCTCCGACGAGCCGCGGTGACGATCCTCGCACTCTATCCCATCGCGTACGTCTGGGATCGCTACACGCTCGCCGTCGGCGTCTTCGACATCAAACTCCGAACGGGGATCGAAGTCGCCGGGATTCCCCTCGAGGAACATCTCTTCATGGCCGTCGTTCCGGGGCTCGTCATCGGGATGCACGAGACGATGTTCGGGACCGGAGACGACGACACTCACGACCGATCCGATACGAGGTGACATCGACACTGACCTCGAGACGTGAACGCGAGTGACTCCATCGGTCGCCGTATCTTCAACGCGCGCAACTGACCGCGACTGACTTATCACGCGAGCACAAATCGGCGGACGACTACGAATGGATCGTCCCCGCCGTCCCGGCGCTCGCAGCCGATCGGGTTCAGGACCCGGCCCAGACGCTGGCTCGGGCCCCCGCTCCGATCGCGGTCTCCTCGGTCTCCTCCGAGCCCTCTTTACCTTCGTCGTCCTCTGTGCACTGATCGCCGGCGCCATTCTCGCCGGGCCGACGATCGTCGACGAACTCGACCGATACGCCAACCCCGTCGAGGTCGAGGAACCGCCGCCGGCCGGGGAACGCTCCCCCGACACGCTCGACGTCAACGATCCCGGAACGTCCACGTACGACGGCACTCACACGACGTTCTCCTCTGCGGACGTCGAGGACTTCGTCCACCTGAAGGTCAACGAAAAACGGGCCGAACGCGGGCTCGACCCCCTCGACTGGGACGGTACCGTCGCCTCCGTCTCTCGAGCCCACAGCGCCGACATGGCCGAACGCGAGTACTTCAGCCACGAAAATCCGGACAACGAGAGTCCGTTCGACCGGTTCCAAGACGTGAGTGGCTACTGTCGGGGTTACGGCGAGAACATCGCGATGACGTGGGCCGACCAGCGCGTCCAGAAACCGTCGGGTGACGACACCGTTCGCTACCGAACGCCCGAGGAACTCGCCGAGGGACTGGTCGAACAGTGGATGAACTCACCACCACACCGCGAGGCTATTCTCTCGGACACCTGGGATCGCGGTGGCGTCGGCGTCTACCTCTCTGGAGAGGGACAGGTGTACGCGACGCACAACTTCTGTACCGAATTCTGACGTCGCTGTGGTTCGGTTTCCAGCACTGGATCGCCCAATCGTACGGCTCGAGAGCGATGATCCACCGGTCGGACAGTCGAGTTCACGCTTGGAGATCGACGAGACCCGATATCAACGCTCGAGACGAATTCAAACACTCATCAGACTGGACAGTGTGCTGTTCGTATGGATACGCGCGAGACGCTCACGTCGATCTATCGAACGACCCAGGATCGGGACGTTACGTTCCTCGCAGCGGGGTTCGCTTACTACGCGTTCGTCTCGCTCATTCCGCTGGTCTTGCTCGCACTGGTCGTCGGGTCGCTGCTGGGTGGCGAGGAACTCGCCCAGCGACTCGTCGAGTACGCCGGTGACCTGCTACCCGACGCCGGCGACGAACTGGTGACCGACGCACTCACGACCGAGGCCGGACGCGCCGAGGCGACGGTCGTCGCGCTCGTCGTGGCCGTCTGGGGTGGTCTGAAGGTCTTTCGCGGACTGAGTCAGGCGTTCGACGCCGTCTACGATACCGACGAGGAAGACTCGATGCTCGAACAGATCAAACAGGGGATCACCGTCATCTTCGGGATCGCACTCGCGCTGACGCTGATGGTCGCGATGGGTGTCGTTCTCGGCATCGTCTCCAGTGAGATCCCGTTCGCCGGACTGTTGAGCTGGGTGATATTGATCCTCGGGCTCTTCCTCGCGTTCGTCCCGATCTACTACATGCTCCCGCCGATTCCCGTCGAGGTTCGTGAGATCCTTCCCGGCGCAGCGTTCGCAGCGATCGGCTGGACAGTACTCCAGGCGGGCTTCCAGTTCTACGCCGCCAACGCCGCGCAGTACGAGGCCTACGGTGCCGTCGGTGCAGTGTTGCTGTTCGTCACGTGGCTCTACTTTGCCGGGATCTTGATCCTCCTCGGTGCCGTGGTGAACGTCGTCCTCTCACGGCCGACTCTCGCCGAGTGACCGTCTTCGGCCCTGTCTTCCGACGGTGACAGTCACCGAACGTGATGCGAATATTCCGATTCGCGGACCAAGAAACATTATAGTGCTCGGACTGTCAAGCGTGACCAATGACCGACGATCACGCAGACACGCCCGCGGCGGACGCGGAGGACCACGCCGACGCCGACGCTGACGCCGACGAGGACCGCCCCTCCTCGGACACCATGTCGACACCCGGTGGCGGTCCCCGGCGGGTCGTCTCGAACAAGGGCGTCGACGACATCCTCGAGTCGCTGAATTCGGGACCGGCAACGGGTGCCAGTGCAAACGCGGAAGCGGACGAGAGAACGGAGACGGAGACGGGGAAGAGGAAGGGAGAGGAAGAGGAAGCCAACACGGAGACCGCGTCGAAAAACGTCGAGACGACGGACGATGAACAAACATCTCCTGCGAACGGCTCAGCGAACACCGACGTGACCGAGGCGACGGCAGAATCGGACTCCGGCACCCAGAACGAACGCACGTCGACGTCGAGCGCGAGCGAGGCGCTGTCCGCGATTCGGGGACAGGACGGAAACGAAACCGCCGGTCGCGATACCGATCGGGACCGCACAGAGACGGCCGACGCTGCGTCGGACCCGTCGACGGAACTCGCGTTCGAGGAGTCGGACGTGGACGGACTCGAGGATGCGTCCGGAGAGACACCCGAGGACGATTCCACGCTCGACCCGGACGACCTCGCCGACCGAATCGACAGCGGGACCGTCACCGGAGCAGACGTCCGCGCGGCCGAGGCGGGGGAAGGACGGGAAAAAACCCCCGAAGTCGACGAAATCGAGCTCTCGATGGACGACCTCGAGCAGACCCAGGCCTCGACGGGGGCCTCGAGTTCGAGTTCGAGTTCCGCTTCCAGCCCCAGTTCGACCGGCGGAACCGGCGACGGCCCGCTCGCGGGAACGATCGATCCAGATGCCGTGGGTGCGCAGACAGACAACCCGACTGGGGGCACGAGCGGTGGGACGAACGACGAGGCCGACGGGGATTCCGGTTCGGATGCAGACGCAGACTCGAGTTCGAGTGAGTCCGGACTACTCGGACGGGTGCGGTCGCTGTTCTCGCGGTAGTCTCTCTGCGTTCGCTTCGTTCGGTGGGCCTTCGTCGGATCGCGGTCACGGCGATGTCGCTTCTGTGTTAGACCGCTCCGGACACACACCCGCGTACCAACACGTGTTGCTCGCGGAGTCGCCCGGAGTAGAAATTGCGGATCGAAACGGATTCGAACCACGAGCGCAGCGAGACTGCTCTCTGGTTCGAACTACTCGTAACGATTGTCGACGGAACGATCGGGTTGCCGCGCTCGCGGCTTCGCCGTTCGCGATCGTGGCGCGTAGCCCCACACACCGCTCACCGAGTGTTGTTCCGTCAGAAATGGGTTGGGGCAGATTTGAACGACGCCGAGACGTGCTCGCTGACGCTGCGCGCGCCTCGTCTAGTTCAAACTGCACAACGTAACGATTCTGTCGCTCACGGATTTGTTCGCGACAGAAGTAGTGGATTGGGGCAGATTTGAACCACGGTCACAGCGAAGCTGCTCTCTGGTTCAAACTACCGTAACGATTGCCGACGGAACGATCGGTTCGCTTCGCTCACGGCTTCGCCGTTCGCGATCGTGACGCGTAGCGCCACGCATCGCTCACCGAGTGTTGTTCCGTCAGAAATGGGTTGGGGCAGATTTGAACTGCCGGCCTCCTCCATGTCAAGGAGGTGTCATAACCAGACTAGACCACCAACCCGCCTGGCTTCCGTGGCCCGCTTGCCACGTGCGTTCTCTGCATCCAATCGTTGCCCGCCCCCGTAATTGAAGGTTTCGAATCGGGTGTCCTACGTGAGTTCACGACACACATGGCTCCGACACGCTTAAGTTGGTGTACTCATTTGGACATTGTAGAACAACAACGTACATTGGTGTTTCCCCTATGCAGGATTACGTCGAACACGTCACAGACGGGCAGGATCTCACACAGTCGGACGCTCGAGCCGCCTCGAGGGCCGTTTTCGAGGACGCGACGGAGGCACAGATCGGTGCGCTGCTCGCGGCGCTGCGAGCGAAAGGCGAGACGGAAGCGGAGATCGCCGGCTTCGCCGAAGGAATGCGCGAGGCCGCGCGGACGATCGACCCGGATCGCGAGCCGCTCGTCGATACCTGCGGGACGGGCGGAGACGACTACGACACGATCAACGTCTCGACGACGAGCGCGATCGTCGCCAGCGGTGCTGGCGTCCCGGTCGCCAAACACGGGAACTACTCCGTCTCCTCGTCCTCGGGCAGCGCGGACGTTTTAGAGGAGGTCGGCGTCACCATCGACGCCGAACCGCCGGCGGTGCAAGACGCCATCGAGGCCGACGGCATCGGCTTCATGCTCGCGCCAGTGTTCCACCCCGCGATGAAGGCCGTCATCGGCCCGCGCAAGGAACTCGGCATGCGGACGATCTTCAACGTCCTCGGCCCGCTGACCAACCCCGCCGGTGCCGACGCGCAGGTCGTCGGCGTCTACGATCCGGACCTGGTTCCCGTCCTCGCGAGCGCGCTTTCGCGGATGGACGTCGACCGCGCGCTGGTCGTCCACGGCGCCGGCACCGACGAGATCGGGATTCACGGTGAGACGGTCGTCGCGGAAGTCGACGGGGCCGACGTCGAGGAGTACACCCTCGAGCCGGCCGACCTCGGCCTCGAACGACACGACATCGAGGACATCTCGGGCGGCACGCCCCAGGAGAACGCCGCCGACATGCGCGCCATCGTCGAGGGCGAACTCGCAGGCGCGAAACGCGACGTCATCCTCGCGAACGCCGGCGCGGCGATTTACGTCGCCGGCGAGGCGGACTCGCTGACCGACGGTGCCGAACGCGCCCTCGAGGCGATCGAATCCGGCGACGCGGCGGCGAAACTCGAGCGGCTGTGTGCCGGTGCCGGTGCCGGCACCGACACGGAAGACGACCAATGACGACGAGCACGCGACAGAGCGTGCGGACGAGAACGAGAGTGAAAGTCTGCGGACTCACGCGCGAGGAGGACCTCGAGACGGCGGTCGCCGCCGGCGCCGACGCGGTCGGCGTCATCTCCGACGTCTCGGTCGACACGCCACGGGAGGTGTCCGTCGACCGCGCGGCCGACCTCGTCGCCGCGACCCCACCGTTCGTGACGTCTGTGCTCGTGACGATGCCGTCGAACCCCGACCAGGCGATCGAACTCCTCGAGCGCGTCCGGCCCGACGCCGTCCAGATCCACGGAACGCTGTCACCCGCAGAACTCGAGGTCGTCCACGCGAAAACCGACGCGTCGCGTTCGGTTCTGGCAGTGGTCGACGCCGACGACCTCGAGACCGCCGTCGCCTACGACGACGTCGCCGACGCGCTCGTGGTCGACTCCATCGACGCCGACGGCGGCGGTGGAACCGGTGAGACCCACGACTGGGAGCGGACGCGAGCGGCGACAGACGATCTCGAGTCGCCAGTCGTCCTCGCCGGCGGGCTGACGCCGGAGAACGTCGCCGACGCCGTTCGAACGGTCGACCCGTTCGCCGTCGACGTCGCGAGTGGCGTCGAGGAACGCGGCGGAATCAAAGACCCCGACGCCGTTCGATCGTTCGTCGAGCGGGCGGCGGATATCCCCCGGTCTGCATCCGAAGCCGACTTCGCCGACGAGGCCGAACGCGAATCAGTAACCGAACCCGAGCCCTGACACTACCATGCCTGACACACCACACCTGGATCTCGACCGGGACGCCTTCCGCGAACACGTCCGCGAAGACGACGAGTCGGCCGATCCCAGCCGACCGGTCGTCGTTCGTACCGTCGCGACGCTCGACGTCGAGACGACGCCGCTGGCGGCTTACGCCGCCCTCACCGGGCGCACCAGCGGGAGCGATCGCGACCGATCGCCCTACGCCTTCCTGCTCGAGAGTGCCGAAAAGACCGCCTCGAGCGATCCCGACGGTGCGTTTCGACCGAACTCCGCCCAGCCGGATCGCCACGCCCGGTTCTCCTACGTCGGGTACGACCCCGAAGCGGTGATCACCGTCGACCCGCAGACCGACGAGACGTCGATCGAGGTCGAGGCCCTCTCCGAAACCGCCCCGGTCGAGTCGATCGGGACCGACGGCGCCGGTGACACCGTCGACTCGCTCCGTGCGGCCCTGCCCGACGCCCGACTCGCGAACTTCCCCGACCACGACCGTCAGCACCTCGAGGGTGGACTGGTCGGCTTTCTCTCCTACGACGCGGTCTACGACCTCTGGCTCGAGGAAGTCGGCCTCGAACGACCCGACTCGCGCTTTCCGGACGCTGAGTTCGTCCTGACGACGAAGACGCTGGCGTTCGACGACCGCGAGGGGACGATCTCGCTGGTCTTCACGCCGGTTCTCGACGCCGAAGCCGATCCAGACGACGTCTACGACGATCTCCGAGCCGAGGCCGAACGCGTACAGACGACACTGGCTACCGCCGACGAGCCCGAAACCGGCGGCTTCGTCAAAACGGGCGAGGTCGCCGGCCCCCAGGACGACTACGAGGAGAGCGTCTCGCGTGCGAAAGAACACGTCCTCGACGGCGACATCTATCAGGGGGTCATCTCGCGAACGCGTGAACTGACCGGCGAGGTCGATCCACTGGGCTTCTACGAGTCGCTGCGAGACGTGAACCCCTCACCGTACATGTACTTGCTCGAGCACGACGATCTCACCGTCGTCGGCGCGAGTCCGGAGACGCTCGTCTCCGTCCGCGGGCGCAAGGTCGTCTCGAACCCGATCGCCGGCACCTGCGATCGGGGTCCGAGTCCGGTCGAAGACCGCCGACTGGCCGGCGAACTGCTGGCCGACGCGAAAGAACGCGCCGAGCACACGATGCTCGTGGATCTGGCTCGAAACGACGTTCGCCGCGTCTCGGAACCGGGCTCGGTTCGCGTCGAGGAGTTCATGAACGTCCTCAAGTACAGCCACGTCCAGCACATCGAGTCGACGGTGACGGGGACACTAGCGAGCGAGTCTGACGCCTTCGACGCCACGAGAGCGGCCTTCCCCGCGGGAACGCTCTCGGGGGCTCCCAAAGTGCGCGCGATGGAGATCATCGACGAGCTCGAGGCCGAACCTCGCGGTCTGTACGGCGGCGGCGTCGGCTACTACTCGTGGACCGGCGACGCCGACTTCGCGATCGTGATCCGCACGGCGACGATCGAGGATGGTGCGACGTCACGGACCAGCGACGCAGCGCCGGACGAACAGTTGATCACCGTCCGTGCCGGCGCCGGTCTCGTCGCCGACAGCGATCCCGAAGCCGAGTACGTCGAGACCGAACAGAAGATGGGCGGTACCCTCGCCGCACTCGAGCGTATCGAGCTCGAAGAACCACGCGAGACGGCCCCCGAACCGGAGGTGAGTCGATGAGCACCGCGGCGACCTCCGAGGAGGGACGCCGACCGACGGTCCTGTTCATCGACAACTTCGACTCGTTTACTTACAATTTAGTCGAGTACGTCAGCGCCTACGCCGAGACCGAGGTACTGAAGAATACGGCCTCGCTGGCCGACGTTCGCGCGGTCGATCCCGACGCGATCGTCATCAGTCCGGGTCCCGGCCACCCCAAGAACGACCGGGACGTCGGCGTCACGATGGACGTCCTCCGCGAGGTCAGCCCCGAAGTGCCGACGCTCGGCGTCTGTCTCGGCCTCGAGGCGGCGGTCTACGAGTACGGCGGCACCGTCGGCCGCGCGCCGGACCCGATCCACGGGAAGGCGTCGGCGGTCGACCACGACGAACGGGGCGTCTTCGACGGCCTAGCGCAGGGCTTTCGCGCCGGCCGATACCACTCGCTGGTCGCGACCGAGGTGCCGGAGTGTTTCGACGTGACGGCCACGGCCGACCACGGCGAGGAGACGCTCGTGATGGGCGTGCGCCACATCGAGTATCCCCTCGAGTGCGTCCAGTTTCATCCCGAAAGCGTGCTGACGGCGGTGGGTCACGACGTCGTCGAGAACTTTCTCGAGTTGGTGTGAACGAGAGGGTGGAAGCTCGAGAATTGGGGGTCTCGTTTCTGTCGCCGGCGTCTCGAGTGGGACTCGATCAGCCGATCAACCGATAACGCCGACGGCGTAGAGTCCCGCGAGGACGACTGCTGCGACGAGTCCGGCGCGGATCGCGAGTTTGACGGCGATCCGGATCGCGACGATCAGGAGTGCGACGCCGACGATAGCGACGAGTCCGAGGGCGAGTCCGGTCCCCGAGGTGAGTGCTTCGAGCATACATTAGGACCAGTCCTCCGAGGACGTAATCTTTCGGGTGGCGTGAAAGACACGTGTTCGTGAGTGACTGAGAGGACAGGAGATCGTCGATTGGTACACTTATCACACACTTTCACTCTCGCTCGAACTCGTCGTCCACGTTCGTCTGTCGCGCTCAGCAAACAGTGACCGACGGCTCCCCGAGAACGACTCATTGAAAGAGAAAATCGCCCGTCTGCGAGAGGATTTTTTCGGTGAATATCACTTTCAATCTCCTCTGTAAATCATTAAGACGGTTGCCTTCGTAGTACGTTGTAGACACGAACACGGCCGTTTGGGCCGTCGTCACGGAAGATCGAAATGCACAGTGACTTCTGTACAAATTGAGTTGCACTATTACAAGCAAACCCGTCTTACAACACCACGCTTATGGTGAATGCATGAATACCGAACCTTCGTTACGAATGATGCGAACTTGTACCCGTACCCAAACGAGAATCGACTGTCGGCGTCGGGCCACGTGGGAGGTGGCACGCGCATGAGCGAATCCGAACTTACCGCGGACGAACTCACCTTACCCGTCAAGCGCACCGAGGGGGAGACCCTCGAGGAGCGCATGACGTCTAACGCCTATCACAACATTCTCCCCGCACGCTATCTCCGCAAGGATTCCAACGGCGACCTGATCGAGAGCCAGGAGGACCTCTTCGTCCGCGTCGGCCGAAACATCGCACTCGCCGAGGCGGTCTACGAGGCCGAGAAACGAGACCTCGAGATTACCGTTACCCCCGACCAGCTCAAACCGGACCACCCGCGCCGGGACGAACTGGCCGAAGCGGTCTTCGGCGTCGGCACCAGCGTCGACGACGACGTCGAGACGACACTGAACGAACACAACGTCAACAAGTTCGCCTACGAGACCGTCGTTCCGGAGCTCCCCGCGGAGGTCCGCGCCCACGTCGAGGATACCGCAGAGACGTTCGTCGAGGGTATGACATCGCTCTCCTTTATGCCGAACTCGCCGACCCTGATGAACGCGGGTGACGAACTCCAGCAGCTTTCCGCGTGTTTCGTCGACTCTCCCGCCGACGACATCGACGACATCCACCAGACCGCAAAGGAGGCCGCCCAGGTCTTCCAGAGCGGTGGTGGGATGGGATACGCCTTCTGGAAGCTCCGGCCGTACGGCGACGCCGTCGGCTCGACTGGAGGGATCGCTAGCGGTCCGATCACGTTCATGCGCACGTACGACCAGATGTGCGAGACGATCGCCCAGGGCGGCGCCCGACGTGGCGCCCAGATGGGCGTCATGCGCATTTCGCACCCCGACGTCATCCAGTTCATCCACGCGAAGAACAAGGACGTCTCGCTGGCTCACTCGCTGCGGCTGAACGACCCCGACGACTACACGCACAACTCCTTCAAGGCCGCCATGGAGGAGGCTCGAGAACTCATCTCCGACGATGGAAAGGTGCCCAAACACCTCCGGAACGCCGCCGAAGGCCACCTCTCGAACTTCAACATCTCCGTCGGCGTCACCGACGACTTCATGGACGCGCTGGAGAACGGGGAGGAGTTCACGTTCACCAACCCGCGCACCGAAGAACCCCACATCGCGACGCCGGAGACGAAGGAACTCTACGAGATGTTCGACCTCGGCGAGTACGTCGAGGTCGGCGAGGTGCTGTCGATCCCCGCCGAAGCCATCTGGGAGGACATCGTAGAAGGCGCCCACGAGAACGGCGAACCCGGCGTCATCTACCTCGAGCGAGTCAACAAGGAACACTCCTTCGACGTCGAGGAGCACCCGGATCACCGGATCCTCGCGACGAATCCGTGTGGCGAGCAGCCACTCGAGGAGTACGAGGCCTGTAACCTCGGCCACATCAATCTGAGCACCCTCGCGGATCTGGAGTCTCCGGACTGGCGCGTCTGGTACGACGACCACGGCGACGAGTACGACTCCCTCGAGAGCGCGGTCGACGCCTTCCTCGAGGAGGCGATCGACGTCGAGGAACTCGACCGTCGCATCGATCTCGGGACGCGCTTCCTCGAGAACGTCGTGACGATGTCCGACTTCCCGGTCGACGAGATCGAGAAGAAGGTCCGAGAGATGCGCAAGATCGGCCTGGGCGTCATGGGGCTCGCACAGCTGTACATCCAGCTGGGCATCAGATACGGCAGCGACGAGGGCAACGAAGTCGCTCGCCAGCTCATGCGCCACATCAACCACGGTTCGAAGGCGACCTCCTGTGAACTCGCCGAGGAGCGAGGCGTCTTCGACGAGTGGGACAAGTCGAAGTACGCGTCCCCGACCGAGTACCGCGAGTGGTTCGAGAAGCAGACCGGTCTCGACGCCGACGACTGGGCCGAGGGCTTCCCGATCCGCAACCACAACACGACCACCATCGCGCCGACCGGTACGACCTCGATGGTCGGCAACACCACCGGCGGCTGCGAACCGATCTACAACGTCGCTTACTACAAGAACGTCTCCGACGACGTGCAAGGCGACGAGATGCTCGTGGAGTTCGACGACTACTTCCTCCGCGTCCTCGAGGACAACGACATCGACGTCGACGCCGTCAAGCGCGAGGCCCAAGAGCAGATGGCCGCGAACGAGTTCGACGGCGTCGAAGGGCTCTCGACCGTCCCGAACGCCATCGGCGAACTGTTCGTCGTCACCGGCGACCTCGCGGGCAAGGACCACGCGGCGGTCCAGTGTGCCTGCCAGGAGGGTGTCGACTCCGCCATCTCGAAGACCTGCAACTTCCCGAACGACGCGACCGCCGAGGAGATGGACGAAGTCTACCGTTACATCTACGACAACGGCGGGAAGGGCGTGACCGTCTACCGCGACGGCACCCGCTCGAAACAGGTGCTCACCACGCGCGCGGACAACGCGGAGTTCGCCGACGAGGGCGAAGCCGCCGAAACCATCGTCGAACAGATCCGCGAGGTCTTCGGCGGTCTCGAGGGCTTCCTCGAGAACGAGGACGTCCAGGCCGAACTCGAGGACGAACTCAGTGCTGTCTTCGATCGGGCACCCGTACAGGACCGGAGTCAGCGCTACGCGAAGAAGAAGACTCGACCCGATCAGCTCCACGGCGTCACCCAGCGGATCGACACCGGCTACGGCAAGCTCTACGTGACGATTAACGAGGATCCCGAGACCAGCGAGCCGTTCGAGCTGTTCGCCAACACCGGCCACTCCGGCGGGTTCACCAACTCCTTTACGGACGCGCTGGCGAAGACCATCTCCATCGCGCTCCGTTCGGGCGTCGATCCCGACGAGATCGTCGACAAACTGCAGGGCATCCGCAGTCCGAAGGTCGCCTGGGACAAAGGCGAGCAGATCAACTCCATCCCTGACGCCTTCGGGACGGCGCTGCGCCGATATCTCGACGACGAGATCGACCGGACCTATCCACAACAGCAGACCCTCGAGGAGTCCGCAGACGGCGAGGGTGAGGAGACGTCCATCGAATACGACGGTCCCGAAACTGACGGCGGCGCGGCGACCGAAGCCGAACCGGTCGAGACCGATGTCGACCTCGAGGTCGGCGCCGACGATGCCGACGCGACGCAGGATCTCATCGACGCCGGCGAGTCCCCCGAGTGTCCGTCCTGTGGCTCGCTCTCGCTGTACTATTCCGAAGGCTGCAAGACCTGCGAGTCCTGTGGCTGGAGCGAGTGTTAGAGTCGAACTGATCGGCTAGTTCGCGTTTTCCCCTCTTCCCTTCCCTTCTCTCGTTTCTTCGCTTCGCGTTCCGTTCTTCGCTACGCATCGTCTCGAAGCACTTAGCACCGTGTCTCTCCAATTACGGGTGATGGCCGACAGTTTCGGGAGTAACCGCGATCGCACGAGCGATCGGACGGCACCGACGTGTCCACACTGTGAGACGCCGATGTACAAACGCCACTGCAAGTACGTCTGTCCGCAACACGGCGTCGTCATCGACTGTAGCGATCCGTTCCGGTAACGCCGCGAATCCCGGGCAACGGCAACTCAGATTCTGAGTCGGCCACTGAGTCGTCCGAAACTGATAGGGTACTCACGAACCGTCTCTCGAACGAACGATTCGATGGCTTCCCAACCGACGATCCTCGTCGTCGACGACGAGCGCGAACTGGCGGATCTCTACGCAACCTGGGTCGGTGAGACCTACGACGCGCTCACGGCCTACGACGGGACCAGCGCCCTCGAGCAGGTCAGCGACAGGATCGATATTGTCCTGCTGGATCGACACATGCCCGACCTGACCGGAGACGAAGTGCTTCGCGAGATCCGGGCTCGCGGACACGACTGCTGGGTGATCATGGTCACGGCAGTCGACCCGGGTCTCGACATCGTCACACTCGATATCGACGATTACGTGACGAAACCGGTTACCCGTACACAGCTCACTCGGATCATCGAGAACCTCCGGGTCCAGTCGCGTTACAACGGACGCCGAGAACTACACTCCCTCTCGAACAAGATGGAAACGCTCGAGGACGAGGCGTCGATCGACGACCTCGAAGGGACCGAGGAATATCGTACCCTCGAACAGGATCTCAAGGACCTGAGCGACTCTCTCGTCGGGGGAGCCGAGAAGTAGTTGCGTTCAGATCTCAATTTCAATTTTCAATTCCAATTCCAATTCCAATTTCAACTCCGAGCGGCGCTCCGTTCGTTCTCGGGCTGTCGGTTGTCCCGCTCACGCCGTCCTAGGATTGTGCGTCCGTGCGAGACGGTAGACTGGACCGGCCAGCAAGAGTACGGCACCGAGCGTACAGCCGATCGCGAGCAGCCCACCGAGTTCTCCGATTCCGTCCGTCGTCACGGTCGCGGCAGAGGCACCGACGACGACGGCTGCGATCGTCCACGGGAGTTCGCCGATCACAGTTCCGACCACCAGATGGCGGAGACTGACGCCGCTGGCCGCCGCCGCACACGTCGCGATATCCGATGGGATCGGTGCGAGCCTCGAGGCGGTCACGCCACGGATCGGACCGGCCGTCTCGTAGTAGCGAGTCACCGATCGACCGGTCCGCTCGAGTGCCGTATCGAGACCGAACGGGAGTGCCGACACCGCGTCCACGTCGGCCTCAGTGGTGAGCCAGCGAGCGGCGAGATAGACGGGAACGACGGTGACGACGATGCCGATCAGCGCCACCGGCACGCCGAGTGTGACGCCGTATCCGTAGCCAACGACCAGCGCCAGCGGCGTCGTCGGCCAGGCGAGCAGCGGTCGGACGAGGTATAGTCCACAGACCACGAGCCCGAACAGGACCGGATCGGCCGCGAGCGACTCGAGGGACGCGAGCGTCGCCGTCGGCGAGAGGAGGAGGCCGGCGGCGACGATCGAGACCGCGACGACCGCGCCGAGGAGCGCACGACGTGGTCCGAACGCGGATGGAGGCATCGACTCGCGTTCTCACTCGAGTGTTGAAGGTTTTGTGCTCCCGATCGGCCCGGAGCACACAACGTTTATCGGCGTCGGCGGAACATCACAGGTCGAGAACGATGGCGACCGACGACCGCGATGGGATCGACGACGACCGTGTCGAACTCGGCCTGGCGCTGCTCGAGCGACTGGAACACGAGTCGTTGACGCTGGCCGAGGCCGTCGACCGAATCGAGACGATCACGAGCGATCCGACGGTGACGCGGACGATCCTCGACGAGGCGGAACTCCGTGGCATTATCGACCGCGAAGACGGGATCATCCGCCCGAAGAGCCGTCAGTACGTCCGGTACGAGGAGCAAGTAATCACGAAAGAGGGCGACTTTTCCTGTCGGCGCTGTGGCTCGAGTCTCTCGACGGGTCACTTCATCAAACTCGAGGCGGGTGAACTCGGGCCGTTCGGTTCCTCGTGTATTCGGAAGGTGACGGGGCGGGAGTAGCGGGTTCGTGGTCCGTGGCGGTCCGTCGCTGTCTTCGTCTCTCGATCGTTCGAGTATGAGATGGGTCGTGCGAGACGATGACGTGCTGTGAGTGGCGGACCGAGAACGGGACGGCAAGGAACGAGAACGAGTACGAGTACGCCGAGAAACCGAAGACGAAACAGCGGAGCCGTTATCGACCCTGGCGAAGCTCTTCGATCAACTGCTCGATCGTCCGCTGTTGTTGCTCGAGGAGGTCGTTCTGTTCGGCGACGGTTGCCTCGAGGTCCGCGAGACGAGCGAGGAGTTCGGGATCGGTATCCGGCGTCGCCGCCTGAAAGCCGCTTCCCTCGAAGCCGTCACCGGTTGTGTTCTCGTCTGTGGGTGATTTTGCAACCGATGTGGCGGCTGAATCGGAAGTCGCGCCGGGTGTGGCGCCTGCGTCGGATCCGGACTCGGACTCCGTAACAGCAGCCGACCCAGCCAGTCCGTTGGCCACGGTCGCCGTTTCAGTGGACTGTTCGGTAGTCCCAGCGGTTGCGTTCGTAGGTTCCGATCGTGTTTCGGCATTCGAACTCGAACTCGAACTCGAATCCGAGACGGACCCAACGGACGCGTCGGTTCCCGCTTCGGTTGTCGACTCGAGTGGATCGCGCGCTCGTGCGCTCGTGGGTGTTTCTGGTGGGGACTCGGACTCGGACGGTCCACGACCGGTTTCGACCGTTTCGCGATCGTCAGGTTCCGGCGGGTTCGCGTCGAGAGGGTCGACACCCTCTCCGAACGCGACGGTTGGATCGTCTCGCGAGTCTTCTTCGTCGTCGACACCGACGGCGTCGTTGAGCGCCGCGAGCGAATCGACGTCGTGGTAGGCGAACAGCGCCCGTTTGAGTCGCTCGCTGACGTCGGTGGCCTCGTCGTTGGGTGCCTTGATGCGCTGTGGTCGGCCGTCGACCTCGAGGACGATCTGGGTGGCGACGCTGCCGTCCTCGAACGAGAGGTTCGTGACGTCGTCGAAGTGGTACTGCTCGAAGTCACCGTCCCAGACGGCCTCGCCGATGTGTTTGACGAGTCGGTCGCTGGTCACGATCAACGTCAGTTCGCTGAATCGGTAGGTCTGTGCGACCGTCTCACCGGGGTCGGTGATTCCGTTCCCGTTGAGAATGCCGGCTAGGACTGGATGCAGAACTGCTTCGGTCTTGCTCGAGGGGACGGTGAAGTCTCTGGTTCCGTCGAGGGCGTATTCGAGAGAGAAGCGGGTCTTGCGCCGGCCTTCAGAGAGCGTGAGGCGATCCGCGTCGTGGGGAAATTCGTCGATCGATTCGTCACTGAGGAGTCCGTCGGCGCGATAGACGATCGAGCTGCGTGGAGTGATGAAGAGTTCGTCTTCGCCCCCAAGAGAGACCCGCGCCGCAATCTCGTCGCCATCGAGTGTAGACTGTACGATACCGGGAACGCTCATGCACCGCCCTTCGTAACACCGTATGATAAATCCGTGGGTGTACAATACCACGCCGGTGGCGAATGAGAAGGTTAAAGAAAGCGACCGCACTACGAGAAACTGAGCCCGGGTGGCTTAGCTGGACATAGCGCCGCACTCATAGGGTTCAGAGATTCGGTGCGGTTTCGCCTTTGGAAGCCTCCGTGTCCCTCGAGGACTCTGCCGAGCCTCGAACCTGGGACATGCGGAGATCGAGGGTTCGGAGCCCTCCCCGGGCACTTTTCGGTATCAACCATCTCGAGAGTTCTCCGTATACGATTCGTTTCCAGCGTCGAATCGGTATCCGGTTGTGTATTCGTACAGTTCGACCCAGTCGTGCTACAGACACCACTCTGACCGAAACAGCTTTCAGATCCGATTCGAGTCCCGTCCGAGTTACTACTGGAGTCGTGGACACGATTACACGGCCGTCGGACGATCCCTGTCGAACTGGTTTCGATTACTGTGATATTTCGGTCTAGTTGTTGAATCGCACGTGTACGGGAGATCGAAACCGAGTTCTTTGACCATCTCTTACCACTCTGTCTGTGAACCGCGAACAACGTGGTTTGTTGTCGCCGCCACGCCTTCTGCCGATTCACCCGCGAAAGTCTTATATACTTTGCGCCCTTACCTTGGGTTAGTTGAACATGAATATCGAGCACCTCGCCCGCGACGACGGGCAGATGGTACGGCAGTACGAATACGACGACGAGTCGGTGCTGGCCGTCGACTTCGGTCCACAGGACGCGGATGCGTCCGTCGACGTCGTCGACGACACGGTCATCGTCGTCGTGGGAGACGAACAACAGGAATTCGATCTCCCGGAGAACACAGCGAGTGCGCAAGCGTTTATGCAAAACGGCGTGCTCACTATCGAACTAGAAGAGGAGGACACTGTATGAAACTCACCGTCAAACCCCTCAAACAGAAGGACGCAGGCCGTGGACTGGCAGCGATCGACCGCGCGTCGATGCGTGAACTCGACCTCGAGAACGGGGATTACATCCTCATCGATGGTAACGGTGAGGAAAAGGCCGTCGCCCGGGTCTGGCCGGGCTATCCCGAAGACGAGGGCCGGAACGTCATCCGAATCGACGGACGGCTTCGACAGGAGGCCAACGTCGGAATCGACGACCGCGTGACCGTCGACGCGGCGGACGTCAACCCCGCGACGTCGGTCACCGTCGCGCTCCCCCAGAACCTCCGGATTCGCGGCGACATCGGGCCGCTCGTCCGCGACAAGCTGAGCGGGCAGGCCGTCACCGAAGGGCAGACCGTTCCGTTCTCGCTGTCGTTCGGGCCGATGGCCAGCTCCGGACAGTCCGTACCCCTGAAGATCGCGGACACCGCGCCCTCGGGTACGGTCGTCATCACCGATTCGACGAGTATCCAGATCTCGGAGACGCCCGCCGAGCAGATCAGCTCCAGCGGGACCTCTGCGGAGGGCGTCCCGAACGTCGCCTACGAGGACATCGGCGGTCTCGACAACGAACTCGATCAGGTTCGCGAAATGATCGAGTTGCCGATGCGCCACCCCGAGCTGTTCCAGCAACTCGGCATCGAGCCGCCCAAAGGGGTCCTTCTGCACGGCCCGCCGGGCACTGGGAAGACGCTGATGGCGAAAGCCGTCGCCAACGAGATCGACGCCCACTTCGAGACCATCTCCGGACCGGAGATCATGTCGAAGTACTACGGCGAGAGCGAGGAGCAACTCCGCGAGGTCTTCGAAGAGGCCGAGGAGAACGCTCCCGCGATCGTCTTCATCGACGAACTCGATTCCATCGCCGCAAAGCGTGAGGAGGCCGGCGGTGACGTCGAACGCCGTGTCGTCGCCCAGCTGCTCAGCCTGATGGACGGCCTCGAGGAGCGTGGCCGCGTAACGGTCATCGCAGCGACCAACCGGGTCGACGCGATCGACCCCGCACTCCGCCGCGGTGGCCGGTTCGACCGCGAGATCGAGATCGGCGTCCCGGACAAGGACGGCCGCAAGGAGATCCTGCAGGTCCACACCCGCGGAATGCCCCTCTCCGACAGCGTCGACCTCGACCAGTACGCCGAGAACACCCACGGCTTCGTCGGAGCCGACCTCGAGAGTCTGGCCCGGGAAGCCGCGATGAACGCTCTCCGCCGTATCCGTCCGGAGCTCGACTTAGAGTCCGACGAGATCGACGCGGACGTTCTCGAGTCCCTGCGCGTCACAGAGCGGGACTTCAAGGAGTCGCTCAAGGGCATCCAGCCCTCCGCGCTCCGTGAGGTCTTCGTCGAGGTCCCTGACGTCACCTGGGAGGACGTCGGCGGACTCGGAGACACCAAAGAGCGCCTGCGCGAGACGATCCAGTGGCCACTCGACTACCCCGAGGTCTTCGAAGCGATGGACATGCAGGCCGCCAAGGGTGTCATGATGTTCGGTCCACCGGGAACCGGGAAGACGCTGCTCGCCAAAGCTGTGGCCAACGAGGCCCAGTCGAACTTCATCTCGATCAAGGGGCCCGAGCTCCTGAACAAGTTCGTCGGTGAGTCCGAGAAAGGGGTTCGAGAGGTCTTCGAGAAGGCGCGGTCGAACGCACCGACCGTGATCTTCTTCGACGAGATCGACTCGATCGCCACCGAACGCGGCCAGCGCACCGGTGACTCCGGCGTCAGCGAACGTGTGGTCAGCCAGCTGCTGACCGAACTCGACGGACTCGAGGAACTCGAGGACGTCGTCGTGATCGCCACGACGAACCGACCGGATCTGATCGATCCGGCACTGTTACGCCCCGGCCGTCTCGACCGACACGTCCACGTTCCGGTCCCCGAGGAGGAGGGCCGGAAGAAGATCTTCGAGGTCCACACCCGCGACAAGCCTCTGGCCGATTCGATCGACCTCGGGTGGCTCGCCGCCGAAACGGAGGGCTACGTCGGTGCGGACATCGAAGCGGTCTGTCGCGAGGCGTCGATGGCCGCGACCCGGGAGTTCATCCAGACGGTCGACCCCGAGGACATGCCCGATACGGTCGGCAACGTCCGTATCAGTCGCGAACACTTCGAGCACGCACTCGGTGAAGTCCAGCCGAGCGTCACTCCCGAGACCCGAGAGCGCTACGAGGAGATCGAAGAGAACTTCCAGAAGGCCGAACCCGAAGAGAAAGAAGTCGGCCGGACGTTCCAGTAGGTCGCGCTTCTCTCTACTCCCCCGTGTCTGCACTCTTGTGACACGGTCGTCACCGCCAAGACCCCATTTTTGTGCGCCGTCGCTCGAGTCAGTACAGAGGCGCGATTACGAAACCACGAGCGACGGCGGTCACTGTGCTGGCGAAATTCGTTTGTGGCGAAATTGCACGTCCGCTGAGCGAAGAGAACCGTTCGACGAACGTCTCTCGGTATCCGATTGGCCGGTACTGACCGCAGCTTACGCCGTCGCGTTCTGCAGGTCCGCCAGAATCTCTTCGGCGTGGCCCTCGGGAGAGACACCCTCGTAGACCGCTTCGATCTGACCGTCGGGACCGACGACGTACGTGTTTCGGAAGACGCCGTCGAACGTGTTGCCGAACATCTGTTTTTCGCCGTAGGAGTCGTACAGCGTCGACACCTCGCCACCCTCGTCCGAGAGCAGGTCGAACGGGAGATCGTACTCGTCGGCGAACGCCTCGAGGTCGTCGACGGGATCGTCGCTGATTCCGAGGATAGCGACATCCTGTTCGTCGAACGTCGGGCTCTCGTCGCGGAACTCACAGGCCTCGGTCGTACAGCCCTCGGTGTTCGCGCGGGGATAGAAGTAGACCACGACCCGTTGGCCCTCGAAATCAGAGAGACGGACGGTGTCGCCGTCCTGATTCGGCAGTTCGAACTCCGGTGCGTCGTCTCCTACGTCGAGCATAGCCGTCCCTTCGACCGATCGAAGGTAGGTTTTGCGGTTGCACGTGACGATCTCGAGCCAGCGGGGCGAAGTGAGCGTCGAACGCAGGCGGTGAGAACCGAGCGAGCGGAAAAGCCGCGACTCACTCGAGTTGTTCTGCGGCGTCGCGTTCGACCAGCGGCGTCGCGTTCTGCTCGGGCAGGGTCACGACGTCGTCGTTCGAGAGCGTGTATTCGCGGTCGTCGACGCCGAGGATCGAGCCGACGTCACGGGTGATGCGAACGGTGACGCGGTCGACGGTTCGGTCGGTGTCCGAGTCCACGTCCACGTTCGATCCCGAGTCCGCGGTGTCCACATCGGCAGCCGCCGAGTCCGCCGGTTCGTCCGTCGTCTTCCGTTCGTGGTCCCCACTCGAGTTCGAGTCGGAATCCGAGGGCACACTGTCAGCGTCGGAATCGGCCGCGTTCGTCCTCGAGGAGGGGACGTCTCCGCCCATGACGTCCGCTGCACTGACGCTGGTGTCGGTGGCAGTGTCGTCTCGAGCGGGTGTCTCCGATTTCACTCCGCCTCCGTCCGGATCGTCCATCGGCGGTTCCTGCGGTGGCGTGGGTGGGACGTTCGACTCCGACTCCGATTCGGGTGTCACGGATTCGGGACTGACATCGTCTGGCCCAGCGGTTCGGTCGACACTCGAGTCGGGAGAGTGGGCTGTGTCCGGGTTCGATTCCGACGCCGTCTCTGTCTCCGCTTCGGAACTCGAACTCGCCGACCCCTCGAGGACGTCGAGCACCCGGCCCTTGTTCGATTCGATCCGGGAGATGAGGTCCTCGAAGAGGTCTTGTTCTTCGGCGGTGAGGCCCTCGTCGTTGGCGGGCATGCCCGCTGCGGCGAGACTGGCCTGTTTGACAAGTTTTCCCATCCGGCGCTCGTAGATCGCTTCGACGACGTCCTTGGCGGTCTCGATTTCGTCGGTGAGTCGACCGACCTCCGGTGAGGAGAAGGGGTCGTCGGCCGCATCGGCGACGCGCTCGCGTTCGGCTTTGAGATCGGAGATGTAGTCGGCGACTTCCTGGTAGAACGACGGGCGCAGGTGCTGGAGACTGTCCTTCTGGCGCTCCTTGCTCTGGACCGTGCGCAACTCGTCGAGATTCATTGTGGTCGTCTGTATCCTCGTTGTCGGTTTCGTATTTGGTGTCGACGTCGGCGTCGACATCGTCGATCAGCCTCGCCCACGTTCGCCCGCGTTCGCGTTCGACCTCGAACCGAACTCGAACGCGTCCACGAACACGTTTTCAGTTCACGTTCTCCCGTGTCGGTTCGATCGTCCAACGTTCTCGACCCGGGAAACTCCTGATCTGTCTGAACAGTACCCGGGATTGTAAAGATATCGTCGTCGTCTCGACGGACCCGCGTTTCCCGAGGTCGTCCTGAGTCACGTCTCCCTTGCCGTCTCGAGTGCCCTCCTCTCACTCCTTCTCTTTTTCCGCGCGGCCGCGTGCCATCAGAAACATCGCGACGTACTCCGGGAGCGTCTGAGTTCCTTCCGGGATCGAAAGCGACTCGCCGCCCAACTCGAGGTCGCCACCTCGGTCGACGTCGACGGTGATCTCGTGGCCGACGAACGTCTCGGGGACGGCGTCGACCATCGGATCGAAGTCGGCAAGGTCATCGCGGTCGATCCGGCGGACGGCGAGGGCGCTCCCGCCGTGGAGACTCCCCGGAAGTCGGATGAGGCGGTTGGTGTCCGTGGTCACCGGCTCGTCGATCGGCGCGTTGTCGCGTTCGACGGCGGTGGCGGCGAACCGTTCGGCCAGCTGCGAGATCGCGGTGTGGACCGTCACGTTCCCCGCTTCGATCCCCTCGCGGTTGTTTCGTGCAGCGTTGAGCGTCGCCGTCGCCTTGCCCTCGCCGATGCCGTCGAACTCCTGGAGTCGGGCGAGGGCGTCTTCCTCGTTCATCTCGAGCAGTTCGTCGACGAACGCCATGAAGTAGCGGTGGGTCCGCCGACCCCAGCCGCCGTCGATCTTCAGCGTTCGCCGTTCCGTGGGCGTCTTGCGTCCGAGACCGCTGACGGTCTCGGTCTCGATCAGTTCGTCGTACTCGAGGCCGATCCCCCGGACGTAGTCGACGATCTCGCGGCGGTGTTCGCGATCTAAGTGTCGGACGCCGTCGTCGCGAACGTGGACGTGGTAGCCCCGTCCGCCCGAGAAGACGACCTCGAGGTCCTCGAAGGCGAAGTCGTCCTCGAGAAAGTCCAGTAGTCGGAAGAGGGCCTGTTTACACTTCGCGAGCATCTCGGCGTAGCTGTCCTCGCCGAGGGTGACGCTGGGCAGGTGGTCGGCGTCGAGGTCGAAGACCAGATCCGACGACCGCCAGTCTTTCTCGCCCATCGAGCTCGCGCCGGGATCGGTGTACCGGCCCGCCGAGAAGTAGACGTGCTGGGGTCGCTTTCGCTCGAGGAAGTCCTCGAGCGCGCCGAGCTCGAGGAGCGATCGGTGTCGAACCATCGTCGTGCCGGGGCTCTCGGTCCACGGGATATAGCCCCACTCGCGTTCGTTCGCCGCGGGGGGTGGGGTGATCGTCGCCCGACGGTAGTAGTCGCGAAATCGACCGCGCAGATAGGCCCTCGTTCGCTCCTCCATACGATCCGACTACTCGTCGGGCGGTCGTTAAAACACTGCCGGGATAGGGAGCGGTCGAGCTCGGTCGCCCGTGGAGTGGTACTTCGACGCCGAACCGGAGAGAAGACTCGAGACGTCGTACGATCGATTGCAGAAACGAGTGTCGACGAGAGTCAGTTACCGACCCATCAACTCCGAAAGACGGTCCGTGATGCCGCCTTCGGAACCGAGTTTGAGGTAGTAGGCGTCGCCACCGTCCTCGTAGTAGTTGTCGATCCGGCGTTTGATCTCGAAGCCCAGATTCTCGTAGAACTGGAGGGCGTTCTCGTTGGTCGTTCGGGCGTGGCAGGTCACCGACCGGTGGTCTTCGACGACGTTGGCGACCAGCCGCTTACCGATACCTTCGCCGCGACAGTCGGAGGCGACGGCGAGAAAGAGAATGTAGCCGTCGCGCCTGACCGCGGTGAACCCGATGAGGTCTCGGCCTGTCTGATTCTCCTGAAAGTAACAGTGGACCGTCGACCGGCGGTAGGCGTCAGTGAAGAAATTGCGTCGCTGTTTGAGCACACCCTCCTCGTGGTGAATGCGCTCTTTGAGTTCCCAGGCCTCCTCGACGAACTCGTCGCTCCCTGGGCTGACGACGCAGCTGTCGATGTTGACGCTCACTACCGCCTCCTAGTATGGACGCGAATATAATTCCACCGGCAAGAGGACAACCGGCGAACGGTTTTCCGACGGATCGGACCACAGTGTCGGCTGGAACGACGGGCTCGAGAACGGACGAACACAGTCACGAAACCGACGAACATACCACGCCAGTCGGTCAACTGTGAGTATGCCCTTCGAACTCCGGGAGCACACGGCCGATATCGCCGTCGAAGCGAGGGGTGAGAGCCTCGAGAGGACCGTCGCCGCCGTCGCCGACGGACTGGCGGCGGCCTCCTGTGACGAGGACGAGATCCCAGCGGACGCCGGCGAACGGTTCGACCTGTCCGTCGTCGCCGAATCCCGGGAGGCGCTCCTGTTCGAGTATTTAGACGAGCTGATCTACCTCCGTGACGTCCGCCTCGAGTTGCCGGTCGAGAATCGAGTCCGGATTCAGCTCGAGCACTCGGACGCGGGTGATGCGGCCAACGCCGACGCGGCAGACGCAACTAGCACACCCGACACGGACGATGCGACCGACGCAGCAGACGTGGTCGGCACAGCTGGCACGGACGAGACGGACGATCGATGGTCGCTCGAGGGAAGTGCACGCGGCGTTCCACTCACCGAAATCGACGCCCGCGAAATCAAGGCCGTGACCTACTCGGAAATGCGACTCGAGGCGGTCGACGGCGACCCCGATTCGGGAACGACTGCGTGGGAAGCCTACGTCGTCTTCGACGTCTAGCCGTCCGAAACTGCTCTTGGCGCCTCTCTCTCTCACCATCGTTCACGCTCGAGAGTGCTTTTCCGTAGCGAGACCGAACGTCCACGTATGTCGCGAGCGACACGGCTGGCTTCGGGGTGCTGTACCGTAATCGTCCTCCTCGTCCTCGCAGTCGGATCCGTGATGGCACACGAGGAGTACGTCGTCGACGACGAACACGACGTCGGCGCCGCGGAGTTTCTCACCGACGCGGTCGTCGATCCGTTCGTCGTCGGCCCACTTCTCGCGGGCGCGATCGTGAGCCTCGCAGTGGTCGTCGGCTACCTCGTCTTCCGACCGTTTCCGAAGGACTTCGCAGCCTTTCGGTTCGCGATGCGCGAGTACACCGACTACGTCCCCTGGCTCTTGCGTATCTCGTTCGGGATTCCACTGATCGGGGCCGGATTCGGCGGCTACTTCATCAGTCCAGCGGTCGACGTCCAGTTGCGTATCCTGCAGATCGCACTCGGCTTTCTCCTCTTGTTCGGCCTCGCGACCAGACTCGTCGCGCTGGTCACGCTCGTCGTCTACCTCGTCGGCGTCGTCTTCGAACCACAGCTCTTGCTCCAACTCGAGTTCGTCGGTGGCTTACTCGCGATCGCGCTCGTCGGAAGCGGTCGTCCGAGCGCCGACCACGTCTTCTCGCGAGTGGCCGGTACGCCGGGAACGCTCTACGGCCGGATCGACGTCGTCTACGGCCGCGCACGCGCGTTCAAATCGTGGATCGAGCCGTACGAACAGTTCCTGCCGACGGTGACCCGCATCGGGCTCGGCGTCACGTTCGTCTACCTCGGCGTCTCCCAGAAACTCCTCCGACCGGGAATCGCACTTTCGGTCGTCGACAACTACGATCTGACGGCGGTGGTACCGGTCAGCCCGGAGCTGTGGGTTATGGGAGCAGGCCTGACTGAAGCCGCGCTCGGGCTGGCGCTCATCGCGGGCGTGTTCACCCGTGCCGGGGCGGCGACCGCGATCACGATGTTCACGCTGACGCTGTTCGCCCTGCCGGACGATCCCGTCCTCGCTCACGTCGCGCTGTTCGGGATGGCCTCCGTGCTCCTGATCACCGGCGGCGGCCCCTACTCCGTCGACAACCGGATGACGGTCGTCGAGGACGAAGTGGAGTCGGCGACGCCGTCGCCGGCGTGATCGTCGGGCTGGTCGGCGTTCGACAGGTCGACACCGCGTTCGGAACAGAGACACTTCTTTGAGCGTCCGCCACCCAGTTTCGACTATGACGACCTTCGACGCGAACGGCGTGACACTCGAGCGGATCCGCGAGTTCGTCTGGGAACTCCCACAGGAAGGAGAGATGCGCTCGCCCGCACGCGTGCTCGCGAGCGAAGCGCTCCTCGAGCAAATTTCGGACGACAAGACCCTCGAGCAGTTGCGGAACGCGACGCACCTTCCGGGAATTACGAACTACGCGATCTGTATGCCCGATGGCCACCAGGGCTACGGCTTCCCGGTCGGCGGCGTCGGTGCGATGGACGCCGAGAATGGCTGTATTTCGCCGGGAGCGGTTGGCTATGATATCAATTGCGGCGTCCGAATGATGACGACGAATCTGACCTACAGCGACGTCCAGGGTCACGAGGAAGAACTCGTCGACGCGCTATTCGACAACGTTCCGTCAGGTCTCGGCGGCGGCGGGATCGTCGAGAGCGACGTCGACACTGTCGAGGACGTCCTCGCTCGAGGTGTCGACTGGGCGCTCGAACACGGGTACGCCGTCGAGGAGGATCTGCTCCACTGCGAGGACGAGGGGATGCGCGAGGGTGCCGACCCCTCGAAGGTCACCCAGAAAGCGAAGGATCGCGGGAAGAACCAGCTCGGCTCGCTGGGCTCGGGCAATCACTTCCTCGAGGTCCAGCGGGTGACGGACGTCTTCGACGGCGAGGTCGGCGAGGCGTTCGGTCTCGAGAAAGACCAGATCGTCGTGTTGATTCACTGTGGCTCTCGCGGATTGGGCCATCAGACCTGCAACGACTACCTCCGAAAGATCGAGCAACAACATCGGGGACTGTTGAACCAGTTGCCGGACAAGGAGCTAGCGGCTGCGCCCGCGGGATCGCAACTGGCGGAGGACTACTACGGGGCGATGAACGCCGCGATCAACTTCGCGTGGGTCAACCGGCAGCTGATCATGCACCGCACCCGGCAGGTGTTCGAGCGAGTGTTCGACCGATCGTGGGAGGAAATGGAGATGAACTTGCTCTACGACGTGGCCCACAACATCGCGAAGAAAGAGACACACGAGGTCGGCGGGGAACAGCGCGAACTCTACGTCCACCGAAAGGGTGCGACGCGGGCGTTCCCGGCCGGCCACCCCGACGTGCCAAGCGCCTATCGCGACGTCGGCCAGCCAGTGATCATTCCTGGCAGCATGGGTGCGGGAAGCTACGTCCTGCGTGGCGGCGAGGCCTCGATGGATCTCACGTTCGGGTCGACCGCCCACGGTGCGGGCCGACTCATGAGCCGCACGCAGGCCAAACAGGACTACTGGGGTGGTGACGTCCAGCAGGAACTGCAGGATCGACAGCAGATCTACGTCAAGGCACAGTCCGGTGCGACGATCGCCGAGGAAGCGCCGGGCGTCTACAAGGACGTCGACGAAGTCGTCCGCGTCTCCGACGCGCTCGGTATCGGCGACAAGGTCGCGCGAACGTTCCCGGTCTGTAACATCAAGGGGTGAGCTCTCGAGGGGTGAGTGTTCCACGATCGGCGACACCCGTCACCCTCACCCTCACCGTCATCTTCGATTTCGCCTTCACTTGTACCTGAACGGATTGTCGTCGCTGCTATCGCCGTCGCCGTCTTCGCTCTCGTAGGGCTTTCGCGCCGTGATCGTGACCGTCGCTTCCGGGTCGTCCTCGTCGGCCCACGGGCTGTCGTAGGCGGAGAGTTCGAGGTCGGTGATGTCCCACCCTTCGTTCTCGATCAGTTCGACGAGCTGGCGTTGATCTTCGAGCATGTCGTCGTCCATATGGATTGGGTATTCGGGCGTCACGTGGGTAGCTCTTGTGCCGTCGCTTCACGTCCCTGATCTCTCTGATTCGCGTCGGCTTCGTCGCGATCACTCGAGGTCGTCGTCCTCACCGTCAGGGCCGAGGGAGATTGCATCCTCGACGAGTGCGCGATGAGCTCGACGCAGTCGTTCGGACAGCGCCTGGTGGGAGATGTCGAGTTCGTTCGACAGTTCCTCCATGTCGACCTCGCGCGGGATCTGGTAGTAGCCCCGTTCTAGCGCCTGGACGAGCGTCTCGTGTTGGGCGTCGGTGAGCCCGTAGCGACCGTAGCGGTCGTCGTCGAGTTCGTGAATCTTCTGGATGTCGACCGTGAACCCCTGATCGGTCGCGAACTCGTAGGTCCGAGACAGCGAATCGCGTTCGGGAAAGAGGATCCGCAGTTGCCACTTGGCCCGCTCGCCGGTCGCGTGGAGGATCGTCGCCTCCTCCTCGGTGAGCATGTGCAACATGAAGGTGACGTCCTCGACCCAGTCCATCCGATAGAGTCGCTCGTCTTCGAGGTCCGTGAGCAGTTCGACGCTGTCGACGCTCGAGTCCTCGGTGAGTTCGTCGTCGAGGGCCGAGAGCGTCTCCTCGTCGGGACCCGAGAACCAGACGTAGGGCATCACGTGACCGGGATCGTAGGCGACGACGCGCTCGACTTCGACCTCGAGTTCGGGGAGATTCTCGAGGGTTCGCCGGAGTGCGAACTCGTCGGCAGGGATGGTGAGCTCTGCGATTGTGCTCATGGAGTGAGCAGACCACGCCCAGCGCCAAGAGTCATGTGTCGGTTCGGCCGTCGACACGCCAGGTCGGAACCGGATTCGGTCGCTGGTAGACGACCGTTTGTGACCTCGCGTCGGAACGAGCGCAACCATATTCGGTTACGGACGGCCCGAATCCGCCCTCGTATTTAAGCGAGGCTACCTGCAAGAGAGGAGCATGCTCACCGACGAGTTCGGCCGCGAGGTGTCGGGGATCCGCATCTCGCTGACCGACCGGTGTAACTTCGACTGCGTCTACTGTCACAACGAGGGACTGGGTGACACCCGCGGCCCGATGGCCCCACAGGACGAGGAAATGAGCGCCGACGACGTCGTGCGAATCCTCGAGGTCGTCGCCGAGTTCGGCGTCGACTCGGTCAAGTTCACCGGCGGCGAACCGATGCTTCGTGAGGACCTCGAGGAGATCATCGCTCGCACGCCCGACACGATGGAAGTGTCGCTGACGACCAACGGCACCTTCCTTCCCGACCGCGCCGAGGGACTCGTCGAGGCCGGTCTCGAACGGGTGAACGTCTCACAGGACGCCCTCGATCCGTCGGCGTTCGCAGAGGTCACGAAAAGCGGTGCGTACGATCGGGTAATCGAAGGGGTCGAAGCTGCCCTCGAGGCCGGGCTCGACCCGGTCAAACTCAACATGGTCGTCTTCGAACACACGGCGGGCTACGTACCGGAGATGGTCGATCACGTCGCCGACAACGACGGGCTGCAACTCCAGCTCATCGAGTACATGCCGGAGCTGACGGGCCACCCCGAGTGGAACATCGACATCCAGCGAGTCCACGACTGGCTGGCCGAGCAAGCCACAGCGATCGAACACCGGGAGATGCACGACCGCAAACGCTACTGGATCGGTGGGGGTCCATCGGACGACTCGAGCGGAATGGTCGAGATCGTCGACCCCGTCGAGAATCCGACCTTCTGTGCCAACTGCCACCGCGTCCGCGTCACCCACGAGGGCTACCTCAAGGGCTGTCTCAACCGGAACGACGACCTGCGGTCGATGGGCGAGATGACGAAAGCGGAGATCCGCGAGGCCTATCGCGAGGTCGTCGCGAATCGCGTCCCCTACTACGGCGAGTACCTGGTACAGGGGGAAAACGGCGAGTGGGAGTTCAACGAGACGTACCTCGAGGTCTGAGAACTCGAGTTCCGAGTCGCTCACAGGGTCATTATTCTCTCGACGGAGCCGCCACCACTCTCGAGCGCTCGAGAGCGCCCACGTCACGGATACTGCGATCCTCCCCGACGGAGTTCTCCGGAGCGCCGGTATCGAACGCCGAGCCCGATCGTGACGAGTCCGGCAGCGGCGAGCAATAGCGCCACCGCAGCCACCGGCTGTCCGTCGGCCGCGAACACGTACATCGTGTAGCCGACCGTGACCGCGAGCAGTCCGACGATTACACTCGAGGCGACGTGGACGGCCTCGAGACGGGTCGTCTCGGCTTCACGGCCGAGCTGTTCGCCGAGGTCGATCGCGCTCTGTCCGAGGTCCCAGGCGACGACCGCGCCGACGGTTCCCAGCAGCGCGAGTTCGACGGAGCCACCCTCGTAGCCACCTACGAGGACCCCGCCGAACAACAGGAGAGAGCCGAAGTCGATCGCCGAGTTGGTCCCGCGTACGAAACCCAGTGCGAGGAAGGCAGCACCGGCGATACCGAATCCGAGACCGACGGGAGACGCGTAGCCGCCGGCGACGACGGCGAGGACAGCGCCGCCTGCGGCGATCGCGCTACTGATCAGCGCCGGTCGGCGTGTGAGTTCGTCCGTGGTCATGGGGAACCACCTGCTTCCGTCCCCGTCCCCGCTCCCGACCCCGTCGTCGCACCGGCATCCGATCTCGAGTCCGTCCCCGCAGTCGAGCCGGCGGTGGAGCCCGAACGAGAGCTGACGCCGGATCCGGCGTTGATCCGCGCGAACGCCTCGTCGATCGACTGATCGGCGGGCCAGTCGACGACCGGGACGCCGGTCCGCTGGAGGTCGAACCGGCGAATCCGGCGGGCGACGCGGGCCAGCTGGTTGCCGGTCGTCCGATCCGTCGTCGGGTCCGGGCTGACGACGGTCACGGCGTATCCACGGGCGTCGAGCCACTGGACGATATCGCTCGAGACCCGATCACAGAGGGGCGTGAGCAGGATGATCTGGGTGTCACTCGAGAGCCGGCGGTAGATCTGTTCGAGCTGTGGCGTCCACCGCCGCGATTTCGGCGGCGCGAGCGTCGAGAACTGTGGATGGGTCGCGAGCAGATTCTGGAACTGCGCCCGGTGGTGGTGACCCGAGGACGGGCCGAGCCAGCACTGTTCGACGGGCCCGTCGTCCCCGTCTTCCTCGCGTTTGTCGAGGGGGCCGATCGCTGCGAGACCGACCGTGTCGCCGTCCTCGAGCAGCGTGGCGGCGATCCGACCGGCGGCCGCAACGGATCGATCGACCGCGTGGGCGGCGTCGGGTTCGGGCGCGAGATAGTTCGCCTTGCGGGCGTCGACGAGGACGAGGACGCGGGCCGCTCGCTCCTCGTGGAACTCGAGGGTCGCGAGTTCGCCGGTCCGTGCGTGTCGGTTCCAGTCGATTCGGTTCAGCGGGTCGTTCTTGCGGTACTCTCGAACGGAGTGAAACTGCGTCCCGGAACCGCCTTCGGGGGTCGTCAACCGCCCGGAGAACGTCGCGGCGGTCGCTCGCAGCGGGACCGACGTCGTGATCGGCCGCAAGACCGGTTCGCAGGTGATCGACGTCGGGCTACCGACGAGGAACTCCTTCTCGGAGGACCGCGAGAGGTCACGCGTGAACACGAGTGCGGGATCGAAGACGTGTCGACCTCGACGAGCGGCCACCGTGTACTCGAGCGTGACGGATTCGCCGGGTCGGAGTGCGGTTCCGAGGCGAGCAGTCCCCTCCGAGACTGCGAGTCCTGGCGGAACCCCGTCGACGAATCGCAGATCGGGCAGGGGACGGCTGCTCTCGTTGGTGATCGTCACCTCGACGCCGATCTCGTCACCCGGTTCGGGCGTCTCTTCGCTCAGCGTTCGTTCGATACTGATGTCCGGTGTCGGTGCCTCCATCGCGTGACCGAAGCCGGCGTAGGCGATGCCGACGGCCCCCGCCATGACGACCGCGGCTGATTCCGTGAACGTGCCGATGCTGATCGCGATCAACGCGACGACGCCGACGCCGAACCAGTGGCCGGTCCGCCGACTCGAGCGTTCGACGACGCCGTCGACGGGCGTCTGGGTGGTTCGCGGAACGGGTTCGTCTTCCTCGGTGTCGTCGCGTTCGTAGGTCGCGATCCGCGATTCGCTACGGTCTGGCGCACCGTCACCGAGACCGGTGTAGCCGATCGCTGCGACGGCAGCGCCGGTGCGCCGGACGCTGTCCCGGAAGCTGACGTCCCGGACGAACCGATCGGTGACCCGTTCCCGAAGCGACCGCTCGGGAGGATCGACTGACGGAGAGAGAAACGCGGCCGCGTAGGGGTCGTCGGTCCAGGAGCCGTCCTCGACGCGTTCGTTGGCGGCCGCCGGTGTGAGTCCCTGAAAACGCGTGAGGGCGGCGATCGCAGCCTCTCGGAGGCCGGCGTGAATACGGTTGCTGGGAACGAAGAGATCGTTGCGACGTGAGCGGAATTGATCGACTGCGTCGGTGAGCTCTGCACCCGGAGCTGGGACGCGATACCGGTGTTCGGGATCCGGCGTGGTGCCGTGGTCACGGACGCCGTGGCGACGCGTGAGGGTATTCAATGCGACGAGCAGTGTGAGGACCCCGACGAGGATGATCGCCCAGCTTCCCACTCCGAGGGTCAGTACATTGCCCAGAACCGCAATCGCGAGCGTGAACGCGAGGATTCCGATCGCGATCGCGAGATGCCTGGTGTTCATCGGCCACCCCACGTCCGCTCTGAGGACTCCGACCGCTCGCTCGCGTCCGCTTCGTCACCCTCGTTCTCGAGTGCGTACTCGTCTTCGATTCGGCGCAACACGGAGACGGCACGCGATTCCATCTCGTCGGTCGTCTCCGCGTGTCCGTACCGAGTGTCCTCGAACAGTCGCGTGAGTTCGTCGACGTCCTCACGGGCCAGTCCCGCATCGGTCGCGGCGTCAGCGAACTCGCGTGGCGTGCTCGTCTCCGGTCGGTCGACCTCGAGGAGGCGCGTCATATCCCGCCAGGCGCGGTACACCTCGTTGTCGACGTCTTCGTCGCCGCTCGATTCGATCCGCTCGGCCGCCCGTCCCGCGGCGGCGGCGACTGCGGCGGCGTTGTCGTCGTCGTTCGGTTCGGTCTCGATCGTCGATCCGGGAACCGAATCGGAGTCGCGGCTGCTCACGACGAGCGCGCCGACGAATATCGAGGTGACGACCAGCAGTGCGACGAAGAGCGTCAACAGCGGTCTCGGGACCGAGTCCGTGGTTCCATCACCCTCACCCGGTTCGCCGCCGCCGGGCGTCTCGTTCATCTCGCCCATCTCCGGTGGCGACTGATTGATCGCACTGCCGGGGTCCAGTTGCATGAACAGGTAGACGATCGCCAGAATAACGAGGCCGACCCCCAGAAAGATCGCGATCAGCTTGACGGCATCGCGGCGGTGAGAGATCAGGTACCACGCCACCGCCAGCGCGACCACGACGAGGAGGGCGACGATGAGATACTCGAGGAAGGCGGGAATCTCGACGCCCCCACCACCGTCGACCATCGGCTGTTCCGTCGCCGGCGGTTGGCCGCTTCCCTCGCCGCCGCCGACCCCGCCGGTACCGCCGGGTTCGACCGGATTGTCGATCGTCGCCGCTGCGAGTGCGACGGCGACGATACCGACGACGACGCCAGCGATTCGAACGAGGAGGGAACGTCGGGACACCTATTACTCGAACATATCGGCTCGACGTACATAAATCAAGTTGGTATCTGCCGTGGGATTCGGTCACAATGGACAGAAATCGAAGCCGTGGTCGGAGTTGGCAGACCGATTTCGGATACCGCGAACTCCGGTTCTGAAACCGGTACAGGTAGGCACACAGAGACAGTGTGCGTCTACGCTCGTGCGCGCGAGCAAAGAAAATGGACATGGGAATCTTCGACAGTAGACTATCGGGCCGACCGATTCGTTGCGCTTAAGTACCCTACGCGGATACGTTCGTATGCACTACGATGTAGGGGTGTCGACCCCGAGTCCGAGAGGGCGACGATAGAGACGAACACGGTGTCGTGGTAGCCAAGCGGCCCAAGGCGCATGGTTGCTAACCATGTGGCGTCAAGCCTCCGGGGTTCAAATCCCCGCCACGACGTCGGATCCATACCAGATCAGATCACCAGCGGTCCATTTCCGCTGGTTCTCGCACCGCACGCAGACCAGACACACATACACAACACATGAGCGAGGAAGCACCTCAAGAACAACCAGAGGACGACGACGATCTTCGATACTTCGTCCGTATCGGCCAGACCGACCTGGACGGGACGAAGTCCGTCGAGCGCTCGCTCTCGGAGATGAACGGGATCGGCCGACGAAGCGCCCGGATCATCGCCGAGGAAGCGGGAATCGATCGAACGGCAACGTTCGGTCGACTCGAGGACGAAGAGATCGACTCGATCGTCGAACTCGTAGAGAACTACGCCGACGAAGTCCCCGACTGGCTCAACAACCGCCAGCACGACTTCTTCAGCGGCGAGACTACTCACGAGATCGGTAACGACCTCCAGTTGACCCGTCAACACGACATCAACCGGATGAAGATGATCGACTCCTACAAGGGCGCCCGCCACAAGCGCGGCCAGAAGGTCCGTGGACAGCGAACGAAGTCCACCGGCCGGACCGAAGGTACCATCGGCGTCAACGTCGAGGAGATCCGCGAAGAGCAAGCCGAAGAGGCAGCCGCCGCAGAGGAGGATGACGAATAATGCCACTGGGTTCGAACACTAAGCAGTACGAGACGCCGAACCACCCCTATCAGGGCGAGCGGATCGCCAGCGAACACTCGCTGCTCGACCGCTACGGCCTCTCGAACAAGGAAGAACTCTGGCGTGCACAGTCGGAACTGCGATCCTACCGACGCGAGGCTCGTGACCTGCTCGGTCAGGCACAGGGCGACGAGGTCGTCATTCGTCGCTCCGAGGAGTTCCTCGGGCGACTCAAACACGTCGGCATTCTCGACGAAGCGGACGAACTCGGCGACATCCTGTCGCTCGAGGTCGAGGACGTCTTAGAGCGCCGACTGCAGACTGTCGCCTACCGAAAGGGGCTCGCGAACACGCCCCAGCAGGCCCGACAGTTCATCACCCACGGCCACATCGTCGTCGACGGACAGCGCCACCGCGTCCCGTCGTACGTGGTCGACACCGACGAGGAGGACCTCGTCGAATTCGACGAGAACAGTCCGCTCACGGACGAACTCCACCCAGCACGCGCGGAGGAACAATAACATGAGTCAGGATGACGACAAGTGGGGAATCGCCCACGTACACGCATCGTTCAACAACACCGTCATGACCGTCACCGACCTCACGGGCGCGGAGACGATCGCGAAGTCCTCCGGTGGGACCGCGGTCAAACAAAACCGCGACGAGGCGTCGCCGTACGCGGCCATGCAGATGGCCGAGTCCGTCGCTGAGGAGGTCAAAGCGGCCGGCATCACGGGTCTGCACGTTCGCGTGCGTGGCCCCGGTGGAAATCTCCAGAAGTCCCCCGGTCCCGGTGCGCAGGCGACCATTCGTGCACTCGCCCGCTCGGGGATCGAGATCGGACGCATCGAGGACGTGACGCCGATCCCACACGACGGATCGCGCGCTCCGAAAGGCAAAGGCGGATACTAACCCATGGCTACGGACTACGACGTCGAGTTCGTCGAACGCGAGGATCGAGAGGCCAGATTCCTCGTCCGCGGGGTCACCCCCGCGTTCGCAAACGGCATCCGCCGTGCGATGGTCGCGGACGTTCCGACGATGGCCGTCGACACCGTTCGGTTCATCGAGAACTCCTCGGTCATGTTCGACGAGCAGATCGCGCTCCGACTCGGGCTCGTCCCGCTGACGACGCCGCCGGAAGGTGAGTTCGTCGAAGACGATACCGTCACCCTCTCGATCGACGTCCAAGGGCCAGCGACCGCGTACTCCGGCGATCTCGTCTCGAGTGACGATCTCGTGCAGCCGGCAGACGAGAACGTCCCGATCATCCAGTTGAAAGACGACCAGCGCTTAGAGGCCGAGGCCGACGCGATCATGAACCACGGCAAGAACCACGCCAAACATCAGGGCGGCGTGGCGGTCGGCTATCGTCACCTCCAGCGCGTGGAAGTCGTCGGTGATCTCGACGAGTTCGAGGAGCAAGAGTCACAGATCGTTCGTGGCGTTGTCGAAGACGATGGCGAACTGGTGCCGACCAGCGAGTTCGATCACGACCTCGCAAACCGGTACCCCGGCAAGGAAGTCCGCCTCGAAGACGTTCCCGAGGCGTTCGTCTTCCACGTCGAGACCGACGGCTCGTTCACGGTCGACGAACTCGTCACCCGAGCCGCCGATTCCATCATCGACCGCGCGACCGAACTCGAAGACGCAGTACAGCTATAACAGAACAATGACCGGACGCCCCCTCACGACCCAGATGGCCGAGACCAACGCTGTAGCCGCGAACTACGAGACCAGCGTCGCCGTCGGCCGAATCGAAAGGGGTTTGAAGGGGCGACCAGTAGACAGAAGTGCGAGCAGGGATAGCCAAGTCAGGCCAACGGCGCAGCGTTCAGGGCGCTGTCTCGTAGGAGTCCGCAGGTTCAAATCCTGCTCCCTGCATCACTTCTTTCCCGTATTCACTACGGAACACGGAGGACAACAATGAGTAGTAAAACGAATCCGAGGCTTACCGATCTCATCGCCGAGTTGAAGTCGACGTCCCGTCAAACGGACGCCGACGTCTGGCGTGACGTCGCGGATCGTCTCGAGAAGCCCCGCCGTACCCACGCAGAGGTCAATCTGGGGCGAATCGAACGATACGCACGTGAAGAAGAGACCGTCGTCGTTCCCGGCAAGGTGCTGGGTTCGGGCGCACTCCAGAAAAACGTCACCGTCGCCGCCGTCGACTTCTCGTCGTCTGCGGAGACGAAGATCGATCAGGTCGGTCAATCAGTACCGCTCGAGCAGTTGCTCGAACAGAACCCAGAAGGCTCCGACGTCCGGGTGATTCGATGAGTCTCGCAGAGTTCGACGCCGACGTCGTCGTCGACGCCCGGGATTGTATTCTCGGCCGCGTCGCCAGTCAGGTCGCCCAGCGCGCCCTCGACGGTGAACGCGTCGCGATCGTCAACGCCGAGGACGCCATCATCACCGGCGACAAGGAGGACGTCTTCGAGACCTACCGCACCCGACTCCAGCTGGGGTCCGACCGCGGTCCGTACTACCCGAAGCGACCGGACACGATCTTCAAGCGCGCCGTTCGCGGCATGTTGCCCTACAAGAAGCAACGCGGCCGTGAAGCGTTCGAGAACGTTCGCGTCTACATCGGGAACCCCTACGACGAGGACGGTGAAATCCTCGAGGACACGTCGCTGGATCGACTGTCGAACATCCGCTTCGTACAGCTACACGAAGTGAGCGAACAACTCGGTGCTAACGTCACATGGTAACGAATACGAGTGGCAAGAAGAAGACCGCCGTCGCTCGCGCCACCGTGCGCGGGGGCGAGGGTCGCGTTCGAATCAACTCCCAGCCCGTCGAGCTGGTCGAGCCGGAAACCTCCCAGCTGAAGATGCTCGAGCCGTTCCGCATCATCGGTGAGGATCTCCGCAGCGAGATGGACGTCGACGTCCGCGTCGAGGGTGGTGGAATCAGCGGTCAGGCAGACGCCGTCCGCACCGCCATCGCTCGCGGCATCGTCCAGCACACCAACGACGCCGAACTTCGCGACGCGTTCATGGAGTTCGACCGATCGCTGCTGGTCAACGACGTTCGCCAGTCCGAACCCAAGAAGTGGGGCGGTCCCGGTGCGCGGGCCCGCTACCAGAAATCCTACCGCTAAGGTGATTCAAGTATGATGGTACCGGTCCGGTGTTTCACGTGCGGTAACGTCGTGGGCGAGCACTGGGAGGAGTTCAACGCACGCGCCGACGAGGGAGACGAGGACCCACAGGAGGTTCTCGACGAACTCGGCGTCGACCGTTACTGCTGCCGGCGAATGCTCGTCTCACACACTGACCTCGTCGACGTCGTTTCACCCTACCAGTAATGCAGGGGGAAAGCTACAACCGCTACGAGAAAGCACGCATCCTCGGCGCTCGAGCACTGCAGGTGTCCTACGGGGCGCCGGTGCTGGTCGAGACCGATCAGACCGAACCGATCCTGATCGCCGCCGAAGAGTACGACGCTGGTGCGCTTCCCTTCACGGTCAAACGAGGTTACGACAGGAAATGACGCTCATCACCGACATTCGACTTCGAGAAGTGCTCGATTCGCGTGGCAATCCGACGGTCGAAGCAGACGTCCTCACCGAGAGTGGCGGCTTCGGTCGCGGTGCGGCGCCGTCGGGTGCCAGTACGGGTGAGTACGAGGCGATCGAGCGACCGGCGAACGAGGCGATCGCGGCAGCACGCGAACACGCCGTGCCACGCCTCGTCGGTGAGGCGTACGCGGGCAACCAGCGGGAAGTCGACAGCATCCTCCGCGCGGCGGACGGCACTGACGACTTCTCCGAGATCGGCGCCAACAGCGCGGTCGCCATTTCGATGGCCGCCGCGAAAGCCGGCGCCGACGTACTCGGTGCGCCGCTGTTCCAGCACCTCGGTGGTGCCTTCCGCGGCGAGAACTTCCCGACACCGCTCGGGAACGTCGTCGGCGGTGGCGAACACGCCGCCGACGCCACGGACATCCAGGAGTTCCTCTCGGCTCCCGTCGGCGCACCGAGCGTCGCCGAGGCCGTCTTCGCGAACGCTGCCGTCCACGCCGAAGTCGCCGACCTGCTCGGAGAACGCGGTGTTCCCTCCGGCAAGGGCGACGAGGGCGCGTGGGCGCCGTCGATCGACGACAGCGAGGCGTTCGAAATCGTCGCCGAGGCCGTCTCGACGGTCGAAGACGACGTCGGCTTCGAGATCGGTTTCGGGCTGGACGTCGCCGCCGCGGAGATGTACGACGCCGACGCCGGCGTCTACGAGTACGGCGACACCACTCGAGATACCGACGAGCAGATCGACTACATCGCCGAGTTAGTACGAAAATACGATCTCGTCTATGTCGAGGATCCCCTCGACGAGAACGATTACGACGCCTTCGCCGAGTTGACCGAGCGAGTCGGCGACCAGACGCTCGTCTGCGGTGACGATCTGTTCGTCACCAACACCGAGCGCCTCTCGGAGGGGATCGACCGCGGCGCGGCCAACAGCATCCTGATCAAGCCGAACCAGATCGGGACGCTGACGGACGCCTTCGACGCGATCGAACTCGCGACCGAACACGGCTACGATTCGGTTATCTCCCACCGCTCGGGCGAGACCGAAGACACGACGATCGCACACCTCGCCGTCGCGACCGACGCACCGTTCATCAAGACCGGTGCCGTCGGCGGCGAGCGAACCGCCAAGCTCAACGAGCTCATCAGAATCGCAGACGACGCGACATGACCGACAACGACGCACAACAGGAAGGGCTCGACGCCGCCGAGGAGGAGATCGACGAGGAACCAGCCGAAGGGGCTGGTCCCGCCGCCGAACCCGCCGAGGACGTCGAACCCGTAGACGCAGACGAACAGAACGCCGAGGCCGAGGAGGCCGAGGCCGAATCAGACCCAGAACCCGCCGAATCCGAGGCCGACCCAGCAGCCGATGCAGATGCTGGGAGCGAAACCGAAGGAGAGGACGCGGACGAAGACGCCGGGCCAACACTCGACGACGACGTCATGAGTGACGAGGAGGCCGACCTCCTCATCCCCGTCGAGGACTACCTCGGCGCCGGTGTCCACATCGGGACCCAGCAGAAGACCAACGACATGGAGCGGTTCATCCACCGCGTCCGAACCGACGGGCTGTACGTGCTGGACGTCTCGAAGACCGACGGCCGCATCCGAACGGCCGCGAACTTCCTCGCCAACTACGCGCCCGAGCAGATCCTGGTCACCTCGAGTCGCCAGTACGGTCGCTTCCCGGCAGAGAAGTTCGCCGAGGCCGTCGGCGCTCGCGCCCGCACGGGTCGGTTCATCCCGGGCACACTGACGAACCCGAAGTACGACGGCTACATCGAGCCGGACGTCGTGGTCGTGACGGACCCGATCGGTGACGCCCAGGCGGTCAAAGAGGCGATCACCGTCGGGATTCCGGTCATCGCGATGTGTGACTCGAACAACCAGACCTCGAACGTCGATCTGGTCGTCCCGACGAACAACAAGGGTCGCAAGGCCCTCTCGGTCGTCTACTGGCTGCTCGCCAACGAGGTCCTCGACCGTCGCGGCGCCGAGCCGTCCTACTCGCTCGAGGACTTCGAGAGCGCGATTTAAACCGTTTCAATTTCGAGTTTTCTCCCGTCGGTCACGGTACTGTACTTCACGTCCCAGCCAGCGATGGATCGCGGTCGACGCGTCGGGCCGTTAGGACTCACCTCGAGTCGGTCGTCCCATCTCGTTCGATCCCGAGAGTCGTCACGCCGAATCGACGGGCTATAAACCACCGTCACGCCTACCACCGGGCATGACACGCTCGAGCGCTCCCGGCAAGGTATACTTATTCGGGGAGCACGCGGTCGTCTACGGCGAGCCTGCGGTCCCGTGTGCGATCGAACGGCGGGCGGAGGTCGAGGTCGAACGGCGGGAGGACGACAAGCTTCGCGTCCACAGCGAGGATCTCACGCTCGACGGGTTCACGGTCGAGTACGGCGGGCAGTCGGACGAGCGTCCCGACGTCGACGTCTCCGAATCACTGATCGCGGCGGCGACGGGCTACGTCGACGGGGCGATCGATCAGGTGCGGGAGGTCACCGGCGAGGAGTCGGTCGGCTTCGACGTGACGATCGAGAGTGAGATCCCTCTCGGCGGGGGCCTCGGTTCGTCGGCGGCAGTCACCGTCGCGGCGATCGACGCGGCGACGCGGGAACTCGGCGTCACGCTCGAGACCGACGAACTCGCCGAGCGGGCGTTTCGGACCGAGTACGAGGTACAGGAGGGACAGGCATCGCGGGCGGATACGTTCTGCGTGGCGACCGGGGGCGCGGTCCGCGTGGAGGGTGACGACTGTCGGAGCATCGAGGCTCCCGATCTCCCGCTGGTCATCGGCTTCGACGGCGGCGCCGGCGAGACGGGGTCGCTCGTCGCGGGCGTGGGCGCGCTCCGCGAGCGCTACGACTTCGCGGCGGACACCGTCGAGGCGATCGGCGACATCGTCAGGACCGGCGAATCGGTCCTCGAGACGGGCGACCTCGCGGAACTCGGGCAGTTGATGAACGTCAATCATGGCTTGCTCTCGGCGCTTGGCGTCTCCTCGCGGTCGCTCGACGCGATGGTCTGGGCGGCTCGCGATGCAGGGGCCTACGGTGCCAAGTTGACGGGTGCGGGTGGCGGCGGCTGTATCGTCGCGCTCGATCCGACGGAGGCGACCGAGACCGCGCTGAAGTTCACGCCCGGCTGCGAGGAAGCGTTCCGCGCCGAACTCGCCGAGGAGGGGGTGAAACGGCTCGAATGACCGTCGTGCTCAAACTCGGCGGCAGCGTCATCACGGACAAGGACCGACCGGAGACCCTCGACGGCGACGCCCTCGAGCGAGCGGCGGCTGCGGTGGCGAGCGTCGACAGTGACACGGATCTGGTCGTCGTCCACGGCGGTGGCAGCTTCGGCCACCACAACGCCAGCGAACACGGTGTTAGCACGACTGAAGGGACCCACGACGCCAGCGCGGCGCTCGCGATCCACGGCGCGATGACGACGCTCAACGGGTTCGTTCTTCAACGATTGCTCGAGCGTGACGTGAACGCGGTGCCGGTGCATCCGTTCTCCGTGGCCCACCGGGATCGTGACGGCCGGTTGAGCCTCCCGACGGGGCAGATCCGGACGCTGCTCGCGGAGGGGTTCGTTCCCGTGCTTCACGGCGATCTGGTTGCCCACGAAGGGGCGGGAGCGACGGTCGTCAGTGGCGACGAACTCGTCGCCGACCTGGCGACCGACCTCGAGGCCGATCGTGTGGGTCTTTGCTCGACGGTTCCCGGTGTTCTCGACGACGCCGAGCGGGTGATCGATCGAATCGCCACCTACGAGGACGTCGCATCGGTGCTCGGCGAGAGCGAGTCCACCGACGTTACCGGTGGGATGGCCGCGAAAGTTCGGGCGTTGCTCGCACTCGAGGCATCGGCGTCGATTTTCGGACTCGCGGATCTGGACGCGTTTCTCGCAGGCGGTGAGCCGGGGACGACCGTGGAGTGAGACGTCGCGGTTCGGTTTGTGACGCTCTTCGTTGCTCGCTTTGCGGTCTTGGCTCTCCGCTTTACTCTCGACTCTTGGCTCTCGGCTCTTTCCCCACTCGAGACATCGAAGCGTCGATATCGACTCCGACTCCCGACGAACCGAAGAGAGTCAGTCGAACAGTACGCGTTCGACGATCGGTCGGAGGAACGTCCCACGTCGGCTCTGCTTCGAGTGGACGAGCAACACCGGTTGCTCGACTACTGCGGCCAGGCGGTCCGAGCGCTGTTCGACCAGCAGGTCCGGAATTCGATGGTGGGTCATCGTACTCAGCATGACGATGTCCGCGGTCTCGAGTTCGGTCGACAGTCCGCCGACTTCGTCGTCAGTACGGACGATAGTGCTCTCGACCGGGACGGTACAGAGGTCGTCGAGTTCGGCGTGATAGTCCTCGATGGTCTCGATCAGTTCGTCGGGGGCGTCCTCGGGAACGGCGAAGACGAATCGGAGCCGTGCGCCGAGACTGTTCGCCATCGCGTCCGCGAGTTCGACCTTGAGCGGATCGTTGAACGGACTTCGGTCGGTAACGATCGAGACGTTTTTCACGTCGACGGATTGCTCGTGCTGGACGAACACGACGTCACACGGGGCGTGGTCCATGATCCAGTCGGTGTCACGACCGAAGAGGGTCCCGAGACGGGAGGTCGCTTCTCGACGGGCGAGGATCAGATCGACGTTCGTTCGTTCGGCGAAGTTCACGACCGCGTGGCGCGTGTCGTGGCTGACGATTTCGCCGACCTCGACCGGGACGTCGAGATCCTGTACCAGCTCGTCGGTTCGACGTTCGAACTGGATATCCGCCGGTGAGAGCGACTCTGCGGCGGTATCCAGTGGCACCTGATCGGGAACCTCGTCGAATCGGACGACACGGATCCGTCCACCGCGACGGCGAACGATCGGGGCTGCCATGTGTAACAGCGCGTCCTCCTGTTCGCGACTGACGTCGCGTCGGAGGGGAATCAGTACCTCGTAGGTGTCCGCCGGGCTCGCCTCGAGTTGTTCTGCGGTGTCTCGGACGTACTGTTTGCCCGTTTCACGGCGGGCGAGGCCGACAGCGAGTCCCTCGCGCTCGACGCGCTCTTTGGCGTAGAACTGGTACCAGGCGAACCCGAAGATCGTGATCCCGACGGCGCCGACGATCGGCAAGCGGTCCATCTCTGTGATGATGAATAGTCCCGACACGATTCCGAACAGCTGTATCCACGGATAGCCCGGTGTAACGAACTCGGGATCGTACCACTCGAGGTCGCGTTCGCGGAAGGCGATGAGGGCAGCGCAGACGAGAATGTAGACGAGGATCTGGAACGCACCGGCGGACTTGGCGATCTGTTCGACGTCGAATATCAAGATTACGAGGACGATGATGCCGCCGGTGGTGAGGATCGCGACCATCGGCGTGTTGAACCGCGGATGGATGAACTCGAATTTGTCGAGAAAGAGATTATCGCGGCTCAGAGCCAATGGATAGCGGGAAGCAGTGAGAATCCCTGCATTCGCCGTACTGACGAGCGCGAGCAAGGCGGCGAGGACGATCGCGAACAGAAAGAGGTTACCGAACAGCAGATCGACGGCGTCGGCCATCGGTGCATCGGAGCCGTCCAGTCCGGGAACGACGCCGACGAGTACGAACACGAGCAGTACGTAGAGAAACGTCGTCACGATCAACGAGATGAGCAGACCGAGCGGAAGGTTCCGCCCCGGATTCTCGATCTCCTCTGCAACTGCGGCGACTTTCGTGACGCCCGCGTAGGAGACGAGAACCAGTGCGGTCGCGCTCAACAGCCCGTCCGATCCCTCGACGAAGAAGCCGTCGAAATTCGCGGCCTCGACCTGTACGATCGACCCCGCGACGAAGACTGAGAGGATGCCGAGCATCACGATGACCATGATCGTCTGCAATCCCCCCGTCTGTTTGACGCCGACCAGATTGACGAGAACGAGCAACACGGCGAGGGTAACGGCGAGTATCTCCGTTCCTCTGATAACGAGGAGGCCACCGGGCAACGTGATCGACCACTCGAGAACCGTATCCAGAACCGAAAACGTCGGGATCGCCGTCAGCGCACTCACGTAGATCATGCCACCGACGAGTGCGAGTGCTCCTTTCAGCATGAGCATGATCCACGTTCCGAGTCCGGCGATCGTCCCCGCGGCCGGCCCCATTCCACGTTCGATGAAGACGTAATCACCGCCGGCCTCGGGCATTGCCGTCCCGAGTTCCGCGATACTGAGCGCCGCGGGAACGACCAGAATCGCCGCGATGACGAACGCCAGTACGACGGCCGGTCCCGCCTCCGCCATCGCTAACCCAGGTAAGATGAAGATCCCGCTTCCGATCATCGCCCCCATACTGATCGCGATGACGGCCCACAAACCTAGGTCGCGCTCGAGGTCTTTCGTCATTGACCGGACTTTCTAAACGAGAGTTTAGAAATGTTCGCATTTCGGAGACTGATAGGGGCAAATGGTGCCGCGAAATAGAATGTGTTCAGAAATACCGGGAAAAACACTTCAATTGGGATTTTTCTAGGTTCGACGACCCGCTCGAAATCGCCACGCGAGGATACGCGACCGACACTGGCTCCTCGTCGAAAGCGTTCGCTGATCCAGTGGAGTACGGTGGCTAACCAGAGACGATTCCCAACCGGTCTGCCCGTCGGCTACGACGAGTGTGTCGCGTGCTCACTCGCGTTTGCGAACCCACTGCGTTTTTAACATCGCGGTGTGTACGTGGGACTAGCGAGACCCGCGGGCAAGTGCGTTCGGGCCTCACAGCGGTGCTGTGGGGTGATTCGGGACGGCCCCCGAACGCATAGCGGGAACGACGTGGCCGACGCGCTGTAAGACGCCGGGGCCGCAAACCGGGAGTCCGCGGACCGTTTCGATGAGAGTCCACCACAAACGTGGCTTTCAGTGCTACAATCATGGAAATCGAAATTGCAACGATAGGCGGATACGAAGAAGTCGGACGGCAGATGACTGCCGTTCGCGCGGGTGACGACGTCGTCATCTTCGACATGGGGCTGAACCTCTCGCAGGTTCTCATTCACGATAACGTCGAGACCGAGCGGATGCACAGCCTGGATCTGATCGACATGGGCGCGATCCCGGACGACCGGATCATGTCCGACCTCGAGGGCGACGTGCAGGCGATCGTCCCGACCCACGGGCACTTAGATCACATCGGCGCCATCTCGAAGCTCGCACACCGATACAACGCGCCGATCGTCGCGACGCCGTTTACGATCGAACTCGTCAAACAGCAGATCGAAGGCGAGCAGAAGTTCGGCGTCGACAACGACCTGGTCAAGATGGATCCCGGCGAGACGATGTCCATCGGCGACAGCGGGCAGGTCGACCTCGAGTTCGTGAACGTGACCCACTCGATCATCGACGCGATCAACCCGGTGCTCCACACGCCGGAGGGTGCGGTCGTCTACGGACTGGACAAACGCATGGACCACACGCCGGTCCTCGGCGACCCGATCGACATGAAGCGGTTCCGTGAGATCGGCCGCGAGGGCGAAGGCGTCCTCTGTTACATCGAGGACTGTACCAACGCGAACAAGAAAGGCCGGACCCCATCCGAGAACGTCGCCCGCGAACACCTCCGGGACGTCCTCTACAGCATGGAGGACTACGACGGCGGCATCGTCGCCACCACCTTCTCCTCACATATCGCCCGCGTAAAGAGCCTCGTCGAGTTCGCCGACGACATCGGTCGCCAGCCCGTCTTGCTGGGTCGGTCGATGGAGAAGTACTCCGGGACCGCCGAGCGACTCGACTTCGTCGACTTTCCAACCGACCTCGGGATGTTCGGCCACCGCAAGTCCGTCGACCGAACCTTCAAACGCATCATGAACGAGGGCAAGGAGAACTTCCTTCCCGTCGTCACGGGCCATCAGGGCGAACCGCGCGCGATGCTCACGCGGATGGCTCGCGGCGAAACGCCCTACGAACTGGACAACGGTGACAAGGTCGTCTTTTCCGCTCGCGTCATTCCCGAGCCGACCAACGAGGGCCAGCGCTATCAGGCCGAGAAGCTCCTCGGCATGCAGGGTGCTCGTATCTACGACGACATCCACGTTTCCGGACACATGTGTCAGGAAGGCCATTACGAGATGCTCGACGCGCTCCAGCCCCAGCACATCGTTCCCGCCCACCAGAATCTGAAGGGACTCTCGGGATACGTCGACCTCTGTGAGAGCGAAGGATACAAGATGGGGCGAGACGTCCACGTCACGCGTAACGGGAACCTGATTCAACTTGTCGAGTGATATGACGACTCCAGAGGCACGCGAAGAGGCGGTACTCGAGGCGGTCGGAAAGCGCCGCGAGCAGGTCAACGAGGCGATTCCCGAAGAACTCCCGATCCAGCGACCCGAACGGCTCTACGAGGCCTCGCGGTACCTGCTGGACGCCGGTGGGAAACGCCTTCGACCGACAGTATTGCTCACGACCGCCGAAGCGCTCGCGGACGTCGAACCACTCTCGGTCGACTACCGGGAGTTTCCGGATCTCGGAGCGGACGGACAGACGATCGACGTGATGGCAGGCGCCGTCAGCGTCGAGGTCATTCAGTCGTTCACCCTGATTCACGACGACATCATGGACGACGACGACCTCCGTCGAGGCGTCCCCGCCGTCCACAAGGAGTACGACCTCGAGACGGCGATCCTCGCCGGCGATACGCTCTACTCGAAGGCGTTCGAGATCATGCTCGAGACGGGTGCCCCCGCCGAGCGACTCGTCGACGCCCTCGAAATTCTGGCGACGACCTGCACGAAGATCTGCGAGGGGCAGTCGCTGGACGTGAGTTTCGAACAACGCGGGGACGTGACGACCGACGAGTACCTCGAGATGGTCGAGCAAAAGACCGCCGTACTCTACGCGGCCGCCGCGTGTCTCCCGGCAGTCCTGCTGGGTGCCGACGACGAGACGGTCGATGCGCTCTATGGTTACGGACTCGACGTCGGCCGTGCGTTCCAGATCCAAGACGACGTCCTCGATCTCACCGTGCCGAGCGAGAAACTCGGCAAACAGCGGGGAAGCGACCTCGTCGAGAACAAACAGACGCTGATCACCGTCCACGCCCGCGAACAGGGCATCGACGTGGCGAACCTGGTCGATACGGACCGCGTCGAGAACGTCACCGAGGCGGAAATCGACGCCGCCGTCGCCGTGCTCGAAGAGAGCGGTTCGATCGAGTACGCCAACGGAACGGCCCGCGATCTCGTCGCCCGCGGCAAGGACCGACTCGAGGTCCTGCCGGACAACGAGGCGCACGATCTGTTGCTCGACATCGCGGACTATCTGATCGAGCGCGGCTACTGAGTGCTGAGACGGAATCGAGTTCGTTTTTTCACGTCGGTTCCCCAGTGAGTCCTCGACGGTCGACCGCGGCAGTTTTGACTCGGGGGCGAAAACGCACTCCTAATGGAAATGGACGACGAGTTACGAGAGCGCGTCGAGCGCGAGGCCGAAAAGCACGCGCTGTTGAACGCCGTGAAACACGAGAGCGACGCGAACGTCGGGGCCGTGATGGGACCACTAATGGGCGAGAACCCGGATTTCCGCGAGCACGCCGACGCCGTCCCCGGCGTCGTCGGTGGCGTCGTCGGCCGGGTCAACGATCTCGGATACGACGACAAGCGAGCGCGACTCGAGGAGCTCGCGCCCGACGAAATGGCCGAAATCGAAGCCGAGGACGAGGAGGACGAACACGACTTGCCCAACCTTCCGAACGCCGAGGACTACGACGAGGTGCGGATGCGGTGTGCGCCGAATCCGAACGGCCCGTGGCACATCGGCCACGCCCGGATGCCCGCCGTCATCGGGACCTACAGGGACCGGTACGACGGCTGGTTCTGCGTCCGCTTCGACGACACCGATCCCGAGACCAAACGTCCGGATCTCGAGGCCTACGACCAGATCCGCTCGGACATCGAGTATCTGGGCTTCGAGCCCGACGCGACGTTCAAAGCCAGCGATCGTGTCGAGACCTATTACGACCACGCTCGCGAGCTGATCGAGATGGACGGCGCCTACACTTGCTCGTGTTCGGGCGAGGAGTTCTCGGAGCTGAAGAACGCAGGCAAGCCGTGTCCACACCGGGACAAGGACCGAGAAACCACCCTCGAGGAGTTCGACGCTATGGTCGCAGGCGAGTACGAGAGCGGCGAGATGGTCCTCCGGGTGAAGACTGACATCGAGCACAAGAACCCCGCCCTGCGCGACTGGGTTGCCTTCCGGATGATCGACACGCCCCACCCCCGGGAGGAAGCCAGCGAGTACCGTTGCTGGCCGATGCTCGACTTCCAGTCCGGTGTGGACGATCACCTGCTGGAGATCACCCACATCATCCGCGGGATCGACCTGCAGGACTCCGCGAAACGCCAACGGTTCGTCTACGACTACTTCGGCTGGGAGTACCCCGAAGTCGTCCACTGGGGTCACGTCCAGCTCGACGAGTACGACGTGAAGATGTCCACCTCTCGGATTCAGGAACTCATTCAGGCGGGCGAACTCGCGGGCTGGGACGATCCGCGTGCCCCGACGGTGATGAGCTTAAAACGGCGGGGCATCCGCGGCGAGGCGATCACAGAGTCGATGATCGGACTCGGCACGTCGACCAGCGACGTCGACCTCGCGATGAGTTCGATCTACGCGAACAACCGCGACCTGATCGACGAGGAGACCGATCGCCGATTCCTGGTTCGCGAGGGGACCGAACTCTCTCTTACCGGGGACGCACCGACCGAGGCGAATCCGCCACTGCACCCCAATCACGAGGACCGCGGCGTCCGCGAGATTCCCGCCGGCGACAGCGTCCTGCTCGAACCCGACGACTTACCGGCTCGAGAGGATCGCATCTGGCTGAAGGGGCTGGGCTGTTTCCGCCACACGCGCGACGCGTTGCAGTACACCGGCGACGACATCGACGTCGTCCGCGACGGCGAGGTCGACGTGATCCACTGGGTGCCCGCCGCCGAGAGCGTCCCCGTCCGACTCCGAACGATGGACGGCGACGTCGAGGGGCGAGCCGAACCGGGTGTGGCCGACCTCGAGGCCGACGACGTGGTCCAGTTCGAGCGTGTCGGATTCGCGCGGATCGATAGCGTGGCACCACGCGCCACGGACGACGCGAGCGGCCGAAGTCAGCGAGACCGCCACGAAGACGACGAGACCGTCGCGTACTACGCGCATCCCTGAGACCGTTTCGAACCGGGTTCCGGTCGTTTCTCGTTGCTGTTTTCGCTCTCGAGTTTGCTTGTGGTTTCGCGCTCGCGCTCACTCTCGAGACTGCTCGCTGTCACCGCTCTGTCCACGCTCGAGGAGGTGTTCTCTCTCGTCGGGAAGTGGATCGGCGACGACCCCGTCCCGGCGTCCGAGGACGCGGGCGTGTGCCGCACAGACGAATCTGTTGTCCGCCCAGGGGATGTGTAACTCGACTGCGATGGGTCGGTCGCAGTCGGGTTCGGCGCACTCTCTCTCCATGTCCATAGCCGACGTTCGGTCCGGCGTCGATTCAGTGTTTGGACGGTTCGCCGGCGTCGACGGTTACAGATATTCGAGGTTCGAGGCGAAAGCCCACGACTTCGGTCGTGGAAGTAGTCACAGGACGAAGACGACCACGACGAACCCGAGGAAGATCGTCGTCGTCAGCAACACCTGCACCGCTGTCGAGGCGAGCACGCCGACGCTGGCGTAGAAGGCGGCTCGACCGCTGGTCTCGAGGTCGCCGTTGCGAACGAACTCCACGAGAAAGACGGTTCCGAACAGGCCGACGACGAGGCCGATCGGGCCGGTGACCACCAGCAATACCATGGCGACGACGACCGCGATCACGGTCGTCGTCCAGGAGGCGCCGCCGTATCGGGCGGAGCTCGCGCCAGCGAAGAACTCGACGAAGACGGTACAGAGGCCCAGAAACAGGAGGGCGAGCATCGCGACCGTCCCCGGGTCCGTGAACCCGGTGTGCCACCAGTAGAGGAGGAGTCCCGACAGCGAGAGGAGGCCGCCGGGGACCAGTGGAACCAGGGTTCCGGCGATGCCACCGACGAGCAACGCGACGGCCAGGATCGTGATCGCGTCGACCATAGGACAGCGGATGGTCGGTATCGGTATAGGCGTGGTGCCTGTGTTCGTGTTCACCGGAGTCCGCTCGGGTGGTCGCCGTCGGTGAGAGTGTATTCGACGTGGGGGTGGTCGATTGTCAGGGACCTGTGTTCATCAGTTCGAACTCAGACGGTGCGAGGACTCGGCTCGTTTCGTGACAGAACGGTTCGCTGTGCACAGTTCGGACACCGACACGATCCGTCGATAGTCGCGTACTCGCGTTCGCCGCATCGATCGCATCGTCCATCTGGATAGCGCATTATTCACAGCGGCGAACTACTGTGGCATAGCCTTTGTTGCCGCGAAACCGTCCGGCGCTGCTCTTACCATCGAGTGAGTCGAAGACAATGTACGGATGTCCAACCCACACTCGGATTCAGACTCGAACGGAGGCTCCGGCTCTAGCCCGAATTCAAGGAGCGCCCGACTCGTCGGCATCAACCACGTCGCACTCGAGGTCGGCGACATCGACGAAGCCCTCGAGTTCTACGGTTCGCTCTTCGCGTTCGACCTGCGCGGGCGATCGGAATCGAATGCCTTTCTCGACATGGGTGATCAGTTCCTCGCGCTCTCCGAGGCTGCTGGCGACGAGCGCAACGACGACGACCACCGTCACTTCGGCCTCGTCGTCGACGACACGAGCGCCGTCGAAGACAGCCTCGCCGAACACGACGTCGATCGTCTCTCGACCTCGGGACTGGACTTTCGAGACCCGTGGGGGAATCGCGTACAAGTCGTCGACTACGCGGAGATCCAGTTCACGAAAGCCGACCACGTTCTCGAGGGAATGGGGCTTTCGGGCCTCGAGAAGTCAGAGGATGCACTCGAGGAACTCGCCGAGAAGGGGATGGGGATGGGGATGGGGAGGGAAGTGGAGACAGGAACGGGAGCGAAAACAGAACTCGAGTGAACGAGAGGAATCCCCCGGCCGACGGAGGCCTCCGTCAATTTCTCCGCTCGTCGAAGTGATCGTCACAGAGTACGTGGTAGACGGTTTCGTCGGATGCGACGTCCCCACGGGGAGTCTTCTTCAACAGCGCGATCCCGTACGCCGCCGTCTCGTCGCAATCGATGCAGGTGCCACGTTCGCCGGCGAGTCCCTCAGTTTTGTCTCCGCGATTCCGTATTTCGGCGCAGTCCCGACAGAGCCACCAGTTGTTTTCGACGTCCGATAGCTCGAAGATCCGATGTGCCATCTTGTGTTGATCGAATCGAACCGGCGAACTGCAGAAGAGACAGTCCATATCGGGTCTGCCTCCGAGCAGTGGGATAACAGTTCTCCACGAATTGTAATGGCTCGAGCACGAGGGTGGCGGACTAGTGGTGACCGTATACTGCGCAGGACGTAGTTGTCGACGTCGCACCGACGACGGTCCGTGGCAACGATTGAAGACCCAGCCCGCACTCGTCTCGAGTAGCAATGACAGACCGCGCGATCATCGTCGGGGCGTCGTCGGGAATCGGCGAAGCGCTCGCTCGAGAACTGGCCGACGCGGGCTACGAGGTCGGACTCGCCGCCCGACGAACGGAACGCATGACGGAAATCGGCGCGTCGCTCCCGACGAAGGCGTACGTCGCGACGATAGACGTCACCGACACCGACGACGCCAGACGAGGGTTTCGAGAACTCACGGGCGCGATGGGCGACGTCTCCCTCGTTGTCCTCAGCGCCGGCGTCGGACACGTCAATCGCGACCTCGAGTGGGGGCCCGAGCGAGAGACGATCGACGTCAACGTCCGCGGATTCACGGCGCTGGCGACGGCGGCGATGGCGTACTTCGAGTCCCGGTCGGCGGACGACGGCCACCTCGTTGGCATCTCCTCGGTCGCGGCGACCTTCGGCAACGGCGGCGCACCCGCCTACAACGCCTCGAAGGCCTTCGTCTCGACCTACCTCGAGGGGCTTCGCCATCGGCAGGCGGACCGGGAGACCGAGAACGAGGTGACGATCACGACGGTCGAACCGGGGTTCGTCGACACCGCGATGGCGATGGGGGACGACGACGACCTGTTCTGGATGGCCTCACCGGAGACCGCGGCGGCCCAGATCGCTCGAGCGATCCGTCGCGAGCGCGATCACGTCTACGTGACTCGGCGGTGGCGACTGGTCGCGTGGCTGTTGAAAGCGATGCCGGAGCCAGTTGTACGCCGACTGGTGTCGTAGTCCGTCGACGGCGCTACTCGAGGAACCGATCCCGTTCTTCGAGTGCGACCTCGTTCCCATACTCGTCGACCAGCGGGCACAGCGCGTCGCCCAGCGCCCGCATACACTGACTCGTCGAGTGGTAGCCGAGTCGGTCGGCGACGAACTCCCAGTCGCGTCCCTGGAGGACCCGCAGGACGAAGAGCCGTTCCTCGCGAGCGGAGCGGTCGATGTCGGTCTCGCTCGAGTCGGCGGCCGTCCAGTCACAGAAGTACCGGACGACCAGCGGCCGGAACGGCCCCGGATCGGCGTCGAACAGCCCGGGGCCGTAGGCGGCACCGGAGACGACGCGCCACTCGTGGTCGGTGAGTTCGAGTTCGGGACGGGCGTCGACCGATCGCAGGAGTTCGCGGGCGACGTCCGGCTCGAGGGTCGTCAACGCGTCCGAGCAGACGGCGGGGAACCGGCGGGTGAACCACCTAGCGTGGCGGTCGTGGAGCGTCGCGCCCGCATCGCTCGTCGGCGCGAGCATGATTGCGGAGTACTCGCCGCTGGCGTCGTTTCGCGTGGTCGAACAGTGGATCGTCGAGTAGCCGTTCGCCCGCCAGAACGCGAGCAGGTCGGGCGTCGCTCCGAATCCGGTCCCGAGCCAGTCGACTCGATCGGCGAATTCCTCGTGAACGCACCCGAGGAGTCTCGAGCCGAGGCCTCGAGAGCGGACGGCGTGGTGGGTCGCGATCCGCATGACGCGCAGCCCCTCGTGACGGCCGGCGTCCTCGTCGCGGAGTTGGCTCGTCAGGATGTCGGGGATCATGTTCCCGCGGATGCGCCCACCCTCGTACATGTCAGCCCGGTAGTCGGCCGAGAGATTCCCTTCGCGGGCGAGCAACGCGACGCTGACCACGTGACCGTCGTGACACAGCGCGCGGGCCTCGAGATTGGGCGCGTCGAGCAGTCGGGCGAGGTCGCTGGGTTCGGTGCGGTAGTGAGCGAGGACGAGCAGGCCGAAGGCCTCGCGGAGCAGGTGTTCGTCGGCCAGCAGTTCCTCGCTCGAGAGCCGCCGGTAGGTCGCGGTTTCGGGACTCGCGTCGGCGACGAGCGACTCGACTGGCGGGCGGGCGTCGAGCAACAGCGCGCGAAACGCCCAGACCTCGACGGGGTCGCCGGCGGCGTACCGGATCGGCTCGGAGAGCGTCGCGTCGATCACCTCGTGGGGGCTGTCGGCCAGTCGGTCGCGAAAGCGCACGGAGAATCCCCGGCCCGCTCCCTCGTAGCCGTGGATCGTCGTCGCGAACGCGATCCGGTCGGCGGCGAGCAGCGATTCGAGTCTCGAGACGGGGAGTGCGGCAGCCTCGTCGACGAGGACGACGTCCGCTGTCGTCGCGTTCGCGGCCGCGTCCGCTGGAGTCGCGAATCGGATGCCTCCGTCGCCGTCGTCGACCTCGATCGTCTTCGGGTTCGACCTCGAGCGCTCGCTCTCGGCCGTCGCCACGCCGAGGGTCTCCAGAAGTTCCGTTGCACGGGCGAAGACCTCCGCGGCGTTCCGGGAGGACGGTGCCGTGACGAGGACGTCTTCGCCGGCGGCGGCGAACGAGCCCGCCGCCAGCCCCGCGGCGCTGGATTTTCCCCGGCCGCGGTCGGCCTCGAGGACGACGGCGCGGGCGGAGTCGGGATCGGGGTTAGGGTCAGAGTCAGGGCCGGGGTTAAGGTCAGAGTCAGAGTCAGAGCTAGAGTCAGGGTCGACGAGCGACTCGAACGCGAAGAGCGCGTCGGCCTGATCCTGCGTGTAACAGGCGTCGTAGGCCATCGCCGGAAATTCGTGACCCTCCGGTCGAACGACCGGGCCCGCTGGAAGTCGCGGCGCGGGCTCGGTCAGTCCATCGGATTCTAGTCGGTCGCGTTCGAGGTCCGCAATGGCGATCCCCCGGTGTATGCGCATCGTTTCTACGAGGCGCGCTCTGAAGTGCCCGGTCACGTCGTCGATCGAGAACGGCGGGACGGCGAGGGTCTCGTCGAACTCGTCGCGGCGCTCGGACCACGTCTCGAGCGGCGGCGCGAGCAGGATCAACAGCCCGCCGCCGTCGACGGTCCCGACGAGACTCCCGAGAGCGTTCGGGCGAAGTTCGTGCGTGGCGTCGAGGGCGACGGCGGTCCGTGTCGTTCCGAGTAACCGGTCGGCGTTCGACTGCGGAAGCTGTTCACACCGCAGACGGTCGGTCGGTCCGACGAGGGTCGTCTCGGTGATCGGAATCGGAAGCGAATCGAGGATCGACTCGAGTGCGTCGTAAGCCCGTTCTCGGTCGCCAGCGAGGACGAGCAGCCGTCGCTCGTCGGCGGTGGACGCTTCCTCGAAGAGTGCGGTAGCCACGCTGACGACGTCCATACTCGCCGTTGGGACCGCGATCGAAAAGAGGACTCGGATTCGTCGGTCACTCGAGTCGGCGAGGCGCGCTCGGATCACCGGTTCAGTCCGATTCGAATGCGGACCGTTGTCACTGCCTCGGCCGTTTGAACACGCTTTTAAGGGGGGCAACGCTACTCAGGTGTACACCCTACGCGGGGTTGATGATGCTCCTAGCCCCACAGGACCTCCGCCGGAACGACCGGCACGAGTGCACTTCGCTGTGCTCGGACGGCAGGGGAGCGCGAGCCCACGCGTAGAAGAGGTGAACAACCAATGCCAGTATACGTCACTACGGACGTCCCAGCCGACCTTCAAGACGACGCCCTCGAGGCGCTCGAGGTCGCACGAGACACAGGCACCGTGAAGAAAGGAACCAACGAGACGACGAAGGCGATCGAGCGTGGAAACGCCGATCTCGTCTACGTCGCCGAAGACGTCACCCCCGAGGAGATCGTGATGCACCTTCCCGAACTCGCAGACGAGAAAGGGATTCCGGTCGTCTTCGTCGAGACCCAAGACGATGTCGGTCACGCCGCCGGCCTCGAGGTCGGCAGTGCGGCCGCGGCGATCGTCAACGCCGGCGAGGCGTCCGACGACGTCGAAGACATCTCTGGAAAACTTGAGGACCTCAGCTGAGGTGACAGAAGATGAGTGCTGAAGAGGGAGAAAGCGGCTCTACGCCCGCCGAGGTCATCGAGATCGTCGGCAAGACCGGCATGCACGGTGAAGCCATGCAGGTCAAGTGCCGGATTCAGGAGGGCGAGAATCAGGGACGCATCATCACCCGAAACTGCCTCGGACCGGTCCGTGAGGGCGACATTCTACAGCTCCGCGAGACCGCCCGCGAGGCCGACTCGATCGGAGGACAGTAACATGGTCGAACACCGAACCTGCGACTACACCGGAGAGGACATCGAGCCCGGAACGGGCATCATGTACGTCCGCAACGACGGTACCGTACTCCACTTCGTCGACTCGAAGGCGGAGAAGAACTACAAACTGGGTCGCGAACCGCGCGACCTCGAGTGGACCACCGAAGGTCGTCGTGGCAAAGGTCCAGTGCAGGCCGAGACGCCCGCCGAGGAGTCGTCCGAGCCCGACGAACAGGTCGAGGCGACTGAGGACGAGGACGCCGTCGAGGAGTCCGAAATCGACGACGAGGAGCCTGCGACGTCCGACCAGGCCGAAGCGGAGACCGAGCCACAGGACGAGGTTCACGCTGATGGCGACGGCGAAGACGAGGACGAGGACGAGGAGGACCAGGCATGAGCGACCACGAGCGAACCTTCGTGATGGTCAAACCCGACGCGTTCGCACGTGGACTCGTTGGCGAGGTCATCTCCCGACTGGAAGACCGCGGGCTCAAACTCGTCGGTATCAAAGTCGAGACGATGCCTCGTGAGCGAGCCGAAGAACACTACAGTGAACACGAGGACAAGCCGTTCTACGACGACCTCGTCGACTTTATCACCTCTGGCCCGGTCGTTCCGATGGTCTGGGAAGGACAGGACGCGACGCGTCAGGTCCGTCAGATGATCGGCGAGACCGACCCACTCGAGGCGGCGCCCGGGACGATTCGCGGCGATTACGCACTCGATCTGGGTCGAAACGTCGTTCACGCGGCCGACCACGAGGACGAGGGCGCGAACGAACGCGAAATCGGGATTCACTTCGACGACGACGAACTCGCCGACTACGACCAGCACGACGACGGCTGGCTCTACGAGTAACGTCCGGTCGTCGGTCGTGTTCCGAGTGGAGTTGGATTCAACTTTTTCGATCCGTTCCAGACCTAGCCAAATCATCAGATCATCGTCCGAACAGAAACTGGCGCGGTCGAAATATGTCCGAGACGATCTCAGTACACTGACGGCCGGTCCCCGATCTTCGGTTATCGATTTCGTATCGATATTCGCCCGACTACGTCGATGAAACCGGAATTGACGAACAGACGGCAGGCTGTTTCATCGACGACCGCGACCACCGTTCCGACCGTGTAATTCCTCGTGACAATCATGATCTTTTCTACACATATATTGTTCTAGATAGACGTAACATCTAATGCCGATGGTGAAGTAGGAAGCGCTGGTGGTTTCGAATGGTAACTCACGGTAGGTGGTTTACGGATGCGTGAAACTGAGCGAGAGACACCGACACTTCCCGTGGCGGAGACTCCTTCGCTTGACCTCGTGTTCGACTTGCTCGCGGATCAGCGGCGGCGATACGCGTTGTACTATCTGTACGATTCACCAGACGGCGTCGCAGCGGTCGACGAGATTGCAGCACACGTCGTCTCTCTCGAGAACGAATCGCACGCCGACGATCCACAGAGCCACGTCGTCACGACGTTACAACACGTTCACCTCCCAAAACTCGAAGATGCAGGCGTCGTAGAACACGACCCACGGAGCGAAACGGTTCGATACTGGAGCCAACCCTCACTCGAGGAGTGGCTCGAACATGCACAACACAAGGAGGTGCTGTAAATCGACGGTCGAGACAGCAGTTCGGCGGGACTTTTCTGCGCGGTCGGCTCGGTGTTCAGTGCTGAAACCTTTACTACCCGGTTCGTGGTGAGTTCTCGTGAGGGGTGAACACGTCGTCTCGAATTACCGGTACGGCGTCAAGTCGTGTGAGATGCTAGCATTTCACTCCTCAAAATTTAACAGGTGAGCGAGCGATATCGAACGTAGAGGTGTGTTACTATGACTGATCACGAACTTCCACCACTTCCATACGATTACGACGCACTGGAGCCATCGATCTCGGAACAGGTCGTTACCTGGCATCACGATACCCACCATCAGGGCTACGTCAACGGTCTCAACAGCGCCGAAGAGACGCTCGCGGAGAACCGCGAATCCGGTGACTACGGCTCGACTGCCGGTGCACTCGGAAACGTTACCCACAACGGCTGTGGACACTACCTCCACACGCTGTTCTGGGAGAACATGTCTCCCGACGGCGGCGGTGAGCCCGAAGGCGATCTCGCCGACCGCATCGAGGAGGACTTCGGTTCCTACGAAGGTTGGAAAGGCGAGTTCGAGGCCGCAGCCAGCGCCGCCGGTGGCTGGGCACTGCTGGTTTACGACCCCGTCGCGAAGCAACTGCGGAACGTGAAAGTCGACAAGCACGACCAGGGTGCACTCTGGGGCTCCCACCCGATTCTGGCCTGTGACGTCTGGGAGCACTCGTACTACTACGACTACGGTCCGGACCGCGGCAGCTTCATCGATGGCTTCTTCGACGTCGTCAACTGGGACTCGGTCGCCGAAGAGTACGAGAAGTGTCTCGATCACTTCGAGTAAGCTGAGTCGTACATCCCGATCTTTTTTCGACGTCAGTCGGCGGCAGTGACATCGCTATCAGAACGATCCGAAATCCGATGGCCCTCACAGTCGATTCGTCGCCGGACCGAGATTCGGTTTCGGACGCCGTGATCCACAGCGTTTTTTCACTCGACGGGGTATCCACCTGTATGCCCGTTCCGAAAGACGAGTTCGACCGGTTACCGCCGTGTGACTTCTATACACCTGCGGACCTGCTCGCGGACGACCAGATGTACAGTGTCTACGAGATCGCCCGTCTCCTCCAGGGACTCGAGGTCGATACCGAACTCGACCGCGAGACCGAGGACATCCTGCTCGACTGGGCGATTCCGTGGATCATGGTTCACGCCGACGACCTCGTGGTTGCGGAACCTCGAAGCGACGACGAGCCCGGCTATTATGGGTTGGAAACGGAAGACGAGGAAGACGGAGAGGAGGGCGAAGGCGAAGAAAACGAGGAAGACGGGGAAGACGGAGAAACCGCAGACGACACCGACACGGACGAATGATCTTCCTCGTCGTCGGAGCCGACCGGGTCGACGCGGGCAAAACCACCTTCTCCGTCGGGCTGCTCGAGCGAACCGGCGGCGTCGGCTTCAAACCACGAGCGGGGAACGACTACTGGTTCGACCACGACGACTGTCTGTCCGCCCTCGAGGGCGGTCGCCTCTACGGGAAAGACGCCGCCCGGCTCGCCGATGCGGGGGGACGCGGGCGTGACCCCGAATCGCTGAACCCGGTCCACCGTCTCTGGCAGCCGTCACCGAGTGGCGGCTCTGGACTGCTCGGCCGGACCGATCGCGAGTTCGTCGTCGACCGCGTCGACGAGGAGTTCGTCGTGAACGCAACCGTCGACGTTCCGGACCGGGTCGCCGACGCCCTCCCGCTGGCCGACGCCACTCGCGTCGAAACCGTCGACGAACTCAACGCGCTCGTCGAACGGACGTACGTTCCCACGTTCGACGACCTCGCACGCGAAATCGAGGCGACCGACCTCGCCGTCGTCGAGTCCTACAGCGACGTCGCCCTCCCGCTGCAGTCGATCGACCGCGCGGCGATCACCGTCGTCGCCGCCGTCGAGCCCGGTCGCGTCCGACTCTACCGCGGCGACCGCTACTGTCGTGCGTGTGAGGTCGCCCGTTCGAGTCCGAAAGACGGTACGCTCGAGAAACGCGTCCCCGACGTGACCGAGTACCTCGAGCCCCTCGAGCGGATCTCACTACCGCCGTTGGCGAGTGGGAGTCGATCGGATCCGCGGCGGGTGGCCGAGGCGTACGCCGAGGCCTACGGCGCGATGCTCGAGGCCGCTCGAGAGGTGTGAGCGGGAAGCCGGTTCCGTCCGCCGATACCGCCACCGACACCGCCCGACAGTAACATCGACATCGACACTGACGCCAACGCTTACATCTGCCGAGCCATCTGTGCCGCGAGTTCGACGTGCCCGTACGGTTCGTTCGTCACGCTCGGGCCGTGTCCCGTGTGGAGTTCCTGCAGGTCGGAATCGATCCGCTCGAGAACGCGGTCGATACTCTCGACGAGCGTCGCCCGATCTCCCTCCGGGAGGTCCGTCCGACCGAAGCTTCCGTTCTGGAAGACCAGATCGCCGGCGAAGAGGACGTCCGCGTCCGGACTGTAGAAACAGAGATGGTCGTCCTTGTGACCCGGCGTGTGGAGGGCGACGTACTCGTGATCACCCAACTGGATTGTTTCGTCGTCACTGATCGCGTGATCGATACCGTCGACGCCGGTGTCGTACCCCCAGACGTCGACGTCGAACGCAGTCTTCACCGCCTCGAGGTTGCCGACGTGATCGGGGTGGGTGTGGGTCAGTACGACCGCCTCGAGTTCCAGTTCGAGGTCGTCGATGCGATCACGGAGCGCGCTCACGGCGTCGAAGTTGGCACCCGTGTCGACGAGGACCGTCCGTTCCCCACCGACGAGAAACGCGTTGCTGGTGAACGCCTGGATACCCTGAGCGATGTTGGTGATCATAGAAGCGAGTACGCAGACGGACGGTTTGTGCGTGTCGACACGGGGCGACGACAGTTTCGGATGGTAGAGACGGATCGTCGATCGAGAGACGTCGTCTCGGAACCCATCTAGTATCCGGTCTTTCATTACGGAACGAAATACGATGTCAACTGACGGTAGACCATTCACAAGGTCTTTTAGCCGGGACACGTACTGTACAACGAATGCATCGGTCGGCCGTCGTCGGATTCGTCGTTCTCATCCTCACAGCGACGATCAGTCTGAGCGGGGTCGTCGTGGCCACACAGGTCGCTGAGAACCCGGACGCGTCGTCAGTCCCGACTCTCACTGCCGGTTCGGATACGACGCTGACAGACACCGATTTCGGCGACACGACTGACAACCCCGACGCCGACCCCATCGTCGTCGAACGGACAACACAGTCACTCGACGACGTGAACTTCGACTTCGAGGCACAATCGTCACAGGACTTCGATAGCACACGCTTCGAGATCTCCGTCTACGAGGACGGGACGGCAACGTGGACGTTCCGCCACGAACGCCACCTCGAGGGCCAGGAGGAACGAGCCGATTTCGAGTCCTTCGGCGAGGAGTTCGAGGAGGAGGAGACTGACCTCTACGTTCGCTACACGCAGATGGCCAACGCGATGATCGACACCGGCTCCGATCACACCGGCCGCGAGATGGCCGCCGAGGACTTCAACCGCTCGGCCGACATCGAGTACCGACCGAACGCTCGCGGCGTCGTCGAAATCACGTTCACGTGGACGAACTTCGCACCTGTCGAAGACGACGGCACTGTCGTCGTCGGTGACGTCTTCGACGGCGGCCTCATTATCATGCCGAGTCAAACACTGGTCATCTCACCCGAAGACGACCTCGTCTTCGCGAGCGTCCACCCGGACGGTGAGTACTCCGGACCCTCACTGGAACAGAGCCCATCCGTGAGCTGGTCCGGCGAACGCGAGTTCCTCGACGGCCAGCCCCGTGTCGTCCTCGAGCCGGAATCGGTCGCCAACGAGCCCCAGACGCCAGCAAACGAGACCGACGACGACTCGAGCTGGGTGCTCGTCGGCGGGATACTCGTCGTTCTCGGACTCGGTGCAACCGCCGCCGTCGCCTGGTACCGATTCGGTGGTCGCACTGGCGGGACAGGGACTGGAACCGGTTCGTCTCCAGAGAGTCCCGATCCGTCGAGGCCTACTGGCGGCGCTGCTGCCGGAGCCGCAGTGTCGGGAACGGGCGCACAATCGAACGCACCGGCGGCAGGGGGTTCCGACACTGAATCGGAGTCGGGACCGGCACCGATCTCGGACGAGGAACTGATGACCGACGAAGATCGAGTCGTCGCGCTCATCCGGCAGAACGGCGGCCGAATGAAACAGGTCAACATCGTCGAGGAGACCGGCTGGTCGAAGTCCAAAGTCAGTATGCTCCTCTCGGACATGGAAGACGAGGGCACGATCAGCAAACTTCGCGTCGGGCGCGAAAACATCATCAGCCTCGAGGGGTTCGAACCCGAAGCGACCAAATCTCCGTTCGAAGAGTGACCGTTCTCTCGAGCGAGTCGGTCGTCCTCCGTCGATCGTCTCCGTGACAGACTGGAGCACTGTCACCGTGAAACGGAATCCTTAAACATCGTACGACGCAAGAGATGGATGTAGTCGCGGACGCTCCGTTGGTGTAGTCCGGCCAATCATCTTGCCCTCTCACGGCAAGGACCAGGGTTCGAATCCCTGACGGAGCATTTTATTGGACTAACTCGCGAGTAACGACGTCCGGTTCTGCGTTCGTAGCGATCACCCCCATAGCACCGCAATCACAGGTGACGACGCCGGCTTCAGTCGTCGGTGGCTGTCAGATCGTCGACTTTCGATAGAGTGATCCAGACGGATGACTGGACACGATATCGAGAGCAACTGAAGGATCGACATCTGTACCTTTAAGTTGAGATCGGTCACATACCCGAGTATGCCCACAGACAGACCGCTGGAGGAACTACTCCCGAACGTCGTCGAGTACACGCTCGAGCTCGATTTCGAGGACTTCATTCAGGGCGAACGGCCGATGGTTCTGCGCGGCCTGCTGGCGACCGAGGACGACGAACACACCGAGATCGCCGAGCAGTACATCGACTGGGCCGTCCGCTCGCAGTCGAGCGACGGCCTGATGGCCTACGGATCGATCGACGTCGTTCCTGAGTGGGACGAACACCGGATCTTCCGTCCGATTCCGGACGCTGGAGCGGTGGCCGTCCTCGCGCTCGAGGTCTACGAAAACGGCGGGCCCGACTCCTATCTCGAGGCCTGCCGGCGACAGTTCGAGTACCTCCACGAGGACGCCCCGCGAAGCGAGGACGGCGGGATCACCCACCACATGGACGACATCGAACTGTGGATCGACGCCATCTATATGATGTGTCCGTTCATGGCTCGCTACGGCCAGCTCACGGACACGCCCGAGGCGATCGACGAAGCCGTCGACCAGATTCTGGTCCACGACAAGCACCTCCGTGACCCCCACACCGATCTCTACCGCCACATCTGGCGCGAGCAACCCAACAGCTACCCCGACGGCTCGCTCTGGCTTCGCGGCAACGGCTGGCTCGCCACGGGTGTCCTGGATACACTCGAGTACGTCCCCGAGGACCACCCCGAGCGCGACCGCCTCGAGGAACTCGTCCGGGACCACCTCCTGAGTATGGCCGACTATCAGGACGCCAGCGGCTTCTGGCACCACCTCATCGACGACGACACGATGTACTTAGAAACCTCGGGAACCCTCCAGTACGCCTTCGCCTTCACCGAGGCCGTCGACCGCGGCCTGCTCGACGAGGAGTACCTCGAGGTCGCCGAAAACGCCCTCGGCGCGGCCAAGACGGTCGTGACCACCGATGGCGCAGTCCAGCGTAACGCGGCGATGCCCGGCGGCCCGGAGGCCCCGCAGGCGGTCAACCTCTACGGGCAGGGCTGGTTCATGATCACCGGAACGCGGCTTCTCGAGTCTGATCTCGACGTCTGAGATACTGAAGCGCTGAACCACTGAAACGCTGAACCACTGAAACGCGGGGCTGCCCGCGATGATTCGTCTTCGTCCCATCTTCGTTTCGACGAGATCCCTCACAGAGCACCAGCAGCTGCTCTCAGCGTTCTCTAGAACTCAGTATCGACCCACCACCGAACGAAGCGACTAGATGGAGACTCGTTACAGGTGACTGCGAAGCGCCTCGTTCATCGCGTCGACCGGCGCCTCCTCGCCCGTCCAGATCTCGAAGGCGTCGACACCCTGAAAGAGCAACATCCAGGCGCCGTCGATCGTCTGGGCACCGGCGGCCTTCGCGTCGCCGAGGAACGTGGTCTCGAGGGGTTTGTACACCGCGTCGAAGGCCACGAGGTCCGCGTGCCAGGCGTCGGCCGGGGCGACCGACTCGTCGGACTCCAGGCCGACGCTGGTCGCGTTGGCGACGACGTCCGCCTCGGCCATCAGGTCGGGGAGTTCGTCGAGTCCGTGGCCGGTCGCGCCGGGAACGTCGTCGGCGAGGTCGTGGGCCTTCGACTCCGTCCGGTTCGCGATCGCCACGTCGGCGCCGGCTTCCTCGAAGCCGAACGCGAGCGCTCGGGCAGCCCCGCCGGCGCCGACGACGACAGCGTCGGCACCCTCGAGGGTCACGTCGTGGTGCTCGAACGCCCGGAGCGTCCCGGTCATGTCCGTGTTGTACCCCACCGGCCCGCTGTCGGTGAAGTCGATCGTGTTGACCGCGCCGACTCGTCGGACGGACTCCTCGGGTTCGACGAACTCGAAGGCGTCGTGTTTGAACGGCAGGGTGACGGTCAGGCCGTCGACGCCGAGCGCCTCCGCGCCCCGGAACGCCTCCCCGATTCGATCCGGGTCGGCCTCGAAGGTGACGAACTTGGCGTTGACCCCGAGTTCGCGAAAGGCAGCTTCGTGCAGCGGCGGTGACAACGAGTGCTCGACGGGGTTTCCGATGATACCGTAAACGTCCATACCTATCCTCGCTCAGGCGGGAAAAATAACGGTCACGATTCGTTGTCGTCGAGAGCGAAACGACGGCTCTTCCCCTGTCGGGTGTTCCGCAATGCCCGACCGACACACTGATTCCGTGTGCCGGCGCAGATACTCGAGAACGACTCGTCTCGTCTCGTCTCCCGTCCCCCGTCCCCCGTCTCTCGTCTCTCGTCTCTCGTCTTTCGAGAACCCGAGACCCCGGACAGCGACGACGAGCTCGAGTGACTCGAGATCCAACCACGAATGAACGAATTTCCGTCGATACCGCGACTCGAGACCGATCCGGTAGACCGCTTCGGTCGGAGCCACCTCTGGATTCAGGAGAAAGTCGACGGCGCGAATTTTCGGTTTCAGTTGCAGCGATCCGGTGTCCTTCGGTTCGGTTCTCGGAGCCGGGTGTACGACACCGAGGAGATTCCGGCGCCGTATCGACACGTCGTTCGCCACGTCCGAGAGCGCATCGACCGCGACGCACTGCGATCGGCCGTCGAGGACGTCGAGGCGGTGGTGTTCTTCGGCGAGGCGATGCATCGACACGCGATCGACTACGATTGGGATCGGACCCCTTCGTTCCTAGGGTTCGACATCTGGAACGGAACGGCCGGGCGATACCTCCCGCCGGATACCGTCGAAAAGGTCTATCGCCGGCTCGGTCTGACGCCGATCAATACGATCCGGAAGGAGGTTCGCGCCGTCGACTTCGATCCGGACGCGTACGAGATACCGTCCTCGAACTGGTACGACGGACCCGCGGAAGGGGTTATCGTTCGAGACAAGACCGGGATCCGGTCGAAGCTATTACACCCGGACGTTCGGGAGGTCGACGAGACGGTGCCGGTCGACGCGCCGGTCCCGGAACTCGCACAGCGGTACGCGACGGATCGGCGGTTCGAGAAACTCGCGACCAAACTCGAGGATCGGGAGCGGGCCGTAACCGTCGACCGACTCTCCGAACGGGCGTTCGAGGATATCGTCCGTGAGAAGCACACGCAACTCTGTCACGGCGATCGGTCCGTCGATATGCGAGCGTTTCGGTCGGACGTCGCGTCGATGGCGAGTCAGTTCGTCGCGAAACGGCGGTGACGGTCTCCGATCGTCCCTCCCCCCCACGCACCAGTGTTCTACTCTGCTCGACGACCACGGAGAGCTTCGACTCCGACGTCGGAAGCGCGGTCGTGGCCTTCGAAACCTCCCTCGCTCTCGGCAGGGGCGTCGAAGGGATGATCGATCTGCTCCGGGAACGAGACGCGAGAATCGCTTCTAGATGATCACTCGAGGACGACCAGCGAGTCGCCCATGTCGACGCTCTCGCCTTCGTCGACGGCGATCTGCGTGACGGTGCCGCCGCGCGAAGCGACGATGTCGTTTTCCATCTTCATGGCCTCGAGGACGACCAGGACGTCGCCGGCGTCGACCTCGTCACCCTCGTCGACTTCCACGGAGAGGATCGTCCCCTGCATCTCGGCGGTGACGTGTTCGCCGTCGCCGTCGATTTCGGGGTCATCAGATCCGTCGTCGTCGGCCGAGTCGGGGCGACCGGGCGGTGATCCAGTACTGGAGCCGCCTGCGCTGGCCCCACCGTTCCCCGCCGGAAGCGGCGCCCCGCCGCGTTCCTCGAGGTTGACCTCGAACCGTTTGCCGTTGACCTCGACGGTGAACTCGCGTTCGACGACCTCTTCCTCATCGTCGGCTCCGGCGCTCTCGTCGGGCCCCCACTGGGACTGGGCGTCCTCGATCCGCTCGACCTCGAGTTCCTCGTCGAGATACTTCGTGGTGTGCTCGCCGGCGACGAACGTCTCGTCGGTGAGCATCAGCCGGTGGAACGGGACGATCGTCGTGATGCCTTCGATCTCGTACTCGCGGAGTGCGCGTAGCGAGCGAGAGATACACTCGTCGCGGTCTTCGCCATAGACGATCAGTTTCGCGATCATCGAATCGTAGTCGGTGACGATTTCGTCGCCCTGTCGGAGCGCGTCGTCCATGCGGACGCCGATCCCACCCGGCGGGTCGTACGTGGCGAGTTGCCCGCCGGAGGCGGGCTGGAAGTCCTTCGCCGCGTTCTCGGCGTTGATCCGGAACTCCATGGCGTGGCCGTCGATCTCGACGTCCTCTTGATCGAAGGCGAGTTCCTCGCCGTCCGCGACCCGGATCTGCCACTTCACGATATCGATGCCCGTGATCTCCTCGGTGACGGTGTGTTCGACCTGAATCCGCGTGTTGACCTCGAGGAAGTAGAAGTTTCCGTCCTCGACGAGGAACTCGACGGTGCCGGCGTTGACGTAGTCCGATTCTTTCACGCCCCTGCGGGCGGCTTCGCCGATCTCCTCGCGGAGTTCGTCGGAGAGCGCCGGCGACGGCCCCTCCTCGATGACCTTCTGGTGTCGCCGCTGGAGCGAACAGTCGCGTTCGCCAAGGTGCCGGACGTTACCCTGCGTGTCGGCGACGATCTGGACCTCGATGTGGCGCGGTTGCTCGAGGTAGCGCTCGAGGTAGACCGAGTCGTTGTCGAAGTAGGCCTCGCCCTCGCGGCGGGCGCTCTCGAGTTGGTCGTCGACCTCGCTCTCGTCCTCGACGACTTTCATCCCGCGACCACCGCCGCCACCCTCCGCTTTGATAGCGATCGGGTAGCCGTGTTCCTCGCCGAACGCGCGGACCTCCTCGGGGTCGGTCACGGGGTCGGTCGTCCCGGGAACGATAGGGACGTCGGCCTCGTCCATCACTTTCCGGGCTTTGGTCTTCTCGCCGAGTTGTTCCATCGACTCGCTCGTGGGACCGATCCACGTGATGCCGTCGGCCGCCTCGACCTTCGCCGCGAACGTGGCGTTCTCCGCGAGGAAGCCGTAACCGGGGTGGATAGCGTCGGCGTCGGCCTTTCGCGCCGCCTCGATGACGGCCTCGTGGTCGAGATACGAGTCGGCCGCCCGCGCGGGGCCGATGTTGTAGGCCTCGTCGGCGTACCTGACGTGTCCCGAGTTCTTGTCGGCCTCCGAGTAGACGGCGACGGTTCCGACGTTCAACTCCTCGCACGCTCGCATGACTCTGACGGCAATCTCACCGCGATTGGCAACGAGAACCTTCCGAAACATTCCTGTTGAAACCCTCGAGAGGGCCCTACCTTACTTTTTCGCAACCAGTACCGTCGTGTCGGTCGCTGTGGGGGATAGATGACCGATCGAGAAGGGAACCGCGGACGATACTCGGCCCCCACGCCCCGTCTTTAGAACCGATCCGTCCGCCCGGCCGCCGTCCACGCGTTGGTCGGGGCGTTCTTCGGTACGCGAGTCGATCGGCGTTGCTGGGCGCGCATCCGTCCGGCGAACGCCCAGCGACGACCCTCCCACGTCCCCTCGTCTTCGCTCGCCGCTGCCGCCGCCGCGAGTTCACGATCCCGAAGGTGGGCGCCGACGGCGACGGCGATCGCCGCAGCCTCTTCGGCGCTGGCATCGTCGGGAATCTCGAGGGCGAGACCCTCGACCTCGATCGGTCCTGATGGGGTCGATTCTGATTCCGAGTGCGAACCCGTGTTCGCGTTCACGTTCGTGTTCGAACCCGAATCTCCCCCGACGGACTGGGAACTGGAGCTTGATTCCGGCGCCATCACAGCGGAATGTTCCCGTGTTTCTTGTCCGGGGTCTGTTCGCGCTTGGTCTCGAGCATCTCGAGGTCGTCGATCAGTCGCGGCCGGGTCTCGGTCGGCAGGATGACGTCGTCGAGGAAGCCCTTGTCCGTCGCGGTGTAGGGGTTGGCGAACTCCTCGCGGTACTCCTCGATGAGTTCGTCCCGAAGTTCGTCGGGATTCTCGGCTTCCTCGAGTTCGTTGCGGTAGAGGATGTTGACCGCTCCCTGGGGACCCATGACGGCGATCTCGGCGGTCGGCCAGGCGTAGTTGATGTCCGCGCCGAGGTTCTTCGAGGCCATCACGCAGTAGGCGCCGCCGTAGGCCTTGCGGGTGATCACCGTCAGCAGCGGCACCGTGGCTTCCGCGTACGCGTAGAGCAATTTAGCGCCGTGGCGGATGATCCCGCGGTGTTCCTGATCGGTGCCGGGCATGTAACCGGGCACGTCGACGAAGGTGACGATCGGGATGTTAAAGGAGTCACAGAAGCGGACGAACCGCGAGCCCTTCATCGAGGCGTCGACGGTCAGCGTTCCGGCGTTCACCCGGGGCTGGTTCGCTACCAGTCCCACGGATCGACCGTCGAGACGGCCGAAGCCGACGACGATGTTCTTCGAGAAGTTCTCGGCCACCTCGAAGAACGACCCCTCGTCGACGACCGAATCGATGACGTTCGTCATGTCGTAGGGTTTCTGCGGACTCGAGGGGACGATCGACTCGAGGCGTTCGTCCCGTCGGTCGGGGTCGTCCCAGGGTTCGACTCTGGGCGGGTCCTCGACGTTGTTCTGTGGGAGATACGAGAGCAAGCGCCTGATGTCGTCTAAGGCCTGTTCTTCGTCCTCGCAGGCGAACTGGGCGACGCCGGTCTGGTCGGCGTGGGTCATCGCCCCGCCGAGTTCCTCGTGGGTGACGTCCTCGCCGGTGACGGTCTTGGTGACACCCGGCCCGGTGATGTACATGTGGCTGGTGTCTTTGACCATGAAGATGAAGTCCGTAATCGACGGCGAGTAGACGGCACCGCCGGCACACGGCCCCATGATCCCCGAAATCTGGGGGACGACGCCGCTCGCTCGCTGGTTGCGCTGGAAGATGTCGGTGAAGCCGGCGAGGCTGTTGACGCCTTCCTGAATGCGTGCCCCCGCGGAGTCGTTGAGGCCGACGATCGGCGCGCCGACCTCCATCGCCTGGTCCATCACCTTGCAGATCTTCTCGGCGAAGACCTCGCCGAGCGAGCCGCCGAAGACGGTGAAGTCGTGGGCGAAGACAAAGACGGTCCGTCCGTCGACCTCGCCGTAGCCGGTGACGACCCCGTCGCCGAGGATCTTGCGCTCTTCCATCCCGAAGTTGCTCGTCTGGTGGGTCCGAAGCTGATCGAACTCTGTGAAGGTATCCTCGTCGAGGAAGTACTCGATGCGCTCGCGGGCGGTCATCTTGCCCTTCTCGTGCTGGCGCTCGATTCGGTCCTCGCCACCGCCGAGTAGCGCCTCCTCACGCAACTCCTGTAATTCGTCGATGCGATCCTCCATCGTCATCGAATCGCCCTCCAGTACCGGGTCATTGCCCGAGGCAACGACCACGGGCACAAAAAGCGTTCTGCAACCCGTTTCGATGGCACCGATACGTGCCGTCTTCCCGCTACTGTCCGGCGGCGGGTGCCGGTCTCTCGACCCGCATCGGTTTCGGAAACTCACGCCGTGAACTCCGTAGCGGTTCAGCAGACGCCGTCGGCGGCTAGTAGTGGTCTTTTGTTCGCCGGAGAGAAGATCGCGGTGGTGGGAAAGTAAATGATTATTGAGTAGGGTTATTAGCAGTATCGGTTCGTACTCTGACGTATGGGACATGAGTTACCACGGCGACAGGTCTTGAAAGGAATCGCAGGCACTGCTGCCATCGCTGGCTCCCTCGGAACGACAAGTGTCGCAGCCCGACAGGATTCCCAGGTCAACCTCGGAATCTTGATGGCGACGACAGGGGACCTGGGCCCGCTCGGAGCCGATATTCAGCCAGCCGCGGAACTCCCCGTCACACAACTCGAGGACGCGGGAGCCCCGATCACGATAGACGCTCAGACCGAAGACACGGCGACCGATCCACAGACCGGTATTTCCGCGGCCGAAGCGCTCGTAAACGCCGGCTATCCGATGGTCAACGGACCGATGGCTTCGAACGTCAACATGCAGGTTACCCAGCAGGTGTTCATTCCGAACCAGGTCGTCGGCTGCTCGCCCTCGAGTACCGCGCCGTCGGTGACCGAACTCGAGGACGACGACTTCATCTTTCGGACTGCACCGAGTGACGTCCTTCAGGGAGACGTTCTGGCACAGGTCGCGGTCGATACCCTCGAGGCGCAGACGACGGCGACCCTGCACCTGAACGACGATTACGGACAGCAACTCTCCCAGAGTTACGTCGGTGCGTTCGAAGAACAGGGTGGTGACGTTCTGGACGAGGTGTCGTTCGAACCAGAGCAGCCGTCGTACACCTCGCGAATTCAGCAAGCGCTGGGCGACGATCCCGACACGCTGATGGTCGTCGGCTTCCCCCAGAGCGGCATTCAGCTGTTTCGCGACTACTACTCGCAGTTCGACACCGGCGTCGACATTCTCGTCACCGACGGACTGGCCGATCCGGACTTACCCGCCGAAGTCGGAAACGACCTCGAGAACGTCACTGGAACCGCACCAAGTGCCGGCGGACCCGAACAGGAGTTCTTCGACGATCTGTACGAACAGGAGTACGGCCGCTCGCCGACGGTGTTCACATCCAACGCCTACGACTCGAGCGCGGTGCTCATCCTCGCACACGTCGCCGCCGGGGCGAGCGACGGGGCTGCGATTCGCGACGAAATGCGAACCGTCGCCAATCCGAACGGCGAGGAAGTCGGGCCGAGCACGCTCGATGAGGCCGTCGAGATGGTGGCCAACGGCGAGGAAGTCAATTATCAGGGCGCGTCCAGCACGGTCGACTTCGACGAGAACGGCGACGTGGTGTCCGCGACGTTCGACATCCTCGAGTTCGCCCCGGCCGAAGAGGCGATCGACGTCATCGAGACGATCGAGTTCGAAGGTGACGGAGAGACCGAGACGGAAGACGAGAGCGAAGACGACTAGACGCTCTCAGTGCGTGCGGTCCCCTCCACCATCGATATTCGACTCACCAGTTAACCGCCGAGGAAATCCTGCCTGACCTGCTCGTTCTCGAGCAGGCTCTCGCCCGTATCGACGTATCGATTCCGTCCCTGAACGAGGACGTATCCACGGTCGCACCGTCTGAGCGCTTCGGACGCGTTCTGTTCGACCATCAGTATCGCGGTTCCGGCGTCGTTGACCGCGTCGATCCGGTCGAACAGTTCCTCGACGAGATCCGGCGCGAGCCCGGCACTGGGTTCGTCGAGCATGAGTAGCGCCGGATCGAGCATCAGTGCACGCCCCATCGCGAGCATCTGACGCTGGCCGCCGCTCAAATTCCCGGCCGTCTGCGTCTTGCGGGCTTCGAGGATCGGAAACCGATCGTACACTTCCCGGAGTCGATCCCCGGGCACCTCGGGAAGAATGTACGCGCCCATCTCGAGGTTCTCTTCGACCGATAGCGAGGGAAAGACGTTGTCGTCTTGCGGGACGTACCCGAGTCCGCGGTGGATGATCGCTTCCGGTCGGAGTTCACCGATCTCCTCGCCGTCGAAGGCGATTCGCCCGCCCATGTACGTCGCCAACCCGAAGACCGACTTCATCACCGTCGACTTGCCGGCTCCGTTCGGCCCGACGATGGCGACGTACTCGTCCTCATCGACCTCGAGGTCGACGTCCTCGAGGATCTGCAGGTCACCGTAGCCGGCGTCGAGTCCCGAGACCTCGAGCAGCGCCATCAGACCTCCCCTCCGAGGTAGGCGTCGATGACTCGTTCGTTCGACGTAATCTCTGCGGGCGTTCCCTCGGCGAGTTTCCGCCCCTGGTGCATGACGATGACGCGCTCGCAGTGGGTCATGATGACGTCCATGTCGTGTTCGACCAGCAGGAACGTGTAGCCCTCCTCGCGGAGGTCGTGGATGCGTTCGAGCAGTTTCTTCTCCAGAGACGGGTTGACTCCCGCGAGCGGTTCGTCGAGCAACACGACGTCGGGGTCGGTCATCAGCGCACGCGAGAGTTCGAGGAGTTTTCGCTGCCCACCCGAGAGGGTGCCGGCGTAGGACGCTGCCAGGTGGTCGATTTCGAAGAACTCGAGCGTCTCCCAGACGCGCTCGCGTAGTTCGCGTTCCTCCGCGGCGACTCCGCGCCTGGCGATCGGTGTCACCGACTGCCAGAGAGACTCCCCGCGCTGACCGGCCGGCGCGAGCATCAGGTTCTCGAGGACCGTCATCTTCTCGAGTTCGCGGGCGATCTGGAACGTGCGGACGAGACCACGATTACAGATCTCGAACGGTTCGAGGCCGGTGATGTCCTCGCCGTTGAACTCGACGGTCCCGGCGTCCGGTGTGTAGACGCCGGTGATACAGTCGAAGGCCGTCGACTTGCCGGCCCCGTTCGGCCCGATGAGCCCGGTGAGCGTCCCCTCGTGGACGTCGAAAGAGACGCCGTCGACGGCGGTGATCCCCCCGAAATGCTTCTCGAGGTCCGTGACGCGAAGCGGCGGCGGGGAGTCGACGACAGTCGACTCGTCCCCGGTCGTCGTTCGGTCGCCGGTTTCCGTCGCGGATCCGGCCGCCTGCTCACTCATCGTGACCACCGTTCGTCGCACTCGAGTCGCGGTCGTCGCGAACCGCACTCAAGCCGTGTCCATCGTCGGCCGTGCGTGCCGAGTGACCGCCGGTCGACTCCTGATCGTGCTCATCCACGGGTGAAGTCGACTCGGGGTTTCCTCCGTCTGTCGCCGTCGACCGCGACCGGTTCGAGAGGTCGACCGCGGCCGCCGTCTCGACGCGGTGGCCCAGTAATCCCTCCGGACGGCGCTGGACGACGAGGATCAACACGACCCCCAGGAGTACGAACCGCAGGTACGAGACGTTTGTACTCGCCGTCGCGTAGGCGAGCATGGGTAACAGATCGAGCGAGCCAAGCGGGAGCACCGCGTCGTAGAAGGTATTCGGTGGCGTCCCGAGTTCGACGCCGGCGACGGCCAGTCCCTCCTGGAGGAGTCGCGGGACGTACAGCGGGCCCTGAAAGAGGAGCGTCCCGAAGACGAGTCCACCGATGACGCTTCCCGTGTTCGATCCTGCACCGCCGATGATGAGCGCGATGAACACGTAGAAGGTTAGTTCCGGGCGGAACTCGTGTGGGCTCGTGTAGCCGGTCTGACCTTGCCAAAGGATGCCGGCCAGCCCCATGAGCGCACAGCCGAGCATGAACACCTTGATCTTGAACAGATTGGTGTTCTTTCCGAGCGAATCGGCGACGAGTTCGTCCTCGCGGATCGCTTTCAATACGCGCCCGAACGGGGAGTTGGCGATTCGGACGAGGAGGACGTAGAACGCGATCACGCCGATCCCGAGGACGACGTTGTATCCCCACCCGAGGACGACGAGCGGGAGGACGTCGAACGACTCGGCCAGACCGAACAACGCGTCTCCGAGAACGGTCGGTTCGCTGGTGCGGTCACCACCCCGATAGAACGCGTACTGGACGACACCGCGCGTTCCCGGAAAGTTCATTCCGCTTCCGCCGTTCGTCGCGACGCCTAGCGTGTCCTCGAGTGCGTTGGAGAACTGCATCGACTGGAAGGTGAGGCGGATGATTTCCGAGAGTCCGAGGGTCACGATCGCGAGGTAGTCCGCTCGCAACCGGAGCGCGGGAAGTGCGGCGACGAGTCCGACGAGCGCCGACATCACCATTCCACCGACGATACCGACCCACAGCGGGAGGCCGAATCCGGGCGCGGTCGCGTCCGGCGAGGCGGTCAGGATCGCCATCGTGTAGACGCCGACGGCCATGAAGCCGGCGACGCCGATGTTGAACAGCCCGGTGTACCCCCAGTGGAGATTCAACGCGAGTACGAGCATCGCGTACACCGCCGCGAACAGCGTGATCTCGCGGAGCACGTTGAGGATGCCGTTCGTATCGAAGTCGAGTGCGACGCCGATCAATGCGAAGAGTGCGTAGATGCCAAACAGCATGGCGAAGATCAGGATCACGTCACGCTGCCACCGCGTTTCGGGGAGCAGTGAGCGGGATTCAGGGTCAGAGTCAGAGCCGGAGCCGGAGCTGGCGTCGGAATCCGGCCGGGATCCGCCGTCATCGTCGCTCGTCGGGGGCGAACTCACGCCGTGGTCACCCCGCTGAACAGACCGGACGGACGAAACAGCAAGACGAGGATCATCAGGGAGAACGCCGCCGGCGTCGCGAAATCCGAGGGGATCCAGATCGTCGACAGTGACTGGGTGAGGCCGATGACCAGTCCGCCGCCGATCGCCCCGTAGATCGATCCGATCCCGCCGAGGATGACGGCCGCGAAGATCAACAACAACAGCCCCCAGCCGATGTTGAAGTCTAACGTGCCACGTTCGAGGACGATGAGAAAGCCCGCAGCGCCGGTGAGACCGGCGCCGAGAATCCACGTCCACGTAACGACTCGCTCGGTCGGAATGCCGGTGATCAGCGCCAGATCCTGATTGTCGGCCATCGCTCGCATGGCCGTTCCCAGTTTCGTCCGCTGGACGAGCAGGTGAACGCCGATCATGAGCGCGACGGCGACGATCATGAGCGTTGCAGTGTTGACGCTCACGTCCCCGGTCCCTTCGAGGACGGGAAGGATGTCCACCCGTTCGCTGCCGGTCACGCCCCGCGTGTGCGCCCGGTAGACGAAGGCCACGAGGTGGCGGAGGACGAGCGCCACGCCGATGCTCGCGATGAGCAAGGAGATTCCGCTCGAGTCACGCATCGGACGGTACACCAGCCGGTCGACCACCAGGGCGATGAGGATCGTGAGTATCGACGCCAGGACGAGACCGGCGACGACCGCGACCGGATCGCCGAGAACAGTGACGTTCAGGTTCGCGTCGATCAGTAACCGGGTTCCGAACTCGGTGACGCCGGCACCGGCGAGCAGGTACGTTACCGACCAGCCGGAGAACGCGCCGACGGTGATGAGATCGCCGTGGGAGAAATTGGCGAAGTTGAGGATACTGTAGGTCATCGAGAGACCGATTCCCGCCAGACCGAGGATCAGTCCGACCAGGAGCCCGTTCCAGAAGAGCCTGCTGACGTTCTCGAGCGGGATTCGACCCGTGTACAGGCCGTGTACCAGATCCACTCCCAGGGCGAATCCGACGAGAAACACGAGCGATAGTGACGGATGTGTACGGACGAATGTGTTCCCTCGCCCAAGTGTGTCAATGGCACTCATACACATCTAGTATAGCACGGTCACCGTAATAAAAATCGTGCGCTGTAGGACCTAATACAACAGTGACAAAATTGTGAATTACATAGGTTATGTCATAACTGCCACGAAAATTATTAGTCAATCAGTGGGAATACCTGTGGCATGGTACAGCGAGAAACCTGGGCGACTCGATCAGGATTCATTCTGGCAGCGGTGGGGAGTGCAGTCGGCTTAGGAAACGTCTGGCGATTCCCGTTCGTGACGGGTGAGGGAGGTGGTGCGGCGTTTCTGTTGGTGTACTTGCTGTTCGTGGCACTCATCGGATTCCCGGCGATCCTCGTCGAGTTCGTCGTCGGCCGCAAAACCGAGCGTAACCCGGTCGGTGCGCTCATGGAGTTGGGTGGAAACGCCTGGAAGTACATCGGCGGTGTCTTCATCGTCACCGGATTCGTGATCCTGTCGTACTATAGCGTCGTCGCGGGCTGGTTCATCCGGTACTTCCTCGAGGGCTTTACAAACAGCTACACCGGCCATCTTGCCGGCTACGAGGCCGCAGCCGAGGAAGCGGGCCAGCCGGAGACGGTGATGATGTTCCTCGATCTGTCGACCGGTCTCGACGCGTTCGTCTTCCACACGATCTTCATGGCGTTGACGATCGGTATCGTCGCACTCGGGATCCGCCGCGGGATCGAACTCGCGGTGAAGGTGATGGTTCCGGTGATCATCGTCTTGCTCGTCGGGCTCGCGATCTGGGCCGGGACCCTCGCCGAAGCCGGGCAAGCGTACTCGTACTACCTGAACCCTGAATTCGGAGTTATCGTTGAAAACTGGACCGAACTCCTCCCCGCCGCAGCGGGACAGGCGTTCTTCACGCTCTCGCTTGGGATGGGCGTGATGGTCACCTACGCGTCCTACCTCGGTGAGGACCGAAACCTGGGCAAAGACGGAGGGATCATCATCGGATTCGACACCGCGATCGCGTTCCTCGTCGGTCTCATCGTGTTTCCGATTATCTTCACGGCAGGTGCCGATCCCGGACAGGACACTGTCGGTGCGATCTTCTTCAGCCTCACCGAAGCGTTCGCGGGCGTCCCCGGCGGCCGGTGGCTCGGCCTCCTGTTCTTCGGTACGGTCTCGATCGCCGCACTCTCGAGTGCGATTTCGTTGCTCGAGGTCGTGACGGCGTACGTCATCGACGAGAAGGGAGTCGAACGATGGAAGGCGGCACTCGGGATGGGTGGCGTCATCTACCTGCTCGGCGTTCCGGTCACCTACGACCTGATCTTCCTCGACCTGCTCGACGGGTTCGCGGACGCCATCTTGCTGGTCTTCGGTGCGCTCATGTTGATGATCCTCGTGGGCTGGATCGCACCCAATTTCGCTATCGAAGAACTCGAGAAGGGTATCGGTGACCTCGGCCAGCTCGGTGTGGCCTGGATCTGGCTCGTCCGTATCCCAATCATCATCGTGTTGGTCGTCTCGCTGGCACTGGGTATCATGGAGTACGTCGACTTCTTGAGCGGCGACTTCGCAGGCTGGCTCGAAGACCTGTAGCGCCAGCCGTTCGATCCGAGGTTTCAATTTTCGCCGTCGTCGCCGTCGTCAGCTCACGCTTTTCCGTACACCGGCACCGCCCCACCGCTGGTGACCGACGTCGCGTCGCTACAGAGGGCGGCCATCACGTCCGCGATCTCCCCGGGTTCGACCCACTCGTCGTGATCCGAATCGGGCATCATCTCCCGGTTCATCGGCGTGTCGATCACGCTCGGCAGCACGCAGTTGGCTCGCACCGTTCCGAGGTTCTCCTCGGCCAGGGTCTCCGTCAGAATCTTGATTCCCGCTTTCGTGATGCGGTACGGGCCGTCGCCCGACCCGCCCTCGAGTCCCGATCGGGCGCTCACGCTCACGATCGATCCCTCCCGTTCCTGCAGGTGCGGGAGGGCGTGCTTCGAGGTGAGAAACGCCGTCTTCAGGTTGATATTCATCAGGAGGTCGAACTCCTCGAGATCGGTCTCCTCGACGGGATTTCCGCCGCGCCACGTCCCGGCGATGTTCAGCAAGTGGTCGATACGGCTGTGGTCGTCGACGATCTCGTCGATCAGCGACTCCACCTCGTCTTCGTCGGTGAGGTCCGCCTCGTAGAAGTGGTACCCGCCGCCCGGTTCGAGTTGTGCGTCCTCGCTGTCTGGCTCGACGACGTCGACGGCACAGACTGTCGCCCCAGCCTCGAGAAATCGGTCGACTGCCGCGCTGCCGAGCGCGCCGCTGGCGCCGGTGACGATCGCGACTGTGTCCGTGAAGTCGAAGGTTGCTGTCGATGGCATACCCAGTACTGGGTGGCCGAGAAGAATCAAAGCCGGGGGTCGCCAGGATCCGGGATCGCTGTGGCCCGGTCCGAGGACTGATTCGGACTCGACGTTGCAGTTACTCGTCGGCGTCGTCGTCCGCTTCGTCTCCCGAAATGTTTTCGGCACCGGTGTCGTCTCCGTTCCCTTGCTCTTCTCCCTCACCATCGTCGCCCTCGTCCTCCGCACCGATCTCGTCTTCCTGCTCCTGTCCGTTGCCCGTCTCTTCCTCGGCGGGGACGTCGACGTCGTCCTCTCCTTCCGGACCGCCACAGCCGGCGACGAGGGCGATCGATCCCACGGCACCCGTCAGACGAAGCATACGTCGTCGCGTATACGCGCGCTCTCGAGTCATTGGCGGATATATCGGAACCAAGGCGGATAATCCAACAGCCGTCATTCGCGTGGTTTCCGATGGCCGTCTCCGATCACCAGATACGCCTCCCGCTCGAGCGTCCCGCCGCTACATCGTCCGCTGATACTCACACTGAGGACAGTAGATCACGCGCTGGCGAACGATCAGAAAACTCTCGCCACACGAACAGGGGCCGCCGATCGAGATGTCGTTGGTCTGCCGGGTGACCGCCTTCAAGGTGTTCTCGAGTTGCGTGACGCGCCGCTGGTTCTCCTCGAGTTCCGACTGGAGTTCGGCGAGCCGTCTGGAGAGGGTTCGTTGCCATCGCCCGGTCCGATCTGACGAGAGCCTGCGTCCCATAGTGGTGGGACACCCGATGTTAGAATAAACGCGTGGGCATGATTAGCAAGGGTTCGAGAGTAGCCGACTGACCGGCGGTGCGTTAATATCGCTCGACAGTGTGGTCGACGACACGCGAATGCGACTGATCGCTCACCGCGGATTCGCCGCCGTCGCCCCGGAGAACACGATCGCCGCCGTTCGAGCGGCCGCCGACCGAGCCGACGCCGTCGAGTTCGACGTACGCCGCTGTGGCTCGGGCGAACTCGTGGTCTTTCACGACGACACCATCGACCGCGTCACCGGCGGCACCGGTCGGGTCGCCGACTGTTCGCTCGAGGAACTCCAGTCTTACACCGTCCTCGACTCCGACGAGACGATTCCCACGCTCGCGGAACTGCTCGCGGCCCTGCCCGCCGGCGTGAACGTCAACCTCGAGATCAAAGACGAGGGGATCGCGGCGGACGTCCTCGAGACGCTCGCGAACGCGGCCGTTCCGAACCAGGTCGTGATCACCTCGTTTCTGGCCTCCGAGTTACGGCGGGTACACGAACTCGAGCCGTCCCAGCCGACCGGGCTCCTCGTGAGTCGGGACCGGCGCCGGCCCGTCACGACCGCCGTCGAACTGGGCTGTTCGGTGATCGGTGCCCACTCGAGGCGGTGTCTACTCACGCGGCTGGTTCCCAGAGCGAAGGCGGTCGACCTCGAAGTTCACGCCTGGTCGGTACCGGGCCCAATCGTCGCGAGGGTCCTCGAGTGGCGCGGCGTGGATTACGTCTCTTCGGACCGGCCGCTCTCGGTGTGAGTTCGCCACCGTCCTGTGTTCCGCTTGCGCTCACGACGTCACCGTCACCGACACCTGCCGTGTCCGCGGGCCGTCACACTCGACGAGGAAGATCGATTGCCACCGCCCGAGCGCGAGCGCTCCGTCCTCGATCGGCACCGTCGCCGACGGCCCGAGCAGCGTCGCCCGGAGGTGGGCGTCTGCGTTCCCGTCCAACTCGTCGTGGGCGTGTCCCTCGTCCGGAACGAGCCCGGAGAGGAACGACTCGAGGTCCCCGCGCAATCGCGGTTCGTTCTCCTGGACGACGAGAGCGGCGGTCGTATGCCGAACGAAGACGGTGCAGACTCCCTCCACACAGTCCGCGGGGAGCGTCTCTGCAACTCGGTCGGTCACGTCGACGGTCGTCAGTCGGTCGTCGGTAGCCACGTCGAAGTCCATACTCGAGTCAGCGAGCGAACGGGAGAAAAGTCCCGGTGGTCGAGCGAGCGGGTCACGCGGTGTCACTCGAGTTCTGGTCCGGGTCGACACGTGGGTTCGAAACGAGGTCCGGAGCCGGAGCTGGAGCCGAGTTCGAAACCGAGACCGGTAGTCGAGTCGCGGTCGGCGTCGGTCCCGGACGCCGAAATTTCGTCGACCGCCCACGACGCACAGTTACGGACGGTGACGTTCGGATCCGTCCTCGAGAGGGCCTCGAGTCGCTCCCGAGCCTCGAGCGAGCCCCCGTAGCCGAGTGCCAGACAGGCGTTCCGTCGGACTGCCGGGTCAGCGTCGTCGAGTCGGTCCCAGAGCCGTTCCCTAGCAGGGTCGATCGTCGTCTCCGTTCCTGCGGCGACCCGAGCGATCGTCCGAGCGGCGGTGACTCGAACTTCGAGTGTCTGACTCTCGAGTGCGCGTGCGATCGCCGGAACGGCGGCTTCGACGGCCGTCGGCTCGTGGGCGGCGACGCCGCCGAGACAGTCGACCGCGGTCGCCCGAAGCGGTGGATCGGCCGTCCGGACGAGCGAGACGAGTGTCTCGACGACCTCAGCCTCGGTTCCCACGCCGGGCTCGACACGCACCAGTCGACCCAGCGCGGCGCAGGCGGTCGATCCGTACCGTTCGGGATCGCACTCGAGGGCGGTCACGAGGACGGGGACCGCGGACGTGATCGCTTGCGGATGTGTCCGTGTGAGCGCCGACACCAGCGAGAGCCCCCACTCGTCGAGGTCCGCCTCTAGCACGTCGACGAGCGAGTCGACGTGGTCGACGACGGCGCCCGGCCGGTGTGTCGCGATCGAGACGAGACAGCGAAACGCCGTCGTTCTCGCCTGACTCGAGGTCGTCGATGCAACGAACGCGACGATCTCGTCCGTCGACGGTGCGACGTCGGTCGGCGAGTCGGCGGCCAGCGTGGCGAGGCAGGCGACGATCCCTTCGTCACAGTCGACCTCCGGTCGACCGAGCAGTGCCCGGAGTTTCGGGACCGTCGGCGTGCAGGCCGAGGGCCGCTCGTCGACGACCTCGCGGACCGTCGTGACCGCTTCCCGCTGTGTCTCCGGATCGTCGGCGTCGAGTCGGGCGAGTATCGACGGGAGATCGAGTCCGTCAGCTCGCTCCGGTCCCTCGCGCTGGTCGGATCCGCCCCCTCCCCCACTCATTGCCCGATACGTTCCGTATCGAGACCAAAAACGTTCTGGCCGTTATGGATTTTTATCCGACACTAACGCCGAGACACAGCTATTACCGTCTCTATGGGCCGAACGAAGTAGCCGATAGCGATGCGACGAACGTCAAAATCTCGAGACCAATCCCCAAATCGGTCACGCCAGCCAGTCATCAGGTTTCGTGTCGTAGTCGACGTCGTCGGCTGCGAGGTGTTCGACTGCTTCCCAGGGGACGTCTTCCATCGTCACCTCGGTCCCGTCGTAGCGCAGCCGTTTCCCGCGCTCCTCGAGTTCCGGTTCGCGATTGCGGCGTCTGGCGACCTCGATGTCGTGATCGTCGACTTCCTTGACGATCGTCAGCAGGTTCACCGGTCGGCCCCAGAGTTCGAAGATCCGTTTGAGCGTCTCGGTCGCCTTGTTGATATCCAGCATGACGCCGTTGTACTGGTGACCCAGCAACAGTTCGTTGGCGTTGTCGTAGTTGCCGTCGTAGACCGCGATCGTCGGCTTCCCGAAGTTGGTAAACTGCAACAGCAACTTCTTCTTGACGTCTTCGGCCTCGTCGCTCGAGACGTGGAACTGCCCCGACGCCTGCGAGTATTCGTAGGTGAAGTAGTCGTTGTCCGTGATGAACTCCTGGGTGAGGAACTCGTCGAGGAAGGTGACGTCGTTGTGGCTCTCGCGGACGTCGTACATCCGATCCCAGCCGGCCGTGAAGTCGACGTCCGCCAGCGCCTCCTCGACCGACGAGTAGCGGGCGTCGTCGAACAGGTAGCGGCCGATCCGCTCGAGTTCGTTCTGGCTGACCTGCGAGAGGAACCCGCGGTTGTGTCGTTTGACCAGCGAGTAGTGTCGACGCGCCAGCCCTTCGTAGGTCAGCACCTTCCACGGGTACTGATCCACGTCGACCTCGCCCTCGTGTGCGGCCTCGAGGGCCTCGCGGTCGATCCACTCCCCGGGAACCTCCTCGAGGGCGTCGAGGGTCTCCGACGTGATCGTGTCGATCGCCGCCGGTGGCTCGAGGTGTTCGAGCACCTCATCGAAGTCGACGACTTCGGTGAGGTTGCGCCAGGAGACGCCCTCGACGCGAAGCAGGTGTTCGAGAACCTCCCGCCGGTTCGTGGTGTTCTCGAGGTACTCCCAGAGCTCCATCCCCAGACTGTAGGGGTTGAGGCCGGGCGAGGCGAGCACCTTCGCCATGTGGTCGGCGTAGTTGAGGAACTCGTCGGCGCCCGCGAAGGCTTCGTCGGACATCATCATCGATTCCCAGTAGGCGGCCCACCCTTCGTTCATCACCTTCGTCATCTTCTGGGCGGCGAAGTAGTAGGCCTCCGCGCGCATCATGTCGAGGACGTCCCGTTGCCACTCCGCCATCTCGACAGCCTTGCCGGCCTCCTCGTCGTACTGCTTGCCGTGCTCGCGGACGAACGCCAGCACGTCCCGTTCGGGCTCTTCCGGGAAACTCACCGGCCCGTCCTCGCCTTCGATTTTCTCGAGCCACTCCTCGGTGAAGACCTCGCCTTTGACCTCGTCGGAGATGCCGAGTTCGTCGAGTTTCTCCGCGAGATCGTCGTCGAGTTCCTCGTCGGTGTCGCCCATCTCGCGGCGGCGGACGAACACCTGATGCTGGTCGATGTTGTCCTCGAGGGTGAGCGTGTGGTCGACCCACTTCTCGACTTCGGCGCGGTCGATGTCGGGATCCTGCATGTACTCGCCGATCGCCCGCGCGTGGCGCTCTAACATGGCCGCGGCGTCGACCTGTTCGTCCGAGCGGCCGCTGGTGAACATGCCGAACCACTCGTTGTTCGCGAAGAAATCCGAGTGGGCCTCGACGTGGGTGATCACGGCCTTCTGGTCGGCGATCGTGTTCGACTCCTGGAGGAAGGCGTGGGCGGGGTTGTCGTTGTTGACGATTTCGAAGGCCTTCCCGCCGCTGTACTGGCCTTGCTTCTGCTGGCGGTCGTACTGCATTCCCCACCGCCAGTGGGGGTATCGAGACTGGAACCCGCCGTAGGCGATGAGTTCGTTCATCTCGTCGTAGTCGACGATCCAGTAGTTCACCGGGTAGGGCTCGAGACCGAGTTTCTGTGCTAACGCGCGGGCCTCCTCGACCGGCTCCTCGAGGTCGGTCGCGATCGCCTGTTTGCGGAATCTGTCTGTTTCACTCATCTCGTTCGTCACCTTCCGTGCTGAGGATTTCGTAGATCGCGTCGGTCACGTCCGCCTCGCCGTTGACGTACGCCACCGCGACGTCCTCTGCGTCCCGACCGAAGTGGCGCTCGAGTTCCTCGGCGTGGGTCGCGTTGATCGCGTTGCCGCTGGGCTGGGTCTCCACGTAGGCGTGGAGGTTCGCCGGAATCTCCTCCATCAGCGGGATGACGCGCTCTTCGGTGTCGTTGCTCGAGTTCTCGCTGTCTCCGGCGGCGAACACGTACCGGTTCCAGTCGCTCCAGGGGTACTCCTCGAGTAACTCCTGGGCGAGTTCGTAGGCGCTCGAGATCTTCGTCCCGCCGCCGCTCCGGATGCCGAAAAAGTCCTCGCGGGAGACCTCCCAGGCGTCAGCGTCGTGGGCGATGTAGACGAACTCGGCGTTGTCGTACTTCCCCGTGAGGTACCAGTCTAACGGCGTAAACGTCCGCTCGACGAGTTCACGTTTCTTCTCGCGCATCGACCCCGAGACGTCACGGATGTTGACCACGACGACGTTCTTCTCTTTCTCCTCGATGATCTCGGGGTAGCGGTAGCGTTCATCCTCGCGCCGGAAGGGGACGTGTTTGATCCCCTCGCGACGGATCTTCTGCTGGACGGTCTCGCGCTCAACGTTCTCTTCGACCTCCTCGATCGAGGACCACGTACCGCGGTCGTCCTCGGGGACGTCGTCGTAGGCCTCTTCGACCCAGGCCATCGAGACCGGCAGATTCTCCCCGCGGGCCCACTCGAAGACCTCTCGCGGCGTGATGTCCTCGACCTTGCACAGCTCTCGGAGGAACTCCTCGTCGAAGTCCATCGTGAGCTTGCGCTTGAGGCCTTCCTTGAACATCCGCTCGAAGTCGAGCGTGCTGTCGGGACCGCTTCGGGTGAGGTCGGTGAACGGACCCTCCTTCTCCTCGATTACCTTCTTGCCCTTCGGATCGAGGTCGAGCCCGAGTTCTTCGTCGAGTTCCTGAGCGAACTCCTCGGGGTCCATCTCGTAGTACTCGTGGTCGCCGCCGCCCTCCTCGCCCGGTTCGTCGCCGTCGCCGTCGTCGTCACCCGGCTGGGGCTGTGGCTGGCCGACCGGCTGGCCCACGTCGGGCGTGCCGTCCTGGCCCTGACCGACGCCGCCCTGATCGCGCTGGTCGTACTCGAACTCGGGCAGGGAGACGATCTTCACCGGAATCTTGATCTCCCCGGGACGGCTCTGGCCGAGATCTCCGTACTGGATGAACTCTGCTAGGTCTTCGCGGCGCTCTTCGCCGACTTCTCGGAACCGTTCGATGTCGTCTCTCAGTCCCATCTGTAACTCACCTGACCCATGACGTGTCGGCTGGTCAACTCCGCGGACGCCTCCGAGTAGTCGAACAACTCGATCATGGCGTCGATCGTCTTCTCTTTGACAGTCTCGGTCTCCGTTCCGCTGGGCGGATCGTCCCACTGCCGGGGATCGAAGTCCTCGAACGTCCGTCGGACGTCGTCCCAGTCGTTGCTCTCGAGGACGGTCTTGATCACGGGAATCGCCGTGAGGTCGACGTCCCCCACCGCGAAGTCCTCGTCGCGCTGTTCCCACGCGTGGCGGTTCAGTGCCGTGATGACCTTGTCACTGCGGAAGTTCTTGACGCTCTCGCGAGGGAGGTTCCCCTCGTAGGCCGCCTCGGAGAAGCGCCCGAGGTGTTCGACCTCGAAGAGCTTCATCTTCAGCGGATCGGGGTCGACCTCCTCGCCGCGGTCGTTGTACAGCGCCTCGCCGGTCTCCCAGGCGTAGACGTGTTCGACGTACTCGGCGACGGTCTCCTCGTCGACGCGCTTTTCGTGCATAATGGCGTCGACGACGTCCTCCTCCTGCTGGTCGAAGACGTGGTTCTTGACCGGCACGACGCGGTTCTCGAACTCCGAGCGTTCGCCCGTCGAGAACACCGGCGCGTCGGCCAGTCCCTCCGCCATCGTGTTCAGGACGTCTCGAGGCATGATGACGTCCTCGACGGGGAGTTCGGGATGGTGGCGGTCTCGATCGGTCTGGAGCAAGTCGGCGAGGATGTCCCGGGTGTAGGTCACCGGAATGCCGTGCTCGCCGTTGTGTGCATCGTCGTCGAAGTCGAAGTCCGCCTTCTCGCTTCGGGTGTCCCCCTCTTGGAGGTAGCCCTGATCGAAGATCAGCGCCTTGTCGACGAGGTCCAGTCCCGACGGCAGGTCCTCCTCGTCGAGTCGGGTCGCGACGGCGTACAGCGCCGCGACCTCGATCGCGTGCGGTGCGAACTCACGTTCGATGACCGATCCGTCGCCGTCTTTGACCGTCACACGCACCGGTTCGCGAATCTTCTCGGCGAGTTCCTCGTACGTGGCGGTTTCCCAGACGTCCGTCTCACCGGTCAACTCCCGGCGGATGAGTTCGGCCTCGAGCGAGAGGTTCGTCAGGTAGCCGAACTGGTGTTTGTCCAGCCGTCGCTTGAGCGCCTTCAGCGGGTCCATCCCGTTTCTGTCGGAGTGTTGGTTGAGCTGGGCCTCGAGGTCCGGGTTCGAGATGATCAGCATCTGGGTGTCGACGTCCATGCCGATGCCCTTGTCCAGTTTCACCGACTGTTCGTCGGGGACGTTCAACAGCTTCTGCAGCAGGTCGGCGTGCTGGGCCGCGTCCTCCACGACAGTGAGGACGCCGTTGCCCTGCGAGAGCACGCCGTCGTAGCTGAAGGCCTGCGGGTTCTTGCGCCCGCGCGAGTCCAGTTCCTGGAGCATGCCGTGCATCCACGAGCCGACGAGGCGCTCCTTGGGCGGGCCGTCGTCCTCGCTGTGGAGGACGCCGACGCCCTGCCCGACGTCGACGACGTAGTTTTTCACACGCAAGTGGGCCTCGTCGGTCAATTCGGAGAACAACTCCTCGCGGCCCTGTCGTCGGTAGCGCTCCTCGAGGAAGTCGTAGGCTTCCCGGGAGAAGGGGTCGAGCCGGGCGTCGACGGTGATCGGAACGTGGTCGTCGTGTTCGGCGTTGAGTTCCGCGAGCAGGTCGTCGCGCACGCTCTCGGGGAAGACCGACAGCGGGTGGGCTTGCACGGGGCTCTCGTACCAGTGTTCGTCGTCACTGGCGGTCGGATCACCGCTGCCGTAGCTCAGACCGCGGTCCTCGGCGCTGGCCGACTGGACGTTCCACTCGACGGTGTACCGACGGCCCTCGGGCGTCTTCGAGTACTCGCGGAGGCCGTTGACCAGACACCGCTTGAGTTCCGATTTGCCGGTCGCCGTGGGCCCCTCGAACCAGATGATCTTCTCGTCTTTCCCCCGGCCGGCCGCGATCGAGCGGAGGTCGTCGACGAAGCCGTTGAGCACCTCGGTGTTGCCGAGGATAGCGTGCTCGCCATCGTTGTGTGGGTCGTCGAAGAAGCGGTAGCGCTGTTTCTCCTCGCCTTCCTCGACCACCGTTCGCGTGCCGGCGGCCTCGATCGCCGACAGCAGGTACTTCGAGGCGTGGGCGGCGATCGAGGGGTTCTCGAAGACGCGGTCGACGTACGCCGCGAGGCTCATCGGTTCCTCGTAGGTCTCCTCGAGAGCGCGGTCGGCGTCGCTGACGTAGTCGGTGCCTCGAGTCATACTACTCCTCGATCTCTGCTTTGGCGACTTCTGCACCGGCGAACTCGAGCACCTCCTTGGCGCCGTCTTCGGAGTATCCCTGTTCGATCAGCGCGTCGATCCACGCGGAGCGCTCGTCGTCGTCGAACTCGTTGGCGCTCACTAGCGCGGAGAAGTTGATGTTGTGCTTCTTGTCCTCCCAGAGTTTGCGTTCGAGGGCGCGGCGCAGGCGCTCGTTGTCCTGCGGATTGAACGTGGTTCCCTCGCGTGCGCGCCGTGAGACCCAGTTCGATACCTCCTGTCGGAAGTCGTCCTTGCGATCCTCGGGGATGTCGAGTTTCTCCTCAACCGAGCGCAGGAAGGTCTCGTCGGGTTCCTGCTCCCGCCCCGTGAGCTCGTCCTCGACGGTGTCGTCGTCGATGTAAGCCATCACGTGGTCCATGTACTTCTCGCCCTGGCGCTGAATCTCGTCGATGTCGTACGCGAGGGCGTGACGGACGTCCTCGATGGCTCGCTCGCGGTACTCCTCGCGAACGGTCTCGAGGTAGCGGTAGTACTTCTCGAAGTTCTCCTCGGGGATGGAGCCGTGGTGTTCTAAGTTCTCCTCGAAGAAGTTGAACACCGTCAGCGGCGAGAGGAATCCGCGCGAGCGGTGTTTCGAGTCCATGATCGCCTCGGCGATCTCGTCGCCGATAAAGCGCGGGGAGACGCCGACCATTCCCTCGCCGATCTCGGCTTTGGCGGCGGCCTCCTCGCGAAGCTTCTTGATGTCGATGTCGTCGCCCTCGTCGATCTCGCCGTTGTAGGCTTTGGCCTTCGAGAGGAGGTCGACCAGTTCGGTGTCGGGTTCCTCGATCCGGGTGAGGACGCCGAACAGCCCCGCCATCTCCAAGGTGTGTGGCTCGACGTTGATGTCGGGAACGTCGGCGTTGTTGAGCATCTTCTGGTAGATCTGGGCCTCCTGTTCGTAGGAGAGGACGTACGGGAAGTCGATCCGCTTCGTGCGGTCGTTGAACGCCTCCATCTTCTCGTCGCCTTTCTTGTCTTTGTACTCGGGCATGTTCGTCCGCCCGACGATCACCTGGTCGATGTCGATCCGGGGGTTGTTCTTGGGCTTGATCGTCATCTCCTGGGTGGCGTGGAGGAAGTCGTAGAGGAACTCCCGCTGGAGTTTGAGCAGCTCTTCCCCGCTGAAAATGCCGCGGTTCGCGTTACAGAACGCCCCCGAGTAGTCGAACGCTCGCGGGTCGCTCTCCCCGTAGACGGCGATCTTCGAGTAGTTGACGTCGCCTGTGAGTTCGGTCTCGTCCTGGTTTTTCTTGTCTTTGGGCTCGAACGTCTCGAGGCCCTGGCGCTTGTTCTCGTCGGCGACGAACCGAACGATCTCGACGTGGTTCTCCAGAACCTGTTGGAGATCGTCCTCGTAGTGGGCGAGCAGTCTGTCCATGTAGAACTCGCTCTCTGGATCGAGGCTCTGTTCGTTGCGGATGGTGTACGGTGCGTCGAGGCGCTCGTTCAGGTCGTCGATCACCGACTGGCGCTGTTCGAGCGGCAGGAGGACGAGCGGATCCTGGTTCATCGGCGACCGGACGGTGTCGTCGGCGGGATCCTGGTCGTCGATGACGTCACAGAGGTTCGTCCAGCGGAAGGTGTACATCCGCCCTTCCTCGCTGAGTGTGTAGTCCTCGAAGTACTTGCGGACCTGCTTGTCGAAGTGAGACTTCCCCGAGCCCACCGGCCCAAGCAACAGCTTGATCCGGCGTTCCGGACCCAGTCGGCGGGCACCCGACTTCACCTTGTTGACGAACTCGTGGATCGACTGGTGAATGACCTTCCCGTAGAAGGTGTTCTCCCCGTCGTTCAGCGGGTCCTCGCTCGCGAGAAGGTACTCGACGACACCCTCCGTCTCGTCGTAGGTGGTGCCGTAGTAGTCGAACATGTCCGCGACCCGCTGGTGGGCGTTGCGGGTGATCTTCGGATCCTCGTAGGCCTCCTCGAGGTACCAGTCGAACGATTTGGTCTCCCGCAGGTCCGCGGGCATCGATTTCTGGTATTCGGTACTCAGATTCTCGAGCGTCTCGATGTCACCGGTCATGGTATCATTGGTAGTTGTTTGGTCCCCCATCGCCGTCTGGTTGGAGTCTGACTGCCATCCGGTGGATGGACGATCGTCGACGGCGTGGACTGTCACGAGAGGAACGGCTCCTCACGGGGTTACGATCGGTTTCGGTCGGAATCCGCCTGCCATCGGTCGGCCGGTACGTGGACCGTCGACTCCTCGGAGGGCGCGAATCGTGACGGGCGGCGGTTTGGTGTCGCATCATGTGTGAACCAGCACCACTCTGGACGGCGCGGCGACCTGGTCAACATCGTGCAACGGTACGCGTCGGGGACGGACGCGGAGTGAATCGGTCCGACGGACGGATACCGATAGTATTTAATGAGTGTGGAATCCATGTACTTAACCTTAACCCCAAAAGGTATTTATCAGGAGCAATTTTCAGGCTATATTTGACAGAATCGTATATTGTGAGCGTGTCACATGCCGTGATTCGACCCACTCCGTATATAAGTAAACGGCCTGCTCATCCCGGCCATCGCTCGCGCGCGCTCGATGGCGACGATGATTTACGGGCCCTGTTCGTCTCTCCGTCTATGAGCGACTACGCTGACCTCCCCGAGGACTGGGCGATCTGGAGCGACGAGGACGATGGCCGGACCGTCCTCGCGTTCCGCCCGGACGTCTTCAACGCCGACGACTTTCCGGCTCCGTGTCTCCCAACGCTGTACCTCACCCACGGCAAACGTACTCGCCGCCCCGGCGCCAACCCCACCGACCACGTGGTCGACACCGACTGGCACGTCACCCTCTACCTCGAGCCGGACGTCTACCTCCGGGACGAGGACAACCGGTTCGAACGGCGGGCCGAGGCCGTCGACTACGCCGTCGATCTGGCCGGGCGGTTCGCCGACGGCGAGATCGACTACCGGGACATGTACCAGGTCCCTCGAGAGGAGTACTTCGAGAAACTCGACGAGTTGACGGGCGGAGAGTGAGCCTGCACTCGAACGCGGACGGCCGGTGATACTGGTACTCTCACCGCTCGAGCGGACGTGACGCTTAACCACACGCACCGAGTAATCCCAGCTATATGTCCACGGTCACCCTGATCGGAACCCGCCTCGCCGACCCCGGCACCGAGTTCGTCTACGAGGGCGAAGCCGACGGCTGTGCCGGCTGTCCCTACCGCAGTCAGTGTCTCAACCTCGAGACCGGCACCCGCTATCGCGTCACCAGCATCCGCGAGAACGCCCAGACCCTCGAGTGTGCCATGCACGACGGCGGCGTCCGCGCCGTCGAGGTCGAACCCGTCTCGGTGACGGCGAACGTCCCCTCGAAGGGTGCCTACGCCGGCAGCAAAACGAGTCTCAAGGGACCGTGTCCCTACGTCGAGTGCCCGAGTCACGAGTACTGCGAACCCGACGGCGTCTCCTTCGACGAGGAGTATCGCATCGACGAAATCTTCGGCGACCCGCCACACGAGGTCTGTCACCTCGATCGGGCGCTGTCGCTGGTCGAGTTGGATCTCGAGGACTGATTCCTTTTCACAGACTGGCCCTGCAGAGGAGACGAAGACGGGTACCGAGGCCGCTCACGCTCGGCCTCGTCGGATCCGACGTCGACCGATCACTCCGCTATCGTCTCGTCCTCGAGCCACTCGCCAGCCCAGCACTCGATTTCGTCGAAGACCGGGGCGAGCGACTCACCCTTCTCGGTGAGACTGTAGTAGGTCGCGATCGGAGAGTCCTCCTCGATCCGCCGGTCGACGAAGCCCATTTCGCCGAGATCGTCGAGCACTCGCGAGAGCGTGCGGGCGTTCGCACCGGTCGCCCGCTTGAGTTCGTTGAACCGGAGCTCGCCCTCGAGGAGTTCGTGGAGGACGGCCAGTCGCCACTGCGAGCCGATCTGCTCGAGCGATTCGATGACGGGGCAGGCGTCCGGGTTCGGTTTTTGAGAGGTTTGCTGGGGGTGTTCCGATGACATGGGTCGTGTACGCCCTATACGACACCGACCACTATAGCAGTTCGGTGACGAACCAGCTAACACGCCGTTACTGTATTCGAACCGGGACCGTCGACCGCCGGCCACGAGCGGCGTGATCGTCATCGATATAACCAACAACCACAACTATTGATACATCGTGTTTCATTCATTTTACGTTCTATATCCCGTCAAATTCTGGTTTGCGAACGATTATTGTGATTTGAACACATGCAACTCTCGTTATGAAATCCGAGTCACAGATCGACGACGGCGGACTTGAGGACGCGATCGACTCGCTCGTCGACGGTCTCCGCGGAACCGTTATCAGTCCCGACGACGGGGCGTACGACGACGCTCGAGCGGTCTGGAACGGGCTCGTCGACGCACATCCCGCGCTCGTGGTTCGCTGTCAGGGGGCCGCGGACATCGCGAAGGCGATGCAGTTCGCACGGGAGCGAGAGCTCCCCTTCTCGATCCGCGGCGGCGGTCACCACCAGTCGGGGAGTGCGGTCGTCGAGGACGGCGTCGTGCTCGACCTCTCCGAGATGAACGGCGTTCACGTCGATCCCACCGAGCAGGTCGCTCGCGTCGAACCCGGGTGTCGCGCCCGCGACGTGCTCCTCGAGGCCCAGCACTACGGACTCGCCACGCCGACCGGGAGCGCCGGCGACGTCGGCATCGCCGGGTCGACACTCGGCGGCGGTATCGGCTGGATGCGACGCGCACACGGCCTCGGGATCGACGCCCTCCGGTCGGTCGATCTCGTCACACCCGACGGCGAACTTCGGCGGGCTAGCCCCGACCGAAACGAAGACCTCTTCTGGGCGATCCGGGGCGGCGGCGGGAACGTCGGCGTCGTCACCTCCTTCGAGTTCGACCTGTACGAGGTCGGCCCCGTCGTCGCCGGGCTCGGCGTCTTCTACCCTACCGACGACGCCGAACACGTCCTCGAGCGGTACCACGAACTCACGCGGGACGCGCCGCGGGAGGTCACGACGCTCGCACTCCACAGTCACGTTCCGCACCTGCCGCCGATCCCGGACGAGCTCGCCGGCACCGACGCCGTCGCGATCATGGGTTGTTTCGTCGGTGACGTCGACCGTGGGCAGGAGGCCCTCCAACCGTTTCGCGAGCTCGCCGAGCCGCTGCTCGACATGAGCGAGCCGATGCCGTACCTCCAGCTCCACGAACTCGGCTCGTTGTTGTTCCCCGAGGGGCGCAACTACTGTCACCGTTCGGCGTTCGTCGACGACCTCGACGGAGACGTTCTCGAGTTCGTCGTCGAGCACGCGGCAGACGCTCCTTCGCCGCTCTCGGGGATCGGAATCTGGCACCTCGGTGGCGCGATCGCCGACGTGGCGAGCGACGAGACCGCCTTCCCTCACCGGGAGTCGGAGTACATGCTCACCGTCGAAGCCAACTGGGAGGACGGAGACAGCGACGAGTACGGCAGCGACGACGACAATCTCGCGTGGGCGCGAGCGGGAGACGACGCGCTTCGCGCTCTCGGCGGCGTCGGCGCCTACGGCGGCTTCACCGGCGTCAGCGAACAGGCGGGTGAATCCCACCACGAACGCGTCTACGGGGAGAACCTCGAGCGACTCGCCCGGGTCAAAGCAGCGTCCGACGCCGACAACGTACTGGATCAGAACGTCAACGTCGCGCCCGACGACGACTGACGGCGAATCACGCATCGACCGCTACTGTCACGGCCGCTAGCTTTTACTCGAGTCGATTCGTGTGTCGGTGTAATCGATGATCGAAGTGCAGAACCTCCGCAAGGAGTACGGCGGGTTCGTCGCCGTCGAGGGCAGTTCGTTTTCGGTCGACCGCGGCGAGGTTTTCGGTGTTATCGGCCCCAACGGCGCGGGCAAGACGACGACGCTGAAGACCCTCGCCGGGCTGATCGAACCCACCGCGGGAACCGCAGTCGTCGCCGACCGCCCTGCCGGCCACCCCGAGATGCAACGCACGCTCGGCTTTCTCCCCGAGGAATCGCCGTTGTACGAGGAAATGACCGCCCACTCCTACCTCGAGTTCTTCGCCGACCTCTACGACGTCCCCGGCGACGTGGCGAGCGAGCGGATCGCCGAGGCCTTAGACCGACTCGACCTGGAACACCGCGACCGCCGGATCGGCAACATGTCGAAGGGAATGAAACGCAAGGTCGCCATCGCCCGAGCGCTGGTCAACGACCCCGAGGTGCTCATCTTCGACGAACCCGCCTCCGGGCTCGACCCGCTCACGACGAACTACATCATCGACTTCACACGAGAGTTGAGCGACGAGGGGAAGACGATCATTTTCAGCGCGCACAACCTCTTTCACGTCGAGAGCATCTGCGACCGCGTCGTCATCATGAACGAGGGCGAGATCGTCGCCCGCGGCACGCTCGAGGAGATCCGCGACGCCCACGGCGGGACGGAGTACCACGTCTACGCGACCGTCGACGTCGGCGGCGCGGTCCAGGAGAACGGCCACTTCCGGCACGTCGTCGACGACATGGACGCGGTCGATCGGATTCGAGCGACTGTGGAGGACGACGGCGGCCGCGTGACCGACATTCAGACGCACACGCCGAGTCTCGAGGACATCTTCCTCGACGTGGCGGGAGAGGCGAGAGCGTGAACCGGATCGAGGGCACTGCGGCCGAGAGCGTGAGCCGATGAGACCCCGCCGTATCGCCCGCGTCGCCCGCTGGGAGGTCTCGCGAAGCGCGGGCACCGTCGACCGGAAGACGATCCTCGTCCTCGTCGCGATGGCCCTCCTCGTCGGCGTCGTCGGCGTCTCCGTCCTCGGCAGCGGTGCCGGCCTCGAGGACGGCCTCTATCGCGTCGGCGTCGACGCCGACCAGAGCGATGGGAATCCGTACGTCGACGTCGTCGAATCGAATCCGCAGTTCACGCTCGAGGAGACCACGTACGCCGAGTTCGCTGGCGGCGACAGCGACGCCGACGTGTTCGTCGACGGGTCGGGACGTCTCGGGTCGGACGGGACGGCGAAGGGCGACGCCGCCCACACGGCGTTCCGTGACGCGATCGATCGGTACAACCACGACCTGATGCGTGTCGAAGTCGACGAGTACGCGGCCTATCCCGTTCTCGTGAGTATCCAGTACCAACAACGCAGCCAGACCGGCGCGAGTGGATCGAACAGTGGCAGTTCAGCCGGCGCGGGTTCCAACGCCGGTGACGGCTCGAGCGGATCGACCGGCGGCGGAAGCGGCTCCAGCGACCCGAGCGTCAGTGGTGACGCGAGAACCGCAACCGGCGACGGAGACGGAAGCGGCGACTCGAGACTCCAGATTCCCGACGTCGGCGGCGGCTCGCTCGGCGAGAGCGTCGACGCGGGGACGCCCGGTGCGATCTCGCCGCCGTTTCCCTTCCAGTCGCTGGTGCTCGCCTTCCTGTTCGTCGTCCCGATGAACTTCGTCATCCAGGCCTACGGCAGTACGATCATGGACGAGCGGATCAAACGTCGCGGGGAACTCCTGCTCGTCGCGCCGATCACGAGCACCGAAATCGTCGCGGGGAAGACGCTCCCCTATCTGCTGGGCGTGCTCGGGATCGTGGCGGCGATCACGGTCGCGATCGAGGGCGGCCTGCTCTCGGTTCTTGCCGCCCTTCCGATCGCACTCCTGTTTCTGGCGGCGACGTTCGTCGGCGCCTTGCTCGCCCGGTCGTTCAAGGAGTTGACGTTCGTCACCGTCGCGATCTCCGTCTTCCTGACGACCTACACCTTCGTCCCGGCGATCTTCACCGACGTGACGCCGATCGCGCTGATCTCGCCGCTGACGCTGATCGTGATGGACCTCCAGGGAGAGAGCGCGACGCTCGGCGAGTACCTCTTCTCGACGGGTGCGTTCTACCTCGGTTCGCTGGTGCTGTTCGTCCTCGGAATCGGCATCTACCGGGAGGAAGACCTATTCACCCAGAAGCCGATTCCGGCGAAGGTCGTCGACGCACTCGCCAGCCGCATTCACGGCTACCGCCACGTTCCGCTGCTGTCGATCCTGTTCATCCCGTTCGTCTTCGCCGGTCAACTGCTCGCGGTCGCCTTGCTGTTCGCGCTGCCGGCTCACCTCGCTCTCCCGATTCTCTTTCTCGTGATCTCCGTGCTCGAGGAACTCGCCAAGAGCGTCCACGTCTACGCCGGGTTCGCTCGCTCGCGATTCGAGGCGTCGCTGGGAACCGCCGTCGTCGTCGGAACCCTCGCCGGCGCCGGCTTCTTCGTCGGCGAGAAGTTCACCCACGTCGTCCAGTTCGTCGGTCTCCCCGACCTCGAAATCGGGCTGGCCGCGTTCGGCCCGGCGCTGTCGACCGAGCCGCTGGTACTCGCCGTCCTCTTTTTCGTTCCGCTGGTGTTACACGTCGTCACCGCGGTTATCTCGGCGATCGGTGCGAGTCGGGGGCGAACCGGGTACGCGATCGCGTTTACCGTCGCCGTGTTGGTCCACACCGGCTACAATCTGGGGGTGATCGGCCTTGTCTCGTGAGACCGAACCGACGAGTCCCGAGTCGTCGACCGCGAGCACGCAGGCTCGCCTGGCGATCGTCCGCCGCGAACTCGCCTCGCTGCGATCGGAGAAGACGATCGTCCTCGCGATCGGGATCCAGCTCTTCATCGCACTGTTCTCCTCGTTTCTGGTCGTCGGCCTCGTCTCCCTGTACGATCCCGGAAGCGTCGACGGCTACGAAATGACCGTCGCTGTCACCGGCGACGACACCGACGAACTGCTCGCCGCCGCGAACGAACAGGAGGGCCTCGAGACTCGGACCTACGCCGACCGCGGCGGGGCGTACGCCGCCTTCGAGGACAGGTCGGTCGCCGCGGTCCTCGACGCGAGCCGAGACGCGGAGGGGCGACTCGCCGTCAGGGTGACGGCCCCGGACGAGGGGATCGGAACGACGCTCCTGATCGTCCAGCTCCGGGACACCCTAGAGACCGTCGAACACGACGAACGGCGGGCCAACGCCGAGTCCGGCCGACTCGAGTCCGCGCCGCTCTCGATGCCCGAGGCGGCGGGTGCGAGTCCCTACTTCGGCTTCACGTACACGATACTGATTCCGCTGCTGTGTTTCCTGCCGGTGTTCATCAGCGGCTCGATCGCCGTCGACTCGCTGATCGAGGAACGCCAGCGGGCCACGCTGGAACTGCTGCGGGTCGCCCCGCTCTCGCTCGCGGATATCGTCGACGCGAAGCTGGTGGCGACAGCGGCACTGGCGCCGATTCAGGCGGCCGTCTGGCTGGTGTTGCTCGCGTGGAACGGAACGCCCATCGTCCACCCGTCGGCGCTCGTGGCCCTCGTCGCCGCCCTCGCCGTGCTCGTCGTCGGGCTGGGAATGGCCGTCGCGCTCACCTCACCCGACCGACGGCAGGCCCAGTTGCTCTATTCGGGGGCCATCGTCGGGGCGTTGATCGTCGCCAGCGTGCTCCCGGAACACCCCGCCAACACCGTCGCCAAGTTCGCCGTCGGCAGCGCGACGGCGACGACGTGGCTCCTGCTCGCCGTCTACTGTGGGCTCGGTGTCGCGGCCTTCCTCGCGCTCCGGGCCGGTGTAGACCGGCTGAATCCGGACGCGCTCTAGTGGGTCGGTTGGACCTCACACCGACACCCACACCCACACCGACACTCTCGCGCTCGCTCTCACTTTCACACTCTTACTCTGCTTCCGCCTCGAGCGTCCGTCTCAACCCCTCGACGTCCTGCTCGAGTCGATCGGCGTACTCCCGACGGAGTTCGCAAGCCGCCGATTCGTCGACGAACTCGCTGTCGTCGATTTCCCCGGACAGCGGCTGGTACTCGTCGACGTCGAATCCCATCCGCTCGAGGTACGCGCAAACGGCATCGGACTCGAGGCCGTCGACCATCGCGGCGTCCGCGAGATCACGGACCGTCTCGAACTCGGGAAGGACGAGTTCGCCGTCGCTCGTGCCGACCTCGTCGTCCGCGTCGCTTCCGACGCGAACGGTCGCGTCGTGGAGGTGGTCCATCACTCGCTCGAGGTCCTCGACCAGCCGGAGGATCTGACTCGGCAGCGTGGCGTCGGGCGAGCGCCACTCGACGGTCGGAAACGTCGAACGTAATCGGACGGGCGTCCAGACGACGTCGTCGCGCGTGAAGTGCTCCTCGACGGCGGCCTCGTCGATCCCTTCGTCGGCCGCAGCCGCGCGAAACTCCTCGAATCGTCGGTCGAGTCGCCGGTTCCACTGGGCGACGGTGTCGGCGTACGCCCAGAGCTGGCCGTGTTTGGGGTACTCCTCGTAACTTTTCTTCCGGTAGAGGTACGCCCGTGCGCCGTCGGCGATCCGCTCGCCCTGAAAGTACGGCGAGGAGTTACAGAGCGCGAGCGCCGGATCGAGCGCGATGAGCGCGTTCAACTGGTCGACGACGTTCCCCTGTTCGAAGTGGACGTGGGTGCCGGCACAGTACTTCGCGTAAGAGAAGCTCTCGCCGACGACCGCCGTCTGGATATCGGCGCGCTCGCCGGCCAGTTGCTCGATCCGGCCGCCGTTGACCGGCGTTCCGAGGGGAACGAGCCCCTTCCCGAGTTCTCGAGCGCGCTCGAGGGTCTCCGAGAGCTGGCCGACGAACGTCCGCTCGAGCTCCGACATCGTCTCACAGGGTGGCGTCTTCAGTTCGAAGAGGCACTCGACGAACTCCCGTTCGGTGTTGTCCGAGAGCTCCGCGAGCGCGCCCGGTTCGGTCAGTTCGCCGTCCCGATCGATAACCCAGTACTCGACTTCGATGCTCTTTTGCATAGGTTGGCAGGTCTGTGACGCCGGTTGCACGGGGCGGTTCGACGATCCACACGTCGGCCCACGACAGGGTTCGACGGTCCGGACGGTCAGTGCCGATACAGAATCGAACGAGAACGGAGGATCGCGTTCGCCCATTCCCGTTCCCGCTAGTGGTTTCGGCTACGAACCGCTTCGATTCGGGAACCGGTTACGGCGATGCTTGCACATACATGCGAGTCTCTCCCGCGAGCGACGCCCGCCGACGAACCGACAGCACCGAACGGGTCGCCGGCTTACGTAGCCTTTTGTCACGGTCTCGCATAGTCTGGGACATGGAGTACACCACCCTCGGATCGACCGGCATGGAGGTCAGCCGCATCTGTCTCGGCTGTATGAGCTTCGGCTCGAGCGACTGGCGCGAGTGGGTCCTCGGCGAAGACGAGAGCCAGGAGATCATCGACCGCGCGCTCGAGCTGGGAATCAACTTCTTCGACACGGCGAACGTCTACTCGCAGGGGGAGAGCGAACGCATCCTCGGAAACGCACTCGAGGGACACGACCGCGAGGAACTCGTCGTCGCCACCAAGGTCTACGGCGAGATGGGCGACGGCCCGAACCGGGGCGGCCTCTCGCGGAAGGCGATCGAGCAGGAACTCGAGGCTTCCCTCGAGCGGCTGGGGATGGACACGATCGACCTCTATCAGACCCACCGCTGGGATTACGACGCGCCGATCGAGGAGACGCTGTCGACGCTGGATGACGCCGTCCGCCGGGGAGACGTCCGCTACGTCGGGACCTCCTCACAGTGGGCTCACCAGTTCGCCGAGGCGTTACACACGAGCGACCTGCTCGGTCTCGAGCGGTTCGTCACGATGCAAAACCACTACAACCTCGTCTATCGCGAGGAAGAGCGGGAGATGCTGCCGCTGTGTGCGAGCGAAGGGATCGGCGTGATTCCGTGGTCGCCGCTGGCTCGTGGCTACCTCACCCGCCCGCACGAGGAGATCGACGCGACGAAACGCGGAGAGACGGAAGAGCACATGTACGACCACCCCTACCGCGAGGGTGGCGGCCAGGAAATCAACGAGCGCGTCGCGGAACTCGCCGACGAGAAGGACGTCACGATGGCCCAGATCGCGCTCTCGTGGCTGCTCCACCAGGAGTGGGTCGACGCCCCCATCGTCGGAACGACGAGCGTCGAGCACCTAGAGGACGCCGTAGAGGCCCTCGAGATTTCGCTCTCGGAATCGGACCAGGAGTACCTCGAGGAACCGTACGAGCCGGTTCCGGTGTCGGGACACGACTGACCGTCGAGGGTCGGCGACTATCACTGAAAGCCGCCGAGAGTCGCAACCACCAAGTTCTCACCCCGAGTTCGCTCGAGTATGTACGAGGCCGTCCACGCATCGCCCGACGGCGACAGTAGCGTCGCGCGGCTGGCCGAGACCGCCGCCGACTACGGGTTCGAAGGCGTGGTCGTGCGCAATCACTCGGACGCCCGAGCCGAGTACGATCTCGAGGAGGTCCGCGAGGCGTCCGGCATCGACGTCGTCGAGGGAGTCGAGATTCGTGTCTGCGACCGACAGAGTGCGAGCGGGGCCGTGGGTAACGCCCGACCGTCGAACACGATCGTCGCGATCCACGGGGGGACGAACGCCCTGAATCGATTCGCCGTCGAGACCGACAAGGTGGACGTCCTCGCCCACCCGATGATCGAGAGCGGCGACTTCAATCACGTGCTGGCGAAGGCCGCCGCCGACAACGGCGTTCGCGTCGAATTCTCGTTAGCGCCCGTCTTGCGGGCGACCGGCGGCTACCGCGTTCGGGCGCTCCAGTCGCTGCGGAAGCTTCGGGAGCTCGTCGAGTACTACGACGCCCCCTACGTCGTCAGCGCCGACGCGACCTCCCACCTCGAGCTCCGCGCGCCGCGGGAGCTGTGTGCCCTCGGCGAGGAGATCGGGTTCTCCCGCGAGTGGATCGAGACGGGGCTGTCCGAGTGGGGGCGGCTGGCCGAGCGCAATCGCCGGATCCAGTCCGAGTCTTTCATTGAGCCTGGCGTCGAACGTGGGCGGTATGAAAAAGACCGTTGAGGAACACGCGGCTCGATTCGACGACCAGGCGGCGGACTACGACGAATCGAAGCCCGACGAGTATCACGCGTGTGCGAATCTGGTCATCGAACACGCCGCTCCCGGCGACGACGACGTCGTCCTCGACCTCGGGACCGGAACGGGTGCCATCGCGCTGGCGCTCGCCCCCGACGCGAATCGAGTCATCGGCCGCGACATCAGTGAAGGGATGATGGAGGAAGCCCAGACCAAAGCCAACGAGCAGGGCCTCGAGAACCTCGAGTTCGCCTACGGGACCTTCCGAGAACCCGAGTACGACGGCCCGGCCGACGTCGTGACGTCGAACTTCGCGATGCACCACCTCTCGGACGCCGAAAAGCGCGAGGCGATCGACGTCATCGCCGCCCTCGAGCCCCGGAAGTTCGTCCTCGGGGACGTGATGTTCTTCGGCGAACCGGATCCCGACGCGCCGTTTTACGGACCGGAGGTCGACGACCCGGCGACGGTTGGCGTCCTCGCCGACGCGCTCACCGACGCGGGCTTTTCCCTGACGGCCGTCGAACGCGTCCACGATCAGGTCGGCGTACTCGTCGCCGAGCGTCGGCACGCGGCAGACGACGAAGACGATGACGGAAAGCGAGAGCCCCCGGCCGAATAGCGACGAGCCTCACGAATGAAACACCTCCCCAAACACATCCGACCGCGGTGGCGATACCTTCTCGTCAGCCTCGAGACCCGCCCGGACGACCACGTCGGGCAGCGGGCGTTCCAGCGGGAACTCTGGTACGCCGGACAGAATCTGCTCGGAGATCCCGGCAGCGCGGACGCCGATCTCTCGGTCGTGCGATTCGAGTTCGACGACGAAACCGGCACTGGCGAGGCGGTCGTCAAGGTTCGTCGTGGGGAGGACGACCGGGCCCGTGCGGCGGTCGCCTGCGTCTCCGACGTCGACGACACCCCGGTCGGGATCTGCGTCCGCGGGATCAGCGGCACGATCCGCGCCGCCGTCGAGAAACACTCTCGAGTCTGACGATTTCAAACGTCCGCAACGTCGCCGGCAGCCGTTCGCGGCCGTTCGGACGGACAGACGACCCGATTTATAGCGATCAGCTCGAACGGGAACGTCGAAAGGCCGCAACGGCGTACGTCTGGCCGTATCAATCTTGGCTTAGAGGACACCGAATAGCGTGAAGAAAACTATTTAGGACGCCACGGGCAACTTCCGGGAGAGAGAAACGTCGTGTTCGATATCGCTGACCGAGTCGTCGTCGAGCGAATGGAACTAGATTACCAGACGTCCGACTCGATGACGCGTCCGGACACGACAGACCTCGATTACCATTTACCGTGATACTATGCAGGGACAACAACAACAGCAGGCGTACGACCGCGGCATCACGATCTTCTCGCCAGATGGCCGACTCTACCAGGTGGAGTACGCCCGCGAGGCGGTCAAACGTGGCACCGCCAGTATCGGGATTCGGACCGAAGGCGGCGTCGTCCTCGCAGTGGACAAACGGATTCCGTCCCCACTGCTCGAGGACTCGAGCGTCGAGAAGATTCACAAGGCAGACGACCACGTCGGCATCGCGAGTGCAGGACACGTCGCCGACGCCCGCCAGCTGATCGACTTCGCCCGCCGTCAGGCGCAGGTCAACCAGCTGCGCTACGGCGAACCGATCGGCGTCGAGACGCTTACCAAGGAGGTCACCGACCACATCCAGCAGTACACGCAGGTCGGTGGCGCTCGTCCGTTCGGTGTCGCACTCATCGTCGGCGGCATCGAGAACGGCGAACCGCGCCTCTTCGAGACCGACCCCTCGGGGACCCCCTACGAGTGGAAGGCCCTCGCAGTCGGCGCCGAGCGCGGCGACCTCCAGACGTTCCTCGAGGACAACTACGACGAAGCAGCCGATCTCGACGGCGGGATCGCGCTCGCGCTGGACGCCCTCGCGTCGGTCAACGAGGGATCGCTCCTGCCGGAGGAAGTCGGTCTCGCGACGGTCGATGCAGAGACCGAGTCGTTCGAGCAGTTCGACGACGACCAGATCGAAGAGTACCTCGTCGAGAACGAACTCCTCGACGAAGGTGACGACGAGGACGAGAGCGAAGACGACGAGTAATACCGTCTAATCACGCCACGTCGGCTGCGTACTCCGTTCGATTCGGACTGTTTTCGATGCCGTCACCACGGGCATCGACTATTGCGCTCGACGGATAGAGTAGCTACTGAACGTCGGTGCGTGAACCGTTTCAGCTGTCGATATCGGCCTTTGCTTCGGCCCCGACAGGTTCGAAGGGGGACGACGTGCCGGCGACACGAAACGACCGCTCGCAGGAAAGTTCTTTTACCCGCCCCCTGCTATCCCCAGTCATGATATCCCTCGACGAGGCGGTGACGGCGCGACTCGAGTCCCACGGGGCGCGCTTCGAAGTGTTAGTCGACCCGGATGCAGCACTCGCGATCAAACGCGACGAGTTCGACGGCGACCTCGAGGAGGTCATCGCGGCCGAGGACGTCTTCGAGGACGCCTCTCGCGGGGACCGCCCGGCCGAGAACGACCTCGAGGACGTCTTCGACACTACGGACCCACTCGAGATCATCCCGGAGGTGATCAAACGGGGGGAGATCCAGATCACGGCCGACCAGCGCCGCGAGATGCAAGAACAGAAACGAAAGCAGTTGATCAACAAGATCACCCGAAATGCGGTGAACCCCCAGATGGACAACGCGCCCCATCCCCCCGAGCGCATCGAAAACGCGCTCGAGGAAGCTGGGTTCACGGTCGATCCCATGGAACCCGTCAGCGAGCAGGTCGACGAGGCGCTCGACGAGCTCCGGCCGATCATCCCGATCCGGTTCGAAGAGGTGACGGTCGCGGTCCAGATTCCGCCGGAGTACGCCGGCAGCGCACAGGCGAAGATCCGACAGTACGGCGACCTCGAGCGCGAGGAGTGGCAGGGTGACGGCTCGTGGGTCGGTGTCCTGACCTTCCCCGCCGGCCTCCAGAACGACTTCTACGACGTGGTCAACGAGCACACGAGCGGCGAGGCCGAGACGCGAATCGTTAGCGACAAAGACGAGTTGAGTACGCGGTAAACTACCTCGCCCTACTCGCTCCCTCGGGCCTTGGGGCCGTCGGTCACTCCTTGAGGCCGGAGGCTCTGCGCTACCGCTTGCTGAACTGGCCGCCGAATCGGTCGATCCTCGGTTCGAAACTATTGCGAAAACGAAATCCGTGATGGCCGCTCGATTATCCGCGCCGGAATCCGACGAGGAAGCCGCCGGTGAATCCGACACCGACCGACAGCGTCGAGATGATCGTCTCGAGGTAGGTCGGATCGGCGTGTTCGCTCGCACTGATCAATCCCGCACTCAGCGAGTCCCAGTCCACGATGAGGATTCCCCGCGACTCGAGGTACCGGAAGACGACGAGCTGGAGCCCGATGATAACCGCGATGAGTTTCGCGATTTTCTTGGCGGCGAACCCCATGAGGAGGCCGATCGCCGCCCCGCCACCGAACTCGAGGCCCAGTGTGGTTGGATCGATGTTTACCATGTTCGTACCCATTATAATCAACTGGTAAGACCTTTGTGGTGAGATGACTGTCAGTTTGTCGAGATAGAATCGCCACGGGATTCAAGTCGTCCCGTCCCGTACGACCGGTCATGTGTCTCGAGTGCCCAACAGAGGTGATCGGCCGGCATTTCTAGTGCTGGTTGGAGTGTGCGATCGGTTTTGATCGGACGTCGCGACCGGCGGTCGACGGAGAGTGTCGATAGTATCGACGCCGTCCCGTCGAGTAGGTCTCGTTTTGATTCCCATCGTCGTCTGCAGATCCGTCCACGCGCTCGAGTTCAATTTCGAGCGTCGAGCGAGCGGACGACCGGACGGCGGCTACGGTTCGAGAGTCGACTTCGCCCTTTCCCCATCGCACAGCGCCAGACACAGACACAGTCACAGACACAGCTACATCCATGAGAGCGATCATCGCAAAGCGCGTCGATTCCGGAACGCCCGACACCACGGAGATCAAAGACCTCGCGGCGGCTGCGGGGTACGAGGTCGTCGGTGAGATTACGCAGTCGCGGAAAGCCGACGCCGCGCTCCAGATCGGGGAGGGGAAGGCGAACGAACTCGCCAGAAAAGTCGAGATGGCCGACGTCACGACCGTCATCTTCGACAACCGGCTCGGCCCCTATCAGCGATACAACCTCGGCCAGATACTTCCCGACGGCGTCGAGGTCATCGACCGATTCACGCTGATTCTCGAGATCTTCGGCCAGCGCGCCCAGACCCGGAAAGCACAGCTGCAAGTCGAACTGGCGGAACTGCGCTACGAGTTGCCCCGCGTCGAGGCCAAGTCGAGTCTGGCCAAACGCGACGAACGGCCTGGGTTCATGGGCCTCGGTGAGTACGACGAGAGCCGAGAGCAGGACATCAAGACCCAGATCAGCCGGATCACGGACGAACTCGAGCAGATCGAGCAGACCGAGGAACACCGTCGCGAACGCCGGCGGGCCTCCGGGTTCGACCTGGTCGCACTGGCCGGCTACACCAACGCCGGCAAATCGACGCTCATGCGCCAGCTCGCCTCCGACCTCTCAGTCGACGAGAACGAGGATCTCCACGAGGACCTCGACGCCACTGCGGAGTCCCAAGACAAGCTGTTCACGACGCTGGGGACGACGACGCGGCGAGCCGAGATCGAACCGCGGAACGTCTTGCTGACGGATACGGTCGGGTTCGTCAGCGATCTGCCCCACTGGCTGGTCGAGTCGTTCAAGTCCACGCTCGATTCGGTCTACCGGGCCGACCTCGTCTTGCTCGTCGTCGACGTCAGCGAGCCGGTCGACGAGATCCACGAGAAGCTCGTCACCTGTCACGACACCCTCTACGAGCGAAACGAGGCGCCGATCGTCACCGTGTTGAACAAGATCGACCGCGTGAGCGACGAGGAACTCGAGGAGAAGCGACGAGCGCTCTCGGCGCTCGCACCGAATCCCGTCACCGTCAGCGCCCAGACGGGGACGAACGTCGAGCAACTCCGCGATCGGATCGACGCCGAACTCCCCGACTGGGAGCACGAGCGACTGGTGTTGCCGATGACCGACGACACGATGAGTCTCGTCTCTTGGATTCACGACCACGCTAACGTCGAAGACGTCTCGTACGGAGACGACGACGTCCTCGTCTCGTTCGAGGCGCGTCCAGCCGTGATCTCACGGGCTCGCTCGCGCGCGAGCGATCTGTCGGCGGTGCCTGAGTCGGCCTGATATCGCTCGTCCGTGTTCTCTGTCTCTGTCCGCTCCGTTCTGCCCCACAGTTCGACCGGGAGCCGACGTAATCCCAACCTTATAAATCGCCGACCCGAGTCTGTGGGTGTATGGAACGCGTCGCGATCATCGGGGCGTCGATGACTCAGTTCGGACAGCGCGAGGAGTGGATCCGCGAACTACTTGCGGAGGCCGGCATCGCCTGTCTCGAGGACGCGGGTGTCGACCCCGCGACGGTAGAGCACCTCTACGTCTCGAACATGGCGAGCGGAGAGTTCGAGGGGCAAGGTGGGATCATGAACGCACTGGCACACGACCTCGGCGCGTTGCCGGCGTACACCGAACGAGTCGACCAGACGAGCTCGAGCGGTGGCGCGGGTATCTACGCCGCCTGGAGATCGATCGCCAGCGGCGCCAGCGACATGACGCTGCTGGTCGGCGGCGAGAAGATGACCCACCCCTCCACCGCGGAGACGACGGACATCATCGCCTCGATCACCCATCCCTGTGAGTACAAACACGGCCTCACGCTCCCCTCCTTCGCCGGGATGACCGCGAGACACTACCTCGAGCGCTTCGACGCCCCCCGGGAGAGCCTCGGGAAAGTCGCCGTCAAGAATCACAAGAACGGCGTCGATAACCCCCACGCCCAGTTTCAGAAGGAAGTCGACCTCGAGACGGTCCTCGAGTCGCCGATCGTCGCCGATCCGCTTCGACTGTACGACTTCTGTCCGATCACCGACGGCAGTGCGGCGCTGATGCTCTGCCCGGAGTCCGTCGCGAAGGAGTACACCGACGAGTACGCCGTGATCGCGGGCGTCGCGGGCGCGACGGACACCCACGTCGTCCACGAGCGGCCGGATCCCACCGTGATGGGCGGCGTCGTCGAGAGCGGCCAGCAGGCCTACGAGATGAGCGGTTACGGCCCCGAGGACATCGACGTCGCCGAACTCCACGACATGTTCACCATCCTCGAGTTCCTCCAGATGGAGGGGCTGGACTTCGCGGACCACGGCGAGGCCTGGAAACACGTCGAGGAGGGACGGACCGAACGGGACGCCGACCGGCCGATCAACACCTCCGGCGGGCTCAAGTCGAAGGGGCATCCGCTCGGTGCCAGCGGAGTCGCTCAGGGAGTGGAGATCTACGAGCAACTCGTCGGCGAGGCGGGGCCGCGACAGGTCGACGCCGACGTCGGCCTCTGCTGTAACGTCGGCGGGTTCGGCAACTGTGTGATCACGACGATCATGGAGGCTGCAGCATGAGCGAGAACGAAAACGAGAACGAGAACGCGATGGAGGCCTACCGCTACGAGGACGGATCGATCAGCTATCCGGGTCACCCACTCGGTCCGGACGGGTCGAAACCGGTCGAGACGATCGACCTGAGCGAGTACACCGCGACGGTCGTCACGTGGACGACGAGCACCGCGACGCCGCCGGGCGTGCGCGAACCGAACCATATCGCGATCGTCGAGTTCGACGTCGACGGCGAACCAGTCCGCGCGATCGGCCAACTGACCTCGGGGGAAGTCGAAAGCGGTGACGAGGTCCAGCCGGTGTACGTCGAGGAGCTCCGGGATCCCGAGGCGGGGATCAAGGAGCCAGCGAGTCAGGACTGGGACGGATATCGGTTCGACCCTGTCTGAGGCCGCTATTCGTTTTATCGGTCGGGTCCGTCGTCACCGTCACCGTCATCGCGGTCGTCGTTTTCGCTGTTCTCGCTGTTCTCGTCGTCCCCGTTTGCGTTACTACCAGTATCGTCATCCGCCGAACTCGAGCCCTCGTTTCGATCGTTACCGTCTCCGTCGGGTTCGTCGGGTCCGTACTGATCTCGTAACGTCTCGAGTTCGGCGTCGACGTCGACGCTCGCAGGATCGTCCGCGTCGTCGGACTCAGCATCAGCAACCGAATTCTGTTCAGCAGCGTCCCGGTCCGCTCCCGATCGATCACGCTCGTCGTCACCCTCGACGACGGCCTCGAGGCGTCGATCGATGTCGTCTCGCAGCGTTCGGGCGTCCTCGATCAACTCCCGTGCGCTATCGTCACGAGGAAGTGCACCCTCCGAGACGGCTCGCTGGAGCTGTGCGAGTGCGCCGTCGAGCTGGTCGAGGGTCGTCGTCCGTAACTCGTCGGCGTGGGCTCGAGTACGTTCTCTGGCCTCCTCGCTTCGCTCGCGGACTTCCCGTTCCCGTCGGAACACCCTGAGCCCGCGTTGGAAGGTTTCGAGGGCCTTGACGTTCGCCTCGAGAATGGCGATCAGTGCCGGGATCGCGACCTCGTCGGCTACGCGGAGGAGTTCGCCGGGCGTCGGCGGACGCAACGGCGGGCGTCGAGGCTGGCGCTGGTCCCGGGGCTTGGGCTCGAGTTCCGTGCGCAACTCCCCGAGCGTCTCGGCGAGTTCCTCGATTGCCTCGGCGAGGTCGTCGTCTGCGTCTGTCATACAGGCACTACGAAACACGGTCTAAAAAAATGGCCGATTGAAGTATTGGTGATAACCGATCGAATACAGGGTCGTTGCCGCAATTTTATCCGCATTCCGATCTTAACACAGCGGAAAGGCCACAATATTTATTGTTGCTGCAGGTCTTTGCTATAAAAGATGGGTACCGAGTTAGGGGGAGGTGTTCCGAAAAGTGCGACGTTCGCGCACGCGTTGGGAACACTCAAGCAGCAGGGAAGTAACATCCTTCTCGTCGGGAGTGCGTCCGAGGCACACGGAGCGACGTGTCTTCGATTGCTTGGAGAGACGAACGATCACGACCAGTCACGATATCGCCTCTTCGTCGTCACGGAACAGCCGTGTTGTTCACACGAACATGGTCACGGTCACGGGAAGACACGAGCAGATGGTGACAGACCTGGTGACGACCCGAACGAGCACGAGAACGAGGACGAACACACGACGACCAGAATCATCACCCGATCGGCAGACGGTCCGGAACGAACCGGGGAACTGTCGCCCAACGAATCCGTCGTCGGTACCGAACTACTCAGCCCGCTCGGATCGGAGATTATCGAGACCGTCAACGAATTCGACGACGTCTCGGGTGGGCTCGAGCCCTCCGAGCTCCGAGTCTGTGTCGATTCGCTCGTTCCCCTGCTCACCGAACACAACTCGGAGAACGTCTTCCGACTCCTGCACGTCCTCACGTTACGGATCAGACAGGCCAACGGAATGGGTCACTTTCACCTCCCGATCGACGCCGACCACGACGCCGTCAACCTTCTCGAGCCGCTGTTCGATGCAGTAGTCGAAGTCCGCTCCCGAGACGGCGCCTCCGAGCAACGCTGGCATCTTCGCGACCAACAAACGAGCAGTGACTGGATCCAGCTGTAGCGGTCGACTTCTTCTCTGTATTTTGACTATTCGTGGCTGTACGTAACGAGTCGACGGGACGGATTCTATCGTGATCGACCAGTTGAACAGAACCGGTGCTACCGTCGGTCACACATCGTCTCAACGTCAGACCGAGGCCGAACGATATCGCTCCAGTGGTATTGCTGTTGTGGCACAAGGACTAAATAGCGACCGACCTATCAGACAGGAGAGCGAAATATATGGTCGAAGTTGACATTCAATTTCTCGCAGGGGTCGCCGTTACTGTGTTCCTTGCACTCATGTTCTTCGGCGTCGTCGTCCTCTGGGACGTCGCGCTTGCACTTCGGAGCGTGGGTGACAAAATCGACAAACTCGAGGACAACGTGGACGACGATCTGAAAGATATCGGGTATTCTCTGGACAACATCTCGAACGCGCCCGGCGGCGGCGGTGCGCAGTTTCACCTGAGCGGTGGCACGATCAGTTCCGAGCCGACGCCGAACCAGCGACCGGAGGCCGAAACGCAGCCACGGGGCCAGCGTCCCTCCCAGAAGGACTCACCGCAACGATCGGCTCACCCCGAGACGGAAGCGGGTCGGGAGCAGCCATCGTCCGACGAAACGGTCTCGGAGTCCCAGTCGGCCGAACGGGCCGAACCCGAATCGCAGGCAGCCGATTCGACGACGCGGACGGCAGACTCGGAGTCGGATGCGAACGGAGAGACAGCGAGAACTGACGGCGCAGACGCGACGACCGATACCGATCAGGAATCGGCCGTCGAAGCGTCAGCCGACGGTTCTGACACCGCAGATCCGGCGTCCGCTTCCGACCCGAACGCAGAATCAGAGCCAGACTCGGAATCGAAGCCCGACCACCCTCGAGCATCGATCAATCGCGGCCGGTTCGTCACCTCGCCGGATCGCACGGCGTGGTTCGCGACCCCGTTGGACCGTGAGGCTATCGCGAACGCAGGCCCCGAGATCGCCGGTGAACTCGAGGCCGGAGATCCCGAGGGTGGACCGACGGACGAACCCGACGTTATCGCAGCAGGGCCAGCACCCAGCAGTGACGGCCACGAATCCGAACCGAGCAATACCGGGGACGAACCTGACGCCAGTGAAGCCTTCGAGTTCGACGAATCGACGATGGAGACGGCTGCCACTAACCCGTTGACCGGGGAAGCTGACGACGTCGTCGACGAGTCCGCAGACGACCGAGCGTCGGCCACAGAGGCCGATGCAGACGTAAACGCGGGTGGAGAGACGGATCCGGTCGGACGGGGAGACACAGCGAGCGAGCCGGATTCGGAACCGACGCCGACGGCCGAACGAGCCGAGAGCGACGACATCGAGAGTGATCTGACAGACGGTGCCATCGAACCGTCAGTCCGGTCGGAATCAGCGTCAGAGTCAGAGTCGAAGTCGGAGTCCGAATCGGAATCGGATTCCGACTCGGACCGCGGGCTCGAGACGGGTTCGGAACCGGCGACAGAGACGGAAACAGAGAGGAAGGCGGGATCGGAACTGGAACCCGATTCGGCTGCTGAATCACCGAATTCGACGCGTCCAGACTCGAGTTCGGACGGTGAACTCGCCGACGCTGTCGATGCTGTCGACGTCGACGACACCAGTGCCGAATCGTTCACCGACTTCGAGTTCTCCGACCTCACCGCCGACGACGAGACAGAACAGACCGTCGACGAAGCGATCGACTCGATGAACGACGAGACGCCCTCGCTCTCGCTCTCGAGTCACGGATTCGAGGTGACTGCCGACGCAGACGACGACGGTGCCGTTCTGACCTTCGAATTCGATCCGGACACCGTCGAGATCACCGGATCGACCAAACGGTTACTTCGGTACCAGATGCGCAGTTTCGCAGAGAAGGAGTCGACGCCGGACGGGGACGTGACGATCGAGGGGAACACGATCGTCGTCGACCTCCCCGAAGCTGACGGTGACGCCGTCTCACGGTGGGGCGAGGCAGCCGTCGAGATCATCGACCGGACGTTGTACCTCTCGGACAACAGTAGCTGAGAGCAATCGTCACGACGGAACCACACGTTTTAGGCCACTCAGACCCCCACAACTGGTGTGCGAATCGAGAATAGTTTCATTCCCGTCCGTGGCGTCGGCGAGAAGACCGAGCGTCGCCTCTGGGAGAACGGTATCACCCACTGGGACGACTTCGACGGCAGCGTCGTCGGGTCGACCCTCGCCGATCGGATCGAGACCTACATCGAAACCGGACGAACACACCTCGAGCGGGGTGACGTCAGTTACTTCGCCGACACACTGCCAGCCTCGAGTAGCTGGCGACTGTACGAGAACGTCCGCGACGACGCCTGTTTCCTCGACATCGAGACGACCGGCCTCGACGCGAGTTGTAACGACGTGACGACCGTCAGCGTCCACCGTGACGGCGAGACGAAGACGTTCGTCAAGGATCGTGACCTCACCGCCGAGCGTCTGCAGACCGAACTCGAGCGGTCGTCGCTGCTGGTCACGTTCAACGGGCAACGGTTCGACGTTCCGTTCCTCGAGACCTGCTACGACGTCGACGCGTCGGTTCCCCACGTCGACCTCATGTACTGCTGTCGCAAGCTGGGCCTCAGCGGTGGCCTGAAACAGATCGAACGCGATCTCGGAATCGAGCGGGACATGCCCGATATTTCCGGCCGCGACGCCGTCAGGCTCTGGCACGAGTACGAGCGTGGTGACGACCGCGCACTCGAGACGCTCGTCGAGTACAACCGGGCGGACACGGTAAATCTCGAGGAACTGATGGATCTCGTTGCGAAGCAGCTTCATCAGGAGGTTTTCGAGTCGGTACGGACGACCCGTCCCGAATAACGCTCCGTTCGGATCGCTAGTTGGGCTGTCGAACCGTCGCAGAACCGCCGGTCGAGAACTGAATTTTTGCAGTGTTGACGGTTTCCCGCTACTCGTCTATGTGGACGTCACCGTCGCTCGTGACGACGACGTCGTATCCGCAGTACGTGAATTTGACACGGCCGGTCGATCGCTGGGTTCCGTCGTGGCACGGGGCGAAGAGCGCATCGAGCGCTTCAGGATTGAGAACGTCGTACAACGCTTCGTACTCCGGGGGTTCGATCTCTGTCGTATCGACACCCTCGCGTTCGGCGATCGCGTCGATGATTTCGAAACTGAGCGATTGGGTCCCTGTTTCACTTGTCCGGTCCACTGAGAGTAGCATTAGCCACAGTCTTCACACGCCTCGATATAAATCCTGCGGCCTCTGTCACAATTTGATGTCTATTATCTGGGTATAGTGGTCGAAAGAGGTCTATAGTGTATTTATTGGGCATCATAATACGAATAATGTTATTACAATAATTTATTATGAAGCGTTTCGACCGTCGAAATCACACATTAATACTGGTTCGATCGAGTATCTCAGAGCGACATATCGGCAGGCAATTATGCAGTGCGTCGGATATTTGCTTTCGAACGATTCCCGGTCTCGGACCGTACATCGCCGCCAAACGATCGATGTGCCGAAAATGTAGCACCCAATCGAAAATATAATCGGTGGTTGCCTCCTGACGATCCCGTTCCGACGCTCTCGACTAAGGTGTATAAGGACCTCTAGAATTGTGGTCACAGTCACGACGACTATGAATCGAACTGTACGAACGAAATACGCCTCTCGACTCCCCGCTGGGAGACCGAGAGTCAGCAGAGCCAGGGCGGGGATTTGAACCCCGGGAGTCTCGATTACAAGTCGAGTGCATGAACCGCCCATGCTCCCCTGGCGCCGGGCGATTCTCTCTTACCGGTCCTCCTTTGAATGTGTATCGTTTTTGCCCGACCCAGTTTCCGCCTGCGAGTCCGACTCCTCCCCCTCGAGTGATCGTTCCATCGCCACTCGATACGTGTCGTAGCCGTGTCGCCGATAGAACCGACGAGCAGCCTCGTTCGCGGCCATCGCTTCGAGGATGACGACCGTTGCGCCACGCTCTGTGAGGGTGTGTTCGACCTCCTTGAGGAGTGCCGTGCCGATCCCCCGGTCGCGATACGGCGGCTTGACGTACAGATTCGAGAGGACACCACGCGTCGAATCCAGAGTGAACATGCCCCGCTCGATCGAAAACGACGCGAAGCCGGCCGTCTCGTCTGCTGGGATGCGGGCGACGAGGAGGCCGTCGTTGAACTGGTGGGCAGCGAGTACGTCACGGATGGCCTCTCGATTCGCATCCGGAACGATGTGTGAGCCGAGCTCTTCCTGTTCGCGTGCGAGAGCGATCCAGTCGTCGGCCAGCGTCTCGAGATCGGTCTCCGTCGCGAATTCGATTCGGAGGTCGGTATCTGTCGTCGTCATATCTGTTCGAGGGTGGATCTGGCAGGACGCCGCATCTTTGGTCTGTGTCGCGTTTCGGGGGACTCTCCGAACGGCAGATCGCTCGGATCGAGAACTGTCGATCAGTGTCTCTTACTCCGATGGCGCTCGAAAAAGGTGTTTGGATCGAAACTGACGAGAGCGAATAGACGGCCCAGAATCCACGGGGTGAAGCGGTCACCGAGAACTCAAACACTTCGGCAATCGGGACAGACCAGTCGACCGTTCGTCTCCCTGAGTGAATCAGCAAGTGATCCACAGGCCTCACAGACACCCTGTGTCGTATACTCGTCGCCCCCGTTGGCGAGGGTCTCGTTCTCCGATCCCTCGGTAACCGTCTCCTGAACGATCGGCTCGGCTCCCGGTCGGCCGGCCGTCGCTCCCTGAAACGAGCCCGCCGCGGCGATGATGTCTCGTTGCGTGAGTACGCCGAGGAGCTCACCACCGTCAGTGACGACCATATTTCGATTGTTCTCTCGAGCCATCTGCGTCGCGGCGTCGGGAAGCGGTCGGTCGGCCTCGATCGTCAACACCGGTGTGGACATCACGTCTTCGACCGTCGTCGATCCCGGGTCGCCCTCGTCGACGACGAGTCCGAGGACGTCCCACTCGGTCATGATTCCGACTGGCTCGGTTCCGCGGACGGCCAGGACACAGCCGATCCGTTCTTCTCGCATTAGTTCGACGGCACCGAGAACCGTATCGGATTCACTGACGCCGACGTACTCTTTCGTCAGGACATCCCTGACCAGCAGTTCCGATTCCATGTGTGAATGGTTCGCACAGACGACCTAAAAGGTACCCCCGGCACGTTTATGAAATTAGCTGACGTAGCCCTATTTTCGGGTGCTCGTCGCCGGATTTTGTCACGCCGTATACGACAGAACAGACTGTGAGATCGGCCGGTGCATACTGGAAATCGGTCACTCGAGGATCCGACTCTGAGGTCGACTCACCACTCGAGTTCGACTCTAGAGCCGTCTTCCCGACAGACCTCGAGTGCGTGTTTCGCAGCCATTCCGGCGACCTGTGCGTTTCGAGCGCGGCCGACACCGACTTTGAGTGCGACGTCGACGGTCTCCTCGACGTGGGCGATCGCGTCGTGGTAGTCGGTCGCCTCGAGGTCGGGACAGACGGCGATGATGTTGTCCCCGCCGACGAAAAACGAGAGACTCCCGTGGGCGGTGCGCATGTAGCGCATGAGTTCGGCGTACCCCTGTTCGATCTCGATGAAGCTATCGAAGGCGTTGAGTTCGTCGGTGTACTCGCCGGTCGCGTCGTTGACGTCGAAGTGAGCGATCTGGACGTCGTCGTCGGTTCGATCGCCCTCGGCGAGGACGTCCCCGTCGAGAATTTCGCGTCGATCGTTGTCCTGTGCGCTGCCGGCTTCCTGGATGGACGCCGTTGCGTTCGAGAGCGCGGTAACGGGACTGGGATCGGTCGCGACACCGAGACTCAGCGTCACCGGATAGCGGTTGCCGATCGATTCCTGCAAGAGCGCGTGGTCGTCGACGCCGAGACCGTTGGTCACGGCGATCATGTTGTCGAACCGCGTGAAGAAGACGTATCCATCACGGGCGCCGACGAACTGTGAGATGTCGGCGTAGAGCCGGGATTGGAGCGTCTGGAGGTCGGCTTCCCGTCGGGGTTCTGGCGTCACGGTCCACGGGCCGTAGTTGTCGATCTGAACGAGCGTAACCTGCGTGTTCGTCACGGTAGTCGCCCCTTTCTGGGGCCGTCATATAAGTGATACGCAATCCAGATCCGTGATGAGTAACGAAGGAACCGGAGACGTCGCTTACGCCGACTTCTTCTCGGGGTCCGCCCCGACCGGGTGGTAGTCCCAGAACCCGCCCGCGCGCATCGCTTTCCCGACTTCCTTGTGCATGTCGACGATCGTCTCGAACTCCTCGGCGTCGACACCCTCGAAGATCTCGCGCAGCGAGACGACTTTGTCGTAGTTCAGTCGGATCGGATCGTCGCCGTACTCGGCGACGAACTCCTCGCGCGAGAGCGGAAAGTCCCCGTCCTCGTCGACTTTCTTCGCGATGACTGCCATTCCGTACTTGCGCATTCCCTCACTTCCCTCCTCGCCGTCGGGATCGTGTGGCCAGTCCATACCTCGAGATGCGCACGGGGGTCGCAAAAGGGTTACTGGTTAGCTCTCGAGTCCCATCACTTCGTCTCGCTTCGAGTCATCATCGCGGTTTCGAAACGGCCGTCCATCCGACGCCGCGATCGCGTCCGGATGATCGGACACGTCGTGACGGTCCGTCTCCTCGTTCGTCTCGAGAATCGCACCTATACGAACGGAATTAGACCCACGGCTGCTCGCCGTGTCGGCTCCGCTTCGCTCCTCACGTCCGTTCGTCACAAAAACGGTGGGGATGGGATTTGAACCACGATCGGAGCGAAGCTCCTCTCTGATTCGAATCCCAACGGCTCTGTTTTGTTCCTCACGTCCGTTCGTCACAAAAGCGGTGGGGATGGGATTTGAACCCATGAGGCCTGACGGCCACCTGCTCTCAAGGCAGGCGCGTTGGTCCGCTCTGCCACCCCACCGCAAGTTTCCCTTCCCCATCCGATCAAAAAGCGTTGTCGGTCTCTCCGTCGGGTTCGGTCTCGTGTCACTTCCGCCACCGGATCCGACACGCTCACCCGCGAACGATCGTCGGACCGTCCTCGACCACGATCCCAAGTTCGTCGACGACCGCCGCCGTCGCCTCTGGAACCGGTCGTCCAGCCGCACGTCGCGCCTCGAGACCGGCGATCGTCGAACACAGGTCGGCCTCGGTCGCGACGGTCGGGAGCATCGGCGCGAAACCGACGTTCAATCCAGCGTCGGCACCGTGGGTGGCGAGCGTCCCCAGTTCCGGCGTCGCGTACGCGTCCGTAAAGTCGATCGGCTCGGCGAAACACGCGAAGTACACGCGTCCGGCGGGGGCCGGCCCGAGAACTACCTCGTTTCGTCGGATCGTCATCGCCGCCCCGTCGATCTCGGTTCGTGCGACCAGCGGTGTCGTCGGCTCGAGGACGCCGACGCTCGCGTGGTCTTCCTCCTCGAGAAGGTGGGTAACGGTGTTTCCGACGCGTGCGGCTCGCGTCGAACCGACTTGCCGCTCGAAGCGAACGTCTTCGGCCTCGAGGACGTCTTCACCGAGGGCGTCTGTGACGAGCGTTCGGACCTCCGTCTCCGCGTCCGTCTCTGTCTCCTCGTCTCCGATTCCGCCTCCCACCCCGTCGTCCATCGGCAACGTCTCCTCGTCTCGATAGTTCACCAGTAACTCACCGCCACTCGAGACGACCGTTCGAACGACGTCCGCAGTCGCCGCCTCGTAGAGGCGTCTCGCGTCCGGGAGAGAGAGCGGTGTCGTCTCGGCGAGCGAGGAGAGAACGAGTCCGTCACGCGGTGGGTCGACCGGAACGACGACGATCATGTCCGGTGATGAGAGACGGGGAACCTTGAACGCGGCGCTTCGGTCGGTCCCGCCGTCGACTGTCGCGGCGGTGTGTCGCCGACCGGAGTCCGAGAACGGATTTCTCCGTCGAATCCACACAACAAACCGTCTTCGAGATATCTATCATCGACGCCGCGCGAGCAGTTTCGTTGCGACGCTCGCTCCGACGATGAGGCCACCGACGAACCAGAGCGCCGGCGGACCGACCGTCACGTTCCCCCAGGTGACGAGTGCACTGGCCCCGCCAGCGACGGCTGCGCAGATGGCGATCCAGTCACCGAGGTCGAGTGCCACGGGTCGAGTACGAACTCGAGAGCGAAAATCGCGTCGGTGTTCAGTCGTTCGTGTCCAGTCTGTCTCTGTCAGTCTCCGGACTTCCGCTCTTGCTCGACCCGCGGAGCGTTTATCCGACCGGCCATCGATTCGAGAGTATGGCGCGACTGCAGCGACTCTCCGCCCTGTTCGGCGTTCTCGTCGTTCTGGGGACGATCGGCGTCGGTGGCTGGGCGTTGCTGATCAATTACGTCTTCGAGTCCTCGGGTGAACTCCTCACACCGACGGGCGCGACGCTTCTGGTAACTGTCGGACTCGTCCTCGTCTTGGTCGGCTTCGGCGCGCGGTCGAAGCGGCGACTCGAGAATCCCTACTGGTAGTCGGGTTCGCGATTCACCGCTCGCGACGGCCCTTCGTCTGGCGGTAATCCGACGCCATGAGCTGTGCGAAGTGTTCGACCCACGCCTGGGTCTGGTCGTCGGTCTGCTCGCGGGGGTCGATCATCGGGACGAGTTCGAAGCCGCGGCCGCGGATGGTCGTCGCGTGGTCGGCCGCGATGTCGAACTCGGAGGCGGGCCGCGTCGTGTACTCGGTCGCGAGTTCGAACAGTGCGCGTTCGCCGACCGGGATCAGGATCTGGGGATTGATCATCCGGATCTCGGCGTTGAGATACGGCTCGCAGGTGCCGATCTCCTCGTCGGTCGGCGGTCGTTCCGGATCGCGACAGCGGGTGAGATTCGTCAAGTAGACGTTGGCGAGTTCCGGCCGGTTCGGGTCCGAACCCGTGACACAGAGGCCAAGACGCTGGAGGATGCGCTGGAGGCGTCGACCGAGTCGGTCCTCGTCGGCGTCTCTGTCGTCGTTACGACCGTCACTCCCACCCGCGAACGGAATTCCTACCTCGTCGGCCGCAGGACTCGGACGCTCACCGACGAACAGGAAGTCCGCGCCGACGTCGCCGTAGCCGTGAACGACCGACGTCCGCGTCTCACAGAGCGCCGGACAGTTCCGACACTGCTCGTCCATCCCGAACGGATTCGATCGCGTTTGCTGGTTCGCGTCCACATGCGGTTCTCGAGCGACGGGCACAAAAGGACCGCGTTTGTCGGTGTTTTCCGTCTCGGTTTCGAACGCAGATTCGAGTGTCGAACGTCGAACCTCGAGTGTCGACCGTCCCTCGAAGTCAGGACCTTACTCCTCGGGTGGCGATCGCTCTGCAACGGCCGAGGAGACGCCCCGTCGGTGAACGATACCGGTGTTGTTCGCCACGTTCTCGGTGAGCGTGCGGAAGGCCCCACCGGTGTCGCTCTCCTGGTCTAACACCGTCGGTTCTCCGGCGTCGCCACCCTCTCGGACCTGTGGATCGAGCGGAATCGATCCCAGAAACGGCATGTCGTGGGCGTCGGCGAACTGCTGGCCGCCACCCTCACCGAAGATGGCGTGCTCGCCGCCGCAGTCCGGGCAGACGAACGTCGCCATGTTCTCCGCAATGCCGAGGACGACGGTGTCGTGACGGGCGAACATCTGCAATCCTTTGCGCGCGTCGTCGAGCGCGACGTCCTGTGGCGTCGTGACGATCACCGCCCCCGTGACGGGCATCGTCTGGAGCATCGTCAACTGGGTGTCGCCGGTCCCCGGCGGCAGGTCGACGACGAGGTAGTCGAGGTGGCCCCACTCGACGTCCTCGGTCAACTGGGTGATCACCTTGTGGACCATCGGCCCGCGCCAGATGACCGGGTCGTCCTCGCCGACGAGGAAGGCCATGCTCATCAGCTTCACGCCGAACTTCTCCGGGGGAACCAGCGTCTCGTCCTCGGTCGCCATCGGCGGCTCGTCGGCGTCGACCATCCGCGGCACGTTCGGCCCGTAGACGTCCGCGTCGAAGAGACCGACTCGAGCACCCAGCTGTGAGAGCCCCGCAGCGAGGTTGACGGCGACGGTCGACTTCCCGACCCCACCCTTGCCCGAGGAGACCGCGATGACGTTCTTGACGTTCGGGAGCACCTGTTCCTCGCCGCCCGGACCGTCGCGGTCCGGGATACTCGCCGAGAGATCGACCTCGAGGCCGTCGTCGGCGAAGAGATCACGAATCTCGCCCGCGATGGCCGTCTCCGTCGGCGAGTAGGGGGCGCCGAGCGCGAGGTCGATCGCGATCTCGCCGTCGTCGATAGTGATCTCGTTGACGAGTCCGAGCGAGACGATATCGTCACCCAGATCCGGATCCTCGATAGCTCGCAACCGGTCACGAACGGCGGCTTCGTCCATACCGAACAGAGAGGTCCGCCGCTCGAAAAGGTTGTGTTGTCCGCGCTCGCCGCCCGCCGTTCGCGCTCGTCGGGACGAGCGGGCAACCGAGACGCTTACGGCCGAAAGTCGAACCGCGGCCCGTCGTACGTCGGCGGATCCGGTTCCAGTTCGACACCGTGTTCGAACCGCACGAAGTTCAGATAGAACGGTCGGCCGCAGCCGTCGACGGACTCTTCCGCTCCGTCCTCGCCCTCGCCCTCGTCCCCGTTCTCACCACAGCGGAAGGCGATGCCGTCGGCCGATTCGATGCTCTCGAGATCGTCGTCTGGTGTCGCGTACTCCCAGCCCGCCTGTGGTGTGGTCGTCACGGATTTGTCGGCGAGGTCGGCCCGCCGTTCGACGTAAGTGAGCGCTCCACAGTTCGGACAGGTGTAGCTGACGGTGACGGTCATAGGGGCTCTAGTCGCCCGCGAGACCTAAGATCGTTGCTCGTCGCTCTCGTTCGCGTTCGAACGCGAGTCGAGTCGGGTCGAATCGAATTCGAGTCCGTCTCTGTATTTCCCCGTCTCTACTCCCGTCGGGTCGAATCGAATTCGAGTCCGTCTCTGTATTTCCCCGTCTCTACTCCCGATTCCGATCTTCGAGTACCGCAGCGTAGATCACACCCGCACTCGTGACGGTCACGAGCGTTCGATCGAGAACGAACGTACACCAGACCGCGCGAGACTGGCCGGTACCCGCGTTCGCGTTCCAGATCGACTCGAGGTTGTTCGGGTCGACCGCCTCGTACAGCGGTGGGAGGTCCAGTGGCTCACACCCTTGCAACGTCGCGACGACCGAAAGGACGGCGTCGACGACGGATTCGTCCTCCTCGAGGTCGTACTGGTGCTCCAGCGCGTCGAGCGCGTCGATCGGAATCGCCTCGGGAGAGATCGATTCGACGTCCAGTTCTCGTTCTCGAGACGAATCCGTCGGTCGGTCGCGATCCGAGTGTGGCTCCGCCCCCGCCCCCGGTGCCGAGTCGGTTCTTTCCCCGCCCGATTCGTCGTCCCCGTCGTCCCCATTGGAATCCGCTGGTGACCGTGACCGGTCGTCGTGACCGTTCCGCTCGGTCATTCGACCACCCGTGATCGGCCAGCGAATACACCGACACGCGACTGAATACGGTCACGTGCGGGAGTTATTCGCGTCATCGGTCTAGTTAGTCGAGTCTGCCAATTAGGAGTATCCGTTTCGTGCTAAACACGTTTATCAGGGATCCAGAAGAGATAGTCAGTAGTTATTGCGACCCGAACGGTGGCTCGTCCCGTCGTCGTCGATCGGGAGCGCATCTGCAACGAGATTCGAGACCCCGCGTCGGATCCGTCCACCGGCGGCCTGGGGGGACACCTCGAGCGACGTCGCAACTTCGGCGAGTGTCGTCTCTCGGGGGCGTTCGAAGTAGCCCATTCGAGATGCCGTCATCAGCGCTTCTGCCTGCCCGCTCGTCAGCGTCGCCGGATACGCCGACCGTTCGTGTTCGAGGTCGACGACGCGGACGAGTTCGATTGGGATACCGTGTTCCCGACAGTACTGCTGGAACGTTGCGATTCGGTCGGAGTCGCCGAACCGGAGGCGGACGGTCCACTCCGTAGACGTCCCGGTTGCCTCGAGGATCGCACCGTCGGCGTCGACGACGGCGTCGACGAACGCGACCCCGTCGCCGCACCATCCGACACGGTAGAGAACACCGTTTTCGACGTTACCGACACGAACGAGATCGTCGATGTCTGCCGTCTGCTCTACGCGTCGTTCGAAGGTCGCGATCCGGTCGTGTCGGCGTGTCTGGGAGGATCGATCGAAGAGCCAGAAGAACGGACACGTTCGGGGACCGATCGGAACGACTGGTTCGAGCTCGAGTTCGAGCCCGTCCGTCGACGCGAGCGCCTGCCCGAGCGGAAGCGCCTCGAGTTCCAGTGAGAGATCGACGATGGTCCCCATACGTGTGTTCACGGCCAACAGGGTCGAATAAAAATGTTACCGTTCGTTTACTCGCGACCCGGCGATTCGACGGCCGCTGTAGACACCCGGAACACCTTTTGCCCACAGGAGAGTCAGCCACGGGTATGATCGACGAAACGGCCGAGGAGATTCGGGACATGCAAACACACAGCTCCTCGGTAGTCGCCGTCAAAGCGACCCGTTCGCTCGAGACGTTGCTCGATCGGGAGTTCGCTACCGTCGAGGAGTACATCCGTGCACTGGAACGCAACGGAAAGGTCCTCAGGCGCGCCAACGCCTCGCACGCGTCGCTCCAGAACGCGGTTCGAGACGTCGTCGACACGGTTACGGCGGCAGACAGCGAGACCGTCGCCGACGCGAAACTCCTCACAGCGGAGACGATCGACGATGTCGTCGCTCGCGTCGAGTCAGGAAAGCGACGTGCTGCCGAGAACGCAGCCGACACCCTCACCGACGGTGCGACGTTGCTCACCCACGATTACTCCTCGACGGTTCTCGAGGCGCTCGAACTGGCGGTCGAGGCGGGGAAGACCTTCGACGTCTACGTCACGGAAGCCAGACCCCGGTACATCGGTCGGAAGACGACTCGGGCGCTCGCGACGATAGATAGCATCGACGTCACGCTCATCACCGACAGCGCCAGCGGCTACTTCCTTGAGGAGTGTGATCGCGTCGTCGTCGGGATGGACTGTATCGTCGACGAGACGCTGTACAACCGCGTCGGAACGTTTCCGATCGCGGCCGCGGCGAACCAGCTGGACGTCCCCGTCACCGTTTTGGGTTCGGCTGCGAAGATCATCACCGAGGGGTTCGTCTTCGAGAACGAGTTCCGATCGGGCAGCGAGGTCATGCCCGAGCCGGCGGAGGGCTTCGCCGTCGAGAACCCGAACTACGACGCGACGCCGGTGTCGCTGCTCTCGGGCGTGATCACCGACGAAGGACGGCAGTCGTTTTGAGCCCGCGGACGTTTCGCCTCTCTGTACGGAATACGTCGATCGGGTCCGAACAGTCACGGAAACCGTACACGCATCCTATTCCTGTCGCTCGCGTACCGACGGTATGCGTCTCGTCCAGGTGTTCGTCCCCCGGGGCAAATACGATCTCGTTCTCGAAACGCTCGACCGCGACGGAATCGAGTACGCCGTCACCGACGCGATCGGTCACCAGGCGTTCGAAGCGATCGTCTCGGTCCCGGTCTCACCGAGTGGTGTCGAACCGCTACTGTCGTCTCTGTCCGAGGCGGGACTCGACGAGGATGCCTACACCGCCGTCCTCGCCGCGGAAACGGTCGTTTCAGACCGAACCGGCCACCAACACCGGGACACGACCACCCGGATTTCGAGAGAGGAACTCCGAGCTCGAGCGTCCGACCTCGCGCCGGCGCTGTCGACGTACCTCGCCTTACTCGTCTTGAGTACGACGATCGCCACCGCCGGCCTCCTGCTCGACTCGGCGGCGACGATCATCGGTGCGATGGTCGTCGCGCCGTTGATGGGACCGGCGCTCTCGGCCAGCGTCGGCGTCGTCGTCAACGACGAGAGACTGGCCTCTCGCGGCGTCCTGTTACAGGCGGGCGGGTTGCTGGCCGTCATCGCGACCGCGGCGATCATCGGGTTCGCGCTGCGCGGGACGGTTCTCTTGCCGCCGGGATTCGACGTCGCGTCGGTTCCGGAAGTCCGCGAACGCATTACACCGGACGTCCTCGCACTCGGCCTCGCGCTCGGCTCCGGCGCTGCCGGGGTCATCAGCCTGACCCGAAACGTGGGATCGGTCCTCGTCGGTGTCGCGATCGCCGTCGCGCTCGTGCCGCCCGCGGCGACGGTCGGGCTCGGAATCGCGTGGGGGCATCCGTCGATGATCCTCACCGCCGGGACGCTCGTCCTCGTCAACCTCCTCTCGATCAATCTCACGGCGCTCTTGCTCCTGTGGGCGTCGGGATACCGACCCCAGCGACCGGAACACGCCGAGCACGCTTTTCGGACACTCGTCTCCCGCGTCGCGGTCCTCGCGGTCGCGATCACCCTCCTCTCGGTCGTCCTCGCAGGCGTCACGATCGGAACCTATCAGACCGCGTCCGTCGAACACGACGTGCAAACGGAACTCGAGGCGATGAGCGACGATCCGGCGTTCGGCGACCTCCAGTTTCGGGAGGTGAGCGTCGACTACGAACTGATCGACGTCTACGCCGACCGACGGCCGGTCGTCACGGTCCTCGTCGAACGATCCCCGGGAGAGTCCGAGCCGTCAACCCTCGCCGAAACCGTCAGAGATTGCCTCCAACAGGCGACTGACGCCGATCCGCGTGTAACGGTCGAACTCGTCGACACCCAGTACAGCGAGTGATCGGGGCCCATCCCGTCGGTGGTCCAGAACTGTCGATTCCTATCCACTCGGCTGACAGACTTGATAAATGATCTGTATCACCTGACTTTCAGGATGATTGTATAACGTAATAGGTCATAACCCTTATTTCCATAGACCGCCCCGTATCTATCGATGGATCGCTGGCACCGCACCCAAATGAAACAGCAACGACACATTGACCGCCCATCTCCCCGCCCCTCCCCCAATAAATCGGAGGTTTCGACGTGATTTCCCCGAACGTTGGCGTCGGGATCGTCGGCCTCGGAGGCATGGGACAGCTCCACGCCTCGAGCATGCTCGAGCTCGGCGCGGACGTCGTCGCCGGTGCAGACGTCTCGCCCGAGCAGCGCGAGCGGTTCGCCAGCGAGTTCGGCGTGACCACCTACGAGGACCACGCGGGGCTCGTCGCCGACGAGAACGTCGACGCCGTCGTCGTGACGACACCCAACTGCTTTCACGAGCCGATCGCCGTCGCCGCACTCGAGGCCGACTGCCACGTGCTCGTCGAGAAGCCACTGGCCCACACCCTCGAGAGTGCCGAGCGGATCGCCGACGCGGCGGCCGACTCGGAAGGGATCTGCATGGTCGGGTTCCACAACCGCCACACGGCCGGAACGACCATGTTCACCGAACAGCACAAGCGCGGGCGCTTCGGTGACCTGACGCACGTCGAAGCGAACTACGTCCGCCGACGCGGTGTCCCCGGCCCGGGATCGTGGTTTACCAACCCCGAACTCGCCGGCGGCGGTGCGCTGATCGACATCGGTGTCCACGCCCTCGACCTCGCGCTGTACGTGATGGACTTCCCCGAGATCGTCGAAGTCAGCGGCATGGCCCGAACGACCTTCGGAACCCGCGAGGAGTACGCCGATCCGGACGGCTTCGGCGACGCCTGGAACGCCCAGGCCGACACCTACGAGGTCGACGACTCCGTCTCCGCGTTCATTCGGTGTGCCGATGGCCAGACGATCACCCTCGAAGCGGCCTGGGCGACCAATCGGGCGCCGTGTTCGGACCTCCACATCCGCGGCACCGACGCGGGCGCTCACATGGACATCGGCGGCACCGACCTCTCGATTCTCGAGGCCGGCACCGCCGGCTGTGACCACTACGCCGACGTCGAACTCACCGGCGACTCCGCTCTGACGGGCTACAAAGAACAGGACGAGGCCTTCCTCACGGCGATCGCCAGCGGCGAGGCACCCACGACGAACACTATCGAGGAGGCACTGACCGTCCAGCGCGTCATCGACGCGATCTACCGCTCGAGCGAGACGGGTGAGGCCCAACGTCTCGTGCCCGAACAGACTGAGGCCGAAACCGAAGCCGAAGCGGCCCCGAACGCACGTCTCTCGAACCGGTGACGTCGCTCCGTCGATAGGACTGGGGCGTGCCGGCGTTTTTCGTTTTTTCGTGGCCGTCTTGACGAGACGTTACTGTCGGACGGAAATTACTTATGACCAGTGTTGTATTTGACAGGATAGATGACGTTCACGAGGCGACGACTACTGATCGCGGCTGCGACCGGCGGGACCGCCACGACCGCGGGCTGTCTGGATTCGACGACACCGAGTTCGGAGGCGGAAGGAGCGGAAAACGGAACCGAGACCGAGACCGAGACCGGGACAGAGACCGAAATTGAGAACGAAACCGAACGACCGACGCAGACGTCGCTCCCGCTGTACGAGCGGTGGCTTCCCGCACGCGAGAGTCGAGTAGAGGACGAGTTCTCCTTCCTCCAGATCGATCACACGGCGTTTCGAGCGGCCGACGACAATCTCACCGAGGACGTGTCGGATCCCGTCACCGAAGACGAGACTATCTCCGAACTGGGAATCGATCCCGCGTCACTCGAGTCGACACTTTGGTTCGGCGGTTCGCTCGTGCTGTCGGGATCATTCGACCCCGCCTCGGTGACCGCTGCCGTCGAGTCCCACGCCGAGTCGGTCGACGACCGTGACACGTTCACGACGTACGACGGTGTGACGATGGATTCGATCGACGACGGGACCGTCGCCGTCGGGCCAGCGACGGTCGTCGTACAGGGTGACGGTCTCGGGCCGCTCCTCGAGGAACTCCCCGGCGAAACGGTGCCCGTCGAGACCCTCCTCGAGACCGCGACGGGCGACCGAGCCGACCGACTGTTCGAGACCGACACCGATGCGGAGGCGTTGCTCGAGGCCGTCCACAGCGAGGAGCCGGCGACTGAGGGCAGTTCAGTCCTCTACTGCGAACTGTTCGACGAGCACCCGGATGCGCCGGCGGCCGCGACCGGGGTCGTGATCGCGTGGACGTTCGCGGGCGAGCGAACGCACCTCCGGTTCGGCTTCGTCTTCGAGAGTGACGCGGCCGTCGACCTCGAGGCCACGACGGCAGCCGCCGAAGCGACCTTCGACCTCGAGAACGACGACACCGAAACCGTACGAATCGGACGAACTACGCTGATCGCGGGAACGATAGCGACCGACGAATTCGACGCGTTCGGCTCGTCCCACTCGACACCGGCAGCGCCGCAGGCGGGGATTTCCGTCGACGTCGACGCCGAGACGAACGAGGGAACCGTCACGCTCGTGGCGATCAATCGCCTCGACACGCTCCGGATTCTGGTCGACGGTGACGAGGTCCGGGAGATCGACGATCCGGCCGTCGGAGAGAGCTACACGGTCGAGGGGGAGTCCGGCGAAACGCTGACAGTGGTCGGTGCGTACGAGGGCACCGAGTCGGTGATCTACTCGAGAGAACTGTAAGTGAGCGGCCGCCCTCGATCTCTGGTCGAGGCCCCTCGAGTGCGAAGCGAGACGCCGCCGCTGGTCACACTCTCTCGGATCTCTCCGTAATCAGGGGACTCTCATCGCATCGTCGCCCGGACGCAGAGAAAGACCGGGTTTCTCGACTCCTTCTCGTATCGCTCCGGCCGCTGCTCGGCGAACGCGTCCGTCGGTTGGGGTTCGACGATCGTCTCCAATCGGAAGCCGTTCTCGAGAAGCGGGTTGAGCATCTCCGAGAACGGTCGTCTGTAGTAGGGAACCTCGACGTCCCACTCTTTGGTCAGCCGTTCGACCTCGAAGTAATTCTCGGCCTCGTCGTTTTCGGGCGGGAACTCGTCGATCGGGTGTCCGGTCGAGAAGACGAGGAAGCCACCGGGTTTGAGGACGCGAGCGAACTCGGAGAACACCTGTCTCCAGTCCTCGACGTAACTGAGTGCGAGGGCGCTCACGATCCCGTCGAACGAACGGGCAGTCGCGAACTCGAGTGGCTCCTCCAGATCGGCTCGTCTGAATTCTGTGCAATCTCCGTCCCCGACCTGCTCTATCGCGTGGCCGAGCATCTCGTCGCTGACGTCGATGCCGACGACGTCGGCCCCGCGTTCGACGAGCCACTCCGTGTAGACCCCGGTTCCACAGCCAGCGTCGAGAATCCGTTTCCCGTCGACGTCCGGAATCAACGAGGACGTCGCGGGGAACTCGAGTTCCGCGTTGTACGCGTTCGTTCGCACGTTCGTTGCGTACGTCTCTGCCAGTTCGTCGTAGGCAGCTTTCGCTATCGGGTCGTCGTCTGCCGTCATAGCCTTCACTCCGCTTCGTATCGAGAAAAGGCGTCTGTTTGGCAGGCTACTGGTTTCGACGGCGCCTCGAGAACACGGTCCGTCAGGGATGTGGGTTCGGGTTCCGGTTCGAGTTCGTGGTGAAGTGACTCCGCCTAGAGCACTTCGTCGAAGTCGTTGTGCCCGTGGATGTCGACGCCTTCGTCGGTGATCTCACAGAGGAAGACACCGTTTCCGGAGCCGGTGTCGCGTTCGACGGCGGACTTGATGCCGCGGGCGGCGATCGTCATCGCTTCCTCGTTCGAGAGTCCGTCCTCGTATGACTGCTCTAGGTGGCCGTAGGCCAGTTGCATCCCGCTGCCGGTGACGGTGTAGTCGTCTTCCATGACGCCGCCGGCGGGGTCGATACTGAAGACGTGGCTGCCCTCTTCGTCGACGCCACCGAGAATCGGGTGGATGGCGAAGAACGGGCCGCCACGGGCGAAGTTTCCGGCGAGGTTCGCCAGCGCGTTGATGGACATGGTCTCGCCGCGACGGGCCTCGTAGAGGTTGACCTCCGCGCGGAGACTCGCGATGAACGACTGGGCGCCGCCGACGCTGCCCACGAGGGTGAGCGCACCGGTCGGGTGGATCTGCTCGACCTTTTGGACGTTCTTGTTCGAGACGAAGCGACCGCCGAGGCTCGCGCGCATGTCCGTCGCGATGACGACACCGTCGGCGGTCGTGATGCCGATCGTCGTCGTCCCGGTCTTGTTCACGTTCTCGAGGTCGGCCCGCGAGAGGTCGTTCTGGGGGAGCGAACCGAGTTCGGGGTCGTACGGATTCGGATCGTCGGCCAGCTGGTCGACCGTACTGGAAAACTCGGAGTTGGAATCGTGCATAGGCGTTCGCATTGACCGTCACTAACGACCGGCACGGTATAAAACATCGGCGTTCACCACCGGCGTTTCCGCTACCGACAGTGATCGGTCGGGAACGAACCGGAGTCGGTCTCGACTGACGAGGAGACCGACGGCTCGACGGGTAGTGTGTTCGAAATTCGAGACAGGAGAGACGGTGGGTCGTGTGTTCTCTGTTTACGACATGGATGCCTGAGCGTCTTCGTAGGCCGCCCCGACGTTCGAGAGGAGGCGGTGGATCGGGAGGGTGAATCCGGCCTGGCGGGTGACGAGGGCAACTGGCATCGCGGCGATTCCGATCGCGATACACAGCTGATACAGTGCGAACAGTGTCGCGAAGTACACGCGGGATTTCATCGGCGTTCGGCTGACCACAGTTGCAGACCGTATATAAGTCTTGTTGATAGTGAGTGTCTATAATGATTGTAGGGGAACTTTAGAGGTCGACGCAGTCGGGCGATTCAACTCCAATTGATTCGGGAACAACTGAACCCGAACTCGAGTCGAACCATACCTATCCAGACGGAAATCGACCCGAGCAATTCTCGTAACTTATGCCCATTATCTCGTTCTCGTGCGCACCGCTAGTCTCGCGACAGTGTGGCTCGCGGACGACCGACGAACCGCAAAGCAGGAAAGGCCCCGGTGCGACCATCGAGTATGGGAAACTATCTCGTTGCGATGGAAGCCGCGTGGCTGGTCCGTGACGTCAACGAAATCGACGACGCCATCGGTGTCGCCGTCAGCGAAGCCGGGAAACGCCTGAACCAGAAGAACATGGAGTACGTCGAAGTCGAGGTCGGTGCGACGGGCTGTCCCGCCTGTGGAGAGCCGTTCGACTCCGCGTTTATCGCCGCCAACACCGCACTCGTCGGCCTCGCACTCGAGATGGACGTCTTCAACGCCGACGGGGAGGAACACGCCTCACGGATCGCCAAGAGCGAGGTCGGCGGTGCACTCCGTGACGTGCCGCTGTCGGTCGTCGAAGTGTTCGACGTCTCCGAAGAGGACGAGTAAGTCGACCGGTCCTGTTCTCGCCGTCTCGTCGGTCTCTGATCGTCCACGTATCACGGCCACTGCGATGGAGGGACGTCGAACTTTCGACCGGTCGGGGCAGTACAGTGACGGCACGATACGGAACCGACCCAAACACATTTCTATAACCCGTGGTTATTGGGGCGTATGGAACTACCCACGCCAGCGGACCTTCGCCAGCGGCGGAACGATCTGGGCCTGACCCAGAGTGAACTCGCCGATCAGGCCGACGTCTCCCAGCCGTTGATCGCCCGTATCGAAGGTGGCGACGTCGATCCGCGCCTGTCGACGCTTCGGCGAATCGTCAACGCCTTGGAGGAGGCCGAAAGTGACGTGATCCGAGCGGCAGATCTCATGCACGAAGACGTCGTCAGCATCGCCCCGGAGAAGACGGTCAGCGAGGCCGCACAGCGAATGGAAGAGGAAGCGTACTCTCAGTTGGCGGTCATCCAGGACGGCATTCCGGTCGGCTCGATCAGTGAGAGCGACCTCGTTCACCTCGACTCCGAGTCTCGTGACGAACCGATCGAAGAACACATGAGCGAGAGCTTCCCGACGGTGTCCAAAGACGCGACCCTCGACGAAATTTCCAACTTGCTCGATCACTACAAAGCCGTCATGATCACCCAGGGCGGGAAGACGGTCGGGATCATTACCGAAGCGGATCTGGCTGCACGGCTCTCCTGAGTCTGAGTTCGAGTTCGGCGTTTCAGTTTATCACTCCCGAGACCCCGAGATCGGCGAGACCGATTGGTCTGAGAGTTCGTCGACTGTACCGATCGTGAGCCAGCAACGACTCTGGCACAGGGATCTCCACGAACGCCACGGACGATACTCTCGTCGACTGGAGTTGGAACTCGACGGATAGACACGGCACACGGTACACGACGGACGACACACGACGGACGGCACACGACACACGGCTCGCGCTCGAGGATCGTGGCGCTTCGCTCAAAAACGTCGAAAATTGCGTGGTCCGCTCAGTTGAGGATGCTCTGGGCGACCGTGGCGAGCTGGCCGTTGTCAGCTTCCTGCAGCCGCTCGTCGCCGATCTTCAGGCGCAGACGCGGTCGGCCGACGTCGATCGGGACCTTCTCGGTGTCGATCAGGCCCATGTCCTCGAGCTTCGTCTTCGTTCGTGAGAACGTCGCTTTGGAGGCGATCCCAACGTCCTCGCCCCACTTGCTGATGTCGTAGAGCAGGGCGTCGTTCTTCGCAGCGACGAGCAGCGAGATGGTGACCTCGTCGAGGCCGTCGCCGTCGCCGCGAGCGGTCTCGAGGGAGTTGAGAATCGCGCTGAAGTCTCCCTCGGCGTCGGTCGAGATCTCGTCGGAGAGCGTCTCGCGGACGCGCGAGATCGGTGGCGTACGGAGGTTGAACGCGTCGGCGTCCTCCCAGCGGCTGGCGTAGGAGTCGACTGCAGCCTCGACGAACTCCTCGTCGTCGGTGACGAGGCCGCCGACACGATCGCCGGCGTGAACGACGGCGACGACGCGGTCGTCGGTGATCAACAGCGAGTTCTCCGGTGCCTGATCGAGAGTTCGGAGCGCGAGTGCATCCTCGACGATGAGGTCGGCTGCGTTACTGGCGACGATGAAATCGTCCATCACGTCCTTGAGCGTGCGCTCGTCTGCGAGCATGTGGACTGTCGGAAGGTCGCCATCGAACTCGGTGGCGACAGTTACGAACTCTTCGATGGCATCCCAGGATGGGTTGACCATGTAAACGTCCCCAGAGGCGTCCGAGAGGACCGTTTCCAGGATATCGTCTATCTGGTGGTTGAGTAAATTTGAGGTCATGCCTATACACAAGTAAAAGAGCGCCGGGTACTTAATTTTGTTGGCCGTTTCGGCACCGGAAGTTCTGGTCATCGGTGACTACCGGTGATTTTTGTCGATTCCGTCGTCATTTCTCAGACAACGATGCTACATCATGTGTTTTTTCGACTACTTCAGCGGTGATTATGACTACATCATTGACTATTGGGATTGGTTATATGACCCCTACTGTCGCTGGAGTGACCTGATGGGAAAGCCTAAATACGAGTAACTTGTAATTATGTACTCGTATGGGTGTCAAACACACACAGCTATGGGTGGCAGTTCGAAACTACAGCGAACGATTGTCTCAGGTCGTTCAGTCGCTCGAGGCGGGTGTCGTCGAAGCGAAGCGTGTGAGTATCTACGGCGGTCCGTAGATCCACGTCCACGGATCGATCAGGACTCGACCAACGGCCACAGGTCCTGTGACCAGTACACGTCGCCGTCGTAGATCACCGGCGTTTCCGATTCTTTCAGGAACGATACCAACTCGGCAGTCTCGAGTGTGAAACTCGACTCGGTCCCACAGAGGTACGCGTGCTCGTTCGTCTCGACGTGTGGATAGTAGTAGAGGCCAGTCATCTGCGTCGAGAAACACTCGAGCGAGAGGAGATACTGATCGTCCTCGAGGTGTTCGACGGTCCCCGTCGTCGGGACGCGGTGTTCGCCCTGTGTCAGCGAGTGCGTGCCGTCGCCGACGACGGCGTAATCTTTACCCATCATGATTCGCCTGCGCGCGAGCGACATCGCCCGCTCGATGCTGAAACCGTGGATCAGCAGTTTGGCGAACGTCGAACCGACCTTGACGGCGTGGTCGTTGAGCACCTTGGTGAAGGTGACTGCACCGGCGACGCTTCCTTTCTCGATCAGCGATAGCCCCTCGTAAAAGGAGCCGCAGGCGTTGAGGAAGAACGTCTGTGCGTTACATCGGTCGAGACAGTCGATCGAAAGCGAGCCGTCCGAACACCGCAACCCCTCCGTCTCGCAGTGGCCGATGTAGTGGACGAAGTCGTGGTCGGTCTCGAACACGCGAGCCAGCTCGGCCGTCCCGAGTGACTCCTCGACGGTGACGTCGATCGCGAGGTCGTCCGACCGCTGGCGGTAAATGTCCGCGACGTCCGTCTGTTCGCCGTCCATCTCGGGGTCGTTCAAGACGATACAGATCGACGTCGTATCGTTTCCGTTCTCGAGGTAGTTCAACCGGTTGTAGTAGGCTTCAGGCGCGGATTTGAAGACGTCGATCGGGACGCCCTCTGCCAGCCAGCCGTGGGCGTGGCTGCTCTTGAGTTCGGGTTTGACGATGTCGACGGACGCGACCTGACTGGTGCCGGCTCTCGCGTTCGGATCCGAACCTGGCCCCCGATAAAAATCCTCGAGTGACCGTTCGACGAGTTCCTTCCCCTCGAGTTCGGAGGTTCGGGGTAATCCGAGCAAACTGAGCCGGTCGAGCAAGAACGGCAGCAATTCGACGTTCGACGGCGTCGGCTCGACGTAGGTCGTGAGGTGCCACGTCGGGAGGCGGTGTTCGATCGCGCTGTAGGGAACGTTGAGGTACGTCGCCAGTCGCCGTTGTGGGGTCGCCTCGTAGAGGGTGTCCATATCGAGTTCTAGGGCCTCGAGCATGCTCAGTTCCGAGAGGTTCGCCCGGTAGGGCCCCGCGTTCCGAACGAGGCAGTCGAGAAAGAACGTCTTACGGAGCAACTGTTCGACCTCGCGCTCGAGAGTCGGCATCGACGACAGCGACACCTCCCGTGCGACGTCGGGGAGGCGAAGCGTCGGCGTCTCCCGGTCGGTCGTTCGAACCCGCGCCTGGAGGTAGTACGCAAGCGGTGCGGTGACGAACAGCGGTTCGTAGGCGTCGGGGACGAGGAGTTCGATGCCGGTGTCGGGAGTGCTCGCTTCGATCCGGTCGGGAATCTCGGACTCCGGTCCCTGCCGGACGAGCGGTGGATGCCCGCGCAGCGTCGGGTAGGTTCGGTCGGGCGTCGACGTCTTCTGCGAGGAGGTGAGGTGGGTGATCGCCGTCGCCGTTCCCTCGGGAGTCGAGGGAACGGTGATCGTGCCGGCGGGGAGTTCGTGGTGGCTTCGGAACCCGAAGATGACTCGCCGCCGATCGGGGAACGCGAGGTCGATGTGCTCGTAGTCGTCGGCCTGTTCGATGATCGCGCGCCCCGAGAACCGGAGGTAGATCTTGATCTCGGTGTCGATATCGACGATGTACTCGCCGGAAGGCAACGAGAGCGGTTCGCCGGATGGATCGAGTTCGTACTGTTCGTCGCGCCCGAGTGAGAAGGCATAGACGATCGCGTGAGGGAGCCGTAACCGGCTGGCCGTCGCTTCGACGGTCTCGTCGACCGGCCGCGAAATAGCGGGCCCTGGACCCGCGACCGTCAACCCCCTCCCTTCGACGGTTACCTCGGCGTTGTCTGCGTCGACGACGCGAAGGTGGCCGTCACCCACCTCCCACTCGATCATTTGGGTCGGTGAATGTCACTCGGCCCAGTTAGTTGTATCGGGTAGTATGTCAGTAAACATCTTCGAGCGGGAGCCGTCTCGAGCGTGTGCGACGTGACAACGAGGGGGTTCAGTGGGATCGATTTGCCGGAGAAAGGTACACTTATGCCTCGCCCAGTCACCTTTCGAGACATGGAACACGAGCACGTTCGAGGGGTCGACCCGGCAGTCGCCGACGCTCTCGAAGGCGAGATCGACCGCCAGCGAGAGACGCTCCAGATGATCGCCAGCGAGAACCACGTCAGCCGTGCTGTTCTCGACGCCCAGAGCAGCGTCCTAACGAACAAGTACGCCGAGGGATACCCCGGCGAGCGCTACTACGGCGGCTGTGAGTTCGCCGACGAGGTCGAACGCCTCGCAATCGACCGCGCGACCGAACTCTTCGGCGCCGAGCACGTCAACGTCCAGCCCCACTCGGGGACCCAGGCCAATCAGGCCGTCTACTTCGCCATGCTCGAGCCCGGCGACAAGGTGCTCTCGCTCGATCTGACCCACGGCGGCCACCTCTCACACGGACACCCAGCGAACTTCACGGGCCAACTCTACGAGGTCGAGCAGTACGAGGTCGACCCCGAAACGGGCTACCTCGACTACGAGGGCCTCGCCGACCACGCCGAGGAGTTCGACCCCGACATCGTCGTCTCGGGTTACTCCGCGTACCCGCGGGAAGTCGAGTGGGAGCGCATTCAGGAAGCCGCCGATTCCGTCGACGCGCTTCACCTCGCGGACATCGCCCACATCACCGGCCTCGTCGCCGCCGGCGTTCACCCGTCGCCGGTCGGCGTGGCCGACTTCGTCACCGGCTCGACGCACAAGACCATTCGTGCCGGCCGCGGCGGCATCGTCATGTGCGACGAGGAGTACGCCGACGACATCGACGCCGCCGTCTTCCCCGGCGGACAGGGCGGTCCGCTCATGCACAACGTCGCCGGCAAGGCCGTCGGCTTCGGCGAAGCCCTCGAGTCCGAGTTCGAGGAGTACGCCGAACGAACCGTCGCGAACGCGAAAGCACTCGGCGAGACGCTCGCCGACCACGGCTTCGAACTCGTCTCCGGCGGTACGGACAACCACCTCGTGCTGGCCGACCTCCGACCGTCGCACCCTGACACGACGGGTGGCGACGCCGAAGAGGCGCTCGAGGAAGCCGGTATCGTTCTCAACGGTAATACCGTGCCCGGCGAGACACGATCGGCGTTCAACCCGAGCGGGATCCGCGCGGGCACGCCCGGACTCACGACGCGCGGCTTCGACGAGGAGGACATGGCAGTCGTCGGTGACTGTATCGCGCGCGTGATCGATTCACCCGAGGACCGAGACGTGATCGACGAGGTTCGCGAGGAAGTCGCCGACCTGTGCGAGGCGAACCCACTCTACGAGAGCGACTAGCGGTCGCTGAACGCTTTTTCTCACACTCACGTTCACACCCGAACGTCTCACCAGTCACACGACCGTTTCGACGCCCCGCGAGGCCGACTCTTCCTGATTGGAAATCGGCTGGCCCCGACAGCCAACATATACACGGACGTGCCTATCGGGATAGGCGAGTCGACGAAAATAGGCACGAACCCGAGGGTTAATGAGTGTCGCCGTCGCCTTCTCGAGTATGACCGAGATCATCGACGGGAACGCGGTCGCAGCAGAGATTCGCGACGAGCTGACGGACGCGATCGAGACGCTGGCCGACGCCGGCTCGCGGCCGGGACTCGCGACGGTACTGATGGGGGAGGATCCCGCGAGTCAGACCTACGTGAACATGAAACAGCGCGACTGCGAGGAGGTCGGCATCGAGGGCGTTCACGTCGAGGTCGACGGCGACGCACCCGCCGAGGAGCTGTTCGACGCCATCGACGACCTGAACGCGGATCCGGACGTCCACGGCTACCTCGTTCAGTCGCCCGTCCCCGATCACATCGACTACCGAGACGTGATCCGACGGATCGACCCCGGCAAGGACGTCGACGGGTTCCACCCCGAAAACGTCGGCCGTCTCGTCGCCGGAGACGCCCGCTTCCGTCCGTGTACGCCCCACGGCGTCCAGAAACTACTCGAGTCTGCAGGTATCGAACTCGAGGGTGCGGACGTGACGATCGTCGGTCGCTCGGACATCGTCGGCAAGCCGCTGGCGAACCTGTTGATCCAGAAGGCCGAGGACGGAAACGCGACGGTGACGATCTGTCACTCCCGGACCGACGACCTCGCCGCCAAGACTCGAAGTGCAGATATCGTCGTTGCAGCCTGTGGCGTCCCCGAGTTGATCGACGGCTCGATGATCGGCGACGATGCCGTCGTGATCGACGTCGGTGTCAACCGCGTCGACGCCGACAACGAGAAGGGGTACGAACTCGTCGGCGACGTCGAGTTCGAGAGCGCCAAAGAGAAAGCCAGCGCCATCACGCCGGTCCCCGGCGGTGTCGGTCCGATGACCCGCGCGATGTTGCTGTACAACACGGTGAAGGCGGCGAGCATTCAGGAAGACGTCGACGTCGATCTTCCCTGAGGAGGGCCTTCACCACTCGAGACCGAACCCGAGGGCACGAGCAGTCACCGACGTCGATACGCGCGCAGTCCCTCACGAATCGCCATCGCGAGCTCGTGGGGCCGATCCGAGCCGACGAACACCGGCTTTTGCTCCTGGCGCGTGACCGCCACTCCATCTCTGGAGTTCGGCGTGTACTCCCAGCCGGTCCGCGTCCACCTGATTCCGTACTGGTAGGAGCGCCGGCTTTCGACCCGCACGTCGTCGATTTCGTCGAACGGGACCGCCCGGGGCGAGCGGTGAAACGGCCAGTACTGTATCTGGAGTCCGTCGTCGGTCACTTGCGTCTGCATCGCCGACCTGAGGAGCAACGGGAGCGGGGCAACGGTGAGGGCGACGACGACCGCGACCAGTGAGAGTAAATTCCGGGTGAGACCCTGTTCGCCGACGACTGCAGCGATCGCGAGCAGCGGTCCAGGGACCGCGAGCACGAGAAGCGCCGGTCCCATCCACGAGGGGAACGTCTGGCGCTCGGCGAAGCGTACGTCGTCTCGCGTCCGATTTCTGTCCACCTGTCCGAATTCCGGCTCGGAACCCCAAAAAGGTAGTTCTGAGTGTGACTCGGGTGTCGTGAGTGAACCGAGAGTGGGTGACCGACGGTCCTCTTACCCGAACGAGAGCCGTTCGAGGCGATTTTGAGCCTGCGCTACCGCCGTATCGTCGTCGTCACGGATACCCGTGGCGAGGTCTCGAGTCGCGTCGACGAGCGTTTCGGCCGTTCGCGGCTCGATGTCGCCGTCGAGCATACGGATCCGTGTGACGTGCTCGCCGAGCGCCTCGAGCGTGGAGCGCTCGAGGCTGGTGAGTACGGAGGGGTCGTCCTGGTCCTGGTGCTGGTGCTGGTCTTGGTGTTCGGTTCGTGATCGCGTTCGTTGCTGTTGTGCCGTCTGATCGTCGACCCACGTCCGGATATCCCGCCGATACTCGTGGACGGCGTTGGCGTAGGCGAGTCCGCGAGCGCTCTGGAGTGATCGTGGGACCTCCGAGACGGGTGGGCGCTGTCCGCCGTCGGCATCGCGCAACAGTGAGAGGAAGTACAACTCTTCGTCGTCGGAGAGCTCGTACTCTCGCAGTCGGCCGACGATATCGCTGACGTGTAGCAACTCGGTCGCGGCGAGGTAGTCGTCGTCGAGGGACTCGAGTCGACCGGCGTTGATGAATCCTCGCCGGCGGACGTAAGCCTGGCATTCATCGCGTGCGCGCGAGGCGATGTCTTCGATGGGGTCCTCGTCGATGGCGTTTCGGATGGCGGTGAGGTCGAACGGCGTCTCGAGGTCGGTGTGTTCGGTTCGGTCGTCGATGCCGACGCTCTGGATACTGCCACAGGCCGGACAGCCGACGCTGCCGGTTTCGTAGTACGACCAGCGAGTGCCACACTCGGTACACTCCCGTTCACCGCGGATCTTCATATGTGAGAATACTCGTGCAGGACGGATAGTCCCTTTCGTTCGGCCCCTCACCTCTCTCCTCTCTCTCATTTCCGAAAGACGATGCCGATCGCACAGATGCCACCGAGTCCGAGGGTGAGCCCGTACGTACAGGCGCGATAGATGATCGCGACGGTGAACGCTGCGGGCGGGTCGAACTGTGCGAGGGTCGTTAGCCCGGCAGTGACGACGGCTTCGACGCCACCGAGTCCGCCGGGTGCGGGAACGATCGAGCCGAGTTTGCCGAGTGCGACGACGAGCGCGACCACCGGGAACGCGATCTCGTAACCGAGGGCGACCGCGCCGATGTAAACCGGAAGCATCAGGAAGACCATCCCGAGATGTGCGTAGATCGTCGCGATCGCGAGGTTCTTTCGGTCGGACGTGATCGTTTCGACCGACTGGTAAAAGCCGTCGAGTCGTTCACGAATCGTATCGGGCGCGAGCGCTTTCGCAGCCTTTTCGGAGAGTTGTCCGAGGGTCCGCCGTACCAGTGCGGTTATCCCGAGGACGATCCGATAGACGAGGACCGGCTGTCGGACGACGAGATACGAGAGCGTGATGACGACGACGAACAGACCACCGAACGCCGTGAGGTAAGTGAGCATGTCGTCGCCGACCGTTCCCGCGGTCATGATCGAGGCGATCGCCAGAAAGCCGAACGTGTAGTAGGGGACGTAGTTGAGGAGGTCCGCCGACAGGATTCCCGCGAGTCCGTCCTCGTACGCCATCTCGGAATCTCGAGAGACGAGGTAGGCGACGAACGGTTCCGTCGCGACCTGCCCGTACGGCGTCGCGTACTTGACGAACATCGCGGCGAGGAAGATACTCCCGATCCGGCCGCGAGTCGCCGTGTCGTCGACGAGAGAGAGGAATCGAACCCAAACCAGTCCGCGAAACAACAGTGCGAGCGTCCCCGAGGCGAGCCCGAGTGCGACGATACGGTAGTCCGCACTCAGGAGGTTTTCGACGACGTCGTCACTTCCGACGAAGCTGACCAGCAGCGTGAGGAGGACGACAGCGAGGGCGAATCCGAGGGCGATCCGTCGTTTCACGCAGCTAACATGGGACCAATGGTACAACTATTTTGTGAAAGGAACGCCCAGGACGAAAACGTACGTCTGGGCCGAGAGACCGCATCGTTGAGGGTTTCTCACCCTCATTTCGGCCACCGAATTACATCCCTCCGTGCTCGAGTCGGTCGCCGTCACTCGTCCCCGGAGGAGACAGGAGACTCGAGTGTCCCCTCCGACCGACGGGCTCGAAAACGGGTCATCTCTCAGCCGAAACAGGGGCCGTTACGATCAGATTGGGTCGACGATCGGTCGCTCGAACTCCACGTTGTGTGATAACACTCCACTTGAAATCCGGTTCTCAGGGCCGAATGCGGGTCTCGAGTCGGGAGAGGGGCGATAGCACAGATGGTCCTTCGAGAAAGAGAGTCACAATTTCTTACCCGAGAGCTAATGCGTCATTAAAGTGCGGCAGCTGCAGGCCGCACGGCAACCAGTCGGAACGTCTTACCAGAATGTATGTCCCGAAGCCGAATCAGTCGACGCAAGTTCGTGGCTGCAGCAGGAAGCGCAAGTGCACTCGTCCTCGCAGGCTGTGCAGACGAAGGTCCCGGTGACGAAGAGGACGATCCCGGAGCCGAGGACGACGAGCTGGAAGACGAAGAAGACGAGGATCCACTCGGCGACGAGGAGGATGAAGAAGACGACGAGCTGGAAGACGAAGACGAGGAAGACGACGAGATGGACGAGGAGGACGACGACGAAACGTACTCCCTGACCGTCACTGTCGAAGACGAAGACGAAGAACCCATCGAAGGCGCGACAGTCTGGCTCGAAAGCGACGAGGGACTGCTGGACGACGATGACGATGGTCTCGGTGACGACGACGAGGAAGACGAGGAAGAAGAAGACGATGCGGTCGACGACGAGGACGAAGACGCGGACGAGGAAGAAGACGATGAAGCGATGGACGACGACGAGGAAGACGACAACGGTCTCGACGACGATGACGACTACGAAGACGAGACCGACGAGGACGGTGAAGTCGAATTCACCGACCTCGAGAACGGCGAATACACGGTCTACGCAGACCACGACGACTACGACGAAATCGACGAAGACGTCGAGATCGACGGCGACGACGAGGAGGTCACGCTAACCTTCGAGAACGGCAACGGTGAGAACGGAGACGAAGACGAGGACGAGGAAGACGAGGAAGACGACGGACTGTAACACGGCTTCACGAGTCGCGTTCGTATCCGTATCGCAATTGGTCCTGTCCCACTTTTTCGTGTACTACCTCGGTAGCGACTGGTTCACACACCCCAGCAACGCTTTTCGGTCGTCCGATCGATCGGCCGAACACGATGACACGGAGTTCGCCCGCTCCTGATCGAGAAATTCGCCGATCGTACTCACGTCCGAAGCGACATCGACTCGAGACAGGTCGCCGTCTACGAGGACAGTTCCACCGATGAAGAGACGTTCCGTCTCGAGTTCGACTCGGAAACCTGCGTACTGACTCGCGAAGAGCTTGCCAGCCTTCGTGACAGAATCGGAACCGTACTCACACGGAGAGCGGAGTTCACACAGACGACCGGTCGGTATCGCGAGGACGGACGATACGTTGTAGAGCGTCGTAGTTCCGGATCTGATGGCCACCGGAAGGTGTTCGAGTCGTTCGAAGCGTGTGAAGACTGTTTCGACGACCTTCCTCGAACGTTTTCGGCATCGGACCTCGAGTACCCTGGCGTGACCGGGAGCCGTCGGCACATGCTCGTCTGGCACTTCTGTGAACATCCCGTCTTTCCGTGTTCGCTCGTCGCGAGGCAACCGTTGTCGGGAAGAAAGATCACCGTGACCGATGAAACGGGAGTTGCTTCGAGGGCTGACGATGGATGACCGATCCCCGTGGCGAGTCTCGAGTCCGTTCACAGCTTTTTGCGTCTCGAGATGGTAGGCGCTCGTATGCGAGACGAAGACGAAATCCGCGAGCAGTACGAGTATCTCCAGTCACAGCTCGAAAGCGACGAGATGCGCCACGACGGCGTCGAACAGATGTTTACGTACTACAAGCGGGCACTGGGGTGGGTGCTCGAAGAGGAGCATATCTGACCAGTTTCGTTCAGTGATTGTCAATGTAAACGTATCACGATTTCGGCTGTTGTCGGTACCTTTAAGTCTACCGAGCGAAATTCATCACCTGACGCTTCGCTTGGAGGGCCGAAGCGTCAGCGGGGACCAATTCAGGGCGGCAAGCGATCGCGCGACCTTTTTCATGTCGCGCGATCTGCTTTCCTGTTTACTCGGACACGATCACACTGACCGGCGAGTGCGCAGTGTGCGAGGTCGTGGTTCGTTCTCACCCAGGACACTATTCAGATCCGTCGGACGATTGTCGCGTGTCGCGTGTGCAACGACTCTCAGTAACGACCCGATTCGAATCTATCGTGTGAACCCGTCGTTCGAGTTCGACGACCGAGGCGGTGGACGTGAACACAATTGTACTGGCCAAAACTTTCTGAAGGCTAAACATGAATAGGGCATTATGCAACAAACGATTGCGAACCCTCACGACGGTTATCCTTCTGTAACGGGTCGTACCTCTGTTGTCCACGGTAATACCCCAGTCTCAATCGAAACGACCCGGTATATTTATTAAATTCCGATAATAAGTACGACCGGTACTTACCCAATGTACGACCTGACAGGATTTCAGCGAGACTTGCTGTTCGTCATCGCTGGGGAGGAGGAACCACACGGACTGGCGATCAAAGAGGAGCTCGAACAGTACTACGAGAAGGAGATCCATCACGGCCGACTGTATCCGAACCTCGACACGCTCGTCGACAAGGGCCTCGTCGAGAAGGGACAGCGTGACCGACGGACCAACTTCTACACAGTGACCCGACGTGGTCGGCGCGAACTCGAGGCACGACGAGAGTGGGAAGCCCAGTACGTCGATCTGTAAGTTCCGCGAGGCCACGTCCCGAACGAGGGATGACCTCCAGTGGTCCGGTGAACCGCCAGTACGTCTCTCGAGAGCCGTCAGTTCGTCGGTGTCCGCTCTCGTCGACCACTCTATCCGGCGAGCCAATCGAGTACGTCGGAGACGTTGATTCACTCCGGTCGTGGTCGTCGAGTTCGAGGGGAGAGAAGAGAAGGCCGGACCGACTCGAGTCGTTTCGTCGTTCTGGGTGAGACGATCGGTTTCGTTCCTGCTTCTGGTCTCGATCCCACCCCGCCTCCGACTCTACTTTCTGTTCCCGTTCTCGTCCTCGCCCCCACCCATCCGTTCGCGTTCAGATTTGGGTTCCGATTCCGTCTCTAATTCCGACTCTGACTCCGATTCCAGTTCCCGACTCGAGCTACTCTCTGACTCCGCTTCGAGTGCAGCCGTCGCCGCCTCGAGATCGGGGCCGACCTCGCTCTCGTCGGACGGATCGCGTGGAATTCGTGCGACGGCCGGATCGATACTGTACGGTCGGATCGGCGTCTCGGAGACGAGAACCGGGAGGACCTCGCGGACGAAGTGGACGGTGACGATCAGGAGCATGGGCCCGAGGAAGATGCCGTACCAGCCAAAGAGCAGTGGGCCGAGGATGTACGCGAGCATGATCGATCCGAGGTGGAGGTCCCGGCCGGAGACGTACGGGCGGATGATCATGTCGGGAATGAAGTCGACGAGGACGAACGCGACGACGAGGAAGACGAGGGGGAACCAGACGAGTTCCGTCGGCGCCATCATGAACGCACGGACGAACAGATAGATGGCGACGGGGACGTAGACCAGTTTCATCCCGACGACTGGGATCAGACTCGCAGCACCACAGAGGACACCGACGAGTACCGCGTACGGGACGGCCACCGCCGGTGGTGCCCAGACGTTGAGCACGCTGAAGACGAACGCACCGACGATAGCCGTGATGAACGCGTTCAGAATGTTGCCGAAGAAGACGTTCTGGAAATCCCGGTCGATCTCGGTACAGTACGATTCGAGCACCGCCTCGTCGTCGCCGAAGGTCTGGAGGAACCACCGGGCGAGCAGGTGATCGTCTTTCAGCAGGTAGTACGCCAGCGCGAGCATGACGAACACGTGCAGGGCACCCGTCCCGAAGAATCCGATATAGGCTGGGGCGTTGTCGAGCAGGGTATTCACGATATCAGTGCTCGCAGGGCTGGTCAGCAATTGCTCGGGATCGCTCACGAGTTCGGAGATGTCGAGGTACGGCTCGAGAGCTTCCTCGAGCGTCTCGAAGCCGTCCTCCCCGACGGCCGCAGAGAGTTCCTGAACCGCGACAGCAGCCGTGTAGGCCAGAAGCAACATGAACGGAATCGCCAGCGTGATCAACGACACGACGGCGGCGAGTGCACGCGACCCGAGTCGCTTCACGAGTCGCTGGTAGACCGGCCGCGTCGCGTAGTAGAGGAAGAGTCCGAAGACGAACGTGCCGATGAACGTGTAGAGGATGTAGAGGAGGACGCCTGCGATGAGGGCTCCGAGTACCCACCACGGCGCACGCGTCCGATCGAACTGGTATCCCCCAAGCACGCTCGAACAATCACAGCCGTGATCGAAATACCTGTCGGTGGTCTTGGACGATTCGCCGGAGCGTTCTCCCGCAGTTTCAGGGCGGTCTACTCGGCGAGTCGTTTATATGTTCGACCGGTGAATTTCCCGAGGTGAACGAGGTCGTCCTCCAACAGCTCGTCGACGCTCCCCTCGAGGAGACGGTCGTCCGTATCGCGCTCGCGGGGGCGCTGGGGATGTTCCTCGGACTCGAGCGGGAGTGGTCACAGAAGTCCGCCGGTATTCGGACCTTCTCCCTGATCAGCCTCCTCGGTGCGGTCTTCACCGTGCTCGTCCGCGAGGCCGACGTCGGTGAGAGTCTGCTCCTTCTGGGTGGCTTGCTCGTGATCGTCCAGGGCGTCTTGCTCGCGGTACAGGGGCTTACCGACGGAGACGAGGACACCGGTCTCTCGCTGACGACTTCCGTTTCGATGCTCGTCGCCTACGGTGTCGGGGCACTCGTCGCCGCCGGATTCATCCTCGAGGGAGTCACCGTCGCCGTCCTCTCGTCGCTCCTGCTGGTCCTCAAGCGGGAACTCCACGAGTTCGCCTGGGGGCTCTCCCGGGAGGAGATGCGCTCGACGACGGAGTTCGCGATCCTCGCGTTCGTCATCTACCCGATCCTTCCGCCCGAGTACGAACCCGAGATCGCCGGCGTCACCATCCCGCTCGAGCCGCAAGTTATCTGGCTGATGGTCGTCGCCGTGGCGGGCATCGGGATCGTCAACTACGCTATCGTCTCGACCTACGGCGGCCGCGGTATCGCCGTGACCGGCTTCTTCGGCGGGCTCGCGTCGTCGACGGCCGTCGTCGGAACGATGCTCGATCAGGTCCGACAGCGTCCGGAAGCGGCCTCCTACGCGGTCGCAGCGATCCTGCTCGCCGACGCCGCGATGGCCGTCCGAAACCTCGCGATCGCCGTCGCGTTCACGGTCGGCAGCGACGTCTCACCGCTGATCGAGGCGTTCGTCCCGCTCGGGACCGTGATCGTCCTCGCGTTCGTCATCACCGGTCTCACCGCAAACTGGCGGGAGTCGACCACGATGGATCTCGAGAGTCCGTTCTCGATGAAGAATGCGCTCGGATTCGGCGCCGTCTTCCTCGTCGTTCTCGTCTTCGGATCGCTCGCGGAGCTGTGGTTCGGCACGCTCGGGTTCTACATCACCGCACTCGCGAGCGGACTGGTCTCGAGTGCCGGGGCGACGACCTCGGCGGTCGTCCTCTACCGCGGCGAGCAGTTGACGTCGGCGGAAGCGACGATCGCCATCCTCTTGGCGACCGTCTCGAGCATCGTCGTCAAGGCCGTGCTCGCGGCGGCGTCGACGAACACGCAGTTCAAACGGCGGGTGGCGATCTACAGCGGCGTGTTGTTGCTCGGTGGCGCACTCGCGTCGCTCGTTGTCGTCCTCTAGGAACACAGCGGGTGCAAACGTGACGAATCTTTTAATCGATTGCCGCCGATAGTGGACGTATGGACAGAGAGACGGTCGAACCTCGGGTGGATCGGATACCCGGCGAACACGCCGAACGCTGGGTCGAATACCACCACGCGAACGCCGCCCCGAGTACCTACGTCTACGAGTTCGTCTGGGACGTCCAAGAACCGGCGATCGGCCCCTTCTGTACCGACGTCGACGGCAACGTCCTGATGGACTTCACGAGTCACGTCGCCGCCGCCCCGCTGGGGTACAACAACCCCCTGATTCTCGACCGACTGCGGGAGTTCGACCTCGTCGACCCGCTGAAGATCGCCGGTCAGGACTTCTACGTCAGCGGTGGCGGCTCTCCGGAGAACAGCGAGTTCCCCGGTCCCACGCAGCTGATGGACCGGCTCGTCGACCTGACGAGCCAGTACGACATGGACCGGGTATTCCTCTCGAACTCCGGCGCGGAGGCCGTCGAGAACGCCATCAAGATCTGCTACGCCTCGGGCGGCCACCGCGCGTTCACCTTCGACGGTGCCTTCCACGGCCGCACGCTGGGTGCACTCTCCCTGAACCGCTCGAAGGCCGTCCAGCGGAAAGGGTATCCGGAGATCCCCGGCGTCGTCAGCGTCCCGTTCCCCTCGACGCAAGCGGAGTACGACCAGCAGTGGTGTACCGACGGCCCCGGCGGCAACGTCGTCGCCGACAGACTCGATCCCGACCGCGGTGTGATCGATCCCGAGGAGGTCGCCTTCCTCATCGTAGAGCCGATTCAGGGCGAGGGTGGCTACCGCGTCGCCCACGACGACTTCGCACGGGACCTCGAGGCCATCCGCGAGCGCTTCGACGTCAAGATCGTCGCCGACGAGATCCAGTCGGGACTCGGTCGCACCGGCGAGCTCTGGGGTATCGACCACCTCGAGCTCACCCCCGACGTGATCACCAGCGGGAAGGGACTGCGCGTGGGTGCGACGATCTCGCGCTCGGACGTGTTCCCCGAGGAGACCGGGCGACTCTCCTCGACGTGGGGCGCCGGCGACGTCGTCGCCTCGATGCAGGGGGTGCTGACGATCGACGCGATCCACGAGGCGAATCTCCTCGAGAACGTCCGCGAACGCGGCCAGCAATTCCGGGAGCGACTCGAGGCGGCGGCGGCTGACTCTGCGGCCCTCGTCGACGTTCGCGGCCGCGGACTCATGCTGGCCGTCGAGTTCGATACCAAGGCGCGACGCCAGGACGCGATCGCGGCGGCACTCCAGCGCGGGCTCTTGACGCTCGGCTGTGGCTACAAGACGCTGCGCCTGTTGCCGCCGCTGGACGTCACCGAGCGGGAGATCGAACTCGGTGCCGATCTCTTCTGTGAGGCAGTCGAAGACGTCAGCTAGGGTCTCGGTGGGGCCGCCGCCGGCCACGGGCAGGAAGCGACGGTCACGACGCCGAGAGGATGACGACGACGTTCCAGACGGTCACGAACCCGCCGACGACGGCCAGTGCGAGCGGGACGGCGACGCGACCTGCCGTCCGCAAACGCGACCAGACCGCGTAGAAGAGTCCGAAGACGACGACTTTGATCCCGAGCAAACTCTCGCGACCGTAGGACTCGATCAACGGCCCGGCGATCGGTCCGGCCTCGGCGACGCCGCTGGTCGAGAGCCCCCAGAACGTCGTGATGGTGTCTCCCACGCCGTACAACAGGAGGGCACCGATCCACAGCGAGCGCTCGTGGTCGGCGAGAAATCGGACGGCGGCGAGCCCGGCGTCGTTCACGTCCAGTGAGAGGAACTCAGGGCATAAAAATAACGCCGCCAGCCACGGCGGCCGTGAGCGCGACCGCGAACACGAACAGGAGCAGGAAGTCCGCCGTCGGCGAGACGTATGCCTCTAATTCGGACGTCTCAGTTCTCGAGGGGCTCTCGCTCGAAGCTGTGGGCGACTCGGTGGAGTGAGAGTGGGTCCCGTCGGTTGCCATAGTCGTTCCTTGCAGCGAATCGGTATATAGCCGCGCTCGATATCGAACGGTGAGTCGTGATTCGCGGTGAATCAGTATCGGTTCGATCTCCGTGCCGGCTCTCACGAATACCAGTCGATTTCGATTTCTTCGACTTCGAACTACAGGAAAGCATATATCACCCCGGGTATCGAGTACGGTCGTTTCATGAACGGGAACACCGGACCGATCGCACTGTCGAGTCTGGGCTTCGTCCTGATCACCGGCTCGCTCGGTCTCGCGTCGATTCCCTGGACGCCGATCTGGGTCGGAATCGGCGTCACGTACGTCGTCGCCGCCGCCGGAATCCTTTCGATCGGTGCGCTCGATATCGAACCTCGGTTCGTACCCACCGCTGGAACCGTCGTCGTGATCGTCAGCGGCTCGAGCGGTGCCTACGCGCAAGTCGTCACCAGCGTGAGACCGATGTCATTTCTGGGGCCCACCTGGATCGACCTGATCTTCGACCACCACGTCTTGATCCCGTTCGTCGCCGCGATCGTGTTCTGTTTCGCGTTCGCGCGAACCACGGGAGATCGAGCGTTGCTCGCGTTCGTGCTGTGCGTTCCGTTCGTCGTCTTCGCGATCGCGGTCTGGGGGGCGCCATTCGGGCCGGGGATCGTACTGACGATCGTTCCGAGGTTCTTCTTTGCCGGGATACTGGCCGGTCTCCCGCTGTACCTCGTCGGACGGCAACTGTAGTCATCGCGAGCGCTCGAGAGACGGCTCTCGTCGAGAGAGACGGATGGGTAGTTCCCGCGGCGGGCGGCATAGAAACGGACACGGAGATGCACCCGACCGCACGCGAACGGCGACCCTAGAACTGATACCGGCGCTCGTCGTCCATCGTCGGATACTGATCGGCACCGGTCATCTCGTCGAAGGTCATTCCCGAGAGGTACTCGTCGTAGGTGACGTCGTAGCCCGACCGGAGGTGAAAGTCCAGGTTGCCCGTCTCGACGGCGGTCTGGAAGAGCATGTGGACCGCGCGGCGAACGAGTTCGTCGGTCTCTTCGGGCTCGAGCGTGGTCTGGAGCAGTGCGAGTTCGTTGCGGGTTTCGCGGTCGAGCGAGACGGGGAGTTCGTCGCCCAGTTCCGTGTACGACTCGTGTACGTCGTCGGTGAGATCCTCGAGCGTCATCGTCTGTATCAGTGGTGTCGAGCCCGCCGCATAGACCTTTCGTGCTGGCTGTAGATTCGGGATGAGGATGGGGATGGGACTTGCCGAGAGCAACTCGAGTCATCGGTTCGTCGGTGATGAGTGCAGTGGCTATTCGAGATGACGAAGGTCCACACCCACTGAGAGGCGTCCGGAACCGGTAGCCGTAAGGAACCCGCTTCGCTAGGTCGACCGATGAGTGAGCGCGACCGGGCGGACGGTTCCGGCTCCGAAGACGAACACGAAGACGGAGACGAGACGTGGACGCTCCCCGACGATCTCGAGGCGGTTCGCGAGGCGCTGGTCGACTGGTACGAGGGCGACCACCGGGACTTCCCGTGGCGGCGCACCGACGACCCCTACGAGATCCTCGTCAGCGAGGTGATGAGCCAGCAAACCCAGCTGGGACGGGTCGTCGACGCCTGGGCAGAGTTCACGGAGCGCTGGCCGACGACGGCGGCGCTGGCCGACGCCGATCGAGCGGACGTCGTCGGCTTCTGGACGAGCCACAGTCTGGGGTACAACAACCGGGCGAAGTACCTCCACGAGGCGGCTCGACAGGTCGAGGAGGAGTTCGACGGCGCGTTTCCGACGTCGCCCGACGGTCTCCAGGAGCTGATGGGCGTCGGCCCCTACACCGCCAACGCGGTCGCGAGCTTCGCGTTCAACAACGGTGACGCAGTCGTCGATACCAACGTCAAGCGCGTCTGTTACCGGGCGTTCGACGTCCCGGACGACGACGCGGCGTTCGAAGCCGCCGCGAACGACCTCATGCCCGATGGATGCTCGCGAGTCTGGAACAACGCGATCATGGAACTCGGCGGCGTGGCCTGCCAGCAGACGCCGCGCTGTGACGAGGTGGGCTGTCCCTGGCGCGAGTGGTGTTCGGCCTACGCCTCCGGTGACTTCACCGCGCCGGACGTCCCCACGCAACCCGCTTTCGAGGGGAGTCGTCGCCAGTTCCGCGGACGCGTCGTCGGCACGCTCCGGGAGTACGACGAACTCGAGTTGGACACGCTCGGCCACCGAATCCGGGTCGATTACGCACCCGGCGGCGAGTACGGCCGCGAGTGGCTCCGGGGACTACTCTCCGACCTCGAGGACGACGGCCTCGTGACCCTCGAGACGCGAGCAGGAGAGACGGTCGCGAGTTTGCGGCGGTGATCGCCCGCCTTCACCCGACACCATTTCTCGATCGGTACTGTACGTGGATTTTTCACCCGACCCTTCGATGTACGCGTATGACCGAATCCGAATCTAATTCCGATTCCGCTACCGATTCCGAGGCTCGGCCCGACGGCGGCCTCGAGCAACCGATCCGTGTCGCCGCGGTCTGTGGCAGCCTCCGAGACGAGAGTTACACACACGTCGCGCTCGAGCGTGCCCTCGAGGCGGCCAACCGTGCCGGTGCCGAGACGGACCTGATCGATCTCCGCGAACTGGATCTACCGCTGTACGACGCGGACGTCGACCGATCGGAGGCGGGTGACGCCGAGGAACTCGCAACACGCGTCCGCGAGGCCGACGCCATCCTGCTCGGCTCGCCGATGTACCACGGCTCGTACTCCTCGCCGCTGAAGGCGGCGCTCGACTACTGCGGGTTCGACGAGTTCGAGGACAAGACGGTCGGTCTACTCACGGTCGCCGGCGGCGCGTTCCCGGTGACGACCCTCGAGCATCTGCGGTCGGTCTGCCGGTCGCTCAACGCGTGGGTGATCCCCCATCAGGCGGCAATCGCCAACTCCCACTCGGCGTTCGAGGACGGTGCGTTCGTCGATCCGGATCTCGAGGAGCGGATCGCAACGCTGGGTCGACGAGCGGTCCAGTACGCCAACATCGAGCCGGATCCGGATTCGTTCGAGAGCGACCAGAACGTCGGTGCTCGAGGGAAGTAACTGGCCGTTCGGAACGTTCTTTTCCCGAGTCACCGCCAGACTCGGACTCAGGGCGTGAGCAACTGATGGAACCGCCGTTGCTGGGCCAGAAACAGAAAGACACCGTAGCCGGCGAACCCGGCGGCGATACTCCCGACCTCGAGTGTGAGCGTCGTTTCGCCGATCGGGAAGAGCGCGAAGACGATCGACCAGTCGACGAGCCAGGTCGCGATCAGCAGCACCGTCGCGCCGAGTGCGACGAGGACGCTGGGAACGATCGTACTCACGACCGTTTGGGAGAGTCGATCGGTCCGATAGCGGTAGTACGTCCGTCGCTCGAGCGTAAACTGTATCGAGAGACCGACGGCGAGAACGGCGCCCGCGACGGCGATCCCCTCGAGGCCGCCGATCCACTCGGCAGTGAGGAGCCAGACGAGCCAGCTGGCGGCGAGAACGATCGCGGCGACGAACCGCATCGGTTGGGAGCGGTGGTAGGGATCGGTTGTCACCGAGCCGAGCACACCAGTCCGGAGGAGCGACCCGAACAGGAGAACGCCGAGTCCAGCGAGTGCGGTGAAGATCGTTCGCGACTCGACGGCCACCAGCGCGAACCACGTGCCGACGGTGAGCGCCTCGATCGCGGCGGCCGACAGCGCGGAGGTGGCACCGACGAGGCGTCGCTGGGTCGTTTGCCCGAGTACACCTGGTCGGCGAATGACGCTCATGATCTTCCGGATGTACTCTACCCGTTTCGTTATGGAACGCCTTACACCGGTGATCGGCCACGAACTGGTCCCCAAAGACATTGGTAAACGCTTTAATGACAGATTCCTCCGTTTGACTCGTGTGCGCGAACACGACCAGTCAGGCGCGAGCTAATGGGTTTCGTTCTCGTCAAGTGGGCCCAGAGGTCGAGATGGCCACCGCTACCGTCATCGTCATCGTCATCGTTATCGCCACCGCCACCGTCGTCACCAGCCCGACCGTCCCGTCCGAAAACGCTAGCAGTCGGTGTGAGAGGGAGCGAATCAGATGACGACCTGGATCGAGAACCCCGAAGGAGGACGCGACCGCGGGCCGAGGGCGCTCGCTCGAGCTTGGTTCGAGGTTCTGGTCCGGCCACGACGCTTCTTTCGCGTCGGTGTCTCTCCGGGTGATCAAGCCCCAGGGCTGACCTTCCTCGTGGTCGTCGTCTGCTGTGCGGAGACGACGCGGTACGTTCTCGTACCGGACGCGTATCCGGCGTTACCGGTCTCGCCGACGCTCGCCGCGGCGTTCTGGCTGAGTCTCGTCGTCTTGCTGGTCGCGCCGCTCGCCTTGCACTTTACCGCTGCACTCCAGACGCTGTTGCTCGTCCCGACAGTTCGCGATCGGGCGGGGATCAGTCAGACCGTGCAGGTGCTCGCCTATTCGACGGCGCCGTGTGTCTTCGCTGGCGTCCCGGTTCCCGAACTCCGCGTCCTCTGTGCGGGCTACGGTGCTCTCCTCTTGATCCTCGGATTGCGCATCGTCCACGAAACCTCGTGGATTCGGGCGATGCTGGCCGGCGGGCTTCCCGCGGCACTCGTCTTCGGTTACGGGTTCCGCGGGTTCGCCGCCCTCGGCGACCTCGGTCTCGTCGGACCACTGTAGTGTTTCGGACACATATATAAGGGAACAGTTCGCCGCTCGATCACTTCAACGTCGGTACCCGCAGCCCCGATTAACGTCGAATTTCGGCGCCGGAATCGGGATCGTAACGAGTGCATATCGTGTTCTCAATCCATCAAACAGATTGAAACATTGGACAGAACTATTTGCAGTGATGTCGTCGACCGTAATATGCCTGCAAAGGAACAGGAGCAAACCCTGTCGGAGTTCGTCGTACGAGAGGCAGTCGAGAAGGGAATGGACACCCCATTGCGGGACGTGATCGTGGAAGCCGTCGAAGAGTCCGAGGGAAAATCGTCCGGTGGGCGGACGTTGCCGCTGGCAGGCGCTCTCGTCGGTCTCGGAGCTGCTGCGGGCTATCTGCTTGGCAGCAGAGGAATGGAAATGGAATCCGAAGATATCTCTCTCGAGTCGGTCGAGGAACCCGAGATTATCGACGATGTAACCGGGGAGAGTGAGGAGACCGACGAGATGGACGTTACATCCGAGTCAGAGACCGAAGCCGACGGCTCGTCCGGAAGCTGGCTCCGTCGCATTCTCATCGGTGTCGGAATCGTCGCCGCGGTCGCCGTCGCTCGCCGTCGCATGCAGTCCTCGGAGGAAGACGAGTGGGAACCGATCGAGGAGTTCGAGACGGTGGTCTCGGATGAAGACGAAGCAGAAGAAGACGCTGAAGAGGAAGACGAAGCGGAAGCCGAGGGTGAAGACGACGAAGACGATGGCGAAGGCGAAGAGATGGAGGAAGCGGAAGCTGAGGGAGACGAAGAGGAAGAAGAAGAATAACCCGTCTCTGAACCGCTGAAACCGCTGTCCCGAGAGACGAACAGCAGATCGGTGGCGACAATTCGGCTTCGGAGTCCGATTCGAGGACCGGTGCCGTCGGTGCTCTCCGTTCTGCAGCAGTCAAAAACTGATCACATCAGACGTTTCACTGCTCCATCCTTGAAGGCCGACCGGTCGGATACATCCTCTCGCCGTCGGTACCGAGAGACAGCACGTCGTCGCTCGTGGTGTCTCTGTCTCTCTCGACGAAGGTCGCCACCGCAATTGCTAAGGAGCAGACAGAGACAGTGTGACACAATGGATACGACGCACCGCGTCATCGTCGGCGACTCACGGGATCTCTCCGCGGTCGCCGACGAGTCGGTCGAACTCGTCGTCACGTCGCCACCGTACCCCATGATCGAACTGTGGGACGACCTCTTCGTCGACCACGACGCGGATATCGCGGACGCACTCGAAGCCGGCGACGGACGCGAGGCCTTCGACGCGATGCACGCCCAGCTCGACCGGGTCTGGGACGAGCTCTCGCGGGTTCTCACCGACGGTGGCATCGCCTGTATCAACGTCGGCGACGCCACCCGGACGGTCGACGGTAGCTTTCGCGTCTATCCGAATCACGCGCGAATCCTCGAGGCCTTCGAGGAGCGAGGCTTCGATCCGTTACCCGATATTCTCTGGCGAAAACCAGCCAACAGCGCCGCGAAGTTCATGGGAAGCGGGATGATCCCGCCCAACGCGTACGTCACACTGGAACACGAGTACGTCCTGATCTTTCGCAAGGGTGGGGAGAGCCGGTCGTTCGAAGCCGGTGCCGACTGCCGGTACGAGGCCGCCTATTTCTGGGAGGAGCGCAACCGCTGGTTCACCGACGTCTGGACCGACGTTCGCGGGCAGTTGCAGTCCCTCGAGTCCGACGGTGACGACCTTCGCGACCGATCCGCCGCCTATCCGCTCGAGATTCCGTATCGGCTCATCTCCATGTATTCGACGTACGGTGACACCGTCCTCGATCCATTCTGGGGGACCGGAACCACCTCGCTGGCGGCGATGTGTGCCGGACGAGAGTCGATCGGTTGTGAACTCGAGTCGGAGTTCGTCTCGCTGTTCGACGAACGGATTGCGGACGTCCCGGAACTCTCGCGGTCGGTCGCTCGAACGCGGCTGGAATCTCATCGGTCGTTCGTCGACGACCGCGAGGACGCTGGCAGCGACCTCGAGTATCGGGCCGAACACTACGACATGCCTGTAATGACGAAGATGGAACGCGACATTTCGCTGTACGCCGTCGAAGGCGTCGAGTCGACAGCGGACGGCTATCGACTCGAGCACGCACGGTTCGAGTCGAACGGAAGTGGGAGTCTCGGATAGGTTCGAACGGGATTCGCGTCTCCGTTCGGGTGTACGTCGAGCGTACACGGGTGAAGGAGAATAGAGACGCGGAACACCGAGAGGTGGTTATTTTTGAAAAATATCGTATTAATCGTTTCAGCGTCGGGATTATCGCACATGCAAGCCAAACTACCACACTGCGGTCTCTCGTGGAACATATTGGTTTTGAGTTATGGGAGATCGCACAAAAGATGATAACGGTGGTGAAAGTGTCGATTTCGGACTATCACGACCCGACGAAGACGACGAGTTCGGTCGTGTGCGAACGAGGACGGATTCGGGTTCGACCTCGAGGTCGAGATCGAACTCAAGTTCGGGCTCGGGTTTAGACGAGGAATCGAATCGCCCACGGCGGATTATGACCGACGGTGGTGAGGCGGTCGAAGAAGAGGAAGAAGGCGAAGAAACCGAGGAATCGGAGGAATCGGACGACGAAGACGAAGCGGAGGCCGAGGGAGACGAAGGAGAAGAGGAGGCTGACGAAGAATCCGAGGGCGCGGAAGGAGAAGAAGAAGAAGAAGCGGAAGACGAGGAAGAGGCCGAAGAAGAAGAAGAAGAAGCGGACGGTGAGGACGAGGAAGAAGCCGAAGAAGAGGAAGAGGAAGCGGACAGTGAGGACGAAGAAGAAGCCGAAGAAGGGGGAGAAGAAGAGATAGAACCGGAAGACGAGGACGCGGAGGGCGTCCACAGCGGCGACGCAGAACAGGTCTACGAAGGCGACGAAGCGACCGGCGTCCTCCACCTCGACCTCGACGGGCTGGCACTCGACTTGCTCGGACTCGAGGTTCACTTAGACGAAGTCACCCTCGACGTGTCGGCCCGTCCCGGAGACAACAATCTGCTCGGAAATCTCCTGTCGGCGGTGACCGGCCTGCTCGACAGTCTCGCTAAATCGCCGCTCGACGCCGTGAAAGACAAACTCGGCGGTCTCTGGGACAAACTCAAGGGACTGTTCCCCTCGCTTCCATCCTTCCCCTCCCTGATGGGCGGCGAGTCCGACGCTGAGGACGAAGAAAGTGAAGCGGAGGGTGAGGACGAAGAGGGAGAGGACGAGGAATCGAGTGGCGGTATCCCGGTCATCTCACGAGTGGCCGACTTCATCCGCAAGAAACTGGCGGGCGTGAAGAACTTCTTCGGTCAGAAGATCAAGGACGCGATTTCGAACCTTCCGATCGAGAGGGTCGTCGCGGAGGTCGTCCGCCAAGTGATCAAGCAGGTGCTCGATCAGACGAGTCGGTCGGCGAGCGGTCAGGAGTCCGAATCGGACGAAGAGGATTCGCAAGCCCAATCGGAATCCCAGCAGGAAACGGAGGCAGAATCATGAGTAGTGACTCAGAGAGTGACTCGATGCTCCAGCGAATCGACTACGAAGAACTGGCCGACTCGATCGACATCGGCGAGTTGCTCGAGGGAACAGAGTGGGAAGGCGAGATCGACGAGGACCAGAACCTCGGTGCGGCGATCGGCGGCGTGATCGGTGAGATCGTCGGTCGGAAGCTCGGCGAGTCCATCGGCCGGACGGTCGGCGATGCGTTGATCGACGAGTTCCTTTCGGGTGAGGACGAGACCGATTCGGAGTCCGAGTCTGAAAGTGACGCGGAAGGTGAAGGCGAAGAGGAAGAGGAAGAAGGCGAAAGCGAAGAGGAAGGCGAAGGAGAACAGGACGAAGAAGCGAGCGAGGAAGACGACGGTGATGGTGGCGGTGAAGACGACGAAGACGAAGCCGACGAAGAGGCTACCGACGACGAAGGAGGCGACGATACAGACGAAGAGAGTGAGGGCGAGAGCGACGAGAGTGACGCCGAAGACGGTGGTGGGGGAGACGAAGGAGAAACGGACGAGAGCGAATCGAGCGACGAACAGGAAGACGACGAGGACGGTGACTCGGACTAGACCGATGCGTTTCTCACCCCTCGAAATGGACGCAGCGGTCGAACGTTCTCGAGGACGACAGCGAGAGCGAGACCGGGACCGGGACCGAGCCGAAACCCGATCTCGAGGTGGGGTTCATGAGTGAGGACACCGATATCGCGAAGATCGTCACCGAGGAGGTAACCGATCAACTCGACGCAAGCGACCTCCTCGGGGACGGGTCGATCGAAGATCAGATCGACGCGGGTGAGGTCGGCGCAGCAGTCGGCAGCGAGTTCGGGGCGTCGTTCGGACGCCGCCTCGGCGAGGAAGTCGGTGGAAACGTCCACGAGGCGCTCGCTTCGCGTCTCGAGGACGGTGAAGACGACGATCGCGAAGCGCTCGCCGAGGCGGTAAAGAATGCGGTTCGAGACGGGATTCGAACGGCGTTCAGCGGAATGGATGGCCGCGAGTCGCTCGTCACGATGCTCCAGGGGATCGGTGACGAGGGTGGTGTCGGTGACCAGTTGAGTGAGGCGATCCCGACGGATACCGACGTAGGCGAAGGTGAGTCCGAAGGCGAATCCGAGTCCGACCGTGGACTTACGGACCGTGTCGACGATGCGACGCCGGACGTGCTCGAGTCCGGCGAAGACGAGGGCGAGGACGAAGAGAGCGAAGAGGGTGATGCAGGTGACGAATCCGCGTCGGAAGACGAGGACGAGGACGAAGAGAACGGTGTCGAAGACGAATCCGAAAGCGAAGACGATGCGGAGACCGAGGACGGTGACACGGAAGACGAAGCCGAAGGTGAAAGCGAGAGCGAAGGTGAAAGCGAGGGCGAGGGCGACGAGGAAACCGACCTCGAGGCAGCGGACCTCGAGGGCGTCAGACGGGAGACCCTCGAGGACCTGCTCGAGGTCATGTCCTACCGCGACCTCCAGTCGGTCGCCAAAGACGTCGGTGTGAAGGCGAATCTCAGTCGCGGAGAGATGACCGACGAGATCGTCGAGACGGTCGCCGGAGACGGGAGCGAATCGGAGGGTGAGTCGGGATCGAATTCTAACTCGAACTCCAACGGCGAATCCGAATCCGAAGCCGAAGCAGAGTAAGCGGACACCGTCTCGATCGCCCGTTCCACAGGTACTCAGCACTCGAACGACGAACACAACGCCGAAATCGGAGAGACGCTCGACCAACACCGGGCCGACGGTCCAACGTGACAGGGATACAATGAGCGAAACCGAACACATCGACGACCGAGTGAGCGAGTTATTGAGCCAGGCGAAATCGGCGACCGAGTCGATGCCACCGCCGGACGAGGCCGACGAAGACGAACTGAACGAGGCGCTCGAGGAGACCGATCTGTCGACGGCCGCAGCGGACGCGAACGACCTCGTCGAAAGCGAGAACTCACAGGAGATTCTCGAGGCGCTCGGCCTCGGGGAGTTGCCCGACGGGAGCGAACCGTCGTCACTGCCCGAGGCGATCGCTCGAGGGGATCAGGAGCACGTCGAAGACCTTCGTGTGCTGTTGAAACTGGCGAAACTCGCCGGACACACGGGTGAGGACGACGATCCTCGAGATGCCGTCGAGGAACTCCGGAACGCGATCGAGGAGGTCGGTGGCTCCGATTCCGAGCAGACGGAGGCGGAGTCCGACGCGAGTAACGATGGCGGTGACGGAGCGGATGAGGGTGACGACGGAGCGGATGAGGGCGGTGACGGGGCGGATGCAGCGGACGAGGGCGACGAAGACGAAGGTGACGTAGACGAAGGCGAGGACGAGGCGTCGGCTGAAAGCGACGAGGAGGATGCGGACGACTCGTCGATCACCGAAACGGTTACGGACGCCGTGAGCGAGGTTGCTGGCTCGGACTCAGATTCCAGTGAAGCGGATAGCGAGGCCGAAGAGTCCGACGCATCCACGGACGAAACCGACGACGCCGAGGCCGAAGACGACTCGTCTGTGACTGAGACGGTCGCCGATGCAGTGAGTCACGTCACGGACTCGAGCGACGGGAGCGACAGGAGTGACGAGAGTGACGGGAGTGACGAGAGTGAAGAGGGCGAAGAGGGCGACAAGAGTGACGACGCGGCGGAAACCGACGATTCATCGGTGACCGAGACGGTCGTCGACGCCGTCGACGATGTCACCGGTTCGGACGAGGAGAGCGAGGGAAGCGGTGGTGACGACGGGGATGGGGACGGCGGAGAAGAGACGGACGAAGACGGATTCCTCGAGAACGAACTGAAGTCGACGATGCAGTCTGCACTGGGCGGGTTCGGCGAGGAAGTCCACGGTCTACGCGATCGACTCGAGGCGGCCGGGATCGGTGAGGGTGAGGATGAGGAGGGTGACGCGGACGCGGACGCCGACGAGAGTGCGGACGCGGACGCGGACGCAGATGAAGAGGAAGACGACTCGATGCTCGGCGGTCTCGGCTCGTCCGACTCCTCACAGTCGAAGAAACAGGGTGGGTCGACACGCCACTCGACGATGGCGCCACCGCCGTCGGAACGGGCGGATATGGGACGGTCGACGCGCCACTCGACGATGCCGAAGCGAAACTGACGGTGGATACTCGAGTGTCGTTCGTTTCGTCGTCGACCGGGTACGCTGAAACGCGCAGTCGATCGCGCTGAAAAGAGTCCTCGATCGTCGGGCCTACCACTCGGCGACGCTGCCGTCGTCGTGGCGCCAGACCGGGTTGTGCCAGTTCACGTCGCCGGCGCGTTCGCGGACGACGTCTTCGTCGACTTCGATTCCCAGTCCCGGTGCGTCGGGGAGGTCGACGTAGCCGTCCTCGTACTCGAAGACGTCGGGGTCGACCAGATAGTCGAGAACGTCGCTGCCCTCGTTGTAGTGGATGTCGAGACTCTGTTCCTGAATGAGCGTGTTCGGCGTGCAGGCGTCGACCTGCAGACACGACGCGAGCGCGATGGGACCGAGCGGGCAGTGGGGAGCCAGCGCGACGTCGTAGGCTTCGGCCATCGTGGCGATCTTCTTGACCTCGCTGATCCCGCCGGCGTGCGAGAGGTCGGGCTGGATGATGTCGACGGTCCCCTGCTCGAAGATCTGCTTGAAGTCCCAGCGCGAGAACATCCGCTCGCCGGTCGCGATCGGCGTCGACGTGCGCGAGGCGATCTCAGGCAGCGCGTCGTTGTGCTCGGGCAGGACGGGTTCTTCGATGAAGAACGGCTCGTGGGGCTCGAGTTCGACCGCGAGTCGCTTCGCCATCGGTTTCGAGACGCGGCCGTGGAAGTCGACGCCGATATCGATCTCCGGGCCGACGGCCTCTCGGACGGTCGCGAGCCGATCGACGGCGTCGGCGACGGCGGCGGGAGTGTCCACGCGGCGCATCTCGGGCGTGCCGTTCATCTTGAGCGCCGTGAAGCCGGCGTCGACTTTCTCCTTTGCCGCCTCGCCGACGTCTGCAGGCCGGTCGCCGCCGATCCACTGGTAGACCCGGACGCGGTCGCAGGCCGGGCCGCCGAGGAGGTCGTACACCGGGGCACCGAACTGCTTGCCCTTGATGTCCCAGAGGGCCTGATCGACGCCGGCGATGGCGCTCATCAGGACGGGGCCGCCGCGGTAGAAACCGCCGCGGTACATCGCCTGCCAGTGGTCTTCGATCGTCGTCGGGTCCTCGCCCAGCAGGTAGTTATCCATCAGTTCCTCGACCGCGGCGCGAACCGTCTTCGCGCGGCCTTCGACGACGGGTTCACCCCAGCCGACGGTGCCGTCGCTGGTGGTTACTTTCAGGAAGAGCCATCGTGGCGGTACTTCGAACAGTTCGTAGTCTGTGATTTCCATAACTCGTCTCTCCGTGTGCAGTCTGTGGTCGTTCGTTCCGAATCGGTGACGAAAGGGGAGTCGGTGGGAGGAGTTCGGTGCCGTCGGTTTCGGCCTCGAGACCGATCTCGATCCGAGCTATCGGGTACCTCTCCACGTTCGTTCGCGACGATCGATGCCGGCGTTCCGATATCGTGGCCCAGTGATAGAACCACTATGGCACCCCGATCACGACACCGATCTAGTAGGGGTAGGGTCTTTCCACCGCAGTATATAGGTTACGAACTCGCCGATCGACGTCCGGAACGTAGTCGACGGATCGTCACCTCGATAACGTCGAAACGGACGGGGCCACTCGCCACTCGAGACGCCACGCACTTCGATCGCGACCCGGAGACAGAGCGCGACAATCCGACGCCGAGAGAGCGGGTGATGATTCCGACTCGTGGCTTTATGGCAATATCCGACGATTGAACGCGTATGCAAGTCGTTTCGAATCACGGCCGTGAGACGGCCTACGTCGAGACCGATTCCGAGGCTGACGGGGGAACGGGAACAGCCCTGTACGTCCACGGCAGCGGCGGCTCACACGAGGTCTGGCGACCCCAACTCCGCCTGACCGACCGCCCGGCTACGGCGCTGGACCTGAGCGGCCACGGACACTCCGAGGATATCGACGCCAGTCCCGGCTACACGACTCGGTCCGCGTACGCCGACGACGTGCTCGCGGTCGCGGACGCGACGGACGCCTCCGTCCTCGTCGGGAGTTCCCTCGGCGGCGCCGTGGTCTTGCACGTCTTGCTCGAGCGAGCGGACGAGTTCACACCCGAGGCGGTCGTTCTCACCGGAACCGGCGCCCGGATGGGCGTCCTCGAGGACCTCCTCGAGTGGCTCGAGTCGGACTTCGAGCGGGCGCTCGAGTTCCTCCACGAGCCGGATCGGCTGTTTCACGACCCGAGTTCCGAGACGCGAGAGCGATCGCTCGAGGCGATGCGCGAGTGTGGACAGGAAGTAACTCGCCGAGATTTCCTGACCTGCCACGACTTCGACGTCCGGGATCGACTCGGTGAGATCGACGTGCCGGTGCTCGCCGCCTACGGCGAGTACGATCAGCTCACGCCGCCGTGGTTTCACGAGTACCTCGCCGACGAGATTCCGGACGCCTCTCTCGCCGAGATTGAGGACGCCGCGCACATGCCGATGGTCGAGCAGCCCCGCGCGTTCGACGAAGCCGTCTCCGAGTTTCTCGCGTCAGTTCAGTAGAGGTCCTCGAGGTCGGTCTCCTCGTGGCTGTGTTCCTCGGCGGGGAACTCCCGGTCTTCGACCGCCGAGACGTAGTCTTCGACTGCGGCCATCATCTCGCCGCGGACGTCGCCGAACTGCTTGGAGAACGAGGGGCTCCACTCGGTGAGCCCGACGGCGTCGTTGAACACCAGCACCTGTCCGTCGCAGTCGGGGCCGGCACCGATCCCGATCGTCGGGATGTCGATCGCCTCGGTGACGTCCGCCGCGAGGTTCGAGGGGACGTGCTCCAAGACGAGCGAGAACGCACCCGCGTCCTCGTGGTCGCGAGCGAGCTCGAGGATTCGATCCGCGGCCTCCTGGGTCGTTCCCTGTCGCGGATAGCCGCCGTACTGATTGACGTGCTGTGGCGTCAATCCCAGGTGGGCCATCACCGGAATACCGAGCTGGACCAGTTTCTCGGTGAGATCGACGGTGTGGGGGCCGCTCTCGAGTTTGACCGCATGTGCGCCCTCCTCTTTGAGCATGCGTCCGGCGTTCGCGGTGCTCTCGCTCTCGTCGACGCCGTAGGAGAGAAAGGGCATGTCGGCGACGATCATCGCGTCCTCGGTCGCCCGGGAGACGGCGCCGACGCGACTCGCCATCTCGTCGACGGTGACCGGGAGCGTCGTTTCGTAGCCCAGATCAGTATTGCCGACGCTGTCGCCGACGAGGATGACGTCGGCACCCGCCTCGTCGACGATTTCGGCTGCCGGTGCGTCGTAGGCCGTCAGCATCGTGATCGGCTCCGAACCCGCCTTGGCGTGCAGATCCCTCACGGTTGGCATACCCACCCATTCGTCCCGGATGGGTAAAGATACTGCCGGACGGGGCGTTGCGAGTTATGGGGACGAAAGTGAACGCGCGATAGACGAGAACGCGAGCGAGGATCGGGTGATCGAACTCGAGTGTCGACGCCGGTTCGGACGGGAACGGCGGGCTTAAGAGGATTCCATCGAGAAAGACGACCGTGCCAGAGCCCGTCGAAACGTCCGATCCGGAGGGTGTCGACTACGGCTGGGTCATGCAGACGACGTTCGTGACGACGATCCTCGTCGGCGCCCCCATCGTCGCCCTCCTCTCGACGCAGTTCTCCCTGCCGACGTGGGGCTCTCGAGTCGAGTTTGCGATCCGGGTCGGTGCCGTCGTCTGGATTCTCACTGCGCTCGCCGTGTTTGCGTACGCGAAGCGACTCGAGGGTCGAAGTCAGGTGCCTGAAGAGTAACCGTCCATCGGAGATCGGAACGGGGAGATCCGCGTTCGACACCGATTCCCAGACGTTTCGACGACCGGCGAGGAAGTCGGGGACTCGTCGACTCGTTACTCCTCTCCGGCTATTTCTTCGTCGGGCACCGGAACGTTCAGTTCGTGCGCTCGCCGGATTCGTTCACGGCAGCCCCGTCTCGGCTCGGTAACGGTCTCGCCCGGTCGCGATATAGACCGTGATGACGGTTACACCCGGGTCGGGCCGTTACCGACGTACTCGAAGTCCGTCCCCGCTCGTTGTGCAGTGCGCTCGTCGCGTTTGGAGTCCCCCACGAACAGCGTCCGATCCGGCGTCGCCGACAGCCCACGAATCGTCTCGAGCAGCGGTTCTGGATCCGGTTTCCGCGTTTCGACGGTATCGCGACCGACGATCGCTTCGATCTCCGCTATCAGGCCGTGGCGCTCGAGGGCGATCCGACACGCCGCCTCGCAGTTGAGCGAACAGACGCCCGCGGGGACCTCGCAGGCCAGCACCTCCTCGGCGTGAGGAAGTCGGCGACTCGTCCGGGCCCCCTCGCGTTCGTGGTCGGCGATCGCCGCCTCGACCTCCGGAGCGAGATCGAAGTCGCTCGCGGCCGCGAGGAGGTCCCAGAGTTCCCGGCTGGGGGCGTCGACCGCGGCCGATGCGTACACCTCGAGGACGTCGAGTGCGACGGCGTTCCAGTCGACGTTGAGGTCGACGAGCGTCCCGTCGAGATCGTAGACGACGGCGTCGTAGTCTGTCACAGCCGTTGATACGCGGGGGAACGGTTTGATAATGTCGGTGGATTACAGGCGTCGAACGAGTGATCGTCGTTCGAGTGTCGGCCGACGGCTCGAGAGACGGTCGCGCTCACACACGTTCACGCTCACTCGAGGAGGGTCCGCGCGATGATCGTCTTCTGGATCTCCGTCGTCCCCTCGTAGATCTCGGTTATCTTGGCGTCCCGGTAGAGACGTTCGACGTCGAACTCGCTCACGTAGCCGTAGCCGCCGTGGATCTGGACGGCCTCGTTGGTGACGGCCATCGCCGCCTCGCTCGCGAAGTACTTGGCCATGCTCGCGGCCAGCGCGCCGTCACCGGCCGTTCGCTGGCGGGCCGCGTATCTGGTGAGCTGGCGGGCGGCCTCCGTCTGCGTCGCCATCTCCGCGAGCTTGTGCCGGATCGTCTGGATCTCACTGATCGGTTCGCCGAACTGCTCGCGCTCCTGGCTGTACGCGAGTGCCTCCTCGAGCGCGTGCGCGGCGAGGCCGACCGACTGGGCGGCGATGCCGATCCGACCGTCGGTCAGGATTTCGAAGGCCGCGGAGAGACCTCGCCCCTCCTCAGTCAACCGATTCTCGGCGGGGATTCGGACGCCGTCGAAGGTCAGCGCGGTCGTGTCGCTGGCGCGCAGTCCCAGTTTGTCCTCTTTCTCGCCGACGGTGAGCCCGTCGGCGTCGGCGGGGACGAGAAACTGGGTGATCGAGTCGGGATCGTCTCGATCGGTCTTCGCAAAGAGGACGATCACGCCCGCGCGTTGGCCGTTGGTGATCCACTGCTTCTCGCCGTCGATGACGTACTCGTCGCCGTCGCGGCGGGCCTCGGTGGACATCTCCGCGGGGTTCGACCCGGCGTGGGGTTCGGAGAGCGCGAACGCGCCGACGGGCCGGCCTCGAGCCATCTCCGGGAGCCACCGCTCCTGTTGTTCGTCGGTCGCGAACTCGGCGAGACAGGACGTCGCGAGGCAGTGGACCGAGAGTGCCGTCGCGACCGCGAGCGCGCCGCCGGCGATCTCCTCGTTGACGACGGCGTAGGTCACGGGGTCGGCGTCGTAACCGCCGTACTCCTCGGGGACGGTCAATCCTGTCAGATCCAACTCCGCCAGCCCGTCCCAGACGTCCTCGGGGAACGTCTCCGTCCGATCGGCCTCGGCGGCCGCCGGCCGGATTTCCTCGCGTGCGAACTCGCGCACGACGTCCCTGACCGCGGCCTGTTCGTCCGAAAGTTCCATACGGGCCCCTTCGGCGGGCGACGGCAAAAACGACTCCCCGGTGTGCAGTCGCTGAGTGATCCTTCTGACGTCGAGAAGACGGTGAGAATTTGCTGTCGTATCGGGACGTACACGACGCGCTGGGATCGTGGCCCCAGAGCGCCTGGTCGGTCGCTGAAAACGCGGATCGGTACGACGCCTGGCGGCAGAATCCGCTCGTGTTCGTTCCCAAGCGACGAGCAACTCTCCGGGATCGATACGCAGTGTCCCTCCGCAAATCGATCGATGCAGTACTGCGTACGGACCGGAATACAGAGACAGTGATCGAATCGACGGCTACTGAGACTCTCCGTAGGAGCAGGGAAAAAACATCGTCAGAATCAATTCTGGTCACAGTCACGAACAGCCCGAACGATCGCGGTTCGACTGTGACTCGAGGTCTCGAAACCGACTCGAGTACAGCTTCAGCGTCGGATTCGAACGCCGCTCACTGCGCGACCGCTTCGTCGACCTGCTCGCTCGCGAGCACCTTGCTCGCCCGGCGCAATCGCTCCGAGAGCGCCTGATGTGAGATGTCGAGTTCGTCGGCCAGTTCCTCGAGGGAAATCTGGCGGGGAACGTCGTAGTAGCCCCGACGGTAGGCCTCGCTGATCGCCTCCTCCTGGGCCTCCGTGAGCGCGGCTGTCGCCTCGAGGTCGGCGTTGCGGCCGGCTTCGACCATGCGCCTGACGTCGACGTGGATGTCCTGGGCCTCGAGTTCGTCGATCGTCGCCGAGAGCAGGTCGCGGTCGGGGAACAGGAGTCGGAACGTCCAGTGGCTGGTCGAACACTGGGCGTCGAGGATCGTCCCGTCGTGATCGTAGATCGCACCACAGACCTCTCCGACCGTCGAGTCGTACTCGATCCGGTAGAGCCACTCTTCGGTGTCGGCGTCCTCGAGCAAGCACGTGAACTCGTCGACGGTCGGATCGTCGGCGAGCGCCTCTTCGATGTCGTCGCGCGGAGCGTTCGCGATCCAGACCAGCGGCATCGTCTGGAGGGGGCCTTCGGCGACGACGCTCTTGACCCGGATCTCGAGGTCGGGAAGCGCCGTGAACGTCTCTGCGAGGGCGACGTCGCTGGCGGGAAGCGAGACTTCGGTGACCGTCGTCATCGGCTCTCACCTCCGCTCTGGACAGTCGGTGATCGATCGAACTCACGGCCGCGGCGCCTCTGACTGACGATTGTTCGGATCATGATGGCGGGGTTCGGCGCGCCGGGAGAGGCTGGTCAGGGACGTTCACAAAAATCGACCATCCCAGGGGTCACATCACCCGGATCGCCCGGCTTGTACCTTCAGCAGTGAGCCGGTTGGTCTGCGGCCTTGAGTGTTCCAGCCGTTTAAGTAGATCGGGCGAAATCCTCGCTGTTACCCATACAATACCTTGATTTTCACGATTTCGTTTCTGTATGCGATCGCGACACGACGGCGACGAACGAGACCAGACGGGAGTTCCATCACGGCATCGCGTCGCCCGGGAAACGGCAGATCTCTCGAGCCGGGTCGTGCCTTCGGGATCGGGGTACTGAGCGACTGGGACTGTCAGCCCAGTCGTGCGAACCGATTCAACGCGTAGACCGTTCGCAACAGATCGACGCTTTTCCCCTGATCGAAGACGAGCTCGTCGGAACTGATGACGTGATCTAACGTATCTCGCGAGGCGTGTTCCGGTGCCGCAGCGATTCCGGCGTCGTTCTCGGCGACCCACTCCATCACTCGCAGGTCGCTCTTGGAGTCACCCATCACCAGCGCGAACGGGTCGTCGACGCCCAGCACGTCGAGGGCGCGTTCGACCCCGACGACCTTGTTCAACTCGAGACTCCCGATTTCGGCGGCGTCAGCTTCGTAGTAGGCGACGTCGATCCGCTCGAGGACGGCGGCGAGTTCGTCCGGAACGTCCCCCACGGAAACGTCGGGATAGGAGCCGTGTTGCTCGAGAACGGTTCGGATTTCGGGATCCTGGTCGGCGTAGAAGGCGCGGGTCCAGTCGGTGAGCGTCTCGTCTCCGTTTCGCTCTTCGTCGCCGTCAACCTCGGTATCGACGTCGACGATCGATCCGACGGCGTCGGCCAGCAGATCGATCAGGTAGATCAGCGCCTCGTCGATCGTCTCCCGTGCGAGTGAGGTCCCCGTTTCGTAGTTCGGCTTGAGCGTCACGTTGAACTCGTTGCCCTGCAGGTGACAACCCCGTCGGAGCTCCTCGGACGCCTCGGGGAGGACTCGAGAGCGAACGTCGTCGAAGACGTCGCGGATCTCACCGTCCAGATCCTCGTAGAGGAGTTGTTTCGTGTCGGCGCCGTGGCCCGGCGTGAACACGCCCGTCCCCGCCTCGTAGACGATCGAGAGCGAGCCGGAGTGGACGATTTCGCTGCCCAACCCCTGAATGGCGAACCCCTTGACGTTCTCGAGCGTCTGGCCCGTACAGATGACGATCGGGACACCCTGTTCGTGGAACTCGGTGAGCATGTGCAGCGTGTCCCGGGGAATCTCGTTGTCGGTCCCACCCGCCGAGCGCAGCGTCTCGTCGACGTCGAGCACGAGGACGTTCACCGGACGCCCGTACTTGGCCTCGAGGTCGAGTGCGGTAAACGCCTGCTCGCGAGTCGCGCGCGCGGCCACCTCGGCGAAGGTCTCTCCCGACGCGAAGGCGTCCCGTATCTCGTCCTTGCGGCCCTCGAGTTCGTCGCTGGCGTCCCGCCAATGCTCGAGAACGACTCGCGAGTCGATCGCCGGGAAGAGGTCGACGAACTCCTGGTACTCCTGGAGTGACTCCGTGTCGAACTCGTCGTACAGTCGGTAGACGAGATCGTAGCGTTCCATGGCTCGACAACTCGGTGGGAGCACGATAATCGTTCGGTCCGGCCGCGCCGTGGATGCGAATCGCACTTGCGGACCGTCGTTACGACCCCACTCGAGGACCGTCGTCACCGCCGACCCACTTCGCGGACAAGTTTACTCGGAAAGGAATAACTATTTTTGCTGAAGGGGTCTACGGTCGCGTATGAAAACCATCGCAGTCGAACCCGGAGCGGGTGAACCAGTCGTCATCGAGAAGCCCGTTCCCGAACCGGCGGCGGGCGAAGCGCTCGTTCGGATCCTCCGCGTCGGCGTCGACGGCACCGACCACGAGGTCATCGGCGGCGGCCACGGCGGCGTCCCCGACGGCGAGGACCACCTCGTACTCGGCCACGAGGCCGTCGGCGTCGTCGAAGATGCCAACGGAACCGACCTCGAGGAGGGGACGATCGTCGTCCCGACGGTGCGGCGTCCGCCGGCGAGTGGCTCGAACGACTACTTCGAACGCGGCGAACCGGACATGGCGCCCGACGGCGAGTACGTCGAGCGGGGGATCGTCGGCGACCACGGCTTCATGGCCGAGTACGTCACGAGTCCCGCCGAGTATCTGGTACCGATCCCCGAGGAACTCGCATCGCTCGGCTTCCTCGTCGAGCCGATCAGCATCTCGGAGAAGGCGATCGAACACGCGTACGCGTCGCGGTCGGCGTTCGACTGGAATCCCGAGTCGGCGCTCGTCCTCGGCAACGGCTCGCTGGGGCTGCTCACCCTCGCGATGTTCGAGCACACGCTGGGCTACGAGCGGACCTACTGTCTAGGCCGGCGCGATCGCCCGGATCTCACGATCGACATCATCGAGAACCTCGGCGCGACGTACGTCGATTCCCGGGAGACGCCGGTCTCGGAAATTCCGGCGGTCCACGAGGCGATGGATTTCGTCTACGAGGCCACGGGTGTCGCGCCCCACGCCTTCGAGACGATCGAGGCGCTGGCCCCCAACGGCGTCGGCGCACTGCTGGGAGTTCCCGGTTCGTGGGAGTTCGAGATCGACGGCGGCGACCTCCACCGCGAGTTCGTCTTGCACAACAAGGCCCTGGTCGGCAGCGTCAACTCACACCGCGGCCACTTCGAGTCGGCTATCGACACGCTCACCGCGTTACCGGAGTGGTTCCTCGAGGAACTCGTGACAGGGATCTACGATCTCGAGGATTTCGAGGCAGCGTTCGAGAATGACGATACGACTATAAAAACGGCGGTCGAATTCAGTCGTATATGAAAAACGTCGACGACCTCATCGAGAGCGCGGCCGAACTCGCAGAGCGCGGTCTCTCGAAAGGCGAGATCGCAGACGAACTGAACGTCTCCCGGGAAACCGCGAGCTGGCTGGTCGAGCGCAGCGGTGCGGCCCCGCAGGCGACGAGTCGATCCACGACGACTACCAGCGCGAGCAGCCCACAGGACATCCACGTCGACTGGTCGGCCATCGGCCGCGACAGCAAGCGGATGGGATCGATCGCCGAGGCGATGGCCGACCTGCTCGCCAAACACGGCGAGGACGTCGACCTCACCATCGGCATCGAGAAAGCGGGTGCGCCGATCGCCACGCTCATCGCGCGCGAGCTCGGAACCGACCTCGGAACCTACACGCCCGCGAAGCACCAGTGGGAGGAAGGCGATATCGAGGATCTCGGCGGGACGTTCTCCCGGAACTTCGCCGGGATCCGGGACCGAGAGTGCTACATCGTCGACGACACGATCACGAGCGGAACGACGATGCAGGAGACGATCGACGCGATCCGTGCCGAAGGCGGCGAACCGCTGGCCTGTATCGTCCTCGCGGACAAACAGGGCGTCGAAGAACTCGACGGCGTTCCCGTCTACTCGCTGTTACAGGTCATCAGCGTCGGGAAAGACGAGTAACGGCGCGGATTCCGTCGTCGGTTCACACTCGTTTTCGTCCGTTCGGCCGACATCGCCATTGGAACTGACACCGACACTGACCAGCGCTCGCGCCGGCCACGGACGCAAGGTCTATCCGGCACAGTTCCCTACGTGGACCCATGACATTCCAACCGGACCGCGGCCTCGAGCAGGAAGACGTCGACGAACGTGTCGAAACCGCCATCGACGAGAACGACGTCGTCCTCTTCATGAAGGGGACCGAAATCATGCCCCAGTGTGGCTACTCCCAGCGTGCCCTCGAGTTGATCGGCAAACACCGCGACGAGTACGAGACCGTCGACACCCTCGAATCCCTCGAAGAGTACCGAAACGCACTCTCGGAACACAGTGGCTGGGAGACGATTCCCCAGACGTTCGTCGAGGGCGAGTTCGTCGGCGGTTCGGACGTGCTGGCCGAACTCGACGAACGCGGAGAACTGTCGGAAACGCTTGCCGGCGAATAGGCCGATCGACCGGAAAGCCAAAAGCGTACAAACAGTTTCGTGCGGAATTTAACAGCAGGTCATATAAGCCACGCGTGCGTAGAGAGAATCGAGAGACTATCGCTGCACACCTCCCCACCATGTCAACAGAGGATTCCAGACACGTTTATCGACTCCACTCGACACTCGAACTGCCGCTCGAAGAACTCCGCGAACACTTCGACGACGCTCCGTTACCAGAGGGCGTCGCCGACGTGGAGATCACTCGACGAAACAATACGCTCATTCTGAAAGCAGTCGCCGAAGATCAGTCCGTCAGCAAGTACACGCCGACGGCCCAGCTCAAGGCGAGTGTCACGGAAGTTCGCGTCTACGAAGAAGACCCCGAAGAGCGCCGTAACTCCTTCCGGTGGGACGAAGAGGAAGAGGAGGAGATCGAATCCGAACTCGTCGAGTTCGCCGCGTTCAAAGGCGACCGCGAGACCGTCCTCCAGAATTCGCTGTTGCAGTACCAGATGTTCCTCGTTCTCTGTGGGATCGCAGAGCAGGCCGAGAAGGGAACCCTGACCGCGATTTCCGAACACGACGGCGATCTCGAGGCGACCCGTATCGTCGACGGTGAGCCCCGACCCGCCGACGTCGAGGTCGTCGAGGGACCGCGAGACCGCAAGTCGGGTCAGTCCGGAGTCAACTGGCGGGACAACAAGTTCATTAGCGATTGACGGACGACAGGGCCGACGACGACAACGACAGTGGAGATGGAGACGACGCTTCGTCTCCGTCCGTCCCGGCCGGTCCAGGACGAGAACCTCTTCTCTAGAACACACACCGACGAGCGCTTCGGAACGTGGTCGTATCCGTCTCGGAATCCGGTCCCCCACTACTAAGCCGAGATTCGTTGACGTCCCCCCATGGGAAACGGCGTCGATACCGACGGCACCACACAGGTCGCGATCGCCTGCCAGGGAGGTGGCAGCCACACCGCGTTCACCGCGGGCGTACTCAAACGACTGCTTCAGGAGTGTGACAGTGACAGTGACTGTGGCCCCTACGAACTCGTCGGACTGAGCGGCACGTCCGGTGGGGCTGTCTGTGCGACCGCCGCCTGGTACGGCCTGGTCTCCAGCGGGACCGACCGTGCCGTCGCGACGCTCGAGGCGATCTGGCGTGACTTCTCGGCTCGATCGCCGTTCGATCGAATCACTAACTCGGGGCTCGTCGCACTCGCACAGTTCGCCGCACGTGGCGGCCCGTTACCGCTGTTCAGTCCCTACGAACTCCCGTACACGAGGCTCGGACGCGATCAGTTTCTCGACACGCTCGAGGCCCACGTCGAGTTCGAACGCGTTCCCGAACTCGCCGCCGACGCGTCGGTTGATCTGATCCTGGGAGCGGCGGACGTGACCGAAGGCGAGTTCGAAACCTTTCGCGACGAGGAGGTCACCGCGGAGACGGTCCTCGCGTCGGCAGCGATTCCGACGCTGTTCGAAGCGGTGGGGATCGACGGCCACTGGTACTGGGACGGCCTCTTCTCGCAGAACCCGCCGATCCGCAACTTTCTGACGGTGCCACAGCGGGCGAGGGAGAAACCCGACGAGATCTGGATCGTCCAGATCAATCCCAAACGCCGTGAGGCGGTTCCGGAGTCGATGGAAGACATCACGAACCGGCGAAACGAGCTGGCGGGTAACCTCTCGCTGTTTCAGGAGGTCTACTTCATCGAGCAGGTCAACGACCTGATCAAGCAGGGGAGCCTTCCGGCACAGTACAAGCCGGTCGACGTCGAGTTCATCGACCTGGGAAGCGACCTCTCCGCGCCGACGAAACTCGACCGCGATCCGGAATTCATCGACAGGTTGATGCAGCGAGGACAGCGGCGCGCCGAACGCTTTCTCAGCGGTCGGGCGTAGTCGGACCCCAGCCCAACTGCCGTCTACTCACGTCGTAGACGGCTCCGTCGGTGGATCCCTGGCTCTGGCAGGCCCGACAGTCCGTGAATCGGACGTCCGATACTCGAGTCGGGAGCCGGCCGACGGTTGCAGGCAGTGGTGGCTTGTCCCACAGGAGTGTTGACCTCCTATGACACCACCGTTTACCGACGACGACCTCGAGAAGCGAGTCGAAAACGCGAACGGAGCGGTGATCGGGACCGTCACGGCAGTCGAGGGAGATACCGCTCGCGTCGAACCCAGCGCTGGTGTGATGGATTCGATCAGGGCCGCACTCGGGTGGGAGCGAGCCCACGAGGACACGGTCGTTATCCACGAGGATGCAGTTGGTGAGGTTTCAGACGAGGTGATCCGGCTCGAGGCGGACGAATCGACGCGGGACGAACCGGACGCGCCCGGTATCGAGAGGTCGGAGTCGGAACCGGAGAACCAGCACGATTACGGCGTCGACGTGGGAGGGCCGGACGACCTCGGAGCCGAGACGGGACTCGAGGCCGACAGTGGCGCGGCCCGAGACTCGACTGCCGAGACTCCGCTGGGACGTCCCGGGGAATCGGAGCGTTCGGACCCGGGAGAGAGGGGTACAGAGGCCGAGTGGGAGTCAGAGCCGAGCGGAGAACCGGTCGACGAGACGAGGGTCGTCGAGGGGATGGACGGAACTGGTGAGCTCGAGCCGGAGCCGGGGCCGGAGTCAGAGCTGGGAGCGGAGCCGGGGCCGGAGTCAGAGCTGGGAGCGGAACTGGGACCGGAGTCAGAGCTGGGAGCGGAACTGGGACCGGAGTCAGAGCCGGGAGCGGAACTGGGACCGGAGTCAGAGCCGGGAGCGGAGTTGGAATCGGAATCAGAGCCGAAGTCAGATCCAGATTCATCCGCGACGTCCGACCGAGAACTGGAATCGGAGACGACTGAGGCGGGCACCGCCGAAGCACCGACTTCCGCCGACGAGACTGCTGGGACTGACGAGGAGGGCGAACGAAGCGAGGACGAGCCACTGACTACGCCCGGCGAGACGGCCTCCCCCGAGGAACCGAGTGAAACCGAATCGATGGACATCGAAGCGGTGATGGACGACACGGACCTCACGGAGGGCGCCGCTGGCTCGCCGGCTGACGACGCGGTCGGAGGGCCCACGGCCGACGAGAGCGATCCCGACGCTGCCGACGACCTGACTCCGGGTATCGACGCCGACTCGCTCGAGGAAGCGAGTCGAACGGAGACGGAAGGCGCGACCGAGGATGGCGACGAAAGGGAAACGGAGCCAAACGCGGCCGCCGAGCGAAGTCCGGCTGACGAGGTGAGTCAGGGGATCGACGTCGACTCGCTCGAGGAGGCAGGCGAGACCGAATCCTGGAACGAGACTGCACCGGCGGAGACGGATACGGAACCAGAGCCGGACCCGGGTCCGGCTCCCGCAAGCGAAACGATCGATTCGGCCGACGAACTGAATCCTGGCGCCGACGTCGAGTCGCTCGAGGACTCGACCGAGGAACCGGACGACGGTTCGGCGAGGGTCATCGATCCGGAGACCCTCGAGGAAGGCCGAACCGACGCCGAACTGGGACTCGAGACCAGTGCCCGACGGATCGGACCGGAGATCGATCCCGGAACGGAAACGGTGCGTCTGGCCAGTGAAGGGACGGCACGGAGAGGGGCGGACGTCGAGGGTGCCGTGACCGCCGAGAGTGAAACGACGGATCAGGAGCGCGACCGAATCCCCGGACACGCAGCCTCGCCCGTCGCAGCCACGTTCGCCGCCCAGCGGACTGCGATCGAGCAGGGGCAGCAGGTGGTCCAACGAGGTTTGGACACGAACCAACGGATCGTACAGACGACGCTCGAGGGGCAGGCCAGAATTCAGCGCCGGAGTCTCGAGGTCTTCCAGACGGCGACCACGAGCTACGTCGAGACCGTCGCTGCGACGATGGATGCAGCGAGCGATCGTGGGTCGTCCAGTGACCGGTCCGACGCCGAGCAGACCACGCAGCAACTCCAGGACCACCTCGATCGAGTCCGAGAGCTTCAGGACCGTCTCGACGAACAGGTCGACCGGCAACACGAACGGACCACAGCGCTCCTCGAGAAACAACTCGACCGAGTCGACCGAATCCAGCAGGAGTTGTCCGCCGACGCGGGCCGACTCGAACACGTCGACGGACTCGACTCGATGTATCGCGAACGACTCGAGACGGCGAGTATCACGTCTCTCGAGGACCTCGCTCGGGCCGACGCCGAAACCGTCGCTGACGCCGCGGACGTAACCGAGAAACGCGCCGAAAGCTGGATCGAACAGGCCGAGATCTGAACCGGGCCGTGCTGTCGGCGTCTCACTCAGTCGTACCAGGCCGCCCGCGACTGCTGACGTCGGCCGCGGCCTCGAGTCCGTCCGCTTTCCTCACGCACCTGATCGACTCCCCGTCCCCAGCCGTCGATACTCGAGGCCGTCTCCGCAATCGCTTCGAGGAGATGTCGCTCGCGCACTCGGTCGCCGGCGCTCATTGCGCGGCGGGCGGCGTTGTCCGCGAGCAACGCGAGGTCGCTGGCTGCGTAGCCCGCGGTGTGTTCGACGACAGTCGTCCACTCGATCCCATCGGCGACCGGCCGGTCTGCGAGATGAACCGCGAGGATCTCGCGGCGGGCGGCAGCGTCCGGCGGTCCGACCTCGAGACGCTCGTCGAACCGGCCAGACCGAACGACGGCGTCGTCGACGTCCGTGAGCAGGTTCGTCGCGGCGAGAACGACGACGTCCGCCGGCAGGCTCTCGAGTTCGGCCAGCAGCTGGTTGACCATCTGTCGCTGGCTCTGATTCTGGGTGCCGCCCGACCCCGACCCCGACCCCGATCGCCCGGCGGCGATGGCGTCGATCTCGTCGAGAAAGCAGACGATCGGCGCGTTCGCGCGGGCGATCTCGAACAGATCCGCGACGTTCTGTGCCGGCTTGCCCATCCACTTGCTCGTCAGATCCGCCGGCGAGACGTCGAGGAAGGCGTACTCGAGTTCGCCGGCCAGTGCGCCCGCGACGTAGGTTTTCCCGCAACCGGGCGGACCGTGTAGCACGACGCCGTTGGTCGTCGAGAGGCCGTACTCCGCGTACCGGTCGGCGTGCTCGAGTGGCTCGATGACAGTCTCGCGCAATCGCGATTTCAGCCCGTCCATTCCCCCGACGTCGTCGAAAGAACGATTGACGTCGGCGGTCACCAGCGACCGTGCGTTCAGGTCGACGCCGTCGGGTTGAGTGATCGTCTTCCCGCCACCGATAGCGGCTCCACCCCAGTCGGGAACACTCGAGTCGGTGTCGGCCAGCGCATCGCTCAAGTGGCTCGTGGAGATACGGTCACCCGCACGCAACGCACGACGGGCAGCTTCCGCTGCGACGTACTCGAGGTCCGAGGACGCGTAGCCCGCCGACGCGTCGACGAGTGACTCGAGGTCGAGGTCGGTGGCGAGCGGTCGACCCTCGAGGTGAATGTCGAGGATTTCGCGGCGAGCGGCGGCGTCCGGTGGCGGAACTTCGATACGCTCGTCGAACCGGCCCGTCCGGAGGATGGCGTCGTCGACGTCGTCGATCAGGTTCGTCGCCGCGAGCACCAGCAACTCGTCGCCGACGTTCTCGAGTTCGGTCAGCAACTGGTTGACCATCTGGCGTTCGCTGGTGCTGCTGTCGTTCTCTCGTGCACCCGCCAGCGCGTCTATCTCGTCGAGAAAGAGTACGCACGGCCGGTTCGCACGCGCGATCTCGAAGAGTTCCTGAACGTTCTCGGCGGGTTTTCCCATGTACTTGCTCGCCAGGTCGGCTGGAGAAGCCTCGAGAAAGGCGTACTCGAGTTCGCCAGCGACGGCGCCGGCGATGTAGGTCTTCCCACAGCCGGGCGGGCCGTATAGCAAGACGCCGGAGACGGGATCGAGACCGTAGGCCTCGTATTCGGCGGGCCGTTCGACGGGGCCGATCACCGACCGTCGGAATCGGGACTCGAGGTCGGCCATGCCGCCGACGTCTGCGAACGACCGGTCCGGACTTGGATCGACGAGCGTCCCTGCCTCGAGGTCGACGCCCTCGGGCTGGATTGGTCCGCTGGAGGACGCTGCGGTGGAGGGAGGAGAACTCGACGAGTCGGCCGATCGTGACTCCGTTGTGGCACTCTCCGGTCGCGCCGATCCGCCGGCAGTCGTTCTATCGGTGCCGTCCGCCCTGACGGCCGACTCGGAGACGTTTACCCACTGCTGGATCGACGCGTGGGCGTAGGTGGCGAGCCGACTGGTGTCCTCGCGGACGAACGACGCGAGCCAGCCGTGACTCGCGGATCCGTCTCTCGCTTCCGCCTGCTCTCGGACGACGCCGATGAGGTCTCGTTCGTCGGGCCGTTCGACTTCGGCGACCCAGAACGGCAGGTAACACCGCGTCACGTCAGCCACCGATTCGACGGCGGCGGGATCGAGGTCAGTCGGCAGGTCCAACGTCTCGAACAGCCGGTTGCGGAAGGATTCGGTCGTCGAGTCCGACTCGTCGAATCGGTCGGACTCGCGAACGTCGGCGAGTCGGTCGGGAACCAGCGAGGCCGCTCGATCGTTAGTCACCTGAAAGTCGAGCAACACCGTTCGACCCAGCCCCTCCCGGCCACGTCCGAAGTCGTAGCCCACGGTCGAGACGGGCTCGAGTTCGGTGACGCCGTCGCGATACTGCTGGAGCGACCCGTGATTGTTCGCCCAGAGTCCGTCGAGCAAAATCGGCACGCGTTCACTGCTGGCCCCCCAGGGAAGTCGCCGCTGGTCCTCGTAGGTAATCGTCACTCGAAATACCGGGTAGAACACGCGATGGAGACGAGTCACCGCTGCATTGGGTCCGACCTCACGGACCGCGAACTCCTCGAGTGCGTGTCTGATCGCCCCCTCGTCGGGCAGCGTCCGGTCGACGTCGATGCGTTCCGGGAGCATCCTATCGCCCACCCCGTCTGGTCCGTTCTCGAGACGGATCGTCGATCATAGCAATCCGATTCGTGTACTGACACGTGTTTGTTTCTATTCGATGCGTTCGGAGCCAACAGTCGGATTCGTTCGCCGTCTCGAAGTCGACTCTCGGCCGTCGTTCGCCCGATTCCGTCGATTTCGTCGTCAGTCGGCGGTTCGCAGGAAGTGAAACGAACCGAATCGCTTACGGTAGCTATCGCCGATTGTCTCGAGTGTCGACAGCCCTTTCCGCCGCCCCAAACGATTTAACGCTGGTAATTATATCTAATTACACGCTATGAGCGAGAACTTCCCCGAGTACGTCGACGTCGACTACGAAGACGGCGAAGGCGAAGACCCGGTTGACTATCCACACATCAACGACAAGATCGAGAAAGCCATCGAGGTCACCCACAAGGGCCTCACGGAGTACGAGAACCCGGCCGTCATGTGGACCGGTGGCAAGGACTCCACGCTCACCCTCTACTTCGTCAAAGAGGTCGCCGAGAAGTACGACCTCGACCTTCCGACGGCGATCTTCATCGACCACTACCAGCACTTCGACGAGATCCACGACTTCGTCGACCGCTGGGCCAACGAGTGGGACCTCGAGGTCGTCTACGCGCGCAACGAGGACATCGGCGAGTACGTCGAGGAGAACGAGCTCGAGCCCGGCGACGACATCCCCATCGACGAACTCTCCGAGCACAACCAGCACCACGTCGAGAACATTCTCGAGTACGAGGAGGACACCTTCCCGTTCTTGCTGGACACCTACGCTGGCAACCACCTGTTGAAGACGGTCGCGCTCAACGACGCCCTCGAGTCCGAGGACGTCGACGGCGTCATCTCGGGCGTCCGCTGGGACGAACAGGAGGCCCGCGCCGACGAGACGTTCTTCTCGCCGCGTCACGATCCGGACATCTACCCGCCACACGACCGCGTCCAGCCCATCCTGCAGTTCGACGAGGCCGCCGTCTGGGAGGCCTTCTGGAACTTCGTCGTTCCGGACACCGTCGCGGAGTACCCCGACGACGGCTACGTCCCCGAGAGCGACGACGACCTGCCCAACGACCTCACGCAGGAGGACATTCCGGTGTCGCCGAAGTACTTCGCCGGCTTCCGCTCGCTGGGCAGCGAGATCAGCACCGAGAAAAGCGACAACGAACCCGCGTGGTTGCAAGACCTCGAGGGGACGACCGAGCGCGCGGGCCGCGCCCAGGACAAAGAGGACCTGATGGAGCGTCTGCGCGACCTCGGTTACATGTAATGTAGTGAGAGCGGCGAATACAACCGCAGCGACCGACTGACGACTCGCTTTCCTTCACCTCGGTTTCGACGTTCGTCCTCGAGCGACTGGCTCTGAACATCCGTTTCTCGCCGACCCGACTCGGGCACTCGGTCAGTCGACCCTGTCGAACTCGAGTGAGGTTCCGACCAGTACGGTGACGAAGAGGAGCGCGAGCGCACCACGTCGTACGGATGCTGTCATTCCGTCGAACCCCGTCTCGTCGAGTCCGCCGGCCCAACCGACGAGCAGGACGGCCAGTCCGATCCCCGCGACGACCAGTATCAGGAGCCGATCACTCAGTTCACCTCTGTCTGGCAGTCGGCCAACCGGAAGTAGAAGCGGTCAGCCTACACCGGCACCAGCCTCGAGAATTCGACAGTAGCTCTCGCGGTCCGGTCTATGGACAACATCTCGACCGAATCACAAACGAAGAAGACCGGGTTCGTCTCGGGTTACCGGGACGGCCGAACCAGGTTCGCTAGCGCGACCACGATCCCGAGGAACCAGCCGACCGGGAACGAGAACGCGAACCACATCAACGCGTAGGCGATCCCCTCAAGGTCGAACTGTTCGCGGATGAAGTCGTTGACACCGCCGATGAACAGGATCTCGTCGAGGACGTAGATCGCGATCTGCTCGCTGCCGTCGAAGATCGTCGTCGCGAGCGTCGGGTGGTAGAACGCGGCGACGACCGGCGGTAGGAAGACGCCGGTGACGGCGAAGGGGTAGGCGAGGAAGACCGTGAGTCCTCGGCCGCCGAACTTCGAGAAGACCGCCGCAAGCGAGACCGAAAGCGTCGCGACGACACTCGCCGCTGCGACGGCGATGAAGCCCTCGAAGGAGAGTTGGAGGTGAGCGACGACCGTCAACGCGCCCCAGACCAGCACTGCGAGTCCGGTCGCGCCGACGATGCCGAGTCGGGTCGCCGTCGAGTCGAGTTTGCCTGCGTAGAATCGGGTCGCGAGACCGACGACGGTCAGCGGATACAGGAAGACGATACCGAACGCGCCGAGCGCGCTCCAGGCGTAATATGCGAGTTTCTGTGGGAGGGTTTCGGGACGCCATTTTCCCATGACGGAGTGGCCGCGACCGCGCTGACGGGGGAAGACGAGCTCCATCCACGCCCCGTACAACCGCGCGATGTCGACCTTTACGGCGCCGACAATGCCGCCACCACCGCCACTACGTGCGCGGGTAGCCATATCCACCCCACTCTCCCCGGTCACTGTTAACTTTCCGGCTTTTTGTCGTTCTCTCCGGTGCAAACCGCACCGCACCCAAGTGATCGACGCCGCAGTCAGTTCCAGGGCGCGTCCGCCGGATCGACCTCGCGGCTGGTCCGCTCGATCGCGTCGATCGCGTCCACGTCCTCGTCGTCTAACTCGAGTGCGAGGGCCTCCCAGTTGTCCGCGATGTGGTCTTCGCCGGTTGCTTTCGGAATCGGCGTGACGCCCTTCTCGATCAGCCAGGCGAGGCTGACCTGGGCCTCGGTGACGCCGTGTTTCCCGGCGACGTCCTCGAGCTCGTCGACCTCGAACACCTGGCCGCGAGCCAGCGGCGAGTAGGCGACGACTTCGACGTCGTAGTTCTCGCAAGCCTTCCGAACGTGGTCCTGCTGAAGCAGCGGATGCATCTCGACCTGGTTCGCGAAGATCGGTGCGTCTAGCTCGTCGAGTGCGACCTCGAGATCTTCGGGCTCGAAGTTGCTCACGCCGACGTTCTCGATCAGCCCGTCGTCGTACAGTTCGTCGAACGCGGAGAGGGTACCCTCGGGGTCGTACTCGCCTTTCGGCCAGTGGACGTACAGCAGGTCGATCGTGTCGGCACCGAGGCGGTCGAGACTGTCGCGGGCGGTCTCGAGGACGTCGTCGTGGGCGAGGTTCGCGGTGCTGATCTTCGTCGCGAGGAAGATTTCGTCGCGGTCGACGTCCGCCCGGGCGATCCCCTCGCCGACGGCGTCTTCGTTGCCGTAGGCCTGTGCGGTGTCGACGTGTCGATAGCCCATCTCGAGGGCCGTCCGGACGCTCTCGGCGCACTGGTCGGGGTCGGTGTTCTGCCAGGTGCCGAGGCCGAGCATCGGCATGCCGCTGGCTCTCGGGCACGTGTCGGGTTCGATATCGTTCGCGTCAACCATGGTCGGACTCTCCACGACGAGCGAAAAAGGGGTTGGGGAAGCGGCCAGTGAGTCGTCGATCGGCCGTCGTCCTCGCCGAGCCCGCTCGCTGTCACTCGATTAATCAAAACAACTAGGAGGGTGAAAATCGTCCGTATTTACCTGCGTAGAGTATCACCTCTCCCTATGGATACGTCGAGTTACGACTCTGTCTTCGATGCCCTCGCGGCGAGTGAGCGACGGCAACTCCTGATCGCGTTACTCGAACACGACCATCAGGAGACGTCAATTCTCCTCGGCGTTCCGTGGCGAATCTCACAGTCGGACGACGAGCGGGTCCGCCACCATCACGTTCACCTCCCGAAACTGGAAGAATACGGGTTCATCGAGTGGGACAGGGCGGAACAGCGGGTCACGAAAGGGGACCGGTTCGACGAAATCGAACCGGTCGTGGAACTGCTGTGCGAGCACCAAACACCCGTTCCCGATTACTGAGTTGGATTAGCGACCCACGAGTACGAGTACGAGTCCGAGTCCGAATTACGCCCCTCGAGGTCGCAATCCACCGGCGACCGACGGGTTCTGCTGACGAACGGTCGGCGACCGTCGGACCGCGTGTCCGTCCTCCCGAGACGGTTCGCTCGCGCGGAAACAGCCGAGCGTTCGCTCCGCTCGGCCTCGCTCCCACTATCGTCGCCATCGGACGGTACTGCACGCAGGTCGTATCGCCCTCGAGCAGAGAATTGTAATCCAAATGATGGTCGAATTGACATCGAATCCAGCGATCGCTATCGCCGTTTTATCACCAGACATTCACTATAATATGGGCGTGTCTCGTCGTGGTTGGGCCGTAACGAGACACACCGACTGAGGATTGCAGACGTACCCACAAGTACCTTGTGTGATAATCCGAGTGAAAGGTCTGCTGTGCGGTATTGATCATTGCTACCACACCCCTGTTTGGGGCTTCTATCCATTCCTGACACCGTTCGCTCGGCCAACACACGAATCCTTTTCCCCGGTCATCACCTACTGCGCATGTTCGAGCGGCGAACTCGTGGTTGGGCCATGACACAGGACGAAACAATTTCGGAGGCGATTAGCCTATTGCAAGAGCTAGGGCTCAAGGAGTACGAAGCACGCTGTTTTATGGCGTTGACACAACTCCCGACGGGGACCGCCAAGGAGATCCACGAGATCTCGGAGGTTCCCCGAACGAGGGTCTACGACGCCATTCGCGTCCTCGAGTCACAGGGACTGGTCGAAGTCCAGCACTCGAGCCCCCAGGTGTACCGTGCCGTCGGGATCACGGAGGCGACGGAGACCCTCCGCCAGAAGTACGACGATCGGATCGAAACCCTCGAGACGTATCTCGAGAACACGGAGGTACAAGATTCCGAGGCGGACGACGACCAGCTCCAGGAGGTCTGGTCGTTGATGGGCCACGACGCGATCGAGTCGCGGATGCTCGACCTCGTCGACGGCGCGGAGTCAGAGATCGCGTTGCTGATCGTCGACGAAGAGATCCTGTCGGAAACGTTGTTCGACAAGCTACACGAGGCACGGGGTCGGGACCTGTCGATCCTGCTGGGCGGGCAGACCGAGGCGATCACCGAGCAACTCGGCGACGAACTCCCCAACGTCCGCGTGTTCGAAACCGGTCTCGACTGGCTTACCAGCTCGAACGCCGGGCACGAGGTCGCGATCAGCCGAGTTCTACTCATCGACCGCGAAACGCTACTCATCGGCTCGTACTATCCGAATGCCGCCGACGGACAGGCACGAGAACAGGCAATCTTCGCGAAAGGCCTCGAGAACGGCATCGTCGTCCTCCTCCGTCGATTGGTCTCGTCGGGGTTGGCCACCATCGACGACCCGGGACGCTGAGCGGATCGGCGAGTCGTACCGTCGCGGTGGGACTCGAGAAGGCGTTGTCGACCCTTATATCCACTGGAATGTGTAGGAAATAACGAGGGCGAGAGGAGTCTGAACGCACTCGAGGACAGTAGTACGATAGTCATCGTCGAGTTCGACAGCACACCAAAACGGAAAAGAGACGCTCGAGAGAGCGAGTTCCCTCCCAACTCGGTCAGTCGGTCGATCGAAGCCCGTGGATCGTCAGCCCGACCGTACTCTCAGTGTACTGTCCCGCTCGAGAGGCCGACCTCTCGAGCGGCTTTTTGGTGGAGATTGTTGCTCCGAGCGGTCAGCCTGCGGCTGACCCGAGGAGTAAAAAGGTCCGTGTTAGTATTTGGGCTCCGCTCCGGTCAGCTCGTAGAACTCGTCCATGAGGGAGTCGCGTTCGGCCTTCCAGGCGTCGAAGTGGGCGGGGTCGTCGGGATAGGAGTCGTAGATGTCCTTGAGCGCGCCCGCCGTTTGCTGGACCTTGTAGAGTTCGTAGAGGATATCCCAGTGGCCGAAGGTCTTGACCAGCGTCTTCAGCTTCAGGCCGATGCCCATCGACGCCGTCCCCTGCTTTCCGAGGGCGTCGACGATCGGCTGGCCGGGCAGGGCGGTGATGAGCGAGACGAGTTCGTCGACGTTGTGGGCGCCGCCGAAGATGTTGTAGAGGTCCATCGCGGCGAAGCGCTTGCCGAAGTCCGTCTGGACGCGGCGGTTGTACTCCCAGAGCGCCGCCTCGCTCACGTCGCCATCCGCGATCCCGTCCGCCGCGATCTTGGCCGCCCAGTGGCCCGCCTTCGCCGCGCCCGGGATGCCGCCACCGGTACAGGGATTGACGTGCGCCGCGGCGTCGCCGACGGCCACGTAGCCGGGGTGGACCGCCGAGTCGTACGGCCGGCGGGTCGGAAGTGCCGCTCCGAGTTTGTCCGTTACTTTTGCGCCCGCGAACTCGGCGCGGCTCTCGAGGTCCGCTTTGAGCGTCGAGACGAGTTCCATCGGTTCCTTGTTCATCTGGAAGCCCAGCCCCGCGTTGATCTCGGTCGGCGACCGGGGGAAGTACCAGAGGTAGCCGAGTTCCGCCGTGGGCTTGAACACGAGTGCGTCCGACCACTCGACGGGCTCCTCGAGTTCGACGACTTCGCGGTAGGCCGAGCAGAACTGCGAGTAGTTGACGTTCGTGTCGAACGTCGACCCCGAGAAGTCGGTCTTGTCCTGGAGCAACGACAGCGAGCCGGCACCGTCGACGACGACGTCGGCCTCGTAGGTCGTCGGCTCGCCCTCGCGTTTGGCCCGGACGCCGGTCACCTGCCCGTTCTCCTGGACGACGTCCTGAACGACTGTCTCGTAGTGGATGTCCGCGCCGGCGCGTTGGGTTTCGTCGAGCAGTACTTTGCCGTACTTCCAGCGGTCGACGACGCCGCCCGATTCGTTGAACGGGATATCGAGCTCCTCGCCGGTCCGTGGGTTCTCGAAGACCGCGCGGGTAATGTTTCGGTTCGTGAAAGCCTCCTCCTCGAGGCGGTCGCGGTCGATCACGTCGGGGAACTTGCTGGCACCCTTGATCCCGTCACCGCAGGCGATGTGGCCGCCTTCCTCCTCGGTTTTGCGTTCGACGAGGACGACGTCGAGGCCGTCTCGAGCAGCCGTCGCTGCCGCGAAACAGCCGGCGGTTCCGCCGCCGACGACCACCATATCGTGGGATTCCGTAGACATCTCTATCCCACTGGATAGCTTCCGAGAATAAAAAATGGATGGGAAGGTTCTGATGTCCGGAAAACGACGGAACCGAGACTGTCACGATACCGTGAACCCGAAACCAGCGGCCACGGACACGTCGTGACCGGTCGAGTCTTTCGAGTGGCGTTCACCCTTCCGGTTTCGCTCGCCTTATTGACACTGACACACTACTGATACATTCGAAGCGGCTGGGCCTGCGTGCTCTCCTCCTCGCCGAGTTGCTGCATCCGCTCGGCGAGCTTTTCGCGCTGTTCCCGGATCTCTTCGGCGCGGTCGACGAGGTCGGTCACGTCCACCTCGAGGTCGGTCACCGGGGCGATCCCCTTCTGGATGAGAACCCGCGCGGCTTCGGGGTCGGGGAACTGCGGGCTGCTCTCGACGACGAGGCCGATACTGTCGCGGTCGAGCTGGGCGGATCGATTGATGAGCGCGCCCGTCGGCCCGCTGACGACGCCGTCTTCGGACGGACTGTCGATGTCGTAGGTCTCGAGCAACTCGGCGCCGTCGCCCGTGGCGATCCCGTAGAGATTCGGGACGCCGTCTTTCTCGGCGGGGAAGCCGCTGAGGAAGATCGGCGTGACGTCGGTGTCGACCAGCCACGAGGTGAGACACTTGGCGACGTTGCCGACCGCAGGGGCGGCGATGGGGGCGTCACTCTGGAGCGCCAGCAGCTCGCGGTCCTCGTCGACGTAGATGCGGACCGGCGGGCGGATCGTCGAGTCGCCCTTTCGGTAGACACCAACTCGCGGGAGTCCGTCGCAGTGCACGCTCGCGTAGTAGTCCATCTCGAACTGCTCGATCAGGTGATCGGTCGCGATCTTGCCGACGAGTCCGATGCCCGGAAAGCCTTCGACGAGCGTCGGGTCCTCGAGAGCTGCCTCCTCACCCTGCAAGCGGATTTGAGCCATGGTCGACTGGACTGCGGATAGCCCCTTAAAATCGAGGGCGGCAGGGATGGACCATCGTCGACCGTGATTCGGGTCAGACCGACAGTACGAGCATTTCGGTCGATCCCGTCAGGAACTCGAACGGCGTCTCGGTGAGAGTCGCGTCGTAGCCGTCGGCTCGAAGCGTCTCGAGGACCTCGTCCAGTCGCTCGTACGGTTCGGCGTCGAGTCCCTGCAGCGGGTAGACGCGGACCTCGTCCGTCGCGACGCGAGCGAGTTCGCGGAGGCTCTCGATGTGGAACTCGTACTCGAGTCGATCACCGTAGAGAAACAGCAGGTGCGCGGAGAGGACGAGCGAGAACGAGTCGCTCGCGAACGGCAGTTCGGGTAGTTCGGCGAACGCGTACCTCCCCTCGAGACGACCCGACGGGTAGTCGGCCAGAAACCGCTCCGAGGCCCGCTCGAGGAACGCGACTCGCCGGTCGACGCTTCCGTAGTACTCCCACTCGAAGAGGTGCCGTTTGTCGGGCAGTTGCTCGGCGACGGCGTCGACGTCGGCTCGGAGGCGGTGGGCGACGGCCGCCGGCGGGTGACGGTACAGCACGTCAGCGCCGGTGACCGAGAGGCCGCGTTCGTGTGCAGTCGCGACGAACGAGTCCGTCCCGGACGGACAGTCGAGGACCCGTTTCCCCTCGAGATCGGCCGGCTCGAGGTCGAATATCGTTAGGTATTCCTCGAACGTGCGACCGATAACGGCGAAGTCGGTTACCTCGAACGCGTCGGCAGTATCGGTTTCGGACATGGTAATAACCATAATAATACACTAATGTATATATTTGTCTGGCATTATATACAAATAGTCAATGGTCTGTTGGCGCCGAGCCACGCACCTCTCTTCCGTCCCTCTCCAAGCCGTGAGGAACCGCTCCATCCACGGACTCGGCGAGATCCGTGTCGCTTTCGACGGATCCGTCTCCGAGCGTCGGCCACCGCGACGAGCGACGAGGTTCGAAACCCCCAAACACCGCGGGTCCGAAGCGGACTCCAATGGAGCCACTCGAGCGGTATCGACCGATCATCGACGACTTCGAGGCCTTTCTCGAGGCCTGCCAGCGGCCGCTCGGAAACGCGGTCCGCGTGAACACCATCAAGGCCTCGGCTGACCGGGCCATCGCTACCCTCGAAGAGGAGGGTGTCGGCTTCGAACAGGCCGACTGGAACTCGAACGTGATCCGCCTCGAGACCGATTCGCCGGGCTCGACGTGGTCGTCGTACCACGGGTTCACGCACGGCCAGGAGGAGGTCTCGGTCGTGCCGCCGACCGTCCTCGATCCCGCGCCCGGCGAGCGCGTCTGGGACGCCTGCGCCGCGCCGGGCGGGAAGGCGACCCAGCTCGCGGCGCTGATGGACGATTCCGGGACGGTCGTCGCCAACGACAGCAACCTCGGGCGCCTCTCCGCGCTGCGATTCAACGCCGAGCGCCTCGGCGCGACCTCGCTCGCCGTCACGAATCAGGACGCCCGCAACTACTCGCTGAAGCCCTTCGACTTCGACGCGTTCGATCGCTCGCTGGTCGACGCCCCCTGTTCCTGTGAGGGGACGATCCGCAAGAACCCCGACACGCTCGACGGCTGGACCGAAGAGCACATGCACTCCGTCGCCGGCGTCCAAAAGGGCATTCTCCGCCGGGCGGTCCAGGCCACCCGTGAGGGCGGTACGATCGTCTATTCGACCTGTACCTTCGCCCCCGAGGAGAACGAGGCCGTCGTGAACCACGTCCTCGAGGCCGAGAACTGTCGCGTCCTTGAGTTCGACCTCGCACTCGAGCACTCGCCGGGCGTCACCGAGTGGGACGGCGACGAATACGACGAGAGCCTCGAGCGTGCGGCCAGAATCTATCCCCACCAGAACGACACGGGCGGCTTCTTCATCGCGAAGTTGGAGGTGGGCGCCTGATGTCCGGAGACAACGTCGGGCAGCGTTTCGACCGCCTCCCCGCGACGGCCGCCGAGCGAACCGTCGACGGACGGGCCACCAGAGAGGAGGTCGTCGATTACTTCGAGACCCGCTTTGGCATCCCCGGGGAGACCTTCGACGAGTACACCTTCTGGGAGAAAGGCAGCGGGAAGATCTGGGTCTACGCCGGCGAAGCGCCGTCGCCGGTCGAGATCGAAGCCATCGGGATGACCTGCCTACGAACACGGCAGGAACACTGGAAGCCGACGACCGACGCCGTCCAGCGCTTCGGTACCCACGCCGACCGCTGCGTGATCGAGCTCAGTCGCGAGGAGGCCGCGCGGTTCGTCGCCGGCGAGGACCAGGACCTCGAGTGGGACGGCGACTGGGGCTACCTGATCGCCGCCCACGAGGTCGCCGGTTCGCTCGAGCCGCTGGGCGTCGGCCTCTACGTCCACGGCGAGTTCCGGTCGATGGTGCCCAAAGGGAGACAGCGCAGCCTCGAGAGCTAGAAGATCGGTGTTGTCGCGTTCGCCCCGATCAGGATCCGCGCAGTGACGCCGACCATCACCGAGTAGGTGAAGTTGACGAGCGTCCCGGCGAGATAGAAGAGACTGTTGTTCTTCATGTCATCGCTTCTGACGATACTCTTGGCCGCGAAGATGACCGCGAGAGCGGTGTACGCACCGACGAGGACGAACGTCAACAACAGGACGTTCTCGGCTTTGCCGACGATGACACCGATATCGCGGTCGGTCTCCGGGACGTTCTCCGCGTAGTCGTCGTCCGCCCAGGAGAGCGTCGCCGTCACTACGCGCCCGCTCGTCGCGAGCAAGACGGCGTACGCACCGAAGACGACAGTCAGCACGAGAAGTGACGATGGGACGATCGGAACGGCGAACGTCGTCACGGGTCGGACACCTCGAGGGTTTCGCGAAGTCGGGTTTCGACCGTTTCGACGAACGGCCACGAGACGCTCTGGAGCGCGTTCGACACCGCTTGCTGGCTCACCCCGAGTTGGTCGGCGACGGTGTACTGGCTCCCCAGTCGTTCGTACGAGCGAACGATCTGTCGCTGGCGGTCGGTCCAGGCTTCGCGTCGCTCCAGTAGCAGATTGATCTCGTCGGCAACCGCGGTATCGAGCGGGTGGGAGCCGGTGTCGAGATCGAATCGCAACCCCGTCTCCTCGACGGACTCGAGCAATTCGCTCGCACGGTGAAAGCCCTCGCCAGCCATCTGTGAGACGTCGGTTTCGTCTTCGCCGACGTCGACCTGTCCGTACGCGACCGCGAGTCGAATCGGATGCGGGTGCAGTCCGTCGGCGAATTCGAGTGCGATGTCGTAGATGTGATCGATCGATCGGAGAACGCCGCCGAGTTCGTCGATCCCTTTGAGCATCGACGGACCGGCGACGAAGTCCGTCCCGTACGTATCCGAGACGACAGTTCGTGTCGTCTCGAGACGGGACCGGAACGCGTCTCGGTCGTCGACCTCGCGGGATCTGACGACGTCTCCGAGCAGAACGTACCTCTCGGTCATATCGTTGCTCACCCCTCTCACCGACAACTGAAATAGGTTGTCTTTCAGAGAGACAAGTGGATTCGGTTGTGAGTCATTGGACAACCAAATTTGATTGTGTTCGAGAAAGACAATCTATTTTGGTTGTCTCCAGGGGCCACGAGACGGGAACTCGAGCCGTCACCGCTCACCGCTGGCTGATCCGAACTTCCTCTCCCTCGAGGAACTGCAGGACCCAGTTGTCGAACCCCTCCTTTCGCTCGAGGAAGGCGCCGTGACGGGCGTCCCGGAACATCGCGAGCTGGGCGTCGGGCAACCGTTCGTGGGTTTCACGCAGGATTTCCTCCGGGAAGAAGGGGTCGTCGGTGCCGCCGATGACCAGCGTTCGTGGCTCGATCTCGCCGAGGTGGTCGGTGCCGTCGTACTCGAGGACCGCGTCGATCGAGACGAGGACGTCCTCGGGATCGGCAGGGTTCGGCGGCCGGACACGACCGGCCGATCTGGCGAGCGTCGGAAACACCCGCTGCTTCCGACCAGTGTACATCTCCTCGAACAACGTGGCGCGGATCTCGGTCCAGTCGCGCTCGAGGGCGTACCATTGGAGCCGTTTCACGATCCGCGCCCCCTCCTCCGAGAGTCGACAGCCCGAGACGGCGACGACGAGGCGGTCGACCAGATCGGGGCGTCCGAAGGCGAGTTCCTGTGCGATCAGTCCGCCCATGGAGATGCCGAGGACCGAGGCGGACTCGAGTCGGTTCTCGAGCACGCGGGCGTAGTCGGCGGCCATGCCGCGGATGGTTCGTCCGTCGGCGAGTCCGCGCGGGCGGCTGACGACGTAGACGGTGTAGGTCTCACCGTATCGACGCCACGTCCGCCTCGCGAGCCAGGCGCCGACTCGTCCGTACGATCCGTCGAACATCGTGTCACCGAGTCCCGGAATCACGAGCAGCGTCTTCGGGCCGTCACCGACTTTCACGTACGGGAGCGATCCCATGAGCTGTCCCGTCTCCGGCTGTGTCGAAGTGAGCATTCTGAGTCCTCTCGAGACGTTCCACGACGCTCAGGACAAAAACGGTTAGACGCTCCCTCCCAGAGTGTCTCCGCCAGGTGATGGTCCGTCAAAGAGAGCAGTGAGTGTCGTCGGTCGAGACACGCCTCAGATGACCGCAAAGAGGAGGATGGCGACGGCGACCATGACGGCGGCGTGTTTCGCCCCCGCCTTCACGTCGCCGGTGCTCAACTGACCGGCGATGAACCCGGACATAACTCCCTGAACGAGCGTCGCGTGGTAGAACAACAGCGTGTAGGTCGCCGCGTCGACCTCGCCGACGCCGCCGAACCCGCCGGCATCGCCCATCGCGCCCATCTCCGTCCCGACCGACTCCGTCGGCATGTTCGGCAGGAGGTACGCCGAGAGCACGGCGACGATGAAGAGGAAGACCAGAAACGAGACGTAGACGACCACCATGTACTCGAGCATCCCCTGTTTGCGCTCGCGCTGGAGTCGCCGGTCGGCACTCGCCTGCCGAGCGGCGATCCGCAACACCGTCGAGAGGTTGCCGCTGGCGTTCATCGCCGCCGAGAGCAACGTCACCACACGGGCAGTCGTCTGCGTTCGGACGCGGGACCCGAACCGGTGAAGGGCGGTCTCGAGGTCGGCCCCCCACTGCATGTCGGCCCAGAGGCGATCGAGTTCGGCGTCGAGGGCGCCCAGATCCGAACCGCGGACGTGATCGATCGCGCTGACGAGCGGCATGCCGGCCTCGTTGACACTGGCGAGGCGGTCCAGCAGGTCCGGCACGGCGGCTTCGATCGCGTCGACGCGATAGCGGTGAACCTCGTAGACGAGTGCGAACGTCGCGAGCACGAACAACGTCGCGAGCGCGATCGTATCGTCGACGGCCGCGAGTTCGAGACTCCCGTCTCCGGCTGTCTCGCGAATCCGCCAGAGCACGGCGCCCAGCGCGAGCGGTATCGTGAGCCCGAACAGCCACGTCGGATGCTCGAGGATCGTCTCCACCGGCGTGGCGATCCGTTCGCGGATCGAGCGCACTCGACGGTAGAGTCGGACGCGCTCGATGTTGTGAGCCCGAGCCGACGAGCCACGAGCGGAGCCGACGCCGCCATCGGTCTGGGCCGTTCCCGCCGTCTCGAGGACCGACGACATCCGTCTCTCGGTCTCGGCCTCGGTCGTCGACTGCTCGACGTCCGCCCGCCCGGGATCGATCGCGTCGGTGACCGTACTGAGGTAGATCACGAACGCGAGGTTGCCCAGCGGGAGGATCACGTAGACGAGCGCCCGGAGCGGTTCGAGGGTATCGCCGATCGAGAACCCGATGACGACGAGGATGGTGATCAGGAACAGCGGCCCGGCGACGAGCACCGTCACGTAGGCCTCCGCGAGCGTCGCCAGCAGGTCGAGCATGCTCTCTTGCTGTGATTCGGCGTCCTCCTGATAGTCGTGGTACTGGCGCTCGAGGAACGTCGACAGGCTGTGCCCGCTCTGGAGGACGCTCACGAGGTTCTCGGAGAACTCGCGGAACTGGGGGCTCGCGGTTCGCCGCCCCATCGTCTGGACGGCGGTGACGACGTCCATCCCGAAGGTGTCCATGTTCCGGACGGCGACGTCGAACTCCGCGGCGGCCGTCCCGTAGGTGTCGCTGTTGGCGGCGACGATGCGGACGATCCGGGGGAACTCCATGCCGCTGCGCGAGAGGGCGTAGACGAACGCCACGGTCCCCGGAAGCGTCGCCTCGATCCGGCGCGCCCGGTTGCTCGCGACGTGAGAGGGGTACCACCAGCGGAGCCAGTAGGTACCGGCCCCGGTCGCGACGCCGAGGGTGAGGCCTGAACAGAACAGCAGGACGGCCAACTCGAGGGGCGACAACGTGGGGACGCCACCGAGGTTCGCGAGGAATTCGAGTGCGCTCGGCAGCGCCTCGCGCATGGTTTCTGGATCGATCGCGAGGAGCGCGAGCGCCAGCCAGATGACGTAGATCCCGAGCACGCTGCCACCGACGGCGAACAGCCCCGCGGAGAGCAACGTCTTCGAGCCGTACTCTCGGTAGGTTCGAGGGACGTGGGCGGCCCGGAGTGCAGCCTGTCGGTCGGGATGTTCGCTCCGAAACTCGTCGACGTAGTCGCCGAAGATGCCGATCGCCGCACGAGTGAGGACGCGGTCGACGCCGTCGTGGTATCTGGCGAGCGCGACGGGAACGACTAGTGCGAGGACGAACAGCAACGGAAGAACGGTCGTCGGTGACATCAGTCGAACTCGAGTGGGTTAGAGTCTGGGTTGGTGGGCGGCCCAGTGTCCGTCCCTGCAGTTCTACTCGTTCCCGTTCGATCTTCGGTCGACGCCGATCCGGACTCGTCGTCTCTCGAGTCACTGTCGGCGTCGCCGCTCTCGTCGCTCTCGTCGCTCTCAGCGATCAGCTCGAGTACAGCTGTGTCGTCCGCGTAGTACTCGTTGACCAGCGCGGTGAACCGCCGGTAGTCGTCGATCCCCCGCTCCTGAACGTACTCGAGGAACGCCCGTCGGTTCTCGAGTTCCGTGAGCAACTCGTCTTGGCTCCAGCCGCGTTCGTCGCGAATCTCCTGGAGGACGTGGCTGCCGGTCGTCTCGAAGGTGTCGGACTCGGAATCCCACTCGTAGGCCGTCGAGTAGTCGAGTTCGCCCGTTCGGCTGTCGACGCCTTCGATCTCGGCGATGACCTGATTGCGGCGGACACGTTCGTCGTCGAGACGGGTCAGCGTCTGGACCGAGAGGATGTCGAGGCTCTGGACCATCGACCGTGGGACGTTGATCGGTTCGTTCTCCAAGCGATTGATCGCCGTCTGCACCGAATCGGCGTGCATCGTGGAGTAGGTCGTGTGACCGGTGTTCATCGCCTGGAACAGCGTCATCGCCTCCTCGCCGCGGACCTCGCCGACGACGATGTACTCGGGGCGGTGGCGCAGCGCCGAGCGGAGGAGGTCGTACATGGTGACGTCGGTTCCCTCGTGGACGCGTTCTCTGGTCACCGAGGAGAGCCAGTTGTCGTGGTACAACTGGAGTTCGCGCGTGTCCTCGATGGTCAACACCTTCGACCGCGGCGGGATGAACATCGAGATCGCGTTCATACTGGTGGTCTTTCCAGAGGCCGTGCCGCCGGCGAAGACGAGGCTCTTGTTGTGCTCGATCGCCAGCCAGAGGGTGGCCAGCTGGTCGACGCTGAAGGTGCCGTAGTTCAGCAGGTCGACGGGTGTGAAGGGGTCGTCGGCGTACTTTCGAACGGTGAACGCGGAGCCCCGAGGGGTGACCTCCTCGCCGAGGGCGAGTTCGGCGCGCGAGCCGTCCGACAGCGTCGTCTCGACCATCGGATCGCCGATGGAGATGTGCCGGCCGGAGTGTTGGGCCAGTCGGACGACGAACCGATCGAGATCTGCCTTCGCGAAGGAGACGTTCGTCTGGATGTCGGTGTAGGTGTCGTGGTAGACGAAAATCGGCAGATCGTAGCCGTCACAGGAGATGTCCTCGACGTGGGGGTCGTGCATGACCGGCTCGAGGCGTCCGTACCCCCGAAAATCACGGTGAACGTAGTACAGCAACCGGTAGAACGTCGCCATGTCGATCTCGGCGCCGTAGCGCTCGAGGTGCTCGTGGATCGTCTCGACCAGCAGCGTTTCGACGTCGTCGGTCGTCTGGTCCCGGTACAACAGCGGATCGCGAATGTCGGCGAACAGCGTCTCGAGGAGGACGCGTTCGTCCTCGCGTAACGCGGGTTCGACGGTGTGGTACTCGTGGCGGTGGCGGTCGGGGTCGTACACGATCTCGATGTACGAAAACGGTGCGTCGACCCAGTAACGGTCGACCAGCTCCGTCTTCGTCCCCGTCCCCGTCCCCGTCCCCGTCCCCGTCTCCGTCTCGGAGGCGCGCTTCGAGGACCGTTCGTCGAACGCGAACAGCGAGCCGTGAGCGTCCGGGTCGTAGTTCTCGAGGTCGATCTGCGAACCCGAGAGGAGGTCGATCACGCGCCGGGCGATCCGTTCGACGCGCTCGAGGGTCGTTTCGGCGGTCTCGTCAGTGGTCTCGTCGTGTTCACGTTCTTCGGTGGTCTCGTCGTGTTCGGCTCGACTCGAGTGAGAATTCGTCACCGGAGCCCTCGGCACACCCGAAACGACGCTCGAGTCGCCGTGCTCGTCGACCGTCTCGTCGTCGTCCGTCCGTGGTTCGTTGTGGGATGCCATCGATGCGTAGAGTCGGGCGTGAACGCCGGTAACGAAGCGTATCTGGCAGGTATCGGCACTGAACCGTCTTAAATCGGATGGCCGATTCGGTCGACTGCTGTGGTGTCGATTCGAGCGCTGACCGCCGACCGCCGACCGCCGACCGCCGACCGTCGATCGTCGAGAGAAGAAAGAATGTGACGAACGGTGAACCGTCGTCCCGGTCAGCGGAAGATATCCAGACTTCCTCGGGCGTTACGTTCATACCACGCGAGGCCCAAGTAAGAGGTACGTAATGAGGCGCGAGCACTTCACGCTAGACGTCAGCAACATCGACTGGGTCGACACCGGCGAAGAGTCCCGCAAACCGTCGGTAGCCATCGACTTTACCGGTCCAGCGACAATGCTTCGCGAGCGCCTTACCGGCCCGGACGGAGAGATCCTCGAGGCTGGGGAAACCGACGCCTCGCTCCGACTGCAGGGTTCGATCGGGGACGACACGACGGGTGTGGTCAGCGTCACGAACCGAATCACCGGTGACTTCGTTCTCGAACTCAACGAGGACGCCGAGGACGTGTTGAAGTTCATTCGTGCGGCCCGTGGCTACGGCGAGCGTTCGTCCGACGACGGTCGCTACGAAGTGACGATCTCGCTGGACGGCGAGGAGTTCGTCACCTACGACAAGCGCACGTTCCTCGTCTACGACGACGAGGGGAACCTCCTCCGTCAGCACAGTCTGATCCCGAGCGGCGTCGAACTCTGAGTCGTCGACTCCGGACGAAAGCCGGCTCTTTCGCTCGCGAATTCGAAACCGGCAGCTATAAGTATTTTAGGCACACCTAAAACAAATAGAACCGCCGGTACACGCGAGGATCGACGATGTCGAAGGGCGAACTTCTCACCACGACGGCCGATGATACAGTCCAGGAGACGACTCAGTCTAACGTCGTCCTCGAACTCGACGACGTCGCGAAACACTACGGGAGCGAACGGGTCATTCCCGAGCTCTCGCTTTCGGTCCGCGACGGTGAGATTCTCACGCTCCTCGGTCCATCCGGCTGTGGAAAGACCACGACGCTCCGACTCATCGCCGGCCTCGAGCGCCCCGACGGAGGAGAAATCGCCCTCGAAGGAACCTCGGTCGCCGGCAACGGGAGTTTCGTGCCACCCGAGCGACGCGGCGTCGGCGTCGTCTTTCAGGAGTTCGCACTCTTCCCGCACCTGACCGCGGGCGAGAACGTCGCCTTCGGCCTGCGTGAGTGGCCGGAACCCGACCGCGAGGCTCGTGTCGACGAGATGCTCGAACTGGTCGGGCTCGCGGCCCACGCCGACGACTACCCCGACGAACTCTCGGGGGGCCAGCAACAGCGGGTCGCGCTGGCTCGTTCGCTCGCGCCCGAACCGGAGATGCTGTTGCTCGACGAGCCGTTCTCGAACCTCGACGTCGACCTCCGTGTGGAGATGCGCGAGGAGGTCCGACGGATCATCAAAGAAGCCGGCGTCACCGCCGTCTCCGTCACCCACGACCAGGAGGAGGCGCTCTCGATCTCCGACCGCGTCGCGGTGATGAACGAGGGCGACATCGAACAGATCGACGCTCCCGAGCGTGTCTTTCAGCAACCCGAATCGCGATTCGTCGCCGGCTTCCTCGGGCACGCGAGTTTCCTGTCGGGCCGAGTCCACGGCGACCACGTCGGTACCGCACTCGGTCGCGTCCTTCGCGACGACGTCAACGGTCTCGCCGAGGAGTACGACGGAACCCGGATCGACCTCCTCGTCCGCCCCGACGACGTCACCGCCTACCCGGCGACCGGCGCAGAGACCGACGGCACGGTCGTCTACCGGCGCTATCTCGGCCCAACCGTCCTCTACCGCGTCGAACTCGACGACGGCGACGTCATCGAGTGCATGCACAATCACTCGGATCAGATCGACCTCGACGAACGCGTCGCCGTTCGGGTGACCGCCGACCACGAACTCGCGTGGTTCCCCGCCGAACAGCGCAGTTCGTAGCGTCGCGGTTCGTCCCACTCACGTTCTCTTTACGCTCTCGACCTTCGACTCCTCGCCGCTCCGTCGTCTTCAGTCTCGAAACGTGTTCGTTCGACCCAGACTGATTGGAATTCCGATACGTTTATCGGGATACCCTCTCGAGAGCCTCCATGAACCGATCGGTGCCCGCGTCCGTCTCCATCCCTGCACTGGTCCTCGCAGTCGCCGTCGTTCTCGCAGGCTGTGGCGCTCCTGTCGCGGACTCGGCTCCGGCAGCCAACGGTGGTGAGCCCGAAAGCGACGACGCCGGTAACGGCCTCGAGATCCGAAGCGGCTCACTCCCGATCGATGGCGACGAGACGCTCGAGCGCACCGAAGCGATGCTCGGCGTCGCTATCGACCCGCCGGTCGTCTACGTCGACGACTCGCTGGCGGCCGGCGGGACCGGCGTTCGCGACCCCTCGAGTTTCGACGCCGTCGTCGGGATGCCGTTCCCCGACAGTGCAGACGTCGGCGGCGAACTCACGGTCGGCGGTGCAGCGAGTCCGTTTTCCGCGGTCTACGTCGCCCCCGCCGAGGAGTCTTCACCGGCTGAAATCGAACAGGTACTCGTCCACGAACTGGTCCACGCGGCCCAGTTCCAGCAGCGTGTCCCCCAGCAGGTCCGAACCGAGATTCCCGACGATCATCGGTCGACCAGAGACGCCGAACTCGTTATCACGAGCATGCTCGAGGGTGGTGCCGTCTACGGCTCGTCGGTTTACACCGAGCGCCACGGTCTCGCTATCGACCCCGAAATCGAGGTTCTCGAGCGCCTCTACCCGAACGCGTCGGCCGGGACGAAACTGGTGTGGGGCCCCTATTACTACGGTGGTCAGTACATCGACTCGGTCGCAGCCGATCCGGACGACCACTGGAAGGTCTACGAGGAGCCGCCGGTGACGATGCGGCAGGTGCTCCACGGGGAGGGAGAACCAGTTCTCGAGCCCTTCGAGGCGACGCTCACGTCCGAGGACGACAACGGAAGCTGGGAGGAGATCCGACAGGAGACGATGGGAGAGTTCGTCGTTCGACTCGTCCTCGAGACGCAACTCTCGACGGAGACGAGTACCGACGCCGCGAGCGGCTGGGCCTACGACCGGCAGCTTCGAGTCGCCAGCGACGACGAATCGCCCGACGGCCACGTCTGGTCGGTTCGGTTCGAGGACTCGGCGAACGCGTCGACGTACGTGACCGCGTTGGCCTCGTATCTGGACGCGCGGGCTGACTCGAGCGAGGGCACTGTCTCGACGGTGGACGACTCGAACGTCTCTGCGGCGGATTCGAACGACTCGGATGTGTCGAATACGACGTGGTATGCAGACGAGTACGCGTTCACGACCGCAACTCCGGACGAACGCACGGTGGCGCTGGTGGGTGGCCCCGAGGCGTTCGTCGAGGCCGCATCGGTGGAGGCGACGGCGGACGGAGATCCAGATATGGAGACGGAGACGAAAACTGACATCCGTCTCTCCGTCACCGACACTCGAGACGAAAACGCGACGCAGTCGGTCACGGCTCCCGGCCTCTCGTTGGGCGCAGTCGCCGGTTCAGTATCGGCGAGTGGAGTGGTGGCCCCGTAGCGGGGCTCTCACCTTCGGACCGCGATCGTCAGTCGGACGCTGGGACGGCGCTGCTCGAGTTGGTCTCGAAACGACACCTGACAGGAACGTTGATGGCTCACCAGCCACCAGCACCGGTATGGCTGATAAACGCCGTATCGCGGCCGGGTTCGGGATTGCGACACCGATCGTGACGCTGGGGGCGATTCTGCTGGCGACGCTCGTCGCCCCACCGGAGACGTTCACCTGGTCCGATCGGGCGCTGTCCGATATGGGCCGTCCCGACGCCGCCACCTTCTGGCTGTTCAACGGCGGTCTCGTCGTCGGCGGACTCCTCGGTGTCCCGTTCGTCTGGCGGCTCTGGGTCGGTGCTCGCAACACTCTCGAACGCGCCGGGACCGTCTGTTACGGCCTCGCAATCGTCGGGATGTTCTTCGTCGGGGTCTTCTTCCTCGAGCACACCGCGTGGTACCTCGAGACGGAGTTACACGCGCCGGCGGCGCTGGCGTTTTTCGGACTGGCTCCGGTTTCGAACTGGATTCTGGGGGCGGGAGCCGTCCACGCTGGCGATCGGACGTGGGGATTGGTGACGGTCGGAGCCGGCATCGCACACGTTCTCACGTGGGTGGCCTGGATCCTGTACGTGACGACGACTGCGACGCGACCGATGGCGTGGTTCGCGGTTCCGGAGATGGTCGCAGCGGTGTTGTTCGGCGGCTGGACAGTGCTGGCCGCGCGTCGGTTTCTGGGTCCGTCGTCGTTCGCGTTTCCGTCCCTGTCCTCGTGACTGGCGTCCGAGGACTGTCTTCATCCCGGTTCACCGGGCTGTCCGTTCGAGCCCCCAATTTTGGCATCTAGAGCCACACAAACCTTAACTTGGAACCGTCCATAGACGGGAACATGCACAAAGACGAGCTTCTGCGGCTCCACGAAGAACTCGTAGTTATCATGGAGTACTTCAGTGATCGCGAAGAGGTCGACGAGACCCTGTTCGATCCCTACCGCCAGCTGGACGTCGATCCGTCACACGTCCACAAATCCAAGAGCGAGCACAAACACGCCGTCTTCGTCCTCGGAAACGCACTCGCGAGTGCGATGAGCGAAGACGAGTTCTCGAGTGCAGGCCGGATCGGCAAGCGAATGCAGGAACTCGCCGACGACGCCGAATCGAAGATTTAACCCGATTCCTGTAATATAGTAGTGACTATCTAGGCGAAACGTATTTGGTCCGTATCCCGCTTGTTGCAGTATGGACCCGCGCACGACAGAGCGCGTCGAACGGTGGGATTCTCGTCCGTTTTCGAACGGCTACGACGGGCTTTCCGATCTCGCCAAGAGAGAGTTTTCGGGTGCCGTAACCACAGCCGGGACGTGGCTGTTCATGCTGAACGGCCGCGTCGTCGGCATCGTCGACGGCACGATCGAAGACTTCGACGGCGCAACTGGCACGACTTACGAGGCGCCCGATCCGGCGCTGCCGCTTCTCTGCTCGATGGAAGAGACCGGCGGCGAGACTCGAGGGAAGTACTACACGAACGAGACACCACTGGAGGAAGTCGACGGCACGCTCTCGAGTGGCTCCTTTACCGGCTACGTCGAGTTGAGCGAGGGTGTGCTCAGCGGCGATTACTACGCCGTCTACTACGGCGGCCGCCGAATGGCCGCGGCCTACATCGGAAACGCGGAGCGACTGCTCACCGGCGAGGAGGCCTTCGAGCGCGCGGCGGACGAGGTCGGGATCTACGAGGTCGTCGACGTCGACGTCGACGTCACCGACGTTCCGGGGAGCGAGGGGGCGTCTGCGACGGGAACGAAACCGGAATCGGCAGACGACGAAACCGGTAGCGGGACGACGCCGCCTGCACCGACGGACTCCGATTCGGACGCAGCGAACGGGCAGGGGTCGACGACACCATCCACGTCGACACCGACGTCCCCGTCTTCGGGATCGGCGGAACCGACGACGGACACGGGTGCAGAGACCGCGCCCGCGACCGAGATCGAGAGTGCCCACGGCGACGTCGGAGGGGACTCGAGAACGGAGTCTCGGTCCGCGTCCGAACCCTCGGAACCCGAACCCTCTGAACCCGAACCAGTTTCTGGACCGGACTCCGATCCGAAACCCGACTCGACACTCGAGAACGTGACGGGCGGGATTACGACGTCCGACGAACGATCGGTCGAGTCGACGCCGACGGGCATTACCGACGATCTCTCGGCACCGCTCGCTGACGCGGAGAGGGATGAATCGGAATCCGAACCGGCATCAGAACCCGAATCCGACCCCGAACCCGAACCGACGACCGAGACAGACGTCATCTCGGAGGCGGAAGCGAAACCGGAGTCGGCTCACGAAGACGAGTCGAGCGCGCCGTCGACGGCCGACGACGGGACCGAATCGACGACCGACGCCGTCGATCCCGGGGCCGACCGATCACCATCTTCGGCACCAGACCCAGACGATCTCGAGGCTGCAGCAGAAGAGTTGAGCGAGAGCGGTGTCCCGTGGTCGTCTGGCTCGTCGGATTCGAGTGAAGCGTCCGACTCGAGCACACCGACCGCGGACGAGCTCGACGTCACGTTCGATGCAACTGCGGACACAGACGAGAGCGCTGCCGAACTCGAAGAGCGGTTCAAACAGGAAGAGCAGTGGCGCGAGACGAGAAGTATTCCGTCGATCGATCCGGACAAGACGGCAGGGTCGGCGACCCCGCCCTCGAAACGAGGCGCGACAAACCGACGGAATCGCGGCCGTTCACGCTCAGCTGCCAGTCAGTCGCGACCCGAAGACTCGAGTAACAGGCGGTCTGGTTCCAGTTCTGAATCGAGAGCGGACGCCAGTTCCACATTCGAGTCGGCACGCGAGACCGGAACCAAATCCAACTCCGAAGACGAGTCACGTTCCAGTTCACCGGCGAACGCTGAGCCAACCGACCACGGGACACAGAAAGCGTCGTCCCGGCAGAACAGCGCCCGTGATTCCGGACAGCAATCTCGGAACGACGGCGCCACACAGCGAGACGCCACCAGTACCCGCTCGGAGTCACCCGACGACGCCCTCGAGTCGGACATGCTCGAGCGCGAGGACAAGATCGATCGGCTCACTCAGCAACTGGACGACTTAGAGCAGCGCCGGGACGAACTGGAGACGAAAGCCGCGGATCTCGAACACGAACGCGACCGACTCCAGTCGGAGAACGAGGAGTTGACGGAGACAGTCGAGCGACTCGAGAGCCGGATCGACGACCTCGAGAGCGAACTCGAGCGCGTCCGCTCGGCCGACGCGACCGGGGCGATGGCCGACTCTACGGCCACGGACTCTCGCGGGACGAAACTGTCGCCACAGCAGGCGCTGGCGGGAACGAACCTCTTCGTTCGATACGGATCGAAGAGCCAGCCGACCCTTCAGGCGGCCCACGACGACGACGCCGACGCGACGTCGGTCAACTCGAACCTCCTGCTCGAACATCACACGCAGTTCGACGACGCCGACGTCTCCGTCGGTGGCGAACCGTACGAGGAGTTTCTCACGTCGACGATGGAGTACCAGTTCGTCGACTGGCTCACCGGGACGCTCCTCTACGAGATCCGCGACACCGGCCACGGTACCTCTCTCGGCGATCTCTACGACGTCATCCCGCGGATCGACCGCGCGGAACTGCACGCGTCGATCTCCCTCGAGGACGACGACACCGACGAGGTCCCCGATCAGGTCACCTTCGACGTCGTCGCCTTCGACAAACGCGGGACCCCGCTGGTCGCCGCGAACCTCAACGACTCGCGCGACCCCGCGACCAGGGAGATGTTGATCGACCTCGAGGAGACTGCCTCCGCGGTCAACGCGAACTTCCCCGATCTCGGTGCCGCGATGGTCGTCACGTCGAGTTACTTCGAGCCCGGCGCACTCGAGGTCGCAGAACAGGCGACGAGCGGCGGCTTCTTGAGCCGGGGCTCGAAGCTCAGTTACGTGAATCTCTCGAGAAAACAGGGATATCACATGTGTCTAGTGGAGTCCCGAAGCGGTGGGTTCCACATGAACGTTCCAGAACTCTGATCGCAGGCGAGAGCAGTATTCGAGTCCGAATACGAATGCGAATACGAATGCGAATACGAATACGAGTACCGCAGTTCAGCCCTGAATTTCGGCGACGTCTTCGATCTTCATACCGTCGAGTTTGTCGATGATCTCGTCGATCTTTCCGTCGAGGTCGTCGACGAAGTCGGCCGTTCGCTCTGTCTTGATCGCACCCTGACTGGAGGGTTCGATGAGGTTCTCTTCCTCGAGGACACGCAGCGAGTAGCGGACCTTGTGGTGGGGGTAACCGGTCTCGTTGGACATCTTGACGATTCCGATCGGTTCGTTCTCGATGACCATTTTCAGTACCTGCAGATGTCGCTCGAGCATATCGACTTCCTTCTCAAGTCGGTCTATCATGGCATTTGTTAACTTGTCTTTCCACCTTTTAAAGGTTACCCCTTGAGAAACCGTCTGCGAACTGCTAACTCGAGGGTTGCGTTTGCCAGTAGTTAACGCTTCGGATTTGTGACCATCCCGTGTCCGTGTGTCTGATTCCGCGTTGGCGGTCGACGTGGTCGAAGAGGTACTCGAGGCCGCCGTTCTGTCGGCTAGAGACCGAAGCGGTATACACCATGATGGATAGATCCGACGTTCGAGACGGACGGACCGTAATCTGTTTATCGACCCGGCAAGAATCCGCCGCTGTTATGACCGTCACTATCGTCGGGTCGCAACTCGGCGACGAAGGCAAGGGTGGGGTCGTCGATCTCTACGGCGACGCCGCCGACGTGGTCGCCCGCTATCAGGGCGGCGACAACGCCGGACACACCGTCGTCTACGATGGCGACAAGTACAAACTCTCGCTCGTTCCCAGCGGCGCCGTCCGCGGCAAGGTCGGCATTCTGGGCAACGGCTGCGTCGTCAACCCCGAGACGCTCTTCGAGGAGATCGACACGCTCCGCGAGCGCGGACTCGACCCGGACATCCGCGTGGCCGAACGCGCGCACACGATCCTCCCCTACCACCGCGTCCTCGACGGCATCGAAGAGGACGAGAAAGAAGACCTCGCGGCCGGCACGACCAAACGCGGGATCGGTCCGACCTACGAGGACAAGATGGGCCGACGCGGCATCCGGATCGGCGACCTCCTCGACCCGGAGGTCCTCCGCGAGCGCCTCGAGTACGTCGTCCCCCAAAAGAAAGCCCTCGCCGAGGACGTCTTCGGCAAAGAGACGGGCGAGGCGTTCGACACCGAGCACCTCTACGAGACCTACAAAGACTACGGCGAGCGGCTCGCCGAGGAAGGGATGACCGTCGACGCCGGCACCTACCTCCAGGATCGGATCGACGAGGGAGACAACGTGATGCTCGAGGGCGCACAGGGCACCTCGATCGACATCGATCACGGGATCTATCCCTACGTCACCTCCTCGAATCCGACTGCGGGCGGAGCTTGCGTCGGGAGCGGACTCGGTCCCACGGTCGTCGGGCAGGGTGAGGTCATCGGCGTCGTGAAAGCCTACCTCTCACGGGTCGGAACCGGCCCCCTTCCGACGGAACTCGGCGGTGTCGAAGGGCAGACGCCCGAGTACACCGGCGACGGCGCGGGAGACGAGGACGAAGAAGAGCTCGCGACGTACATCCGTGACGAGGGCGGTGAGTACGGCACCGTCACCGGCCGCCCCCGTCGCGTCGGCTGGCTCGACATGCCCATGCTTCGCCACGCCGCCCGCGCCAGCGGCTTCACCGGCCTCGCGATCAACCACATCGACGTCCTCGCCGGACTCGACGAGGTCGAGGTCGGCCACGCCTACGAGTTCGAAGGCGAGGAACTGCTGACGATGCCGCCGACGACCGAGAAGTGGGGTCGCTGCGAGGCGACCTTCAGATCCTTCGACGGCTGGCCGGAAGTCGACTGGGCCGACGTCGCCGAGGATGGCTACGAGGCGATCCCGGAGAACGCACGCACCTATCTCGAGTACGTTGCGGACGAACTCGGCGCCCCGATCTACGCCGTGGGCGTCGGCCCCGGCCGCGAGGAGACGATCGTCCTCGAGAACCCGTACGACGGCGAGTAGTCGGCGCTCGAGGCGTTCGATCGACCGTTTCTTTCGTCCGAACTGTTCGTAGCGTCGCCGGGGTCATCTGGCGAATCCGGTTCCCGATCGATACTCAGCGACGCCTCCGGCCCACTCGTCGCCTGTCATCGGCGTAACGTTTAATGGGAAAACGAACGTTCGTACGAACGTACCGATGGGCCAGATCAAATTCGACGTCCCCGACGAGGTCGAGGAGGATTTTCGTCGGGCGGCCATGGAACGGTTCGGATACGAACGTGGGAGCCTCACGAAGGCCGGCGAGGCAGCGCTGCGCGAGTGGGCCGACACCCACGAGACGATGGGATCACTCTCGGTTCCCGACTCCCCGGTCGCCGCGATCAGCGGACAGTTAGCCGACGTCGACACGGATAGCGTCGACCTTCAGGAGTCGGTCGGGTCACAGATGGCTACAAACTACATCGACGACCGCAACGAGCGCGATGCAGACGAGGCCGATTCCGAGTGCTAATCGACGCGAACGTCTTTCTCGAGGTGCAACTCGATCAGGGCCGGGCCGACGAAGCCCAGCGATTCCTCGAGCGAGTCGCCGACGGTGAGGTCGGCGCGACCGTCACTCACTTTCACGTCGATGCGATCGCGTACATCCTCGAGCAACGAGGGAACGACGGTGCAGTCGAGACGTTTCTGTTATCGCTTCTCGGATACGACGGGTTGTCGGTCGTCACGCAGTCGGTTGCGGAGAAGGCAATGGCGTGTCGCCTGTTCGATCGATACGACTCGCTCGATTTCGACGATGCGTTGGCCGTTCAGGCGGCACTCGCACTCGAGGAGCCGACTGTCGTCTCGTACGACACCGATTTCGATACCGTCTCGATCGTCGAACGAACGATGCCGTAGCTCGAGAACGATTCGTTCCCGAAACCTTTTGCCAGATGCGCGCACCCTCTCTATTATGAAGGAGTCGCTGCTGGAGATTCTCTGCTGTCCGCTTGACAAACACGACCTCGAGCTCGAAGACGCCGAGTACGACGACGATGGCGACGAGATCGTCTCGGGGACGCTAGTCTGTACCGAGTGTGGCGAACGATATCCGATCGAGGACGGCATTCCGAACCTGCTCCCACCGGACATGCGCGAAGGGACCCCCGCCTGAGAGAGAACCGTGTCTGACGAGGTCACCGTATACGTCGGTCGGGACGGCATGGACTCCCTGGAAGCCACGGCGTCGACACTCGAGACGACGGTCGAGGATTCCCTCGGTGTCGTCGTCGACAACCGGGGAACGCCGGTTCACGTCCACTGTCGGCTCGCGGGTGACCTCGCCGAGATCGCTGCCCTCGAGCAGTCGAACTACTACGTCGAAGCCGACAGCGAAGCGTTCGTTCCGATCCACGTCGAGACCGTCTCGCTCGACCGAGATATCGAGGGAACGCTCGAGATCTCGACCGGCTACGGCGCCAACGCGGTGACGATCGACGCGAGGGTGACGACGGGGCCGGCACCCGTCGACGTCGACGAGACGTTCGCATCACCGAAGCGAACGGAGTCCGAGCCGACGCTGCTGGAATCCGCCGCAAGTCTGATCAGGGTCGAGCCCGGATCCCTCGCGGTGCTCGCACTCGGCGTGGTCGCGCTGGCCGTCGCGGTCGCGACGACCGCGGTCGTCGGCGGTCCCGCGGCCGTCGCCGGTGTCGGTGCCGTCGGTATCGGTGTGATCGTCGCACTCTGGTTGCTGTATAGCGGGTAGTCGGTCGAGAACTGAAGGCGGTGACCGCGGTTTCACCGCTCACCGTCCACTATCATTACTACAGTCACTGCTCAGCTATCCGAGTCGACACTCGAGTCGACGCCACAGAGGTTCCCCTCGTCGTCGACTCGTTTCGCGCGCAGGTACCGTGCCCGATAGCGGTTCGCTCCCCGATTGACGTCGGCTTCGCGGATCTCGTCGACTCGACCGTCGGCGACGGCGTCGAGCAGTGCCTCGAGCTGGTTCTTCTCGCTCGTGGTGAGCTCGAACTCCCAGGTTCGTTCCTCCTCGGTCTCGAGGATCGCCCACTTGCGGGCGGCGGCGATGACGAGCGAGCAGGGCTCTCGACAGGGGAAGGGGCCGTCCCCGCCGTCGACCGAGAGGTCGTCATCCTCCTCGTACTCCCACTCGCGTCGGCGGAGACACTGCGAGTCGACGCAGCAGGCCTCGGCCATCCACTCGACGGCTTCCCGGGGGAGCTCGTCGACGACGTCGTAGATCCCGGTCTGGCGCTCGGCGGTCTCGAGCCAGTGGTCGACGTCTAAGTTCCCTCGCTGCTCGCGGTGCCAGTTGGCGACCGTCGCGGGATAGACGAACTCGACCGTGTCGACGAGGTCGTCCCCGGCGAGTCCGGTGAACGCCCACCCGGAGACGAGCGTGGGTGCGGTCTTCAACGGTCGGTACCGCCCCCGCTCGTCGGCGGTCGTCAGGTCGCGGGCGTCTCGCGGCCGGTCGTGGATCTCGAGGTCCGCGAGGTCGGCTTTCCGGTCCTCGACGTGGCGAACGTCGTAGACGCGGTCGCCGGGGCTGGTTCCGTCGCTGTCGGCCAGCCGGACCGTGATCGACAACTGGCCCCACTCGCGCTCGAGACCGTCGTCGGTGAGCGGCTCGTACCGGTCCGGAACTGTGCGCGCAGTTTCAGAACGTCCCTCGTCCGTCCCCTCGGTCTCACTCTCGTCCCCCGGAGTATCCTCGACCGGCGCACGCTCACACCACCGCAGAAAGGCGCGGCGGGCGGTTCCCTCGCCGCCCACCTGCTGCCAGTAGTACCAGTTGGTCACGTACTCGGAGACGTCGTCGGTCTCGTCTGCGAGCGCCTCCCGAAGGTCGCGCTCGGAGAGCCCGGTGCGCTCGCCGGCGGGTGTCGCGACCGTGTACCCGTCGTCGGTCGCCTCGAGACGGAGGCCGTCGAACGCGATCGGCTCGCGGTCGGCGTGCTCGAGCAACGTGTCGACGAGATCCGCGTTTGCGTTCGTGTTCGCGCTTGCGTTCGTGTTCGTGTCTGCGCTTGCGTCTGCGTCTGTATCTTCGCCCTCGTCTGCGTGCCCAGTCACGCTCAGTCACCCGTCACGTGGCGCTCGCTCTCGGTTTCGGTACTGGTACCGCCAGTTCGTTCACGAACCTCGTCGATGGCCGCGTCGACGTCGGCCCCCGCGTCCGCCGCCCGCTCGAGGACGACGTCGGCCATGAGTGCCTCTGTGCCGACGGCGCCGGCGTACCAGATGCGTGTGCCGTCGACTGTGGCGGGGACGTCCCAGCCGGTTCGGTAGTCGTCGGTCAACCCCATATCCTCGGGAATGTCCTCTTGGGTGTGGTAGCCGTCGGCGACGAACAGCGGGACGACGACGACGTCGTCGCTCTCGAAGAAGTCGGTCACGTCGTCGACCTCGGGTTCCTCGTCCATGAACAGCGCCTGTACCTCGTCGAAACGCCCCGTCTCGCGGATGCGGTCGGCGTGGTACTCGATCGCCTTCGCGCTGTTCGCGTTGCGCTCGGTTCCGTGGCCGACGACGGCGAGTCCGAACCCGTCACCGACGTCCGAGTCGCCCGTCACGCTCTCGGCTCGCTGGACGATCACGTCCGACATCGCGTTGTGGGTTCCGACCGGCCCGCAGTAGTGAACCCGCTTGCCGACGTCCGTCGCCTCGAGGGTCGCCTGCGAGGCGTCGGTGCCGTCGGAGTCCCACCGCTCGGGATCCCACTCTTCGAGCCGGAGTTCGCGGGGGATCACCTGTTCGGTGAAGTACCCCTCGCTAATGAACAGCGGGACGACGTAGATCTCCTCGGACTCGAGGGTGCGGATCACCTCGCGGAAGTGCGGTTCTTCCTTCCAGAAGGCCTCGCGAACCTCGTCGAACGCGCCGGCGTCGCGGATGGTGTCCGCGTGCGCGTACGTCGGGTTCGAGGCGTCCGGGTTCAGGTGCGACCCGTGGGCGACGATGACGAGCGCCTGTGCCTGTGAGTGCGCGTGCATGGGTATAGATGGGCGTTAGGAAGGCGACGGGTTATGAACTTCGCTGTCGGTTACCGTCGCCGGCATCGTCGGCCGCGAGTCGTGTCGACCTCGAATCACTCACCGCATCTCGAGGAACTGCCGATCGTCGCGCTCACCACGAGCGGGGTAGACGATCACGAAGTTCCCGTCGGTCAGCCCCGAAATTCGCTTGGGGAGCGTTCGGAGTTCGGGGTGCCAGCCGAGCGCGTTTCGGCGGGCGCTGACGACGACGATCAGCTGTGATCGCCCCGTCCGCTCGGCCAGTCGATCCGTCAGCCGTTCCCAATTGGTGGTCTCGAACTGTGTCGGGACCTCGGGTTCGACCGCGTCGAACGCCTCCTCGACTGTGCTCTCGCTGGCACTCGCCTTCAGTGGGCGAGTCGGCTCCCCGTCATCGTCGACTGCCACCGCCCGAATCGACGCGCCGACGTCGCTCGCGATTCGCTTTATCTGTCGTATGGCCTCGTCGAACCCCTGATTGTACTCGATTCCCGGTGGGAGGACGACCGTCACCTCGGTCGTCGTACTGATCGGCTCCCGAACCCGCGAGACGAGGACGAGGCGGTCCGTCCCGACGAGTACCTGATCGATCACCTCGCCGAAGACCCGCTGGCCCCGAGAGGCGGCACCGTCCCAGCCGACGACCACCGTCGAGATCCGGTTCTCGACCGTCGCCCGGAGCACGCCCGAGGCGACGTTGTGATCGATGCGGGTCTGGGTGACCACCGGGACCGCCGCACCGGCGGCGTACGCGACGGTCTCCTCGAGGTCGGCTTCCGCGGCGGCGACGTCGGCCTCGACGGTCGGACTGGGCTGGACGACCGTGAGTGCGTACAGCGGCGCCGCGTCCAGGCCCGTCTCTGTCTCGCGAATCGCGAACGCGAGGTCGAACAGGCCACGGCGGTGCTCGGCCGTCGCCGAACTCGGAACGAGAATCCGCTGGAGGCGGTCCTCTGTCACTTCTTCTCGGCCCGTCGTCCGGATCACCTCGCGACCGTAGCGCTCGACGATCGCTGGACTGAGGACGCTGACGACGAGGATCATGACGATGGTCCCGTTGAGCACGCTCTCGCCGAACAGCCCTACGTCGTAGCCGACGAGGACGATCGCGAGTGCGGCGGCGGCCTGCCCGAGCGAGAGGCCGAACATCGTCATCCGTTCTGACTCCGAGTAGCCGAAGGCGGCGCCGGTCGCCCAGGCGGCGGCCCACTTCGTCGCGAGGACGGCGACGACGAGTATCGTCGAGACCAGCAGCGTCTCCCACCCTTCGAGGAGGACGCGGACGTCGACGAGCATCCCGACGGAAAGCAAGAAGAAGGGGATAAAGAGCGCGTTCCCGACGAACTCGATGCGGTTCATCAACGGGCCGTGGTGGGGAATCTGACGGTTGAGCGCGAGACCGGCGAGGAAGGCCCCCACGATGGCTTCGATCCCGGCGACCATCGCGAGAAACGCGCTCCCGAAGGCGACCGCGAGGACGAACAGGTACTCGAGGGAACTCTCCTGGGTTACGGTTCGAAAGAACCACCGACTGAGCGGCGGCACCACGAGCCAGACGCCGAGGAAGAACGTCGAGACGCCGAGGACGAGCTGGAACCAGAACGTCGCGTCGAGGGTGCCGACTTCGGCGGCGACGACGACCGCGAGCACCAGCAAGGCGATCGTGTCGGTGACGATCGTGCCGCCGATCGTCGCCGTGATACTCTCGTTGTCCGTGAGTCCGAGCCGTGAGACGACGGGGAAGGCGAGCAGCGTGTGCGAGGCGAATATCGAAGCGAACAGCGAGGCCGCGGGAAACGACATGCCGAGCAAGACCATACCGGCAGCCGTCCCGACCGCCTGCGGGATCAGAAACGACAGGAGACCGAACACCAGGCTCCGCTCGCGCGTCTCGACGAACCGCGCGAAGTCGATCTCGAGGCCTGCGACGAACATCAGGTAGAGCAGGCCGACCTCGCCGAGCAGGACGATGGTCTCACCGCGCTCGAGGATACCGAGTCCGTTCGGGCCGATCGTCGCGCCGGCGATGATGATGCCGACGATCCCCGGGAGTCGATAGCGGTCGAGGACGAGGGGGGCGACGAGAAAGACGACGATCGCCAGCCAGAAGATCGCGACCGAGTCGGTAATCGGGATTCCGAGCCCGTCAGAGATCATACTAGTCGTCGTCTCTCCCGTTGACGCTCGAGTCGGTATCACGGTCGGCCACTGGACACTCGTTCCAGAGCCCACCGAACACGCGGATAAGCCTGTATGCGCGGTTCAGTTCGTGAGAAGCGAGTGCTCGGCGGATCCACGGACTCGAGTGTCGTTCGTCTCCCGGAACTGGCATCGCGACAGGGACTGTGTTCAGTATGGACGGCCGTCGTCCGGCGGTTTCATTACCCGCGGGCGGAAACCCCCGAGACGAACCACCGAATGCGCCTCATCCAGACGCTCATCCCGGAGTCGTCCCGCGACGCGGTCATCGCCGCCCTCGAGGAGGAAGGCGTCGACTACGCGATGTCCGACGAGAGCGCCCGGTCGGATTACAGCAACATCGCCTACATTCCCGTCGAGTCGGGCGAGGTCGAACGAATCGTCGCCCGGTTGCGCGACGCCGGGATCGAGCGCGAGGGGTACATGGTCGTCAGCGACGCCGAGACGATCGTCTCCGATCGGTTCGAACAGCGCCGCGAGGACGACACCGAGGAGACCGACGTCGAACGCATTTCCCGAGAGGAGCTCAGGTCGACCGCACAGAACCTCTCGCGGAGCACGCCCAATTACGTCGCGTTCACGATCGTCAGCGCCATCGTCGCCACCGCCGGCTTGCTGGAAAACAGCGCGGCCGTCGTCGTCGGTTCGATGGTGATCGCGCCGCTGATCGGCCCGGCGATGGCCTCCTGTGTCGGCAGCGTCATCGGCGACGACGACCTGTTCTGGACCGGGGCGACCTCGCAGGTCGTCGGCCTCGCAGTCGCCATCGCCAGCGCGACGCTGTTCGCGCTGAGCTATCGGGTCCTCGTCGATCCACACCTCGAGTTACTGCTCGTCCAGCAGATCGCCGAACGCGTCCACCCGGGGATGCTCGCACTGGCAATCGCGCTCGGCGCAGGAGTCGCCGGTGCGCTCTCGCTCACCTCGGGGGCCGACGAGGCGCTGGTCGGTGTCATGATCGCGGTGGCGCTCATCCCGCCCGCGGCGACCGTCGGGCTGGGCATCGCCTACGCCGATCCCGTCGTCGCCATCGGCGCGGCGATCCTCGTCGCGGTCAACGTCCTCTCGATCAACGCGGTCGGCATCCTCACCGTCTGGGTCAAACGCTACCGTCCCGACCACTGGTACGACGTGCGTCGGGCCCAGCGGATCACCGTCGAGCGCCTGATCGCCCTCGGAATCGTCATCCTCGTCCTGACGTCGTTTCTCGCGCTGGGAACCCTCGACGCCCGAGAGAACGCGGCCTTCGAACGGGAGGTAGACGCCGTTCTCGAGGACACGCCGGGCGAGGTGATCGACCGTTCGGTCGGCTACGACGCCGACGTCGTCTCGCCGACGCCCAATTCGGTGACGGTTCGGATGGCTGGCGCTTCCGACGACGCTGCGGCGACGATCCGTGAGGAGATACGCGAGCGGACGGGCCTCGAGGTTTCAGTGCGGGTGATTCACGAGGAGTCGACGGTCGCCGGGTGAGGAAGGTGAACGGGTGTAACTGGGCTTTGAGCGGTGTCGGTAGGTGTGCATTCGAATCGGTAGTATCGCGGCCCATCGTAACATGGATTACCGTGATCCGAGATGAGTGAGACCAATGGTTACCTGGCGGCACCTGCTGTCCACACTCGGTGCGAGACGTGCCATCAGTGCTCTCGGCGGGCTCTATATCGCGTTCGCCGCCGGACGGGCACTCGTTCGCCTCGAGCAAGCCGCTCCAGCGGGGAACGTCCTCATCGTTACGCTGCTCATCGCCGCTCCCGGTTTCGGTCTGGCGTACGGCGGCTACTGGCTCTCTCGAACCGACATCAGCGCCGAGTTTTACCCCGACATCGCTCGCTGGTGTCTCGCCGGATTCGGCGCGATGGCTGGCTTGCTCCTCCTGTATCACGTCCAGCCCGAGGGCGGTATCTCCGACCTGACGACGTCCCCACCGATCCTGACGGCGCTCGGCAGTGTCGCGGGCTTCGCCGTCGGGGTCCACGATGGAACGGCCAAGACGCGAACGCGCGAACTCGAGCAGCGAAACCGGGACCTCGAGCGAACACAGGCGGAACTCGAGGAGACTGTGGCCCGACTCGAGGAGACGAATATCCAACTCGAGGAGTCGAACGAACGCCTCGATCGCCACAAACGGTACACCGATCACGTTCTCGACGCGATCCACGACATCTTCTACGTTCTCGAGGAGGACGGCACGCTCCAGCGGTGGAACGAGACGCTCTGTGAGGTGACGGGCTACTCGGACGCGGAGATCTCGTCGATGGAGACGGCCGAATTCTTCGACGAGACGGCGGACGAGAGGGTCACGGAGGCGATCGCGGACGGGTTCGAGACCGGGAGCGTCCAGCTCGAAGTACGACTCCGTACCAGCGACGGCGAACTGATCCCCTACGAGTTCACCGCCTCGACGCTCGAGACGCCCGACGGCGAGTCCGTCCTGGCAGGGATCGGGCGTGAGATTTCCGAACGCGAGGAGCGCGAACGGCAACTCGAGCAGCGGGCCCATCAACAACAAGTCGTCGCCGACCTCGGCCAGCTCGCCCTCGAGACCGACGACCTCGACGAGTTGATGCACGAAGCAGCCCGTCAGGTCGCGGACGTCCTCGACAACGCGTACTGTAAAGTGCTCGACCTCGACAGCGAGACCGACGAACTCCTGCTTCGACAGGGTGTCGGCTGGCAGAACGGCCTCGTCGGTGAGGCGACGGTCTCCGCCGTCGAGGCGGACTCACAGGCCGCCTACACCTTGGCGAACGATCACCCGATCGTAGTCGAAAACCTCGAGACGGAAACACGATTTGGCGGCCCCGAGCTACTGCGCAGTCACGACGTCCGAAGCGGCATCAGTACCATCATCGGTCCGTTCGGCGAGCCGTGGGGAATTCTCGGTACACACGATACCGAGAGCCGTACGTTCTCCGCTCAGGACGTCACCTTCGTCCAGAGCGTCGCGAACGTCCTCGCCGAGGCGATCGAGCGCCAGCAGTATCAGACGGAGCTCGAACAACTGGTCGCGGATCTCGAGACGTCCAACGAACGCCTCGAGCAGTTCGCCTACGCGGCCAGCCACGACCTGCAGGAGCCGCTTCGAATGGTCTCGAGCTACCTGCAACTGATCGACCGCCGGTACAGAGACGAGCTCGACGACGACGGCGAGGAGTTCCTCGCGTACGCCGTCAATGGGGCAGAACGCATGCGAAACATGATCGAGGGCCTGCTTCAGTATTCGCGGGTGGAGAGTCGGGGCGGCGAGTTCGAACCGATCGATCTCGATGCGCTCCTCGAGGACGTTCGGGACGACCTTCAGTTAAAAATCCAGCAACACGATGCGGAGATCACGGCCGAATCGCTCCCCGTCGTCGACGGTGACGAAGGACAGTTACAGCAGGTGTTCCAGAACCTGCTCTCGAACGCGATCGAGTACAGCGGTGAGGGTCCACCGAGGGTGCACGTCTCCGCCGAGCGGAACGGGACGGAGTGGACGGTTTCCGTCACCGACGAGGGAATCGGTATCGATCCGGACGACCAGGATCGGATCTTCGAGGTCTTCGAAGGGTTCGGCGGCGACGAGAACGAGACCTATTCGGGCACGGGGATCGGCCTCGCGCTCTGTGAACGGGTCGTCGAACGCCACGGCGGCAATATCTGGGTTGACTCCGAACCCGGAGAGGGTGCAACGTTCTCGGTTACGCTGCCGGCTGTTCGGGGCGAAGCCACCGACTGAGCGTGGGTGTCCAATAGGTCGCCGACTGACGGTGAGCGCTGGTTCAAACGGTCACTCGAGGAAACTCCCAGCGATGGCCGACGACACTTTACTACCGAAACAGCCGCTCTCGCAACGACCGCCGATGGGCGCGCTCGGTCAGGAGCACCGAACACTCGACGTCCTCGACGACGCCAAGCGCGAGCGCGCGCTTGACCAGCCGCGAGAGCAATCCTCGTTCGGTCGCCCCGACGATCAACAGCGAGTGGTCCGCAGCGTGGTTCGAAATCGCCCCCTCGACGTCACCCGAGGTGTCGACGACCGTCGCGGCGTCCTCGAGGTCGTGGCGCGCGCTCCAGTCCTCGAGGAAGCGCTCGCCGCCGCCGCGTTCGCGTTCGCCGTCGACGACGTGCAGGAGGGTGACGTCGCTCTCACAGACGTCACAGAAGACGCGGGCGATCTCGGCTCCGAGAGCGTCGTTGACGGTTCCCGTCGTCGGGAGCAGGACGCTCGAGGGATCGAACCCGCGGTCGTTGAGAACCAGCAAGTCGGCGGGGAGTTCGTGGGCGAGTTCGTCGATCACGGTCTCGGCCCGGCCCGCGAACGGCGTCGACTCCCGCCAGCCCATAACCACGAGGTCCGCTTCGTGCCGGCGCGCCGCGTCGAAGACCTCCTCGACGCTTCGGTGGGAGAAGACGGTGTAGGTCTCGAGGGGAACGTCGAACGGTTCGGCGTGCTCTCGAGCGGCCTCGAGGAGTCGGTCGGAGGCCGTGTGTTCGCGCCCGGTCGCCTGGTGAAGCGGTGTCTGGCTCGGCACCTGGACGATATGGATCGCGACGACGCCAGCACCGCGAGATTGGGCGACGGTACAGCCGAGTTCGACGAGGTCGCGCTCGGTTCGTGGATTCGACAGAGGGATCAGGATCGTCTCGTCGGGTACGTCTTCGTCGATCTGTTCGGCCTCGCTTCTCATCAGGTTACGCGAGAGGCCCTCGGTGCCGGTTTCGACTCCGTTCGAACTGTCGGCGTCTGCTTTCGGCGCTCTCGGTCCCGCATCCACACGCCGCTCGAGTTCGGTCTCGATCGAGTCCGACGGGGCTGCACGGGTTCGGCCGTAGAGAACGAACCAGCCGATCGCACCGACGAGGACGGCCGTGGTGAGAAGCAGGACCGTCGTTCCGACGGCAACCAGCAGGGCGATCGAACCGAGACAAGCGATCACGGCGAGAGCGGCCGATGCAGGCGCTTCGAACGGCGGCTCGTAGGACGGCACAGACCGACGGACCGACAGCAGGGAGATCGACGAGAGGACGGCGACGACGAGGTGTAACGCCGTCGCAAGCAGGGCGAGCGTGACCAGATCCGCGGTCACGACGAGGGCGACGACGACGAGTCCGGTCAGCTGAAACGCCCGGTAGGGCGTTCCGAATCGGGGATGGAGCGTGCCCAGCGAGCGACTGACGAGTCCGTCCGATCCCATCGCGTGGCCGATGCGAGCCGAGGTCGAGATCGACATCGTGGCGCTGGTCACCGTCGCGAGAATCCCCGCGAGACCGACGATAGCGACGCCGGCGGAGCCGGATACCGCGTCCGCGACGATCACGATCGCCTGATCGGTCGCCGCGAGCGTCTCCCAGTCGACGGCCGCCTCGAGGACGATGGCGATGCAGACGTAGAGCGTCCCGACGGCAAGCAGGCTCCCCAGAATCGCTCGGGGAAGCGTCCATCCGGGTGTCTGTACCTCACCGGCGATGGCGGCCAGTTTCGCGTATCCCAGATAGGAGACGAACACGAGCGCGGTCGCACCGGCGAGGCTGTCGATCGAGCCGACGAGTCGATCGTCGGTGACGGCGGCGATCAGTTCGCCGACGCCGATCGTGGCCGTCGTCGCGACGACGAACCCGACGAGACTCGCGACGAGGAGGCAGACGAGGGCGACGGCTCCCGGTCCGCCGTTTCGGACGCCGACGTAATTCGACGCGAGGATCACGAACGCGGCGAGGACGGCGCCCGTCCGCTCGGGCGACAGCGTCAGTCCGAACAGCCAGCCCTCAGGAAGCGGGATGAAAAAGCCCAGATAGATCCCGAACCCCAGACAGTAAAAGGCTGTGACGAGCGCCGTGCTCGTCCAGTTGGCGATCCCAGTGAGCGTCCCGAACGGCGGGCCGAGCGCGCGGTAGACCCAGCCGTAGCTCCCACCAGAGCGCGGCAGGGCGGTCGCCAGTTCGGCGACCAGCACGGCGTTGACGAGCGCGAGACAGCCGGCGAGCAGGAACGGCAGCCACAGTATCGGCCCGACCTGCCCGGCGACGATCGACGGCAGAACGAAAATTCCTGCCCCCAGCGTCGCGCCGATCCCGACGGTAAGCGCTCCAACTAGCCCGACGTCTCGCGCGAGTTCGTTGTTCGTCATAGCTCTCGAATCGTCGTCACCTCGAGCCCGCCGCTCGACTCGAGTTTCGCGTTGCCGATAGGTCTCGGGTAACGTTCATGAGTGTTGTTACTCGTCGCCCTCGGAACCGAAGAGAGACGAACGGAGAACTGGCGCTCACGCCGCTTCTACGTGTCGGACGACGTAGACGTCGTAGTGCTGGTCCTTCGCGAGCGGACCGCCGACACTCGAGAGCGGCGTCGTCACCGACCCCGCGTTCTCGGTGCCGACGAAGACGACGCTCGCGTCGACGTCGCTTGCGACCCGGCGAATCGTCCGGACGACGTTCGTCGTCGCCGTCGCCGTCGGCTCGTCGGAGTCGACGATCTCGGTGCGAAACGTCGCTTCGGGGGCGATGTCGTCGACCCGCTCGCGCATTCCGGCAGCGATCGCGTCCACGTCGAACGGTTCCCCGGCTCCGATCCAGCCGCGTTCACGAGCGTACTCGTCGTCGTCGGGAATCACCGTCACCGCGACCACGTCGTCGTCGGTCAACTCGCCGTACGCCGACGCCTTCTCGAGTGCCGCCGACGCGAGGTCCGACCCGTCGAACGGAACGAGGTGTGTCATACGGCCGTATGGTACGACTGGTGAAGTAAAGGTTCTCCATCTCCATTTTCGTCTTCGTCTTCGCCCCCATTTCGTTCTCGTTCTCGTTCCCGCTCCCGCTCTCGCTCTCACTCTCACGTTCACGTTCGGTCGCTACGTCTCGAATCGAGTGGCTGCGTGGCCTCGAGTTGACTCGTCGCGAGTTCGAGGATCGCATCGTTCCTCGAGAGACCATCGACGATAACCGGGGAAGACACCGAAACTCAGAACTCAAAACTCAGAACTCAGAACGACTCGAGGACGTGAAGCGCGTACGAGCCTCGCGTCGTCCCGTCGTCGTGGTATTTCACCGGTTCCTCGATCGTTGCGAAGATATCGCCGTCGGTCGCGACGGCCGTTGCGATACCCTCCAGATCCACTGTGGTCTCGGCTCCCGTCTCCCGATCGATCCACCGAACGCCGTGCGTCTCGGGGTCTCGAACGCGGAAGTTCTGTGCGCACGGCACTGCGACCCCGCCGATGGTCGCCGCGAGGCCGTGGGCGAAGCCGTCGAGGGTGACGTCCCACAGTTCGTCTGGGGTGGCGTCTGCATCCCGCTCGTCAGTGGCGTCTCTTTCGGGCTCGGACTTGGACTCGGACTCGGATCCGGATCCGGATCCGGATCCGGACTCGGACTCGAGCGCACTCGAGCTCGTCTTCGAGGCCGAAAACGCGACCAGTCGATGCTCGTTCGGATGCCGATTCTCGGTCTCTCGACTCTCGAGTGCGTACGTATTGCCGGTCGCGAACGCGACGACGTCGTCGATTGCGACCGCGTGATTCGGGTAGGCGTACAGCGTCTCGTCGCCGATTTCGGTCTCCGTCGCCAGCGGGACGCGCCAGTGTTCCTCGCCGCCGGGCCCCAACAGGTAGCCACACTTGTCGCCGTGGCTCGCGACCGCGAGTCGATGTCGGGCGCCGGCGAACGCGACGTCGCCGACACGGCGCTCGCCCGCGGTGCCGGGGTCCCACGTCCACGCCGGCGTTCCCGTGTCAGTCTCGAGAACGACCAGCCCGTTGTCGTGGTCGCTGGAGCAGCGGTTGTAGCCGACGGCGACGCGATCGCTCGTGTCGTCTTTTCCTTCCCCGTCTTCCTCGTTCCCCTCCTCAGACAAGGACGGGGACGGGGACGACAACGAGAGCGCGATCGGCGAGGCATCGGTCGCGTATCGCCAGCGTACGGTCCCATCCGGATCGAACGCGTAGACGACGCTCTGCCAGTAGCGGTCCTTGCCGTCGCGTTCGTACCGTCGAGCGGCGGCGTAGACGGACTCGCCGTCGGTCTCGAGGGCGACGACGTAGGGGAGTTCGAACAAGCGATCGTTGGTCGACTCACCGAGGTCTGCGCTGGTCTCGTAGTGCCAGCGTTCCTCGCCCGTTTCGCGGTTGTAAGCGACTATCGTCCCGTGGTCGCCGCGACCGCCGACGACGAGTGTACTCGAGTTCTCGGTCGGTTCCTGTTCCGGCCTCGACGTCAGACCACCACACGTCACCAGTGACACGGCACGCTCCGGATGTGATCGCTCCCACACCGCCTCGAGCGCGTCACGACCACGAGTACTATCGAACGCGAACGCGGTGACGGTGCCGTCCCACCGACCGACGAAGACGCGGCCGTCGACGTGGACGCTCGAGCGCCGCCACATGTGGCGACTGCCGGCGCTCTCGACGTCGCCGAGGCTGGTAGTCGTCGTCGGCGCGATCGTCTCTTCCGTGGATTGGTCCCTACGCATCGTCTTCGATCGGAAACGTCTCGTGGAGCACGTCGTGGGCCTCACCGAGTCCGTCGAGGACGCTCTCTCCCTGTACCCGGAGCCGGCGAACCGACCGCTCGGCGTCGCGAACCGCCACGAGTCGGCCCCGGAGATAGTCGTACTCCGGATCGTGCTCGTCGGTCTCGGCGACGGTCGTCTCGAGGTCGACCAGCGCCGCGTCGAGGTGGCGTTCGATGGCTGACAGCGAGTTCGCATTGGCGAGGGCCCCGATCGGCCCCTCGAGGTGGCCCTCGAGTTCCTTCTCCGCGTGGTCGCGGGCGTGACTGTCCTCGGTGCCGAGGACGTTCATCAATCCGAGTCTCAGTGCTTCGAGTTCGTAGCAGCTCATGGGTTCTGTCGTGGTTTGTATCGGCTGTTGTGTGTCGTCTGTGCCCATCGAACGCGACTGCGCTCAGAGCGTCTGATCGACCAGCTCGCTCACGAGCCGATCCCGGTTGAGGTGCGAGGAGACGATTCGCTCCGCGTCGTCGGTCTCGACGCCGCCGTACCAGACGCCGTCGGGATAGACGGCGACCATCGGGCCGTCCCCGCAGCGCCCGAGACACGAGGTTCGCGTGATGCGGGCGTCACAGTGGTCCGAATCCCGGGCCGCCTGTCGAAGTCGCTCGAGGACCGCCGGCGAGCCGTCGGCCGCGCAGGTCCGGTTCGTACAGACGGCGACGTGTTTCGCCGGCGCGTCGTGGCTGTGGGGCTCGTCGTCGACGTCCTCGCGATCGGCGTGTGACTCCTGGTGGGTGATCGCCCGGAGCATCGCCCGCGCCCCGCCGACGTCCGCCTCGTAGCCCTCGAGGTCGACTTTGTACTTGCAGGTGTCACAGGACATGTCGACGCTGCCGGTGCGGGCTTCCTGCCAGCGGTCGGCGAAGACGTCGAGCAGCCGCGCGTCGGTTCCGAGCGGGTCGCCCGCCAGCGCGTCGACGTACGGATACTCGTCGTCGAACTCGGCGGTCCAGTCACGTACTCGTCGGGTGAGGACGCCGTCGCCGAGCATGTACGGGAGGACGACGATCGCGTCCGGTCGGTGTTTCGAGAGACCGTGGAGACGCTCATCGAGTGTGGGGTCGGTGACGCCGACGAACGAGGCCTCGACCCGATCGAACTCGCGGCCCTCGTACAGGAGTCGAGCGAGCTTGTGTACGTCGCCGTTGGCGTCCGGATCGCTCGAGCCCCGGCCGCAGACGACGACGGCGACGTCGTCCGTGTCGCGGTCGACGCCGAGGTCGCGTTCGACCGCCGTGGCCCGGTCGTCCAGCAGGTCGATGATCGCGGGATGGATACCCAGGTGCGACCCGTTGTCGATCGCGATATCGTGAACCCCGCGGGCCTGCTCGATCGCCAGCGGCACGTCGTTTTTGACGTGACTCGCGGCGAACAGCGAACAGTGGACGACGGTCACGCGGGAGACGAGCGACGCGAGTTCGGCGAGCGCGTCGTCGATCGCCGGCGCGGCGAGTTCGAGAAAGGCGGCGTCGACCGGAATCTCGAGTCGCGACTCGAGATCCGCAGCCAGTTCCCGAACCTGCTCGTTGGATCTCTCGCGACGGGAGCCGTGGCCGACCAGGAGGACGGCCTCGTCGTCGAACGTGCGTGGTGTTTCGTCGGATTCGTGCATCTCGTGCATCCTGTAGCAGTCGTGATCGCGGTCGTCGTCAGTGCAATTCTCAGTCAGCCTAGCCTACTCGAGTCGCTCGTCCGACCAGTCGTACGCGTCGGCCTGCTCTAGGCTTCGCTCGAGTTTGCGGCGACGACTCGGAGCGAACAGCCCCGTCTCCTCGCAGTTCTCGTAGAGCCACGTCCCGAACGCGGGCGCGGCGGCGTCGTCGATGCCGAACCAGTAGCCGCCCGAGGACGTCTCGGCGAGGTCGCCAGTCGGCGCGTCCACCGGACAGTCGTCGATCAACTCCCTGACGACCTCGAGCAGCTGACGGTCGTCGTGGACGAACGAGATGCCCACCGTGTCGCTCGAGGACTTGAAACAGATCGTCCCACAGCCCTCGAGCAGTCCCCGAAGGAGTTCGCGGTCGTGACTCGAGAACGCGCCAAAGCGGTAGGTCCCGCGACTGTCGACGGGGAGGCCGAGGGTGCTGGTGCGACCGAAGAGGCCGTTGTCGCCGTCATCATTGCCGTCGATGACGAGCGTGTACTCGTCTTCGGTGCGGGTGATCGACGCGTCGTGGGCGTACTCGCGGCTGGTCGTGTCTCGCTCGACGTCGCCGCCTGCGATCACTGCGAGTACCTGCGCTGATTTCTCGTCAGTGGTGGTGACCTCGAGTTGCTCACGGCTCCGCCGTTCGCGTGGCGCGTCACTCCGAACCGCGTGGTTCCCCGCAGAGACGTCGCCGCTGCCGGCGACGTGGCCCCAGAAGTACGCCGTCGTGGGGTGGCCCGCGAGGAGGTCTGCTGGAATCTCGAGTTCGGGTTTGGCTCCGTCCCCGCCTCCGGTCCCGGCATCGTCCCCGTCCCCGCTTTCGAGGCCCGCCTCGCCGTCGGACCGGCGCTCGCTCATTCGTCTCCCTCCCGAACCCGGACGACGATCGCGTCCGTCGGACAGGCCGCGGCGGCCTGTCTGGCCTCGTCGATCCGGTCGTCGTCGAACGTCGCGACGACCCGCTCGTCGGTATCCGTAACCGCCCCCTCGCAGTCGTAAACCGGATCCGCGTCGGGGTCGACCGTCGCGAGGCCGTCCTCGCCTTCGACGAATCGCGGATCACGGGTCAGACAGGCGAAGATACCGTCACAGGCGTCTTTCTCGATAATAATGTCGTATTGTGGCATAGTGGTCGTGGTGACTCTCGAGTCGCTCAATAGTCGTACTTCGTCTCGTACCCGCGTGGCGTGACCATCCGGTCGTCCCAGACGTACGTCTCCTCGTTGCCGACGACGATCGTCGTCGTCATGTCGACGAGCTCGCTTTCGCCCAGCTCCTCGAGGTCGGCGAGTTCGGTGATCATGACCTGCTCGTCCTCGCGGCCTGCACCGTGGACGATGCCGACGGGCGTGTCGGGATCGCGGTGGGTGAGCAAGATCTCACACGCCTTCTCGAAGTTCGCCCGGCGCTTGCGGCTCCAGGGATTGTAGATCGTAATCGTAAACGACTCCTTGGCGGCGGCGTGCAGACGGGACTCGATCTCGGGCATCGGGACGAGGTGGTCCGACAGCGAGATCGAGACGGTGTCGTTCACCAGTGGCGCGCCCAGCCGGGCTCCGCAGGACTGTGCGGCGGGAACGCCCGGCACTACCTCGAAGTCGACCATCGTCGCCGTCGCACCCTTGGACTCGAGGATCTCGAGGGCCAGTCCAGCGAGCGCGTAGACGTTGGGGTCGCCACTGCCGACGATTGCGACGTCGTTGCCCGCTAGCGTGCGGTCGATCGCCTCCTCAGTTCGGGAGACCTCGCCGCACATCGGCGTGTCGTACAGGTCGTCGGCCGCGTCGGTGATCTCCGCCGGCAGGAGCTCGATGTAGGTCGTGTAGCCGACGATGTGTTCGGCTTCCAGTAACGCGTTCTTGGCGCGTTCGGTCATCCCCTCCGGATGGCCGGGACCGAGGCCGACGGCGGTCAACTGACCCGGCTCGGCGTCGAAATCCTCGAGTGTCGCGCCGACTTTCTCCCGTGTCTTCGATTGTTTGGTTTCGCTGGAACCGGAACGAGAACTCGAGGCCCCACACGTCCCGCTCGAATCCGACGACGATTCGCCGGTCGGCGCGCCACACGTCGACGTTGCCGATTCCGAACTCGAGCTCGAATCCGTGCTCGAGGTCCCGCACTTGGATTTCGATTCCGACTCCGGTTTCGATTCCGATTCCCCTGCCGTTTCGTCCGCGTCAGTATCCGTACTCATGTGAGTAATGCAAATTCAGAAGTCATCCACGTCACGCCCGCCACGCGGGGTCACGAGGAACTGTTCGTAGTCGTTGGTCCAGACCGCGGTCTCGTGGGTGCCGATCAGGAGCGACGTGCCCATTCCCGAGACGTCGTCGTCGTGGTTCGTCGCGTCGCCGAGCGTCGTGATCGTCTGGTCCTCGCCGTTGCGGCCCGCGTCGCCGCGTCCGGCGTCGTTGAAGATCGCGACGGGCACGTCGTCGGCCCGTTCCTCGCGGACGATCTCGACGGCCCGCTCGTAGTTGCGCCAGCAGTTGTAGAGGACGATCACGAACCCGCTGATCGCCGCGGCGCGTAACTTCTCCTCGATCTCGTCCCAGCCGCGCCACTTGTCCGACAGCGAGATCGTACAGAAGTCGTTGCTCAGCGGCGCGCCGAGGTTCGCGGCCCCGCCGAGGGCAGCCGTGACCCCGGGGACGATCTCGATCGGGACGTCGTCGGCACCCTCCTCTCGAGCCATCACGAAGAGGAGGTCCGACTTCCCGTAGACGTTCGGATCGCCGCCCGAGACGTGGGCGACGTTCTGGCCGTCGCGGACGCGCTCGAACGCCTCGCGGGCGAGTTCGACCTGTCGGCCCATCGTCGAGCGGACGATTTCCTGTTCGGTGCCGTCGGGTCGCGTCGCGATCCTGTCGTCGGTCACGGCGTCTTCGGGCGGCAGCGTCCCGTCCTCTCGGAGGAAGGTCTGGTAGAGGTCAGAGGCGATCACGCAGTCGGCGCTGCGGATCACGTCACCGGCACGCTGAGTCATATCTCCCGGCAGTCCCGGACCGATGCCGACGACGAACAGGGTCCCGAGCTCCCGGTCGCTGGACGACTCGGGCGTCGAGGTCTCGGTCACGCTCCCACCGGCCCCGCTTTCGCGAACCGTCCTCGTCTCCGGTCGATCTGTCGCATGTGGTCAACAACGGCAGGTTCGCCATAAAACAATTGTGTTTGTGTTAGAGCAACTGTTATTGTAAGACACCGATCGAATTGCCGTCATCGATCTCTCCTTTGTTACGCGGCTACAGCCAAACTTTCTCGAGATCGAGAGCGGAAGAATACTTAGGCTGGACCTCGAGGCCTCAGTAGAGCGATCGAACGCGACCGTTGAGGAGACGCGACAATCTATGAGCACTGACCCAGACACCACCGATACCGACATCGAAACTGACGCATCGACCAACGACGTCGCCGATATCGTCGACGAAATGACCCTCGAGGAGAAGATCGACTTCGTCCACGGATCGTACGATCCGGCGGAACTCGCGACCGGCTACGTAGCGGGGATCGATCGGCTGAACCTCCCGTCGCTGTCGCTGGTCGACGGCCCGATGGGGATCCGCGCGGTCCCCTCGACGGCGTTTCCGGCGTCGATTGCCCTCGCGGCGACGTGGGACCCCGACCTCGCCCGCGAATTCGGCGAGGCGATCGGTGAGGAAGCCCGCGGTGCGGATCAGGACGCGCTGCTCGCGCCGGGGTTCAACGTCATCCGGGTTCCGCAGTGTGGTCGGGCGTTCGAGTACTACAGCGAGGATCCGTACCTGAACAGTCGACTCGCTGTGGGCACGGTCGACGGTGTCCAGTCGGCGGGCGTAATGGCCACCGCGAAACACTACCTGGCGAACAATCAGGAGGCCGACCGCCACCACGTCAGCGCCGAGATCGACGAGCGAACCCTCCGGGAGATCTACCTGCCGGCGTTCGAGGCTGCAGTCACGGAGGCCGACGTCAGCTCCGTGATGGCGTCGTACAACCGCATCAACGGAACCTACGCGCCCCAGCACCGCCGACTGCTGACCGAGGTGCTCAAAGACGAGTGGGGCTTCGAGGGCTTCGTCGTCTCGGACTGGTGGGCGACCCACGACGGCGTCGCGGCCGCCGAGGCCGGTCTCGACCTCGACATGCCCGGAATGCCGGTCTACGACTGGCAGTGCCACGGCAGCACGTTTTTGGACCTCGTCGCCGCGTTGCCCGACGAAGCGTGGTTCCCAAAGAAGGACTTCGCCCAGTTCGTCTCCCGACCCTGGCAGCCTGCCAATCCGAACCCGAACGTGCTCGAGGACAGCCCCTTCGACGAACCCCTCCGCGAGGCGATCGACGACGGCCGACTCGAGGAGTCGATCCTCGACGAGAAGATCCGGCGAATTCTCCGGGAGATGGCTCGCTTCGGCGTGCTCGACGGCGACCAACCTGAAGGCGCCCTCGACACGCCCGACCACCACGACCTCGCACGACGAATCGCCGAACGCGGGACAGTCCTCCTGCAAAACGACGACGCGCTCCCACTCGATGGAACCGAGCGAATCGCGCTCGTCGGGCCCAACGCGGACGAGCCGAAAGTCGGCGGCGGCGGGAGTTCCGAGGTCGATCCGACGCGAGCGACGAGCCCGCTCGAGGCCATTCGCGACCGACTCGAGCCCGACGGATCGGTCTCCTTCGAACGCGGGCTCGAGTCGGTCGGCGACGCGTCGATGCACGACTCGTTCCTGCCGGACGTTCACCTCCCCGGCGGCGAAGACCCGCGAATCGAGGACGCGATGCGCGCGGCTCGCGATACCGACGTCGCCGTGGTCGTCGTTCGCGACCTCGCAACTGAGGGAGCGGACCGCGGCCTCGAGCTACCCGGCGCTCAGAACGAACTGATCACTGCGGTCGCCGCCGTCGCCGAGCGCACGGTCGTGGTCCTCAATACGGCGGGAATGGTCGAGATGCCGTGGCGCGAGGACGTCGACGCCATCCTCGAGAGCTGGTACCCCGGACAGGAAGACGGCAACGCCCTCGCGTCGGTGCTCTTCGGCGACGCCGACCCCTCGGGTCGACTCCCGGTGACGATCGGCGAGCGCGCCGAGGACTACCCCGCCTCGAGTGTCGAACAGTACCCCGGTGTGGACCTCGAGGCCGACTACTCCGAGGGCGTCTTCGTCGGGTATCGTCACTTCGACGAGGAAGGGATCGAGCCGGTGTTCCCGTTCGGCCACGGGGTGAGTTACACTGATTTCGAGTACGGTGGGCTCTCGGTCGAGATTGAGACGGATGGAGACGACAACGGCGATACCGAACCGGGTCCGATGGCAACTGCCGAGATCACCGTCGAGAACACTGGCGGTCGCTCCGGTCGGGACGTCGTTCAGGCGTACCTCTCCGTCACCGACTCGAGCGTTCCACGGCCCCCCAGAGAGCTCGCGGCGTTCGAACCGGTCGAACTCGAGGCGGGCCAGTCGACGACCGTCTCGCTCGACCTCGACAGGCGGGCGTTCGCCTACTACGACGAGGACGAAGCGGACTGGATCGTCGAGGATCGCGAGTTCGACGTTCTCGTCGGGCGTTCGTCACGGGATATTCGCGAGCGAGCGTCGCTCGAGCGATAGGTGTCTGTTTCGCGATCGGTTTTCGAGACGAGCGTCGATTCGTGATACCGGCAGAGTCAGTCTCTCTTCCAGTATTCCGTCCCAGACCGGATAGCGAGGGAGTCCCAGTCGAGAACACGAACACCCAAGATATATTCCACAGGTTCGTGATCTGTTAGTATGGTTTCACGAGACACGGCCGTCCACATCTGTGCCGTCGTCGCAGCGTTTCTCCTCTTGGTCGTGATCGAATACGCCGGTGCTGGGAGTGGTGCCGATCCAGCACCGTTCCCTGTCTTTCTCCTGTTCTACGGACTCGTGCTGGGTGGCGCACACCTCTATCTCGCGATTCGGGGCGAGAGCGGACTCGTTCCGGTCGAGGCGCGGTGGCGCTACGTCGCGATGCTCGCGGTACTCCTCGGCGCGGGTGCAGTGATCTTCTACGGTGGCGACCGAACCGTCGGGACTGTTCGACTCGAGCAACTCGGATTCGCGATTGTCGTCGTGACGATCGTCGCCTACTTCCTCACCGAATCCATCGCCGGGTACCGCGAATCTCGATCGGGATAAAACCGGACCTCCTCGGATCGGACCGGTGGGAGGTTTCAGAAAGACGAACCGGTCGCGACACCGAGCGTCTACCGCCCGACCGCCACCGTCACGGCATCGTCGTAACTGCGCTTCTCGAGCACCAACTCGTGGTCGCGTCCGGCCGCAATCGCACTCGCCTCGGCGATGCCGGGCCAGCCGATCAACTCTCTGGAACGGGAGGGCGTCGGCCCCTCGTAGCGCTCGAGGTCCGCCTTGGTCAGCGAGATCACGCCGAGGCCCTTCGACGCGGCGGCCTCGAGCATCCCCTCTTCCTCTTCTTTCCGCGAGCCAGTCGCGACGAACTCGACGTCATCCCACTCCTTTTCGGCCTCCTCGAGCGCCCGTTCCCAGGCCGCGAGGAACTGGTCTTTTCCGGCTCCCGAGACGCTCCCGGTCCCCAGCACGACGCCGCCGTCGGTGTTTCGCTTTAGGACGGTCACGTCGTCGCCCACGAGGACGGCTTTCGGCCCATCGAGGCGCTCGACCGGCCCGAGCTCGTCGTCGAGCACGGCGAGGTTCGTCGCCACCGTCGAGTCGCCGTTGACCACGTGGGCGTCCAGCGCCTTCGCCTGCTTCTCGACCCCCTGCTTGTTCGCGGCTTCCGAGGCGGTCGTCATCGCCGGCACCGCGCCCATCGACGCCAGATCGTCGGCGACCTGGTTCGCGCCGTGGTGGCCGCCCGTGATCGGGATCGCCCACGTCAGTTCCTCGTCGACGACGACGATCGCGGGGTCGTCCCACTTGTCCTCGAGCAACGGCGCGGTCTTTCGCATCGCGATGCCGCTGGCCATGAGGCCGATAAAACAGTCGTACTCGCCCCAGTGCTCGGCGAAGACGCCGGAGTGGTACTCGAGGATCTCGATCGACTCGTAACGGTCCCCGATTCCGTCGACGATCTCCTCGGCGGTGTCCAGCTTGCGCTCGAAAGCGATGATCGCGATCTCTTCGGCGACCTCGCCGTCCGAGTCCGCCGTCGAACAGTGGCCGCTGTCGTCGTTCGTCTCGGAACTCATCGGCACCCTCCGCGACGTACCTGTTTCGTTCGAGTGTTCACGAGAGACCCCAACTCACTCGGTGCTAATACAAGCTACGTTTCCTTCAGACAAGCCAGCTTTCTATCGCTGCTCGATGGATCTCCGTCGTGGGCGTACCGACCGGCGCTGCGATCGGGTGGTTCGGTTCAGAGTCACTACCGTCCCCGTCTTTCGCGCCTCGAAATGGTTCGAGAGGACAGTGACGACCGGTGACTTCGGCTGGTGGCCGGCCTCGAGCGTCGCGTTTCGTCGCCCCACATCGACTGGTAATTAGCACTTCGAAGTATTCATTACACGACGATCTATCTATAACTAAGTATATGGGTTTGCAGAGACAAACACGCCGTCGATGGCTCGCAACGTGTGGTGGTGCGACAGTCGGAATGGCCTCCCTCTCCGGTTGTACTGGTCGTTCGGACGACTCGAGCGGGAACGGCGACTCGAGTGACACTGGCGGCACGACGACCGACGACAGCAGTCCGGGTGGCGTCGCAGACGACAGCGACTACGGCGCGTGGCCAATGGCCCGCTACGACGCGTCAAACCGACTCTCGGTCCCCCACGACGGCCTCGACGGCGAACCCGAGATTCTCTGGACGACCGAACTCGAGAGTACCGTCTCTCCACCGGTCGTTTACGACGATACGGCCTTCGTCAGTCACGGCAGCGGACTGTACACCGCGGTCGATCTCGAGGACGGTGAGCCCGTCTGGGAACACGAGACGGTTGGAAGGGCGGCCCCCGCAGTCTCCGATGCTGCGGTCTTCGTGGCAGGAGATGGTGTCGAAGCACTCGATCGAGACAATGGTGACGTTCTCTGGTCGACTGATCACGACGAGTCCGTCGAGAGCATTCGGGTTTACGACGGTGCGGTCTATGCAGGAATCGGGGATCGAGTCGTCGGACTCGACGAGGAGGGTGAGGAACTTCTCGAAATTGAAACGAGTGCAACCGTACAATCGTTTGCAATCGACGATGAACGTATCTATATCCGTTCCCGCCCGGACCCAGACGAAGATGATTTCTTGATGGCAGCGTACGATTTCGACTCTAACGATGAACTTTGGGAATACGAAATTTATCAGGCGGAACAATGGGGTGACGATCGCCACACTAAAACGTTCCCGCTTGTCGACGGAACAGTCTATACTATCGACGACGACGCAATCATCTCGATTGATGGTGCCGATGGCGAATTGATAGAAGTCGCGGAACTTGACCGGTCTTCGTGGACGAGACCAACTGTCCATAATGATCTCGTATATGCTCGTGTAGGTGGACCAACGGCATACGATATCGAAACAGGAGAGAAACCAACAAAGTGGGACCCAGAGGAAAATACAAATGAATCGTTAGTGATATCCGAGAATGAAGTCTATGCTATACGCGGTACCGGCTTTTCCTCGCCCCAGAAGTTGATGTCTATGGACCGAGACACAGGAGATATTAACTGGGAAAAAGAGGTCCCAGAACTGGCAAATAATCACATTCCGGTGATCCTCGACGGACTAATATTGGTTCCTATTGATGACCCTGGACTCGTCGCATTCGGATAAGATCTAAACTGAAATTAGAAACTGGTTTTGTAATTGTCGGGATAATTTCGATTTGAGCCATCGAAGGAATGATTCGTCACGTGTCACATAGAAAGGATTCGAGGACTAACTGAAAGAGAACTAAAAATATAATTAGTCACATTCTTCTTCAATTACAACTGAATCTGCATCCGGGCCAACTTCCTCCCAAGTGTCTGAGCAGTAGGTAGTCCCTTCGCGTACAAACTGCCCATCAGCCACAGCCGGAACCGGCCCCCGCTGAACCACCGCCCCGGGCATAATCACGACAACCTCCGTCTCCGTCTCGAAGTCGACCGCCTCGTTCTTCCCGACCTGTACCGTACTGCCGTCGGAGAGTTCGACCGCCACAGGACTGTGCTCTGCGACGTACGTCAACCGATCAGTATCCGCGGGATCACCCACCGTCGAACTGACCTCGAGGCGGGCGTACTCACCCTGAATATCGACACTCCAGAAGTTGACCGTCGCGTACCACTTGCTCGGAAGGACGAAGACGACCGGAACGCCCGGCCACGGCGCCCGATTGTGTGTCTGAATCGCCATCGGGTCGTGATGGACGTCGGAGTCCACGTCGGTAATCGTCGCGTTGACCGGCCTGATCGCCGCCGACTGTGACCGGTTGATCGACGTGGTCGTCAGATACGTCGGCGCGCCGGAGATTTCGTACTGGGCGTCGTCGAGAACTGCCGATCCCTCGAGGTCGACCGGATCGGGGTCGACGTCCGCGTTCGCAAAGCCCTGGACGAACCCGAGGGCGTCGTCGAGTCGGTTGAACCCGGCATCGCCGCCGATCTCGTCGATCTGGTCGTCGACGTCGTCCATCTGGCCACCGTACTCCTCGTCGGAGAGGGCGAGCCAGTAGTAGAGCCGATCGAAGTAGGCCTTTCGTATCTGCGCCTGCGCTTTGTCTTCGGGTGTCTCGTAAGGCCCGCGGCCGACGTACTCGTCTTCGAACTCTGTCTGGATGTGTTCGATCGCCCGCGCCGGTGGCGTCTCGCCGTCGGTCAACTCTCTGATCTCGACGTGGAGCGGATCCGCTTGCCACTCGCTCGTGAATTCCTGGTGGACCGTTTCGAGTTCGTCGTTCAGCGACTCGATCAGGTCTCGTCGTTCGCTCGGGCTCAGGATGTCGTCCGCCGAGACGACCGTACTCGAGGTGGCGACGACACCATTTCTCGCCGATCGCTCGAGGGTGGAGGGACTGCTACGCCTGAGACTTGACTCGAGTGCGGCCGCGATATCGTCCTCTGCAGTGTGGTAACTCTCGGCGTTCGTGGTGTCGACGAGGGCCTGTTCGAAGCCTCTCTCGAAGGTCGCGTTGGCGTGTGAACCGTAGTCGGTCTCGATCGGATCTCGTGCGACCCGGAACTCGGTGTCGCTGATGTAGTATTCGCCGCCGCCGTCGAACCCGTACTCGCCCTCGATCGTGGTGTCCGTCGTGACATCGAGGGTCTGCCTCGTCGTCGTGGTCGTGTAGTTCGGGCTGGTTTCGGTCTTGTTCGTGGCCTCCCAGCCGTGGGTTATGCGCACGTCGACGGTCGCCTCCGCGGAGAGTTCGTGGATCGGGCGATCGTAGTCGTGATCGTGATCGTGGTCGTCGTCTGCCCCGTCGGGAATCGGCGTGTGGTCGACGGTGGTGACCGTGGCGTCGAGGACGATCTCCGAGTCGTTGCTGTAGTCACGATCGTACTCCACACCGGCTGATCTCGGCGTCGCCACGGTATCGGCCGAGGAGTGCTCGTCAGTGCTGACATCGAGTGTATAGATGTTGTCGACGATGTCTCCGGGACTCCGATCGTAGTCGGTGCTGCCGTCTCCGGGTGCGCCACCGACGAAATCGTTGTCTACTGCCCCGCCTTCCTCCTCGATCAACCCTCGTTGCTCGGCCGCCAGATCGTCGAGGTAGGCTTCGGGATCGTCGTATCCGGCGTACCCCTCGACGTGGTACTCGATGAACGTAGCCCGTGCGAGAACGTCGACCGGGACTTCGATCTCGTGATCGGCGACGTCCATACTGTCGATCCCATCCTGAAGCAGTTCCGAGAGCGGCGGGACTTCCGGGAGGTCACCGGTCGCTTCGTCGCCGAAGACCCACTCGTTGAGCGTCCCGTCGTCACCACAGAGTTGCGCTTCGAAGTCGACCTCGCCATCGACCGGGACCGTCGTATTTTCGGAATCGCTTTCGCTCTCGTTGAACTGGTCGGCCTGCTCCCCGAGATCGTCCGAGAACGTGATGTTTTCACTGGGCGTGATATTGTTTAGATCGGCCTCGAGGTCGACGTCACTGATCGTCGTGGCGAGATCGAGACTCGTACAGAGGTACTGGGGGCGCATCGTCCGGTCGCTGTACGGATCACTGGTCCCGAACACGTCCTCTTGGACCGAGAAGATCGCGTGGTTGGCGAACACCTCCGCGTGATCCGTGTCGATGACTTCCTCGAAGGCGTGGTCGTCGGGTTCGGTGGTTCGGTTCCCGAAGCGGTCCCAGCTCGATTTCAGGTACGCCATCGGATAGAGACGGAGTGCCATCTCCTGTCCGAGCCCGTCGACGTCCGTCGGATCAGGTGTCCCTTCGCCGTCGAAGAATCCCTTGTTGAGCTGTGTCTCGTACTCCGTCATCCGCTCGTTCAACTCGAACACGGGCGAGCCGGCAGTGACGCTGACCGACCGCGTCTCCGTCGGAACGGATTCGCCGTCGACTACGGCGTCGAACTCGACGTCGTGAACCGTCGCGTCGATCGTCCCCCGCTCGACGTGGTCGTCGAGATATCCGACCTCGAGATCGACGCGGTCGATGGCCTCGTTCGGGGTGATTGCGATGGGTTCGCCGTGAGTACTCGTGGAAACGGGCGGAAGTGAAACCGTGGATTCGGTGTCCGAATCGATCGACTGACCGGATTCGGGGAGTCGATCGGCGGCCTCTACGTAGACGAGGAGTTTGACGTAGTTTCTGAACGCCTCGGATTGATCACTCGTCGCGGAGATCCGGTCGACCTGACTTCCGTTCGTGGTGTTGATCGGCGCGGCACCTGCCTGATGGGTCGCATCCAGTACGGCGGTGCGAAGCTCGCTCTGTGCCGCGGTCGCCGTCCGATCCATCACGGCCTCGGTATCCTGATCGATCGTCGGCTCGGATCGTTGCTCGAGCGCCGCGATGAGTCCCACGCTCGCGACGAGCAGTAACACTGCGATCATCGCGAACGGGATGCGCCCGCGGTCGTCTCCTGCAATCGATACGCGTCGTCGAGATTTGCCACTGGTTCCTGTCATGCGTCCCACGTCTGGACCGTGATATCGATCGTTTCCGTCGAGACGACCTCCTCGAAGGTCGCCGCGAGTTCCGCTCGCTCGTCGTCGGTCAACCGTCCGCCACCGAATCCGTCGTAGGTCTCCCGTATCTCCTCACCAGCCGGACTGTCACGCAGGTCGTCGGCAACCTGCGAGCCGAGACCCTCGTCGTCTCCCAATTCTCCTCGGAGCACGTCGTTCGCCGCGAACGCGTCCGGCGTCGTTCCCGTTATCTCGTCTTCGAGGTCCACGTCGACGGCGTCGGCCAGCTGCCGATAGTTGTACACCGTGGCCGCGTTCTCCGTCAGCGTCGATTCGAGGGTGTACTGGCTCTGTCGGGGCGGAAAGTACGCCTCGACGATCGGCTCTGCAATCTCCGGACCGACGGCGTCGAAGCCGTCGTCGACGTCGTCTCGGCTTCCCTCGCGTTCTTCGCCGAATTCGAACCGCTCGGCCAACCGCTCGGCGTCGACCGGCGGAACGTTCCCCGAAACGGACGTCGTCGAACTCGAGACGTCGGCGGTTCGTGGCGGGTGTTCGCCCGCGGTTGCCGTGCCGTTGATCGAGCCACCCTCGTAGGGTTCCCAGGTAGCGACAGCGTAGATTCGACCTTCGCTGCCGACGAGTCGACCCCGAATCGCCGCCTCGACCGATCGTTCGACGTCGTCGCCGTACGCGAACAGTTCCCTGCCATCGATCTGGAGGTTGGTCAGCGCCGCCTCTCCGAGGAGATCCGTCGACGATCCGTAGGTCGTGATCTCGTAGAGTTCGCTGACGTCGTCGGGCTCGAGGCGGTTCGGGAGTTCGTAGTTGTCACTGTCGGTGGCAGCGTGACCGGAGTCGTTCTCGGCGCTCAGGTCGTAGGTGATCGTTACGGTCGACCCCTGCAGGGTTTGTAGCGCCTGCTGGCCACGGTCGCCGTCGATCGAGTCGTCGTCGCTGTGGAGGTAGATCCCGATCAGTAACACGCTCGCGCTGATGATCAGCAGTGCCAGCGCGACGTCCATTACTGTCGAGATTCCACGGTCTCTCGCCCGATTCCGACTCCAACCGCGATTCCGGTCTCGCCCCCAGTCACGTTCTCGACCCCGAGTATCGACTCGAGCGCGCCGGCGGCTCACCATACTGCCACCCGAAGCGTTCCGGAACGGATCTCGGCTTCGCTGACGACGGCGACCGGAATCGATCTGGTCGCGACGGAGGCGTCCGCCGGTACCCCTTCGTCGGTGACGTACCGCTCGAGTTCGGAGACGTCACCGGCGGTTGTTTCGTCCGGATAACCGGACGGGAACGCGGCGTCGGCGACCGACTGTTCTTCGCCCTCGTCGATCGCGGTCACCCGAACGGAGACCGTCGCTCCCGCCGGAAGCGACTCGCCGGTCACGAGGTCGTCGAGGTCGTCCGCGCCGTCGTGTGCGTGAAACACGCCGTCCTGTTGGACGTCGTCCCAGACGCGATCGATCGTCTGGTCCGCCGTCGCGCGGTCACTTGTCCCGGGGAGGACACCATGGAGGGCTACCGCGTAGATGCCGATCCCGACGACGAGCATCGCGACCGCGACGATCGCCGCGAGCGGTTCGGTTTGTGCTCTATACCGATACCGATACTTAGACCTAGACGATGACGAGCGTGACATAGTAGTTCCCTCCGTCGTTGAGCCCGAGTATCGGGTGGTCGTGGTCGAACTCGACCTCGCGTTCGATCTCGTTGTCCCACGTCTGTACGTCGCCGATCTCGAGGTCGTCGGACGCCCACGTCTCCGCGGTCAACTCGCCGTCTTCTGCAAATTCGACGTCGAACTCGACGGGTTCTGCGGCCGGTTGGTTGGCCGTTCCGGAGTTGATCTCGAGCTGGATCGCTCCCGACCCGTCTTCGAAGGTCTCACCGTCGTCTTCGTCGTAGGATCCCCATCCGGCATACTCTCCCTCGACGGAGAATTCGACGGCTCTGTCCTCGAGACCCTCGTATCGGAGCTCAACTTCTCGAACGTTTTCTCCCCGTATTCTCGGCTCACCCGGCAGGCTCGCGGTTTCGGTCACCTCGACCTCGGCTTCCTCCGTCAGCGGCTCGAGTTCGTCGATCCCGGCGTCGACGACGATCTGGCGGGCCCGGAGTTCACCGTCTGCAGCGAGTGGTTCTCCGGTATTGTCGTCGAACGCGTCCTCGACTTCCTCCGTGAACGTCTCGAACGCGTGCGTGTTCGGATCCGCGAGTTCGTCCCCGTACTCGTCGTCGAACGACGACCCGTAGACGAGGTTCTCCAGTCGCTCGTGGCCGTTGACGGGAACGACGACCCCGTAGGAGAGACTCGAGTGGGTGGTCCCGTGCTCGTTTTCCATCGTGATCGTCCGCCGATCGATCGTGACGACGTCCGCATCGTGATCGTAGAACGCGCTGGCGGTGTACTCGCTTCCGGTCGCCCCTTCGATCGTGTTCGACGCTTGCGGGGCGTCCGGTGGCGGGCCCGTCGAAACGCCCAGTGCGAGTCCCGCGAGCGCGACGCTGATGATCGCCGTCGCGACGTAGACGTACCACGCGTCGACTGGAGCCTCGAAGTCCATGGCGGCTCTAGTTTCGTACTGGTATTTAAACATCGAGACAGGTGTCGAATTTTCGTTCCAACCTGTGAAACGAGAGAGGAGGGGGGGGGGAGCGACTGGACGGGGCGCGTGCGCCCGTACGCCTCTCAGGCTGGACTGATCAGCGCAATGTCGATCAGTGCGACGGTCAGCACGTACAGCAGCATCGACGAGACGAGCGCTCGACCGACGTGATAACCGAACAGCGTCCAGTCCATGCCGTATCGAAGCGCGTACGACAGTGGCGTCATGATACACGCGAGCAGAATCAGATAAACGGCGACGACGATTCCGAGTTGCTCGATTGGCAGCGTGGCCGCCTCTCCCATACCACCTCCGGAACTGAAGTCGTCGGGATCGAGCATCCCCGCCATTCCGACGGTCGCCCCGCCGACCATCGGTCCGAAAAACGCCGCAGTGTTGTCGAGCGTGCTCGTCACCTGAACGAGGGCCCGTTTCGTCTCGGCCTCGACCTCCTCGAGTTCCTCGAGGTGGTCGGCCATCGAGACGATCGCCCGGCCCGCCGGCTTCCCCTCGTCGCCGGCGATCGCGAGCAGCGCCGCCATGCTGTGTGCCCGCTGGCTGGGGACGTCCCGGAGTGCACCGTGGGCACCCAGAAACGCCTCCTCGACGCTGGTGTGAAGTCGGCGCTGGACGCCGGCGGCCGTCGCGAACACCGCGCCGGTCTCGGCGGGGACGCGGTCGGCGGCGAGGTCGATGGCGGACTCGACGGACTCGCCCTCGGCGACCTGCCGGCCGACGATGTACAGCGCGTCGGTCAGGTGTTCCTCGACGGCCCGGACGTACCGTCGGAGAGCGAGGATCGGACTGTAGACCGCGAGCAGTGCGACGCCAGTGCCGACGCCGAACGCGACGATTTCGGAGAGGTACGCGGGACCGACCGCCTCCACGACCGCGTAGACCCCAGCGCCGGCGAGCAGCCCCCACCCTGCCCGAATCCAGAGCCGATCCGGGAGGTCGGGGTGGTTTCTGTCGATCGTCGGCGGCGGGAACGCGACCGGGCGACGCACGAGCAGCCACAGGGCCGCCCCGATCAGTCCGATCGGTAAGACGACGTTGTACAAGAGTACGAACATCCAGATGTTGAGGTTGATCTCCGCTAGCGGCGCGGCGGGGACGAGCGCGATCAGTGCCAGCGGGAGCAGGATACCGAACGCGAAGAGCATCGTCGTCGGCGCCCTGATCGCCGCGGTGAACTCGGCCATCTGACTCCGTGTACCGTCGAGGATCGCGGACAGTGCCCGATCGAGAGTGCGTCCCCGTTCCCCTTCGGGAGCGTCTTGAGCGGTCGCCAGAAGCGTCGACGACCGGCGGAGTGCTGGAAAGTGTTCCGACCACTCCTCGGAGAACGACAGCAGACCGCTGTATGGCGTTCCCTTCGATCGCTTGAAGTGCGCTCCGAGGCTCCGAGAGAGCGCACCCTCGCCGGTTCCCGCGGCGAATCGGACGGCGGTCTCGAGTGAGGGCTGGATCTGCATGCGCAACACCGCGCGACCGACGAGGTTCGGCGTGTCTCCGAGCGCCTCCGTTCGGCGAAACGCTGCTCGAAGGTGTGGCCACGAGTGGACCGCGTGCATCGCCGCGAGCGACGACGCGAGGACGAACACCGCGACGAAGACGACCGGGACGCCGTACAACAGGAGTGCGAGCGGCGCGAGTGCACCGACGATTCCTGCGCCGTAGCCGGCTCTGACGACCGTTTGGGCGTCGTAGGACGCGTCGACGAACCGAATCGAGTCGACGAGGTCGTCGCTCGGCTCGGCATCTGTCCGATACAGCCCGGCGAGTCCGCGAATGATCGTCGTTTCCAGTGACATTCTCGTCACCTCCGATCGGTGTACGCCGACGCAACTTCTGCAGGGGAGACCCGGCCGTCCGCCGCGAGCGTCGTCATCAGGTCCGTTCGATCGGCGATCGCCCGCCTGACGTCCGCGTACTCCTCGGTCGGGCCTGCCATCGCGTTGACGAAGCGACTCTCACCGCGGTCGATTCGACCGGTCGGCGTCGCTCGAGTGCCGTCGAGTTCGTACAGCGATTCGAACCAGATCTCGTCGCCGTCGCCGAGTACCTCCTCGACGCGGGCGACACGGCGGCTCCGGCCGTCGGGTGTCCGATAGGCCTGCACCGTGACGACCAGATCCGTCGCACTGAACGACGAGGGCTCGACATCGAGGTCGGAGACGACCCGTTCGTAGACCTCCGCGGCGCCGTCGCCGTGGATCGTCCCGAGGACGGCGTTCGCGTTCGCGCCGACGCGCATCGCCTCGTAGAGCACGCGGGCTTCCGCACCGCGGATCTCGCCGACGACGAGCGCGCCGTCACCCAGCCGAAGGGCCGTCCGGAGCGCGTCGGCCGGCGAGATTTCGGGGCCGTCGCCGGTCCCCGTCCGGAGCGCCTGCGTGTCCCGACCGACCGACTGTAGCGGCCCGACCGGCAACTCCGGCGTGTCCTCGATGACGACCGTTCGGGTGTCCGGCGTCACCTCGTACAGGAGTGTTCCGAGCAGCGTCGTCTTCCCGGAACCGCGGGTCCCGGCGATCAGTGTCGCGGCGTTTCGCTCGATCGCCGTCGAGAGAAAACCCGCGACCTCCGGCGGCATCGTTCCGTTGGCGACGAGCCCCGGCAGTGTGAACCGGTCGTCGGACTGCTCGCGGAAGGCGAACCCGATCCCGTCCGCGACCGGATCGGTGACACCCGCGATCCGGAGTCCGCGTCCGTTCGCCAGCGACGCCGTCGCGTCGATCGTCGGTTTCGCACGCGAGAACGCGCGGCCGCTCGTCCGTCTCACTCGCGAGGCCAGCGCCTTCGCACCGGCCTCGGTGAGGTGGACGTTCGTCTCCATCGCTCTCCCGTCGAGTTCGACTCGAAGCGGATTCGCCGTTACCGGCGACGTGACGTAAACGTCAGTCACTGCCGAATCGGCGAACAGGTCCTCCAGAATGCCGTATCCGTCCGTGTGTTTCTCCAGTAACGCCGTCAGCGTTGGATCGACCGGCTCGTCCGAAACGTACTGAATCGCTCGCGAGGGGGCGCGATCACCCTCGACCCACCCCTCCGCGATCGCCTCGTAGCCGTCGACGACCAGCTGGCGCTCGTCGGCCGACAGCGTGAGATCGACGATGTCGAGTTCGTACAGTGGGAGCTGGTCGTCCCGCTCGTAAATTCGGGCCGTGCTTCCCGTCTCGAGTTCCCTGACGTCGGCGAGTCGGGCGACCCCGTCGATCGATCGCTCGACGTAATAGTACGCGATCTGCAGCCCGACGCGCGGGGAGAACGCGTCGGTGTAGTCCTCGACACCGCCGACGGCATCCAGAAGTCCGGACTCGAGGGCGATATCTCCGATCGCGTCGACCCGCGTTTCGAGCCCGGCGGCGGCGTCAATCGGGTCTCGCGCGACGTCCCGTGCGAGGACCTCGTCGCGATTTCCCAGTAGCTCGACGAACCGTCCGGCAGCCCCGAGAAACGCCGTGTCACTCTCGTCGTACCGGTGTTTCAGGCCGTTCGAGTGAACGACGATCGACGTCGCCTCGCGTTCGGCCAGCGTCTCGACGACCGACTGGCGACAGTCCGCCGACTCCACGAGATCCCCGCTGCATGCCCCGGCGTCGACGACGAGCGTCCGATCGTCGAACTCGAGGTCGCAGTCACAGGGCTCCGTTGTCCGCTCGCCGCCGAGCAGTCCGCCGAGACCGATCTGTGAGAGATACTCGTGAACCGTTCGCTCGGTCCCGTCCGATGACATACCCTGTCTGGGAGCGGTATCTGATTTAAAATTGAACTCCGGTGCTGGTTCCGATCGAAGGCCCGATTTTTCGTCGCTGCAGCCGATACGTTCGGATATCATCCGGACTACGGTGGCTCTGCAACCACGATCGGATCCCCGTCCTCGTCGGCGAGAAGCACTAACCTGAGTGTCTGTCTTCCAGCTCCGCCGATCTCCGTCGACCGGTCGTCCGTCGGATCGTGATAGACGATCCGCTGGTCTACGAGCTCCTGGCCCGTCGTCCCGTCGTCCAGCACGTATCGGGCGACGCTCGCGTCGGCGTCGTCCACCGGCTCGATCTCGAAGTGCGAGACGCCCTCCGTCGTGAGCGACCGCGTCGGAATCGACAGCTCGACGACCCGCTGTGGGTTCGGATGCGACGCCGGCGAGAGCTCCTCGTCTGCCGCGAGCTGAACCGCTGCCTCCTCGATGTCTGAAATCGCCGTCTGTAACTCCTGTTCGGAATTGTCGCTCGAGCCGGCGTCGATCGCGAGCCCCGCGAGCCCGAGGATCGCCACTGCCAACAGGACTGCGACGACGTATCGAATCATGACAGACGGGCTCGGAGCGAGTCGAGCAGTCCGGTCTCTGTCTCACTCCGTCTCTCTCCCGGGTCTTTCTCGTCCCCACCCCTTCCGGCTGCATCCCTCTCCCCCTCACCCAGTGCCGAGTCGACCGCCGACTGATTCGCAGTCGATACCGGTCGATCCATCCCGTCGTCGACGGTCGGTCCGGACGCAGTATCGCCGCCGACGATCTCGTCGACAGCGCTCTCTGGTGTGGACCCCTCGCTGGCTCCCGTTCCGAACTCGAAGAACGATCTCTCGGGCTCCGATCCCGTTCCAGCTCTCGTCCCCATCCCAGTCTCTGTCGCCATCGACTCCCCGATCTCCCCGTTCTCTTCAACGATCTCACTCGGCTCAGTGTCGGACTTAGACTCGAGTTCGGGCCCGGACTCAGGTCCACCTTCTAAAACCCCACCGTGCACGTCGTCGAGTTCGACTTCGAGCGCCTCCACACGCCCCTCGAGCCGGTCGACCGTCGCGACCGCCGAGGCCGCCTGCCGTTCCACGTCGTCGTTGGTCGACTCGACGTTCCCGACGTAGCCCTCGATCGACTGGACCGCCGCCTCGAGGTCGGCGATCCGTCGTTCCTGTTCTTCGACGTGGGCTTCGAGGTCGGAGACGGTCTCCGCGAGCGAGGAGAGTTCCGCCAGTTCGTCGACTGCGACGTCGTTGTCGACCACGACGCGCTCGACGGCCGACAGACGCTGGTCGAATCGATCGATATCAGTCATACCGTTGCTGGCTTCCCGATCGCATTTAAATTTCGACACCGCACTGATCGGGAGTGGCTGATCCCCTGCAGTGGCGAGAACTCACTCGAGGCCGGCGATCTCGCGCGCGCTCGGACTCTCACCACCGTGTGGCGTGTCACGAAATCGGATCTGTGCGGCGTGGATCGTCTCGGTCGCGTCGTCGATCACGACCACCTGACCGGGATCGGTCGGAAGCCGCTCGTCGAGTGACTCGTTCATGTAGGTCGGTTGGGCGGCGTCCAGCGCGTTCAGGTCCGCCTCGGCGGTCAGGCGGTGAGAGATCAACACGTCGGACTGTGAGATCGCGGTCTCGGAGACCGCGCTGGGACGCTGGGTCGCGAGTACGAGACTGACACCCGGTGCACGGCCGCGCGTGAGAATCGTGTGAAGGGCCGCCTCCGCGACGCCGTCGAAGAAGGTGTGGGCCTCGTCGATCAGCAGCCACGGGAGTCGGTCGATCGCGTCGTCGATTCGCGCCCGGTACAGCGCCTCACCGATGCCACGGCAGACGGCGTTCATCGGCGCGACGTCGAGTCCGGAGACGTCCACGACGGAGATGGCCGTACTGGCGAGTTCAGTCGCGTCGAGACCGTCGGGATCGAACACGCCCCACGACGCGGCGAGATCGACGTGATTGACCGCCGCACGTTTGTCCGTGCTCGGTGCGTCGGTCGACTCGATGTGGTGGCACATCTCTTCGAGCGTCCGGCTCTCCTGAGCCGCCTGCCAGACGAGCCCGCCGGCGCCGCTCTCGGGTGAGAGGCCGAGCAACGAACACCACGACCGCGGATCGAGGGTGGCGGCAGCGATCGTCGGATCGTCGATCAGTTCGACGGGAACCGGCTCGCCGTCGGCGGGATCGGCGAGCGTCCCGAATACCCCCATGGGATCGACGATCACCGGCGCGACGCCCGGCGCGCGTGCGAGTTCTTCGGCCACGACGCCCAGCGTAAACGACTTGCCGTACCCACGCTTGCCCACGATCAACATCGCGTGGGGGCCATCGAGGTCGATGAACAACTCGGCACCTTCACTTCCGTCGAGTGCGCGGTACCGGCCGAGACGACCTGCCTGAACCGTCTCGGCGTCTGATCCGCGTCCGATGACGAAGCTCATAGAAACGTTCGGTTCGTCTTCCACTTTAAATTTCGATTTCAGGTTTAAATACGATCCCGAGCAGAACGGTCGTATGGGTTCCAAACCACGAACGATATCGACCCCGGACCCCTCGAGGTTGAAGCGCTCGTTTACCGACGACGACCGTGCGATCGAAGGGTTGCCGATTAGACTCGTGATCGCGTTGATCATTGGTGTGACATCGCTCGGGATCATGATGCAGATTCTGGGTGGAATCGACGCGTTCGAAGGAGATACCGAAGTAGACGTTGAATTTGATGATAGTTCAATTGACACAAGTGATCGCGAAGTGAGTGTATATGTTGTTGATGAGAACGGAAATGAAGTAACGGACGCGACTGTCGTTGCGGAAGCCGACAGTGCACGGATGGACAACGCTTTAGACGGAGAAACAGGACAGTGCACAGGTTGTGATGAAAACGAGGTTGAATTTAACTTCGCCGCTGATGCCGGTCTCGAACTTCCTCCAGATCAATCGACTGGGGAGATCGAATTCACTATTTATCCACCTTCTGATTCTAGTTGGTCGGATGATATAGAAAACAACAGATTATTAGTGGTGGACTAGTCCTGTAAATATATTACAGCAGCATCTATTACTACAATAACGGATAGAGTAAATTCAAATGAAGAGAGTTAGAACTTGGTTCATATTGACCTTTCTGATCATCGGAGTAGGAATGACCGGAAGTGCTTTACAGGCGGCCGATACGGTTCAGTCTGTCGATCTCAGCAATGTTGAAGGCGATGGTACTGAAGATAATCCCTACGTCATTACTACTGTCGAGGAACTTCAGGCGATGAATCAGGAGCTTACCGCCCACTACATTCTTGGAAACGATATCAACGCAAGTGATACCAAGTCGTGGAATGGCGGTGCTGGCTTCGAACCAATCGGTGATAGCGAACATGGCGACCGGAGCGGAAGCCCCTTCGATGGCACACTTGATGGTAAAGGTCATTCCATCACTGGGCTTACCATCGATCGGTCCAGTGACCCTTATGTCGGCTTGTTCGGTGAACTGTCTGGTAACGTCAAGAATATTGAATTAGCGGATGTGTACGTCCGCGGACTAGAGCGAGGGGGAGGTGTCAGTGGTATTCTATCAGGCAAGGTTGAGTCTGTCACTATATCTGGAAGTGTTGAAATTGATAATGATTATGCTGGTGGGATTACTGGAAATGCAGGCGAAAGCGCAGACATCGAACGCACAAGCGCCGACATCTCCGTCACTGGGGACGGATATATCGGTGGAATAGTTGGTGCAACCAGCAGTGATGCAACCCTCATCGAATCGTATGCAACTGGAAACGTCCAATCTAGTGATCGGCATGTCGGAGGACTTGTTGGCAGCCATTCAAGTGATGGATTTGTTCGACAGTCCTATGCAAATGTAAATGTTGAAGGACCAGTCAATGGTGGTCTATTTGGAAGTATCGATGGATCTGTAAGCGGAGTGTATACCGTGGGCAGTGTTGATCATACCCACGAGTGGTCCGGTAGACTCGCCGGAGGAATAGACGCTAATGCACCATTTCCCACTGAAAGTTATTGGGAAATCGATGATTCAAGAACAAGTGAAGGAATCGGTGGTGACGCAGAACATAATGGCGGTCTCAACACCGACGAAATGACCGGCGCCGACGCCGAGGCCAACATGGACCTCGACTTCGACAACTACTGGACGGCGACCGACGAGTACCCCATCCTCGAGTGGCAGGTCCAAGACGTCGACCTCACCGTCTCCCAACCGTCGATCGGCGAGGGCGAAACCACTTCGGTCACCGTCGAACTCACCCTCGACGACGGCTCGAGCGTCACGGCAACTGAGGTCGCCGACTACGACTCTGAGGAGGCTGTCGCCTCCGTCTCTGACGGCTGGCTGGACGCCACCTCTATCGGCCAGACCGAGCTCACGGCCACCGTCGCCGGTGAAAGTGACACCGTCACCGTCGAGGTTCTCGAGCCACCGAACATCGAGTTCGTCGACGCCGCGTTCGACACGGAAGCGGCCGTCGCGGGGACCACTGTCGAGGCGACCGCCACCTACGCGAACACCGGCGGTCCCGGCTCCGAGACTGTGACGGTCCTCGTCGACGGCGAGGACGTCACCACGAGTACCGTCCACGTCGACGCCGACGGGGAGACGGCCACGACACTCGAGTGGACCGCGGACGCGTCCGGCCCCGTCGAGATCGAAGGACAGGACCTCGGCGACCTCACCGTCGCCGACCCGGCGAACGTGAGCCTCGAGTCGATCGCTCTCCCCGATGAGACAGCCCAGGACAGCGAGTACGAGATCGACCTCGAGCTGTCGAACGACCTCGAGCTCGCCGTCGTGGACACCGTCGAGCTTCGCGTCGACGGCGACCGGGTCGCTACCGAACGCGTCGAGATCGATGCCGGCGGCTCTACGGAGACGATCACTTACGCTCACGACGAGCAAGGGACGGCCACGCACGTCGTCGAGTTACACGACGATCAGGAAACCGGGACGCTCGAGGTACTGCCACCTGCCGAGTTCGAGCTCGAGGCACTCGACGTGCCGGAGACGGTCGACGAAGGTGAACGTGCGACCATCGATGCGACGGTGACGAACGTCGGCGGTGGTGCGGACGACGCTGAAATCGTACTCGTGATCGACGGCGAGACTGTCGAAACACAGTCGGTCACGTTAGCGGCTGACGAATCCGAGCGCCTCGAGTTCGACGCGACGTTCGGGGACGCTGGCGAGATCGATGTCGCGGTCGAGTCACCCGATAGCGAACGCACCACCGTCGTCACCGTCGAGGCAGTCGAAGCGGATGATGGCGGCGATGGGATGCCCGGCTTCACCGCCTCCGTCGCCCTCTTCGCAATCGCGCTTGCAGTGATCGCCACTCGACGTCGGTGATATTCGACGTCGTTCGTCCACTCGCGACCGCGGATTTCAGTCGAACGGTGTCGGCGACGACTACGACCCGTACGTTTCGTCCATCGTCTCCGCGAGCAATCCGTCCTGATCGAAGACGATGTACACCAGGACGAACGGTTCGGGGACGTCGAGCACCCACACCGAAAACGGCGGTGTCTCGGATTCGGAGTCGGCAACGCGGGCGACCAGCGGCTCGAGGGGTTTGCCCCCGTCACGAAATTCAGCGAAGAGGTCGCGTTGGCCGGACTGAGCGGCGAAGGTGTAGACGACGCCGTTTGCCTGATTGTCCGTGTTGTAGGTGACCCGCGAGTTCATCGGCTCGCCCGCCTTTCGGGCCTCCTCGAAACACGCCTGTGCGGCCTGAAACACGGGCTCTTCGGTCCGGACGAAGTGAAATCGTGTCGGCTCGAGGAGCGACCACTCGGCGATCGTGGGATCGTCGTCGTCCCACTCGAGGGTGACCTCGACCCGGTTTCCCACCTCGAGATCGGGCGCGTCTGCCGCTGGGACGTAAGTCGGATCGGCCGATTCGACCTCGAGAAGGAGCCACTCGTCGTCGGTCCGACCAGGAAGGACGCGGAAGGTTCCGTCAGTCGTCGCGTTCATGCGAAAAGGTGTGGACCGGCCGCATATAATGGCCACGACAGGTACGGTAGTGTCCTGCGAACCGGTTCTCCTACGACCTTACGACCGCAGCTCGCGCAACTTCTCCCGACCCGGTGCAATCAACTCGTCGAGGTAGCTCGAGAGCGTCCCCTTCGCGTCTGCGGGGTGGAGTTCGCCGGACTCCAAGTCCGCCGCGAGGTCGTCGTAAGCGGTGTACGTGAGATCACCGCCGTACTTCTCGGGGCGCTCGACGACGACCTCCTCGAACCGCGGGAAGACGTGGTACTCGAACAGCTCGAGGACGGGGTTCTCGAGGTCGCCATCGGGATCGCGCGTCGGCGGACAGAACGCCGAGTTGACCTTCTCCTCGAGTTCCTCGGTGCTGTCTTCCATCGAGATCGTGACGCCCGTACTCGAGGACATCTTCCCCTCGCCGGAGGTGAGGTCGGCGACGATCGGGGTGTGGAGAGCTGGTCGGACGTCGTAGTCGAGCGTCGGCAGTTCCTCGCGGGCGAGCATGTGGACCTTGCGCTGGTCCATCCCGCCGACCGCGAGGTCGAGGTCGAGGTACTCGATGTCCAGGGCCTGCATCAGGGGGTAGACGACGTGGCTGACCTTCGCGGTCTCGCCGCCCTGGAGTTCGGCCATTGCCCGCTGGGCGCGATTGAGCGAGGTCTCGAGTTCGAGGGTGTGGAGGTCGAGGGTGTACTCCTCCTCTAACTGGTACTCGGAGCCGTAGACGAATTCGGTGGTATCGTCGTCGAGCCCGTAGGCGAGGAACTGCGCTTTCATCTGCTCGGCGGTCTCGCGGATCTCCTCGAAGCTGCCTTTGCCGTTGAGGTAGGCGTGGACGTCGGCCAGTAAGACGACGACTTCCATCCCCGCGTTCTGGAGGTCGATGAGTTTGTTCGCCGTCAGCAGGTGGCCGATGTGGAGGACGCCCGAGGGTTCGTAGCCGACGTAGGCGCGTTTTCCGTCCGGGTCGTCGGCGAGTTCGCGTACCTCCTCGTCGGTGACGACTTCGTCCGCGTTTCGCGTGATCAGCTCGTAGGTGTCGAGATCCGAGTCCGCGTTCGTGCTCGTGCTCATGTAACGACGGAACCGGAGGAAGGATTTATGACTTCTTGAACAGCGGTGGCACACCTGTCGCCCGACTACCAGGGCTTGAGCACCGTCTCGACCTGATCGCGGGCCGTCCCCGCGAGGTAGCCGGTCGCCGCACCGACGCCCGCGCCGACGGCCCCGGTCGCCGGACCGCCCACGCCGCCGATCTTCCCGCCTAGTTTCGCTCCCTCGGCCGCGCCGCGGGAGGCGTGTTTCGATCGCAAACAGGGTGGCTCGAGTCGGACCATCGGTCGGGACAACGAGTTGGGAGGTGTTAATAATACTGCCTGTTTCGCGGCCGCCATCGAGTCGACGGGAAAATCGCTCTCGACGACACACGCTCACTCGGCTACGAGCGCCATCGTCTCGCCGATTCGATCGGCGAACACGCCTGCGAGTCGATACTGGAGAAACGCATCCAGCCGCTGCTCTCGCCAGTCGTCGGCCGAGAGGTGGTTCGCTCCGTTGGCCGCCCGCTCGAGACACCGATCGCCGTCCTCGAGACGGTCGGCTGCGACGGCGAGCAACCATCGACCGAGGGGATCGTCACCGTACTCGTCGGTCGCAGCCGTGATCCGCTCGATCGCCCGGCGTTTCGCCGGCTCGAGGGCCTCGACCGCGACGGTCCAGTCGCCCTCGGACCAGAACTCCGGGGCAGGGATCTCGACGAACGCGTCGAGACACTGGAGGAAGGTGTACGCGCGACACGCGTCCCGGAGGTCGATCGCCGTCGACGGCACGCCGCCGACTCGATCGACGTCTCTCGTGGACAGCCATCGCCAGACGATCGTACTGGCGTAGTTGCGCTCGACTTCGTCGTCGTGGTGTGTTACGTCGACAGCGTCCCGGCTGCTCGCGACGGACTCATGGACGGTTTCGAGCGTCCGGGTAACCCGGTTGGTGTAGTCGCTTTCGTCGCGAGCGAGCGTGTCCGTGGCGTGGTCGATACCGGCCGCGAACCACGTCCCGTCGTGACGTTCGGCGGCCGCTCGCTCGAGGTAGCGCCAGGCAAGCCGGTAAGCGCTGACGCCGTCGAGTTCGCGGTCGGCCGTGAGCTCGAGCCGACGGCCGGCTCGTCGGTATCTAGCCTCGGCCTCGCCGTGCTGGACGACCGCGTCGGTGAACGTCCGACCGTAGTACTCGGTCTCGACTTCGAGATCGGTGAGTGCCGCTCGCTCCCGCTCGAGACGTGTCTCGACGTCGGTTTCGTCGATCGATTCCGGATACCTGAACTCGGCGACGCTCGCGTGAACGTCCTCCGTAGCGGCGCGCCAATCCTCGAGCGTGCGGCGTCGATCCGCGTGTGAGGCGTCCGCCAGTTCGTCCGGTCTACCGACCGCGAGTTCCGGGAGGTCATCTCTGTCGACATCCGGCAACGCCGACGCCTCGTCGACCGTCCGCTGGACACGCTCGAGCGAGGCCTCGAGGTGGGCGTCGGTGACGATCGCACCGGCCTCGACGGTCGGCACCGGAATCGCTCGGACCGTCGCGAACGTCTCGAGAGCCGGTCGGCGTGCGATTCGTCGGCGTTGCCAGAAGCCGACGCTACTGACGCCCAGACCGAGCGCTGCGAAGGCCGTTCGTCTCCCGAGGAGCATACGAATTTCAACAAGACGACCGATATATGTTTTCTGGAGTGGCCGTCAGGCATCTCTGCAAACCGGCCGGCTCGAGTGAGAAACAGTGGTGACGGCGAGAAGCAGGCCCTCACTCGAGATCCGAAGCCGGATCTGGGGGGTTCAGTCCGCCTTCGCCGCCGCCGGCTCGGCGTCGGGGGTGCTCGAGCGCCAGTAGCCCTGCACGTAGGCCCCGATGAACATCCCGGCGATGCCGTAGAGGATCGGGAGGTTGCCGATGCCGACGCTGGCGTAGGCCGCGCCGGGACAGATTCCTGAGAGCCCCCAGCCGACACCGAAGATGCCGCCGCCGATGACGACGTTCTTGTCGAGGGTCTTCAACCGGCGTGCGTAGCGGCCGCCGGTCAGCGGTGCGCTGTCGAGGAAGTGAATCGCGCCGAAGAACGTGATGCCGGTCACGATCGCAGCCCCGAACATGACGAACAGGAGGCCGAAGTCCTCGAACAGGAGGAAGCTCAGGACGACCTCCGGCTGGGCCATGTTACTCAGCGCGAGGCCGAAGCCGAAGACGAGCCCGCCGACGAAGACGATGGGCATGAACAGCGGGTGCTGCTCGTGTTCGGCGCTCATCGGTCGTCCCTCCCGATTCGATTCGAGCGCGCTGTTCGCACCGGTCGCTCCAGCCGAGACGCGATACCCCCCGAATGGACGCTCGAGGACGCCCCGCGGTTCATATTCCCACCCCCACCGCCTGCACCAGCTGTGCGGTCCCGATCGCGATCAACAGGAAAGTCGCAACGCCGACGAACGACGCCGGCGAGGCGGAGCCGACGCCACAGACGCCGTGACCGGAGGTACACCCCTTGCCGACGCGCGTGCCGATTCCGATGAGGATGCCGCCGAGGAACAGCCGCCAGGGCTGGACCTCCGTGACCCAGACGCCGCCGCCCAACGTGAACGCGTAGACGGCTGCGCCGAGGACGATTCCGAGCGTGAATACGACCCGCCAGTCGCGCGAAGGTCGATATTGCTGGAACCGGGAGAGACTCGAGCCGTAGGACAGCGTCGACTCGAGGAACGTACTCGCGCCGGCGATACGTCCCGTCCCGAGGTAGATGATGGTGACGCCGAGCCCGACGAGGACCCCGCCGGCCGCGTAGTGGGCGATTCCGTTGGGAAACGGCTCCGCAAGAATCGCGAGGAACAGTGCGTGGACTTCCAGTATCATTGTCGACGGAAAAGCACCCACAGCGTATCAATGCTTCAGACGCGGGGAAAATTGTGTACGTTGCGGTCGCGGTCGCGAGAGCGGGAGCGGGAGCAGTGTGTCAGAATCAGTCGTCTCGGTCTCTGATTCTGATTCGGACCTGAGGCGAGTCGACTCGAGTTGGGGTTTCGAGTATCGAGTTGGAGTTTCGAGTTTCGAGCCCCGCCTACACCCGTCTCGGGGCCACTCGACGGTCTCAGCTGATCGTCGTCACCGAGACTTCGTCGAGTTTCTCCGCCGCGTAGCCGAAGACGTCGGTGTACCCATAAGAGGACATCAACACGGGATAGAACGGCTCGTCGGCGACCTGTCTGTTCCCGTCGGCGGCGGCGAACGCGTCACCGGCGTCGACGCGGGTGAAGTTGTCGACGAACACCTCGTAGGTGTCTGCGGTGGATTTAGGGATACAGTCGACGAGTTGGTACACCGGGAGCTCCTTGCGGACGGTATCGCCGGGCAACGCGTCGACGGCCGTCAGGAACGCCCGCGTGAGTCGGTCCGCGTTCTCGGCGGCGGTCTCCGATCCCTGCAATCCACACTCGACTTCGATCGTGTCCACCTTCGAGAACATCCGTCCCTCGGCGAAGTTGCCCGTCTCGACGATCGACGAGACCGGCAACTGGGGACAGATCTCGCGGGCCAGTTCGTCGAGCCCTTTGACGATGGCGAACGGCTCCGAGTGGCTCTGTGTGGAGTGCATCGAGAAGGTCAGACAACCCTCGAGTTCGGCGGCGAGTTCGTACGCGAGCCGTCCTTCGTGTGTTTCAGCGTTCGGATCGCCCGGGAACGCGCGATTCAGATCTTCGTCGACGAAGCGAACCTGTCGCTCGAGTGCATTCTCGTTCGCGACGACGAGTTTCACGGGGCGGGTGACCGACGGGCGGTCGTCGAGCAGCCGTTCGACGGCCCGGACACCACACGGCTCGTCACCGTGGATGCCGGCGACGACCGCGATCTCCGGCGTCCCCGACCCCAGCTGCGCGACTCTCATCACCCGTCGTACGGTCGGCGGCTTCATATGCGATTCGGTCGTCTGGGGTGATAGGTGTGACCACGTGACGAGCGACTGGGACGACTCGAGTCCTTCGACCGTCACTCGAGTCCTCCGATCGTCACTCGAGTCCTTCGACGTACTCGAAGTCCACCTCGCGAGCCGTCGGATGATCGCCGTCCAGCGGGATCTGCCACCCCTCGAGCACGGTCGGGTCCTCGAGGGCGTTCGTCAGCGTCGTCCGGACCTCGAGGACGTCGACGCCGTAGTAGTCGCGGGGGACGCCCTGAAAGTACTGGAGGGCGGTTCGAAAGAGACTCCGCATGCCGTCGTCGTTCTCGAAGTCGAAGTGTTTGTAGGCGCCGGCGGCGACCTGGACCATTCCGTGACAGAACATGCTCTCGCAGCTGCCGCGACCGTAGTTGTACCACTCGTCTTCGAAACAGTCGTGTGATTCGTGGAACTCGCCCGAGTTGTAGAGGCGGACGCCGTGGATCGTCGCACGGCGAAGCGTGCCGTGCTCCCAGCGATCCGCGTCCACGAGCCAGCCCGTCGGCGGGCTCGAGCCGTAACCGGTGGGCGGACCGACGGTCGGATCGCGGGTGTGGTCGTCCATGTGGGAGGTAGTTCGGGCGGCAGTCGGGTAATTCCCTCGGTCAACGACGAGAGACAGTCCCGTCTGCGAATCCGTGCCACGAATTATCGGGGGTGGGTTTATTCTTTCGTGCGGATGTCGTACGCCCGATGCGTTATCCACATGGCCGGTGTGAGAGCTGTGGCGAGCGTCTGTACGAACACACTGACGGCGTGATACAGTGTCTGAACTGTGAGGAATTCGATCCGGACGACGAGAGGGCTCGAGACGAAGACGAAGACGGAGACGGTGGGCGAGCAGTTCCAGTGGCGATGTGATCGTCTCGTTCTTCGATTACCGGACACGCACGGCGTGTTGCAGGTGCCGGGACGGTCGTTTTTCGACAGGGCGTCGACGAACCTCGTATGAGTGACGACGATCTCGAGTCGGGGGTCCGGCGGGACCGTGAAGACGAAAACGAGGTCAAGGTCGAGGACGAGGCCACTGAACACAACCCTACCAGCACTCGAGACCGAGATCGTTATCGACGGCCGCTGCTCCTCTGGGGCGGGACGGTCGGCTTCGGTCTCGGCGCGGTCGTCGACGTCATCGTCTTTCACCTGATCCTCCAGACCCACCACCTGCTGTCCGGGACGTACGATCCGTACAGCTACGACGGGTTACGGACGAACGTGATGGTGGATGGACTGTTTCTGGCCGTCATGCTCGCCGTCGCGGTCGTCGGTGCCGCGATGCTGTGGCGGACAGTCAATCGAGCGAGGAGACGACTCTCCGGTCTGTACACAACAGGGGCCGTCGTCCTTGGAGCGGGTGTCTTCAACGTCTTCGACGGGATCGGGAGCCACTACGTCCTCGACTTGCACAACGTCGTCCACGGCACCGAGGCGTGGAACCCCCACTGGGTCGTCGTCAGTGTCGTCTTGCTCGTACTGGGCGGTCTTCTCGTTCGGATCGCCACACCCACTCGCGCCGATAGTGTCTGAGCAGCTCGCCCGAGACTGCCACACCACAGATCGTCCGTCACGGCACCGTCCTCGTCACCGACCCTGTCTCGAGAAACGCGGTTTCGTTCCCCTCGTGACGTGAGAGCTGTGGTGGGGTGTCGATCGAAAGCGAGAACGAAAACGTGTCCTCGCCGTCGCCGACCGACTCGAGGGTGGCTCCGTAGTGGTGGCCAAGGTCGGGATCGAGCGTTTCCCGAAGTTGCAGTTCCGAATCCGGCGTGTCCGTCCGTTCTCGAGTGGATGACGGCGACAGCGACAGCGACGCCATCGGAAGTGGACAGCGGTTGTACGGTGTCCGAAGCGAGACGGCGAGGTAGGCGTTCGCGTCGTCCCCCGTCCGTCGCTCGCGATCGTGTTCTTGTCCCTGTCCCCGCCCCGGAACCCCCTCGAGAACCGTCGTCGCGAGAACGGCGTCGTCGACGGTCGGCGTGCCGAGGAGGGTCCCAGGTAGCGCGTCTAGAGGTGGAGAGGTCGTGGCTGGCGGGTGGCGGCCGTGTCCACGGGCACTGTCGTGGCCATGTTCGCCGTTCCCGCCCTCGCTTCCGCCCCCTTCCCCGTCACCCATCGACTCGAGGGCCCCCGGCCCCCGCGCTGGTCGACGTCGAGCAACGTCCGCTCGAGTGCGTCGATTTCACTCGCAGCGTAGTCGATCGAGAGCGTGGCCCGCTCGGCGTCGGCGAATCGTCCGTCGAACTCCCCCGTGGTTCGGACGGCCGGCGGATCGATTCGAACCGAGAGTTCGTAGGGCCCGTCGGCGGGCAGGGCGACGTTGTCGCCGTAGTGGACGCCCATCCGCTGGGAGAGCATCGGCCAGAGCTGTCGGTCGTCGACGACGTCCTCATCTCGCCCGACGGTGGTCCGAACGCTCGAGGGCACGAACTCGCCAGTCGCCCGATCCCAGAGAGAGACCATCAAGTGGATGGAATCGTCCGAGCGGTGGCTCACCTGCGTCGTCTCGGAGCCGGTCACCGTGAAGAACGAGTGGGGCCGTGTCGCGGTGACCGCGATCCCGTAGGGACCGACGGTCGCCGTCCCGTAGGTCGTCATTTCGTCGATCTTCGCCGGCACGTAGACGGCGTCGGGGCGGTCGACGACGAGGTCCCGCCAGGCGCTCTCGCTCGAGAACGCCTCGAGACAGCCAGCGCTCGCGACGCCGACTGCACATCCGAGGCCCGCTTCGAGCAGCGATCGACGGTCCATTCGGTAGCGGTCGATACACGAAACGCGTTCAAATGGGCGCGGCTTGCGTTGTTCGCGCGGTCGACGATCACCGTGTGACTCGTCTCTCTCCCGTCTTCGCACAACCCGTCCCCACTGAGCGCTCGAGTGACAGCAGAAATCGGACGATTTAACCGGGGGTCGTCCCTACGTCAGGGTGCGTGCGAGGGTAGCCAAGCGGCCAACGGCGGCGGACTCAAGATCCGCTCTCGTAGGAGTTCAAGGGTTCGATTCCCTTCCCTCGCATCGCACGCGGTGTGAAAGCACCGACAAAGATGCGGAAGGTCCTGCGGTAGAGATCTTCCCTCGCACTATACTTCGGAGACCTCGAGACTCCAGCGAGCGCTCGCTCTCGTTTCCGTCTCGGCCTCGAGTTCGATGTCGGTGTCGGCACTGTACCGATGTCGGTTCCTGTGTCGGTGCCGGTACCGGTACTAGTGTCGGTAGTAAGCGATCGTCCCAACCGCCGGCTTCGGAACACTTTCCCCGGTAGTGGCCGTCTCAACTGGGAAGGCTCATGCCACAGAGCTTCATCGCCGAACTGGTCGTCACCCACCCGGATCTCCCGCTGACTCCGACGATCCGGTCCGTTTCGGAGACGACCGTCTCGGTCGAATCACAGCCACTCACCGACGTCGAGCGATCTGAGACGACGGTCTTCTACTCGGTAACCAGTACCGATTTTCAGGCGTTCGAATCCGCACTCGCCGAGGATCACACGGCGAGTGACTGGCGAGTGACTCTGGAGTTCACGGAGTGTCGGATCTACCAGATTCACATCAGCTCGGACGCGAAGTTCACCACACCGGAGATCGCTACCCTCGGCGTTCGTGTGCTCTCGATCGAAAACGACGACCGTGGCTGGCGGTTCCGGCTGCAGGCATCCGACAAGGAACGCCTCGGTGCGTACTGGGAGTACTGTCGCGACGAGGACGTCGACTTTCACCTCGAGAAACTGTACAGTACCGGGCCGCGGGCGACGGCGGGAGAAACCGATCGGTTCGAAGCCCACCTCACCGATCGCCAGCGAGAAGTCGCCCGTACCGTGACCCGCATGGGCTACTTCGAATCGGACGGAGCCAGCGCGGAGGACGTCGCCGCGGAACTGGGAATCTCGCCGTCGACGCTGTCGACGCATCTCCGCCGAATCATGGCGAAAGTGTTTCGCCACACGTTCGACGACTGACCGTTCGAAGGCCCGTGGTTGTCACCGGCAAACACACGGTACAGGCTGTCAGCCTGTTATAAACGGCAGAAGAATACGACAGCAGGTTTGAGGAGATCGCGGAGGTATAGTCCAGTAATGGATGATGCTATTTCGACGCGTTCTGACACACTGTTCGAGGAGAAGCCGAGTCTGACCGTTATCGACCGAGTCGCCGAACTCGAGGGCGAAGATCCAGTCGACCTCACTCCACCGCTCTACGATGCGATCGATCCAGAGGCGCTCGATTCGCTCTTTCAATCGTCTCGGTTCGAACGCGCGGAGACAGTGGAGACGGTTCAGTTCACCTACCTCGGATACGACGTCCGCGTCCAGAGTGGTGGAGAGGTCATCGTTGCCGACACCGACTCCGCTCGAGCACGTTCGACAGAATGATCGTCATCGTCGTCCCCTCGAGCGAATACCGCCCTCCCGCGTCTGTCCGTCCTTGAGTTCGCTACCATCAGGTATATCCGACTGAGGCCGCGACGTAGAGTGATGGCAACTGGTACGGTCGACTTCTTCAACGACGACGCAGGCTACGGCTTCATCGAAACCGAGGACGCAGACGAGGACGTCTTCTTCCACATGGAAGACGTCGGCGGCGAGGACCTCGAGGAGGGCCAGGAGGTAGAGTTCGATATCGAGGAGGCCGACAAAGGCCCACGAGCGACGAACCTCGAGCGATTGTAAGGTGTCCGACTCGTCGACACGCTGTCGACAGTTGGCGGAGGACACGATCGCTTCGGCATCGATTCGAACGAGTACACTCCCGATCCGCCGATTGTGCGGTTCGGTCTCTATTTCGAGTCCAGCCACGGCACCGACTCGAACACTACGATCGAGCGCACCGATCACGACGGCGTGGTCGGTGGCGTTTTACGTCTCGGTACTGTTTGCGTACAAGTGAATTCTACTGAGGTCCTCGAGCAGTGGGCCGATCGATCGGGGGCGTACTCGCCGGACTATTACGCCTACTACGGCCCCAACGAGACGAGCGAGCTGATACGCGAGCGTCTCGAGTCGGCTCTGGAACCCGATGCGTCCGTCCTGGAGCTCGGCTGCAGCTCGGGGCGACACCTCGCGCACCTCCACGACCACGGCTACGAGAATCTGGCCGGAATCGAGATCAACGACGAGGCGTTCGAGGTGATGGAAGACGCTTATCCAGAACTCGCCGCCAGTGGTCAGTTTTACTGTGACGCGATCGAGAACGTCGTTACCGAGTTCGAGACGGGGGCGTTCGACGCCGTCTTCTCGGTCGAGACGCTCCAGCACATCCACGCCGACAACGAGTGGGTCTTCGAGGAACTGGCTCGAATCACCGGGGAGTTCCTCGTGACGGTCGAAAACGAAGGTGGGGCGGACGACCACGACCACGATCACGGTCACGATGAGGACGTGGACGGCGCAGTGAACTACGTCGACGGCGACTTTCCGCTCTACTACCGCAACTGGAGTGACGTCTTCACCGAGTACGGCTTCGTCGAGGTCGGTTCTCGATCGCTGAAGCGAGACACGTTCCGCGTGTTTCGACAGCCCAGCTGAAACGATCGCCGTTCGTACTCAGACTCACACCTGTGCTGGCTTCGAGAACCCGTGTCGACTCGGAAACGGGAGAGGAGTGAGAGAGGAGACCGAACACTCGAGATGGCGTGTCACGAGAGGGTCCGATACCCACAGCACTTTGGCGTCGGACCACCCAGATCGGCTATGAGCGACGTGGACGGAAACGAAGGCGAAGACCACCAGACGAGAGCGACGGTTACCACGCAGGCGGCCCGTGCCGGCGCGGAGATCGCTGCCGACGGCTTTCGAACCGACCTCGAGGTCGACTACAAAGACGGCAAGACCGACGTCGTCACGCAGGCCGACCGCGACGCGCAAGTGGCGGTTATCGACGTCATTCGCGAGCAGTTCCCCGACGACCCGATCGTCGGCGAGGAGGACGACGAACTCAAAGCGGTCCCCGACGAGGGCCCGGCCTGGATCGTCGATCCGATCGACGGGACGAACAACTTCGTCCGCGGCGTCCCGATCTTCTGTACCGCCGTCGCCGCCGTGATCGACGGTGAACCCGTCGCCGGAACGATCGTCTGTCCCGCCCTCGGCGACACCTACCGGTCCGGACCGGACGGCGTCTTCCTGAACGATCGGCCGATCTCGGTCAGCGACGAGACCGAACCCGACGTATGTACCATCTCACCGACGCTCTGGTGGGCCCCAGACCGCCGAGAGGAGTACGCCACCGCCTGCCGGGAGCTCGTCGAGCGCTTCGACGACATGCGCCGACACGGCTCGGCCCAGATCACGCTCGCGATGGTCGCCTCGGGAGCTCTCGACGGCACCGTCTCGAACCTCGTCGCCAACCCCTGGGACTCCGTCGCCGGCGTCCACATGATCCGCGCGGCCGGCGGCACCGTCACCGACCTCGAGGGCGAGCGCTGGCGCCACGACAGCGCCGGACTGGTCGCCTCGAACGGGAGCGACGCGGTTCACGCTGAGGTGCTCGAGGCGGCTCGAGCGATCGACGAACGGGCGTGAGTGGACCGGGTCGACTCGAAGCGATCTCTCGAGCCTGAACGAACCGGAAGCGAGACATAATCCAGAACGCGAAAAACCGGAAACGTAAAACCCGCCGTGATACAGGAATCGGACATGGACGAGTTCCTCGAGCGAGTCGGGCCCGAGCGTGCCTGGGCTGCGACCGTCGTGACGCTCGCCGTCGCCCTGATCGGCGGTGCGCTCGCCTTCCCACAACAGGTGTACGTCGACTTCATCTGGCACTACTACTGGGGACCGGTGTACGCCGACGCACACGGCATGAGCTGCGTCGCGTGGGCCGACGGCGCCCAGATCCCGTGTAACGAGGCCGGAGCCGACGCCGGACCGACCGCCTCGCCGGGGTACACCTTCATCTCCTACGCCGGCTACATCCCCACGCTGATCCTGTTTCTGGTCGGGATCCTCTTTCTCATCCGCCGTCTCGAGATCGAGCGCTATCGGGCCGGCTTCTACGCGCTGTTCCCGTTCATGCTCTTCGGCGGAGCGCTGCGGGTCGTCGAGGACGCCAACGTCGCAGCCCCGGAGATGGTCCTCCCGTTCCCGTGGACCGGACTGATTATCAGCCCGCTGATCTACTTCACCGTCGCCTTCGTCGCGCTGATCGCCGTCGTCGTCTCGGTGTTCTTAGAGCGCGGCGACGTCGTCTCTGGCTACGAGTATCCGCTGTTCGGAATCGGTTCGGCGGCGCTGGCGGTCACCGTCGGCTACCTCTCGTATCTCGCCGCGACGGAGACGTGGGTGACGTTCCACTGGCGCATTCTCGTGCTCACGCTCGTCGGTGCGACGGTCGTCACGGCGATCACGTGGGTCGCGATCGACCGCTTCGCCCCCGAGATCAACGAGGGGACGATGTACATGGGGCTGGTCGTCATCTGGGCCCACGCGGTCGACGGCGTCGCGAACGTCATCGGCCTCGACTGGGCGGACCAACTGGGTTGGGACCGGAACCTCTCGCCGAAGCACCCGATCAACGAGGGGATCGTCAACATCACCGGCTCGGTACTGCCCCAGTCCGTCGTGGAAGTCACCGGCGCGGCCTGGCCGTTCCTGCTCGTGAAGATCGTCGCCGCCGTCGCCGTCGTCTGGGTCTTCGACCGGGCGATCTTCGAGGAGAGCCCCCGATTCGCCATCATGCTGCTCATCACCGTCGTCGCCGTCGGCCTCGGTCCCGGAACTCGTGACATGCTCCGGGCGACGTTCGGAATCTAGGTTCTCCTCCCGTTTCGCGCACTTCCTCCGCTTTCGCTCCCCGTCAGCGACCGCGCTCTGTCGGCAGGTTCGCTTGTGGGACGAACGCAAACGACGAACAGCAGAACGCGGGCTTTAATCACATCCGGCGGAAAGAACGCGTATGACCGATACGGACGGGTGGTTCGCCGACGCTACCCGTGACGACGAGGAGGGACTCGCCGCCGCCGTCCGCGAGGGGAGCGCAACCGAGCCTCGAGACTGGCCACGCGAGGCCGTCGAGGCCGGGTTCGCGGCCGACGAGGACGAGTACTACGACACCTTACACGCGGCGACGACGGCGGCGACTCACGCGGCCGTCACGGAACTCGAGCAGGCCGACGACCGCCAGCTGGTCCACGCGGTGCGTGCGATGGACGATTGCCGCCGGACGGCCAACGAGCTGGCCGAGCGACTCGCCGAGTGGGCGGGGACGGTCGACAGCGAGGCGGCGTCGGGCATCGAGTACGCCCGAGACCTCGCCGCCAGCGGTCGACTCGAGGGAGAGCCGGGAGCGAAACCGATCACCTCGCTCGCCGCTCGCGTTGTCGACCTCGCGGATGAGGCCGACGACCTGCGGGAGTACGTCGAACGCCAGACGCCCGCGGCCGCGCCGAATCTCGCCGCCCTCGCCGGACCCGTCCTCGCCGCGCGCCTGATCTCGCTGGCGGGCGGTCTCGAGTCGCTCGCGAAGAAGCCAAGCGGGACGGTGCAAGTGCTGGGCGCCGAGGACGCCCTCTTTGCACACCTTCGCGGGCACGCCTCCTCGCCGAAACACGGGATCATCTACACCCACGACGCGGTTCGTGGTACTCGATCCGAGGATCGCGGCTCTGCATCCCGAGCGCTCGCAGGGAAACTGTCGATCGCCGCTCGCGTCGACCACTACTCCGGAGACTACCGGCCGGAACTCGAGGCCGAACTCGTCGAGCGGATCGAGACGATTCAGGCACGAGCGGAGGGTGGCGGTGGCGACGATGCCGAGACCGGGGGTGAGACCGATGACTGACCCTGCGCTCCCACAGGGCGTCGAACGCCGCGAAATTTCCGGGACACGTCGGCTGGCGACCCGCGGCGACCCCGTCTACGGCGAACCCACCGACGGCGAGTGGCGCGCCTGGAATCCCCAGCGGTCGAAACTCGGCGCGATGCTCGCGTCCGGAATGGATACCGGTCTCGAGGGCGGTGAGACGGAACGGGTCCTCTACCTCGGCGCGGCCAGCGGGACGACGGTCAGTCACGTCGCCGACTTCGCGGGCCCCACCTACGCGGTCGAGTTCGCGCCGCGACCGACGCGGGATCTGCTGTCGGTCGTCGACTCCCGCCCGCGGCTGTTTCCGCTCCTAAAAGACGCCCGCAAACCCGAGACCTACGCTCACGTCGTCGAAGCCGACGTCGACGTTATCGTCCAGGACGTCGCCACACGGGGACAGGCCCGCGTTGCCCTCGAGAACCGTCGGTTTCTCGCAGACGACGGGCGACTCCTGCTCGCGATCAAAGCCCGCAGCGAGGACGTCACACGCGATCCCGACGACGTCTTCGCGGACGTGCTCGCGGATCTCGAGGGAGGGGACGAGAGCGAAGGCGGATACGAGGTCCTCGAGACTCAGCGGCTAGACGAGTACCACGTCGACCACCTCGGCGTCGTCGCGCGGCCGCGATAGGACGACCGCTCGAGGCGTGTGACGAAGAACCACACTCCTGCCGACTCCAAACCGTATTTACCACCGGAGAGACAAGCCTCGAGCGATGGAACGCGGGTCGCCGGAATCGTTCACGCGGATGGGGACGCTGGGTATCGAAGAGGAGTGTTTCGTCGTCGACGAACACGGCCGACCCACGAGCGGCACTGACGAACTCGTCTACGAGTCCGAGCCGCCGGAGATTCTCGAGGGGCGACTCGACCACGAACTGTTCAAGTTCGTCATCGAGACGCAGACGCCGTTGATCGAACGACCAGAAGACGCTCGAGAGGCCCTGCTAGCGATCCGCGAGGCGCTGGTCGACCACGCCGAGCGAAACGGCTTTCAGATCGCCGCGGCGGGACTGCATCCGTTAGCGAAGTGGCGCGAACTCGAGCACGCCGAGAAACCCCGATATCGGTCGCAACTCGACCGGATTCAGTACCCACAGCACCGCAATACGACGGCGGGGTTGCACGTCCACGTCGGCGTCGACGACGCCGACAAGGCGGTCTGGATCGCCAACGAACTCCGCTGGTACGTCCCGATCATGCTCGCCCTCTCTGCGAACTCGCCGTACTGGAACGGCTTCGACACCGGTCTCGAGTCCGCCCGAGCGAAGATCTTCGAGGCGTTACCGAACACCGGAATGCCGACCTACTTCGAGGACTACGAGGCCTTCGACACCTTCGAACGGCGAATGCTCGAGACGGACGCGATCGCAGACAGGGGCGAACTCTGGTACGACGTCCGCCCGCACACGGGACACGGAACGGTAGAGATCCGGACGCCGGACGGGCAGGCCGATCCCGAGGTCGTGATGGCGTTCGTCGAGTACTCCCACGCGCTCGTCGAGGCACTCGCCGAGGAGTACGAGGACGGTGCGTCGGGCCACGAACACCGCCGGGAACTCCTCGACGAGAACAAGTGGCGAGCGATTCGATACGGCCACGAGGCGTCGTTCATCACCCGAGATCTCGAGAATACGATCGACCTCGGAGAACTCGTCGACCGGGAGTGTGACCGACTGGGGATCGACGGCATCGAGCGGGTGTACGAGGCCGAAAGCGGCGCGAGCCGCCAGCGGCGATTGCGCGACGAGGACGGAGCCGATACGCTCTGTGAGTCGTTGCTGTTGCAGACGTCCTGACTGGTGCGAAGACGACGCAGGCTCACAAAGGTTTATCCTCACGGGAGGCTTTGTCCCCACTCAGAGGACATATGGCTTCGGATGACACCGACGAGGACCGGGTAGACGACGCCGACGGGCCCTCGGACGACGATTTCGTGACCGACGATTCCGTCGACATCGACGTCGACGTCGAAGACGCGTTTTCCGAGACCGGCGTCGACGTCGAGCTCGAGGGATCCGATCACGACCGCGGGGTTGCCGACGGCGTCGACCAGCGGATCGTCGACTTGCTCTCCTGGATACTCGATACCGAAACGCGAGCGAAGATTTACGTCCACCTGTTGGCCAGCCCGGGGAGTACGAGCGAGGAGGTCGCGAAAGGGACCGGACTCTATCCGAGTACGGTCCGCGAGGCCCTCGCCGAACTTCACGACGAGGAGAAGGTAACTCGCCGAAAACGCGCCAGCGAGGGGGCCGGTAACAATCCGTACGAGTACATGGCGATCCAGCCGAGTGAACTCGTCGGTGGCGTCGTCGATCAGGTCCAACACGAACTCAATACGATCTTCACCCTCGACCGGGTGCTCGACCGCGAGTCGGGAGACACCGACGACGAGTTCGACGATGGAGTCGAACCGGTGACGATCACTGTCGACGACGATTCCGAGTCGGACGTCGATCGAGAGGGCGACGAGACGCTCGAGGACGATCGTTCCGCGCTCGATGACGATGGCGATGGCGATGACAATGGTATCGACGACAACGACACTACTGTCGATTCGAACGACGGTGTCGACGACGATCGGTACACCGACGGAGAGACGTAGACCGTCCAAGTCGGCGACATCCTCCCCGAGACGAATACCGAACCGAGACCGACGTCGAGACGAACGTGTCTCGAGATAACTCGTTCTCGGCGGTTTCGACTCGCCATCCCTGAGACGGCATCCGACTGCCGACCCTCAGACCTCGAGTTCCGCGTCGGACGGACGAGATGACTACCGAGCCAGCGCTGACACTCGGCAACCAGACTTGGGACACCGTCTATTTCCCAACCTGGGCCGCCCCGTCACCCTGAACGTGAACGCCGACAGTGACAGTCCACGACGTTCGAGATGTGACGTTAGATTGACTGCTCTAAAATTTACCATATTCTCGAATAGTATGGAACAGGGATCGACAGCCTCACATCTCCGAAAGAACGATTCCCGATAAGTTTAACAGCCCACTGGCTCACGATCTGATATGAGCGTCTGGGACGATTTTTGGCCGATCTATCGCGAGGCTCTCCCGGTTCTGTTGATCGCGCTCGGTGGTGGTCTCTTCGCTGGCCTTGTCCTCGAGGGGATCTTGGAGAGTGTCGAACGATTCCCCGGCTTGCTCGTGATGGTGCCGGTGTTTCTGGCGACGCGAGGGAACGTCTACGGCGCGCTGGGTGGGCGGATCTCGAGTGGGCTCCACCAGGGGTTGATTCCGCCGCGGTTCGAACGAAGTGAGCGGCTCGTCAACGCGGTACTGGCCTCCTTTATCAACGGCATCGGGATCTCGGTCGTGATCGGCGTCGTTACGTGGCTCGCGCTGCTGGTGATCGGCTGGGAGGTCGCGGCCCTGTACGAACTCGTGGGGATCATGCTGATCGCTGGCGTTCTGACCTCGGTGGTCATGATCGTCGGACTGTTACTGTTGATCTTCGCCGGTTACAAGCGCGGCTACGACCCCGACAACCTCGTTGGACCGATCGTTACGACGCTCGGCGACATCTTTGGAATGTTGTTCTTGCTCCTCTCGATCAGTCTCGTCGAGGCGATCGTCTGATGGTGGTACCACAGGGCTCGCTCGGAACGTGGGAGACGAAGAGCATCGTTGGGAATATGTTCCCGCTCCTGATCGTGCTCTCGGTCATCGTCCTCGCAGCCGGAATCACGCTCGAGGATGCAGAGGAGATGCTCAATCAGTACGGGTTGCTCGCGGTCATGGTCCCGACGATGGTCGACATGGGTGGGAACCTGGGTGCGATCTTGAGTTCCCGTCTCTCGACGCGGTTTCACCTGGGAACGACGGAACTCGATCCGCGAGACCGGGTGCTCTGGGCCAACGTAGCTGCGATTCTGGCACTCGGGGCGACGATCTTCACCGCCCTCGCACTCGGGGCGTACGCAGTGGGTGTGATCTTCGGGTTCGCGCTGCCGCTTTCGACCCTGCTTCTCATCTCGCTGACCAGCGGGATGTCGGTGGCAGTCATCGCAGTCGTGTTCAGTTTCGCGGCGACGTACGCCTCCTACCGGCTGGGGATCGACCCTGACGATACGACGATTCCGATCGTCACGAACGTCGTCGACGTCTGTGGAATGGTCATCTTCATCGGCGTCTCGGCGCTCGTTCTGGGCTTCTAATCTTCCTTGTGGATTCTATGTCCGTCCACGACCGTCTCGTTGGATACCGGCCACTGGTACTGTCGGCCGACACCGTGTCCCGTCGTGAAGTATGGCGCTTTCAGGACAGAGCGAGCTCCTCGAAGGCATCGGCGGCCGTTCGCGTCCCCTTCGCAATGAGGACGTCACCGCCCCGAACCTCGGCATCGGCATCCCCGACGATGATCCACCCCTCGCTCGGTCGACGGATCGCGATGATCGACATCGTCGACTCCGTGTCGGGCACCCCGGCACTGACCGCGGTCCCGTCGAGTCCACTGCCTTCACCGACAACGACGCGGGTAATGATCTCGTCGCTCTCCTCGACAGCCATCTGGACGACTGGGTGGACGTCGATATTCCGAAGGACACCCTCACTGATACCGACTGCAGCGTCGCTGATGACCTCCGTCGCGCTCCCCAGATGGATCAGCCCGCGAAGGACGACCGGATCCTCCGCATCGGCGGCCGCTCGAAGCGTCCACGCTTCGAACCGCGATTTCAGTGCATCGACCTCGATCTCGAGGTTCTGTACCTCCTCGGCAAGCGCTTCGTTATCGAAGAGGACAGCACTGTAGGCCAGATCGACCGCTAGCTCCGAGAGGTTCTTCATGTGGACGATCGTGTCGACGGCCCGTTCGAGATCCTCGATATCCGGCGACGCCACGGCCGGCGGTTCGTAGGCCGCCCCGGTCGCGCTCTCGAATACCTCCTCGATCGCAGCTTCGGGACCGCGCAAGAGTGCGACGTCGTCGGCCACGATACGGGTCGTCGGCCCGGGATTGAGCAGCCACTCGTCGCCCCGGCGAAGCGCGATCACGCGGACGCCGGTCTCGGATTCGAGGTCGATCTCCTCGAGCGTCCGCCCTGCGTACGCGGAGGTTTCGTCGACGACACTCCGAACGAGCGTTTCGACGGCGTCGGGGAGTGCCGCTCGCATCGCTTCCGGGAGACCGATCTCTTCGAGGACGACCTTCGCGATGTCGCCGGCTGCGTCACTGATATCGTCGGCGGCGGAGACGATCCCGAGCACCGGTGCGAGTTGTTCGGCGTCCTCCGGACTTCGGACGGCCATCATGAGTCCCATCCGTGCTCGCATCTCGAGGACGTCCATTCGCTCCTCGAGCCGGAGTACCTCCGCGGCGATCGCCTCGTTCGAAAAGAGGACAGCAGAGTAGGAGAGATCGATCAGCAGTTCCGCGGTGTCTTTCATCTCGACGAGGACGTCTTTGACGCTGACGGGCTCGTACTCGATCGGTGCCGACGATGTGTCGCCCTCGAACGGTGTCATGAGCGTGCATATCAACTCCCGTGTGAAAAGAGTTTCTCGCGGCTGATACGGTCGAAACGGATGAAAGGATCCAGTACCGGGTCTTAAACGATGTCAGTCGGTACGGCCGTCGTCGCCGTCGTCGTCGTGAATCCCCAGAATTCCCGGACGCTCGAGTTCGAGATCGTGATCGACGGCACGAACCGTCCGGGTCGGCCAGTGGCCGGTCGTCGTCAGCACCTCGATCTCGTCTTCGGTGATGAGGACGGTGTCCTCGCTTTTCGCGCCCTGGACGGTCGGGTTCCAGGCGTAGGCCATCGGTGCGGTTACCGGCGCCTCGTGGTCGGGTGTCGCGATCCACTCTCGGCCCGCGAAGCCGGCGGCACCGCCCTGATGGTGCAGTTCCCACTCGCCCTCGTAGCCGAGAGAGGCGTAGGCGTTTTGAATCGCGGCGAAGACGTCGCCTGCGGTTCCCGCGTCGGTCTGCGCCTGCGCCTGAGTCGTCGCGATCGCCTCCGTCTCGACACGAGCCGCAGTCGTGTGTCGATCCTCGAGCCACTCGGGCGGGTCGAACGCGACGGTCCGCGTGCAACTCGCGTGGAGGCCGTGGCGCTGGGCGGTCACCGAGAGGAGCACGTAGTCGCCGAGTTCGGCCTCTTTGGGGGTGTAGTGGCGATACTGTTGTGCTCGCGCTGCGCTGCCGACGAGGACGACGGGGGCCTCGATCTGCCGAGCGCTGAGGGCGATCCGCAACGCCGACGCGACCTCGTGTTCGGTGTCCTCCGGACGCAGTTCCCGACAGACCGACTCGACGGCCGTCGCGGTCGCTCGGCCGAGTTCGCGATACCGTTGGCGGTCGGTTTCGGTCAGCGGCTGGCGCAGCGCCATCGGGTCGACGGACTCGAATCCGGGGACGTCGATATCGGCCGCCGCGGGTCCCTCGACCAGATCGGCGAGTGCTCCCGCGAGGGAGTCTTCGTACCACGGGAAGGTTTCGACCGGCGTGTCCTCGGGGAGATCCGGTACCTCCTCGGCCATGGTCCGTTCGGCTTCGATCGTATCCGTGAGGACTCGTCGCTGGTCTCCATCGTAACCAACGGCCGCGACGCCGGCATCGGCTTCGCGATCGATGACGCTGCTCCCACCGGTGAGCCACGCGTAGGAGTTCGGCCGGGCGAACCAGACCGAAGCGAGGTCGTTGGCCTCGAGATAGGCGTCGAGGCGCTCGAGTTTTTCCATGCAAAGGACCTCGAGAGGCGGGTTCTTGAATCCGACGGAGAGAGGCGACAGCGCGCGGTTCGGGCGATGGGGCCGGTACGAAACAAAACACGGGCAACCTAAGTACGGGCACTCCTAACCCCCGATGAGAGCCCGTGTCGTACGATAGTCATACGTCCGATTCCTCGTCTGCCAGCCCGTTCGACCGGTTCGATCGGTTCGGATTCTCCCACCTGCTCGCCTCGACGGTCGTGCTCGTGGCCGCGACGATCTTACTGGGGGTCGCGGCCAAAGCGACCGGATCGGGACTCGCCTGTGACGCGAACTGGCCGCTCTGTGACGGTGGGTTACTCAACCTGTTTCCGGCGAACTTCCCGAGTTTCTTCGAGTGGATCCACCGCGTCGTCGCGATGGTCGCCGGCTTTTTCATCGTCGGGACCGCGATCGTCGCCTGGCGGGCGAAGACGATCGATCGCCGAATCACCTACGCCGTGACCCTCGGACTGATCCTGACACCGATACAGGTCACGCTCGGCCGTGAGACCGTTCTCTCCTACGAGATGACGATCCTGTCGCTACACTTCTGGACGGCAGTCGTCATCTTCGCGCTGTTCGTCGTCTCCGCGATCCTCGTCTGGGCCCACCGGCTCACGACGACCCACGTCACCCTCGCGCTCGCCGTCGGTGCGGTTTCCGTGCCCCTTCACGTCGCGTTGAGCCCGCTGTTCATCGACAGCTACACGGCCGTCATTCAGACAGCGCAGTACGCCGCCGTCCTCACGCTCCTCTCGGCCGTCTCGCTGGCCGCGATCGTCGGCTGGCGCCGCTACGAGAGCCCGCTGGTCTCGAGTCTCGTCGCTGCAACACCCGTCCTCGCGGTCGGCGTATTGTTCCTCGGTCGGCGTGCCGTCATGACGTTCGCCCCGGCACTCGACGTGCTCTACGCCCTCATCGCGCTCGTCCTCTTCGTGACGTTGCTCGCCGGTATGGTGCTCACACACCGTGCCGTCCCCGCGACGGGCGACGCGTTAGCGCCTTGAGGCGGCCCTCGCTGCCGTTTCAGTCCAGTCGCTCGCGATCTGATTTTCGCTCCCTTTAGTTTCATCCTCGAGTGAGCCGTCTACTTGCTCTTGATTCGAACTCGAGAGGGAGAGATTAGAGAGGATACGGACGCATCGGGACCAGCTACGAGAGCACCGAGACACCGACAGCCGTCACGAAGATCGCGGCGACGCCGAGTGCCAGCAGCGCGTAGTTGGCGAACGTACTCGAGGCGGGCGTGACGTCGAGTGTGTACCGACGGTTCGACAACGGCCAGAACGGCTGGATGCCGGCCGGCGTCAACAGGTCCGCGAGGAGGTGGGAGACGATCGACAGGGTCCCGACGGCGAACGCGAACGCGACGACGCCGAGGCCCGCGTAGGCGAGGTTTTCACCGACGAGGGCGGACGTGACACCGGCGAGTGCGATACCCACCAGTACCGCGAAGAGGAGCGTGTGCGTCGGCCCGCGGTGCTCGACGAGCGGAATGTGATAGTCGTAGTCGGGGACCGTCGAGAGGCCGACGACGAGGACACAGCCGACGATCGCGGCGGTCTCGTAGCCCGTCAATGAGACGACGAGTCCGAACGGGGCGTAGGTGAGCAACGCCGCGCCGTAGTGACCGGGGCGATACATCTGGGACAGGCGACGGGCTACCGATGCATAAACCCGTCGTCGCTGGCTATGTGGCAGTATTAGGCCTGTTGCCGGCTACTCGTGACACTCTTCGATTTATGATGCACAGAACGGGTCCAAAACCAATTATGTGTCGACGAGGTGCGAATCCGACGGTGACAGTTCGTCCACGTCGGTGCGGTCTCGAGAGTACCGATCGGAATCAATCGTCGTCCGATTCGATGGGACGGTGCTGGTCCGGAGCGGTCGAGTCGACGTCGGAATACTCGTCACAGACGTCGAGTACCCGTTCCACGACCGTTTCTGGATCCGCCCGGACGCCCCGAGAACGGAGGCGTTCGTATCGGTCTCGAGCGCCCTCACCAGCAGCGTTTCGATCGTCGAACGGCGTCGACTCGACGACGAGCAGCGGCTCGGCATCCGCGAGTGCCTCGAGCACCAGCTGATTGCCGGCGCCGATCCGGAGATCGGCGATCACCGTGACGTCGCTCCGGCTGATCTCCCGTTGCAGGGCCGCCATCGTCTCCGCTTCGAGCGACGCGAACGGTTCGACGGAGAGTCGGTCGATCCCGAGCTGTCGGGCCGTCTCCGCGGCGACGTCGGTCTCGGCGACCGGGCCGATCGAGGCGTCGATGTCGGCCGCCTCGAGACGTGCGAGGACGCCGGCTGCGGTCGAGCCGGAGCCGACGACGTGGACTCGCGCGGGTGCGTTCTCGTTGACGTTCGCGTCGTCGCCACCGGGCTTCGATCCGCCTCGAGCATTGCCCGAAAGCGCGGTCACTACCGGTGACCCTGTCACCGGATTGGTCGTGACGGCCGCGGTCGCGTCGAACGCCCGAGCGAGTCGGGCCGACGTTAGCACCGATTCGGGCGGGCCGCGTTCGAGGACGCGTCTGTCCGCGACCATCACGAGTTCGTCACAGTAGCGAGCGGCGAGATCGAGGTCGTGGATCGCCGCGATCACGGTTTTGCCGTCGGCGACCAGCTCCGAGACGAGTTCGAGCGTCTCGACCTGGTGGTTGATGTCGAGGCTGGCGGTCGGTTCGTCGAGCAAGACGACCGGCGTGTCCTGTGCGATCGTTCGGGCGAGGATCACCCGCTGGCGCTCGCCGCCGCTGACGTCCTCGATGGATCGGTCCGCGAACCGTTCGACGCCGGTCCGCTCGAGGGCGTCCGCGACGCGTTCACGGTCCTCGACTGTGGGCGGAGAAAACCGCGACCGGTAGGGCGTTCGCCCCATCTCGACGACGTCCCTGACCGCGAAGGAAAACGACAGGGAGGTGTCCTGTGGGACGACGGAGACGAGTCGGCTCGACTCTCGCGAGGAGAGGGCGTGAACGTCAGTTCCGTCGATAGCCACGAGTCCCGTATCTGGCTCGAGCGCGCCGCTGATCGCTCGCAACAGGGTCGTCTTCCCGGCGCCGTTGGGGCCGACGAGGCCGACGAACGTCCCCGCCTCGACGGAAAGAGAGACGTCCTCGAGGACGGAGACGTCACCGAACGCTACCGAAAGGTCGAGAACGTCGATCACAGTGCGTGCACCTCTCGCCGTTTGAGCAAGAAGAGGAAGAACGGTGCGCCGAACGCGGCGGTGACGATGCCGACGGGCACCTCCGCGGGACCGGCTCTGGCGAGGGTGTCGGTCGCGACGAGAAAGGAGGCGCCGGCGAGCGCGCTCGTCGGGAGCAGAATACGGTGGTCAGGACCGACGATCAGTCGCATGATGTGCGGGACGACGAGGCCGACGAACCCGATGACGCCGGCGACCGCGACCCCGGCGGCGGTGATGATGCTCGCGAGCGCGAGCAGGAGGAGTTTGGTCCGTTCGACGTCGACGCCGAGGTGGTGGGCGTCCTCCTCGCCGAGCAAGAGGACGTTCATCTCGCGGGTGAACGCCCCGAGGACGAGCACGCCGGCGAGCACGAACGGCAGCGAGAGGCCGACGTCGTTCCAGGTGCTGTTCGAGAGATGTCCCATCAGCCAGATGACCGCCTGTCGGAGGCTCTCGCCGCTGTGAACGAGCATGTAGGAGATCGCCGCCCCGAGGAAGGCCTGAACGGCGACGCCCGCGAGCAACAGCGTCGCGACGGGCGTTCGACCGCCCTCCGTCGCGATGGCGTAGACGAGAAACGCGGTCAGAATTGCACCGGCGAAGGCCGCCGACTGGAGACCGATCGGAACCAGTGCGGGGAAGGCGATCGCCGCGACGGCGCCGACCGCCGCACCCGAGGAGACGCCGATGATCGACGGATCCGCCAGCGGATTTCGGAAGAATCCCTGCATGACCGTCCCCGCCGCGGCGAGGCCGAAGCCGACCGTCGCGGCGAGTGCGATCCGGGGCAGGCGGATGTCCCCGACGATCGTCTGGTGGCTCCCTCGCACCTCGAACGCGAACACCTGACTGTACTCGAACGTCGGCCTCGGAACCGCCCACTCGAGTAGTGGGACGGTCCACGTGCCGGTTTCGACGCCCGAGGGGACGACGATCACGTTCAACATCGCGAGTGCGACCGTCACCGGTTCGATCCTGACCGGGCCGAGCGCGGCGCTGGTGACGGCGACGGCCAGCAGCAGCACCGTCAGTCCCAGCGACCACGCGAGGATTCTCCCCGGTCGTTCCATACTGCACAAGCTCGCTTGCATTAGACAAATATTTGTTGGAGTGGCGGTGAGACACCACCGATGCGACAATCACTGATCGTACTGATCGCGACACTGCTGATCGTCAGCGCGTTCGCCCCCGCGACGGTTGCCGGTACAGAAGCCGGGACCGTCGACGCTGGCCTCACGCAGGACGCCACCTGTGAGTACCCCGTCGAACTGACCGACGTGACCGGTGAAGAGATCACGCTCGAGGAATCACCCGACCGGGTCGTCGCGCTCCAGCCGAGCGACGCACAGACCGTCTTCGAAATCGGCGCCGAAGACACGCTCGTTGGGATGCCGATCACCGAGTTCACCAGCCACCTCGAGGCCGGTGACCGGACCGACGTCTCCGCCGAGGAAGGCGTCAGCGTCGAGACGGTGATCGACCTCGAGCCGGACGTCGTGCTCGCGGCGAACGTCACCGACGCGGACACCGTCCAGCAGCTCCGCGACGCCGGCGTCACCGTCTATCACTTCGACACCGCGACGTCGCTCGACGACGTCCGCGAGAACGTCGCGCTGACGGGTTCGCTCACCGGTGAGTGCGAGGCTGCCGAGGAACGTCTCGACTGGATGGACCTGCGCCTCGAGGCTATCGAGGAGGCTCTCGCCGAGGAGGATCGACCGCTCGCGTTCTGGGCGATGGGCTTCGGCTGGACGGCCGGTGAGAACACCTTCCAAGACGAGATCCTCACGACCGCCGGCGTCGAGAACCTCGCCGCCGAAGTCGGAATGGAGGGCTGGCAGGAGATCAGCGAGGAAGTCGTCGTCGATGAGGATCCCGAGTGGATCATTTACGGTGTCGACGAAGACGGTGAAGATCCGGGGCTCAGTGAAGGCGCGATGGAGACGACCGCCTACGAGCAAGACCAGCTCGTCGCGGTCGACGCCAACGCCGTCAACCAGCCCGGACCGCACGTCGTCTACGCGATCGAAACGATCGTCGAGGCGATCCACCCAGAGGCCTACGAAGAGGCACAGGCGTTAGTCGAAGACGCGGAGGCCGAGGCCGAGGCTGACGAGGGTGAAGAAACCGACGCGGACGACGGAACTGAGGCCGACGATCCGGCACCGGACGAGAACGAAACGGGTGACGATGGTGCCGAAGTGGACGATTCGGCGGACGAAGAGGAAGCGGGTGACGACGAGTCGAACGACGGTGAAGACGAAGACGACGCGCTCCCCGGCTTCGGTGTGCCGGTTGCAATCGCTGCAGTGCTCTCGGTGCTCGGAATCGGAATCGGACGCCGACGCCGTCGATAACCGTCGGCTGCATCGACCGTCTCGTTTTGAAAAGCGTTTACTCGCCTGCGTACAGAGATGACGGTATGGTCGAAAACGTCATCTGGCCCGCCTATCTGGATTCGACCCTCTCACGGGCCGATGGACGACGTGTCCCGCAGGATCTCGCCGTCGAAGAGCCGACGGTCGACGAAATCGCGAAAGCCGTCCAGCAGATCGGCTACGACGCCGCGATCGAACGCGACAAAGCCTACTCGAGGGAGTCGTGGGCCGATCGCGGTCGCGTCGTCGTCCGGGGGGCCGAGGACTCGACGAAGAACGATCTGGTTCAGGCCGTCGCGGCGTACGTCGTCGCGATGCGCGACTGACGTGTACCGAGTTGGTTCGGTCGTCAGAACGGCCCAAGGGTTGCTCATCCTCCGGTCCGAGGACGACAACGCCGAGATCGGCACGATGGTGTTGAACGATTCCCTCGAGACCGTCGGTCGGGTCGTCGACGTCTTCGGGCCGGTCGATCGGCCCTACGTCGCGGTGACGCCGGAGAACAGCGTGCACGCGCCGGCGCTGGTCGGGTCGGCGTTGTACGCGCGGTAGTTTACGGGACGGAAAACGAAAAACGAAAGACGCGGGGCGACCCCGTCGCCGATACCCCTGACGCGAGCGCAACACCAATACGACCGGCCCCCAAACCCGCCGGTATGAACGACCGAGCGCGGGTCCTCGCTGCAGTCGGGGTAACGGTCCTGTTGTTTCTCTGCGTCCAGCTCGGGGCGCTCACACTGGTCGAGCCGTTCCAGGAATCCGAGCGCCAGGCCGTCGAGAACCCGGAGGACCCGGCCAACAGCCTCGTCTACTTCGCCGCGATACTCGTCGCGACCGCGTTCATGCTCGCGGCGTTCAAGTACAACGCTCAGTGGCTGATCCGCGGGCTCGTCATCGCCGTGAGCGCGATGCTGGGCTGGTTCGTCTTCGCCGAGATCGTTCCGCCGATTATCGTCGTCGGCTCGCTAAACCTGCTGGCCCTGCTCGGCGGCCTCGGTGTCGGACTCGCCTTGCTCGTTTACCCCGAGTGGTACGTCATCGACACCGCCGGCGTCCTGATGGGTGCCGGTGCGGCCGGTCTGTTCGGCATCAGTTTCGGGCTTCTCCCGGCGATTATCCTGTTGATCGCACTGGCGATCTACGACGCGATCAGCGTCTACAAGACCAAACACATGCTCAGTCTCGCGGAGGGCGTCATGGACCTCAAAATTCCGGTCGTCCTCGTCGTCCCGACGCGACTCTCGTACTCGTATCTCGCCGACGGAAGCACCGACGGCGTCATCGAGGGCGAGGCTACGGACGACGGGAACGATGGCTCGACGTCCGACACCGCAACGCAGGCCGCGAGTGAACACACGGACGACTCGACCGAACTCGAGACTGAGCATACTGAGGACAGTGTCGAAGACCGACCTCGAGACCGAGACGACACGGCTGCCGAAGCCGATGTCCACCCCGAGCGCGACGCCCTCTTCATCGGACTGGGCGACGCGGTGATCCCGACCATTCTGGTCGCGAGCGCGGCGTACTTCCTCGAGGCGCCGACACTCGGAATACCGGGGATCGCGATGAACGTCCCTGCACTCGGTGCGATCGTCGGCACGATCGCGGGATTGCTCGTTCTCATGTACATGGTCTTGCAGGGGAAGCCTCACGCGGGACTGCCGCTGCTCAACGGTGGTGCGATAAGCGGGTATCTGATCGGCGCCGTCGCGAGTGGGATCTCGATCGCGACGGCATTGGGTCTATCGGGGCTTTGAGGTCGCCCACCGCTCGCTGTGGCGACTCCTACCCCTCGTGCTCGAGTCCCTCGATCAACCTCGTCATCCGTTCTGCCTCGTCGGACAGTTGCTCCGGGTAGACGCCACCCACGATGACGTGATCGTCGCCGTGTTCGAACCGGGAGACGTCGACGAAGACGTCGACGTTGGTGTCTCGAACCGTCGCCTCGCCCTCGAACGTTTCGACGTTCGTCGTCGTCCCGAGCGTGTCGACCGAGCGGTTATCGACGGAGTCACCGATCGATAGCTCGTCGTACTGTTCCTGGACGAGTGCGATGATCTCGCGGTTGTTCATCTCGCCGACGGGGTTGTAGTTCTCGCCGGCGACCGATACCTGCGGGGTGGTGATCGTCGCGAAGACACCGGCCTCGGTTTCCCCGACCAGAGGGATATCGACCGTTCGACTGTATCGGCTGATGTAGTTCGTGATTTCGACGGTTTCTCCGGCGACGTCTTCTTCCTCGACTTCCTCCTCCGTTTCCTGATGTTCGTATCCGGTTTCCTCGATCGCGGCGTCGCTCACGGCTGCGGGCGTCGCAGTGTAGGACGTGAAATTGCCGAGGATGCGGTCTACACATCCCGCAGACGCGACGAGTCCGACGGTCGCGAGTCCACCGAGGAACCGTCGTCGATGCATACTGCACCCGACTTCGTTCTCGGTTATAAACTCCTGTGGCCAGTCTCAGTTCGTGTCTCAGTCCTGTTTTCCTCTGTGACTTTCGATCCAGTTGACACGGTTCCAACACCGGTGACCTCGAACCGCGCTCCGCCGTCACAGCCGTTCGATACCTCGATCGACCAGCCGTGGGCAGCGACGACCTGCTGGACGATCGCTAAGCCGAATCCGGATCCCGTCTCGGTCGTCGTATATCCCGAGTCGAACACCGCTTGGCGATCTGCGGGTGGGATTCCGGGCCCGTCGTCTTCGATATAGAAGCCGTTCTCGAGAGGGCCGACGCGGACGGTCACGTTCGCGCCGCCGTGCTCGATACTGTTTCGAAACAGGTTCTCGAACAGGTGGCCCGCGAGATCCGAATCCGCCCGAATCGCCACCGATTCGTTGACGGCGAGGCGTGCATCAGCCGTCTCGACGTGTGACCACGCGTCGGTGGCCAGGCGCTCGAGGGGAGTCACCGCTGTCGAGTCGATGGTGTCTGCCTCGGCGGAGACGAGAACTAGTCCGTCGTCGATGATCGTCTCCATGCGCTCGAGTGACGATAGCAACCCGTCCACGCCGTCGTGATCGTCGTACCCGTGATCGCTCTCGAGTCCACCTTCGTCTCCGGTCGAACCCGTTGCGATTTCGGCGAGCATCTCTGCCTCGGCGCGAGCGACCGAGAGCGGATTTCGGAGGTCGTGAGAGAGCAACCGAGCGAATCCGCTCATCCGGTCTGCCTGCGTCTGGACGCGCTCTTCGGCGAGTCGACGCTCCGTGATATTCGTGTGCATCACGAGCACGAACCGGTCGCCGTCGCACTCGAAGGGTGCGGCACGCATCGTGAACCAGCGCTGTTCGTCGGGGGAGTGACAGGGATATTCGAGCGTGAACTCGTCGGTGTCGCCGTCGATAACCGACTGAATCCCCTCGGTGGCAGCCGTCGCATCGTCGTCGTCGCTCCCACTGCACACCGAGAGATAGTTCGAGCCGACGTCCTTTCGGGCGGCGAACCGGTCGTTCGTTCGGCCGAACGTCTCCCAGGCTCGATTCGTGTAGACGATCTCTCCGGTGTCGTCGAGCAGTGCGATCTGTGCGGGAAGCGCGTCGAATCCTGCCGTCGTCAACGCTCCCCGAGAAGTCATGGCTAGCTGGATGCGAAGCAGTTACTTGAGGACTCTGGCCGACAGTGTCTTCGTTCGGCCCGCGTACGGTCTCAGTTCGCGTCGGGCAGCCGATAGGACGCGCCGGAATCCGTGTCCTGAACCTCGACGCCGAGCGCCTCGAGTTCGTCGCGGAGTTCGTCCGCTCGGTCGTAGTTGCCGGCGTCGCGCTCTTGGGCTCTGACGTCGAGAACGAGTTCGACGACGTCTTCAGCGAGGTCGACGCTGCCCGTGGTCTCACCGGCAAACGAGAGGCCGAGTACCTCGCCGAGGTCCTCGAGCGTTTCGACGGCCCGCCGGAGACCACGGTAGTCGTAGGTTGCAGTGTCGTCCCCAGCGCCCGGGGCCTCCTCGAGGTGTCGGTTGATCGCGCTCGCGACCTCGAGCAGCGCCGACTGGGCCTCGCGGGTGTTGAAGTCGTCGTTCATCGCCGTCGCGAAGTCCTCGCGAGCATCGTCGACCGCCGTCCGGAGCTCCGGGTCCTCGACCTTGCTTCCGGCGGCGGTCGAATCGACGGTCTCGACGGCCCGTTCGTGGGCGCGCTCGAGTCGCTCCCAGCGCTCGACGGCTTCGGCGATCGTCTCGTTGCTGTAGAGTTGCGTGCTGTTGTACGATCCGGCGGTGAGGAACGTCCGGACGACGTTCGCCCCCCACTCGGCGACGGCCTCCTCGACGGTGACGAAGTTGCCCAGACTCGAGGACATCTTCTCCTCGCCCATCTGGAACAGTTCGCAGTGGAGCCAGTAGCTGGCGAACTCCTGTCCGGTCGCGGCCTCCGACTGGGCGATCTCGTTTTCGTGGTGTGGGAAGACGAGGTCGCGCCCGCCGACGTGGATATCGAGGGTTTCCCCGAGGTGGGTCATGCTCATCGCCGAGCACTCGATGTGCCAGCCCGGACGGCCCTCGCCCCACGGCGAATCCCAGGTCGTCGCGTGTTCGCAGGCCTCTTCGGGCGGGGCTGCCCCCTCGTGGTGGTGTTCTTCGATCGCTCCTGCATCGACGCCGCCGGCCTTCCAGAGTGCGAAGTCCGCGGGATGGCGTTTTTCCGAGCGCTCGTCGGGATCGCCCTGTGATTCGATCTCCTCGAGGTCCTGATTCGAGAGTTTGCCGTAGTCGTCGAAGGTCGTCACGTCGAAGTAGACCGAGCCGTTTGCCTCGTAGGCGTAGCCCTCCTCGACCAGCGTCTCGACGAGGTCGATAATTTCGGGGACGTGTTCGGACACTCGCGGGTAGACCTCCGCCCGCAGGAGGTTCAGCGAACGCATGTCCTCGATCGTCCGCGTGACGTAGGTCTCGGCGACCTCCGTCTCGGATTCTCCGAGGTCGTTCTCGCCGACGCGGGCGACGATCTTCTCGTTGACGTCGGTGAAGTTCTCGACGTGGCGGACGTCGTAGCCGAGGTGCTCGAGCCAGCGGTGCATCACGTCCACGTGGACCCACGACCGGGCGTGGCCGAGGTGGGGCGGGTCGGAGACCGTCAGGCCACAGTAGTAGAGAAGGACGTTTTCGGGGTCCTGTGGCTCGAACGGCTCTTTTGCGCCCGTCAACGTGTTCGTCACGTGCAGGGTCATTATCCCACCATATCCGCGGCCCGAAGTTAAAGCGTTGGATGGGCGATGGGCGAGTGAGGCGGCTATCGCCGACGTTGCGACGAGCGTGTCGCTATTCACCAAAACGCGTACCCATCACTGATTCGGCTCGACGACGACGTGTCGATCGACCGCGACCGAAATGGAGGTGCTGTGCGTAACCGACTCACCCGACGGTCTGTACGACCCTCACGGACGGTACGAACGCCCCAGCCGAGGGGTCGGCGAGGGACGGACAGACTTCCGCGAACACGGCAGACTGATCCGGGTTCCTCGACTCTTGGACGCGTTGGTCAGAACGTCCTTTTACTGATCCTTCTATGCGTGTGATAGACGATGATACAGAACGATCACACACCCTCTGTCTCCGACCACCCCGGGATCCATCCCACCACCGTCATCGAATCCCCCGAACTCGTCGCCGTCGAACGGCGACGACGACTGTTGACTCACCTCCAGCGCGAACTGGAATCGGAATCCGAGTCGACGACGGTCGACGAACTCGTCGACGCACTGTGTGACGACGATGCCGACGTCGGGTCGACGAACGGCGACGCGAACCCCCGACGGGATTCGACCGTGAATCGAGAGCCCACTGACGCGGTCGACCGTCGCGAACTCCGGATCTACCTCTACCACGTCGATCTCCCGATTCTCGAGGACGCGGGCCTGATCGAGTACGACGCCGAGAACCGTCGTGTCGAGATCGTTCGGTGACGATCCCCCGATCCGTCCACCTTCTTCCCCCCGACGACGAGGTCCGCTCCACTCACTCGAGGACGGACTCGAGCGCCCGTTCGACCCCCCGAACCGCGTTCGCACCGTCGAGTCGCTCGACGACGATCGCCATCGTCCCATCGCCGACCCCCGCCGCGTGAACGTCTATTTCCTCGAGAGCGAGCGCCGCGAGCGCCGCTCTGAGCGCATCGGCGTCGATCGCCCCGGTTGCCAGGATCGCCGTTCGAGTTCCATCGCTCCGGCCGAGCGCGGTTCCGCCGACGACGAGCAGGGCGTCCTCGAGCGCCTCGACGGGGCCGATCCCGCTTTCCATCGTCACGCGTGCGTCGCGTGCAGTTGGTTCGTGATCGGGGAGGTCGTCGGCGTAGCGCCGCAGTGCGGTGGCGACGGCGTCGGTTTCGCCGTCGACGTCCAGAAACCGTGCCGCCGCGGTGAAGTTGACGACGTCCGCGCGGAGCCCGGTGACGAGAAACGGGTGCTCGTCGGCCGCGCGTCGCGTCTCGGCTGCGAGTGACATATCCGCGAGAGTGCGGGCGAAGAGTATAAACGCGGTGGTCAGTTCACCGTCGACACCGCGAGACCGCGGCGTTTTTGCCCCGACCGCTCGAGGACTGGGACAGAGACATAGACATGGACACCGACGACGTCGAACGACTCATCGAGGACGGACTCGAGGACGCACAGGCGACAGTCACACGCGCACGTGGAGAGCACGACGACGACCATCTCGCCGCGACGGTCGTCTCGCCGGCCTTCGAGGGCGTTTCCCTCGTCCAGCAACACCAGCAGGTCTACGACGCGCTGGGCGAACACATGACGACCGACATCCACGCCCTCGAGCTCTCGACGTACACGCCCGAGGAGTACGAAAAACGGGAGAGGTGATCAGTTTCGAATAGCAGACGGTTCTCGATCGAGACTCGTCGACTGGTGAGCTGAGAGACAGCCGGGTTCGATGACTCGATCAGTCCGTTTCTGTTTCCGTCTCGGTCTCCGTCTCCGTTTCTGTGGACCGATTCACGTCCTCGTCGACCGCCTCGAGCGATCGGTTGTGAATCGCCTCACCCGTTCGTGCGTCGAAGAGGTGAATTGCCGACTCGGGAAGATGAACCGTTTCGGTCACCCCCTCCGTGATCGACTGGAGTCCGGGAATCACTGCGGCAAACGAGTGGTGACCGAGCGTGACGTAGACGGTATTCTGGTCGCCCATCGGTTCGACGACGTCGACGGTGACGTCGAATTCGTGGGCCGGATTCGAATCGAGCCGGTCCTCGCGCCCGCCTACGATCCGGACGTCCTCCGGACGAACTCCGAGGACGAGGTCGGTCCGATCCCCGATATCGTCGCGGACCGATTGGGAGAGTGGATACTCGATCGTATCGCCGACGAGTTTCCCGTCGGCCGGATCGTACGTCACGTCGAAGACGTTCATCGACGGTTCGCCGATGAATCCCGCGACGAACAGGTTCGCCGGCTGGTGGTAACACTCGAGGGGCGTCGCGACCTGCTGGAGGCGACCGCCGTCGAGGATCGCGATCCGGTCACCCATCGTCATCGCCTCGGTCTGGTCGTGAGTGACGTATATCGTCGTGACGTCGAGGTCGTGCTGGAGTCGCTGGAGTTCGGTCCGCATCTCCGAACGGAGTTTCGCGTCGAGATTCGAGAGCGGTTCGTCCATCAGGAACGCCTGTGGGTCCCGGACGATCGCCCGGCCGAGCGCGACGCGCTGTTGCTGGCCACCCGAGAGTTCGCCCGGCTTGCGGTCGAGCAACTCGCTGATGTCGAGCATCTGAGCCGTCTCTTCGACGGTCTCCCTGATCCGGTCGTCGGGCATCGACGTCGACTCCTCGAGGCCGAACGCCATGTTCTCGCGGACAGTCATGTGCGGGTAGAGTGCGTAGCTCTGGAAGACCATCGCGACGTCCCGACGCTGTGGCGGGCGGTGGGCGATCGGCTCGTCGTCGAGGAAGATCGAACCCTCCGTCGTCGTCTCGAGTCCGGCGATCATTCGGAGTGTCGTCGATTTCCCACATCCCGAGGGACCGACGAGGACGAGGAACTCGCCGTCGGCGACCTCGATCGAGACGTCGTCGACGGCGACGATCTCGTCGGTGCCGTCCTGAAACCGTTTGGTGACGTGGTCGAGTGTGAGTGCTGCCATGGTGGATCAAGTCGTTGTGGTCGTTGTCACGGTCTCTCTTCCGCTCATCCGCCCGATTCACCCGAGAGTCCTTTGGCGAACTGGCTGCCGAAGACGACGTAGATGATCAGCGTCGGGAGCGCGACGATGAACGCGCCGGCCATCTGCAGGTTGTACTGGCCGACCATCGCCCCCTGCAGTTCGTTCAACGCCTGTGTTGCGACGAAGTTCCGACTCGTCCGAACGAGCACGAGCGCGAACAGCAGGTCGTTCCAGATGTTCGTGAACTGGTAGATGAGCGTCACGGCGAACATCGGTTTCGAGAGCGGGAGGATGATCCGGCGGTAGATCCGAATGCTGCTCGCGCCGTCGAGTTTCGCCGCCTCGACGATGTCGTCGTCGATAGTCAGGTAGTAGCCCCGAAACAGGATCGTACAGATCGGGATTCCGTAGGCGGTGTGGGTGATCGCGAGCGCGATCAGATCCGAACGCGCCGCCAGCGTCGACGAGAACGCCAGCAACGACGGCAGGTCGACTATCGTCCAGAACTGCCGGAGCGGGACGAGCACCGACTGGTACGGGATGAACACGCCGATCAGGAACAACAGGAGGATCGCGATCTGTCCGCGCCAGTCGATCTTCGTCAACCCGTAGGCCGCGAGACTCCCGAGAAACGCCGAGAGGACGGTCGCAGGAAGGACGAAGACGAGGCTGTTGACCATCGCAAAACGCATGCGACCCCACGCCTCGAGCCACGCCTCCGTGGTGACGTACTCCGGCAGTGGCGGCGTGATCGGCGTCGTCGTCGCGAACCCGGCCGCCGTCTTCAGTGACGTCGTAAAGCCGCTCCACAGCGGCGAGAGATACAGCACGATGAGCGCCAGCAGCACGAGGTACAGCGCGATTCGGCGGCCGCCGACCCGGTCGAGTCCACGGGTCGCTCGAGCGCGGGCGGACTCGGTTTCGGTAGCGGCTTCGGTGGTCGTCGACTCTCCGGTTCCCATCAGAGCTCACCCCGTCGATACTGCATGTAGATGTACGGTGCGATCACCGCGAGCGCCAGCAAGAACAGGACCATCGCGATCGCCGAGCCGTAGGCCCAGTTCGTCCGCGAGAACGCCTCGCGGAACATCATCACCGCGAGGATGTCCGCCGACGGACCGGGTGTGTCGCCGTACATGACGAAGATGAAATCGAACGCCTTCAACGAGAAGACCATCAGCACGATCGCCGCGCTGGTCGTCGCAGCCTGCAGCTGGGGCAAGATGACCCGCCAGTACATGCGCACGGTGCTCGCACCGTCGACTCTGGCGGCCTCGTAGTGGGCGTCGGGAATGGTCCGCAATCCGGCGAGGTAGACGATCATACAGTAGCCGCTGAACTGCCAGGTTAACGCGAGGATGATCGAGAACAGCTTCGTCCGCGGATCGCTCATCCAGTTCATCGCGAGCGCGTCCGCGCCGAGTCCGCCGAGGACGACGTTGATCATCCCCGTCTCCGGGTTGTACATCCACGCCCAGAAGATCGCCGTCACGACGAACGAGAGGCTCATCGGGAGCAGATAGATCGTCCGGAACGTGTTCTCGAAGCGGATTCCCTGATCGACGAGGATCGCCAGCAGGAGGCCGATACCGAGTGCGGCACCCGTGAACGCGATCAGCAAGACGACGGTATTGCGCGCTGCCGCGACGAACGACCGGTCCTCGAGCATCCGTGCGTACATTTCCAGGTTGAACGTCTCGTACTGGGGCTGGCCCAGCCCGCTCCAGTCGGTCAGCGAAATGAGGAAGTTCCAGCCGATCGCGCCGTAGACGAACCAGCCCATCAATACGAACGGTGGTACCCAGAAGATCGCTGCCTGGAGGCCAGCGCTCCAACGGAGTCGGGCGAGCCAGCCGTCGGTCTCGACCGCCCGTACCGTCTCTCTGCCGTCGGGGCGGGGACGGGGTCGACGGTCGTCCGTCGACGACTGTCCCTCCGTCTCGGATTTCGCGTTCCGTTCTGTCTCCTCTCTCCTACTCCGTTCGCTCCCGCCACCGTCCGTGCGACCGACTCGAGCGCGGATCCGTCGATGGAGCCAGCGCGTTCGTGCGAGGGTTCGAGAGAGGGGATCGATCATTCGTACTCGTCTTCGTCTCTCCGGTCAGTAGCCCGCGGCCTGATGTGCCTGCAAGAGCCCCTGCGTCGTGTCGTCGACGTCCCAGGTCTCGAGGAAGCGGGAGAACGTCTCCTCGATCTCGCTCTTTATTTCGGGTCGCACGGCGCTCCCGTGGGCGATGGTCGTCGGCTGTTCGTCGGAGTTCTCGAAGTCGTCCATCTGGTCCTGCAAGAACGGCGGGAACTCGTCGGTGGGAACGTCCGTTCGGGGCGGAATCGACCCCTTGATGGGGTTGAACCGCTCCTGTGCGTCGACCGTCCCGCAGTAAGACAGGAACGCCTCGGTCGCCGCCGGTGACGGGTTCGGCGTCGGCATCACGAACGAGTCCATCACCAGCGAGTAGACGCCGTCGCTCCCGGGGAAGGGAACGAAGTCCCACTCGTCTTCGTACTCGAAGTCGGCCTCACCGTACTGGCCGGCGGCCCAGTCACCCTGATGGATGAACGCCGCGTCGCCGCCGATCACCTGGGCGTTCCCCTCATCCCACGCGATCGCGCCCGCGTCGGGACTGAAGTACTCGCTGTAGTCGACGACGAGTTCGAGCGACTCGCGTACCTCCTCTTCGAGATCATCGGTCTCGCCGGCGATGTATTGCTCGAAGGTCTCGACGCCGTGTTCGGCGATCAACACCGTCTCCCAGAGCTGTACCGTCGACCACTCGCTCGAGGTCTGGTGTGCCATGCCGGTGTAGCCGGCCTCGTCGGCGGTCTCGAGCGCGTCGAGGAGGTCGGTCGGATCCTCGATTCCGTCGGGGTCGATGCCTGCGTCCTCGACGACCTCGACGTTGTAGAACAGGTTGTTCAACCGGTGGATGTTGATCGGGACCGAGACGAGCTCGTCGTCCGGACTCGCGACGTCCATCACGCTCTCGAGGTAGGCCTCGCGCATCTCGTCGTCCCAGAGATCCTCGACACTCTCGAGGATGTCGGCGTCGGTGTACGGACGGAGCGACTCGCCCGGCCAGATCTGGAACGTACTCGGCGGCGTCTGGTCGACCACTCGTGAGCGGACCGCAGCGTCGAGTGCCGATCCCGCACCGCCGGGTGCGGGGTTGTTGTCGATTTCGACTCCGGGATACTCCTCCTGGTAGCCTTCGAGGAGGGCGTTCAGCGCCTCCTCCTCGCCGCCGGCGGTCCACCAGTGGACGATTTCGAATTCCTCGAAGTCGGCACCTTCTTCCTGAGCGCTGGCTCCGGCCTGGCCCAGACCTGTCGTGCCGACGAGAATCGCCGTCCCCGTTGCGGTTGCTTTCAGGTACGCACGTCTGCTCCTCGCGCCGTTGTGTGTCATGTTCTCACACCCTCCAACGTATCACGTCCACCCCGGGTCCCATAATGGTTGTTCGATATTCAAATTATTCTGTCATTCAAACCCATTACAGTGTCACATTTCGGAACGATTGGTCGAACCCTCGATACGCTGTCCACACTCCCTCGACGCACATCGGAAGTGGACGACGAGCGTGAGCAGAAACGACACTCGAGAACAGCTATCGCGCTCCGAACCCCACCTTTATCGTACCCTGCTGAAATGTCTCGCGTATGGAAGTGCTTCATCCCCGCATCAGACTCCTCTGGATCGCACAGGCGGCACTCGCCGCGGTCGTCGTCGGCGTCGTCCTCGCCGCAGTCGACGCCTGGATCGTGTCGTTTCCGACGGTCGTTCCGATCGGTGTCGTCGCGATCGGCGCGATCCTCGGCATCGTCTACGCCGTCGTCCTGTACAAGCAGTGGCGCTTCGAACTGCAGGACGACGCGCTCTATCTGGAGCGGGGCGTGATCACGTTCGTCGAAACGGCGGTCCCGTTCGTCCGCGTCCAGCACGTCGACACCCAGTTCGGACCCATAGAACGGGCGCTGGGGCTCTCGAGCGTCGTCGTCTACACGGCGGGATCGCGCAACGCGGACGTCCGCGTCCCGGGGTTGACGCCGGACCGCGCCCGCAAGCTACAGAACACGCTTCGCGAGCTCGCAGTCGACAGCGAGGCCGACGATGGCGTCTGAGTCTCCCGAGATGAACCGACTTCACCCGTTCAGCGCGGTGACGACCACGCTCAACCGGGGCATCGTCGGCCTGTCGGTTCCGTTCTTCTTGATCGGCGTGCTCTCGAGTGTCACCGACGCGGTCGATCCGGTCTGGTCGATCTACCTCGCACCGATCGGGCTGGTCGCCGGCGTCGCCTACGGGCTCACCTACTACTACCGGTTCGAGTACGCACTCACGCAGGATACGTTCGATCTCTCCTCCGGCGTGTTCTCGCGACGGTCGCGCGAGATTCCGTTCAGGCGGATCCAGAACGTCGACGTCCGGCAGGGACTCGTCCAGCAACTGCTCGGCGTCGCCGTCGTCACCATCGAGACCGCCGGTGGCGGCGACACCGAAGCGCAACTGAACTTCGTCAGCGAGGACGAGGCGAACCGACTCCAGCGGGAGATTCGGCGACTCACTGCGGCGGCCAACGGCGAGCGGTCGGCGACGGAGGCAGAGACAGCGTCGTCCGACGAAGACGAGGACGAGGAGGCGACCAGCAACGAGACGGCGGACCTCGAGACCGCCGCCACTCCAGAACGTCACTCGGATCCGGGCGTGAGCGAGGACGAACGCCACGAACAACCCGTCGACCACGGCGAACCGACGCGTCTCTTCGAACTCTCCTCGAGAGAGCTGGGCCTCTACTCGTTCACCTCGTTCTCGTTCGCCGCCGTCGGCGGCGTGTTGTTCCTCTTGCTGTTCGCGAACGACGCCATCTTCGGCCTCCTCATCTCGATGGCCGAACCCCTCGGCGGCCCGGCGAATCTCGACTCCGCTTCCCCCCTCGAGTACGGCGTCTTCGGGATCATCTCGCTCGTCAACGGGCTGGCCCTGACCTACCTGTTCAGCGTCGTCTACACCTTCCTCGGCTACTACGGCTTTCAGGTCGGCCGCGCCGGCGAGGACCTCGTCTACGAACGCGGGTTGCTCCAGCGCTACAGCGGGAGCATCCCCCTCGAGAAGGTCCAGTCGCTGACGGTCTCGGACAATCCTCTCCAGCGCCAGATTGGCTACGCCGGACTGTGGATCGAGACCGCAGGCTACGGACCCGACAGCGGCGGCGGGAGTCAGTCGGCGATTCCGCTCGCCCGAAAGCGACGGGTGTACGGGTTCGCCGAACGGCTCTCCGGTCTCGAACGGCCGTCCTTCCGTCGGCCCACGACGGTCGCCCGCCGTCGCTACCTCGGTCGGTACTCGATTATCGCCGGCGTCGTCGTCGCTGGCGCGTTCGGACTCTCGCTCGTGACCGCCGTCGAGAACTGGTGGCTCGCCGCGGTCGTCTTCCTCGCCGTCCCGCCAGCGGCCCACCTCCGCTGGGTGAACCTCGGCTACTACGTCGGCGAGGACAACCTCGTGATCCGATCGGGCTTCTGGAAGCGACGGACGACGGTCGTCCCCTACTACCGCCTCCAGACGGTTTCGACCCGCCGATCGATCTTCCAGCGTCGACTCGGCCTCGCCTCGCTGGTCGTCGACACTGCGAGCTCCCGGACGTTCTTCTGGGCGACGCCGACGATCTACGATCTCGAGTACGAGGTCGCACGGGAGATCAACGAGACGACCCGCCAGCGGTTGCAGTCGGCGCTCCGAGAGCGGGCCCGATCGTCCGATTCCGAGGACGGAGACGCCGGCGTTTCGGTGGCTTTTACCTGACTCACCGAGACGCCTCGCGTATGGCAAACGACGAGTTCCGTACCGAGGAGGACAGTCTCGGCGAGATGCAGGTTCCGGCGGACGCCTACTGGGGCGCACAGACTCAGCGCGCCGTCGAGAACTTCCCCATCTCGGGGATCACGTTCGGCCGCCGGTTCGTCCGGGCGCTGGGTGTCGTCAAGAAAGGAGCCGCACAGGCCAACCGCGATCTCGGTCTGGTCGACGAGGAGATCGCCGAGGCGATCATCGAGGCCGCAAACGAGGTCATCGCCGGCGAACACGACGATCAGTTCCCGGTCGACGTCTTCCAGACCGGGTCCGGCACGTCCTCGAACATGAACGCCAACGAGGTCACCGCCAACCGCGCCGCCGAGATCATGGGCAGCGAGGTCGGCGACCGCGTCGTTCACCCCAACGATCACGTCAACTACGGCCAGTCGAGCAACGACGTCGTTCCGACTGCGATGCACGTCGCCAGTCTCGAGGCCGTCGAGAAAGACGTCATCCCGGCGCTCGATACCCTCCGAGAGGCACTCGAGGAGAAAGAAGAGGAGTTCGACGACGTCGTCAAGACGGGTCGAACGCACCTACAAGACGCGACGCCGGTGACGCTCGGTCAGGAGTTCGGCGGCTACCGCGCCCAGATCTCGAAGGGGCTCGGCCGCGTCGACAACGTGCGCGAGCACCTCTCGGAGCTCGCACTCGGTGGAACGGCGGTCGGCACTGGATTGAACACCCACGAGGAGTTCCCCGGTCGTGCCGCCGAGTATATCACCAAGGAGACCGGCGTCCAGTTCCGCGAAGCGGACAACCACTTCGAGGCGCAAGCCGCCCACGACGCGATGAGCGAGGCCCACGGCGCGCTCCGCGTCGTCGCCGGCTCGCTCAACAAGATCGCCAACGACCTGCGACTGCTGGCCTCGGGTCCCCGCAACGGACTCGGTGAGATCGAACAGCCCGAGAACCAGCCCGGCTCGTCGATCATGCCCGGCAAGATCAACCCGGTCGTCGCCGAAGCCGTCAACCAGGTCCACAAGCAGGTCATCGGCAACGACGCCGCCGTCTCCGCCGGCGCCGCGGATGGCCAGATCGACCTCAACCTCTACAAACCCGTCCTCGCGCACAACTTCCTCGAGTCCGCGGAACTCATCGCCAACTCGAGTACGGTGTTCGCCGACCGCTTCGTCCGCAAACTCGAGGCCAATCGCGAGCACTGTGAGACCCAGGTCGAACAGTCGATGGCGCTGGCGACGTCGCTCAACGTCCACATCGGTTACGACAAGGCCAGCGAGGTCGCTAAGACCGCGCTCAAGGAAGGGAAGACCGTGCGAGAGGTCGTCCTCGAGAAGGGGTATCTCACCGAGGAAGAAGCCGACGAGGTACTCGACCCGGTCAAGATGACCGAACGCGGGATTCTTGGACAGGACGACTAACGTCGGGACGATTCCGGTCGAGTGACCGAAATCGAGAGCAGTCGGTCGGTTTCAGTCGGGAACCGGTGACAGACCGGAGACGACGCGCTCGTGAACTCCTACCTGACCGTTCTCATCGAGAACGTACCCAAAAGGTGACATAGATTTCGGGATCGTGAGTGGCTCTCTCACGCGTGGGAAAGTGAGTCTCGGAGAGTTCACAGAACGCCGACTACTCGAGTGTGAGTAGTTCACGTATCTCACCAGTCTTTCTTCCCGACTCATCTGGCGTAAATCGGCACAGTGGAGCCGAATCACGGCGATGTAGAACGTAATAAAAGAACCCAAGCAGTTTTTACTGAGGCTATCGTCTGACGAAATATGCACACCTGTCGTAACTGCAATCAGTCGTTCCAGACTGAACTTGCCCTCGAATTGCACCGAGACACCTGTAAGAAAGGACAACTATTCTGCCAGGTCTGTGGAGACCGGTTTCGAGAGCGTGATGCAACGCAGGATGGGTGGCACTACGAGTGTCCGAACGCGGAGTGTGACGGGGAGGGGCTGACGGAAGACCTCTTCAACGTCACGGACGTCCGTACGGCACAGCACTAGCGGGTTTGGGGGGAAGGGTCTGAATTCTGCGTTACGACAGGTCGGTACTGTCACGGTGGCGATTCCGGCGACAGTCCCTTGAGGCTCGAACGTCTCCGTTTGGTATGGCGACACGGACACAGCAATCGTCGAACTCCTCGAGTTCGGATTCGAACTCGGACTCGGACTCGAGTGAGATGTCGCTCGTCGACCCACGAGCACCACGGTTCGGACAGGGAGTGACGGCCACGCTCTTGCTCGCCGGTGTCGGAACCCAGCGTCCGGCGTTGGTCTACGCAGTTGCCGTCCTCCTCGGTATCGCCGTCCTCTCTCGCTGGCGGATCGATCTCTACGCACTCGTCTGGCAGCACCTCCTGATCCCGATCCTCGGGAAACCACCCGAACGCGAACCTGCGTCACCTCACCGCTTCGCGAAACTGCTCGGGGCGACCGGTACTATCGTCGCGAGTGGATTCCTCCTCGCTGGCTTCTCGCTTCTCGGATTCGCCGTCGCCACGGCCGTCGGACTTCTCGCAGCACTCGCCGCAGTCTCCGGGCTCTGTCTCGGCTGTCGGATGTACAGACAGGTCTCGTTTTTCAGACGCCACGGGATCGTCTAGGCGGTCGAAACCGCCCTTGAAAACCGGAATCCCACCTTTTATTCCCGATCCTGTCGTCTCGAGAGCCATGGAACGGCTCAACCCGCGGGTGCGGCCCGTCTGGGTGCTACTGGCGATCGTGCGGTCCGGTATCTTCGGTGGGTTCGTCGTCGGTGGGGCAGTGGCGTTTACGCGGGGAACCGACGTCGGGATCGACGAGTCGTTGCTCGTCTGGAGTGCCGTCGCACTGGCGGTCGTCGTCCTGATCGTTCGCGTCGTGATCGCCTGGCTTCGCTACAGCGTCTGGCGATTCGAGGTCCGTGCGGATTCGCTGTACATCGAACGCGGCGTCCTCACTCGAGTCAAGACCGTCGTCCCCTTCGTCCGCGTCCAGCACGTCGACTCCCAGCGGGGACCGATCGAGCGGTCGGTCGGACTCGCGACGGTCGTCGTCTACACCGCGGGCTCTCGGAGTGCGGACGTCGCGATTCCCGGACTGACCCCCGACCGTGCAGAGACCCTCCGCGAGGAACTGCGACAGCTCGCGATCGAGAGTGAAGGTGAAGACGCCGTATGAAACTCCACCCGATGTCGGTGCCCTACCGGTCGCTCTCGCGCAGCCTGAGCACCGGCTCGCTGTTTTTCTTCGTCGGAATCATCGCCTCACCCGGCGGCGCCGGCGGGAACCTGCTGGTCATCGGGGCGATGGTCGTCGTCGGAATCGTCCTCGGCATCGCTTACGAGTACGCCTACTACAAGCGCTTCCGATACGAGATCACGCCCGATACGTTCGACGTCGCCTCGGGGGTCGTCTCGAGACGCGACCGTGAGGTCCCGGTTCGACGGATCCAGAACGTCGACGTCCGACAGAACGTGCTCCAGCGCGCGCTCGGGATCGCCGCCGTTCACGTGGAGACGGCCGGCGGCGGGGAGACCGAAATCACCCTCCAGTACGTCGACGAAGCTGAAGCGAATCGACTCCAGCGGCAGTTACGAAACGGGTCCAGTTCGCGGTCACGGTCGAGAGCAACCGCCGGCGATCGGGAGACGACCGACGACCTAGAATCAGGAGACACCCGTCCCGGCGAGGACGAACTGCTGTTCGAGATCCGACGGAACGAACTCGCCGTCCTGAGCGTGTTCACGATCGACCCCGGTGCCAGCGCGCTCGCGACGATCGCGCTCTCTTTCGCCAGCGGGTTCGATCCGACGACGCTCGTCCCGATCGACCTCCTCGAGGCCGACCTGCCGGGAACCGGCCTGATCGCGCTCGCGTGGGCGGTCCTCATCTTCCTGTTCGCCGCCTGGGTCCTCAGCGCGGTCCTCACCTTCAGTCGGTACTACGGCTTCCGGCTCACTCGCGTCGGCGACGAACTCCACTACGAACGGGGGCTGCTCCAGCGCTACAGCGGGACGATTCCCCTGGAGAAGGTCCAGACGCTGACGATCGAGGAGTCGATTCCCTTCCGGTGGTTCGGCTACGGCGCGCTGGCCGTCGAGACCGCCGGCTACGCACCCGGTCAGTCCGGTTCTCGCGGGACCGAATCGGCGATTCCGTTGGCCGAACGGGGGCGGGTCCGTCGGCTCGCTCGTTCGATCGAGCCCTTCGAACGGGAGGATCTCGAGCGGGCACCGCTGCGAGCCCGGGAACGGTACGCGTTCCGCTACATCGGCGTCCTCTGTCTGATCATGGGCGTCGGCTACCTGCTCGCGACCTACACCGAAGTCGTTGAGGACTGGCACGCGTTCGCCGTGCTGTTGTTCGTCGTGCCGGTCGCAGCCCACCTCAAGTGGGCCAATCGCGGCTTCCAGTTCGGCGACCGGTACTTCTTCGCGCGAACGGGGTTCTGGCGCCGGACGACGAAAATCGTCCCCTACTACCGCGTCCAGTCGGTCGTCTACCAGCAGACGCTCTTCCAGCGCCGGCGACGGCTGGCGAGTATCACTGCGGACACCGCGAGTTCGGCGGCCTTCTTCGGTCGCGCCGCGACCGCCTACGATATCGACGTGACACGCGCACTGCAGGTCCAGCAGGGGCTCAACGAACGACTCCAAGAGCGGCTGCTCGAGCGCAAGCGTCGGCGACAGCTCGATCGGTGGTTCGACGGTGACGATGTCGGGAGCGGTGTCAGTGTTGACGACGATCAGAAATCCCATACTGATGGGCTCGATATCGACGGTCTCGACGGCAGTGAGACGACAAACGGGGGACACGGAAGCCGTAAAGAGTCCCCGACCGAGCCAGAGCCACCGGACGAACACGAACACGAGAGAAGGGACGAACCGAACGAGACTCGAGACCGACCCTCCTCCGAAGACGACAGAGACCGAACCGACGGTCGAGACTCCTCGAACTCGCAGTGACCGTCGTCGACCGACGCGACAACCACACAGTCGGCCCAGACTGAACGGTTTTTTACCCCTCCGTCTCCGAGCAATCCACAATACAATGACCGAGTACGACTACGAGGACCTCGGACTCGTCGCCGGGCTGGAGATCCACCAGCAACTCGACACGGCGACGAAGCTGTTCTGTAACTGTCCGACCGAATTGCGCGATCCCGACGAGTCGACCCGCCGGTTCACCCGCTATCTCCATCCCACGCGGAGCGAACTCGGTGAGATCGACGACGCCGCCCTCGAGGAGAGCAAGGTCGACCGCGAGTTCGAGTACCTCGCCTACGACACCACCTGTCTCGTCGAAGAGGACGACGAACCGCCCCACCGACTCGACGACGAAGCACTCGAAACCGTCCTCGAGATCGCCCAGTTGATGGCGATGTCGCCGGTCGATCAGGCCAACGTCATGCGAAAGCTCGTCGTCGACGGCTCGAACACCTCGGGCTTCCAGCGGTCGACGCTGATCGCGACGGACGGTGAGATCGAAACTGAAGAGGGCCCCGTCGGCATCGAGGACCTCCTGTTGGAAGAAGAGAGCGCCCAACGGGTCGAAGAGACCGACGACGGCGTCCGCTACAGCCTCGATCGGCTCGGAATCCCGCTCGTCGAAATCGGAACGAGTCCGGACATCCGTTCGCCCGAACAGGCCCGCGACGCCGCGGCCCGGATCGGCATGCTGCTGCGCTCGACGGGCAAAGTAAAGCGCGGACTCGGAACCATCCGCCAGGACGTCAACGTCTCGATCGCCGAGGGCGCCCGCGTCGAGATCAAGGGCGTCCAGAGCCTCGACGACATCGACGACATCGTCCGCACCGAGGTCGGCCGCCAGACCGAACTCGTCGAGATCAGAGACGAACTCGAGGCTCGCGACGCCGCCGTCGGCGACCCACAGGACGTAAGCGAGGTCTTCGCAGATACCGACAGCGGCGTGATCGGCGGTGCCCTCGACGGCGGTGGTTCCGTGATGGCCGTCCCGCTGGCCGGCTTCGACGGCCTCGTCGGCCGGGAGATCGCCCCCGACCGCCGGCTGGGAACGGAGTTCTCCGACCACGCCAAGCGCCACGGTGCGGGTGGCATCTTCCACACCGACGAGTTGCCGGCCTACGGCGTCACGAGTGAGGAAGTCGACGCGCTTCGTGACGCGGTGGGGGCGACCGAAGACGACGCCGTCGCCATCGTCGCCGCCGCAACCGACGTCGCGTCGTCGTCGATCGAGGCCGTCGCCGAGCGTGCCCGGACCGCGCTCGAGGGCGTCCCCGAGGAGACCCGCGGTGCGAACGACGACGGGACGACCCGGTACCTGCGGCCGCTCCCCGGCGCCGCGCGGATGTACCCCGAGACGGACGTCCCGCCGGTCGAACCGGACCCGAGCGAGGTGGCCGAACCCGAACTGCTCACCGCAAAGGTCGAGCGCTATCAGGCCGAGTACGACCTCGACGCTGGGCTGGCCGAACAGGTCGCCTACGGGAAGTTCATGCCCCTCTTCGAAGACCTCGTCGCCGACGGGACGGATCCGACGCTCGCAGCGACGACCCTCGAGTCGACGGTCACCGAACTCCGCCGGGACGACGTCCCCGTCGAGAACCTCACGGCGACTCACTTCGAGCAGGTGCTCGGGATGGCGACCGCCGGCGACCTCCCGAACGAGGGGATTCCGGACCTGCTCTCGGCGCTCGCGACCGATCCGAGTCGATCCGCCGAGGAAGCCGCCGAGGCCGCTGGACTCGGGTCGGCAGCCGAAGACGAGGTTCGAGAGGCGGTTCTCGAGGTCGTCGAGCGAAACGAAGGACAGGTCGAGCAAGAGGGTATGCAGGCGTTCTCCGGGCTGATGGGCGAGTGCATGGGCGCGCTGCGCGGAAAGGCCGATGGTGACCTCGTCAGCGAGTTGTTACGCGAAGAGATTCAGAAACGAGCGTAGCTCGAGTCGCGTTTTCGACGCCGAGCGAGAGGATTCGAACACGGGACAGACCGGAGCACCGGAGGTGTTTTATAGCGACAAGAAAGAGTGACGGTAGGCGGCACGGTCAGGCAATACCTTTCGACCCACGTGGTTTCCACGTGTGGTCACGATTGACTGACCTACACCGTCTCTCTAAATAACGACGAGCTGCTGCTCTTGCAGTCCCAGTCCGTGCCGAATCGACGACCTCGAGTGCACAGAGAATTTTACTGAACAGGTGTCTGTCAGGGGAGTTCACACTGTCAAAATTGTCCGACCACACGCCAAGCGATCCACTCGTCTCCCCTACTGTGACCTCCTACTCCTCGAGCGTCTCCTCGGCGTACGTCGCTTCGACCCTGACCCTCGCCCCGTCGCGGACGACGGTCGTCGATCCGGCTTCGGCTTGCGTTCCGACCGCGTCCTCGAGGCGTTCCTCGTCGATTCGATCCTCGCTCGCGTACGTGAAGACGGCACTGGCGAAGGGCCGGGATTCGTCGGTGACGATATCGAGGTGCTGGAGACCGCCTTTGGCTCCCTCGTAGGGCTGGTCGTCGACGTCCAGATCGGTGCCCGAATCGCCGCCCTCCGTCGACTCGAACTCGTCCTCGTCGAGGTCCGTGGCGTCTGCCGCGAGTTCGTCCGCGTCCGAGAACAGACAGAAGACGAGTCCCGTCGTGTCCCCCGCCCGGAGCAGCCACTCGAAGTCGTCGTCGGTCTCGTGTTCGAGGGGGCGCTCACCGACGGCCGCGTCGACGTGTCGTTCGACGGCCGCGATCGGGTCGAACTCGTCTTCGTCCCCGTTCTCACTCTCGTGTGCGTAGACGAACAGCGACTCCGTCGCACCGACGGCCTGCCCGGTGCTGGCGTCGTAGTAGACCGCTCGATCGTCCTCGAGAAGCACTTCTTCGTAGTCGAGTTCGCCCATGTCGGCGACGATTCCGTCGAAATCGTAGTCGCTGACGACGATGTTCGTGTCGTTGGCGAAGACGACGTATCCCTCTCCACCGGCCCGGTCGTTTCGCTCGTAGACCGAGCCGGCCGCCGAAAAGCCCAGTCCGAGGAGGACGACGTAGCCGATCAGCGCTGCGGACAGCGGATTGACGACGAGCGGATCGGTCGGGGTCTCGCCGCTCTCGCTTTCGTCTTCGTCTCCCTCGAAACGACGGTCGCCGTCACCGTCGAAGACCGTCCACATCGTCTCGAGGTCGACGGCGCCGAAGAAGTAGTTCTCGTCAGGTGTGGCGGCGAGCGCCTGTGTAAATGCTGGCAGGTCGCCGGTTTCGATCGCTGGGTCTCCCTCACCGTCCAGGTTTTCTCCCTCGGCACCCGTCTCGGTCGATCCGTTTCCGCCCCCCTCTGTCTCCTCGCTACTCGAACAGCCGGCCGCGAGCGTGAGTCCGGTTCCCAGCAGACACAGTGCTGCCCTGCGGCTCACTCCGTTTCCGTCCATTACGTACTCCTGTCCAGAGCCGGTATATGCCAGTTCTGGCCGCTCGAATTACATTATCGGCCCGCACTCACTCTTTCCGATCCGGCCGCTCGGTCGCCCGTCGCAGGAGTCCGAGAAACGTGGTCGCTTCGCGTTCGGTCAGGTCGACGCGACCGTACACCCGTCGAACCATCCGCATCGTCTTCTCGCGTTTCTCTTCGGGATGGTTCAGTTCCACGAGGAGGTCGTCCCACTGGTCGTAGAGTCGCTCGAGGAGCGGTTCCGGTGCTCTGACTCGCTCGAGATCGGGGAGTTGCGTTCTCCCGCCCTCGAGTGCGAGTTCGCGAAGTTCGTAGAGAGTAATGGTCGCGGCCTGGCCGAGGTTGAGTGCGGGGTACTCCTCGCTGGCGGGAATCGAACAGATTTCGTCGATTCGGGCGAGTTCCGCGTTGGTCAGGCCGACGCGTTCGCGACCGAAGACCAGAGCCGTCGGGCCGTCGACCGCCGGCAGTCGCTCGGCGAGGTCGGCGGGTGTCGAGAACGGAAAGCGGACGTGATTGTCGTCGTCCTCGTTGGTGACGGCCGTACAGCCGATCGTGTGGTAGTTAGCGACGAGATCGTCGAACGTCGTTTCGACCGCGTTCGGGAGCACGTCGTCGCGAGCGTGTCCGGCGAACCCGTAGGCCTCGCCGTCGGGATCGAGTTCCGGCGGGTCGATCAGGAGCAACTCCTCGAAGCCGAAGTTCTTCATGGCTCGAGCGATCGTGCCGACGTTGCCCGGTGTCTGGGCGTCGACGACGGCGACGGCCGGAGTCGTAGGCGTTCGTGTTCGAGTTCGGGGTGGTGTGCGGTCGCGATCCGGTTTACCGTCGTCGCTCATCGGCCGCCGGGATACTCCGACCCGAAGTCGACGCCGCTTTCGGCGATCTCCTCGTCGGTGAGGCCGACGCGGTCGGAGACGTCGTCACCCTCGAGCTCGCTGTACTCCTCGGAATCCACCTCTGGCGGTTTCGGGAGGTCGTCCGGATCGGTTTCGACGTACTCCATCCCTTCGTAGCCGTCGGGCGCGCGATTCCCGTCGAGGAACCACTCGTAGAAGGCGTCCTCGAACTCCTCGGTACCGCGGTACTCGCTGCCGCCGTCCTCGCGGAACCAGTAGACGAAGTCCGGTTCGTGGGCCTCACAGAGCAACACCTCCGAGAGCGGTTCGCCGTAGACGTACTGGGCGGTGTTACAATCGTCTATGTTCCCGTCACCGTGAATCAACCAGCACGCGTTACAGGGCGCGTTATATATCGAACCCAGACGGACGATCCGCTCGCGGTCGTTCGGCGGCATCTCCTCGAGCGGGAGGAACTCGCCGTCCTCGTCGAGGATGTTTTCCTCGTCGAAGCGCCAGCCGAGCATGCCGATGCTGACTTTAGCCATATCGGGTGGTTTCGCGTGGGGAGACAAAAAGAGCCTGTTCGTCCGCCGCCGCCCTCTCGAGGTGTCGGTCGCGACCGAGCGGAGTCGATGTCGAACTCGATGTTGGGGAGCGCGTACTCGTCGGTAATTCGACAGGGAAAACGCGATTTTCTCCCCAAATCGTCGGTTCCACGCCGAAATTTCCGGCACTAGTGAACGCACTCGAACAGATCATCAGGTAAGAGAAAGCTTATACCGAAGGCTTCGAAAGAGAGGAGTGGAAGCCGGGCAGCCTCCTGGGTAGGGGTACTTTGGAGGCGAACCCGGCCCACAACGCGGACTTATTGTGGCGCTACGTCAAACAGCGAAGCGAATGGAGTACGACGAGTGGAACCCGGTCTACGAGCGAATTCTGCAGTCGTTCGGCTTCGATCGACGAGCCGACGAACGCGCACGCGACGTCCTCGCCTCCCTGACGACACCGTTCGAGATGGAACGCCTCGCCGACGTCGAAGGGGCGACCGTCGCGATCGCCGGCGCTGGCCCGTCACTCGAGTCCCCCGACCGACTCGAGCGTGCTCGCGAGGCGGACCTCGTCTTCGCCGCCTCGACCGCGGTCGACGTGCTCGAAGAGCGTGGGATAGCCGTCGACTGCATGATCACGGATCTCGACAAGAACCCCGAGACAGTTCGCCGGCTTACCCATCGGGGGACACCCGTCGCGGTCCACGCCCACGGTGACAACGTTCCGGCGGTGGAGGCCGTGGTTCCCGACTGTGCGGACGCGTCCGTGCTCCCGACGACGCAGGCCGAACCCGTCGGCCCGGTCGTGAACACCGGCGGCTTCACCGACGGCGACCGCGCGGCGTTTCTGGCGGATCATCTTGGTGCACGACAGCTGGTGTTCGTCGGCTGGGACTTCGACGACCCGACCGTCGACCCGATGAAAGCTCGAAAACTCGAGTGGGCCGAGCGATTGCTCCGCTGGCTCGAGCGGCGCCGTGGCGAGCGGTTCGGGGTGCTCGACGGACGGCGTGGTGACATCGAGACGATCGAGTGAGATCGCCACGTCGACCGTCGATGGCAGCGACGACGCCGCCGATCTGGAATCGACGGCGAACGCTCGAGTTCGAGACCGGCTCCCGCGAGTCGACGGCAACGAACTATAAGTGACGGCGAGCACATCTCGCAGAGGATGGCCGGAACAGCGGGACGATGCGGGTACGAAATGCCGACCGATGATCTCCCGACGAGTGCAGGCGGTCACTGTTGTTGGCGACCGGTCTGGCAGGACGGTGACCGGTGTGTCTGGCACACAGAGTGCGCGGGCAAGTCGGTCGAAGCGCTCACAGCGAGGGGAAATCCGGGACGGCGACTCGACGGTGCGATTCTGACGGACGTCGACGGGCTCTCCGAGGTTCCACTCTCCGGCACGACGCTGGCCAACGCGACGCTGTCTGGTGCGGATCTCCGCGGCGTCCGGCTCCGTGACGTCGACCTTCGTGGCGCGACCCTCGAACGAGTCGATCTCAGGGACAGCGATCTCTCCGGCGGAACCGTCCAGTTACGGTACGCCGATCTCTCTGCGGCCCGTCTCCGACACGCGGACCTCTCGAACGTAGACCTCCGGTTCGCCACCCTCCGGAATGCGGATCTGGTTCGTGCCTCGCTCGTGGGCGCGAAAGCGTCGGGAACGACTCTCACCGCCGCGACGGTCATCAGTACGCGATTGGCGGGTGCGACGCTCCGAAACGCGGACCTCAGCGATGCGTTACTCCGTCGTGCCCGACTCGCGAACGCACAGCTGCGTGGAGCGACCCTGTCGGGAGCCGATTGCTACGAAGCGGACCTGTCGGATGCAGACCTGCAGAAGGCGGTTCTCGAGGATGCTCGACTGCGTGGGACCGATCTGACGGGTTCCGACCTCACCGACGCGACGCTCGAGAACGCTGACGCTCGCGGCGTCGACCTCTCGGGGGCGACGCTCACTCGGACCGTCCTGACTCGGGCGAACCTCTTCGACGCGGACCTCTCGGGAACGACGGTCTACGGTGCGGTCTTCGTCGATGCCAAGATCAACGATCGAACCGAATTCGGCTTCGATCGGGGATCGACGACATCGCTTTCCGATGCCACGTTGACTGATCTCGATCGACTGGGCTGGCGATATCGGATTATCGAGCGGCTCTCGCGACAGAACGCGCTGCCGGAGCAAGCGAGGAGAGCCTATCGGCGGCGAAAAGCCGTTCGCCGTCGTCGCCACCGCAAGAAGTGGGCGGTCGCGAAGTGGACCGGCGCGACGCTTTCGGGTGGCGTGATGCGCTACGGAGAGGGACCGTGGCGAGTGCTCGGCGTTTCGGCGGTGGTCGTCCTCGCGGGGGCGATACTCTATCCGCTGTCACCGGGCGAGAGTCTGTACGTCAGTCTGGTCTCGTTTCTCGACCCGCTCGCCGCGGCGAGGGAGCTTCCGGCGTGGGCCCGATACGTCGCCGCCGTCCAGTCACTCGCCGGCGTATTGTTGATCGCGTTGCTCGTATTCGTGTTCGGTCGTCGGTCGACGTACTAGTCGTCGGTCGCGTCCCGCTCCTCCCGAACGAACGCGCTCGCGTACTCGCGTACGTCCGCCTCGAGGGCGGGGGTGGTGGCCAAAAGCGGGAGGTGGTCGCGACTCGGATGTCTGTCCGGGACGAACTGATTTCCGGCCGTGTCCATAGCGACCGCTCCCGCAGCCTCCGCGACGACCAGCCCACCGGCGACGTCCCAGGGATAACTGTCGTACTCCCAGACGACGTCTGCCGCACCGGTGGCGAGCGCACAGAGGTTGACGGCGGCGGATTCCTGACGGACCACCGCCGCACCACGCTCCTCGAGTCCGCGGAGGAATCTGCCGCCGAGGTCGAACCCGGAGACACAGGTACTCGTCTGGAGTCGACGCCGGTCACTCGTGGTGACTTCCCGCCCGTTCTTTCTCGCGTCACCGCCATCGACACCCGTATACAGATCGTCTCGGGCCGGTAGGTAGACGACGCCGAGGATCGGTGCCGTCTCGTCGAAGAGGGCAATCGAAACGGCGTACTCGTCGCCGTTGGCTGCGAACTGACTGATGCCGTCCAGCGGATCGCAGACCCAGGCTCTCTCGGTTCCGGACTCGCCGTGGACGAGCGTCTCTTGGATGTAGATCGCGTCGTCCGGAAACGCCGTTTCGAGGACGTCGACGAGTTCGTCCGCGGCGTCCTGTGACGCTTCGGTGACGACGTCCGTGACCGTCACCTCGTCGGGTCGAGCCGTCGGCGGGTCGTCGAGCGCCTCGAGCGCGCTCCCGGCCGCCCGTGCCGCCTCGATTGCGGCGGTGACCGTCTCTGTCTCCGTCTCCGTCTCCACCTCCGTCGAAACCGCGCTCCGAAACGTCACAGATCGCCACCTCTGACTCGAGCGTCGGTTCGAGCTCCGGCTCCGGTTCCAGATCGCCGATCGAGCGGTCCCATGATTTCGACCGATTCCCGGCCACCGCCAATACTCTTGTGTCCCAATCTTCGGGTTACGCCGAGGGCGATTGCTCGGGAAAGAGCTAGAGCCAAGGACAGAACCAGAACCAGAACCAGAACCAGGACGAGCGTCACCGCGGTGGCTCGCACGCGAAACGCGATCCGAGTCGAACCCGGTCGGTTCGTCACGGCAATAACGGTTAAGAGCGACGCCACGACACAGAACGTGTGGATCAACGACTCATCGTGACGGTACCGTACATCTTCCACGTCGTCGGCGGTGCCATGCTCGCGATCGCGGCGACAGTCGCGTCCGTCGAGTTTACCGACGGACAACTCGAGTTCATGATTCTCGTGGCGTATCTCGGCCCGACGATCGGGATCGGGCTCGTCTGGGTGAAAAACTACGTCTACGGTGCGCCGTTGCTGTTCGGTTCGGCCGCTGCGGGGTGCTGGTTCGCGATCTACTTCTTTTTCATCAACGAGAACCCCGCGAACGTCGCGGCGGTGACCGGCGACGGCGCGGGTGCCTACCAGTCGGCGATGATCGCGGTGGTCGTCGGTTCGCTGGTCACCGCGGGTGCGGGCGTCTGGCTGTGGTATCGGGAGAGTGAGGGCTTTCGCGATGCAGTCGACGGTGTCGTCCGGCCGTCGGATTCGGAGTGAGCGGGCTCTCACGAACGCTGCCGTCAGTGCGGTACTCTCGATAGAACTGAGTCGGAGAAAAGACCCAGTAATACCCGATTAACTGACAGCGATACGTTGCCCTACGATATCTGCCACAGCCCTCGAGTCGAACGCAGTCGCTCCTCGAGCAATCGTTGGGCGCAAAAAAATGTGAACGTGTGAATCGGTGTTCGAAAACAGCCGGTCGCTGTTTTTAAAGTCGGGTGACGTTGGTCGCCCGGGGACCCTTTGGGGCCTGTTCGATGTCGAATTCGATCTCGGTGTCTTCCTCGAGGTCCGGACCGCCAACGTCTTCCATGTGGAAGAAAACGTCGTCGTCCGCGTCGTCCGTCGAAATGAAACCGTAGCCGCCTGTGTCGTTGAAGAAATCAACGTTACCTTTCGCCATTACGACTAAAGACAGACGCGTTGCACGGATAAGAGTTGCGTGAGAGTGCAAGCCGTGGCCTCTATACCCACGACCCCTCGTAGTCCTGCGGTTTTCGTTCTCAGGGCGGTCGTGTCGAATAATAGCATTGTTTTCGATGCCGAATTCTGGGCGAAAAACTGCGTCTCCGCGCGGCGGTCGTCTCAGTCTGCGTCGGGCGCCAGCGCCTCGAGCGTCGCCCCGATCTCGTCGGTCTCCGCACCCCGCGGGAACCCGATCGCGACGCGGTCGACCCCGTCAATCGACTCGAACGTCGCGAGTTCCTCGCGAGCCCGGTCGGGCGTCCCCGCTGCGCCGAGGTCGTCCAGCAGGTCGTCGGTGATCAGATCCGTCGCCGTCTCCGGTTCGCCGCTGGCCCACGCGGCGGCGATTTCGTTGGCTTCGGGCTCGTAGCCCTGCCGAGCGAGTGACTCCCGGTAGTAGGTTCCCATCGCTCCGACGTAGAACGCGAGGTGCTGACGGGCGAGTTCGCGGGCGCGTTCGCCGTCCGCGAGCGCACAGGCCGTCACCGAGAGGGTCACGCGAACGTCCTCGAGGTCGCGACCGCCGAGGTCGACACCGCGGGCGAGATCCTCGAGTCGGTCCTCGAGGCCGTCGGGCGTGAAGACGGTGGCGTGCCAGCCGTCGGCGAACCGGCCGGCGAGTTCGACGGATTTCGGTCCCATGCCGGCGACGTCGATCGGGACCGGCGTCTCGGGCGGGCCACACCGTAGCCGGAATCCCGCCAGCGAGAAACACTCGCCGTCGTAACTGACCGTCTCGCCCGACAGTACCGCCCGGACGATCTCGACCGTCTCGCGAGTCCGGCGGAGCGGTCGATCGAAGTCGACGCCGTGCCACCCCTCGATAACGGCGGGGCCGCTCGGTCCGAGGCCGAGTCGGAGGCGACCGTCGGAGACCTCCTGTAGCGTCGCCGCGGTCTGGCCGAGCAGCGCCGGTGACCGCGAATAGATGGGGAGGATACTCGAGCCGATTCCGATCTCGTCGGTTTCGCGAGCGATGCTGGTCAACACGGTGACGGCGTCTCGCCCCCACGTCTCCGGGAGCCAGGCTCGTTCGTAGCCGTGGCGCTCGCCCAGCCGGGCGAGGTCGACGAGCGATTCGACGCTCGGTTGTGCGGCGACGGGGAGGTGGAGTGTTCGTTCGGTCATAGAGAGAACGACCCGCTCGAGGCGGTCGATAGCGCAAATACACAATCAACGCTCTTAGTGTTGTGTGGTCGGTGGGTGACGAGAGCTGAGAGCTGGAAGGCGAAAGACGGGAGCCGACGGCTCAGAACAGCGCCTCGAGTTCCTCGCCGGTATCGACCAGCTCCGCGAGGTCGTCCTGACTCTGGCGTTGGATCTCCGCGGTCGTGTCCTGGGCTTCGATCGCGACCTGCTGGAGCTGTTTGACGCGCGGGACCTCCGAAATCCCCGAGAGCAGCACCGTCGCTTCCACCTCCTCGCCGGCGGGATCGGGGAAGTCGCCGCCGCGAACCTCCATGCTGCCGGTCTCTTCCTCGAGCCAGGATCGGCCGCGCTCGATCCCTTTCCGGTTTAGATGTGACGGCGGGCCGCCGGTAACGACGAGCGCTCGTTCGGCACTCGAGACGTCACACGGGAGGGTGAGTCGGCCGAGGGTTGCCTTTCGGACGAGACTCGTGATCCGGTTGGTCGCGGACATCTCGTCGATCCCGTCGTTGCCGCCGAGAAATCGCGAGAGCAGGCCGGCGTTCGGCGTCTCGACGGATTCGGTCGCGTACCCGATCGTGGAGACGCCGCCACCCGAGAGCGTGTTGATTATCTCCGAGGAGTCGACGACGCTCTCGCCGACCGCGTCACCCGCGCTGACTTCGCCGGCGGCGAAGAGCATCCCGAACCGTTCGACGATCTCCTCGTTGATTCGGTCGTAGCCGCTGCCGACCGACTCGCCGGTCTGTCTCCAGGAGTCGTTGTCGAAGACCAGCAGGTTGTCCACTTCGCGGACGAACGTCTGGAACGATCGGGCGGCGTTGAGCGTGTAAATTCCGCCCTCGTCGGTACCGGGAAGGACTCCCAGTCCGAAGACGGGTGCTGTGTAGAGTCGTTTGAGATGTTTCGCGAGCACGGGTGCGCCGCCAGATCCCGTCCCGCCGCCCATTCCGGCGACGACGAGGAACGCGTCGATCTCGTGGACCGGTATCTTGTCGAGCGTGCTCTGGATCTCACCGACGTCCGCCTCGGCGATCTCCGCGCCGAGTTCGTTGTCGGCGCCGACGCCGTGTCCCTTCACGCGAGACTGGCCGATCAGGACCTGGTTGTCCTCCGGGACGTGCTCGAGTCCCTGCAGATCGACGCTCGCCGAGTTGACGGCGATCGCCCCCGTGACGAAGCCGCTCTCGGTCGCCCGGTCGTATTCGATGAACTTGTCGACGATCTTTCCGCCTGCCTGTCCGAAACCGATGAGTGCGAGTTTCATGCGTGTGTTCCTCCGGATGTGTGTTCGTGTCTCCGTCTCCGCCTCTCCGACCGAATCCGTGTCAGCCGTATGCGTCGCGTTCGTCACTCGGGCCCGCCCGGCAACCCTGCGTTCGCAGATCGGTCGCCGTTCGTGCGTGACCACCGAGACAGTCATCAAAACCTGAACGTACGGCATTGTTATGGGTCGCATACTCGGGTTTGCCTGCTGCTGTCGGGCGGTGAATGGCCGATTGAAAATGGTGCCAACGACCGGCCAGCCGTCCGTTCAGGCGCCGACAACCCGTTACAGGGATCGAGAAAGCTGTCGCTTCGAGAGTAAGTCCTATACTCGGTGACGGCCAAAGCGGGGTATGGACGAGTTCGCTCCGTCGGTGACCCGACGGCAACTGCTCGCAGGGGTGGGTACCTCGACAGCGGGTGTGCTATCGGGCTGTTCGGAGCGACTGCAGTTGGCTGCGGAATCGCCGTACGACCAGGTCGAACTCTCGATCACGACGCTCCCCGCCGACGACGACGTCATGGCACCGAAGATCGCCGGTCAGTTCGCCGAGAGCCTCCGGGCCGCCGGCATCGACGCCGGCCACGAACCGATAGACGAACCCGAGTTGTATCGGCAAGTGCTCATCAATAGGGACTACGATATCTTCGTCACACGCCACCCGGGCCACGACGATCCCGACGCGCTCAGAAGCCTGTTACACTCGGATTTCATCGGCGAGCAGGGCTGGCAGAATCCTTTCGGCTTCTCGGACGGTGCCGTCGACGATCTCCTCGAGGCGCAGTGCCAGGCGGAGGGATACGAACGAAAGGCGATCTTCGACGACCTGTTCGAGCAGCTGGATGGCTCTGCACCGTTTACGACCGTCGCGTTCCCCGACCACCTCGGTGCGGCGTCGGCCGACCTCGAACTCAACAGCCCGCCGAGACAGCCACTCGAGTACCTCGAGTTGATCGCACGGCGGTCCACCGAGGAAGACGAGAATCCACCGCTTCGAGTCGGCGTCGTCGATTCGTCGATGACCGATCGACTGAATCCGATCGCCGTCGATCTCGGAGACGTCACCGTGTTGCTCGGGCTCCTGTACGACCCGCTCGTTCGTGATACGACAGTCGGTCCCGTGCCGTGGCTCGCCGAATCCGTCGACTGGACCGAATCGGACGGGTCACTGCAGGCAGTCGTCGACCTTCGTGAGGGGACGACCTGGCACGACGGCGAGCCACTGGATGCAGCCGACGTCGAGTTCACGGTTCGTTTGCTTCGGGATACGTCGCTGGGTGAGGTCGAAAGTGGGATTCCCGCACCTCGGTACCGTGGCCGGACGACACTGATCGAAAACGTCGTCATTCTCGATGAGGATCGGATCCAGTTTTCGTTCGGCGATCACACGTCGGAAGTCGCACAGCGGGCGTTGACGTTGCCGATCCTCCCCGAACACATCTGGGAAGACCGAACCGAACCCCTCAACAACTTCCTCACCGAGGCGCTCAACTGGGACAACGAGGAACCCGTCGGCTCGGGTCTGTACGCGTTCGCCGATTCGACCTCCGGCGAGTTCGTCGAACTCGAACCGTACGAGGATCACGTGCTTCACGACGTCGATATTCAACACTACCCTGGTCTCTTCGACGAGGTCGATCTCACGTCTTCGATCGAGTTTCAGGTGACGCCGAACATCGGCGCTACGGTCAACGCCCTGCTGGAGGGAGACCTCGATCTCGTCGGAACGCCCCTCGCTCCAGCGGAACTCGAGCAGGTCGACGAATCGGACGCCGTTTCGACGCTCACGTCACCGACGCGGTCGTTCTACATCGTCGGGTACAATCTCCGCCACTCGGAACTCACCAATCCACGCTTTCGTCGAGTTCTCTCACAGTTGTTCGACAGGGAGTTCATCGTCGAAGACGAGACGTTCTTCGACGGGCATGCAACTGCGCCGACGTCGGCCGATTCGCTCGTCGGTCTCCAACCGGGTCGGTGGAACTTCCCCCGGACGGAGGCCAGCACCGAGACGACACCGGCGTTCGAGTTCCCTGGGACGGACGGTGAAATCGACGAATCCGCCGTTCGAGCGCTGTTCGAAGATGCCGGATACCGCTACGACGACGGAGAACTGGTCGCCTGAGCCGAGTATCTGTACGACTCTCGAGCGGAACGGATCGATCGGCGCGGACTAGTGTGTGATTTCCGACACGAAGTCGGGAATCGCATCACCTTAACCTGTTGGCGACATAGCGCCCTAGTATGGCACTCGTCGACCTCGTCGGGGATGTCGCACTCGTCGTCATTCCGATGCTGGTGGTGACCGCACTCACCCTCATCGGTCCACGACGGCTGAGTGCAGCGGTTCGGACCTATCGGTGGCGACTCGCTGCGATCACGACGCCACTCCTGTTGCTCGTCGCTGTTCTCGTGGCTCGTGTGATGACTCGTGATCTGCTCGGAGAACTCTCTCGACGTGTCGTCGGGACGTACTTTACCGGGTCGATCTTCTCGTTCGAGTACGTCATCTTCGAGACGAATCCCGTCGTCTTCCTCCAGTCGTTCCAGACCGAGCCACTCACCGCCTACTTCGCGTTCATCTACGTCTACGGCTACGTCTTCTTGCTCGTGTTCCCGTTTATCGCCTACTTCGCACTCTCCGAGATGGACGATCTGAACACGCTCGTCGTCGCCTACACCGCGAATTACGCGATCGGGCTGGTGTTGTACACGCTGTTTATCGCCTACGGACCCCGCAACTACAATCCGCTCATATTCGAGAGTCTCCTCTACGACGCGTTTCCGGACTTCGGATATCTGACTCACGAAGTCAACGAACCCACGAACGTCTTTCCGTCACTCCACACGTCGCTCTCGATGACGGTCCTGTTCATGGCCTGGCAAACCCGCGATAAGTACCCACTGTGGGTCCCGATATCGGCCGTCTTCGCGATCAGCGTCGTCGTTTCGACGATGTATCTGGGTATCCACTGGTTTTCGGACGTCGTCGTCGGGACGCTCCTCGCCCTCTGTAGCGTCTATCTCGGTCGGCGTTACACGGAACGTGACCTCGACGAGTCACTTCGAGAGTTCCTCCGGCGAAATCTCGAGCAGGTCCGTACGAGCGTCGGCTGGTGAGCGAACGCGAGATTCGGACGCCACTCAGTTTCCGTTCTGGATTCGACTCGACTATTCGAACTTCGAGTTCGGCCCTGATCCTGACTCTGATCCTGAGGACTCGGACCCCGTCTCGAACGTGGACTCTGCCATCGCCTCGAGTCCCGAGTCGTCGACCTGAATCGTGTGTCCCTCCTCACCGGATCTATAGATCGCACTGATCACTCGCTGGACTGTGAGCGCCTCCTCGACGCTGTTTCCAACCTCATTACCGGACGCGATGGCGTCGAAAAACGCCTCCTGTTCGTCGGAGTGAGTATCGTTCTGGCGCGTCTGGATCGTCGTGTCCTCGAGGTGGTCTGCACCGATGCCACTGGCCGAGTGAATGGAGAGGTCGTTCTCGAGGAGGTCGAACTTCGCGGCGGCTTCGGTTCCGCGGACGACGAACTCGTGGTTCGCTGGGCGATTCGTCGCCCACGCGACCTCGAGCGAGATCGAGCAATCGTTCCCACAGCGGATGAAGGCGCTCGCGGAGTCGTCGACGTCGAAGCCTTCGGGGCCGGCATCTTCGCCCCACATGTCGATGTAGGAGTAGTCTTCGCGGTCCCCGAACTCGGCGCGAGTCACGCCGTTGACTTCCGTCACCTCGGGATAGTCGAGCAAGTACAGTGCGAGATCGATCGCGTGGACCCCGAGGTCGATCAGGGCGCCACCGCCGGCGATCGCCCGGCGGGTGAACCAGGAGCCCCGGCCCGGGACACCACGACGGCGGACGTAGTTCGCCTCGAGGTGCGAGACCGTCCCGAGTTTGTCCTCCTCGATTCGGCTTTTGACGATTTCGACGGTGTTGGAGAACCGGTTGTTGAACCCGACCATACACTGGCCGTCGGAGTTCGCCGCCGCCGCGGCGATCCGTTCTGCGCTCTCTAAGGAGTGAGCGAGGGGTTTCTCGAGCAGGACGTGGAGGTCGCGCTCGAGGGCGTCGACGGCGTACTCCTCGTGGAACTTGTTTGGTGTGGTGACGATGATCGCGTCGGCGATGTCGTACAGTTCGTGGTGATCCTCGTAGACGTCGACGTCGTACCGTCTGGTGAAGTGTCTGCGCGCCTCGGCCGAGACGTCCATGCCACCGACTAACGGCACGCCGAGCTCGACGAGCCGTTCGGTGTGGTACTGGCCGATGTTCCCGAGGCCGACGATGCCGGTTCGGACGTCGGTTCTATCTGTTGTCATCGTACCCCATCAGTACAGTTGCCGCTCGTTTTCCTCGCGTTGTTGTTCCTGTTCTCGCTCCGCGGCCTGTTTGGCTCGACCGCGTCGATACGTCCGAATGCCGGGGATCACCTTGTTCTTCACGTCGAGAACGAACGAGGCGATCCCGTAGATCCAGAAGAAAAAGAGCACGAATATGCCGACGAAGTAAAAGAGGATGAGCCAGTCGAGCATGGTTATCGGTCGGATTCGGCTTCGGTGACGGGCGATTCGGTTCCCTCGCCAGCACCGGTGCCGGCACTCGTCCCAGCATCGGGACCGGTACCTGCACTGGGACCGGGTAACTCTTCGATTCCGTGGGCGAGCGCCTGGCCGGACGCCGTATCGAACAGGTGTACTTTCGAGCGGTCGAGGACGACCTCGACGTCCTGATCTTCCTGAATATCGGAGTCCGGGTTGACGCTCATCAGGAGCTGGTTCGACGAGGCCGTCTCCCCCTCCATCGACCGTTCGGCCGATTCGCCGAGGACGAGGTAGACGAAGATTTCGTCGCCCATCGGCTCCAAGACGTCGGTCGTCGCGTCGATCGAGGCGGTCGCCGACGAGAGGTTCTGTACCCGGTCGACGGTAAAGACGTCCTCGGGCCGGATACCGAGTGTCACGCGGTCACCGACGCTCGCACCGGGGACCTGTGAGGGATCGAACTCGACTGTGAAGTGTTCGGATTCGAAGCCGTTGGCGACCAGCTCTCCCTCGGCGAAGTTCATCGACGGCGAGCCGATGAAGCCGGCGACGAACAGGTTCTCGGGTTCGTTGTAACAGACCAGCGGCGGATCGATCTGCTGGAGTTCGCCGGCGTCGAGGACGGCGATGCGATCGGACATCGTCATCGCCTCGGCCTGATCGTGCGTGACGTAGATGATCGTCGTATCCAGTTCCTTGTGCAGGCGCTGGAGTTCCGTCCGCATGTGGACTCGCAGCTTGGCGTCCAGATTGGCCAGCGGCTCGTCCATCAGGAAGACGTCGGGCTCGCGGACGATCGCGCGGGCGATCGCAACCCGCTGGCGCTGGCCGCCGGACATCTCGTCGGGCATCCGATCGAGCATCCCCTCGAGCTGGACGATGTCGGAGGCACGGTCGACCCGACGGTCGATCTCCTCTTTGTCGAACTTCCGGAGCCGGAGTCCGAACGAGATGTTGTCGTAGACGTCCATGTGCGGGAACAGCGCGATGTTCTGGAAGACCATCGCGACCCCGCGATCCTTCGGGGGAAGCGTGGTGACGTCGACGTCGCCGATGTGGACGTTTCCTTCGGAGGGCTTGGTGAGGCCGGCGACCATCTCCATTGTCGTCGACTTCCCACAACCGGATGGGCCGACGAGACAGACGAACTCGCCGTCTCTGATCTCGAGGTTCATGTCGTTGACCGCGACGACGTCCTCGTACCGTTTCGTGACGTGATTGAGTGTTACTTGTGCCATATGTGTGGTGTGATTATTCTTTGAGTGCGCCTGCGGTCAGTCCACTGACGATGCGTTCCTGTGCGACGACGACCAGGATGACGACCGGAAGGACGCCGACGATGCTCGCGGCCGCCATCAGGTTGAACTCCGTCGAGTACAGCGACTGGTACTGGAGCAGCCCACCGACGAGGGGCGACCACTGTTGTGGCTCGTTACCGAGGGCCATGATCGAGCTGAAGAAGTATTCGTTGTAGACGGCGATAAAGGTCAACACTGCAGCGGTCGCGACGCCGGGAGCCGACAGGGGCATGATGACCCGGAACAGCGCCCCGAGTCGCGTCGTACCCTCGACCCGCGCCGCATCCTCTAACCCGTCGGGAATCTGGGCGTAGAAGGTCGTGAGGATGAAAATCGACAGCGGCAGGAACAGCGCGCTGAAGGGCAACACCATCGAGCCGGGCGTGTTGACCAGCCGCGGCGGTTCGAACAGCTCGACGCCGATGAAGGGTGCGACGATCGGGTTTCCGGTGAACGCCTCGAACAGCGGGATCAGAAACGCCGCCGGCGGGAAGTACGAGACCATCAGGATCCCGAGCATGAGCGGTCCGCGGCCGGGGAACTCGAGGCGGCCGAAGACGTAACCGGCGAGACTGGAGATGACGATGACGATGATCGTCGTCATCGTCGCGAGCACGAAGCTGTTGAACACGTAGAGGTGGAACGGAATCTGCTGGAAGACCTCGACGAACGCCTCCGGATTGAATCCCTGCGGCCGGAGGAACGGCAGGTCCCACTCGCCGCCGAGGATGAGGCTGTTCGGCGTCAACGCGAGGACCAGCAACCAGTAGAACGGGAAGAGCGTCGTCACGAGGAAGAAGATCGTAATGGCGTAAAACAGCGCCCGGTAGAGCAGCGAGCGCCGGTCGGGGTTCGAGATGACGCCCTGTGTCCAGCTGGCGAGCGGTCCCTGGTCGTGGTCGGTCTCGGACTGTGATCCGGTCTGGGTCTGGGTTTGCGTCTGGGTCTCTCCCGACATCTACAATCCCTCCTTGTACTGCTGGTAGATGACGCCCATCACCGCGATCCCGATGATGATCGCCGTGACGAACGCGATCGCCGACGCTAGTCCGCGCTGGCTCCCGAACGTCGCGACGACCATACACGAAAGCGACGGGACGACTGTACAACTCGAGACCGAGTCGATGAGGCCGTAGATCCGCATGGCGTCGATCGTCCGAAAGAGGATCGCGATCCCCAGCGTCGGCAGGATCAGCGGGAACGTGATCAGCCGGAACTGCTGCCACCGCGAGGCGCCGGCCACCTTGGCGACGTCGTAGAGGCTCCGGTCGATACTCTGGAGGCCGGCGAGAATGAGCAGCGCCATGAACGCCGACGTCTTCCAGATGTCGGCGACGGTCACGATCAACAGCGAACTGAACGGATCGTTGAGCGTGTTGGTCTCGGCGACGATCCCGTAGTTCGCGAGGTACTCCGTCGCGAACCCGGTGCTGGGGTGGAACATCAGGTAGAAGATCATCCCCTGAATGACGATCGGAATCGCCCACGGGATGATGATCGCGACGCGGACCCAGCTTCGTCCGCGGAACTCTTGATCGAGAACGAGCGCCTGACCGAAGCCGATGAGCGTCTCGAAGAAGACGCTCACGACCGCGAAGATGATCGTCACGGCCAGCGCGCTACGAAGCAGTCCCTCGACGTGGACGAAGGGGAACTCGCCGGTGACGGCGACGTCTCCCCAGAGGAACCGTGACGTCCCCGGAAGCCAGCGATCCGATTCGCCGGTGAACAGGCTGACGTAGTGATCGAGGCCGACGAAGTCCGGTTCGCCCGTTCCGATGATGTTCGTGTACAGCGACAGCTCGAGCGTGCGGAGCAGCGGATACAGCGCAATCGCTCCCAACAGGACGAACACTGGCGTCAACAGCAGGTACGCGAAGCCCGTCTCGCCGAGGTTCTCCATCCAGCGGGTGACCGCGACGAGCGGTCCCGACCGCCGGGATTCGCGCGCTGGACCGCTTTGCTCTTCTGCGCTCATCGATCAACTCTCCGTGTCTTCGAGCCCGGACTGGAGGTCCTCGGCAGCCTCCTGTGGCGATTTGTTCCCGGCCACCGCGCTGTTGACCTCCTGGGCGATGAGCTCCGACTGGGTGCCCCAGACTTCGGTGACGGGACGAGCGACCGCGTTCTCACCGGCAACCCGGAGCGTGTCCATGTAGTTGCCAATCGGTTCGAGGTCCTCGGCTTCCTGGGAGTCGAACAGTTCGGGCTTCGGTGGCAGCCAGCCCCACAGATCCAGCAGTCCGAGGTTGAAGTCGTCTTCCATCGCGGCGCGGATGACCTCGAGTGATTCCTCCTGGCGCTCGGAGTTGGGATTCATGACGATGTGCCAGCCGCCGAGTGCGGAGGCGGTCCCGCCCATTCCGTCCTGGGCGGCCTCGTCCTCGGAGACGGCGTAGGGGATCGGCATCGTTCCGTAGTTGTCGACGCCGAACTCCTCGGCGTTGTTCACGATCGCGTAGGGCCAGTTTCGGTGCATGGCCGCGCTGCCGTTTTCCATCTGCGGGAGCGACTCGTCTTCGCTCCACTGCGTGATGTCGCTCGGGGCGAGATCGCCTTCGTAGTCCTCGAGGGCGTTCTCGTCGTCGCCGTCGACGAACGTCCGCAGCATTCGGAGCGCATCGACGAACTCCTCTTCGTCGACGGTGACGTCGCGCTCGCCGACGGGGCCGAAGAGGTTCTCCTCGCCGCCGAAGTAACCGCCGCCCCAGCTCGTGAGCACCTCGTTGAACGAACAACACGAGGTTCCCTCGTAGATCGCCATCTGTGTCGACAGTCCGAAGTTGGCGTCGGACTCCTCGACCATCTCCGCGGTGATCTGGGACCACTCCTCCCAGCTCATCGGCTCGGTCGCCCACTCCTCGAAGTCGTCGTCGTCGTAGCCCGCCTCGCGGGCGTAGTCCTTCCGGTACTGCATCGTCCCGAAGTCCGGGAACAGCGGGACGCCGTAGAGTTCGTCAGAGTCCGGATCGCGGGCCGTATCGGTAAACGCCTCGAAGTACTCGTCGTCGATTCTGCTGACTTCGTCGTCCTCGAGTACCTCGCTCAGGTTGGCGATCAACCCTCGTTGGATGAAGACGTTCACCCACCCGTTGTCCATCAACATGATGTCCGGTTCGGTCTCGCCGGTGTCGAGGAGCGTCTCGTAGTTGTCACGGCGCTCACCCGTATCGGACGCCCCGGGCTGAAGTTCGACGTCGATGTCCTCGTCGAGTCCGTTGTCGTAGAACAACTGGACGATTTCGTCACCGACGTCGTCGGCGGAGTCGGGGTCGAACCCGAAGACGACGGCATCCTCGCCGTCTCCGTCGTCCCCGTAAATACACCCAGCCAGACTCACTGCCGCACCCGACGCACCTGCTGCTTTGACGAACGTTCGACGGGACACCCTCGAACCGTCCGTCCTCGTACCCTGCGAGTACTTCTCAGGCATATCAATTACTAGTGAGAGAGATGGACACTTATAGCTAGTGGGTGAATAACAACAGGTGTTGTTAATGAATTTGCGTTCTTACATAGATGGCTCTGGACCAAGAGTACCGTAATCAAAAACAATTCATATTACTCGATTTCGTCGATCGTCAACCGCGTCGCCTCGAGATCCTCGAGCATCGCACCCCAGCCACCGACGAGACAGGTTCCGTCCTCGGTCTCGAGGGTGATCGACACCTCGCCCGCGAGCTGTGGCAGCGGTGTCGTTCCGTCGTCGGTTCCCGACACGCCGGTGTAGTTGACCCCCAGAACGCGTCCTCGCCGTTCGACGGCTGTGCCATCGGCCGTGTCGAAGCCCTGAACCGTCATCGTGAGCGTCGCCCCCTCCTCGAGGAGCGGTTCGATCTCGCGAACACACTGTCGAAGATCGACGTACGTGATCGGCGGCTCGTCTCGGTTGGCGGAGTACACCTGCTCGTAGACCTCCCAGAGACAGGTCAGGAAGTACCAGTGAAAGACGTAGGCGTGGGCGCGGTCGTTGACCAGCACGCCGTACTGGTTGGTCGACTGGTCGTGCGGCGAGAAACAGGTCCACGACCGATCGACGATCGCGACGAACGGCGACGGGATGTCCCGGTAGCGCGCCTCGGTACACGTCGCCGCGAGTTCCGCATCGGAGGGGAGATCGATCTCGTCGGTCCCCATCGGATACAGACAGAGCCGAATGTGGACACCGCGGTCGTGGGCCTCTACGAGCGCACCGGCGAGCTGGTCGAACTGTCCGGGAGTGAGGCCGATCTGAATCTGGTTCTCGGCGGTCCGGATCAACGACTCCGCCCGGTCGAGTACGGTATCGATTCGCTTGACGATACTCACCTTGTGCTCCTCGATATCGGGCTGGCTCCACCGATCTTCGATCTCGTCGGCCGCGTCCTCGAACCGATCGGCTCGAGACCGCAGGTCCTCGAGGACCTCCGCGGGGCTGTGGGCGCGTGCGTGCAGACTGTCCTGTTCGTAGGTCTCGATGTACCCTTTCTCCTCGAGGTCTCGGAGGACGTCGTAGATGCGGGGGTCCGGGACCGAACTCGCCTTCGCGATGTCGGTCGCCGAGGAGGAGCCGAGTTTCAGAATGGTTACGAACGCGTCGGCTTGATACGGCGAGAGACCAGCGTCTTCGAGAACCGTGATTAGTTCGTCGCGTTCCATGATTCGGTACTCGCATCTGGTCGCCCGTGGTCGATCAATGTGTCGAAGCACTGTCTCAACTCTCGCGCGTACTCGTCGGCCGGTGAGTCTCTCTGCTCCCGTTTCGGCCACCGAACGGCCCGTGACCGCGCCTGCAATCGTTCGTTCGGACTCATCTGGTATAGGATACCACACCTGTTGTAAAAAGGGTTGGCCGGTCGCCACACTCATACTACTCTCGCGAATACTGTCACTCATGACTCCCCTGCTCGAGCGGGTTCGCCAGCCCGAGTTCACCGGCTCCAATCGGTGCTGGCCGTGTACCGTTCTCAACGGAATGCTCCTCTGGATCGGCGTGACAGTCGTGACGGTTCTCGGACTCCCGTTCGTCGCGGTCGGCCTCGCCGCCGTGGGTCTCGCGACGATCGTCCTCCGGGGCTATCTCGTCCCGTTTACGCCACGGTTCGCGCCTCAGCTCGTTTCACTGCTGCCCGGTGACCCCTTCGACCACGACCGAGAACCCGGCTCGCTGTCGGACACCGGCACCCCCGACGGCGAGGACGTTCTCACCGCACTCGTCGAGGCCGGCGTCGTCGTCCCCGACGGTGAGGAAATCGCACTCGAGCCATCGGTCCGCCGCGCGTGGCGCGAGGAGATGGCCGAGCTCCGGACGCTGGACATCGAGGAACTCGCCGCCGTCGGCGACGCGGTGACGCCGGACTCGATCGACGCCCGCGGGGAGACCCGCTGGGGGAACGCCTACGTCGTCCTCGACGCCGAAAACGCGTCACTCACGCTCTTACCCCACGCCATCGCCGTCGCCGAGCTCGCCGCCGCCAGCACCCTCGAGTCCCACGTCGACGACGAACGAATCCGGCTCGCGGCGGGTCGCCCCTTCCGCACGCTCCTCGAGGCCTGTCCGCTCTGTGAGGGCGAGGTGATCGTCTCGACGTCGACGTGCTGTGGTGACGTGACGCCGATCGGGTCGGAACCGAAGGAAAAGCTCGTCTGTCCCGACTGTTCGGTTCGACTCTTCACGTACGAGTGAGATCGATCAGTTCTACTCGTCGTCCGTCGGCGGTTCGTCGCGGCCGATCCGAATCACGTGCGCTTCGACGTCCTCGAGTGCGGCGACGCGGCCACCGACGGTCACCAGTCCGCTCTCGGTCTCGAGGGTGAGCGAGGCGACCTCTTCTGTCATCTCGAAGGAGACGTCGGAAATCATCCCGCGGACGACCCGCGGATCGCCAGTCTCGACGTCTCGGCCTTCGATCGTCGCGTAGAACTCGCCACCGGCGTCGATGAGGTCTTTCACGCAGCGACGAATCGAGGCGTATCGACGCGGGTGCGGTCTTCCGTCGCCGTCCTCGCCGAGCGTCTCTTCCGCGGTCGTCCAGAGGACGGTCCCGAAGAAGCCGGAGACGAGAAAGCCGAGCGCCGAGCGGTTGAAGATGACGCCGTAGCGGTCCTGATCGTCACGGAGGGCGTCCTGTGTCGCGTAGATCGAGTAGGTGCCGTCGGCGACTGCGATCACGGGCGTCGTGATTCCGCGGCGGGCCCGCGCCGTCGTCGCCACGTCGGGATAGTCGAACTCGGCCGGGCTCGGGGCGTCCGTCGCGGGCGTCACGAGCAGGTCGACGCTGACGCCCGCATCGGTTACCTTCGAGAGGTGCTCTTCGAACCGGTAGAGGAGATCCGGCGTCAGCGAGAGCGCGAGTTCGTACTCCGCGGCCTCGATCACCTCCTCGAGATAGCGCAGGATCGTCGACCGCGATTTCACGAGCGTGACGGCCTCGGTGTCGCGCGCGGGGGCGGTGTACCTCGCGCCGAGTTCGTCGATCATCTCCTCGAGTGAGGACTGGACGTCGTCGAAGGCCTCGTCGGGGTCGATCGCGACGATCTGCATCGGTCGCGACTCGCGAAGTTCGACCAGCCCCCGGTCGCTCAAACTGCGGACCGTATCGTACACCCGTGGCTGCGGGATATCCGTACGATCCGCGATCTCGCTCGCCGTCAGTTTCCCGTGTTCGAGTACCGTCAAATAGGCGTCAATCTCGTACTCTCCGAGATTGAACCGATCACCGACGCGTTCGACGGTCGATCGGAGTTCGTCTTGGGCCATGTCTCCCCCGAGTATTTCCTCGGATAAACAAGTTATTATGGACGGAGTAACACCTGTTTTCGAAATCCAGTTGTACGGTCTCGTCTCACGGATGGCGGTCCCTCGTCGCCCAGACCAGTGGGTTCTCGGCCCCTTGGCCGGTCGACGACGCGGGCTCGCGTTCGTGGTTCTGGCCGGCAGCCACGTCGTTGCCGTGAATCAGTCCCTTTTTACCCCACGACGGGGAACTGCAGGTATGAGCTTCGAGGAAGACGACCGCGTCGTTCTTGACGACCAGCACAGCGAGTTCGACGGCGAGACCGGCACGGTCACGCAGACGATCGAATCGATGTTCGGCGACGTCACCTACACGATCAGCTTCGAGGACGGACAGGAAACCGGCGTTCCCGAGGACTCCCTCGAGGCCGACGACGACGAGGCCGACGCTGACGACGCCGACGACGAATAAACCGAGTGGACACCGAGACTCACACTCTCACTCTCACTTCCACTCTAACCGACACCCACATCCACACCCGAGCCCTCCTCTCACGGGCACGCACACGCACAGACGAATGCCACAGATCCCGCTGCACTACGTCGACCTGCGAACGTTTTGTTACGCCACCGAGGACGAAAAACGCGTCGAGGCCGCGCTTCGAACGTTCCTCCCCGAGGAATTCGAAATCGAACGCGTCGAGAGCGAGGGCCACTATGGCGACCGCATCCTCGTCCTCTCGGCTCGCGTCGAACGAGCCGACGAGATCCGCCACGTCCTCGCACGACTCGCCGAACTCGAGGAACTCGACCAGTTGCTCGCGGAACTCGACCAGCGGGTGACCGAGAACACGGAACTGTTCTTGCGACTCGACAAACAGGCCGCCTTCGGCGACGCGATTCGACTCGGCGACGGCATCACCTTCCGGGCGAAAGTCGAGGCCTACCCCGCCAAGAAGGAGGCTGCCGTCGAGAACGCCCAGGAGGTCCTCGAGCGACTCGAGGACGAGGCTGTCGGAGACGACGCGTAACGACGACACCGACCCACAATTCAATTTTCCGTCACGATCTCGATCCCGACCGCGAGCGGGTCGCTTTTCCCATCGGCCTCCGAGACACCCGACATGGAAGTACACATCGTCGGCGACGACCCCGTCCGGGACGCCGTCGCCACCGCACTCGAGGACGTCGACATCGACGTCCGATCGGCTGATCCGCCGGCCGTAGCAGACGCCCGCTTCGCGGTCGTCACCGACGTCACCGGCGCAGCGACGTTCCAACGGGCGAACGACGCCGCTCGAGCGGGCAACACGCCTTGGATCGCCGTCGAAGTCGGTGGCGTCGGCGGGCATCCGCTCCCGGAGGTCGACGCCGCCGTAGCGGGGTTCTCGGCGAAGACAGGATGTTACGAGTGTCTCCGGGCCCGCGTCGCCTCGACGACCGAGGAGCCGGCGGATCGGCCGAGCGCCGACCGGAGTGCAGCACGGTTCGCTGGATCGGTCGCCGGCCACGAGTGCGTGCGCGTCTTCTCCGGCGTCGAGAACTCGATCCTCGGTCACGTCCGCGAGGTCCCTCACGCTCGCCGGCGTTTCCTGCCGGTCCCCGGCTGTGCGTGCCAATCCTCGACACGCGATCGATCCCTCGGGCGCGACGACGAGACGCTCGCGCTCGAGACCGCGCTCGACCGAGCCGAAGCCGCGACCGACGACCGCGTCGGACTGGTCACCGGACTCGGCGAACTCGAGTCGTTCCCCGCGCCCTACTACCTCGCGACCGCCGCCGACACCACCGCCTACAGTGACGCCAAAGCACCGCCTCAGTCCGCGGGGGTCGCGATCGACTGGGATACGGCGATGATGAAAGCCGTCGGTGAAGCCCTCGAGCGCTACTGCGCGGCCGTCTACCGCGACGACGACTTCGTCCGCGCGAGCGACGACGACCTCGAGCGCGCCGTCGCACCGACCGACCTCGTCCGACCGGACGACGCGCCGGCGTTCGATCCTGGGAGCGAACACCGGTGGGTCGTCGGCGAACGGCTCGCGACGGGCGAAGCGGTGCACCTGCCCGCGGCCGCCGTCCAGTTCCCCCAGCCCGGCGAACGGCTGGTTCCGGCGATCACGACCGGGCTCGGACTCGGCTCGTCGACCGTCGACGCACTCGTCTCCGGGCTCACCGAGGTCGTCGAACGCGACGCGACGATGCTCGCGTGGTACTCGACGTTCGAACCGCTGGAGCTCGCCGTCGAGGATGACACCTTCGAGACCCTCGAGCGACGCGCTCGGAGTGAGGGACTCACTGTAACGCCGCTGCTGGTCACCCAGGATATCGACGTTCCGGTCGTCGCGGTCGCAGTCCATCGGGAGGGTGACCGCGAGACGTGGACAGACGAGTGGGAGTGGCCCCACTTCGCGGTCGGTTCGGCGGCCGACCTCGACGCGACCGCAGCGGCGCGGTCAGCGCTGGCCGAAGCGCTCCAGAACTGGATGGAGTTACGGTCGATGGGTCCCGACGACGCCGCGGACGCCGGCGGCGCGATCGCCGAGTACGCCTCGTTCCCCGACCGGGTCCGCGAGTTCGTCGACGTCGACGCCGACCGCACGATTCCGGCCGCCTCGGTCGGCCCCGATCCGGTTCCCACGGGGGCCGCTGCACTCGAGACGCTCGTCGACCGCGTCGTCGACGTCGGACTCCAGCCTGCCGCCGCGCGACTTACGACGAGGGACGTCGCTGAACTCGGATTCGAGGGCGTTCGCGTCGTCGTCCCCGGCGCACAGCCGCTGTTTACCGGCGAGACGTTCTTCGGTGAGCGCGCACGGACCGTCCCCGACGACCTCGGATTCGAGTCGCGACTCGAGCGGGCGTATCATCCGTTCCCGTAGGCGGTATCATCGGTTTCGTATTACGTCACTCTGGTCGGTGTCGTTACGGTGGAAAACAGTTACTCGGATGGTTCCCGTTCGCGAACGTCGAGTTCGATCCCACCGTCGATGATCACGATGCCGAGACTCTGGGTCCGTTCACCGACGAACGTCTCCTCGACGTCGAGTTCGTTACCGTCGGAATCGACGAGTGCGGTTCGGACGTGCTGGTCTTCGTCGGAGAGACGGCCGACGGTCGTCGTCTGATCGGGTGAGACGCTGACGGCCTCATCGTACGTCTGACGGTCGTCCGCGAGGGCGTGGGCGGTGATCACCACGTTTTGGTTGTTCTCCATCTCGTTTTCGATCTCGATGACGACCGGTGTGCTAAGCCGGAGATCCCGGATCGAGCTGAGACAGCCAGAGAGCGCGACGACCGAGAGAGGGATGCCGGCGCGAAGTAGCGTACGGCGGTTCACAGTCGATAGAAGCGACCGAGCGATTGTAGGTGTTGCTCTTCGCGTGCTCGGTATGATCGGTGACCCGGAATCGAGTCTGGTCCCGACACCGACTCGAGACGTCCCTCACCCGGTGGTACACTGACTCTCTGAGACTCGAACTCCGAAATCGATCGCCGCAGAAATACGCCACCTAAGAGCGGAGAAGACGGAACCCCGGGCCGTAACGTTCCAGCGCGTTACTCGTCCGGCGAGTAGTTCGGTGCTTCGTCGGTGATAACGACGTCGTGGGCGTGGCCCTCCGCCTGTCCCGCACTCGAGACGCGGACGAACTCGGCGCGCTCTTTGAATTCGGGGATAGTTTCGGCGCCGACGTAACCCATGCCCGATTGCATCCCGCCGGCGAGTTGGTGAAGTTCGGACTTGAGCGTCCCTTTGTACGGCGTTGCGGCTTCGACACCTTCCGGGACGTACTCCTCGTCGTCTTCGGGGTCTTCCTTGAGATAGCGATCGGCGTCGCCGGATTTCATCGCACCGACGCTGCCCATCCCGCGGTACTGCTTGTACTTCTTGCCGTTCATCGTGACGACACGGCCCGGCGCCTCGTCGGTCCCCGCGAAGTAAGAGCCGAGCATGACGGCGTCTGCGCCGGCGGCGACTGCTTTGATCGCGTCACCGGAGTAGCGGATACCGCCGTCGGCGATGACGGGCACGTCGTGTTCGCTCGCGACGTCTGCGACCTGGGAGACGGCCGTGATCTGGGGCATTCCGGCACCGGAGACCACGCGCGTGGTACAGATCGAGCCCGGACCGATCCCGACTTTGATCCCGTCGGCGAAGTCGACGAGGTCTTCGGCTGCTTCGCGGGTGCCGACGTTGCCGACGACGACGTCGGCCTCGACGGCCTCCTTGATCTCGCGGGCACCGTCGATGACGTTCAGGTTGTGCGCGTGGGCACAGTCGATGAAGAGCACGTCGGCACCAGCCTCGTCAGCGGCGGTCGCGCGATCGGTCTCGAACGGGCCGACGGCGACGCCACAGCGGAGTTTGCCGTCACTATCGCGAGCGGCCTCCTTGTACTCGCGACGCTGGAGGATCCCCTGCATCGTTACGAGACCCACGAGGAGGTTCTCGTCGTCGACGACGGGGACGCGCTCGATTCGGTGTTCGTACATCAGATCGAACGCTTCGCGGGCGTCGATATCCTGTGGCGCGGTGATGACTTCGTCGGTCATCGCCTCGGTGACCGAGTCGTTCTCGCCGACCTCGAGGTGCGGACGAATGTCCGTACTCGAGATGATACCGAGCACCTCGCCGTTGGTGTTGGTGACGGGGGCACCGCCGACGCCCTCGCGGACCATCATCTCGTCGACCTCGCGGACGGTCATCTCCGGATCGGCCGTGACGACCGAGTCGTGGGGGATGATGAGTTCGTCCGCACGCTTGACGCTGTGGATCTCTTCGACCATCCGGTCGATGTTCGTGTTTCGGTGGATGACACCCATCCCGCCGTGGCGAGCCATCGCGATCGCCATATCCGCCTCAGTGACGGTGTCCATCGCCGCCGAGAGGATCGGGACCGATACCTCGACGGTCTTCGAGACGCGGCTGGTGAGATCGGCTTCGTCGGGTTCGACGCGACTCTCCTTCGGTCGGAGCAAGACGTCGTCGAAAGTCAATGCCTCTGGGACCCGTAATTTCGAGGAGTAGGGCTCGTGCTCAGGAACGTCGTTCGCCATGTAAACTGTCCGGAATCGGTGGGGAAAAGCGTTGCGAGATACGATGGCTCGAACGCCATCCACTCACACGGGAGCACAGCTCACACGCCCTCAGTGAGTTGATCTGTCAGGAGAAACCGTTCGAACACGGCCGCTGTGGGAATTCCGACTGAAACGGCGACACGGACGACCGATTGCCGACTTCCATGTCGATGTTCGTACATCGGTGTTATTTTCTGGCAGAATTTCACGGATTCGGTTTGGAAATCTTGCAGAGTGTGTTCGTTTCCCACGGAACCTTTATTGAGGCAGGTCTGTTCTGATTATTCATGAACGCTGCGAGAACGAGTGAGACCCGATGTGCTGGCCAGACGAACAGCAGCTCCGTCGCCACGAGTACATTCGGGAAATTCACATTCGCAGCGAACGGCCACAAACGGGCCAAAGACTGGCTCCCTGCGGGTCAGTCCGTGTGGAGCCTCCGCGCGCTTCCCCAACGGGAACGGGACAGTCCGTTATCCTCCCCTCTGGCCACGGGTCACGGCCATCGGTCGTAATCGATGAGCACGTCACAGCATCCGGTCGCCCTCCGTCTCGAGTCGTTAGTCGGCGGTGACGCCAGACTGCTCGCGATGGTCATGGGACTTCCGCTGATCGACGGTGTCTTCGCCGCGCTGGTTCTCTCTGGCGCGCTGGACGATCCGATCGGTGCGATCCAGGTCGGCCTGCTGATATTCGGTGGGAGCGCCACCGTGGCAGTCATCCTCGCCGATATGGATGGGGCGCCGCTCGAGCAGGCGAAGATCGTTCTTCTGGTGGGAATCCCGCTAATCCTTCTGGCAGCAGTACAAGCGGCGCTGGCACCCGCACTCGACAGCGTTCTCGACATCGTGATCTTCGAGCGCTTCGCCGCGCTCGTGATCATGGCGATCGCGGCCAAGACCGCGAGTGCGACGATCGGTGAGTACCTGCCGAGTCCGGGGATCATCATCGCATTGGGACTGGTCGCGAGTATCGACCCTGCCGGCGCCGAACTGGCCGTCCTGCACGATCCGGGGCTCGTCGTCAACGCCACCGGTGCAGCCGTCGTCGGCGTCGCGTTCGCGCTCTCGATCGCCCTGCTGGGGCCGTACCTGCGCGAGTACATGGACATCGATCGGTTCCGCTTCGGAAGCGCGGTCGCACTCGGGCTGCTTCCGCTGGCGATCCTCGGCATGCCGTTCGGGAACGCGCCGCTGGCCGTGCTGGCGGTAGCCGCACTGTTCGCGTTCGATCCCGACCGCGACGAACTCGCGGACACCATCACCGGCGTACTGGGTGACGACCGTGGGACTCGAGCCGACGGCGGACCGCATCCCAGTGGCGAACCCAGTGCTGGTGAGGATAGTACGGAGACGGGAACGGGTACCGAATCCAATACCGACACCGACAACGACCCACTCGACGAACCGTACCCCGGACCCGGTATGGACGACTCTGACGACGATTCGAGTCGTGCCCCGTGGTTGTGAGTCCGGTCCGCGTCTGACGATCCGAAACCGGTGTTCGACCTGCCCCGAATCGAAACCACTTTAGGCGATATCCCCCTACGGGGAGACGAGGGGTCGTGGCCAAGCCAGGCATGGCGGCTGACTCCAGAGGCAACGCGCCCGGGACGACACTCCAGACTGATATACTGATCGGACACCTGATCAGTGTCCGTGTGATGACCCTCTGGAGTTCCGAGGCGCACCGGAGATATCAGTAGATCGGGGGTTCAAATCCCTCCGACCCCATACTTTTGCGCCGAACAATTCCGTGAGGTGCAAGTATTGAATTCGGTGGTTTTGACACGGATCCGTGAGTGAGTAGTCGTGCGTTCCGCTCGCGAGGCGGGGTGACAGATAGGGGAACCGGACGTGGTTCCTGCCTATTTCAACTGAGTACGTTGAGTGCCCTGGATTGGGTCAATGTATGGTTGATAGCCAATCGCAGGGTAGTGTGCTACATAGACACACGGTATAATAAGCCCAGCGGAGGGGTGGCTGGTTCGCCGGTTTCACACCGAGCGCTGGAGACGACCGAGGAGAGATGGGGGGTAATCGGCGCTGGCGGTCGCGAACGGTATAGTGACGACGGAGACTATTCACACACCCATCGCACAGTCCGCGGTTTCCGCAGGTCACCATTCGTCTCTTCACGGTTCTCGATCGTTTCACTCGCTCCGAACTGCGCTCTCCGAACCGCGCTGCAGTCGCTCGATCAGGTGTGCAGCGACGGTCAGCAGCTACCATACGTTTGGATCGCAGTCGTGGGTTTCTATCGCACACGTGATTTCGAACTTTCGAACGGTTTCCGCGCGTCGTTTTGTCCACCGAGTTGTCGATCCGCGCATGGCCTCGCGGATGCGGAACCGAGAGCTACGAGCGGCACATATCGGTTCGTAAGAGTTGACCGGGCCAATTCCCGCGTTATCGTGACGATTGTGAAACCACCAGATAGCGGTGCTTCAAGCAGGTGCTGGAAGGATTCAAGAGCCCTCTGATTATCGGATCTGAAAGTGATATCCAAATTCAAGCCTACTTGAAACACCGTATAGCAACAACATTTATATGTAGATAACGGCCTCCAACAGTTAGCACTGGTGACGGTGAGAAACGTAGACAGCACGAGATCAGTGGTGCCATCCTCTGCGTGCGTCGCTATCGAGTCGTGTATACGACTCGAGGGAAGCGTTCTCACGGTTCAGACAGTGCGGAGAACAAGATACAATACATGAATTTCGCAACGAAGCTCGTCGGAAACGAAGACGAACACGCGGTCTCACCCGTTATTGGTGTTATTCTCATGGTGGCAATTACAGTCATCCTCGCAGCTGTGATCGCAGCGTTCGTGCTGGATCTCGGACAGAGTCAAAGTGCAAGTGCAGCGGCGGGTCTGACTTTCGATGCACACGAAGACGGTGTCGACGTGACACTGATCAGTGCTGATCGTATCGATGAATCGGGTGGTGACTTGGAAATTTCGACGACTGTCTCCCCCAGTGGTGGGAGTTGTATTGGTAGTTTAGATTCGGTTGGAGAAACGGTAACCTGCACTGACGGGAGCAGCGATCAACCGGACAGTATCACTGTCGTTGGGACGTATCAGGGAAGTGAAACCACTGTCGGACGTTGGAGTGCGTGATCAACATGAATCTGAAAGCAAAATTAATCGGTAGCGAAGAGGAACGGGCTGTCTCACCCGTTATTGGGGTTATACTCATGGTAGCGATCACTGTAATTCTGGCTGCGGTAATTGCAGCATTCGTGCTCGATCTGGGCCAGAGCCAGAGTGCGAGTGCATCTGCAGGTCTCTCATTCGACGAATCTGCAGGCGAATCTGACGAGGTTCAAGTGACGTGGATCGACGATGGCCGTACTGACGGTTCAGGGTTAACAGTCGTGGAAGGGGACTGTTGGGGCGAATCTGGAGATGATACCGTGTCGGTTGCCCTGGACAGTGTTGGTGATACCGCGTACTGCGACAACACGCAAGATATCACGATAACTGCGGCGTATCAGGGTTCGACCACGACCGTCGCGAGTTGGTCGTCGTAGACACTCGTCGAGGCGGCGTGTTCAGCGGACGTCTCGAGCGAGCCTCGAGCGGACGTGATCACTCCGCGTTCGTCCTCCCAACTGTCCCGTCGTCGCTGGTATCGTCGGACTCGTCGACGAGAACGAAGTCAGTCGAGCCACAGTCACAGCCGTCACTACCGATTGCCTGAATATCGCCGTCGGGCCACTGTCGGGCCGCGTATATGGACTGGCAGTTCTCACACGCAGCGAGAACTCTCATAACCTCGTCATCATCCCCCATCTCTCACCGGTTTAGAGGCGCTATTTTAGATATGAGTGTTTCTCTTCGCGAGAGGCCACAACAGTCGACGCACGTTCCGATCGAACCGGCCGAGACGCGGTTCGCTGTCGATAGACGATCGAGGAGACACCGAAATGCGGTCACCACTCTCGGTCCATCGAAGCGGAGGGCCGAAACTGACCACAGCTCCCGGTCTCCAGTCGTCGGGCTGGAGGCCGTCCACGGCGAACCGAACGAAAATCGCCAGCACGGTCGAATGACACGTTCCGGTTCGTCGCCTCGTGTGGTCGGATCGGTGACCGTTTTTTGGTACCGATCGCTACCGAACGGTCGGCCCGACCGATCGAAAACGGAGATCAGTAGACAGATGGTCGAAGGTCGATCGCGTTCGGCCGCCTACTGTGAGGAGCGTTCGACCGGCTGTGATTCCGACCCCGTCTCGATCGTCGGCGAGTCCGAGACGTGAACGTCCCCGCTCGAGTCAACGCGGACAGCGTACCCCTGATAGACGAACTCGAGAGTGACGGTAGAGACTCCCTCGTCGCGGTCCGCCGAGCGAAAGAGTGCCTCGAGTGCGTCGGTATCGATCACGTCGTGTAGCGGTGGGTGGAGGGCCATCGGATCGACGTTCTTGCGGGCAGCGACCTGCTGGACTATTTGGATGATTACTGGTTCGTCGGTGTCCATACTCTCTCGTTCCATCGAGTTTGGATAAATACTCCCTACAGTTGTTATCGTTTATATGATCGAAATTCGACATCGTTCGTCAGTTGTTGATTTCGTGTTTGTGGGCACTCAGAGTTCAGATACTGCGGTCTCGGGGTTTGATTCAAGCACCGGCTGACGGGTTCAAGCACTGGCTGATGCGTTCATAGCGGGAAACGCAGCGGTCGCCATTGGTTGGAGGTCGGTTCACGGATCGTGTGTGTGTGTGTGTGTGTGTGCCTCCACGGCCGGTCGTCAGGTGAGTGCGCCGAGGTGACAGTTCCGTACAGTAGAACTCGAGAACGAGCCGGATCGGACGTTCGTCGTCGTTTCGACCGAGTCTCGAGACAGGGAGTTCTCGAGGGCCGAACGGACACTCCATCTCCTGATGAGGCGGTAGGTGACATGGGAACTCGATCGGTACAATCACGAAGGCACACTCCAGGGCTCGACGATCGGCTGTCCGTACACGTCTCGAGCGACCGGAGCGGTTCGAATCGTCTCGTTGCCGTGAGCGACGAGAGAACAGGATACGTGAGCGCCAAAGCGGGAGTGAACGTGAGAGTGATCGTGAACGTCCAAGTGAGGGCGAAACCGAACACACCTGATTCGAACGGGATCCGATCCCTAGAATTATTAACTGGTAATGACCAATACTATTATCGTGGCTGCTCCCGCCGAATCCCGGACACAGGCCGACGCTGACCCCGACGCAGACGCCGTCGCGCCGCTGCTCGAGCGGTACATCCGGACGTACTTCCCGAGTATCGTCTTCTGTGGGATCTTGATCGTCGTTGCAATCGATCTGTACGAACCATCGAGACTCGAGATCGAGTGGACGACGATCACGTTGATCGTCATCCTGTTGCTCGCGCCCTACGTTCGGGATCTGAAGGCCCTCGAGTTGGCCAACGTCGGCAGTGTGACGTTACAGGACGATATCGAGTCGGCTCGCCAGACCGTTCACCGGATCGGTGACGAAGACGGTCCGGACGAGGACGACCTCGAACCCCGCGCCGATACCGAAGGGAGTGGCGACGTCGGTGCCAGTACCGGAACCGACGACCGTGCCGGCGGCCGACAGGCCGTCGAGACAACCGTCGACGATCGGACGGCCGTCGATGACCGTTCCCCGTCAGTTGCCCTGCAAGCATCGAGGTCGCGGCCTCGCCTCGACGCGAGTGCCGACACTGGGTACGGGAGAGACGGCGACGACCTCCACGAACTCTACGAGACGGAGTACCATCTTCTCGAGCGAAATCCACGAATCGCGCTGGCGAAACTCAGAATGGAACTCGATATCGGGACACGCTCGTTGCTCGAGGCAACCGCACCCGAACGCACGGAGCGTGGCTGTCTCGATCCAGCGGAGGTCGTCGACGCGCTCTCCGAGGAGGGGATCGTCGACAGCGCCTTCGTCGCCGCGTATTCAGAGATACGATCGCTGTGCAATCAGGCGATCCACGACGAGGAGATCCGGCCACAGGACGCGATCGAGATCGTCGACCTCGGTCTGGCGCTCTTGCGGGTGGTCGAATCGACTCGTGCGGTCTACAGGGCCGATGCGAAGGAGTAGTCGGCGTGGCGTTTCCGTCGGCACGTGTCGGTCCGTCTGCCGAGTTCGTCGCGACAGTGGATTCTCGGTCGAGAACGGGTCACGTGAACCACTTACATAGGAGCGCTCTCCTTTTACGGACCGCGACGGTGTAGAATAGCGACAGGTATCCGACGATGTCCCAGAATTCACCCGGTCCGACGGATCAGGACTCACAGCGGAACGAACCGGAGAACCCTCGATACGACGGGTGGCCGGTCGAGGGCTACGACGAGACGGATGGTTCCGAGACGTCGTACGTCGGTATGGCAGGACCGATCGGCGACACGGGTGCCGGTGGGTCGATGGCCGTCGTCTACGACGAAAACGCGAATACGATCTTCGAGGCGACGGTCGACGAAGAGCGCCAACGACTCGTTCCCGAGAGCGGGACCGAGCGCGAACTCACCGCCGTCTCCCCGGACGATTCCGACGACCCGATCGGTGACGCCCTCGAGGACCTCGGTGACCGGTTCGACTGGGACTCGCTGTCGAAGTTCGCCCGAGAGCGATTGCAGGACACGGAGACGGACCCGGTCGACGCCCGGACCGAACCGGAGGGAGAGGGGATCGAACCAGAGGCGATGACGTTCACCAGGAGTAACGTTGCCCCGTCCGCAGAGATCGACATGGAGTGTACGGGCTCGTTCACGTATCGCCGCGACGACGATCAGGTGTTCGTCGTCGAGCGTGACTTCGAGATTACGTTCGACGACCCCGATTCCCCCCAGACCGCACACGTCGACGTCCTCGAGCGGCTACTGCGTGCCGAAGATCCACAGGATGAGCGGCGTGCGGGCGATGCGAAACCGCTCGAGGAGAACACGCTCACGTTTACGATCGAACTCGACGCCGAGGCGAAGAACCGGCGCATCGAGACGGTCGTCGAAGAGTACTGCGAGGAGTGGCACGAGTCGAACGTTCAGGGGCTTTGATTGGGGTTCGCGGGGAAGACCCATCGCCGGAGTGTGACTGTGAGCACAGCCCACCGTCGCTGCGCGAATCCGTGATCGCGACGGTTTCGAGAGAGGGAGGGAAAGAGAGGAGAGGGCGACGACGGTACGTCGAAGATTTCCATCACCGACCGCATGAGACACACGAACCCGAATCGACTTCGTCGAACGCTTCTCGTCGTCGCCGTCGCCTCGCTACTCGTTCTCTCGGGGTGTCTCGTCGGGGTCGATACCGATACCGACTGGGCGGCGAACGAGGACGGGGACGAAGACGAAGACGAGGAGGCCACGCCGGTGACCGAAACGGACGCCGACGAACACGGGGCCGAGTCTGACGACGACTCCGCGACAACCGAGTCGCCATCTGACGGGACAGGTGACGACGAAACCGAAGGTGAGAACGAAGACCGGGGAGACCTCGAGATCCACCACCTCGACGTCGGACAGGCGGACGCGACGCTGCTCGTCGAGCCGTCCGGCGAGACGATGTTGATCGACAGCGGCGACTGGCGTAACGACGGTGCCGACGTCATTGCGGCGCTCGAGGAACGCGGGATCGATCGCATCGACCACCTCGTCGCGACCCACGCCCACGCCGACCACATCGGCGGTCACGAAGCCGTGATCGACCACGTCGAAGAGGACGGTGACGGCGTCGGCGCGGCCTACGACTCCGGTGTGGCTCACACGTCACAGACCTACGACCGGTATCTCGACGCGATCGACCGCCACGACGTGACGCTATTCGAGGTCAGAGAAGGCGATTCACTCGAGTTCGGCGCGGCCGACGTTCAGTTCTACAATCCGCCGGAGCGCGACGACGACGCTGCTGGTGCCAGCGGCGATCTCCACTACAACAGCATCGTCTTGACCGTCGAGTACGGCGACGTGACCTATCTGACGACCGGTGACGCCGAGACAGATGCAGAACAGCGGCTGGTCGAGGCGTACGGTGATGAACTCGACGCAGACGTCTATCAGGCGGGCCACCACGGCTCCTCGACGAGTTCGACCGATCCGTTTCTAGATCGGGTCACCCCCGAAATCGTCGTGATCTCGAGCGACCGAGACAGTCAGTACGGCCACCCACACGACGAGGTCCTCGAGACGTTCGCCGACCGAGACCTCGAGACGTACTGGACCGGCGTCCACGGCGATATCGTGCTCACGACCGACGGGACGGAACTGACCGTCGAGACCGAACACGAGGCCTCCTCGGCTCCGCTGGACCTCCTCGAGGAGAAACCATCCGACGAGTCGTCCACGCTTGGTCACCCGATCGTTGATCTCCGTCCGGCACCAATGGTGGGACCATGAACCGGACGATCACCGCGGTCCTCGACCGGATCGTCGACGGGCAGACGGCGGTACTCCTCCTCGAGGGAGAGGGCGAAAGGGGTGAGAACGAGACGGCGGACGAAAGGGAGGAGGACGAGACCGACACCCAGAGAGACGATGCCGGAGAGCGAGAAGCGAAAGCCAGCGTCGACAGAACCTCGACGAACGCGAATCGTCCGGTCGACCAACTCGACGTCGATGTCGAGACGCTCCCCGAAGTGGGTCGCCACGAGGGTGCGGTGTTCGACGTCGACCTCGAGAACGGGGCGCTCGTCGACGCGACCTACCGACCCGAGGAGACCCGCGACCGTCGTGAACGTGCACAGGATCGCTTCGATCGTCTCTCTGAACGGCTCTCCGACCGAGACGAGGAGTGACTGATGGACGCTCGAGCGTTCAGACGAACCGCCTCGAGTCGCCACTCACAGAGTTCGACGACGACACCGCGACCGGTGTCGATTACCAGAAGTGCAAGGAGAAAGCCCAGGACTTCAGTCGTGGGTGGATGTCAATCCTGTTCGACGACTACTTCGCCGTCGGACGCGACGGTGACCTGACACCCGTTGTACGAAAACGTTACCGATCCACCGCTTCGAACCCCGTCCGGTCGCGGTTCGAAGAGTCGCTCGAGTGCATCGGCGTTGATCGAGTAGTGGAGTGGTTCGAGTTCGGTCACCTCGGTATCTGTAAACGTCGCAACAGCGTCTGCAACTGCGACGCTCAGCGGTTCATCGTCGAGTCGGTCGTACTGCACGGCATAAGACGCGCCCCCCGTTGGCTGCGTGGACTCTGATGTCATTTCAGTCATGGTTTCACACGTTCCCCCGATACGTCTGTAGGGAATCTACAGCACACTTCACGACTGATCGTTAAGAGTTTGATCGTTAACCCTGTAACAATTCGTCTCGAACGGGGTTAAAGGATTAATGATCATCGAGTGAACCCGTCTCGAACAGTGAGGCGAAGAGCTTGCGCTGGACCGCCCTCACGTGGTTGTGAAACGCAGGCGGTGAAATGTTCAGTGAGTCCGCGACCTCCTCACCGGTCGCAGTTCGAGGCCACTCGAAGAAGCCGCCGTGATAGGCGGCCTGAACGACCTCTCGCTGTCGGTCCGTGAGTTCCTCGAGCAGTGGATGCTGGCCGTGTCGATCGAGTAACCGACTGTGATCTCGCGTCCGCGTCCGGTCGTGTTTCGCGCGTAACGAGACGTCGAAACCGGAGCCGGAGCGGTTGATTCCCGCGAGCAGTTCTCGGACTTCGACGGAGCGGGGGACGTCGATGATTGCACGGCTCCCCGATTCGTCGACCGTCAGTGCCCGCAAGGAGCCGCCGTGGTTCTCGACGATCGCCCCGAAAAACGGCTCCGTCAGGTGGGCCTGAATCAGCGTTCGATCGTCAGAGGTCCGCAACGGCGTCACCGACTCGAACCCGTCGATCGCTCCGATATCGTCGCTCTCGATGTTCGTCTCCAGACCGAGAAACGTGATCGTCGAGTCGTCGTTCTGTGGAATGATTCCCTCGAGTGTGATCGTCGTTTCGAAGCGTTCGGCGAGGGTCGCAAACGCCGACTCGGCTTCGACCTCGAGTTCGATTTCGGTGACATCGTCGCTCACTAACGCGTTCTTTCGCTGGACGGCGTCGATCGTGTACGCGATCGTCTCTCCTAACTCTTCGAGGATCGTCCGCGTCGGTTCGTCGAACCCGTCGTGGCGGTCGGCGTACACCGAGAGCACGCCGTAGAGGAACCCGTCGTAGAGCAACGGGATCGAGAGGATCGACTGGAAGTTTCGCGAGAGCGCTTCGGCGCGCCAAGCACCGTTTCGGATGCCCTCCGCGACGTTCTCGACTGACACGACCTCGTTCGACCGAACACACGCGCCGGTCGGCTCGGTCGCCGGGTCGTCGACGGTCGTCACCGTCACTGCCTCGAGATAGGAGTCGCCGTGACCGGCCGTCTCTCGGGGCAGGACGCGGTTGCCGCCTGGGTCGGGTTCACCGATCCAGGCGAACAGGCACTCGTCGATCTCGAAGAGGCGATCACAGATCCCCCGCTCGATCTCCTCACGGCTGTCGGCTCTCAACAGGAGTTCTTCGAGGTCCTCTCTGATTCGAGTGGCACGTCCGAGGCGCTCGAGACGCGTGTTCTGCTCGTCGAGTTCGCGCTCTCGTTCGCGGAGTCGCTCGGTTCGGGCGAGCCGGTCGAGGGCGGCTTCAGCCGTTGCGGCGAGCAGCTGTGCCAGATCGCCGGCCTCTGCGTCCGCCGTGTAGCGGTCGGAGCCACGCGAGACGGAAACGAGGACACCGTGTTCTCCGAGTGGGATCGCCAGCCCACACTCGAACGTCGATCCGTTCCCTTCGCCGTCGACTACCGGACCGATCGGATCGTCGACTACTGCTGGCGTTTCGTCGGCGAACACACCCCAGATCGGGCTCTCGCCGGGCTGAATCCGTGTCGGCTGCTGGGTCGTCGAGTGCGCTACTGGAACGAGTGCGTTCGATCGCTCGTCGAACCGATAGCAGACGACGTCGGTCCCCTCGAGAACGTCGGTTGCGACGTCGACGACGTACTCGAAGGCGTCCGCGCTCGACTCGACGGTCAGTAGCTGTTTTGTCGCGTCCTGAATCGCCCCGAGCGCTCGTTCGTACTGCGAGCGTTCGGTGACGTCGACGCCGACACCGATGACGCGCTCGACCTCGCCGTCTCCGTTCGTGATCGGCCGGTACCACGACTCGAAGAACTGGTCTTCGATACAATGGTGGGTGTGGACTGGATCGCCCGTCAGCGCTCGCCGGGCGTTCGCGTGAATGTCGGGCTCGTCGTAAACGTCGAATATCGACTCTCCCACGACCTCGCCGGCCTCGAGCCCGATGTTCTCGAGTCCGCGTCCTTCCGAGAGCGTGAACGTGCCGTCATCGTCGAGGACGAACAGGACGACGGGGACGTTCTCGACGAGCGTCTGGAGCCGTTCGGTGTGTTCTGCGAGCTGTGCGTTCCGGGCCGTCTCTTCGGTCATATCCGTGAAGTAGACCGACAGACCGGACGGCGACGGATAGAATCGGACTTCGACCCACAGATCGTACGCTTCGATGTAGGCGTCGATGGACGTCGGTTCCTGCGTGTCGACCGCCTCGAGTGCCTGCGTCCGGAGTTCCGATTCGTCGAGTTCCGGGAGGACCTCGTCGACGGGACGACCGAGGAGGTCGTCCGCGTCGGCGGCGAAGAGCTCTTCGGCGCGGTCGTTGACGTCGGTCAAACGCCAGTCCGTATCGAGGGCGACGAACGCGTCCGCGACGCGCTCGAAGGTCTCGTGTAGTTCCTGTTCGACCCGGTGGTAGTCGGTTACGTCGTGGATGGCCACGACGACGCCGTCGACGGTCGGGTCCTCGAGGTGGTTCGTGAGTATCGCCTCGTGGACATGCCACGAATCGTCCGCGTGGCGGACCCGATACGTACACGACGCCACCGCTCCCGGTCCCCGGTCGCGGACCTCCTCGAACGTGTCGACGAACGTGTCTCTGTCGTCGGGGTGGACCACCTCGTCAGCTCGCTCACCCAGGAGGTCCGTCCGATCACAGCCGACGATCCCCTGGACCGACGGCCCGACGAACGTCCGCCGGCGCTGCTCGTCGAGTACCAACAGCAGCGTCGACGACCGCTCGATTAGTGTCCGGTACCACGCCTCCTGCTCGTCGAGGCTCTGTTGGGTGTGTGTACACTGGACCGCCCGTTCGAGTCGGTGCCGAAGCAAGGTCGGTGTCGTCGCGTCTGCTCTGGTGACGAACTCTGAGACGGCCGATGCGACGGACTCGAGTTCAGTCGCCGTCGGTGAGTCGATCGCGAAGACGAGCGGAATCCGATCACCGAAACGATTCGCCCGGACGACTTCCAGGTCGTCCGTGAGAACGCAGTCGAGATGGCCGTTCGTCTGCTGTCCATCGTCGGCCACGAACGAGTCGCGGTCGAGAGATTCGTCAGGCGTGGTGAGGTCGACTGCGATCGATTCGTCCGCGTCTGCATCCTCGAGCGCTCGTGTGGCGGATCTGAGCCACGGCGTCTCGCTGATCACGAGTACCCGACGGAGGTGAGCAGCCTCGTGTGACTCGGGACCGACGTTCATACAGTGTCTGGGTCGCCTGACGGCAAAAGGACCACGGCGAATCGTCGATTTCTGATACTCATTGGCTCAAACGAAGGGCGGTACAGACGGTTCGAGTAACTGTTATCGATCGGGACTGATCCGGAGATAACGGAGATCAGTAGCCCGAAACGGTCCCGTCCTTTCGCGGCTCGGTCGCGCCGATCAGCGTCTCGCCGCGACGACCCACGAACTGTGCGCCGCCGAAGAGCGCCGGCGTGAGGACCCGGACGTCGTGGCCCATCCGCGCCAGCGCCGTCTGCTCGGGCAATCGTTCCTCGACGCCGAGTGTTCCGTCCTCCCGGTAGCGCCATCGCGGCGCGTCGAGGGCGGCCTGCGGAGTAAGCCCGTAATCGACGAGGTTCGAGACGACCTGCACGTGACCCTGCGGTTGCATGTAGCCGCCCATGACGCCGAAGGCGGCCCACGTGTCCCGTCCGTCGCGAGCGGCGTCCGAACCGGAATCCCTCCCTAACTCCGGAAACCGTCCGATCGCAGGAATCAGCGTGTGAAACGGCCGCTTGCCCGGCTCGAGGCGGTTGGGATGGTCCGGATCGAGCGAGAACGACGCGCCCCGGTTCTGGAGTGCGATCCCGGTATCGCCCGCCACGAGCCCGCTGCCGAAGCCGGCGAACCGCGAGTTGATGTACGAGACGAGGTTCCCCTCCTCGTCGCCAACCGTGAGGAGGACGGTGTCGCTATCCTCCGCGTGTGCGTTCGGGACGCCCCAATCTGGATTCCGAATCGGCGTTTTGCCGATCGCCGACGCACGCTGGCTCGCGTAGGACTTCGACGCCAGCGGCGGGACTTCCTCGCACGCGGGGTCGGTGATGTATCGATGGCCGTCGACGAATGCCAGTTTCGTCGCCTCGGCGAACGCGTGGACCCGCTGCGCGGAGTCGTAGGGATGGTCTCCCGCACCGATCTCCTCGGCGATGTTCAGCGCCTCGAGCGCGATCAGTCCCTGATTGTTCGGCGGCAGTTCGTAGATCTCCGCGCCGTTGTAGGTCGTCCTGACGGGATCGACGAACTCGGGTTCGAAATCGGCGAGATCCTCGAGCGTCATCAAGCCACCCTGCTCCCGAATTGTCGCGACGATCTGCTCGCCGATCTCGCCCTCGTAGACGACGTCGGCACCCCGATCGGCGATTTTTCGCAGCGACTCGCCCAGCCGCTCGAGCGTGACCGTCTGTCCGACCGCTGGCGCCTCGCCGTCGAAGAGGAACGTCTCACGCGCGTGGTCGTCCGTGAACAGCGTCTCCGCCCCCTGCCAGTGGGAGGCGATGACCTCCGAGACGGGATACCCCTCGAGGGCGTAGTGAATCGCCGGCTCGAGCACCTCCTCGAGTGACTTCTGGCCCAGTTCCTCGACGGTCGCCTCCCAGCCGCGTGCGGTTCCGGGGACCGTGACGGCGTGGGGACCGAGAAACGGCATCTCCAGTTCGAGTTCGCCGTCCTCGTTCGCCCCCTCGTCGGTGGCGTACCCGCGGGAGTCGGGGTAGTACGACGCTCGTTCGTCGGGGCCCGTCTCCTCGAGTGCCTCCCTGACGGTCTCGATCGTGGCGTTGGCGGGGGCGCCGCCACACGAACGCATCGCGCCGACCTCGCCGTCGGCGGTCCGGTAAAGCGCGAAGACGTCGCCGCCGAGGCCGGTCGACGTCGGTTCGACAACGTTGAGCGTCGCAGCCGTCGCGACGGCCGCGTCGAACGCACTCCCGCCCTCGCGAAGGACCGACAGGCCGGCCTCCGTCGCGAGCGGTTGGCTCGTCGCCACCATCCCGCGGTTGGCGTACACGGTCGAGCGTCTCGAGTCGAATCGGTCGAGGTTGAGATCGACGTCCATAGGGATCTCACCGACGCCAGCCCACCTAAAATACGGGCGTCCCGGCGATGCTCTCGACTCGTGTCGACGGTCGGTCGACACGCGACCGCGCTCGGTCAGCTTTCGCTCGGCGGGACTCGAGTCGGCGCCCTCGGATCGTCAATCGGTGAGGGGACGGCAGCGAACTCCATCGCGAGTCGGTCACAACGTTCACAACCTCCCACACCAAGTGAGAATTGACCACCGATCACCATGCCAGACGGCTCCCGGTTACCCGGCATCGGAGACGACCGCGAGGACGACGAGGAGTGGATCGTCCTCCACGTCGACGCTGACTGCTTCTACGCCTCCTGCGAGCGGCTTCGCGAACCGGACCTCGAGGGCGAACCGGTCGTCGTCGGGATGGGCTACGAGGCCGGTGAGACCGTCGGCGCCGTCGCCACCGCAAGCTACGAGGCCCGCGCACACGGTGTCGAGAGCGCACAGGCGATCTCGACCGCGCTCGAGCGCCTCCCGCGAAGAGCCGACTACGACCCGGACGCCGATTCCGATTCGGAGCACACTCGCGAGGAGACCGGCCACTACCGCCCCGTCGACATGGACTACTACGAGTCGATCGCCGAGGAAGTTCGCACGATCCTCCACGACTGCGCCGATGTCGTCCGCGAGGTGAGCATCGACGAGGCCTACCTCGACGTCACCGATCGCACCGCCTGGGAGGTCGCCGACGGCTTCGCACGCCACGTCACCGACCGCATCCAGCGGGAGGTCGGCGTCACCGTCAGCATCGGCGTCGCTCCCACGATGAGCGCGGCCAAGATCGCCAGTGACTTCGACAAGCCAAACGGCATCACGGTCGTTCGACCGGGCGACGTCCGGGAGTTTCTCGACCCGCTCGAGGTCGAACTCCTCCACGGCGTCGGCCCGGTCACCGCCAGGGAGTTACGGGGGATGGGCCTCGAGACCGCGGGCGACGTCGCCGCGACCGATCCCGAGCCGCTCGTGGAAGCGTTCGGTGAGCGCGGTCGAGAGCTGTACGACCGCGCGCGCGGTGACGACGACCGCCGCGTCGAGCCGAAGGGCGAACCCAAGAGTTTCTCGCGGGAGTCTGCGTTCGCGTCGCCAGTCGATGATCCGGAACCCAAACGCGACCAGATCCGGACGCTGGCCGAAGCCGTCGCCGACCGCGCCCAGCGAGAAGACGCGCTATACCGAACCATCGGTGTGAAAGCCGTGACCCCGCCCTACGACGTCCACACTCGCGAGAATTCGCTTCCGGGCCCCGTCGACGAACCGGACCTCGTCGAGGAACTCGCCCTCGAGTTGTTCGAAGAGTTCGAGTCCGAACCCGTCCGAAAGCTGGGCGTCCGCATCGCCAACCTCGAGTTCGCCGCCGGCGATCAGACGAGTCTCGAGGGGTGGGACAGTCCGATGACGGAGACGGATGCATCGTCTTCGTCTCCATCGTCGTCTCCGCCTTCGCCTTCGTCCCCGACCCTCTCCTCGTTCACACCCTCGACTGTCGAATCGACCGACTCCGACGTGCGTACCGAGACGGAATCCGCTCCGGACGAACGAGAGGAACCGGACGCGGACACACAGACAGAAACGCAGTCTCGAGAGCACGTCGACGGACAGACCTCACTGGAGGACTTTCCGTGACTCTCGAGCGGGCATTCGGCCGAAATAGCCAACTGCCTCGAGTGACGAACGGGGAGCGGGGAAGGGACAGGAACAGTGAAATTATACGTACTCGAACACGTACTCATCAGCAAGCCCGCTGTCCCCCGATACGACCGAACGATCTTCCATGACTGAGGACTTCTACGACCTTCTCGACGTGCCGGACGACGCCTCCCAGGACGACATCAAGCAGGCGTTCCGCGATCAGGTACGAGTCTACCACCCGGATTTGAACGACGACGACCGCGCGCAAGCGCAGTTTACGGCACTCAAGAAAGCCTACGATATCCTCGGCGACCCCGTCGAGCGCCAGGCCTACGACCGTCTCGGCCACGAGGATTACGTGGCCAAGCGGACCAAGGGCCTCCCCTCGCCGGATCTGTGGAAGGACAAGAGTAAGAGCAAGACGAAATCGACGACAGGGAGCGAGTCCGGTGACGATTCCGATAGCGAGGCGGACTCGAGTTCGGGGTCGGGTTCGAGTTCGAGTTCCGCATCACGCTCGTCGAGTTCCACCTCGCGATCGACGACGTCGACCGGGGAATCGTCGACGTCGAGTACGACTCGCTCGAGTGCGGCCAGTTCGAATACGAATACGAGTTCGAGTTCGAGCTCGCGGACCTCCGGCTCGAGTGCCGGCACCGCTACGACCGGAACGACGGACGGCGGGACGGCGACTTCCGGCGCTGGGACTGGGTCCGGGGCCGAGGCAGGGAAAGGAACCAACCGAACCCACTCCCGATCTCGATCACGCGTCTCCGAGAACTCACTCGCCCGCTGGTGGCGCAGCCAGAACTTCGCCTGGCCACTGATCTGGCTCGCCGCATTCACCTACCTCGCCGGACTCGGGCAGTTCGCGCTCGCGAACGAAGCCCCGATCCAGTCACTCGGCGACGAACTGAGTGCGATCGGCACCGATCCGACCGCCCTCTGGGAGACGCTCTCGAGCGGTCGCCACGGCATCGAGACCGTAGTCGGGTTCGTCTCCTCAGTCGAACTCCTCGCGCCGCCGCTCCCGACGGAGCAATGGTACGGACTCCTCGCCGGCGTCGTCGGGGTCGCCCTGCTCTCTCTCCTCAGCGCCCGGATCGCCTGGCGAGAGGAGACGTGGGGCGCCGTATCGATCGACGAAACGATCGTCCTTGCGGTCGCACTCGGGGCCTCGAGTACCCTACTCGGCGGGCCATTGCTCGCGGGCGCGCTCCTCATGCCACTGCTGTTCGGCGTGATCGTCCACCGGACCCGACAGCTTCCCGGCTGGTCGCCGTCGTATCTGTTCGTGCTCGCGGTCAGTACGCCGGGGATCGCACTCGCCGCGAGCGCAGCGGGCTACGCGTCGCTGCCGAGTGATCTGCTCGCCTACGTCGTCGTCCCGCTGCTCGGCGCGTTCGGTCTGCCGTTGCGAGCGTCGATCAGGAAGCGGTTCGGTCGGTAACGGTCTCGAGTTGCGGTGTCTCGTGATCGGTCACTTCACGTGCATCTTGACCGACGGAGGTCGTCTCGAATACGGTCACTCTTCGGACAATCGCTCGATAGATTCGCGTCAGTCAATCCTCCGCCAGTACACGAGTGTGTCGACGGTGATTGCGGCGACCACGACGTGCATCAACACGAGCACGGTCACGACGGACGACATGATCACGGCTGCACCGCGAATCGTGATCGAGGAATCGGTGTCATCGACCGAGTCGGACGTCGTCTGCCCCACGATCACGCGTCCCCTACCTTCGGCATCGCTCCGACGTAGTCTCCCTTCTCGAGGCGGTCGAGGATGCACGTCGCAACGTCGGCACGGTCGACCGCCTCGAATCCGAGTTGCAGGTCGCCGATCCGGTAGTCGCCGCTCGGGTCGCCCTCTCCGAGTCGCGGGACGCGCAGAATTGTCCACTCGCGATCGCTCTCGCGAACACGCCGGGCGTGGTCTGCCGAATCCTCCAGTACGTCACGAGCGAGCAACTTCAACAACGCACCCATTGCCTTGCCGCCCAGCGAGACGGATTCGCCCTCCTCGCGCACGCCCGCACCGACGAGCGTCACGAATCGGATGACGTCGTGCTCGGCCATCGCCTCGAGGATGTGGTCACCGGCGACCGTGAGCAAGTCGTTCGGCGAGGCGTCGCTCTGACCGAGGACGCTCACGACTGCATCCGCGCCCGCGACCGCTTTGTCGACACCCTCGCCAGTGTACGCGTCCCCCTCGACGATCGTCACTCCCTCGCGGCTCTCGTCGAACGTGAGTTTCTCGGGTGAGCGCGTGTGAGCCACGACCTCGTGCCCACGTTCGAGTGCTTGTTCACACAGCGGAATACCCGTACGCCCCGTCGAACCGAAGACGGCGATTCGCATGCGCTCATTACGCCGACGGATGGTTTATACTTGCAACTTCGAAGTTTCGAAGTATCGGGCGGTTGTACCCGAGCTCGCCATCGATTCCGGGAACAAATCTATAGTCGGCCAACTCCGACGGGTCGGTGTGACACGAGGCGACGACACGCCGACGCTCGGCGCCGGGTTGACTGCGAAGGAAGCGCGTACACTCCGAAACACGCTCTCCGCGGAGGATCGCGAGCGTGTCGAAACGACGGTCGCCGGCCTCCTCGATCTCCTCGGGAAGACCCACACGCTAGCGATCCTCTCCGCGTTCGCGTTTACGGACGACCCCCTGCGTTTTTCCGACCTCGAATCCGATCTCGATATCGCCCCGAATACGCTTTCGACCCGCCTCCGGGAGTTGACCGACGCCGGGTTGCTCACCCGGTGCCAGTACGACGAGGTTCCCCCACGCGTCGAGTACGAACCGACGCCGAAGGCCGAGGCGCTGTTTCCCGCGTTCGGTCACCTTCATATCTGGGTGATCGAACACGAACTCGACGAGGTGGCGGAGACCGAGGCGGAGTGAGTCCACTCAGAATCTGCGAAACTCTCGACCGCGATCAAATTCCCACGGCTCCGATCGAGCGCCGTGGTCGACTCTCCGATAATCGCTCACCCGACCAGCGTCGCAACCCCTTTCGTCTGCCGATAATCCGAGTTCAGAATCGCCTCGAGTGCCGAAACGACCCGCTCCCGGTCGCCGTCGCTCCACTCGGTCGGTTCGCGGATCGGGACGACCATGAACCCGCGGCCACGGACGTCTCGGCCGTGGAGGTCGTCCATGTCGAGGGACTCTCCAAATCGGTGGCGCTGGGTCGTGTACTCCCTGAGGATGTGATCGGTCGCACGTTCACCGACCGGGACGAGGATGTGGGCGTTGATCGCCCGGAGTTCGGCGTCGAAGTACCGCTCGAGTTCGGCGTACTCCGCGTCGGTCGGCGATCGCCCCGCCTCGACGGTGCACATGTGGATGTAGTTCCAGAAGCAGTTCTCGAGGAGCGGCTCGTCCGTCGGCCCGTGCGCGAAGCCGAGCGTTCGAGCGACGTCCTGAATCGCCGCCCCGGATTCGGTTTCGGTGAATGGAACGCCGGTCGTCGCACCGCCGTGAACGCCGGGGTGGTCGCCGATAAACTGGAAGTCAGCGTTCGCGTCACCGTAGCCGAAGACGGCCGGGTGGGTCCCCGGGTCGTTGCGTTCGAAGGGAGGGCGCATTCCGAACGGGTTGCTCGTCCGATCAGTGACGTTTTTCACGGCTCGAGGTAGGCGACTGGCCACTATAATGACCGCGATTTTGCCCATCCTGCTTGACGGCGTTCGTGTGGCGATGCTCGGACACCTGAGCCGTCGCTGGGTGACTATCGCTCGTCGTTCGAGAACCGACTGCTCACTTCGGCGGCTCAGTATCGTACGGTTTCCCGTCGATGACGATCGTCGAGTGAATCAGGGACGCCAGACCCCTCCGAAGCCGCTGGGAAACCGCCGAATCCGAGACCTCGAGTCTGTCGCCGAGTTCGACGAGCGTCGTCTTTCGGGGGACGTCGAAGTACCCGTTCTCGTAGGCGGCGAGAACGAGTTCCCGCTGGGCCTCGGTCAGGCCGAACCGGGGTGTCGTTTCGGGACTGATCGCTTCGTGTAACTGGACGAGTTCGATCGAAATGTCTCTGTCGACACACGTCGCGTAAAACGCCGACAGTTCCTCGTAGGAGGGAAATCGCAGCCGGAACGTCCACTGATCGGCGGTGCCGACGGCTCCCGTCACGACCGCGCTCGCGTCTCGAATCGAGGCGAGTAGCCCATTGACCGAGTCACGCCACTCCAGACGAACGAGCGTGTAGCTGTCGACTTCGTCGACGATCTCGGTCGAGTCGAGGGACGTGATCGACTGGAGTGCGTCGAGTACGCCGCTGATCACACCGTTGGGAACCCAGAGGTACGGAATCACCTCTTCGCTCGTTGGAACCGTCGTTTCGACGCTCACCCTCGCTTCGGAATCACCCTCGAGAAGCGAACCGAGTGGAAACTCCGAGGCCGGGACCGCCACACTCGCGATCACACTCATTTCGAGTCTTCCTCCGTTCGACGGGTTGTTCGGCGCCAGTGCGAAGAACGTTCCTGTATGACTTCGATAGTTGTCAATGCGTGCATTGGTTGGGCTCGAACTCGACAATCCATGCGGGGAGGTCCAGTTGGATATCACCCGTACACTGTAAGAATGGATAGCTTAGATATCGAAGTGCTTTATATCGGATTGCGTACTGTCGCGTCCTTCTGAGACAGGAACAGTCGGACCGACGGCAGTCTGATTTTCGACGGAGACGCCCTTGGTCGCCGTCCGATCGACGAATCCTACGACTGTGAATCAGAGTGCGAGTGAGATTCCGAACGCTGCTCCGCCCGCAACAACATCACCGAAACACGGCCGACGGCGTCGAAGTCTTTCAACCGGTAGACGAGTTCCCGGATCCGTTCGGCCGGGCCGTGACAGAACACCGTCTCGAGACACCACTCGCCGTGATGGACGTGACACGTCGTGTCGATCTCCGACTGGAACTCGTGTTGGACATCGTGGAGCGACTCGATGATTTCGTCGTGAGCGTAGTCGAAGACCACGGTCGCGGCGACGGTACCGCTCGCTTGCTCCAGTCGATGGTGTGATTCGACGTACTCCTGAATCGCCTCGCGCAAGGCCCGCGAGCGAGAGTCGAGTCCCTCGGCTTGCCAGGTCTGGTCGAACTCCTCGAGCATCTCTTCGGGTACGTTCAGGCTCGTTCGCATGTCTGTCTCGACGTTCGGTGGGAACGGTGAAAGCTTCCGGGATCCGCTGAATTCGAGTTCAGGTTCAGGTTCGAGTTCGAGTTCGAGTGAAAAGCCGATTCACGAAGGCGAATCACCCGCTAGTACTCGATTGCCGTCAGGCGGACTCGGTGAGACTGGCGTACTGTTCCTCGAAACTCGAGCGACAGGTCGAACAACAGAAGTGATACAGATCCCCGTCGAGTCGAAGCGAGACGCCCTCAGTTGTGACCGTGTTCGAACACTCGTCGCAGGTGAGGGTGAGTTCGGCGCTCCCGATCGTCGGTGTCCAGTTGTGTTCTTCGACGAGGTGAACGCGGTAGGACTCGACGAGTTCGAGGTCGATCCCCTTGCTGAGGACGGTCCGGACCTGATCGGTCGGGATCGTTCCGACGGCGAGCAGTCGGGCATCGGCGGTCGTGAAGACGTGTTCGATCTGGTCGACGGCGGCGAATCGGTCTGCGAGTCGATCGTCGGTCGCGGCCTGAAGTTCGATGTCGATGAGGACTTCGATACCGTCGGTAAACGTCGTCCGATCCAGATCGACTGTAAATCCGTCGATCACACCGAGTTCTTCCAGTCGGTCGATCCGATCGGAAACGGTCGGGGCCGAGACGTCGACTCGCTCTGCAATGTCACTGTACGGGCGCCGAGCGTCCTCGACGAGGAGACGGAGGATCTCGAGGTCTGTTTCATCCAAGGTTCGCATGACTACAACTTGGAGGTGTGGTGATTTACAATTTTCGACAGTCGCTTTCCAATGAATGTCGTGGCGAGTCTCGAGAACGGTATCGACGCGCCGAGGACAGACAGAAATGAGTGTACACTTTTATCGTTGCCCACCGCTCGTTCGAGCATGTTCGATGGTATCGGTTCGATGGACGACGTATACAGTGTACAGAGTCCGGACGACGTTCGGTACGGAATGGGCGCAGTAGACGAACTCGAGGCGTTCGTCGCCAACCGCGGCTACGAGTCGGCGCTCGTCGTCACGGACGCGGACATCGTCGCAGCGGGGGCGGCCGAGCCCGTCTTCGACGTCCTCGGTGACGCGGACGTCGACGTCACGACTTTCGACGGGGTGAAACCGGAGCCGAAACTCGGGATGGCCGAGTCCGCAGCGGCCGAACTCGAGTCGACCGACGCGGACGTCGTCGTCGGTCTCGGCGGGGGCAGCTGTCTGGACACGGCCAAACTCGCCGGCGTGCTCGCGGAACACGACGTTCCGGTTCGGGACATGCTCGGGATGGGGAACGTCCCCGGAGCCGGTCGACCGACAGTGTTGCTCCCGACGACTGCTGGAACCGGCAGCGAAGTGACCCACATCGGCGTCTTCGCGGATGAGGCCGACGAGAACAACAAGAAGGTCGTCTACTCGAATCACCTCTTCGCCGAACTCGCGCTCGTCGACCCCGAACTCACGCGCTCCCTTCCGGCGGGAGTCGCCGCGGCGACCGGCATGGACGCGTTGAGCCATGCCGTCGAAGCGTACGTCTCGACGCTCCGGACGCCCTTTACCGACACGCTCGCCCGGCAATCGATCGAGTTGATCGGCGAGAGCCTCCGGGAAGCGGTTCATCAGGGCGAACACAACGACGACGCCCGCTATCGAATGAGCCTCGCAGCGACGATGGCGGGCCAGGCGTTCGTCAACTCCGGACTCGGGGCGGTCCACGCGCTCACTTATCCGCTGGGCGTCGAGTACGGTATCGGCCACGGCCGTGCCAACGCGGTCTTGCTCCCACACGTGATGCGCTACAACGCGCCCGCCGAACCGGGCCGACTCGCCGACGTCGCACGCCTTCTCGGCGTCCGCGAACGAGACGACGAAACGACGCTCGAGTTGGCCCATCGCGGGGCCGACGCGGTCGCTGCGCTCAACGACGATATCGGGATTCCGAATCACATCTCCGAACTCGGTGACATCGACGAGAGCGAGTTCGAGGGCTTCGCCGACGTCGCGTTCGAACACTCCCAGCACAATATCGACCGCAATCCTCGGACGATGGATCGGGACGACGTGATCGGGTTGTTCGAGGCGGCGTACTGACCCTTCGGTTACCGTTCGCCACTGCACGCACCACGGTCGCTCTGTGGGGCGAACTCAGGCGACCTGGTTCTCCAGGTCGTCGAACGACCCCCTCTCGTCGACGCGTTCGAGGTTCCGAACGAGGATGTCTGCGACCCGTTCCCAGTAGTGGGGCGTGTGGCCGGAGTTGTGTGGCGTGATGTAGACGTTCTCGAGGTTCCAGAGCGGGTGCTCTTCGGGCAACGGTTCGGGATCGGTGACGTCGAGGGCGGCCGCGTGGAGTTTGTTCCCGCGGAGCGCCGACAGCAGCGCGTCGGTGTCGACGATCGGCCCGCGGCCAACGTTGACGACTACGGCGTCGGGCGGGAGCGTCGCGAGTTCGTCCGCACCGATGAGTCCTCTCGTCTCGTCGGTCAGCGGACAGGCGACGACGAGGTAGTCGACGCCTACGAGTGTCTCGCTCATTTCGTCGAAACCGTACACCTCGTCCGTCGGTCCCCCCTTCTCAGGGGTGTACCGGACGCCGACGGTCTCCACGCCGAACCCCTCGAGCCGGTCGACGATCGCCTGCCCGATCGCTCCGAGGCCGACGACGCAGACCCGCGAGCCCTGGAGTTCGCCGAACGCCTGGAAGTGGTTCCACTCGCGGCGGTTCTGCCGACGGATTCCCTCGTCGAGTCGCCGGGTGATCAAGAGTATCCAGCCGAGGACGTGCTCTGCGATGTTCGGTCCGTGGACGCCGGAGGCGTTCGTGACCGCGATTCCGCGCTCCTCGAACGCCTCGAGGTCGAGGTGACCGACACCCGCGGAGGAGCAGGCGAACAACTGCAGTTCCTCGGCTGCCTCGAGTACCTCGGGTCGGAGGTCCCCGCCAACGATCACGTCGGCGTCGCGGACGAGGTCGGGTTCCGCGGCCGGGGACTCGGCGAGTCCGACGGTCCGGTCGTCGTCGGAGAGGTGATCGCGAAGGGCGTCAGCACATTCACTCGAGGGAATTCCGTGGGCGCTTCCGTTGAGGACGACGATATCTGGCATACCGGCGAATCGTGACGCTGGCGCATAAAATCCCGGACCGGGGCCAGATCGTCGGGTATCGCCGGCGGCGACGGACGACGGAAGCCGAACGGGTGTCGACTTCGACTCCACCAGTCGAACCCGAGATCGCATCAACAATCTCGCCGAGGCCGAGGAGTAGAACCGATCCCGCCTCGAGAGGGGTCGCCAGTCAGAGACTCGCGACGAGACCGTCGATAGTGGCCGGTGGCCGGTTGAACGATCGTTCCGCCCCGGAACGGTAGTATAGCCCCTTCTCCCGAGAGGGGATTTGAATCGGCAGGTCGTTCGACGTTCGAAAGACCCTTCTATCGCCATCCGAGGTACCGGCTGTATACCTTTGTAGCTCGCTGTCGTACTGGTCGTATGGCCGACGCGACGCTCGTCTACGACGACGACTGTGGCTTCTGTACCTGGTGGGCCGAGTTCTTCGACGACCGATCCGACCTCGAGATCGTCGGTTTCTCCGACCTCGAGGGAAAGCCGGAGCTTCGGGCGAAACTGCCAGATGAGTACGAGACGTGCTCACACCTCGTTGCGGACGGTACACGCTACTCCTGTGGAGCGTCGATCGAGGAGGCGTGGCTTCACACCGATCTCGGCTCGTTCGCTCGACCCGTCGTCGAGACCCTTCGGACGATCGGGATGTATGGAGACGCTCGAGAGTGGGGGTACCGCCGGTTTTCGGGCAATCGCAGCTTCTGGGGTCGCTTGCTTTCGAAGACGCCACCGGTGAGGCGGTAAGAGGCGGATCCCGTCGGTCGTATGCAACGAGGACGACCGAAGGAGTGACGAGACGAGTCGTCCTCCCGAAACCCCGCTTGACTGAGAGTCCGCCTCGAGCAGTTACTGTCCCACACGGCGGCACCGAACGCTGAACTCACACTCGGAATTCCAGAACAGCGAACGGATCGCTCCGCGAAATCCACCGGAACTGTCTCGAACGAGACTCGGGAGAACTCGAGATCGGCCACCGGATTCGATATAACAGGATGTGGTTTATGAGTCCGATGTGCACCACCGGGCAGGTTACGTCCGATCCGAAACAACACAACCCCAACAGACAATATGTGGGTCGGGCTCAGTATCGACCCTCGCGTTCTCCAGAGGCTATCGACGGCGACAAACTACGGACGGTTCCATCCAGCGTCTCCAAACAGATGGGGAGTGAGGACTGAAACGGACTGAAGCGGACGAAAGCGGACGGGGACAGGCGATTTCGCCGCGATACCCCGAACTCACGTCTCCGCTCGGGTCGCTCGAGGCGGACGAACAGTCTCGAATCGACTCAGTACAACGAATAGATGTTCCGTTCGTAGACGCTGCGCACCTGATCACCCCAGTTGTGTGTATACGTATCGATGATATCGCTGGCGACGTCTCCACGCAGATACTTTACGACCCCCCGGTCGCCCGTTCGGTCACGCAGGTGTGTCGTGAAGAAGTGCCGGAAGTAGTGTGGGGTCACGTTCTCCGCCGATCCGCCGCCGGTTCGGTACCAGCCGTGTCGCCTGGCGTGTTGCTCGACGATATAGCGAACGTCCGAGGGCTGGAGCCGCTCGCCCCACGAGTCGCCGGTATCCAGAAACAGCGGTTCGGCATTCGAAACCGCGTCCGGGCGAATCGCGAGCCACTCGAGCAACGCAGTTCGTAACTCGTCGTCAACCGGGACCACCGTCGCGCGTTTTCGTTTGTTCGACGCCGTCCGTTCCTCGCCGTTGACTGTCACACCGCGAACCGGTTCGGAATCGACGTACAGCGAGTTCGGTCGACCCTCGAGTTGGACGCGAGTGTCCAGTTCGATCGCGAGTTCGTCGGTCGAGATCGTCAGGTCCCGCAAATCGAGGTTGCACAGTTCGCCGACTCGCATCCCGGTTTTCAAGAGCGTGACGACGATCGCACGCTCGAGGGGGTGAGAGACCGTCTCGACGAAAGCTCGCATCTCGTCGATCGAAATGTCTCGCCGAGTCGGGTTCGCGTCGATCGATTCGGTCATCTCCGCGACGACCAGTGCCATCGGGTTCGACTCGAAGGCACCGACCTGAGTCATATAGTCGTAGAACCGATGGACGTAGGAAGCGTAGGTCGCGATCGTACTCGACTCGAGGTCGCCTCTGAGCGAGTGGACCCACGCCATGCACTCGCGACGACCGGCGTCGGCCGGTGAGTCGACGGTGGGGCTCGCCGTTTCGTCGCCGCAGACGAACGCCTCGAACTGGCGCAAGACGCGCTCGTAGGACTCGATCGTTCGCTCGCTGCGACCGTGAAATCGCTGATCGTCGAGGAAGTAGCCGATCGGATCGTCGACGGCATCGAGTGATTCAGCGTCGCCGTCGGCGTCGGTTTCGGTCGCCATCGTCACTCCCCACCTCCGACGACCGTGTATCCGCCGTGGCGACCGCTGTATCGAATGCGGTTGTTCGACTGAAGATCCTCGAGTATCTCGTCGAGTCTCGTTTCGATGTCTTCGTTGACCGCTTCGAGGAGCTCGTCCCACGAATACGTGTCATTCGATAGTAGTTTGAGGACACGTGTTTCGAGGGCGTTACCCCCGGGGTTTGGACCCTCAGAAGTGGGTTCCTCGTGAGCGGATTCGAACCCCTTTCGACCCGATTGTACCATCGTTCTGACAAACTCGCTCTGGCTCATGTCGAGGTCGTCTGCGTGGTCGGCCCACTGCTCTTTCTGATACGCCGGGACGTAGACGTTGACAACCGTTCGAGAGGTGTCGCGAGAGTCGCTCATACGGGCCCCTCACAGTGGACGACCTTCAATCTATCTCATGTGTCGAGATTAGAGACCTAATATCAGATCGTGCAGCCATATTGAGGCGATTTGTACTAGTACAATCTCGGATCTGTCTCGGATAGCATTGCATAAGTTGAGATTGAAATTAGCCGAATGTACTAGCACGTACTGGGATTATAGCGATTTCCCTCGCCAGATCGCCTGGAGAATGGGGCGGGACCTCTACGTCAGTAATCCGTGAATTCCAGTAAAATACACCGAGAAAGGGGCCTCAGAGTGCTGTATTTTTCGCCTGTGAACACGGTCAAATAGCGCCGAATGGGGTCGATCGAAGAGGGCCTCGAACGGTCGATCTAACAGATCCGCGTAATGAAATGCTTCGTGTTTCGAACGGTCACGAACGGCCACCACAGCCAGCGACGACAGCGGGACAGCCGAGGTGATCTCGAGTCACTCGAGTCGGGTGTAGTCGCCAGCGAATACTGTCGACTCGAGCTCGTCGTCAGTGTGTTCGGATCGGAACGCGAGTGGTCCCTCCTCTCCGAACACGAGCAACGATTTCGAGTTCTCGGAGGCCGGCCGACGAGCCTCTCACCGAACCGTCGAATCGATCGTCGACGGACGACCGGCCGTGTCGGCAGTGACGGCTCTCGTGAACTGGTGACCGTTGTGAACGGAGAATGCTGCTACCGTCTCGTCGGCTCTGAGAGCGATGCTCGTGGCCCGCCGAGTACCTCGACAACTCGAGTGTTCCGTGATGGTCCTGGGTGGGCGAACCACCGGATGTCGCGGAATCTCGAGGGCGTAATCGACCGTCGCATTCGAGAGCACGAAACGGGTTCCGGAGCCTGCCACGACCGACGTTCGAACACGAACCGGTCGCCACCGGCGAAGTAACCGACGACAGCGACGGGCGGCCCGTTCTGCGGTCGCACGGAGTTCGCCAGTACCGACGGAGACGGTGACGACACTCTCTTCGTGCCCCGGAACCGACGATCAGATCAACACGGTCAGCGCGGGTCGCTCGAGACCTCGTTGGATACGGTAGTGTACGGCCCTCCCTCGAGTTGCGAACGTAAGGGGCTACGACCCGCTGTCGAGTCGGCCGGAGACAGTCCGGAAAGCTGGAGATGCGTTATCGGACGGTATCGGATCGGTGTACCGTATCCGTACGAACCGCTGTCGCGAAAATCGTCCCCGTCGATAGTCGTGCGGTCTTCGAGCGCTACGTACCGGTTCTCGGTGTCAACGGGCGCCCGTCCTCGTCGCTCGGCGACAACACGCTCTCGTTGGCGTAGTGGTCGTCTACCGCCTTCGGACAGTCCATTGGGCTCTTCCACGGGGCTGCGGTCTACGGCCGCCACAGCCGCTCACAGACGACAGACTGTCCCTGGCTGGTCGAACCTCGTTCGAGTGCTCAGGTAACCTCAATCGATGTGGCTCGAAACGGATAGACGACATTCGTTTCGTCGACCGCTGCACTCGTCGCATCCGGCTCACCTCGAGTGCGAGTTGTCGGTCGCACTCCGAGAGTCACGAACCGTCGTTGCACACTTGCACGTGCTCGAGATCGATTGGGGTGGAGAGACGAGCATCGCCTCGCCGACGGCCGCTACCGTGTTCTGTCCGAGTGAAAGCAGTCTGTCTCTCGGTGATGAATTGGATTACTGGGGACAGAGTCGACACGCTCGTCGATCGACTCGTTCGGTCAATTCGCCCGACGGTCGACTCGAGTACCGAGGCCCCGGCCCGTGGCTCGTCCTCGACTCCCACGGCCGTGGGAGACGTTCCTGTTGTACGACGAGGCGACAGTCGTCCTCGGTAGTCGAGCATACTCTGGTGCCCAGAACGGGGTGAGTCAGTGTGTACGACGTTCCGGTTGCGTCGATAGATGAGACGGGAGACGATTCGCTACAAACACATATACCTCATTCTGCTATATGGAATTAGATGGCTGGTGTTTCCGTTCTCAGTGCAGACGGACATATCGCGGACGGTCAACGGCGAACGAGCGCTACGCTGGCGAGCAATCGTCGACTGATCTATATCCATCTTCGAAACGGGACCTCACAGCTGTGACACCGGCTTCGAATATCCGGAGCAAAGACGTGACACACGTGGGTCTTCCACCGACTGGACGTTTCCCGTCTCCGGGACGTAGCCGATCATCGAAGTCAACCGGGGAGTGCCTAGATACTGAGTATGGACCGGTAAATCAATGGAAAGCAACCTATAACAATGCCTATCGTACCACAATCGGCGACCGATGAACGTCCCGAGCGATTCCTCCATCGTCTACGTCGGTTGCACCGCCCCCGCACGTGACGTCCTGGAGACCCTACTCGAGCACGACGCCCCGATCACGGAAATCGTCTCGATCGATCCCGAAATGGCCAGCAAACACGGCGTCTGTGGCTACGCCTCGTTCGCCGACATCGCCGACGAACACGACATTCCCATCTACTACCCGTCGACGTACTCGATGAACGACGAGGACGTCGCCCACTTCCGAGAACTCGATACCGACCTCATGATCGTCAACGGCTGGCAACGGCTCATTCCGGAGTCGGTCCTGAAGACGGCGACCTACGGCGCGCTCGGCAATCACGGCAGTGCGTTTGGCCTCCCGAAGGGCCGCGGTCGCTCACCGCTCAACTGGTCGCTCATCGAGGACCGCGACCGGTTCCTGCTCTCGGTGATCACACTCGATCCCGGCGCCGATTCCGGCGACATCGTGACGACCAGAAAGTTCGACATCACCGATCACGACACCATCGAGACGCTCTACTACAAGGTCACGATGTGTATGAAGGAGATGCTCCTCGAGGTGGTCGGGCCGATCCTCCGCGAGCAACAGGAGTACGAAACCCAGCGCGAGGACGAGGCGACGTACTATCCGAAGCGAAATCCCGAAGACGGCGAGATTCACTGGGGTGACGGCACCACGGAGGTACACAACCTCGTTCGTGCCGTCGCGGATCCATACCCCGGCGCGTTCACCTTCGCCGACGGCGAACGCGTCATGATCTGGGACGCCAGACCGTTCTCCTCGGACCTCGAGCCGAGAGCCGAGGCGGGGACGGTCGTCGAGGTCTTCTGGACCGGTGACTTCGTCGTGGCCACCGCCGACGGCACCCTCCTCGTGACCGAGTACGAGGCGGACTCGTGGAAACCGACCGTGGGTGCCACGTTCGAATCACGCGGCGACAACGACCGGGTCGATAGCGTCGACCATCAACACAATCTCACGAGTGGGAGTTCGAGTTCGGGATCGACCGCCAACTCGAATACCGACTCGAACACGGGCACAATCACGGTAGAAACAGATGTCGATGCCTGACGTGTGTACCCTCGATCGGCTGACGTACGACCTCGAAGCCTACGAGCGATTGCTCCAATCGCTACTGGACGATGGGTTCACGTTCACCGACTTTTCGACGCTCGAGGCCGACGAAATCGTCCTCCGGCACGACGTCGATCTCTCACCGACGACTGCCCTCGAGATGGCTCGAATCGAGGCGTCCCTCGGCGTCGAGTCGACCTACTGTTTCCTGTTGACGACGCCGATTTACAACTTACTCGAGGTCGAGCACGTACAGGCGTTACAGGAGATCGAGGCGCTCGGTCACGACGTCGCCCTCCACTTCAACACGCACCACTACTGGGACGGGCCGCCGGAGGTCGACGAACTGACGACGAAGGTCCGTGCGGAGTGTGACGTCATCGGGCAGCTGACCGACTCGACGGTCGACACCGTCTCGTTTCACCGGCCGCCCGAGTGGGTTCTCGACGTCGATTTCGACGGGTTCGAGAACACGTATCAACCGCAGTACTTCAGCGAAATCGGCTACCTCTCGGATTCGAACCAGAAGTGGCAAACGGAACCGCCGTTTCCCAACGGTCGTCCCGACCGACTCCAGTTACTGGTTCATCCGGGGCTGTGGGGGCCGACGGAACGAGAACTCGACGACATCATCACGGAGCTCGCGACCGACTGTTACGAACACGTCGATCGGTATCTCGAGGCACTCGGCGTCTGAGCGAGCGGCGTTGGAGTCTGTTTCTGGTTGGAGGGGAGCGAGAGCGCACTACTACTCGGCGGACCCGACGACGAGTTCGGTTTCCGTCTCGGGCGTCGCCAGGAGGGACCGAACGGCAGCGACAGTACTGGAGACCTCCGCGGTGTTCTCCATCAGCACGGTCTCGCTCGGGAAGAGCTGTTCACCGAGAACGAGTCCGTGTTCGCGTGCGGTCGATCCGGTCACCGTCAGGTAGACCCCGGCACCGGCGTCGGCGATCGCCGCCTCTTCCTCGAGTTCCGCGGACGGATACCGGAAGTCGATGCCCTCGAGTGTCTCGGTACCGAGGACGGCCTGAACGAGGCGTTCGTACCGCGGGGCGATACAGAGCGGCCCCTCGTAGTCGGTGAGAAACGAGCGGTCGACGGCTGACGACACGCCAGACGGTGCCACGTCGGGTGCGACCATCAGCGTGTGGTAGACAGTATCGCCGAGCCCGGTCACCACTTCGACGTCCGTATCCGACGGATCGATCCGAGCGTTGATGTCGGCGATCCGATCGAGGGGCTCCGGACGCAACTCGACGACTTCCTCGAGAACGAGATCGGCGCTGTCGAATCCGAGCGCGAAGTCGTGGGTCCGAAGCGCGCGAAACGGCTCCTCGCGACCGACGAGCCGGATCGACGTCCCCGCCGGGACTCCGTCTCCGTTGCTCCCGTCGATCGGAATCGTCACGCTGTCGAAGACGATACGACGTGGCTTGCTCGCTCGATCGTCGCGAACGAGCGTGTACTCCGGTGCTTGCGGGTCGTCGACGTTGCTGTAGGTGGCGAGACGATGGTAGACGTCGCCGCGTGCGGCCTCGACTGTCCCTTTCGTGACGGCCTTCTCGTGGCGCAGCGTCGAGATGACGTCGTCGGCGACGTCGGTGACGTCCAGTCGGCGTGCGAGTCGGTCGAACACCGACTCGAGCGGTCGCCCCTTTCTCGGCACTGCGATGGAAATCGTCTCACCCATCGGTCCTATCGATGCTGTGGATGCCTAAACGAGTTGTGTTTCCGGCGGCCTCGCGTCGCGCCAGCGAGAGCTGGTGAACCCGATCGACGGTATGAGAAGAGACCGGGTGAACGAGTCTGGGTGTGCGTGGAAGTAAAAGAGCGGAAATTACGAGTCCGAGTGTGCGTCGTTACGAACCGCAATCAGTTCACGATCAGTTCGAGAACATCGAACCCAGCTCCGAGCGCCACTCCTGAATCTCGGACACGTCCTCACGAATGTCGTCGACGTCCGCTTCGAGGTCGTCCACGTCGTCTTCGAGGTCGCCGACGTCAGACTCGAGAGTCGTAAGCTCCTCTCCGTGATCGTCGACGGTCTCTTCGACGGATTCGAGGCCGGTATCGAGGTCTTCGACGTCGGATTCCACTGCTTCGAGCCCCTCCGGAAGCGGCTCGACGGTCGATTCGAGATCATCGAGATCGCTCTCGAGCGTCTCGGTACGGTCGTCGACGGCGCTCACGTCCGATTCGACGGTTCCGGTTCGGCCCTCGAGGTCGTCGACGTCGGTCGTGAGGCTCTCGACGGAGTCTTTGGTCTCGTCGACGCGCGTCGTAACGGTCTCGAGATCGGATTCGAACGACGAGAGCTGTGCTTTGAACTCGGTGATGAGCTGTTCGCCCGTCCCGTTCTCGTCGAGGAACTCCTCGAGTGCGGCCGAGTAGGCGGCGACCTGTTCGATCCGCGACTGGAGATGATCGAGTCGAGCGAGTTCGCTGTTCGACGGGCCGATATCGAGTTCCTCCCGCAGGAGATCGAGTTCGTCGTCGTCGAGGTCGCCGTTTCGAAGTTCCGTGGCGAGTTGCGAGCCGACCGAGTCGATCTCGACGGTCGCCGATTCGTCGGCCTGGTCGTCCGTATCGTCGTCGGTCGCGCCCGTCTCGGGGCTGGTCTCGGAGACGGATTCGACGTCCGCGTCCTCGGTGGCAGTGTCCGTTTCGGAGTCGTCCGCCGCGTGCGCTTCGCTGTCGTCGCCATCACCATCACCGTCGGTGTCGCTTGCGTCGGATGGATCGTCGGCTGCCGCCGCTGCAGCCTCGAGATCGAGTTCGATCTCCGGGACGTCGGTGTCGGCTTCCTCGAGGTCGTCGGTGGTCTCGTGCTCGTGCTCGTCGGTCGGTTCGTCTTCTGGCGAGGTCGAAGTCGACGAATCAGCGTCCGGAATCGACTCCTCACCGAAATCGAGATCGATGTCCGGTGTGTCGTCTTCGTCGTCGCTGTCTTCGTCGTCTGCATCGGGTTCTGCGACGGGGTCGGTATCGACGTCACCGAGATCGAGATCGAGGCTGTCCGCTTCGTCGTCGAGTGAATCAGAGTTAGAGTCAGAGTCAGAGTCAGAATCGGCCGCCGTGTCGACCGCTTCGCTGTCGTCACCCTCGTCGTCGAGTCCGGGGACGGTATCGGAATCCCCCGCCAGCATATCCTTGACGACTTGGTTTCGGTCGTCGGTGATGATCTCGTCGATCATCGTATCGTCGACCTGATCGGCGCCGGAGCTACTGTGGTCGGCAGACGTCCCGTTCGTTCGAACCTCCGCAATCTCCGGATCGGTGAGGAACGCGTCGACGGAATCGCCGTCGTCGAGTCGGATCCCGTAGACAGTCACGAGGGATTCGTCCGGCTCGACCGAGCCGGTAAACTCGACGTGGTTGTCCTGAAACGCGGTCCAGTTGTCGCTGTGATAGTCGGGGTGGAACCCGACGCCGTCCATCGGGAACGATTCCGGAATCTGTTCGACGAGACGAAACATAACGGGCTCGTCTGCATCGGACTCGATTTCGAACCGGATTGCAGGGACGGGAAACTCGTCCGCGGCAAACGTCTTTCGAACGGTGAGGTCTGCGTCACTGATCTCGACAACCTCGTCTGTATTGACGGTACTACTCATTAACCACACGTTACTTGACCACTGACTTAAATGAAACGGGAGTTACGGTGCCCTCTTCGAAAACGCTGTGGAAGTGAACGCGATTGAATAGTGGTCGATTATCTTATAATTCGACTCGATCGCCGATCTCGACGAGCTCGAGTTCACCGGGGTACTCGAAACTCTTGGCGTGATGGTGGAGTACCTTCGGATCCGAGGTCATTCCACGCCACATATCCCAGTGACTCGGGAGCAATCGGTCGAGTTGCAGGTCCTCTGCCGCGTCGATGATCTGATTCTCGTCGCTGTACCAGCGCGTTCGCTGTGGCTCGCCGCTTTCTTTGTCGGGAATCCGGCCGACAGCACCGAATGCCAGCACGCCGAGATCGATGTCGTACTCCTCACCGATCCGTTCGAACTCGTCGGCTGGCTTGGAGTCGCCGCCGTGGAAGAACGTCCCCGCGTCGTGTTCGATCACGTAGCTCACCGGATGGGTCGCGTCCGGATCGTGTGCCGGTTCGACGTGGACCGTGAACTCGCCGATCTCGACGGTGTCTCCCTCGGTGACCTCCGCGAACTGATCCTCGCCGAGGACCCACTCTTCGGTCCAGCCCTCCTCCTCGAGTGCGACCGCGAGACTGTCGTCGGGGCCGTACATGACGGCACCGGTCGACTCGAGGATCGGTGCCTGTGATGGCCCGTCGACGTGGTCGGTGTGTTCGTGGGTCGCGAGGATCGCGTCGGCCTCGCGGACGTCTTCGGGATCGAAGGGGACGGGAATCATGCGGACCGTTCGCGGCGGATTACCCAGCCCGACGTACGGATCGATAAAGAGCGTCGTTCCGTCGGTTTCCTTGAGTACGAACCCGTTGCAGCCGAGATACCAGATCGCGACGCCGTCAGGGGATGCGTCCGCGACCGCCTCTGGGAGCCAGTCTCCCCAATCGCTTGTCGACATGACTTCACCTGCACCCAGTAGCGGTGTAAGTGTTGTTGTTTTTTGCCGGCCGACAGGACGAGACGGGACGACGGCTCGAGTGTGGTCCGCCGGTGAACGAGCGGGGTGGGAAACACGAGGCGGAATTGGAGACGGAGAAAGAGGAGCGACCGCCGAGAGGATGGCGACCGAAGGCTACAGTGAGAGTTGCGTCAGGACGTCTTCGGTCTGGGAATCGAGATGATCGATCCTGGAACCCAGCAACTGGCCCATCAACGTGACGAGCCCGTTGTCGGCACCCTTCCCGACGATCGCCTTCTCGTCGTAGTTGCCTCCCGATCGTTTCTCACCTACCGTGCCGAGCATGATCGCGTCCCTGTCGGCGAAGACGAGCCGGCCGACGGTCTCCGTATCGGACGACAGGTTGAGCCAATCCAGTTGTGGCTCCCAGAGCACGACCTCGGGCGCACGCTCACGAACGGTCTCGCGAACGACCGGATCCCGCGACCCGAGATAGACGTCGACGCCCCGGTCGAGTGCATCTTCGATGCGAGCGAAACAGCCCTCCTCCAGCAGACCAGTCGTCGAGAACAGCATGAACAGCTCCTCGTTCGCCTCCTCACAGAGCGACTGGCCGTGGGAGACGATTATCTCGGTCCCCTCGAGCGTTTGGACGTCGGTAGTCTCGGGATCGTCGCTTCCGACACTGTCCATGACGTCTTCGACCGAGGACTCGAGCCACTGGACACGCAGGTCGGGATGTCCCTCGTAGGAGATCAGGTCCGCCTCGGTGTCGTAATCGACGAGGCCCGTGTCCCCGAGCAGCGGGAGATGGACGTGCGTGAGTCGGACGAGAACTCGCTGGACGTGGTCTTGTGGGACGTCCCGTTCGGGCGTGTTAGACTCGCGTGCGGCGACGTCGCGAGCGAGCGTCTCGAGCGAGATTGGGTGGTACTGCTGTCCGAGTACGGAGAGGACCGTCCGACGGCGGGAGTCAGCGAGCGCATCGAAGAGCGCGTCCAGTGACTCGTCGTGGACCGTCTCGGAATCCGTCACGGCATCGACGATACTCGAGTCCTCGAACGCGGGGTGGTCGGTCGTGGTGACCGATCCCTGCTCGTCGCACTCGATCAGTCCCGCTTCCTCCAGCATCGGCAGGTGCTTGTGGTGGAGTTCGGTACGTGCACGCTCGTGTTCGGAATCCGTAACCTCAATCAGTGCTTTCTCGTGGATCGTCGCCGCGTGCCAGGTGGCAAGATCACTTTTCGCGACCCCGGACGAGGACCGTTCGTGGACGTATCCCAGAAGATACCGCTGGTGACCGTTCGCAAGACAGCGAAAGAGTGTGTCTCGAGTATGCTCGGCTTCCGATCGGTCGGACGGTCGTTTCATTACCTATCGGTCCGACTGCTACCTCCAAAAGGAATACTCCAAACTGTTTTGGTCCGTATGGTTGCATTTATTCTGATGTTACGACTGTACGTATTGAATACCAATTTTCGTTGGCCAGTAGTGGATACTTTTCGAAGTCAGCGGAGAGGTAATAGTCTACCCTTAAATTCATTGCCCGAACGTAATACGGCGTTCTATAGGCAGACACTGGCTGTTTCGAAGTAAACACGGATTTCGAACGGACAGCAACTCGAGCGTACGAAACGATCGTTGGGAGGGCGTTATCGAATCAACTGAAACTGTTGTGCGGTCACAAAATTGTCAGATGATGTAGTGACAGCTGAAACTATGTACACACCCATCGCACAGCCCGCGGTTCTCGCTCGTTTCACTCGCTCCGAACCGCGCTCTCCGAACCGCGCTGCTCTCGGGCGATCAGGTGTGCTGTGACGCTCAGTGGCTACTATAACCGTTCTCAGCAACGATTGGAAGACGAAGAAGAAGAGAGGCGGGCGAACTCGGTCCTACCAGGTTCCGTGGAAGGTATCGAAGGAAAGTTCGTCGAGTGGCTTGTTGCCGACCGCGATCTCGTACTCACCGGGGGTGAGCATCGGTTTGTGGAACTGGGGGCCGTCGTCGGTCGTGATCCGCGGACAGCCGGTGTTGACGAAGGCGTCCATGTCGAAGTTTCGCAGGCGATCCGGTGTGACCTCGTCCATCGTGATGAGATAGGCGTCGTCGTTGTTCTCGAGAATGTCCTGGGCCTGTTCCCACCGGCCCTGACCGATCTTGGTACAGAAGATGACGCCCCACTTCTGGGCGTCCATCGCGCGGTGGACGGCGCCGTAGCGCTGTTTCAGGAACTTCTCCGTATCCGCAACCGTCACGACGTTGTTGACCGGGTCCGCGATGACGACGTGTTTGTCGGGGTGTTCCATCGCGAGTCCGAGCGGGTGGAACTTCCCGCCGCCGACGTAGAGGACCTGATCGGCCGGGACGTCGGCGCTGGCGTAGTTACAGCCCAGCACCTGTCCCTCGTGGGTCAGGCGGTCGTCGCCCCGTCGCGTCTGCACCTCGTAGCCGCGTTCCTCGAGGAACGCACACATCTCCTCGAAGCGGTTCATGTGCTGGGCGGTCGTGACCAGACCGATTTCTGGCGTCTCCTCGGAATCCTCGAGCGTCTCGAGCGATTCTTCCATGATCGGTTCGATCTCGACGTTCGAGAACAGGGGGACGTAGATGACCTTGTCCGTGTCCTTCATCGGCGAGTGGCCGAAGTGGACGAAGACGTCGGTCCGTTTCATCAGGTAGGTGTCGAGGTCGCAGGCGCCGTAACAGGGCTGCCCGGAGAGCATGAAAGTCACGTCGTCGTCGACGAGCGAACGCAGGTCGTCGGCGACTTTCGGGCCGCGCCGTTTCAGTCCCTCGGGAAACTGCAGCCCGACCTTGTTCGCGTCACGTTCCTCGATCGCCTCGATGATCCGCTCGAGTTCGTAGTCCCATTCGCGATCGTGTTTGAGAGACAACCCCGTATTCCGGAGGTCCCCTTCGCTGTACTCCGACTCCTGGCTCATTGACTGCTCTTGCGGCCACGGACGTAAAACGGCCCCGCTTTGCAGTCTCGGGGCCGTAGAGAACGGGGGTGACGTCCGGGTCAGGCCAGATCAGGACAGCCAGCCGACCTGCTGGATCCGTGATCCGCCTCTGAAATCCGGCGTCTCGAAGGCCGCTCGGAAGTCCTCGGCGTCGAACTCCCGGGTCAGATCGTCGAGTTCGGTTCGCAGCTTCGTGATCTGTCGGCAGAGATCGACGTACTCCGGATCGCGCTCGAGTTTGGCTTGCGGCTGGGACGCCTCGAGTGCGCCGCGTTTGGCCGCGAGGTTCGCACACTCCGCGAGTCGATCGTCGTAGCGAGCGCGCTGGCGGAGCCGATCGACGGTGTCGAGGAGTTCGCTCTCGTCGATCGGTTTGACGAGATATTCGCCACAGGAGACGTGGACGATATCGGTGTCGGGTTCGACGCCGCTGACGATCGCCGTCATACAGTCGCCGTCGCGACGGTCGATTTCGGCGGCGACGTGGTCACCGGAGCACGTCGGCAGTCGCCGGTCCAGCAACGCGACGTCGACACCCTCGAGTTCCGCGAGGGCGTCCTCGCCGTCGGTCGCCGTTTTGACCGTGTAGTGGTCCGACAGCCAACTCTCGAAGAGATCGACCACGTCTTCGTCGTCGTCGACGACGAGGACGGTGTAGCTATCGTCCGACATAGTCTCGACCGAGGAGTGCCGTCGACAGGTCAATGGGACAGAGATCGTGATCGTACATTCGACTTTGATATCCTCTCGTACACTCGTCTTGTCTCAGCGAGTAGTATATCTTTCGGCCATAGCTATTGGATATCTGTCTTCTCGTTGTCCTGTCCTGTCCGGTCACGCTGTCGACGAACGATCCGGCAAGTTGAAACGGGGCAGTTTCGTACTAGACGTATGAGCATCCAGACGAGCCGTGCCGAAGAACTCGGGACCGAACTCGGCGAGGCGATCACCGAACTACCGGAGTACGAGGCGTTCGAATCGGCAAAGAAGGCCGTCGAGGACTCCGAGACGACCCAGGAGAAGATCGACGAGTTCGAACGGATCCGTCAAGAGTTCATGCTCGCGCGTCAGGCGGGAACCGCGACCCAGGAGGACCTCCAGCGACTGCAGGAGACCCAGAACGAACTTCACTCGATGCCAGTCATGGAGGAGTATCTGCAGGCCAAGAGCGAACTGGCAGAACGGCTGGACGCGATCAACGACGTCATCTCCGACCCACTCGCCGTCAACTTCGGCGAGGAGGCCGGCGGTTGCTGTCAGGATTGAGGTCCCTACGACTACCGGGACGAATTTTCTTCGAGAGTACTCGTACAGTAGCGTCGTCGAACGGCCGTAGCGAAGCCCACGACCAGTGGCACAGACAGTATATTTCTCGTCCCAAAAGTCATAGTACTGGAGAGTAAAGGGTGCCTAATGGCAGCGGAACAGCCTTCAGAAGGATACCTGTTCGACCTCTATCGGCAGTACATCGGTGAACCGGACGGTCGAACGGACGTATACCTCGGCTTCGGATTGTTTCTGGGTGGCATCGGTCTCGCGATTGCCGGTCTCGGACTGTTTCTGTACAGTAGCACGCTCGAGGCCCGATCGGCGGAGTACTTCGCGTGGGTTCGACCGGCCTACGCACTCGGCATGCTGTCGCTTCCGGCGACGATGCTCGGAATCGTCACGCTCTTGCCGACCGAACGACGGGTCGTCTATACTTCTCTGGCGGGCGCTCTGGTCACCGTCGCCGCCGTCGTCGGGTTCGTAACGATCTACCCCGACTGGAACTTCTACGAGAGTTCCGACGCGGCCTACGGGACGGTTCACGTCGTCGCGACGTACGCGATTGGTCTCGCGAGTATCACCGCAGCGACTGGCGCGGCGCTCATCGCTCACTATCTCGAGCTCGCCCGTTCGGCCGACGCCGTCGAGATCACATACGACGAGGAGGAAGAAGAACACTACTCCGACGAGGAGATTCGAGGCGACATCGACGACGCCATGGAGGGTGTCGAACTCTCGTGGGGTGGTGTCGAGAAGGCAGAACACAAGCGACTGAGTTTCAGCGACCACGAGTTCGAGGGCGCGGAGATCAACTTCGAGGCCAAGACGACCCGATCGTCGGGCGTCGACAATCAGGTCGCCGGGCTGAAAGGACTGAAAGGCGGCGAGACGAAGACGACGACCTCGAGTTCGACCGTCGACGATCAGACGGCGAAACTGAAAGAACTCCGAGAACAAAAGCAAAAGGAGGCGGAGGCGAGTGAACAGGAAAGCCGACTGACAACGGTCACTGGGCCGATCGGTCGACTCAAAGCGCGAGTGTCCGGAAGCGGCGAGTCGGACGGGCTACTCCAGACAGTGCGGAATCGGGTAAAGAGGAATTAATCCCGAGCCGTCGCTATAAATACTTTCTTATTTCATCAGTTTTAGTGGTGCTGAGAATTCACATAGATTTATAATCCGTCAGACGCCTTGGGCAAACATGGCCAAGGGCCTAGACGTTGGAACAATGAACATCCTGTCGGCACAGCAGGATGGGAATGACACAGTTTTCGTGCAGCAACGCAACTCCTTCGTGGAGATCGAATACTCGGACATGGCCGAGCAGATGCTTTCGCGCAGTGAAGTCCTTCACATTCGCAAGGACGACAAAGTGTACGTCGTTGGTGACGACGCGCTGAACTTCGCGAACATCTTCAACAAAGAGACGCGTCGACCCATGAAACACGGGATCCTCTCCTCGGACGAGAAGAGCGCGATCCCCATGATGAAGCTCATCATCGAACAGGTCGTCGGCGAGCCCGCCTACTCCGGCGAGAAACTCTACTTCTCGTCCCCTGCGGACCCGATCGACTCGGATCTCTCGACGCTCTACCACCAGAAGACGATCGAGTCGTTCCTCGACGATATGGGGTACGACTCCGAACCGATCAACGAGGGGATGTCCGTCATCTACAGCGAACTCGCGGACAACAACTTCACCGGCCTTGGCATCAGTTTCGGTGCAGGGATGACGAACGTCTGTCTCGCCTACTATGCGGTTCCCGTCATGAAGTTCTCCGTCGCCCGCGGTGGCGACTGGGTCGACGAACAGGCAGCTCGAGCGACCGGGACGCCCGTCGACAAGGTCACCTCGATCAAAGAGGACGACTTCGAACTCGACTTCACCACCGACGTCGGTGGCGTCGAGGGTGCGCTCTCGATTTACTACGAGAACCTGCTCGATTACGTCATCGAGAACATCGTCAAGGAGGTCGACGAGGAAGACGTCGAGGAAGGTCTCGACGTTCCCGTCGTCGTCACCGGTGGGACCTCGAGTCCCAGCGGCTTCGAGGCGCTGTTCCGCGACCACTTAGAGGACGCGAACATTCCGTTCTCGATCAGCGGCGTCAGTCACGCCGACGAGCCGCTGTACAGCGTCGCCCGTGGTGGCCTCGTCGCAGCCCGTTCGGACGAAGACGTCAGCTACGAAGACGAAGACGACGCCGAAGCGGCACCCGCGAACGAGTAGATCGGGCTCGAACTCGATTCGAACTCGAATTTTCTTTGGTCGACAGGATCCGCAGACAGTCTCTACTGGACACCGAACACAGATCACTGAACTCGGGCGATGCCGCTCAAAACACTGGACGGCCGACTCGAGGGACCGACGATCGATGGGCCACGACGGCTGCCTCCATCCCCGAGATTCGCGGTCACTCCTCGTAGAACCGATTGAACGCATCCCGCCAGGACTCGAACTCGGGTCGCTCACTCTCGTGGTCGACCGGAACGTCGGCGAACCCACAGCGGTTACACGCGGTGGTCGTGACGTCGCCCAGCGAGAGTCGCTCGAGCGGTGACTGACACCGTGGGCATTCGTCCATACGTTCTTCTCTCACGGAACGTTCTTAACTGTATGCCATTTTGACGTCTCGGCCGACACGACCCGGATCGAGTCCGTCAGTCTCCCCGCCACTAATCCGCCCCTCATATTACTACTGGGCATTTACGAAGGTTTTTGTATGCGGCTAATGTATGTGCTCGTAATGAGTACGACTGCAGCCGGAGACGCTGACGTCGGCCGTGCGATCGAGCGGTGTCGACCCGCAGATATCACCCCCGTTCGACTCGAGGCGGCCGCACTGGAATCGACCGCACCCGACTACCTCCGCAATCTCAAGCGCGAACTGAACCACGAAGGGCTCTCTCCTGCCGGACTGACCGTCAACGCGTGTTTCGACGAAGACTGCTCACTGACCACTCAGGAGGAAGTCGACCGAATTCGTGGCTTCGTCCGTGCCGGATCGTTCCTCGGCGTCGCGACTGTCACCGTCTCCTGTGAAGAAATCGCAAATCCCGCAAAAGTTCGGCCGGCGCTGGCAGCGTGTGCCGAACGCGCCGACCGCGAGGGACTGACGCTGGAACTCGACGCACCCATTACGCTCGAGAACTGAGCGTCTCCGATGGGCTCTCGGGGAACGATCGCTCGCCGACTCGAGGCGGTCACCGATTTCGACGATCCGTCACCGGCTCTCGAACAGTATCTGACGCCGCCAGAGATCGCGGCTCACATCGTTCATCTCGCTGGACTGCAAAACGACCTGACCGACGGGACCGTCGTCGATCTCGGGACCGGGACCGGGATGCTCGCGATCGGCGCCGCGATGTCGGACGCCGACCGCGTGATCGGGATCGACGTCGATCGATCGGCACTCGAGGTAGCTCGCGAAAACGAATCGCGTGTCTTCGGGCTCGAGGGTGGGTCCGGACGGTCGTCTTCGTCCTCATCCTCGGTTTCGTCTCCACCCTCGTCTTCGTCTTCGTCTTCCTCCGCTGACTCACCGATCGACTGGCTCCACGCCGACGTCAATCGCCACCCGCTCTCGTGTCCCGACGCCACCGTCCTCTCTAATCCGCCCTTCGGCGCCCAGCGGGGGAACCGACACGCGGATCGAGCGTTCCTCGAGACTGCTCGTGAGATCGGTCGCGTCTCGTATACGATCCACAACGAGGGAAGCCAGGAGTTCGTCGAGTCGTTCGCGACGGACAACGGCGGAACGGTCACACACGCCTTTCGAGCGAGTTTTTCCCTCGAGCATCGGTTCGGATTCCACGAAGACGAGCGGCGTGAACTCGACGCGGAGGTGTTTCGGATCGAGTGGAGGGATTCGAATCGTGTCGGTTAGTGTCGAGTAGCGTCACGTCGGAGAGACACGCAGAACGGAGTGATCGCTTCTCTGTGGACGTCAGCGGTTGTACCGTTCTCGGTTCGCCACCTGCACACGGGTATCGTCGACCTCGCCGTAGATCCGACTCCCCTCGCGTTCGAACGTGACGCCGCCAGCCTCGACGGTCCCATCGTCCATCGGAATTCGAACGGACTCTTCTGCCCCGCTGTCGACGTTCTCGACGACCAGATAGAACGCGCCGCTGTCGGGAACGACCGTGACGTTGTTCCCTGCAAGTTGCACGTTCGTCTGCGCTGGCTCGGAGGTGAACACGTGCTGGGCGGACTCACCCGATTGCTGGAGCCAGATCTGGTAGGCCGTCTCGCCACCAGTTGCCGACCAGCCCTGACGGAACGCCGTCACCGACTCCCGCCATCCGGGACCGCCGACGTGGACCGTCGACTGCCCGGAGAATGCTAATCGATTGGCCGACACGGCATCGTCCCAGATGTTTCGGTCCGGATTGGAGACGATGACGCCGCTGGTCTCGACGGCAGTATCCTCGCCGAACATCGAGATGTCGATGAACGAGATGAGTTCGTTCTCGACGTCCTCCGCGTACGTGATCGAGTAACCCTCGACCGTGATCGACTCCTCGCCCGGACTCGAGTCGTCCTCGAGGACGAAGATGTTGAACGGCAGTGCAGGGCCCGAGATGAGCGCGAGGACGACGACGATGGCCACGAACGCAAGTTCTCGTCTGGTTATCGACGACAGTGCCGATCCGATCGTCCCGTCGTTCGTCGAGCGCTCGGCCGTCGGTGCCGACTCGAGTCGCCCACCAGGGTCGCCCACCAGTTCGCGAATTCGCGTGCTGGATTCGGTGTCGATGTCAGTATCGAAGCCAGAGCGAGAGCGAGCATCGGAGTGAGAGGCAGAACTCGAGTCGTCCGGGGACTCGTCCGATCGAATCGAGGGAAGCCCCAGCTCGAGGGGGCGCCAGGTCGACTTCGAGGTCTGCTGTGACGCGGGTCGTCCGCCGGTCGACGACGGGAAGAGCGGGCGGTCGGAGCTGACGACTGCGAGCGTCGCGAGAATCGCGAGCGTCGTGACGACGACGACGCCGAGGCCTCGATAGAGGACGTACGTCTCGCTCCCCCGGAACCAGTAAATCGCCCAGAGTGACTTCGCGAACCCGAACAGGACCAGAGCGACCCAGAGCCGAACCGGGTCCGATCGGACCCCCCGTCGCTGGAAGAGCACGACTGCACAACAGAAGCCGAGCAGGAATCCGAGCGCGTGGCCCTGAATGGCGATCGTCGCCCAGCCAGGCGCCGAGGGCGGACTCGCCTGCGCGGTCGTCACGTAGATCGGCTGGTTGATCGCCCGGTAGACGGTCATCAACGCACCCTGGGCGCTGGTCACTGCGATCAGCGTCGCAATAGGGTAGCGGACGATCGCGAAGCCGGCGAAGGCGTAGACGACACCGGAGAAACCGATGACCGGCCCGAGCGCGAAGAGACTCGTCACGAGTCCGACGCCGATCACGACCAGCGGGAAGATCACCAGCGCCCGGATCCAGGGGTTCCGTCGCCACGACGAGAACGACGCCGACCCTCGATCTCTGGGATAGTGCCCCCAAGCGTACTCGGCGATCGGTGCGACGGCCAGTGCACCGACGAGGTTCCCGACGAGGTGGCCCTCGCTGGCGTGTGAAAACGGTGCCGTGAGCATCCCGAGCGGATAGAAGTACGACCACGCTCGATAGGGGATGACGACCGGTCGATGCCACGCAGTGATCCCGTCCTGAACGAACAGGTAGATCGAGAGGACGAAACAGATCACGACGAGCGTCCCCCACGGGACCCCCATCACCAGCCGAGCCTGCAGTACGGCACTCCACCGTCGATCCGACCGATCGAGCAGTCGCACGGCTCCGATCGACGTAACGACCGTCACCGCGACGAGACCGACGAGAACCGCAGAGAGGACGCGCACTTCCATCTATTGTGACACCGGTTCGTCCCAGCGGGTATAGTGATTGTGCCTCTCTGTCGCCGGCCTCCTCGATTGTCCGGGTCGGCACTCGAGGCCGGTTCGAAAGGTACAAGCGGCCGACGAACGGACACGTGGATATGGAGCTGCGGGTCACCGAGAGTAGCGAGACCGAACTATCGATCGAGATCGCCGGCGAAGACCACACGTTCATGAACGTGCTCAAGGGAGCACTGCTCGAGAGCGACGACGTCACCGCCGCGACCTACGATATGAATCCGGAACAGTCCGGTGGCCAGACCGATCCGATTCTGACCATCAAGACCGAACCAGGCGTCGACCCGCTCGACGCCCTCGAGGAAGGAGCGATTACCGTCCGCGAGAAGACGACCGCGTTCCGCGACGCGTTCGAGGCGGCGGCCTGACACTGCAGTCGAGAAGCGAGAAGCGAGAGACGAGAAGAAGAGACGAAAGCGGAACCACACCGCACGGAACTGACCGAAAGCCGTCGTTCCGATTTTAGCACACCGCGTAGAATACGAACACCGTTCCGTCGTGGACGTGCACGTCGAGTCCTTCTGCACCGTACTCTCCGGAGACGAGTCGCTCGAGTTCGGGATTCGCCACGAGCCGGTCGGCGACCTCGTCAGCCAGCAGTGTTTCGTCGTCGAACGCATCGGACCCGGCCCCGTCGAACGGCTCGAGCGCACTTCCGACGGGATCACCCGAACACGACGGACCGAACGCGTTCCAGTCCGGGTCCTCCGGCCGCGTCCCCTCGCGATACTCGACGACCTCCTGCCGGTTCACGTACTCGGCGATTCCGGCGAGTCCGCCGTCGTAACTGCGCGTATTCGCATCGGTACCCTGTCGGTGGGCCTCGAGTCGGTCGTGAACCTCGTGCTCGACCGCCGTGAGATCGATCCCCGCGTGTTGCTCACCGTCACCGGGGGCGTCGGGCGGCGAGGGGGTGCCGATGCCGGGGAGGACGGACAGCGGCACGATCCCCGTCGCGAACAGCCCGGCGACGAGGACCAGAACGACGATGATCGGGGCGTAGGGCTTTGCGACCTCGAACCAACTGGGAACGGCGAGGTCGCTCTCGAGATCGTCGAACCGCTGTTCGGTCTTCTCGAGGTCGTGGCCCCCACATCGCGAACAGGGCGGGTTGTTGCGCATGTGCTGGCGGCCACAGTTCTCACACACCCACATGTACTGTGTCCCGGTGTCGACAGTCTCGAACTCGTTCTGGCGGACGACCGCCTCTTCGAACTCGCCGTGACCACAGGAGTCACAGGGAGGGTCGTTCTCCTCGTGTGGTTTGCCACACCACGTACACCGCCACTTCACTAGTCGGACAATCGAGCGATACGACAAAAGGCTAGCGAAAGCGACCGGACGAGACCGGATTCGGGAGATTCTGTGAGCTCTCGAGTGGTGGCTGAGTGCAAACGGAGGGGTGGACAGAGACGAAAACGATGACGGCGGGTCGGCGACAGTGAGACGGCTGTTCGCTTTACAGCCGAACCGGAACGTTTCGCTCGTCGAGGTACTCCTTGACGTCGCCGATCGAGTACTCGTCGAAGTGGAAGATCGACGCGGCGAGGCCGGCGTCGGCGTTCGCCTCCGTAAAGACCTCGTACATGTCTTCGGGACCGCCACAGCCCGAGGAGGCGATGACGGGCGTGTCGACCGCGTCGCAAACCGCCGTCGTGAGTGGCACGTCGTAGCCGTCTTTGGTCCCGTCCTTGTCGATCGAGTTGACGAACAGCTCGCCCGCACCGCGGGACTCGGCTTCGTTCGCCCACTCGACGACGTCGATTCCCGTCCCCTCGCGGCCGCCTTTCTTCGTACACTCGAACCAGCAGGACTCGCCGTCGATCTCGGTGTAGTGTTCGCCCTCCTCGTCGAACCGGCGACGGGCGTCGACGCTGATGACGATACACTGGCTCCCGAACGCCCGCGCACCTTCGTTGACCAGTTCGGGTCGCTCCAGTGCGCCGGTGGTGATCGAGACCTTGTCGGCGCCCGCTCGGAGCGTCTCTTTGATGTCGTCGGTCGTACGGATGCCGCCGCCGACGGTCAGTGGGATGAACACCTCGTCGGCGACGCGTTCGACGACGTCGAGCATCGTCTCTCGGCCCTCGGCGGAAGCGGTGATATCGAGGAAGACGAACTCGTCGGCCCCGAGCTGGTTGTACGCTTTGGCCATCTCGACCGGATCGCCGGTGTATTTCAGATCCTCGAAGTGGACGCCCGTGTAGACGGCGGGGTTCCCGTCGTCGTCGAGGTCGACGTCGATACACGGGATGATTCGCTTGGTTAAGACCATGTCTTCAGTGAGTGGGCGTTCGCACCGGGGATAGTAAAGGAGTCTGCATTGACGCTGGAATCAATTCAGCGGTTCATCGGCCCACCGGCGCTCGATAGTAGCTTCGTTCGCCGTCGCCGTCGTCGAGAATCCGGCGTTCGACCATCCCGTCGTCGACCAGTTGATCGAGGATCGAGTTGACGGTCGCCAGGTCGAGAAAGCAGCCGACGTACTCCGCGTAGTCTGTGGAGAGGTCGGTGTTCGATTCCGACCAACCCGGTTCCATGACCTGCGTGGTAATCTCGTAGACGTTGTACGCCGTGTCCGAATTCTCCTGCAGGAGGTGGACGATCTCGTCCTCGATCGAGTATCGCTCCTCGCCGCGTTCGAATACGCTCGCATCGATCGGCATGAATCTGATCGTACTACTGGTGCCAGCGTTGTGAACGAACGGCCTGCTGTTCTCGTATTATCCACTGGCCGACGAACTGATCGCAGACGAGATAGTGATTGAACGGAGAGAGGAGCGCTTAAGTGACCCACTCGGCAATACTCCCGTATGGCTGAAGACACCGAGCCCGCACACGACCACGACTCGGCGGCCGACGTCGGACACGACGTCGACGAGGGACGAACGACTGCACCGATGAGCGAGTTCACCACCCGCGACGTCGGCATCGGTGCCGTCGTCCTCGCCGTGGGACTCGCGATCGCGTTCGCGATTCCGTTGCTGGTGATGCTGTAGCGTCTCCGACCCTGTCACCACGTCTCTGGTCCTCGTTGCTCTCTTTCTACTGACACTCGCTGTCCAGCTCGACTCGTCAAACACATCCGTTCGGTTTCTTTAACTGATCGCCGATTGTCTCTTCGCTATGCGCCTCTCCGAGTCGGTCGTCAGTGTCGTGCGGACGCTTCGGCGCCGCCCGGCGGATCTCCTCCCCTTTTACGTTCTGGGTGCTGCGATCCCGACGATCACCCGCATCGGGACGTTTCTCGGACTCGCGATCGTCTACGTCTACCTCGAGACGTCGGGCCGCCTCGAGGCGTTCCGTAACGAGTACGCGACGATGGATCAGTCGCCGCCGAACCCTGAAGCGGATCCGGAAGGGTTCGTCGACTGGATGAGTACCGAACTCGTCCCGGTGTTCGACCCGCTCGTCACGCAGGAGGTCACCGGCGTGCTCGCGATCGCGGTTCTCGTCACAGCCCTTGCGTCGCTCGTTTGCTATGCCGGCGTCGCTGCAGGCCAGCTCGCGGCGTGTCACGCACGGCTTCGAGGCAAACGAGGGCTACGCACGGGAATCGCGGGCGTTCGTCGCCACTGGCGCTCGTTTCTCGGGCTGTTCCTGTTAGAGCTCGCTCTCTGGATCGGGGCGACGGTCGCGATCTGGTTCGTCACGACGACGGCGTCGAGTGTCGTCGTCGGGGCGACCGGCGAACCGGCGGCCGGGCTGCTCCCCGTGCTCGGTGGCATTCTTCTGTGGGTCGCCACGGTCGTCGTCGTGCGCGCGCTCTTCGCGTTCGCGCCGGTCGCAGTCGTCGTCGACGATGTCGGCGTGTTCGAATCGCTCTCCAGAACGGTCGGGTTCGTTCGCTCGCAACCGGTCGAGGCAGTGTTCTACTACGTGCTCGCGTTTCTTACGTTCGTCTCCTCCACTGCGTTCGTCTCCATCCTCTCGGTCGTCGGCGTCGGGAGTGTCGTCTCCCTGATCGGGTTGTTGGTTCTCTATCCGGCACTCGATATCCTGAAGACGGTGCTGTACGGCGACTATCGGGGGACAGTCACTCAGCCGCCCGCCCTCGAGCAGTCGCTTCGGGGACAGTTCGCCGGGGGGCTCCGACGGGGGTGGGACGAGCTTCGCGCGTTCGTCCGGGAGACGCCCGCTCTCCACGCGGGCGTCGTGGCCACCGCACTCGTCGGATTCGGGATGGGATGGGCGATGGCGACGCCGTTCGACGGTATCGTCGAGACCTCGATCGCCGGACGGTTGGATGGACACGTCCCACACACGGCGGCGGCGGAGTTCTTCACCAACAACTGGACGGTCGCGCTCACGACGGCCTACGCCGGGGTCGTCCTCGCGATTCCGGCGCTCGTCTCGATCTGGTTCAACGGCATCGTCTTCGGGATCTACACCCGTCTCGAGGCCGATCCCACCGAACTCCTCGCGTTCGTCGTTCCACACGGGATCCTCGAGATTCCGGCGATTTTCGTCGCCGGCGCACTCGGCGTCCACCTCGGTCTGGTCGGCTGGCGGACCGTTCGGGGTCGACTCTCGCGAGCGACGCTGGCGGACGAACTCGAGCGTGCCTTCTGGGTGCTCGTCGGTCTCGGTGTGATCTTGTTGCTCGCGGCGATCATCGAGGGATTCGTGAGCCCGTACTACTACCGGTTGATTTTCTGAAAGCGAGACTGCGCGCTTACGGGTCAGCTGTCGTGATGATAAGTCATCCGAACCAGTTTCTCGGTTCCACCCTCCGGAACCGTCATGTGAGGATCGAACCGTTCGAAGCCGACTGACTCGTAGTACGGAACCAGCCCGTCCCGACAGAGCAACGAGAGACCACCGACCCGTCGGAGGTCCGGATGCGTAATGACCGCGTCCATGAGCATCTCACCGATCCCCTCACCGCGGCGGTCGGCGGCGACGATCACGTCGAAGACGTTCGCGTAGTAGGTATAGTCGGTGAGAACTCGAGCAGCAGCGACGAGCGCACCACCGTCTTCGATACCGACGGCGACCTCAGTTTCCGTGAGCGCCGTGTGAACGTCGTCGACGTCGCGGTCGGCCCACCACTCGTACTCTTCGTAGAGTTCAGTCAGCGCGTACGCATCGTCGGGTGTGAGGTTTCGGACACGAGTCATCGGGAGACGGGTCTCTCCCTCACGGGGAACACTGTTTCGATGGTGTGTGTCAGATTGACACGGGTCGGCATGTCGTCGTTCGACGGAAAACGGAGTCAAGACTCGAAACTCGATGTTCAACGATCGAGACTTGAGGAACGAAAAGAGGCGGAAGTAGTGATGAGAACCCACCTCGTGTACGATATCGATCTGTCGTGACAGAACGAACGGATCTGAACGACGAATACCCGCAACTCGCCGAGAAATGAACGAAACGAGATACGAGAGGGAACGAGCTAGAAGACGTACTCGTCGTCGTGGCCCATCATTCCGTCGTCTTCGAGTCCAGCATCTTCTTCGTCCATCGGTCCGCTGGTCTTGTACGCCTTGATACCGGTCGAAAGGAGGTCTTCGATCGCCTCTTCACGGTTGACGAACTCGCCGCGCTCGACCATCTGCGCGATCTGCATCTCGAGGTGTTCGGGGATTGTGATCTCTACTTTCGGCATCTGATTCGGGTTTCGGCGAGGGGGTATTTAAGCCTGACGGGGACACTACTCTCGAACGAACGCCGATCGCGTCGTACTGTCGCTCGTATCCAGAAAAGCGGCCCAGAAATGGGTGGTCGAACGCCCGCAGAGTCCGGTTCTCTCGCTTCGTCCGTGTTATCGGTTACTGGCTCCCTCGTTCCGGGTTATCGGTTCCCCATCACGTTGTCGAGCGCGCTCTTGAGCGACGCGCCGGGCTTCGTGATCGTCTCGAGTTGCTGGCGCATCTTTCGCTGATTGAAGTAACTCGCGAACGCGAGGATCGTCGGCGGCCACAGGCCGACGAACAGCCCTCGCTGACGGTCTCCCTTGAGGAAGAAGTAGTACCACGATAGCCCGACCGAGGCCACCGACGCGAGGAAGGCAGGCCCCATCGCTTGTTCTCCGACGTCTTCTACATCCTGTGCTGACATCTCCCGTTCCTGCATCTGTTGCTTACTCGCCATGCACTGGGGGAATCGGTGAGATCCTACTTCGTTATAAAGAGGGTATTTCAGGGTACAACGGTATTTGGGTTCGGATCAGACCGTTACAGACGGTTTCGACCCCGACGCAGTCCCGGGAATCGGGACTTTAGTAGCCAGCCGACGTGACTGTCAGGATGGGCACTCCAGAGACCGACGCTGCCAGGGCGAGTATTCTGTCTCGAGTTCGACGATCGTTCGAGCGCTCGATGATACAGCGACCGGGGTTCGGAAACGAAGAGATAGTTAGGCTGAAGGCGGCACGGGCCCGAGTCGGCCTCAATGGATCGATCGGCGGGTGATGGACGACTGACGGGATCGACGGCGGAACATCCCAGCGACCCGGTCAGCCGAAGTTGCGAACTCGGTGACGTCTCCTTCGGGGCAGTTCTAGACGTCGACGGCACACCGCGCGTCCAGTGGGCGACACCCGACGGACTCGAACTGGTCGGCTGTGGCATCGCCCGGCGATTCACGGCGACTGGTCGCCAGCGATTCGCACGGGTTCGGGCGCGCGCCGACGACTACTTCGCGTCGCTCGAACACGACGGACCGGCTGCCAGCCGTCCGCGCGCGATCGGCGGTCTCTCCTTTCACGACGGACACGAACCGTCGGAACCGTGGGGCGGTTTCGAGGCTGCCTCGTTCGTCGTTCCGCGAGTGCAGGTCACCCGAACCGACGAAGGGGACGACGCGGCGGAGCAAGCGGGAGCAAAAGAAAGGGGAACGTGGCTGACAGTCGTCGGCGAAGACGCGACGGCGGCGGCCGAGGACCTCGAGTACTGGCGGGATCGACTGGCCGAGCTCCCTGCGATGCGTCCGAGTGGGACCGGCCCCGGCGTCGCCGCCACCACCCGACCGACGACGCGCGAGGCGTGGACCCGACAGGTCGAGACGGCACTCGAGCGAATCGAGTCGGGAGCCCTCGAGAAGGTCGTCCTCGCACAGACGCTCGAAGTCGAGCTCGCAGGGTCGGATCTCGACGTCGCCGCGACCCTCGAGCGATTGCGACGGCAGTACCCCAACTGCTATCGGTTCCTCGTCGATCAGAGCGAGGGCGGGACGTTCTTCGGCGCACCGCCCGAGCGTCTGGTTTCGATGGACGGCGACCGCGTCGAGACGGAGGCGCTCGCTGGATCGGTTCCGCGGGGCGAGACGCCGGAAGAAGACGACGAACTCGTCGAGCGGATGGTCGGAAGCGAGAAGTTCCAGCAGGAACACGGCCTCGTCGTCGAGGCGATTCGCGACGGCCTCGAGTCGCTCTCGGCGTCGGTTACGGTGGGCGAACAGACGATTCGGCGGCTGGCGACCATCCAGCACCTCCAGACACCGATCGAGGCGACGCTGGTCGGAGACGACGACCGCCACGTCCTCGAAATCGTCGAGGCGCTCCACCCGACCCCTGCGGTCGGCGGCCTCCCGCCGGATGCAGCTTGGGAGACCATTCGGGAGATCGAGACGTTCGACCGCGGCTGGTACGCGTCGCCGATCGGCTGGTTCGACGCCGCAGGCGACGGCGAGTTCGCCGTCGGCCTCCGGTCTGGACTGGTGACCGGCCAGCGGGTGACGCTGTTCTCGGGCAACGGAATCGTCGCCGACAGTGATCCCGACGACGAGTGGGACGAAATTCAACTCAAGTTCAGACCGGTCCTCGACGAGTTACGGTGATTCGATGGAGAGACCACCGAACCGTAACACACTCTGGGGACGGATTCTCGCCGACGAGCTCGCCGCGGGCGGTCTCGAGGCCGTCTGCATCGCCCCCGGAAGTCGGTCGACACCGCTGACGGTCGCCTTCGCCGAGCATCCCGCGATCGAAGTGTTCTCACATCTCGACGAGCGCTCCGCCGCGTACTTCGCGCTCGGCCGCGGGCGACGGACCGGCCGGCCGACGGCGCTCGTCTGTACCTCCGGCACGGCGGCGGCCAACTTCCACCCCGCCGTGATCGAGGCGCATCAGGCTCGCGTTCCCCTGCTGGTGTTGACCGCCGACCGACCGGCCGAACTCCGGGACAGCGGCGCGAACCAGACCATCGATCAGGTAGACCTGTACGGCGACAGCGTCCGCTGGGACGCCGAACTCCCAGAACCCGACGCCGACGAGCGAAAAGTGCGCTCGCTCCGGACGACCGCCGCTCGAGCGCTCGCGAAGACGACCGGGACGCCGGCGGGGCCCGTCCACCTCAACTGTCCGTTCCGCAAACCGCTCGAGCCGGTCGAGGTCCCCGGTGACGTGCCCGAGGCGTTCGCGGAGACGCTCGCCGGACGTGGTCGGGACGGGCCGTTCGTCGACGTCTCCTCGGGGCGGCCGACGCTCGAGGAGCGCGACGTCGAGCGGATCACAACAGCGCTCGGAGACGCCGAGCGTCCGTTGCTGGTCGCCGGACCGGCCGATCCGCCGGGACTCGACGCGAACGCAATGGTCGAACTGGCGGGGACACTCGAGGCGCCGATTCTGGCCGATCCGCTCTCTGGTGTGCGCTTTGGTTCGCACGTCGGAGTCGGTGGGACAACGGCGGAAACGGCCACGACGACCGTCTGTGGCGGCTACGACGCCTACCTCGAGGAGACGTGGCCGGACCCGGACGTCGTCGTTCGCGTCGGGGCGTCGCCGACTTCGAAGCCGCTGCGCAACTGGCTTCGCGATGCGGACTGTCGACAGTTCCTGATCGACCCCGCCGTCGACTGGCGTGAGGCGACGTTCACGGCGACCGATCTGGTCGGTGCGGAACCGGACGCGCTGATCTCGTCGCTTGTGGACGCAATCGACGGTTTGGCGAACACGACGGCGACCGCAACGGAGACGAAGACCACGAACGACGACGGATGGCTCGAGCGATTCCAGCACGCGGAGGCACACCACTGGTCGGTCGTCGACGCGGCACTCGAGGACGACCGGCTCGGGGCCGATCCGTTCGAAGGCGCGGTTCTCGCCGCCGTTCTCGAGCACGCGCCGGACCCGGCGACGATATTCGTCTCGAACAGTATGCCCATTCGTGACGCGGACCGGTTTGGACGCCCCCGCGACGCCGACCTGACGGTGCTAGCCAACCGAGGTGCAAGCGGGATCGACGGGATCGTCAGTACGGCGCTGGGTGCGGGGAGTGTTACCGTGAGCGAAGACGAGAAAGAGAGCGAAGGAGAGGACGAAGACGAGGAGCCACTCGTCCTCGTCACCGGCGACCTCGCGTTCTATCACGATTCGAACGGCCTGCTCGCACTCGAGCGCTGCGGCGTCGACGCGACGATCGTGTTACTGGACAACGACGGCGGCGGCATCTTTCACATGCTCCCGATCGAGGAGTACGACCCGCCGTTCATGGGCCAGTTCAAGACGCCTCACGGACTCTCGTTCGACGCGCTCGCAGAGCTGTACGACCTCGAGTTCGAGTACGTCACGCCCACCGCGTTCGGCGACGCCTATCGGAACTCCCTGGAGTCGACGGGAACGCAGGTGCTCGCACTCGAGTTCGACGCCGAGGCGAGTCACCGTCGGCGGGAGGAACTCGAGGAGAAGACGCGAAGTTGGCGGTTTGACGACGCGTAACATCGATTCAGTGATTCTCGGCCTCGTTTCGATCCTGCCGTAGTAACGCTACCGGTACTCCATCTGAATTCACACATCGTTTACATATGTGTGTGATCAAGGAGTCTCTATGTCGAGTAACGCAAAGACGAAGGGGGCGGCTCGGTGCGACGAGTGCGGATCGGTGTTCGCGGTCTGGCGGACCCGAAACGGGCATATCGCTCCCATCGGAAACAGGGTCGGCTGCCCCTGCGGGAAATCCGCGTTTCGAATGTTGCGATAGGTGGTGTGGATACTGACGACCGGATTTTGAGACGACGGTTTGTGTAGGGACCGTCGTTCTCGTAGATCTGTCAGTCGAAGACATGGGTCGTGGTCGACGGCGACGGCACCGACTACGCGTTCGAGGTCGTCGGCGACAACACGCTCGAGTACGCGGACTCGAGTAGTTCCGAGACGGCGATTCCCGACGACGTCCTCGAGGTACTCGAGGTGGAGGGATAGATCGTGCATCCCGGCGACTACGAGTGAATCGTGATCGCGACCACGATCACGATCCCGGTCTCAGTCAGGGCCGCAGCGCCCACCAGACGGCGATCGCGTACCCGAACGGCACCCAGAACGCACCCACGACGAGAATTCCGGCGAGCGAGAGCGGGTCGATCGCGGTGAGTCGAGGGAGACCGAGAGGAACGAGCACACTCCAGAGTCCGAAGGAGACGACCGCGGCCCGTGGGACCGTCAGTAGGTAGCCGACGAGGACCAGCGTACACGCTGCGACGACCGCGTTGACGAGGTGTGAAAACTGCGGCGTAAGACTCGCGTAGACCAGCAACGGATACAGGAGCGCGACCGCGCAGACGGTGACGATCGTCTCCCGATCGAGACGCTGGCGGGGTTCCTCGAGGTCGACGTCGTCGTCCCAGTCGTGAACGGTGTAGCGGAAGCCGCCACTCGAGTCGTCGGTTGCAGTCTCCGTGTGTCCGTTGTCGTTCGCGCTCGGGCCCGAGGTTCGTTGCCCAGTCGCGGCTGCCCCGACGTCGAATCCGTCGGACCGACCGTGGTCTCCGTGGCTCCGGCCCTGGTCCCGTTCCCAGTCACGCTCCCGACTTCGACCGGTTTTCGTTCGCTCGTGACCGGTCTTCGCTCTCTCGTACTCGTTCCAGGCACGCTCCCGACGTGCGCGTTGTCTGGCGTGGTGACTCGGCCCACCTCGCTCCTCCGTGTTCGCTGTTCCAGCCTGCGCTCGAGCCCGAGTGCGATAGTACCCCGCGTTCGATTCGCGACCGGTTGCATCGTCGGTCGACCCGGCGTTTGGTTCTGCGTCGGCCTGACTAGCGTCGTGTCCGCCGCCAGTGAATCGATCAGTCATCCTGACGTACGCGTCGTGACCGAGCCGGTCGTATCGAGCACGCGACGTCTCGTCGGAGAGGACCTCCTCCGCTGTGGTCACTCGCGTGAACTGGTCGGCGGCGTCCGGGTCATCGTTTCGATCTGGATGGGTCTCGAGGACGCGCTCCCGGTAGGCTGCCGTGATCTCCTCCTGGGTCGCGTCCGGAGAGATCTCGAGGATCTCGTAGTAGGTCTCGCCCATCGGCCGTCAGCGATACGATTTCGAGTGTGAAAATAACTCCGGCTGACAGATCCGGCGGTTACCCTCTCCCACCGCGTTCACCGTCGGCGTCGTCGGTCTCAGTACGACCGGACGACTCGAGGTCGCTACGGTCTCCTCAGCGACAGGGGCCGTGGGGTGATGCTCGATCGTCCCCGAAATCAGCGGCTGAACGGTGCACTCGTCACTCGAGTCGACGAGGGTAACTCTGACACTCACAGTCACTGCTAAACCTGTCCCTATTTCACGCCCTCGAGTGCAATGGCGAGACATGGTTTCGGAACTGTTCGACGAGGATCGGTGGGAACCGATCGAGGACTTCGACTTTCGCGATCTGACCTATCACCGTGCGGTGAATTCGGGGACGGTCCGCATCGCGTTCGACCGTCCCGAGGTTCGCAACGCCTTCCGACCGGGGACCGTCGACGAACTGTACGACGCACTCGAGCACGCCAAGCGCCAGACGGACGTCGGGTGCGTGCTCCTAACGGGTAACGGCCCCTCCCCCAAAGACGGCGGCTGGGCCTTCTGTTCGGGCGGCGATCAGACGATCCGCGGCGAGGACGGCTATCAGTACGAGGGCGACGAGGACCGGGCGTCGGAGCAGGGCCGACTGCACATCCTCGAGGTCCAGCGTCAGATCCGCCACCTCCCGAAGGTCGTCGTCTGCGTCGTCCCCGGCTGGGCCGTCGGCGGCGGTCACTCGCTGCACGTCGTCTGCGACCTCACGCTCGCGAGCGAGGAGCACGCGAAGTTCCTCCAGACCGACCCCGATGTGGCAAGCTACGACGCCGGCTTCGGCTCCGCCTACCTCGCCCAGCAGATCGGACAGAAGAAGGCTCGAGAGGTGTTCTTCCTCGGGAAGACCTACTCGGCCGAAGAGGCCGCCGAGATGGGCATGGTCAACGAGGCCGTTCCCCACGAAGACCTCGAAGAGACCGCCCTCGAGTGGGGCGAGCGGATCAACGCGAAGAGCCCGACCGCGATGCGGATGCTCAAGTACGGGTTCAACATGGCCGACGACGGGATGGTCGGCCAGCAGGTGTTCGCGGGCGAGGCGACTCGACTGGGGTACATGACCGACGAAGCCGCGGAGGGTCGGGACGCGTTCGTCGAAGGGCGGGAGCCGGACTTCTCGGAGTATCCCTGGCACTACTGAGTCGACGAGTACGTCGGAGAGCGGAGTTCACCGGTCCCGGTACGTTCGAACCAGAGGACATTTTACCCCCAACGTGTTACTTCTTTTTCACGATGGCGACTCGAAGACGCGTCCTCCAGACAGTTATCACCGGGACGGTCGCCGCAGTGGCAGGTTGTCTCGACGAAGACGGTCGTAGCGACACGGAAGCGGGAACGGGAACGACCGAGAATCGAAGCACCGAGATGGAGACGACGGGGGCAGACGATGTCGCTGACGGTGACGAGGTGGAGACCGGAGGGGAGGAATCCGACGAGACCGACGAACTGAACGCGACGATCGGCGAGGACCACCCGCGGGCTGGCGACCCGTTCATCGCCGTCACCGACGGCAGCGAGCAACGGGAGGCGGTCACCTACGAGCAGGTCGACTCGATCGGAGAGCCGACGTACTCCTCACGACAGGGCCACACGGTCCCCGTTCAGTTGACGCCGGCGGGAACCGAGTCGTATACGACTGCTCTCGAGGAGACGGGTGCACTCGAGTCGCCTCGAGACGCCGAAATCGTCGTCTACGACGGTGAGGGCGTTCACGATACGTACTCGCTCGGCCCGGATCTGGCGGCCGCGATCGAAGACGGTGAGTACGACGGCCGGTTCGTGGTTCTGTTCGAGAGCGAGAGCGAGGCGACGGCGTTCGTCGAGGAGTTCGCGGACGGAGAGTGAAGGTATCCGGGTAGACGTGGGTGTCCCACAGAAGACCTCTTTACGAACGTAGTTCAAATTCGATTACATTCTCCAATAGGTGACTCTCAGCGGAGAAATCCAGTCGAATCCTGAAAAAATCATTTGACGGTATCCGTTGGCTCTCGAGACACATGCCCTCTCGCAGACGCACACTGTCCGTCCTCGGAACGCTCACGGTCGCCGGACTGGCCGGCTGCTCTGGAACGCTAGACGGCGGCGGCCCCGGCGAAGACGGTGACGAGAACTCGAGTGGCGAAGACTCGAGTGCCGACGAGGAAGCGACGACCGAAACCGAATCCGGCGCTGAAACTGACGGATCGACCGACGACGGTAACGGTGACGGTGACGGTGACGATGACGACGTCGACGACGACGAAAGCGGGGAGGAAAACGGCGACGAAAACGCGTACGACGTCAGTGACGACGAAACGTTCCTCACCATCTCGAGCGACGGGGAAGAGATCGACGCGGTCCGCTACGGTCAGGTCGAATCGGCCAGCGAACCGGCGGCGATCGACGACCAGTACGTCCTCCCGGTTTCACTGACCGACAGCGGGTCCGACTCGTTCCGCGAGGCACTCGAGGAGGCCGGCGCGATGGAGTCGCCAACTGACGCTGAGATGACCGCGTACCGCGAGGGCGAGGCGATCCACTCGAGGCAGCTCTCCGAGGAGGCGATCGCCACCGCCGAGGCCAACGACTTCGCCGGCCCGTTCCACGTGCCACTCGACTCTCGAGAGCAGGCCGAAGAGATCCACGAGGCGATCGATTCCGACGAGTCGTAGGTCAGTACTCGGACCCGATCGCGTTTCTGGGTTCTTACCACCGTTCTTCGTTTCGGTACGCGATTTCGGAAGAGACTCTCGTCGCGCTTTCAGGCCTCGTCCAGCGTACTCGAGAAGGGTCGACTGCAATGCCAATGTTAACACTCTCTCGTGTGGGACACTCGGGTAATGACGACGAGAGAGGTCTCGCAGACGAAGGCGTGGGTGATGGCCGCACGGCCCCAGACCTTGCCTGCGGCTGCGGCGCCCGTCATCGTAGGAATCGGCGTGGCGATTCACCAGGACGTCTTCGCACCCCTCCCGGCGCTGATGGCGTTCGTGGGGGCGGCACTGATCCAGATCGGGACGAACTTCGCCAACGACTACTACGACGCGAAGAAAGGCGCCGACACGGACGACCGCGAGGGGTTCACCCGGGTCACCCAGTCGGGGATCATCGCCCCCGAACAGGTCAAACTCGCGACGGTCGTCACGTTCGGGCTGGCGATCCTCTCGGGGACCTACCTCGTCTACGTCGGCGGCCTGCCGATCCTCGCCATCGGACTGGTGAGCGTCTTCTGTGGCTGGGCGTACACCGGCGGACCCTACCCGCTGGGCTATCACGGCCTCGGCGATCTGTTCGTCTTCGTCTTCTTCGGCATCGTCGCCGTCGTCGGGACGGTCTACGTCCAGGCCGCCGCGACGATGGTCGACCCGCTCGCGCTCACGGTTCCGGAGGGAGCGATCACGTGGGAAGCGTTCGCCGCGAGCCTCCCCGTCGCAGGCATCTCGACGGCGATTCTCGTCGTGAACAACATCCGCGATAAGGAGACCGACGCCGAGACCGGCAAACACACGCTCGCCGTTCGACTCGGCTATCGGTGGAGCCGACTCGAGTACACTGCGCTCCTCGGACTCGCGTACGTCACGCCGCTGTGGTTCTGGCTGGGCTGGGGCTTCTCACCGGCGGTACTCGTGCCGTTGGCGACACTGCCCTACGCCGCCCTCGTCGCGCGTACCGTCTGGACGCGAACCGACGGCGAGGCGCTCAATCCCGCGCTCGAGGGCACCGGCAAACTGCTCACGCTCTTTGCGGTTCTGTTCGCTGTGGGGTTGATCTACTGATGATCGACGCGTCCCTGACCCTCGAGTACCGGCGGTTCTCGCTCCGCCTCCGAACGCCGCTGGAAACCGCTCACAGGACGATCGACTCCCGGGAGGGATTTCTCGTCCGCGTAACCTCGACGAACGACGACGAGGAGACGACCGGAATCGGCGAAGCGACGCCGCTCCCCGGCTGGACGGAGTCGATCGACGACTGTGAACGAGCGCTCGAGCGGGCGGTCCGTGCGATCGACGCTGTCGACGACGGAAACGCAGTTCACGCGGCGATCGGCGAAGTCGACGAGACGTCGGCGGCACGACACGGGGTCTCGCTCGCCCTGCTGGATCTCGAGGCCAGACGGTCGGCGACGCCGCTGTACCGACAGCTGGGAACCGACGAGCGCGTCGCCCGCGTTCCGGTCAACGCGACCGTCGGGAACGGCTCTCCCGAAGAGGCCGCCGAGTCGGCTCGAGCGGCCGTCGACCGCGGCTTCGGCTGTTGCAAACTGAAAGCCGGCGTCCGAAGCGTCGAGGAGGATCTCGAGCGGGTTCGCTACGTCCGCGAGGCGGTCGGTCCCGAGGTCGAACTCCGGGTCGACGCCAACGGCGCGTGGACCTACGAGGAGGCACTGACGGCAGTGGAGACGTTCGCCGACGACGAGGTCGACGTCGACCTGCTCGAGCAGCCCTTGCCCGCAGGCGCGCTCGAGGGCCACGCCGAGTTGCGGGGTCGAGGCGTCGCGATCGCACTCGACGAGGGGCTCTTAGAGCACGGCGTCGACGCGATCTACGAGGCCGACGCGGCCGACGCGGTCGTCCTGAAACCGATGGGGATCGGCGGCATCGACCTCGCCGGCGAACTCGCGGCGTGGGTGCGCGAACTGGCGATTCAACCGATCGTCACGACGACCATCGACGCCGTCGTCGCCCGGACGGGAGCGGTCCACCTGGCGGCTGCGATCCCGGACGTTCCGGCCTGTGGACTGGCGACCGCGGACATGCTCGCCGAGGACCTGGGCCGCGATCCGGTTCCGTTCGAACGAGGCGCAGCGGTCGTTCCGCAGGCGAAGGGGATCGGGGTCGACGGCGTCTGGGACGGCCCCTGGAGGGGTGACGACGGGTCGTGACGGGGGCCAGGACGCCGCCCGACTGGCCGACGGTGGATCTGGTGGCCCACCGCGTCCGGACCACGCCGGATCGGACGGCCGTCGTCGACGCCGACACGGAGGAAACGTGGACTTACCGAGAGCTCGACCGCCGCGTCGACGCCCTCGCGGCGGGGCTGCTGAGTGAGACAGATCTCGAGCGCGGATCCGACGCGCGAGTCGGCGTGTTACTGCACACCAGTCCTGCGTTCGCAACCCTCTGTTTTGCGGCGATGCGCATCGGCCTCTCGCTCGTCCCGCTGAACGTCCGCGAGACGCCGACCGAACTCGAGTCGAAGGTCGAACGGACCGATCCCGCGCTGCTCGTCTGTGAGCCGTCGACCGCGGGGCTCGCGGCCGAACTCGTAGCGGAGACGGAAACCGATCTCCCGATTCGTTCGCTCGAGTCGGCTGGCGACGGTCGTGTCGAAGAGCACGACGAAAGACAGCGTGGGTCCAAGAAAGAGGACGTCGTCCACCACGTCGAGCCACTCGTCGACCCGACGGCCACTACACGTGAGGCACCCGACTCCGTCACGCTGGATCGGTCGACGACCCAGTTCGTCCTGTTCACCTCGGGAACGTCGGGCGAGCCGAAGGGCGTTCGACTCACAGTCGGCAACCTCGTGGCAAGCGCGACCGCCTCGGCGTTTCGACTCGGCGTCTCACCGGCCGACCGGTGGCTGTGCTGTCTCCCGATGTACCACATGGGCGGGCTCGCACCGGTGATCCGATCGGCACTGTACGGCACCGCGGTCGTCGTCCAGCGGGAGTTCGATCCCGAGGCGACGGCCCGCGTCGTCGGGGAGTACGACATCACCGGCGTCTCGCTCGTCCCGACGATGCTCGAGCGACTCCTCGAGGCCGACTGGTCGCCGCCCGAATCGCTTCGATTCGTCTTACTCGGCGGCGCACCCGCCACCGAGGACCTCCTCGAGCGCTGTGACCGAGCCGGTGTCCCAGCGTACCCGACCTACGGAATGACGGAGACGGCCTCGCAGATCGCGACGGCGACGCCCGACGTTCGAACGACTGCGCCCGGAACGGTCGGTCAACCGCTCGCGTTCGCCGACGTCTCGATCGTCGACAACGATGGCGCTCGGCTGGAGTCGGGCCATCGGGGAGAGCTCGTCGTCGACGGGCCGATGGTGACGCCGGGGTATCTCGAGGACGCCCGGACCGAAGCCGCGTTCGGGCTGCACGGACTCCACACCGGTGACGTCGGCTACCGCGACGAAAACGGCTTCCTGTGGGTCGTGGGTCGACTGGACGATCGAATCGTCAGCGGCGGCGAGAACGTCGATCCGAGCGAGGTCGCCGCCGTTCTCGAGTCACAGTCCGGCGTTCGACGTGCGGCAGTCGTCGGCCTCCCGGACGAGGAGTGGGGTGAGCGCGTCGCGGCGCTGCTCGTCCCCGAGGACCCGTCCGCACCGCCGACAGTCGAGCGCCTGCTCGACCACTGTACGGACGATCTGGCCGGGTTCAAACGCCCGAAGACGGTCACCGTCGTCGAAGACGAGACACTTCCGCGGACTCCCTCCGGGACGGTCGACCGCGAGGCGGTTCGCGAACTGATCGAACGGAACGGACGGGACGTCCCGTAGCGATCGACCCGAATTCGAAGGCGAAGTTAAACCGCTCGACCACGCTACTATCGACTACCGTGTGTACCCTCACCCTCGCGTGGCAGGTCCTCGACGACGCACCGGTCGCCGTCGCGGCGAACCGTGACGAAGCCCTCGAGCGGCCGTCAGAGCCGCCGGGTATCTACCGAAAAACCCCTCGCGTCGTCGCACCGCGAGACACCGAGGCAGGTGGGACGTGGATCGGCGTCAACGAGTACGGCGTCGTCGCCGGGATCACGAACCGGTGGCTCGACCGCGAGACCGACGCCGACCGATCGCGCGGCCTGCTCGTCGGAGACACCCTCGAGTGCGAGTCGGTTCTCGAGGCGCTCGAGGTCGTCGAGCAGACCACGACCGAAAACGAGTACGACGGGTTCAACCTCGTTCTCGCCGACGCCGACGACGCCGTCTGCCTCGAGTGGGACGGGGAGTTGACGGTCACCGGCTTCGACCCCGGCGTTCACGTCGTCGTCAACGTCGGGTTCGTCGGCGCCGGCGACACGGAACAGTTCTCGATTCCGGACGTTCGCCCGGAGGTGGGCGCCGGACAAGCAGAGAGTGCTCGACGGGTTCGGGATGCGCTCGCGGTCGATCCTGACGGCGAGCACTCGAGTGCGTGGCTCGAGCGTGCCGGGACGGTGTTGGGCGATCACGAGTACGGCGTGTGCGTTCACGGCGACGGGTTCGGGACGCGGTCGTCCTCGTTGCTCTCGGTCGGCCGGTCGGAGCCGGTCGTGGATTCAGTATCGGAACCGGAATCAGAATCAGAATCACGAGCGAGATTGGACCCGAACTCACGACTCACCTACGCGTACGCCGACGGCCCACCGTGTCGCACGCCCTACGAGGCTGTCGACGTCGAAGGGCACATTTAAGCGGATCGCCGCACGTGTTTTGGGTATGGACGCACTCCTGCCAGTAGCGGTACGCACGGACACCAGTGCCGGGTGGTCACCGTGAGTATCTCCGAGGCCGAGGCGGAACTCACCGTAGACGAGCGCGCCGGACTCGAACTGGTCCGGGAATCCGGTGGGATCCACCAGAGTGACTTCTGGAAGGAACTCGACGTATCGTCGCGAAAGGGAAGCAGGATCGTCGAATCGCTCGTCGAAAAGGAACTCGTCGACCGAGAGGACACGGTCTACGACGGGCACAACACCTACTACATCACGCCGACCGCTCGAGACCTCGACTTCACGCTCTTGATGGCCGGCGACATGCTCTCGCCGTTCATCGGTGAGGAGGAGGTCGATCCCAACAGCGACGCGTTCTCGCAGTGGATCATGAACCTCGCCTATCAGGAGTGAGCGTCGCGTCGGAAGCGAGCGGTCGATCGAATACTGTTTTAGCGAGTTATCACGCGTTCGATCGAGAGAGCGATAGCTGCTGGACGGAACACAGATACGACGCAGAGACACTGCAGAATCGACGAAATCAGTCTCGAGCGAGTCGCCGTTCGATCAGGACGAACGGATCCCGTTCGCGGTTGTAGTAGGAGACGTCGCCGTCGATCGCCTCGATGAGTCGTCGATGGACCTCGCGGGCGGCTCGTCCCTCGTCCGGTTTGAGGTGGTGGAGGCCGCGCATGTCGCTCCAGAAGTCCCCGTCGAGCCAGAGGAGCGTCTCGTCGTTGGACTGGTAGACGATCTCGCCCTGTTCGGTCAGGCCGTCGATCGCCAGTTGGCGGCCCGAAAGCTGTGCGCGCGCGAGGACGGCGACGAGTTGTCGGTGTGAGACGGGAGCGTGGAGTGCGACGTCGGCGATCGTGTCTCCGAAGTACTCCTCGACGAGATCACACGCACGAGAGAACTCGTCGAATTCGACCGTATGGTTCTGTGCAATCTTCATAGTACCTTCCCCGGAGATGTATCCAGTGACGTGAACATTCGTCAAAACAGTATAAATATCTATCTACGAGCACACCGCTCGAGTCGAGCGGTTATCGGCCGATTAGTCGAGTGCACTCGCGGCTCGAATGACCTGCTGCTCACCGAACGCCGGGCCGATCAGCTGGAGTCCGACTGGGAGGCCATCCGTCTCTCCGGCGGGAACGGAGACTGCAGGCAGATCCGCGAGGTTCACCGGCACGGTGTTGGCGTCTGCGAGATACATCTGCATGGGGTCGTCGAGGCTCTCGCCGAGTTCGAACGGTGGGACGGGCATCGTGGGGCTGGCGAGGACGTCCGCGCTCGAGAGTGCCTGGTCGAAGTCCTGTTTGACCCACGCTCTGGCGTCCTGGGCTTTCTTGTAGTACTTGTCGTGGTAGCCGGCCGAGAGTGCGTACGTTCCCAGCAGTATTCTCCGTTTGACCTCGTCGCCGAAGCCCTCCTCGCGAGCCCGGCCGAAGGCGTCGTTCCAGTTGCCCTCGTAGCCCCCGGAGTTGCCGTAGCGGACGCCGTCGAACCGCGCGAGGTTCGAGGAGGCCTCCGACATCGCGATCACGTAGTAGGCCTCGACGGCGTGTTCGACCGACGGGAGACTGACTTCGTGGTACTCCGCGCCCTGCTCTTCGAGGTCGGCAAGTGCGTCCCAGAACGTATCGACGACACCCTCGTCGGCGCCCTCGAGCAGTTCCGTCGGGACGCCGATCGAGAGGCCGTCGACGTCGCCGTCGGCGGCGGCAGCGTAACTCGCGTTCGAATCAGGGGCTTGGCGCGTCGTCGCGTCGCGCTCGTCTGGACCGGCGATCACGTCGAGCAGTTCGGCGGCCTCCTCGACGGTCGACCCGAAGGGGCCGATCTGTTCTAAGCTGTTCGCGTAGGCGACCAGTCCGTACCGGGAGACCAGTCCGTAGGTGGGCTTGATCCCGACGACACCACAGAAAGCAGCCGGGCAACGAATCGAGCCACCGGTGTCCGATCCCAGCGCCAGATCGGCTTCGCCTGCGGCGACGGCAGCCGCAGAGCCACCGGAGGACCCGCCTGGAACGTGACCGGGTGCGGCCGGATTGTCCGTCGACCCGAAGTACGACGTCTCGGTCGTCGTCCCCATCCCGAACTCGTCCATGTTCGTCTTGCCGACGATGGTCGCACCCGCGTCTTTGAGTCGAGAGACGACCGTCGCATCGTACGGCGGGACGTACTCCTCGAGCATCCGGGACCCGCAGGTCGTCCGCACGCCCTCCGTCGAGATGTTGTCTTTGACGGCGACCGTTCGGCCGGCGAGGGGACCCTCGTCGGCGTCGTCGCCCGCGAGCTCCGCGTCGGTGATGAAAATGTTCTCGGACATATTAGGAGACGTTCGGTCCTTTGAAGTAGCCGTCTTCGCTCTCGGGGGCGTTCTCGAGGGCTCGATCGGTCTCGAGACAGTCGTGTTCCTCGTCGGGACGCATCACGTTCGCGAGGTCGGCGTCGCGGTCGACTTCCGGCACCTCGTCGAGCGTTTCGAAGGCTGCGAGGATGTCGGCGAACTGCTCGGCGAATCGATCGACCTCGCTGTCCTCGAGATCGATCCGGGCAAGCCCCGCGACGTGACGGACTTCCTCGGGATTGACGGCGTCGTCGCTCATGCTTTCTCGCAGTTCCCAGCGGGGAGTAAGGGTTTCGGTACGTGTACGCGGACGACCAACGCAGACAGATGGTGACTCGACTGTTTTCGATCGGGTCGCCGATCGAGACGGAAGCGTCGATCCACGGGACCGGGGATATATCATGCACAAATTTTAAGCCGCTCGCTCTACTATAATAATAGCAGACTGTTCTCTACTGAGCTGTCGTCCCCGATTGGACAATGACTGATTCCACCATTCGAACACACACTGACGAGCAGCGAGCGATCGAGACCGAGCGCAAGACCGAAACCGAACCGACAGAGTCGAACGACGAGCGAGAGCGCTGTCCGGAGTGTGGCGGAAACGTCCTGAACGACGCCGAACACGGCGAGACCGTCTGTGACGACTGCGGGCTCGTCGTCGACGAAGGCGAGATCGACCGCGGTCCCGAGTGGCGTGCGTTCAATTCGAGCGAAAAAGACGAAAAGAGTCGCGTCGGCGCCCCGACGACGAACATGATGCACGACCAGGGCCTGTCGACCAACATCGGCTGGCAGGACAAAGACGCCTACGGGAAATCCCTCTCGAGTCGCCAGCGCCAGAAGATGCAACGGCTTCGCACCTGGAACGAGCGCTTCCGGACTCGCGACTCCAAAGAACGAAATCTGAAGCAGGCACTCGGCGAAATCGACCGGATGGCCAGCGCGCTCGGCCTCCCCGACAACGTCCGCGAGACCGCCAGCGTCATCTACCGCCGGGCGCTCGAGGAGGATCTCCTCCCCGGCCGTTCGATCGAGGGCGTCGCCACGTCGTCGCTGTACGCCGCGGCCCGTCAAGCCGGAACTCCCCGCAGCCTCGACGAGATCACTGCCGTCAGCCGCGTCGAGAAAGACGAGATCGCCCGCACGTACCGGTACGTGATCCGCGAACTCGGTCTCGAGGTCCAGCCCGCAGATCCCGAAAGCTACGTGCCGCGGTTCGCGAGCGACCTCGACCTCTCCGACGAGACCGAGCGGCGTGCCCGAAATCTCCTCAAATCGGCGAAAGACCAGGAGATCCACTCGGGGAAGTCACCGGTCGGACTCGCCGCTGCAGCCGTCTACGCCGCCGCACTGTTGACCAACGAGAAGGTGACCCAGAACGAGGTGTCGGGCGTCGCCAGCATCTCCGAAGTGACGATTCGGAACCGGTATCACGAGTTGCTCGAGGCCGAAGAGCGTGCGTCGGCCTGAGCGTGGCGAGACTGTGAAGGGGATTTCAACGCCTCTTCGGAAACCGACCGTCCGCTCTCGATGAATGTCATATTAATCAGACAGTAACGAATCGTGAACAGTCACTAGCAACTGCATACTGAAGGAGGATATCGATGAACACTCGAGTATGATGTGCGATAACTGCGATACGATGGACTCGATCGCGTACACGCTCACGACGTACGTCGAGAACGATCCGAGCGAGCAGGTCGATCTCCACTTCTGTTCGACCGAGTGTCTTCGGGTCTGGACCTGAACCTGAGTCGGTGAGCAGACGTCCGTCTCTAGGAAGACGACTCGAGCAGCGACCGAACGTACTTCGTGACGTGATCGTCCATCCGCCGTTTGTATCCCGCCTGTCTCGCGAGTCGATCGAGCTCACGCGCGGCGAGGCTACCGTACTGGACTGCCTTCTTCTCTCGGTGAACCACGGTTTCGGGAAGGTACTCCGCAGCGACCCGACGGAACCCGTACTTTCGGGCCTCGTCGGTCACCAGCAACTCGGTCGGTAACGCGAGGGCCGCCTCGACGACCGCGTCGTGGAGCAACGGCGCGACCGGGTCGACACCGGCGGCCTCGAGCGCCAGGACGTCCCGAGGGAGCTGATCCGCGAGCGTCAGGATCTGTTCGCGAACGGCGCCGCGGACGGTCTCGGCCTCGACGCGGTGGTCGAGGCGGACGACCTTCTCGTAGCCGCCGAACAGTTCGTCGGCACCCTGCCCGACCGCGAGCCGGTCGAAGCCGTCCGCCGCGGCCCGTTCTCCGGTGAGATACAGCGGGAGTGCGATCTGGACGTCCATCGCGTTGGTTCGCCCGGTCGCGCGTGCGACCTGCGGGACGGCCCGCTCGAGGTCGTCGTGTGTGAGTTCGACGACGGTGAGCTCGCGGCCCATCGCGTCGGCGGCGGTTCGAGCGGCCTCGACGTCGTGGCTGTCTGGGAAACCCGCCACGTACAGCGGAGCGTCGAGCAGTTCGGCGACGAGCGCGGAGTCGACGCCGCCCGAGAAGGCGACGGCGGTGTCTGCGTTTTCGGAGCGGACCGCGTCGATGGCCGTCCGAATCGCACGGTCGACGGCCTCGAGCGCTCGGTCGTGCTCCGGTTCGGGGGCGAGGTCGGGCAGGCGCCACACTCGATTCGGGCCGTCGCTATCGACGACCGTCCCAGCTGAAACGAGCTCCGGCTCCTCGAGTTCCGCGGGCGAAAACGCCCAGTCGGCGGGTGCGAGGGGATTCGAGGTCTCCCAGTCCAGATCCCGTTCGAGAAACAGCGGGACCCGACCGAGCACGTCCCGGACGAGTTTCCCGTCGACTTCGCCCGCGAATCCCGCCGTGCCGGGAAACGGATCACGATGCTCGAGTGCCTCGCGGACGGTATCGACGTCGACGTCGGTACTGCCACTGTGGAGATAGGACGTCATTCGAGGAGTTCCGCCACGCGACTCAGTACGCGGCGCTTTGCACCTCCGGCGGCCTGTCTGAAACTGATGTGCCAGGGTGTCCGTTTCCCTTCGACGGAGGTCTGTCCGTCGGCGATCGCCTGCAAGATGGCGTCGCTGCTTCGCTCGGTTGCGCCGACGCGGGTGACCGCTTGCCCGACCATCTCGCTGATGTGGGCGTCGCTGCCGGCGGTCATCGGCAGGTCACGGGCGCGGGCGAACCGTTCGGCCTGTCGGTTCGCCCGACCGGTGAGCAACCGGGAGTTGTACACTTCGATCGCGTCGGCCTGCGCGAGTTGCGTACTGGTGATTCGGGCCATCACGCCGTGTCGTGACTCCTGATAGGGGTGAGGGACGACGGCGATTCCCCCTTGCTCGTGGATTCGCTCGAGGGTCTCCTCGTAGGGGAGGCCGGGCGGGATAGCCTCCTGGACACCGAGCCCCAGGACGTGGCCGGCTTTGCTCGAGATTTCGATCCCCGGGATCGCGATCAGTCCGTACTCCGGCGCGCGTTCGACGGCCTCGAGGCTGGCATCGATCTCGTCGTGGTCGGTGACGGCGACGGCGTCGAGGCCGACGGCTGCCGCTTGCTCTAAGATGAGATCGACGGGGTCGCGCCCGTCGTAAGACAGCGACGAGTGGACGTGGAGTTCGACCGACAACACAGTTCTCTGGATCGTATTCGTCCCGGAGCGATCAAAAGCGACTCGATACGTTGCGGCGAGTCAACGACGACCGCCTCCGTCACTCCTCGTTTTCCTCCCAGTCGATCGCCGCCGTTCGTTCCGCCTGCCGGAGGATGAACGGGCCGAGAGAGCCGGTTCGCTTCGAAATCGTCGCGATTCGAAGGACGTAGGCACCGAGCAGACAGAACGGAACGAGCGCGATCGTCGCGCTGGCGCTGACGAGCCAGACGAGATTGTCCACGCCGAGTGTCGCACCCGGAACCGACCCCGGATCGAGGTACAACACCGTCGCCGTGGCGGCGACTGCACCCGGCAGCCCGGCGTACAGGATCGACCGTGTGAGGCGGACGAGTTCCCACTGGAAGTACAGCGACTTGAAGTGCTCGAGCGCTGGTCCGAACAGCGTCAGTACGTCGATCAGCTCCTCGAACGCCGCCCGTTCGTCGTCGCCGAGCGTGTCTTCGTGTTCGTGGCGTAGCCGCCGGACCGCGTAGATCTTCCAGGAGTAGTTGTAGTTCAATCCCGAACGCAGGACGCCGAACTCGCCGAAGTCGGACGTCTCGAGCTGGGAACTGACCTCCTCCGAGTTTTGGCAGATGTTCTCGACCAGTCGGTCGGTCCGGTGGCGAAGTGTTTCGTCGTCGCTGTCGGTGACCGCCTCCTGAAGGGCCTCCGCCCGATCGCTGCTCGTCTGAACGAGCGACTGCAGAAACTGCGAGGGATCGGGCGGTCCGACCGTCCCGAACAGGTCCTCGACGCGCTGTCGGTACGCCATCGCCTCGTTCATCCACGTCTGCTGGTCACCCAGCCGACCGAGTTCCTGTGAGAGGACCAGTTGATTGATCGAGACGACGAGCGTAACGCCGGTGAGGACGGCGGCGATCAGCGCCTGAAAGGCAGTATCCACGGATGCTGCACTCTCCATCGACTCTCGAAGCGGCGGGGAAATCGCTCCGAGACCGACGAACGTGGTGAAGACCACGAGAGACAACAGTCCCGCGAGCAGCCACCGATTCGCATCGAGTAGGATCCAGTGGGCGATCCGACTCTCGCCGGTTCGTCCCCGGAGCGTGTCGCTCGAGAGCAACTCGTCCATACCGCTCGTTCGATCCCGGGACGAAAAGTGATTGACCTTGAACAGGGCGCTCGAGCGGTGTGACGGTCGGTCAGTCCGTAGCGGTGGGAGCGTGAAGATGGAGGGAAGACGGAAAGAGAGAAAGAAGGAGGAAGAGACGGAAGAGAAGAGAGGGAGAAACGAACGGCCGATCAGTCGTCGGCCGGCGCGACCGTACTCCGATCGATATCGATCCGACCCTCGTCGAGGTCTTCCTCGACGTTGCGGGCGGCCTCGACCATGTTCGCCATCTTGCCGTAGGCGACCTCACGGGGCAGGAGCTTCAGGCCGCAGTCGGGCGAGATGACGAGCTGTTCCGGCGGAACGACCTCGAGGCCCTTCTTGATGTTCTCCTCGATCTGTTCGACCGAGTCGACCTCGGCGATGTGGGCGTCGGTGACGCCGAGTGCGAGGTCCTTCGTGAACTCGGGGTCCTTGAAGACGTCGAGCTGTTCGTAGTCGCCGTTGGCGAGTTCGAGGTCGAACTCGTCGACGGGGAACTCGAGGATCTCCGGGTAGATCCGGGAGTAGTCGCCGTAACAGACGTGGAGTCCGGTGCGGACGTCCTCGGGGAGGCCGGCGACGATACGCTCTAAGGCCTCGCCGACGATCGCGTGGTCGTCAGGGGTCGTCGCGAGCGCAGGTTCGTCGATCTGGATGTAACGAGCACCCGCCTCGACGAGCTTTTCGATCTCCTCGTTGACGAGGTCCGCGAGGTCGAGGGTGAGCTCGTCGTCGTCCTCGTAGGCCTCGTTGAACGACCAGTTCGCGAGCGTGTACGGGCCCGTGATGGGGACCTTGACGGGACGGTCCGACGCGCCGGCGGTGAACTCGTACTCGTCGACGAGCCACGACTCGTCGTACTCGACTTCGCTCACGACCGAGGGCTTGTCGAAGTAGTTGTGCCCCCAGACCTTGATCGGGCCGTTGAACTCGTAGCCGTCGATCCGGTGGGCGAAGAACTCGACCATCTCGTTGCGTCGCATCTCGCCGTCGACGACGACGTCGAGGCCGGCGCGTTCGTGTTCGTTCGTGATGAGTCGACAGGCGTCGTCTTTGGCCTCGAGCCAGTTGTCGTCGCTGAAGTCGCTCTCGGGGTCCTGATAGAGCTCCTTGGCGCGGTTGAGCCACTTGGGCTTCGGGTAGCTGCCGACGACGGTCGTCAGCAGGAAGTGGTCGTTCGGGTGGTCCTCCGGTCGGAACTGCTGTTTGTTGTCTGTGTCGTTGGCGCTCATGCTGGGGTCACCTCCGCGAGCGAGGCGGCTTCCGCGAGGACGGCGAGTTTCTCCTCGAACTTGTTGTACGGCAGGTAGAAGGTCTCGGTGTTAGTCGTCAGGTAGACGGTGTCGAACTCGGCGACGGGGAGCTGGTCGAAGACCCAGTCGGTCCGGTCGCGGACCGCCTCGGGATCCTCGACGAGCGTGTTCTGGCCGTCGACGAGGCCGAGCGAGATGTCGTCGGCGGTGCCGTACTCGTTGATGTTGTACAGGTTGTCCTCCTGGTTCGAGACGAAGTCGTAGCCGACCGCGTCGATATCGGCGTCGAGCAGGTGGGCGTGAACCTTCTCCTCGAGTGCGCCCCAGTAAGACTGGACGACGACGTCGGCGTCGGTCGCCGCGGCGACGGTGTCGATCGCCTCGCTGGCGAGTTCGTCGAGACCCTCAGCGGGCGAGTCGGTCACGAGCGACGGCTCGAGCAGGAACAGCGTCTCGTGGTCGGGGAACGCCTCGAGTTCGCCGGCCAGGAAGTCGCCGACGGCGGCGAGGAACTCCTCGTCGTCGCCGTAGTGTTCGTCGGTCGCGAGGTCGAACAGGGAGTAGGGACCGGGGAGAACGGCTTGTAGATCGTCGTCGTCGTCGATCAGTTCGCTGACCGTCTCGAGTTCGGCCGCGACGTCGCCGTCGAACTCGAGGTCGCCGGTGACGACGGGCTCTCGGTAGAAGTTGTTGTTGTCGTAGTAGCGGACGATGCCGCGGGTTTCGACGGCGTCGTGGACGGCCAGCGGGTGGGCGAGCATGTCGTCCCAGCGCAGTTGGCCTTCGACGACGCGATCGAGGTCGGCCTCGCGCTGGACCTCGAGGACGTCGGCGCGGGCCTGCTCGTAGGCCGCGGTGATCTCCTCGCCCTCGTCGCCGCTGATGAGGTCGTGTTTCTGGTGTCCCTTCAGATCGGATAGGTCGTCTTTCGCCCAGTCCGGGAGCGGGAACAGCCCCGGTGTGGTCGAAACGTAGTCAGTCATCGTAGAATCAGCTAGGGTATGCCGGTGCTTAATATTTACCATGTCTGCAAATACGTGGCAGTAATGCTCCACCGTCTCAAAGAGGACTGGTAACAAGGAACAATGCGCAGGGATATCGACCGTCACTCGTCGCGTCTCCCAGTGTGGGCCACTCGAGGCACCAACGGAGCTTCGAACGAGTCACCGCCACCGTTAATCGCCAACGGGCACGATCTGAATATCGATTCTATCGAACTGATTTACACAGTGCTAATCCGATTCCCGCCCTCACGCTCACCGCACGAGTTCGAGTACCGTCAACGTCTCGTAGGGGAACGATTCGTCGGCGACCGCGACGGCGCTGAATCCCTCCTCACCGGCCCGCTCGACGACTTCCTCGACACCGGTGAGGCTACTGACCAGCAACAAGACGACGCCGTCGGGGGAGAGCACGCGCCCGACGTCCGTCAGAAACCGATCGATGACCTCCCGGCCCGACTCGCCGCCCGAAAGCGCGTGTTCCATCCAGTCGTCCCACTCGTTGTCCGGATCGGTCGGCAGGTACGGCGGGTTGAACACCACCGCGTCGAAGGTGCTGGCAGCGAACGGCGTGAGTAAATCGGCGCGAACGGCCTCGAGACCGCGGTCTCGAGCGCGCTCACAGGCGTGTGGGTTGAGGTCCGAGCCGATCGCGCGCGCGCCCGTTTCGTCCGCGATCGTCTCGACGACGTAGCCCGACCCCGTCCCGACCTCGAGGACGAAGTCGCCGTCGTCGATGCGCTCGCTCGCGGTCGTCGCGAGCAGGTGTGAGTCCTCTGCGGGCTGGTAGACGTCTGTCTCGAGGCCGCGTTTGTCGGCGAGTTTCATGGTGGTGGTGTGTTAATCGTCCTCGTGTTGTGACGGAGTCGTGTCCCGTTCCTGCTCTTGCTCCCGTCGCTTTCCACGGCGCTCGTCGGTCGTCTCCGCCCCATCCGCGACCCGGAACCCGCCGGTTTCGGCCCGTCCGGACAGTTCGCGCTGTGGATACGGGATCTTGATCCCCGCGTCCTCGAACGCCGACTTGATCGCGCCGATCGCGGCCGTCCGGGCCCGCCAGCGACGACTCGAGTTCGGCCGGTCGATCCAGAACCGAACCCCCAGTAGGATTCCCGATTCGCCGAACTCCTTGGTGACGACCTGTGGCGACGGGCCGTCCATCACCTCGTCGAGTTCCTTGACCGCCTCTCTGGCGAGGTCCGAGGCCCGGTCGACGTCCGTCTCGTAGTCGACGCCGACGTCGACCTCGACGCGGAGTCGGCCGCGTTTCGATCGGTTCGTCACCATCTGCGAGCCGACGACGTCGTTGGGGACCATGACGTACTCGCCGTCGAAGCTCTGGATACGCGTGTTGACGATCGAGATGTCGGTGACGATCCCCTCCTGATCGTCGATCTCGATCCAGTCGCCGATCTCGAACGGGCGGTCGAACATCAAGACGAAGCCCGCGAGCATCGCGCCGAGGGTCTGTCGGGCGGCCATCCCGAGAACGATGCCGAGGAAACCGGCCCCGATCAGGAGGCCGCCGAGGTCGTCGACCCAGATCCCGAGGATGACGATGAACGCCGTCCCCCAGATCATCACCTGCGAAAGCCGATGGGTGACCTCGCGTTGGTGGTCGGTCACCGCCGTCGACGAGGCGAGTACCTCCTGAATGAGTCGCCGGACGAACCGTGCGACGATGTAGGTACTCACGACGACGACGAACGAGACGACGATCGTCGCGATGACGTCCCCGCCGAGTTCGTGTTCGGACAGTTCCTGAGAGGCCGTCTCGGTCTGTCCCCAGACGCCGAGACTGACTGCGACCGAGACGACGAACGTCGCGACGAGCAGGACCGTCGTAACGATATCCGAATAGAGTGGCCGTGTCCGTTCGTTGAGCCAGCGTTGGAACGACTGGGAGGAGAGCAAGACGACGAGCATGAGCCCCCAGGCGGCGACAGTCACCGCCAGTCGCTGATTGAACGTCGCGAACTGGTCGGAGAGCCAATCCAGACCGGTTACGGCTTCGTACATGACTCGCTCACTCTCACTCTCGTTCACTTCCGAGCGTCTCGGCGCTCACGAACCGAGTATCCATCGATCGCTTGTGACCAGCATGAATCTCGACTGTCGGCTTTCGCCATCACCCGATCGACTCGAGTCGGTCTCACGTTCCACTCACTCGTGTTCGTCGAACCCAACGTCGGCGGCCAGCGACGCCAGTGCCGCGAACTCCACAGGTGTCACGGCACCCGCCCGCTTCGACAGCAACTCCTCGTCGGCGGCGTCGACGACCGCATCCGGATCGTCCAGTCCGGAGATGTGTGGCGTGTTCCTGATCGCGTTCCGGATCGTCTTCCGTCGCTGGGTGAACAGCGCCTTCACGAACCGCAAGAAGAACGCCTCGTCGTCGACCTCGTAGTCGGGGTTTCGAGGGATCGCCCGAACGACGGCACTCTCGACGGCCGGCGGCGGCGAAAACGCCTCCTTCGGAACCGGCTCGACGAGTTCGACGTCGGCGTAGTGTTGCGTCGAGACCGACAGCCGCCCGTACTCCGACGTCCCCGGCTCGGCGACCATTCGCTCCGCGAACTCCATTTGAAACATCAAGACGAGCGGCCGCTTCTCGGGCAACAGTCGAAAGGTAATCTCGCTCGAGACGCCGTAGGGGAGGTTCGAAACCGACGCCGAGAAGTCGGGCAGGTCGACATCGAGAGCGTCACCCTCGAGCAGGATCAACCGCCCGTCGGCAATCTCGTCGGCGAACTCCTCGCGCAGGAACTCGGCGAGGGCTGGATCGCGTTCGACCGCCGTCACCCGATCGCCCGCTTCGAGGAGTCGATCGGTGAGCGCACCGGTCCCGGCACCGATCTCGAGGATGTGACTCGTGTCGGCGTCGATTTCGGTGAGATACGTGGGGAGCCGATCGAGGACGCGATCGTCGACCAGAAAGTGCTGGTCTCGATCGGGATTACCCCGGACGCCGGCCCGGGCGAGCAGTCCGTCTGGATCTCTCATTGGCCGCGAGTATGCGAGCGGGGTGTGTAAACGCACCGTCTCGAGGACGCCTCGAGGACTATCCGTACGCGATGGCGACGTCACACCGACAAAATCAGTCCAGTGGAGCCCTGCCCAGTTCGAGACCGAAGCTTCGAATCGACGTCTAGGCTTCTTCGCGTCGCCCGACGAACGTCTTGTACTTCAGATCCTCGTCTCGCAACTCTTCGATGATCCGTTCGACGAGAACGTCCGCTGGATCGTGGAGGCCGGAGACGCGCTCCTCGAGTTCCTCGAAGCTCTCGAACGGCTTTCGCTTTCGTTCGTCGAGGATGCTGTTACGGAGTTTCTTCCCGATACCGGGCAGCAGGTTCAGCTGGTGGAGCCGTAACGTGATCGGCTGGGCCTCGTTGTAGAAGTCGACGAACCGCTCTTCTTCCTCCTCGACGAGATCGGAGACGACGTACTCGAGCTCCGATTGGGCGCCAGAGGAGAGGTCGTCGTAGTCGACGGTCGAACACTGGGTGACGATGTCCTGCTCGGACGCCGGTTCGACGATCACTCGGGTCCCGATCGTGAGTCGCTCGTTCTCGTCGAACGCGACCTGATAGAGCTGGAAGTCTTCGACAGCCATCGCGTAGCCCGCTGGAGACTTCTGATACTGCGGCCGTCCGTCGTCCGAGAGACCGTGTGGGAGGTAATCCAGCACGACCGCGCGGCGAACGTCCGTCTCGTCGCTACTGGAGTCGGAATCACTCATTGATTCTGAATACGGTCACCGCGCACTTAAAGAATCGGCTACCTAGGCGTACTGGGCGACGACGTTGAGAATCTCGTCGAGTTCCTCGCCCGACAGCGTGTACCGCTGCTGGGCGTAAACCGAGCGGAGTTCGTCGCGGTCGTGGGGCAACAGGTTGGCGATCTTGTAGGACGTCTGTTCGTCGACCTTCTCGAGTTCCTGTAAGTCGTCGACGAGGTTCTGGGCCTCCTCGGGCTCGAGGACGGCGAAGCGATTGACGTGTTCGATCGCTCGTGCCAGTTCGTATCGGAGCTCTCGGTTCTCGTCGAGTGCGCGTTCGGCCTCGACGTCGGCGAGCAGTTCCTTCGTCTCCGAGACCGTCAGGAACTCCTCGTCGACGATCTCTTTGAAGATCGTCATCCCTAGTTCTGTTCCTGTTCCGTTTTCTGTGCGCGCAGGTGTGCAGCGGTCACGATCAGCGTCTTCTCCTTGCCGCCGTCGACGATCTGCACCTTGAACGCACTTCCCTGTTTGCCGACGACTTCACCGGTTCGGCCGTCGAAACGCGGGTGATAGCGGCCGTCTGCGACCGATGGGTCGATCTTCAGGTGGACCTTCTGGCCCTCGTCGTAGTCCTGAATCGCGCGCTGTGGCGGCGACGTTCCGCGCTCTCGAGGTTTGTTTGCGAGCTTTTTCCGGGTTCCCTGGCGAGGTCCATTAGAGTTCGGCATAGTCGTACCACGCTCTTGAGCGGTGACGGTTATAAAACGCACGTCTTGTGTCGAGCGTGGCGCGTTCGCGCGACTCGAGAGCCGACCCGACGAACATCCACACCCCCGGCTGACAGCCGACAGTATAACCCCGCTCCGTCTCGTCAGGAGAGCCATGGCCGACGACCGAGACGAAGACGAGGTTCGCGACCAACATTACGATCCCGGCACCGACTCCGACTCCGACCGGTTGCAGATCGAAACCCGATCGATCCACGCCGGTCAGAAACCAGACGAAGAAACCGGCGCGCTGATGACGCCGATCTACGCCAACTCGACCTACGAACAGGACGCTCCCGGCGAACACCGCGGCTACGAGTACTCCCGGACCGGCAACCCGACCCGGACCGATCTCGAGGCGAACCTCGCGAGCCTCGAGAACGCCGACTACGGCCGTGCATTCGCCAGCGGAATGGCCTCGATCAACACCGTCTTGAACCTGCTGGAGTCGGGCGATCACGTCGTCACCGGCAACGACGTCTACGGCGGCACCCACCGCATCTTCACGCAGGTCTACGAGGAGTACGACCTCGAGTTTTCCTTCGTCGACATGACCGACCTCGAGGCGATCGAGTCGGCGTTTCGCGAGGAGACCGAGTTACTCTGGCTCGAGACGCCGACGAACCCGCTCATGTCGATCGTCGACATCGAGGGCGCAGCTGAAATCGCCCACGAGAACGACGCGATATGCGCCATCGACAACACGTTCGCGACACCGTACCTCCAGCGACCGCTCGAGCTCGGCGCCGACGTCGTCAGTCACTCCCTGACGAAGTACCTCGGCGGGCACTCGGACGTCGTCGGCGGAGCACTCTTGACCAACGACGCCGACCTCGACGAGCGCTTCGGGTTCTATCAGAACTCCGTCGGAGCGACACCCGGCCCGTTCGACTGCTTTCTGGTCCTTCGCGGGACGAAGACGCTGCCCGTCCGCATGGACCGCCACTGCGAGAACGCCCGCACCATCGCCGGCTGGCTCGACGACCACCCCGACGTCGACCGGGTGTTCTATCCCGGTCTCGAGTCCCATCCCGGCCACGAGATCGCCGCCGAGCAGATGGACGACTTCGGCGGCATGCTGAGTTTCGAACTCGACGCCACGTTAGAGCAGGCGAGCGAGGTCGTCTCCAACACGGAAGTGTTCACCCTCGCCGAGAGCCTCGGCGGCGTCGAGAGCCTCATCGAACAGCCCGCGCCGATGACCCACGCCGCGATCCCCCGCGAGGAGCGCCTCGAGGCGGGGCTCACGGACGGTCTCGTCCGCGTCAGCGTCGGCATCGAACACGTCGACGACCTGATCGGCGATCTCGAGCGAGCGATCGACGCGGCCCTCGAGTGATCTGGCCGTTCGTTCGCGTTCACACGCGTCTCTTCTCGCGCCTCGTGCTTTCGCTCAGACGTCGACGATCTGCCCGTCGAGGTAGTTCTGAATCCTGTCGTTCGTCGACTGGGATCGCTTGCAGAAGGTGACGACGCGCTCGCCGTTCGTCGTTCGATCCTCGTCGATGACGAGCGTCAGCCCCTGATCGCGAAGGTGCTCGAGGAGCGCGTCGACCGTCTCCGGCTCCGCACGCACTGTCTGGCGATTGCCGACCGTCTCGCCCGCTGCGACGGCCTCGATCGACTCGATCATCGAACAGAGGATCGCCTCGCCAAGCCGGTGAGCACGTTCGCTCGCCGTCGAGTTCGACTCCCCCCACTCGACGGACTGAAACGCCTCCCGGACGAGTCGGCGGAACACGAACTCCTGTCCGTACTCGAAGGGCATCGAGAACGCGTAGGCGAGATCACCGCGATTGGCCGCCGACGTCGTGTACTTCAGCTGCCGGGAACCGTCCCGGGACTGCATGACGACCCCTTCCCGCTCCTCCTCGTCGAGAGCCTCGACGATCTCTCGAAGTCCATCGGCGACGATGGCCGGCTCGTCGGTCCCGAAATGACGCGTCTGGGGAATCCCGAACGACTCGTATCGGTCGCGTCGTTCGGGAACCGAGAGCGGACGTCCGGAGACGCAATCGCGCCAGCCGAACGCACAAAACGCGATCGAGTCCACGCCGGGATACTCGTGAGCCGTGTAGGGATTTTCGGGACCGATCATCTCGCCACAGACCATCGTCTGGGGGTACTCGTCGAAGAGCGCCTCGAGTTCGGCTCCGAGCTCGCGGCGAACGATCCGCGTCGTGAACGGACAGAACAATCCGCTCCGGGTGAACGCCAGCACGTCGCCGTCGATTCGAGCGAGGCGAACGTTGTAGCCGTTCAACTTCTCCTCGACTGCGACCGGCCCGTCGAAGTGCTCGGGGACGCCGGTCGAGACGGTGAGCGTCCGTGGGATCTTCGGGAATCCCCGAACGACCGTCCCCGCAACGAGGACCGTTCCCCGTTCGACTCCGCTTCGGTGATTCGAGAGGTGGCGGTACGCGAGTCCGTCGTGGACTCGGCGATCGAGGTGTTCCTCGAGTCGGTCGAACGACTCCTCGGAGACGCCGAGTATCTCGTGGTAGGGTTTGGACGGTGGCGGTGACGGTGACGAAGACACGGATACAGTGCTCACCTCGTGTGGTGTGCTACCACGGTGAGGGGTAAAGAACACGACCACGATTGGCGGGAACCACGCCAGCCGGGAGCCGTTCGTCGACGCCATTGGTATCGAACCGATTGGGTACCGGTCGTACGGTCGGCGGACGATCGGGGACACCGCCGTCCGGGGGGACTATTTGCCGCTGGCGCTCCAACCTCACGACGATCGACAATGTCGGCCGCACCGTTCAAACAGCGATTCGTCCTCGATACCTCTGTCTTCCTCACCGAAGAGATCCGAGAAGACGACGAGTCACTCAAGGAGACGCTCGATCGATTCCTGGACTTGCTCGCGCGAGCGCGCCTCGAGTTACACATCTCCTGTTACATGCCGCCCTCGATCCACGACGAGTTGACGACGATGCTCGCCGAGCGCGGTATCTCCGAGGAGATCAACTCGAAGCTCAACACCTGGGTGATCCGCAAGCATCCCGCGCGCCACGAGGTGATGATCCCGGCCGAGGTCGTCTATCGGTTCGTCGACGAGATGAGCGACCGCGTCAACAGGGGGTTGCGCGTCGCGGAGGACGCAGTTCGGAAGGCCGAAACCGCCCACGATCACGACGGTGAGGGGACGGGCCACGAACACATGACGGAAGTCGACGCCGTCATCTCGGACCTCCGCGAGAAGTATCGCGGGGCGCTCAGACGCGGTGTCCTCGACTCACGGGAGGACTTCGATCTGCTAATCCTGGGCAGTGAACTCGACGCCGGCGTCGTCACCGAGGACACCGGGATCATCGCCTGGACCGAAGACTTCGGCCTTCGCTATCTCCGCGGGCGAGAGTTTCCCGACCTGCTTCGCGAGTATTTGCGCGCAGTGGGAGACCTCGAGTCGGATCCGGAGACAGAGACAGAGTGAGAGTGAAAGCGAGAGTCGGGACGAGAGCGAGAGCGACGACAGACAGTAGACGTGTCCGTCGAGCTGACTGAGTACCGGAAAGTGACCGAGAAGAGACTCGCCGCTAACTCTGAGTGCGTGTCGTCATTGAAACGAACGTCCTCCTCGTGAGTGTGCAGTTACTCACCACTCGAGGTCGAGGAGGGAAAACGAACGGTACGTTAGATTCGACCGACGTTCTCGACAGCGATGCTCTCGACGCCTTCGACGCCCGAGAACGACTCTTCGACGGTCTCCGTACCGCCGGCGTCGTCGGGGACGATGACCGTCGGGTAGAGCGCGACGAGACCGAACGCGACCTCTTCGCGTTCGACGCCGTTGATCTTCGCACCCTCGGGGAGGGAACTCTCGAGGCGCTCCTGAAGCGCGTCGAGGTCGATATCGGGGCTTTGCGGCATGACCTTGAGTTTGGCTGCTACTTTTCCCATAGTGATCAGGTTATGGTCCGGTGAACCCGCAGTCGGGGCACTCGTAGAGGTTGCTCTGTTTTCGGCACTTCGCACAGCGATAGATCTGTTTCCCGCAGTCAGGACACTTGAACCGCGCCGCGTTCGTGCCCGCAATGTTGATCCCGCAGGAAACGCAGGAACGGATTCCCTGTTCGTCCGTCGTACTCATACACTCACGTTCCGCCCGGGCGCTTTTAACCGTTGTCTTTCGGAATTCGACTCGAGTACTGGTCGTCGAGTCGTTGGAAGTGATCGCGACTCGAGATGGTGTCCCAGCGCACTCGGGTCAGCGGACGAGAGTCGAGAGACTACAACCCGGAGAGTGCGACCGGCACGATCAGGACACCCATCAGGTGCACGCGCCGCGCACGGAACCGAATCGGAACCATCCCGATTGCGGCCGCAACGACGAAGACGCCGACGCCGAGAAGACCGGTAAAGAGGTACGCGATGAGACAGAGGAGCGTGAGGACCGCAGCCGAGATACGCCAGTACTCCATTCGACCCACGATATCGAGGTACGCATCGCCGACGACGATCACGAGGGCGAATCCGATCAGGCCAGCGAGGAGGACGGCCACGACGAGGACGGGAAGGTTCAACGGCGCGTTCGCACTCTCGAAGGCGACCATCACACCGGTTCGCGGTTGGCCGATCGCGACGAGTGCAAAGAGCGCGAAGATGGTATTCGCAGTGTCGACACCGCTCGTCGCGACGATGTAACTCCGATCGTTCGTCCCGCTCGGAATCACCAGTAACACTGCAACCGCGGCGATCGCCGCCGAGATACCGGGAATGTAGCCGACGATCGCGCCTGCGATCGCCCCGGCACCCGCGGCCAGCCCGAGCAGGACTCGCGGCATCGTCACCGCCCGGTCTCGCTGCGGTGGCACACCACCGCCACGAATGGCGTCGATCAACACCGGTGCACCGAACAGCCCCGCGAAGAGCGGCGCGAGCATTCCCCCCGCCTCGAGCGGTGCGTCGGGTGAGAGATCGAGCGTGAGCAATCCGAGTCCGGCCGCCAGCGAGAACGAGAGGAGGCCGCCGAAACGCGCCCGCCACGTGTACTCGGAGGCGAGGAGCCCGACCACGACCAGTGCCAGTACGATCGAGAGGTTCGACCGGATCGCGGGATAGACCGCGGTCACACCACTCGTGATCGGAACCGCGAGCGGGACTGCGACGAGGACCGCGAGGATACTCCCGAGCGCGGAGAGTCGGATCGCCTCGTAACCCCGCCCCTCGAGGACCATTCGGTGACCCGGCAGCGCGGTGACGGCCATCTCGGCGTCGGGGACACCGAGGGCCATCGCGGGGACGGCATTGAGAAACGTGTGGACGACACCTGCAGCGAGCATGGCGATCCCGACCAACAGCGGTGGCGCCGGAACTGACGGGGCGACACCCGCCAGCACGAGTGCGAAGTTGTTCGCGTGAAGCCCGGGAACGAGACCGCTGATCGAGCCGAGTGCAGCACCGGCGAGGATCCACGCGAGTACCTGCGCTGTCAGCGCGGGATCGACGACGACGTCGACCGTGGAGATGGGCATTGAGACTCTGGCCGCGGCTTCCGATTTAGATGTTCGGATCGGAGGGATGGGGTGGAGTGAAGTGGAGTAACCGCAATCTCGAGATGGTGAGCACACGTACGATCACACTCGGAATCGAGAATCGACGTCGAAACCGTCGACGAGAGGACCGACTGTGTGCGTGAGAGACGTCGTACGCGTCACTCTCGACAACGTGGGCACCAAAGAAAAATCGTGATTTCGAGGTTGCCGAATTAACCGAAGAGTTCGCCGAGACCCTCGCCACCGGCGTCGTCGTCTTCGTCCTCGTCGTCGTCGTCCGTCGTGTCCGGGACGTCGCTGGTCTCTTCGACCTCTTCCTCGTCGCCACCGTCGTCACCGCCGGCCGCGGCGCCACCTGCGGCACCACCGGCTGCGGGGACGGCTGCGGCTTCGGCGACCGCTTCGTCGATGTCGACGTCCTCGAGTGCGGCGACGAGCGCCTTCACGCGGGATTCCTCGACGTCGACGCCGGCGGCTTCGAGCACGCCGGTGAGGTTGTCTTCGTTGATCTCTTCGTCCGTCTCGTTCAGGATGAGTGCTGCGTAAACGTATTCCATTGGTAGTAGTTATCCGAACATCGCACCGAGGCCTTCTGCGCCGTCGCCGTCGTCGTCATCGTCGTCGTCAGCGTCGGCATCGGTCTCCTCGGTGTCTTGGTCTTGGTCTTGGTCGTCGCTCGATTCGTCTGCATCAGAGCCTGCATCTGCGTCCGCCGTGGACGCAGGTGCCTCGACGCCCTGAAGTTCCTCGGGAAGCGCCTCCTCGTCGTCGATCTGTGCGGCCAGCGCACGGAGCTGTGCGTCGGCTTTGCTCACGAGATCGTCGGCGAGAGCTGGCGACTCGATCGCGGCCTGCAGGCCGAGGCTCTTGGCCTCGCCCGTCGCTTTGGCGATGAGCGTCGGCGCCGTCTGGGCGGTCGGGAAGCTCGCATTGATCGCGAGGTTCCGTGCGCGTGCGGCGGCCGTCGCCACGTCGCTCTCGTAGGCCTCGACGTCGATGTCGAGGTCCTCGGGATCGAACAGCACACCGTCGGAGTAGACGGCGCGAAGGTCGAGTCCGACCTCCTTGGGTTCGATGCCGAGTTCGTTGAGGACGTTCGAGAGGTCCGCGGAGACCTCTTCGCCGGCGTCGAGAACCTTGGAGTCCTCCATAACCTGAATCGAGCCGTCCTCGATGCGGGCGTTCGCACCGACCTGCTGGAGGTCGCCGACGAACGGTCCGGGATCGACGCCGGTGTCACCCTCGGGGATGACGATGTCGTTCGGGGCGATCTCACCGGCACCGATCGGTGCCGGCGTCTTCGAGGCCTCGAGTTCCTTGTAGAGTGCGAACGGGTTGTCGTTCGTGGCGATGAGGCCAACCTGGCCTTCGATGTGCTGGACCAGTTCGTCGAGGTCGGCTTCTGCTTCCTCGACGGCGCGGGTCTGTAGCGTGTTCCGGCTGACACGAAGCACGGCGGTGCCGTGTAGATCGCGGCGCATCGCCTGGAGCTGTTTGCTCGGAATGCCGGTGATGCTGACGACGCCGACACTCTCGTAGTCCTCGATGAGATCCGCGAGTTCGCCGACTTCTTCGCGCTTCCACTCGGGAAGGTTCTCGGTTTTGCGTTCGGCTTCGGCGCTCATTTAGGCCACCTCCACGGAGGGACCCATCGTCGTCTTCACGTAGACGGAGTCGATGTTGAGCGGTCCCTTCTCGAGGTCTGCGTGCAGGCGCCGGATGATCACGTCGATGTTGTCGGCGATCTCCTCGGCGTCCATATCCTCGGCGCCAACGAGCGTGTGGAACGTACGTCGGTCACCGGAACGGATCTGCACGGTGTTTTTCATTCGATTGACCGTTTCGACGACATCGTCGTCGACACTGAGCGGGTCGGGCATCTTCCCGCGGGGGCCGAGTACGGTCCCCAGGTGTCGCGCGATATCTTGCATCATCGCCTCTTCGGCGATGAAGAAGTCCGTCTCGTCAGCCAGATCTTTGGCTGCATCGTCATCGTCACCCAGATCGGCCAGGTCGTCGCCCGAGAGAACCTCGTCCGCTGCCTCTTCGGCACGGACTGCGGTTTCTCCCTCCGCAAAGACGACAATTCGAGTCTCCTGGCCGGTTCCGGATGGCAATACGACGGACTCGTCGACACGGTTCGACGGTTCGTTTAGGTCTAGATCGCGCAGGTTGATCGCGAGGTCCACTGTCTCCCGGAAGTTCCGGTCGGGCGAATCCTCGAGTGCGCGAGTTACTGCTGTTTGAATATCCGAATCTGCCATCGTTCACCTCCGTAGTACGCAGGAATGCTCCTACGGGTCAGTGAAACAGGCATCCGCCTGTCTCCTTTGAAGAGAGCGCCATGGTGAACTTAAACCCGTCGAACTGCGCTCCAGCACCGTCTCGAGGGTGGAGTCGACCAACTGCGTCGTTGTCGTCTTACCGTCAGCGGTCGCTCGTAGAAACGTCGTCGAGACACCGCCTACAACCCCAATAATTCTCAATTTTCTGAATTACTATCTTCAATCACCGAAATCTACTTTTAGAAGTAGGTGGATAAATAAAATATGATGGGGCGCTGGTTAAGGAACTGGAGTGGCGAGCCAACAGTCGCCACACTTCGAAACGTCGAACAGGTTGGACCCGTCGGGGCGGATCTCCTTCAGTCACTCGGGCCACTCGAGCAAGCAATACTCGCACTCGGCGCGACCATTCTGCTCGGAGTCGTCGTTCTCGGATTGCTCCCGGGATACGGACGACAGGTCGTCGAGACGACACAGCGGAGTCCGATCATCTCGATTTGTATCGGCGTTCCAGCGATGCTCGTTCTGGCTTCGCTGGTGTATCTGGGCTGGCTCCTGTCCGGTTCGTCGGTCGGGGTCTTCTTCGCCATCCCGCTCGTCTCCGTCGGGCTCGCCCTGTCGACGCTCTGGGTCGTACTCGGCCTCGTCGCGCTCGGTGGCTTTCTCGCCGGTCGCGTCGGATCCGACCGCATCTCGACGTGGGTTTTCGCCGGGAGCCTCTGCAGTGGACTATCCGTCCTGTACCCGCCAGCTGGTGTCATCGTGGTCGCACTCGCAGCCAGTCTGGGCATCGGTGCCGGGGTTCGGGTCGCCCTCAGCAGCGGCGGCGTGACGAACCCCGAAGAACGGGTCGTCCCACCCGCGAACAAGATCTGAGACGGTGGCGGTTCTCGGGTCGTGAGATCTCAGAGTCGTTTTTCCGCCACGACGTGACTCCACCCACGACTTCAGTCGTGGGCGTTCTCCTTGCATTTCTGTACCGACACCGAGAGAGATCAACGGCCTCGTACGATCGACAGAGCGCGACGGGAGGTCGACGAGAGCGGTTTCACACTTCCGAATCGGTAGAACCGTGTCGACACCAGAAGCGAGGAGAACTGTCGACAGTCGTTGGTGTTGGTCTGTACGCTCGCGTACACGGGAGAAACAGTGGTAGTGGCCGACGAACGGGAAAACCGACGGAAATGAGCGTAGCTCCGAGTTGCGTGGTACCCACTCGAGGGCGTTGTGTCGGAATAACGTGAGTCAGTCGCGAGACGCGTTCTCGAGGGCTGCTCTATGCCGACGCTTCGTCGGCTAGTACGTCGTCGTACTCGCCGTCGTCGACTTTCGCCTTGAACTCGCGGGCGTCGTCGCCTTCGATGGTGACTCCGAGGGAGGCACAGGTGCCGACGACTTCCTTCGCGGCGTTTTTCACGTCGTAGGCGAGCAGGTCCTGGTGTTTCTGCTCGGCGATTGTCTTGACCTGTTCGACGGAGATGTCGGCGACGAAGTCCTTCTGTGGTTCGCCGCTCCCAGTCTCGAAGCCGGCCTCGTCTTTGATGAGGGCGGCCGTCGGTGGCACACCGACTTCGATCTCGTAGGAGCCGTCGTCGTCGTAATCGACGGTGACGGGGACTTCGGTGCCGTCGAACGCGGCAGTCTGCTCGTTGATTTCGCTGACGACCGCCTGAACGTCGACGGGCGTCGGTCCGAGCTCGGGGCCGAGTGGTGGGCCAGGATTGGCCTGGCCACCCGGGACGAGCACTTCGATGGTTCCAGCCATATATCACTGATCCCGTGCGCGAGTTTTAAGGATTGTCTTTTGGGGCTGTGACGGCGTGTTACTGGTTGTCGCGGTCGAACGTGCTCGAGTCCGACTCGAGAGGGGATGGAATCGGTCCGGCCGGCGATCGCGGCGAGCTCACTCGACGGCGTCCTCGCGCCAAGACGCGAACGCCTCGAGGACGTCCGTCTCGTCGAACCGTTCGATGCAGGGGACGTCGTACGGATGGTGCTCTCGAACGCACGCGACGAGGTCGTCGTAGGCGTCGTCGGTCGTCTTCGCGAGCAAAATCACTTCGTCGTCGTGGTGAATCGCACCGTCCCACCGGTAGGTCGACTGGCAGGGGAACTGATTGACACAGGCGACGAGCCGTTCCTCGAGGAGCCGTTCGACGAGGTCAGCGGCGGCGTCCGGTGGTGCCGTAATGTAGACGGTCGGCATATCGACGACTATGGACTCCGGGGTGAAATACGAACGTGGTCGTCTGCTGTCCGCTCTCCAGACGGTCTGCTGTCGTAAAAATCGGAGAAGATGGCGACCCCGCTCTCGAATGCCGAGATCGAAGCGACTCAGTCTGTACTCAATGCCCGCTGAGCGGGTTGAACGTCCCGTTGATATCCCACTCGTGGATACAGTGTGGATTACCGGCCTGCTTCTCGCCGTTTTCGGTTGCTATCTGCCACGCACCTTCGTCGTCGTCCCATCGCTCGAGTCGGCCGCACTGTTCACACTCGCGTGCGGTCGGTCGTTGCACCTGTACGCTCATTGTACAGGCATGGGAACCCAACACATATAATGGTATCCATGTGCGCCACTGTCTACCACGATCCATCATGATTATTACCGCCGATTTGGGAGTGGAGCCCTGAAACCGGTGATGAGCACTCTCTGGTCGTGTTATCGTTCGAGTGTAGAGTTATTTTCCCGTTCGTACAGTAATCGTCCGTCTATCCGGTTTCTGGCCCCGTAACCCACGGTCTCGCCTTCGAGGTATAAGGCCACCTAGGAAATATAAGGCCTTATTGGTCATAATATGCCATTCTCGGCGACGATCGAACACGCTCTCACGATAGCTTATCGTCGAGACGGCCAGTAGGCAGAGCCGTGACAGATTCCGTGCCTTCCGAATCGGATCGGTTCGTTCGACTTTCGACCGGCGAGACGATCACGTTCCCCGTTCGTTGTCGCGCTTCGGTCGTCGGCGCGGCGTTTCTCGCGTCGGCACCCGTCCTCGAGCGAGTGCTTCCGGACGAACTGGCACCGATTCGCGTGACGCCGACTCGCGCCCTCGTCGTGTTCGCTGCAGTGGCGTACGATCACGTCGACGGCGTCGACTCCTACGACGAGTTCGCCGCGATCGTCCCCGCCGTCGTCGGCTCCGGCGGTGTCCTGTCGATGATCAACGCAGTGACGGGCACGATCGGCGGGTACGTCACCTATCTACCGGTGACGACCGAGTCCGGAAAGGCCCTCGGTACCGACGTCTGGGGGTTTCCAAAGGAGGTCGCCGACGTGACGATCACCGACGAGTTCGGGATCCGGCGCGCCCGGGTCGAAACGAGGGCAGACGGCGAGTCTGAAGACACCGAACCCGAGGACGCCGAACCGGGCGAGCACGTGGTCTCGCTTTCCATCAGCCCACCGCGAACCACCCGTCACCGGTCGATATCCACGACCGGATTCGCCCGGAGAGACGGATCGCTGCTCGCAATGGGTATTGATCTTCGCGGCGACCTCGCGATCCGACCGTTCGGCCACGCCACACTCGAGGTCGGCTCCGGGACTCACCCGATCACGGACCACCTCGCAGCCCTCGAGATCGGTCGATCGATCGCGACGTTCGGTGCCAGCGACCTCGGGGTCGAGATCCATCCCGGACGGTGGTACCGGCCCGCGTCCGAGCGGTGAGAGCCCCGGGTTTCGAGGACGGTGAGACGACGGACAGACGGGAACACAGAACGATTTTCATCCCGCACTCCCATCGACTGTCCAATGACGACGCCGACACGCCACCTCGAGCGGATTCTCGTCCATCCGATCAAGTCACTCGACGCGACCAGCCGCGAGACGGCCCGGATCGTCGACAACGGCGGCCTCGAGTGGGACCGACGGTACGCGATCGTCGACGCCGACGGCGAGTACGTCAACGGCAAGCGCGAGCAGCGGATCCACCGCCTGCGCGCGCGATTCGACCTCGAGCGGGAGACGGTCGCGCTTCGAGAGCACGGGGACGGAGACGGACACGAAGCCGAAAACGGGCGGGAAGAAGAGAACGACGACGGCCAGACCTTCCACCTCGAGGACGACCGCGCGGCCCTCGCCGCGTGGCTCTCTGCGTTCGTCGGCTACGACGTCGACCTCGTCCGCGACGACGAGGGTGGGTTTCCAGACGACACCGACGCCTCGGGCCCGACGGTGATCAGCAGGGGGACGCTCGAGGCGGTCGCGTCGTGGTACGACGGAATTTCGCCGACGGAGATGCGCCGTCGGCTCCGGCCGAATCTGGTCGTGGGTTCCGGTTCCGAGACGACTGCGTTCTGGGAGGACCGCCTCTACGAGGCGCCGGGTCGAGTCGTGGCGTTCGAGGTCGGCGGGACCGAACTGCTAGGCGTCAATCCGTGCCAGCGGTGCGTGGTTCCGACACGCGATCCCGATACCGGGGAGGTAACGAACGGATTTCGGGAGCGGTTCTGCAAGCGCCGCGAGGCGACGCTACCCGAGTGGGCGAGCCAGGACTGGTTCGACCACTACTTCCGGCTGATGGTCAACACCCACGTCCCGGAAGCGTCGTGGGGCGCGCGGCTCGCGGTTGGCGACGCCGTGAGCGTCGGCGACACCCGTGACGACCCGACAGTCTGAGCCCGAGTCGCTCCGCACTGTCCGAAGAATCGACTCAACCGACGGTCTGGGTCTGCCCATCCAGCGCCGTCACCGTATAGTAGGCCGCGCCGTCGGGAACGCGAACCTCGAGCGAGATCGTCGCCTGTTCGTCGGCGCCGAACGCGTGCTCGTCGGTCGCGGCGTCGTCGAGTTCCGTGCCGGTCTCGTCGTAGAACGTGACCGCGAGGACGACGCGCCGATCGATGCCGCCGTTGACGACCGTCGCGACGAGTTCGACCGTCTCGTCGTGGTACTCGGTGAGGGCCGTGTCTCGACGTCCGTCGTCGCTCTCGTCGACTCGAATCGTCGATTCGATCACCGCGAGGTCTTCACCGGTCTGGGAGACCGACTCGCGGTAGATCTGGATCCGGTTCCGGATCGCCTCGAGCCGACGAGCCGGTCGGTCCGACGTCTGCTCTTGAGCGCGCAACAGAGCGGCGTCGGCGTCGTCCAAGTGTGACGAACGAGCCCGGCTCGTGGCCTCGCTGTTCGCGAACTCCTCGAGACTGGTTCGGGCTTCGGCGACCGCCGTTTGCGGATCGCCGCTGACTGTGGATTCGATCGATGCGAGGTCGTCGTCGACGGCGATGATGGCTGGTCGACTGGTCATGTCGGCCGTTCATCGACGGCGCAAGTCAACATTTGGCTTGCAGGAGTGGTCTCGAGCCCGAAAAAGCCCCGACACCGTCGATATACCCGACGAGGCGTGTTCTCGAGCCGCCGCTTTCCTCGCTTGGAATCGTGAGTGTAATTTTCAGTTCTGGTATTCGGGGCCAAACTACCAATAGGGTCCCCCGTTTCAGCGGGGGCATGGTACACGGTCTCGATATCGGAACGGGGGCTCTCCGGTCGGCACGGGACGCACTCGACGGCCCGACGATCGACGCGGAACCGCCGGTCGTGCTCTCCGCCGACGACGAACACCTGGAGCAGGCAGGGGTCACGACGGACGACGTACTGACGGTCAGCATCGACGGCGACGCGACGTACGTGCTCGGGAGCGACGCGGCCGAAATCGCAGCCGAAACCGACGCGGCCGACGATCTCGAGTCGCTGTTTTCGTCGGGCGTTCTGACCGTCGGTGAACACGCCGAACCGGCACTCGAGGCGCTCGTCGAGCGCGTCCTCGCGGAGGGGATGGGCGAGCGCTGTTGTTACACGACGCCGGGAACGCTCCTCGATGCGGAGGAGCCGACCGACGCCCATCGGGATGCGATCGGCAGGATTCTGGACGGACTGGGGTACGAGGGGACGCCGGTGAGCAAGGGATTCGCGGTGATCTACGACCAGCTCGCCGAGGACAACTTCACCGGACTGGGCGTCTGTATCGAATCGGGGACGACGACCGTCTCGCTGGCTTACTACGGCGTCCCGGTGATGGCCTTTTCGCTGGCGAAAGGGAGCGACTGGCTCGTCGAAACTGCAGCCGCAGAGGCCGGAACCGACCGAGAGGAGGTCGCGGCGGTCCTCGAGGAGTTCACGCTCGATCCGGAGGCCGCAGGGGGCGGCATCGAGAGCGCACTCGCACAGGCCCACGACGCCCTCGCGGAGGCGCTGATCGATTCGATTCGCGAGCAAGCCGACGAGAGCGAATTACAGCAGGGAATCGCCGTTCCGGTCGCGGTCGCCGGCGACGAGGCCATCGAGGGCGTCGAATTCCTCTTCGGTGGTCGGTTCGACGCTGCGGACCTGCCGTTTTCGATCCGCGGCGTTCGACTGGCCGACGATCCCGCAGACAGCCCGGTCAGGGGTGCGCTGGCCGCCGCAGAGGACGACGTCGACGCCTACGAGACGGTCACCTGGTCGGATTCGGGCTCGAGTTCCGGTTCCGGTTCCGGTTCCAGCTCCGGTCTGGATTCGGGAGCGGGAACAGGAATCGGGACGAACGTCGACGGGATCGGTTCGACACCCGACGGCACGCTCACCTTCGACGAGGACGGACTCGCAGACGACTCCGACGGGTCGGACGAGGCGGTCGACCAGCTATTCGACCGGTTGGCCAACCGCGACGAGGAGATCGAAACAGTCACCGAGGAAGTCGAGGACCTCTTCGAGAACCTCGAGTCCATCGAACAACAGACCGCGTCGGTCGACGAGGTGGCGGACATCGACGAACGGCTCGAGGCGTTCGCGGCGGAACTCGACGAGCTCGAGGCGGAGACGAACGCACGCGCGACGATCGACGAGGTCGCGGACGTCGAGGACGAGATCGACTCGCTCGAGTCGTCGGTGACCGAACTCGAGACCGATCTCGACGGACTCGGTGACGAACTCGACGAGCTCGAGGCGGCGACGGCCGAGCAACGCGACAGTCTGGCGGCCGGGATCGACGCGCTCGAAACTGATCTCGAGGACGTCACCGAGCGAACCGGAGACCTCGGCGATCGCGTCGTCGGGCTTCGAGCGGAACTGCAGGAACTCGCCGACGAGAGTGCGACCACCGCCGATCTCGCGGATCTGCGCTCGGACCTCGATGCGGTCGAGGCGGACGTGATGGTACTCGACGAGGTCGTCAACTCGATCGACGGCCGTGTCGAGGACATCGACGAGGATCTCGAGGACCTCGTGGAGGATACTGACGCTCGCATCGACGATCACGTCGAGGAGACCGAGACACGACTCGAAGAACACGAAGCGGACCTCGATGCGCAGTTCGACGATCACGTCGAGGAGACCGAGAGCCACCTCGAGGACGTCGAAACCGACGTCGACGAGCGTCTCGAGTCGGTGACCGACGACATCGCCGGACTCCGGGAGACCGTGTCGACGCTCGAGTCAGAGGGTGCGACGAGCGAGGAACTCGGCACAGTCGAGTCCGAACTGGACGACCTCGAGGGAACGACCGCGACGCTCGAGGACTCACTCGCGGACCTCGCGACGGAGCTCGAGACGCTCGAAGCGGAGGCGGCCGCGGAAACGGCGGTGACAGAGCTGGAGGAGACGACGGCTACGGTCGAATCCGCGCTGTCGGATCTCGAAGCAGCAGTCGAGTCGCTCGAGGCCGACGCCGCGGACGCCGAGACGGTCTCCGAGCTCTCGGCGACGCTCGATGCCGTCGACGACGACGTCGAGACGCTCGAGGAGTCGGTCGCCGAGTTGACTGCGGACCACGATGGCCTCGCAGATGAGTTCACAGACGCCACCGACCGTCTCGAATCGATCGAGAGCGACGTTGGCGAGCTCGAAGAGACAGTCGAAGCGACCGAACGAGCGGCTGCGACCGAGACCGCCGTCGACGCCCTCCGCGACGAACTCGAGGAACTCGAGACGGAGCTCGAATCCGTCGACGAGGCCCACGACCAACTCTCGACGGCCGTCGGCGAGAACGAAGCGGGCCTCGAGGAACGGACCGAGCGGATCGACTCCCTCGAGGAGACCAGCGAGGAACTCGGCGATCGACTCGAGGAGATCGAGACGGCCGTGGAATCGGTCGAACGCGAGATCGAGACGGCGGCGGACCACCGCGAGGAGACCGACGCCGACGTCGAGGCACTCGACGAGCAGACGAGCGAGCTCGAGTCCCGCGTCGACGAACTCGGCGACGACCTCGACGAGACGACGGCCGACCTCGAGACGGTTCGTGAACTTGCCGAGGAGGCGGGCGAGCACGAGCCAGCCGTCGACGAGGCCACGGTCGAGTCCGTCGAAACGAACCTCTCGAGTCTCCAAGAGACCGTCGAGGAACTCGAGGCAGCGGTTGACGATGCAGCCGACAGCGACGGAGACGCCGTGGAGGTCGATCGCGTCGAGACGATCGAGGCGACGACGGCGGATCTCGAAGAGTCACTCGAAGACCTCGACGACCGGATCGACGCGCTCGACGACCGGGCTGTCAGCGAGGGCGCACTCGAGAACGTCGCTTCGGAGACCTCGGAGAACAGCGAGTCACTGTCCGAGACGAGCGACACGTTAGCGGACCTCGAGGAACGTCTCGACGAACTCGACGAGACACTCGAGGGGATCGACGCTGATGCGAAGACGGAGGACACTGGGGACGGGGCAGGTAGCGACACGGACGTCGACGAACTCGAGGCGACGGTCGCCGACCTCGAGTCGGAACTCACAGCCCTTCGAGATGACGTGGGTGACTCCGAGGCGATCGCCGATCTCGAGGCCGACGTCGACCGACTCGACTCGCAGACGGCGGACGTCGAGGAGACCCTCTCGGACGTCCAGGCCGAGGTCGGAACCGTCAGCGATCTCGATCCGGACGGGAACGTCGTCCTCGAGAGCGAGCTCGAGACGGTCGAGGGCCGCGTCTCCTCGCTGGACGAGCAGATCGAGGATATCGTCGACGATCTCGAGGCGGTGCGTGCCGATGTGGAGTCGAAGTCGGAGACGACGCAGTCGTCTGATTCGGGTTCGGACTCGGAATCGACACTCGACGCCGCCGAACTCGAGGCGCTTCGCGAGGACCTCGAGGCCGTCCAGGCCGGGGAGAAGACGGATCTCACGACGTCGGTACTCGCCGGTGGCAGCGGGGCTGGGATCGTCGCTGGCGGCGTGTTCGCGGTCAGCGGTGAGGCCTCACTGGGGTTCGTCGCGATAATTCTCGGCGTCGGGCTCTTGGTCGCCGCAGTGGTCTCGGCGCAAGCGTGAGACTCATTCACCGTGAGCGCTGACAGGTCTCCTACCTCGAGATGGCAACTCTTCCCGAAGCACAGCAGTGACTGGTTCTGAATTCACAGGAGAGCGGTGCCTGGTCCCGAGTTGGAGGTGAACCACCTCTTCGCCCAGATGACGACTCCGAGTAGACGCCCGACACAGCAGAGTCGGGGGATCAGGACTCGAGAATCGCGTCGTCCGGAACGTTCGGTGCGCCGACGGCCAGCAGTGTGCTCGGTTCCCGGGCCTCGAACTGCCGCCACGATTCCGGCGGCACGACGAGGAAGTCGTTTCGGCGCAACTCGAGGACGTCCCTGTCGTCTCCGCGTTCGATCGTCACGTCGAATCGCCCATCGAGAACGACGTAGAACTCTTCTTGCCGGTCCTGTCGGTGAAACGCGTTCTCCTCACCCGCCTCGTACTCCCAGACCGCCAGTCGCATCTCCTCGGACTGGAGGGCGTGGCCGACGGACCGAAGCGTCGGCGCTTCGCCCTCGAGGTCACGTCGCTCGACGTCGTCGAAAGTTACCAGTGAGTACATAGCTCGAGAGTCCACAGTCGGCGTGAAAAAATCAGGCCCGGCACAGGCAGCCGCCCGCGAGGGTGTGGAGGGGCAACGACGTGTTCAGAAGTCGACCGCGAACTGTCGTTCAACCTGACGCCCCATCACCGCCGAGGGCATCAGTCGGAACACGGCGTTCCGTACACCGATGAGTATCGGATGCTCGAGCTGGCCGAGTCGTCCCTGCAGACGCGACTGCCGACTGATCCGGTCGGCTCGCGGCTTCCGCCGGGATTCGTACTCGCGAAGCGCTCGTCGACCGACGCCCTGTTCGCGAAGACATGCGGCGAGGACGACGGCGTCCTCCATCGCCTGTGCGCTTCCCTGCGCGAGATTTGGTGTCATCGCGTGTGCCGCGTCGCCGAGCAGCGTCACGCGATTTCGGTGCCAGCGCTCGAGCGGTGGAAGGTCCGTGAGCGGGGTTCGAACGAGACGGTCGGTCGCGGCGACGAGATCGGAAACGGGGTCCGGAAAGTCGTCGTACCGTTCGGCCAGTTCGTCGGCTCCCAGTTCGGGGACCTCGTCGGGGGCGTCAGCCGGGAGGACCGCGAACCACCAGGCTCGATTCCGACCGACAGCAGAGTACCCGAATCGCTTCGACCGGCCCCAGATCGCGGTCGCGTCGCGAGAGGCGCGGTCGGGGAGCGGTGTCTCGACGAGTCCACGGTAGGTGACGCCGCCCGCGTATCGCACTGATTGCTCCGGGAAGAGCGTTCGACGGGTAATCGAGCGAATACCGTCCGCTCCGACGACGAGATCGGCGGTCCGTTCGGTTCCGTCGGCGAACCGTATCGCCGGTCGTTCCGGATCGACGGCCGCGCCTTCCATTCCGAGTTCCAACGAGTCGTTCGGGAGACGGTCGACCAACACGTCCTGGAGCGCCGACCGACGAATCGAGACCATCGTTCGTTCGAGTCCGACGGCACTCGCCCGTGCTCGCAGGTCGGTGCTCGTCAGTGTTCGTCCTGTCGTCGTTCGGATGACCGTTCGGTCGAGAGCCACGCCTCGCTCTTCGACGGCCTCGGCGACTCCGAGAACCTCGAGTGCTGCCATGCCGTTCGGGGGGATCCAGATACCGGAGCCGACGGGTCGAAGTTCGTCCGTCCGTTCGTACACCGTCGGCTCGAAACCCACCTGACGAAGCGCGAGCGCCGCACAGAGGCCGCCGATGCCACCGCCGAGTATCGAAATCGAAACGTCGGTCATCGTCGATAGCGGAACCAACGTCTCGAACGCGGACGGACCTGGCGGTTCGCATACGAACTCATTTATATCGAACCGGAATCATGTTCCGACCGATGCGCTACGTGACGTTCGTCGCTCGACCGACCGAGGGGTACTTTCACCCCGTAGACCGAGCACTGCTCGAGGATCCAGACGTCACGCCCGAGGCGGTTCACCACGTCGAACTCCTCTCGGACGGGACGATCGCAATGGTCGCTCGAGTGAGCGGCGATCCGAACCGTTACCGTGAGATCCTCGCCGAGTCGGAGGCGGTTCTCGATTTCGCCGTCTCCGCGACCAGTGACGAGGGGATCGGTTACTCTCGAATCGTTCCGAACGACCGTACGGTAGCGCTGTTCGAACACCAGCGAGCCACCGAGTTCGTCGTCGAGATGCCGGTCGAATACACCGGCGACGGCGGACAGCGATACACCATCGTCGGGAGCGGGGACCACGTCTTCGGCGACGGGCTAGAGCCGCCAGAGGGGGTCGACGTCACCGTCGAGTCCGTCGGCACCTACCGTCCGAACGTGGCGACGGTGTTCGCGTCGCTGACGACTCGAGAACGAGACGTCCTCCGGACGGCGATCGATCTGGGGTACTACGAGAACCCGCGAGAGGCAACGCAAACCGACCTCGCCCGTGAACTCGATATTTCCCCGAGCGCGGTCGGGAAGCACCTCCGGAATATCGAAGCCAGCGTGTTCTCGAGCGATCGGTTGCCGTAGCTGGCCCTCTCGTGGCGTCGGGGAAGAGATCGGACGTCGGTGATCGGTCGGCTCACTCGCTCGTCGTTCGACCCGGCTCGAGGACCAGCAGAACGGCACTCAACGCGGTCGCAAGGGCGATCGAGGCGGTGAGCAACCAGAACGCAGGTCGGAAGCCGACGGTTTCCGAGAGGTAGCCGACGACCGTCGGCGAGATCGCCCCCGCCCCCATCAACAGGGTGCGGACGATGCCGAGGCTCCCGCCCGCGATCGACGTCGGGAGGACCGACATGAGATAGGAGCCGCGGACGGGCCGAAAGCCGTGAGAGCCGATGCCGACGGCGACGATCGTCGCCCCGAGAACGAGCGGCCCCCCGGTCCCGGTCAGGAGGACGAACGCAGCGAGCGAAACGGTCGCCAGTCCCTGCGTCGCCACGATGACCGGCAGCTTCCCGATCCGGTCGCTGACCTCGCCGGTGACGAGTTGGACGAGACTCAGTGCGAACAGCACGCTGTAGAGGAGGCCGGCGGTGGTCCCGTCGAGTCCCGCCTCCTGGACGAGATACAGCGGGAAGAACGCGACGACGCCGTTGTACGTGAACGAAAACAGGATCGTGACGACGACGAAGACCGAGAATCGCCACTCTCGAAAGAGCTCGAGGTACCGCTGGACACCGGCCGAGCTGTTGCCGGCAGCGGGTTCGACGCTATCGGTTTCGATCTCAGTCTCGGTTCCGGCCCCAGTCTTGGATCCAGACTCCGCGTCGACCTCGGTGATCGTACTCGCCTCACCGGGAAGCCGCTTCGGAACCTGAATCGCGAATGCCGCGGCCAGTCCGATTCCGACGAGTCCCGCGGCGAAAAAGAGGGTTCGCCACCCCGGATCGAACAACAGAGGAACGCTCGCGACCGCGACGACCGCCGCCGGAGCGGCCACGCCACCGAAGGTGCCGACGGTATCGAGCACGCCGAGTGCCCGCCCCGTTCGGGCCGGATACGTCCGGGAGAGCAGGCGGATCGCGACCGTCTTGTGGGCCCCCGTTCCGGCGCCCATCAACATCATCGCGCCGACGAGGAACGCGAACGGTGGCTCGAGGACGACGACGAAGGCGGCGACGGCGGCGAGCAGTGCGCCGGCCGTGATCACGATTACGGAGCCGAGACGGTCGGCGAGCAACCCGGAGGGAAACTGCATGAGCGCGTAGACGAGCATGAAGCCGGTGAACGCGGCCCCGATGACGGTGTTCGAGACACCGTAGGCACCCTGCAGTGGCTCGAACAGCGGCGGGAACGCGTACCGAAGGAACTTCGCGAGGAACCAGATCAGCGCCGTCAGCGCGAGGGCGTCGAAGCGAGTCAGTCCGCGAATCGTCGAAGTGACCGACATCGGTGTGAAGTCTCGTCTCGAGACAGACCACAGATCGACGAATATCCACCGGTTCGCTGGCGCGCACGGTAGTGAGTCGTCCGATCGTCGGACATCGCCACCAGCCGCGTCCGATATCATCGGTCGACGGACGACCACGGTCGCGACCGACTGCTGTCGCGCGACCGGCGGGGACGGTTGGCGCTGGCAGGCGTCGCACGACCGGTTCCCCGTGTGCTGTGGATCCAGGCTGGCGAAGAGACGACCGCTCGAGGAAAGAGTCACACAACCGCACAGTTCGGGTGATGATAGTAACACATCGTGCGTAAAATTTAGTAGGTGTTGGGCCGAACTGTGTGGTAGTCGCAGACGCAGTACTGTCGCGGCGGCGTTCATCGGTCGGTTCGAACGCTGGCGATGGTGGGGGCGTCTCGGAGAGAACACGAATGAGCCAGTTAACGACACGACTCGTCAACGATACGCCGGATGCAGCGATGGTACAGACCCGTGATCGAAACGACGTCGACCACCGTATCGCCATCGACAAGGCAACTGGCGAGATCGCCGTCCACCAGTACAACGACTATCCCGGTACGCTCGAGGAGTGTACACCCGACCAGCGACGGCTGATTCGGGCTGCTCGCGCGAGTGCACGATACACCGTGCAGGCGGAAACCGACGCCGACGTCGTCAGACCGACCGAACGGCCGGCGAAGATCAGAGCCGGCATTCGAATCGTCGACGACCTCCCGGACGGCGAGTTCGTCCGCTACTTCCGGGGATACTACGACGAAATTCGAGAGCCAAGCGCCGCCGTTCCCGACAACGTCACCTCGGTCACGTCGATTCTCTATCTCGACGACGACGAGACGCGACTCGAGTACGTGACGAGCCCCACACTCGAGCTCGAAACGCGGTCTGGGACCCACTGGCAGTACACCAACCCCGCGGACACGATGGCGGCTCCCGATCGTGATCCGGACGTCCTCTGTCGGCTCGAACCGCAGTCGCTCGCGGTCAGTTTCGGCGACCCGTTCCGATCGCTTCTGGTCGATCACCTGAGGTGCCAGATCAGAGATATCTACTGGCTTCGTGGCGAGACGATTCCCGAGGACTGTCGGCTCGAGGGAGCTGGCAACCCGGACGTTGATCGGGTTCGCAGCGCGGTCGAACCTGAAGCCGTGAGCGACTGACTGGTGCCGTTAGGGTCGTATCACGGCAGGTACGGGCAGGACCACCAGTCGACGGTCTCGGCGTGGTAGCACCACTCACGGCCGACGAAAGCGATGACGCTACCGACTCGGCCGACCGAGGCCGTCGTTCGCTCGGAGGCGGTGACGGCGTCGTTCTCGAGGATATTAGACTCAGTAGCACGATTGGTCCTCTCCCTCGCAAGGGTCCGACGAGACGGCCTGACGAGAGGAACTCGGTGCAGACCCCACCCATCCCAGTTTCGGGGGCGAACAGTTCGGCGGTGTCGACACAGCGTGGACGGGAAGAGCGTGACGGCCCACTCGCAGCGCTTCGGCAGTCGTTTTTCGACGATCGTTCACTCTCGTGTGGACACTGAGACCCGAATCCGTCGGTCGGAAACGACGAGAGGCCCGATTTCGACCGTGTACACTGTCGCGTTCTGCTCGTTACAGAATACACTGTCGCGTTCTGCTCGTTACAGAAATTCGAGGAGAAAGCCCACGACTTTAGTCGTGGGAGAAGTCACGAGACGGGTACGACCACGGACACCCGATTCGATCACCTGTCCATTCGCCCACTCCTTAGTGAAGATTATACACTAATAGTTGTCCGGTGAGTGGGTATCTGTAACAGCACAACGCTTACTACTGGTCGAATGTCGGTTGGTGACATGGTGTACCACGACCCATACACGCCCGAGCGGAAATACGTCGAGTGTCTCGACTGCGGCCATCGGACCACAGCACCGGAGACACCGGAATCGTGCCCCGAATGCGAAGGGGCCGTCAAAAATATCGCAGTCCCACGGGAGTGACGCGAGACCAGTCCGACAGGTAGCATCCCGTTCGTTCGTCATCGCGTCGTCCCGTCCCGTCATCGCGTTCGCCACTTCTCGAGCCATCGACTTCACAGACAGACCGATCAGCCGACCGCCTGTTCGATCGGCGCAGGACCCGTCTCGACTCAGAAGTCAGAAGTCAGGGAGGTCTTCTGGCGGCTCGTACTCCGCCTCCCAGTCGATGTACTCCGCTTTGAGCACCGTCGAGACGATCTGCCCGAACTCGGTGAGCTCCGCGTTGATCCCCGAGACCGTCCCCCAGGAATCGAGATCCGGATGGTACCCGCGTTCGCGCCAGTCCTCCGGGATTCCGGGCGCGTGGTAGCCGACGCGGTCGGCGAAGTCGTCCCAAAAAAAGTCGAACCCCGCGAACAGGTCGAGGTCGCGGGCGATCGCGTACTCCCTCTCGTCGAGGTCGGTATCCGCGGCCCACTCCTCGAACGACTGCTCCCAGGCACCTTCCTCGAGGAAGCCCTGGAGTTCTTCCCGGCGGTAGTCCACGTCGGTTCCGACGTCACCCGAACCGATCGTCGCGTCCTCGTACTCGTTCGGGTCGACGAACGACAGTTCCGGTGGGTCGGGGATCGTGACGTCAAGTCCCATGGGCGGCCGTACGAGTGGCCCGCCGATAAGGATTCGCCTGCCGCCGGCCGACGCCGAGCCGACTCGCGGGACGGGCTGATGAACACTCGAGTAGACGAGCCCTCGCTCTCTCAACCCGAAGGCTCAATCCGCTCGCTGTCCTCATCTAAGACAGATGACCGACGCCTACGAGGCCGCCGTACTCGACGTCGACGGGACGATCGTCCGCTCCGACGAGTTGCTCCCCGGCGCCGTCGACGGCTTGCGAGCGCTCGAGGAGGCAGACATCGATCGCGTGCTCTTCTCGAACAACCCGACGCGTGGCGGGGCCCACTACCGCGATAGCCTCGCTGTCCACGACCTCGAGGTCGATCCCGAGGACGTGCTCACCTCGGCGACGGTGACGACGGAGTACCTCGCGGCCAACCACGCCGGCGAGACGGTCTACCTCGTCGGGGAGGAACGCCTGCAGTCGATCCTCGAGTCCGCGGGGTTCGAACTGACGACGGAACCGGCCGCGGCGGACCTCGTGGTCGGCTCGATCGATCGAGACTTCACCTACGAGACACTGCAAGGTGCACTGGACGCCTTAGAGCGCGACGTTCCGTTCTACGGAACCGATCCGGACGTGACGATCCCGGCCGAAGGCGGTTCGATTCCCGGCTCCGGTGCCGTGCTCGCCGCGATGGAGGCGGTCGCGGGGCGAGAACCGGACGCGATCCTCGGGAAGCCCTCCGACGTCGCCGCGGCCGCGGCGATGGCGAAACTCGACGCCCCACCCGAACGGACCATCGTCGTCGGCGACCGACTCGACACCGACATCGAACTCGGCATCCGAGCGGGGATGACCACGGCTGTCGTCCTGACCGGCGTGACGAGCCGTGCTGACGTCGAATCGTCGACCGTCGAACCGGATTACGTCCTCGAGTCCCTCGGCGAGATCGAGCGGGTACTCGAGGGTGACCGGAGCGAGGACTAGAACCGACGCGACAAACCTAATCGAACCGTCACTCGAGGACCGGCCGGAGCACGTCGTTCCAGAGGAGGGAGACGATCGTCCCGAGGGCGGAGCCGATGGCGACGTTGTACGTGACGGTATCGTCGTCCGGGAGCAGTCGTCGTGCGACGATCGCGTGGACGCCGTAGAACGCGAGCCGTCGACCGCGATGGTTCCGAATTCCCATGGCGTTTCGATCGTACAGTAGCCGCGAGCCCACGGTACTTCCCACGCCTGCGAGGAGCCAGCCCGGCGAGATCGTCGGTGACTCCCCTCTCGTCCGTCGCCAGAGGTACGAGATCGAAACGAGGGTGAGGACGCTCGAGAGCAGGTCGAGTGCGATCTTGGACCAGTGGCGTTCCATACCGTACCGTCGTCGAACGGCCCCATATATATTATCGTTCCAACCAGTTCGTGTCACTCCCACTCACCCCACCCGGAGGTACTTGTGGGAGTCGCCGGTTCCGTTATGCATGTCGACGTTCACGACCCCACCGCCGCTCGAGCGCGGCGACCGAATCGCCGTCGTCGCGCCCGCGTCGAACCCAGCACCTGAGGCCCCACACGTCTACGAACTCGGTATCGAGCGCCTGCGCGAGGTGTTCGACCTCGAGCCGATCTCGTATCCGACGGTCGAAAAGAGCGACGACTACCTCTACGACCACCCCGAGGAGCGCGCACAGGACGTGATGGACGCCTTCGCCGACCCCGACATTCGGGGGGTGATGGCCGTCATCGGCGGGAACGACCAGATTCGGATGCTCGAGCACCTCGATCCCGACGTCCTCCGGGAGAATCCGACGCGGTTCTACGGCTACAGCGACAATACGAACCTCGCACTGTACCTGTGGAACCTCGGGATCGCCTCCTTCTACGGGCCGTCCGTGATGACGGAACTCGCGATGGACGACGCGATGTTCGAGCACACCGTCGAGTACGCCGAGCGGGCGTTCTTCGACGACTCGCTCGGGGAGATCCGCCCGGCGGAGCGGTTCACCGACGAGTCCGGTGACTGGACGGACCCCGAGGCGCTCGAGAAGCCCCGCGAGACGGAGCCGAGTCCGGGCTGGACGTGGGCCGGCGGTACGGAGCGAGTCGAGGGCCGGATCTGGGGTGGCTGTCTCGAAATCCTCGACCAGCAGTTCCTGGCGGATCGGTACCTGCCGGAGGCCGGAGACGACGCGCTCGAGGGAACGATCCTCGCGATCGAACACTCCGAAGAACTGCTCGATCCCGGCTGGACGACCGGCGTGCTCCACGCGCTCGGCGAGCGGGGTCTCCTCGAGCGGTTCGACGGCGTGCTCGTCGGTCGATCGCCGGGGCGATCCCATCTCGAGGATAATCCGCTCGAGTGGCGCGAACAGTATCGCGAGCGCCAGCGAACGACGATCGTCGAGACGGTCGCGGAGTACAACCCCGACGCGCCGGTGGTGCTCGACCTCGAGTTCGGCCACACCTACCCGACCGTGCCGATCCCGATCGGCGGCCGTGTGGAGATCGATCCGGAGACGGAGACGGTTCGGTTTCCCTGACTTGGGTTTCGCGACGTGACGCCCTTCGGACGAGGCTACTCGCGATCGCTCGAGAGTGCACGCGAGAACGCGACCGGACGACCGAACCGACCCTACCAGTCCCCGTTTTCGGCCTCGAGCGCTTCCTCCCGCAGTCGCTTCCCTTTCTCGCTATCCACCGTCAGCTCCGGGACCGGCGTCGGCCTCCGGTCGTCGTCGATCGCGACGAAGACGAAGTACGACTCCGTGGTCTTTTCTTTCTCGTGAGTTCGGAGGTCCTCCCGAGAGGCCCGGATGCGAACTTTCACGCTCGAGGTACCGGCGTCGTAGACGTAGGCGTTGATGAACGCCGTCTCGCCGACGGGGATCGGCCGCTCGAAGTTCATCTGATTCACGCGAGCGGTGACGCAGGTCTCGCCGGCGAAGCGCATGGCCGACATCGCGCCAACTTCGTCCATCCACTTCATTACGTTGCCACCGTGGGCGGTCTCGAGCATGTTTCCGTGGTTGGGCAGGACCATCTCGCGGTTCTCGATGAACGTCTCCATCAGGTCGGTCATTGCTGGTGGCGTTTTGCGACCGTCCCAATCAGTCTTCCTCGTTGGTGTCGGCGGGTTCGGGTCAGGTTCCAACCCATCGTCGTGTCTGCCGGTATCGGGCGGATCGAGCCGCCCTCACAGCTCGATAGACTCGAAATCCAGACGGTCGGCTCGAGACGGCGTTCCCCCTTCGATACTGGTAAAAGTCGTGGGCGATTTATCGGTGGTAATGAGCGATGCAGGCGACGCGAGCGTTCCAGAGCCGCCCGATCCCCCAGACCCGGAACGCGAGCGCGGTGAGGTTCACGTTCTCGGCACGGCACACGTCTCGAAGGCCAGCGTCGACGACGTCCACGAGACGATCGACCGCGAACAGCCCGACGTCGTCGCCGTCGAACTCGACGAGGGGCGCTACCGCCAGATGCAAGGCGGCGCGCCCGAGGACATCGAGGCGCGTGACCTCCTCAGCGGGAACACGGTCTTCCAGTTTCTGGCCTACTGGATGCTTTCGTACGTCCAGTCCCGATTAGGCGAAAAGTTCGACATCGAACCGGGTGCCGACATGCGCGCGGCGATCGAAGCCGCCGAGCGCAACGGAAAGGGCGTCGCCCTCGTCGACCGCGACATCCAGGTGACGATGCAACGGTTCTGGACCAGACTCTCGTTTACCGAGAAGCTGAAGATGGTCGGCGGACTCGCACTCGGAGTCACCGATCCGCGGACGATCTCCATCTCGTTCGGGGCCGGCATGGGCCTCTTTCTCGGTCTCGTCTTCGCCGCCTTCATCGCCCCGATGGTCGGCCTCGGCGAACTCCTCACACTCGGTATCACGGGAACGACGACGCTCCAGTACGTCGGCGCCCTCGGCATCGGCACCCTCGGCGGCTTGCTCCTCGGACTGATCTTTCTGCCTTCCCTCGAGACGCCGGACCAGTACACCGGCGGCCTGCTTAGCGGTTTCACGCTTCGACTCGTCAGCGGTGTCCTCATCGGAATCGCCGGCTGTCTCGCACTCGTTTACACCGGAACGTTCGTCGGCCCGTTCTCGGCTGGAACCATGGAGAGTGCCGGTGCGCTCTCGATTCGCGGACTGGTCGGCGGCCTCGCCGGTCTCGGGATCGGCGCACTCGTCGGCACCGCGATCGGCCTCGTCCTCGGTGCTCTCAGCGGTGACGTCGACGATCTCGACGAGATCGACATCGAGGAGATGACCGACGGTGACGTCGTCGCCGCGATGATGGAGGAGTTTCGCCGCTTCAGCCCCCGCGGCGCGAACGCACTGATCGACGAACGTGACGCCTACATCGCCCACAACCTCCACGAACTCCGCGAACAGGGCTACAGCGTCGTCGCCGTCGTCGGCGCCGGCCACAAAGCCGGGATCGACGGCTACCTGAAGAATCCTCACACGCTGCCGGAGATCGAGTCGATCACCGGAACGGCCTCGAGTCGGCGCTTCTCGCCGTTCAAGATCTTCGGCTACCTGGTCATGTTCGGCTTCGTCGCCTTCTTTTTCCTGTTGATCATGGCTGGCGTCCAGAACACCTTTTTATTACAGCTGTTCGTCGCCTGGTTCCTGTTCAACGGTATCTTCGCCTTCACACTCGCCCGACTCGCGGGTGCCCGCTGGATCAGCGCCGGCGTCGGCGGCTCCGTCGCCTGGCTGACGAGCATCAACCCGCTGCTCGCACCGGGCTGGTTCGCCGGTTACGTCGAACTCAAGTACCGACCGGTCAACGTCGGGGACATCCAAGCGCTCAATCAGATCATCGGCGACACCGAACGACCCCTCGAGGACGCGCTCACGGAGATGTTCGACGTCCCCCTCTTCCGGCTGATCATGATCGTCGCGTTGACCAACGTCGGCAGCATGATCGCGACCTTCCTCTTCCCGGTCGTCGTCCTGCCGTGGCTGGCACCGGAGATCGGTGGTGTCAGCGCCCTCATGGGAGAACTCGTTCAGGGCGCACAGAACAGCCTCGAGTTGATCCGCGAGGTGCTCACCTGAGATGAGTTACCGAACCGGAACGCGCTCGGGGCTCTCGTTCTCCCAGAAGGAACTGCTCGACCTCGCGATCGCGTGGATCACCCTCAGCGTCGCCTTCGCGTTGCTCTTGCACCCGCCAGCGGCAGGTCGATTCGTCCCCAGTGAGTTTCTCAGGATGACCGGGCTGAGCGTCGTTACCGTCGGCGTCGGCTTCCTGCTACACGAACTCGCCCACAAGGTCGTCGCGATCCGCTTCGGGCAGGTCGCGGAGTTTCGGGCCGACTACCAGATGCTCTTTCTGGCGATCATGAGCGCGCTGATCGGGTTCCTGTTCGCCGCTCCCGGCGCGGTCTATCACCGCGGGCGGATCACCGTCCGTCAGAACGGATTGATCGCGCTGGCCGGCCCGTTGACGAACCACGGGCTCGCGGTGCTGTTCTTCCCGCTGCTGTTCGCACCCGGGCTCGCCGGCCAGATCGGTCACATGGGCGTCCTGATCAACCTCTTTCTCGCCGCGTTCAACATGATTCCCTACGGCCCGCTCGACGGGAAGTCCGTCCTCGAGTGGAACAAACTCGTCTTCGTCGGTGTCTTCGTCCCGAGCGCGGCCCTCGTCGTCGCCTTTCTGTTCCAGTTTGGCCTCTGGTGAGGCCGCTCGGCTATCCCGATTTTCACGGACGAGCCGGACGAATTTCGGTTTTCGAGCGGTACCTCGAGCCCCCATCTAGTATTTAAACCCATCGCTACTTTATGGTGGAGAGTAATCTATGAAGTAAGGTTTTTGATCCTGTAACTCGAGTATCAGGACGAGTCGGTCGCGTTCCCGACACGGCGCGGTCGGACTCGAGCACCTGAACTTGATCACGATGACCCAGACGAGACACGAATCGGTTCCCTGGACCGGGCAGACACGAGCGTTCGCGCGGCGCCACCTCCAGCAGCTGCGTCGGAACAAGCTGATCGTCCTCCTCGCGGTCGGGTGGCCGATCCTGTGGTACTTCCTGACGATGGCGTTTTTCATCGAGGAACCGGACCCGACGCAACTGGGCTACATCAAGGCCTCCCAGGGAATTACTTTCGGCCTGTTCGGCGCCTTTACGGTCTCCGTCGCGGTCTTCGCCGGGGCGTTCGCTCGGGATCTCGAGAGCGATCGATACCGAAAGCTGCGTGCGATGCCGGTCTCGCCGACCGCGGATCTCGCCGGCCGGTTCGCCGCCGGGCTGACCATCGGTGCTGTCTCCTATCTCGTCACGATCCTCGCGTCCTACGCACACGGCGGGACGTTCGCCCTTCTGGAAGGAAGTGTGACGAGGATCGCAGTGCTCGTCGGAACGCTCGCCGTGACGCTCGTGTTGTTCTGTGTGATCGCGATGGCGTTGGCGATGGTGTTGGCGCTCGTAATCCCCAAACCCGAACACATGACCACGATCGCGGTTATCGTCGTCCTGATGGCGTTCTACCTGACGGGCTACAACGGCACAGTCCCACAGCTGATCGCCGAGGACCCGACGTTCGTCAACTACCTCCCGAACTCGCTTGCGACCCGGATGCAGATCGCCGTCTGGGCGGGCGCCGACAGCGTCGAGTTCATGACGCCCCCCGACGCACCGCTCTCGCTCGAGTACGGCGCGTTGCTGGTCGGCTACACCGTCGGACTGGGCGCCCTCGCCATCGGGATCGTGAAGCGATTCGCGTACGGCGGAGATCCAGAACCATGATCACTGACCCACCGACCGACGACGACGAAGTACAGCCACAGCCCTCACGACCGCTGCTGGAAGCCCGGAACGTCGAGAAGGGATTCGGCGACGGCCGGATCCTCACCGGTCTCGACCTGACGGTCGAAGAGGGCGAACTCCTCACGCTGATGGGGCCCAACGGCGTCGGAAAGTCGGTCCTCCTCTCGTGTCTCGCCGGGAGTACCGACCCCGATTCCGGGTCGATCGAACTGTTCGACGGCCAGTCACCCACAGAGGCGCGATCGGCGACGAGCGTGATGTTACAGGGCCAGTCGATCGATCCGGATCTGACCGGCCGCGAGAACCTCCAGTTCTACGGTGATATCCACCCGCGCGCGACCGGCGACTGGCGATCGATCGCCGACCAACTCGAGTTGACCGACGACCTCGATCGCCCCGCTCGCGAGTACTCCGGAGGGATGGAGCGAAAACTCGAACTGACGATCGCGCTCGCCGTCGACGCGGATTGCTACCTGTTGGACGAACCGACCGCGGAACTCGACCTCTCGATGATTCAGGTCGTTCACGATCTGTTGCTCGAGTACCGCGGAGACGGGAAGACGATTCTCGTGACGAGTCACGCCCCGCTCGACGCCGGGATCGCCGATCGAATCGCGTTCGTCAGGGGCGGCCGAACCGTCGCGACGGGGGAGCCGTCCGCGCTGCTCGAGGCACTGCCGCCGGTCGTCCGGGTTCGCGGCGACATGCCCCCCGAGTCGGCGTTTCTCGGTGGACGGCTGTTTCAACGCGGCGACGAGATTCGCGGCTTCCTCTCGCCGAGCGCCGGCCTCGAGACGATCGAGAACGCCGTCGAACGGGAGCGCGAACACGTGACCGTCGATCGGGATCCGCCGTCGTACACGGATCTGTTCAACTACTACACGTACGTGTCGCCGATCGACGCCGACGGACCGTCGACCGTCGCTGACGAGTCCGATCGCTCCGACGGCGAGCGTACCGAACGACTGGAACAATGACCGACAACGTCGATCGCGCGGATGATCCGTCCGCGAACGGCGAGGCGGACGTCGACAGGTTGCGAACGGACATCGAACAGATCAAGTCGGCGATGGCCATCGAAGAGCGGTATCCCGGCCAGCGGCGGCTGTGGCTCGTCCACGGCGTCCTCGTCGGTCTCGCCGGCGTCCTCACGAACGTCGTGTTCGTCTACCCGTGGCCGGAGTACGTCTACATCCTCGTCTGGGCGGCCGTCTTCGGGCTGGTCGGGTTCACGCAGTGGCAGACGTCCGTCAGCGCGGGGACCGGATTCGACGACCCCGACCCCGAACCCAAACCGAGCTGGACGATCGTCTTCGGGACGCTCGTCGCCGGCCTGTTCGTGCTGACGTCGATCGTCGACCCCGTCCTCGCAGACGTCGAGAGCGTTCTTCAGGGTGCCTTTTTCTTCAGCGTCGCGTTCACCATCCTCGGGATGGGCTACCTGCTCGTCGGCACGATCTTGCGTTCCTATCGGATTCAGCCGATCGACCGCTACCCGTTCTACGTCAACGGTGTGTGGATCCTGTTGTTCGCGTGGCTCATGCCGTTCGTCGAGTGGCTCCACTACGCCGGCTACGCCGTCTTCGGAATCCTCTTTTTCCTGCACGGAGCAGGGACGTATTACCTGCTGACCTATCGACTGACCGACTGACTACCGACCGTCATGGAATTCGACAAACTCGTCCACCAGCCGACCCGGCTCCAGATCTTCGCCTATCTCTACCGCCACGGACGGGCCACGTTCTCCGAAATTCAGGACGAACTGGACGTCACCGACGGCAACCTCTCGGGACACGTCCAGCGCATGGAAGACGCCGACGCCGTCACCGTCGAGAAGCGGTTCGTCGATCGGCGTCCGCGAACCACCTACGAACTCACCGACGAGGGACGGGAGACGTTCGAAGCCCACGTCGAGACGCTCGAGGCGCTGCTCGAACGTCTCGAGCGAAACGAAGAGTGACCGCGAATTCCCTCGAGAGGGCGTTCACGGCTGTTCTGAGACCGTCGGCCGTTCTGTCGTCCCGGGACCGGTGTTCTTTTGCTCGCGCCGGGAGGTCGTTCAGACATGACCAATTCAGCCGACGACGGGAACGACTCGGAGGGACTCACCTACGCCGACACCGGCGTCGATATCGACGCGAGCGAGGACGCCACGGCGGCGCTGCTCGAGGCCTTCGGCAGCGACCTCACGACTGAGTACGCCGGTCTGCTGGACATCGGCGACCGGTATCTCGCACTGGCGACCGACGGCGTCGGCACTAAGTTGCTCGTCGCCGAGGCCATCCAGGACTTCTCGACGATCGGCATCGACTGCATCGCGATGAACGTCAACGACCTCGTCGCCGCCGGCGTCGAGCCCGTCGCGTTCGTCGACTACCTCGCGATCGACGAACCCGACGACGACCTCACCAACCAGATCGGCGAGGGCCTCGCGGCGGGCCTCGAGCAGGCTAACCTCACGCTGCTGGGCGGCGAGACGGCCGTCATGCCCGACGTTATCTCCGGATTCGACCTGGCAGGAACCTGTGCCGGCCTCGCCGGCAAGGATGAAATCTTCGACGGCGAGGCCGCGGTCGGCGACACCCTCGTCGGTTTTTCCTCCAGCGGCATCCACTCGAACGGGCTGACACTCGCTCGAGAGGCCGTTACGCGCGAACACGAGTACACCGATCCGTTCCCACACGCTGACAAGCGGTCTATCGGCGAGGAACTGCTCCGCCCGACGCGGATCTACACCGACCTCCTCGAGCCGATGCACGACCACGACGTCCGCGCCGCGGCCCACGTCACCGGCGGCGGCTGGACGAACCTGCTCCGGATGGGCGAGAACCGGTACGTGATCGACGATCCCCTGCCGGCCCAGCCGATCTTCGAGTTCGTCCAAGAGGAGGGAAGCGTCTCCGACGAGGAGATGCACCGGACGTTCAACATGGGAACAGGGTTCGTCGTGGCGCTCCCCGAAGACCGGGCTGAAGAACTCGTCGCCGAGACCGACGGCCAGGTGATCGGTCGCGTCGAGGAGGGCGGGTCTGTCGAGATTCGCGGGCTCTCACTGTCGTAGTCGCCCGTTCGGGTCGAATTCTAGTTTCTCTCTCGAGGCTAGAACATCGGACTCCGTGTGAGGCGTGAGGCGTGACGTGGGAAGAAAAGGCGTGAAATGAGAGTTGGAAGGTGAAAGAGTCGTTTCAGTATTCAAAGCGAAATTATATCTCGAGTGGTAACTGACGCGTATGCTCCCCCTCTCTCGGAGACGTGTCCTCCGTATCGCTGGACTCGGAATCGGAACCGCACTCGCGGGCTGTCTCGACCGATCAGATCCGGCTGGCGACACTGACGACGGGAACTCCGACGACGACGGCATCGGCGACGACACTGACGACGACAATGGAACCGAAACCGAACTCGTCGCTCACGACACCATCCAGTTCGGCGTCACTGGCAGCCGACCGGGCTGGTTCGACGCGATGGGGGAGACCGTCGGCGACGTGACCCTGATCGACACCGGAGAACGAGCGGATGCCGTCTGGTCGAACACCGACGGCGACACGGACCGCCGAGCGGACGTCGTCGACTTCCTGCGAGACACGTCGTTCGAAGACTCCGTTCTCCTGTCCGTCGAATCCGTCGGTCCGAACACGTGCCACGACACGATCGCGTTCGACGACGTCGCCCTCGAGGACGGCCGGCTCACCGCGACCGCGTCGGTCGTCGACTCGAGCGGCGCGGACGAAGCCTGCGGTGAAGCGATCACGTACCCGTCGGCACTGCTCCGGGCGACCTTCTCGGCGGAACCGGTCACCGAGGCGACGGTCACGGTCGTCGACGGCTGGGGGAACGAGGAGACGCTAACGGCGACGGCAGACGATTCACTCTCGCTCGCACCCGCTCCGGACGAGCTACCGGGCTACGTGAAACCCGACGGCGACCCCGAACACGTTCCGACGGCACTCGAGTGTGACGACGAGGGAGACGGGGTCGATCGACTACAAAACTGGGTGGACGAAGATGACATCGAGTGGGGGACGGTCGAGGACGAGGACGGCACACCGCTGCTGGCCCTCCGGGTCGACGAACGTACGGTCGACCCCGGTGAGACGGTCGAGATTACGATGACCAACGTCAGTGACGAACGCGTGTACACGGGGAATCGTCACAAGCACTCGCTCGAGGTCTACACGGACGCAGGGTGGCAAGACGTCCGCGTCATGACCGACGACCGGCTCGGCTATACCGACGAGGGGGTCGGTCACGAGCCCGGTGATGGGTTCCGGTGGTCGTTCGAACTGACCGAGGACGGAGTCGTTGCCGACCACGCCCACGCGGATTTTCTGGAAGTCTGTCCCGGACTTCCGGCCGGGCGGTACCGCTTCGTGTTCTGGGAGACCGACGTCGCCGTGGCCTTCGATCTGACGGAGTAGGAGCGCTCGCTGGTTTCAGATTTCAGATTTTAATTTCCGGGTTTCAGGGTTTTGGGCTTCGGTTGCCACTGTTCGCTCTCGAGTGTCCACTCGTCTCCCCTCACTCTCCCACTCACAACGAGGCGACCTCGAGTACCGTCTCGTACTCCTCGTCGCTGTAGGCGATGAACCGAACGTCCTCGAGTGAGTCCGGGTCGTATTCGCGGATCGTTTCGGCGATGATCTCAACTCCGTCGGCGAGGTCGAAACCGGCGACGCCACACCCCAGAGCGGGTATCACGAGCGACTCGCATCCCAACTCGTCCGCTCGCTCGAGGGCGTTTCGCGTCGCGTCTTCGATGCTTTCGCGGGTCGCCTGCCCGTCCCCGTAGTGGGGCATCGCGGCGGCGTGGATCACGTACTCGGCCTCGAGATCGTAGGCGTCGGTGACGGCGACCTTGCCGAGGTCGACCGGTCCTTGCTCCATCGCATCCCGGTTGATCTCTTCGCCGGCACCGCGGCGGAGCGCGCCGGCGACGCCCGACCCCATCCGGAGGCTCGTCCCGGCCGCGTTGACCAGTGCGTCCGCGGACTGTGCGGCGATGTCGCCCTGAACGACGTCGAACTCCATGTCCAGGCGTACGTGATGATCCGTCAAGAGCGTTGGTCGTTGGGATTCGAGTGACGAGATGAGAGAGGGAAACGAACTGCACTATTACTTCGAAAGCTCGAGCGCTCCACACTCGTCCGAAACCGTCGGGGCCCGACCACGAGAACCGAAGACCTGTACTCGTACTATACCCGCACTGATCTTGGGCGGACAGCCCTCACGCACGGATCGAAGACCGGAATAGAGAAATTAGCCGCAGAAGAAGCGACGATCGACGACACGTACGACGAGTGATCCGCCTCGAGTGGACCGTTCCCTCGGAACTCCTTCGAGTCAGTTATTCCCCATTTTTCACGTTTCACGCGCCGTTCTCACTCACCGGATCGAACCGCTCGAACCACCCCGTCAACTCCTCGAGTCGGTGCACCGCCCGATCGGGATCCCCGACGTTGTGGCGTTCCTCGGGATAGAGGACGAGTCGCGCGGGAACGCCCTGTTTCTTCACGCTGAGATAGAGCTGTTCGGCCTGGGTCGACGGACAGCGCCAGTCCTCCCCGCCGGCGGTGACGAGCAGCGGGGTGTCGATCCGATCGACGGCCGCGATACTCGAGATTTCCTCGTAGGTTTCGGACTCCTCCCACGGGAGGCCGAAGTCGTTCTCCCACCAGTTGTGGCAGTCGTCGGTCCCGAAACACGACCGCATGTCGTAGACGCCGTGTTCTGCGGCCGCGGCGGCGAAGCGGTCGGTCGCCGTGATCGCGTAGGCGGTGTTGACGCCGCCCTGCGAGAAGCCGGTACAGAACAGTCGGTCGGGATCCGCCCAGCCGCGGTCGACCATCGCGTCGACGCCGGCGAGGATGTCCTCGACTTCGACCGTGTTCCAGGCGCCTTTGAGCGTCTCACAGAAGTCGGCGCCGTAAGAGGTACTGCCGCGGTAGTTGGGTTTCAGGACGACGTATCCTCGGCTGGTCCAGCAGGCGTCGGCGAAGGTGAACAGCGGTTCGTCGTAGGCCATCGGCCCGCCGTGGATGGAGACGACCAGCGGGTGCGGTTCCGGATCGTCCGGATCGAACGCCGGGGGATGGTACGCGAGGGCGTCTATCTCGGTCCCGTCGTCGCTCTCGTACCGTATCCGATCGCACACCGGCGTCTCCCAGCGCTCGAGTTCGGCGTCGTTGAGTGCGGTCAGTCGCTCGAGTTCCGGATCGTCCGTCTCGAGGTCGTCGGCCGCGAGCGCGTGGAGGTCGTGGCCGTCGCCGGGGTGGCTGAGGACGACGGCGACGGTTCCGTCCTCGGCATCGAAGTGACGGAGCGTGCGGTCGCGACCCTGTGCGTCGAAGACGCGGTCGGTACTCGAGCCGTCGGCCGGGGCCCGGACGAGTCGGGACCAGCCCTCGTCGCCGATGGCGACCAGTAGTGTCTCATCGTCGAGCCAGCGGGGTGCGCCGCCCCACGTGATCGTCCGGTCGAGGTCGTCGGTGACCGACCGTGCGTCCTCGAGTTCGTCGTCGGTGACGTACAGTTCGGCCGGCGCGTACCAGTTCTCGGGATCGCTGCCGACGAACGCGAGTCGATCGCCGTCGGCGTTCCACTCGGGGTTGCTCACTGTCAGCGTGGAATCGGTGACCGCACGGAGGGAGTCACCCGATGGCGTGACCGTGTACAGATCGACCACGTAGGAATCATCGGGTTCGTCGACCCGACTCGAGCGGAAGGCGATCCGGTCCCCGTCGGGGGACCACCGCGGCTGGAGGCCGCCGCTCTCGGCGACGAACCCGCCGCCGTCGTGGGCGTCGTCCAGTCGGCTGGCCGTTCGCGACTCGCAGTCGACGACGAACAGGAACGTTCGGACGGTGTCGAGCCAGCCCGACCCCTCGTACTTGTGCTGGAGGCGTTCGGTCTCGATCGGACCGCCCTCCTCGCGCCGGTCGAGATAGTCGCGTTCGTCCTCGGTCGGGTCGCGGGCCGAGACGACGACGCGTTCGCTGTCCGGGGCCCAGTCGAACTCGCTGACGCCGTCCTCGAACGTGTCGGCCGTCGTCACCTGTCGCGCGTCGCCGCCGTACTCGAGGTCGAACACCCACAGCTGGGTCTTCGGGTCGTCGTCTGCCTCGGACGTCTCGTTCGCGTTCTCGTCTGCGTTTTCGTCTTCGTCTTCGTCTTCGTCTTCGTCTTCGTCTTCGTCGGTCTCATCACCCTCGTTCTCACACCCACTCGAGAGCGTCACTGCGACGTCTTCGTCGCGAGCCGCGAGAAAGCCGACGCTGGACCCGTCAGGACTCCAGCGCGGGCTTCCGGCGTCGGAGGCACGCGTCAATCGATGGGGCCGTCTCGAGCCGTCGGTCGGTACGACGAACAGCGATCGACGGGTGTCGTCCTCGTCCCGATCGAACTCGTCGGTGACGAACGCCACCCGCTCTCCGTTGGGCGAGAGCGCGAGTTCGGAGACGGCGGTGAGGTCGTAGTACTCCTCGAGCGGGATCGCCTCGGTCATGACACCTGTACGGTGGTCGACGGACTTGATACTCGCGGCCGTTCGGGGGCCTCGAGCAACTCTTCGGCTGACCAAAACGCTTTTAGTTTTAGGCTCGCCTAACTACAGTTGATGGATACCTTCGGCCGCCAGCAGGACGTGACCACCGACGAGCCCACGGATCTCGACGGGCTCGTGACCTGCCACACGACCCGTCCCGGCAAAGCAGTGTTTACCGAACGCGACAATTGCGACGGCTGGATCGCGACGGATCTCACCGTCGAGCTCGAGCCCTGAGTTCGTCTTCGGTCGGTTCTCTCGTCTCGAACGGACGCCGCTGCTAGCGATACGTCTCTCTCTCTCGTTTTCGCTGTCTCGACCACTCCAACAAAAGAATCGAACGTGAACGCCGTCGGACCGATCAGTGCGTCGCTTCTTCGAGGACCAGCGTGTCGTCTTCGAGGTAGTGTTCGAAGTGGTGGGCGTCTTCCTCGACCTGCACCAGAATCTCCCGGAGGATCTCACCTGTGGCCGGATCGCCGAGGTTCTCCGCGAGTTCGATGCTGTCGCGCAGCGACTCGATGATGTCGCCGTACATCTCGAGGTCGTTCTCGAACATCGTCCGGACGTCGTAGACGTCCTCGCCCTCGAATTCGACCGTGGCACGGCGCTCGAGGTTGGTCGGGCCCGAGACCGGAACGCCGCCGATGGCCTGTGCGCGTTCGGCGATGAGGTCGGCACCGCCCTCGACGTTCTCGTAGGCCTCCTCGAGGAAGCGGTGGAGCTCGAGGAACTCCGCGCCCTCGACGACCCAGTGGTGTTTCTTGAGCTGATGGTAGAGCACGTACGAGTTCGCGAGCTCCGTGTTCAGCGCGTCGACGATCTGTTCGGCCTTGTCCTGATCGAGTCGAAGCCGGTTCTCCTCGACGACGTCGGCCTGCTGTCGAACGGTCTTCTGGGTGCTCATCTCGTCTCGAAATACACGGCCAAATCACTTAAAGCTTCCCCGGCAGAAAACATTTCTTTGGTGAACCAAAACAATATTTTCATCATTTGGTGTCGTTGGGGCTGGCGACCGGTGATGATGCCAGCCCACAGAACGAGGCGTGGCCGGACTGACTGGACTGAATCGCGTTCTGACCGAGAGTGAAACCCCACTGGGGAGTACCCGCATCGGTAGACATTATGGGTCGCTGGCCGAACGCCACCTCATGAGTACGGACGCCGATGTTCTCGTCGCCGGCGAGACGTTGATCGACTTCCTTCCCGAACGTCCCGGCCCGCTCTCGAGCGTCGAGGGGTTCGACCGTCGCCCCGGCGGCGCACCCGCCAACGTCGCCGTCGCGCTGGCCCGTCTCGAACGGACACCACTGTTCTGGACGCGCGTCGGCGACGACCCGTTCGGCGGGTTTCTCCACGAGACGCTAACCGATTACGGGCTCTCCGAACGATACGTCGAAACCGATTCGGAAGCGAAGACGACGCTCGCGTTCGTCACCCACGACGAGACGGGTGATCGAACGTTCACGTTCTACCGGGAGAACACCGCCGACACGCGCATGCAACCCGAGACGGTCGACGACGAGACACTGTCGAGTCTCGAGTGGGTCCACACTGGCGGCGTCGCACTCTCGAGTGGCTCCTCGCGGGCGGCGACGATCGACCTCTGTGAGCGCGCAGCCACGCAGGGCTGTACGGTCTCGTTCGACCCGAACGCGCGACCGGAACTGTGGCCCGACGAGGAGACGTTCGCCCGCGTCGTCGGCGAGGCACTCGAGTACGTGGACGTGCTGAAGGCGACCGTCGAGGAACTTCGGATGCTCGGATTCGGGGGCGAGACGCCCGCGGCGGTCGCGAGGGAGGTGCTCGCAGGGAACCCCCATACCGTGTTCGTCACGCGCGGGAGCGAGGGCGCCGTCGCAGTCGCGTCCGTGGACGCACCGTGGGGACCATCACCAGAGGGGGGAGACGGGACGGAGACGGGACCACGGCAGGCCGACCACAGCGGCTTCGACGTCGAGGTCGTCGACACGACCGGTGCCGGAGACGCGTTCGTCGCCGGCACGGTCGCCGCACTCACGGACGGGCACGGTCTCGAGGAGACCCTCACCTTCGCCAGCGCGGTTGCGGCTCGAGCGACGACAGCCGCCGGTGCGATGACGGCGCTCCCGGACCGGGAGGGCGTCGAGGAAGTGCTCACGTCGGCGTCGGAATCGAAGTCCGGAACGTTTTGAGGGGTGGCCACGAACGGGAGAGACAGTCGTGGAACCAGTCGTCCGGGTCGCACGTCGGCGGATTCAACGCGAGCACGTAACCGTCTGTGACGGGATCGACTACTGTGCCGATCAGGTCGTCGCCGACTGGACGTCAGATCGAGTGACCGACCGCGAGGCCGTCGTCGAACCCTTGCGGGACTGTCTCGAGTCGAGTGGGATTCTGGATCGCCTGCCGCTGGTCCTTTCGGATGCCGTGGACGCGACCGGACACGAACTGGCCGCGACACCCGTTGGGGCGCCGCCGTACGTCGTCGTGACGAGCCGGGGTCCGGTGCTGCGGGCGACGATCGATCCGGGTCGGCTCGTCATCCGTTTCGACGCGTTCGAGGTCTGTTCGAGTTCCGAGTTCGATTCCCGTTTCGGTTCTGAAACCGGCTATCGTCGCCTCGAGAACGGTCTGTGTCTCTCGGTGAGTCTGAAGTGATCGACGGTTCGATGGAGCAACTGGTCTGTAGGGGGATCCATCGGGACGGACCGTCGAGCGTGCGGTCTCCGACTCGCGCGGTCGAGTCCGATCGGTTGTTCTGGGGTTCGACACGTGACAGTGGCCAACGAGCCCCGCTGTTAATAACAAAACGCCACTATAGGCACACGGGTTAATAAGAAGTGGGGAGTAGATAATAACCCTTTTACCCTCGTGCTCGTATTCTCGAGTATGAACCTGACACGACGTTCGGTGTTGACCGGCACTGGGGCAGCACTGGCCACCGGGACACTGGCCGGTTGTCTCGACGAGGCGGGGCTGGCAAGCGGGAATGACGGTATCGAATCCGGCTACGGTGCGTTCTTCACGCTCTACGACTGGACCGAGCAGATTACCGGTGACGTCGCCGATTTCGAGAACCCGATACCGGCCGGCGAAATGGGTCACGGATGGGAGCCGGAGGGCGATCTCACCCGCGACATTGCCGATACCGACGCGTTCGTCTACCTCGACATTCAGGAGTTCTCGTGGGCACAGGATATCGCCGAGACGCTCGAGGCGGATTACGACGATATCGCGGTGATCGATGGGCTCGAGGGTGTCGATCTTCTTGACTGGGATCACGATTCTGATCACGACGACCACAACCACGACGACGATCACGACGACCACGACGATCACGACGACCACGACCACGACGACGACCACGACGATCACGACGACCACGACCACGACGACCACAACCACGACGACGACCACGACCACGACGACCACGACGATCACGACGACGACCACGACCACGACGACCACGACGATCACGACGACGACCACGACGACCACGACCACGGTGACGCAGACCCTCACGTGTGGGTCGATCCGATCCGCGCAAAACAGGTCATCGACAACATCACCGAGGGACTCGCCGACGCTGATCCCGACAACGCCGAGACCTTCGAGGAAAACGCCGCGGCGTACAAAGAGCGCCTCGACGACCTCGACGAACAGTTCCAGAACATCTTCGACGATGCCGACCACGACACCGTCGTCGTCGCCGGCCACGACTCCTATCAGTACCTCGAGGACCGCTACGGCTTCGAGATTCACACGCCGTCAGGCGTCTCCCCCCACGACACGCCGAGCGCCACGGACATCGCCGATACCATCGAACTGGTCGACGACGAGGGGATCGACACGATTCTCTACGACCACTTCGACTCACCGAATCTCGCAGAGACGATCGTCGAGAACAGCGACGCGACGACCGTCGAGGAGATCAGCCCCGCCGAGGGAACGACGACCGACTGGGACGAGCAGGGCTGGGGGTACGTCGAGCAAATGGAAGAGCTAAACGTCCCCGCGTTCGAGAAGGCAGTAAGGTCGCAGTAATCGTGAGTTCCAGTTCGATCGTCACCCTCGAGGACGTCTCGTTCGCCTACGGTGGCCAGCCCGCAGTCCAGAACGTCTCCTTGGCCGTCGAGGAAGGCGACTTCCTCGGCCTGATCGGTCCAAACGGTTCGGGCAAGACGACACTCTTGCACCTCATGCTCGGACTCCACAGCCCCGACAGCGGCTCGATCGAACTGTTCGGCCAGCCGGTCGACGAATTCGATCACGGCGAGTGGATCGGCTACGTCTCTCAGCAATCGACCCAGAAGAGTTCGACGATGCCAGTCACCGTCCGCGAAGTGGTGACGATGGGACGATTCGCACACGCGGGCCACTCGAGGTTGACCGATCGAGATCGCGAGGCCGTCGTGGACGCCCTCGAGACCGTCGGTATCGCCGAACTGGCGGATCGGCGGATCAACCAGCTCTCGGGCGGCCAGCGCCAGCGGGCGTACATCGCTCGCGCACTGGCCTCCGACACGAAACTGCTCGCGCTCGACGAACCGACGGTCGGCGTCGACGCCGAGTCCCGAGACGCCTTCTACCAACTGCTGGACTCGCTGAACGAGGACGGAATCACGATCATCCTGATCGAACACGACATCGGTGTCGTCACTGACCGGGCCAATCGTATCGCGTGTGTCAATAAAGAACTGTACCACCACGGCGACACCGAGTCGTTCGTCGAGAGCGACGCGCTCGAGGAGGCGTACGGCTCGAGTGGCCGAGTCGTCCACCACCATCATTGATGCCGACAGTATCACAGACCGGAGAGCGAAGGGATAGATGAGTACCGACAGTACCGATAGCACCGAGAATACCGAAACGACCGGCACCGTCGACACTGCAGAGACCACTGACGACACCGGCGTGAGGCGAATCATCGAACACGCCGGAATCGCCCTCGTCGCCGCCCTCGCAGCCGTGATGATTGCGTTCATCACCCTCTACTGGTTGCGGGAGTATCCGGTGCTGGGAACGGCCTACGAGCAGTTCATGCTCGTCGGCGAACACGTGGATGCACTCGCCGGCACGAACGTCTTCAGACACCCGTTCATGTGGCAGTCGATGGCGACGGGCGTGCTCATCGGCATCGTCGCGCCGATGGTCGGCACCTTCCTCGTCCACCGGGAGATGGCACTGATCGGCGAGACACTCGCCCACACCGCCTTCGCCGGGGTGGCGGTCGGCTTCCTCTTCAGCGCCACGACGAACTGGGGGATCTCCCTGTTGCTCTCGGCGCTCGTCGTCGGGATCCTCGGCGCGCTCGCCGTCCAGTGGCTGGCCGAGCGAACGAACACCTACGGCGACGTCCCGATCGCGATCATGCTCACCGGCAGTTTCGCGGTCGGAACGCTGATCATCAGCTACGGTCGCGGATTCACCGGAATCAACATCGAGAGCTACCTGTTCGGGAACCTCGCGATCGTCACCGTCGAGGGTGCCCGGATGATGGCCGTCCTCAGCGTGGCCGTCGTCGTCCTCGTGGCGCTCACCTACAAGCAGCTCCTGTTCATCACCTTCGACGAACAGGCCGCCCGCGTCGCTCGACTCAACGTCACTTGGTACAACACGTTGCTCATCGTGATGACCGCCGTCGTCGTCGTCGGCTCGATGCAAGTACTGGGTGTGATCCTCGTCGCCGCGATGCTCGTCGTCCCCGTCGCCGCCGCCTCGCAGATCGCAAACAGCTTCCGGGAGACGCTGTATCTCTCGATCCTCTTCGGTCAGGTCGCAGTCATCGGCGGCTTCGTCTTCTCGGTTTCCATGAGCCTTCCCGCCGGCGGCTCGATCGTCGTCACCGCGATCGCGATCTACCTGCTGGCGATCGCCGCTTCGAGTCGGTCCGTCGCGGCACTGTCGACGCACTGATCGTCCGCGACTGGCGATCTGTCGTCACGGAACAGTTCCCGACCCGCAAGAACTACCGAACACGTTTATCCGTCTTCTCGCTGAACCTCGAACTGATGGGAAGGTTATCGGAGCTATTCGCACCGGAGACCGTCGCTGTCGTCGGCGCGACCGATCGCAAAGGGGCCGTCGGCCGGGCGATCCTCGAGAATCTCCGCGGCGATTTCGCGGGAGAGGTCGTCCCGATCAACCCCAACCGCGAGGAGGTGCTGGGGATGACGTGTTATCCCGACGTGGCCAGCGCGCCGTCGATCGACCTCGGGGTGGTCGTCGTGCCGCCGCCGATCGTCGTCGACTCGGTCCGCGAACTCGGTGAGAGCGGCGTCGAAAACGTCGTCGTCATCACCGCCGGATTCGGCGAGACCGGCAGCGAGGGCGCCGCGCGCGAACGTGATCTACGGAGTGTCGCCGACGAGTTCGACCTGAACCTCGTCGGACCGAACAGCCTCGGGATAATGAACACCGCCGTCGGCATGAACGCGACCTTCGGCCCCGAGAACGCACTCGAGGGCTCGGTCTCCTTTATGAGCCAATCGGGCGCGTTCATCACGGCGGTCCTCGACTGGGCCAACGAGCAGGAGATCGGCTTTCAGGACGTCGTTTCCCTCGGGAACAAGACCGTCCTCGACGAGACCGACTTCGTCCAGGAGTGGGGCGACAGCGAGGACACCGACGTCATCATCGGCTATCTCGAGGGGATCGACGACGGCCGCGAGTTCATCGACACGGCCAGCGAGGTGACCGACGAGACGCCGATCGTCCTCGTGAAGTCGGGCCGGACCGACGCGGGGGCGAAGGCTGCCTCCTCGCACACGGGTGCGATCGCCGGCAGCGAGCGCGCCTACGAGACCGGCCTCGAGCAGGCTGGCGTCCTCCGTGCGGCGTCGGTCCAGGAACTGTTCGACTACGCCCGCGCACTGTCGGGGCTGCCGGTTCCGGAGACCGACGGCGTCGCGGTCGTCACCAACGCCGGCGGTCCCGGCGTCCTGACGACGGATGCGATCGGCGACTCCGGACTGGGGATGGCCTCCTTTACCGACGAGACGATCGACGCGCTCGCCGAGGCCATGCCCGAGGAAGCGAACGTCTACAACCCGATCGACGCGATCGGCGACGCCGACGTCGAGCGGTTCGACGAGGCGCTGGACATCGCGCTCTCGGATCCGAACGTCGGCGCGGCGGTCGTCGTCAGCGCACCGACAGCGGTCCTAGACTACGCCGACCTCGCCGAGGTGGTCATCGAGCGTACCGAGGAGTACGGCAAGCCCGTCGTCACCAGCATGATGGGCGGTGCGCGGTCGCGTGCGGCCGAGGAAACGCTCCGAGAGAGTGGAATTCCGAACTACTTCGATCCCGCACGTGCGGTGTCGGGACTCGACGCGCTCTCGACCTACCGCGAGATCAGCGAACGCTCGGTCGGAGAGCCGGCGACCTTCGACGTCGACCGGGAGCGCGCTCGAGAGATCTTGGCGCGAGCCCGCGACCGCGACGACAACCGACTCGGCGTCGAGTCGATGGATCTCCTCGAGGCCTATGGCATTCCGACGCCACACGGCGAGATCGTAGACGATCCGGCCGATGCAAGGGAGATCGCGGCGGAGATCGACGGCGACGTCGTGATGAAGATCGTCAGCCCAGACATCTCACACAAATCGGACATCGGCGGCGTCGCCGTCGGCGTGGCCGACGAGGAGGTCACGGACACGTTCGAGGACCTCGTCGCTCGCGCCCGCAACTACCAGCCCGACGCCCGGATCCTCGGCGTTCAGGTCCAGGAGCTGCTCGACCTCGAGGCGTCGACGGAGACGATCGTCGGGATGAATCGCGACCCGCAGTTCGGCCCGCTCCTGTTGTTCGGACTCGGGGGAATCTTCGTCGAGATTCTCGAGGACACCTCGGTTCGCGTCGCACCGATCGGCGAGGGAGAGGCTCGCGAGATGGTCGACGAGATTCAGGCGGCGCCGCTGTTGCGCGGCGCTCGCGGTCGCCAGCCGGCGGACGTCGACGGCGTCGTCGAGACCGTCCAGCGACTCTCACAGCTCGTGACCGACTTCCCGGCGATCCTCGAACTCGACATCAACCCGCTGGTCGCGGGGCCGGAGGGCGTACAGGCGATCGACCTCAGACTGACCGTGGACACGGAGGCGTTCAAATGACTGATACTCGAAACACACTCGTCACCTCACTCGAAGAAAGCACCGGCAAGACGGCGATCACGCTCGCACTCGCACAAGCGGCCCGCGAGGCGGGCGACAGCGTCGGCTACATGAAACCCAAAGGTACCCGTCTGCAGAGCAACGTCGGGAAGACCTTAGACGAAGATCCGATGCTCGCCCGCGAACTGCTCGATCTCGAGGCCGAGATCCACGACATGGAACCGGTCGTCTACTCGCCGACGTTCATCGAGCAGGCGATCCGCGGCCGCGAGGACCCCGACGAACTCCGCGGGCGCGTCGAAGACGCCTTCGAGACGCTCGCAGCGGACCACGATCGGATGCTGCTCGAGGGCGGCGCGCGCCTCGAGATGGGCGGGATCGTCGACCTCACCGACGTCGACGTCGCCCAACTGCTCGACGCGCGAGCGCTGCTGGTCGCCCCCTACGAGATTCCAGGCGACGTCGACGACGTCCTCGCCGCGGCGGACCTGCTGGGCGACCGATTCGGCGGCGTTCTCTTCAACAACGTCTCCGACGCGGCCTACGACCAGCTCGAGACCGACGTGGTTCCGTTCCTCGAGGGACGGGGGGTTCCCGTCCACGGCGTGATCCCGCGCGAGCAGCGACTGGCCGGCGTCACCGTCGAGGAACTCGCGGAGGAACTCGGCGCGACCGTCCTCGTCGGCGAGGGACTCGACACCTACATCGAGCGCTTCAGCGTCGGCGCGATGGGTGCCGACAGCGCTCTTCGTCACTTCCGGCGGACGAAAAACGCCGCCGTGATCACGGGCGGTGACCGCGCCGAGATCCACACGGCCGCACTCGAGGCCCCGGGTGTTCGCTGTCTGTTCCTCACCGGCGGTCATCGGCCGTCGGGGGCGATCCTCGGACAGGCGGCCGAGAAGGGCGTGCCGATCCTGCAGGTCCAGACGGACACGCTGACGACGGTCGAACGCGCCGAGGACGTCGTCCGGAGCGGTCGGACCCGCGACGTCTCGACGGTCGACCGAATGCACTCACTGCTGACCGACCACGCCGACGTAGACGCGATCCTCGGCGAGTAGGGCGATCGGTTGGCAGGCACCGATCCGGAGACGTCCTCACGGTATCGCGACCGCTCGTTCGACGGTGAGTCGTCGGCGAGAGCTGACTCGAGGAGTCGCTATTCGGGGACAGTGTCGGCAAGCGCTCAGAAAGTAGCAGCCGTGGGTAGGACCGGTCCGGGCAAGACGATCCACCCAGGACGTGCCGGTTGTCAGAGGCACCCCGGCACACGTACGTATATTCTCCGGTGGTATACCCTCATTCGTCGGCCCAACGACCAGCGCCACGGTGATGAGATATAAATACTTCGGTTATTTATATGCGAGACTCCGAGTCCACGTTTCGGCCTGACAGGATTGGTGTGTACAACAGCCCCAAAGCCTCGGCGTCAGGACGAGCGTTGTCGAGGCACGGTCGATAGCAGCTGGCGATCACCGATGGGCCCCAATATTTATCAGACTGAACGGACGATTGTTCTCGATGGACGACGACGTCGACGCGACGTTACTCTCGGTCCTCACGCGACGCAAACCGCTCCTCGAGCGGCTCGCAACGCACCCGACGCGGAAGTGCGATCTCGCATCGGAGCTCGACGTCTCTCGCTCGACGATCGACCGCGGAATCAGGGACCTCGAGCAACTCGACCTGATCGAGCGCGACGGGCGGGAGTATCGGACGACCCTCGCGGGTGAACTCGCACTCACGGAGTACGATCGATTCTCCCATCGAGTGAGCAACGTCGTCGACGCGCGCGCCGTCCTCTCCTCGTTACCGCCCGAGACGACGATCGATCCGACGTTCCTCGAGGGTGCAGACGTCGTCGTCTCACAGCGTCCGGATCCCCAGCGCCCGGCGCGAGAACTCGAGCGACTTGCCCAGTCGACCGACTATCACCGTGGCTTCGGCTCGGCGTTTCTCGCCCACCTCGTGGCGGTCTACCGCGACGCGATCGTCGACGGGCTCGACTGTGAGTTCGTCGTGACGTCGGACGTCCTCGACCGACTGGTGAGTCGCCACCACGAACCCGTCTCGGAGGCGCTGTCGACTGGACGGATCGAGCTTCGAGAAGCGAGCGAAAGCGCCTCGCTTCCCTACTGCCTCATCGTCTCTCGAGGGGAGACGACTGCCGTGGCGACGGTCCTCGTCTACGTCGACGAGGGATTGAAGGGGATCATCACGAACAACGATCCCGCAGCCGTCGCGTGGGCCGAGTCGATACTCGAGGAGATCTGGGCGGCGGCGACGCCGATTTCGTTCGACGGCGAGTAGCGACGAGACTGGTCTCGAGGGGCCGTGAGCATCCGGAGAGCGATCAGTGAACGAACGTCGTTTCGACTCGGCCGACAACTGCGTCTGACCAACAATTAAGAGCAAGCCACACATGGGCCATGGTATGGACGACACACCCCAGGAGATCACGTCCCTCGTCGGACGCGAGGTGTACTCGAACAACGGCGTCTTCGTCGGCGAAGTCGAAGACCTCAGACTCAACGTCGACGGCGAAGCCGTCACCGGACTCGCACTCGGCAGCCTGAACACGGAACTGTTCGCCGGCGAAGCAAACGGCGCACGCGGCGTCATCGTTCCCTATCGCTGGGTTCGGGCCGTCGGCGACGTCATCCTCATCAACGACGTCGTCGAACGGGTTCGCGATCCGGACGACGAGGAAGAAGAGATCATCGCGTAAGTTGCACGTTCGCTAACTGCCGTTCGATCCTTCGCTCCCTTCGACACCCATCGCGTCGAACAGCGTTCGTTTGACTGCTTCCTCGGTCAACTCCAAGAGCGTCTCTCGCGTATCGTCGGAGATGTCGATTCCCGTAAAGATCCCCAGCGGAATCTCCGCGCTCGCCTGCGTCGAGTGGCCCGCCGTCTCTCCCATCTCGCCGTAGGCGTCGGCGAGCACGTTCCCGATGTTCATCCGGATGTCCTTCGAGCGCGCGGCGAGGAAGATCGTCTCCTCGGCGACACCGAACACCGCCGTCGTCGTCACACCCTCGAGGTTGAGCAGGTGGTTCGCCGCCTGTGAGAGCGCCTCGCGGTCGCGGACGAAGCCGGCGTTCGAGACGAGGTGACTCCCCTGGACGTCTCGATTGGCGATCGCTTCCGCGAGGACGTCGAGCGTCTCGGGGGACATCGACGGCGACTCGACCTGTTCGAGGGTATCGTGATTGGCGAACGGATAGAGGTAGGCGGCGGCAGTGAGGTCCGCGGGGGTCGTATCACGTTTGAAGTCCAGCGTCTCCGCGCGGATGCCGTACAGCAACGCGGTCGCAACCTCCTCGGAGACGTTCATATCGAACTCCTGGATGTACTTCGTGATGATCGTCGACGTCGAGGACATATTCGGTCGAATGTCGACGAACGACGGCTCGTACTCCTCGGCCGGTTCGTGGTGGTCGATGATGATGTCGACCGGGAGATCCATCTCCGTCGACGTCGCGTGGTCGACGAGCGCGACCGTGTCGTACACCGACGGATCCTGCACGTCGGCCCACTGAACGAGTTCGATCCCCAGTAGGTTGACGAACGCACGGTTCTCCTGATGGCCGATATCCCCGAGGTAGATGACGTCCGACTCGACGCCGAGATGGCTCGCGATCGCCTGCACGGCCGCCGCGCTGGCGATCGAGTCCGGATCCGGACTGTTCTGCGTGACGATCGCCAGCCGTCCGGTCGTCTCCTCGAGTATCTCGGCGAGTTTGCCGGCGTTGTACTCGAGTTCGCCCGACTCGAGTGCGCGGAGTGCGGAGTCGGCGATCACCGAGGAGGGGTTGATGACGATGTCGGCGCCGAGTTCGGAGAGTTCGTCGCCCGAGACGGGGTCGCTGGCCCGGGCGACGACGAACTGGTCGCCGTTGTTGGCGCGGATATGTTCGACGGCTCGCATGTTGGCCTCGACGTCCGAGGCGAGGATGAGGACGACGCTGCGGCCGGCGACGAGTTCGGCCGCGGTCTCCTCTCTAATGTCGGCCGTGCGAGCGTCCAGATCCTGGTCGCGAAGCGACTCGACCCGGCTCTCGTCACGGTCGATGATCAACACGTCCTTTCCCTGTTCGACGAGTTCTTCGGCGACAGCGTAGCCGACGCTGCCGCACCCGAGAATCGCGTAGTCGGATATCGAAGAGATAGTGACCCCCGTACTCATGTTGCCACAGTGGTTGAACCCAGTCTACTTAACGCTCCCGAAGACTGTTACGTTTTTGTGTGATTTCGATGAAGACCACGGGACGTGAGAGGTTTTGTGATGACCTGCCACCACGCCGGCCAAGCAAAACGTATTTGAACGTCCCCCCGAAAAATCGGGGTACAGGGCCGGTAGCTCAGTTAGGCAGAGCGTCTGACTCTTAATCAGACGGTCGCGTGTTCAAATCGCGCCCGGCCCGCTTTTGCGACGAACAATTCCGTGAGGAGCAAAGCGGCCATCGAGAGATTTGAACGCAGGGAGCAGCTTCGCTGCGACCGTGTGTTCAAATCGCGCCCGGTCCGCTTTCTGACGGCGAGTAATGGATCCGACGAGATTCGAAACAGACGAGCCTCCAATCGGATGCGGGCACAGACGTGACCAGACATATTTACACCGTGTCCGGTCCACGTCCCCCGACTGTCTTCTCGCTAACATTTAACTGACAACGAGAACTATACTGACACGATGTCGACCGCACCGTCTCCCGAGGAAGGGGACACGATTTCCGTGACGGTAGCGAACAAAAATGGCGACCTCGTCGTCGTTCACCCGGACCGTCCGTACGAGTTCCTGTTCTTGGAGACGCTCACCCTCGAGGCCGGCGAGCGTCAGGATCTCACCGTCACAGTCACCAAAACGTGGTATTCGACGGCGGGCGTACTCGAGGCGTTGACGGTGACAGTGACGCCCACGAACACCGTCTCGACGCCGGAGGAGAGGAAGGAAGAGAGGGAGAGGGAGAGGGAGAGGGAGAGGGAAAAGATCAGTGACGGAGACGGCAACGAGACGGCTCGAGCACACTCGCCACAGAATCGATCCGCAGGCGTCGACGAGTCACTCCGGACGATCGCCGACGAACTCATCGGTGACGAGGAGCTGAGCGTGACCGACGACGAGGAGTCGATCGTCGGTGCTGCGAAGCGACGAGCCAGCAATCAGGGTCGCGATCCGGCGATCGATCCACGGTTGACAGAGCTCGAGTGATCGCTCCCGACCCCTGTCTCCCAGTGGTCGGAGAACAGCACCGTTATGTCAGTTGACGGGCTCTTCTGTGTATGGTCTGGGATGTCGTCCTCGGTGGCGTGATCGTGTTCGTGGTGATCTGGGCGGCAGTCTACTCCGGGACGAAAATGGCACTTCAGTCGTTCTTTGGCCAGCAACACGTGGACCTGAACGCTCTCGAGAAACCTCGAGACGGGACGGGAGTCGAGACGGAAACGGGCGAGCACGACGAGCAGTAGTCGGTCGACTCAGTCGTCTCCGTCAGGGAGCTGTCGAATCGGGCTCGGCCGACGCGAGCGACTCGCGTGATAGCTGGACTGTTCTCGATGAAGACCTGTCCGGCGGTTGCAAGCACTAGTGGCTTGTAGCGTCCTGTCGTGATATTTAGTGTCATGTGCGCCAACTTCACAGACGATGACGTCGGGAAGACTGTCGTAAATGCGAACAACGACGAGGTCGGTATAGTTGCGGCGGTCGAACACGGGACGGCACACGTCGAGCCGGATCCCGGAGTGACAGACACGATCAAGGCGAAACTCGGCTGGGAAGGCACAGACGACGATACGTATCCGCTTCAGGAGGGGTCGGTCGATCACGTGACCGACGATCACGTCCACCTGAAGAGCGATCTGGCCGGTGGGACTGGGACGGGTGCCGGAACTGGGACGACGGACACGACCGGAGCCGGAGCTGGCACCGGAACCGACCGAAGTCGAGATTCCGGACGGACTGACGACGACGACGAACTCATCGATACAGACATCGGTGACGACGCTGGTGACGACGAACTGGTCGACCTCGGTGACGACGATCGAGATCGAGGCCGTGACACTGGCGTCACGGACGATCGAAGTCGAGATAGGGGTCGGGATACCGGAATGACCGACGATGACGACGAACTCATCGATACCGATATCGGTGACGACGCTGGTGACGACGAGATGATCGACATCGGCGACGACGACCAGGGTCGCGATACCGGGGTTACGGACGACCGGGGCCGAGACCGCGGTCGAGATCGAGACTCCGGAATGACCGACGACGACGACGACGACGAACTCATCGATACAGACATCGGTGACGACGCCGGCGACGACGAACTGGTCGACCTCGGCGACGACGACGATCGAGACGACGACGACCGAACCCTGTAGCCACGTCGACCCAGACCGAAGTCATCAGATCGGATCCATCTCGTTCGTTTTTTGCTCGAATCGTTGCAGACGGGCGTGTCTCTACTCGTTTTCTAGGGAGTCATATACGCTGACTGCCGATCGAAGTACGTCATCCGAGAGCGGTGGATACCGGGACGGGCCAGATCCGCACCGGTCGTCGTTGTGACGGTCGATCGCTCTCCGAGAGGACGGGACACCATCGACGCCATTCAGTTTCGTGGGCAGTGATCGTCTGGAGTGGTCACGCTCTCGGTCCGAGAACGCGAGTGGGCCGGCCGCGGTCGACGGCACCGATCTCGACGATCACATATACGACCGATCGATCGGATAGTCCCGCGGTCGTCCCGAATCTTCGCCAATCGCGTCCACTCGCTCGGCGAGTGCGGCGAAGTACTGCTGGAGTTCCTCGGACTGGCGGCGAAGCTCTCCCTCGTCGACGTCGATTCCGTAGACGGCTTCGAACACGTCGATCAATCGGAGGACGGCCTCGAGGTCCGGCCCGGGCGGATGGACAGGTGTGACGAACGCGCCCGTCGACGGTGCGTCCCCGTTGAGGCTTCGGGCGATCAGGTCACCGACGATTCCGTCGAGGACGCCGCCGCGAAGTCCGCGACCGTCGTGGGATTCGAGTCGCCGGTCGTGAAACGACTCCGTCGCGACGGTAAAGACGTCGTGTTCGTCCGGTCCGTGGGGGTACGGGACGCCGTAGGGAACGGCGATTTCGTCGATACCCGCTCGGTCGGTCCACTCGAGGAGCGCGTCGACGAACGACGATGCAGCCCAGACAGGGACGAACAGTTCGCCGACGACTAGCGCCAGCGGTGTCTCGCGAACGTCGTAGATCCGCGTGTGGTTCCGTGGCGCTCCATCCACAAACGGTGTGATCGCGGGGATGGTCCCGGATTCGACGTGGCCGATCTCCTCGCACGCGAGGTGACGCGAGAGGTACTCGGTCGCGGTGACGCCGGCGAACCCCGGGTTCGAGAGGCCGAGGACGAGCGTCTCACACCGGTAGTCGTCGGGAGCGACGACGTCGAACGTGGGGCTGGTTGACATACGCGGTGTACGACGACCAGAGACAAAGTTTCAGTACCTTCCGACGGTGTGGTCCCGTCCTCGCCGTCTCCCCTCCGTCTTTCGTCGCCGAGACCGAGAGTCTACGACGACGACTCTCGAACCGTCAACACCGGGGCGTCGGAGAGCCTAACGACTTTCTCCGTCACGCTCCCCAGAAGATATCGGTCGAGTCCCGATCGGCCGTGGGTCCCCATCACGACGAGGTCGATCTCGTTCTCGTCGGTGTACTCGAGGATCCGTTTGTGGGGCGTTCCGCGAACGACCGACGTTCGCGTCGGTTCGATGCCGGCGTCAGTTGCCTGTTGGATGACGTGGTCGACGATTCGGTTCCCCATGGTCTCGAACTCCTCGACGATCGCCCCAGTTTCGACGTCGTTGGCGAAGACGGTCGCGTCGACGACGTAGAGAACGTGTAACTCGGCGTCGTACTGTGTCGCGAGGTCGAGTGCGTGCTCGAGTGCGCGATCTGTCGTCTCGCTCCCATCCGTCGGCAGGAGAATTCGTGTGTACATGGTGATTCACTCTCACTCGTACCCTCCCCTACGGGACCCACTCCCAAAACGGTAGCCGCTACACGGGTCGAAATTCGAACCCGACACTCGCCCGGGCTCTGTGTCACTGCCATCCGGCCTCTCACCGCAGTTCGGGTTTCGATATCGAGAGATACCTAATCGAAGCGTTATTCCTCCCGGCCACTGTACGTCGGTCCATGAGGGGGAGGCTGTTCGCGTCAATGCGAGACGGACGAGTCCCAATCGCGACTGCAATTGCGACCGTGACCGCACTCGAGACCAGCGAGCGACGCTAATGGCGTTCGACGAACTGACCGTCCGAGCCGACGAAGCCACCCGCCGCGCCGACGAGGCCTACCGTCAACTCGAACGCCGCTACGACGACTTCCTCGAGCGAGAGCGCCACAAGCGCGTCTCGAGACGGCGGTTTAGCACCCTCGTCGATCGAATCCGGACGAACGGAGCCCCCTACGGTGCACACACCATCGTCTACCGGCCCTCGGGCGAGTTACTCCTGGTGCGCCACGAGGGCGTCGACCTCTGGGTACTCCCCGGTGGCGGCGTCGATCCCGACGAATCGTTCGCCCAGGCAGCGCGACGAGAACTCGAGGAAGAGGCCGGTGTCGACGTCGACTACGACGGCCTCGCGATGATATCGACGGTCGAGATCGAGACACAGGGGTATCGAACTCGAGGCGTCCTCCCGATCTTCGCCGCTCAGGCGGAGAGCGTCGAACCGGACATCTCCGATCCGGACGACGAAATCTCCGCGGCACGCTGGTTTTCGCGGCTTCCCGACGATACGCGTGATCGAGACGATCTGGTCGCGTGGCGTCGCCAGCGACTGTGACCGTGACTGGAACCGAAAAGAGAGTATAGTACTACAGGACCAGCAGGTGCTTGGTCATCGAAACAGTCCGTTGCCGTCGATCAGGACCGGTCGCCGTGGGAAACCCCCTCACGACTATCGGCTTTCATCCGACGCAACGCCGCGCGCGCGTTGCTCGCGTCGTAGCCGAAGAAGACGTTCTCGCCGTAGGCGCTGGCGACCTCCGTCGCGTGGATCAGATCGTCGACGTCGATATCGACCGCGTACAGTTCGATACTAAACGGCGTCTCGAGTGCGCTTTCGAACCCGCTGGCGATCACCTCGAGCCAGTAGGTCGTCGCGTAGGCCATGTCGTACAGCGGGACGACGAACTCGTCGACCAGCGGTTCGATCGCCGCGAGGTCGATGCCGGCTCGTTCGGTGAGGTGACCGGGATACGGATCGGGATAGAGGGTCATGTAGGTCTTGCCGGGGATTCGGGCGGTCGCCTCCTCGAGAAACTCGGTGATGACGCTCGCGCGCCAGGCCAGTCGGTCGTCGTACTCGCTGTCGGCGAAGCGCTCCCGACAGACGTCACAGTAACAGTACTCCGGCCGCGGGAAGCCGATATCGTCGAGTCGCACGTCCCCGTTTTCGGCGACGCAGTCGTCGATAATCTCGAGGAGACCGTCGCGGTACTCCCGACGGGACGGACAGATGTAGGCCCAGTCGAAGTAGGGCTGTTCGCGGGTCGCCCGTTCGCCGGACTCGGAGACGGGGACCAGCGATGGCTCGGCGTCTGCGGCGGCGTTGTCGCCGAAACAGGAGACCATGTTGACGGCGTCAGCGACCGGCTCCGACGACCGGCCGGTGACGTCTTTGACCTCGTAAAACCCGTAATCGAACTCTTTCCACGCCAGTTCCTCGGCGTTCCGTGTGACGACACCGTACAGAGACATAGCTACCGAGAGAATCTCGAGCGGGTAAGGCGTTCGGAAAGGAGTGTGATCAGTGCCGATCTCGAAATCGGAATCGAGTTCGCTACCGTTGCTGCTTGCGTTCGTTATTCGACTGGGTCGTACTCTACTTCTCCAACGTCCTCGATATCTCCACCGGAAGAGCCGCCGACGACTTTCCAGAGGAGGGCGATTACGACCAGGACGACCAGGAGTTTGACAATACGCGACATGTACGTCTAGAACGACGATAACCTCCCACTTAGATTTTCTGGATCGTTACCCGGAAATCAATGAAACATTTTCAGCCACGACAGTCGTCCGAGGGGGAGTGTCACGTATCGATGTGAGCGGCGATATCGTCGCGGACGATCGTCCCGCAGTATGCACAGCGGACGGCGTCGTCGAGGACGTCGAAGCGCGAGATGACGGGTTCGTCCTCGGTCGTGATACAGTTCGAGTTCGGACACGAGAGCACGCCCTCGACGGCGTCGGGACGCTCGACTCGGTGTTTCGCCTCGACCGAGTAGTCCCGGACGATGTTGATCGTCGCGTCGGGCGCGATCAGCGAGAGAACGTCGACTTCCTCCTGGCTCAACTCGCGGCCTTCGACCTTGACGATGTCCTTGCGTGCGAGTCGGTCGGAGGGGACGTTCATCCCCACTGAGACCTCCTCACCCTCGGTTCCGTCGATGCCGAGAATCGCGAGGACGTTCAGTGCCTGCCCGCCGTGGACGTGGTCGATGACGGTTCCGTTTCGGATCTTGCTGACGCGGAGTTCGTGATCGGTGTCGTCGTTACTCATCGGTCTCACCTCCCAGCAGCAGGTCGAGCAGCGCCATCCGAACCGGGACCCCGTTGTGAGCTTGCTCGAAGTACGCGGCGTGGGTCGTCTCGTCGACGTCCGCCGCGATCTCGTCGACTCGCGGCAGCGGATGCATCACGGTCAGGTCGTCGCTCGCAGCCTCGAGCGTGGCCGCGTCGATCTGGTACTGGCCCGCGATCTGCTGGTACTCGTTCTCGTCGGGGAACCGCTCGCGCTGGATGCGCGTGACGTAGAGGACGTCGAGCGACGGCAGGATTTCGTCTAGGGTCTCGTGTTCGCGAACCGTCGTCCCCTCGAGGTGGAGGTCGTAGACGACCTCGCGGGGCAACTGGAGGCTCTCCGGGCTGATGAAGTGTTGTTGAGTGTCGAAATTGGTCAGCGCGTACGCGAGCGAGTGGACCGTCCGACCGTACTTCAGATCGCCCATGATCCCGATCGTGAGATCGTCGAGCCCGGCGTTCTCTCGAATCGTGTAGAGATCCAGCAAGGTCTGAGTCGGGTGGTGACCGGCACCGTCACCGGCGTTCAACAACGGGACGTCGACGAACTCGCTGGCCATCTTCGCGGCTCCCTCCCGGGGATGGCGAAGGACGAGCGCGTCCGTGTATCCATCGATGACGCGAACGGTGTCCGCGAGACTCTCTCCTTTCTTCACGCTCGAGGATTCGACCGATCCCATGTCGACGATGTCGCCGCCGAGACGTTTCATCGCCGTCTCGAAGCTCATCTTCGTACGCGTACTCGGTTCGAAAAAGAGCAGGCCGAGTAACGTCCCCGCGTGTCGCTGCGCGACGGCAGCGGGATCGGCGTCGATCTCGGCCGCGCGGTCGAGTACGGCCTCGATGTCCTCGCGCGAGAGTTGTTTGCTCGTGATAAGGTGATCGTGGCGCATCTGTGTGAGATGGCTGTCCGATAGCCCTTGAATCTCTCCATTCGTTCGGACAGCGGTGTCCGAAGATTGTGTGTCGTGGTAGTCGACTGTCAGTTTCAGTACTGACGTGGGTGTGTCGATCCGGTAGCGAAACCAGTGGTTCAGATATCGGCGACTGAACGGGGAGATGGCCGGTGTGATATCTTACGCTCCGACTGCGAATACGCCGAAAAGCCGGTCTAAAGGGAGGGAGAGTTCACATCCTTATCTGAACACGATCATCAGTTGAAGGCAAAGAGTTATCACGACCACGTGGCAACTGTTCACAATCGCATGGTGGGTCGGTTACAGACCGGTATCGACGTGCTGGATCGCAAACTCGACGGTGGGCTTCCGCCAGGGTGTGTCGTCGCGTACACGGCCGATCCAGCCAGCCAGTCCGAACTCCTGCTCTACGAACTCACCGCCGCACGCGGGACGCTGTACCTCTCGACGGAACGGTCGGACGACGTCGTCCGCCACGCCATCGACTCGTCGATGACACAGGCCGGCAGCCCGACGGTAAGACACCTCACGGATACCGACTCGCTGGACGAGGCGACCCGACTCATCAGTGCCCTCCCCGACGGCGCTAATCTCATCATCGACACGATGGACGTCCTCGAGCGGACCGACCGATCCGAGTACATGACGTTTCTCAACGAACTCAAAACGCACATGCTCGAGACGAAGTCGATCGCTATTTTACACTGTCTGAAGGGGAATGCCGAACCCGAAAATCGGTCGACGACACTGCACCTCGCAGACGCCGTCTTCGACCTGCGAACGTCCGTCGGCGGGACCGAGCTCGAGAACCACCTCACGATTCCCAAGTTCCGCGGCGGCGGTGCGCCGACCGAGTCGATCAAACTCGAACTCTCCGAGGCGGTCGAAATCGATACGAGTCGCGACATCGCCTGATCCCGATCCCGATCCTGGTTCTGATTCTAACCCCGATTCCAACCCGATCCCGATTGCTACGCTCGTCACTGTCCTGACCCCGTTTCCGTCACCAATCGAACTCGATAGCAGACGAACGCGGAGCGAGACCGAACGGAAGAACTAGGCCACTCGGTCGCACGATCTCACGAAAAATGGACGAATCGTCCGTCGTTCGAATGCGAGCGAATCGACGGGTTCGCGATTACTCTTCGTCGAGTTCGACGTCGACGTCACCCTCGCCTTCCAGCTCTTCGACGATCTCGTCTGCATCGACGTCGGCGTCCTCGAGTGCCTCCTCGAGGTCGGCCTCGGCCGCGCCGCCTGCACCGCCCATGCCACCCATCATGCCGGGCATGCCCATGCCGGGCGAGCCGTCGATGATGTCCTGGACGATGACGCGGTCGACGCCGACCTTGTCGATGACGTCCTGACCGATCTGTTGTTTGCCCATCATCCACTGCTGGTTCATCGTCAGCTGTGGCGTCGACTCGACGTAGATCGTCTCCTTCTCGACGGTCTGGGTCTCGAATTCGGGTTCGGCGTCCTCGTCTTCGTCGTCATCGTCGGATTCGACCTCGACTTCCTCCTCGACCTCGTCGGTCTCGAGACGGAGTTCCGGCTCGACGTCGAGGTACATCTCGAACAGGCCAGCCGCCTGCTGTTCGCGGTCCGTGACTTCGTCGACGATCTCGTACTCGTACTCGACGTCGTCGCCCGCGAGTGGGTGGTTGAAGTCGACGCGGGCGCGGCCGCCGATGATCGTGGTGATGTGACCCTGTCGCTGTTCGATGTTGACGTGCGCGCCGGGGTAGCGGTCGTCCTCGGGGATCTTCTCGGCGCTGATCGTCTCGACGTCGTCGGGATCGTACTCGCCGAAGGCGTCCTCAGCGGGGATGGTCACGGTACCGGAGTCGCCGGCGTCTTTCCCGTAGATGTCGTCTTCGACGCCCTCAAAGATGTGTCCCTCGCCAAGCACGATCGTCCGGGGCTTGAACTCGCGGTCTTGCTGATCGACGCCTTCCTCCTCGGCGACGTCGGGATCGGTCGTATCGACGAGCTGGTCGCCCTCGACGGTGCGGGCCGTGTAGTCGATCTCGACGAAATCGCCGGACTGGAGTCCGTCCTGTTCCTCGTCTGCGTCAGTTTCGGCGTCGACGTCCTCACCGGCGTCATCGGCCTGTGCTTCGAGCTCGGCCTCCTGTTCTTCGGTCATACATGGAACGTCCCGCCGTCTACATTTAAGAACGACGTTTTCGAGCGAGCGAGAACGACCGATTCTTACCGCTACTCGTCCTCCCCACACCCATGTACGAGGTCGAAGTGAAGGTTCCAGCCGATCTCGAGGCCGTGCGCCGCCGACTTCGCGACCTCGAGGCCGAGTCGCTGGGTGCGGTCGTCCAGGAGGATACGTACTACGACGCGCCCCATCGGTCGTTTCCCGAGACCGACGAGGCGTTGCGGATCCGGTCCGAGTCGGTGGCTGAGGAGGGAGACGAAGCCGAAGAAGACGACCACACGGAAACTCGAGTCACCTACAAGGGCCCGCTGGTCGACGAGGGATCGAAAACCCGCGCGGAACTCGAGACAGGCGTCGCCGACGACGAGACGTTCGACGGCATCCTCACGAACCTCGGGTTCGAGCCCGTCCCGACGGTGCGCAAGGAACGCGAGCACTTCGTCCTCGAGGCGTTCGAGGAGTACACGATCACGCTCGACGACGTCGACGGCGTCGGCGAGTTCGTCGAAGTCGAGACCGACGCGACCGAATCGGAACTCGAGGCCGCCCGCGACGGCGCTTACGAAGTGCTCGAACGGCTCGGACTCGACCCCGACAATCAGATTCGAACGTCGTATCTCGAGTTGTTGCTCGAAGGCAAGGAGTGAAAACCGGGACCTGATGAGATTCTCGTCGACGTGTCGCTGAACCGCCGTCGAGGCGTCGTTCGCGTTCGACGGTGCTGTTTTCTATTCGTCGAGATCTGGGACAAAGTAACGGAAGGTGACAGGAGACTGCACGGCAGTTATATTGGGGGCGAAAAAGATATTCGCAAGTTATAGAACGCCCCACGACGAAAGACGGTACAATGATCGAGCGGAACATCCGAGTCGAGCCGATCGACCGGCGTGCAGTCGAGGATCAGGAGGTCGAAATCGTCGAGCGAAAGGGGATCGGCCACCCCGACTCGATCTCCGACGGAATCGCCGAGAGCGTCGCGGGAGCACTCGCACAGACGTATCTCGACCGCGTCGGCAAGGTACTTCACTTCAACACCGACGAGACCCAGCTCGTCGCCGGCGAGGCGGCACCCGCCTTCGGCGGCGGCGAGGTCGTCGATCCCATCTACATTCTGATCGTCGGCCGCGCGACCAAACACTACGAGGGGACCACCATTCCGACCGAGCGCATCGCCCTCGAGGCCGCCCGTGATTACCTCGCAGCGAACATCCCGCAACTCGAGTTCGGGACGGACGTGATCGTCGACGTCAAACTCGGCGAGGGCAGCGGCGACCTGCAGGACGTCTTCGGCGAGGAAGGCGCCCAGGTCCCGATGGCCAACGACACGAGTTTCGGCGTGGGACACGCGCCGCTCTCGGAAACCGAAGAGATCGTCCTCAACGCCGAGCGTCGACTGAACGGCGAGTACGCCGACGAGAACCCCGAGCTCGGCTCGGACGTGAAGATCATGGGCAAACGCGAGGACGACACGATCGACGTCACCGTCGCCGCGGCCATGATCGACGAGTACATCGCCGACATGGACGCCTACGCCGACGCCGTCGAGTCGGTCCGTGAGTACGTCGCGGACGTCGCGAGCGAGTATACCGACCGCGAGGTAAACGTCCACGTCAACACCGCCGACGACTACGAGGAGGGGTCGATCTACCTCACCGTCACCGGCACCTCCGCCGAGCAGGGTGACGACGGCTCCGTCGGCCGTGGGAACCGCGCGAACGGCCTCATCACGCCGAACCGCTCGATGTCGATGGAGGCGACCAGCGGGAAGAACCCCGTCAACCACATCGGGAAGATCTACAACCTCCTCTCGACGGAGATCGCCGAGGCGGTCGTCGCCGACGTCGACGAGATCCGCGACCTCCGTGTACGCCTGCTCAGTCAGATCGGACGCCCGATCGACCAGCCACACGTCGCCGACGTCCACGTCGTCACCGCCGACGGCGTCGCACTCGAGGACGTCCGAGGCGACATCGAGGCGATCGTCGACGAACAACTCGCGGACGTGACCGGTATTACGCGCCGGGTTATCGACGGCGAACTCACGACGTTCTGATCGGTTTCGGCGGTTTTTCTCTCTCTCGAGCGTTCACTTCGTGCGTGTTTGCTCGACCTCGAGTTCGTCGCCCGTTCGACGCCGTCGCGGGTTCCGGAGACGATAGATCCAAACCCCGCGACGACGGATCGCTCAGTACGACGTTACGATTCGAAACACCACGGAGCGATCGCCAGTGACCGACATCGACACCGACACCAGTGAACGACGTATCGTCCTCGCCGTCGTCGCGAGTACCTTCTTCGTCGGCTTCGGCGGCGGGGTCATCTTCCCGATCCTGCCGAATCTGGGTGAACTCCTCGGGATTTCGGCGTTCATGGTCGGGCTCATCCTGAGCGCAAACCGCTTTACGCGACTGTTCGCGAACGCACCGGCCGGCGCGCTCGTCGACCGGATCGGCACTCGAACGCCGTTCGTCGCCGGACTGGCGATCGAGGGCGTCGCGACCTTCGGCTACGTCGTCGCGATCTACTCCGGGCTTCCGGAGGCGTGGTTCATGCTCTCACGTATCTTGTGGGGGCTGGGCAGCGCGCTCGTCTTCGCGACCGCCTACACTATTACCGCAGACGTCAGCGAGGCCGACTCTCGAGGGACGAGCATGGGTATCGTCCGTGCCGGGATCACGTTCGGCTTCCCCGCCGGACTCGTCCTCGGCGGCGTCGTCAGCGACCTCTACGGGAACGCCGCCGCGTTCGTCCTCGCCGCCGCCTTCGCGGGCTTCGCCAGCGTCATCGCCTTCTTCGTCGTCCCGGAGACCCACGTCGAGGAGACCGACACCTCCGTCAAGCCGTGGGATCTCGAACTCACCGTTCCGGCACTGACCGTCGGGTTCGTCAATTTCGGGCTCTTTTTCGCCTACGTCGGCGTGCTCTTCGCGACGCTCGTCCTCTACCTGCGCGCAGAGGAGCTGACGATCGCGATCGAGTTCGCGGGCTACGCCCTCGACTTGGAGGAGCAGGGGACCTCGGGAATGCTGATGGCGATCACGGTGCTCATGGGCGCGACGTTCACGCTGGCTGGCGGCGCCCTGAGTGACTGGCTGGGTGCTCGAGTACCGATTCTGGTCGCCTTTCTCGGACTGAGTTTCGTCGGCTTCATCGGGTTGGCGCTGGCACCCTCGCTCGAGTTCGTCGTCCTCTCGTGTGCCCTGATCGGCGCGGGTCAGGGCGGCGTCAACGGACCGCTGACGGCGCTGCTGGCAGATCTCACGCCGGAGGAGCGGATGGGGCGAGCGATGGGGACGAACAACGTTCTGGGAGACGTCGGCGGCGGCATCGGACCGTTGCTCTCGCTGCCGCTGATCGAGGCCGAGACGGTCGGATTCGAGGTCGTCTACGGCATCAGCGCCGTCGTCCCGCTGCTGGCCGGACTGATCCTCGTCCTCGGCGTCTACGCCCACACCGGCCACGTCAGCCCGCTGGTTCGGGACGCGGTCGATTGAGTCGTCGGCCTCGAGGGTGGGTGCGCCGAATAGAGGTTTAAAGAACACGATAGCAGAATTCCCCGGGTCACCGTACCCGGGGATGAATGCGATAGGCGACTGTGACCAACGCTATTAAAACACATCAGCTCGAACTAGTGTTCACAGTGGAGCCGACGTTCAAGTACCGAGCGCGCCCCGAAACAGAAGCGGACGAAGAGTCCGCACTCTACCAAATCAACCTCCATCGGGAAGTCTACAATCACGCGCTCACCCAACACTACAACCCGGCTCCCGAACACGACAAACCCTCGTACACCACCCTGCAAAACAAGCTCCCTCAGTGGAAGCGACAATGGGTGAGATGGGGTGACGCACACTCGAAAGCCCTCCAAATGGCCGTTCGACGCATCTACTGGGCGCAAGACGCCCTCGACGAGTTAGAAGAACGAGGGCACGACGTGGGTGATTTGAAATGGAAGAAACCACACGATTTCCGTAGCGTCACGTACAATCAATCCGGCTTTGACGTGGATAGTAACACGGGCCGAGATGGACACGCGACACTATGGCTCTCAGAAATCGGAAACTTCGACATCGAATACCACCGCCCGCTCCCCGACGACGCTGACATCAAACAAGTCATTCTCAAGCAAGAGAAATCGGGCAAGTGGTTCGCCAGCATCGTCGTAGACACCGAACCAGACTACCCCGAGCCACCCGAACTCTCGACCATCGACATCGAGGATACGGTGGGAATCGACCTCGGTATCCTCACGTTCACCCACGATTCCAATGGGCTGGCTGTGACTCCGCCCGATTTCAGTGAAGATACCGAGCGCATCGACAAGCGCCACCGAGAACTGTCACGTAAAGACCACGGGTCGAACAACTGGGAGAAAGCGAGACGAAGACTCGCCGAAGCCTATGAGAACTTACGGAACAAGTTCAAAGACTTCCGCGAGAAACTCGCCCATGCATACACCCGAGAGTACGATGCGGTGTTCCTTGAAGACCTGAACACGCGAGGATTGCTCCGCTTGTCGACGAACGGGCAGAACATCGCGTTGATGTCGTGGTTTGAGACGATTCAAACATTCAAGCGGCACGGGCGGAAGAACGGCTGTCACGTTATCACCGTCCCACCAGAGGGAACGACGAAGCGGTGCGCAAAGTGTAGCGTAGAGACGAAGAAGCCACTGTGGGTCCGCGAACACTCGTGTCCTGCGTGTGGGTTCGAGGCCGACCGTGACCGGAACGCAGCGTTTGAGGTGCAGAAGTTGGGGTTGGAAGAGTTGAACATCGACTATTCTCTTGACGTACTGTTAGGGCTGGGAGAGTCCGAATCTACGCCTGCGGAGACTGTGGCCGCTGTGGATACCCTTGAGGTGTCTGCAAGTCACGTCGCCGAAACAGGAAGCTTGCCGCCGCGAGACGCAAGACGCCCCGCGTCACCGTACGCGGGGTAACTTCACGTGGCCCTCGGTGCAAATCGCGAGTATGGGTACCGACCCGTACGAATACTGCCCCTACTGCGGGAGCGTGGTACGTTCGATGGACCTCCCCACCGCCTACTACTGCGGCTCCTGCGAGGAGTACGTCTTCGACAACCCGGCGGCCAACGCCCGCGTGGCGGTCGTCGACGGCGACCGCATCCTCCTCGTCGAGATCGACGACGAGTTCCGAATCGACGATCCACCGTACGACCACGACAGCGAGTGGATGCTTCCCGGCGGTCACGTCGAGGTGCCAGAACAGCCACGCGAAGCGGCGGCGCGAGAACTCGAGGAGGAGACCGGCCTCGTCGCCGATTCGGAGGACCTCGAGTTGTTCGAGACGGTCTACCGGCAGGTCGTCGAGGGGGCACACGCCGTGCTCAGCCTGTACGCGATCGAGAAGGAGGCCACGACCGGCACGCTGAACGCCGGATCGGACGCCGCAGACGTGCGGTTCTGGACGCCGGCCGAACTCGGGGCTGCCGACGCGTCGTTTCGCGAACTGCACGTCGAACCGCGCGAGTGCAATGTTCCGGAGTGGTGGGTGAGGCGGGCCCTCGAGGCCACTACGGGGCGGGTGTCGTGAGCCGTCCGTCGCAGGCCCGTCACCTCCCTTGTACCGATCCGTCCTCGACGCGCCCCACTCTCGCCACTCGTCCATCCTCGATGTGTCCCACTCTCCTCGTTCATCTCGTCGCTCGTCGTCCGCCCCTCGCCTCCCAGTTCACCTCTCGCTCCATCCGCCCCTCGTAACCCCCTTATAGCTCCGAGTGACTATCGTGGGCTATGCACCCGCCGGGAGCCGACACTGTCCTCGTCCGCCACGGGGACGTGAACACCAAGAGCAACACCGTCAAGCGGTACATGGAGGGCATCCTCGTCGAGAACCTCGAGGCACTCCTCGACGACCGCGAGGTCCCCGGCGACGTCGAACAACGCTGGAACCGCCCGCTGATTCACACGACCGAAGACGACGTGGAGGCGGCACTCGAGGCCGCAACCGACGCTTTCGGTGTGGTCTCAGCGAGCGCCTGTCGTCGGGTCGAGCCGGAACCGGATGCGATCTACGAGGTCCTCGTCGAAGCCGCTCGAGAACACTACGACGGCGGCACCTTCGCCGTCGACGCTCGCCGCGCGGAGAAGGACCTACCGTTTACCAGCGAGGATATTGCGCGGGAGGGCGGGACCGCCATCTGGGAGGCAGTTCAGGAGGAGTTCGAGCCCGAGGTCGACCTCGACGATCCCGACATCACGTTCGGCGTCGAGGTCCACGACGACGTCGCGTTCGTCTATCTCGGCTCGGTCGACGGGCCGGGCGGCCTCCCGCTGGGCTCGCAAGCGCCGATGGTCGCGCTCGTCAGCGGCGGCATCGATTCCCCGGTTGCCGCCTACGAGATCATGAAACGCGGGAGTCGCGTGATCCCGGTCTACGTCGACCTCGGCGATTACGGCGGCCCCGACCACGAGGCGCGAGCGATGGAGACGGTCGCCACCCTCTCGCGGTACGCGCCGAACTTCGACATGAACGTTTACCGCGTGCCGGGCGGCGAAACCGTCGCCCTCCTCGCCGAGACCATGGAGGAAGGGCGGATGCTTTCGCTGCGCCGTTTTTTCTACCGGATCGCCGAACACATCGCCGAGCATACCAACGCGAGCGGTATCGTCACCGGCGAGGCGATCGGCCAGAAGTCCAGCCAGACAGGCCAGAACTTCGCCGCCACCAGCCGCGTGACCGACCTCCCCATCCACCGGCCGCTGCTCACCTGGGACAAACAGGACATCGTCGCCCGCGCCCGCGAGATCGGTACCTACGACGACTCGACCATCAACGCCGGCTGTAATCGCGTCGCACCCGACCGCGCCGAGACCAACGCCCAACTCGAGCGGCTGCTCGAGGTCGAACCGGACGACTTGTTCGAGCGCGCCGAGGTCGCTGCGAGGGAGGCGACGTTGATCGATATCGGGTCCTGAGGCGGTTCTGGAACCTGATTTCGTCTCGGAATCGACCGCCAGTAGTGTCTGCACCGTCTTCGACGGTCGACTCGAGTCGGCGTTCGTTTTGGCCGGTACGTGCCGGTGAGTAGAGCGGCTCAGATATGTCACATGTCGAACAGTATCGAGTTCGGAGACCGCGACGGGAATCGACGGAGAGATTCCACGAGACCTGACGTACAATCGTGTCAACTCATGTAAGTTTGATAATGGTCGATACGCTATGGAGAGACATGCGCCGACGAGGCGTACTGGCGGCACTCGCCGCGAGCATGGGAGGGATGGCATCGCTCCCCACAGGGACGCTGGCAACGACACAGGACTCCCTGGGGGTGAACATCACAGAGACGTCGTCACCGGTTACGGGTGGCGAGTATCTGCAGGTCGTGGTCTCGGTCGGGAACGGCGCCACCTACGAGGTAACGAACACGCTGGAGTTGCTCGACTCGAGTGACACGCTCCTCGACAGCCGAGAGGTGACGCTCCCGGGTGAAGCGACCGAAATCGTCACGCTCGGGTACGTGACGTACGAGACGCAGTTCGACGTGACGTTCCCGATCACCGTCCGCAGCGCGGGAGACGCCGATAGCACGGACGTGACGGTGAACGCGATCGATCCGGACGCGGGTCTGGGCGTCAGTATCGCCGAGACGCTCGATCCCGTGACCGGCGGTGACTACCTCGAGGTGCAGGTGTCGGTCGGGAACGACGAACCCCACGAAGTGACCGACACGATACAGTTGCTGGACTCGAGCGACACCGTCCTCGATAGCCGGGAGATGACACTGTACGGGGAGTCGACCAAGTACACCGCGCTGGGCTGGGAGACCTATCCGGTCACCAGTACTGTCGAGTTCCCGGTGACCGTCCGCAGTAGCGAGGACCGCGACAGCGAGCAGGTCACCGTTTACGGAACAGGCTGAACGGGCGTTCCAGCCGATCGGTACCCCTCTTTTCACTCGAAAAGAACTTTGAGCGTGACAGACGAACCGACAGATATGGCAGTAGGTTCGGGACCGTCCCTCCGCCTCCGGTTGGCTGGCACGCTCGCCGCCGTCGTCCTCGTCAACGTCGCCCTCCTCGCGGTTCTCGCTTGGGGGATTCACACCGTGCTGACGATTGCGGACGTCGGAACTGGGACCGAGACGGGGTTGGTAGCGGACCTCTCGGCATCCCTCCCGGTCGTCGCTGGCGCGCTCGTTCTCGCAGCCATCCTGCTGGTACTCGCACAGGCCCGCTACGGCTACCGTCGCGTGCTCGCGTCGGTCGACGCGACGCCCGTCAGCGGTGACGGAGACGATCCCGACGGTCTCACCGAACGAGTCCGTCGCCTCGCGCTCGCTGCCGACGTGCCCGAACCGACGGTTGCCACCGTCGACGCCGAGGACCCCAACAGCTTCACGGTCGACGACGGACGGCACGCGACCGTCGTGGTGACGACCGGCCTCCTCGAGACCCTGTCAGACGACGAACTCGACGCCGTGCTGGCCCACGAAATCGCCCACCTCGTCAATCGCGACGCGACCGTCGCGACCGTCGTGGCGACGATCTCGGCGATCTCCGATTCGCTGTTCGCTCGCGAGAAGCGACTCGGAGAGTGGATCCGCCTGCTGATGGCGATCGGCTGGCACGGGAGCGTGATCATGTTGATCGTCGCCGGCCCGGTGCTCCTCCTGTGTCTCGCGTTCGTCCTCGTCAGTGGCGTCGCCCGTCTCGTTCTGGCGGTCAACGGCATCTGTACCGGACTTCACGCGCAGGCGCGCGAGTACGCAGCCGACAGTGCCGCCGCGGAACTCGTCGGTGACCCGACGGCACTCGCCGCCGCACTGGAGACCCTCGACGGCGATTACCCTCACGAGGACGCTCGAGAACGGGATCGAGACCGCTTGCACGCGAGCGCGACGCTCGGAATCGTCCCCAGATCGATTCGTTCCGTCGTCCCGGATGCAGAGTCCGAGTCGACCAAGTCGTCGATCTCGCAGTGGCTCCCGAGTGACGATTTGTACGGCGGCGGGTGGATGAACGAGAATTTTATCGTCTACCGGGCGTTCGGCCGCCTGGGTCGAGCGCTCGAGTGGCGGCCTGCGACACATCCACCGACGGAGGCGCGGATTCGACGGCTGATCGAGTCGGCTGGCGACGGACGAGGGTCGCGAGTGAGAAGTGACGGGTCGTGAAGAGACGAAACCCACATTACGACGACGCCCCCATTCCACACCAGTGACGCGTGTCTGTCTCCTCGGCTCCCCGGAGGTGAACTTGCAGTACGAACTCCTCTCTCGAGAGACCTCGCGGGACGCCCTCGCGACCTACGATCTGGAGCGGCCGTTCGAGAACGCGCTGGCGCTTCGTACCGTGAGCGTCGGTGCGGCGGTCTCCCTGCTCAACGACCTCCAGTGGTACCTCGTCCGGTTCGTCGACGAAGCGATCGTCCAAGAGCCCAGCGTGAGCGAGACGGAGTGGCTCTCTCGCGGGCTGGCCGAGGAACTGCGCAACGGTGAGACCCGCCCCGACGAAACCGGCGAGTTTCTGAAGGTGTACGGGCTCGAGACGGCCGACGCCGCCGTCAGTGCCGGCACAGACACGAGTGCAGAAACGGAGACGGAAGCGACCGCGACCCGAGGGACGACCGGCGGCGGTGAGACGGAATCGGAGACGCGGGCGGACACGGAGACCGCCGCTGACGCGGCCGCCTACACCGCCGACCGCCTCGTCGAACCGCTCTACGTCCGCCGGACCGACGGCGAGATTCCCGAGTACGACCTCCGCGACGTCGACGACACCCTCGTCGTCCGCCTGACGGAGGGGGAATTCTCGCCGTGACCGCGACCGCCGGCGGCACCGGCGTGACGACGATCGACGGCTGTCGGCTCTCCTACCGACGCGCCGGGACCGAGGGCCCGCCCGTCGTCTTGCTCCACGGCGGCGGCATCGACGATGCGACGCTCTCCTGGCGGCACACGATCGACGACCTCGCCGACGACTACCGGGTCTACGCCCCCGACTGGCCCGGCTACGGCGACAGCGACGACGGCCTCGCACACTCGACTGAGAGCTACGTCGCGATCCTCGAGGCGTTTCTCGATAACGTGGGTCTGGGCGAGGACGAACCGGTAATCCTCGCTGGAATCTCCATGGGTGGGGCGGCAGCGCTCGGATACACGCTCGACCATCCAGAACGCGTACGGCAACTGATTCTCGTGGACAGCTACGGTCTCGGCCGTCACATCCCCGCGGGCTCGCTCTGGAAGACGCTCGCGCACGTCCCGGGTGCGAACGCGCTCGGGTGGGCGACCCTCGGCACCTCGCACGAGGCCGCTCGGATGGGTCTCGGAAACGTCGTCGCCGACGCCGGCTCCCTCCCGGAGGCGTTCGTCGAGGAGTTCTACGAGCGGGCCCGAACGTCCGGCGCCGGGCGCGCGTTCGAAGCGTTTCAACGGGTCGAACTCGCCGGCGACGGGACGGCGCTGACGAACTACGCCGATCGACTCGAGACGCTGTCGGTTCCGACGCTGCTCGTCCACGGCGCGGAGGATCCGCTCTTTCCCGTCGAGTGGTCCGTCCGTGCGGCCGAGAAATTGCCGAACGCCCGACTGGAGATCCTCGAGAACTGCGGCCACTGGCCGACGCGAGAGCGGCCCGACGAGTTCAACGGGATTTTGCGGGCGTTTCTCGAGCGCTCGCACTGAGAGAATTTCGCTGAGACCGTCGACTGATGAGAGCGCAGTCGACCAAAATCGGAGCCACTCGAGTCGTGATTCGGTCTCGATCTCAATCGAACAGTCCAGTCGAGAGGTAGCGCTCGCCGCTGTCCCAGAAGACGGTGACGACCAGCGGGCAGTCGTCGACTCGGCCGCCGTCGGTCTCCGGCGACTGTGCACGGATCTCGGGATCGCTTTCGAACGTGTCGGGAACCTCCGGACAGTTCAGTTCCGGGGCCGCAATTCGGTCGGCAACCCGCTGGGAGACGAGACTCGTCGCACCGCTGGACTGACCCACGAGAATCCCCTCCTCGCGGGCGAGACGTCGACACTCCGCCTCGGCGTCCTCGAGTGCCACCGTCTCGACGGAGTCGATGAGGTCGGTATCGAGATTGTCGCTGACGAACCCGGGGCCCATTCCCTGAAACTCGTCCTCGCCGGACTCGCCCGTCGAGAGGACGGCGTTCCGCTCGGGCTCGACGGCGACGATCTCCATTTCGGGAAACTCCTCACGGAGGCGGCGGCCGACCCCGCTGAGCGTTCCCCCGGTGCCGACGCCGGCGACGAACGCGTCGATCTCGCGGTCGCCGACCTGGTCGACGATCTCCTCGCCGGTCGTTCGGTAGTGTGCCTCGGGGTTCGCCGGGTTCTCGAACTGACCGAGCTGGACCGCGCCCTCGGCTTCGATCTCGTCGGCGCGCTCACGGGCCGCCTCCATGTTCCCCTCGACGAGTTCGAGGTCGGCGCCGTAGGCGGCCATGATCCGGCGGCGTTCCTCGGACTTCGAGGCGGGCATGACGATCGTGAGATCGTAGCCGCGGGCGGCACAGACGAGCGCGAGGCCGATGCCGGTGTTCCCGCTCGTCGGTTCGACGATCCGGTCGTCCGGCTCGAGCGTGCCGTCGCGTTCTGCCGCCCGGACCATCGCCATCGCCGGTCGGTCCTTCGCGGAGCCACCGGGATTGAACGACTCCAGCTTGGCGGCGACGGTCACCCCCTCCGGTGAGTCGACCTGGACGAGCGGCGAGCCGATCGTGTCCAGGATGCTTCCCTTCATTAGCCTCGGGTAAGTGGTGGAGACGTAAACCCGTGCTGGACCTCGGCAGGTTGTGCCGGTGACTTCTCGGAGTGACTCGAGGCGGTCACGACGGTGTCTTGCGCTCGTCGGACACGCGTCAGACGACCACGAAACCACGATCCTGTTAAGCGACTCATAATAAGGTAGGCAGGCCACGAACTGAGCATGTATCCCCGCCGAGTGTGGCCCGTCCAACCGCCTACCACAATTACCATCACCATCTCGGTACTCGGTGCCCGGTCACCATCTCGCACCCTCACCACGTGCAACGAGGGACCACTCGGCGGGGATAACGGCCCTTGCCTTCCTGCGATGTCCTGTCCCGAGAGTGTCGCGACCTCGAGAAGCGCCAAAAACGGTGTCCGAAGCGGCTATCAAGAGTTAAGCCCGCAGACCCGCTACGGCCCTCCATGAGCCTCGAGACCATGCGTCCGACGCCGACGTGGGACGCCCCGTCGTACGAAGACACCGTCGACACGCTCGCCGCCCACCGCGACGAACTCACCTACAAAGTGTGGGGCGGCGACTGGTGCAAGGACTGTCGCGCACTCCTGCCGGACTTCGGCGCCGCCCTCGAGGCGGCCGAAATCCCCGACAGCCGAATCGACGAGTTCGCCCTCGATAAGGACAAACAGGGTCCCGGCGTCGAGGAGTACGACATCGAGTACATCCCGACGATCGTCGTCGAAAATGACGCCGGCGAGGAAGTCACCCGCTTCGTCGAAGAAGAGAACCTCCCGCCAGCAGTCTGGCTGGCCGACCAGATCGACGCCGAACTCGAGTAAGACGAATCCGCCGATTCGACTCGTTCGCCCGTTTTCGACCCGTTACACCGTTCTACTCCGCAGAGACGTCTCCGACCAACTCGAGGGCTTCGTCGACGTCGTGGACCGGTGGCGAACACGTGAACGAGCGACAGACGTACAGCGTCGGTTCGTCGTCGCGGGCCGTGCGGTCGGCCCAGATCGGCGGCGCATCCTCGAGTTCGAGTTCCTCGAGCCACTCCGTCAGCCGGTCTTCTGTCGGCGGCCGCCGGCTGAGCAATCGGTCGGGGAGGTAGGTCTCGCCGAGTCGGTCGCGCCACTTCTTGGGTACCGTGTCGGCGGCGACGGTCACCTCGAGCGCACCCGTCGCCAGCCGGTCGGCGTCGAGACAGAGCGTAACGTGTTCGATCGGATTGGCTTCGAGCTTGTTTCCGTGGGTCTGGAGGACGGTTTCGGTGATCGCCTCGAAATCGTCGTCGGCGAAGTGATCGAGCGCGAGCAGCACCTCGACGGCGACGCCCGTCGAGGAGGGCGTCGACTGGTCGCCGAGTTCCTGCGGTCGCGTTACGAGCGACTCGCCGCTCTCGGGGGTGAAGTAGAGCGTTCCTCGCTCTGGGTCCCAGAACTCCTCCTCGATCGTCCGCGCTAGCTCGAGGGCGAACGCGAGGTGGTCGACCTCGCCGGTGGCCTCGTAGCAGGTGAGCGCGCCGCGAGCGAGGAAGGCGTAGTCCTCGAGGTAGCCGTCGATTCGAACGTCCCGGTCTTTGAAGCGCCGCGAGAGCCGTCCCGAGTCGGCGTCCCAGAGCCGCTCGCGGACGAACTCGAGGGCGGCTACGGCGCTGTCGGCGTACGCGTCGTCGCCGAGGACGATCGCCGCTTCCGCGAACGTGTCGATCATGAGGCCGTTCCAGCTCGCCAGCACCTTCTCGTCCCGTGGCGGTCGCGGTCGCTGCTCGCGGGCTTCGAAGAGTTCTCTGCGAGTAGACTCAAGGCGGTCTTCGACGGCGTCGGTTGCGAGGTCGAACTCGTCGGCGAGCGCGTCGATCGAGGCGTCGATCGTCAGGACGGTCGTTCCCTCGAAGTTCCCGCCCTCGGTGATGCCAAAGCGCTCACAGAAGAGGTCGGCGTCGGTCTCGTCCTCGAGTACTTCCCGCACCGCGTCGGGCGTCCAGACGTAGAACACACCCTCCTCGCGCTCGCCGTGTTCGTCTTCGCTCTGGGCGTCGAGCGTGCTGAAGAACCCGCCCTCCTCGTGGGTCAACTCGCGATCGACGAACGCGAGCGTCTCGCGGACGACCTCGGCGTAGCGGTCGTCACCGGTGAGCTGGTAGCCCGCGAGGAACGCGCGCGGAATCTCGGCATTGTCGTACAGCATCTTCTCGAAGTGGGGGACCGTCCAATCGCGGTCGACGCAGTAGCGGTGAAACCCCCCACCGACGTGGTCGTAAAGACCGCCGGAGGCCATCGCGTCGAGCGCTTCGAGGGCGACCCGTCGATACTCGTCGTTTCCGGTCCGATCGGCCGCCCGGAACAGGGCGTGGATCCGCGCCGGCTGCGGGAACTTCGGTCCGTTGGTTCCGAACCCGCCGAACTTGCGGTCGGCACCGCGGACGGCTGCATCGGCGGCGGACTCGAGAACGTCGCTGGTCGGCGGCGCTCGTCTTTCACCGGCGTCCAAGCCGGACCCGGACGTCTCCTCGAGTTGGCCCTTCGCGGCGTCGGTCCACTGCTGGGCGCGATTTTCGATCTCCTCGCGGTCGTTCTCCCAGGAGTTACGGATGTTCTCGAGCAGGTCGAGGAAGCCGGGCATCCCCCGCTTCGATTCTCGCGGGAAGTAGGTCCCGACGTAGAAGGGCTTTCCCTCGGGGGTGAGCCACGCCGAGAGAGGCCAGCCGCCCTGGCCTGTCACGAGCTGGCAGACGGTCATGTAGATGCTATCGACGTCCGGGCGCTCCTCGCGGTCGACCTTGATCGGGACGAAGTCCTCGTTCAGCGCCTGGGCGACCTCCTCGTCGGCGAAGCTCTCCTCCTCCATGACGTGACACCAGTGACACGCCGAGTAGCCGATCGAGAGGAAGATCGGGACGTCGCGCTCGCGGGCGGCCTCGAGGGCCGCGTCGTCCCACGGCTGCCAGTTGACCGGGTTGTCCTCGTGCTGGCGTAGGTACGGGCTCTCCTCCTCGTCGAGGCGATTGCGCTGCGTGGGCGCGTTCATGCGAGCCCCTACGGCCGGGCGGGATTAAAAGCCCGGTCAGTCCGTGTGTGGTTGAGACCGCCGCACGTGCTGCGTTCGGAGAACGTATCACCGCACAGATTGGCAAACGAAGTGAATCGTCCACACGTGATTTGAATAATTGATCGCAGACAAATTATTTGTATCTCGCGACGCAAGATGTGACACGAATGCCAGATACTAGTTCAGGATCGTGGAAAGCGGACGCGAGCGGACGAGAACGGATTCGGTACGTCGTCGAACTACTGGACGGCCCATCGACCGTCCAGACGATTGCCGAGCGCGCTGACGTTTCGCGAACGACTGCCGACGACGAACTCGCGCGTCTCGAGCGTGACGATTGGGTACTGGAGACGACCCTCGATGGGAAGAAAGCGTACGATCTGAATCCAGTTCGGATGTTATTCGACGAAATCACGGACCTCATTGGAACCCATAGTCGAGAAGAGTTGGAGGGGAAACTGACGGAATTGACACAGGAACGAGAGGAGTTGGCAGCAAAATACGACGTCGATTCACTCCAGCAGCTCCGTGAGACGCTCGTCGAAGACGATGTGTCTGCCGACGAGCTCCGAGAACGGCGGAATGTCATCGAGACGTGGGAAGCACTCGATATGGAGCGGAACCTCGTGAAGCACGCGCTCCAGTTGTACGGTGACGTGTCGGAGCTTTCGTCACCGGCGACGACCACGGCACAAACACTGCAAGGCTAATGGTCGTTTTTCTCGCAAATAGGTCGAATCTTCAGAACCGGCGGCTTCACACCAGAATCAAAAACACGATTCGGTCCGAGTTCGACGACGTCCGAATGCGGCGCACCGATGCACGGGATCCCGGTCCGTACAGAGTCGTCGGTGACGTCGATCCCCGCGTCTTTCTCGACGAGAAGACGTACCCGACAGCGGTGGCCCGTGTCGAAATCGGGATCCAGATCCAGACGTCAGAATCGTACGAGTACTACTGGGTGAACTGGGTCGAACCGGAGCGCGGGATGCTCGTCGGATGGCATCAGGACGATACGCACGACGAGTTCGGTCCAGTTCACATCCAGGTTACCGACAGATCGGCGACTGTCGACCATCGACCAGCACAGTTCATCGATTCCCACCCGCTCGATGTCGTCGGACAGCGGATCGAGAACCTTCGAGAGGCCGTGCTCGCTGTCGAGTGGGAGGGTGAACGACCAGTGGGATTACAGCAGTCAGCCTCAGTCACCTCCGAATCGTAACGGTGGCCAGTCTGGATCGATGTCGCCCGACATCCGCTCGAGTGCTGTTCCAGTTGTGAACTACCCCTACCACTCACTCGCGGCTATCGCTGCTCGTTCCTTGAAAACGGGGCTTAGTGACCTCTCTTTCAGCTAACCCGGCCCCCGACCGAGTTCATTCGCGACGGACGTACTCGACGAACGAGAACCCGTCGTCCTCGTGATCCTCTCGAGACGTCTCGCGCCACCGCTCGGGATCGATCGCCGGGAAGTACGTGTCGCCGTCGGGGTCGTCGTGAACCTCGGTGATGATCAGCCGATCCGTCTCCGGCAGCAGCTGTTCGTAGACCGTTGCCCCGCCGGCGACGAAGACCCGACCGGTGTCGTGGCGCTCTCGAGCGGCGGTGGTCGCCTCCGAGAGTGCCTCCTCGAGATTGGTCGCGAGGACGACGTTCTCCGGCGTCTCGAAGTCTCGAGAGGTGAGGACGACCGACGTCCGGCCGGGCAGTGGTTCGTCGATCAGCTCGAGGATGCTCTCGTAGGTAACCCGGCCCATGATCATCGGATGGCCGGTCGTCTGCTCCTTGAAGTGAGCCATGTCCTCGGGGATGTGCCACGGCATGTCGCCGTTTTTGCCGATGACGCCGTTCTCCGCGACGGCGGCGATGGCGACGAGTTCCCGGTCTGAATCCGGGTTCGAGTTCGAGTTCGAGTTCGGGTTCGAGTCCATCTCGAGACTCACTCCGCCACCGCGAAACGCAGTCCGTCGTGAGACTCGTACTCCCGTAGTTCGACGTCTTCGTGGGTCAGCTCGTCGATCGAGACGTCGGCGACGTCGAGCGTCGGGCGCTCGAGTGGCTCTCTCGAGCACTGCTCGAGCAGGTTCGGCACGTGGTCTTTCCGTTCGTCGCCCTCCGCTTCGGGCGGCGCTTCGGACTCGAGCCACTCGCGGACCGCGAGGTAGTCCTCGCGGTCGTCGACGCTGGCGAGTCGCGACTGCAGGGCCTCGAGGTTGTCGGCGTACCACTCGCCACGCTCTCCCGTACCGCAGTAGGCGTGGGCGTCGACGACGGTGTGGGCGAAGGTTCCGGGTACGAAGTCGGTCTGGTGGGCGATAACTTTCGTCAGGAGGGCGTACGCGGCGATGTTGAACGGGATACCCAGGGCGACGTCACCCGAGCGCTGTGTGAGGTGGCAGTTGAGGCGGTCTCCCTGCACGTTGAAGACGAACGAGTAGTGACACGGCGGCAGCGTCGAGACCGCAGCGTTGGCGGGGTGCCAGGCGTTGACCACGAGTCGTCGCGAATTTGGACTATCGGAGAGCGTGTCGATCACGTACTGCAACTGGTCGAATGTCAGCCGACCGTCCGCCTCCTCGGTCACCCAGCGGTGGGCCTCATCGGGCCAGGACTCACCCTCGAGTCGACTCTCCTCGTCGGGAACCGGATACCGGCGCCAGAAGCGGCCGTAGGCGGTGTCGAGGTGGCCTTCGTCGTCGGCCCACGCGTCCCAGATCTTGGTCTCCTCGCGGAGGGTCCGGATGTGCTCTTCGCCCGAGAGGTACCAGCAGAGTTCGTGGATCATGGAGTTCCACCGGTAGCCGTCCATCGCCTTGGTCGTCAGGAGCGGATACCCTCGTTCGAGGTCGACCTCGTAGTGCTGGCTGAACGACGAAATCGTGTCGACACCGGTCCGGTTGGGCTTGTACACGCCCTCCGAGAGGATGGAATCGACGAGATCCAGATACTGTCGCATTGTCGCTCCGTTTCGTCCGGGGGCACAAATAGATACGCAGATTCGGATCCGCGGGTTCACTTTCGCTCCGGTGTCGGAATCCTCTTGGCACTTCCTCACCTCCCCTCGCCCGATGAGTAACGGCGACGGCTCGAGCCTGCTCGCCCTCCCGCCAGCCGTCGCCGAGCGATCGATCCCGACGCTCGAGGACGTCCGCGACTACTTCGATCCCGACGGTGTGTGGGTGATCGGTCCGAACAGAGAACCGAAAGCCGCCGCCCGCGCACGGCAGGTGTTCGACCCGCCGGTCGTCCACCCACCGCTTGGTGACGCGGGACCGGTCCAGCGCCACGATCTCGGAGAGGTCTCCGTCGTCACCGTTCAAAATGGAGCTGTCCTCGAGGACGCGGCCGAGGTACTCGCAGCCGACGGGAGGCGCGACGGCACACCCAGCGTGTTGGTCTGTGACGACGTCACCACGACCGTTCGACCGACCGCTCTCGAGACGAGCCTCGAGTTCGCCCCGGCGCTGGCGGCGCTCGCCACAGAGGCCGACCGCGAGAGCCTCACCGTCCTCACCGGCGCCCTTCCAGCGACATACGACCGGACGTGGCACCTCGAGCACTCGAGTGGCGCGTGTCTCGGGGTGGCCTCGTCGGGACCGGAATCGACATCGGATCCCACCGACGCCGTCGCCGTCCGCGTTCACGGCCTCGGCTCCGTCGACGGCTACGGTCCCGCTCGATCGATCTCGAGTCTGGCCATCTCGAGGGACGAATCTTCCACCTCGCCCAACGGCCTCACTATCGACGTCGAAACCCTCGACGCCGACGAATTCGGCCTCGAGGCCGTCACCGGCGTCGGGCCGAAGACGGCAGAACGCCTCGAGAAACGGAGCATCACAACGCGTTCGGAGCTCCTCGAGACGCCCCTCGCGCAACTCTGTGACCTGCCGAACGTCGGTTCTACCGGCGCCGAACGGATGCACGCCCACGCGGAGGTGCTCGAGACCGGCGAGCCGCGACGACTCACCGGCGAGGCGTTGCCGGGCGAATCCCACCGGCCGCCGCTGTGTCTCGACATCGAAACTGACGACCTCTCGCCGACGATCATCTGGCAGGTCGGCGTCTACGACCCCGTCGACGACAGCTACCGCGCGTTCGTCGAACGCACCGACCCCGCCGACCCGGGACCGGTTCTCGAGGCCTTCTGTGACTGGCTGCTCGGAACCCATCCCGACCGGGCGCTGTGTACCTGGAACGGCTGGCGCTTCGACTACCGCCACCTCGGCGCGTTCGTCAATGGCCACGTCCCCCACTACGCGAGCGAGTGGGAGTCGATCCCGAAGTTCGACCTCTACAAGTGGGTCACCGACGGCAACGCGCTCCTGCCGGGCCGGACGAACAGACTCGAGGACGTCTCGAACGCCCTCGGCTACGAGGGACGCGAGACGGGACTCGACGGCGCGGCGACCGCCGCGGCCTACCAGCGGTTTATGCGAACCGGCGCTGAACTCGAGTGGGATCGCCACGAAGCCTACTGCGAGGACGACTGCCGGGCGCTGTGGCACGTCTACGAGCGGGTGCGGGAGGCGCCGCGGGCTTCCGGCTCCGGGTCGGGGTCGGTCTCGAGAGCCGGCACCGGCGACCGCGACAAAACGGAGGGGGCCCGGACCTCGAGTGAGAGTGAGAGCGAAAGCGAACAGGTCGGGTTAGACAGTTTCTGAGACGGGCGAAGACCACTACGACACATGAACCAACGGACCGACACCGCCTCGAACGCGAACGCAGCCGACATCCCAGTCACCGGCGAGGAACTCGTCGAGACCTACCCGAGCTACCGCGAGGAGGCCGACGTCTCGCTCGTCGACCTCCCGGGACGGCCGGCCGAGACGGTCGCCAGCGAAACCGTCCTCCAGCCCGACCTCGCGGGACCGTTAGACCACGACCTCTACTCGCATCAGGCCGCAGCGCTCGAGGCTCTCGCGGACGACGAGAACGTCTGCGTCGCGACGAGCACCGCCTCCGGAAAGACGCTGGTGTACGCCCTCCAGATCGCGCGAAACTACCTCACAGCCGAGCGCGAGGGCGAGGAATCGACGGCCTACGTCTGCTACCCGACCAAGGCGCTCTCGCGCGATCAGGAGCGAGAACTGAACGACCTGTTCGACGATCTCGGCCTCGAGATCGACGTGGCGGTGTACGACGGCGACACCGAACGCGGCGAACCCCGAAAGCGGATCCGCGCGGAAGCCGACGTCGTCATCTCGAACTTCGCGGGCGTCAACACCTACCTTCACGACCACGACCGCTGGGCGCGTTTCTTCTCGGCCTGCGACCTCCTCGTGATCGACGAGTCCCACACCTACACCGGCGTCCACGGTATGCACGTCGCCTGGATCCTCCGCCGGCTGAAGCGAGTCCTCGCGTACTACGGGAGCGACCCCCAGTTCGTCCTCACGAGCGCGACGATCGGCAATCCCGGCGTGCACTCGAGTGCGCTGATCGACGAACCGGTGACCGTCGTGGACGAGGACGGGTCGCCGCAGGGCCCGCGGGACCTCGTGCTCTGGAATCCGCCGATGCGGACGGGTGGCGTGGAGAACGGCAGTGATGTCGAGGGCGGAGACGGGAAAGACGCGATCTCGGACGACGCCACCGCCGGAGCCTCCGCCAGCGGAGCCAGCGACGACGATCCACCCGAACGCCTCCCGGCGACCATCGAAGCCCCGCAAGTGTTCTCCCACCTCACCTACCACGACGCCCAGACGCTGCTGTTCACGCCCTCCCGAAAGCTCGCGGAGCTGTCGATCGAGCGCGCGGGTGAACACCGGCGGCGGCGCAGTCGGTACTACACGAACCCCGACCGCAACACCGCCCTCGAGCCCTACCACGCCGGCCACTCCCGAAAGAAGCGCCACGGCACCGAACACCAGCTCAAGAACGGGCTGCTCGAGGGCGTCGCGTCGACGAACGCCCTCGAGCTCGGGATCAACGTCGGCGCGATGGACGCCACCGTCCAGATGGGCTATCCCGGCCAGCGCCAGTCGTTCTGGCAGCAGATCGGCCGCGCGGGTCGCGGCGAGCGGCGGGCGCTCTCGGTGCTCGTCGCCGAGCACCGCACGCTCGATCAGTACGTCGTCTCCCACCCGGAGTTCCTCCTCGAATCCGACGTCGAGGACGCGGTCGTCGACGTGGACAACGACGCCGTCTTCGCCCAGCACGTCCGGTGTGCCGCGGACGAACTCGCGATCGACGAGCGCGACGTCGGCGAGTTCGCAGATCGGGAGCGCCTCGAGGGAGCCCTCGAGATGTGGCGTCGCGCCGGGCAGGTGCGCGGCCGCCTCGAGACAGGCGTCTCCTACACGGGCCCGCCGCGGCCGCAGTCGTCGATCTCGCTGTACGCGACCGCAGGCCAGGAGTACGAGGTGCGTCTCGCGGAGGGTGTCGACGAGGAGTACGACCCGGAGATGGAGCCGCTCGCGAGAGAACGCGTCTTTCGGGACTTCCACGAGGGCGCCGTCCGGTTGCACGCGGGCCAGCAGTACGAGGTCTGTGCGGTCGACCACGACGCGCCCCAGCCGTCCGTCACGGTCCGGCCGACCAACGTCGACTACTACACCCAGACCCGAAGCGAGGTGACGATCCTCGACGCCGAGAGCGAAAAGTCGCGGGAGATCAACGACACTGGCTTCGACCTCCACTACGGCACGGGAACGGTCCTCGTCTACCACGGCACCTACGACAAGGTCGCCGTCCACGGCGGGAAGCCGAAGGATCAGGCGATCCCTACGGACAACCCGCCGCTGCAGATGGAGACCCAGCTGTGCTGGCTCGAGGTTCCACAGGACGTCGAACACCACCTCGTCGAGGAGTACCGCGAGTACAGCGTCCCCGAACTCGAATCTGAGGCCGACCTCGAGGCGATCCCCCACATCGGCTACGTCGGCGGCCTCCACGCAGCCGAACACGCCATGATCGGGGTCGCGCCGCTCGAGCTCACCCTCGACAAGCGCGATCTCGGCGGGCTCTCGACGCTCACGATCGATTCGCACCTCGCGATGGACCGAGAGTCGACTGACGAGACCCAGTCTGCAGCTCCGAACGCCGGCGACGACCGCGCCCCCCGAAGCATCGAAGCCGCCCGCGCTACCGTTCGCCAACTCGCGAATTCCCTCGAGCGTGAGCCCGCCAGCGGCTGGTTTATCTACGACGGCATCGAGGGCGGCCTCGGCTTCTCCCGGGCGATCTACGACGAGTTCGAGGCGCTCGCGAAACGGGCGCGCGAGCACGTCGCCGACTGTGACTGCGGCCGGATCGACGGCTGTCCGGCCTGCGTGATGGACGAGCAGTGTGGCAACGACAACATGCCCTTGCACCGCGGGGCCGCCGTGGACGTCTTCGATCGGTTGCTGGGAGAAGGAGAGTCACTCGAGGACGCCGACGTGGAACGTTCCGAGAGGGAACGGCGGCCGCCGCTGTTTTACTCGTGAGCTCGAGTCTGTCGATGTGTGGAGTGAGACGCTCGAGAACACTGGTAGAAAAACAGGCTACGAGTCGAGATATCGTTTGCAGTCTCCGATCACTCGGTCAGTGAACGACGTAGTGATCTTTCCTTGCGGGTTCGCAATCGCCCGGTGTTTGATTGTCGCGACCACCCACGGAGAACAGTACGATTCGATCTGTGGATTTCGTCCAGTGATCCAATCGGATCCGATTCGGAAGTTGTCCGGTAGGTCCGACGTGGTGAGCGCTGCACAGATGTACTCCTGACCGACGTACGGTAGTGAATCTGCGGTGAGAACGAGCCAGAGACGTGGATTCGAACCCTGTTTGAACGGATCCGGGGCCCAGACGACGTCCCCCTTCCGGTACCGACCGGAGTCACTCACGTTCTTCACGCGGATCGACCGCGTGTTCCATCCACTCATCGTACTCGAACGGCTCCGCTTCGTGGGAATCGGCGACCGCGCTCGCGTGAGCAGTTGCGTCGTCGAGACTCTCGAGATAGTCACTGACGCGCCAGTAGGTCCCCCGGTGGTCGACGCGACCGTCTTCACGGAGTCGGACGAGCGTCGGCCCAACCGATCCCCGTGTGACGTCTGTGGCGGTCGCAATTTCACCCTGTGTAAAGGCTTTGTCGGCGTTTCGTTCGAGAAAGGAGAGAATCCGGTCCGCGTTCGTTCCGGGTTTCGGATCCTCGGAGTCGTCGATATTTTCGAATCGGTCTGCGCTGATTGGCATGGGTTCCCCTGTGCCGTATCAATTTGTATCACGTGTACTAAACCGTTGTGGAGAACTCGTTACGAACCAGATCGAAGCAAAGAGGGAAGGATAAGACTACTTCGAGTCCCGAATCGCCCGCCAGATCGCCTCGTCGGTCAGCGGCATGTCCACGTGCCGAACCCCGAGATGCGCCAGCGCGTCCACGACCGCGTTGACGACCGCCGGCGGCGCCGCGATGGTGCCCGCCTCGCCGATCCCCTTCACGCCCAGCGGGTTCCGCGGACTCGGCGTCACCGTCTGCCCGGTCTCGATCTCCGGGAGGTGGGAGGCCCGCGGGACGGCGTAGGAGTCGAGCGAGTTCGTCAGGAGCGTCCCGTCGCCGTCGTAGCTCGCCCGCTCGGAGACCGCCTGTCCGATCCCCTGGGCGACCCCGCCGTGGACCTGCCCCTCGACGATCGTTGGCTCGAGTCGCTCGCCGCAGTCGTCGACCGCGACGTAGCGCTCGAGTTCCAACTCACCGGTCTCGGGATCGATCGCGACGACGGCGACGTGCGTGCCGAAGGTGTACGCCGTCCCGTCGGGTTCGTAGAACGTGGTCTCCTCGAGGCCGGGGTCCATGTCTTCGGGGACGCCCCAGCCGTAGGCCATCCCGGCGACGTCGGCGAAGGAGACGGTGTCGGCGCTGGAACCGCTCCCGCTCTCGGCCCCATCGCGCACGCTGAACTCACCGTCCCCGTACGCGACCGCGTCCGGTTCGACCTCGAGTCGGTCCGCGGCGAACCGGCGGGCTTTCGCCAGCACCGCCTCGGCGCTCTCGACGATCGCGCTGCCGCCCACGATGGTACTCCGACTTCCGAACGTGCCCGTCCCGGTCGGGATGCTGTCGCTGTCGCCTTCCATCACGTCGATGTCGTCGGTCGGAATCTCGAGGACGTCCGCGACGAGGTTGGCGTAAGTCGTCTCGTGGCCCTGCCCGTGGGAGTGAGTGCCCGCGGAGACCGTCACGCCGCCGTCGCGGTGGACGCGGACGACGCCGCTCTCGAAGCCGCCGCCGGTCGACTCGGTGTAACAGGCGACGCCGACGCCCCGCAATCGACCGTCGTCGCGGTCGCGACCGCGCGCCCGGAGGTCGTCGTAGTCGGCCAGCTCGAGGGCCTCCTCGAGCCCGCGCTCGTAGTCGCCGCTGTCGTAACTGGCGCCGACGGGCGTCTCGTAGGGGAACTGGTCGGGTTCGATCAGGTTGCGCCGCCGGAACTCGACGGGGTCGATTCCGAGCTCGCGCGCCGCGACGTCGACGAGCCGCTCGGTGACGTAGATCGCCTCCGGCCGGCCCGCACCGCGGTAGGAGTGGACCGGCGCCGTGTTCGTAAAGACCGCGTGGGTCTCGCAGTGGATCGCCGGAATGCGGTACTGACTCGAGAGCAGGCCGCCGTACCAGCCGGGCATCGACGCGCCGCCGTCGAGTCCGTAGCCGCCGACGTTCGCGTGGGTCTCGACGCGCAGGCCCCGGATGGCGCCGTCGTCGTCGATCGCGAGTTCGGCGGTCGTCCGATGGTCTCTCCCGTGGGCACCCTCGAGGTAGTTCTCCGAACGCGTGGCGGTCCACTTCACCGGGCGCTCGAGGTCGCGGGCGCACCAGGCCGCCATCGCCTCACCGGGGTGGTGGTGGCCCTTGTGGCCGAAGCCGCCGCCGACGCTCGGAGAGATCACCCGGATCTGGCGCTCGGAGAGCCCGAGTGTGTGCGCGAGTTTCTGACGGTGGCCGTGGGGCGACTGACTCGTCATCGTCACGGTGAATCGGTCCTCGGCGGCGTCGTACTCGGCCAGCGCCGCTCGGGGCTCCAGCGCCGAGGAAATGAGTCGGTTGTTCTCCAACTCGATGTCGACGACGTTCTCCGGGTCGTCGAACGCGTCCTCGGTCGCCTCGCGGTCGCCCTGGTCGGTCGTCGCGGCGACGTTGTCAGGTGCGCCGTCGAAGAGCGTCGGCGCGCCCTCCGCAGTGGCTTCGACCGAATCGACGACCGCCTCGAGCGGGTCGTAGTCGACGGCGACCGCGTCGACGGCGTCGCGAGCCCGATACCGGTTTTCGGCAACGACGGCGGCGATCGGCTGGCCCTGATAGCGAACGCGATCGCGGGCGAGCACCGGGTGCGCCGGCACCTCGCAGTCGAGCGAGCCGGTCGAACTCGGAAGCACGCCGGGGCTCTCGGAGGCCGCGACGTCGTCCCACGTGTAGACGCCGAGGACGCCCTCGAGTTCCGCTGCGGCAGTCGCGTCGATCCCCTCGATCTCCGCGTGTCCGTACTCGCTGCGGACGAACGCGAGGTGGGCCGCGTCCGGATCGCGCAGGTCGTCGGTGTACTCGGCGCGGCCGGTGAGCAGCGCCTCGTCCTCTCGACGGGCGGGACCGGCGATCCCGCCGGCCTCGTCCTCGCTTTCGTTCTCTCCCTTACGTGGACCCGTCATGCGTCCACCTCCATCGCCCGCTCGAGCGCCTGCGCCGCGTACGTCGAGAGGAGGTGCACGCGGAACTCGCCCGAGGCGTGGTCGTCCGACCGCGCATCCGCCGGATCGATCGTCTCGCCGGCGCGCTCGGCGGCCGTCTCGATCGCCTCGTCTACGCGTTCGCCGACGAGCGCGTCTTCGACGGCGGTGAGCCGAACCGCGTGCTCGAGGACGCCGGTCGCCGCGACGCGGGCGTCCGCGATCGTCTCGGTATCGATCTCGAGGACGGCCGCGACGCCGACCATCGCGTACCCCGAGGCGGGGTGGGTCTTCTTGGCGTAGCCGCCGGTTGGACTGGGGGGAACGCGTATCTCTGTCACGAGTTCGCGTTCGCCGAGTGCAGATTCGGATCCGTCGGCCCCGAGGAATTCCCCGGCGTCGATCGTCCGCTCGCCGTCGGGTCCTCGCACGTGAATCGTCGCGTCGGCGGCGAGGGCCGCGGCCGGCAGGTCGGCACCCGGCTCGGCCGCGGTGAGGTTTCCCCCGACCGTTCCGCGGTTTCGGATCTGCAGGTCCGCGAGAACGCGCGTCGCGTCGGTGAGCACCGGTGCGTGTCGCTCGAGGTGGTCGGACTCGAGGACGTCTGCGTACGTGGTGAGCGCGCCGATCGCCGTCTGGCCGGTACCGTGGTCGGTATCAGACTCGACGTCGACACCGCTCTCGATTCCCCGGAGCCCATCTATCTCGCCGATATCCACGAGCACGTCCGGACTCGCTCGCCCGTTCTTCAGATCCGGAAGCAGGCTGTGGCCGCCGGCGAGAATTCGGGGATCGTCGTCGCGATGGCGCTCGAGCACGTCGAGCGCGTCGTCGATACTCGAGGCGCGGTGGTAGTCGAAGTGAGGCGGGAACATTGCGATCTCAGTCCTCCCCCGGCGTCGGGTAGTCGGTCTGAAGTTCGACGTCGTCGGGTGCACTCTCGCCTTCTCCCGCCGCCAGCGCCGCTGCGGCCGACTCGACGGCGTTCACGACGTTCTGGTAGCCGGTGCACCGACAGATGTTTCCCTTGAGCGCTGTCCGAATCTCCTCGCGGGTGGGATCCGGATTGGACTCGAGCAGGTGCTTGGTCGTCGTCACCATTCCCGGGGTGCAGTAACCACACTGGAGGCCGTGTTCCGCGCTGAACTGTTGCTGGATCGGGTGGAGGTCGTCGCCGTCAGCGAATCCCTCGACCGTCCGCACGGACGCGCCGTCGGCCTGCACGGCCAGCACCGTACAGGACTTGACGGCGTCGCCGTCGAGTTCGACCGTACACGCCCCGCACTTGCTGCTCTCACAACCGACCTTCGGACCGGTGTAGTCCAAGTCCTCGCGCAGCGCGTGGACGAGCAACGTCCGCGAGTCGACGGTCAGTTCCACCTCCGTCTCGTTTACCGTGAGTTCGATGTCGTGTGTTGTCATATCCTTCGATGTTCCGGGACGACCGTCGCCCCCTCGAGTGACGATTCGACCCAGTTCGTCTCGTGCTGGCACACAGCACGAACCTACATTACAGTTTGGTAGGGACACAGAACAGCCGGAATTCGAGCTAGTAATCCGGATCGCTCGGACTACTCTCGGCCGTCGGCCACGTCGACTCGCTCGTGGATCGGGCCGTCGCGCGCCGACAGGTGGCCGGGTTCGCGGTCGTTCGCGACCGCCAGCACCTCCGCGACGATGCTGTGGGCGATGCCGTAGGGCGAGCCACTGCCGAGATCGAGCCCGATCGGCGTGTAGAGACGCTCGAGTTCGCCCGTCGTAAACTGCCGGCCCTCCGCCCCGAACGCCGCTCGCATCTCCTCGAATCGCTCGCGCGGACCCAGCAACCCGACGTACGGCGCGGGCGAGCGGAGGAGTTCGTCGACCGCCAGCCGGTCGTCCACGACGTTGTGGGACATGACAACTGCGTACGTTCGATCGTCGAGCTCGAGCGCGTCGCGAAGCCGCGCGGGCGAGGTCGTCACCGTCCGATCGGCCTCGGGGAACCGCTCGGTGAGGTCGACGGCGCCGCGAAAGCCGACCACCGTGACGCGGAACTCGGCGGCCGCCAGTTCGACGACCGGAGCTACGTCGTGACCGGCACCACAGATCACGAGTTCGGGAGGAGCGACGAAGCCGTCGACGAACACCTCGAGTCGGCGACCGTCGAGGGTTCGTTCGAGTCGATCGCCTCGTCCTCGCTCGACGAGTTCTCGTGCGGGTCGGTCGAGCGCGTCGGTCGGCCAGTCCGCGGGGTCGCTGTCGGCGTCGAACCGCCCGCCCCTCTCGTCGGGGTGGTAGTACGCGCGATCGCCGCACTCGAGTGGCCCGTCGTCGGCGAGTACGGTGCAGATCGCCACGTCGCGTCCCTCGTCGAACGCCGTCACTGCGGGTCGAAGGCTCTCCGCGAGCGGCTCGAGGAGGATCTCGAGGCGGCCATTGCAGCCGACGCCGAGCCCCCAGACGTCCGATTCGCCGTCCTCTCGGAGATCGTAGCTCACGAGTCGCGGTTGGCCGGTCTCGCGAACTTCGGTCGCCGCCCGCTGGAGTTCGTCCTCGAGGCACCCCGCGGTAATGGCGCCGGTTCCCCCGCCGTCGGCGTCGAACAGCATCTTCGCGCCGGGACGTCGGTAGGCGCTGCCCTCGACGTCGACGAGGGTCGCGAGGACGGCTGTCGTGTCTTCGTCTTCGCCTTCGCTCTCGCCCCCGAGTCGGTCTCGGATTCGCTCGAGCAGTTCGGATTCCGGGTCGGTCCACGTACTGTCTGTCATTGCTGTTTGTACGGCTTCGACGACGACCGGCGGTCTCGGTCCGTCGGGACACGGCGGTCGCCGGTCACGCCACCGTTTCAGACGCGCTTCGCTCGCCGTCACCAAGAACGTCCGGGCTCAGGAAGAACGGACCTGGTTTCGGGCCGGCAGTTCGAGTCGGTCGACGACTACCGAACGGGAACCGCTCGAGAACTGAGAGACGACGACCAGAAACAGTACACGAACGTGCCTATCTTCGGGCCGAGAAAGGGTAACGTTTACACTACCGTGCGTACCGATTTCGACCATGCGAGAGAACGTGCTGCTGATCGGCGGCGGCGGGCGAGAACACGCGATCGCCCGCGCGCTCGCGGACAGCGAGGCCGACCTGTACGCCTGCGCTGGCAACCGCAACCCCGGTATCGCCGAACTCGCGACCGAGTTCGAGACCCTCGAGACCACCGACCCCGAGGCAGTCGTCGACTACGCCGAGGAGGTCGACGCGACCATCGCCGTCGTCGGCCCCGAAGCACCGCTCGCCGAGGGCGTCGTCGACGCACTCGAGACCGCCGGCGTCTACGCGTTCGGACCGCGTCAGGCCCAAGCCCGCATCGAGACGGACAAGGCCTTCCAGCGGCGGTTCATGACCGACCACGACATTCCGGGCTGTCCGGACTACGAGACCTTCGACGATCCCGAAGCTGCCTGCGAGTACATCGACGAGTACGATGGGGACCTCGTGATCAAGCCCGCCGGGCTCACGGGCGGGAAGGGCGTCAAGGTCATCGGCGACCAGGTCACGCCCGAGGAGGGCAAGCAGTACATCCGCGACTCGGAATACGACCGGATCGTCCTCGAGGAGCGCTTGATCGGCGAGGAGATCACGGTCCAGGCGTTCGTCGCCAACGGCTCCGTCGAAACCGCACCCGCCGTTCAGGACCACAAACGCGCCTACGAGGGCGACGAGGGACCGAACACCGGCGGAATGGGATCGTACTCCGACGCGACGCGGGAACTCCCGTTCATGACCAGCGACGACTACGAGGAGGCCGTCTCGATCGTCGAGGCGACCGTCGACGCCCTCGAGGGATACAAGGGGATTCTCTACGGACAGTTCATGCTGACCGCGGAGGGACCGAAGGTCGTCGAGTTCAACGCCCGCTTCGGCGACCCCGAGGCGATGAACACCCTGCCGGTGCTCGAGACTGACTTCCTCGACGTCCTCGTCGCGGCCCGCAACGGCGAGTCGGTACCGGAACTCGAGTTCGCCGAGCAGGCGACGGTCTGCAAGTACGCCGTTCCCGAGGGATATCCCACCGACCCCGAAGCGGGGGCGAAGGTACAAATCGACGAAGAGAGTGTGGCGCGCACCGTTGGCGCCACTGAAGACTCGAGCGGACAGGGCTCGCGAGAGAGCGCCGGCGACGCCCTGCTGTACTACGCCAGCGTGGACGCCCGAGAGGACGGGATTTACACCACCACGTCGCGATCGTTCGCCGTCGTCGGCATCGCCGACTCGATCGCCGAGGCAGAGGAAATCGCCGAGGACGCACTGGCTGTCGCCGGTGAGGAGGGACTGCACATGCGCCACGACATCGGCAAAGCGGATCTCGTCCAGCGCCGGATCGATCACATGAACGAACTCCGCGGCGATTGATCGGGTAGTTTCGGGCAGCAGTCGCCCTCCGGTAGGGTTCCGTGACTGTTACGAGAGCCGAGGTATGAGTCCCATTACAATGTCACTCTCCCGGGTTAGCGGTGGTAATGCCAACGGCACTCGTCGCGAATCCGAACGCCGACGTCGTCGACCACGGCAGTCGACGATGGATCCTCTTCGGCACTCACAGACGTGAACTTCGAACGGCAATCGAACAGGGCAGTGACTTCGAGACGGTCCGGGATCTCACAACGTCGCTTCCCGGTGAGGGAACGGTCGTGGTCCTCTCCGAGGCGACGACCGAACCGACGATACGCGCCCACCGCGGGATCACCTCGACCTACGAGGTCTACTACTGTCGGGACTCGAGTGGCGAACCGGTGGTGACCGACCTCTTCAGGAACGCGCTCGCCCGACTGGATCCCGACGACCGCGTCGTCCCCGACCGAGCGATCGCCGATCACGTGCTCTACCGAACGACGCCGATGAACTCCTACGTCGACCGCGTCCACCGGCTCGGTCACGGAGAGACGCTCACGTGGACGCCCGGCGAGACGACGCCGCGGACCGAGCTCACGGAGACGCTCGAGCCGGATCCGACCGTTGCGACCGGTGACGCGGTCGACAGACTCGACGAAGTGTTGTCGGCCGTCTGTGCACCCGTCGCCGACTCGACATTGATGCTCTCCGGGGGCGTCGACTCGACGGTGCTGGACCCGTATCTCGCCAACCCGACCGAGAGCGTCACCGGCAGCTTCGACACGCCGGAACTGGACTTCGAAAGCGAGTACGCACGAACCGCCAGCGAGCTCGTCGACACCGACCACGAGGTCGTCGAGATGGCCGAAGCGGACTACCTCGAGCGCCTCGAGGCGGCCGTCGACGCGTTGGGTATGCCGCCCCACCAGCTGCAGACGCCGACGTTCGACGGCGTCTTTCGGGGGACGGATGCCCGGACGCTCGTCTGCGGCCAGACCGCCGACGCAGTGTTCGGTCTCAGCGGGAGTCTCGAGCGCGGGCGCAACGTCTGGCGAACCCGTCACCTGCGGTACGCGCCGACGATCGGTGATACGCTTCGCGATCATCGGACGGTCCTCGACGGACTCGAGCGCCACCCGTCCGACCCCGACGGGCAGGCGATGCAGTTCGCGGCCTACACCGACGTCCCGTCGGCCGTGGAGACGATCGGGCGCAGGCGATACGAACGCCGCCAGCGAGCCCGGTACGAGTACGCGATGGCACGTGTGCCGTCACCGACGGGGGATCGATACGCCCAGCACATGCATCTCGGTCACTGGGTCGACTTCTTTTGCGAGGACGCCGGCACGGTGTGGCGTCAAACCGGGCTCGCTCGCGGCTGCGAGATGTACATGCCGTTCGCGGGGAAGGGAGTCGCCGAACTCGCACTCGGCGTTCGCTCGCCCGAGCGGTACGTGGACGGCGGGGAGGCGAAACACCTCCCGAAGAAACTGCTCGCGGAGTGGTACCCCGAGTACGATCGACACAAACCGAAGGGGAACGGGAACTTCCCGGCCGATCGGTTCCTCACGTCCGGACCGCTCGCGGCCGTCTTCGATCGGTACGAGGTTCCCGAGTTCGTCCCCGACAGCGTCCTCGACGGCCTCGTGGATCGAGCGCCCGGATTCGCGTGGAGTCTCGCCGGCTACGCGATCTGGCGCGATCGCGTCCTGCGTGCGGACGACCTCGAGCCCGCAGCACACACGCGGTCGGTCTCGGTTGCGCCGACGTCGAGGCCGACTGTCCGACAGCGGTGATCGACAGCTTTAGAGCCAAACACAGTACCACTGACCGCTAGACCTTTGCGTACGGCGAGAGGACTTCTCGAGCAGTGACCGAGTTCGACTCCGACTCCGACCCTGACTCCGATCCCGGCCCCAACGCGACGTCCGACGACACCTCACCGTCACACTCGAGACACGACCGAGTCCGACGCCACGCGACCCCGGGCCCGGCGAACTCGCTGGCCCACTGGCCCAGCGCCCGCCATCCGATTCGCGTCGCCGTCAACTACGTCACCGTGTGGTTGATCCGGATCTCGCCGAGTCTCCGACTCAAGCGCTGGCTCCTCCGTCGGCTCGGCGCGACGATCGGCCCGGGCGTCTCGTGGGGCCTCGAGGCGACGCCGGACGTCTTCTGGCCGGACCTGATCACCGTCAGGGAGGGGGCGATCGTCGGCTACGACGCGACGCTACTCTGTCACGAGTTCCTGCAAGAGGAGTACCGAATCGGCGAGGTCGTCGTCGGCGAGCGGGCGATGATCGGCGCGGGTGCGATCGTGCTGCCCGGCGTCGAGATCGGCGCGGAAGCCAGCGTCGCGGCGAACTCGCTCGTGACGCGAGACGTCCCACCCGGTGAGACCGTCGCAGGGGTGCCGGCGGAACCGATGGGGACGAACGACGGGGAGTGACAGCAACTCGAGTGAGGCCGGCGACGGCGGACGCGAACGGAGAACGTGAACGGAAAACGACCTCCGAACCCTAGAACCAGCCCTCGAGAACCGAAACGCCGGTCACCGAGACGACCGTGATGACGACGGTCCACAGCGCGATTCCCACCGTCATCCAGCCGAGCGTCGCTCGTTTTCGGGCACCGAGTCCCATCGCGAGGACGGCGGCGAGGTGGACACCCGTCAGGATCGGCGCCGCGAGTGCGAGTCCCGGAAGCCCGTAAGAACGCCAGACGCGTTTCGCTCGAGCGCTGCGGGCCGACTGCTCGTCGGCGTCGTCGTCACGACGGCGGTCCAACCACGTCGAAATTCGGTCGAAGAGAGTGACGATGAGATAGATCGGAATCACGTTCCCGGCGAACGCGACGACGGCGACGGTGAGCGGATCGAGACCGAGTGCGATACCGATCGGGATCACGATCAGAATCTCGAGCCACGGCGTCGCGGCGAGAGCGAAGATCAGGAGGTACTGCCAGGGACCGCTGGCAGCGTCGATCCACTCGCGTGCCTGCGTCTCGAATCCCTCGAGTCCGAAGAGCAGCGGCTGGTGTGTGAGACACTCGAGGAGAGGGACGGTCGTTGACATATGGTTGTGGTGGATAGGTGGGAGTGAAAGAACGATCGGGACAGCAGTGTACCGTCTCGAGCACCGTTTCCGGGTGATACGGGTGATATCGGTGTCGCGACTGCGAGCGCTCGCAGACTACAGCGACGACCAGGACTTGCGCGCGCGCCCCCAGGACGTGATGTCGGCGATCCAGCGGGCGGCGATCATCTTCTTCAGGTTCTTCGCTGGGAAGCCGCCGAAGGTGTCGACTGGCAACGAGAGGCCGAAGGCCGGCTTGACTTCGTGGGCGACTGCCTTCTCACCGACGGAGATGACGGTCCCTTTGTCCTCGAACTCCCAGGTCTTGAGCGGACGGTTCTCGATCGCACGGGCGATGTTCTCGCCGGCGACTTCGGCGGCCTGCCAGGCGGCCTGGGCCGTCGGTGGCGCGGGCATATCGCCCTGATCGATGATCGCCGAGTCGCCGATCGCGAACACGTGCTCGTCGGAGGTCTGAAAGTTCGCTTCCGTGTTCAGCCGATTGTGCTCGTTCTCGAGGTCGGTCTCGTCGAAGGCCTCACGGCCGGTGATCCCGCCGGTCCAGACGAAGACGTCGTACTCGAGGGGCTCGCCCTCGTCGAAGTTGATGACGCCGTCTTCGGCTTCCGTGATCGGGTCGTCGGTGTGGATCTGAACGCCCGCTTCCTCGAGCAGGTCGCGAAGTGCCTGCTGGATTTCGGGGTCGTTACCCGGGAAGATCTCGTCGAGGGCCTCCACCAGGTGGATGTCGATCGGTGCACGGTGATTGTCGCGGAACTCGGCGATCTCGCCGGCAGTCTGGATGCCCGAGAGTCCGGCGCCACCGATGACGATCTGGGCGGGCTCGCCGCGGGTGGCCTCCTGGCTCGCGGTCTTGATCTGATCGTGGATCTCGAGTGCGTCGTCGAGACTCTTCAGGGTCAGCGAGTGCTCTGCGAGTCCGGGAATGCCGTAGTAGGCGGTCGAACTGCCGAGGCCGACCAGTACGTAATCGTACTCGACGTCGTCGCCCTCCTCGAGTTCGACGACCTGTTCGTCGGTGTCCAGAGCCGTTACGCGATCCTGGACGAATCGGGTACTCGGATCGGTGATTTCGTGGACGGGGACGGTGATGTCGGATCGAACGTCCGGGTCACGAACGACACGGTGTGCTTCGTGCAAAACGAGGTGATAATCCGTCTCCGAGATCCAGGTGATTCGTGCATCATCGTCGAGCTCCGACTGGAGCTTTGCGATCGTTCCGGCACCGGCGTATCCAGCGCCGAGAACGACGACGTTCTCAGTCATACTGGACAGTCAGAAACACTCCGATACAAAGGTGTTGGAACCGATATCCGGGTGTTGGTTGTTACCACGGGCCAAAATGTGTCGAAACGTCGAACGGAAGGGGTGATATTTCCAAGAAGACTACTAGATTACAAAATTCGCTTCCCGAACGCACTCGCGGTCAACTCCGTCGCGAGGGTCGCCGTTTCGTTGTGTTCGTCGAGAATCGGGTTCACTTCGACGACATCCATCGAACGCAGTCCCCCCTCACGCTCGTCGAACTCGGAGACGGCCTCGAGTGCGGAGTGGGCCTCCCGGTAGGTGACGCCGCCACGGACTGGGGTCCCGACGCCCGGTGCGGCCTTGGGATCGAGCCAGTCGAGGTCGAGGCTGACGTGGACGCCGTCGGTCTCGTCGGTCGCGACCGCGAGGGCGTCCTCGACGACGTCCGTAATGCCTCGCTCGTCGATGTCGGACATGGTGAACGCGGTCATCTCGCTGTCGCGAATGGCGTCCCGTTCGCGGTCGTCGATACTCCGAAGGCCGACGTACGCGACGGATTCCTCGCGAACGCGGGGCGCGTGGGCCCACGGCATCTCCTCGAAGATACCCCGTCCGAGCGCCGCCGCGAGCGGCATCCCGTGAACGTTACCGCTCGGCGAGGTCTCGGGCGTGTTGATGTCCGCGTGAGCGTCGAACCAGATCACGCCGAGGTCCGCATCGCGAGCGGAACCGCCCATCGTCCCGATCGCGATCGAGTGATCGCCGCCCAACACCAGCGGGGTCGTTCCCTCGGCGAGCGCCTCCGCGACCTGTTCTGACAGCCGCGAACAGACGTCCTCGATCTCGAGTAGAAACTTCGCTTCGCCGCTACTCGGCGGGTTCGCGTCGGGATCACGCTCTTCCGCACGCGGGATGAGGAGATCACCAGAGTCGGTACACGCGACGCCGGCATCTTCGAGTTCGTCGCCGAGTCCCGCGTATCTGATCGCCGAGGGCCCCATGTCGACACCACGTCGGTTCGCCCCGAAGTCCATCGGCGCGCCGATGAGTCGAACGGTTCGATCCATACCTGCCGTATGTGTGGGACGGATTTAGTTCGTTGGACATTCTGCTAACGACGACGGAAGATTTAGGAATAGACGGCTCTAAACTCGGACACGATGATGCTCAGCGACGTGATGGAAGACTACCTCAAAGTCATCTATCAGCTCCAGCGCGATCGCGAGGACCGGATCAAAACCTCCGAGATCGCCGAGGAGCTCGACGTCACGTCGCCGACGGTCACCAGTATGATCGAGAAACTCGAGGACCGAGGACTGGTCGACCGCGAGAAGTACCGCGGCGTCGTCCTGACCGACGAGGGAGAGACCGTCGCGATCGAGATCGTCCGCCACCACCGGTTGCTCGAGGCCTATCTCACCGAACACTTAGACTACGACTGGGCGGAAGTCCACGACGAGGCCGATCGGCTCGAACACCACATCAGCGAGGACTTCGAGGCCCGGGTCGCCGCCGCGCTCGGCGATCCGGACGTCGATCCCCACGGCTCGCCGATCCCCAGCGCGGACCTCGAACCGCCTGCAGGGCCGACCGGCAAATCCATCACGGAGTTCGAGGAAGGCGCGACGGTCGTCGTCGAAGAGGTCGCCGACCACGACGCCGCGGTCCTCTCGTATCTCGCCGACCACGGCGTCGAACCCGGCGTCGAACTCGAGATTCTCGAGGTCGCTCCCTTCGGCATGGTGACCGCCCGTGCCACCCACCTCGACGATGCCGTCTCGTTGCCACAGGAGGTCGCCAGAGAGGTCCGCGTCACCGTTCCTGCAGAAATCGAACACTGACGCCGATCGACTCGAGTATTCGTCGCCGAACCGGCATTAGATTCGGCTCAGTCTAAACATCCGTGGGCAAAGTATATGTTTAGACGAGTCTAAAACACTGTCAATGACGACGACGTTCGACACGAGACGAGGTGAGGTGACGTGACGAAAGGTCGACGAGCGACGGATGCGATCCCCCAGTGGTTACTGGCAATCGGTCCGCTTATTATTCTCGGAGCGATCTCCGGGCTGCTCTATTTCACCTCTCCGTTCGGTAATATCGAGTCGATGTCGACTGCGAGTACGCTCGACATCCTCTGGATGCTCACGATTATCGGTGCGATCGCCGGCGTCGTGCCGGTCGTCATCGGTATGCTCTGGTTCCCGTTCATTCGGGCGCTCGATCACCGCTACATCCACGCCTTCCTCGCGCTCTCGGCCGGTGTCCTCGCGTTCATCGCCTTCGAGATGGTCGGAGAGGTATTCGAGAACAGCGCCGACGCCGAGAGTACGACGTTCGCATGGGTTCTCGCGGTGCTCGGTTTCGCCGGAACGTTCGCGGTCATGTACGCGATCAGCAAGTGGCGCCAGCGAAAGATGGTGACGACCGAAAAGAGCGGCCTCACGATCGCGTATCTCGTCGCCGTCGCGCTCGGACTCCACAGCATCGGCGAGGGAATGGCGATCGGTGTCGCCTTCATTCAGGGCGAGGGCACGCTCGTCATGCTCCTCGTCGTCGGCTTCGTCATGCACAACGTGATGGAAGGACCGACGGTCGTCGCCGCCGTCGCGCGCGACACCGAGATTCCGCCGCTTCGCCACTTCGCCGCGATGGGTCTCATCGCTGGTGGACCGGTGATCGTCGGCGGCTGGATCGGCAGTCTCAGCTCTTCGTCGCTCCTGGCTGCACTGTTCTACGCCGTCGCCGTCGGAGCGATCTTGCAGGTCCTCATCGAGGTTGCAGAACTCATCCGCTTCGACGCCGAAGCCATCGTTACCCGACTCAACGCCGCGACCTTCATCGTCGGCGTCGCACTCATGTTCGTCCTCGAGGACGTCATCGTCGAAGGATACATCGTTCCCTGACGCTGCCGACCGAAAACGGACACCAAAAACGCTTACCGCCGTCGCCATCGAAAAGAAACGCTTACCACGCCGCCGGCAAATGATCAAATCGAAAGACATCGTCGGCCAACCCTCGCATTTAAGGAAATCTACTACGAAGGATTCCCCATGTCATCAATCGAACTCACACCCAGCCAGAAGAAGATATTGCGTGCATTGACGAACCTGCACAAAGAAACCGAAGACGCGATCAAAGGCGAAGATATCGCCGAGCAGGTCGACCGTAATCCCGGCACGATTCGCAACCAGATGCAGAGTCTCAAAGCCCTCCAGCTAGTCGAGGGTGTTCCCGGCCCGAAAGGTGGCTACAAGCCGACCGCAGCCGCCTACGAGGCCCTCGAGATTCAGCAGATGGACGAACCCGCCTCCGTCCCGATCAAACACGAAGGCGAGCCAGTCACCGATATCATCGTCGAAGAGATCGACCTCTCGAGCGTTCACCACCCCGAACTCTGTCGAGCCGAGGTCCACGCGCAGGGCTCGATCAGCGACATCCACGAGGGCGATTCGGTGACCGTCGGTCCGACACCGCTGTCGAAGCTTCGTATCGACGGTACCCTCGACGGAAAAGACGACACGAACAACATTCTCATCCTCCAGATCGACGAGATGGTCGCGCCGGCAGAAGAACCCGAACACTGAACTGAGTCGGGTCGCGACCGTCTGCACTCTAAACTCTCTCCTTACAGACTCTCTTCTAGTACTTCTCTTCGATCGACATCGACGAAACAGTCGTCTCGCTCCGTGATCGATTTGGCGTGAAATCCGATTCCGATTCCGATTTCGATTTCGATTCTGGTCCTCTCCCGATCTACCGAACAGTTCACGACACGATTCGAAAACGGATCGACGAACGCGCTTCGTTATTCGTCGTCCTCGCTCTCGATCGTCGGTTCGGTTTCGTCCTCGGTTCCAGCGTCGGCATCGACGTCGACGTCGGCCTCGAGGTCACCCTCCGGTTCCAGTGACGTCCCCGGAATCACGTCGACGCTGGCGACCGCGTCGTCGCTCGCGACGTCCATGACCGTCACGCCCATCGTGTTGCGCCCGACGGTCGATATCTCGCCTGCACGAGTCCGCATGATCTGTCCGTCCTCGCTCATGATGACGAGGTGGTCGTCCTCGGTGACGGCCTTGACCGCTGTCACCGGGCCGTTTCGGTCGTTGGTCTTGATGTCGATCAGTCCCTTGCCGTATCGTGACTGGGTTCGGTACTCCGAGAGCAGCGTCCGCTTCCCGTAGCCGTTTCGGGTCACCGTCAACAGCGCCCGATCGTCGGCCTCGTCGGTGGCGACTAGCCCGGCGACGGCATCGTCGCCCTCGAGTTTGATGCCGCCGACACCGCGGGCGTTGCGACCCATCGAACGAACTTCGTCCTCGTCGAACCGGATCGTCATCCCACCCTCGGTGGCGACGACGATGTCTTTGGTCCCGTCGGTGACCTCGACGTCGACGAGTTCGTCACCCTCTTCTAAGCTGGCGGCGATGATCCCTGTCGAGAGGATGTTGTCGAACTCCTCGCCTGCGGTGCGTTTGACGTAGCCGTCGCGAGTGGCCATCGTCACGTACTCGTCGTCCTCGAAGGCGTCGGTGTCGACGATGGCCGTGATGTTCTCGCCCTTATCGAGGTCGAGGATGTTGACCGCGGACTTGCCGCGAGCCGTTCGGCTCATCTCCGGGATCTCGTAGGTCTTGAGCTGATAGACCTGCCCGTGGTTCGTGAAACAAAGCAGGTAATCGTGGGTGTTCGCCCGGAACACCGTCGCGACCCGATCGTCCTCCTTGACGTCGGCGCCGATGATCCCCTTGCCACCGCGGCGCTGGGGATCGAACGAATCGATCGGCATCCGCTTGACGTAGTCGTCTTCGGTCATGACGACGAAAACGTCCTCCTCCGGAATGAGGTCCTCGTGGGTGACCGTCCCGTGATCCTCGACGATCGAGGTGCGGCGGTCGTCGTCGTACTCGTCTTTGATCGCTCGTAGTTCGTCGGTGATAACCTCGAGCAAGCGCTCCTCGCTCCCCAGGATCGCTTCGAGGTGTTCGATCTCGGCTTGAACCTCCTCGTACTCCTCCTCGATTTCGGTGGACTCCATCGAGGTGAGACTGCCCAGTTGCATCCGAACGATGTGGTCTGCCTGGCGCTCGGAGAAGTCGAACTCCTCGCGAAGGCCGGTCTTCGCCGCCGACCGGTCCTCGGAGTTACGGATGAGTTCGACTACGCTCTCGACGTTCTCGAGTGCTCTGAGTCGTCCCTCTAAGATGTGGGCGCGCTCTTCGGCCTCGTTCAGATCGTACTCGCTGCGCCGACGGACGACCTCGCGACGGTGGGAGACGTACTCCTCTAAGGTTTCCTTGAGTGTGAGCACCTGCGGCTGGCCGTCGACCAGCGCGAGGTTGATGACGCCGAACGTTCGTTCGAGGTGCGTCTCGAGCAGTCGGTTCTTGACGACTTCCGTATTCGCCCCGCGTTTGAGTTCGACGACGACGCGAACGCCGTCGCGGTCGGACTCGTCGCGCAGGTCGGAGATGCCCTCGATCTCCCCGTCGTTGACGTCCTCGGCGATGCGCTCGACCATGCGAGCCTTGTTCGTCTGGTAGGGAAGTTCGGTGATGACGATTCGTTCGCGGTCGTTCTTCCACTCCTCGATTTCGAACTCCGCACGGACGCGGAGTCGCCCGCGGCCGGTCGCGTAGGCGGAGTAGATGGCATCGCGGCCGACGATGTTCGCACCTGTCGGGAAGTCTGGCCCCTTGACGTGTTCCATCAGACCCTCGACGGTGATCTCGGGATCCTCGATGAGCGCGATCGTCGCGTCGATCACTTCGCCGAGATTGTGCGGCGGAATGTTCGTCGACATTCCGACCGCGATCCCCGAGGAACCGTTGACCAGCAGGTTCGGAAACGCCGCCGGCAAAACGTCGGGTTCCTGAAGTCGGTCGTCGTAGTTCGACGAGAAGTCGACCGTGTCCTTCTCTAAGTCCTCGAGGAGTTCCTCGGCGATCGAGTCCATCCGGGCCTCGGTGTACCGCATGGCCGCGGCCGGATCGCCGTCCATCGAACCGAAGTTCCCCTGGCTGTCGACCAGTGGATACCGCATCGAGAAGTCCTGTGCCATCCGCACGAGCGCGTCGTAGATAGCGCGGTCCCCATGAGGGTGGTAGTCACCCATCGTCTCCCCGACGATCGAGGAGCACTTGCGGTGGCTCGTGTTCGACGTGATCCCCATCTCGTTCATCGCATAGAGGATGCGCCGGTGAACCGGCTTCAGGCCGTCCCGGACGTCCGGCAGGGCCCGTCCCGCGATGACGCTCATCGCGTAGTCGATGTAGGACTGTTCCATCTCGTCTTCGATGCGGACGGGTTCGACTGACTGGGCGTCTATATCGGTTGGATCCGGAACTTCTGAACTCATGTGCTCACCTCATCTGCGACGAAATCTGTGGCTGTAACTGCAACTCGTCGATCGCGTGGCTGTGTACTAGTCATGTCTCTCCCTCTCCGTCAGATATCGACCCACTCCGCCTCTGGAGCGTGGTCCTTGATGAACTGCTTTCGCGGCTCGACGGCGTCTCCCATCAGCACGGAGAACATCTTGTCCGCCGCCGCCGCGTCCTCGATCGTGATCTGCTTGAGGATGCGGTTTTCGGGATCCATCGTCGTATCCCAGAGTTGCTGGGGATTCATCTCGCCTAACCCTTTGAACCGCTGGACCTGCGAGGGACTCCCGTCGCACTTCTCGGCGACGATCTCGTCGCGTTCGGCGTCGGTCATCGCGTCGTAGGTGTTCCCGCGATACCGAATGCGGTAGAGTGGCGGCTGGGTCGCGTAGACGTAGCCACCCTCGAGCAACGGGCGCATGTGCCGATAGAAGAACGTCAGGAGCAGGGTTCGGATGTGCGCTCCGTCGACGTCGGCGTCGGTCGCCATGATGATCTTCTTGTAGCGGACGTCCTCGATGTCGAACTCGTCGCCGATCCCGGCGCCGATCGCCGTGATGATGTTTCGGATCTGGTCGTTCTCGAGGATCCGATCTAGGCGGTGTTTCTCGACGTTGAGAACCTTCCCGCGGATGGGGAGGACGGCCTGGAACTCGGGATTTCGGGCCTGTTTCGCGCTCCCGCCTGCGGAGTCACCCTCCGCGATGAACAGTTCCGCGTCGTCGGGGTCTTTGGTCTGACAGTCCGCGAGTTTCCCCGGAAGGGACGTCGAGTCGAGTGCGGACTTGCGGCGGGTGAGTTCCTCGGCTTTCTTCGCCGCTTTTCGGGCCTTGGCAGCCTCGACGGCCTTCATGATGATCGCCTGTGCGGTGTCGGGGTGTTCCTCGAAGTAGGTTCCGAGCCCGTCGTGCATCGAACTCTCGACGATCCCCCGGACCTCGCTGTTGCCCAGTTTGGTCTTGGTCTGACCCTCGAACTGCGGATCGGGGTGTTTGATCGAGATGACCGCGGTGAGCCCCTCGCGGATGTCCTCGCCCTTGAGGTTCTCTTCGATCTCCGAGAGCAGTTCGTTCTCGTTGGCGTAGTCGTTGACGACACGCGTGAGCGCGGTCTTGAATCCAGTGAGGTGGGTCCCCCCCTCACGCGTGTTGATGTTGTTCGCGAACGCGTGGATCGAACCCTGCAGTTCCTCGGTGGCCTGCATCGCGACTTCGACCTGAATGTTGTCTTCCTCACCCTCGAAGTAGATGATCTCCTCGTGCATCGCCGAACGCGTCTCGTTCAAGTACTCGACGAACTCGCGGATGCCACCCTCGTACTCGTAGGTCTCCTCGCTTCCCTCCTCGCGCTCGTCACGGAGGGTAATTCGGACACCCGAGTTGAGGAAGGCGAGTTCCCGAAGGCGATTCGAGAGCGTCGAGAACGAGAACTCGTCGGTCTCGAAGATATCCGTGTCCGGCCAGAACGTGATCTGGGTACCGGTATCCTCGCCGCTCTCGAGGTCGCGGACCCGCTCCATATCGCCCTGGGGCTCGCCGGCCTCGAACGCGTGGTGGAAGACGCCACCGTCGCGTTTGACCTCGACCTCGAGGCGACCGGAGAGGGCGTTGACGACCGAGACGCCGACGCCGTGGAGTCCACCGGAGACCTGGTAGGACTTGTTGTCGAACTTCCCGCCGGCGTGGAGAACAGTCAGAATGACCTCGAGGGCGGGCCGATCGTACTCTTCGTGGGTGTCGACGGGGATGCCGCGGCCGTCGTCGGCGACGGACACCGCCCCATCGTCGTGGATGGTGACGGTGATGTCGTCGCAGTGGCCAGCGAGTGCCTCGTCGATCGAGTTGTCCACCACTTCGTAGACGAGGTGGTGGAGCCCTCGAGAATCCGTAGAACCGATATACATCGCCGGACGCTTTCGAACGGCTTCCAGGCCCTCCAAGACCTGAATCTGTCCGGCGCCGTATTCGCTTTCCTGTGACATGAGAAACCTGCTTTCGGGTAGCAGTTGGTGACTAATAAAACTCACGTGTACGCGCTCGCGCGCGGACACCGCCGGCCGCATAATGTGGCAAGGATACGACAGTAGGGTGGCCATCTGAAGGCGACCTCGCAGGCAACCTATGAAAAAGCCGTTTCAGTGACCGGGGGAACGGTTCACGGGTCTCGAACCTGTACCGGAACGAAATGCAACCGCTGTTTCTCGCCGTCGGTATCGTCGTCCTCGTCGCGGTAATCGTGGACATCATCTGGACGACCCTCTGGGTCGATGGTGGGTCCGGACCGCTCTCGGGTCGGCTGACGACGTGGACCTGGCGTGGGCTCCGATCCGTGGGCGACGATCACCCGAAAGTCCTCAGCACCGCCGGGCCGCTCGTCCTCACGCTCACGCTGGCGATGTGGATCGCGCTGCTCTGGATCGGCTGGGCGTTCCTGTTCGCCGTCGACGAAACTGCACTCGTCAGCACGCACACGGGCGCGACCGCCGACTGGTCCGGCCGGTTCTACTACGTCGCGTACACGATGTTCACGAACGGAAACGGCGACTACACGCCCACCACGAGCACCTGGGAGATCGCCAGTTCGTTCACGACGGCGACCGGGATGGCGTTCGTCACGCTCGGTGTCTCCTACGTCCTCACCGTCCTCGGGGCCGTCTCCGAGAAACGTTCTTTCGCCAGCGACGTCACCGGTCTGGGCCAGCGCAGTGAAGCCTTCGTCCGGGCCGGCTGGACCGACGAGGAGGAGTTTCGCGGCCTCGATTTGCCCCTCGAGTCGCTCTCGACCCAACTCAGTCTGCTCGCGGATCAGCACAAGGCCTACCCGATCCTCCACTACTACCACAGCGAACAGGCTGATCGCGCCTCGGCGGTCGCCGTTCCGATCCTCGACGAGGCGCTCACCCTCTTTCGCCACGGCGTGACCGACGACGCCCAGCCGAATCCGACACTCGTCGAGAACGCACGCGCGAGCACGGACAGCTACCTCGAGACGCTCGAGACGGCGTTCATCGAGCCAGCAGCGGAGGTCCCGCCGCCACCGAACCTCGACCGCCTCCGCGACGAGGGAATCTCGAGCGGCGACGACGAAGAGTTCGGTGAGACGCTCGAAGAACTGCGCGAACGCCGGCGGAAACTCTTGGGAGTGGTTCGGGCCGACGCGTGGCAGTGGCCGCCGGTCGACGAGCGGGAGTGAGAGTGAACACGAGAGAGAGAGCTGTGTGAGCGAAAGAACGAGACTTCGGGTCAGCGCCACCGCCTCGCTCACAGCGGGCCCCAGCGGCGCCGGTTCACTTTCACTCCGGTAACGCACACCTTTTAGCCCCGCCACTAGTAAGGAGAGACGATGACCGCGTTCCAGTCGACACTCGGCGAGGAAGAGGGGATCGCCGAAGAGCTCGCTGAAAACCAGCGAGCGATCTCCATCGCCGAGTTCTTCGAGAAGAACAAGCACATGCTCGGCTTCGACAGCGGTGCTCGAGGGCTCGTCACGGCCGTCAAAGAAGCCGTCGACAACGCCTTAGACGCCGCCGAGGAGTCGGGAATCCTCCCGGATATCTACGTCGAAATCGAGGAATCGGGCGACTACTACAAACTGATCGTCGAGGACAACGGGCCGGGGCTGACCAAGGACTCGCTCCCGAAAGTCTTCGGGAAACTGCTCTACGGCTCGCGCTTTCACAAACGCGAACAGAGCCGCGGTCAGCAGGGGATCGGGATCTCCGCCGCCGTTCTCTACTCGCAACTCACGAGCGGGAAACCCGCCAAGATCACCAGTCGAACCCAGGGCTCGAACGAAGCACAGTACTTCGAACTGATCATCGACACCGACGAGAACGAACCCGAGATCAGCGTCGATCGCACGACCACCTGGGACCGCCCTCACGGAACACGGATCGAACTCGAGATGGAGGGGAACATGCGCGCCCGCCAGCAGCTCCACGACTACATCAAGCACACGGCGGTCGTCAACCCCCACGCGCGACTCGAACTCAGGGAGCCACAGGCTCACTTCAAATTCGAGCGCGCGACGGACCAGCTCCCCGAGGAGACCGAAGAGATCCGCCCGCACCCACACGGCGTCGAACTCGGAACCGTGATCAAGATGCTGAGCGCGACCGACTCCCACTCCGTCTCCGGCTTCCTCCAAGAGGAGTTCACCCGCGTCGGGAAGAAGACCGCCGAATCGGTCATCGACGAGTTCCGCGACCGCCACTACGGCCGCGAGATGGCCTGGACGCCGCCCGGCCCGCACGAATCTGCAGACGTCGCTGCGGCCGTGACCGAGGCCACCGTCAACAAGGGGGCGACGGCGACCGAGGCGTTCGCTACCGCCATCGCAGACGCCGTCGCCGACAGCGACCGTGTCGCGCACAACGAACTGGTCGCGATCGTCGACTCGAGCGCCGACGCCGTCGAGGACGAACACGGGACGACCTTCGGCGACACGGTCCGAGAGAACGCGGCCGAGGCGGCCTGGGCCGAACTCGCGGGACTCGTCGGCGACGACGAAGATGAGGACCCGGCCGACGAGACCGACGCCGACCCCGACGACCACTCCCGACTCGTCACCGACCTCTACGAACTGGCCGACGGCGCGACGAGCACCCGCAAGGACGACGAGGTCGTCCACGCTTTCGCCGTCCGCCTCGCCGGCAAGTTCGAGGACAGCGAGGACACGCGCCACCGATTCACTCACAAGACGCTCGTCGAGTTCGTCGACCGCGCAGCCGAGTTGACCGAGGAGTACGACGACGTCGCATTCGGCGACACCGCTCGAGAGAACGTCGTCGACGCGATCTGGTCGGTCATGGTCACGGTTCCCGACGACCCACCGCGGGTTCGAGACCTCTCGGGAGACCGCGACGCGACGAGCGATCTCGTCGACGGGATGCGCGCGACCGACATCATGGCCCCGCCGACGCGGTGTCTCTCCCCCATCTCCGACGACCTCATCGAAGCCGGCCTCAAGAAGGAGTTCGAGGCGGACTTCTACGCCGCCGCGACCCGCGACGCCGAGGTCTCGGGCGGCGATCCGTTCATCGTCGAAGCCGGTATCGCCTACGGCGGTGACTTAGAGGCCGAGGGCAGCGCGAACGTGATGCGCTTTGCCAATCGCGTCCCGCTGGTCTACCAGCGCGGGGCGTGTGCGACGACCGACGTCGTCAAGTCGATCGGCTGGCGCAACTACGGCCTCGACCAGCCCGGCGGCAGCGGCGTTCCCAACGGCCCCGTCGTCATCATGATTCACGTCGCCTCGACGAACGTGCCGTTCACCAGCGAGTCCAAAGACGCCGTCGCGAACGTTCCCGAGATCGAAGACGAGATCGAACTCGCGATTCGCGAAGCGGCCCGCGAACTCAAGAGTTACCTCAACAAGCGCCGGTCGATGCAAAAACGCCGGAAGAAACAGAACGTCCTCGGGAAGATTCTCCCGGAGATGGCGACGAAGGTCGCCGAAGTGACGGGGAGAGCGGAACCCGACATCGACGACGCCATCGCCCGCATCATGAACAACGTCCTCGTCGAGCGCCGCCTCGAGGAGAACGGCGACGGCCAGACCGTCGAAGTGGTCGTCGAGAACCACTCCAGCACGAACGAATCCCTCGCGGTGACCGATATCGTCTCCGCCGAACCCTCGAACCTCTCCGACGGCGCGACCGTCGTCGAGATGGACGGCGAGTGGTTCGTCAAGTGGGACGCGGACGTCTCGAGCGGCGACGAAGCGGTACTGACCTACGAGGTCTCGACCGACGCCGCCTTCGACATCGACGTCGACGGCGTCGAAGCGGAGAAACTGACGGTTACCGATACTGAGACAAACCAATGAGCGCAGACAACGAACAACAGGCCCGCGAGCAACTGATCGACCTCGCTGCACAGTTTTACGACCAGTTCGAACTGGGGGAGATCCCCCACATGGACGTCCCCACGCGAACGAAGAGCAACATCGAGTACGACGAAGACCTCGACGTATGGGTCTACGGCGACCGCACCTCGACCCGCTCGGCCAACTCCGTCCGGGGCGCTCGCAAACTCCTCAAGGCCGTCTACACCATCGAGTTCCTCTCGGACCAACTCGAGCAAGACCGCTCGTCGACTCTGCGTGAACTGTACTACCTCTCTGAGAGCTGGGACAACGAGAACGCCCAGTTCAACGATCAGGACGAGTCCAACCAACTGGTCGAGGACCTCGAGATCGTCTCCGGGGCCACCCGCGAGGACTTCCACATGCGACCCGAGGAGTCGGGGGCGACGATCATGGGGCCGCTGTTCCTTCGCGAACAGACCCGGCGAGGCGAACGCGAGATCCACTGCCAGGAAGACGTCGGCGAAGGCGGGTATCAGATCCCCAACAATCCGGACACGATCGAATTTCTGGACTCCGACGCCGAGTTCATCCTCTGCGTGGAGACCGGTGGGATGCGCGACCGACTCGTCGAGAACGGGTTCGACGAGGAGTACGGTGCCCTGATCGTCCACCTGAAGGGCCAGCCCGCACGGGCGACCCGGCGCATTACGAAGCGACTCCACGACGAACTCGACATTCCGGTCACGGTCTTCGCCGACGGTGACCCGTGGTCGTATCGCATCTACGCCTCCGTCGCCTACGGATCGATCAAATCCGCCCACCTCTCGGAGTACCTCGCGACGCCCGAAGCACAGTACATCGGCATCCAGCCCGCAGACATCGTCGAGTACGACCTGCCGACCGACCCGCTGTCGGATTCGGACATCAACGCCTTGGAGAGCGAACTCGAGGATCCGCGGTTCCAGACCGACTACTGGGAAGAACAGATCGAGTTACAGCTCGATATCGGAAAGAAGGCAGAACAGCAGGCGCTGGCCTCCCGCGGCCTGGATTTCGTCACCGAGACGTACCTGCCGGAGCGACTGGAAGCGATGGGAGTCCTCTGAGCTCCCTGTCCCTGTTAACTGGGTTCGGTACTGTGTTCGCGTTCATGTTCACGTTCACGGTTATAGTCGTGATCGGAATCGGAATCGTCGCTGACGGCCGTCTGTTCGTGGTCGACTGAGGTGTCGACGTCCTCTTTCGTCTGGTTCTGATCGGTGTGTTGGGGTTGCTCTTGACCTTGTTTCCGTTCCCGTTTCTGTGTCTGTCTCTCATCTCCATCCTCGTCCGACCGCTCGAGATGGGCCCGTTCGTGGCTCTGATCGGATTCGGATTCGGATTCCGACTCCGGCGTCGGTTCCGACGACTGAACCTCACCATTCGCACACCGACGACAGTAGTAGTTGGTCCCGTGTTCGGACGTCGTCACCGGAACGCCGAGCACGGAGAAGTCCTTGCAGTAGGTCCGTTCGACACCGTGTCCGACGCGGCCAGCACAAGCCGTACAGGTCTCGTCGGAGTTGACGACCGCTCGTTCGCGGACCGACCGCGTCCACCCGTTGTCGGTTATCGACCGGCGCTTCTCGAGTCGCCGTCGAACTGGCGACAGGGAACTCGCCCCGGAGAGCGCGAACAGAATGGCGACGACTGCGAAGAGGACGGTCCAGAGAACCGTCGCGCTCGCCTGTGCGGCTGCCACCATGATCAGTGCGCCAAACCAGAGGAGGATCGTCGTTCCGAGGCTTCCGGACGAACTGGAGTCGACGGTTTCGCGGGTGGAATCCCTGACGCCGGCTCCGGCACCGGCACCAGCACCAGTCCCGACCGCCGATCTGGACGTCTCCGACTGCTTCGCGTGATCCGCCCACAGAACGCGCCGTTCGGCGTTGCTGTAGTAGCAGTACGCCGCATAGAGTGCGTTCCCCATCCCCATCGTCCACCAGACCGTAAAGAACGCGATGAGAATGTGCGTGCCCGTCGAACCGAGCGACCGCCGAATCAATACGACGTGGTCGCCGAAGTCGTGTTCGACCTCCCAGTCGTTCTCGATCGCTTTCGTCACGCGGAACTCGAGTCCCTCGCGACTGGCGTTCGTAGTCGTATTTGTGTTCGTGTTCGTCGGCCTCGACCTCGTGCTCGTCCTCGTCCTCGGACTCGAACTCGAACTCGACGACCTCCCGGACCTCGATCCGGTCTCGCAATTGGCACCACAGTCCGGACAGAAGTTCGCCGACGGAGACAGCTCCTCACCGCAGTTCGTACAGTAAGATGATCCGGATTCAGATCCGGGCCCGGACCCGGACCCCGAACCCGACCGGCGGCGGCTATCCATATCTAACGAAACGACAACGGGACAACTAATACTTTCGCCATCGGGACGTCCCGACCGAACGGATCGAAGGTCCGGACCGTTACTGCTCGGGCGTCTCGAGTGCGACCGGAATCCCTCGTTTCGCGACGTCGACGGCGAACGCCTCCTCGTCGGCCTCGAGGTCGTCGAAGGTATCGTAGTGGATCGGGACGACGACGTCGGGCTCGAGGGTCTCGGCGAGGTCGGCTGCGTCGTGGCGGTTCATCGTGAAGTTCTGGGCGATCGAGGGCATGAGGAAGTCGACGTCCATCCCCTCGTGGTACTCGAGGACGTCCGAGTCCCCTGGCCAGAAGAGCGTGACGCCGTCCATGGTGACGGCGTAGCCACAGCCGAAGCCCTCGGGGTGGATCGGTTCGCCGTCGTCCCGGACGTTCGGGCCGTCGGGGAGGTTGTGTGCGGGCGTAGTGAAGAGATCCAGCGGACCGGCGGCGAAGGCCTCGTCCTGTCCGACGCGTTCGACAGTGTAGGGGAGATCTTCGGGCCGCTCGACGTCGCGGTCGATCCGATCGGCGTCGACCCCCTCGTAGACGACCACGAGCGCGTCGTCGCTGGCGACGCGACGGACACCGTCGGAGTCGTAGTGGTGATCGTGTGTCACGAGGACCAGATCGCCGTCCTGGGCGTCGTAGTCGTCGAGCACGCCGTACCGGCCGGGGTCCATGTAGACGACCGCGCCGGTCTGGCTCTCGAGGCGAGCGGTCGCGTAGCCGAGCCAATCCATCGTGATCGGGCCGTATCGAACGGTCATGGTCGGCTGTTTTGCGGAGCGGGCCGAAAAGCGTTCGCCTCGCGGCATCCGGGAGTCGAGTCTCTGGTGAGGTCCGAGGTCTGGGGTCCGGGGTCCGGAGTCCAGACCGAGACCGTATCAGGGAATCCGAACCGAGTGCGACAGCGTTCCGACACCCTCGACCTCGATCTCGACCTCGTCGCCGTCCTCGAGCGGGCCGACACCCTCCGGCGTGCCGGTCGCGATGACGTCGCCCGGCTCGAGGGTGAGGTACGTCGTGATCTCGGCGATCAATTCCGGAATCGAGAAGATGAGCTGGGAGCGCGAACCCTGCTGTTTCGTCTCGCCATTCACTCGAGATTCGACGGTCGCGTCCGCGGGGACCTCCTCGGGCGTCGCAAGCACGGGACCGATCGGCGCGGCACCGTCGAACGCTTTCCCGCGAATCCAGTTCTGTTCCTGGCGCTGGTCGTCGCGATTCGAGACGTCGTTCACGCAGGTGAATCCCTCGACGACGTCCATCGCCTTCGCCTCGGGAACGTGGCGACACTGCTCGCCGATGACGACGCCGAGTTCCGCCTCGTAGTCGATTCGGTCCTTGCCCGCGGGCGCGGTGATCGTATCGCCGTGGCTCGCGAGCGTGTTCGGCGGTTTCAAGAACAAGAGCGGACGGTCGGGGACGTCGTTGTCCATCTCCGCCGCGTGATCGGCGTAGTTGCGGCCGATACAGACGATCTTCGACGGCTCACACGGTGGCAGGACGTCGATTTCCTCGTCTGCGAGATCGTAGCTCTCGTTTGCGAAGTGTACCTGTCCACCCTCGAGGGTGCCCCGTCGGGTCGCTCCAGCCGGATCGCGGAATCGGACGTATTTCATGGGTTGTGATTATACTCGAGGTGGAAAAGCGTTGAGAAGCCGGCGACAGGGGGATGGAGTTAGGCGGGGTGAGCGAGAGCGAAGGTGAGAGTCGGAGTGAGAACGCGTACCACTCCACGCACGGAACGGAACGTTTTTTACTAGCCCCGGGTAACCACAGGTTGTCGAACGCTCCGTTGGTGTAGTCCGGCCAATCATTTCGGCCTTTCGAGCCGATGACCTGGGTTCAAATCCCAGACGGAGCATCAATTTTACCCGTAAACTTATCCGAGACTCCCCACTAGTAGGTTTTGCTATAGATGGGAAAAACAGACACTATCAAAGATCGACGAGTCGATGTGTATCTCGACTCTCTCGATCAAAAAGAGGAATGGACTGAGTTAGCTGATGATGCGGATATGTCCCTCTCACAATTCGTCCAATCGTGTGTAGAGTACGCGATTGCGCAAGGTGGTCCAGATTTTCTAGAAACAGGGGAAGCCGCTGAAGAGATACAAAATCTCAATGAGCGTATTCAGGGTCAGAAGAACACCCTGGAAGAAAAAGATATGGTCATTGAGAAGCTGCGAACTGAGCTAAAGCAGCACCGATCTGAGCCGTTCCTCGAAGAGAACTTTGAGGGGAAACGCCAATTCGATACTGAACTCATAGAAGTTCTCCAGGAAGCGGAGACAGTCCGTTCTGAAGAGATTTTCCGGCGACTAAATGTGGATTCACAAAATGTTGAGTTGATCCAAGGAATTGAATCTCAATTGGATCGGCTAGAGGAATACGGCTTAGTTGAGGAAACCGTCCACGGCTGGAGGTGGGTTCGATAACCATGAGTTCGAAATCGACATCCGAACCAGATCTTATTGATGATTTCGTTGAAGACGCTCTCTTACAGGGTCTGTCAGAGGGAACTCTAGCGACTTACGAAAGCAACCTTCGTTACTTCTTTGAATATACAAACCTCGAAGCGAATGAAATTGAAAAATCAGATCTTAAGTCATTTCTATACCATCTTCGAGAAGAAAAAGACGGTAGACGTGGGAATGAAAACGGGGTTGCTAAACGGACGATAAATGCGTATTTCTCAGCTCTTAGTTCGTTCTACAGCTATCTTGTTTACGAAGAAAAAGTAGACCGAAATCCGATTCCCCCCTTTCGAGAGCGATATTTGAAGAAGAATGATTCGAGTGCGAAAGAATCTCGGCAGTTAATCTCCGTCGCGGAGATGTCTGGCCTCGTCTTAGCTACGCTGAATACGAGAAACAAGGCGATCATACTACTATTAGCAAAAACTGGTATCCGACGAAAAGAATTGATCTTGATCGATGTGTCAGATATTGACTGGGAAGATCAGTCAATCAAACTGAAACCAAGGGCAAAGAGAAGCAACCGTACGGTATTTTTCGACGAAGAATGCGCCCGCTATCTGAAAAAGTGGATGAAGGTCAGGGAACGTGAAAAACCAGAGACAGATGCCCTATTCATAAACCAAGAAGGAGATCGGCTTCTGAAGAATGGAGTATACAATGCAGTAACAAAAAATGCGGAACGCGTTGGTTTGCACGATCCGGACTCTGACGACTTAGAGGAACGATTTACCCCTCATTGTTGTCGTCACTGGTTTACGACTCACCTACGCCGCTCTGACATGAAACGAGAATATATCAAAGAACTTCGTGGAGATAATCGTGAGCAAGACTCTATGGACGTTTATAACCACCTAGACAAAGAGGAATTAAAAGAGGCGTATTTGGCTCACATCCCTAAATTGAATATATAGAGCGATATTGTCTAACTCTCAACAATCCCTCCTAATCTACGATAGGTACAGGCTGAGCAGTTACTGGAGCTGTTCATCCCCTCAGTAGCTGCCAAACGCTGTGAGCTGAATACAGCCGATGGATTCAGCATGATATTGGTTGGGGGAGCCATGATGAACGCCAATACCTGAAGAGTTCTAGTGGTCCAAAGTTGGGAATCAATCTGCTGAGTATCGCTTGCGGATCCAGATCGAGGCTAGCCGCAGGCCGAGTCCGACTATCAGAATGAGGCCAGCGTATATCGCGGCGAGGGTTGCGAGAACCGCCATATTATGCGTCGTGAGTAGCCCTGTTTCGAGGTTGGGAAAGAGGTTGAGGCCGAAGATTGGAAGGAGTAACAGACCTCCAAGAGCCAGCATTCCAAAACCGATCAAGCCGGAAGTCCGGCTGGCGCGTCGGGCCAGCGAGCTGTACCAGATTATATCGCCTATGCCCTGAGCGACAGGGTACTCCGGTTCTGATTCGTCAAGCCACCAGACCCTTCCCTGGCCAGCTGACTTTGAATGCACCCGGTCATCAGTCTCCAACTGGTTCAACCGGCTGCTCGTCCAGTTTTGGGAGACTGGGAGTTGCTCGGCAACCTCCGCTGTTTTCAAGACTTTCTCGTCTTTTTCCTGGAGCTTTTGCCGGAACACGTTGAGGATCTCCTCATCCGAGAGCTCGTCATCTTTTATGTCCTCCCGTAGTTTGTCGATTATCGGCACCATAGTTCTGCTATTTTACCGCGTCAGCGAGATTAGTGCGCCCCAGACCAATAATATGGCTCCAAGGACTGCCACGAGCAGGTATAGGACGCCCATCGCAGTTATATTAATCATGCTCACTTGGTTCAGGTGCGGAGCCAGCCTCAGAAGCATGACTCCGCCGAATGCTATTCCGAGCAGTGCTACGGCTGCTTCGCCGAACTCTCCTGACATCACATCTCAAGTATTGGTTGGATCGGCTATAATGTAGGAGAATTGTTCTACCCGAATTCGGCCACTTTGGATACGCGAACCGCAAGAATGAGGCCAGAAAGCGTATTCCCCTTTGAGCCTAATCGAAGGTGTCTGTATTATATTAGAAGACGTCAAGGTTCCACATCTCCCGATCGATGTCTATCTTCACCGGGTCGTCTCGCTCCGCACTCAGGTTGTAAATCTCAGTCAGTTTCTCGCCGTCGAGGACCACGACGCTTTTCTCCGTTAGTTCAGCTACTACCTGGTCGCTGAGTTCCTCGGGCATTTGTGGCGTGGCGATTACAGGGACAATCTTCCGGTGAGAGCTTTCAAATATGTCGATACCACCAAAGTCCGGGTCTTCCTCGCGGATCACCGAGGCGATCTCTTCGGTCCGGTCTAGGATCGATTCCTTCTCGGAGATTCGTTTGTTGGTGCATTCCACGAACAGGATCTGAGAGCCATCTGGTCTATGAGCTACCAGGTCCACCTCGTCGTACGGGAGTCCTTCAGATTCCCGGGACCAGTTCGGGATTTTGAAGTCGGATTCGCCGAACCATTGGACGAGATACCCAGCGGTGCTTAACACATTCAGGACAGCTATTTCGAAAACGTCAGGATTGTCACCCTGGAGGTAGTCGGAGAGTGTGTCACGTTGATCGTATTCGTCGAACACCTGGTACCAGGAGTTGACAAAGCTGGAGTCTCCCTCTCTGTTTCGGGTATGGTGGTCTTTGAACCCGAGGACCTCATCGCCGACAAAGAGGAGGATATACGCTCTTTCGACCTCGCCAAAATCAGGGTTCACAGTGTATTTGAGCCGTCCGCCGTCGATTTCCTGGAGGTTTTCATCTGCAAACTCAACCCGCCGTCCTTTCCGGGCACCGTAGGGCCGTTGCGGCAGAATGCTGACAGCGGTCTGGTCCTTGATTTCCTTCGGGATAACGACATTGACCGTGTTATCCCCGCTAACGGTGAATTTGATCCCTGTTTCCGCGAATACTAGGATCTCTGGGTCAGATTTTGCCTTACCGCGGAAGTGGTGATCGAAATAGTAGTACTCACATTTGGCGATATCGTAGTACGGCTCCTCCGCTCGCTGGATCCGATGTTCGAGCTCGTCGATGACGGTCTTGTACTCGTCTTCTTGGCTGGAGGAGAGTTCGACTGTGAAGACCGCGTGGATCTCCGTTCTGGGCCGCCCTTCGAACACTCGGCCCTCACGATCGTCTCTAAACCTCTGTTCTGGCCGATGCTCTAACATCTCGATGTCTACGCCTTCGCCTACCACCGTTTCTCCCGCAACAAGATCCCAGAGTAGGCCGAACGGGCTGTTTACTGTCCGTTCCATGATTTTGAATGCCCCATCGGAAAAGAGGACCTCCTCCCGCTGCTCCAGTTCTTCCTCTGTAAACACTATTTCGGCGTTTGGGACCTTAATGCCGCCTTCCAGTTTCACAGTAGAAAAACGAACAATTGCCGACTCCCACAGGTCACCGAACAATGACTCGTATCGCTTGAGCTCGGATTCGCAATTTATCCCGGTCATCCAGTTACTAGTGGGGAACCCAGTCAACAGTAATTAACCTTGGCAGATTTGAATGAGTCCGAGGATTAGACTGTGAAGGAAGACGATCAATTATGGTGAAAGAGTCTATTCTTCGGTTTACATCGAAGTTGATGCTGCATTCATGCTCTGTATCCAACACGCTGTGAAGAACAGCTCTTTGAATTGGCAGAATCACCGGCAGTCAATAAGTAGTTGTAGTGCTCCTCCAATCAACCGACCCAAAATTTACAGCGTTTTCTATCGCTTAGTTATTCCGAGTCGCCGCTGTTATCTTCTGGTTCGGCAAATTTCACGCTGAGATCCATATCCATCCCTTCCGGTTCTGTGAGCCCTACCTTGAATGAATTCACCCACTGCTCTATTTGTTCATGAGTGATATCACCCTGGTCCGCTATCCAGTTCTCAACTGAAAGATGAGATCTATCCCATGTGTGGATAGATGCAGATAGCGCTCGATCCCCGTAGAGTCCCCACCGCGCTTGAACTCTCAAAACTTGTTCACCTAACTCTGTGAGTTCCAATACTTCCTTTTCGTCTGGCTCGGTTATTCCCTCTATTTTGATCTCTCGCAAATCGCGTTTGATTAGATGCTGTCTCTCAGCAGACTCAATTACATACTCAAGAACACCGTGATCTGTAGTGAAGTAGGTCGCAATATCAGAAATACTTGGGATCGATTCGTCTTGTACCCTCTCAAGAATTGCGAACAAAAGCGGTGATGGGTGAATTAGGATTGATTGCCCTGTAGGGTCTCCGTTTTCATTTGGGTTGAACATCCCATGTACCCCTTCAGGAAGTGAATTGAGTCGTAATTTAGCTCGTCCAGCGGGTGAAATCTCATATAATCCAGAGCGTTCGGAAGGCCCCACTCGCTCAACTAAGCCGTTTCTCTTTAGATATGAGAGCCGATCTCTGACATAAGTAGTTTCTTTAGAAAGTATTTTGGCTATATTTGTTTGGTTTTGTCTTCTACCATCGGACAAGATTGTCAAAATCGCTTCGTCTGTGTCATTGATATTGGAGAGGTGGTCAGACATTTTCCAGCTTGTTTATACTGGATACGCTATCACAATAAGTGTTAATCCAAGAAAGATAGAAACACGGAATTTCTAATCAGTTTTGTAATCACCGTTCCATCGAACGAACATGACGATGAATCTTGAGAAATCCCGTCTCACATCCTATGATCGATTACAGCCCTTTGAGGAAATCGTCGGGACACTCAAGGGTGTTAGCCAAGAAGATGAGGGGCTCCTCGTAGAAGTCAACGATGCTCGACTATTGATCTTGGGCAGTGTTGACCGCGAATTGCTTGAAGAAAACGTGGGTCAGGAAGTCGCATTAATCAGGACTACGGACGGGCAGATCGTCTGTCAGACTCAGTCATAGGATATCAGAGCCAGCATGATCTGGAATTTGGTTAAATACGCGCTCTCTTTGGATACGCCTCAGTGCTTTAGAGGTGGGAACGTTGAGTGATGAATTCGCATTCCTTGACAAGGCCACCCCTATTCATAGCGATAGTGATGACCCGGTTAGGTCAAAAATCAACCAACACGAAGCAGATGAATCCCGTTCCGCTGTGGGAACCACTGGTGCTGATCAATTTGTTTCAGAAACCTCAGCTATTCCGTTACGAGATGGAGTTGTAAGCCAATGCCGGTACTGCCAAGAAAGATTTCGTACTGACACAGATGACGAAAACCATTCCTGTCCAAAGCAACCAGTTGCCTCCTGCCGATACTGTAAGGAAGAGCATTTCTCTAGAGATGCCGCTGACAACCATCTATACCATTGCGAGCCCTTTCGACGCGCCCGTGCAAAAGAACACAAGCAGCAACGTGTTCACGCGATGCATGGACAAGGCGATCCACAGCCAGGTCGGTTTATCGATCCATGGTATCACGAACTCAGAGCTTATGTGAAGTATGATTGCTCGGATAAACCTTCGCCACTAAAATCATATTCTGGATTTAGTGATCTTCAGAAAGAACATGATTTTGAACAATATGGTAACCTCCAGCTTGAGATGCGTGGTGACTTTAATGGAATCAAAAGCGATGATCTGACTGTTGAGTTTGGTTTCAAGGGTTCTGGTATTGCTCCCAGCGAAGACCCCGATTTTAAGCTTGAAGAAGTCCGTGAGTACCAAATTTACATCTATCCCGGAGAATATGAGGACTACAGTGAAGCGGCTGATAACGGCCGTCAACGCGCACACTTTCTCATTCGACCTCGATGGCCAGGAATCGCTTCAGAAAGCGGTTCTGAGATACCAAACCCGCACGATATTACGGGGTTCGACATCGAATTCACTGGCTCAAACATCCCATTTACAACGTATCCAGAACTTCTACATTCGGCTGTCACTCGATTAAAAGGTAGACAAGGATTCAGATGGGAAGGTCCGACGTATCTTCGGCCGAATGATTTCCATCCAGAAAACATCCACAAATCAAGTAATATAGTAGATGCTGAACTCTACGTTCGAGTCAAGAAGGAATATACTCGAAGAGTATATGCCATCGATGGAACACTACATCGGATTTCACTCCTACTGTCTGATGAGCGTAGAGGCTATACGAAATCAATCCGTGATGACCGAGAATGTCCAGGGTATTATCATACAGCAACTATTGGTCCTGATCGAATCTCAGAAATGATCCCTGGCCATGAGTGGCCCAGAGAACACAAGCACTACCACGTAAAGCATCCTAAAGCAATAGAAGGAGGGCCACTCAATCAACCAAAAATCAGTGTCTCACTCCAGTCATCCTTAGTTGCAAAGACACCAAAGTGGTCTCAACTCGATATCTTAGAGCGCGAATTGGACGAGGCATTACTGAACGTGTTGAAGTGGTCTGATATCCCAATCAGACAAGACAATCAAGTGTATGTCGAGGACGATTATTTCAAGGCCACCGCTAGTCAGCGCTTCCGCAAACTGTTGCATGGACAGCTGCCTCGCATCGAAACAATGCAGGATCGAGAAGTTAAACAACTCGTCGTCGCCGGGACCACAACTGAGACAGATGTACAACTCCTAGAAACGCTGCTTACTGACGGCGGAAATCACTCTCCAGCATCTCTTGCTGAAAAAATTGATTGTGCCCTCTCAACAGTATACAAATCCATTGATCGGTTGGGAGAACTCGTGAATCATCGGTACAACGACGTCCAGCTCACAAGCCAGTATATCGCTCAACAGATCGTCAGACACCTCGATGCTGTGAAGCAGTCAATCAATACCGATCTAGAAACCGCCGTTGATGAACTTGTACGGGCTGAAGAATTTGCGGACCCACAAGGCGCTGATCCATGGTCGTTGTGGCTTCAAAACTGGGTCGAAAATATACGCGAAAACACAGATGGTCCAGATGAACTCATCCTTGGCTTCGAACCAGCAGATGTTAGCGAAGCACGTCGAATAATACGAGAAGGCGCTGGAAAGTGGGCTCAAGTCACAGGAAAAGATCGAGTTGATTTTGGCCATGAATTTGTCCCTGTCGTCCAAACACGATCTGGAGAGGTATGGAGTCCATCTCAATGGAATTTCCTTCCTGGACTAGCCGGCTTTAAGTCGCGGTATCTTCCCGTCTAACTGCCACAAATAGTGGCAACACTGTCAGGCGGGCAGGTTATTTATAAGTGGACCCGGATTAGTCTGCTAATTAGAGTCGACGAATAGAGTTCTCAGCTACTATTCTCAGTATAACTCCGGTGTGGAGATCTGACTTCCATACCCCCCAACCAAAAGTCCGTTAGATGTGTGAGTAAAGACTTCCTGCTGTAATTCCCGGATCGGTCGCTTTTGCTCCATCTCCAGATGAAACACTGCCCAGCTTCTGGTCAGTACAAGTGTCACCAACTAATCACCACTCCGCCGTCATTTTGGCCGATGACGGTGCTTTCGAATTGACAACTGGGATTCGCTATGATCGGGTCAATTGTTCAAATTGCGTTTCTCACAGGGGGAAGATTGAGAAGTGGACCTATGTTAATAATTCATCGAATGGGAATGGGCTATGACAGAAATCCTTTGAGGGTCAGGAGAGATATGCCCGAATATCTTCAAATCCACAGTCATCCTCCGTGGAAATGAACTCAAATCGATTCTCAGGAGTTTCAATCCGGAGTACTTTCGCTTCTCCGACTTCCATCTTGTAGAACATAAGAGCAGAAGGGTAGGCAAGTAGCGTAGAAAAGTACGTTCCTAAAGTGATAACATCCAAAAGTGGAGCTCCGGAGGTGACCAATTGGATTGAGAGTGCAGTCAAAAAGAAAGCAATAAGGAGAAATACGTGACCGAGTGTGGAAAATCCTGTAAGCGATTTATCTATAAAGATCCGCATTTCTGTAATCGACTCATGTGGAATCTCGATCGGATTGGCCGATTCGGTTCCATAGTGAATAGACTTAGTTGTGCAAATAAGCGGCTGTCCGTCCGCGTTGAGAGTGAATTCGTCCCGTTGCACGATCGTTTCAACGAGAACTTCGTCACCGTCTGTAGCCATTGAGGACTGTTGTCGGGACATAGTGGAGCTTAGTTCACTTGGCGCTCAAAGACGATCTTGAGATCTTCGAGGGTTATCGATTCATCATTCCGTTCGAAGGCCGCGATTCTCGCTGCATCTTCAACTAATCCAGTGAGATCAGCTGCTGTCCAGCCATCTGTGTTCTGTGCAACTGATTCGAGTTGGTATTCCGACAAGCCGTGGGAGCGGTCGGCTAGTTGGGCCCGTAAAATCGCTTTTCGGCTAGCCTGATCAGGAAGTCCTATTTCGATCTCCCGATCAATACGACCACGACGCGTTGCAGCTGTATCGAGGTCCTCACGTCGGTTCGTCGCGCCAATGAATATGACATTGTGTTCTCCCGTATCTTGGAGATGAGCAAGGAACTCATTGACCACCTTCCGATTCTCTTCATGCGTGCGTCCTGATCGATCTGGAAGCACGGCATCGAGTTCGTCAAGGAAGATGACTGCCCCACCTTCCTTTGCAGCTATCTTCTTCCCCTCCGCAAACAGCGTTTTAATGCGTTCTGGACCTTCGTTGATCCATTTCGCCTGGACATCTGCACCAGTGAGCCGGACAAATGGAAGATCAAGTTCTGTTGCCAACGCCTTGGCAATGAATGTCTTGCCTGTCCCAGGCGGGCCATAGAAGAGAATATTCGGCGTTGGAATACCTAATTTCTCGGCTTTTTCTCGTTCCGTTGTCAACGGGCGAATTATTTCTTGTCTCAGTTGCCGTTTCAGCCGGTCCATACCCCCGACATCAGCCATAGAGACATCGGTCATTTTCTGCCAATCAAACATAAAATCCTCTTCATCATCTGGTTCTTGGTTGGATCCGTTAGTTGAGGATTCGGCCTGTCCTCTCGTTGGCTGCGCCTGCTCCGTGTTCTGTGCGTATCTCTCAGCAGCAGATTGTGGTTGTCCAGCCCTGACGGCTCTGCGATTTGCTTCAACGTATTCTGGGTCGTAGTTAGAATCTTCACGTGGTTCGAATTTATCGACACTCCACAGGAACAGCGAACTGAGTGCGACTGAGACGGTAGTAAGACCAGTTGCTGTTGTGCTTTCGCTCAGAGACATCGGTAGCAGATTTGCAGCCCCTTCCACACCTGCCCCTGACAGACCAGATGCGAACATAACAGTAACCGCAGCGACGAGACTTCCACCGCTCACCCAGATCGTAGAGCTGTAGAGGTCCTCACGTCGCTGTTCGAGCATTTCCTCTGTCCATGCAATGAGGATTGCCAGCACGAAAAACAGTCCAAGAAGCAAAATTGCCAATAGAATCAGGACGATAATTGGGTTGACGCTGATGAAGTTCGAAATCTGTCTTTGGAAATACAGGGCCGCATAGAGTGTTATCGTGAACGCTACAGCTGCGGTAACTAATCCCAGTAGATAGTATCCCCACGTGGCAACAAGTTCATCTGCTGCTTCAGTGATCTCCTTTATGAATTCGTCGTCGGTAGTTGATTGTTCTGACATTATTGAACTTAGTTGGATATTCCAGCATGACGTGCCTGGTAGTACGGTTGACCCAGTGCACGTAAATTTCGTGAGATATTGTATAGCAGTAAGCACCTTCCGGCAGTATCAATGCTGATAACCCGATGCGGACTTTCGAGAGTTTGCTGTGCCAGCATACGAGATGATCTCCCATTTAGGACGACAGTCATGAAACATTAAAACTCTATTTACTTTTTAGTGAATAGCCAACTACCAATTAGTGAATAATTGGTGATAATTCGACGCTGTTAATAAATTGGTTCTCGTGGAAGATATGCATGCGACGACGAGCCGGATGGATGACTCAACTGGACGACGAAGTCCTTGAGTTACTTGACTCGTCAGGTCTTGTTCTCAGTCCCTCAATTATCGCGTACAATCTAGATCGAACCCGGGAAGGGGTCTCTCAGCGGCTTTCGCTTCTAGTAGAACACGGACTCGTTGTGCGTGTTGAGAGAGGCAAATACCAAATCACAACAGAGGGGGAGCAATATTTAGCTGGAGAACTCGATGCGGATAAGTTGTGAGATACTGTCTGCTAGCTTGTCTCCGACCGAGTCAGAGTTTGAACAACAGCCGTTCGACTTAGCCATCTGATTCTTGCACCGAGGGTTTTTAAGTGAGTGATCTTATTCCTGTTTGCAATGCAGAGAGTCATAGACCGGAAATTGTACGATACAGACGCCGCAGAACAGATTGCGAAATATGCACCGCTAACGGACCGTTCCGATTTCCACTTCCTCATCGAAACTCTGTACAAAACATCCGATGGAGAGTACTTTCTCCATGCAGAAGGTGGTGCGGCAACGAAGCATGCAGAGAAAATTAGCAATGAAAAAAGGCCTGGAGAAGAAATTCAGCTATTGACCGATGAAGATGCTCTGGACTGGTGCGAAGAAAGAGAAATCGAAGGTGAGACCGTAGTCAAAGAGTTTGACAACCTAATTGAGACATAGTGCATAGACCGGCGCAAGGTTCTAATCTTCAGTCTTTTTCTACAGACGGTAATACGTCCACCTCACAGACGACATCAAAAACACGTTCTCTCCCTTCAGGACGCCAGTGACAACCAGTCCAGCTCTCTGCAATTCTCCAGTATTGCTCCTCTTCTTTAGATGGTTCAAATCGGATACGGCGAGTCGAACCAGTATCAGACGTGTATCTAAGCGTAAAAGCTGTTCTCATTGTTCTGGGAGGACTGTGAGTTCATGCGGCGGAACAAGTAAATGGAAATCATCATACTGTTCAACTTGTGAACTTCGATTATAGATCTGTGTTGAGGAGATGTATCCTACAAGACGCAACGTTGTAGGATCCAGAAGTTGTACAAGAACGTGCGTCTTCCCAGTCTTCACTCGATCTAGTGGAACAATAAGGGGAGGCATTTCTGCGGGCGTCGCCGCTGTAGTTATCTCTACACTGTTACCGTTGAGTGTGAGATCGTCAGTGAGAGAACGGACATCAGAATCCTCTATTCCTGCCCATTGAGCGAAAGCTATTCTCCCCAACACACCGTTAGAATGTACATGAGAGGTCTGATTTGTTATTGATCCAGCCAGGGTCAGTGGACGCTGAGAATCGGAAATAGATCTCGCTTGATGTAGCTGATCATCAGTCAGTTCTACGACTGGAAGATCCTGAATTGGAGTATCTACTGGACTTCTAAGGTTCGATGTGTGCTCGGCGTTTGGTTGCATCATTGTTTGCTGATTGCGGCAGCGCTGTCATTCGTGCCTTCACTCAGCTCTGAGCGGCAATTCGAACCGGTTTAATTTGGAAAATGATGGCTAATGAACGGGACTTCGAGGAGACTCAAATTAGAGTAAATTTCCGTCGCTGCTTGAATGGGTTTCCTGAATACAGGGTAGTTCCATCTGAAACATAGTTGGCTACCATACATTTCTTATGCTATTAGTGTCTCCAGTATCGCATGACTCTCCAGCAGATCACCGCCTCCGACGTGGCCGCCTGGGACTCTCTTCAGGATATTGCTGACTCATTTGAGAAGCGGGGTCTAAAACCGCGTCCGAATCTTGGTGACGACCATGAATTAGTACTCCAACTCGCTGATGACGAATTCATCGTTCTCGTGAAAGCTGGTCTCGGAGAATCTGCGACGGATTTCAAACCAGAAGACACGGATCGACGCCATACGAATCTTGTTGCTACGAACGATTTCGAGGAATTCACGTTCATCACGCGGGTTCGATCCTTCGGTCAGCAACACGGGCAGATTAAGCACCAGAAGCTCTCGTTTAGTAAATCTCAGTTCACCAGCGATAGCGGTGAGAAGAACACGATCCTCCAGAAGCTCAACGAAATCGAATACGGCTCTACTGCGGCCATTTATGGCGATCTCTACGACACACAGCAGATCGTCAGAGAATTCTACGAGGAATTCGAGCAGCTTCGAACGAAACTCGTTCAGGACGTAAGCGGCATTCCAGATGATCGTGGTGATGCTAAACAGCGGTACGTTCAGGTCACACTCGACCGGATGATCTTCCTTTACTTTATTCAGGAGAAACGGCTGCTCGATCGGAACCCGGACTATCTCCACAAACATCACGAGGATACAGCCGCTGACGGTGACGATGTCTATGACGAGTTTTACGAGCCCTTGTTCTTCGATTTACTCGCCGAAGGGAAACGGGACCCCGAGTTCGGAAGTCTCCCGTACCTGAACGGTGGATTATTTACGACGAACCCGGTCGAAGAAGAGTTTTCTGATGCGAAACTCGGAAACTCACCTGAGGAAACGAACGATATTTTCGGACGCATTCTGGACTTCCTCTCTGGGTGGAATTGGAATGTTGATGAGCGGCTGGATATCGTTGACCCGAAGAACCTCTCTCCGGCGGTTCTGGGCCATATTTTTGAGCAGACTGTGAATCAGAAGGAGATGGGGGCGTACTACACGCCTGAGGAGATCACCGGGTTCATGGCTCGCCGATCTATCCATCCATATCTGCTTGATCAGCTGAACGAGACTGTCGGTTCGGAGTACGAAGAGATCGACGACGTCTTCGCACTGAGTGAAGCCAATGCCGGAACTACGAGCGAAGAGATTGTCGCAGACGGCGGAACAATCACGCAGCAAGGCCCGACTGGAGATGTTCAGACCGAACACGTGGAGACGCTTTACTTCGACGTTCTTCAGGAAGCACGTGTGCTTGATCCCGCTGTCGGGAGTGGCGCATTTCTCCTCGCAGCACAGGATATATTGTTGGATATATACTTGCAGTGTTTGGAATACTTTGAGCAAATCGAAGCCGAAGGACAGAGTTGGGAATTATCGAGTCGGACGCGCGACGAGCTCGAAGACGTTCAGGACCGAAAGGGTGGAAAAACGCTATACGCGAAGCGTGAGATCATCCTGAACAACCTGTACGGTGTAGATATCGACGACGGCGCGGTAGAGATCTGCAAATTGCGATTGTGGCTGTCGATGGTCGCTGATATTGAGGACGAACCGAATGAGGTCGAACCTTTGCCGAACATCGACTTCAACATCCGGCAGGGCAACTCACTTATTGGATTTACTGAGGTCGTCGAAGTGGCCAATGACGACGGTGATGCCGCACTCACCAACTACGGTGGAGGCGCGGGAACTGGTGTCAAGGAAATGTACGAGGACGTGATCGATGCGATTGAGCGTCACCAGAACGCCACGAGTGCCAAAGAGGCAACCAATGCTCGGAGATTAGCTGAGTCTCGAATTGACTCACATACAGAAGCTCTGGATGAGAAGATTCTAAACCAATTTCAGGAAGCCGGTATTGACGAAGTGAATATCGAAGACATCCGTGAATACCATCCGTTCCACTGGGTACTAGAGTTTGCTCCAGTCTATCGAGACGGCGGGTTTGACATTATCATCGGTAACCCACCCTGGGATGTGATTACTGTCGATCGAGACCACTTCTTCCCGAGATACGACGAACAGTTCCGAACCCGACCACCCAAGGAGAAAGATGAGATGCAGGAGAAGTTGCTAGAAAACCCCCAGATAGAGGCGAAATGGGAGGAGTTCCAGCACGATATGGAACTCAAGGCAGACTACTACAATGCATCCACCCAGTATGAACTACAAAGTCCTACTATTGGTGGAAAAACGGTTGCTACAGAGAATGAGCTTTCACTGTTCTTTTTCGAACGAACAACCCAGTTAGCTGGCTCTGATTCGTATGTGTCTCTGATAATGCCAGGTAGCTTTTTCCTCGGAGCTACGGGGAAAGACCTGCGACAGTACCTAATTGATCAAACCAGTCTTGAACACTTCATTCAGTTTCAAAACAAACAGATATTCGAAGCACTGGATGACCGGTATCGTTTTTCTATTTCTGCTTTCAAAAATAGCGGCTCTACTAATGTTGTTAGCGGAATATTCAGCAATGGTGATGTTTCGATTCTGAACCGTTTTGATAGGGAAGCGATTGAGATCCCTGTTGAAGTGATGAAACACTATTCTCCAGAATCACGAATTTTCCCGTATTTCCGCTCTCAAAGGCTGATTGACTCTTTATCAAAGATCACTCAGCATCCTCCGATTGGCGAGCAGGTAGAAGACACTTGGTTTGCCTCTCTCTACATGAAAGAACTGGATCGGGCTACCGACTCTGATCGTCTTATCGAAGATCGTGAAAATGGAGACTATCCCATCTACGAAGGGAAAAATATCCACCAATTTGCGTATGACAACGAATTAGCAGAGAATCTGAGTCCAGTCTCCCTCTGGGGGGTCAGTGAGGATACCCCCGAGAAGAGCGCCAAGCACCGGGCTCGTATGAAGAATTTCAGATCCCGTGATCCGAACACGAGTCTCAAAAAGGCAATTTATAACAAATTCGACGGAACAGGATCACAGAAAGGGTTTGTTAATAATCTGCTCGATCAACACGGTCGTCGTGAACTATCTCCGGAAGATGTTCTATTAGATTGTAACGAATATCGTATCGGTATCCGAAATATCGCAAGGGCTGATGATGAACGAACACTAATAGCGAGTGTTCTTCCGAAAGACATCATAACAGTACACACGATCTGTACGATTCGCCCTTATATTGTGAATCCCTCCGAGGATGATTTGAGCAACTATCCGATGCACAGCGCTTACGAACGAGCATTTACCGACAAGGAATTATTCGTCGTCGTCGGACTGCTGAACAGTATCCCGTTCGATTACCTGATGAGGACCAAAGTGGACAGTCATATCGTCCAGTACAAATTCAATGAATCTCAGCTCCCACGCCTTACAGACGGGGACAACTGGTTCCATTACATCTCTGATCGTGCTGCTCGACTCAACTGCTACGGGGATGAATTTGCTGAAATGCGTGAGCGACTCGGAGGAATTGAGCCTGTAACAGAGGACGATACCCGGCGGGAACTACAGGCCGAAATTGACGCTGCGTCCCTCCACGCGTATGGCCTCAACCGAGAGGAAGCAGAGTTTATGCTCAGTGACTTTCACAGAGTCGAAAATCCTCGGTTGATGGATGAGCCGTATTTCGAGATGGTGCTGGACAAGTACGATGAGTTGATCGAGATTGGGCCGTGTGAGTAGCCGTTGTTTGATTACATTCTATTGAGAACCCTGCGGTAATGGTATTTCATATCGACAGTGACGACGTTCGTTCTCTTTCCCGCACGAGTTTCAAGGCCATCGATATTGCGGAGGCGAATATCGAGGAGTGGATCATCCAGAACCCGTCGATGCTTGGAGAAGAATTGCTTGTCGTCGCGTCCCAGTATGCCAAGTCCGACAGGACCGCAGAACGGCCTGACGTGCTCGCGCTTGATCCGGAGGGGAAACTTGGGTCGTCGTCGAACTCAAACGGGACAGAGCGGACGACACGGCCGATCTACAGGCCATCAAGTACGCCAGTTACTGTTCTACGATCAGCGCCGAAGAACTCCAACAAGACTATCGGAGTTTCTGGAACGATCGCGGCGACGACGAACAACTCACCCCGGAAGATGTGGGGGAACGGTTTGCCGAGTTTCTCGGTGACGAGGTTGCAACCACGACCGGTGATGGCTATGCAGAATTTGCACTTGACGATCGGCCCCGGATCCTACTTGCGGCCGGGAGCTTTGGACCGGAGATCACTACACCCGTTATCTGGCTGGAACGGGAGTTCGGTATGGAAATCTCTTGTGTGGAACTTGAAGCACACCGAACCGATAGCGGTGACGTCTACGTGAGCTCACGTCGTGTCCTTCCAATCCCTGAAGCCGAGGAGTATATGGCTAGACGACGGGAAAAGGAGCGACAGCAGACACGATCGTCGTCACGCGCTGAACGGGCGATTACAGTTCTCCTGGAGTCGGGAGTAGTCGAAGAAGACGATATCGTCGTGTTCAACGGTGAGCGCCTACCGGACGATGCAACTCGGGAATTTGATCCCGAATCCGAATTCTGGCGAGGCCGAATCACTGGAAAAACGGGCCGAAGCGACAACGTGGAGTGGCTCGAAAACGGCGTAGAATACTCGTTCACAGCTCTCGCTCAAACCGTCCTTGAGGAGGTAACCGACCGAGAATTCAACGTCAACGGGTACCCTTACTGGCAACATCCAGACCATGGAAAAACACTCACCGAACTTCGAAAGAGCGAAGTCGGAGACATTGACTGGTGAACTTTAGATACGCAAATGGGATTCTGTATAAACCGGACATGCACCCGTGAAGCACCGTTGCCGGAAGACACTGAAGTGTGCCCTGATTGTGGATTTGATAATACGAATTGGGAACAATTACACGCTTTAACAACGTGTGAAGACTGTGACCAGGATAATCCATCGTCGCGTGTTGAGTGTTGGAACTGCGGTTCTCTCTTGCTTCCTAGGCCAGATCAGGATGGAACGGTGATTGTGTGTGCTGATTGTGGCCGACCGCGTCATCCACTCGTAGAGGAATGCCCGTCCTGCGGGTGCGGCCGGCTGTTTACAACAGACGCAGCATTGGTGACTTGTACGGAGTGTGGTGAGGATAACGAAGCCCAGAATCAACAGTGCTGGTCCTGCAAAAACACCTTATAACAGAAGCACAGAAAGTAGCGTATGCCGACGCGTTGCATGGACTGTGGTCGTCCGCAAAAAAGTATTGATGAAGATAAGTGTCCGAACTGCGGTGGCTCATTCATAACACAGAAATTTTCACTTGTGGCATGCCCGTCGTGTGGTGAAGATAACAGCCGGTCGAATAATTCTTGTTGGAGCTGTGGCGCTCGGTTATGATCAACCCAGTCGATGTCGGACTTCTAATTAAGAACTACGCGTGGCTAACTGTTCTAATCCTGTTCGTTGTCGAAGTTTTTGCAGTGGTCAAGATTAATCGACATTATTACTCCGAAATCGTACCACGAGAGGATCGGGTCGGGGAAATGTCCGAGCAATTTCGCACCCACGCGCTTACATTCGCCGGTATGACATTCACTGTCATCGCATTGTTAGTGGCCTTAGCTGAAGATCCTGGTGAGTTCGTTGACGTTCTACAGGTCTTAGCGGTCGCTATCGCTTTACTCTTTTTCACGTATGAAGTGTCTGAAGTAACCGAGACCCGGCGGTATTGGTTTATGCTACAGGAAAAAGCACTCGGATATGGGTTCCTTTCCTTGTTTATTGCCGTTATCATTCTGTACCTTGATGCTATCCCTGAAGTCAACGGATTGGTTCTGATTATCGGATTTGTCCTTGTTGCCGGGATTCGGTATTCGACTGTGAAGCGGCAATTCAATATCCTTAGACGGAGGAAAAAGAAAGAACAAGAAAGCCGGGATCAGGAGAGCAACGATGATGAAGAAGGTTCTGAGGTTGTTCGTGATGAACAAACCGCGTAACTCCCATTTATTGATTAAGGGAAATTAGTACCTCGTGGTAAAAACTTCAACAGACCGTAGGAATATAGTCACGGAGGGCCTCTTCTGAGGTAATGACCTCTCGTGTCTTCTACCATCATCCGGACGACAAGCAGTTCTCGTTTGACTTTGTAAATCCAGATTTCGAAGCGATTGGAAAGCGAGTAGTGAACTACGAGAGCCAGAAATCGGTCAAGGTCGAGGAATATGATCTCAATCAGACGGTATACGTCGTCTATACTGCCGTAGGGGCGAGTGGTGATGCTGATGCTATCGAATACGATCTTGTGGATCGAATTTCGTCAATGAAGTCAGCTAACGACGTGATCGCTACTCGGTATGTGAACGTCTTCAAGACGGTTTTGAAGGAGAATTTCGAGGAGGAAGGAAAGCGGATAAAAGCCTACAAAGATATCGTTGCAGAGGATATCGAGCCTGCGCTCGACCAAGTGGACTGGAATGGAACTGCGACCGAAGTCGCTGGTCGTCTCGCGTCGAACCTCATTCTGAAGCATGCGCTTCCAAATGCAAATCACCGAACAGCGATCGGGATGTGTCAACTCTATCTCCGAAGAATTGCGCCCGACTTTTCGATGCCAAATACGGCGCGACAGATGGATGGTGGGAACGAATATGCATGGATGGAGTGGGTCAACGAGTACATCAAAGAGTCAAAACGGCTGCTTACAGTACGGCGCAAAGGTGACCGGTTCGCACATTTAGCTTCATTTGGATGCGACGTACTTGAGCGAAAACATGGTATCGAAATACACCTCGACGAGTACGATCTCTCACTTCCTCCGAGCGAAAGATGGCGTCATTACGCGGAAGAGCACGAAGAACTCTGGATTCGATTCACAGAGGATGCTGTCCGTCGAAGCGGTCATCAAGAACTAATCGACAAACCAGGGCTCACGAAACATGAGTTTGCAGACGACCTCAAACAACTCCAGTAAGCGAATGATCTGTACCTAAACAGGGTTCTGAATGGCTGTGGAATACCAAATAGTTCGAAAGAAAGCTGCTGGACTATCAGTCCTGAAGACGTGCGACGATTCGTCCTGTCTCCTCTACTTCTTCACTCTGGCTCATGTTGAGTTGATCTTCCAACTCTCGGACTGATTCTTCCAGCGTCATACATGAAAGTGGGCCGCTCAGACTGATAAGTGTACCGGCAAGCAAATTACATTGAGACGGCCTTGTTTAGACGCGGAACCAGCCAACTTATTTAGACAATGACGCTGCGAATCAGCTGCTCAGTGAATTTGCCTATAGATCGGAGCGAGCTGTGGTCTTTCCCTTCGGACGGCGATGAGCGAATTCATACTGGTGCTTTTGAGAAGAATAGCGACCGCCTGTCCCGGAACTCATCTAACACTCCCTCCGGTATCGCTGGTCCTTTCACTAGAGCCACTTCATCGGGATCTGCGTTCTCAAACTTCTCAATCATTTCTTCGAGGTCTGATTCCAGACTTTGCTTTATCATCAAATGCAACTCACCCTGTTCTAACAATCCTCTTCGGACGATCGCTGTTGTGACCGCTCCATAGACCGAGTCCAAGCTACTTTGCACGTCGGTCGGCCGCTCGGAAACTACTTCGATTTCGAAATGCTGGGGGCCAATACGATTGATGACCGAGATATTCGAGTTCTTCCCATCTGGGACGATGCTAGTGAAGTCGCTCGTGTGTTGACTAGGAATGAATCCGGAAAAGATACAGAGATCATACAAATCAGGGAATCTGTGGGTGTCCGCATCGAACTCGACTTGGATCCGGGTGTATCTCGAATTCCGACACTTTAGAAGGTACTTTTCCTTGAATTCCTCTGTCTCGCGTTCACTGAGGAGTGACCGGTCGAAGATGCGTGGCGTGCGGACGTGCATCGCAAGCGAGTCAATGAATCGGTCCCGATTCTTGAGGACCTCCCGATTGTGGCTGTAGGCGTAGGTGATGGTGTTGCCATCCAGAGCCTTGGATAGCTCAACTTGGCGAGCATCGATCGACGTATAATCTTGACTCCGGTAGTTCAAGTAACCGAACACCGCTGAGAGGCTCGCGACCAGTAGAGTAAGGCCAGCCACAAGTTCAGGCAATATTGCTAAGAGACTGGCCAACCAGGGAGAGATAGCCATTCGCCAGAGTTTCTAACGGGACCTCTGTATAATTACCGGTCGTTTTGGCGCAATATCGTCGTAGGTCTTCCCGCAGCTGCTGTTCCGACAAACCATTTACTGGAGCGAACCGGCCAATCGTCCTCCTGCTTAATAGCTTGTTCCGAGCTTTGCCAGTGAATAGAAGGTGCCCAACATGCTGTATACAACCCCTGGGCCTTGTTTAGACGCGGCGCAGATCGTCCTCTAGGGCCTTTGTCCAAAAACAAAATCGGATAGAGAGGCACTCAAAGACTGATTCAGTTCACCCGACTAGCCACCGACCGTCGCCTTCAGGAGCGTCTAAACAAGGCTCAACCCCTGTATTCAGCACGCTGTTGTTGACAGCTATCAGTGAGATGGATAGCTGCTCTGTTACCTACACCACCTATACTGACCGCGAGTTCCACGTCTCCTACTGAATAAAGAAACTACTATAGAGTGTTCGGCTCCCATTCAGTCAATCGAGGTGCATCGGACAGAACCTGCACTGTATCAGGGTCTCGTTCCCACTCAATCTCTTCCGGGTCGATCTCGGCATCCTCTCCCTCAAGAAACTCCGAGAACGGCATCTCAAGCCACTCCATCCACTCCAACAACTCATGGAATGGTTCCAAGTCATTGTTCTGCGAGGAAAGAATGATGATACTGTTAGTGCCGTCCAGATAGATATCTCCAGAATCCCCGTGATAGATGATTAGTTGCCAAATGTCTTCATCATCACCATCACCATTCATATATTGAACATCATCATTGGCCACGGCAAAACCAAAGATATTCAGTCTCCCGTCGATCCGTGCTTCTGCGGCTACCCTGCCATCATCATGAACTTCAACACCCTCTTTCTCCAGTTTAGAAGTGAATTGTTCGACCGGAACCTCGATGCTTCTGTCCATAGAGAAAGATAAATCTCAGCAATGAAAACTATTCTGGACAAGAATACCAACGAGTAAACTTACAAGTTTACCAGCAAACGAACCAGCATATGACTGAACAAGAAGCCAACGAAGACGGCGAAGAAGTCGAAATAGCGGCGATCTACCTTCGACACGCCAGTGAATCCTTTGTTGAAGAGTACTTGCCAAAATGCAAAGACGCAACCACTGACCCTGACCCAACCATCTATATCGACAACGAAATTAAGCCAGAGTACTGAACGCGAGAATCAGTCTGGGATCGGCTGCAATGAAGAGTAGCAATTTGCTAAGTCTGTGTGTGTACTGATCGGCAGGTTCAGCAAAGGCTGGCCCGAATGAAATCGACAGGGGTGCTCAGTACTGGAGTTTTTCGCGCTATACGTCGTCCACTTCAGGGACTGGAGCGAGACGCTCTACAGAACCGATGTCAGGCAAGTGTTTTTCCATCTTCACGAGAACTGTACTGAACGCGAGTTTCACGGATTTTTCTGAAGAAGAAACCGTGCTACTATCTACTGCTAATCAGTGATATGACCGTCAATGAATCTGTGCACTGGTCGTCTTCTTGCATGTGATCTGTACAAGCCGAGTAGATGACACCATTACCCCAAGACGATGACAATATCAACGCTCTATTGGAGGATATCCCAGCAAAAACTAAAATATCGACAAGCCTGTGATAATCCCAGTAACTAGGGTAGAGATTTTCTCGATACCCTTGTAGTATTATTTAGCATATTTTGTGGAATACCCACAACGAGGGAATAACAGATCTACGAATCGACAATACCCCAACACACTAACTGAGCTCGTACATCGCTCTCCTCAACCAATGTCTCTTGATACTCAGTCGATTCAGCTACGTATTCGTCGAGGAAGTCTTCTAATTCATCGAGGAACTCGTCTACCGGCCAATCTGGTAGCGTCTCATAATCGTCATTGTGACGGAAACGGTCTCGAAGTACTTGATCCTCATCTGAATTTTTGAGTCCAATATCACCTAATCGGCTTCGAAGATCTTTCGCACGATCACTAACACTCTCATATTCGCTCGATGTAGGTTCATTCTCGAATTGAGGTTCGATATATTGGCGACAGAAACTGATCAACGTTTCTTGCTCCTTTGAGTGCTCCCCGCCCTGGAGAAACGCACCTTCGACCTGACTTTCACGGATCGATTCTAATCGATCCTCGATGAGGCTCTCGATTGTATCTCGGTTCTCGATAACCCGAGCGGAATCTGCATCCTTGTGAATCGGTTCTCCACTCGTATCTGGTTGGAACCGTAGCATCCGGATATTTGTCTCTCTGACATCTCCACCGAATCGTTTGTGGTAGAAGGCTCGCTGTACCCGGCCAAGGGGTGACTCCTCCTTATCGAACCAGAGATGAGCTAACCCGAACACGCCTGCTGGCGGCCCAGCATCCATATTTACGGCGTTTGTATACAGAAGATCTCGGTCGTCTGGATCATCATCGAAGTAGCCTTCAGCGAATTCGAAGTCATCTGCTTCCAGCTCGTACTCTTCGTTGAGTTCGTTTTTCAACAGGTAGCGTTCGTAGGCGGCATTCTCATCACTGCCAGCGTGTCGGAGAAGCGGGTTCTTGCTCGCGTCGTCGAGTTCGTTAATATCGTCTACAGCACGCGATTCTCGCAGTGAACGCTCGATCTCTTCGACTTCGAGTTCACCGATCGTCTTCTCAGTTTCGACGCCAGCACGTTCGAGAACCTGATCCTCATTCGGGTCAAGAATATTATTCTCCTTGCCGACTATCAGGGCGATGTCATTGATTTTCGCCTGTAGACGTTCGAGAAGCTGGATCGCCGCCTCGATGTCACCGTCAGGATAGAAATTATGGACGTATTTGTCCGCTGTACTCCCGATTCGATCGACGCGGCCGACGCGCTGGACAATCCGCATTGGATTCCATGGCAGATCATAGTTGACAACGACATTGACGTCCTGGAGGTTCACTCCTTCACTGAGAGTGTCTGTCGCAATCACATATTGGAGTTCACTTTCATCAGACTCCGCGAGCGTCCGCTGATACCCGGTCGCTTCCGGTGCAAATCGCTTGATGATATCTTGTTTGTTCTCGTCACCGCCCTTCACGACAGCACTGTTCGCGTCGGTAAGCGGTGACTCTGGATCAGCACGGAGAGTCCGATAAACATATTCCGCAGTTGCTCGGTACTGGGTGAAGACGAGTACCTTCTTATCGTACCCATTGAGGATCTCTCCGAGCCGGTCAATTTTCGGGTCTCGAAACTCTCGGAGACCGAAAACTGCTTCGTAAAATTCACGGGTTGCTTCATCGACATCACTCAGATCACTGCCCGGGTAAAGGATCGGATTCAGTTCTTCTTCTGTGACATCCGGAATGACGCCAACATCGTGATCGTGTAGCCATTGCCGGGTCTCAACAGCATAATCGCTTACTGCACCAGTATCGCGGGCAACGTCGCCGATGAACTGTGAGAGGAAGTACGCTAAGAGCGTCAAATCCTCTCGGATGTGCGTTTTGACCTCGCCAATGGTCGCATCAGCAAGCTCCGTGTCTTCGTCTCCACCATCAGCCCGTACAACTCCTGCATCGAAGCCAAATTCTTCTAATGTCTGTTCGAGATCCTCTGCGGCATTCGCTCCCTCCACAAAGTCATCAAGCGTTGTTTCATCATCGCTAGCTTGGAAGCTGTGGAGAGCATCAATATCCTCGTCTTCAGGTAACGTGTCAAGCAGGCCAAGAAGTGCACTCTCGCTCTCGTGCAATGTTTCGAGCGATTGGACGAACGCGTAGGTCGATGATTCGAGTCGTTTCAGCAAGTTCAGCTTGTACAGCGCTTTCAACGTTCCACCACCTTGCGGGTTCCTGATCGTAATATGGGGGAGGTGGAGTGCATCCATAACATCCGGAAGCATCCGATATATCGGCTGATAGGCGGGCGGGAGAGAATACTCCTCTTTCGAAAGGCGTGGTGGCTTGAAGCTCATCTCGAAGTCCTCCTCGTCAAGGATTTCATCCTTCACGTGCTTCCGCGTCCGGAGAACCATCACCTCATTCAGGATCTTGGAGATCTCCTTCGACCGGCGCTGAAGTTGATCCGTGAGTTGTTGCTTCTCATCCTCGGATACGTCCTCTTTGTCCGCTGCAATCCGTTTTCGCTGCTCTGCTAAGTCGATATATTCGTCGAAAGCACTGAAGTCAAGACTCGCCTTATTCCGTAGTTCTTCTGAGCCAGTAAACAACGAGATGAGGTTTTTCAGATCGGTCGCAGAATTGTTAATCGGTGTCGCAGTCAAGAGAATCATCGTCTTCCCGCGAAGCTGACGAAGATTTGCATGGCGGCGTGTTCCCTTGTAGTCATCGTCGTGGTCGGGATTTGGACGCCACTTTCCAAAATTCCGGAAACGATGGGCTTCGTCGATCAGAACGATATCATAGCCATTTCGTAGCTCCTGAACCTCCTCGTACGAGAGATTCTGGAATTTGCTGATCGACATGATATCAAGATGCTTCCCGTCAACCTGAAGACCGAAGAAGGGATTTCCATCCTCATCAGTTTGGTCTTGAAGAAGCTCGGTCCATTGCTCGGTTAAGTTTGCGGGAACGATGAGAAGACAGCGTTCGCCTGCTTGGCGATAGTCGTACAGTAGTTCACCACCGATAAACGATTTTCCGAGGCCGACTGAATCAGAAATGATACACCCGTTATATTGGGAGAGCTTCTCCTTAGCACTCTCGTATCCCAGTGATTGGAAGTAGTAGAGAGGGCTATCTCTAGTACTAACATTGCCGTTTAGGGCATCATACGCAAGAAGTTTGTACAACTCGAAGGGTTCAATATATTGACCAAGTTCAACGGATTTGCCTTCACTCTGCTCTTCTTCTTTCTGCTGCTGCCAATCTTGGTACCGATCACTAGTTTCAATAATATCAACAAGTTCTTCGCTGAATTCGTCTGCATTTGCCCATTGGTTGTCATACCATTCCTCAAATGCTTCAACCTTATGTGGATCCTGGGTGGTAAGATTCAGTTCAATATTATTCCGCTGACCACTGGCAGTGAAATTAGAAGATCCAACGATTAGTGCGCAGTCTCGACGATCAGTGTCTCCTTCTCGAAGTGCTGGATTATCAGGGCGGAGACGGAAGCTAGTCCCTTTCGCATGGAAATACCCTTGTTCAGGTGCTCGGACGCGAATATCGACGTAGCCCTGTTCAATAAATTCCTTAAGTCGATCTAACCTGTCAAGCTGTGCGTGATTCAGACCTGCGATATCTGCTTCAACTTCTTCTCGGAATTGGGTACGCAGGCTTTGGCCTTCCGAGATCTCGTCAGCAGTTTTCTGATCTGTTTGTCGCCCCATTAGAATCCTCATTGGGGCATAGTCCTGTTTGGAAGGATCGAGCAAACTATCTATGTCCTCTCTGAGAAGATCAAAGCCCGAGAGATAGAAATATCCGGTCGCAATTCTTACTTCTTCCGAATCGGGAAGCAATTTGCGATGGACGCCTTCGAGTTTGACATCCCCGTTATCGACCAACGGATCCAAATAGACCATGTCCTGACTAGTCACATGACTGGTTGCCCTCTTAATGCTTTTTAGAGGTTAGGTCATTCCCCTATAAGTTCACTCCGGGACGAGATCGGAGTGGCGGAATTGGACTGGGATCACACTTCCGCTATTAATAGCGCGCACACGATAGGAAAACCGGTCTAACTCTCGACCAGTTTCTTCCCCTAAACCGTCTTCAAACACGTCTACGACCTCACAGCGTTCGTTGTGGAATCGATTATCTGGATCGTCAGAACCAAGATAAACGCGCACCTTGTCTCCAACTTCGTAGGGTTCTGAAGTTGGCTGGGGAATATCTTCCATTTGTAGTTGTCCACCAGATATGTATCTGTCCTCATTAGTTGACCGGTCTACCTAAATAATGCATGTCTCATGAGTTCTCCTTGCGTTATTGAGTAAAAATGCAAGTGTCTTTTATACTAGACAACATAGGATAATTCGCAGCTCGCTGCCCTAGTGATCCCAATCACGAAAGGTGGCCGCGTGTTGGCGCACGCGACCGAGCTGTCCCCAACCAAAGAGACAGCATGTCAATCACAACAGCCCAGCGAGAAAAGTCTCTCGCCACGACCTCACCGGTGGACATTCCACTCTATGAGCTGCCGGTTATTGAACTGATTCCAGATCAACTGCGTACTGTTGATGCTCTCGCAGAAGACCGAAATGAATCGTACAAAGAGATCGACGGTGGAGTCGTATTTGGCAAGAATGATGCCCTAACGAGCCATCAAATTGGAATTCTCGGAGAAATAGCGGTTGCACATCGTTATAATGTCGAGATTGACACTGAGACATACCGATTTGGTGACGATGGTACCGATCTTGTCTTAGGCAATAAGACTGTAGACGTCAAGGCGACCGCAACTGATGCAATGCGATATCCACAGCTGCTGGTTCGCACGGATAAGGAACTCACCGCAGATCTCTATTTCCGTGTACACGTTCTTGACTGGGGAGCAGACAGAGCGCGAGTTCGTCTACTTGGATATGCTTCAAAGGAGCGCGTGACTGATAGAAAACCTCGACGGCATCCCGGTACGAAGGAGAACTATGTCGTTGAGCCAGAGGAACTCACTCTCCCACCTTGTGTCCGTATCTGAGATGGCTGAACATGGTGATGAATGCAGATGGGAAGAAGCTGGAAAACGTGCAACAGCCATGCTACTCGGTGGTCAGGCCACAACAGTGACCGAGATCTCGATCGGGATTGAAGAGACACTACACCACGGAGAGACCCCTTCTACAGACGATATTGTTGCTCTCCGAATGGAACTACTGACTCTTCAGTGGATTGTTGAAGAGTGTTTGGTTCCATATGAGTCGAATTTAGACGCGTGGGATCAACTTGATGAACTACCCAATAAGGACTTGGAAAGGAACGAGAGCGATGATAAATGACCTCCGTCCGATCTATACTATGCAGAATCAACCGGTATTATATCATTTCAATCAGATATGGTACTGTAAATGCCGCCTCGAAAACGGCAACACTTCCTCCCGCAACTATACATGCGAGGGTTCACGGATAACGAACGTCTCCCCTCCTACCAGTTAAACCGCCGAGAAGAATTCCCACCTACAAACATCAGAAACCTATGTTACGAGAACTACTTCTACGACGAAACCGGCGACACCGAAGAAGCCATGGGCGAACTCGAAGGCGAATTCGCTCGCGTCCTTCGAACTGTTATCAACGAAGAATCCGTCCGAACGCTCTCGCACGGCGAAGAACTGAACCTGTTCCTCACATTCATTACGCACATACACGCCCGAACGAAAGCTGCACGCGAAGAAACGAACGAATTCGCTACCGAACTCACACGCACACTGCTCGAAATCAAAACCCGTGTCGGGAACACAGACGAGAGTCAAAAAGAACTCTTGACCTCATTGCAAAACGGGGATACTCGCGTCGAAGCAGATGCACTATTCAACAATCAGGAGGTCGAAGCACTCTGCGGGCACATCCTCGTCGCTGACCTTGAACCCATTCTGTTGAAAGACTCGACTGGACGAGGATATATCTTCGCAGACCATCCAGTCGTACTCGATAATCCGGCGTTCAAGCAAGACCTCGATATCGGATCTCTCGGATGGAAGACCCGTGGTCTACAAATCTACTTCCCGCTCACCACTGACCTGTGCCTATTCCTGTATGATCCTGTCGCGTATACAGAGTCCGGCGCTCCGGGCGAGGTTATTGAGGTCGGAAGCGGTACGGTTGAAGACATAAACAAACTACAGCTCGTACACGCGCTTGATGCCGTGTTCTACCGTGAACACGGGCGTGAACTCGAAATGCAAATCTTGCATGAGGAAATCGAAGACCATCGAAAATCCACTCAACCAGACGTCGAATACGTACCGGGAGTCGATGACCGATTCGACACACCTAACCCTGCGATTCAGTTCACGCGCCCGACCTCAGAATACTCTCCAGATCTCCCGTTCATCGAGACCGACGAGTGTGAATTCACATCGATACGGTCACCACAACTCGCTGAACTACACGAAACTGTCGTTGAGGCCTTCAACGAGTAAGACCAATCCGTGAGAACACATTGGAGAGCAGCGGGGGCGTGCAAGGTTACACGTCAGTTTTCCCATCTAAGTTCGGGAGATACGGTGAGCCATTTGGTCTGCCAGCTTGGTACCAAATCCGGTCAAGTATCGGCCGGAGATGCACCATCTCAAACTCGGACGGATCCAACGTATCTAATTCGATGATATCGGTTGTGAATCGATCAGGGAAACTTCCTGATCTGAAACCAAGCGACGGTCTTGATCCCATTGTATAATCCTCCACATCAAGTAACCCAGCCGTCACGAATACCGGCGTGTCAATCCCGAGCTCATCAAAACAGTACAAGGATCCGTGTACGGTTGCGGTGATAGCGCGGTCTATCTCCGGGTCAATAACTCCGCTGGGCTCCGACTCATTCGTCCTGAAGTACTTGGTTGAAACTCCTTCAATCCACCCTGCCTCATTGAGATACAAGTAATCCGGGTGCGCTGTCCGAAACCGGTGATTGTATTCAACGACGCCATCACTCACTATTTTCCCACCACCCGGCACGCGTTTCGGATGCCCAAAGAGCGGGATCGACGGGAGATTTCCAGGTGGCGTCGTTTCGTTCGTGGTGACCGCGCTCATCGGAATAACATGGACAGTCACGGCCGGGCCGTTCGGAATCTCATTCGGAAGATCCGTTCGATTCTGAACACAATCTAGCCGCTCATCTCGTAACGCACGGATCTCGTTTCGATGGTCATCACGAGGAAGCTCTGGATCGATATTCAAGTGTTCTTGAGCGAGCCGTTGATGATCAGTCATGAGCGCATTCCGGAGTTGCTCACGCGCCCAAATCGTAACTGTCCATCCGTATTCCTCTTGCACTTCAGCTACTAAGCGCCGTCGAAGTGACCCAGATGGGTCAGCCGTCGTGACAAACACGAAGAAATCGTACTCCTGGGCATGATCCGCAGCTTTCTCAGCATCTGCTGTGAGTTTCCCTCGTAGACGGTCGCTTCGCGTGCGAGAAACGTGCAGCACACCGCCCCGATCACCGTCATGTAACAAGGCGTCAATCCCACCGTCGGTTCCCTTTGTCCCGGTTGGTTCGACATCGTATCCACGCTCGGCGAGAAGATCAACGGCAAGCTTTTCGAGATCCTGCGGATATGCGTTCGCCAGCGCAGTTTCAAGATCAGTCAGCGGCACTAGTCACATGTATCTCACCGTGCTACCGTAAAAATACCGTCAATCTCGCGAGTTTAACAGTAGTTGGTAATACAGCTTCTTTATTCAAGGTGTCTTGTGAACCTCTCGTTCAGAACACTCTCTCCCTTTCTGGCCAGATGGTTCTCTACCTTTATCTGACCGCCCAGAGGTTTTCTCGGCGTCAAGCGTTTATAGCCCCGTTCCAATATCTGAATCAATGGGATCCCCGGACTCAACTCCAGATGAAACTCTCCAGGAAATCCGGACTCTTTTCACGCACTTAGACAAGCCATCGCAGCCGGTAACAGCCGCGACAGTCGCGGAGAAACTGGAGTGCACCCGGCAGACCGCACACCAATCCCTCCAGGAACTTGCTGATCGGGGCGACCTACAGACGTCGGAGTTACACGGGGGAACACGGGTTTGGTGGCGACCCGAAAACGAGATCGAGGATCATGTTTCTGACGAACAACCAGAGCAAACGGAATTCCAAGCTTTCGTGAACGCTGTCACAGATTACGCCATTTTCATGCTCAATCCAGATGGGACCGTCGCCAGCTGGAACAAAGGGGTCGAGCGGATCAAAGGATATCAAGAATCAGAAATCGTCGGCAAGCACTTTTCCACGTTCTATACTGACGACGATATTGAAGAAGGGGTCCCGGAAGAAAATCTCGAAGCCGCAGCAGCCGAAGGACGCACCACAGATGAGGGATGGCGCGTTCGCAACGACGGGTCACGGTTCTGGGCGTACGTCACCATCACTGCGATCCATGACGATGACGGCACGCTGCAAGGATTCACGAAGGTCACCCGCGATATGACCGAGCGCCGGGAATTCGAGCAACAACTCCGGAAAGAACGCGACCTGACTGAGCAGATCCTCGAAACGGTGCCGGTGAGCATCGGTGTCTTCGATTCCGACGGTCATCTTGTTCGAGCAAACTCGCGGATGTTAGCGCGCCACGGTCTCGACGCGTCCGACCTTCCCGAGTACAGCCTTACATCGGTAGACGTCTACGACGCCGAGGGAGATCCGATTCCAACCGCCGAGCAACCGTGGATGCAGGTTCTCGAAACGGGTGAGTCAGTACACGGATTCCAATGTCAGGTTGAGCTCCCGAACAGCAGTCGTCAATGGCTGTCGATCAATGCGGCTCCGCTTGAGATCGAATCAGCGAACAGTGACCGCGTAGTCGCCGCGGTCGAAGACATCTCTGAGCAAAAAGAGCGGGAACGGCAGCTTGAACAGCAAAAGACGGAACTCGAAACGCAGTTGAGCGAGATCCTCGGGCGCATCTCTGACGCGTTTTACGCGCTCGATGACGAGTGGCGGTTTACACATCTCAACGACCAAGCCGCCGAGATCATGGGGCAATCCAGAGAAGAACTCCTCGACCAAGAGGTCTGGGACGTCTTCCCTGATGCAGTAGACACCTACAAAGAGCACTTCCAGCGGGCAATGGACACACAAGAGCCGGTCACCTTCGAGGTATTCGCTGAGGGACGCGAAGTGTGGTTGGAGTTCAACGTATACCCCTCCGAATCCGGACTGTCGATCTACTTCCGCGATGTTACCGACCGCAAAGAGCGCGAGCGAACACTCGCAAAGTACGAAACCATCGTAGAGACAGTCAAGGACGGCATCTACGTGAAAGACGAAGACGGATACTTTACGATGGTCAATGACGCATACGCGGACCTCACCGGATACGAGAAAGACGAACTCGTAGGTGCCCATGCCTCGCTCGTTGTTGATGAGGACACGATTGAGCAGGCAAAGGAGCGCAAAGCGGCGATGGCGGACGACGGTGCGAGTGATCCGACACTGGAAGCGGTGGTTCAGACGGTGGATGATGAGAATGTGCCGGCGGAGGCGACCTTCGCTACGATAGAAACGCATAGCGGTGAGACTGAGCAGGTCGGAGTCGTCCGAGATATTTCGGATCGGTTAGAATACCAGCGGAAGATCGAGGAGAGTGAGCGTCGCTATCGAACGCTTGCAGAGAATTTCCCGAATGGCGCAGTGGCCCTGTTCAACGAGGACCTGGAATATACGGCCGTTGGCGGTCAGCTTCTGGAGGTGGAAGGAGTCGATCCAGAGGATCGGGTTGGACAGAGTCTCTTTGAACTTTACCCAGAAGATCTCATTCACGAGATCGAACCGTACTTCCACGCCGCGCTCAATGGTGACGAGGACTCGTTCGAGCTGGACTTTGCCGGCTATCATCTCCTGAACCACATCTTGCCCGTTACAAACGCTGACAATGAGATAGACACGGGCATGCTTGTAGTCCAAGACGTCACCGAACGCAAGGAGTACGAACGCCAACTCGAAGAATCGAATGAGCGGTTAGAACAGTTCGCCTATGCAGCTTCTCACGATCTACAGGAGCCGCTGCGGATGGTCACGAGTTACCTGCAACTCCTTGACCAGCGCTATACCGACGACCTCGACGAGGATGCGCGAGAATTCATCGAATTCGCCGTCGATGGTGCCGAGCGGATGCGCGAAATGATCGAGGGTCTACTCGAATACTCACGGGTTGATACCCAGGGTGATCCCTTTGAATCAGTTGATTTGGAGATGGTTCTGTCGGATGTTCAGGACGACTTGCAGCTCCAAATCGAGGAAAGCAATGCTGAAATCACGGCCGAATCCCTCCCTCGTGTCGAGGGAGATCCTGGTCAACTTCGGCAGGTGTTCCAGAACTTGCTGGACAACGCTATCGAATACAGTGGTGACGAACCGCCTCAGGTGCACGTCGCCGTCGAACGAGATGGTGCAATGTGGGAAGTTTCAGTTCACGATGAGGGAATCGGTATCGATCCTGACGAGGCTGACCGGATTTTCGACGTATTTCAGCGCCTTCACAGTCAGGAAGAGCATTCTGGAACGGGAATTGGACTTGCGCTGTGTCGGCGGATTATTGAGCGACATGATGGGAAAATATGGGTGGAGTCAAGCCCCGGCGAAGGAGCAACGTTCTCGTTCACCGTGCCGGCTGTGAGCGAGATTGACGGAGACACTGAGGAATGATGGGCGAACCCATATTCGTTACCAACCAGAAATGTTCTGAATCTCTCTCCTATTCTGAACGCTGAGAGAACCCAATGTCGGAAAGACATTGGGAGCTATTTTCAGCCAGTTTCCGTCGAATCATCCGATAAGTACAGAATACTGAGTGACCGAGAGTACCTTGACGATGGAATTTTCGGTTGACTTGTTCGAAGATGTTGATTCGCTGGTGAGAACTGAATTAATAGGTGATGAGGCATATACCACTCCTTCTGAAGCGATCGAAGCATTCTGTACCCATATTGACTCCTAAAGAACCCGAACCCAACTCTTACTCAACAATTCCGGTCCCGTCTAAAGAGTGACCTTCTTCGCAGGCGCTATTTCCGCGTCAACGTACTGATAGAGGCGTTCGTACAGATTCGAACCCTCCCTCAGTGTATCCCAATCACCGATCAAGGCACAAAACGTCTTAGCACGGGTCATAGCAACGTTGAGCCGTCGTCTCCCGATTTCATCACCCAGGAAACCGATGTTACCTCGTTCATTCGACCGAGTGAAGGAAAGGATCATTGCGTCACGCTCGCTTCCCTGGAAAGAATCGAACGTATTGACTCTCAACTCCTGAAGATTACCGATACCTGCCTGATTCAAACGGTCTTTGATATGCTCTGCCTGTTTCCGGTGCGCAGCAGCAACCCCGATCTCACTATCTTGCAGACCCTTCTTACGAAGCATTTTGACCATCCGTTCCACGTGTTCAGCCTCTTTTGGATTAAATTTCGACATCCCTCCTTCTTCGTAATCACCGTTCACCTCGAAAATACCCATAGGCAGCATATCGAGTTGACCTCGAATGTTCCCTGCACTTCCCGCTGTCTTGAGATCTCCTTCGTAGAATTCCCGTGATGGAAACTCTGCTATTTTCTCGTCCATCCGATATTGGATGTTGAAACGGGTGCCGATATCTGGTCCGTACAAACCATTTTCCGCGTACAACCGTTCGAAGAGTGATTCCTGGGTCTTGTTCTGTAATTGAGAGAACGGTGGCAGCTGCTTATGGTCACCGACAAGGATAGTTATCTCCCCCCGGACGATAGGGATCAAACTGGATGGAATAGAGGCTTGAGTAGCCTCGTCGATAATCACGTAGTCGAAGGAGTCAATACCTAGTTTAGCAGAGCTGCTGTTCGTAGAAGCTACTACCTCCGCAGCTTCCGGAGAACAATCTGCGAAGTGTTCCCTGGCGAGTGAATGAACCTCTTCTCCATCCAGATTGGTTCGCGCAGCATGGATCTCGTTTTCCAGGTGATAGTGAAGCAAAGAGTCGGTGTCAGCCTCAAATTTGTCACTGCTTCCGATCAAAATATTGTCTACAGCTGCATTTGTCTCTGCCGTGATCAGCACCCGTTTATCGGCTAAGACAAGACGACGAGCCAGTTCAACGATGACACGTGTTTTCCCGGTACCTGGTGGCCCTTGAAGACAAGCAAGGATTTCAGCGTTCAGTGCTTTTTCGATTCCTTCCTTTTGCCGCTTATTTCTATAGAGGTCTTTATCGAGTTCGCGTGTATTAGCAACGAACTGGTGAGAGAACTGAACTGGTTTACTGCCTGTAAGTATTGATGCGATAGGATGGTTCTGAGCGTATTCTACTGCGTCCAACTGTCTATCGTATGTTACTGGATTGAGCATTCCGCCGATCGATGAATTGCTTGATTTAGCAATTTCTCCTTGTCGGCTTAGATCTCCTGCTGCCTCACCAGTAACCCTGACGTGGATTGAGTGCTCTTTGATTTCTTTTATAATACCAGTGGCTTGTACATCCTCACCCTCGTATTTTCCCTGGAGAAGTACTTCATTACCCTGGTAGAGTCCGTATTCATCTCGTACGTTGGCTGTTTCACCTGTCTGCGGATGTACGGGAATTTCGACTGAGAGAACATCCGGAGGTGTGAGTGTTGACCTAGTGATCTCGGCTCCGGGAATGAATGGGGTATCTTCCAGATATTTTAGTTCGTTTGTAGAGTGCTCGGTAAGTGTCTGGATCGCCTTTTCGCGTTCGATCTGTCTTTCGTGCGTGACTTTTTCTCGAAGTTTGTCGAAAACTTCAGTTTTTGTGGTGCTGGTCGTGTCCTGGGGTTGCACCTGGCCTTCCATTCAAGATTATGGTATCTATTGCACGAGTAAAAGCTTTGACTTTTCTCTGGTGAGAGCAGACAGCTCTCTGGGTTGAAGCATCTGCGCTGTCCATCTTGCAGGGCGCTCAGAACATCTATCAGAATTGGCAGGAGCGCTGGCGGTCAATACGCACACGTAGTTACCAAACTGCCCTATTCAGTTTCAGGAACGATTCTGAGTTATGAAACCGTACAACTATCCACTGTTTAGAAGAGGAAGTCAATCTGTCTTACCGCGCAACGAGGCCGACTAAGAATTTAAATTAGTACAGTGAGAACTGAGTGTCAAGATGGATGGGAAGGAGGCCGTCAATTCGTTCATTCAACTGTACGAGTACGCACCAACAGGAGACGCGTCCCTCGATGAGCCGATAGTGACTTCGTTCCCGGCAGCAAATCACGAGGCAGACTGGACGTTCATTCTCAACGGTGATCCAACCGAAACACACACTGTTAAGGACATTCCGACGTCTGATTCAACCGTCACCGTTAGGCCGACGCAGGCACTGATCTTCCTTGGCGATCAGCATGCCGGTATCATTGGTGCGGGTGCTGGGGAGTTCTATGAAGATCAGTTTGAGACGTTCGAGAACTCCATACAGGAAGCGTTCATGAGCGATTTCGAAGAAGCGTTCATGTGAATTCGTGGTGGTTTTACTATTCAATCCTGGGTAGTGACAAGGGATCTTCGGGAAGTCTGCCTGGGAAATCATTTTTCTCGTCCGCTGCACCATATATCATACAGGACTCCGATTTGGTCGTAGTTCCTAGTTCGCTTCAAGAGCTGTATTGCCCAAGACGTAACGATGAGATAGGGGCGAGCGAAATCTGCTCTTTACAAATCGCTACCTCAACGAGAGACAATCCATCTGAAAGAGGAGCGTTGATAAATTACTAAGATTCAGTCGGTTTCGGTCTAACAATGGTGAGATCGCGACCGAGAACTGCACCATTCTTGACCGATTCGTACTGCTCGCGTCGATCAATGAGTTTACCGATCGTCGGGAGTGTCCACGGGACTTCCTCTGCTATATCTCGATATGTTGCACCTTCGTCCCGGAGCTGGTAAACACGCATCACGTCATCGATCTCGCCCTTCACTGCTTCCAGGTACTGCTTCTCTTCATCGTACTGTAATCCAGCCGGAGGTTCACCAATGAACCATCCGTTCTGCCGTCGTTTCTCCATCTCAGCCTCTAACCGTTCAACCTCCCCGCGCTTCCCATGGTCATCGCTCATCGCTTTGAATACTTCCATCAAGAAGTCACTCGGATCTTCTGGGTCCACGTATCCACGACTGACGGTGTGGAGTTGGACACCCCAGTCATCAAGGTCAAAAAACCGTCGGATACGTTCACGCTTATCGCGCCCAAATCGCGATCCATCACGAACGATGAGCGCGTTGAACTCACCAGATTCAGCGTCGTTGAGCATCAGACTGTATTCGTCTCGGGACTCATCCCACCCGGATTGGCCCTGCCCTTCGTTGTAGACATGATCGATATTGAATCCCTGCCGATCGGCGTACTCGCGACAGTCATCGATTTGTCCTTGGATGCTGCGGTTGCTGTGGTCGGACAGTCGCGCGTAGATTCGAGCTGTGTCAGTCATTCTTGTGGACAGTTACTTCCATCTTATTCGATGCACTCCCTGATGACCATTCGAGTTTGTCACTTTGAGACAGGTCGAAAAACTCGGCCATTTGTTTTGGGATAGTGACTCGGTACTGTTTGGTTTGTCGCGTGTCTCCATCCGGGGTTTGCACCTCAGATTCGGTGACTTGGACCTTGGTTTTCGGCATTTCTCGAATAGTGCTACGTGTTGCATTAAGTATAGTGTTACGCATGGTTGTTAGCGCCTGTCTCCGGGCGCTAACAGGACTAATCTGGTGCAGTAGTCATAGCGACCGACGGTATCTCAAGGACTCGCCCTCTTGCCCTCAATCCCCGGACATCTATTCAATATCATTCTTCACGGATGCAACCTGCGTGTTAAGATGATAGAGAACATATCCCAGTCCTACTGCCCAAACGACAAAAACCACGACTGGTTCAAGCCACGAGAATCCCGAGAAGAGTATAACCCCAGAAATACGGAGAAGATAAGCAAAAAGAGGGAGACCGACCGAGAGAAGGATTGTGATGACACTTGCATATAGTGTGCTTTCGACACCCGAACTATCGAGCGATTCATATCTATCAGAGAATCTCTCCTGCTCACTATTGAACGATTCAAGTTGAGCACGAATCTGATTCCATCTGCGGTGCCGTTCGTTGTGCTGTCTTGTACTTTGTACATCGGCCATCATATCCGCGGCAACCATACTGCTCGTGGAATCAATATGTTGATATTCTGGAGAGAATCGACCTTTCTCTGGGAATCGTGGTTCTTCGATGTTAGTCGCGTACTCTTCTAGGGCGTTCTTCTCTTGTTTCAGACCCTGTATTCGGGAATCAAGAGACTCAATTCGCCGTTCTACGAGATCCTTTTCGGATTTGAGCTTGACGAGATTGTTCACGAGGAGTGCTGTGAGAATACCAATAAACACACTAGCAGAAGCAGCAAGAGCCGAATATAGACCAACAGTCACGTTTCGAATGTTGTTAACTAGATCCCATATAAATCCCTGCTAAACTCAATACCATACCTCCTAGGGAGACTTCCTCTATGAGAAGTCTGACACCGAATGGTTATCTTCAATTGCCGCAGCTCTCTGCGTCAGCGTGTATCGATTTGCCACATTACGCCAGCCCATAGGTTCGTAGTTCCGTCCACGTTCAATCTCGTCATGGGCAATGATGGCTTTCACAGCAGAATCGAAGTTGTTCATCCGCTCTACAGGATCCTCTAACTCGATCTCTTCGTCATCTACCAGTTCGGGAACTTCAGTCACGAATTCGAGCGTCCCAGTAAGCGCATAAACTAAATTGTCAGGGATCACACCAACCGCTTCAGCAGCTATTGTCCTGATTGTCGGGACATCCTCGCCAGAACCACCATCAGCTGCTGTTGGCTTCTGTGCTTGTTCCTGCTCTAGAATATCAAGGAGAAGCCGAGTTATTTCCTCTTTCAGTTGTTCAAGGAATCCATCTTCATTTGGAGTGTAGAAGTTGTCCTCTGTACGGTGATTTCTAATGTATGTCCCGCTACCCGAGGTCGGAACACGCTCTACTACCTCGATACTGACAAGATTCCCGATCACCGTTTCTGGTTCGTGATCAAGCTGTTCTGCTAGCGCTTCGATGATTTCTGCGGTTCGTTTCTCGCGGTCTTTTGGAGCAGTGACATCATTATTGTAGAACCAGTACGCCATTGTAACCTGATCCTCAACACAGCTACCCGCATCTTCTTCTCGAACCAGCTCTTCTATATTGTCAGGCTCATTCATTATTATAAACCATCTGTGGTGGAATTCTCATTCGTTTGTCCGCTCTGCGGATATAGCTGAATAGTGTCTCTTCTGCTTTAATAGTAAGCAAACCAGGGTGAAAGTGGTACTATTGATCATGGTGAAACGGGGAAATAGCCTGTTCATCACCCTACTCATTGCAGATCTCCGCGGCAATTACAGATTCGAATGCCGAAATTTTCATCAAGTGCCGGTGATGTCGCTGGATCGTGTTGAATACAAGTCGTAAATATCATACGAAATATGGTCCGTTTCCAAAATCCATTATCGTTATATGGAGCACCCTAGTTGCTTAATAACGACCGGTGGGTTTTTGGTTGTATGCTATTAGCGAATTCCACCTTTTGGGATGTGGTCGCAACGTGGGCACACTATTCCGTGCCGTGGATGCTGTTGTTCTTTGTGCTGTTCACAATCGCAGGCTACGCGCTGATGCTCTGAGAAAGACGTTAGATGTAGTTGTCTAGGAGTATAACCACTCTTGCCGCTCTCGCAGCGGCTTGTAGCGGCATGCACAGGTAAGATCTAACCCCGCTCGCTCTGAGTGTGAAAAGACACAGGGGGGACTATCTATTCCGATGGCACCCACACGCCCTGTAGAGCCTCGTGAGCTTTCGCCATAACATGGGCGCGCCGTTCATTGTTCGCGTTTTGTGCCTCTCGGAGCATCCGCAACACGCGGTCGATCTCTTTTTGGCTCTCCTGTGGCGCGGACTGGATTTTTTGGAGTTCCTCGATCGCCACGTGGAAGCACGAATCACGGAGCGTCATTCCCGGCCCCGCGCTGCCCGGTTCATCGTAGCCAGCAGAGCCGGGTTGGGCGCTCCCCTCCCGCGTCACGTCGATCACCTCTGCCAGATGCTTATTGTCCGTAACATCCTCGCCGTTGACGTAATCCATAGCTCATGGTTGCTATGCTGGGTAGTTAACGCTTGTTGAGAGTGAACACGCAAGAAAAGTATACAATTCAGGAATTAATTTCCTGTGATCGGGAAAAGCTACTCAGCTCAGACAATAATTGGATTGCGAGCTGTTTATCGAGACTCCGATTTGCGTTCCCGCAGTGGGGGGAATGAATGCACGAAGGGCATCCGTCTCGGCAACTACAATTACGGAGGAGCTTGAGCGTCTTTTCCAAGAGGACATCAAGCTGGCCGAAAGCCTGTCGTGTGAGTCCTGCCCCACCAGGATGGCCATCATGGACAAAAATCGTCCCACCAGTCGTTTGACCATGGCTTACCGTCGAAAGCCCACCTATATCACCTCGATCACACAGGATTTCCATAGGAAACAGTGAGATCAACGCGTGTTCGACAGCATGGAGCGCACTGAGATATTCGTCTTGTGACTCGGCTTGACTACTAATCGTGGCCTCCACATCTGTCGGGATAGTAATGAACAGTCCCGTTGTCTCAACCGATCTTGACTCCAGAGGCCGGTCAAACTCACATTCTTGGGGAGATTCATCACTCGGATCACTATACCGGAGGTAGCCGGTGACCGTATCCTCAACAGTCAATTTACCTAACGTCGCTTGTGCTGCCATTTCGTAGTCATCCGTGGATGATGTCTGGTACGTATCCTCAATAGTGATTGACTTTTCTCGAAGGGCGCGTGTGTATTCAGGGGTTGAAGTAGTCTCAAGGAGAGCTCGATCCGACTCCAGATCTAACTCAACGACTCGGTATGTTTGCTTCTGGTGACGGTAAATCGCATCAGGATGAGCATCTCGTACTGCTGCACCGAATTCTAGCGAAGCGAGTTGCTCGTCACGATTTCGGTCAATGAGAGCGATTTCCCGATCATCAATTGCACGAATATTTGTATTCCACTGAACGTCTGAGTCGGTCGCACGCCATTGAATTCGATCACCACTATCAACACGAGCAAGACGACCGATGGATTCGGCTTCTGTCACTAACTCCGGCAGATCTGTTCCAAAGTAAGTCTCATCGTCTGGCGACAGAAAGTGATCACTTGCCGCACACACGATATGGTCTGGCCGGATAGCGTCATTGTATGGGTTCACAGCAGCTCGTTCTGCACCCGTCTCAAACAGTTCGTCTGGCTCTCGCATAGTATACTGATCGAGCGGATCATCAGCTCCAACAAGCACGACGAGACAAGCATCATCGCCACGGCCGGCCCGGCCTGCCCGCTGAAACGTACTCATAGACGTGCCAGGATATCCATCGAGCAAAACAACATCGAGTGTGCCGATATCAATTCCGAGTTCTAGTGCGTTCGTACTCCAGACTCCACGAGCATCGCCACTGCGAAGCGCTTCTTCGAGTACAAGCCGACGGTCTGTGTTGAGGGCTGCATGATACGCATGGACGTTATCTGCAAGTTCCTGCTGACCGCGTTCACGCAACATCTTATCTGCCCAATCAACATACTGTTCCGTTCCCTGTCTGGCAGCAGTGAATACGAGCGTCTGGTATCCCTTGGTCACTAGGTCACAGAACAAGCGTACAGATTCAACATGGTGCGATCGTCGTTCACCTCCGACGACTTCCTGGTGCGATGGGAGTGCGACCTCATCAGCCGGTTCTGATGATCTATCCGTACTCTCCGTTGTAGAATTCGTTCCTGTACTGAGGGCCGTAGCGATCTGCTCAGGCGATCGCTCGTCATGACCGGCACGGACCTCTCCGTCTGGACCAACCGCGGGATCCGGAGCCCTCTGGTTCTCATCATCACCATTGTTTTTGATCGGGGGGTTCCAGAACAACCAATGACGATCACCTGAAGTACTGCCGTCATCATCGACGAGTGTGAAGGTAGACTCGTCTTGACCTGTGACTGCTGATGCGTGTTCGACTGGATTTCCGATCGTAGCTGAGCAACAGATATACTGAGGAGATGCATTATAGTAGTCGCAAAGTCGGTTCAGTCGCCGGAGGATCAGCGATGCGTGGCTACCAAAGACACCACGATACATATGCACTTCATCAATCACTACTGTGTCGAGTTGTTGGAATAGCCATCGCCAGTGCTTCTTTCCGTGGGCATATGGGAGAAGGCTAAGATGGAGTTGGTCAATCGTGGCTAGCAGTACATCCGGTTGTGAATTTCTGATCTCTCGACGTTCAGTTCTAGAGGTTTCCCCTGTTTGCACACCCAGTTCGATAGAAGTTCCAAATCCCAGTTCATCAGCAAATCCTTGGAATGTATCTGATTGGTCATTGATGAGTGCTCGGTAGGGAGCGATGTAGAGGGTTTTTCCTTCGTTTTCTAAAGCATGCTCGATAGCGGGAACCACGTAGGTGAGCGTCTTTCCAGATGCAGTCGGAGTTGCTACAACCACGTTCTTGTTATTACGGACTGACTCAATGGCCCTTACCTGGTGAGTATACAGATCCTGAATTCCTGCTTGACGGAGCGCGATAGATAGGGGATCAGAGACACTGATTTCTTCCGTTTCTGCACCCTGACCATCGACGATTCGCTGATGGGTGATTTGATCGCCATAATATCCTCGACCCTGCAACCAATCTACTGTTTCATCTATGTCGGGTCGATCCATCGTCTCGTGATTCTTGGCAGTTGTCTCTTGTGAGGTTTAGCAATTTTGGCTGGCAGTGTTCCCGCTTTTGGGGTAGAGTGAGTAGGAAGTAAGATCTGTCTCTTTATTGGTGTTTCTGCAAGTCCGGTAGCATATTCCATCTCATGAGTTACGAGGACGATTTGGGCCAATTCCATCAATATCATGGGGACATAGTAGCGGAGCGATCGGGCCATTCAACAACCACATAGCCGCTTCAAAATTGTTCTTAGCACATCTAATTGAGGAAGATCGTTAATTGGGGTGCGTCAAACCACAAGTGTACCGCGAAGAATCATGGAGATATCGAAACGTGCTAAAATAGTCTTAAACATCATCTAATACCATGTGGCACGGTTAGAAAGAATGAGTGTCTGAGCTGTGGTTAGATGTGCTAAGGTTGCTTCTAAGAGAGAAATATTTGACCGGGCACTATCGATAAGCTTGACAGAATTTGTAGGTATGTTAGATTTCAGCGGAACACTACTAATCAGATAGTCCCCACGATCTCATCCAAATCGATTGTGGAGGTAGGTGAGCTTGGAAGCTCTCCTCGAATATTATCATATGTTAAGAGGTAGTCAAACTCACGTCCTAAGATGCCATACGAATCAAGCTTGTTCCGGACTTTTGAAGGTCGGTAGTTTCCCTTGATCGAGTCATTAAATTTCTCCCCAAAATACTCTGAGTCCGAGAGACGGGCCATAAGGGTAGATAAATGTGTTCCATTTGGCGTTACAAGATACCTATCGAGTTCGCTTGGGAATTGACTTAGTTTCTCAACAGTACTTTTTGTTCCAGCAGCATCACCGGACATTGTTTCAACCTCACCACCACATTTCGGAGCTCCCTGTGAAAAGCCGACAACATCCATACGCTTATCTTTTAATTGGCGGATTTCCTCCCAGCAAAAGGACGGCTGTAGCCGCCATACGTCAGAGTAGCGGACTACTTTATCAACATCCGGCCGAAGAGCAAAAAGAGAGGCAAGTAGATCGATACCCAGTCTATGAATTGTTCTCTCTGATGTACCCCGTTCTCCCCACCCATCATGGCTTATGTTAGGTATTGAAAGTTGGTCACGTACCGTCCAAGGAACGGAATAATATTTTTGACGGAGATCTCCTTCTTGGTAATGCCTAATGAGCAGACCCCTCTCCTCCAACTTGTTCAGATCGACGTCAAGTGGTTCTCCGTTCTCCCTCTTCTCAAAGGACTTCATGCTATTGAGGAGAGAATAAGATCGAATCTGCCGCTCCATCCCTAACCCGATTCGGGTCAATAGTAGTACTTCGTCGGCGGTCAGGGATTGGAAATTATGTATGTTGTTAAGGGGTTCAACAGCATGCACGGTCGAAAATTTGTATGTGCTAGATACCGCTTGCTGCTCACTATGGTTCCAGTCACCAGTATATTGTTTGGTCGTAGACGGCCGCTTTTGACTGGGTAGAAACGGCGATATCTTTTCAGACGCCTTCAAATCATACCTAGTTTGTTCAGCTAATAGATGTCTATAGGTATCCCATGGTAGGTTCGAAAACGTAGTAAAGAACGGGGTTGGTATCGGCTTCGGAACTGTGCAGTAAGTCTTTTCTCTGTCTCCTACCACTGTAATTCTGTCATCTTGCGATTGTTCTAATGCGCTTTCAAGAGATCCGAGACTCGATAAGTCATTACTCGGTCGGTCTGGAGAAGGATAAAAGCGACATACTTCATTAAATAGATCAGATGTGCGAATATGCTCGCCAAATGCGAGTGTATCGGACCATCGAATTGTATCAGCAATAGTGATTAAGCGTTTATCGGGACGAGATATTGGATCACGAGTTCCTGGCTTGCGAAGTGGATTACTGGTAGTAGCGCCGTAGTAGGGAATGAACGAGCGATACGGTCTACGATAGTCAAGATGTTCCTTGATTTCTGTACTAATTCGCGGAGTTGAGTCAATGAGTCGATCAATGTGTTCTTGGGAGATCGAGTTATAGACCGAATGAACTAATCGATACCATCCATGCCATGCGTACTCTACGAGCTTAGTATAGACCACATCTCCGGGAATGAGTAACGAATCTCTTCTGTTACGGAGGTAGTGCAGCTCTTCTCCTTCTGGGAAATGTATTTGATCAGTTGGTGGCTCAACCAGACATCGAGCAGTTGCATAGGTGAAAGGGACCTCGAAACCATCTTGGCGGATTTTGATTCGATCAGCGTATTTTCCGCGATGTGAACTCTTTGAATTCTGTGACTCGATATATGTTCGAGCAGGGCTGGTTGGCTCCGACTGTCGCCCTTCTGGATCTGGAGCGCAGAGGACAGCTACGACCTCTTTTTGTAATCTCTCAGGGAGAAGATTCCGAAAAGCATAGAGAACGTTCGAGATGTAGTGATTCAGAATATCACGCACAAAGATCGATAACCCAGGATGATGCCTGAGTGGATATCGCATCATTCTCCGTTCCGAACTGTTCTCTGGAAAATTCTTTAAATAGTGTGTGGATTGAAGCGGATCAGCGAATTCGATACGTAATGCCGCCAGTGATGCGAATATTGCAATTTCCGAGATCGACGTCACTCCAACAGGATCTCTCGGCTCTATTGAGCGGGATTTCAGAGCATGTACCCCATACTCATCAAGCCGCTTGGCGAACTCTTCGTCTGATTCAGAACCGGTACGAGTGAATAACTTGTTCAGGTCTTCAAGAGAGCAATCCAACGGAAGAACCGTGGCCCTAGCTGCATCACGATCATCGGTTGTTGGACTAAGCATTATTTTGCCCCCTCATGAGCTGATCAATCTGAAGGAACGTTTCGTCCAGAAATTTCCGACGGGGATAGATGACTATGCCATCGAGGAATGGGACCTCTCTTATTATTGTGTCATGAAGCGCTTGTACATTTGGGATCGCTTGATACTGATCAAGAGTGTCTGGAAGAACCTCTGGCTTTGCGATTAACTCGTTCGTTTTCAAAAAATGAAGAAATTCATAGATTGAGTGACGGTTACAATGCACGATGATACCCAATGCATCCGTCTCTTGAAGCTGCTTCAGTTGATAGTAGATCTCATAGTTTGATTCGTCCCAATCAGCTACAATCCCCAGATATTCTAATTTCTGCCCCTGTGGCATATTCTTGAATCCAGCAAAATCGAATTCGAAAGTAGGCACTTTCGATGAATCAATGACGGCTGCTGAAGAGCCACTATTTTCTCCTAAATAAAACGAATGGGGTGCACATGCCCAGTGGACTGTTGGTAGGAGCGATAGCTTCTCTTTTGCAGCTCTGGTTACGAGGTTGTGGTCCCTGTGATCGCCAACCACCGGTCTATGATCAAATCCATCCAAATGGATCTCCAAATCCCATTTTCTCCGGAACGCACTCGTTGTACTGTATACTTTTGCCCGGTCTACTCGCCGTCGGACGAGAAGTTCTGAGTTTTCTATCGTTGCATCGCTGATCTCGGATCCAAAGTGATCTGAACAGATCCTTCGAATACTCTTGTTCGTCCTCAGTCGATCGTAACCAGGCAAGAGCCCAAATTGATCTAGATATACGAGATGCGCAAGCACATCAATGACGTCCGAGTCCTGCTCTCTTGCTTCAATTCGCTTTTCGATCTCCTGTAGAGCGGCATGTAGACAACGTGTGAGTTTTCCATCTGGAATATGGTGGTTCCTGTAGATACGTTGAATCCATGGTTGATCGGGAAATTCATATGATGTTGATTTCTCATATTCATCCAATTCGTTGGAGAACGCCTGCATTAGGGGTGCTAGCGTGAGATATTGGACGTTAAAGGGCAGAGAATCTGAGCCGACTACTGGTGACAGAGGAACTGAGTCGCTAAATTCTGGCCTGAGTTCGGGAAAAAGGCATTGACGCATAGCAAGCTTGCGTTCTGTTGTGACAAAATCCGTGGGATGGCATATTTGCTTGTCGTCACCGCACATTCGCCCGCAGACTGGGCATTTGTTCGTATGGAAATCCGTGAGTGCGCCCTGAGAGGGGTTGCTAGACATGCTGAAAATAAGTAGTCACTCATTTTTAAATGTCTGCCCTCAAGCCCCTTCAAATGAATTGACAAACTCGAAGGTTCACTTACCCAAGTCTTTATAGCCAGATCCTGCCGTGGGAGTTGTGTTTTCATGCGTTTCCAGAAGTGGATTTTTGGCTTCTTTTCCACTAATTCCACTGGCTGAACGTGATACTGGCGGTTTTACCGCGATTGTACTACCAAAGGCTGCCAGCATATACCACGGCTACATTACCCTGTACTCATTAAATCGTTTCTCAACGCCGAGAAGACGGACATGATACACAAATGTGTAGTAAATACTTATTTGTATTCGGTACGGTTATGGTGAGTAAATGGGATATTCTCGGCGGCAGCTTCTCAAATCCGGTGCTGCTGCGGGTAGTCTCTATCTCTTAAGCACAACCAACGCCGCCGCTTCCACGAAATCTGGCAACGACCTTGCCACCCCTACTGAACCGGAAGAAACACTTGACGAGGTCATTGCTGAGGCCCATGGTGAACTAGAACTTGGCCCCGATCGCCGGTACTGGCCGTTCGAATTCAGCCACGCCGGATCTAATATCCGAGTTGAATACGAGGTCAGGACAGATGCTGATATTGATCCGCCAGATGTACTGGTGCTTGACGATATGTGGTTCAATGACTACAAGGGACAGGCCCAATCATACCCGTTGAAGACCGGACCAATTATCGATAAAACCAGTTATGAACCAGGCTCGATCAAACTGGAAAAACGAGATCACGGTGTCGAGATCAATCCACCCTCAATTTCCGTCCCTAGCGGCGTAAACTTTGAGAACATTCATCCGTTCCGTATTTACCGTCGTCTTCAGTCCGAAGCGGGATGGAATGAATCATTGGTAGATGCCTATGGTCTTGAATGTCTGTCAGCGTCAAGTCCAACACGGGAATCAGCGGTCATCAAACCGGGCGATTACACAGTAGTATTCGACTGGACAGATAATGTATGGACCAGTCCAGATAGCGAGAGTATAACCGCAGATGTCACGATACGCGCGATGCGCCAACCAGAAGATGAAATCAATGCTGTTGCGACCAACGCAGTCTCCACAGTGTACACGCAGATCGGTGATCAGCCTGAGAGTCTATCAGATGTTGTGGAGAATCTTGCGGCGGAAATTTGCCATCAGGTAGCCGATGAACTGGGCGGCGTGTCTATTGCTACGATGAACGAGCGAGCGCCGGAAGCTGGCGTAATCTCTGCTGCTACCAATACAATCCTCACAATTTTGAGTCAGACGCTTGGATACGCGCCCTCGTTTACAAATGAACTTACCGCTCGAACATCTGCATGGACGCGGTGGAGTATGTCAGTGCTTCCGGTCGCCAGTAGTCTCGAACAACTCATTGATGATGCGTGTGCTGTCGCCCAAGCCCAATCACCAGCTCTCACCGAAGAGATTGAGGATATGTTGATGAGTCTCGGGATTTTCATTGCAGAATTGGTCGCAGTCAAATTCGGCCTAGCCGGCCGTGTTGCCGGCTTTGTGACCAAAGCAGCGCACAAGTATTTACTCGGAACTGTCTCCAGAATGCTTGGCTGGAATACGTATCTCGTACTGTTACGAGAACTCTACACGGCGACGCGAGGCGGTATTGCAAAGGCACGACAGGAGATTGAAAATTGGACGCGGAACATAGGTGAAGAGTACGGGTATGAAGATAGAGCGCGTGATGACCGTGATCTGGTGCAGGAGTCAGAAGTAGAAAGCGTTGCGACGATAAGTGAGTGGCTGTTGGAGCAATTGGACTGGGATCTGGGCTGGTTAAGTCTTAGTCCAGAGTGTCACACGTAACTATTGGAGGCGTTAGACAATGATCCCACAGATATAGTACTCATCTCTCGGATTGTGACAAAGAAGTCGAAGTTTGATAGAAGACTTCGAGCGCTATCTTTCCGGAACGCCGTAATCAACGTGAACGGTCGGAGTACTCGAAGACTCAGGTGTCACCACGCCATTCCAATCGAGAACATGGACATTGGCTACCTCGCCGGAAAAACGGAATCGTTGTACACCGTTGTCGATTAATCCTTCTGCCACACCCCCTGAGATGATAGTCGCCTCCTCACGGTGGTTGTCCGCTACCATTTCGATTTCACCACTTACTGAAAGCTCAAAATTCGATGGTACGCCGCGCCCAACAAGAGTGATCAGATTCGATAGTTCGGTTGTAGGGCCGCTATTTTTTCTGGTAGGATTGCTTGGCATGACTCGGTAACTCGGGTATTCTGGTATAACCTTTCTTGTCGGCTTAACAGTATCTCGTAGAGAAAGTCCGTGATTCTCAAATTTAAATCGGCTTGAGAACGGTATTTGAACTGTGTTACTGAAGTTCAAGCTCTGGAAAAACATTGTATATTGGTTATAACAAATAGTCTATAGTGTGAGGGGCACCCATGGACGATTTAACTGGGTTTCAGCGCGATCTGCTGTACGTGATCGCCAGTGCGGATCAGCCTTCAGGACAAGACGTGAAAGAAGAGATAGAGGAGTACTATACAACTGAGATCAACCATGGGAGGCTGTATCCGAATCTCGATACCGTGGTGAACAAGGAATTGGTCGAAAAAGGGGAGCTCGACCGGCGGACAAACTACTACGCGATCACTGATACCGGGCAACGCTTGATTCAGGAACGACGAGAGTGGGAATCACAGTATATCGATTTCTGACGGCAGAAAGTCTAATCCGAAGCTGCCGTTCGGTGAACCGGTTCGACTACTTTTCTTCCTGCATAATTTCTCTCATTACGTCGGCGTATTCATCATCCCGGGTATCGACCAAATACTTCATCACACTGAGAATCATCTTTTGGCTGATCAACCCTCCTCGGTTCGTCAGTAGATATACTGTGAACGGTATAATGATGATGACTGCTGCACCTCCCATAAAACTAGTATTGGACAGTGTGGCGAACGTGACGAGGATGCAGAGAATCAGCTCCATCGGCATCTTCGGAAGCGGACGTGAAACCTCTCTCCGCAGTCCGAACCGAGTGTGAAGCAGCAAGAACGAGTAGTAAACTGCTGTAACGATTAAGATCAGGCTGAGCATCTTTACAGCTTCAACGCTGGACAACGCCTCGAATAATGCAGTGAAAACCAAGAGCAAGACGATGGAGACTAACGCGTGAAACCCTACGATTAGGATGGGAGCAGCATTCTTCCGCCTCTTGATGTTCTGTTTCAGCTGGTCGTGTTCTTCGGGCGTAATATCGCCCTCACGTTGCTTCCGCATCAACTGCCTCGCCTCATCCAGACTCAGTGAACTCTCGACATCTAAGTCATAACTCGCTCTCTCCGACTGCCGATCGAAAAACAAAGCTATTCGGGCGATCAAACCCGTTGGACTATCCTCTTTCGCCTTCTCGATAAAAGTCTCTCGACGCTGCTCATCATACCGGAAAACCGGATGGTTGCACGCCGCGAACAGTAAGACTCCAAAAACCGTTGATCCAGCCAAAAGAATATACTGGTCAAAACCACCGTCAAACCGGACTACCAGATCTCCGAGAGTCTTGAACCCGAGGTGGGAGGTGATTGCAACGCTGGTTACCAGCGTGGCTGTCCCTGTCCACCGTGCCGCGCTTGAATCAGACAGGTCTTCGTCAGAGACAACGAGATGGTATCTGACGAATAAAGTTCCGAACAGCAGGGTGAAGACGGCAGTATCGACGAGCACCGGATTGGAGAAGAAAACGTTATACAGGCCGTAGACCGCAGTGAAGAAGAATACCTCGTAGCCTATCCGCTCTTTCACGGACAGTTTTGAACCAGCACTACCCATCAATCAAAATGTAAATACCAGTCACCAAGACTTTACTGATTACCCCCCAGCAATCCAGAGCTATAATGCCATCAACTAGGTGCCATACCACATGCTCATCTACCAGCAAGTTTGCAAAATCGGCAATATCGAATCTGAAGCAGTTAAAAGACGGTGGCTACTTCATCTACAGATTTTGTGATAATCAACTATTCTGTATTGAGCGGTTTGAGCGCTCAGGCTTTCGACGCGCTATCGCGCAAGATTCGCGCCATGTATCTTGCACGGCGAAGAAAACATTTAATCACAACTGGTAGGTATACCGGCGGTCAGTACGCACGTGTAGTGAGCGTGTGTTTCATGCAAAAAACGTCTAAAGAATGAGGTTCAACAGAGCCGCTGAATTCATCTTCGTTAGCATGAATTGGCTATATCAGAGACGACAGCGACTGAGGAATATAGTAAAGTGAGTGGGTTGTAGAGTATCATTTTATGAATGAGGATCTTGCTTTAGAGCTCGTTGACCAGGTTCGTGAAGAATATGAAGACTCTACTATATTTGGTAAGGAGGTAGATCGAGAGGTAGTTGAAAACCGTCACCAGGAGTCCTTCGAGGTCCTATCTCAATGGCTGCCGGTCCAATACGATTGGGTGGAAGGTGATTCACTCTCAGATATTCATAAAATCGGCATGTCCAGTGGAATTTCGAACATCCATAAGTTAGAGCGGCAGTTTCTGATTGAACGGTTGGAAGAGGCTGAGAATGTACCGACTGTATCTCTGTCAGAGATTACGCATAATAATCTCGTAGAAGCATTAACAGAGGTCTTTAATCCAACCACACTTTATATCCCTACTTCAAAACCCTTCCTTGATGTCGATTCTCAACGTTCAATTGGGAGTATCGTAGATTCATTTAGTGAACTTGAGAGAGCGCATCTAAATACAGATCCAGAGAATTCTATGGAGGCACTTTACGCAATTCGTAGTGACTATATCCGTATAACACAATGTACTCGGGTTCCCCTGGATCAGAGTGATTGGCTGCCAGACCGACCTATTCGAGACATCAATGGAGAAATTTCCGAACACTCACTCTATTGCAGCTATGGCAGTACTAATCAGATAGATGCTGATTATGTTCTAGCTGCTGCATCGATACCTTCATCCGATCCGTACATCCGTGATAACGCCGCAGTGAAGATTTCTATAGACAATTTGCCCTAATTCCGTTGTGAGTAAATAAATAGGGGGATTCTTTAAATATAATTTGGTTAATATGAATGATTGGTAAAGATGTGACCTAACTATTCTTCTGTGCTAGCATTAATGTCAGTGTGGACCAAATAGCAGCCATCTATGGGACATTCTGTTCGGCGTATCGCTCCTGACGCAAAAGCCGGAGCAGTGAATATAACGTGTCCTCAGTGTAAGACTCCTATTGATTTTCTCGATATACAGGAGTATGGCTCACGAGACATCCATCCTAACCGGATATTTCTCTGTCCCAACTGTCCAACGGGGTTTTGGCCCGAAAATGGGTTTCTCACGCAACTTCGTGAAAATGACCCAGATGCCTTCTTCGGAAGTCCACTTCCGCTCGGGTCTAGTACAGGCTTGAATTACACAGAGGTACCAGTCGGCCGATCACGAGAATTTGAGCGCCATCAATTAGACGAGGGGTACGTGATTGAAAGTACAGTTCTCCTTGGAATTAAACTGGATGGGACAGATACCGATTTAGAAGTGCGTGGGATTGATGGTGCATATACACGAGCCTCTTTAGGTGACGAAGTGCTCGTCTCCGTTGTTCCTACTGGTGAGGCCTCTGTCGCGTTGAACGCGACGCTTCGTGAAGGAGCAGATGAGTCGGTCATCAAAGCTGGCGATATGCTGGACGTCCAGTATCGGTACGTGAAGGCCCCACGCGAGGCAACGAACCCACCATGGATTGATCTCCTTAATGAAGCTTCACTCACAATCAGACGTAAGAACATGTACGCAATGTACCCCCTCTTGGTCTCTGCAATGGATAACTTCCTCTATCGACAGTGCCTCCTGTATTACCGTTGGGAGGGGTATTCCCTTGAAAAAGCCCAAGAACAGGTTGACTCATATGGGGGCAATTATGGACCTAGCCGTTATGATATCGTAGAAGACATCTTTGAGGACCTCGGCATCGGTGACTTGACTGAGAGTATCTACGACGAGGAATGGGAGTGGTTCTGCAACATGAACAACGAACGAAATGATGTTGTTCATCCAGATGCTAATCTTCTCAGTCAAGTTGGACGAAGTGACGCGATTAAGAATTTCAATAAGGTAGTAGACGTGATGGTCAAGGTATTCGATCATATCTGGATCGATAACCAAACGGCTCTGTTGAAATCCTTAGTAAGTTACAGGTTCAGTCGGTAGTTTGAGTAGATG